>JACRQF010000007.1 GCA_016222825.1 Verrucomicrobiota bacterium | reverse complement strand
GTGAGTTGTTGCAGCCCGTCGGCGATCTTCTCGGCGAGGCTGATGAGTTTCGCTTGCAGTTTAGTGAGCATCGGCTTGGTTCCTTTCGTTATGGTTGGCGGGTGAGTGTGATCCAGGAGGGCAGGGGCATGCTCCAGCGCAAGCCGGGCATCCCCCAGCGGAGGCGTTTGTCGCCCCATTTTGGGTATTCGAGGTCGGGCATAGGGGGATTTCTCCATGAAAACGGCCTTGGAACGGCGATTTTGGGGCAAATGGGCGAAAACGCGCAGTTTTGGCGGCGCTGAAAAGGCAACGTTGCCGAAAATGCGGCTTTGAAGTGACGCCGGAAGGCGGCGTTTTCCAAAACGCGGCTCTGGGGCGACGCCGCGGAGGGGCGTTTTTGGAAAACATGGGTCTGGGGCGGCGCTGAAAAGGCGCGGTTGTGGAAACGCCGGTCTGCGGTGACGCCGGAGAGGCATGTTTTTGGGAAATGCCGCTCTGGGGCGACGCCTGGGAGCCGCGTTTCTGAGAACGCCGCTCTGGCGCGGCACTTTTTTCGCGCATGGGCGGGGTCGTTTGGCGCGCGGCGCGGGATGGGCAGTCGGCAGCCGCCGCCGTGAGGAGGCGGTGGCTGCGATGGCAGAACGATTCCGCCTCCTCACGTCGGCGGCTACGAAAGGCAGGAAGGAGTTGGAGAAAGACGCGCGCGCCGCGACGCGATGGCATGCGGTCAGTTGAGGCGACGAAGTTGAGGCGACGAAGTTGAGGCGACGAAGTTGAGGCGACGACCTGAAAATTTTTTCTCCAAGGCCCTCATGGCGGAACGCATTTGAGCCGGAGAGTTTGCGAAAATGCAAGCTCGAAATCCGCTTCTTTGGAACACCGGGCGCAACCGGGCACGCGCACCACGTTCGCGGCCCCGTGTAGCGCAGGTTTCCAACCTGCTGTATCGCCGGCTTCCAGCCGGCAGAGCGTTCGCACAAGATAACGCGTTCGATGGGCGGAGGCCTGCGGATTGGAAATCCGCGATACAGCAGGTTGGAAACCTGCGCTACAGTGCGTGTGCCCGGTTGCGCCTTGGGAATACCAACCACGCGAAGCAGGAGGGAAAGGTTTTCCGACAAAGTTCCGCGCCGTGGGTGTCCCGGCTTCAGCCGGCCGGGATTGCAGGGAGTCTCAACTTTGGCTGGAAAAGCAGAAGGCCCCGGACGCTTGTGTCCGGGGCCTTAGATTGGTTGCGGGGCCTGGATTTGAACCAGGGACCTTCAGGTTATGAGCCTGACGAGCTACCAGGCTGCTCTACCCCGCGATCCAAAATTGAGGGCGCACTCTAGCCATCCACCACCGCTCGGTCAAGGGTTTCTCGGCGGCGGCGCGTTATTTCCCTGTTCGAAACGAAAAACCGTCTCGCCGGGCTTGACCAGCTTCAGCTTTTCCCGCGCGACGCGCTCCACTTCGCGCGGGTCGTTGGTCAACGCCTGCTGGCGGCCCAACTGGCGGTTGTATTCCGCCTCCTGCTCGCGCAGTTGCTCGTCGAGCCTGTATTTCTCCGTCCGAAGATTCTGCGCCTCCCGCAGCCTGGGGATATACGTCACCAGGAAGACTGTCAGCGCCAGAATGAACGCCGCCAGCCAGAGCACGCCGCGGATGGAGTTGCGCGCCGGTTGACTCATCGTTAGCGAAGCCGCAGCTTGCCGCCATAGACGGCGTTCGCGCCCAGTTCCTGCTCGATGCGCAGGAGCTGGTTGTATTTCGCGACGCGGTCGGTGCGGCACATGCTGCCGGTCTTGATTTGGCCTGCGTTGGTGGCGACGGCGATGTCGGCGATCGTCGCGTCCTCGGTTTCGCCGCTGCGATGGCTGATGACGGCGGTGTAACGCGCCTCCTTGGCCATCTCGACGGCGTCGAACGTCTCGGTCAGCGAGCCGATCTGGTTCACCTTCACGAGGATCGAGTTGGCGGTTCCGGTATCAATGCCGCGCTTGAGGAACTTGACGTTCGTGACAAACAGATCGTCGCCGACGAGCTGGACCTTGCTGCCGAGCTTGTCGGTCAGCAGCTTCCAGCCGTCCCAGTCGTTCTCACTGCAACCGTCCTCGATGGAGATGATCGGCCAACGCTTGCACCAGTCGGCCCAGAACTCCACCATCTGCGCGGGGGTCCGCTCGCTCTTGTCGGACTTCTTGAAGACGTAGCGTTTCTTCTCCTTGTCGAAGAACTCGCTCGAAGCGGCGTCAAGCGCGATGAAGATGTCCTTGCCGAGCTTGTAGCCCGCGGCCTTGACGGCTTCGGCGATGACTTCCAGCGCGTGTTCGTTGTTCTTCAGGCCCGGTGCGAAACCGCCCTCGTCGCCGACGGCGGTGGAGAGGCCGGCCTTCTTGAGCACGCCCTTGAGCGCGTGGAACGTCTCCGCGCCCATCCGCAGCGCCTCGCTGAACGTCGGCGCGCCCGCGGGCATGATCATGAACTCCTGGATGTCCACGGGAGCGTCGGAGTGGGCGCCGCCGTTGAGGATGTTCATCATCGGCACCGGCAACACATGGGCGTTGGTGCCGCCGAGGTAACGGTAAAGCGGCTGGCGCTTCGCGATGGCCGCAGCCTTGGCGGCGGCCATGGAGACGGCGAGAATGGCGTTCGCGCCGAGCTTGGCCTTGGTTTCGGTGCCGTCGAGCGCGAGCATGGCCTTGTCGAGGCCGACCTGGTCGGCAACGCAACGGCCCTTGAGAACGGGCGCGATCTTGTCCTGGATGTTGGCGACGGCCTTGAGCACGCCCTTGCCGAGGTAACGCTTCTTGTCACCATCGCGCAGCTCGAGCGCCTCGTTTTCGCCGGTCGAGGCGCCGCTGGGCACCGCGGCGCGCCCCAGCGTGCCGCATTCCAGGATCACGTCGGCTTCGACCGTGGGGTTGCCACGGGAATCAATAATCTCTCTCGCAATAATAGATGCAATTTTAGTCATGGTTATCCTTTCGGGAAATCGCGTCCATTCTAGGATGAGCGCGAGTGCTGTCAAGCATCGCATGGCGGTTGGCGCAAAAACATCCATTGCGCGGCTGTGCGGCGCGGCTAATATGGAGCGCGTGGAACAAAGCATCATACTGCCGCAATGGATCGTTGTGCGTCTTGGCAACGACATGAATTGGTGGGTTGAGAAGACGAGCGAGGAGATTTTCTGGCCGCGCGAGGGGTTGAGCGTGCTCGATCCGCGCCAGTTCCGCGACATCGTGGAGCGGCTGGGGGAGTATGAAGCCGTCGGCTTCGAGCGGGCCACGTTTGCGAAAGCGTTTGTCCTCTTTGCGCCCGAAGCCGAGATGGATGAGGGCCGGTTGCGGCTGAAGATTGCGCTGCAACCAGGCGAAGAGGGCGGCGACAAACTGTTCGCGATGCCGCTGTTCGCGAACGATGAACAGAGCAGCTATCGCGACTTGGTGGACAACCTCATCGAGTTGCGGGTGAAGCTCCTGAACAAGACGCATCATTACGCGCAGGCCGTGGATGATCTGGAGTTGGAAGAGGAGCTGGTGGCAAAACTCAACGACCGCTATTTCGATGGCGGCAGTCTGCATTGCTACGACGAGATCAACGAAATCCTCTCGTGGTCGCCCGCCGAATGGGATGGAAGCGATGAAATCCGTGATGAGCGAGCGCGCCAGGAAGAAGGCGAAAGGGAAGAGGAAGTCTAGTCGGGACGGGTCGTTCTATCACAGCGCCAAGACAGTCTCTGAAGCGCCGGGGAAGCGATTCAGGCGCAAGCAGAGTCCCGCAGGGACAGTTGAACGGTCGGGCCAAGAAGGCTCACGTTTGGAGCTGCTGACAAGGGAGTGAACGCACTGGTCTTCAAAGCCACCCGCTGACGTGGCGGATTTCGTCGCTGATGCTTGGGACCAAGTCGGGCGTGCCGCCGCCAGCGGTCAGTTCCAGCCAGGTGTAGGTCTCGATCACCAGCGGCACTTTGGGAGTGGCCTTGGCGAAGCCGCGGACGAAGGTTTCCACGTCGGCGAGTGTCGTCGGCATCGCGCCGCCGGGCAACAGCGGCATGTGGTAGTGGATGCGAAGTTTCTCCACGCCCGCGTGCGCCATCGCGCGCAGGCCGTCAGGCGTCAGCACGGGCGGCAGGTCGAGAGAGAAATAGACGGGCCGGCCGGCCGCGTTCACGCCGCAGGTCTGGTGGAGGAACTTGGACTCGGCGTAGCGGCGGCGGAGCGCCTCCAGCAGTTCGGGCGCGATAAGCGGCTTCTCGATCTCGATGCAGTTGGAGATGTGAATCTTCGCGATCTGGATGTTGGCCGCTTGGAGCGCCGCCACCGATTGCGCGAGGTCTTCGAACTCGACGAGTTGGTGGCAGATGTCGAAGTTGACGCCGAGGTAGCGCCCGCCGCCCGTCTCGCCGTCGAGCGCGGGACGGAACTTCGTGAAAAACTTGATGACGTCGCTGGTGCGTTCGTAAGCAAGGCCCGGCTCCGGTTCGAGGCCGACGGTGACGCGGCGGCCAGTGCGCCGTTCGAGTTCGGCGCAGTGCTGCGCGCAACGGCGCAACGCGGTGGCGGTTTGTTCGTGTAGCTGAACGCGCCAGCGTTCAGGCGTTGCCGGCTGAACGCTGGCGCGTTCAGCTACGGGTTCCGAGAAGTCGCGTTTGAGCGCGCCGGCGGGGACGCTGAGTGTCGGCTCCTTGACCTCCGGCGGCGCGAGCGCGGCGAGCAGGTCGGCGCAGTCGCAGGTGTAGCGGAGGCGCTGGTCGCTTTCGTGCCACGTCGGCAGATAGACGCGCTCCTTCAGGTTCGGCTGGTGGAAGCTGATCGGCACGAACGCGTTGAGAGCCACAAGCCGCAGACCCTCGTCGCGCAGCAGGTCGCGCAACTCCGCCACTGCCGCGGGCTGCGCGTGGAGTTGTTCAACCATCCGCTGCGAGAAACGGAGTTCCACCGGAAACTCGCGGTCGTGGTAGGCCTCGCGACGGATGTGCGGCGCGCGGTGGCGCAGCGTGTGCCGAAGCTCCTCCAGCGACTCGTCCGGGAAGACGTTCAGTGAGTAGCCGATGCGTGTGCCTTGGCGGCCCATTGGCGGAGGAGTTGGAGTGAGCGGCGCGCCACGTCCGGCGCGCGATGGCTGTCGCGGCTGAGTTCGACGTTGATGAGGCCGCGATAGCCGGTGGCGTGCAGCGCGCGCAGCACGGGCGGGAAATCAATGCTGCCTTCGCCGAACATCCGGTGCTCGTGGACGCGGTCCTTGATGTCCTCGATGTGGATGTTGCGCAACATCGGGGCGTTCTGCCGCACGATGGCCTCGAAGCGTTCCGGCTCGGTGCAGAAGACGTGGCCGATGTCGAGCGTGAGGCCGAAGGACGGCGACGGCACTTGCGCCTTCAGCCGGTCGAATGCCGGGAGCGTGTCCACCATCATCTCAGGCTCTGGTTCGAACGCCAGCGTCACGCCCTTGCGCTCGGCATACGCGGTGATTTCCTGGCAGCCGGCGATGAGCCATTTCCACGCTTCGTCCTCGGTCACGTCATTCGCGCGCGGGCCGGACCAGAAGCTCACGGCCTCGGCGTCAAGCTCGGCGGCGAGGTTGATGGCGCGTTTGAGAAACTGGATGCGCAGCGCGCGGCCTTCGGGCTGGCGGCTGATGAGGGTCGGCTCGTGTTTGAACCACTTGCTGAGCAGGTAGCGCGCGCCCGTTTCGATCACGACGGACAACTGGAGCGCCTTGAGCATGCCTTTCAACTGGCGCAGTTCGGTGGCGGTGATGCTAAACGGGTCGCAATGCTGCACGTCCACCGACAGCGCGACGCCGTCGTAGCCGCAGCCGGCGATGACCACCAGCGCGTCGTTGAGCCTGTGATGCGCGAAACCATTTGTGTTGTAACCAAATCTCAAGTTCATCGGAAGCAATCCAGTATCCAGCCTGCCACGTCTGTCATCGCGACCCGCTCGCGGCGTGGCGGAGCTTGCGGGCCGGTGACGACGAACGCCGCGGGCGCGTCGTCGCGGCCATGCGAGCCTTTGACCAATTCCGGTCGTGTCGGAATGCGGAGCCGCGGCCAGTCAAACCAAAGTTCGCACGGATCATACCCGGGTTTGCGGTGAATGTCTATGTGGCGCGCGAATGGCGGCGCTTTGCGCGGCTCCAACCACCAGTAGTAAGCGAACCATTTGTCCCGTGGCGCAACAGCGACCAGTTCGCCGCTGCGCGGATGATCGGGCTGGCGAAATTCCACGCCCGCCGCCGCCAGCGATTGTCGCGCTGGCTCAACGGCGTCCGGTTTGCAGTAGATGTGCGCCACCTGATGATCCACCATCGCAAACGCCGTGCTCCGCTCGACGTCGAGATATTCGCCGCCGCCGATTTCGCGCACGGCGAGCAGCCCGGCTTGGCGCAGGAGCTGGTTCGGCAGAATCGCTCCGGTCACGGGCGCGATGGAATACTCGGACACCACAAACACCGTCGTCCCCGGCGTCGCCGCCGCGACGATCTCCGCAACGCAGTCGTCCACTTGTTTCAGGTCGCGCGCCGTCCGCGGCGAGTCGGGGCCGTGTTTCTGAAAGCCGTAATCGAGGTGCGGCAGATAAACCATTGCCAGGTCCGGCTGCTTGGTCCGCAGCGTCCGC
This sequence comes from Verrucomicrobiota bacterium, assembly GCA_016222825.1. GTDB lineage: Bacteria > Verrucomicrobiota > Verrucomicrobiia > CAIQCK01 > CAIQCK01 > CAIQCK01. Next base: position 145,603 of record JACRQF010000007.1, on the reverse strand, counting down.
GCGGCGGCGGCGGCGATCCAGCGGCTCGATCCGATGCTCGCCAGCGGCCCCCAGTAGTTGTGGAGCTTGAACTTGCCGAGCGCGTCGCACAGTTCCTCGTAGTAGCCGGCGGGCTTCGAGTAGCACCACAACAGCATGCTGTGTTCGAGATGGATCGGCTTCGGTGTAACGACGATGTCGGCGTTGGCGTAGAGGCTGTGCTGCCAGAAAAGCACGGCGCAAGTCGCGGCGGGGTTGCGCTGTTTGAGGAGGTCCCAGAGCCGCGGCGCTTGCACGAGTTTTGCCGGCTGTTCCCAGAACGCCACCTCCAGCTTGTCGCGGTCGAAGAGGCCGTTGGCGATGATGCCGTGCGCCGACGGCGGCCGGCCGGTGGTGAGCGTTGCCTGCGCTGAGCAGGTCACGGCCGGAAAAGTGGGCGTCATGGGCGCGGTCCAGCCGCTGCCGGCGAGCCGCGACAGGGTGGGGCACTGCGCGACGTGTGGCGGCGCGAGCGCGGCGATGTTGATGACGAGAGCCTTTGGCGAACTCATGAAGCGCCTGCTACGTAACGTAAAGCCGCCTCGCCGTCAACCACGCCGGCAACGCGAATGCTGCGACAGCGACGCCGAGCCACGGTGTTGTCAGCATCCCGACAAAGACCCCGTCGAGCAGCGGAATCGCCAGCACCATCGTCTTGACAATTGTTTGGCATCGCGGCGAAGCGGCTTCGCGGGCGCTGATGAGGCTGATGGCGACGACCCACGCCATCATGAACGCCGCGAACGGCAACGCTCTCATGCTTGCCGCCGGCGCTGCGCACGCGCCGAGCAGCACGTTGCCGAAACGGCACGCGCCCATGTTCAGCGGGCCGACGATGTGGACGGACTTGAGGCCGAAGTTGTAGGTGACAACCAGCAGCACAATCGCCGAGGCCGTCAGCGCCGCCATCGCGCCGACGACACTGGCGAGCGCGACGCCAGCCGCGAGGAGCGCGACCGCCAGCGTGACGGCGGTTCTCGCCGCGATCTGGCCGGAGGGCAGGGGACGTTTCGGGCGTTCGACGCGGTCCACATCGAGATCACACCAGTCGTTCAACGCGACGCCGCCCGCGTAGAGGCACGCCGAACTGAGCGCGAGGAGCGCGACGGTTGCCGGTGGCGGCGGCGAGAGGCTGGCCGCCGCGCAGCCGGTGAAGACGTTGGTCGCCGCCGTGAAGAGATTCGGCGCGCGCACCAACTGGAAGTAGTTTTTCACCGCCATGTGTGATGGGCGCGGATATTGCCGCATCGGGCACGGCGGCGAAAGCAAATCCTGCGGGCGTTGGGTTGCTCAGATGTGGCTCGGTTCCTTCGTCTTGTCGGACAGGTGCTTCTCCAGCTTGTTGCGCAGTTCATCCAACTGCTTGCGCAACTTGTCCATCTCCATCTGGAGGCGCTGGGCGGCCCCCGATTCCATCCATGATTTTGGCGGCCATTCCCAACGCCATTCGCCGTGCCGCATCCATCCACTGCTTGGCCACGGCGTGCCGGGGCTGCTGAACCAATCGGGCCATTCAGCGACTTTGACCGTCATCGTCTTTTCCTCGCCGCTGCGGCGGACGCGGAGTGCGATCTCCTTGCTGATGGCGGTGTCACGGACGAGGCAGGACAGTTCCCCCGGGGAGCGGACGGATTTGCCGTTGGCATCGGTGACCAGGTCGCCGGCGCGCAAGCCGGCTATGTCCGCCGGACCGTCGCGAACGACCCCGCTGACTTTCACGCCGTCATCAGCCCCGCTCAGGAACGCGCCGATCCAGCCCGGCGGGTTCTTAGGGGACTTGCCAGGGCCGGCGTCAGCGATTGCGGGAAGGATGAGGATGGCGAGGCAGGCGATGGAATGTTTGAGCAGAGTTAACGTCTTCATACTGTATTCTCCATCTGGCGCGGCGGAACTTTCCCGCCGCCTGTGCAATTAGACAGTGGAGCAGCCCGAAAGGTTCAGTAGCCCTTCATCGGCATGGTAGGGCAAGCGGGACAAATCTCGCGGGCCATCTCGGCAGTGATCTCGATCACGTCCATTGCCTTCATCCGCATAAGACGGCATTCGCCGATCCGGCCGTCCTGAATCCGCCCGCGCTCGCGCATCCGCCGCTCCAGCGGGTCCCACTCGATTTGGCACGGGCCGTTGCGCCAGATGTCGGCTTTGGCGGCGACGACCCGGCCGGTTTGCGGGTCGCGAATCCGGCGCGGTTCCTGGTCCCAGCCGATGCAATGCGCGCCTGCCTTGCGCTCGCCGAGGTGGCCGGCGGTGCAGCGGTTCATGCCGACGCCAAGCAGGAGGACCCATCCGCCGAGCTGGGCGAGTTTGCCGAGCGGCGACGCCATCCCGAACGTGCCCGCCTTCAGGTGACCGGCGCACAATTCCTTGGCGAGCGGGCCGATGGCGGCGTAAGCGTGCGTTGCGTGGATGCTGCGCACCGCTTGCGCGCGGTGGCGGAACGCCTCGGAGATCGCGCCGTTGTAGGAAGGCGAGGCGCTTACGTCGAAGATGTGTTCCGCGCCGTGGTTGAACGTCGGCACCATCACCGTGCCGTCGGGCGCGACAAGTTCCAGCAGCGCGTCCACCACAGTATTCGCGCCGCCTTCGACGAAGCCAAAGCTGCTGAGCGAACTGTGGACTTGGACTAAATCCCCGGGGCTGACGCCAAGGGCGCGCAGACCGCCGACGATGTCCGCTCGCGTCACATGAACCGCGCGCGAACTACGCCAAAGACGCTTCAACCATTTCCACATCGCAGAACCAGCCGATCAGGCGCCGGGCCATCGCCGCTCTTGCGTCGCGCCTTCCTGTTCTGCGGCGCGTCTGGCTTTTCGTTTGCGCGGCGCCGCCGCGGACTTGCCGGGGCCCGGGTCGGTATTCGCGGCCTCCCTGGCCGCCTCGGCGTCTGCCGCGCGCATCGCGCGCAACATCGCTTCTGCTTGGAACCAATGCTCGGCGTCGCGACCGTGCGGTCTGCCTTCCTTCACCCAAATCAGGTAGGCGCACGCAGCAACGTCCGCTGGATTCAACTCCGGTTGGGGGGGGGTCTCGCCATTCATGACAACGCGAGTGTGCCACTTGTTCCGCCTTTTCCAAGCCATTTTTCCAAGCCTTCGCGCAACTTTTCAAACTTCCGGCGTGACACGGGGCGAGGGATCACTATATTCGTGCGCTCGTTCTTCCTGCGACCCTGTCGTCTAGTCAGGCCTAGGACTCCGGGTTTTCATCCCGGCAACACGGGTTCGAATCCCGTCGGGGTCGCCATTTCATTCCGCGCGGCGCGTGACGGGCCGCGCCGTGAGGAAGGACGGTCTCGCAGAATGGTGCTAAGTTCCGAACAGGTCATGCTGTTTCCGCTGAAACTGAACGTCTTCGAGCGCTACATGTTGGCCGATGACCGGCCGACATCCCCAATGTCTTTTTTTGTGCGTGTGCTTTTTTCCGGCGCGTTCGACAAGGCGGCGTTCGTGGCGGCGTTGGAGGCGGCGCTGCAACGGCACCCGCTTCTGCACGCGCGGCTCACCGGCCGCCGCGCCGGCGATCTCGCGTGGGTGGCGTCGCCGAAGCTGCTCCCGTGGTTTGACCTCAGCAATGAGGGCGTGCCGATGTTGTTTCCCAGCGGTTTCCGGCTTGATCTGCGGAGGGAGAACGGCTTGCGCGTCTGGATTCGACACGGCGACGATCGCGGGGAGATTCGGTTTCAGTTTCACCACGCCTGCTGCGACGGCGTGGCGGCGAACCAGTTCATCGCCGACGTGCTCTGCGCTTACGACTGGAAGCAGCGCGGGTTGGCGGACGGCGCGCCTGCTTTTCGCCCTCTGGATGTCGAAACGCTGCGCCGCAGGGACCGTCTGGGCGCGCGGCAGCAGAACCGGCTGCTGCGCGGGCTGGTCGCCGCATGGGGCGCGCTCGTCAGGCTGCCGCATTTCTTCCTCACGCGGCCCACGCCGTTGCACGCTCCCGGAGATGCCAACGGCGACGGAACCGACGTTCACGATACGCTCGTGCCCGACCTGCTGACATGGCGGTTTGACACGACGCAACTCGACAATCTGCTGGTCACGGCAAAGGAGAGCGGCGTGACGCTGAACGATTTGATGATACGGGATTTTTTCCTGGCGATGCGGGCGTGGAACAACCACCACAGCGGGGGACGGGGGACGTTTCTGCGAATCCTCATCCCCTTTAATTTGCGCGGGCCTGAGCACGACCGGCTGCCCGTCACCAACGTCATGGGGATGATCAACATTGACCGTCGTTTCGAGCAGCTCGCGCGCTCGAACCCTGAGGCTTTGCTGGATGGCATCCGCAGCGAAACAAGGTTCCTCAAGCGATCCCGGCTGCCGGCGGCGTTCATTCATGCGATGGCCGTCAGCGAAAAAGCGATGGGCAGCCTGGAGAGGATTTTCCGGACCGACCGATGCCTGACGACGGCGGTGTTGAGCAATTTGGGCAGGATCTTCACCGACACGCCCCTGCGCCGTCATGGCGGGAAGCTGCTTGCCGGCGGGTTGGTCGTGGAGGCCGTTGACACCGCGCCGCCTGTCCGCACCGGCTCCGGCATCTCCTGCACGCTCTACACCTATGCCAGTCAGATGAGCCTGACGTTGCTTTACGACCGGCGTTGTTTCTCTTCAACCGTCGCCGTGCAATTGCTCAAACGCCTTGTCGCCCAGATCGAACGAACCGTCAATTGCACGGCCAAGGAAACCGCGGCGGCGCTGATAGATGCCAAGGCAGGGTCGTAGGGTGGGAGTTTTCTGTCTGTTGGCAATTACGGAAATAGATGTTGAATTAGTTCTTCCCATTCTACAACATTTTGGTTTAGTTGAGGCTGTCAACGCTCGTTGATTCCAAAGGTCGAACACGAGCGATTTTTCATGAGAAGGAACGTTTTTGCTGTAAATTTCGGCAACTGACGCGCGCGAGCAGGACGTGATGATTGGACTATGACGGAAGCAAACATTCTTATCACCGGAAGCACAGGGCTTGTCGGCATGCATGTGCTGTATGAGTTGATGGGAGAGTTGAGCAAGGGCTCGCTTGCCGGCAGGATCCTCCCGGTTTTGAGGGGTTCTTCATCTTTCACCGCTTCCCAGCGAGTGGATCGGGTTCTGTATAACAAGTTCGTCCCGCGCTTTCTTGCGGACTGCGCGCCCTTGATCCGGAAGTCCATTCACCCGATCTCGGCCGACCTTTGCGAACTGGCCAGCCTCAAAGAAGCCATTCGAGGTTCGATTCCAACGAGCGAGCCTTTGACGGTCATCCACAGCGCCGGGTCGGTCAATCTGGAGACCACGCAGGAGGCCAGGGACGACGTTTACGCGCACAACTACGAGGGCACGCTCAACTTGCTGCGCGCGCTGGATGGATATGCGATCCGGTTCATCTACATCGGCACGGTGTTCTCGTCGGGCATCCAGCAGGGGCGCATCGGTGACGACTACCTGAGCCTGCCGTCGCACACCTACCGCAATCCCTACGAGGAATCCAAGGCCAAGGTCGAACTTGAAGTCGCCCACTACTGCAAGGAGAAGGGGATCAGTTTCCAGACACTTCGCCCCAGCATCATCTGCGGGAGGGTGATGGACCCGCCGTTATACTACACGCCGAAGTTCGACGTTTTCTATGGCTGGCTCAAGTTCTTCTGGCAGTTGAAGAAGGCGGAACTCCACAGCCCGCTTCGCCTGTGCATCCACGAGAAGGCGACGATGAACGTCGTGCCGGTGGATTTCGTCGCCAAGGCCATCGTCAAGTCGGTCCATTCGCATGTCGGCCAGCTCAACATCGCCAATCCCGAAGCCGCCAACACCGTGGAGATCACCCGTGCCGCCTTGGAGCACATCGGTTACGAGAACGCCTCTTTCGTGAACTCCATCCCCACGGACCTCAACCGGGTCGAACAGTTCTACTACAAGACCGTCGGCGCCCTTTTCGACAGCTACATCAACAACGATGCCAGCATCTACGATTGCAGCAAGCTCCTCTCCTTCATCGCCCCGACCACCATGCCGCCCATGCGGGAACACATCGGCGGGATCGTGGATTTCGCCAAGCAATTCAACTTCGACGATCGGAAGATTGACTTGGCGGCCCACGGCAGCAACGGTTGGTAGCATCGCCCCGCCACACTCCGCCGCACATATTGCTTGAGCCGAAACCAACTTTATGTCACGTAAGATAGTGTATGAGTGAAAGCAGCACCGCCAATACTGAAGTATATCGGCAAGTCGTGACGGTTATTGCGAAGGTTCTGGGCATCGCGCAAGACGTGATCAAACCCGAGAGCAACTTCGTCAATGACCTTGGCGCCGACTCTTTGGACCGGGTCACGTTGGTCATGGCCCTCGAAGACGCTTTCAAGCGACAAATCCCCGAAGAAGATCTGGACAAGCTGACGACCGTCGCCACGACCGTCGCCTATATCGAGAAGAACTTCCTGGCCAAGAGCCAACCGTAGTCAATGAGCCGCCGAGTTGTCATCACCGGCTTGGGCGCGTTCACGTCCATCGGGGGAAGCGTCGGGGACTTCTGGCGCGGATGCCTCGAGGGCCGCACCTCAGTTGCACCCATCCCCGCGAAGTGGCACGATTTCTATAACTACACATCGCGTGTGTGGGCGCCGCTGCCCTCGCCCTGCAACGACAACGGCATCGTCAACGACATCGAGCGGACCAAACTCGACACCGCCGCCGTCCTCGCGATGGAAACCGCCGCCGAGGCGCTTAGCAACGCCGGTTTGCCGCCGTCGCTCGTGGACGTAAAACGCAACGCCTACGTGCTGGCGCAGGTTGACGTCGCGCGCACCGGCATCTTTCTTGGCACCGGCGTTGGGGGCATGAACTCGTTGCTGTCAAACGCCGCGTATCACATGCTCGCGCCGCAGCCGCCGCGCTTGCAGGAACTCACCAAGCTGCTCGACCCATTAGCTAACCACGAGCAGGCGAAGCAGCTCATTGAACGCATTGCCGCTGACATTCTCATTCCGTTCCGGGCTAATCCGTTCGTGGTTTCGATGATCATGCCCAATGCAGTTTCGTCGAACATCGCCATCAAGTTCGGCATCCACGGCCCGACGGAAACCTCCTGCTCCGCATGCTCTTCCGGCACCGTGGCCATCGGAAAGGCTTTTCACGCGTTGCAGAGCGGCGATGTGGACATCGCCATCACCGGCGGCGTCGAGTATCTCAGCGACGACTACGGCATGATCTTCCGCGGTTTCGATGTCGCCAAGACCCTTGTCGCGCAAGGCAAGCAGCCGTTCACCAACGAGCAACTCAATCGCCCCTTCGACCGCGACCGCTCCGGCTTCCTCTTCAGCCAGGGCGGCTGCGGCATCATGGTGCTGGAGGACTTGGAGCACGCGCGCAAACGCAACGCCCACATCATCTGCGAAATCGCCGCCTACTCTGAGACGTGCGACGGCTACAACATCATGATGATGCAGCCCAACGGCGAACAGATCACCCGGATGCTCACGCAACTTCTGCAATCCGCCGGCTGCTCAGGGCAGGACGTGGACTACGTGAATGCGCACGGCACCGGCACCCAGTTGAACGACTCCACCGAGGCGGAGATCATCGAGCGCGTCTTCGGCAAGCAGGTGCTCGTGAACTCCACCAAGTCGCTGCTCGGTCACACCATCGGCGCCAGTGGCGCGCTCGGCGCGCTCGTGGCCGCGCTCTCCATCCGGGACGGCAAGACCCACGTCTGTAAGAACCTCGAAAACCCCGTCCGCGACCTCAACTTCGTGCGCTCGGTCGCCAGCCATCCCATCCGCACCGCCGTCACCCAGTCCTTCGCGTTCGGCGGGCACAACGCCGCGCTGTTGTTGAAGGCGGTGGCATGAAAGTCCTGTTCATCGGTGGGACGGGCAATCTCTCGACGGATTGCGCCGAATTGCTTCACCGCCGCGGACACGAAGTCATCCTCCTAACGCGCGGTCGCTCCGCCGTGCCGTCGCAGTATCGCGCGATTGTGGCCGACCACAAAGACCCGACCGCTATGCGAGCGGTGCTGGCCAGCGCGACCGCGGATGTCGTCCTCGATTTCATCGCCTATGAACTGGGGGACGTGCAGTTGGACCACGCGCTCTTCGCCGGCCGCGTCAGGCAATACATCTTCATCAGCACTGCCGCCGCCTACGTCAAACCCGCGCCGCGCCTACCGATCACGGAAGAGACGCCGCTGGGCAATGCATTCTGGGATTACGCGCAGAAGAAGGAACAATGCGAGAACTGGCTCCGCGAACAGTGGCAACGCGCGCGCTTCCCGGTGACCATCGTGCGGCCGTCGCACACCTATTCGCCGCGCTGGTTCCCAAATCCTGTCTCCAGTTCCGGCTACACACTCGCTGCCCGCTTGGAGGCGGGCAAACCGGTCTTCGTGCCCGGCGACGGCGGGAATCCTTGGACACTGACAGCGACGAGCGACTTTGCGGTCGGCGTGGCTGGACTCGTCGGCAAGGACGCGGCCGTCGGCGAGGCGTTCCATATCACCAGCGACGAGGCGCTGACGTGGAATCAGATTTACGCGGAAACCGCCGCGGCACTGGGTGTGAACTCGCCGTGCATCCTGAAGGTTCCGGTTGATTTCATCTGTCAGCAATGCCCGCGGCTTGTCGGGACAGTCAAGGGCGACAAGGCCCACCCGGCGATATTCGACAACTCGAAGATCAAGCGGTTCGTTCCCGACTTCCAGTGTCGCAAGCCGTTTTGCGTCGGCATCCGGGAGTCGGTCGAATGGTTCCGCCAGCACCCCGACCGGAAAACTGTGAATCCCGAAGCTGATGCTGAGTTTGATCGCGTCACCTCTGCATGGCTGGCGCAAGGCGGCAAGTAGCTCGCACTCGACTTGCGCGTCTAGTTGAGGCATCTTTCGCGCAATCGCTATTCCATGAAAGCTCATCCACTGGCAGGAAAGACCGCTCCGGCGGAAATGTTGATTGATGTCGCGGCACTCGAACGGGCTTACCACGAGCGCACGCCCGATCTCGCCGACGCGAACCAGCTCGTCAGCTTCGGCACCAGCGGCCATCGCGGCACCTCGCTGGAAGGCACGTTCACCGAGGCGCACGTCCTGGCGATTGCACAGGCCGTCTGCGACTACCGCCGCTCCAAGGGCATCAACGGCCCGCTGCTGATGGGCAAGGATACGCATTGTCTTTCGATAGCGGCCGAGCGTTCGACGCTGGAAGTGCTCGCGGCTAATGGCGTCGAGACTTGCATCCAGGAGAATGACGGCTACACGCCGACGCCCGCGATCTCCCGCGCCATCCTTGTTTATAATCGCAGTCGCAAAGACGGCCTCGCCGACGGCATCCTCATTACGCCGTCGCACAATCCGCCCGCCGACGGCGGCATGAAATACAATCCGCCCACCGCCGGTCCCGCCGACACGGATGTCACCAACTGGATTCAGGATCGCGCCAACGCGTTGCTCCGTGGCGGCAACAAGGAGGTCAAACGCATCTCTTATTCCGCTGCGCTGAAGGCGGCGACGACGCATCCGACCGATTTTGTCATGCCCTACGTGAAGGACCTTGATGCGGTGATTGACATGGACATGATCCGCGCCGCGCACATCAAGATCGGCGTGGACCCGCTCGGCGGCGCCGCTGTGGGCTACTGGGAGCCGATCCGCGAGCATTACGGCCTCAACATCGAGGTGGTGAACAAGAAGGTTGACCCGGCGTTCAGCTTCATGACGGTGGACCACGACGGCAAGATTCGGATGGACTGCTCCAGCCCCTACGCGATGGCCGGCTTGGTAAAGCTCAAGGACCAGTTCGACATCGCCTTCGGCAACGACCCCGACTCCGACCGGCACGGCATCGTCACGCCCTCGGTCGGGCTGATGAACCCCAACCACTATCTCGCCGTTGCCATCCGCTACCTGCTCACGCACCGGCCACACTGGCCCGCGACGGCGGCGGTCGGCAAGACGCTCGTCAGCAGCAACCTCATTGATCGCGTCGTCGCCAGCCTCGGCCGCGCGCTCTGCGAAGTGCCGGTGGGCTTCAAGTTCCTCGCCGCCGGCCTGATTGACAGCTCGTTCTGCTTCGGCGGCGAAGAGAGCGCCGGCGCGAGCTTCCTGCGGCGCGACGGCACCGTCTGGACCACCGACAAGGACGGCCCGCTGCTCGGCCTGCTCGCGGCGGAAATCACCGCCGTCACCGGCGAAGACCCCGGCCGCCATTACCTGGAGATGACGCAGGAGTTCGGCACGCCATATTACACGCGCATTGACGCGCCCGCCACGCCGTCGCAGAAGCAGAAGCTGAAGAAGCTCTCACCGAAAGCCGTCACCGCCACGACGATGGCCGGCGAAGCAATCACCGCCCGGCTGACCAAGGCCCCCGGCAACAACGCCGACATCGGCGGCTTGAAGGTTGTCACGGAGAACGGCTGGTTTGCCGCGCGCCCGTCCGGCACGGAGAATATCTACAAACTCTACGCCGAGAGCTTCAAGAGCCAGTCCCACCTCGAAGCCATCGTCGCTGAGGCCCAGCAGATCGTCAGTGCGGCGCTGAAGGGCTAAAACCAGGGCTGGATAATCTAGCTTTGGAAGCGGGATTATCCAGCAATGCACTGCGAGAGGTGGCCCCAGAAACCTTGGACGCCGCCGGGCGATGGTTGCAGCCACTTGCGCCAATCCGCCGGCAAGACCGGCCCCTATTGCATTTGTGGTGGAGCTTGCGTTTCCCACGGCTATACTTCAATTCAACAACAGAAACGGCATTCTCATGAGACGATTTCTGACACTCCTTCTCGCCAGTGCGTTTGTTCCTTCGGGCTGGCTGCAATGCGACGCTTCGGCGGACAGTCTGCCCGATGATGAGGCCGCCATCGCCAAGCATGTGGTGGCGTTGAAGGATAAAGCCAGTGAAGTGCGCGCCGCTGCCGCAAAAGCCCTCCGCGAGATCGTGGCCAAATACCCCAGCGGCACCACCAACATTCGCGAGAGTGACGGCGGCGAAGCTCGGTGGAAGGCGAAGGCGGAGCAAATCAAACCCGGCATGTCCCAAGAGGAGGCGCTGGAGATTCTGCCTCCGCCCAACGAGTTCGCAACCAAGCCTCAAGACGTCATGGGAGCAACGCATTTCACCCGCTACCGCCTCGACCGGCATTGGAATGTCTCCATCCAATATCGCGACTCAAAAGTGGTCGCGACACCGATGTTGTCACGGTTTACCGATTCCATCTACGTCTTTCACCCCCTGCGACACACGGGCACTTGGATACAGTGGTATGTCAACGGACAGAAATATCGTGAAGAACAATTTACGAACGGGCAACGAGACGGACTTTCGGTTCTCTATCGCGATGACGGCCAGAAATCTGTCGAGCTGCATTACAAGAACGGTGTTCGAGTTGGCTCGTCAGAGCTTACCCTTCGCAGCGGCAAGAAGCTGTTCCTGGATATCGAAACCAAGCGAATCCAAGAGCGCAAGAAGGCAGAGAAGGAAGCCGCTGCCGCTCAAGAAACCAGGGAACCGGCAAGCCCGGAAGACGCGGCCATCGCAAAGAACGTCAAGGCGCTGGAGAATCGTGACAGCGATGTGCGCGCATCCGCGGCGAAAGCGTTGCGTGAGATCGCGGCGAAATACCAAAACGCCGGGACCAACAACATTCCGAAACTCCTGCGGGAACCCGTTCTGGTGAATGCCCCCTATCCTCCGGGCGGCTTCACGGGCACTTGGGTCGAATGGTATTCGAATGGGCAAAAGGGCCAAGAAACGAAATACGTAAACAGCCGGCCAGATGGACCGTTTACGCACTGGTATAGCGACGGCAAGAAGAAGTCAGAGGGCACATGGCATGGATTTGTTTATGATGGGCCAAGGAATGCATGGTATGCCAACGGCCAAAAGGCAAGCGAACTAAACAACAAGGACGGCAAGTCTGAAGGGTTGCAGACAGAATGGTATGCCAACGGCCAGATGAAACGTGTGTTGACGATACAGAACGGCAAGACCGAAGGGCCGGACATATCATGGAAGGAGAACGGCGAGTTGATCTATCAGTTGATGCACAAAGACGGTCAGTTGGACGGACTTTGTATATGGAATGGCAGCAGGCGCGTTGAGGAGAATTACAGGAACGGTGTGAGGCACGGCAGCTACACTCTCTATGACGAGAACGGAGTTGTCATAGATCAAAAGGAGTATGCAGACGGCAAAGTCGTGAAGCAGATGCGTGGCCGGGAAAAAAAGGAAAGTCCGCAGTGACTCGGACATCCTTAAACCAGTGATCCGCGCTAGATTCCATCCACGAACTTCTGCATCGCCTCTTCCTGCTCGGCGATGGACTGGACGAGTTTGAACTGCGTGCGGCAGCGGTCGAGGTTGTGGTGCGGACGATGGACGCGGAAGTAAGTGTCGCCGGAAAGATAATCGGTGAGGAAGCGGATGCCGATGGTGAAGGTGATGAGCTTGCCGGAGAAGGCCAGATAGGATTTCTCCACCGGCGTCAGGAAGCTTGCCGCCGCGCCGACGTAGCCGCGCGCCAGCGCCTCGAACATCGGCATCTGCATCGCCACCTTGGAGAGGTCTTCCTCGTCCTCCATCGTGGGGCTGGTGGTGGTGCGGACCATGTCGCCGAAGTCGTAATGCACGAGGCCGGGCATGACGGTGTCGAGGTCGAGCACGCACATGGCATGGCCGCTCTCCCAGTCGAGCATGACGTTGTTGAACTTGGTGTCGTTGTGCGTGATGCGCTCCGGAATCTTCCCGGAGGCGTGGGCGTCCAGCAGCGTGCCGACCCACGGCTCCTGCTTCAGCGCGAACTCGATCTCCTTGGCCGCCTGCGCCGCGCGGTTGCAGCGGTCCTCGGCAATGGCGGCTTGCAGCGCGGCGAAGCGTTTGCGCGTGTTGTGAAAGTCGGGAATCGTCTCATGCAACCGCGCGCCGCCGAGATCGGACAACTGGCTTTGGAAGAGGCCGAACGCCTTTCCCGCTTCGAGCGCCTGAGTGGGCGAATGCACCGCCTCGAACGACTGCACCTTTTCGATGAACACGAACGTCCGCCAGCATTCGCCGTCGCCGTCCTGGTAGAAGGATTTGCCGTCGCGCGTCGGCACCACCGTCAACACCCGGCGCGTCACCTCGCGCGCGCCTTGCGACATCAGCTTGTTCCAGATGTGCGTGGTGACGCGCATGATGTTGTCCATCACGGCCACGGGGTCCCTGAAGACGGTCTGGTTCACCTTCTGGTGGATGTAGCGGACGAGCACGCCTCCCTGGTTGTAGGTGGCGGTGTAGGTTTCGTTGATGTGGCCGATCTTGCACGCCTCCGCGTGCAGAATCTGGCCGTAGATTTGGAACCTTCGGGAAATCTCCTGAAGATGTTGTTCGCGATATAGCGGCATAGCGGTTCCTGTTTGTCTCCGTCTCAAGCCAACGACGCGGACAGGTGTAGCGGAAAACCGCCGCGATGGCAAGGCGGGCGCTGTCAGCGTGAGCGCGGCAGGGAACCTATCTGCCACGCAAACAACGCCAGGATCAGCAGGGTAAAGGCCACCTCCACGAAGTTTGCCGACCAGTGGCGCGTGATGTAATGGCTGCCTGACGCCAACATCACCGCGGCAGCCAGCAGGGCGGCATTCCAGAGCCGCTCGCCGGCCGAAACTGCCTTGGTTGAAAGACCGGTCTTGGCCAGCCATTCCTGGAAAACCGCGCAGACCCAGGTGATGCCGACGAAGGAGCAGACATACCAAAGCAGATGGCAGACCCGAAACGTGCGGTGCCCGTGGCGGTAGAGCGGAACCTGCAAAACGGCCAGTTGCTCCGTCAGCCAGCCGTCCTTGTGCGTGAAGGAATCCAGGAATTGGTGCGTCAGCGTTCCAATCAGCAAGGAAACGATGATGACCCTCGGCGGCCCCAGCGGGCGCCGGCATAGAGGCGACAACACTTCCTGGTAGAACTTCGGCAGAAGCCCGACCGCCAGCGGGCACGCACGATGGAACACCCACAAGGCCAGCAGTCCCGCCGGCAGACAGAACACAATGCCGGCGAGTTGGTGCGAGAACCTCTGCATCTCAACGCCCACCAACGTGAATGCGTAGCCCATGTCGGGACTGAGGCTGCCGATGATGAGCGCGGGAAGGCTGAGCCGCTGAGGACACCATCGCCTCAGCGGCAACACGGCGGCCGGATGTGCCAATGGGAAAGGCATAAAATTGCCCGGAACCTACTCACGCGCGCTTCCGATGTCCACCGCGAATCGCCGTGAAGACACAACAGCCGTGCGGGCGAAGATCGCTTCACCCGCACGGCTGTCGGCTCAATCAGATACCAGAGTCGAGTCTGCGCCGCCGGGTTACTTGTTCTGCTTTTTCCCCTGCTTCTTTTCTTTCCTCATCTCCTTCTTGACCTCTTTCTTGGTCTTCGGCTCGGCAGCGGCGGCTTTCTCTGCGGCCTGCATCATCGAGTCGCTCCACTTGCCGGCGGCGTCGGGCTTCACGCCGGCCCAGATGTCCTCCGGCTTCCAAGTGAAGCCGCCCGGCAACGCCTTGCCCGCCAGCAGGTCCTTCTCGGACATCGGCGCGGCTTGGTTGAAATAGCAGACGCACTTCTTCACGTCGCTCATCAACTGCGGCGTGTTGTGCTCATACTCGATCGAGAAGACGCCCTTGAAACCCTGGCGCTTCATTTCGGTAAGCATCGCGCCCGCGTTGCCAACGCCCGTGCCCCACGGCACGTCGTGGGCCTTGCGCTCCTTCGCGCCGAGGTCCTTGAGGTGCAGCGAGATGATGTGGCCTTGCAGCTTCCTCAGGCTCGCGACGGGGCAGAGGCCCGACCGCACCCAGTGGCCCGTGTCCGCGCACGCGCCGATGCGCTTGCTGCAACCCTTCAGCGCCGCGAGCACGGTGTCCGGGTTCCAATACTTCGACGGCTCCGGGTGGTTGTGGATGGCGACGTTGATCTTGTATTTGTTCGCGAGCTTGTCAATGAGCGGCAACTGCTCCGGCGCCGGCTCGGAGACGATGGTCTGGATGCCCATCGCCTTCGCGAACTCGAACAGCTTCGTCCAACCCGCCTCATCCTTCGCGCCCGTCACGCCGAAGTTCACCAGCGTGACACCGGCCAACTTCAGCTTCGCGAGCACCTTCTTCTGCGTCGCCGCGTCAATGTCGGGCGTGAGCTTGGCTTCCACGCCCTCGCCGATGACTTGGCCGGGGAACGCCTCGATGTATTTCAGACCGAGCGCCTTGGCCCGGTCCACCGTCTCGCAGAACGTGTCCTTGTTGAAGGTCCACGCCTGGAGCGCGAGCTTCCAGTCCGCCGCCGCCGCCGAGGCGGTCATAACCGCGCCGCCCACCAACGCGGCACCCAGCAATGCAATGAGTGATCGTTTCATGTGTTGTCTCTCTGTGCTTGATGAATTCTTCGTTTAGAACACGCGATACGGCTTCGTCACCAGCTTTTGCGCTTCGGGGAGATCGGCCTTCAACTTCTTGCCGTCCCACATGACTTTCTTGCCGACGCGAACGGCCAGATTGCCGAGCAGCACCATCTCCGTGAACGGGCCGGAGTAATCGAAGTTCGAGCCGGGCTTCGGGCCGCCGAAGCAGGCGGTGACCCATTCGAGGTGCGGGTCGCCGTTCGGCACGCGCGGGATGGTCTTCGGCGGGCGCTTGAACGCCTGCATCGCCGTCTCCGGGATTATGCGCGGGCTGCGGCAATAATCCGTCTCGTCGAAGATCGTGTTCTTTTCGCCGATGATATACTGGCCCGAGCTGGGCATCTTCCGGCTCTCCTCCAACCCTTTCGGGCGCGGGCAGACTTGGTTGCTGTTGTCGCCGTCATACCAATACAACGTCAGCGGCGGCAACTTGCCGCGCTTCGGGAACTTGTAGATGATCTTCGATCGCTTCGGCGCCGACTCGTCGGTCATGCCTTCCTGCGTCGCCTCCACGCTGATCGGATACTTCAGGTCCAGCGCCCAGAACGCCGCGTCCATCTGATGGCAGGCCATGTCGCCCAGCGCGCCGCAGCCGAAATCCCACCACCCGCGCCATTTGAACGGCGCGTAGCAGCTATTGTAAGGCCGCTCCGGCGCGACGCCGAGCCACGCGTTCCAATCCATCGTCTCCGGCACCGGCTCCACCTCCGTCGGCCGCGTGCAGCCTTGCGGCCAGATCGGGCGGTTGCACCAGATATGCACCTCATGCACGGCGCCGATGCCGCCGGACTGAATCCACTCGCGCACCAGCCGGATGCCTTCGCCCGCGTGGCCCTGGTTGCCCATCTGCGTCACCACCTGATGCTTGCGCGCCGCCTCGGTCAACGCGCGCGCCTCCCAGATCGTATGCGAGAGTGGCTTTTGGACATAGACGTGCTTGCCCATCGAGATCGCCATCATCGCCGCCGGGAAATGCATGTGGTCCGGCGTCGAGACCGTCACCGCGTCAATCTTGTCATCCATCTCCAGCAACATCTTGCGGAAATCCTTATACTTCGGCACATCGGGGAACTTCTTGAAGACATCCATCCCGCGCTTGAAGTCCGCGTCGCACAGCGCCACGACCTCCACGCCGGCGGCGACGCTGTTCATGATGTCGCTCTGGCCTTTGCCGCCGCAACCGACCGCCGCGAGCCGGAGTTTCTGGCCCTTCTTGAGGATGCGGCCCTTGCGCACGCCGCCTTTGGTGGCAGCCTCCGCCAGCGCCACGCCGAGGTCGGTCATTGAGGCCGCCGCCGCGCCCGCGCTTGCCGTCTTGAGAAATTGTCTTCGGTCCATCGTAAAATATGACATGGGTGGGTTCTCCTTCTACCGCGTCTCCGTCTCTGGAGTTTTGTCCGTTGTTGCCTGTTTGTTACAGTCGCCTTGTGTTTCTTCTCGTTTGTGAGAATGGAATCGCGCGGTGTGATACCAAGCCCCCCGCCCTGTTGCAAGCCCTCCGTTGCCCGCTGCCAATCCCACCATAGTATCACACTGGTGAACCGTTGCCGGCCGCATTGCGGATGCAAGGCAAACAGGAGTTGAAACTGCACGCATTGCGAGGCGGTATCCAGGGGTTGCGTGCGAAGAAACCTGGTTTCCGACCGGAAAAGCGCCTCTAACAGCGGGTCGTGATGGAAATGACCGGCGTTTCCTCGCCGCTTGGCATCCTGGATGCACGCAAACTTCATAAACAATAACTGAGGAGACGTTTATGAAGTGGGACCTGCATCCGAGTGAAAACGCACATGGCGAACAGACAGTCGAGCCATCGAAGATGACGCCGGCGGAACCGCCCGGTGAGCCGGCGCGCATTCCCGCGTTCCGCCGGAAGGACGAAACAACCGAAGCACGCGGGGGACGGAGCGTGTTCCTGGTGGTGGATCGCCCTGTGATTCGGGAAGGTCTCGCGTTGGTGTTGCACGAGGCGGGCTTTGCCGTTGTTGGAGAGGCGGGGAACAGAGAAGAGACGCTCAAACATCCGAGGCTTCTTTTGGCAGAAGCGGTTATCTTGGAACTCTTGTCAGGAGGTGAGGATGCTCTGGGCCTCATCAAGGCGCTTCATGAACGGCGGATTCGTTCCGTGGTTTGCTCGATCCAGGGGTATCCGGCACAAATTCGCGCGGCTTTTGCGGCCGGCGCGAGTGGTTATGTGACCCTGAACGATGAACCGCGGCATTTGATCGAGGCCATTCGCTCGGTGGTGGCCGGGCGCAGTTATGTCAGCCCGCGAACCGGCGCGGGTCTGGCAAGAAAGATCGCGGGTCTGGAAAGCGCTCCGCCTGAAGAGACGTTCAGCGGGCAGCAGTGGCGGGTTTATCAACTGCTCGCCAGGGGTGTCAGCGCTGATGAGATTGCCACGCGCATTCACGTCAGCCCTCATACGGTGGAGTCCTATTGCTACCGGATGATCGAGAAACTCAATCTGGCCGGCATGAAGGCCCTTCGCCGACGCGCCATCATCCACGGCATCGGAGCCTGCCTATAGCGACAGGGTTTTTATGGTGCTTCCCACAGCGGGACGGTAATTGCCGTGTTCTCCATATCCCCTTGGATGTGAGCCACCAGGGCGCAACTTGTCTTGCCTTCGGATCGCAAGCGGTGGCGGGAAACCTTGTTTCGGGCGAAGAACATCAGGTTTCTCCCGATGGCAAGATCAGG
Source organism: Verrucomicrobiota bacterium (assembly GCA_016222825.1). Lineage (GTDB taxonomy): Bacteria > Verrucomicrobiota > Verrucomicrobiia > CAIQCK01 > CAIQCK01 > CAIQCK01. The sequence goes on along the minus strand of JACRQF010000007.1, from coordinate 127,502 downwards.
GATTCCGGATACTGTTTTGGCTTGTCATTACCACGAGGCGGAGTGAAATCTGTAGCGGGTAGAGATTGAGGAACCTAGAGCGTTTAGGTAGTCGAAATTCAAGTGAGTGCGGGCCGCGTCATACATGAGCAGGGTCGGTCGTCGCGGAAGAAGGAAGGCCGTGCGCCAGCACGAACTTCCCAAGTCCGGCGCAAGGGCGGAACAACCAGAGTTTCCAAAGGCCACCGCGTGTTTCTGGTGGCAGACAGTCCCGTGATTCGCGCGAGCCTGGAGCTGGTGCTGAAGAAGGCGGGTTTTGTGCTCGTCGGGCAGGCGGGATGCCCGAAGGAAGCCCTGGCTCATTCGGATCTGAAGCAGGCGGAAGTGGTGATGGTATGTTTCCTGTCGGGAGGTGAAGATATGCTTGGCCTCGTGAAGGCCCTTCGCACGCGGCGGATTCGTTCAGTGGTTTGCCCCATAGACGGGGATCCTGCGCGGGTTCGGGGCGCCTTTGCGGCGGGCACAAGCGGGTATGTGACTCAGGGCGATGAACCGGAGCATTTGTTCGAGGCTGTCCGCGTGGTTGCTGAGGGCCGCCACTATGTCAGTCCGCGGGCAGGGGCGGGGCTTGCTCGGAAGATGTCGGGCCTGGAAAAACCCGCGCCGGAAGACGAACTGAGCAAGCAGCAGTTGCAGATATACGGACTGCTTGGCAGAGGCGAGAGCGTTGACGAGATTGCCAGGCGCATCCGCATCAGTCCCCGCACTGTGGAATCCTACTGTTACCGGATGATCGAGAAGCTCGATATCTCCGGCATGAAAGCCCTCCGCCGCCACGCCATCTCCAACGGCAACAGGTCTTCGGTGTAGCGCCATCGCGTTCTGAGGTCCGTCAGCGCGTGCCGTTCGCGCGGCTTGGCCTGATACGACCGCACGGAGAACCGTCCGCGCATGACGTCAAAGAACTCCATCGAGACAATCTCCTTCTGTTGGGAGAGACTGTTGACGAAACGCCCCGCCCGCGTCCAGCACGCAAACACGGGCGCCGGAGAAAGGTCTGCGCGAGCCAATCTTGTTACGGCCGCGCCACCTGTGTAGAATCCGCGCAACGTTTCAAGCGAAGGAATAACATGAACCGCACAAGTTTCGTTGCCGCTGCCGCGTTGCTGCTTGTCACGACCGCGACTATTTCTGCTCAACGACCGGACAAGAATACGGTGCGAGGTCTGATAGCCAAGGGCGAGGTGATCTCGATTTCCGCCCGGACCAACCGGGCTTATGTGATCGGCGCGCTGCCGATGCGCTCGGTCATCTGCCTTCAGTATGTCGGCGGTCTGTGGAAAGGCTGGGGCAACATCCCGACCGACAACCCTGATGACGCTGCGGCTGAGGGCGGGGATCGCTCGCGCTTGGCGATTGTGGAGGTGACGGCCAGCGGCAAGCAGAGAGTGGTGGCCGTGGTGCCGCCGAACACGAAGAACAACCCGTTCGCCTATGTTGTTTCGCACGACATGAAGGAGGTCGTGCTGCGCATGAACGATAATGACGGCGCATTTGAGAAGAATCCCGACAAGGGCGTGAAGTATCGTTTCTTTCTGCAGCGTCCTTAAAGCGGCGCGCGGCGTTGAACTGGAGTCGCCTTGCTCCAGCACTTGCTCTTCACATCACACAAGAAGATGGGGGCACCGTCGGTTGTTCCTCTCAATCCGCGAAGACAAGCGCAGCGGCGTCGGTGGCGGTCTTGACGGCGTCGGCGAACTTGCGTTTGGTGGTCTGGGGGCGCTTGAGTCTGGCGGCGAGGGCCGGCTGGGATTCGAGCAGCGCCAACGCGTAAGCACTCTTGACGGCGAAGTTGACGGCCTGCGGCAGTGCGCCGGTCTTCTGGTAGGCGACGGACTCGGTCATGCGAAGGGTGATGATGCCGATGACGTTGCCGCGTTCGTTGACAAGCGCGCCGCCGGAGTTGCCGGGCTGGATGGCGACGCTGACCTGGAAGAACCGCGGGTCGTCTTCCAGGCCGACAATGCTGCTGATCGTGCCATCGGTCAGCTTGGGCGAGGTGCCCTGCATGTGGATGTTCGGGAAGCCGATGGTGAAGACGGCGTCGCCGAGTTTGGCGTCGCGGCTGGCGGCAAGCGGCAGCGGCTTGAACGAGCCTTCGACCTTCAGCAGCGCGATGTCGTTGACCTTGTCAGTCGCGATCAGTTGCGCGGGGAAGTTGCCGCTGTCAGTGCGGATGATGATGCGCGTGGCGTCGCGAACGACGTGGAAGTTGGTGAGGAAGAATCCGTCCTCGGTGACGAAGAAGCCGGAGCCGGAGGCGCGTGTCGGTTCGCCGCGGCTTTTGCGGAACTCGTCGGCGCGGCGGCGGGCTTCCTCGATCTCGGCGGGCGTCATGCGGATCGAGATGTCGCGGAGTTGGTCGCGGGCTGCCGGAATACCTTGGAGCGCCGCCAGACGGAGCCATTTGTAGGCTTCGACGTAATCCTGCTTCACACCGCGGCCGATGACGAGGGCGTTGCCGATATTGCGCTGTGCCATGGACATGCCTTGTTCAGCGGCCTTGCGGAACAGCCGCACAGCCTCCTCCTTGGCCGGCGGCACGCCGAAACCGTGGTCATACATGACGCCGAGGTTGTTCTGGCCCCAGGCGCAGCCTTGCTCGGCGGACTTGCGATACCACTTCACGGCTTCCTCGTAGTTGACCACCGTGCCCAGTCCGCCCTCGTGCATCAGGCCGAACTCACTTTGCGCCTTGGCATTGCCCTGTTCGGAGGCTTTCTGGAGCCACTTAAAGGCGTCGGCATAGTTTTTAGGGACGCCATCGCCGTTGCGGTATCTCATGCCGAGTTGGAACTGCGCCTCGGCGTCGCCTTGCGCTGCCTTGGCGGAAAGCTCGCCGATGGGGGAGAGTTGGGCGCTAACAGCAAGAACGCACGCGAGCAGGGCGGATGTGGCAAGCGCCAGTCGGTGGAACTCTCGGCTCATAAGGCATCAGCGATTTTGATTCAACGCAGTGACGGGCGTGGGCGCAACGGCACGCGCGGCTTCGAGCCGCTTGAGCAGGTCGGCGGCGCGGCTGCGGGCATGGTCCATCTTCGGGTAACGCACGTCGCGGTAGCCGGTGACCTCGGAGGGCAGGCGGAGCAGTTCCAGCCACGTCTTGTAGGTCTCCGGGTCGTGGTAGAAGAACTTGGCGCAGAGGTCGCAATACCAGTCGCGGAAATCCTTCTCGCGTTTGTGCCAGCGGGGCAGGAGGCGACGCATGACCTTGAGGTGGCGCATCGCGCGCATCTGCCACTGCTTGCCGCGCATGTCGAACTCGATCTGGAGGCCCAGCACGTCGAAGTGCGGGCGGTTGATGTGGCTGTAGCGGATGCGGTCGCCGCGCGACGGATCCACGTCGTAGCGGGCGCAGTCACGGTGGTGCTTTTCCTCGCTGGTCAGCAGGTGGGCGACGTAAATCTCGTCCTTGATGAGCATCGCGCGGTGGATGTTCAGGATGGCGGCCTTGGTGGCTTCGAAGGCGTGCTCGGCCTTGTCGAGGACATGGATGGCCTTGACATGCTCGATGAATTTCTTCGCGTAGGCGATGCCGTCATATTGGATGAGGTCATAGACGCGCAACGCCAGGTCGCGCAACGAGTCCACGTCCACGCGGATGTGCTCGGCGGCGCGATGAACGAGTTCGCGATAGGCGGTGGCGAGCGATGCGCCGCTGCTCTTGGTGCGGCTGAGGATGTCGGCCTTGTCGGCGACGACCTGCTCGTAGGTGGCGTGTTTCTCGACGGTGGCCGACTGGCCGGCGGCGGTTGCGACTTCGGCGGGAGCGACGACGATCTTGCGGCCGATGTTGAAGGCATTGAGGTTCTCGTCGCCGGCGGCGCCGACAGTGGCGCGGATGGCCCAATCAATGTTCTCCATCGCGAGCGGCAACAAGCCGCGCTGGTAGGCGATGCCGAGCATGATGACGTTGGCGTAGATTTGCGTGCCGAACAGCCGCTCGCTGACCTCGCTGGCGTTGAAGCTGAAATAGGCGTCGCTCTTCGTGCATCGGCGGATGGTTTCCTCCAGTTGTGCCGGGTCGAAATCATCGCGCCCGAGCAGCGTCTGGATGGTCGGCTGTTTGTGGGTGTTGATGATGGCGGTGGTGTAATCGGGGCTGCCGACGCGCTGCGGCACGTTCGGGTCGAGCGAGCGCAACGCCTCCAGGATGTCCACGCCGATGATGATGTCGGCCTTGCCGTAGGGGATGATGTTGGAGCTGTGGTTGGAGCCGCGCGGCTTGAAGGTGATCTGCGAATAAATGCCGCCGTTGCGGATGGCGAGACCTTTCTTGTCGCAGAACAGCACGTCGTAGCCCTGCTTGTAGGCGGCGCGGACGAGCGTGGCCGTGGCGAGGCCGATGCCCATGCCGCCCACGCCGGTCAGGTAAATACGATACGGCCTGCTCAACGCCGGCAGGGTGGGCGAGGGGATGTTTTGAAGATTGAGCCGGTCGAGACGCGACGGCGGCTTTTGGTTCCGCAGCACCGTGACTTCCTCGAACGACGGGCACGCCTTGATCTTGGTGCAAGCGCCGTCGGAGACGCACCAGGAGAAATCCGTCTGGACCTTCGTTCCGTAAGGCGAGTCAGCCAGCGTGAGGCCGGGGCAACCGGTGGCGCGGGTGCATTCGCGGCACATCTCGCAGACTTCGGGCGTGACGTTGATGTAGCTCTTGCGCGGGAGAAAACCCTTCTTGCGGATCGTCGCGCGTTCCTCGCGGGCTTCGCGGCGGTGACTGGTGATGCCGCACTCCTTGTCGGCGATGAGGACCTTGACGCCGGGCTTGAGGATGGTTTCCTCGAGCAACTCCTTCCACTCCGTCCGGTGGGCGGGATTGGCGCGCGTGACCTCGGCGTGGGTCTCGCAGCCGGAAAGCAGCCCCTCGACGATGCGGTCAATGCTCTGCCGGAACGTCTCATCGCCCGTCAAGCCGCGCGCCTGGCCCGGCGTGGGTTGGTGGCCGGTCATCGCGGTGGTGCCGTTGTCGAGGATGATGTAGGTGATGTCCTGACCGTTCTTGAGCGAGTTGGAGATGGCGGTGACGCCGCTGTGGAAGAACGTCGAGTCGCCCATGAAGACGACCTGCTTGTTCGTGATGAACGGGTCAATGCCTGCGCCCGTCGCGCCGCCGAGGCCCATGCCGCTGTAGTTGTGCATGAGGTCCTGCGTCGGCTCGAACATCAGCATCGTGTAGCAGCCGGTGTCGCCGTGGAACACGAGGTCCACCGGATCGCGGCCGTGCTCGCGGCTCATGTAGGTGGCGTCGAGGAAATGCTTCTTCACCTCGATCAGCACGCTGGCCGAGTCGCGGTGCGGGCAGCCGGGGCAGAACGTCGGCGTGCGCGGGATGATGTTGATGTCGAACGCCGCCGTGCGCCGCAGCAGGTCGAGTTCGGCCTCGACCTTCGCGCGATCCACGCGGACGGCGGGATCGTTCAGTTCCAGCAGGACCGGGCCAAGCTTTTCGAGGACGATGGAGGGATTGAGGCCGCGGATGACCGGCATGCCGTCGCCTTGCGGAAACTTCTTTCCCCAGAGCGCGGGCGGCAGGAACGAGCTGTCCTGTTGCGCTGCGTCGGTGAGGATGGCGGCGATCTGCTCTTCGAGGAAACCGCGGCGTTCCTCGATGACGAAGAGGTTCTTCACCTGCGCGGCGAACTCAGCCACCAGTTCGGCATCGAGCGGGTAGGTGAGGCCGAGCTTGAGGACCGGCATCTGGTCGGCGACGCCGAGGTCTTCCAGCGCGTGCTGGAGATAGTTGTAAGCCTGGCCGGAGCTGACGAAGCCGATCTCGAAACGGCCGCGCGGATGCGGGCTGGGCGAGAGGATTCGGTTCACGCCGTGGCGGCGGGCGCTTTGCAGGAGGCGAAGGACGCGGGACGGCATGTCCTTCTCCTTGAGCCACGTGTGCGGCGGCAACAACACCATGTCGTTGACGCGCAGTTTGGACGTGTCGAGCGTCGTGCGGTGGTTGGTGTTGATCTCCGGGAAACGGTGCGGGCGCGTCTCCACCGAGCCGCCGCCGTCCATCTGGTTGGTGGTGACGAGGTAGGCGACGTAAAGCTCCGCTTCGCGCGAGAGCTTGAACGCGAGGTCAATCCAGTCCTTCTGTTCCTGCGCCGAGGCCGGCTCCAGCACGGGCGTCATGAGGTGCTTGCAGATGAAACGCGAGTCGGTGGGGACCTGGGTGGATTCGCTCCAGGGGTCGTCGCCGATGACGAACACCGCGCCGCCTTGGGGGTGCGCGCCCGCCATGTTGCCGAGCGCGAGCGCGTCGCTGGCGACGTGCGTGCCGACGCTCTTGAACGCCGCGATGCTGCGCAGGCCGGCCATCTGCGAGCCGTTGAGCATCGCGACGGCGTGGGCCTCGTTGTTGGCGATCGTGGCGCGGATGCCGTGCTCGCGGAGAAGTTCGCCGACCGCCTTGGCCACGTCGAAGAAGCTGGCGACGGGCGAGCCGGGATACCCGGTCAACAAATGAGTGCCGCCCTCGACTTCGAGGCAGCCCTTCACCAACAGTTCGTTGCCGGTAAAAACTTCGTTGCCGTTTTCCCTCAAAAAGCGGGGGTCAACTTTCATGCGATGGCGGACTTTATCAGCGGGCCGGTGGGTTCGCCAGCTTTTGTTGACACGCTTTCCGCACTCGGAACTTGTCGCAGGGGCGATGTCACAGTAAAACAGCCGGCGTTATTCGAATGAGACCTCATCGCGGAAACTTGGTTTTGATGATCGGCCTGCTGAGCCTGGCGTTGGTGGCCGCCAGTCTGGTGTTGTCCGTGCTGGCCGTGAGAGTCTTCCACGATCCGATGAAACCGGCCGGTGTCGGAAGCTCGTTTCTGCAATCATTGGGGGTCAGCGTTGTGGGTTTCGCGTTTGGCTACCTCGCATCTCGGATGGCGGGCGTGGACCTGCACAAGATGCACGTCGGCAGGATGGACCGCAAAGGCCGGCCGCGCACCAACGCCGGCCGCCTCTGCGGGATCATCGCCATGTTGGCCGCCCTCGGGATTGTGTTCGTGATGGCGCTCCTGTGGCTGCTCATTGACTCGGCCGGAACGGACGGCGTCGCGTCGTGGATGCGGTAGCCGCGGGCGCGCGGCGGCGGCCATTCGGAGCTTGCGGTGGTGGCGGGGGCGCGGTAGAAACGCGCAGCCAAATCACTCCTATGAAACCTCATCGCGCCACCCTCATCCTGGTCCTGGGCATCCTCAGCCTCGTGCTTTGCGCGCCGCTGGGCATCGCCGCATGGGTCATGGGCAACAGCGACCTCAAGGAAATGGACGCGGGCACGATGGACACCAGCGGTCGCGACAACACCAACGCCGGCCGCATCTGCGGCATCATCGGCACCGTGCTCTTGATCCTCGGCGTGCTGGTCGGCGTCAGCGCGATGATTCTCGCCATCGTCATCCCCATGCTCGCGCGTCATTGACGCGGCGGTGTCGCGGAATCCTTCTCAATCTCGTGGGGACGTAAAGCGAGGGAGCGGCAGAGAAAAGCCGCTCCCTCGTTTCTTTTCTGCCGCCGACGGCAAGGGCAGGGGACGGTCAGCCCGCATAGTTCACACGCTGCACAAAACGCCGATAGGCTGTAGCCGCCGACGTAAGGAGGCGGACGCATTGCCATCCACAGCCTTTCCGCCTCCTTACGTCGGCGGCTACGAAACGTGTGAAATACCGGGTCAGCGGTTCAAGGCGCCATCTTCTGCACCGGATTGCTCCACGGGCCTTGGCCGGCCGTGCCGATGGCGGCCACGCGAAACCAATACTTCGTCCCGCTCGCCAGCTCCTTGATCGTGCAGGAGGACCGTGCCGAGATGCGCGTCTGCTTCCAGCCGCCCGACGGCCCTTCGGTGCTCATCTCCACCACGTAACTGCGCGCGTTGTCCATGCCGTCCCACGACAGGTCAATCCGCCCCGGCCAATCGCCTATCGTCGCATGCAGTCCCTGCGGAGCGGCCGGCAACTGCGCCGCCGTGCGCACGCCGCGCAGCTTGAAGCCTGCGCCGACCATCGGAGCGTCGTTGCCCCGGCTCTCAAGCTCCACGCGCGCCGCCAGGAAACCATACTCTTGGTCCCATCGCTTCTCGGCCGCCTTCGCGCGCGTCACCGCCGAGCGGTATTCGCCGCGCTTGACGGCCACATCTCCATGCGCCGCGCTGAGGTCGTCCTGCGCCGATTGAAAGGGCGGCAGCCACATGCTCGCGTTGGGGAAGTTGGAGTTGTTGGCCAGCGCATTCAATCGCTGCCTGCCAGTGGCGATTTTCTGACTCGCCGACCAGCCACGGATGTTCTTCTTGATCCTGCCCATGATTCGATTTCTCCTGTTCTCGTGTTTGCTTTCCGGTGGGTTACGAACCGCGCCGACAATCGCTTTTATTGCCCGAACGGAGTCGCGGATGCAAAAGAATAATAGCAATCAGACAATTAGCGTTTTCAAAACGTAAAATGCTAATAGCAATACATCGAGCCTCAATCGCACCATTGGTGCATGAAAATCAAAGAGATGAAATAGCAATCACACTTAAGAAATAAGCGAATGCATATATACGTATGGAAAATGAATCAATACAGAGTGCAACTGACGAACATAGATGTGAAGATGAAATGAAACAATGTGCAAATGCAGAATGACGACATGAAATAATCAATAGAGAAATTGAAGCTAGAAAAACATGAACTGCAATCACCATAAGTTAAAATGAAGTTATTAAATGCCATACGCAGGCGAGAAATGTCCTAGTTTACCGTGGAATTCGCCGCGCCCGAGCCTGACAATGCGATGGAAAGTGCTCCGCTGAAGCCGTTCAGACGCTCTTTGCTGTGCCAGCCTTCTGCTTCTGCCGCTCCTCAACGAATTGCCGCGCAAACTCCCGGAAGCTGGGGCCTGTCAGGTAGCAGGCTGAGAACATCGAAAACACACCTACGTGTATGGGAACGAAGAAGGCTAAGAGGGTCGCGCTAGGGTTAGAGTAATGGGGGTGAAACAAGAGGTTCAGGATGAAGAAGATGACTACTAACACGATCGCGATCACTAGCGCCCCCATGCAGAGCCGTTGCCCAACTCTCCTCAGTTGAAGAAGCCCGAAAACCAGCCACGTTGATGCTGCCAGAGCTACAAGATGCGAAATGAGCATTAGCGTCTGACCAAGAGACGTCTCCGACGCTGAGAACCAGTGCAGCAGGAGGAACTGGGCAAGACACAACTCACCGTAAGAGACCAAAAAACACCACGCCGCTACGAAATAGAGACCGATGGGGCGTTTCATGGCTGGAAAAAAACAGAGGGGCGGCACGAGGCCGCCCCTCTGCTCGAACGACAACTTCTTTAGATGCTCTTCGGCATCGCGGTCCAGGCACCCTTCTTCACGCTGCTCTTGAGGCAGGTTTCGATGAAGGCGATGCCCGTCCAGCCGTCCTCGACGTTCGCGTATTTCGCGCCGTCGCAGGAGAACTTCTCGCCGGCTTTCCACTTGCGCACGTCGGCTTCGAAGCAGCGGTGCAGCCGCGCGAAGGCGTCGTGGAACGCTTCGGGGTGGCCCGGCGGAATCGTCGGCTCGCTCATCAGGTCGGCGGGCGCGTCTTTCGGGATGAAGCCGTCGCCCGGAGTGACCGCGCCGCGCCAGTAAACGCGGTCGGGCTGGCCCGGCAGGAGGATGGTGATGCTCTCCGGCTCTTCCTGACGCCAGCGGAGGCTGCCCTTGGTGCCGGCGATGAGAATGCCGAGGTCGTTCTTGTGGCCGTGGCAAATCTGCGACGCGCGCACGAGGGCTTTGCCGCCGTTGCTGAGCTGGCAGTAGATCGTGAAGTGGTCGTCAATCGGGCGGCCTTCGACGAACTTCTCAAGCTGGGCGCTGACCTGCGTGACGTTGAGGCCGGTCGTGTAGCGCAGTTGCATGAGGGCGTGGGTGCCGATGTCGCCGCCGCAGCCGCTGCCGCCCGCACGCTTGGGGTCCACGCGCCACGTGGCCTGTTGCTGGCCGGTGGCTTCGAGCTTCGTCGCGAGCCAGCCCTGGATGTAATAGCTGTCCACCCAGCGCACGTCGCCGAGCAGGCCGCTCTGCACGATGTAGCGGCTGAAGCGGCTCGTCCAGTGGCCGAGGTAGGTGTGCGCGACGCCGAACGGGACGTTCAGCTTGCGCGAGGTCTTCACCAGCTCGTTGGCTTCCTTGAGATTCAAGCAGAGCGGCTTCTCGCAGAACACCGCGATGCCCGCCTTCATCGCCTTCATCGCCGGGTCGAAGTGGACGAAGTTCGGCGTGACGATGAGGATGTAATCGAGCTTCTGGTCCTCGGGGAGCGTGGCGTTGGCGGCGATCATCTCGTCGTAGCTGCCGTAGCCCTTGATGGGGTAGGGCCACTTGGCGGCTTCTTCGAGGGCGATCTTCGGATCGGGGAAGAGCGCGCCCGCGACGACGCGGCGGGTGCCGTCAAAGTGGATGGCCTTTTGATGAGGATGGACGATGAAGGCGCCTTTGCCGCCGCCCACCAAACCGACATTGAGAGGTCTCTGTGACATGATGTTTCCTTTCGTAGTCGCGTCACTCCGTGACGCGATTTGTTGTTATGATAATTGCGCGTCACGGAATGACGCGACTACTAAATGAATTCGTTGATGAGATTTTCCAGATATTCCTGCCGTCCGCTGACGCACGGCGCGGCGTCGCCCTTCTTGAGGATGTAGTCTTCCAGTTCCTTGAAGCTCGCCTTGCCGGCCTCGATCTTCGCGCCGATGCCGCTGTTCCACGAGGCGTAGCGGTCTGCGACGAACTTCGCGAGCCGTCCGTCCTTGTGGATGGCGTAGGCGATCTTCAAGCCGCGAGCGAAGGCGTCCATGCCGCCGATGTGCGCGTGGAAGAGGTCCACCGGCTCGAAGCTCTCGCGGCGGACCTTGGCGTCAAAGTTCAGGCCGCCGGTGGTGAAGCCGCCCATCTTCAGCACGACGAGCATGATCTGCGTCGTGAGATAGATGTCGGTGGGGAACTGGTCGGTGTCCCAGCCGAGCATCGGGTCGCCGACGTTGGCGTCAACCGAGCCGAGCGCGCCCGCGGCGGCGGCGGTCTCCAGGTCGTGCTGCACGGTGTGACCGGCGAGCGTGGCGTGGTTGGTCTCGATGTTCAGCTTGAAGTGCGGCAGCAGGTCGTATTGCCGGAGGAAGTTCAGGCAGGCGGCGGCGTCGGAGTCGTATTGGTGCTTCGTTGGCTCCTTCGGCTTCGGCTCGATGTAGAACTGGCCCTTGAAGCCGATCGCCTTCTTGTAGTCCACCGCCATGTGCAGGAGCTTGGCAAGGTGGTCCAACTCGCGCTTCATGTCGGTGTTCAGCAGCGTCGAGTAACCCTCGCGGCCGCCCCAGAAGACGTAGCCCTGGCCGCCGAGTTCCATCGTCACTTCCATCGCCTTCTTCACCTGCGCGGCGGCGAAGGCGAACACGTCGGCGTTGCAACTGGTGCCCGCGCCGTGGACGAAGCGTGGGTTGGAGAAGAGGTTCGCCGTGCCCCAGAGGAGCTTGATGCCGGTGCGCTTCTGTTCCTCCTTGAGCGCGCGCACGACGGCGTTGAGGTTCTTGTTCGACTCTTGCAGCGAAGCGCCTTCGGGGGCGACGTCGCGGTCGTGGAAGCAGTAGAACGGCGCGCCGAGCTTCTCCATGAACTCAAACGCGACGCGGGCGCGCTTGATGGCGTTGGCGACGGAGTTGGTGCCGTCGTCCCAGGGCCGCAGCGCGGTGCCGGGGCCAAACGGGTCGCCGCCGGTGCCGCGCATCGTGTGCCAGTAGGCGACGCCGAAGCGCAGGTGATCGCGCATCGTCTTGTCGCCGACCTTCTCGGCGGCGTTGTAGTGCTTGAAGGCGAGGGGGTTCTTGGAGATCGGCCCTTCGAATTTGATCTTCGAGACGTTTGGAAATGCAGCAGCCATGGTTTTGTCTTGGTTCGGCAGTTAAGGTTCGGTTCCTTGCGCGCGGATAGGTAAACGAATCAGCCAACGTCAGGCAAGCCAAGAAATCGCCGGCTTCGCACAGAGGCTGTTCAAGTGGGACGGGACTTGCTAGACTGCCGGCAGCCAAACAACTCGAAGGAGGATGTCATGAGACCGATGGAAGAACGATTAGGCTGCTTGCGTTTGAGTTCCGTGCTCGCGCTCGGTGTGGTGTGTCTGTTTGCCGCCCGCGCGGGCCATGCGCTGGACTTTCCCGGACCTGATCCGCAGCAGGCGAAGGGGATGGTGGACAACAACCGGTTCGTGCTGGAGAACGCGGTCATCCGCTGCGAATGGATGACGGGCGGCAGGCGGCTGAAGCCGGTGTGCGTGGAGGACAAGCTCACCCGGACGACGCTCAGCCTCGGCGACGGCGAGTGCTTCCGGTTCACCGTCGCGCGGACGCCGTCTCCGGAGGGGCGGCTCGTGCGAGCCTCGGAACTCCAGATCGTGAACGGGCCGAGGATGACGGTGTTGAAGCCGGTGTCCGGCTCGCGGCGGCTGGCAGACCGGCGCGGCGGACGGCAGATTGCCGTGGAGCTGGTGGCGGCGGACGGGAACCTCAAGGTGATATGGCGCGCGGTGCTTCGCGACGGCTCGAACTACGTGCGCCAACATCTGGTGATCATGGCGAAGCGCGAGGCGGTGGAGTTGCAGGAGCTGGCGCTGGTGGATGTGTTCGCGCCGAACGCGGCGGTGGCGGGCAGCGTGGACGGTTCGCCGGTCGTGGCGGGCAATGTCTTTTTCGGCTGCGAGAGTCCGCTGTCGAAGAGTGTGGTGACGCCGTCGGACTCGCGAACGTTGGTGCGCTGCGGTTTTGCGAGCAACGTGCCGGTGGATGCGGGCGGGGCGGTGGAGCGTTCGAGCGTGGTGGGCGTGGTGCCGGAGGGGCAACTCCGGCGCGGGTTCCTGCACTACCTTGAGCGCGAACGGCCGCAGCCCTATCACACATTCCTGCACTACAACTGCGGCTACCAGGTCGGTTGCGAGTTTTGGCGCGCGCGGCGGTTCGGCAAGCCGGAGGAGTTCGAGCGGTTCCTCGATGGGCAGGAGAAACTCTGGCTGGAGTTGATGGATGTGTTTGGCCGCGAGCTGGTGAAGCAGCGCGGCGTGGTGCTGGATTCGTTCGTGCATGACCACGGTTGGGATGACGTGAACCGGGTCTGGCAGTTTCACCGCGGCTTTGCGCGCGGGCTGGCGCCGGAACGCTCGGCGGCCGGCAAGTATGACTCGGCGGTCGGCATCTGGTTCAGCCCGTGGGGCGGTTACTCCGGCCGGGCCAAGCGCGTTGAGGCGGGACAGGAGCAGGGTTTCGAGACGAGCAAACTCGGCCTGACGCTGGCCGGGCCGCGCTACTACGAGCGGTTCCGCGAGGCGTGCGTCGGGATGGTGCGCGATTACGGCGTGAACTACTTCAAGTTCGACGGCTTCGGCGCGGGCAACAGCAAGGATGGCGCGGGGGCGTTCGCGAGCGACGTGGAGGCGCTGCTGCGGGTGCATGACGAACTGCGCGCGCTCAAGCCCGGTGTGTTTCTGAATCCGACGACGGGCACGTGGCCGTCGCCGTTCTGGATGCTGTGGGCCGATGCGATTTGGCGGCAGGAGAGCGATGCCGGCTTCCTGGGCAAAGGCAGCGACCGCCAGCAATGGCTGACGTATCGCGACAACGCGACCTATCACGCCACCGTCCGGCGCGGACCGCTCTGCCCGATCAGTTCGCTGATGTTGCACGGCATCATGATCCACAAGTGCGCGTTCAAGAATCCGTATGACCCGAAGAGCCGCGGCGTCAGTTGCGCGCCGACGGACCTCGTCGCGGAGATTCGGTCTTATTTCGCGACGGGCACCTGCCTGCAGGAACTGCACATTGATCCGAGCCTGATGACGCCGGCGCTGTGGGACGTGCTGGCCGAGGCGGCGAAGTGGAGCCGCGCCAACGCCGAGGTGCTCGCGGACACCCATTGGGTCGGCGGCGACCCGGCGAAGGGCGGGGTCTATGGCTGGGCGTCGTGGTCGAAGAAGAAGGCGGTGCTGGCGTTGCGCAATCCGAGCGACCAGCCCGCCGTGGTCGAGGTGGACGCGGCGAGGGTGTTTGAGTTGCCCGCCGACGCGCCGCGCCAATACACGCTCAAGAGTCCGTGGAAGGACGACGCTGCCAAGCCTGCGATCATCGTCAAGGCCGGCGAGCCGCAACAGTTTAAGCTGCAACCGTTCGAGGTGCTCGTCTGGGACGCCACGCCGGCGCGGGAGCGGTGAAGCTTGTTTAGCCGCGGAGTCAGGCGGAACCGCGCGAGACGCAACTTTGCCAGAGCCGGGGTGTTTGCATTACCAGCCCGGCTCGACGGCCGGGGCCGGCAGACAACCAACTATAAGAAAGAGCAAAAATGAAACGGACCATTCTGAAGACACTGACACTCATCGCCGCGCTCTGCGTGGCGGCGCCCATGATTGCCACAGCCGCGGACGCCCCGGAAGGCAAGCAGGGACGTGGCAAGGGAGCGATGGCTGGCAAATTGGATGAGGTGTTGGGCAAACTCGACCTCACCGCCGAGCAGAAAACCAAGGTTGACGCGGCCAAGGCCAAGCTCGGCGAATACATGAAGTCGCACGCCGAGGAACTGAAAGCCGCCCGCGAAGCCACCGAACCGGAGAAGCGGCGTGAAGCGTTGAAGGGCATGATGGGGCAGATGAAGCAAACGCGGGATGAAATCCGCGCCGTCCTCACTGACGAGCAGAAGAAGAAGTTCGACGAGCTGATGCCGGCCTACCAAGGCAAGGGCCGCGGCAGCAAGTAACACCATCGCGTCCGCGAAAGTTGTTCTCCGGGCGTGCGCCGGAGAACAGAATCATCGGCGCACGCAATGCCCGCCTCGTGGTGAGCGTTGCGTGCGCCGTGCTGTTTCGCTGCCCGTCGTCCGGACTTACTCGACCGTCACTTTTGCGTCCTCGATGATCAGGCCGTATTTGTAGCCGCTGCCGAAGTCCCGGTCGGTTGAGACAGTGCCGGTCACCAGGACCGTGTCGCCGACTTTGGCTTGGGAGGAGGTGGTCACGGTCAGGTCGTTGCTGCCGGCGGTTCCTGTCCCGTCCTGAATGTGCAGCCAGTTCTTGCCCATGATTGCGGGATTGTATTTGACCACTTTGCCCCGGACTTTTACCGGCTTGCCGCCGAGTTCCGCCCTGGCCGCGTAAATCTCCGCGATGCTCTTGCCGCCCTCGGCTTTCTTGATGCCGGCGAAATCCACCGGCGGTTTGGTCCCGCCGCCTCCAATGGGCGGATGGCCTTTCGGGAGTTCAACGGACGCGGCTCCAGCGGCGGGCGCCTTGCCGTTCACCTTCACGTTGCTGGTGAAATAGACAACGTCGAAATCCCGGTTCAACGTCTTGCTATGGAACTTCGGCATCGGTGTCGCGTTCTCGATGGCAACGGCATCGCCGGCCTTTACCGCAAACTGCGGCGCGGCCGCCCACAACTTCGCGGCGCCGGTGTCCAGCAGCACATAGGTGTAGTTGGCGGCATTGACGGTTTCGACCACCTTGCCGGAATAGCTGCCTGCGGAAGCGGGAGGGTGCGTTTGGCACATGGCTCCCGGCGCGCTGAGGGCCAGGCAGATCAAGAGGATGTATTTCATGGTTTGGGTCAAGGATGAAGCTCTTGCCACGAGTCTTGCGGTCATCAGTCAAGGTTCCTGTTGGTTGTGCTCGGTTCGTCCTCTTATCTACTATGTCCGGCGGCCAATGCAAGCGGGTGTTGACCTGTTTGGAGGCGTCCATTAGCGTTTCCGACCATGACGATAGATGCCAACCGCGCTGAAGTTTGCTGAAGCCATGAGCCGCATTGATTCCAGCGTGACCGATGGCGTGTGCGTCCTCCGTCTCAACGCCCCGCCCGTCAACACCCTCAGCATCGAGCTGCTGGGCGAGCTGCGCGCGGCGGTGCGCGAAGCGAATGCGGACGGCCGCGTGCGCGGCATTGTCATCACCGGCGGGCCGGAGCACTTCAGCGCCGGGGCCGACGTGGCGATGTTCCGGGACATCAAGACCGCCGAAGACGCCGTGCGCATCTCTCGCGTCTTTCAGGAGGCGTTTCAGGAGATTGAGGACTCCGCCAAGCCTGTCACGGCGGCGGTCGCGGGGAAGATGATGGGCGGCGCGCTGGAACTGGCAATGGCTTGTCACTACCGCGTCTGCGCGCGCGGGACGGTTTTCAGCATGCCGGAGGTCAATCTCGGCATCAACCCCGGCGCGGGCGGCACGCAGCGTCTGCCGCGGCTCATCGGCGTCGAGGCGGCGCTGAAGATGTTGCTGACGGGCCAGCCGATCAACGCCGCGGAGGCGCTGAAGCTCGGCTTGGTGGATGCCGTCTGCGACGCGGCTGATCTAACGAAACCTGCGCAGGCTTCCGGCGGCACGCCGCGAAAGACCCGCGAGCGTTCTTTTCCCAACGTGTTGTTCACCGAGGCGGAGAAACTCGCCGCGCGCGCCCGTCCCGAGTTGATCGCGCCCTCCGTCATCCTCGAATGCGTCCGCACGGGCGTCGTGGCCTCCTTCGACGCCGGCTTGCGGGCGGAGCAACTAGGCTTCGCGCGTTGCATGGAAACGCTGGCGACCCGCAACAAGATCCACGTCTTCTTCGCGGTGCGCGATACGGCCAAGGTTCCCGACCTCGCCAACGTCCCCACCCACGCCGTCACGCGCGTCGCCGTCATCGGCATGGGTTCGATGGGTGCGGGCATCGCGCAGGCGGTCTTGCAGGCGGGGCTGCCCGTCGTGGCCCTCGACGAAAACACCGCCGCCCTTGACCGGGGCATGCAGCGCATCCGCGAGTCCCTGGAGAAGCGCGTCAAGCAGGGCAGACTCTCTCCCGAAAAACTCGCGGCCATCTTGCGGCAACTCACCGCCACCAGCGACTGGAAGGCCGTCGGCGGCGCGGACTTCGTGATCGAGGCGGTGTTCGAGGACATCGCCGTCAAGCAGACCGTGCTGGTGAACATCGAACGCGCCGTCGGCGACAAAACCGTCATCGCCTCCAACACCTCCACCCTTTCCTTCGACCGGCTGGCCGAAGCCATCAGCCGGCCCCAGCGGCTGGTCGGCCTGCACTTCTTCAACCCCGCCCATGCCATGCCGCTGGTGGAAGTCATCCGCCACAAGGCCGCCGCGCCGGAGACCGTGGCCAGCGCGCTCCGCTTCGCCAAGGCCATCCGCAAGACGCCGGTCCTCGTGCAGAACCGCGAGGGCTTCCTCGTCAACCGCATCTTCCTCCCCTATGTCAAGGAAGCCTTCCGCATGCTCAAGGAGGGCGCCGACCCGGAGGCGATTGACCGCGCGATGGTCGAGTTCG
Organism: Verrucomicrobiota bacterium; assembly: GCA_016222825.1. Lineage (GTDB taxonomy): Bacteria > Verrucomicrobiota > Verrucomicrobiia > CAIQCK01 > CAIQCK01 > CAIQCK01. The sequence goes on along the minus strand of JACRQF010000007.1, from coordinate 110,159 downwards.
GTTTCCCGATGGGGCCGCTGACCTTGATGGACATGGCGGGCAACGACATCTTCGTCCATGCCGACGCCGTGCTGGTGCCGGCCTTCCCGCACCACGGCCCGACCCCGCCCATCGTCACCGAGCTGGTCGCGCGCGGAATGCTCGGCCAGAAAAGCGGCATGGGCATCTACCGCTACGAAAAGGGCAGCCCCGTGCCGCACCCCAACCCGGCCGTGCGGCAGATCCTCGCCGAATCGCGCGCCCGCTCCAGCCGCGCCCCGCGGGTCATCACCCCGGAGGAAATCACCCAGCGGCTCGTCCTGCGGATGGTGGCCGAGGCGCTGCGGGTGATGGAGGAGGGGATAGTCCAGCGCGAGAGCGACGTGGATGCCGCGATGGTGCTCGGCACAGGTTTCCCCGACTGGCGCGGCGGTGTGCTGAAGTATGCGCGCGACCTGGGCCTCGACGAAGTCAGGACGCAACTCCAACAACTGGCCAAGCGCTTCGGCGAGCGGTTCGCGGCGACGAATCTGCCGCTCAATACGTAATGATAAGCAGCTAGAAGGAACACTGTGGAAACCAAGGCGCAGACCATTGATCTGCATGATTGGCTTATACTTGATGCGCTCTCGGATGATTATGAGTCCGTCGAGCAGATTATTCAGCTCGTTGACGACGATTGGCCCTCTGCGTCCCCGATGGAGATCATTGACCGTCTTGAACGGCTCTACTCTGCCGGCTATATAGTCCTCACACTTGGCGCGACTTTCGATCGCATCGCGATAGTTCGCGAGATCGACCAAACTTGCGACCGCGGCTTCTGGTTTGGCCGCACTCCTAGCGGCGACAGACTGTGGCAGCAGCACGCCACAGACTTTGGAAAAGAGTAAGCATGTGAGTTTATCAACGGATACGGCTGTAGTTCTGGGCAGCTATCCTAAGCCGACTTACACCGCCTCCACCGTCAGCGGCAAGGTGGAGCGCGACCTCCGGGCGCGCTCGCCGTCGTGCGGATGAAGAATCGCGTCCGGAGGCCGCGATCCACCTGGGGCCTGCAACGCCTCGACCGTAGCCGCCGAGGTAACGAGGCGGAGTCTTCGCAGATGAGAAACCCGTCCGCCTCCTCACGTCGGCGGCTACACCGCCTCCACCGTCAGCGTCGCGAGGGGATCGCAGCCGGTCACGCGATTGTAAACTCCCGCCGGAGTCTCCCCGCCGATCTTCACGCCTCTCCAGACTTCCACCACGGCGTGGGTGACGAACATCGCCGCTTCCCCTACCAGCTTCCAGTGGCCGCCGCTGTAGCCGGGTCCCCTGCCCCGGCGGCCCCGCCACCACCAGCGCCCGGTGAGGGCACCGGGCCTACAACATAGAACAGCCGCTGCGACCACCGCCCGGCTGCGATTTTGATTTTGCGGCGGGGGCGGTTTGCTGCTACAGGTTTCGCGCAAACGACACAAAATTATGACAACACAAACTGCTGCCGCGCCTGAGCGGAAAGACCTTCAGACCACGAAGTTGATGAGGACCGTGATGGGGAACTACTTCATGGAACTCGAAAACGGCCCCAAGCAGGGCAAGAAGACCGCCTGGTGCACCAGCGTCGGCCCGGCGGAGTTGCTGCACGCGCTCGGCTACAATGTTTATTTCCCCGAGAACCACGGCGCCATGCTCGGCGCGACGCGCATGGCCACGGATGTGATCCCGCTCGCCAACGCGAAGGGGTTTTCGCCCGACATCTGCTCCTATCTGACCAGCGACATCGGCGCGTATCTGAAGAATGACACACCGCTGAAGAAGGTGGGCATGTCCGGCGTGCCGAAGGCGGACGTGCTGGTGTTCAACACCAACCAATGCCGCGACGTGAAGGACTGGTTCCAGTTTTATGCCCGCGAGTGGAATGTGCCGTGCATCGGCATCCACACCGCGCGTTCGCTCGGCGATCTCGACGAGCCGATCATCGAGGACGTCGCCCGCCAGACGGAGGCGTTGGTGCCGACGCTGGAGAAGGTCGCCGGCCAGAAGCTGGACATGGACAAGTTCAAGGAGATCGTGGGTCTCTCGCGGCGTTGCACGGACCTCTGGAAGGGGGTGCTCGAAGCCGCGACGGCGGTGCCCGCGCCCATCACGTTCTTTGACGGGACCATCCAGATGGGGCCGGCGGTCGTGTTGCGCGGCACGCAGAGCGCGATCCAATACTACGAGGCGTTGCTGGCGGAGTTGAAGCAGCGCGTGGCGGAGAAGGTGCCCGCGGTGCCCGGCGAGCAGTTCCGCATCTACTGGGACGGCATGCCGGTGTGGGGAAAACTGCGCGATCTCTCGACGCAGTTCATGAACCTGAAGACCGCGGTGGTCGCGTCCACGTATTGCAACTCCTGGATCTTCGAGGATCTCGACCCGGCGGACCCGTGGCGGAGCATGGCGCGGGCGTATTGCCGCTTGTTCATCTGCCGCAGCGAGGACGCCAAGGAAGCATACATGGAGCAGATGGCCCGCAAGTATAAGGTGAACGGTATTATCTACCACGACTCCAAAACTTGCCCCAACAACTCGAACAACCGTTACCAGATGCCGGAGCGTCTCGACGCGAAGCTCGGTATTCCGCACTTGGTCATCCACGGCGACCTCAACGACCTCCGCCTCTACTCCGAGGAGCAGGCCAAGACGAACATCCAGGCGTTCGTGGAAGGCTTTGCGCAGAGGTAGCGCGGGCCGGCGGCAATTGTCATGCGCCATTTCTGCGGCATAGACATCGGGGCTTCCTCGGCGAAGCTCGCGATCGTTGACGAGACCGGCAAGGTCGTCGGCCGTGGCTTGCGCCGTTCCGGCGTGGACTACGCCGCCGTCTCCGAGCAGATCCTCAACGACGCGCTCGCCGCCGCGAAGCTCCGGCGCGAAGACATCGCGCGTTCCATCGCGACCGGTTACGGCCGCGACAACGTCCCGTGGGCGCACGAGACGATGACGGAGATCACCTGCCATGCGGTGGGCGCGTGGCATCACTTCCAGCGCAAGATCACGGTGATAGACATCGGCGCGCAGGACAGCAAGGTCATCCACCTCGACGGCCACGGAAAGCGCGTCGGCTTCAAGATGAACCGCAAGTGCGCCGCGGGCACGGGCGCGTTCCTGGAGGAGATTGCGCTGCGGCTCGCGCTCAAGGTCGAGGACCTCAACGGACTCGCCGAGCAGTCGAAGAAGGAAGTCCCGCTCGGCAGTTTCTGCACCGTCTTTGCCGCGACGGAGATTCTCTCCAAGATTCGCGCCGGCGAGAAGGTGCAGGACATCGTCAAGGGCGCGTTCCACTCCGTCGTGAAGCGGCTTCAGGAGATGGACTCCGCGCACGGCGACCTCGTGATGACCGGCGGCGTTGCTGCGCACAATCCCTGCCTCGTCAAAATGTTCAGCGAAGCCTACGGCCGCCCCGTTCACGTCCCGCCCGACCCGCAGCTCACCGGCGCATTCGGCGCGGCGCTGCTGGCAATGGAGAGCGGCCTTCGGAAGAGCCGATAGCGGCGGTTTTGGGCCTGACATCGCGTGGAAATGCGGTTAGAGTGCGGCGTGTCAGAGGCTAGAGAAGTGGAATGATGCCCTATGCAAATCACCGTTGAAGTTCCCGATGAGTTGACGCGCCAGTGGGGTGATACCCCGCAAGCCGTTGCCCGCCATGTCTTGGAAGACACGGCGATTGAGGGCTACCGGGAGGGGCGCCTGTCGTTTCGACAGATGGGGGCGGTGTTGGGGTTGGGTTATTGGCAGACGGAGAGCTTTCTGCAGGAACGCGGGGTGCCTATCAATTACTCCGCAGCCGACCTCGAATCGGATCGCGCGACGCTGGATGAGATTCTGGGCAAGAGATGAACGTCGTCGTCTCTGACACCAGCCCGTTGCACTACCTGATCCTGTGCGGCTCGGAAGAAGTCCTTCCCCGATTGTTCGCGCGAGTTTTCATTCCACCGGCCGTTTTGCGTGAACTGCAACATGCAGGCGCCCCGCCGGCTGTGAGCTCCTGGGCGGCGGCGCTTCCAGCATGGGTGACGGTCCAAGCGCCGCAATCGCTCGATGTCTCCCTCGCGGTTGATCCCGGCGAGTCGGAGGCGATATGCCTCGCGCGCGAAATCAAAGCGGACGCGATCTTGATGGACGACCGGGCCGGTCGGGCCGCCGCGACGCATTGTGGTCTGCGGGTCATCGGAACACTGGGGCTTTTGGAGCAGGCCGCAGCCCGTGGCTTTCTGGATTTTGCTGAGGTGATGAAGAAGCTCGGAAACACCAATGTCAGACTGGATCCCGGTTTGGTGAAAGCCGCGCTTGCGAGGGATGCCGCCCGCAGAAGCGGTTTGAGGTGAGTGTAGTCTTGCCGCTGGGCGGGAGATTCGCTAGATGATACGGTTTCAAAAACGAGAACACTTATGATCATTACCAATCCACCTGTTGCAGTGACCGACAACCTGCTGTTGCTCGGCACCACCGATTACCCGATCTACCTCGTCAAAGACGGCGGCGAGGCCGCGGTGGTCGAGGGCGGCGTCGGCGCTTGCGGGCCGGTGCTGGAGGCGCAGCTCGCCAAGTTCGCCATCGCGCCGGAGAGCGTGAAGCAGATCGTCATCACGCACGGGCATCCCGACCATGTCATGGCGGTGCCGGCGTTTCGGAGGATGTTCCCCGGCGCGCAGGTGCTCGCCTCGCAGATCGCCGCCGCGACGATGGGCAACGAAAAGGCCATCGGCTTCTTCGCGAAGATTGACGGCGCACTGACCGCGTGGTTGCTCGGTAAAGGCGCGATCACCGAGAGTCAGAAGCCGCAGCCCCTCACGGAACCGAAGATGGCCGTGGAGCAGGTGCTCAAGGAAGGCGACACCGTGGCCGTCGGCGGACTCAAGTTCGACGTCATCGCCACGCCGGGCCACAGCGATTGTAGCCTCAGCTTCTTCGAGCCGACGCGGAAGATCGCCATCGTCGCCGACGTGACCGGCTTCTACTTCGCCGACAAGAAGACGTGGTGGCCGATGTATTTCAGCGACTACGCCGCTTACATGAACTCCAACCGCCGTCTCGCCGCGCTCGGCGCGGAGGTCGTTTGCCTCGCGCACAACGCCGTCATCACCGGCGCCGACGAGGTGAAGAAGTATTTCGAAGGCGCGATCGCCTCCGCCGAGGCTTACCACAAGCGCATCATTGATGCCGTCAAGGGCGGCAAAGACCCGCGCGCGCTCGCCGGCGAGCTGGGCATTGAAATTCACGCTGTGACCGGCTCACTGCCGGTGGACTTCTTCCAGAAGAACTGCAGCCTGCTCGTGAAAAACTCGATGAAGCAGGAAGGAATGGCGGCGTAAGAAGTAATTGGTGATGGGAGATTCGTGATTGGAACCGCGGATCACGAGTTACCAGTTACCAATCACGAGTTACCAGTCATCAATCACCAATCACGGAACACCATGACTCACTCCCGCATCCTCGGCACCGGCCGTTACCTGCCGCCCAAGGTCACCACCAACGCCGACCTCGAAAAGGTGATGGACACCACCGACAAGTTCATCGTCGAGCGCACCGGCGTCCGCAGCCGCTTCCACGCCGAGGCGGGCGTTAGCGCGTCCGACCTGGGCGCGCTCGCCGCGCAGGCCGCCGTGGCCGATGCGGGACTGAAGATGAGTGACATTGATCTGCTCATCATGAACACCATCACACCCGACCACGCCGATCCGGGTTGCGTCTGCTTCCTCGGCGCGAAGCTCGGTCTCGTCGGCGTCGCCGCGTTCGACATCCGCCAGCAATGCACCGGCCTGCTCTACGGCATGGCGATGGCCGACGCGTTCATCAAGAGCGGCAAGTTCCGCCACCCGCTCATCGTCTGCTCCGAGGTGCTCTCCAAGCGCATTGATTGCTCCAACGACGGCCGCAACATCGCCATCCTGCTCGGCGACGGCGCGGGCGCAGTCGTCATGGGGCCGTGCGACGACCCCAAGCGCGGCGTCCTCTGGACCGGCATCCACTCCGACGGCCGCGGCGCGAAGGCGCTTTACACTGCCGCCCCCGGCAGCGCGCTCGGCCGCATGGAACACATCACCAAGGACGACGTGGACGCGGGCCGGGTCCATTTCCGCATGGACGGCAAGGCCGTCTTCGAGAACGGCGTGGCCGGCATGACCGGCGCGGCCTTCGAGGCGCTCGATGGTGCCGGCCTCACCCTCGCCGACGTGGACGTCCTCATCCCGCATCAAGCCAACCTCCGCATGCTCGAAGTCGTCGTTCAAAAGACCGGCATGCCGAAGGAGAAAGTGTTCATCAACGTCGAGGACCACGGCAACATCGCCTCCGCCTGCCTGCCCATCGCGCTCGACGAGGCCCGCAAGCAAGGCATGGTCACCGACGGCAAGCTCGTCCTCCTCGTCGGCTTCGGCTCCGGCTTCGTCTGGGGCTCCGCGCTGGTGAAGATGTGAGTGTGGGAAGTGATTGGTGATTGGTAATTGGTAGCGGACGATTCATACTCCGGCTCCTGAACCAATCACCAGTTACCGATTACCAGTTACCAGTCACCATGCCCCCCATTGAGAACATCACCACCCTCCGCGTCCGCTACAGCGAGACGGACCAGATGGGTGGCTTCTACAACTCCCGCGTCCTGGAGTGGTTCGAGTGCGGGCGCACGGAGATCACGCGCAAGCTCGGCGTGCCTTACTCCGAGATGGAAACGCGCGGCCTCTTCCTACCGCTGGTGGAGACGCACATCGAGTTCGTCGGTCGCGCGCGCTACGACGACGAACTGCGCATGACCACCCGCGTGGCCATGTTCGGCCGGGCGCGCGTGCGGTTCGAACACGAGATCGTCCACGCCGCCAACGGTGCGGCCGTGGCGCGCGGCTACACCCTCCACGCCTGCCTTGGCCCCGACGGCAAACTCATCCGCCCGCCCGCGTGGTTCGTCGCGTTGATGGGGCTGTAGCAGGGGCAAATCCCTTCCTCCGTAGCGTAAACGCTTTCCTCGGTTGTGCGGGCGGGTTCCTCGGTTGAGTAAACGAGTTTCCCGTGGCCATAAGCGCGCATTCTTTCTTCGCGATCTGTTCTTCGATCTGCTTCAGGATGTCTTCAGCGCCGATGAACTTGTAATCGTCAATCGTCAGCCGGCGGCGCTGGCCGTCCTGCTCGTAGAAGGCGTAGGCGATGCTCTTGCGCTCCCATTTCCGCTTGTCCACGCTGACGAACGCTTCCAGCGGCACGCGCTCGCCGCGCACGCCGCAGATGGTCTGGCCGTCGCTGCTCATCTTCTGGCGGCGGCCGATGAGGAACCTGATGATGGTCGCGCCGCTCATCGCGACGCAGATTGCGCCGAGGACGAACTGGGTCTTGAGTTCGGCGGAAGAGTAGGGGGCGGGATGGTCCTGGCCGGGCCAGCCTTTCTTGGCGGCGAAGTCGCTCCACTTGGCGGTCTCGCCGCGGGCGACGGCGGCTTTGTATTCGGCGAGGCGGTCGTTGTGTTTCGGGTAGCTGACGGAGCCGTCGTAGAAGAACCAAAGCCCGAAGCCGACCATAAACGCAGCCTGTATCAACATGCGGTTCCGCCATTCGCGGGAGATGGTGGTGACGATGTTCATGGTGCGCGCGGACTACAGCTTCACCTCGCGGCCCTCGCGCGCGGAGGTGCGGGCGGCGTCGAGGAGTTGGGTCAGGTTGCGGGCGTCGTCCACGGTGATGTGCGCCGGTTCGTTGCGGAGGATGGCGGCGAACCATTGCTGCAACGCGCTTGGCCGCGGCTTGGGCATCCTGACGCGCTGCCACGCCGCGGCGAAACCGTCCGCGCCCTGGCGCAGGATGTAAGTGACGGGCGGCTGGCCCGGCATGTCGCGCACGGCGGTGCCTTCGGTGCCGTAGAGTTCCCAGAAGTTCGGCCCGGCGCCCTGCGCGTAGCTGAAGTCGAGGATGCCGACGGCCTTGTTCTTGAACTCGATGATGACGACGCCATTGTCGGGGATCGGATACGCGCCGGTGAAGTTGACGTTCTTGCAGAAAACGCTCGCCGGCTCGCCGAGCAGCCAGCGCATCGCGTCGAGGGTGTGGCAGGCGATGTCGAAGAGCGCGCCGGGGCCGGCGAGCTTCTCGTCGCCGAACCATGCGCTGCCGCCCTTGAACAACTTCTCCAACGCGGCGGCGTGGCCCATGCGGAAGCGCGCGGTGGCGATCTTGCCGAGCTTGCCTGTGTCAATCAGGTCCTTCATCAGCACCGCCTCGGACTTGCTGCGCTGGGGCAGGGAGATCATGAACTTGACGCCGCTGGCCTTGATCTCGCGCGCTACCTCGTCGGCCTCGGCGAGGGTGAGCGTGAGCGGTTTCTCGACGAAGATGTGCTTCTTCGCGTGCGCGGCGGCGACGAGGATGGTGCGGTGCTTGTTGCTCTCCGAGCAGACGATGACGGCGTCCACGTCCTTGCGGGCGAGCACGCGGGCGAGGTCGCTGTCGAAGGGCACGCCGAGTTCCTTGGCGAACGCCTCGCCGCGGGCGGGGTCGTCGTCCCAGACGCAGGCGATCTGGACGTTTTCGGTGTTGCGGGCCTCCTGCGCGTAGCTGTTGGCGTGCAGGTGGGCTGCGGAGAGCATGGCGATTCGGATCATGTCGCGAGTCTAGCGGCGCGGCGCGGGACAATTCCAGAGGATTTTGGCTGGAAAGCATTCTCCCCGTTGCGCGTCGTGGAGGGCGATGCTACGTTGCGCGGTGTTTGGGCCAAAGGCAGTCAAGACAGGATTAACTATCGCGCATCGCTCGCATTCGCGGACCTATCGCGAGTTCTGCTACGTTTATCCCGTCATCTCGCGCCGCAGCCACGGCCTGTCCATCGGCATCAACCTCAACCCGAACAAGGCCTGCAATTTCCACTGCGTCTATTGCCAGGTGGACCGCGCGACACCGCCGAGGGTTTCGATGCTCGTGCTGTCAACCTTGGAGCGCGAGTTGCGCGAGATGGTGGAGCTGGTCCAGTCCGGCACGCTCGCGAGCGAGTATCCGTTCAATACCGTCCTCGACATGGCCACGCGCATCAACGACATCGCCCTCAGCGGCGACGGCGAGCCGACCACCGTGCGGCAGTTCCGGGATGTCGTCGAAATCGTGACGCGCGTGAAGCGAGAGACGGGGTTGCAGGAGACGAAGGTGGTGCTGATCACGGATTGCGCCGGCCTCGACCGGACGGACGTGCAGGCCGGGCTGCGGTTGCTGGATGACGACAACGGTGAGGTTTGGGCGAAGCTTGACGCCGGCACGGAGCAGTATTTCAAGCAGGTGAACCGCACGGCGATTGCGTTCAGCCGCATCTTGAAGAATCTCGCGCTCACCGCACGCCCGCGCCCCATCGTTGTCCAGAGTCTCTTTGTCCGGCTCCACGGCGAGCCGCCGCCCGTCACGGAGATCGAGGCTTACTGCGAACGGCTCAACGAGATCATCCAAGGCGGCGGGAAGATCAAACTCATACAGGTCTATACCGTCGTGCGCAAGCCGCTTGAGTCGTGGGTGGACCCCTTGAGCGAAAGGGAACTCGAAGCCATCGCCGCGCGCATCCATCGCAACACGCAGGTTCCCGTCGAGACGTTCGCCGGCGGCAAGGCGTGATCGCGGCCCCCGCGGGTTCGCTCCCGCTCCGTTACTCCACGGTGTTTCTCAACACGCCGATCAGCGGCACCTCGATTTCGACAAGGTCGCCGTGTTCCAGCGTGAAATCGGCGGGCGGCAGAACGGCCGCGCCGGTCAGCAGAAAGACACCGGGGACAAAATCGTTCTCGCGGAAAAGGTAATCGGCGAGTTCCTCGAAGCTGCGCTTCATCTCCGCCACGCCCGCGCGTCCGTGGAACACGAGCACTTCGTTGCGCTCGACGCGCATCGTGATCTCCAGCGCTTTCGGGTCGGCGACGGCTTCCTTGAGCAGGATGCACGGGCCGAGCGCGCAGCCGCCGCGATACATCTTCGCCTGCGGCAGATAGAGCGGGTTGTCGTCCGCGAGGTCGCGCGCGCAGATGTCGTTGCCGATGGTGTAGCCGACGACGGCGCCGGCGTAGTTGATGACGAGCGCGAGCGACGGCTCCGGCACGCTGCGCTTGGAATCCACGCGGATGCGCACGTGTTGGTCGGGGCCGACGGCGCGCTCGGGCGTCGCCTTGAAGAACAGCTCCGGCCGCATCGCGCTGAAGATCCTTTCGTAAAGAGCGCCCCCGCCGTTCCTGGATGAGGCCGCCACGCGCGCGTCGCGGCATCCCGGATAGTTGACCTCGGTCGCCCAGACCTCCTGCACGTCGAGTGGCGCTTCCAGTTGCACCTGCCCCAGCGGCAACGCCGGCGCGTTCTGGATCGCTTCGGCGACAGCCACGGCAGGCTCGTCCAGCCGCAGCAGGCCGGAGACGGAGCCGAAGGTGTTCGGGTCCTTCGTGGTCAGGTCAATGACGCGCTCGCCGTCGAGCACGCCGAGCCGGAAGTGGTAGCCGTCCTGAAACTGCAAACCGGGCGTGGTGAAGCGGATGATTTTCATGGCGAAAGTTCGATTGTCGTTATCCTTTTGCGTTGACTCGCGCGAACACTCTAGGAGAATGCGCACGCGCCGTCAACCTGACGACTGCATGAGTGGGGCGGGCTTCCAAGCTCGCCCGGCGTGGTCGCTGCGAGAAGCTTCGCGAGCTCGGAAGCTCACGCCACTTTGGGTTGTGCGGTGTGGAACGACTGGACTGATGAAACCTGTTGCCGACAAGGCGATTTTCTGCACGCTGCGGCTGGAGATGCCGCCGCTCGACAAGCTTGCGCAAAAGCTCAAGGCTGACGGCCGTGCGCACGCGCTGTTCGATCTGTGGCGCAACCTCGTGAACCAGCCGAACGCGCTGACGTTTGTGCTGAAGCCGCCGCGCGACACGAAGGCGAAGTTTCATCTTTGCGTCGAGTGCGGGCAGGCGTTTTCCGGCGGCGAACTGGTCTTCCGCCATTTCCGCCAGCAACATGCCGCGAAGGCCGTGAAGATTGTGCCGAAGACCGTGGAGCCGCCGAAGGGCAACTTCCAGTTTGTGGCCCGTTGCGGGCTGTGCCGGACACTGCTCTGCCCGCCGAATTACCACGAGTTCAGCGCGCGGCTCGTGGCGCATCACAAGGAGCGTCACGACCGCGTGCCGTTTGATGAGTTCCGCGCCAAGGTGGCGAACTCCAACTTCCCAGACGACGTGGAGGCGTGGCGAAAGGCGCTGAGCGTCACCGAGGAACTGCATTGCGCGTTCTGCGACGAGTTGGCGGTGGACGAGCGGGCGCTGCTGGACCACGTGCGGCAGGCGCACGCCGACAGTGTTGAGAAGACCGAACCGGAACTGGCGATTCCCGCCGCGCGCGTGCGGCACCTCGAATGCCGGGACATCCGCCGCGCCTGCAACCAGGTTTGGGACAAGGAGAAAAAGGAGCCGGGGCATTTTCTGGCGTTGTTGCGGCAGTCGTTGAGCCAGCGCGGCCTGCAGATCTTCCGCGACATCCTCGGCCATCAGTATGCCTGCCGCTACCACCCGCGCCGCCCCTCGGAGCGCGACCAGCTCACGCCGCGCCAGCAGGAGATTCTCGCGCTCGCCGGCGCGCCGGCCCGCCGCGGTCACAAGCCGAACCGTCACACGCTGCGCGACCACTTTGCCGTGCAAGGCGTCGCCGAGGCCGACGTGAAGGCGGATGCGGATGCGTTGGTGCGGATGGGGTTGCTGGTGGAGTTGGAAAACGGCCAGCTCGACGCGCTGGGGCCGGGGTCGCACATTGCGACGTGATGAGTAATGCGTAATACGTAAGTCCTGCGGTTACGCATTACGCCTTGCGTTTCACGGCAGCGGCGCTCCGCTCGCGGCCACAAACAGCCGATACCATTCCTCCCGCGTCAACTCGATGTCGGCCGCCTTTGTCGCTTCGCGGATGCGGTCGGGATTGGTGGAGCCGACGACGGGGATAATCTTCGACGGGTGTTTCATCAGCCACGCCAGCGCAATCACGCTCCGGCTGACGCCGCGCGCCTTGGCAATCGGATCAAGCGCCTCTACAATTGGCAGGGTCAGGTAGTTTTGTTGTGAAGGCAGGAGGCGCTTGGCGCCCTCGGCAAGCTGTCCGCCGGCCAGCGGACTCCACGCCATCGGCGTCATCTTCGTGGCGAGACACTGATCGAGCGTCCCGTCGGTAAACGCGTCGAGCTTCGCGAGACTGATCTCGACCTGGTGCGTGACGAGCGGGAAGTGGCAGGCCGCATGGACCGCCGCGGCGAGCGACGGACGGAAGTTGCTGACGCCGAAGAAGCGCACCTTGCCGTCGTCCTTCAACTGCGTGAACGCCCGCGCGATCTCCGCAGGGTCGGCGAGATAGTCGGGCCGGTGCAGCATGAGCACATCCAGCGTCTCGACACCAAGCCGCCGCAGCGATGCCTCGGCGGAGGCAACGATGTGAGACGCGGAGAAATCCCATCGCGCGGGCATGGCGGGCGTCGGGTCGCCTTTGCGCCGGATGCCGCACTTGGTGGCGATGATCACGCGCTCGCGCATGCCGGAGACTTCCTTCAGCACCTTCCCGAAGAACTGCTCCGCCAGGCCCCAACAGTAGATGTTGGCGTGGTCGAAAAAAGTGTAGCCCGACTCGTAGGCGGTGATGATGGCGCGGCGGGCGGATTCTTCGAGTGCCGGTGTGACTTCGTTCGGCGACCAGCCGACGGTGCGCCAGCAGCCGTAGCAGAGCCGGCTGACGCTCAGGAAACTTGTGCCAAGTGGAACCGTTTGCATGATCGTTCTCGGGTTGCGCTGCGCGGTCTTATTTCAGAATGCGCTCGATGTTGTCGAGGCAGAACTGCGACCACGTCTCCATCCGCTCGCGGCGCTCGCGCAGCTCGGCGGGCGTGAGCCATTCCTGCTGCGCGATGACCTGCTCGCGCTTCTTCACTTGTTCCGGCTGGCGGCGCAGGACGTGGACGATGCCGAAGTGGACCTGGCCGACCTCGGTGGTGTCGTCGTTGATGAGACCGACGGGTTTTGCATCGAATGCGCCCTCGACGTTCAGTTCCTCGCGCACCTCGCGCTCGACGGCCGCGCGAAACGCATCCATGCCGACCGCGAAAAGCGAGTGGTCCTCGTCGTTGATGTGGCCGCCGATGCCGATGGAGCCTTTCGCGACGAGCCGCTGCTCGCCCGCTTTCTTGCCGCGGACGTAGTGGAGCACGCGTTCGCCGTCGGTGATGACGACGTAGGGGATGATTTGCTTGAAGCTGGGATCAGTCTCGGCCTGCGCGCGGAGGCGGAAGCTGTTGTTCTTGGGATCGAGGATCGCGGGCAGGTATCGCTCCACGTCCGCGCTGAAGCCGTGGAAGACGCCGAGCTGCTCGAAGATTGCGCGTGGGAAGCCGAGGATTTTTTCGTCAGGAGTTGCCATAGTTGTGACATCGGTATCGCATGACCGCCGCCCGCCGGTCAACGTCAACGTTCGTGAAGCGTTGCATCGGAATCTGGCGAGGCGTAAACTCCACACCCATGAAACCGACTCCGACAACAGCGCGACATGTCTGGCAGCGGCTAATGTGGGTTGCGGTCTATGCGATCGCGATGGGATTGTTGGAAGCCGTCTGCGTCATCTACCTGCGGCGGCTCTTTCCCGTCGAAACCAACTATCCCATCCCGCCGCTGGAGAAGATGAACGTCGAGATTCCCCGCGAAGCCTGCACGATCGTCATGCTCGCAGCGGTGGCGTGGCTCAGCGGCATCAACTGGCGCTCGCGGCTCGCGTGCTTCTTCTTCGCCTTCGGCATCTGGGACATCTTCTACTACGTCGGCCTGCAATGGTGGACCGGGTGGCCGGGGCGGTTGATCACTTGGGACTGCCTCTTCCTGATTCCAAAGCCGTGGTATGGGCCGGTGCTCGCGCCGGTGCTCATCAGCCTCTACTTCGTCGGCGCGTGCTGTTGGGTGCATGGCCGCGAAATCCGCGGCAAGCCGATGCGCTTTTCGGTGGCGATGGTGCTCTCGCAAGCGGTCGCGTTCTCCATCTGGTATCTGTCGTTCGTCAAAGACGCCGACCACATCACGAAGAACGGCTATGCCGGCGTGACCTACTCGTGGCCTCTGCTGATCATCGGCGCGGTCGTCGGCATCGCAGGCCTCTGGCTGGCGACACGACCTGCAAGAGCAACAGTTGTGCTGGCTTCCGCGGCTGCGGATTAGTTGCACTCCGCCACTAGCGGCCCGGCCAGTTCCTTCAGGAAGAACAGCTTGCCAGCCTGCGTCGGCATGAAGCTCGCCGGAATCCACATGCTCGGGCCGTAACGCAGCGTCACCCAGAGCGACAATCCCTGCCACGCCATGCCGCGGCCGAGCGCGCCGTCGGCGCCACCGATGATCTTGTCCGCCGAGAGGAACAGCGCAGGTCCGATCGTGTTCGCGCGCGTCGGCACGAGCGTCGTGCGGCTCTTGAAGCTCGTGATTGCGTTCTGCTCGATGGTGAGCGGATGCAGCTTCGCCCCAAGCCGGTGCGACTGCCGCCGCCATTCCGCCTCGGTCTTGAACTCCGCCGCGAAGTGCGGCTCCCAGAACGCAATGTGGAACACGCGCCCGATGCCGAACACCACCACCAGGTCCGCGCCCGCCGCGCGCAGTTCACCGATCTGCTCGCGGTAATGCGGCAACGAGTCCTTCGTCGCGAAATGCCGCTGCTTCGGCGGCACCGTCAGCTTGCCGAGCGGGTTGTAGAACGCCTGCTCCATCGCATACTGGAACGCGCCGGAGTTGGTCGGCGGCAGCGTGTTGCCCTTCGCGTCGCTCCACTCGTCCATGTTGAAGCCGTGGACATGGCCGCAGTCCATGCCCCACTCGCGCAGGAAGAAAACGACCCAGCGATACATCCCCATCGGCCCCACTGGCAGGATGAACGCGACTTGTTTGCCGGCCTCCTTCGCTTGCGCGATGGTCAGCGCGATCTCGTGGCCCATCCTCATGTCAAAGTCAGCGAGTGTGTCGCATGGCACGGGCTGGAAGTCCTTGTGCCACCACTTCTGGCGGTCGGTGATGGACGCGGGCGGCTGCGAGCAGCAGCGGTCAATCTTCGCCAGGTCCCATCCGGCGGGGAAAAAGTTTTCGAGCAGCGAGCCTTTCAACGTCGTCAACAGCGTGGGTTGTTTCATTATGTCTCCAAGGTTGCGGGTTTCGAGTTGCGCGCAGTATAGCAGCACCGGCGCTTCGCCGTCCACTGTCTGTGTTGGCGTCGCAACGGAACGCGCTGAAGGATGAAATCCGGATCTCTGCTTCTGCGTTCGTGCATTTTGGGCGCGGGATGGTTACAAGTGGGGGATGATGAATCGCCGACAGTTTCTTCAGGCGACGGCAGGCGCGGCGCTGGCCGCGGGCTGGCCGCGAACCGCTTCCGCCGCGGTGGCGCGACGCAAAGCGCCGTTCCGCGTGCTCTACAGCAACGACTCGACCAACATCGTCTCCTGCATCAGCCCGTGGCACAAGAGCAGGGAACCATTCCGCGAGAAGATGCTGGAGGCGACGGTGGACGAGGTCGCCGGCACGGGCGTGGACGCCCATCTGCTCCAGCCGGGCTTGGGTTGGATTCCGTGGTGGAAGAGCAAGGTCTATCCGGCGGAGGAGCACTACCGGTGTTTCAAGGAGCGCACGGGCTTCGACCCAGACTCGTTCGGCAAATACATGCTCGCGGGCGGCGACATGGTGAAGGTGTTCGTCGAGCGATGCCGGAAGAAGGGGCAGGCGCCGTTCATCTCGCTGCGGATGAACGACGGCCATCATCTGGAGAACGCCGGCTTGAAAGACCGTCGGGCCGCCTGGGCGAGCAAGTTTTACGTCGAACACCCGGAGTATCGCCTGGGACCGGACCCGGCGAGGTGGGAACAGCACGTGTTGAACTGGGCCATCCCGGAGGTGCGCGCGCACAAGTTCGCGTTCGTGCGGGAGCTTTGCGAGAACTATGACCTCGACGGCTTCGAGATGGATTTCATGCGGCACTACAGTTACTTCCAACTCGACAAGACCACCAGCGAGCAGCGGCGCGGCATCATGACGGCGTTCGTGCGGCAGGTGCGCGAGTTGCTCGACCGCACGGCGCGGGACGGGCGGCGGCGCTGGCTCTGCGCGCGGGTGCCGGCCTACATGGCGGCCCACGACCCGTTGGGGCTGGACCTGCCGGCGATGGTGAAGGCGGGACTGGATATGGTGAATCTCTCGATGAGTTACTTCACCGTGCAACAGACCGACCTCGCCGCCATCCGGCGCAGTGTGCCGCAGGCGGCGGTCTATCTGGAGATGTGCCACTCGATTTGGAACGGGCGCAAGCCCGTCGGCAAGGGTTACGACACGTTCCCGTTCCGCCGCGCGACGCCGGAGCAGTTCTACACGGCCGCGCATCTGGCCTACGCGCGCGGGGCCGACGGCGTGAGCGCGTTCAACTTCGTCTATTACCGCGAACACGGCGGGCCGGGACGCGGGCCGTTCACGGAGCCGCCGTTCCACGTCTTCAAGCATCTCGGCGACCGCGAGTGGCTCGCGCGGCAGCCGCAGCATTGGTTCCTGGCGCCGGGGTGGGGGAATCCCTTCGTGAAACCGTCGGTGTTGCCGCGCAAGATGATGGCGGGCAAGGCAGAGACGTTCACGCTCGACCTCGCGCCGCCGACGGGCGGCTGGAAACGCGACGGACGGCTGCGCATCCAGGGCGAGGACCCGCTCGGCGAGAGCCGCTGGACGGCGCGGCTCAACGGCAAGGACCTCGCGGCGACGGACGATCTTTCGGAGCCTTATCCGAACCCGTATCCGCCGATGCTCGGCAAGCCGGAAGAACTGCGCGCGTGGAGGGTGCCGGCGAGCGTGCTGAAAGATGGTCCGAACCAGATCGAACTCACAATGACCGCGGGCAAACCGGTGAGGGTGGCGTTTATGGATCTTGCGCTGGCCTGAGCGGAGCGCATTGGCTATTATCCGCGGCGAGGACTATGACGATGCACGGCAAACTGCGGACGGCAGTTCAGTTTTCGATTCTGCTGATGGCGGCGATTGCGTGGGCCGGCGGCGGCTTCGCTGAGAAGATCGGCTGCGACAAGGTTCTCTTCGTCAAGCGGTTCACCTACAACTCCAACCATTACTACACCGAGTTCATCAACAGCACGTGGCAGCCGGGCGGCAACCTCTGCATCCTTGACCTCAAGACCGGCGCGGTGCGGGAGCTTGCGCCGCAGCTCAAGGGCGGCGTCTTCGAGCGGTTCGACCTCTCGTTCGACGCGCGGCGCGTGGTGTTCGCGTGGAAGAGAGCGCCGCTGGAAGGCTACCGCATCTATGAGATTCGGATAGACGGCAGCGGCTTGCGGCAGTTGACGTTCCCGCCGCCCGACGAGGCGGAACTGGTCCGTAAATACAAGCTCACCAAGGAGTATCATCACGGCACCGACGACATGCAGCCCTGCTATCTGCCGGATGGCGGCATCGCGTTCATCTCGACGCGCTGCCAGTATGGGATTCTTTGCGACGGGTCGGATAACCTCACCACGACCGTCCTCTACCGCATGGACGGCGATGGGAGGAACATGCGCCGCCTCAGCAACAGTTCCGTCAGCGAGGCTTCGCCGGTGATGCTGCCGGACGGGCGCATCCTCTACACGCGGTGGGAGTATTTCGATAAAGGCGCTGTCAGTGTGAAATGTCTCTGGGCGATGCGCCCTGACGGCACGGCCTCGGCAGAAATCTACGGCAACGACATTGCGTTGCCGCCGACGCTGCTTTACGGACGTCCAATTCCCGGCGTTGCGAACCGCTTCGTCGTGCTCGGCGCGCCGCATTATCCGCAGAACGGCGTTGGCACGGTCATCCGGCTCGACATGGACAAGGACATCCGCACGCGCGAGCCGATGACCTACATGACGCCGTCCGTGGACATCCGCAACGAGGGCGGCTTCGCGTTCCGCCAGCCCGACGGCTCGTGGCGCGAGGATCGCGACGGTCGCGGCCCGCTCTTCAAAGACCCGTATCCGCTCTCCGAAAAGAGCTTCCTCGTCGCCCACAAGCCCGCCGGTCCCGCGTGGAGCGAGGCGAAGGCTTACGGTCTCTATCTGCTCAACGACGGCGGCGAGGTGGAGGAGTTTTACCGCGACCCGGCCATCTCTTGCTGGCTGCCGTATCCGCTGAAGCCGCGCCGCGCGCCGCCGGTGCTCAACTCCAGCGTCAATCGCGAACTGGCCGCGCGCAACCAAGCCGTCTGCGTCGTGGCGGACGTTTACCACGGTCTGGAGAACGTCCCGCGCGGCGCGATCAAGCACATCCGCATCATCGAGCAAATCCCGCGTCCGTGGGGCGCGCGGCGGCCCGACAACGACGACAACTACGACCAGCAGCACGCGTGCATCAGCAAGGACACGCACCTCGCGTTGAAGGTGCAACACGGTGTCGTGCCCGTCGAAGACGACGGCTCGGCGTGTTTCATCGTGCCCGCCGCGGCGAACATCTCCCTCCAGGTGCTCGACGCAAACTACTTGGCCGTCCAGACCGAGCGCACCTACGTCAACTACATGCCGGGCGAACGGCGCGGTTGCGTCGGCTGCCACGAAACGCCGCGCGAGGGCGGCAGCGCCGCCGCCCCACGAAACCCCAAGGCGTTGCTGCGCGCGCCCTCGTTGCCCGCACCGCAGCCGGGCGAGGCGACCGCTCGTCGCGTCCTGCACTATCCGACCGACATCCAGCCGGCGTGGGATCGGCTCTGCGTCTCCTGCCACAGCGGCGCAAAGGCTCCCGCCAAACTCGACCTCACCGCCACGCCGACCAAGTTCTTCAGCGCCTCCTACGAGAACCTCGTTCCCGAGCGCCGCCAGAAGCCGCCGCGCGACCGCGGCCTCCTCGGCATCGTCATCGGCGAGAACCATCCCAAGACTGGCAACGTCGAGTATCTGCCGGCGCTGGCGCTCGGTTCGCACACGAGCGTGCTCGTGGCCATGCTCAGCGGCGGCAAGGTGCGGCTGGGCGACCCGGCCCAAGCCGCCCGCGCCGCGCGCCTCGCCGCCGCCCACAAAGACGTCGTCGCCAGGCTCAGGCCGGAGGAGTTCCTGCGCATCGCCAACTGGGTGGACACCAACTGCCAGTTCTACGGCAGCTACTGGGGCCGCCGGAATCTCCGCTTCAAGAACGAGCCGGACTTCCGCCGCCCTCCATCGTTTGCCGTCGCGTGCAGCCTGTCGCCGCCGCGGCCGGAGGATTGGAAGTAGCGCTGGCATCCCCGCCTGCCGCATCTGAACCGAGTTCTACGGTCCCGACACCCCCCGCCTCTGCGGAACCGTCCGTCGAGCCGCCCCAGCCGCCCGCGCCCCTGGCCCCGTAACCGGAGCCGGCCATGACATCGCCGGCCTCCACAGCCGCAGCCGGGACGAGCCGCCTCCCGCCCGTCCGGGCCGGACTTGGACACGCCCGCCGCCACCTCACCCGTCCGGCGGGAGGGTGTCGGAAAGCTTGTGTGTAGGTCATAGCTTCATTCTCTCAGCTTCTGACCCACACACAAACTTTCCGACACCCTCAAAACCGGCCCTCTCTGTTCATTTTTGACCATTCTCAAACCCATGACCCCTGCCCACTGTCCTCTGACCTGTGCCCTCTGACCTCTGGAGAACCATGCCCTACGACGCAAATTGGCCCCAATACGGCGACGACCTCACCTCCGTGCGGCTTCGCGGACAATGGAACGGCCTCAAAGCCCTCATAGACGCCATCGCTGGCGGCATCCCCGGCCCGGCTGGCGAAGTCACCGCCCAACAACTCGCCGACGCCATCGCCACAGGCCCTCGCCAGCGCCGCGTCCAACAGCTCCGCCAACACCAACGCCGTCGCGACGCTCGACACCACCGGCATCACCGACCCGGTTTAACTGGCTCAAGCCAACAAGCTCAACGAACTGATCACCGCGCTGAGGCGATGAGGAAGCAATGAAACCACTGAACACACGGAAAGGGGAGATGGGCAGGAGAATTGGGGGCAAGAAGATTCTTCGAAAGTGTTCCTGCCCCCAATGTTCCTGCCCGCCTTCCCCGTTCCACTCCGCCGTTCCTCTTTCGTGCATTTAGCGCATTCCGTGGTTGTCTTTCTCCCTCTTCCCCCATGCCTCTTGCCTCCTGAACTTTCTTGTCTCCGCCATGAAAACGCCTAAAATCCAAACCATGAATTCGGAGGCAGTCATCCGTCACACCAAACTCGTCACCAAGACAGCCGTGCTTTCTTTTGCGGCGTTCTTCATCATGCTCTGCGCGTCAGCGCCGCAGGCCGGTGCGGACGGGGAGGTGGTCGCTTGGGGCTCTAATAGTATGGGGCAAACCAACATGCCGACGGGTCTGTCTGGCGTTGCTGCGATTGCCGCAGGTTGGGGACATAACTTGGCGCTAAAAAATGATGGCACCGTGGTCGCTTGGGGCTACGATGCCTTTGGCCAAACCAATGTGCCAGCGGGTCTGTTAGGCGTTACCGCAATTGCCGCAGGCGTAAATCACAACATGGCGCTAAAGGGCGACGGCACCGTGGTCGCTTGGGGAGACAATGGGTATGGCCAAACCAATGTGCCAGCGGGTCTGTCGGGCGTCGTCGCGATTTCCGGAGGCTACAAGCATAGCATGGCGCTGAAGGGTGACGGCACTGTGGTCGCTTGGGGCACAAATGACTATGGTCAAATCTCTGTTCCGACTGGTCTATCGGGCGTTGTCGCCATTGGTGCGGGCGCATCGCACAGCATCGCGCTGAAGGGCGACGGCACAGTGATCGTTTGGGGAAGTAATTACGCCGGTGAAACCAACGTGCCGCCGGGGTTGGCGGGTGTTATCTCAATTGCCACCGGTTATAGTTACAACATGGCGCTGAAGAGCGACGGCACGGTGGTTGCATGGGGATACAGTTTTTATGGACAGACCAACGTGCCAGCAGGCTTGTCGGGCGTTGTCGCGATCGCAGCAGGCGAATATCAAGCTATGGCGCTGAAGGCCGACGGCACCGTGGTCGTTTGGGACCACGTCTGGGCCGGTCAAACGAATGTGCCGACCGGCCTGTCGGGCGCTACCACGATTGCGTCCGGGAATGGCCACTGCGTGGCACTGAAGCCTTACGGACCAACTATTACGACTAACGGACGATTGTTGCCAGGCGGGGGACCTGGTGTGGCCTATAGTCAAACCTTGGCAGCCAGTGGTGGCAGTGCTCCTTACAATTGGACAGTGGTTTCCGGCCGATTGCCAGCCGGACTTGTCTTGGCCAGCAATGGAATCATCAGCGGGACGCCGACAGCTCGCGGCCTATCGTGTTTCCGTGTTCGAGTCAGCGGTGCGGACGGCCTCGCGACAGAGAAAGAGTTCGCGCTCAGGATCAACGTGGCTGTTAATCCAGCCAGTGGCTCCACGCTCAACTCTTCCACTATGACTTTCAGTTGGGATGCGGTGGATGGGGCCACTCAATATGCGCTGTGGGTGGGCACGGTGCCCGGCGGCTACGACCTCTATGCGAAAATCGAAGGCACTAACCGTTCGCGGATGCTCACCGTGCCGACGAATGGCGGAAACGTTTATGTGAGACTGTGGGCGCTTATCAGTGGAACGTGGCAGGCGGTGAATGACTACAGCTACACGGCTGCGCCGCCGCCGGTGAAAGCGGCGATGACCAGTCCGGCCAATGGCAGCACCAACAGCAGCGCCTCGGTGACGTTCACATGGGATGCGGGCGTTGGCGCGAGCCAATATGCGCTCTGGGTGGGCAGCGCATCGAACACCTACGACCTCCACGCGTTGCTTGTCGGCACGAACCTGTCGCGGACGTTGTCCCTGCCGGTGGACGGCCGCGCGCTCTACGTGAGGCTGTGGTCTTGCCTCTATGGAAATTGGGAATACAACGACTACAGCTACCGGGCGTTTAACGCGGTGAAGGCGCGGTTCACGGGTCTGGCCAACGGCGCGACGCTGGGCGGCACGAATGTGACGTTGAATTGGGATGCGGGCGCGGGCGCGACTCAATACGCACTCTGGGTGGGCAGCAGGGCGGGAACCTACGACCTCGCAGCGATGCTGACGGGCACGAACCTGTCGCAGACGTTGACGCTGCCCGCGGACGGTCGGCGGCTGTATGTGCGGCTCTGGTCGTTGATCAACGGGACGTGGAGGCAGAACGACTATGAGTTCGCGGCTTACACCGATCCCGCGTCCCTGACGGCGCAGATGATCAGCCCGACGAACGGCACGACGCTGCTCTCGACGCCGGTGACGTTGAACTGGAGCAGCGGGACGGGTGCGAGCCAGTATGCGCTCTGGGTGGGCAGCGCGCCGGGAGACTACGATCTGCACGCGTTGCTGGTTGGCACGAGCCGGACGCAGGCGTTGAGCGTGCCGCTGGATGGCGGGTCGGTCTATGTGCGGCTGTGGTCGCTGGTGGGCGGGACGTGGCAGTTCAACGACTACGCGTATGAGACGAGCAGCGGCGGCGCGGCGGTGAAGGCGCAGATGACCAGCCCTGCCAACGGCGGGACATTGGTGGCGGCCTCGACGACGTTCAGTTGGAGCGCGGGCACGGGCGTGAGCCAGTATGCGTTATGGATGGGCAACTCGCCGGGGAGCTACGAACTGTATGCGGCGGTGGTGGGGACGAACCTGACGCAGGCGGTGACATTGCCTGTGGACGGCGGGCCGGTCTATGTGCGGCTGTGGTCGCAGATGGGCGGGGTGTGGAAGTTCAACGATTACTTCTACACGGCGTTTCTCGCGCCGTGAGGAGGCGTGTAGCGCCGGCATCCCTGCCGGCGATGTTCCGGTGCTTTATGAAAAGAACGCCGGCAGGGATGCCGGCGCTACAGGCCCGAATGTGTGCTTTCGGAACCGCCTTGAGAATCGGCGGCAAACGGGTCATAACTTGGCGCGGCTGCGAGCAGCGCGGCGGAACTTATGCCCAAGAACGACATCGGTTGGAAACGGCGCACGCCCGACGGCGAGAGGGTGCAGGTCTATGCCCATCCTGTCGGGACGCTCTGGAACTTTTACACGCGCGGCGGGCGCTATGAGGAGTGGCAGTTCACCCCGCAGCCGCCGCTGGAGGACTGGCTGGCGCTGCTGGACGGCGTGGACCGGCTCGTTGCGCGCGACCGGATGCCCGCGCAGGAGGCGGATCGCTTGCGCCGGACCATCCGGGAGCGGTTTCCAGATGCCGGTGTGTAGGAGGCGGCGGCAGGGGGGTAACCGGGCAGGCACAAGGGCGCATCCCAGTTTTCGAAAACAAGCCATCGGCGACGGAATCCCGTAGCTGAACGCGCCAGCGTTCAGCCCGCCGCCGCTGAACGCTGGCGCGTTCAGCTACACTTGCCCCGCAAGCGTCCAAAGCCTGGGAAGCGCCCCAGGCACAACCGTTTTGCAGATTTGCAGATTTGCATTGCGACGGTTTGGCGGACTGCTTATCCTGCGCGCAACTTTGGAGTCTTTCGCAATGCGAAACCTTTTTGCCGTCCATCTTTCCGCGGTCCTCGCGCTTGCAGTCGCGTTGCCGGCCGCGGAGCCGGCCAAGCCCGCGCCTTATGCCGCTTCGCTGACGCTGCCCGCCACGACGGACCCGAACCGCCCGAAACGGTTCCTGACGATCCTTGATGGCGTGCAGTCCGCCATCCAGCAGAACCTCGACGTCAGCATCCAGCGGCTCAACCCCGCCATCAGCGCCGCCGACGTGCAGGCTGCCGAGGGCATCTTCGACATCAACTGGGTCACGGGCCTGAGCGAGAGCGAGAACCTCCGCCCGCGCGGATTCAACCCCGCCTCCTTCACCCCCATCGCCCCGGCCAACACGCGCACCTACTCGTATCAGCAAAGCCTCACCGGCCTGTCTCCGCTCGGCACGGAATACACGCTCGGTTTCAACGGCTCGCGCCTGCAAAGCAGCTTGTTTCCCGGCCCGTTCGGCCCGCAATGGACGATGTTCATGGGCGCGAGCGTGACGCAGCCGTTGTTGAAAGGCTTCGGCTGGGACGTGAACACCGCGCAGATCCGCATCGCCCGCAAGAGCCAGGACATCTCCTACCAGCAGTTCGTCCAGCTCGTCATGCAGACGGTGTCGAATGTGAAGCAGGCTTACTACGACCTGCACTACGCCATCGAGAACGTGAAAGTGAAGGAGATGTCGGTGGAACTCGCCAAGCGTTTCCTGGGAGAGAGCCGCAAACGCATGGAGGTCGGGACGATGGCGCGGCTGGATGTCGTGCAGGCCGAGGCGGAACTGTCCCAGCGCGAGGGCGAGTTGATTGACGCGCAGCGCCAGTTGGACGAAAGCGAAATCGCCTACAAGCAGCTCATCAGCCGCGATGTGTTGTCCATTCGCGAGGTGATGCTGGTGCCGGTGGATCGGCCGAGCATCGTGGCCATGCCGTTGGACGCGCTCGACAGCATCCGCCAGGGCTTCGACAACCGGCCGGAGTATTTGCAGAGCAAGCTGCAAATGGAACTGAACCACATCAACCTGAAGTATTACAAGAACTCGCTGCTGCCGCAGGTGGACCTCGCGGCCAGCTACGGCTACAACGCGATCAACCAGGGCAGCCTTGACCGGGACTTCTCGGAGTTCGGCAAGAACTTCGATTCCGTTTTCGCCGGCGAATTTCCGACCTGGTCCGCCGGCCTCACCATCACCGTCCCCCTCGGCAACACCACCGCCCGCGGCAACTACCGCCACTGGAAGCTCGCCGTCGAGCAGGCGCTGCTGGCGCTGAAGAAGACCGAGCAGGACATCATTGTTGGGGTGGAGCTCGCGGTCATCCAGGCGCGCGCCAAGGCCAAGCTCATTGCCTCCAGCCAGGCCACGACGCGGTTGCGGCAGGAGTCCTACGCCGCCGAGGTCGAGAAGCTCAAGGCCGGCACCTCCACCACCTACATCGTCCTGCAAATGCAGCGCGACCTCAACGACGCCCGCGTCACGGAACTCCGGGCCATCGCCGACTACAACAAGGCGCTTGTTGCCCTCAGCCATCAGGAGGGCACCATCCTCAAGCGCAGCGGCGTCACCGTCGAGCCGGACACGAAGAAGTAGCCGTTCCTCTTCGCGCCTTCCCGTCTTCGCGGTTCGCTCAAAATCCCGGCTTGCCGGCGGCGGCGGAAAAAAGCTACGCTCTGCGCCGCTGACAAAGAAATGAAATCAACCGTCAAAGCAGCACTCATGCTCGTGTTCATCGCCGCCGTGGCGCTGGTCGCCTACAGCCTCGGCCGCAGGGAAACCGCGCCCCCGCCGCCCACCGTGCCGGCGGAGTCAGCCGCTGCTTCCCCCAAGGCTGCTAGCCCCGCCACGCCCGCGCCGGCCGCGCCCAACCGCGCGCCGCTGGAGAAGGCGCTGGCGTTGCGCGACGCCGGCAAGCTCGCCGAGGCGCGGGATGCGATGCGCGAACTGCTTGTCACCGCCGGCGACGCCCAGCTTGTCGGCGAAATCCAGAAGGCGCTTGGCGATGTGAACATGCAGTTGATCCTGACGCCCGCGCCCGCGCCGGAGAAGGTGGATTACGTCGTCCAGCCCGGCGACAGCCTCGCCCGCATCGCCAAGATGCACAACACCACCATCGAGGTCATCCAGAAGGTCAACGCCCTGCGCGAGTCCATTATCCACCCGGCCCAGCGCCTGCGCGTGATGCCGACGAAGTTCGCCGTCGCCGTGAGCAAGAGCGCGAACACGCTGTTGCTCACCGACGACGGTAAGTTCTTCAAGCTCTACCGCTGCGGCACCGGCCAATACAACACCACGCCCGTCGGCACCTTCAAGATCACCGACCGCATCGCCAGCCCGCCCTGGTGGAAGGACGGCCAGACCATCCCGTTCGGTTCCAAGGAAAACGTCCTCGGCAAATACTGGCTCGCCCTCGACATCCCGCACTACGGCATCCACGGCACTTGGGAGCCGGAGACCATCGGCCGGCAGTCCAGCCAGGGCTGCATCCGCCTCATCAACGAGGATGTCGAGGAACTTTACATCATCCTGCCGGCTGGCACGCCGGTGCAAGTGACGGAATAAGCCATGCGCCCAATCGCACACAAACTCATCACCTACGATTTCGAGAAACCGATCCTGGAACTGGAGCGCAAGCTGGAAGAACTGCGCCACATGGCCACCGTGCAGAAGGTGGACCTCCACGACCAGATCGCCGCGATGGAGAAAACCGTCGAGGAAACCAAGCAGGACATTTATACCCACCTCTCCGCCTGGCAGCGCGTCCAGCTTGCCCGCCATCCGCGCCGGCCCTACATGCTGGACTACATCGCCGCCATCGCCACCGATTTCGTCGAGCTGCACGGCGACCGCCGCTTCAGCGACGACCGCGCCATGGTGGGCGGCTTCGCCACAATTGACAACGTGCGCGTCGTCATTGTTGGCCAGCAGAAGGGCCGCGACACGAAGGAAAACATCATGCGCAACTTCGGTTGCGCGCACCCGGAAGGCTACCGGAAGGCGATGCGGCTGATGCAAATGGCCGAGCGGTTCGGCCTGCCCATCGTCAGCTTCATTGACACCCCCGGCGCTTATCCCGGCGTCGGCGCCGAGGAACGCCACATCGCCGAGGCCATCGCCGCCAACCTCCGCGACATGATGGCCCTGCGCGTGCCCATCGTCGCCGCGGTCATCGGCGAGGGCGGCAGCGGCGGCGCGCTCGGCATCGGCATTGCCAACCGCGTCCTCATCTTCGAGAACTCCTACTACTCCGTCATCTCCCCCGAAGGTTGCGCCGCCATTCTCTGGAAAGACCGCGCCGCCACGCCCAAGGCCGCCGAGGCCCTCAAGCTCACCGCCAAGGACCTCCTCGGCCTCAAGCTCGTGGACGAGATCATCCCCGAACCGCTCGGCGGCGCGCACCGCGACCCCGCGAAAGCCGCGGCCGCGTTGAAAGCCGCGCTGCTCACTCACCTGCGCGACCTGCTCGGCAAGAGCGCCGACGAGGTTCTGAATCTTCGCTACGACAAATTCCGCGCGATGGGCCAATTCGACTTCGTCGTTCCCGGCGGGAACGTTTGAGCGGATGCGTGGTTCGTGATTCGTGATTGGTGATTCGTGGCTCGACCTCGTCGTGCCCGATCCCAAGTAGCTCGCCACGAGAGTGCCCGCGCTCCCGCAAAGAGTTGAAAAAGAGTTGAAAAACGGGCTTGCATCGGGCTGTCCGTTTATCTAAAAGCGGGCCTGTCAAGAGTCGCCGGGCAGCGACGATAAGGAGCAAAGGAGTTCGGCTGTGTGAAAGTGGTGGACCGGGATAGTGGTGTTGTTCACGCCAGTGAAAACGTCGGCATCGCGACGTTGAGGGAAGATGTTTTGTCTTCGCATTCTATTTCGCACTTCGCACTCCACATTCCTTTGTTCCGCTGTTCCCCTGAGAGCTTTCGGGGTTCTGCTGTTACTGTAATAGTTGCGCGGTGTGGTTCTTCTTTGTCTGTCAATCCTGTTTTCGTTTGCAACTCGGCAGGTGGACCTCCGGGCGCGATTGTGATTGCGTCGCAGAAGGGACCAAGGCATCCCCAACGGCGACTGGAGCGACATCGCCACCATCTTTCAACCGCCCATACACTTCTTCTATAATGCCGACCTTAATTCCACGGAGGAAATCATGAAGAAACTCAGTTTCACCACCTTTGCAGCCATGCTGTTTCTTTGCGGCAACTCCACGACGACTGCTCAATTGTTACCCGCCAACAGCCCGGTATGGGCGCGCGCGGTTAACCTGATGCCACTGATTGATCCCGCGATAGACACAGTCAGGGGAAAGTGGAGTATGCGTGACAACACGTTGGTTTCTGAACCTGAACAGTTCTCGCGAATCCAAATCCCTTTTGAGCCGCCGCAAGAATATGACTTCCGCATTGTTTTCTGCCGCGCTAGTGGAGAGGAGGACGTTAACCAGTATTTCTCCCAAACCGGCAGGATGGCCATGTGGATCATGGGGGCAATGAAGAACAGGATTTTCGGCTTCCAAATGGTCGGCGGGAAGGGGGCCGCGGCCAATCGCACGACTCTCCGAACGGAGAACTGTCTCAAAAATGGACAGGCATCTACTTCAGTCCTTTCAGTTCGCAGGAATGGCGTGAAGGCCTGCTTGAACGGCCGGCTCATTTCACAATGGGTGACAGACTTCAGCGATGCCAGTCTGGATGACCAGTTCTGGCCGATGCCAGATACGCGACTGCTGGGAGTTGCCAGTCATAAGAGCCAGGTGGTGTTTTATCGGATTGAACTCTTGGAGCTGTTTGGCAAGGGCAAGGCTACAAGAGCCAAACCATCCACTGCGCCTGCGCCGGGCAAGTAAACGCAATCAGGAAGAGACTGTGAGGTAGATACAGATGAGAATACCGAGAACGATTTGGATCACTGCAGGTTTGGCTGTGTTCACGCTTGCGCCTAGCGGTCGCGCCGAGACCGGCGTCACGAACATCGTGGACGGCGCGACGACCAGCATAACGGGGAATTACAGCGTCGGCACCAATGGTTCCTTCAACACGCTGATTGTCACCAACGGCGGCATTGTGAACGTCACTGGCGGCAACAGCATCGTTGGCAACTCCGCCGTTTCCAGCAACAATGCTGTCTTTGTTAGCGGCATAGGCTCGCTCTGGAGCAACAGCGCGCGCCTCCATGTCGGCAGCAGCGGCTCGTTCAACCAGTTGACGATTGCCAACGGCGGCCAGTTGATCAACAACACCGCCGGAACCATTGGAGCCTCCTCAGGCAGCAACTCAGTGTTGGTGACGGGCGCGGGTTCACTCTGGAGTGTGGGCACCGCTCTCTATGTCGGGCAATCCGGTTCTGGGAACAGTTTGACGATCGCCGATGGCGGACAAGTATCGAGCGCCAGTGCCCAGCTTGGTGTCAGCAATGCGAGCGCCAACAACATTGTGTGGGTGACGGACACCGGATCCGTATGGCGTAGCGGTGCGCTTACGGTCGGCGGCTTTGGCTCGGGTAACACTCTGATTATTACCAATGGCGGTCAGGTGGTCGCTTCGCCCGGCGCGACCATAGGCAGTGCTGCCAACAGCAGCAACAACAAGATGCTCGTAACCGGTCCCGGGTCGGTCTTGAGCGTCACCAACATCAACGCCGGCATCAATGTCGGATTTGGCGGCAACGGCAACACGCTGACCATTGCCAACGGCGGCCAAGTGCTCAACAACAACGGTTCGTCCACCCTCGGCTATCAGAGCAAGGACAACTCGGTGCTGGTCACGGATCCCGGGTCGCTCTGGAGCAATAACAACTATTTGTATGTCGGGTTCTACGGCACCAACAATACGCTGACCATTGCGAATGGCGCCATGGTGATCAATGCCGGCGGTTACATCAGCGACAAGAGCAGCGCCTACAGCAACTCGGTGGTCGTCACCGGCCCCGGTTCCGTGTGGGGTAACAGCGGCGACCTGTATGTCGGTTACGCCGGCTCCGGCAACAACAAGCTGACCATCACCAACGGCGGCATGGTAATCGTGACCAGCAACCTTGTCGTGGGCGCGCAGGCGATGTCGAAGAACAACGTCACGCTGAATGGAGGCTACCTCTGCGTCACCACCAACATCGCCGTTGTTAACGTGCATTACTCGCCGATCGCGATCAACAGCGGCACGGTGGCCGTGAGCCAGCCCATTGCCACCAACACGACCGGCCCGAGTGTTCTGGATGTGCGTTACGGCTCGTTCACGCTCAATAGCGGCACGGTGATTGTTGACCGGCTCTATCTCACCAATAACACCAATAGCGTGTTTAACTTCAACGGCGGCCTGTTGGCCAGCGGCGGCACGACGGTCTCCAACACGGTGCCATTCGTCGTCGGCAACGGCGTGCTCCCGGCCACCTACGACATGCTCGGCGGCATCCATTCCTTTGCCGACGGCCTGTTCATCAACACCAACGCGACGCTCATGGGCGACGGCACCATCCTCGGCAGCGTTACCAACCGTGGCAACTGGATGCTCGGCACCACGATGGGCGCGAGCCTGACCAATTTCCTGAACCTGGGCGCGCTCACCATCAACGGAGGCGCTTTCACCGCCAGCCAGTTCACGTCCACCAACGCCAGCAGCGCGCTCACCTTCAACGCCGGCACGCTCACCTCACTCGGCAGCGCCATCTCCAACGGGACACGGTTCACCATCGGCGACGGCACGAACGCAGCGGCGTTTATCCTGCCGTCGGGAAGCCACTCGTTTGCCGACGGCCTGCAGATTGCCGGCAATAGCGTGCTGACCAATGCCGCCACGCTGAACACGCCGCGGCTGGCGATCCAGGCTTCCGGCGGGTTCACGATGACGGGCGGCTTGGCGGTGGTGAACGTGGTGACCAACGCGGGCGTCTTCCGGCAGACCGGTGGCCTTTTCGACCCGGCGTTCTACGACAACACCGGGACGTTGCAGATCACCGGCGGCACGAATCAGGATACGGTGTTCCTCAACGAGGTCGGCGCAGCGGTTCAGCACAGCGGCGGCCAGCATGATGTGAGCGTCGCCACCAACTTCGGCACATGGACCATCTCCGGCACGGCAACAGCGAACTTGACGAATTTCATCAACGATGGCCATGCGACGCTGACGGTTATCGGCGGCGGGATTCTCAATGGATCGCTCACCATCGGCAACACGGGTGGCATGAATCAAGTCATGATCACCAACGGAGGCGTGGTGGCTGGCGGTGTGGCCATCCTTGGCAATGCGGTAAGCTCCAGCAGCAACGTCGTGATCGTCACGGGCAACAACTCGGCTTGGAACAACAGCGGCTGGCTTTACGTAGGCAGGACCGGATCGTTCAACCAGTTGACCATCACCAACGGCGGCCGCGTCCTCAGCTTGGGCAGCGAGATCGGCGACAGTGCCAGCGCGCACAACAACGCGGTGCTGGTCAGCGGCGCCGGCTCTTTCTGGACCAACAGCAACCTTCTCTACGTGGGCCTTTTCAGCTCCAGCAATCAACTGACCATCACCGACGGCGGCCGGGTCTTCAGCCAGGGCGCCAACATCGGCAACAACGCCAGTGCCATCGGCAACGCGGTGCTGGTCGCCGGCACCGGTTCTCTCTGGACCAACAGCACCAACCCTCTCTACGTGGGCCTTTCCGGTTCCGGCAACCAACTGATAATCACCAACGGTGGCCAGGTCTTCAACACCATCGGCTACATCGGCCACAGCTCGAGCAACAACACCGTGCTGGTCAGCGGCGCCGGCTCGGCCTGGAGGAATAGCGGCAGTCTGAGTGTTGGTGATTCTGGCTCCGGCAACAGCTTGGTCATCACCAACAGCGGCGCGGTCTTCAACACCGATGGCTACGTTGGCTACAACCCGGGCGCGAACGGCAACGCAGCGAGGGTGACCGGCCCCAACTCGGTCTGGAGCAACAGCAGCCAGCTTTTTATCGGCCTCTACAGTTCCCGCAACAGTCTGGCCATCACTAACGCCGGCACGGTCTTCAACACGTATGGCTACATTGGTTACGACGCTGGTGCGACAGGCAACGCGGCGACGGTGACTGGCCCCGGTTCGGTCTGGAGCAACAGCAGCCAGTTGTATGTCGGCTGGTCCGGCTCCCGCAACAGCCTGGTTATCTCCAACGCCGGCGCGGTATTCAACACCGACGGCATCATCGGCAGCGCCCTCGGCGCGAACAGCAACGCAGCGACGGTGACTGGCCCCGGCTCGGTCTGGAGCAACAGCAGCATCCTCGAAATCGGCGGCTCCGGCTCCCGCAATAGCCTGACAATCACCAATGGCGGCCGGGTTTTCAGCACCACAGGCTACATCGGCTTCGACATCGGCGTCATCAGCAACGTCGTGACGGTCACTGGCTCCGGCTCGGTCTGGAGCAACAGCGGCGGGCTTTTTGTCGGCATCTCCGGCCGCCGCAGCAGCCTGGCCATCAGTAGCGGTGGCGCGGTCATCGCTTCCAGCATCACCTTGGGATCCCAGGCTACCTCTACCGGCAACATTGTCACCGTCTCCGGCGGCAATCTCTACGCCACGAACGCTGCGGGCAACGGCTTGCTCGACGTGCGTCGGGGCACATTCTCGCTCAACACCGGCACCGTGGTCGTCAACCAGCTCTATCTCACCAACAACGCCAGCAGCGTCATGACCTTCAGCGCGGGCCTACTGCGCAGCGGCGGCAGCAGCGTTTCCAACGGCGTCGCCTTCGCGGTCGGCGATGGCGTCCAGTCCGCCACACTCGATCTGCTCGGCGGCACGCACAGCTTTGCCGACGGCCTGAAACTCTCCACCAACGCCAGCCTCATCGGCAGCGGCGACATCATTGCCGGCAGTGCCACCAACTTCGGCATCATCGCCCCCGGCCACTCCGCCGGCACGCTCAGCTTCAGCGGCGACCTGACGCTCAGCGATTCCTCCCTGTTGAGCATGGAGATCGGCGGCACGGCCACCAACGACTACGACCGCGTCTGGGTCGGCGGCTTCCTGCGCATCGGGGGCCTGTTGGATGTGACGTTGACCAACGGCTACACCGGCAACGCGGGCGACACGTTCGACCTCTTCAGCTTCGACTCCCTGACCGGCACGTTCTCGCAGACGAACCTGCCGGCGCTGGGCGCGGGCATGGCATGGAACACGGACCGTCTCTACACGCTGGGCGAGATTGCGATCGTGCCCGAACCGGGCGCGTGGTCGCTGCTGGCGATGGGAGCGGTTGTGCTTTGCGGACGGCGGCGCAGAAGGTAGCAACGTCGGCTCCGGCGCGCGAGCCGCTGCCTGCGGCTGAGAAGGGGCGGCGCTTCGTTTCTCTTGATCTCGAAAACCGAAGTTGGGCAGACAGGATTGCCTGCCTCACGATCAACTTCGGTTTTCGGGTTGATGGGGGGCTTTCGTTACGCCGCGCATTTCGCTGATTCCGCGGCGTGGGGAGGGAATTTGCCTATCCAACGATGCGGCGCTTTTCCGCAGCCTCGCCGTTTTGAAAACGCGCATTTCTGAAGCAGTGTGAGCTTCAGAATGAGGAGCAAAAATGAAAACTAGATTGAACTGTCTGATCGGCCTGATCCTGGCGGGGTTGTGTGTTTGCGGGTGCAGCAGGACGGCGTTGGTGGGCCGGGCGGGGCCTGCCGCCGACGGGCGGAAATCTGTGGTTTGCTTCACGCTCAGAACCGATTACACGTCTCTCGACCGCCGGCCCATCACCGGGCCTCTCGACATCGTTGTGACGAACGAGGCGGATCGCAAGAGAACCTCCGTTCCCTTGTCATCCCGACCGGGTGTGCAGGGCGCGATTGAGAAATGCACGCCGGACAACTCGGTGTTCACACAGTTGATCCTGCTGGAACTGCCTGCCGGGGAATACGCATTGGAGGAGGTGGCGTTGCCCAATACGTTCCGATGGACTGAGCTTGTTGGCCAGAAGAAGATGGTCTTCACTGTCAGGGATTCCCAAGTGACCTATGCGGGCGAGGTCGTGTTGAAACTTGAAACGGTCAGGAAGGAAGTCATGGCCGAGACGTTCACGTGGACTCTCGCCCACAACGACACGGCGGCCCGGGACGAGAAATGGGCGAAGAAGTCGTTCCAATGGCTGGAGAAGATGCCATCCGGGGTAGTGCCGTTCTACAGCAAACCGGCTTCCTCACCGCTTGTGGCCGTCCGTGACGCTGGCCGCAACGACGCGACGCGCCCATAGGCTTTGCCGAAACGGTCCTTGCCTCCGGCTGCTCCGCCCTGATTTCCACCCTTGGGGACGAGCGCACTGGCTTCCGTCCAAGCCAGACGAAATCCCAACACACCCCGTTCGTTCCGCTGGCGCTTGGACGGGTTGAACTCATTCATGAGCCATCGCTGGGTGACTCGCGGCGTTGTTGTTCTGCTTGAGTCGGGGGAAGGTTCCGCTAATGTGAGAGGCAATGCTGAAGTGCGACTTTCACATACACGCGCGCGAGGACGCGCTGGATTGCTGCGATTACGGCGCGCGGGACGTGGTGGAGAAGGCGGCGGCGTTGAAGTTCGATGTGCTGGCGTTCACGTTTCACGGGCAGGTGCTGGACGATCCGGCGGTGACGGCACTGGCGCGGGAGCGGGGGATCCTGCTGATTCCCGGTTGCGAGGTGTTCGTGGAGCGGCGGGAGGTGTTGTGCCTGAACATCACGCAGGCGGAGGTGGACCGGATGCACACGTTCGAGGATCTGCGCGCATGGAAGAGGGCCAAGGGCGAGGCGGGGCTGGTGATCGCGCCGCATCCGCTCTATCCGGTGCCGCAATGCCTGAGGCGGAAGTTTTTCGAGCAGATGGACCTCTGGGACGCGGTGGAGGTCTGCCACATGCACATCCGAGGGCTGAATTTCAACCGGCGGGCCGAGCGCGTGGCGAAGGAGCGCGGCCTGCCGCTGGTGGCCACGAGCGACGCGCATCAGTTGTTCATGTTTGGAGCGAACCATACGCTGGTGGACGCCGAGAAGGAGATGCTGCCGGTGTTCCGCGCCATCCGTGCGGGGAAGGTGCGGCACTATTCGCCGCCGCTGTCGCCGTGGGGCGCGTTCAAGGTTTTGGCATGCATGGAAGTGAAAGACCGGCTGGCGCGCATCTTCACGGCGCAGGGCCGTGCCAAGCAGCGGGCCAGGCGCGAGCGTATCGAGCGCGCGAGCCAGCCGTTGGAGAAGAAGGGCCGCGGATGAAGCGGCCTGCAAGGCAGAGGTTGACCGGCCGCGGGCCGGCCATAGAATGCGGATGATCCGAATATGAGAACATTTCTGAAATGGGTTGCGTGGAGCGGCGTGTCGCTGCTTGGAGCGTTCGGTTACTTCATGGTGGCGTTCCAACGCGGCGAGCCGCTGAACGCGGCTTGGATCGTCGCCGCGGCGCTTTGCACCTACACCATCGGCTACCGCTTCTACTCGAAGTGGATCGCCGCGCGGGTGCTGGCGTTGAACGACTTGCGGGCGACGCCGGCGGAGGCGCATGACGACGGGCGCGATTTCGTGAAGACCAACCCGTGGATCGTGTTCGGCCATCATTTCGCGGCGATCAGCGGGCCGGGGCCGCTGGTGGGGCCGGTGCTGGCGGCGCAGTTCGGCTATTTGCCGGGGACGCTGTGGATTCTGATCGGCGTGGTGCTCGGCGGCGCGGTGCAGGATTTCGTGGTGCTGTTCAGCTCGATGCGGCGGGACGGGAAATCGCTGGGGCAGATGGTGAAGGAAGAGTTGAACTCGACGGCGGGCTTCATCGCGCTGGTGGCGATTCTGGCGATCATGACGATCCTGCTGGCGGTGCTGGGACTGGTGGTGGTGAAGGCGCTGGCGGAGAGTCCATGGGGCGTGTTCACGGTGGGCGCGACGATTCCGATTGCGATGCTGATGGGGACGTATCTGCGATACATCCGCATCGGCAAGGTGGCGGAGGTGTCGGCAATGGGCGTGGCGCTGTTGTTGCTCGCGGTTTGGGGAGGCAAGTTTGTTTATGAAACGCCGGCGTGGTCGAGCGCGTTCACGCTGGGCGCGGAACCGCTGGCGTGGGCGATCATCCTCTACGGCCTCGCCGCGAGCGTGCTGCCGGTGTGGCTGCTGCTGGCGCCGCGCGACTACCTGAGCACGTTCATGAAGATCGGCACCATCGGCGCGCTGGCGGTGGGCATCCTCGTGGTGCTGCCGACGATGCAGATGCCGGCGGTGAGCCGTTTCGTGGACGGGTCGGGTCTGGTGGTGGCGGGCAAGCTGTTTCCGTTTTGTTTCATCACGATCGCGTGCGGCGCGATTTCCGGGTTCCACACGTTGATCGCCAGCGGGACGACGCCGAAGCTGATTACGCGGGAGCGTTACGCGCGGCCGATCGGCTACGGGGCGATGTGCATGGAGAGCTTCGTGGCGATCATGGCGATGATCGCGGCGTGCGCGCTGGATCCGGGCGTCTATCTGGCAATGAACGTCAAGGGCGAGGCGGCGGCGATTGTCGCGCAGGTGACGAGCCTCGGTTTCCCGGTGACGGTGGAGCAGATGGATCACCTCGCCAAGACCATCGGCGAACACACGTTGTTTGGCCGCACGGGTGGCGCGGCGACGCTGGCCGTGGGCATGGCGCACATCTTCGCGCAGGCGGTCGGCCAGCATCTGCTCGACCTCTGGTATCACTTCGCGATCATGTTCGAGGCGCTGTTCATCCTGACGACGCTGGACGCCGGCACGCGCGTGGGCCGTTACCTGTTGCAGGATTTCCTCGGCCACGTTTGGAAGCCGCTCGGTGACACGCGCAGCTTCAACGCGAACCTGGTGTCGAGCGTGCTGATGGTGAGCGGCTGGGGTTACTTCCTGATCCAGGGCGTGCGCGACCCGCTTGGTGGCGTGAACTCGCTCTGGCCGCTCTTCGGCATCGCCAATCAGTTGCTGGCGGTCATTGCGCTCTGCCTGGCCACGACGATCCTCATCAAGATGGGCAAGGCGAAGTTCGTCTGGGTCACGGTGCTGCCGATGGTGTGGCTGATCACGGTGACGTTCACGGCGGCGGCGCAGAAGATGTTTCATTCCGACCCGCGCATCGGGTTCATCGCGATGGCGAACAAGCTTGAAGGTGATCTCGTTGCGGGCAAGGTCGCAGCGGGCAAGAAGCTCGCGACGGAGATCCTGATCTTCAACAACTGGCTCGACGCGGTTGTTGCCGGCGTGTTCATGGCATTGGTGGTGGCGATTCTCGTGGTCTCGATCAAAGAATGGGCGGCGCTCCTGCTGAAGTGGAAACCGGCCGTCCTTCGCGAGGCGAAGGCAGTGTGGCTCGACCCGGCGTTGGTCAATCCCAAGACGGGGCGCCCGTGGTGGAAGCTCGGCACGGCGGTGTTGCTGCTGGGCGGGTTGATTCGCGAACTGACCGGCGAGGCCGCCGCCGCGCGGACGAAGCTGCCGGCGGAGCAGGCGTATGTTTCGACACTGGAGCACAAATACAACTCGAAGACGCCGCACCGGTGCTGTTGAGGCGTGACGAGTGATTGAAGGCGTGATGGCCAACTGCGAGATCATCGCCACGGGGACAGAGCTGCTGCTGGGCTACGTCGTCAACACACACCCCAACTACATCGCGCCCCGGCTCGGCTCGCTCGGCATTCGCGTCACGCGGATCGTCACGGTGGGCGACGACCGGCAGGCGATGGCGGACGCTGTGAGCCAGGCGTTGCAGCGGGCGGACCTGGTAATCGTGACGGGCGGCTTGGGGCCAACCTCGGATGATGTGACGCGGGATGTTGTCGCGGAACTGCTCGGCCGGAGGCTTCGCGAGGACAAGAAGGTGCTGGCGAAGATCAAAGTGCGGTTCCGCGTCCGCCGGGTGCGGATGCCCAAAGCCATTGCGGTCCAGGCGCAGGTGCCCGAAGGCGCGCGGGTGCTTCCGAACGACCACGGCACGGCGCCGGGCTTGGCGATGGAAGCGGAAGTGGAGCCGGAGGAGAAGGTGTCGCTCCTGCGCGAGCCGCTGCCGGTGAAATACGGCGTCTTGCAGCGGCTGGTGGTCCTGTTGCCGGGGCCGCCGCGCGAGTTGCAGCCGATGTTCGATAATCACGTCATGCCGCTGCTGCGCGCGCGCGGCTATGCGACGCCGGCGGTGTGCCGGGTGCTTCGCACGGTCGGGGTGGGGGAGAGTTGGGTCGCGGAGATGGTCGAGTCACTTGTCAAAGGACGGCGCGACGTGGAACTGGGCTACTGCGCGCGGCCGAACGAGGTGGATGTGAGGCTGATCACGCGCGGCCCGGGGGCGGTGAAGCTGGCGGACGAACTGGAAGCCCGGATGCGCGCGCGGCTCGGCGACATCATCTTCGGCGGAGAGAACGACCGGCTGGAAGATGTCGTGGTGCGCGAGTTGATCCGGTGGAAGCGGACGCTGGCGACGGCGGAGAGTTGCACGGGCGGGTTGCTCGCGAGCCGCATCACGAACGTCAGCGGCAGCAGCGGGGTGTTCATGGAGGGCATCGTCTGCTACAGCAACGAGGCGAAGATGCGCGACGTCGGCGTCAGGGCGAAGGCGCTCAAAACGCACGGCGCTGTCAGCCGTCCGGTGGCGCGCGAACTGGCCGAAGGCATCCGGCGGCGCGTCGGCACGGATTTCGGCATTGGCATCACGGGCATCGCAGGTCCGACGGGCGGCACGCCGAAGAAGCCTGTCGGGTTGGTGTTCATCGCGCTTGCCGGTCCGCGCGGGACGGAAGTGAGACGGATGATCTGCCGCTACGACCGCGAGGCGTTCAAGTTTGTGGCGACGCAGACGGCGCTCGACATGGTGAGGCGGGCGCTGAGGGTTTCATAATTGGCAGTTACGCATTACGGATTACGTTCGCACCATGCGCTTATTCATTGCAGTGGATGTCACGGAAGAAGTTCGGGCCGCTATTGCGGAGAAGACCGCGCGGTTGCGGGAGGCGAACTGCGACGTGGGCTGGGTGAAGCCGGAGAACTTCCACCTGACGTTGAAGTTCCTCGGCGAGACGCCCGACGGCCGGCTCGACGACATCAAGACGGCGCTCGACCTCGTGTCGCTGTCGCGCGCGGCGTTTGAGTTGGAGCTGCGCGGCATGGGCTGCTTCCCGGAGCGCGGCGCGCCGCGTGTTGTGTGGGTCGGCGGCGGTGCCGGCCGGGACGCACTGACGGCGGTGGCGCGCGACGTGGAAGGCGCGATGGAGGATCTGGGCTTTCCGCGGGAGCGACGGGAATTTGCGGCGCACCTGACGATTGGCCGGGTGCGCAGTCCGCGCGGCGCGGAACGGCTGCGGCGGCTGGTGGAAGCGGAGGCCGACACGGGCTTCGGCCGCTGTGTGGTGGATGAAATCCGCCTCTACAAGAGCACGCTGGCGTCCGGCGGCTCGATCTACGACCTGTTGCACGCCGCGAAGCTGGGCATGTGATTTGCCGCGAAAGGCCGCTCAGCCTTCGCCGGCAAACTCCTCGTCGGTCTTGATGATGCGGCCCATCAGCACGTAATCGTGCGGCGCTGCCTGCATGTCTTTGACGTAGTCGGGCAGGACCAGCAGTTCGTCGAACCCGAGCCGCGCGTAGAGCTTCCGGGCGGCGGCCTGATCGCCGAGGAATTCCGCCTCGACGCGTTCGAGGCTGAGATGGCGGGCGACCTCGACGAGTTCCTGGAGCAGCGCCTTGGCGAGGCCGCGTCCGCGGAACTCCGGGTGGACGATGACGTGGAGCCGGCCGATGTGGCGTTTCCAGCCGCCGAGCTGCTGGTGGAGCGTGGCGTTGCCGATGATGCGGTTGTTGAGCAACGCCAGCAACGGCAGGTTTCGGCCGTAGTCAATGTTCTTGCACCACTGGCGGATCACCTCGATGTCCGTGACCCGGTCGTGCAGGAAGATGCGCTCCGTCTCCGTGACGGCGCAGAAGAACTGGTGGAGCGGTTTGACGTCGGTGGGCTGGAGCGGTCGCAGCACGACGTTCAGGCCGGCCACGTTCACAGTTTTTGGATACTGCTCAAGGACGCTTTCGATTTCCACGATGACCTCCGTGTTAAATTCCTGCGAACCTGTAAGCTGCCCCGCGGCTGTTCGCAAGTGGAATTTGCAGGCGGCAGTCCCCGCCTTGACGCGGAGGCAATGTTGCGTTTAGCATCCCGCGCTCGATTGAATTTGGAAAGACGCATGTCTGTGCCTGAACTACCAGAGCAGTTGAACGCGGTGACCGTGCTTGTGGACTCCCACGGGGCGGCCGGCCGCGCCGACAAGCCGGCCATCCTGTCCGGCGACGAGGTCGTCACCTACGGGGAACTGGCGGAGAACGTCAACCGCGTCGGCAACGCCCTGCGCGCGCTGGGCGTGCGGATCGAGCAGCGCGTGGCCATCCTGATGCGGGACTGCCCGGAGTGCGTGTATGCTTTCTTCGGCGCGATGAAGATCGGCGCGGTGCCGATCCCGATCAACACGGTGCTCGGCGCGAAGGACTACGAGTATATCCTCAACGACAGCCGCGCCCATGTGCTGATCGTGGAGCCGGACTTGTTGGGGCACGTCATGGAAATCCGCGCCCACCTGGATTTTCTGGAGCACATCGTTGTCGGCGGGCACGGCGACGGCGGGCCGCTGGTGTTGCACACGCTGATGGCGAAGGCATCCCCGAAGCTCGAAGCGGCCAAGACCACCAAGGACGACGCGGCGTTCTGGCTCTACAGCTCCGGCACGACCGGTTATCCGAAAGGCACCGTCCACCTGCACCACGACATGATCGTCTCCGCCGACGCGTATGCGCGCGACACGATCGGGATGACGGAGGACGACGTGGTGTTCTCGGTGGCGAAGCTCTTCTTCGCTTA
Organism: Verrucomicrobiota bacterium; assembly: GCA_016222825.1. GTDB lineage: Bacteria > Verrucomicrobiota > Verrucomicrobiia > CAIQCK01 > CAIQCK01 > CAIQCK01. The sequence continues at coordinate 69,958 of JACRQF010000007.1, read as the reverse complement.
CGGCCTCGGCAACGGCCTCTACTTCCCGATGCGGATCGGCGGGACGACGGTGTTGTTGCCGGAACGTCCGCTGGCGGACAAGGCGTTTGAAATGGTGGACCGCTACCAGCCGACGGTGTTCTTCGGCGTGCCGACCAGCTACGCGTCCATGCTGCATCTGGCCGAGAAGACGGGCCGCACCCGGCTCGGCCGCGTGCGGATGTGCGTCTCCGCCGGCGAGCCGCTGCCGAAACCGCTGTTTGAGAAGTGGAAGAAGCGGTTCGGCATCGAAATCCTCGACGGCATCGGCTCCACCGAGATCCTGCACATTTTCATCTCGAACCGTCCGGGCAAGACGCGGCCGGGCAGCACCGGCCAGATCGTGCCGGGCTACGAAGCGATGATCGTGGACGACGACGGCAAGGAGTTGCCGCCCGGCCACACCGGCACGCTGCTTATCAAGGGCGAGAGCGTGGCGGCGGGTTACTGGAACAAGCACGAGCAGACCAAGGAGACGTTCCGCGGCGAGTGGATCAACACCCACGACAAGTTCTCCATGGACGAGGACGGCTACTACTGGTATTCGGGCCGGACCGACGACATGTTCAAGGTCAGCGGCCTCGCGGTCTGGCCGTCGGACGTGGAGCACGTGCTCCAGGAACATCCGGCCGTGCTGGAGAGCGGCGTCATCGGCGTGCTGGACGACGATGGGTTGACGAAGGTGCGGGCCTACGTGGCGCTCAAGGACAGCCATGCGCCGACGGAGGAGCTCGTGCGCGAGCTGCAGGCTTTCGTCAAATCCAACACCGCGCCGCACAAGTATCCGCGCTCCATCGTGTTCGTCAAAGAGCTGCCCAAGACCGCCAGCGGCAAAATCCAGCGCTACAAGCTTCGCAAAATGGCCGCCGCCCACGGCGGCAAGCCGCACGCCGAGGCGGTGGCCCATCACGACCTGAGTCCCTGACGGCGCCGCGCCGGCACTGAGTGGAACGGGCTTCCAAGTCCGTTCCCTTCGGCGTGCATGCCCTCTTCGTAGATACGCGGTGCGCGGGGCTGTTCCGGGCCGAAAACGGCTGGAATGGCGGCAGCGCACCACGGAACGCGGCGATTGCACCATGGAACAGCGCCGTCGTTCCACGGTCCCGCGCTGGCGTTCCGCGGCGCAATCCCGGCGTTCCACGGAACAATGGCGCGGAACCCCGGGAACCGCGCCTGGTTCCGCAGTCCTGCGCCTCCGGGGTTCCGGCGCGGGGAGAGGGGCCGCGGTCGCATGGTGGCGGCTTAACCCGGGTATTTCACACGTTTCGTAGCCGCCGACGTGAGGAGGCGGAAAGGCTGTGGAAAGGCTGTGGCTGGTAACGCGTCCGCATCCTTGCGTCGGCGGCTACAGCCTATCAGCGTTTCGTGCAGCGTGTGAAATATGCGGCCTAATGGTCCCGCACCCAATTAAACGCCTGGTGGGCGAGGGCGTTGGCGTCTTTCAAGCCGAGCTTGATCTTAATGTTCTCGCGGTGGGCCGAGACGGTCTTGGGACTCAGATGCAAGACGTCGGCAATCGCCTTGGAGTCCTTGCCCTGGCCGATCATCTCGAAGACTTCCAGTTCGCGGTCGCTGAGGCGCTCCTCCGGCGTCAGGGGCGTGTCGGTGCCGCGGCTGGCCACGCGGGTCAGCAGCTTGCCGGTCACGGCCGGGCTGAGGAAGACCTCGCCGCTGAGGATGTGGCGAAGGGCGGCGATGACCTGTTCGGGCGGCTCTTTTTTCATGATGTAGCCGTGGGCGCCGGCTTGGAGCGCGCGCGTGGCATAGACGGATTCCTCGTGCATGGAAAGCACGAGCACCTTCAGCCGGGGCAGCAGGGCTTTGATGTTCTTGACCAGTTCCAACCCGTGTCCATCGGGAAGGCCGATGTCCACGATGGCGGCTTCGGGCTTCAGCGGCGGCGCGGACTTCATGGCCTGCATGGCGGTGCCGGCCTCGCCGCAGACGGTGAAGCCGGGTTCGTCGTTGATGCACTGGACCAGGCCCCTGCGTAACATCGGGTGGTCCTCGACCACGAAGACGCGGACGCGCGGGGTTTCATCGGTGGCCGGCGGCTGCGCCTTCGGGGCGGCGGGTTTGGCTTTGGGGGATGGCTTGGATGTTTTTTTCATGATGCTGTTCTCCGGTTTTAGGGATGGTTGACGGGCATTGTGCAAACCACGGCGGTGCCGCCGCCGGGTCGCGGGCTGATCTTCAACTGCGCGCCGATGGCCTGCGCGCGGTAACGCATGTTCTTGAGGCCCATGCCGGTGCTCTTCGGCAGGTCCGTGGGGAAGGGGAGGCCGTTGCTGAGGACGGTTAACTGGACCGCCTGGCGGCTTTCGCGCAAGCTGACGGTGACGCGCGTGGCCTGGCCGTGGGTGATGTCGTTGCGGACCGCCTCCTGCGCGATGCGGTAGAGATGGGTTGCCACGGTGTTGTCGGCGATCAGGACGGGTTGCGGGCAGACAAACCGCACCGAGCGCCGGTAGATCTGGCGGGAATCCGCGGTGAGCTTCTCCAGCGCGGCCATCAGGCCTTCCACTTCGAGCGACACCGGGTTGAGCAGGAGCGAGAGGTTGCGCGCCTGATTCACGGTCTCGGTGAGGTTTTGGGTCAACTCGGCGGCCTGGTCGGCCAGGGGCGACCCGGCGCGGCTGAGTTTCTTGTGCAGCATGTCGTTGGCGAACCGGACGGCGACCAGTTGCGGGCAGAGGCCGTCGTGCAACTCCTGGCCGAAGCGCCGCCGTTCCGCCTCGCTGATGGTGATGACCTCCTCTTGCAACTGCTGCCGCTCCAGCCGCGCCCGCAGCGTGCCGATGGCGTAGGCCAGGTCGTTGGCCAGGTCGGTCAGCAGTTTGACTTCATCCGGGTCGAACGCGCCGGTCTCGGCGGCGGCGATGACCAGCACGCCCATCACGTTGCGATCCGGCTTGAGGGGCAGGGCGATGACGGAGGCGATGCCGAGATCGGCCGCTTCGGGCCGCCAATGGTGGAACCGCGGATCTTTCTGGATGTCGCGGGAGACGACCCCTTTGCCCGTGCGCAACGCAAGGGCACTCGGGCGCTGGCCGTTGGGGACGTTTGCCCAGGTGGGCTTGAACGACTGCAACTTGCCGGGTTGGAAACCGGCCTCGGCGACGGGCCGGATGGTTTTCCCACGGTCCTGTTCGGCGAAGCCGATCCATGCGAGCCGGTAGCCGCCGCTGGAGACGAGGATGTCGCAGGCGCGATTCAGAAAGGCCGTCTCGTCGCTGGCGCGGATGAGGGCCTCGTTGGTTTCGCTGAGCACGCGCAGCGCGCGGTTGGCGCGGTTGCGTTGCTCAACCTCCTGCTGCAACTGTTGGTTCGCGCTTAGAAGTTCGGCGGTGCGCGCGGCCACGCGCTGCTCCAGGGCGGCGTTGAGTTCCCTCAGCTCGCGCTCCAGCTTCTTGCGTGTCGTGATGTCGCGGGCCACATGCACCGAGCCGATGAGTTGGCGGTTCTCGTCGAAGAGCGGCGTGGTGCTGACGAGGAAATCGCCGCCGAGCCGGCTCTCGCTCACCTCGGCCATATGCTCCTTGGCGTCGCCCAGGGTCTCTGTGTGCGGGCAGGTTCCGATGGGCTTCTCCGTGCCGTGGACGCACGAATGGCAGAAGTGGCCGACGCATTCGTCGGGCGTCAGGTTCAGCTTCTGCGCCATGCTGCGGTTGGCGCGCAGGATGCGGTGCTGAGTGTCGAGGATCGCGACGAGGTCGGGCACGCTGTCGAAGGTCTTCTCCCACTCCTCCTTCGCGCGCCGCAGCGCATCCGCCGCCGTCTTGCGCTCGGTGATGTCGTCTATCGCCGCCACGGTGCGCAACGGCCGGCCCGCCGCGTCGCGGATCAGGTTCGCGTTGACAAGGACCCAGATCGCCTTGCCGTCTTTGCGGACGTAGCGCTTCTCGTTGCGGTAGTCCGGCGCTTCGCCTTCGATGAACCGGTGGAACAAATCCCAGTCCTTCTTCCGGTCGTCGGGGTGGGTGATTTCGCTGAAAGATTTTCCGAGAAGCTCTTCGGCGCTGTAGCCGGTAATCTGGCAGAGCTTGTCGTTGACGCGCAACAGCCGCCCCGTGGCCGGGTCGGCCTGCGCCATCCCGACGGCCGCCAGGCTGAACATCGCGCGGAACTGCTCCTCGCTTCGGCGGACGGTCTCCTCGGCCCGGTCCCGCGCCGCGCGCAGCCGCAACATCTGGATGCCGTGCGCCAGGTCATCGGCCAGTTGGCCGAGCAACGCCAGTTCGCTCTCCAGGAACGGGTCCGGCTCGCGCGAATAGATCGTGAGCGCGCCGAAGGGCTTGCCGTCGGCGATCAGGGGCAGCACCAGCGAGGAGGCGTAGCCGCGCTTGGCGGCCTCCTCGCGCCACGGGGCGAACTGCGGGTCGGTGAGGATGTCCTTGCACATGCAGGGCTTGCCGGTGCGGATGGCGGTGCCGGTGGGGCCGCGCCCGCGTTCGGTGTCGGCCCAGGTGACGCGGAGCGTTTCCAGATAGCCTTCCTCAAAACCGGCGCTGGCCACGGGCCGGACGGTTTTGGCATCGTCCTCTTCGGCGTAGCCGACCCAGACCATCGCGTGGCCGCAGTCCTGGACGACGATTCTACAGACCTCCCCCAGATACGCCGCTTCCGTCTCGGCGCGCACCATGATGCGATCGCTGTTGCTGAGGGCGTGGAGCGTGCGGTTGAGCCGGCGCAGTGCTTGCGCCGCCTGCATCCGGTCCATGGCCACCGCCACCTGGTCGGCCACTGTCTTCATCAACGTCAGCTCGTCGTCGTTGAAATGCGCCCGCTTCGTCGTGCCAAACGACAGCGTGCCCAGCAGCCGGTCGCCGGCCATCAAGGGATGACACGCGTAGGCTTGGATGCCGTAGCCTTTGACTAGTTCCGTGCGCGGGTCGGGCGTGTGCTGGATGTCCTCGGCGACGATGCGGCAGCGGCCCTGCGCGGCGCAGCCGCAGACCGCCGTGCCGTAGTCGAGCCATTCGAGTTGCTGCGCCTGCTCGTCGGAGATGCCGGCGCAGGCGTTGAGCCGCAAGCGCCCGCCCGGCGCCGCATCCTCTGTAGCGGCGGTCTGTGACCGCCGGTTGTCGGGTTCGTCACCATCCGCCCGGCGGTCACAGACCGCCGCTACAGCAGGGGGCGCGCCTGCAGCAGGGGGCGCTCCTTCCGCGATGAAGTTGAAGAACGCCTGGCAATCCAGGTGCGCCATGACCTGCTTGCAGAGGTCGTTGACGATGCCCTGCGGGTTTTCCGCCGCCAGCAGTCGCGCGGTGACGTTCGAGAGCAGTCGGAACCGCTCGTTGCTGTGCTGCAACGCCTCCTCGGCCTTCTTGCGCGCGGTAACGTCCCTCATGATGCCGACGAAGCGGACGGCGCGGCGCTGGCCCTCCACCGTGTCAAAGGAGGCGCGGCCCGTGGCCACCACCCAGCGAACGGAGCGGTCGGACCAGATGATGCGGTATTCCACCTCGTAGCGGCCGTTGCCCGCCGGATCCAGCGCCCGCTGCCGCGCGGCGAGCACGCGCGGGCGGTCATCGGGATGCAGGTGGCTCAGGAACAGCTCGTGGCTCAGCGGCGCGTTGTCGGCGATGCCGAAGATCACCCGCGAGCGGTGCGACCAATTGAGCGCGCCGGTGGCGAGGTTGGTCTCCCACGTGCCCAGCTCGGCCGACTCGACGGCCAGCCGCACGCGCTCTTCGCTCTCGGTCAACGCCGCCTCGATGCGTCGGCGCTCCTCGATCTCGGTGCTCAACTCCGCGTTCAGGCGGTCGGCTTGCTCGCGGGAGTCCACCGCGTCGTCCATCAGGTTGAACGCGGCCTCGCGCGACACTTGCAGGGAGGCGTTGGCGGCACGCAACTCGTCGGCGGCCCTGCGTTGCGCCTCCTCCGCCTTCTTGCGGTCGGTGACGTCCTGCACCATGCCGGTGGAGCGGATGATCCGCCCATTGGCGTCGCGGAGGTGCTGGCAACGCTCGTGGACCCATCGCACCTCGCCGGTGCCCGGCCGCACGATACGGTGCTCGATTTCGTAGCTGTCGCGCCCCTCGCGGACGGAACCGGAATAGGCCGCGTCCACTGCGGGCCGGTCCTCCGGGTGGACGCGTTCGAGGAACGCCTCGTAGGTGGGCGGGAACTGCTGCGGTTCCAGGCCGAAGATGAGATAAACCTCATCCGACCAAGTCAGGCGGTCCTGCGTCAGGTCGAGTTCCCAGCTGCCCAGGTGAGCGATCTCCTGCGCGCGTTTCAACCGCTCCTCGCTCTCGCGCAGCGACGCGCTCAGCCGGTCGCGCTCGGACAGCAGACGGGCGAGCTTGGCGTTGTTGTAGCCGAGATGGGAAATCGTGTCGGCCAGCTTCATGAAGAACTTCATGCCGCGGTCGGCGGTTGCGCGGCTGAGCCGGGGCGCGCGGTCCAGGGCGGTGAGATATTCCGTCTCGTTGAAGCCGTATCGCCGGGCTTGGGCGCGGAACTGCTCGCGGTCCACCGTCTCGTCATCGAAGAAGAACTGGCCGCCGAAGATGTTGCCGACATGCTGGCCGGCCACGATGATGGGCGTGGCCATGTCCCACATGTTGTTCTTGCACTTGTAGAGCCGGGACTCGCCCTTCGCCAGCCCGCGGGAGAGACACGTGTCGCTCTCCACGCAGTTCCGGCAGGTCTCTGGATTCACGCGGTGGAATTGTGTGCAGATGTCCTGCCAGCCGGCGGCCACCAGCACGTTGCCTTTCAGGTCCAGAATCGCCATCGGGATGCCGGCCACCGCGCAGAAGTCATCCATGAGGTGCTGGAGCGAGGCCGTGTCCACGAGGTCGGCCAGTTCCAGCACGCCGAGGTCGCCTTCGGGCGAGAGCACGCTATCGAGCTTGCGGCGCACGCGATGTTCGCTCTCGCGCAGCTTGCGCTCGGTGTCGTGCTTGTAGAGCGCCATCTGGACGTGCGTGTCCAGCGACAGCTCCTCGAACGGTTTCAGCAGGTAGCCGAACGGCTCGGTGAGCTTCGCCCGCTCCAGCGTCGCGCGGTCGGAGTGGGCCGTGAGGTAAATCACCGGCAGGTCGCACTCGCGGTGGATGACCGCCGCCGCCTCCACGCCGTCCATCGCGCCCTTGAGGCGGATGTCCATGAGGACGAGTTGCGGGCGCAGGCTGCGGGCGAGGGCGACGGCTTCCTCGCCCTGCGCGGCGGTGCCGCAGACCTCGTAGCCGAGCTGTCGCAGCTTGCGCGCGAGATCCTCGGCGACGATGGCCTCGTCTTCAACGATGAGAATGTTGCCTCTACTCACGATGTCTTTTTCTCTTGGCCCCCGGCACGGCCACGGCTGAAGTGAAACACAAATTCCGTCCCAGCGCCAGCGCGGGGTTGCGTGGCAGAGGATTGGGAAGGGCAAAATCATGGGGGACAAAATCATGTTGGTGTTCCCCATGATCTTGCCCCAAATGATTTTGCCAAAGGACTACCTTATTCATCTCTTCCCTCCTGGAAACACGACCTCAAACTCGGTCCCGGCGGCGCTCGTCCGCGCGTCCACCGTGCCGCCCAACTGCCTCACCAGCATCTGCACCAGCCGCAGGCCGAGCGACTTCGTTTGCTGCCAATCGAAGCCCGCCGGCAAACCGACGCCGTTGTCGCTCACCCGCAGGTTCACACGGCCGTCCGGCTCGGCACGCGTCGCCACGGTGACCACACCCCCGGAACGGCCGCGGAAGGCGTGCTTGAGGGCGTTGGCGGCCAGTTCGTTCAGAATCAACCCGCACGGCACGGCCGACTCCACCGTCAGCGACACCGGCTCCAGCGCCAGCTTCAGGTCCACCGCCACCTTCGGGGCGTGCGCGCGCCAGAGGTATTGCAGCAGGCTCTCGGCGTAGGCGGCAAAATCCAGCGCCGCCATGTTGTCGGATTGGTAGAGCTTCTCATGCACCAACGCCATCGAGCGGACGCGGTCGCGCACGTCGGCGAAGGCCGCGGCCAGCGCCGGGTCGTGCAGCGTGTCGGCTTGCAGGCTCACAAGGCTGGAGAGCACCTGCATGTTGTTCTTCACGCGGTGATGGATTTCCTTCAGCAGCACTTCCTTCTCCGCCAGCGAGGCTTTGGTCGCTTCCTCGGTCGCGCGGACCTCGGCGACCTCGACCTCCTTGCGGTGCAACTCCGCGAGGGTTCGCTCCGCCTGCCGCTCGGCTTGGCGGTGGCGCAACTGGGCCTGGAGCCGCGCGCGGAGGATTTGGAAGTCGCTCGATTTGCTGACGTAGTCGTCCGCGCCGGCCTCGAAGCTCTCGATCAGCGCGTCGCGGTCCTCGCGGCCGGTCAACATGATCACCGGAATGGAATGCCATTGCGGAGATTCCTTGATGCGCCGGCAGGCTTGCTGGCCGGTCATGCCCGGCATCAGCATGTCCATGAGGATGCAGTCCGGCGCCCGGTCACGCAAGATGTTCAACGCCTGCCCGCCGGATTCGGCCAGGATCACGGCGTAGCCGGCCTGTTCGAGCAGCGTGGCGAGTTCGTGCCGATACGTCGGGCTGTCGTCCACGGCAAGGATGAGCGGCGTGGAACGATCCGCGGACGGCGTCTGCCCGCGGTCTGCCAGCCGTTGCGCGCGCGAAACCAAATCGGCCCGGTCGTAAGGTTTCTCCATGTAATCGTCAGCCCCGGCCGGCAGTCGGCGAACACGGTCGGCCACCTCCGCGAGCGACGATAGCAGGATGACGGGAACGCCGCCGGTGGCCGGATCGCCCTTCAGTTCGCGAAGCAGGTCAATGCCGTCGGCGTCGGGCAACAGGACATCCAGCACGGCGGCGCCGAAGTTTGCCTGCCGCAGGGCATCACGGGCGGCGGTGGCGGTGGCGCACAACACGGTCGTCCAGCCGGCGTCACGGAAGGCGGCGTCGAGGTCCATGCGGACCGTCAGGCTGCCGGTGATGATCAGGGCGTGTTTCATGGTGTGATCCGTTGCGGCGTCGGCTGCGGCCGGGCCAGTTGCAGCAGCGCGGGCGCGATCTCCTCCAGGCCGAGCACCTGGCGCGCGGCGTTCAGCCGGACCGCCTCGCGCGGCATGCCGAACACCACGCAGCTCTCTTCATCTTGTGCGATAGTCATCCCACCGGCCCGCCGGATGGCCGACAGGCCTTCGGCGCCGTCCTTGCCCATGCCGGTCAACAGGCACGCAATGACCGAGCCGCCCATCTCGCGCGCCAGCGACTCGAACAGCACGTCCACCGATGGCCGGCAGAAATGCCGCTCCGGGTCGTAGGTCGCCCGGAGGCGGCCGTCGCGCACGACGAGATGACGGTCGGGCGCGACGCTGATGACGCCCGGCACGCCCGGCGGCGGCAGCAACTCGCCATCGGCGGCGTTGCGGACCCGGATCGGGGAGACCGTGTTCAGCCAGTCGGTCAGCGCCATGCCGAAGCCGGGACCGATGTGGATGACCAGCAGGATCGGCAGCGGGAAGTCGGCCGGCAGGGACTTCAGGATGCTGACCACTGCGCTGGGGCCGCCCGTGGAAGCGCCGATGGCGACACAGCGGAACTGGCCGGCGGCTGATTTAAATGGCGTGGGCCATTGGCGGCGGGCCATTCGCGCGCGCGGATGGGTGATGACCTTGATGCGCGCGACGGTCTTGAGCGTCTGCCGGTAGTTCTGCTCCCACTGGATGGCGGGTTCGGTTGATGTCGGCTTCTCCAGCGCGTCCACCGCGCCGGCGCTGAGGGCGTCGTAGGTTTTGAAAACTTCGCCGCGGTTGAAGGAGGCCGAAACGATCAGGATCGGCGTCGGGCAATACGCCATGATGTGCTCGGTGGCGGCCAGCCCGTCCATCACCGGCAACATCATGTCCATCGAAACCACGTCGGGCCGGAGTGTCTCGCACAGCTCGATGGCGCGCTGGCCGTCCTCGGCCTCCGCGACGACCTCGATCTCCGGGTCGGCGGCGAGGGCGTCCACCAGATACTTGCGTATCGTCAACGAATCTTCCACCACAAGCACGCGCAGTTTCATCATGGTTCGCCCACCAGTTCCCGGATGGTTTTCAGCAGCAGCGCCTCGTCAAACTCGCTCTTCACGATGAACGCCTTGGCCCCGACGGCGGCGCCCCTGGCCCGGTCCTCGGCGGCGGAGCGCGACGTGACCACGATGGAGGGGACGGCGCTCAGTTCCGGCACGGCGCTGGCGGCTTGGATGAATTGGAAGCCGTCCATGCCCGGCATCTCCACGTCCACGATGAACACACCGTAGCGGCGCTGGCGGGCCTTCTCCAGGGCTTCCTCGCCGGAGGAGGCGGTGTCCACTTCGTAGCCGGCCGTTTCGAGGATGGCTTGTTCGAGCATCCGCGTGGTCAGCGAATCGTCAATCACCAGCAAACGCGGGCGCTCAGGGGCGGCCTGCTCCTCCATGCCCGAAATCGCGCCGATGGCCTGGACCAGCCCGTCGGGATTGAGGACCAGTTGCGGGCTGCCGTCGCTGTCCAGAAACGCCCCGCTGATCGTCGGGATCGGGCCGAGAATCTGCGGCAGCGCGCGAATCACAACACGTTCACGGTCGAGGATGTGATCCACGCCGAGCGCCGCCAGGCCAGTCGGCGACTCGATGACCAGTGCCGACAGGCCGCCCGGCCCGTGAGCCTGGCCGTTCTTGAGGAATCGTGCCAGCGGCGCGTATCGGACCGCGCGACCGTTGCAGACGATGGTTTGGCCTTCGGGCGAAACGGCGATCTCGGCCGGCGTCAGCCGCACGGTTTGACTTACGGCCTGAAGCGGAACCGAGGCCACCGTGCTGCCGGCCTGGACGTGCAGGACTTCCTGCGACTCCACCATGACCGGCACGGACATCTCGATGCGCGTGCCCTTGCCGGGCGAGGTCGTCCCCATCACGGAGCCGTTAACTGCCGCGACCGCCGCACGAGCGACTTCCAGCCCGACACCGCGTCCGGACAGTTGCGAGACGCTTCGCGTGGTGGTGATCCCGCCGCGCAACAACAACGCGACCGCCGTCGCGGGTGTGAGTTCGAGCGCTTCCGAGGGCGTCGCCAGCTTGCGTTCGACGATCACCTGCCGCACGCGCTCCACGTCCACGCCCCGGCCGTCGTCTTCGCAGGCAAACACGGCGCGGTCGCCGCGGCGCTCCACGCGAATCTGCACACGGCCCGCGGCGGGCTTGCCGGCTGCGGCGCGCTCGGCGGGCGATTCGATGCCGTGCGAAACCGCGTTGCGCACCAGGTGAATGAGCGCGTTGCGCAGCAGCCGCAGACCGCGCGCATCCAGCCGCGTCTCGCCGCCGCCGGCCTCGAAGGCGACACGCTTGCCGGTGGCGTCGGCCGCGTCGCGCGCGGTCCGCTCCAGCACGCCGAAGACGGAGTTCGCCGGCACCAGCCGCATCGCCTCGGCTTGCTCGCACAAGCTCTCGATTTCGCGGTCCGAGCGGTCCAGCGCCGCGGAGACGTTCCGATGCACATCCCTCAGCGTGTTCTCCAAGCCTTGATTGTCGCCCGCCTGTCGCGCGGCCCGGCCAAGCTCCGGCGCGAGACGCGACAGCCCGGCCATCTGCACGCGGAGTTCCGACACGGTCCGCAGCAGCGCATCCATGTCTTTCATGTCAACGCGGATTGTTTCCAACTGCTCATCACCCGCGTCGGCGGCGACGCGGGGGGCGGGCTGCGGCGATGCAGCGAGCGCGGATTGTCCCAACCGCGCCAACTCCGAAGTGATCCCGTCAATCGAAGCCAGCAGTTGGCGGACGGCGTCCGCAGGACGATTCTGCGGCTTGTCGCGAAGCGCGGCCAGCACCTCCTCAATCGAGTGGCTCAGTTCGGAGATTGCCGTCTGTTTGACAATGCGGGCCGCGCCCTTGAGCGTGTGCGCGTAGCGCAGCAGCCGCGAAACCACTTCGGCCGCCGCGTGCCCTTTCTCGATGTCGAGCACGCCCTGCGTCAGCCCTTCGATCAACTCGCGGGCCTCGGTGCGGAAATACTTGTAAGGGTCGTCCTTCATCTCAGCCGAATAGTTTCAACCAGCCTGCAACCGGGCGCAGTCGGAGTAGCGCAGACTTCCAGTCTGCTGTATCGCGGATTTCCAATCCGCAATCGCTGCGAGCCGCCAACGCCCTGCCGACTGGAAGTCGGCGACACGGCAGGTTGGAAACCTGCGCTATAACGGTGTTGCGACCGAACCACGCATCGCGTAGCCTCGCGCCATGCCTGCAGACACCGAGAACGCCGGTCTCAACCGCGTGCGGCACGAATTGCGGGCCACGGGCATCAAGGACGCCACCGCAAACCCGTTGCGCAGCGGAGTTCATTCGCGCGGTTACCTCCCACACGTAAAACGCGAAGGGGCGGAATACTTTGTCACTTTCCGGTTGGCCGACGCACTGCCCAAAGAGGTTTTGTTGCGATATGAAGCCGAACGCGCCGAACGCCTGCAGGTTTTGCAGGCGGCCAAACGGCTGGGGCAGCCCTGCACCGACAGCGAGGAATACATCCAGCGCGATTTTCGCAGAAAGGTGGAACGCTACATGGACCAAGGCGCGGGCGCGTGTCATTTGCGACGGCCGGACATCGCCGAGTTGGTGGCGGGCGCGCTGAAGTTCTTTCACGAACAGCGTTACCTGTTGCGCGAGTGGGTCGTGATGCCCAACCATGTTCACGTCCTGTTCTGGCCGATGCCGAATTATCTGGTCGGACACACGGCCAAGAGCTGGAAGCAGTTCACATCGCTGCGCGCGAAGCGGCTTCTGGGTCTTCAGGAAGGACGCTTCTGGCAACCGGAGTCGTTCGATCATTGGGTTCGGAACGACGAGGAACGCGCAAGCATTGCGCGGTATATCCGACACAACCCTGTGACGGCCCGCTTGTGCGCTCGTCCTGAAGACTGGCAATGGGGCAGTGCGTGGCCCGGAGACGGGCCAACACGCGCGACGCCGTCGTAGCGCAGAATTCCAGTCTGCTGTGTCGCGGATTTCCAATCCGCGGGCGCTGCGAAATGCCGGCGCCCTGCCGACTGGAAGTCGGCGACACAGCAGGTTGGAAACCTGCGCTACAGGATTGCTCGGCGATTTCATTTCAGTGTGCTTGCCAATCTCATGAGTCACGCTTGACCGTTGCTCTGAATCAGCCGGCCCAGGTCGCGGGAGAGGGTGGTCAGTTCCCCGACGGTCTGGAGGACCTGGCCGGAACTGGCCTCCGCCTCGCGGGAGGTCTGGGCGACGTTGGCCACCGCCACGTTGGTTTGCTCGACGGCGGAGCTTTGCTGTTTGGTGCTCAACTCGATCTCCCGCGCGGCCTCGGTCGTCGTCCGCAGCAGCTCGCTGATCTGGCGGAACACCGCCGTGACTTCGCTGAACTGTTTCGAGCCGGCGTCCACGGCCTTGGAGCCGCTTTCGGTGGCCATCACCGCCGCGTTGACGGCGGAGCGGATTTGCTCGATCAAACCGCGAATCTCCTTGGTCGAGCCGCCGACGCGGTCGGCCAGTTTGCGGATTTCATCGGCGACCACGGAGAACCGCTTGCCGGCCTCGCCGGCCCCGGCGGCTTCGATGGTGGCGTTGATCGCCAGGATGTTGGTCTGCTCGGCCAGTTCGTTGATGATTTCCAGGATGCCGCCGATCTGCTGGGACTTCCTGCCCAGGTCCAGCATGTGCTCGACCACGGTGTCCACCTGCTTGCGAATGGTAGCGATCTCGCCCTGCGCCCGGCCGACGGTTTCGTCGCCTTTTCTGGCCGCCGAGGTGGTGTTGTCGGCGATGCGGGCCACGCCCTGCGCGCTTTCGGCAATCTGCTTGGCCGTGGCCAACAACTCCTTGATGGTCGTCGAGATTTCCGTCATGGAGGCGACTTGTTCCTTGGCTGCGGCGGTTTGCTGGTTGGCCGCCGCCTGCAACTCGCTGGAGGAATTCTGGATGTGGTTGACGGCCGAGCCAATCTGGCGGCTCAGCAGGCGCGTCAGGAAGAACGCCAACAAACCGGCCACGATGACGCTGGCTGCGGCGACGATGATGACCACGCCAATCGCCGTGTTCGCCGCGTCGGACGCATGCTTCTTGGCAGTCTCCAGGTTGTCCTGTTCATGTTTGATGAGGTCCGCCAAGTGCCCTCTCAGGACGATGTTGAGCGGGATGACCTTCTCTTGAAATGCCTTGCCCATCTCTTGCAGCTTCTCCGCCGACTGACGCATGGCCACCACGCTGTCGCCCGCGTCAAACTGCGTGGTCGCGGCTTGCCCGATTTCCTCCAACTCCTTGCGCTCCACCTGAGTGCTTACCAACTCGCGGATTTGGCCCAACCGGTCGAAAAACGTCTGTCGCAGTTGCCGGACCGTCTCCCGATGCACCTCGTCGCCGGTCAGCAGGTAGGCGCGGACTGTGCCCATGCGCTCGTAAGCCGTGCCTTCCAGCCGGTAGGCTTCGGCCAGAATCCGCGCGTTGGTTACGATCACCTGATCCTTGGCTTGGATGACGTAACGCAGCGCATAGACGGCCACCACGCTCAGCACCAGCGTGAGCACCGCCATAGCCGCCAGTCCGACTCCCAGTTTTCGTCCGAATGTCCATGTCTTTTGCATGTTGCTATTCCTTTCCAGATTCACTCTGTCGTTCCGTCCGCTCTTTTTCGCCAGGCGCAATCGCCGCGGCCAGCGATGAAATTTCCAGCACGTGAATGAGGGCCGAATCCACCCGGATGGCCTGCCGGCTCATGCGCGCCTGTTCCGGGGCCGACGCCAGCTCATGGACGGCCTGCGCCGCCACACGGCGCGATCCTTCGAACTCATCGAAGGCCAGACCGACCAGTTCCTTGCCGCGATGCAGCGCCATCCACCGCGGCGTTGAAGCCCGCGCGCCAGCTCCGAGAAGCGCCGCGAGGTCGAACACTGGCACCAGTTGTCCCTGCACCGCGCTCAGTCCCAGCAACCCGCGCATGGCCGCCGGCACCGGCGCGATCTTGCGGTTGACCTCCAGCCCCGCCAGTTCGCGAATCCGGATCGCATACCGTTGGCCGCCGGCCACGATCAGCGCGAACTCGATCAAGTCGTGCGCTGGTTCTACCGGCGGCGCGGCGAAGGACTCGTCGAAACTCTTTCGGAGTTCCAGCAGACGTTGGTCAAAGTCGCGGTTGTTCGTCATGGATTGCCTCCACACCGCTCCAACTGCGCCTGGCAAAAGCGGGTCAGGGCCTCGCGGCTGAAGCCGCCGCCGAAGAGCAGGATGCGCGACGCGTCCTCGCGGGCCAGCAACGCCAGCGCTTCGCCCAGTTCCCGGCGCGCCGTCGCCAGATCGCCCAGCCGCCGGGCCAGCAGGCCCAGGTGCAGCCGGGGCATCGCAAACGCGCCGTCCAGATAGATCGCCGTCTGGTCGTGCTCGGCGGCGGACAGATGATCGCCGCGCTTTTCCCGGCAGACCGCCATGAGGTAATGCGCGCCGGGTCGGAGTTCGTCCGTCGCAAGCAAGTGCGCGCAGAGTTGCTCGGCCCGGTCCAGTTCGCCCCGGTTGGCCAGCAGCACCGCCTGAATCATCAGCGCGTCCGGATCGGCCGCGGCGTCACCGGGCAGCGCGTCAATCGCCCGCAACGCATCCTCAAACCGTTCCTGCCGCAGCAGGTCGCGGACTTCGTCCATGTCTTGTTTCGCGGGGAACACAGGCCCGGCGGCCGGTTGCGGTGACTTGGCGCGCGACGGGTCCGCCAATGCGGCGATGCGATGGCTCGCGTCGGCGATGGCCGAGGCCCAATTCAGGCCGTCGGGGGGGTGCGCCGGCGGCGAAGCGGCCGTCGGTTGGCTGGGCGCCATTATCGCGGCCGCCTGCGACGGCGGTTCGCCCGGCAGCCTGTGCTGGTAATAAAACGCGCCGTGCGTGTGCCGCAGGTGGAAGTCGTGGCTGATGCCCCGCAACGTCTCAGAAGGTCCGAGGAACAGGAAACCGCCCGGCGTCAGCACGCGGGTGAGCCGTGCGATCAACGTCCGCATCGCCGTCGGGGTGAAGTAGATCATGACGTTGCGGCAGAAAATAATGTCGAAGAGGCCGGCCTGCCAGAACGAGGCGTCGCCCTCCAGAAGATTGCGCTCCTCGAAACGCACCATCGCCTTCACCTTGTCATCGAGAACGAACTCGCCGCCCTCGCGGCGGAAGTAGCGGCGGCGTTCCGGCTCGCTCGTGGCCCGCAACGACCACTCCGAGTAGCGGCCTTCGCGGGCTTTCCGCAGCAAGTGAGCGTTCACGTCAACGCCCCGGATGCGCACGTCCCAACCCTGGAAGCCGGGCGCTTTCAGGATGGTGGCGGCCACCGAGTAAGCTTCCTCGCCCGAGGCGCAGGCGGCCGACAGCACGTTCAACTGCCGCGCGGACCCCCGCGCCTTCAGGCACGCCGGCAGGACCGCTTCCGCCAGGGCTTGGAACTGCTCGGTGTGCCGGAAGAAATAGGTTTCGGGGACGGTGAGCGCCAGGGCGACCTCGCGCAGCTCCTGTTGCGCAAACTCCGGATCGTCGAACCGGCCGACGTAGCTGTCCACCGTCTTGCAACCGGTTCGCTCCAGACGCCGCCGCAACACGTCGTCCACCTGCTCGGCGTTGTGCTTGTCCACGTTGAAGCCGAGCCGCGAGACGACCGCGGTGGCAAACAGTTCGAGGTCTGGAGCGATGGTCGTCATACTCACGAGTGTTCCTCGGCTGACGATTGCAGTCTTGTAGCGCAGGTTTCCAACCTGTGCCGCCGGCTTCCAGCCGGCAGGGTGTCGCTGGGTCGCGGCGGCTGCGGATTGGAAATCCGCGACACAGCAGACTGGAAGTCTGCGCTACGTTGGGAATGCGCGCACACGTCCGGCCGCAGCGTTGTAGCGCAGGTTTCCAACCTGCTGTGCCGCCGGCTTCCAGCCGGCAGGGCGTCGCTGGTTCGCGGCGCCTGCGGATTGGAAATCCGCGATACAGCAGACTGGAAGTCTGCGCTACGAGGCGCTCTGCATACGTGCGTGTAAGACAGGGGCTGCGTCGTGTTCATCGCGCCTCCGATCCGGCCAGCGCGGCCCACACCTCGTCCGGCACGATGCGCGCGGCTTGGAGCACCAGCAACAGTTCCTGGTCGAGCGAGCCGATGGCGGTGATAATGCCAGCCTCGGCCTGCGACAACAGCGGCGGCACGCCCGCGAGCGTCCCGCCCGGCAATTCGTGAATCCCCACGACCGCTTCCACCGCCAGCACGACCTTGCGCTCGCCCGCGCGAACGACGACAAAGCGCGCCGGTTTCCCGGCCGACGCGCCCAGCAACGAGCCGAGGTCCACCACCGGCAAAGCTTCCCCGCGAACCACGGCGGCCCCGCTGACGAACGCGGGCGCGTTGGCCACGGGTTGCGCCGGCAGCGGGCGCATCGTCTCGACGACGTGGCACAGCGGCAACGCGCACCGCAGCGCGCCGGTCCTGAGGACCAGCAGGCGATTTCCAGCCTGGCTGTCAGTGGGGGGCGTCATTTTCTTCCGCCTCTTGGAAACACGATCTCAAATTCCGTTCCGCCTGCGTCCGAACGGCGCGCTTCCACCGTGCCGTCCAACTGCTTCGTCAGCATCTGCACCAAGCGCAGGCCGAGCGACTTCGCCTCGCGCCAATTCAGGCCCGCCGGCAGGCCCGCGCCGTTGTCGCTGACGCGCAGGCTCACGCGACCGTCCTTCCCGTTGCTCACTGACACAGTGACCGCCCCTTCGGAACGGCCTCGGAAGGCGTGCTTGAGGGCGTTGGCGGCCAGTTCGTTCAGGATCAATCCGCACGGCACGGCCGACTCCACTGTCAGCGTCACCGGCTCCAGCGCCAGGTTCAGGTCCACCGCTGCCTCGGACCCGTGCGCGTCCCAGAGATAGTGCAGCAGGCTCTCGGCGTATTCGGAAAAATCCAGCGACGCCAGGGTGTCGGATTGGTAGAGTTTTTCATGCACCAGCGCCATGGAGCGGACGCGGTCGCGCACGTCGGCGAAGACGGCGTTCAGCGCCGGATCGTGCAGCGAGTCGGCCTGGAGGCTCACGAGGCTGGAGAGCACCTGCATGTTGTTCTTCACCCGGTGGTGGATTTCCTTCAGCAGCACTTCCTTTTCCACCAGCGAGGCTTTGATGGCCTCCTCGGCATCCTTGATGTCCTGGATGTTCAGCGCCACGCCGAACCAGCGCACGATCCGGCCGGAGCCGTCGCGGATGGGCTGGCCGATGACCTTGAACCATTCATAGACGCCGTCGTGGCGGCGGACGCGGTATTCGAGGTCGTAGGGCGCCTTGCCTTGCACGGCGGCCTGCCAGGCGGCAAACGAGCGCGGCCGGTCGTCGGGATGCTGCAACTTGTTCCAGCCGTCGCCCAGATGCTCGGCCACCGGCACGCCGGTGTAGTCCGCCCATTGCTGGCTCTGGTAGTCGCAGTAGCCGTCCGGCCGGGTCGTGAACACCATGCCGGGGATGCTCTCCAGCGTCTGGCGGTAAAACGACTCGCTGGCTCGCAAGTTAGCGCTGGCCTGCTCGATCTGCTCGCGGGCGGCGACGGCCTCCTCCATCAGGTTCATGGCGACGGCGCGTGAGTCGCGCAACTCCGCGTTGGCCGCCTGCAACTGCTCCGCCGACTGGCGCAACGCGTCCTCGGCCCGCTTGCGCTCCGTGATGTCGGCCACCATGGCGATGTGAGTGCCCGGTGCATGGCCTTCGGCCCACTCCGGCACCACCGTCAAGCTGACCCAGACAACGGAGCCGTCGGGACGGATGTATCGCTTGTCCATCTCGAAGGATCGGGTGCGGCCTTCCCGCAGCCGCTGCATGTTCTCCAAGTCCGGCGGGAGATCGTCGGGATGGGTGACGGCCTGGAAGTCCAGTTGCAGCGCCGCGGCCTCGGTGCGGCCAAGGATGTCGCAGTATTTCCTGTTGAGTTGCAGAAACCGTCCGGTGCGGGAATCAATCCGCGCGATGCCCATCGGCGCCTTCTCGTAAAGCGCCCGGAACCGTTCTTCGCTCGCGCGCAACGCCGCCTCGGCTTGCTTGCGCACGGTGACGTCGCGGTTGCTCTCCAAGACAAGCAGCCGGCCGTCGGCGGTGCGCGTAGCGGTCTGGCGGCTCTCAACGGTGACATGTTGGCCGCCGCGGGTGATGTGGACCTGTTCGCCCTCCCAATGGCCGGTCTTTTCCAGCGCGGTCTGGAACTCCTGGACCGAGGCAGCCGCTGTGCGCAGCAAGGCGAAAATGCGCTGGCCGGCTGCCTCGGCGGCGGTCCAGCCGTAAAGCGCCTCCGCGCCGCGGTTCCAGGAGCGGATGACGCCGTCCATCTCGCGGACGATCAGAGCCTCGCTGGCGTGGTCCATCAGGTCGGCTTGGTTGCGCAGGTGCGTTTCGGTCTCGCGGCGCGCCGTGTCGGCGCGGCCCAGCGCCCGCGCTGTCCACCAGACCAGCGCCGCGAGCGACACCATCATCGCCAGGGCCAGGGCGGCGATGTCCATGCCTTCGCCGTAAAGGCCCAGTTCAAGCCCCCGGTCCGCCAGCCAGCCGAGGCCGGCCGGCGCCAGCAGCGCCACGGGCAACATCCGGCGCGCAACTTGGGCCGCCGGGCCGGGTGTCGCCAGCACGCGCGCCAGCCCGTCGGGCCGGGCGAAAATCAGCCCGACGGCCAGCGCCAGCAACGAGCCGGCGGTGTGCAGCGCCATGCTGGAGTAGCCGGCGAAGCGGTAAAACTGTTGCACGTTGTAGGTGTAGCCCAGGATCGCCACCGTGCCGATGACAGCGACGCACACGGCCAGCGCCTGCTGCACCCGCCGGGCGGGCCGCGACCGCGCCGTCAGCAGCAACAGCGACGCGCCGCTCAGTAGAAAACCCAGCGCGGTGGCCTGCACCATGCGTCCCGGAAAGATCGTGTGCCGGTCGCGCGTGTCGCGGAACAGAAGCTCGTCCATGCCGAAGTTGGCACCGGTGATGTATTCGGCGAGCGTCAGGCCGGCCACCAGCAGCACGACCAGCGCCGCCGCCATGCCGGCCTGTAGCCGCCGACGTGAGGAGGCGGACGCGTCGCGCTTTGACGATGTTCCCGCCTCCTCACGTCGGCGGCTACAGAGCACCAGCGCCACGCCCGCCAGCAGGAAACAGAGCGCGGTGTTGGTCTTCATCGTCGGCAGCCCCGGCAGCACGCTCTTGAGCGCGTCCACGCCGAACAGCCAGCCGGCCAGCACCGACAAACCGACGGCGGCCACCAGCGCCCCGGCCACCAGCGGCACGCGCCATAGCGCCTTGCTCTCCGGCCCGGCCTCCGGCGCGACCGCCGCGCCGCGCTCGCGCACCACACGCTGCATTTCCTGCGCGATGAGTCCGGCGCGGATGGGGTCAATGAGTTCCGCCTGCCGGCGCAGCGCCTCGCGGCTCTCGCGCAACGCCGCTTCGCGCTCGTAGGCGGCGGCTTTGGCGCGGTTGCGGCGGTAGAGTTCGGCCACCGTGACGATCAGGGTGCCGGTGAAGGCGAACAGCACGAGCGAGAGCCGGTCCACGGGGACCATGACCTTGAACTCTCCGATGGGCGGCAGAATCCAGACGCTCACCGTCACCAACGTCAGCACGACGGCCAGCACGCCCGGCCCGACACCGCCGAACAAGGCCGTCAGGATGACGGCCGGGTAGAACAGGACGAAGGTGGGCAGCCGGCCGCCGGCCCATTCCGACAGCGCCATTTGCGTCACAAGCGCGACAGCGACCGCCACGACCGCAAAGCCATAGCGCAGGGCCGGCCGGTAGCGCGCGAAGGCGCTTTGCAGGGCGTATGAGGCGGGCGGTTTCATCAGAGGCCAAGAGCCAGGGGCAAGAGGCAAGGGCGAAGAGGCAAGAGGGAAGTGGGAAGAGTTGAAAGGTTCCAAACCTCTTCACTCTTCACCCTTAACTTTTCACGCCATTCCGCCATCGCACCTCCAGCCATCAATTGTGTGTTGCTGTCCACCAGGGACAGCATAGTAGGTCGCAAAGGCCCTTGTCTTCAATTGGCCTGTTCCCTATAATTCCCTAGGAAAGTTTCCTAGGCGCGGACGGGTTACCGCGCCGCAGCGCAGGCCGCCCGCCGCGGGCGCTGTGGGGTGGAGGGCGGGCAAGGAGGTTCATCCATGAAGAAGAAGGCGAAGAACGCCAGGAAGGCGAAGAAGGCGGAGAAGACCATCAGCGCGAAGAACGCGCGCTGCGGCCGATTGTTGAAGGGGTTTCGATCCAGGAACGAGTGGTCGCAGAAAACGCCCGCCGGCGATGTGGGTGTGGCGACGAGAACCTGGAGCCGGTGGGAGCAAGGCACGCGGTTTCCGGAGACGGATCGGCTCCAGAAGATTGCCACTTATCTGCGCGTCCCTGTTTGCCGGATTTGTTGCGACGAAGCCTGGCAGTGCCCGCGTCAGATGCAGCAGCCGGGCCAGTAGGGAAGGGCGGAGGTGAAGGTTTCCAAGCGGCTGCGTGGGCAGTGACCACGGTGCAACCGCGCACCCGCACCGTAGCGCAGGTTTCCAACCTGCTGTATCGCCGACTTCCAGTCGGCAGACCGTTGGAATCGCGCCGCGCCAGCGGATTGGAAATCCGCGACACAGCAGACTGGAAGTCTGCGCTACCACGCTGGCCGCCCGCTTAGTGCGCGTGTTGAGATGTCCGCAGTGACCGCTCTGGTCATTCTTCGGTCTTCCCGCTTTGGCGCGGCTGTGGTTCCATCCGCCGCAGATGAGGACGGACGTAGCCAACAACAGGAGAGAGCCGGCGGGCGTTCCCGCGCCGTCAGCGGGGTGTCCGAATCACGGAGCGGGATGCCCGACCACGGGAGCCAACCATGCGCTCCCCGGAGCGAGCCACAGGATCCGGGGAGCCAGCCACCGGCTCCCGGGAGCGAGCCACAGGACCCCGGGAGCCAGCCACAGGACCCCGGGAGCGAGCCACAGGATCCCGGGAGCGAGCCACAGGACCCCGGGAGCCAGCCATCGGCTCCAGGCGTATTTCAGCACGTTTTCGAGAAGCTGTTCGTCAAATACCCCCCCCCAAAAAAAATAAGGAGAAATAACATGGCAGACTACATTCCCGGATCAGACGACAGGCTCAGCTATTGGCTGGACCGCTATTTGGCCGGCGCAACCGAGAACGCCACGGTGCTGGAGCTTGGCCCCGCGGACTTGACGGCGTTGGGCGCGCGGATCACGGACTTCAAGGCCCGGCTGGCCACCTGCGGGACCACGGAGGCTGCGGCCCGGGCTGCCACCGCCGAGAAGAAGAACAGCCGGCGGCTGGTGGAGCAGATGGTGCGGACGCTGTCCAAGCGGTTCACGACCCTGCCCGGCTTCACGCAGGCGCTGGCCGAACTGCTCGGCATCGTGGCGCCCGCGGCGGGCGGCGGCGGCGAGAGCGGCCCGCCTCCCGATGCCAAGCCGGAGTTGAAAGGCGCGCCCCTGCTGGACGGCGCCGCCGAGATCAAGTTCACCAAAGGCGACTCCGACGGCGTCAACCTCTACAGCCAGCTCGAAGGCGAAACGGACTTCTCGTTCCTCGCGCGCGACACGCACTCGCCCTACGTGGACAACCGGCCGCTGCGGGTGGCCGGCAAGCCGGAGCGGCGCAAATACATGGCCCGCTACCTGAAGAACGACCAGGAATACGGCACGGACAGCGACATCATCACCGTCACCTGCTCGCCCTGAGGGGAAGGACCGGGCGCAGTGCCGGCCCGGCGTCCCGCCCGCAAAAAGAAGCGCGCCGAGCCGTGGCAGCCCGCGCCGCCGCCCGGCCCGGACCCCGCGCTCACGGCGGCCGCCTACCGCATCGCCGGCTACACGGACGGCCTTGTCGGCGCGACGCCGGAGTGCGACCTGCTCCGGCCGCATTGGGACAGCGGACTCAAATGGCCCGACCCGGCCAACCCGCAGCCCGGCGATTGGCGCTGGGGTGCGGGCGTAGCCGGCGGCGTCACCTGGGACGGCGCGTTCCATCGCGACACGGCGCGCTATCCCGCCGGCGGGCAACTCTTCTGGAGCGCGTATCTCAAACCCGGCACCGCTCCCGGCAGCGGCAACGGTTACTGGCTGAACTTCGGCAGCGGCTGGGCGCATCTCCACAACGACGATCCCGCCCAGATGTTGAGCGGGGCGGCGACGCGGCTGTTTTATGATGTAGATGACATGGGTATTGGCGGGCGAGCCGTGAAAGGCTACACCCGCCTGTAGATGACATGGGTATTGGCGGGCGAGCCGTGAAAGGCTACACCCGCCAATATGAACACTACCTACGGCCGCAAGGCTACCTCTCAAGACCGAAGGGAGCAAGTTTCGGTCAACCCGATCGCGCCCTGCATCAAGCTGGGCCTCGACGTGCATGCCGACAACGTGCGCGTGGTCCGGCAGGTGGACGGCGCCACCCCGCAGCCCGCCCAGAAGTTCACGCTGCCGCAGTTCCTGCGCTGGGTGACGCGTCAACGTTCGCAGGCCGCCGCGGTCTATAGCTGTTACGAGGCCGGCCCCTTCGGCTACGGGCTGCATCGGCAACTGACCGCGCTGGGCGTGCAGAACCTCGTGGTGCGTCCGCAGAAGTGGGATGAACTGGGCAAGGGCGTGAAGACCGACCGCACCGATGCGCTGGCCTTGGTGCAACGGCTGGATCGTTACGTGCGCGGCAACCTCCAAGCCTTCGCGGTGGTGCGCGTGCCCACGCCCGAAGAGGAAGCGGCGCGCTGGGTCAGCCGCCAGCGCGAGCAGTTGCGGCGCGAACGGCAACGGCTGGAAGCCCAGGGCCGCAGCCTGCTCTTGACCCAGTCGCGGCGCGTGACGGGCCGCTGGTGGCTGGCGGCGGCGTGGGAGGCACTGGCGCCGACGCTCTCGCCAGCCCTGCGCGAAGTGCTGGAAGTGACCGCCAAGCTGGTGCGGGCCGTGCATGAGCAGGTCGAGTTGCTGACAGCCAAACTGGAATCGGCGGCGGCCGCCTCACGACCGCGAGCGGTGGGGGCGTTGACTAGTGAACTGCTGCGGCGCGAAGTCTGCGATTGGAAGCGTTTTACCAACCGCCGCCAGGTCGCCAGCTACACCGGGATGTGCCCGAGCGTCTATGCCAGCGGCCAGCGCATGGTGATGGGCGCCATCACCAAACACGGCAACGCGCGGGTGCGTTGGGCGCTGATTGAGATGGCCTGGCGGCTGGTGCGCTACCAGCCGCATTACCCGCCCGTGGCCAAGTGGCGCGGGCTGCTCCAGGACCGGCGAGCGCCGCGCGGCCAAAAGAAGCGCCTGATCGTGGCCATCGCCCGTCACCTGGCCATTGACCTCTGGCGGCTGGCCACCGGCCGCTGCGACGCCGCTCAACTGCAACTGCTCTCAACGAACTGAAGCTTTGATGGAAACATGAACCGAGCGGTCATCACTGAAGCAACGTGGCGCGCCCCGCACGCGGCCTGGGCTTGGCCAACAAGCCCGATTTGTAGATTGGGAGCGCTCACGGCTCTTCGCCCGACGAGAACAAGTCACCAGGCACTCGGCCGGCCCACGGACGAAGTGCGGATAACAGGATCCGTGGCAGCCACCGCGCTCGCCACGACATAGAAGAGCTGACACGACACTTCAGAGTGTGCCGCCCAAACAACCGATGCACTAAGTCATCCAAGAAAGGAAAACACATGTAGTCACAACCCGCTCGCTTGACAATCCCCATAACAGGCCCGGTGCCCTCACCGGGCGCTGGTGGGGCTGGGGCCGCCGGGTCAGGGGACCCGGCCTACAGCGGCGGCCACTGGAAGCTGATCATCGAGGCGACGATGTTCGTGACGAACGAGACGGTGTTGGTTTGGAGTGGCGTGAAGACAGGCGGCAACGATCCGGCGGGAGTTTATGTGCGGGTGGCCGGCTGCGATCCGCTCGCGACGTTGACGGTGGAGGCGATGTAGCCGCCGACGTGAGGAGGCGGACGGGTCTCTCATCTGCGACGCTTCCGCCTCGTCACCTCGGCGGCTACGGGGAAGAACCTCGACCCGCTCGCGTCGCTGACGGTGGAGGCGGTCCTGTAGCGGCGGTTTATGACCGCCGAAATCCTTGGGGTCAACAACCGGCGGTCATAGACCGCCGCTACAACGCGTGAGCGGCTGCGGAGCCGGCCTGAAGCGCCGACGGCTACCGATAGCGGATCGGCTGGCCGGACTGGATGCAGAGTTCGTTGACTTCCTTCTTCAACTCGATCAGGCGCCGTTCGTGGTCCGCCATCACACGGTTGTGGCTCTTGAGTTCCTTGTTGGTGGCTCGCAGTTCCGCCTCCACCACCTTGAGGTCGGTGATGTCCATCACAATGCCGATGTAGCGTGCCACCGCGCCGGCGGCGTCACGCAATGCCTGGCCGCGCAGCATCAGCCATCGCTCCGTGCCGTCGGCGTCGCGCACCCGCCATTCGATGGCCAGTTCCCTCCCGGCGCGGGCGGCGTCCTGCACGGCGATCTCGACGGAGGCGCGGTCGTCGGGATGGATCGTCTGCCGCCACGTCTCGTAGGAGGGCTTGCAACTGTGGGGCGTCAGTCCGTAAACCTGCCACAACCCGTCCGACCAGATGTTCTTGTTGGTCCGCAAATCCCACTCCCACGCGCCGGCGTTGGCGGCGGTCTGCGCCAGCCTCAGCCACGCCTCGCTTTCACGCAGCGCGTCCTCGGTCCGTTTGCGCGCGGAGATGTTGCGGCCGTAGATGTTCACGTAATCCTCGCCCTGCGGCTGGACGGCGCCCAGCCAGAAGATGGAGCCGGATGGATGCTCGACTTCGGTTTCGGTGAGATGGCCGTGGTCGCGGGCGCGGGCGGCCACGGTGCGGACCACGGCCGGCAGCGGCGCGCCGGGTTGCCAGCCCAGCGTCGCCAGAAAGTTTCGCGCAGGTTCGTTGGCGTAGGATAGCGTCCCGTCGGATGCAACTTGCAGCATGGGGCTGGGGTTCTGCTCCGGGAACTTCGCCAACCGCCGCAGCGCCTCCACGTCCATTATCGGCGGCATGCCATTGAAAGCGGACGCCGCGGATCTTCCCTCTTGCGTGTTCATGTTCGGTCTCCTCGATTGCAGTGGATGTCACAGCGGCTGGTCCACCCGGCTGCGAAACTCGTTGATCTCCTTTACTCATGTTCACCGTCCCCAACTCGCTGCCGCTGCCGACGCCGTTCAAGCGCCCCGCGGGTCGGAAAGTTACGGAAAATTTAGACGACACCGCTGCCCTTCGCAATGGGGAACAAGCACATTGGTTCACATCGCGGGTTTCCCCCTAGGCGCATTTCCTATCGCCCCGCGGCGCAGTTTGGAGGCCGCGCGCGGCTCAGTGGCGCGGTTGCTCGTTGCGGAGCATCCAGTAGAGACCCACTTGCGTCACCGCCTCGGTGAAGGTCTCGAACGCCACGGGCTTGACGATGTAGCTGTTCACGCCGAGTTCGTAACATCTCAGGAGGTCGCGTTCTTCCCGCGAGGAGGTGAGCATCACCACCGGGATGATTTTTGCCGCGGCATCGGACTTGAGCCGCTCCAAGACCTGGATGCCGTTGAGCTTGGGCATCTTCACGTCCAGCAGAACCAGCTTGGGCTTGTGACGGAGGTCGCCGCCCGGCTGATAATCGGCGCCGAAGACGAAGTCCAAAGCCGCCACGCCGTCCTGCGCCCAGACCAGGTTGTCGGCAAGATTGCGTTTCTTCAGCACGCGCATGGTCAACTCGGCGTCGTGCGGGTCATCCTCGGCCAGGAGTATCTGAGTGTCCGTCGCATCGTTGCTCATTGGGCGTAATGTAGCGGTCGAGGGTCCCGGCGGCCATGACAAAAAGAGGGACCTAACCTGGATATCTCACACGTTTCGTAGCCGCCGACGTAAGGAGGCGGAAAGGCTGTGGCTGGCAACGCGTCCGCCTCCTTACGTCGGCGGCTACAGTCTATCGGTGTTTCGTGCAGCGTGTGAAACATGCGACCTAACAGCGACGCGCTCAGCGCCGACGCTGGCCGCTCCTGAATCGGCTTGCGCGGCCTCGCGGCTGCTTCTACGGTCGGCGCGTGATCGGCGAACATAACGACGAGTTTTACATGCGGCAGGCACTGCGGCTGGCGGCGCAGGCCGGCGAGGCGCAGGAGGTGCCGGTCGGCGCGGTGATCGTGCGGGCCGCCGCGGACGCGCCGCCGCAGATCATTGCCCGCGCGTTCAACCAGGTGGAGCAACTCAAGGACGCCACCGCCCACGCGGAGATGATCGCCATCACGCAGGCCGAGGAAGGCGTCGGCGACCGACGGCTGAACGATTGCACGCTCTACGTGACGAAGGAGCCGTGCCCGATGTGCGCCGGGGCGATTGTGCTGGCGCGGGTGGGCCGCGTGGTGTTCGGCTGCCGCGACGAGAAGGCGGGCGCGGCCGGCACGGCGATGAACCTCCTGAACGTGCCGACGCTGAACCATCGGCCGGAGGTGCGCGCGGGCGTATTGGAGGCGGAAGCGGCTGAACTTCTGACGAGCTTCTTCAAGCAGCGAAGGGCGGAGGACAAGCAGTTGCACAAGGAGCCATAATCGCGTCGGCCATTCCGTGGAGAAGCTTTTTGTCCTGCGGGCACACCGTCGCCAGCACGCCGCCGAGCCGGGCCTCGTCGCCAGCAACGAAATAATACGGACAAAGCCGGGCGCGACCGCGCATGGTCTGGAGTTGGCTCTGTTTGAGATCCGCCCAGTCGGTTTCGACGACGCGCGCGCGGTGGAAGCGTTGAAGGATGTAAGGCTTCGACGGGAAGCTGGCGAGGGCATGCTCGATGGCGGCGGTCCATTCGGCGGCGGGAACATCGTGGCCCACCGTCACACTGCGAGCGCCCCAGGCGTCGGCGTCGAAGCCGGAAATCTTGATGACCAGCTCGCGTTGCTTCTGCGAGAACTTCGCCATCTCCCGCCAGTCGTGGATGCCGAGTTCCGGGATGACGGCGTGCGGGGGCAGGGGAGCGGGGTCGAGAATCCAAGTGTAAGGGATGACCTGCTGCAACGCGGCGAAAACCCTCTCGCCCAGTTCCTGCCGCCAGAAACCTCTCAGCGCCGTGTGCCAGAAGAAGGCGAAAAGCATCTTTTCCTCCAGTTGGGGCTTGAACGGCGGCGTGACGGCGACCTTGCCGGCGCAAGCGGCATCGAGCAGTGCCTCGTAGTTCGGCACGTTCGCCATGTCGAACAGTTCAAAGAACCGATACGCCACATCCGGCTGCGTGCCCTCGCCGAAGTTGAGTTCCTCCGGCTTGATAGCTCGCACGTTGAACTGGCCCGCCTCCAACTGCTGCGCGATCCATTCCATCTCCGGCCGGTAGGTGGCGGCTTCCTCGCTGACGACGATGCGTGCAACAGATGCGGCGGCTGCGTTGTCGGCGGAAACAACCTGGCGGAAACCATCCAGCATCCCGCGCGCCCCTCCGACGACGGTGTCGCCAAGCGCGCTGTAGGTTTGGTTGAGCCACGCGGTCAGCCCGATGCCGCCGGGGACAGAGTCCAGTTCGGTGATCTTGAACGGGACGGCGCCGCCGGTGTCGCCGTCCTGCACGAGAATGTCGGGACGGATGACGCGCGGCACGGTGGCCTTGAAGCGGTTGTGCCGCGAGGCTTCGATGAGCGCGGGTGGTTTCCCGGCATCGAGGTAGTCGGCGACCCAGCGCGGAAGCGTGCCGCGCACGCTGAAACGGTAGAGCAGGTTGCAGGCGCGGTAGAAGGCGAGCAGTTGCGGGCCGAGCGTTTCCAGTTGGGTCGCTAGCGCCGGTGAAATCGGAAACGCGCGAGGCGCGATGCGCCACTCGGTTCCAGCGAACAGCCCGTGCTCCGGCATCGCCGCCGCAATGGCGCGCGCGCGGTCGAGGCCGCTCTGAGCGTCGGCGGCGCTCATTCGCGGACCTGGCCTGTGCCTTCGCCAATCCACTTGTAGGTAGTCAGTTCCTCCAAGCCCATCGGACCGCGCACGCCGACCTTGTCGGTCGAGATGCCGACTTCCGCGCCCATGCCGAACTCGCCGCCGTCGGTGAAGCGCGTGCTGGCGTTGTGATAAACGGCGGCGGAGTCCACCTCGCGCAGGAAGCGGGCGGCGGCGGCACGGTCGCGCGTCACGATGGCGTCGCTGTGCTGCGAGCCGTAGTGGTTGATGTGCGCGATGGCGGCGTCCACACCGGCGACGACGCGGATGTTGATGATGAGGTCGCCGTATTCGGTGGACCAGTCGGCTTCTGTTGCGGCCTTCGCAGCGGAAACGAGTCTCCGCGTGGCGTCGTCGGCGCGCAGCTCGACCTTTCGCGCGAGCAGCGCGCTGGCGATGCGGGGAAGAAAAACATTGGCGGCGGCTTCGTCCACAAGCAGCGTCTCCATTGCGTTGCAGACGGCGGGGCGCTGGCACTTGGCGTTCAGGACGATCCGCTCGGCCATGTCGAAGTCGGCGTCGCGGTCCACATAGACGTGGCAGACGCCTTTGTAGTGCTTAATGACCGGCACGCGGGCGTTCTCGGCGACCGCGCGGATGAGCGCCTCGCCGCCGCGCGGGATGACGACGTCCACCAGGCCGGTGAGCTGCACGAGTTCGCGGACGGCTTCGCGGTCGGTGGTCTGGACGAGCTGCACGGCGTTGGCGGGCAGGCCGGCGCGCGCGCCGCTGTCGAGCAGGACGTTGGCGATGGCGCGGTTGGACTGGATGGCCTCCTTGCCGCCGCGAAGGATGACGGCATTGCCAGCCTTGAGACAGAGGCCGGCGGCGTCGGCGGTGACGTTGGGGCGCGACTCGTAGATGAAGGCAATGACGCCGATGGGCACGGCAACTTTTTGCAGCCGCAGGCCGTTCGGGCGGGTGCGGTCCTCCAGCACGCGGCCAACCGGGTCGGGCAGGGCGGCGACTTCGCGCAAGCCGCGCGCCATCGCTTCGACGCGCTTGTCGTTCAGAGCGAGCCGGTCGAGCATGGCGGCGGAGAGGCCAGCGGTGCGGCCAGCGCCGAGATCCTGTTCGTTCGCCTCTTGGATGATGTCGCTGTCTTTGAGGAGACCGTCCGCCATCGCCAGAAGACATTGGTTCTTCTGGTCGCTCGTCAAGGTCGCGAGCCGGCGCGCGGCAACGCGCGCCTGCTGGCCAAGCTGTTGGATGTCTTCTTTCAGTGTCACGGCAAGCTCACAGTAGCACCAAGTCGTCGCGGTGAACAACCTCCGGCTTCGCCTTCCTGCCGAGTGCGGCGGCAATGTCGCCGGCCTTGGCGGCGCAAAGTTTCCGGGCGTCGGCTGCGGAGAAACGGGTCACGCCTCGCGCGAACTCGGTGCCCTCCTGGTCGCGGAGCGAAACGACCGTGTCCGCGGCAAACTCACCGCCCACCTCCACGACGCCGCGCGCGAGCAGACTGCAACCTCGCGCGATCAGGGCTTGCTTGGCGCCGGCATCCACCGCCAGCCAGCCGGTAGGACGATTGTAGAACGCGATCCAGCGTTTGCGGCTCGCCATCTTGGTTTGTGACGCAGCGAAAAGCGTGCCGATGTCCTTGCCGGCGAGCGCGTCGGCGAGGACGGCGGGCGCGCGGCCGTTGGCGATGACCAGCGGAATGCCGGCGGCGTGGACGATCTTTGCCGACTGCAATTTGGAGATCATGCCGCCGACGGATTGGGCGCTGGCCGCGCCGCCAGCCAGTTTCATGACGTGCTCATCCACACGCGCGACGAACGGAATCCGCTCGCCGCTGCCGTCGGGTTTCGTCATGAGGCCGTGGGCGGTGGTCAGGATGATGAGCAGGTCGGCGGGCAGCAGCGCCGCGGTGAGCGCGGCGAGCCGGTCGTTGTCGCCGAAGCGAATCTCGTCCACGGAGACGGTGTCGTTCTCGTTGATGATCGGCACGACGCCGCGGGCCAGCAGCGTGTCTATGGTGTTGCGCGCGTTCAGGTGGCGGACGCGGTCGCTGAGGTCGGCGTGCGTCAGGAGAATCTGGGCGACGTGCAGGCTGTGGCGGCGGAACGCCTCGGCGTAGAGCGACATGAGTTTGCACTGGCCGATGGCGGCGCAGGCTTGAAGCTCCGGCAGCGACGTGGGGCGCGCGGTCATGCCCAGTTCGCCCATGCCCGCGCCGATGGCGCCGGAGGAGACGACGACGACTTCGAGGGAGTCGCGGCGGAGGGCGGCGATCTGATCGGCGAGCGCGGCCACGCGGGCAAGGTCGAGCTGGCGCTTGGCGTTGGTCAGCAAGCCGGTGCCGATCTTCACGACGATCCGTTGCGGGTGGTTGAGTGCTTTGAGCCTGTCCATAAGGCGCAGATACTTATCAGAGTCGCCGCCAGGTTTCCAGCCCCGGACAAGACCCCGGACAAAACCGTTGATTCCGCGGGGGCGTGTTGTTAGCGTCTCGCGGCAACCAATACGAACATGCGGATACTTTCAGGCATACAACCGAGCGGCGCGCTGCACATCGGCAATTACTTCGGCATGATGAAGCCGGCGATCGAGCTGCAGGCGCGCGGCGAGGCGTTCTATTTCATCGCGGACTACCATGCGCTCACGTCAGTGGACGACGCGGCGGCGTTGCGCGAGCACGTGATGAACGTGGCGCTGGATTTCCTCGCCTGCGGGCTGGACCCGGCGCGCGCGGTGTTTTTCCGCCAGAGCGACGTGCCGCAGCACACGGAGCTGGCGTGGATTCTGTCGAACGTGACGCCGATGTCGCTGCTGGAGAAGTGCCACAGTTACAAGGACAAGACCGCCAAAGGCATCGCGCCGAATCACGGCTTGTTCGCCTACCCGGTGCTCATGGCGGCGGACATTCTCATCTACCAGAGCGATCTGGTGCCGGTGGGCCAGGACCAGAAACAGCATCTGGAAGTGACGCGCGACATCGCGATCAAGTTCAACCAGCAATACGGCGGCGGCGCGGACGTTCTGAAACTGCCGGAGCCGGAAATCCGCGACAACGTCGCCACGGTGCCCGGCCTCGACGGCCAGAAGATGTCGAAGAGCTACAACAACACCATCGAGATTTTCACCGACGAGAAGGCGCTCAAGAAGAAGGTGATGAACATCGTCACCGACTCCACGCCGATGGAGCAGCCGAAGGACCCGGACAAGTCGCATCTCTACGCGCTCTACAAGCTTTTCGCGACGCCGGCGGAAGCGGCGGAGATGGCGGAGCGGTTTCGCAAGGGCGGCCTCGGCTACGGCGAGGTGAAGAAGGCGCTGTTGCAGAAGATTTGGACTTATTTCGCGCCGGCGCGCGAGAAGCGGCAGGAGTTGACGAAGAACATGGACATCGTCCACGACGTGTTGCGGCACGGCGCGGAGCGCGCCCGCGCGGAGGCCGACAGGACGATGGCCGCTGTGCGCCAGGCCGTGGGATTGCGATAAAGAGGGGGAGCCACAAAGAGGCACAAGAGGCACAGGGGATTAAGCATGAGCGATGAGGATGTCATGAAGCTATGCGACCGGATTCGGGAAACCAGCTTCGCCATTCACAGCTACCTGCGGCACGGCCATCTTGAAAAGATTTACGAGAACGCCCTTGTTCATCGTTTGCAGAAGTTGGGCATCAGCGTAGAACCACAACAACCCTTGGCTGTTTATGATGAAGATGGAACATTGCTGGGTGATTTTGTGGCCGATATGGTTGTTGAGGATTCTCTTGTGGTTGAATTGAAAGCGTGCAAAGCAATTGCGGACGAACACGTCGCACAAATTCTTGGTTATTTGCGAGCGTCGAGGATGCGGCACGGGTTGTTGATCAACTTCGGTGCCTCAAAGTTGCAGATTCAGAAATTCGTTCTGTGACTTTTGTGCCTTTTTGTGGCTGAATGGATTTTTCATGGTCGAAAACGATTACAAAGTCAGGCTGGAGATTTTCGAGGGGCCGCTCGATTTGCTGCTCTACCTCATCAAGAAGACCGAGGTGGACATCTACGACATCCCGATTGAGAAGATCACCAAGCAATACCTGGAATACCTGCAAGTGATGCGGATGCTCAGCCTCGACATTGCCGGGGAGTTTCTGGTGATGGCGGCGACGCTCATGCTCATCAAAAGCCGGATGTTGCTGCCGGCCGAGGAACGGACGGAGCAGCAAGCGCAGGACGAGGACGAAGGCGAGGAGCCGCGTTGGGCGCTCATCCGCCAGCTTGTGGAATACAAGAAGTTCAAGGACGTCGCCTCCTATCTCGGTCACCGCGCGGTGGAGCAGGAGAGTGTGTTCCCGCGCCATGAAGCTTCCGCGCCGGATGTCGAAGGCGGCGGTGAACTGAAGATGGGCGACGTGAGCATCTTCGACCTCATCAACGCCTTCAACGAAACGCTCAAGCGCGTCGCGCAGAAAGAGAACCTCCGCGAAATCTTCGAGGAAACCTACAGCGTCACTGACAAGATCGAGGAGATCCTCTGGACGCTGGGCGAGCAAACCGCCATCAAGTTTCACAACCTGTTCGACCACGCCGCCACGCGCGCCGAGATTGTGGCGACGTTCCTGGCGTTGCTGGAGTTGATCCGCCTGAAGCAGGTGCGCGCCCAGCAGTCGGCCCATTTTGGAGAAATCGAGATCGTCAAAGCAGCCGTATGAACCTGAAATCTATCATCGAAGCGTTGTTGTTCGCATCCCATAAGCCGCTCAGCCCGCAGGAAATCCGCTCCGTGCTCACAAGCGAGACGGAGGACAAGAGTGGCGCCACGGCCGCGCCGCTCAAGCGTGTGAAGGAGGCGGAGATCGCCGGCGCCATCGAGCAACTGAAGGTGGACTACATCCAGAGCGAACGCAGCTTTACCATCGCCGAGATCGCGGGCGGTTTTCAGTTGGTGAGCATGCCGGAATACGGGCCGTGGCTGAAGAAGCTGTTGGACGTGGACCGGCCCACGCGGCTGTCGCCGTCGGCGCTGGAGACACTGGCGATCATCGCCTACCGGCAGCCGATCACGCGCGTGGAGATGGAGAGTGTGCGCGGCGTGAACGTGGACGGCGTGCTGCGGACGCTGCTGGAGCGCGGGTTGGTGAAGATCACCGGCCGCAGCGAGCTGCCGGGCCGTCCGCTGCAATACGGGACGACGCAGGTGTTCCTGGAACATTTCGCCTTGCGCGACCTGACCGATCTTCCCGCGATCGAGGAACTGCGCCGCATCGAGGCGAAGCGCCAGCAGACCGCCGCAGCCCAGCCCGCGGAAGCGCCTGCGGCAGAGTCCGCCCCGGCCAGCGCGCCTGCGGAGCCTGCGCCGGAAACTCCGCCTTCCGGGGAGCCAAAGTCATGAACATCCAGAAACTGCGCAAACGGATAGACCGGCTCGATGCGCGGCTGTTGAAACTGTTGAACGAGCGAACCTTGGTGGCCGGCGAGATCGGCAAGATCAAGCGGCGCTTGGGCGAGGAAGTTTACGCGCCGGAGCGCGAAGAAGACGTGTTCAAACGCATCGCAACCAACAACCGCGGGCCGCTGACCGCGCGGTCGCTGCGGGCCATCTGGCGCGAGGTCATGAGCGCGTCGCTGGCGCTGCAAAAGAACGTGACGATTTCG
Source organism: Verrucomicrobiota bacterium (assembly GCA_016222825.1). Taxonomy (GTDB): domain Bacteria; phylum Verrucomicrobiota; class Verrucomicrobiia; order CAIQCK01; family CAIQCK01; genus CAIQCK01. The sequence continues at coordinate 35,525 of JACRQF010000007.1, read as the reverse complement.
GTCTTTGGCACCCGCGGCAGCTTCACCGACAGCGCGGCCCGGCACAAGTTCGGCGGCAGCGTGACCTACAAGTATCAGCCGACGTTCACCAACGTGTTCCGGGAGGTGGCCAAAGGCCGCGCGGATTGCGGCGTGGTGCCGGTCGAGGACTCGACCGACGGCGTGACGACGCACGTCTGCGATTTGCTGATGCACAGCGACCTGAAGATTTGCGCGCAGATTCTTCTCTCGGTGACCGGTTCGTTGAATCCCTCGAACATCGTGGCGCGGTTCTTCGTGATCGGCCGCAAGTCGGCCGCGCCGGTCGGCAATGATTTCACCTCTGTCATTTTCTGCTGCGCGAACCGCATCGGGGCGTTGGAGAACAGCCTCGCGGCGTTTCGCAAGCATGGCGTGAACCTGATCAACATCGAGTCGCGTCCCTTCAAGGACAAGCCGCTCGCGGCGTTTTTCTTCGCCGATCTCCAGGGTCACGCCAAGGATGTGTCCGTCCAAAAGGCGCTCGCCGAGTTGAAGCGTCACAGCACGTTGCTGAAGATTGTGGGCAGTTACCCGAACCAGAACGGCTAACCGTTGTCCACACCCTGGGTCGCAGGCTGGCGCCAAATGAACGCCGCGCGTTGGATTATTCTGCTGTTGCTCGTCCCTCAAACGCTGTGGGGCATCAACAACGCCGTCCCTTACGTCCGGCAGGGGATCAGCTACTTTGATCCCGACTGGCTGAACGGCTACGGGGCCATTGCGGGCGTGCTGGAGGTCCAGGGAACGGAAGGCAACGGGATTGACGGCTTTGCCGGCCACGCCCACAGCGCCATCGCCGCGCAAACCGATGCGTTCGGCTACAGCTACGGATTCCAGGACGTGAAGGATTTCAAGGACGACGACCCGACGGACAACAATTTCCACGGGACGTTTGTGGCGGGAATCATGGCGAGCCAATACAGCACCTTCACCGGCGTGGCGCCTTTTGCGAAGTATTACGGCGCGGTCTTCGACGGTTCCGATTCGAAGGCTGCGTTCTTGTCGCTGAACAGTTCGCTGAACTACCTGGTGTCCCAGGGCGTCCAGACGATCAACAACAGTTGGGGCAACACGCCCACCGCCACCTCGCAACTGACCGGCTCTTACTTCGTCGAGTCGCTGTTGATGGACGAATACACCGGTTACCGCGGCAAGACCGCCGGCACGACGGCCGCCTATAACAACCGGTTGGTGGTGATCGCCGCGGGCAATGCCGGCGAGGAAACCGGCCTGCTCGGCGGGCCGGCGGACAGTTTCAACACGCTGGTAGTCGGCGCGCTGGCCTCCGGCTCCACGCCCGGCTCGGCTTGGGACGACCCGACCCGCGTTCCGGTGGCGCAGGTGGCGTCCTACAGTTCGTGGCGTCCGCTCGCCGACGGCCGCAACGGCGTTCACGTCGTCGCGCCCGGCTCGGACCTCTGGTCCACGCTGGCGATCAATTACTTCAACACGAACGACCTGGTGGCCGGCACCGCCAGCGGCACCAGCTTTGCCGCGCCGCACGTCACGGGCGTGGCCACGCTGCTCTACGGCGCGCCGACGCAGCCGTTGTGGTCTGGCGCCACCTACAAAGGCACGGTGCTTTCCACCGACCACAAACTCATCAAGGCCATCATCATCAACAGCGCCGACAAGATCGCCGGGCTGGATTCCAACGGCGTCGCACAAGCCATCTGGCTGCCAGGCCAGTTTTCGCAGCAGGACGGCGTGACGACCGCGCTCGCGCCGCTCAACTACGCCGTCGGCGCCGGCGCCGTCAACGCCGCCGACGCTTTCCTGACCTATGCCGAGGCCAGCAACCGCTTCTGGGCGCTGAGCACGCTGACCACCGCCGGCCAGATGGACTACTACACCTTGGGCGAAGGCAAGTTCACGACCGCGGACCCGAATCTGACGGAGTTGTATGGCCTGACGGCGACGCTCGTCTGGGACCGCCACGTGGATTTCACCGTCAACACCGACATCAACAGTGCTGAAGCCGGGACCGCCGACAAGGACCTGCTGAGCCAGCTTGAACTTTACCTGCAACGGCAGCTCTCGCCGGGCGTGTGGACGAACGTCTATATCTCTGCTGCCGTGCCCAGCAGCCTCCAGCACATCTACATGCCGATGCTGCCCACCAACGGCATCTACCGCCTCGCCGTCCGCGCGAACACCCTCGCCGAGCCGGCCTTGGGCGAGGAATATGCGCTGGCGGTGGAGTTCATCATGGTGCCGGAGCCGGGCGGCTGGCTGCTGGTGGTCGTCGGTTGGGCGGTGCTCCGCGGCAGGCGGCGTCCGCGAGGCGCCTCCCTGTTCCGCGCTTGCAGCAACGAAAGTTAGGGTTTAGAAAAGCTCCCGTGAATCGCTCGCTTCTCATCTTTGCGCTGGCGGTGGCGCTCTGCGGCTGCTCCAGCACGGTTTCCGACCTCAGCGAACTGGAGCGGATGAAGGACGCTCCTCCCGTGGTCGGCCAACTGCCGCTGGAACTGACGCCCGAACTGCGCGCGGCCGGCGCCACCGAGATCGCCGCCTACAGCGGGCCGTGGCTCTTCCGGCACGACAAAGTGCGCCGTCTGCACGAGGGCGACCTCATGCAGGTGGACGTCGTCGGCGTGCCGGGACTCGAACGCCGCTACCTCGAATACATCAACGAAGAACTGTTCTGGACTCCCGAAGGCGTCAGGCCCGTCAAATGCCGCCGCCGCACGCAGGAGGACATCGCCCGCGAATTCCCCAGCCGCGCCAGCATCCCGCAGACGCCGGGGCTGCAAATCCGCGTGCTCGGCCCTTACTCGACCAACTGCTACGTTGTCGGCGGCGAAGTGCGTCGGCACGGGTTCTATGTCTGGCAGGAGGGCTTGACCCTGCGGCAGGCCATCGCCAACGCCGGCGGCGCGCGTCGCGAAATGCCCGCTGGAAAAATCCAGGTCGTGCGCGGCGACCGGCGGGTGACGTTCCCGCTGCATGACGTGCTCAGCAAACCGATGCAGCCGTTCCTCATCAGTCCCCTCGATGCCATCAGTGTGACCGAGGCCGTGGACTTGAAGTTCGACGCCCGCAAGCTCGGCGTCCCGCCGCCGCTGCCGAGGGAAAAGTAGCGCCGGCATCCCTGCCGGCGATTCTGTTCTTCTGTGGTGCCATGACTCCGCTGGCAAGGATGCCGGCGTTACGTCACGTTGAACCGGAACAGCATCACGTCGCCGTCCTGCACGACGTAGGCGCGGCCTTCCTGGCGCACCTGGCCCTTCTCGCGCGCGGCGGCGTAGGTGCCGGCGGCCACGAGATCCGTGAACTTCACCGTCTCGGCGCAGATGAAACCGCGCTCGAAGTCGGTGTGGATGACGCCCGCGGCTTGTGGCGCGGTGAAGCCCTCGTGGATCGTCCACGCGCGCACTTCCTTCTCGCCCGCCGTCAGGAACGTCCGCAGGCCGAGCACGTGATACGTCGAGCGAATGAGCTGCCCCACGCCGCTCTCCTTCACGCCGACACTCTCCAGGTATTGCCGGCCCTCTTCCACCGAGAGGTCCACCAGTTCCGCCTCGATGGCGGCGCTGATGACCACCGCATCCGTGCTGCGATGCGTCCCCGCATACTCCCGCACCGTCTGCACGTAAGGATTCGCGTCGGGATTGGCGAGGTCCTTCTCGGCGACGTTGCACGCGAAAATCTCCGGCTTGCTCGTCAACAGGCACCAGGCCTTCACCAGCACCTGCTCCTCCGGCGTGAAGTCCATCGTCACGGCGGGCTTGCCGGCGTTGAAGTGCGCCTGCACGCGCTTCACCAGCGCCATCTCCACCTCCGCCAGCTTGTCGTGCGCGTGGATCTTCTTCGTGAGCGCCTGCGCCCGCCGCTCCAGCGTCTCCATGTCCGCAAAGACCAGCTCCGTCGTGATCGTCTCGATGTCGCCGATCGGGTCCACCTTGCCCGTCACGTGGATGACGTTCGGGTCCTCGAAGCAACGCACCACCTGCACGATGGCGTCCACCTCGCGGATGTGGCTGAGGAACTTGTTGCCCAAGCCCTCGCCCTTGTGCGCGTCCTTCACCAGCCCGGCGATGTCCACAAACTCCACCGCCGCGGGCGTGACCTTCTGCGGCTGATACATCTCCGCCAGCTTGTCCAGCCGCGCGTCGGGGACGATGACGACACCGACATTCGGCTCGATGGTGCAAAAAGGATAATTCTCCGCCGGCGCCTTGTGCGTGCGCGTGACGGCGTTAAACAAAGTGGACTTGCCCACATTGGGCAACCCGACGATTCCGGCTCGTAGCATGGTTCTATTCTGTAAAGGTTCCTGGTAATGGCTTCTTGCCGCCGCCACTCTGCCACATAACCCGCCGCGCGTCACCAATTACCCGTCGCCCCGACCAAAACCAGCATCTAAAGAACCTAATCTCAGCGGCGGCAACAGTGGAAGATGACGATACTACTTATCCGCGACGACCTCGAACCACTCCGCGACTGACTCGACCGTGTCGTCCCAGGTGTGGAGCCGCCCATCGGCCTGACGAAGCCAGAGGTCGTGCTTGGCGGAGCAACTGTCTGGAAGAACGGTCCAGACCTCGCCAGCCAGATGCGTCTGGCCGGTCGGCCTGCCCTTGTGATCGCAAATCAGGAGGTCCTTTCGCAGGCGCACTCTCTGGCCCGGCCGCAGACCACATGCGTAGGAATGTCTATCATCTCTATCCATTGGCTAGACCCAAGCTCAGCGACCCGGCCCGCGGGACGCCACGATGGCAATCAGAGCGCGATGGCCGGGTTCGCTGCTGCGCATGGTTAGCACTCCAACCGCCCTTCGGACGGCGTAATGACGGGAGGAACTGTTCCAGTTCCTCAGGAGGCGACGTCTCGACCATCGTAGTCAATCCCCCCCTCCGTTTCCGCCGCCATCACCACCACTGTCCGAACTCGACCAATCATTCGTGCTGCTGTGGTGTGAATAAGAACTTGTGCCTCCATCAGAGCCGCCGCTCGGCCCAACATCAGGGCCATCTCCGTTACCGCCACTTCCACCGCCGCCTGCAAGCCAACCAATGATCAGGGCGCGAAAGAAAAACCCAGTGAGAGCAATCACGCCGATAATCACCACTGCACTGATGATGACCTCTTTTGCTGTCATGATGCATAGTCGCCTAACAGTGTTAATCGACCGTCGGATTTGTCGCATAACACGGGAGGCTGAACAAGGCCGAAAAGGATGTCTATTTGCGCCGGCAGAACAATTTGCGCGGTTGGCGGAGTTTATATTGAACCGGCAAACACGAACAGAGCTTCGGCCTTTCCAATAGCGCGCAGCGGCTCCGGCGGGCATGGAAGAGCGCCGGGGCGGCGGCGGGCGCGGTCGGAGCGTGTGGAAGGGCGTTGCGATTTTGGCAGTGGGCATTTATCGCGATAGAAGGGCATTGCGATTTTGGCAGTGGGCTTCTATCGAGATAGAAGGGCATTGCGATTTTGGCAGTGACCTTCTATTTGAATAGATGGCCGTTGCTGCCTTGGCAGTGGGCTTCTATGCGATGGGACGGCGTTGTGCGGGGCGTGCATGCGCGAAAATGCGCATTTTGGCTGATGCCCTGCGGCTTTATGGCCCTTTTCCGCCGCCAGAAAAGAGAGCATCCAGCAATTCATGGCGCGCTGCGACCTGTAACTGATGCTCTTCCTGAATCTGCTGAAGATCGCCGAGGTCTTTCCGCGCCAGCCGGAGAAGTTGGACCTCTACATGCAGCAGAGTCTGTTGCAGCAACGCCGGCCCAGTCAGCAGGCCCCGCCGTCCGCCCCGCAGCCGCCCGCGCCGCCGCCGGGAGCGTAGGGGAAGCTTCAGGCTCCAAACTCCAAGGAAGCTTCGGAGATTTCAGCCGACGGCTTTGGACTACGGCGAGCATCGCCGCTCTCGCCGCACTCGGCCTCGGCGCGCAGCGCATCTTTTCCGCGCCTCTCGGCCAGCGATGGCAAAGCTGGAGTTCCTGCAGCAGTCCAGGGCCTTCGGCTGAAATCTTGGGGCTTGGAGTTTGCAGTTTGGAGTTTCGTCGCCCGTGGTGGCGGCCTTGCCGAGGCCCTGCGCTCCGTCTATCTTCGCAGCGTGGAACTTCAGTTCAAAAAACATTTTCAGCTTGAGGAAGCGCGGGGGCTGCTCGGCACGCTGCGCAACACCTTCGGCTCCATCCACGCTTCGCGCGACCGGCTCGTGGAGTGCGAGAGACGGCTTAGCCGCCGGCTCGCCAAGACCGGCGGCGACCTCGGCGGGGACGCGGTGCGGAATCTGTTGCTCGCGATGCTCGAAATCCATGAGGGCATCAACGGCATCACCTCGCGCGGCATCCAGATCAAGGATCTCGACCGCGGGCTGGTGGATTTCCCCCACCTGCGCAACGGCCGGGAGGTGTTCCTCTGCTGGGAACTGGAGGACGACGACATCGAGTTCTGGCACGAGATCGAGAGCGGCTACGCCGGCCGCGAACGGCTGTAGCGCGCGGGCTCCCCGCCGGCCGGGCGAGTCTGCGGCTGGGGCGCGTGTTTGAGTTTGCTTCGCGGGGCCGGGGCGGTATCTTCTCGGCGAACAGCAGGTGATAACCAACAAGGATTGACCATGAATGCTTCTCGTTTCTTCGCCTCAATGATTGTTGCCGCCGGATGTGCCGCGGGTGTGACCGCCCAGGTTCCCCAGCCACCGCCATTGCCGCCGCAGGTGCTCGCGGGTTTGCGCGGGGTCGCTATGGAAGCGGCGCGGAACTGCGAGTTCTTCCTGAGCGACGCCAAGCGCGTTTCCATCCGCGATTCGCAACAGGGGCAGGCGCTCGCCGCCATCCGCACGCTGCATAGCGCCGCCAAGAAGTATGCCGACGCAACGGTGTCGGCGCGCTGGCCGAGGCCGGACTGGCTGCGGTATTGCAGCGAGACGCTCCTCGACGCGTGGATCAACGTGGACGTGACCTTCCCGCAACTCCAGGCGCCGCCGCCAGTGGTGGACAAGTGGAACCGCGCTCAAGGCGCGTTGGTGGCGCTCTACAACGCCGCCGCTCCCTACATGGGCAAGCCCGCGGGCGGGCCGTTGCCGATGGCGCTCGGTGGTGGCATGGGCGCGCGGCCCGGCGTGGCGTTGCCGCCCGGTGTGGTGCGCGAAACCGTGCCCGTCCCGCCCGGCGGCCGGCCGGTGGTGAAGTAGAGAAGTTAAGAGTGAAGAGTTGGACAGGGGACTTTCGCCCCACCAAGGAATCACAAATTACGAGTCACGGATCACTCCTCACCGATCCATGTCGTCATACCGGAACCGGTCGTGGCGTTCTCGATAGAACGCGATGATGGTCACAACGATGGCCGGCGGCAGCACTGCAAAAACCGCCACTTCGAGCCACCAGTTGAGTTTCCATTGATCGGGAGAAACTTCCGTCACCGCCGTGGCCAGCCGCACGAAATATCGCCCTTGCTCCATGTAGCCGCGGAAGGCGTCGCCGCCGATGAACAGGCTGTGCAGCACAAACGCCGCCAATGCCGCCAGCGCCGCCAGCAGCCAGATGTCGCGCGCCGTCGTCCAGCCGCTGTGAACGCCGCGCCGCTGGATGCTTTGGAGTCCGAAGATCGCGCGTTGTTTGAACGAGCGCAGGTTCGTCTCTTTCGGCTCGGTGAGATGCTGCCACGCGGTGACGCCGCCGAGGAAAAGGGCGACGCCGAAGAACGCCAGCAGGAACACCAGCAGCGGCCAGCGTTCCTGAAGCTGGAACGACAGCCACGCCGCGAGCACGCCCAGCCCGATCAGCGCGGCGCCGAGCGCCAGCGCGGACTTGGTCGTGGAATCGAGGTCGCCCCAGCGCATCAGAAGCTCCCAAAACTATCGCGCAGCCTCAGCGTCTCCATCAGGCCGGCGGGGATTTCGGCGAGGAACCGCGACGGTTTTTGCAGCGCGTCCGACCCGCCGCTTGTCCGCCGCAGCAGCGGATAGCTCAGGTAGAGTTCGTCCTTCGCGCGCGTGACGGCGACGTAGAACAAACGCCGCTCCTCCTCCTCGCCTTCGATGTTGTCGAGCGCCTTGCCGGACGGGAACATGCCGTCAGCGAGCGAGATGACAAACACCGCGCCCCATTCCTGGCCTTTCGCCTGGTGGACGGTGCTGAGCCGCAGATACTCCTCGTCCTCCTGTTTGGGCGCGGTCTCGTCCTCGACTTCGAGGTTCGTCATTAGCGAGAGGTCGCTCAGGAACTGGTCGGTGGTTTGAAACCGTTGCGCGTAAAGCTGAAGTTGCGCGAGGTCGTCGAGCCGCGCGGAGTAGTTGGTGTATTGCTGCTTCAGATAATCGTCGTAGCCGCACTCGATGACGCGGCGGATCATCTCGGCGGGACGGTTGCGGACCTCCTCCTCGCGCAATTCCTCCACCGTCGCGACCGCCTGCTCCCACGCCGATTTCGCCTTCGCGGGAACAGTCGCTGTCAGCGCCTTCAGCGTCTTGCCGCCGAGCAACGCGTTCCACAGCTTGTCCGCCGTCTTGCCGCCGATGCCGGGCAACAGTTGTGTGAGCCGCTTGAACGCAAGCTCGTCGCCGGGATTGATGGCGAAGCGAAGGTAGGCGGCGACGTCCTTGATGTGCGCCTGTTCGAAGAAGCGCAAGCCGCTCGTGACGAGGAAGGGGATATTCCGCCGCTTCAGCTCCATCTGCACCTCCATGCAGTGGAAGTGGCTGCGGTAGAGCACGGCGATGTCGTTGAGCCGGTAGCCTTCGTCGCGCAGTTCCAGAATCCGCTGGCCGACGTATTGCGCCTGCTGGTTGTCGTCGCCGGCCACGACGAGCCACGGCCGCGCGCCGCTGCGGCGGATGGCTTGGAGCGTCTTGGGGAACTGGTTGACGTTCGCGCGGATGGCTTCGTTGGCGACGCGGAGGATCTGCGGCACGCTACGGTAGTTGGCCTCGATCTTATAGACCTGCGCGCCGGGATAACGGTCGGGGAAGGAGATGATGTTGCGGAAGTTCGCGCCGCGCCACGAGAAGATGCTCTGGCTGTCGTCGCCGACGACCATCACGTTGCGGTGCGCGTGGGCGAGCCGGTCAATCAACTCCGCCTGGATGGTATTCGTGTCCTGATACTCGTCCACAAGCACGTGCTGGAACCGTTGCTGGTAGAGGTCGCGCACGTCAGGATGCTCGCGCATCAGGCGCAGCCAGTTCAAGAGCAGGTCGTCGTAGTCCATCGCGTTGGTCTTGAGCTTCCGCTCGTGATAACGCTTCTGGAGCGACGCGATGGTCTCCTTGAACTGCTCGAAATACGGATACTGCTCCGCCAGCACGTCGCCGAGCGGACGCTCGGTGTTCACCGCCATGCTGAACACCTCCACCAGCACGTCGCCTTTCGGGAACCGTTCCTTCGTCGTGTCAATCTTCGCGTCGTTGATGCACGCGTTGGCGAGGTCGCCGGCGTCCTCGCGGTCGAGGATGCTGAAATCGTTGCGATAGCCGAGCAAAGTGGCGTGGCGGCGCAACACGCGGTTGCCGACGTGATGGAACGTCCCGCCCCAGAGGCCCGCCACGTCGCCGCCGAGCAGCGTCTCGACGCGATGAAGCATCTCGCGCGCTGCCTTGTTGGTGAACGTCATCAGCAGGATGCGATCCGGCGGGACGCCGTGCTCGATGAGCCACGCGACGCGGTAGGTGAGGGTGCGGGTCTTGCCGCTGCCGGCGCCGGCGATGACGAGCGCGGGACCGGGCGGCGCCTGCACGGCCGCCAGTTGCTGCGGATTGAGCTGCGCGGCGTAGTCAATCTGCAACGCCCGGTGGTGCCCGGCTGGTTTCAAAACGTATTCGCGCGTCATTGCGAGTATCTCTAGCCACGCGCGGAACCTTCCACAATCAAAAAGGTTGCCGATGCGTCGTTGCGCGCGTAACTTTCGTCGTCATGCCAAGCGTGCGTTGCCCCAAATGCCAGGCGGAGAACGAATATCCCGACAATCGCGCCGGAAAGGCCCTCACGTGCAACAAGTGCGGCCGGGCCATTCCCGCGCAGTTGACCGTGTCCCCGAACGCCAAGCCGCGCGTCCGTCCCCCGGGCAAGGGTTCCGGCAAGGCGAACATGGACGATGACGAGCGTCTCTCGTTCGCCGAGGCGGCCATCAGCCGCATCAGCGGAACGCGGACGTCGTGGATGGCAATGACGATGGTCGGGCTGTCGGCGTTCGCCTTGCTCGGCGGCATCTTCTGGGTGTTGCATTCGTCCCAGATGGGGCCGCCGCCGCCGATCGTCGAGAGTTCGCAGCCGGCGGCGCAGATCACCCAGATGATTGTCTCGTTTCAGCCGCCGGATTACGTCTTCGGCTTCACGTTGCTCGACAGCAACGACAAGGAGATCGCGCGCTCCGGGCGCGTGAAACTGACCGTTAGCGAGATCACGCGGCTGGCCCTCCAGGGAAGCGGCTCGTTCGAGAAGGAAACCAAGCTCTACGAAAGCACCTTCGATGTGAACCCGACGCACTTCTCGTGGTATGAGACGGGCGGCGTGGGCTTCAAGGCGCGGCGGCTGCTGTGCGGCGTCCGCGTGCCGTCCCATCTTCTCTCCCGCATGCCGCCCGACCACGCCGAGGGCAAGGTGACTGTGCGGTTCTTCGATGGCCAGGACGAAACCAAGATGACCGGTTTCTATAAGAAGTTCTTCTTTTCGTCGGTGATGAAGAAGAAACCCGCGCCGACGCCGGAGTCTGCGCCTGCGTCTCCAGCCGCTGCGAAGTAGTCGAAAACCACCTTTGCGTTTCTCTACGCCTCTGCGTTTGGAAGCCGCCATTTTAACGCAGAGACGCGGAGGACGCTGAGGCGCGCAGAGGCAAAGGAGGTTGGCGAATTCCACAGACGTTGCTGTCACTTATGTCCGTGCTGCCGGCGATAGGCGAGGGGACTCATTTTCATCTCGGAGCGGAAGTAGCGGGCGATGTGCTCGATGCTCGTGTAGCCGAGGGAGTCGGCGACTTGGGAGACAGAGAGGTTGGTCTCGGCCAGCAGGCGGCAAATCTGCGCGACGCGGACGCGGCGGATTTCGCTGAGGACGGAGCGGTCGAGTTGCCTGCGGAACCGCTTTTCCAGCACGCGGCGGGAGAGGCCGGAGGCGGCCACCACGTCGCCGACCTGGATCGCTTCGCGCCCGTGGAGGCGGATGAAGCGCAGGGCCTTGGCCACGTGGGCGTCTTCGATGGCGAGGATGTTCGTGGATTGGCGCGCGACAACGTGGGTGGGGCGGACGACGATCTCCTTGCTGGCGGAGCGTTTGCCGCCCATAAGCTTCGCGAGAAGTTCCGCGCTCTCGTAGCCAGCGCGCTCGAAGTTGACCGCCACGCTGGACATCGGCGGGTCGGAGAGTTCGCAGACCAGTTCGTCGTTGTCGGCGCCGATGACGGCGACCTCGTCGGGCACGCGCAGGCCGGCGAGTTTGCACGCCTCGATGACGTGCTGGCCGCGGTCGTCGTTGCAGGCCATGAGGCCGAGAGGTTTCGGCAGCGAGCGGAGCCATGCGGCGAGGAACTGCTCTTGGCCGTCGCTTGAATGCGCGGCAGCGCGGCGGCGTTGGCGATGGAAGTGAACCGAGAAACCGGCTGCGGCGACGCGGACGGCGAAGTTGCGCCCACGGATGTCGGACCACGGGATGCCGTCGAAGCCGCAGTAGGCGAAGTGGCGGAAGCCGCAATCGAGCAGGTGGTCGGCGGCCATCGTGCCGATGCGGGGCGAGTCGGTCATGACGTTGGCGACGCCGGGCACGGCCTGTTTGCGGTGGCCCACGACGATGGCCGGCAACCCACAACGGATTACTTCATCCACCTTCTCGACATCGCGCAGGATGATGCCGTCGGCGTGAAGCCGCTTCAGGCGCGACCAGACTTTCTCCAAGCCGCGCGGCTCCCAATAGAACGCCCACGGCCCGTGATGCCGCGCGTATTTGGCGACGCCGCGCAGCAAGCTCCGCCCCGAGGCCCGCGAGGACTCGATCAGGAGGATGACTTTGGGAATCATGGGCATCGTAGTCGCGTCACTCCGTGACGCGAAAGATGAGAGTTAGGAAGCAATGTCCCGCTACTTCGTTTGTGCAGGGCCGGCACCGCCCAACTCCTTCCCACTCTTGCCGCCATGAGAGCGAAGGAGAGCGGCGATCTCAGTGTTCTGGTTTTGTTCAGCGGCATCTACTGGCGTGTGACCATAATTGTCTTTGGCGTTGACGTCGGCCTTGTTGGCAAGCAGGAGTCTTGCAGCGCCCTTGTTTCTCCATCTTGCCGCCCAGTGAAGGGCAGTGAGGCCGATATCGTCCTTGGCGTTTACATCGGCATTACGGGCCAGTAGCAACTCCAGAATCTCATTGTGCCGGGCGATGACGGCCACTTGGATGGGCATGACACCCTCTTTAGTCCGAGGAGATTTCTCGTTCACAACATCCGGTTGTTCGGCCAACAATCGCTTTACTTCGGCTGCGTCACCGAAATCCACCGCACGATGGATTGCCCCCGCTCCCTTCATCGCGCCGTATTTGCGAAGAAGCTCAACCATCTTCGGATTCAGACCCGCATTCCTCGTTGCCCTGTCAAGCGGCCTCTCACCATAGTTGTCCCTGGCATTCACATCTGCTTTGTGTGCCAGGAGCGTTTCCGCTACGACAAAGTTTTCTTCGCTCACTGCTAGGTGCAACGGCGTTCCCCCTCCCGCGCGGCTTTTCACGTTGATGTCGGCATTGTGGGTCAACAGCAATTCTACGAGTTCCTTGCCGATGTCCCGATGAAGACCGTCAATGCTCACCCAATGCAAGGGTGCGAACCCTGATGTGTCTCTAGCGTTGGCGTCAGCTTTGTTCAGAAGCAGGAAGGTGGCAGCTTCTTTCTTCCCAAAACGAATTGCTTGATGGAGCGGGCTGCCAAAATCTTCGCAATTCTCATTCGCGAGCTTCGGGTTGTTTGCCAACAATAGCTTCATCTTCGCCACATTGCCGGAGGCTGCGGCATAATGAAGTTCTCCCGCCCATCCTGTAGCACAAATCACTCCGCCTGCCAGTGTCATCAGAGTTTTGATGAGGCGCTTCATTCGCAAAAAGGTTGAACTGGAACGCAATCTGGCGTTGTCGTGGAAGCGGCGTCAACTATAATCCGCGTCTCGATTCAATTGCGCCGTCGCGGACTTTAACAACAACCAAGGATAACGTCATGAAACCTGCCACCATCAAACCCGTCACCATCGGCCTCATCGTCGGCAACCGCGGCTTCTTCCCGGCGCAGCTTTGCGAGAAGGGCCGCACCACCATGCTCGATGTGCTGGCGAAAGCCGGCTTCAAGGTCGTCACGCTCGGTGCCAAGGCCACGCGCTTCGGCAGCATCGAAAGTTTTGAGGAGGCGAAGCTCTGCGCCGAACTCTTCGACGCCAACCGCCAGAAGATTGACGGCATCATCATCACGCTGCCGAACTTCGGCGACGAGCGCGCCATCGCCAATGCGCTTCGTTGGTCCGGCCTGCGCGTGCCGGTGCTGGTCCACGCTTACGCCGACGACGCCGACAAGATGCGCATGGGCAACCGCCGTGACAGCTTCTGCGGCAAGATGTCAGTCACCAACAACCTCAAGCAATACGGCATTCCATTTACGCTCACGCGCCTACACACATGCAGCCCGACGAGCGAGAACTTCGCGCAGGATCTGGCCGACTTTGCGGTCACCTGTCGCGTCCTCCGCGCACTGCGCGGCCTGCGCATCGGCGCGCTCGGCACGCGGCCGGTCGCGTTCAACACCGTCCGCTACAGCGAGAAACTGCTTGAAGCTGCCGGCGTCAGCATCGAGACGCTCGACCTCTACGAAATGCTCGGCTGGGTCAGCAAGCTGGCTGACAAGGACCGCGCTGTGAAGGCGAAGCTTGCCGCGATGAGCGAATATGTCTCCACCGATGGCATTCCGCCCGCCTCGTTGCTGAAGATGGCGAAGTTCGGCGTCGCGGTGGACGGCTGGATGAAGCGCACGCACCTGAACGCCACCGCCATGCAGTGCTGGACAGCGATTGAGGAGTTCTTCGGTGTCGTGCCTTGCACGGTGATGAGCATGATGAGCAACATGCTGTCGTCCAGCGCGTGCGAGGTGGACGTGATGGGCTGCGTGGCGATGCATGCGTTGGCGCAGGCCAGCGGTCGGCCCAGCGCGCTTGTGGATTGGAACAACAACTACGCCGACGATCCCGACAAGGGCGTCGTGTTCCATTGCAGCAATCTGCCGAAGGACATCTTCGCCGACACTGGCGAGGACAAGCCGAAGATGGACTGGCACGAGATCATCGCCGGGACCGTCGGCAAGGAGAACACCTACGGCACCGTCGTCGGCCGCGTGAAAGCCGCGCCGATGACTTACTTGCGCTTCACGACCGATGACGCGGCGGGCAAAATCCGCGCCTATGTCGGCGAAGGCGAGTTCACCGACGATCCGCTGAAGACCTTCGGCGGCTACGGCGTCGTCCGCATTCCAAACTTCCAGAAACTGCTCGCGCACATCTGCGACAACGGCTACGAGCACCATGTTGCTGTCAACCCGACGCACGTCGCCGCCGGTGTGAAGGAAGCGTTGACGAAGTATCTCGGCTGGGACGTTTACCTCCACCAATAACCCGTGGCCACCGCCCGAAAAACTCCCGCGACGATGCTCGCCGCGCGGTTGCATGGCCCGCGCGACCTGCGCCTCGAACGCATAACGCATCCCGGCCCGCCGGGACGCGGCCAGGCGTTGCTGCGCGTGCGCTGCACGGGCATGTGCGGCAGCGACCTGCACTCCTATCTCGACGCCCGCATCGGCGACACGCCGCTTGAGGGGCCGCTGGTTCTCGGACATGAGTTTGCCGCAGTCGTTGAAGCGATCGGGCGGGGTTTGCTCGACGGGAACGGCGAGCCGCTCAAACCCGGCATGCGCGTGGCCGTGGACCCCGCGCAGCCGTGCCATCGCTGCGAACTCTGTGAGCACGGCCACCCGAATCTTTGTTGCCGGCTGGCGTTCTGCGGGAACTATCCCTACGGCGGCAGTTTTTGTGAATGGATGCACATGCCCGCGCGCAGTTGTTTTCCCGTGCCGAAGAGTATTGATGATGAGGAGGCTGCGTTGTTGGAGCCGCTCGGCGTGGCGATGCACGCGGTGGATTTCTCCAAGCTCCGCGTCGGCTACAGCGTCGCCATCATCGGTGCCGGCCCCATCGGCTTGCTTATTCTCCAACTCGCGAAGCTTGCGGGCACCGAGCCGGTTTTTATCACCGACAAGCTGCCGTGGCGGCTCAAACTCGCGCAGAAGTGGGGAGGCATCCCGATCAACAGCGAGAAGGAAGACGCGGTTAAGCGCGTGACGGCCGAGACGCGCGGGCGTGGCGTGGACGTCGCCATCGAAGCCGCGTGGGCGGATCATTCCGTCGAGCAAGCCGCAGAGATGGCACGGCTGGGAGGACGGCTGGTGCTCGTTGGCATTCCGGGCAGCGACCAGTTCTCGCTGAAACACTCCAACGCCCGGCGCAAAGGGCTGACCATCATCATGAGCCGCCGCATGAAGCACGCCTACCCGCGCGCGATCCGGCTGGCCGAGCAGGGCCGTGTGGATTTGCACGGACTCGTCAGCCATCGCTTCCCGCTCAAGCGCATCGCGGAAGCATTCACCCTCAACACGGCTTACAAGGACAAGGTTGTCAAAGTTATCATCAACAGTTAAACGGAGCATTCTATGAGCGCCAAATTCGCCATCGGACTCGACTACGGCACCAACTCGGTGCGCACCCTCATCGTCAACGTCGCCAACGGCAAGGAAGTCGCCACGGCGGTCTGGGAATACGCCCACGGCCACCACGGCGTCATCCTCGCGCGCGACCCGAACCTAGCGCGCCAGCATCCCGCCGACTATCTCGAAGGCGCGGAGATCACAGTGAAGAAGGCTCTCGCGCTCGCGAAGAAAACCGTGCGCGGTTTCAACGCCGCTGACGTGATCGGCATCGGCGTGGACACCACCGGCAGCACGCCATTGCCCGTGGACGGAAATGGCATCCCGCTCGCGTTCGACAAGAAGTTCGCCAAGAACCCCGCTGCGATGGCGTGGCTGTGGAAGGACCACACGGGCGTCGCCGAGGCCGCCGAGATCACCGAGCTGGCGAAGAAGATTCGCCCGCAGTATTTGGCGAAGTGCGGCGGCACCTATTCCAGCGAATGGTTCTTCAGCAAGATTCTCCACTGCCTGCGCAGTGCGCCGGAGGTGTTCGACGCCGCGCACACGTGGGTCGAATGCGCCGACTGGATTCCCGCGATGCTCACCGGCACCGAAGCTCCGGACAAGCTGGTCGTCGGCGTCTGTGCCGCAGGCCACAAGGCGATGTATAACGACACGTGGGGCGGCTATCCCGATGCGGAGTTCCTCGGCCAACTCGACCCGAAGCTCGGCGCGCTCCGCTCGCGGCTTTGCGCGAAGGCGCACGCGATTGACCGCGCCGTCGGCAAGCTCACTGCCGAATGGGCCAAGCGCACCGGCCTGCCCGCGGGCATCCCCGTGGCGGTCGGGGCGTTCGACGCACACCTCGGCGGCGTCGGTTCCGGCATCGCGCCGGGCACGCTGGTGAAGATCATCGGCACGAGCACCTGCGACATGATGGTCGTGCCGGTCGGCCAGCAACTCGCCGACGTTCCCGGCCTCTGCGGCATCGTCAATGGCAGCATCCTGCCGGGCTTCTACGGCCTCGAAGCGGGCCAGTCGGCCGTGGGCGACATCTTCAACTGGTTCGTCAACTACATCCAGCCGATGGGCAAAGCCGGCTCGCACGAGGCGCTGACCGCCGGCGCGGCGAAGCTCAAGCCCGGCGAAAGCGGACTGCTCGCGCTCGATTGGAACAACGGCAACCGCACCATCCTCGTGGACCAGCGGCTCACGGGCCTGTTGCTCGGCCAGACGCTCTATACGACGCCGGCGGAGATTTACCGCGCGCTCATTGAGGCGACGGCGTTCGGCGCGATGACAATCATCAACCGCTTCGAGGAATACGGTGTGAAGGTTGAACAAATCGTTAACTGCGGAGGCATCGCCGAGAAGAACCCGCTCGTGATGCAAATCTACGCCGACGTGACCGGCCGCCCGATGAAAGTCAGCCGCTCTGCACAGACCTGCGCACTCGGCGCGGCAATCGCCGGCGCGGTTGTCGCGGGCGCGTATCCCGACTATGCCAGCGCGCAGAAGGCGATGACCGGCATCAAGCCACGCGTTTTCCAGCCGAAGGCGGAAGCGCACGCGGTTTACAAGGAACTTTACGTCCTCTATCGCAAGCTGCACGACGCGCTCGGCACGAAAGACTGGAACGGCAACCTGTTCGACGTAATGAAGCAGCTCATTGAGGTTCGTGGTCGCGTCCGGAAGTAATCATGCTTGAGGAACTGAAACAACAGGTCTGCAAGGCCAACCTTGACCTCGTCAAAGAAGGTCTGGTCATCCAGACCTTCGGCAATGTCAGCGGGATTGACCGCGCCAGCGGCCGCGTTGTTATCAAGCCGTCCGGCGTCAGCTACGATGTCATGAAGCCGGAGCACATGGTCGTCGTTGCGCTGGACAGTGGCAAGATCGTCGAAGGCGAGCTTCGGCCCAGTTCGGACACGCCAACGCATCTCGTGCTTTACCGCGCGTTCAAGGAGATCGGCGGCATCGTTCACACGCATAGCCTTTTCGCGACAGCTTGGGCGCAGGCGAGACGCGAGATTCCGGCGCTCGGCACGACACACGCCGATTACTTCCACGGGCCGGTGCCTTGCACGCGAGCGATGATGCCGAAGGAGATCAAGGGTGACTACGAGGCCGAGACGGGCAACGTCATCGTTGGGCGATTTCGCAAACTCGATCCGCTGGCGTTTCCCGGCGCGCTGGTGGCGAGTCATGGGCCGTTTGCTTGGGGCAAGAACGCGGCGAAGGCGGTTGAGAACGCCGTCGTGCTGGAGTATCTGGCGCGGCTGGCGAGCGAGACGATGCGCGTGAACCCGCGTGCTGGCGCGATGCAGCGGGCGCTGTTGGACAAACATTTCTTGCGGAAGCACGGCCCGGGCGCGTATTACGGACAGAGGTAGCGGAGACAAACCGATATGACACGAGCAGCAATCATCCTTGGAGGAATCCTCATCATGGCCAGTTCAGTTCGCGGCGAAGTTCCTGAAATCAGCAAGCAGCCTTGGGGCACCGCAGACGGCAAAGCGGTGGACCTTTACACGCTGAAGAACGCCAAGGGCAGCGTCGTGAAGAGTTTCAACTACGGCGGCATCGTCCAGTCGGTCTGTGTGCCGTGCAAGATGGGCAAACTCGGCGATGTCGTGCTCGGCTACGACACGCTCGCGGAATACGTGAAGGAGACGCCTTACTTCGGTTGCCTCGTCGGCCGCTACGGCAACCGCATCGCCAAGGGCAAGTTCTCGCTCGACGGCAAGGAATACACGCTCGCGACCAACAACAAGGTGAACGCGCTGCACGGCGGTCTCAAAGGTTTCGACAAGGTCGTTTGGGATGCAAAGTCATCGATGACAAAGGCCGGGCCGGTGCTGGAACTGCACTACGTCAGCAAGGACGGCGAGGAAGGTTATCCGGGGAATCTCGATGTGACCGCGACCTACACGTGGACCGACCAGAACGAGTTGCGGCTCGACTACAAGGCGACGACCGACAAGGCGACCGTCGTGAACCTCACGCAGCATTCCTACTTCAACCTCGCCGGCAAGGGCGACATCCTCGGCCACGTCGTGATGATCAAGAGCGACAAGATCACGCCCGTGGACAGCACGCTCATCCCGACGGGCAAGTTCATGCCGGTGAAGGGCACGCCGTTCGACTTCAACAAGCCGACGGCCATCGGCAAGCGCATCGGCGCCGACTGCGAGCAGATCAAGTTCGGCGGTGGCTACGACCACAACTTTGTCATCGCCAAGGGCGCGGGTCTCGGCCTCATGGCGCGCGTGACGGAGCCGACGACGGGGCGCGTGCTGGAGGTGCTCTCTACGGAGCCGGCGTTGCAATTCTACAGCGGCAACTTCCTCGATGGCCACATCACGGGGAAGGGCGGCTGGCTTTACAAGCACCGCAACGGCTTCTGCATGGAGCCGCAGCATTATCCCGATTCGCCGAACCAGCCGAAGTTCCCATCGGTGGTGTTGCGGCCGGGGAAGACTTACAAGAACACAATCGTATATCGGTTTGGACTGACGAAATAAGCGCGAACGACTATGACCACACTCACACCATTACTCGCTGTCGGCGGCACCACTACGCTGACGGGCCTTGATTGGATCGCCATCGGCGTTTACTTCACCGTCCTGCTCGTTGTTGCCTGGTCGGCGATCACGAAGGAGAAGGACACGGCGGCGGATTACTTCCTCGCCGGGCGCAACCTTGGCTGGTGGATCATCGGCGCGTCCATCTTCGCGTCGAACATCGGCTCCGAGCACATCGTTGGCCTCGCCGGCTCCGGTGCGAAGGATGGTGTGGCGCTGGCGCATTATGAGTTCCACGCTTGGTGCCTGCTCGTGCTGGCGTGGGTGTTCGTGCCGTTCTACGCGCGCTCGCTCGTCTTCACGATGCCGGAGTTCCTTGAACGGCGCTTCTGCACGCGGTCGCGCTACGTGCTCTCCATCGTGTCGCTGCTGACGTTCATCGTCTCGAAGATCGCCGTCGGCATCTTCGCGGGCGGCGTCGTGTTCGGCGCGCTGTTGCCGGAACTGCGGCTGAACATCGGCGGGGCGGTGATTGACAGCTTCTGGATCGGCTCGGTGCTGGTGGTGGTGCTGACGGGCCTTTACACGATGCTCGGCGGCATGAGGGCGGTGGCCTACAACGACGCCGTGCAGGTGATTGTGCTCATCGTCGGCTCGACGCTGCTGACGATCTACGGACTGATCGAGCTCGGCGGCTGGAGCGAACTGAGGCGGATTTGCGGCTCGGAGATGTTCAACCTCTGGAAGCCGCTGATTCCGGCGGGTGTGGAGGCGACATGGGCGCCGGTGTGGGAGAAGAACGCGGCGGGCGAGACGGTGCGGCAGGCGTGGTATTTCAACCAGAACTTCCCGTGGCTCGGCATGGCCATCTGCGCGCCGGTCATCGGGCTGTGGTATTGGTGCACCGATCAATACATCGTCCAGCGCGCGCTCGGTGCGCCGAACGAGCGGGTCGCGCGGCAGGGCAGCATCTTCGCTGCATTCCTGAAACTCTTCCCGGTTTACCTCTTCATCATCCCCGGCCTCATCTGCTTCGCGCTGGCCAAGAGCGGCAAGTCGGCGGGGCTGGCGGCGGCGTTTGCGGCGGACCCGAACGCGGCACAGGCGGCGTTCCCGTTGATGGTGGAGCATCTGCTTCCACCGGGATTGCGCGGCATCGTCGTGGCGGGATTGCTCTCGGCGCTGATGGGTTCGCTGGCGGGCGTGTTCAACGCCTGCTCGACGCTCTTCACCGTGGACATCTACGAAAAACTCCGCCCGAAGGCGACGCAGCATGAGATCGTCCGCATGGGTCGCATCGCCACCGGCATCATGGTGCTCATCGCCATCGCGTGGATTCCCGTCGTGAAAGGCGCCGAGGGACTCTACAACTACCTCCAGGCCGTCCAAGGCTACCTCGCGCCGCCGATCTTCGTCGTGTTCTTCTTCGGCGTCTTCTGGAAGCGGCTGAACGCCACGGGTTGTTTGTGGGCGATGATCGTCGGATTTGTGCTCGGCGTCTTCCGCATGGCGGTGGACACGCCGGTGACGCTGTTCAAGGACTTCCACTACGCGCACGGGTCGTTCTTCTGGATCATCAACAACATCAACTTCCAATACTTCAGCATCCTCATCACGCTTGTCTCGGCCGCCGTCATGGTCGCCGTCAGCTACATGACCGCCGCGCCGGACTACAACGCGATCAAGAGCCTGACCTTCGGCACCGCCACCGACGAGGACCGTCACAAGACGCGCCAGAGCTGGGGCTGGCCGGAAGCCGCCGGCTCCGTCTTCGTCTTGGCGGCCATCGTTGCGGGGTATCTATATTTCAGAGGTTAGACTCGAGGCGGCTTCTTCGCGATTGCTTTTGGCGCGGCGGCAGGCTACGAAATCGGCGCATGAAGAACATCCGATTCTCCCTGGGCGCGGCGCTGGCTCTCATCTGTGCCGCGGCAACTCTCATCCACGCGGCCGACGCCTGCGGCAAGCGCGTCTGCCTCTTCGACGGCAAGACCCTCAACGGCTGGACCATCGTGACCTGCGAGGCCACGGTGGACAGCGGCGACATGTTCATCAAGGAAGGCAACGGCCTTGTCCAGACCGCCCGCAAATACGCCGACTTCATCTTCGAGTTCGATTGGAAGGCGCTCAAGCCGGAGAAGTGGGACAGCGGCGTCTATTTCCGTTACGACACCATCCCGCCCAAGCGCCCGTGGCCGGCGCGCTACCAAGCGAACCTGCGGCAGGGCATGGAAGGCAACGTCGGCGGCCTCAAGGGCGCCGAGAGCAAGGGGCTGGTCAAGGACCACGAGTGGAACAGCTTCAAGCTGACCGTGCGCGGCTCGAAGGCCGAACTGGAGATCAACGGCAAGCCCGCATGGAAGGCGGACGGCCTTGAGGGGCTGAAGGAAGGCTTCATCGGCATCCAGGCCGAGGTGCCCGGCGGCGGCCAGCATCGCTTCCGCAACATCTACATCACCGAGCTGAAGTAGAGCGGTCGGGCTGGAATCAAACGCCGCCCGCCGACACAAGCAGGCCAGGCGCCCCGCCGGTTTCATCCGCGCCAGAGCCGGGGCTATTCCGCGACCTCCAGCCAGCCGAGGGAGGTGGGCACGTGGAAATCCGGCTCCTCAGTTTTCGGGTCCACCCACGCCATCCATCCCTCAATGGGCGGCGGGCCTTCGATGCGACGGCCGCGATTGTGGATGCTCGCGCGCTGAACGACGGGCTTCCCGCTGCGGTCGTGACTGAACTCCGCCCGGAACAGTCCGCAGCGAATCTTCACGCCGGGCCGCAACCGCGGAAAGCCCATCGCCTCGAAGCTTGCCAGCGGGATGCGCCCCTCGACGACGTAGCCGGCGGGCAGCGGCGATGCGGCCGTCTCCAAGCCTTTCCAGTTCCACGACGGGTCGAGCTGCCGGTAGTAGGCGCCGCGATAGTCGTAGGCGCGGCCGCGCGAGTCCACCTCCATGCAGTAGTAGTCCTTCATCCGATCTCCGGGTGCGAAATACAGCTCCGCGCGATCCTCAAACACCGCGTCCTGCTCGTCGCGCAACTTCTCCAGCACCACGATGTCGTCGTCGTGGATGCGGAACGTGAAATAGAGATTTGCCTCATCGCAGAGCGCGCGGAACTCCGTCGCCGGCGGCGGCGTCTTGCTCCACGGGAAGGTGAAGCCCTTCTCGACGGCTGCCCTGGCCCACACGGCTTCGTCGGCGCGGCCGTCCACCTTGATGGCCGCCTTCGGCAGATAGCGGACGCGATAGGTCTGGTTGCTCAACGGGATGGGCGGCTTGCCGGCGGACTCCACCTTGTTGTCAGCGGCCATCGCAGCCGAGCACACGAGAGCGAGTAGTAGGAAGTAGCGCATGAGGGTTCTCAGGGTGAAATGTTGTTGGTCAGACTCATTGTTTCTGGACGAAAGCATGAGCAAAGCCTTCCTTGGTGTCGGTGGAAGCTTGGCGGAAACGGTCAATGTGATGAGCAACTTCGTGAACGAGAACGTAGTCGAGGTATAGTTCACGGATGGAATCCAGGTTGTGGCGACCAAGTTTGAACGGATGAGCGCAGAGGAAAACGCATGCACGCCAGTAGATGCCGTAGCACCCTAGAGAACTGGTCCAAGATCGTTGCTGCTTGCGCGTGCCTGAGAGGAGGAAGACGGCACGAAGGCCGGCGAGATGTTCGGAAGGCATCCGTTGCAGGCGCTGATCCACCTCGGTGCGTTTGACGGGGTGAATGAAATCGGGGGAGAGAGGAGGTAACGCAACGACGCGGGGAAATGCTGGCTGCGAAGCGAGTCGGTCGTCGAAGCGTTTATAAGCGGAGCGAGCCTCAGCGAAGAAAGGATCATAGACCGTCCAATTGGTAAACTTGGATTCGCTGTAAGCGTTGCTTCTCGGTCCTGATGATTGGAAATGTGCGCTCATGCGCTTAAGTGCAATTAGTAAACTCCGCGCAAACTCCTTCCGTTCGCTCCTGCTTATACCGCCGGGGAGGCGGTGGGGCAAGCCGGCTCTCGGTTCTCATGCGTTCCATCCGCCGGGCGGCTTCGAGGTTCCTCCGAGGCGTTTTTAGCCCAAATCCCCCGTTTTTGCCAAAACCGCGGCCGTTGGGGCCAAAAAACCGTGGATTTTGGTCATTTCCATGCAGGCAACCCGCGTTTCCACGCACGGGAACGCCAAAACTGTGCAGGGGAAACCACTTCCCGCGCATGGGAAACCACTTCCCGTGCAGGGGAAACCACTTCCCGTGCAGGGGAAACCACTTCCCGTGCAGGGGAAACCGCTTCCCGTGCAGGGGAAACCGCTTCCCGTGCAGGGGAAAGCCAAAACCGTGTGGGGGAAACCGCTTCCCGTGTGAGGAAACAGGCCGCCCACCCGCGTTTTTGCCTGGTCCGCGCCCGGAAGGCTACAGGCGGAACTCGACGTCGCAGCGCATCGCCAAACGCAGTGCTCGATGGCCGGGGTGCTTTCGCATGAGCGGCAAGAGGGATTCGCAGATGGCCCGCCGCGGGTCTGGCATTCGCGCGTTCCGCCGTGGCTGCGGGAGGTGTTCGTGCTATATTCCTCGCGACATTGTGAAAACGACGCGGACAGGGAACGGCGGAACGGAGCTGAAATCGCGGCTGCGCGCGATGACGCGGGAGGGCGTGCTCTGTGAGAAGCTGCCGGAGCAAAAGCTGCGCTGCGTGGCGTGCGCGCACCGATGCCTCGTCGCCGACGGGCACGCGGGCATCTGCCAGGTGCGTTTCAATGAAGCCGGCGAACTGCGCGTGCCGGCGGGCTACACGGCGGGACTAGCAGTGGACCCGATCGAGAAGAAGCCGTTCTATCACGCGTTGCCGGGATCGCTGGCGTGCAGCTTCGGGATGCTCGGCTGCGACTTCCGGTGCGAGTTTTGCCAGAACTGGGTCAGCTCGCAGACGCTGCGCGACCCGCGCGCGGGCAGCGAGGTGGTGGAGATCAGCGCTGAACAGATCGTTGAGGCCGCGCGACGGCACAAGGCACTATCGGTGACGAGCACATACAACGAGCCGCTCATCACGAGCGAGTGGGCGGTGGAGATATTCCGTCAGGCGCGTGGGGCGGGGCTGGCGACGAGTTTCGTCTCCAACGGCCACGCCACACCGGAGGTGGTGGACTACTTGCGGCCGTGGGTGGATTTCTACAAGGTGGACCTCAAGACGTTCAACCCGCGCAACTATCGCGACCTCGGCGGCAAGCTCGAACCGGTGCTCTCGACAATCCGGATGCTCTACGAGCGCGGGTTCTGGGTGGAGGTGGTGACGCTGCTGGTGCCGCGCTTCAACGACAGCGAGGCCGAGGTGCGCGACATGGCGCGATTCATCCGCAGCGTTTCGCCAACGATCCCGTGGCACGTGACGTCGTTCCACAGCGACTACCAGATGCAGGACCGGCACGAGACGAGCGCGCGGCAGGTGGTTCGCGCGGCGGAGTTGGGCCGCGAGGAAGGGCTGGCCTTCGTCTATGCCGGCAACCGCCCCGGTGACGTGGGCGATTGGGAGAACACGCGCTGCCCGCGCTGCAACGCGTTGCTCATCGAGCGCGTCGGCTTCACCGTCGTGCGGAGCGATTTGAAGAACGGGCATTGCCCGAAGTGCAGCGCGGCCATTCCCGGTATCTGGACGATGGAAGATGTGGAGGCGGCGCGCGCCACCGGCCGTCGCGACGTGCCGAAGCTGGACATCGCCGCCATCGTGAAGGACGCGCAGAGGAAGTTCGCGCCGCGGTAACGAGGCCGCGCCTCACAGGTTGTGCGGGTTGACGCCGACGCCGACGATGGAGCAGGCGACGATGGGGTTGAGGCCGAGCGATTGCGCCTTCTCGTATAGCTCTGGCGAATCCGCGCCGGGATTGAGCCAGAGTTCCTTGCAGCCTTTCTTTGCGATCTCGTCCGCGAGCTTCATGCCGACCGTCGGCGGCACGTAGAGACTGACTTTGTCGAGAGGGAAGGGGATCTCAGTCACAGAACGGAACACCTTCAGCCCCTCGATGGTCTGCTCAGTTGGATGGACGGGAAACACGTCGTAGCCCTGCTGGAGGAAGGCGCGCACGGCTTTGTTGCCGAACTTCTCTCTGTTCGTGGACGCTCCGATGATGGCGACGGTTGGTTTGCTCATGGTTGAAAGTTGTGCGGCGGAATCTGCTGTATGCGGCGTCGGAAAACAAGTGGCGGCAGTCGACGTCGCTCTGTAACCTTCGCCGACAACGGCGGTATTCATTGACGTGAGAACTACAACGATCATTTGTTGCGCAATCGCCGCGCTATGTTTCGTCGCCACTCCTTCACGCGCGGCAGAAACCGCGGCTGAGGACACAGCGCGCGAGTGGTTCATGGCGGTGCTGAACGGCAAGAAGGACCGGGTGGACGGCATGACGCGCGTGCCGTTTGTCTGCAAGGAAGGGGTTATCCGGTCCAACGAGCAGTTGCAACAACTGGTGTTGTCGCGCATCGGCGCGACGAAGCCGAATGAGAAGCTCGCCGACCTGAAGCCGGAGATGATCAAGGTGAAGACCGTCGCGAGGTCGAAGTCCGCCGACCCCCGTATGATTCAGTGGCTGGACGAGGCCGCCGCGCGCGTTTTCGTGGAGGTCGCGCTCGGCGAGCACAAGATGGTGCTGTATCTCACGAGAGGCGCCAAGCCAAAGGTGGTGGGGATTGGGAAGTGAAGAGTGCCGCCAATTCTTCACTCATAACTCTCCACTCTTAACTTTTGCTTTGTTCCGTCAGCCTTTCCTTGCACAACGGCGCGGGGCGGGGTAAAGAGACGGGCACTGCATGAAGCTATTTCGAAGGAAAAGCGTGGCCTCGCTGCAACATGAGGCTGCCCACGATCAACGCCTCCGTCGTGCTTTGGGGCCGGTCAATCTCACCACGCTCGGCATCGGCGCCATCATTGGCGCGGGCATCTTTGTGCTCACCGGCCAGGCCGCCGCGAAATACGCCGGGCCGGCCATCGTGCTTTCCTTCATCCTCGCCGGCACTGCTTGCGCGCTGGCCGGCTTGTGCTACGCCGAGTTCGCGGCGATGATTCCGATCTCCGGCTCGGCTTACACGTATGGCTACGCCACGCTGGGCGAGCTGTTCGCCTGGATCATTGGGTGGGACTTGATCCTGGAGTATCTCTTCGCCGCCTCGACGGTCGCGGTGGGCTGGTCGGGTTACGTCATGTCCCTGCTCTACGACCTGAACATCCATATCCCACCCGCGCTTTCCGCGGCCGCCGGCACGCATCTCATCGAAGTCCCCACGGCGTTGGCGGCGGCGTGCAAGATGAAATCCGGCTGGGGGCCGATCAGCGACGCGGTGCTGGAGCAAATCAAGGCGGCCGGAACCGATCCCGCCACGCTCAGCCAGGCCACCGCCGTTTTCAACCTGCCGGCGGTGCTCATCATCATTGCCTGCACGGTGCTGCTCGTCATCGGCATCAAGGAATCCGCCTCGTTCAACAACCTCGTCGTGGGGATCAAGATGCTTGTGATCCTCGCGTTCATCGCCGTTGGCGTGGCCTACGTGAATCCGGCGAACTGGCAGCCGTTCATCCCGGCGGCGGAGGGAACGGGCCACTTCGGCTGGAGCGGGATTCTGCGGGCGGCGGGCGTGATCTTCTTCGCCTACATCGGCTTTGACTCCGTCTCCACCGCGGCGCAGGAGGCCAAGAACCCGCAACGCGACATGCCCATCGGCATTCTGCTCTCGCTGACCATTTGCACGGTGATCTACATTGTCGTCTCGCTGGTGCTGACGGGCGTCGTCTCCTACACGAAGCTCAACGTTCCCGCGCCCATCGCCGTGGCGGTGGATTCGCTCGGACCGTCGGTGTCGGGCTGGATGGGGCCGGTCATCAAGGTGGGCGCCATCGCGGGCCTTTCCTCGGTGATCCTGGTGATGATGCTCGGTCAGCCGCGGGTGTTTTACAGCATGTCCAAGGACGGCTTGCTGCCTCCGATGTTCAGCGCGGTGCATCCGCGCTTCCGCACGCCGTGGCTGGCGCAGATACTCACCGGCGTGGTGGCCACGTTGCTTGCGGGCTTCTTCCCCATAGACGTGCTAGGCGAGCTGGTTTCCATCGGCACGCTGCTGGCGTTTGCGATCGTCTGCGCGGGCGTGTTCGTGCTGCGGTTCACGGACCCGAACATCGTGCGCCCGTTCCGCACGCCGGCTTACTGGCTGGTCTGCCCGCTGGGCGTGTTCTTCTGCGTCTGGCTGATGGTTGGCCTGCCGCTGGACACATGGATGCGGCTGCTGGTCTGGATGGCCATCGGGTTGGCGATCTACTTCACCTACGGCGTCCGCCACTCGAAGCTGAACGGGAAGACTCCCGAAGAGACGCGCTAGGGCAGCGGGATTCTTGGTCAGTCAAACAGGAGCATCAACATGGCAAAGACTTATCGTTTCGGCATCGTCGGCTGCGGCATGATCTCGGAGTTCCACGCCGCCGCCATCAAGGACATCCCCAACGCCAAGCTCGTCGCCGTAACCGACGTGCGCGAGGCCGCCGCCAAGCGTTTCGGCGAGGCCAACGGCTGCGCGTGGTTCACCGACCTCGCCAAGTTCTGCGCGCACGACATGGACATCGTCACCATCTGCACGCCGAGCGGCCTGCACATGGATGCCGCCGTCGCCGCCGCGAAGGCCGGCAAGCACGTCATCGTCGAGAAACCGCTGGAGATCACCCTCGAACGCTGCGACGCCATCATCGCCGCCGCGGCCGGCGCGGGCGTCAAGCTCGCCACCATCTTCCCGTCGCGTTGGAGCGAGTGCAACCAACTCCTCAAGCAGGCGGTGGACAACAAGTGGTTCGGCCGGCTCACGCTCGGCGACGCCTACGTCAAATGGTGGCGCACGCAGGAATACTACGACGCCGGCGGTTGGCGCGGCACCTGGAAGATGGACGGCGGCGGGGCGTTGATGAACCAGTCCATCCACAACGTGGACCTCCTCCAGTGGTTCATGGGCGACGTCGCGAGCGTCTCGGCCGTCACGGGCCTGCTGGCGCACGAGCGCATCGAGGTGGAGGACACCGCCGTCGCTGCGCTCCAGTTCAAGAACGGCGCGCTCGGCACCATCGAGGGCGCCACCTCCGTCTTCCCCGGCATGTTGAAGAAGACCGAGATCCACGGCGACAAGGGCAGCGTCATCGTCGAGCAGGACGACATCCTCTTCTGGAAGTTCGCCGCCCCGACGCCCGTGGACGACCGCGTGGCGGCGCTCATGTCCCAGCGCAAGTCCGGCACCGGCGGCGCGGCCGACCCGAAGGCCATCAGCTACCTCGGCCACAAGAAACAGTTCCAGGACTTCATCCACGCCATCGAGACCGGCGGCGCGCCGCTGGTGGACGGCGGGGAAGGGCGCAAGTCCGTCGAGATCATCCTAGCCATCTACCAATCCGCCAAGACCGGCCAGCGCGTGAACCTGCCGCTGTGAGGAATAGCAGTGCCGGCCGCCCCGGCTGCGCCACCAGCCCCCGCTGTCCCAACGCCAATCTCCGCGCCCTCGCCGACGCCATCGCAAGGCATTGACGCGGGCGCGGTGAGAGGGTGGCTGCTAAACGCAGAGGCGCAGAGAGGCGCAGAGCAACGCGAAGGAGTGATCAGGACTAGCCATCGCCGTTGAATGAGACTCACAAACCAAACCGCATAGCGCTGGTTTGAGGCGGCGCACTCTTAGCCCTTGTTCTTACTCTTATACTTCCTGAACTTCGCAAGCCCCTTTTGGTAGTCCTCCACGGATTCAAAGACCAAATAGTCGGTGATTCCGTCCCACGCTACTGCACACACAGCGCCCTCGCTCCAATCACCATTCGAGCCTCCGCGTGGCACAGTGCCGACGAGAAACAATCTACCGCCTTGCGATTCAAAGTGTGGACGGTTCATCTGGTAAGTGTGACTGTCTCCGGCGATGCTCACCGAAATAAACTTCTTGCTGAAATCTGGAACAGTTGTCTTTTTCATAACGTGTAGTGCTGCCTAACATTCCAAATCAACTGCGGACTTGTGCCATAACACGGGAACGGGGACAAGCGCGAACTGGTTGGCTGTGGCTGCTGGCGGAGGCTATTGCGCGGCTGCGGTGGGGCAACCGGTTCTCGGTTTCATGTGTTCCATCCGCCGGGGACCGGCGTAGCTGAGAGGTCCTCCGCGCGTCTTGCGCACGACACGGGCAGTCTTGCTCTTCGCACGGCGAGCCATGTGCTCGATACGCTGTGTCGAGTGCTCGATTCTCTTTTCCGAGCACTCGGCGCTTGAAATCGAGCGTTCGACTTGCACTTCCGAGTGCTCGACACGAGGAATCTAGCGCTCGGCACGAGGAATCTAGCGTTCGACACGAGGAATCTAGCGCTCGACACGAGGAATCTAGCGCTCGACACGAGGAATCTAGCCCTCGATTTTCAGTTTCGAGCGCTCGATTTTCATTTTTGGTTTCAAAAATCAAAATCGAAACCCAAAACTCATGGAATCGAGGACCGGATGGACGGGGTCGAGCGCTAGATAAAATGCTGGGGAAACGTATTTTACGCCATCCAAAGGTCGTTTCAGGCCAAATCATGCCCACTGGGCCACCGGAAGCCTTGGGGATGGTCAAGAAGAGCCACTACAAGATTGACGCCGCGCGGTCGCAGGGACGGTTTGCTACGCGGTGAACTCTTTGTGGACGCGCTTGTGCCAGGCGGCGATCCCGATGCCTTGGGGGCATTTGTCCTCGCACTCGCCGCAGCCCTCGCAGGCGGAGGAGCGGGTGGCGGGGGGCGTCATCTGGTAGAGGTTGCGGCTCAGGAGGGCGCTGTTGGGGCCGAAGGACTGGGCGTCGTTGTAGAGGCGGAAGTTCAACGGGATGTCCACGCCGTGGGGGCAGGGCATGCAGTAGCGGCAGCCGGTGCAGGGGATGCGGCGCATGGCCTCCAGCACTTGCCGGATGTCGGCGATGAGGGCCAGCTCGCGCGGGGTGAGGCTGCCGGCGGCGGAGGTGGCGGCGCTGGCGATGTTCTGGCGGACCTGCTCCATGCTGCTCATGCCGCTGAGGACGAGGGAGACTTCGGGTTTGTGCCAGAGCCATTGGAGGGCGAGGTCGGCCGGCGCGCGGGTGCATCCGGCTCGGTCGAAGAGCGCGGGGGCCGGTTCCGGCAGACGGGCGAGGCCGCCGCCCTGGAGCGGTTCCATGACGACGACGGCGACGCCCCGCGAGGCGGCGTAACGCAGGCCGTCGGTGCCGGCCTGGAAGTCCTCGTTCATGTAGTTGTATTGGATCTGGCAGAGGGGCCAGTCGTAGTCGTCGAGGATCTGGCGGAAGGTTTGCGCCGAGTCGTGGAAGGAGAAGCCGAGGTGCGCGAACCGCCCGTCGCCCTTGGCGCGCTCCATCCATTCGCGGATGCCCAACGCGCGCAGTCGCGCCCAGACGCCGGCGTGGAGGCAGTGGAGCAGGTAGAAGTCGAAGTGGTCGGTGCGGAGGCGGCGGAGTTGCTCGTCGAGGTAGCGATCGAAGTCACTGGGGTCGTTCACGGCCCAGGTGGGCATCTTGGCGGCGAGGAGGACCTTGTCGCGGTAGCCCTCGGCGAGGACGCGGCCGACGAACGGCTCGCTCGCGCCGCCGTGGTAGGGATAGCCCGTGTCCACGTAGTTGACGCCGTGGTCAATGGCGCAGGCCAGCATCTCCGCCGCCTGCGCCTCGTCAATCTGCGCTTCCACTCCGCCGACGGTCGGCAACCGCATGGTGCCGAAGCCGAGCGCGGAGACCTTGGTGTTCAGGCGGGGCAGGGTGCGGTATTGCATGGTGCGGTCTCCCTATTCCACAAACTCCAGTTCCACCGGTTGGGGGATGACGCCGGCCTCGTGACCGCGGCGTAGGAAGAGGCGGATGGCCTCGCGGCCCTTGTCGCCGTAGTCGAGCGTCCAATCGTTCACATACATGCCCACAAACTTGTCGGCCAGCGGCGTGTCCATGTCGCGGGCGTAGGCCATCGCGTGCGCGACGGCGGGCGCGCGGTGCGCGAGGCCGTAACGGATGCTCTCGGTGAGTAACGGCGAGATGCGGCTCATGAGCGGCTTGCCGAGCGACTTCTTGATGGCGTTGCCGCCGAGGGGCAGGTGAAGGCCGCCAGTGTCTTCCTTCCACCACGCGCCGAGGTCCACGCAGAGCTGCAAGCCCTCCTTCTGATAGGTGAGTTGGCCTTCGTGGATGATGAGGCCCGCGTCGGCGTCGCCCCGCTTGACGGTGGCGAAGATCTGGTCGAACGGCACCACGATGTGTTCGAACTCGCGTCCCAGCCAGAGCCGCATGGCGAGGAACGCGCTGGTCATCCGGCCCGGCACGGCGACGCGCATCTTCGCAATCTCATCCTTCGTCCGTTTGGCTTTGCTCACGATCATCGGCCCGTAGCCGTCGCCCATCGAGGCGCCGCTGGGCAGGAGGGCGTATTTGTCCAGCACGGAGGCGTAGGCGTGGATGGAGATGGCGGTCACGTCCAGTTCGCCGCGCGTGGCGCGCTCGTTGAGAGTCTGGATGTCCTGGAGGATGTGCTCGAAGCGCAGTTCGCCCGTCTCGATCTTCCCGGCGGCCAGCGCGTAGAACATGAACGCATCATCCGGGTCCGGGCTGTGGCCCAGCGTGATGGTGCGCGTTGGAGAATCTTTTTGCCTTTGCATACGCCAGTTGTTATCTAGCCATGAGCATGGCGACGCCAAGCAAATTTAAGAACTTTCTTCGAGCCGGATCGGCAACATGACGCAGCCGGCCGACTCCGCTGACTCATTGTCTGGCCGCCGTCCGCCTGCGCGTTGGTGGCCGCTGTGGCTGATCGTCGTCTTGTCCGGCCTCGCCATCTTCTACGTCCGCGTGCTCCGCGAGGGGCCGTCCATTCAGCACAGCAACATCGCGACCGCGGTGATTGCCATTACAACCGCCGTGCTGGTGCTGTTGTGGTTGATGTTCTTCTCGCGGCTGCCGTGGAAGACGCGATGGCTTGCGCTCGGCATCGCCGTCTGCGTGGTCGGGCTGCCCGTTGCGTTGTTCGAGATTCATGGCGTGACGGGCGATTTGGTGCCGATCATCAAGCCCCGCTGGCGGAGCGTCACTCCGGTCGAGACGGAAAGCAAGGCAGGTCTTCCAGTTGGTTTGGACAAACAAACACCGGCAGTCGCCCCGCTCTGGCCGCAGTTCCTTGGCCCGTTTCGCAACTCGACTTTGCCCGACGGGCCGAAGCTGGCACGGGACTGGACGAAGCAGCCGCCGCAGAAACTCTGGCGTCAACCCATCGGTCCTGCGTGGTCGGGCTTCGCCGTCGCCGGCGAGCGCGCCATCACGTTGGAGCAGCGCGGCACGAATGAAGTCGTGGCGTGCTATGAGTTGCGCACGGGCACGGTTCTGTGGAGCCACGCCGATGCCGGGCGTTATGCGAACACCGTCGCTGGCGAGGGACCGCGAACCACACCGGCAATCGTCGGCGACAAGGTGGTGACGCTTGGCGGCACCGGCATCCTGAATTGCCTCGACCTTGCGACGGGCAGGGCGATCTGGAGCGAGAACATCCTCACGGAGAACGAGCGGCGGGTGAACATTTGGGGCACGGCCGGTTCGCCGCTGGTGCTGGGCGGTTCGGTCATCGTCAATCCCGGCGGTAACAAAGGACGTTCGTTGGTGGCGTATCGGCTGGCCGACGGCGGGCGCGCCTGGGGCGGCGGCGACGACGGTTCCGGCTACAGCTCGCCGTGCGCTGCCGTATTATGCGGCGTGCCACAGGTGTTGATCTTCAACGACCACGCCGTCTTCGGCCATGACCAGGCTACCGGACGCGTGCTGTGGGAGTATTCTTGGAATCCCGCCCACGCGCACGTCACGCAGCCTATCGTGCTGGAGGGCGACCGCGTGCTCGTGAGCAGCGGCTACGGCGAAGGCAGCCAGCTCTTGCAGTTGCAGCGCGACGGGGCAGGGCGGTTCACCGTGAAGCAGCTCTGGAGAACGCGGAAGCTGAAATCCAAGTTCAACAACATGGTGGTGCGCGACGGCCACGTGTATGGCCTCGACGACGGCACGCTCGCCTGTGTAGACCTGGCAACCGGGCAGTTGAAATGGCGGGAGGGCCGCTACGGTCACGGGCAGTTTATTCTCGTGCGCGACCTGCTCATCATCACCGCCGAGAACGGCGATGTCGCCTTGGTTGAACCGGTGCCGGTCGGACGGCGTGAACTGACGCGGTTCCCAGCCATCACGGGCAAGACATGGAATCCGCCCACGCTGGCCGGTGACCTGTTGCTGGTGCGCAACGACGAGGAAGCGGCGTGCTACCGGCTGCCGTTGGCGCGTTAGGGCGCGATTCCAAGTGTCGGTCGGCTGCGCCTCCACTGTTGGCATGGCGAGCGGGTCACGGGTGCCACCAGCAAACCCGTTGGAGTTCAGCCTGAAAGCCGTGACACCAACGCACCGCTACTACAGCCGACAAGCAGGCCCCGCATAGGTAAATCTCCTAAGCGACAATAGGGAATGTTCCAATTGAAGCCACGGGCAGTCGCCGACTACTATCCCACCCTGATGGAAGTAGCAGAGCAACCAAAGGTCGCAAGCAGGCCGAGAGCCGCGAGCCGCCAACGGTAGCGCGATGAGAAAGAACTTTCTCAGCCACGGATGGAAGCGCATGAAACACGGATGGTTCCGTGTCCAACCCGTTTCGGAAGTTCCGCTGTCAGTCCCCAACCCCAAATCATCAGGAGCCTTAGCCATGAAGAACACGACATCATCCAAGATCGCCAACGGTGACGCCCCCGAAACAACACTCGGCGGCCGTGGTCCTGTCGTTGGTCCCAACGGCGATGCCATGCAGCAACTCCTGGTGGCCATGCTTGCCTACCGCGACGGCGATTTCACCCAGCGCCTGCCGGCCGAGTGGACCGGGGTCGAGGGCAAGATCGCCGACGCCTTCAACAACATCCTGATGAACAGCCAACGCCGTTCCGAGGAAGTGGCACGCGTTTGCCATGTGGTGGGCAAGGAAGGCCGGCTCCAACAGCGCATGAGCGTGCCCGGTGTGGTCGGTGGCTGGGCCGATGAGATCGAATCCATCAACACGCTCATCGGCGACATGGCATGGCCCACCACCGAAGTGACCCGCACCATCGGCTCCGTGGCCAAGGGCGACCTCGGCCAGTCCATGACGCTCGAAGTGGATGGCCGCCCGCTCGAGGGCGAGTTCCTCCGTTCCGCCAAACTGGTCAACAACATGATTGACCAGCTCTCGGTGTTCACGTCGGAAGTCACGCGTGTGGCGCGCGAGGTCGGCACCTCCGGCAAGCTCGGCGGCCAGGCCCAGGTCAAGGGCGTCACCGGCGTGTGGCGCGAGTTGACCGACTCGGTCAACCTCATGGCGTCCAACCTCACCGACCAGGTCCGCAACATCGCCGAGGTCACCATCGCCGTGGCCAACGGCGACCTGTCCAAGAAGATCACGGTGGACAGCCGCGGCGAGATTCTCCAGCTCAAGGAGGCCATGAACGTCATGGTGGACCAGCTCCGCTCCTTCGCCTCCGAGGTCACGCGCGTGGCGCGCGAGGTCGGCACCGAAGGCAAACTCGGCGGCCAGGCCATCGTGCCGGGCGTGGCCGGCACATGGAAAGATTTGACCGACTCGGTCAACTCGATGGCCGCCAACCTCACCACCCAGGTCCGCGGCATCGCCGAGGTGACTACCGCCGTGGCCCGCGGCGACCTTTCACGCAAGATCACGGTGGACGTGCAGGGTGAGATTCTGGAGTTGAAGAACACGATCAACACGATGGTGGACCAACTCAACGCCTTCTCCTCGGAAGTCACGCGCGTGGCTCGCGAGGTCGGCACCGATGGCAAGCTGGGCGGCCAGGCCGCCGTGCCCGGTGTCGCCGGCACGTGGAAGGACTTGACCGACTCGGTCAACTCGATGGCCTCCAACCTCACCTCGCAGGTGCGCAACATCGCCGAGGTGACCACCGCCGTGGCTCGTGGCGACTTGTCGCGCAAGATCAGCGCCGACGCCAAGGGCGAGATTTTGGAGTTGAAGAACACGATTAACATCATGGTGGACCAGCTCAATGGTTTCGCCGCCGAGGTCACGCGCGTGGCGCGCGAGGTCGGCACCGATGGCAAGCTCGGTGGCCAAGCGGCCGTGCCCGGTGTCGCCGGCACGTGGAAGGACTTGACCGACAACGTCAACTCGATGGCCTCCAACCTCACCGCCCAGGTCCGCAACATCGCCGAGGTGACCACCGCCGTGGCCAATGGCGTCTTGTCGCGCAAGATCACTGCCGACGCCAAGGGCGAGATTCTGGAGTTGAAGAACACGATCAACACGATTGTGGACCAGCTCAACGCCTTCTCCTCGGA
>JACRQF010000004.1 GCA_016222825.1 Verrucomicrobiota bacterium | reverse complement strand
GCTTGATGCAGGGCGCGATCGGGTTGACCGAAACTTGCTCCCTTCGGTCTTGAGAGGTAGCCTTGCGGCCGTAGGTAGTGTTCATATTGGCGGGTGTAGCCTTTCACGGCTCGCCCGCCAATACCCATGTCATCTACAACATTCACCCAGCGGCGCCCATCTTCGCCGTGCCAGTCGCCATCCCTCTGTGGTAACATTCCCCCGTCATGCGCTTTGGAAAATCATCCGCCGTGAAAGAACGCTTAACCATGAACTCCACCCATTCTCTCCATCGAAGAATCAGCAGCCTGACACTGACCGCGGCGCTGGCCGTGTGTCTCGCGGCCGGCACGGTCGCGGCGTTGGCGGCGGACGCGCCCGACGCCCAGGGAATCCCGCTCCTCGTTTCGCAGGGCGCCGACGGCGAGATCGCCGGCTGGCGTTCGTTCCACGAGAAGGCCGGCACGAAGACCGCCGAGGTGTGGCGCTTGCAGAGCGACGGCGTGCTGGTCTGCGCCGGTGTGCCACGCGGCTATCTCTACACGGAGAAGGACTACGGCGACTTTGAGCTGAAGGTGGAGTGGCGTTATCCGCGCGGCGCGGCCAAGAGCAACGGCGGCGTGCTGGTGCGGATGACCGGCGAGCACTGCATCTGGCCGAAGTGCCTCGAACTCCAGCTCAACATGGGCCAGGCGGGCGATTTCTGGGGACTCCGCGGCTACGCGCTCTCCGGCCCGGCGGAGCGCATGAAGACGATGGAGCACAAGGTTTTCGGCACCTGCCGCAACCTGAAGCGGCTGAGCGATCTGGAAAAGCCCGCCGGCGAATGGAACCTGCACGAGGCGTTGGTGGAAGGCGGCACGGTGACGCAGAAGCTCAACGGCCAGCTCGTCAACCGCGCGACCGGTTGCGAAACCGCCGCTGGGAAGATTCTCCTCACCGCCGAGGGGCAGGAGATCCACTACCGCAACGTCCGCCTCCTCCCACGCAAGGGCGGGTCGTGAGGACGTGCCGCCCGGATCGAATGATCCCCTGCCTGCCTTGTCGCGACTCTATGCCCGCTTGCCCAGTTCCCGCGTGAACTGCGCGTTGGCGCCGACCTCGTCGAAGAACCACGGGAACATGCCGACGATGACGCCGTCGGTGGGCTTGATGTTCTCGAAGGCGAACTTGAACGCCGCGCGCACGGTCTGCTGGTTGGAGCAATGGCGGCCGGAGCCGAGGATCTTGAAGCCAAAGCACGGTTGTTTCACCTGCCGGACCACCGCCGTCATCGCCTTTGGGTCGTCTTTGAAGAACGGCAGGCCGAAGTCGAGCATGGGGATATCCGCGTCCTTGTGGACCATCTTGCGCGTGAGGAAGTAGAAGCAGGTCATGAAGAAATCCACCTCCCAACCTTCGTCTGCGACGCGCTTGATGCAGTCGGGGTTGTGCGCCGAGACGCCGGCCAGCACGCCGCAGTCGTGCGCGGCCTTGACGTAGTCGTGGACTTCGCCCGCCTTGCCGGCGGCGAAGAGCCGGTCGGTCGCGCCGCCGTGGTGGACCATCGCGATGGGCTGCGCGCGCTCGACCGCATCCTTGACCTTCTCGCGCCCCGAGTGGAGGCAGATGAACGACATTTTGCTGCCGCGCTCGCGCAGCGGCCGGATGTAGGGCAGCGCCTTGTCCGGGTCAGCGAACTGATGGGTCGTGATGCCCGCGCGCTCGCAGTTCTGGAGAAACTCCGTGGTGCGCTCCGGCGTGAAGTAGTCCTTCATCTGCCGGTCGGCGTGTTGGCCGGAGTAGGAGTAGCCGAGGATCGGGTTGGAGCCGGCGACCAGGCGGCTGATGCGGTGCTTGCCGATCTGGATGGCCGGCATCGGCGCCGGTGCCGCTGACTCCGCAGCTCCGACGTATTGCTTCGGTTGCAGCGCAGTGGCGGCGGCCAGGCCCACAACTTGCGCTAGAAAGCCGCGTCGGTCCGTGCTGCCGGTCTTGGAATGTTGCTCATTCAACGCCGTGTCAGTTTTCATGGTTCGTTGCTCCGTGTCTCAGGGGGTATTTGTATCACATCGGGATGCCGTTCGCGCTATTTCTGCCGCGGCTCGGCGATCTCCGCCAGCAGCAGCCGCAAGGCTTCCGCCTCGCGCCGGGCCGTCTCCCACGGATCGTCCTTCTTCATGCACTCGCACGACAGGTAACCCGTGT
The DNA here is from genome assembly GCA_016222825.1 of Verrucomicrobiota bacterium. Classification (GTDB taxonomy): domain Bacteria; phylum Verrucomicrobiota; class Verrucomicrobiia; order CAIQCK01; family CAIQCK01; genus CAIQCK01. The sequence goes on along the minus strand of JACRQF010000004.1, from coordinate 79,036 downwards.
AGCCCGCGCGGGCGACGGCGCGCAACGCGGCGCGATAGTCCACGTCGCCCTCGCCGAGGAACTCGCCGTGGAAATGATGCCCGCCACAGGCCACGAGCGGGCTTGTGGCCAACTCGCCGCGTTTGATGTCCTTGACGTGGACGTGAAACAGGTGTTTGCCGAGACGCTGGACGGCCGCCTCGCCGTAGTCGGCGCCCGCGATGAACATATTGCCGGGATCGAAGATGACGCCGAAGTTCTCCCGCGCCACGCGCGCCGCCATCGCCGCCGCCTGCGGGGCCGTCTCGACCATCTGGCCGAAGTGAATCTCCACCACCACGCGCATGCCAAAAAGCGCAGCCGCCTCGCTCGCGCCGCGCAGCCAATCCGCCGAGCGCCGCGCCGCATCATCGCCGCCGGCCGTCGCCTGCGATCTGCCGCAGCCGACCCGCACGAGGTCGCAGCCGAGGACTTTGCACTTCTCGCAGAACGACCGCAGCGTGTCGAATTCCGCCCGGTTGGCCGGAAGGTCCGCGCCGAGATAAGCGCGCGAGCCGAGACTCGTGTAGATGCACGCCACGGCCAGCCCGGCGTCGGCCGTCATCCGCTTGATCTCGCGGACCCGCGTCTCCGTCGTGTTGTGCTCCAGATGGTTCGCGCCCCAGCCAACAAGAAGCTCCACCGCCGTGAACCGGTTCTTCGCGGCGGCCCGGATCGCATCCTCCAGCGGCGCCTTGGCGAAGACGTTGGTGAACAAGCACAGTTTCATAAAACCCGCTCTCAGCGCTGCCGGGTCGGCGTTTCCCACATGGCGTTGATCATCTCCACGGTGCGCTCCACGAGCACCTGGCCGCCTTCGGGGCCGACCATGCTGCTCTGGACCACCGCGCTGTAGCCGCCGCCCGCGACCGCGCGCGCTGTCGGCAGGTAACGGCCCCAACCGCCGGTCAGCTCGATGACAAACGTCTGCCCGGCCTTGCTGCGGGCTTTCATCTGCGCGCCGTAGTCGTGGAACAGCTCGAACGGGTTCGTCGCGATGGCGATGTCGCCGATGCGCAGGACATGGACCTCGACCGTGAAGGTTGGCTCCTTGTCCTGCGTGTGGAAGCGGTCAATCGTCTTCTGATACCACGCGCCCCGACGGCTCTTGTCGCCCTTCTTCTTCAGCACCTCGATCTCCTTCTGCGCCTCCGCCACTTCCTTCTCCGTCACCTTGCGCACCGGCAGGGCGAGGTCTTCCACCTTGTGCGCGAAGGGAACGTCGGTGCGGATGTCGCGCTGGGCCAATTCGCAAACGTCCTTCACCTCGCGCGCGATGCGGCGGCCGATGTCCTCCGTGCAGGTCAGGCCGCGCAGCTTCAGCATCCGTTCCTCGGCGGCCTTGCGATACATCCGGTGCGGCGAGATGTCGCCGCACGCACCCGGCCAGCCGAGCACGAAAAAGCCTTTCAACTGCTCGCGCACGTCGTGCCAGAAGTCGGCGTTGATGGTCGAGCGGTGTTCGACCTCCTGCGACGGGCACTCCACGTTGATGCCGGCGGCCAGCAGCTTTTTCTGCTTGTTCCAGAAAAAGAGCATCTCCAAGCCGTGGTCCTCGCCGCCCTCGGTGCCGCGGAACTTCGGGTCGTCCGTCGCGCCATACATCTTCGCCGTGCCGTCGGCATAAACCGCGCGGCGGTTGTGGCCGACCACCGCGTGGCCCAGGCCCCAACTCACACCGGCCGGCTTGCGTTGGTTCCATGCGCGCACGCAGACCTCCACTATTCGGTCCATCATGAATGCAACATACTCGCCCGGCTGCATCACACCGTCTTTCGGAATCTCATACATGCCATCTTCGATGACCGCCGAGGTGTGCGTGTGCGTCGCCGTCATCACAAGCTTGCGCGGATCGAACTCCGGCAGCTTTTCGCGAAGCTTCTCGCGCAACGGTTTCGGGACGGACGGGAAAAACACCGCGATGTCGCAGGAAAGCAGGATCACCTGGTCCACGCTGCGCCCGCCCTCGCGCGATTCGATGGCCACGGCGGTGGCCGTGATCGGGTTGTCCACGCCGCGCGAGATGCGGGTGTGGAATTGCCCGGCCAGCGCGATGGGCTTGTCGGGCGTGATGCTGACGGTGGCCGCACCGATGCGCAACTCAGCCGCCGCACAGTTCGCCGCTGCGACGGCTATCGAACACAGGAGAAGGCTTCGCAGCTTCATGGTCACGCCTTCGGATCGAACTGTGGAACTTTCAGCGACTCGCCGCCCTTGAGCGCCGACTGGTGGGCGATGATGCCGCCCACCGTCATCGCCAGCGCCTCGTAGATGCTCACGGCGGGCTGGCGGTCTTCGAGAATCGCGCTGATGAACTCGTGTGTCAGTTGGCCGTGCGAACCGCCGTGGCCGCCGGGCGGCATCGTCGGCGGCAGCGGCGGGCGTTCCATGTCGGGCAGTTTCTTCTCAGCCCCATGATAACCACTGGCGTCGAACCACCCGCGCTCGCCAAACACGCGGCCCGTCTCCGACACCAGCCCCTGAGTGCTGTGGGCCATGAGCATCCGCGACGCGCCGCCTTCGTTCGTCTGGAACAGCGCGATCTCGTCGGCGAACGGGTTCTTATATCGGTTTCCGCCGGGCTGGTATTTCGCCGCCGTGCCGCGAAAGCCCTGGCAGGAAACCGACGTGAACCGCTTGCCCGTCACGCCGACGTAGTAGGCCGTCGAGTGCGTCGGATACCAGAGCGGCGGCAGTCCCACGCGCCAGTCTTTGTAGGAGCCGATCTGGCTCGTGCTGTGGTGATAATACTCGCCCTCGGAATAAACGATCCTCCCGAGGCCGCCCGCGCGATAGATCGTCCGCATCGCGTGGCAATCGGCCCGGTAGTAGCTCGTCTCGGCCATCATGTATTTGAGGCCGGTCTTCTTCACCGTCTCCACCAGTTGCGCGGCTTCCTCGATGGAGCCAAACGCCGCCGGCACGGCGCACATCACGTGCTTGCCGTGGTTGAGCGCCTCGATGCAATGCCGCGCGTGGCTCGGCGCGTCGGTGGCCACGAACACCGCCTCAATGGCGGGATCCTTCACCAGCATCTCCAGCGATTCGCAGGTCTTCGCGCAACGGCACGCCTTCGCCAGCGCCGCACAGCGGTCGGGGAAGAGATCGCTCACCGCCACGACCTGCACGTTTGGATGGTCCTGGAAACCAAACGCCGCCCCGAACCGGCACGTGCCATAGCCAACGATGCCGACGCGAATCTTGCGGTCGGAGACCGGCTGCCATTTCTTCTCCGGCTTCGCGCTCTCAGCGGCGGCCGCACTCGCAGCGAGCGCCGCTAACGGCCCCGCGCTGATGCTGCGGACAAAATCACGACGGTCCATAGGTTGGTTGCTCATGATGTTCTCCTGATGTTTTATTTCTCACACGAGTAGTTCGCCCGCGCGACGCGGAGGACGTTGCCGCCGAGGATTTTCCGGATGTCGTCCTCCTTGAAACCGCGCTGGACCATGCCGACGGTGAAGAGCGGCCAGTTGGTCCATGCCAGGCTCTCCGTGGCGTGCGGCGCGGTTTTGGCGGTGTCCGGCGGCCAGAGATGCTCCCAGCGCGCGCCTGACAACGACAGCGCCGAGCGGCCGTCGGCGCGTTTGGGCACTTTCTTATTCTCGGCTTCCGCGTTGGGCGAGGAGTAGCCCACGTCCATGCCGATGGCGGTGTGGTCCGCGCCGAACTTCTTGACGAGGTATTCGATGTGGTTGAGGAACACGCTGATGTCGCCTGCGCCGCCGAGGAAGCGCGGGATGCAGCAGACGCCCGCCAGCCCGCCCGTGTCGCAGATGGCGCGGATGACCTCGTCGGGCTTGCCGCGGAAATGCCGGTTCAACGAAGCCGCGACCGTGTGGCTGGCGACCATCGGTTTCTTCGACGCCTTGGCCGCTTCAAGGCTCGTGCGCCAGCCGCTGTGCGCCACATCCACGATGACGCCAACGCGGTTCATCTCCTCGATGGCGGCGTGGCCGAAATCGCTCAGCCCGCCGTCGTTCGGCTCGCCGCAGCCGTCGCCGAGCGGGTTCCGGCGGTTGTAGGTCAGGTGCATCATGCGGATGCCGAGCTGGTGGAAGATGCGGATAAAGCCCAGTTCGTCGCGGACGTTGTTCCACTGCTGCCGCAGCGGCACGCCGTTGGTGGTGAAGTAGAGGCAGAGCCTGCCCTGCTTTTTCGCGGCGACGATGTCGTCGGGCTTCACCGCCTTGAACAACTCGTCGCGCAACACATCGGTCGTGAACGTGAACCGCGCCAGCCGCTTCATGAGCCGCAACGGGTCGTTGCCTTCCTCGCCGGCGTTCTGGAAGATGCACGTCACGCCCGCCGCGCGGAACGCCTCCAGATACTCCTTCCGCTCCGCCGCGTTGGTGGCGCAACGCGTCATGGACATTTCCTCGCGCAAGTCCACCAGCTCCGTCTCCGACGCGCCCGCCTCGACGGCCGCGCGGAATGCGTCGCCGTCCAGCGCGCAGCGCGGCGAGAAGCCGTAGGACTCGAACACGAGCGAGTTGGCGTGCAGCTCCAGCCCGTGTTCAAGGTCTTTCTGCGATGGTTTCAACACCGACAGCGCGACCTCGCGGGCCTTCTGGATCTTCTCGTTTGGCGGCGACAGCGGCGACGTGGCGGCGGCACGAGCGGGACGGACATTCAAGGACTTCGCAGCCGCGCCGAGCAGCGCCATGCCGGCGGAGGTTTTCAGGAAACTGCGGCGGGACAGGTTCTCAATGTTCATGACGTCAATCTCCTTCGGGTTCAAAACTTGATCTCATTCTTCTCGTAGCGGGCCTTCGTTTCCGCAGCGAGCGCCTTGGCGGCCTGCTTCCACGACGCGGCATCGGTCTCGACACCCCGCACGATGACCGCCGCCTCGAACTTGGTGCCGCCAACCACCGCTGCGTGCGAGTAAATCTGGTTGTAGAGCTTGTGATAGACGGTCTTGTCCCAGTAGCCCGTCTTGATGTTCTGGCCCACAAGCGGCTTCGGATACCACGCGAGCATGGCGCGGCGGCTCTGTGGATCGTAGAGCGCGGTCCATTTCGCGTCGTCCTTGAGTTTGAAATCGCCGCTGTTGTCGAACTTCCCCTCGACTACCGTGCCGCCGGCTTTCTCGGCGATCCACTCCGTCGTGCGCGGCAGCCAGCAGTGCATGAAGGCGTAGAGAATGCCGATCTTTACGTCGGCGGTGACTTCATAGCGGTGGCGCTCCAGGATGCAATCGTCGGTTACAATGTAGGTCGCTTCCAGCGCCAGTGGTCCGATCATCGAGCGTTTGCGGATCTCTGCGCGCTGGCCGCGATAGACGGCCTTGTCAGCGAGGTCACGCGGCTTGCCGTCCACCGTGAGCGTGACGGTCTTGACCAACTCAATGCCACCTTCGTTGTGGCCGGTGCCAATCCACTTGCCGCCTTCCGCCGAGAAGACGGTGCCGTAGAAACCGTTCCTGTCGCCAGTCAGCTCGCCTTTGAAGAAGATGCGATGGATCGTCCAGGCGCGGTCGCCGGCGAACTCCACCTTCAAATCACGCGTCTCGATGGTGACGATGTGGGGCGGGCCAGGCTTCGGGCCTGCGGCAAACGAAAGGGAAGCGGTTGCGAGGAAGGTGGCGAGGAGCAGCTTTTTCATGGCGTCAGTGCCGGATGGCTTGGCAATGCCCCTGTGTAGTGCCAGAGACGGCGGCCCGGTTCAACAGCAAAACCGAAAGCGGCTCAGGCTTGAATTTCGCCGGCGACGGGGAAATCCTCTCCGCATGACCACGAACCGCAGGACGTTCCTCAAACAACTCGGTGGCGGCGCAGCCAGCGTCGGTTTCTTTGGCTTCATCCCGTCGTCCATCGCTGCCGCGCGCCCGGCCGGCGGCAGGAAGCTCCCGCGCAGCACGCCGGAGGCGGAGGGCGTCGCCTCGACGGGCATCCTTGCTTTTCTCGACGCGATGGCGGCGGCCAAGCATGAGCTGCACAGCTTCATGATTGTCCGCCACGGGCGCGTCGTCGCCGAGGGCTGGTGGTCGCCTTACGCTCCGCAGTTCAACCACACGATGTATTCGATGAGCAAGAGCTTCACCTCCACCGCCGTCGGTTTCGCCGTCGCGGAAGGCCGGCTCACCGTGGACGACAAGGTCGTTTCGTTCTTCCCCAAGGACTTGCCCGACAAGGTCAGCGACAATCTCGCCGCGCTGCGCGTGAAGGACCTGCTCTCGATGGCGGTCGGCCACGAGAAAGACCCGACGTTCGAGGTCGTAAAGCATGACAACTGGGCAAAGGCGTTCTTCGACTGGCCCATCCCGCACGCGCCGGGGACGAAGTTCGTCTATAACAGCGCCGCCACCTACATGTGCTCGGCCATCGTCCAGAGACTCACCGGCCAGCGAATCATCGCCTACCTCAAGCCGCGGTTGTTCGACCCGCTCGGCATCGAAGGCCCGACGTGGGAGGTTTGCCCGCGCGGCATCTGCACCGGCGGCTGGGGACTGAGCATCCAAACCGAAGGCCTCGCCAAGTTCGGCCAGTTATATCTGCAAAAAGGCCGCTGGAAGGACCGCCAGCTTCTGCCCGCGAAATGGGTCGAGGAAGCGACGACGTTCAAGATCCAGCAGCCGTTGCCCGCCAAGCCGGCCCGCCCGAACGCGCAGAACGACTGGCTGCAAGGCTACTGCTACCAGTTCTGGCGCGCGCAACACAACGCCTACCGCGGCGACGGCGCGTTTGGCCAGTTCACCATCGTCATGCCCGACCAGGACGCTGTCGTCGTGATGACGAGCGAGAGCAAAAACATGCAAAGCCAGCTCGACTTCGTTTGGGAACACTTGCTGCCCGCGATGAGGGAAAAGCCGCTGCCCGCCGACCCACAGGCTCAGGCACGCTTGCAGAAGACGCTCTCGTCGTTGGCGCTGACGATTCCGAAGAATCAACCCTCCTCAACCACCGCCACCCGTGTCTCCGGCAAGAGCTTCAAGATCGCAACCAACGATCTTGGTTTGCAGAGCGTGTCGTTCGGGTTCCGCAAAGACGGCTGCGTCGTCACCTTCAAAGATGCGCGCACGTCCCATCCCATCGCCTGCGGCATCGAGCGATGGCAGCGCGGCGAGACTGCATTGCCCGGCACACCGCCGCGCCTTATCTCCGGCGGCATGCCCAAGCCCGGCACCAAACACAAGCTCGTCGCCAGCGGCACGTGGAAGGATGAGAACGCTTTCGAGATGACGTGGCGCTACTACGAAACCCCACACCGCGACACCGTCACCTGCCGCTTCGACGGCGACAAGGTCGCCATTGAGTTCACCGCCAGCATCGGCTCCAAGAAACGGCCAATCCTGCAAGGGAAGCTGTTGGGATAAAGACGGAAGTTCGCGAGCCGGAGATCAGCGCGACCAAGAACGTTCGGCTGCGGGCGCAGCGCGTCTTTCCGTTAGCGCTTTCGCCAACCCACTGTATGTTTTCTCAAACGGCGACCAGCGAAGATTCGGCCGTGTGTTTTGCGGTGCTGTTGCAGAAAGAAGAAGTTAGTCATGAGAGTGGATGTTGGGTTGGTAGAAGGCGGGGAGGCGAAGGTCACGCCAAGGTGGAAAGAAATAGCGGCCAGATTCCAAGTGCCCGATGCGTGGCGCAGTGTCTGGCAATTGGTTGACACGCTCGTTCCGTATGCGGTCCTCTGGTATCTGATCTACCGCAGCCTGGCGGTGTCTTATTGGATCACCGCGCTGCTGATGGTGTTGGCGGCTGGGTTTCTGGTGCGGGTGTTCATCATCTTCCATGACTGCTGTCATGGCTCGTTTCTCAAATCCCGAAAGGCGATGGATGCTCTGGGGTTCATCACCGGCGTGTTGGTGTTTACGCCGTTCTATCACTGGCGGTGGCAACACGCCATCCACCACGGCCACGCGGGCAATCTCGACGGCCGCGGCATGGGAGATGTCTGGACGTTGACGGTGCAGGAGTATCTGGAGGCGTCTCGCTGGAAGCGGTTCGCGTATCGGCTAACCCGCAACCCGGTGGTGCTGTTCGTGCTCTCGCCGCTGTTCTTGTTTCTGGTCCTCTACCGGTTTGCCTCACCCAACGCTGCGAGGCGGGAACGCCACTCCGTGTATTGGACCAACCTGGCGATCCTGGGCGTTGCCAGCGTGCTGAGCAGCGTGCTCGGCTTGAAGGAATACTTGCTGATCCAGTTGGTTCTGACATCGCTCGCCGGCTCGGCCGGGGTGTGGTTGTTCTACGTGCAGCATCAGTTCGAGGGTGTTTACTGGGCGCGCCGTGGCGAATGGGATTTCACACAGGCGGCGCTGCAAGGTAGTTCGTTCTACAAGCTGCCCAAGGTCCTGCAATGGTTCACCGGCAACATCGGGCTTCACCACATCCACCATCTGGACCCGAAGATTCCCAATTACCACTTGGAGAAGTGCTACAAGGCCGTGCCGTTGTTCCAGACCGTCAAGCCCCTGACGCTGTTCGCCAGCTTCAAGTCGCTCACCTACCGCCTCTGGGACGAACAACGCCAGAAGCTGGTCGGTTTTGGCCATCTCCGCGCGCTTCGGAGACAACAGAGACTCGCTAAGCCGTGCTGATGGGAAAGTCAGAGGGATGAAGCGAGAGGTGTGAACGGCGATTCTCTGATTATTCCGTTCTACTTCTTCCCGAGAAAGCCCATGCTCCTCATCCACTCGGCGCAGCGGGCGGGCCAGTCGTTGATGGGATGCTTGTCTTTGCGCATGCCGAAGCCGTGGCCGCCCTTGGTGTAGATGTGGAGTTCGGCGGGGAGATTGAGCTTCTTGTATTCCAGATAGAGCATTGCGGCTTCGATGGGGTTGGTCTTGTCGTCATGCGCGACGAGGAAGAACATCGGCGGCGCGTCCTTCGGCACGCTGAAACCGTCCATGAAGCGGGTCTTGTCGGTCTTGTCCAGAAACGCCCCGCCGTAGATCATCACGCCGAAGTCCGGCCCGCGCGGGTCGTCGAGATCGGCCCGTTGCGGATAGCTGCGCGGCCCGCGATCGCAGGCGAAATGGCCGAGCAGGTTCCCGCCCGCCGAGAAACCGAGCAGACCGACGCGGCGGGGATCGAGGCCCCATTCCGCGGCGTGGTGCCGCACGATGCCGATGGCGCGCTGGGCGTCCTGCACGGGCTTTTCATAGACGGGCGTTTCGTCGCGCGTTGGCGTGCGATACTTGAGGAGTGCGGCGGTGACGCCGATGGAGTTCAGCCATTCGCAGACCTGCGTGCCTTCGTGGGCGTAGGAAAGGAACATGAAGCCGCCGCCCGGCGCGACGACGACGGAGGCTCCGTTGGGTTTCTCCGGACGGTAGATCGTGATCTCCGGGTCGGTGACGTTGGTGATGCGGTTGGGATTCGTGCCGTAAGAGGCGATGAGCTTTCGCGTCGCCTCGGAAACGGGAGCCAGCTTGCCCGGCGCGCCTTCGGGCCAGAGCTTGAGCGTGAGCGGCTCAGCGGCGAGCAAGAGACACGGCAGCAAGATACTCGCGCCAGCATACGCGCCCAGGCGGGCTGCTCGCATGGCAAACCTCTTCGCTCGTTCGTTGAGGATGGAATTCTTCATTTTCGTTTCGACTGCGCTTTCATCTTCTATTCATTGGCCGGTGACTTCGTTGCGCGTTGGAGTGCGCGAGCGTCTTCCAACCGCTTGAGCGTGCTCATCGGCTCGATGACATCGGCCAAGCTGAGGCCGCCGAAGCAGAGGTAGATCCACTCGTCGTGATTCAGCTTCGGCTTGTCGAGCAGCCGGTAGATGGATGTCGGCGATTCCTTGGCGAACATTGCGCAAGTCGCGCGCGCCATTTGCGCGAGCAACCGCGGATCGTTCCCGAGCCGATGCTGACAATAACTCAGCGCGTGGAGGTTCAGCGACGTGCGGCCGCCTCCGCCGAGCCACCACGCGGTGCCGTTGGCCGCCATTGGTTCGATGAAATGCTTGCGCAGGAATTCTTCGTAACGCTGCCGCTGCGCCGCGTCGCGCTCCAGCGTGTGGGCCAGCACGTAGCTCTCGGCGAACGCGCCCGCCAGCATCTTCTCCGTCCGCGCCATGAGCCAATCCGCATCCTTGCGCGCGGCCAGCGCGTCCTCGGGCCGGCCAGTCAGCGTTGCCCACACATAAGCCGCGCCGAGCGTGCAGCCGATGGTGTAGGTATTTATCTCCGGCGCAAAGACCTTCACCGGCACTTTCAGCGGCACGACGGGCCGTTTGCCGTAGTCGTTCAGGCACCAGCCGACGCCGATGCCGCCGCCTTCACAGCGAAAACTGTCGCGGTAGCCCATGTAGGCGCGCAGGCTGTCCATGAACCGTTGCCGGTCCGCGCCCTCCGCGTAGGCCGCCAGCCGCGCCACGCCAAGCGCGATCTCGCCGCCGTCGGCGACGTAACATTCCTCGCCGCGCGACGTGATGCCGTAACCCATCCGGTAGCCGCCGTCCTGCCGTTGTTCCGCGACCATCGCGCGCCCCCACGCCAGCGCGGTGTCGAGGTAGCGCCGGTCGCCGAAGATTTCGCAAGCCGCCAGCAACGCCCGCACGCCGCGATGGTCAATGAACGCGACGCCGCTGAACTTGCCGCTCTCGCGGCCCTGGATCACGAAGCGGTCGCAGAGGTCGCGCATCGCCCGGCGCGCGTCCACGCTGAAAGTCACGCGGTCGAGCGTGCCGCGTTCCGTGGCGACGTCTGTCTGCGCACGAAACGCGCGCCAGTTGAAGCTGTCCAGCGGCGCCGTATGCCAAGCCACAGTATTGGTCCCGGATGGCGGCAGTTTCGCCGTCGTCGCCAGCTTCACAGGCGCGGCATTCGTCTGCATCAGGACGTGCGTGAGTTTGACGGTGACCGCGTCCGGCGAACGGTCGCGCAACGGTTGCGTGAACGCGATCTCAGCGCGACCGTCCCGAATCGCGAACGCTGGAGGCGCGGCATCAACGATGACCTTCTCCGCCAGGTAGCGCGCGACGCGCAGGAAAAGTTCGCGCAGCGCCTTCTGCTTGTCTGCCGTGAGGTCCACCTTGTCGAAGCCGAACACCGCCCAGATGCTGCCCGCGTAACGCCCCGCGCGATGGACCACCAGTCCGGCGGCCGGGCCGAGCGCGTTGCGTTTGGCGTCGCGGGCTTCGAGCAGCGGCACGAACCGCGTTGGCGACGCGGCTTCCGGGAACAGCAGCACAGGCTTCTTCGCAGGGTCACGCGAAGCGGGCGGCGTGTGGAGCAGGAGGCAGCCCTTGAGATTGCCCGGCATGTATTTGATGCCGGCCGTCAGTGGATGACAACTCACGCACTTCATCGAAGCCGCGGTGAACGGCGCGCCATCGCGGAAATGGTCCGGCCATTCCTTCGACGACGGCGGCGGGAGCAGTTTTCCGAGAAACCGGGCAGTCAGTTCGCGCCCGTCGAGCGCCACGCCCGCCTTGACGGCATCCTCCGACGGCACGCTGGCTTCGCAGACTTTCAGGTTGCGCAACTCAAACCGGTGCGGGCCGCTGCCGCCGAGCTGTTTGAACAGGCCGAACCACAGGGCTTTTGCGTCTGCCGGCCGGAACCAATCGGCCGCGCGTTTCGGTGTGGCGTAGGAGACAAAGCTCGCCGTGTGCAGCCGGTATTCGCGCCAGTCGGTCGAGAGCGGGATGATGTGCTTCCAGCGCGAGCCATCCTTTTCCTGAAGCTCAAGACACAGGAACGGTGTCGCCGCATCGCCGCGCGCCTCGAACACAATCACCGCGCCGCGCTCTGGGAGCGAGCCGACTTTCAATCCCGCATACTGGTAGCTCTTGAGGTCGGCAGTTTCGCAGCGAAACGGCGACGATGCGGTGCCGTCGCCTGCGACAGTCAGCGGCCCTCCCTCGCCGTGATTGGCCGCATCCAGCGCCAGACGCGCATAGGACGAAACCGGCGCGCCCGCACACGCATTGAGCGGCAGCCAGTGATTGTTGACAGGGAAGAGCAAGTCCCGGAACCGTTCGCCGCCGAAAGCGATGTATCCGCCGCCCGCGCGCAGGTAGCGGTCGAGCGCTTCATGGCCTGCCGCCGGGTAAGAGCCGCCGTAAGGCAGCACGAGGAAGCGCGGTTTTGCGGCGCCGAGTTTCCCAGGCTTGATGAGTTCTGCCGTGCTGAGCGTGACGACATCGAACCCCGCTCCGGCAAGCGCCTCACGGATCGCGACCGGGTCAGCGGCGGCCTGCGACTGCAATTCCGGCTCCGTCCACACCGCCGCGCGCCACTGCTCTGCTGCTGCGCAAACGGCTGCGACGCATGAGGTGACACAACAGAGGAAAATGAGGAACCCGTGTCTCGACTTGGAAGAAATCATGGCGATGTGGAGCCTCTTTTACCGCGCCGAGGACGCCGCCCGCAAGTCCGGCCTCTGCCGACCTCCGCCTCGGCTGACGTGAAAACAAAAGCCAACTGGTTATTGCGGCACGCGTTTCAGGCTCGCGGCGTCGAACAAGATAGCGTCGTCGTCGCCTTGGTCGTTGGCGGAGGCCATCCAAACAAGTGACGCGGCGTTCTTCGGCACGCGCGCGACGACGGCAAGCCGCGTCCAATCGGTCGCGGCAGCGGCGGGCACCATCGTGGAGCAGGCCGCGCTGTCCGGCAGCCACTTGCCGGCAGCGTCTTTGAACTTGATGACGAGAGAAGCGTTGCCTTTCGCACCGGCGCGGCCACGAGCGCAGACGGTCGCCAGATACATCTCGCCTGGTTTGGCGGCCAGCGTTTGCATTACGCACGCCGCGGCGGCTGAGCGAATGACCGCGCCGGCTTTGCCTGACTGCGCAGTCTCAGCCGAGAAAGCGATCTTGCCTGCCGTGTCGGGCCGAACCCACGTGCCCCAGCGCGGACCGTCCGGCTCGAAACCGGGATTCGCCAGCAGTTCCTTGCCAAGCTCGGGGTTGGCGCGCAATAGCAGCGCGGCGCGCGCGGCGGTAGCAGCGTCCGGGTTGCCCGTTTGCGTTGCCCATTGCTTCAGAATCGGCTCGGCTCCCGGCTGGTCCGCGAGCATCAGCAGCGCGGAACCAACGCGCGTGCCGGGCGCGTTGCGCGAGCGCTCCTCGAACGGAATCGAGGCGCGGTGGAGTGGGTTCGGCTTGATGACATCTTGATTGAGCGCGGCGAGCGAGCGAGCGGCTTCGAGGTAACGCTGCAAGCCCGCGGGCGAGTTCATCGTCTTCTCGGCGTGATAAAGCGCGGACCACAGCTCGGTCTGGCGGAAGCCGTCGCTGTAGAGCCGGATGCGAGCGCGGACGGTTTCGTTGTCATTCGCGGCAGCTTGCTCGGCTTTCGCCAGCAAGGCGCGGGCCTTGGCGCACACGTCGACGGTCCAGAGGTCGAGCTGTTTTGCATCGAAGAAGCCGGCCCACATTACGGTCGAGCCGGACGGGCGTTTCATCCATCGTTGTTCGAGAAAACGGAAATAGTCGCGCATCGGCGCGCTGGCCTTGCCGAAGAGGCCGCGGCAGAAATCGTCCACGAGCTTGGTGGCGCCCTGGTTCACGTTCCAGAGCAGTTGCGAGGCGACCCACGCCTTCGGCCCGTCGAGCGACCACGTCGAGTAAATCTCCGCGTAGAAGCCGCGCACGCCAGCGCGATGGGCGAACTTCAGGCTTGCCTCTGTCAGCCCGGCGAAGATGCGCGGCGAGATGAAGCCGGAGCCGTAGTAGTAATCGTAGATGCCGACGACCGGCGCTTGCGTGCACCAGCCGCGGATGAGCTTCTGGTCGCCGGCACGGATGGCGGGGTCGGTCCAGTTGGCGCGGCCGGCGGTGAGGTAAGGAATGACGCGCCGGTGAACGGCGAAGGTTGGCGGCGGCTCGGTGACGTGGTAGGCGAGGCAGCCGATGAACTTGTCAGGATGCGTCTTGGCCAGTTCCTCCGCGACGCGGCTCATGAAGGTGTAGAAACGGTTCGAGTAGTTCGGCATCCCGCGCGGCGTCTTTTGCTGCGCCGGGTCGGTCGGATCGAGCGCGCGGCAAGCGGCACACTCGCAGAAGCCGGACGCGGCGGTGTCGTTCATGCCGAGCGAGAAGCTGGTGGCTTCGGGATGCGCGTCGAAGTATTCGCGCGCGGCTTCGGCGGCGTAGCGGGCGACTTCGGGATTGGCGAGGCAGGGCTGCCAGTGATGGTCATTGTCGCTGGCAGGCCGTTTGCGCTGGCCCTTGATCTCCGGGAACCACTCCGGGTGTTTGTCGTAGAGCTTCGACGCGACAAAGACGTTCAGCAGGTTGTGGTGAAAGCTGTAGCGTGGCCGGCAGAGGTTGTGGCGCTCCCACTCACCCCTGTCGAACGGTGCGGCGGAACTCCACTGCCGCGACTTGAACGAAGGCTCGTGCCGCTCGGCAAGCCGACCGACGCCGAAGCTCGTGCGGCCCGGCACGACTTCGCCGAGTTCGGTCGGGAAATACCAACGCACGCCTGCGTGCTTCTGGAGGAAACGATAAACGGCGAACTCCGTCCCGTGCGGCTTGCGCCCCGCAAGCACGAGATCGCGGTCGCCAACGGTCTGGATGACGAAGCCGTCCTCGTCGAGCGAGTCGAGCTTCAGGGTCGCCTTCTCGACAAACGCATCACGACCGATGTGAATACGCGGTCCGGTGGCGGATTCGCCAGTCGGCAGACTCGCGCCGGTCATCTTCTTCAGCACGCGCTGGAATTCTGCTGTGGCCCGTTGCACTTCGGGCGGCGTGTCGGCAACGGGCGGCGCGAGCGTGGCGCGCGGTTCGCCGGATTCGACGATGGGGAAGAAGAGCGACGCGGCTAAAAGAGCGGTGAGCATGGTTTATTGCCTCCGGCGATTTGTTGGCGCGCAGCATACGCGCCGGCCGCCGTTGCGTCAAAACCGCTTTAGTCGCACTGCAACCGCCGCCGCGAGCCGACGGGACCGCCGTCCGTTGCGAGCTTCCGCGCCGGGCTGTCGTCGGCGAGACGGAAGTCGAGTTTGTCGGCGTTCACGAACTTCGGGTCGGCGACGATGGAATGGGCGTCGAGTTTGCTCTGCTTCTGGAACTCGGCGAACTGGGCTGGCGAAAAGGAGCTTTTCAGGAAGAGCATCAGCACGTCGCCGCGCTGGAACCAACAGTTGTGGTCCATCGTCAGGCCGGCAGTCCAGTCGTTCATCATCCGCAGCGCGCTGTCGGTGGCGTTACAGAAGATGTTATCGCGGACGTAGAACTCCGACGTTTGCGCAGGGTTGGTGTAGAACATCAGGTGGCGGCCGTTGCGGTCGGGGCGCTGGGCGTGGCCCCAGCCAAAACCGGCGTTGACGCAGGTGTTGTGCTCGAACCGGATGTTGCGCGTCACGGACGCCGGGCCGCGGTTCCAATACTCGAACGAATACTCGGAGTTCCAGATGACGTTGTCGCGGTAGGTGATGTTGATCTGTTGGTTGGTGCCGCTGCCCTGGTTGGTGAGCGCGGCGTCGTAAATCTCCCAGAGCCGGCAGCCTTCCACGAGGCAATCGCGCGCGTTCGACCAGAACTCTATGCCGTTGCCGAAGCGGACGGGCTTGCCTTGTGGCGTCGTGAACTGGTGGCCGCCGCCGATCCATGAGATGTCGCAGTCGCGGATGACGATGCCGCGCGTGGAGCCGCCGCCGAAGCCGTGCGCCGCGCCGCAGCTCACGGCGAGGTTCTCGTAGATGACGTAGCTCTCGCCGCCCTGGTCCACGTTGTGCCGGCGCAACGCCAACTCGATGCTTTTGTGCAACTCAGCGGGGTTCTTCTCCGAGCAGAGCTTCACCTGCCAGTTGGCGCCGTCATACCAGTAGTCGCCCTGCTGCTTGAGATCGGCGGGCTTCCACTTCTTCACGCCGGCGGACTTGCCGTGGTCGAAGATGATGTTGCCGACATCCACAGACAGCAGATCGGCTTCGTTGCAGCGAAGCCGTTTCCACGAGACGGGCTGCAGACAGAGCGTTGCGCCCGCTGGCAGCGCGCCGCCGAGGTGGAACGTGATTCGCCCATCGCTGGCGGTCTTCGTCGCCTTGAACCGCGCGGCGCAGTCAGTCCATTCCGGGCCGACTTCGATACCCGCGGGCGCGCGCCGCCCGTAGCTCGTCCATGGCGCGCCTTGCGTCGAGAGGCCGATGCTGCGTATAGTGAACGGCTTCGTGGAGCGCGCGCGAAACGCCAGCGCGAAGTAATCGCCTTCGCGGACGGAAAAGCCGCAGCCATAGAACTGGATATGGTTTCCCTTGGAGCCGCTGCTGGTGCATTCCAACTCAGACGCGCCGTCCGCTTTGGTCGTCCGCACTTTGGCGCCGCCTTCCGTATGGACGTTCCATTTCACCGCGGCGAAGTTGCCCAGCGGTTCCAACTCGGTGAACGCCGGCTTCGCGGTGGCCCAGATGTTGCCACCTTCGTGATGCCAATCGTGCGGGCTGTTGTGGCTGATCGAGCCGAGCAAGAGAGGTTTGGCTCCCTGGCCGTAAGCGGCGTAGGTGATCGGCGAACCTTCCTCGCCGCTCTGCGCGACCAGTTGGCCGCGCCAAGTGTCGCCACGCCTGAAGAACACCTTGTCGCCCGGCTCCAGAGTCGCGGCGTTGACCTTGTCGAGGCTGCGCCACGGCGATTGCCGAGAGAGGCCGTCGCCGGCGTCGTTGCCGGACGCCGCGACGAAGAAGGTCCGCCCGTTCGCTTCGGCGGCGGGTTGCAGCGACAAGACCGCTGTCAGGGTTAACAAGACAAAGCCGCATCCCGGCAGTCGCCGTGGCCTCTCGCTCTTGCGCCCTCTCCACCGGCGGGGGAATCGTTCTCCTCTGTTGCGAGCGCGGCCACTGTCCAAGGGGCCGCACGGCAGCGGGTGAAACTTCTCCCTTTCCCCGCCGGACGGAGAGAAGACGGGGGTGAGGGGCTGTTCCAATTGCATGGGCGCCTGACACCAGTCCGCGGCTCAACGGGCGCGGCGGTGACGCTTGTGATCCGTGGCCTCCGGTGGAATCACGTCCGCCTCCTGCTCCTGCTGCCGGATGGCCTCTTCGTGGATGTGGTCGAAGATTTCCAAAACAAAATCCTGATCGAGCGCGCGGGCCGCGCCGTAACGGGTCCGGTCCTTGACGATGTCGCTCCAGCGATGCGGCTGGAAGGAGGAGACGCCGTATTTCTCCTTGTAGTGGCTCATCTGGCGCACGATCTCCATGCGCCGGCTCAGGCAATCCAGAAGCTGGTGGTCGAGGCCGTCCACTTCCTTGCGGAGCGCGGCGATGTGGCTGGTGTAATCCCGCACGAGCGCGTTCTCCTTCTTCGGCACCAGGCTCGCCAGCAGGCTGCGAAGGCGCGCGGGCGTGATTTGCTGGCCCGCGTCGCTCTGCGCTTTTTCCGGACGCGGATGCGCTTCGATCATGAGTCCGTCGTAAAGCAGGTCGAGCGCTTCCTGCGAGATCGGTTTGAGTAATTCCCGCGTGCCGCCCATGTGGCTGGGGTCGCAGATGAGCGGCACTTCCGGCAACCGGCGGCGTAGTTCCAGCGGGATGCGCCAGATGGGTTCGTTGCGATAGATCGTCTGCCGCGCCGTCGAGAAGCCGCGATGGACCGCGGCGATTTTGGTGACACCGGCGCGGCGCAACCGTTCGATGGCGCCGAGCCACAGTTCGAGGTCGGGGTTGACCGGGTTCTTCACCATCACCGGCAAGTCCACGCCGCGCAGACGGTCCGCCAGCGCCTGGACGGAGAACGGGTTGACGGTCGTGCGTGCGCCGATCCACAGGATGTCAATGCCGTGCGCGAGGCAGGCGTCCACGTGCGCGGGCTGGGCCACCTCGCACGCCACGGGAAGCTTCGCGGCCTTGCCGGCGGCCTTGAGCCACGGCAGCGCGGCCTCGCCGACGCCTTGGAACGAGCCGGGCCGCGTCCGCGGTTTCCAGATGCCGGCGCGCAACGCGCTAAGGCCCAGCTTGCCGAGTTGCAGCGCCGCGTCCATGATCTGCTGCTCGGACTCGACGCTGCACGGGCCCGCCAGCACGATCTTGCCCTGAAGACACGCTCCACGGCCCTGAAGCCTGTGAAGCCCACCATCCGATTTGCTCATGGCATGTCCTTTAGTTCGCGTCCGCCTTTCCGTCAACTCTTGAACGCCGCCTTCATCTGCTTCAGCAGGCGCGGCACGCCGGTGTAGGGGTCTTCCTTGGATTCGTATTCGAGCGCGACGAAGCCCTGGTAGTTCACGTCGCGCAGCATCTTCACGATGCGCGCCAGATCGCTCGGCTCGCCTTCTTTCGCGCCCTTGCGCTTGATCTCGGCCTTTACCTGCACGTTCACCGAGTAGGGCGCGCACCGGGCCATCTCGGCGTAGGGGTCTTCGCCGTGGAAATTGCCGGTGTCGAGGTTGACGCCGCACCAGCGGCTCTTGACCGCGCGCACGATCTCCAGCAGCCCTTCCGGCTCCGCGACGATGCCGCCGTGGTTCTCGATGCCGAGGTAGATCTGCTTCTTGCCGGCGTAGTCGCAGCACTCCTCCATCGCCTCGATGCACAGCCGCGTCGCCTCCGCGGCATTGCCGCCCTTCGGGACCGAACCGGCGAACACGCGGATGTGCGGCGCGCCCATGACGGCGGCGCGGTCAATCCACTGCTTCACGTCAGCGATCTGCTTGTCGCGCTTCTCGCCTTTGGGCAGCGTGAACGTGTTGCCGACCGACGTGCCGCTGACGGCCACGCCGCGTTTAGCCGCGCGGGCGCGCACCAGCCGCAAGTAGTCGTCCGTCACGTCCTTTGGGAAGTAGTAGCTCGTCAGTTCCGCGCCCTCGCAACCCTGGTCGGCGCAGTAGTCAATGAACTGGAACATGTCTATCTGCTTTGCCGGGTCTGCGAGGTTTTTGCGCGCGTGGCTGGCGTCCTTGAAGAACTCGCGGAACGAATACGCCGCCAGGCTCAGCCGCAGCTTCGGCGGGCCGCTGCGCCGGATCGGCTCGATGGCCAGCGCGCGCGGGCCGGTGGAGCAAGTGCCAAAGCCGGCGGCGGCGCCGGCGCCGGAGAGTTTCAGGAAATCACGTCGGGTCATGGTGTTCATGGTGTGGTTCAAGTTGCGCCGCATGATGACCCATAGTTGCCGGAGCGGCAACAACAACTCTCGCGACAGCCGACGCGCTGAGCACGCCTATTCCTTCACACACCACCGCGCCTTGTAGAGCCGCTCGCCGGGCAGCTTCAACGCTGTCTCGAAATCCAGCCACTGCACCGTGTCGCTCCACCACTGGCGGTCGCTGCCCTGGATGAGCGCGGTCAGCCCTGTCTTTGGATTGATGCTCACGCACTTGACGCCGCCTTTGTTCCCCCAGGTCATGTGCGGGAAGAACGCGCGCCGCTCCGGGTTGAACACATAGACGTGCGAGCCGGTGGTCAGCACCAGGATGTCGCACTTCGGAGTGATCTGCAAATCGTGCCCGCCCGGGTCCGGCAGCGGGTAGGAGTCTGCCAGGTGCAGCCTCGGCTCCGCGCCGGCCCAGTTCGCCAGCCGGTAACCGTTCAACTCCTCATACCCCAGCGCCCACAGAATCTGCCGCTTCTCATCCCACGCCACGCCATGAGCCGAGTGCAACTCTGTGACGTGAATCGCCTCCCCCGGCTGGCCGAAGTCGAACACCGCGAGCCGGTTTCCCTCCGCGTGTGTCGAGCCTGCCACAACCACGCGGTTGCGCGGCAGCATCTCCGCCGAGTGCGCGTTGCCCACGAACGCCGAGAACAGCGCCTTGCCGCTCGCGCGCTCCACCAGCGCCACGCCGCCGCCCGACGACGTGATCAGAATTCTCTTCCCGTCCCCGACCGGCTTGCACTCGTCCGTCGTGCCGAACTTGTCCCTGAGGTTCTCCGGCAGATTGGGGCAGTCCCTGGCCCGCCACGACCAGACTCTGTTTGTGGAAATCTTGCCCGACCCGATGATCCTCAGGGCGAACACCTCATCCCCGCCACAGAGGATCAGTTCGTCGCCCGCCCGCGTCATCGGCAATGAGAGCCACAACGCGGTCAACAACAGCGTCAGAAACCGGCAAAGCGGCCACGGCTTGGCGTCCATGAATCTGCACTCAACCACGCGCAGCCCGTTCGCGCAAGTCCGCGTCACGGCGCCGGCTCTTTGCGCGCGACGCGGCTGAGCTTCCATTCCTTTTCGACGCGGCGGAAGGTGAGATGGAATTCGCCGCGCTCGCCCTCGGTTTGTGTGTCATCAGCGGCGTGGCCGGTGACGCGGGCGCGCAGGTCGGCGGTGGCGATGTCGCCGGTGACGCGGACGATGGCGCGGCCCAGATGAATTTCGAGGCCGCGGTAACGCTGCCGCAGCGCGCGGACGGCGAGCAGGAGCGTGCGCCGGTCGTTGTCCCAGTCGTCGCGGTAGTCGGAGGCGATGGCGTCGTCGAGCGTGAAGAGGTTGCCGGACTCGACGAGCCGCGCGAGTGTTTCAATCTGTAGCAGCACGCGTTTCTCGTCGGTCATCAACAGCCGCCCGCAGACCCACCAGGTCAGGGCGAAAAACGCCCACGCGGCGGCGATGTAGAGAAGCCAGCGTTTCATGGGGAGCGTGAGGAGTAGCGAGTGATGGGTCGTCGGCTCGCGACGGCCGCTCAGTTCGCGGGCGGGGATTCGCCGCGGCGGCGGACCGGTTCGGGGAGTTGGTCGCCGAGGGCAGTCTTGGCCTGGTCATAGAAACGGCGGGCGTCGTCGGCCCGGCCCGTTTCCCACGCGTAGAGGGCCAGTGCGGCGAGGGCGCGGCTGTGTTGCGCGGCGATGCTGGCCTGGAGCATGGCGTAGATGGCCGGCTCGGTCAGGTCGCTCCAGCGCAACGCGATGGTGCCGACGCCGACGGCGATGCTGAGGTTGTCGGCCGTGGCGCTGACGGGCTTGCCTTGGAGCGTCCGGCCGCGCACGAGAGGGAAGTCACGCGCCGGGAGCGCGCCTTTGCCGATCTCCGCAATGAGGTGGTTCTTCAATTCGCCGAGCAGTTGCAGTTCGCCGGAGCGGGCTTCGAGCCGCGCGCGGACGTCGGCGTCGGTGGTTTTTGCAGTCTGGCCGGCCATGTATTGGCAGGCGTATTCAATGTAGAAGGCGCGCGCCCAGCCTCCGGTCGGCTCGATGATGGCGCGGGCCTGGGCCTCGGCTTGCTCGCGGCGCGCGGTTTCGGCGGCAGCCTTGGCGGCGGCTTCGTCGGCCATTTTCTTCTCGTGGGCGGCGCGGGCGGTTTGCGTTTCCTGTCCGGCGTTTTCGATCTTCACCCGCACTTGGAGTGGCGCGCTTTTCCATTGCTCCTGCGCTTTTTGGAGCGCGGCGTCGGCGTCGGCGAACTTGGATTCTTTGACGAGGGCGGCGACGTTGGCGAGGAAGTTCTGCAGTTCCTCGTCGGCTGGACCGGGCGGCGCCGCCGGGGGGGGCGGAACGCGCGGCGTGGGCTGGGGAGTGAGCGCGGCGGTTTTCTGCGTGCCGGTGGCAGTCGCAGGGGCGGGGAATGCACCGGGCGTTTTGGGGGCGATGCTGCTTTTCGACTTGCCGGCGGTCTTTGCTTTCCCGCCAGGAGCCGGTCCTTTGAACAAAGCAAGGGCGCCGCCGACCACAACGACAACAGCCAGCGCAATGGCTGAACCGAGAGCGAGGATGCGGCGGCGGCCGGCGTTGGCGACTGACGCGACGGCGGGTTCGACGCGCTGGGGCGCGAGGAGGCGGTCGAGTTCCTTCAGAAGGTCGGCGGGCGACTGGAACCGCTGGGCCGGGTCTTTGGCGAGCAGTTTGAGGATGATCGCTTCGAGCGCGGGCGAAATCTGGGGGTTGAGGTTGCGCGGCGGCGGTGGCGGCTCGGAAATCTGCTTGCCCATGACCACGGCCGGGTTGTCGCCGTCGAACGGCGGGCGTCCGCAGATGAGGTGGTAGAGCGTGGCGCCGAGCGAGTAGAGGTCGGTGCGGATGTCGAGGTTCGGCTCGCCGCGGCATTGTTCGGGCGCGCAGTATTGCGGGGTGCCCTCGGTGAAGCCGCTCTTGTCGGCGGGCGTGCCGTGACGCTGCGCGAGGCCGAGGTCGGCGAGCTTGGCGCGGCCGTCGGCGCTGAGAAGGATGTTGGCGGGCTTGATGTCACGGTGGACCAGATGCGCGCGCCGCCACGCGAAATCAAGCGCCTGCGCCATTTGCTGCGCGACATCGAGCGTTTCCTGTTCGGAGAACTTGCCGATGCTGACCACCCGCTCGTGGAGCGAGCCGCTCTCGACCAGTTCCATGACGAAATACCAGATGCCGTGATGCACGCCGGCTTCGATGGCTTGGACGATGTTGGGATGGCTGAGCTTGGCGGCGGCGCGGGCTTCCTGGAGGAACTTGGAGGTGTATTCGGCGTCGGAGGCCAGCTCCGGGGCGAGGATTTTGACGGCCACAAGCCGGTCCAGCGACAACTGGCGCGCGCGGTAAACGGTGCCGCGGCCGCCTTCGCCGATCTTGGCCAGGATTTCGTAGCCTGGAATGTCGTTGGGTTGATCCGTCACGTCGGCAAAATACTAGCGTAGCCGCCCGATGGGTGGAACAACCTTTTGCGCCGTTTTTCGGCGACGCCGCCCCGCCGCCGGGGAGGCCGGGAACCGAAGATGCGCGGATACAACCCAACCGTCGTTCGCGGATGCGAATCGCCCGGGATTCCGCCACGCGGCTTGCTTAGGGAGCGGACGGCGCTGCTTTTGGCGCGGGCGCAGCCGGCTGTGCCGGTTGCTGCGCAGCTCCCTGCGCGGCGGGCTGATCCGGCGCTTGCTGAACCTGAACAACACCGTAAGCCGCCAGCAGACGCACCACGTTCACGTCCTTGGTCTGCTGGACGTATTGCATCAACGTGTCGCGGAAACGCATGAAGTTCTGGTCAATCGGCTGGCCCTGTTCGACCTGCCGCTTCATGTTCTGGATGCTGCTGTCGAGGTTCGCGTTTTGCAGCGAGATATACGAGCCGACGCGCCAGCTCAGGACAAACACGAGGATGGCGACGACGGCGATGCTGATGCCGAGGATCGGCGACTCTTCTGAAGATTTGAAACTTGGTTGGCTCATGGTTCTGTTCCAATTAGCGGCTGCGCGGGGCGGGGGTGGACGGGGTGGTTGGGCGGGCCGGCTGCGAGGCGGCCGGTTGCTGGGCCGGCTGCGGCGGCGCGGGCTTCAGGCCGAACGCGACCAGCACGGGGTCAATCGCCGGCTGGCGTTGGCTGTAAACAAGCAGCTCCTGCGCGAGCCGTTGATAAACCGTCTGGCGGAATTGCATCTGGTTAACCTGCACCGAGAGGTTGCGTGCCTCGTCCAGAAGCTGGGCGTGAGCACTGCCGCGGGACCAAGCCAACACCACGCCGATGAGCGCCAAAATAACGCTGATCGGAACCACGAGTTTCTTTATCAGTTCTGACATATTTTCTCCTTATTGCTTCTTGGCAAAGTTGAGCCGCGGACTCTACATGTCTGCTGCTCCCTCGTCTATGACAATTTGCTACTTTTTTTAGGCTGCGCAAGGGCTGGTCGGCGTGCCCTCAGACCACCTCTGGCACGACGAACGGCACTCGGTCTTTCCGCCGTGAAAGCTGGTTGGCCTCCTCGGCGAACTCTCTGACAAAACATCCCTGCCCGGCGTTGAACGTAATCCACGGCCCAAGCACGGCCGGCGTCGCGCCGAGGTCCACGCCGTTCTCGCGCAAGTTCTCGCGGCAACGCTCAAAAGCGTCCAACAGCTCTCCGTTTGAGCGTATCCGCTCACGAATCTCATCGGGGGAAGCCTGCTTGCCGATGCGGTGGGAAATGTTCGCCATGTGGCAGCAGGCGGCCGAAGCGTGGCCAACGGCAGCCTCGGCGACGAGCGAGTCAACTTTTCGGCTGCGGACAGCGGCGATGAAGTTGGCCGTGTGGAAAACTTCAATTGCGCCGGTCTTGTTCCCATCCTGGAAGTCCTTGATCTTCTTGCCTTCCTTGTCGAAGGCCGCGCCGCTGGTGTAGTCGCCGGCAAAGTGGCCGCCTTCACACACGATCACGATACCGCTGGCGCTGCCGCGGAATTTGCCCAGCGTGCTCGGCGCTTTCGGCTCCGTGTTCTTCGACACGTTTCGGATCTCACAGATGATCGGCACAGGCTGATAGTCGAAGATGGCGATCTGTGTGTTCGGAGTTTCGCCGGCATCGTTGAACGCGAACCGCCCGCCGATGCTCATCGCGCGGGGCGGCGGCTGGTTCAGGCCCAGCCCCCAGCGGCAGATGTCGGTCATGTGGAC
Source organism: Verrucomicrobiota bacterium (assembly GCA_016222825.1). Classification (GTDB taxonomy): domain Bacteria; phylum Verrucomicrobiota; class Verrucomicrobiia; order CAIQCK01; family CAIQCK01; genus CAIQCK01. Next base: position 54,864 of record JACRQF010000004.1, on the reverse strand, counting down.
GCCGTTGTTGCCCATCTCGCCGTTGCCGGTCGGCCAGACCCAGTGCCACTCGTAGTGCAGTTGCTTGCGCATCAGCGGTGTCTTCGGGGCCGGGCCGCACCAAAGGTCGTAGTCCACCGTCTCCGGCACCGGCGTCGGCGTGCTTGCCTCGCCGATGCCAACGCGAGCGCGAAACACGAGCGCATGCGCGAAGCGGACGGGGCCGAGTTGGCCGCTGCGCAGATACTCGAACGCCACGGGCAGCACCGTGCTGGAGCGGCGTTGCGTGCCGACCTGGACGATGCGTTTGTATTTGCGGGCGGCGGCGACCATCTGCTGGCCTTCCCAGATGTTGTAGGAGAACGGCTTCTCGACATAGACATCCTTGCCCGCCTGGCACGCCCAGATCGTCCCCAACGCGTGCCAATGGTTCGGCGTAGCGAGCACCACGGCGTCAATGCTCTTGTCGTCGAGCACACGGCGAAAATCCACGTGCGTGGCGACGCTTTCGCCGCGGTCTTTGAACAACTTCGCGCTGTCCTCGAGGATCGTCCTGTCCACGTCGCACAGCGCCGCGACCTTGACTCCCGGAACCTTGAGGAAGCTCTTGATAAGCTGCCGTCCACGCCCGCCGACGCCACCGGGGATGTTGATGCCGCCAAGCCCGACCACGGCGATGCGGACCTCATCGCTCGGGCTGCCGCTGGCCAGTCTCGGCGCTCCAAACGCCAATGTGGCGGCGGTGGAACTCTTCAGGAAATCTCTGCGTGTCATGTATTTCATCGTCTTCTCCAATCAAACTCTGTCATTCACCGCCGGTCGAGCGAAACGTGTAGAGGTCGGCGTCCTTGAGCAGGAACTCCAACCGGATGACCCGGCCTTTCAACGAATCAATCGCTTTCTCCTTCCACGCGACTTCATGCGCGACGTTGTCGCCCGTGAACGCGATGCCATCGGCGTAGTCGAAGCCCGCCAGCGGCTTCCGCCGCTCGTCCGAGATGCGCACCTTCAGTTCGCCCGCGTGCGCGTCGGCGTTGACGATTAGCTTGCCGCCGGGCCAGCGGAGCAGCCGCGTGCAGACCACGCCGCCGCCGCGTGGACCGCGCATCGAGACGAAGCCTTCCTTTCGCAACGTCGCCAACCCGATGCCGGGCGTGCGGTCGCGCGTCCCGTGCGGGCCGTCCCAACCGCTGTAATACATCCACCACTCGTTGCCCATCTCGACCCAGTCTGAGCCGCCGAAGACCATGCCGTCATCCCACGCGCCGTCTTTGCCGAGATCAATCAGCCGCGGCCGGCCGGGCATGCGCTCGAAGTTGACGCCGTCGCGGCTCCAGGCCAGCTCGGTCCAGATGTCAGTGTTCAGCTTGAAGCACCACAAGGCGCCCCAATAGATGCCAGCGTGATAGCGCGCCGGCATGCCGTAGAATCGGTTGAACCCGCGCGCCATGTCCTGCTCGTCGGGAATGAGTATGTTCTGCGGTTTCGATTTCCATTCCGTCCACAACTCCGGGCTGGCCATCCGCGCAACGCGGCGCGACTCGCCGGTGTCGAGGATGTTGGCCTGAAAGAGCCGGTAGGCGGTCTTGTCGCGGCAGAACATGACGTAGAGACGGCGGACGGGATCGAAGACGATGCTGTTGACCGTGTCGCTCGGCAGCGGCGCGATCAGCGTGTCGCCTGCCTTGTCCCAATGGATCCCGTCCTGCGAGCCGACCAGCCGGATGCCGTTGTTGCCGCGTCTGGCGCCGGAGGTGTGATAGGCCATCACGTAGCGGTAGCCGCGCCGGTCCTTCTCCGGCAGCGTGAGGATTTGCTGACCGCTGGCGCGCTTGTCGCCGAAACCGCGCCACACAATGTTGTTGTCCTTGCCGCCCTTCCAGTTCATCAAGCACAGCTTCGGCCGCTCCCACTTCAAGCCGTCCTTGGACTGCGCGTAGGCAATGGCGTAATCGCCCGCCTCATCCTCCGTCTTTCCGGCGCGGTCGTAAGTCTGATACCACATGCGAAACAAGCCCGCCTCCCGGTCCTGCGCGACGCACACGTAGCCGCCCTCGCCCGCAATCAGTGGATTGCTCTGGTGCTTCTTCGGCGGGTGGAAGACGCGCAGCACCTCCTCGGTCTTCTGCTTCAACGCCCAACGATTGTCCACGATGTGATCGTCCACGAAAAACTGCGGCTCCGTGCCGATATCCACCGGCTCCACCGGCAGGACTCCGACGCCCGCGACGGCCATCGGGCCGGCTCCGGCCAGCGCGGCGAGCATCAGCCAAGGAATTGCTGTCTTCATAAAGTCTGGCTCCGTTTCACCCCTCACTCGCTTCCCGTTGCCCGGAACGTGTAGAGGTCGGCGTTCTTCAGAAGAAACTCCAAGCGGACGACCTGTCCCTTCAGTGCATCGAGCGACTTGCCCTTCCACGTCACTTCGTGCGCGACGCTGTCGCCAGTGAACGGTTTGCAGTCGGCGTAGTCGCAGCCCGGTAACGGCCTTCGCAGTTCGTCGGAGGCGCGCACCCTTAGTTCCCCCTCGTGGGCGTCGGCGTTGATGAATAATCTGCCGCCGGGCCAGCGCAGCGCGCGCGTGCAAACCACGCCGCCGGTCTTGGGGCCGCGCTGCGAGATGAAACCTTCCTTGCGGACCGTCGCGAGGCCGATGGCGCCGTTGCGGCCTTTGGGATCGTCATGCGGGCCACTGAAGCCGGCGTAGTAGAGCCACCATTCGTCGCCGACCTCGACCCAGCGCGCGCTCGCGACGATCATGGATTGGTCCCACGAGCCTTTGGGACCGAACTCAATGAGATGCTGGCGCGCGGGCAGACGCTCGAACCGCCAGCCGTCGCGGCTCCAGGCGATTTCGCTGGCGTAGAGGTCGTTCCACAGGAACGGCGCGAGCAGGCCCCACCAGATGCCCGTGTAACGACGCACAGGCATCGCCATGAAATAGTTGTAGCCCAGTTCCGCGTCACGCTCGTCGGGCATGATGATCGTTTGCGGCCGCACGTTCCATTCGGTCCAGAGTTGCTTGCTGCTCATGCGCGACATGCCGCGGCGCGATTCGCCGCTGCTGGTCATCTCCTTGGTCTGGCCGGGCGCGCGGTAGATGTGCTTGGAACGGCAGAACATCACGTATTCGTCCCGCGCGGCGTCGTAGTGGATGGTGTTGTGCGTGTCGCTGGAGAGTTTGGCGATGCGCATGTCGCTCTTGGCGTCCCAATGGATGCCGTCGTGCGAGCCGATAAGTCGGATACCGTTGAGCGGCGCGGTGCTCATCGTGTAGAGCATGATGTAGTGGAAACCCCGCCGATCTTTCTCCGGCACCTCGACGATCTGCGGCGCGTTGGATTCGCACTGTGGTTCGTCCAGCCGGTGGATGACCGCGTTGCGCGGCAGGCTGCATCGCTTCGCGTCGGGAAACAAATCGAGCGCGGGCTTTTCCCAGTGCAGGCCGTCCTTGGATTCCGCGTAGGCAACCGTGACGCGGTAGAGATCCTTCCCCTTGTCCACAGCGGGGTTCTTCACGTTGGCTTGATACCACATGCGAAAGAGGCCGTTCGTCTCGCGCAACACCCAAAGATGGCTCGGATCATCCCCGATGATCAACGGGTTGGCCGGATGTTTCTTCGGCTGATGGAGCACGCGCTTGACCGGTTCGCCCTTGGGTTTCAATCCCCACGTCGTGTCCACCACGTGAAGGTCGAACACGAACTGTGGCTCGCTGCCGATCTCCATCGGCTCCGCCGGCAGAAAGCCGCCACCCGCCGCGATCGCCCGGCCGGAATTGGTCAGAACAGTCATTAACAAACAATGAAGCCATGTCTTCATGAGATCTCCATCCTATCGCGTCGCCACGCCGAGCGCCGAACCGTCTGCCATCAGCGCGGTCGCCTGTCCATCGCTGACGACCAGATCAATCACCGGCGCGGGCGTGGTCGCGACAGCTTCGACCTTTCCATCCAGCGACAGTCGCACGATGCCGTTGGCCGAAGCGGCGGCAACGTAGCCATCGCCGTCGCGGACGAGGCGCTTGACCGGCTCGCCGAGGTCGCGTTTCCAAATTGGTTTGCCGGAAGCGTCGAACGCCCAGACGTAACCGCTCTCGGACGCCGCGATTACGCGCGGTTTGCCGCCGACCACGTCGCAGTGGAGCGTAGTCACGCGGTCACCAACGTTGGTTTCCCAGAGCTTGCCGCCTTTTGCGTCGAACGCGAGCACCAAGCCGCCATCGGTGCCGAGGATGGCCGCGCGTTTGCCGTCGCCGCGCAGGTCGCCGGAGGTCACGGCGGTCTGCTCCGGGCCGAAGGAGCCTGAGCGGCCACTGAGCACTTTGCCGCGATGATTCAGAATCTGGAGGCTGTAGTAAGCATTGCCGGCGATAACCTCCGGCTTGCCGTCACCGTCGAGATCTGCCACGTGGCCGACAGTCGCGCCGTGGGCGTAATAGACGGTCTTCCAGACAAGCTTCAATGCAGATGAGTAGGCCATGTATTGCCAACTGTCGCAGCCGATCACAATCTCCCGCGCGCCGTCGCCGTCGAGATCCGCGAGCGTGATGTTCCGCACGCGGCTCGGCACGCCGCGATACATCGGCGGCTTCACTTCGGCTGCCTTGCTCCCGTCGGCGGCCAGCACACCAAGCACGGCATCGTCGGTGCCGTAAACCACCAAGCCCTTTCCCGCCGCGAGCGCCGTTACCGAACTACCCACCTTCGTCTGCCAGAGTCTCTTGCCCGACGCGCTCAGCGCGACGATTTCGCCGCCAGCGGTTCCGACGAACGTCTCGCTCTTGCCATCGCCGTCGAGGTCGGCCGACGCGAGCGCGACAAGCTTTGCTTTCTCGCCAGGCGTCTCGCCCAGGACTTCGATCTCGGCGAGATAGACCACCGACTTCGCGGTTGCCGGCTCGCCAGTGATGCGGACGTAGCGCGCGGTCTGGTTGAGCGACGCGGTGCGGATGGTGTTGACATTTCTGCCGAACGTTTGCGTGCCGGTGGCTGCCAGTTCGCCCGCGGCGCGAACGTCGCGCTGGAAGTTGTCGTCGCTCACGCTCAATGTGAGCCCCTTGATTCCCCAGCCGTCGAGTTTCTCCCATGAGCGGACGCAGACCTCGCGCACTCGTTGTGGCGTGCCGAGGTCGAGCACGATGTTGACGGGCTTACCGGCCAGGAACATGCAGGAGGTCGTCGAGCCGCCGGACGCGCCGTCAATCAGTTTCTCCAGCGGACTGTAAGCCTCGCGAGGCGGCGGGTCGGAGCGGATCGAGGCGACTTTCAGTGGACGCGGCGTTACCGGGAAATCAGCGAAGCGCCACAGCGTCCGCAACGGCTTCGCGCCGGCCGGCATGGGTGCGTATTTCGGTTTTGTTGCGGACGCGACGTCGCGAGCGTCGAGATTCGGCAGGCCGTCTTTCGACGCGGCGAAGACGTTCACGAAGCGAACGGTCTCGCCGGCGCGAAGTCGGGCGCTCTGCCGCTGATAAAGCTGGTGAATCGGCAGGCCGGCGAAGTCCTTGATATAAACGAGTTCCTGTCGCTGGCCGCTGAGGTTGCGCAGGGCGAAGCCTTTCTCGCGCTGCCGCGTGCGCAACGTGTCGCCGTCGAGCATGCTTTCGCCGGCCACGCGCCAGCAGCAACGAAGGCTGTAGTCGCCGGACTGCTCGGCGGTGAGTTCGTCAATCACCGTGACGTGACGCTTTGGGACGAACTCAATGTTGCGCGTCCAGGTCATGCCGTTGTAGTGCGGCATTGTGGTGCGGACGCGTGCGGTGTTGTTGGTCCAGACGGCTTCATCTAGCCGCGCGCTCGGCGGCATGATCGCGCTGACGCCGTCGCGCAGGACGGTGACGCCGCAATGATACTTTGGGATGCGGCGGATGTATTCGGCGTCCACGAGCCACTGCGCGCCTGCGGCGGTGAACGCGATGATGCAGTTGCCGTCGAGATGGCCGTGCGAGCCGGCGGCAGTGCCGTCGAGCATCAGGTAATCGTCGTCCTCGGCCCAGCCGCTGCGCAGCGTGAGTTTGTCGAATGTCTCCTCAAACGGCAGGTTCGGTGCTTGCCAGATGTCGCTGCGCCCGGAGCGGCCGAAAAGGTCATAGTGCATCTTTGGCAGTCGAGTGACGGCGACGCCCACGAGGTCGTCGGGACGCTTCGGCGCGACGTTGGTCCAGAACGGCGCTTCCATCTCGTCGCGCGCGTCCGCGCCGAGCCACTCGATTGCCCAGCGATAGCGACCGTCGCCGGTGGCGTATTCCAGCGCGCACATCAGCTCCGGCATTCCCGACACCGACGTAAAACCGCCGCAGTCGCCCCACGCCGGCTGTCGACCGAGGCTGTCGAGCGCTTGCAGCAACGCCTTTCCAGTCTGCGAGGCGTGGCCCTGCTCGATGAACGTCCGGTCGCCCGACGCGAGCGCATACGTGAGGACGTGCCGCTGCGGAATCCACTGATAACCCGCGCTGTCCTCCCACGGCTTCGAGCTTAGCGAGCACGAGCGAAACATGCCCAGCGCGATATCGAGCCAGTCCTTCGCCACCGGCAATTTGTAGTGGCGCAAGAAATACCAGCCGCCAAAGAGGTCGGCGAGGCCGGGCCACGTGTGGTGATTGTGCGTGATGCTGCCGAACACGCGCCATTTCGCGACGGACGACTCCCTGTCCCAGTTCTGGTAAAGGTTCGATTCCCAGACCATGCGCAGGACGTGGTTGGTGAACTTCAGCCGCTCTTCGTCACTCCAACCGGGTGATTCCTCGACCAGGTCCCACGCGATGACCATGCCGTAAGCCCAACTATCGCGGAAGTCACGGTCGTAACGGCGCGGGCCTTCCTGGAGGATGTATTCGTTGGTCGCGTAGTAGTTGATATGCTGGCGCATCGCGTCGCGATATAACTCCAGCCAGCCGGGGTCGCCGGTGCGATGATAGAGCATCGCGAACTTGATCGTGTTGTGCGCCGCACCGCGCTCGGTGCCGGGTCGGGCGTAGATGTTCGCGATGGCTTCCTTGCGGTCGGCGATTCCTTTGGCGGTGAGTTTCTCCTCCAGCGGCGCGCGCCGGCCTTTCTTCGTGAACTTCAACTCCATCAATCTCCCAAGTTTCAGTTCGCCGTCTTTGGCTCGCTCGTTGATGAGCGCGACAAGCCGTGCCACGCCCGCCTCGACCCCTGCTTTGTCCTGCGCGCCCACCGCGATGACGTTGTGGCCATTGCCCCACGGGTCGTGAATCGAGCGCAACTCGTAGCCGCCGTTGCCAGTGTAGGCGGCATCGGTGCAGGCAAAGTAGTTGAAGTAGAGCCGCGCGAAGACGGGATTGTTCAGCAGATTGCCAATGACGATGAGATGGCGGCTCGCCCAATCCGCGTCGGTGATCTTCGCCGGCGCGACGACGGGCAGCTTCACGCCAGTCTTTTCAGCTACGGCAGCTTGCAGTTTCGCAGCCGCGTTGTTCCACAGTTCACCATCCGCCGGCACAATTGCCGCCGCTGCCGCGCCATTGCTCACCAACGGCGTCTCCATCAACAGCGGTCTTTCCTGCTTGATGCGAATGGTCTCCCATGCGGCATCGTCCGCGGCGCGGTCGGCAAACGCCGCTGTTGCTGCAAGCAACAGAAACGCGAATTGCTTTGTTCTCATTTCGTCTTTCCTGTCTTCGTCACCGGTGGTCGCTCCGCAGGCTGCAACGTCAGGCGCACGCTGGGCGCGGCGGTCAGCGGCGTTGGTGTCGTGAACCGCACCGTATGTTTGCCCGGCGGCAGTGTAATCGTCAGCGGCAGCTCGAAGCGCGCGACGGGGCCGTGTTTTTCGCCGATGCTGATGCGCACGCCTTCGTCAGGCCAGTAGGTGAACGTCTGGCCAGTCATGAGCGTCACAGGCCACGTGAGCTTGTGGCCGGCGACTTCGAAAACGGGATCAACGACCGCCGGTTCGTCGAGCGCCGGCAACGCGCGCACGCCGGCGATGGCGCACGTCACGTTCGTCTTCGCGGGAAGCCCATTATAATAGAGGTAAAGCTGCGAGAGGCGGCCGTAATCAATCGCGTCCTTCGCCGGACGGGCGATCTGGTGGTAGCGCCAACCGGTGTAGTTGTTGGGGATGTAGAAATCGGCTGCGCCTTTGCCGTCGCGAAGCTGGAGTTTGAACTGTGCCCCGTTGCCGTCGCCGCGCAGCCAGAAACCGATGCCCTTGTGCCACGAGATGTCGAGCGGCGCGCTGAACGTGCGCCCGACGCAAGACCAGCCGCCACGGAAGGGGGCGGTCGCGGAATAAACCGCGCACGGTTTACCCTCGATGCCGCCCGTCGTTGTGATCTGGAACTGTTGCGTCACGCCGGGGAAGGTGTTGCGGATCTTGTCGTAGGCGCGCGCGTCGCCGAAGTCTTCCAGCGAGATCGATTTTTCCGAGCGATACGATGGCCCCGGTGCGGCCCACTGGCCGGACGGCAACTGGATGTCCACGCCGACGCGGCACGGGCCTTCGGTCACGACGGTTTCCCAGACGTTGGTCTTGCCGTCGAGCGCGGTGATGCTGCGCCACGGCTCGTAGATGACGCGCTGGAGCGCCTGCACGCGGCCGTCGCGCACGAGCCTATAGTCGCGCTGCAGCACCCGAAGCTTGGCGCGCGTTTCCTCCGGCACTTTGCCGCTGAGCCGCAGCCGCTCGTAAGCGCCAATGAGATCCACGATCACGTCAATGTAAGGGTGCTCCCGGATGTGCTTGGGCGAGGTCTGCAGCGATACGGAGGAATCGTAGCCAACCGACTTGTTCAGCACATACTCGAACTGGTCCACGGTCGCCTGCACGTCATAGACGTAATACCAGCCGATATCGAGCGGCACGAGGTTGGCGAAGTAGTAGCTCGCGAATGACGGCGTGCGTTCGTCGAGGTAGCCCTTGAGATCGCCGTGGCCATCGGCGGAGGCGCAGCGCGCATGGATGTGCCACGAATAATGACTGTGGCTGCTGCCCTGGATCAGCATGTTCTTGTTCTTGAACCGGTCGTAGAACGCCTTCTGGAGCTTGGCGTTGTAGTAGGCGTGGTCGCCTTGGAGCCGCTCGGAGCCATCCCAATAAACCATGTCGGCGTTGAGCGCGTTGACGACGCTCGCAAGGTTGTCGGCGACCTCGTTGATGAGGGTCGTGTCCATGTCGAAGAGAAAGTAGCCGTAGCTCTTCCGCAGGTGCGTCAGCTTCTCGCCGCGGGCGTGCGCCGCGGCCGCAGTGCCGTGCAGGCCGCGCACGCAGCCGGTGAAACCAAACGGCGGCTTCATCGAACGCTCGGTGTAGCGGATGAGTTCGTTGCCGATTTGAATGACTGCGCCGTCGCCGTCGTAGCCGCCGTCCTCGGCGGGGAACTTCTCCGGTGCGGCGGTCGTCGGGATGAACGTTGTCTTCGCGTCCACGTCGCCGGCCAATTCCGCCGAAGCGTCGCGGAACAGTCGCGGGTCGGGCACGGGCGTGAGATACGGGTCGGGCGGGTAGATGGAGGGCGCGAGGTAATGCAGGCCAACCTTGAAGCCGGCGCGCTTGAGCTTCGCGAACGTCGCCTTGAGGCTGTCGAGGCCCCGCGGGAAGTTTTTCGTGTTGATCGGATAATGACCGGTCGAGGAACACCACGAACTCTGCACGATCAGGATGGCGTCGAAGTGGCCGCGCTTGGCGAAAGCAATGACCTCATCGGTATCCTTCTCGGCGAAGTTGGTGATGAAGAGATAGGAACGTTTTGCGGCGGGCGAGGTCTTGGCCCAGACGCCATCCACACGCGGACTCGGCAGTCCCGACGCGCGCTCGAACCGCTCGATCGTCTTCTCGAACTGCGCGCGCGGGCAGGCGATGACGCCGACACCGGCCGGCTCGACGCCGAACTGTTTCACCGTCTCGGCGTAGAGCCTCATGCCAACCATCGGCCAGAGTTCCGATGAGGTGTCCTCAAAATCCTCCAGCAGCACTGTCTTGTCCCCAACAACGGCTTCGACCTGGTCGAGCAGGCAGACCACCTTCCGCTTCGCCGGCAGCGAGTTGAAGTAGAAGTTCATGTGGACGACGCGCTCGCTGCGCAGCGTGTTCAGGGCTGGCTTTGCCATCGTCACCTGCCGCCAGCCGGTAAAATCGATTTTCACGTAGTCGTCGCGGTAGCCGCCCTTGCCGTCGGTCAACTGGATCTTCAACGACTGCCCACTGCCGTCACCGTGGACCCACGCTCGCAATCCCGTGCAGCCGCTCAAATCCAGCGGCTTCGCAAACCGCCGGCCGACGACGCTCCAGCCGGCGTTGTCATCGCGCTCGCTGGTGGCGGTGAATCGCGCCGCGCGATTGCCGTGCTTGGCGTCTGTCACCTGCTCGAAGAGGTGCGTGCAGCCCTTGTTGTCGGAGCCAGCGCCGCGTGCGCCGAGCAGACGCGGCCGGACGTTGATCTCGGTGCCCATGACCGCCGTCGCAAACCGTTCGTCGTAGCAGGCGTTGATGGTGCCCCCGACCTTCTTCGGGCCGTTGACGGGCAGACAGAACAACTGGAGCCGCTCGACTGTCCCTTTGAGCGCCATCTCCGTCAGCTTCAGGAACGCGAAGCCACGCCCTTCGGTGATGTTGAACTGCACTCGGCCGCGCTCGCCGAACTCTACGGTCAGCTTGTTCGCTTTTCGCGAGACGCGGCTTGGCTGTAGCACGCCACCATCCACCGTCGCCTCGAACGCCGGTGGCGCGGCAGGCGGGGCGTATTCGTGCTTGTCGGCAGCAAGCAGTGACGTCACGCAACCGCGCTCGTTCAACGTGATCGTGGCGTCGGTGAGCTTGAGAGTAACATCGGCAAAGCAAGGCGCGGCGAGGCCGAGAGTCAGCAGACTCGTTGCGAGCATCTTCATAAGTTCATTTCCTTTCGGCAGGCAGCGACCAATCCGTCGGCGTGGCGTTGCGGAACAGCTCCTTGCCGCGGAAACGCAGCCGAGTAGCTCCGGTGGCAAACGCGCTCCGCACAGTGCCGCTCTGCGTGTCGAAGCGGATGGCGGCTGCGTCGCCGTCGCTCTCCAGTTCATCGCCGCTCATCGTGTTTTTCGCGTCGCGCTGGCGGAAGAGAATGATGTGCGTGTCGTCGCCGACGGCGATGCGAATGCCGAATGCGTTGGCGGCTTTCAGCGACTCCATGCGCGCCTCCGGATCGGTGGTGGGCGCGAGTCGGCGGATCTGCATGGCAGTGACGATGTCTTCGTTTTCGGCTGGCGCGGTGCGCGTGGTCGTCAATGTCCACTCGTGAGCGTATTTCTCCGGCGGCACGGGCCGAGTGCTGTAGCCGTCCACTGGCTCGACCGGGTAGCCTTTCGTCACCGTCATCGTGAGCTTCGACGGGGCAAGGAAACGTCCGCGCAGGGCGGCCTTGCCGGAAGTGAGCGCGAACGACTGCGAAGCGGCGTCGGTCTCGATGGGCGCGACGGCGTGAAGCAGCCAGTCGTAGCGAGTGGGCGCGGCGCTCGATTGCAGCAGGTCGTGGATGACGACGAAGCCCGGCTTGATGAACAGCGCGCGGCGGTCGAAGCGTTTGAGTTGGCCGAGATAAACGGCGGGGTTGGAGGCGTCGCCGACGGTGTAGCCGTAGGCGGGCGAATCGAAGTAGGCGCCGATACGGCCGTCGGCACCCTTCTGCATGTGGGCCTGGTCCTTGCCGTTGACGATGATGGCGTTGTGGGCGCGGGTGAGCGTGGAGTAGCCCTTGAAGTGCGGGCTGCCCCACCAATCGTAGTAGCCGGAATCTATCGCAAGCTTTTCGCCGTAGGCGTGGATGACAAAACCGTTCTGGTCGTCGTGCTGGTGGCCGGCGTAGAACGGCCCGCTCCGCATCGCGAACGTCGAGTTCTCCATGCCGTCGGCGAGCGAGGTGTTGAAGATGACCCAGCCGATGTGACGGTAGTGAACGGACTGCGGCAGGTCGGTTGGCGGCTTCGGCGCGAGACCGTCCACGGCGTTGGTCGCGCCGGCATACCAGAGCGCGTAGGGATCGCGCGTGCGGACGGCGAGGTCGCGCACCTGCCGCTGCTCGGCAGGACCACGGACGCTGTGGTTGGGCTTGGCCGTGTCGGCGAAACTGACGGCCCACGAGTTCGGCGGCGCGCAATACATCGGGAACCGCGCCGTCTGGTTCAGCCACGGATGCTGGAAGAGGTCAATGCCGCAGACGTGCCGCATCAGGTCGCCGTAATCAATCACGAACAGAAGCCCGTAGCCCCAGTAGCCGATGCCTTCGTTGTTGTCGCCTTGGTAGCCGAGGCAGCAAAGGAACCGGCCAAGATAAAGCTGGCGCGAAAACTCCGCCCACGCCGCGGCCTCGTCGTGCTCGCCGATGAGAACGAAGCCGGCCTCGGCCAGCGCGAGTGTCTGGAGCCACGCGTGGTTGTTGAACTCGTTGCTGCGGAAAGGATTCAGGCGCTTCCAGAACTGCTCCGCGCGCTCGACGATGACGGCCCGCAGCTTCGCGCGCTCGTCGGCCGTGAGGTCGTCGTGGAGCGCGTCGTAGCACCAACTCAATCCGCGGAGAAGATGTTGCGCACCGATGTCGCCGACTTCCATCGCGCTGCCGCCTTTCGGGTTCCATACTGCGGCGGCGAGCGCCATCTCCTTCGCCCATGCGACGACCTGCGGATCACATGTGAGCGCGGCGAGTTGGGCGATCTGCTGGAGCTTCCGGCCGGTCCGGCTGGTGATGCCGCCGTGGACCTTGCCATACCAATCAATCCACGTCGGCCAATCGGGATTGCCCGGCGCGTAGCGCGGTGGGTCGCTCGGCACGCCGCTGCGATGGAGCTTCTCCGCCGACTTCACCAGCGCGGCAGCGCTCTTGCCGGCGTGTTCCTTGCGCGCGGCGGCGAGGTCAATCACGCGTGGGCGCGCCGACGCAGCGATCTTCGTCACTGGCACCGGCTCGGTGATGAAGCGGTGCGCTTCCGGCACGATGTTGACGCGGCGCACTTCCGACCAACCTTCGGTCAGTTCCGACGACGTCCAGACTCGCCAATGCCACAGCCCCGGCCCGAGCGGCTTTGGCGGCGTGTGGAAATTCTGCGTCACGCTGACGGTTGTGGTCTTGGCGTCAGGGAAAGCCGGGTCGGGCGAATACTGGAGCTTAGTCTCGCCCTTGGCGCGCGGCCAGTTGAAGAACGGTGGATTTGACGTGGAGGTGCGCACTTCGTCGCTCTGGCGCGACGCTGGCGGCTGCACGCGCAGCGTGATGTTGTCGAGCCAGACGGTCATCACGGCCTTGGTGTCGCCCTTGGAGCGGCCGTAGAGGTTGATGCGCTCCATGACTTTGCCGAGCGCGAGCACGCCGCCGTTGGAGCTGCGCATTTCGCCGAGCACGATCTCGGCGTGCCGCCACTTTGGTCCGAAGTCACCGCTGTTGAACCATGACTTGCCGGCGGTGTCGTAGAAGAGCACACCGAGGTAGCTCGCTTCGCCGCCTTCAACCTCCTCGCGATGATCGAACGACAGCACAAGGTTCTTCTGCAACGGGAATGGCCGCTTGATGGTGACTTGCGCGTAGCGGCCGGGTTTGGTGTTGCGCAACCGCAGCGCATGGCCGCTGCCGCCCGCGCCCGGCGCGACGATGGCGGCCTCGACGTCTTTCAGCAGCAACTCCGGGCATCTGCGAACATCCGCTCCGTTCTCGAAGTCGTAACTGAACACCGCGCCGCCGTCCGCCGACAAGCCGGTTGCGGCGCACGCGGCGAAGGTCCACAGAATCGCAGTGAGTGTTTTCATCGTGTCAGTTGTTGAGTGATGGAAAGTCACGCCGAAACGGCGCGCTGGTGACACGCCAGGATGTCGAAGATCAAGGTGCGGGAGGTGGCGGCGCTGGCAACGGCTGCTGGGGCGGAGGCTCATGGAGGGGCGCGGAGCCGCCCGTGGGACGCGTCCAACTCCGATAGAAGAACTCCTTGTCCGCCGGCTCCATGGCGCATCCCGACAAAAGCAGCACGGGCAAAACGAGAAGCAGAAGATGACGTTTGGTGCCAGCGGTTTTCATGGTTGTCGCATCCGACGCCGCGGGATATTAGCGGACTGTCGGAGCCAAGAAAAGAGCTTCCGCACAAAGAATTCCTGTATCCAAACGCGGCACGGCGATGTTAAAGAGACGAATCACAAAGGAGCCAATGAAGATGAACAAGCGAGTATTTGTTTTGTGTGCATGTTTCGGCGTAGCGCTGGCAGGCGGGCTGGGGACTATTTCGGCGGCTGACGCTCCGAGACCCAATTTCATCGTCATCAACATTGACGACCTCGGCTACGCGGACATCGGGCCGTTCGGCTCGAAGCTCAATCGAACGCCGAACCTCGACCGCATGGCGAAGGAAGGTTGCAAGCTGACATCGTTCTACGCCGCGCCAGTCTGCTCGCCGTCGCGTTCGGCGCTCATGACCGGCTGTTACCCGAAGCGCGTGCTGCCGATCCCCGGCGTGCTCTTTCCCGCGGGCGCGGTTGGCCTGACGCCAGAGCAGCGCACGGTGGCGGAACTGCTCAAGGAGGCCGGCTACGCGACCGGCTGCATCGGCAAGTGGCATCTCGGCGACCAGCCGCCGTTCCTGCCGACGCGGCGCGGGTTCGACTACTATCTCGGCATTCCCTACTCGAACGACATGGGGCCGGCGTCGGAAGGCTCCAAGAGCAATCTCGGCGACAAGCTCCCGGAGCCGCGCCTCACCAACCTCACCGGCAACGACGAGGCGGGCCTGCGCGGCATGAGCCAGCCGCCGCTGCCGTTGCTGGAGAACGAGAAGGTCATCGCACGCGTGAAGCAAGACGAGCAGCAGGGCATCGTCGAGCGTTACACCACGGCGGCGGTGAAGTTCATCCGGGCGAACCGCGGCAAGCCGTTCTTCCTCTACCTGCCGCACACGGCCGTCCACTTTCCGATCTATCCGGGCAAGAAGTGGGCCGGCAAGTCGCCGAACGGGATTTACAGCGACTGGGTCGAGGAGGTGGATTGGAGCGTCGGCCGGGTGCTCGATGCGTTGCGGGAGCTGAAGCTCGATTCGAAGACGCTGGTCATTTTCACCTCCGACAACGGCGGCACCGCGCGCGCCGTCAACGCGCCGTTGCGCGGCAACAAAGGCTCGACGCGGGAAGGCGGGATGCGCGTGCCAACCCTCGCGTGGTGGCCCGGCCATGTCCCCGCCGGCACCGCCTGCGACGCCATCACCGGCATGATGGACGTGCTGCCCACTTTCATGCGCCTCGCCGGCGGCCAACTACCCGCGGGCTGCAAGTTCGACGGTGGCGACATCTGGCCGCTGCTTTCCGGCGGGAGCCAGCAACCGGTTCATGACGTGTTCTATTATTTCCGAGGCCTGAAGCTGGAAGCCGTCCGCAGCGGGCCGTGGAAACTGCACCTCGGTGTCGCCGCGCCCGCGAAAGCCAAGGCAAAGGCCAAGGCGAAAACCCAGCCGGGCGGATTGCAGCTCTACAACCTCGACACCGACGTCGGCGAATCGAAGAACGTCGCCAAGGAAAATCCCGACATGGTGAAGAAGCTCCAGTCACTGGCGGAGCGGATGAAGGACGACCTCGGCCTTGACGGCGTCGGCCCCGGTTGCCGCGCGTTGGGCCGCGTGGCCGACCCGAAGTCGCTCATAGGTCACGACGGGAAAATTCGCGAAGGCTTCGCGCCACAGTGAAAAGGCGACGCGCGAAAAATCCGCGCGCCAAATGAATGGCGTTGGTGTTAAGAGAATAGAACCCAAGAAGGAGATGATGATGAACAAAAGAGCATTCGTTTCATGTGTGTTGATCGGCGCGGCGCTCATGTGGGCGCACGGAATGGTTTCGGCGGCCGACGCGGCCAAGTCGGACAAGCGTGCCAAACGGCCTGCCGCCAAAGCGCCGTCCAACCCCCAGCCGACGATGGCCAACGTCGCCTATGGCAAACACCCCAAGCAGGTGCTCGATTTCTGGAAGGCCGAGTCATCGTCGCCGACGCCGCTGTTGTTCTACATCCACGGCGGCGGCTGGATGGGCGGCAGCAAGGACAGAGTCAGCGGCGTCGCCGACTATCTCAAAGCGGGCATCTCGGTGGTGTCAGTCGAGTATCGCTTCATCCCGGAAGCGACGGCGGACGAAGTGGTGCCGCCGGTGAAGGGACCGCTTCACGACGCCGCGCGAGCGCTCCAGTTCGTCCGCAGCAAGGCGGCGGAGTGGAACATTGACAAGAAGCGCATCGGTGCATCGGGCGGCTCAGCCGGCGCGTGCTCGTCGTTGTGGCTGGCGTTCCACAAGGACATGGCCAACCCGAAGAGCAAGGATCCCATCGCACGCGAATCCACCCGCCTCTTCTGTGCCGCCGTGATCGGCGCGCAGACGACGCTCGACCCGCAGCAGATGAAGGAGTGGACGCCGAACAGCAAATACGGTGGCCACGCGTTCGGCTTCAAGGGCGACCCGGCGAAGAAGCTCTCGCAGTTCGAGGAGTTCCTCGCCAAGCGCGACACCATCCTGCCGTGGATCGCGGAGTATTCGCCGTATGCGCTCGTCACGGCGGACGATCCGCCCATCTATCTGATCTTCAGCGCCCCGCCCGCGCTTGGGCAGGACCAGAAGGACCCGACACATACGGCGAACTTCGGCGTGAAGCTCCAGGAGAAATGCAAGAGCGTCGGCGTTGAGTGCGAACTCGTCTATCCCGGTGCCCCCGACGTGAAGCACGCGACGGCGCAGGATTACCTCATCAAGAAACTGAAGTCGGAGGCCAAGTAATGATGAAGACCCTGTCCATCCTCATTCTCGCGTCTCTCTGTGCGGCGCAAGCCTTCGCCGCGGACGCTCCGGCGAAACCTAAGCCCGACGCCAAACCGAAGGCCGTGCTGCCGCAGCCGACGCTCGCCAACGTCGCCTACGGCACGCACGAGCGGCAGGTGCTGGACTTCTACAAGGCCAAGTCGGACAAACCGGCGCCGCTGCTGTTCTACATCCACGGCGGCGGCTGGATTGGCGGCGACAAGAACCTTGTGCGTGACATGTTTGCCTGCCTCAACGCCGGCATCTCCATCGTTTCCATCAACTACCGCTACTCGTGGCAGGCGCAGCTCGCTGGTGTGAAGCCGCCGGTTGAGTGGCCCTTGCATGACGCGGCGCGCGCGCTCCAGTTCGTCCGCAGCAAGGCTGGCGAGTGGAACATTGACAAGCGGCGCATCGGCGCGTCGGGCACCTCGGCGGGCGCCTGCTCGTCGTTGTGGCTCGCGTTCCACAAGGACATGGCCGACCCGAAGAGCAACGACCCGGTCGCGCGCGAGTCCACGCGCCTGTGGTGCGCCGCCGTGCGGGGCGCGCAGACTTCGCTCGATCCGAAGCAGTTGAAGGAATGGACGCCGAACAGCCGCTACGGCGGGCACGCGTTCGGCTTCATGGACCCGAAGAACCTCAAGTCGCGCGACACGCAGTTTGCGGAGTTTCTCGCCGCGCGCGAGTCGGTCCTGCCGTGGATCAAGGAATACTCTCCCATCGAGCACGTCAGCGCCGGCGACCCGCCTGTGTGTCTCATCTACAGCGACACGCCCGCGCTCGGCCAGCCGCAGAAGGACCCGACGCACACGGTGAACTACGGCGTGAAGTTGCAGGAAAAATGCAAGAGCGCCGGCGTCGAGTGCGAGCTGGTCTATCCCGGCGCGCCCGACGTGAAGCATCCTTCCGCCTTGGAGTTTCTCATCGCCAAACTCAAGGGCGGCGAGTGACGCGCCCGCAATCCTGAGACGAACATGACTCCATTCACGCTTCGGATGCGCCGGCATTGGTGGCTGGCGATGACTGTGCTTGTTACAACGATCTGTCTCGTCTCTGCCTTCGCGGCGGAGAAGAAGCCCAACGTCATCTTCATCCTCACCGACGACCAGGGCTGGGCCGACGCGAAGTTTGCCGGGCATCCCTACGTCAAGACGCCGAACCTCGACCGGTTCGCCAGCCAGAGCACGTGGTTCAAGCAGTTCTACGTCGCGGCGACGGTCTGCTCGCCGAGCCGGTGCGCGTTCATGACCTCGCACTATCCGGCGCGGCATCTGGTCCACGGCCACTTCGCCACGCACGAGCAGAACGCGGCGCGTTCCATGCCTGACTGGCTCGACCCGAAAGTGCCGACGATCACGCGGTTGCTCCAGCAAGCCGGCTACACGACCGGCCACTTCGGCAAATGGCATCTCGGCGGCGGCGACGGCGCGCCGGAGCCGGGCGCTTACGGCATCAACAAGCACGTCACCATCGTTTCCAACGGCCCGCAGTTGCGCGAAAAGAACGCCAAGCCGGAGCCGCACTGGTGGGGCAAGTCCACCGGCATCATCATGGACCACGCCATCGAGTTCCTGCGTGAGAACAAGGAGAAGCCGTTCTACCTCAACGTCTGGACGCTGCTGCCGCACGCCACGCTCGACCCCACGCCGGAGCAACTCGCCGTCTATGACGGCCTCGAACCGCGCGCCGACGACCCGGCGTTCGGGCCGTGGATGAAGAAATACGCCGGCACCGCGAAAGACTTGAAGAGCCAGATGCGCGTCTTTTGCGCGTCGCTGACCGACCTCGACACACAGGTCGGCCGGCTGCTCGCTGCGCTCGACGAACTAGGCCTCGCCGACAACACGATCGTTTTCTACTCCAGCGACAACGGCCCCGAGGACTACAACATCGGCAACGCCGCCAACGCCGGCGTCGGCAACACCGGCCCGTTGCGCGCGCGCAAACGCAGCATGTATGAGGGCGGCGTCCGCACGTTCGGCCTCTTGCGGTGGCCCGGCCGCGTCGCCGCCGGCCGCGTGGACGACACCAGCGTCATCGGCGCCGTGGACTGGCTGCCGACGGTCTGCAAACAGGCTGGCGTGGCGTTGCCGGCCGATCTGCGACCCGACGGCGAGGACGTGAGCGACATCTGGCTCGGCAAGTCGCGCCCGCGCCACAAACCACTGCACTGGGAATGGCTCTTCCGCGTCTGGGGCGACGACTACACGCCGCCGATGCTCGCCGTTCGCGACGGCCCATGGAAACTCTTCGTCAACCACGACGGCAGCGGCGCGCAGCTCTACAACATCCCGAAAGACATCGGCGAGGAGCGGAACGTCGCCGCCGGCCATCCCGACGTGGCGAAGGATCTCACGGCCAAGGCGCTGGCGTGGCAGAAATCGCTGCCGCCGAGCAAGGCGCGCGAAACGGCCGCCGCCACCGGCAAGCCCGTGGACACGCCCCGCCAGCCCAAAGCCAAAGGCAAGTCGCAGGGCAAAGCCGCGCCCGACCGCACAACCATGTTCAAGGGCAAGGACACGAACAAGGACGGCAAGCTCACGCTGGAGGAGTATCTCCACAAGTTCCCGGACGAAGCCGAGGGCCGCCGACGCTTCCCGACGTTCGACACGAACAAGGACGGCGTGTTGAGCGAAGAGGAATTCGTCACGATGGGCAAGCGGTGAGACTGCGGGGCGGCAGCGTTTAACGCGGATATTTCACACGTTTCGTAGCCGCCGACGTAAGGAGGCGGAAAGGCTGTGGCTGGCAATGCGTCCGCCTCCTTACGTCGGCGGCTACAGCCTGTCGGCGTTTCGTGCGGCGTGTGAAATATGCGCGTTAAGTGGGATGATCTTCCAAGCTCGCCCGCCGTCTTCCAAATGAGAACCGAGAGCGAGCTTGGAAGCTCGCTCCACTCAGGATTACGAACACGCCGCCTGCCTACTCCAGCGGCGTGTCGAGTTTGACCACGCAGTGGCCGAGGTCAATCGTCGTCGCGCCGGCTGCGGGCCGGAACGCGGGCGCAATCTCATAAAACCCGCGATAGCGCTGCACCGTCAGGCCGAGCTTCCGAAAGACCAGCATGTGACTGAAGACCATGTCCGTCGAACAACCGACGCGCTTGGCGAGGTCCGAGCTTGGCAGCATCTCGCCCTTGCACAGCTCCCGCAACAACTTCCACCGCGTTGGATCGCTCAACAACTTGCAGACCTGCGCCAGCGAGAGCGCCGGCTGCCCCAAAGAAGTGCCTGTAGTGCTCATGGGATCTAGCGCACTTCTACCCCCGTCCGGCATGGCAACGCAAGGGTTTTCCCAACTCCCCGCACCGAATGGCATAACGTCCGCACCGAACCGCCGCACGTCCCAACCTAATGACGTAACGTCCCAACCAAATGGAGCAACGTCCATACCGAATAGAACAACGTCTGCATCGAATGGCGCAACGTCCAAAACTGATAGAGCAACGTCCGTAACGAATGGGACAACGTTCATAACTGATGGAACAACGTCCGAAGCTAATGGCGCAGCGTCCAAATCGAACGGGCGCACGGCGTAATCGAATGGGACAACGGCGAGGACGAGCGGGCGGACGCCCCAATTGAGTGTCGGAATACACAAAACCATTGGAAAACCAGTGGAAAACAAGAAATCGGCTGCCGATAGAACAGGAAAGACACCCTTTTCTGGCAGGCGACTCGCAATCAGCAGTGAATGCCCTGGCAGACTACGTGGCCGTGATTCCAACCATTCCGAGGATTTGTTCGAATTGGTTCCACGTCTGATGCCGACCATAATGCGGACTAGCGCAAAATGGTCTGCGACCAGGCTCAGGCCATTTCGTTGATACCAACAAAATGGTCAGGAATGTGCGAAGTCACTCTTCGTCTCCGGTGGCGGAGTTGAGGTAGTTCAGCGCGGCAGCTTCCGTCGTCAAGCGAGCTAGTGGGTAGTTGTAGCGACGGACGAGGCGGTGAATCCAAAGCTGACGGACAATTTCTTCCGGCTTGGCTTGAATATCCCTCCCGCGCACGAGGCATTTGAGGAAGGGCTTGCCGTTTTTCTCGAAGAGGGACTTTTCGAGCTTCTCGACTTCTACGGCGTCAAAGAGTGCCAAGCTGTGTTTGGAGTCTTCGGCGTGAAAGATTTCGCTGCTGGAGATGGGCATGGTTGTTCGCTCGCGTGCGAATCAGCCGATGTTCTGAACTGCTCCTGCGTCGGACTTTTAGGTGCCCAAAAAATGTGGGACGCACTTACTTGCGTCCCACTCCAGGCACCCAGGAGGGCCCATGCAGGAACGCTTTCGGCGCGCTCCACGTGGGGGCGCGCTTCCAGCGCAGCTCTGCGTTTCGAAATTTCCTAGGTTTCGGAGTGAACGGCAGCCGATGCTGCGCGAAATCAGTTTTGGTTTTGGGTTACTCGATAGTTTTTCTCAGTGACGGGCGGAGTGTAGCGCAGGCGGCGAGAGCGGCAAGGATTGGTTCGTGTTCACACCGTCCGGATTTTCTTGTGGCGCGTCCCGACTCGTGTTGGCAAGCTGCCGACCGCCATGAAAACGCGCAACCTCCTTGCTCTCGCAGTTCTGTTATCAACCTTGCCGGCTCCACAAGTCGCGCTGCGCGCCGCCGAAGCCAGGCCCAACATCATCATCTTCCTCGTGGATGACATGGGCGTGATGGACACCTCGGTGCCGTTTCTCACCGACGCCGCCGGCAAGCCGAAGCGGTATCCGCTCAACGACTATTACCGCACGCCGAACATGGAGCGGCTCGCGGCGCGCGGCGTCCGCTTCAACAACTTCTACGCCATGAGCGTCTGCTCGCCGACGCGCATCGCCATCCTCACCGGCCAGAACGCCGCGCGGCATCACACGACGAACTGGATCAATCCCGACAAGGACAACGCCGGCCCGCAAGGCCCGCCGCAGTGGAACTGGAAAGGTTTGAAGAAGGGCGACGTGACCCTGCCGGGCCTGCTGCGCGACACGGGCTACAGGACGATTCACGTCGGCAAAGGCCACTTCGGCGCGCGCGAGTTTGAGGGCGCGGAGCCGAAGAACCTCGGCTTCGACGTCAACGTCGCCGGTTGCTCCATCGGCGCGCCGGGAAGCTACTACGGCATGCAGAACTTCGGCCGGCCGAAGAACGTCAAAGGCAAGAAAGGCAAGGCGGGGCCAGGGAACGCCGTCCCCGGTTTGGAGAAATACCACGGCCAGGACATTTTCCTCAGCGAGGCGCTCACGCTGGAGGCCAACGCGCGCGTCGGCGGCGCGGTGAAGGACGGCAAACCGTTCTTCCTCTACTTCGCGCATTACGCCGTCCACGCGCCGTTCAACTCCGACCCGCGCTTCGCCGCGCACTACAAGGATTCCGGCAAGCCCGAACAGGCGCAGGCGTTCGCGACGCTGATCGAGGGCATGGACAAATCGCTCGGCGACGTGCTCGATCATCTCGACAAGCTCGGCGTGGCCGACAACACGCTCATCTTCTTCCTCGGCGACAACGGCTCGGACGCGCCGCTCGGCCACCAGCACGAGGTCGCCTGCGCCGCCCCGTTGCGGGGCAAAAAAGGCGCGCACTACGAAGGCGGCATGAGAGTGCCGTTCATCGCCGCGTGGGCGAAGTCCGGCGCCGGCAACGCTCATCAGAAGCGCCTGCCCATCGCCGCCGGCGCCATCCAGAGCCAGCAGGCGGCCATCTACGACATGTTCCCCACCATTCTCGCGCTGACCGGCGCCAAGCCGCCCGCGAAACACATCATGGACGGTTCGCGTCTCGACACGTTGCTGACCGGCAAGCGCGACGGCTCTCGCAAGGAGCAGTTCCTCATGCACTATCCCCACGCGCCGCATCGCAGCAACTACTTCACCGTCTGGCGCGACGGCGACTGGAAGGTCATCTACCACGCCCTGCCCGATGTTCCCACACATGGCGATTCCATCCAGTCCGGCGGCGCGCATTACCAGCTTTTCAACCTCAAGGACGACCCCTTCGAGCAAAACGACCTCGCCGCCTCCCGGCCCGACGAACTCCGCCGCATGATGCGGGGCTTGACCTCGAGCCTGGAGAAACACAACGCGCTCCACCCTGTGGACAAGGACGGCGTCACGCCGCTGAAACCGAAGCTGCCGTGATTGTGAACCGCCGGTTTTGCGCCAACAATACCTCATGAAACCATCCACCGCTTCCGTCGCCGCGCCGGCCAAGGCCCGCTACATCATGATCGGCGGCTTCCTCGGCGCGGGCAAAACCACCGCCGTGGGCCGGCTCGCGCGGCAGTTCACCGACCGCGGCCTGCGCGTGGGCCTCATCACCAACGACCAGGGCCGCGAGCTGGTGGACACGCTGACGTTGCGCGCGCAGGGCTTCGAGACGGCGGAAATCATTGGCGGCTGCTTCTGCTGCCGCTTCAACTCGCTGGTCGAGGCGTCGCAGAAGCTCTCGGCCCAGACGCGACCCGACGTCTTCATCGCCGAGCCGGTGGGGAGCTGCACCGACCTCGTCGCGACGGTCACGTATCCGTTGCGGCGGCTCTACGGCAACGACTTCACCGTTGCGCCCGTCAGCGTGCTGGTGGACCCGGTGCGCGCGCTGCGCGTGCTGGGCGTGGAAAGAGGCGGCGGTTTTTCGGAGAAGGTTGCTTACATCTACGCCAAGCAGCTTGAAGAAGCCGACCTGATCGTCATCAACAAGAGCGACCTGCTGGACGCCGCGCGGCTGGAGGCGTTGCGCAAGGCGCTCGCCGCGAAGTTCCCGCGGAAGGAGATCCTGGCGGTCTCCGCGCGCAACGGCGCGAATCTCGACGCATGGTTTGCGCGGCTTGCGAGCGAGACGCAGACCGCGCGGACGGCGATGGAAGTGGACTACGACATCTACGCGGACGGCGAGGCGCTAATGGGCTGGCTCAACTGCACGGTCCAACTCACGGCCGCGCGGTTGTTCGACGCCGACAGCCTGCTCCAACAGCTCGCAGGCGAGATTCAGAAGGGGTTGCAGGCGCAGCAGGCGGAGATCGCGCACCTCAAGATGACCTTCAGCACCGATGGCGGCCACGTGGCGGTGGCGAACCTGGTGCGGAACGATTTCGTGCCGGAGATGTCGCTGAAGCTGGGCGAGCCGGTGAAAGGAGGCGAGTTGATCATCAACCTGCGCGCCGAAGCGCCGCCCGACGTGCTCGCCGCGACCGTCAAGGAATCGGTGCCCGCGGTGGCCGCGAGGTTCGCGACGTTGCAGGCAAAGCTGGATCATCTGGAACATTTCCGCCCCGGCCGGCCAAACCCGACCCATCGGGACAGGGAAGCTGTTGCGTGAACCATTTCCGAAATGGCGGGCAGGCGGGTTCTTCGACACGCTCCTGCTCGTGTTCTTCGGTTGCGGCAATGTCTGCGCCGCGGTGACGACCGGCGGCCTTGCGGCGCGCGGAAATTGATTCGCAGGTTCGCCAGCGAATAGGTATCGTTAATCAAGGGGCGCTCCACTACAGTGCCGGCTTATGCGGGAGCTGACGATGTGACATCGCTCGAAGGACAACAGTTTCATGATTACGAAGTGCTGGCCCTGCTCGGACGGGGCAGCGTGGGCGCCGTCTATAAGGCGCGCCAGGTCACGCTGGACCGGCTGGTGGCGCTGAAGGTGTTGCTGCCGGGGCTTTCGCGGAACCGCGAGTTCATCGCCCGGTTCAAGCAGGAAGCCGTCGCGGCGGCCAAGCTCAATCATCCCAACCTCGTGCAGATGTATTCCGCCGGCGAATGCGACGGCGCGTTTTATCTCTCGATGGAGTTCATCGAGGGCGATTCGCTGCAACAGCGGCTCGAACGCGAGGGGCGGCTGGATGTCGAGCAGGCGCTGGCAACCTGCTACTACGTGGCCCACGCCCTCGACCACGGCTGGCGCCGGGCGGAGTTGGTCCATCGCAGCGTCAAGCCAAGCAACATCTACCTCTCGCGGCACGGCGAGGTGAAACTGGGCGACCTCGGCGTGGCGAGGCCGGCCGGCGCGGCGTTCGCGGGCGACGGCGGCAAGCCGTATTGCGTCAGCCCGGAACAGGCGCGCGGGGAGGCCAGCCTGGACCTGCGCTCCGACATCTACAGCCTCGGTTGCGTGCTGTATCACATGCTCGCCGGCCAGCCGCCTTATGACGGGCCGACGGCAAGGGCGGTGACTCAAAAACACGCCAACGATCCGACACCGACGATCACGAAAACGTGGCCGTCCTGTCCGGCGCAGGTGGCGTTGCTGCTGAACAAAATGCTGGCGAAGGACCCGGCCGCGCGGCACCAGGACTACGGGGAGTTGATCGCCGACCTTGTGCGCATCAGCGAACAACTGGGCATGGCCGCGGCAGGCTCGACGCAGCTTGTCGCGCCGAAAACTCCGCAGACGATGAAGCCCGCCACCGCGAGGGTCGCCGTCAGCGCGGCCCGGAAATCCTCCTCGTCCGGTTTCATGGTGGCCGCCGTGGTTGTCATCGCCGCGGCAGTCACGATGGTCTGGGCGCCGTGGAAAGAGCGTGGAGCGCCGAAGGCAGAACAGCCGCGTCGGATGAACAGGGAAGACGCGAAGGGGCGAAGCGAAGCTCCAAAGAGCGCGCCGGAGCCGCCGAAACCTGCGCCACCGCCGGCACCCGCTTCCGAACCGCCTGTCTTGACCCGGCCATCAGCGGCCCCAACGGCTCCCGCGGCCGATCCCTGGCTCGCGTCGGCCGCCTTGCTCGCGCCTGAAGAACAGTTGCAGCGCGTGGTCGGGAAACTGAAGGAATTGAATCCCGGCTACGACGGCCAGGAGCAACACAAGATCGCCGACGGCCGGGTGACGGAGTTGACGCTTCCCTCCGCGGCCATCAAAGACCTCTCGCCCGTCCGCGCGCTGGCCGGTTTGCAGAAACTGTCTTGCGGCGACTCGCGGACCAAGGGCGCGCTGGCCGACCTGTCGCCGTTGCGTGGCATGGCGTTGACAAGTCTGTCGTGCCTCAACACCCGGGTCGCTGATCTTTCGCCGCTGCAAGGCATGCCGCTGAAGTTCCTAAGCATCGTCGGCAATTCCGCGAGCGATCTCCAGCCGCTGGCGGGCGCGCCGCTGAAACGGGTGTTTTTCGCCGGGACGCGGATCAGCTCGCTGTCGCCGTTGCGCGGCATGGCGCTGACCGAACTGCACGCGGAAGACACCCAAATCGCCGACCTGTTGCCCTTGCAAGGCATGCCGCTCGCGCGCCTGGGCCTGCGCCAGACGCCGGTGGCCGATTTGACGCCCGTCCAGGACGCGCCGCTGACGTTCCTGGACATCGCCGGCACGGCCGTCAAAGATTTTTCACCGCTGGCCAGGATGCCGTTGCTTTACCTCGTTTGCGACATGGCCGCCGCCGAAAACAAACAGGCCGTGCAGACATTGATGGCGATTTCCACTCTCCAGAAAGTCAACGGCAAGACCGTCAACGACTTCATCCAAGCCGTGAACGCCGCCGTGGCCTCGATGCCCCATCCGGATTCAGCCCCAGGCGCCGCGCAGACAGCTTCCCCGGCACCGCCGTCCGATCCCTTCGTCGCCGCCGTGGCGGCCATGCCGGCCGAGCAGCAGGTGGCTGCCGTGATTGCCAGGCTGCGCGAACTCAATCCGCGTTTCGACGGCCGCGAACAGCACCGTGTCACCGGCGGCACGGTGACCGATCTGACGGTGTCCACGGCGGCGATTGCCGACCTCTCGCCGGTGCGCGCGTTGACCAGGCTCCAACGGCTCTCGCTGGCGCCACGCGCGGGCCAGGCGCGCGGCGCGCTGGCAGACCTCGCGCCGCTGAAGGGGCTGCCGCTCAACGGCCTGTGGTGCCACAACACGCAGGTGGCCGACCTCGCGCCGCTGCGGGACATGCCGCTGACGGTGCTGACGTGCGACGGCACCGCGGTGCGCGACCTCTCGCCGTTGGCCGGCATGAAACTGACCGTCTTCGGATGCAGCAACACCGCCGTGGGCGACCTCGCGCCATTGGAGGGCATGCCGCTGACCGTGCTCTGGTGCAACAACACGAGGGTCTCCGACCTCTCCCCGTTGAAAGGCATGCCGCTGAAGGAACTCCGCTGCGATTTCGACAAGGAGCGCGACGCCCTTGTCCTCGACGGCCTCGACACGCTGGAGAGGATCAACGACATCCCCGCCGCTTCCTTCTGGACGAAAGTCGGCCCCGTGGTGTTGAAGTCCGGCGGCAGGCGTTGATGGAGCGCATTCGCGCGGACCGAAGGCTGCTTGCGGTTCTCGTTGTTCAGTCACCGTTTGACTTCGCGGCGCGCGCCGGTATGATGCGTGGGTCTCCCTAATGAAGTCTGACGACCAAATTTTCTCGGAACTCGCCAAAGACGAGATGGAGCCGCTGCCGGTTGACGGCGGCGAGGGCCGGCCGCGCGAGGCGTGCGGCGTGTTCGGCGTGTATAACCATCCCAGCGCGGCGGAGCTGACCTACTTCGGCCTCTACGCGCTGCAGCATCGCGGCCAGGAATCCGCCGGCATCGTCAGCCACGACGGCGAGCGGATGATCGAGCACCGCGACATGGGCCTGGTGTTCCAAGTGTTCAAGGACCACATCCTCCGGACGCTCAAAGGCAGCATGTCGGTGGGGCACGTGCGTTACTCCACCACCGGCTCGTCCTCGCTGGCCAACGCCCAGCCGCTCATCGCCCGCACCGGCCGCGGCCAGATCGCCGTCGCCCACAACGGCAACCTCGTCAACGCCGACCTGCTGCGCGATGAGATGGAAAGGCAAGGTTCCATCTTCCAGACGAGCACGGACAGCGAGGTCATCCTGCACCTGATGGCGCACGGCATGAAGAACGACGCGCAGACCAATCTCTGCGAATCGCTGCGGCGGCTGCAAGGGGCGTATTCGCTCGTCATCATGACCGAAACCGAGTTGATCGGCGTGCGCGATCCGTTCGGCTTCCGGCCGCTCTGCCTCGGCAAGATGAAGTCGCCGGGGCCGAACGGCGGCGATGCGTGGATTCTCTCCAGTGAGACCTGCGCGCTCGACCAGATTCAGGCGGAGTTCGTCCGCGACGTCGAACCGGGCGAGATCGTCATCATTGACGCCGCCGGCGTGCGCAGCGTCAAACCGTTTGAACCGACGCCGCGCGGCGCGCTCTGCATCTTCGAGTTCGTCTATTTCGCGCGGCCCGACTCGACCATCGGCGGCCAGACTGTCCATCGCGTCCGCGTGCAACTCGGACAGCAAATGGCCCGCGAGCATCCCGTGGACGCGGACATCGTGGTGCCGGTGCCCGACAGCGGCAACTCCGCCGCGCTCGGCTACAGCCAGCAGAGCGGCATCCCGCTGGAGATGGCGTTCGTGCGCAACCACTACATCGGCCGCACGTTCCTCCAGCCGAGCCAGCTCATCCGCGACTTCTCCGTGCGCGTGAAGCTCAACCTCATGAAGGACGTCGTCCGCGGCAAGCGCGTCGTCGTGGTGGACGACTCCATCGTGCGCGGCACCACCAGCCGCGCGCGCGTCGTCAGCCTCCGCGAAGCCGGCGCGAAGGAAGTCCACATGCGCGTCTCCTGCCCGCCGCACAAGTGGCCGTGCTTCTACGGCATTGATTTTCCGCAGCGCAAGAAACTCATGGCGGCCAACTATTCCATCGAGGAAATCCAGCGGTTCCTGGGCGCCGACAGCCTCGGCTACCTCTCGCTTGAGGGCATGATCGCCGCCACCGGCCTGCCCACCAACAAGTTCTGCACCGCCTGCTACACGGGCGACTATCCGGTAAAGAGCGACCCTGAGATGGACAAGCTCGTGTTGGAAAAACGCCACGCCCGGCCCGCCAAAGTCGGCGACCTCATCGGCGAAGACCTGCAACGACGGCTGCTATGAAAAAACCCTCCGCTTACGCAGCCGCCGGCGTGAACATCGCGCTCGGCGACGCCCTCAAATCCAAGCTCCCCCAACTCGTCGCACGCACGCGCCAGCCCGGCTGCCTCGGCAAGATCGGCGGCTTCGGCGGCCTCTTCGAGCTGGACACGAAGAAATACCGCCGCCCCGTCCTCGTCAGCAGCGCCGACGGCGTCGGCACCAAGCTCAAGATTGCCATCATGACCGGCCGCCACGACACCGTCGGCCAGGACCTCGTCAACCACTGCGTCAACGACATCGCCGTGCTCGGCTCCAAGCCGATTTATTTCCTCGACTACATCGGCATGGGCAAGTTGGAGCCGGTCGTGTTTTACCAAATCATCACCGGCCTCGCCAAAGCCTGTGCCGAGGCCAAGTGCGCCCTCATCGGCGGCGAAACCGCGCAACTGCCCGACATGTATGCGCCCGGCGAATACGACCTCGCCGGCACCATTGTCGGCGTCATCGGGCGCGACCGCATCCTCGACGGCAGCCGCATCCGCCCCGGCGACGCCATCATCGGCCTGCCGAGCAACGGCCTGCACACCAACGGCTACACGCTCGCCCGGAAAGTGTTGTTCGGCGAACTGGGCTACCAGCCGGACGACCGGCTGGAGGAACTCGGCGGCACCCTCGCCGACGAATTGCTCAAGGTCCACCGCAATTACGGCCCGCTCATCCTGAAACTGCGCGACAAGAAATCGCCACTGGCCGACGCGCTCAAGGGCTGCGCCCACATCACCGGCGGCGGCTTCACCGGCAACATCCCGCGCATCCTGCCGAAGAATGCGGACGCTGTCATCCATCGCGGCTCGTGGCCCGTGCCGCCGATCTTCTCCATCCTCCAGAGCGGCGGCAACGTCAGCGACGAGGAAATGCACGAGGTCTTCAACATGGGCATCGGCATGGTCTTCGTCGTAGCCGCCGCCAAGGCTGACGCCGTCCGCCGCGCCTGCGGCAAAGGCGCGTTGTTCGTCGGCGAGATCGTGAAGGGCAAAGGCGTCTGCCGGCTTTCCTGATCGCGCGCAACGAAGAAGTCAGAGCCAGCCGATGAGAAGCCGCCAGTCTCAACCATGAGCGCCATCCATCACAAACCGCTGATCACCTATCCCTGCCGCTGGGACTACAAGATCATCGGCGCGGACACCGGGCGGATACGCGCGGTCATCGCCGCGGCGGTCGCGGACGCCGAGCACACCGTCGCCGACTCCAACCGCAGCAACAGCGGCAAGTATTGCTCCGTCGCCCTCACCGTGGCCGTCCGCGATGAGGAGCATCGCAACCAGGTTTTCATGGCGCTGCGCGGCCACAAAGACGTGATCATGGTGCTGTAGGCGCCGGCTCTCTCCTTCTTGCCGGAAGCCGAAAGAGCTTTGACAAAGCCCGGCCCGCCGGCAGAATCGCCGCATGAATTTTTCCTGCCTCTTCCGCGCGTTCGTTGCTTTCAGCGCCTGTGCGCTCTGCGCCGCCATCGCTTTGGCGGCCGATGACTACAAGCCCGGCCCCGACTCGCAACTGCAGCCGGGCGTGCCCAAGGGCGAGGTGCTGAAGTTCACCTTTGAGAACAGCAGGATTTTCCCCGGCACGACGCGCGACTACTGGGTTTATGTGCCGGCGCAATACGATCCCGCCAAACCGGCGTGCGTCTATGTCGGGCAGGACGGCGTGCAATACAACGCCCCGGTCGTCTTTGACAACCTCATCGCGAAGAAGCAAATGCCCGTGACCCTCGGCGTGTTCATCATGCACGGCAAGGTGAAGGCGCCCGGCGACGGCGCGCTCGACCGTTTCAACCGCAGCTTCGAATACGACGGCCTCGGCGATGCTTACGCGCGGTTCGTGCTGGAGGAAATCTTCCCCGACGTGGAGAAACGGACCGCAACCGACGGCCGGCCAATCCGCCTGCCCAAGAGCGGCAACGACCGCGCCATCGGCGGCGCCAGCAGCGGCGCGATCTGCGCGTTCACGGCGGCGTGGGAACGGCCCGACGGATTCAGCCGCGTCTTCAGCGCCATCGGCACCTACGTCGGGCTGCGCGGCGGCGACCATTACCCAACACTCATCCGCAAGTTCGAACCGAAGCCGCTCCGCGTCTTCCTACAGGACGGCAGCCACGACCTGAACATCTACGCAGGCGACTGGTGGATGGCCAACCAAACGATGGAGCGCGCGCTCACGTTCGCCGGTTACGAGGTCAACCACGTCTGGGGCGAGGGCGGCCACAACGGCAAGCACGCGACGGCCATCTTCCCCGACGCGATGCGCTGGCTCTGGAAGGACTGGCCCGCGCCCGTGAAGGCCGGCGTCAGCAGCAACTCCACGCTTCAAGCCATCCTCGTCCCCGGCGAGGGCTGGCAACTGGCCGCCGAAGGCTTCAAATCCACGAGCGGCCCGACCGCCAACGCGAAGGGCGAGGTCTTCTTCAACGGCCCGCCCGTCAACTCGCCGGTGAGCCAGCTTCACAAAATCGCCCTCGACGGAAAAGTCAGCGTTGTCGCCACCGACTCGAAACGCGGCGATGGACAGGCGTTCGGTCCCGACGGCCGGCTCTACGCGGTCGCCGGCGGAGCGGAGCAAATCGTCGCCTACGCCGCCGACGGCAAGGCGACGGTCATTGCCGATGGTTTCAAGGGCAACGATCTCATCGTCCGCCACGACGGTTTGATCTACGTCACCGAGTCCGGCTCGGAGGCCAAGCCGAGCAAGGTCTGGCTCATCAAGCCCGGCGGCCAGAAGCGCGCCGTGGACACCGGCCTCAAGTTCGCCAACGGCATCACGCTCTCGCCGGACCAGTCGTTGCTCTACGTGGACGACTACCGCTCGCACTGGGTCTATAGCTACCAGATCGCGCCGGACGGCTCGCTGCGATTCAAGCAGCGATATTTCTGGCTGCACTCGCCCGACACGGCCGATGAGAGCGGCGCCGACGGCATGACGGTGGACCGCGACGGCCGGCTTTACGTCACCACGCGCATGGGCGTCCAGGTCTGCGACCAGGCGGGCCGCGTCAACGCCATCCTGCCAACGCCCAACGGCCGCGTCAGCGCCGTTTGCTTCGGCGGCGCGGACGGCGACACGCTCTTCGCGGCCTGCGGCGACAGGATTTTCAAACGCAAGCTGAAGGTGAAAGGCGCGCAACTCTGGGCCGCGCCGTTGAAACCGGGGAAGCCGAGGCTGTAGAAAGTTCTATGACACAAGTTATTTCAGGCAACGTCATCACCGCGCTCAAGCGCGCCAACCGCGTCATGGTCGTCACCGGCGCGGGCATTTCGGCCGAGAGCGGCATCCCGACGTTTCGCGGCGCGGACGGGCTGTGGCGGAACTTCAAGCCGGAGGACCTGGCGACGCCGGAGGCGTTCCAGCGGCAGCCGCGCACGGTGTGGGAATGGTATGACTGGCGCCGCGGCCTTTGCGCGCAGGCGCAGCCCAACCCGGCGCACAGCGTCGTCGCGGCGATGGAGCGGTTTTACCATCACTTCCTGCTGGTGACGCAGAACGTGGACGGCCTGCATCCGCGCGCCGGCAGCCGGCGGATGGTGGAGGTGCATGGCAGCGTGTGGCGGGCGCAGTGTTTGCGGTGCGGCGCGACGCTGCCGATGGAGGAGACGCCGCTGAAGGAACTGCCGCCGCATCACGAAGGCTGCGGCGGCATGTTGCGGCCGGGGGTGGTCTGGTTTGGCGAGAGCTACGACGCGGAGACGGTGCAGCGAATCTTCGCGACGGCTGAGGAGGCGCAAGTGGTGCTGGTCATCGGCACGTCCGGCGGCGTGTCGTTGCCGGTGGACCTCGTCACGCAGGCGCGGCAGGCCGGCGCGACGATCATCGAGATCAACCGTGAGCGCAGCGCTGTGTCGCGGCTGGCGCACGAGCGTCTGGAAGGCAAGGCTGGCGAGATTCTCCCGGAACTCTGGCTGCGCGCCCAGCTCGCGTATCTCGTGGAGGAGATTCGCGCGCGCGCCCAGCAAAAAGGCGGGCGGCTTCTGCTCGGCATCGCCGGCCCGCCCGGCGCGGGCAAGAGCCGGTTGGCGAAAACGCTCGCGGCGGAACTGGGGCCGCACGTGCTCGTGCCGATGGACGGATTTCATTTCAACAACGCGCGACTGGACGCGCTGGGACTGCGCGGGCGCAAGGGCGCGCCGGAGACGTTCGACCGGCTGGCGTTCGAACTGGCGGTGAAAGCGCTGCGGCTCGCGCAAGAACCGGTGCGGCTGCCGGTCTATTCGCGCGAGACGCACGAGCCGGTGCCCGACGCGTTCACGGCAGGGCCGGCGACGCCGTTTGTGATCGTGGAAGGAAACTATCTCCTTCACTGGCCCGAAGTGCGCGATGCGCTGGACCTGCGGATCTATCTCGATTGCGACGCCGCGCTGGCGCGCAGAAACCTGATCGCCCGCCACCAGCGGGGCGGCGCGAGCGCGGAGGAAGCTCTGCGAAAGTTCGAACAGAACGACCGGCTGAATCGGGAGACGATCGAGGCGACGCGCGGCGCGGCGGAGTTGCAGGTCTGGCGCGACGCCGCCGGCTGGACGGTGACGCGCGCCGCTGAAGGACGCTGACGACCCAAGCATTCGCCGTGGCGATTGGCTGGTCGCTCTCGCGACAATCACTCGTGCCCAACCATGAATGCGGGGTGAAAACGCCAACCGCAACACACAGGGTCATGCCGTGGCTGCGAGCGCAGCGCGGATGAGGCGGATCTTCATGGCAAACGCTCCCGATGCCTTCCTGCTAAAACCGTGTCACGGTTTCCAATGGTGCGCATGACTGGACGGAGGATGCCCCTGCTTCGCAGCCGATGCAAACGGATGATGCGCCGGCTCGCGCAAACACACGGCCCCGCGCATCACATCACAGCTCGCCGCCGAGGATGGCGCCAAGGCGGCTGAGGTCGTCGTCGTTGTAATACTCGACGCGGATGAATCCACCCACGGTCTGCGGATGGATGGTGACCTTGGTGCCGAGCTTGCGGCAAATGCCGTTCTCGATGGCGAGGACATGCGGCGGTTTCTCGGCGTCCGTGCCGCGCTTGCGGCGGACCGGCTGGCGGCGGCCGGTGGTGGCCTTGATGCGCTCGACCAGCCTCTCGGTGTCGCGGACGTTGAGGCTGTCGCGCAACACGCGCTCGGCGACGATGGTCATCTCGTCAGTGATCGTGAGGCCGAGGATGACCTTGGCGTGGCCGACGGAAAGCTGGCCGTCGCGGACCCACGCCTGCACTTGTTCCGGCAGGCCGAGCAGGCGCAACGCGTTCGCCACGGTGGCGCGGTTCTTGCCAACCCGCTGCGCCACCTGCTCCTGCGTCAACCCGAACTTCTCGATCAACTGCTGGTAGCCGTGCGATTCCTCGATGGCGTTGAGGTCCTGGCGCTGGAGGTTTTCAATGAGCGCGATCTCCAGCGAATTGCGGTCGTCGGCTGCGCGGATGACAATCGGCACGGTGGCCAGGCCGGCTTCGCGCGCGGCGCGGAGGCGGCGCTCGCCGGCGATAAGTTCGTAGCCCTGGCCGTCGGCGGCGCGGCGGACGATGAGGGGCGAGATGATGCCGTGTTCGCGGATGGAAGCGATGAGTTCCTCCAACGCCTCCTGCTCGAACTTCGTGCGCGGCTGGAAGGGGTTGGCGCGAATTTTGCCGATCTCGATCTGCGCGACGGCGTCGGCTGGCGGCGCGGGCGGGACAGGGGACGCCGGTGGAGCGGCCGGCACAACGGGTGCCGGAATCGCCACGACGGGCGCGGCAGTCGCCGACGGCGCCACGGGCACGGCAACCGCCGGCGGCGTAGCCGGGGGTGCGGTTGCAGGTTTCGACAGCCCGCGTTGGATCAGCGCGTCCAGTCCTTTTCCAAGCGCTTTCTTGTGGGTCATTGGCGGGCTGTTTACATCGCCCCGCCGCCAATGTCAAAGCGGATGTTTGCAGAACGCGCCTCCAGCAAAACGATGGCTTTCAACTTCAGCTTCGGGGGCTATACTTCCGGCGGTGTCAGATGTTGCGCCATTGCAGGCATCGCTCATGATTATCGCTCATCAACCCGAAACGTCCACGGCCCGGCCGCAGGAAGGGTGTCGCCTGTGAAGAAGGCGCTTTTTATTGCCAACAACAACATCGGCGCCGGGCTGAGCGGCGGCGACCGGATTTTCACGGAGTTCCTGCGGCACTGGCGCGGCAAGCTGGAGCTGACGCTGCTCGGCTCGGAGGAGGCTTTTTCGATGGCGGCGACACGCGGCGTGTCCGGCTTCCGGTTTCTGCAATCGGACACCCGCAACGCCAGCCGCAATCCCTACACGCTGCCGGGGTTGTTGCGGCATCTCGCGCGGCGGTTGTGGCGCGGGCTGCGGACGGTGAAGGCAAACTGGAGTGTCGTCGCGGAAACCGACGCGGTTTACTCCTGCTCCGACGCGTATCCGGATTGCCTGGTGGGCGCGTATGTCAAATGGCGCCGCGGGCCGGCGGTGACGTGGATTGCCGGCTATTACCTGTTCGTGCCGCATCCCTTCAGCGCCGACACTCCTTACAAAGGCCGGAACTGGCTCCGGGGCGCGCTCTACTGGCTGATGCAGATTCCATCTTACTGGCTGGTCCGGCGCTGGGCGGACTACGTCTTCGTCACGTCGCAGCCGGACGTGGCGCGGTTCGTCACGTCGCGCCGGCCGGCGTCGCGGGTGGTGGTGGTGCAAGGCGGCGTGGACATCACCGAGTCGGAGCGCCACCTGCAATCGTCCGCCGTCGTGCCCGTGGAGCGGCGGACTTACGACGCCTGCTTCGTCGGGCGATTCCATTTCCAGAAAGGCGTTCTGGAACTGGTGGACATCTGGCAAAGAGTCGTGGCGCAAAAAAAGGACGCGCGGCTGGCGATGATCGGGGAGGGGTCGTTACGGCCGGAAATGGAAACCCGCATCGCCGCGCTGGGATTGCAGGACCACATCACCATCCTCGGATTCCTGGACGGCGCGGCGAAGTTTGACGTGTTCAAGCAAAGCCGCCTCATGGTGCATCCGGCCACCTACGACAGCGGCGGCATGGCGGCGGCCGAAGGCATGGCGTGGCGGTTGCCGGGCGTGAGCTTCGACCTGGAGGCGCTCAAAACCTACTATCCCCAAGGCATGCTCAAAGCCGCGCCGGGAAACCTCGAACAGTTTGCCGGCCTCATCCTGAGTCTGCTCACTGACCGCGCCCTGTATGAGCAGCAAGCCGAGGCCGCCCGCGCACTCATCGTCGAGGTTTGGGACTGGAAGAAACGCGCGCAGCGGGTCTATGACGCGGTCTTCGGCGCGGCGAGCTGACCCCACGAAGCTACGCCTTCGACTTCGCCGGCGCGCTCTTCTTCCTATACGGCGAGTGGAGGTTGAAGTAGATGCCGCAGAACGGGCGGCCTTCCGGCGCGTCAGGCGGCTCGCTGAGGATGATGGTGAGATGGGGATCGAGCGCGATGCCGTGCTTGAGGCCGGGCGCGCGGTTTTCATAGACCTTGATGGCCTTGGCCATGAGCGAACGCACGCTCTCCGTGAACTCGTCCGGCGTCTTGGCGATGCAAACCACGTAAAGCTCGTAGGTCTTGACCGCTTCCCGCATCTCTTTGCTGAAATCGTCAACTTTCATTTGTTCTCGGAACGAGGTTGGAGTTTCGGCCCGTGGAAGTCAAGAGAGGGCGGATTTCAACGCAGAGACGCAAAGAACCGCAGAGCCTCTGTGAACCTCAGCGTTCTCTGCGTCTCTGCGTTAAGCTTCCACCCTCGCTACTCACCCAGCCACCGCGCCACGTCCTTGGCCCAGTAGGTGATGATGATGTCCGCGCCGGAGCGGCGGAAAGCGGTCATGATCTCCATCACCACGGCGCGCTCGTCGAGCCAGCCTTTTTCGGCGGCGGCCTTTACCATCGAGAACTCACCGCTGACGTTATAGACGGCGGTCGGGTAACCAAAGCGATCTTTCACGCGGCGCACAAGATCGAGGTAGGCCAGCGCCGGCTTCACCATCACGATGTCCGCGCCCTCGGCAATGTCGAGCGCCACCTCGCGGAGCGCCTCGTCGCCGTTGGCGCAGTCCATCTGGTAGGTTCGGCGGTCGCCGAACTGCGGCGGGCTGTCGGCCGCCTCGCGGAACGGCCCGTAAAAGCCGCTCGCGAACTTCGCCGCGTAGCTCATGATCGGCGTGTTCGCAAAGCCGGCTTTGTCGAGCGCCCGGCGGATGGCGGCAACGCGGCCGTCCATCATGTCGCTTGGCGCAACGATGTCCGCGCCCGCCTCGGCGTGGCTGACGGCGCTCTTGGCGAGCAACTCCAGCGTCGCGTCGTTGTCCACGTCCAGCGCGCCGTCGCGGCGCTTGCGGACGATGCCGCAATGGCCGTGGCTGGTGTATTCGCAGTTGCAGACATCGGTGATGACCAGCAGCTCCGGCACGGCGTCCTTCACGGCGCGAACGGCGGTCTGGACGATGCCATGCTTGGCGTAAGCGCCGCTGGCCTTCGCATCCTTCTTGTCTGGAAGGCCGAAAAGCAAAATCGCCGGCACGCCGAGCTTCTGGATGACGCGCGCTTCCTTGACCAGTTCGTCCACGGAAAACTGGAAGTTGCCGGGCATCGAGTTGATGGGCCGGCGCACGCCTTTCCCGCCGCGCACGAACAGCGGCATGACGAGGTTGTCAGCGGACAGGCGCGTTTCGCGCACGAGCCGCCGCAGCGCCGGCGTGGCGCGCAGGCGACGCGGTCGCGCCGCCGGGAATTGGGGCCTTCCAAGGTCGCTCATGGCGGCACATTACAAGAGAACGGCGAAACGCGAAAGCCGAAACACGGCGCGACAGGGCTGGCAGGGTCGTCAGCGGTCGTGGGAGTTGGCTGCGCTGGCCTCGCGTCCGAATTCGCGCGCCAGTTGCCGTCCCGTTTCTGTCAGCAGCAAGACTTCCGCCTTATCCAGTCGCACGAGTTGGCGGCGCAGCAGGTCGCGCACAACCAGGCGGCCGAACCATTCGCGCCAGCGGAAATGGCCCGCCAGCGCGCGCACGGGCAGCGACGGCTCGTTGCGGTCGGCCATGTGCGCCACGAGCAGTTCGCCGGCGAAGCGCACAGACAACCGCGCGCGCCAAACCAGTTGCGCCACCACACCGTGGCGCGGCGCGAACAGCCATGCCAGCGTGAACCACACGCCGACCGCCAGCGCCATCGCGCCCGCGATGGAGAAATCAAACGCCCGCGCGAAAAAATAGCCGCTCACCGCCGCGAGCACGCCGAAGACAATCGCCAGCGTCAGCATCAGCCAAAGCCGGTCCGTGAACAGATACGCCGTCGCCGCCGGAACGATGAGCATCGCCACGACCAAGATTGCGCCGACCGACTCGAACGCCGCGACTGTCGTGACCGAGACGGCGCCCATCAACAGGTATTGGATGAGCACCGGCGCCAGGCCGAGCGCGGCGGCCAGTTCGGGATCGAACGTGCTGATCTTCAGTTCCTTCCAGAACACGAGCACGAAGAGCAAGTTGGCGAGCGTGACGGCGCCGAGCACCCAGACGCTGCGAGGGCCGAGGTTGACGCCGCCCACGACGATGGTGTTGAACGGCACCCAGGCGATGTCGCCGTAGAGCACGCAGTCGGTATCCAGGTGAATCTGGCCTGCCCGCTGCGAGATCAGCAGCACGCCGAGCGCGAACAGCGCGGGGAACACCACGCCGATGGCCGAGTCCTCGGCGACGCGCCGGGTGCGGCTGAGCGCCTCGATGAGCGCCACGGTCACCAGCCCGAACAGGCTCGCGCCGATGAGCATGGGCAGCGAGTTGAGGCTGTGGGTGAAGAAGAACGCGATAACAATCCCCGGCAACACCGCGTGGCTGATCGCGTCGCCGATGAGCGCCATCTTGCGCAGCACCAGAAACGTCCCGACGATCGCGCACGCGGTCGCGGTCAGGCAGGCGGTCAGGATGATGGCCAGTTCGGGCGTCATGACGACTGCGGATTTGAAGCTTCAGATTTCGGATTCACCACCGGGATTGGTTTGTGGTGCGGATCCATTGCCGGTTGGCCGAGCAACCGCTCCAATTCGGCCACGATCGCGGGTGAGAGAGCGTGCTCCATCTCCTCGGCGTCGCGATGGATGTGGTCGGCGGCCAGTTCCAGCCGGCGCGACAGGAACATCTCCCAGAGCCGGTGATTTCGCAGGATGCGCCGCGCCTGCTCCAAGCCGGTGTCTGTGAGCCGCCATTGGCCGTTTTCGCTGGCGAGAAGTCCGGAGCGCTCGAGTTGCGCGACCGTTCGCGCCACGCGCGCGGGCGGCTGACCGCGCACGATGGCGAGCGCCGGCAGCGTGCGGGCACGCTTCCAGTCCTGCTGCGGTTCGCCCAGCCGGTAGAAGTCCGCGAGGAGGTTCTCGAGACGCACTTTCTTGCGATGCCGCCACAGCCGGACCCACGACCAGACCAGGCCGCGCCGCGGAGCCATCGCTATGGAAAACAGCATCACCAATGTCACCGCCAACACGATGACCGGGCCGGTGGGGATGTTGCGTCCGGCACCGCTGAGAACCGCGCCGGTCACGCCGCAACCCGCGCCGATCAGCGCCGCCAATGTCACCATCAGGCCAAGCGAATGTGTCCATTGCCGCGCCGCGACGGCGGGCGTGATCAACATCGCGGCCATCAGCACGACGCCGACGGTTTGCAGGCCGATGACCACTGCCACGACCACCAGCGCCGTCAGCAACACCTCCAGCGTGCGCATCGGGAATCCCATTGCTGCGCCAAACTCGCGGTCGAACGCCAGCAGCTTGAACTCCTTGTAGAACAGCGCCAGCACGGCCAGCACCGCCAGCGTCAGCATGCCGAGCACTTCCAGGTCGCGCGGCACCAGCGACGCAGCGTAGCCGAACAGAAATTTGTCGAGACCGGCCTGCGCGGCGGTCGGGCGATGTTGGATGGCGGTGAGCAGCACGATGCCGCCGCCGAAAAACACGGAGAGCACGATGCCGATGGCCGAGTCCTCCTTCAGCCGCGTGCCGCGCACAATGCCAAGGATGAACAGCGCGCCGAGCAGGCTCGACGCGAGCGCGCCGACGAGCATGACGCCCGGGCTTTTCGACCCGGTGAGCAGGAACGCGAGGCAGATGCCCGGCAGCGCGGCGTGGGCCAGCGCGTCGCCGAGAAGGCTTTGGCGGCGCAGCACGGCGAAGCAGCCGAGCGCCCCGCTGGCGACGCCGAGGATTGCGCAGCCGCCCATCACATACCAAAGGTTGGGATTATCGGTGAGGAACGACCACATGGCGATTAACCGGTTGGCCCGCCTTTCTTCAACAAGCTCTCCGCGGCCTGTGTGAGCACTTGCAGCCGGCCGCCGTAGGTGGCGTGGAGATTGTCGGCGGTGAAAACCTTCTCGACCGGCCCGGCCGCCACGAGCCGCAGGTTGAGCATCACCACCCAGTCGAAATACTGCGGCACCGTTTGCAGGTCGTGATGCACGGCGATGACGGTGCGCCCGCGCTCGCGCAGTTCGCGCAGCAGGCCCGCGATGGCACGCTCGGTCGTCGCGTCCACGCCCGCGAACGGCTCGTCCATGAAATACAGCCGCGCCTCCTGCGCCAGCGCGCGCGCAAGAAACACACGCTGTTGCTGGCCGCCGGAAAGCTGGCTGATCTGCCGGCGCGCGTAGTCGGCCATGCCGACGTGGGCCAGGGCCGCCATCGCCTTCTCGCGCTCGTGGCGGCCGGGGCGCCGGATCCAGCCAACGCGGCCGTAAAGGCCCATGAGCACCACGTCGAGCGCGTTGGTGGGGAAATCCCAGTCCACACTCTCGCGTTGCGGCACGTAGCCAATGATCGAACGCTGCTCGCGCGCGGGCTTGCCGAAGATCTCGACCCAACCGGCCGACACGGGGACAAGGCCGAGGATCGCCTTTAACATCGTGCTCTTGCCCGCGCCGTTGGGGCCGATGATGGCGACCAGTTTGCCTTCAGGCAACGCGAAGTCCACGTCCCAAAGCACGGGTTTGGTGTGATAGGCGACCGTGAAATCGTGGACCTCGACGGCGGGCGTGGAAGGGCGTTGCGCGGCGGCTGTGGACGTAGGCGGTGTGGCGGTCTGGGGTGTGGGTGTCATTTCAATGCCTCCACGATGGTGTTGACGTTGTGACGGATCATGCCGGCGTAGGTTCCTTCTGGCGCGGCCGGATCGCCCATCGCGTCGGAGAAGAGCGCGCCACCGATCTTGACATCGTGGCCGCGGGCGCGCGCCGCCTCGATGACGGCCTCGATGGTGCGTTGCGGCACGCTGGTTTCGACGAAGATCGCCTTGATCTTGCGCGAGACGACGAGATCCACGATGCGCTTCACGTCGCCGACACCTGCCTCGCTGACGGTGCTGATGCCTTGCAGGCCGACCACCTCGATGTCGTAGCGGTGACCGAAGTAGCCGAACGCGTCGTGGGCTGTCACCAACACGCGGCGCTCCTTCGGGATTTCCGCGATGCGCGACTTCACGAACGCGTCGAGTTGCTTGAGCTCCTCCAGATAAGCGGCGGCGCGCTGGCGGTAACCGGCGGCGTGATCGGGGTCGAGCTTCGCGAGCGCCTTCTCGACGCGCTGGACGGCGTTCATCCAGAGCGTCACGTCAAACCAAGCGTGCGGGTCGTAGTGGCCGGCGAACTCCGGTGGCTCGCGCAACAGCTTCGGGTCAATCTCTTCCGTC
The DNA here is from genome assembly GCA_016222825.1 of Verrucomicrobiota bacterium. Lineage (GTDB taxonomy): Bacteria > Verrucomicrobiota > Verrucomicrobiia > CAIQCK01 > CAIQCK01 > CAIQCK01. The sequence continues at coordinate 13,631 of JACRQF010000004.1, read as the reverse complement.
ACCGCGACCGTCGGCCGGTGGGCGTTCATGCGGACGAACAGGTCGCCCATTTTGCCTTCGAGGTTCAGCCCGTTATAGAAGATCACGTCGGCCGCGGCGAGCTTGCGCACGTCGCCTTCGCTGGCCTTGTAAAGATGCGGGTCCACGCCCGGCCCCATCAGCCCCTCGACCTCGACGCGGTCGCCGCCGACGGTCTTCACGATGTCGGTGATCATGCCGATGGTGCAGACCACCTTGATCTTGCGCCCTGCGAGACTGCGCGAGCCGCCAGCCGTCGAACTGTCGGAGCAACCGCTGCCAGCCGCCAAGAGCAGCGCGACGCCCAGCGTGACCGCGACGGTCAAAAGTCGTCTCATCTTCTCCGTCATTTTGATTTCTCCTGGTGAAAAAAGTGTTCGAACGACACGTAGAGAAACATGCCGATGTCGGGCGCGTGGCGCGTCAGGCCGACCGGCGCGGCGACGCCGAGCACAAGCTGCGAGTCGTTGGCGAAATTGAAAGCGTAACGCACGCCCGGCGAAATGAGCGCGGCGAACTGGCAGGTGCCGCCGACCTCGTCATTCCAAGAGCCGACCCATTCGAGCATGAGGTGCAGCCGGTCGCTCACGCAGTAAATCGCGCTGGCACCGAGATTGTAGTTGGTCAGGTCCTCGCGCGGCGACGGGCCGGCTTCGGGTAGATACGTCAGGCCGGCGTTGGCATGGACGAACCAACGGTCGCCGACGGTCGTGCTGAACGGCAGGTTCCATTGGTAGCCGAGCGTGTCGGTGCCGAAGCCCTGGTCCGCGTTGCCCGTTGGCAACACGAGGCTGAACCGCGGCGCAAACGCCGTCAGCGACTTCTCGTCGAAGAACGCCTGGAAGCGGTAGTTCAGCATCACGTCGGCGAGGCCGTTTTCCGATTGGCCGCCCGTCTCGGTGAGACTGTAGGCCACGGCGTAGCTGAACTGGTGCGTTTGGTCCGGCACGGGCCATTCCTGCGTGAACGACATGTTCCACGCGTGATCGTCCAACCCGCTCAGCCGGTTCACGGAATGGACACCGTTGAAGATATGCTGCACCACGCCCGCTTCCTGGTTGTAGGCCTCCTCGACGAGGAACGAGTTGTCCATGATGCCGTTCACGGGCCGCGCCGGCTTCTCGTCGCCCGCGCCAGCGCAAAGACCTGCGCTTGCAGCAAGACAGATGATCACTGGGGTCGTTTTCACTCGGTTATGGGTTGGCGCTTTTTGACAGAAAGCCACCACCACCGTTTTGTCAAATGGCGGGCAGCACCTCTGCGAACTGCTTTCGCCTTCGGCTGGCATCTTGTGTAGATTATAACAATATGAGAAGGAGGATTGCGATAAAAGCTACCTGCTGGATGCTTCTCAGCGGCGGCTGGCTCGGCATGACAGACGGCGGCGCGGCGAGCGCGGCGGACCAGACGCACGTGCAGTGGTTCGGCCAGTCGTTCTTTCAGTTCACGGCGTCGAACGGGACGCGTGTGGTGATTGATCCGTTCGACAACACGTTCTTCAACTACCCGATCCCGAAAGGACTGACGGCGGACGTGCTGCTGGTGACGCACGAGCACGCCGACCACTGCAACATCGGCATCGTCGCCGGCTCGCCGTTCACGCTGCGCAGCCAGAAGGGCGTCGGCAAGTTCAACTTCCGGGGCGTCACGTTCACTGGCACGGCGGCGTTCCACGACGAAAGCCAGGGCGCCGAGCGCGGACGCGACACGGTCTATAGTTTCGGTCTGGACGGCGTGCGGTTCTGTCACGTTGGCGACCTCGGCTGTCTGCTGAACGAGGAGCAGGTCAAGAGCGTCGGCCCGGTGGACGTGCTGCTGTTGCCGGTGGGCGGGTTCTTCACACTCGACGTCGCCAAGCTCGACAAGGTGGTGGCGCAACTGAACCCGCGCGTCGTGGTGCCGATGCACTTCAAGACTCGCTACACGCCGAAGCTGCCGATCACGACGGCGGACGAGTTTCTCCGCGGCAAGAGCAACGTGAGGCGACTCGGCTCGGCGACGTTCGCCGTCAGTAAGACCGGCCTGCCAGCGCAGCAAGAAATTTGGGTGCTGGCGATCAAGTAGAGACGCCGCCACGTCATCAGCTCGCGCGCTTCGCCGCGAGAAAGTCTTTGCGCGCCAGTCCGGCGCGAGTATTCTGGCGGCGTTCACATCAAGAAGGAAATATGAAAGACAACAAGACCATTCTGGCCGTCGGAGCCCATCCCGACGACGTCGAGTTCCTCTGCGGCGGCACACTGGCGCTGTTGGCGAAGAAAGGCTACCGCATCCACATGGCCCACGTCGCCGCCGGCGACTGCGGCACCCTCGAATACAGCACCGACGACATTTCCCGCATCCGTTTCGAGGAAGCCCGCCGCGCCGCCGCCGTCATCGGCGCGACGCATCACTGTTGCGGCGCGCGCGACGCCCTCATCATGTATGACAAGCCCACGCTGCGCGCCGTCATTGAACTGGTCCGGCGCGTGAACCCGTTCATGGTCTTCACCCACTCTCCGGTGTGCTACATGGTGGACCACGAGGTCACCTCCCAGCTCGCGCGAACAGCCGCGTTCATCGCCGGAGCGCCGAACCTCCACACGCTCATCACGCCACCCGCGCGCCACACCGCCGCCGTCCCGTATCTCTACTACGCCGACGCGATCGAGATGAAAGACCACTTTGGCCGGCCTATCCAAGCCAGCTTCTACGTGAACATCTCCCCGGTGATGAAGACCAAGGAGAAGATGGCCAAGTGCCACGCCAGCCAACGCAACTGGTTGCGGGACCATCACGGAATGGACGAATACATCCTGAACATGCGGCGCTGGGGCACGGCCAACGGCCAGCGTTGCGGCGTGAGGTTCGCCGAAGGTTTCCGCCAGCATCTCGGCCACGCCTATCCGCAGGACAACAAGCTCGCCGAGATTCTTAATGTGATCACGGCGTAACTCGTGATTCGTGATTCGTGACTGATGGACAGACGGCTCGAATCACGAATCACGCTCCACTCATGAAACTCGGCGCGCACATGTCCATTGCCGGCGGCGCGGACAGGGCCATCGAGCGCGGCCGGCTCACCGGCTGCGAGACGATCCAGATTTTCACCCGCGGCAACATGCAGTGGCGTTCCCGGCAGTTGCTGGCGGAGGAAATCGCGGCGTTCAAGAAGCTGCGCGCTGAGGCCGGCATCGCGCCGGTCTTCGCGCACGACAGCTACCTCATCAACCTCTGCGCGACCAACCCGGTGACGTTGCGTATGAGCATCGAGGGAATGGTGGACGAGTTGCAGCGCGCTGATTCGCTCGGCTTGCCGTTCGTCGTCAGCCATCCCGGCGCGCACATGGGCGCCGGCGAAGACGCCGGCCTCCGGCGCATCGCCGACAGCCTGAAAGAAGTGTTTCGGCAAACGCGCGGCTCGCCGGTGAAGGTCGCGCTGGAGACGACCGCCGGGCAAGGCACCAATCTCGGCTACCGTTTCGAGCATCTCGCCGATCTCATCGCGAGTGTCGGTCCGGAGCGGCTCGCCGTCTGCGTGGACACCTGCCATCTGCTTGCCGCGGGCTACGACATCCGCACGCCGAAGAGCTTCGCCGCCGTTGCGAAGGAGTTCGGCCGCATTATCGGCTGGAAGCTCCTCGCCGCCGTCCACCTAAACGATTCCAAGACGCCGCTCGGTTCGCGCGTGGATCGCCACGAGCACATCGGCAAAGGCCACGTCGGCAAGGAAGCGTTCCGCCTCCTGCTCAACCACCCGCATTTCTCGCGCGTCCCCGGCGTCTTGGAAACACCGAAAGGCGACTTCGAGGACGTCAGTCCGCTCGACAAGGCGAATCTGCGGTTGCTGCGGTCGCTCTTGAAGCACAAAGCGTAGGTTAAGCCTCTCAACAAGCCGTTCGCTTTCCCACCGCAGTGCATGTAGGCTCAGCCAATGTCATTCAAATCACTAGGTCTTTCAGACAAGCTCGTGCAGGGAATCCTTGCCACGGGCTATACGGCGCCCACCGCCATCCAATCGCAGGCCATTCCGACCGCGCTCCAGGGCAGGGACATCATCGGTTGCGCGCAGACCGGCACCGGCAAGACCGCCGCGTTTGTGCTGCCCATCCTCAACCGCCTCGCCGCCCACGAGGCCGCCGGCCACGCGAGCCACGGCATCAAGGCGCTCGTGCTGACGCCGACGCGCGAGCTGGCGCAGCAAGTCGAGGAGTCCGTGAAAACCTACGGGCGGTTCATGAATCTGCGGACGCTGGCGATCTACGGCGGCGTTGGCTACGGCCCGCAACTACAGTCGCTGCAACGCGGCGTGGACTTTGTCGTGGCGACGCCGGGCCGGCTGATTGACCTGATGAACTCGCGCCGCATTGATCTCTCGAAGGTCGAGGTGCTCGTGCTCGACGAGGCGGACCGGATGATGGACATGGGGTTCATTCCTGACGTGCGCAGAATCGTCGCCCAGATACCCAAGGAACGCCAGACGCTGATGTTCTCGGCCACCATGTCCCGCGAAATCCGCGAGCTGACGGCCACCATCCAGCGCCAGCCGCAGTTGATCGAAATCGGCGAGCGGCGCAATCCCGTGGCGACCGTCACGCAACACATCTTCACCGTGCCGCGCGAGCAGAAGATGGACTTGCTCATCCACATCGTTGAGGAGGCGAACCTCGACTGCGTGCTGGTGTTTTCGCGGACCAAGCATGGCGCCGACCGCATTTCTCAAAAATTGGAACGGCGCGGCATCCGCTCGGCGGCGCTGCATTCCAACCGCACGCAGAGCCAGCGCCAGAAGGCGCTCGACGGCTTCAAACGCGGCCATTACCGCGTGCTCGTCGCGACGGACATCGCCGCGCGCGGCATTGACGTGGAAGGCATCTCGCACGTCATCAACTTCGACACGCCGGTGTATGCCGAGGACTATATCCACCGCATCGGCCGCACCGGCCGCGCCATGGCGACGGGCGACGCGATCACGTTCGTGTCGCGCGACGAAGAGGATCATCTACGCAGCATTGAGAAGTTCATTGGCAAGCGTCTGGAGCGGAAGCGCCACCCGACGTTTATGCCGACGGCACCGCAGCCATTTCACAAACCGCAGCAACAACAGGCGCACCATCCGCAACCGCACGCACCGAAGCCGGCACATCACCAGCCTCACCCGCAGCATCCGCCGAAGCACGGCCCGCAGGCGCTGCAACAAGCGTCGCACGAAACACGCGGCCCATCGCCTCGCCCGCAGCAGCCGGCGGCGCACCACCCTCACCCCAAGCCGCGCCCCAAGCTGAGCTTCTGGCAGCGCCGCCGCCAGCGCGGCGGGAATCATTGAACCTGGTCTCGTGGTTGAGTTGTCGTTGGTAGGGCGCGCACTCGTTATCATACAGCCGTTTGATTTGCGCCGGGTTCCGGTTTAGGCTGGCGGCGCATGAAGGCGCTCATCTTTGATCTCGACGGAACGCTGGTGGACACGGTCTATCCGCACGTGCTGGCGTGGCAGTTAGCGTTTGCGGAGGCGGGCATGCCCATCGAGGGCTGGCGGCTGCACCGGCGCATGGGCATGAGCGGGGGACTGTTCAAACGCGCCGCCGCCCGCGAATTGGGCCGCAACCTCAGCGACGAGGAAGTCCGCACGCTCGACCGCCGCCACGCGGAACTGTTCCACCAGCTCCTGCCAACACCACCACCGCTGCCGGGCGCCGTGGAACTATTGCGGTTCCTGCGCGAGAACAAGATCATCCACGGCATCGCCACCTCCAACCGCCGGCCGATGATGAATCCCGCGCTGGAGGTGCTCGGCGTCGGAAGCGAGACGGTCGTGGTGGAACGCACCGACGTCGCGCGCGCGAAACCGGAGCCAGACCTTTTCATCGAATGCCAACAACGGCTCGGTGTGCGCGCGGAGGAATGCTACGTGGTCGGCGACGCGGTGTGGGACCTCATGGGCGCGCGCCGGGCACAAATGCTCGGCATCGGCCTGCTCAGCGGCGGCTACGGCGAGGAGGAACTGATCCGCGCCGGCGCGTTCCGCGTCTTCCGCGACGCGGCTGACCTGCAAAACTGGCTCGACGAGCTGGGTCTGCTGCCCTGAGCCGCGCCGCTGCCGTCGGCTGCAATCACATCCGCGCTCGCGGCGATGTTCCTATTGCTCAGGCGACGGCCGGCGCTCTCTGCCCTCCCGTGATTGAGGACGACCGCCTTCGCCTTCCTGCGGCGGACGCGGCGCCATCGGCATTTCCACTTCCGCCTTGCCCTCCAGCTTCAGGGTTTTGACGTCGTATTTGTAGAGCGTGTTGCCGCGCAGAATGAAAACGTAATCCGCCGTCGCTGCCATCTGTGCTGGCGCGCCCATCATCGGTCGGAACTGCTGCTGGCCACGCCCGCCGCCCGGCCCGCCTTCGCGGCCCTCGCCTTGGGGCGGACGCGGTGGTCGCTCGGCTTCCTGTGCGTTGAGCCAGCCTGCCGCCGAAAGTGCCACGACGCCGGCCATCATCCATCCGAACAAACGTTGTTGAGTCATTCTTTTGTTCTCCTGTTAAGGTTCGCCATTAGAACGCGCAGTCAGGAGGTTTATTGGCGAGACCGGCGAACTTGAAGTTCTCACTGGAGAAGCGAATGCCTCGCGGGCACACTGGTCGCGTATGAAGCATCGCACAACGTGTGTCCTGGAAATGATCCTCTGCCTGGCCGTCTGCGCGTGCTGTCACGCCGCCGAGCCGGCGGACACGGGCGCCGGCAAGTTCACGCTGACGGTGCTGGACATTCCCGACATCCATCGCGGCGCGGGCCTCGCGCTGGTGATGCAGACGCCGGGCGGGCGAACATTTCTCTACGACACCGGCAACGGTTATCCATCGGCGACCAACGTTTCCGGCTGGGCCTCCGATCACAACAGCGGGCGGGACCTGATCGCGCCGCTGCTGCGCCAACGCGGCGTGAAGGAACTCGACGGCGTTGTCATCAGCCACGCCCACTACGACCACTTCGGCGGCTTCGTCTGGCTCGTGGACCATTTTCCCATCCGCAAACTCTACGATACCGGTTACGAGATGCCGGGCCGTGCAAGCGGCGATTACAGCGGCGAGTTGGGCCACTACGCGAAACTACGGCAGTCGTTCATGCGGCGGCCCGGTGCGCATCAGGTGGCGCGCGCCGGAGACAAGCTTGATTGGGACAAGCAACTCGTCGTGGAGGTGCTCGCGCCGCCGAAGGAGTTCTTCCACGAACGTCATCCAGAGAACCGCCCGAAGAACGATCCGCCCGCCCACTACCTGCTCAACGCGAACGCCATGATCCTGCGCATTCAGCACGGCAAGGTGGTCTTCGTGCTCGGCGGCGACATCGAGGCTGAGGATCAGCGGATCAGCCTTCTGCCGTCGTTGCCGCCCGGCAAGCTCAAGTGCGACGTGCTCATCGCGCCGGGTCACGGCATCCACGCGATCCCGGAGTTCGCGGAGGCGACGCGGCCCAAGGTGGCGGTGGCGAGCCTGTTCGCGCGTTGGGCGAAAGGGATTCCCGCGTGGAAGGTTTACGGCGCGGTTGGCGCGAAGGTGTATGTCACCGGCGTCCACGGCCAAGTGGAGTTCGTCTCCAACGGCGAAAACTTCACGACGAAGGCGGCGCGGGAGTCGCGTTGACCCGCGTTGCGCAGCCGCTATGATGCCGGGCATGACTCGGTTTCTTTGCTTCGTCCTGACGTGGTTGCTTTCTTCCTCGTTTGAAAGCACGGCCCAAACGCTCCGCGATGATTTCTCCGGCTACGCGGCCGGCTCCGATAGCGCGCCGGCTTGGGACGCGCAGAGTGTCGGTTGGGAGATCAGCGACGGCGCTTGCATCGGCGACAGCGGCGTGAGCGTCTGGCGTGCGGCACCGTTCGCGTCGGCCGTCACCTTCACGTGTGATGTCACGGTGCTGGAACAGCTCAAAGGCGATTGGCTCGTCGCGGGCATCGGCCTGCAAGCCGACGAGAAGAACTACTGGGCCGTCAACCTCGTCGCCGCGCCAGAGGCGAAGCAGCGTCGTCACACTGCGGAGTTGAACGAATCGCATGCCGGCCATTGGCTTGCTGCAGGCACCGGCAACACGCGTCTGCCGTCGTTGCCCGGCAAAGGCGGCTTCGACTGGCAACTCAACCAGACCTACCGCTTCGAGATCAGTCTCACCGCCGACGCCATCACCGCGCGCATAACGCAGGGCGCGGACGAACTCGCTCGCTTTGGCTTCAAGCTGCCCGCTTCCACGCCGGCCGTCCGCGCGGGCCGGCCGATGCTACGCGCCAGCGGTTTGCGCGTCCGTTTCGACAACGCTACCGTCACCGTCCAGCAAACCGCGCCAGAACCGAAGTCGGAGTCGCGGAAGTTTCCCGCGTGGGTTTCCCGCAAAGGCAAGCCGGCCGTCAAAGCCACCGGTTTCTTCCGCACTGCGCTCATTGGCAACGACGGTCGCGAACTCAGCTCCAATTACCAATCACCAATCACCAATGACCGCTCCGCCCGCTGGTGGCTCGTGGATCCGGAAGGCAAGCCGTTCTTCGATGTCGGCACCGACCACGTCAACTACCGCGCCCACTGGTGCGAGGCGCTCGGCTACGCGCCGTATCATCGCAACGTCGCGGCGAAGTTCGGCAGCGAGGATGCGTGGGCCGTCAGCGCCATTGAGCGGCTCAAGACATGGGGCTTCAACACCCTGCCGGCCGGCCACAGTCCGTCGCTACGGCATCGCGGCTTGCCGCACATTCTGTTTGCGTCGTTCGGCGCGAGTTTCGCCAAGCGCGAGTGGATAGCCGAGCCAATCCATTGGACCGGCTTCCCCGACGTGTTCAGCCGGCACTGGCCGACGCACTGCCGCCTCGTCGCGCGCAAGATGGCGCAAGAGAGCCGCGGCGATTCGTGGTGCCTCGGCACGTTCCTTGACAACGAACTGGAGTGGTATGGCAAGAAAGGCCATCTCGTGGACGAGATCTTCAAGCTCGCGCCCACGGCGCCGGCCAAGCGCGCGTTGCTCGACTGGCTGCTGAAACGCTGGGGCAACCTCGCCGAAATCAACCACCGGCTCGGCACGAGTTGCGCCGACGAGAAGGCATTCCTCGCGGCGATGACGGTGCCGAAATCGTCCGACGCGCTGACCGAAGTCCATGACGGTTTCCTCGCCGAGATCGCCGAGCGTTATTTCGGCGTGGCGGCGAAGGCGATGCGCGAGGCCGATCCCGACCACCTCGTGCTAGGTTGCCGTTTTGCCGGGCGCGCGCCGGAGCAGACGCTCGGTGCCGCCGGCAAATACAACGATGTGTTCACGTTCAACACCTATCCGCGCGTGGACTTCGAGAACGTCTGGCGGCCCGACGGCACCGGCGGCGCTGTGCATCGCGTGCCGCGCGAGCTGACGGAGATGTATCGCGTCGTGCGCAAGCCAATGATCATCACGGAGTGGAGCTTCCCCGCGCTCGACAGCGGCCTGCCGTGCAAACACGGCGCGGGCATGCGCGTGGACACCCAGGAACAGAAGGCCGCCTGCTACCGCATCTTCGCCAACGCAATGACGGACCTGCCGTTCATGGTCGGCCAGCATTATTTCATGTGGGTTGACGAACCGGCCCTTGGCATCGCCTCCACGTTCCCCGAAGACAGCAACTACGGCCTCGTGAACGAGAAGGATGAAACCTACGAGACGCTGGTGAAAACCGCCACCGAGGTCAACCGCTCCGCCGCCGCGCGCCACGCCCGCAGCATCTTCTCCGGCGACTTGGAACTGCGCGCAGCCAAGAACGCCGTGGAGTTGGTAAACACCAACGCCATCGCCGCGCGCGGCACGTTGCGCCTCACCGCCGCCGGCAAGAGCCGCATCGAAGAGGTGACGCTGAAGCCGAAGAGTGTGCGACGCTTTCCGATCGGTGGACCGCGACCTCCGGGCGCGGTTGCCGATGCCAAAGCGAAAGGATCGCGCCCGGAGGTCGCGATCCACCTTGCGAACGCGTGGTGCGCTGAGTTGCAGCAATGGGATGGAACCAAAACGCGGCTCGTCGGCGGCAAGACACTCGGCCCGCTCGACATCGCCAACGCCTCGGCTGCGACGCTCGACGGCGTGCCGGTGGTGCTCGACGGCCCGCCGGTCGTGGCGGCGATGCTCGCGCAACTGGAACCGGGTCGCACGCTGACGATGACGGCGCCGACGGCCACGTTTGCCGAAACTGAACGGCTCGAACTGAAAACCGACGGCACGACATGGCTCTGCGAGCGCAAAGACGGCAGCCTCTTCGACGGCATCCGCGCCGGCGGCTTGCCGATGGGGCGGCTGGTATTCGCAGCTCACCAGAAGATTGACGGACATGATTACTGGACAGCAGCAAACCGCATGGCGTCGTTGCGCGTGCAGGAACAAACGGACGCGTGGATTGTTGAAGCTGTCGTCGAGTTTGGGAGTGGCGCAGCAGCGAGAGGACCGGCGAGTTTCCGTGCGGGGCTGCGCGCGGCGGTGTTCAAGCGCGGTGGTCTCGCGTTGGTGAAGCCGCTGTGGGTCGAGAACAGCGACTCGCGCTCGTGGCAACTGGCGGATGTGTTCTGGTTTTGCCGCTCGGCCATCGGCGGCACGCCGGACGACGACATCATCGGCGGGCCTGCCGCGCCGAATTATTACCGCGCGTCTCAGTTCATCACCGACGGCAAACTCGGCGGCTGCTTCGGAGCGGTGAGCCAGCCCGACGGCTGGCGCGTCGCGTTTTGGAAGGACAGCAGCATTCACCCGGACGTTTACCGGAAGGTGGACTGCGAGTTGCGCGCGGGCCAGCGACACGAGTGCGGCGACATGCCGTATGTCTGGGTCTATGCGTTCCGGGACGCCAACGGCTGGCGCGACGTGGCCCGGCGCAGCCAGCAGACCGCGCAAGGTTTGCTCACCGTCGAATCGGCGAAAGCGAAACCGGCAGCGGAGCCGTGATCATGCGTAGCCGCCGACGTAAGGAGGCGGGCGCATGGAAAGCGACTGCGCAGTGCATGGAGCGCCGTTATAGGCGAACCGCATGCTCGTCCCCGTCGCGTGACAATCACCCCGCCTCCTTACGGCGGCGGCTACAAGGCAGCCAACACTGCCTCTTTGGCGCTCTTCCCATCATCTTTCCCCAAAACTTTTCTCTAAGAAATCGCCGGCTGGCGCGTTACTCTCAGTGACAGGCAGTGCTGCCTGACGACGAGCCACGCATGAGCGCCGACAGCCAACGCGACAAAGCCGGGTGGATTCACGCCATCCTCGAACGCTTCGAGGGGCCGCTCCTCCGCTACGCGGCGCGGATCACCGGCGATCTGGAGCGCGCGCGGGATGTCGTGCAGGAGACGTTCGTGCGGCTCTGCGCGCAGGAACGCGCCGACGTGGACGGCCACGAGGCGGAGTGGCTCTTCACCGTCTGCCGCCATCGCGCGCTCGACGTGCAGCGAAAAGAGCGGCGCATGACACCGGCCGACGACGAGACAATCCACGATTGCCCCAGCGGCGACCCGTCGCCCGCGGCGCTGGCCGAGCGCGACGACGACCACAGCCACGTCCTGCGCGCGCTCGGCTCGCTGCCGGCCAACCAGCAGGAGGTCATCCGCCTCAAGTTCCAGAATGGCCTCAGCTACCGCGAGATCAGCCGCATCACGAATCTGACCGAGACGAACGTCGGCTTCCTGATTCACACCGGCCTGAAAGGGCTGCGTTACCGGCTCCGGGCCGAGTTCGACCTGAAGCCCAAGCTTTGAGAGGTTCCCATGAAGTTCCAACCTGACGATCCAAAACTGACCGCTTACGCGCTGGGCGAACTCGACCCCGGCGAAACCGCGGCAGCCGCTGCGGCGGTGGAGAACTCCGCCGACTGCCGACAAGCGGTCGAGGAAACTCACGAGACCGCCGACATGCTGAAGAGCGCGCTCCAGACCGAAACCTGCCCCGCGCTCTCGCCAACCCAACGCGCCGCCATTGAGACGGCGCTGGCGGATGGAACTGTAGCGGCGGTCTCCGACCGCCGAACTCCTTCGCCAAACCAACTACCGGCGGTCGGAGACCGCCGCTACAGTTCTGCGCCAGTGCAACCGTCGTTCCTAGCGGCCGTGCTCGCATGGCGGCCGCAGCTTTCGACGGTCTCCCTGTGGGCCACGGCTTGCCTCGTGGCGGTTGTCGGTTGGGGCCTGTGGCTCGAAGTTTTCTGCAAGACCAACCGCGACAAAGGCCAGCAACTCACGGGGTATGCGATCCATCTCAACCCGAAGTCGGTTGCGCCCGGACCTCCACCGCCTCCACCGCCGCCGTCGGCTGCGAATCAGTTGGCGATGGGGGCCGTTGTTTTGCCAACGGCGTCTTCAATGTTTGTCGTTTCAAATGGAGTGCTGGTTGCCAAAGACGGAGCCGGCGGCGGAAACGGCTACGACAGCTTTAGCATCGGCAATTACAAGAACCCGTTTACCTTTGGTGGTGGCGGAACCACACTAAAGACCGAGAACTTCTCAATGGACCCGACCCGGTCCACAGGGTATTTCGTCCGCGCGCCCGATGTGCAGGTCACCGTCGTCAGCGGCCGTGAAGCAACGGTCATCGCTCAAGCAAACCCGGGTTCTGGCACAACTACGACACCCGGCTGGAGTCGCTACTATGCCAGCTCTTTTGAAGCTGAAAGACCTACGGTGACGCCTCCGCTCCCACTGCCACCATCGGTTATCAATTCGGTTGATGCACGGAATCTAGCAGCGAAAGCAATGGCCCCGAGGCCAAGTATGCAGGTAGCACAGTTACGGCAAACACTAACTAGAGCGGGCGCTATTCAGAGCTATGGTTCGAGACGTGCGACCACCTCTTCTCCGGCCTTGCAACTCAGATATCCTTCGTTCAACACCGAAACCTACGCCCGCATCCGGGACAACCCGTTCCTCGCCGTCGCGGAGCAGCCGCTCTCGACGTTCTCGATAGACGTGGACACGGCTTCGTATGCGAACGTGCGGCGGTTTCTGATGCAAGGCTCGCTGCCGCCGAGGGACGCGGTGCGCATCGAGGAGATGGTCAATTACTTCACCTACGACTACGCGAAGCCGAAGGGCGGCGATCCGTTCTCGGTGAACATCGAGGCGGCTGGCTGTCCGTGGAACGCCGGGCACCGGCTCGTGCGCATCGGCCTCAAGGGACGGGAAGTTCCCGCCGCGAAGCGCCCGCCGTGCAGCCTAGTGTTCTTGATTGATGTCTCCGGCTCGATGGCCGACGCGAACAAGCTTTCGCTCATCAAGCCGGCGCTGCGGATGCTGGTGGAGCAGTTGACCGAGAACGAGCGCGTTGGCATCGTCGTCTATAACGACACGGCGCGCGTGTTGCTGCACTCCACCTCCGGCGACCGGAAGCAGGAGATCATTGACGCGATCGAGAGCCTCCAGGCCAACGGCTCCACCAACGGCGGCGACGGCATCCGGCAGGCCTACGACATGGCCACGCGCCACTTCGTCGAGCGCGGCGTCAACCGCGTCATCCTCTGCACCGACGGCGATTTCAACGTCGGCACCACCGAGCTGGCCGAGCTGACGCGGTTGATCGAGCAGAAGCGCCAGAGCGGCGTCTTCCTCAGCGTGCTCGGCTTCGGCGCGGGCAACCTCAAGGACGCGACGCTGGAGCGGCTCGCCGACAAGGGCAACGGC
>JACRQF010000003.1 GCA_016222825.1 Verrucomicrobiota bacterium | reverse complement strand
GGGCAGCGTCTTGGTCGGGTCGGCGCTGGAGAGGGCGATCTGGAACATGTGCGGCTGGAGGGCTTCGCAGGCGGCGAGGACCTTGTCGGGCTGCTCCATGAGGTCCATGCAGAGGCCGATGTAGCCGCGGAGTTTGTCGGCGAGGATGTCGAGCGGGGCCTTGAGGATGCCGGCGATGGCGGAGACGGTGCCGGTTTCCTTGCGCAGGCGCTCGATGGCGCCGGGGAAGGCGCAGAAGTAGTTCATGACGGCCATGCCGCCTTTGAGGAAGGCGAGGTTGTTGCGGACGGTGGCGGGCTGGCCGGGCTTGACGACGTCGGTGGAGACGCGCGGGAGCCAGGTGTTGAAGAGGTAGCCCGTGGGGTCGGCGATGAGGGCGTCGTATTCGTCAGGCTGCATGAAGCTGGCGCTGTCCTCGGGTGGCTCGATGTAGTTGAAGCCGACGTTCGGCGAGAAGCCGACGCCGGGGACGCCGTAGTATTTGAGGCCGACGACCTGCGGGACGGTGCCGTAGAGATAGACCATGTTCGGCACGGTGGCGTCCCAGTCGAACTTCTTGCAGCAGATGCGCGTGGCTTCAAAGGCGAGATTGAAATCCTGCGTGACCTCCTGGCAAGTGTGGCCGCTGACGTTGCAGATGAACTCGGCGACGAAAGGCCGGATGGGGACCATGTCGGGTTTGCCTTTGTGGAGGGCGGTGGTGTAGCGCTTGAGGCGTTGCTGGTAGAGGGCTTCCATGTCTTGGGCCATATCGGGTCTCCGTTTGGTTATTGAGTGCGCGCAGACTACGGATTCAGTCCGTGCAAGGCGAGTCTGAAATCTTGACTTGTGAGCAAGGGCGTGGCGCGACCAAGCCGGAACCGGGTGGCAGAACGGAGGAGAGGCAAAATCATGGGGGGGGGGGGGGGCAAAATCATGGTTTTGCCCTCGATGATTTTGCCGAAGAACAGCCGTTGGAGACTTGCGCTTATGAGGTGGCGGCGCGCTTCTTGGCCTTGCGAGCTTTCTTGTCGGGATCCTTGACTTTGGCGCCGGGCACTTCCTTGTTCACTTTCGGCAGCCACTTGGCCAGTTCTTCCTTCTCCTTGGCGTATTCCGGCTTCTTGGCAAGGTTGGTCCACTCTAGCGGGTCCACGGAGTTGTGGTAAAGCTCCTCGTCGCCGTTGGCGTAGCGGATGTAGCGCCAGTCTTCCGTGCGGACGGCGTGGTTGTTGTAGAGCCATGTGGTGATGGCGGGCTTGTCCCACGAGGCGTCGGGTTTCTCCAACAGCTTGCGGATGCTCTCGCCTTCCACGTGCTTTGGTATCGGCAGGCCGACCACATCACAGAGCGTCGGGTAGATCTGCATGTAGTCCACGGTGCGATTGCAGACACTGCCGGGCTTGGTCAGGCCGGGGACGACCCAGATGTAGGGCGCGCGCGTGGCTTCGTCCCAGAGCGCGAACTTCCGCCAGTGCTGCTTCTCGCCGAGATGCCAGCCGTGGTCGCTCCAGAGGCAGATGATGGTGTTGTCCTTGTAGGCGCTCTTGTCAAAGCCCTCCATGAGCCGGCCTACCATCGCGTCGCAGAATGTGATCGTGGCGAGATACGCCTGCACGGCGTCCTTCCAGCGGCCGGACTTGAGGATGTCGGCGTGGTCTCCCTGCGGCCGGGCCATCGCGATGCCGGCGGGCGGGATGTCGTCGAGGTCGTTCTCCTGCACCTTCGGCAACTGTATTTTGTCGAGCGGATACATCTCGAAATACTTCTTTGGCACCGACCAAGACATGTGGGGTTTGACGAGTCCGCAGGCGAGGAAGAACGGCTTGTCGTGCTTCTTTTCAAGTTTATCGAGGCAGTAGCTGACGGTGTCGTAGTCCGGCATGTCCTCGTCCGTGCAATCGAGCGCACCGAAACGGATGCCGGCAACTCCCGCGCCGCCGTCTTCCTTGAACTTCTTGGACTTGTTTCTGCCCTCGGTGTTGTAGTCATCCCAATCGTGGAGTCGCATGAAGCCCTTGGCGGCGCCGTGGTAAATCTTGCCCGCGCCGGCGACATAGTAGCCGTTGTTCCTGAAGTGCTGCTGGAGCGTGACGGTGCCTTCGGGAACGATCTTCCGCCAGTCGTCGCCGTTGTTATAAACGCCGCTGGTGCCGGGGCGCAGACCCGTCATGAGCGCAGCACGCGACGGGTTGCAGCAGGGCGAGGCGCAGAAGCTGCGCGTGAACGCCACACCGCGCGCCGCGAGTTTGTCGAGGTTCGGCGTCTTGACCTGCTTGTTGCCGAGATAGCCGACCCAATCGCGCAGGTCGTCAATGGCGATGAACAGGACGTTGGGTTTGGCCTGCGTCGGCTCCGCAGCGTTCAACGACGTGGCGCACAGCGCCAGAATCGTGGTAATCACAGTCGAGCGTGTCTTCATTCTTAGTCTCCTCTCGGTTTACTGCTTGAGTTCAACGTTGGAGATGCCTTCTGTTCCCGGGTGCAGGAGGTTGTTGGAGAAATGCAGTCCCTTCGGCGGCGCGTGGCCTTCGGTGGAGACATGCACGGCGTAGGGGTAGCGCGGCGGAACGACTTTGACCGCGCCATCCACCACGACTCCGTCGCGACCGGTGTCATAGACGATGTTGCCTTGGATGATGACGTCCCTGAGCGGCGGGTTTCCCTCCGTCTGGCCGGCTTCGAAACGAAGCGGAACGCCGTGGGCATCGCCGGCGCGCATCCAGTGAGCTCGACCGTAGCCGAAGTCCGAGATGATGTTGTTGGCGACGATGGAGCCGCCGTCAACGTTCGCCTCGACCGCAGGCTTACCGTCTTTCGCTGGCGCCGCCGCGTGCGATGAGCGGGCCGCCTGCAAACAAATGCTCCAGAGATCGTTCTGCACAAACTGGTTGCCGAGGATCAGCACGTTCCGCGAACCGTGAATGGCTTTCATGCCGACCATCGTGTCGCGAACGATGTTCTGCGAGATGATGATGTGGTCGGCGTGGATGTCGAAGCCCTGCCCGGAGTTCTCTACGTAGTTGCCGAGCACTTGCGTCAGATCCGTGACCGTCGGGCAGGCGACATGAATGCCGGTCGCCTGGTGCCAGTTGTCGGTGTAGTTGCTGTCCCAAGCCTTCTGCGTGATGAACCGGCCGCGCGTGGCGTTCTTCTTGGTGAAATCGCCGAGGCCGAACTTCTTCTTGTTATCAGGCGTCGGAAACAGATTCTGTTCGATGACACGGTTGCCGTGGAGGAGCGTGGCGCGGCAGTTCTTGAGGGTGATGCCTGTGCCGATGAGGCACCTGAACGCATAGCCGGAGTCCACGTCCATCGTCCGGTCGTCTTCCGAGACGCACTGGTAATTTCGCACGAGGCAGTTTCGAATCTGGCTTGCGCAGCAGTCGCGCAGCTCGATCGCGGCCGTGCGGGTGCGGTTGTCGAGCACCTGCACGTTCTCCACCACCAGATTGGTGCAGTTGATTCCCAGCACGCCTTCGCTCTGCGTGTCGGTCTTGCCTTCGGGCCGCATCAGCGTGAGGTCGCGAACCTGCACGTCGCTCGCGCCCTCGACAACAAGGATGGGATGGCCGGGATTGTTCTGCCGGATGCGGCCCGGCCCAAAAAGCCCCCCACCCTGCCGGCCGATGTGGATCTTCGTGGAGATGTCGTAATCGCCCGCCGGCACATAAACCATCCGGCCCGGGTTTGCGCGAATGGCCTCTTGAATCGAAGGATAATCTGCGGCCGACGGTGCCCGTGTCTGCACAGGCGCCGCGGCGAATGCGAATCCCGGCGCAATCAGGCCGGCAAAGAGGAACATCAGCAGCAGTCTTCTCATGCACACTCCTTTCGCGTCTTCAAACACCGGCCCTCGCCGACAGTTGCGCGCCAAGCCGACGCGCGCGCTCATCCCTGCAGTTTGCGCTGGAGTTCCTCGACGAGCGGAAACTGCCGCTCGCTCATCTTCTCCCTGGCTTGCGCGGCGGTGAAGAACCCGGCGCGGTCCACTTCCGGAAACTCGCACCGTTTGCCGGAGCGTGGCGGCCACTCCAGCGTGAAGGTGTTGCTCCGCAGTGCGGCGGGATCGCAGTCGCCCTCGAATGCCCACGCGTGGACGATCTTGCCGCTCCTAAGCTGCACCGGCGTCAGTTCGATGAACGGCTCGCGAACCACGAAACCGGTTTCCTCGACAAACTCGCGCCGTGCGGCGGCGAGCGCGTCCTCGCCTTCGGCGATCTCGCCTTTCGGGATGGACCACCAGCCGGCGTCCTTGTGCTGCCAAAGCGGGCCGCCGGGATGGACGAGCAACACCTCCAACCCGCCGCTGGCCCGGCGATACATGATCAAGCCGGCACTGATCTTGGGCATGGGACGCCACCTCGCTGTGCCAAAGAAAAACGGCGGGTATTGCCCGCCGCTTTTCCAAACTTCACGGACGCATGATTAACTGCCGCAGCCAGCCGAAACCGGGCAACCGCCACTTTGCTTCGTCTTCTCGCAAGCGGCCTTCCATACGGTCAGTTGCTCGGGCGTCAGCACCGACTCGATGCCCTTCATGCACTTCGCGCAGGCTTCCGGCGTGCGGCCGGCCTTGTCGCATTCCTCGCGCAACGCGGCCACCTTGGCCTTCTGCTCCTCGCTAAGGTTGAGTTTGCCCAACACATCCGTTTTGCCGGCCAGCGGGCAACTCTTGGCCCCAGCCGACTTGGGACACGATGAACAGCCGCCACCTTGCGCATACATTGTTGCGACGCCAGCCATCATCGCCGCTGCTACCAGTAATCCGATGATCTTCTTCATTTGTTTATTCCTTTCAGTGCGTGGTTATTACTTCGCTTTTCAATTTGACGCTATCACATGCGGCTCAAATGGCAACTCTCGCGGTCTTCCCCTCCGCCAACGCGGATTTGACGCGAACGGTCTGTTTGGCGTTTAATCCGGGCGGACTCACAATGCTGTCACCGCAAACCGCCATCGAACGCAAGAACCTGGACCTCGGATGAAAACTCTCATCACCGTCTTCGGCGGCTCGCGCTGCGCGCCGGATTCCGCAGAGTATCGCGACGCGGTGAAACTGGGCCGGCTGCTGGCCGGGCACGGTTTCACGGTCGTCTGCGGCGGCTACGGCGGCGTGATTGAAGCTGTCAGCCGCGGCGCGCGCGCGGCTGGCGGCGAGGTGCTCGGCATCACGCTGGCGCAGAAGGCCGCGTCACCGAACGAGCATCTCTCCCGCGCCCATCCCGCGCCCGACCTCTACGAACGGCTGCGCGGGCTTATCCAGCAATCCACCGGCTACATCGCCCTGCGCGGCGGCATGGGCACGGTCGCGGAGGTGGCCGTGGTTTGGAACAAGTTCCTGCTCAACGCACTCTCGCCCCGGCCGTTGGTGCTGCTCGGCGATTGCTGGCCGCCAGTCATCGCCGCGCTGCAAAAGCATCTGCCCGTCGAGGAGCGAGACGTGAAGTGGCTCCAGTTCGCCGCCACGCCGGAAGAAGCGGTGCGGTGCGTGATGGAATCGTAAAAGGCTTGTCGCGCCGGGCCAGGCCGGCATAATGGCCGGCCATGAAACTTCGCTGCATCCATGTCGGTGTCGGCGGCCGCGGTGTGTGGCCGGTCAAACTGTTCGTCAATCGCCAGGATTTCGAGTCGGTGGCATTCGTGGACGTAAAGCCCGAGAACATCGCCGCCGCCCGCGCGCTGAATCCAAAGATCACCGAGGCGCAGTGTTTCACGCGGATGGAGGACGCGATGGCGAAGGTCGAGGCCGACGCGGTGGTTGTCATCACGCCGCCGCACCTGCACCACGCTCAATGCCTCGCCGCCATCCGCGCAGGCAAACACGTCTTCGTCGAAAAACCGCTGACGATGTCGCTTGCCGAATCACGCGAGGTCGTCGCCGAGGCCGACAAGCATGGCGTGAAAGTCTGCGTCGGCCAGAACGCGCTCTACAACGGCGGCAACGCCACGTTCGCGCGGCTGGTGGCCGATCGGAAATTCGGCCGCGCCGGCAACGGCTTGATGGTCAAGTTTGGCTGGCGGCCAAAGGTGCATCACTCCGGCGGCGTGCATCATTCCTACCTCTGGGAGCGCGGCGTCCACGACTTCGACACGATGCGCGCGATCTTCGGCGAAGAGGTGCGGCGCGTGTCGGCGATGTCGTTCAACCCGCCGTGGAGTCCCTACCAACACGGCGCGGGGATGCACGCGTGGCTGGAGTTTGAGAGCGGCGCGACGTGCGCTTACTCGTGCTCGTTCGCGGTTTTCGGGCCGGAGATGGGCCTGCGCGTGGACTGCGAGCAGGCGTCGCTGGTGGAACTGAACAAGGAGAAGAAGATCGCCATCTGGAAGCCGAACGTGAAGGAGCCGGAGATCATCGCCTGGGACGCCGGCCCGCAGCCGGAAGCGATCCTGCTCGACGGCTGGATTCGCTACATCCGGGACGGCGTCGAGCCGCGGTTTGGCGGCCATGAAAACCTCAAGACGCTGGCGTTGATTGAGGCGCTCGGCGTGTCCGCCGACGAGGGGCGGATCGTCGAGGTTGGCAAACTGTAAGCGGCGACGACTGCTTCTTCGAGACTTCGCCGTGCCGGCGTGGTTCGCCTTTCTACTTTACCGGCAACCACAGTTCCAAGGCCACCTTTGTCTCCGGCTGCACCTTCGTGAGGAAGGTCGAGGAATCATGCACGCCGTAGTGGGTCCATTTCATCTCGCCGCCGCCGGTCAGATGGTAATAACCGTTCTCCACCAAAAACTGTCCGCCGATGACGAGCGGGCGCGTGACGTCGCGGATGGTGAGCAGCCCCGACATCAGGAACGATTGATTCGCCGTGACGGTGATCCGCTCCAGCGTGAAGGTGATTTTCGGGAACCGGCTGCGTTCGAGGCATTCGTCCTGCCACTTGCGGTCGCGGCCTTCACTGCCGGTGGTGACCGCCGTGACGTCCACCTCGATGCGGCCATGCAATGAATTCAGGTCGCCAGGCCGGCCAAAGCGCGCCCAGCCGGTCAGTTCCTTGAACTCGCCTTTGATTGCGCCCCAAGTCGCGGGGATGCCGAAGCCCACGATGCAGTTGTTGGTGGAGAGATTGATCGTCGGCATCTCCTGCGCGCCGGCGGCGGTCGTGAACACGGCGAGCGATGCCAGCCAACCGACACAATGCTTCATCACTCTATTACTCCATTTCATGTGGCGGTAAATTCCACTCGAACACCTATTGGTTCACATGCACCACCTTCGCGGGCGGGAAGCCGTTGAAGTAAGTGGAGGAGGCATGGCTGTAAGCGCCGATGTTCTCGCTGTAGAGAAGGTCACCGAGCTGGAGGTCGGGCAGATTCTCCGCCATCGAAACCACATCGAGCGCGTCGCACGTCGGGCCGAACACCGAGCAAATCTGCGTCGCCGCCTTCTTGAACGACTTCAGGTGGTAGTGGCAGTGGTCAAAGATGACGCCGGAGAAGGTGTGGTAAACGCCGTCGTTGATGTAGTAGCAGAGTTTGCCGTCGCGCACAGCCTTGCCGATGATCTTCGAGACCGCCGTCGCCGCCGTCGCGACGAGGAACCGGCCCGGCTCGGCCAGAATCTGCACTTCTTTCGGGAACAACCGGTCAATCTCGCGGTTGATGACCTTCGCCAACTCGCGGAACGGTTTCACCGTCGCGTCATACGGCGCGGGGAAGCCGCCGCCGATGTCGAGCAGGTTCATCTTCGTGTAGCCGCGCTCCTTCGCCTCCTTGAAAATGTTCGCAGCGAGGTTGATCGCCTGGACGTAGTTCTCGAAGTTGGTGGTCTGGCTGCCGACATGGAAGCTGAGGCCCTCGACGACGAGGCCGGCTCTGTCGGCTTCGAGGATGAGGTCCACCGCTTCGCCGGGCGCCGCGCCGAACTTCGACGACAGCTCCACCATCGCGCCGGTATTGGGCACCTTCAACCGCAACGCCAGCCCTGCGCGCGGCGCGTGGCGTTTGATTTTCCTGATCTCCTCGGAGTTGTCGAACGTCACCAGCGGCTTGTATTGGTCGAGCTGCTCCAGCGTCTCGGTGGCCTTGATCGGGTTGGCGTAGATGATCTTGTCCCAGATCCAATCCTGCCGCGGCTTGTCCGGCATGTCCTTGATGTTCTCGTAAACGATCATGAACTCCGGCATCGAGGCGACGTCGAAGCTCGCGCCGGCCTTGTAGAGCGTGCGGACGATGGCCGGCAGAGAGTTGGCCTTCACCGCAAAGTAAGCCTGCACGCGCGGCAGGTATTTCTTGAACGTGGCATAGTTGCGCCGCAGTTCGTCGTGGTCCACCACGAACAGCGGCGTGCCGTGTTCCTTCGCCAGTTTCTTCAGAGTGCGCTTGGTGACCATCCTAGTCTCCATCGGTGATGAGGAAGTTCTTGAACTGCCACGGGTCGCCCGGGTCAATCCTCGGATTGTTGTGGCCCTGGAACGCGTTGGTGTAATGCTTCAACGGCGTCCAGTCGGCGGACTTGGAAATCCACTTGCCGAGATACGGTTTGGAAACCTTCAGCACGTATTCGTGCGGCAGGTCGTCAGGCACGCAGACGCCTCTGGCGGGATTCTCAATCATCCACATCGCCGCGGCGATCACCGAGATGGCCACCTGCATCGTCGTGGCGTTCTGGTGCGGCACCAGCTTGCGCGATTCCTCGATGCTGAGGTCGCTGCCGGTCCACCACGAGTTGTAGGCGTGGCCCATGAGCAACGCACCGAGGATGTCGGAGCCGCTGGTGATCTCATCGTTGAGGATGCGCTGTTTCTCCTGGAGCTTGTAGTCGTAACCGCGCAGTTCGTTGAGCGACGCGATGGCTACGTCAGCCGGACAATAAGCATAGTGGACCGTCGGCCGGTAGATCGCCTTGCCGTTTTCCCAAACCGTCAGCCGGTCGGAGATGGAAAACGCCTCGCCGTGGCGGACGACCATGCCGTGGATGCAGTAGTCCGGCACCCAGGAGGCGACCCATGTGTTCATGCCCATGCGGGCGAGACAGATTTGATTGCGCGGCCCCTCGGTGTGCTCGTAGGCGAGCGGCGGCAATTCCTTCTCGTGCGTGCCCCAGCCCATCTCGGAGGTGGTCGTGCCTTCCTCGCGGAATCCCTCGACACTCCAGGTGTTGACGAACTCGTCCACCTGCTTCGGCTTGTTGGTGATCTGCGTGTCGCGCTCGCTGCAATGAATCACCTTCACGCCGAGCTTCATCGCGAGGCGGTTGAACTTCTGGTCCTTGATAAACTGCCGGACCTCGTCGGCGTCGGCGCCATTGACTTTCTTGTCGGCCAGCAACCGCTTGCCGATGTCGAGCAGGCCCTGCTTGGTAAAGTGCGAAATGAGGCCGGGATTCGCGCCGTGTTCCAGCACCGCCGTCGGCCCCGGCTTGGCCCATCCGGCGAGCATCCGGCGGATGTTCATGTGCCGCCAGTAGAGCGTCATTTTCTGCGGCGGCGCGTCCTTGGCGTTCTCATAGGGGTCCCACAGCTCCACGGAGGTGTTGATGTAGAGCACGCCGTTGTCGTGGCACCACTGGAGGATCTCGCAACAGTCAATGTTCCACGCCAGATCAATCAACAGGTCGCCGGCGGAGAGATGCTTGCCGAGCAACACGCCCATGTTGTCGCGCGTGACGCGCTTGCGGGCGAACTTCACACCGCGCGCCGTCCACGGTTTCAACGCCGCGCGACGGTCCTCGAAATCCATCACGGTGATGTTCTTCGCCGGCACCTTGATGTGCTTGACCAGGATCGGCAGCGCGCACTGCGCCACCGCGCCGTAACCCACGAACAACACCTTTTTGTTGAACTCAATCATCGTAACACCTCTTCCATGACGCCGCGCTCGGCGGCTTTTTTTATCTGCCGGCTCGCTTTCGACGAACAGGCCGAACCGGGGGCGCGGACTTTGTCCGAAATCGCCGCGCGTGACAAGTTCCTATTCAGCTACATCTTCACGACCGTCGCGCCTGCGCCGGGGCGGGAGACGAAGAGCGTCGCTTCGATGCCCGTGCGCTTGCGATAGGCGGCGGCAATCTTTCGCGAGATGTCGGCGACAGCCGCCGACTTCACCAGGCTCACCGTGCAGCCGCCGAAACCGCCGCCGGTCATGCGCGAGCCGATGACGCCGCCCGCGGGGCCGATCTCCTGCGCGATCTCCACCGCCGCGTCGAGTTCGGCGCAACTGACTTCGTAGTCGTCGCGCAACGCCGCGTGGCTGGCATACATGAGCCGGCCCGCCTCCGGCCAGTCACCGGATTGAATGGCGCGCGCGGCTGCCGGCGTGCGCTCGATCTCGCCGATGACATGGCGCGCGCGGCGAAAGACGGTCAGGTCCATCTTGGCGCGGGATTTCTCCAACATCCCGGCGTCGGCATCCCGGAGCGACGGCACACCGAGGATGCGCGCGGCTTCCTCGCACTGCTTCCGGCGTTGCGCGTAGCCGCCACCGGTCAGCTCATGTTTCACGTTGGTGTTGACGATGAGCACCTCGACGGCGGGATCGTTCATCGGCACCAGTTCGGTCTTGCGCGAGCGGCAATCGAGCAGCAACAGGCGGTCCTTCCGGCCGAGCGCGGAGATGAACTGGTCCATGATGCCGCACGGCATGCCGGCGTAGTCGTGCTCCGCCTTCTGGCAGAGCAGAGCCTTCTCCACCGGGTCGAGCTTCTGGCCGGTGACCGTCTCGATCAACGTGGCCGTGGCGACTTCGAGCGCCGCGCTGCTGGAGAGGCCGCCGCCCAGCGGCACCGTGGAAAGCATCAGCGCGTCGAGCGGGCCGGCGTCCACACCGCGCTGCTGAAAGCCCGCGAAGACGCCGCGGATGTAGTTGGTCCAGTGTTTCGGCTCGCCCTTCGGAACCGGATTGCTGAGCGGGAAGCCGGCGCTCTGGTTGGTGCGGGCGCAGTGCCACGTGATTTGCCGGCTCGCGCCGGCGGGCCGATCCGCCGCGATGACCGTATAGCGCTCGATGGCCATCGGGAAAACGAAGCCGTCGTTGTAGTCGGTATGCTCGCCGATGATGTTCACGCGGCCCGGCGCGGCGGCGATCCAGCGCGGCGCGCGGCCATAGCGTTGTTGAAACTGCTTCGCCGTCTCGTCGCCGAGTTGTTGCAGAGAAATCGCTTGGTCGCTCATGAATCCGGAGAGTAGGAGGAAGTCCGGCGGACGGCAATAACGATTCAACGCCCAACACGGCGCGTTCTTCATCAACGCGAGGACGAAGTCTTGGCCGGTGTCGCCTGCGCGCCCGCGCCTCCCTTTCGCTTCGCCACGGCTTGCTTGAGCAGGTATTCGATCTGCCCGTTGACGCTGCGCAGTTCGTCCTGCGCCCAGGATTCCAACTCGGCCCAGAGCGCGGGATCCATCCGCAGTAGAAACGATTTTCGCGATTCCATTCAGCGATCAGGTGTAGAGCGTGCCGGTGTTGACAACGGGATGCACCTCGGACTCGCCGCAAAGCACGACCATGAGATTGCTCACCATCGCCGCCTTGCGCTCGTCATCCAGTTGCACGACATGCTTCTCGGCCAGTTCGCGCAGCGCCATTTCCACCATGCTGACGGCGCCATGCACAATCTTCTGGCGCGCGGCGATCACGGCCTCGGCCTGTTGCCGGCGCAACATCGCCTGCGCGATTTCCGGCGCATAGGCCAGGTGGGTCAGCCGCGCCTCCTCCACCTGCACGCCCGCCTTCGCCAGCCGCTCCTGGAGTTCCGCGCGCAACGCCTGCGAAACCTCATCCACACCGCTGCGAAGCGTCACCTCGTTCTCCTCGCCGTGGTCGTAGGCGTAGGCGCTGGCCAGATGGCGCAAAGCGGATTCACTCTGGATACGCACATAGTTTTCATAATCATCCACGTCGAACGCCGCTTGGGCGGTGTCCCGCACGCGCCAAACGATGACCGCTGCGATCTCGATGGGATTGCCGCGCTTGTCGTTGACCTTGAGCTTGTCGCTGTTGAGGTTGCGGGCGCGCAGCGAAATCTTGTGTCGTGACGACTTCTTGGGCTGTGGAGCTGCTGATCCGGTCTTGGCGGCGATGGCTTGGGCTTGCATCTCCGCCAGGTGCGCGGCGAAGCCGACCTGCTGGCCGCCATTGGAATAGAAGGGGTTTCCCCAGTGGAAACCGCTGGCGCGCACGGTGCCGCGGTAGGCGCCGAACAATATCAAGACTCGCGCCTCGTTCGGTTGCAGCGTGAAGAAGCCGCAGAACATGATGATGCTTGTGGGGATCAGCAGCACGCCCGGCACAAACAGGCTCCACACCGGCTCGTCCACAACCGCCCGGACTATCGAATACACGATCATGCCGATACCACCCAACAGCATCGCAATGACGACCGGCAGCATGAGCCAGCCGTTGAGCACCTGCACTTCCCGTTCCTTGTTCACTGTCAGTGTTTCCGCATTCATCTGGATTCTCCTTTCCTTCAACCATGTTCTGTTTGTTATCAGAGTGATATCATACTGAAATCACGTTGTTCCGCAAGAAAAAACTGCGCCCGCCGCTGCTCAGCAAGGGACAGGCGGGACGCCTGTCCTGCTCTTTCCTTTCAAGATTCGGGCGGTTTGACATCGTGGTTGACTCGCCGCGAGCGTGGAAAACTATTGACCGCCACGCTGTCCGGGAGTAGGGTGCGCGACACTCGGAAGTTGTTAAAAGTTCGCAGCCGAGGCGAACAAGAGCAGTTGTTTTTCGGGATTGTCATGCGATTTTCATCAGCAGTGTTTACATGGAGTGTCAGGGTGTATCTGCTGGCTGGCTTCTGCGCGCTGGCCATGCCGTGCGCCGTGCAGGCAGGATACGACTTCGACGAAAATGGCAACGCGTTCGTCACCGGCCAGGCCATTATCGGCTTCAAGCCGGGGACGACCCTGATCACCGCCAAGTCCGTTCTCGCGCGATACGGCGCGGATCCCAACAAGATACAGTTCCTGGACGAGCGGACGGCGCTGGTCAGGTTTGACGAGAGAAAAGATGTGTTGAGTTTTTGCCGACAGATGAACGCCTCCGGCTGGGCGCCCGCCGTCAGCCCCAATCACGTTTACTATTTCTACGGCATCCCGAACGACACGCATTACTCGCTGCAATGGGGCTTGAAGCCAAGCCCTGCCACAGTCGGCGCCGATTTCCAGGGCGCGTGGAGTTATGCCACAGGCACCGGGATAAGAGTGGGAGTTCTCGATAGCGGTATTGACCTGAACGGCCATCCGGAGTTGCTGGCTTCAGTAAGCGGCCCATTGGTGCCAAGCGTTGGCAACCTTTACGCCACCATGACTCTGGTTAACGCGTTGCCATCCGGCCCATCTTCGTTCCCTCCCTTTGTCTTTGGGGTCGGCGCCCCCAACGATGACGTTGGTCACGGCACCCACGTTGCCGGCATCATTGCCGCCAAAACGGGCAACGCAAGAGGCGTGGCCGGGGCGGCACAAGGCGCCATCATCTACCCGATCAAAGTGGGAAACCGGCTCGGTGGCAGCATCACGGACGCCACCATTGCCACGGGCATTAGAGTCGCTTGCAGCAATGCCGTCCGGGTTATTAATCTCAGCCTCGGCGGGCCTGCCATGTCATTTGTGGTGACCAACGCTGTTGAGTTCGCCCAGACTCTAACGACCGGCGGTATGAAAGGCGTTGTCGTCGTTGCCGCCATGGGCAACAGCGGCGACACCGCGTTCTTCTGGCCGGCTGTCCTTCCGGGCGTCGTGGCGGTCGGCGCACACGGACCCGATGGCGCGCTTGCCTCTTTTTCGACAAGAGGCCCGCACATCACCGTGGCCGCGCCCGGTGGCGATGGCGGACCAGACTCTGGCGGCAGGGCGGACAACTCCGGACAGATTTTCTCCACTTACCCGACCTACAATGTGGCCATCGGTCCGCCGCTTATCCCAAAGCCCACTTATACGAATTACTCCTACATGTCCGGCACTTCGATGGCGGCGCCCCATGTGGCGGCGGCGGCGGCGATGCTGTTGCAGAGGAAGCCTCATCTCAGTCAGGCGCAGGTCTGGGCGCAGCTTGCCATGTTCTCCACGCACACAGCACCCATCAACACGGTCACCGGCAGAACCGGTATGATCACGACGATACCGGACTCGGCCTTTGACCAGAGCAGGGGATACGGTCTTCTCAACGCCAACTCGCTGGTCCAAGCCCTGCAACCCGCCATTGGCAAGACCACAGGCGTTCCACACGTCTTCCCGGTCAAACCGCGCAATCATTTTACATACCCGGCAGGCCTCACGGACCCCATTGACATCATCCTCAACGCCAGCTTCAACGGCTTGGAAAGCAGGGACGTTGTCAGAGGCAACGCCACCAACACCTTCCGGCTGATCGTGGTGGATGACAGGGGCGAGCGGATACCGGGCGCGCAAGTCTCCGCGCACCTCACCCTCCTCTCGGGGGTGTTGTCGCCATTCGGCTTCCCAACAATGACCGAAACGAACGCCGTGATGCTGGATAACGGCACCGTCGCCCAGGACGATCTCCTCAACCAAGATGCTGTTTACGGCTGCAAAATGTTCTTCCACGGCTCCTTGTCGAACTGCTTGTATCAAGTGAGGTATCTCGTCTCCGCCCCCGGCTTGAGACCCAACACCAACCGGGTGATCAACCTCCAAGTGCGGTAAGCCGCGCGTTCGGTCCCGATCAGGCGATCCAAGTTGGTTTTGTTTGCAAACCAACTTGGATCGTTTATTTTCAGCCCAATGAACGGTTCGCCCGGTCCGCTACTCCGGCTGCTTGGTTCCATGAAAACCGCCGTCGTCACGCTCACCGCGTTGACGGTCGCGCTGGCTTGGGGCACCATCCACGAGTCCATCCACGGCACGCCCGCCGCCCAGCGAGAGTTCTACTACGCGGGCTGGTTCAGCGCGCTGCTGGGCCTGCTCGCCGTCAACGTCGCCGCCGCCGCGCTCCTCCGATACCCGTGGAAGCGGCAACAGACCGGCCTGGTCGTCACGCACCTGGGCATCATCATCATCCTCATCGGCGCGATGGTCGGCTTCCAGTTCGGCGTGGACGGTCACATCACGCTGCTGGAGGGCCAAAGCGCCAACGCCGTCGTCGTCCAGCAGGAAACCTTGCATGTCGCCGATGCGCAAGGCGCGACGCTGCGCAGAATCGCGTTTGATTTCGAGAACTCGCCCCTGCCGGCCGGCGGCGCGCGTTACCGGCTCGGCGGCGGCATGGAACTCGAACTCCAAGCGGCTCACGCCAACATCGTCGAGGCGCTCGTCGTCGAGCATGGCGCCGGCGAAGCCAACCCGGCCCTTCACGTGAAGCTCACCAGCGCCGCCATGGGCCGCATGGCCGCGTTCGAGGAGTGGCTGCTGCCGCGCGACCCCAACCGCTCCGAGGTCAGCCTCGGTCCCGCCGCGTTGCGAGTCGTCGAAGCCAAGACGCCGCAGGAACTGGCCGCGCTCACCGCGCCGCCCAACCCGGCCGAGCAAACCGGCAAGGGCACGCTCACGATCGAGGTCGCGGGCCAGCGTTTCGATTTCAAACTCGACGACGTGCTGGGCAAGAGCATGTCGCTCGGCACGACCGGTTTCACGGCGCAGCCGCACGAGTATTTCGCCGACTTCCGTCTCGACAGCAAAACCAAGAAGCCCATCTCGGTCAGCGACCAGCCCAACAACCCCGCCGTGCTGCTCGTCGTGGCCGGCCCCGACACCGAGGTCCGGTTCTTCCTCTTCGCCAACCATCCCGGCATGAACATCGCCCGCCCCGCGAAAGGCGACGGCAAGAACGTGACGGCCAACTACAGTGTCGGCCCGTCGGCGCGCGGCGCGCGCATCGTCGTGATCGCCGGTCCGGGCAACCAACTGAACTACGCCAGTAACGACGGCAAAGGCAAGTTCAAGACCGGTGAGTTGAAGAAGGATGCCACCATCGAAACCGGCCTCGCCGACTGGTCGCTTCAGGTGCTTGACTTCGTGCCCGACGCGAAGTTGCGCATGGAATTGCAGCCCGCGCCGGTCAATCCCAACGACAGCCGCCGCTCACCCGCGTTGCGGGTCGTGCTGCGCAAGGACAGCGCCGCCTCGCCGCCCGTGTGGGTGCGCTGGGGCCAGCCGACGATGCTGGCCGCCGGCGACGCGCGCGTAACGCTGACTTACGGCTGGGAAACGCACCCGCTCGGCTTCACGGTGAAGCTGGACAAGTTCCGGGCCAAGCGCTACGAGGGCACCGAGATGCCGGCGGACTTCCGCAGCTTCATCACCATCGAGGACAACGCGCGCGGCCTCACCCGGCAGGGCGAGGTGTGGATGAACAACCCGGTCACGTATCCGGCGGACTGGTTTGGCGTGCGCGGCTTCAAGTTCTCGCAGTCCAGCTACCGCGAGGGGCAGGCGGGCGAGCCAAACGAGACCACGCTCGGCGTCACATGGGATCCCGGCTGGCCGCTGAAGTTCCTCGGCTTCTGGACCCTCTGCGCCGGCATTTTTATCATGTATTACATGCGGGCTTTTTTCTTCGCCCCGCGCTCGCCAACGCCGCCATCCGGGACGAAGTTGGAGCAGAACGCAGCGAACAAACGCTAGGCACATCATGAACAACCGAGTGACAAGCATCCTGATCGGACTGGCCGCTGTGACGTGCGCGGCGCAGGCGCAACTGGACTTCACTGCCGCCGGCCGGCTCGCCGTCCAGGAAGGCGGCCGCAAGAAGCCGCTCGACACGTTCGCGCGCGAGGTCGTCCAGCGCATCACCGGCAAGGTGAGCCTCAACGGCCGCGACCCGATGGACGTGGCGTTCTCACTGGCGTTCGCCAAGGGCGAGACGGAGTGGAGCAGCCAGAAGATCATCCGGCTCGGTTACCAGCCGTTGAAGGCGCGGCTCGGCTTCCAGGCGACGGACAACTACTTCAGCTACCGCGAACTGGCGGACAACGCGAAGCTCCGGCCGCTCTTTGATGAGTTGAACCGCTCGCAGCAAGCCGAAGGCAAGCGCAAGGCCAAAGACCCGCTCGGTGACGAAGCCGGCGCGCTCGCCGCCAAGCTCCGCGACGTTGAGTCACTCGTGGACAGCAGCGCGCTGAAGCTGGTGCCGCATCCGAGCGATCCCGACGACGCGTGGATTTCGCCCGCCGACGACGCGAAGATGAAGAGCTACTGGCCGAACGACGCGACGAAAATCCGCGACGCCTTCCTCGCCATCGGCACGGCGTATCGCGGAGGCGACGCCGCGGCGCTGACGCGCAATTGCGAGGCGTTCGCGGGACTGTTGCGCCAGCTCAGCCCGAAGGTTTATCCAAGCCAGCAGGCGTTGGAACATGAGATCGCCTACAACCATCTGCGGCCGTTCCGCGTGTCGTGGATGCTGTTCCTGGTATCGCTGTTGGCGCTAGTGACAACCGCCAAGCTGCGCAGCCCGCTCTTCTACTGGGGCGGCTTGGCGCTTTTTACCGGCGGCCTTGGCATGTTGACCACCGGTTTCGTCTATCGCTGCCTCATCGCCGGCCGGCCGCCGGTCACCAACATGTATGAGTCGGTCATCTGGGTCGCCTTCGGCGCGGCGTTGTTCGCGCTGGTGTTCGAGTTGATGTATCGCTCGCGCTTCTTTGCGGCCTCGGCGGCGGGGTTTGTTGTGCTCACGTTGATCCTGGCCGACCAGTTTCCCAACGTGCTCGATCCGAGCATCAAGCCGCTGACGCCGGTGTTGCGCGACAATTTCTGGCTCGCCACGCACGTGCTGACGATCACGCTCGGCTACGCGGCGTTCGGGCTGACCTACGCGCTCGGCCACGTCTCGCTCGCCTTCCACATCTGGAAACCGTCGGCGCGTCCGCAACTCGACGCGCTCACGCAATACACCTACCGCGCGATGCAGATCGGCGTGCTGCTGCTGGCCGCCGGCACGGGCCTCGGCGGACTTTGGGCGAACTACTCCTGGGGCCGGTTCTGGGGCTGGGACCCGAAGGAGACGTGGTCGCTCATCGCGCTGCTGAGCTACCTCATTGTGCTCCACGGCCGTTACAGCGGCTGGCTGACGACCTTCTCGCTCAACGTCGCCGCGTGCGTCTGCTTCAACACCGTGCTGATGGCGTGGTATGGCGTCAACTTCGTGCTCGGCACCGGGCTGCACAGCTACGGCTTCGGCACCGGCGGCCTTGGCTACGTCGCGGCGTTTGTGGCGGCGGACATGGCGTTCGTCGCCTTCGCCGCGTGGCGGTTCAAGAGCGCGGCAGCATGATCGTAGCCCGCGATTCCGTCGCGGGACATCATGATCATTCCCGCCACAGAGTGGGGGGCTACGGTTTCACGCCGCTTTTACTCGTATTCATACCCGACGTGGAACGTCACGCGGCCGTCGGGGAGCTGCCGGATGTTGGTGATGTGGACGGGGAAGCTGCCGCCGAGTTGCGCGCGGCTGGAGGGCGTTGTCCATGGCGTGAAGGCGGTGTTGGCGCGGCTGGGATAAGGCACCACCGACAGGAACAACCGCGGCCCCATCGGGCCTTCGATGCCGTGGGATTCTTCGAGCACCGGCTTGCCTCTCGTGATGCGCCAGATCAACAGGCCTTCGCCGGGCAGGCCGCGGTCGAAGCCGGTGCGCCGGCGGTTTTCGAGCAGGAAGTATTCGCTGCCGTCGCGACGGACGAGGATCTTGTAGCACTCGGTGGCGGAACCCTCGATTGGCCCTAGGATGAGCTTCTGTTTCACCGTCGGGTCAATCACGGCGGGCCGCAGCCAGCCGAGCCGTTCCTTGCACCACGCGGTGAAATGTTGCGGCCGGCCGCCGCCGAGCTGGTTGGCCATGCCGCACCAGAGGCCCGCGCCCTCGACCCACGGCGTCTCGGACCGCGCGTAAAGATCAGGCAGTCCCAACAGGTGGCCGAACTCGTGGCCGAAGAGGCTGACGCTGGTCATGCGCTTGCCGCCTTCGGGACAGATGACATAGGACCAGCGTTTGATCGGGTGCGTCACGGAGCCGCGATGCGGCCAGTAGAGGCTGCCGCGATCCGGCGTCGGGAAGCGGTCGCCGGCGTAGATGAACAGCAGGCCGTCAAAGTCCTTCAGCGCGTTCTTGCCGTCGCGGGCCAGCAGCTTGTCAATCACCTCGTTGAGCAGGACGGCCTTGCCCGTGGCGGTGTTGCCGGGCGCGTAGTCTTCGCGCTTCTTGCCGACCTCGATGGGATTGAAAACCTTGCCGTCGAACCGGAACGCGCCGCAGGACATCTCGCGGTAGTAATCGTTGACGCTGCCATACATGAGCTGGCCGGTGGCGTTGGTCTTGTTCTGGCAGACGCCGGTGCTGAAGAGCAACTCGGTCCAATCCTTCAACGTGATGGCCGGGCTGAGCTTCAAGCCGGGAAATTCCACCGGCATCACCGCCAGCCGATAAACGTCCTTGTTCCACAACCGGGCTGTGCTGCTGGCCGTCGCGTCAGTGCTGGCGCGCGCCCGACCGAGCTTGGCTTGGAATTGAAGCCGCTGGCCGTTGCGCCGCGCGGTGAGCGCGACGGTGTCGCCGGGGTTCTTCTCCATCAACGCGTCGAACAGCGAGGCTGGCGTCGTCAGCGGATAGTCGGCGAGTTTCACAACGACATCGTTCGTTCGCAACCCGGCCTTGGCGGCGGGCGACTGGGGCTGGATCCTCACCACCAACACGCCGTCGCCGCCTTCCTTGGGCTCGCCCAGTGTCAGCCCGATGAAAGCCCGGTTCTCGCTGACCTTCAACGGCCGGCTGACCGCGCCGAGTGTGGCCGTCAGTTCCAACTTTCGGCTCCTGCGCTCGACGGTGAGCCGGGCTTGCGTGCCGGGCAAGGCCGCTTGCAGCCAGTCACGCAACTGGTCGGCGGTCTTGACGGGCCGGCCATCCAGGCGCGTCAGAACGTCGCCGGTTTGCAACCCGGCTTGGGCGGCGGCCGAACCCTCTTCGATTTCTTGGACGACGAGCTTGCCGCCTTTGCCCGGCTCGACGCGCACGCCGAGATAGCCGGGCTGGCCGGCCGTCTCCTGCACGATGTTCGTGGCCTGCGTCGTGATCGCCGTGGCCACGGTCCGAAATTCCGGGAGGCCGGGCGCCGGCTCAGCCGCCGTGGCCAGACTCAGGCACCACCAGCCGCCCACCAAGACTGCGAGCGCGAACAAGCTTCGTCGTCCAGTTTTCACGCCGCAAGCATTAGCCCCTAACCGTTTACTCGTCCAGTTTCAAAACTCACGACGTCGCGGGCGGCAGGGCGCCTTCACAAGCCAGCGTGTGTTGCTGAGATGGACCTTGGAACGCAGGGGCGGCGCCTCACTGCATGACGCGCATGTTCACCGTGCGCCGCAAGAAGACGTTGGTGGGCAGGAAGGGCCAGGCAATGAGCGGACGGAAGTTGGCGCTGACGGTGACGGCCAGGTTGCTGCCCGTGAGCGTCGAGGCCACGCTCGGCGAGAGATTGGCCATGTCGCGGGTTTGCAGCAGCGCGTTGCTGGAGATCAGGGTGGTGTTGGCGGCATTGCTGGTGCTCATACAGCCGATCTGCGCGCCCGCCGCCGCCGCGGATTCCACTTGCTGGAAGTAGAAGAAGACGCGGCTGTAGTCCACCGCGGCCAGGAACAGCAGCACCAGCAGCGGCAGCACGATGGCCATCTCGGTGAGCGCCTGGGCGCGACGATGCGGTGTGTGGGCGGGCGTCCGGGGTTTCATTCCATCAGCGCCACCGTGGTGATGCCCGGGATGCGGCTGACGTCCAGGGCGGAGAACTGGGCGTTGCCGGACACAGTCATTGTTCTCACAATGGCGCCGAGGCCGCCGAGGAAGCCGCCGCCGGTGACTTTGAAGTCGCTGGCAGCGCCGTAGAGGAAACCCGACAGCGGTCCTGAGGAGGCCGTGCTGGAGCCGCCGCTCAAGTTGATGTCCTCGCTGTTGGCGCGGTCATTGATGAACAGGAAGCCGCCGTAAACGGCATCGGCATCCCGTGTCGGCGCTTTCAATGCGACGGCGCTGGATCCGGCCACGTTGATCTCCGCGTAGCCCGCCGCGGCGCTGCCCGAGTAGGGATCGCGTGTGTTGTAGAAGACGATATTGGTGCCGGTAATGGTGGGCGAACCGCTGACGGAAAAGCCGCCTCCGGCCAGCACGTAACGGCCCGGCTGGAACGTGATGTTGCCGCCGTTGATCCTGATGCCGCCCCAGTAGATGCCCGGACGCAGCGTGACGGTGCCCGATGGGGTTGCAAGCGAGGGGCTGGCCGCCGTGCCGCCGCTGTCCGGCGAGGTGGAGGCGGTGACGCCGTCGCCGTAGGTGACCTGTGAGCTGCTGGTGATCACCGGCAAGGCCAGGTATCCAAACGGGTCCGCCATCGGCGCGACACCCGTAAGCACGAAGTTGGCCGTCACCGTGCCGGAAATGCCGCCGACGACGCTCAGGTTGGAACAGGTCAGCGATGAGCCGCCGGTCAAGTTGACCGCGCTGGCTGACGAGGAGTTCACGCCGATGGTGCCGCCGGGAATGGTCAGTTGGGCGCCGCCCTTCACACTCATGGCGCCGCTGTCTGACGGATGCAACACCACGACCGCAGCCGGGCATGGCCCTATCTTGATGCCGCCGGTTGCGGCGGCGGTGACGCTGACGGTTTGCTGGGTCGTGATCAAGCGCAGGAAGGTGGTGTTCACCGGCACCGTGACCTGGACGAAAATGTAGCCGTTGCTGCCCGCATAGGCCGAGCCGCTGCTGGCTTCGGGAGGCGTCTGGACCACCACGTTGCCGTTGGTGTTGACGCCGTTGAGGCCGGCGTATTGGAACGCGGCGGCTGTCGCGTTGGCGCGTTGGGCGGCGTTGGTTCCCGAGAGCATCATGACAGCGCCGGCCTGCGAAGCCGCATCGGCGGCGCGCCGGGCCTGCCGGCGGGCGGCATGGACCAAGCCGCTGTCCACCACCAAGCCGATGATGGCCAGCATCGCGATAAGCATGACGGCGACCACTGTGAGAACCTGGCCTGACTTTGAAGCCCACCCCGTTTGTGGCAGCAATCTTGCGGATCTATTGGCCATAACAATCACCATCGGCTGGACTTTCTTCTATCATAATCACCGCAACACCTCCAGCCTGATTTATATCTTACCCCGGACGGCCCCTGGCCGCACGTCGGGGAAGTCGCGAGACGCCTGTCAGGAAATCCCCGATGCCGCGCAGCACGGGTCGGTTGAGGAAAAGGGCGCAACCGGGCACACGCACCGCGCTATTCCATCAACTGCACCGAGCGGGTCGCCGGCGTGTAAGCGACACCCGGCGCGTTCATGGTGGCGTTGCCCGAAAAGCTCGCGTGGTCAACGATGGCACCCAGATTGCCGACGCTGCCGTTGCCGCTGACGGAAAGCTCGCTGCTCTTGCCATAGATGAAACCCGTGGTCCCACCCGTGCTGCCGTTGCCGGTGAGGTTGATGTCCTCGGTATTGGCCCGGTCGTTGAAGATGAGCAATCCCCCGTAAACCGGATCGAAGCTGACGGTCGGTGCCTTCAGGTTGATCGTGCCGTTGCCCGTGATGTCTATGGAGCCGTAAGCGGCGGCTCCGCCGCCCGAATAAGGATCTCTCGTGTTGTAGAAGAAGACGTTCGTGCCGGAGGCGCTGGCGTTGCCGCTGATATGCAACCCGCCGCCGGCCAGGACGTAGCGGCCCGGCCGGAACGTCACCGTGGCGTTGCCCGACAGGCTGATGCCGCCCCAATAGATGCCCGGATTCAATGTCGCTGTCGTGTTCGCCCCGATTGATTTTGTCACCGGACTGAGCGCCGTTCCTCCACTATCCAGCGAGGTGTTGTTTGGGGTATAGCCGTCGGGGTAGGTGACCTGCGAACTGCTGGTGATCCGCGGCTCGTCCACGTTGGTCAGTGGATCGGAAGGGGTGGGCACGCCGGTGTTCAACTGGCCTGTAATGTGGCTTTCGGGGCCGGACACGTCCCCTGTCACATTGATGGCCGAAGCGGTGATTCTGGCGTTGCCGGAGATGCTGATGGCGTCGTTCATCGAGGAATTCACTGCGATGGCGCCCGAGGGCAGGTTGATCCTGGCGTTGCCCGACACATCCAAGGCATCGTGCCGCGTGGGATTCAGGGCTTGCAGGGTGACGGGCACCGGGGTGGGGGCGGTGCCGGCCGTGGCGGCGGCGGTCACGTTGACGGTTCGCTGGGTTGTGAACAGGCGCATGAAGGTGATGCCCACCGGCAGCGTGACCTGGACGAAGATGTAGCCGTTGCTGCCCGCATAGGCCGAACCGCTGCCGGCGCCGGGAGGAACCTGAACCAGCACGTTGCCGTTGGTGTTGACGCCGTTGAGGCCGGCGTATTGGATTGCAGCGGCCCTCGCATCCGCCATCTGGGTGGTGTTGGTCCCCAAACACAAGCTGCAGGCGCCCGCCTGTGCGGCCGCATCCGCGGCCCGCCGCGCTTGCCGGCGGGTGGCGTGTGTCAAGCCGCTGTCCACCACCAAACCGAGGATGGCCAGCATCGCCAGAAGCATGACGGCGACAATCGTAAGAATCTGGCCGGACTCCGGCCCATGCGTTGGCTTCCGCAAAAGTTTTGCGGATGCAGATGTTGATATGTTGCCATTCACGCTCACGACTCAATCACCAATGCTTTTTCTACTCTCCCTGCTCTCCACACTCGCCGGAACTCTACCTTAGAATGAAACAAATGCGCATGTCAGGAAGAACCAACGGGCATGTCAGGAAATGCCCGACACGCCCCAAGCAGCCTGATTCGCGGACGCCAACTATCGGCCCATGTCGGAGGTCAGGATCATGATACCCGCCGGACCGAGGATGACGACCAGCAGCGCGGGAAAAATAAAGAACACCAGCGGGACGAGCATCTTCACCGGCGCCTTCATGGCCTGCTCCTGGGCGCGCTGGCGTTGCTTGACGCGGATGGAGTCCGCCTGAATCCTCAGGGTCTCGACGATGCTGGTCCCGAGCTGGAAGCTCTGGACGATGGCGCCGACGAACACCTTCATGTCGTCCAGCCCCGTGCGATACACGAGGTTGTTAAGGGCCTCGATGCGCGTCTTGCCCAGACGGATTTCGTTGAGCGTGGCGCCGAACTCGTCCGAGAGGGGGCCTGTGGTGCGCCGGCGGACGTAGTTCACGACTTGGTCAAAACCCATGCCTGCTTCGGCGCCCACGGAAATCAGGTCAATGGACGACGGCAGCGCGCGCCGGATGATGCCCTGACGTTCTCCAACCTTCCGCTTGATGTAGAGAATGGGCAGGTAGTAGCCGACGAAGAACGCGCCGAAGAACAGCGCAAGCCCGTCCACGTCGAACGGGTTCACCACGGGAAGAGTCGTCCCCGTGCCAGCGATCAGCGGGTTGATATAGCCCGCCGCGGGAACGTAAACCGCGCCCACGAACAGCATCCCGATGGCGCTGAGCCAGCGCACACCCTCGAAACGCGACGTGGTCATGCGCGGATAAAGCCCGGCTTGCACCAGTTGGCGCTGCAACTGGTCCGTGGCGGCCTGCTTCGTGAACTGCTTCATCCGCGCGCCGATCGAATCCAGCATCGGCAGCATCACGCGGTCCGCGAAGGGCAGTTTCAGCCGCTCATCCATCGTCATCGCGGCGTCGGCGCGGATGCCTTCGAGCCGGCGTTGGAGGTCGGGCTTGCTGAGGAGGTAGCGGATGCCCAAGCCCCCCAGGATGATGGCGGCAAAGGCGACAATCGGCAGGATGATGATCCAGTTGCTCATGTCGTCACATTTTGATGTTGGTGATGCTCTTAATCATCATCACGCCCAGCAGTTGCCAGAACACCGCGAAGATCAACATGCCGCGTCCCATCGTCGTCTTGATCAGCGGGTCGAGGTAATCGGGCGCGGCCACGATCACAATGCCGAACACCGCGATGGGCAGGATGCCAACGACGTAGCCCGAAATCCTGCCCTGCGCGGTCAGCACGTTCAACTCGCCGCGCATCCGCAGCCGCTGCCGCACGGTGTCGGCCACCTTTTCCATGATCACGGCCAGGTTGCCGCCGACTTCGCGCTGGATAAAATAGGCGGA
The DNA here is from genome assembly GCA_016222825.1 of Verrucomicrobiota bacterium. Taxonomy (GTDB): domain Bacteria; phylum Verrucomicrobiota; class Verrucomicrobiia; order CAIQCK01; family CAIQCK01; genus CAIQCK01. Next base: position 213,333 of record JACRQF010000003.1, on the reverse strand, counting down.
GACGACGATGTCGAACTCCGGGCTTTGGGCGCGGCGGGCCATGCCCTGCAAGGCGTCCTCGATGGTCATGCCCAGGCTGACCTCGCGCAACACACCGCCGAAATCCGAACTGATCGGCGGCGTGGTGGCCTGCGCAGCCACCTCCATGGCCTTGTTGAAACTGAAACCGGCGCGCAGCGAGTTGACGATGAGCTGGAGCGCGTCGGGAAGCTGCATGTCGAAGTCCGACTGGCGCTTGGCCTTGCGCCGTCCGACGTAGAGAACCGGCAGCCAAAAGCCCGCAGCCGCCATGAGCACAATGAGAAGAGTGCGTTCGGTCAGCATCAGACCCGTCACCGTCCCGAAGGCGGCAACGGTCAGGCGGATGGTGAGGAACTCGCTGGCCCGCCAAGCCAGATTGGCGCTGGCCAGCAGCTCGGCCTGCCGGCGCATGAAGTCCGGCCCCACCAGCCGGGAGACGACTGCGCCCACGTTCAACCAAGCCGGCCCTTGCTTATCCGTTTTGGCCGCCGTGGTTAACGTGTCCTCTTTGGCGGCCACCACGGCCACGCGCTCCTTGAGCTTCTCCTTCTTCTGCGTAAGGAGCTTCTGCGCGCCAAGGACGAGCAAGACCATCGTTGTCGCGGCCAGAAAGACGATTGCCAGGACAGTGTTATCCATGACCTACCGTCCTCCCCGATTGAAGATTTCGATCGGTATATTGATGCCGGCCGCGGCAAAACGCGGCATGAACTTGGGCACGAGGCCCGTCGGCTCCATTCGGCCCTGCACCCGGCCGTCTTCTCCAACACCGATCTGGCGGAAGGTAAAAAGGTCCTGCAACGTGACCATCTGGCCTTCCATGCCTTGGACTTCGGTAATGCTGGTGACCTTGCGGCTGCCGTCACTCAAGCGCGTCACTTGGACGATGAGATGGATGGCCGAGGCAATCTGCTCGCGGATGGCCTTCGCCGGCAGGTCCATGCCCGCCATCATCACCATCGTCTCCAACCGCGCGAGGCAATCGCGGGGCGTGTTGGCGTGCAGCGTGGTGATGGATCCGTCATGGCCGGTGTTCATGGCCTGCAACATGTCCAGCGACTCGCCGCCGCGGCACTCGCCGACCACAATCCGGTCGGGCCGCATGCGCAGGCAATTGCGGACGAGATCGCGGATTTTGATCTCACCCCTGCCCTCGATGTTGGCCGGGCGCGACTCCAGACGCACGACGTGCGGTTTTTGCAGGCGCAACTCGGCGGCGTCCTCGACGGTGACAATGCGCTCGCCGTCCGGGATGAAACCGGAGAGCACGTTGAGCAACGTGGTTTTGCCTGAGCCGGTGCCTCCGGAGACGAGGATGTTCAGCTTAATGTGAACGCAGGCGGCTAGGAAGGTCATCATCTGCGCCGTCACGGCCCCAAATTGGATGAGATCCTCGGCGGTCAATTTGTGTTTGCCGAACTTGCGGATGGTCAGCGTCGGCCCGTCCAGCGCCAGCGGCGGGATGATGGCGTTCACGCGCGAGCCGTCCGGCAGGCGCGCGTCCACCATCGGGCTGGACTCGTCAATGCGCCGGCCCAGCGGCGTCACGATGCGGTCAATGATCTGCCGCACGTGGCTGTCGTCCCGAAACTGGATCTTGGTCAGCTCCAGTTTGCCGTTGCGTTCGACGTAGATCATCTTCGGCCCGTTCACCATGACTTCGGAGATGGTCGGGTCGCGCAACGCGGATTCGATGGGGCCGTAGCCAAGCAGCTCGTCGGCGATTTCCGTGACCAGCGCCAGCCGGACGCTGCGGCTGTAGGGAAGCTTGTCCTCGTGGATCTTCTGCTCGACCAGCGCCTCGACGCGGAGGCGGAGGTTGGCCGCGTCGCTGGTGTCGAGGAATTTGCTGTCGAGCTGCTGAATCAGGTCGGCCAAAACCCGGTTCTTGAAGGCCAGGTAGTCTTGTTCGCTGATGCCGCGTTCTGGGGGCATGGTCTCCTGAGAGGATTAAGTTCAGCCCGCGCCCTTGTGAGGCACGGCGTAAGCGGAAGGCGCCGGCGCGGACCAAGTGTTGGCTTCGCCCCAATGCAGCCGCTTGAGCAATCCTTTGAAAGACGATCCCTTGTCAACCTCCACGCCAAGCCTTGCCGCCAAGTCGTTGATGGCCTGGGAAACGGGGGAGCTGGGATGGGTGAGCACGAAAGGCTGGCCCAAGTTGATCGAGGCGGGCACCAGCCGGCCCTCGTTGGGCACGCGCGCGGCGACGGTCGCTTCGAGGATGCTCTCGGCCTGCGAGGTGCTGATGGATTTCGATTCGGGCTGAATGTCGTTGAGCACCACCTGGATCTTCTCGCGCGGGAAATTCGCCTCCAGCAGGTGGGCCATGTAAAGCCGCGCCGCCCGCAGCCGCGCCAAATCCATGCCGACGACCATCAGGATCGTGTCGCAAAAGTCCAAGGTGACGTTGCTGACCTCGGTGCCCGTCACCCCCACGTCCACGACGGTGTATTTGAACCGGCTGCGCAACAACGCCAGGGCGGAGACGATAATACCGCGCGTCAACTCCTGCCGGCCGTAAGGCTCCATCGCCGAGGCGGACAGCAATGTGACGCCGCTCGCGTGGTTCTCCATCAACGATTCGATCATCTCGCGGTCCACGCCACTGGCGCTGGCGGTGATGTCGGCCAAGGTGCGCTGCGGCCGGATGTCCAGGAAGGTGGCGGCGTCGCCGGCGCGAACGTTAATGTCGGCCAGCACAACGTTGTTGCCGCCGGGGCTGGTCCGTTCCGTGGCCCGCGCGATGGCGCAACCGAGATTGACGGCCACCATCGTGCGCCCGCAACCGCCGCGGGCGCCAGTGACAGCGATGATCCTGCGGGTTTCTTCGCTGGTGGCCGCGGCGCCGCCGTGGCGCTGGCTGGCCTTCTTGTCGAACGCGTTCCGGATCGCGTCCATCGTCCGCCCCTTTTGGAGAGGAGCGACGAGCAGTTCGCTCACGCCGCAGGCCATCATGCGGCGGAAAAGGCTTTCGTCCATTCCCTGCGCCACCACCAGCAGCGTGGCGGAGCCGAGGTTCTGCAACGCGAGCTGTTCGCACACCTCGATGCCCGATGTAGGCTTGAGGCCGTTGTGGACGAGGATCACATCGGGGCGCTTGATCAGCGCCAGGCTCATGCACTCGTCGGCGTTAACGGCGCGGCCCACCACCTGGTAGGTCGGGTCGCCCGTCAGGAAAGAGCAAATCCGATCACAGGCAGCGCCCTCGCTGTCCGCAATCAAGATTTTGATCACCTGAGTTGCCACGTTCTTTGCTCCGGGACTACAAGACTATAGATTGTGCATATCAGCAAACTTTACTTCATGTCAACGCACTTGCGGCGCCGGGAAGCATGCGCCCGCCCGCTGGGGCTTCACTGACAATCGCCGGACGCAAGGCCCGCCAACGCCTCTCGAACCGCCGTGGGCGACTTGGTTGATATGCCTCATGGTTCAGCCGCTGCCATGACACGGGGCGCCCCCCCGCTACTGGCTGGCCCCGCGCATCGGGGCCGTGTCGGGCACCACCGGCGCCTGCTTCAATTCTTCGCTTTGCATGCGGTCCGGCGGGAAACCAAGAAAATCGCGCACGTCGTTGTCGGGGCCGGCGTGCGAGTTAGGATCGGGGAGGATGTTCTTGTGGCCGTCCACGTTGTGCCACTGTCTCATGGCGGGCGTGGCGATGTTGCGCTCCTTGTCCGCCTTCAAGTCGCTTCCAATAATCTCCGGGGTGATGAAGAACAGCAGTTCGGTCTGGCCGTTCTGCCAGTCTTTGCTGCGGAAGAGCGCGCCAAGGACGGGAACCTGACCGAGCCACGGCAACTTGCGGATTTGGTTGCGGAAGTTGTTGCCCAGCAAGCCACCCAACACGAGCGTCTCGCGGTTGTTCAAACGAAGTTTTGCCTCTGAATTACGGGTCGTGATGGTGGAGCCTACGCCCGTGACCGTGACCGGCGCATCACTGACTTCAGTAAAAATCTCGGTATCAATATGATCGGCACGATCCACCGTCGGCTTGATGGTCATGCGCACGCCGAAAGGGATGGACTGCACTGAAGTTGCGCCGAGACTGTTTTGAAGTGTCTGCAGAAGCTGGCCGCCAGCCAGGAATGAGGCATCGTGGCCGCTCTTGGTGACGAGAGTGGGCTCTGAAAGCAGGCGGGCGTAATTGTCGCTGATCAGCAACTGCAAGGTGGCCTGAAATGCCGGCGTGGTTGCGGGGCTGCCGCCGCTGGGAATGACCGAGCCTATAAGTGTGGCGGCCGCCGCAGTCTGCGGGGACAACGCGCTGAGCGGGATCGTGCCTTGGGAGATGCCGTAGTTGATGGAGTCGGAGTAGCGAATACCCTTTCGTTTTGCCGCGTCAACATTCACCTCGGCCACCTGGACACGAATCCGAACCTGATGATGGGTTCGAATGGTCAACTGATCCACAATGTTCGGGTCGTTGTTCAAAGTCGTGAGTTGCACAATGTTGGTGAAGGTCTGTGCGCCATTGAACTGGGCGCGAGGCGTGGCCTCCTGGGTTGTCTTGCCAAAATCACCCCGGCCGAAAAACCGCGAGGCGACGCTGCGGATCGTATTGGCTTCGATCTCGTCCTTGGCCTCGCCGTGAATGAACAACACCGGATGCGGCTGGGCCACCAGGTTGGTGCCGTCGAAGGAAATACGAGGCCCCACCATCATGTCGAACTGCACCAGATGGTCGCCGACCATCTTCTTTACGACCTGCCGGAAATCCTCCAGCGACGCCTCGTAAGTTGCCTTCTCGGTCACATGCTGCTTCTTGGTCACGATGATCGTGTAGTGCTCGGTGATCTTGCTGTCGTCGTCCAGCACCATAATGTCCGTATGACCTTCTTGTTCCGCGCTAACCACGATCTTGTTAGGCCCCGCCGGTATCACACGAACAACGTTCTCCACGGGGACGACAATGTTGGAGCCGGAAGCCGGCAAAAGACGCGCGTCTCCCACCGTCAGCGTGTTGGTCACCGCAAGCTGGGCGGCGGCGGGAACGGAAGCTGGCGCGCGTTGCGTCACGCTTATCGCCGGCGCCTTGGTCTGCGCGACCGGAGTGGTGGTCACAACGATGTTGGAACTGGCAACCACTGATGCAGGCGCTTTGCTGGCGGCCGGCGCGTTGGTCTGCGCAAGGGGGCGGGTGGCGGCGACCACATTGGTGCCGGAAGCAGACAAGCGCGGTGGCTTGCCGGCTGCCGGCGCGTTGGTTTGCGTCGTCGGTTCGGCAGCCAAGCCGGGGTTTGCGGCCAAGAGTGTGGCGGCGACGAAAGCCGGCGTGAACAAACAGGTGAAGAGGTTCATCAGTGTTCTCCTGATTATGATTATGAAGCTGGTGGTCATGAACGATTGGGATTACTTCGCCTCTTTTTCCTTGGACATCGGCACTTCAAAAGTCTTGGAGTCTCTTCCTGTGTGAATCGTCTTCTTTATCACCGGCGGCCCCGGCGGAGGCGCTGGAGGCGCTGGAGGCGCTGGAGGCACCTGCGGTTGAACGCGCGGCTGTTCTTCCTTCGGCTGTTTCTTTGGAGACCGACTTCCGAGGTATTCATTGATGGAAACGCCCGAACCCTCAACAACCGTGTCATCACCGCGTGACCGCAACATTACGCGGATTGCGCCGGACTCCTCGGCAATAGCAATCAACTGCGCTTCTTCGGGACTGGCGCACAAGGTCAGTGACGAGTTGGCGCCCACCGTCGGATCCGTGATGTTCTTGTCCACAGCCAACACGAGCATGTTCTGGAGGGGCACCTGCACCACCTGCTCGCCGCGCGACGCATCCTTCAGGTTGGCCATGATGTCCACGTGGTCCCCTGGAAAAATCGCGCCCGCGACTCCCCGGGTGTCGCTGATGCCAATGGTGATCGCGCGTTTCCCCGGCGGAATGGATGGGGCCAGTCCCGGCAGTTTGCTTTTCTCGGCGATGTCGCTGAGCCGGATTTGTTCGAATGGCTTGATGGCGGCGACGGTCCACTTGCCCACGACGTCTTCGAGTTTGGCGACGGAGTTGGTGAGGAGCATCTTCTGCGGCACAGGATACATCCTGACCATCTCCGGCTTGATGGGCTGCCGCGCGGGAATGGCTACAACCGACATGACGACCTGCCTCTCTGGGGCCGCCTTGGGCCTGGAGACTTGTTGCAGGTAGTCGTAAAAGAAATAAGCCGTCGCCGCTGCGAGGACGATGGCTCCGATGAGAAACAATGTTCCTGGACGCATGCTTATATTTTTCATAACACAACTCTGCCGCGTTTTCCACCGTTTTCCTGCGGCACATTATGGCTGGCCGACGCCAGTTTCAAGAACGCAAACGTCGGCAACACCTTGAAGTCGCAACGCACCGCGCCAACCGGCTCGCCAAGCTGCTCGATCCGCGACTCGCTGAGCGTCCCGCCGTGTCGTTGCATCACTCGCAGGTAACTCAGCCGCTCCGGGTTCAACCCCATCACGCGCGCTCCGGTGGCGTCCACCGCCGTCAGGTTGTCGCCCATGATGATGACGCCCGACTGCACCGTCTCGCCGCGCAGCGGCCCGTCGCCTTCCATGCCTTCGATGCCGTCCACGATGGCAAAACCGGGCTGCAAGGCGAGGTTGATGTCCACGATGCTCTTCTCGATGCTCTGGTCGCCGCACCAATGCAACACGTTCTTCGGCCAGCCGTATTTCACGCCCGGCACCGTGCCGAACATGTTCTTCAGCGACAGCGTCGCGCCCACCCAATGATGCGTCTTCAGCTTCGGCATGGAGACGACCAGATCGGCGCCAAGGATTGTGTCCGGGAAAAACAGCCGCCCCAGCCGCGTGTAATTTTCCCGAAGCGGCACGGAATGGGTGGAATCGAGGTTGAGGTCCACGAACGCCGCCCGCCCAGCCTTCAACGCATTGTCCAGCCCCGACTGCTCGATCAGCATCTCCGTGTCGCGCTGGTGGCCCGGCCCTTCCGCGACGAGGACCTCCCGCGCGCCCAGCGACCGGAACGCCTCGATGGCCGCCGCGACCAGCGCGGGATGGGTGTTCACGCCGCGGGCTTCGTAGTATTCCACCAGGTTCGGCTTCAACACGACGCGTCTGCCGCGCGCGCGTTCGATCACGGCGGGGTAATTTTGCAGCGCGCGCTTGACGAGGCCGGTGAGGTTCTCCGTGTAGCTCTTCGCTTTCAGGATCGTGACGCGTGAGACTGTCTTCCGGTTCAGCCCGTAGGCAAGCCCCAAGCCCAACGCTGCGCCGGCCGTTGCCCCAACGGCCAGTTTCTTGAGGAATTGCCGCCTATCAACCGATCCCATCATACTGAAACAGTTTATCCTGAGTGACCGCGCAAAGCAAAAGCCGTTTGTGCGGATGTCCGTGCCGGCCCAAATCGGCCGCATGCGTCTTACAGAAACAGCCCGAGTTCTCTTGAACTTCTATGCGAGAACTCGGGCTTTTCTTTCGCACTCGCGCGCCGGCATGGGCGCGCGAGCACGAACACTCGTTTGTTGTTTTCTACGAACTGGCAGCCGTCGGCGTCGTCGCCGAAATGCCCTGCGACGTCATCTGAGTCTGGACGTTGTCGAAGGTGCTTGTGGTTTGCGTGCCCACAGCCTTCACCACCAGGATGGCGACAATGGCGATCAACGCCAGCACCAACCCGTATTCCACCAGTGATTGTCCGCTCTTCCTTGCTTTCTGAACCAATGCTTTCATTTCTATTCCTTTCCTGCTTTTGCGCCAGCACCGGAGTGCCGGTTTATTGTTCTTGTTTTGTTTCCTACGAACTGGCGGCCGTCGGCGCGGTGCTCGCAACGCCCTGCGACGTCATCTGACTCTGGACGTTGTCGAAGGTGCTTGTGGTTTGCGTGCCCACAGCCTTCACCACCAGGATGGCGACAATGGCGATCAGCGCCAGCACCAACCCGTATTCCACCAGCGATTGCCCGTTCTTCCTTGTCCTCAGGATCCTCATATTTCGCCTCTCTTCCGTTTGTTGTTGCCCGTGTCTATATCAGCAATTGAGCCTGACTGCTCACTGCATTTGCTTTGCTGCATCATATCCATTGCTCTTTGACACGTCACTACTTTTTTCAACGGCTGCCATCGTGCCCCAAGACGGCAATCGTGACACGTCAGGAGGAAGCGAAAAGGCTGTCGGGGATTCCCTGACAAATAACTGGCTTGAAACAAAGATGGGGAAGGCAGTTCCAAGCCGGAAAAGCCGGCTCATCCCAGCCATCAATTCTCTTCGAGCCACCCTTGGTGCGCCGCATAACGGACGATGTCCACACGGCTGCGCAATTTGAGCTTCTCCATCAGCCGGGCTTTGTAGGTTTCCACCGTCTTGATGCTGATCTGAAGGCGTGCCGCGATTTCTTTGTTGGAGTAGCCCCGTGCAATGTCGCGCAAGACTTCCGTTTCGCGCGGGCTGATCGGCTCACCCGTCTTCACGTCGCTGGTGGATGATCTTCCCGCCATGTCGCTCGCCAGGATGCCCGCCGAGGTCGAGTCGAGGTAGATTTCTCCGGTGCTCACGGTGTGGATGGCGCGGGTCAGTTCCATGGCTGCCGACCGCTTGGTCACATAGCCCGACGCTCCGGCCTTCAGCAACCGGCGCAGGTAGTCAATGTTCTCATAGGCGCTCAGCACCAGCACCTTGATCTTCGGAAACGCCTGTTTCAGACGCTCGGTGGCCTGCATCCCATTGCACCGGGGCATGGAGATGTCCATCACAACCACGTCGGGCGTCAGTTTCTTGGCCTGTTGGAAGGCGTCTTCCCCGTCCACGGCCTCGCCGACGACAGTCATGTCCGGTTGCTGGTCGAGCAGGAACTTCAGTCCTTCGCGCACGACGGTGTGATCATCGGCCAGAAGGACGCGGATTTTTCGGCTTGATGGAGATGTTTTCAATGTTTACGCCTCCAAAGTGCGGCTCAAGAACACGGTGGTCCCCGCGTCTGGCGTGGATTCAATGTTGAACTTCGCGCCCACCAGCGCGGCGCGCTCCTGCATTCCCAGCAGACCCAGGCGACCCGATGAGTTGATGCTGTTCATAACCTTGCCTACATCGAAACCTTTGCCGTTATCTTCCACAATGACAAGCACAGAGTCGCGCCGATAATCCAGCAGCACGCTCACCCGGTTTGCCTGGGCATGTTTGATCACGTTGGTCAATGCTTCCTGGACGACGCGGTAGAATGTCGTCTCAATGGACGGCTGAAGGCGCTGGTCGGCGAGGCCGCTAACATGGAAATCCACTGCGAGGCCGCTGCGTTGCGAGCACTCCTCAACGTAACGCTTCAGCGCGCTGGCCAGCCCCAGGTCGTCCAACGCCGCCGGCCGCAGTTCCCACGCCAGCCGATGCACCCGGCTCATGAGGTCGTTGGCCAGTTCCTGCAATTGTTGCAGTTGCCGAGCATCCGGCCCTTTGCCGGCTTTCGGCGCTTGCAGGGCGTTCAAGCCCAGCATCAGTGCCGTCAATCCCTGGCCCATCTGGTCGTGCAACTCCACAGACACCCGCCGGCACTCATCCTCTTGCGCTGTGATGAGCTTCTGCACCAGATGGGCGCGCGCTTCCTCGGCCTGTTTGCGCTCCGTGATGTCGGTGATTGTCCCCACGTGCCCGGCGTATTTCCCGTGCTCGTCGTGCATCGCCGACGCGCGCGTGTAAACCCAGCGGGGGCTTCCGTCGGCAAGCCGCAGACAGAACTCCTGCTCATACTCCCGGCCCTCCCGCACGCAGCTGTTCCATTGCTCCACCACCCTGGCGCGGTCCTGCGGATGAACCGCCTGCGTCCACTCCCGGATGCCGTCGTCTCTCGACGCCAGCCCGAAGATGGTTCGCCAGCGCGGATTGGTGTAAGTGACGGAGCCTTTCGCGTCCGTCAAGAAGACGCCCGCCGGCGAGCATTCGCTCAGCTTGCGGAAAACCTCCTCGCTCTCGCGCAGCGCCCGGCGCTGGTCGGCCTCGCGCAACGCGCGCTCCACCGCCGACGACAGATGGGCCAGCTTCGATTTTGAAACGTAGTCGGCAGCCCCGCCCTTCACCGCGATCACCGTCGTCTCTTCGCCGATGGCGCCGGACACAATGATAAACGGCACGTTCGGCTCGTGCTTCTTCAAGGTGGCCATCGCGTCCAGCGAGTTGAAATGCGGCATGTTGTGGTCCGACAGGACAATGTCCCATGCCTGCTTTTTCAAGGCGGCCGCCATTGCCTCCGCCGTTTCCACCCGTTCGTGAACAAGCTCGTAACCGCCGTGCTTCAGTTCGTGTGTGATCAGAATCGCGTCAGACTCACAATCCTCCACCAGCAGGGCGCGAAGCGGCCTGCGCCTCGGCAGCGGCTGGTCGGGAATACCGTGTCTGTTCACCGCCCGCAGTATAGCTTCCGTTTCCCCCGCCGGCAAGTTGCCAAGACCTGCTTACTTTGGCATTGCACGGGGCGTCCACCTTGCTACTCTCGCCATCCACAAATTTCAGCGAGCGAAAGGAAACAGCATGAGCAACCCAACCAACAACTTTCCGAAACTTCACAACGCCATGTGGCCCGGCCTCGTCGGCAAGGGCAGCCCCGGCGCGGAACCGTGCATTAACCTCGACACCATGCTCGACCTCACCGCCAAGGCCGAGGTCGGCGGCGTGAAGTTCGACGGCGTGGACATCTTCCTGTTCGAGCCGCACATCAACATTGATTCCAGCGACGACGACCTCAAGCGCATCGCGGACAAGATCGCGTCGAAGAACCTTGTCGTCGGCTCGGTGGTCGCACCGATCTGGCCGCCCACCGGCGGCGGCTCGGCGATGGGCGGCGACGACGACCGCAAGAAGTTCGTCGGCCAGGTGCGGAAAGGTTGCCGCATCGCGAAGAAATTCCGCGAACTGGGCGTCCGCCCGCACGGCGCTGTCCGCATTGACTCCGCGTGCGGCGTCGCCGACTGGGACAAGGACCCGAAAGGCAACACGAAGCGGATCATCCAGACGTTCAAGGAGGCCGCGAAGGTCGCCAAGGAGCACGGCGAGCGGCTCGCGGCCGAGGGCGAGATTTGCTGGGGCGCGATGCACTCGTGGAAATACATGCTGCAAGTGCTCGAAGGCGTGAACCAGCCGAAATACCTCGGGTTCCAAGCCGACATGGCGCACACGCTGCTCTACACGCTCGGTTTCAACGCCCCCGAGCACCGCATCGTGCCGAAGGATTTCCACTGGGAGCCGGAGGTGTTCCACAAGGCGATGAAGAAGCTCACCGCCGCGTTGCGCCCGTGGACGATTGACCTCCACATCGCGCAGAACGACGCGACCGTGAAAGGCTCCGGCACACACGACAAGACCGGCCGCCATTGCCTCGCCACCGACCCGAACGGCAAGCTCAACGTCCCGCGCGACGCCGGCTACTGGCTGCGCGACGACAAGGGCAAGGTCACCAAAAAGATCCGCCACCTCTGCTGGGACGGCTGCATGTTCCCCAACGAAGTGATGATGAAGCAGGAAACTTGGAACAACATCCTCGCTGCGATGATCCAGGTGCGCGAGAACCACGGGTGGAGGGAGTAGAGACGAATAGAAACAGACACGAAACAACGAAGAGAGACACAACCGTATGAACAACTTTTCCTCAGCCTGCTCCCGCCGTGAGTTTTTGCGTCGCAGCGCCGCCGTGGCCGGTGGCGCGCTGGCGACGCGCCATCTGCCCGCCGCGTTTGCCGCCACGAAGACCACGCAAATCGGCGCGCAGCTTTACACGGTGCGCGACGCCTGCAAGGCTGATTTTGCCGGCGCGTTGAAGAAAGTCGCTGCCATCGGCTATCGCGCCGTGCAGATTTCCGGCAACTACGGGAAGACGGCGGCAGAGGTTAAGAAGATGTGCGACGACAACGGACTGGCCATTCTCGCCACGCACGTTGGTCTCGATGAGTTTGAGAAAGGCGTGGACCCGATCCTGAGCGACCATGAGGTGTTGAAGTGCCGCTACATCGCCATCCCATTCCTGCCGGCGAGCCGCCGCAAGACGAAGGAAGACTGGCTCAAACTGGCAGCGTTGTTCGAGAAATGGGCGCAGGAGTTGAAGAAGCGCGGCTTCACGCTCATGTATCACAACCACGCGTTCGAGTTTGAGGCGAAGTTCGACGGCAAGCCCGCGCTCGACCTGCTCTACGACAACGCACCGACATTGCAAGCCGAGCCGGACCTCTATTGGGTTGCCAAAGGCGGCGCCGATCCGGTGGAGTTTCTGAAGAAGTTCAAGAACCGCGCGCCGGTCATCCATTGCAAGGACATGGACAAGGAGGACGGCAGCTTCGCGGAGGTCGGCTACGGCAAGCTGGACTGGGACGCCATTCTCAAAGTCTGCAAGGAGATCGGTGCGATCAGCTATCTCGTTGAGCAGGACAAGTGCAAGCGCGACCCGTTCGAGAGCCTCAAGATGAGCCTGGAGTTCCTGAAGTCGAAAGGGCTGCGGTAGTCGCTGCGCCGTCCGCTCACCAGCGGACGTTCCAGAACGCCGTCTCGTGCTGCGTCATCGCGCGGGCTTCCTCCACGGTGGTCCACCGCTCCTCGAAGCGTTTGCCCCACGAGTCGGAGATGGCGACCTCGCCGGTCTTGGCGTTGTAGCCGACGATCATGCGGATGTGGCCGTTGCTGACCTCGCCGCTCCCCGGACTGTCTGGCATCTGGATCATTTTGGGGCCGACCTTCGAGACGTTGCGCGCACTCTTGAGTTTCTCCAGCCACGCTTTCCAGTCGGTGACCGTCAGGCGCTCCTTCGAGCGGGCGCTGATCGCCTTGTCCATCTCCGGGTCGAAGAAAATGCCCCACATCAACGGGAAGCCTTTGTCTATATATTTGGCGAGGTTCTGCACCGTCAGCGTGAGGTTGAGTTGCTCAAACCGCCGGCCGTTGCGCCGCGCCAGCGATTCGACATTCTCGAACATCAGATTCGCATACGTGCCGCCGCCCACCTTGGTCTGGCCCGCCAGCGCAAGCACATACATGTCCGCCTGAATCCCGATGTAGCGGAGGTAACGCTCCCACGTCGCCGGCGCGCAATAGCCTTTCGGTCCCTGGTTGACCATCGGAATCTCCGCGATGGTCACGTCGCCGTTGTCTCGTCGCTTCACGCGCTGGCTGAGCGTGTCACGCAACTGCTGGTAGGCGATCACCTCCGCGCGACCTTCGCGATCAGCCAGTTCGGCGGGAACAACCCGCACGCCGACGTAGTTCTCCGGCGTCTCCAGCAGGATCGCGTGGCCCTTCCAGTTCCATCGCCGCACCTTGTAGCGGATCTTCCGCGTCTGCCCGAAAAACGTCTGCGTCGGCTCGCCGAGCAATGGCTTCAGCGCCGCTTCGATCGCCTGCGTATCGCGCTCGAACTGTTTGGGATTGCAGCGGTCGCCGGTGTTGGCAAACACCATCGAGACCTGCGTCACGCGCCCTTTGTCCGCGTAGAGCGCCAGCGAATACGGCCGCGCGCCGAGCACGCTCACGTCATCCTTCGCGTAGAGTCGGTAGCTGGCGAGCGTTGCCGTGCGCGATTCCTCCGGCCAGCCGAGCCGCTTGCCCGCGTCGCGCTCGTTGTCCGTCCAAAGCGAATCGCTTTGCCACAGCGGCAAACCGAAAACTCTGTTCATGTCCTGGAATCTGGCCGCGCCCGGGAGAGCAGCCAAAGTGGACCCGCAGGCCATCATGAAACACACGAGGAACACGGGAAGAGCCGACCGGCCACCCTTGCTGCGACAAGCAACGGCCTTCAACTGCGGCGTCTCTCCGGTTCTTTTGGATATTGCGGTCTTCGTGTGGTTCATAACCTCGAATGCGGACTCAAGGCAGCGGAAGCGAACGCAAACCAACGCCGTGTGGGATGGCGCTGGCTCAAGCGAAGCTGACGATTTCCCGGACCTTGCCGACGAGGTCTCCCAGATGGAATGGCTTGAGCAGGTAGCCGCGAACATCGTTTCGGAGTCGTTTGGCCGCTTCGATGTCTTCGCAGAAGCCCGTGATCAGCAGCACGGGCACCTCGGGATCAATCCTTCGCAGGCAATCAAACACGCGGTCGCCGTTCATCACGGGCATGCAGAAATCCAACAGGACGAGGCTGATGTTTCGCGATTGGTCCCTGAACAACTCGATGCCCTCCTGCGGATTGGAGGCGGTGTGGACGTTGTAACCTTCGTTTTCCAGCCCCATGCGGATCATGTTGAGCACGCTGGCGTTGTCGTCAATGACGAGAATGGCGGGATGCGAGTGCCTTGCCCCGGGTATCGGCTGCCTTGACGCTTTGCACAGCGCCAAGCAGAAGATGGTGAATGCCACCAATCCGACTGCTGCTATCACTAGGACCGTCATCATAACTGGCTCAATCAACCTCCTGACACCGCCCGTTTATACACAGAACGGCGCCGGTCTTCCAACACAAAAATTGCCGCCGACCCCGGCCTATCAAGACAGACTTCCTGGCGGCCACCGCCGGCCGAGGCAAGCGCAGGGAAAGCAATGCGAGGGCAGGTTTGGGGTTGTCAGGCGCAACTTGACACTCGCGCCATAATGGCGGCGTGAGCCGTTGGAACCTCGAACGCAGCGCACCCTTCAAACGAAAGGAGCGCGGGCGAGGCGTTGCACCCGAAGGATGAGAAGGCGCGGCAGCGGCGGGTGGAGCGGGCGCCAAGCTGCGCCTCCCCGGACACTGCCGGTTTTTCTGCTTGCTGCGGCAGCGGAGACTGTTTACATAGCGCGGTGGAAGTTCGGAATCAGGGAGCGAACTTGAGTTGCCATTCAGCGCGAAGATTCGGTCGCAGCGCCGCCAGAAGTTTCGGGCCGGTGGCCTGCCTGCTTCTGCAAGCCTGCGGTGTCCATTATTATGACTCGCAAACCGGCACCGAGCACGTCTGGGGCATTGGTCACATGAAGATGAAAGCCGCGCCGCCGAACGAGGGCCTCAAGTCCGTCGTCCGTGGCTCGGATCTGGTTGGCGTCGGCGTGGGTGTGAGGGACCGCCAGCCCGTGCTGGCCGTGGGCTGGGACCGCCAGCAGCGCGTGGAGATCGTGGATTCCAACACTGCCGTCCGGCTCGAATGGCCCAACGCCGATTTCGTGAACGTCCGCGTCGGTTCGGAGTTTCCCAAGCAGCCCGCGCCGCAAACCACGCCGCCACCCGCCAGGAACCCGGAGACACCATGAACAAACCCGATCATGTCATGACCGCGCTGCCGATGTTCGCGCTGGCCTTGTCGGGCTGCGCCATCGGTTACAATCACACGATGTTCGGCACCAAATCAAACTTCGGCCTGGACATTGACAGCAAGCCGCCCACCGCCGAGGTCTCGCTGGCCCGCCGCGAGACGGCCATCGCGCCGACCTTCGAGAACGGCCAGACCACGCCTGTAATGGCCAGCTTCGCCCTCGCTGCGGACGCGGAAGCCACCTTCCCGATGTTCGCGGCCTATTCCTCCACCTTCTCCGGCGGTGACGCGGCGGTGACGATGGCCGCCCTGTTCACCTCGCCGGAAATTGGCAACCCCGCCAGCGATTACAGCTCGGTCATCCCGCTCAAGAGCGCGCCGACCAACTCGATCCTGTTCAAGACGATCACGCTGCAACGGCCGGGGACGATGCACCCGTTCGCGTTCGCCACCGACACGACGGCGGGGCTGAAGATCGCCTGGAGCGGCACCACGGGACAGTATCCCGACACGATCCGCTTCGGCGTGAACCGCAAGGAACTCGCGCTCGCCCCCGTGTTCGGCGGCGAGACCCACGGCCCCAACGGCATCACCTACGCCGCCCACATGCCGTCGTTCCTGGCGACCGTGGACCATTCCGGCGGCGCCGGCCTAGCGCCCGGCCTGCGCTACAAGCACCTCCAGTTCTTCGCCACCGGCAAGGCCGCCGACAAACTCGCCCTCCAGCCCGGCGTGCGCGCCGCGATGGCTGCGCGCTTCGATCCGCTGGCCAAGGACCAAGCGGACAGATTCATGCAGTTCAGGACTGCGTTTCAGGATCAGACAACATTGGTTGAAGCCAGCCAGGCGGGCTTCAAGAACGCCACCGATGCCGACAAGCAGAAGATCATCACCAAAGCCGTCGAACTGAAGCTCGTCCCCGCCGGAACCAAGCCCGACGCCTTCAGCGATACGCTGTCGGACGCGGTCAACACCAAGGACGCTGGCGTCACGTCACGCCTCAAACAACTGAAGGACAGCCTGCCCAAATAATTCTTTACATCCAGTCGCGAGGAGAAAGCCATGCCGCAAGACACCGTCCCCAAACACCCGACCGACCCGAACCAGACAATCAATGCCGTGCTGGACTCGGTTCTGTTCCGCAACAAGAACAAGCGGAGACTCGTGAAATACAACAACCAGGCGACGCAGATTGTTTTGACCTACGAAGCGTGCGCGACGCCCAAGGCGGGACCGTAACGCGCGCTACCGACGCTTCTCATCAACGCAGCTTCTCGAACGCCGGCGTCAGCTTTTCCACAAAACCGGTGTTTGTGCGCAGAATGAAGAGGCACGCCCAACTGCGCTTCACCGCGAACGCATAGCCGGCCTCCGGGCCGAGCACCACCAAGCCCGTCGCCAGCGCGTCGGCGCGGGCGCTCGTCTCCTGCACGATGGTGACGGAGGCGAGATTGTGCGTCACAGGCCGGCCCGTGCGCGGGTCAATGACGTGCGAGTAGCGGCGGCCGGCGTCGGTAAAGAAGTTGCGGTAGTCGCCCGACGTGGAAATGGCGGCGTTTTTCAGTTCGACAATGCGCTGGATGGCGCGGCCATCGTCGAGCGGCTTGTCCACGCCCACGCGCCACGGCCGGCCTTGTTGACCGTGACCGCGCGTCCTCAGGTCGCCGCTGATGGCAACGAGATAGTTGGTTGCGCCCAGCTTCTCAAGATGCGCGGCGATGGCATCGGCGGCGTAACCTTTCGCGATGGCGGAGAGGTCCACGGAAATCTCCGGCGACGATTTCCGCAACGCGGGCGGATCGAGCCGCGCTTGCAGCTTCCCCCAGCCCACTCTGCGCCGTGCGTCGGCAATCGCCGGCTCCGGCGGCGGCTCGCCGGTTTCTCGCCGCGGGCCGAAGCCCCAGAGCCGCACCAGCGGATCCACCGTCACGTCGAACGCGCCGCCGGTCAACTCGCTCACCCGCAGCGATTCCGCCACCACGCGCGCCGTATCCGCTGACACCGCAAACCAATCGCCGCCGCGATACGCGCCGAAGCGGCAAATCTCCGAGTCCTCGCGGTAAGTGGACATCGTCTGTTCCAGCCGATCCAACAGTGCGCTGACTTCCCGCCGCGCTTGCTCGACGGGGATGGGCGCGGAGGGCTGGAGAAACTTCACCGAGTAAACCGTCCCCATCGTGCGGCCGGGGAGCGTCACCAGTTCGGCGGCGGGCTTTGGTTCTGCTGCGGTCGCAAGAAGGCAGGCGAAAGTCAAGACGGTGGCGCAAGCTTCCAGCTTGTGAATCCCGTCAATCATCGCCGCAAGCTGAAAACTTGCGCCGCTCTTCGTCGCGCAGCTCATCGTTTCGGCCAGTTCAGGTGCTTGTGCAGGAAGTCGAACGTGCCGACGGCGTGGATTTCGTGCGGACCGTTGAAGTATTCGAACTCGCAGCGGTCGCCGACGCCGAGCAGGTCGTAGCGGCGCTTGGTCTTGGCGTATTCGTAGGCCACCATCTCGTCCACGCCCACGCCGTCGAAGTGGCCACGCTCGACCATGAACGGCCGCGGGCAGATCAGCCACGACATCTCGGCGTAGTTGAACGTGTTGCCGAGGTTCCACTCGAAGATCTCATACTCGCCGGTGAACATGTAGCTGCCCTTGAAAGTGGTGGAGGCGTTCTTGGCGACCCACTCGTTGTAGTCGCCAGAGCAGATCGAGAGGCAATACTTCTCCAACATCGCCGGCACGCGCATCGCGGTCTTGCCGCCGTAGCTCAGGCCGTAGAACGCGATCCGATTGTCGTCCACGAACGGCAGGCCGGCGAGCCAGTCCAGCGTCCGCTCGTGCTGCCGCGCGATGACAGCAAAGAGCGTCTTGCCCATCGGGTTGAGCTTGCGCTGTAGCACGCGGAACTCGTCCTTGCCGATGTAGGGATTCTGCGGCGAGAAGGTGATGAAGCCGCGCTCGGTGAGTTTGTTGGCAAAACTGTGGTAATAGCGGCTCTCGACCTTCGGGTCCGCGCAATCCTGCGGCCGACCCTCCAGCCCGTGCTGGCAGACCACCACCGGCCGGCGCTCGCCCGGCTTGAGGTCCTTCGGCACGAGCAGGATGCCGTAAGCATAAACATCCGGCCACACATCGAGCACGACCTCGTAGCCGCGATACGCCGGCTCATCATAAACCAGCCGCGTGCGCGGGTTCATCGGCAACGACGCTGGCGGAAACCGCCCGATGACCTCGTCCCACAGATATTCGCGATACCACCGCGTGTCCTGTTGATACTTCTTCACCGCCGCCGCCGAATCCTTCGCGAGGGGGAATCCCCAGTTGCTCAAGTCAAGGTTCGGCTTCTTCCACAACTCCGCCCGCCGCGCCTCGCCCTCGCGCAGCGCGCGCTGCGTGTGCTCGACGAGTTGGTTGAACTGGGTCTGAAAGTTCCATTCCGGCAGCGCTACCTGTGCAGGTGAATTGCGGATAGGCACTCTAGGCACGTCCAACGCTTCAAGAAATGCCGCGATCGCAACCTCGGTTCCTGATTGCCCCATGCCGTCGCCGCCCTTCAACAGCGCAAACCGCGGTGACAATCTTTCAACCATCTTCCTTGCCCGGTCAAATTCCCTTTCCACATCGGAAATGGTTGGTGTGGTAATCACTCCGGGGGCCGCGCCACCAGCACGTCCTTTTCCAGGCGCAGGCGGCCCGCTGACTTCTGGATGGGCACATGCTTCAACGACCAGCGGGCGCGGCGCAATGAGACTCGCAATCTCGGCGTCGCCGAATTCATCCAACAGCGCGAAGACGTTGCGATAAATCGGCTCGCGCCAGACATCCTCACGGGGTTTGAAGTAACCGCTAATGCAGGTCGCTGTGATGCGCGTGTCGGCCGCCGCAGCATAGAAGGCGATCAGCCCGCCTTCGCCGTAGCCGACAACACCGATGGGCTTGGGAGCGCGGGCGTCTCGCCCGCCGGCCTTTGGCAGCGCATCAGCAGCGGCCGGTGGGACGCCCGCGCTCCCAGGACCCGCAAACCAATCCACCGCCGCCAACACCTTCTGCACTTCATAGCCGATAATGTGCCGGCCCATCTCGAACGCGGCCCGATAGATGAACTCGCGGTGGGGTTGATTCGTCATGCGAATCGTCGGATTGCCTGAGTAAGTCGCGCTCCGGTCCATCAGCATCGGCACAAGAACACGGCAACCGCTTTCCGCGAGGACAGCCGGAAACGGTTTGACGAACATATCAACTTTCGCATCGCAGTCCGGCATCGCAACAACATTGGCTACCGGCTCTCTGTTCGGTTGAAATAGCCATCCCTCTGCATCCACGCCAGGCAACACACTCCAGCGCACGGCGAAAATCTTGTAACCCTTGCCCTCACCGACTTGCGCCGAATGCGTCGGCGTCGCGAGCAAGCGCAACTCCGGCTTCACCCGCTCGTCCACCACGCCGATGATCTTCTTGAACCGCTCGCGGTTTGGCTCGACGGATTTCACGTAGGCTTCGGGGGAGGAGAAGTCGCGCTTCCACTTCGCGGCGCGGCGTTCGACGCTGGCGGCGAGTTCGCGGTCGAGGAAGCGGTCAATGCCGGCGATCATGCCCATCGAGAGGTCGTTGGTGCCGGTGAGCGGCTGCGTGCCGGGCAGGAGTTGGTCGTCGGCCGCGACGGAGGCGACAGCGAGAAGCGACGCGAGAAAAGCGGCGAGCGAGGAAGCGTTCATGGCTGGTTCTTATGCCACGACGGCGGCGGTTTTGGAAGACCGCGTTCTTCAAACGCGGTTGTTGCCTTCGTCCGCGACTCGCGCGATACTAACCGACGTAACGGGAAACCTGTCGCGGCGGAAGATGTGGCGATGGCGATGAGACTGTTCAAAGACAAATCGGATGAACGCGGGGGAACACCGTCGGGCGTGCGCGAGCCGGCGGTGGCGGGAACATTCTATCCCGACGACGCCAAGACACTCAGCACGCTGGTGGACAAGCAACTTGCCGCCGCGCCCGGCGCGCCCAATCTGCCCGGCCCGCCCTGCGCGATGATCTGCCCGCACGCCGGCTACGCCTACAGCGGCCCGACCGCCGCCGCGAACTACAAAATGCTCCAGCCGGGCCAATACGCGCGCGTCGTCGTGCTCGCGCCGAGCCATTACGCGTTGTTGCAGGGCGCGAGCGTCGGCTCCTTCACCGCGTTCCGCACACCGCTCGGCGACGTGCCGGTGGACACGGAGGCGGCCGCCGCGCTGCGCGGCTGCAAGCTGGTGGGCGACCAAATGGGGCCGCAGGCGCGCGAGCATTCGCTGGAGGTGCAGTTGCCGTTCCTGCAAAAAACGCTCGGCCGGTTCAACCTCGTGCCGCTGGTCGTCGGCGACGTAACGCCACCAGATCGCGACGCGCTGGCCACGGCGCTGCTGCCGCTCTGGGATGAACGCACGCTGGTCGTAGCCAGCAGCGATTTCTGCCACTACGGGCCGAGCTTCGATTTCGAGCCGTTCGGCAGGACCGACCGCGAGCACATCGCGCAGCTCGACCGCGAGGGCATTGACCGGATTCTGGCGCTGGACGCGGATGGGTTCGAGAGCTACATGGCGCGCTCACGCAACACCATCTGTGGCCAGGCGCCCATCAGTGTGTTGCTGCGGCTCGCGAAGCTGCGCAAGTCGCCGCCGCGGCCGGTGCTCGCCGCCTACGCGCTCTCCGGCGACATTGAGCGCGACTACGAACACTCCGTCAGTTACGCCGCCATCACGTTTTGCGAAACCGGCCGGCCGGCGCAAGCCAAGGCGGCGAAGGCCGCGTTGCTCAGCGCCGATGAGAAGAGCGCGTTGCTCCAGCTCGCCCGCCAGGCCGTGGACCAGAGCGTCACCGGGCGCGTCGAGCGGCCGGTGGTGGACACGGAAGGGGTGGCCTCGAAACTCATGCAGCCCGGCGCGGCGTTTGTCACGTTGACCCGCGGCGGTGAACTGCGCGGCTGCATCGGCACCATCGAACCCGACGAGCCGCTGGCGCTCTGCGTCGCGAACAACGCCGTCAGCGCCGCCACGCGCGACCCGCGTTTCTTCCCCGTCGGCGCCGATGAGTTGTCGGACATCCACATCGAAATCAACGTCCTCTTCCCGCCGTATCGTGTGCGCGGCATCGAGGAGTTCGTGCTCGGCAAACACGGCATCATCCTGGAGAAGAACGGCCGCCGTGCGCTCTTCCTGCCGGAAGTCATGGTGGAACAGCGCTGGACGCCGGAGGAAACGCTCGTCCACCTCTGCCTCAAAGCCGGCCTGCCACGCGACGCCTGGCGCAGCGGCAGCACGCTGCACTGTTTCGAGACGGAAGCGTTTGGGGAAAGTGAAACGTAAAACGTAAGAGGGCTTCCGTCCGTTACGCTTTACGTTTCACACCTTGCTTCTCAAAACATCAACCCCTCCACCCGAACCGGCTCGCCCGGCGCGACGTGCCGCAGGATCGGCGAACTCCACGCGTCCCAATCGCCGCACGTCGCATAGACCTCCTGCGACGACGTGGAGCGCGCCAGACGGCCGTCGCGGAGCCGGGCCTCAATGTAGAAGCCGCCGACCAGGAACTTCTCGCCGCGCGGGTTCTCCACCACCACTTCGTTCTCCAAAGCGAGAACGCTGAGTTTCTCCGGCGGCACGGGCACCGCCGTGTGTCCGTCAAAACAGGTCAGCTGCCGTGTGACGCCGATCGGCACGCCGTTCAACAGCACGCGCTTCTCCGGATCGAGGCACTTGTAGCCGGCCATGAACACGCGCGCCTCCCGCACGTCGTGCAGTTCCGTCGCGCCCAGCCCGACACGCGGCGGGAACTCCGGCCGTTTCGCGCACGCGACGCGCCCGGCCTCGCTCCACTCCAGCGCGCCCGCCACGCCGCGGCCGAGCAACCGCCACTCGGCGCGGACCTGCCCGCCGCCAACGGTGACGAGATACCACGACGGCGCGCAGTCCTCGACAAAGCCCCAGAAGTAATCGTAGCTGTGCCGCGACACCGCCGACGGCCGCACCTCGTGCAGCGGCACCAGCGGCGTCTGCGGGTAACCCAGGACCGTCGTCTCCAGTTGCAACAGCGGGTTGCGGACGTTGCGGTGCAGCGTCGCGGCGTGATTGTGCGAGTGGCCGCAGAAGAACGCGTCCACGCGCCAGCGGTCCAGCAGTGGCAGCGTCACGTCGAGCATCGGCTTGAAGCCCCAGAACGGCCGGCCGACGGTGAACAGCGGCGCGTGCGAGAACAGAAACGTCTTCACCCCACGCTCCTGCGCCCATTTCAACTCGCTCTCCAGCCAAGCCACCTGCGGCGAGCCGGGGCGGAGATTCACGTCATCCACCACGATCAACCTCGCGTCGCCGTGGCTGAACGCATAGTGAAACGCCGTCAACGGCCGGCCCTTGCCGCCGGCCATCGCCAGCAGCCGCTCGCGCAACTCCGGCATCACCACCTCGCGCAGCGCCAGCTCGCGGTCGTGATTGCCTTTGACGAGCCAGACCGGGCAACCGCAGCCGGCCCGGAGCAGAACGAGCGCCTCGCGTAGTTCCTCCGACTGCAACGCCGGATCGCGCGCGCCCTCCACGAAGTCGCCGAGCTGCACGAGGAACGCCGGCTTCTCTACCGCGATCTCCGCCATCACGCGCGGCCAGACGTGTTCCATCATCCATGCGTAGCGCCGGTAATCGTCACCGCGGTTTCCATCAGCGTGATACTTCGGGCTGACAAAATGACAGTCGCCGATAACGGCAAATCGAAAAACCTCAGACATGACGCAATCTAACCAGTTCTTACCGGCGACGGAATAGTTTTTGTTGAAGGGAATCGAGGTCAGCACCGGTCGCGGGCGGCGACGAGGGCCAGTTGCTCCATCGGCGGCATGGCGCGGACCTCGCGCACCGTCTCGACCACGCGGCGCGCGGCGTAATCCACTTCCTCTTCCGTTGTGAACCGGCCGAGGCCGAAGCGAATCGAGCAATGCGCCAGCGAACGCTTCACGCCCATCGCCCGCAGCACATGCGACGGCTCCACTGCGGCGGTCGTGCAGGCCGACGCCGACGAGACGGCCACGTCCTTCATCGTCGCCATCACCGCTTCCGCCGTCGCGCCGGCGAAGCTCAGGTTCAGATTGCCCGCGAGCCGCTCGGTCGGGTGGCCGTTAAGGAAGACGTTCTCCAGCGATTCTGTAATCTTCGCGTGGAGTCGGTCGCGCAACTGGCCAACGCGCTCGGTTTCGGCGGCCATCTCCTGCCGGCAAATCTCGCACGCCCTGCCGAAGCCAACGATGCCGGGGACATTGAGCGTGCCGGAGCGCAGGCCGGACTCGTGGCCGCCGCCGTCCATCTGCGGCAAGAGCTTCACGCCGCGCCGCACGTAGAGCGCGCCAACACCTTTCGGGCCGCAGAGCTTGTGCGCGGTGAGCGAAAGCAGGTCCACGCCCAGCGCCTCGACATCGAGCGGAACCTTGCCGGCGGCTTGCGCGGCGTCGGTGTGCAGCAGCACGCCGCGCTCGCGGGTGACGCGGCCGATTTCCATCAGCGGCGCGAGCGTGCCCACCTCGTTGTTGGCGGCCATCACGCTGACGAGGAACGTGCGGTCGGTGATCGCCGCGCGCACGGTGTCGGACGAAACCACGCCGTGTTTGTCCACAAGCAACAGCGTGACGCGAAAGCCGTCCTGCTCCAACCGCTTGCAGGCGTCGAGCACGGCGCGGTGCTCTGTCGCCACGGTGATGATGTGATCGCCCCGGTCGCGGTTTGCGAGGGCCGCGCCTTTAAGAGCGAGATTGTTGGACTCCGTCGCACCGCTGGTGAAGACGATCTCCTCCGGCAACCGCGCGCCAACGAGCGCCGCCACTTGCGCGCGCGCCGCGTCCACCGCCTCCGCCGCGCGCCAGCCGAAGGCGTGCGCGCGGCTCGCGGCGTTGCCGAACTGTTCCGAGAAGAACGGCAGCATCGCTTCCACGACGCGCGGGTCGGCGGGCGTCGTGGCGTGATAGTCGAGATAGATGGGCGGTTTCATCCGTTGCCGGCGGTCATGGCGCGGGAAAGTAGCGCACGGGTTCCAAGATGCCAAGTCTCCACCGAAGGCCAAAGAGCGGGCGGAGGTTTCAGAAAAACCAGTGGAATCGGGTGCGATCCGAAGTGACAGACAATCCGAAGGCAACCGCGTTGGCGCCGGAGGGCGTGCTGAATGCGGGAGGATCTGCGCCAGCCTTGGTGTTCTGCGCGACGACGCCGGCTTCATCAACCTCAACGCCCTCCGCCTCCGCGTGAAGGCGATGGCGGGGAAGCATCCCCAAGTGAGCCCGGTATCTGGCGGCGGCGCCTCGACCGATAAAAAGAGTGTCGTCGCCGCTGTCTTCTGGCTAATCTTCCCGGATTCATCATGACGAATCTGCGGAGCATGTTGTTCGCGGCGAGCGTCGGACTCGGCGTTCTTCTTTTCCCGGTGGCACGGTCTCTTGGAGAAGATCCACCAATCAGCCAGGCCCAGCGCCGCAGTTGGGTTGAAGCGATCAAACCGAACGCGTATTGGACATCACGAAAGAGCGCCGCGCAAATCAAGCCGGTAAACGGCGCTCCTGCGATCGTGATCGATGGCGAACCGATGCCGCTCCTGACGTCCTATGTTGGCTATCTTTACGATGAGTGGGGTTTGAAACTTCAGCCGGATCGGGGCTACCACGACAACCTGGCGGACACAATGCGCCAGGGCGGGTTCGACTATCAGGTGCTCCACGTGTCGTTGGGTCTGCCAAATGGCGTCGTGAATTGGCACCGCGCCCGTGCGGTGGCCAGTCAGCTCATGGCCAAGAATCCCAACGCGCGATTTTTTCTGCGCACCTATTTCATCATGAATCGAAAGACGTTCGCCTCCCGCCATCCGGGGGAGATGACTCAGTTTGAGGACGGCACCGAGGCGCACTGGACGGAATCGGGGGCGAAGCGGGACCGTTATTCGTTCGCATCCACCGAGTGGGAGCGGCAGGGCGCGAAGGCGCTGCAAAAGATGCTGACCGAACTCGCCAAGGAACCTTTCGCAGAGCGGGTGTTCGGCGTCTGCGTCACTTTCGGCGTCACCGGAGAAGGCGGCTGGTGGACTGAGTTCGACAGCTACCATCATGGCATTGATTACAGCCCGGCCATGCGCGGGTTCTTTCGGGAATTTGCGCGGACGAGATACACGAATGATGCGGCTAGGTTGCGTCGGGCATGGGGCGATTCGGCGGCAACATTCGACACCATCCAGCCGCCGACTTTGCAGGAGCGCGGCATTGATGGCGCATCGAGCTGCAATGAATCCAAGTGGCAGGTTCCGGGAAGCTTCGGCCATTTCCGAAATCCGCAGGCGGCCGGCACGCAGAAGTCCATAGACTTTCACAGCGCGATGTGCGCGGTGATGCACGAGCGGCTCGGCTATTTCTGCGAAACGGTCAAGCGGGCCACAAAAGGCAAGCTCATCGCCGGTGGACTGCATTCTCCGCCCTTTGCCGCCACTGGCTTCCAATCGGCCGGGCCATCCGGGTTCGGCACATCCCTGCAATCGGCCTACATAGATTTCATGTCCACCCCGTGGCACTACGAATCGAGGAACTTGGGCGAAACTCTCGCCTTCCGCGGTCCGGCCGACTCGATGCGGCTTCGGAACAAGTGCTTCTGGATCGAATGCGACACCCGCACGAGCGCCGTGAAAGACAGGCGAGTTGATTCGGCCAGAACCGAGCGCACGTATGGAGCGCCGTTGGATGCCGAAGGCGACGTGAATGTGCTGCGCCGGGATTTTGCGCGACTCGCCACCGCCTCGGAATACGGTTACTGGTTTGAGATTGCGTTTCCGTGGTTCACCAAGGACGAGCATCACAAAACCATCAAGGAGATCGGGCGTCTGAGCCGGCTGGCCATGAAGCTCGATCGCAGGCGAAACGCCGAGATCGCGGTCATCTTCGACTGGGACAGCATCTACCACGCCTCCGAGCACGTGAACTTCGTCGCGCTCTGCCGCCAGATGCTTCAGGAGTTCGCATACATCGGCGCGGATTATGACGTGTATATGATGGAGGACATCGGGCGGGAAGAGGTTGACCGGCATAAGCTGTTCATTTTCCCGAACGCGTTTTGCCTCAACAACGCGAAGCGGGAAAAAGTAAGGCGGCACCTCCAGCGTGACGGCAAAGTCCTGCTCTGGTCTTATGGAGCCGGTCTGATCAACCCCGACGCCGAGACGAAGCTGGCAATCGAGCACGCATCGAGCCTGACCGGGATGCGGTTGGGGTGCATCGAGAAACGGCTCAGTCCACTGATGACGATCGTGAACAATCCTCCGTCAGCGCGTTTTCCGGTTGGATTCCAGTTTGGCGCTCAGCCGCGTCCTGTCATCACCGGTCCGGGCTACGCGACGCCCGAAAAGCCGTTCATTCCAAAATCCATCCAAGTGTTTCCGCAGTTCTTCGTCGAGGACTCCGGCGCCAGCGTCATCGCGACGTATAACGACACGGACAAGATCGGCTGCGCACTCAAACGTCTTCCGCGCTGGACATCCGTTTACTCCGGCACGCACCTCATGTCATCCCGCCTGCTACGCGAGGTGGCACGGCTGGCCGGCGTGCACATCTATTGCGACGAAGACGAAATTGTCTGGCACAACCGGAACCTGCTGGCGCTCCACGTTCATTCGCCTCACAAGAAAACCATCGCACTTCCCCAGAAATGCGATGTTTACGATTTGTTTGCGGACCGGTTGATTGGCAGACAAACAGATCGGTTCGAGGTGGACCCACCCTGCGGCAAAACGCTTTTGTATTTCACAGGCGATTACAAACGCCTCCAGTCAATTACTGCAACCCTCCAGAAGTTCCCGCTCCCATGAAACCGGGTTTCTTGCCCGTGGTGCTCGCGTTGATCGGCAACAAACCGACTGTGCCGCTGCGGTTTAAACCTGAACGCGCAACTGCAACGCTGCTGAAAATCCTTGAAGCGGCCCGCCTTTCGTGAGACTCGAAAGGCAAGCCTTGAGAAACGATCTCGCTTGGATTCAACCGCTCATGAAAAACCATCCTCTCAATCGTCACTGCTTCATACACGCCATTGCGCTTGCGGTGGCCATGTCTTCCGGCCCGCTGGCTGCGACAGCGGCCCCGCTAACTCTCCGCTCGCTCGGAGCTGTCGGTGACGGGCGGACTAACGACCGCGCGGCCATCGAGGTGGCGTTGAATGGCGCGAAGGGCGCGCCGGTGGACGGCGAGGGCCTCACCTATGCCGTGCGGGGCAGCATCGAGGTCACGACCAGCGTTGATTTCCGCAACGCCAAGTTGGTGCAGACGATGGACCCGCCCGACACGCGCAAATACTTCCGGAGCAGCGGCGCTTTGAAGGTGCAACCCGCCGATGCCCTGCGCTCGATGGTGAAGGGCCTGCCCGTGTTGCGACCGGACGGCGAGGGCACGTATGCGGACAATCCCGTTCCGTCGGCCGGCGATTTGGCGGCGTTGCTGCCTGGTATCGCCCTCCGCACGCTCTCGATCCGAGGCACCGAAGGAAAACCGGTCGCCGTCCGTCTGGAAAAGATCAGCATTGATCGCGGAAAGAATCCGCAATCCGGCGGTCGAAGCGACGGCGCCGGGATTCGTCTCGACTACGCCGGCCCGGTGCAAATGCGCGAAGTTGTCATCACCGGTGACGGCAAAGGTTCCGGGCTGGTGGTTTCGCGCTGCGCCAAGGTGCGACTCGAACGGCTGCACATCCACGACATGAACTGGGCGCCGTATGCCGGTGACGACATCTTCGAACGTCTCACGGCCGACGAAGTCCGCGACGATTTTGGCTGGAACAATTTCCCGATTTACGAATTCCGCGCCGGCGCGAAACGCTTCGTGCGCGTCCGGATTCAGGAGCAACTGGTCGGGATGTTCGTCGGCCTCTCCAACGACGTCGAAATCCTCGATTCCAAAATCGAGCGGCTCCAGACGAAGATCGGCGACCTGCTCTATCCGTTGCAGTCGGACGGCATGACGATCGGCATGGTGACGAACATCGTCATCCGCAACTGCGACATTGCGAAAGCGTGGGAGGGCATAGATTTCACTGGCAAGTCCGGACGGGACTTCGTTTTCGAGAACTGCACCGTCACAGACACGATTGGTTGGGCGTTCAAGCTCGCGCACCCCAAGCAAAACGGCCGGATCATCAACTGCACGGCCGTCCGGGGTGGGATCAGCGGGTTCCTGGTCGGGGCGGAATCCGAGAATATCGAGCTGAAGGGATGTCGCGCGCTGGAAACCGGCGCGAACGGCTACTGGAACAAGGCCGATGGCAGCCGGGTGATGACCATGTCCGGGATCCGGATCGAATCGAAAGCCGGCCTGCCTACGCCGCGAAGGATCAAAGTCGAACAATGCTCCGCCATTAACAAACAGCATCCCGGTGCGATTGATTACGGCATTCTGTGCCAGGCGCCACGCACCGGCCGCGAAATCACGATGGCCGGGTTCACGACCTCCGGCGCGAAGATCCAAGATATTAGAGGATTCGACGAAGCGAAAGACAAGCCGGCCGCTCCTCCGGTCGGCAAGGATGCGAAATAGAGATGCAAAGAACAAGGAGACAGATCAATGCGACATGACTGTGTGTCCGGCAGGTTTTATTACGGCCTGATGTTTGCGGCGATGCTGGCGGTCGCGTCTGTCTGTCTCGCTGAGTCGCCGGGCAAAGACCAGTTCCCGTGGCTGGACAACACACTGGGGATGGAACGCGAGGTCCCGGCTCCGTGGACGCCTGTAACAGTTGACGGACAGACCTTCGGGGTGTGGGGCAGGACCATTGAGTTCAAGGACAGTTTCCTGCCAGTCCAAATCACAAGCCAGAAGGTGCCGCTGTTGGCCGCACCGATGCGCCTGGAGATTATGGCCAACGGCAAGCCGCTGGCATTTCACAACGTCAAGACCACGGTCTTGTCCAAACGCGAGGACCAGGTGGTTCTGGAAAGCACAGGCTCGGTCCCCGGGTTGAAATGCACAACGACGACCACTATCGAGTTCGACGGCATGATCAAGATCAACGTGCTGTTGACACCCGAAGCTCCCGTCGGCATCGCCAGCTACCGCATCATCATTCCGGTTTCCAACGAGGTGGCCAAGGTCCTGGCGCGGTTCCTGGAGTATGACTTCGTCCAGATGCGCACAAACAAAATGGACATCAGCAACGCCGTGAAGGAACTGGACGGCAAGCCTGTGGAAGTGGAGTTCATGCCCGAGGTATCGCTTGTGAACCGCAAGGTGGGCCTGACTTGGAACGCCGAAACCAACGCCCAGTGGGATTACGCCGACCCGAAGAAGGCGCTGGCGATCATCCCGGGCAAGGGCTCGACAGACTTGGTGATGAACGTCGTTGATCATCCCGTTACGCTCGACAAGACCAAGACCGTGGAGTTCGCGCTGTTCCCCACGCCGCTGAAACCGTTCGATCCCCGCCTGCGGCAGATGCGGCTGGCGGCGGGCGGGCGGTTCCTGAGCGCGTTCAAGGCGGGGGCCAGCCGCGACACCTACGATCATTACGCCATTCATTTCCCCGGTGATTTTGCCCAGCTCTACGACAGCCTGCCCGTCTTTGATCCGAACAACGCAGCCTATCGCAGATGCCGGGAAGCCGACAAGCGGGAGCGCCTGAAGTTCATCCCCTATGGCGCGCTCTGGTATTCCAACGCAGTCCATCCAGCGCCGCGAAAGTTCTATGAGCAGTGGTATCTGGAACCCGCCGGCAGGTCGGCGCCTGCACGATGGAAGAAATACGACGCGGGCGAGACCCAGGACCTGTTGAAACAACAAAACATGCATTGGGACGGCTACCGCGTCTGCGCCTGGCCGAAGTCCTACGCTGACTTTCTGGTGTATTACTACTGCGAGGCCGTCGAGAAGGAGAAGATAGACGGCATCTACTTCGACCACGGCGAGGTGGTCATCTCCTGCCGCAACACCAACCACAAGCACATCGTCGAGCCGACGGGCAAACAGCCGCATCTTTACTTCGGCGTGTTCGCCAACCGCGAGTTGCTCAAGCGTCTCTGGATAGCGACCAAGAAGATCAACCCCGACCTCATCATCACCCAGCACCAGTCGCACACCTCCAAGGGGCTGAACTCGTTCATGGACATCGTGGTCACCGGAGAGATCCTCAACTGCATCTTCGCTGGAAGCCCTTCCGCCGCCGCCGTCCAGAAAAACCCCGCCAGCTACGTGCCCGACTACGACAAGGTCCCGCGGGCGTTGATGGATTACGACTGTTTGGAATCCTGCGGGTTCGATTCGCGCCTGTTGCCCCAAATCAAATACCTCATTGAGGATTACTGGAAAGAGCACCCCGCCGAATTCAAGTTCTACAGCGACAAGATGTATCGCTACGCGTTGCTCAACGGGTTCCGGATGTATGACGGGGCCATGGAACAGAAGTCCATCAACGACGCGTGGATCGCCCTGGACAAGATGGGGCGTTGGACGCCGGAGATGGTCTTCCACGGATGGTGGGACAACGAGAAGGACCAGACGGTCAAAGCCGCCCATCCCACGACGAAGATTTCCTACTACGCGCGGCCAGGCAAAGTCCTGCTGATCCTGGCCAACGAAGGCAAGAAGGATGTCGAAGAGGTGGTCACATTGAATCTTCCCGGGAAGTTCGCCAAGGCCACCGACGCCGTGACCGGCCAGACGGTGCCGCTGGAAGGGAGCGTCGTCAAAGTGAAACTCCCCGCCGAACTGTATCGAGCGGTGCTGCTGACCCCATAAACCATCGGGGCCACTTCTGTTCGCGACAGTTTTCTACTGTCAGCCGCGAGAGCACGTTCTCGCTCCACCGGTCTGGCTTCGCGGCGATGGAGAGCGGTGAGAGCGGTGCGGAATGGAGTGTTGGAGTGATGGGTTTGCCTGCCGCGCGACTCCACGACTCCATTACTCCATGGGTGCTTTTCGCTTTGAAGGCGATGGTGGAGAAGCAGACGAAGAAGAAGGCGCAGCCCCGCCAATCCGCAACTGCGCCGGCGCCAGCGCGGGATCGTCGAGGTCGAGGCGGTAGAGCACCTGGTTGTAATCGTGCCGCGGCGTGGGTTGTTTGTTGTCGCTGAAGGTGTGGGTGTAGGTGCCCTCGAAGAAGAGCATCGGCGAGCCTTCGGGGGTGAACTCCGGGTGCAGCCGCGGGTTGTAGAAGGTGTAGTTCTCGTGCGTGAGGACTTTGACGGCCGGGCCCCACGGTCCTTGCGGCGTGTCCGCCTCGGCATACCAGAGTTCGCCGAACGCCGAGGGCTTGCCGAAGTGTTGCATGAAGACGGTGACCCATCGTTTGCGCCACGGATGCCACGCAATGGAGCCGCTGTGAAGCTTGACGGCTGCGCCATCGCTCGCGGCAGGCACGGTTTTCTGCGGCTTGAGCACTTCCCAAGTGGAGGCGTCCTGCCATGCCTCGAACGTCGCCGGGCAGCGCAGCGTCGGCAGGTTGATGCCGAAGAGCACCCACTGTTTGCCGGCGGCGTCTTTCCAAAACGCGGGCTGCCCCTCGGGGAACGGCGGCGGTTTCGGCGCGTCGTTGGACTTGGTCCAAAGCACGCGCAACAACTCGAAGCGACGGCTTTCATCGTTCCAAACAGCAAGCCCAGCCTGATAGGCATCCATCGGCGGTTTGATCTTCACGTAGGACGCGACCAGCCGCGGCGCGCCGGTCTTGTCGGGCAGGCTGACGTAACCGCTGGCCCACGTCGGGCCGCTGCCGGGCATCTCGGCGACGCCGCGCGGTTGGCCCTTGTCGTTGGTGAAGTAATCGAGCCGCAAGCGCAGCGGCGGCTCGAACGACGCCAGCGGCTGCACGGCGCTGGTGGCGCTGGTCATGTGGAAGATGCCGAGCGGATAATGCGGCATGGTGGTGTCGCCCCACGCCCAGAAGAGCCGGCCGCGATGCACGGCGTTCTGCACGCTGTCGCAACCGAGCACGCCGGATTCGCGCCAGTCGCGCTCCAGCCCCAGTTTCTGACTTTCGCCGAAGATGCCGCCGCCGGTGAGCCGTCCCATGCGACGCGCGATGATGGTGCGGCGCACTTCAACGCGCAGGGTCTTGCCAGGCTCCGGCGTGAGGCGCACGCCGCGCATGCCGAAGCCGTCCTTGGGCACTTCGTAGCCGTGGCCGATGACATCAAACCACGTCTGGCGTCCCATCAGTTCCGGCAGGTCGAAGGCGATCAGCCCCGCGTTGTCGCTGACGAAGCGGACGTTGTGCGTCGTGCGCAACTCCACCAGCGGCACCGGCCAACCGCTGCCTTTCTCGACGACTTCGATGCGGCAGGCCCGGAAAGCGTCCGGGGCTGACTGCGCGATGGCCGGCGAAGTGGCGGCTTCGGCCGCGCCGACGCGCGCGATCTGCGCCGCAGCAACCAACGCAACCGCGAGCAACAGCGCCGCAACCGGAAGCCGGTGGATTTGTAACTCTCCCAATCTCACGTCGGCAGTTCTCATGTCATTCGTTCTGGTGGTCATGAATCTGAAAGGCGCTGTAGATACCATTATATCACGCGTGATCCTCGCTTTTCCATGACGGGCTGCTTGACCCCAGTGTAGCGGCTGCCGCGGCTGCTTCAACTACTCATGGCGGAGCGGAGTAATGGAGTGTTGGAGTGCTGGGTTTGCCTGCTGCACGACTCCATATACTCCAACACTCCGTTGCTCCACACTGCTCTGAAGACGATGGTGAAACAGAAGACGCGAAATAGGCAACCTAGTCGGGAATTCTGCGCCAGACAGAACGGGGAAGAAGCTAAAACCCCGAGTTTAAGCACAAACACGACGATTTTACATCGGGGCAATGCGCGCCCCGATGCGTTTGAGGCTCCAATGGCAGCTACGGAGGCTTCGGAGCACCTTTTTGCTCCCCGGATGCATTCAAAAACGCCTCGCCGACGGTCATTGGCAACGATCGGTAGCTCATTCGAGTTGCGCAGACGTGTTAAACCGTGGGTTGTGTATCGGGGCGCAACTTGCCCCGACGCTTTTCAATCTCGCGGGAGTGCTCCGAAGACTCGCCGACGCGCTGTGGCAAGGCGAAAGAACGTCGCGGAGCTTCCCGCGCGTGTCGCGACGACGCCGGAGCGGTCTGCGGCGTGTGCGGGAGGGGTGGCGGCGACGGCGGAACGATCCGGCACGTTGGCGTCAGGTGTTTTTTTCCGGCCGTTGGGGTGATCGGCGACGGCGGAGCTTGCTGCGAATCCTGGAGAACTCCTGTCCGGCAGGTTCCTTTTTGCCGCAGGCGTAGATGCCCAGGTCCACCAACTGGCTGCTTTTGTTATAGAGCTGGCGCTTGAGTTTTGCCAGTTCGGCGGCCTTGGTTTTGGCTTGGCTGAGGAGGCTCCTGACTTGCCTGTCGGCGGCGAGGACTTGCGCGCAGAGGTCTTTGGCTTCAGCGACAATCAGGTGGGGATCCACGTTCTTTTCGAGGCACCGCGGCAGTGCGTTCTCCACGGCGGCGACGGCGCTGTTGGCGAAGCCGATGATGGCGACGAGGGAGTGTTTGGGCATGGCGTCTGGCGTGGCTGAAGTTTTTGCTGGCGACGACGGCAGTTTAGCGGGCACCCGCGGCCTCATCAAGCTCAACCCCGAACTCCTTCGCGAGCAGGTGCGCCCGCCGAAAGTCTGGACTTTTCATCCGGCATGTCCACACTGAACGCCACGTGAATTCGATGACCTCCAAAGCCACCGGCTACGCATGGGCCGTCGTCGCGCTGCTCTGGCCCGTGGCGATGCTGAACTACCTCGACCGGCAGATGGTCTCGACCATTCGCGCCTCCATCCGCGCGGACATCCCCAGCATCGGCAGCGATCAGGATTTCGGCGTGCTGATGGCGATCTTCATGTGGATCTACGCGCTGCTCAGTCCCATCGGCGGTTTCGTGGCGGACAGGTTCAACCGGCGCTGGACGGTCATCGGCAGCCTGTTCGTCTGGTCGGCGGTGACGTGGCTCACCGGCCACGCAAACACTTACGGCGAGATGAAGTTCTACCGCGCGCTGATGGGCATCAGTGAGGCGTTCTACATTCCGGCGGCGCTGGCGCTCATCGCGGACTTTCATCCCGGCGGCACACGGGCGCGCGCGGTGGGCATCCACCAGACGGGCATTTACGCGGGCCTCGCGCTTGGCGGCATCGGCGGTTACATCGCGCAGATGAGCACGTGGCGGAACTGCTTCACGTGGTTCGGCGCGGCGGGCGTGGCTTACGCGGTGGTGTTGATGCTCGCGCTGCGGGACGCGCCGTCAGCGGGCGGCGACGGCCAGCGCGGCAAAGTGCACGTCACCATCGGCGACACGGTGCGCTCACTCTGGACGCAGCCGGCGTTCTGGATTCTGGTGATGTATTTCACGCTGCCGGCCATCGGCGGATGGGTGACGAAGAACTGGCTGCCGACGTTCCTAGCCGACACGTTCAAGCTGAAGGAAGGCCCCGCCGGCCTCTCGGCGACGGGCTACATCCAGATCGCGTCGTTCGCGGGCGTGTTGCTCGGCGGCACGCTGGCGGACTACTGGATGCGCGTGACGGACCGCGGGCGCATTTACGCCAGCGCCATCGGCATGGCGTTGTGCGTGCCAGCGTTGATCGGCCTCGGTTACGCGTGGAGCATCGGCGCGGCGATTGTGTTCATGGTTCTCTTCGGCCTCGGCTGGGGATTCTTCGACTGCAACAACATGCCGATCCTCTGCCAGATCGCGCGGCCGGAGCATCGGGCGACCGGCTACGGATTCATGAACATGGTCAGCATCAGTGTCGGCGCGGGCGCGACCGTCGTGCTGGGTTGGATGCGCGACGAGGGGATTTCGTTCTCCGTGGCGTTCGCGCTCTGCGCCGTCGTCTCGGCGCTCTCCGCCATCGCGGTCTTGTTCATCCGTCCGAAAGACATGGGAGAGAGCACCCCCGCCTCAGCCAACCGGCGAGTTTGACGCGCCGGTTTCCACCGGCGGCTTGCGGCTCCACGCGGCAAAGAGCCACACGCCGGCGACGAGCAGCGCCAGGCCGAGCAGGTTGAACCACAGCGGCTGAAACTCCACCGTCCGGTCGAGCGGCGAGCCGGCGTTGAAGCCGGAGATGCGGAGGGGAAAGAACGAGGCGAACAGCAGCGTGCTGTTGGCCAGCGCGTGACCGGCCAGACAAGGCAGCAG
Organism: Verrucomicrobiota bacterium; assembly: GCA_016222825.1. GTDB lineage: Bacteria > Verrucomicrobiota > Verrucomicrobiia > CAIQCK01 > CAIQCK01 > CAIQCK01. The sequence continues at coordinate 178,025 of JACRQF010000003.1, read as the reverse complement.
CGAGCGCGTCCGCACAAACCACCAGCCCAGCAGCAACCCCAACGCGACGCCGGAGATCAACTGCCAGGGATTGAGGTGAATCAGCCCGAACAAGACCGACGAGATCAGCACGGAGTTCCTCACGGAATATCGGCTCAGGAAGCCGTGCATGACCAGGCCGCGAAAGAAAAGCTCCTCGGTCACCGGCGCGACGATGGCCAGCGCGAAGAGCGCGCCCCAGAAACTGTTCTTGGCCATGATCAGGTCGGCGAAGACTTTCGCGAGCCATTGCGGCATCGGCAGCACGGTGCGCATCCAGTTGTCCGCCTCCGAGAGCACGATGACCGCGCCGAGCACCGACAGGATCAGCGGCAACGCAAGCGCCGGCCGCACCGGCTTCATCGGAAAGACCTCGCGCAACGGCGCCTTCGCGAGGAGCGCGCCCAGAATGAGGACCGCGCCGAACGCGGCGAGGTTGATGCAGCCCATCACGCCCGGATGCTCCACCAGCTTCATCTTGAACAGGAAGTCAGCCACCGCCACGGGGATGGTCAGGCCGACAATGAGACAAATGGCAGCCAGCATCAGCAGCAGCGTCTGGCCGAAGCCTGGAAATCTTCTTGTCTGTTCCATGAGTGATGATCGGGTCCGGCGGCAGCTTTTCACGGTCCGTCGCCAATTACAAGCCGCGTCGCGACAGTTGACGAGCCGCGGGCGCTCCGCCACAATGCCGCCAGCCTTTCATGAAAACAACCACGCCACTTCACGGACTCATCGCCGCGCCGCACACGCCGTTCACCGCGGACGGCTCGCTCAATCGCGCCATCGTTGAAAAGCAGGCGGCCCACCTGCTGGCCAACGGCGTGACCGCCGCCTTCATCGGCGGCACCACGGGCGAGACGCACTCGCTCGCGCTCGACGAACGCCTCGCCCTCGCGCAACGCTGGACCGAGGTCGCGCGCGGCACGCCGCTGCGGGTCATCGTCCACGCCGGCTCCAACTGCCTCGGCGACGCCCGCGCGCTTGCCGAACAGGCCCAGCAACTCAAGGCGGCGGCCATCGCCGCGGTGGCGCCGAGCTACTTCAAGCCGCGCAGCGTGGACGCGCTGGTGGATTGCATGGCGGAAATCGCGTCGGCTGCGCCGGCGTTGCCGTTCTACTACTACGAAATCCCGGTGTTCACCGGCGTCGCGTTGTCGCCGTCGGAGTTTCTGGAAAAGGGAGCGCAGCGCATCCCGAACCTCGCCGGGCTGAAGTTCACCAGCAACAACCTGATGGAATACCAGCTCTGCCTCCGCGCGGCGGGCGGCACGCTCGACGTGGCCTTTGGCTACGACGAGATGCTGCTGGCGGCGCTGGCGATGGGCGCGCGCGGCGCGGTGGGCAGCACCTACAACTTCGCCGCGCCGATTTACCACCGGCTCATCGCGGCGTTCGAGCGCGGCGACCTCGACATGGCGCGGAGCGAACAGTTCCGCTCGGTGCAATTGATCCAAGTCCTCGTCAGACACGGTTTCATGGGCGCCGCAAAGGCCGTGATGGCGATGCTCGGCGTGGACGTCGGCCCGGCGCGGCTGCCGAACGGAAGCCTCACTGCCGAGCAAGCCGGCAACCTGCGCAGCGACCTCGAAAAGCTCGGCTTCTTCGAGTGGATTCAGCGGTAGCTGAGCCGATCAATGCGGATTCAGCGAGCAGGGACGGCGGCTTTGGCGCCGATGCACCAAAGCGTCTTCTCCGTGCGCAGGAACAACTCGCCGTCGGAAACCGCAATCGAGGCGTTGGTCGGCTCCTTCAGTGAGTTCACCGCGAGTTGCTCGAACTTCGGGCCGGCCTTGAGCACGACCACGTCGCCGGACTGGTTCGGGTAGTAGAGGCGGTCGCCGGCCAGCGTGATGGATGACCAACTGCTCGCTTTCTTGCCCACACCCTGCGGTTTCTCTTCCCAGACAAGCTCACCAGTCATCAGCTTCAAACACGTAACCGCGCCCGAGGACTGCACGTGGTAAATGCAGCCGTCCTTGATCACGCCGGAGCCAATGCCGACTTTCGAGCGCACCTGATGCCAGACGCGCTGCGTGGCGGTAACGTCGCCGCTGCCGCCCGGCTTCACGGCGAGCGAGTTGCCGTAGTAGCAGCCCATCCCCACCACGATGCCTTCTCCAAAGACCGGCGACGTGTAGATGAGCGGACTCAACCCGCCGCAGCGCCACAGTTCGCGGCCCGTGCGCGGATCGAACGCCCGCACCTCCTGCGGGAACGTCATGACCAGTTCGTCGCGGCCTCCGGCGTGGATGACAATGGGCGTGCTCCATGAGCCGGTGACGCCGTCGTTCTTGCCCTTGAAGCCGTCCGTGCGGTCGCCGGTGTCCCATGCCGGCTCATCGAACTTCCAGACCGTCTTGCCGGTTTTCTTGTCGAGCGCCACGAGCGACGCTTTCTTCGTCGGGCCACAGTAGTGGATGCAGAGGTTCTCGAAAATCACCGGCGAAGAAGCGTTGCCCCAAAGGTTGTCGAGCTTGCCGACGTCACGCCGCCACAGTTCGTGTCCGTCGAGGTCGTAACAGACCAGCCCCGCCGAGCCGAAGCTCACGATCACGCGCTCGCCGTCGGTCACCGGCGACGCGGAACAATACGGATTGCTCGGATGCGTCCGCTCCCTCTCCGCGTAAACGACGCCCTTCTGCCAGAGCAGCCGGCCGTCGGCGCGGTGGAAGCACATCAGCGTGCGCCGGTTCTCCGCCTCGATGGCTTGGTTGACAAACACGCGTTCGCCCCAGACGACGGCGGTGGAGTTGCCGCGCTCCGGCAGCTTCACGCTCCAGCGGATGTTCTGCGTGTCGGACCATTGCAGCGGCAGGTTCGTCTCGCTGGAGATGCCGCTGCCATCCACGCCGCCGCGCCAGGACGGCCAGTGGGCCGCGCCCGCGCGCGAGCCTCCGTCCGAAGCGACCGCCAGCAGCGCGAGAACGAGGGCGAAACGAAGAGCGAAGTTGGGAATGAGAGGCGGAGTATTCATGGTTGTTGTGCTCCGGTTGAACTGCGACCTTCGGCAGGTTAAGCACCCACGACGGCAGATGCAAGCGCGTGGTTCTCCTCCGTGAGAAGACGGCAGGCGAAGCGGCGGCGGCTTGACTTGGCGACGCTTCTTGGCAAGCTGGGCGGCGTCATGAGCATGACCTCTCTTCGTGTGGCGACCCTCTTCGCCGCTGTCGCTCTTGTTGCCCATCCCGTTGTCTTTGCCGCGGACAACGTGCCACCGCCCGGTTTCGTCGCGCTGTTCAACGGCACGGACCTTGAAGGTTGGAAAGGTCTGCTCGAGGCGCCGAACGACAACCCCGCCAAACGCCTGGCGCTCCCAACCGAACAGCGCGCCCGGTTGCAGGAACAGGCCGACGAGAACATGCGCGCGCATTGGAAGGCCGAGGGCGGCGCGCTGGTGTTCGACGGCAAGGGGCGGAGCCTGTGCACGGCGAAGGACTACGGCGACTTCGAGATGTTTGTGGACTGGAAGATTCTGCCGAAGGGCGACAGCGGCATCTACCTGCGCGGCTCGCCGCAGGTGCAGATTTGGGAGAACCCCGTCGGCTCTGGCGGCCTCTACAACAACAAAACCAACCCCAGCAAGCCGCTCAAGAAGGCCGACAAGCCCGTTGGCGAGTGGAACACGTTCCGCATCCGCATGGTCGGTGACAGGGTCAGTGTCTGGCTCAACGGCAATCTAGTCACGGATAATGTGACGATGGAGAATTATTGGGAACGCACGAAAGGCATCTATCCCACCGGCCAGATCGAGCTGCAAAACCACGGGAACACGCTCTGGTTCAAGAACATTTACATCCGGGAAATACCGCGCTAACGCGCAAGAGAGGAAACTCATTCATGAACACAAAACTCAGTCGTCGTCAATTCATCCAATGGACCACGCTCAGCGGAGCGGGATTCTGGCTGGGCAACCGACAATTCGCATCGGCTGCGCGCCGGTTGTCAGCTAATGAGAAGCTGAACATCGGCATCGTCGGTGTCGCTCATCGCGGCGGCGCCAATCTCACCGGCGTAGCGCACGAGAACATCGTGGCGCTCTGCGACGTGGACGACACGTTGCTGGCTGCCGCTGCCCAGAAGTTCCCACAGGCGAAAACCTACAATGATTTCCGCCGGATGCTCGACCAAAAGGAGATTGACGCCGTAGTCTGCTCGACGGCGGACCATACGCACGCGGTGGTATGTGTGGCAGCATTACGGAGCGGACGACACGTCTATTGCGAGAAACCGTTGACGCGCACCGTCTCCGAGTGCCGCATTGTCCGCGAAGCGGCACGCACGAAGAAAGCGGTGACCCAGATGGGCACGCAAATTCACGCCGGCACGAACTACCGTCGCGCAGTGGAACTGGTCCAGAGTGGCGCGATCGGCGCGGTGGCCGAGGTGCACGTCTGGGTAAACGTGAAATACGGTGGTATGGAGCGCCCCACTGACACGCCACCCGTGCCTGCGGGACTCCACTACGATCTCTGGCTCGGCCCCGCCGAGGAACGACCGTATCATCCCGACTATCTGCCGGCCAAATGGCGGAACTGGTGGGCGTTCGGCGGCGGCGGGCTGGGCGACTTCGGTTGTCACTACATGGATCTGCCGCATTGGGCGCTCGGCCTGCACTATTGCTCGTCGGTCGAGGTCGTGGATGGCCCGCCGGTTCATCCCGAAACCGTGCCGCCGTGGCTGATCCTCCGCTACCAGTATCCCGCGCGCGGCAAGCAACCGCCGGTGAAGCTCACGTGGTATCACGGCGGCAAGCAACCGGAGATGCTGCCCTCAATCCTGCCGGAAGAAACCGACAAGAAAGGCAACAAGAAGAAGGCGCAATGGATGAGCGGCGTGCTCTTCATCGGCGCGAAGGGGATGCTGCTCGCCGACTACGGGCGGCACGTGCTGCTGCCGCAGAAGGAATTCGCCGGCTTCCAGCCGCCAAAGCCGTTCATTCCCGACTCCATTGGTCACCACAAGGAATGGACCGAAGCCTGCAAGACCGGCGGCCCCACGACGTGCAACTTCGACTATTCCGGCGCGCTCACCGAAACCGTCCTGCTCGGCAACGTCGCCTACCGCGCCGGCAAAAAACTGGAGTGGGACACCGCAAAACTGCGCGCCAAAAACTGTCCCGAAGCCAGCCAGTTCATCCAACATCACTATCGCAAAGGCTGGAAGATCTGACGGCGCGCTGACTCTGCGCTCGCTGCGGCCACCGTTGAAAACTTCCGCCGCCTGCCTATAGTCGAAGTGAATGGCGGAGAGTGATTTCATACTGGTCGAAGGTGCGCAGCAGAACAACCTGAAGGGACTGAACCTCAGGTTGCCGCTGAACCATTTCATTGTCGTCACCGGCGTCAGCGGCAGCGGCAAGAGTTCGCTCGCGTTCGACACGCTCTACGCCGAGGGCCAGCGGCGATATGTGGAGACGTTTTCGCCCTATGCGCGGCAGTTCCTCGACCGCATGGACAAGCCGCGCGTGGACCGCATCGTCGGCATCCCGCCGGCCGTCGCCATTGACCAGACCAATCCCGTCCGCACCTCGCGCAGCACGGTCGGCACGATGACCGAGCTGTGCGATCACATCAAACTGCTCTACGCCCGCGCCGCCACGCTCCACTGTCGCGGATGCGGCAAGCCCGTCCGCCGCGACAACGCCGACACGATCTGGCAAACGCTCACCCAACAGGTGGGCAATCAGGAAGTGCTCGTCACGTTCCCCTGTCCCGTGCCGAAGTCCTTCAAGGCGGAAGAAGCTCGCGACCTGCTGGCGAAGCAAGGTTTCCAGCGCGCTCTCATCACAGGCGAAGTTGTTCGTCTCGACGAAAACCCGCGCACCATCAAACCCGGCACGACGCTTGATGTCGTCGCCGATCGTGTCCGCATCGAACCCTCCAGCCGCCCCCGCGCCGTCGAAGCTCTGGAAATCGCGCTAAAGTTCGGCAAAGGCCGCGTGAACATCCAGAGCGTCGCGACGAATCACGCATTACGCATTACGCATTACGCATTACGTTTTAGCACCGACCTTCACTGCCCCGACTGCGACATCCACTATCGCGACCCGTCGCCGAACCTCTTCTCCTTCAACTCGCCGCTCGGCGCGTGCGACAAGTGCCGCGGGTTTGGCCGGACCATCGAGATTGACTACGACCGCGTCGTGCCCAACCCGGCGCTCACGCTGGCTGGCGGCGCGATCAAAATCTGGCAGAGCGAGAGCTACCGCGAGTGCCAGGACGACATGATGGAGTTCGCGCCGCGCGCGGGTTGCCCGACCGACGTGCCGTGGCAGAAGTTGCCGGAGAAGTGGAAGCGATGGGTGATTGATGGCGAGGGCCCGTGGGAAGACCGCAAGTGGTATGGCCTGAAGCGTTTCTTCGCGTGGCTGGAGACCAAGACCTACAAGATGCACGTCCGCGTGCTGCTCTCGCGCTATCGCGCCTACGTGCCGTGCCCCGACTGCGGCGGCGCGCGACTGAAGCCCGATGCGCTCTGCTGGCGGATTGGCGGAGAAGGCGGAGCCGAAAGGTTCGGAGTCCCGGCTTCAGCCGGCAACAAGCTGCGGCAATCAACGACCCTTCCGGCTAAAGCCGGGACTCCGAACCCTGGCCGACCGTTGGCGATCCACAAGCTTTACGCCCTCCCCATTTCACGCACCCTCGCCTTTTTCGAATCGCTGAGCTTCCCCGGCGCGCTCGACAAGGCCACTGAGCTGCTGCTGAACGAAATCCGCACGCGCCTGCTCTATCTGAACGATGTTGGCCTCGGCTATCTCACGCTCGACCGCCAATCGCGCACGCTCAGCGGCGGCGAGGTCCAGCGCGTCAACCTCACCACCGCGCTCGGCACATCGCTGGTGAACACGCTCTTCGTCCTCGACGAGCCGAGCATCGGCCTTCACCCGCGCGACATCGGCCGGCTCACGAGCGTCCTGCACGGCCTGCGCGACAAGGGCAACACGCTGCTGGTTGTCGAGCACGACCCTGACCTCATCCGCGCCGCCGACCGCGTGCTCGACCTTGGCCCCGGGCCGGGCGAGCATGGGGGGCAACTGGTGTTTGAGGGAACCTACGCCGACCTCTGCAAGTCATCGCGCTCACTGACCGGTCAATACTTCAGCGGCAAGAAACGGATCGCCTTGAAGCGCGAACGCGCCTCGGTGACAGCGAACATGCCGCGACTGTGGATTCGCGGCGCGAGCGAGCACAACCTGAAGAACATTGACGTCGGCTTCCCGCTCAACCGCCTTGTCGTCCTCACAGGCGTCAGCGGCAGCGGCAAGTCCACGCTCGTCCACGATGTGCTCTACCGCGCGCTCTGCAAGCTGAAGCATCATCCAGACGAGACGGCTGGCGCGCACCGCGCCATTGAAGGGCATGAGCAGGTCGGCGACGTGGTGCTCGTGGACCAGACGCCCATCGGCCGCACGCCGCGCGCGAACCCGGCCACCTACACCGGTGCGTTCGACGAAATCCGCAAACTCTTCGCCGCGACGCCCGACGCCATCGCGCAGGGCTTCACCGCCTCGACGTTCAGCTTCAACAGCGAGGTTGGCCGCTGCCCAATCTGCGAAGGCACCGGTTTCGAGCATGTCGAGATGCAGTTCCTTAGCGACGTGTTCCTGCGCTGCCCGGAGTGTGACGGCAAGCGTTACCGTCCGCCGATCCTTGCGATCCGCTACGAAGGCAGGAACATCCCCGACGTGCTTGACCTGACAGTGAACGAAGCGGTCGAGTTCTTCGCCGGCGAAAAGTCGTTGCTCGCCAAGCTGGAGCCGTTGCGCGAGGTCGGCCTCGGCTACATGAAGCTAGGCCAGCCGATCACCACGCTCAGCGGCGGCGAATCGCAGCGGCTCAAGCTCGCCGGCCATCTCGCCGAGGTGAAGTCCGAGAAGACGTTGTTCCTCTTCGACGAGCCGACAACCGGCCTGCACCTCGACGACATCCAGACGCTGCTGATGGCGTTCGAGCGGCTGCTGGAACGAGGCCATTCTCTTATCGTCATTGAGCATCACCTCGACGTGATCCACAACGCCGACTGGGTGATTGACCTCGGCCCCGAAGGCGGCGACGAAGGCGGGCGTGTTGTGGTGGAGGGAACGCCGGAGCAGGTGATGGCGTGCAAGGCGTCGCATACGGGAACGGCGCTGCGAGATTGTAGGCCCGGTCCCCGACCGGGCGCCGTAATCGCAAAACTCGCCGCGTCGGGGACGCGGCCTACAGTCAACGACTCCATCGAAATCGTTCGCGCCCGCGAGCACAACCTCCGCGACCTCAGCGTCAGCATCCCGCGCGACCGGTTTACCGTCATCACCGGCGTCAGCGGCAGCGGCAAGAGCACGCTCGCGTTCGACCTGCTCTTCAACGAAGGCCAGCGGCGCTACCTCGAAACGCTCAACGCCTATGCGCGGCAGTTCATTGAGCCGGCGACGCGGCCGGATGTGGACCTCGTCACCGGCGTGCCGCCGACGGTGGCCATCGAGCAACGAACCAGCCGCGGCGGGCGCAAGAGCACCGTGGCAACAGTCACCGAGATCTATCATTTCCTGCGGCTGCTCTTCGCCAAGCTCGGCACGCAGTTCTGCCCCGACTGCAACGTCGCCATCGAGCCGCAGACGGTGGACGCGGTCGTGGCGGCCATCGCGAAAGGCTGGCGTGGCGGGCAAATCGAGTTGCTCGCGCCGCGCGTGCGCGCCCGCAAGGGTTTCTACCTCGACCTCGCCGAATGGGCCGCGCGCAAGGGCATCGAGCAGTTGCGCGTGGACGGCGGCTATCTGCCGAGCGCGAACTTCCCGCGGCTCGACCGGTTCAAGGAGCACGACATTGACCTCGTCATCGCGCGGCCCGTGGTCAACGGCGCAAACCGGCGGCTGACGCAACTGGTCGAGCGGGCGCTGGAGTTCGGTAACGGCACACTGCTGGTCGCGGCGCCGCGCCGGAAGGATGTCGTCTTCTCGACCAAGCGCGCCTGCCCGAAATGCAGCCGTAGCTTCGAGGAACTCGACCCGCGCCTCTTCTCGTTCAACTCGCGCCACGGCTGGTGCCCGGAGTGCTACGGGTTCGGCTTGGCGATGCGTGGCGTGGATGAGGAGCAGACTGGCGAGGAAGCAGTGTGGAACGCATGGTGGGAAGGCGGCGAGGAACCGTGCGCGACGTGCGAGGGCGCGCGGCTGAATCCGGTGGCGCGGGCCGTGCGGCTGCGCGGCAACAATATCGCCGCGTTGACCGCCATGCCGGCCAGCGACTTCCATCGTTATCTCGACGGCTTCAAGCTGGCGGGCCGCGAGCGCGAGATCGCCCGCGACATGGTTGCTGAAATGCGGTCGCGGCTGACGTTCCTTGAAGAGGTCGGCCTCGGCTATCTTGCGCTCGACCGCAGCGCCACGACGCTCAGCGGCGGCGAGAGCCAGCGCATCCGGCTTGCGGCGCAGCTCGGCTCGAACCTGCGCGGCGTCTGCTACATCCTCGACGAGCCGACCATCGGCCTGCACCCGCGTGATGACGAGATGCTGCTGCGGACGCTGAAGAAGCTGCGCGAGAAAGGCAACACGGTCGTCGTGGTTGAGCACGATGAGACGACGATCCGCGCCGCCGAGCACCTGGTTGACCTCGGTCCCGGCGCGGGCATCCACGGCGGTAAACTGGTGGCGGCAGGCACGCCGAAGGAAGTCATTCGGACGCCGGAATCGGTGACCGGCCAGTTTCTCCGCAATCCGATGCAACATCCGACGCAGCCCCGCCGTGGCGTGGCGGAGAAGTTCGTCGAAGTGCACGGCGCGACGTTGCACAACCTGAAGAAGCTGGCGGTGAAGTTCCCGCTGGGACGGTTCACGGTGGTAACGGGTGTCAGCGGCAGCGGCAAGAGCACGCTCGTGCGGGATGTGTTGCTGCACGGGGCGGAGACGGCGGTCGGAGACCGCCGCTACAGTTCGGAGCGGAAGGAGAATCGCGTCGTTCTGCCTCCCGACATCCGCCGCGTGCTGGAGGTAGACCAGACGCCTATCGGCAAGACGCCGCGCTCATGCCCGGCGACCTACGTCGGGTTCTACGACGACATCCGGCGGCTGTTCGCACAGGTGCCGGAGGCGAAGATGCGCGGCTACGGGCCGGAGCGGTTCTCGTTCAACGTCCCGACCCAGCGCGGCGGCGGACGCTGCGACGTCTGCGAAGGGCAGGGGATCAAGCGCATCGCGATGAGCTTCCTGCCCGACGTGCGCGTGCCGTGCGACGAATGCGGCGGCCGGCGATTCACTCCGGAGACACAGGACATCCGCTTCAAAGGCAAGTGCATCGCCGACGTGCTGGCGATGAGCGTCGAGGAAGCTCTGGGGTTCTTCAAGGCGGAGCCGTTCCTGACGCGACCGCTCTCGCTGTTGCACGACGTGGGCCTCGACTACCTCACGCTCGGCCAGCAAAGCCCGACGCTGAGCGGTGGCGAGGCGCAGCGCATCAAGCTGGTGACGGAGCTGGCGAAGCCGACGCAGGGCCGGACGCTCTACATTCTCGACGAGCCGACGGTGGGCCTGCACATGGCGGACGTGGCGCGGCTCATCGAGGTGCTGCACCGCCTCGTGGACGCCGGCAACACGCTGGTGGTGATCGAGCACAACCTCGACATCATCGCCGAGGCCGACCACATCATTGACCTCGGCCCCGAAGGCGGCGAGGCCGGCGGGCGCGTGGTGGCGCTCGGCGCGCCGGAGGAAATCATCCGCGACGGCGCGCGCAGCCATACGACGCGAATCCTGAAGGCATTCCTGAGGACACACGGGCGCTGATGCGAGAGCGAACTTGCGGCATTTCCGGCTCGCCCGCCGCTGGTTGTGCGATTATCGTAGCCGTCATGGTTCGCTTTGCATGGAACAGTTGGGCTGCTGTCGTTAGCACAGGCTTTGCAGTTGCGTGGGCTGCGGGGACGGTCTGTGCCGCCGACCCGGATCCCTCCGCTGTCCGCGATCCCGCCAAATACATCGGCATCAGCGACTGCTCGAAGTGTCACAACGCAAAGAAAGTGGGCGGCCAGTTCAACAAATGGCAGGCCGGCCCTCACTCCAGGGCTTTTGCCATACTCGGCACGCCCGAAAGCAAGGCTATCGCCGCCAGGCTCGGCATCGCCAACCCGCAGGCCAGCGGCAAGTGCCTGAAGTGCCACTCCACCGCTTACAACTGGACCGAGCAGCTCCAGACCACGATGATCAAGCCCGAAGACGGCGTCGTCTGTGAATCCTGCCACGGCCCCGCCAAGAACTACGTCCCCAAGACCACCAGCGAACTTACCGTGGAGACCCCCCTGGCCCAGCGCAGCCTGGCGGACGTGCTCAATCCTTTCTCGCGCCCGTTGAAGACCTGCTACACCATCATCACGATGGAAGACCGCCAGAACGCCATCCGCGCCGGCCTCATTTACCCCGCCTTCCAGAGCTGCACGCGTTGCCACAACGACCAAAGCCCCACGTGGAAACCCGACCGCTACGTCAACAAGCAGGGCAAGCACGTCGGCTTCGACCTCCGGCAGAACTTCATCAAGATCGCCCACCCCATGCCGCCGCCGAATTAACCGCCGGCCCGCCGCCTGATTCCGCGCGCTGGCTCCCGATGCCGCGTTAGGTTTCCTTCTTAGCCCAAAACCGGGTTCTCCCCGAATGAAATGAATTCGCCCGTGGCGTAGTCTCCTGTGCGCGTGGTGAAGCCGAGACCATGCGCTGGGCGACAGCCAGCGAACAACCCGTCGGCAACGAACGAACAACAGCGAACTGGAGACGGTTATGAAGAAAATGAAGAAGTCCCTGCATGGTGGTCGCAGCGTTTGCACCCTGGGTGAGTTGGTGACTCTGGCCTACGATGTCAGCCCCAACCGCGCCACCGCGATGAAGCTTATCAGCACGGTCTTGGGCAGCCGTGGCGTTCACCTAGGCCGGCCGACGCATTCGCATCGCTAAATCCGGAGACACCCGCGCATGTTCACAACACCCGAATCACCGATGGGCTACTCCCTGCCGGAGGAAATCGTCCACTGCCTCTATAGGATTCGTCACCGCGAATCGCCAGACCCGCGCGAGGAGGCGCTCGATCCGCTGCCGTTCAGCCGGGAAACACGGCGCACGCCCAACTCCCGCAGCAAGCGCGCCGCCAAGTAACCGCCGGCCGGCGGCGCGCCGCGGGGGAGGGGAGACGGCTTACAGCTTCTCGCCGCCCACCTTGGCGATCCACTGCCGCGTCCACTCCACGGACTCGAAGCCCAAGTCCATCGTGGTGTTGCCCAGGAAGATGATGCCCTCGATCTTCCCCTGCCGCAGCCAGCGCAGACCGGTTTCGCATTGGTGCCGCATCATATCCACCGGCACGCCGGTCTTGCGCTTGTAGTCCACCACGTAGCAACCGAGCATCTTGCGCGCTTTCGGCGCGGCCTGTTCCACCTTCGCGAAGTTGGCTTCGAGGTTCACCAAGTCCGCCGAGTCGCCGTTCCAGAGCGTCAGCACGTCAATCATCCCGAGATAGTCCTGCAGCGGCAGCGTGAAATGCTTCACGTAGAACGTCGCCATGATGTCGAACTTCGGGTTGCACTGCTTGAGCCGCTGGCGAATGGATTTCAGTTCGTCGGGAGTCAACTGCGCCCGTTTCCCGTCGCTGCGGCCGGTGAAGAAATCGTCGAGCATCACGCCGGCGAAGTTCGGCGTCGTCTTGGGCAGCGCCAGCACCTCTTCCGTCTCCGCCGGGGCGTTGAACCCGCCCGACCCGACCACCGACCAGACGACGCGCTTGAGCGGACGCAGCGCGACCGTGTGCTGGGCGAACGGCGGCTCCAGCCGTCCGTAGGGCGCCTCCTTCGTGCTCGACTGCACCATGATGATGTTCGGCACGCCGAGGAAGAACGCCCCCTCGGCCGGCGACATCACCGAGCGGCGGCCGATGTGGGGGAAGTCGCTGTTCGCCGCGCAACAGAAGACCCACAGCCGGTCGCGCACCGTCCCCTCCTGCGGCACGAGCAACTGCGCCGCTGCCAACCCGCCTGACGCCGCGCCAAGACACGCCACACCCGCATTCTTCAACCAACCGCGTCTGGATACCTGCATGCGTCACGCTCCTTTCGGTGTTGGCGCGACGCTACCAAACGCCGCCGCGTTTGGAAAGCCTCTTGGCCGCGTGAAAGACGGACGGGACGACCTATCCCGGCTGACGATGACGATGGCGGAGTTCAACTCAAAGGCGCAGAGGACGCGGAGCAACGCAAACCGCCCAACGATGGAGCGAAGCTCCGCCGAGTCGCCTTCCATCCCGCGCCCTTCCGGCGATGTTCAGCGGCTACCACCGCTTCCCCGTGTCGTTTGGCGGCAGCCTGTTTCCGACGCGTCGGGCTTTCTCCTTACACCGGCGTCGGGTTCTTCCTGAATACCATTCGCTTGCCGATTGTGTAGTCTATGGCTCGCATGGTGGAATCGGGGCGCGGCTGCGCGGCAGCCAGGGAACTTTCCACCGCACCGAGAAAAACGACAGCGCGCAGGAGACGGTTGTGAAAAAGATGAAAGCAGCACTGCACGGCATTCGCAGCGTTTGCGCCTACGGTGAATTGGTAATCACGGCCCTCCCTGCATCGCTTCACGAAAGGTCCCCGATGAAACACAATGCAATGAAAACTGTTCTGGCCGTCGCTGTCCTCGCAGCGGCGGGTTGTGCCACTCCTCCCTCTACGAGTTGGGAATTCCGTTACGAAGACCGCGACAAGATCGCTGCGGTCGCAGCCAAGATAGAAACCGCTGCGGCCGACCTGCAAGAATGGATGTCGCAACCTGAGTCTCTCGCCATCAGCGACGCGAACACGGCGGCGAAAAACAGCATCCGCACCTTTGCAGCGGAGGCGGGACAGTTCCTGCGCGCCGTGCGCGTCTGGCGACCGGGTCAGGACATCACTCTGGATTATACATTCCTGAGGAAGCACTGGAACGCGGCGGAACGAGCGTCAAGCAATCAGATGTCCTCCGAGGAGACGAAAGCCAGGATTAAGGCTCTCGACGTCATGATGGACAATCTCTACGGGTTGGCCATACACGACAGCAGCGGACCCGTGAAAATCGGCACGTAGCCGCACTCGCCCTGCGGGAGAGCCTGATTCGCCAAACCCAGTCGCCTTACCGTCCCTAACGCGGATATTTCACACGTTTCGTAGCCGCTGACGTAAGGAGGCGGAAAGGCTGTGGCTGGCAATGCGTCCGCCTCCTTACGTCGGCGGCTACAGCCTGTCGGCGTTTCGTGCGGCGTGTGAAATATGCAGGCTAAAGGGTCTGGGGATGCCAAAAATGGTCAAAAACAGCCACCGGAGGCTCCCGGAAGGCTCCGGAACGCCATTTTCCGCCCCGCCGGGCCTTCCGGCGGCCCCAACGAGCTGCGCGTTGCGCGCAACGGATAACGCGTCGGACGCAACGGATAGCCTGTTGCGCGCAACGAGAAGCTTGTTGCGTCCGACAGACCGTTCGTCGCGCGCAACGGATGCCCTGTTGCGTGCGCCGGATACCTCGTTGCGCGCAACGGGGACTCGCTGCGCGCAGCGGATGGCCCGTTGCACGCAACCGGTAGCTCGTTGCACGCAACGGACTGTTCGGCGGCGAGATCCAACGGTGGGGTGAGACTCCGTCGAGCCTCGGTTTCGACTTCTGACTTCTGTTTTCTGATTTCTGACCTCTGCTTGCGAAGGGCCAAAAGCTAAAGGCCACGCGGCGGGAACGTCAACGGTTCAGCAACTTCTGGCCAGGGCACGGACTGACTCTAAAGGCGAAAGCTGGTTGCAGACCCGGCTAAATGTGTAAGGGTCTTCTGTTAACCGTTACATGGTATTGTTTTCGCACTCGTGGCTCCCACTCCGCTTTCTTTCTCTTGAAATTATCTGCTGCTTCGTTCGGTCGATACTGATTCAGAATCATCTCATATAATCGTGCAGTAAAAGAAATCGCGAATTGAACTGTCTCTGGAATTCCCTGTGGTTCTCGAATTGGAGTAAGCCATACTCGATTTCCTGCCCCTAACTGAATGCTGCGCCACATATCACTCGCATGCACGTCATCCGAAAAGGGGCGATAAACCCAAGTATATTCGAATTCTTTGCTAATGCTCTTAGCAATAGCGCGCAATGATATGGATTGGGATGGAAGTCCATAGACTTTAAACCAATCTTTATCATAACCATGTTTGGTGTAGTATTCTTGGAACTTATCGTCAACCGGTTTCAAATCCGGTTGAAGAAGAAGCTTGTCAAGAACCTGTATTTGACTGGGAATTCTCCTCACTAATTCCTCTGAGGTAGACAAGAACTTCGCGATGTCCGGATATTTTGTTGCCTCGGGAGTATTTGGCAGGCCGATTAAATGCCTTTGTCTTTCCCTTCGGATATTGGCGACGAAGAAGTGTCGGATTTTAGCATCAGTGTCTTTTGCTAGAATCCATTCTACAAGAATGGTGATTTCCCATAGAGATCGGAGTTGCAGCCTTGCAGAGGAAGCATTACCGGCCAATACGAGAATCTCCACACCATCTAGATGCATCAAGCACTGTCTTAGCAGGATGAAAATGAGACAGGCGGCTTTTCCATCTTTCGGGCTGTTCGCGTAAGCGCGCGGAATAAGATCAGTCCCGTAATCAATAACTTCTTTCAGCAAACTGGTGAGGTCATTGAATTCTTTGGCTTGTTCGGTTGCTTGTTCACGGTGAAGAACCGCTTTGTGAGAGTCGCTCATGGTTTCTCCCTATTTTTCGTTCCTGCAAACGAAACGGGCGGGACCCTTTCGAGTCCCGCCCGCACGTTTACAACTTTTGCGAGCCGGAGGCCCGCGCTACAGGCTGCGATTAGAACTCACCGCCGCCGGGGTAGCCGCCGCCGGGGCCGCCGGCAGGAGCCGCGGGCTTCTCCTTCTCAGGCAGCTCGGTGATGAGGCACTCGGTCGTCAGCAGGAGGCCGGCGATGGAGGCCGCGTTCTGGAGCGCGAAGCGGGTGACCTTGGTCGGGTCCACGACGCCGCTCTTGAACAGGTCCTCGTAGGTGAGGGTTTCGACGTTGAAGCCCTCGCTGCCCTTGCGCTTCTTGATCTCCTGCAGGACGATGGAACCTTCCACGCCGGCATTGAAGGTCAGCTTGCGGATGGGCTCTTCGAGGGCGCGCTTGACGATGTTGACGCCAATCTGCTCGTCGCCTTCCAGCTTGAGCTTCTCGACCTCGGGCAAGGCGCGCAGCAGGGCCACGCCACCGCCGGGGACGATGCCTTCCTCGACCGCGGCGCGGGTCGCGTGGAGCGCGTCCTCGACACGGGCTTTCTTTTCCTTCATCGCGGTCTCGGTGGGGGCACCGACGCGGATGACGGCAACGCCGCCCGCGAGCTTGGCCAGGCGCTCCTGGAGCTTCTCACGGTCGTAGTCGCTGGTGGTTTCCTCGATCTGCTTCTTGATCTGGGAGATGCGGCCCTGCACGTCGGAGGACTTGCCTGCGCCTTCGACGATGGTGGTGTTCTCCTTATCAATGATGATCTTCTTGGCCTTGCCGAGGTCATCGAGGGTGAGGCTCTCGAGCTTGATGCCGAGGTCCTCGCTGATGAACTTGCCGCCGGTGAGGATGGCAATGTCTTCGCACATGGCCTTGCGGCGATCGCCGAAGCCGGGGGACTTGACGGCCGCGACCTGGATGGTGCCGCGCAGCTTGTTGACGACGAGAGTCGCGAGCGCTTCGCCCTCGACCTCTTCGGCAAGAATGAGCAACGGCTTGCCAGCCTTGGCGGTCTTCTCCAGCAACGGGAGCATGTCCTTGAGGCTGCTGATCTTCTTTTCGTAGATCAGGATGTAGGCGTTCTCGAGCACGCACTCCATCGTCTCGGCGTCGGTCACGAAGTAAGGCGAGGAGTAGCCCTTGTCGAACTGCATGCCCTCGACGACGTCGAGCGTCGTCTCGATGCTCTTGGCTTCCTCAACCGTGATCGAGCCGTCCTTGCCGACCTTGTCCATCGCGTCCGCGATGATCTCGCCGACGGTCTTCTCGCCGTTGGCGCTGATGGTGGCGACCTGTGCGATCTCGGTGGTGCCCTTCACGTCCTTGCTGATCTTGCGCAAGCCCGCGACGGCGGCCTCGACGGCCTGGTCAATGCCACGCTTGAGCGCCATCGGGTTGGAACCCGCGGTGACGTTCTTGAGGCCCTCGCGGTAGATGGACTCCGCGAGAACGGTGGCGGTGGTGGTGCCGTCGCCGGCGACGTCGGACGTCTTGCTGGCGACTTCGCGCACCATCTGGGCGCCCATGTTCTCGAACGGATTCTCCAACTCGATCTCCTTGGCGACGGTGACGCCGTCCTTGGTGATGGTGGGGGAACCGTATTTCTTGTCCAGGACCACGTTACGACCCCTCGGTCCGAGCGTCACGGCCACGGCCTTGGAGAGTTTCTCGACGCCGCGCAGCAGGCTCTGCCGTGCTGCTTCGTCGAACAGTAGTTGTTTGGCTGCCATTATCGTTTACTCCTTCTTTGGGTTGATGAAATTACTCAATGATACCGAGGATGTCCTCTTCCTTGATGAGGAGGTAGGTCTCGTCCGCGATCTTCACTTCCTGACCACCATACTTCGGGATCAGGATGCGGTCGCCCTTCTTGACCTCAAAGGCGATCTTCTTGCCCTTGTCGTCCACCCGGCCGGTGCCGAGGGCGATGACTTTGCCTTCCTGCGGTTTTTCCTTGGCGGTATCGGGGATGATGATGCCGCCCTTCTTGACTTCCTGCTCCTCGACCGGCTGCACCAGCACCCGATCTCCTAGAGGTTTGATGTGTGCCATACGAATGAACTCTCCTTCTGTTGGTTTTGGTTTACTGAACACTGCTTGGCGCGAGAACGCGGCGTGCCGGCTCCAGCCGGCCCGCCTGCCAAGACGTTATTCCTTCTTCTTCTTGTCGTTCTCGTCCACGACTTCGAAATCCGCGTCAATCACTTCGCCTTCCTTGCCGCCGCCGGACTTCGCCTTGCCCGGGCCGCCTTCGCTGGCGCCCGCGCCCGCTGCTGCTGCCGCGTCGGCCGGCGTGCCGGGCTTCGGAGCCGCGGCCTTGGCCTGCGCATACAACGCGGAAGATATTTCATGCCACGCTTCGTTCAGCGACTCGACGGCGCTCTTCATCGCGTCGGCGTCGTCCTTCTTGATCGCCTCCTCGACTTTCTCCACGCCGCTCTCGATCTTCTTCTTCTGGTCGTCGCTGACCTTGTCCTTGAATTCCTTCAGGAGCTTCTTCGCCTGATAGACCGACCGCTCGGCTTCGTTGAGCGCCTCAGCCTTTTCGCGGAGCTTCTTGTCCTCGTCCGCGTGCAATTCGGCTTCCTTGCGCAGCTTTTCGACGTCGTCCTTCGAGAGGCCACTGGAGGCGGTGATGGTGATCTTCTGCTCCTTGCCGGTGCCGAGGTCCTTGGCGTTGACGTGCAGGATGCCGTTGGCGTCTATATCGAACGTCACCTCGATCTGAGGCACCATCTGTGGCGCCGGCGGAATGCCGTCGAGGTGGAAATTGCCGAGCATCCGGTTGAACCGGCACATGTCGTTCTCGCCCTGATACACCTTCACCTCGACACTGGTCTGGTTGTCGGCGGCGGTGGTAAAAATCTCGCTCTTGCGGGTCGGGATGGTGGTGTTGCGCGGGATCATCTTCGCCATGATGCCGCCGCGCGTCTCAACGCCGAGCGTCAGAGGCGTCACGTCGAGCAGCAACACGTCGGTGACCTCGCCCTTGAGCACGCCGCCCTGGATGCCCGCGCCGATGGCGACCACCTCGTCGGGGTTCACGCCCTGGTGCGGCGCTTTTCCGATGAGCTTGTGGGCTGTCTCGACCACGCGGGGCATGCGGGTCATGCCGCCGACGAGCACGAGTTCGTCAATGCTCTTCGTGTCGAGCTTTGCGTCCTTCAAGCAGGCGTGCACCGGCGTCACCGTGCGCTCGAACAGGTCGTCGCACAGTTCCTCCATCTTGGAACGCGTCAGCTTCTTCTGGATGTGCTTCGGCCCGCTGGCGTCCGCGGTGACGAACGGCAGGCTGATTTCGTATTCTGTCGCGGAGGAGAGGGCGATCTTGGCCTTCTCGGATTCCTCCTTGATTCGCTGCAAGGCGTCCGGCTGCTTGTTCAAGTCAATGCCGTGCTCCTTGCGAAAATCGTCAATCACCCAGCCCATGAGCCGGGAGTCCCAGTCGTCGCCGCCGAGGTGGGTGTCGCCGTTGGTGGCCTTCACCTCGAACACGCCGTCGCCGATGTCGAGCACGCTGATGTCGAACGTGCCGCCGCCGAGGTCATACACCGCGATCTTCTCGTCCTTCTTCTTGTCGAGGCCGTAAGCGAGCGACGCCGCGGTCGGCTCGTTGATGATGCGGAGCACTTCGAGGCCCGCGATGCGGCCGGCGTCCTTCGTCGCCTCGCGCTGGGCGTTGTTGAAGTAGGCCGGCACGGTGATGACCGCCTGGGTAATCTTCTCGCCAAGGCGCACCTCGGCGTCGGCCTTCAGCTTCTGCAAGATCATCGCGCTGATTTCCTGCGGGCTGAACGTCTTCTTCTCGCCGCCAACCTCGACCTCCACGCAAGCGTCGCCGTTGGAGGCGCGCACGACCTTGTAAGGCACGCGCTTGATCTCCTCCTGGATCTCCTCAAACTTCCGGCCCATGAACCGCTTGATGGAATAGACCGTATTGCGGGAGTTGGTGATCGCCTGGCGCTTCGCCGCTTCGCCGACGAGCCGCTCGCCGGACTTGGTGAACGCCACGACCGAAGGCGTGGTGCGTTTGCCTTCGGAGTTTTCCAAAACTGTCGGCTCGCCGCCCTCCATGACTGCCATGCAGGAATTCGTCGTGCCCAAATCAATGCCAAGAACTTTGGCCATAATATCCTCGTCGTTTATAATCAGACTTTTACTGTTCGCTTTTTAAAAGCAGCAGCAGTGCCACGACAGGCCTGAAAGCGATAGAGCCGCATCCTATTTCCACCAGGCCAGGTAGTTACGATGGCAAAAGCGACCGGTTTATCATGTCCAGAGCTGCTCCGACTTGTGCCGACATGACCCACTTGCCACCGATGAAACGCAGTTTTGAGTCAAACTGCGGCACGGCCAACCTCGAAAACGGAAGCGCGCGGCTCGCATCAGCAAGCCGCGCGCTTCAAGACGAATTCTGGTTTGAACTACTTCACCTTGCCGGTGGCGGCCCATTCGCAGCCACGGCAGATGATCTTTTCGATGCTGTCATTCTTGAGCGACTTGACGTCGTGGCCAAACGCCTCATGAAAGACGCGGCCCTTGCCATAGTTCAGCGTAAAGACCAGCGGTTCGGTCTTCTTGCTCCAGTCGGAATCGGCGGTCGCGAGGACGTTGATCTTCGCGTCGCCTTGCAGCTTGGCGTAAAGCTCGTCGTCAGCCTCGAAGTCCGCGATGCCTTTGACAATCGGGTTCTTCGCATTGACGATCTTGACCTTGAACGGCGCGCGCGGGCCATGACCGGAGGTTCCCATGACCCAAACCCGGCCGCAGAGCTTCTGGAACTCTTCCCACGGCTCCTGAACGACGACCATCTTGTCTCCCTCCTTCTTCTTGCGCAGCCCGAAAGACGCGCTGGCGAGGTGGGCGACGACAAAACCTTTGCCGTCCTTGACGAAGCTCAGCAGGTTCTCTTTGCCCTTGTCACTGAGATGGCCCTTGGTGTGGTAGCGGTGCAGGAAGATCACGTCAAACGGCTTCAGTTCGTCGGCGTTGTCGAGACAGGCAAGATCCTCGACAACCTTCACATCGAACCGGCCTGACTTCGCCAGGATGTCGCGTGTGGCCGGCGCGGTTTCCTGCCACTTGTGCGCGCCGACGTCGTCGCCGGTGATGAGGAGGAGTTTGATTTTAGCGGACTGGGCATCGGCAGCCGAACCGGGCAGCGCGCCGCACAACAGCGCGGCGGCGATGAGAGCAATCAGAGGGAGACGCATAGTAGTGTTATCCTTTCGTTGGGCTGTGCTTCTATCACACCAGACCCAAGCCGGCAACCAGTTGTTTGGAATCAGCGGCGTCTGGAAGCGCGGCGGGCGGTTGCCAGAAAAACGGCGAAACCGAGAGCCACCAGCGCGGAAGTGGATGGCTCGGGAACGATGATGCTCATGATCCAGTCCTGGCGCGCGGAGATGCTGGTGGCGTAGAAGCTGGCGGGAATGTCGGCGGGTTGATTGGGAATGTAAGTCCATGTGTCGCTTGGCTTGTAGTAGAGGCCGCCTGCGTCGAAGATGGCCGCGTTGAAACCGTCGCCGCTGTTGGTGGTGTTAAACGGGCTGTCCACCGTAAAGTTGACGCCGGCCAGCGACCAGATGGAGTTCTGCTGGATGAAGACGCCGCCGCCGGAGTCGGCGACCGCCAGCGTGGCTTCGTTGGCGCCGGGGCCGGCATCGAAGTCGGCGTAGAGCAACGTGGAACCTTGATAGGTTGTTGTCCCGGCCACCACGTTCGTGCCCCAGCGTTTCACGTTGCTGCCGCCCGCCTGCCAGCCTTTCAGATCGCCTTCCGCCCACACTTCCGCGCCGCGCCCGTAGCCCGCGCCGAACACGACCAGCGGCGAGCCAACCTCGCTGCTGCCGGTGTAGATCGGCGCCCACGAGGGAAAAGAGCCGCTTATTCTCCAGAGGGCCAAGTCGCTGTTGGGGTCCTCATATTTGGCCGTGGTGGTGTAGCTGACACCGTTCAGCAAGAACGGGTCGCCGACTATGGGATCAGTATAATGTTTGGCGGTAATGAAGAAGTTCGACGCGATGGCCGTGCCCATGCAGACGCCCCAGTAACCTTCGAACTGCCAGCCGCTATTGGTCAGCGCGCCGGTGGGAGCGGTGGTGTTGTAGTTTTGGTCGCCCGTCGAGTAGAAGACGATTGCACCGCTGGGAGTGGCTGCGGATAAGAGTGCCAGCAGCAAGACACCGGCGATGCTCCTGGCGAACACCGGGCGGAAGAAACTGGGTTTGCGGTTCTTCACTCGGCTCATTCTTGTGCCCGCTGGGCAGCGTCACGTCAAGCGGTCACTCGCCTCCGCCTCGGCCAGCGCGGGCGGCACGCGCGGCGGCAGTGCGGCGTAGATGCAGCCCGCCAGCACGATCACGCAGCCGGCCAGTCCGCGCACGCCAACCTCTTCGTTGAACATGAAAAGCCCGATGAAAACATTGAACACCGGCGTCAACGTGCCGAGCAGCGCGCCCTCGGTGCCGCCGACGTGTTTGTAGGCGTAGGTCATCTGCATCTGGCCCGCCACGGCGAACACGCCCACCGCGATCAGCAGCGCCCAGCCCATCGGCGAAATCGCGTAGCCTTCGCGCGCCGCGGGCACGCCCACGATGAGCCAGCCGAAGAACGCCTGCGAAAACAGAATCGCCATCGTCGAGTCGGTCTCGCGCAGCTTCTTCACCGAGAGGACCGCGATGCCGGAGAGCAGGCCGCCGCTGAGCGCCAGCAGGTCGAACCAGCTCACGCCGGTAAAATCGCCCGGAGGCACGATGATGAGGTAGAGGCCGGCGAACACGACAATCACGCTCGCCCAGAGGCCCTTGCCGACGCGGTCGCCGAGCAGCATTGGCGAGAGCAGGCCGGCCCACATCGGGCAGGTGTAAACGAGGATGGTCGCCTTGGCCACGCCGATGATGTTGATGGCGAAGAAGAAGAGCACCACCGCGATCGCGCCGAACAGGCCGCGCGACACGAGCCACGAACGGTTCACGAACCGCAGCGGCCGGTGCGTCAGCGCGCTCAACACGAGCACGGCGCCCATGCTGAAAAGGCAGCGGATTTCCACCGTCTTCCACGCGCCCAAGCCGGCCCAATCGTGCGCCAGCCGTGCAAAGAGCGTCATGAGGCTGAACATCACCGTCGAAGCAATGGTCCAGAGCACGCCGCTCAAATGGTCGCGATTCATGTTCGAGGCGGGACTGTAGAAGGATTCTGACGGCGCAAGCCAGCGGAATTTCCGGTTGCTGCCAAGTCGAAAGCCTAACTGCGATAGACGTTCAGCGTCTCGGCGGCGATGCGGTCCCACGTGAACGCGCGCTCCACGGCGGCGCGGCCGTTCTGGCCCATCCAACGCGCGCGGTCCCAGTCGCTCAACAACTCCGCCATCGAGCCGGTCAGTTCCGGCACCTTGGGCGCGGTCTTCAGGCCGGTGACGCCGTGCCAGACAAACTCGTTCGGGCCGCCGTGGTTCGTGGCAACGACGGGTTTGCCGGCGCTCCATGCTTCGAGGATTACCAGTCCGAAAGGCTCGTTGCGGCTCGGCACCGCCACTACGTCGGCGGCCTGGAACATCTCCACCAAGCCCTGACCGGTGCGATGGCCCACGAAGCGGCAGATTTCATCCACGCGCAACTCCTTCGCGCGTTGCTGGAGCCGCCAGCGCATGTCGCCGTCGCCCATGAACACGTAGCGCGCTTTCGGGTTCGCACCGCGCAACTCCGGCAGCGTTTCCATCAAAATGTCCGGCCCCTTCTGCTGCGTCATGCGCCCGCTGAAGAGCACCATCGGCTCCCACGGCCCGATGCCGATCTGCATCTTCAACGGCCCCGGATCAAACGGCCCGTCGAAGTGGTGATAGCTGACGCCGTTGTAGATCACCGTCATCTTTTCGCGCGGCACCTGGTAAATCCACGCCAACTCCTCGCCCAGCGCGGCGGAGACGGTGATGATCTTCGCCGCCTCGTAGCTGCCGCGCCACTCCAGGTCGCGAATCTGCCGGCATCGGCCTTCGTAGAAGTTGTTCCCGTTCCGGCCGTAGTCGGTCGAGTGCATCGTCAGGATGAACTTCCGATTCCGGCCTTTCTTTGCCCACTCGCCCGCCGAGGCGGTGAGCCAGTCATGGCAGTGAACCACGTCGAACTCCGCGCGCAGGTAATCCTCGGTCTGCCAGACCGCGTTGATCATCGCGCGGTTCAGGTCGAGGATCTCGGCGACGAAATCCTGGTGCAGCGCGTGCGCAACGCGATGGTAGTGGACGCCGTAGATGCGCTCGTAGGCTTGTTGCAGCGGGCCACGGCGGGTGAAGACGTGGACTTCGTGGCCGGCGCGTTCGAGGCCAGCGGCCAGTTCTGTAACGTGAACCGCGAGGCCGCCGACCGCGATCGAGTGCAGCGACTCCCACGCGCAAAGGGCGATGCGCATATTTTTGATCCTGGGCCTTCCCGGTCTGGCTCAGTTCACCGCCAGCACGTTGTTGAGCGATCCAAACTGGTTCGGCGCGGTGCGGACGTTGTTGGGGTCGTTCACCCACTCGCCGTCCACGAGGAACTTGTATTGGTAGGTTCCCGGCTTCAGCTCCAACGTGATCTTCCAGACGCCCTCGGTCTTGCGCAACACCAGTGTCGTCATTTCCCAGCCGTTGAAGTCGCCGGCGATGTTGACGAACTTCGCGAACGGCGCGTCGAAGCTCATCTCCACCTTCCGCGCGGCCACGGGCACAACCGTGGGCGGGACGATCTTCGGCGCGGGCGGCACCGGCCTCGCCATGACCGGCACGGCGGGCTTCGCCACGGGCGGCGGAGCAGGCATCACGGGTTTCGCCACGACTGGCGCGGTCGGTTTCGCGACAGGCGCAGAAATTGGCGCCGCCGGTTTGGCTGGCATTGCCGGCGCGGGCGTCGGTGCTGATTTCACAGCTCCCGCCGCAGCCGCGGCGGCGCTCACGCGCGCGCTGGCTTCCGGCGGTAAGGGCGCGGGGGCTGATTTCCGGGTCGGGCGGCCAACGCTGGTGCGTTTTCCGCCTGTTGGCTTCTTCAAATCGTTTTCCATCTCATCTCCTCCCACAAGAATTTCAGTAAATGGTGCGGTCGAGAGGAGTTGAACCTCCACGGCCTTGCGGCCACTAGGTCCTGAGCCTAGCGCGTCTGCCATTCCGCCACGACCGCACATGCACGCCGCCAGTTCGGCGGCTCAAAATGCGGCGCGAATATAGCGACCACCCCCCAGCCTGACAACCGGAAACTCCCGAAAGTTGGGCAATGCATGAACCGATTGGCTTGGCGACGGTGTAGAAAGGCGTAAAAAGGTTTGCAACCGCGGCGGTTTTCGCCAGTGTAAGCCACCGTCGTGAAGCATTGGCGATTCATCCGCTCTCTGGTCGGCACGACGCTGGCATTTGCTCTTGCCGGCGGCCGCGCCTTCTCGCAGCAGCCCGCCGCGCTGCCCCAGCACATCAACGACGAAACCCTTCGCGCCATTAACCGTGCCCTCCAGTATCTCGCCGAGACGCAGAACCCGACCGGCTCGTGGTTCAACGCCGGCAACATGGGCAGCTACCCGACCGCCATGACCGCCCTCGCCGGCCTCGCGCTCCTGGCCAACGGCAGCACGCCGCGCGAGGGGAAGTTCGCGCCGAACCTCAAGCGCGCAGTCCAGTTCCTCCTCGCCGAGGCCGAGGCCAGCACCAGCGGCGTCATCACCAGCGCCATGGAAGGCCGCTCCATGCACGGCCACGGTTTCGCCATGCTCTTCCTCGCCGAGTGCCTCGGCGAAACCGCCGACGAGAAAACCGAGACCCGCCTCCGCAACGTGCTCCATCGCGCCGTCGAGTTGACCGCCCGCTCCCAGAGTCCCGCCGGCGGCTGGATCTACACGCCCGACGGCAGCGGCGACGAAGGTTCCGTCACCGTCACCCAGATCCAGGGCCTCCGCGCCTGCCGCAACGCCGGCATCAAGGTCCCGCGCTCCACCATCGAGCGCGCTGTGAAGTATCTCGAACTCTGCCAGAACCCCGACGGCGGCATCAGCTACTCGCTCGCCCAACGCGGCGGCAGCCGCCCGCCCATCAGCGCCGCCGCCGTCGCCACGCTCTACGCCAGCGGCCGTTACGACAGCCCGATGACCGTCAAGTGCCTCGACTACGTCCTCCGCACCGTCACCCCCAACGGCCGCGAAACCTACGGCCACTGGTTCTACGCCCATCTCTACATGTCGCAGGCGATGTATCAGGTCCACGACAAGCGCTGGGACAGTTACTTCGTCGCCCTCCGCGACCGCCTCGTCGGCACGCAGAACGCCGACGGCTCCTGGAACGGCGACGGCGTCGGCCCCGTCTATGGCACCGCCATCGCCTGCATCGCGCTACAGTTGCCGTATGACTACGTGCCGATTTTTCAGAGGTAAGCGATTATGAAAATATCATTGCTGTATGTGTGGGTGCTTCTCGGATTAGTTGCGACCATCGGAGGTGCCATTCGAGCGAGAAAAGATCCACGCTTGGTCAAGGGATTCGTTCTCTACCTACTGTTCGTGGCTGGCCTGGCAACAGTTTGCGCCATGGTCTTTGCTATGGCCGCTCGCGAGGGTTGGGATGGCTTTGTAGCCGTTTGGCTTGGCTGCGCGGGTATGATGTTGATTCTCAATATCATGATTGCACCAGTCCATGAAGCCATCTCTCTGTTGGAAAAATTTCAGGAAAGACGAAAGGCAAATCGAAAATGACCACCTCAACCAATCCACAACCCTCCGACCTCGACGCCGCCCGCCATCTACAGGAAGCGCACGCCAAACTTCGCGCCGAACTCGCGAAGGTCATCGTCGGCCAGGACGAAGTGCTCGACCAGATGCTCATCTGCATCTTCGCCCGCGGCCACGCCATCCTCGAAGGTGTGCCCGGCCTCGCCAAGACGCTCATGGTTTCCACCATTGCGCGCAGCCTCTCGCTCGACTTCGCCCGCATCCAGTTCACGCCCGACCTGATGCCGAGCGACATCACCGGCACCGAGGTCATCCAGGAGGACCGCACCACCGGCCAGCGCGTGTTCCGGTTCCTGCCCGGCCCGATTTTCGCCAACATCATCCTCGCCGACGAAATCAACCGCACGCCGCCCAAGACCCAGGCCGCGCTGCTGGAGGCGATGCAGGAACACCAGGTCACCGCCGGCGGCAAACGACACCCGATGCAGGAGCCGTTTTTCGTCCTCGCCACGCAGAACCCGATCGAGCAGGAAGGCACCTACCCGCTCCCCGAGGCGCAGCAGGACCGTTTCATGTTCAAGATATTCGTCCGCTACCCGAAGTGGGACGAGGAACTCCAGATCGTGAAACTCACCACCACCGGCGAGCAGGCCGCGCCCACGCCGTTGCTTACCGGCGCGGAAATCCTCGCGCTCCAGCAAATCGTCCGCCGCGTCCCCATCGCCGACCATCTCGTCCAATACGCGATGAAGCTCGTCCGCCTCACGCGCGTCTCCGAGCCGGAGGAAGCCGCCGACTTCGCCAAGCAATACGTGAGTTGGGGCGCCGGTCCGCGCGCGACGCAGTTCCTCGTGCTCGGCGCCAAGGCCCGCGCGCTCCTCAAAGGCCGCTTCCACGTCGCCGCCGAGGACATTCAGTCCGTCGCCGCTCCCGTCCTGCGCCACCGCATCATCACCAACTTCACCGCCAACAGCGAAGGCGTCACCCCCGACGTGATCGTCGAGCGCCTCATCAAGGAAACGCCCGCGCATGAGAGCGAGGCGATGAAGGAACCAGCGGTGAAAGCGGCGTTACGCCAGTGAAGAGTTATGAGTGAAGAGTTAAGAGTTCAGAAGCCTGACATTGCGGAGCGGTCGTTCCGCTATGCGTTACGGATCGTGAAGCTCTGTCGGGAACTCCAGAAGGACGGAACCGGTCGTGTGCTAGGCAAACAGTTGCTCCGTGCCGGCACTTCCATCGGCGCCAACGTCCACGAAGCACAAGCCGGCCAGAGCCGCGCCGACTTCATCTCCAAGATGTCCATCGCACACAAAGAAGCTCGCGAGACGCTCTACTGGCTCCGCCTCATCCGCGAATCCGGCCTAGTTCCACCGGCCCGTTTAGCCGACCTCTACAACGAGACCGACCAACTAATCCGCATCCTCTCCGCCATTCTTCTCTCCACGAAAACCGGCGCTCGCCGCCGTTCCGAAACTCTTAACTCTTAACTTTTAACTCTTAACTCGCCGCAATGCCTAACTACCTCGACCCTCGCGTCCTCGCGACGATCCATCGCTTGGACGTTCGCGCGCGTCTCGTCGTGGAGGGTTTCATCTCCGGCGAACACCGGTCTCCGTATCGCGGATTCTCCGTCGAGTTCGCCGAGCACCGCGAATACGCCCCCGGCGACGACCTCAAACACGTGGACTGGAAGGTCTATTCCAAGACCGACCGCTACTACGTGAAACAATACGAGGAGGAAACCAACCTCCGCGCGCACATCTTCGTGGACACCAGCGAATCCATGCGCTACCGCGGCCAGCACGCGGCGCTCTCCAAATACGACTACGCCGCCACGCTCGCCGCCGCGATGTCGTTCCTGCTGCTTCAGCAACAGGACGCCGCCGGTCTGGCGCTCTTCGACAACGAACTGCGCCAGTTCCTGCCGCCGAGCGCCAACCCCGCCACTCTCCAGACCATCTGCCACCACCTCGAACAGGCCCAGCCGTCACGCAAGACCGCTGTCAGCGAAATTTTCCACGCCCTCGCCGAGAAGATCCGCAAGCGTGGCTTCATCGTCCTCATCAGCGACCTGTTTGTGCCGCTCGATGACCTCTTCCGCGGCCTCGAACATTTCCGCCACCGTCGCCACGAGGTCATGCTGCTGCACGTCATGGACGACGACGAACTCCGTTTTCCGTTCGAGGGCAACATCCTCTTCCGCGGCATGGAAGAACTGCCGAGCCTGAAGGTCGAGCCGCGCAGCGTCCGCGCCGCCTACCTCGACGCCGTCGGCAACTTCACAGCGCAGGTCAAGCGGCTGGCCGCGCATCACCGGATTGATTACCGCCTGATCAACACCAAGGAAAACGTCGGCGCAGCGCTGGCCGCGTTCCTCGCAGCCAGAACAGCGACGGCGAAGCTTGCTGGGACCAAAAGGTGATTTTGGATTTTAGATTTTGGATTTTGGATTGAAAAGGAAACGCGATGGACGAAAACGAGTTTAAGCGCCGGACCAAGCAATTCGGGTTGCGCGTCATCAAGCTCGCCTGCGTGTTGCCACGCGAAATGCCCGCACAAGTCATCGGGAAGCAGTTGCTGCGAGCCGCCACCTCTGTTGGTGCCAACTATCGCGCCGCATGCCGTGGCAAGTCCGTCGCCGATGTCATCAACAAACTCGGCATCGTCGAGGAAGAGGCGGATGAATCGGTTTATTGGCTGGAGATGCTGATCGAGGCTGACTTAATGCCGGAGGCACGGTTGAGGGATTTGCTCCGCGAAGCGAACGAGATTGTGGCTATGACGGTTGCCTCCATCAAGACACTGCGCCGTGGTGCTGGTTGCCAATCCAAAACCCAAAATCCAAAATCAGCCAGTGACGTTCCTGAACACATCGTTACTCTTGCTCGGCGCGGGCCTCGCCCTCGGCCCGATCATCATCCATCTGCTTAATCGCCGGCGCTACCGCATCATTGACTGGGCCGCCGCTGACTTTCTCCTCGAGAGCTTCAAGAAAACCAAACGCCGCATCCGACTGGAGCAACTGCTTCTCCTCGCGATGCGTGTCGCCGGCGTCGGTCTCATGGGCGTCGCGCTTGCCCGTCCCTTCGTCCCCGAACAGAACTTCGCTGCGATGCTCGGCACACAGGCCCGCTCTGACCACGTCGTCATTCTCGACGACAGCTACTCGATGGGCCAGACGCTCGGCAGCAGCACTATCTTCGCCCGCGCCCGCGACGCTGTCCTGCAAATCGCTGACCGCGTCCAACCCGAAGACACCTTCGCCGTCCTCCTGACATCCGCAAATGTGGGAGGTGCTTCAGCACCCCGTCCGCTCTTCGCGTCGGCACATCTCACCGACCGTGCCGCTTTCAAACGCGATGCCGCCGCACTGACTCCCTCCGACTTCTCCACCGACCTTGGGCCATCGTTGCAGGCCGCGCTCGACATCTTTTCAAACTCCTCAAACCCGGAGAAACGGCTCTACATCCTCACCGACTGCCGCCGCCGGGACTGGACCGACGAGAACGACCGGCGCGTCCGGGGCCTGCTGGAGAAACTTGATAAGAAAGTCGCGCGCGCCTTCCTGATGGACTTCGGTGCAGCCGACGCGGCGAACCTCTCCATCACCGAGTTCATCTGCGCCGAGAAACACGTTGTTCAAAACCTCCGCGCCCGCTTCCTCGCCACGGTCGTCAACCGCGGATCGCAACCGGCGCTCAACGTGCCGGTGACGTTCCGCGCCGGCGACATTGCGTTGCCGCCGCGTATTCTCGACCGCCTTGGCCCCGGCGAAACGACTACGCTCGACTTCTCCTACGTTTTCCGGCGACCCGGCGTGATTGCCGCGTCTGCATCGCTGCCCGCCGACGCGCTTGCCCCCGACAACGCCGCCTACCTCGCTCTCGACGTGCGCGACGGTGTGCCGGCACTGATCGTCAACGGCGCGCCCGACCCGGAGCCTTACATCAACGAGACTGACTATCTCGTCGCCGCGCTCGATCCAGGCGGCAAGGGCCTCGGTGGCTGGCGGCCGGCTGTCATCACCGACCGCGAACTTCCCGCCGCGCAGTTCGACAAGTTCGATCTCGTCGTGCTCGCCAACGTTGCCACCGTGCCGCAGGCGAAGCTCGCCGAACTGGAAACCTACGTTCGCAACGGCGGAAGCATCGCGATCTTCCTCGGCGACCGGCTGGACCGCGCGTTCTACAACGCCGCGCTGTTCAAGGACGGCGCCGGCCTGCTGCCCGGCAAACTCGGTGTGATGGAAGGCGATCCGAACAACGCAGAGAAGTCGTTCCGCCTGAAGATCGAGCCGGGCACGCATCCGTTGCAGTCGGCGCTGGGCGGCGAGCTGGCCGCGCTGCTGGCCGGCGTGCATGTGCGGGCGTTCATTCCTGTAGCCGCCGACGTAAGGAGGCGGACGGCTTCCGATAACGAGAAAGACCGCCTCCTTACGTCGGCGGCTACGAGTGTCCTCGCCTCCTTCTCCGACCGTGCCAACTCGCCCGCTCTCGTCGAGCGCCGCTTCGGCAACGGCCGCGTTCTCGTCTTCGCTTCCACCGCCAGCGCGCGCTGGCATGACTGGCCGGCCAATCCGAGTTACCCGGTTTTCGTTCAGGAGTTGTTCAGTTCCTTCTCTCGCACCCCTCCCCAAGAGCGCACGGCTCGCGTCGGCTCGCCTATCGAGCGCGCCGTCGAGCCGCAATTCATTGACGGCAGCGTGACGATGAAGACACCGCGTTACCCCGAACAACCCGCCGTCCGCCTGACACCGCATCCGGTCGGAGAGCAGATGCGCGTGAGCTTCGCCGACACTGGTCGCGCAGGTGTTTACAAACTGGCGCTCGAAAACGGCGGCTCGCAACGTGCGGACCGGTTTGCCCGCAACGTGGAACCTGCCGAGGGCGATCTCGCAAAGGCGGATCCCGCCGTCGTCGCCGCCGCCCTCGGCGACGCTCCGGTGAAGTTGCTGTCCGATCTGGCCACCGCCGAACTCGACCTGCGTGAGCAAAGCCGCGGCAAGGAATTCTGGAAATACGTGCTCATCGCGCTGCTAGCCGTGCTGGTAGTCGAGCAGACGCTGGCGAGGAGATTCACACACTTGGCATGAAGTAATGGAGTCACTGCTTTCTAAACTTTTCGGTCTCGACTCGAACGCCTTCTCCGGCGCGCGGTGGAGCGACATCTCCATCCGCTGGGTCGGGCTGCCGACGGCGGCGGAGGGCGGGTGGTGGTCGCTGGCGACGCTGGCGTTGGTGGCGTTTCTGTTGTGGCATGCGGTGCGGGAGTATCAGCGGGAAGGTGCGGTGATTTCGGCGGGCGTGCGGCGGTTGCTGACGGCGCTGCGACTCGGCGCGCTCGTCGTGGCTTTGGCGATTTTGTTCCAGCCAACGCTGGTGATCGATCGCAGCGAGCAGCTGAAGAGCACGGCGTGGCTGTTGGTGGACGATTCCCTGAGCATGGGCATCGAGGATGGGAAAGAGGGAAGTGGCAAAAGGCAAGAGGCAAGGATTGAGCAGGTCAAATCACTCTTCACTCTTCACTCTTCACTCCCAACTCTCGCCTCCTCTCACCAGCTTCGCCTTGCCGCTTTCTCCGATGGCTGGCGCGAACTGGCGACCAACGGGCTCGCGTCATTGAAACCGCAGGGCGCGGCTACGTCGCTGGCGAATGGGCTGCGGCAGACGATTGAGAACTCGCGCGGTCAACCGGTGGCGGCGGTGGTGCTCGTCAGCGACGGGCAGGCCACCGACAGCGAAACGATGGCGGCGGCGCAGTTCGCGGCGCAGCGCGGCGTGTCGGTGTTCACCGTCGGCGTCGGCAATCCGAAAGCGCCGCGGAACATCGAGGTCGCGTCGCTCACCGCGAATCCAGTGTTGTTCAAGGATGACGAGGCAGTGTTCACAGTGCGGGTGCTGACTAAGGAACTGGCGGGCACAACGGCGAAGATCACGTTACGTGAGAATCCCAACGCTCCAACGCTCCAACACTCCAACACTCCTTCCGCCGCCGGCCGCATTGTCGCCGAGCAAACCATCAAGTTCCCGCCGAACAACCAGCCGCTCGATGTGACGCTTCGCGCGCAGCCGCAACAGCTCGGCACGTTCACCTACACGGCGAGCATCGCGCCGCTCGCGGACGAACTGACCGACCGCGACAACAGCGCGTCGTTCATCGCGCGGGTCATCGCCCAGAAGCCGCGCGTGCTGTTCATCGCCGGCAACGCGGGCAAGGAATACCGCTACCTCAAGAATCATCTGACGCGCGACACGACGCTCTCGGTGAGTTGCTGGCTCCAGAGCGCCGACGCGGCGTTCAATCAGGAGGGCGATGCGCCGCTGACGACGCTGCCAAAGACAGAGCAGGAGCTTTTCGGCTACGACGTGATCCTCATGCTCGATCCCGACCCGCGCGAGTTCGACGCGGCGTGGGCCAAACTGCTCGCGCGGTTCGTCGGCGACCACGGCGGCGGACTGGCGTTCATCGCGTCGAACAAGTTCACGACGGATTTTCTGATGGCGGGCGAATTGCGGCCCATCGCCGACCTGCTGCCGGTGCAAATCGAGCGCGAGCAACTCACCGTGGCCGAAGCGCTCAGCCGCGTGAACCAGCAGGACTGGCCGTGGCTGGTGACGGCGGCGGGATTTGAAAACCCCGTTTTCCAGCTCGACGCCGACGCGGAGCGCAACCGCCGCATCTGGGCGGCGATGCCGGGCTTCTACTGGGCGCAGCCGGTGCGCGCGCTAAAGCCGGGTGCGACAGCGCTGGCGGTGCACAGCGATCCGCGCCGCCAGACGCGACAGGGGCCGCAGCCGGTCGTTGCGACGCAGTTTTATGGGCCGGGCCGCGTCTTTTTCGTGGCGAGCGACTCAACGTGGCGCTGGCGATTTGGCGGCTCGCGGGCGTTCGAGCAATTCTGGAGCCAGGCGGTGCGTTACCTCACGCAAGGTCGGTTGCTCGGTGGAATGAAACGGCTCGTGCTGACGACCGACCACGACGAATACTCGCTCGGCCAGCGGATCACGGTGCGTGCGAAGGCGCTCGATGCGAGCTACAAACCGTCGGCGATGGAGAAGTTCGAGGCACGGGTGAAGGTTGCGAACGCAGGCGAGCGCAACCTTCGTCTCGATCCAGTCGCTGGCGCGGCGGGTGAATTCGAAGGCTCGCTGGTGGCGGAGCAACTCGGCCTCTGCGAGATCACAGCCAATGTTCCCGGCGGCACAGCGCGTGACGCGATGGCGCTCAAGACGGTGCGCGTGACGCTGCCGCGGCTGGAGTTCAAGGACACGCGCATGAACGAGTCTCTGCTGCGGCAGATCGCAGCGACCACCGGCGGCGAGTTCCTGACACTCGACCGAATCGAAGAATTGCCGAAGCTCTTGCCGAAACGCGAGCAACTGCTGGTCAACGAGCAAACGCAGGACATCTGGGACACGCCGCTGGCGTTGTGCCTGTTCTGCGGACTGCTGTTTGCGGAATGGGCGATAAGGAAATGGAAGAACCTGGCGTGAGATAGGGCGGCGGGTTAGTCCGCCCAGCGTTTGCGGTCGCAGATGAAGGCCATGTTGATGCCGCCAGCGAGGTCTTTGATTCTCATGGCCTCAAACAACTGCCAGGGAACCGGTGTCAGGTCGAGGCCGACAAACAAACGTCCCGTCCGCAGCGGGAAGCTGTTGGGGAACTGCATGAACCCAAACACCGGCGACCACGGCTGCCATTCGCCGTTCATCACTTCCGTCAGGAGGCGGGCGTTGAGCGTGATCGGCGTCAACAACATCGCGGCGACGTGCCGGTGCAGGTCGTTCACTTTGTAAAACTGCTCGATGGTGTAAGGCAGCCAGACGCAACGCCGGTCGCCATACCACGCCACGGCCCACGGCTGGTCGCTGGCCATGAGTTCCTGCTGTTCGAGGCCGCCCGCAATTTGCGCCAGCGCGGGCGGATGATACGGCGGATACGGCGGCTGGCCGGCCGGCGATCCCGCCATGCGCGCCGCTGTCGGAAGAACTGCCGCCACGACGAGGAGCGCGATCGCGGCGTGTCGCTGAAAAACCTCGCCGCTCCGGAGCGCGTCGAGCCACACCCAGATCATCGCCGCCGCAAACACCGCCATTAACGGCAAGACCAGCACCAACAAATTGCCAGCCTGCGCAAATGAACCGTCGGGCCGGGGTTCGACGCCGACAACACACATCGCCGCAAACAGCAGAAACGCGCCGCACACCACGAACCACTTCAACTGGTTGGCCTGCGGCCGTCGGAACCGGTAGCAGATCGCCGCCACAAACGCCGCAACGCTCAGCCCGGCGCCCCCAAGCCACGGGCTGTCTGTGCATAACTGGCAGGCGTTGCGGGTTGCCTTCCGAAGCATCCCGGCCGCGGTGACGCGAAGGGTCTTGGGGTCCAACGTCCGCTGCAACATGTTGCCGGGCATGGCCGGCGTGCGCTCCATGACGCTGTAGGGCGCGAGGCCGAGGAAACTGCGGGACACGGCGTAGTTCCTTGCCAGCCACGGTCCCGTCACGGCCAAAAACACCAGCGCCATGCCCAACGCCACAAGCGCGCCGCGCAGCAAGCCCCACCAGCGCCAGCACAGAATCACCGTCGGCAACAGCAGCCAGCCGGCAGCGTATTCCGTCAGAAACGCCCCTCCCACCATCGCCGCCGCCGTCAACGCCAGCGCCACAGCCGCGCGCACATTGCGGCCTGCCTCGCGCCATTCCGCCGCCACCACCAACGCCAACGCCGCCAGGCACACCCACGTCGTTGCAAGCATCGTGCTCAGGCCGGAGATGGCAAACTGGCAGGTCGTTTCCGACGCGACAAACAGCAGCGCGGCAACCGTGCCCGCGCGCCGGTCAAACAACCGGCGGCCGATCAGATAAACCAACAGGCCGTTCAGCAACACCAACGGCAAGCCCAAAGCGTAAATCAGGAAACGATCCGGCCCGAACACCGTGAAAGCAATGGCGGGACCGACCTTGAACGAAGTCGCCGGCATCCACGACAACGCGAGCATTACCACGCACAGGAGAATTCCCGCCGCGTGCCACGGCAGCGTCGCCGCCGGCACGCGCAGGAACCACGCCTGTTGCACCACGACCAGCAACCATGCCGCCGCCAGGGCGGCCCAGAGAATCGGCCAGCGAAACAGGCCCAGAAAGCCTCGCGCCACCCACGACCTCCAGCCAACGGAGGATGTTTTTGCATCCGACGCCGCTGCGTCGCCGTAGTTCAGTCCGCCTTTCCCCACGATATAGAACAATGCGCCGAGCAGCGTTGGATACGCCGGCGGGTTGCTGATGTCGGGGTGGCGGTCCAGCATCGCGTCGCGCGCCCCCGACCGCTCCGTGAGCCGCCAGATGCTCAGCGGACGGATGAACCGCGTTGTGAAGCCGTCGCCACGAGCCAGGTTGCGGGCCACCTGCGCCTGGTCCATCGCTTCCGGATGCCGCAAGCCGTTGAACTGCGTGGCCGCGTAACCCCACAGGAAAACCGCCGTGACACCGGCCAGCGTCACGCCTCGAAGCAAAATGATCGCTGCCCGCTGCGAGGCGTGCTGGCCTTCCGGCTTTTGCGCGCAGAAGATGTTCATGCGTCCCTGGTCAATGCTCTCGACTCCCGCCGTCCCGATGACGGCGCGAGTTTCCTATCACACTGGCAGCCAAGGAACAATGCCGAACCTCGGCGACATTTTCACCCGGCGCTCAGAACTTGCAGTCGAGCGCCACCGCCTTCTTGAGCAACCGCAGGTAGTCGCGACGCGGGATTTCCGTCGTGCCGAACTGCTCCAGATGCGGCGTCGTCCATTGCGTGTCCAGCAGCGCAAAGCCGCCGGCGCGCAGCCGCTCCACGAGCGCCACCAGCGCCACCTTGCTGGCGTCCGTGACGCGGTGGAACATGCTCTCGCCAAAGAACGCGCCGCCGATGTGGACGCCGTAGAGGCCGCCAACGAGCTTGCCGCCAACCCGCGCCTCGACGCTGTGGGCAAAGCCGAGCCGGTGGAGGTTGCAGTAGCTCCCGACGATCTCATCGGAAATCCAGGTGCCTTCATGCCGCTTGGCGCACGCGCGCATCACCGCCTCAAATTCGCGGTCCACGGTGATCTCGAACGGCTTCTTCTTCAGCACCCGCCGCAAGCCGTGCGCCACGTGAAACCGCTTGTCGAGCGGGATGACGGCGCGCGGGTCCGGCGAGAACCAGCCGATGTCGCCGCGTTCGCCCACGGCCATCGGGAAGATGCCTTTGCAGTAAGCGGCCAGCAATAAATGCGCCTGAAGCACACGCCCATGGTAGAACGCCACGCATCGCGCATAAAGCCGGAACTGCGGAGAGCGCCGTCCTCGCACCAAGCCGCTGTTGAAAGCCACTACGCGTCCGCCGCCGTTTCTTCACAAACTGCGACCGCAACCGCCAGCCGGCGCCGGTGCAACTGTGGATCACTCCGGCGACGCAGTGACGCAACAACGTGCTTGCAGAAACCATGAATCTGTTGCCACCCTTGCGCCGGTCTTCGACACTCAGCGACTCCGAGACGCTGCCACCGTATGAGTCCTGAAGAACAAAAAGTCCTCGAGTATTACAGCAAGGCCCAGGAAGCGCGCCAGGCCGGCGATCCTGTTGCCGCGTTGAACCATCTCCGCGCCTGCCTCGAAGTGTTGCGGTTGACCACCGACCGCCTCTCGCAAGGCCGGGTCTGCGCGCTGATGGGCGACATCCACTCGGCCGCCAATGAGCCGGCCGAGGCGCTGGCTTGCTTCGAGCTGGCGGCAACCTGCCTCACCGGCGTCGAGGCAAAGCGCGAGCGGCTGATGGTGATGTTCCGCGTTGCCCAGGCCGCGCGCTCCGTCGGCCAGGAAGCGAAGGCACTGGAAACCTACGACGAGATTATCCGAGTCACGCAGGCTCTGCGCGACGTCCGCTCCGAGGGAATGGCGCGCGCGTTGCGCGGCGAGGTTGTTTTCAACCGCGGCGGACAGACGGACGGGTTGCACCAAATGCTGCTGGGGGTGACCCGCCTGCGAACCGCCAAGGCGCCGGAGATGGAGATGATCATCGAGCACATCCGCCACTACGGCAGCCAGATCCCACGCAAACAATACGAGGAACTTCTGGAGGACGGGTTGGACAGTTACAACTTGAAGAAGAAGCTGCTGGCCGAGCCAACACCGGCCGACGCGGATCCAAAGTAGCTCCGGCGCGGATGAAGGAAACACCATGAACACGACTTCGCATCGCATCGCGCGGGACAAATCCGGTTTGGTAGTCGTGGATATCCAGGAGCGGCTGTTGCCCGCGATCCACGAAAAAGAACGCGTCGTGGCCAACGCCGTCCGGCTCGTCAAGGGAGCGGCCATCATGGGCATGCCCATCTTCGTCACCGAGCAATACCGCAGGGGCATCGGCGCGACCGTGCCGGAAGTGGCCGCCGCCGTGCCGGGCTTCGCGCCGATGGAGAAGATGACCTTCAGTTCTTGCGGCAGAGAAGGTTTCGTCGCCGCGCTCGAAGCCCGGGGCGTCCGCGATGTCATCCTCTGCGGCATCGAGGCGCACGTCTGCGTCACGCAAACCTGCCTGGATCTGCTCGCCAAAGGCTTCCGGATTTTTATCGCGGCCGACGCGATCTCGTCGCGGACGCCGGAAAATCACCGCATGGGCGTGGAACGGATGCGTGACGCCGGCGCGGTGATCGCGTCCACGGAGATGGTGCTCTTCGAGTTGCTCGGCTGCGCGGGCACGGACGAGTTCAAACAGGTCCTGCCACTGGTAAAGTGACCGCGCGAGCCGGCGCATGGCGTCCGGCCCGCGTGGTCCGAATCCGTCACCACTCCTTCTCGGTGACGGAATCGTAGAACTTGACGATCTCCTGGTAGCTGTCGGCTTCCATGAACTTCATGGCCGACTTCGGGTGCTGATTGAGGTAGCCGGTGACCATGTAGGGAATTGCGAAACCCCAACGCAGTTTCTCGCGCATCGGCTCCACGTGGTCCTGGATGCATTGCAGGATCGGTCGCAAGTGGAACTTCGGGTTGTGCAGGAAGCTCAACAGCAGTTCCATCTGGCAGTTGCCCGCGCCGCGGCCGAGGCCGGCCATGCTGGCATCGAGCAACGTGGCGCCCTGGATGATCGCCTCGATGGTGTTGGCGAAGGCGAGCTGCATGTTATTGTGGCAGTGAATGCCCACCTGCTTGCCCGCCGGCTTGGCGTGGTTCATGAACTTCGCCATCATCATGCGAACCTGCTCGCAGTAGAACGTGCCGAAGCTGTCCACGACGTAGAGCGTCCCCACCGGCGACGCGCAAAGCACCTCCAGCGCGTTTTCCAGTTCGAGGTCCGGCACGGTGGAGAGCGCCATCAGGTTGATCGTGGTCTCGTAACCCTTGTCGTGTGCGTCCTTGACCATGTCGAGCGCGGCCGGAATCTGATGGATGTAGGTGGCCACGCGCACCATGTCTATCACGCTCTTGTCGCGCGGCAGGATATCCTCGTGGTAATCGGTCCGTTCGGCGTCGGCCATGACTGACACCTTCACGGCGGGGTTCTTCTCGCCAACGGCCTTGCGCAGGTCTTCCTCGTCGCAGAACCGCCACGCGCCAACCTCCTCGCGGGTGTAGAGTTTCTTCGAGGCTTTATAGCCCATTTCGACGTAATCCACACCGGCAGCGACTCCGGCCTGGTAGATGTTCCTGGCAAAGTCGTGGGTAAACTTGTGTTCGTTCATCAGACCGCCATCGCGGATGGTGCAATCAAGCACCTTGATCTCCGGGCGATAGGTGATCCATCCCTTGATACCGGTTGGTTGGGCTTCTTCTGACATGACGTTTTTCTTTCTTTTAGGTTTCAACAAGCCGCGGATGCTAATCAGACAACGGCTATTCTAGCAAACCTTTTGATTGCCCGCGAATCGAAATTGCCAAACGAGCGAAAGCGGGGTCGGGCAACAACTTTTTGCCGCCACTGGCAACTAATGCTTGAAACAGAGATGACTATTGCACAGCGGACAAGATGGGCGGGCACGGCGTTGGCGGCGCTGCTTTGCGGAGGCGCCTTTGTGACCGCCGCCCAGCAGGACACGCCACCGCCTGATGAAAAATCCTCCCTCGCCCCTCGCCTCGATGAGGTGGTTGTCACGCCGACGCGCACCGGGACGACACTGTTCGACGCGCCCTACACGGCCCAAACCGTCACCGCCGAGGACATCCAGACGCGGCAGTTGTCGCGCACGCTGCCGGAGGCGCTGAGGGAAACGCCGGGCGTCATGGTGCAGAAGACCGCCCTCGGCCAAGGCTCGCCGTTCATCCGCGGGTTCACGGGATTTCGGACGCTGATGCTCATTGACGGCATCCGGCTGAACAACTCCGTCTTCCGCGAGGGGCCGAATCAATACTGGAACACCGTGGACCCGCTCTCCGTCGAGCGGCTGGAGGTGGTCAAAGGCCCCAGTTCAGTGCTCTACGGCAGCGACGCCATCGGCGGCACCGTCAACGCCATCACGCAGCGCCGGCAGGAGTTTGGCGAGGGTTTTTCCTGGAGCCGGAGCGCTTACTACCGTTACGCCACTGCCGAGGATTCGCACACCGGCCGCGCCACCATCGGCGGCAACGTGGACAGGCAGTTTGGGTTCTTGGTCGGCGTGTCGCCGAAAGACTACGGCGACCTCCGCTCTGCCGGGCCGGTGGGGGATCAAAAACATACCGGCTACAGCGAGCTGGACGGCGACGTGAAGGCCGAATACTTCCCCACGCCTGATTCGAAGCTGGTCGTGGTTTACCAGCGAGTGGATCAAGACGACGCTTGGCGCACCCATCGAACGATTCATGGCAAGAGTTGGGAGGGCACCACCGTCGGCAACGAAAGGCAGCGGTCCTGCGACCAGAACCGCGACCTTGTGTATGTCCAATATCACGCGGAGAAGCTCGAAGGCCCCGTGGATGTCATCCGGGCCAGCCTCTCCTTCCAAAAGCAGACAGAGGATGAAGCCATCGTGGCCGCGAGCGGCGTCGGCACGCAACAGGGCTTCGCCGTGGGCACCGTCGGAACGTGGTTTCAACTCGAAAGCCCCAGCCCCGTTGGGCGCTGGACCTACGGCATGGAGCATTACCGCGACAGCGTCAGTTCCTATAACCGCACTTATACGGCGGGCGGTGCTCTCAGCGCCATCGCAATCCAGGGACCGGTGGCGGACGATTCCACCTACGATTTGCTGGGCCTGTTTGCCCAGGACGACATCCCGATCGGCGAGCGCTTCAATTTCGTCATCGGGGGCCGTTACACCCATGCTGCTGTTGATGCCGGCCTGATGCGCAATCCCATCACGGGCACTCCCACCTCTCTTTCTAACTCGTGGGATTCCGGCGTCGGCAGCGGTCGGCTTCTCTGCCGGCTCGACGAGGAAAACCACTGGCACCTGTTCGCGGGCGCCTCGCAGGGATTTCGCGCGCCAAACCTCTCTGATCTCACCCGCCTCGACACAGCGCGCACCGGCGAACTCGAAACCGCCGCGCCAAACCTGAAGCCGGAGCAGTTCCTCACCTCCGAGATCGGCGTCAAAGCCCTCTACGAAAACTGGTCGGCGGAACTCGCCTACTACTACACCGTCATTGACGACATGATCGTGCGCCAGCCGACCGGCGCCATCGTCGACGGCCTGCGCGAAGTGACCAAGAACAACGGCGGCAACGGGTTTGTGCAGGGCTTGGAATTCAGCACCCGTTACCGGTTCCATCCGGAGTGGACGGCAGCGGGTTGGGCGACATGGATGGACGGCCAGGCTGACCAGTTCCCAACCTCCGCACCCGTCGTCGCGCGCGAACCGCTCAGCCGCATGATGCCGCCCACGGGCTACATCAGCATGATGTGGGAACACCCGAACAAGCGATTTTGGGCTGAGGCTCTCACAACCATCGCCGCCAGACAGGACCGGCTCAGCACCGAGGACAGGCGCGATACGCAGCGCATCCCGCCCGGCGGCACGCCCGGCTACGCGGCGTTCACCGTCCGCGGCGGCTGGCGCATTACGCCGGACGTGAGTCTGACCGTGGCGGTGGAAAACCTGACCGACGAGGATTATCGCATCGTCGGCTCCGGCCTCAACGAACCCGGCCGGAACATCGTCGCGAGCTTCTCCGCGAAGTTCTGAAGCGGCTTCAGCTTTCCAGCTTCGGCCTCATTTTCCCATCGAACACCACGAAGCGTGAGCCGTGCGTGACGCTCAGCCGCACGGCCTCGTTGACGACGGTGGCGATGAGCGCCTGCTGCGGCAGCGGTCGCGTCTTCTCAAACTGCGCGATCATCCGGCGTCGCTCGGCGGCGCTGGCGGCGCTGAGACGATGGATGTCCTGGAGCGGTTGGAGGATGCTGTCACCGCCGTAGCCGACCCACTCGGTCTTCGTTGGATCATCCCAGTCGTTGTAGGGCTTGAAGAAATGCGGGTTGAACCGCTGCACGCCACCAGACTGCGTGACGAAGTTGGAATTGCGGTCCGCGTTGTCGGCGCGATACTCGCCCTGCGTGCAAGTCAGTTGGAAGCCCTGGTTGGTGAGGTTCGGATTCGAGTCCGGCAACACCCACGAAGTCTGCACGTAGAGCACCGCGTCGTTCTCCCACTCGACGACCGCCTGCACAGCATCCCACGCGGCATGGCCGAGTTGCTTGAGCAGCTTGTGCTGCCGGAACGCCGCGACACGCCTCGGTTTCAGTCCGGTGATGAAATGGAACGCGTCCACATAGTGGCAGCCGATGTATTCGAAGCTGCTGCTCTGGTCCGCCCAGCGACCAAACACCTTCAACGGCATCTCGCGGCGCTCCTCGATCCACGCGTGGCCGCAGAGCGCCTCGCCGAGTTCGCCCGTGGAGTATTTGTATTTCGCCGCGCGCACCGCCTTGTCGTGGCGCTTGTGGTAGTCGGTATAGACGTAGCGGTTCGTCTTCGCGGCCGCGGCGGCGATTTCATGCGCCTCGGCCACTTTCAGACAGAGCGGCTTCTGCACGATCACGTCAAAGCCCGCCAACAGCGCATCAAGGATCACCGGCGTGTGCAGATGGTCCGGCGTGGCCACGATGACACAACCGGGATGCTTCAGTTTCTTGATCGCCTCCTTATAACAATCGGGATGCGACGCCTGTGGGGCCTTGTCCGCCGGCCAGCCCACAAACTCCTCCGCCGGAAAAAGCTCCCGCAGGTCGAGCACCGTCTGCGCCCGGCGCGACGCGACGCCAACCTCGCCAACCAGCCCGGTTCGGCGCGCCTGAAACACCGTCGGCAGGACGACCTCGGCGGAGATCATGCCGCCACCGACGACGAGAACGTTCAGGGGATTTTGGATTTTGGATTTCCGATTTTGGATTGAAGGCTTGCTGCTCATGATGATCGAGAAGTGCGCGCAGGATAGGGCCGCGCTACCGGGGGAGCAAATGTTTTTCGGCTCTGAAAATGTTGGACAGCGACGGCACGGGCCAACAGACTTCGCCAACCATGAGCGACCCGCACCAACCTTTTGCCGGCGTCATCTTCGATATGGACGGCGTGCTCTGCCTCTCGGAACCGTTCATCGCCGAGGCCGGTTGCCGGATGTTCGCCGAGGCCCACGGCGTCATGGTGAGGCCGGAGGATTTCGTGCCGTTCGTTGGCACCGGCGAGGACCGCTTCCTCGGCGGCGTCGCCGAAAAATATGGTGTCACCCTC
This sequence comes from Verrucomicrobiota bacterium, assembly GCA_016222825.1. Taxonomy (GTDB): domain Bacteria; phylum Verrucomicrobiota; class Verrucomicrobiia; order CAIQCK01; family CAIQCK01; genus CAIQCK01. Next base: position 134,932 of record JACRQF010000003.1, on the reverse strand, counting down.
TCCATGCCGCGCGACAAGGAGCGCACCTACGCCATCTACCTTGACATCATCAAAGACCGGCTCCAGCCGCTCCCGGGCGTGCGCGAGTTCATCGCCGACTGCCGCCGCCGCGGATTGCGCCTCGCCGTCGCGACGAGCGCCGACCGCGTGAAGATGGACGGCAACCTCCGCGAGATCGGCCTGCCGGCAGAGACGTTCGACGCCTGCGTCACCGGGAGCGAGATCGTCCACAAGAAACCGGACCCGGAAATCTTCCTGCGCGCCGCCGAAAAACTCGCGCTGCCGCCAGCCCGCTGTCTCGTCATCGAAGATGCGCCCAACGGCGTCGCCGCGGGCAAAGCCGCCGGCAGCCGCTGCCTCGGTCTGACCACGAGCTTCGACGCCGCGACGCTCGTGAAAGCCGGCGCGGACTGGATCGCGCCCGACCTGGCCCATGTGCCGGCCGGCGTTTTCGGCGCGTGAAACTGAAACTATGAAATCGCGACAGTCCTTTTCTGTCACTCTCGTCACTTCTGTCGCCCTTGCGACAGCCTCCGCCGCCGACCTGCGCGATCTGCCCGTCGTCAGCGCCGGCGAACCGCGCGCGTTCTTCTTCCGACAGTCGGAAGGACTTGCCCGCAGCGGGCGGATGCCGTTTGAGCAATGGGAGAAGATGTTCCTGCGCCTCGACGGCATCATGGGCAAGACGCTCGACGAGGAAGTGCCGGGCACGCAGGCGCCAAACATCCCGTTTTTCACGCGCTTCAAGCAGGCGCATCCGAAACAGGCCGCGCTGCTCCACTTCAACGGCAACTCCCGCGACCCGCGCTGGGAATGCGGCGAGTTCTTCGCCGGCCATTGGCTTTACTTCAACGGCTGCCACGTCACCGCCGACGTGCCCGCACAGCCCGGCGAATATGTCCTGCCTGTTGAAAACCCGGACTTGTTCCGCGTGAGCATGGGCCGCTACGGCGACAAAAACGAGGACATCGGCCTCTGTGCGCTCGGCGCGGACGGCAAACCGGACTGGAAGCAATCGGAGCAACTCGAACTGCTCGCCGTGGACGTAAAGGCGAAGACGCTACGCGTGAAACGCGGCGCTTTCGGCACCGCGCCACGTGCGTTCGCCGCCGGCAAGGCTTACGTCGCGGCGCACATGACCGAAGGCCCGTGGGGCAAGAAGTCAAACCTGCTCTGGCTCTACAACTACAGCACGCGCTGCCCGCGCGACGCGAAGGGCCGGACGTGCAGCGACGTGCTCGTGGCGGACATCGCGCAGCGGTTCCTGCCGGGCGGCGCGCTGGCGGCGTTCGACGGGCTGGAGTTCGACGTGCTCCACTTCCATCCGCTTGGCGGCCAGCGAGGGCGGCAGGCGGATGCCGATGCCGATGGCATGGCCGACTCCGCGGTGTTCGACGGCGTCAACGCCTACGGCATCGGCGTGTATGAGTTCTGCCGCCAACTGCGCGCGAAGCTCGGCCCCGACCGTCTCATCATGGCTGACGGCCATTCGCCGCGCGGGCAGCGGTCGTTCGCCATCCTCAACGGCATCGAGAGCGAGGGCTGGCCGCATCTCGGCGACCCGGAAATCGTGGACTGGTCAGGCGGGCTGAACCGCCATGAGTTCTGGCGGCGTAACGCGGCCCAGCCGGCGCTGAGCTACATCAACCACAAGTTCATGGAGCCGCGCAAGACGGCGAAGGACGACGAGCGGATGATCCAATCGCCGCTGAACATCACGCGGCTGGTCATGGCCGGTGGACTGTTCACCGATTCGGCGTTCACCTATTGCATCCTGCCGCCGAAATCCGGCCGCTATCACATCGGTATCTACGACGAACTCAACATGGGCGCGGCAAACCGCCTCCACTGGCTCGGCAGTCCGCTCGCGCCGCCCGTGCATCTGGCGTTGCGCACGCCGGACTTGTTCGGCGGGAAGGTCGCGCAACGGCTGCGCCCGGAGCAAGCGAAGATCGAGACGTGCGATGATGGCCGCACGCTGAAGTTCACCGCGCCGAAGCCGGCCGCGGAGAACCTCACACTCATGATGCCCGCGGTGGCGCTACCGGAGGGCGACCTATTCGTTCACTTCCGCATCAAGGCCGAGCCGATGAAAGGATACCCGTCGGCGATTCCACGGCTCGCATGGGTTGGCTGGCGTCATGCGGGCGACCTCATGCAGCAACCGCCGCTCGCTACCGGCATGACGTTGAGCGGGCAGAAGGACGAGCCAATCCGCGCCGAGACGGGCACGTCGTTCCGCCCCGCGAATCCAGTGAGTCTCGCCGGCGAGAGCCATCACGCCTACGGCGTGCATCCGCCGTATCGTAACACCAAAGGCAGTGTGTTCTGGGAAACGATGGCCGCGATTCCGGCGGAGAAGCCGCGGCTGACGTTCTTCAGCGGGCTGACCGACAAGGCCAAGGGCAAGAGTGATGGCGTTGGCCTGAAGGTCGAGGTGCGCCGCGACAATGGCGCGGAGGAGGTGCTCTCGCTCCTCCATCGCGAGAAGCAATGGGTGGCGCGCTCCGCCGACCTCTCGCGCTGGGCCGGCCAGACGGTGCGATTGCGTTTCACGACCGACCCCGGCCCCGCCGGCAACACGGTGGCTGATCACACGTTCTGGGGCGACGTGCGCGTCGAGTCGGGCACGGGCGCGGCCCCCGCGCCGGAGAAGTTGGCACTCACGCCCCAGCGCATCATGACATGGGCCAACGCCGAGTGGTTCGAGTCCGGCTTCTACTTCCGTGGTCTTGGCTCGCGCGCCGTGGATCTCACATTCGAGTTCGAGGGCAGCGAGTCGGTTCATCTGGCCGGCTTGACCGCGCACGCCGCGCCGGATGCGATAGCCCGCGACTACGAGCGCGGCGTCGTGCTCGCGAACCCATCCACACAGCCGTTTGCGTTCGATCTCGCGAAGCTTTTCCCAAACGCGAGACTCCGCCGCCTTCAAGGCTCGCCGGAGCAGGATCCGAAGACCAACGACGGCTCGCTCGCCGGCGCAACGGTCTCGGTTGGCCCGCGCGACGCGCTGTTTCTGGTGAAGGAATGATTCGCTGGCCGAAAACCGGAGCTTTGACTATAGTCGCCGCCCGAAACGAGAGAACCCAATCATGAACAAAACCTCGAAGATCAGCCGCCGTTCTGCAATCACCGTTATGGCCGCCGCCGCCGGCTCGCTCGTTGCCGCGGAGAATGCTGCGCCGAAGCTCAAGGGCAATATTCGTCACTCGGTTTCAAAGTGGTGCTACGGGAAGATTCCGCTTGATGAGTTTTGTCGCGCCGTGAAGGCGATGGGCATCGAGTCGGTGGAACTGCTCGGCCAGAAGGATTGGGAGACGGTTCAGAAGCACGGCCTGACCTGCGCGATGTGCAACGGTCCCGCCGGCTGGAGCATCCCGAAGGGTTGGAACCGCGTCGAGAACCACGACAAGCTCGTCGCCGCTTACGAGCAGATGATTCCCATCGTCGCCAACGCCGGCCTGCCGAACCTGATTTGTTTCTCAGGCAACCGCGAAGGTCTTGACGACCAGAAGGGTCTGGAGAATTGCGTGACCGGCCTGAAGCGGATCATGAAGCTCGCCGAGGACAAGAAGGTGAACATCGTGATGGAACTGCTTAACAGCAAACGCAACCACAAGGACTACCAGTGCGATCGCACCGCGTGGGGCGTGGAAGTCTGTAAGGGCGTCGGCTCGGAGCGGATGAAACTCCTCTACGACATCTACCACATGCAAATCATGGAGGGCGACGTGATCGCCACGATCAAGGAGTTCCACCCCTACTTCGCCCACTATCACACCGGCGGCGTGCCCGGCCGCAACGAGATTGACGACACGCAGGAGTTGAACTACGCGACCATCTGCCGCGCCATCGTCGCCACCGGCTACAAAGGCTTCGTCGGCCAGGAGTTCATCCCGAAGCGCGACCCGATCACCTCGCTGCGGCAGGCGATCCAGATTTGCGACGTGTGAGGCGTCCCAGTGAGGCGAGTTTCCAAACTCGCCCTCGGTTGTCGGCGAGAGAACGGTGCGCGAGTTAGGAAACTCGCGCCACTGGGTTCGCAAAGCAGCCGCGATCCCTTACGAGATCGTCCCGCTGGTGAGCGAGGTCAGCGTCTGCCACATCTTTTCCGGCGTGCCGCATTTCAGCAGCGCGTTGCGGGCCTTGGCCGTGCGGAACGTGCCGACCAGCCCGGCGAGCAACCGCAGATAAAACGCGCTTGCCGGCGTCGGGATGACGATGAAGAAGACGATCTTCGTCAGTTCGCCGTCGGGCGCGCCGAACTTCAGCCCGCTCTCCTTCAGGCCGAGCGCGAACGTCAGGCTGCCGCCTTCGATGTTACGCACGTGCGGAAAGGCAATCCCGCCTTCCACCGCCGTGCTGATCACAGACTCGCGCCGCAACGCCAGATCGCCGAGTTTGTCGCCTTCCTCGACGAATCCCTGTGTCGTCATCAGCATGGCAAGTTCCTTCACGGCGTCGTCGCGGTTGTCGGCGGCCAGTTTGGGCAGCATCAGCGCCATGTCCGAAAACCGCGCGATGCCGGGCGGCGGCTCGACTCTTGCGCCGGGCGCCTTCGGCACGCGCCGGGGCGTGTTTTCCAGATAGTAGAGGAACCGGCCGCAGTTCTGGCAGGAAAGTATTTGTTCCGACTTGCGGATCTCATTGACAAGCGCGACCGGCACTGCAATGCCGCAGCCGGCGCAGGTGTTGTTGATGTGGGCGATGGGCACGACCACCAGCGGCGCGCGCTGTTGCATCCGCTGGTAACGGCTGGCGATGTCCTCCGGCAATTTTTCCACAAGCTTGTTGATGGACTCCTCCAACTGCGTCAGCCGCGCCTCGGGGTTCGAGGTCTTTTGTTCCGACAACGCAAAGTTCAACTCCTGCAACTGTATCAACTGATTCAAGATTTGTTTCATGGCGACTTCACTGCCTCGGTTTGACAGTTTGTTTGCCGCACTCCGCCCGTGGGCGGAACCGCGGATTTAGATTTACGCTCGCGCTTCCGGCGATTAAAAGCCACACTAAAATTCAATCCATGAAATGCTTCGCTCTTCTCGTTACCAGTGCGCTGCTCGCTGCCGCCGAAAACCCTGTCTTGACAGACAACGTCGCGCGGGTCGTGCTGCGCAACGACCGCCTCACGCTTGCGCTCGGCCACGCTGAAAGAGGCGCCATCGTTTCGCTCGTGGACAACGCGAGCGGGCAGGAATTTGCCGCGGCGCAGAAGACGTCGCGCCTGTTTACCCTTGCGTTCTCGTTGAAGTCTGACGCCAGTGGCAGGAGGTTCTATCTGTCCAGCGGCGATGTGAAGGAGTTTTCTGTCGAAGCGAAGCGAGGCGAGGCGACGCTTAACTACAACGGGCTGGGTGAATGGCCGGTCCAAATTGCCTGCACGGCAAGCGTGAAATCGGGCGATTCATTCGTGCGCTGGCGGCTATCCGTGAAGATTCCCGACGCGCTGATGTTGGAGGAGGTGCAATTCCCATTCATCACGCTGCGTGCACCGCTCGGCGACAGCATGGACGGCGACGCGGCGGTGTTCGGCCACACCAAGGGCGGCGTCATCCGCAAGCCGGGCGCGATGAAGGTTGGCTCGCGCGTCTATGGCCGACAGCCGGGCAGTCTGGCGGCGCAGTTTGGGTGCTACTACGACGACCGCGCCGGGTTCTACACGGCGGCTTACGACAGCAAGGGTTACCCCAAGGATTTCGAGATGCGCCGCACGGCTGACGGCATTGAAATGGGCTGGAACCCGCACTGTTTCGCCTCGAGGTCTTACACGATGGACTTCGATGTGGTGATGACGACGTTCGCGGGCACCGACAAGGCGACGCCCGCCGACTGGCGCGACGCGGCCGATATATACAAGGAGTGGGCTTTGCGGCAACCGTGGTGCGCGACCCCGTTCGACAAGCGCCGCGACATTCCCGCGTGGATGAAGTCGGGCCCGGCGATGGTGCGCTTCGGGCGCGAATGGCTCGCGCAGCCGGAGCGCATTGAGAAGTGGCTGACGGACTACTGGAAGAAGGAGTTTTCCGAAGCGCCGCTCGTCACCGCCTACTGGGGCTGGGAGAAAATCTGGAGCTGGGTGACGCCGGATTATTTCCCCGTCTTCCCGTCGGACGAGCAGTTCACGAACCTCGTGGCCCGGACGCGCGCGCTCGGCTGCCACGCGTTCCCGTGGCCGTCGGGCTATCACTGGACGCTGATGTATCGCAAGCAAGACGACGGAGGCTTCTATTGGGATGACCGCAAACGGTTCGACGAAGTGGCGCGCCCACACGCCGTCCGCCAACGCGACGGCACCCTCTACATCCGCACGCCGTCCTGGCTTGCCGGCGGCGATACGGCCACGTTGTGCCCCGGCGACCCGTGGACAATCCGCTGGTGGAACGAGGACATCTCCGCGCCGCTGGCCCGGCGCGGCTGCGAGATGATCCAAGTGGATCAGGTGGTCGGTGGAGGTTTCCCGTTCTGCTACAGCCGCGACCACGCGCATCCGCCGGGGCCGGGGTTGTGGATGACCGAGGTTTTCACCAAACAACTGCGAACGATGTTCGCCGCTTGCCGGAAGATCGAGCGCGACGCGGTGGTGTGTGTCGAGGAGCCAAACGAGCGCTTCAACCATCTCGTTGGCATCCAGGACTACCGCGACTGCGAGACTCCGCACGAGCCGGCGTCGGTCTTCAACTACCTCTACCACGAGTTCCTGCCGACGTTTCAGAGCAACCCGCGCGCGGGCGACACGGCGATGGCCGCATATTGTTTCGCAAACGGCCAGATACCGCACCTCGTGCCGTCAATGCGGGGTGGCGGGCCAGCGCTGGTCAACGGCGGCTTTGAGGAAACCAACTCCATGCGCGGCTTCGTTGCTGGCTGGGAACATCTGCGCGGCTATCAAGGCCGGGTGTGGAACGGCAAGGCCTGGCGCGACGAGGCCGAGAAACACGGCGGCACCGCAAGCCTGCGGTTGGAGAACGCTGCCGCCTCCGATGTTGTGCAGGTGTCGCAGAACGTTACCATCGGTGACGGTCTTGTCGTGGGCAAGAAATACCGGCTCAGTGCATGGCTGAAGACCGGTGCGATGGCGCAACCGAGCGGCGTCAATTTCGCCGTCCTGAAGCCGGGTTTGGCCGGCGCAGGCGCGGGTGGGCGGCTGATGTTCCCGGCGGCTGGAGCGGGCTGGACGCGCGCGACGGCGGAGTTCACGGTGCCGGAAGGCGCGGCGATGTTCCGCATCATGATCCACATCGAAGGCAAGGCGAAAGCGTGGGTGGACGACATGGCGCTGGAGGAAGTGTTGCCCGACGGCACGACGCGCGCCGCGATTTGCTCCAACACGCCGCCCGACCACAAGCTGATGAAACGGTGGGTGGAGCTTTATCATGGCGAGGGACGGCCCTTCCTGCAATTTGGTCGAATGCTCCATCCGCCGAAGCTTGTGGCGGCGACGATCACTTGGCGCGGCAGCAAACCGTTCGCCGCCGTGCAGCACAACGCATGGCGTGCGTCCGACGGCAGTGAAGCCGTCATCGCCGTCAACGCCACGCTCAAAAAGCAAACCGCCACGTTGCACTGGAAAGACCGCGCGCATCACCTCTCGCTCGACGCCGGCGATGCGGTGCTGATCAGGTAAGCAAAAACTCAGCGGACCAGCCGCAGGTCGGCCCAGTCAGCGCGGTCGCCAGTGTCCTCGTCGCGGGCGAAATCCACCAGCAACTCCAGCCTTTCCACGCCAGCGACGGCAACGCGCAGCGGCTTCGGCTCATCGGCACCGCCCGCCGTGGCGCGGAATAGTTCGCGGCCATCGCCGCGCACGACGAACTGCACGCGGCCCAGCTTACCGCCGACGTCGTCGAGGCCGATGACGCCCGTGAGAAGAGAGAAGTTCTTGCTGAGTTGATAGGCCAGCAACGAGCGCGAGTGGACACCGAGGCCGCGCTCGAATGTGCGGCCGCGCAGCGTCAGCGGTTGGCCTGAAACGCTCGCGTCGCGACGCCACGGGAAGCGCGTGCCGAACCAGCCGGCCTCCGTGACAGCGGCCGGCTCCAGTTCGCTCACGAACACGCTGCGGCCCCAGAGCGCGTCCACCACCGCCAAGCTGTCGAGCGGCACAGTGGCCGAGCCGAGCGACGGCGTGGCGAGCGTCACCGAGTCGGTTGTGAGTGTGCAGACCTCGCCAACGAGGCGCGAACCGTCGCGGCCCCAGACGGCGGCGAGCCGCTCGCGCGGCGTCGCTGGCGGCTGACTGGCAGCGAGCACGAGCGCGCCGGCGAGGGCGAGTGGCACTTCGCGTTCGTTCTCTTGCCAGCGAAAGACGATGCGCTTCTCGTCGAGCGATTGCAGCACGCCGTCAAGCCGCACCCACTCGCCTGCCTTGCGCACGAACAGCGCGTCCTGCCGCAAGTGGCTGGCGGCGATCTGCTGAATCTCGCGGCGCGTCGTTTCCGAGATCGTGCCCGGCGGCGAGAACCAGAGGACGGAAGCGGCGCTCAGCGGCAATTCCGTGAGGCCGGTGAGCGGCGTTTCCACCAGCAGCCGGTCGTCGCGCAACCGCAGCCGCTCGGTGCGAAGCGAATCGCCTGCGGCGGTTTGCAGGAGGAAGCCGAGCCGCCAGCGGTTCGGCGGCGGCGGATCGGCCAGGCGAAGCTCCTCGATGGACGCGATGGCGAGCGACGCGAACGCGGCGGGTTCCACCGCGCGCTCCGAGCCGTCGCGCAGCCGGATGGAGGCGGCGTGAATTGACGTGGCAAGTATCAGCGGCAAAGCAAACAGGAACGCAGTTCGAAGTGTCAGCCACGTAGCCGAACGCGCCAGCGTTCGGACGCGCTGCTGAACGCTGGCGCGTTCAGCTACTTCGCCGGCGCGTCGCTGCGCATCTGTGTTGGGTTCCATGCACACGCTTCCCAGAACACACGCGTTCATTTCGTCCCCGCCGGCGGTTTGGAGGTGGAGAGTTGCTTGAAATACTCCGTGAGGATCTGCTCGTAGCGGTCGGGGAACTTGTCCTTCAGTGTTTGCAGGAACTTCTCGCGCGCCTCCGGCGGCAGTTTGCCCCATGCGTCGGAATCGCTGCCGCCGTAAATCTTATGAAGCTTGGCAGCCTCGGTGGCAGCACCAGCCGGCAGCGTGGAAACCTGCGCGGGGCCGGACGGTTGTTTGCCGCCCTGCGCCTGCTGCGGCGACGCCTCGGGTTGCTTGGCCGGCTGCCTGCGGCGCAGTTGCGGCATGGCGGCGGCCTTCGATTGCGCCTTCTGGGCCTGCGCGATCAGATCGTTGAGGCTGCGGATGATCTTGGTCTGCACGATCTGCGTTGGCTTGCCGGTGACCGTCTCGCCAAGCTGGTCCTCGACGGTGCGCATGTCCTTGTGGACCGGCGTGAGCGGATTGCTGGCATCTTGTTGCGCCTTGGCCATGTATTCTTTGAGCGGATCGGTGGCGGTCGGATCGGCGGGGCCGACGGCGGGCCGGGGCGCGGAGAGTTCGGCCCACTTCTTGCGAAGCGCGTCGGTGGTCTGGGCGACTTCCTTCTCGCGCTGACTGAGTTGTTTGGCGGCGGCAGTTTCCTGCGGCGTGGGCTTCTCACGGCCGGCGCGGTCCTCGTCGAGCGAGCGCGTGCCACGGTTGACGCGATCCTGCAACATGCGGAGCATCTTCAACTCGGCCGCCGGCGGCAGCAGCATTGTCTTCGACATGCCACCGCCACCTCCGCCGCCTTCACCGCCGGCCGCGGCGCGGCGCGCCTCCTCTTCCTGCAACGCTTCGAGCAGTTCCTGGAAATTCATCTCAGCCAGCTTCTGCGCTTCCTGCACCGGCGCGCCGGTCTGGACTTTCTTCAACCGCGCGTCGGCGTCGCGGAGGAGGCTGGCAGTCTGTTGCAGCACCTGGCCGAAGACGGCGGTGGTGCCGTCGTCGCGGAGTTTCTTGGTGAGCGCCTCGCTGCGGTCGGCGAGCGCGGCCTCGTCGGCTGCGAGACCGGCCGCCTTGAGCGCGGCTTCGCGGGGCGGTGATTTCTTCGGCTCGATCTGCTTGTCGAGCGCGGCGGTGGCGGTGGTGACGGTCTTCTGTTTTTCGAGCATCGCCTTGAGGCCGTCCTTGAGTTCCGCGCGCATCCGCTCCGCCTGCGCGGCCTTCTCGGCTTCGAGCCGCTGCTGGAGTTGACCGATGGTGGCTTGGAGTTCGTCGAGCGCCTGCTGCTGATGAGTATTGGCGTCGCTGGGTTTGCGCTCGCCAAGAGCTTGCTCGGCTTTCTGCATTTCGCTGGCGGCGCGGCCGAGCGCCTTGGGGTCCACGGTGTCGGGAGGAAACTTGTCGGGCTGCTGGGTGGCGGCGGAGGTCTTCTCGGTTTCGCCCCGCGTGGCGGCCTGCTCGCCTTTTTGTTTGTCGAGGGCGGCGGGATCGGTGTGCTTGCCCTCGGCCTCGCTCTTCATCGCTTCGCCGGATTGCTTTTCGAGCTTCTGCTGGCGCTCAATGAGTTTCTCGACCGCGTCGCGGAGCTGCTGGAGGTTGGCGAGCCGCTTCTGAAGCTCCTCCCACGACAGCTCCTGGCCTTGCAGCATCTGGAGCACGCGCTGGAGCTGCTCGACGACGCGCGCCTGGCGTTCGGCGGCGGTCTTGGTCTTGCTCGCCAGCAACGACTGGATTACCTCCTGCAGTTCCGACAGCACGACGCCGTCGCGCGAGGCCTTGAGCGCCGAACGGATACGCGCGGCGCCGTCGGGATCGCTCGCGGCGAGAAGTTCGCCGAGCCGCGCGAGCTGCTGTTCGATCTCCTCGTAACGCTCGCGCAGGTGTTGTTGCTTGAAGGCGAGTTCGCGCGAGGAGGAGGAGTCGGCGGCACAAAGCGGGGCGCAAGCAAGCAGAAGCGTGAAAGCCAGACCGTAATGCGTAATGCGCAATGTGTAACGGGTCGTGGTCACGGTTTGGCTTTCGCGGCGGCGGCTTCGAACTTCTTCAGCCGGTCGGCTAGGTCGAGGCTCTCCGGCTCCAATTCAACGGCCTGCTTTTGGAACTCGACGGCGCGCGCGGCCTGGCCGAGGCGCAGGTGGACCTCCGCGAGCGTGTCGAGGTAGGCAGCGGTGTCGGGCTGAATCTCCAGCGATTTCTGCGAGAGCTTCCGCGCCTCATCGAGGCTGGTTTCGGTGTTGGCGAGCAGCCAGGCGAGGTTGTTGTGGTTTTCGGCGTCGTCGGGCTGCTCCGCGAGGCGGGTGCGATAGTGCTCGCTGGAGGACTTGACCAATTCCGCCGCCTCCTGCGCCGCCCCGCGCTTGCGAAGCAGTTCCACCAGCGCGATGACAGCGTCGGGATGGTTGGGCGTGAGCTTGAGCGTCTCGCGCAACGCCTTCTCCTGCGCGGCAAGGTTGCCGCTCTTGCCGTGGCGGCTGGCTTCGAGCAGCAGCAGGCGGCACTTGAGGTTGTTGATCTGGTCGGTGATGACGGCGCCGCCGCCCTTCTCCTCAAACACCCTGTAAAGATGAATCGCCGCGTCCAGTTGCTCCGCTTCCTTGTCGGGCTGGCGGCGATGGGAATGGATATCAGCCAGCCGCAGCCGCGCCGTGACCTCGAACGCGCGGTCGCCTTCATCGGCGCCGACCATGTCCAGCACGCGCTGGAACTCGCCCGCAGCCAGGTCGAGCCAGCGTCGCTGCATCAGGTAGGTGCCGACGAAGAGATGCTGCTCCGCATCGTGCGGCGCCAACGAACGCGCCGTCGCAATGAAGTCCCGCTCCAGTTGCGTGTCGCCACGGGCACCGGCGGCGCGGGCCAGCAGGTAGAGCGCGCGCGGGTCGCCGGCCAGCCAGCCGGCGCAATGCTTCCACTCCGCCTCGACGCGCTGTGGTTGGTTGTGCTCGATCAGCAGCGCCAGCAGGTTCAACGCAGCGTTCGGATCCTTGGTTTCGTCGGCCACCTGCCGCCAGCAGGTTTCGATGATGTCGTATTGTTTTTTCTGCCGATACAGCGTCGTCAGCTCTGTGGTGACGAGGCTCAGCAAGCCGGCGGACTCCGTGTCACCGCCGGCCTTCAGCCGCTCGCGCGCCAACGCCCAAGCCTGCTCCATCCGCTCGACAGCGCGATCCGGCTTCGCCCACGCCAGGAGGCGCAACGTCGCCGGCCGGGGCGGCAGATGCGCGGCGAGAATCATGTCGCGGCACTTCGACACCCACGGCCGCATCCGGACTGCCAACTGCCATGCGACGAATTCATTCGGCTCGTAGGCGATGAGGCGCAGCAGCGCGGGCGCGGATTTTTCGATCGGCAGCGCCGTCAGCCGGTAGCCGGTTTCCTGGCGGCTGCTGGCCTGCAACTGGCTGTAGTTTTGCAGCGCCTTCGCCACCTCCGGCGGATCGTCGGGACTGGTCAGCGGCAGGCGTGCCAGCAACTCGCGCACGTGCGGCAGCGCCGCCGGCGGCGCGGTCGTCAGCGCGCGCACCAGCGCATCGGCCGCGGTCATGCCGTAGCGCGCCACTTTCTGCATCGCCAGATCGCGCAGCACCGCGGAATCATCGCCGAGATTCTTGATCTGCCACTTGATGTCGCGCGCGACGGCGTCCGCGCCGGCCACGTCGCCCCTCGCAGGGGCCGCGAGCGCCAGCGCGGCCAGGATGATGAGAATCCGTTTCACCGTTGGTCAAGAATAGACGATACCGTGGCGCGCTGCAACGCCGCGAGCGTTCATCGCGCAGGAAGTTGACCCAGCCGCTCCTTTTCATGGTATGATCCGCAGTCGAGCTGCGTCTCTGTTTCATTGGACGGGACGCCTGAAAAAGACGCTTTGCGAGTTATTGAAATGGAGCCGACCGTCGAAATTGAACTGCTGAAACGCTGCCGCGCGGGCAACGCGCAGGCGTGGAATGAGCTTTTCGACGCCCACTACGCCGCCGCGGCGCGCTTCGTCTTCCAGCTCGGCTCCGATTTCAACCGCGACGACGTGGAGGAAATCTGCCAGGAGGCGTTCCTTTCCGTCGTCAAGCACCTCGATTCGTTCCAAGGCGAGAGCCGGTTCCAGACGTGGCTGTTCCGCATCGCCGCCAACAAGGCGCGCGACTACCGCGAGCGCCGGCGCGCCGCCAAACGCGGCGGCGGCCAGACGCCCGTGTCGCTCCAAGCCGAGGACCCGGAGACGGGCCTCGTTCCCGACCCGCCGAGCGCCACACCCGGCCCCGACGTCGTGCTCATCGGCGCCGAACAGGCTGCGCTCGTCGGCGAGGCGCTCGACCAACTCGGCGAGCCGTGCCGTGAGGTGATCGAGTTGCGCTACTTCGCCGACCTCAGCTACGAGGAGATCGCGGCGTCGCTGAAACTCAACGTCAAGACCGTCAGCTCGCGCCTGAGCAAGTGTCTCGACCGGCTGGAAACCATCACGCGCGAGCTGTTCAGCCGGGAGAAAATCGCGCCGCTTGCCGTCTAACAGATATGCCGGAAGAACCGCACAAGAACATCGAGGACGCGCTGAAGGCTTACGCGAAGCAGCGACGCGACGCCGGCGGCGGGCCGCTCGACATGCCGTCGCACACGCGGGCCGTGCTCCAACGCGAGATCGCCCAGCGCGCGACGCCGGCGCAGCCGAAGCCGGCATCACGGCCGTGGTTTGAGCCGCTGGTGGCGTTGTGGCCGCGGCTGGCCATCGGCGCGGCAGCGGTCACGGCGGTCGGCCTCGCGGTGTTTGTGCTGACGGACATCGGCAAGAAAGCCATGCCGCCGATGGAGCTGGCCCAGGCTGAATCGCAATCCCAATCCCAAGCTTTTCTCAGACGCGACGGCAAGGAGTCGGACTCCGCCCAGAAGCTCGAAGAAACAGTCTCCGAAGCTCGCGGACTCGCCGTGGCCCAGAGCAGGGTCGCAGGCAGCGCCGTGCAGCTTCTGGATGAGAAATTGAAAGCGGCGAAAGACGCGCCGGCCGGCGACGTGGCGCAAGCCGCCGCCAAAGCCGCCGTGCCGGAATCGGAAGCAATGGACAAATTCGGCGGCGTCCGAATCGCGTCGAGATCCTCGCTCACGAAGGCGATGCCGGAAATCCCCGCGGCGGTCGAGGCCAAACCGCAGGTCGCGGCTGTGATGACCGCGCCGTCGCCTCCCGCCGCGCCCATGCCCGCCGCCGCGCCGGGCCTGGCGACCAAACCTGCCCCCACGCTTGCCGGCGTGGGAGGGGCGCCCGCGCCCGCCGAGCCACTGCCAGCCGCGCCCATGCCCGCGCCCACGCATGCCAATGCCGGCAAGACTGAGCGCGGCGAACCGACGCGGTTGATCACGGCCGGTGTTTCCAACATGGCGCCGTTGTCGCAGCGGTTGCGCTTCGCGCAGGTGGCCGACGATCGCGGCGCGGAACCGGCAAAACAGCCGCTCCAGCAGCAACCCCAGCCGCCGCAAGTGCTGGCTTCGTTCCAACTGGAGCAGACCGGCGACCGCGTCGTCATCACGGACGCTGACGGCTCGATTTACGAAGGCCGGATTCAACTGGCAACGGAGTCGCAGCAACAGCTCGCATTGGAGCGGCGCGCCTCGCGTGCCCGGCTTGCGCCGGCGCGCGTCGCAGCGCCAAGACAGGTTGCGACCCAGGCGGGCGAGTTTGTCTGGAGGGAAAGAGACTCGACGGCTGGCAGACGCCTCGAATCCGGCGCGACGGGACAGCAGCTTTTCTTCACCGCGAGCGGCACAAACCGCAGCATCAACCAGCGCGTCGTCGTCAACGGCATGCTCTCATCGCCCGCGGACGGCACGCTCGCCTACGGCTACGCCACTGGCGGCGAAAGGCCAAAATTCGACGCTGCGCTCGCGGAGGCCAAGATGCTCCCCGCGACTTTGCCCGTCCCGTCTGCCGCTTCGAGAAGCAACGCCACGATGACCGAAGCCGGCCAAATCGTCCTGCCCGCCGGTTCCGCCGCCGGCCCGGTTCCCGCCGCGCCGCAAGCCTCCGCTCAGATCGAAGGCATAATGCGAGTCGGTGACGCTCCCGAAGTCGAAATCAACGCCGTCGGCGTCGGGCCGTGAGTTTCGCATCGGCTTCCCTACAACGCAAAGTGGATGACGAACGCCGCGGCAATGGCGAGCGAGACCCATGAGATTTCGCGGCGCTTGCCGGTGAAGAATTTCATCACCACGTAGCCGATGAAACCGAGCGCGATGCCGTCCACGATGCTGAACGCCAACGGAATGCCGATCAGCGTCAGGAACGCCGGCAGCGCCTCGGTCGGCTCGCGCCACGGGATGAAGAGGATGTTTCGCGTCATCAGAAACCCGACGACGATCAACGCCGGCGCTGTCACCGGATAGTAAGTGGTCTCGCCGGTTGTCACACCCGCGCCGACCATCGCAATCAGCGGCGCGAACGCCAGCGCCAAAAGGAACAGCGCGGCGGTGACGACGTTCGCCAGCCCCGTGCGCGCACCGGCCGACACGCCCGCGGCGCTTTCGATGTAGGCCGTGATGGTCGAGGTGCCGAGCAGCGTGCCCACCAGAGTGCCGGCGGCGTCGGAGAGCAGCGCCCGGCCGGCGTTGGGGAGCTGGCCATTGCGCATGAAGCCCGCCTGCTGCGCCACGCCGATGAGCGTGCCGACGGTGTCGAACAACGCCAGCAGAAAGAACGTGAACACGACGCTGCCGAAGCCGAGCTTCAGCGCGCCAAGCGGGTTGAGTTGGAGAATGGCCGACTGTTGCGGGTGCGGCACGCCGATGATGCCGTGGAATTTCACCATGCCGCACGCCAAACCGATTGCCAGCGTCGCGAGTATGCCGAGCAGGATGGCGCTGCGGACCTTGCGCGCGTAGAGCACGGCGGTAATGGCCAGCCCGGTCAACGACAACAACGCCGTCGGCAATTTGAGCGCGCCGAGGCCGACGAGCGTGCCGGGCTTGGCCACGACAATGCCCGCCCATTCCAGCCCGATGAACGCGATGAACAAGCCGATGCCGGCGGCGATGGCGTGTTTGAGACTGTCGGGAATCGCGTCCATGATCCTCTCGCGGAACTTCACCGTCGCCAGCGCCACGAAGAGCATGCTGGAGATGAAATTCGCGCCGAGCGCCACCTGCCAGGGGATGTTCATCGCGAGGCAGACGGTGTAGGCGAAGAAAAAGTTGTGGCCCATCCCCGGCGCCAGCGCGATCGGGTAGTTCGCGTAGAGCGCCATCACCAGCGTCGCGAACGCGCTGCCCACCGCCGTCGCGATCAGCACCGCGTCGTGGTCCATGCCGGTCTTGGCCAGCACGATGGGTTGCACGAACAGGATGTAAGCCATCGTCAGGAACGTCGTCGTGCCTGCCAGGCATTCCCGCCGCAGCGTGCTACCGCGTTCGCGCACTTGAAAAAAACGCTCGATTGTCGCCGTCATAATGCCTCCTCGAACACCGGCAGGATAAAGAAACGAATGCGCGCCGTCAACGCAGCCGCCGCAGCTTGATCTCCCGCCAAGCGGCGCTCGTGTGCCACGCCGCCAGGCCGAACGGCAGCGAGCGAACGATCTCGCCGGGACGGAGGCTGATCTTGCGGCCGGCCAGCGCCAGGTCCACCACCTTCTGCTCATCAATCCAGCATTCGATCTTCGCCGCTGTCACGCGGACGCGGATGCGATACCAGCGGGCCGGGTCGAAGTCCATGTGTCGCGTTGTCTCGTTCACCGCCGCGTCCGCGCCGTCAACGCACGAGAGGCCGACCACCGAACCGCTCCAGCCGCCCACCACGAACGTCGCTGCTGCGTCACCGACGGGAAATGTCAGGCCGCAGAAGAAATCGTGCCCGGCAAGCCGCATCGCTTCGAGGCTCACTTCGTAGTCGGTCTTCGGCATGGGCCGCGTGCGGTTGACACCGTTCAATTCCTCCGCCAACGCCACGACAATCGCTCCCGACCCGCCGCGAAACGGATCCTCGACCCACACATCACCGAGCGTGGAGAAATCCGTCCGCGTCCAGCCGCGCAGGCTCTTGCCATCGAAGAGGCTGGTCCAAACGTTCGTGTCGGCGGGTGGCTTCTCGCCGGCAAGCAACGGCGAGATTGCCAACGCCACAAAAACCGCCGTCTGTCCGATCAGTCTCACGGGCAGAGGTTAGTGGAACAGCCGCGGCGGGTCAATGAACGGGGCTTTGCCAACCCGTGCTGGACAAGCGCGGTTTTCAAACCATAGTAAGCCAGAGTTGACTCTAATGAACCAACAGATGAACCACGGAACGAACGGCGAGAACGAACTGCGGCTGCTGTTCTGGGAAACGACCGCGGGCTGCAACCTGGAATGTGTCCACTGCCGCCGCCTCGACGTTGCCCGGCAACTCATGCAGAACGACATGCGAACGGAGCGCGCGCTCCAGTTTGTCCGCGAGGTGGCGAGCTTTGCCAAGCCGATCCTCGTGCTCTCCGGCGGCGAGCCGCTCTTCCGGCCCGATATTTTCCAAATCGCCACCGAGGCGAAGGACCGCGGCCTGCCCGTGGCGCTCGCCACCAACGGCACGCTCATTGACGAGCACATGGCCGGACGCATTGTCGAGGCCGGCATCCGCCGCGTCTCCATCAGCATTGACGGCGCGGACTCGACGACCCACGACGATTTCCGCCGCCAGCCCGGCTCGCTTGCCGCGGCGTTGTGCGGGTTCCGCAACCTCAAGAATCTCGGCATGAGCATGCAGATCAACTGCACGATCACCCGCCACAACGTCCATCAAACGGAGCAACTTTACGCGATGGCGCTGGAACTTGGCGCGGACGCGCTGCATCTGTTCATGCTCGTGCCGGTGGGCTGCGGCGTGCAGATCGCCGAGTCGAACACGCTGCCCGCGGCCGAATACGAGCGGGTGCTGCACTGGCTCTACGACAAGAGCCAGCTCCGCCAGATGCATGTGAAGGCGACGTGCGCGCCGCATTACTTCCGCGTCGTCCGACAGCGCGCCGTCGCCGACGGCATCCGCGTCGAGCCAGGCCACGGCCACGGCAAGCCGCGCCACGACATGGCCGCGATGACCAAGGGTTGTCTCGCCGGCAGTTCCATCTGCTTCGTATCGCACACCGGCGACGTGTTCCCGTGCGGCTACCTGCCCGTGAGCGCAGGCAACGTCACCCGCCAGCATATCCGCGAGATTTGGGAGAAGTCGGAGTTGTTCGCCCGGCTGCGCGACCCCGACCAGCTTGAAGGCAAATGCGGCGTGTGCGAGTTCAAGCGCATCTGCCTCGGCTGCCGCGCCCGCGCCTACTACGCCGACGGCAACCTCATGTCCGAGGAACCGTTCTGCGTTTACGAACCGAAGAAGTTGCGCGACGAGAAGCCAGCGGTCGCGTAAGAGCACAGGAACAAAACGCTTCACGACCGCGGCGTTTTCTGCTACACGCCTCGGCAATGGCCACACCCGAATCCATCGCCAACATCGAAGCATTGGAAGACCTGCTCAGCCAGCCGTCGGACGGCGTCATCAAAACTCTCGACCGCCTCGAAGGCGATATCATCGTGCTCGGCGTCGCCGGCAAGATGGGGCCGACCCTGGCGCGCATGGCGCGGCGCGCTTCGGAGGCGACCGGAGTGCGCCGGCGCGTCATCGGCGTAGCGAGGTTTTCGGACGCGCGACAGCAGACCGAGCTTCAAACCCACGGCGTTGAGACGATCCGCTGCGACTTGCTTGATGAAGCAGCGGTGACCGCGCTGCCCGACGCGCCAAACATTGTCTTCATGGCCGGCATGAAGTTCGGCTCCACCGGCCAGGAAGCCCTGACGTGGGCGATGAACTGCCATCTGCCCGCCATCATCTGTAAAAAATATCCGCGCAGCCGCATTGTCGCGTTTTCCACCGGCAACGTCTATGGCCTCACCTCCGTGGCGGGCGGCGGCTCGCTGGAGACGGACGCGCCCAATCCGGTCGGCGACTACGCGATGAGCTGCCTGGGGCGCGAGCGCATCTTTGAGCACTTCAGCCGGCGGCTCGGCATTCCGATGGCGATGATCCGGCTCAACTACGCCTGCGAGCTGCGCTACGGCGTGCTGGTGGACATCGCGCGGCGCGTGTGGACCGGCGAGACGGTGGACTGTGCGATGGGTCACCTCAACACCATCTGGCAGACCGACGCCAACGCGATGAGCCTGCAGGCGTTCGACCACGTCGCCTCGCCGCCGCGGCTGCTGAACGTGACCGGGCCGGAGTTGCTGAGCGTCCGCGACATGGCGACGAAGCTCGGCGCACTGATGAACAAGCGCGTCGCTTTCAGCGGCTCCGAATCGCCCACGGCGCTGCTGGCCACCGCGGCGCAGGCGCTGCAACTCTTCGGACCGCCGCGCGTGAGTGTGGAGCAGATGCTTCGCTGGATCGCCGACTGGGTGATGCGCGGCGGCGCGAGCCTGGGCAAGCCGACGCATTTTGAATCGAGAGACGGAAAGTTTTAGCTCATGGCAACGCAGATGAATCCCCAGATTCGGGCCGCCTTGCAGCGCGGAGTGGTCATCCCCGCGTGTCCGCTGGCGTTGACGGCGCAGCGCACGCTCGACGAGCGGCGGCAGCGGGCGGTGTTGCGCTACTACAACGCGGCAGGCGCGGGCGGCGTCGCTGTCGGCGTCCACACGACGCAGTTCGCCATCCGCGACCCGAAGATCGGACTGTTCGAGCCAGTGCTGAAACTCACCGCCGAGGAAATGGACCGCGCCGACGCCCGGCGCGGCGAGCCGCTCATCCGCGTCGCCGGCATTTGCGGCCGCACACAACAGGCGGTGGCGGAGGCGACGCTCGTGCGACGGCTGGGTTATCACGCCGGCCTGCTGAGCCTCGCGGCGATGAAGGACGCGGGCGATGACGAAATGCTCGCGCACTGCCGCGCCGTGGCGGAGGTCATTCCCGTCGTGGGCTTCTATTTGCAGGCGGCTGTCGGCGGACGCGTGCTGCCGTATTCGTTCTGGCGGCGGTTCGCGGAGATCGAGAACGTCGTGGCGATCAAGATGGCACCGTTCAACCGCTATCACACCGTGGACGTGGTGCGCACCGTCGCCGAAGCGGGCCGCGAGGACATCGCGCTTTACACCGGCAACGACGACAACATCGTGATGGATCTGCTGACGCCCTACCGGTTCCGCGCCGGCGAGAAGACCGTGGAGCGCCGCATTGTCGGTGGGCTGCTCGGGCATTGGGCGGTCTGGACGCGCAAGGCGGTGGAGTTGCTGGAGGAATGTCACGCGATCGTTCGCGACGGCGGCGCGGTCCCGGCGGAGATGTTGCGGCGCAACATCGAGGTGACCGACAGCAACGCCGCCTTCTTCGACGCGGCCAACGGTTTCGCCGGCTGCATCGCTGGCCTGCACGAGGTGCTGCGCCGGCAAGGCTTGCTGGAAGGACTGTGGTGCCTCGACCCGCACGAAACGCTCAGCCCCGGCCAGGCGGCGGAGATTGACCGCGTCTATCGCGCCTATCCGCACCTGAACGACGACGCCTTCGTGCATGAGCACCGGGACGAGTGGCTGCGCGGGTGAACTTCAGCGGAGCACCAGCAGCATCGCCACGCCGACGACCGTAGTAATAATGGTGATGGGGATGCCGAGGCGGGCGTAGTCCCAGAAGCCGACCTCGATGTGCGGCTTGGCGGACTCGACAACGATGACGTTGGCAACGGAGCCGAGGATCGTCAGGTTGCCGGCGAACGTCGTGCTGAGCGCGAGCACCTTCCACATCAGCTCCGGCTCGGCGAAGTTCCGCATCCACTGGCCGGCGATGAGCACAAATGGGACGTTGGAGAAGATGTTGGAGCCAGCCACCGAAAACCACGTCAGGTTCCACGCCTGCGCCGTGGCTGTTCCGCCGAAGACGCCGCGCAGCGACTGGTAGATTTGCTCCGGCAGTTGCGTCTCGCGCAGTCCTTCGACGACGACGAAGAGGGCGGCGAAAAAGAGCAGGAGATGCCAGTCCACCAGCTTCAGCACCTCGTGCGTGTCCACGCGCGCCAGCACCATCGCCACCGACGCACCCGCCAGCGCGATCCACGCGACGTTCAGCCCGAAATGCCGGCGAATCGGCGCGTCGAAAAAGAAGGCGACCGTCACCAGCGCAAGACACGCCAGCGTCTTCGCCAGCAGCGGCCGGTTCACCCGCGCGGGCACGAGGCCGGCGGTCTCAATGCGCGCGCCGGCCAGCACGCGGCGAAATCCCCACGACAGAATGAGCCAGTCCAGCGTCAGGCAAATCAACGCCGCCGGCGCAAGGCCCAGCAGGAACCGCGCGTAGGGAATGCCGGAAAGGTTGCCGATGATCATGTTCTGCGGGTTGCCCGTGAGGGTCATGACGCTGCCAATGTTTGCGGACGTGGCCAACGCCATCAGGTAAGGCAGCAGCGGCAGCCGGCCGCGCACAATCACAGTGACCACCAACGGCGTCAGCATCAGGCAGATGGTGTCGTTGACCAGCAACGCCGAGAGGATGCCCGACGCGAAGACCAGCATCATCAGCAGCCGTTGCGGTGTGCGCGCCCGCAGCAAAATCCAGTCGGCAGCCAGTTCGAAAAAGCCGGCCAGTTGCAGATACGAGGACAGAAGCATCATACCGAGCAGCAGGACGATGGTGTTCCAGTCCACGGCCCGGTAGGCGTCCTCGATGCGCATGACGCCGAAGACGACCATCGCCACCGCGCCAAGCAACGCCGACGCCGGCCGGTTCAGCCGGAAGATCTTCAGCCGCCGCGTGCTGATGAGCGCGTAGGTCACCGCGAAAATCGCGATGGCGAGCCAGTAATGATGGGGCGCGGACGACATGGGCGAAAGACTAGAAGCTCCAGGCGCCAAACTCCAAGCACCAAAGAAACCTCAAGCTCCAGGCTTCAAACGCGTCCGCCCCTTGTCTCGGCGGCGGTTGCGGGCTAGGATTCTGCCATGCCGATTTACGAATACGTCTGTAAACAGTGCAACAAGCAGTTTGAGCTTCTGGTCCACGGCTCGACGACGCCGGAGTGCCCGTCGTGCAAGAGCAAGAAACTGGAAAAGCAACTTTCGGTGTTCGCGGTAAGCAACAGTCCGGGGGGAGCCGGCGGCGGCGACCTGCCGGAAGCCTGCCGTTCGTGCAGCAATCCCGGCGGGCCGGGCGCGTGCGGGATGCGGTAGCAGGCCGGGCGGGGCGGATCACTTCTTCCCGGCGCGGGCCGCGTCGGCGGGCGGAGGCAGCAGCTTGGTGTAGTAATCCAGCTTCGATGTGTCGCCGAGGCTGATCGCGAGCGTGGCGGCGCTTTTCACCAGCGACCGGCGTCCTTCGTAGTCGGGATACTTGCGGACCAAGCCGTCGAGGACAGCGAGCGCGTCGGCGGGCCGGTTGATCGTCTGGAGGAAGTCCGCGAGGCTGCCGGAGACACGAACAATGTCGTAGGTGTCCTTGTAGCCGGTGCGCGCGCGTCCGTAGGCTGCGATGGCTTCCTGCGGGCTGCGGAGCTTGGCGCAGAGGTCGCCGAGCTTCTCGTCGAGGATCGGGCTGCGCAGCGTGGCGTTCTTCTCGGCGAGATACCCGGCGGCTTCCGATTCCTTGCCGGCGACGATGAGCGTGTTGGCCTTGCGCAGATACGCCCAAGGCAGGTCGGGATGACGGGTGGCTTCCAGACGGTTGGCTTGCTCGTCCGCAGTGAACGGACACGGCCGGTAGAGCGGGTCGCCGACGACCGTCTGCTGCCAGGAGAGCGCGGGCGTGGCGGCGTAGGCCGACTCGACGAAGTTGTGGCCGCTCAGAAGCCGCTCGAAGAACATTTGCGAGTTGAGGACGAGTTGGAGATATGGCTCATAGACGTTGCCGACGGCAGCGCCAGCGCCGCGCGCGAGGCAAGGTCCGACCCAGCCGGCGCTCAGCGTGGCGGCGCTGAAGGAATGGATGTGATGGATGAGGGCGCCCGGCCGGAATTGAAAGTCGCGCCGACCCAAAGCGCCCTCCAACCGGCCCGCATACCAGCCGCCATAGAGCGCCACGTCGGTCATGGGATAGTCCTCGGGAAACACGTTTTCCTTTTCGTCGAGGGTGGACTCGAAGCCGGCGCGGCGCCCGGCTTGGTGCGCAGCGCGGAAATAGTCGTCCGCGACCTTGTGTCCCGGCTCCTGAATACCGCGGGCGTCGAAGTAAGCGCGTCCAAGCAGGCCCGTCGTCTCGACCGCCAGCGCCCGGTCCACCAGCGCCCGCGCCACGGCAACATTCGGCCCGTCCAACCGCGCCACCATCATCATGCGCCGGCTCACGGGCGGAAAGAACTCCATCTTGTAAAACGGATTGTTGCGCGGCCCGGCCAGCGTCACACGGCCCAACGGCAACACGGCCAGTTCGCTGTCCACGGCGGCTTCGTTGCGGCGGAACAGCGCCGGCATTTGCTCGGCCGCCTTCTCCTTCAGCGCCGGGTCGGCGGCGATCTTCAGCGGCACGCCCCAGCAAAGCACCAGCAGCCAGCAATCGTTGTGTCTGACCGCGCCGCGCTCGTCGCGCGCCAGCCAGCCGCGGGTTTCAAGATGCCGCTCGATGGGGTCACGCAGCGTTTCGTTGAACTGCAAGCGCGAGATTTCCAGGGTCTGCGGACAGTTCACCAAAAAGATGCGGTTGGTGGCGATGCTTCGGCGTCCGGCATAATAGCGGGCCAGCGCAACAGAGTCGGGAAGGGTTTTGTTGGCAACAATGAGCAGCCGGTCGGTCCAGTCTTCCGCGGCGCGCGCCTGCCAGGGCAGCAGCGCCAGGCTCAACGCCAGCAGCAGGCGGCGGCAGTTTCGGATGGATGATGGGGAGAACATGTGTCCGTTCAAACTTCGACGACCAGACCGTCGTAGGCAAGCCGCACGTTCGGCGGCAACTCGCGCTCGACGGTGGCATGGTCGAGTTCATGACAGATGTGGGTGAACCAAACGCGGCCCGGCCGCGCCTCGGCGACAACGGCGAGCGCCTCGGCCAGATTCAAGTGGGATGGATGCGGCCGGTGACGAAGTGCGTCCAGCACCAGCACCGGCACATTACGCAGGCGATCCAGTGCGGCTGGCGGGACGGCTTTGCAGTCGGTGGCGTAGGCGAAGCGCGGCCCGGCGGCATCCGCGAACAGAAATGCATGGACGGTATGGCGGCCGTGCGGCAGTTCCAGCGGCGTGATGCGAGTGGAGCCGATTTGAAACGGCACGAGCGGTTCGATGGGATGCCCGTCAATCAGCGGCCAACCCGCCTCACGCAACGCGGGATCGAACGCATGCGGGAAGGTGCGGCTGAGTGTTTCCAAGTCCTGCCGGCCCGCATAGAGCGGCAGCACACGGCCGCCGTGGCAGAACCGCCGCACATCATCGAGGCCGAGGACATGATCGGCGTGGGTGTGCGTGACAAGCACCGCGTCCAGCCTGCGGACGTTGTTGGCGAGGCATTGGCTGCGAAAATCCGGTGTGGTGTCCACGACGATGTGGGCATCGGGGGTTTCGACCATGAGGCTGGGCCGAAACCGCTTGTTGCGCGAGTCGGTCGAGGAGCAGACCGCGCAATCGCAAGCGATCATCGGCACTCCTTGCGACGTGCCGGAGCCAAGGAATCGGATTCGCATGGTGTGAGTCAAGCCGTGCAGCGACGCTAGAGTTGCGGAGCATGGCTGTCAAGGACACAGCCCGCATGGCCGGCGCTGGCCAACGACCGGGCGACAACGCGGCCCGCTACAAAGCAAAAAGGAGCCGGATTGCTCCGGCTCCTTTTTGGTTACAGCTTTGTTGGAACCTAGCTTACTTGCTGGCCAGGGTTCCGGCTTCCTCGAACGGCCAAACCGTCGGAGGATCCATGACCGGCTCATACTTAGGCAGGAAGAAGAGGCCGCCTTCGTAGATGCCAGCGCCGAGGCGGGCAATCGCGAAGCCGAGACCCTTCACCGGGCCGAACAGGATGCCCGCGCCCGCGTCACGCTGCTGGGACACCACATAGATTTGCTTGGGGATTTCGATCCAGAACGTGGCAATGTTGGTCCAGCCACGCACAAGCTTGCTAATGTGATTGTCCTGCTCTTCGGCCGCACTGACCGAAGCCGTTCCCAGCACAGCAATGGCCGCAATGGCCGCCAGGCAGATGCTCAGTTTCTTCATACGTTCTATCGCTCCTCTGTTGATTAGCTTCGCACTATTACCTCTCTGGCAGGGGTGGCGAAGCTTATCCCCAAGCCAAGATTTAGTTTGCAAACGTCCTCTACACTCCTCTAACTGACCCGCACTCTTACTGCCAACGCCGGAAGCTGTCAAGCCTCCTTTTTTGGCAGGCGTCGTCGGAACCCACTACTTGCTGGCCAGGGTTCCGGCTTCCTCGAACGGCCACACCGTCGGAGGATCCATGACCGGCTCATACTTCGGCAGGAAGAACAACCCGCCTTCGTAGAGGCCCGCGCCGAGGCGGGCAATACCGAATCCCAGCCCCTTCAGCGGACCAAACAACACACCCGCGCCCGCGTCACGCTGCTGGGACACCACATAGATTTGCTTGGGGATCTCAATCCAGAACGTGGCAATGTTGGTCCAGCCACGCACAAGCTTGCTGATGTGATTGTCCTGCTCCTCTGCTGCCTGAGCCGGCGTGGACAAGGCCAACACCGACACCGCAGCCACCGCTACGATTGATGCTATGACTCGCTTCATGGTTGATCCTTTCTTCGAGAGACCTCTTTGTTAGCTACGGGGCCTATTATGCGTTCCAATCTTTCAGGCGCAAGGATTTTTTCGGGAAAATTTTTCACCCCCCGACACGAAAGTTGCCCGCGGCGGGAAATGTCGGTATTATCCCGCCGGTCTTTTTGTCATGCATCCGGATAAGCACCAGGATCAGCAGCCCTCGAAACCTGCGGGGATCAAACCACTGCCGGGGAAGATCCCGCGCGTGGCCGCGCCCAAGTCTGGCAAGCCCCGCGTGGTTGCCAAGCGCCGGCAGCCGCGCGTGGCGCGACGGCCGTTGCCGCCCAATTTCAAACCGCGTTTCCCCGACGAGGTGGATTTCCTGACCGCACAAAAACCTCCCCCCAAGTGGCGCACGCGATACTACGCCGCGGCCATCGTGCTCCACGTGGCCCTGCTGACCTTCCTGGGTTACAAAATGGTTTACGAGCCGATCATGAAGAAGGAGCCGCCTCCCGATCTGCCGGCGATGAAAATTGCCGGCGACGGACTCAAGCCCGTCGGGCCGGAGAACATCCCCGCGCCGCCCGCGCCGCCCAACCGCAGCCTCGACAAACTCGTGGACGCCGCGCCGCAAGTCGGGCCGATGCCCACGGTGCCCCGCGGCATCACCGTGCCGACCCACGCCCCGCGCAGCACCCCGTCGTTGCCGGTCATCGCCCTGTTCAATCCAAAAATCCCCGGCAACATCTCCGCGCCAAGAGGCGTGCAGGGCGCGGCGGGCGCCGGCAACGATCCGTTCGTTGGCCGGCGCAGCGGCAGTTCGCGCGGCGGGGCGGTGAAACGCTACGGCGGCTCCGACGCCAGCGAAGCGGCCGTGGTGAAGGCATTGAAGTGGCTGAAGAAAAACCAAAACACCGGCCAATCGGAAATGGGTTCGTGGGGCAGCCAATACAAGGTCGCCATGACCGGCCTGGCGCTGCTGGCCTTCCTCGGCCACGGCGAGACCCATGAAAGCCCGGAGTTCGAGCAAACCATCAAGGAGGCGCTCAATTTCCTGGCCACGCAATCCGACCAGAGCCAGGCACCCACCAGCGGCTACATCGGCACGGCCCGCTTCGAATACCAGCACCCGATCGCGGCCTACGCGTTGTGCGAAGACTACGCGCTCACCCGTTACGCGGCGCTGAAGCCGGTTTGCGAAGCCGCCATCGCGCTCATCATCAACGCGCAGCGGCCGGACGGCTCGTGGGATTACGATTACAACACCGGCCCCGGCGGCGTTTACAACCTCAAGAACCGCCCCAGCGGTGACAGCTCCATCAGCGCCTGGAACGTGCAGGCCCTCGTCGCCGCCAGAAACACCGGCCTGACTTTCCCCGGCCTCGACGACGCGTTGCGCCGCTCCCGCTCGTGGTTCCACGCCATCTACAGCCGCGAACAAGGACGCTTCGGCTACGCCGTGCCGGATCGGATGCACAGCGACGCCCTCGACGGCATCGGCGTGCTCTGCCTGCAACAGCTCGGCGACGGCGAGGCCGCGGAAGTGAAACAAACCCTGCCGCGCCTGCTCACGGTCGAGACCAAGTTCCGCGCCGGCAACGCCAACTCCACTTACGGCTGGTATTACATCACACAGGCCCTCTTCCACGCCGGCGGCCACTGGTGGGCCGAGTGGAACACGCGGCTGCGCGACCAACTGGTGGAGAACCAGGATGCCGACGGCTCCTGGGGCAGCCCCGGTTCGGCCGCATGGCAGGACAACATGACGTCCAACAAAGTGAAGGGCAAGGATAGCAAGGTCTATCACACGACCCTGATGTGCCTCGCGCTGGAGGTCTATTACCGCTTCCTGCCAACCTTCAACGTCTTCAAGACACCCCCCCAAGGGGCGCCGTCAGCCGCCGCCCGCTAGCGCCGGACTCCCGCCTACTTGCCGGGGCCGGAAGGAAGGTCAACGAACTTCACGCCGGCCGGGGCCTCAAACATCGCCGGTGACACCCCCTCGTTCACCTGCACGTCATTGTGCTCCACCGTCACCGACTGGCCCTGCGCTTCCAGCACCATGCGCATCGGGAAGTTCTTCTCGGTCCACAACCACACCTTGCCCGTGGCCGTCTGGCCGCCAGACTTGTCGGTGAATCCGTAAATCTCGCACGCCTTGTCGCCGAGCTTTTCCTCGCCGGTCTTGGCTTTCTTCCACGTGTCCAGCTTGGAGAACACCTCGGTGTATTGCGCCAGTTGATCCAGCATTTGCTGCTTCAACGGCATCTTCATGCCCATCGTGCCGCCTTCCTCGAAGACCAGCGCGGTGCCGCTTTTGATGACGATCACCTGCCGCTTGCCGTCCACCGCCGTCACGACGCGCATGTTGTCCGGCTTGAGGAACCACAACTCGGCCTCCACCTTCTGCCCGCCGCCCGCCGTGGCCGCGCCGATGGTCACCGTCTGCTTCCAATGCGCCGACTTGTAGGGCAACAGCGCGGGCGATTCCGCCTGCGCGCTCCACCAGCCAACCAGACAAAAACCGACAATCGCAATCAATCTCATGGCTCAATCCTTATCGTTGGGTTCTCGACGAGGCTCTCCTGTAGCAATAGCGCGCCCACAAGACAAGTATTTCTCTGAAACCGCCCAGTCCTGTAATCTCTGCATGTCATCCAACTGGTTCTGTGTTCATGGCACCGTATTCGATTCCAGGTTTCGGTAGGTTGCCGCGCTTCTGCCGCAGCCATTCCGATGTATCAACGCAAAGATCATAGGACTGACCCCTTTTACTTTTCCGGGCGCGGTATTCCTCGTAGCTCCGCAGAGGTCCGGCGTCGCTGGAAGCCGATGCCTGTTGTTGAGGTTGTATAAGAGGCGCTCACGGCAGGAGACGGCTTCTTGATGTCAAGCCTGGCCTTGGCGCGCGCCATCGGAGCCGCCAATCCAGAACTGGAGAACAAACCCTCCGCTCTGCCCTTTGCAGTGTCCAGTGTCATGGAGCGAACCCAATGACCAATGACCTCGTGGCAGGCGGGCGTAAAGCACCAAAAATCTGAAAAACACGGAAAAACCGGTGCTTTCTGCAATCCGCAGGTTGCAGAGAGCGTTCCGCAGGCTGCGGAGCGCATTTTCCCTGAGGTTTATTGCGTTTTCCCTGAGGGAAACTGCGTTTGTCCTCAGGTTTTTCGTGTTTGTCCTGAGGTAAATCGCATTTCCCCTGAGGGAAAACGCGTTTGTCCTCAGGTTTTTTGCGTTCGTCCTGAGGTAAATCGCATTTGTCCTCAGGCTTTATGCGATTTCCCTGAGGGTTCTTGTCTTCAGCCTCAGGTTTTTCGGACTCCGCGTCAGGTTGTCGGCACTCGGCGGGCCGGCTGACGAGCCGTTGCCGATGAGTGCGTCATCGGGTTGCTCCGTGACATTGGACACTGCGGAAGACTGCGGTCGTCGCTTCGAACCGTCTGGCCACTTGCACGGCACCGCCTCCGCCGCCTAAAACTCCACCTTCATCCCGTCGCGCGCGATGACCAGCTTGTCGGCGAGGCCGTAGTCCTTGGCCATCGCCGGCAGTTCGTCCTTCTTCGCCCACAACTGGCGGTGCAGGTGGGTCAGCGCCACGCGCCGGACCGGCTTGTCGCGGAGCGTCTCGAAGAGCGATTGCGGCGAGAAGTGGGCGCATTCGGTGACGAGCAGGTCCAGCGGGCGGTCGAGCACCGCAAGCAGGTCCTGCGCCTCGCCCATGTCACCGCTGTAGGCGATGCGCTTGCCGTTGGCGGCGAGTTCGTAGAGGAACGGCTTGCACGCGATGCCGTGCTTGTCGCCGGCGATACGGCGGATGGAGTCGAGATGCGTGGTCAGATGCGGCGTCACCTGCACCGGCCCGATGGCGAACGTCTGGCCGTCGCTCAACGGCCGGAAGTCCACGTTGAACTTGATCAGTTCCGGGAACAGGTAGGTGGTGAGGATGAGTTTGCGGAACGTCTCGATGCCCTCGGCCGGCATGAAGACGGGGATGTCGCGCGTGCGCTTGGCCTCCAGCCACATGCCGATGATGACCTGCGGCAGCCCGGCGACGTGGTCCGGGTGGAGGTGCGACAGCAGGATCGCGTCAATCTTGCCAAAATCCACGCACTCGAACGCG
Source organism: Verrucomicrobiota bacterium (assembly GCA_016222825.1). Lineage (GTDB taxonomy): Bacteria > Verrucomicrobiota > Verrucomicrobiia > CAIQCK01 > CAIQCK01 > CAIQCK01. Next base: position 105,297 of record JACRQF010000003.1, on the reverse strand, counting down.
AGGTTCTTGGCGCACGGCTCGCCGCAATCGAGCAGGATCGTCTTGCGCGCGATATGCGCCACCAGCGAGGCGTGCGAGCGTTCCCAACTCGGCACGGCGTCGCTCGTGCCCAGGAAAGTAATGGTGTCGGTTGCCATGTTCTCCTTCAGTGCGCGCTAGATTGTGCGGCAATAGTCCTTCGGTTTCAACCTCCAAACCGGCACGCCGCAAAACCGCGGCCCCTCCGGGCAGACTGGCCGCTGGCCCGCGAGGTCGCGCAGTCCGCACGGCGGCAACAGGTAGCGGGCGATGCGCGGGTTCACCACGCGGACCTGCTCGGCTTCGTCCACACTCGCGCGCCAGATTTCCTCCTGCGCGTTGTAACAGAGCCGCATCCGGCACTTGTGCCAGAGCGCCGCGAGGTCCGCCGACTCGGTGTAGCGGATGCTGACGGCGTTCGGCAGCAGATACGCCGCGTGTTCGTCCGGCACGCCGAGCGCGCGCAAGCGGCCGAGGCCGTCCCAAGTCGCGCCCATCGTCTCGCGGTAAAGCTGGTCCGCCGACTCCGCGCCGTCGAGGGTCAGCAGCGACGGCGTGATGAAATCCGGCTCGTCGGTCAGGTAGGCGCGCAACGCCGGCCGCGACGCGGGCGTCATCCGGTGCCGCTGGTCCTGGCTGTCGGCGCTGTGGCTGAGCTTGCGGCGGAACGTGTAGTGCGGATGCGCCATCGCCCGCATCATCTTCACGTGCGTGGCCAGGTTCATCTCGTCGCCGAGATAACGGTTCTGCGCCGGGTTCATCGTCCAGTCTATCGCCTCGTCGTCGCCCAGCTCGGCGCGCGTCAGGCCGAACACCTCGCGCACCGCGTCGGCCAGCAGCCGCTCGTTGTCGCGCTTGAAGTCCACCAGCTTCGACACGCGCCCGCCCAGCTCGCGGTCGAACTCCTCGCGGAACTGCCGCGCCCGCGCCGGCGTCGCGCGAGGACCGCTGTCTTTCAGCGCGGCGAGGAACTGGTGCTCCATCGTCTCCTCGACCGGGACCGGTTCGTTGAGGACGGCCTTGTATTCCGGCGCGACGCGCAACAGTTCCTCCACCATCCTGCCGACAACAACCCGCTGCTCCAGCGGCGTGTCGGGCTGGTTGATCAGCCGGTGGTAGCGCAGCAGCGTGATGCCGCTGACGGTGTGATAGAGGAACGTAAATGTCCCGACCGGCAGGACGTAGCGCGCCACCTCCATGCACCGCTTCCGGATTTCCTTCTCGTAGAGCGCCGCCGTCTTCTCCCGTCCGCGAAACCGCGCAAAATACTCGCGGCTGGCGACGGGAAACAGCAGTTCGCAGAGCCGGTCGTAAGCGTCGAACTGCCGCCGCATCGTCTCGCGATAGACCGCCAGCGCCTCGCCGGCCAGCGGCGGCACCGCGCAAATGCTCGGCTTGACCGCCACGTAACGCTGGCTCACCTGCTCGCTATTATAGAAGGGATGGCTGTGCAGGAAGTTCCAGACAAACTGCCGGCTGACGTTGCTGAGCGCGAACTGGAAGTGCGCGTGCTGGAAGACCGTGTGGTGCCCCGCCTGGAACAGCGACGCACCGAGTTCGTCGCGCTGCTTGAGCCGCTTCGCGCGTTTGGCCTCGTCGGCGACATCCAGCGCCGCAACCTGCTCGGCGGTGATGATGCCCTTGGAACTGTAGCAGGTGCGCGCTGTGGCGATGGCGTTGTCGAACGGCCGGGCGAAGCTGTTCACCAGCTTCACCTCCGGCTCGGCGCTCAAAAACTGTTCGGTGATTTCATTTCCCATTCAAAACCAATCTAACAGCCGACCACGCGTTTGCCAGCAAACTTCTGGCAGGCGTCGCGCTCGTCTGTTAGTTTCGCCGGCCCCATGCAACCCGCGGAACGAAAAACCTGGCGATGGATCGCACTTGCGACGGCGTATTTCCTGGCGCTGACCGCACTGGTCCAGTCGCACGCGCTCCTCAGTTTCGATTACCACAGCACCGTCTGGCTGAACGCGCACGGCAACCGGTTCATGGACTGGGTCATGAGCGTGATCACCGACACTGCCACGCCGGAATTGAGCATGGTGTTGTGCTCGGCGCTCGCGGCCTTCCTCTGGTGGCGGTTCGGTTGGCGGCCGGCGGCGTGCTTGTTCGCCGCGTTTGTCGGCGGAACATTGCTGGAGATCGTCTTCAAGAACTACATCACGCAACCCGGCCCCCACGGCCTCATCAACCGCTACGTCTTTGGCGAAGGCTGGATCCACATCAAGCTGCCCTACGCCTATCCGAGCGGCCACGCGTTCCGCGCCTTCCTGCTCATCGGCATCATCGCGTTGTGGGTGATGCCGCGCGCGTCCGCCTTCTGGTGGACGCTGGCGGGCCTGGCGTGCGTCAGCCGGCTCTACCTCGGCCATCACTGGACCACCGACGTGCTCGGCGGCGCGCTGCTGGCGGCGGTGCTGCTGATGGTCATCGGCACGCAGATCAAGCCGCGCGAAACAACGGCCCGCCAACGACGCTAAGCTGTTGCGCGGCGCAGGTTGCCGTTTCATTTAAGAACAAGACACTGCCGGCTCGGTATGATAAAGTTCGCGCGGATGTCAGGAAGAGAGCTTATAAAGCCAATCCCGTTGTTGGAAAGGATTCGATCGGTGGTTGCCGCCGCCTACGGACGGCGCTTGCAGCGGGTGTTGCTTTACGGGTCCGAGGCGCGGGGCGGGGCGCACAACGACAGCGATATTGACGTGCTGATCTTGTTGGACCGCGTTCCGGACTATGGCGACGGTTTGAGCCGTTGTCTTGATGCGCTCTACCCCCTCTCCCTGCAATCGGGCCGGCACGTCAGACCCAAGCCCGTGGATGCGCAGGAATATGAGACGTTGGATTGCCCGTTGTATCGGCAAGTGCATCGGGAGGGTGTTGCGGCGTGAGAGCGTTTGCCGCCAACGAATGGCAGCGTGTCCAACAAGCCGTCGAGGCCGCCCAACGCATTCTCGCGGCCTGCAAGAAAACCCAGCCCGAACTGGCTCAGCCTTGAGCGGTTGTGGCGAGACATGGCAGCGACGAACGACATCTCCGTGACAGTCCTGCTGGCGCGCGCGCGCAAGGGCGACGAGCGCGCGGCGAACGAGCTTTTCGCGCGCTGCCGCAACTATCTCGCCGTCGTCGCGCGGGCGCAAGTTGAGAGCTGGCTGCGCGCCAAGGCCGACGCCTCCGACATCGTTCAGGAGACGCTCGTGGAGGCCAACCGCGACCTCCGGCATTTCCGCGGCACGACCGAGGGAGAGTGGCTCGCGTGGCTCCGGCAAATTCTCTCCCGCAACGCCGCCGATTTCGTCCGGCGCTATCGCGGCACTGACAAGCGCCAGCAGCGGCTCGAAGTGCCGCTCGCGCCGCTTCCGGATCACTCGTCGCTCGCCGCCGGCTTGGAACCGCGCGACACCGGCGAGACGCCGACGCAGCAGATCATGCGGCTGGAGCGTGAAATCCAGATCGCCGACGCGATCACGCGGCTGGAGCCGGACCATCAGGAGGTCATCGTGCTCCGCAACCTGGAGCGGCTGCCGTTCGAGGAGGTCGCGCAACGCATGAACCGCTCCCGCCCCGCCGCGCAGATGCTCTGGATGCGCGCCGTGAAGAAACTGCATGAGGAGATGAAACGTGGCGGTTGAACCGAACGGCACCGACGACGCCCTTGCCGCCGCGCTTGACAGCTATCTGGCGGAGTTACAGGCGGGGCACAAGCCGGACCGCGCGTCGTTTATTGCGCGGCATCCGGAGCTGGCGGAGATGCTCGATTGCGTCGAGGTGCTCGACCAACTCGCGCCGCCGCCACCCAGCGCGCACGCGGAGACGATTGAGTCAAGCCCCGACGGACAGCCGCCGCGTCAGCCAGCATCCGGACCTCTTGCCGACTTTGACCGCTACGAACTGTTGGGTGAAATCGGCCGGGGCGGCATGGGCGTTGTTTACCGGGCGCGGCAGAAGGGACTCGACCGCGTTGTCGCGCTGAAGATCATCCTCACCGGACAGCTCGCGTCGCCGGAAGTCGTGCGCCGGTTCCAAGTCGAGTCGCGCGCGGCAGCGCGGCTGCAACACCCGAACATCGTCCGGGTCTTCGAGGCCGGCGAGTTCCAGGGCCGCCACTTCTTCGCGATGGAGCACGTCGCCGGCTCCAACCTCGCCGCATTGGCGCGCCGAGGGCCGCTCGATCCCGTGGACGCCGCGCGGCTCGTCTGCACGGTCGCCCGCGCCGTGGAGCACCTGCATTCGCAGGGCATCGTTCACCGCGACTTGAAGCCGTCGAACATCCTGCTCGACGAGAGCGGCCGGCCGTTCGTCACCGATTTCGGCCTCGCGAAGCTGCTCGACGCGCAGGGCGAGGTGACGCAGAGCGGCGTCATCGCCGGCACGCCGAGCTACATGCCGCCGGAGCAAGCGGCGGGCTGTGTCGCGGAGATCGGGCCGCGCAGCGATATCTACAGCCTTGGCGCGATTTTCTACGAACTGCTCGCCGGCCGGCCGCCGTTCCGCGCCGAGTCGCCGCTCGACACGCTGGTGCAGGTGATCGAGAGCGAGCCGACGATGTTGCGCGACGTGAACCCGGGCGTGCCGCGGGAACTGGAGTTGGTCTGCCAGCGCTGCCTGGAGAAATCGCCCGACGCGCGTTACCCGACCGCCGCGGCGCTGGCTGACGACTTGGAGCGTTTTCTGAAAGGCGACGCTGTGGAAGCCCGGCCGCACGGCGCGTGGCAGCAGGCGCGGCGTTGGGCGCGGCGCGAGCCGGCGCTGGCGTCGCGGCTCATCGCGCTCGTGATCTGCATGGCCGTGGCGCAGGCGAAGTATTCGGCCGTCCACAACGTCCCGCTGTCGCTGCACGTCAATGTGATGATGGCGCTGGCGGTCTGGATGTGGGTGTCCCTCGTCTGCCAGTGGTTCCTGCGCAACGACCGCCACGCCGGCGTCACGCGATTCGTCTGGGCCGGAGCGGACGTGCTGCTGCTGACGGCGGTGATCAAGCTGGACGACGCGTTTCTCAGCCCGCTGGTCGTCGGCTACCCGGTGTTGGTGGTGGCGTCGGGACTGTGGTTCCGCGTGCCGCTGGTGGCGTTCACGACGGTCCTGTCGGTGCTTGTCTATAGCGTGTTGGTGTTCGACAACTATTGCCGCGGCAACGGGCAAGGGCAGTGGAACTGGCACGCCATCTTCGGGGTGGCGGTGGCGATCATCGGCTTTATCGTCGCCTACCAGGTCCGCCGCGTCCGCGCGCTCAGCCGTTTCTACGAAGGCCGCCAGTTGCCATGATTCGTTGCCTCGTCATCGCCGCTTGTGTCGCAACGTCTACCGCTGCTGAACTGGCGACCGTGAAGTGGAATGGAACGGTGTTCGAGACATTCACGGCTTCCCCAAACCAAGTCGAACTCTTCTGGCTCGATGCGGCGGGCAAACCGTTTCGCCAGTTTAGCGCGCTTCAAAGCGCTCTGGAAAAGCAGGGCAAGAGTATTCGCTTTATGATGAACGCCGGCATCTTCGAAGAGGGCGGCATTCCCAGCGGTCTCGTGGTCATCGAAGGCAAGTGTTTGCGCCCGCTGAACACGGCGGATGGCAAAGGCAACTTCTACCTGAAGCCCAACGGCGTGTTCTATGTCGAGTCCAGCACAGCCCGCGTCGTTTCAACGGAAGAATACGCGACGCGGAAACCGTCGCCGCGTGTGGCCACGCAGTCCGGCCCGTTGCTTCTGCGAAACGGTCACATCCATCCGGCTTTTCGTCCGGCCTCTCACAACCGCTTGCATCGTAACGGCGCTGGTATCAAGAAGGACGGCTCCGTATTCTTCGCTGTTACCGAGTTTGGCCAGTCGCGGTTTCCGAACCTCTATGAATTCGCCGGCTTCTTCCGGTCTCAAGGCTGCACCGACGCTCTGTTCCTCGACGGCGACCTTTCCCAAATGATTGTGAATCCGAAAACCACCATCACACCCGGAAACCATTTTGGAGCCATCTTTGCCGTTACCGAACCGAAGAAATAAGCCTGACGACCTCTTTGTTTTCAACTGCTGCGCGCTCAGCCGTTTCTACGAGGGCCGTCAGTTGCCGTAGGCAGCGCGGACGCCGCGCCGAGCGCCTGGCGCAGGACGGTGGCGATCCACTGCAACTCCGCGACGTCGCGGTCGGCGAGGAAACCAAACTTCTGGCCGGCGCGCGGATGAACCTGAAGTTCCAGCACGGGACGCTTGTTGACCGCCACGCCGCTGGGGCCGACGCAAATCGCAGCGATGCCGTCGCGCGACCATTCCAGCGCGTGCCGCCGGAGAAAACCGACGTAGGCGATCTGGAGCCGGTCTGTGGTTGCCTGGATTGTCGCCCGCCGCTGGCCCAATCTGGCGGCCACGGCCAGCACGCCTGCGACGCCGACCACAAACAGCGAGAACGAACCGATGATGGCGCCGGCGAACGCCCACCAAATCACGCCGAAGATCACGATGCCCTTGTTGCCCCGCCAGATGCCGTCGGGCGGGACGGTGAACGTGAAACCATCCGGTTGCGGCTCCAGCGTCACGTGGCTGCCGGCCGGCTGGTTCAGGTCATGCTTCTGCTCCACCGGCCTGCTGTAACGCGCCGGCTCGGCGATGGTCTCGACCGTGACCGTGCCCGGCGTGACGACGCGAACGGCTGCGGCGAGGTTGCAGCGGTGGGCCAGATCGTCGCCGACCGCCTGCAACCATTCGCGAGGATAACCGAGCGCCAGAAGACACGGCATCGGCTTGCCGCAGTCGGCTTGGAGCGTCGCAAGATTGCTGAAAAGGTTCACAGCGGTCGCCGGATCCGCCACGCGAAGGTCGAACCGTTTGATGGCATCCGCCGGCTGGCGGCGCGACCGGTGGATCGGCCCCACGCGCTCCGTCGTGCGCAACACGCCGTCGCGCAGTTCGATCTCGCACCGCCCAATGAGCGTGAACAACCCGATGGCCATCGGCGCGAGACCGGCCAGGAAAAACGGCAGGCCGAAGAGCGCGAACGCGATATCGAAAAGGCCACCGCCAAACGACGCCACGATCATCCAGCCGACCGCGAAGAGGCTGAAGCTCGCGCCGAAGCCGAGCGGCAGGAGACCCAACCATCGGAGCGGCCCGAGCGGACGCCGCGGCAGTTCGTAGCGCACGCCGCCGCCGTGCAACACTTCGCGCACAGTGATGGCGGCGGGAAATGGTGTGTTCATGGCGCGCGGAGAGTAACACGAAGCACCCGTGCTGTCTCTCTTCGTCAAGAAGCTTCCTCAGCAAGCTTCTTGCGGCGGTGGGGGCGACGGTGTGCTATAACTCCACCACGCTGTTTCCAACATGACGACGCTCATCTTCAACCGGTTCGTTGCGTTCGCGCTGGCCGCTGTGTCGTTGCTCGGTGGCTTCGTGACGACGCAAGCTCACGCCGAGGACTGGCCTCGCTGGCGCGGGCCGCGCGGCGACGGGACCTGGAACGCGCCGAAGCTGCCGGAGAAATGGCCCGACACCGGATTGCGGCAGGTGTGGCGTCAGCCGGTTGGCGGCGGCGACGCTGGCGTGGTGGTGGCTGACGGCCGCGCTTGCACGATGGACCGGCAAAAAGAACCGGAGGAAATCGAGCGTGTGCTCTGTTTCGACGCGACGACCGGCAAGCTGCTGTGGACGCACGCGTATCCGGTGGCTTACGGGAAGTTGCAGCACGGCAACGGCCCGCGCGCCGCGCCGACGATCCACGACGGCCGCGTCTATTCGCTCGGCGCGCTCGGCCGCGTCTGCTGCCTCGACGCGGCGAGCGGCAAGCTGCTCTGGACGAAGGACACGGTGGCCGAGTGCGGCGCGCGCATTCCGATGTGGGGCTTCGCGGCGTCGCCGTTTGTTTTCGGCGAGTTGGTGATCGTCCACGTCGGCGCGCAGCCCGACGGCAGCTTCATCGCGCTTGACCGCAAGACTGGCAGGGAATGCTGGCGCAGCGCGCCCGATCGCGCCGGTTACTGCACGCCGATCCTCATCCAGCACGCCGGCCGGCCGCAACTCGTCTGCTGGACGCCGGAGAACATCCGCGGTCTTGACCCGCGCGACGGCAAGCCGCTCTGGGCCGTGCCCTACAAGGTCACCTACGGCGTCTCGATCGCCTCGCCGATCTTCCAGGAAGGCATCGTCTTCGTCGCCGGCTATTGGGAAGGCTCGAAGGCCGTTCAACTTGGCCCCGGAGCGGCTGACGCGAAGCTGCTCTGGGAGGAGAACCAGTTCCTGCGCGGAGAGATGTCGCAGCCGCTTTACCGGACCGGCCACGTCTATCTGCTCGACAAGACGCACGGCCTGACGTGCTTTGAGTTGAAGACGGGCAAAAAGCTCTGGGATGACGCCAACCAGATGACGCCGAAGGGCCGCGACCCGCAGGCGAGTCTCGTGTGGCTGAACGACGACGATCGCGCGATCATCCTCAACGCCAACGGCGAGCTCATCCTCGCGCGGCTGGATACGGCCGGTTACCACGAGCAATCACGGACGAAGATCATTGGCAAGACGTGGGCGCATCCAGCGTTTGCCGGCCGTTGCGTGTTCGCGCGCAACGAAAGCGAGTTGGTGTGCGTCGAGCTGCCCGCGAAGTAACGGTTCTCAGCCGAGCGGCGCTCTGGCCAACTCCACGCCGTTGATCCAGACCCTGCCCGACACGGTTTTCTTCCATAGCCGGCCCGTGCTTGTGACGACGAGATTCAGCCGGATCAGGTCGGGCCTCTCGCCTTTCTTGAGGAAGAAGGGGATCTCGATCGAAGTCCAATCATTGGTTCCGGTGACGGCTTGATTAAGTCCCTTGGAGAAGAACTCGCCGCGGCCCGGGAACCGGCACCACATTTCAAGATAAGCCCGGCCGGCCAAATCTTCGGTCTTCACCTTGGCGCGGTAGAGCACGATGCATTCCTCGACACCGGGATCGGGCACTTCAAACAGCCGGAACGTCTGAACCTTGGCACAGTCGGCCAACCACGCATCGCGTTCCACGACCACGTCCTTGCTGATCGCCGGGTTGCCGGTGGTGAATGTCCGCAGTGTCGTTGTCAGATCGTTTCGCCTTCCGCATGTTGCACTAGCAAACAACCAAGGAACTGCCGGACGATTCAGCTATGAGGCTCTTTGAACAACCCCACGTTTTTGATCCACACCTTGCCGCGGCCCTCGACGACGAGGTTGAGTTTGATAAGGTCCGGCGCCATGCCTTTTCTCAGGAAGAACGGCGTCTGGCAGTTGATCCAGCCGGTCGTGCCGCTCACGGGCTGGTCGAGTCCCTTGGAAAAAAACTCGCCACGCCGGGGAATCCGGCACCACATCTCGATGTAGGCCCGGCCATGAAGCTCCTCGCTCTTGAGCGCGGCGCGGTAGAGCGCGATGCACTCCGCCACCGCCGGCCCCTGCACCTCGAACAGACGGTAGGTGCGCGGCCCGTCGCAGACAACCGACCAACCGCCGCCGTCGCGGGTGAGTTCCTCGGCGATCGGGCGGTCGGCTGTGGTGAAGACCCTGACCTCCTCGGCCGGTGGCACGGCGCAGTTGGCGAGCAGCAAGACTACGGCCAGCGCGCCGGGAATGCGGAGTGTTGATGCGCTCGCCTTCATGAAACTCATCCTTTCTTCGCCGTGTCCTTGAAATCCACAGCCGGGCCGTCTCCGGCCTGAATCCGCCGCTGCCCGCGGCCCGCCCAGAGTATAAAACCCGGTCGTGCCGCGCAATAAACAATGTTGGGCCGCGCGCCGCCGCGGGCGTTTTGCGCCGCGGCCAGCCTTGCCCTAGATTAGAGCATGAAGAACGGACGTCATCAGTTAATGATGTGCCCTCCGGAGTTCTACGATGTGCGTTACGTCATCAATCCCTGGATGGAAGGCAATGTTGGCAAGGCCGTCCACACCACGGCCGTGGAACAATGGAAGGTCCTGTGTTCGCTGCTGCGGGATGTCGCCGATGTGGAATTGGTCCCGCCGCAGCCCGGCCTGCCGGACATGGCTTTCACCGCCAACGCGGGCGTGATCGTGGGCGACAGGGTTGTGCTGGGTCACTTCCTGCATCGCGAGCGGCGCGGCGAGGAGCCGCATTTCCGGCGGTGGTTCAAGGAGCGCGGCTTCGACGTTCTCGAGATGCCGACGGACCTGCCGTTCGAGGGCGCCGGCGACGCTTTGCTGGATCGCGCGGGGGGGTGGTTGTGGGCCGCGTATGGCCTCCGCACCGAACTCGACGCGCACCCCTTGCTGGCGCAGTGGCTGGACTTGGAAGTGGTTTCCCTGCGGTTGATTGACCCGCGATGCTATCACCTCGACACGTGCCTTTGTCCGCTCGAAGGCGGCTGGCTCCTTTATTATCCGGCGGCATTCGACGCCGATTCCAACCACGCAATCGAGCAACGCGTGCCCGCGGAAAGGCGGATCGCGGTGAAGGAACCCGACGCGATGCGTTTCGCTTGCAACGCGGCGAACCTGGGCCGCCACCTGTTCGTGAACGAAATCAGCGCGGAGTTGCGCGCATCGCTTGAAGGCGCCGGCTTCCGCGTCGTGGAGACGCCTCTGGGCGAGTTCCTCAAGGCCGGCGGCGCGGCCAAGTGCCTCACGTTGCGCCTCGACGAACCCGCGCCGCGGTTCGCGCGCGCCACGTCCACGGTGCAGAGCCGCCGCGTGCGGCTCGAAGGACACCTGCTCGATTCCGGCCTGCTCGACCGCGCGATGGACGTGATCGTGGATGGCGGCGGAAGTTTCCGGATTCTGGAGTTCCAGCTCGGCAAACAGCGCCAGAGCACCTCCGAGTCGGAAGTCCAGGTTTCCGCGCCTTCGGAGGATTCCCTGGACAGGATCATGTCGCGGCTGATTGACCTGGGCGCCGTGGTTTCGCCGCGCGACGAGAGTAACGCGGAACTCCAGCCCGTCGCGCAACCGGGCGTGGCGCCCGATGATTTCTACGCCACCACCATTTACCCGACCGAAGTGCGCGTGGACGGCCAATGGCTGCGCGCGCAAGACCAGCGGATGGACGCCGTCATCGTGGTCGGCCGCGAAGACAACCGCCCGGTGGCGCGCTGCAAACTGTTCCGCCATCTCCAGGAGGGCGACCGGGTGGTTGTCGGCAGTGTGGGGATTCGCGCGGTGCGCAAGACCGGCGTGCGCGACCCTCGCACGAGCTTTCCCGCTGACACCGGCTTCGCGTTCATGGGCGCGGCGGTTTCCAGCGAGCGCCGCGTGGAACTGGTGGTCGAGCGGATTGCATGGGAGATGCGCCGCATCCGCGAGCAAGGCGGCCGGATCGTCGTGGCCGCCGGGCCGGTCGTCGTCCACACCGGCGGGGCCAAACATCTGGCCTCGCTGATTCGCGAGGGTTACGTGCAGGCCGTGTTGGGCGGCAACGGCGTCGCCACGCATGACATCGAGCAAGCCCTGCTCGGCACCTCGCTCGGCGTGGACATGCAGGCCGGCGCCATTGTGCGGGGCGGCCACCGGCATCATCTCCGGGCCATCAACACCATTCGACGGTGCGGCGGCATTCGCCATGCCGTTGAACAAGGCGTGCTCAAGAGCGGCATCTTCTACGAGTGCGTCCAGCGCGACGTGCCCTTCGTGCTGGCGGGATCCATTCGCGACGACGGGCCGCTCCCGGACACCCTCATGAATCTGGTCGAAGCGCAGGAGCAATACGCACGGCAAATCCGGGGCGCGGACATGGTCCTGATGCTCGCCTCAATGCTCCACTCCATCGGCGTCGGCAACATGACGCCCGCGGGCGTCCGGCTGGTCTGCGTGGACATCAATCCCGCCGTCGTCACCAAGCTGAGCGACCGCGGCTCGATGGAATCGGTGGGCGTGGTGACGGACGTGGGTTCGTTCCTCAACCTTCTAGTCCAGCGCCTGCGCAAACTTGAGAGCGAACCAGTGTCTGTCCGCGTTCTTGAACGGATGGCCGCCTGACATCCGGCCGTCGGGGAACTTGAACGCCGATGTTCGTGCCGGCTATTTCTTCCCGCCGACGCAGTAGAGGCTGCTCGCGGTGCGTATGAACAGCCGGCCGTTCGCGGCGACAATGGAGGAAAGCACCGGTATCTCGTCCATCGTGAAGGTGGCCAAAATCTTGAACTCGTCGCCCGCCGAGAGCACCACGACCGTGCCGCGCTCGCCGATGCAGTAGATCTTCCCGTCCGCGCCCGTCGGCGATGCGCTGTAGGTTTCCTTCTTGCCGATGCTGCCCTGCCACTTCTTCTCGCCGGTCTTCGGGTCGAGGCAGGCCAGAAGTTGTTTGTCGCCATCAAGCACGAAGAGTTTGCCGCGGTAGGTCAAAGGCGTGCAAACATCCGGCATGAGGTCGTCGAGTTTCCACGCCGTCTGCGCGTCGGGCGAAACAAGGCCGGTCGCGCCGGCTTTCAGCGCATGGAAAGGATTCCGCTTCGGCAGGCCGAGGTAGATGAAGCCCGGCGCTGTTGCCGGCGAGGTGATGACGCGCCAGACTTTCTTCTTCTCGGTGTTGAACGAGCCGCAACGCCACAGTTCCGCGCCGTTGTCGGCGCGATGGCCAGTCACGTAGTCGCCGCCGAAGAGGATGATCTCCGTGCCGCGCGCGCCTTCGTAGGGCAGCGGCGTGGCGTAGGACTCCTGCGACTCCTCGATGGCGTCGGTCTTGCGGAGTTGGCGCCAGAGTGTCTTGCCGGTCTGCGGATCAAGACAGAGCAGGAAAGACTCCCGCTCCGGCTTGTCGTCGAGTGAATGCTGGTAGGTTGGCGGGTTGCGCTGGAGCACCTGCACGTAGAGCTTGCCGCGATAAAGCAACGGGCTGGAGCCGTAGATCCACATGAAGGCGGGCTTGCCGAACTCCTTCGCCAGCGCGCGCGACCAGACCTTCCGCCCGGCGAAATCGAAAGCCGCGATGTCGCCCGTGGCGAACGTCGCGATGGCCAGCTTCCCGTCAGTGACGACCGACGGGGAGCACGCGTTGTTCTTGCCCTTGGAGAAATCCCCGCCCGGCACCACGCATCGCTGCCAGCGCACCTTGCCGTCGGCGGTGTTGAGGCACAGAAGCAGCAGGTTCTTGTTCGTGTCGGGAGTGGTGACGAATACCGAGTCGCCCCAGACAATGGGCGTGGCGCTGCTCTTGCCGGGCAGCGGCGCGATCCACGCGACGTTCTCGGTCTTGCTCCACTGAGCCGGCAGGCCGGTTTCCGTGGTGGAGCCGTTGAAGAACGGCCCGCGCCATTGCGGCCAGTTTTCCGCGCGCAGCGTCTGCGGCGCGAACGCGGCGAGTGTGAGCGAGATGGCGATGAGGCGATGGAACATGGTCGTTGGTTCTCCGTTAGGTCGTTGCGCCGACTGTCTCAAAAACCGCGGCCGGCGCAAAGCGGATTCTGCGCGCGGCGTCATCGAGAATGACTTGGCCCGTTTATCCTCTTGCTGCTGTCGGCTGGCATCCTACACTTCCTGCGATGAGAACGACGGTCACAGCCGCAACTCTCTTGTGTGCATTTACCGCCACCGCTGCCGAGCCGTGGTGGCGCGAATACACGCCCATCGCCAGCGTCGGCTTGCGCGCGGAGGGACTGGAAACGATCCAGCCCGGCGCGGCACGCGGCGTTGGCACGCTCGGCTGGTATGGCTTCTGGTTTCTCGACGCGCAGGAGCAATACGGCACTCTCAACGCCGGCCTCGACAAACTTCGGCAAGCCGGCGTCAAGCGCATCGTCTATTACGACATCGGCGAAGTCGGCGACTACGCGGGTTTCTTCACCGCCGACGGCAAGATGAAGCATACCGGCTGGTCGCTGCCGTGGTGGAAAGGTAAGGAGCCGCTCACGGCGCGATGGTTCGGGCTGGAGGCGTTTATGCGCGACGTGCCGTGGGCGCCGTTTCCGAGCGCGAAGGCTTATGGTTTGCCGGCGTTCACGACGCCCGACGGCAAACCCGCAGACGACCTCTACGCCGTGCTGGCGCGACGCGGGCTGGACGGGAAGTGGAGTTATGATTATTCCAGCAATCCCGGCATCACCGACGACATCGCCGAGCGCAGCGGGCTGGCGAAGCTCAGCGGCAAACAATCCGGCCCCGCCGACACGCAAGGCAAAAGCGGCTGGCAGACGGTGCGGCTCGTGGACGTGGACTACGCCAACCCGCAGATGCGCGATTACGTTTGCCGCGAGATCGAGCGCATCATCCCCAAGCTCCGCCCCGACGGCATCCACGCCGACAACCTGAGCGACACGAACCTCAGCCACGCCAACACCTGTGCGTTCGGCCTCTGGTCGCTCCACACGTTCCGTGACTACATGCGCCGCCACTTCACCCGCGCCGAGTTGGAGCGCATGGGCATCGCGGACATCGCGACGTTCGACATTGCCGCCTACATCCGCGACAAGCCGTTCGAGACGCGCGGCAAACGGTGGCACATCATGAACCCGAAGTGGACCGAAGACCCGGTCTGGCTTTGCTACGTCATCAACAAAGTCGAGACCGCACGGGCGTATCATCGCGCTTTCTACGCCGCCGCCAAGGAGTCCGCGCGGCGGGAGAAACTCGATTGCGCCATCTTCGGCAACACCATCCCGTTCCCGATGGGTGGCGCGTTGATGAAAGGCGCGTGCGACATCGCGCACTTCGAGTGGAGCACGGTGCATGGCTTCTGGGGCATGAGGCCAATGGGCCTGCCGCCGAAGGGCCGCGTCGGCTACGTCACGCGGCTCGGCGCCGCCATCTCCGACGCGCCGTTCTGCTGGCCGAGCATCTACGTCAGCAAGGACAAGTCCGGCGCGGGCCACGAAAACCTGCACAAGGTCCTCGCGTTCGATTGCCTCGCCAACCGCGGGCTGCCCGACTTCGGCCATTGGTATCTCGACGGTTACTCGCCCGGCACGCCGCAGAGCGCGGGCTTCGTCAACCGCTTCATCCGCGCCCACGCGCCGAGCCTGAGCCACCGCCGCTACCTCGCCGACATCGCGGTTGTCCACTCCGCGTGGTCGGAGATCGCCTCGATGAACGTTTTCAACCCCATCATGGACAAGTTCGTGGACGAATACTCCGGCTGGTGCGATTTCCTCGGCGAGACGCATCGCCAGTGGGACGTGGTTCTCCAGCAAGACCTGACCGCCAAGAATCTCGCGCGCTACCCCATCGTCGTCCTGCCGTCGGTGATGACGCTGACTGACGCGCAACTCAGCGAACTTCGCCGCTACGTCGCCAGCGGTGGCCGCCTCGTCGCCACCGGCCAGACCGGCACGCGCTACGGCCCGGAGCGTCACCTCGCGCCGCGCGAAACAACCTTCTCACTGCCCGGCGCGCGGATCGTCGCCGACAAACCCGGCGTGACCTACTGGCGAAAAGACCGCGACGCTGCCGCTGCGCGGCGGATGGCAGAGTTGCTCGACTGGCCCGGCTTCAAACCACGGCTCGAAACCGACGCGCCCGCCACCGTTGGCGTCAACCTCAACCTCGGCGCCGACAAAGCCGGCCCGTTGCTGACGCTCGACCTCAACAACTGCGACCTCGCCGTCGAAACCGACACCCTCCGCCTCGCGCCAGTCTGCACGACGACGATTCGCCTGCCTGATTCATGGCGCGGCCACGATGTGCAAGTGAGCTGCGTCACGCCGGAGATGAGCGCAGACGCGCCCGCCATCCCGTTGAAAGACGCCGTCGTCGTGGATCGTGAGAAAGGCACGCTGAAGCTGCAAACGCCCCCCTTCGACACCTGCCTCATCGTTTTCATCCGCAGCCACAGTTTTCCCAAGGCCGTTCTTGCGCCGTAGCAGGCCAACAAAGAGAACGGCGGGAAGTTCAACGCGGAGACGCAGGATCTGCGCTGGAGTCGAGGTCCGGCCGGTTTGGTTCGGGCCGGGCCGGGAGGATCACGCTGAAGGTGGAGCCTTTGCCGGCTTCGCTGCGGACTTCGATGCGGTGGCCCATGAGGTCGCACAACGCCTTGGCCAGCGTGAGGCCGAGGCCGACGCCGCCGTATTTGCGCGCCATGCTGGAGTCGGCTTGTTGAAACGCCTCGAAGATCGCCGCCAGCCGGTCTTGGGGGATGCCGATGCCGGTGTCGGCCACGTCCACGCGAACAGGCTGGCGGCTCTCTTCATCCACCATCACGCGCACGACGACGCTGCCTCGTTCGGTGAACTTCAGCGCGTTGCCGATGAGCGTGACGAGCACTTGCTTGAGTTTCACTTCGTCGGTTTCCAACGGCGCGATGCGGTCGGGCAGTTCGGCGGAGAGCGTGACAGGCCGGTCGCGGAGTTGGAACTCAAACCCGGCGATGACCTCCGGAACCATGCGGTCCAACGCCACCGTCGCGGTCCGCAACTGCACCCTCTGCGCTTCGATGTCAGAGAGTTCGAGGACCTGGCCGATCATGTCGAGCAGGTGCTTGCCGTTGGCCGCAATCCGCTCCAGGAAGCCGAGGTCGGTGGCGTCGAGCTTGCCCGACCTGTTTTTCAGCAGGATGTTGGCGAAGCCGATGACGGAGTTCAGCGGCGTGCGCAACTCGTGGCTCATGTTCGCCAGGAAGAGGCTCTTGGCCCGGTTGGCGGCCTCGGCGGCGTCGCGCGCGCGGCGAAGCTCCGCCTCCGCGCGTTTGCGCAGCGTGATGTCCTGCTCGATGGCGATGAAGTGCGCGATCTGGCCGCGCGCGTCGCGCACCGGGGTGATGGTGATCTCCTGCGTATAGAGGCTGCCGTCCTTGCGCTTGTTGATGATCTCGCCGTGCCAGATTCTTCCGGCGGTGATTCTCCTCCAAAGATGCTGGTAGAACGCCGGGTCGTGTTTGCCCGACTTCAGGAGGCGCGGGTTCTGTCCGACCGCCTCGGCGGCGGTGTAGCCGGTCAGTTCGGAGAACGCCGGGTTGCACCAGAGGATGGTGCCCTGCCGGTCGGTGATGAGAATGGAGGTGGCGGCGGCGTTCAGCGCGGCAGCCTGCAACTGGAGCTGCTGCGCCGCGCGTCTTCGCGCGGCCAGGTCGCGGCCCGCCACGGCGACCAGCGTGCCCGCGCCGAGGAAGCAAAACGCCGCGGCGGTCGTGACGGACATCGGGATCATGGTTTCCCGGTAGAGCAGCGGCGCTTGGTAGAGGTAGCCGAGGAAGAACACCAGGCCGACAAGCGCCACCACCACCGCCAGCGCCTCGGCCACCAGCCACCACCGGTTGAACGCAATCAGGAGCAGCGCAACGCTGGCGCAGAGAAAGCTCAACGCCGTCACAGACGCCATTTGCCCCACCGGAATCGTCCCCATGGATTCCGCGGGCACATTGAAGACCCAGCGGTCCACTCCCAGGTCCGCGCCCGTGACCGACTCGCTGAGCCGCAAGAGGACGACCGTGCAAACTGTCGCGCTGAGCAGCCTGGCGACCAGGATGCTGCGATGGCCGCCGTGTTGGACGAGCGACAACGCCGAGCCGAGCGCAATGAACGCCACAGCCGTGTTTGGCGCCATCGGAATCCATTGATCGCTCACGCCGGCCAGTTCGCGCAACCCGGTCACCCATCCCGCCAGCGCCAGCGCCCCGATGCTTGCCGTTGCCGCGCCGCATAAATGCGCCGCGATCTCAAACCAATCGGCCAGATGTTTCTGGGGCTTCATCGCCGCCTCATGGGTTCCTTGCCGTCATATCGTCCGCAGGTGAAACCCTCCGTCCACGTTGATGACTTCGCCGGTGGAGAACGGCAGCAGGTCCTGCGCAATCGCCGCCACCGCCCGGCCAATGTCCTCCGGCTGGCCCCAACGCTTGATTGGCGTCAACCCGCCGGCGATCAGCGCGTCGTATTTCGCCTTCACCGGCCCCGTCATGTCGGTGGCGATCACCCCCGGCCGGATTTCAAAGACGTGGATGCCGTGCTCCGCCAGCCGCGCCGCGAACACCTTCACCATCATGGACAACGCCGCCTTCGACATGCAGTAGTCGGCACGGTTCGTCGAGGCCGTGTAAGCCGAGATGGACGTGACCGTCACGATCCTTGGCTTATACCCATCGCCTCCCGACTTCCTTTGCTCGATCATCCACTTCGCCGCAAGTTGCGAGAGGAAGAACGGGCCTTTCACGTTGATGCCCATGAGCCAGTCGAAGTTCTCCTCCGTCGCATCCAGCAGATCCAGCCGGCCGCGTGACGCCACGCCGGCGTTGTTCACCAGCAGGTCCAGCCGGCTGAACGTCTGTCGCGTGAACTCCACGAGCCGCTGCCGGTCCGCCGCGACGCCGACGTCGGCCTGGCAAATCTCGGCGTGGACTTTGCCCGCGCCAAGCTTCACACAATCGTCCCGCGTCTGCTTCGCCGCGTCGGCGTTGCCGGCGTAGTTGATGACGAGATCGTGGCCGACCTTGGCGAGTTCCATCGCGATGCCGCGGCCGATGCCGCGTGATGCGCCGGTGATGAGGGCAACAGGGTTCATAGAGGTTTTATTTCCATGCAGCGTCTTGCGCCGGCTAATCAACGCCGGAACCGGCCGATTCTCAAGCTCGAAAGCCGCGCGACACCGAGGTAGCTGGCGCCTCGCAACCTGGCTGAATGACGAAACCCCTGCCGGCCGCCGGGGCGGCGAAGGAAATCATAACTCTGACTATTTCGGCGAGTGAGGATAGCCATACTCAGCTAGCTACGTAGAAATGGCAGCGATATCAAACCCAAAACCAACATCGCAACGAGAACCCAGAAGACAAGCCCAATTATGTTCCGCAACCGATTCTTGTTCATGTTCATCCGCGGCGTAATCCTGCGCGGTGGCTGTTGTTAAGTCCAAGCATAGCGCGCGCGGAGCGCCCGCCCCACCTTTTCCTGTAGCGGCGATGTCTCATCGCCGGCTGTTCGTCATCAATTCATTCGTCGGTCGGAGACCATATTTACAGAAAACCCCATGACGCACCACACGCCGCCTCTTTCCCTTCCATCAGCCGCGCTACTCGGCCAGCGCCAGCACCTGCATCAGCCGCAGGCCAAACGCCCTGCCGATCCTCTCCACCATGTCCAGCGACGGCTTCGAGAGCCGCAGCTCCACGCGGCGCACCATCTCGCGCGAGACGCCCGCCAGCTTCGCCACCGCATACATGGACAGGTGGCGCTTCAGCCGCAACTCGCGGAACACCTTCCCCATCGCCACGCAGATCGGCGCGGCGAGTTCCTGCCGGAGGGGTGGTGGTTTCGATGACGTATGAGAACGAGTTTTCCCGTTCATACTTTGTCTCCTCACTTTGCTTGGCCGCTACCCGCTACGCCGAGTCCCAACCCGTGCGCCGGCCCGCGGCGCATTCCTGTTTCTTCGCCGCCATCCCTAAAACAGCGCGGACGGTTTGAGCAAGAAGGAAATCAACCGCTCGGCTGACTCCTGAAAGCTGACCGCTGAGAGCTTCTTCCCCAACCTCACCCGATCCCAGCTCCCATCACCCGATTCGTCCCCGGCTTGCCGGAATGCTTCACTTCGACGTGTCCTCACGACTGCTTATTATCATCATCACTCCACCATTTCTTATCCGGTTCCTTTGGCTTGGGCTGCCAGAACGTCGTCACGACCAGCAGCAACGCCACCACGCCCCCCACCAGCCACATCGCATTTTGTTCATACCAAGGCGGGTCGGCTACGGAGGGCGGGGGCGATATCAACTGCGCGCTCGGAAGCTTCACCGTCCATCCTTGCGGGACACTGATCTCTTTCCTTTCTCCGCGCAGTTCGTAGGAGATGGTGAGCGTGGCGTCGGGGGAGGGATCCTGCTGTAATCCAAAAGTTTTTGCGGCGGCGCAGATAGTGGCACGGTCACCGTGCGCCAACTCCTGGACTGCCGCCGTCACGTCCTTCTGTCCGTATTTTGCCTGCGTGATCCTGATGATCGTTGGCGCAGGCATGCGCGCCAGGACGCCGTTGATCTGGACCTCCAAGGAACTCAACTGTTGATCGAGCGCGGCAACGAGCTTCGTCTGAGTGTTGACCGCCGTCGTGCCGCTCAGGATTTTGAGTTCGTAGGTGTTCCGATTGGCCTGCGCAATGGAATCCACGCGAATCTTGCCCCGGCTGCTCATGGCCTTCTGTTGCTGCGCCGCCAAGTCGGCCACGGCTTTTTTCGCCTGGGCCACTTCCTGTTCGAGCTGGCTCAGCCGTTCTTTCGCGGAAGCAAGCTGGCCCGAAAGGTGATACCGGGTTACTTGCAGTGATTGCAGCCATGCAGTGTGGGCGTTCGCCGAAAGCCGCCGGGGTTCGACAGCGGACGCCGGGTCCGCGGCGGAGGCGGCGGCCTTGTCGAAGCACTGAATCGCCTCCGCGTATTTGTTCTTTGCCAGCCAGGCGCGTCCATGTTCCACCCATTGCTGAACCACCGTGGAAGCGGCAGCCGCAGACACCTGGCCAGTGCTCTCGGCGGCATTGAGGAAAGAATGGCCCGCCTGCGGAATCGCAAGGCTGATGCAGAGCAGAATCAGAGCGGATGTTGAATGATTCATGTGATTCGGACTTCAAAACGCGGTGGCGGCTTTGCTGACTTCGAGGTAGCGGGCGTAGGCGTCGTCCCACTTGGCGCGGTCGCTGGACGGCTCGTAGGTGAAGACGGGGAAGGATTGGCGCACGACCTCGCGGGCTTCGTCGAGGCTCTTGATCTCCCGGCGGGCGATGGCCTGCATGAGGATGTTGCCGATGGCGGTGCCCTCGATGGGGCCGGTGATGACGGTGCGGCCGGTGGCGTCGGCGGCGAGCTGGTTCAGCAGGGCGTTCTGCGTGCCGCCGCCGACGATGTGGATGACGGAGACGCCGCGGCCGCGGCATTCCTCGATGCGCTCGAGGGTCCAGCGGTATTTCAAGGCGAGGCTCTCGAGGGCGCAGCGGGCGACGGCGCCCTTGTCCTGCGGCACGGACTGGCCGGTGCGCTTGCAGAAGTCGCGGATGGCGGCGGGCATGTCGGTGGGGGCGAGGAATTCCTTGTGGTCCGGCTCGACGATGGAGACGAGCGGCGGGGCCTGCTCGGCGAGCTGGCGGATCTGGTCGTAGTGGAGTTCCTCGCCGGCGCGCTTCCAGGCGGCGCGGCATTGCTGGAGGAGCCAGAGGCCCATGATGTTCTTGAGGAACCGCACAGTGCCGCAGACGCCGCCTTCGTTGGTGAAGTTGTAACGGGCGGTGGTGTCGTTGATGAGCGGGGCGTCCAGCTCGGCGCCCATAAGGGACCAGGTGCCGCTGCTGATGTAGGCGTGGTCGCGGCCGCGCGCGGGCACGGCGGCGACGGCGCTGGCGGTGTCGTGGCAGCCGGGGGCGATGACGGGCACAGGGCCGAGGCCGGTCTCCTCGCGGACGCTCTTGAGGAGCGGGCCGAGGACGGTGCCGGGCTTGACGATCTTCGGCAGGATGCGCGCGGGGATGCCGAGCTTCTTGAGCAGGGCGAGGTCCCAGGTCTTCTTGCGGGCGTCGAGGAACTGGGTGGTGCTGGCGATGCTGTATTCGCAGACCTTCTTGCCGGAGAACCAGTAGTTGAAGAGGTCGGGCATCATCAGGAACGTCGCCGCGCCGTCGAGCTGGGCGGACTTCTTCCGGGCGAGCGCGTAGAGCTGGAAGAGGGTGTTGAACTGCATGAACTGGAGGCCGGTGCTGGCGTAGATCTCCTTGCGCGGGACCTTGCGGAGGGCGGCGGCCATGGCGGGGCCGTTGCGCGGGTCGCGGTAGCAGACCGGCGGGCCGATGAGTTCGCCGTTGCTGTCGAGGAGGCCGAAGTCCACGCCCCAGGTGTCTATGCCGATGCCGGCGAGGTCCGCGCCGTGCTGCTTGGCGGCCAGCGTCGCGCCGTGCTTGATCTCCGCCCAGAGGCGGAAGGTGTTCCAATAATAGGTGTCGCCACAGCGCACGCCGCCGTTGGGGAAGCGGTGCACGTCCTCGAGGCGGAGCTTGGCGCCGTCAAAGTGTCCGATCACGCCGCGGCCGCTCTCGGCGCCGAGGTCGAAGGCGAGGAATTTCAGTGTGGCTGACATGAGTTGGTCTCCGGTGTTGGTTGCGTTCCTTGCTGCGGAACAAAAACGTTCCAGTCGTCAACAGCGGCCGGCAGTATAATGACCCGCCGAAAGGATGCAATCTCCGGGCAGGCGTGATATGCGGCCGGGCGAGACAGCGAAGAATCTCAGAAGAGCATGCCTTGAGTGTTGAGCGGGGAGCGCGCGGCGTCGAACCCAGCTTTCAGGGCGGCGAGTTGTTGCGGCGTGTGGCGCTGGCGGAGTTTTGCGATCTCCAAGCCGGCGAGGTGGTCGCAGCGTTCGTTTTCGGCGTGACCGGCGTGGCCTTTGAGCCATTTCCAAGTGATGCGGTGGGGCGCGGCCAGTTGATCGAGCTGACGCCAGAGGTCGTCGTTCTTCACGGGCTGGCGGCTGACGGTGCGCCAACCTCTGGCTTTCCAGAGCCGCAGCCATTGGGTGACGCCTTTACGGAGGTATTCGGAGTCGGTGAAGAACTCGATCACGCAGGGTTCTTCGACGGCGCTGAGGGCGGCAATGGCGGCTTGGAGTTCCATGCGGTTGTTGGTGGTGGCGGGTTCGCCGGCGGCGATCTCGCGGGTTTGGCCGTCGCAGCGCAAGACGGCCGCCCAGCCGCCGGGGCCGGGATTGCCCTCGCACGCGCCATCGGTGTGGATGACAAGATGTTTCATGAGTTCAGCACAACGACGATAGCAGCTTGATGGCCCGCTTCGCCACGATTCAGTTGCGCGCAGCGCCGGCCTGCCGTCGTGGCTGCTGATGGTCGGCGCGATGCCGTCCCAGTTCTGGCAGCGCCCAAAAAAGAAGCGTGGACCGGAATTCCCGAGCTGCCCTTTGGCCCTCGGACCAAACTTTCCACTCCACGCAAGGGAACATAGACTCATGGGAATCCTTCGCAATCAGGGGAATTCCGGTTTCGGCATAGGGACACCGCCTATCCTGCCGAAACCCCTCGCGGTTGCGTTGGCCATGATGCGCTTGCGGAACCACGCAGGGGTGGCATATTGAGCCAGCACAGAGTGAGAGCGAAGTTACTGATCTGAAAGTCAGAACAAAAACTCGAACGATGTGCTACTTTTTTGCCCGGTTGGCTCTACGCAGCGAACTGACAAGAGGACAACAGCCGCCGACAAGGCAGTCGTTCAGATGGCCGGAAGGAGACAGCATCATGAAACGCACTTTAATCCTGGCAAGCCTCGCAATTCTGGCATGGATCATCCCGCCCACGGTTCACGCTGAGGACACTGCCGGAAAGTCAGAACGGCCCTGGGGCAAGTCATTCTCGCCAGACAAGGCAGACCTCGTTGCCATTGGCAAAAACCCTTACTTCGTTCTGTTGCCAACCTACCGCCTGCACCTTGAACACGGAAAACACAGCATGGTGATCAGCGTGCTGGTTGAAACCAAGATGGTTGACGGCGTGGAAACCAGGGTGGTGGAGGAACGGGAAATGAAGGATGGCAAACTGGTCGAGGTGTCCAGAAACTACTTGGCCATCAGCAAGACCACCGGCGACGTTTACTATTTTGGCGAGGATGTGGACACTTACGAGAACGGCAAGGTCACAGGCCACGCGGGATCATGGCTGGCGGGAGTGAACGGCGCCAAATTCGGCTTGTGGATGCCCGGCAGGCCCAGGGTGGGTGACAAGTATTACCACGAACTCGCCCCGGGAACCGCGATGGACCGGGCGGAGATCGTCAGTCTCACGGACACGTGTGAAACTCCCACAGGAACGTATGAGAAGTGCCTCCGCACCCGGGAAACGAGCGGCCTGGATGGCAGCAGCGAGGAGAAGATCTACGCCTTGGATGTAGGCTTGATCAAGGACGGGAACCTGGTTCTGGTGAATGTGTTCTGTCCGCCCAAGGGCACCATCGTGCCATAAGCAAACCCATCGAAGTTGTTGCTGGAGCCACCAGGATAGCCAGAGCGCGAGCCTGCCGGAGAAGTGTGCGGGGTGCTGTTGCGCTGACTGCGATTGCCTTTCTTCTGTTTCGTTGGCTTGGGCAACTTCCTGGCTTTTACAGCGATCTGTGCGGGCGGCTCCACTTGTGTCGCGGCCGTTAAGAGCGACTCCGCCTGGAACCAGTGCTCCATCTCACGCCCCTGAGGTTCCCCCTCCTTCTCCCAAATCAAATAAGCCAAACGCGCGATGTCGTCAGACGCGGGGTTCATCGCTTGAATATCGGTTTGCACGAATCGTTGCCTTTCTTCCGTGTTCTCAGGTAGTGACGCCCAGGACGTTAACGCCCTTCTGCGGCGTTTGCCGCAGCGTGGCATCGAGGTGACACTGAACGCCCATGATAACAACCCGCCGGGGGCCAACGGCTCCGAACATCATGCACAGCCAACGCTATTCTCATCATCATTGTAGTCTCCTGTTTGTTGTTGGTTTGATTTGATTGCCTGTGGCCGGGACATCTTCAGAATCATCCTCCCGGGTTCATCTTGCCGCCGACTTGATGACCCGTCCTTCCAGCAATACTTCCAGCAGCTTCACGGCCCTTGCGCGATTGGG
Organism: Verrucomicrobiota bacterium; assembly: GCA_016222825.1. Lineage (GTDB taxonomy): Bacteria > Verrucomicrobiota > Verrucomicrobiia > CAIQCK01 > CAIQCK01 > CAIQCK01. The sequence goes on along the minus strand of JACRQF010000003.1, from coordinate 80,861 downwards.
GGTGACATCGAAGGCCAGTGTCACCAATTCACCCAAGGTCCACGAACTGCTGACGCCATCTGCCGGGTTCTTCATTTTCTTCATAACCGTTTCCTGTTCGTTGTTAATCTGTTTTGCTTCGGTTCTTGTATGGGCAGATGGAATGCCATGCAGTTTCCGCCTCGGAACGAAGCCGGAATGTGGCGCTTTACGGTCATGCTGTCCTCTTTTGAGCCTGCCGCTGTTGAGCGGTTGCCAATTCACCGGCCTTGAATCCCGCGTGGATGGCGCCGGCGTGATGTTTTGCCGGGCGTTTGATTCTCACATCCAGAGGGAACCGTTCTCTCCAGCGGATGAAGGGGTTGGGCGGCGCGTCGGATGAATGAAACAGGTTGGCCAGCGTCAAACAAACCGAAATGAACATCTTAAAATGCTCCACAATCTTCGGATCGCTCGTGGCTGGGGCGGTGGCAACGGCATTGTGTGCGACCGTTGCCTTGACAGGCAGCGACATCGTCAGAATGTCAAAAGCCGGCATCAGCGACGACGTGATCATCCAGACCATTCAATCCACCGGGTCGAAATTCCAGTTGACCGCGCAGGATGTCGAGTCGCTCAAGCGCGACGGCGTCAGCGAGGGTGTTCTTGCGGCCATGCAGGCCAACCGCCCGGCAGCTCCGTATTCCGCCAAGCCCAGTGAACCCGCGGCGCCCGTGGTCCGCGAATCGGGTGGACGTGATTACGTGGGCGGGCTGAGCGACCAGCAGGTTGTGCGTGCCTTGCCGGTGGCGCCTCAGGTCTATTACTACACGCCTCCACCGCCAGCGGTTTACTACTATCCGGCGCCGGTCTATTACTACAATCCGCCTGTGCGGTTCTTTTTCGGTTTCGGCGGCGGGCATCATCACCATCGTCATTGCTGGTGAGGCGATTGATGCAAAGAACAGTTCGTTGAGATGATGGGTCGTCGAAGTTGGCAGAAGTTATTCAACGGGGAATGACTATGAGCAAACTGACACTTGCAGCAACATTGGGGGCTTGCGTCGTGCTGGTGGCCGGTTGCACCACCACGGAACAAGGCGCGGGCTACGGCACACTCGGCGGCGCGGCCATCGGCGGCGCACTCGGCGGCTGGCCGGGCGCTGCGATTGGCGCGGGTGCCGGCGCTCTCACCGGCGCGCTGGTGGGCAACGCCGTCGAACAAAGCGAGGAACGCAACATAAGAGCCCACCCGCTGCCGCCGCCTCCACCACCGGGAGCATCGCTTCCTTACGGCTTTCACGCTGACCGCCCCGGTCTTGTGAAGAGTCCGTGGAATCCGAACGGGCCTTGGGTGGATGTGACCGGCTTCGCGCCTGGCTCGGTGGTGAACGATCCTACGACGGGTAGGAACTTCCTCGTCCCATAAGGCGGTTTGGCCGCGAGACGCGGAGTGTCCGGTCTTGGGTTGAGCCGGTTCACACTCTCGATGAGGGATGCTCACTTTTCTCCACAACGCGCGGGAGTTCATTCTCGGCCTGCCGGCGTTCGGCGTGTTGGTGAAGTTGAAGAAAGCCGCGATAACGAAACCGCGCTCCAACCCAATCCGAGTGAATTCAACCCATGCATTGCCGATGAACCCGTAAAACGCAACAAAGACCGGGCGATTGCACCCCCATGAATAGCGGCGGCGCGTGGGCGTCAAAGACTGGCAGAAAGAACCAAGAAATGAGAACAAGTTTGGTCTATGTTCTTCTCAGCAGGAGAATGCGAGTTTTCGACTGGAGAGAAACACCATGAAACGAACAACCCTTCTTACCTCGGCGCTGATGGTGCTCATCGGCGCGGCCATTCAAACGCCGGCTCAATGGGCCGTGCCGCCTCCCTCCCCCCCGGTGCCGATGCGTTCCAGCGTCGAGCTGGACCAACTGCTCGCGCCCATCGCGCTCTATCCCGATCCGTTGATTGCGCAGATTCTCCCCGCCGCCACGCAGCCGGGGGAAATCGTGCTCGCGGCCCGCTACGTCTTTGGTGGCGGTGACATGAACCAGGTTGATCTCCAGCCGTGGAGCCTGAGCGTGCGGGCGGTGGCCCGTTATCCCGAGGTGTTGAAGATGATGGATCAACGGCTCGATTGGACGGCCCAGTTGGGCCAGGCGTTCCTTTTCCAGCAAGCCGAGGTGATGGACGCCATCCAGCGGTTGCGCTTCCAGGCCCAGACGCTCGGCAACCTGCGCGCCACGCCGCAGCAATACGTCGTCGTCAACAGCGGGATTATCGAAATCCTACCCGCCAGCCCGGAGGTGATCTATGTGCCGGTGTATCAGCCCGAATTCGTCTTCGCGCGGCGCGGCTTCTTCCTCTCGTTCGGCACCGGCTTCTCCGTCGGCTTCTGGCTGAATCACGATTGCGACTGGCATCACCGCAACATTTTCACCTGGCATCGCGACCACTTCCGCCCGCACGATTGGTGGCATCGTCCAGCTCGCGAGCGTCACGTGCCTGTGGCCGTCAACAACCACATCAGCATCGCGAATCGAAACGTCACGGTCTGGCGTCCGCATTCCCGCTCTCCCATCACCACGATCAACCGCGCCGACCGCGGTTGGGAGACTCGCGAGGGGCGTTCGGCGACAGCCGTCACGGCTCAACCGGCGGTCAGAGCTGCGGAGTCTCGCAGCGGCAGCGGAAGAGATCGCACGATTCAACGCGCCGCGCCGGTCGTCCCAGTTCAGCCCGCAGTCAGGCCGACGGAGTCGCGCGAGACAAGGCGTGGCAGTTCGGAACCGCGTCGTGAAACCAGTCCCACAATACAGCGCGCCGCGCCGGTCGTCACGGCCCAACCCGCAGTCAGGCCAACGGAATCGCGCGAGACAAGGCGCGGCAGCTCGGAGCCGCGTCGTGAAACCAGTCCCACAATACAGCGCGACGCGCCGGTCGTCACGGCCCAACCCACAGTCAGGCCAACGGAGTCACGCGACATCAGGCGCGGCAGTTCGGAATTGCGCCGTGAAACCAGTCCCGCGATTCAACGCGCTGTCCCCGTGCCAAGCGTCCGATCGGCCGGCAATGTGTATTTTGGCGGTGAGACCGCGCGCGATGCGCGCGCAGCCAGCAGCCGCGGCCAGCAGAGTCGTGAGGCAATCAGCCGGACCGCGCCGCCTCCGCGATCGGCTCCTTCATCGGTTGCGCCTGCTTCGTCGTCCGGCAGGTCAGGGTCATCCGCGCGCCCGACCCAGCCCTCCACATCGTCCAGCGGAAAGGACGACTCCGACCGGCGCAAACGTTGAGCGCATCGCGGGAACTGAATTCACACCGAGAAATGAAATCCATGAAACCTCGCGACTTTTTACTCAACCGGGCGCTCTGCACCACGGCAGCGGTCATTGTCTTGACGGGCTTTGTCCAGGCGCTCCCGACGTGCGCGCTGGCCGCCGGTGAACCACGGTTCGCTTCCGCGGAGGAAGCGGTGAACGCGGTGGTGACGGCCGCCAAGGCCAAGGACACCAACACGCTGCGCTCGATTTTCGGGCCGGAGGGTCGCGGCCTGGCCTCGGCCGATGTTGTGCAGGCGACCGACGCGCGAGACAGGTTCCTGCGCCGCCTGACGGAGAAAGTCGAACTCGTTCGCGTCTCCGATTCCAAGGTGACGCTCCAACTTGGCGCGGACGGCTGGCCGTTTCCCATCCCGCTGGTGAAGGAGGAAGGGCGCTGGTTCTTCGACACGGCGGCGGGCCGGGAGGAAATCCTCAACCGCCGCATTGGCATGAACGAACTCGGCGCGATCCGTGTCTGCCGCGCCTACGTGGACGCCCAGCGCGAATACGCCAGCCAGGACCGCAACGGCGACGAAGTGCTTTGCTATGCGCAGCAGCTCCGCAGCACGCCGGGCAAACGCGATGGTCTTTATTGGCGCGCCGAGCCGGAGGAGGAACTCAGCCCGTTTGGCCCGCTCATCGCCCAGGCGAAAGAGGAAGGCTACCGCCGCGAGACCAAGATCATGACCGAGGCGCAATCGCCCTACCGCGGTTACTATTTCAAGATTCTAACCAAGCAGGGCCGGCACGCTCCGGGCGGCAAATACAACTACGTCATCAACGGCAACATGATCGGCGGCTTCGCGTTTGTGGCGTGGCCCGCCCAGTGGGGCAACACCGGCATCATGACCTTCATCGTAAACCAGCAGGGCAAGGTCTATCAGAAGAACCTCGGCCCGAAGACCGCTTCCGTCGTCAAAACGATGCAGGAATACGATCCGGACAACACGTGGACTTTGTCCAAAGACTAACCGCCATCAGGCCAGTGGCGGTTGACGCGTCAGGCGTCAGTCCTTCTTGATTCCAATGACGGCGACTTCGCCGCGCGCGTCTAGGATCGCAAGTTCCTGCCCACCGTCGCCATCCAGGTCAACAGCGCTCAACTGGGTGACCGGCGCGTCAAGTTTCGTCTCGCTCTGTGGCGCGCCTTCGGAACTGAAGACCGCGACGCGGCCGTCTTCCCCGCCCACGGCAATGTTTGAACCGAGAAGCGCCAGCCCGCGCAGCACGTCGCCGTGGTCGCGACGCCAGAGTTTCTTTCCGTCGCCGTCGAGCGCGTAGAGATTGAAACTCATCGAGGTGGCAACCACACGGCCGCCGGCAACCGCTACGCCGGTCACTTCGTCGCCGGTGTTGAATTGCCAGAGTAACTTGCCGTCGGCACCGATGGCGTGGAGGTTGCCATCCGCGCCACCGAAGACCACGGCTCGCTTGCTGCCGAGGTCGCCCGCCGCCACACAGTTCGCGTGCGGGCCGCGGGTTGAGTAACCCCAGCGCCGTTTGCCGTCCGGCGCGATGGCGTGCCACCAATAATACTCCGTGCCGGCGAGGATCTCCTCCTTGCCGTCGCCGTCGAGGTCTGCCGCCGCGCCGCACGTGGAGCCGTGAACGCTTTCGTAGTGCCAGAGTTCCCTGCCGCCGCGGTCGAGCGCGTAGAAATGCCATGACTCCGTGCCGGCGATGATTGCCTTCTTGCCGCTCCCGTCGAGGTCAGCCGCGAAGACGACCGTGACGACCGGCTTGCGTTTGTAAAATGGAAACGCATGCGACCAAAGCTGCTTGCCGGTGGCGTCCAGCAGGCAGACGTTTCCGTCGGCCAGCCCGGCAGCAACCACATGCCCTCCGTCGCCGCCGAGGTCGCCGGCCCAGATGGCTTTGACCGCGCTCGCTGCTTTGAATTCCCAGCGTTGCTTCCCGTCGGCTCCGATGCAACAAACGCGGCCGTCCGATGCGCCGCCGACCGTTTCGCTCTTCTTGTCGCTGTCGAGGTCGGCGGCGGCGATGCATGTGAACGGCGCGCTGTTGAACTTCCATCGCACCGGAAGCTGCGGCACGTTTTCGGCGGCGACGGCCGATTTCGCCTTGGCACGCGCAGCCTTCGGCAACGGAATTCGCACTGAGCCGATCACGGCGAACTCCTGCCGGCCGGGCTCCACTTCCCGCTCGGCTTCGCCCAGAAACGCGACCGTTACTCGCGCCGGCGATTCCACCACGGCGCGGCCACTTGCGGCGTCAAACTCAACCGCCACCGGCGCGCTCGCACGGAAGAGCGTGCCCCCGCCAACCACAAGTGTCGTCGTCTTCGCGAGCGAGAAGCCGCGCGCTCGCAGCACAAACAGCGCCGCGTCAGTTTCGATGCCGGGCGCGACGGTGCTGCGTTTGCCATCGGTCACGCCAACCAATACGGTTTCACCGCCAGCGCTCACAAGCACACTTGTGTCAGAAGCTCGCGCTGCCGTGAACGGCGACGCGCCGAAGACGTTGAGGAAGTGGCGGCTTTCCCCCGCCTTCATCTTTCGGCTGGCGATCTGCTGGAGGATGCGGACGACAGGCTGCGCGTTGGTGTAGCCATTCCAGTTCTTGCCAAGCGATTCGTCGTTCGTGAGCTTGAGCCGCGCGCCATCGAGGTTCTCGATGACGCATCGCTCGCCGTTCTGCTCGACGTTGTAGCGGCTGCCCTCGATCTTCGGCTCGCCGAGCGTGTGCCAGACCGTGCGGAACGAATACTCGTCCGCGGTGCGCGCCTTGAGCGAATCAATCGCCACGAAGCAGCGGCCTTTGAGCCAGACGAGGTTCCGCGACCAGTCGGCCGAGCCGTAGTCGCGCACCGTGCTCCGCGCGAAGCCAGCACTTGGCAGGTCGGCGTGAGCTTCCAGCGCACAGAAGGGGGGCAGTGTGGACGACTGGCCATCGCGGAAGACCAAGGCCGACGTGTGGAACTTCGGCAACGCCTTGATGTAGTCACCGTCGGCGAACCACTCGCGACCCCGCTCGCTGTAGCGGACGAACGAATTGCCGTCGTAGTGCCGGTGGCCGCCGCAGCCGATGCCGTCGAGCAGCAGATACGGTTGTTGCGGGTCGAAGCCGCCACGGAAGGAGACCTTCTCGTAGGTGTGCTCCAGCGGCGCGAGCCAGAGCTTCTCCACGCTGTTTGTTGCGTGCGGCGCCCAGTAGTCGTAGAACTTCCGCTCCATCGGAAAGACGCGTGTGCCGTCGCAACCCCTCGGCGCAGTAGCTTGCGGGCCGGCGGTTTCATTTTCGCCGATGCGGACGCGCGCATACGACTGCACCGCCCGTTCCTGCTCGACGGCCCAGCGAAACGCCGGCTCGCGGAAATACCACGCGCCGGTTATCCAGAGCGGCACCTCGGAGGCCCAACCGCGCCAGCCGCCCACGTCGCCGAACGCCGACTGGTAACCGAGGTTGTCCATCGTGGTGATGGCGAGGTCCATCGTGCGGCGCGCGTTGCCGTTGGCAAACCACGTGTGGTCGGGCCGCGCGAGCGCGTAACGCATCAGGTGGCCGACGGTCAGCCATTGGTAACCGTTGGAATCCTCCTGCGCCTTGAAGCTGCGCGCCTGCGGCCGGAAGCACGCATCCGCCTCCACGAGCCAGTGCGCGGCTTCGGCGACGCGGTAGTATTTGCCGAAATACTCCGCCGCGAAGAGCGTGCCGAGAGCCGGGAACGTGTTGTGGTTGTGGCGGACGTGCTGGCGGCTTGCGCCCTGGAAGCTGCCGAACTTCTCCAGGTAGCACGCGTATTCAGCGATGATGCGCGTGACCTCCAGCCGCTCCGCCTCGGTAAACGCCGGGCTTTCCTCAACGAGGTCCCACGCGGCGATCACCTGCATCGAGTTGAAGTCCGCGTCCATGCCCCACGGCCCGCCGTAGGTCGTCGGTTTCGAGCGGTAGATCTCGATCATCAACCGCGCGAGCCGCTTAAACAACTCGGCGTAGCCCTCGTGGCCGGAGTGATGGTAGTTGAAGCCGGCTTGATAGAGGTTGAGCGTCACACCCGTGTGCTGGCCGCGCGCGAACGCCTCCCGTGCTTTCGTCACCGCCTGTGCGATGACTTTCTCGTCCGGGTTTCGGCGCAGCGCCGACATCTCCTTGAGAAGCGCTGGCGATGGCTTCAGTTGCATCAGACGCGGCAGCGCGAGGTCCTTGCCCGCGGCGCGCTTTGAGAGTTCCGCCAGCAACGCCTCCGCAGCGGCACGCACGCCGTCGTCGTCGCTGCCGCCGGCGACGAGGACGTTGTGACCGTTGCCCCACGGGTCATGGATGGTGTGCAAAGCGTGGCCGCCCACACCCGGATAGTAGGCGTCCACGGCGGTGTAAAGCCTCGCGTAGAGCAACGGCAGCAGACGGTTGGTCTCGAAGTTGCCGAGCGCGATCAGCGACTTGCCGCGGCGCGCGATGCCGTCGGTGTTCCAACGGCCCTGAGCGTCCGCGAGGCTTGCGTCGTCGAGCACAGGCACATCCGCGCCGGTGAGTTCGCGGATGCGCGACTGCAACCTGCCGGCGAGGTCGCGATGCTTCGACGGGGTCACAATCGCCGCCACCGCGCGTCCGCTGACGACGAGCGGCGTTTCGAGGAAGAGCGGTTTCGCTTTCGCCAGGTCGCGGACGCTCGGCGGCGCAGGCGCGGTGCGGAGGTTGGTGGCGATAAGGCCGTAGGCAGCGTTGGGTTGCTGCGTGCCAGCGATCAGTTCGATCTTTGTCACGGCGGAAGCTTCGCCTTTGATCTCGCGCGGCTCCCAGGCAAAGCCGTCGCTACCGATGCCGATCTGGAGGTGGAGCGTGACAGGGGTGGACGTTGGCAGGTGCGGATGACCGTTCCACGAACCGACGCGCTTGCCGGCCGCGTCGTAGAGCCGGACGTAAACCGAAGTGGTCGCGTCCGGCGTGGTGCTCCGCACGTCGAGCAGGATTTGCTGCTTGCGCACATCGCGAAGCGGCACGGGAAGCATCACACCGACGTAGTGGCTCTCGGCGGCATCGTTGGCGCGCGCAGAGAGGCGGACATCGCAAGCGACCGTCTTGATGCTCTTCTCGCGGCTGTTGCTACCCCACGTCAGCTTGCCGTCGGCGGCGTTGTCGATCCGGGACCACGCTTTTTCTTCTGCCACGCCGGCGGTTAGCCATGAAGGCGTTTCGATGCCGGCGGGCGGCGGAGTTTTTGCCTCGACCGAAAATTCGTGGAAGCAGCAAACGCCTTCGCCCGCCCACAGGCCGACGCGGCCGGCCATCGGAATCGTCGCATCCTCGGCGTTCACGCGCAACACGTCGTCCACCCACACACGCAGCCGCCAGCCTTCGGCGGAGGCGCGCACACAACAGACGCGGCCCGGCTCCGGCGCGAAGACGGCCTCGGCAACCTTGCTGGCGCGGCCGTTGACGCGACGCCAGACATTGATGCCCTTCTTGTGGAGCACGACAAAATAGGTGTCGCCGACTTCGTTCGCGGTCTCCTGCGCGCGCAGCAACAACGACGGCGCGCCGTCGCCGGTGAAAGCCATGCGCGCCTCCACCGTCACGTCGGCGGCACTGACGGAACGATGGAGCAGGTTGAGCAAGCCGTCATCCTTGTCGCCGGCACGGATGTGGTCGCTTTCCTGTGTCCAGCGTCCCATCTGCGTCGCCTTCGGCTCGCGGACGATCTGCCAGTCGTTCGTCTGCCAGCGCGCGAACTTGACGCGGAACGCGTCGTCAGCCAGCAGAAGCGTCGGCGAAAGGAGAAGCCAAGCGGTCAGAGTGCGGCGAGCGCCGCGGAGGAGAGTTTTCATTGGAGGAACTTCCGTTCAGCGCGCCGGGGCTGGTTTCGACTTCAGGCCGACACTGTTGACGGCGATGACGCTGTAGCGGTGCTTCTCGCCGGGCTTCGCGGTCGCGTCGGTGAAGCGGAACTCGGGCAACGGCGCGACGGGCGTGTCGCCGTAGGACATGCTTTGGAAAAGCGGCCGGCCGAAACGGTTTGTCGGCTTCTCCGGATGCTGCGCGAGGTCCTTGCCGTCGCGCTGGATGATGAACGCCCGCAAACCGCTCTCGAAATCCGCCTCGGCGTCCCACGTCAACTCCACCGCGCCGTCTTTCGCAGCCGCCTTTACGTTCACCGGCGCGGGCGGTGGCGTGAGGTCCGCCGTCTCGCCGATGCGCGTGTATTCGAGCCACGCCTTGGCGAAGCGCGTGTTCGGGAGCCAGACGGATTCCTTCACGTTGCCGGAGAACTTCGCCGCAGGCTTCACCTCGTCGCCCATCAGCGGCGCGAGCCACGCCTGTTTCATGTCCACCGGTTTCAGAGGCTGCCCGGCGCGGGCCGGCAAACGCTGCGCGAGGCACGCGTCGAAGAACGGAATTGCTAGGTAGCGCGAATCGCCCGTCTCGTGACTCGTGCGCGGGTCGGGCGCGAAGCCGATGGGCGAACCTTGCTCGCGGTAGGCCTTGAACATATCGAGCGTGCCGGTCCACGCGCCGTTGAACCGCTTGTCGCCGTTCTCCTTCACGCCGGGATTGCACATCGCCGGCACGGCAAACGCGGCGGCGGTAACCTCCGGTCGCGTGATTTCCCCTTTCACCCACATGCCGAACGCCGTGCCGGAGCGGAACCAGATGGCCACGATCCGCTCCGGATACATCGTCTGCATCAGGCTCGCCCAGAAGCCGCCGCCGGAGTGGCCCCAGAGACACCACGGCGCGTTGGCGAGTTCCGGGTGCTTCGTCTGCGCGGCGAAATCCACGAGGCACTTCAGGAACGTCTTGTCCGAGCCGTTACGCGGGTCGCACCAGAGCCGGCAGTTGTCCTTCTCGCCCTGGTGATACGCCGGCACGAGCAGCGCGCAGTCCCACTTTTTCGCGAGCGCCTGCCAATGCAAGTCGCGCGCGCCCGGCTCCGCGCCCTTGTTCGAGCCGACGCCGCAGCCGTGCTGGTGGACGATGACGCCGCGCACGGTCTTGACCTTTGCGGGCAGCCAGAGCCGGTAGGTGACACCGAGTTGCAGTTCGTTGGTGCGCGTGGACGGCGCGTAAGCAACTTCAAAATAGCCGCCGGCGGCCGGGACGCTGGGAACGATGGCGAAGCAGAGGAGAAACAGCAGCACAAGAGTTTTCATCGTGCCCCGCAGCATACCGGAGTTTGTCCGCGAATCAATGCGCGGCATTGCCGTGTGTTTACTCCGGCAAAACGCCCGGACTCTCCTCAGCGACAGTGGCTTCGAGGTCGAGGAGGAATTTTTTCCAGCCGCGACCGGCGGAGAACCCGCCGACGCCGTTGCAGCCCACGACGCGGTGGCAGGGGATGAGCAACGGCAGCGGATTGCTCCCGCAGGCGGCGCCGACGGCGCGGCAGGCCCGGGGCCGGCCGATGGCGCGGGCGACCTGCGCGTAGGTGCGGGTCTGGCCATGCGGAATCCGCCGCAGCGCGCGCCAGACGGCGCGTTGGAAGGGCGTGGCGCCGTCCAGGTCCAACGGATGGCGCAAGTCCACGGCCTTGCCCTCGAAATAGTCGCGCAGGTCGCGCTGGAGCCGGCGCAGCATCGCGTCCAGCACCGCCGCGCTCTTGCGCCGGCGCCGCGCCCGGCCGCGCGGCAAGGCCAGCGAACGCAGGTCGCGGTTGGAGAGTTCGACGCGCACCTGGCCGACGGGCGTCGCCAGGCAATAACTTTGAATGGTCTGTTCTGTCTTCATCCCCGCGCCTCCATCAACAATTCTTCAATGCGAGTATGACCACCAGCAACGTGCCCACAAGCAGCGCAAAGCTGAACACGAACCGGTAGCGCGACATGCGCCGTTCGTAGCGCAGCGGGCGCACGGTCTTGAAGCTGCCCGTGGAAAGGTAGCTCACCAGTTTCGGGTCGGCCGGCCGCTGGCGCGTCTGAAAGAACGACCGCAACCACATCTTCCACCCGCGGATCGGCGGCTCCGACGGTTCCTCGTGGGCGGGTCGCGGCCAAAGCTCGCGTTGTCGCGGCGCGCCGAAGCTCACGTTGCCGTGATCGGGAGGCGGCGCGTCGGGCGGCGTGGCCGGCGACGCGACAGGCGGCGCGGTCCCTGCGGGCGGCTGGCGGTTGGAGGGATAGACGGTGTGTGCGGGCTTGAACGGGCTGTTCCTGGCCGGCGAGCGCTGCAAGCGCCGCACCTGCGCGTCGAGATCCTCCAACTGCTTGTCAATCTCGCGCAGCCGGCGGTCCAGCGTGCTCTGTCTTTTCCCAAACCAGGCCATGATACAGCTACCACTTGATGATTAACGTAAGCACGAGAAACAGCAAAATCACCAGCAGCGGCAGCGAAAACGCGAAGCCGAGCTTCATCGCCTGGCCGAAGCCGATGCGCTCCAGCGGATTGGCCGGGCCGGAGAATTTCTCCAGCGGCGTCTCCGGCAAATCGTCCGGCGATTTGGTCTGGAGCACGTCAATGCGCAGGCAGGCGCGGTTGAATTCCATCCGCGCCGTCTCGATCGTCGCCAGCGCCTTGGACAACTCGGACTTCAGGTTCTCGCTGTTCCAATGGGCGTCGGTCAGTTTCTCGACGTGGGTGAGCTGTTCCTTGAACGTCTGGCGCGTGCGGGCGATGAGGTCCAGCATCCGCTGCGACTCCACCTGCTCGTGCTCGAGCACGACGAGGCCGCGGTTGAGCGCCTCAAGGATCTCGACGCGGCCGCGCGCGAACTCGTCGTGGCGGCGGCGCATCTCTTCCAACTCGCCCTTGGCGCGCTCCAGTTCTTCTTTCTTGCGTTGCAGCGTCTGGATTTCCTCCCGCGCCAGTTCCAGATGCGAGTTCAATTCCTCGCGGGCAACGGGTGGCGGCGGGTGGAAACCTGGCTGCGGCGGAAAACTCTGTGACATACAGTCCTTTCGTGAGTCCGAAGACTTCAGGCATCGCTCCGGTTTTGGAGCGCGCGGCATGGTATCTGAACGCCCGCAGGGTGTAAAGCGACGCGGCATAGTTTTTTCTCCCGCCCCGCTGGTTGCGTTGACAGGCCGCGGCGGGGCCGATAGATTGCCACCGCTCACTTATGCTTGGCGCCTCGATACCAGATTTTACGCGGGAGGATCCGTGGCGGATATTCCGCATCATGGCGGAGTTTGTGGACTCGTTCGAGTCCATGAGCCACATCGGGCCGGCGGTGACGGTGTTCGGCTCGGCGCGCACGAAGCGCAATGACCCGATGTATCGCAAGGCCGTGCAGACCGGCCGGCTGCTGGTGGAGAGCGGTTTCGCGGTCATCACCGGTGGCGGGCCGGGCATCATGGAGGCGGCCAACAAAGGCGCGAGCGAAGCCGGCGGCGTTTCCGTGGGGCTGAACATCCAATTGCCGTCAGAACAGAAGCCGAACCCCTACATCAACCACCCGCTCGATTTCCGGTATTTCTTCACGCGCAAGGTCTGCTTCGTGAAATACGCCAGCGCGTTCGTGCTCTTCCCCGGCGGTTTCGGCACCTTGGACGAATACTTCGAGGCCATCACGCTGGTCCAGACGCATCGCATCGAGAGGTTTCCCGTCGTCATGATCGGGCACGATTACTGGCGCGGCCTGGTGGACTGGATGCGGCAAACGATGCTGAAATCGAAGCTCATCTCGCCGGAGGACTTGGACATCTTCGTCTGCGTGGACGAGCCGAAAGAGGCCGTCGAGCACATCCGGCATTGGCGCGCCCAGCGTGATGCGGCAGAGCGAAGGAAAATGACATGATCGCCCGCTACCACGTCACGCGGCTTGACAACTCCCTGTTGGTCGCCACCGCCGAGATGCCCTCGATGCAAAGCGTGGCGCTCGGCGTCTGGGTCGCCGTCGGCGGCCGGCATGAGCCGACGCGGATTTGCGGCGTCAGCCATTTCATCGAGCACATGCTCTTCAAAGGCACGCGCCGCCGCAGCGCCCGGCAAATCAGCCAGGAGGTCGAGGGCATCGGCGGCTACCTCAACGCCTTCACCAGCGAGGAGCACACCTGCTACTTCGCCAAGGCCAGCGCCGACAAACTCGGCCTGCTCCTCGACGTGCTGATGGACATCTATCTGGAGCCGCGGTTCGACGCGGCCGAGTTGGAGAAGGAACGCGGCGTCATCAAGGAAGAAATCCAGATGTATCTGGACCGGCCCGACCAGCACGTGCATGAGATTCTGAACGAGACGCTCTGGCCGCGCCAGCCGTTGGGCAAGTCGTTGACTGGCACGCTCAAGACCATGGACGCCATCTCGCGCCGCGACCTGCTCGGCTACAAGGCGCGGCACTACGTCGGCAGCAACACCATCATCGCCGCTGGCGGCCCGGTGGACCACGCGCGCCTGCTGGAGGCGGTGAGGCCGTTGGCGAAGCGCATCCGCGAAGGCCGGCGGAACCGGTTCCTGCCGGCGCGCATGGGCGGACCCGGCCCCGTCGTGCGGCTCGTGACGAAGGACACCGAGCAGAGCCACCTCGCGCTCGGCCTGCATAGCTTCTCACGCTCCGACGACCGGCGCTATGCGCTGAAGCTGCTCAACGTGATCTTTGGCGAGAACATGAGCAGCCGGCTCTTCCAGGTGGTGCGCGAGCGGCACGGCCTGGCGTATTCCATCCAAAGCTCCCTCAACTACTTCGCCGACGCCGGCGCGATGATCGTCTCGGCGGGCCTTGACAACAAGCGCCTCTCCAAGGCGCTGCGCCTGACCGTGCGCGAACTGGCCCGCGCCGCCGCCAAGCCGCCGTCGGCCGGCGAGGTGCGCCGCGCCAAAGACTACGCCATCGGCCAGATGCGGCTCGCGCTGGAGAGCACGAGCAACCAGATGATGTGGGCCGGCGAACACCTGCTCGGCTTCGGGAAGATTTTCGAGCCGGATGAAGTGGTCCGCCGCGTCCAACTAGTGACGGCAGCAGAGGTGCATGCCATCGCCCGCGATCTGTTCCGCGCGTCGCGCCTGCGGCTGGCCGTGATCGGCCCGGCAAAGGACGCGAAGAGCATCGAGCGGGAGTTGAAACAGTTGTAGCGCGGTGGAACTGGCCGTGGCGGTTTTGGGTGGGAGTCAGGGCCGAGCAACAGCGACGTGACATTTTCGCCTCCGCACACCGCCGCGCCTGTTTGCCTGCGGCCCTGCCGCGCTCACCACGCCGTCCAGCCACCGTCCACGGCGAGGTTGAGGCCGGTGACGTAACTCGCCGCGTCGCTGAGCAGGAACGCCACCGCGCCGGCGATCTCGCTGGCTTGGCCGATGCGACCGAGCGCCGTCTTCGCGGCGATTCGTTGGACGAAAGCCGGATTGTCGCGCTGGATGTTCGAATTCGGGAACGGGCCGGGCGAGAGGCTGTTGACGCGCACGCCGCCGCGGCCCCAATGCACCGCGAGGTAGCGCGCCATTTGTTGGATGCCCGCTTTGCCGGCGCCGTATTCGATAGGGTTCGGGTTCGCGGGCGGCTCGTAAACCTTCGGGTCGGGCGACACAGTGCCATACATGCTGGAGAAGAGCACGATGCTACCGCCGCCGCGCGCGGCCATTGCGTTGCCCACTTCGCGCGCAAGCAGGAAAGTGGCGGTGAGATTGCCGTGGTTGGCCGCGTCGAAGTCGGCCTCCGTCAGGTCATCGAGACGCTTCGCGGTAGAAGCGTAGGTCATGTTGACCAAGCCGTGCGGTGTGCCGCGCTGCTGGAGATGGGCGAGAACAAACGCCTTCGCCGCCGCGTCGGCCACGTCGAGTGAAACAGGTGTGACGGCGTTCGCCAGCGACTTGGCCGAGACAAACGCCTCGGCGCGCCCAGCGAGGTCCGCGCAGAGCACGCGCGCGCCGAGTTTCACGAGCAACTCCACCGTCGGCTGGCCGAGGTAGCCCGCGCCGCCGAAGACCCAGACATCGCGGCCGGAAAAATCAAACGGCATGAAGCTCATAAGCTGCGAGCTAACGTCCGCCCGCCGGACAAGTCAAGCCTCCGCAATATCACCTCGGCGCAGCAGCCGTTTGCGGAAGCGCACATGGCACGGCATGACCAAGCCGTCGGTTGAGAGATAGCAGAAACTGCAACGGTTCACGCAGCCGCGTGTGACGATTATGCTCGTCGTGAGAAAACTCCCACGCGGCAACAGGTCGCGGCGCGGTGGCGGGTCGAGGTCATAAGCGCGCTCGCAGGTGGCGGCGTCACCATCTCATCGGGCAGCCAGAGCGGCGCGCGTGGCTGGTAAAACGGATCGTCAGGAACCGTTGGGAGCCAGTGTTCAAGAGCAGGAAGGTTCATAACGAAACCTGATTGAGGTTTTCTCACCACCTGTGCGCGCGCGACGCCGCAGTTGCCGCGCCACGTCCGCCACCGGCGCGGCCAGCAACGCCAACGCCACGCCGAAGACCGGCCAGTTGAATTGCACCGGCAGGACATTGCACAACGCCTCGATGCCGCCGTCGGCGACGCGCATCGCGTCCGCCATGAACACCGCCAGCGCCAGCGCCGCGCCCACCGCCGCGGTCGCCCAGACCGGCCAGCGCGAGCGCAACGGGCGCGCGGCGGAGTCGTTGAGCGCGACGAGCGTGCCCCACGCAATCATCAGGGCCGCGATCAGCATCGGCGCGATGACCGGCCCCCACCACGGTAGCGGGATCAGGAACAGCAAGTCCCAGTCGAGCAACGTCCGCGGCCAGCCGCAGATGATCCGCAGGAAGATGTAGTAGAAGATGTCCCACACACCAAACGCGACGCACGTCAGCGCCCACCGCGCCCGCCGCGTGTCGCCCGCGAACCAGCCGACCGCCCAGAGCATCACCATCGTCGCCGCCTCGCGCACCAGCTCCGTCGGACCAAGCTCCGCCATGAACGGCAGCGGATTGGGTTGATACGGCTCCAGCCGGTTCGCCAGCAACCGTCCGTAAAGCACGATGGCCGACTCCAGCCACGCCATCGCCATCGCAAACACCACCACCATCTGCCAGCGTTTCATCGCTCGCATCGTTTGCTCCTTTCTGCTCCCGCCAGTTCCCGCGCGCGGCTTTCCACCGCGTCAATCACCGCATCCGGCGTGGACGTGCCCGCCGTGAGGCCGACCGTCGCCGCATCCGCAAACCACGCGGTTTGCAGGTCGTCCGGCATCTGCACGTGATGCACGCGCTCGCAGAACCGGCTGCACGTCGCGACCAGCTCGCGCGTGTTGTTGCTCTGCGCGCCGCCGATAACGATCACCACGTCGGATTGCCGGGCCAGTTCCGCCGCAGCGACCTGCCGCAGCTTCGTCGGCTGGCAGACCGTGTCCACGAACCGCACGTCCGACCGCGGGAACCGCCGCCGCATCAGCGCCACCAGCCAGCGCACTTTCTCCACCGGCTGTGTCGTCTGCGCCAAGACGCCGAAGCGCGGCCGTTCCGCCAGCCGGTCCACGTCGTCCTCAGTCAGCACGACATCGAAGCTGGTGAGGTCCTCCGTGATGCCCCGCACCTCCACATGGTCGCGCTGGCCGACGATGACCGGGTGATAGGCCGCCGCCGCCAATTCGCGTGCGCAGTGTTGCACGTAGCGCACCAGCGGGCAGGTCGCCTCCAGCACGCGCAGGCCACGCCCTCGTAGCCGGATCACGGCCCGCTGCGACGCGCCGTGCGCGGTGATCATCACCGTCGGCGTCGCCACCGCCATCGTGTCGCGCTTGATAACGACACCGCGACGCCGCAAGTCGGCGAGAACGGTTTCGTTATGGACCAAGTCACCGAGCACAGTGAGCGGGCCTCTTGCCACCTCCTGACAGGCCAGCGCAATGGCGTCGCGCACGCCGAAGCACATGCCGAGATGCGCGGCTCGGAGGATTCGGATGGACCGTGGCGTCGCGAGTGTGGTGCAGGCGCATTCACTTTGTATTGAAAAGTATGTGGGCATAAGCGTTCTCCTTTGGTGGTTTGGTGGGGATCTCTACTGCTTGGTTCGCTGGACGATCTGTTCCAGCAGGTTGATGTAGTTCGCGAAGGCTTTCCGCCCCGACTCGGTCAGGGCGCAGGTTGTCAGCGGGCGGCTGCCTTCAAAGCTCTTCGTGACAGACACGTAGCCGGCTTCCTGGAGCGTGCGGATGTGGGTGGTGATGTTGCCGTCGGTCATGCTGAGCGTGTCGCGAAGCTCGGTGAACGACAGCTTCGGTGCAGCGGCCAGCAGCGACATGATCGCCAGCCGCCCTTTCTCGTGGATCACCCGATCCAGTTGCAGAGACGGTTCCAGACTCACGCAACATCTTTCTGTTGCTCGGTGAAGTAAAGATACGTGCCGTAAACCAGATGCACGACGCCGAAGAAGACACCCATGACGATGTTGGCCGCGGCGGCATTCCGCAGCGGTTCAGCGGAGAACAGTGTGCAGAAAACCCCAAACGCACAAAGAATGAAGAACCATCCGAGCAGCCTGACGCCTCGTGGCGCGAAAAAGCCCGCCGCGTGCAGCGCACAGCCGTAGCACAACATCCACACAACCGGCAGCGCCACGTCGGCCTTGTCCTGACTTGACGCGCCGGCGATTGAAATCGCGCTCACCAGCAGTCCCACCGTCAACGGCGCCAGCAACGCCTGCGCCACCCGGCGCGTGGGTGGCGACCAGAACAGCTCCCCGTCATTCAACGATTGGCGGCGCGCCAGCAGGAACGCGCCCGCGACGGCCACCATCGCCACGCCCAACCAGAGTGTGCCGAAGGCGCGA
The DNA here is from genome assembly GCA_016222825.1 of Verrucomicrobiota bacterium. Classification (GTDB taxonomy): domain Bacteria; phylum Verrucomicrobiota; class Verrucomicrobiia; order CAIQCK01; family CAIQCK01; genus CAIQCK01. The sequence goes on along the minus strand of JACRQF010000003.1, from coordinate 62,969 downwards.
AGGCTCTCAATGTGAAGGGAGAAAGCCAAGATGCCTGCCAGCACGCCGATGCCGCCGGCGAAGAGCGTGATGGGCGCGAGCGCCCGGCGGTAGAGAGCCGAGCGTTCCATCAGAGTCCGGATCACCTGCAAGTGTTCCGCAGCAGAATTCGAGTTCATGCCGTTTACTTTGCCATACAAAGTTAATGTGTCAAGTCTTCGCTTGGTTTTCCCTCATTTTTGGCTTGCGGATTGATTCGGGAGAAAGCGAAATGGACTGACCATGAGCAAACCAACCACTTCCCAACTCCCCGACTATCTCACCAGCGCCAAGGCCAACCCGCCAAGCAATCGCGGGCCGTGGTTCAAAAACTCCGCCCCGACGTATGCAGGTATTTTCCTTTGGTTCGTGTTCTGGGACTCGATGTCCGGCAACGGCCTCTCCACGGGTGGCCTGTGGGCAACATTGCTCGGCATCGTGCTCGGTGGCATCATTTGCCACTACCTGTTCTTCCTTGCGCCGGGGTTGCTGGGCATGAGCACTGGCCTGCCGCTCTACGTCGTCGGCTCATCCACATTTGGCGCGGCGGGCGCGCTGATCATGCCGGGGTTCCTGATGGGCGCGTTGCAGTTCGGCTGGCTGGGCGTGAACACGTTTGGCTCGGCAGACGCGCTGGCCAAGGGGTTTCACATGCCGGCGCTCTACATCCCGCTGTGCGTCATCTGGGCGCTGGGCGCGGCGTTCGTTGGGATGAAGGGCATCCAATACGTGGCGAAGGTGGCGACGTATCTGCCGTTGATCCCGCTGGTGGTGCTGGTGTTCGGGCTGGTGACTTTCGGCGGGGCGGCCGCAGACTACAAGCCGCTGCCGGGGGCCTGCTCCGCCGGCAACCAGCTTGACGCGATGCTGCTGATGGTCGCCGCGATTGTCGGCTTCTTCGCGACGGCGGGTGCGGCGGGCGTGGACATTTGCACGAGCAACCGCGACAAGAAGGACGTGAGCATGGGCGGCATCGTGGGCATCATCATCGCCATCGTGTTTACGGCGGGCATCTCGGTCATCGCGGTGGCGGGCGCGCGCGCGGCGGGCGTGATCGGCCCCGACGTGGTGAACATGACGGCGGCGCTGGAGAAGAAGGTGTCGCCGGGAATGTTCGCGGCGATCATGATCGGCCTGACGCTGGCATCGTTCCCCGGCGCGTGCTTCTCTTCGTTCATCGCGGCCAACAGCTTCAAGACAGTGATGCCGAAGGTGAACCCGTTCATCTCGGTCGGCATCGGCGCGGTGGTGAGCATGATCCTGGCGATCACCGGCGCAGCCAGTAAACTACCGAGCGTGTTCGGCCTCATCGGCGCGTCGTTCGGGCCGATTTGCGGCGCGATGCTGGTGGACTATCTGCTCGCGGGCCGGAAATGGAGCGGGCCGCGCGCGGGTTTCAACCCGGCCGGCTGGATCGCGTGGTTGCTCGGCTTCATCGTCGGCATCTTGCCCAATTCGCTCCTGCCAGCGGCTGTGCAGGTGAACGTGCCGTGCGCGCCGGTGGCGGCTTTCGTCGTTGGCACGGTGGTATATTTTGTCTGCGCGAAGCTGGGCCTGCAAAGCGCCGTGGTGCCGCTGCCGGCAAAACGGTAACGCTCCGCGGATAACACGATGGTTGTTGCGAAGGGCGGTTCCACAAAGAACCGCCCTTCGTTTTTGTGGAATGACACGTTTCTATTCCAGTTTGGCTGACGCAGTGCTGGTGGTGCACTTCGCCTATGTTGCGTTCGTCGTCGTCGGCTTGCTGATGATCTGGGTTGGGTATTTTCTTCGCTGGAGTTTCGTGCGGAACTTCTGGTTCCGCCTCGCGCATCTCTGCTGCATGGGCGTGGTCGTGATGGAATCGGTCTTCGGCATGACCTGCCCACTGACGACGTGGGAGATGAAGCTCCGGCTGCTTGCGAGCAGCGGGCAGTATTACCAAGGCTCCTTCATCCAGCACTGGGTTCACCGCGTCCTCTTTTACAGCGCCAGCGAAGGCGTCTTTCTCGCCATCTACGGCAGCTTCTTCGTCTTGTTGCTGCTCAGTCTTTGGATCGTAAAGCCGCGTTGGCCGGGCCACCGCAAGTCGTGACGCATCCGTGTTTCTCCTTGCCACGCCGCGCGTCGTTGGCCTAACCTCGCGGCCAATTCACAGTCCCCGCCGCGCCGGCGTGGACAGCCACAACCGTTTGCAAGGAGAGAATGATGAGCACGATACTGTATCTGCAACTCAGCGCACTGATGTTCATGGAATACGCCGTCTGGGGCGCGTGGATGCCCGTCTTGGCGGCGCGGCTGCTCGGCCCGCTTCAGATGACCGGCAAGCAGACTGGCTGGATTTACGCGACCTTCCCGCTGGCCAGCATGATCTCGCCGCTGTTCGGCGGCTGGCTCGCCGACAAATACGTGGACACGGGCTACATTCTCGCCTTCTGCCACGCCATCGGCATCGTGCTGCTGTTCCTCGCGGCGAAGACTAAGAAATTTACGCCGTTGTTCGTGGTGATGCTCCTCTACTCGATGCTCTACGCCATGACGATCCCGCTGGTGAACTCGCTGATGTTCAGCCATCTCACCGACGCGGCCAAGCAATCGCCCGGCATCTTCATCTGGGCGCCCGTGGCGTGGTCGTTGATCGGCATGGCGCTCACCGGCTGGCGCAATCTCAAGAAGGGCGAAGGCGACGGCAGCGATTGTCTGAAGTTCGCCGCGCTGCTCTCCATCGTCATGACGGTCATCTGCCTCCTACAGCCCGCCACGCCTCCTAAGGGCGGCGGGGCTGGCTCGCCGATGATGCAGGCCATCGGCATGATGTCGGACCCGAAGTTCGCGGTTTTCATCATCGCCTCGCTGGTGGTGGCAGGCACGATGCAGTTCTACTTCCTCGGCACGGCGCGGTTCCTGACTGATCTCGGCGTGTCGGGCAAGAACATCCCCGGCATCATGGGCATCGCGCAAGCCGCTCAGGCGTTGGCGACGCTCTTCCTGCTTGGCTTGTTCTTTGACGACAAGATGCTCGGCCCGAAATGGACCATCACACTCGGCGCGGCAAGCTGGATGGTGCTCTACCTCATTTATATGGTGAAGGCGCCCAAGGGCGTCGTGGTCGTGGCACAGGTCTTCCACGGCCTCGCCTACGTCTTCTTCATGATCGCCGGCCAAATGTATGTGAACAAGGTCGCCCCGCCGGAGATCGCTGGCTCGGCGCAGTCGCTGATCATTCTGGTGACGACGGGCATCGGCCTCTTCCTCGGCACGCAATTGGCGGGCTGGGCGATGGACAAGTTTTCGGCAGGCGGGCAGTTCAACTGGAGCAAGGTGTTTTTGGTGCCGATGCTCTGCACATTGGCGGGCGTCGTTGCGCTGGCGGTCGCATTCTAAGGCGCCTTCCGCCGGACTGGTGTTTGAACTGTCTGAAACTGGCGGCGTGACCTGAAACGCGATCGTGATTCATTTCCCATGAGCCACATTCTCATCCTCTACGATTCAAAGACGGGTAACACCGCAAAGATGGCCGGCTTCATCGGCGAAGGCGCGGCGTCTATCGCAAACACAGAGGTGCGGCTGCGCTCGGTGGACGAGGCAAAGCCGGAAGACCTGTTCTGGTGCGACGGCCTGGCGCTGGGCAGCCCGACGAACATGGGCTTGTTGTCGTGGAAGATGAAGCGGTTCTGGGACGACGTGATGGGCGAGCACTGGATGAAGCTCGACGGCAAGATCGGCTGCGCGTTCAGTTCAGCAGGCGGTTGGGGTGGCGGGATGGAAATCACCTGCCAGTCGCTGCTGACGCTGCTGATGAATTTCGGCTTCCTGGTTTTCGGCGTGACGGACTACGCGACGAAGCTGACCACCTGCCACTACGGCGCGGTGACGGCGCGCGAGCCACGCACCGAGGACGCGCAGGCCGCCTGCCGGCTGCTCGGCAAACGTCTGGCGGAGTGGACGGCGGTGTGCGTCCACGGCCGCAAGGAACAGCACCCGGCCAACAAGATGTCGGAGCGGCAAATGCCCGGATAACAGTCAGGTTCCGTAGCGAGCAAGGTTTCAGCTTTTCTTCGACGTGACCGCAAGCTAGAGTGCCCGCATCATTGCAAGGGCCGCATGATTCGCTCATTTGCTTTTACAACGCAGGGCCGGCTGCACAGCAAGGATCTGGAACCGTTCCTGATCCCGTCGCTGCTGGCCGACACGAACCTGTTCTTCTGGCTGGACCTTGAGAATCCGACGCCGGCGGAAACCAAGTTCTATCTCGAAGACGTCTTCCATTTCCACCCGCTCTCCATCGAGGACTGCGTGGCCGAAAGCCCGCTGCCCAAGGTGGAGGAATACCAACCGAAGGAAGGCGATCTTTTCGCGCCGTATCTGTTCATGGTCATCCACGCGGTGGACTACAGCCGCAAGGACGGCGTGTTCGCGACGAGTGAGATGAACTTCTTTCTCGGCAAGAACTTCCTGATCACCTACCACACCGTGCCGCTGAAGAACGTCGAGACCGTCGCGGAGATGGCCGTGAAGAGCAACGTCCACATCGCCCGCGCGCCGGACCGCGTGGCGTATGCGTTGCTCGACGCGCTCGTGGACAATTACAAGCCGGCGCTCGACGAGCTTTCGCTGGAGATCGCCGGGCTGGAGAATCAGGTGTTGCAGCATCACGGCAAGGAGATCCTCAACAAGATCGTCCAGACCAAGAAGGAAGTGCTGCACCTGCGGCAAATCATTGGCCCGCAGATGGAGGTGCTGGCGCGGTTCGCGCGTGGGGAGTTCAAGCTCATCCGCGGCCACATCGTCCCCTACTACCGCAACGTCTATGACGCGCTCTTCCACATCTCCGAACTGGCGCAGAACTACGCCGACGCGCTGACGGGCATCCTGCAAGTCTATCTGAACATTTCCTCCAATCAGACCGGCGAAGTGGTGAAGTTCCTCACCATCATCACCGTGATCACCACGCCCGTCATGATTGTCGGCACGTGGTATGGGATGAACTACACGGCGCAGATGCCGGAATTGCAGTCAGCCCACGGCTACTACTGGGCTATCGGTCTCACGGCGATCTCCACGCTGGCGACGGTCTGGTGGATGCGAAAGAAGCGCTGGATTTAGGTCGTTAACCTGACGAGGGATGGCCATGAGCGAAATCAAAGTTGAACATAACCCGGTCGAAGACCGGCTCAGCGCGGAAGGCGTTCGCGGATGGCCGATCTGGGAAAAGGAGCCGTCGGAGTTTCCGTGGCATTACGACGAGACGGAGACGTGTTACCTGCTTGAAGGCGACGTGGTGGTAACGCCCGCCGGCGGCCAGCCCGTGCGGTTCGGCCGGGGCGACCTTGTGACGTTCCCCGCCGGCATGTCCTGCACATGGAAGGTCCTCAAGGCAGTGCGGAAGCATTACCGTTTTGGCTGAGCCGTCGAGTGCCCGCCGAAACCGGCGCTTGCCAGAGCCGCCTCCGGCGCGCAGAATGCCGGCATGACCTCGCAACGCATTCGTTCCCCTCTCCCCTCACTGCTCGGCCTGCTCGTTTTTTGCGCGGCGGTCTCCGTCGCCGCCGCAGCCGGTTCTTCCGTGCCGTTTCGCGCCGGCGCGGCCACGAGCAACATCACGCCCGCCATCGGCGGTAACATCATCGGCGGGTTTCATCCCTTCCCGTCCAAGCACGTCCACGACGACCTCCACGCGCGCTGCCTCGTGCTCGACAACGGCCAGACGCGCCTGGCGTTCGTCGTGTGCGACCTCATCGGCCTCTCGCGCCACCTCTGCGACGAGGCGCGTCGCGTCATCCAGGAGGAAACTGGCATCCCCGCCGCTCACGTGATGATTTCCGGCACGCACACGCACTCAGCCACCAGCGCGCTCGGCGAGCGTTACTCCACCAGCCCAGAACTGGACGATTACCAGAAGTTCGTCGCGCGCCGCATCGCCGACGTGGTGCGCTGCGCCATCAACAACCTCGCCCCCGCGCGCATCGGTTGGGGAGCCGGCTCCGAGCCGCGACACGTCTTCAACCGCCGCTGGTTCCTGAAACCCGGCACGATGCCCGTCAATCCGTTCGGCAACACCAACGATCTTGTAAAGATGAATCCCGGCCGCGCCAACCCGAATCTCGTCAAACCCGCCGGCCCGACCGACCCCGAAATCTGCTTCATCGCCGTCCAGTCGCGCGAGGGCCGGCCCATCGCATTGCTGGCCAACTACTCGCTCCACTACGTCGGCGGCGTGCGCGGCGCGGACATCTCGGCGGACTACTACGGCATGTTCTGCGACCGGATGAAGCAGTTGCTCGGTGCGGACCGGCAGGAGCCGCCGTTCGTGGCGATGATGAGCAACGGCACCAGCGGCAACATCAACAACATTGACTTCAGCAAGCCCGGCGAGAAACACGCGCCCTACGAGCGGATGCGGGAGGTGGCCAACGACGTCGCAGCCGCCACGTTCAAGGCTTACCAGACCATACAATGGCACGACACCGCGGCGCTCGGCGCGGCGTTCCGGGACATGGAGATCGGCTTCCGCCATCCGACTCCGGAGCAACTGGAGCGCGCCAAAAGTGTCCTCGCAAAGATCAAACCCGGCGCGAAGCCCAACACGCTTGAAGAAATCTACGCTGAGCGCACGCTGCGTGTGAACGACTACCCGCAGCGCGGCAACATCCCGCTGCAAGCGTTGCGCGTCGGCGATGTCGGCATCGGCACGATTCCCACAGAGGTTTTCGTCGAGATCGGGCTGGAAATAAAGAAGCACAGTCCGCTCAAACCGGCGTTCGTCGTCTCGCTTGCTCACGGCTACTTCGGCTATTTGCCAACGCCGGAGCAGCACAAACTCGGCGGTTACGAAACGTGGCTCGGCACCAATCGTCTCGAAGTAGACGCCTCGACCAAAATCGTCGCGGCGCTGCTGGAGATGATGGAGAAGCTGCGTTAGCGCGGCGTCACGGACTTCGCCGCCTTATACAGCAACGCACCGCGGTCGTCGTAGAAGCTGAACTCCGCCGTCTTGTCCGGCGTGACGGTCACTTGCAGGAAACCGCCAGACTTCTCAGTCTGGTTGTAGGGCTGCTTGATGAGACCTTGCGGGTCGGTGGACTTGGGACTGCCCGGCTTGGGGCCGAGCCGTGAGTTTTCGTCATTGAGCGCGCCGCAGCAGAACTCCTCCGCGCCAGTCGGGTGGATGGAGTGGTATTGCCAGTGGCGGTCGCCGCAGAGGATGAAGACGTTCTTCATGCCCCGTTCCTTGAGCCACGCGAAGAAGGCGTCGCCTTCCTTGCGAAAGCCATCGGGGTTGGTGTGGTTGTCGCGCTTCGTCCCATCGTCGGGACCGATCATCGGCGTCGGCGAGATGATCAGCCTGAACGTCGCGTCGCTGTTGCGGAGCGATTGAATCAACCACGCCTTCTGGGTGGCACCCCAGAGTGACTTGTTCGGGCCGTCGGCGAGCGAGTTTGCGCTGCGATAATCGCGCCCCTCGATCATCCATATCTGAAGGAACTTGTTGACGCGGTAGGTGCGGTAGGTGGTCGGCTTCCTCTCAGCGGGGTCCACGACGGGAACCTGTTCGAGGAACGTGTTGATGCCGAGCGCGTGGGCGGGCGCTTTGTCGCCGGTGGGATCGGCGTCGTTGAAGCGATAATCGTGGTCGTCCTTCATCCAGAACGCCGGCACGTCGCCGAAGAGCGACACCAGCCGCGGCTGAACAAACTGCTCGTGCCACTTGCGGCGCATCTCCGGCTGCGTCGTGGCGGACTTCGCCACGGGATGGTCGTAATAGACATTGTCGCCCGCACCGACGAAAAAGTCCGGCTGGAGTTTCCGAATCGCCTCCATTGAGGGATAACCAAGCTTCCGGTCCTCGGCCGGAGCCGCTCCCTCGCCGTTGCCTTTGGGGCCGCGTTGGAAGAACGCGTAGTTCATGCAGTTGCCAACGACGAACTTTACCGCGCCTTCCGAGTCGGTCGCGGGCAGTGTCTTGAAGCTGCGCACCGGGCCGGGCTTCGCGGACTCGCGGGTCTCGCCGAAGCTCAACCGGTAGAAATACTTTGTGCCGGGCTGCAAGCCGGTGACTTTGGTCTTCACGATGAAATCGCGCTCCTCGGTCGCTTCAAGCCACTCGGTCCGGACCACCTCCCGAAACTCCGCTTCCCTCGCCAACTCGAAGCACGCAAAGCCCGGCGCGCCGAGCACGTCGCCGTCTTTCAAGCCCTCGGCGGCGGTGAGGCGCGATTGCAGGATGACGGCCGTTTGCGTCGGCTCGCCGGCCATTTCGCCCTGGGCGTGGAACAATGGCGCTGCCGCGCCCTCGGCAGCGATCATCAACACGGTGGTCAGAACAGTGGTAAGCATGGTTTTCATATTTCGTTCCTATTTCAGCGACTCCTCCGATACCTCCATCGCAATGCGCGCCCAATCCCAGAGCCGCTCAGGGTGGTAACGCACGGTGGAGATGTCCTTCATGATAAACTCGACATGCGCGCCGACGGCGCGGGCTTTCTCCGCCACGCGCGCCATCTCGGCGCGGGCCAGTTCCGGCCGCCAGCCGTCCTCCGCCAGCACAGCAGGATTCGGCTTGTAACTCCAGACATAATCCGCGCCGATGCTGCTCGCGACGCGGTCGAGGTTGCAGCGGTAGTTGACGGAAACCTTCCGCAGGTTCGGGATGCGACGGAGGATTTCCATCTTCTTGTCGAGCGGCTCGCAACAACCGTAGTAAGTCAGCCCCCAGCGCTTCAGCCAGCGCAGGTCGTGCTTCACCGCGAATTCCCAGTGCATCTCCGGCGACACCTCGGAGAAAATCTGCGCGTTGGAACAGCCCCACATGTTGTGCGGTTTGACGTAGTGCGGGTTGAAGTCCTCACCCGGCAGCTCGCGCGTGTAGCCGTAACCGCCAGAGCCGATGCGCGTGTTGTCGCAGTCGAGCGAGAGCAGGTTCATCGCGACGAACTGGTCCAGTTCCGTCATCCACGCGTCGGTCATGCGCCCGACGGCGGCGTTGACGAGATCCGGTCGCTCGTAGAGATCGAGCATCGCCTCTTCAATGCCCCACCAGCGGATCAGCCAGTCCCAAGGCGTGAACCAGATGTGCGTCTGGCCGACCCGCCTCACCGGCATGATGCCGGCATAGACGTCGCTCATCGCCGCAAACCGGAACGCCGTCGCCTCCTCGTTGTGCGTGATGACCGGCATTTTGATCTTGTCGAGGTCGGCGAAGTCGCTGATCTGGATGTGGTAGTGGCGCGAGACGATATCGCTGGCCTCGTCGGTCTTGACGATGTCCACCTGCTCCATGATGCCGAAATCGCTGCTGTGGATCGCCAGCGGACAGGCGAGGAAATCGCTGAGGATCATGTCGCCGGGCAAGTGCCGCCACTGGTAGAGCGTCCGGCGCAACTCAACCTCCTGTTCGCGCGCCCACGGGTGCTCGCACTGGAGCGTCAGCTCGTCGCCGGCGTTCATCTCGTGCCAGCAAACCTCGTTGATCCAAACCATCGGCCGGACGGATTCAAGATCGTTGAGCTTTTGCCAGAGCACCGCCTTGTCGCGATGCACCGGCAGCGCGGCGATGGCGGCGAGTTCGCCGGCGAGACGGCGAAGCACATCCTTGTCGCGCGGGCCGAGCCTGATTTCCTCGGCCAAGGGCATCGGTGTGTGATGACTCGGATCGTGAAGCATGCCGCCTCTTTTTACTCCATTCGCGCAAACAAGTGGAACTCCCAAATTGACGGGCCTTCGCCGGCCTTCAACAGGTTCAAGCGCACGTGCCGGCCGGTGACGGGGGCGAACTTCACTTCGAGATCCTCGCTGATGGTCGTGCCGCGATGGAAGGTCTTCCATTGGTCGCCAACCTTCACCTGCAACTCAAACTCCTTCACGCGGCCGTAAGGCTCGCTGATCGCTGCGCGGTCGAACGTCATCGCTCCGCCGAGGTCCACTTCGAGCCAGCAGGAGTGCGTGCCGTAATCGCATCCCCAGCGCGTGTCGGGGTCGCCGTCCACGGCTTTGTCGGGTGAGTAGGTGTCCATCTTCCGAAACCAATTCGAGGCAATGGCTTTCTTGCCGGTTGTCAGAGATGGCGCGACGGTGTTCTTGGACTTGAGAGCGGGGATGCTCTTGGCGGGCGCGTCGAGTTCGAGTTTCACAATCGTGTCTATCGCGTCGCGTTGCGTGGCGGGAACGCTGACTTCGATGCCGGCGTCGGTTTGCTTGACGGTCGCCTCGCCGCCGGTGAGGACGGCGTGCTTGACGATGCGCGGCTTGATCGGCGGCAGCGTGATCGTGTCGGCGGGCCAGCGCAGGATGTGGAGGTAGATGGCGTTGTCCTTGTGAGTCGAACCGCCCCACCAGCCGCCGCCGGGCATCTGGAAGCGCGTGCGGTCGTGGCCAAACCGTCGCCGGCCCATGTCCGGCGCGACGAACGGGCCGCCGCGCGTGCCATAGATGCTCTCGCCGTGTTTGCGCAGCCAGTCGCCGATCTTTCGGAAGCTCTCGACCTGTCGCGGCTCGATGCGACCGTCGGGCATCGGGTTGGTGTTGAGCGCGAGGTTCCCGTCGCCGACCGCGCACGCCACGAGCATCTGGATGCCGTCGGTGTAGGGCTTCAGCTTGTCGTCCGGTTTCCATGACCACTGCGTGCCGAGCGTGATGCAACTTTCCCACGGCTGATCGAATTGGCAGCGCCCGACGTATTGCTCCGGCGTGACGTAGTCGCCGGGAATGCCGCAGCGGTTGTTGATGATGAGGTGCGGTTGGATCGAGCGCGCCATCTTGAAGAGATTCTCCGCGTCCCATTGCTTGGCCGAGCCGCCAAGGCCGTCGAACCATAGGCCGTCAATCCGGCCATAGTTCGTCAGCAACTCGCGAATCTGGCCGTGCAAATAGGCAATGTAACGCTCGTGGTGTTCACCGCAGAAATCCGGGTGATGCCAGTCCGGCTGCGAGTAATAGACGATCAGCTTCATGCCCGACTCGTGGCAGGCGTCGCTGATTTCCTTCATCACGTCCACCTTCCACGCCGACTCCGGCCCAGTGCTCTTGTAGTCGCTCAGCTTCGTGTCAAAGAGACTGAAGCCGTCGTGGTGCTTGATGAGGAAGACGAGGTAACGCGCGCCGGTCTCCTGCGCGATCTTCACCCACTCGCGGGCGTTGAACTTGTCGGGCCTCCACTTCTTGTAAAGGCCATCATAGACCTCCGCCGGCGTCGGCCCCTTGCCGCCGCGCACGCCGTCTCTCATGCCCCAAGTCGGCACGCCGCGCGACCAACCGATCTCCAGTCCCGTCAGCGAGACGGGCCCCCAACAGATGAACATGCCGAACCGCATGTCCTTCCAAGCCTCGACGACTTCGGGTTTGGCCTTGAGCATGTCCCAGCCGCCATTCGCGGTGGTGGAAACTGATGATGCGGCAAGGAACAAGCCCGCCGCCCAACTGATCGTGGTTCTGGTCTTCATAGTTTTGTGAATCCAGCAAACACAGACAAGTCAGCGCCAGCGTCGTGGCCTGAGCGCAAGAAGTCGCGCGGGCTGACGGGCGGATAGACCTTGAAACGATTCGGCCAGTTGCGCTCGCGTGAGCGCAGCGATTCGATCGTCTTCGGATTCGTCCAGCCGGGATCGCCGACGTGGCCGTGGAGTTCCTGGCTGAACTTCCTCTGCCACAGGCCGAGGTCGCCGGCGATGGCGAAGCGCTGGGTGTCCTTGGAGGTCTCCGGCAACGCCTCGGCGGTCACGAGGTCCACCTTCGGCGTGCCGTAATCCACCAAGCGGCGCTCCTTGTTCTTCGGGTCCACGCCGTAGAAGTTGTGGTCCATCTCCAACGCCGTGTTGGCGACGGCGACGACGCGATACTGTTTGATCTTCTTGGGGAAGAGGTTTTCGTCGAACAGGTTGTTCCGCAGCACGACGCGCTCGTTGCGGACGGCATAGACCTTGTTGATCGTCGGGCCGATCATCGTGTTGCGCTCGACGCGCACGGTGCCTCGGCAGTCGGCGAAAAGAATGCCGCTGTGGTGCGAGATGAAAATGTTGTTGCGGATGACCACATCGCGGGCGCGCCAGCCGGTGATTGAGTTCACGTAGTTCATCCGGCCGTCGAAAACGCAGTTCTCCACGAGCACGTCGCTCGCGTCCGTGACCTGCACTTGACCGCCAGGCGCGTCCGTTAGGTGCTCGGCTTGCGCATGGAAGTAAAAGCCGCGCACGACGATGTAACGGCGGCCTGTCAGATCGGCGCCAGCGGGCAAGAGTTCGTTCTTGCCGTTGAGGATGACGCGCTCGCCGGGCGCGGCCTCGAAGGTGATCGGCCTGCCCGGCAGGCCGGAGCGAACGGGGCGAATCTCATCGTGATAGGTGCCGGCGTGGACAACAACGCGGTCGCCCGCCGCGGCCAGCTCGCACGCGCGGCTGAGGCTGGCCAGAGGGCGCGCGGCCGCGCCGTCGTTGGCATCGTCGCCGTTGGTGGCCACGTGCAACGTCTTCGGTGCGACAGGCACGGCTTCGGTTGGCGTGGTGAACTGCCGAACCGTCTCATCGAAACGGTCCTCGCGGCGCAGGGTGGCGTAATACTCGGCCTCGCCCTTCACGCCGCGCGGGGGCCAGAAGTAGTTGTAGTCGTGATACGGCGTCTCGCCGTCGAGCAGCGTCCGGTAGCCGACGCGGAAGAAATAAGTCGTGCCGGGCTTCAACGACGTGAGCGTGACGGCGTGTTCGCCGCGATAGTAATGGCCCGTGTCGCGAAGCCAGAGTTGGTCGAGTTTGCTCGCACTCGTGCCGTAGGCGATCAGTTGCGTGCCCCGGCCCGGTCGCAGCCGCCAGCGCACTTCGGCGGTGGTCGGACTGGTGGCGACGGCTTCGACGGCTTCGAACTGAGGTTTCGCCTCGACATGCGCCTGGCGTGTCTCCGGCCCGATGTTGCGGTCGAGGAAACCGCGTCCGCGGCACGGGCTGTTGCGGGCCAGCGTAAAGTCGCGGGCCGCCACGTTGGCGAACTTCGGGGCGTCACCGCCGGTGTTGTTGCATTCGATGAACGCATCCGGCTGCGGGCCGTTGGGGAATGCCCACGGAACAGGATTGTCGCGGACGATGTTGTTCACCAGCACGGCGCGTAGCGCGTCGGCGATTCGCACGCCGGCTTCGCGGTGGAAACAGACGATGTTGCCGGCAAGCCGCAGATCGTCGCAACGGCCGGTCGTCTCAATGCCGACGGGGCCGTTGTCGTGGAAGACGCAGTTCTGGACGGTCACGCCCGGGCTGGAGGCGATGAGCGCGCCGCGCGCCGCGCAGTTGCGGATGCGCAGGCCGTCCACCTCGACGTTTCGGCATTGCTCGATTCGCAGGCCGCCGCCGTCGAGCACGACCTTGCCCCGGTTGTGGGCGCGGATGAGTGTCTTCTGATCGCCGCCGAGATTCCGCAGCGTGAGCGGCTCGCGGTATTCGCCCGGCAGGATGTAGAGCGTGTGGCCAGGCTTCAGCTTCTCAGCGGCGTGCTTCAGCGTCCGCCACGCAGCGGCGATACTGGTGCCGGCACTAGAGTCATCGCCGTCGGGCGCAACGAAGAACACTTCATCGCGATACGGAAACGCGCCGAGATTCTTCGCGCGGTGCGGGGAGTCGGATTGCAGGCGCAGGTCGTTGTATTCGATGTCGGCGAAATGTGCGGCGGCGACTTGTTCGGGCAACAGTTCGAGGTTCTGCTCCTTGGACTTGGCGCGGCCCGACATGACCGTAACGCCGGTGTTGCGGCGATACTCGCAGTAGTTCGGCAACAGGCCTGCGTTGCTGCAACGGAAGGCGACGTTGCCCTCGAACACCATCGGCAGGTCCGGCGCGATGCGCGGCGAGCCGCCGTCGCTGAAGCGCGCGAGCCGGTTCGCTTCTTCGGCGGTGTAGGACTGGCCTTTGACGTGGATGCCGATGTTGCAGTCGTGGGCGAGGTTGTTGCGCATCGTGCAGCCGTAGAAGCCGCCGTAGAACCGGATGCCGTGCTGGGCGCTGTGGTGGATACGGTTGTCGGCGAGCAGGCACTCGAAGACGTAGCCCATCATCGCGATGTCGCCCATCTCGCGGTTGAAGGCGTCCTGGCAGCCCCACGCCTCGCAGCCGGTGATGCTGCTGCGCAACGACGAGTAGAAGAAAATACCGCGCCGGCAATGGTGCGCGATGCAGCGGCGGACGTGGCAATAGTCGGCGTTATGGATGTAGATGCCGTAAGTGTTGTATCCGCTGACGGCGAAGTCCTCGATCACTACGCCGACGCGCCGGGGCGAGTGATCCCAGCCGTTCTTGGTCGTCAGCGAGGCGATGCCGTATTCGAGCACGCACGCGTCAATGACATGGTCAGCAGGCGATGCATCGTCGGAGGTGTGAACGTAGAGCCGCTTGGCCGCCGCATCCCACAGAAACGAGCCGGCGCTCTTCTCGACGAGAGGGAGATTGGCCACCTCGCGCAGTTCGGCGTTCGTGTCCTTCTCGAAGACGAGATAGGTCGCGTTGTCGAGCGGCGCAGAGTAAACCGCACGCCGGCCCGGCACAGGCGACCAATCCGTTAGCCGCACGCTGCCATCGAGCCGTGCTTGATGCGGTCGCAGCGATTTGATTGTGATCGGCTGTTCGCGCGTGCCGCTGACTTCGATCATCACCTGCTCGCGATAAATACCCGGCGCGACCAGCAGCGTATCGCCCGGCTTGAGGCCTTTGACGCCGCGCTGGATGGTGCGGAAGGCCGCGTCGAGCGAAGAACCGTTGCGGGAGTCGTCTCCGAAGGGTGAAACGTAGAAGGTGTGAGCAGCAAATGCCGCCTGCGCGAACGCCAGCATCAACACCGAGAGTGTTGTCGGTGAGATCATGGCAGCGAAGCTATCACCGACGCGGCGTCGGCCTCAATACAACACTTGCCACAGGATTTGGCTGAACGACGAAACGTAGGCGTCCGCCGTCCTTGGAGATCGGGATGGGCTTGTCGCTGCCAGCCAAAGTCGCCTGCTGGACATCGCCGAGGTATTTGGCGGCCAGCGAGATTTCCACTGCCTGTGGCTTGTAGTCTCTGGCAGGAACAGCAGCGTCAATCACGTGCAGCACATGCGCATCGGCAACGCGCGTGAAGATGAAGCGAAATCGCTGCGCGTGCTCGGCGCTGACGCTGAGCGACGGCTCACCGAGCGCGACGCGGCACAAGGCGGCCCAGAACGGCGAGTCTTCGCTGAGGGCGGTTGACGTGGCGAGATAGGCGCGACCATTGCCGAAACGATTGCACAGCAGGGCGGGAGACTTGTCGGGGTTGTCAAAGCGGGCGAGAACCTCGGCAGTCGTCGGCTCGACGGCGATGGCGGAGGGCGGCAACGACAGGTCTTTCGCGTCACGAAATGACGCGGATATGACGCGCACCGGCTCAAACTTGCCGCTGGCGCGGTTCTGGCCGGAGCGGTCGAGGATGCGAATGGCTTCCACGTCGGCGTATTGGCGGTCGTCGCCGTTTAACATCTCACGCAGGATTTTCACGCGGACGCGGCTGGTCTTTGCCGGCGCGTCCAGCTTCGCGACGATCTTGCGCTCCTTCGCACCGTGGATGGATTTCGCAACGCGCCAACCGGTGCCGTCGGGCATCTCGATGTCAACGTCAACCACCTGATACGGGCCTTGGCGGCTGATAAGTTCGACCGTTTGCACCTCGACCGGCTCCGGCAGCGTGATCTCCGCCCAGTGCGGCATCGGCGTGCCGGCGGACGCCCAAGCGGTGCGCGGGTCGTCGTCGAGCAGATTCGCGGCGGCAAACTGTTCGTTGTATTCGGAGTCCACCTTGGCCGTCGCGCCTTGCAGCTTCGTGGCGAAACGGACGGTGCCTTTGACGTTCGCGCCAAACACGTCCGCGAGCGGGCCGACGTTGCCGAAGGCGATGAGCGTGCCGCCGGCCTTTACGTAGTCGCGCAGCCGCTCGTCGAGCCGGCTCTGCGGCGGGACGACAATCGCGCGGAGGTTCCCTGGGAGCGCGGGCGTCCCACCCGCGCTCCCAGAGAGCCAGCGGCTGAAAATGCCAACGCGGGCCAGCGCCTCGGTAGCTGCGTTGGCGATGGGACCATAGACGATGCCCACGTCGGCTGCTGGCTGGGCGCCTTCCAGCCACGGCTGGAGTTTGCGGAACCACGCGCCGACGGCTTTGGCGCGTTGCACGTCGTCACCGAACCGCCCGTCGTGTCCCGGCGTAAGCGCGAAGTTCACGCCGGCGCCCTGACAGACAGCAATGGCGGTCGCGGCGATGGCCTGCTCGACCGAGAGGCTCGCGGGCGGTGGCGTGTCCTCCAGCGGCGTGAACCACGAGCTGACCAGTAGCAGATTGATGTCGAGCGGCTTCGGCAACGCCCACGCCATGCGCGCGAGCTTCTCGTTGTGCGCGAAGCTGTGGCCCTCGTTGAAGAGGTATTGCAGACGCGCGCCGACCTGTTCGGTCCAGACACCGCCGCCGAGGAACGAACTACCCGAACCGTTGGCGGTGAACATACACTGCGTCTGCCCGCATTGGCGACGGATGGCATCGGCTTCATCGAGGTAGCCGGCCAGCGTGCGCGCGTTGAAGTCCGTGAGTTGCTGCGGCGTCGCTTTGTCGAATGGATCGCCGAACATCTTCTGGTAGCCGCGGGCGGTCCACTCGCTGGTCGTGTTGAGCCGCTCATGAAAGATGTCGTGCCAGATGCCGTGGATGGGGCCGTAGTTGCCGAGAATCTCACGGACCTGAGCGAGACATTTCGCGCGGAACGGCGAGTGGAGCGTCTGGTAGCGCGTCGGCCAGCGCGCGCCGAACACGATCGGTTTGCCATCGCGCCCCATCAACGACCACGGATCGAACTCAGGGTTGCCATCGCTGACGGCGTTAAAGTAAAGCACGAGCGGCAACCCGCCACGATGGCAGGCCGCGGCCAGCTCGCGCAGGAAGTCGCGCTTCGTTTTGAAGTTCGTCGTCTTGGTGTCGTGAAAGACCAGCCCGTCAATCCACTTGTCGTAGAAGACGAGATGGCTCGCGCCGGCCTCCTTGAAGTCTCGGACCCACTGCTCGGCATCGAAGCGGTTGCCGAGGTTCTCCATCCAATGTTGGATCGTGTAGGGCTTGAGCGGCTCGTAGATGAAGCCGGTCATGACGCTGACCGTCGGTGTCTTGTGCCAGCAAGGGCGTGCTGGTGGAGGTGAGTCGGATGCTGCTGTGCCGGCGAGAACCAGCACCGCAGCAAAAATGCTGATCGGTATTCTCATTTCAACCCTTCGACCGCAACCGGCGCGGGTTGATGACGAACCACGCCGACTACACGTTCTCCGGCATCACGAATGGCGGGCGATACGCGTCTTTCAGCAGCGTGTTGGCCCAAAAGCCGAGGTCGTATTTCGCCCGGCTGACGAATGCTTCCTTGCCCGGCTCCAAGCTCAGCGCCGGCCCCAACACGGCGGGCGTGGCCGGCACGTTGACCTGGTTCGCGGCGAGGTGGTCGGTGAAACGCTGGAAGGAGTCCTTCGTATTCGCGTCGAGCATGACAGCTTCCTTGATGGCGTCCACGGCCGTGTCCTTGCCAAGGCGGTAGGAAATGTTGGCGATGTGGCAGAGCGCGGAAGAGAGGTGGCCCTGCTCGATGTCGGCGGCGAGGTCGCTCGTCTTGCGGCTGCGCACGGCCTTGATAAAGTTCGCCTGGTGCCCGGCGCCACCGCTGCTGCTGAATTGCTTCACCTTCTCGCCCTTGTTGTCGTAAACCCACCCGCCGCCCGCGCCGCCGGCGAAATAGCCCTTCTCACACTGCACGACGAGGCCGACGCGAATGCCGCGGTAGTTGTCCATCGCAGTGTCGCCGGCTTTGCGCGTCAGGCCGCGCACCTCGAAGATCAACGGTGCCGGTTCGTAGGCGAGCACGCTGATTTGCGTGTTCGGCGTCTCGGCGTCGTCCTCGTAACCGAAGCGTCCGCCGATGCTCATGACTTTCGGCGGCAACCCGCGCTGGCCGAGCACCCAGCGACACATGTCCATCTCGTGGATGCCTTGGTTGCCGATGTCGGCATTGCCCGTCGCCCAGAACCAATGCCAGTCGTAGTGGAGCTTCTTCCGGCGCAGCGGCGTCATTGCAGCCGGACCGAGCCACAGGTCGTAGTCCACCTCCGTGAGAATCGGCTGTGGGCCGGTCGTCTTGCCAATCGAAGGCCGCGGCTTGTAGCAAAGCCCGCGCACCCACTGGATGGCGCCGAGGTTGCCTTCCCGGATGTATGCGAAGACCTGCTGCAACGCCTCGTCCGAACGCGACTGCGTGCCCGCCTGGACAATGCGGTTGTATTTGCGCGCCGCCTCCACGACCTTGCGGCCTTCCCAGACGTTGTGCGAGACGGGTTTCTCGACATAAACGTCCTTGCCCGCCTGGCAGCCCCACACCGCCATCAACGAATGCCAGTGGTTCGGCGTCGCGATCACCACGGCGTCAATCGTTTTGTCCTCCAGCAATTTCCGGTAGTCCCGATACGCCGTAACCTTCTTGTCCTTCGCCGCGAACTTCCTGACTTGCCCGTCGAGCACTGCGCTGTCCACGTCGCAGAGCGCCGCCAACCGCACGCCGGGGATGTCGCCGAACATGCGGATGTGGTGCGCCCCCTTGCCGCGGAAGCCGACAACGGCTACGTGGATGTCGCCGTTGGCCGAGCCGCCGGAAACTGTCGCTGCGCTGCTGTTCCGGGC
Organism: Verrucomicrobiota bacterium; assembly: GCA_016222825.1. Taxonomy (GTDB): domain Bacteria; phylum Verrucomicrobiota; class Verrucomicrobiia; order CAIQCK01; family CAIQCK01; genus CAIQCK01. The sequence goes on along the minus strand of JACRQF010000003.1, from coordinate 44,291 downwards.
CAGCGTCATGGCTCCGGTGGTGAAGATGGAAGTCTTAAGGAAATCTCTGCGCGTCCAATGTTTCATGCATGGCTTTCAGTCTTGGGGTCCAATGACCACCGCGAAAACTAATAGTGAATCGCGCCGGCCAATTCCAGCCGTAAATCGCAGACGAGCGATCCTACGGCACACGCGGCGCGGCCGGCGGGGCCGCTGCGGCGACAAAATCAAACGGCTTGCCGGTGAAGTAGCGCGCGAGCGTGGCGATGCCGCGGTCGTTACCCTTGAACGACTCGATGGGCCGGCTCAGATATGTTGCCACCGGCAGCGGCAACGAATCCGGACTGGGCCGGCTGAAGCCGTAGATGCCGTAGGCGGCCATCGCGGGGTTCGAGAGTATCTCACGCGTCTTGTGCCGGTCGCCCCAACCCGCAAGGCAGAGTAACTGTCGCGTGCGCTCTCCGAACATCGGCGCGACCTCCTTCATCGCGTCGGGCGTGCCGGCTTCGTCCATCATCCAGTCCACTTCCTTTAGCATCGGTGAACCAGCGATGGATGCGTCGCGCACCCGGCTGCATGAGAGCCAGATGACGCAGCGGGGGTTCGCGCGTTTGGCCGCGTCGCGGATGCGCGCCCAGCAGCGGTTGATCGCTTTACGCTCGTAAGCCAGCTTCTCATCCGCCGCCAGCTTGTCTTCGCCGGGAAACGGCTTCTTCATCAGCGCCTCGAAGAGTTTCTTCTCGGCGTCCAGCCACTTGCCGCCGTTGGCCTGCTGGCGCGCCTTGTCGTGAGGACACCACACCCAGTCAATCATGAAGCCGTCCATGCCGCTCTTGCGCAGCGCGTCGGCCATGGAAGCTGTCAAATAGTCGAGGTAGGCGTCGGTGAAGGGAATATGATAGGTGCTGGGGAAGCCGTAACTAAGATCGGGATGCTGCTGGCCCCAGAGCGTGTTCGCTCCGACGCAGAAATAGCCCATCACCAGCATTCGCTTCGCGTGGCCGAGTTTCACGACCTCGCGCAGGAAGTCGTGCTTCAACTCCGGCTGCTCCGGGACGACGCCGTTGCGATACCAAGCATGGCCGTTGCAGGAAACCGCGAACGTCTGGATGACGTTGCAGCCGAGATGCTCATACCACGCAACGTGCTTGGCTGGGTCGGCATCGGCCCAGAGGCCCGGCTTGGCAAATCCGTTCGGCCCACCCGGCCCCCAGTTGAAGTCCACGCAGAATGCTTTGATGGGATCGCCGGCCTGCAACGTGGCCAGAGAAACCAGCAGGAATGCGGCGAGGATGAGACTTCTCACGTGCATCATCTCCAATCAATCCGCGCGGCCCGTGTTTCGAGATCCACGAACACCGACGCACGCTCAAACTCTCGCGTAAACTTCCAGCCATCGCGCTTCGCCTCGCCGCGCGGCGGGCCGAGCGGCTTGTCGAACTCCGGATACCAGTCGAGAGCACCTTGGTCGTGCCGGTAGCCCCACGCGTAGCAGAAGTAGGTGCGCGGTTGCGCGGCCACCAGGAAGCACGCCAGCGGAAACGTCAGCCGCTCCGCCGCGAGTTTCGCCAGTTCGGCGTGGGGGCGCTGCATCATCTCCTTGTCCAGCCATGTGAAGCCCGGCCAGCCTTTCACCACCACCAACTTGCCTTTCCGGCCGGCCAACTCCACCGTCCGCAGATCGGCGGCGACGTCTTCCTTGCTCGCGCTGCCGAAGTGCCCGAAGTGCTCGATCATCACGCCGGAGAGCGAATCCCAGTCGAGCAGCTCGCGAAAATCCTCCGCGCGTGTGCCGTTGGCGAGAATGATCTTGTCTAGGCCGAGTTTGCGTCGCGTCGCGACCATCATCTCCTTCAAGCCGGTGATCATCGCCCGATGTTTGGCGTCGCCGAGCAGGCGGCCTTTCGACGGCGTGAGCACCTGCGGCAACGCGTCGGCAAAGATGCCGTCGAGCGGCGCCTCGCGCATTGCCCGAGCCGCCACGTCGCTCCACCATTCGCGCACGGCGGGCAGCGCGAGGTCGTAGGCCGGCACGGTGTTGCGCACGAGAAACGGCTGGCCCGCGGGCGTCTTGAGATGCCAGTCCGGCTTCACGCTCTTGGCGGCGTGATAGAGCGGATAGTCTAGAAAGGCGTTCCAATAGAACAGCACAGCCGCGCGCGGGTTGAGCTTCTTGAGCCGGCGCGCAGCCTCGTAAATGCCGTCCTCCGTGCCGCCGCTGCCGTCGCGCTTGCGGATGGCCTGGCCTTTTTCGATGGCGATGAAGTCGAAGTGTCTGGCGAGAAACGCCAGTTCCTGCGCCGTGAAGTCGTCCTCATTCTTGCCGAGGTGCGCATACACTGGCACGCGCTCCCAACTGAACGCCAGCAGAGCCGACGTTGGCTGCGAATCAGCCGCCCATGCGCCCAGCGGCGCCAGCAGCACGATGGCGAGGGCGATGAGGTTCGATTTCATCGCCGCTCAGACTCAGGCGAGCGCCTCTTTGCAATACTGCACGCACTTGCCGACTTCCTTCACGGCGTCGGAGCCTTCCGGAACCTTGTATTCCAGCTCGATGTCGGCCGGGAACGTCCACTGCTCCTTTCGTATCAACTGGAGGACTTCCTTGATCGGTGTCTTGCCCTGGCCCCAAGGCAGGTTGCCGCCGGCGGCGGTCCGGTCCTTCAGGTGCAGGCTGACGATGCGGTCGTGGTATTTCTCGATCACCGGGATCGGCGACAGGCCCTTGCTGCCGGCGAAGTAGTGGCCGATGTCGAAGTTGAAGCCGATGTATTTGCCGAACTCCAGGATCGGGTCGCGCTTGTCCATCACCGGATAATTGTTTGCGTGGTTGTGGAACGCAACCCAGACCTTGTGCTTGTCTGCGAATGGCGCGAGCTTCTGGGCCATCGCCTCGCTGCGTTCGAGCGTGACGCCGACGCAGCCCAGCGCCTTGGCCACTTGGAAACTGAAGTCAATCTCTTCATCCGACTGGCCAAAGCCCATCTTGTGGATATGGATGTTCACACCCGCGTCGTTGAACATCTTGCGGAGCTCACGGCACTTCGTCAGTTGCGCGGCGCGTTGTTCGTCGGTCGGCTTCGGCGCGGGCGGCGCCGCGGGAGCACCCTTGCCCTTGCGGCCACCTCCGCCAGCAATACCCGCGAACTGCTGGATCGGCCCACCCATCAGTTCCACCTCGCTCAGCCCGTCCTGGAGCAACGCCTTGAGCGTCTCCTCAGCCGTATTGGCCATGCCGCGGTAGCTGTAGGTGATGCAACCGATGCGCACGCCGTTGAAGACGGAGCATGGCTTGGCGGCCGCCGACGCGTGCTGCGGCAAGGCAAGGCCGGCCAAGAGGGCTGCCGCGCTGCCGAGAAATTCACGCCGGGTGGTGAGTGTGTCCGTGACGATTTGCATGTTCATGTCTTTCTTGTGTGAAGCTGGTTCAACTGTGATTGCCTTGGAGTCTGCTACCTCATCGGCGTGAGAATCAATGACGAAACGCAAACTCGCTTGCCTCTGTCGCGGCTTGTTTCATGTCGCTCCACTTCCACTCTACTCGCCTAAACTCTGGCGCGGGGCCGTTCCAGCGCAGGGGCTTCGACGGCTGGCCTTTCTCCTGGTGATACGCGCAGAGGCCGAGCACGTCGAGTTGGCTCCACGACTTCAACGGCGCACCGTCGGCAGCGGTGCTCTTAAGATCGGCGGCGGCGAGCACGACGGTCTGCTCGGTTGACGCGCCGGGGATTTCCTTCTCGCACACGAACGTCTTCCTTGGGCCACGGTAGCTGCGCCACTCGTTCTCGACGGCCACGAAAGCCATGCGGTTAGTCTTGGCGATCTTGAGCGTGACGATGAGCTTCGCTCCGTCGGTGCCACGCCATTTCGGGTCGGTGATCTTGCGGGTCCAGTTCTGCCAGTGGTCGGGGTTGCCGACGTTGAGGCGATACCAGTCGCGCCAACCGTGGGCGAAGTCCTCTATCAATGTTGTCGGCTTTTCGGTGGCGCGAACGCCAGCGGTGTTGAGCGAGTCCGGTTTGGCGGTGTGCAGCACGGTGCTGAGGGAGACTTCGCGGATCGGCTCTTTGCCATAGCCGGGCAGTTCGGCCATCGAGACCGGCTTCGGGGGCGTGTAGAAGACGTTGGCGAACGCGAACAGCAGCCGGTCGGTCGCCTCCAGCGGAAGTTTGGCGCTGAATACGTCGCCATGGCGCGCGACCTCGGTGCTGCGCCAGAAACGGGCGCGCGGGTCGGGATCAACACTGTAGTAGATGTCGCAGCGAGCGATAGGCCACGCGCTCTTCGGCGCCACGCGCAGCCTCGGAACTCCGTCTTTCGTCTTGAGCGCCAACTCGCTCGCGGGCGTCTCCGGCAGCGCGGGGCCGCCTTTGAGGAAGTGGTCAAACCACAGCGGCATCGTCACGGCGACTTCGGGCGTGAGGCGGTGGTTGAAATGCACCGACCACGCGTGGCGCACGGGTTGGCCCTTGATGAGCGCGTCGGTGCGATACACATCGTCCATCCAGCCGTGGAAATCGTTTGACGCGCTGCGATGCAGCACCGGGCAACGGATGAGCGGCGCGTAGCTCTCGAAGCTCAGCGTGCGCCGGAAGATCCCGATGCCGCCCTTGATGTGCTCCTGCTGCGCGACGCCGCCGATGAACCCGTGCGACTGCCAGCGCCAACCCTGGCCGCCCACGCCGGGCACGGCGGCCTTCACGCGCGAATCGGTTCCGGCGACATACATCGTGAGGTTGCCGCCCATTGAGTAACCGTGAACTCCGAGCCGTTGCGGGTCCACCTCCGGCTGCTGTTCGAGAAACGTCAGCCCGCGCCGGCAGCCGAGCGTGAGCAGATACCAGTTGCAGTTCTTCGGATGCTCGCGGTCCTCAAAGAACTGCTTCAGCCCCGGCAACATCGAGGAGTAACCTTGCACGTTGAGCTGCGTGGGATCCACCGCACCCCAATCGGTGTTCGGGGCGCCGGGCTTTGCGCCTTCCACGGAGTTGAACGGAGCTTTGCCGTTGCCCGATCCGCCCCAGTTCACCGAGAGCGCGGCATAGCCCCGCGCGACGAGCATCTTCACTTCGCTGAGCGAGGCGCGCTGGCCGCCGCCGTGGATGTGCATCACCGCCGGCAGCTTCTCCTTCGCGCCGTCGGGGAAGCCGTAGATCGCCGCCATGCGCGCCGGCTTGCCCTTGAACGTGCCGATGAAGTAACGCACATGCCGGAACACGCCGCCGTCTTCTTTCCACTCGCGGATGATCTCCGTCTCGAGTGGGTCTTTGCGAGGATCGAAGTCGCTCCAAAGTTCTGCGACGGATTGCGGGATGTCAGCGTGTCCCCATCTGACACAGAAAATGAGAACTACAGCCAATGAAGTGGCGAGAGTGCGACACATGGCGAAACTACTGGATTGGATTGAGTGTGACTGATGTCAACCCAATGATTTTCCACCTCGGCTCGGCCTTCGGCTTCACCAGGAGCGTGTAGCTGCCGGCCGCATCGAGCTTCAACGTGCCGAGCTTGTCGGTGCGATAGGTGGCCCACGAGCCGGTCGTGGCGGACTTGCCGGTCAGCTTCTGGCTGCCGGCCTCGACGGTGAACTCGCTGCCTTGCGCGCCGGTGGCGCAGGAGTAAGTGATCTCCACGGCGAACGCGGCGGGCTTCGCGAGCTTGAGGTCCCACGAGACGAAGTCGGCGGGGTTGCCCCAAAAACCGATCTGGTCCTTGCCGCCGCTGGACTCGTAGCGCGGCGTGTTGCCGTGGATCGTCGCCTCCGCAGCGCGCAAGATGAAGCGGCCGTCCGTGTCCGGCAAAACCACTGCGCTGGCGGCGACCGGCGATGGTTTCAAATCGCGGCCGACGATCTTCAACGCAATGGCGTCCTCGCTGACGACGAGGTCGGGCATCGTGACGACGAGGCCATCGTCGGTCTGTGTCCACGCGAGCTTGCCGTCGTGGCCGAGCAATGTGACGCGCTCGACCTTGCCGGCGGGCTTGGCAAGCGAGCGCACGACGAGCTTACCGTCTTGCGGCCAGCCCATCGCGATGGCGTAGAGCGCACCGTCTTTGGTAGTGAAGCGGATGTCGCGGGCAGTCATGTTGGCGAAGAGGCCTTCGTTGAAGTGCGTGCCGCCTTTTCGCGACGGGCCTTCGCCGAACACCAGCCACGGCCGCGTGCCGTAGATCGCCTCGCCGTGGACAGCCATCCAGCCGCCGAACTCCGCAAGGAACTTCTCCTCGCCAGCGTCAATCGTCCCGTCATGCTTGAGCGGGATATTCAGCAGGAGGTTGCCGTTCTTGCTGACGATGTCGGCCAGCATTGCGATGACGTGCTTCGACGACTTGTAAGTGAGGCCGGTCTTGTAAAACCAATCGCCGATGCACGTGTCGGTCTGCCACGGCTGCGGCTTGATCGCGTCGAGGCCGCCGCGCTCGACGTCCTGCACGCCGACGCCCTCGACATAATCGCCGTGGTCGGCGCGCGGGCGCAGGTCCTTGATGTTATAGACCGCCTCCAGCTTGCCGCCGTGCCGCAACATGTTGGCGTTGTAGTAGTGCGCGAAGAGGCTGCGCCCGACCTCGCCGAATGGCACCGCGCCGTCACTATACATCAGATCGGGCTGGTAGCTGTCGAGCAGGTCACGCATCCGCCAGAACCATTGCCGCGTCCACCACTCCGGCGGGTCTTTCGGATAACTGGAGACGCTGTCCTCGTGCGGCGGGAAGTAAAGGTCGGCGAACTTCGCATCGTTGCCGTCGTAGGGCACGCCGGCGAGCGGGCCTTTCTTGTCGCTGCCTTTGTTCGTGTTGAACCAACTGTAGCTGCGCGCCAGATGCTCGGTGACGCCGAAGCGCAGGCCGTGCTTCTTCGCCGCCTGCGCCCAGAGGCCGACGATGTCCTTCTTCGGGCCGACGTTAACGGAATTCCAGCGGTGATACTTCGAGTTCCAGTTGTCCCAGTTGTCGTGATGGTTGGCGAGCACGACGAAATATTTCGCGCCGGCCTTCTTGTAGAGCGTCATGAGCCGGTCGGGATCGAACTGGTCGGCCTTCCATATCGCCGCGAGGTCCTTGTAGCCGAACTGCGACGGATGGCCAAAGCGGTCGAGGTGGAACAGATACTGGCGGTGGCCTTCGACATACATGTGCCGCGCATACCAGTCGCCCGCCTCCGGCAACGACTGCGGGCCGAGGATGCCCCAGATGCCGAGCTTCGCGTCGCGGAACCAGTCGGGGCACTTGTATTGCTTGAGCGAGTCCCACGTCGGCTTGAACGGCCCGTCGGCGATCTCGATCTTCGCCGGCACCGGCCGCGCGGCTGGCGGCATCGCCAGCGGTGGCGGCACGCTCGGATCGGGCGCGTTGCGGCGAATCATCTCGCCGACCTTGCGCAGCGTCTGCACGTCAATCTCGCGCAACCGCCCCGCGTAGTCCGGTCCGACATCGAGCGCGAAGACGTTGCCGAACTTCGCCGCGCCGAGATAGTCGCGGTAGAGCTTCTCGGCGGGATGGCAGAGACCGTCGTGAATCGGCAGCGAGTAGAACCACATCGCGCCGCCCTGGTGCGGCGGCAGGATGGGATAGGTGAACTCCGCAAGCCGGTAGCTCTTGCTCGGCGCGTCCTTCATGTGCGGCCCGGCGGCGGTGTGATCGTTGAGCGGCCCCGGCCGGCCCATCTCGCCGAGCCGAATGTCCGCGCCCGCTTGGTCGCCATGATTGAAGCCGATAAAGCAACCGGGCTGGAGCGATTTGCAGAACGAGATCGTCTCCGCGTGGCTGAGGCCGCCATCGCCGACGGCGTGGTCGAACCAAATGTATTCGACCGGCCCGTATTGCGTGAGCAGTTCCTTGAGCTGCGCCTTCTTCATCTCCGGGTTCTTGCCGACGCCGGATTTCCAGCCCTTGCCGTCCGCTGCGCCCGGCCAAGTCCAATCCCCCTCGGAGAAATAGAGCGCCAGCTTGATGCCGCGCTTGTCGCAGGATTTTTTCAATTCCGCGAGCACATCGCGCCCCAACGGCGACTTAGTCACCTTGCGGTCGGTCGTCTTCGTGTCCCAGAGACAGAAGCCGTCGTGGTGCTTGGTGAGGAACAGGATGTAGCCCATGCCCGCTTCCTTGGCCGTGCGCGCCCACTGGTCGGTGTCGCAGCCGGTGGCCTTGAAGAAGTTCACGTCCGTGACACCGCCCGTCCACTCCTTGCCGGAGAACGTGCTGAAGCTCCAGCAGATGAACATGCCCCAACGCAAGCCCTTCAACTCCTCCGTGCGTCTGGCCATGTCCACAATCTCTGCCGTCGCGCGCAACGGCGAAAGAACCGCTGCAACGATTGCTGCCAGAATGATGATGCGAGCTGTTCTCATGTTCTTCCTTTCAGTTCCTCAGCTTTCCCACCTGTCCGTCGCGCTGGAATGCCTGCCAGTCGGCTGCGTAGGCAGAATTGACGAGCCAGGAGGCGATGGACTTATCGCCAGCGAAACTGGCGAACGGCGCGATGGGCAGCGTTTGGTAGCTGCCTTTCTCCTGGTCCCAGTTCTTGCCCAAGTAGCCGCGCTCGGGCTGAAGCTGGCGGAGCGTCACCGGGCCTTTGCGCGAGTCGCAATCAGCCGGCACGCGCGCGACGAAAGTGTGGCGCAGGAAAGAGAAGACCAACGGCCATGTCTTATCGCCGGGACCGTGGCCAGTCTTCGGCTCAACGGCGAAGTTCCAGAGCGCGTTGTGCTTCTTTCGCATCAACTCGACCACGCCGAGATTCTCTGCTTTGGACGGTCGGGCGAGATACTGATCGTCCTCGCCGAAGATGACCAGACCGGGAACCTGCGCCGCACCGGGTTGATAAACTTGGAAAGTGATTCCGGGTCGCATGGACACCCATGCCCACACCCGCGCACCCTCGGTGGCGGGGAAGATTGCAGAGAAGCCGGTGCCATTCGAGTGGCCGTAGAGGAACAACGGTGCATGTTCGAGTTCGGGATGCCGCGACCTCTGCGCGAAAGCCTTGAGCCGCTCATAGAGCAGGCTCTTCGGCCAGAAGCCGCGCTGCATCGGATTGCCGATGAACTTGAAGAGCGCGAGATGCAACTCTCGCGCGAGCGCCCGCATGTCGGGCCGGCGAAACAATCCCTCGCCGCTGCCGTGGCCGGAAATGATGACGATGCCCTTCGCGTGCGGGATGTCGCCGGGCATCCAGAGGTCAAACTTCACGTCCTCTTTTTTGCCCTCGCCCTTTTGTTGCACGACCTGCTTCCACTCGACCTCATCGAGTTTCCAAGCCCAGTTCCTATCGACAACCTGCGCAGCAGACGGAGTCCCCCACTTCGCCTCGTCGAGTTTCCCGTCCCACACCTTCTGGCTCCTGACCTGGGTGTTGGCGCGCACCCAGCCGATGCTGTGGCACTCGGGAAGTTGGAGTGTCTCGGTGAGTTCGATGTCGGCGGCGTGCAGCGCAGCCAACGGCGCGATCAGGAGGGTTGTAGTGGTGAGAATGAATACGCGTTTCATAGGTCGGTTCAATTTGCAGTTCGCTGTTGAGATAAAGACATCGAAGACGACCAATTACCGGCAGCGGGCGATCTAATCTCCGAAGCTCAGGCCGGCTTTGCGCCCGACCTCGAAGATGTGCTGGCGGGCAGCATCGTATTCCTCGGCCTTGGCGAGGTGCTCGATCATCAACGGCGGGTTTTGCGGCAGTTGGGCGAGACGCTTGAGGTAGGTCGCGTAGTCGAGCGCGCCTTTGCCGGGACAGACTTCCCGGAAATGGACGTTCATCTCCACCTCCCACGCGAGATCCTTGGCGTGGCAGCTCGCGATCCACCGGCCGAGCTTGTCGAAGCATTCGTTGAGCAGGTCGGCGTTGCGGTAGAACTTCTCCGGCGAATTGACCAGATTGCACGGGTCCAGATGCACCCCGAAGCCGTCGCGGTCCACGGCCTTGATCATGCGCAGGTAGCAGTCGGGATCGTGCGGCATTGCCCATCCCATCATCTCGTAGCAGAACTTCGCGCGCTTGGGCTTCACCGCGTCAATGATCCTGCGCGCGTTCTCGACGGCGGCGTCGAAGAACTTGTCCGTGAAATTGTCCGGATGCGGCCCGAACCACGAGGTCGTGCTGAACGAACCGGCGATGTCCACGCAGCAACGCGCGCCAACCGCCTCGGCCAACGCCAAGCCGTCGGTGACGGTCTGGAGGTTCTTCTTCCGTTTCTCGGCGTCGGCGTCGAGCAGGTTCACCCAGCGGCCAACCTCGGCGATGACGACGTCGTGCTTGGCGAACGCGTCTGTCAGCGCTTTGATGCGCGCCGCATCGTCCAGCGCCACTTTCGGACAGTAAGCGGCGCGATAACCGAGCTTGCGGTGCGCGAGCGCGAGCAACTCCGGGTCGTCGGTCTTGGCAAACGGCGGCGCGCCGAGCCGGATGAATCTGGCCTCGCCTGCTTGTGTGGCGCGGCGGGAGGCGAGGAGGGCGCTGACGGTGGAACAAACAAATTGGCGGCGGCTGAAGGCGTGGTTGTTCATGTCCTGCTTTTCCCACGAGCGCGCCGGCAGTTCAACCTTGAATGCGAGCGAAACAAAGTTCGCCCGCCTCACCGCACCAGCGCCGCGAAATCCATCCAGACGGGGAGGCCCCATTTGGGCGGGATGATTTCGCCGCGGGCCTGTTTGGCGGTGTCGTGGTAGGCGGCGTAGAAGTTGGAATTGCAGTCGAGCCAGAGGACGATGCGGTGCATCTCTTCCGGCGTCAGTTTCACTCCGTGATGGCCCTTGGCGAGCATCGGGTAGAGCTTGGAGGCGCGCGCGCCAACCTGGCCGGGGATGGAATACTGCCGCTCGCGCAACGCGACGCCGTTGCCGCCGCTCATGCCCCAACCGTATTTACGCAGGTTCGCGAACGCCTCCGACCAGCCGAGTTTCACGAAGCGGTCGCCGTGGAGGCTGGGCGCTTTCTTCTTGTTCTCGTCGTGGCAGCCAACGCACTTGGCGTCGAGGACGGGTTGCACGAGGCGCGGGAAGGTCAGCGGGAACGAGCCGGCCACGCCGGGCTGGAGCGTGGACGGAGCGCGGCGCAGGGCGAGGGGTTGGCGCTTGATGTAGGGCGACGCGGAGGCGGATTTGTTTTCGTGGCAGCCGATGCAGGTGAGTTTCTCGCCGGGATGCGCGTAGGTGTCGGAGCGCATGGTCTGGACGGCGAGGCCGTTCTCATCAAGCAACTGAAAATAGACGGCGGCGCCGGTCGGCATCCGAAAATGCGCGCTGCCGTCCTCCTCGACCGGGACAGTGCCGAGCACGCCGCGGCCGAGCGACTGGGCGGCGACGCCCATGTTCGGCGCGTCCTGCAAGTGCGTGTCCTTGGGGAAAATCGTGACGACGCGCAGCGACTTGATCTTGGTGTCGGGCGGCCACGGCTGGTCGCTCTCGTAGGCGTTCATCACGGCGACGGTGGCGGTGGCCAGTTCGGCAGGCTGCGTGTCCGGCGACCGGTCGGCCTCGGCCTGGATGGTTCCCGTCGGGATGATTGGCGGACGCGGGCGCGGCTTGAACGGAATCGGGTCGAGGCAGGCGATGGCGGGGTCGCGATAAAGAAGCTCGCGGTTGCCGAAGCTGTCGAGGAGGTAGAGGCCGTAGTTGCGCTGGCCGGCGTCATAGACGCAGAGATAGAAATCCTCGCTGAGCGGCCAGGGCGTGCCATAGACCTCGGCGCGCGGCGTGTGCCGGCCTTTTTTGTGCGGCACGCCGGGCGCGGACTCGGACTCGCAGAAATGCACCTCCGGCGTCACGCGCTTGATCTGGCCGGAAGCGCGGTCGTCCTGCTGGCGCACGTCAATCAGCACGATGGAACCGTAGGCTTCGCCGTGATGCGGCGCCGTGATGGCCGCGTAACGATGCGAGCCGGGCACGGCGCGGAGGGACATCTCCATCCACGGGCGCGACTCGCGGCTTTCGGGATAGTTGCCGTGCGGCGCGCGCGGGTCGCGCCCGTCGGGGCCGCAGAGCCAAATGTGGTGGGCGATGTCGGAATCGCGATCCACGTAGTCCCATCGCGTATAGACGAGCCGGCCGTCGTTGTCCACGCTGGGGTGCCATTCGCTCGTGTCGTGCCAGCTCAACCGCACCTTGTCGCTGCCGTCGGGCATCATCGCGTGCAGCACCGCGCAGGGCAGCGGGCGCGCGCCGCAACGCACCTGGCCGCAGTTGCGCTCGCTCACGAACGCGACGCGGCCGTTCGGCAGGAAGCACGGGTCGTAGTCGTTGAACGGTCCGTCGGAGAGTTGCGCGAGGCCGGTGCCGTCGCTGTTGGCGCGGAAGACGTGGAAGGTGCTCGACGACCGCCAATAGTAATGGGTGTGCTTGGTGCCGGGCAGTTCTTCGCGCGAGCAGTATTGGTCCGCGAACGTCGCGCCTTCCGGCACGCCGAACTCCGCCTCGGTGAACGCGAACAGGATCGAGCGCCCGTCGTAGTCGAGGTCGAGCGAGATAAAGGAGCCTTGGTCGTCGAGCGTGCGGCCCTTGAGCCGGCCGCTCTCGACGGGCGTCTTGGCGAGCAGGCTGCGCGCGGCGGGCTTGTCGCTGAACGGTTGTTCCAGCACGAAGACGCCACCTCCCTTGGTCTGGTTGAAGCCGAGATACTGGTCCACCATGTGGACCGAGCCGCGCGCCTGCCGGTTGTGTTTGAGGAAGAGGATGCGGTCGAAATCCAGCAACGGGTTCTTAAACGCCACGCGCCGGCGAATCTTCGCGATCTGGTCGAACACTTCGCGCTGCTGGGGCTCGGCGGCAGAGCGCGCGGCGGCGACCTGTTTCCGCAGGGTGGCCAGGTCGGCGGCTTCGGTTTCAAGCTTGGGCGCGTTCGGCAACCGCTGTAGATGATCCAGCAATGCGTTCGTCCGCCGCCAGACCACGTCCACCGGCGTCGCGTCGCATGGGAAGAGCAACGCCTCCGGCCGCAACGCTTCCTTCGTCAGCCGGTCGTTGTTCCACTGCGGGCGCTCGGCGATCTGGCGCTTCAACTCCGAGAACTCGTCCAGCGGCTTCGCGGGCACGGACGGTTTCGCCGCGACGGGAACGAACTTTGCCAAACCCTTGATCTCCTTCGCGGCGAGAATCACGCCCCATCGGTCGCGCGTCGGCAATGAGATCGCCTGATCGCCTTGCAGTTTGCCTTCGTAGATGTGAAACGGAAACTTCTTGCCCACGGCGATGGCGTTCATCGTGCCGACGTGCCGCCAGGTCGCCGGGTCGAGGCCGAGGGAGGAGAGCGTGAGGCTGGCTTCGGCGCAGACATAGGCCGCGCCGGAAGCGACGACCGTGCCGGAGATCGCGGCGGGGCCTTTGTGAAGGTGGGCGGTGAATTGCAGGCCGAGCAAACACTTCGGCGCGTCGGCGAAGTAGTAATCACGGTTCGGCGAGAGGATCGTTTTTGCGCCGAACGTGCCGAGCGCGAGCGGCTTGGTGCCCTTGACCTCGAACGCGGCCAGCGGAGCCTCGGCCCCGGCGGGTCGAAACGCTAGAAGCGCCACAGCCAGTGTTGCCCAACCTATCGCTCTGGTTTTCATGGTCTGTTTTCTCGCGCGACGGGCCTTCTTTACCAGATTTCGCGCCGTCGTGTCACTCGCGAAACCGCGGCGGAGTCGTAGCAGCCCCAGGCGCTCTGCAAGTTCATCCGACCACGCCGTCGCAAACCGACCGCTTCGACCACCTGCTGGCCGCCAAGCATTACCTCGGACCGGCGCCACCGGTCGGCGATTTTCTTCTTGGGCGAAGACCGCACGCGCCAGCGCCAAGAACGCGCGCCGACGCTGCTGACCAAGGAACTGACCTTCCCGAACGGCCTCGCGTTCTCGCCCGACGAGAAGACGCTTTACGTCGCCAACTCCGACCCGCAGCGTGCGGTCTGGATGGCCTTCGACATGAAATCCGACGGCACGCTCGCCAACGGCCGCGTCTTCTTCGACGCCACGCCGCTGCGCAAGGGTCGCAAGGGATTGCCCGACGGCCTGAAAGTGGACGCTCGCGGCAACGTCTTAGCCACCGGCCCCGGCGGCGTGCTGATCTTCTCACCCGACGGCAAGCATCTCGGCACGTTGAACACCGGCGAAGCCACCGCCAACTGCGCCTGGGGCGACGACGGTTCTACTCTCTACATCACCGCCGATATGTTCCTCTGCCGCGTGAAAACGGCGACAAAGGGAACGGGTTTCTGAGCCGGCGCAGCAACAAGGAGCGGCGCTTTGCAAGCGCCGCAGTGGGGCGGTTACAAACCGCCCCTCCTTGGTTTCTGCATCAGCCGGCGTTTCGGTCCACCTAACTACGGTTTAGTGCTTCCTGCCCGCCAGTTGCCGACGGCTTCGCTCGTGCGCAACGCGCGGCTGTAGATGCGCAGCGACTGGATTGCGCTGCCGACCTTCAACGTCGCGGCGCCGGTCGGCGCCCGCAGGTTCGGGCTGAAGCGGCCCCAGCCGAACTGGCGGTCGTCGCCGCCGTCGCAGAGGACGCCGTCTGCGACGAAGGTGATGATCTTCGGGCCGCCGTCCACGGTGATGACGACGTGGTGGAGTGTGCCAGGTTTCAATAACGCCTTGTCGCTGTTCCACGAGCATTCGCTGCGGCCGTCGTTGAGGATGATACGGACTCCGCCGGTAGTCGTGGTCACAACCTGAATCCCCTTGCCGGACGGGTCGCGACTGTCGAGCAGCATCGTTCCGGTCTTGAGTGACTCGACCTTGAGCCAGAGGTCCAGGCTGAAGCCGGCGCGCAGGTCTTTGCAACCGTAATCGGCGCGTTTGGTGTCGCGCATGTTGAACTCCGGCAGCTTCGGCATCGGCGCAGTTTTCGGCATCGGTTTGCCGGCGGGCAGGCTTAGCGCGAGGCCGTTGGTGGCGACGCGGCGGTTGTCCCACTGGTTGAACAAGCCGTCGAGGAGCGCCTTTGGGACTTCGTGGAGACGGCCGACGTTCTTTTGCGTCTCGGTGATGTAGAGCTTGCCGCCGTCCTCGACGAGGTCGGGGTAGCTCATGCGGATATACGGGTCGTCGTCGTAGAGGAAGATCTCCGGCTGCGACCATTCGATGCACTTGCCCTGCGGCGTGTCCACTTCGCGGCCGGCCATGAGCCAGGCCGGGTTTCGATCTTCGTATGGCCTGCCGCCTCCGGCATCCCGGATAAACGCCCCGCCGTGGTTGTGGAACCAGTAAAGGAACTTCCCGTTTGAGCAGTTCCACGCGAAGTTCGCCGCGCGCGGATGTTTCACGCGCCGACCGCCGGGCGTGTAGGTTTTGTAGGCGGGCTCTGTCCACTTGTGGCCGCCGTCGCGGCTGTAGGAAATCGCAGGCCAGCCGTCCACGGTGCGATAGACGCAGTAGAGCGAGCCGTCGCTGAGTTTGACGATGCTCTGCTCCTCCGCGACGCGACCGCCGCCAGCAGGCGTGCGCAGACCGATGTCGCCGTCGGGCAGCGTCTCGAACGTGATCTTCTCCGGGTCGCGCTCGGTGAGGATGTTTTTGCTCTTGAAGAAAGCACCCTCCGATTGCGCGAAGAAGCCCTTGCCCATCGCGCCGACCTTGTGGATGACCATGACCGCAGCGTCGCCGAGAATGAGCGGGCGGCCGACGTTCCAGAAGAAGCGCAGTTTGCCGCCATAGGTGTTGTTGCGGTCGCACTCGAACTCACGGATCGGCACGTCGTAGCGCTTCGCCGACCAGGTGCGGCCGTGGTCGTCGCTGTATTTGAAGACATAGTGGCCGAGCGAGTCCACGCGCTTCTGCATTTTGTCGTCCTCTTGTTTCACTTCCCGAACGTTGTCGGTGTTGTGGTTGTAGAAGGCGTAGATGCGGCCGTAGGGCACCTTCAGCAACACCGCGTAGCTCGCCTCCGGCCCGTCAGCCGGCTCGATGGACACGATCTTCTCCCATGTGCGGCCCTGGTCGGTGCTGCGCATCGAGACGACGTGCTGGCCGCCTTGGCCTTCGTGACCGACGCCGGTGGTCATGACGCAGAGCCATGCGCCGTCGTCCGTCTTCACGATGTAAGGTTGGTCGGCGTAGCCCTCGCTGGGGATGTTCCAGCCGTTGGTGATATGGCGCGGGTCGGGAATGGCCGCGGGTGCTGCGCTCTTATTGGGTTGCTCAGCGCCGATGGCGATAACGGCTGCGCCAACAAGCGCGCCTATAACGGTGGGTGTGATGTATCTGTTCATATCGGATTGCCTTTCACTTCCTTGACTTTGTCACTTCGCGCGGCTGCCGCGAAAAGACGCGGAGCGCAGTATCTGCAAGCTTGTTGCCCGACGCAAGCCGGCGGAGCACCGTGTCGAGGCCAAAGCGGACGTGCTCGCGCATCTTGCGGTCAGCGGCATCCGGATCGCCATCGGTCAACGACGCAGCGAGATCGCGGTGCCAACGTTTCGGCGACTCGTGGAAATCGGCCGCGCTGTTGTAGAGCCAGTTCAGGACGAGAATGTGGCTCTTCTCGATGGCACGCAGCAGTTCGGGACAACCCGCGCACTCTGCGATACGACGGTGCAGCGCCAGATGCGCCTCGGACACCGCCTGCGGGTCGTGCTTCGGATCCGCGTAGAGAGCGTCCAGTTCCGCCGCCATCGTTTGCACTTCCTCGCGCTCACTGGCGGTGGCTTTTTCGGCGAACAACCGCGCAGCCTGCGTCTCCAGCGCCTCGCGCACCACGTAATGCCCGCGGATGTCCTGGCTCGTCGGCATCCGCACCATCGTGCCAGAGCGCGGCCGGCTCTCGACGAGGCCGTCGTTCTCAAGCTGCTTCAATGCGTGGGCTACCGGCAGCAGGCTCATATCGAGCTGCGCGGCAAGCTGGCGGCCGGAGATCGGCCCGCCCAGCGGCAACTCGCCACTGAGGATCGCCGAGCGGATGCGCTCGTAAGCCTGCGAGGTGAGGTTGCCAACGGCCGAGCGGAGCCGCGCGCCTTTGGATGCCTTGGACGACTTGGAAATCATCGTTGACATGCTAGGAAGCGACGGGCATAAGTCAACGTCAAACTGACATATCAGTTATAGACAGTGTTTCAACTCATCCAAACAACCGACATGAACCAACCAGTCGCATCTCTTCGCAACGCTTGCTGCCGTTTCGCGATTTCAGGATGTCTGCTCGCGGCCCCAGCTTTCGCCGCCGAGCCACTGCCGATCTACCAGCCGAAGGTCAAGCTCGCCGACATTTACTTCCACCATCCCGGCGCGAAGCCGGCGCTGAAATACAACCACGACGTGGACATCGTGAAGTTCAAGGGGAAGTTCCTCGCCGCGTGGAACGCCAACGAATCGCACGGCGAGGACGTGCCGGGCCAATACAACTTCCTCAGCGTCAGCGATGACTTCGAACATTGGTCGGCGCCCGTGCGGCTGTTCACGCGCGACGCGGCGGCGGAGAACCCCGTCGAGACCGACAATCAGTGGCAGCCGATCTTCATCAACTGGCGCGACGAGACGCTGTTCTGCGCGTGGTGCGACTACAACGCCCGCAAGACCTACATCGCCACGTCCACCGACGGCGTCCGCTGGCGCAACCGCGAAGTGCCCACCGCGCCGCCGTCGCTCGCGGGCAAGGTCGTCGGGTTTCCGACCAACCACGGCCTGCTCACCAGCAAGGGCGTGATGATGTTTCCGTGCAGCCTGTCGGAGGTCGATGAGAAGTGCAAACCGGGCCACACGCGTTACGCGGGCGTGCTGCTCAGCGCCGACGGCGGCAAGACGTGGACATGGAGCGAACCGATTGGGGCGCTGCCGTGGTCGAAGATCGGCGAGAAACCGGCGGAGTTCGGCGGCGAACTCGTCACCATCTGGGAGCCGATGCTGTTCGAGCAAGCCGACGGCAAGATAGGCCTGCTGATCCGCAACTCCACTGCGCAGGACAACCCCGAACGCGCTGAGAAACCGCACCGGATGCTGCTCTACTCCACCAGCAGCGACCACGGCCGGACGTGGACCAAGGCCCGCTCCGTCGAGGTGGACACGATCTGCTCGCGCAACTATGCCGTCTCCGGCGTCGGCACGCGCGACAACCTGTTGATGGTGATGAACGACAACAACGTGCAAGTGCCGAAACGGATTCCCGGCGACCGTTATTTCCTCTCGCTCTTCTGCTCGCCGGTGTGCGACCCCGACCTCCTTTTGCCCGGCCCGGTCATCCAGCCCGAAGGCGGCACGGCGTATTACCCGAACGGTTTCGTCGCCGACGGCAAACTCTACGTCGCCTACACCTATCCGCGCGGCATCCATTGCAGCGTCATCGAGCCGCTGCCGGATTTCACGCGGCCGTTCCTGCTGCCTCGCGCTGGCCGCTCCGGCCTGAAGATCGAAAACGGCATCGCGCACTTCGGCCAACGCCAATCGAGCCTCGGCCTTGTGCTGACGGAGAAACTGACGCGCCAGCCGAAACTGCGGCTCGCGTTTGACGTAAACATCAACCGCTACAACGGAAGCGACTGGACCGTGTTGACGCTCGGCGGCAAGACCCGCCAGCGTAGCGCCCTTCGCGCCATCTATAGCAAAGAGAAGAAGACCGACTTGTTTCAAGTCCGGCTCCACGGCAATAACTGGGCCGACATCGCGCCCTTCAAGATGAAGGAGTGGAACCACGTCGAGTTCGAACTGACCGAGTCCGGCTTTTCCGTGTCCGTGAACAAGTCGCCCACGCAATCGTTCCCGCTGCCGCTGCTGCGCAAAATCTGCTTCGGTGGCCTCTACGCGGCGCCCGAATGGCCGCAGGGTATGTCGTGGAACAGCGACGTGAGACTGAAGCTCAACTCAATCGTCGTGGAGTAAACACAATTATGAACAACACCCTTATCCTTTTCACCGTCCTGCTGCTGGCCCCGCTGGCTGCGCTGGCTGCGCAGACGAAAGCCCCCGCCAAACCCGACCCGAACTTCATCGCATCGCCAGCCGAGTTGAAGACGCGCATCCCGAAACAACTCCGCATCACCAAGCCCGACTTCGTTGTCTTCGTGCCGGAGGTCACCGATACGGGCGTCAACGACACGGGCAACGAACACTTCCTCGTCTTCGACGGGCCGGACGGCTCGTTGATGGCCGTCTGGACGCAGAGTTCGGCGGAATCACAGCCGGACCAGCATCAAGCCTTCTCGCGCAGCACGGATGAGGGGAAGACCTGGTCGAAGCCACGCATCATCGCCGGGCCAAAGAAGCCGGGCGACGGCCACATGGCGAGTTGGGGCTACCCGCTCGTGAGCAAAAAGGGCCGCGTCTATGTCCTTTACAGTCAGCACATCGGTCGCGTGGACAACTTCCCGCATCACACCGGCTGGCTGCACGGCATCTACAGCGACGACAACGGCGCGACATGGTCGAAGCCGCAGAACGTTCCCGTCGCGCGCAGCAAGAATGACAATCCCGACCCGACGATGCCGCCGAACATGCTCTGCTGGCAGAAACCGTTGCGCCTTGGCAAGGACGGGAAGTATTTCGCGGGCTTCACGCGGTGGACCAGCTTTGCTGTGAGGAAGAACCCGACCAAGTCATGGATGTCAGCGGACGCGCGCGTGGAGTTCATGCGTTTCGAGAACGTGGACGACAACCCTGAACCGCAGGACTTGAAGATCAGTTGGTTCGCGGCGAACGAAAAGGCGCTCGCCGTCCCCTATCCCGGCCATCCGGAGGTGAGTGCCTGCCAGGAACCGACGGTCGTGAAGCTGCCGGACGGACGGCTCTTCTGCACGATGCGCACTGCGTCGGGCAGCCCGTTCTGGAGCGTGAGCAGCGACATCGGCGAGACGTGGACGCAGCCGCGCCGCTTGCTGCGCAAGGATGGCGGCGAACCGTTGCTGCATCCGCTCTCGCCTTGCCCGATGTATGATGTCGGCGGCAATGAAGCGGGCAGCGGACGCTACGTGCTCTTCATCCACAACCACGACGGCCACTACAAACAATACGGTCCCACCGACAGCAGTTATCATCGGCGTCCCATCCACATCGTCACCGGCCGTTTTCAAGCCGGCGCCGACCAGCCGGTTTGGTTCGACGAGCCGAAGTTCTTCATGGACCATGACGGCGTCAGCCTTGGCAAGCCCGGCACGAAAGGGCGCCTTGATCTCGCGCTCTACTCCAGCTTCACCGTCCGCAATAGCCAGCCGGTGCTCTGGTATCCTGAAAGGAAGTTCTTCCTGCTCGGCCGCATCATCGGCAACGAGTGGTTCAAGCAATGAACTCCGTCGAACGTGTCCATGCCGCCCTGAAACTCGATCTTGATGCGTTGCGGTTGAACCTGCTGCGGCAGAAGGAGCCGGCGCGTGTTCACATCTTCGAGCACGGTGTGGCTGATGAGGTCAAAGACGAACTCGACCGCCGCTTTGGGCTGACGCAGGCCATCCGCGCGCCGCGCGGCACGCCGGAGTTTGGGTGGCAACGCGACGTGGCCGTGCAGCGGTTCATAGGCAGCGAACTGCTCCGCATCTGGCTGCCGGGCGCGGAGTTTGCCGTTGCCGGTTCACGAGGCATCACATGGGGCGAGGAACACACCGGGCCGATCCAGACTTGGGAGGACATCGAGAAATATCCGTGGCCCAAGCCCAAAGCCATCAACTGGGCCGAACTCGAATGGCACGAGCGAAACCTCCCGCCGGATATGGGCATCATCCACGTCGTGAAGGTTTGGGAGGTCGTGCGCGAACTGCTCGGCTTCGAGACGTTCTGCTTCAAGCTCCACGAAAACCCGGCGCTGGTGGACGAGGTCATCCGGCGCGTCGGAGAGTTTCACATGGCGCTCACGCGCGGGTTGTGCGAGTTCCGTCGCGTGTTCGCGGTGTATGCGGCCGACGACTACGGCTACAAGACGACGACGATGTTCGCGCCGCAAACGATCGTGGAGAAGTTCCTGCCGTGGCACCGGCGGATGTCGGCGCACGCGCACGAGCGCGGCAAGCTGTTCTTCTTCCACTGTTGCGGCAAGGTGGATGCGCTCATGGACGCGTTGATTGACGACGTGAAGATTGACGCGAAGCATTCGTTCGAGGACACGGTCGTGCCGGTGACGGAGGCGAAGCGGCGCTGGGGCGGGCGCGTGGCGCTGTTGGGCGGGCTGGACGTGGATTTCGTCGCGCGCAGCAACGAAACCGCCATCCGCCAGCGCGTGCGTGAGACGCTCGCCGTCTGCCAGCCCGGCGGCGGTTATTGTCTCGGCCTCGGCAACTGGGTGACCAGCTACATCCCCGCCGACAACTACCTCGCCGTGCTGGACGAGGCGCGGAGGTTTTCGTTGTGACCCCGGTTTGCCCAACTCACGTCCGCTACAAGGTCGTGGCGATGGCGGTGCTGCTGGCGATGGTGACTTACCTGGACCGCGTGTGCATCTCGAAGCTCGCGCCGGACATCATGCGCGACCTCGGGTTGACGAAGGTGCAGATGGGCTGGGTGTTCTCGGCGTTTGCGCTGGCTTACGCGGTCTTCGAGATCCCAACGGCGTGGTGGGCCGACCGGCAAGGGACGCGGCGGGTGTTGACGCGCATCGTGGTCTGGTGGTCGAGTTTCACCATCGCCACGGCGGGGGCGTTCAACTACGCCTCGCTGCTCGTGCTGCGCTTCCTGTTCGGGATGGGCGAGGCGGGCGCATGGCCGGGCGTGGCGCGGACGTTCTCGCGATGGATTCCGCGCCGCGAACGCGGGACAATCCAGGGCATCTTCTTCATCGGCGCGCATCTGGCGGGCGGCGTGACACCGCTGCTGGTGGTGGCGCTGCTGCCGTATCTGCACTGGCGCATGATCTTCGTCCTTTTTGGGATGATCGGGTTCGTGTGGGCGCTGGTCTGGTATCGCTGGTTTCGCGACGATCCGTCGGAGCACGCGGAGGTCAACGCGGCCGAACTGGAACTGATCGTGTCCGACCGGCGGTCGGACGGCACGCACACGGCGGGCTGGGCGTATTGGAAACAACTGTTGTGCAGTCCCAACATGTGGGCGCTCTTCGTGATGTATTTCCCGAACAGCTTCTCGTTCTACTTCTGCATCACGTGGCTTCCAACCTATTTGCAGGAGAAAGGCTCGTTCGACGCAACGATGCTGGGTTTTCTGGCAGGGCTGCCGCTGCTGGTCAGCATCGCGAGCGATCTCTTTGGCGGCGTGACGACGGACTGGGTGGCGGCGCGATTCGGTTTGCGCATGGGCCGGTGCGGTGTGGGCGCGGCGGCTTATCTGGTCGCGGGCGCGGCGCTCATCGTCGCGGCGGCTGCGGCCAGCCCGATGCTGTCGGCAATGATGATCGCGCTGGCCACGGCGGCGAGCATGTTCACGCTCGGCGCGTCGTGGAGCACGGCCATCGAGATGGGCCGCAACCACGCCGGCGTCGTCAGCGCCGCGATGAACACCTCCGGCCAGATCGGCAGCTTGCTGTGCCCGCTCATCGTGGCCTATTCGGTTGAGTGGTTCAAGAGCTGGGACCTGCCGCTTTACCTGATGGGCGGCCTCTTCCTGCTCGGCGTCATTTGCTGGGGGCTGATTGATCCGCAGAAGCCGGTTTTTGAATCCGGCGACCCGCACGTCCCCGAACATCACAAGGAAGTTACGTGAGAAACAACCAAACCATGAACTCCGTCGAACGTGTCCATACCGCCCTGAAACTCGGCCAGCCCGACCGCGTGCCGGTGCTGGAGTTTGTCGTTGATGAAAAAGTCGCCCGCTCCGCCGTGCCGGGCTGCCGCGATGTCGCCGATTGCATGGACCGGCTCGACATGGACGGCGTCGGCTGCGGCGCGTCGTTCCAGAAAGTGCGCGACAATCCCGACGGCTCCTACACCGACGAATGGGGCGTCAGCTACCTGCCCGGCCCCGAGGCGGTGGCGCATCCGTTGCGCGGCCCGATCGAGACGCTGGAGGACGCGCGCGCCTACACGCCGCCCGATCCCGACGCGCCACACCGGCTCGGCAAGCTGCCCGACCTCGTCGCGCGCTACAAAGGCAAACGCGCCATCTGCTTCCACCATCGCGCCGCGTTCATGTGGTCGGCCTACCTGATGAGTCTCGACAACATGCTGATGAACCTCATCGCCGAGCCGGAACTGGTCGAGCTGACGATGGAGAAGGTTCTGCGCTGCAACATGCGCATCGTCCAGCGCGCCATCCAAGCCGGCGCGGAGGTCATCATCCTCGGCGATGATTACGCCGGCAACCACGGGCCGATGATGAGTCCCGCACTGTTCCGCCAGTTCATCTTGCCGCCGCTGAAGAAGATGATCGCGATGATCCACGACGAAGGCGCGTTCTGCATCAAGCACTCCGACGGCGACCTGTACCCAATCCTCGACGACATCGTCTCCGCCGGTCCCGATGGTATCAACCCCATCGAGCCAGTCGCCGGCATGGAGTTGAAGAAGGTCAAGCAACTCGTTGGCGACAAGGTCTGCCTTACCGGCAACATTGACTGCGCCCACCTGCTCCCGCACGGCACACCGGAGCAAGTGCGCGAGTCCGTGCGCCAGGCCATCGCCGACGCCGCGCCCGGCGGCGGCTACATCCTCTGCTCCTCGAACAGCATCCATTCCTCCTGCGACCCGCGGAACTTCGTCGCGATGGTGCGCGCATGCCACGAGTTTGGCGGATACAGGTGAGGGGAGAGGGGGGGCGCCCAAGCCGGCCGTCGGCCACCGCAGCCTTGCAATCGCCGGCCCGCAAACTAACCTGTAGCTGCGGTCTGTGACCGCTGGCATCCGATGGCAACGAAATCCAAATCCCACGTCGTCCGCGTCGGCCTGGTGCAGATGGCCTGCCCCCCCGACCCGGCGGCGAACCTGAAGAAAGCGATGGCCCGCGTCGGGGAAGCGGCGCGGCGCGGCGCGCGGATCGTTTGCCTGCCGGAGTTGTTTCGCTCGCAGTATTTCTGCCAGGAGGAAGATTACGCCCATTTCAAACTCGCCGAAGCGGTGCCCGGCCCGACCACCGGCGCGCTGGCCCGGCTGGCGAAGAAGCTCCGCGTCGCCATCGTCGCTCCGGTATTCGAGCGGCGGGCGCGCGGCGTTTATCACAACACCGCCGCTGTCATCGACGCTGGCGGCAAGATGCTCGGCAAGTATCGCAAGATGCACATTCCGGACGACCCGCTCTACTACGAGAAGTTTTACTTCACGCCGGGCGACTTCGGCTTTCGCGCGTGGACGACGCGGCACGGACGGATCGGCGTGCTCATCTGCTGGGACCAATGGTATCCGGAGGCGGCGCGGCTGACGGCGTTGCAAGGCGCGGAGATTTTGTTTTACCCGACAGCGATCGGCTGGCATCCGCGGGAGAAGGCCCGGCTCGGCGTAGCGCAGCACGATGCATGGGAGACGATCCAGCGCAGCCACGCCGTTGCCAACGGCTGCTTCGTCGTCGCCGTCAACCGCGTCGGCCACGAGCGCCCCGCCGGCGGCGACGGCATCGAGTTTTGGGGCCAGAGTTTCGTCGCCGGCCCCGACGGCCAGGTCAGCGCACGGGCCGGCACGGACACGGAAGAAGTTGTCATTGCCGACTGCGACCTCGACCGCGTGGAATACTCGCGCACACACTGGCCGTTCCTGCGCGACCGCCGCGTGGACGCCTATGGCGACATCACGAAACGGATGGTGGACTGAGAGCATGAAAGCTCGTCCCCCAACACCCGCCGCTCTTGGCTACCACATGCCGGCCGAGTGGGAACCGCACGAGGCGACGTGGCTGACGTGGCCGCGCGGCGCGGGCGCCAGTTTTCCCGGCAAGTTCGGGCCGGTGCCGGCCTACTGGGTGAAGCTGGCCGAGTTGCTCAGCCCGCACGAACGAGTCCGCGTCGTCGTCCATGACGAGGCGCACGAAGAGGAAGTTCGCCGTCTGCTCGCCAAGTCCAGGAAGCTTCGCCGCGAGCGCGTTTCCCTTCATCGCTTCGGTTGCAACGAATGCTGGTGCCGTGACCACGGGCCGGTTTTCGTCGTCCGGAAATCCGAAATCGCGGTCCTCGACTGGCGCTACAACGCATGGGGCGGCAAGTATCCGCCGTGGGACCTCGACGACGCCATCCCGCAGCGCGTCGTGCGGCTGCTCGGCCTGCCGTTGTTTTCGCCGGACATGGTATTTGAAGGCGGCTCGATTGATGTCAACGGCCGCGGCACGTTGCTCACCACCGAGTCCGTCCTGCTCAACAAGAACCGCAACCCGCTATTGACCAAGCACCAGATCGAGCAGCGACTCCGCGACCACCTTGGCGTGACTCGCATCCTCTGGCTCGACGGCGGCATCGCCGGCGACGACACCGACGGCCACGTGGACGACATCACCCGTTTCGTCGGCCCGCGCACCGTTGTCACCTGCGTCGAAGACGACCCTGCCGACGAGAACCACGCGCCGCTGCAGGAAAACCTGAACCGCCTCCGCTCGATGCGCGACCAGGCCGACCGGCCGTTGCGCGTCATCGAACTGCCGATGCCCGGTCGCATCGAAGGCCGAGGCCAGCGCCTGCCCGCCAGCTACGCCAACTTCTATATCGCCAACGGAGTCGTCCTCGTGCCTGTCTATTCACACCGGAACGACAAGCGGGCGTTGGAGGTTTTGCAGCGCTGTTTCCCGAAGCGCCGCGTCATCGGCGTCGAGTGCACCGACCTCGTTTGGGGCCTCGGCGCGCTGCACTGCGTGACGCAGCAGCAGCCGAAGGTGGGATGAGTTTCCAGTTCGTGCCGGAAGTTCCCCGCTGCGATTCTACTTTCCCTCGCTGATGAACCGGCGGCTGATGATGTGGAAATGATGGCTGCAGGCGGCGGTGAAGATTGCTTCGGTGAAAAGATGGCGGTGTTTCCGAATCACCTGGCCGAGGAAGCTCCAGAATGCGCGCCGGTTGGAGTCCCTGACGCCGAGGGTCCAGAGGATTGCCAGGAGCGATTTGAGTTCGCCGGCGGTAGGAAGGCCACGGCGCGGGCTGCTGTTGGGACGATGATGGGCGAAGAAGGTCAGCACGCGGTCGAAGTAAGCTGCGGGGTCATACAACCGCTCGGCCATTGACTTGTAGCCGGACACCAATTTCTCGCGGCCCATCTTGGGCACGATGTTCAGCGCGCCGGTGCTCATGGAGTTGTCGCCGTTGGGGAAGCCGAGGAGCCGGCCTTCCTTCTCCAAACGATCCCAGAGCGGCGTGCCCGGCGGCGCGGAGAGCAGGCCGATCATCGCGCGCGGGATGCCGGCGGCCTGAATAAACCGCACAATGTCGTCGAACACCGTCGGCGGGTCGGCGTCGAAACCGACGATGAACCCGCCCATGACTTCCATGCCGGCACCTTGCAGCGTGCGCACCGCTTCGATCAAGTCCTGGTCCTTGTTCTGGTGCTTGTGGCATTCGGTGAGCGAGTCGGTGAAGGTGGTCTCGATGCCGATGAAGATGCGCTTGAAACCGGTCTGTGACATCAGCGACAGCATCTCCGGGTTCTCCGCGAGATTCAGGCTCGCCTGCGTGAAGAACTCGAACGGGTAGCCGTGCTCCTGTTGCCAGCCAACGATGGCTGTGAGGAGCGCCTTGGCCTTGCCGGGGTTGCCGATGAAGTTGTCGTCCACGAACATCACCTCGCCCCGCCAGCCGGCGCGATAGAGCGCGTCCAGCTCCGCGATGATCTGGGCGACGCTCTTGTAGCGCGGCCGGCGGCCGAACAGGAGAACCACGTCGCAGAACTCGCAACTGAAAGGGCAGCCGCGCGAGAACTGGGCCGACACGTTCAGGTAGTCGCGCAGGTTGATGAGTTCCCACGCAGGCGGCGGCGTCTCGGCAAGCTCCGGAAAATTTTCAGCGCGATAGACCGGCTTGGCTTGGCCGCGTTCGAGGTCCTGCACCAGCGCCGGCATGATTTCCTCGGCTTCGCCAATGACGGTATGGTCCACGTTCTTGTAGCCGTCCGGCCAGCGCGAGAAGTGGGGCCCGCCCGCGACGACTTTGAGGCCGCGGGCCTTGCATCGCTGGATAACCTCATCCACGGAGTCCCAATGGATGCTCATCGCGCTGATGAAGGCGATGTCGGCCCAGCCGAGATGCGCATCCGTGAGCGGCTCGACGTTGAGGTCCACCACCTTCTTCGACCATTCGCGCGGTAGCATGGAGGCGACCGTCAGCAAGCCCAGCGGCGGAAAGAGCGCCTTCGCTTGCGAGAACTGGATGGCGTGCCGGAGACTCCAGAAAGTGTCCGGGCAGCGCGGCGAAATAAGCAAAGCCTTCATGAATCCGAGCGGACGTTACTGCTTGTCCCGCTCGTCGTAAAGTTTCCTCCCCTCGCGGATGGCGGCGCGGTTGCGCGCTTCGATTTTCTGGCGGCTCGCGTATTTGTCGTCGCGCTTCTGGTCCACCTCGCACGCTTGGAAACCGGCTGCGTCGCCGCGCGGGAGTTTCGCCAGCAATTCTTTGCCGGCTTGGATGATCGCGATGGCTTCCTGGCGGCGCGGGTCGTTCTTGTCGGCGAACTTCGCCAGACACGGGCTGAGTTCCGGCCGATCAAAGGTGATCTGCGGGCCGCGGTTCTGGCCGCAATGGATGTCCTTGCGGAACGGCACGCCGGTAAGTTCCTCCAGCCGCGCAAGCTGTTTGTCGTCCAGCGGCGAGCGGCCGGCGAGGTTGGCCGGATAGGAGCTGGCGTAGGTCGGATAGTAAGGCGCGTTGATGTCTATCCACGTGATGATGCGCTCCAGCGCCTCGTCGGTGACGCCATATTTCTCCCGGCACTTGCGAATCGCTGCGGCGATCTTGCTGGCGTGCGAACCCCACGAGAGCGCCGGCATGATCTCCGCCGGGCCGGCGCCGGCGACATGAATGTAGTTCTTCCGCCACAGCTCGTTGTAGGAGACGTTGAAGATGAGGTCGCGGTCGGCGGCAAGATTCAGCTTCGCGCCGGCTTTCGTGCCGAAGTCGTGGCAGCGGAGACAGTATTTGTCGAACACCGGCTGCACTTCTGCCATGTAGTTGAAGTAGCGCGGCGCGCCGTGCCAGCCGTCCAACTCGCTCGGTGCGCGCCGCAACGCCAGCGCCCGCGTGTCGCCCGGCGGCGCAGCGCGACGTTCGTCGTGACAGCCGACGCAACCCTGCCATTCGCCCGACTGGACGATTGTGCCGCTGCGCATGGACTGCACCATCATCTTGTTCTCGTCGAGAAGCTGGAAATAGACGAACTTGTCCGCCGGCACCGCGAAATACGCCGAGCCGTCCGCCTCCACCGGCACCGTGCCGAGGATGCGCTTGTTGTTGAAGTCGTGCCAGTTCATCGCCGGCGCTTCGGAGCCTTGGCCGAACCATGCCGGATGCGTCCAGAAGCGTTTCTCTGGCGACTCGATCACGCGCAGCCATTTCACCGCGCCGCGTTTCACGCCGGCCATGTGCGTGCCCTGGTAAACATCGGCGACGTAGAAGTAGCCTTCCTTGTTCGCGAAGTCGCGCCGCGTCGGGATCGTCAGCGGCCGGGGCCGGGGCGAGAGCGGCATCGGGTCGTAACAGCCGAGCGTGGCAACGGCGTTGGGGCTTGAAGGTGGCGTGGCGGAGGCTTCCGTGTGCAGCAGGATTTCGTTGCCGAAGATGTCGAGCAGATAGAGGCCCATCTGCTCGCCGTTGCCGGTCATGCGCGAGCAGAGGAAATACTTGTCGTTGAGCGGCCACGGGTCTTCGTATTTCGGATGGACCTTCTTGAACTCATCGAAGTTGCCGTGATCCACGAGGTCCATCGCGTTGGCGGGCCAGATCCGCACGACGGCGGCGCGGCCGTCCAGCGCCAGGCTGCGGTCCACGATGGCGAGCGCGCCCCACGGCCGGTCGTGGCAGGAGCTGAAGTTGCAGATCACGCGCTCGGTGCCGGGGATCACGCGCGCGTCGAGCACCGCGCCGGGCGACATCGTGTTGTTGCCCCAATAGACGGCGTGGCTCGTGCCGTCGGGGTTCACCGTCCAGAGTCCTTGTGCGCTGCCGAAGTTGCGGTCCACGTATTCCCAACGGTCGTAGAGGATGCGGCCGTCGGGCATGAGCGCGCCGTGGCCCTCGAAGAGCGTGTTCTTGCCGATCTGGTGGATGTTCGCGCCGTCGGCGTCCATGCGGAAGAGGTTCGCCATGATGTGGCGGTTGCACATGCAATACTTCGGCTCGCGCGTGGAGGAAAACGCGATGCTGCCGTCGGGTAGATAGAGTGGGTCAATGTCCGTGACGCCGCCCGCGAACGTGAGCTGCCGCAGCCCGCTGCCGTCGGCGTTGCATTCGTAGATGTGGTAGTCGTCCTGGATGTTCTTCCGCAT
This sequence comes from Verrucomicrobiota bacterium, assembly GCA_016222825.1. Taxonomy (GTDB): domain Bacteria; phylum Verrucomicrobiota; class Verrucomicrobiia; order CAIQCK01; family CAIQCK01; genus CAIQCK01. Next base: position 15,105 of record JACRQF010000003.1, on the reverse strand, counting down.
CGAGAAGATGATCTTCGTCCCGCTGAAGTGCATCTCCGGGTCGCGCACGACGCCGTCGGACGACGCCAGCAGTGTCCGCACCTCGCCGCCCCTGGCGAAATCAATCGCCTTCATCGCCGAGCCGCCCTCGAACTTCGCGGTGTTGATCTCGCCGGTCTGGAACATCGTCTCGGTGTTGTGATGGTCCGGCTTGTATTGGTGGCGGACGATGAAGAGGATGGGCTGGCCGCTGACGAGCGGGTTGGCGGTGAGCGCCTCGCGTTGCAGCGCGACGAACTCCTGTCCGCTCACGCCCGCGTCGAGCCGATTCAGGAACTCCGCGCCCCTCGGATAGCGCGGTCCGAAGGCCGTGACGAGGTCATTGATGGCGGCGCGCAGCGTGGCGGGATTGCCGGGCGACGGCAGCGGCGGCGCAGGCTTGGCCGCGCGTCTTCCCGGCGGAGTTGCTGACTGCGCCTCAACCGCCAGCAACGAGACAAGGACCAGCGACAACAGTGTGAAAACTGTCGCGATCCGCTGAAACGAGCGTTGCGTGGCTGCGAGCTTCGTCATGATGGTTCCTTGCGGCACCCGCGATAGAACCACAGCGAGCGCCGCCCGTCAACGAACCTGAGCAGTCCACTGTTTCGCCGAATCGCTTCGGTTCACCCCACCACGCGCACGCCGCGCTCGCGCAGGTAGTCGTTCCACTGCTTTACCGTCTCGCGCGACGGCGGCTTCACGGAGCCGGGGAGCGCCGTTGTGAGGCCGAACCGCTTCAGCTTCGCGCGCCAGAGGTCGTAGTAGGGCAGTAACTCCACGCCCAAAAGCTTCGGCAGCCTGCGGGCCAGCGCGACGATGCCGTCGAGGTGCTCCTTGCGGGCGTTGTGGCCAGGAATCATCGGGCAGCGCAACAGAATCTTCGCGCCGCTGTCGTGAAGCTGTTGCAGGCGGTCCAGGATGGCTTCGAGGTCGCGGCCGGTGAACTTCGCGTGCAGGCGCGGGTTGGTTTCCTTGTAATCGAACAGCCAGAGGTCCGTGACCCGCTGCAACCGCTCGAAGACGCTCCACGCCGCGTAGCCCGCCGTCTCGATGCAGCAGTGGACGCCGCGGTTCTTCGCCGCGTGCAGCAAGCCCTCGGCAAACTCCGGCTGCAACAGCGGCTCGCCGCCGGAGAGCGTCAGCCCGCCGCCGGACTTCGCGTAGTAGTCACGGTCGCGCAGCACGACTTCGATCGCTTCATCCACCGCAACATCGCGCCCGACCATCTCCAGCGCCTTCGGGTCGCACACGGGCGCGCAATCGCCGCAGTGGGTGCAACGCGCGCGGTTCACGACGGCCTTGCCGTCGGCGTCCTTCGCGAGCACGCGCGGTTTGCAGACCTTGAAGCACTCGCCGCAGGCGATGCACTTGTCGGCGACGTAGGAAAGCTGCGGCTTCGGGTCAATGCTCTCCGGGTTGCCGCACCAAAGGCAGCGCAGCGGACAGCCCTTGAGGAACACCGTCGTGCGGATGCCCGGCCCGTCGTGAATCGAGAACCGCTGGATATCGAAGATGCGTCCGGCGCTCATGCGGTCAAGGTAGCTTCATCAGCAGCGATTTCAAGGCGGCGGTCATGGCGGATTGATACCGCTCCACGTCGGCGACGCGCAGGATGAAGCGGTTCTTCGACTGCGGGTCTTTTGTCCATTCCGTCACGCCGGCGGCGGAGCATTTCACGCGGGTCGGCTCGAAGGTGAACACGGCATCGGTCGCCGACTTTAGCGGCATGATCTCACCCGACTTCGTCACCGTCAGGCCGGCGGCGTGGAGGAAACCGGCGGTGCACCACATGTTCCGGTCGCGGTTGCCGTGCGCGGCGAGGGCTTCGGCGCTCTTCGGCGCGGCCAGTTGTTGCAGCCAGAGGCCGTCGGCGGTCTTGCCTCCGGCATACATCGCCATGAAGAAGTTTTGCACGCGCTCGGACAGATGCGGCAGGATGTCGCCCTGACGGAAGCGATAGAACGAGCCGTATGCCGCGATGCGCCACATCTCCGCCGGCACGGAGCTGACGGTTTCGAAACACGGCAGCCAATAGACCGGGCACGGCAGTTCAAACATGGCGGCGTAGTTGGCCGGATCAAGGCCCACGTTGTATTCCAGACGCCGCGCTTTCTCCGGGTCGGGCGTGCCGGAGCCGGCGTTGAGGTAGATGCCGGCGCATCGTCGGGCAAAAAGCTCCGGCTCCAGCCGCGCCGCCAACGCCACGTCGCGGCATGAGCCAACGACGTGGATGAGCACGGGCCGCGGCGATTGGCGCATGAGTTCCAGGAACGCGCGGACGCCAGCAAGGTCGGCCGCAACCGCGCCCGTCCGCAATTCCTCTGCCGACGGCACGCGCGGCGAGCCGACGACCACCGGCGCCGCCTTGCCGGTGATGTGGTTCATCTGCGCCACCGCACAGATGTCCGGAGCCTTTGTCCATCCAGCCTTCGGGTGGTCAATCATCACACCGCGCAGGTCCACCTTGCTCTGCCACACCAGCGCGTAAAGAGTCGCCAAGTCCCAGTGATCGTCCGGGTCCATGTGCGGCCGGAACAGGTCCGTGACGTGCAGCGTCGGCACGGGTGCAGCGTCAGCGGCCAGACAGGCGAGCGCGAGCGCGCACGCCACTTTGACAAATCCAGTTTTCATTCACGTTTGCTTCTAGTCTGCCATCCGCAGCCGCCACCAGGCTGCTTCCACCGGGAAGAACTGCGAGTAATAGAGCTGCTCGTAGCGGTAATGCGACAGCACGCGCTCCACGTCGGCGGTGCGCTGCTTCAGAGCGGCCCGGTCGGGCGCAAGCGTGACGATCCACGCCGCAAACGCCGGCTCGCGGACGAAGCGAAGCTCCTGGCCGCGGCGCGGCGCGAGCTTGTTGAGTTCCTTCGATTGCACCTCCGCCACCGCCACGGCTTCGGCGACGGTGCGTTGCGGCTTCCACGACGCGTTGAGCTTGCGCCAATCGGTGTCGAAGTGCCGGCGGTCGTCGTTGTCGAACTTCATCGCGTCGGGCAGGCTCTCCATCGCCACCTTCGCGCTCGCCTCCAGCCCGCGCCCAAACGCCGCGCGCACCGCCTCGTCCTTCTCCATCTCCCACAACGCGCGCATCGCGGCGACGCAGTTGCTCGTCGTCCACGAGTGCCGTCGCCCGGGGCCGCCGTGGTCATAGATCATGCCGCGCTCACAAAGTTCCAGCCGCGTCAGCTTCTCCTTGCCGCCCCGATCGCGCAGCGCCGCGCGATAGATCGCCTCCCACTTCGCGTCGCCCGCGACCTGATGCATCATCTTCGCGGCGAACAGCAGCCGCGGCGCCTGGTAGAACATGATCTCCGCGAAGCCGCCGCGGAAGTGGAACGGCGGCTCGGCAGGCAGTTGCCATTTCAGCCGCAGAATCTCGTCGGCGACCTCCACCAGCTTCGCGACGATGCGCCGCCGCTCATCCGCGCCAGCGAGGCCGCTCTCCAAGTAACACCACAGCCCGTAGAACCACGGCAGCGTCTGGTCGTCGGATCCCATCGGGTAATGCGCCCGGCCGTCCGTGGCCATGCCGCGCCCGACGAAGCCCTTCACCTCGCTCATCGAGGCGAGTAACATCAGCCCACCGGCCAGCCGCCGCGCCTTCGCCGCGTCCTCGGGCCGCCGCGTCGCGCGCCAGCGGTTCACGGCCGCCTCCATGTAGAGACCGTTGAAGAACGCGCCGTTCTCGATGGGGCTCCACCAACCGAGCGCGTTCGGCTTGCCGAGCCGGCATTCCTCCGGCGTCGGGATGCTCACCGCGCCGTCAAGCCCGGCGAAGTCGAGCATCACGCCGTGCCGGTCCATGAGCCGCCGCCAGATTTCAGTGTGCGCCTTCTCCACGCACGCTTCGGTGTTGCTAGCCGCGAAAACCGTCGCGCGCGACAAGGCGACGCCGCCCGCCGCGGCGAGGCTGGTCTTGAGGAAACGCCGGCGGGAAAGGGAGCGCACGGCGGTCGGGAGCTGGACACGGTTGTTGCGCGGATTCATCGCGCCTGAGTTCATACCCTGAGCGCCCCGCGACGGCAACCGAACATTCAGACAACACTCAAATGAGGCTGCGTAAAACTCTTGCCGTCAGCGGCGAGGGTGTGTAATTTCCCGGCGATGCAAGAAGTACCGGCGCCAACTCAATCGGTGTTCAACCCTCAGACGATGAGCCATGCGCTCATGACGCGCTTTCGCAGCCTGCCGTTCTACCTCGTGGCGGTGCTGCTGCACGTGCTGTTCCTGCTGATTTTCGGCACCTACACCGTTTCGGAAAAAAGCGCAGCCGTCATCACGCAGTTCACCGCGCCGGAGCAGAAGGTGGCGCCCGGACCTCCGCCGCCTCCGCCGCCTCCGCCGCCGGAGCAGAAGAAATCCACGCCGGTGCAGACGGCCACCACCAAGAGCATGGCGCCGCGGCCGACGATGATCGCGACGCCGCTGCCGTCGGCGGCGATGGTGATACCGGTGCCGGCGCCGGTGCCGCAGATGGCGGACATGGGCAAGAGCCTGGCGATCTTGCCGAAGAACTTCGCGGTCAGCGGCGTTTATGCGGCGCGGGTCAGCACCCAGACGCGGGCGGGCGCGATCAGCCGCTACGGGGGCGGCGCGACGAAGGCGGACCAGTTGGAGGGCGCGGTTTATCGGGCGCTGAACTGGCTTCAGAAGAACCAGAACGAGGACGGCTCGTGGGGCGGCCAGCGCAGGGCGGCGATGACCGGCCTGGCGCTGCTGACGTTCCTGGCGCACGGCGAGACACAGACGAGCAAGCAATACGGCGAGACGGTGCAGAAGGGCGTGCAGTGGTTGATGGACACCGGTCGCAAGAACAAGAACGTGTTCGCAACTCAAAACGTCGAGTATCAGCACGCCATCGCCACGTATGCCTTGGCAGAGGATTACGCGCTGACGCAGATCGGTGACCTGCTGACGGTGCTCGAAGGCGCGGTGGAGAAGATTGTCACATCCCAATCGCCCCCCGGGGCGTGGGAGTATGGCTACAACAACAAGATGACCCGGCCCGACGAGCGGCCGTTGGGCGGCGACCTCTCCATCAGCGGCTGGAACATCCAGGCGCTCAAGGCGGCCAAGAACGCTGGCGTGAAGGTGAAGGGACTGGACGAGTGCATGCGCAAGGCACTCGATTTCACCAAGGCGGTTTATGACGACAAGACCCACCGCTTCGGCTACGCGAAAAAAGGCGGCGGCTCCGACGGCCTGCTGGGCGTCGGCATCCTGAGCATGATGTTCCTTGGCGCGGGCGACTCGAAAGAGGCGCGTGGCGCCATCCGGGAGGCAAGCGCGAAGGTCAAGTGCGACTGGAGCAAGGCCAAGGAAGGACACAGCTACATCTGGTATTACATCACGCAGGCCATGTTCCAAGGCGGCGGCAGCTACTGGGTTTCCTGGAACCGCGAGTTCCGTGACACCCTGCTGAAGAACCAAATGCCCGACGGGCACTGGACCGTGCCGGGAAGCCGGGACGATGTTCCTGTGCGCCCGCCCAATGCCGACGAGAAGTGGCACGCGCAAGTCGGCAACCCCAAGGACAGCCCGGTTTATCACACCACGATGTTGTGCATGATGCTCGAGGTCTATTACCGCTTCCTGCCGACCTTCAAGTGATCGCGCTGCCGGCAGTTTCGGATTGCAGCGCGTTGCCGCCGAACCGTAAAGTCTCCGCGTGGACTGGCTCCCTCAACTGGTTGTTGCGATTGTGGCCTTCCTGGCCGGCTCGTTGCCGACGGGCTATCTCGTCGCGCGCGCTTACGGCGTGGACATCCGCCAGGTCGGCAGCGGCAACATCGGCGCGACCAACGTCCTGCGCAGCGTCAACCGTTGGGCCGGCCGCGGCGTGTTCGTCGTGGATATGCTGAAAGGCTTCCTCCCCGCCTTCCTCGCGCCGCTACTGCTGCCGCAACTGGACGGTTCCATCACACAAATCATTGCCTGCCTCTGCGCCATCCTCGGCCACAACTACACACCGTGGCTCGGATTCCGGGGCGGCAAAGGTGTCGCGACGGCGGCCGGCGGCTTTCTCGCCATCTGTTGGCCGGCACTGCTCATCGTCGCGGTTGTGTGGTTCATGGTCTTTTTCCTGTCGCACTATGTCTCTCTAGCCTCCATCATCGCGGTGGCCGCACTGCCGCCGCTGGTGTTCGGTTTCTCTGGCAACTGGAATTTCACCGCGTTCGCGACGCTCGTCGCCGTCGTCACCATCCTGCGGCACAAGTCGAACATCCAGCGGCTGCTGGCGGGCACGGAGCACAAGTTCGAAAAGAAACCATCATGAACATCGCGATCATCGGCGCCGGCGGTTGGGGCACGGCCTTGAGCGTGCTGCTGCACGGCAATGGGCACCGCGTGCGCCTCTGGGCCTACGTGCCCGCCCACGTCACGGAGATGCTGGCAAAACACGAGAACGTCCCTTTCCTTCCCGGCGTGCCGCTGCCGCCTGAACTGGAGATCAGCAACGACATGGCGCATACCGTCCAAGGCGCTGAACTGGTCGTCATGGCGGTGCCCTCGCACACGATGCGTCAGACCTGCCAGAAGCTGCCGCGTTTGATCGTGCCCATCCTCAGCGTTTCCAAAGGCATCGAGAACGAAACCGGCAAGCGCATGACCGAGGTCATCGCAGAAACCCAGCCCGGCGTGCCGGTGGCGGCGTTGAGCGGGCCAAGCCACGCCGAGGAAGTCGCGCGCGGCACGCCCACCGCAGTCGTCGCGTCCTCGCTGCAACCCGGCTTCGCCAAGCTCGTGCAGCAGACGTTCATGACGGAACGTTTCCGCATCTACACCGGCGACGATCTTGTTGGCGTCGAGTTGGGCGGCGCGTTGAAAAACGTCATCGCCATCTCCGCCGGCATCACCGACGGCCTCGGCCTCGGCGACAACGCCAAGGCGGCGCTGGTCACGCGCGGCCAGGCGGAGATGTCGCGGCTCGGTCTGGCGCTCGGCGCCCGGCAGGAAACCTTCTTCGGCCTGAGCGGCATCGGCGACCTCATGGTGACGTGCTTCAGCAAATGGAGCCGCAACCGCGGCGTGGGCGAACGGCTCGGCCGCGGCGAAACCCCGGAGCAGATCCTCGCCTCAATGGAGATGGTGGCCGAAGGCGTGCGGACCGCGAAATCCGCCGTTACGCTGTCTGAGCAGGCCGGCATCGAAATGCCGATCACCCGCGAAGTGTTCGCCGTCCTCTATGAGGGCAAGAACGTCCGCCAGGCGATGCACGACCTGATGACGCGCGAGGCCAAGCCGGAATAGCCACGTCTTCGCGGTTTCCAAGCTCTTCGGTGGCAGAAAAACATCTTTGCCGCCTCCGTTGACGCACAGCAACTCCCCGCTATATTCCGCGTGCAATCAAGAGTAGTTCCAAATAACTTATACCGCCCTTTTAATGCAGCGGGCCAGTTTATGAGCGATTCAGACAAGACCATCGAGCAGTTCGTCCAGTCCGATTACAAATACGGATTCACGACGGACGTCGAAACCGACACGGCTCCGCCGGGGTTGAGCGAGGACATCATCCGCCTCATCTCCCGGAAGAAGAACGAGCCGGAGTTCATGCTGGAGTGGCGGCTCAAGGCTTACCGCCACTGGCTGACTATGGAGGAACCGAAGTGGTCGAACGTCCATTACCCGCCGATTGATTACCAGAGCATCGTCTATTACGCCGCGCCGAAGTCGCGCAAGCCCGGCCCGAAGAGCCTCGCCGATGTGGACCCGGCGATTCTGGAGATGTATCGCAAGCTCGGCATTTCGCTCCAGGAACAGGAGCGGCTCGCTGGCGTGGCGGTGGACGCGATCATGGACAGCGTTTCCGTCGGCACGACGCTGAAGGGGCAACTCGCTGAAAAAGGCATCATCTTCTGTTCGTTCACCGAGGCGGTTCACGAGCATCCCGAACTCATCCGCAAATGGCTCGGCTCGGTTGTGCCCTATACTGACAACTATTTCGCTGCGCTGAACGCAGCCGTCTTCAGCGACGGTTCGTTCTGCTACATCCCGAAAGGCGTGCGCTGCCCGGTGGAGTTGTCCACCTACTTCCGCATCAACGCCATCAACACCGGCCAGTTCGAGCGAACGCTGATCGTCGCCGAGGAAGGCGCTTACGTCAATTACCTCGAAGGCTGCACTGCGCCGATGCGCGACGAGAACCAGCTCCACGCCGCAGTCGTCGAACTGGTCGCGCTCGACAACGCCCAGATCAAATACTCGACCGTCCAGAACTGGTATCCGGGCGACAAGGACGGCAAGGGCGGCATCTACAACTTCGTCACCAAGCGCGGCAAGTGCGCCGGCGTCAACTCCAAGATTTCCTGGACGCAGGTCGAGACCGGTTCGGCCATTACCTGGAAGTATCCGAGTTGCATCCTGCTCGGCGACAATTCTATCGGCGAGTTCTACTCCGTGGCGCTCACGAACAACTGCCAGCAGGCCGACACCGGCACGAAGATGATCCACATCGGCAAGAACACCCGTAGCACGATCGTCTCCAAGGGCATCTCGGCCGGTCGCGGTAACAATAGCTACCGCGGCCTCGTGAAGGTTTCGAAAGGCGCGACGAACGCCCGCAACTTCTCGCAGTGCGACTCGCTGCTCATTGGCGACAAATGCGGCGCGCACACTTTCCCCTACATCGAGGTTCACAACAAGACCGCGACCGTGGAGCACGAGGCCTCCACGTCGAAGGTCGGCGAGGACCAGATTTTCTATCTCAACCAGCGCGGGCTTTCCACGCAGGACGCGGTCTCGATGATCGTGAACGGTTTCTCGAAGGAAGTTTTCAAACAACTGCCGATGGAGTTCGCCGTCGAGGCGCAGAAGCTCCTCGGCGTCAGTCTCGAAGGCAGCGTCGGCTAGAACCGAGGGTCAAACACATGGCATTACTCGAAATCAGGAATCTTTGCGCGGGCATCGCGGGCAAACAAATCCTCAAGGGCATCAACCTCTCCATCAACACCGGCGAGGTGCATGCCATCATGGGACCGAACGGCAGCGGCAAGAGCACGCTCTCGCAGGTGCTCGCCGGCCGCAAGACGTTCGAGGTCACCAGCGGCGAAGTGATTTACAACGGCCTGAACCTGCTGGAACTGGAGCCGGAGGAGCGCGCGCACGAGGGCATCTTCCTCGCGTTCCAGTATCCGGTCGAGATTCCCGGCGTCAACAACACCTACTTCCTCAAGGCCGCCTACAATGAGGTCCGCAAGCACCGCGGCGAGCCGGAGGTTGATGCGATGGATTTCCTCGCGCTGGTCAAAGAGAAGATGAAGTTGCTGCACATCCAGCAGGACCTGATGAACCGCCCGCTCAACGAGGGCTTCTCCGGCGGCGAGAAGAAGCGGAACGAAATCTTCCAGATGGCCGTGCTCGACCCGAAGCTCGCGATTCTCGACGAGACGGACTCCGGCCTCGACATTGACGCGCTACGCGATGTCGCCGACGGCGTGAACAAGCTGCGCCGGCCCGACAACGCCGCGCTCGTCATCACACACTACCAGCGGCTGCTCAACTATATCGTCCCGGACTTCGTCCACGTGCTGCTGAACGGCTGCATCGTCAAGTCCGGCGGCAAGGAACTGGCGCTGGAGTTGGAGGAAAAGGGCTACGACTGGCTCGCCGGCCAGCCCCGCGTCTGAACGTCATCCATTCAACGAGACAAGATGACTACGACGACATCACCAACCAAGCCCGGCCCGGCCGACGTGCAGGCGCAACTGGCTGCGTTCGGCGCCTTCGAGAAGGACGGCGCACGCCGCTTCCCCGCGTGGGTGACCGAACTGCGACGGACCGGCATCGCGCGTTTCGCCGCGCTCGGCTTCCCGACGCCGCGGCTGGAGGACTGGAAATACACGAACGTCGCGCCGATCTCGCAGTTGCCGTTCAAGCCGGCGGTGAAGCCTTCGCTGGTTGCGCTGACGGCAACGGACGTGGCGCGCTTCGCGTTTGCCGGCCTCGGCGGCAGCCGGTTGGTTTTCGTCAACGGCCATTTCACACCAAAGCTTTCAACGATTTCCAAACTGTCGCGCGGCGTGAAACTCGGAAGCCTCGCGGCGGCGATGGACAGCGATAGCGATCTCGTAAAGCAGCATCTCGGCCGCTACGCCAGCGCTAACGACCAGGCTTTCCGCGCGCTCAATGTCGCATTCTTCGCCGACGGCGCGCTCATTTACGTGCCGAAAGGCGTGGTCGTCGAGGAGCCGGTTCATCTGCTCTTCATCGGCAGTGCTGACGAGGACGGCACGGCGGCGCATCCGCGCAACCTGATCGTCGCGGAGGCCGGCAGCCAGATCAAAGTCATCGAGAGCTACGTCAGCGTTGGTAGCGCCGCTGGTTTCACGAACGCGGTGACGGAGATTGCCGTCGGCGAGGGCGCGAACGTCGAGCACTGCAAGTTTCAGAACGAGAGGCCCGACGCGTTCCACATCGCCACCATCCAGTCAAGCCTCGCGCGCGACAGCCGTTTCACGTCGCACTCGATTTCCGTCGGCGCGCAGATCGCGCGGCACGACATCAACACCGTCATGACCGGCGAGGGCGTCGAGTGTGTGCTCAACGGCCTCTACGTCGCCAGCGACAGTCAACTCGTGGATCATCACATGATCGTGGACCACGCGCAGCCGCGTTGCGCCAGTCACGAGTTCTTCCACGGCATCCTTGGCGGCGCATCGCGCGGCGTGTTCAACGGCAAGATATTCGTCCGGCCCGGCGCGCAGCAGACCGACGCCAAGCAGACGAACCGCAACCTGCTGCTCACGGATGATGCGACGGTGGACACGAAGCCGCAGTTGGAAATCTTCGCCGACGACGTGAAATGCACGCACGGCGCGACCGTCGGCCGGCTCGATGAGGACGCCATCTTTTACCTGCGCAGCCGCGGCATCGCGCACAACGCCGCGCGCCGGATGCTGACGCAGGCGTTCGCGAGCAACATCCTCGCCCGCATCGGCATCGAACCGGTGCGTAAACAACTCGACGAGTTTCTTCAGAGCCGCCTCGGCGCGGAAATCCGGGCGGTGGAGGGCTGATCATGTTCGAAGACCTCAACGATCTCTACCAGCAGGTCATCCTCGACCACAGCCGCAGCCCGCGTAATTTCAAGAAACTCGACGGCGCCAACCGCGTCGCGCACGGCCACAACCCGCTTTGCGGCGACCGCATCACGATCTACTTGCACCTCGATGGCGACGTGATCAGTGACATCAGCTTCGAAGGCTCCGGCTGCGCCATTTCCAAGGCTTCCGCGTCGGTGATGACCACGACGCTGAAAGGCAAAACTATCGCCGAGGCGCAAAAGATGTTTGGCCAGTTCCGCGAGTTGGTCACAACCGAGAAGGCCGACAGTGAGGAACTCGGCAAGCTCGCCGTGTTCGCCGGCGTGCACAAATTTCCGGCGCGCGTGAAGTGCGCCATCCTCGCGTGGCACGCGCTCGTGTCGGCGCTCGAAGGCCGGCCGTGCACCGTCACGACCGAGGAAAACCCGACCGTTCCCAAACCATGAGCACTCCAGATCCCACGGTGACTTTGACGCGCGACTGCGAGGCGGTGATGGTGCCGTCCGGCACGTCGGTGACGCTGCAAAAAGGCGGACAGGCTGTCATCACCCAGGCGCTCGGCGGCACGTTCACCGTTGTCGTGAACGGCAACATGTTCCGCATCGCCGGCAAGGACGCCGACGCTATCGGCCGCGAGCCGCCCGCTGCGCCCGCGCAAACCGCGCCTGCGCCCGGCGGCCCCGTGGACGAGAAGCTCCTCTGGGCGCAGATGAAAACCTGCTTCGACCCGGAGATTCCCGTCAATGTCGTGGACCTCGGCCTCATCTACGACTGCAAAGTTCTGCCATTGCCCGCTGGCGGCAACCGCGTCGAAGTAAAGATGACGCTCACCGCGCCCGGCTGCCCGATGGCCGGTTCAATCGCCGCCGACGTGAAATCCAAACTCGAAGGCGTTCCCGGCGTCACCGAAGTGAACGTGGACATCGTCTGGGAGCCGCCGTGGAACCAGCAAATGATGACCGAGGCCGCAAAGCTCCAGCTCGGCTTGATGTGACATCGCAGACCATGAGCACCGCCAAACACCATCACACACCCGACTGGGCCGCCATCCGCGCCGATTTCCCGGTCCTCGACCAGAAGGTCCACGGCAAACAACTGGTCTATCTCGACAACGCCGCCACGAGCCAGAAACCGTTGCCCGTGCTAAACGCGCTGCGGCGCTACTACGAGCACGACAACGCGAACGTCCACCGCGGCATCCACGAGCTGAGCAACCGCGCCACCGCCGGCTTCGAGGCCGCACGCGAGCGGGCCGCCAAGTTCCTGAATGCCCGCGCCAAGGAGGAGATCATCTTCACGCGCGGCACCACCGAGGGCATCAATCTCGTCGCCCACGCCTGGGCCGGCACGCACCTCAAGGCTGGCGACAAGATCCTGCTCACCGAGATGGAGCACCACAGCAACATTGTCCCGTGGCAGCTCGTCGCCGAGCGCACCGGCGCGAAGCTCCTCTACGTGCCCGTTACCGGCGACGAGGGTCTGCTCGACCTCACGCACTTCGACAAGCTGCTCAAGGAAGGCGTCAAGCTCTTCGCCGTCACCCACATCTCCAACACCCTCGGCACCGTCAACCCCGTCGCCGACCTCTGCCACCGCGCGCGCGAACACGGCGTCGTCACCCTCGTGGACGCGGCGCAGAGCGCGGGTCATTGCCCGGTGGACGTGCAGGCCATCGGCTGCGATTTTCTCGCCATGTCCGGCCACAAAACGTGCGGGCCGACCGGCATTGGTGTTCTCTACGGTCGCAAGGAGCGGCTGGAGAAGATGGCGCCCTACCAAGGAGGCGGCGAGATGATCTCCCATGTTGGCTTCTTCAAGACCGAGTGGAACATCGTCCCGCACAAGTTCGAGGCCGGCACGCCCGACATCTCCGGCGCCGTCGGCCTGCACGCGGCGATGGATTACCTCGACAAGATCGGTCGCGCCGCGATCTTTAAGCACGACTGCGAACTGGCGGCCTACGCCTACGAACGGCTCGCCTCCCTCGGCCGCATCCGGCTCTTCGGCCCGAAGACCAACCACGCCGGCCTCGTGAGCTTCCTGCTCGACGACGTGCATGCCCACGACGTGGTCACCTTTGCTGACCGGCTCGGCGTCGCGTTGCGCGGCGGCCACCACTGCAACCAGCCGCTCATGCACAAGCTCGGCGTCGAGTCCACCGCGCGCGCCAGCTTCTACTTCTACAACACCCCTGCTGAAGTGGATCGCCTGATCGAGGTCATCGGCGAAATCCGGAAGTTCTTCACCCCGAAGCACTGACCATGCGAGCCACCGCGAACAAACACGAACAGAGCGCCCTCGGCCAGGTGTTGCACGAACGCGGCCGGCGCATGACCCGCCAGCGACAAGCCGTGTTCGATGCCGTCGTCGCCGCCGGCGGCCATCCCAGCGCCGACCAGGTCTTCGCGCGCGTCCGCCGCCTGTTGCCGAACGTGAGCCTCGCCACCGTCTATAACGCGCTGGAGGCGCTCGTGGGCTGCGGCCAGCTCACCCGGATTCCCCGCACCGACCGCGGCCCCGCCCGCTACGACCCGCGGCGCGACGCCCATCACCACGCCCGTTGCGTGGCGTGCAGCAAAGTCTGGGACATAGACGACAAGGCCATCGCCATCCGCACCGTCTCCGCCCCGCGCCGTTTCAAACCCGTGGGCTACAAAGTGGAAGTGCTCGTCGAATGCCCCGCCGACTGCCCCGGCGACGCCCGCATCTGCGTCGCCACCGCGCCCCCGAAAAAGCCCTGAGCAGCCCGCCCGTTCAAAGTTCAAAAGTCGGCAAAGTGCTGGCGTCGGCGAGGTGGATCTGGGCGCGGTGGCGGTTGCTGGCGCGGAAGAAGAAAGTGCCGTTAGCATGGTTCCATGTTGGAAACAGTCTAATTGGAAACACCCTCTTACAGAATCATGATTCTGTGCTTCATGATTTTTGCCGCAAGTGTCGTTGAGGACTGCGCTCTCAACCGTATGGGATCAGGCGAACGGGAACGACCGGGTCAGGAACATTGAGGCCAAAAACAATTTTGACTCAATTCAGACTCCCCAGTCCGCATCACGGCGCGAGAAACGCCGTGTAGAAGTAATCGGTGAACTTCCACGTCTCACGGCGCGAGAAACGCCGTGTAGAAGTAATCGGTGAACTTCCACGTCCCGCTCATCAACGACCACAGCCGCACATACACCGGCCCGCCGTCCACCGGCAGCGTCAACGTCTGCGTCAGATTCGTCCCCACCACCGCCGCGTAGAGATCGTAGCTCGCCGGCGCGCTCCCGGCCCACATCGCATACTGGCTCGCCCCCGTGCCCGCGCTCCACGTGAACAGCGTCGAAGCCGCCGTCAGGTCCGTCCCGTTGCCCGGACTGACCATCGCCGCCTTCGCCGTGCTGCCGCTCGTCCCATACGCGTAGTCGTTGAACTCCCACGTCCCGTTGAGGAACGACCACAGCCGCACGTAAACCGGCTCGCCGTCCAGCGGCAACGTCAATTGATGCGTCCGGTTCGTCCCCACCACCTGCGCCAGCAGTCCGTAGCTGCCCGGCGTGCTGCCCACCCACAACGCATACTGGCTCACCCCTGTCCCCGCGCTCCAACTCAGCGCCACCGGATTGCTCACCAACACCGTCCCGTTGGTCGGGCTGATCATCGCCGCCCGCGACGACGGCGCCGTGTAGGCCGTGAACAGGTAGTTGTTGGACTTCCACGTCCCGCCAATCAGCGACCACAACGTCACGTAGAGTTGCCGCCCGTCCGACGGCAGCGCCACCGTCTGCGAAAGCCCCGCGCCCGCCGTCCCGTTGTAGAGGTCGCTCCCGCCCGCGCTGCTGCCCACCGTCAGCTTGTATTGGCTCGCGCCGCTGCCCGCGTCCCACGTGAAGTTCACGCTCGCGGAGCCCAGCGTCGCCCCGTTGGCCAAGCCCGTGAACCGCGCCTTCACCGTCGTCAGCGCCCGGTAGCTGTATTCGTTGTAATCCCAGCCTCCGTTGAGGAACGACCACAGCCGCACATAGATCTGCCGCCCGTCCGACGGCAACGTCAGCGTCCGTGACAAGCC
>JACRQF010000008.1 GCA_016222825.1 Verrucomicrobiota bacterium | reverse complement strand
TTCTCCGTCCACAGGTCGAGCTTGCGGCCCTTCACGCCGCCCTTGCTCCTGAAATGCGAGCCAGCCGCGCTCCACACCGCGTTGACGAGGTCGTTGGTCTTCCAGCCGCCAAAATCCTTACCGTTGAAAAGTTGCCGGAAGCCTTCGTAAGGATTCGCCGTCTGCTCCGGCGGCGTGTTCGAGGACGGCAGTTCCTTGATGCGCAAGTTGCGGAACTGGCACTCGCTGCCCTCGGCTTCGAGGCAGAGGAAGCCTTTGCGCGGCACGCAATCCTTGCCGACGGTCACTTCCTTGCCGTTCACCGAGAGCCGCAGCTCGCCGCGGTTCGCCACGAGTCGGTAATGGTTCCACTCCGGCGATGGCTTCGTGCGGTCCTCGATGGGGAAACTGCGCTGGCCGGTTTTCGAGATGCGGCCCGTGCAAGTCATCGTCGCGCCGCGCACGGGAAAGATGTCGCCGTGCGTCGTGAACCACTCGTTGGCGCCTTTGTTCTTCGCGTAACCGGGATCGAGCACCTGCACCTCGATGCCGCGCGGGAACGGCCCGCCCGTCGCCGGCAGCCCGTCCGCCCACGTGAACACGCCGCTGTTGCCCGCCTCCTTCATGTGCCGCCACTCCAGTTCGAGGATGAAGTTCTCATACATCCGCGCCGTGCGCATCAGCCCGACCGGCACGCCGCTGGTGACGATCATCCCGTCCCGCACGAAGAACGTATCCGCCGCGACATTCAGCGGCACCCAGCCGGTGAGGTCGCGTCCGTTGAACAGCGGCACGAAACCGTCGGCGTCCGCGGCGTGAACTGATGCGGCACACAACGAAGCGACGAGAATAAGGGATGCACATGCTTTCATTCTTGGTTCGTCCTTATGGGGTTCAAAGTTCCTTGATGCGGATGTTGCGGAACTCGACCCGGCTGCCGTGGCCCAGGAACCCGATGTGGCCTTTGGGCCGCGTCCGGCCGGTGTTCTTGTCGAGGTGTTTCTTGTATTCCAGGTTGTCGAGGTCCACGTCCACGATCACGACGCCGTTGAGCGTGATTTTGGCGCGGCGGCCGCGGAACATGATCTCCTCGCTGTTCCACTCGCCCACCGGTTTCAGGTGTCCCCGCTTGGCCGGCGCCAGCAGATAGATCGAGCCGTGATACTGGTGCGGTTGCAGGTTCTTGTATTGCTCGGCGTAGTCGTCGAGGATTTGGATTTCCATGCCCACTGTGGCGATGCGTCCCCCCAGCGGCGAACGCACGGCGACGCCGTTGTTCGCGCCCGGCTCCAGCTTGAACTCGAAGCAGAGGATGAAGTCGGCATACTCCTTCGTGGTGAACAGGTTCTTCTCCGTGCTCTCCTTTTCGCCGGGGCCGTGTTTGCTGCACACCAACTTGCCATCCTCGACGGCATAGACATCGGTAGCCCCCTGCCAGCCGTCCAGGTTCCTGCCGTTGAACAGCGGCACGAAGCCGTCCGCGTTTTCAGCATGGAGCGGCAGGGCGATGGATAAAACGGTGAGAGCGATGCAAGCGGCGAGGAGGTTCGGAGTGCAACGAGTATTCATTTCTTGTTCTCCTTTGCGTTGACATGTTTGTCTCCCTTCACGCGGATGGCTGCAACCCAAATCTGGCTGTCGGCGCCGCCGAAGCCGAGATGCTGGGCGATGCGCTCTTTGTCGAGCGCTTCGGGCGGGATGCGGAACTGCAATGTGTCCCACTGCGGCGTGCGAGAGAGCTTTTGTTGCGGGCGAATCGGGGTCCAGACGTTCTTGCGCGTGTTGATGGAGATGGCCGTCAACTGCGACTCGCCCCACACATCCATCTCGATGACCAGCGGCTTGCTGCGGTCGGGGGCCATGACGTTGAACGTGGCCCAGCCGCAGGCGTTGTCGCCGGGGCCGGTCTCGTCGGAGTTCCAGCAACGCCGGCCGCCCTTGTTTTCCTCCTTGCCGAAGCCGCTGTTGAACACGCCCAAGAGCACTCCCGCCTTCCAACGCTTCACGAAATCCACCGCCTCGGAGACCTTGCAGTAGCCCAACGCCTTCTGCCCTGCCGCTTGGGCTGCTTCCATGCAGGCGGACTCGCCCGTGGCCTCGAACTTGGCCGCTTGCTCGAAGCCCTCAATCATCCAGTAGCCATAGCGGAACGTGCGCGCCACTTCGGCCACGCGCCGCGCGACCGCCTCGTTGCTGCTGGCTGTCTTCTCCGCGCGTTCCAGCGCAGCCATCGCGCGGTCAAGGCTCGCGCGGTCGTAGAGGCCGGCGGCCTGAGTGCGCGGATTGTCGCTGTAGGACTTGCCGGTCTTGCGCACGGCAGTTTCGACTTCCTCATAGAACTCTGTCATCGCCGGCGCGGCGGGGCCGAACATGCCCTCAATCCACTCGCGCGCAATGGCGTCCGGGTCGGCGGAGGGATTCCAGAGCAACTTCGCGATTACGTAGTAGAGCGGCCCGTCGAGCTGCCAATCGCTGAGAGAACTCTGGCAGTAGTAGCGCCGCACGCCCAGCTCGTGCAGGTATTTCACGTCGGCGGCAAAGTTGTGCATCACCGGCCGCGGCAACCGCCACCACATGGACTTGCTGACGTAGCTGTAGATCATCAGGTCGGGCGAGATCTTCATCCATCGCTTGAGAAGGTCGTTGAACTGGCTGTTCGCCTCGGACGCCGGGTCGTTCATCGCGCGGCTGTAGTCGGCCGGCGCGTAATGGCAGAGGAACGGCACGACGTTCGTCCGGGGCCGGACCGTGTCAGGCGGTTCGGCGTAGTTGATGTAGGCCAGCACGAGCAGTTTCTTGTTCGGATGTTTGCGCGCGACGCGGTCGGCCACCTCATTGGCGAACCAGAACACGCGGTCGCCCATGAACGGCTTCTCCTTCGCAAGCCCCTGCTTGGTCGTGCGACCGCCGCAGAGCTTGCGGTCGAGCGCGAGGCACGCGTCGCATTCGCACCAAGCCGAGCCGTCGTTCGGACTGACGGACACTAGCGGCGTGCCGGGATCCTCGTCGAACGCGCGGATGACGTTCGCTGCGAACTCGTCCGCCAGCCCCTGCGCGGTCACGCAAAGTTGGTTGCGATCAACGTCCGTTGGCATCCGTTTGCCGCCCAAGAGCGGATTCCACTCCGGATGCGAAGGGAAATACCGCTTCGCCGGCATGATCTGATAATAGGCATGGACGCCGCGAATGCTCCGCGGCCAATAGGCGCAAGCCCCATTCGTCGCCGCCGTCTCCGGCGAATAGAAGCCGTTCATGCCAAGCTTCAGACCCCAAAGCTCGTTCGCCAGCTTGCGCGCCGAGAAAAGCCGCCACGAAAAAGCAGGCTTTGTATCCACCGTAAACGGCTTCAGCGTGATCGTCTTTTGCTGCGGCACGACCTCGTTCTCCGGTTCCGGCGCGAGCCATCGGCAGCCGAGCGTCTCCAGAAACCGATAGACGGCGAACAACGTCCCCCGGTCGCCGCCGCCACAAATCGTTGCACCTTCCGGCCCCGACTCGATCCAGACGCGTTCATCGTCGCCCACGAAACCCTTCGGAACCCGCTTCCGCGCCGCTTGCGTGAGTCCCACATTGATGCGCATCCCCATCACCGCATTGTTCTCCGCCACGATGGGCAACTTCGCGCCGGACATCTTCTCCAGATAGCCGCTCAACTCCCCCGCCGCCGCTTGAACCGTTGGCGACGCGTTGGCCGGGACGACGATTGTCGCGCGCGGCTGGCCGTTTTCCACGAGGGCCGCTGATGCCAGCGACGCCCATAACGCTGTAAGGAGGAACAAGCTCTTCATCACGACCTCGTTTGCAGGCTTGACAGTAATTTCGATTTCAAAATAATACCCCCAAGGTGAATCATGAGTAAAGTCTCTTTTGGTCTCATTGGATACGGCGCGTGGGGCAGCCACCATGCGCGGGTCATCGCCGACGGGGCGAACACGCATCTGGCCGCCATCGCGGAGCGCAACGACAAGAACCGGGCCGACGCTCAGGCGAAGCATCCGCAGGCCGCCGTGACGGCGGATTATCGCGAGCTGCTGCGCCGGCCCGACATCGAAGTCGTGGACGTTGCGCTGCCTTCGCACCTGCACCACGAGGTTGGCCGCGCCGTGCTGGAGGCGGGCAAGCATTTATTGATGGAGAAGCCGATGGCCATCTCCATCGCCGACTGTGACGACCTCGTTCAACTGGCGCGCGCCAAGGGCCTCCAGATCGCCGTGGGCCACGAGTTTCGTTACTCCGCGCTCTGGGGCAAGGTCAAGGAACTGGTGGACGCCGGCGCAATCGGCGAGCCGCAATACGCGCTCATCGAGTTGTGGCGAAATCCCTACCGGCTCGGTTCCGACGGCTGGCGCTACGACATCAAACGCGTCGGCAACTGGATTCTGGAGGAGCCGATTCACTTTTTCGACCTCGCGCGCTGGTATCTGTCGGGCAGCGGCAACCCGGTATCGGTCTATGCGAGCGCCAACGCGCGCGACCCGAAACGGCCCGAGTTGCAGGACAACTTCAGCGCCATCGTGAACTTCCCCGACGGACGCTACGCGGTGATCTCGCAGACGCTGAGCGCGTTCGAGCATCATCAGGTGGCGAAGCTGACCGGCTCGAAGGGCGCGATCTGGGCGAGTTGGAGCGGCGCGATGGACCGCACGTTCCATCCGACGTTCTTCCTGAAGCACTTCGACGGCGAGAAAGTGGTGGACGTTGAGATTCCGAAGGCGACCGGCGAGGTTTATGAACTGGCCGACCAACTCGCCGGCATGGCCGAGGCGGTCCGAGGCGGGAAACCGCCGCGCGTGACCGGCGAGGACGGCCGCTGGTCGGTGGCGATGTGCCTGAAGGCGCAGGAGAGCGTGGACAAGGGCGCGCTGGTGAGGTTTTGAACATGCCGCGGCGCATCAAATCCAAACACCAGCACGTCGCCAGCCTCGAAGCCGAGTTGCTGCGGCGCGTGCGGGCGCACGGCGGCCTCTCGCGCGTGCAACTGGCCCGCGACCTCAAGCTCGCGCCCTCGACGGCGGGCATCTACGTGGACCGGCTCGTGCGCGCAGGATTCCTGATCGAAACCGAGAACACAGGGCGCGAGACCGCCGGCCGGCCGCCGACATCGCTCGTGCCCAACCCCGACGGCGGGCGTTTCATCGGCGTGGACTTCGAGGCGCGCAACCTGATGGCGACGGTCGTGGATTTTTCGCAGAAGCCGCTCCGGCAGGTCCACAAGACGCTTCGGCCGACGGATTCGGCGGCGCAAATCCTCGCGAAGATCGAGGAGGCGATTGACGAAATGACGGCGCGCGATTCGCGGCCGGTGCTCGGCATCGGCGTTGGCGTGCCGGGCGCGATTGACCCGGTGACGAACGTCGCGGTCCATTACGATTTCATCAAGGGCTGGAGCGACGTGCCGCTCGGCGCTCGGCTGGGCGCGCGCTTTGGCGTGCCGGTGTTTTTGGAAAATAACATCCGCTCGATGGCGCTGGCGGAGTTGTGGTTCGGCGCGGGGCGCGGCTTGCGGAACTTTGTCTGCATCGGTATCCGCTCCGGCATTGCGGCGGGCGTGGTGGTGAACGGTCATCTGTTGCACGGCGCGCAGCATCGCGCCGGCGAGATTGGCCATTGGGTCTGTCCCGTGCCGCCAGAACTTGCGGACGGGACACCCCCGCGTCGCAACAGCGAATGGCGCTGGCAGGCCGGCGCGCGATTGGAGCAGGTCGCGTCGCTTTCCGCCATTGAGGCCGCCGCACAGCGGGGGCTGGAGCGTAAACAAGAGACCGCACTAGCTGACGTGAAAGGCGAACCGACGATTGACGATGTTCTCGCTGCCGCCCACAACGGCGATTCGTTTGCGCTCTCCCTCGTGCGTGCCGTTGGGCGCGTGCATGGCTGGGTCGCACATCAGGTCAACGAGTTGTTCAACCCGGAGAAAATCATCTTTGCCGGCCCGCTGGCGGACCTCGGCGACCTTTTCCTCGCACCGGTGCGCGAGACCGCCCGCGAACTCGGCGACGCTGGCCGCGACCTTGCAATCGTGAACTCCAAACTTGGCCAATACAACGGCGCGGTCGGTGCGGCTGCGTTGGCGCTGCACCAATGGAAACCCAAACGATGAGCGCGACGAACTCTTGGACTTTCAAGCTTCCCACCGCTGTCACGTTCGGTGCCGGCTGCATCGGCCAGCTTCCGCAAATCACCGCCGCGCGCGGCGCGCGGCCGTTGTTGGTGGCCGACCGCGACTTGGTGAAGCTGCCGCCGTTCGCGCGTGTGCAGCAAGTGCTGCTGGGAGTTCCGGTGTTCTCCGACGTGACGCCCGACCCGACCGTCGCGTCTGTGGACGCGCTGGCGGCGCGGTTGCGAGCCGAGAAGCATGACGTGGTGGTTGCCGTCGGTGGCGGGAGCGCGATGGATTGCGCGAAGGCGGCTGCGTGTCTGGCGGCAGGAAATCTGTCAAGCATCCGCGCGGTTCATTCCGAAGGCGTTCCGCTCGGCTCGGCGCGACTGCCGCTCATCGCCGTGCCGACGACAGCGGGAACCGGCTCGGAGGTCACGCCGTTCGCTGTGCTAAGCGACACCGAGAAGCAAGTGAAGGGACCGATAGCGGGCGATGCGCTCTATCCAGTCCACGCGGTCGTGGACCCGGAGTTGACGCACTCGCTGCCGCTGAAGGTGACGATTGTGACGGGTCTTGATGCATTGTGCCACGCCATCGAAGGTTACTGGTCGCGGAACCATCAGCCGATCTGCGACGTGATGGCCATCGAGGCGGCGCGGCTCATCTGCGCGAACCTGAAGCGCGCCGCGCAACAGCCCGGCGACGCCGACGCTCGCTCGGCGATGAGCTACGCCGCGACGCTGGCGGGCGCGGCGTTCCAGTTGCCGAAGAACGCCATGGTTCACGCGTGTTCGTTCCCGCTGTCGGCGCGCTTTCACATGGCGCACGGCACGGCCTGCGCTTTCACGCTGGAGGAAGCGATCCGTTTCAACGCACCGGTCATGGGCGAGCGGATGACGGCGTTCTTGCGCGGAGCCGGACTCGGCAGCGCGGAGGAATTGGTCGCGCTGGTCCGCGAGTTGAAGCAGCTCGGCGGTTTGCCCTGCACGTTGCGTGACGCGGGCATCCCGGCGGCGGAGATTCCGAACCTCGCGAAGGAAAGTTTTCACCCGCTCATGAAGAACAACCCGCGGACGATGACCGAAGCCGACCTCGTCGCGATGTATGAGCGACTTGTTTGAATGATGAAAGGAACAACGATGGACAAACACACACAACCGGCGTTTGACCGCGCCGAATTCGATCGGATGGCGGATGAGTGGCGCTACATCATGACCGACATGATCTGCCGCGCCGGATCCGGCCACCTCGGCGGGGCGTTCAGTCTCGTGGAGGTCGTCATGACGCTCTACTACCGCATCATGCGCACCGACCCGGCGAACCCGCGCTGGGACGAGCGCGACCGGCTCGTGCTCTCGAAGGGCCACGCCGCGCCGGTGCTTTATCTGGCGCTCGCTTATCAGGGGTTTTTCCCAATGGCGTGGCTGAAGACGCTCAACGCCGACGGCACAAAGCTGCCGAGCCACGCCGACGCGCGCTTTGTGCCGGGCATTGACATGACCACCGGCTCGTTGGGTCAGGGGCTGTCGTGCGCGTGCGGAGCCGCTCATGCCGCGCGGCTCGACGGGAAGAAACACAACGTGTTCTGCATCATCGGCGACGGCGAGAGCAACGAAGGCCAGAACTGGGAGGCCGCGATGTTCGCCGGGCACCACAAGCTCGACAACCTCGTCGCCATCACTGACTACAACAAGCTGCAGATTGACGATTTCACCGACCGGCTGCTCACGCTGGAGCCGCTCTGCGACAAGTGGCGCGCGTTTGGCTGGGAGGTGTTCGAGATGGACGGGCACGATTGGGACGCAATCTACAAGACGATCAATGCCGCCATCGCGGCGCGCGGCAAGCCGGCGATGATCATCGCGCACACGATCAAGGCCAAGGGTTGCTGCCTCGTCGAGAACAAGCCCGAGAGCCACAACATCAAGGTCCCCGACCAGGCGACCTACGACAAATTCCTGAACTCGCTGACGGCCAAGGCGACGCTGCCCTATTGAGGAACGAACATGGGAAAGAACTTTCACGACATGGAAATGCGTTTCGTGTATGGCGAGACGCTGAACGAACTGATCGAGCAAAACCCGGCCGTGATGTGCCTCGAGGCCGACCTGAGCAAAGCCTCCGGCACCAACCCGACGGTGTCGGGCAAGCACCCTGCGAACTTCCTGAACATCGGCGTGGCGGAGGCGAACATGATCGGCATCGCTGCCGGCCTCGCGTCGGAGGGCAAGGTGCCGTTCTGCGCGAGCTTCACCTGCTTCGCTACGCGGCGCGTGTATGACCAGGTCACCATCAGCGTGGCCTACGCCAACACGAACGTGAAGATTGTCGGCACCGCTCCCGGTATCACCGCCGGCCCCAACGGCGGCACGCACATGTGCTTCCAGGATCTGGCGATCATGCGTGCGATGCCGAACATGCACGTCTATAGCCCGTGCGATGCGCTCGATCTGCGCTCGATCATGCGCTACATGGCTGCGAGCCGCCAGCCGACCTACATGCAGCTCATTCGCTCGAAGGTGCCGAAAGTGTTCGACTCGGAATACGCGTTCAATCCGGAGAAAGCCGTCGTCCTGCGCGAGGGCAGCGACGTGACGCTCGTCTCGACCGGCTACATGACGCAGTTCGCCGTTGCCGTCATGGACGAACTGAAGAGCGCGGGCGTGTCGGTTGAGTTGCTCCACTATCCGTCGGTTAAGCCGTTCGATGTGGCCACGCTCGTCGCGTCAGCGCAGAAGACGCGCGGTGTGGTGACGGTGGAAAACCAGAACATCATCGGCGGCCTCGGCGGCGCGGTGTGCGAAGTGCTGTCCGAGCAATGCCCGACGCGCGTCAAGCGGCTCGGCGTGCCGAACCAGTTCGGCGAAGTGGCGAGCGAGCAATACCTGTTCGACAAGCACGGCTTCGGCCCGAAGCACATCGCCGACGCGTGCCAGCACATGGCGGCAGAAAGGAAGACGAAATGAAAATCGCCCTCGGATCAGTCGTAAAAGGTTTCAAACTGAAGGAAGCTCTCAAAGCGCACTTGCAGGCGCGCGGGCACACTGTCATCGAGGTCGGCTGCCCGGACATGGCGCAATTCTGCAAGTTCCCATCCGTCGGCGAGCGCATCGCGCGCGCGCTGAATTCCGGCGAAGCCGAACTGGCCATCAACTGCTGCGGCAGCGGCACGGGCGCGAGCATCTCGGCGGGCAAGTTCAAGGGCGTCTGCGCGGTGAGCTGTGAGTCGGAGAAGACCGCCCGGCTCGCGCGCGTTGTCAACGACGCCAACTGCCTGTGCATGGGCGAGGACGTTGTCACGCCGGAGCTGGCCTGCAAGATGGCTGATGCGTTTGTTGAGGCTCGTTTCCAAGATGCGCCGGCAGCACCCGAAGAAGTCCGTGCATTTTGGCGCGAGGCGCGTGACGAGATGATGTCGCGAGGCGCGGACCCCGGCACACGCGAGTTGGAATTCCTGAAGAAGCCATGACCGAGTTTGCCGTCTTCGCGGCCATCGCAAGCCTCGGAATGCTGGTGCAGTCCACGGTGGGTTTTGCCGGCTCGCTGGTGGCCATCCCGTTGTTCGCGCTCTTCATGTCGCCGCGGGAGGCGGTGCCGGCCTATTGCTTCACGATGCTGGCGGTGAACCTCTTCCTTGTGTGCGAAGGCCGCCGCCACGTCGAGTGGCGCTCCGTGCGCAGCCTGCTCATCGGCGGTCTGCCCGGCGTGCCCATCGGCGCGTTCGCGCTTAAGCATCTGCCCGTCCATATCATCGGCGCCGCCATCAGCGTCATCACGTTGATCTTTGGCATCTTGTTCCTCTCGCGCGTGCGCGTCCGGTTTCCGGTGCACCCGCTGACGGAGCCGGGCATCGGCCTGCTCAGCGGCATGCTCGGCGGCAGCATCTCGGAGTCGGGGCCGCCGGTGGTCGTCTATGCGTTGTCGCGCGAGTGGCCGAAGGACACGTTCCGAAGCTCGCTGCTAGCCTATTTCCTCTGTCTCGCCGCGACGGCCGCTGTGAGCTACACCTCGCTTGGCATGGTGAAAAGCCACCTACTGTTGCTCTCGGCCGCAGGCTTGCTGCCAGCGCTGGCGGCTGGACATCTGGGCGTGTGGCTGAAGGACCGGATCAATGAGCGCAACTTCCGGCTCGCCGTGCTGATTACGGTCATTGCCGTGGGTGTTATCGGATTGGTGAAATATCTGCGCTAACACCGCGTCACCGCGGGATGACGCCGTGGCCAGCGGTAATGCGAGCGACGGAGATTCGCGCGCCATCCAGCTTGTAGCCGCCGCGGAACGGATTTGCCGCCATGAACAACGGAGTGTCAAGGTCCGCGAACCGGAAACCGCCCAGTCCCGCGGCGAAACAAGCCGAGACCGTCATCGCGAGGATGGACTCGATATTACCGCCGATCATCAGGCTGAGTCCGTGCGCGCGGGCGACTCGGGCGATGTCGAGCGCGGCGGCAATGCCGGCCTTCATGAGCTTGATGTTGATGACCTGCGCGGCGCGTTTCCGGGTGATGCGTTGAACATCGCGCGCCGTGCAGCAGCTTTCGTCGGCGGCGACGAGCCAGCCGGTTTCCTCAGCGAGCGAGCGCATGCCGTCGAAGTCGTGCTTGGCGAGCCATTGCTCCAGCAGCGCGGGAACGATGCGGAGTTTCTTCATGCCGTTCGCTAGTTCCCGCGCTTCGGAGCGGGAGATGGCGGCGTTGCCGTCGAGGATGAGCGGCGATGCCGGCGAGACTTCATGCACTGCCGAGATCCGCGCGAGATCGTGAGCTACACCGCGCGGGCCGCCGATCTTCATTTTGATGGAACGAATGCCGCGCTTGACGATGGCGCGCGCGGCGACGGCGGCTTCGGCGGGCGAGCCGGTGGTCACAGTCATGTCGGTTTCGAGCGTGGTGCCTGCATCGCCGAAGTAACGCCACAGCGGCACGCGCTCGTGGCGCTTGAGCGCGTCGAGCAGCGCCGTCTCGAACGCGCACTGCGCCGCGCCGCATCGCTTGCCTCCTCGCCTGCGAAACTCGGCGGCCAGCGAACGCCACGCGCGGGCGTTGCGACCGGGCAGCCATGTGCGCGCCTGGCGGAGCGATTGCAGCGCCCCGGCCTGGGTCTCGCCGTTGTAGGCGGCGAACGGCGCGGCTTCGCCGTAGCCGCGCGTGCCGTCGGCAAGCTCAACGGTGACGAGCACGTTCTTGGCCGTCACTTGCACGCCGCTCGAAATCCCAAACGGCGCGAACAGCGAAATGTCGAGCGGCTCCACCTCGATGGAGAGGATGCGGGTTGGCGAGTAGCGCGTCGCAGTCACGGCGGCGATTTGACACACTGCGAGGGAGGAATGCCAGCCTGTTCGCTATCGCATGGTGTAGGTGCCGCCGGTTTGCTCGGCCATTTGTTTGAGCAAGCTCGGCGGGCGGGCGACTCCGTCGGCGGGAGGAACGGCCTCGCCAATCGCGGTGGTGTGGAACTTGATCCGATATTCCTCGTGAATCCTCTTCACCACAGCCAGCACCTCCTCCGGCGTGCCGTCGGTCGGTTCGCCGTCGCTGAGGAAGTAGATTGTGT
This sequence comes from Verrucomicrobiota bacterium, assembly GCA_016222825.1. Taxonomy (GTDB): domain Bacteria; phylum Verrucomicrobiota; class Verrucomicrobiia; order CAIQCK01; family CAIQCK01; genus CAIQCK01. The sequence goes on along the minus strand of JACRQF010000008.1, from coordinate 115,285 downwards.
CCACGTCTCCGCCGGGCAGCACCTTCGCGGCAACGAACTGCAGCGTCGTCGTCATCGCGGTGCCACCGCCGGCGAGGATCTTCTCCACAAAATGCGACGCCCGGCGGATGCTCGTTGGCTCGTTCGGCAGCAACCCGCGCCCGGAAAGGCAAGGCTCCGGTTCGTTGTGGAAGGCGATGATGCCGAAGCGGAAGTCCTTGGGTTTCTTTCGCAACGCTTCGAGGAGGTTGCTCATCTGCTCCTTGAGTTGCGCCAGGCGCTCGCCTGCCATGCTGCCGCTGACATCGAGAATAAAGAGGCCGTTCCGCATCTTCACCTCCACGCCGTAGAAACGCGCGCTGAATTCCTTCGGCTCCTCCTTCACCGCGGCGGCGGCCTTTTCCTTCTGGTGCGTCTCCCAATCCGAAAGGCTCAGCATTTTCAGATTGGCGTTCGCGCCCTGCGCCTTGAGCCACCCGGCCCACTTCTCCGGCGCGTCGCCGAAATCCTGCCCGGTGAGCCGAAAGAGCGAACGTTGCGCCGCATCGCCGATGGCGCAGTCCTTCACCTGCGCCGCCAACGCCGGCAGCCCGCCCCGGCCCCGGATGCCGCCGAGCGCGTCCGCGGCGGTGGCGCGGATCGCGTGCGGAAACTTCCCGTCGAGCAACGCGGCGATCTGCGCGACATCGCCCTCCATCTGGTCGGGGAAACGCGCGAGCGCGCGCAGGGCCGTCGCATAACGCGCCGGCTCCTTGATTTCCGCCACGGGCAACGTCTTGAGCGGCGCGATGAAACCGAGGAAGAACGGTTTGAACTGCGCGCAGCCAAGCTCCGCGTATAACCGGAGCATCTCGTCGCTCAAGCGCGGGCGCCCGCGCAGATAAAACTCGAAGTAGTCCAGCCCGCCCTTGGCCGGCCACTGCGCCACCAACTCAGCAATCCGCTGCTTGGCGGTGTCCGGCACCTTCTTGTCCTCGATCATTCTCACCACGGCATCGCCGGCCTTGCTGTCGCGGAGGTCCTTCAGCGGCTCCAAGCCAGCGATGTCACCCGCCCGCGCCGCGCGCGTCACAAACTTGAGCGTCACATCAGTGTTCTCGGCCGCCTGAGCCGGCGTGACCAGCCACAAACCGCCACCGAGGAGAATCATCGCAACCAGACAACCGAAGACACGGTTGCGGTGACGGAGAGCGTGCGTTCGCATGCCGCCCGCATATCAGACCCGCGCGCAGAGCGCAATTCTCAAGGTGAAGCGGGAAAACGAGCTGGCTTTTGCCTCTGTCGCTGCCAATCATCGCGCCGGCAAGGATCAGCACGATGAAAACACGACGATGGATAGTTGCGTTGGCGGCGGGGTTCTTCGCGGTCACAGCAGCTTTCGCGGGCACGATCAGCGGCCGGGTCTTCCTCGACGCGAACGGCAACGGCGCGTTCGACGCGGGCGAGCCAGGCGTCGCCGGCTGCGTCGTCAGCGACGAGCGCGCATCCGCCCGCAGTGATGGCGAGGGCCGCTATCAACTCACACTCCCCGCCGGGCCGGCCGCCGTCTTCGTCGTCAACGCACCCGGCACGTGGCCGGCAGCGCGATGGTGGAGCTACATCGCCGACGGCAGCACGGACGCGACGGTGGATTTCCCGTTGCGCGCGCAGGAGCAGAACGGGCCGCTCTATTTCGTGCAGGGGACCGACATCCACATCCAAACCAACGCCGTGCCGATGTATCGCCGCTACATCGGGCACGTCAACGCCCTGCCCGTGCCCGTGAAGTTCGTCGTCCACACCGGCGATCTGGTCGTGGACTCTGCCGCGACCACGATGGAGCGGGCGCGCGAGTTGTTCAGCCTCTACGAAGACGAAAGCAAGGCGCTGAAGCCGCCACTGCGGAACCTCATGGGCAACCACGACATCGCCGGCGTGACGAACCCGAAGGTGAAAGGCGACGAGCCGGACTTCGGCAAGACGCTCTACCGCCAGCGGCTTGGCCCCGTGACCTATGCGTTCCGCTACGGGCCGTATCACTTCCTCGCGCTCGACGGCACGATGATCAAAGAACGGACGCTCGCCTACGGTCTCACGCAGGAGTCCGCCGACTGGGCCATCCGCTATCTCGCCGGGGTCAAACGCGACGAGCCGCTCGTCCTGCTCATCCACGAGCCGATGTTTCCGGAGGTCGCTGGCGTGCGGCAGCCGGACACGCCGAAGACCCGCCCGCACGAAGGGCGGTTGCGGGCGGCGTTGCAGGGCAGGAAGGTGTTGATGACGCTCGCCGGCCACGTCCACAGCCGGCAAGAAACAACTTGGGCCGGCGCGCCGCATATCCTCGGCGGCGCGGTCTCCTACGCGTGGCACGGCATCCTGCCGTATCCGCCCACGCCGCGCGCTTACGTGCTCTTCCGGTTGGAGGGCGGCCGAGAGGAACACGTTTATCTCGACTGGGCCGAGGAACGCTCCATTGACATCGCCACGCCCGAATTCACCGCGTTACTGCGCGGCCGGCAGAAGATCAGCGGCATCGTCGCCGATTTCAACGCTGAGGTCACCGCCGTCGAGTGCGCCATCGGCGACCAGAAAACGACGGCGAAGACTTCGCGCAAAGGCAATCTCGCGACAGGGTTCGAAGCCGCGCTCGACACCTCCAAGCTCAACGACGGCGCTTACGACCTCCTCGTGACCGCTCGCGCCGGCGACAAGCAATGGACCGAGCGCCACCCGTGCATCGTTGTGAACGGCAAGCCCGCCGGGTTCGCCGCCACCACCGGAGCGAAGCTCAGCTTCCGCGTCGAAGGCAAGCTGCCCGCCGACTCCCAAGTCTCCTGCAACGGCCATCCGCTCGTCCTCACCGCCGCGTCAGCGACCGAGTTTCGCTGCGACGTGCCCGCCGACCAACTCCGCCGCCTGAACGAGCTTGTCATCCGCGCCGGCCCGTCGCGCGACCCCAAGAAGCCTGCGGTCATCAAGAGCGTGGCGCTCGACTACAACGGCAAGCGTTGCCGCGACGTCCGCTACGCGCCGCTGGCCCGCCGCCCGCTGACCGCGGCCGTCACCGCTTACGTTGATCTGGTTTACGAAGACTTGAATAGCCAGCCTCCGAAGTGAACTCGCCATGAATCACTATGTCTTTCGCTTCCTGCACGGCTTGTTTTTGATTCTCGCGACAGCAGCCCCCGGTTACTCGACCGATTCCAAGAGCCGCCCCAACATCCTCTGGCTCATCGCGGAGGATTTAGGGCCGCACCTCGGTTGCTACGGCGCGAAGGAGGTTTGGACGCCGAACCTCGACAAGCTCGCCGCCGACGGCGTGCGCTACACGCGGGCGTTCACCACCGCGCCGGTCTGCTCGCCGAGCCGGTCGGCGTTCATGACCGGCATGTATCAGACCGCCATCGGCGCGCACAACCACCGCTCGCACCGCGATGACGGCTACAAGCTGCCCGAGGGCGTGCGCGTGCTGCCAGACTGGCTGCGCGACGCGGGCTACTTCACGGCGAACCTGCGCGAGCTGCCGAAGGAGTTCGGGTTCAAAGGCACGGGCAAAACCGACTGGAACTTCACCTACGAGGGGAAACCCTACGATTTCGACAAGTGGGACGACCTGAAGTCGCACCAGCCGTTCTACGCGCAGATCAACTTCCACGAGACGCATCGGAAGTTCAACGGCGAGAAGCGCGCCGACCCGGCCAAGGTCGTCATCCCGCCCTACTATCCCGACCATCCGGTCACGCGTGAAGACTGGGCCAAGTATCTCGACGCGGCGACGGAACTCGACCGTAAGATCGGCCTCATTCTCAAGCAGCTCGAAACCGACGGCCTCGCCGACAACACCGTCGTCATCTTCTTCGGCGACAACGGGCAGGCGCACGTTCGGGGCAAGCAGTTTTGCTACGACAGCGGTTTGCGCGTGCCGCTCATCATCCGCTGGCCGAAGGGCGTGCCCGCGCCGAAGAACTTCAAGCCAGGCACGGTGGACAGCCAACTGCACGACTCGATTGACTGGAGTGCAACGACGCTGGCCATCGCGGGTGTGCCGAAGCCGCCGAAGATGCAGGGGCACGTGTTTCTCGGCGACCGCGCCGAGCCGCCGCGCGAGTATTCGTTCGGCGCGCGCGACCGCTGTGACGAGACGGTGTTCCGCTTCCGCACGGTGCGCGACGCGCGCTATCGTTACATCAGGAACTTCACTTCCGACCGGCCGTTCCTGCAATCCAACGCCTACAAAGAGCGGCAGTATCCCGTCTGGAACTTGCTGAAGGAACTCCACACTCAAGGCAAGCTCACGCCGACGCAAGCCGTCCTGTGCGCGCCGACGATGCCGGCGGAGGAACTCTACGATCTCGAAAGGGACCCCTACGAGATCAAGAACCTCGCCGATTCGTCCGAACACGCCAACGTGCTGAAGCGTTTGCGCGCGGCATTGGAGCAGTGGATCGCCGACACGCATGACGCGGGCGCGGCAATGGAGCCGCCGGAGATCGTCGCGCGGCAGGGCGCTACGAAACCCGACACGGATCCGAACACAGGCGCCAAGCGCGGCAAGAAGCGGAAAAAGTAGCCGCGTTACTCCGTGAAGTAAGTGCCTTAGAAGAACTTCAGATACGAGCCGCCCTTGGCCTCGCGCAGCAACAAGAGCGCCAGCTCGCGCGCGTGGTAGTCACCCCACATTGAGGACTCGCCGCGCGGAATCTTCGAGCCGGGCGGGATATGGTCCCATCCGTTCGGGCGATGGTAGATGGAATGGAGCAGCAACCCCTGGTGGTCTGGCTTCGTCGAGAGATACGGCTCGGCAAAGAGCGTATCCGCGACGGTGAGTCCGGCTTGGAGATAGCGTTTGCCTTTCGCGCTGCCGAGATAGTTGCCGAGGCGCACAAGGCCCTGCGCGGCGATGGCGGCGGCGGAACTGTCCACCGGCTCGTGATCGTTGAACGGATCGGCGGGACGGTCGAGATAGTCGCCAAGTTCCGCCAAGCCGGGTGCGCCGGTGTCCCAGTAAGGCACGCCGTCGGTTGGCGTGTTCGCGATGTAGAAGTCCGCCGTGGCCTGCGCTGTCTCCAGCAACATGCCGATGACGGCCTTGCGTCCGCCGAACGGTTTCAGCGCCGCGTCGTCGAGCGTCTTGAAGAACTCCAGTTGCTCGGCGTAGCCGCAGATGATCCACGCCAGCCCACGCGTCCACGTCGAAAACGGCGAGTAACCTTGCTGCGAACTGGGACAACGGTAGTTGCCGTCGTTGAGGTTGAAGATGCTCTCGTGCGCCACCCGGCCGCGCACGTCGAAAGCGTCACGCCCCTCGCCGAAATAGACGTTGAACGTCGCCGTCGTGTCGGCGTGCTCCACCAGCCGCGCCAGCAGCGAAATCTTCCGGTCGCCCTCGCCCATCAACACGTGGCCCAGTTCGTGCGCCACCGCCAGCGCCCGCAGCGAGCGGATCGTGTCGGCGAAGAGCGAGTGCGGGCCGTTGAAGGTGTAGATGTAACCACGCTCGCGCGCCGTCCCGGCCAGCCTCGTCGGGCACGCCGGCGAAATCCTCGACCAGCGCGCAGCCTGCACCGCGCCGGAAATCTTCAGCGCCAGCTCGTAGAAGCTCTTCTCCCACTCATTGAAATCAATCCGCCCTTCGCGCATGAGGCGCAGGAGATTGCCGTAGGTGGAGACGTTGTTGAAGCCGTGGTCGTGGACGCCGATGTGGCTGACGTGCGTCGCCATCAGCTCGACGGTCTTGGCGCGGCCGATGGTGAGGAACTGCTCATCGCCGGTGGCGTCGAACTGGAGCACCGCCGACCCGAACTGGAATCCCTGCGTCCATTCTGTCCAGCCGCGTGAGGTGTAGCGTCCGCCCACGGTGAACACGGGCGTGCCCTTGGCTGGATCCCACGAGCGCTGAAGGGCGAGGATTTTCCGGCCGGAGAGGTCGAACAGCCGTTCCAGTTTCGGTTGGAGATTCTTCGCGGTGAGCGTGTGGTTGATCCTGATCATAAGTCGAAAGCCTCGACGGCGAGGCTATGTCGGCCGGGAAGGGGACGTCAACCTTTTGCTTTCACGCTACTTTCACGCGCAAAGGCGGGTCGCATGGCACATTGATACCGGCCGCTCGTTGACAACACTGGGGGCCGATGCTACGTTGCGCCACTGTTGAGTGTTTGACACGTGTGTGTCACGCCAGCGTAACAGCGGAAGGAAAGATTTTCTTGGAATGAAAGCAGCCAAAGCGGACCGGTCGGGAACATTTGATCACATCACTTTGAATCTGGCCAAGACGCCGACAGTGGTGCGACCGAGCGGTTTTCATCTTTCGCCGCGCGGCATGACGTTTCACAGCGAGCGCCGGCTCGCGCCGTGGACCGAAGTGGAGGTGGAGGTTGAGGCTCCCGGTGACGGCCAGAAACGCCGCACGATCCGCTGCGCCGGCATCGTCGTGCAGTGCGAACCCTCCCACCGCCACGCCGGCTACGATATCACGCTGCTTTTCCTGGAACTCAACAAGCGCGCCTTGGCCGACCTCGGCAGGATTTCCCGCCTCCAAACCCATCCCGCCACGCATCGCGACGCCGTCGTCGGTTTTCGCGTCTGATCGCAGGTCACTCGCGGGTTTCCTTAAGCGCCTGCTGCCAAACTCCGTCTCGCGGGGAATCGCACGGTTCACAGGGAATGCGCGTGTGCCAGCGCCGTCGTGTCCACGGGCAGAGGGAATAAAAAGTTACGGACTGAACTCTTCGATGCCGTGTTCTTCACCTCGTGACGAATCCCGTCATTGCCTCCAGCGTCCGTTCCGCCGCGCCGCTGCCCCGAACGATGACCTGTCGCGCTCGGTCGGCGATCTCGCGCCGCCGCTCCGGCTTCGCCAGTAATTCCTCCAGCGCCGGCCCCAGCGCCGTTTCGTCTGGCACCTGCACACCCGCGCCGGCGCGCACGAAATCGTCCGCGATGGCCTCGAAATTCTGCATCGCCGGGCCGAACAACACTGGCGCGCCCGTGGCCGCCGCCTCGATGATGTTCTGCCCGCCGCGACCGCGCAGGCTCTTGCCGACAAAAATCACGGTTGCCGCCTCATAGAACGCCTTCAGTTCGCCGGTCGTGTTCAGCAGCAAACCATCCGCGCCCGGCTGCGGCGGTTGGGTCCGCAGCGTCACGCGCACGCCGCATCGCTCCGCCACCACGAGCACCTCTTTCGTCCGCTCCGGATGGCGCGGCGCGAGCACCAAGAACAGCGACGGGAACTTCGCGCGCAACTCGCGGAACACGCGGAACACGATCTCCTCCTCGCCGGCGTGCGTGCTGCCGCAAACCCAGACGGGCCGGCCGTCGCCAACGCCACACGCGCGGAGAAACTCCTTTGCCTGCGCGCCCACCGGCGACGGCACCTGCGCTTCGTCGAACTTCAGGCTGCCGGTCGTGCGCAGCGCCGCGTCGCGCGCGCCGAGCTTGCGGAACCGCTCCGCGTCGCGCGCGCCCTGCGCGCAGAGCAGGTCGAACGCGCCGAACACACGCTGCGAAAGTTTGCCGAGGCAGCGGTAGCCGCGGAACGATTTCTCCGACATGCGGCCGTTGACCATCGCCACCGGAATGCCGCACCGTTGGGACTGGAGCACCAGCGTCGGCCAAACCTCGGTTTCCACCACGATCACCAGCCGCGGCCGGAACAAATCCAGCGCGCGGTTGGTGCAAGGCAGGAAGTCGAGCGGGAAGTAAATCACCATCACGCCCGGCGGCGCTTGTTTGCGCGCGAGCGTCTGGCCCGTCGAGGTCGTCGTGCTCAGCACAATGCGCAGGTCGGGCCATCGCCGCCGCAGCCGCTCGATGAGCAGCAGCGCCACGCGCGTCTCGCCGACGCTCACCGCCTGGATCCAGACAAAGCCGCCCTTGCCGGCTTCGCGCCGCAGTTCCGCGGAGTAGATGCCGAACCGCTGCCAGAAGCCGCGCGCGAAGTTGCCGCGCCGAAGCATCTTCAGCAGGTAGAACGGTGACGACAACAGAAAGCCGATGGCGAACAACACTTGGAGCAGGAAAAGCATCGCGCTCTTAACTCTTCATCCTTAACTCAGATAGACGATCTTGCAGCCTTCAGACTCCAGCTTGAACTTCAGCTCGCTCAGTTCGCGCAACGCTTCGCGCACGGCAGGCTGGCGGTCACGCTCGACGAAGAAGAGCAGGAAACCGCCACCGCCCGCGCCGAGCAGCTTGCCGCCGAGCGCGCCAGCCGCCCGCGCCCGCTCGTAGTGGCCGTCAATGTCGGGATTGCTGATGGCGGAAACCAGCGAGCGTTTCAGCAGCCAGCCCTCGTGCAGCAGCCGGCCAAACTCCCGCAGGTCGCCGCCGCGCCGCAGCACGTCGCGGATGGCGACGGCCTGGGCGCGCATCTTTTCGAGCGCCGCTTGTTTGTCGCCCGCGCTGGTGGCTTGTTTCTGCTGGGTAAGAATGTCGGAGGCTTTGCGCGTCTTGCCGGTGTAGAACATCAGCAGTTGGTCGGCAAGCGCCTGCCGCGCGCCGGGTGGCGTGACGACCGGGTCCACGAAGACGCTCTCGTCGGCGTTGAACTGGATGTGTTGCAGGCCGCCGTAAGCGGCGATGTATTGGTCCTGCTTGCCGATCGGCTCCTGGAGCAACTCGATCTCAATCCGGCACGCCTCGCGCGCGAGTTGCTCGGCGCTGGCGTGCTCGCCCTTAAAGGCGTGGAGCGCATTGAGCAAACCGACCGTGAAGCTGCTGGAGGAGCCGAGGCCGCTCTGCGCGGGAATGTCGGCGACGCTGGTGATCTCGACGCCGTGGTCAATGCCCGTCAGTTTCAGCGCCTCGCGCACCAGCGGGTGGCGCACCTGGTCGGCGTGCTCGACGATCTCCGTCTGCGCGTAGGCGACGCGGATGCGGTGGTCGAACGCGCGGTTGACGGTGAGGAACATGTATTTGTCAATCGCCGCGCTGGTGACAGCGCCGCCGTCGCGTCGGTAGAACGCCGGCAGGTCCGTGCCGCCGCCAGCAAAACTGATGCGAAAAGGTGTGCGCGAGATAATCATGGTCGTTCAGTGCGCGGCAACGTCAAGGCAGACCATCTTGTGCAGGTCGCGCGCGACAAGGCGGCCATCGGCGAGCGCCAGCGGCCCCCACGCGTCGGGGCCTTCGAGCACTTGGGCGCGAGCGAGCGGCTTGTAGCCGGCGGTGGTGGCCTCGGCGAGCGTGAGCGTGCCGTTGTCGTTCATCACGTAGATCATCCCCTGCGCGATCATAAACGGCGCGCTGCCGAACTTGTTCTTCGCGCCGCTGGCCCAGACGACTTTGCCATCGAGGCTGAGGCAGACCAGTTGGCCATCGGGCCGCACGCCGAAGATGTGATTCTGGTAGAGAATCGGCGTCTGCTGCACCGCGCCGAACACCGCCGCCTTCAACCGGAACAGCGGCTCCACCGAAAACTTCCCGCCAGCTTCCTTCACCTGGAGCATCATGCTGCCCGCGTCGTAGCCGCCGGAGAGAAACACGCGCCCGTCCCCGACCGGCACGGGCGTCGGGATGTTGGCGATGCTGATCTTCCAGTCGCGCGTCTCCCACAAGATCGCGCCGTCCGCCGCCGACACACCCGCGACGCCGCCGCTGCCGCAATAGACATACATGCGCTGGCCCTTGAACTCCATCGGCGCGATGGAGCCGTGCGTCATCTGCCAGCGGCGCGGGTTGGGCGATTTCCACAGAACCTTGCCCGTGTTGCAGTCCACCGCCACGACCAGCGCCTTGCCGCCGGTGCCGAGGATGAGCTTGTCGCCGTCCACGAACGGGCACTGCCCCGCATACCACGGCGGCACCTCTGTGTCGAACTCCCGCACCAGATTCAACTCCCAGCGGAACTCACCCGTGGCAGTGTCCACACAAAGCACCTGGCACTTCGGGCCGAGCGAGATGACGTATTTGTCTGTCACCGTCGGGATCGTGCGCGACATGCCGTGGTTGCGTTTGATCTTGGAAGGATACGTGAAGCGCCAGATTTCCTGGCCGTCGGCGAGCGAAAGGCAACGCAGCGCGTCCGCCTTCCCCTCGCGGTCATAGTCGAGCAGGAACACTCGCCCCTTCCAGATCGCTACGCCGGCAAAACCTTCGCCGACATCCATCTTCCAAAGCGCCTTCGGGCCGGCGGCTGGCCAGCTTTTGGCCAGCGGCGTCTGCTCGGTGCTGATGCCGTCCCAGTTGGATCCGCGGAAACGCGGCCAGACGCCGTTGAGATTCGCGGGCGCACCGCTGCCCTTGACCAACTTGCCTTCCCACTTCGCCGGGCCGCCGCTCGCAGCCGCCCCGCCCTCCGCGCGGTCCTCGCCCGGCAGCCGCTCCTTCAATCCCTCACCGTGGCTTCCGAAAAACCACCACACGACTGCGCCGCCGGCGAGAAACGCCGCGACGAGCGGAACGATTTTTGCGATCAACGTCTTGTTCATAGTGCGCTGCCAGCCGGCATCCTAGCGACGTTTTGCGAAAGAGCAAAGGGTTTGTCAGTGTTCAGGGCGGTTCCTGCCGCGGCGGCGGCTGGTTGAACTTCTCGAACGCCGCCGCGAACTCCGCGAACGACTTGAACTGGTCGTGGTAGATGAACAGCAGCGCGTCCTCGGACTTGGCACCGCTGGCCACCATTTGCACGAACGGCAGGAATTTCCGCCGGTCCTGCTGCGTCAGCAGAAACCGCACCAGCCGCTCGCTCGCCGCGTAGAACTTCGGAACGTCCGTCTTCGGATACTTCGTGGCGGCGAGCAGTTGCTTGAGCGGGTAGTGGATGGGACGGCGGTGGCTGTAACGCGTCTCGTCGAGGCCGCGGAGCTTCGCATAGACATGGAGACTCTCGAACTCCGCAAACCCCTCGTTCAGCCAGAGCGGCACCACGTTCGGCACGAACCGGTAAAAGATGCAGTGCGTGATCTCATGGCCGAGAAGCCCCGTGGCAAACCGCGCCCCGCCGGGACTGAGCAGGAACAGCTCCGTGCGGCTGGCGATGCCCACCGCCCCCATATCGAGGCGGGTGGTCTTGAAAAACCGCTGCCACTCGTCCCGGTCGTTGAAGATGAACACGTGGTTCTTGCGCGTCAGCCGGTCCTGCGTGACGCCGAGGTCTTTCTGGATCTGCCGGTAATAGGCCTCCGCCATCTCGCCGACCAGTTGCGCGTCGGCCAGTTCCTGGAAATGAAACACGAAGTGCTCCGTCTCGCCGTGCTTCCACTTGCCCGGGTCGCCTCCGAGCGCCTTCTCGCCGTATTCCATCAACCGCCGGTGCGAGAGCTTCTCCCACGGCTTCTCCACCAGCTTTCCGCCCGGCGCAGGCGCCTGCCCCGCCGACCAGAGCGGGACCAGCGCCACCGCCAACGCAACGATACCGAGGCGCAACAAATCCATGCGCGCACTCTATGACCCGACGGCAACGGCGGCAAGCCCTGCGAGAGCTGGCCTCCGCGCTGTAGGAAAATCCGCCCTCCCACTGTTCGCATCCCCGCTGATCGCTTTGCCCTGTCTGCTGACCACTGACTGCTGTTCCCTGTCCGTTTTCCTTGCCGCGTTACGCTCGCCCTCCGCGCGCCCCAAAGACATCCTAGCCGCAATACGGCACAAAGCTCTCTGTGCCGTATTGCGGCTAGGGTCATGGCGGCGGTGCTGCTCGCAGCGCGAAGGGAGGAACAACTGGCGGTGAAACAACCCTCGTTGTGTCCAACTCGGTAACTGCTTGCGCTCGCAGTTGCCGCTGCTACGATGCCGCTGACCTCGATCAAGCCACGGAGAAGAACGTGATAACGGCAGTGACGGAAGCAGCCGAACGCAACACGTGGGGATTTCCCACCGTGCAACCCCGCAGTTCGGTTTCAGCATCGAGAAGCTCTCACCCCATGTTAGGGCGGCACCGACTGGTTTCAAAACGGAGGAGCAACCAATGACGAAGACATGCAGGATTATCCAAGTGGCGGTTCTCCTGGTGATGGGCGGGATGCCTTTCCGCGCGGATGCAGCCGCCTGTCGCTGGTGCGGTCGCGAATACGGGGCTGCTGCTCCGGGAGACGAGGCGAGGGTTGCTGATCTTCGGGCAGCGCACGAGGCCTCCTGTTCGATGCGTTCAAGCACTTCATCCGGACAGGGCGGTGGCGGCGGCTCTTTCGTTCCGTCCAGCCCGTCACCGGCAGAGATCGAGCGACAGCGGCGTTCGCAGGCGGCCAGCAGTCTGAACTTGGAAGGCCTCAAGTATTGGAATCAATACGACTGGGCACGGGCCGCCGAGTGTTTCAGGAAGGCTTTGGAAATGGATCCCAACCGCCCTGTCATCCGCAGCAATCTCCGGAGGGCCGAGGAGCTTCTGGCCGAGCAGAAAAAACAGCAGGAAGAAACCCGGTTGATGGACGAGGCCAACCGCAAGGTGAATCGTATGCTGCGCGATATCAGTGCGGGCCTGGACAACCCCAAGGGAAAAGACGCGTCGTCGTTGACCACGGGTTCTCCGCCGGCCGTTCCTCCGGCAGGTGGCGCGCTTGATTTCATGGAATCCCGGGAACCTCTTTATTCCAAGGGCAGCCGGACTTCCGCGCCCGTGAACCTTCGGCGCGCAGATCAGCACGATCTGCCCATCGTTGACCCCCGCGTGGTGAAGGGACAGATGACACCGGAAGAGGCCCGGGCAGCGCGGGAAAGAGACGCCAAGGTCCAAGCAGCCAAGGAGTCCGCCAGTGCAGCGGCGGCCAAACACGATTATCAAGGCGCGATCAGTCAATTGAAGGCCGCGCTGCAATTGCGGCCGGATGACCGCGACATCCAGATGGCACTGGGCGCCGTTCTTCATGCCAAAGATATGCAGGAGGGGAAGACGGTCAAGAACCCCAAGGTTGACGCCATACTGGACGCCTTTGAATTTGGCCAGGGCGATTGGGGAAAGAGTATTAGTTACCTGCAAGGAGCCTGCCGGGCAAATCCGAGCCACTTGGGTTACCGCGATGCCTTTGCTTTCGTGCAGGGAATGTCCGGCTTCTTTCTGGAACCCAGCGTTGGCGGAAATGCCGCGAACACGGACACTCCGCTGCCTCCCCAAACCAAGGAGTTGCTCGCCAAGGCGGCTGTGAACGCAGCGACGGGCGATTATTATACCGCCATCACCTGCTACAAGCAGGCCCACCAACTCGCTCCTGCAAACCTGGCGATTCGGGATTTGCTGCATTTCACTGAAGGTCGTTCTGCCCGGCAAACAACCAGCAACCTCGAAAAGGGCGGCAAACGACCCGGCCCGTTTGACCCCTCGCCTGAGGACTCGAAGGGCCTTTTGCCGGCGGTGGCCGGTCAGGAGAGCGGCAAGTCGAAATAACCGGACGCCCCATCACCATGAAACCCTTACTTCGCGCAATTCATGCAGCCACCCTGCTGGCTCTTTTTGCTGCGGCAGTGCCTTCTTGCGTGCGAGCCGCGGACACGGCTCTGCCACCCGAAGCCCAGGAGGCCATGGCGCGCGGCTTGGCGGCGGCCAGGCAGCAGGAGTGGCCCTTGGCGATCAAACATCTGACTGAAGCCCGCAAGATCGCCCCGACCGATCCACAGGTGGCTTTCAATCTGGCCCTCGCGTGCGATAAAGCCGGTAGCAGGGAACTGCTGGCGATCACCCTTTACCGGACTTATCTCGCCGGAGCGCCGGAGGCGGCCAACGCCAACCAAGTCGGGCAGCGGATTCTGGAGTTGGAAGTGCAGACAGAAGCCGGTGTGGCCAAGTTGATCCGCAAGATCAAAGAGATGGTGGCGGCCTTGCCGGAGGGAGCCGCGATGATCAACCGGGATTCCACGGATTCATTCCTGAGCTATGCCGAGTCACAAATGGGTGACTTTGAAGGTGCGTTGAAGACGGCCGCTTTACTTGCTGACTCAAAAAGCCGGGACACCGCCTATTGGTATGCGGCCTCAAGGCAGGTCGAACACGGGGAACTGGAAGACTCCGCCCGGACGTTATCTAAAGTCGCCAATAAGCAGGACAGTGACGTCCAAGGTAATATCTCTTCGATATACGATGGGATCTTCGAAGGCCAACTCAGCATCGGGAATCTGGTCGGTGCCAAGGAAATAATCGCACAAATGCCGTGGGACAACCGAAAGACCACTGCATACCAATCTCTTATTGACGCACTGGTCAAAGTTCGCGTCTTCAAGGAAGCCACCGATACGGTGGCGCTGTTGCCCGAAGAAAAGCGGCTGTCATCTCTGAAAAAGATTGCCAGGACTCAATGGGAGCGAGGCGACCGATCGGGATGCTTCCAGGCGCTGCTCCTCGCCCGAAAGGTGGCGGCCGGACTTTCCGACGAAGTCAAACGGTTCGAAGCCCTTCTCGATGTTGCCGAAGAGCACAGATCGTTTCGGGACAAAGCTGGTGTCTTGGAACTTGTGGAACAAGCCAAGTCCTCTGTCAGCAAGATCCCTGATGATCAGATGCGCCAGCTTTCGCGTTTTTGCGCTTGGGCGGGTGACCTGAAAGAAGCAAAGAGGCTGGCTGAGTTGATTCCGGACACGGACGAGAGCAGGAAGGGGAAGTGGAAATGGTGGGCGTATCTGTGGATTGCGGCTTCCCAGGCCGCGGCTGGAGAGAAAAACGCTGCCCGGGAAACTGTTGCCATGATGATGTCTTCTTTCCCAGAGGTTCAGAACGACAGACCGGGCAGCGAGTCCTTCTATTTGGCTAATGCGTTGGCCGCCGTGGATCTCGATGAGCAGCTTCGATTGCTTTTGGCAGGAACGGCTTGGAAGATTGACCAGATGAAGGCGTTGTCGCTCATGAATTTCATCTACCCCGCACAAGCCGATCGCGACGCTGCGCTCCAGGTGTTGCGACAAGTGAAGGACATGGCACTCAAGCTCTCGGACAAGGGCCAAGGTCTGTCTCTTCTCGCGAATGTAGCCATGTTTTGCATTTTCAACGGAAACACGCGAGAAGCGCAGGACACCATGTCACAGGCATTGGCTCTGTCCTTGGACGTGCCGGAGGACAAGACGAAGGATCTTTACCTTGGCGCCATATCAGGATACCAGTCCAAGCTTGGGGATGTTGAAGGTGCGGTCGGGACGGCTGCAAGAATCGCTGATGCGGAGAGAAGAGATTACGCCTATCGCCGAATCCTGGAGGCTTACGTTTCCACTGGCGACATCACCAAGGTGCGTTCGACAATCGGACGTTTATCGAAAAAGGACAGCGCGGGTGCCACCTACTACGACAGCATGGCCGATATCCATGCCGCCCGGAAAGAATTCAAAGAAGCGGCCAAAGCCCGGCTCTCGGCCAAACTGTTGCGTGGAATCCCGGCCGGATTCGATGAATGCAAGGCTTGGTCGGCAATGGCCGACAGGTGCCTGGCCAATCGCGTGTTCTCTGATTTCCAAGGGTATTGGGAAGGCTACACCACTGAGCACAAACACATGCCACCGGGCTTTTTGATTGATGGACTCAGAGACTCCGTGTTTGAGATGGCCAAGTTCTACCGGGAACTCCGCAACGAGGAGAAGAAATGGCAGGCCAATCGGAGTTGGCGCCAGCAGTGCTTGGCCGAAAAATGAGGTTACATCATCATCCGGGCCAACTTCAGGTTTTTGACTGTCTTCCTGGGCGGGCGCTTCCCATCGTGTTCACCGGCCATGGCAGTGACACCTCGCTCTTCCGCAACAACCTTATTGAGCGCGGCGGCCTCACCAACGCGACGCAGGCCATCACAGGCCCCGGTCGCTTCAAGCTAACCGACAATCACATGGTTGGTTTTGACGAGAAGGAAGCCGCGGCCAAGCCTGTGTGCTGATAGCTGTTCATCCACTCACAATCGCGTTCGCCATGAAACACCTGTTCGTTCTCCTCCTGACTCTCTCGACACTCGTTGCTCAGGAAACCAAGTCCCGTTATGCCAGAGGGGAAGAGCATTTCTTTGCCGGACGGATCAGGGAAGCCCTCATCGAATGGGATGCTCAAGTGAAGGAAGATCCCTCGTCATTGCCGGGCCACTGGCAGCGCGGGCTGGCCCTCTATTACGCGGAACGCTACAAGGACGGCCGCGCCCAGTTCGAGGCGCACCAGAAGGTGAACAGCGAGGACGTGGAAAACGCAGCGTGGCATTTTCTGTGTGTGGCCAAGGCCGAGAGCGTGGACGCCGCGCGGAAGGCGTTCATCCCCATCACGCGCGATACCCGGGTGCCCATGAAGGAAATCCACGCCCTCTACGCCGGCAAAGGAAAACCGGAGGATGTCCTCAAAGTCGCGGAGGGTGGGGACGGCATCTCCGCGATGGCCCGCAACCGGCAGCTATGCTACGCACACCTCTACCTCGGTCTCTATCACGAGGCTCTCAGTGACGTCGCCAAAGCCAGGGAACACCTCCTCAAGGCCGCCGCCCTCGCTCCGGCCGCCAACTACATGGGCCAGGTTGCCGTCGTCCACTGCAAGATTCGCGGATGGCGTTAGTAACCGCAGGCACAAGGCTGACGCGTGAGGTTTCCGTCTTGTTTGACCAACCGGCGGAGGCGTAAGCTGCGAGTCCATGAACCGGCGCTTCGGAGACACCATTATGAAACATTTCCTTCTGTGGGTGACTGGCTGTCTGGTGAGCACACAACTCTTTGCCGCGGCGGCTGACAAGGCCGTGTTTCGCGCGGGAGCGGCGGCGAGCAACATCACGCCGGTCCTGGGCGGCGAAATCGTCGGCAACTTCGTCCGGCCCATCGCCACGAACGTCCATGACGAGTTGCACGCGCGCTGCCTGGTGCTGGACGATGGCAAGACGCGGCTGGCGCTGGTGGTGTGCGATCTGTTGGGCATCAGCCGCAGCCTGAGCGATGAGGCTCGCAAGCTGATCCAGCAGGACACGGGGATTCCGCCGGAGCACGTGCTGATTTCGGCTGTGCACACACACTCGGCTTGCGTCGCGTCGGGCAAGGGGACGCCGGGCGAATACAGCAAGTTCGTGGCGCAGCGGATCGCCGACGGCGTGCAGACTGCCATCGGCAGACTGCGACCCGCGCAGGCGGCGTTTGTGACCGCTGAGGCTCCTGATCACGTTTTCAATCGCCGCTGGTTCATGAAGCCCGGCACGGTGCCACCCAATCCATTCGGAGGCGAAGACCGCGTGAAGATGAACCCGCCCGGCGGCAGCCCCGACTTGGTCGAACCGGCCGGCCCCACTGACCCAACTGTCTCAGTTCTCGCTCTGCGCGAGCCGGAGGGACGGCCGATTGCGGTCTATTCGGCTTACTCGCTGCACTACGTGGGCGGCACGCGGGATGGCGACATCTCGGCCGATTACTACGGCATGTATTGCGGGGAGCTGAAACGGCTGCTCGGCGCGCGCGATTTCGATCCGCCGTTTGTGGCGATGATGGCCAACGGCACCAGCGGCGACATCAACAGCATCAATTTCCGCAAGCCGCGCCCCTCGCTGCCGCCCTACGTCAGGATGCGCGCCATCGCCGACGACATCGCAGGCAAGGTTCACGCATCGCTGGCCAAGGCCGAGTATCGCGGCAGCGTGACACTCGCCGCGCGCTATCGGGAACTGACAATCGGCTCTCGCCAGCCCACCGCCGAGCAACTCGCGTGGGCAAAGGCGACGCTCGCCAAGCCGGCGCCGAAGTCCAACAAGGTTGACATGCCTGCCATCTACGCCCGCCGGACACTGGACGTGGCCGCTCAACCCAAGACCCGGCTTGCGCCGTTGCAGGTCTTCCGCGTCGGCCCGGTGTGCATCGCGAGCATGCCATGCGAGGTGTTCTGCGAGATCGGGTTGGAGTTCAAGAAACGGAGCGCCGTCCAGCCGGCGTTCATGGTGTCGTTGTCACACGACGGCCTCGGATACCTGCCCACGCCCCGGCATTTCGAGTTGGGCGGCTACGAAACCTGGCTCGGCACGAGCCGGATGGAACCGCAGGCGTCGGAGAAAATGCTCGCCGCTGTGCTGGAGATGACGGCGGAGGTTAAGAAGGAACGCAGTCACCGTGAGGTTTCCCATTCAGGCGTTCCACAGAACATCAGCAAGGAGATCAGACCATGACACGACCACAACACAACGACGGCAACCCAATGACACGACGAGATTTTCTATGCAGGACGGTCACCGCGGCGGCCGGCGGCTGGTTTGCGGGACGGCAGACCGCGTTGAGCGCGCCGGTGCCGCCGGGCGCACCGCCGGCGACGGGGTGGCAGATCGGTTGTTACACGCGACCGTGGGCTGGCTGCGAATACGGCGAAGCATTCGATGCCGTCGCGGAGGCGGGGTTCAAATACATCGGGTTCTCCGGCATCAAGTCGGCCACCAAGCGCGTGATCGCGCCGGCGACGCCGCTGGAAGAAGCCGCGAAGATGGGCGAGGAAGCGCGAAAACGAGGCCTTCAAATTCCCAACGCCTACGGCGGCGCGTTCGCCAGCGACCGCTCGGTGAAGGACGGCGTGGAGAGCCTGCGGCGGATGATTGACAACTGCGCCGCCGCGGGCGTCTGGTCCATGATGGTGGGCAGCTTGGGTAACGAGAAGACTTACGGGAACCACTGCAAGGCGATCGCCGAGGTGTGCGGCTACGCCGCGGAGAAGAAGGTGAGCATCGTGTTGAAGCCGCATGGCGGACTGACCAGCCCCGGCCCGTTGCTCCGCAAGGCGTGCGATGCGGTGCGCCACAAGAACTTCTCCGTGATGTATGATCCCGGAAACATTTTCTTTTACTCCGATGGCAAGGTGGATCCCGTCGAGGACTGCGCCGTGCTCGACGGCATCGTCAGCGGCATGTGCGTGAAGGATTACCAGCATCCCAAGAACGTGGCCGTCACGCCCGGCACCGGCCAAATCAAGTTCCCGGCGCTGATGGCGCGGCTGGCGAAGGGCGGCTTCACCCACGGCCCGTTGATCATCGAGACGCTAGCCCCGGGCGATGCAGCGCAGTTGATTCGCGAGGCGCGTAAGGGCCGCCAGTTCGTCGAACAATTGGTGGCCGGTAATCGCTAATCGCACAAACGCGCAGGAGTTCATCGTCCATGTCGAAACAGCTTGAAGGACAAGTGGCGCTGGTCACTGGAGCGGGACGTGGGATTGGCCAGGCCATTGCCCGCGCGCTCGGAGCGGCCGGCGCTCATGTGGTGGCAGCGGCGCGGAGCAAGCGGGAAATCGAAGCGGTGGCACGGGAAATTGTCGCCGCCGGTGGCCAAGCGCTGGGGTTGCCGCTGGACATAGCGCAGGAAGACCAAGTCAGTGCCGCGTTCGCGCAAGTCAGGGAACGGTTGGGGCGGCTGGATGTGTTGGTCAACAACGCGGGCATTGGCCGGTTTGGGCCGGTGGTGGATTTTGCCAGCGCGGAGTTGAAGCAAGTGACGGCGGTCAATCTGCTCGGCACGTTCTGGTGCTGCCAACAGGCCATGCGCCTGATGATCCCGCAGCGCCGAGGTTACATCATCAACATCTCCAGCGTGGTCGGCTTCAAAGGCTATCCCAACCAGGCTGCCTACACGGCCACCAAGCACGCCGTGATGGGGCTGACCAAGTCGCTGGCGGTGGAAGCCCAGCCACACGGCATCCGCGTCAGCGCCATTTTGCCTGGCGGCGTGGACACAAGCATGGTCGGCGACGCGCGGCCGGACTTGGATCGTTCGATCCTGATGCGGCCGGAGGACATCGCGCAGACGGTGATGTTCCTACTGTCGCTGTCGGAGAAGGCGGCTGTTGATGAGATTTACATCCGCCGCCGAACCAGTCAGCCGTTTTGAGGAAGGAATTCCCCGTTGACGGCCCGCGGGGTCGGCGTATCCTCGCGCCGTGAAGAAATCAAAGCGCTCTCAGAAGCGAACGAAAGCCCCGAAGCATCAGAAGAGGAAGAATTCCATGAAGCCACAACAACGAATCACCCGTCGCCAGTTTCTGGGCACTACTGCGGCTGCCGCCGGAGGAATGATGATAGGCAGCGCGCGCAAGCTGAACGCCGCCACCGACGAGTTTCCATCCAACGACCACTTCTGGTATCGGCCGGCACCGCCGGGGCCTTACATTGACTCGCAGCGCGACAACAGGGCGTTCGGCCATGCGGCCGGTCAGGTGATGCTCTCCGAGGACAACGGCCGCACGTGGCCACATCGCATCGCATTTCCCGAGGAGAAGCACATCACGTTCAGCCACATCCTGAAGAACGGGAACATTCTCTTCAGCACGCGCGAGCGGCTCTTCCTCAGCACCGACAAGCTCAAGACGATCCGGCCGATCACGGTGAAGGACGCCAACGGCGCGGATTACCTGCCGCACAAGCCACAGAACCCCGACAACCCCGGCTGGTATTTCCACACGCTCTGCGGCGTCGTCTCGTGGAACGTGAAAGGCAGGGAGATGATGGTCTGGGGCAACTACTGCAACGTGGTCGGCGGCGCGGTGCCCGTGAACATCTACTACTCCACCGACAGCGGACGCACCGTGAAGATCGCCTATGCCTTCGGGCAGAATCCGTGTCTTCGCGACAACGGCTCACCCGGCGGCGCCAAGACCGGAACGTTGCTGGGCAACCCCGACAATCCCGTGGTCTGCCGCCACGTCCACACGGTGGTGTATAATCCGGCCGAGGACGCGTTCTACGCCTGCACGGGCGACATTGATCGCGGAGCCGGACTGGAATGCCACTGGCTGCGCGGCACCTACGAAGCGAAGAAGGACAAGTGGCAGTGGAAGGTCCTCATCTCGGTGGACTCGAACTCGCGCTACAAATGCGGCGGTATCAACTTCGTGGACGGCAAATGCTACTGGATCAGCGACGCGAACGCCCGCAGGCCGTGGAACCAGGGCGAATACGACCGCGGCATCTTCTGTTGCGACCCCGCCGACATCACCAAGCCGGAGAAGCACACGATGCTGTTCAACCCGCAGGTCGAGTCCGGCAACATGATCATCCAAGACGACGTGATCCTGGCGTCGCATTGCGCGCCCGCCTCCTCGATGAAGACCGGCATCATCGTCTCGCTCGACATGGGCAAGACCTGGGCGCAATACGACCTCAAGGAGTTCGGCCCCCGCTCGGCCACCCGCTTTCATGAGAAGAACAGCGAAGGCTGGTTCCGCATGGACCTGCGCAAGGGATGGATTGATTACGCCGAGGTGATCTTCATCAAACCGAAGCCGCGAGCCGGCGGCGGAAAGCAGTGAGCGTGGCCGGCGAGTGAAACGAAATCCGCCATGAGTCAAGCGAAGCGACACACCCGATTTATTTTCGCTGCCGCTGGCTTCTTGCTCGTAGCCTCGGGATTATTGGCGGCTTATTGGTGGCATTACAAACTGGTCCCGATGAGACACTTGGCCGACCCGGTGTGGCGTGCGACGCATTCCGAAGCAGCTCGGTGGAAAGAAGAACAAGAGGATTACCGACGGATGGGCAGCTCACCCGACCTCTGCTTTCGAGGTGATCGGATCGGATTTTACGGTGACAAGGAGTGGTTCCTATGGTTGGACGAGCGGATTCGTAGTCCTGAGAATTTCCGTCATTGTGGTTGCACTGAGTATGCCTTGGCGTTGATGGCGAACCGGCATGTTACCGCGTGGGCAAAATGGACCGACGCGAACCGCAACCGTTCACAAGAGGAATGGATCAGGGATGGCTTCTTGGATTACGGCGTCACGGTTCACCTTCCACCGACATCGGATGACACGCTGCCTTTGCTTCACTTGCTGGGCCGCAAGAGTTGGAATTTTCTCTGGGCTGGTTCGCAGGGCACAAACGCTCCAGATGCGGTTCCGAGCTACATCCACTACAACGCCTACCGCTGGCTTCGAGATTCTGGTTTTGATCCGGTTAAGTTCGTATCGTCCAACACCACAGTCGCCGCAGCGTTTGACATCACGACAGGGCTACTGAGGTTTTCTCAGTGGCACGCCGCTTATCCGGGGCACAACGGTTTGGGCGTGCTCACCTTCGGGAAGGGGCGCGGTTCGGGCTTCGACATGTGCCCCATTATCTCGAAGCCTTGGGTGGTCTTTGGAGTTGACGCTTTCATCGCGGTCTGTGCGATTGGCGGCGCTGTGTTGATGTTCCACTTCACAAGGATGAGCGCCAACGGAAAGAAGTGAGCCATACCCACGGATAAAACCACCACCTAGTCAAAAACTCATTGTTACTTGGAGAACCATGAAAACGAACACGCAGAACCCAACGACCGGCGCGACAAGGAGGACGTTTATAAAGACCACGGGACTGGCAGGCGCGGGGCTTTTGCTGCCGCCGACGATCTCGACGGCGGGCGCGCCGCGGAAGGATGCGGAGACGCTGGCGTTGAAGGGCGGCGCGAAGGCGGTGACGGCATCGCATGACGATGGCACGACCTGGCCGCGTTATGGAGCCGAGGAGGAGAAGGCCGTGCTGGACGTGCTGCGGAAGCCCGACTACGCGCCGAACGATGCGCTGGAGGAGGACTGGAAGAAGCATTTCAAGCTGCCGTTTTGCAAGGCGCACTACAACGGCACGAGCGCGATCACGGCGATGTATTTCGCGCTGAATCTGCCGCCCGGCAGCGAGATCATGGTGCCTTGCTCCACGTTCTGGGCCACGATCACGCCGATGCGGTTCTTCGGGCTGGTGCCGGTCATGGTGGACATCAATCCCGTCACGTTGAATTTCGACGTGGAGGACGCGAAACGGAAGCTGACCAAGAACACGAAGGCCGTGTTCCCCGTGCATTGGTTGGGCATGCCGGCCGACATGGACCACCTCTCCGACTTCTGCAGAGAGAAGGGCCTCATTGTCCTCGAAGACGCCTGCCACGCGCACGGCGCTTCCATGCACGGCAAGTTCATGGGCGCATGGGGGCGGATGGCGTGTTTCAGTTTCCAAGCCAGCAAACCGCTCCCGTCCATTGAAGGCGGCATGGGGAACTATCAGAACCAGGAAGACTTCGAGCGGGCGACGATCCTTGGTCATTATGAATGGGCGCCGAAGTTGAAGGGGAGCCACAAGAAATACAGCTTCGGACTCGGAATGAAACTGCGCATGCACCCGATGGCCGCCGCGCTGGCCAAGTGCCAACTGGCGAAACTCACCGAGCGGAACGCCGTGCTGAAAGCCCAGGTCCGCCAACTCAATGACCGGATCACCAAGCTGCCCGGCCTCTACGAGCAGCAGAACCGCAAGGATGTGGACCGCGTGTATTACGCCGCAAACCGGCTATACCTGAACGAGGACGAAGCAGGCATGTCGCGGGAAGCCTGTGTGAAGGCGCTGCGGGCGGAAGGTGTTCAGGTGGGCGCCGCCGGTGCGCAGTTCCTGTGCAAGAACGCGATCTTCCACGAAAGCGAATGGTGGCATCACAAGCCCGTGGTGGCGGAGCAGTTCCCCGGAGCCGCGGCGGCGGATAAGCGCGGGCTTTCGCTTCCGTTCTTCACCAAGGAAATGCCCGAACTCAACGAGCAATATATCAAAGCCTTCGAGAAAGTCTGGGCACACCGCAAGGAACTAGCGAAAAGTTGAGCTTAAGTGAGCGCGACACTGACTGCCATTGTCGTTTTAGGAGCACCCAACGATGAGCGAGGAACTCTTTCCAGCATCGCCAAGGAGCGCTGTGACCAGGCGTTGAAGGAGTATCGGAAACATCCCGGGTGCAGAATCCTTCCCACAGGGGGATGGGGAGCGCACTTCAACACCACGACCAAGCCGCATGGTCACTACGTGCGTGAATACCTCACGACGCAAGGCATTTCCGCTGAAGCGTTCGTGGAGTGCGCGGAAAGCTCCAACACCATCGAAGACGCAAGACTCTGCCGCCCTATCGTCGCGCGGCACGGTTTCACGAAATTGATCGTGGTCACGTCAGATTTCCACATGGCGCGCGCACGATTCCTCTTCGAGCGGGAGTTCCCGCAAGTCTCGATGGAGTTCTTACCATCGCACACGCATCTTCCCGAAGACGATCTGCGGAAGCGAATCCTGCACGAACAGAGTGCGCTCGCCAAATTGAAGCAGGGCTAGAGTTCCCCGTTGACGACTCTCGGCGACGGCGTATTCTCGCGACAAAGCCGTGAAGTTTTTGAGTTAGCGAAAGGAGAAGCAACCATGTCACGACACTGGATAAGCGCATTGGGAATCGCCGCGTGGCTGGCGCTGGGCGGCGCGGCGCGGGCGGAGACGAAATTCACGCTGGAGACGATGCCGCGAATTGACGTGCATACGCACATCGGCAACACATGGGAAAAGCTCGACGAGGTGATGGAGTTGCGCAAAGCGATCCAGGAGCAACTTCACGCGGACATGGCCTTGTTCATCAGCTTGGGCAGCGCCGAGCCGCCGGACTTGGACGAGATGCGCAAGCGTTACCAAGGCCGGATCCAGTTCTGCATCAGCGACTACACAATCAAGGACGGGCTGCGGTTCTCGCCACAGGAACTCACCGAGTGGCAGAAACGCGGCGTGATGGGCTTCAAGTTCTATCCCGGCTGGGCGCGCGGCGTGCAGATTGACCTGCCGGCGAACGACCCGACCTTTGACAGGATGGAGCAGATCGGCATGGTGGCGGCCTCGCCACACGTGGCGAACCCGTGCGGAACCTTTGGCCGGCGCACGGAGTGGTTCGACGAGCCGGTGGAGTTCTGGCGTCAGCAACACGCGTGGGAGAACGTGCTGAAGAAGCACCCGCGCATGGTGGTGGTCAACGCCCACATGCTCTGGCTGTGCCTCTCCGACGAGCAGTTGGATTACCTGCGCTACATGCTCAAGACGTATCCGAACCTGAACGTGGACCTCGCCACCGTGCCGAACTTCCTGCACAGCGTCGGCCGTGAAAACCTGCGCGAGTTCATGATCGAATACGCCGACCGCATCCTGTTCGGCACCGACATGGCCAGTCCGTGGTTCGTTCCAGTGCTCGACAAGAAACTGCCGAAGATCAAAGACAAAGTGCCGCAGTATCAGCGGTATTTCGAGTTCCTGGAGACGGACAAGGAGATGCCGAGCGGCATCAAGGACGAGCACAAGATGCGCGGCCTCTCGCTGCCGCTCGACGTGCTGGAGAAAATCTACTTCCGCAACGCGATGCGCATCTATCCGCACGTCGCCGACGCGCTGAAGCAACTCGGTTACTTCGGCAAGGAGGAAACTGCGAAGAAAGCCGCCGGTCATTGAACGTGTTGTCGCCTGCGTTTTGCCGGCATCAGGAGACACTTCTATGCATAATCAAATTCAACGGGCCATCAGGGTTGGCGCGTTTCTCGTCAGCCTGGCGACGCTCGCGGCGTCGGCGCAGGCCGCGCCGGTGGACGCTGACATGCTGCTTCGCGGAGGGACGATTCATGACGGTTCGGGCGCGAAAGCGGTGGTCGGCGATGTGGCGGTTCGCGATGGGCGGATTGTGGCGGTCGGTAAGATCACGCCGGGCAAGATCGGTCGCGTCATCAACTGCCGGGGCATGGTCGTCGCTCCGGGTTTGATTGACGTCCACACGCACACGGACTCAACGCTCAACCAGCCCGGCGTGCGTCCCTGTCTGAACTACCTCATCCAGGGCTGCACCACGATGATCACAGGCAACTGCGGCGGCGGGCCGTTGGATACGACCCAGTTTCTCAGCGGTGTTGAGACAAACGGCGCCGGCGTGAACCTTCTGGCTCTGGCCCCGCACGGCTCGATCCGCAGCAAGGTCATGGGCAGCGAGCGCCGCGCGCCGACGAGCGAGGAGTTGGAACGCATGAAGGCATTGGTCGCACAAGCCATGCGTGACGGGGCGTGGGGCATGTCCACTGGGCTGATTTATCCGCCCGGTTCTTACGCCGAGACCGACGAACTCATCGCACTGGCGCGCGTCGTGGCGGCAAACGGCGGCGTCTATGTCAGCCACATCCGCGACGAAGCGGACCATCTGTTGAAAGCGGTCGAGGAGGCCATCCGCATCGGGCGCGAAGCGGGCGCACCGGTCCACATCTCGCATTTCAAGTCCATGGAGATTCCCAACTGGGGCCGCATCCGCGACGCCGCGGCCATGATCGAGAAGGCCCGCGCCGAGGGGTTGAAGATCACGGCCGACCAGTATCCCTACACGGCCAACTCCTTCTCGCTGGTGAACGCGACCCTGCCCGAGAACCAAGTCCAATGGTGCAAGCGGGCAGACTTGGCGAAACGCATGGCGAGCGACGCGGAGTTCGCCGCGCTGGTCCGGCGGGTGATTGCCAGCCGGCTCGGTCGTTATGAGAAGATCGTGATAGCGGCGAGCAAGAAGTTCCCGGACTACGTCGGCAAAAGCCTGAAGGAAATCGCCGGCAAGGAAGAAATCGAGACGGTGGACTTGGTGCTCAAGATCGTCGCCCAAGAAGCTCCCGAAGTGGTTTGCCATTCAATGTCCGAGAAAGACGTGCGTTGGGCGATGGCATTGCCGTGGGTGGCCACGGCTTCCGACGGGGCGGCGCGGGCACAGAATCCCGCCGAGCATCATCACCCGCGGAACTTCGGCACCTTCGCGCGGAAGATCGGCCGCTACGCCATTCAGGACAAGACCATCCCGTTGCCTCATGCCATTCGCAGCGCGACCGGATTGCCCGCCGACATCTTCGGCATTCCCGGACGCGGCTACCTGCGTCCGGGTTACCACGCCGACATCGTGGTCTTCGCGCCGGCCACCTACCGTGACCGCGCCACCTTCGACAAGCCGCAGGAATACGCCACCGGCGTGCGCTACGTCTTCCTCGGCGGCCAGGCGGCTGTTGATAACGGGAAGCCCGGCGCAAAACTATTTGGCCGCGCTTTGCGACGTGGTGCCGCGGAGCAACGCCCAACCAAGACCAGCGTTTCTCAGGAGAAACAAACGGTGCTCGACTGGCTGAACCGGCCGGAGACCGTCACGAAGTTCGGCCGGATATCCGACGCCATCTGGTCGTATGCGGAGTTGGGGTTGCAGGAGCACAAATCCTCCGCGCTGCTGATCAAGACGGTGGAGGACGCCGGTTTCACGGTCAAGACAGGGCTGGCGGACATGCCGACTTGCTTCGTGGCCAGCTACGGATCGGGCAAGCCGGTGGTGGGCATCTTGGTGGAATACGACGCCCTGCCGATGCTCTCGCAAAAAGGCCGCACGACGAAACCCGATCCCGTCGTGGCCGGCGCGCCGGGGCATGGCTGCGGTCACAACCTCATGGCGTCCGCCGCCACCGCCGCCGCCATCGCGGTGAAGCAGGCGATGGAGAAGCACAAGCTCGCCGGCACGATCAAACTGTTCGGCTCGCCGGCCGAGGAGATTCTCGTCAGCCGTCCCTACATGGTTCGGGCCGGGTTGTTCAAAGACGTTGATGCGGTGATCAACAACCACGCCGGATCGAACTTCAACACCGGCTACGGCGTCGCCGGCAGCGCGATGATCTCCGTCACCTTCCGGTTCCAAGGGAAGACGGCGCACAGCGGCGGCGCGCCGTGGAGCGGCCGCAGCGCGCTCGACGCCGTGGAACTCATGAACGTCGCCGCCAACTACCTCCGCGAACACCTCCACTTCTCCGCCCGCATGCACTACGTCATCCCCGACGCCGGCGAGGCGCCCAACGTCGTCCCCGACCGCGCGCGGGTGTGGTATTTCCTGCGCGGCTCCGACGAGAACCTGATGGAGATGTATGAACGGCTCGTCAACTGCGCGAAAGGCGCGGCGCTCGCTACGGGCACCGAACTGGCCGAAACGCGCGTCCTCGCCGCCGCGCACCAGTCGCATCACAACAAGGCGCTCGCCGAGTTGATGATGAAGAACATCGAACTCATCGGCATGCCGAAGTGGACCGAGGAAGAGCACGCGTTCGCCAAGGCGCTTCAGAAAACGCTGGGCAGCGCGACCAAGGGCATGCCGACAAAGATCGGCACGCTAGAAAAACCCGCGGCCGTGTTCACCGGCGGCGCTTCCTCCGACCACGGCGACGTCACACTCATCGCCCCCACCGCCACTATCCGCTTCCCCGGTGCCGCTACGGGCGCGCAGGGGCATCACTGGTCCACCGTGGCCTGCGGGTTCGGCTCGACGGCTTGGAAAGGCGCCAACGCCGGCGCGAAAGCGATGGCCGCCTCGGCGATAGACCTGCTCACCCGGCCCGACGCGCTGGCCGCGATCCGCAAGGAGTTCAGCGAATACTCGAAGAAGCACCCCTACAAGTCCTTCTTGCCTGCCAACGCTAAGCCGCCGTTGGAGTTCTACGACAAGCTCATGAGCCAGTATCGCTCCACGATGGAAGCGTTCTACCTGGATGCGGAAACGAAATAAAACGGACCAATGTAGTCAGTGGCCCGTTGACACGAATTCGCGGGCGTATCGCCGGTCGAGGGACACACACACCTCCGTCCTCTCCTGATGAGGGAACGTGTCGGTAGCCCGCTCTGCGCAGCCGGCGTGGAGCGACTTGACGGGTGAACTCGCCCGCTCAAGCGGCTTTCTTGAAATACTCCTGCATCCAGGCTTGCCCGCGCTTCTCGATTTCCGCCGCGGACAGGTCCTCGATATGTGTGGCGATCCACCATTGGTTGCCGGCCGGGTCGGTCACACTGCCACCGCGGTCGCCCCAGAACTGGTCGCCCAGTTCCATCTGCGAGACGCCTCCCGCCTGAACCGCGCGGCGATAGACGGTGTCCGCGTCGTTCACGTAGAGATAGAGCGAAGCTGTCGTGGGTTTGCACAGTTCGCTGGCCTCGCAGACCATCACGATGGAGTCGCCAATCTTCAGCTCGGCGTGCATGACACCGCCGTCAGCGCGCGCGATGCGGCTCAGTTCCGTCGCGTCAAAAGCCCTCTTGAGAAACTCGATGACCTTGTCGGCCCCCTTCACAGTCAGACCGGGAGTCACTGTGTGGTAGCCCTTGGGAATGGGTTCTGTTTTCATGTTTTCCTTTCCTGCCCGGCCCTCTGCCGGGCAAGTCAAGTTGCTCCTTTTTGCGTGTTTCGCAATGGCGGACCGAACCGGCTGAAGCTAGGACTCCGAACGCCGGCTTCAATTACGCGTGGAAGCCTAGGTTCGGAGTCCTGGCTTCAACCGGCAGCAGCCCGGTGTTCGGACAACACGCCTTTTAGAAACTGAGGTCGTAGCCGGGGCGCGGCGCGGAACTGAGCCACCGGTTCGCTTCGGGGAAGTTGCTGAACTGCCGCTTGGCGTGGTTCCAACGAAGCTCCTGGCCCGGAAACCGCAAGGCGATGCAGCCCAGCAAAATCGCCTGCGTCATGGGCACGGCGTAGGCGAACTTGCTGCCGGGCTTGGCCGTGTCGCGGGCCTCGGCGGCTCGCAGCCATTGGTGGTAGTGATCGCAGCCTTCGAGCTTCTTCATCTCGCCCCGCCAGTAAGCTTCCGCTTCCTTCACGGCGGGACCATACTCCTGGCCGGTCAACGCCATCGGAATCGGCGGTGCGGCGTGCGATCCACCAACGGCGGTCATCTTCGAGCCGATAACCATGCAACCGTTGTTGCCAAGCTGGAGTTGCGGATGACTGCCATCGGGCTTCGGGGGCATCTTCTTGCCGTCGTGCCAGGTCATTTTCAGGCCCTTCGGGCAGAACTTGGAGCGCGGGAAGGTGTATTCGATGACCGACCACTCCGGATAAGCGAGGTCAGCCGGCGCGGAGACTTGCGCCTTCACGGTGTCGGGCAGGCCGAGTTTCAGGATCCAGAACGCCGGGTCCATGTTGTGGCAGGCCATGTCGCCGAGCGCGCCGGTGCCGAAGTCCCACCAGCCTCTCCATTTGAACGGCACATACGCCGTGGAGAACGGCCGCATCGGCGCGGGGCCGAGCCAGTTCTCCCAGTCGAGTCCCTCCGGCAGCGGTTCGCCTTTCGCCATCTCGGTCATGCCTTGCGGCCAGATGGGGCGGTTCGACCAGACATGGACTTCGCGGATTTCGCCAAACGCATTCGCCTTCATCATCTGCTGCCAGAGCAGCAATCCCGCGCCGGCGTGGCCCTGGTTGCCCATCTGGGTGACGACGCGATACTTCTTCGCGGCGTCGAGCAGGACCTGGCACTCTTGGAACGTCCGCGCCAGCGGCTTCTGCACATAGACGTGTTTGCCGCGGCGCATTGCGTCCAACGCGGCGCAGGCGTGCGTGTGGTCGGGCGTGGAGACGACCACGCCGTCAATCTCCTTCTCAAACTTGTCGAGCATCTCGCGGTAGTCGGCGAACTTCGGCACGTCGGGATGCTCCTTGTAGGCTTTGGCGGCGCGAGCGGGATCCACGTCGCACATGGCCACGAGCTTGGCGCCGCCTTTGAGCATGCTCTCCATGTCGCCCGTGCCCTTGCCGCCGCAAGCGATCTGGGCGAACCGGAACACGCCCGCCGATGCCTTGGCGGGAGCCGCTCGCAGCAACGCCGGCTGGCTGAGAGCGAGGATGGTTGCGGAGGATTTGAAGAACGTGCGACGTGAGATTGTGATGGATGGTTTCATGGTTTGGCGACTGTTTGTTATCACGAACCGACGGGCATGGTTGTAAAGCAATGGAATCGTTGCTTGCCAGATGTTTCTTTGCGCGTTTGCGCGCGGGCAAAGCTCTGCTACGATGCCCGCGGCGTTCGCTCAAGCAGCGTGTGTCAGAGGCAGGTCATTGCAAAGCAAATGAAACTAGAAACCATCCGAAACCTGGGCGTGTTCCTCATAATGCTCGTGCTCATTGCGCGCGGCGATGTTCTCGCCCAACCACCCTCTGGCTGGCTCAACGCCCGCGACTGCGGCGCGTCCGGCTCCAGGTTCGAGACGACCGCGACGACCACCGAAGGCTTGAAGCAGATTACGGTCAAGAATGTTGGCGACTTCAAGGTCGGACAGGGTGTGATGGTGTCGAAGTGTAACATCCGCTACTCGCGCATCCAGCTCTGGGGGACGGGTGAGCCTTATTACAACTCGAAACCGCTGAACGACTCCGTGGAGGTCCGTGGCTACGATGGCAGCGCCGGCAGTTGGACGATCTACATCCTCGACATCGAGCCGTCCGCGTCGCCCGCGTTCCGGTGGACCGACGATCTCGGCCGGACTTGGCAGCCGAAGATGCCCATCACGCACGATTGGCAGCGGCTGAACGGCGGCGTTGAGGTGAAGCTGAACAAGCGCGACTGGGAAAACGGCTACGTCATCGCGTTCGGCGCGCGTGACCAACTTGTGAGCCGCATCGAGAAAATCGAGGGCAATGTTCTGACGCTTACGGACGCGGCGAACCGCACGGTGAAGGACGCCATCGTCCGGCACAACGACACGCTCGCGCTTCAGGCAGCCGTGGACCAAGCGATCAAGGAGAAGCGCGGCGTTTACGTGCCGGCGGGACATTACCGGCTGGCACACAGCATCCGCGTGAACAAAGTCGCCGCGATCGCCATCGAAGGCGCGAGCGCGGTGGATACGTTGCTCGACATCAGCGAGGGCGAGGGCGCGTGTTTCACGCTGAGCGGCGGGACGGAGGTGACGCTCCGCAACTTCCGCATGACCGGTTTCATGGGCTTCGACGAGCGCGACAAGGCCGGCTACATCAACACGCGCGGCTCGACCTACATCTGGGGCTTTGGCCTCAAGCACTGCAACGCCGTCACCATCAGCGGCACCGAGCGCGTGCTGGTCGAGAACTGTCACGCCAGCCGCATGTCGGGCGAGTGTTTCGTGTCGGGCGGGCCGAGCCGCGGCACGGTGAAGCCTGGCCAGACTTATTCGCAATGGATCACCTACCTGCGCTGCTCCGTCACCGACTCGGCGCGCAACGCGTTCAACGACGTGATGTGCGGCACCGAGAACACCAGCGTGCTGCACTGCCGCATCGTGGACGTGGGCGGTTGCTCGTGGGAAGGGGCGTCGCGGTTCGTGAAGTTCATCGGCAACTACGTCCGCAACGGCGGCACCGTGGCGATGGGCAACCTCGGCCCCGCCAACCGCGACAAGACCTATCCCGATCTCGGCGCGGGCCAGCACATCATCGCCGACAACGTCTTCGAGAGCGGCGTGCCCTACGGCGGTTGCGCCATCCGCTCTGCCGTCGGCGCGACACAGGTCATCATCCGCAACAATCTCTTCGTCAACTTCAACTCCTCCGTCGTCGAGGCCTCCGGCGCCACCGAACACCGTCACTATGCCTCCGGCAACACGCTCATCACCGGCAACATCTTCGACATGACCTGCGTCGGCGCGAAGCCCGCCTCGCGCACTGCCATCAACATCAGCGCTAACGACACCATCGTCAGCGGCAATCAAGTTTACGTCCGTGGCGCCGCTGACCCGCTCGTCACCGGCATGAAACTCAAGGAGCCAGCACTGAATGTGAACGTCCACGGCAATCTGCTTCGCAATTGCGGCACGGGCATCGCCACCGAGCGGGCGCAGGCGCGCGTCGGCGAAGTCGTGGACGACCGCACCTTCACGCGCTCCTTCTCGCCTTACGGCTTGCCGCTGGACCGGCTCCAGCCGCAGACATGCGCCGGCTGGCGTCTCGCCTGGCTCGACGACAAATCCAAACCGACCGGCGCCACCTCCGTCATCGAATCGTTCGATCCCGAAACCCTCTGCTTCAAACTGCGCGAGCCGCGCGCGATGAAACCCGGCGACCGTTTCGACGTCATCGCACCGTCCCTGAACTGGCTCATCCACGACAACACCCTCACCGGCTGCCGCCAGCCCATCATACTCGACTTCCACGGCAGCGACACCTCGCTCATCCGCAACAACCTCATCGAACTCGGCGGCGCCACCAACGCGACGAAGGCCATGATCGTCACCGGCCGGTTTCAACTCATCGGCAATCACATCACTGGCTCTGACAGGAAGGAAAGCGCGGTTCAACCCGGCCGCTGAAGGAGCGCCATGCTGGAGCGGCGCTGCGAAGCCAGCCCACTTTGTTGGAACGGGGAAGCCGCTTGACTTGGCCGAAGCACAGGTGCAAGTTCGCTGCGAGGTTGGACGACAGCCGATTCAAGTTTACTGCAGCGCAAGGAAGGATCGGTGTCACAACGACAGCGAACCAGTGAGTCAACGGCCCACGGCATTCAAAAATGCAACCGGGTGTCCATAACAAGCCGACGGTGGACTTTCGCCAGATTCGGATGGTCATCGCCAAGGTGACGAGCAGTTGCAACCTGCGCTGCCGGTATTGTTGCGCCGACGCCATCCCGGTCACCCAGCCGGGCGCGACGATGACGATGGAAACCCACCAGCGCGCCGCCACGATGTTGATCGGCGGGACGGAGTCGGACGAGCTTCAGTGGATCTTCCACGGCGGCGAGCCGATGCTGCTGCCGATTCCGTGGTATGAGGAAGCCATTGAGTTCTGCATCACCGCCGCCGAGGCCAATCCCCGCATCCGGCGGCTCACCATCGGGATGCAGAGCAATCTCACGCGGCTGACGCCGGAGTATCTGCAACTCGTCAAGAAATACCGCATCCAGATCGGCACGAGCCTCGACGGGCCGCCGCGGCTCAGCGACGTTTATCGCCAGGCCGGCAAACGCGTGGAGGAAACCATCGAACTGTTGATGCGCGAGGACGCTCCGCCGGGCGTGATCGCGCAGATCAACAAGAACACCATCGCCCACATGGACGAGGTGGTGGATTACTTCGACAAGAAGGGGTTCGCGGTCATGTTCAACGCGACCTGCCCGACTGGCCGCGGCATGAACGTGGAGAACCTCACGGGCGAAGAACTCTACAATGCCAAGCGCAAGCTGCTCGAACGCGCCGACCAGTCCGCCAACCTGCGCATCCTCGGCCCCGACCTGCTCCGGCAGCTTTTCTTTTTCCACACCGGCCAGCGCGACATGGCCGAGCGCAATTGCCACGGCTACAACTGCGGCGCGGGTGTAACGCTCATCGGCGTGGACCCGAACGGCGACGTGTGGCCCTGTGGCCGGTCCACGGACGCGGACATGAGCAAGCTCGGCAACGTCAACGACCCCGGCAGCCTCCGCAGCTACGAGTCAACGCTGCGTTCGTTCCACGAGAAGGATCTGTGGTATCTGCGCTGTTTCGGCTGCGCGGCGAAGCTCATCTGCCTGTTTGGCTGCACGGCGTTCGACAAGGACTCCATCTCGACCCGCGAGATCGAATGCCTCGCCACCCGGCTGCTCCACCAATACTTCTGGAGCCATCCCGAACTCGTCGAGCGGCTCGTGGCACGTTTTCAAACCCACATGGAGAAGACGGCGGCCGAGGTCCGCGAAAAGAAACACGCGCCGCCGTTCCTGCCGATGCACACAGGCCATCACCCGTGCAGCAGCGCCGCGACGGCGATGGTGCTTTCCGCACAGGCGCGTCTCCATCCCATCCAGCCGGACGGCACCGAGCCGGCGCGAATTCCACAAACCATCGAATAGGAGAAGCATGAAACCGTCAAAAGGCGCGAAGATTTCAGGCAGGGCGAAGAAGGCTGGCCCGATGCCCGAACCAACAACTCAACCAACCGATCAAAACAGGAGGAGAAGCATGGCAATACTGCAAAGCATGGATGGACGTTTCTACCAGATTCCAGACGAGGACGCGGAGAAATTCCTCGTGCCGGCGGACAAGGTGGAAGAAACCCTGGGCGCGATGCGCGCCGCACAACCGCAGGCTGCCGCTCCGGCCGCCGCTGGCGGCGCTCCCGCAAGCGGCCCGATGAACGCTGCCGCGCCTTCGGTCATCATTGTCGTCGGCGGTGGCGAACCGCAAGGCATGCCGATGAGCGGCGCCCAGCAGCCGATGGCGGGTTCCGGCCAGGTGCAGGCTTACGGCTGGGGGCATCATCATCATCACCGCCCGCCTTGGTGGGGCTGCTACAACAACTATTACAACTACAGCAATTACTACAACCATTACGGCTGGTAAGACGCCAGCCCAACCCGGAAAGGAAGAACGCACATGGCATTGATGAAAAGCATAGACGGCCGGCTCTACAACGTGCCGGATGAGGAAGCGGCGAGATACCTGATCCCCGCGGAGAAGGTCGCCGACACACTGAAGGAAGCCGGCCTCCAAGCCCCGGCGGAAGCCGGACCGGCCTCGCAACAGGCCGGCCAGGTCCAAGCCTACGGATGGCACGGCCATCACGGCCACCACGGCTGCTACCGCAACTGGGGTGGCGGGTGGGGTGGCGGGTGGGGTGGATTTGTGGTCGCGCCCTACAGCAACTACTACAACTACCGGAACTACGCGAACTACTACGGCTGGTAACACAGCACCGCAGTAGCGGATGCCTCCCCGGCGGGCTGCCGGGGAGGCATCGCCCCCGCAGCCGGAGCCGCCACGGCTGCGCGGAGCCTGCGTGCAGATCACGGCGGTTGTTCAACTGACCGATCAGAAAAGGAAAGAACCATGGCAATTCTGCAAAGCATCAACGGACAGTTCTACCAGGTGCCGGACGAGGACGCTGAAAAGTTCCTCGTGCCAGCCGACAAGGTGGAAGAAACCCTGCGCGCCGCGGGCGTCGCGCAGCAACAACAACCGCAGCAGCAACAACAGCAGTGCTGCGCGCACGGCGCGCCGGGCGGCGGGCCGATGACGATGGATGCGTCCACCGTGATCATCTACGTCGGCGGTGGCGGGCCTCCCCGCGTCATGCAGGCGGGCGCCGGTCCACAAGACCAAGTGCAGGCTTATGGCCACCACGGGCACCACGGGCACCACGGCGGCCATCACGGTGGCCATCACGGCGGGCATGGTGGCGCGGCATGGTGGGGGCTTGCTGGCTTGGCGCTGGGCGCGGCTGCCGCCGCCTCCTACAACAACTATTACAACTACCGGAACTACGCGAACTACTACGGCTGGTAGAACGTGCCATCGCGTCGCTGATTTTTCCCCGGCCCGGCCACGAATGGCCGGCCGGGGAGGAACGGCGGTGCGCGCCCGCCGCCTCCGGGACGCCGTCAACCAAGCATCCTTCCCCCTGCTCTTGTGAACACTCCACAGCCCGCCCCCCAGCAAAAACCGCCGTCGCCCCGGCGATCTCTCTCCTATTTCCTGCGCGGCTCGTGGCGGATGTTGACCGATGACGAGAAGCGCGTCGTCCGCGCCACGATGTGGCAACTGCTCGCCGCGCGTCTTGTGGCAGGTGTCACACTGGTCATCGTGGCGCGCCAGTCGGGCCTGCTGACGGGCGCCCTGATGCAGTCCAGCCCTTGGCTGACGGCGTTCTGCGTCTTCGTCGGGTTGACGTTGTTGAACGTGCCCCTGGAATATTACCGGAACTACTGGGCCGAGGTCCTGCGCGAGCGGCTCAGCAAGCTTTTCCAGTTCCGCGTCTTTGAATACATGCAGGCGCAATCGGTGGACTTCTTCATGGGCCGCAACCCCGGCGAATTGATGCGCCAGTTGAGCAAGGCGGCCACCGCCGTCCAGTTCCTGCTCTGCGACACGGTCGTGCTGGCGCTCTCGGACATTATCTTTCTGCTCGCCTATGTCGCGTATCTCTTCTCCTTGAACTGGCAGCTCACGCTGCTGCTGCTCGCCGCGTGCAGCGCGATCCCGTTTGTGATCGTCTGGTTCATCTACCCGACGCTGGAGCGCGTCTCGTTCGAGCGCAACGAGCTGGACAATGTCTATGGCGGCAAGATGTTCGAGGGCATCATCGGCGTGAAGGAAATCCAGCTCAACAACGCCCAGGGCTGGATCATCAGCGACATGCGCAAGCTGACCGAGGAGCTTATCGCGCGCGACCTGCGCGTGGAGCGATGGGAAGGCATCAATCAGCAGACCACCTCGCTCATCGGCACGATCACGCTGCTGGTCATCCTCGGCGCCGGAAGCTGGCTGGTCATCACCCAACAGCTCGCCGGCGGCTGGCCGGAGTTGTTCGTGTTCTACACGCTGGTGCCGAGCGTCTTCTCGCTGCTGGTGTCGCTTTGCAGCACCTCCGCGCGCTACACCGAGCTGCGCCCGCAGGTGGCCGAGGGCTTTGAAATCCTGGAGACGCCGCCCCGTGTGGTGGACCGGCCCGACGCGCAGGCCATGCCGCCGCTGCGCAACAAGATCGCGTTCCGCAATGTCACTTTCGCCTACTCACCCGACTCGCCGCCGGTGTTGCGCGAGTTGAGCTTCGAGATCAAGGCCGGCCAGCGCGTCGCGCTCGTCGGCCGGCGCGGCTGCGGCAAGAGCACCATCTTCAACCTGCTCTGCCGTTTCCTCGAAACCCAGGACGGCCAGGGCGTCATCGAACTCGACGGCGTGGACATCCGAAAATACACGATGGCCAGCCTGCGCGCGCAATTCGGCATGGTCACGCAGAAGCCTTTCTTCAAGCACGGCAGCGTGAGGGAAAACCTCCTGCTGGCCAAACCCGACGCCACCGACGAGCAGATCATCCGCGCCTGCCAGGACGCGCAGATTCATGATGTCATCGAGCGCAAGTTCGACGGCCAGTGTTCCGGCTACGACACCAACGTCAACGCCTTCAGCGGCGGCGAGCAGATCAGCATCGCCATCGCCCGCTGCTACCTGCGCCAACCTTCCATCATCCTGCTCGACGAGCCGCTGGCGTCGCTCAGCGCCGACGTCGCCAGCGACCTGCTGGTCAGCCTGAAGAAGCTCATCCAAGGCCGCACCTGCATCGTCATCTCGCACGCGTTGCAGGCGGTGGCGGACGTGGACCAGATCTTCGTGCTCGGTTACCAAGGCGACCGCCGCGGCCGGCTGGTGCAGCAGGGCACGCACCAGGAACTCAAGAACCAGCCCGGCTATTACCGCGAGCTTTACGAGAAGCAAATCCTGAGCGTTTACTGACCGCCGGCCCTGGGCTATAAACCAACCCGTGAGCGATTGGATCAAAACCTGCGCGCGGCTCGGCGGCGCCGTTGTTGCCGCCGCGCTCGTGTCAGCCAGCTGCTCTGAAGCGCCGGAGCCGGTGCCGGAGCCGAAGCGCGCGCTCTATCGCGGCTACGGGTTCTGGTTCCAAGACCTCGCCGCGCGTTTCCAGAAGGCCGCCAACCCGGCCGGCCGGCCGCCGCGTTACGAACTGATCCGGCTGCCCGATTTCGATCCGCTGGCCTCCGCGCTTTGTCAGGAACTCACCGTGACGCTGTCGTCGGTTTATCCGATGACGGCGCTGTCGTTCGGCGCGCGCGCCTCGGAGATGCTGCAACCCATGGACGTGGCGGTGTCGAACACGGCGTGGGTCGAGGAGTTCGCGCGCTACGGCTGGCTCGCTCCGTTCGACGAAGCCGTCGTCGGGCCGATGTTGCGCGAGGCGGGCGTGGAGCCGATCCGCGCGGTCGGCCCCGGCGACGATCCGAAATCCCCGCGCATCTACGGCGTGCCGATCGCGCGCGCGGCGGACCTGCTCTTCTACCGCAAGAGCTACTTCAACAACGCCACCGAGGCGCGCCAGTCATGGGCTTCACTCTTCCAATCCAAAACCGGAAATCCAAAATCTAAAATTCCCCTGCCGCCATCCATCGCCGCGGACGGGCAGGAATTCTACCGGTTCTTTCTGCCGCTGGTCTGGAGCCTGGAGCCGGGCTGGCCGCGACAGGCCGCCGGGACGTTCGAGGCCGAAACGCCGGCGGCGCGGCAGGTGCTGGACGCGCTGGGCCGGCTGGTCCAGCTCGAAACCTGGCCGTCGGCGGCGACACGGATGGATTTCCTTGTGGACTTCAAAGAGCAGATGCGGCGCTTCGCGAGCGAGCCGTCGGCCGCGCAAACCAAGGGCGCGTCGTCCTCGGCGTGGCTGTTCTCCACCTGGGCCCAACGCAGCCTGATCACCCCGTGGGGGCCGCCCGCGTCGCTGGACGACATCGGCGTCATGCCGCTCTCGGTTTCCACCAACGCGGCCGCGCCGGGTGTTTCATTGCTCGGCGGCAAGTGCGTCATCTGCAGCCGGCAGATCGCCTCCGACGACCCGGGCGCGGTGGCCGCCCGCGAGGTGGCGCAGGAACTGGTGCGTTACCTGCTGTCGGAGGCCGGCCAGCGCGCGATGTTCTTCGACCAGTTCGAGATTCCCGTGCGGCGCGGCCTGCTGCAATCGTTGACGGAGCAGGATGTCGCCGCCGTGTTCGGCGCGCGCCGCGAGTGGTGCAGTTACGAAGCTTATCTCGCCGAGGTCCGCGCCGGCGCGCGCCGCATAGACGACCGGAGTCTGTTGTTTGGCCGCCAGACGCTGGCGTCACTGCGCGAGATCGAAGCGATCATGAACGATCCCGCGCGCCTCACCGTGCGGCCCAACCCGCTTTCAATCAGCCGCAGCGCGCTGCTCGACGGCTTCCTGCACAAGGCGCTCGCCCCCAAGCCGCTCATGCCCGGCGTCGAACTGCCGGGCCTGCCCGAAGCGGCGGCGGTGGTGGAGGCAGGCGGCGCATCGGCCAAGGGTTCGCTGGCGGGACTCCAGGTGTTGATGGAGGCCGAGCATCGCTTCATGGTTCCACGCGCCGCCACGCCGGACGTTTCCAAAACTTCCCCGCCATGAGCGCGCCATCCACCCAACCCGCAGCGTCCTCCCGGCCGGAAGCCTCGCTGAGCCGGCGGCTGTCGCGCCATTTCATCGGACTGAGCGTGATCTTCGGCGTCGCGGCGGCGCTGCTCATCGTCGTGGCGCTCGAGTTCTTTCGTCCGTTGATGGCGAGAGTGAACCAGGACTGGACGGCCCGCGAACGCGCCGCCATCCGCTCCGTCGGCGGGCTGGACGCGGCGGTGCTGACGGCGCGGATGCTGGCGCTGTTCGACCGCGCCGCCGAGCAGCAGGTGATGCTGTGGGCCGAACTGCGCAAGCGCCCCGAGCTGGCCTACGCGCGGATCTTCAACAACGTCAACGGCGAGATTGCCACCGTCTATCGCGACGGGCTGACGTTTCAGGACCTGCCGGAGCCGCAGAAACTGGAGTGGGACCGCACGGTGTATCCGCCCCGGCTGCTGGACCAGATGGCCTACGAGATGATCCAGCCGGAAACCGGCGCGCGGCAGACGTTCTACGAGCGGCGGCTGCTGCTTTACCGCGAGAGCTTCGGGCGGATTTTCCCGATCGGCGTCCTGACGGTGGCGTTCAACAAAATGCCGGCGTCCATCGAGGAAGCCGACCGCATCGCGGAGAGCTGCATCGGCCGGCAGATTGTTCCCGGCGCGAGAATCGCCGAGGGCTGGCCCTCCGGCCGCGTGCTGGCCGACAACGCACCCCTGGTGCGGTATTCCTATGAAATGCGCGACGTGGTGCTCTACCTGGCGGAAGTCAAGAAAGGCACCGTCAATCTCCTGAGCATCACCGCCTTCAACCAGAACGGCCTGCCGTTCCTGAGCGAAATGCAAACCAGCCCCGCGTTCCAATTCACGCGCGGCCTGAAAGGCGACCCGTCGCTCGTGCGCATGACGGCCCACGTCCGCCAGCGTGGACTGTTCCCCGGCGGCAAGGCGGAGGAAACCTCCGCGCCGCAAGCCTACGAGGTGTTCACGCCGGTCTTCCAACATGGCGCATTGCGCGGCATGGTCGCGTTCGGGCTGCTCGGCCAGGCGCCGTTGCTGGACGCCTTTCGCGAAACGATCCAGTCCGTCCGCTTCTTCATGACGCTGACGACCGTCGCGCTCACCACGGTGATGATCCTCGGCAGTGTGTTCATGGCCGTGCGCCTGCGCAGCCGCATCGCCCAGCCGCTGGAGCAAATCGCCCGGGCCGCCCTCGACTTCGTGAGCGGCACGCCCACCGATCCCGTCCACCGGCAGCGCGCCGAGACGCTCGCCGCCGCGAAACATTACTCGCGGGAGTCGCGCGAGCTGTCCGCCGCCTACGCACAGATGGTCGGCGTCATCCAGCAGACGCTCAAGGAGAAGGACAACGCCTTCGCCGCGCTGGAGAGCAAGGACAAGCAACTCTTCGCCTCCCAGCGCCAGTCCCTCCTCGGCGTCGTTGCCGCCGGCGTCGCCCACGAAATCAAGAACGCCCTCAACCCCGTCAAACTCCGCGCCGAGCGGATGATCATGGCCCACCGCATGAAGCGCGACGTCGGCCTTGAAGAGGGCCTCGACCTCATCATCCAGAGCGTTGCCCGCTGCGCGGAGATCTCCAACAAACTCAGCACCTTCGCCCGGCCCGCCGACGTCGGCTCCTTCTTCCCGTTCGACCTCAACGACACCGTCCGCGACGCGCTCGCCATCAGCAACGACGTCCTCAGCAACGCCCGCATCAAAGTCACCACCCAGCTCGGCGAGCTGCCGCACCTGAAGGGCAACCCCAAGGAAATCCAGCAGGCGCTCATGAACTTCCTGCTCAACGCCAAGGACGCCATCCTCGAAGCCTGCGCCAAGACCGGCCGCGAGGGCGGCCACATCACCCTCAGCACCGCCAGCGAGGAGCAGGTCATCATCCTCACGATCACCGACGACGGCTGCGGCATGAGCGACGACGTGAAGAAAAAAGTCTTCGTCCCGTTCTTCACCACCAAGGAGCCGGGCAAAGGCACCGGCCTCGGCATGGGCATCAGCCACAGCATCCTCCAGGCCCACGGCGCCGAACTGCGCGTCGAGAGCGAGGTCGGCCAAGGCACCTCCATCATCATCCGCTTCCACCTCGCCGGCCCGCCCGCGAAGTCGCAAGTCACCACCACCGTCTTCGGCCGGCCCATCATCAAGTAATACGATTTCCACCCGCCTGATCTGCAGCGCCAGTCTCCGACCGCCGAATCATCAACGACGACCGGCGATTAGAGATCGCCGCTACAGTTCGCGGCCAATGGAAACTCGTCGTCGAAGCGACCATGTTCGTGACCAACACAACCGTCATCGTCTGGAGCGGCGTGAAGACCGGCGGCAACGATCCGGTGGGAGTTTACAACCGCGTGAGCGGCTGCGACCCCACGGCCACGTTATCGGTGGAAGCCTTGTAGGCCGGCTGCCCCCAGCCGGCGCGCCGCGTGAGGGCACGCGGCCTCCAATTCAGCAACGTTGTCAGTGGAGGCAGCATAGCCCGCCTTCTGCTCCTCGTCGGTCACATCGCCGCGATCCCTTGTTTCCTTGGCTCGACACGGGGGGCGGCAGTTGCCAAGATGCGGGCGTTGACGGCCGGCGGTCCGGCCGAGAGAGGTTCCTATGGCCAGCGACATCAAAATTCTGCTCGTGGATGACCAGCGGGAAAACCTGGTCGAATACGAAGGCATCATCAAGCAACTCACCGACCACGCCGTGCGCGCGGTGGACAGCAGCGCCGTGGCGATCGAGTTGTGCAAGACGGAGCATTTCGACGTGTTGCTCACGGACGTGCGCATGCCGGGCAAGTGCGGCGACGAGATGTTCGCCGAGATCAAGAAGTCGCTGCCCGACATCCGCTGCATCGTCATCACCGGCTTCGCCGGGCAGGACGCGCCGATCCATTTCCTGAAGCTCGGCGCGCACGACTTCCTGTTCAAGGCGGAGTTCTCCGCGCAGACGCTGCTGCACGCGATAGACAACCAGGTGCAGATCGTCAACCTGCGCCGCCGGGCCAGCGAGTTGCAGGCGCAGCTCGCGGCATTTCAGAAGACCGTGCAGGAGATCATGTCCACGGTGCAGTCCGTCACCAGCCTGTCGCGCGCGCCGGAGCTGATGATGTCGCTGCACAGCTTCACGGAGCTGGCCGTGCTGGTGTCGCAGGCGCCGGTGGCGGCGGTCTTCCTGCTGGAGCCGGACGGGCAGTCGCTCGTGGCGCGTTGCGCCGTCGGCGGCGAGCCGAACCCGACGCCGATCCCGCTCGGCCGGGGATTCGCCGGCCGCATCGCGCAGTCGGGCCGGCTGAGCGCGCTCTCCCGCGCCGACGGCGGGACGTGGCCCGGCGACGAAATCAGCGGCTCCATCGAGGCGGGCCGCCAGTCGGGACTCGGCGTGCCGCTGGTGGCGCAGAACACGTGCATCGGCGTGCTGGAAGTGTTCGACAAGGAACGCTACGAGCCGCAGGACATCGAGATGCTCTCGCGGCTGGGCGCGTTGTGCGCCTCCACGCTGGACCTGGTCAATGCGACGCAGATGGCCGACAATCTCCTGCTGCGCGCCCTCAAGCTCGCCACCGACGCCGCCGCGAGCGCGCCGGGCAGGGAAGGCGAGGCCGCCAAGCAGGCGTTGAGCGGGATGGCGGAAGCGGTGAAGCAACTCGACCTCGTCGGCAGCGGCGAGCGCGCGGCGGTGCTCGCCGGGCAGATCCGGGAGTTGTCCGAGTTCGGCCCGCCGGCGATGGAGTTTTGCGAGAAGCTGCTGGCCAACCTGCTGACGATGTTCAAGAGCCAGCGCGAGGCGATGCCGGAGATCAAGATGTGAACGCAACTCGTGATCCGTGATTCGCAATTCGGGCCGGTCAGCAAATCACGAGTCACGAACCACGAATCACAGATTACGAATTACGAATCCCGATCCCATGCCTGACCCACTTCCATCGCCTTTCGACCAGCTCAATCCCGCCGAGTTTCTCAAAGGCGCGACGGGCAGGGGCGTGAAGGTCGCCGTCGTGGACAGCGGCGTGGACAACAAACATCCCGACCTCGCCGGCCACGTCAAAGGCGGCGTCATCATTGAAGAGAAGGGCGGCCAGATCACGTCGCGGCCCTACGACGGCCAGGACGCCGCGGGCCACGGCACCGGTTGCGCGGGTGTGATCGCGCGGCTCGCGCCGGAGGCGGAAATCTACAGCGTGCGCGTGCTCTCCTGCATCGGCGTCGGCTCCGACGGCTACAAATTCGCCGGCGGCAAACCGAAGCACATGATCGTCGGCGCGGATTGGGCCATCGAGAACTGCCACGTCATCAACCTCAGCAACGGCCTGCTCGTTACCGAAGGCAGCGCGTATTTCGAGACCTTCCACAAACTGGTCGAGAAAGCCTACTACCGCGACCGCATCCTCGTGGCCGCCGGCGAGAACGAGGGACTGCCGAGCTTCCCGTCCATTTTCTCGAACCTGATCAAGGTTTATTGGGCGTCGTTCAAGGACGCGTTCCAGTTCGCCTACCAGCTCAAGCCGAAGACGTTCACGGAGTTCATCGCCAACGGCAGCTATGTGAAGGTGCCGCAGCCCGGCGGCGGCTACATCTACGAGATCGGCAGCAGCTTCGCCGCGCCACACATCACCGCCATCTGCGCGTTGCTGCTCTCGAAATGGCCGCACCTGAAGCCGTTCGAGATCAAGACGCTCCTCTATGCGATGGCGCAGAAGACGCCGCCCGCGCCGGGCAAGTGAGGACAGCCCGCCGCTGGCAGCCGGGCCGGTTGACTAACGGCGGTTTGGTGCCAAGTTCAATCAGAGCCGTGACACAAGAATGGTAGTGGCGAGTAGTGGAAGTGAGTGGCAGGTGTCACGGCTCACTGGTTTTCTCCGCGAACATCCGACGCCCGTCGCATAACGCCCGCTCGCGCGACCCTGCCGGTCATGGATTCACGGCGCGGCGACGCAGAAGAGGTGGTTCACGCCACGGAGCAGGAGGCGGTTAGCCGCCGGCACCGGCGAGCCGATCATCTGCTCGGCCATGTTGTTCTCCGAGAGCACCTCGAACTTCCCTTCGACGCGCGCGACGAACACGACGCCGTCTTCGCGCGCGGCGTAAAGCTTCCCATCGGCCAGTGTCGGCGAGGCGTAGTATTTGTCCTTGGTCTTCGGCAGCGCGTCGCTCCAGAAACTCTTGCCGGTGATGGGATTCACGCAGTCCACCTCGCCCTTGTCGCGAAGCACATAGACGCGTCCCTTGTATTCGGCTGGCGTCGGCACGAATGCGCCGCTGTCTTCGCGCAGCCAAAGAC
Organism: Verrucomicrobiota bacterium; assembly: GCA_016222825.1. GTDB lineage: Bacteria > Verrucomicrobiota > Verrucomicrobiia > CAIQCK01 > CAIQCK01 > CAIQCK01. The sequence continues at coordinate 70,742 of JACRQF010000008.1, read as the reverse complement.
GATGCGTCGCCGTCACGTCACCGCTGCCGCCGAGCTTGATGCCGTGCAGCCGGTCTCCTCGGCCGTAGGGGACGACCGCCATGTTTCCCACGACGACCGGCGAAGCCACGGGCACCCAGTTCTTCTTCGCGCCGGGATTGAAATCGCCACACGTCCAAAGCGTCCGGCCGTCGGCGGCGTCGTGCGCCGTCAGCCGCTCGCCGCCGAGCACCAGCAGCGCCTCGCGGCCCAGATGGCGGATGCCGAGCGGCGTCGCGTAACTGTGATCACCCTCCACCGGCGTCTCGTAGTTGCGCGCCACCTTCCAGCGCAGTTTGCCGGTGAGCTTGTCGAACGCCGCGAGATAGGACTCGCCGTGGTGCATCACCGCCATCACCACGTCCTTCTCCGTCAGCGCCGGCGACGAACCGTAATCCCAGTAGAGCGTCAGTTGGCCATAGCGTTCGAGCAGGTTGGTCTTCCAACGCAGCTTGCCTTCCATGTCCACCGCAGCGAGATTGCCGCTCTTGAAATAGACGAAGAGGCTCTGCCCGTCGGTGGCAGGCGACGGATTGCAGCCAGAGCCGTTGCGATGCTTGCCTTTGAACTCCGGCCCGAAGGTCGTCTGCCAAAGCAGCTTCCCCGACCCGTCGAACGCGAGCAGCGCGTCCTGTCCTTCCACCGGCGCGGTGACATAGATGCGCTGGTTCCAGACGATCGGTGTCGAGCAACCTTTGCCCGGCAGCGCCACCTTCCAGAGCAGGTTCGAGTTCGCGTCCCACTTCACCGGATACCTGCCCGTGTCAGCGCTGCCGTTGTCGCGCGGTCCGCGCCAGCGCGGCCAGTTGGAGTCGTCTCCCGCCGCCGCCAGCCCGCCGGCGAGGAGTATCGTCGTTGCCAGAAGAATAAGTTTCATCGCAGCCATCCTGCCCGCGATTTTGCCCCGCCGCAACGGTGATGTCGCGAAGCCTACGCCTTGAGGACGTCGAGTGGCTCAAACGACGCGCTGAGCACACTGCGGCTGTCGAGGCCGAGCCAGCGATCGAGCGCGGTGGCGTAAACCCGCCGGAAATCCGTGTGGAACTTCAGGCCGTCCTTGTCCACGTCGGTGAGGCTGGGATGCGCGCCGCAGAGGCCGCCTTTCAGCCTTCCGCCGGCCAGAAACACCGGCTGCGCCGCGCCGTGGTCAGTGCCACGGCGGCCGTTCTCGCGCACGGTGCGGCCGAACTCGGAGTAGGTCATCAGCAGGACGCGCTCGTGCAGCTTGTCGCGCTGGAGGTCGCGGATGAACGCCGCGACGGACTCCGACAACTGATGCACCAGCGAACAGTGGTTGCCAAGCTGGCCGGCGTGGTTGTCGAATCCACCAATGTTGCCGCCGCCAAGCTCGGTAAAGAAGATGCGGACGCCGAGGTCGGCGCGGATGAGTTGGGCAATGGCGCGCAGTTCCTCGGCGAGCTGGAATTTCGGATAGTCGGCGCTACTAGAGGCAGCCATTACTGACTCGATGCGGCGGTTATTCGCTTGAACCACCGCCGTGGCACGGCGAAGCGAGTTGAGCCACGAAACGCCCGGCTCGGCAGGGACCGGCGAGAAGCTTTGTGAGAGAAGCTCGCGTGGCGAGCGAACTGAAGGGACGATGACTTGCTCCGCGTTCGCCGCGAACGGTTGTGGAATCGCGCCGACAAACATCGCTGGCACATTGGCCTCGGCGGGTTTCCAAAGGCGATCTGCAGCGCGGCCGAGCCAGCCAGTCTGGGTCTTGGGCGCGCGCGGGGCGGCGGTGTGCCAGTTGTGCATGCCACCCGGGTGATTGCGATCCGCGTCCGGGTAGCCGACGCCCTGGACGATGGTGAGCAGTCCGTCGCGATACAGACGATAGAACCCTTCCATGCGCGGATGGAAGGCAAGATGCGAATCCAGCTTGTGCGCGCCGCGCGCCATCTGCCTCAACGTCGGCCGCCCGCGGTGATAAGCGTCGTCGGCGTAGGGAATCACGGTGTTCAAGCCGTCGTTGCCGCCGGAAAGCTGGAGCACCACCAGCACCGTGTCGCCGATGCGTTGTGGGGCCGTCGTCGCAGCGCGCAAAAGCGAAACCGGCGCGTTGGCGGCGAACGAAACGAAAGCGCCGGCCTTCAGCGTCGTCTTGATGAAACTGCGTCGGGTTTGAATCAGGGTGTTCACGCGAGTTGAAACTCCGGCATTGTGATCGCGGCGTAGGCGGCGCGGCGCGCGTCGGTGCCACTGTCGCCGCTTGGCTCGGCGTCGCCTTGGAGGAACAGATCGAGGAAGAGGCGCGCGTCGGTGCCGTGCTTGCTTGCCACCGCCGCGGGATTGAGTTTTCCGCCGAAAGCTCCGTCGCTCTTCAACAAAGCCGCCGCCAGATTGTGCCGGCCCGCCAGCGTCGCGTGGTTGATCCAGTTCTGGCCGCCGAGCCAGCCTTTGGCCGTCGGCGGATGGAGAAGGTTCTGTCCGAGACGTACCAGAGCTTCGGCCAGAGGCGGCGTGGAGACCGTTTCCTCCAGACCTTTCACAATGCCCAGGGCAAACTCGACGGGACTCTTCATCCGCTGGAGATAGGCCGCCGCTGAAAAGAAAAGGTTCGAGCGCAACATCGTCTCGGCGAGTTGGAGCACGTCGTGGTTCTTCGCGAACGACTCGACCAGCGGCGACAGCAACCGCTCATCCGGCTCCGCTGTCTCGGAGATCAGCCAGCGGTAAACCTTGCGCACGATCGTCTGCGCGGTTGCGGGCTGCTCGGCTAGGATGCGCGCGACATCTTCGCCCGTGAAAATGCCTTCCTGGCCGAGGATACGCTTGGTTCCCGCGTCGCGCTCGCGCTCGATGAAACGAAGCTGGTTTTGGAGCACGAAGCATCCGCTGAATGCACGTGCCACCTCGCGCACGTCGCGGTCGGAGAAGCGGCCGGGGCCGACCGTGAACGCCTCCAGGAACCAGCGCGCGAGATGCTCGTCGGGAAACGCCTTTCGGCTGGCCTTGGCGTCCAACGTCAGGAACACCGCCGCGTCCTTCACGACGCCGGCCAACATCTCGCGGAAGCTGCCGAGCGCGTGCCGCCGCAAAAGCTGGAGATGTTGCTGCACGGCGCGGGCGCTGTTGACCTTGGCGGCGTTCACGCCGAAGTGGCCGTGCCAGAAGAGCGTCATCGTCTCCTGCAACGGATGCGGCGTGCGAATCATTCGCTGGAGCCACCACGCGCGGAGGTCGTTGGAAGAGTTCTCGTCGTTCGCCGGCGTCTCCAGTTCGTCATACTGCCGGTTAAACGCCGCGACATCGCCGACCGGCCGCAGCAGCGCGTCCACCGTCCGTTGCGGACCGTCGCGGAGCGCGCGCTGGAGTTGGCCCCATGAGGCGCCGAACGCGGCGCGGCGGTAGAGATGGCCGGCGAGCGCGAGGTTCCACGGCCGGCGAGCGTCCGGCTCATAGCGCGCCCAAGCCGACGCGGGGTCAAACTGTTGTTGGGTCAAGGTTGCCATGGTCTCTGCGAATAATACCACCGTCGGGCGCCGGAGGTTACGGGTTAGTTGATCGGTTGATCGGAAATGGCAACGTCGTCCACGTAGAGCGTGGCGGGTTGGCTGCGGTCGTTGTGGGCAGTGATGCCGATCTCAAGACTGTTGTAGATGGTGTGGGCCAGGGGCAGAGTCTGGCCGCGGGCATCCACGATTTTGGCGCCGTCCTGCCACAACTCAATGACGCCGTCGCTTTTTTCGGAGAGCTTGAGGTGCGCTTTCAAATGCACCCACTTCGCGGCCGGGAAGACGACTTCCCTTCCTTTGGGCTGGCGGTATTTCGGTTTCGCGCCCCACTTCAGTTCAAACATCGCGTATTTGCCGTCGGCGAGCATGATGCGAATGCCGGGGGATTCCTTGAACCACGTTGTCTCCAAATCCATCACCGTGAACGGCATCCCGCTGCGTTCCGGCACGAAATACCAGCCGGAGAACCACACCTCGTCACCTTTGACGAAGTGCAACAGTTCGGTGTCGAGCGAAGCTTTTGCGCAGACCATCGCGTGCGATGGCGGCATGCTGAAGGTCTTCAGGGCGCGCTTGCCGGAATGAACGACGTCGGCGGAGGTTTCCACACGGTTGTCTAGGAAGTCGGATTGCCCCTTGAGGATGAGCTTTCGCAGCCGGACGTAAGCGTTCACCGACGGCGCCTTCGGTGATTGGAGCGTGAACGCAGTCCATCCCGTGTCTATGCCGATCAATTCACGGATTGGCTTGGCGTGTTCGAAGCCGTCGGCGAACTGTCGGCGCACCGGCACGAGGTTTCCGTTGGCAGCCTTCCGGCAAATCGCGCCGTCGCGCTCAGCGTAGTTCTTCGCGTAGAAATCCGGATCATACATCTGCTCCATGAATTCCCACTGGCCGGAGTGCGGATTCACGCGCCAGAGCGCCGCGCGGTAGAGCTTGTAGGTCGCGCCCTTCTCCACCACCGACAGTTCCACTTCCGATTCGTTGGGTGGAGCGATGGTCTTGGCTGGCGACGCGGCGAGAAGACGCATCGCTATCGTGCCAATAACCAGCACACACGCGGTTGCCGTCGCGATGAAAACCAGTTTCGTTCTCATGGCGACGGCCGAGGCCTGTCCATCCGCCAGACAGCGATCGTTCCCGCAAGGAAGCCCGCCAGCGTCCGGACAAGAATCGGCTCAATCATGCCCGTGGAGATGCCGGTGAGCCTGCCAAATATCACCGTAAGCACCAGCGTCAGCACACTCAACAGCCCCGCCATGAAGATCAGTTCTTTTGGCCGGCAATAACCGCAAATCCACGCGACCAGTAGCGGCGGAATCGTGAGGACCACGGGAGCGAGGATGGCGTTGTGCTGGGGGACTTTCAAGCGGCCGACGATCATAAGCGCGGCCTCAACCGCCAGCGACGTCACCACGTAGATGAGCGCCATTGCCCAAGGTTTTCGTTTCATTGCAACGTCCAGCATCTCGCGGCCACTACCGCGTTTCGGCCACCTTCTGCCCCGGCCATTTGAACTTCAGTTCGAGCTTCGCCTGGTTCATGCCCGACTCCGCGCTGAAGGTCAGCCGCAGTTGCTCGACGAACTCGGTGAAGGCGATCAGCGCGTCAATGCCCGTCGAGTCGGCTTCGCTGGCACCGCCGCTCTTGAGCATGTTCTGACGCACCATGCTGTCGCGGTTGGCCAGCAGTGCGGCGGCCACGCGGTCGCCGGCGGCCTCCAGCAGCGAGTGCGTCTGCGCGAGCGGCGCGGGCGGCTGCTTTGCTTCGCGGCCGAGCGCGTCTATCAGGTCGCAGGCCAGTTGCTCGGTGGAACTGAGGATCAGGTGGTTGCCCGGCATCGCCAGTGACGGGCTGAAGTTGAACCGCACGTCGAGCTTCGAGCGGTCCTTGACGCCGGTGCTGGAGAACCGCGCCACGCTATACTTCGTCGTCCAATGCACCGGCCGGTCAATGACGAATCCCGGCTCGGCTTTCTGGCCGCGCGTGAAGCTCGCCAGTCCGATGGATTTCTGCCACGCCTCTTCCATCACTTCCCTGAACTGCGCCGGGTTGCGCATTTGCAGCACGAGCGCGAACGCCGGAATCTGCGGCGACGGCGTGCCGATGGCCGGGTCGTATTGCTGGTTCGCCACGACGAGGCGGATTTCCGGCCGCGCCTGCGCGAAGACGTCGTCGGTCATGTCCCGGCCGCAGAAGAAGATGCCCATCATGTTCTCGAAGAAGATCAGCCCCGAGGTCCGCTCCGGGAACAACTGGTCCTTCGCGCCGTAGAACCGGCGCAGGTCGCGATACATGCTCAGCGCGGCAATCTGGCGCGGCACGGCCAGGTTCGGCAACGCGCCTTCCTCTCGTTTGGCCGGCAGCGCGAATGCCGCAGGCCCCTTCGGGTCGAGCTTCGCGCCGTCGCTCACGACTTGAAGCGCGAGGCAGTCTTCCTTCTCCTGCACGCGCAAGCCGATGGCCAGCCAGTTCGACGCGCCCACCGACTCGGCGATTCCCGCGAAAAGCAGCGCCACAAGCGGATTGCTCTCTTTGGGTTGCAGCGCCTTCGCAATGCCGGGCGCCTGTTTGAGGGCGGCCATGTTGACGAAGATCATCCCCGCCGCGTCCGGGCCGACCGCGCGGCGCGCGGCCTGATACGCCGGTGTCGCCGCGAGGCTGGCGCCGCCCGGCTTTGAGCGAAACTCCAGCGCCGTCTGCAAGCCGTCGAAACCGCTGGAAGCCACCAGCCGCTTGCCGACGATCGTGTGCGCCACTTTGGGGCCGAGCGACCACGCCGTCGCGCCGCCGACCTCCCGGGAAGACGTGGCGTTGTTCTTGTTGCCCGACGCGGCTTTCCAGAGGAACTCGTGCAGTTGCTTCAGCATCTCCACGTCTTCGGCGTCGGCGACAAAGAGCACCTGTTGTTGCGGGCGTAACGCGAACGCCGCGCCGCCGCCGGCCATCTTCCCCAAGCCCGTCGGCCAATCGGTCCCCAACTGCGACTCCAGATACTTCACCACGCCCATGAATTTCTCGAAGCCCGGCTGCGCCTTGCGCTTGCCCGCGCCCGGCAACGCCGCCAACGCCGCAGCCGCTTTGCCGTCACAGAACAGCGTCAGCAACGCCTTCGGCTGGAACAACTCCACCGCCAGCACCGCGTCGGCGGGAATCCACTGCGTCGGCGCGCTCGTCGCATCCGCTGCCATCGCGCCTCGCCCCGCGAGCACCGCGAGGCACAAACCCAACACGATTGAAGATGTCTTGGCCACGTTGTCTTTCCTTTCTCTGTGCCTGTAATACCACAGTTCTGGCACTGAGGTTACATCCGCCGGAAATTTGCTTGTGAGCTGTGCGGTGTTGCCGTCAAATCAGCGACATGAAAGGCATCCCGCTCGACAAGCTCGCCGCCCACCTCGATCGCCTGCTGCGCGCGCCGGCGTTGCACGATTACGACGACGCGGTCAACGGCCTGCAATGCGAGAACCGCAGCGGCCGGGTCACGAAGATTGCCGCGGCGGTGGATGCCACGGAGTTCACCGTCAAGGCCGCCATCCACGCAAAGGCGGATTTGCTGCTGGCACACCACGGGCTGTTCTGGTCGAAGCCGCAGCCGTGGACGGGACGGCATTTTCGGAAGCTCCGCGCGCTCGTGGAGGGCAACCTCGCCGTCTATGCGAGCCATCTGCCGCTCGACGCGCATCCGAAGTTCGGCAACAACATCCTCATCGCTCGCGGCCTCGGCCTGACGCGACTGGAGCCGTTCCTGGAGCATCACGGCGCGCCGATCGGCTGGCGGGGCGTGCTGCCGCATCCGATGTCAGCGGAGGAACTCGGCGCACGCATCGCCCGCGTTGTGCGGCTGGACGACGCGCTAAAGACACTGCCGTTCGGTCCAGCGCGATTGCGGACAGTGGGCGTCTGCTCTGGTGGCGCGAGCAGCGAGTTGAAGGCGGCCGCAAGTGCCGGCGTGGACGCCTATTTGACCGGCGAGGGCGGACACGCGGCGTTTGGCGACGCGGAGGAACTGGGCATCACGGTGTTTTTTGCGGGGCACTACGCGACGGAAACGTTCGGCGTGCGGGCCTTGGCGGAGAAAGTGGCGCGGAAGTTCCACCTCCCGTGCATGTTTGTGGACCATCCGTCGGGGTTGTGATGAGCGAGCTTTCGCCAACGAGAACTGGCAAATGGCAGGCGGGTCGTGTATAGATTGGCCAGTAACCGCAACAAGGAACCACATGAAACGCATCGCAGTCATCATAGCGTCGTTGCTCATGGTGTGCGCGCTCGACGCGACCAACGCGCAGACAAGCAAGAGAGGCCGGGCCGGCGGGGGCGGCTTCGACATCGGGCAGGTGGCACCGGAAATCCGGGGGAAGGATCTCGACAACAAGCCGATGAAGCTCAGCGAGTTTCGCGGCAAGGTGGTCGTTCTGGACTTTTGGGGGTTTTGGTGACCTCCCTGCCGGGAGATGATCCCACACGAGCGGTCGCTCGTGAAACGATTGGAAGGCAAGCCGTTCGCGCTGTTGGGCATCAACAGTGACCAGGATCGGAACGAGACGAAGAGACGCTGCCGCAAGGAAGAGATCACCTGGCGCAGTTGGTTTGACGGTGCAGGAGGACAGATAGCCGCCGCTTGGGGCGTCCGCTCCTTTCCCACCATCTATGTCCTCGACCACAAGGGCGTGATCCGTTTCAAGAACGTCCGGGGCGAGGCGATGGACAAGGCCGTGGACGAACTCTTGGCCGAGTTGCAGAAGAGCGGCGGCAAGTAAGCGGGCCGATGCCCGTGTTCCCAAGCGACGGAGGCAATCACCTCGCGGCGGATTTGTATTCGGCGCGCGCCTTGGGCAGCAACTGCTCAAGCTGCGCGATGCGGTCGGCATTCACGGGGTGCGTGCTGAGGTAGCCTTGGAGTTTCCCCATGAGGCCGGCCGGCTGGGCTTGTGTGCCGCTGAAGCGTTTCCAGAACGCCACGGTCTCTGCCGGATCGTAGCCGGCACGGGCCATGTAGATCATACCGAGATGGTCCGCCTCATACTCCTGCGAGCGCGAGTAGGGCAACAACACGCCGACTTGCGCGCCGATGCTGTAGCTCTGCATCACAAGCTTCTGGGTGGCTTCCGGTCGGGCTTTCATCGCTTCGGCCAGCACCTTTCCGCCCATCTCCGCCAGCAAGCCGTGCGACATGCGCTCGGCGCCATGCCGTGCCACCGCGTGGGCAATCTCGTGTCCCACCACGACCGCCAGCCCCGTTTCGCTCTGGCAGATCGGCAGGATGCCGGAATAAACGCCAACCTTGCCGCCAGGCAGGCAGAAGGCGTTGGCGGTCTTCGGGTCGTCGAAAAGAACGAATTCCCATTGCGCCTCGGGCAACGGGGCCACCGCGGCGATGCGCTGGCCAACGCGCCGGACCATCGCACTGGCGGCCGCGTCCTTGGAGACGGGCGTGGATTGCTTGAGCTTGTCGAACTCGGTCATCCCCAGCTTCATTTCTTCCGAGGAGTTGATCAGGAGAATCTGCCTGCGGCCCGTCTCGGCCACGGTCGCGCAACCAACAATGACCAAAGCCAGCAAGAAGGCCCCGATGGGAGTGGTGAAATTCTTCATGGTGGTGGAGTCTAATTCGGGCCGACTGGCGTCGTCAATTCTTGCTCGCAACGCAAGCGCGGGCCGCGCTAGACTACCGCCGCAATCAGAGCAACCCATCCAGGAGCATCAACCATGCAAACCCACTGTAACCGCAGGGATTTCCTCAAGACAGCCGCCGCGGGCGCGACGGCGATGAGTTTCACCGCGCGCAGCTACGCGCGCATCGTCGGCGCGAACGAGCGCATCCGCATTGGCCAAATCGGCTGCGGCGACCGCGGCCGCAACGCCCACATGACCGGCATCCACAAGCACGACAAGGTCGAGAACGTCGAGTTCGTGGCGGTGGCCGATCCGTGGCGCGTCGCGCGCGAGCAGGCGTCGGCGCTCTGCAAGGAATGGTATGGCCACGAGGCGAAGCGGTTCGCCAGCTACCGCGACCTGCTGGCGTGCAAGGATGTGGACGCGGTGATGATCGCATCGTGCGACCACCAGCATGCGACGCATCTCGAAGCCGCCGCCAAGGCCGGCAAGCACATCTACGTCGAGAAGCCGATGGCGAAGAACATGGAGGAGTTGGTTCGCTCGGTGGATGCGGTGAAGGCGGCGGGCGTCGTGGCGCAGGTCGGCACGCAGGTGCGAAGCCTGCCGACCAGCACCGCCTGCCGTGAGTTGTGGAAATCCGGCCTACTCGGCAAGGCGTCGCGCATCGAGCAGTGCCGCAACAGCGACCAGCCTTACTGGTATCGCTACCTGAAGGACGTGAAGAAGGAGGACGTGGCTTGGGAGGAGTTCCAAATGGACGCTCCGAAACGGGAGTTCGCCGCAGACGTTTACTCCGGCTGGTATGGCCACCGTGACTACAGCGACGGCCCGATCACGGGCTTCGGCAGCCATTTCGTGGACCTGCTGCACTACATCACCGGTGCGCAGTTCCCGGCGAGCTGCGTCTGTCTGGGTGGGACGTTCGTTTGGAACGACGAGCACAAATTCACCGCGCCCGACCACGCCGAGGCACTGTGGGTTTATCCAGAGGGCTTCATGGCGGTCTTCTCGTGCAACATGGGCCACTCTGGCGGCCGGCGTCATCGCTACTATACCGAGAAGGGCCAGTTGAACCTCGACAACTGGGCCGCGCCGAGCTACAGCGCCGAGGGCGGCCCGAAGCGCGACGGGAAGATTCGCGGCGTCAACGACGTGAAAGGCATCGAAGGCCCCGACCATTTCCAGGACTGGCTCCAGTGCATCCGCAGCGGCAAAACGACGCGCGCGCCGATCGAGGCCGGCTACCAGCATTCCGTCGCCTGCATCATGGCGGTGGAGTCGTTCAACCTCGGCGTTCGCACGGTTTACGACCGCGAGAAGCGCATCATCAGGAAGGGTTGACCGCGCGGCGGCGCAACTCAGGCAAAGCTGACTACTTCGCGGACCTTGCCGACCAGGTCTTCCAAGTTAAAAGGCATGAGGAGGCAGCCTCGCACATTGTCCCGGAGTTTCCCGGCTGGCTCGTTTTCCTTGCAGTAGCTGGCCATCAGCAAGACCGGCACTTGAGGGTCAATCCTCCAGAGGGACTCAAATATCTGGCTCCCGGTTATCTCCGGCATACAGTTGTCCAAGAGCACCAGGCTGATGTTCTGGGATTGTTCCTTGAACAACTGGACCCCCTCGCGTGGATCAGATGTTGTGAGGACGGTGTAGCCCTCGTTTTCCAATCCCATGCGGACCATACCCAGCACGCTGGCATTCTCATCCATGACGAGAATCGTCGGGTGCGGATGCCGCAAGCCGGGTATGGGTTGCTTGGCTGCCCGGCATAGCGCCAGACAGAAGACAAAGAACGCCACGAGGCAGATTCCCCAGACACCCAAAATGGTTATCATAGCTTCGCTTCCTTCGAATCACATTCATCAAGCATAAGGACCGGGAACTTTTCCCTGTCATTGTCTGGAGGAACTTACGCTTCGGGCCAGGAATGCGCTATCCGGGAAAGGCCCGATTCCAAGGTAAGGAGTTTCCCGCCCCCCTTGAACGGGGGATCGCAGCGCAGATGGGCGCTGCCGCCGTCAGGCATAGCGGCCCTCGTCCTTCGCGGCCGCAATCATCGCCACGACGTTCTCGCGCGGCGTGCCTTTCTCCAGGTAGTCGGATGTGGAAAAGATGTAGCGGCCTCCAGGCTTGCCGACGCGAACAATGGCGCGCGTGACGGCGTCCACTTCCTGCGGCGTGGCGCGCTTGAGGAAATCCACGTGGTCGAGGTTGCCGAGGAGACAGATGCGGTCGCCGAGGGCGGCCTTGGCGTCGGCGAGTTTGTTGTCGCCGCGAGGCGGCTCGCTGACGGTCTCCCAAACGGTCATGCCGAGTTCGCGGTAGTTGCCGTAGAGGATCTTCGCGCAGCCGCAGTTGTGATAGACGCTGAACTTCCCGGCGGCATGGATGGCGTCAATCATCCGCTTCTCGTAAGGTTGGACGAACTGGCGGAAGAAATCCGGCCCGGTGGTCGAGCCGCCGGCCATGTGGCCTTGGATGCCGACGCAGTCTATCGCCGTCTCGCCGAGCGCCGCGCTGTAGGCGCACATCGCATCGGCCACGCCGCCCATCAACGCGCGGTAGGCCGCCTCGTCCATGTAGGGGGCCATGTAGAAGTTGTCCATGCCGCAGAGGTCGGCGCAGAAGTTGAACACACCTGCGAATCCCCACGGCGCGAGCACGCCGCGGTCACCTATCACCCGCCGCCAGCCGTCGGTCGTCTCGCGCATAAAGCGGCGGTCTTCGTTGTCGAGCGCGGGCAGCCATTTCAGGAACGCCTCGGTGTCGTCCGCGTCCTGCAGGAGCGTGCGGGTGACGTGGAATCGCACGCCGGTCGTGGCCGCGCCGCTGTCGGGGCCAGTCTCCTCCTGCGCGAGCGTGCGTGTCGGCGTTACGATCTCCAACTTTCGCCGGATCATGCCATCACCGCGTGTCTCGCTGCGGCGCAGTTCCCAGTTGAGATGGCTGCGCCGGAAGAAATGCGGCGCCTCCAATGCGCGGTGCTTCGCCATCAGGTCGAAGTTGAGTTCGTTGGCCAGTTCCGTGGCATCAATGACGCGGTCGAGCTTTGCCTTCTGCGGATAGTAGAAGGAGAGATACTCCTCCTGCACAAACGGCGCAACCGGGACGCGGTCGGCGATTTCGCCGCGGAGGGTGGTGAGGAGACGTTCGCGGGGCGTCATCTGCATATTTCTCTTTTGGCAAAATCATGGTGGCCAAAATCATGATTTTGCCCCTTGTGATTTTGCCTAAACCTTCTCCGGCACGATGAACGGCGCGCGATACTCGCGCCTGAGCATCCGGTTCGCCTCCTCGTCGTGCGGGAAGCGCATCGTCTTCGGATCGAACTCCAGCGTTCGACCAAGCCGGTAGGAGATGTTGCCCAAATGCATCACCGCGCAGGAATAAAACCCGTTCTCGATGCTGACGTTGAATTCATCCGGCTTCGGGTCGCGGATGGCGTTGACGAACACCTCGTAGTGGTTACCTGCGCCCTTACCGGTCGGGCCGGGTTCGCGTTTCTCGCCCATGAACGTCCGCCATTCGTTGACGCCCTTGGCCATGTAACCCTTGGAGCCGAAGAACAAATTGCCGACGGTGTTGCCCGCACTGGTGGCCATGTAACCGTCTGTGCCGGCCTTCTTCATCCACATGCCGTCTTCGTTGTTGCTGACCCAGTGGCGCACCTCGAACTGGAGGATTTTTTTCTTGTCGCCGCCGCCGTCGGGGTTCGGGAACTCGAACATGGCCATGAGCACATTCGGCGTCTGCTGGTCGTCGTTGAACATGAAGTGCCCGCCGATCGCGCTGATTTTCGTCGGCAGCGTTACGCCGAGGCCCCAGCGCGCGATGTCCATCTCATGCACGCCTTGGTTGCCCATGTCGCCGTTGCCGTAATCCCAGTTCCAATGCCACTCGTAGTGGAAGCGGTTCTTGTTGAACGGCCGCGCCGGCGCCGGGCCGAGCCAGAGGTCGTAGTGGACGCCCTTCGGCACCGGCTCATCCTCGAAGTGGCCGATAGTCTTGCGCCACTTGTAGCAAAGGCCCTTGGCCATATAGACCTCGCCGAGGCCGCCGTCCTGGAGGAACTGCGCCATCGTCTGCGAGCAGGGGTTGCTGCGCTGCTCGGCGCCGTCCTGGACGAGGACGCGGTATTTCTTCGCCGCCTCGACGAGCTTCTGGCCCTCAAAGAAATTGTGGCAGCACGGTTTCTCGACGGAGACGTTTTTGCCGGCTTGGATGCCGTAGATCGCCGCGAGCGTGTGCCAGTGATTCGGCGTCACGACGGAGAAGCCGTCAATCTCCTTGTCCTCGACCATCTTCCGGATGTCGGTGTAGGTCTTCGGCGCGCGGCGGTTCTTCTTCGTGAAATGCTTCTCGATGACGCCCGGGAAAAGGTTCTCGTCCACGTCGCAGAGTGCGGCGACCTCGACGTTGGGGAGGGCGTTGTAGGCGGCGATGTGGCTCTGGCCCATGCCGTGGATGCCGACAACGGCCATGCGAACGCGGTCGTTGGCGCCGGCCCACGCGCGGTGGGTGCCGATGAGCAACGCGCCGGTGGCGACGCTGCCTTGTTTGAGGAAATTGCGACGGGTCATCATGGCGGGGTTCCTTTCTTTAATCTCTGGCGAACGACTTCCACTCGCGCTCCAGCGCGGCGGCATCGCCGGCGGCGTTGTGGACCAGCACGCGATAGCGCAACTGCATCTTCGCGCCAGCCTTCAACGTCATCGGCTCCTTGTAAATAAGTGCGGGACTGAAATACGGGTGGCCTTCGTTCAGATACCAAGCGGTCGGGTGGCGCGGATTGGACGGGTGATCGAACACGGTGATGCCGGCGACGGTGCCTTTCTTGGTGGGGCCGCTGAAATCCACCCACCGCGCAGACTTGCCGTTGCCTTCGTCGGAATTGTGCGCGCCCTCGCTCGTCAGGAAACTCCAGCCCGTCGTGCCTTTCGGGAAACGCAGGGAAAGCCCGGCATAGCCGCCGCTCTTGGCCTTGGGCGGCGTGCGGTCGAGCGTGATGTCCGCGTCGCCAACGGTGAACTTTGCGTCCCAGTCAATCGCATACGCGCCGTCCGCGCGCGGCGCAGTGAACTCCATCACGCGGGTCTCGCGCAGCACCGGCGGCAAGTTGGGCGGCGCATACTCGATGGCCATCTCGACGCGCGCGGAGAAGTCGTCGCCGCGGCGGAAGCTGGCGGACTTGATGTTCGTGCGGCCGGCAGCGAGGCCGGTCTTCTTGTCGAGTTCCCAGTAGTTGATGCGGTTGATGTATTTCCAAGCGAACCAAAGGCTGTGATGCCAGACGTGGTCGGCGGGAGCGTTCGCGGTGAGTTCCGTGCCGTCGAGCGTGGCGAGCGGATAGATGTATGGCTTCGTCTGTGCCGGGTCGCAGACCGCTCGCCAGACGGGCAGGCCGGCCGTTTTGTTAACGAGCGCGAGGCCGGTGTTGTTCGGCATCACATCCCAACCGAACTCCAGCGTCTTCTTTTCCGCCGCGTTCGCGACGAGGCTATGGAAGCAAAAAGCGGCCGCCAGTATCAGGTGGGATACCTTCATGGCGGATGTCACTTCGAGAGTTCGCGGATCTTGATGTTGCGGAACCACGTTTCATCCGTGTGGTCGGTCAACATGATGTGGCCTTTGATCTTCTGGCCGAAGTCGGGATACTTCTTGAACTTGCTCTCCGCGATAGCGGTCTTGACCTTGTCGCTGCCGAGTTCGTATTCGATCGCCTTCTTGCCGTTGAGCCAGTGTTCGACGTGGTTGCCCTTCACGAGAATGCGGGACTTGTTCCATTCGCCCGCGGGCTTGTAGCCCTTGTCCTTAACCGGCGGCAGCACTTGGTAGAACGAGGCCGTGTGGTCCTTTGCCGGCATTTTGGCCCACTTCTCGAACTTGTCGTCGAGCATCTGATACTCGTGACCGGGAGCGCCGGGGCGCGCCTCGGTGACGAAATACTTCACGCCGTTGTTGCCACCCGGCTCGATGCGCCATTCCCACGTGAACTCGAAGTCGTCGAACTGCTTCTCCGTGATTATGTCGCCACCCTTGATGCCCGCCTTCTTCTTGAGAAGCCCATCCTCGACCTTCCAGCCTTCGCCGATCTCGGTCGGGCCTTTCGCCCGCTTGTAAACGCGCCAGCCAGTGAAGTCCTTGCCGTTGAAGAGCAACTGCCAACCGGCGGCTTCTTCTTTTTTGGTGAGAGTGTTGGGCTTGTCTGCCGCCAGCAGGGGTAGCGCGGGAATCGTGGCGAGCAACGCGAGGGTCAGCAGCTTCATTTGCTTCATGTATGGATTTGTGGTTCGGGCGCTACTTAAGCAGGTCTGACATCTTCCGCCAAGCGTTCATCGAGCCGGTCAGGAGCGTCTTCGGGTCGCCCTTGATGTTGTAGCACTGGAGGCCGATCGGGCCTTTGAAACCGACTGCCTTGAGTTTCCGCAACACGATGCCGACGCCGTAGGTGCCTTTGTCCAGCGTCTGAATGGCGCGGCCCATTTCTTTCTTGGTAACGCCGCTGTCCGCGCCGTTGATGGAGGCGACGAACAGGAGTGGTGCGGCTTCCTCGATCAGCGCCGGGATGCGCGATTCAGCCTCGTCAATCAGCGCGTGGCAGAGGTTGAACGTCACGCCGACGTTCTTGCGGTTGACTTTCTTCGCGACGCGCACGGCGTCCTCCACGCGATGCACCCACATGTTGACGTGCGGGTAGATGGCAATGCGCAGGCCGTTGGCGTCGCAGAGGTCGGCCAGCTCGCGCAGGCCCGCGACGGCGATGTCGTCGCCCGCGGGGTCGGAGTTCTTGAACTGCTTGCTGGTCATGTTCGGCCAGATCATCGTGTCGGTGCCTTTGCAGAGCGCGATGATCTCCTTCAACTCCGGCTTGTAAACCAGTTTGCCGTCCTTGAGTTCGAGGTTGCAGTAGATGACGAAGCATTTCATTCCGCGCTGCTTGCAGCCATCGAGCATCTCCTTCACGCGTTCCGGCGCGTCGGTCCGCCACGCGATGCCCGCGAAGCCGACTTCCTTCGCGAGATCGAGCTGCGAGGCGATGGTCGTGAGGTTTGTGCCGCGCAGGCCGTTGTCGAAGACGAAGAACGGGTTCGTCTCGGCGCGGGCCGTCACGGCTGCCAGTGCGATGATGGAGGCAAGAATGGCAGTTCTCATAGTTTGTCGAAACTCCACGGCGCGCGCATCGGCGGACGTTTGGCGAGCTTGTTGGCGGCGTCGTTGTTGAGGAAGACTTCCTTGTCGGGATCCCACGCGAGCTTCACGCCGCCGAGCTGGATGGCGATGTGCGCGAGATGGCAGAGCGAGGTGGTGCGCTGGCCAACTTCCTCGTCCTCGAGCGTCTGGCTGCGCGATCGCACGGAATCAATGAAGTCCTGCTTCTCGCTCTTGAGCGGGAAGTGGATTTCCTCCGGGCCGATCTTCTCCTTGAGGATGGCGGGGTCGCTGGCCTTGAGCCGCTCGGGCGAGAGCTTGCTGGCGGCGTAGTTGACGTGAATCCAGCCTTTGTCGCCCTCGAAGCGGACGTGCGGCTCGCCCATCTGGTAGAAGAACTCGATGCCGTTGGCGAATTTGTAGTAGGCGTCGAAATGCTCCAGCACGTTCCAGACTTTGCCGTCGTGGAACTTGCCCGTCGCCTTGATCTCGACGGGGCCTGTGCGCTCGGTGCCGGCGCCCCACTGGCCGATGTCGTTGAGGTGCGTGCCCCAGTTGGCGATCATGCCGTCGCAGTAGTCGAGGCTGCGCATCCATCCGGGCCGGCTCTTGAGGTTCTGCGGCGTGTGGACGCGCTTTTGCATGTAGGGAACCTTCGGTGCCGGACCGAGCCAGAGGTCGTAGTCGAGTTCGGCCGGAGCCTCTGTGACCGTCTCCGGCTCATCAGGGAAAACTTCCTTCGGCGATCCGGTGCGGACGACGCGCACCTTGCCGATGCGGCCGTTGCGGACCAACTCGGCGGCGCGATGCATCGGCTCCAGCGAGCGGAACTCGCTGTCCACGCGGAAGACGCGCTTGTGCTTCGCCACCTCATTCGCGAGCAGCCGGCCCTCGTCAATCCAGCGCGTGATCGGTTTCTCCAGCGCCACGTCTTTGCCGGCGCGCACGGCGGCGACGGCCATCGGCACGTGCCAATGGTCCTGCGTGGAGATCATCACCGCATCAATGCCCTTGTCGGCGAGCAACTCGCGGAAGTCCTTGTAGGCGGCGCAGCCTTTGAAGCTGCTGTCCTTCTTTTTGGCGTAGTGGTCTTCGATCAACTTCTTTGCTTGCGCCATGCGCCACGAATCCACATCGCAGACGGCGACGGCTTGCACGCCGGCGACTTTGAGAAAGCCGGGGATATTCGCGTAATAAGTCTGTCGTCCGCAGCCAATGAAGCCGACAGTGACGCGCTTGCTCGGCGCATCGGCCCCGAAGACCGACGCGGGCAGGATGTAGGGCGCGCCAGCGATGCCCGCGACGGCAACGGAAGCGCGACGGAGGAAGGAGCGACGGGAGAGGGAGCGATGGCTCTGATTCATGTTCGTGATGGTGGTTGAGTGCGCGCTTTCATAGCCCCAATGCCGGCGCGGATGAAACAAGAAAGTGTTAGCACTAACCGGCCTTCTTTGATGCTGCTACTTTGCGCGCGGTGACACCGAAGAAGCGTTTGAACGCGCGGCTGAAATCACTCGCGTGGCGGTAGCCCAACTCGAACGCCACCTGCTTTGCCGGCAGCCGTTCGTCGCGGAGTTTCACACGGGCCAGTTCCATCCGCCAGCGGAGCAGGTAGCTCTTGGTGCTTCCGCCGCTGTGCCGGCGGAAAAGTGCGTTGAGCGCGACCGGAGTCAGTTGCAGGTATTCGCACAGCCGGCGGACCGGCTCGCGCTCGGCCAAATTGTTGCGGAGAAACTCCATCGCCAGCTTCATCCGGTAACGCGAGTCCACCTCCGGCGGGCGGTTCTCGGCGCGTGCCAAGGCGATGTCCAGCTCAAAGCGCGCGCAGTGCAGCGAAAGGACAGCGACCTCGTCGGGCGTGGCGACTTCACGGACGCAGTTCGCGTGCAGCGCGGCGAGGCGGCGCAGCGTGGCGCGGTCGGGTTTGAAGCCGCGAAAGCCGCCCGACGCGGGCTGGAGGGAGGCCAGCGCGGGCGCCGAGCGCCACAGCCACGTCAGGATGCGGCATGAACGGCACGGCTTGTCGGTCCACCCATAAGCACAATCGGGGTGGATGACGAGCACGCTGCCGGCCGGCACCCTTCGCGAGCCGTCCTCGGTCACCAATGTCGGCGCGCCTTCGAGGATGGCCACATACACCCATCCGTCGTGCATGGCGGTCGGGATGGGGCTTTCGCCAAACCAACGTTGCCCCCAAGAAAGATAGAGCAAGTCCCAGGCATCGGGATCGCGGGGCAGCCAACGCGGCCGGCCGGCCGGAGGCAGGTAAAGGCGGCGAGGATAAGTCTTGCCGGGCATGACGCATCTCCGAGTAACACAACCGCGACCGGCCGGCAAGAACAGGCGTCTGCAAAACACTTTGCGAGCCGTGGCGGTGTTTGACAGCCGATGCGGAGCGGCTAGGGTTGGCCGGAATGACAGGCAAGGCGGAACGCAGGTGCCACTTGTGAAAACCGAAGTTTTCAAAGTCAGCGGGATGACGTGCGCCGGTTGCGCGGCGAACGTGAAGAAGGCGCTGTGTTCCGTCGCCGGCGTCGCCGAGGTCAGCGTCAACGCCGCCACTGGCAAGGCCATCTGCCGGTTCGATCCGCAACAGACAACGGTGAACACCTTGACCGCCGCCGTCAAAAACGCCGGTTATGGCATTGAGAAACCCGCCAGTGCCGCGCCCACGCTCCCGTGGTGGCGCACGCCGTGGCTGCCGGTGGCTGTGGTTGTCGCACTCATCATCGCGGGATGGGCGCTCCATCTGGAAGCGTTGCTCATCACCGCCACGGTGCTGGCGGTGTATCCGATCGTCTGGGCCGCGCTGAAGACGCTCGCCCGCCGCCAGCTCAACGCCGATGTGCTTGTGGCCACCGGCGTCATCGCCTCCGCGTCCATCGGTCAGTTTCTCGCCGCGGCAGAGGTCGCGCTCATCATGCGACTCGGCGAACTGCTGGAGAACTTCACCATCGAGCGCGCCCGCCGCTCCATCGGCAGCCTCATGGAACACATGCCGCTCATCGCCCGCGTCCGCCGCGACTCGCGCGAGGAGGAAGCCCCTGTCGAGCAAGTGCAGATCGGCGACCTCTGCGTCGTGCGGCCCGGCGAGAAGATTCCCGTGGATGGCGTCGTCGAGAGCGGCCAAAGCTCCGTCAACCAGGCCGCCGTCACCGGCGAGTCCGCGCCGGCGGACAAACGCGCAGGTGACGAGGTGTTCAGCGGCACACTCAACGTTTCCGGCGCGCTCATCGTCCGCGCCACGCGCGTTGCGGCGGAATCCACGCTTGCGCGCATCGCCGCGCTTGTGGAGGCGGCGCAGCAGCGCGAAGCGCCGATCCAACGCACGCTCGACCGTTGGGCGCGGTGGATGGTGCCGTTGATGATCACGTTGTCGCTGTTGACGCTGGCGCTTACCCACGACGTGACACGCGCCATCACGGTGCTCATCGTCGCCTGCCCGTGCGCGCTCGTGCTGGCGACGCCGACGGCCATCGTCGCCGCCATCGCCCGCGCCGCGCGCGAAGGCGTGCTCATCAAGGGCGGCCAATACCTCGAAGCCGCGGGCCGCCTCAAGGCGGTCGTCTTCGACAAGACCGGCACGCTGACGCGCGGCGAGCCGTCGGTGATTGACGTGAAACAGTTCTGCCCGGACCACAGCGCGGCGGAGATGGTCGCCCTGGCGGCGGTGGCGGAGAAGATGAGCCAGCATCCGTTCGGCCGCGCCGTGGTGGAACACGCCGGCGACATGCAACTGACGGTGCCGGACCCGGCGGCGTTCGAGGCGCACCACGGCGAGGGCGTGTCAGCCCGGCACAACGGCCAGCGCATCCTCGTCGGCAAGCGCTCGCTGCTGGAGCGGCACGATGTGGCCCTCGACGCCAGCCAAGGCGAGCACCTCGCCGAGCACGAGGGGCACGGTCACACGACGTTGATGGTGGCCCACGACGGCAAGGTCTGCGGCACCATCTGCGTCAGCGACGAGCCGCGCGCGCAAGCCGGCGACGCCGTGGCGGAGTTGCGCCGGCTCGGCATCGAAAAGATCGTCATGCTCACCGGCGATAACCCTCGCGTAGCCCGCTCCATTGCCACGCGGCTTGGCATTGCCGATGTGGAGGCGGGTGTCATGCCGGAACGGAAGGCTGCACGCATCGAATCGCTGCGCCAGGCGCACGGCGCGGTGGCAATGGTCGGCGACGGCATCAACGACGCGCCCGCGCTCGCAACGGCCGACGTGGGCGTTGCGATGGGCGTGAGCGGCACGGATGCAGCGCACGACGCGGCGGACATCGCTCTTATCGCCGACGATCTCCGCAAAGTGGCGTTCGCGGTTGGTTTGAGCCGTCACACGTTACGGATCATCCGCCAGGGTTTGGCGTTCGCGCTCTTGTTCAACGTCGCCATGATCAGCTCGGCGATGCATGGCATCGTCAGCCTCATCGGCGGCGCCGTCGCCCACCAGATCAGCAGCCTGGTGGTCATCCTCAACGCGATGCGCTTGCTCGGCTACGGCAAAACGCGCCCGCGCCCCTGAGCGCGCAGATCACGCGGCCATCTTCAGGGCGTTGAGTTTCTCCAACAATGAATCGAGCGTTGCTTGCACTTCCTTCAGTTTCTCCCTGAACTCGCGTGTGCTCGTATGCCTCGTTTCGATGAGCATTTCCCGGGCGTGGGTGGATAGCAGTTGGACCAGCAGGTCGCGTTCTTTGTCGGAAAGTTCCAGCATCATAACGTCTCCTCGTGGAGTTTTAGAAATTCTTGTTTCCGCCGAAACTTAGGCCCCGCTGCCGCCGGGGACAAGGGCCGCTTCGTTTGACGCTGCCGGGCGGTTCTGTTAGCGTCGCGTCGTGGCCGAAACGCTGGTCGTCAACGAAGTCTTCAAGAGCATCCAGGGCGAGAGCACCCGCGCTGGCCTGCCGTGCGTCTTCGTGCGCCTCGCCGGCTGCAACCTCCGCTGCTCCTGGTGCGACACCGCCTACGCCTTCACCGAAGGCACGCGGATGACGCTCGACGAGATCGTGGATCGCGTCGCTGCGTTCGACTGCAACCTTGTCGAGCTGACCGGCGGCGAGCCGCTCATGCGCTCCAACTCGCTGCTGCTCATGGCCCAGCTTGCCGACCGCGGTCATACCGTGCTCTTGGAAACAAGCGGTTCGCTCGACATCGGCCCCGTGGACCCGCGCGTCATCCGCATCATGGACCTGAAATGCCCCAGCAGCGGTGAGTGCGAGCAGAACCGCTGGGAGAACATCTCGCTGCTGCGCGCCAACGACGAGGTGAAGTTCGTCATCGCCACGCGCGAGGACTACGACTGGGCCAAACGGCAACTGGAGCGCTGGAATCTGCCGGCCATCTGCACCGTGCTCTTCTCCTGGGCACATCCGCTGCCGCCGGAACAACGCGACCCGTCGCTGAAGTCCGCCCCGCCGGACCAGCATCCAATCGCGATGCGCCAACTCGTCGAACAGATGCTCGCCGACAAACTGTCCATCCGTTTCCAGCTCCAGATGCACAAATACATCTGGGAACCAACCACGAGAGGAGTGTAGTGCTGCCGCTGCTCAGAACCCGAGTCCCCGGCCCGCTCTCACGCGTCCTCGCGCGCCAGCTTCGTCAGCACGAGTGTTGGAACACGACGTTCGTCAGCCCCGACTGGCCGATCTTCTGGGAACGAGCCCGCGGCAGTAACGTCTGGGACGCCGACGGCAACCGCTTCCTCGACCTGACCGCCGCATTCGGAGTCGCCAGCGTCGGCCACAGCAACCCGCGCGTCACTACCGCCGCCCGGCGCCAGCTTGGCAAACTCGCCCATGCCATGGGCGACGTGCATCCAAACGAGTTGAAGGTCCGGCTCGCGAACGAGCTTTCCGCGCTCACTTTTGGCCGCTGGCTCGCCAAATCAGAAATCAGAAATCCAAAATCCAAAATCCTGTTCTCTAATTCCGGCTCCGAGGCTGTCGAAGCTGCGCTGAAGACCGCGATGCTCGCCACTGGCAAGCCCGGCGTCATCGCCTTCACTGGCACTTACCACGGCTTGACCTACGGCGCGCTCGACGCGACAGCGTGGAACTACTTCCGCGCACCGTTCCATCCGCAATTGCCCGGCTTCACCGTCCACGTCGCGCCAACCGAATCGGCCGTGCGCGCCGCCTTCGAGCAGAGCAAGCGCGGCATCGGTGCTGTCATCGTGGAGCCGGTCCTCGGCCGCGGCGGCGTGGTTGTGCCGCCACCCGAGTTTCTGCCGATGCTCCGCCGCGTTTGTAACGAGCACGGCGCGCTGCTGATCGCCGACGAAATCTTCACCGGCTTTTGCCGCACGGGCCGGTGGTTTGCCGTCGAGCATTGGGGCGTCGTGCCCGACCTCATCTGCGTCGGCAAGGCGATGAGCAACGGCTTTCCCATCGCCGCCTGCATTGGCCGCAGCGATGTGATGGACGCGTGGCCCGAAAGCACCGGCGAAGCCCTGCACACAAGCACCCACCTCGGCAATCCGCTCGGCTGCGCGATGGCGCTCGCCGCCATCGGCGAAATGAAGCGGCTGAAACTCGATGATCGCACTCGACGGCTGCAAGACCGGCTCCCAGGCCGCGGCCTAGGCTTCATGAAAGGTGTCAAATTACCGGATGCCGCTGTTTGCCACCGCGTCGTCCAGCGTTTGCTGCGTCGCGGCATCATCGCCCTCGGCGGCAGCGAGCGCGGCAACGTGCTCACGCTCACACCGCCGCTCACGATCAGCGAAAAGGAACTGCGGTTTGCGACGGAAGAAATTTCCTGCGCGATGAGATGACCGCTACTCCAGCAATCCCTGTAGCTCCTCCATCGTCAGCCCTTGCGCGAACGCCTCGTCGCTGGTGAGCGTGCTGGCGATCAGTTCCTTCTTTCGTTCCTGCAGGCGCACGATCTTCTCCTCGACGGAGCTGCGTGCGATGAGCTTGTAGCTCGTGACAATGTTGGACTGGCCGATGCGATGCGCGCGGCCGGTCGCCTGGTCTTCGACGGCGGGATTCCACCACGGATCAAAGTGAATCACCGTGTCCGCGCCGGTGAGATTCAGGCCGGTGCCGCCGGCTTTCAAGCTGATGAGAAATACTGGAATGTCGGGCGATTCCTGAAACCGCTGCACGACGCCGGCACGGTCCACCGTGCTGCCGTCGAGATAACAGTAGCTGATGCCGCGTTCGTTCAGCGCCTGCTCGATCAGTTTCAGCAGCCGCACAAACTGGCTGAAGACCAGCACACGATGTCCGCCGTCGCGCGCTTCCTCGATCAACTCCAAGCCCATCTCCAGTTTCGCAGACGGGTCGCCCCATCGTTTTTCGCCCGCCGACGGCAGGAGGTCGAGATGACAACACGCCTGCCGCAGTCGCATCAATGCTGTCAACACCGCCAGCCGCCGCTGCGCCTCGCCGCCTTTGCCGGCAAACTCAAAGACCTCGCGCCGGCTCTGCTCCAGGATCGCCTGATAGACGGCCTTCTGCTCGTCGGACATCTCACAGAGCGTGATTTGCTCGATCTTTGCCGGCAAGTCGCGCGCGACTTCCACCTTGGTGCGGCGCAGCACGAACGGCCGCAAACGCTGCCGCAGCCGCCGTAACGCAGTCTCGTCGCCGCCCTTCGTGATCGGTGTCTCATAGCGGTCGCGGAACTCCGTCGCCGGGCCGAGGTAGCCGGGCATCAGGAAATCGAAGATGCTCCAGAGGTCGTAGAGCGAGTTCTCCATCGGCGTGCCGGTGAGCACGAACCGCCGCGCCGCTTGCAGCGACTTCGCCGCCTGCGCGTTCTGGCTGAAGCGGTTCTTGATGTGCTGCGCCTCGTCGAGCACGACGGTGTCGAACTCCAGCGCCGCATACTGTTCCATGTCGCGTCGCAACAGCGCGTAGCTCGTGATGACCAGGTCGTGTTCGCCGATGGCCGCGAACGCCGCGTGTCGCTTCGGTCCGTGCAACACCAGCGTCCGCAACTCCGGCGTGAACCGCGCCGCCTCGGCCTGCCAGTTCGTCACGAGGCTCGTCGGGCAGATGACCAGCGACGGTTTACGCCCGACGTCCGCGACTTTGCGGAGCGAGAGATAGACGAGCATCTGGAGCGTTTTGCCGAGGCCCATCTCGTCGGCGAGGATGCCCGCGAGGCCGTTCTCGCCGAGAAAATGCAGCCAGTTGACGCCGGTTGTCTGATACGGCCGGAGCAGTTGGCGGAAGCGGTTGGACAACGCCAACTCGCGCATCGCTTCCAGACGCGGCGGAGGTTGCCAGTTCGACCGCGATGAAATCTTCCAGGGTCCCTCGCGCAGAGCTTCATCCAGATACGCGCAGAAACGGCGGCCCAGCTTCAACGCCCCGCCCGATTGCTCGGCTTGGCAGTCGTAGATGACCTCCTGCAAGTCCTTCACCGCCGCCGTCGGCACCAGCGTGATGCGACCGTCGGCCATGCGTTCGTGTGACACGCCGCGCTGCAACATCCGCTGCACGTCCGACAGCGATAACGCCGGTGCGCCCGCGGCGTTCTTGAACTGCACGTCCACCGCCAGCCAGTCCTCGCCCGACGATGTGACCGCCACCTCCGGCTCGATGACCTCGCAACGGCGCAAGAAGTTCCCCATCCGCTCGCCGAGCACCACGTCCCACCGCGCGCGCCACTGGCGCAGCTCATTGGCGAGGAAATGGCCGACGCGGTTCTCACCGACGAGCGCGTAAAGCTCCGGCCACCGCTCACTCGGCGCGAATCCGGCCGCAAGCACCTGTTGCTGCGCGCGACCCTCCGCCGCGAGGTTGCGCGTCCAGTAACGCAGCGGATGGGACGCGTCGGGGAACCACGAATGATGTGATTCGTGACTTGTGATTCGTGACTCGTGACGCGCCGGCAGCGGAAACGTGATGGCGTCGTAAACTGCTTCCAACTGAACCGTCAATCCCATTAGCGCGCCATCGAGTGTGGCGCGGATGCGCGGCGCGCTCGGCGCAAACTTGAGTTTCGCAAAGGTGTCGTTCCACACCAACATCGCGTGTTTTTCGATCGCCGGCAGCTCGCGCTCGTAGAATCGCACAAACTCCTCCCGCGACAACGTCACCTCGCCGTGCGTCAGCGCCTGATACGCCGGCGGCAGCGGATTGGCCCGCTCCAGCACCGCGCCGTCGAACACCCACGCACCCAGCGCCTCGCCCTTTCGCGTCGAGACCTCCGCCAGCCGCAGCTTCAGTTCGCCCGACGGCTGCAAATCGAGGAACAACTTCGGCCGGGTTTCGCCGCCGCGCACGACCAGCTCTTGCTTCGTGCCGCGCGTCACACGCGGATGTCCGGACAGGGCGTTGAAGAACAGGTCAAAACCGCTCTCGGCGAGTTGCCACAAGCCGGCGACACCGCCACAAATCTTCTCGATCGCCGCGATGAGTTGTTCGTCGGCGTCGCTGACGGTGTAAGGCGCGGCAGGCTCGTGCGGCACGGCGTCGAGCGGCTTGAATTGTCCGCCGTTCACGCTGCCTTTTACGACCACCTGTAGCGCGCCGCTGCGCCACGCCTTGGCCAAATCCACCGGCAAGGCCACCGCCAGTTCAAGCGTCTGGCTTCCCGGTGGCGCGTCCTCGCGGGGCAGACGTTTCAGCGGTGGCGCAGACACTCTCGTCTGCACTTCCATGGGTTTCAGTGTGGTCGGAGGCGCCACCGTCACCGGGCGCGGCTTGTCGCGATTCAGGTAGGCGTGAACGAGCGCGACGACGTGCGAGCAAATCGTGCCGTCGCGTTGCGCTTGTCGGCAACTGCACAGATTCTCTATGCCGAAGACACCCGGCGCGATCTTCAGCCGTGCCCGCACCGTGGCGCCGCCAACGCGCACCGTGCCTTGCAGCAACGGCGGATTGAACTCGACACCCAGCACGCATCCGGACTCCGCCAGCGAGCGGCCTTCCTTCGACGCGCGCCAGTCGCCGAGGTCGCGGAGCAGTTCAGGCGTGATCTGCGGCTGATTGTTCGATTCGTTCGGCACGGCATTGAATCATTGGCCGGAACCTCGGCGCTTGCAAGCCGCGCTTGATTCAGCCGAAAAGATGGCTAGACTCTGCCGCGCTAGAAACCAGACAAACTAATGATGTGAGGCTCCGCCTCCGCTGTTTGCGGCCGAACCAGCGAATGAAAACCGCGCGAAAGACAATTTACCAGTCCGCCCCGAAGTCTCCGCCCGCCGGAGAACTTGACGCCTGCATTTTCGATTTCATTGCCCGCGGTGTCGAACGTCATTCCACCGATGCCGAGTTTGGTTCACTTGCCTTGGCGCTCTTCCGCCATCAGTTTGCCCTAAACCGGCCATATCGTCGCTACTGCGAGTTGCTCGGCCGCAGCCCGCGCAACGTCAAACACTGGAAGCAGATTCCCGCCGTCCCAACCACCGCGTTCAAGGACGCCGAATTGACGACGCTCCCGCCGAGGCAGCGCACCGCCGTCTTCCACAGCAGCGGCACCACCGAGCACCGCCCCAGCCGCCATTTCCACAGCGCGGCCACGCTGGCGCTCTACGAAGCGGCGTTGTGGCCGATGTTCGCATCGCGAATGTTGGAATTAGAACCTGTAGCGGCGGTCACTGACCGCCGCTACAGCAACTGTCGTCTCATCATCCTCACCCCCACGCCCGCCGAAGCTCCGCACTCGTCTTTGGTCCACATGATGGAAACCGTCCGTCGCCGGTTCGGTGCGCCACACTCGGCTTTTGTCGGAGCCACCGCTCTAGAAGACGGCCGCGCGCTCGCCGCCGCCGTTCATTCCGCACTCCGCACTTCGCACTCCGCATTTCTTCTCGGCACTGCCTTCGCTTTCGTCCGCCTCCTCGACGCAATGGCAACATCGCGTCGGGGACGCGGCCTACAACTGCCGCCCGGCTCTCGCGTAATGGAAACCGGCGGCTACAAAGGCCGCACCCGCGAAGTGCCGCGCGAGGAACTTCATGCGCTCATCTCCGCCAAGCTCGGCGTGCCGCGCTCTGCGATCATCAGCGAATACGGCATGTGCGAGCTGTCGTCGCAGTTCTACACGGGCGGCGAGGTTCGGAGTCCCGGCTTTAGCCGGCAGAGCCAATCGCGCGTAATGGCGGCTTGGGAACCGGCTGAAGCCGGGACTCCAAACCTTGCCCGCGATGCCGCCGGCTCCGCCGTGTTTCGGGGCCCACCGTGGACTCGCGTCCAAGTCATCAACCCCGAAACCGACCGCGAAGCGGGCGACGGCGAGCGCGGTTTCATTCGCATTTTTGACCTCGCCAACCGGGCTTCCGTCAGTGCGATCCAGACCGAGGACATCGGCATCCGGCGCGGCGACGGTTTCGAACTCATCGGTCGCGCGCCGCAAGCCGAGGCGCGAGGATGCTCGCTCATGGTGCCGTCATGACCACCGGGCAGACCATCGCAGCAACAGCTCGACTCTGGCTGAGACATGGCAGCCCGTGGATGGCCCGCGCCAGACGCGAACTCACCGCCTTTTCTCCGCAAATGGTGGAACTGGGTCTGCACGAGCTCTTCGCAGATATCGCGGCAAACGTTGAAGAACTGGAACGACGCGAAGCCCCACGAATCACGAGTCGCGGATCACGAGTTACGGTCTCCCACGTCCTTTCCGGCAATCTTCCCAACCCCGGCATCGTCAGCATCATTGTCGGCCTGCTCGCCGGCGCGCGGAACATCGTGAAGCCCGCCACGGGCGATCAGATGCCGGCGTTGTTTGTCGAGTCGTTGGCGGCGGTGGATTCCAAGCTGGCCGGGCGCGTGGTGCTGACCAGCAATCGCGAGGCGTATCGGAAAGCAGATGCCATCATTGCTTATGGCAGCGACGAGACGCTGTCTGTGTTGCGGCAGAATGTGGGAGGGGCCTCAGCGCCCCGACGCAACGGCAAGACAAGGCAAGGGCGGGGCGCTGAGGCTCCTCCCACATTCTTTGGTTTCGGCCATCGCGTCAGCATCGGTCTCGTCAACCTCCGCGACCTTTCCACACGCAATACGCAATACACAATACGCGCTGCCGCCTTCGACGCCTCGTTCTGGGACCAGCAGGGCTGCATGTCGCCACACTGTCTCTACGTCCGCGGCAACGCAGCGGCGTTTGCGGAGGCGTTGGCGGTCGAGATGGGACAGTTCGACCGCCGCTGGCCACGAGCGACGCTTCGGTTCGAAGATGCGGCGGCGATTACACGGGAGCGGAACGAGTGGAGATTCCGAGGTCGCGTGTGGGCCAGCAAGGGTTCGACGCACTGGACGGTGGTGCTGGACGAGCATGGTGATTGGTCGCCGTCGCCACTGAACCGGTTTGTGTTTATCCGGCCAATCGAGTCACTGGCAAGACTCCGCCAATCCAAAATCCAAAATCCAGAATCCAAAATCTCGACGGTTGGCTTTGCCGGTTTTACGCCGACGGAAGTGGTCGCGATGGCGCAGGCGGACCGGTATTGTTCGCTTGGCGAGATGCAGCGGCCATCGTTGTTACTAACACATGGAAGCCGGCCGCGCGTCGGCGATTTGATTCATGAAAGTTGAACTCATCAAGGATTTCACGTTCGAAGCGGCGCACGCGCTGCCGAAAGCGCCGAAGGGCCACAAGTGCGCCCGGCTGCACGGGCACAGTTTCAGGATCGAGGTCCACGTCGCCGGCAAGGTGGACGAGAAGCGCGGCTGGCTGGTGGACTACGGCGAGATCAGCCATGCGTTCCGGCCTGTGTATGAGCAGCTTGACCATTATTATCTGAACGAGGTGCCCGGTCTGGAAAACCCGACGAGCGAGGTCTTGGCGCGGTGGATCTGGCGACAACTGAAGCCGGCGCTGCCGAAGTTAAGCGCCATCGTCGTGCAGGAAACCTGCACGGCGCGTTGTGTATATCGCGGCAGGTAAGCCAGACACTCTTGTCTGGCCTTGTCCAACTCGGTTTGAGATTATGCCGGCCAGACAGGAGTGTCTGGCCTACGACATGAGCGACGTCATCTTGCGGCTGGAGCAGGTGGAAAAGCATTTCGGCGCGACCGCTGCGGTCAACGGTGTCACGCTGGAGATCGCGCGCGGCGAGTTTTTCGCGCTGTTGGGACCGAGCGGCTGCGGCAAGACAACGTTGCTGCGGCTCATCGCTGGCTTTGAACAGCCGGATACGGGCCGCGTGGTGCTCGATGGCACGGATGTGGCGGGTGTGCCGGCAAACGAACGGCCCGTGAACACCGTCTTCCAGCACTACGCGCTGTTTCCTCACCTCACAGTCGCCGACAACGTTGCGTTCGGCCTTCGTTATCAATCCAAGATCCAGAATCCAGAATCCAGAATCGAGGAGACGTTGAAGTCGGTCCGAATGGAGGGCCTCGGCGCTCGCAAGCCGGACCAACTCAGCGGCGGCCAGAAGCAGCGTGTGGCGCTGGCGCGGGCGTTGATTCTGCATCCGAAGGTGCTGCTGCTCGACGAGCCGCTCGCGGCACTGGACGTGAAGCTGCGCAAGGAGATGCAGGTGGAGCTTAAGGCGCTCCAGCGGCGCGTGGGCATCACGTTCATTTTCGTCACGCACGACCAGGAGGAGGCGTTGACGCTGGCCGACCGGGTGGCGGTGATGAATCTCGGCAAGGTCGAGCAGGTTGGCGCGACGGAGGAGGTTTTCGAGCGGCCGCGGACGAAGTTCGTGGCGGACTTCATGGGCGCGGTGAATTTCTTCGACGGTTTCGTGGTGCGGCCGGAGAAGATGCGGCTGCGGGTAACGGCCACCGAGGACGCGGTCGAGGGGAATGTTGAGAGCAGGGTGTATCAGGGCGAGACGACGCGCTGGCTGGTGCGCACGGTGGACGGGAAACTGCTCACGGTTGTCGAGCAGAACGACGGCGTGCCCGACGCGGTGTCGCGGTTGAAGCCCGGCGACCGTGTGTGGGTGAAGTGGGAGAAACGACACGAAGTGCCACTGCAATGAAGTCGCAAGCTACACGCTGCATCCCGCGTTCCGCGCTTCTTCTCATGTCACCGACGTGGCTCGTGCTGGGGCTGCTATTCCTTGTGCCGTTGGTGATCATGCTCTGGCTGAGCTTCCAGCATCGTGGGCTTTATGGCGGGATTGAGCCGGGACCGACGCTGGCGAATTACGTCCGCAGCTTCGAGTCTGGCTATGCCATTATCTATGCGCGCTCGGTGTGGATCGCGGTTGCGACGACGGTAATCTGCCTGCTGGTGAGCTATCCGGTGGCCTACTACATCGCGCTGAAGGCACGGCCTGAGCGGAAGAACCTGCTGCTGGCGCTGGTCGTGATTCCCTTCTGGACGAGCTTTCTGGTGCGAACTTATGCGTGGATGTTCATCCTGCGCGACCAGGGCGTGATCAATTCGCTGTTGATGTCGCTCGGCGTCACCCACGAACCGCTGCCGCTGCTCTACACGCCGCTGGCGGTGATGATCGGACAGGTGTATGCCGAGGTGCCGTTCATGGTGCTGCCGATTTACGCGTCGCTGGAGAAACTGGACCGCTCGCTGCTGGAAGCGGCGCGTGACCTCGGCGCGAGCGCGGCGGCGGCGTTCTGGCGGGTAACGGCGCCGCTGGCGATGCCGGGAACTGTGGCGGGCATCGTGCTGGTTTTCATTCCCAGCCTCGGCACATTCATCACGCCGGATTTGCTCGGTGGCGCGAAGGGCATGCTGGTCGGCAATCTCATCCAGAACCAGTTTGGCCCGGCGCTGAACAAGCCGTTCGGCAGCGCGGTGGCGATGACGCTGACGGTGTTTGTGCTGGCGTTGCTGTGGGCGTATGCGGCGTGGGCACGGCGGCGAGGCGAGGAGGTGGTGCTGTGAAAGGGGCAAGAGGCAAGGGGCTAGGGGCAAGAGCCGGCGAAAGCGCGCCGGTTCTCCGGGCGGTGTCGTGGCTCGTTTATGCGTTTCTCTACGCGCCAATCGTGGTGCTCGTCGTCTTCTCGTTCAACGCCGAGCGGCAGACGGCGGTTTGGAAACACTTCACGTTCGACTGGTATCGCGTGTTGTTCCGCGACGAACTGATCGGCCACGCGGTGGTAAACAGCTTGCTCGTCGGCGTAATGGCGACGGTGGTGGCGACGGTCATCGGGACAATGGCAGGGCTGGCGCTGGCGCGGCACGGGTTCCGCGGCAAGCGGGTGACGATATCGCTGCTCTATCTGCCGGTCATTGTGCCGGAGATCGTGGTCGGCGCGGCGCTGGTGAGCTTGTTTGGGTTCATCGCAATGCGGCTGAGCCTGACAACGGTAATCCTGGCGCACGTCGCGTTCAGCATCAGCTACGTGGCGCTGGTGGTGCGGGCGCGGCTGGCGGGGTTTGACCGATCGCTGGAAGAGGCGGCGATGGACCTCGGCGCAAACCGCTGGCAGACGTTCTGGTGGGTGACGCTGCCGTTGATCGCACCGGGTGTGATGTCGGGCGCGCTGCTGGTGTTCACGCTTTCGATTGACGATTACATCATCACTTCGTTCGTGGCGGGGCCAGGCGCGACGACGCTGCCGTTGCAGATCTACTCGATGGTGAAAACGGGCGTGACGCCGGAGATCAACGCGGTGAGCACGCTGCTGCTGGTGGTGACGATTGGCTTGATTGCGGCGGCGCAGCGGTTAGAAACTGCAAGGCGATGAAGCGAGTGCGTGTTGCGGACTGCGTATTGCGTATCGGGCTGCCGGCGATTGTGCTGGCGTTGTTGCTCGGCTGCGGCGGCGGGGACGATGGGAAACGGCTCAACGTCTATATCTGGACCAACTACATCACGCAGGAGCTGCTGAGCCAGTTCACGGCGCAGACGGGCATCAAGGTCAGGTTCGACGTTTACGACTCGAACGAGGCGGTGCTGGAGAAGCTGGCGTCGGGCGCGAGCGATTATGACATCGTGGTGCCGACGGATTACATGGTGCGCATCCTGGCGAAGCAGGGCTTGCTGACGCCGCTCGACCACGCAAAGCTGACGAACCTCTCCAACATCACGCCGAGGTTCCGCGACCTGCCGTTCGACAAGGGCAACTTCCACAGTGTGCCGTATCTGTGGGGCACGACCGGGTTCGCCTACAACAAAGCGAAGGTGGGCGCGGCGCCGGACAGTTGGGCGGCGGTGTTCGATGAGCGGAGGAAGGGGCGCGTGTTGATGCTCGACGACATGCGGGAATGTTTCAGTGTTGCGTTGCGGGTGCTCGGCCACTCGGCGAACTCGACGAATGCCACCGAGCTGGCCGCTGCGCGCGACCTGCTCATCAAGCAAAAGCCGCTGGTGAAGACCTACAACTCGTCAGACTTCGCCGGCATCCTGCGCAGCGGCGACGTGTGGATCGCGCACGGCTACAACGGCGAACTGGCCAAGGCGTGCGATGAGGAGAAGAACCTCGCCTACGTGATTCCGAAGGAAGGCTGCACGGTGTGGGTGGACAACCTGTGCATCCCCAAGAGCGCGCGGCACGTCGAGGCGGCGCATGCTTTCATCAACTACATGCTGGAGGGGAAGAACATCGCGGCGGTGGTCAACGCAATGAGTTACGCCTGCGCGAACGACGCGGCGCGGCCGTTCATCAAACCGGCGTTGCTCGCTGATCCGGCGCGCTACCCGGACGAGGCGACGTTGAAGCGGTGCGATTTCTTGGGCGACCTCGGCGAAAGCCTGCAACTTCGTGATCGCTACTGGACCGAGGTCAAGGCGAAGTAAGGCAACGGCTCGGGTCGAGAACCAAGCGTTGGCGGAGCAACGGCCGCGCGATTCTACTTCGCCTTGCTGCCGATGCAAAAGAGCGACTTCTTGCCGCGAACGTAGATGCGGCCGTCGGCGAATGCCGGCGAGGAGAGCACTTCCTCGCCGAGGTCGGCTTTGGCCACTTCCTTGTAGGTGTCGCCGGCTTGCAGGACAATGCAGGTGCCTTTGTCGCAGAAGATGTAGATCTTGTCGCCGGCGAGGGCAGGCGAGGATTTGAAGCTGATATTGTCGAGTTCCTTGTTCCAGAGTTTCTTGCCCTTCGCCGCGTCGTAGCAAGTGATCTCGCCGGTGGAGGTGGCGAGGTAAACGCGCTGGCCGTCGCAGAGCGGACTGGAGACGTCCGGCAGGCCATCCTCGGCGCTCCAGGCGACGTGGGTTTTTGTCACGTCGCCTTCGCCGTCGGGTTTGATGGCGGCGAGCTTCTCGCCCTCGATGGCGGTGAAGACGAGGCCCGCGCCGAAGACCGGCGAGGGCGTGACTTCGCCAGAGAGCGCCTCGGCGCGCCAGACTTCCTTGCCGGTGGCGGGGTCGTAGGCCATGACCCACGGCTTGGCGGCGACGATGAACAACTCGCGTTTGCCGGTGTTGATGAGAATCGGCGACGACCACGAGCCGGGCACGGGCCGCGGCGCGGATTCCCACGCGGTGTTGCCGGTGGCGGTTTCGAGTGCGAGGATCTTCGACTTGCCGTCCTTGCCGGTGCCCTGGTCAATCTGGATGAGCAGCCTGTCGCGCCAGGTTTCCAACGACGAGGAATGGCCATAGCTGTCGTCGAACTTGCCGAGGTTGCGCGCCCAGACGCGGTTGCCCTTGTAGTCGAACGCGGCCACGTCGCCGTTGGCGTAGATCGCATAGACGCGCCGGCCGTCGGTGGCCACGGTGGCGGGAGCGAATCCACCCTCGTCCATCACTGACGGCGCTTCGGGATCGGTGCCGGGCAGGTCGCCGACTTGTTTCTGCCAGAGCAGCTTACCGTTGGTCGTGTCGTAGCAATAGACCTCACGCTTCTTCTCCGTGGCGCCGGCGAGGAAGAGGCGTTTGCCCCAGAGCACGGGCGAGTTCGGGCCGATGATCGGCACGGGCACTTTCCAAAGGATGTTCTCGCCGGTCTTCGCGCTCCATGTGGTCGGGACGTTTGCGTAGGCGGAGATGCCGGAGCCGCTTGGCCCGCGGAAGCGCGGCCAGTTTTGCTTGAGTTCCTCCGGCGTTGGGAACGGCGTGGTTGGTGCCGGCTCTTCGGCGACCGCTTCCGCCGGCGCGGCGGCCTTGGCGGTCTGCGCCGGGATGAGCGACGTGGTTTCAGCGGCCAGCGCCCACGCGCCGGCGCCGAGCATCACGCCGATCATCCCCACGGCCATGCGCGCCGTCATGGCGGCGTGGTCTTCAGTCTCGTGCGTGCGCTCGGCCTTCTGCGTCTTCGGCAGCTTCCGGCGGTAGATGGCCGACTGGACGGCAAACAGGAACACCGCGCCACCGACGATCAGCAACCAGCCGCCGCGCTCGGTCAGCAGCACGCGACGCGAATGGTGCCGGCGCAGTTGGTGATCCAGCGCGCGAATCTGTTTCATCAACCCTTCGTTGGTGGGATCTTGCACCAACGACGTCTTGAGTCGCTTCAGTCCCGGCGAATCCAACGGATCGTAAGAGCGGCTCTGGATAAGGTTGACCAGCATCAGCACGGCGACGACGACGCAGAACGCTCCTGAGACGATGGCGGTGCGGACCTGTGCCTGCGGCCAGTGGCCGGCGGCGGGCGGCGTGGAAGGTTTGGTGGCTGGCTGCATGAGGTTCAACCTTTCTGCTCGCCGCGAACCGGCGTCAGCGGAATGACGTTCTTGCCCTGGATGCGCTTCACCCGGACGATTTCCTTCGGGCAATAGACGTAGCACCGGCCGCACGAGACACAGTCCGCCGGGTCTGGATCATAGACGTTCCGTTCGTGCGGCTCGGAGACCGAAATCAGCGTCAGGCCAAACACCAGCCCGACGAACGCGCCGAAGAGCACGCTGCCGACAGCGAACCTGCCGCGCACCCGATGCGCCTCGGCGTAAAGCTCCTCCACTGGCTGGCCCGTCTGGCGGAACGCTTTGCTCGCGTCGGTCGGCTCCTTGATCTTGCCGGCGTCCTCGGCGGCGATCTGCTCCGCGAGACTGACGGTGGCGTGTGAGTTTGAGAACGGCACGCTCAACCGTTCGCCGAGCCAGCCGCCCAGCACGACGAGCAGCGCCGTCAACGCCAGCAGCGCCAGCCGGCGGCGCGCGCGCTTACGCGGGTCGGGATGCGGGTCCTTGAGCATCGGGTCGGCGATGGCACCATAGGGGCAGGCGGTGTCGCAAATCTGGCAGTGGATGCAGTCCGTCGGCGAGAGCGTCACACCCCATTTCGAAAAACGCGACACCAGGCTCAGCAGCGCGCCATAGGGACAGAGGAACCGGCAATACGGCCGCCCGACGAAGATGCCGACGATTAGGAACGCCGCGCCAAGCGCAAGCATCCCGAAGCTGCCGGTGCGCCGGTAGAGCGCCACGAACGGGTCGTATTCGCAGATGATGAACAGGCTGCCCGTCGCCGCGAAGAGGATGCCCGCGCCGAGATAGACGAACGGCAGCGTGCCAAGCGCGTGTTCCAGCCACGCCGGCACTTTCACCGGCTTCAGCAGCACCAGGTCCTGCATCGCGCCCATCGGGCAGACGCCGGAACAGAACGTCCGGCCGAAGAAAAGCGTGAACAGCAGCGGCAACAGGAAGAACGCCACGGTTGTCAGCGGCACGACGTAGCCGCTGTTGAAGAGCGCGAGCGCCACGTCCTGCACCGAGCCGATGGAACAGACGCAGCCTTGCTGGTAAAAGCCGAAGTAAAGCAGCGAGAACACCGACAGCGCCAGCACGCCGTCGCGCGAGCGTTTCTTCAGCACCAAATACGACGCCAGCGCCAACGCCGCCACCAGCACGGCCACGTCCACATAGCTCAGCCACAACGCCCGCGCCGGTGGCATGGTCGTCACCGGCATCTTGTAACCGGCATCGAATTCCGGCGGCGGGAACCGCTCGACGCCGAAGGCGGCGACCAAGGGCAGACTCAACAATGTCAGGTAAAGACAGGCACGAAGCATTCGTCTCATGCCTGATGCTCCCGATTCTTGAACAGGTAAGGCTTGTCCGCCGGCACGCGCTGGAACGCCTGCGAGGGGCACGCGATGGCGATGGCGCATTCGTCGCAGTTCACGCAGCGGTCGTGGCGCACTTGCAGGAAGAACGAGCCGTTGCCGAAGAGGACGCAGCCTTTCACGCACTTCGCGCAACCGATGCAGAGCGGCTCGTCAATGTTGTATTCGTAGTAGGGGTCTTCCAGTTGGCGGCGCTTGATTGCGCCGGTCGGGCAGAGCTGGTTCTCCGCGCCGGTGTCGAGGCTGATCGGTTCCGGCTCAAAATAGCCTGTGCAGAGCTTGCAGTAGCCGCACATCGGATAGACCTGCACGCACTTTACCGCCGACGGATGCATCACGCACTTCGTGGCGCAATTGGTGCAACAGATGCACTTGTAGGGATCAATCTGCCACACCGTCCGTTTAGGCTGGCTGCGGCGAAACAGCAGCGTCGTTGCCGCGCCAAGCAGGAACAGGAACGCACCGCGCACCGTGCCGTTAAAGAACTGGCGTCGCGAGGATTCAGGTTTGTCCATCGGCGCGCTCATGAACGCTTCGTCATCGCTCTCACCCCGGCTGCCCGCGGCAGGACGCACGTCGGCAACGACGCGCAACCGCGGCAAAGTTTGATCTTCGGGCAGTTGGCCTGCTCCGGCGTCGCTGTGCGTCGTGCCGTCAGCGCGCCGGCCACCGCCGCGAGCGCCGCCAGGATCGCGTAGCGCACGCCGCTCCGCAGGAACCCGCGCCGGTGCTGGATGGAATGGAGAATCGGGTTCATTTCTTCCGGGTAAAGACGCGCACCTCGCGCAAGAACGCGTCCGCCAGCAGAACGCGGCCCGCCGAGTCCACGGCCAAGTCCATACAAACGCCGCCCGTGGCGTTTGCGTTCGGGTTCTCGATCTGGTTCGGGAAAAGCTCCGGTCCGGCAACGACGCCCTCGAAGTCACCCTGGGCGCTGTAAACCTTCACGCGCGGCAGCCCTTTCTCGCTCGTCACGAACCGGCCGTCCGGCAGCCGCGCAAAGTGGATCGGGTTGCAGCAGCCGCAGAAACCTTTCAGGCCGAGGCTCTCCTCGCCCCAGTAGTTCCGAATCTCGCCGTCGAACGTGTAGGCTTCGAGTCGGTGCCGGCCGGGATTGACGACCCAGAGCAGCCCGTCCGCGCCGACGTTGAGATCGAGATACGGACTCGGCACGATGAAACCAAGGATGTGCCTCTCCGGGTCCTTTTTGCCGATGCGGCCAAGCAGCTTGCCGGCGAGGTCGTAGCGCAGCACCACGCGGTTGCCAGCGTCGGCGACGAACACGTCCTTCTCCACCACCGCCACCGCCGTCAAAACCGCATCGCCGCCCGTGACTGCCCACCGCGCCTGCCGCGCTCCGGAAGCGTCGAACACTTCCACGCGATTCTTCATCCCGACGAAAATGTTTCCCGCCGTCGCCACTGCCAGACAGCGCGGCTTCTCGCTCAGCCCAAACTCGCTAACGCGTTCGCCGGTCTTGCTGAAGACGCGCACCGCTTGGTCACCCGCGGCATACACGCGGTCCTCCGGACCGGTTGCGACGGCGTGCAGTTCCTTGAAACCCGTGGCGATCTTGGACGATTCGGCGTAATGGATGAGCGCGGGATCGGTCTTGTAGAACTTCGAAACGTCGTAGGTGAACTCCTTGCCGAGGCTTCGTCCGCCGCCGCTGCTCGCGCCGGCAGCCGGCTTCTCCGCCTGCGCCGGGAACGACAACAACGCGCTCGCGCCGCCCAGCCCGAACAACGACGCGCCGCCCACGCTCCGCCGCAAAAACTGGCGTCGCGAGGACTTCTCCACACTGTTCGGCGCTTTGTTCATCAAATGCTGTTCAAAACCTACCGTTCGGTCGCCGCGAACTTGCGTCATCATCGCCTCCGTTTCAAGTCTAGGTTTGTGCTTCCTACCAATGCGCCGCCGCTTGACGCCCCGTGCCGGGCGGCCCAGAATACCGATGTCGTCATCGGCAAATCGGAGAAACGCATGGCTGTCATCACACTGACCACGGACTTTGGCACGGGCGGCTGGTTTGCCGCGGCGATGAAAGGCGTCATCGCCGGCATCGCGCCGGAGGCACGCGTTGTGGACGTTACGCACGAGATCGCCGGCCAGGACATTCTCGCCGGGGCGTTCGTGCTCGCGCAGTGCTACCGGAACTTCCCGCGCGACACCGTCCACGTCGCCGTCGTGGACCCCGGCGTCGGTTCGCCCCGGCGCGCCATCGCGGTGAAGTCGCAGGACTACTTCTTCCTCGCGCCGGACAACGGCGTGCTCACGCTGGCGCTGGCCACCGTGGACGACCGCGCGCCGCTGCAAATCCGCTCCATCGAGAACGAGCGGCTATTCAACCGGCCCGTCAGCCGCACGTTTCACGGCCGCGACATCTTCGCGCCGGTGGCCGCGCATCTGGCCACGGGCGTGGCGTTCCAAGAAGTCGGCCCGGTCATCGAGGAAATCGTGCGGCTGGAAACCGCCGAGCCGAAGGTGACAAAGAAAGGCATTGAGGGCCGCGTGATGTTCGTGGACCGCTTCGGCAATCTCATCACCAACATCGCCGCGCGCCACCTCGAACAACTCGCCGGCGAGCCAAAATCCTTCCGCATCGGCTCCACATGGAACGGCACGATCCGCAAGTTCGGCCGCTTCTACGGCGAAGTGCCGCGCGGCAAACCCATTGCAGTCATCGGTTCCAGCAACCACGTCGAGTTGTGCGTCAATCAAGGCAGCGCCGCGAAGACCTTCCGCGCGAAGGTGGGTGACAGTGTTCGCGTCGCGTAGCGGCGGGAAAACGGGCTTCTTTCGAGTGCTGGCTCCTGCACGCTGCTTGGGGTATAAGAGCGGGCGTCACGCGGAGCTTGATGACTAACATGAAAAACTTCGTCTATCTCATCCTTGCTGCTCAAATTGCGGTTACTGCTGCGGCGGAAAGAAAACTCCAAATCAGCACCTTCGCCGGCACAGGCGAGAAAGGTTTCACCGGCGATGGAGGGCCGGCGGCGAAAGCGACTTTGAACCAGCCCTTCGGCGTCGTGCGCGGGCCGGACGGCGCGCTCTACATCTGCGACACGGGCAACCACGCCATCCGCCGCGTCGCGGCTGACGGCACGATCACGACCGTCGCGGGCTGTGGCAGGAAAGGCTACTCCGGCGACGACGGGCTGGCCACCAAGGCAGAACTTTTCGAGCCTTATGAAATCCGCTTCGACCGCGCGGGCCACATGTTCTTCGTTGAGATGCGCAACAACATCGTCCGCCGCGTGGACGCAAGGACGCGGATCATCTCGACCGTGGCGGGCACGGGTAAGGCCGGTTTCAGCGGCGACGGCGGGCCGGCGACGAAGGCCGAGATGAAGTCGCCGCACAGCATCCAGTTCGGCCCCGCCGGCGCGCTCTACGTCTGCGACATCGGCAATCACCGCATCCGCAAGGTGGACATGAGGACGGGCCTCATCACAACCTTCGCGGGGACCGGCGAGAAGGCCGCCACGCCCGACGGCGCGAAGATCGCCGGCACGCCAGTGAACGGACCACGTGCGATTGACTTCGACGCGCGGGGCGACATGTGGCTGGCGCTGCGCGAGGGCAACAAGGTCTTCCGGCTCGACATGAAGGCCGGCCGCATCCATCACGTCGCCGGCACGGGCAAGAGCGGCTTCACCGGCAACGGTGGCCCCGCGAAGCTGGCGACGCTCTCCGGCCCCAAGGGCATCGCCGTCGCACCGAACGGCAACGTTTATCTTGCCGACACGGAGAGCCACAGCGTGCGGATGATTGACGTGAAGACAAGCAAGCTGGAGTTGGTGGCTGGCACGGGCGAGAAAGGGGACGGCCCCGACGGTGACCCGCTCGCGTGCAAGATGGACCGCCTGCACGGCGTGTATGTGGACGCCGACGGCGCGGTCTATGTCGGCGACACCAACACGCATCGCGTGCGGGTGATTCGTGCAAAGAGGTAACACGCGCTCTGAAACTATCGCCATGAAACATCTCCCCACCCTCATCGCCCTGCTGCTGGCGCCACTGGCCGCGTTGCACGCCGGTGAAAGCGATTCGCCCATCGTCAGGGCGATTCGCTGGGACGGCTGGTATGGCGAAGGCGGAGTGGTGAAACAGGTGGAGCGCTCCCTTGGCCCGCCGAAGTATCATTTTCGGCTGCCATGGTTCACTAAGGTGATTGGCGGCGATAAGGTCTGCATCAATGGCGATTCACAGGAGATCGTGGAGAAGGAAATCGCCTATGCCGCCGAGGCTGGACTCAACTACTGGGCCTTCGTGGACTATTGGGAGGAGGCATCCGACCTGGGCATCGCGCTGCGCCGTTACCGTGCGGCCAAAGACAAGCGCGGCGTGCGCTATTGCCTGGTGGAGGAAGGTGCGCGGATGGACGCGATGGGCACACGCGGTTGGCGGCGGCTTGTCGAGCATTTCAAAGACCCGCACTACCAGACCGTGCTCGATGGGCGTCCGTTGCTGTTCTTGTTCGTCAAGACAAGGAGACTCGGCAAAGAACAATGGCGTGAGCTTGGCGCGGCATCCGTTGCCGCCGGACTGAAGCCGCCCTACTTGGTGTTGATGGGCTGGCAGCCGGAGCAGGATGCGAAAGACATGGCGGCGCTCGGTTTTGATGCCGTGTCCGCTTACGCACGCGGCGGGAATTATAGCATGAAGCAGCCGGCGTATGCGGAGCAGTGCGCGCTCATCCGTCGCGACCGCTGGGAAAAATGCCGCGCTCTGCGTATCCCAACCGTGACCTTTGCCAGCGCGGGCTGGGACACGCGTCCGCGTAACGAACGTCCGCCGTCATGGATGCCTGAGGTCACCGCGACGCCCGACTCGACGCCGCCGGACCAGCAGAAGCCGCTCATTGACTCCGTCACCGCCACGCCGGATGAACTCGCCGCGCACCTTCGCGAGGCAGTGGAATGGACACAACGCAATCACGACATCAACCCGAGCCGCGCCATCATCATCTATGCCTGGAACGAGCACGATGAAGGCGGCTGGCTCACACCGACCTGGACCGCAGACGGCAAGCCCAACACCGCCCGCCTTGACGCGATCCGCTCTGTCTTTCAACCCGGGAAACCAATTTTGAAATGAAACCTACTCTCACACTTCTCACCACCCTATTGATGGCACCGCTAGCCGGATTGGTCAGCGCGCAAACGAAAGCGCCAGCCAAACCAGACCCGAACTTCATCGTCTCGCCCGCAGAGTTGAAGGCGCGCATCCCGAAGCAACTCCGCATCACGAAACCGGACTTTGTTGTCTTCGTGCCGGAGGTGACGGACACGGGCGTGAACGACACAGGCAACGAAC
This sequence comes from Verrucomicrobiota bacterium, assembly GCA_016222825.1. Taxonomy (GTDB): domain Bacteria; phylum Verrucomicrobiota; class Verrucomicrobiia; order CAIQCK01; family CAIQCK01; genus CAIQCK01. Next base: position 29,350 of record JACRQF010000008.1, on the reverse strand, counting down.
ATTTCCTCGTCTTCGACGGGCCGGATGGCTCGCTCATGGCGGTGTGGACGCAGAGTTCCGCCGAGGCGCAGCCGGATCAACACATCGCGCTCGCCCGCAGCACCGACGAGGGCAAGACGTGGACGAGGCCGCGCATCATCGCGGGGCCGAAGAAGCCGGGCGACGGCCTCATCGCGAGTTGGGCCTACCCGCTGGTGAACAAGAAAGGCCGAGTCTATGTCCTCTACAGCCAGCACGCCGGCAAGCACGACACTTACTTTCACGCCACCGGCTGGCTCGACGGCATCTACAGCGACGACAACGGCGCAACGTGGTCGAAGCCCCAGAACATCCCCGTGCCGCGCAGCATCAACGACAACCCCGACCCGACGATGCCGCCGAACATGCTTTGCTGGCAGAAACCGCTGCGTCTCGGCAGGGACGGGAAGTATTTCGCGGGATTCACGCGCTGGACCAGCAAGGCCGTGAGGAAAAGTCCGACCAAGTCGTGGATCTCTGACGATTCGCGCGTTGAGTTCATGCGTTTCGAGAACGTGAACGACAACCCCGAGGTGAAAGACTTGAAGATCAGTTGGTTCGCGGCGAACGAAAAGGCGCTTGCCGTGCCGTTCCCCGGCCATCCGGAGGTGAGTGTCTGCCAAGAACCAACCGTGGTGAAGCTGCCGGACGGCCGGCTGTTCTGCGTGATGCGGACGTCGGCGGGCAGTCCGTTCTGGAGTGTGAGCAGCGACATCGGCGAGACGTGGACGCAGCCGCGGCGCCTGCTGCGCAAGGACGGCGGCGAGCCGTTGCTGCATCCGCTTTCGCCCTGCCCGATGTATGACGTGGGCGGCAACGAAGCCGGCAGCGGACGTTACGCGATCTTCATCCACAACCACGACGGCCACTACAAGAACTACAAGCCGACCGACACGAGCTTCCATCGCCGGCCGGTCTATCTCGTGCCGGGACATTTCAAAGCCGGCGCCGACCAGCCCGTGTGGTTCGACGAACCGAAGTTCTTCATGGACCACGACGGCGTCAGCCTCGGCAAACCCGGCACCAACGGCCGCCTCGATCTCGCACTCTATTCCAGCTTCACTGTTCGCAACGGCAAGCCGGTGCTTTGGTATCCGGAGCGAAAGTTCTTCCTGCTCGGCCGCATCATCGGCAACGAGTGGTTTTCCAAGAGCCAACCATGAGTAGACGGACGAACGTATTGCTGTTGATCGTCGCTTGTGCAACTGCCGTGGTTGTTGCAGCAGCCGAGCGTCGCTACGACTTCTACCAGCCGCAGGTGAAACACGCCGTCATTCACGAGGGCAAGCTGGCGGAGGGACACTACGCCTACAACCACATGGCCTCGGTAGAGTGGTTTGATGGGCGGTTTCATGCGGTGTGGGGCGCGCACGCGGAGACGCATCTCGAAGGCAAGCCGGGCCAGGTCAACGTGTGGGCCACGAGCGCGGACTTCGAGCGATGGAGCGCGCCGCGGCGGCTCGCGCACATCGGGCCGGGCGCGTTGCCGGCCGATCCGCAGTGCGTCCAGTGGCAGCCGAACCTGCTCAACTATCGAGACCGCCAGCTCTGGTGCGTCTGGTCGTTCAACAGCAAGAATCTCGACCTCGACGGCCTCTACCTGAGCACGCTGGAGAAGGACAGCCTCGACTGGCGGCACCGCCGCATCCAGCGCCGGCAGAACGTCAACGGCCAGCCATGCGCCATTTTCGCCAGTCAGAACCCGGTCCTCCTCGCGTCGGGCCGCGTGCTCGCTCCGGTGACGCTCACGCGCCGCGACCCAAAGCACGACGCAGGCGGCGGCCACAAGACGGGCGACACGGTGTTGCGATGGAACGCGTGCTTCTACACCGACGACGACGGCGCGACGTGGCATTGCTCCAACCCGATCAGTTCGGTGGACGAGGCGGAGGGGCAGTGGGAGCCGTTCTTCTACGAGCAGAGCGACGGGAAACTCCGCGCCTTCATGCGCAACTTCACCAAGGGTATCCCGCACGGCACGCAATGGCGGCTGACGACCGTCGGCACGGGCGCGGCGAAAGGCACGCCAGTGAGTTTTCCCAACGACCCGGTCTATTCGTTCATGGAGACCGCCAACTGCCGCCCTCAAATCTTCCGGCTCGACGGCGGGCGCTACTGCCTGTTGCAGCAGGACGCGTTCGTGAACCATCGCGACTACTCGACACGGCTGAACGTGGCGCTGCACTTCAGCCGCAGCGGCGCGGATGATTTCGTGGCGGGGCCGCCCCTCTCGCGGCCGGGCGTCATCAGCGCCTACCCGCAAGGCGTCGCGCACGCCGGCAACATCTATCTCGCCTACACCTCCGGCCCCGGCGACCAGCCACGCGGCATTGAAGGCGCCATCGTCATGCCCGCGCCGCGCGCCGACCGTTACTACATCTGGCCGCGCTCGAAGGAACTCATCAAGATGCAGGACGAGAAGGACGCCGCCGGCAAGAAGAAGGTCGTCCGCACCAATCCCGACTCGCGCACTGCGTTGCCGCGGGTGAAAACAACTGAGCAGCGCAAGACAATCCAGTTCAGCGCACGCGCCAGCGCCGGCGTGGACATTGACCCGGTGGATTTCGCCGCCGGTCAATCGCTCGAGTTCCGGTTCGAGACGAAAGTGCTGCGGCTCCAGCCCGTCGGCCGGTTGGTCTTTTGTTCCCTCGGCGACCGCATCCCCATCCGGCTCGGCATGCCCGCCAACCGTCCCGGCAAGCTCTACGCCTACACGCGCAACCAATGGGAACCCGTCTGCGACTTCCCGTTGCAGCAGTGGCACTCGCTGCGCGTCACCGTTCGCGGCGCGGACTTCTCCGTCGCCGTGGACGGCCAGCCGCCGAAGACCTTCCCGAACCCGATCGTGAATCCCACGTCGCGTCTTTATCTCGGCGACGGTTTCGAGGTGGACTACATCTACAGCCTCTCCGGCTCCGAGTTCTTGCTGGACATTGGTTCAGTGCGAAGCTGTGTAAAGTAGTCCTCACGCCCCGCGTGAGCTATAACAACCGTGACAGCACGCGAAGCGTGATGACTTCTATGACGAGATTTCTCTTTGTCGGTTTGTTGTTCCTATCACTCGCTGCGTCCGGATCAGAGCAGTGGGCAAATCTTCTAACCAACGGCGATTTCGAGAACGCGCAGACTGGCGTGTGGGGGAAGCGCACGCCGGATGACAAGGATCGCAAGCTCTCCATTGGCGCTGAGGCGGCGCGTTCCGGGAAGCAAGGCGCGCGGATCGTCAACGAGCGGGCCGTGATCAGCCGCTGGCGGCAGGGAGCAGACGGCAAACTCAAAGCGCCGGCGGGCGCGAGCGTCCGGTTGACGGGGTGGATTCGCACGAACCTCGGCGACGAAGGCGGCGCGGCGTTGCGGCTCTATTGCATCGGTGAGAAAGGCAATATCCTGGCGCAGCCGCAGACGATGGCGGTGCGGGGGAAGTCGGCATGGAGGCGTGTCTCGCTGAACGCCACCGTGCCGGAAGGCTGCGAGCATTTCATGGTCTATCTCGAACTGGAAAAGGCCATCGGCACAGCGGACTACGACGACATCTCGTTGAGCGTCGTCCCGACGGCGAAACCGCGTCCGGCATTGAACGACTTGTTGTTGCTGACCGACGCACCCGCCAACGATCCGACGGTGGTCAGTCTACGGACGCTCTATCCAGACCGGCTCGTGGTCGCGTCGCCGACGGAAACGCCATCGTGGAGCCGCTGCCGCGGCGCTGTCATCTTCGCGCGGAAGCCGGAGACGCGTTTTGATTTCGCGGCGGTCGAGGCATTCGCGTGGCGCGGCAATCCTGTCGTGTTGGACTTGGCGGTCTATGCGGCGATGCGGGGCGCGCGACTGCGGGAACTGAGCGCGACCAACGCGCCGTCGCTTCGCGTTGCGCGCGAGCATCACGTGACGGGCGGCTTCAGAGCCGGCGATTCGATCCCCTGGGGCGATGGCGCGGGCAAACGTTGGAACCAGCGTGCGCTCGATGGTGTAAGCCGCGACAATGTGCTGGCCGAGTCCTCGGACGGCGGCGCGTTGGTCGTCGCCGAGACGTTGGGGAAAGGACTGCTGCTGGCGACCGATCTGGTGGGGTTGCCTGAACCTCTCTGGAACAGGCCGGGCAGTCTCAACAAGTATCTGTTCGCCGGCAACGCGATGGGCAACACGGTGCATTACGGCCGACACTATCCGCAGCGGCTCAAGTATGCGGAGTTCGTCGCGACGATGCGCGCTCTCGCGGCTGAACTGCCGGCGTTGCGTCTTCAGGACGAAGGGCCGGCCAGTGGCGAGCATCGGATTCACAGCCTCAACCTCGGCGACCCGAAGAAGCCGACGTTTCTGGTCTATGGCGCCACGCACGGCAGCGAGTGGGAGCCGGGCTACGGACTGCTCACGCTGGCGCGGCTGCTCGCGTCGCAACCGTCGGCCGGGTTGTTCGACACGAAACGCCACGCGCTCAAGATCATCCCGATCCTCAACCCGTCCGGTTACGACCTGAACACGCGGCAAAACGCCGCGCGCGTGGACCTCAACCGCAACGGCGGCGAGTGGTGGTCGCTGTTCAAGGGCCGCGACTCGAACAAGGACGGCGTGTGGGGGCCGGGCGATTACGATTGGAAGGGCGTCGGGCCGTTCTCGGAGCCGGAGGCGCGGACGTTTCGCGCCATCTGCGAGCGGACGCCGCTGCGCGCCGCGCTCGACTTCCACGGCAATTCGGGCGGGCCGGGCAACAACCGGCTCGTGGTGCTGCCGTTGACCGCGCGCGACGACAATGAGGAGCGCGGCGCGGCGGCCGTGCGCGCGTTCAACGAGGCGATGCGCAACCGCTATGTGCTCCAGCAGGCGAACCGCCCCGCCGTCGCGCAGTATGACATCGAGGCGACGCACTGGGATTCGCAGCGGCCCACGCTGATGGAGACCGCGTGCAAGGGCCGCTACGGTTTCCTCTGCGAGGTTCCCGCCGGCTACAACGGCACCTACGGCCTCGTGATGCAGACGGACATCGTAATTGAAACCTGCCTCGCCTTCTTCAGGGCGTATCAGGCGCCGTGATCTCTCTTGTCTTCATGCAGCTTTCCCTGCCGTAGCGAACAGCTTGCAGAAGAGGCGGGATCGCGGTGGCGCGAGCCCGTCTTCGGAAAAACCGCCCTTGCAACCGCTGAGGAGTTCGTATCTATTAGCCGCCCGCTGCTTCGGCGGCGCGGCAGGAGAATTGATTCGTCACCAAAAAGAAAGGAAACAGCTTCCAAATGAAGTCCAGCGTCAAAAATCCGTGGATCGGCACTTTCCCCAAAATCGGCATCCGCCCAACCATTGACGGCCGGCGCAAGGGCGTGCGCGAGTCGCTCGAAGGCCAGGTCATGGCGATGGCCAAGACCGCTGCGAAGTTCCTCTCGGCGAACCTGCGCTACCCGAACGGCAGGCAGGTCCAGTGCGTGATCGCGGACACCTGCATCGGCGGCGTCGCCGAGGCGGCAGCCTGCGCGGAGAAGTTCGCGCGCGAGGGCGTCGGCGTGTCGCTCACCGTCACGCCCTGCTGGTGCTACGGCAGCGAGACGATGGACATGGACCCGCTCATGCCCAAGGCGGTTTGGGGCTTCAACGGCACCGAGCGGCCCGGCGCGGTTTATCTCGCCGCCGTGCTCGCCGGTCACAACCAGAAGGGCCTGCCGGCGTTCGGCATCTACGGTCGCGACGTGCAGGACGCGGGCGATGCCAACATCCCCGCCGACGTGCAGGAGAAACTGCTGCGCTTCGCCAAGGCCGGCCTCGCCGTCGCCACGATGCGCGGCAAGAGCTACCTCTCCGTCGGCGGCGTCTCGATGGGCATCGCCGGATCCATCGTGGACCAGCCGTTCTTCGAGGACTACCTCGGCATCCGCGTCGAGTGCGTGGACATGACCGAACTGGTCCGCCGCATCGAGGAGAAGATTTTCGACCCAGCCGAATTCAGGCGCGCGCTGGCGTGGACGAACGCGAAGTGCAAGGAAGGCAAGGACTGCAATCCCGAGAAGCAACGCCGCTCCGCCGAGGCGAAGCAGAAGGAATGGGAGACCGTCGTCAAGATGACGATGATCGTCCGCGACCTGATGGTTGGCAACCAGCGCCTCGGCAAGCTCGGCTTCGGCGAAGAAGCGCTTGGCCACAACGCCATCCTCGGCGGTTTCCAGGGCCAGCGCCACTGGACCGACCACTTCCCGAACGGCGACTTCCTGGAGGCCATCCTCAACTCCTCATTCGACTGGAACGGCATCCGCCAGCCGATGATCGTCGCCACCGAGAACGACAGCCTTAACGGCGCGTGCATGCTCTTTGGCTACCTGCTCACCAACACCGCGCAGGTCTTCGCCGACGTGCGCACCTTCTGGAGCGCCGATGCCGTCCAGCGCGTCACCGGCCACAAACTGGCGGACGAGGCGGCGGGCGGCCTCATCCATCTCATCAACTCCGGCGCGGCCACGCTCGACGGCACCGGCGAGCAGATGATTGACGGCAAGCCGGCGATGAAGCCGTTCTGGCAGATCACCGACGCCGAAGCCGAGGCGTGCCTCGCCGCGACGAGCTGGCCGTCGGCCATCTACGAATACTTCCGCGGCGGCGGCTTCTCCTCGTGCTACCTCTCGCGCGGCGGCATGCCGATGACCATGAGCCGCATCAGCCTCGTCAAGGGCCTCGGCCCCGTGCTGCAACTCGCCGAAGGCTGGTCCGTCGAGATTCCGGCGAAGGTCCATGCCGCGCTCAACGAACGCACCAACCAGACCTGGCCGACGACGTGGTTCGTGCCGCGCCTGACCGGGTCCGGCCCGTTCAGCGACGTTTACAGTGTCATGAACAACTGGAGCGCTAACCACGGCGCGATCAGCTACGGCCACGTCGGCGCCGACATGATGGCGTTGGCGTCGTTGCTGCGCATCCCCGTGGCAATGCACAACGTCGCCGAGGAGCAGGTGTTCCGTCCGAGCGCGTGGGGCCTTTTCGGCGCGCAAGACCCTCAAGGCGCCGACTACCGCGCCTGCGCGAACTTCGGCCCGCTCTACGCGTAAGCCGCAAGTTCAGCGATGGATTGAGAACCGGGGATGGCGCAAGCCGTCCCCGGTTCTGTTTTGATAGTAGTTATCACGGACCGCACAACGACTACTTTGTTTGCACGCTGCCGAAGCTCTGATAAACTGAAGTAGATGAAAGCGACACTGAGCGAACCTGAAATCGTCACGCGCAAGGGCAAACCCGTTTCCGTCATTGTTCCAATCAAGGAATACGAGGAACTGCTGGAGCGCGCGGAAGATGCCGGTGACATTGCATGGCTCAGGCGCGCGCGCCGCAAGCCGCTTCACTACCGTTCGCTGGAAGACTACCTCGCCGAACGCAGCCGCAAGTGACCATGTATCGCGTCCTGCTTGAACGCGCTGCGGAGAAAGACCTCGGCCGGCTCTCGTCCGAAATGCACGACCGCGTGATTGCGGCGATTCAGGCGCTCGCGACGAACCCGCGTCCGCCCGGCTGCCGGAAGCTGGTGGGCAGCAAAAACGACTGGCGCATCCGCGTCGGCGACTACCGCGTGATCTACGAGATTGCCGACGAGATTCGCATCGTCCGCGTCAACCGCGTGCGCCATCGCCGGGAAGTGTATCGCTGATAATGTGATCGCGAGACGCCCAGTTCACATCACCCGCCGCGAAGCTTGCCGGCTTTTTGCCTCGAGCGCGGCGGCGATTTCGCCAATCGGACGTTTCGTTTCGGCGGCTGATGGCAAGCTGCTGAATGACGCGCCGGTGTTCTGCGAAGTTCCGCCGCCGCCGATCAACTACCAGCCGCGCGAAGGCATCTTCTGGGACCATTGGCTGCACCGCGAGGCGAACGGGAAGTATCACCTCTGTTATCTCTACGAGCCGCCGGGCGTGCCGGAGGCCGACAGCCGCAAGGCTTGGCGCGTCGGCCATGCGACGAGCCGCGACCTCGTGAAGTGGACGGAGCAGAAGGTGGCGTTGGCGCCGGGCAAACACTGGTGGGTGGATCGCGGCATCGCCACAGGCAGCGTCATCGAGTTCGGCGGCCGTTACGCGATGCTCGTCACCGGCTACAGCCGCACGGGCCGCGTCGGGCTGGCGCTGGCGTGGAGCGACGACCTGGAGAACTGGACGCCCGTGGCCGACAAGCCGGTGTTGGAGCCGTCGGGCGAGTGGTATGAGACGCCGGAGCAGATGCGCACGAACCCGCCGGAGTGCGCGGGCTTCTGCGACCCGTATCTTGTGCGCAAGCCGGGCGACGCGGCGGTCTATGCGGTCTTCAACACCCGCGTCCGCGAGGGCGCGATGCTCGCGCGCGGCAGCTTCGCGCTGGCGCGGTCGAGCGACATGGTGCGCTGGGAAATGCTGCCGCCGCTGTTCGTGCCGGGTTTCATCACGCGCTGCGAGACGCCGCAGGTGTTCACGCGCGGAGGGCGATGGTATGCGCTCGCCTCGATGTGGCCGAAGTTGATGACGGTGGATTTCAAACGGCAGCATCCGGACAAACGCTACAACGCCGCCGCGCTGGTCTGGACGGCGGACAAGTTCGAAGGCCCCTACCGGCTCATCGGCGACTGGGCGTTGTTCCCGAACGCGCGGTGTTACATCTGCAAAGTGATCGAAGCCCCCAACGACGGCGACGCGATCCTGACCATCCGCATGACGCACAAGGACGGCAAAATGGTCGCCGGCCTCAGCCCCGCGTATCCGGTGAGCTACCCGCCCGAAGGCGGCATCCGCATCCACTACGACAAGCCGCTCGGCGGCTAGCGGCTGTCGCCATCCCTCACTTGGCCGCGGTCATCGTCGCGTTGCCGCTGGACAGTTGCGCGGATGGCTGTGGCTTCCGCGGTGTCCACCAGAGCGATTCCCAGTAGCGGCGTTCGGTCGCGTAAACGTCAATCGGCGAGGCCGGTGTCGCACCGGCGGGGAGGATGCCGTAGCGCTGCATCGCGCGGACCCATTCGGCGCGAGGCCGGAAGCCGGGCATGTCGAAGCGTTTGATTTCGTCCAGCTTCGACTTGGCGTCGCGGATGGCTTGCAGCACCCGCTGGTAATCAACGTCGGATGCGCTGGCAAAGACCGGGCTTCCGCAGCGTTCGAGGCCGCCGGCGGATTTTGCCAGCGGCGCGAGCAGGATCAACGACTTCTCAGGGCGGGAGAGATTGTAGAACAAGTCGCGCGACCAGCGGCGGCGGATGTCGTCCGGCGTCAGGTCCGTCCACGGTGGCGTGCCGGTGAACGCTTTGCCCCAGCCGCCCGGCCCGACGAGATGCGAACAACTCACCGGCAGCGGTTTCTTCGCGTCGTGGCAACTGCTGCAGCGGCGCTGGAGCGATTCCATCGAGAGCTTCGTGCTGGGCCATTCAGTGTCTGACTGGTCCATGCGGATGGAGCGGTTCCAAATCTCGAAGCCGCCGATCATGCCGGTGCCGAGCGCGGCATAGGTGCCGGGATAGGTCGCGCCGGTCTCGATCCACAGCCGGACGATGCGCTGCTCGCGGTCTGTCGCTTTCGCGCCGTGGTGGCTGCCGTCCATCAGCTTCAGCAGCCGGCTCGCGGAACTGCCGATGGAGCGCGGCGGGCGGTTGCCCATGCCGTTGCGCCCGTCGGCGACCAGCGAGCGGGCCGTGATCGTGTAGTAGCTCAGCGAAAAAATCGGCCCGCGGTCGCCGGAGAGCGTCACGCCGCCTTCGTGCCGGTCGCCGTCGTGGCACGGCAGGCAGAGGCGGTTCAGGACCGGCTGCACATCGCGCGGGAAGTCGAGCACGTCGGGCACGTCGTTGATCGGCTGCAAGCGGCTCGGAGGCCGGCGCAACGCGGCCAGCGCGCGCGGCTGGTGTGGCGGCGTTTCGGTGCGCGGTTCGTGGCAGCCCACGCACGAGGTCGTTTCGCCCGGCATGAGTGTCATGAAACTTTGCATCCGTTTCACGGAGAGATCGTGCTCGTCGAGCGCGACGAAGAAGAGACTGCGTAGCGCGGGCAACTCGGCGTGCGCGGAGCCGTCCGGCTCGACCGGGATCGTGCCGAGCACGCGCTCCAGCGTGAACGAGCCGCCGTAGGTCAGCGGCTCCATGCCGCCGGTGTAGTTCATCGGCTTGGGCAGCGTCTCCAGCACGAGCAGCTTCTTGATCTCCCCGCGCGCGACGCCAGCCATGTTGCGGCCTTGATAAACGTCGGCCATCACCAGGCGGCCGATCGCCTGGTTCGCGTCGCTGGCGGGCGGCACGACCGGCTCGCGTGGCCGCGCGCAGACGGGGCGCGGCTCGTGGCATTGGAAACCGGCGGCGATGTCGTCGGGCGGCAGGCGATAGATCACCTGTGTGTCTCCGCTCGCGTCCATCAGCACGATTTCCGGCCCGCGGATGGCCATGAACGCCGTTTCGGAAAACGCCCACGGGTCGCGGAACGACGGGCCGGGACTGATCGGCCGCGCCGAGACGGGATCGTCCGGCCCGCGCTGCGGGTCGAGCACGGTGAGCACGCCGTCGTGTTCGCGAATGCCGTGGCCCGGCGAGAACGACGCGACCACCTTCCGCGAGCCGGGAATCGGCTTCGCGTCAATCATCGTGATGCCGGGCTGCTGGTTGCCAAAAAAGACCGTCTGCCGCGCGCCGTCGGGCGACGCGATCCAGAGATGGTGGAACTTGAGTTGGTTGCGGTCCACGTATTCCCAACGCGTGTAAAGAACCTGGCCGCTCGGCAGCATCCACGGCGTGTTGTCGTGTTCGTTGTTGCTGGAGAGCGCGCGGATGCCGGAGCCGTCGGCGCGGCAGCGGTGGAGCACGGCCACCGGCGTCGTGTGGCAGTTGACGCAGCGGTTGCAGCGCGTCGAGACGAAGATGATGTCGCCGTCGGGCAACCACGCCGGCTCGATGTCGTCGTAGGGGCCGTCGGTCAGTTGGCGCAGGTCCGAGCCGTCGAGGTTGATGCGATAGAGATGGAAATGCTCGCTGCCACCGCGCCGGTAGGAGAACAAAATCGTGCGCCCCTCGTAGTCGAGCTGCGGGTCTCGGATGCCGCCGCCGGGATCATCCAGCAGCACAGTCACCTTGCCCGTGTTCAGGTTCAATCGGCAGAGGCGCGCGCCATCGAGATACGTGCGCCAGTTCGACTGCTCCAGTGTCCAGCCAAAGTTGGCATACCAGTGCGGGTCTTCGCCGAGCCGCCGCACCGCGAACACAATCTCGTCCACGCCAGCCATCGGCCCGGCGCGGAACGCGGCGAGCAGGTTGCGCTCCGGCGGCACGGTGAGCGGCAGCGGTTTCGCTTCGCGGCTGAGCGCGATGTAGTCGTAGATGAACCAGCTCTGCTCGTCCAAGCGGATCGAAATCGTGTTGTCGCCTTTGCGGATTTGCCCGGCCGGGATGCGGAAGATCATCGTCTCCGGCTTGCCCACGCCGGTCGGACGAAACGCCACGCGCGGGTCGCCGCCCGGTGCGAGTTGGACGGGCAACGCCGCGTCGTTCACGGTCACGACGACTTGCGACCGCTCCTGCGGCGAGCCGCCGCACAGTCCGATGATGAGAAACAGCGGCTCCGTCAACTCATCCTTCGCCGCGTAGCGGATGCTGAACGTCCAAGCCCGCGCGCCAGCCCAGCGGTCTTTGATGGCGGGATGAATGTAAGGCCAGACCTTGGTGTTGCTCCGGCCGACCGTGAACACCACCGGCTCGCGGACCCTTTGCTGGAAGCTGGCGTAGCCCTCGCCCGGCCCGGTCAGGCCAAACTCCGCCGCACGGTTGTCCGGCGTGCCGACCACGAACAGCAGCCGGCCGGCTTGCGAGTCCGCGGCGTCCGCGCAACAGCAGAACGCGGCCAGGACCAAGGCAGCCAAGCCGCCGATCACCGCCGTTTGTCTGCGCAGGAGCCAGTTCATGTGTGACACCGTTGAACCCGCGAACTCTGCCATCGCGGAGCGTAGCCCCCGGCCGTTTCAGCGCAAGCGCAAAAGCCGCCGCCTCACTCTTGCGGCGGCGAGGCCGGCTCGATGTGAACCACCACGTCGGCGATCCTCAACTCCGACGCCGTCAGCGCGTCCTTGACGCGGTGGGCAACGTCGTGGCCCTCGGTGACGGTCATCTGGCCGTCCACCTCGACGTGGATGTCCATGCACAAACCCAGCCCGCTCTTGCGCACGCGGCACTTCTCGATCGCGGCGACGCCGGACACGCCACCGGCAATGGCGCGAATCTTTTCCTGAACTCCGGCTTCCACAGCCGCATCCATGACCTCGCCGAGCGCGGGCCGGAGCAGGCGGATGCCGTTGAAGGCGATGATGCCGCAGGCGAGAAGCGCCGCCCAATCGTCCGCGCCCTCGTAACCCTCGCCGCCGATGAGCGCCACCGAGATGCCGACGAAAACCGCGGCGGAAGTCAGCGCGTCGGAGCGGTGATGCCACGCGTCGCCTCGCAGCGCGGTGCTGTCGAGCGCGTCGCCGGTCTTATTCACGAAGCGGAAGAGCGCCTCCTTGACGACGATGACCAACACCAGCGTCACCAGCGTGAACCACGCTGGCGCGCCGCGCGGATTGAGGATTTCGCCGACGCTCTGCCAGGCGATCAACGCCGCCGCGCCCAACAGCGCCGTCGCGACGATCATGCCGGCGAGCGACTCGGCCTTGCCGTGGCCGTAGGGATGGTCGGCGTCCGGCGGCCGGCTGGCGATGCGCAGCCCGCTCCAGACGATGAACGAGCTGACCACGTCGGCCGTGGACTCGATGCCATCGGCGATCAGGGCGTAGGAATTGCCCACGACACCAACGACGACCTTGATGATCGCAAGGCCGAAGTTGGTGACGATGCCGATGGCGGAGGCCCGGAGGCCGGTTTCCACGGAAGCCATGACTGTTGCTTAAGCAAGCCGGCGGATAATAGCAAACCGGAAATTGCCTCTCCGTCCGCGCGTTTTCGACTGCGCGGCGGCGGCGCTTGGTGTAGGCTGCCGCGCACAAACATGAGCACACACGAAACCAACGCAACCATGGCGGTGTTCCTCGACCTGGAGAACATCGCCCTCGGCGCGCTCGACGCCAATTACCCGCGCTTCGACATCCAGAAGGTGCTCGAGCGCCTCCTGCTCAAGGGCCACATCGTCGTCAAGAAAGCCTACTGCGACTTCGACCGCTACAAGGCGTTCAAGCGCGACCTCCACGAGGCCGCCTTCGAGTTGATCGAGATCCCCCACGTCCGCCAGTCCGGCAAGAACTCCGCCGACATCCGCATGGTCGTGGACGCGCTCGACCTCTGCTACACCAAGGGCCACGTGGACACCTTCGTCATCATCAGCGGCGACTCCGACTTCTCGCCGCTCGTGAGCAAGCTGCGCGAGAACGCCAAGACCGTCATCGGCGTCGGCGTCAAGAACTCCACCGCCGACCTGTTCATCGGCAACTGCGACACCTTCCTCTACTACGACGACCTCGTGCGCGCCCAGCCGTCGAAGGCGCGGCAGCGCAGGGCGGCCACCGCCCCCGTCGTCAAACCCGTCGAGGGCGAGAACACGGGGCCGTCGCTCGAGAAGGCGTTTGACCTCGTCCTGGAGACGCTGGAAGCCCTCACCGAGGAACGCAACGAGGACGAGAGCATCTGGGGCTCGATGATCAAGCAGGCCATCAAGCGCCGCAACCCCGGCTTCAACGAGCGCGCCTACGGCTTCCGTTCCTTCAACGACCTGCTCCTGGAAGCGCAGAAGCGCGGCCTCCTGAAACTGGAGCCGGACAAAAAATCCGGCGGCTACACCGTAAACAACAGGCAGGGCGAGTGATGCGATTTGGTAGGGCGAATCGTCCCGATGAGCCGCGGGCCGTGCATATCGGACGCCAGCGGCTCGGCAGGGACGCCTCGCCCTACCTGCAAAATCCTAGCCGCGGAGTAGCCGGGGCCGCGCTCGCAACCCGCGGAGTTGCGCAGGAAGCCCTGATGCGAGGCGTTCGCACTGCGGCCCGCCGAAAACAACAGGCGTGTCCGAGTATTCGTGTGTGCGGAAAACAACAGGCAGGGCGAGTGATGCGATTTGGTAGGGCGAATCGTCCCGATGAGCCGCGGGCCGTGCATATCGGACGCCAGCGGCTCGGCAGGGACGCCTCGCCCTACCTGCAAAAATCCTACAGGCTTCCTATCCCGATACACAAACTTCCGGACACCCTCAAAAAAACTGTCGAATAACCTGCCGCGGGCGAAGTATAAGCAACAGCCATGTGGCAACAGAACTACACCGCCGTCGGCGGAAACCTCTGGTTCTCTGCGGCGGCGGCAGCGCTGCCCATCCTCCTGTTGTTTTACCTCATCGGTGTGCGGCGGCTCGCGGCGTGGAAAGCCGCGCTCGCGGCGCTGGCGGCGGCTTTCGCCATCGCTTGCGTCGCCTTCGGCACACCGGTGAGCGTGGCCGTCTCGTCGGCGTTTTACGGTGCGGCGTTCGGCTTGTTCCCGATCTGCTGGATCGTGCTGTCGGCCATCTTTCTCTACCGGCTCACGGTGGAGAGCGGCCAGTTTGAGGTCATCAAGGATTCCATCGCCCACCTCACCGACGACAAGCGGCTGCACGTGCTGCTGATCGCGTTCGCGTTCGGCGCGTTCGTCGAGGGCGCGGCGGGTTTCGGCGCGCCGGTGGCCATCGCGGGCGCAATGCTCGCGGGCGTGGGCGTGCGGGCGTTCGACGCGGCGGCGCTCTGCCTGCTGGCCAACACCGCGCCCGTGGCGTTCGGCTCCATCGGCATCCCGATTATCACGCTCGCGGGGCTGACCGGCCTGCCGCTGGACAAGGTCAGCGCAGCCGTCGGCCGCATCTCGCCGATCCTGTCGCTGGTCATCCCGCTTTACCTGATGGTGGTCTTCGCAGGCTGGCGCAAGACGCGCGCCGTGCTGCCGGCCGTGGCCGTCGTCAGCGTCGCGTTCGCCGGCATGCAGTTCGTCGTCGCCAATTTCCACGGCCCCTACCTGACGGACATCCTCGCCTCGCTGGCCGCAATGGGGGCGCTCGTGGCGCTGCTCCAGTTCTGGAAACCGGCGGATGACTTCTTCCAGGAGGACGCGGAGGCGACACAACATCGCGCGCACAGCGCCGGCGCGATCCTGAAGGCGTGGACGCCTTACCTGCTGCTGGTGGTGTTCGTGTTGCTCTGGGGCCTCGATCCGGTGCGCGTGCGGCTGGAGCATCTGACGTTGCGGCTGGACGTGCCGTTCCTCCACAACCACGTCATGCGGATGCCGCCGGTGGTGACGGCCGCGGAAGCGACGAAAGCGGTGTTCAAGTTCGACTGGCTCGCCGCTGCGGGCACGGGCTGCATGTTCGCCGCGATTCTCGGTGGGCTGGTGATTGGAATGCGGCCGGCGGCGATGGCGCGGGTGTTCGCGGCGACGCTGCGGCAACTGGCGCTGCCCGTGCTGACCATCGCCTCGGTGCTCGGCTTCGCGTTCCTGATGAACTACTCCGGCATGACCGTGACGCTGGGGCTGGCGTTCGCGGCCACGGGCTGGTTCTTCCCGTTCTTCAGCGCGTTCCTCGGCTGGCTCGGCGTCTTCGTCACCGGCAGCGACACCTCCGCCAACGCCCTCTTCGGCAACCTGCAAGTGGTCACGGCCCAGAAGCTCGGCCTCAACCCGCTGCTGACCGCCGCCACCAACTCCGCCGCCGGCGTCATGGGCAAGATGATCTCCCTCCAGAGCATCGCCGTCGCCGTGGCGGCCACCGGCATGCCGGCCTCCGACGAGAGCAAGCTCTTCCGCTGGGCCCTCAAGCACAGTCTCCTGCTGACCGCCGTCATCGGCCTCATCGCGATGGTCTTCGCCCACCTCACGCCGTGGGTGATGCCGTAAACGCCACAGCGTAGAGAAAAAAGCGGGAATCCCCAACCGCCCACGCCATCACCAGCAGCAGCAGGGTTCGGGACACGGAAGTGAAGAGGGAAACGTTGAGAGGGATGAATTGGGAATTCACTTCACTTGGCGGGTGGCGTAAACCAAGGATGCTTCTTGAGTTTGTAGTCCTTGCCTAACAGGTCTTCCGGCTTCAGTCCTAAGAACTTCAGGATGATCGTGCGGATTCCGAACTCGACGGGCGGCTTGTCGTGCTCCGTCTTTTCCCAGGGGCCAATGATATGCACCAATACTTGCTGTCCGCCTTTGCGGTAAACCCGCAGCCAATCACCCCCGCCAAGAGTTTCCTCAATCAACAGGTGACCTCGAACTTCCCGCCAGCCGTGCGACTTGAATGCCGCCTCATAAACCGCTGCAATCTGCTTCGCCGGGTCTGTCGCGCCATATTTGACAGACGGAACCCGCTGGCGAACAAACGGGTCGGCCATCATGGCATCGAATTGTGCGCGGGTTTGGGAATACTCCGCCATCTCCCAGTAGTTCTCACGGGACACACCCATCGCCGCCATATCGTCCAAAATGGATTTGTTGCCTTCGCCTTCGAAATATGAATTGAGATACACGAAAGGTATTGAATCCGAGCCGGACTTCGGTGTTGCCGTCGCACAACCCGCCACCGCCCAGGCCATCGCCAGCAGCAGCAGAGTTCGGGACACGGAGGGGAAGCGGGAAAAGTTGAGAGTGAAGAATTGGGGATGCCGAAGTTTCATAACGCTGGGTTCCTCGCTCGTCATTGGCCGGCCGCTCGCCGCAGGGTTCGGAGGATCGGGTTCATTCCTTCCTCATTTCCTTCACAGCTTCTGCGCCTTACTCAAGAACTCGGAGAACCATTCCCCGCGTTCGTCCCACACGACGCTTCCGTCTGTGAAAAGAATCAATCGCCCATGATAAAACAGATCATCAATGAAGTCGCTTACAAGCATCGGCTGCCGCTCCTTCGGATTTGCGGTCATGGGCAGCCCCGGTTTTTGATAGTGATACTTGCAGATTCGTTCACCCCACGTTTCCAAGTCCGGCCGCGTCTTCAGTCCGCTGAGCATCAAGATTTTGGCCAACTCTTTGCCTTCCTTCGGACATGTTTGTGGGTAGGCCGTCTCAACAAGAAGTCGATTAAGCCGTGTGCGTTCCGGTGCTGTGAGGGTCGCCCCCCGCTGCATTAGATTCGTTCCCTCTTTCGATAGGGATACTCGCTTGGCGATCTGATCCAGCCTGGCACTCTGTAAGATCTCGTTGAGCGATTGGATAGCCGAATTTGCTTCCGGAGTGACGATGCCGTCTGCTCTGAGTGCTTTGACCAAGCTATCCGCTGTCAGGTCTTTACCGAATTCACCTACCCGAAACTCTGATGAATCCTTGCTCAATTCCAAGTATACAATCCTTTCTGGAAGCTTCCCCTCATTCTGATCTTGGTAAAGGACCGCCAAAAGAAAGACTGCTTCCAAGCTCCTCCGTGCTGCTCGCATACTTTCAAAGTGAGGCAGCAAATAACAAACGGCGCACACTGACACCGCCATCGCCAGCAGCAGCAGGGTTCGGCTGATCGTCTTCATTCTTTCCTTTCAGATTCTGACGGCTGACGGCTGACGGCTGACCGCTTGCTTTCCATTCCTTTCGCGTCCGGCTTCGGGGGCATTCTCCGGCTGCGACTACTTTGGCCTATTGCTGATAAGGGTGGTTATCGTGCCCTCATCGTTGCCGATCCAGTCAGGCGGCCGATATTCAATTCCTCCATGCCCCATGCAAAACCTTAAGATATATGGGGCGACACCGTAAGCATTCGGCGCGGGATAGTATTCCCACTGGACAACCCTGCCGTTCCACGTATTTGTCATTTCTGAGAGCACTGGCAAATACTTCGGAACTAAATCAACCAACGCGGCCGGATAGCTTCCTGTTTGTTTGTGGTATTCCTCTATCGCCGTCACAATGGGCTGACCCACCTCGGCCTGTGCGCGAAATTCAGCGTTACGGCTGCATCCGGTCCAGAGCGCCACCATCGCCAGCAGCAACAGGGTTCGGGACACAGAAGTTAAGAGTGAAAAGTTGAGAGTGAAGAATGGTGAATTCCGAAAACTCATAACTCTTAATTCCTCACTCTTCACTCGCCGGTCGCTCGCAGCAGAGTTCGGAGGATTGGGTTCATGGCTTGCTCGTTCCTTTCGCGGCTACGGCGTTTCTATCAGGAAGCAGGAGAACCGCCCCCGCGTTCGTGCCAACCAGAGCTTGAAGCATCTCTTGCACCGAAACGAATTGAGCGTCTTTGAAATGACCCCACTTCTGCTCATAGTCCCGTGCTTCCCCCCGGTCGTAAGTCCAATCAACTAAGCGACCGGTTAAATCGAAGATGTATGAAGGTGGGCCAGAGGGAAACCGAAGCATGCCTCCCAACTGCCCCCAGACGTCGTAATAGGTGGCATTGGAATGCGAGAATCTCCGCACACGCGTTGGAGGTGGCATTTGCTGAAGGAAGTCTTGGATCGTCTGAACTGCAGACCCTGGCTTGAGCTTCTTCTCTTCACGTGCGGAAAGCATTAACCACGCAACCAAAACCAGGCACGCCATCGCCAGCAGCAGCAGGTTTCGGCTGATCGTCTTCATTCGTTCCTTTCGGATTCTGACCGCTGACCGCTGACGGCTGACCGCTTGCTTCCCATTCCTTTCGCTTCCGGCTTCGGGGTCATTCTCCCCCTGCGGCTGCGTCATGTAAAGCAGGACATTTCTTCGGCAAAATCATTGGGGCAAAATAATGGTTTTGTCGGCCATGATTTTGCCCTGCATGATTTTGCCTTCCCGTTGGCTGCGCATTCCGTGGTTGTTGTTGAGTCCCGGCAGAGCGCGCCTGGAAGTCGCGCTCCACCTTTCCTCTCTGCGGCCCTCTGCAACTCTCTGCGCCTCTGCGTTGAGATTCCGCCGCTTGAACGCAAAGACGCGGAGTTGTTGAACCACGGAAGACACTGAATACACGGAAGGGACGGCGGAGTGGAACAGGGAGAGAGGGCAAGAATATTTGAGGGCAAGAACATCCCCGAAGAATCTTCCTGCCCCAACATCTTCCTGCCCATCTTCGTCTTTCCGTGTGTTCGGTGTGTTCAGTGGTTTCAATTCCGTTCTCATCCAGGAGTTGAACAGCGAGGGCGGGAAGGCGGGAAGAAAAAGCCCTTCGCGTCCTTGCGTCTTTCCTGTTCGTCTTTTGTGTCCTTCCGCGCATTCCGTGGTTCCGCTGACCGCTGAGAGCGGTGATGCCGTGAGCCACTGTTCCGCAAGTTTACGCTATAGAGGCTGGACATCCCGCCAGAACGATAGTAACTACTTTCAGCCGCCGAGAGCAGCCAAGCAGTCGCACTTAACATGAACCTGACCGCCCTTACGTCCAAAGACCTTGTTCAGATCGCCAGACTTCTGAAGACCAAAGAATCCCTGTTGGCCAAAGCAGCCGAGATTGACCGTCAACTCTCAGGCTTTGAATCGGGCAAACCAGTCGCTCCTGCCGGCAAACGCATTCTGAGTCCTGAAGCCAAAGCCAGGATTGCCGCAGCCCAGAAGAAGCGTTGGGCCAAGCTCAAGGGCAAGAAGGCAGACAAACCGGTTGCCAAGAAGCGGACGATGACTGCTGCCGGTCGGGCTGCTGTGTCCGCGGCTCAAAAGGCGCGTTGGGCGAAGATCAAGGCGGAGAAGGCGGCGAAGAAGTAGTCAAGAAGGGGGACGCTGTGTCATTGGTCAGTCCTTGAGGACGGCCGACCCGTTTTGGTGTCCTCCTCCGCCCGCCACGCTCTTGGTGCTCATGCGCGTTCCTTCGGCAAAATGACTGTGCGGTTGTTGGCCTGGAGAGCCGCAAGCTAACAAGCCCGAAACGCGCGCCGTCTCGCGTTTACCGCGCTATTCCCCGGCGACGGTCGGGTTGGTGACGCGGCCGATGAAGAGGATGCTGTCGGTGCTTTTCTCCCGGATCAGGAAGAGGAAGGGATGGTCGGCGCGAAACTCGATCGGCGGCGCGGGCAGGGAGGTGAGGGCGATCCCGATGCCCGTGGCGGCGGCGGCTTCGGTGCCCTGCTCGTTGACCTCGACGAAGGCTTTGTGCAGCGCGGCGGAGATGAAGAGGTTTCGGCCGCCGTCCATGCCGGAGAAGTCGGCCCGGCCCGGATCGAACGCGTCGCCCATGCCCATCGCCTTCAGCGTGTCGTTGAGGCCGAACCGGCAGGTCATCTTGAACTTCGGCAGATAGACCCTCACTTCCGGCGACGACATGGACTGGGTCCACTTCGCGAGGTTGGCGGGGGTCAGGCTGTTTTCGAGCGCGGCGAGGCCGCCAGTCTTCTTCGGCAGCAGCACGAGCATGGAGAGGTCGTCGCCGGCGTAGGGCATCTCCAGCACCTGCGTCGTTTCGTCCTCGGTGTAGCCGAAGTGTTTCATCTGGAACATCAGCGGCGCCTGCGCCGTCTGGCCCGACAGCAACCGGAACGGCTGCGGCCTGGTCGCCCCGGCCATGAATGGCGAGGCCCAGTCGCCTTTGAAGTAGATCGCGTTGACCAGCACCAGCCGCGTCGCGGCGCTGAGCACACCGCCGGGAATGAGGTCCCTGATCTTTTGGTTCGTCTTGTCTTCCACCCACGTGTTGATGGTCTTGCGCGCCGTCTCGGTCGCGCTGAAGTCCAGCGGCGTCACAGACGCGCCGTAGTTCTGCCTGACGAGGCCGAGGAAGCTCTCCAGCAGCGCGAAGTCCTTCTGCGGCCAGAGGGAGTTGGCGACGCTGAGTTTGACCCGCCCCTTTTTCTGCACGGCGTTCAGGTTCGCCTCCATCGCCGCGAACGCCGCGTGGCGCTTTGCCGGGTCCGGCTCGAAATGGAGGGTCTTCACCATCTGCGCGCCGGTGTCGCCCCGCGCGCCGGCGCTGGTCATCGCGAGCGCCGTGGAGATGCTGTGGGGCGAGAAGAAGACGTTGGCGTCGCCCGCAGCGCCCGCCAGTTTCGCGTAAAGCTCGCAGGCGAACGCGGTGTTGCCCTCGCGCTGCGTCTGGAGCGCCGGCGGCGTCTCGCCGCGCCCGGCCGCGCCGCCGTTGAGGACCGCCGCCGCCATCGCCACGCCCGCCGCCCGTCGAAGTCTCAGATGCGTTGTCATGATTTCAGCCTCCGTTTGGAACCGCGCCCATCGTCGCCGCTCCGCCCGAAAGTTCAAGGAGATTAGCGCGAAGACCGGGGTTGGCGCGCGGCGCCCCATCGAAGACGAGATACTTCAACCCGTTCGACATCCGCTGGGAGATCTCATGGGACGGCGGCAAGTCGTGGCACGACGCCAGCACGAGCAGCAACCCGGTCTATGTGAGCCTCGGCAACACGCGGACTTGAGCCGCTCCTGTCGTCTCTACCGCACGAACTGTTTGTAGAACATCACGGCGGAGATGGCGAAGCCGATGGCGGTGATGATCTGGCGGACGCGGGCTTGGGGGATGCGCTGGGAGAAGTGCGCGCCGAGATAGTAGCCGACCAGCGCACCGCCGGTCATGACAACCGCCTTCGGCCACTCGATAAGGCCCGCCCAAATGAACCACGCGGCAGCGACGAGGTTGATGAGCGAGCCGAGGATGGTTTTGAGCGCGTTCATCTCGTGGATGTCGGTGAGGCCGATGAAACCCAGCGAGGCGAGCATGAGAATGCCGATGCCCGCGCCAAAGTAGCCGCCATAGAGCGCGACGAAGAACTGGAACAACACCGCCGCCCAAACAACGCGATGGTGCGGCGCGGCGATCCCGGATTTGTCCGCGAAGCCGGCGAAGCGGCGCAGGGGCGCTTGGGCCAGAAACAGGATCGTGGCGAAGAGCAGCAGGAACGGCACCATGTTCGCGAAGACCTTCTCCTCGGTGCAGGTGAGCAGGATGCCGCCGAGCAGGCCACCGAGCAGGCTCACGGGCACGAATTGCCGCAACCACGGCCGCACCGCCGCGATTTGCCGGCGGTAGCCGAACAAGCTGCCCGCCGTGCCGACAACCAGCGCGAGCGTGCTGGTGGCGTTGGCGACGATCGCCGGCGTGCCGATGAGCAACAACGTCGGGAAGGTGAGCAGCGTCCCGCCGCCCGCGATGGCGTTGACGGCTCCCGCGGCGGCGGCGGCGGCGGCCAGAGTGATGGCATCTATGACGGTCATGGGCTGCGGAGAATTTGACGGATTGCGCGTGGAACGCAAGGCAACAAGTTGGCCGAGTTTCCGCTGGCTGAGCTTGCGGGAAGCGTTTACAAACTTGCCGTGAACTTCTCGACGACGCTGCGGCTCTGGTTGCCACTGGCCTGTCTCTTCGCCTGCGCCGCGCCCGCCGCTGAGCCGCCGCCGATGATCGGCTTCCTCCAGGCCGAGGCGGAGCGATACGAAGCCGAGTGGCGACTCTACACCGGCTACTACAAGACGCTCGCGAAGAACGGGCTGCAGGGCGCGCTGACGGACTCGCGGCCGCTCTACCGCTATGCGCCCGCGGCCGGGAAGTTTTACGAACAACTGAAGGCGTTTCACGCCGTCGTGCTCGTCGCGTTGGAAGAAGGCGCCGCCACACGGATGACCGACGCGCACCGTCAGCGATGCCTCGCGGCGCGCGCGGACTTGGAGCGTTACGTCCGCGAGGGCGGCGGGTTGTTCCTGCTGATGCAGGCGGTGCGCTATCCGGGAGACGAAGATGAGAAGTTCTACAACCTGCTGCTGGAGAACTTCGGCTGCCGCATGTTGCACGAGGGTGTGTTCGACAAAACCAATACGTTCACGGCGCCGAGGTCGCTCGTCTTCCCGCCGATGGAGTTCTTCGTCACCGCCAACATCAAGGCGCATCCGGCGACCGACGGTGTGCGGCGGCTCTATCTGCCGCGTTACGCCTGCCAGCCCAACCCCGGCGTCGAAGCGCTCGGCCTCGACACGAACTGGCAGATGGTCGTCGCCGGCGAGCCGACGGCGAAGAGCTACTTCGTTGGCCACGAGAACGAACTGAATCTCGACCGCGAAGCCAGCCAGAAATCCGCGCCGCCCATCGCCGCGGTGCGGGCGTTCGGAAAGGGACGCGTGTTCATCTACAGCGCGCCGAACAAGCACGTCTTCCTCAACCACGGCAACCGGCAGTGGCCGCAGATTACCGAGAGCGACGGCGACAAGGAAAACGGCAAGCCGAGCGACAGCAACAAGCTCGTCATCAATGCGCTCCGCTGGCTCGCCGAGCCGGCGCGGCAGACCGGGGGTTTCGGCACGCACAAACTCGCGCCGATCCAGCCGGTGAAGTTCGAGGCGTCGGTGAACTGGGACGCGCCGTTCGGCAAGGGCCGCGACGGCGTCCGCGGTATCGTCGGCGCGCACACGAGCCTCAGCGACGGCCGCGGCACGGTCAGCGACTATGAGAAGGCCGCGCGCGCCGCCGGCTTGTCGTTCGTCGTCTTCACCGATCCGCTTGAATTGCTCACGCCGGAGAAGCTCGCCAAGCTCAAGAACGATTGCGCCGCCGCCAGCAACGAGGAATTTTACGCCTGTCCCGGCGTCGAATTCACCGACAACCTCGGCGTGCGATGGGTCACATGGGGCGAGAAAGTCGTCTGGCCGGAGGAGTCCTTCGAGAGCAACGGCCGGCGCTATCCGTGCTGGGACGGCAAGCGCATCCTCGCGCGCGGCCGTTACGCGTGCTCGTGCGGCTTCGCGGCCAACGGCATCGTGGATTACCGCGAGCTTCGCGCCGCCAACGCTCATCCGGCGAACCTCTGGTGGTTCTACCGCATCTTCCCGTTCGCCTACGACGGCGGCAAACTGATTGCCGACAACGTCGGCGAGTATTTCTACTCGCTGCGCGACCTGCGTTGGATGTCGGTGGACGCCTTCACGCGCATCCGCTCGCCGGAGGAGGTCGCTGCCGCTGCCATGACGTGCGCCAGTGTCGTCAACAACCTGAAGGCCGGCCGCGAGTTGCTCAACAGCCGTTGCGGCAGCTACCACCTCTCGCTTGCTGCGGCTCACTACGTCACGCAGGGGCCGAAGATTCTCCAGTGGGAGTGCCGCAACTCGCAGATGGAAAACCCGTGGCAGAAGACGCGCGGCGCGCAGCGCGTGCGACTGAAGTTCGAGGTCGCCTCCGCCGACGGCATTGCCGAGGTGAAGGTCCATGATGCAGACTATGGCGTGGTGCGCCGTTACGCCGGCGGCGGGGCGGCGACGCTGGCGCGCGAGTTCGAGATGGTCCAGGACAAGCAGCACTGGCTTGCGCTGGAGGTCAGCGACACCAAAGGTCGGCGGGCAATCTCGCGAAACTGGCTCGTCTATTCCTACAAGTCCGGTTTCCACCGCTGCGGCGACAATCTGAACATCCTCGGCTCCGCGCAGCTTTGCTGGCATCCCGACCGCAACGAGATGCCGTCGCTGGCGAAGATTTTCGAGAACGGTTTCGCCTGCACGGTGCAGGGCATTGACAGCGCCAGCGGCGTCGCCTCGCAGCCGAAGCTCTTCGCGGAGGACCGCCTCCGGACCACCGAGGGCGACTATCCGCGCAACCGCGAGTCGGTCGTGAACAAGATTCTCGACGTGCCGCTCGGCTCGCACAACCTGCAAATCTACTCGGCGACGATGACGCATCTGGCCGAAAGCTACGACACGGCGACGCGGCCGACGCCAAGCATGGGCGCGGTGTCGCGGCGGACAGAGCCGCACGAGTTCTTCGAGCGGCGGCACACTTCCTACGCGCTGCAAAGCCGGCAGGATTACTTCGTGACGTGGAATTATCGCCGGCCGTTTGAGGGCGGGCGCGATTACCATGGCAGCATCATCTGGCACGAAGGCGAAATCCGCTGGAAGAAGGACGCGACGCTTGCGGGCGACGTGCCGGTGCCGCTCTTGCTGACTGAGGGGCCGGGCGGCGCGGAGTTCCGCACCTACGACCAGTTCTGCGTCACCGACCGCGACGCGGGCACGCTCACCGTGCGGCTTGAAGCCGGCCGGGAGAAACCATATCGCCGCGCCGGCGTCATCCGACCCGGCGGTTACTGCGCGACGATGAACACCGACCTCGGCTACCTCGGGTTCCTGTCGTCGGCGAAGAGCGTGTTCAGCTATCAAGTCTCCACGCATCCGCAAACGAAGTCGCTGGTTGGCCGGACTTACATCGGCCTTGGCCGCGACAAGCAGCAGGTGAAGGCCGGCGAGGTCTGGCCGTATCGCTTCGCGATGGCGACGCTGCCCGACCCGCGCCTCAGCAACGAGTTGCTGGAAGATCTAACACGCGCCTGCAATCTCGACGGCGGCACGAACGGTTATCCGTTCGCCGTGAAGACCGGCAAGTTCGCTGGCGCGGAGTTCTTCTTCACCGTCGAGGCCGACGGCAACGAAGCGGCGTTCACCATCGGCCCGCGCGATTTCATCTGCGACCTGCCGTTCCGCGTGCGCGGTGTCGAGGACAATGGTTGCGCCGCCATCTACGTCGCGAGCCGGAAGTTCTTCCGCTTCGTTTCGGTTGTGGACGGCACGGCGTATTTTCAGGAGCCGGTTCTACCCGCCGCTGAAATCTGGGCAGGAAATCCGTTCGTGTGCGAGGACAAGGCGGTGAGGCTGACGCTGGTTGTGGACGGACAATCACCCGGCAAGGCACCGTTGCTCGAAGTTCATAACCCAACCAGCCGCGAACTCGCCACGCGCGTCTTCTCGCCGCCGCACACGCCGCAATTCGGCGGCTTGCGGGCTGAGGTGAAACTGCCGGCGGGCGACAGCGTCTTCTTCCGCGTCGTTGGCAAGAAACTGAAACAGGAGACTCTAATCCCATGACTCACAACCCAATCCTCGTCTTGATTCTCATGGCATGGACTTGCGCGGCGGCATTCGCCGCGGACGCCGTGTTCGACGTTCGCGACTACGGCGCGAAGGCCGACGGCGCGACGCTCTGCACGACGGCGATCCAGAAAGCGATGGACGCCTGCGCGGCGGGCGGCGGCGGCACGGTGTTGCTGGCGGGCGGACGGTTCCTCTCCGGCACGATTTGCCTGCGGAGCCACGTGACGCTGCGCATCGAGGCGGGCGCGACATTGCTCGGCAGCACGAACATCGCGCATTACCCGGACAACATCCCCGCCATACGCTCCTACACGGACAAATACGTCAAGCAGAGCCTCATTGCCGGCGAGAACCTGGAGAACATCGGCATCACGGGACGCGGGCTGATTGACGGGCAGGGGCGGAGTTTTAAGATAAAGGACCGCAAGCGGCCTTACGAGAACCGGCCGTATCTCATCCGGCTCGTGAACTGCCGAGACGTGCTGGTTGAGAGTGTGCGGCTCCAGCACTCGGCGATGTGGATGCAGCATTATCTCGGCTGTGAGCGGGTGACGATGCGCGGCGTGCGCGTATGGAACTTCGGCAACGCCAACAACGACGGCCTCGACCTCGACGGCTGCAAGGACTGCACGGTGTCGCAGTGCGTCTTCGAGTCCGACGACGACGCCATCACACTCAAGAGCACGTTCGAGCGACCGTGCGACAGCATCACCATCAGCGATTGCGTTGCCCGCAGCCATTGCAACGCCATCAAGATGGGCACGGAGTCCAACGGCGGTTTCAAGAACATCACCATTGCCAACTGCGTCGTCACCTCGCCGCATGATGCCAACGTCACCTACGGCCACACCCG
This sequence comes from Verrucomicrobiota bacterium, assembly GCA_016222825.1. Classification (GTDB taxonomy): domain Bacteria; phylum Verrucomicrobiota; class Verrucomicrobiia; order CAIQCK01; family CAIQCK01; genus CAIQCK01. Next base: position 2,846 of record JACRQF010000008.1, on the reverse strand, counting down.
CGGGATCAGCGGCATCTCACTGGAACTTGTGGATGGCGGCCAACTGGAGCGTATCGCCATCTCCAACATCAGCATCCACGGCGTCGGCGTGCCGCTCTTCCTGCGGCTCGGCGACCGCGCGCGGCCGTTCAAGGACGGCATGGAGCCGCAACCCGTCGGCAGCTTTCGCGACGTCGTCATCAACAACATCGTCGCCACCGGCGTCGGGAAGATCGGCTGCTCCATCACCGGCCTGACCAACGCGCCCATCCACAACGTCTCGCTCAGCAACCTCATGTTCGAGTTCGAGGGCGGCGGCGCACGCAAGCTGGCAGAGAAGGAAGTGGCCGAACTGCCGAAGAAGTATCCGGAGTCCACGATGTTCGGCGAGCTTCCGGCCTACGGTTTCTACTGCCGGCACGTGAAAGGGCTGCGCTTCTCGAACATCCAGTTGCGGACCGCCTCCGCCGACCGGCGCCACGCGATGGTGTTCGATGATGTGGAGAACCTGACGGCGGACGGCCTCGATGCCTCCTTCTGGCCGGGCGGTGCGGCAATGCTCGGCCTAGCGCAAGTGCGCGACGCGCTCATCCGCGGCTGCAAGCCATGTGCAAAGGACAGCGCGTTCCTGAGACTCTCCGGCGACAAGAGCCGCAACATTACGCTCATCGCCAACGACCTCGGCGGCGCGGGCAAAGCAATCGAAGTTGCACCCGGCGCTCACAAGGATGCGATTGTAATGAAGTGATCTCCAGAATCATGAAACTCAGCTTCTCTCTGGTGTTGGTTGTCATCTGCACTGCGGTTGCGTGGAGCAGTGAAACTCTTCGGTCGGGCCACGCTGTTGTGAATCTCGCGGCGTATTCGCCGAAGGCGGATGGCGTGACGGATGACACGCCGGCGCTGACAGCGTGCTTCAGCGACGTGGCGCGGCGCGGCGGCGGTGTGGTGACGATTCCGCCGGGCGATTACTTCGTTGCGGGGGAGAAGCCGGCGTTGATTTCGTCAGGGACGACGGTATTGGCGCACGGGGCGCGGTTTCATCTGCCGAAGCAGCTTGGTGACAAGGCGCGGCGGGTGGTCTTCTGCGGCACGAACGTGACTGACTTTGCGTGGCATGGAGGCTTCTTCCAAGGCCACTGCTTCGACCCGGCGCAGAAGGAGAACTCTTGGGAGCCGAACGCGAGCACGCGCATCTTCGTCATCGGCACGACGGTGGGTGGCGCAACAAGCGACATCCTGTTCCGCGACGTGCGCTCGGACGGCATCGCGGGTGCGGTCATCGGCGTGGAGGGCACGGGCAAGAAGGGCAGCGAGAGCGAAGTGGTGACGTTTGCTGAGCGTGTCCACGTCGAGAGTTGCACGCTGCTGCGGAGCGGGAAGTTCATGTGGGACTACGGCTATCTGTGGCAGGTCATCGTCTGGCCGGAGAACTACGAGGCGTGGGAAGTGGAACGCGCGCGGCGTTACTTCCGCAACGATCTCATCCGCGCCGGCGTGCGGATGGCCGACGGCGACGACCGCGTGTGCTTCGACAATCGCGTGAAGCCGATCGGCGTCAGCAAGGACTCGGAGCCGAAACACGGGCTTTGTTTCTTCGGCGGCGCGTTGCCGAAGAACATCACGCGGGGCCGGCAATACTTCGTCGTTGAATCGGCCGCCGACTTCATTAAGGTGGCGGAGCAGCCGGGCGGGAAGTCGTTGCGTTTTCAGGGCGCGAGCGGCGATGGCGTCCAGCTCGCTTACAACTTCTCCGGCACGTTCCACGGGCTTTACGCGCCCACTGGCTCGGCGTCGGGCAAGGGCGGGGTGGACGTCATGTGCGCGCGCGACGTGCGGATCACGGGCTGCCAACTTAGCGCGTTGGGCGACACGATGCACGTGCAGCGGTGCCGCAACGTGGTCTTCGCGAACAACCACATCATCGGCTCGCGGATGGGAGCGTTTTTCCTGGCGGAGTTTTGCAAGAACGCCACGATCACTGGCAATCAGATAGACGGCACGAACGGCTCGCGGGTGATGAGCGTGGAGAAGTCGTGCGAGGACGTGACGATCATCGGCAACACCTTCCGCAACGGTGGGCGAGGCAGTTGGATCAACCAGCCGAAAAACTTCATCCTCCAGGGCAACGTCTTTGTGAACAACACGACCAAGGGTGAGAGCGATGCGCGCCGTGGCCGGCGGAGCTACGAGACTGGCGAGTATCGGCGATGGCCGGAGCTTTACTTCACGTTGCACGAGGAGAAGGGCAGCTACGGCCCGGTCATCGTGCGCGACAACGTGTTCGCGCTCGGCGAGGGCTGCGCGGAGGAGGCGGTGACGTTCGCGCCAGGCGGTCACGACGTGCGGATGAGTGGCAACGTGTTCCAGAACCAGCCGGCGGTGATTCGGGTGGATCCGTCGTGCGTTGGCGTAGCCGTTCAGGGCAATATGGGAGCGACATTGAAACGCGAAGCGGTTGGCTTCAACCACGGCAGGCGGTAGCCAGCGCGACGAACGTGGAGGGAAAATTTCTTTAGTTCTGAGGGTCGTTGGGCTAGATTTTCGCCACCAAGAGGGAGTTTCATGACAACCACCAACCGGCCAACGAAGGCGAAGACCGCCGCGCAGTTGGCGGTGCTCTGTGCGCTTATCGCACTTGGCCCGGGGCTGGGTTGCTCGTGTAAACCTCAACAGCCACCGAAGCCGGCAACTCCGGTGACGATGGCGGTGGGCATGTTGCCGTTGACATCGCTGGCGATCATCGCAGACTACGAGCGATTGTTCTCACGTGAGGGAGTCGCGTTGACGGTCAAGAAGTGTGCAACGGGCGTGATCGCAATGGATGCGCTCCTGGCCGGGGATACCCAGATTGCGGTGGCTGGAGA
>JACRQF010000026.1 GCA_016222825.1 Verrucomicrobiota bacterium | reverse complement strand
CGCGGGCAGCGGGGTGAGCCAGTATGCGATGTGGGCCGGCAGCACGCCGGGAAGCTACGATCTCTACGCGGCGGTGCTGGGGACGAACCGGACGCAGGCGGTGACGTTGCCGGTGGATGGCGGGCCGGTGTATGTGCGGCTCTGGTCGTTGATGAGCGGGACGTGGAAGTTCAACGACTACTTCTACACGGCGTTCCTCGCGCCGTGAGGAGGAGTGTAGCGCGGGTTTCCAACCTGCTGTATCGCCGGCTTCCAGCCGGCAGAGCGTTCGCACGAGATAACGCGCTCGATGGGCGGAGACCTGCGGATTGGAAATCCGCGATACAGCAGGTTGGAAACCTGCGCTACGGTGCGTGTGCCCGGTTGCACGACTCTCGTGAGGTTCTTGCAAAACCCTGTAGCGGCGGTCTCTGACCGCCGAAATCCTCAGCATACGCGGACGGCGGTCGGAGACCGCCGCTACAGAAGAGGGGTTTTGCAAGAGACTCTCGTGAAACGCGGCTTGCGTTGCTGGCGCGCACCATTACTATTCCTGCCACAGATGAAAACACATTCCATTGCAGTTCTTCCCGGTGACGGCACCGGCCCCGAGGTGGTGCGCGAAGGCATCAAAGTGGCCGAGGTTGCCGCCAAGAAGTTCGGTTTCAAACTCGACTGGCATTTCTACGACTTCGGTGGCGAACGCTACCTGAAGACGGGCGAGGTGTTGCCCGACAGTGCCGTGGAGGAGTTCCGGCGCTACAAGACCATCTTCCTCGGCGCCGTCGGTCATCCGAAGGTCAAGCCCGGCATCCTTGAGAAGGGCCTGCTGCTCCGCCTGCGTTTCGAGCTGGAGCAATACATCAACCTCCGCCCGGTGAAACTCTACCGCGCCAGCGACTGCCCGCTGAAGGATAAAGGCCCGGAGGACGTGGACTTCATCGTCGTCCGCGAGAACAACGAGGGCCTCTACACCGGCTCCGGCGGTTTCGTCTTCAAGGGCACGCCGCACGAGGTCGCCATCCAGGAATCAGTGAACACGCGCCGCGGCGTGGATCGCTGCCTGAAATACGCGTTCGACCTCGCTGCCAAGCGCCACACCGACAAGCCGTGGAAGGGTCTCAAGAAAGAGGACGTCGCCGCCGGCCAGACCGCGCAGCTCACGCTCTGCGGCAAGACCAACGTGCTTACCTACGCCTTCGACCTCTGGGAGCGCGCGTTCCACCAGATGGGCGCGGGTTACCCGACCGTCAAGCGCGACTACGCCCACGTGGACGCCACCTGCATGTGGTTCGTGAAGAACCCGGAGTGGTTTGACGTGATCGTCACCGACAACATGTTCGGCGACATCATCACCGACCTCGCCGCGATGATCCAGGGCGGCCTCGGCGTCGCCGCGGGCGGCAACATCAATCCCGACGGCTGCTCGATGTTCGAGCCGATGGGCGGCAGTGCGCCGAAATACACCGGCATGAACGTCATCAACCCCATCGCGACGATCAACGCCGGCGCGATGCTGCTCGACTTCCTCGGCGAGTCCGCCGCCGCGAAGGCCATCGAGAACGCCGCCATTCAAGTCGTGAACACGAAACTGAAATCGCTCGCCGCCGGCAAGATGGGCTACTCCACGACACAGGTGGGCGATCTGGTGGCTGAAGCGATTGCATGAAACGATGGGCGTGCATGTGGGTGGCGTTGGTCGCGTGCGCGGGGCTTCGCGCCGCCGACAGCACGAACGCGCCGCCGAGCGAAGCCGCAGTGCCCGGCGCGGTGCTCGCGTCCAAGCCGGGAGACTCGGCCGCCGAAGTCCTCGGACTGCGCCGCATCCGGGACACGCTCGCCCGGCGGCCGGCCGATGACGGCGGCGACGCGCTGAAGGACTGGCTCATTGCCGTTGTGGTCCGCTGCGAACATTACCTCGGCGACCAGCCCGGCAGTTCGCACGTCGCCGAGGTGCGCGCGGTGGACGCGCAGTGCCGGCAGGAACTGGCCGCGTTGACCGGCGAGCGCGCCGAGCGCGACAAGGCCGTGCAACTCGCCCGCCAGTCACTCGCCAAGAACGATCGCGGCCCCGGCGCGGCGCGGGCGCGCCTCGTGCTGGCCCGCGTGGCGTGGCCGGAGGAGTTGGGCGCCGTCATCGAGCAGGCGCGGCTCATCGTCCGCGATTTCTCCGACCAGCCGCCAGCCGCCGAGGCGTTCTGGTTGCTGGCGCGGGCGCAGCAGCGCAAGGGCGATGAACGCGCCGTGCGCGAGGCGGCCATCGGGCTTTTCGGCGCGTTTCCGAAATCGCGCGAGGCGGCGCAGGCGCGGGCATTGCTCCAGCAACTCAGCCTCTATGCACAGCCGGCGCCGCTGCCGGCCGTGACGACAGCGGACGGCAAAGCGCTCGACCTCGGCGCGGTTCGCAACCAGGCGCTGGTGCTGGATTTCTGGACCGCCGCCACGCTGCCGGCGGGCGAGAGCAGCGGCGTGTTGCGGCGGTTGTTTGAGGTCCACCGCGACAGCGGCTTGCTCGTTGTGGGCATCAACCTCGACACCGACCGCGCGACATTCGACAAGGCCAACGCCGCGCACCCGACGCCGTGGCCGCAGGTTTTCGCCAACGATCCGGCCAACGCGAAGCTGATGGAGGCTTACCCGGCGATGGCACCGCCAACACGCGTGCTCGTGGATCCCTCCGGCATCGTGGCGCGCATCGCGGCGCATCCGGCGGAGATCGAGCCGCTGATGAAACGCTGGCAATCCACCGGCGCGCTCGCGTCGTCTGCTGCGGCCGCGCCCGCCAAGCCCGCCGCGCCGGTCCGGCCGTCCGTCCGCACCGCCGCCAGAACGGCGACAGTCGTCAGCAAGAGAGAAGCGCCCAAGCCCGCCGTGGCCAAAACACCCGCGCCGGAGAAACGCAGCGTCGCCGTCGCGAAGCTGCCTTCGAAGCCAACCGCAGTTCCTGCGCCGGAGAAACGAGTAGTCGCAACGCCCGCGCCGCCGCCACCACCCGCTCCTGCGCCGCAACCGACGCACATCGAGATCGGCGGCGTGCTCTACGCCAAACCTCTGCGCCCGGCCATCGCCATGCCGGTCGAGTCAACCAAACCGACCGTGAAAGTCCCGCCGTCTGTGGCCGTCGCTTCGCCCCGGCCACCGCCGCCGGCCGCCAAACCGTTCGCCACCACGGAAAAACCAGCCAAGCTTGACCGCGCGCCGGCGGTTGCCCCCAGCGAGCCGACGGAGCCGGCCGTCGCCGCCGCCAAGCCTCCCTCGCCCGTCGCGAAGTCGTTCGCGAGCGCCGGGAAGCCGGCCAGGCTCGGCCGCACCTCTGCGACCGCTCCCAAAGAACCGACGGAGCCGGTTGTCTCCGCGACCAAGCCGCCGTCACCCGCTGCGAAACGATTTGCCAGCGAAGAGAAGCCCGCGAAACTCAGCCGGCCAACCGTAACTGCTTCCAAGAAACCCGACAGCGAGCCGAAACCCTCCTCGACACCGCCGGCCACACCGCCCAAGCCGCGCTCCGGCTACGGTTCGTCCACCGCGAAAGCGAAGCTCAAGACTGAAAGCTCGGAGAGCCTCGCGACCATGCCGGACATCTCCGAGTCCGACCGCAAAGCCGCGTTGGTTGACGCGGCGAAGCGGATTCTCAAGTCCGAGGAAGAACTCATCACATGGTCGGAGTTGGAATCGCTCTTCACCACCAAGAAACCCGCCAGCGCCGAGGGCAGCCTGGTCTGGTATCAGGACGTGGCGGACCGTTGCCAGCAGTTCATCAAAGAGTTTCCGAAAAGCCCGCGCGTCAATCTTGTGCGCATCAACGAGGCGCGATGCCGGCTGTCCGTGTTCCAAATGACAAAGGACTTCGCCCAGCGGTCACGCGCCGAAACCGCCGCGCACGAAGTGCTCGCGCACAAGCCGAACGAAGACGACGCCATCCGCGCCGAGTTCCTGCTGCTCAACGCCACGTGGCCCGACCATCCGGAGCAAGGCGTCGCCATCGCCAAACGCATCGCCAAGGACTTCCCCCACCGCCGCGAAACAGCCGCGGCGATGCTGATGCACGCGCAGTTCCGCCGCCGGCAGGCCATGTTGCACGCGGCCAAGGAAGCCGCCGCCGACTTGCTGAAACGGTTTCCCGAGAGCGAATTCGTCTTCAACGCGCGGTCGCTGATGAGACAGTGCGACCTGCTGAACAACCCGTGCCCGCCGGCGAAATTCACCGGCCTGCGCGGCGAAAAGATGGACATCGCCGCCATGAAGGGCAAGCCGCTGCTGATCGAGTTCTGGTCGGCGAAGTCCAAGAACGTGCTGGAAGACGCCGCCAAACTCGTGCAGCTCTATCTCCGCTACCACCCGAAGGGTTTCGAGATCTACACCATCTGCGTGGACAAGAGCCGCGAGGCGCTGGACATCTTCCAACTCTCGCATCCGCTGCCCTGGCCGGTTTACTGGGACGGCCAGGGTTATCAAGGCCCCCTCTGCGAGCAGTTTGGCGTGGACACCGCGCCGATGCGGTTCATGCTCGAGCCGGGGCTGCAACGCATCGGCAGCACCCATCTCTCGCCCGAAGGCGTCGCCGCCGCGCTCAACCTCTGGATAGACCAGAACCAGCCGCCGCTGCTGCCCGGCCAGGAGCCGCCCGTCCAGGGATTCTTCCAGAAGTTCTTCGGCCTGAAATTCTAGCCTGCGCGTTTTCGACGCGGCCGGTTCAAGGCGCGGATGGCGGGGCCGCAACGCCGCATCACCGGCCGCGCGAGGCGTGGCTCACCCGCCAGATGCAGTTGCCGCCGTCGTCGGTGACCAATAGCGCGCCGTCCTTGGCCACCGTCACGCCCACGGGCCGGCCCCACACGTTGCCCTCCGGCGTGACAAAGCCGACCATGAAATCGTTGTATTCGCCGGTGGCTCGGCCGTTGACGGTCGGGATGCGGATGATCTTGTAGCCGGTGCGTCGCGCGCGGTTCCATGAGCCGTGCTCGGCGGCGAACACATGGTGCCGGTATTCGGCGGGAAACTGCGCGCCATCGTAGAACGTCATATCCAGCGACGCCGAGTGGGCCTGCAGGATGACATCGGGTGTGAGCACCTTCGCCTTCAGTTCAGGCCGCTTGCCCTTGTGGCGCGGGTCTTGGTGGCCGCCCATGTAGAACCACGGCCAGCCGTAGAAGCCGCCATCGCGCACGCGCGTCACGTAATCGGGCACCAAGTCGTCACCCAGGCCGTCGCGCTCGTTCACCGAGGTCCAGAGTTCGCCCGTGGCGGGATGAATCGCCAGGCCGACCGGGTTGCGGATGCCCCAAGCAAACATGCGCTCGTTCTTGCCGTCGGGATCATACTCGAAGATGCGCGCCCGCCGGTCCTCAACGGAGCCGTCGTCCACGTTCGACTTCGAGCCGACCGAGACGAACATCTTCTTCCCGTCCAGCGAGAAGACGACGTCGCGTGTCCAGTGGCCGCCGCCGGTGAGGCGGCCCCCGCCGGAAAGCTCGACGAGTTTCTCCCACTGGCCAGCGGCCTTGGTCTGCCCGTTGCGATAGGGCTGCCGCACCACGGCGTCGGTGTTGCCGACGTAGATGAACTTCGGCTCCGGACCGGGCGGATGGAACGCAACGCCAAAGGGCTGGTTCAGGTCCGCTGCGAACACCTCGCTCAGTTCCGGTTTGCCGTCGCCGTCGGCGTCGCGCAGCACGCGCACGCGATTGGCCCGGCTCTCGGCCACGAACAGATCGCCGTTTGGCGCGGTGACGATGACGCGCGGGTTGACCAAGTCGCGCGCGAACTCCGTGACGGTGAAACCGGGCGGCACTTTCGGCCATGCGTTGCCGGGCCGCGGCACGAGCCGGGGCGGGTTGTGCGCGGACTCGGTGTGATACGGCCCCGGCAAGTCATCCACTCTCAACAGCCGGCGCACGCCGGGCGCATCGGTGGTCCAATCCCCCATCGCCGCCTTGCCAGTCCGCAACTCCGCTTCTGCCGCCCACGCGTTCCCCAGAAACCACGCCGCGCCCAGCCAGCAAACCACCGCTGATGCAACCTTCGTCTTCATGATCTCGATCTCCTTCGCCGTGGCGGGCGTTTGAGTTCACTCGCCCGCGCCAACAGGCCGCAGCATACGCCTCGACAGCCTTTGCCGCAACAAGGCCGGCCACGGCCCGGCAACGCTTCTGGTTCCATCAAAAAAATTTGCGGGAGTTGGTGTCGCCACCTATATTCCGCGCACTTGGAGCCAAAACACATGAACAAGACCCCCATCCGTGTCGCTGTCACCGGCGCTGCCGGCCAAATCGGTTACTCCCTCCTCTTCCGCATCGCCTCCGGCGCGATGTTTGGGCCGGAGCAACCGGTCATCCTCCACCTCATCGAGATCGAGCCGGCGCTCAAGGCGCTCAACGGCGTCGTGATGGAGCTCGACGACTGTGCTTTCCCGTTGCTCAAAGGCGTTGTGCCCACCGCCGACCTCAACGAAGGCTTCAAGGGCGTGAACTGGGCGCTCCTCGTCGGCGCCATGCCGCGCAAGGCCGGCATGGAACGCAAAGACCTGCTCGGCGCCAACGGCAAAATCTTCGGGCCGCAGGGCCAGGCCATCCAGAAGAACGCCGCCAGCGACGTGCGTGTCCTCGTTGTTGGCAATCCGTGCAACACCAACTGCTTCATCGCCATGAACAACGCGCCCGGCGTCCCGCGCGACCGTTGGCATGCGATGACCATGCTCGACCAGAACCGCGCCAAGACCCAGCTTGCCAAAAAGGCCAGCGCGGACATCACCGCCGTCACCCACCTCGCCATCTGGGGCAACCACAGCTCGACGATGTATCCCGACTTCTTCAACGCGAAGATCGGCGGCCGGCCCGTCACCGACGTCATCGGTCATCGCGAGTGGCTGGAGAAGGATTTTATCTCCATCATCCAGAAACGCGGCGCGGCGATCATTGAGGCGCGCGGCCTCAGCAGCGCCGCCAGCGCCGCCAACGCCGTCGTGGACACCGTGCGCGCGCTGACGACGCCGACCGCGCCGGGCGATTGGTTCAGCGTCGCCGTCTGCTCCGACGGCAGCTACGGGATTGAAAAGGGCCTTATCTTCAGCTATCCGATTCGCAGTGACGGCAAGAACCGCGAGATCGTCCAAGGTGTGCCGCTCAACGATTTCAGCCGCGCGAAGATTGCGGCGACGGAGAACGAGCTGAAGGAAGAGAAGTCGCTCGTCGCCGAGTTGCTGCCGAAGTGATGCCGTAATTGCGACTCAGAATAGTTCTGCGGTTCACAACCCGGCGCTGGACAAAGCGTCGGCAGACCATGCGTAGGACCGCCTTGCGACGGCGTCTGTGGTGGATTGTCCGATTTCCCCCGAACCTGTTTTCGAGCGGGCTTGTGTCCAGTTGTCCCAGCGACTTCGGGGCTGTCACAGGGGGCTGAAAAAAGATGACACACCCGGCTGAACCGCGCGGGTTGGCAAGTTGCGCGCGCCTCGGACTTTTCAACAGCGTCGTTCGCGCGGGCATTGGCTCTGCTAAATACCGGAAGACGTGAGCGCCACCTCGAAAGAAGGTGCCGTCACGAGCGGACAGGCGTAACGCGGAAGCCGCTAGAAAGGCGATCTACCATGCGCCAGAGCGTGTTGATGGAGCGTTCAGGGGGAGGACGGCTGAACTGCCGGCGGAAGTGGCGCAGGTTATCGCGAGAGCGTGGTTCACGTGACGCGGTCCGGGTTGAGGGTTGAGGAAGACAAACCAACAGAAGGGAGAACTGAGCCATGGAAATCGCAGCATTGATCATTGCAGTTGTCAGTCTCGCGCTGGCGGGTGTGGCTTACTGGCGCGCCGGCGGCCAGCGTGATGTTGAAAGCGCGCGCCGCGCCATCGAGGGGGAGCTTGAGGTGTTGCGCGCCAAACAAAGCGAAGTCACCGAGGCCCTCGCGGAGGCCATCGCTGTGGCCTACGAGGAGAGTCGGGGAACTTTGCGCCGCACGGCCCGGCGCTTGCGCGAATTGAAGGATGAGGCGGTGGAAGGATTGGAGAGGCAGACCGAGCGTGCTCTCCAGGAACTCGCCATGCTCGAACAGCGCCTGGAGGCCGGGGCGTCCGCGGCCAGGAACACCGCGCTTGCCGCGGCCCGCAACGCCGAGCAAGTGGTTGCGTTGCGCGTGCATCGGCTGGAGGCGCGCGTGACGATGTTGTTCGTGAAGGCCAAGGTCGTCCGGGCCGTCGCGCTGGCGCACAAGAAGGAGTTTGGCGCGGCCGAACGCCGGCTGGAGGAAGCAGCCGATCTGTTGCGGACGGTGCGGCAGACGCTCGGCAGCGATCATGTTCACGACGCGGGTCTTGACGCGGTGAAGAACGCCTTGGCCAACGCCACGGCGGCGGTTCGCGCCGAGGCCGAGGACACGCGCAGACAGATCGAGCGCGTGCTGGCGGAGGCGGACAGTCTGGTCGGCAGCTTGGAATCCGGCGAACCCCAGGCCGCGGAAAGGAAAGCGGCGTGAGAACAGGGGGCAGTCATGGAGCGGAATTACTATCTGGTCCTTGGCGTCGGCTCGGACGCGAGCCAGCGGGAAATCAAAGCCGCGTTCCGCCAGCGGGCGCAACAACTGCATCCAGACAAGTCCGGGCTTAACAGCGGCCCGTTCATCGAGGCGCAGGAGGCGTATGCCACGCTCAGCGATCCCGGACGCCGCCGTGCCTACGACCGGCGGCTACGCGAGCCAGAAATCGTGCCGGCCACGAGCTTCCGCGACATCTCGCTGTTCGGGTTCGAACAGTTTCATCCGTCGTTCGATGAATTGTTCGACCGGCTGTGGAGCAACTTCGCGGGAATCAGCCGGCCAAAAGCCGAGACGCTGGAGAGTCTGACGCTCGAAGTGATTCTCAGCCCGCAGGAAGCCCGCGCAGGCGGCCGGGTGCGCGTCGAGATCCCGGCGCGCGCGCCGTGCGCGACCTGTCGCGGGCGCGGCCATGTTGCCGGCTACGAATGCTGGCGCTGCGCCGGCGACGGCGCGTTGACGGCGGAGCAGCCGGTGGACATCGAGTATCCTGCCGGCATCCGCGGCGGCCACGTGGCGCGCCTGCCACTGTCACAATTTGGCATCTACAACTTTTACCTGACCCTGCATTTCCGCGTCAGCGGAGAGGAGGCATAATGAAAAGGACAACCGCATTTTTTCTGTCACTTCTGCTGGTCACCAACGCGAACGCCGCGCTGGACGAATCCGTGACCGCGCCAGCGCGCGAGTTGAGCAAGGCGTTTGGGGCTGTTGCGGCGCATGTCAAACCCGTCGTCGTCAGCGTCTTTTCGGAAAAGACGGTGAAGTTCCGCAGTTGGGACTGGGGATTCCCGTTCGGCGACGACTTTTTCGAACGGTTCTTCGGGGAGGAATGGCCTGACAAGCCGCGCAAGCACGGTGAGCCACGCAAGCGCGAATACAGCGTCCCGCAACACGGCGAAGGCTCCGGCATGATCGTGGACAAGGATGGCCACATCCTCACCAACTTCCACGTCGTGCGCGACGTGAACAAGATCCGGGTGCAACTGGCCGACAAGCGCCAGTTCGACGCCGAGATCGTCGGCACGGACGAGAAATCCGACGTCGCCATCATCAAGATCAAAGGGCGTGCGCCGGGCGACCTGCCAGTGGCCGCGCTCGGCGACAGCGACACGCTGGAAGTCGGCGACTGGGTGCTGGCCATCGGCGCGCCCTTCGGCCTCGCGCAAACCGTCACCGCCGGCATCATCAGCGCGGTCGGCCGCGCCAACGTCGGCATTGCCGATTACGAGGACTTCATCCAAACCGACGCCGCCATCAACCCCGGCAACTCCGGCGGCCCGCTGGTGAACATGCGCGGCGAAGTCATCGGCATCAACACCGCCATCGCCACCCGCATCGGCCAGTTCGCCGGCGTCGGCTTCGCCATCCCGATCAACATGGCCAAGAGCATGATGCCGACGCTGCTCAAGGGCGGCTCGGTCACGCGCGGTTTCCTTGGTGTGATCATCCAGGATGTTTCCGGCGAATTGGCGGACCAGTTCAAACTGTCCGACACCAAAGGCGCGCTCGTCGCCCAGGTAAACAAGGACTCGCCGGCCGAGAGAGCTGACCTTAAGCCGGGCGACGTCATCATCAAGTATCAGGGCAAGCCGGTGGCCGACACGCGCGAGCTGCGCAATGCCGTCGCCGCCACCATGCCAGGCACAAAAGCCGAACTGACCGTCCTGCGCGACGGCAAAGAGCGGACGTTCACCGTGACCATCGGCAAGCTCACGCCCGAAACGATGGCCTCCGCCGGGCGCGGCGGCAGCAGCCTCGAACGATTCGGGCTGACCGTGCAACCGCTGACGCCGGAACTGGCCGAGGAATTTGGCCTCAAGCAGCAAAAGGGCGTGCTCATTTCGGACGTCGAGCCGGACAGTCCCGCCGGCGCGGCTAACCTGCAACGGATCGACCTGATCATCGAGGCCAACCGCCAGCCGGTGGAGACGGTGGAGCAATTGCGCGAGGCGCTGGCGAAATCCAAGGACAGCGCCTTGCTGCTGATCAAACGCAAGGACGCGAGCCTGTTCGTTGTGTTGCGGGTGAGATGAGAAAGGAAACACATCATGAGTTGGTCCATCAAGATCGGGAAAATCGCCGGCACGGAACTGCGCATCCACGTCACGTTCCTGCTGCTGCTGGCGTGGTTGGGGCTGGCGTATTACTGGCAAGGCGGCGCGGACGCGGCCCTGTCCGGCGTGGGGCTGATCGTGGCGATCTTCGGCTGCGTGCTGTTGCATGAACTCGGCCACGCGCTGGCGGCGCGGGCGTTTGGGATTCGCACGCCAGACATCACGCTGCTGCCCATCGGCGGCGTGGCGCGGCTGCAACGGATTCCAGAGCATCCGCTGCAGGAGATCGTCGTCGCGCTGGCCGGGCCGGCGGTGAACGTGTTGATCGCGCTGGGGTTGTTCGCGGCGCTGGGGCGGCTGGTGGATCCCATGCAGGCGGAGCACCTGCGCCAGTTGGACGATCCGCGCATCAGCGGCTTGGCGAAGCTGGCTACGGTCAACGTGTGGATGGTGCTGTTCAACCTCTTGCCGGCGTTCCCGATGGACGGTGGACGGGTGTTGCGGGCGGTGCTGGCGGTCTTCATGCGTCACGCGCGGGCCACGCAGATTGCCGCGCGCGTCGGCCAGGGCATGGCGTTCCTGTTCGGTCTTGCGGGCTTGTTCGGCAACCCGATGCTGCTGTTTATCGCGCTGTTCATCTATCTCGGCGCGACGCAGGAGGCCGCGGTAGCAGAGATCAAGGAGATCGCCCACAACCTGAGTGTGGCCGACGCGATGGTCACCAACTTCGTGACGCTCGATGACCGCGCAACGCTGGCCGACGCGGTCGAGGCGCTGCTACGCACCTCGCAACACGAGTTCCCCGTGCTCGACGGACGCGGCCAACTGGCCGGCATCCTCACGCGCGATGACATGATCGCCGCCTTCCGGCGCAACGGCCCAACCCAGCCGGTGACCGAGGTGATGCACCGGCGCGTTCCCAGCGTGGTCGCGGACGCCCCGTTCGACGAGGCGTTCCGCCGGATGCAGGAGTGCGAATGCCCCGCGCTGGCCGCCGTGGACGGAGGAGGCAGGGTCATCGGTCTGGTCACGCCGGAGAACATCGGCGAGATGATGATGGTTCATTCCGTGCTGCCGAAAGGAGGCGTGCCGTCATGGCGGACCGCGCGTTGAAGAACAAGCTGCTGATGGTCGCCGGCCCGGACCTGTTGTGGCGGGAATTGGCTGACGAGGTGAAGACCAATGCCGGTTGAGTTCAAAGATTACTACCAGACGCTGGGCGTGCCGAAGGACGCGTCGCCGGAGCAGATCAAGCGCGCGTTCCGCAAGCTCGCCGTGCAGTATCATCCCGACAAGGCCACCGGCAACAAGAAGCGCGCCGAGGAGAAGTTCAAGGAGATCAACGAAGCCTACGAAGTCCTCGGCGATCCCGAAAAACGCCGCAAGTATGACCAACTCGGCGCCGGCTGGCAGCAACACGGCGGCATCCCGCCCGGCTGGGAGGAGTTCCGCGTCCCGCGCGGCGCGGGCGGACCGGGCGGCGGGTTCGAGTTCCACTTCGACGGCACCGGCTTCAGCGATTTCTTCGAGCAGTTTTTCGGCGGCGGTCACGGCCGAGGCGGATTTTCGGGATTCGACGGGTTCGACTTCGGCTTCGGACCGCAAGCTGCCCGCGTCGAAACGCAGCGCGGCGCCGACATCGAGGGCGACATCCTCGTTACGCTGGAGGAAGCCCTGCACGGCTCGACGCGCGATGTCACCGTGCAACGCGCCGACCCGCGCACCGGCCGCGCCGAGACGCAGACCTGTCGCGTGCGGATTCCCCCCGGCGTGCGCGAGGGGCAACTCATCCGTTTGGCCGGACGCGGCCAAGAAGGACTCGGCGACGGCGCGGCCGGCGACCTCTATCTGCGCGTCAAGTTCGCCAATCACCCCGATTTCCGCGTTCGCAACGCCGACGTTTACTACGACCTGCCGCTGGCGCCGTGGGAAGCGGTGCTCGGCGCGCACGTCACGGTGCCGACACTGGACGGCGCGGTGTCGTTGCGGATCGCGCCCGGCACGCCCGCGGGCCGGCAGTTGCGGCTGGCGGGCAAGGGCCTGCCTCACCAAGACGGCGGACGCGGCGACATGTATGTAGTCGTCTCGGTGCAAGTGCCCGAACGCGCCACGGCGCGCGAGCAGAAACTCTGGGAGGAACTCGCCAGGGAATCCGGATTCAACCCCAGGAGGACATGATGAACGGCGAATTAACATGGTATGAACCGCGGCCCGACACGCTTTACAGTCTGGAAGTGATCACCGACCTGACCGGCGCGTCGCGTCGTTCCATCCTGATCTACTGCCGGCAAGGCTTCATCCAGCCGATCCTGCTGCCGCCGTTCGGCGTGATGGCCTTCGACGAGCGGGCCATCCGCACGATTCGCGAGATTGAACGCTTGCGCGCCGAGTTCGACATCAACCTCGCCGGCATCCGGATCATCTATTCCCTGCTGGATGAAATCCGCCGTCTGCACCGTGAGCTGGCCGGACTCTGAAGGTTGAAATCAGGACCGCCTTTTGAACCGAACCGTGATTAGCAGAGGAGGTTCGACATCATCGCCCCACCACAACCTGATCGGTTGCCATCAGTTGGAGCTTGCAGGCGGCCTGAATTTGTTGAAGGTGTAACAACGGAGCGCGGACGCAGGTTCGGTTCGCAATCCGAAATCCGTGATGGAAAAAGGTCCGGTAGAGGTTGCGCTGGGTTGCGCTGAGACCCCCCGGGTAGCGGCGGCAATCGTCGGAGGGCCTTTTTTGTCTCTTGCGCCGGTGGCGGAGCCGGCGCGTCCGTTCCTCGCCGCGCTGCTTGCGCGAACACTCTCCCGCCCGTTGCTCATCATCACCGATGGTTTGAAATCACAGGAGGCGTGGGAACTCAGCCTGATCGCGTTCGGCGAGTCGCCGCAGTTCTATCCCGCGTGGGAATCGCTGCCGCCCGCCGGCTTGCCCAGCGCCGACGTCATCGCCGATCGGTTGCGGGTGCTGAAAACACCAGCCCGCATCATCGTCGCGTCGGCGCAGGCGCTCATGCAGCGGACGTTCTCGCCAGCGGCCCTGCGCACGCTGCTGCTGGAGCTTCGCGTCGGGCAGGAGATGGCGATGGATTCGCTGGCGGGCAAGCTGGTGCGGCTCGGCTACACCCGCGAAGCGCAGGTGCAGGAGCGAGGGCAGTTCGCGGTGCGCGGAGGCATTCTGGATCTGTTTCCGCTCGACGAGCCGACGCCGCTGCGGCTGGAGTTCTTCGGCGATTCGATTGATTCGATGCGGCGGTTCGACGTAGCGACACAGGTCAGCGCCGCGCGTGCCGAGTCGTGCGTGGTTGGACCAGCGGGCGAGATCGGGTTGTTGCAGCAACACACCGAGTGGCTCGGCGACTTGCTGGATTTCCTGCCAGAGGACACGCTGGTCGTTCTCGACGAGCCGGATCGGCTCGCGGAGGCGGCGCGGCGTTACGCGGCGGAGTTGCCGAAGGATGATCCGTTTCACTTGCCGTTCGAGCGGCTGATGAACTGGCCGCATGTCGTCGCGCTCAGCGATGTGGTGACAACAGGTTGCGTGGAACTGACGATCAACTCGCTGGAGGCTTACCGACCGATCTCCGTTGGGATGCCGGAAGCGGGGGTGGCGGAGCAGGAGAGGAAGAAGTTCTTCGCGCAACTTCGGATGTGGACTGAGCAGGGCTACGAGGTCTTCGTCTTCTGCAACAACGACGGCGAGCAGCAACGGTTAAAGGAAATCCTGCCACTGCACGGCCTCGGCGGTGTGCCGCTGCGGTTGGAGATCGGCACGCTGGCGCAGGGATTCATCTGGCCGGACGCGCGACTGGTGGTGGTGAGCGACGCGGAGATCTTCGGCCGCTACCGCATTCTGCGGCCGCGCAAGCTGGCGAAACGGCTGCCGCACGAAACGCGGCGCATCAGCGACATCGCGGAGTTGGAGGAAGGCGACTTCGTCGTTCACGTCGAGCACGGCATCGGACGCTACAGCGGCTTGCAGGAAGTGGACATCGGCGGCACGCGGCAGGAAGTGATGGCAGTCGAGTATGCCGAGGGTGCGCGGCTCTACGTGCCAGTGGCACAGGCGCATCTGGTGACGCGCTACGTCGGCGCGGGCAAGGCAACTCCGCCGTTGTCGCGGCTCGGTTCGCTGGCGTGGCGCAAGAGCCGCGACGCAGCGGAACAAGCCACGCGTGACCTCGCGGCGGAACTGCTGGAGTTGCAGGCGGCGCGCGCGGCTCTGCCGGGGCACGCGTTCAAGCCGGATACGGCGTGGCAGCGGGAGTTCGAGGCGGCTTTCATCTACGAGGAAACGCCGGACCAGCTCACGAGCGCGGCGGAGATCAAACGCGACATGGAGGCATCGAAGCCGATGGATCGGCTGCTTTGCGGCGATGTCGGCTATGGCAAGACCGAGGTGGCGATGCGCGCGGCGTTCAAGACAGTGATGGACGGCCGGCAGGTGGCGGTGCTGGTGCCGACGACGGTGCTGGCGCAGCAGCACTTCAACACTTTCTGCGAGCGGATGGCGGACTACCCGGTGCGGATCGAGATGCTCAGCCGGTTTCGCACGACGCGCCAGCAGAACCGCATCCTGCGGGCGCTGCGCGAAGGTTCACTCGACATCGTGATCGGCACGCACCGGCTGCTGTCGGGAGACGTGCAGTTCCGCGACGTCGGGCTGGTGATCGTGGACGAGGAGCAGCGGTTCGGCGTGGCACACAAGGAAAACTTCAAGCTGCTGCGCAAGATGGTGGATGTGCTGACGCTGACGGCGACGCCGATTCCGCGGACGTTGTATCTGTCGCTGATGGGCCTGCGTGACCTGTCGAGCCTCGACACGCCGCCGGCGGATCGGCTGCCGGTGCAAACGACGGTTTGCGCCTACGACGAGCGCGTCATCCGCGACGCCATCCGACGTGAACTGGCGCGGGACGGTCAAGTTTATTTCCTTCACAATCGCGTCCACGATATCGAGAAGGTAGCGCTGCGCATCGCCGAGCTGGTGCCGGAGGCGCGCATCGGCATTGGCCACGGCCAGATGCACGAGGACGAGTTGGAGTCGGTGATGCAGAAGTTCGTCAACGCCAAGATAGACGTGCTGCTTTGCACAACGATCATCGAGAGCGGTCTCGACATCCCGAACGCGAACACGATCATCATTGACCGCGCCGACCGGTTCGGCCTTGCGGACCTTTACCAACTCCGCGGGCGCGTCGGCCGCTACAAACACCAGGCTTACGCCTACCTGATGTTGCCGAGGCACGGGCATCTCTTTGACACGGCCCGCAAGCGTATAACGGCCATCCGGCAATATTCGTCGCTCGGCAGCGGCTATAAGATCGCGATGCGCGACCTGGAGATCCGCGGCGCGGGTAACATTCTCGGGCGGCAGCAGAGTGGTCATATCACGGCGGTCGGCTTTGAGTTGTATTGCCAGTTGCTGAAGGAGAGCATCGGCCGCCTGAAGGGCAAGGAGGTGAAACCGCGCGTCGAGGTTCGCACGCGTCTGGACTTCCTGGCGATGACTGCGGGCGAGGCGGAGGAAAGGGGCAAGGGGGAAGTGGAAAGCGTGAAACGCGCGCCGTGTTTCCTGCCGCACGACTACATCTCCGACGCGCGGCAGCGTATTGAGGCGTATCGGAAACTGGCGCAGGCGGTGTCGGTCGAGGAGATCGGCTCGCTGCGGCAGGAACTGCGCGACCGTTTCGGTAAACTGCCGGCGGCGGCGGAGTTGCTGCTGCAAGTGGCGGCGCTGAAACTCTTTGCCGGTAACGTCGGCGTGACCACCATCGAAACGCGCGGTGACAAGATCATGCTGAGTCGCGGCGACGATTACGTGCAACTTGGCGGTAAGTTCCCGCGCCTCAGCGGCCAAACAGCGACCGCAAAACTGAAGGACATTCACCGGATTCTGGTGGAACTGCGGAAGGGAATCGCACAACCGAAACCAGCCGGCTAGAAGGCTGATTCCACCTCAATGGCCTGCCATTAAGCCATTTACATGTCCGGCATTTCAGGCTTGAAGACGGGTAATACTCCTGCCATGATGGTTCAAAATACTATGGGGAAGTGGTTCTATTGTGCCCCGCTTGTGGCGCTGCTGGTCGTTATCAGCACTCGAACGGTCGCTGACACGGTTGATGGAATTGCGGCCATCGTCAACGACCGGCTGATTACTTTTTCCGATGTGCGCGAAGTGGCAACGCCCGCGATTCAAAACGCTTATCGCTTGTATTCCGGCGAAGAGCGCGACCGGAAGATCCAGCAGGCTGGTGTGGACGCGCTTAACACGCTGGTCGAGCGCGCGCTGATTCTTCAGGAGTTCACCGACAAGGGCTACAAGCTGCCCGAGCACGTTTTCGACAACCGGATGCGCGAGATCATCGAGGAACAATACGGCGGGGACAAGAACGCGTTGATTCGCACCATCCAGGCGCGCGGTTTGACGATGGATCAATGGAAGCAGAAATTCGTGCGCGAGCCGTTCATCGTGCAGGCGTTGCGGCAAAAGGAAGTCTCTTCCGACGTGGTGGTGTCACCCGCGGCGATCGAAGAGTATTACGGCCAGAACAAGGCGAAGTTCACGCTCCCCTACCAGGTCCGGCTCCGCATGATCGTCGTCAAGAAGGAACCCGGCGCCAACAACGCCGAGGCGCGCGATTTGGCGAACAACATCTGGCAGAAGCTGGAAGGCGGCGCTGATTTTGTCGGTTTGGCGAACGTCTATTCCAGCGGCGGCCAGAAGAATCCCGGCGGCGACTGGGGTTGGGTGGACAAAGAATCGGGGCTGCGCAAGGAGTTGGCGGACGTGGCGTTCGCGTTGAAGGCCGGCCAGCACAGCAAGGCCATCGAGACCGAAGACGGGTTTTACGTGATCCAAGTGGACGAAGTGCGGCCGGAGCGCACGCGAACTCTGGCTGAAGTGCGTGGCGAAATAGAGAAAACGCTGGCGCAAGAGATGCGCGCTGCCCGCCAGCGGAAGTGGATGGAGCGGCTGAAGCAGAAGGCGTTCATCCGTTATTTCTGAGGTCAATATGGCTACAACGAACGACGTGATCGGCATCACCCTTGGCGATGCTGCGGGTATCGGGCCGGAAATCGTGGTCAAAGCCGTCTCCAGCGGACGGTTGCCGCCCACGTTCCAATACACCATCATCGGCGACGCGGGCGTTCTCGACCGCACATGCCGCAATCTCGGCGTGCGGCCGAGTTTCGACCTCGTCGAAGTCGGCAAACACGACCTCGCCAGCGTCGAACCGGGTAAACCCGACAAGCGCGCCGCCAAAGCCGCCGCCGAATGGCTCGAACACGGCGTCAAACTCGCCCGTGCCAAGAAGATCGCCGCGCTCATTACCGCGCCGCTGAACAAGGCCGGCCTCCACATGGCGGGCATCAACGTGCCCGGCCAGACCGAGTTGCTCGGCAAGCTCTCCCACGCCAAACGCATCGCCATGCTGCTCGTCGGCCAGTTCCAGAAACCGCCGCCCGTGCCGGGCGGACTGGCGCCGACCGCGTGGTTGCGCGTCGCGCTCGTCACGACCCATCTGGCGTTGAAGGAAGTCCCACGCGCGATCACGAAGCAGAAGATTCTCGATGTCATCGAGTTGACCCACGCGGCCTTGGGAGAGTTCGGCTTGCAGCGCCGCCGCATCGGCATCGCCGGCTTGAATCCGCACGCCGGCGACAACGGCACCTTCGGCAACGAGGAAATCAAAATCATCGCGCCAGCCGTGGAGGCCGCCGTCAAAAAAGGCATCACCGCCATCGGGCCGCGCCCGGCTGACACGATCTTCCACGAAGCCTACAAGGGTGAATTCGACGCCATCGTGGCGATGTATCACGACCAAGGGCTGGGGCCGCTGAAGATGCTGGCCTTCGACACCGGCGTGAACCTCACCCTCGGCCTGCCATTCGTCCGCACCTCGCCGGATCACGGCACCGCCTACGACATCGCCGGCCGCAATGTCGCCAACCCCGCCAGCTTCCTCGCCGCCGTCCAGCTTGCCATCAAGCTCGTGCGTCCGCCGGAAGCGAAACCGGCGGGAACTGCGTAAGACGAGCGGAAACCTCCAGCTTCTTCAGCACGGCAACTGGAAAAGACGCGCCGCGTTCTCCGTCGTCTGCCGCGCCACCGTTTCCACCGGGACGCCGCGCGCCGTTGCCAGTGCTGCCGCCGTGTGGACCACAAACGACGGCTCGCAACGCTTGCTGCGATGCGGCTCCGGCGACATATAAGGGCAGTCCGTCTCCACCATCACCCGCTCTGGCGGCAACTGCGCCGCCACCTCGCGCAAGGTTTCGTTCTTCTTGAAGGTCAACATGCCGCTGAACGAAATGTGAAAGCCCATCTCCACAACCCTGCGCGCCACGTCGCTGTCCTCGCTGAAGCAGTGAAACACCCCGCGCAGCCGGCCGCGATACGGCGCAACCAGTTCCAGCAAGTCGGCGGCGCACTCGCGCAGGTGAATGACGATCGGCTTGTCGAGCCGCGCCGCCAGTTCCAGTTGCTGGGTGAAGACGCGGCGCTGGCCGGCTTTCGTCGGCGCGTCCAGATCGGGCCGTTGCTGCATCCGGCCCGGCAGATAATGGTAATCCATCCCCGCCTCGCCAATGGCGACAACCTTCGGGTGTTTCGCAAATTCCGCCAGCGCGTCCGTCACGTCGGCCGGCGAAACACCTGCGGCATGGGGATGCACGCCCACCGCCGCACACACCGACGGAAACCGCTCCGCCAGCTTCAACACCGCTTCGCATTCCTCCAGCGCAGCCGCCAGTGTGATGATCGTGCCGACGCCAGCTTCGTCGGCGCGCTGCACCACCGCGTCGAGGTCGTCGCGGAAGCGCCCGTCGGTCAGATGCGCATGTGTGTCCACCAGCTTCATGCCGCCAGCGTAGCAGGCCGGCGGGGCAGCGTTCAAATCATTCGCTTCCCACCCGGCGACGACGGCGGTAGGATGCGGCCGTGGCTTACCGCATCACCGATCTGCCGTTGTCGGAGCGTCCGCGCGAGAAACTGCACGCGCTCGGCGCCGAGCGGCTCGACACCGCCGAGCTGATCGCCATCCTGCTGCGCACCGGCACCGGCGGGCGTTCCGCCATCGAGATCGGCCGCGACCTTCTCGCGCGTTTCCAGACCATCGAACATCTCGCCGCCGCGTCGGTGGAGGAACTCAGCGTCATCAAAGGCGTCGGCCTCGCGAAAGCCGTGCAACTCAAGGCCGCGTTTGAGCTGGCTGCGCGGCTGCCGCGGTCGCGCGAGGCCCGCCCGATGCTTCGCACACCCCGCGACGTGGCCGACCGGCTTCGCGAGGAAATGCAGCACTTCGAGGTGGAGGAGTTCCACGTCCTGCTGCTGGACACCAAGAACCGCCTCGTCCGCGACCTGAAGGTCAGCAAGGGCACGCTCAACGCCAGCCTCGTCCATCCGCGCGAGGTGTTCCGCGAAGCCGTCCGTGCCGGCGCCGCCAGCGTCATCCTCGTCCACAACCACCCCAGCGGCGACCCGACGCCGTCGAGCGACGACATCAAGATCACGCGCGAACTGGTCGAGGCCGGTCGGTTGTTGAAAATCGAGGTGATTGACCACATTATCGTCGGCAAACGCGACACGGGTCGCACGGACGATTTTGTCAGCTTGAAAGAAATGGGTTTGATCCAATGAGCATTCACCCGACCGCCATCGTTTCGCCGAAGGCCGAACTCGACTCCACCGTCGAGGTCGGCCCCTGCGCCGTCATTGACGAGCACGTCCGCATCGGCCCGCGCACGAAAGTCGGCCCGCACGCCTACATCACCGGATGGACCAACATCGGCCCCGACAACGTCATCCACTTCGGCGCGGTCATTGGCGACTACCCGCAGGACCTCGGCTACGACGGCAGCGAGGCCTTCCTGAAGATCGGCGCAAAGAACGTCTTCCGCGAGCACGTCACCGTCCATCGCGGCGCGCTCAAGGACGACCGCACCACGCGCATCGGCGACAACTGCTACTTCATGTGCACCAGCCACGTCGGCCACAACAGCCAGGTTGGCAACAACGTGATCATCGCCAACGGCGGAACGCTCGGCGGCCACGTCATCGTCGAGGACCGCGTCAACATCAGCGGCAACTGCCTCGTCCACCAGTTCGTCCGGCTCGGCACGCTCTGCCTGATGCGTGGCGGCTCGCGCGTCTCCAAGGACGTGCCGCCCTACTGCATCACCAACCACACCAACGACGTCAGCGGCCTGAACATCATCGGCCTGCGCCGCGCCGGCGCGAGCCTCGCCACCCGCACCGCGCTGAAACAGGCGTTCCGCGCGCTCTACCTCGGCGGCCTCAACGTCAGCGACGCGCTCGTCCAACTCCGCCAGATGCCGGAGTCGCCGGAACTGAAGCGGTTCATCGAGTTCATCGCCGCCAGCAAGCGCGGCATCTGCGCCTTCAGCGGCCAGGCGGCGGAAGATTCGGAGTAGAGCGCAGGCAGGCTTGGAACTGCCGGCGGCAACCCACGCGAGAGACCAACGAACAAAGAAGGACGACCGCGTTTCCATGACGCCAAAAGATCGAATCCTCGCCACGCTCAACCGCCAACCAACCGACCGCACGCCGGTGGACCTCTGGCATACGCCGGAGATCGGCGAACAACTGCGCCAGCACTTTCGCGTCACCGACGACCTTGACGTCTATCGCGCACTCGGTCTCGACAAAATCGTCTGGACTTTCATGGACTACACAACCGGCGTCGGCGAGCGCGCCGGCGCGCAATCGGGCGCGGGCGCCGAGAGCGGCGGCAGCCGCACGATGTGGGGCGTGCCGCTCAAGGGCATCCAGGCCGGCTGCGCACACTACGCCGAGTTCGGCGAGGCGCCGATGAAGGACTTCAATACGCCCGCCTCGCTTGACAGTTATCCGTGGTGGCCGGATGTGGCGCGGTTCGACTACGACGGCGCGGTCGAGAAGGCGCGCGCCGCGTCGCCAGAGTTTGCGGTCGTCGGGCCGTGGGTGTCGTTCTACGAGATTTACTGCCAACTGCGCGGTCTGGAACAATCGCTCATGGACCTCATTGAGAACCCGGAACTGGTGGACGCGATCCTCGACCGCGTCGAGGCGATCCAGACGAAGATGATGACGCGGTTCTTCGCACGCACCGGCAGGACGCTCGACCTGGTCTTCATCAGCGACGACATCGCCGGCCAGCAATCGCTGCTCATCTCGCAGGCGATGTGGGAGCGCCACCTGATGCCGCGCCTGCGCCGCTGGTGCGACCTCATCCACGCGCACGGCCTGAAGGTGTTCTACCACACCGACGGCGCGGCTCGGGCGTTGATCAAGCCGATTCTCGACTGCGGCGTGGACGTGCTCAACCCGATCCAGCACGCCTGTCCCGGCATGGACATGGCAGAGTTGAAGAAGGAGTTCGGCCATCGCGTGATTTTCCACGGCGGCGTGGACAACCAGTTTGCCCTGCCGCGCGGCACGGCCGACGACGTGCGCCGCGAGACGCGCGACTGCCTGGCGACCCTCGGCGCGGGCCGCGAGGGGTTCATCTGCTGCTCCTGTCACAACGTCCAGGCCGGCACGCCGCTGGAGAACATCTTCGCGATGATCGAGACCGTGCAGAAGTCATAGGAATCCCCCATGAAAGTCACAGCAGTTGTCCTTGGCATTGTCATGTGTTCGTCAGCGGCGGGCGCCGTCCAGCCGGATTTCCAGTCGAAGCTTCTCGCCGTCGGCCTTTCGCGCACGGCACCGGCGTTCAGTATCTTCTCCGTGGACTCGCTCGGCCACGGCAAGGTGAACGACAACCCGGTGCTCGCGGAAACCAACGTCGTTGCCGGACTCGAACTTGACGGCCGGACCTACACACTCAACGGCAAACCGGTCTGGCGGATCACGTGCGGCGAGAAGACGCTGACTTTGCGCACGGACTATGCGCCGGGCGTAGAGGCGCCGCCGTTCACGCTCACGTTCAACCAGAAGGCCAACCACGCGACGCTGCTCGGCCTGATGAAGCCCGACGAGCGGCAGATGGCTCTGCCGTGCGTGCTACATCTGCCAGACATGGGCACGCTGCGCCTCACCTGTAATGCGCGCGACGCGAAGCTCGATTACGACGCGCGACGGCGCATCAAGCCGCCGTTCGTGCGCGTTGCGTTTCCAGCGGCGACGGCGAAACAACCGCGCGTCGAGTATCGGCTGGAGGTGGCGGCGATTCACCCGAAGCTGCCGGGCATCGAGAAGAACCCGCTCTACGACGGGTTCCGGCGCGACTGGCTCAACATTTTCCAGGTCAACCCGCGCGTGCAGATGCTCGCCAACAACGCCTCCAGCGACCCGTGCGCGTTCACGCTCTTCGAGTATGCCGACCTCGCGCGGCACACGCCGCCGCTGGCGCCCGGCCTGACCGCCAACGACTTGATCCGCATGACGCTCGACCGCTACATCGCCGGCGCGCTCGGTTACGGCCAGATTGGCTTCGCGTGCAAGCCGACCGACGCCGACCTCATCCCGTGGTCGACGCCGTGGACATCGCTCGACACGCTGCCGTCGTTCCTCATCTCGGCGTGCAACTACGTCAACGGCGCCCGCGATTTGAAATGGGCGCGCGCCAACTACGCCAAGCTCGCCGCGTGGGGCCGCGAAATGTTCGCCAGCGACAAGGACGGCAACGGGCTGCTTGAGTATCCCGGCACCGGCAACTACGGCGACCGGCCGACGCGCGAGCGCCGCCCGTCGAATTGGTGGGACACGATCAACTTCGGCCACGAGGACGCTTTCTCAAACGCGCTGGCCTATCACGCCGCGACATTGTTCGCCGAGTTGGCGCGCACACTGAAGCACGACGACGACGCGAGGTTCTTCAGCGACAAGGCCGCGAAACTCCGTGCCGCCTACGCGCCAACATTTCTGAATCCGGCGACGGGCGTTCTCGCCGGCTGGAAGAGCGCCGACGGCCAGTTGCACGATTATTGGTTCACGTTCGTGCAGGGCGCGGCGATCACCTACGGCCTGCTCGACGACACGACCGCCAACGCCGTCATGGACCGCTTGCTGGCGAAGATGAAGGTGGCCGGCTACACACGCTTCGACATCGGCCTGCCGGGCAATCTCGTGCCGGTCAAGAAGGGCGACTACGTCTATCACGACACGCCGCCGCATGTTCATGGCGTGCCGAAGCTGGAGGACGGCAGCGACGGGTTCCAGTTCTACGAGAACGGCGGCGCGACCGGTTGCTGGGCCTACTACACGGTCAAGGCGCTCTACCGGCTCGGCCGCGTCGAGGACGCGCGGCGCATTTTCCACCCGATGCTGGCCGGCTACGCGCGCGGCGAGTTCCAGGGTTTCGGCGAGAACGGCATGTCCCGCGACTGGCGCGATTGGAAAGGCGGCTGCCACGGTTACGAGGGCCTGCTCGTGGACAACTACCACGCGCTGCTGGCCGTGCTCGACGATGCGAAAGCGCCCGCCCCGCGCGCGACCAAAGAAACGCGCGACCTGATCCTCGTCGCGGGGCAGTCGAACGCCGTGGGCTACGACGCGAAGCCGTCCGAGTTGCCCGCCGACGCCGCCGACAGGGAGGTCATGTTCTGGTGGCGTTGCGGCGACCCACCGCCGGACGCCCACGATTCCACCAGCGGCGGCCAATGGACGCATCTCCAGCCGCAGCCTCTCGGCGACCCGATCCGACCGAGGAAGGAACGGCAGTATGGGAACTTTGCGCAACCGGACGGTGGCTTCGGGCCGGAGATCGGCCTCGCCCGCGAACTGCGCGCGAAGGAAGGCAAACCGCTCGCCATCGTGAAGGCCGCATTCAGCGGCACCTCGATGGCGCAGGATTGGAACCATGCCGACCCCGGCGACGGCGGCTCCTGCTACCGCGCGCTGGTGGCCGAGACGAAAGCCGCCGTCGCCGCCGCGAAAGCGCGGGGCGTTACGCTGCGGTTGCGCGCTCTGGTTTGGGTGCAGGGCGAGAGTGATGCGAACGCGAAGGACGCGCCGAACTACATGCGAGCGCTTGGCGACATGGTCGCGGCTTTGCGGAAAGATCTCCGCGCGCCGCAGCTCATTGCGCTGCTCGGTGTGAACACCCGGTTCGGCAACGACAAGAATCCCTTCGTTCCCAAAGTCATCGAAGCCCAGCAGGCGCTCGCGTCCAAGGACAAACGCTGCACCTACGTGGACACCACCGGCGCGGAAACGCTGCTGCCGTCGCGCACCCACTTTACCACCGCCGGCACGCTCGAAGTGGGCCGGCGCTTCGCCACGGCGCTGCTGGCGGTGGAAGCAAAGTAGTCGTCTCGCCCCGCAAAACGAAAAATGATAGAAAGAGAACCTCCCGCTCCGCGAGAGGACGGCTTTATCGCAAGGAACCAACGAATGAAAAAGACAATCCTGCTTGGTGTGCTGGCCATGTCGGTGGCGGCGGACGCGGCTGACAAGCGGCCTAACATCCTCTTCTGCTTCGCCGACGACTGGGGGCGCTACGCGAACTGCTACACGGCCATCGAGACGCGGCCGTCCATCAATCAGGTCCTCAAGACGCCGGTCCTTGACCGTGTGGCGCGCGAGGGCGTGCTGTTCAAGAACGCGTTCGTCACGTCGCCGAGTTGCACGCCGTGCCGCAGCTCGTTGCTGTCGGGACAGTATTTTTTCCGCACGCATCGCGGCGCCATCCTCCAGGGCGCGCAGTGGGACGCGAGCATTCCGAGCTACCCGTTGATGCTGCGCGACGCGGGCTATCACATCGGCAAGAGCCACAAGGTCTGGAGTCCCGGCACGCCCGGCGACGCGCCTTACGGCGGCCAGCAATACGCCTACGAGAAGGCCGGCCGCGACTTCTGCGATTTCTCCGAGAATGCGACGAAGCTGGTGCAGGGCGGCATGACGTTCGAGGCGGCGAAGCAGAAGATTCTCGCGCAGGTGCGCGCCAACTTCGATGCGTTCATCGCCGACCGCAAACCCGGCCAGCCGTTCTGCTACTGGTTCGGCCCGACCTTGACGCACCGCAAGTGGGAGAAAGGCTCCGGCAGGGCGCTCTGGGGCATCGAACCGGATTCCGTCAAAGGTAGGCTGCCGAAGTTCATGCCCGACGTGCCGGAGGTGCGCGAGGACTACACCGACTACATGGGCGAAATCCAAGCGTGGGACGCCGGCATTGGCGTGCTCATCAAGAAGCTGGAGGAGATCGGCGAACTCGACAACACGCTCGTTGTCATCAGCGGCGACCACGGCATGCCCGGCATGCCCGGCGGCAAGTGCAATCTCTACGACTTCGGCGTCGGCGTGGCGCTGCTCGCCCGCGTGCCCGGCGGTCAGGGCGGCCGGATCGTGGACGACTTCGCCAACCTGATGGACCTCGCGCCGACGTTCCTCGAAGCCGGCGGCGTCAAGCCGCCCGACGTGATGACCGGCCGCAGTTTGATGAACGTCCTGCGCTCGGCAAACTCCGGCCTCGTGGACCCGTCGCGCACATGGGTCGTCACGGGCCGCGAGCGCCACGTTGCCGCCGCGCGCGAGGGCAACCTGCCGTATCCGCACCGCGCGCTGCGCACGAAAGATTTCCTCTATGTCCGCAACTTCGCGCCCGACCGCTGGCCGATGGGCAAACCGAACTTCACCAGCCGTGCCGACCTGCCGTCCGCCGGGGAACTGGAGCGCAATACCTTCATCGCCTTCGCCGACATGGATGCCAGCCCGACCAAGGCGTGGCTGGTCGGCCAATACGCGCTGCCGCAGTGGCAATGGCACTACGATTACGCTTTCGCGAAGCGACCCGCCGAGCAACTCTTCGATCTTCGCAAAGACCCCGACCAGACCGTGAACGTCGCCGATGATCCCGCCTACGCCGACACGAAGCGCGAGATGGCTGTGCGGCTGGTGAAGATTCTCACGGAGGTCAACGATCCGCGCGTCACCGGCGACGGCCAGAAGTTTGAGCGATCACCGTTCACCGACCCGGAGCCGGAGCGGCCCGGCAAGAAGGGCGGCAAGAAGAGAGCAAAGTGAACCGCCGAGATTTTCTGAAGTCGTCCGCCGCAGCCGTGACTGCCATCGCAGCGCACGGTGCGCTTGCGGATGAGATGCCCGTTGACCTGCCCACCGCTCATCGCGACGCGGTGCGGCGGCGGAAGCGGCGCATCGTCATACAGCACGATGTCCATTGGGTGATGCTCAACTACGGGAAGCTGCACCCGGACGGCGGCGCGGCGTTCGCGCCGTTTCGCGACGCGGTGTTTTCGTATGTGGACGAGCCGGGCAGCCAGATTGATGCGATCTGGTGGGACATCGGCGGCTGCGCGACCGGCGCGGCGTATCCGAGCAAATTGGTGACGCGCGAGGCCGCGCCGTTGGTGCAGCAGTGGCTCCGCGAGGGTCTGGATTGGGTCGCGGAACTGGTGAAGGAAACCCGGCGCCGTAAGCTGGAAGTGTTCTGGAGCCACCGCATCAGCGAAGTGGACATCCTGCCCGCCGGCGGCCACGCGAAGCAGCCCGACCCGCTCAAGCTGGCGCATCCCGACTGGGTTGTGCCGGCGTCGTGGTGGCCGCACGGCATGTGGAACCTCGCTGCGGCGGGCCTGCGCGAACACAAGGTGGCGCTGCTGCGCGAGCTGGCGACGCGCTACGACCTCGACGGAGTTCAAATTGATTTCGCGCGTCACGTTCCGGTGTTGCCGGTGGGCCGGCAGTGGGAGCTTCGCAGCCACGTCACCGAGTTCATACGGATGGTGCGGCGGATGTTGCTCGATGTGGCGCGGCAACGCGGGCGTCCGTTTCTGCTGGCGGCGCGGGTGCCGCAGACGCTTGACGGCTGCCGCGCGGACGGCTTCGACGTGAAGACATGGGCGCAGCAGCGGCTCGTGGACGTGCTGACGCTCGGCTCGCGCTCGATGGATGCGGATGTCGAAGGCATGCGCGCTGCGGTTGGCCGCGAGGTGCAGCTTCAACCGTGCTTCGACGATCATCACGCCACGGACGGCTACCGCTACGCTTCCATCGAGTTTTTGCGCGGTGTGTTTGCCAACCACTTCCAGCGCGGCGCGGACAGCGTGGTGGCGTTCAACTGGGCCATCGGCACGCCGGAGGTGGCGCGGCTGGTCGGCGGCGAGATCGCGCCGCTCACGCACCAGGTCGCGTTCAAGGAAGTCGGCGACCCGCGGACGCTGGCGGGCAAGAACAAGATGTTCGCTGTCGAGCGCCGCGGCGGCTACCCGTGGGCCGAGGGCTTCTTCAACCGCAACGATACCGCTCCACTGCCCGCGCCGCTCCCCGGCGACGGCCGGCCCGCCGAGTTCACTCTGCGCATCAGCGACGCGCCCGACGCCGGAAACGCGAGCGTCATGCTGCGTTGCGTCCTCTTCCGTGCGACCGAAAAGGACGAGTTCGCCATCCGCATGAACGGCGTGTCGCTCTCCATCGCCTTACGCGATACCGAGTGGAAGGACGCGCAAATCTTCTCGCCCGCGCGGACACCCGCGTCCGGTGGCAAGGGCCAATACCGCGACAACCCAAAACAACGGCTGCTTCGCTTGGAATGCCCCGTCCCGCGCGAGGCATGGCGGCAAGGCCCCAACCGCATTGAAATCCACGTCACGACGCGCGGAACTTCATCCGCTGGCAAAGTCGTCCAGCTTGAGAAACTCGAAGCACATCTGCGATATCATTGAAGCGTCGGCGCGCCTGAACCATGAAACTCGGTCTCGGCCTTTATCGTCACCAACTGAACGCGGAACATTACCTGTTCGCGAAGCAATGTGGCTGCTCGCACATCGTCGCGCATCTCGTGGACTATTTCCGTTCCTCGCGCAGCAACAAGCCCGGCGACCAGCCCGTTGGAGATGACACCGGCTGGGGACTTGCCGGCGACCCGGACAAGCTCTGGACGTTCGAGAAGCTCGCCGCGCTGAAGAAGGAGGTCAACGCCGCAGGTCTGGAGCTGGAAGCCATCGAGAACTTCGACCCAGCGCACTGGCATGACGTGTTGCTCGACGGGCCGAAGAAGGCGCAGCAACTCGAGAACCTCAAGACGATCATCCGAAACGTCGGTCGCGCGGGCATCCCGGTGGTCGGCTACAACTTCTCCATCGCCGGCGTCGCGGGCCGCGTGAAGGGCAACTTCGCACGCGGCAACACGGAAGCCGTTGGCATGGATGGCCCGCTCGACAAGCCGATGCCCAACGGCATGGTCTGGAACATGATTTACGACAAGAACGCCCCGCCCGGCTCAGTGCCGCCAGCGACGCATGAACAGCTCTGGCAGCGGCTGAAGGACTTCCTCGACGCGCTGCTGCCGGCAGCCGAGGAAGCCGGTGTGACCTTGGCGGCGCATCCGGATGACCCACCGCTGCCGACGTTGCGCGGCCAGCCGCGACTGGTTTATCAGCCTCGGTTCTACCAGAAACTGCTCGACCTGCGGCCGAGTCCGCGCAACGCCTTGGAGTTTTGCCTCGGCAGCCTCGCCGAGATGACGGAAGGCGACATCTATGAAGTAGTGGACACTTACAGCCAGCAGGGAAAGCTCGCCTATGTGCATTTTCGCAACGTCCGCGGCAAGGCACCGCACTACCAGGAAACGTTCATTGACGAAGGCGACGTGGACATGCTGCGGGTGCTGCGCATCCTGAAACGCAACGGTTACACCGGCGTATTGGTTCCCGACCACGCGCCGCAGATGGCTTGCTCCACGCCGTGGCACGCGGGCATGGCGTTCGCGCTCGGCTACATGAAGGCGGCCCTGCGGCTGTTGGATGCGAGTTGACGCCGCACTAACTCATCCGCATTGGCATCAGGACGTAGAGGAACGGGGCGTTCACTTTGATGACGCCGGGTGAAAGCTCGTCTATCAACTCCAGATGCACCTCGTCGCTGTCGAGATTTCGCAGCGGATCCATCATGTATTCGGGATTGAACGCCACTGCTATTTCCTTGCCCTTATAGTTGATGGTCACCGTCTCGCGTGCTTCGCCCACGTCGGGACTCTTGGCGACGACCGAGAGATTGTTCTTGCCGAACTGAAGTTTTACGGAGTTGGACTTTTCTGTGCAGAGAAGAGCAGCCCGGCGCAGCGCGGTCAGAAGACTCTCACGTTCCAACGTGACACGCTCTTTGCACTCGCTGGGAATCACCTGCCGATAATTGGGATAGTTGCCCTCGATCAGCTTCGAGACGATCATCAAATTCGGGCTTTCGGCTTTCGGCTTTTCCTCTTTCGTTTTTTCCGCGGGTGCGGCTGTCGCTGCTGGAGCCGCTGCCACTTGCATCTCAAAGGCCATTTGGTTCTCGGTTACGATGACATGCACTTCGCCCTTATCTCCCAAGAGATGCATCAGTTCATTGACCGCCTTCGTTGGAAGGATGCCTTCCACCTCATTGGCTTTGGGAAACTCCAAGTCCTGCTCCACGAGCGCCAATCGGCGGCCATCGGTGGCCACCATCGTTAGTTTGTCGGCTTTGAACTGCATGAATGCGCCGTTGAGCACGTAGCGCGTCTCGTCGTTGGAGATCGCATACGATGTTTTGCGGAACATATCGCGCAGGTTGGACTGGGCGATCTTGAAATGCTTGCCTCCGTCGAACTTCGGCAGCGGAGGGAATTCCTCAGCCGGCAGTCCCATGATCTTGAAGAAAGACGATCCACAACGAATCGAAGCGGTGTTCTTGTCATCCACCTCGATTTCCGCTTCTCCTGCGGGCAATTCCCTGAAAATGCCGAACAGCCGTCGAGCGGGCAGGCTGGTAGAACCGGGTTTGGCAATGTCAGCACCAATTTTGCGTTGGATGCCCACGTCCAGATCGGTGGTGGTCAGTTCCAGCGTGTCACTTGTGGCACGGAGAAGGACGTTGGAAAGGATGGGAAGTGTGGTGCGAGTGCTGACGACAGTTTGCACTTGTTGGAGTGCTTCCAACATTTGATCTTTGCTGACTGTTATTTTCATATATAAACCTTAAGAAAAGTCGTCGTAGTAGGGGTGTGAATACTGGAAACAAAATGCGCTGTCAAGGTCAGGCATCGGCACTTACGACGCCGGACGGCTGTGAACAAGATCCGCAAGATGCGGCTGGAACTTCATGGTTATTCGCATTTTCGGGCTGGTGCAATGTTTCTCACAGTCTGTTCGCAGGCTCGGCACAAGTTGTTGGTCGGGTTATTCACGCTTCAGTTGTTGCTGAAGGAAGCCGACGGTCTGGCGCAACGCGGCATCTGACTGGATCGCCTTGGTGATTTGCTTGCAGGCGTTGATGACGGTGCCGTGGTCGCGCCCGCCGAACGCTTCCCCGATCTGCGCGAGCGAATGGTTGGTCAGTTGCCGCGACAGATACATTGCCACCATCCGCGGAAAAGCGATGGACGCCGGCCGGCGCTTGCTGGTCATGTCCGCGAGGCGGATGTCGAAATGCGTCGCGACGCACTTTTGGATGCCTTCGACAGTCAGAGCGTGGCGAGCTTCTTCTGTGAGCACGTCATTGAGAAGTTTCTCCACCGCCGGGATGTCCAGTTCGCGGCCGGGCAGCGAACCGTAGGAAGCGACGCGGATCAACGCGCCTTCGAGCCGGCGGATGTTGGTGCGAATCTTCTCGGCCAGGAACACCAGCACCTCGTCGGGCAGGTGGAAGCCAAGCAGATGTTGCTTCTTGCGGAGAATGGCGATGCGCGTTTCGAGATCGGGCGGCTGCAAATCCACCGTCTGACCCCACTCGAAACGCGAGATGAGCCGCTCTTCCAGACCGGCGATTTCCGTCGCGGGCCGGTCGCAGGAGAGCACGATCTGCTTGTGCGCATCGAAGAGCGAATTGAAGGTGTGAAAGAACTCCTCTTGCGTGCCTTGCTTGCCCGCCAACGAGTGGATGTCGTCAATGAGCAGGATGTCCGCGTTGCGGTAGTGCTTGCGGAAGTTGTGCATCTGCTTCGAGCCGAGCGCCTCGATGAAATGGTTCAGGAAATACTCGCAGGTGACATAGACGACGCGCATCCGGTTGCGGCGGCTCAGGACGTAGTGGCCGACCGCCTGGAGCAGGTGGGTCTTGCCGAGACCGGTCGAGCCGTAGATGAACAGCGGGTTGTAGGCGCGGCCGGGCGACTCCGCGACCGACTTCGCGGCGGCGTGCGCCATTTCGTTGTTGGGGCCGACGACGAAGGTGTCGAAAGTGTAGCGGCGGTTGAACGTCGGCGCAGAGGCCGAGCGCACCGATGGTGGCAACGCCACGGGGGCCGGCGGCGGTGTGGGTTCGGCGGGCGCGGCGGCTTCGGCCGGCAGTGGCACGAATTTCACAGCCAGCGTCTGGCCGGTGACGGCGGCGACCACGTCGCGGAGCAGCGGCGCGTAGTTCTCCTGCAGCCAATCCACATAGAAATCGTTCGGCGTGGCCAGCGTCAGCGCGTCTGTTGTCAGCGAATGGGCCTTGAGCGGCGCAAACCAGAGATTGAACAGTTGCGGACTGACACGGGAACGCAGCAAATCGGTGGCGCGTTGCCACAACGGCACTGCATCAATGTTCATCGAAAAACCCTCGGCAAAACAGCGCTAAAGTTTCAAAAACAAAAAGTTATTCACAGCCTTTTCGGCCACGCCACCACGGCGGACCGAAGCGATACGACCGGAACCAAAACCACCAAAAACCTGCAAAAACACCTGTTTTCCATCTCCTTGACCACTTCCAAATGCCTACCCGGCCTCAATAACGGCGCTAATTCAACTCACCTGCAAAAACATCCCGATTCACCGCAGGAATCTCCAAACGATAAGCGGACAAGTTATTCACAGCTTGTTCACAACGCTCGTTTCATCCGTTTCGCTTGCCGCGAACGAGCGCGGAGCGTAATCGTGCGGGACGTGCTGCGCAAGAAAAAAGACGGAAGATCTTTCTCCACTCTGTCATCTTCAATTCTCACCGCGCGAACATCCCAAGTCGAGTGCGGCATTGCAAGCGCAGAAAACGAAAAGGCCGGCCCCGGAAACCGGAACCGGCCTTTCGTCAGGGAGCGACAGCCTTATACGTCGTAGTAGAGGTGGAACTCATACGGATGCGGGCGCAGGCGGACCGCGTCGTATTCCTTCCGCTTCAGTTCAATGTAGGCTTCGATGAGGTCCTTTGTGAACACATCGCCCTTGAGCAGAAACTCGTGGTCGGCCTCCAACTCGCGGATCGCGCCGAGGAGGTTGTCCGGCACGGTCGGAACCTTCGCCAGTTCCTCCGGCGGCAGTTCGTAGATGTTCTTGTCAAGCGGCTCACCGGGATCAATGCGGTTCTGGATGCCGTCAAGACCAGCCATCATCATCGCGGCGCAGGCGAGATAGATGTTCGCCGCGGGATCGGGCGGACGATACTCGATGCGCTTGGCCTTCGGGTTCTCCGAGTAGGTCGGGATGCGGACGGCCGCGCTGCGGTTGCGGGCGCTGTAGGCCAGGTTCACCGGCGCCTCGTAGCCGGGCACCAGGCGCTTGTAGCTGTTGGTGGTCGGGCTGAGGATGGCGCAGAGGGCCTTGGCGTGCTTCAAGAGACCGCCGATGTAGAAGAGGGCCATGTCGCTGAGGCCGGCGTATTCCTTGCCGGGGAACAGCGGCTTGCCTTTCTTCCACAACGACTGGTGGACGTGCATGCCGGAGCCGTTGTCGCCAAAGAGCGGCTTGGGCATGAACGTGGCGGTCTTGCCGTGCTTGTGGGCCACGTTCTTGACCACGTATTTGTAGATCTGCATCTTGTCGCCGGTGTTGACCAGCGTGTCGCAGCGGATGTCAATCTCCGCCTGGCCCGCTATGGCGACCTCATGATGCTGGCGCTCGATGCGCACGCCGCACTGTTCCATCAGCATGATCATCTCGGTGCGGATGTCTTGCTGGGTGTCGGCGGGCGAGACCGGAAAGTAACCTTCCTTGTGGCGGATCTTGTAGCCGGTGTTCGGCATTTCCTCGCGGCCGCTGTTCCAAATGCCTTCGATGGAGTCCACCGAGTAGAACGTGCCGTTGCTCTTCGAGTCGTAGCGCACGTCGTCGAAGATGAAGAATTCCGCTTCGGGGCCAAAGAACGCCTGGTCGGCGATGCCGGTGCTCTTCAGGTAAGCCTCGGCTTTTTCGGCGACGCCGCGAGGGTCGCGACTATAGACTTCCTTCGTCGAGGTGTCGTGGGCGGTGCAGAGAAGGCTCAGGGTCGGCACGGCACAGAAGGGGTCAATCATCGCGCTGTTCGGTTCGGGCTTGAGGAGCATGTCGCTCGACTCGATGCCTTTCCATCCGCGGATCGAGCTGCCGTCAAATCCGGGCCATTCTTCGTCGAACATCTCCTCGCTGAATTCGCTGATCGGCATGGAGAAATGCTGCCATGTCCCGTGAAGGTCGCTGAACTTGAAGTCCACGATCTTCACGTCCTTCTTCTTGATCAAATCCAATACGTCTTTCGGTGTCATTCGTTGCCTTTCTTCGTTGCTGCTTTGCTGCTTCGTTACTGTTTGCCTCGTTTTGGCCGGGCAACCATGCCCGGCCTTCAATCCTTTTTACAAGTGCATTTCGGCTTGGACGCGGGATCGAACCGCGTCCAAGCCCCCAATTCCTGTTCACGACTCGCTCACATCACCACTCGCTACGCGTTCGGCCTTCGGCTTAGAACGCATAGATGATGTCCAGCGAGGCCGTGAAGATCCCGTTGTGATTGAACCCGTCCGTCGCGTTGCCAAAGATGGCCGGATCGGCGCGGTCATAGCGCACTTCCAGCCGCGGCGTCAGGTTCTTCCAAATGTTGTCGAAAGCGCAGCTCATTGTCAGGCTTTCCACGTGGCCTTTCGCGCCGAAATCGGCAAGCGTGGCCGGGGTGAACGCGCCGCCCCATCCGAAGATGTTCATGGCGCTGCCGTTGAAGCTCAGGCTCTCCGCGCGCAACGCGGTCGAGAAGTGCGGCAGCCATTGATACTTCGTGTAGCCCGCCACACCCCACCACATGGCTTCCGGGGTGTCCGCGACGCCCGTGGCCATGTCCATCCGCGTGTCGCGGCCGTAAATGCCTTCCAAGGCGAACGTCCACTTCTCGTTCCACTTTGGGTTGTAGGTGATGACCTCGTTGGCAACCCAGCGCGTGCCGTTGTTGTTGCCAGCGTGCTCCGCGCCGGCGATGCCGATGGTGGACAGGACCAGTTGCCCGCCGAGCAGGGTCACGCCCAAGCGGCCCGTGATGGATTTGCCGGAGTTGTTATCCGCCGCGCCGTTGACGCCAGCCGTGTCCGAGTAGCCGTTGACGACGCCGAACTGCGTGTCCACGATGTCGTTCCACTTGTAGCTCAACAGCGCGCCGGTATGCGTAAACGGCTGGGTGCTGTAAATGAAGCTGCGGCTGTAGTTCCAGTTGGCCGGGGCGTCAATGACCTCGTAGCCCACCAGCGTCGTGAACCGGCCCATCTTCACATCCACACCGGTGCCCACCGGGAGCCGGAATTGCACATACGCTTGCTCCAGGAAGAAGCTGTTGTTGTTGCCGGTGATTCTCGACGCGTCCCTGCCATAGAGCAGATCCACGCGATAGCCCGCTCCCGCCTCGCCATCGCCGATCGGCTTCTCCAGCGTCAGCTTCGCTTGGTCTATGTCGAAACCGTTCCGGTTGTTATTGAAGAAACGGGCCGGCGTCGTGCCAGGGTCACCGGCCGTGCCTTTGGCACCCCAGGACTTCTGGTAGGAGGACTGCACGTAGCCGCTGATGGTCGTGGCCTCCAGAAATTGAAGAGTTTTCGGAGCGATTTTCTCCGCGGCCATCGCCGTCAGAACGCCGCCCAACAGATACGAGCCGATAAGGCCGGTCACCACGCATGTTGTTTTCATAGTTAAGGTTGTCTCCATACTTACGTTGCAGAGAGTAAAGCAACACTCGTGCCACGGCAAAAACGCGTGAATTCAGCCCTTTTTGCCGCGGAAACGCGACAAACTGACCACGCCGCTGTTTTCTTTTGTGCAACGCGGGCAAAGTTCGTCTCTCGTGCCAGACCGCTCTTTTTCGAGAAACGCTCTCACGCTGCCAACCGTGGATGAGGTAAATGACGCTGGAGCCTTGATTCGCCCGCAACTTCACACCCCCTTGCGCGGTGGGTCAACCCGGTTCGATTCCTAAAGTGGGGCCGGTAGAAAACCTAGCCCCGCCGAACTCAGAAGACGTAAACCATGTCGAACGACACACTCACCTGCGTGCGTGTGCCATCGCCTCCGGTGGGTTGCGCTTGGAACACCGGCTCGTTGGCGCGGTCCCAGCGCACCTCCACGCGCGGCGTGAGGTTTGGCATCAGCCGCTCCAGCCACAGCGACCAGGTCACCGCTTGGTAGTCCACCCCGTGCGCCAGCGGACTCAGCGGCGCCGGCCCGATGCCCGCCGCGCCGTCCGTCCGCACGCCGTCGGTGTCGCTGAAGTATTCGTAGCGCAGCGCCATCGTCACAAACGGCGTCCATTGATAACGCGCCGACGCCAGCGCGCCCCACCATGAAACATTACCCGAGTGGAAAACGCCCGTGCTGTCCACCGAGCCGTCCTCGCTGCCGTAGAGGCCGTTCAACGTCAGCAGCAGATTCTCCATCGGCGGCTGCCACGTCAGCACATCGTCCACAATCCATCGGTAGTTGGAATTGTTGCCCGTTTGCTCCGGCCCGCCGACTACCGCCACCGCGTTCTTGAGCTTGCCGTCGAACAACGTCACGCCCGCGCGACCGACGACCGTTTTGCCGCTGTTGTTGTCCTGCACCGCATCCCAACCGTTCGCAACGCCCGCTTGCGTGTCGAGCCAGTCGTTCCACTGGTAGCTCAGCAGCGCGCCCGTGTGCGTGAACGGCTCGCCAAAACCGAAGATGTAGCTGCGGCTGAAAAACCAGTTTCCCGGCGCGTCCATCGTCTCCGCGCCCGCCAGCGACACGAACTTGCCGAACTTCACCTCCAGCCCCGCGCCCACCGGCAGCCGGAACGTGACGTAGGCTTGCTCCAGGTCCATCGCGCCATTGGAGCCGGTGCCCTGCCGCCGCGTCAGCTCATTAGCGTTCGACGAAAACAGCCCGAACGAATGAATCCGCTCCGCGTCCTGCCCCGCGAGAAAATCCACGCGATAGCCCGCCGCAAACTCATTGTCATCGAGCGGATGCTCCAGCGTCACCTTGGCTTGGTTGAGCGAGAAGCCGTCGCCGGTGTTGTTGAGTTGCCGCGCGCCGGCCTGCCCCGGCGAGTCGCGCGTGACAAAGGTGTGTTGGTAGGATGACTGGACGTGCCCGCTGATCGTCGTGTCCTGCAAGAACTCCAGCGTCCTCGGCGCAATCTTTTCCGCCGCCGCGCTGGACGCTGCGATGATAACCGCGGCGAGCGCCGGCAGTGCGATTGAAGTGGAAGCGCGCATGACGTTTGCCAACCGGTGCTCATCATGGCACAAAACCCCGCTGCAGGGCAACAAGACAGGCAACGGCAAAAGGCAATCCAAGTCGCAGAGAACGCGGAGCAACGCAGCACCTCTGCCAACACTGCGTTCTCCGCGCCTCTGCGTAAAATATCCGGCGCTTCCTGTCGCTTAGTGATGGCAGCAGGCCATGCCGTGCCCGGCGCAAGCCGCGACCTTCTGCTGCACGCCGTATTTCTCCGCCAGCGCCTCGGCGATCGCCAGGAACTTCTCGTGCGTGCCTTGGCCCATGTGTTCGGTTTCGATCTTCTCGAACTTCGCCATCAGCTCCGCTTGGTCCTCGTCGGTGAGCACTTCGTTGGCCATCGAGAACAGGCAATGGTCTTCCTTCTCGATGTGCTGCCGCAGCAGGCCGATGTAGCCCGCGCCCGCCTCCGCGAACCGCCGCAACGCCGCGCGGTCGCCTTCTGCCGCCGCGTCAATCGCCTCGCTCATCGTCCGGACGCACACGCGCCCCGACTCATGTTCGGCGAGCATCACGCCCGTCGGCCCGCCATCACG
This sequence comes from Verrucomicrobiota bacterium, assembly GCA_016222825.1. Lineage (GTDB taxonomy): Bacteria > Verrucomicrobiota > Verrucomicrobiia > CAIQCK01 > CAIQCK01 > CAIQCK01. Next base: position 19,385 of record JACRQF010000026.1, on the reverse strand, counting down.
CGGGAAGCCTTTTGCTTCCATCGCCGGGAACAAATGGACCTCTTCTTTCCCATGATGGCACTGGTCGGCGAAGGTGCGGAAAAAGCTGATCGCGTCCCGCGCGGACGCCGAGTCAAGCCGGCCGTCGGCGTTGGCCTCGGAGATGATTCGTTCCAGGCAATCCAGCACCTGCTCGATCACCCGATGTTCACTGCTCAGTATCTCTGTCGGTTTCATAGTTTTGTTCTCCAATCGTTGGGAGAACTCTTGCACGCACCGACAGTTCCCGCGTTGACCCGCGTCAACGGAACCGCATGTTCGCTTCGACGCGGTTTTCCTGCCTATTCCTCCCGCAACGCGCTGAGCATCGGCACACGCCACGCCGCGCGAACGGCCAGCGTGCTCGAACCCAACCCCGCCGCGATAACCAAGACCAGCATCGTGATAAGTTGGCCCCACGGCATCTCGCCGGCTCTTTTCGCCAGATGCGGCGCCACGGCCAGCAGCGCGCACGCCGCACCGCAGAGCAGGCCGGTCAGCAACAGAAACCCGTTCTCTGCCAGCACCAACACCGCCAGCGACCGCTGCGGGAAACCGAGCGCGCGCAGCAACGCCAGTTCGCCGCGCCTCTCCAGCACGTTGCGCAGCAAGATCGCGCCCAGCCCCAGCGTGCCGAGCACGAGGCCCAGCCCACCGAGCATCCGGAACGTCGCGAGGTAGGTGTTCTCCACCACCGCGAACGACGCCAGCCGATCCGCCGTCGGAGTGACGTTGAAACCGTAATCGCTCAGCGACTCCGCCAGCGCCCGTGACACCGCCCGGCTGCGTTCGACGGGCGCCTCGATCAGGAAAAAGCCGTAGCCGCTCTGGCCCGGGAACAGTTTCAGGAACCGCGACTCCGCCATCACCAGTTCGCTCTGGAAAATGCTGCCGCTCAGCAGGCCCACGAACCGCAGCCGCGCCGTCGCGCCGTGCTCGTCGGTGATGACGATGTCTTTGCCAAGGCCGCTGTGCAGGATCCATTGCACCGTGTTCGCGTCGCCGAACACCGGCACCACGCCGGGGCCGAAATCGCGCCGCAACAAGAGCCACGGGTTTGCTTTCTCGGCAACGGTTTCGGCCAGCGTCGCCGCGAAGCGGAAACCGCCACGCTCGATCATCGCGTCGGTCGCACCGAGGATGCGCGGCTTCTCCGGCGCGTAGAGGTTCAGGCAACTCGTGTCATCGCCCGGTCGCAACCGGAACGGCGTGACGCGCGCCCCCGCGAGCATCGCCGCGGCGGACGACAGGCCGAGCGCCTCGCGGCCCTTCGGCGTGTTCAAGTCGTGGTGCAGCGACACGTCCGACTCCGCCACAAGCAGGAAGCCGCCGTCGCCGGAAGTTTTCTCCGGCGCGCCGCCGCCCGGCGCATGGTGGAACGCAGTCACCGCCATAATAAGAAAGGTCGCCGACGCCACCAAGCCCGCCGTCAACACACTGCGCCCCGGATGCCGCGCGCCGTTGCGGACACCAAGCCACACCACGCGGCGCGCCGAAGCAGTGGCCACAAGTGGTTTCGGCTCGCGGCGGAACCAGCCGTCCACAAACGCCAGCGCCGCTACCAGCAAAGCCGCGCCGCCGCCGAAGAATCCCAGCGCCGCCTGCTCCGTTCCGCCGGATGCTGACGCCGCAAGCGATGCCACTGCTGCCAGCAACGCCGCGCCCGCTGCGAACCAGCGCCGTCGCACCGCGCGCGCGCCGGCAGCGGGCGTTCCCTCGCCGCCAAACTTCCCCGCCAGCAACATCATCGGCTCGCGCCGTCGCAGTGAACGCGCCGTCCGCCAGACCGACGCCAGCGCCACGATCACGCCACCCACGCAACCTGCAGCGAGCGAGCCGCCGGTCAGCGCGAGTTTCAGAAACGGCGTGCCGACCGCTGGCAACCACCACGTGCGCAGCCCGGCGATCATCAACGCGCCATAAGCCACCGCGCCGAGCAACCCCAGCGCGCCGCCTGCGACTGCGATGGCCGCGCCCTCCAGCAATAACAACCGCCGCACGACGCGCACGGGGAAGCCGGTCGCCAGCAGGATGCCGATCTCCTTCGCGCGCCGCTCTACGCCGAGCCGGAACAGCAGCGCCACGAGCATCGCCGCCGAAATGATGAGGAAGAAACTGAAACCGAAGAACAACTGCCCGAAGTCCGTCGCGCCGCCGGCCGCGCGCAAGCCCTGTGTTTTCACCGGCTGGAAGACGAGACCGAGTTGGTCAGGAGAGAGGCGAGCGAGGAGTTTCTTCTCAAGAAGCGCGGCGGTGTTCTTCAGATCAGCTCCGACGGGCGGGGTAAGCCGGAAGGAAGTGAGGTTGCCGAAGCGGCTCGACCACAGCCGCTGGCCAGTGGCGAGTGATACGAACGCCTTCGGCGTCGCGCGGCGCTCTTCCCAATAGTCTTCGTCTCGCGCCCGGACGCGCTTGAGGTCCACGGGGAACGGCGGGTCCCAATCCGCCATCGTTTTCGCATCGGAGATGCCGGGATACTCCGGCGTGAGCGTCGGATCAGCCGCCGCGCCGCTGAGCGCGACGACGCCAGCGAGCTTGAACGCGTGCTCCGCCGTGTGCAGTTGCCCTTGTGCGTCCACGGTGTAGTAAGAAAGCCGCACCGTGTCGCCAGGCTTCGCTGACAGATCGTTCGCCGCCCAGTCGTTCAGGAGAATCTCGTCGTCGCCAAGCGGCGGCGACGGCTCACCACTCGTGAGATGCAGCCTCGAATCGAACGCAGTAACGGTCGAATACGGAATCTCGTTCGCGCCGATGGCGATGGTGTTCGCCAGATACGTCAGCGTCGGCGCGGCGGGAATGCTGAGTTCGACGGCAGCGGCGAGCGCGGCATTGGCGACAACCGGCTCCAGAATCATCCGGTTGCTTTCGAGTGAGATGCAGCCGCGCGCCACATGGACGCGCAGGTGCAGGTCAAGGTCGGCGAGCGCCAGCGATTGCTGAAGGCGCGTCTGAAGCGCTGCCGGCTCGCTCCAGCCGGCCACGAACAACGCGTTGGCCCGGCCGGGAAGCTTGAGCGCGCGCTGGAGCGTGGCTAACGGCACGAAGGCGTTGCGCGGAAGCTGCTGGTTCGCCTGCAAGCCGAAGCGGCCCACACCGCGTGACGGAATCACCGCCGCCACCGTCAACGGCACCGTGGCCACCACTTCGTTGCGCCGGCCCATCACCGAATCGCGTGGCACTGAGGACGGTTTCTCGAACCGCAACAGCACGCGGTCGCCGGCCTTGGCGTTCAGTTCGCGGGCGAGCGTGTCGTTCAGCAGCACCTCGCCATTGCGCGGGAGCGTCGCGGGCGGACGGTCGGCCAGTTTCCAGAAATGGTCGTCCACACCGAGCACGCTCACTTGGCCGGCGCGGGCGTTGTCTGTCATCGCGCTGCCGCGGAGCATGATGGCGGGCGCAGCGCCGAGGTCGGCGGCGAGTTGTTCCCGGAAGAGCCGTGACGCCACGAGCGCGTAATCCACGCGGCCGAGCCGTTCAAATGTCAGGTCGCGCAGGCTGGCGCGCATGGAGTCGCCAACGATGAGCGAGCCGGTGAGCACCGCCGTGCCGACCGCCGCGCCGAAGCTGACGGCGAGCAGGCTTCGCCAGTGGTGGCGGAGGTTGCGGAAGAGGAGCGTGCAGAGGTTCATGGGGCACGAGCAACTCGTGATTCGTAGTTCGTGGTTCGTTCGCAGTCTCACCGCGAGTTACGAATCACGAGTTACGGATTACGTATCACGCATTACGTCCTCCAGCTTTCCGTCTGCGAGTTCCATTCTCCGTGGCAACCGTGCGGCCAGTTCGGCGCTGTGCGTCACCACAATCAGCGTCGCGTTCTCGGCACGCGCCATTTCCAAAATCACGTCGGCCACGGAACGGGCGGTGACGCGGTCGAGGTTGCCGGTCGGTTCGTCGCAGAGCAGCAACGTCGGGCGGTTGATAAGCGCGCGGGCGATGGCGACGCGCTGGCGTTCGCCGCCGGAGAGTTCCGCCGGGCGATGGTCGAGCCGCTTGGCGAGGCCAACGCGGTCCAGCAGCATCCGAGCGCGCTCTGCGACGCCGGTGGTGTCGGGCGCGACGATGGTTGGCACGAGGACGTTCTCCAGCACGGAGCATTGCGGCAGCAGGTAGTGTTCCTGGAACACGAAGCCAATCTCGCGATTGCGGAACGCGGCCAGTTCCGGCTCCGGCAACGCGAACGGGTTGCGGCCGTTGATGAGCACCTCGCCGCCGGTCGGCCGGTCGAGCGCGCCGAAGATATGCAGCAGCGTGCTCTTGCCGGAACCGGACGGCCCGGTGACGGCAAGCGCGTCGCCGCGGGCGAGGGAGAGGCTGACGCCGCGCAGAATGCGCAACGGTTCGGCGCGCGTCGGGTAGTCGCGCGTCAGTTCGCGCGCTTGCAGGCCGCTGGCGTCACTGGCAGTCTCGGTGCGCATGGTCAAATGATTAGCACCTGGCGGGCGCAACCGCAACGGTTCTTGCCGCGGCGGCGGTCTTCGCCATGAGTTCCGTTCGAATAATCGCCGCCAATAAAATGCCCGACCAACCGTTATCACCAGCGAGCAACGTGGAGCCATCCGATGACGCGCTCTTTGAACGGTATCGCAATGGTGACGCGGCGGCGTTTGAAACGCTGCTGGCGCGGCACCAGTCGGCGTTGTTTGGATTCCTGATCCGGATGGCCGGCGACCGCGCGCTGGCGGAAGACCTCTTCCAGGAAACCTGGCTGCGGGTCGTGCGCGAGGCGCGGCGTTACCGGGCCGAGCAGAAGTTCAGCCGCTGGCTCTTCACCATCGCGAACCGCCTGGCGATAGACGAACTGCGGCGGCGCAAGCGATGGAGGACGGTGTCGGTGGACGACGAGGAAGCGGCGGTGGAGCTACCCGCGAACGGGCCGAGCGCGGCGGTCGAGACGGAGCGGCGGCAAACGCTGAGCCGGATCGAGGCGGCGCTGGCGACGATGCAGCCGTCGTTGCGGCAGGTGTTCCTACTGCGCGAGCACAGCGGCGTGAGTTTCAAAGAGATCGCCGCGATGACCGACGCGCCGCTCGGCACGGTGCTCTGGCGGATGTCGGCGGCGTTGAAACATTTGCGGAAGGAATTGGAAGCGGACGGAATGATGGAGTGATGGCGAAGTGAATTGTGAACAGGCCAACGAAGTGCTGATGCTCGACCTCTACGGCGAGGCCACCGCGGCCGATGTCGTTGAGTTAAAGGCGCATCTGGCCGGTTGCGCCACGTGCCGCCGCATCGCGGAAACGTCGCGTGCGGCGCTCGTGGAGTTTCGTCGAGAGGCAACGCCGCGGCCGTCTCGCAAAACCGTTGAGGCGGTGCTTGTGGCCGCTCAGCCCCGGCCGCGACTCGCCGGCATCTTTGCGCAGTTGCACCCGGCGCTGTGGCAGGCGGCGGCGGTGGTGGCCGTCGCGCTGATCGTGTCTGTCGCCGTCAGGTTCTGGCCGCAGTCGCCGATCCAATTGGCTGCCGAAACTTCTTTAACGGCGACTCAAGCCGCCGCCACCGAAACGTCTTGGGACGCTAACAGTGCGGCGTTGTCGGATCGCATCCGGCTCGCGCAGGCGGATGTGAGCATCGGTTCATCGTTGGACAGCCGCATTTCCGGTTTGCGCGACGCGCTGAGCGATCTGCGCGCTGGTTCGGGCAGTTTTTAGGAGACAAGAGATATGAAGACACAATGGATACTGATTGCATTGATGAGCGCGGGCTTGGCGTTGGCACAGGAACAGCCCAACCCGCCACAGGAGCCACCAAAGGCGCCCCGTGAAGGGGAACGCAAGGATGTGCGTCCCCCCATGCCACCGCGTGAGGGTGAACGCGGCGACGTGCGCCCGCCGTTGCCGCCGCGTGAAGGTGACCGCGGCGATGTGCGCCGGCCTTCGCCGCCGCGCGAGGGCGAGCGACGGGGGCCCGAGGCCCGAAATCCAGAGCGGCGTCTGCCGATGGCCAACAACCCGCCTATGGATTTCGAGGCGGCCCTCCGCCGTGAGATCGGCCCGCATGCGGAAGCGTTCAAGGAATTCGGCGAACCGTTGAAAGAGCGGATCGAGCAGGCGCGCCGGCTGTTCCAGGAACGGCGGTTCGAGGAAGGCCGCGACATGCTGCGTGGAATCGCCGCGCAGGCGCGCGAGATGCGCGAGCTGAAACAGCGCGACCCGGAGCGTTTCAAACAACAGCAGCAAATCGCTGAGATGGAGCGGCGTTCGGTGGAATTGGGGCAGAAGATACGCCGCGCAACGGATGACGAGGCGAAGAAGTTGGCGACGGCGGAGTTGAAGGAGATTCTGAGCAAACTCTTCGACCTGCGCCAGCAGGAGCGCGAGAAGAGCCTCCAGCAACTGGAGCGCGAGGTGAAAGAGGTGCGCGAGGCGCTGGAGAAACGCAAGGCCAAGCGCGACGAGATGATCCAGCGCCGGTTCGATCAGCTCACGGGCAAGGCGGAGTTATTGGAGTGGTAGAAAGTGCCGGAGTCCGTGGTTGACCGGCGGCGGCGCGGGACTATCATCGCCGCTTGTCCAGTTCAACCACCATGATTGCCAGTCGCCTTGCCGCGATAGACATCGGCACCAACACGATCAAGCTGCTCGTGGCGGCGGTGGAAGGCGGCACGCTCACCGCGCTCCACGAAGACAGCCAGACGACACGGCTCGGCGAGGGCGTCTCAAGCACGAAGCGGCTCACGCCGGAAGCCATCGAGCGCACGGTTGTGGGCTTGGCCTCGTTCGTCGGCAAGGCGCGCGAGATGGGCGCGTCAAAAATCCTCGCCGTCGCCACGAGCGGCGCGCGCGAAGGCAGGAACACGGCACAGTTTCTGGCGCGAGCACGGGAGATGGCCGGCCTCGACGTGGAGATCATCAGCGGTGAGCGCGAGGCGGAGTTGATTTTCGCCGGCGTAAGCACCGACGCGGCACTTCGGGGCCAGCGGCTATTGGTGATGGATGTCGGCGGCGGCAGCGCGGAACTCATAGCCGGCCAGAGCGGACGCATCGAGCGGCGTGTGTCGGTTCCCGCGGGCGCAGTGCGGCTGACGGAGAGGTTTCTTCACAGCGATCCAGTCTCCACGGCGGAATTGGACGCGCTGCTTCGGCACGGACGGGAATTATTGCGCCCGGAACTGGCGCAGTGTTCGCCGGATGGACGCGTCATGATCGGCACGGGCGGCACCGTGACGACGGCCGCGGCCATTGACCAATCGCTTGCGCGGTTTTCCATTGAGAAGGTCAACCGCTACTCGCTGACGCGGCAGCGGCTGGCCGGGATGCTGGAGCGGTTGCGGCGGCTGCCACTGGTCGAGCGACGCAAGGTGCCGGGCCTTCCGCCGAAGCGCGCAGACATCATCGTCGCCGGGCTGGCGATATATGTCGTGGCGATGGAACTCGCCGGCATCGAGCGGCTCACGGTCAGCACGCGGGGACTGCGGTTCGGACTGCTGGCGGAAAGGTGCGGGTTGCTCGCGTGAAACAGAGCCGATGGTTCTGGATTTTCCGTGGTGCGTTTGGATTGGCGCTGCTGTTGGGCGGGCTGACGAGACTCTCGGGGCGCGAAGTTCCCATCACCATTCTTCACACGACCGACCTGCATGGCCACATCCAGCCCGCCGACCTCTTCTATCCGAAGGAGGAAGCCGGCAAGGACCTCGGTGGACTCGCGCGTTGCGCCACAGCCATCCAGCGCATCCGGGCCGAAACACCGAACTGCCTGCTGGTGGACAACGGCGACACGCTCCAAGGGACGGCAGCCAGTTTCATGAGCGGCGGCTTGATGATGATCCGTGCGATGAATCAACTGCGCTACGACGCGTGGGTGCTGGGGAACCACGACTTCGATTGGGGCGCCGGGAAGCTCGCGCGGTGCGTCGAGGCATCGCAAGCGCCCGTGCTCGCCGCCAACCTCCGCTGCGACCCCACCGCTCCGAAAACCATTGCCGACAAGGTGCGGCCGTTTGTCGTCAAGGAAGTGGACGGCGTGCGCGTGGCCCTCCTCGGACTGACTACGCCGGGCGTTCCAAACTGGAGCCGGCCGCGGTTGATTCGAGGAATGAAATTCGAGCCGTCGGTGGAAGCGTTGCAGCGGGTGCTGCCGGAACTGAAGCACCAGAAGCCCGACATCATCGTGCTGGCGGCCCATCAGGGTCATCGGAACTCGCCGGACGATCATGCCAACGAGATCTTCTCCATCACGTCGTGGTTCCCGGAACTGGCCGCGATCATCGGCGGCCACACGCATCGCGTGATGCCGGAACTGATGTTGCGCGATGTCCTCTACAGCCAGGCGGGCCATTGGGGCAGCAGCCTCGGCCGGCTGGACTTCGTTTACGACACCGACCAACGCAAGCTCGTGAGCCGCAAGTCGAAACTCGTCCGGACGGACGCCAGCGTGTCACAGGATGCCGAAATTCTCGCGCTCGCCAAGCAGGACCTCGCCGTAGCCGGGCGCGAATTGGCGCGGGTCATCGGCGCGGCCACGGAGGATTTCCCCATCGCCGACGCTCCTTCGCGCGAGACGCCGGTGCATAACCTGCTCTGCGAGGCGATCCTCGACCGCTGCCAGCGCGCAGGCCATCCGGCGGACATCGTCATCCACGGCGTCCTCAACGAACATGCGGGCTTGAAGAAAGGTCCAATCACCGTCGGCGATTGCTGGTCGCTGGTGCCGTTCGAAAACTTCATTGGCGTCTTCGAAGCCACGTCAGCGCAACTGCGGGAAATACTGGAGGAGAACGCCGCGCAATACTCGCGCGACCATTTCACCGGTGTTTACGGCATGAAGCTCGCGCTGCGGGTCACCGTGTCACGCGGCCAGCGGGTCGTTTCCGTCGCCGACCGCGACGGCCAGCCGTTCTCGCCCGACCAGCGGCTGCGCGTGGCGGTGAACAGCTTCGATCTGGCCAGCGCCGGCACGCGCAAAGCCCGCTTGCGCACCATCGCCGACGCGCCGGAAGCAAAACTGGTGGAGATAGATTATCCCGTGCGGCAGGCGCTGATTGATTTCATCACGGCGAAGAAAGAAATTTCGCCGCGTCTTCACGGTTGGTGGCGCACCGGCGCAACGCGCTAACAACAGGGCGTCAACCCTCTGCTCGCACGAAGAAACTCACGAGCGTGTCGCCGTGCCGTTGCTGGCGGTTGAATCGCCACGCGCCCGGTGGTGTCAGCGTGTCCGACCGGTAGTGTTCCAGGATCAGCCATCCGCCCGGCTCCGTGACGGAAGCCAGGTCGGCGTTGTCGAGAAGCTCCTGCGCCAACGATGACCGGCCCGGTGTTTTCGCATAAGGCGGATCGGCAAGGACGAGAGTGAAACGCGGCCCGCCGCCCAGCCGCCGCAGCGCGCGATTGATGTCGGCCTCCACAACCGTTGCTGTTTCTTCCAGTCGCGCTGACGCCAAGTTCTTCCGAATCGCCTCCGCGCAGGAGCGCGATTGATCCACAAACGTCGCGCTGGCCGCGCCGCGACTGAGCGCCTCGATGCCGAGCGCGCCGCTGCCGGCGTAGAGATCGAGCGCGCGCGCGCTGACGACCATCTCGCCGAGACTGGAGAACACCGCGCCCTTCACCTTGTCGGGCGTGGGGCGCACGTCGGCCGCCCCGCGCGGCATGGCGAGCGGAATACCTCCAGCAAGACCGGCAATGATTCGCATGACGCCATTGTAATCGCCCCGCGCGCCGATACAATGCCTCAAACTGTGGCCGGCACTTGTGTCATCTTCAATCCCGTGGCCTGCGGCGAACGCGCGCAGGCGCGGTTGCGCCGCTTGCGGGAGATGGCAGGCGGCGCGGCGTTCTTGCCTACGGCGAAGGCCGGCCACGCGATGGAGTTGGCAGAACAAGTGGCGCGCGACGGCTGTGGCACAGTGGTGGCCGCCGGCGGTGACGGCACAATCAACGAGGTGGTCAACGGTTTGATGCGCGTGCCGTCGGAGACGCGTCCCCGGCTCGGCGTGGCGCCGTTGGGCACCGCGAACGTCTATGCGCGAGAATTGGGTCTGCCGCTCTCAATGGGCGGCGCGTGGCGCGTGATCGCCGCGGGCCGCGAGCGGCGCGTGGACGTGGGCGTGGCGCGCGGGGCAGGCGGAGAGCAGCGATACTTTGCGGCGCTGGCCGGCGCGGGTTTCGATGCGTTGGCGATTGCGGCGCTCGACTTGCGGCTGAAGAAGCGGATCAACTGGCTGGCGTATGTCATCAGCGGATTCCGCATCGTGGCGCGCGGATTGCCGCGACTGACGGTCACGGCCGATGGCCGGCGCTGCGAGGGTTGTTTCGTGTTCATCGGCAACGGCCGGTTATACGGCGGTTCCTACCGCATGTTCCCGAAGGCGCGGCTGGACGACGGGATGCTGGAGGTGTGCGTTTTCGAAGGCGGCCGTGTGGCCGACGTGCTGCGCTACCTGCCGCGCGTGCTGGCCGCATCGCATCCGAAACTGGCGGATGTTCACTACCTCAGGGCCAAACAGGTGCGCGTGGAGTCACCGCAGCCGGCACCAACGGAACTCGACGGCGAATTGTGGAAGGATTGCCCGGTGGAGTTCTCGATCGAGCCGGGCGCACTGCGCGTGCTGGCGCCGTGATTAACAACCAGCGGTTCACACAAGAGCCGCGAATCACCTATCATATCCTCACTGCGGCGGCAGCGCGCGAACCACCCCGGGTTGCGCGCTGACGGGCGGCGGTCCGCCCGGCCGCACGATGCCAAAAATCCGGTCCATCGGTATCGAGGCGATGACCTCGACGCTGCCGTCGCTCATATACTTCGGCTCGCTGATGTCCGAGCCTTGCAGCACGCTCTGGACGCTCGCGCGAATCTGATCGCTCTGCACCATGAAATCCCTCACCGTCGTCTGCCCTTCGATCACCACGCCTTGGACCTTCTCCAGCAGGTTGCGGCGTGCTTCCACCTCGGCGGCGCGCTCGGCGGTGAGCCGGGCGGCGGCGCCGACTTCGCCTGTCTTGGGAACGCCGGTTCCTTTCGCGGAAACCACCGCGACCGGCATGGGCGCCGGCGGGGGCGCGAATGAGTTGCTCGGAGGCGGTGCAGTGCGAAGCGTGTCACCGCGCGGCGCGCCCGCGCCCGTCTCACGCAGCACGCGCTCAGGGCTGAAGTCCATGATGCGTTCGAACTGATAGGTGCGGATCGGATGGTCGAGATGATGCGCGCCGGGATGCACGGCCCATTCCTGGACTTCCGTGAGCCACTTGGTGACATCCTGGATGCTTACTTCGAGGTCCATTTCGCAGGTCTGGTCCGGCAGGAAGCGTGTTGGGCCGACCTGGCGCGCGCCGACCAGCCGCGCCTGGAATTGGGCGTTGATGACATCCGCCTGCGTGACGAAATCACGGACGGTGGTGTTGGCGTCAATGCGCACCCCGCGAATGCGCTCGGCGAGTTTGCGCATGGCGTCGGCCTTGGCCGCGCGCTCGGCGAGCAGCCGGCCCTGGACCGTCACGGTTTCCCAGCCCGGCGGAACCTGCCTCGGCACGATGGCCGCCGTGCCGCCATAGGCGGGCGGCGCACCCGCGGGTTGACCACCCATCGCCGCGGCACGCGTGGAACCCTGGCCCGGCGCCTTGATGACAACCTCCCGGTTCAGCGTGATCATGTTCTCCGTGACGTAGGTGCGGCCGCTGGGATAGGTCCGTTGGACCTGCTCGATGGCAGCGCGAACCTGCTCCAGCGTCACCTGCACTTCGAGCCGGTAAAGCTCGCCGTCCCACGTCTCGCTGCCAGGGACGATGGTCGCGCCGCGCAGCCATTCGGACATCGCGGTGTTGATCTGGTCACTCTGCGTGACGAAATCGCGGACGGTGCTGCTGCCGTCAAGCCGAAGCCCCTTGATTGCTTCCAACAAGTTGCGCTGGCCGTCGCGGAGCGCCGCGTTCTTGGCCAACAGCTTCTCCTGGCCGGAATGGAACTGCTGCGACCAAGCCGGCACGATTGCCGCGCAAAGCAACGCTCCCACCGACCATGCGATCCAACGGTGATTTGGTTTCATAGTTTCTCCTTTTCGACTTGCGGCCTATTCTCTTTCGGCTGCCTGTAAATTTCCAGCCATTCCTTTTCTGAAATCTGCCGCTTCTGCGTCTCCACTTTCTGCGGTGGCTGACGCGGCGGCGGTGGCGGCGCGATCGCCGGCGCCGACGGAGGATGCTCCACCGCCAGCGTCATGTCCACCTCGACGCGACCGTCAGGATAATAGCGCGTCTGGGCAATCTGCGCACCTTGAACATAGCCGGACAGTGTCAGGTAACGCGAGCCGTCGCCAACGACTTGTGAACCCTGGCCCAGCGCGAGCGCGAGGTTGCGGTAGGCCGATACGACGGCGGCGCGCTCGGTCATCAGGTTCTGTTGCGCTCGCGTCGCGTGGATGCGCGGTGGCAATCCAACGCCGGTGACGCGGATGACTCCACGACCCGGCACCGGCGTGTTCGGCTGAAACGCATACGGCGGCGGGTCGCCGGCCTTCGTCGTGGCGCCGCAAAGAAAAAGCGCGGCGCTGCCGGCAAGAGCCGCTACCAAACAAACGCGTCGGTTATTCGTCCAGATGTTCAAATCAATCCTGAAAATTCACCGCTTTTGACGGCAAGACGCCGTGGCTATTCAACCGCGATCGCTATCAGAATGCCTTCGGCACTGCGGCGATCAGCTTCTGCGTATAGGGATGCTGCGGTCGGGTGTAAATCTCGTCCGCGCTCGCCGCCTCGACAATCCTGCCCTGCGTCATCACTAACACACGGTCGCTGATATGCTCCACCACCGCGAGATCGTGGGCGATGAAAAGATAGGTAAGCTTGAACTGCTCTTGGAGGTCCTGGAGCAGGTTGATGATTGCCGCCTGCACCGACACGTCCAGCGCGCTTACCGGCTCGTCGCAGACGATGAACTTTGGCTCCACCGCCAGCGCGCGGGCAATGCCGATGCGTTGCCGCTGACCGCCGCTGAACTCGTGCGGATAACGGTTCATGTGCTCAGACTTCAGGCCAACGCGCCGCAACAGTTCGGCGATGCGGTCGCGGCGGGTGGCGCGGTCCATCTGCGGGAAGTGAATCGTCAGTGCCTCACCGACGATGGAGGCGATGGTCATGCGGGGGTTCAGCGAGCCGAACGGGTCCTGGAAGACCATCTGCATCTGCTTGCGCAACGGCCGCAGTTCGCCGTCGCCCATCCGCGTGATGTCCTGGCCGTCGAAGACGATCTGCCCGTCCGTCGGCTCCAGCAATCGCAGGATGGCGCGGCCGATGGTCGTCTTGCCGCTGCCGCTTTCGCCGACAAGGCCGACGGTTTCACCAGCCTCGATGGTAAAGCTCACGTCATCCACAGCCTTCACCTCGCCGACCTTGTGACGGATGACGCCGCCCATGATCGGGAAATAGACCTTCAGGTTTTTGACTTCGAGCAAGGCCATGGCGGTTAACGTTTCAAAGCTGCTTCAATCTCGGCGTGATTGATGGTTTTCAGCCGGTCCTTGTGCGCGCCCAACCGCGGGATGCATTCCAGCAGAGCCTTCGTGTAGGGATGCTGCGGCTCGCGGAGCACGCGCTGAGTCGGCCCGTATTCGACGATCTTGCCGCGGAACATGACGGCGATGTTGTCGGCGATGTCGGCGACGATGCTGAAATTGTGCGTGATGAGCATGATCGCCATGCCGAGCTTCTGTTTCAGTTCTTTCAGCAGCGCCATGATTTGCGCCTGAATGGTCACGTCGAGCGCTGTGGTCGGCTCATCGGCCACGAGCAGCGCCGGGTTGCACGCCAGCGCCATCGCAATCATCACGCGCTGTTGCATGCCGCCGCTGAGTTGGTGGGGGTAGTCGCTCATCCGCAGCCTCGCGTCGCGGATGCCTACGAGCGCGAGCAACCGCTCCACCTCCGCGTCCACGTCGTGCACATCGCGGCGGTGCAGTTGGAGCGCCTCGGCGACCTGTGAGCGAATTGTAAAGACCGGGTTCAACGACGTGCTTGGCTCCTGAAAGATGTAGCCGATCTGCGCGCCGCGAACTTTGCGAAGCTCGTCGCCCGACATCTTCAACGTGTCATGGCCCTTGAAGATAATCTCGCCGCCGACATAGCGCGCAGGCGGTGCCGGCACCAGCCTCGTCAGGGCCATTGCTGTCACGCTCTTGCCGCTGCCGCTCTCGCCGACAACCGCCAGCGTTTCGCCGGCTTTCATCGAGAAGCTGATGTTGTCCACGGCACGAACTTCACCTTCGTCGGTGAAGAAGCTGATTCGCAGGTCGCGGACAGACAGAAGTTTGTCATTCGTGGTTTGCATCACGCTTTCGAACCCTCCGTCGTCTTCAGTTTTGGATCGAGCGCGTCGCGCAGGGCATCGCCGACGATATTTAGCGCCAGCACGAGGAAGAACATCGCGGCAGTGGCGCCGCCGAGTTCCCACCATACGCCCAACCAGAGGCGTTGCTTGGCGTCGTTGATCATCACGCCCCAGCTCGGCTCGCCGGTGATGCCGACGCCGAGGTAGCTCAGGATGACCTCAGTGAGGATGAACCGCGGGAAGGCAAGCGTGAACACGATGATGATGATGTGCAGAACGTTCGGCGCGATGTGGCGCAACATGACGGTGAGATGACCCGCGCCGAGCGCGCGCGCGGCGGCGACGTAGGCGCGTTGTTTGTGCTTGAGGTATTCGCCGCGGATGAGGCGGCAGAGGCCAACCCACGCAACGAGGCCCATGCCGATGACGATACCCTTCAGACCGCGGCCGACGACGTAGCTGATGGAGATGATCGAGAGGATGCTCGGCACGGAATCCACGACCGAGTAGAGCCAGATGATGGTGTTGTCCACCCAGCGGCCGAAGTAGCCTGCGAGCGCGCCGAGCAGGAAACCGAGTGGGATGAGGATGGCGCTCGTGAGGAATGCGATCTCGAACGCGATGCGCACGCCCTGGATGAGTTGCGCGAGGTTGTCGCGGCCGGCGAAGTCGGTGCCGAACCAGTGCGCGGCGGAGGGCGGCGCATTGCGGGCGGCGAAGTCGGCAACTTTGTAGGACGGGACGACGTCGCGAACCTTTGCGATCCAATAGACTGACTCCGCGTAAAGGAAGACGCCAACATAGATTCCGACGATGGCGAGGCAGACGACCGCCAACCTGTTCCGGCGGAACTGCCGCCACGCGGTGCTCCAGAGCGTCTGGGGCTTCGCGGCGAGCGCGGCTGGGTTGGCGGTGACGTCGGTCATTGCAGTCGGATGCGCGGGTCGGCCCACGTGTAGCAAAGGTCGGTGATGAGGTTCGCGATGACGAAGATGACCGAGCCGATGAAGACCATCGCGAACAGGACCGGTTCGTCGCCGGTGTAGATGGCGTCCACGGTCATGCGGCCGAGGCCGGGAATGCCGAAGAAGCTCTCGAGCATCAGCGAGCCGGTGTAAAGGAACGGGATGGCGACGACGACGTTGGTCAGGATCGGGATGAGCGCGTTCTTGAGGACGTGCTTGAATAGCACCTGCCGCTGCGACGCGCCCTTGGCGAACGCGGTGCGGACGTAATCCTGATACATCTCGTCGAGCATGATGGTGCGGTAGAAGCGCAAGCTGCCACCAATGCCCGCGACGACGCCGATGGCTACCGGCAGCAGCACATAGTTAACGCTCTCGAATCCCCACACCGGGAACAAGCCAAGCACGAACGAGAAGAAATACTGGCCGAGCATGATGTAAACCAAGCCGCTGATGCTCATGCCGACGATGGAGATGACCACGAACGTGCGGTCAATCCATGTGTTCCGATAGAAGGCGCATAATAGCGCCAGCGCGATGGCGACGGTGAGTTCGATGACGAAGATGGGCGTGGTGATGCAGAGCGACGGCACGACGCCGTCGGCCATCATGCGAGAGATGCGCTGGTTGCTCTGGAGCGATTTGCCGAAGTCGAGTTGTGCGAACTGCCGAACGATCTGCCAGAACTGCGAGTCGAACACGGCCATCGGCTGACCCGTCTTGGCCGCCTCCTGCCAGTTGAAGAACTTCGGCTTGTCGTAGCCGAACTGTTTCCGAATCTGCTCGATCTTCGTCTGCGTCGCGTTTTTGCCAGCGAGCCGCACCGCCGGGTCGCCACCGATGACGCGGTAGATCGTGAAGACCAGCAACAGCACGCCGAGCGTGATCGGAATCACGGTCAAAAGGCGGCGTATTATGTATGCGGTCATGGCGCGTCAGTGTGGACGAACTTTATAGAACTTCACATTCGGATACGGGAAATCGTGCGGCTTGAAGTTCTCCACCCAGTCGCGCAGCAGCGCGTAGCTCAGGCGATGGAACAGGAAGGCGCCGGGGCAGTCATCCACAATCATGTCCGCCATCTTTTGGTAGATCGCCGTTCGCTCGGGCGAGTCCTGCATCGTCAGGATGCGCTGGTAGAGCTTGTCGAACTCCGGGTTCTTGTAGTTGCAATGGTTGACGCCGGGCGATTCGTTCGGGCCATACCAGAGTTGCAGGACGTTCTGCGCGTCGGGATAGTCCATCACCCATCCGGCGCTGAACATCTGCGTCTCCTTACGCTCGAGCTTCCGCCAGTGCTCGGGCTGGAGGGAGAAGTTAATCGTCATCTCAACTCCGATGGCGCGCGCGAAGCCGATATACATCTCGCCCAACTGCCGCGTCTCAGCGTCGCCCGCGCCGCCCATATCGAGGGCGATGCGCAGCCGCTTGCCGGTGCGGGCGTCCTTGCCGTCGGGATAACCGGCCTCGGCGAGCAGCTTGCGCGCCAGAGGGAGGTTGAATCGCCACGGATAAACCTTGTTCGGGTCGTAGCCGGTCGTGCCGGGTGTGAGCGGGCCGGCGGCGGGAATCATGCGGCCGTGATAGATGTCGCGAATCTGTTCCTGGTTGAACGAGCAGGTGATGGCCTGGCGCAGCTTGCGGTGGCGCGCGGCCTCCTCAGGCGTCTTGCCGCCGCCGACAACGGGGTCCTCCCAGTTGAAGCCGAGATAGAAGACATCCATCTGCGGTTCTTTACGGAGAACGATACCGCGCTTGGCCATGTCGGGTGTCAGCTCCATGTCGGCGTTGACGACCTTGTTGAAGTAGTCCTTGCTGATGCCGACGCTGAAGATCTGGCCGCGCAGGAACATCTGCCACCACGTGTAATACTCGCGGACGTTGTAGAGGATGATGCGGTCAATGAACGGCAGCGGCTTGCCGGCGTCGGCAAGCAAACCCTTCTCGCGGTCGCCCGGCGCGCCCTCACTCGGATAAAGCTGGCCGTGGAAAGTCGGGTTGCGCTCGAACTCCATGCGGTAGTTGCGCTGCCAGCGCTTGAGCCGATACGGACCGGTGCCGACGGGATGGTTGAGCAGGTCGTCCTTGTAGAACTCGACCGCCTCGCGCGGCATGACGAAGGTGTATTGCATCGTCAGCACCCAGAGCAGTTGCGGATACGGCTCCTTGAGTCGGATGCGCAACGTGTAGAGGTCGGGCGCCTCGAAACCGGCGATGGGCCGCGAGTAATCCGTCGGCTTGCCGCGGTCCTCGCTCGCCTTGGCCCAATCGTCCACGCCGAGGACGTGGCCGGCGAACACCCACGAGCCGGTGGAGAGGTTCTTCGCGTCCATCACGCGCTTGAACGTGTAGATGAAGTCCTCCGCGGTGACCTCGCGCCCCTTGCCGCCGGGAAAACACGGGTCGTCTTGGAAATGGACGCCCTTCTTGAGCCGGAAGGTGTAGGTGAGTCCGTCGGCGGAGATTTCCGGCAGTGATTCGGCGAGCACCGGCACGACGCGATAGGGCCGGTAGAGGTAATCGTATTCGACCAAGCCCTCGAAGATCTTGTAAACGGCCAGCGCGGTGTCCACGTCGCTGGCGCGAACGGGATCGAAGCCCTTGATGTCGCCGCCCTCGGCGTAATAAACCATCTCGCCGGGCTTGCCGCCGGGCGCGACGGAGGAACCGCAGCCAGTCACGCAGAATGCCAGCGCGCCAAACAACATTCCCAATCCGCGTTGGATTGAGATGGCCGTTTTCAACGGGAACTTTGTTTGGCCCGCGCGTTACTTCTTCGCCGGGGCGGGGGTGGTGGCGGGTTTCTCGGCGGCCTTCTCAGCCGGAGCGGCGCTCTTTGCGGCCGCGGCATCCTTGGCCGGAGCCGGCTTCTTATCCGACGCGGGAGTCGCGGCGGCTTTCTCGGCGGCTTTCGGCGTGGTGGCCACCTTGTCCAGCACGATGGAGGTCGGTTTCTGGTGCGCGATCAGGACCGCCAGCAGCACCGACGTGACGAACAGGATCGTCGCGCCCCAGATCGTGCCCTTGGTGAGCACATTGCCGGTGCGCGCGCCGAAGAGCGTGTCGGTGGCGCCAGCCCCGAATGCCGCGCCGAGGCCGCCGTCAGCCTTCGACGGCTGCATAAGGATGATGAGAATCAGAAACACGCAGGTCAGAGCCTGCACCGTCAAAAGCAAACCAATTACAAACGCCATATCAATTCCTCACGTTCTGGATCATCTCGACGAAGTCGCGCGCCTGCAGGCTCGCGCCGCCGACCAGCGCGCCGTCCACATCGGGCTGGCCCATCAACTCGCGCGCGTTCGACGCCTTCACGCTGCCGCCGTATTGGATGCGGATGCGCGCGGCGGTCTTGGCGTCGCTGAGCTGCGCCAGCAACCGGCGAATCAGCGCATGGACTTCCTGCGCCTGCTGCGCGGTGGCGGTCTTGCCGGTGCCGATGGCCCACACAGGCTCATAGGCCACGGTGACTTCGAGCAACTCTTCCGGCTTCAAGCCGGCGAGGCTGTTGAGCACCTGGTCGGTCACGACGGCTTCCGTGCGATTGGACTCGCGCTCGGCGAGCATCTCGCCGACGCAGACGATCGGCTTCAGGCGCGCGGCGAGCGCGGCCTTGGTCTTCTTGTTGACCGTCTCGTTCGTCTCGCCGAAGAACTGCCGGCGCTCGCTGTGGCCGAGGATGACGTAGGTGCAAAGCACGTCCTTGAGCATCGCGGCGTTCACCTCGCCGGTGAAGGCGCCGAACTTATCCCAATACATGTCCTGGCCGCCGAGCTTGACGACGGTGCCGTCGAGCAACTGGCCGACCGGATGCAGCGCCGTGAACGGCGGGCAGACGGCGATGTCCACGTCGAGAACGTCGGCGAGGTCGCGCTTGAGCGACTTCACAAGATCGAGCGCCTCGGCGACGGTCTTGTTCATTTTCCAGTTGCCAGCGATGAAGAGTTTGCGTGCTTTGTCCATGGTCGTGAATTGTGAATAACGGGTAGGTTGTTTTTACTTGTCTGTCAACGCGGCGACGCCGGGCAGCTCGCGGCCTTCGAGGAACTCCAGGCTCGCGCCGCCGCCGGTGCTGATGAAGGTGACCTTGTCGCCAACCTTGGCTTTGTTGACGGCCTTCACACTGTCGCCTCCGCCGATGATGCT
>JACRQF010000027.1 GCA_016222825.1 Verrucomicrobiota bacterium | reverse complement strand
GTCGGCACCACCGAGCTGGCCGAGCTGACGCGGTTGATCGAGCAGAAGCGCCAGAGCGGCGTCTTCCTCAGCGTGCTCGGCTTCGGCGCGGGCAACCTCAAGGACGCGACGCTGGAGCGGCTCGCCGACAAGGGCAACGGCCATTACACCTACATTGATACGTTCTTCGAGGCGCGCAAAGTGCTCGTCGAGCAGATGAACAGCACGCTCGTCACAATCGCGAAGGACGTGAAGATTCAGGTGGAGTTCAACCCGGCGAAGATCGCCGGCTGCCGGCTCATCGGCTACGAGGACCGGCTGCTGGCGAAGGAGGACTTCAACAATGACCGCAAGGACGCCGGCGAGATCGGCGCGGGCCACACGGTCACGGCGCTCTACGAGATCGTGCCCGCCGGCCAGCCGCTGCCGACGCCGCCGGTGGACCCGTTGAAATACCAGCCCGCGCCGAAGCCGTCCGCGCCCGCCGTCGCGAGCGAAGAGTGGCTGACGGTGAAACTGCGCTACAAGCAGCCCGACGGCGACAAGAGCGCGCTGATCGAACAGCCGCTCGCCAACGGCGGCAAGAGCTACGCAACGGCTTCGCGTGACTTCAAGTTCGCCGCCTCGGTGGCCGCGTTCGGCATGGTGTTGCGCGACAGCCCGCATAAGGGCAACGCAACGCTCGCCGGTGTGTTGGAACTGGCCGAGGAAAGCCGCGGCCCGGATGCTTCGGGTTACCGGACGGAATTCCTCAGCTTGGTGAAGAAGGCGCAGACGCTGGGCAAAAGGTAGTTCAAGCAGGCGGCTGAGCCGGCGACGCCAGCGCGCGCAGTTCGGACTCGATCTGGGCGGCGTTGCGGAGGCTGAACTGCTCCTCGGCGAAGCGGCGGCAGGCGGCGCGCACGTCGGGATCGCTGCGCAGCCGGTCACTCAACGTGCCAATCGCTTCCGCAAACGGGCTGCGCTCCGGCACAGCCAGCAGTCCCGGAGAGCCGGTCACGGCTTCCACCAAGCCCGCCTTGTTCGCCGCCACGACGGGCGTGCCGCACGAGAGCGACTCGCAGACGACGCGGCCGAAGCCCTCTTCGTATTGCGACGGCACGAGCACGATGTCGGCGGCTTGGTAGAATTTCACAAGCTCCGTGTTCGGGACGGGGCCGAGGAAGCGGAAGTTAGGCAGGCGAGCGGCGGCGGCGCGGCATTCCGCTTCGAGCGGTCCCTCGCCCGCGATGACGAAAAGGTGGCCGGGCATCGTCTCCGCCAGCTCCATCACCACGCGCGCGCCCTTGATCGCGATGAGCCGCCCGACGAAGAGGCAGACGCAGGTTTCCGCCGGCCAGCCCAGCTCACGCCGCGCCGCCGCGCGGTCGCCGGGCTGGAAGCGCGTCTGGTCCACCCAGTAGGTGAAGCGCCCGGCGCGCTCGGCGGGCAGGCCGTATTGGACGAACTGCCGCACGCTCGCGTCCGAGAGCGCCAGCAGCCGACTCACGCTGCTTGCGACGCGCACCATGCGTTGCGCGGTCTTCGAGCCGGCGGGAAACGCATAGACCGCGTGGAGGCAGCCGAGCACCGGCACGCGGAGCAGCCGGCGCAGCCATCCCGCGGCCCAGATCGCGGCGAGGCCGTGGGCGTTGATCACGTCGGGCCGCGCGCGGAAGCAAATGTGAAACAGCCCGCCGAGAAAGAGCCGCGGCGCGAGGTAGAGGAACTGAAGGATCGGTTTCGATTCCAGCTTGTGGAAGAGGCCGCCGCCGGGCCACGCGATGCGATGGATGCGCAACCGGCCGTGTTGCTCGAACGCCGGCGCTTTCACGGGCGTCGTGAGCGGCTGGTAGGTGACGACGTCCACGTCGAGGTCCGTCCGCGAGCCGAGCCACGCCGTCAGGTCGGACAAATGCGTCTCCACGCCGCCGACGTTCGGCGCGTAGCAGTTGGTCAGAATCATCACCCGCATGGGCGCGAAGGTAGGCGACGCGCGGCGGCCAACTCAAGCGGAAACCCGCCGTGGCTGTAATGGGTCCGTTCACGGTGGGGCGAGACTCCGTCGAGCCTGCATTGGGAAAGCCGAGGCTCGACGGAGTCGAGCCCCACCTTCGTTTCCCGCACAAGACGGATCCATTACCCGCGGCTTCCGCGGCGTCACCGCGCCGCCTCGGCGAATGCCTCCGCCAGCACGGCGAGGCTCTCGTCGAGTTGCGCAGCGCTGATGACCAGCGGCGGGGCGATCTTCACCGTCGCTCCGCCGAAACCGACCGGCGCGAACATCAGCAAGCCCTTCTTGTAGCAGAGGTCCACGACGCGGAAGGCGAGGTCGCCGTCGGGTTCTTCGCCGCCGGGCTTGACGCACTGCACGCCGGCAACGAGGCCCTTGCCGTGGACGGTCGCGATGCGGGCCGGATGCGCCTGCTGGAGCTTGGCGAGGCCGGCGAAGAGACGGTCGCCAATCTTCTTCGCATTCTGCACGAGCCGCTCGCGGTCGATAAGCTGAAGATTAGCGATGGCGGCGGCGCAACAGATCGGGTTGGCCGAGTGTGTCGAGGTCATCGAGCCGGGCGGATACATGTCCAGCACCCCGCCGTTGCCAAGCAAGCAGGCGACCGGCAGGGAGCTGCTGATGCCTTTGCCGCAGCAGATCAGATCGGGCCGCACGTCGTAGTGCTGGAACGCCCAGTATTTCCCGGTGCGGCCGAAGCCCGCCTGCACCTCGTCGCACACCAGCAACGCGCCGTGCTTGTCGCACCACGCGCGGAGCTTCTGCATGTAATCCACCGGCGCGAAGCTCGCCCCGCCGCCCTGGTAGCTCTCCAGAATGACGCCGCAGACAAACCGCGGGTCCACGCCGGCGCTGGCGAGTTGTTTCTCGAAGAACTCGAAGCTCGTGTCCTTGCAGCGGAACCCGTCGGGGAACTCGACCTGCACGAAGCCGGGGTCGAGGTTGCCGATCCACGACTTGAGGCCGGGAATGCCGCCGGCTTGCTGCGCGCCGAGCGTGCGACCGTGGAACCCGCGCGCGAAGCTGACCATGATGAGTTTCTTCGGGTCCGCCTGCCGGCCGCGCGTGCGGCAGAGTTTGATGGCGCACTCGACGGCCTCGCTGCCGGTGGAAAGCAGGAAACACTTGTCCATCCCCTTCGGCGCTCGCTCGGTGAGCATCCGCGCGAGCCGCCCACGGAGCTTGTGCGGGAAGAGATAGTTGTGGAGCAGGCCGCTCTTGGCCTGTTTGACGACGGCGTCCACGATCGGCTTGCGACCGTGGCCGGCGTTGGTGACAAGCACGCCGCTGGACCAGTCAATCCACTGGTTGCCCCACCAGTCCTGGACGAGCGCGCCGTCGCCGCGCTTCCAGACCACGGGCGGCATGCCCTGCATGGACTGCGGCTCGAACCGGCGCATTTCTTCGAGGACCGGCACCGACTGCGGCACGGGCAGCTTCGTGCGGATGCGGCGGAAACGGGTGGAGACTTTCGGAACGGCAATGGGGGTGATGTCGAATTGTGGCATGGCTTCCGTATTGCGTATTGCTTGGTATTGTTTCGTGGCATCGTGTCGCTTTCGTCGTGCGACAACAGACGGACAGAATAGGACGGACTTGCGGCGCAGACAACAAATCAATTCACCCTGCAAATCTTCTTGCCGCGCTCCGGTCGCTGTGGTGTCTTGACCATCATGAGCAAGCGACTGATCTGCCTGCGCCTCCTGCTGGCCGTGGCGCTGACCGCCGGGGCCGGTCTTGCGCTCGCGTCTGAGAAGCCGGAGTCGCTCATCCCTTTTAACAAGCTCGACGCGGCAACGCAGGCGCGCGTGCGGCAGGTCGTGCCGGGCCACACGTTTTACCGCAACGTCCGCCTCCCGAAACCGGCCGTCCGCGCGCGATACGACGTGTTCGAGTATCTCATCAACCACCTCGACCAGTGCTCCGTCGCGGCGCAACTGCTGAAGGTCGTCAAGTATCGCAGCGAGCGGCGGCCGGATGGCGCCTACTTCGCCGACGACCGCAAGGGCGCCGCCGGTTACCTCTGGCCGCTGCTGGACACGCCGGGCGAGCGGCTCTACTTCGCGCAGGGCGTGGACAAGCGGGGCGAGCGGGTGTCAGGCAGCGCCGTGATTCTCTTCCGCTACCGGGAAAAGCAACCCGGCGTGATCGAGTGCGAGCTGCACGGCTTCGTGAAGGTGGATAGTTGGATGCAGCGGATTTGCGCATTGCTGTTCCTGCCGTTCATCACGTCCACGGTGGACCAGCGGTTCGGCGAGGTGGTGAATGTGCCAGTGCAGGTCAGCGAAACCGCCACCGCCGATCCTGCCAAGGTGCTGAAGCTGCTCGACACGCTGCCGCCCGAAGACGCGGTGATGATGAAGAAGTTCCGCGCGCTGCTGGCGCCGAAGGAGACAAAACCGTGAGCGACGCGACGCTGCCGTTCGCCGGAAACGAGACGCTGTTCGGGCGCAACCGGACGGAGGGCATCGTGGCGGTGGAAATGGTGCCTGGCGACGACAGCGCCATGCGCGTATTCCTGCGTGAGGACGACCGGCTCAAGAGCGTGGCGCAAACGTTCCAGCCGTTCCTCTGGCTCACCGATGCGGCTTTCCTGAACACGTGGCCCGGTAAAGCAGAGATCGAGCCGCTCGACGGCGCGGGCGAGTTCCGCGTGCTCGCGACGTTTCGGTCCTGGACCGATTTCCAGTCGGCGCGTAAACATCTGCTCGACGAAACCGGTGCGACCGCCGCCAGCCCTGAGGCGCCATTCTACTTCCTCAACAACCCCGTGGCGCAGCACCTGATGCGGACGGGCCAGACGTTGTTCAAGGGCATGCGCCTCGACCAACTCCGTCGGCTCCAACTCGACATCGAGACCTACACCGGCGAGGGCTACGAGTTTTCCAGCGCCGAGCGCGCCGAGGACCGAATCCTGTTGATCTCGCTCTCCGACAGCACCGGGTGGGAAGCGACGCTCACCGGCGACGAGAAGAAGATGCTTCACCAACTCGTCGAGGTTGTCCGCGAACGCGACCCCGACGTGATCGAGGGGCACAACCTCTTCAGGTTCGACCTGCCCTACCTCGCCGCCCGCGCCAAGCGGCACAAGGTCAAGCTCGCGCTCGGTCGCGACGACTCGGCGCTCAGTTCGTATCCGTCGCGAGTCCAGATCGCGGAGCGGACGATCAACTACCCGAAGTTCGAGATCTACAGCCGGCACATCGTGGACACGTTCCTGCTGGTGCAGTTCTACGACGTGAGCACGCGGGAACTGGAGAGCTTCGGCCTCAAGGACGTGGCGCGGCATTTCGGCCTCGCGCCGAAGGACCGGACGTATCTCGACGCGAGAGAGATCCCGAAGCTGGCCGACGCCGGTGCGGCAGGGATGGAGAAGCTGGCGCGCTACTCGCTCGACGACGTGCGCGAAACGCGGGCGCTGGCGACGTTGCTGTCGCCCAGCTACTTTGTGCAGGCGCAGATGTTCCCCTACAGCTACCAGGACGTCGTCGTGCGCGGCAATGCGACGAAGATTGACACACTCTTCGTGCGCGAATACCTCCACCAACGCCGGGCGCTGCCCCGGCCGCAACAGGCGCGACAGTTCGAGGGCGGCTACACCGACATTTTCCACGAGGGCGTGGCGGAGAACGTCTGGCACTGCGACGTCGCCTCGCTTTATCCGAGTGTGATGCTCGCGTTCGAGATCGTGCCGAAGCGCGACGAACTGGCCATCTTCCGGTCGCTGTTGTCGGAACTGCGCGACTTCCGCCTGCGCGCCAAATCCCTGCTCCGCGAGGCGAAGGACGCGGCGGCGCGCAATCACTTCAACGCCCTCCAGCAGACGTTCAAGATTGTCATCAACAGTTTCTACGGCTACCTCGGCTTCGCGCAGGCGCACTTCGGCGATTTCGACGCGGCGTCGGCGGTGACGGCGAAGGGGCGCGAGATCTTGCAGGCGATGATCGCGTGGTTGCGGCAACGCGGCGCGCACATCGTCGAGATAGACACCGACGGCATCTACTTCCAGCCGCCGAAGGATGTGGCCGCCGACCCTGAGCGCGGGATGAAGCTGCTGGACGACGAACTGACCGCGACGCTGCCGAAGGGCATCGAGGTGGAGTTCGACGCGCGCTACCGGGCGATGTTCAGCTACAAGATGAAGAACTACGCGCTGCTCGACGACGAGGGGTGCGTCACGATCAAAGGCGCTGCGTTGAAGTCGCGCGGGCTGGAGCGGTTCCAGCGCGAGTTCATGGAGGACCTGCTGCGGCTGCTGTTGGAGGGGCGTCGGCGCAAGGAAATCCTCGACAAGCTGGAGGAATACCGCAGCGCGTTGGAGCAACGGCGCTGGACGGTGGAGATGTTCATGAAGACCGAGACGCTCAGCGACTCGCTCGACGTTTATAAGAAGAAGATCACCGCCGGCTCCGGCAAGGGCGGGCGCAACCGCTCCGCCGCCTACGAGCTGGCCGTGAAGAGCGGCAAACCGTATCAGCCGGGCGACCAGATTTCGTTCTACATCGTTGGCGACACCGCGAAGGTGACCGCTTACGAAGCGTGCAAGCTCGCGAGCGAGTGGGATCCGCAGCAGCGCGACGAGAACGTCGAGTATTATGTGGACAAACTCGTAGCACTCTATAAAAAGTTCTCTGGTTTCATCCCCGCATGAACGAGATTTGGAGATACGTGGAGAACGAGGTGATCAACATCACCGTCGGTGTGTTGACCTACTGCGTGTTGTTGGCAGCGGCGCATGTGGCAAAGAAGCGATTGCGCGTGCCGCTGGGTTCTTCCTTCTACGTCTTCGCCGTGCTCTCGGCGACACTGGCGGGGTGGTTCGTTCATCACGCTCGCGGCGGAACCGACGGGCCGTGGATGCTGTCACTGCGCGATGCGCTCATCAGCGCGTGGGCGGTGTTCCTGGCGTTGCAGGCCAACAACGTGCTGACGCGGTTTGTCTGGCAATTTGCGTTGGAGGAAAAACGCCGGATCAAGGTGCCCAAGCTGCTGCGCGACCTCGCGAAGACGCTGCTGTTACTCGCCGCAGTTCTCTGCGTGATGAAGTTCGTCTACGGCCAACAACTTGGCACGCTCATCACCGCTTCGGGCATCGTCGCCATCGTGCTCGGCTTCGCGCTCCAGAATCTGTTGGGCGACGTGGTGGCCGGGATCGCGCTGAACATGGAGAAACCATTCGATATCGGCGATTGGATTTGGGTGGGCGAGACGGACGGCGAGGTCATCGAGATCAACTGGCGCGCGACGCGCCTGCGCACCCGGGACAACAACTACCTCATCATCCCCAACGGCAATATCACCAAGCAGAACATCACGAATTTCCACTACCCGGACCGCGTCCACGCGTTGAAGTGTTCCGTCGGCGTCGAATACGGCGCCGCGCCGAACGACGTGAAGAACGTCCTGCGCCAGGCGGTGCGACACACGCCTGGCGTGCTCCCGCAGGAGCCGCGCGTCCGGTTGAAGCAGTTCGGCGACTCCGCCATCAACTACGAAATCAAGTTCTGGGTGGACAATCGCGCGGCTTCCGACGACATCCTCAGCGACGTGATGACCAACATCTGGTATGCGCTGCGGCGCGCGCGCATGAGCATCCCGTTCCCCATTCGCGACGTGTTCATGCACCAGCCGGATGTGACGGACAGCGTCGAGCAACGCCGGCGGGCCGACGCCGAACGCACACTGCGGGCAGTGGAACTGTTCAAGCCGCTCGATCATGACCAGATCGTGGCGCTGGCCGGGCGCGGACGGTTGGTGCGCTTCGGCCGTGGCGAAACCGTCATCAGCAAAGGCGACGAGGGCGATTCGTTGTTCCTGATCGTCAGCGGTCAAGCCTCGGTGAAGATCACCCGTGAGGGTGGCGGCGAAGTGGTTGCCGGCGCATTGAAGACAGGCGAGACTTTTGGCGAGATGTCGCTGCTGACCGGCGCGCCGCGCAACGCGACCGTTGTGGCCGAGAGCGACCTCCGCCTGCTGGAGATCGGCAAGGACGCGCTTGGGCCGGTATTGCAGGAGAATCCAGCCATCGCCGAGTCGCTGAGCCGGCTGATGGCCGACCGCCAAATCGCTACAAGCGGCTTCTTCAAACAGCAGGAAGGCACAGTCGGGGCCGCCAAGAGGCGCGAAGACTACGCCACCACCCTGTTGCGCAGCATCCGTCGTTTCTTCAGCATCTGAAACATTGAAATGAAATCTGGCATGAAACATCTCGGTCTCTTGTTTGTTCTCATCGCCTCCATCGTTCCGACTGCGTTCGTCTCCGGCTCGGAGATCACAGCTCGAGATAGTGCTGTGCTCGTGCCGGCCGGTGAATATCGCGTTGGTGCGCGCGCGGTGAAAGTCGCGCAGCCCGCCACGCTCGCCGTCGCGCCGGCGCCGGTGCTCACGGTCGCCGACGAGCCACTGAAACTCTCCGCCGACAAACCCGTCGGTTGGGCCAAGGGCACGCGGCTGCGGGCACTCAGCGCGCGCGACGTGAACGCCTGCGGCTCGCTCGTGCCAGCCTCGCTGGAGCTTCGGCGCGCGAAAGGCGGCGCGCGGCTCAAGGTCGGTGACGATTACCTCGCCGACACCGCGTGGGGCCACGTCGGCATCGGCACGAATAGTTGCGTGACCATCAAGGACACCGTCTTCGCGAGCTACCGCTACTCGCTGCTGCGGATGGACACGATTCAAGTCTCCGCCGACGGCAAGGCGTCGCTCAAATCCGGCGAGCCGCACATCAGCGCGCCGGTGCCGCCGGCTGCCGACGCCGGTTGCCTCGCTATCGCCCACGTCTTCGTCAACTACAGCGACACCGCGCCCAACACCGCCCAGATTTACCCCATCCTCGAAACCGCCGCGCAAGCCGTCACGCGCACCACGCCGGGCCGCATCCCAAAGACGCTCGCGAAACTCAAGGCCGGCGGTCCCGTGAAGATAGTTTGCTGGGGCGATTCCGTCACCGCTGGCGGCAACGCGTCGAAACCGGAGTTCCGCTACCCCGATGTCTTCGCGGCCGGGCTGCGCGAGCGGTTCCCGCAGGCGAAGATCGAGATGCAGAACACCAGCGCCGGCGGCTCACACAGCCGGCAGTGGCTCTTCCCGGACAAGTTTCCCTACCGCGGAAAACCGTGGCAGGAGACGGGCGTGACGTGGCAGCGCATCGCCGACGCCAAACCCGACCTCGTCACGCTGGAGTTCGTCAATGACGCCGGCATGACACCGGCGGTGGTGGACGAAATTTACAGCGACATCCTCAAGCGCGTGCAGGGTCTCGGCGCGGAACTGATCCTCATCACGCCGCACTTCACGATGTGGCGGATGATGGGCTTCAAGGGCATGCGCGAAGCGGAGCGTCGGCCCTATGTGCTCGCGCTGCGCGAGTTCGCCGACGAGCACCACATCGCGCTCGCCGACGCCGCGGCGCGTTGGGAGCATCTCTGGAAGGAAGGACTGCCCTACCTGACGCTCCTTCATAACACCATCAACCACCCCGACGACCGCGGCCATCGCCTCTTCGCCGAGGAGTTGTGGAAGTGTTTCCGATGACCGTCCAATCGTCAACAATTCGGTCGTCCCTACGGGACTTCTTCTTTCTTGTCGTTCCCGTTTCCCGCCGGTGAACTGATGGGTTATTTTCGAACGTTCCTACGGGACAGCTTGATCAACTTCTCGCCGCTCGGCCGAACGCGGCGCTCATACGAGCCGAGCGAGTTGTCGAATGCCTTGCTGGTCTTCTCCAGCCCCTCGCGAATGCCGGCGAAATGCTTTGCCAGACTTAGTTGCTGCGCCCGGCGGTGTCCGCAGGCGGCCATCTAACGGATTCGAAACCACTTTATCGAAAGGGATCCCCGACTGACTAGGATCGTCGCTTTACTCCCCACTTCGTGCCGTTCATATACCTGCCGGCTGACTTCAACCTCCTTCTCCTCGTCGCGTTCCAGCCATGGCTTCACCTTCAGGTTGTAGCAAACGTATTGGCCGCTTTCGATGTGACGAGATTGCACTGTCGTTTGGTATACCGCCGGTTTGGAAAGATCGTAGTAGCAATTCAAGTGCACGACCAAGCCGTAACCGTAGACGAGGCCAAATATTACGGTCGAGACAAGCATTCCCATCTTCCTTCTGACATATGCCGCGGAAAAGGCTATCCAGAAGGTCATCGCAACAGCAATGGAAACAACCGGCATCCAGACATTGGTCCATTCAAGGATGTGCCAATCCATAAAAGCTCGGAATGCCAGGACTGTGGCTGGACCAAAAAACGAATACGCGACAACTGGTCGCGCACTTTTGTTCTTCCCATCGAATTGAATGGCATGGGGAAACCATTGAACCAGCGCTGCTGCTACCAAGGGCAATAGTGCGAGGGCGGCCATGGCATACGCGTAAGGCCGTGGATAAAGCCATCCCCAAAAGGTGGCAGCGATGGCTGCACCATCTAATGCGCCGACGTATTTCCGAACCGTTTTCAGCGTTGCCATTCGCTGTTCCTCGGAACCGCCCAAATGCTGGTCGGAAAGCACCTCCTTCAATTCCGCTTGGAAGTCTTCGGCATCCAGATTGCGAACATTGGCTTGAAACCACTGCGACAATTCCGCTCTTCGTTCGAACGCGGTTCCAAGCGTAAGCGTCTTGGCAGCTTTGTCTTTTGGAATCACCACGAGAAAACAAACGCTGTTCGCGTCTCGAATCCGGAACCCCTCAATGTCCTCCAAACGCAATTCTCTGCATCGGTGGAGCGTGCCTACGTATCGTATCCGGTCATGGAAAACCTCGATACGCCTTCGGTGAACAGCCGCCAAGGCAAAGATCATCAAAGCGCCGAAACATAAGCACAGTGCGGCAGCCATTACCCACGTGCCGAACGGAAGGGAGGAATCCGTCAACAACCAGAAAGGTATTCCGACAGCGGCTACTGCTGAAGGCACAAATACCGCCATGCACAGCACCCGATTTCCTTTGGAAACGCGAAATACGTTAGGCACCTCGGACGAATCGTTTCCCATTTCGATCCTTCCAGCCGCTACGATTCCTTAGCATCCGTCAACATCCGCAGCGCCGTCTCCACCGGCTTGGCTTCCGGCAACGCAGCGTCCGGCGAAATTCCGGCAAGCTTGATGAGACGGTCGCCGCTCGGTCGCACCCGCGACTCGAACGACGCCACTGCCTTGTTGTAGGCAGCAGCGGTCTTCTCCAAGCCGTCGTGCACCGCGGCGAAATGTTCTACGAACTTCGCGACGCGTTCGAACAGCTCCATGCCGGCGTCGGCGATGTCGCGTGCGTTCTTCGTCTGCGCGTCCTGCTGCCAGCTCATCGCCACGGCGTAGAGCAGCGCGATCAGCGACGACGGCGTCGCGAGCAGGATGCCGAGTGCTGCCGCGTCCACAATCAGGTTCGGGTCGCCCTCCAGTGCCGCGCTGAGCAGCGACTCGGCCGGCACGAACAGCACCACCTTGTCGAGCGCGGCAGGAAACTGCTTCGGGTATTCGCGCTTGGCCAGCGCCTGGATGGTGCCTTTCAGCTTCGTGGCGTGAGCGGCCAGTTTGTCACGGCGCGTCGTTTCGTCGGCGGTGCCGAGCGCGGCGAGGAAATCGAGGTCCGGCACCTTCGAGTCCACGATGATCACTCGGTCGCCGGGCAGTTTCACCAGCATGTCAGGGCGCGTGTCGCCGGCCGCCGTTTGTTCGACGAAATCACAATGCGCGCTCATCCCGGCCGCCTCGACGACACGCCGCAGCGTCTCCTCCCCCCAGCGCCCGCGCGCCTGGCTGGAACTGAGGACGAGCCTGAGCTTGTTGGTCTCGCCGGCGCGCGATTGGCTTTGGTCTTGAAGCGCCTTGAGATGCTGCGTGACCGCGCCAAGCGTCTCGGTCTGCTTCTGCTCGCTGGCTTGGAGCCGTTTCTGGTAGGCGTCGAGCTGCTCCTTCAGCGGCGCGACGATGCCAGAGATGGCCTCCTGCCGCGCCTTGAGATCGCCCTTGGCTGTCTCCGCCAGCTTCGCGAACGTTTCGTTGGCGAGCCGCAGGAATTCCGGCTGGGTTTCCTTCAACGCCCTGACCGACAGCGCGGTAAAAGCTTCACGCAAATCCACCAGCGCCTTCTCCTGGGCAAGTTTCAGATCAGTGAGCGCCTGCGCCTGCTGCTGTTGCTGTTCAGCGAGCCGAGCCGCGGCATTTTGTTCCTTTGTCTCAGCGGCCACGCGCGTTTGTTGCTCGACAGCGAGCTTCTCGCGCGTGGAGGTCAATTCCGCGTCGCGCTGCTGAATCTGTCCACGCAACTCGGCCTCGATGCGCCCGGCGGCATCCGCGCGCGCCTGCGCCTCACGCCCTTTGCGCGCGGCGATAATGAACCCGACCAGACCGCCAACGATCAAGCCGGCAACAAGCAGAAGGATGGGTAAAGCGTCTGTCATGGCAATTAGCGCGACTGGCCGCATGTTGTCCGCAGCGCGCCGCAGTGTCGAGTGCGATTTCGTTAACGGCGGCGGGCTTGACGGTTCAGCCGCTAACGACCAGAATGCCGCCGGAGGTGCGATATGACAGAACCATCTACTGACAAGGCCCGGAGCAAGGACCGCCTGCCGGAATACGCCATCTACAAACCCAACGCGCGCGGCAGCGGCGGCGTGGTGCGGTTTGAGTTGAACCGCGAGAAGGAGGCGGTGTTTGTGGACGCGGCGAACCAGTCGGGCGAGAAGCAGTTCGACTGGGAGAAGAAGATCACGATGAAGTGGGGGCTCTCCGACCTCGGCGCGGCGCTGGCGGTGCTGGAGCGACGCGCGCCAGAGGCGAAGCTGTTTCACAAAACGGAGAAATCCAACAGCACGTTCGAGTTGGTGTCGCAGGATTCACCGGACCGCGCGCCGTATTTCATCCACATGTCCCATCAGGACGCGGCGACCCGGCAGGTGAAGAAGGTCGGCATCCCGCTGGCGCATGGCGAAGCGGCGGTGTTGGAGACGCTGCTCAAGACGGCGGTGGCGAGGCTGATGGGATGGTGAGAGGGATCCGTAATCCGTAACTCGTAATCCGTGATTCGTGAGCGTAAAAGCCACGAGTTGCGAGTTACGAATCACGAGCTTCCGTGCTAAAGTCGCGCCACCGACAACACGGAAAGAAAAGCTTCATGAAACCCTTCGGCAGAATCGGCTTCGGCGGACGATGGCTTGCGGCATTTGCGGCGGCTGCCATCGGCGGTTTGCGACTTGCGGCGGCGGATGTTGTTTGGCTCGAGACCGAGCGATTTGAGGAAGCCGGCGGCTGGGTTAACGATTCGCAGTTTGTGGATCAGATGGGATCGCCGTATCTGATGGCGAACGGGATGGGCGAAACGGTGAAGGACGCCGTCACGCATGTCGCGCTGCCGCGCGCGGGGCGTTGGCGGCTCTGGGCGCGGACGCGGGACTGGTCGCCAGAACATCATCCGGGGCGGTTCCAAATCCTGCTGAACGGCAAGCCGACGGAGCGCGAGTTCGGCGCGAGCGGCAAGGCCGGCTGGCGTTGGGAGGACGGTGGGGTTCGGGAGCTTTCCGGCAAGGTCGAACTCCGTTTGCATGATCTCACCGGTTACTACGGGCGCTGCGACGTCATCGTGCTGGCGACGGACCTTGACTGGACACCACCCGACGGCAAGGACGCCATCGCCGCGCTGCGCGAGCGGCACGGCGGCGTGAGCCGCGAGGTGAAGAGCGCCGGCGATTACGATGTTGTGGTGGTCGGCGGAGGACTGGCCGGTTGCATGGCGGCGGTGTCGTCAGCACGGATGGGCGCGCGCACGGCGTTAATCCAGAACCGCCCGGTGCTCGGCGGCAACGGCAGCACGGAGATCCTCGTGCCGCCCGTCGGCGTCTGGCCCGGCGGACGTTGGGACGCGCGCGACCCGCGCGAGACCGGCTTGATCGAAGAGGTCCGCACCGACGGCAACCAGCGAACGGTGGAGACGCGCTATTACTCCGGCCGGCTGCTGCGGCTCTGCACAGGCGAGCCGAACCTGACGCTGAAGTTGAACGCTCATGTCACCGGCGTCGAGACGCGGCCCGACGCGACGAACACCATCGCTGCTGTGTCCGCGCTGGACGTGCGCACGGGCGAGCGATTCCGCTTCACTGGTCGCATCTTCGTGGACTGCACGGGCGACGGCGTTGTGGGCGTCGGGGCGGGAGCGGTCTATCGCCACGGCCGCGAGTCGCGTGCGATGCACAATGAACCGCTCGCACCGGAGACGGCCAATGCGACGACGATGGGCAACTCGCTCAAATACGCCACGCAACGCGGGCTGCCGAAACCGACCGTCACACCGCCTTGGGCGGTGAAGTTCGCTTCGTGCGGCGATTTCCCCGAGCGCCGCCATCCGCCGCGCCTAGATGCCGAGATGGGCTGGCAGTGGATGCTCGAACTCGGTGGCACGCGCGACACCTATCGCGACAAGGAGGAAATCCGCGACGACCTGTTCAAGCTCATCTACGGCATCTGGAGCCACGTGAAGAACGATTGCCCGCTGTTGAAAGCCGAGGCTGCCGACCACGAGTTGGCGTGGGTCGGCTACGTCACCGGCACGCGCGAGAGCCGCCGGCTGATCGGCGACTACGTGTTCACCGAGAACGACATGGCGGAGCAGACGCTCTTTCCGGATCGCGTGGCTTACGGCGCGTGGGGACTGGACGACCATTATTCCGAGGGCTTCTTCCACAAGGGCAAGCCGTCGAACCATCCCCACATGGGCCGGCTCCACTCAATCCCGTATCGCAGCCTCTACTCGACAAATGTCGTCAACCTGCTCATGGCCGGCCGTGACGTTTCCGCCACTCACATCGGCATGGGCACGACACGCGTGATGTTGACCTGCGCCGTCATGGGCCAGGCCGCCGGCACCGCCGCCGGGATGTGCATCGAACACGGCGCAACTCCGCGCGACATCTACCGGAGCTATCTCGACAAGCTCCAGCAGCAGTTGCTCAAGGACGGCGCTTACCTCATTGACCTGCCGAATCGCGACCCCGCCGACCTCGCCCGCGCTGCCCGCGTCACCGCCTCCAGCGAGGGCATCGGCTTGAAAGGTGAAGCGATGCCCGCCACGAACATCATCAACGGCATTGCCCGCGTCGTCGGCAAGAACGGCAACGCCTGGATGCCCGATCGCCGCGTTGCGCCGCCGCACTGGATCGAGCTGGCTTGGCCGGCGCCACAGAAGTTCAACGTCGTCCACGTCACCTTCTTCACGAAACGGCACACGCCGCGCACCTTCACGGTCGAAGCGTGGACCGACGGCGCTTGGAAGGAGCTTGCCAAGGTTGGCGGCAAACCGTTGCGCCGCCACGTGCTCGGCTCGGAGCGCGTCACCGCTTCCAAACTGCGCGTGCTTCTCCCCGACGCTGTCGGTATCTGCGAGATTCGCGTCTATGACGAGCCGGAGCGTGTTGTGGAGATCGCCCGCCGCGCTGCGAAGAACCAAACGCTGCCCGATGTCGGCGCGCGCCTGCCGTGGGAAGACAGCGACGTGCCGGAGGAGACGATCGCATCCGCCCGCAAGGCTTCGGCCGGCATGGCGCTCGAGGAAGCCGCGAAGAAGTTCGGCGGCATCCTCTTCGATGATGCTGACGCCGAAATCACCGGCGAATGGGGCCGCTCGACGCATTCGACGCCGTTCCTCGCCGACGGCTACCTGACTGACGGCAACGCCGGCAAAGGCGCGAAGACCATCGTCTTCTATCCGAACCTGCCGAAAGCCGACGCTTACGAAGTGCGCCTCGCCTACACCGCGCTGAACAACCGCGCGACCAACACGCCCGTGACCATCCGCACCTCGCGCGGCGAGAAGACGGTGATTGTGAACCAGCGCCGCGCGCCAAAGATCAGCGGCCTGTTCCACTCGCTCGGCCGTTTCAACCTCGACGCTGGCAGCGCGACAAAGATCGTCATCTCCAACGCGAACACCGACGGTTATGTTGTGGTGGACGCGTTGCAGTTGGTGCCAGCGGGACGCTGAAGCTGGAATTTGGAACACTATTTCAGTTCCCGCGCCCGCGTAGGAACTCCTCTTCGAACGACACCCATGCCGCAATCCGCTGCCGCAGCCGCCGACAACGCTCCGGTTCCGTCGCCGCCAGGTTGCGCTGCTCGTCGGCGTCGCTGGCGAGATTGAACAGCATTTCCCGTCCGCGCGTCGTGTTGAGAATGTATTTCCACTGACCGTCGCGGACGCCGAACAGATAGTCGCCGACGCTCGCCACGAAATACGCACGCGATGGTCGTGACGGGTCTAAGAGACTCCGTCCCTGCCACTCGCCCGCCGGTTTCGTGCCGAGGATGTCGGTGATTGTCGGGTTCAGGTCCATGTGCGAGCCGATGGTCGCCACGCGCCGGCCTGACGGAAAGAGCCGCGGGTTCCATAGCATCAACGGCACATGCACATCCTCTTCATAGATCGCAAAACCGTGTCCGCGGTGCCGGTGCGGTTCGCGGAACGCCTCACCGTGGTCGCCCGTCACCACCACCAGCGTGTCGTTCGCCAAGCCGCGCTCGCGCAACGCCGCGAACAACCGCCCCATTTGTCGGTCCGTCTCGCGCAACGCGTTCAGGTAGCGCGAGAGGTCCGCGCTCCGCGCGTCGCCTGGCGAGTGCGACAGGAACTCCACCGGTTTCGCGCCCGGACTCGGCGTGTAGGGATCGTGTGTCTGGTCGGTCCAACAGACGGCCATGAACGGCTGACTGCGCTTCGCGTCAATCCACCGCAGCAGCCGGTCAATCAAGTAACGTTCCTCCGCGCTCTCCGCCGACAATCGCGGACAACCGAACTCCCGGTAATCGTGTGCCTCATCAAAACCAAATCCCTCAATCCATGTCTTGCCGCCGGTCCAGTCCATGTCGCCGCTCTGCAAATACACCGTCCGCCGCCCGCGCTCGCGCAGCACCGACGCCAGCGACGGCGGCAGTGGGGCGCCACCGGCCGGTGCGTAACACCACGGCAGCCCCGGATGCATCCCGAAGCTGATCGCGACGAATGAGCAAAACGTGTAGCCGAGGTGCGAATAGAAGTTGTCGAAGACCAACGCGTGTGCGGACTCCGCCGCGAGGCATGGCGTGGTCTCGTAGCGGCTGCCGTAGAGGCTCATGTATTTTGTCCCCACCGATTCGAGCACGACGACGATGACGTTGCGGGGCCGCTCGACCCCGGCTGGCGGCTCAAAGTGTCCCGTCACCGCGCCGCGCGATTTCAGCGGCCGAAACTCCGCCAGGTCTTCCGGTGGGAAATCCTTCGGGAACGTCACCTGCCGCGAGCCGACCAACCCCACCACTGTCGAGCGAATGAGTTCCACATGCGGACAGAGCGCCAACTGGCCGTTTTCCCAATCGTCGGGCTTCGGCGTGTATACCCACACCCCCGCCGCGACCCAGACGCCAGCGCCCGCGAGCGCTCGCACCGGCAAGCCCCGCTGCCGCCCCGCCCAAAGCACAACGACGAGATAACCCGCTGGCACAGCGATGAACGCCGTCACAATGGGCACTGTGAGTCGCTCGCTGACAGATGATTGGATAGTCGCGGCGTTGCGGACGAGGCTCAGCAAGTCGTAGGTCAGCGGCCGGGAGAAATACTGATAGATGCCCACCGCCAGCACGACGTAGAAGGCGCACAGCGTGAAAACCGCCAGCGTCACGCAGCGAACGACACGCGCCAGCGCGGTCCCGCGCGCTGCGATTTCAGCAACGGTCCCCAACGCCAGCGCGAACAGCATATCTTGAAACGATACCGCCGCGAGGTCCAGCACCCAGCGCCATGACCGCGGTGGGTCCAGCAACACCGCCTTCGCGCCGACAAGAAGCGCGGCGAGCCACAGCGCCGCCCGCAGCGTTGAGACTGGAGCATGCTCCGGTTTTGCCGCCGACGACGGATCGCCTGATGGTTTGGTTTCCGACATCGAGCGAAAGATGCGGCGGAAACCGGCGTCAACGCAAGTTGGAATAAGACGGCGGGTGCTTTGCCAGTTTCAGAAGGTGAAACGACAAGGAACCCGGATGGCTACTTCGCCATCTCAAACCGGTTCTGCAAGTGCGGCGTCGCCTCGCGCAGGAGGCGTTGCACGACGAAGTGCAGCCAGAGAAGGCTGACGGCGGTCACCAGGAACAGGATGATGAACGTCGTCTGCGGAATGCCGGTGGCCTGCATCGCGTAGGCGAACAGCGGCGGCAGGAAAAAGCCGCCAAGCGCGCCGAGCAGGCCGACAAGACCGCCCACCGCGCCCACGTCCTTCGGGAAATACTCCGGGATGTATTTATAGACCGCCGCCTTGCCGATGCCCATGCCGCAGCCGACGATGAACACCAGGAATGTGAAAAGCCACGGCCCCATGACGAACCGCATCGTTTCCATCTGGCCGCCTGCCGCGATTTTCTCCGGCACGTAGAGCACGATGTGGCCGTTGGGCGCAGAGAGGCCGATTAGCGCCACGAGCATCGAACCGAATACCCAATACATGATCCGGCGCGCGCCGAATTTGTCCGCCAGCCAGCCGCCGAGCGGCCGCAGCAGGCTCGCCGGGAAGATGAAGAGCGCGGTCAGCAGCGCGGCTTGCTGAAGCGGCATCTTGAAGACATCCACGTAGTATTTCGGCAGCCAGACGGACAACGCGACGTAAGCACCAAAGACCACGACGTAGTAGAGGCTGAAGCGCCACACGCGCATCTGCTTCAGCGGACGCAGCAGTTCGCGCAGCGAGCGGCCCGCGCCGGGCGTATGGTCTTGCGCCGGACAGAGCGTCCAGATCGCCGCCGCCATGACGATGCAGAGGATGCCGTAGAGGAACGGCACGAACCGCCAGCCGCCGGGAATCTGTCCGCCGAGCAGGCCCGCCGCCGGCACCAGCGTGATGAGTGCTGGCCCGATGA
Source organism: Verrucomicrobiota bacterium (assembly GCA_016222825.1). Taxonomy (GTDB): domain Bacteria; phylum Verrucomicrobiota; class Verrucomicrobiia; order CAIQCK01; family CAIQCK01; genus CAIQCK01. The sequence continues at coordinate 44,600 of JACRQF010000027.1, read as the reverse complement.
ACTTCGTCACCGACGCGCCGACGTTGCCCGCACCGAACACACCCAGCGCGAAGCCTTGCTGGTGGCGCGGGAACCACACCGAGTTCCACGCGATGCCGATGGAGAACGCGTTGCCCGCCATGCCGACCAGGAACGCGTAGATCATCAACTGTGACAGCGAACTGGCGTAAGCGACGAGGAACGACGGGATCGCTGTCAGCGCCACGAGCACGGTGAGCACTTTGCGTCCGCCGAAGCGGTCCGTCCAGAGGCCGAATGTCAGTCGCCAGATCGAGCCGTTGAGGATGGCGATGGCGGTGAGCCAGCCGAACTGCACCTCGGTCAGCCCGAACTCCTTGCGGATCGGAATGCCGAGCACGCCGAACATCAGCCACACCGCGAACATCAGCGTGAAGGCGAGCGTCGAGAGGGTGAGGATGGTTTTCTGGCCGGCTTTGGCGACCGTTTTCGCTGGCGCCTCTGCGACGGCACAGGCCGCTGGCGCGGGAATGGCGTCAATCGAGTCCATGGGTGTTCTCCTGTTTCTGAAAGCTCAACTCGGCTTCTCGCAGCCTTTACGGGTGTAGAACCACCAGTTGATGGCGGTGGCGATGGCGCAGAAGGCCATGAGGCCGATGAAGAACGGCTTGCCGGAGCCGAGGCTTGTCTTCGACCAGCCGATCAGCGTCGAGAAGAGGAACGGGCCATAGGCGGCGATGGCGGCGGTGAAGCCGATCACGCCGGCACCTTGACGCGGCGAGTGGGAGAAGATGACGGGGTATTGGCGGAAGGTCGCGGCGTTGCCGATACCGGTGCAGAAGAATAGGCCGAGCATGACCCACACGAACGCCGGGAATTGGTCGAGCGAGGTCGGCGTCAGCAGGCCGCCGAAACCAAGGATGCTCGCGCCGATGATGAGACCGATGCCGCAGAGTTGCGTGAAGATCGCGCCGCCCCATTTGTCGGTGAGCGGGCCGGATAGCACGCGCATCGCGGAGCCGATGAGCGGCCCGATCCAAGCATAGGTCAGCGGGTCGGGCGCGTCGGGAAACTTCCCATAGACCGTCTTGATGAGAAGTGGGAATGCGGCGGAGAGACCGCTGAACGATCCGAACGTCATCACGTAGGTAACCGTGCAAAACCAGGTGTGCTTGTTCTTGAAGATGTCGAGCTGTTCGCGGAACGACGCCTTCACCGGCACGCTGCGCAGTTGGAACCACGCCAGCACACCGAGCACGATGAGGAACGGCACATACCAGAATGCGGCATTTTGAAGCCAGATCTGCGACGTTTTCACGCCCTTGGTGAACGTTTGCGAGCCGCCGAAGAGTCCGCCCGCCACCGCGAAAGAGACGATCCACGGCGTCACGAACTGCGTGAGGCTGACGCCGAAATTGCCGAGGCCCGCCTGAATGCCGAGCGCAGTGCCTTGTAGGCGCTTCGGAAAGAAGATGCTCGTGCTCGGCATGTAACTGGAAAAGTCGCCGCCGCCGAAACCCGCGAGGAACGCCAGCACCAAGAACACCCAGAACGGCGTCTCCGGGTTCATCACCGCGAAGCCCAAGCCGAGGCACGGCAGCAACTTTGCCACCGTCGCGACCGCCACGACCTTGCGCGTGCCAAAGATCGGGACGAGGAACATGTGCATCAGCCGCAGCGAACCGCCCGCCAGACCCGGCATCGCCGTGAGCCAGAAGAGTTCCATCTCGGAGAACTTGAACCCGATGCCGCCCAGCCGCACAACGACCGCGCTCATGACAAACCACGTGGCGAACGAGAGAATCAACGAGAGCGTGGTGATGGTGAGCGTGCGCCAAGCGATACGTTTGCCAGTGGTTTCCCAAAACGTCGCATCTTCCGGACGCCAGTCGGCAAGAAAGTCGCGACCAAAGGCGGGCGTGGCGGGAATAGCTTGGGCGGTGCCGTTACTCATGGGTGTTGTTCCTTGTTCTCGTCCTCATCGTTCTCGTCGGTGTTGACGGCGATGGCGAAACCGTTCAGCAGGTGCCGCAAGCCGAACAGACCGATCACGGTGGCTCCAGTGGCCAGCAGGATTTGCAGCAGGTTGGTCCTGAGGTTGTTCTTGAAGAGCAGCCACGGCCGTCCGTCGCTCTTCATCAACGGATGCGTGCCGTCGAGATACTCCTGTGCGTCGGGGATGCCGTCGTGGTCGAGGTCGCTGTCTTTCGGCAACGTCTTGGCAAGTTGTTCCGGCGCGAGGCGCAACTCGGCGAACTTCTGCTTGCCGATGCTGTTGATGATGTGATTGCCGAATAGATTGAGTATTGGACTTTCGGGCTTCATGCCCGGCGCGAGCGCGGCGCGGGCGCGGCCGAGCTTCTCCAATTCCGCCGGCGTGAGATGGCCGACCTGGCCGGGGCCGGTGCCTTCGGGTCCGTCGCGGTTGACATGGCAGAGCGCGCAATCAACCGAGCGGCCGGAGTTCTTGACGATAAAACGGTGAAACTCCGGGTTGGCGTGCAACGCAGGCGTGGCCACGAAGAGCACCAGCAGGATGATTGGACTTGTTCGCATCATGGTCAGCCCTTGAAGAGGTGGTAGATGTTCTCGCCGAACAGCGTCATCACGATGAGGTAGATGCCCGCGGCCACGGCCAGCAGGCGCATCGCGCGGCGGTTGGTGTTCTGGAAGATCCACGGTGTCGCCACCAGCACCGCGCCGAGCACAACCTGGCCGAGCATGATCATCCAGAACGGCAGCAGCTCGAGCGGGTAATAGACCCAGAAGAAATACCATTCCGGCTTGATGCCGTCCGGAGTCGAGCCTTTCGGATCGAACGGCGAGAACAGAGGATACGCGAAGAACGACTCGAACGGCACGCAGAGGCCGAGGATGAAGAGCACAAGAAACGCGACGCCCCAGACCTTGAGGTCTTTGAGGAAGAAGGTCGGGAAGAACTTCTCCTTCCGCTTCGGTGCCTCGTCCACGCCCGCGCTCATGCCGTGGAGTTGGACCGAGAGCAGGTGGATGCCGAGCATCGCGGCGATCGAGAGCGGCAGGATAATGACGTGCAGCGCGAAGAACCGGCTCAGCGTCGCCTGACCGACGCTCGCTTCACCCTGGATCGTTTCCTTGATTGCGCGCGGCCATGTTGCGAGTTCGCCGGGCAAATACTGGCCGATCTCCTCGATTGTCTGGAGACCGATCTTCGTCGCGTTGACGGCGATTTGATGCCACGGCAGCAGGTAACCGGTGAAGCCAAACATGAACGTGACGCCGAGCAGCACGACGCCGGTGATCCACGTGATCTCGCGCGGCCGGGCAAACGCTTTCATCGCGAAAGTCGTCAGCAGATGGATCATCACAGCCGCGATCATCATCGAGGAGGCCCACGAGTGGATGTTGCGGACGAGCGCGCCGCCGGGGACGTGCTCAGTGATGTATTCCACCGACGCGTGTGCGTCGCTCACCGTCGGCTGGTAATAGAAGAGGAGCATCAGGCCGGTGAAGATCTGGACGATGAACAGAAACAGCGCCAGTCCGCCGATGTAGTAGCCCCACGAGAGCTGATGGACCGGCACCTCTTTCTTCTGCACCATCGAGGCGTAGTTCATCTTCTCGACGGGGAACCGCTCCCCGACGTAGCTCTCGACGTTCTTGATGGCTTCTTTGACGCTCATGATGCACTACACGCTCTTGACCGGCTTGGTGATATACAGCCCGCACTTCTTCAACAGCTCCGCGTCCACCTTGCCCTGCAACGGCTGGCCGGGTTGCCGCGAAGCGACTTCCTTGCCGGCCTCGTCCATCAACGCCCAGCCAATCGGTGGCAACGGCAGTTTCGCCGGCGCGCCGTCGTTCGGCTGGCCGGTGGCGATGCTGAAATACGAAATATGGCACGGGCAAAGCACACGCCCCTGACCGTCCACCTCGCTGCCGACGGTGCAGCCAAGGTGCGTGCATTTGGCGGAGAGCACGATCGGCAGACCGTCCTTTCCCTTGAAGGCCAGCCCCGGCGCCATCGCGTAGTCGGTGAAATACTTACCCTTCGTTTCAGTCAGCTCGCCGTAGCGCGCGACAAAGATGAAATTGCTGCGCTGGCGCTCCAGTTCAAGCTGCCGCTCCTGCGCGGTCTGTTGGAGCCGCTCCAGCTTCTTCTTCAGCAACTCGGACTCCGCCTCCGGATCGGGACGCGGGCCTTTGAAGAAGTTCGCGAGCTTCTCCGAAACGCCCAGCGCCATCAAGCCGGTCGCGCCCGCGACGCCAGCCGTGCCCTTGAGAAACGCGCGACGGCTCTCGGCCTTGATGGTGGCGACGACGGCGTGTTGGCGGCGACGGGCGTTGTTCCAGATCACCAACTGAGGCGCTCGCCCAAGGTAATGAATCGGAACCGCCAGCAAGTGGATCAGCCGCGTGAATGGCAGCACGAGGATGAACAGCCAGCCGCCGACGATGTGAAGCTTGAAGAGCATCGGGAAGTCCGCCACGTAGCTCATCTCCGGGTGCAGCGTGACGATGCTCCAGAAGTAGGGAACAACCGTGCCCGTGCTCCAGACCGAGCCGTAGCGGTAATCCGTCGCCGTGATGAGGCCGAGGAGGATTTGCGCCAGCAGCAACGCGACGACGATGAGGTCGGCGTTGGTCGTCACCGCCTGCAACCGCGCCGAGGTCAGCCGTCGCACGACCAGCGTGCAAAGCCCCGCGATGGCCAACAGCGACGCCGCGACGCCGATGGTCTCGATGATGAACACCGCGCCCGGCACCGTGAGAATGGCCGACCAGATTTGCGGGAACGCCGCCGCGGCAATGTGGCCAAGCAGCACGACGATGATGCCGATGTGCCACGGCGCGGACCCCCAAAGCAACTGGCGGTCTTCGAGGAACTGCGACGAACGCGCCGAGAGCGAGTAGCGCCGGTTGCGCCAGCGCCAGACGCCGGCGACCAGCGCCGTCACGAGCGCGAGGTAGGGCAGGCCGATGAGAAGAAAGACGTCAATCATAGCGGGATACGTGATTCGTGACTCGTGACTCGTGATTTGTGAAAGAGCCGCAGCCGCCACAGCCGGTGTCGGCGGTGACGCAGACGGCCCCGTGCGATTGCATCTGCTCCAGCGGGCTGACTGCGGGTTGCAGATCGGGATAAGCGGCGGCGAGAACCTCGCGCACGGCTTTGAGCAGCGCGCGATACGGGTTCTCATCCGACAGCGCCGCGATCATCTTGCCGAGCGGGCCGAGCAGGCAGAATTGGACCAACTCGCGCCGCTCCGCTTCGTCGGTCTGCGCGAGGAACCGCAGCAGCACCGCGAGATGGTCGGGCAGTTCGCCACGCGTCTCGAAGCCCGCCGCAGCGTAGCGCGCGCTGAGCGCAGCCATAAACTCGCCGCGCTTGAAGTTCTCTTCACCAAAAAGGTGAATGCTCACGTAGGGCACGCACGCCGGCGTCACGTCGAAGGTGCCGGTGTAGAGTTCCTCGCGCTCGTCCTGCGAGAGGGCAGCGAGGGCGGGCGCGAACGCGGCGTAGTCCTGGCCGGTCGGATACTCCAGCAACCGAGCCAGCGTTTGTAGTTGGTCGGTCATTTGCGTCACGCCCGTTCTCCTTGCGTCGTCGGCTCCAAACTGAAACCGCTGCAACCTTTGCACGCTTCGGGGCTGCACGTGTTCTGGATCGCTTCCTCGCGCTGGAGCGGCGGCAGGACGTAACGCTGATACTGCGTCGGCAGCGAGGTCATCGCGTAGATCGCCTCAGCCTCCTCCGGTGTCGTCTGGGCCTGGCGCAGGATTTTCTGCACCTCGTTTTCCGGCAGGTCGTGCACGCTCTGCCAACGCTTGAAGTAACGCACGGCCATCAGCTTCTTCATCACCTGCTCGACGACCTGCTCGTTGCCGGCACTAAAGAGGCTGGCGAGGTATTTGATCGGCAGTCGCGATTGCTCCAGGCTGGTGAAGAACTTGTCCGCGTTGTGCTCGTAGGCGCCGTCGGTGGTTTTGCCCATCACCGGCAACAGTGGCGGCACGTAGAACAGCATCGGCATCGTGCGGTATTCGATGTGGAGCGGCAACGCCAGCTTCCACTCCATAATGTATTTCCACGCCGGCGACTTTTGCGCCGCGTCGAGGAACGCCTCGCTGATGCCGTTCTTGAGCGCGGCGGCGACCACCTTCGGGTCGTTCGGGTCGAGGAACGCGTTGCGCTGCGACTCGACCAGCGCGCGATCCTGCACCTTCATCGCGGCGGACACGCGCTCGGCGTCGTAGAGCATAACGCCGATGTAGCGGATGCGGCCGACGCACGAGTGGAAACACGCGGGCGGCTGGCCCGTCTCGAGGCGAGGGAAACAGAGGATGCACTTCTCGGACTTCCCGGTCTTCCAGTTGTAATAGATCTTCTTGTAAGGACACGCTGCGACGCACGCGCGCCAGCCGCGGCATTTTTCCTGGTTGATGAGGACGATGCCGTCCTCGCCGCGCTTGTAGATCGCGCCGGACGGGCACGCAGCGACGCAGCTTGGGTTGGCGCAGTGGTTGCAGATGCGCGGCAGGTAGAACATCGTCAGCCGCTCGATCTCGAACAGTTGCGCCCGCTCCTCGTCGGTGAGCTTGTCGAGGTTCAGGTCATTCTCGGCATAGATCGGCGAGCCGGAAAGATCGTCGTCCCAGTTCGGGCCGGCTTTGATCTCGATCGGCTCGCCGGTGATCAGCGAAACGGGCACCGCCGTCGGCTGGTCGTCGCCGGCCTTGGCGGTGAAGAGGTCTTCGTATTTGTAGGTGAACGGCTCGTAGTAGTCGTCGAGGTTCGGCTGGTTCGGGTTGTAGAAGAGCTTGAGGAACGCGTCGGCCTTGTTCTGGCAGCGGAGGTCGAGTTTGCCGTTGCCGTTCCATTTCCAGCCGCCGTTGAACTTCTCCTGCTTCTCCCAATGCGTCGGGTAGCCGGTGCCGGGCTTGGTCTCGACGTTGTTCCACCACATGTATTCGGCGCCGGGGCGGTCGGTCCACACGTTCTTGCAGGCAACGCTGCACGTGTGGCACCCGATGCACTTGTCGAGGTGGAAGATGACGGATACGTGTGCTCGAACATCCATAGTGGCGCCTCAGTAAACTACCTTGTCGAGTTTCTTCACCACGACGAACGTGTCGCGGTTGACGCCTTGCGGGCCCCAGTAGTTGAAGGCGTAGGTGAACTGCGCGTAGCCGCCGATCATGAACAGCGGCTTGAGCCGGGTGCGCGTGAGCGAATTGTGGCCGCCGGCGCGACGGTTGCCGCGCTCGGGCGACTTCGGCACGCCGAGCGTCCGCTCCGGCGAATGGTAGAGCAACATGATGCCCTGCGGAATGCGCGCGCTCACGACGGCCCGCGTGCAAACCACGCCGTGATCGTTGAAAACCTCCACCCAATCGTTGTCCTCCAGCCCGATCAAGTCGGCGTCCTTGTCGTTGATCCAGACCGGATAACAGCCGCGCGAAAGCGTCTTCATGCGCAGCGTGTCGCCGTAGGTGGAGTGGATGTGCCACTTGCCGTGCGGCGTCAGATAGTTGAGCACGATGCTGCCGGGGGCTTTGTTGGATTTCTCCAGGTCACGCGTCACGCGCAACTCGGCGCGCGGCTTGAACGTCGGCAGGTTCTCGCCAAACGCGATGTAAGCCTCGTGATCGAGATAAAGATGCTGGCGGCCCGTGAGTGTGCGGAACGGAATCAGTTCCTCGATGTTCTGGCAATAAGCCGAGTAAGTGCGGCTGCCGTTGGTGATACCGGTCCAGAACGGTGTCGTCAGCGTCCGGCGCGGTTGCGCGGCGAGATCGTCGAACGTCGTCCGCACGCCACGCGAGTCCCTCGCGAGATGCGTATGGTCAATGCCGGTCTTGATGGACTCCGCCTCGTAGGCACGCCACGCCATCTCACCGTTGGTCTCGGCGGCGAACTGGAGGATGACGTTGCAGGCGTCTTTGTCGTCGCGCAGCGAGGGGAACTCCTTGCCGTTCCATTTCTCTGTCGGACTCGTGCGCTGGTAAGCGTCGTAGGCGTCGTCCACGTCGTAGTGCGTGCCGTGAACGGCGAGGCCGTTGTTGCGGAAGTTCGGTCCGAGCGACACGAACCGGTTCAGCAGGTTCGCGTAGTCGCGCGTGACGATCTTGATGTTCGGCGCGGTCTTGCCCGGAATCAGTTCGCACTCGCCTTTCGCCCAATCTTTCACCGTCGGCTGCGCCAACTCGGCGGGCGTGTCGTGCATGAGCGGCGAGACGAGCACGTCCTTCTGCGGCTCCGGCATGAACTGTTGCGCGAGTTTCGCCGTCGCCTCGGCCACGCCGCGGAAGATCGCCCAGTCGCTCTTCGACTCCCAGCACGGCGGCACCGCCGCTTGCAGCGGGTGGATGAAGCTGTGCATGTCGGTCGAGTTGAGGTCGTTCTTCTCGTAATAGGTCGCCGCGGGCAGGACGATGTCGGAGTAGAGCGCCGACGTGTCCATGCGGAAGTTCAGGTCCACGATCAGGTCCATCTTGCCCAGCTCGACCTTGTCGTGCCACGTCACGTCCTTGATGAACGGCTTCGCTTCCTCCTCGGCGATGGCGTTGTTGTGCGTGCCGAGGTAGTGCTTCAGGAAATACTCGTGACCCTTCGCCGACGACATGAGCGCGTTGCCGCGCCAGATGTAGAAGACGCGCGGGAAACACTCCGGGTTGTCCGGGTCTTCCATCGCGAACTTCACCTTGCGCTCCTTCAACTGCTTCACGACGTGCGCGACGATCTCCTCGTCGCTCTTCGCGCCGGCGGCCTGCGCCTCCTTCACGAGCGCAAAGTTGTGCTTCGTGAACTGCGGATAACACGGCAGCCAGCCGAGCCGCACCGCGAGCGCCTGCTTGTCGGCGGTGTGCCCGTGCGCCATCGGGTGCGAGCCGTCCTTCACGGCGCAAATCTCCGTGAACGCGCGGTCGTAGCGCCACTGGTCGGAGTTCATGTAGTGGAACGACGGCGTGTTCTGCTGGCGCGGCGGGCCGGCCCAGTCGGCGCCGAACGCGATCGGCGCCCACGACGCCTGCGGGACGAGCTTCTCCTGGCCGACGTAATGGTTGAGGCCGCCGCCGCTCTTGCCGACGCAACCGCAGAACATCAGCGCGTTGATGATCGAGCGGTAGATGAGGTTGTTGTGATACCAGTGGTTGACGCCCGCGCCGATGATGACGCTGCACTTGCCGCCCGTGTGTTCGGCCGTGCGCGCCCACTCGCGGGCGAAGTTCACCACCACGCTCCCCGCAACACCCGTGAACCGCTCCTGCCACGCCGGCGTGAACGGCTGCGAGTCGTCCTCGTAACCCTTCGGCCACTGGCCCTCAAAGCCGCGGTTGACGCCGTATTGCGCAAAGTAAAGCTCCATCGCCGTCGTGACGAGCACCGGGCCGTTGACCGTCTCGATTTGACGCACCGGCACGTGGCGCTTGAGCGTGCGCGAGTTGGTGCCGTCGGAGAAATCGCTGATCTCGACCGGCGCGGTCAACTCGGTCTTGCCCTTGAGTTCGAGCAACGGCTTGATCGGCTGGCCGGCGGCGTCTTCGAGCTTGAGGTTCCACTGGCCCTTCTGCTTCTGCCAGCGATGACCGACCGTCCCCTTCGGCATCCGCAACTCGCCGCTCGTCTCGTCCACGACGAAGAACTTCCAGTCCGCGTTCTCCTCGGCCTTCGTCACGGCAAGCTGGCTGGCGCGGAGAAGCTTCCCGGCGCGATAGCTGCCGTCGCTCTGCTTGTCGAGCGTGACGAGGAACGCGGCATCGGTGTATTGCCGCATGTAATCCTGAAACGCCGGCACCTGGCGGTCGGCGTAGTTCTCCTTCAGGATGACGTGGCCGACGGACATCCAGAACGCGCCGTCGCTGCCCTGATGCAGCGGCACCCATTCGTCGGCGACCTTCGACACCTGCGAGAAGTCCGGCGAGAACACCACGACCTTCGCGCCCGCGTGCCGCGCCTCGACGAGAAAGTGCGCGTCCGGCGTGCGTGTCATCAGCACGTTCGAGCCGACGGTGGCGATGAACTTCGAGTGATACCAGTCCGCGCTCTCGGCCACGTCCGTTTGCTCGCCCCAGATTTCCGGCGACGCGGGCGGCAGGTCGCAATACCAGTCGTAGAACGACAGCGAGACCCCGCCCATGAGCTGGCAGAACCGCGCGCCCGCCGCGTAGCTCAACATGGACATCGCCGGAATCGGCGAGAACCCCGCGATGCGGTCCGGCCCGTAGCGTTGGACCGTGTGCAGGTTTGCCGCGGCCATGATCTCGTTGACCTCAGCCCAACTGCTGCGCCGGAAGCCGCCCTTGCCACGCGCTTGCTGATACTTCTTCCGCGACTCCGGGTCGCTGACGATGGAGCGCCATGCCGCGATGGGGTCGTCGGGATTCGCCTTCTTCGCCTTCCGCCAGAGATCGAGCAGCACGCCGCGGATGTAGGGATACTTCACGCGGATGGGGCTGTAGATATACCAAGAGTAACTGATGCCGCGCTGGCAGCCGCGCGGTTCGTAGGGCGGTATGGTCTTGTCAATGATCGGGTAATCCAGCCCCTGCAACTCCCACACAACGACGCCGTTCTTGACGTAGATCTCCCAACTGCAAGAGCCGGTGCAGTTGACGCCGTGCGTGCTGCGCACCTTCTTGTCGTAGCTCCAGCGGTTGCGGTAGAAGCTCTCCCACGTGCGGTCCTCCGGCGCGAAGATGTCTTGAATCCAGCTCATGCGGTTACTTTCTCCTCCGCTGCAATTTCGTCTCGCGCCCTTTGCGCCCGTTTCGGAGATAGAGCACCAGCCCGATCATCGCCGCCATCGCGCCGCCCGCGCCGACATGGGCAAACGCCGGCCGTCCTGCGGGCGCCATCTTCGGGTCGAGCGTGGAGAGGTATTTCGTGAGATGGACCGCCTCCTGCTTCGTGACCGGCCGCCAGCGGTAATGCGGCTCCATGATTTTGTAGCCGGCCTTCTCGATGCCGGAGATGAGCGGCGTCTCGCCGATGCGGCTAAACGCGCTCGTGAGGTCCGGCCCCAGATTTCCGCCCTCACCCGCCGCGGCGTGACAGGCTGAGCACGCGAGGCCGCCGTTTTGCAGTTCCGTCTTGCCGAAAAAGAGCTTCTTGCCGATGGCCGCGTTTGCAGGCTCCAGCTTGGCCATGAACATCGCCTGAATGCGCGCCTCCTCGGCTTTGAGCCGCTCGCGCACGTTCGGCGCGCGCAACAGATCGGCAAGCGCATCCACGTCGCCATCAGGGAGCGGCCCAACGCGCTGTTCCATCCGTTTGATGGCAGGTTTCAGTTGCCCGACCGGCCAGAGCGAGACATGCGAGAGGTCCGGCCCGTTGAGTTTCACGCCGGCGAGGCTGTGGCAGCCCGCGCATGACAGCATGAACTTCGCCGCGGCGGAGTCGCGCTTGCCTTCCGGCGCACGGGCAACCTCCTGACCTGCAGACGTGCAAGCAATCAAGCCGCACACAACGGCACCGACTGCACCTGAATTGGGCCACGGTATCCTCATCGGCGCCACTATGCTTGGTTTCGGCCTCGAAGGTATTGATTTAGATCAACAAAGGACGAACAACCTGACCTTGGTCGCCACAAACACCGGCTTGCGCGGTAAACGCCCGTTACATTACTGCTTCTTTCCAGATTGGCAAACGCTGCTTCAACTCGTTGATGACGAACTGTGCGGCGGCGAACGCCTCGGCCCGGTGCGCCGACTCGACACGAACCAACAGCGACGCCTCGCCGACCGCGACGACGCCGAGCCGATGCACGACGCGGACCCTTTGTAGCGGCCAACGCTCGCGAGCTTCGGCGAGAATTTTGCGAAACTGGTGCTCCGCCATCGGGCGGAACGCCGTGTAATCGAGCGCCGCGATCTTCGCACCGGCTTCGAGATCGCGGACGACGCCCCAGAACACGACCACCGCGCCCGACGCGCCGCCAGCCGGCCAAGGCGCGGCCTCCGCACCAGCAATCGGCTGGTCGGTGATGAGAAGTTCGTCGGGATTCATCGGCGTATCAACCTCCCTGCAACGGCGGCATCAGCGACACCTCGTCGCCGTCGTGCAGCGGATCGCTCCGCTTCGCGAACTCCACGCCGATGGCGACCAGCAGGATTTTGTCGGCGTCGCGCATCGGGGGAAACTCCCGGCAAGTCCGTTCGAGCAGATCCGACACGAGCGCGCCGACCGGAAGTTCAACCTGCCACGTTTCCCGTCCCGTGAGCCGCCGCAGGTAACTATGGAATTGGACGAAGATCTTCATGCGACGGAAGCGTTGACGTTCGTCAGTTCGTCCGGCGTGTTCACGTTCCGCCATGCGTCCGCGATCTCCGCCGGCGGCACGGGCGTGAGCACCTGTGGCAGGTGCGCCAATTCGGACGGCGCGCGGCAGTTCTCCAGCAGCGGCGCAGCGCGGAAATCATAGTGCGCCAGCAGCGGCTCTACGCCGGCAGCGCCCGGCAACCGGGGCAGCGCGGCCCACACGCCCGGCGCGCGCGTTCCGAGCAGCCAGCGCACGGCATCGGCGGAAAGACGCGGCAGATCACACGCCGCGAAAAGCCACGTCGCCCACGGCCGCCACCGCATCGCCGCGAGCATCCCGGCCAGCGGCCCTCGTTTGTCCGAAACATCCGGCAGAGCAGGCAGCGACCGTAGGCTGGCGGGAACCTCGCCACCACCGAGCAACACGACCTGCTCAACGAACGGCGCGATCGTCTGCGCGGTGCGTTCAAGCCACGCTATTCCGCCGGCGCGCAGCAGATGCTTCGGCTCTCCCATGCGCGTGCTGCTGCCGCCGAACAAAATGCCAGCGCAGACCGGCGTGGATTTCGCCAATGTCGGCAGCCAGTCATCCAGCATCCGCATGACAATGCCAACGCGGTCCTCGTCACGGCCAAGGCTCATCACAACCGGCGACGCCTCTGGGGGACAAGCATCGCCGCCGTCTTTCATCAGCCACACCTTGCGCGGCAACGGCGTGCTCTTGTGGCCCTCGACCAGAATGACGTCGTAGCGCGGCGCGAGTCGGTGGAGGAGCGTGGGAAGTTCGTGGGCGTGATGGAAGCGGCAAAAGCCTTCCTGCAGCCCGATCAACACCGCGTCGGCACCGGCGCGGAAGAACCGGTCGGAATCTTTCCCCTCGCGGTCCACATCGAAACCGTGCGCGTCGTGTTTGACCACCGCGACCGCCAACCGGCGAGCGACCAGCCGCCGCGCCAGTTCCTCGACAAGCATCGTCTTGCCGGAGCCGCTCCAGCCGCACACGCCCAGAACTGGCAGTTCGAAGCTCATCGCCGTCGCCGCGGATCGCAGTCGGAGGGATCGCCTTTCAGTTTGGCCAAGCCGTGCGCGAGCGACGGCATCACGGCTTGCAGGTTTTCCACCGCGCCGCGCTCCGAGCCGGGCGTGCTGAGAATCAACGTCGCGCCGCGGATGCCGGAGGTGGCGCGGGAGAGCATCGCGCGCGGCGTTTTCGCGAGCGACGCCAGCCGCATCGCTTCGTCCAAGCCGGGCGTGGCGCGCTCGATCACATCGCGCACTGCCTCCGGCGTCACGTCTCGCGGCGCGAACCCAGTGCCGCCGACGGCCACGATCAAGTCCGCCCCGCCGTTGTCCGCGTGATGGCACAGCCGTGCGGCGATGCGGTCGCGCTCGTCGGGAATGATCTCCGTTTGCGCGACGGTTGCGCCGAGGGAGTCGCGCAGCAGTTGTGCCACGGCCGGCCCCGCTGTGTCGGTCGCCTCGCCGCGCGAGCAGCGGTCGCTGATGGTCAGGACGACGGCGTTGATCATGATTCTCTCCTCCAGTCGCCGGATTTGCCGCCGGTCTTTTCGAGCAGCCGCACGGGGCCGATCTCGACGCCTTTGCCGGCGGACTTGACCATGTCGTAAATGGTCAGCGCCGCGACGGTGGCGGCGGTCAACGCCTCCATCTCAACGCCGGTCTTGCCTTCACAGACCACATGCGACTCGACGCGCACGCGGTCGGCGACGAGAGCGGCGTCCACTTCCACCGCGTCCAGCGCCAACGGGTGGCACATCGGGATCAGTTCGGCGGTGCGCTTGGCGGCCATGATGCCGGCGAGCCGCGCCGTTTCGAGCACGTTGCCCTTGGCGACGCCACCCGTCGAGCGCAACCGGGCCGCGATGGCCGCGCCGACGTTCACCCACGCCTCGGCGCGCGCGGTGCGAAAGGTAGCGCGCTTGGCTGCGACGTTGACCATGCGCGCGCGGCCGTCTGGCGCGAGGTGGCTCAGTTTGGACGTTGCAGTTTGCTTTTTCATGTTCACGAATTCATCCACCGATGCCCACCATCTCGCGCGGCTGGACGAACTCGCCGTCGGTGCGTTTGAGTCTCACAGCAGCTTCGACGGCGGCGATGATCGCCTCGCGGTCCGGTTCGGCCCGGCCGCGCAGATGCGGCGCGAGCGGCACGCCTTGCGAGCGCGCGAGGCAACCCATCAACACGCCGGTGGAGGTCAGCCGCAGCCGCCGGCAGCCGCCGCAGAACGGCTGGCTGTAGGGCGAGATGAAACCTATCGTGGCGGTGCGGCCGGAGCGATGCTCCGCCACGAAGTCGCGGCTCGATTCCGCCGGCTCTTCCGGCAGCGGCGTGAACTCAAACTCCGCCGCGAGCCGCGCACGCACTTCAGCGGAGGAGACAAAATGCCGGTCGAACTCCGCCGCCGCAACGCCGATGGGCATCAGTTCCAGGAAACGCACGTCGCAGCCGAGTTCCATGCCGAACCGCGCCAGCGCCAGCGCCTCGTGGTCGTTCCGACCGCGCATGACGACCATGTTGAGTTTCAGCGGCGTCAGGCCGGCGCTCAACGCCGCCTCGATGCCCGCCAGCGTGCGGCGCAACTCGCCGCCGCGCACCAGCGCGCGGTAGTTGTCCGGGTCGAGGCTGTCGAGGCTGACATTCACGCGCCGCAGGCCCGCCTGCTTCAGCGCCGCCGTTTTGCCGGCGAGCAACTGGCCATTCGTCGTCATCGCCAGATCGCCGACGCCGAGCGCCGCGAGCATCTCGACAAGCTTCTCAAACCCTGCGCGCTGCAACGGTTCGCCGCCAGTCAGCCGCACCTTCGAGAGGCCGAAGCTCGTCTTTAGCACCCGCGCGAACGCAACGATTTCCTCGAACGACAACTGCTCGTCGCGTGGCGCGAAAGCGAAGCCTTCCGCCGCCGCGCAGTAGAGACAGCGCAACGCGCACCGATCCGTCACGGAGAGGCGCAGCGAAAACGGTTGGCCGCAAAGCGTCATGGCAGCGGCCTCCACGGCCGGAACGTGACGAGGCTGCCCGCCGCCAGATTTGCCGCGTCCGCCGGCACGATAATCACGCCATCGGCGCAGCCGGCAGAAACCAGGTCGGCGCTGCTCCGGGACTCCACCGGATGCGCGCGCGACCCCTCGGCATCCCAAGAGATTCGCGCGAGCACGCAACGCACGCGGCCGGGCTTTGTGCGCAACGGCGCAGCCAGTGGCAACCGCAACACGGGCCGGCATCGCGCAGGCGCGCAGCCGGCCAGCCGCCGCAGCGCGGGCAGAGCGAACTCGTGGCAGGCCGTCATTGCCGAGAGCGGATTGCCCGGCAGCCCAAAGACATGCTGGCTCACGCCGATGGTGGCGTAGAGCGTCGGCTTGGCCGGCTTCATCGCCAGGCCGTGGAATCGCACCGTCGCGCCCTCCGCCTCCAGCGCCGCGCGGACGAAATCGTATTTGCCGACGGACATGCCACCGGTGAACAACACGACATCGTGCGATTCCAGCGCACGGCGTAGCGCGGTCCGCAGCGCCGCCTCGCGGTCGGCTACCTGACGCTGGCTCGCGCTGACAAATCCCCACTGGGCCAGCGCCGCGACAAGGGCCGGGCCGTTGGAGTTGCGCAACTCATGCGGCGCGACGCGGTCACCCACCGCGCGCAGTTCCGCGCCGGTGCAGAGCAGCGCGACGCGAGGCTGGCGATGGACGCGGAGTTCAGCCTTGCCGACGGCGGCACAGACACCAGTTTCCGTGGAGCCGATCAGCGTGCCGGGCTTCAACAATGCCGCGCCGCGCCGGCAGTCTTCGCCGCGTTGGAAAATGTTCGCGCCGCGTCGCGCCGAGGAACGAATGGTGACGTAGCCGTCGCTTTCTGTCGTTTGCTCGACGAGCACGACGGTGTCCGCGCTGGGAGGGACGTTGGCGCCGGTGAAGATGCGCGCGCATTGGCCGGGCCGGACGCGGGGACGCGCCGGACTGCCCGCAGCGACCTCTCCAATCACGCGCAGCACGCATGGCCGCCGTCGCAGGTCGTCGGCGCGCACGGCGTAGCCGTCCATGGCCGAACGGTCGGCCGGCGGCAGGTCGCGGTCGGCGCGCACGGTTTCCGCGAGACAATGTCCCAGCGCTTTATCAAGCGGCAGGGAGATTCTCGCATGCGGGCGCGTGTGCTTGAGGACCAGGCCCCAAGCGGCATCAGGCGTCGTCATGTCATCTCCTTTCCAAACACGGGAGGCGCGCGCGTTTCCACGCGCACCCTGACCGGCCTAAGCGTCATGGGCATCGGGCCGTTAGACGCGGAGGCTCGGAGATCGTTAACTGCCAGCGACTCTTGCACAGTCTCGCGGCAGTGTCCAGCGCGACACAGTATGCCCGACGCAGCGGCGGGCGGCGTTGATTCAGATCAACAATGTTGTTTGAGGCCGAGACAGCCCGCCGTCGCCGCAGGGAAGCGAGTTTCCAAACTCGCCGGGCGTTGTGCCGGCGAGAACCGCGCGCGAGCTTGGAAAGCTTCACGCCACGAAGGAACCGCCCGCCAAAAACCGGCGGTTTCAAACCGCCGCTCCTTGATGCCTCTTCGCCGTTACTTCGCTGCCGGCTTGGGGCGGGTCTGGCCGAGGACTCGGCGGGCGCGCTTGAGGATGCCGTCGTTCTTGGTCTCCTTCACGACCTTCCGCATCGCATCGGCGACGACGGCGGGGTTGGAGGCGACCAAACGCTCGGAGATGGCGACGGCGGCGAGACAGGACTCGTCCTTGATCGCGGCGTTGTCGAGGTGCGACATCACCATCGCGAGCGAGTCGGCGTCGCCGGCGTTGCTCAGCGCGCTCAGGAGCAGCCGCTTCTCGGCGTCGCCCTGGATGAGCGCGGTCGCTTCCTTGCACATCGCCTGCCGCTTGGCGGCGTCGAGGTTGGCGTCACCAATGGCGCGGATGTAGCCGCGCAGGGCCAACACCTTGTAGGTCTTGTTCGGCGAGGTCTTCGCGAGCGCGAGTTGTTCATCGGCGGCCTCGGCGGTCGTCCAGTCGCACAGAACGCGCGTGGCGGTGTCCTTGATCTCCGCGTTGGCGTCGCTCATTGCGGCGCGCACAGCGGCGAGGGCCTTCGGGCCGCCGGCCGAGCGGAGAATCCGCAGCAACGCCTGCTTCGCGGGCACTGGCGCTTGGCCCATTGCGTCACAGAGCGCGCCCACGCACGCGGGCGATACTGTGACCGCGGTGAACGTGATCGTCTCGCCTTCGGCAACGGTCTTGCTGGCCGCGATGCCGTTGACGGTGTAGTCCACGCTCAGCTTCTTGGGCTTCCGCGGCGCGGGATCGCCGAAGTTGCCGTTGGTCGCTTCGAGGGTCATCACGCCGCCCTTGACCAATTCGGCGGCTTTCTTCGTCACCTCCGCCGACGGGCCGTCGGGCAACGCCCCATAGACCGCCTTCTTGATGACGACGCTGCCCGCCGCCGGCTCGGCTTGGCGCGCGCAGACCGCGGAGAGCGCGTTCTCGGCCGACGCCGACTGCGTCTTGGTGAGCAGTGCGATCATCGCGGGGATTTCCTTCGCGCCAGCCATGTCGCCGAGGACTTTGAAGGCCGCGACGGAAACCTGTTTCTCGCTGTCTTCGGCGGCCTTCATCAACGCCGGCATCGCGCTCATTACGCGCCGCTGGCCGACGAGATCAATCGCCGTGCAGCGTGTCTTCGCCTCCGGCGCGCTCATCAGGTTCGCGATGGTCGCGTCGGCTTCCTTGCTGGGGAAACCGGCGAGACACGCCTGCGCGGCGGCGGCAACCTCGGCGTCAGCGTCGGAAGCCATCGCGACGAGTAAGGCGAGGCACGAGGGGCAACCAATCTGCGTGACTGCGCGGATGGCGGCGACGCGGACGGCTGACGGGCCGGATTTCGCGGCGGCGAGCGCGGCGGGAGCGGCGGCGGTGTCCTTGCGGTCGCCGAGGGCTTGCAGGACGACGATTTGTTTCTCCGGCGCGAGCTTGCCGACTTCGGCGGCGAGGGCTTGCGTCAGCTTTGCATCGCGCATCTCGTGTGCGACTCGCATCGCGACGGCGAACATGGCGTTGTCGTCGCCCTTGACCTGATCCATGAGCAACGCGACGCCGGCGGGGCCGCGGGCGAGAATCGCGCCGCGCATGGCGGCCATGCGGACGTGGCGCGGCGCTTTGCCGGCGCGGACGCAGTCGTAGAGGGCGATCGCCTTGTCGCCCTTGCGAGCGGCGAGCAGCGCATCGGCGGCGCGGATGCAACCGTCGGCGATGACGTCGAGGTTCGCGCCGGAAGCGCCCGCGAGCGCCTTCTCCAGCGCGGCGGCGGCGGCGAGGTTGCCGATGCGGCCGAGCGAGGCGGCGGCGGCGCGGACGATCATGATGTCGCCGTCGCCGAGCAGCTTGGCGAGCGGTTCGACGGCCTTGGCGTCGCGGCGGACGCCGAGCGAGTCAATCACGCCGGCGAGGAGGCGGCCCTTGACCTTGCCGAGCGCGTCGCGGAACGCGGCGTCCACGGCCGGGCCGGGGATCGGCTCGAGGCCGTAGCGCGCCATGTGCGACATCTTCTCGTCGGTCAGGAGCGCGGCGAGGACCGGCACGGCGTTCTTGTCGCCGACGGCGGACAGTTCGCGGCAGGCGGCGAACCGCTCGATCAGCGGCGCGTCGGCCTTCTGCACCGTCGCGAGCAGCTTGGCGACGTATTCCTTCTTGGCCGCGGGATCGGCGGGAATTTGCCATTGCGCTTGCAAGGGCAACGCCACCAACGCAGCGGCGGCCAGGACCAGCATCCATTTCATGTTCTTCATATTCGTTCTCTCCATTTCAGATTCGAGACAGCTTCGCTTCTTTCGTCAGCGGAAAACTCACATCGTCCACGGCGCGCGCATCGGGCGGGACCGGAGCCGGTTCGCCTCCGCGTCGCCGATGAACTCGCTCTTGACCAGGTTGAGCTTCAGGTTGCGCTTCACAATGTCGCAGATGTCGGCCGCGAGGCAGATGCTCATGGCGCGGAACATGACTTCGGGATTCGCCACCGTGGGGCGGCGCGACTTCACGCAGTCGAAGAAATCCCGCACATGGTTCATCGGCCGTCGCGTCCGGCCGATGTATTCGTTCAGCACTTTCTTGTATTCGCGCAGCAGCGCCGGCGAGGACACATCGGTGATCGAGTAGCCATCGGCCGCCGCGGCCCAGCCTTCGGGACCGTCGAACCGCTCGCCACACGCGCCATGCCAGAACTGACACGGTTCCCAGCACGAGCCGTCCACGCGGAACAGCACCAGCTTCACGCCGTTGGAGAGGCGCGTCACGATCGTCTGGTCCGGCCCGGCATATTGGAACTCGATGGTGGAGACGTTCGTCATGTCTATCCCGGCCAACGCCTGCGCGAGCGTGTGCGCGCCCCACATCGCGACGTCGGTGGCGAAATCGTAGAAGCCATACCACTGATGATTCACATAGCCGATGTTGTAGGGCCGCCACGGACACGGACCGAGCCAGGCGTCCCAGTCCAACTCCTCCTTGGGCGGCAGCGGTTGCTCCGGTAGCCAGTCGTGACGCGCCCCTCCGCGATAACGGCAGTCGGCGTAAACGGTGTGAATCGGACCGAGCCGGCCGGTGCGCGCCATCTCGATCGCGAAGACGTGGTTCGGTTCGCTGAGCCGCTGTGCGCCAGTTTGAAAAACCCGGCCATAGCGGCGGGCGGTTTCGACGATCATCTGCCCCTGCGCGATGGTGAGGCAGGACGGTTTCTCGCAATAAACATCCTTGCCCGCGCGCATCGCCATCACCGAAGCCAGCGCGTGCCAGCGGTCGCCGGTGGCGATGAGCAGCGCGTCAATGTCCGCCCGCTCAGCGAGGAACTGGCGGATGTCGCAATACAAGGCGCAATCGGTGTTGCCGTATTTCTTGTCTATGGTGTTCTTCGCCGCCTCGCGCCGGTTCTTGCGGGCGTCGCAGATGGCGACAAATTGCACGTCCGGTTCGCCGATCATCCAGCCCAAGTCATGCGTTCCGCGTCCGCCGATGCCGATGCCGCCCATCACGATGCGCTCGCTCGGTGCCACCGCGCCGTCGCGGCCGAGCGCGGAGGCAGGGATGAGGTTTGGCGCGGCAAGCGAGGCAGACGCCAACAACGTCTGTTTGAGAAAATCGCGGCGATTGACTCTCATGGCTCTGCTCCTCTACTTCAGCGTCTTCAACACGAGGTTCTTGAACTGCACCTTCATCGGCGGGCCGGGATGCATCTGGAGGCCGATGACGCCGCTCGGCACGGCGATGGCGGCGCGATGGTCCGTCACGCGGCTCATCAACACGCCGTTCACGTAATAGGTGATCTCCGGCCCGCGGCAAACGATGCGGCAGTTGTTCCAGCCTTCCTTCTTGAAAACCTTGAGCAGCTCCGCCGCGTCGCCGAGCTTCTCCGTCTCCTTCCTGCCGTCGGCGGCGAAGACCGTCTTCTCGCCGCGCGCGACGACCAAGCCGCCCTTGTGATGATAGATGAAGCCGACCAGCCCGCCGTTGCCGGTCATGTCGGCCTGATAACCCATCGTGTCCCACTCGCCGCGGCGCGCGGAGCGGATCTGGATGCCGGAGTTGGCGCTCGCGCTGAGCTTGAAATCCGCCGTCAATTCAAAGTCCGCCGGCTCGCCGCCTTTCCAGATCAGGTAGTTGCACTTCTTGCACGGCTTCTCCGGCGTGCTCTCCGCGGTGAGCGCGCCGTCCTCGACGTGCCACCAGCCGGGCGCAGCGTCCCAACCATCGAGATCCTTGCCGTTGAAAAGCTGCTGCTCGCCCGCGCGTGCGGCGAGAGCGGCAAGACATGATGCGGCAAGAATGACGATGGTCTTCATTCGCCTACTTCCTCTTCCCCTTCGGCGCGGCTTTCTTCGCCTGCGCCAGCAGTTGCTTTGCCTGCCGGGCGAGTTTCGGATCAGACGTCGTCAACTGCTGCATGGCGGCGGCGACCTCCGCCGGATGCCTGCCGACAATCTTCGCGGCGATGGCAACAGCGGCGATGCTCGCTTCGCCCTTCAGATTGCCGTTGCTCAGATACGGCGTCACGAGCACCAGCGATTCGACGGTGGGAATCTCGCCGAGCGCCGCCAGCCCGAGACGGCGTTCCTCGTCGCGCTCGATCAGCGCCATCGCTTCCTTGAGCGAGGCGAATTTCTGCTCGATGGAGGCGTCCTGGAGCGGAATCAACCGGAGCTGGCCACGGAGCGCGAGGACCTTGAACTTCTTGTCCGTCGCGGTCTTCGCGATCTGCATTACGTCGGGCAACGCATCGGCCGTCTCCCAGTCGCAGAGCGTGCGCTGGGCGGCTTCCTTGATCTCTGCGTTGGCGTCGGAAGCGGCGGCGCGGACGGCGGCGAGGGCCATCGGGCCGCCCGCCGAGCGCAGCACGCGCAGCAATGCGGCCTTCGCAGGCACCGGTGCCTGCGCCATCGGCGCGCAGAGCGCATCCACGAGCGCGGGCGGAACGGCGGTGGCGACAAGGACAACGCTGTCGTTCTCGCGGAGCATTTTCACGCCCGGCACACCGTTGATGGTGTATTCGACGCGCATCCGCTTCACGCGGCCACCGGCGGGATCACCAAAGAGTTTGTTGGAAGCCTCGATCTTCGGCGAGGTCTTGACGATCTCGGAGAGTTTCGCTGTAACGTCGGCCGAGGGGCCGTTGGGCAGGTCGCCATAGACGGCTTTCTGGATGACGATGTTGCCGCTGGCGGGGCGGTTCAACCGCGCGCAGACGGCCGCGAGCGCGTTCTCCGCCGGCTCGGTGTCCTTCGCCTTCATCAACGCACCGAGAAGCATCGGCACTTCGTCAATGCCGGCCAACTCGCCGAGCGCCTTGAAGCTCGCGCTGGAGACGGCGGCGTTTGAATCCTCGGCGACCTTCAGCAGTTCCGGAATCGCACTCATGATGCGACGCTGGGCGATCAGTTCGATCGCGGCGCGGCGGGCGCCTTCCCCCGGCTGCTTGAGCATCCCGACGATGGCAGCTTCAACCTCCGCGCCGGCCATCTTCGCCACCGCGAGCCGCGCGGACATGGCGACCTTCGCGTTGTCGCCGGCGGCGATGGTGAGCAGAGCGGGAGCAGACTTGGGATTGCTGAGGCGGTCGAGCACGCTGATCGCGATGAGTTGCTGCGGCTCCGGTGCGCTCTTGGCCATCTTGAGCGCGGCGTCGAGCGTCTCGGCGTCGCCGCGGTCGGCCAGCGCGAGCAACAGATACGATTGCCGCTCCGGCGTCACGCGGTTCATTTCGTCGAGCAACGCCTGCGTCACCTCGCGGCCGGGCAGATCGCGCACGGTCCGCATGGCGATGTTGAAGCAATCCTTGTCCTTGGAGCGGAGTTGCTCGACCAGCAACGGCACGCCAGCCGCGCCGCGGGCAAGAATCGCGCCCCGCGTTGCTTCGGCGATCTTCTGCTTCGAGATGTTCGCGCTGCGGACGGCGTCGAAGAGTTTCGCGGCGGCGTCAGCTTTTCCTTCGGCGAGCGTCTGCTCCGCGCAGAGGATGCAGCCTTCGGCCACGGCGGGACGAACCGCGGCGGGCGCGCCGGCAAGGAGCGGTTGCAGTGATTTCACGGCTTTCTCGCCACCAATACGGCCCATCGCCGCGGCGGCAGCGGAGGCTACCTCGGCGTCAGAGTCTTTGAGCTTCTCGGAGAGTGCGCTGACGGAGTTTGCGTCGCGGCGGACGCCGAGCGTGTTGATGACGCCAACAAGGAGCTTGCCGTGCAGTTTGCCGAGCGCCTCGCGCAAGGCGTCATCGGCGGCGGAATCGGGAATCGCCTGGAGCGCGATGCGCGCCCACGACGCAAGATGTTCGTCGGCAAGGAACGGCGCGAGGACCGAGACGGCCTCGCTGGTGCCGTAGATGGCGAGTTTCTTGCACGCGATCGCCTTCTCGGCGGGCGGCGCGCCGGACTTGAGGATGGCGATGAGTTCGCGCTGCTTTTCGGCAGCCTTCGCGGCGTCGAGAGGCGCGGCTTGGAGCTGGCCGGCGAACGCGAGGGCTGCGACCAACGCGGCGTTACGGATGAAGAGGTTCAGTTTCATGTTCTCGTGACTCGTAATTCGTAATTCGTGATTCGTCCGTAATGACCGTTAGAAGCGCCACGGTTCGCGCAGCGCCTCGCCGCGGAGGCGGTTGGCTTCCTCGTCGCCGATGAACTCGTTCTTCTTCGGGTCGTAGGCGAGCTTGCGGTCGAGGAAGAGCGCGATGTTGCCGGCGTTGCAGGCGATGTGCGTCTGGCAGGCCGCGTCGGCGTTGGCGCGGGTGAGCGCGCGGGATTTCACGCAATCGAGGAAGTTGCGGACGTGGAAGTTCGCCGGGTAGCCGCCGATCTTGGCACGCTTGCCGGCGAGCAGTTCAGGCGAACTGGTGTAGAGGTCGCCGTTGTCGCCGGTTTCGACCCAGCCCTTTTCGCCCTCGAAGCGGACGGGGCAGGAGCCGATGTTCGGCAGCCAGTCCTTGTTGCGGACGACGAGCTTGACGCCGTTGGCGTAGCGCGCGTGCAACTGGTCGCCCTCCGGCCAATACTCCACCGGCGCGGTCTTGTCGGCGTCGTTGGCCCACTGGCAGAGATCCACACAGTGCGACCCCCACTCCAGACAGCCGCCGCCGCCGGGACCGCCGACGAAGCCGCCGCCTTTCTCGAAGCTGCCGCCGCGAGTGAAGAGCGCCTTGTTGAACGGCCGCCATGCCGCCGGGCCGAGGTAAAGATCCCAGTCGCCTTCCTCTTTCGTCGGTTCCGGCTCGGGTTCGAGCCAGCCGCTTGTGACGGTATTGAGGCCGGCCGGATGCGCGTGAAGCGTCGTGAGTTTGCCGAGCCGGCCGCGGCGGGCCAGTTCGACGGCGAACTCGAAGTTCGGCAGGCTGCGCCGCTGAGTGCCGGCCTGAAACACGCGGCCGGTGCGATGAAACGCCTCGGCCAGCGAGAGGCTATCGAAGATGGTTTTGGCGCACGGTTTCTCGCAATAGACATCCTTGCCCGCCTTCGCGGCGGTGACCGACGCGAGCGCGTGCCAGTTCGGGCCGGTGGCGATAAGCACGGCGTCAATGTCTTTGCGGGCGAGCAACTCGCGCAGGTCGCCGTAGGTGGCGCAGTTGTTGTTGCCATATTTGGCGTCGGCGCGCTCCTTGACGGCCTGACGGCGCGCGGCCTTGACCTCGGCGATGGCCACGAACTGCACGTCGGCCTCCTCCAGGAAGCAACCGAGCACGTAGGTCCCGCGTCCACCGATGCCGATGGCACCGAGCACGACGCGCTCGCTCGGCGCGACGGTGCCGTCGAGTCCCAGCGCGGAGGCGGGGATGACGTTGGGCAGCGCGCTGGCCGCCGCGGTGGCGAAACTGGTCTTCAGGAAATCACGACGATTTATTCTTAGTTTTGACATAATTCTCACCTCAAGGCCGCGCTTGTCTCACTGGCTCTGACGCGGTGGCACAATCCCACACTTTTCCAGCTTGCCGAAAGCGTTTGGCAAAATCCTTGTTCTCCAACTGCTTCGTCAGGTAGCAGTCGAAGTTTGTTTTCTTTTTTCTTCCGCGTTTCACGACTTATTTCGTTTTGTTTTCAAACCAAACCGGGCCGCCGAACTTGCCGGTGACGACGACATCGAGGTCGGCGTCGCCGTCCATGTCCGCCAGACAAACGTTCAACCCGGAGCCAACGCCTTGGTTGAAGGTGATGACGTGCTTGGCCCACTTCACCTCCGGCTTGCTTTGGAGCTTGTAATAATAGACTCCCAGCGGCGCGTCCTCCTCGGGATCCTTGCCGTTGTGGGCCATGAACCGTTTGCCCGCGACCAGTTCCACCTTGCCGTCGCCGTCGAGATCGCCGAGCGCGAGGCTGTGCGCCTGCGTCCACGTGTCGTCAATCAGGTGACGCTTGAACTTGATCTCGCCGCCCTCGCGGACCTGCTCATACCAGAAGATGCCGTATTTGTGCGCGGAGCTGCAGATGAGGTCGTTGAGGCCGTCGCCGTTCACGTCGAACACTATAATCTGCGCGGTGTGCTCGGACTTGCCGTCTTCCTTGCTGCCGAGCTTGATCGGGTGCTCGATCCACTCGCCCTTGCGCGGGTCGGCGGGCGCCTCGAACCACGCGTCGGGCCGAATGATGTCGGGCCGGCCGTCGCCGTTGAGGTCGCCGGCGCCACCGCCGAAGTTCATCGGCTTCTCGCTGACGACGTGGATGGCGAGGCCGCCTTTGATTTGCTCATACCAGACGGTGCGCTTCACGTCAGGCAACACACAGTCGGCTTTGCCGTGGCCGAGAACGTCGGCGAGGTTCCCGCACTCGAAGTTGCCGTTCTGCTCGATCAGGGTCATGGGCCATTCGCCGCCCGCGCCGGTGTTCTTGAACCACGTCGAACTCTTGCTGAACCAGTCCACGCTGATGATGTCGGGCTTGCCGTCGCCATCCACGTCGAGCGGCAGGTTGGCGAAATCGTTGCGATAGCCCTTGCCGGCCTCGTCCACGCTGCCGGCGATGGTGCGGACCTTCACCGGCTTGAAGTCGGGGGCGAGGTAGAGGAACTCGCCCGCGAAGATATCCGGCTTGCCGTCGCCGTTGAAGTCGGCGACGCCGCAGGCTTCGCTGCGGAAGTTGTTCACGCGGTGCATCACGAACTTGACGCCGCCGGGCGCGACGTTCTTCGGCTCCGGCGCGTCGGCGGCGAAACTCTGGGCCGTCAGCGCGCAAAACACCGCCGCGGCAACGCGCGTAGCCGCCGACGTGAGGAGGCGGAGGGATTGGAGATTAGTTGTGTTCATAGTCTTTCGCATTTCTGTTTCGCAATGAGTCCGCCTCCTTACGTCGGCGGCTACGGTTCACGCATGATACGGTTCGCGCATGGCGCGCGAGAGCAGCCGGTTCGCTTCTTCGTCGCCGATGAACTTCTCCTTCACCGGGTCGAACTTCATGTTCCGCTTCAGCCACATGCAGATGTTGGCGCAGTGGACGGTGGTCATCGAGCGGTGCATCACGACCGGGTTGGCGACGGTGAGGTCGCGCGACTTCACGCAATCGAGGAAGTTGCGCATGTGATCGAGCGAACGGCCGGTGCGGGCGACGTATTCGCCGATGACGCGCTTCGTGTGCGACAGCAACGCCGGCGAGGAGACGTCCGGCCGCGAGTAGCCGTCGGCGGCGGCCGCCCAGCCCTCGGTGCCGTCGAACCGCTCGCCACAGGAGCCGTGCCACAATCGCTTGTTGAGGTCGCGCGCGAGGATCATCTTTGTGCCGTTGGCGAAATGCGTGACCATCCCGTCGCCGCTCTCGTTGTTGACGTATTCGTATGCCACCGCCGTGGTATCGAGCGCATCAATGCCGGCCTGTGCCTGCGCGAACGTGTGCGCGCCCCACTCGCCAATGCAGCTCGTGTGGTAATCGTAGTGCCCGCGCCAGCCGCCTTTGACGTAGGCGGAATTGTAGGGCCGCCACGGACACGGGCCGAGCCACGCGTCCCAGTCCATCTCTTCTTTCGGCGGCTCCGGCTCGGCGGGGAGCCAGTCGGTGCGCATCGCGGCGGCGTCCCACGGCGCAATGTGCGCGTAAGCGGTGTGAATCTTGCCGAGCCGGCCGGTGCGGGCCATCTCGATGCAGAACACGTGGTTCGGCTCGCTCAGGCGCTGCGTGCCGGTCTGATAGACGCGGTTGTAGCGCTTCGCCGTCTCGACGACCATGCGGCCCTCCGCGACGGTCATGGACGATGGTTTTTCGGAATAGACATCCTTACCGGCGCGCATGGCCCACGTCGCCGCCAGCGCGTGCCAGCGGTCGCCGGTGGCGATGAGCATGGCGTCAATGTCCGGTCGCGACGCCAGATACTCGCGCATCTCCGGATACATCTTGCAGTCGGTGTTGCCGTATTTGGCGTCCACGAGCGTCTTGACGCGTTCGCGGGCGGCGCGGTTGGCGTCGCAGATGGCGACGAACTGCACGTCCGTCTCGCGCAACGCCCAGTTCAGGTCGTGGACGCCGCGTCCGCGCAGGCCGATGCCGCCCATGACGATGCGCTCGCTGGGCGCGACCCAGCCGTCCTTGCCTCGGGCCTTGGCGGGGATGACGTTCGGCGCGGCAGCCGCTCCCAGAGCGGCAGCGGTGGTTTTCAGAAACTGGCGGCGGCTGAGGGAAGGCAGAGGGGAAGCGTGCATGACTCCGGTGCTCCTGTTCGATGTGTTCATCAGGTTGTGTGCTCCGAACGCGAATAACGGCGGGGCAGCGTAGAGTGGAGCCGCGCGCCGGCCAAGACAAAAATCCCGGCGCGCGATACTACCTTTGGCGCACGCTGTCTCGCACGGGAGCCGGCCGCCCAGGGATGACAGATGCCCGTCTGTCCGGCCTTGAAGACAACGAGGGGACGGGCGGGACTCGCTCCCAAGCTTTTGTTGTTTCCGGCGCCCGCGCTTGTATAGTGACGCAGTGGTGAAACGGGGCGAATAGTTTGGGTGCGCCTGTTGTTTGCGCCGACCGGGCCGGCGCAGGTTCATTGTTTGTGAGGAACCATGGAAGAGCCATCGCCGAAACGCACAACCCAACGCGAGGCACTGGAGGTCACTGAGGCGGCGCTGCGCGAGCAACGCACCGCGCGCGAACAGCTCCAAAGCTCGATGGACCGTTATTTCCTGGTGGCGCAGGATTTGATCTGCATCGCGGGGTTTGACGGTTACTTCAAGGAGTTGAATCCGCAGTGGGAGCAGGTGCTGGGCTGGACGCCGGAGGAGATGCTGGCGAAGCCTTTCACGGAGTTCATCCATCCGGAGGACCACGAGGCCACGCTGCGGGAGGTGGAGAAGCAGGCGAAGGGCGCCGTGGTCATTTCGTTCGAGAACCGGTATCGCTGCCGGGACGGCTCCTACCGCTGGCTGCGGTGGTATTCGGCGGCCGACAATGAGCGGCGGCTGATCTACGCCAGCGCGCGCGACATGACCGAGCGGAAGCGGGCCGAGGAGCGGCTCGCCGCCGCCCACGACGAGTTGCGGAAGGAACACGCGCTCGTCGGGGCCATTTACCGGGCGCAGGCCAAGTTCATGATGTCGGCCAAGCCGTTGGAGATTTGCGACGGGTTGCTCGACAACCTGCTGATGCTCTCCGACAGCGAATACGGGTTCATTGACGAAGTGCGCTTCACGCCGGAGGGATATCCCAGTCTGGTCGCGCAGGCCATCACGGACATCTCCTGGAACGAGCAGACGCGCAAGATGCACGGGGAGTTCCTCTCCGGCAACCTCAAGTTCACCAATCTGAAGTCGCTCTTCGGAGAAGTGATGATCACCGGCAAACCGGTCATCGCCAACGATCCTCCCCGCGACCCGCGACGTGGCGGGACGCCCGCCGGACACCCGGAGCTGAAGGCGTTTCTCGGCCTGCCCCTCTACGCAGACCAGGATTTCGTCGGCGTCGTCGGACTCGCCAACCGCCAAGGCGGGTATGACAACCGGGTCATCGAGTATCTGCAACCGATGTTGACCGCGTGCGCCCATCTCATCGCGGCCTGGAGAAGCGAGCAGCGGCGGCAACAAGCCGAGGAGGAGGTGCGCAAGCTCAACGCAGACCTCGAACAGCGCGTCCGCTACCGGACCGCGCAGCTGGAGGCTTCCGTCAAGGAACTGGAAGGGTTTTCCCACGCCATCGCGCACGACCTGCGCGCGCCCCTGCGGGCCGTCAACGGCTTCAGCACCATGCTGCTGCAAGATCACTCCACCCAACTCGACGGCGAAGGCCGGCGTTTGCTGGATGTCGTCTGCGCGGAAGCGAAGCGCATGGGGCAATTGGTTGATGACCTGTTGGAGTTCTATCGCGCGGGGCATCAGGAAATGAAGATCTCCGACGTGGACATGGAGGCCCTGGCGAAAAGCGTCTTCGCCGAACTGGCTGCCACCGCCCCGGACCGGAACCTGCAATTGAAATGCGGCTCTCTCCCCGCAGCCCACGGCGACGCCGCGCTGATGCGCGTGGTGCTGGCCAATCTGGTTTCCAACGCCATCAAGTTCACGCAAGGCCGCAATCCCGCCGTGATCCAAATCGGCAGCCGGCAGGAAGCGGAGCAGACCGTCTATTTCGTGAAAGACAATGGCGCGGGTTTCGACATGGAATACATGCACAAACTGTTCGGCGTTTTCCAACGCCTCCATTCCGTCGAACACTTTGACGGGACCCGGCGTGGGGCTGGCCTTGGTGCTGCGCATCATCCAACGTCACGGCGGGCACGTCTGGGCGGATGGGGAAGTCGGCGAAGGCGCGGCCTTCTATTTTGCGCTGCCCACCGCGGCCTCAACCGTTTCCTGATTCCCAAGCCGGGACGATGCGGTTGAACCGCCGGGCAAGAGCGAGTCCCGCCCCGCGCGCCTCAGGACGAGGTAGCCGATAAACACCAGCAGCACCAGCGTCCCCAGCGTGACGCAGCCCGACGTCAGCAAGATTTCCGCGAGGCGCTTGCCGATCACATCCTTCGACGTGAGCGAGGTCAGCGCAAAGCTCACCGCCAGCACGCTGCCGCCAATCCATCGCGAGCGCGGTTCCAGCAGCACACAGGCGGAGAGAACCATGTAGGGCAACATCAGTGCCACGAAACTTGATTTGCTGCTCTGCGGCGAGAGCATGAGCATGCTGATCAGCACCAGCGAACCGTCCAGCAGCAGCGCGTGCGGCGTGCCGGCCGACCGCAGCAGCAGCACGAAGACCACCAGCCCGAAAACCAGATACACGGCCAGCAGCACATTCCGCCGCGACAACGCCCCGTCCGGCTGGCTCACCGCGCTATAGACCATCCCGCGCAACGACTGGTTCAGCAGGTTGGCCTGCTCCCAATGCCGCGTCTGCGCCTCCGCCGGCTTGCTGCGCACCGATCCCACCGCCAGGTCGCGCACCCACGTGACGAAGTAACCGTGCGGCGCGCCATGCGGCGTGAAAAACGCGTCCGGCAGGAACGACAAGCCCGCATAGAACACCACGCACAACAGGCAGAGCTTCACCCGCCGCCGAAGCAACAGATACGGCAGAAACAACAGCGGCGTCGCCTTCAGGGCCGCCGCCAGCGCGAAGCCGGCCGCCGCGCGCACGTTCCTCCCCACCTGCATCCCCCACAACCCGCTCAGCACGCACAGGAACACGACCACGTCGTATGCCTGGTTCTCCAGCACCGCCAGCATGAACTTCAGGCTCAACACCACCGCCAGCACCCGCAGCCAGACCATCCTCCGTCCCTGTGCCAGATCCGGGAAGCTCCCCGCCGTCAACCGCTCGCACAGCCGGAAACTGAGCCATGTCGCCCCCACCAACACCGCATACCAGACCACGTTCCGCAGCCACATCGGCATCGGCACGAATGGAATCATCACAAACGCAAACAGTGGCGGATACGTGAACCCCTGCGCCGCCGCCTCCAACACCTTCCCGTGCAGCAGCGCCTCCGCCCCGAGCGGGTAGAGCGCCATCCCGTCCGGCCTACTGGCAAACCGCGGGAAATACGCCACCGCGATCACCATCAGCAACATCACCACCTTATAACGCCGCAGAAACTCGACCATGCTGTTCTTCTACCACCCGCACGCGACCTCAGGCGAGCGAGTTATGATTTGTGTTTTATGATTTGGCGGAATTCACATCTCGCAAATCACAAATCCCATCGCAGCGTCTGCTGGAAGCTCTCCACCATACGCGGCGTCGGCTTGCACCTCGGCCTGCGTAGCTGGTTGCTGAAGGCGCCGGACTGGAAGGCGTTCATGTCCGCGCAGTGTAGGCCAAAGGCGTGTTCGGACAAGGCAAAAATGAGGGCGTGCAAGATGACGCAAACCAACATAATCACGAGGAATTGCCGAATGTCAGCAACCATCCGGTAAATAGAAAGCCATCGGTATGGCAAGTGATAGCCACCGGCACATTATTACTCAAGTAACTTGTATATAACATGTTATGTATTATATTTAAACTTGATGGCCCATTGCTTTCTGCTCTGCAAATTGCGGAGGCGTCAACGACAGTTACTGTTCAAATGGACGGTTTGTGGTGGTTAAGTCGCTGTAGATGATTTGGTTGAGGTAGTGCTATTTTTCATAACCGGCTCCGATTAAAATCAAAATTGGATGTTCGAGAAATCCTTCACGATAGACCTTCTTTCGGAACTCGGGAAGGGCTTGGATTTTGTTGCGGACGGAGTCGTGCTCGATTGAACCGTGGCGGGTGCCAGCGTGTCCGATAGACATGCTCACGCTCACCGATGTTTTCTTCCACCTCCAACGCCAACTTTTCCTCGCGCTCGAAGAGGAACTGGATTCTCTCAGCGCCCTGGACGAGCAGTTTTGCCAAGTCGTTTCCATGCTCAACCTCGGCCCATTGATGCGCCGCTTCGCCTGGGTCGGCAACGGATGCCCGCCCCGCCAACGCACTTGGCTCTTCCACGCATACCTCGCCAAGTCGGTCTATCAATTCCCCACCACCGCCGCGCTGATCGCGGCTCTCAAGGCCCAACCCCGCTTGCGCCAACTCTGCGGCTGGGACAGTGCCGGCAACATTCGCAGCGAATCGACCTTCTCTCGTGCGTTTGCCGCCTTTGCGCAATAGGAATGGGCGCACCTGGACACCATTGATGGCGACATTCCCGTAAGCGCAGTGCTGACCAGCGCCTCGGTGCATGACTCGCAGTTAGCCATTCCGCTGGCGCAGATGACGTCGCAGCGCGTGCGCTCGCTCTACGACTTGATGGACAGCGCGTATGACGCGCCGCAGATTTGGCAGTTCAATGAGCAGTTTGGGCATGTGCCGATCATTGACCGCAATCTGCGCTGGGGTTCGGATGTGCCGATGGAGCCGACGCAGGCGCAACGGTTCAAAGAGCGCAGCGGGTCGGATCGGGTTAACAGCCTGCTGAAGCAACGCTACTTGGGTGGGGTTTTTTTTGTGTGTGTGGTGTGTGGGGGCGGCGATGGGTGCGGGTACGCGAGGCGCTGAAAGTGATGACGAACTTGATGTTTTGGGCTGATCACCTTGACGGCGATGGCGTTGTTTGGGCGACTCTGCTGAGTGGGGTTCAGCAAGCCGGCGGAAGCAGCCGACGTGGAGCGGCGCGTTTGCCAAGAACGAATGCGGCGGCGGTGGTGTGTTCAGAAGAGCCGTAAAACCTACGAGCATAGGCCAAGCGTCCGCGACGAAGTTTCCAAACCCGTGTCCATATCGGAAACCACAAGTGCAGCCGTCAACAGCTTGAGGTCTTGAATGTGATTTCTCTGTTACATCACTTGGACGATTCATCGGTGTGTTCCACATGGAACATAAACCAATACCGAATGCATGCTCCAACCGTCAGACGCGAACTGTTGGACGGTTATCAAAGCAAGCACAGCTTTGGCCGGACATAGCAATGGAATAGCACGGCATGGTGACGAACTGTAGAGCGTACCGGCGGGGTGCCAAGGCTATGCTGAATTGGATGAAACCGTGTGAATTTAAAAGGCTTTCCTGTTAACTTTATCCGAAACAATTCAATTTGCTGTTATTAGGTATTTATAAGCAATGCTAGCCATTCGGCAATTGCTACCACGATGGCTGCATGACGCGCTTGTTATTCCTTAACGACCACCGCTGTCAATGCAACCGTTACTACCTGCCGCTTTGCGCCTTAAGCCAAAGATTGCTTTGATGTTTTTTGATAGCTGTTATACAACTTAATAATTACTCAACTTCTTTTAACTACGCATTATATGTTAATCTATGCATGCCAACATTGATCAAACATCTTATGCTGTCCACAACTTGAGAATGACTGTGAATACCTTGTTTAACAAACCACCCAGTCACGCAAACCAGTCAGCAGCATCGGAGCGACGCGGCAAACCATTGATTAGCCGTGCAGACATGTTAACCAGACAAATCTGCCGTCTTCATAGCACGTCAATCGCCCCAACAAGCACCGCCCTGCAAACGTGAGCTTGCTTGTGTTGTGCGTAAGAGTAGAACTCTGTCTGTGTGAACAGCGATTTCTCATCATGAACACTCTTATGATTGGCTTCTGTGCCGCACTGTCCTTGGCGGCGAGTTTCGCAGACGCGCAGACAGCCGTGCCTGCCGCGCGTCCTAACATCCTCTGGCTCACGGCCGAGGACATCTGCCCGAACCTCGGTTGCTACGGCGACACGTATGCCGTCACGCCGAACCTCGACCGGTTCGCTACGCAGGCGGTGCGTTACACGCAGGCGTTCGGCATCACCGGCGTCTGCGCGCCGAACCGCTCGTGCCTCATCACCGGCGTGTTCCCGACGCGGCTCGGCAGCCACGGGATGCGCTCGACGACGACGCTGCCGGCGGCGGTGAAGTGTTTCAGCGAATACCTGCGCGAGGCGGGCTACTACTGCTCCAACAACGCCAAGACCGACTACAACTTCGCGGTGCCGAAGAGCGCGTGGGACGAGTGCAACCGCAAGGGACACTGGCGCAACCGCAAGCCGGGCCAGCCGTTCTTCGCCGTGTTCAACCACGAGGTCAGCCACGAAAGCCGGATCCGAGTGCCAGAGGCGCAATATCAGGAGAACACCGCGCGCCTGACGCCCGCGCAGCGCCACGATCCCGCGAAGGCGCCGGTGCCGCCGTTCCATCCCGACACGCCGGAGGTGCGGCGCGATTGGGCGCGCTACTACGACAACATCACGGCGATGGACTACCAGGTTGCCGACAAGCTCAAGGAACTGGAGGACGCCGGCCTCGCCGAGGACACCATCGTCTTCTTCTTCGGCGACAACGGCACGGGCCTGCCGGGGATGAAGAAGTGGATCTGGGAAGGCGGCATCCACGTGCCGCTGATGGTCCGCTTCCCGAAGAAATGGCAGCACCTCGCACCCGCCACGCCCGGCCAGACCACCGACCGGCTGGTGAGCTTCGTGGACTTCGCGCCGACGGTGCTGAGCCTCTGCGGCGTGAAACTCCTGCCCCACCTGCAAGGCACGGCGTTCCTCGGCGAACAAGCCGGCAAGCCGCGCAAGTTCATCCACGCCATCCGCGACCGGATGGCCGAGCGATTCGACATCGTGCGCGTCGTGCGCGACCGTCGCTACCAGTATCACCGCAACTTCATGCCGCATCTGACATGGTCGCAATTCGTCAGCTACACAGAGGAAATGCCGACGATGAAAGCGTGGCGTCAGATCGCCAGCGAAGGCAAACTCACCGGCCCGCCCGCCCGCTACTTCTCGCTGACGAAGCCGGTCGAGGAACTCTACGACAACGAAACCGACCCGAATCAACTCACCAACCTCGCCGTCAACCCGAAGCATCGCGAGACGCTGGAGCGTCTGCGTGCCGAATGCGTGCGGTGGATGAGGGCAACCGGCGACCTGGGTCTGCTTCCCGAACATGAGATGCTTGTGCGATCCGAGGGCAGCACGCCGTGGGAGATTGCCACCGACCTGAAGAAGAACCCGCTCGACGCCCTGCTCGGTGCCGCGGCGCTCGCCAACAAAATGACGCCTGCCAATACAGCACGACTTCAGGCGTTGCTGGACCAGAAAGACTCCGCGCTGCGCTGGTGGGGCGCTACAGGGCTCGTCGCTCTCGGCAAGGACGCCAAGCCAGCCGAAGCTGCGCTGCGAAAAGCGATGAGCGACGATTCTCCTCCCGTCCGCATCGCCGCCGCCGAAGCCATCGGCAATCTCGGCGACCACGCCGCAGCGCTGCCGGTGCTGACAAAGGCGTTGGAGCACGAAGCACCGCTGGTCCGCCTTGCAGCCATCAACGTCCTCGACCGTTTCGGCGCGAAAGCCAAACCCGCGTTGCCGGCCATCCGCGCTGCCGGGCTGAAGAAAAAAGACCACGCCGCCGATTACCTGAACCGGATGGTGGAATATCTCCCCGCACAACTTGAAGCCACCAGACCATGAAACTCTTGGCTTCGCTCACCCCGTTGCTTGCCGCGTCCGTCCTCTTCGCCGCCGAGCCGGCGCGACCCAATATCCTCTGGCTCATCGGCGAGGACATCAGCCCGGACCTCGGCTGCTACGGCAATCGCGATGCGCGCACGCCGAATCTTGACCGGCTCGCTTCGCAGGGCCGGCTCTACCGCCATGCCTACTCAACTGCGCCGGTCTGCTCACCGTCGCGGTCGGCGTTCTGCACGGGGATGTATCAGATTGCGTTCGCGGCGCATCATCACCGCAGCCATCGCGACGACGGCTACAAGCCGCCCGCCGGTATCCGCGTTATCAGCGACCGGCTGCGCGAGGCGGGTTATTTTACCGCCAATGTCACCCAGTTCCCCGCCAGCGCCGGATTTCGCGGCACGGGCAAGACCGACTGGAATTTCTGCTACGACGGCAAGCCTTACGACTCGGCCAAGTGGAACGACCTCAAGAGCCACCAGCCGTTCTACGCGCAGGTCAACTTCCAAGAAACCCACCGCATCTACAAGAAAGCGGCTCAGAACCCGACCGATCCCGCGAAGGTCACGCTGCCGCCGTATCTGCCGGACCATCCCATCGCGCGGGAGGACTGGGCGCTCTATCACGACTCGATGATAATGCTGGACGCGAAGGTCGGCGCGGTGCTCGACCTGCTGGAGAAAGACGGCCTGCGCGACAACACCATCGTGTTCTTCTTCGGCGACAATGGCCGCGAGTGCTTCCGCGGCAAATGCACCGCCTACGAAGCGGGCTGTGCCGTGCCGCTGATGGTGCGGTGGCCCGCCCTTTGCCCGCCGGGTTCCTCCAGCGACGAACTGGTAAGCTTGATTGACGTGACCGCGACGACGCTGGCGCTGGCGGGCGTGGCGCTGCCGAAGGAAATGCACGGCCAGCCGTTCCTCGGTCCCGGCGCGAAACGGCGCGAGTTCATCTTCACCGCGCGCGACCGGCTCGACGAGAGCCTCGACCGCACACGCACCGTGCGCGACGCGCGGTTCAAGCTCATCCGCAACTTCGAACCGCAGCGGCCCTACATCCAGCCGATGCCTTACCTCGACCGCACCAATCCCAACTACGCGCTTATGCGCCAGCGTCAGGCCGAAGGCAAACTCAACGCGGCGCAGATGAAGTTCATGGCGGCGAGCCGGCCGGCGGAGGAACTCTACGATCTACAGAACGATCCGTTCGAGTTGAAGAACCTCGCCGAATCGCCGGAGCATCGCGAGACGCTTGCGCGGCTGCGGGCGGCACTGGACCGGTGGATCGAGCAGACCAACGACAGCGGGCGCATTCCCGAGGACCCGGACGTTCGCCGGAGGATTCTGGATGAGCACAAGAAGAAGTTGGAACAGTCGGCCGGCAAGGGGAAGCGTTGATCGCAGCCGCCGAAGTCACGGCGACGACTTGGCTTTGGGCACCACCAGCTTCTGGAGAACTCTTGTGACCTCGTTGGAAAGATTTATGCCGCAGCTCACGCGAAAGCCAATATCGGAGCCGCCGCAGGAATAAAGGCTCGACCAGCGCCGGGCGATGCGCGCGTCGAACGCGAAGCTTCGGAAACTGCCGCCTTTGAGCACGCGAGCTTTGCTCTTCGTGTAGTCCGCGCAGAGCACCTCGGCGGCGGCGGCAGCGTCCCACGCGTCGAGGCAAAGCTCGCGGACATTGCCCAGCATGTCGGCCAGGCCAAAACCGTTCCGGCCGCGCGCGCCAAATGCGTCCACCGGGCAGGTGGATTTCGCGGAAACGCCGTTCCCGCTCCAATTCAACCGTCCGCGGCCGTCCGCCGGCGAGTCGCCCCACCAAAACATCGCGCCTTGCCGCCCGCCGCGGCAGGCGTATTCCCACTCAGCCTCCGACGGCAGGCGATAGATGCAGCGCTCGGGCAGACGGTTCGCGCGCTGCTCCCGCAGGGTGAGCCAATCGCAAAACGCTACTGCATCCCGCCACGTGATCCACGCCATCGGATGATCCTCCGGCCTTTTCTCGGGATACGAATCCAGAATGGCAAATCCCGTGACCGCGTCCGACTGGTAGTGAGCGTCGTTGACGAACTGCTGCCACTGCCCCACCGTCAACTCGGTCCTGCCGATCCAGAAGCCGTGGCGGACTTGCGTGCGGCGCGGCTGGTCGCCTTCATTCTCCACCTGTGTTTCGGTCGCGCCCATCGCCCTGGCCTGCGCGCGTTCCTGCGGCGTGCTGCCGAGTATGAACTCGCCCGGCGGGATGAAGACCATCTCCGCGCCAAGGGAGTTGGTGAAAATCGAGCCGGGCCGCCTGAATGCGGGATCAGACGCGACTCGTGCAGGCGAGATTGATACCCGCACCGGCGCCCACCAAAGAAAGCCCGCGAGCGCAAGGACCGCGACGATGATCGCGACATCGCCAATCCGTTTCGGATTCGGCTTCTTCGTTTGTGGATCAGCAGCGGGCATGAGTTGGTTCTCGTCCAACGAAGTGGTTCGTCAAGACTCCTTTCTTCCGTTGGGATGAAGTCTAGTGCGCGAATGCATCGGGTCAAGCGTGGCGAGGCTCCCACAGGAGAAGACCGCGTGAGTTTCCTTGTGCCGAAAACGCCACTTGCGGAAACTTGAATCAGTGTTAAACTCGTGGCGCGTAGAAGGAAGATAGCGGTGTGAGTGCAAACGCAGTGGCAGCTCAATAATTCCTTCACGCTATTTTTTTTGCCCACAAATCCCCAGAGGGTGACGACCTCCCTTAAGAGTTGCGGCGCGTCCTGTTCCTGAACGGGGAGATCACCGGCGGACGTTTCGGCGCGGGAGCGTGGGCGGGTTTCTCATCCACCAACCGGACTTTCGGCGGAGCTTCGGGAGCGTGCATCTCAATAACCTTCGCGTCCTTCACCGACCAACCCGTGACCGGTTCCGGCTCGCCGACTTTCGTTTCGACCGGCTTTTTCTCGCTGCCGTCCGGCTCCGGCGACGCGAAGGCTGCTTGCATCGTCGGGTCCTGCACGTGGATCGCTTCGGCGAAATGCGCGGCGGCCGCATCGAGCGCCTGATAGCCATTCACCAGCCATTCCAGCCGGCCCGTCTGGATGTCCACCAGCAAGCCATGCACCGGCACCTTCGGCCCGATGATCGGGCTGTGGCGGATGAACTCCACGGCCTTCAGCACGTTCTGCCGCTCGCTGGCGAAGACCCCGAAGAACTCGACGAGATTGTCCGGCAGCTTCGCCCGCCCCACGCCGAGCGCGGCGAAGCGCTCGGTGAGTTGCAGCACGGTCGTCTGGCCGGCGCGGCAGTCGCTGTGGCCGATGACGGCGATTTCCTTCCCGCCTTTCACCACGCACGCCAGCGCCAACGAGCGGATTGTGCTGCTCATCGAGCCGGTGATGATGTTGCCTGCGTTGCGCAGCCAGATGAAGTTTTCCTCCGGCAGGCCCAGCACCTCCGGCATCAGCGGATTCAGCCGCGGGTCAATGCACGTCAGCGCCACCACCGGCAGCGAGTCCGCGAACTCCGCCACGCGCACGCCGGCGCTTTTGTCGCCCGCGGCGGCGCGGTGGTTGGCGTCCAGGATGGCTTCAAAGAGGCGCATGGCGTCGGCGTCCTCAGCGATGGTTCACGCTTTCGGCTCGTCTTCGGCTTTTTCCATCGCCTTCTTCAACGCCGGCACCTGTTCGAGCAGCTTCTCGAACTTCACGCCGGTGAGACTTTCGATGACGGGCGGCAACTGACTGATGATGGTGGTCACGTCGCCGGTGAGCTTGCTCGCGCCGCCGCCGGGACCGTTGCCGGCATTGATGATGACGATCTTCTCGGTCTTGGCCAATGGCTCGGAGATCTTG
The DNA here is from genome assembly GCA_016222825.1 of Verrucomicrobiota bacterium. Classification (GTDB taxonomy): domain Bacteria; phylum Verrucomicrobiota; class Verrucomicrobiia; order CAIQCK01; family CAIQCK01; genus CAIQCK01. The sequence goes on along the minus strand of JACRQF010000027.1, from coordinate 5,701 downwards.
CCGGCCACCGTTGGGAGAATCTCGACGATCATCTGGATGACGGCAGCCTCGTTGTATTGCTTGAACGACTCCGCCTTGAAGCGCATCGCCTCGGCGGTCGCCTTGCCTTGCGCCTCGATGACGTCGGCTTGGGCGAGACCGCGCGCCTTGTTCGCGTCGGCCTCGGCGATGCCGGTGGCCTTGACGACGTCGGCGCTGGCGTAACCGGTCGCCTTCGTGGCTGACGCGGCGCCGGCGGCTTCGGTTTCGAGTTGGAACTTCCGCGCGTTGGCGAGCGTCTCCACCTTGTAGCGTTCGGCGTCTGCGGGCTTCTGGACGGTCGCTTCAAGCTCCTTCTGCTTGCGTTGGATTTCCTGTTGCTGCAGCTCGATCTGCTTCTGCTTCTCGATGATGTTGACCTGCACTTCCTCCGCCTTCACCAACTGGCCGGTCTTGAACTTCTGCAAATCGTAGGCGAGGTCGGCCTCGGCCTTCTTCTGGTTCACCGCGGCCTGATACATGGCGACGTTGGATTGGTAGTCGCGTTGCGCCTCGGCGATCTTCGTGTCGGCGGCAAACTTCGCCTCCTGGCCGGCCTGCTGCGCCTGTGCGGAACGGATCATCGAGTCGCGGTCGGCTTCGGCCTGCGCGATGATGGCGTCGCGTTTGACCTGCGCGATGCGCGGTTTGCCGAGCGCGTCGAGGTAGCCCTGGCTGTCGCGGATGTCGCGGATGGTGAAGCTGACGATGCCGAGGCCCATGTTGGCCATGTCGCCCGCGGCCACCTCCTGCACCTTGGCGGCGAACGCGTCGCGGTTCTGGTAGATTTCCTCCACCGTCATCGTGCCGAGAATGGCGCGCAAGTGGCCCTCCAGCGTCTGCATCGCGATGTTCTTGATGTCTTCCCGGCCTTTGCTGAGGAACTGCTCCGCGGCGGTGGCGATGGAAACGTCGTCGCCCTTGACCTTGATCTGCGCGACGCCGTCCACCTTCACCGGCACGCCCTTGCTCGTGTAAACCTCCGGCGTCTGCACGTCTATCGTGAGCAACTCCAGCGAGAGCACGTCGGCTTTCTCGATCACCGGGATGATGAACGTGCCGCCGCCCTTGACGATGCGGAAGCCGCGGAAGCTGACCGCGCCGCTGGGGTCCGTCACGCGATACTTGCGGCCGGAGATGACCATCACCTCGTTCGGGCCGACCTTCGTGTAGCGGCTGGCCCAGACGGTGCCAAAGACAAAAATGACGATGACCAGCCCGACGATGGCGACGGCTGCAAACCCCGCGCCTTCCGGCAACATGGCGACAAGTGTTGGAATCATATTCTCGGCTTTCGTTGAATGGAGCGTTGTTTCGATGATTGGGTTGGCGGCGGAAAAAACGGGTCAGGAAGCGGCGACGTAAAACTGCGTGCCGACGATGCGGGTGATCTTCACGGTCCGTCCGTTGCCGAACGCCGCGCCATCTTCGCCGCGGGCCGGCGCCGTGTAGCGGCTGCCGCCGTGGATGTAGGCGATCTCGCCGACGCCGTCGGCGGCAATCGGCGTGATGACCGTGGCCGTCAGCCCGATCACCTGCGCGACCTTCGATTCGCTGGAACTTTGCGTCCGGCGGAACACCGCGCGAAAGAGCCAGAACACGAGCATTGCGATGACCAGCCCGCCCAGCGCCGCCACCGGCGCGCTGATCCAGACCGGACTGGTCGCCTCGATCTTCGAGAGCACCATCCCGATGCCGCCAAACGCCGTGATAAACGAAGCGATCGTCGTCGGGCTGATGGGCGAGAAACCGGGCATGTCGTGCGTGCCGAACCCCGCCTCCGCGTGGCCGTCGGCCCCGATGCCTTCATGCCCGCCCGCGCCTGCATCGTGCCCGCCAAACACGTCCGCCATGAAGGCGCTGACCAGGGTGAAAAGCAGACCGACCCCGAAGCAGATCAGATAGACCATGAATACTTTGTCCATAGCGGCCTCCAAGCGTGTTGGCGGTAGTTAATGCCTCCGCCTCCCATCAAGCAAGCCCGAAAGCGCCGATGCGATTCGAAGAGGCGCGTCCAAGCGCGGACGCCACGTTCGCGGATCCGTGTAGCGCAGGTTTCCTACCTGCTGTATCGCCGGCTTCCAGCCGGCAGAGCGGTCGCTCAAAACAACGCGTTCGATGGGCGGATGCCTGCGGGATTGGAATGCCGCAATACAGGAGTTAACCGGGTTCAGTTCAGCCGTTCCCCGCTGGTTGGGGCGGCTGCTTGATCTGCACCACGGGGAACGGGAAATGGATTTTCAATTCGTCGTCGAGGTGGACTTCGATCCAATAGACGCCGGGCTTCTCGAACTGCACGCCGCCAAAGAGCGTGATGTTGGTGACGCTGACATTCTCGTCGGCGAGCTGGAACACGCAGTCGGACTCGCGCAGCGCGGTGACCTCGTCGGTGGTCAGGAGGCGGACCCGCTGCGTGAACTGTCCGCGCCCGGCGCACCAGCGCACCCAGACGAACAGCTTGAAGGCCGTGACGGGAAACTGGGGCGACTGGAGGCAGTTGATGACGCCGACGAGCGTCTGGCTGGCGGGATTCATTTCCTGCCGGACATCTTCGCAGACAAGCGCGGCTTGGAGATCGGGGATGTTTTTTTCAGTCATGGGTCCTTGTCGGTCTAGTAGGTGAGCTTCAAGCTCAGGAACACGGCATTGTCGAGCGGCTGGTTCGGCACGGCGGGCAGCGTATAGACTTTCAGGCTGTAGCCGACTTGCGCGCTCAAATCCTCGCGCAGTTGGTAGCTTGGCGCGAGCTGAAACTGCCAGAACTCGTTGCGCATCGGCTGGCTGGCCGCGAGCGCGCCGTCCCGCCCGGCGAATTCCAGCGCGGCGGAAGTGTCCAACTGGAGGTTCGGCATGACGCGCTGGCTCAACCGCGAGTAGTAGGCTTCGCTCACTTCCTCGTAGAAGTCCGGCGCATAGCTTTCCTGAATCGCCTGCCGGCGGCCAACGGTCAACGTCGCCTCGCAGGGCAACGCGTAGCTCAGGTTCAGGTCGTGGTTGGGATGGATCATCCGTTTGCCGGCGAACTCTTCGCGCAACTCCGTGCCGACGCTTGCGGCGGCCCTGAGTTTGCCGGTCAGTTGCTGCCCGATGCCGAACGACGCGATGTCAGCGCGGTAGCTGGACGCGGCCGTCGTGTAGTCCACCTGCTGGCTCTGCAACCCGCTGGTGAGCTTGGTGCGGGAAGTCAGTTGCCAGTCGGCATCGAAGCCGAGGCTGCTGGCGGCGCGGTCCAACGCCGCCGCCTGGGCGCGGTCCTGGTGGTTCCACATCGTGTGCGAGTAGAACGGCTTCAGCGACCAGGCGTCAGTGCCGGCGTAAACCGCGCGCGTGGTGAGGCTGTTCACGGCGAGGCTGCCCTGAGCGACGCCGGTTTCGGTGAGCGGGCGTTCCTGAGGAAACCGCAGCGAGCCGTCCACCTGCAACGCCACGTCCCGGCCCAGCGGGCGTTCATAGAGGGCGTTGAAGGCGTCCTCGCCGGGGTCGCGCTGGCCGCGAGCAACCGCCTCCGGGCCGGGCGAGGAAACGCTCTTGGTGTAGTTCAGGTCCAGGTTGTCGAGCGGTTTCAGGCGCGGCGCGGCATAGGTCCGTTCCACCGAAGTGATGTAGTCCGAGAGCTTGAAGGGCGGCGGCTCCGCGCGGGCAGACACTGCCGCCGCCGCGACCAGCCATCCGGCCAGCCACAGCCACCGACCACAACGCCTCCGACATGGACTGTGCTCCTGCACGACAACTGAATTCTGACGCAAGACCGCCGCGCTGTAAAGCGTTCGGGAAAATCGAGGCTTTAGCGTTGACGCGACGGGGGGCCGTCCATAATATCCCGCGTTCCAATTCCGGAGAATCCGGGCGCATGGATGCGCATGCATTGGAACCGGCAGCCGTTGGGCCGGAAACGTAACGAAACAGCAGGCGGAGACGCGCTGGAATGGCGTCGCCGCCCGCGGCCAGGAGTTTATGAACAAACTTTCGATTGCTGACCTGAAAGACTTGAACGGCAAGCGCGTGTTGGTGCGCGCGGACTATAACGTCCCGCTCGACGAGAAGTGCGCGATTACGGACGAGACGCGCATCAAGGAGACGCTGCCGACGATCAATTTCCTGACCCAGCGCGGCGCCATCGTCATCCTGTGCAGCCACCTCGGCCGCCCCGACGGCAAGCGCGTCGAGAGCATGAGCCTCAAGCCCGTCGCCGTGCGGCTGGCAGAGTTGCTCAAGCAGCCGGTCGCCTTTGCCAATGAGTGCGTTGGCGAGGAAGTGGCCAAGAAGGTCGCCAGCATGAAGGCGGGCGACGTGCTCCTGTTGGAAAACACCCGTTTCCACGCCGAGGAGGAGGACAACGACCCGAAGTTCGCCGAGCAGATGGCGAAGGTTGCCGATGTGTTCGTCAACGACGCCTTCGGCACGGCGCACCGTGCGCACGCTTCCACCGCGGGCGTCTGCAAGTTCGTCAAGACCAGCGCGGCGGGCTTCCTGCTCCAGAAGGAGCTGAAGTATCTTGGCGAGGAGCTGGCGAATCCCGACCGGCCCTGTCTCGTCATCCTCGGCGGCGCGAAGGTTAGCGACAAGATCGGTGTTATCACCAACCTGATGGGCAAGACCGACGCGTTCATCATCGGCGGCGCGATGGCTTACACGTTCCTGAAGGCCCAGGGCGTGGCGGTCGGCAGCTCGCTCGTGGAGGAAGACAAGCTTGGTATCGCCAAGGAAACGCTCGCCAAGGTTCATGCCACCGGTGTGAAGTTCCTGTTGCCAACGGACCACGTCATCGCCCAGAAGGTTGAGACGCCCGTTCCCGGCGCGAAAAAGCCGAAGATCGAGTTCAAAAACCCGCAGCAGAGCATGGACGCGACGATTGAAGTCGGCTACTGCGGCGTGGACATCGGACCGAAGACCATCGCGCGTTACAGCGCCGAGATCGCGCAATCCAAGACCATCGTCTGGAACGGCCCGATGGGCATCTTCGAGACGCCGGAGTATGCGACCGGCACGTTCGAGGTCGCCAAGGCCGTCGCGAACGCGACGCAGGCCGGCGCCAAGAGCATCATCGGCGGCGGCGACAGTGTGAAGGCCGTCAAGAAAGCCAAGGTTGGCGACAAGGTCACCTTCATCAGCACCGGCGGCGGCGCGAGCCTGGAGTTCCTCGAAGGCCGCGAGCTGCCCGGCGTCGCCGCATTGACAGACAAGTAAAAACAACCTACCCCTTAAATCACGACCATGGAAAAAGCACGCAAACTCTTCATCGCCGGCAACTGGAAAATGAACAAGACCGTCGCCGAGGCGCTCGATCTTGTGAAGGCGCTCAAGCGCGACCTCGCCGACGTTCTCGACGTGGACATCGCCGTTTGCCCGCCGTTCACAGCGCTGCATCCGGTGGGCCAGTTGCTCGACGGCTCCGTCGTCAAGCTCGGCGGCCAGGACATGTATTGGGACAAATTCGGCGCGTGCACCGGCGAAGTGAGTGCCTCGATGCTCAAGGACGTGCTCTGCGCCGACGTCATCATCGGCCACAGCGAGCGCCGGCAGTTCTTCGGCGAGACCAACGAGACGGTGAACAAGAAGACCAAGGCCGCGCTCGCTGCGCGCCTGAAGCCAATCGTTTGCGTCGGCGAGATGCTTGCCGAGCGCGAGTCCAACCGCACGGAAGCCGTCGTGACCGACCAAGTGCTTAACAGCCTCGCCGGCC
>JACRQF010000001.1 GCA_016222825.1 Verrucomicrobiota bacterium | reverse complement strand
CACCCGGATCGTCACCTCAACCATCCGCGCGACGCAGCAGACGGGCCAGTCGGTGCTGAACATGGACGGCGGCCTGTTGCACGCCTTCTCCAGCGGCACGTTCATGACGGGCCTGACGGCGGCGATTGTTTACAAGAACGGCGTGACCTTCGACACCTCCAACAACGTCGTCACCGTGGCGCAGAACCTTTCGGGCGCGACCGGCTACGGGCTGGTGAACATCGCCGTCGCCGACGGCGGCGCGGGCTACATCGGCGCGCCGGCGGTGGTGATCGGCGGCGGGCTGGGCACGGGCGCGACGGCTTACGCGCAGGTGGACATGAACCCGCTCAGCGCGCGCTACCAGCAGGTGACCAACATCGTGGTGGCCACCAGCGGCATGGGATACCAGCCCAACGACAACCTCCAGGTCACGCTGCAGGGCGGTGGCTACCTCCAGCCGGCGCAACTCGGCGCGTTCACGCTGGCGCCGAACACCGGCGACGGCAGCCTGTATAAGATCGGCGCCGGCACCCTGGTGTTGTCGGGCAACAACAGCTACAGCGGCGCGACCGTCATCAGCAACGGCGTCGTGCAGGTCGGCAATGGCGGCGTCGCAGGCACGCTCGGATCGGGCGCGGTCACCAACAGCGGCCTGCTGGTCTTCAACCGCGGCGATACGGTTTACACCAACACGGCTTCCATCGCCGGCGCGGGCGCGGTATTGAGCATCGGCACGGGCATGGTGACCTTCGCCGGCGTGAACACCTACGGCGGCGGCACCTGGGTCAGCAATGGCGTGTTGCAGTTCAACGCTCCCAACAGTATGTCCGGCGCCAGCATGCTCACCATCGCCAGTAATGGCGCGGCGGCGCTGAACTTCGCGGGCATCCAGGGCAGCTTCGGCAACATCCACAACGGCAATAGTCTTGGCACCATCGCGCTGACGGCCAACAGCGCCAACGACGCCAGCGTGGATTTCCAGGCGGCGAACCTCGCCAACGCGTGGCTCGGCGCGGTGGGCACGGTGAACTTCACGGGCGTGTTCACGCCGTTCGGCACCAACTACCGGCTTGGCGGCGGCGGCGGCTTGTTGAGCATCACCAATGTTCTCGAAGACGACCTGGCGGGACCGGCGTTCCGCAATGTCCTGATTGGCGGCGGCGGCCCGGCCGGCGTGGTGGAAGTGCTGGGCCAGAGCACCTACCACGGCATCACCGCCATCAACCGCGGCACGCTGCGGGCCGACGAGTTCCAGGGCCTGGGTGTCGGCAACCTCAGCATCAACGGCGGCATCCTGGAGGTTGGCCCCGGCTTCAACCGCGCCATCGGCACGGACATCTTCCAGGTCCAACTCAACGGCTACGCCGGCTTCAGCTCGTTTGGCGGGCCGGGCGCGGTGATTGACCTCTTCGGCGACGGCCGGACGGTGACGTGGGGCGCGCCGGGCTTCACGCCGACGAACTTCGTCCTGAACGGCCTGACGGCGAACACCAACATCGCCTTCCTCAACGGTCTCGACCTCGGCGGCCTCAACCGCACCGTCAGCGTCCTGGCGCTCACCGCCACGATGAACGGCAACATCAGCAACGGCACGCTCACCAAGGCCGGCACGGGCACGCTGGTGCTGACAGGAAACAACGCCAACCGCAGCAACTTCATCAACGGCGGCACGCTCAAGATCGGCGCCAACGACACGCTCTGGACCAACAGCGTGCTTTACTTCGGCCACAACACCAACGCGCCTGATGTTTATGGGACGCTGGACCTGAGCGACTTCAGCCAAACCCTCGGCGGTCTCACCGTGCAGACGACGAATTTCTTCTCCACAAACAGCATCGTCATCGGCGCCGGCCAGCAACTCACCGTGCTCGGCAAGGTGATGGTGGGTGTGGGTGCCGCGACCGGCCCGCAGACCAACGGCGGCTTTGCCAATCTGGTCATGAGCGGCGCAGGCAGCTTCGTGGTCACTAACCTGGGCGGCACATTCCTGGTCAACGGCGACAACGTCACTACCAACGGCTTGCGGGCGATGCTCGACATGTCCGGGTTGGCCACGGCCAACATCAACCTCGGCACGGGCCAGTTCCTGGTCGGCGACACTGCGAACAAGCCCGGTGGCGAAGGCAACGACAGCTCGCTGTTGGTCTTGGCCAGCAACACCACCATCACGGCCGGCAACCTCGACGTCGGTCCTGGAAATCGGTCGCTCGGCTTGCAGGTGATGCGCCTGGGCGACGGCGCCAACCTCCTCAACGTCAACACCCTCAACGTCGGCTCGCCCACGCTCAACAGCGCGCGCGACGGCGGCACGCTGGTGTTCAACTCGTCCACCGGCACGCTGACCGTCCGCGGCGCCGACGGCGTGGGCCGCACCACGTTCAACGTGGGCGCGGGCAATGTCTGGACGGGTTCGGCGATGAGCAACACGGTGGACTTCACCGGTCACAACGTGGATCTGCTGCTGGGGATGCTGACGGTGGGCCAGCAGAATCGTGCGGGCTTCGGGACCAATCTCTTCGCCTTCGACACCGGCACCCTGGACGCCAACGGGCTGCGGATTGGCAACCGCATCAGCGGGCTGGGCGCTGCCGGGAACATCTTTGCCTCGGCCGTCAATATCGGCGGCGGCACGGTGAACATCGGCGGCAGCGGCGTGGTGATGGGCACCACGTATGGCGCCAGCTTCGGCACCAACAGCGCCGCGTTGAACATCAGCGGCGGCGCGGTGACCGTCGGCAGCAACATCGTCATGCTGACGCAGAACAGCCGAAGCAACCGGGTTTACAGCACGCTGAACATCACCGGCGGCTCACTGACGATGTTGAGCAACATCGTCACCGGCGCGAGCATCGCCGGCGGCACCACGCGCGTGGCGACGATCAACCTCAACGGCGGCGTCCTCGACATGACCGGCCACGCCATCGGCGTCGCCAACGGGCTGATTGACGAACTGAACTTCCAGAGCGGCACGCTGCAAAACGTGGCGCAGATCAACGACGGCGGCAACGGCTTCTCCAAGGGCGGCACGGGCACGCTGACGCTGGCGGGCAGCAACGCCTTCAGCAGCTCCACCGCCATCACCAACGGCACGCTGGCGTTGACGGGCATCGCCACCGGCTTCGGCACGCTGGGCGTGACCGGCGCGACGGTGAACGTCACGGGCACCGGCTACTTCAACAACGTGTCAGTGGACGGCGGCGCGACGGTGAACATCGCCAGCGGCGCCGTGTTCGGCTTCAGCAACTCCTACCTGAACGGTGTGGGCGGGATGCTGAACTTGAACGGCGGCCTGTTCACCAATGCCACGAGCGGCGATGTGCTGACCAACTTCGGCACGGTGACGGGCGTAGGCACGCTGGGCATGTGGGTGGACAACCGTGCGGGAGGCTTGCTCAACGCCGACAGCGGTCTGCTGGACCTGACGCGCGGGTTCTGGAACGCGGCGAACTACGGCTCGCTCCAGGCGCTCGGCGCTGGCTCGATCCTGCAGGTCGGGCAGGCGTTCACGAACTTCGGCTCGATCCTCAACGTCAACGGCGGCCAGGTGTGGATGGCGGGCATCGTCAACATCAGCAACATCGTCATCAATAACAGCACTGCGACCTACAACAACATCCTGAACCACGGCCTTATCACGGTGACCAACGGCGGCTCGCTCACCGTCAATGGGAGCATCACCAACAGCGGCTCCATCCTGGTGGATGCCAGCAGCAGTGCCCAGTTTGACTACACGCTGGCGCCTGACTCCAGAAACCTCCTGCTCGGCACGGTCCGGTTTGCCGGCGACTTCGACAATCAGGCCATTGTTGCCGCGAACAACGACTTCAGCGGCCGGTTGATCTTCAACGGCACGTCGAACCCCGGCGCGGTTGTCACGCAGCGGTTCGAGGTGGCCAGTCTGGCGCTGGATGCGATCCGGATCGCCTCAAACAACTTCTACGTCGGGACGTTCCAGGTGGGCGACCCTGCGACGGGCAGCAACGCGTATGTCCGGCTGGCGGACGACTACGCCAACGGCTGGTCGGGTGCGCCCTACAGCCAGATACTGGCTGCCAGCGACCTGATTGTGACCGCCGGTTCAACGCTTGACTGGAACAACCGCAGCGGTTTCGCCTCAAACCTCGGCAACGCCGGCACGATGCTGTGGACCAACGCCAATCCGGGCGGCTTGGTGGTGGGCATGAACGCGGTGAATACGTTCATGAACCAGGGTGTGATGCAGATTGGCAACGGCACGGTGTTGCAGTTCTCCAACGCGTTCCGGAACGGCGCGTCGGGCTCCATGAATTTGTTCAACGGCGGCGTGCTGCGGCTGGCGGCGGGCGCGGTCACCAACCTCGGCGTCATCTCCGGTGACGGCGTGTTTGACGCGGCCCTGGTCAACGCGGGCGGCGTGACGAACGGCAATAACGGCCGGGCGCTCGTGTTCAACCAGGCGGTGAACAACAACGCGGGCGGCGCGATGACGGCGCGGGACGGCGGCACGATCCGGTTCAGCAACGCGGTGGTCAACGCGGGCGTGATGACGGCGCAGAACCAGGGCGCGCTGGTCTTCACCGCCGGCTTGTTCGACAACGGCACGCTGACGCTCAACAGCGGCACCGTGACGGTGGACCGGCTCTACGTCACCAACGGCGCGAGCAGCGTCGTCAACTTCAACAGCGGCACGCTCAACAGCGGTGGCAGCACGGTCAACAACGGCTCGTTGTTCCGCGTGGGCGACGGCGCGGGCGCGGCGACGCTGCACCTGACCGGTGGGACGCACTCGTTTGGCAATGGCTTGTTCATCAATACCAACGCCTTCCTGACCGGCGTTGGCGCCCTCACTGGCAATATCACCAGCTCGGGCGCTATTGCCCCCGGCGACTCGGCCGGCACCATCACCGACACGGGCGATCTGATGCTGCTCGCCGATGCGATGATGATGATGGAACTGGGCGGGACCGACGCCTGGCTCTACGACCAGTTCGACCTCACGGGCACGCTCAGCTTTGGCGGCGCGTTGAACGTGTCGCTGCTGGGCGGTTACATGCCGGTGGCGGGTGACACCTTCGATCTGTTCGACTTCACCGCGGCCAGCGGCTCGTTCAGTTCCGTCAACCTGCCCTCGCTGGGCGCGGGTCTCTTCTGGGACACCAGCCAGCTCTACATCACGGGCGAGATCGAGGCCGCGCCGGCCATCGGTTCGGCGCGAGTGACCATTCTTCCGGTCGAGGCGGTCAGCACCGGGGCGCAATGGCATGTGGACGGCGGCGCATGGCAGAACAGCGGCGCAACGCTCTCGAATCTGACGGTTGGCGCTCACACCGTGTCATTCAATTCGCTGGCCGGCTGGATTTCGGCGACGAACCAGGCCATCAGCGTCAGCGGCCCGGTGACCGTGGTCACGACGGGCACCTACGCGAAGATGTCGCAGATGCTCACGCCAGCGCCAAGCTCGGTGTTGACCAACACCCAGGTGACGTTCACGTGGGACGCCGGGGTGGGCATCACCCAGAGGGCGTTGTGGGTGGGTAGCGCGACGAACGGCAGCGACCTGTATGCGGCGGTTGAGGCGGGCTTCTCACGCACGGTGACGGTGCCGGCGTCGGGCTCGTTGATCTATGTGCGCATGTGGTCCTTCGGCAACGGACAGTGGGGATACAATGATTACACCTACACGACGCCGGCGTCGGGGAAAGCGGTGATGATCAGCCCGGTCAACGGAAGCACCAACAGCAGCGCCGCGGTGACGTTCACCTGGACGGCGGGTGTGAGTGCCAGCCAGTATGCGATGTGGATCGGCAGCGCGTCCAACGGCTATGACCTCTATGCCGCGGTGGTGGGCACCAACCGGTCGCAGACGGTGACGTTGCCGGTGGATGGCCGGCCGCTTTATGTGAGGCTGTGGTCGCTGATCGGCGGCGCGTGGCAGTATAACAGCTACAACTACAGGGCGCAGGTCCCGGTCAAGGCGCGGATCACCGGCCTGTCCAACGGGGCCACGCTCAGTTCGACGAACGTGACCTTCACGTGGGATGCCGGCTCGGCCGCGAGCCAGTATGCGATGTGGATCGGCAACGCGCCGGGAACCTATAACCTGTATGCCGCGCTGTTGGGCACCAACCAGTCCCAGTCGGTGATCCTGCCGTCCAAGGGCGAGTCTATCTACGTGGGCTTGTGGTCGCTGGTCAACGGGACGTGGAAGCGGAACGATTACGAGTTCACGGCCTTCACGGCGCCGGAACTGGCGCAGATGACCAGCCCGACCAACGGGACGACGTTCAGCGCCAGTCCGGTGACGTTCAACTGGACTGCCGGCTCGGCCACCCAGTATGCGATATGGGTGGGCAGCGCGCCGGGTGATTATGACCTCCACGCGCTGTTGCTGGGCACGAACCGGACGCAGCAGTTGAGCCTGCCGATTGACGGCAATGCGATCTACGTGCGGCTGTGGTCGTTGGTCAACGGGACGTGGACTGGCGTTGATTACGAGTATGAAACCACCTACGCCAGCGGCAAGACCAAGGCCGTCATGACCTCCCCGGTGCAGGGAGGGACGTTGCCTGGAGCCACAACGACGTTTACATGGTCCGCGGGCGTGGGCGTGACCCAGTATGCGATGTGGGTGGGCAGCACGCCGGGCAGCTACGACCTCTATGCGGCGATCGAGCCGGGCACGTCGCGCGCGATGACCTTGCCTGTGGATGGAGGCCCCATCTACGTCCGGTTGTGGTCGCAGATTGACGGGGTGTGGAAGTTCAACGAATACTTCTACCAGGCGTTCTACGGCCCGTGAGCGGAACGGGTTTCCGGCGGGCTGATTTGAATGGACCGGGTGCGTGTGGGCCTTTCCACTTCTTGCCTGTAGCGCCGGCATCCTGCCGGCGGGGTTCCGATGCACTGCGAGAAGCGCGCCGGCAGGGATTCCGGCGTTGCAGACCCTGCCATCCACCGCTTCGGATAGCGCATCCGGGCGCGGGCGCCGGCCTTGACGCCGCTTGGCCGCGCAAGTAGCCTGTCGCGGGTGGAGAGAAGAATGAGAGAGTTCATTGTTGCTTGCGCGATATGCGTGGCCGTGGGATTGACGGCCCCGGCAGGGGCGCAGACGGCCGACCAGGCTGTCCAAGACGGCATCAACCTCGTGGATGCGAATCCAAACTCCGCGGAGGCTTGGTGGATGCTGGGAAACGCCTACTGGTCGAAGGGCTTGTATGACCAGGCATCGCAGGCCTACAACCAGTCCATCGAAGTGGATAATACCTACGGCCTGGCCTACTTGGGCCGTGGCAACAGCTACTTGAAGCAGGGGAACTACGACCGGGCGTTGGAGGATTACAATCTGATCATCCAAAACCGTCCGGACTTTGCCGGCACCTACAACAACCGCGCCGTGGCCTATCGCGAAATGGGCCAGCACGACCAGGCCCTGCAGGACCTCAATCACGCCATCGGGTTGAACCCGGACTTCGCGGAGGCCTTCTACAACCGGGCGCTGACCTATCGCAGCATGGGCCAGCAGGCCATGGCCCAGCAGGATCTCAAGCGGGCCGTCGAGTTGAACCCCGCCCTCGGCAAGGCGCTGGGCGATGGCAAAGGCGGGGCCAAACCGGCCCTGGATGTTCCCAGTCGCGCCGACGGCAAGAAACTGAAACGGGACAAGGGCGGCGGCAAGCCCGGCAAGGCGGCGGGCGATGCCGAGCAGGACCCGGACCTCGTGCTTCAGGCGGTTGAACTGGCGGTCAAGTCCGACCCGGTTCTCGGCAGGCTGGATGGCCGGCAGCTCGCCATGTCCCGCAAGAGCGGCGATTCGGACCGGCTCACGTTTCCACCCCGGGCGAAACCAACACAAGGTTCCGTCAGCAGCAGCATCAAGAAGCTCGTGCTGGCCTCTTTGTTGCCGGTCGGTCTGGCCGTCGTTATCGTCGCCGCCTTTCTTTATTACCGCCTGAAGCATTAGCAGAAGGGATTCTTCACCTGGGAGCGGAAGGGCAATCCGAGAGGGTGTCCGAAAGTTTGAGTATTGGGACAGGAAGCCGTAGGGTTTTGCAGGTAGGGCGAGGCGTCCCTGCCGAGCCGCTGGCGTCCAATATGCGTGGCCCGCGGCTCATCGGGACGATTCGCCCTACCAACGAATCACATCACTGGCTCTGCCTGCTGTTTTCCGCGCACACAAATACTCGGACACGCCCCAATTCGACGCATCGGTTTTCGCGAAACGAAGCCAAAAACAGGGTTGACGGAACGCGGTTTGGAGGTAGAATCCTCGCTGAAGGAGTCGAGCGATCTTGGCCGCCAATCATTGAGTGTTGGTAATCCTCCGAGGGGAATTATTGACCCGTGGTGCTGGCGGCAACAGGTCGCGAGATTCGGTTGGGTAGGCCGAGATTGGTATTGCAGCGGGATGAAGACGCCATGAGAGATCACGCAGCGGATGCGCTGAACGAACACAGCGACGTTTCACTTTCACCCACCCCCCTTCGCCACGCTTCCAACGATCGCCGGGCTTCAGGGGTGAGGTGTCTCTTGGCGGCGACCTTGGCGTGTTTCGCCGCCGTCGAAGAGGCGAGGGCGCAGACCAATTTCTACTGGACGAACCCGGTCAACGGCAACTGGAGTGTTGCGGGCAACTGGACCAACGAGGTTTCGGGCAACTTCGCGCCCGGTGTGGGCGGTAGCCTCGATTACAACATCTACATCCAGACGAACACAGTCCCGAAGCTATACATCACGGTGGACAACTCGCTCTTGAGTGACAACAAGTTCACGCTCAACCAGCTCGTTCTTAACGCGACCGGAACGCCGGGGACGAACTACATTACCAACACGACCGCGGGCGCTTATTTCGTGTTCAGCACCAACAGCTCCGGCACCTTGCCCCAGCTTCTCCAGAATGGCAGTGTTTTGACTCGCTTCCATATCGGCGTCATGTTGACCAACGACCTGACCATTGGTGGCACCGGATCGGGGTCGGTCTATTTCGACAAGGATGTGGTTGGAACCAGCGCGTTGACGAAGGCGGGCGACTACACACTGGTTTTCAGGACGGCGAATTCTTTCAGCGGCTCAATGACAATTCAGGCTGGTGAAATCCAGATTGAGAACTCCAACGCTGTTCGTTACGTCCCGGTGATTGATGTGCTCAACGGAGGATCGTTCATCGTGAACGCGGCGGGTGATTATACGAACACCATCAACATCGTGGGTAACGGAGACGGTAACGGATCGCTCAGGTTTGCTGTCGGCGGTTCTCGCTGGAGCGGGTCGATAGTGATGGGTGGGGACTCCAGGATTGGGTTGTATCGCAACGGCAGCACCACGGCCACGAATGCCGGTGTCGTCAGTGGCACGGGTAATGTGAGCATATATGGCCGCGGCAACAACAACAACAACGTGCAGACTTTGATATTGGCTGCCACCAACACCTACGTCGGCAACACTACGATCGCCAACTCTTCCGGCCAGTTTACCGTGCGGTTGCTCGGGAACAACCTGTTGCCGTCCGCCTCTGCGTTGACGATGGCGGGCGTTAACGGCTCCGGCACCACCGGCTTGATCAACCGGCTTGATTTGAATGGTTACGACCTGGCTATTGCGGGTCTGGCCACCAGCGGCTCCGGCTCCTCCAACGTCGTGGCCAACAATGTCGCTGGTCTGTCACGGTTGACGATCAACACCGCGACCAACTTCAACTATGGCGGTTTCCTGACCGGCAACGTCCAAGTCATCAAGAGCGGTGTGGGCGTGCAGATGCTCAGCGGCACAAACCTTTATTTCGGTGGCACTCTCATCAGCAACGGCGTGTTGCGGTTCCAGTATGCCGCCTCGCTGCCCACCAGCGGCAACATCACGCTGGCCAGCAACACGGCCGCGGTGGCTTACAACGTCGCGGGCGGCCTGGCGGGCACGTTGTTCCCGAAGATCCTCAACATCACCACCACGCCCGGCATCATCGCGCTGACGACCAACACCGCCACCGCCGCGGACACGGTCAACTTCTCGACCTACGCCAACCTTTACCTCGGCGCGGCGGACACGGTCACTAACGCGACCGTTTACACGCCCTACCAATCGGGCGGCGTCAACTACTTCAACCTCGGCGGCGGCGCGCCGGGCGCGGTCCTGACCTTCCCCGCTGCCATCGCCGACACCGACAACGGCGGCAGCCTCTCCGTCGTCAACATCGGCGGCAGCGCGGCGGCGCGCGCGGTGGTGGAACTGACCGGCGCGAACAGCTACACCGGCGGCACGTTCCTCAACGGCAGCACGCTCAGCGTCAGCAGCGACAACAACCTCGGCGCGGCCAGCTCGGCCATCACCTTTGGCGGCGGCGTGCTGCGGGTCACGGGCGCGACGCTGACCAACATTGACAGCCGGACGGTGAACTGGGACACGTTCAACGGCGGCTTCGACATCCGCGACGCGGGCACGGTCTTCACGATCACCAACGTCATCGGCGGCTCCAGCGGTTTCCTCAAGCTCGGCGCGGGCGCGCTGGACCTGCGCGGCGCAAACAACTTCGGCGGGGACGTGGTGGTGGAGGGCGGCGCGCTGCGGGCGGAGTGGGGCGCGGGGATTCCGCTCACGGCCAACCTTGTGCTCACGGGCGGCGTGTGGGAAACGGCCAGCGGCTTGGCGAGCCTCAACCTCGGCTCCGGCGCGGGCGAAGTGCGGTTGGCGGGCAGCACGGGCGGCTTCTCGGCGGTCACGACGCCGCTGACGGTGAATCTCGGCGGCGCGGGTGCTCCGGTGACTTGGGGCAGCGCGTTCTTCAATCCTTCCGTGCTGATGCTCAACGAGACGGGCGCCGACCAGCCGCTGAGCTTCGTCAACCCGCTCGACTTCAATGGGGCCGTGCGCACTGTAGCGGTCAACGCCGTGACCGCGACGCTGGCCGGCGGCATCACCACCAGCAGCGGCACGGTGGGTTTGGTCAAGGCCGGCTCCGGGACGTTGTTGCTGACCAATGCAACGCCGTTGGTGCTCCAGCGCACCTTGGGCGTCACCGGCGGCGCGCTGACGCTCGCCACGGGCACCACCACCATCATCAGCGGCGGCTCCATTCTCCTGAGCGGCACGAGCACCTTGAACGTCAGCGGCTCGATGGTGTCGAGCAACGGCATCCAGGTGGGTTCCTCGGCGGGCTCCCGCGCGATCATGATGGTCACCCCCGGCGCGAGCCTGCTCTTCACCAACACGGCGTCGTGCATCCAGATCGGCATGGCGGGCGCGACGGGCGCGATCTACCAGACCGGCGGCACGATCATCAACAGCCCGACGGCGACCACGGGTGAAGGCGTGTTTTCCCCCGGCTACGGCGGCTACGGCTACTACCGGATGACCGACGGCTTGCTGGTCAACAACGGCCGGTTCTCCTTGGGCGGCGCTCTAACCACTTCGATCGGCGTCTTCGAGCAGTTCGGCGGCATCGTGACGAACCGGGAGTGGGTCATCTGGCGCAAAGGCCCCGCCGCGCAGATCAACCTCTTTGGCGGCGAGTTCAACGCGAACAACTCGCAGGGATTCACGCTGAACTACGACGGCACCAATTACAACGTGCTCAACATCGCCGGCGCGACGGTCAACCTTGCGATGGCCAACAGCCTGCCTGTGAACCTGGCCCGGCAGGCGGCTTCCACCGGCATCGTGAACCTTCTGAGCGGCACGCTCACCGTGAACCAGATCATGGCGGGGGCCGCGGCCCAGACGTATCTGAACTTCGACGGCGGCACCTTGAGGGCCAATCCCGTCACCACGCTGGCCGGCTCCTTTATGACCAACGCGCTGGCCGGGGCTTACATCTATGACGGCGGCGCGACTTTCGTCGTGGAAAGCAACATCGTCACCATCTCACAGCCGTTGCTGGGGCCGACAGCCAAGGGCATCGAGAACATTGTCACCAACGGCCTGAGCGTTGCGGAGATCAGCGGCTACATCGGCACGCCCGCCGTCGTGATCAGCGGCGGCAGCGGCGCCGGCGCTTCGGCGGTTGCGCAGATTGACCTCGCCACCGGCGTCCTGACCAACATCCTCGTGACCAGCGCCGGCTCCGGCTACCAGGCGGGCGACATCCTGACGATCACGCTGATGGGCGGCGGCAACAGCAACGTGGTGCTCGGCAACTACACACTGGCCGACAATGCCAACACCGGCAGCCTCACCAAGAGCGGCCATGGAGCCATCTTCCTGCTGGGCGAGAACACCTACGGCGGCCCGACGATCATCAACGGCGGCGGCCTGTTGCTCTCCAACGTCAACACCAGCATCAGCGCCGGCGCGCTGACAATGGCGGGCGCCAGTTCCGCGATCGGCCCGACCAACGTCCTTGACCAGACATTCGTGGACTGGGTCGCGGGGCGCATGCCCGGCGTCGTTGCCACCGGTGCGGTGCTGCTGGCGGTCAACAGCGGCAACGACCTGAACTTCAGCGGCACGATGACCAACGTCTTCCTCGGGGGCCTCAGCAACGCGGTCTATACCGGCGGCGCGACTTGGGCCGACAACACGGTGCGTCTGGGCAACGGTCCCGGCGCGTTCACTTACGGCGCGGCGATCGGCAACGGCACCAACCTGGTCATCGGCCCCGTGGGCGGCAATCCGCTCAGCGTCGTCATCCTCACCAATGTCAACACTCATGCCAGCACGTTGATCAACGCCGGCACGCTGGCGGCCAGCAATGATTTCAGCCTCGGCACGGCGGGCGCGGCGATCACCTTCAACGGCGGCAATCTGGCCGCATTTGGCACGACCAATCTTGTGGTGACGGGCCGGGCCATTACCTTCGCCGCCGACGCCGCCATCGGCGGCAGCAACGTGACCTTCACCGGCACGGTGGATCTCGGCGGCGTTGCGCGCACCTTGGCGATCACCGGTGGCGTCACATCCATCGAAGGCACGGTCAGCAACGGCGGTTTGGTCAAGGATGGCCGCGGCACGCTGATGCTGTCGGCTTCCAATCCCTATCTCGGCGGCACCTGGCTCAACGGGGGCGTCCTCTCCGTCAGCAACGCCAATGCGCTGGGCGGCGGCCACATCACCTTCAACGGCGGCGCCATCAGCGGTTTCGGCCAGCCGCTCGTTACCATCACGCAGTTCATTGACGTTGCCGCCAGCGGATTCATCGCCGCCGGCAGCAACCTCCTCTTCAACAAGACCGTGGACCTTGGCGGCGAGATGCGGACCCTGAACGTCAGCAACAACCTGACGCGGATTACCTCTGTCGTCCAGAACGGCGGTGTGATGAAGACCGGGCCTGGCCTCTTGGTGCTGGACGGCGCCAACACCTACACCGGCGGCACCTATCTCGCCGGCGGCATCCTGAACGTGGACGGCGATGCCTCCTTCGGCGCGGTGCCCGGCTCGCCGACGACCAACATTATTTTCTCCGCCAACAGCACGCTCCTGCTGACGAACAGTTTTACGATTAACAACAACCGTATCATCACGGTGCAGGCCGGCGTCACCCAGGCGGATATTGATGTCACCAACCGCGTGTTCACCCTGGGCAACACCCTGACCGGCGACGGCACGCTCCGCGTGCACAGTTCCGCGGGCGGCGGCACGCTGGTCCTGACGGGCATTGATGACGTGGCGTTGACGGTGGTGCGCAACAACTCCAACACGATTCTGGTGTTGTCCAACCTCAGCGGCGCGGCGATGCTGGGCAATCTCCAGGTGGGCAACAACAGCGGGGCTGAAGACGCTTGGGTCTATACGGCTGCGCCGAACCAGTTCGGCAGCAACAGCGTCCTGAGTTTCAGCACGGCCTCCGGCGCAAACGGCCGGTTCCAGCTCATTGGCAACGACCAGACCGTTGCCGGCCTCTCCGACACCACCGGCCGCGGCATCGTTGGCAACACTCATGGTGAAACCGCCTACGGTGACGCCACGCTGACGGTCAGCAACAATGCGCTCCACTCGTATAACGGCTATATCCGCAACACCCTCAGCGGCTCCGGCGTCCTCAGTTTCGCCAAGGACGGCCCGGGCACCCAGGTGTTGGCGGGCGCCAACCTCACCTACACCGGCCCGACCACCATCCGCAACGGCGCGCTCTATTTGAGCAACGTCACGACGTTCGCCTCGCCCGTGATCACCAACAGCTCGCAACTGATATTTGACTTCACGGCGGCCAGCACGCTTTCCTACGGGGGCGTCATCACCGGCTCCGGCACGCTGGCCAAGCAAGGGGTCGGCGCGCTCCAGTTGGTTGGCAACAACGTCCATACCGGCGACACCATCGTCAGGGACGGCATTTTGCAGGCCGGCTTTGGCGCCGGGTTCTCGCCCAACAGCGTGGTGGTGCTGGCGGGCGGCGCGATCAGCACGCTGAGCGGCACGGTCACCAACGCCATTGGCAGCGCGGCGGGCCAGATCCAGTTTACGCCGGGCGTGGCGGGCGGGTTCTCCGCTTACAACGCGCCGCTGACGGTCAACATCAACAATGACGGCGGCACGCTGGTGTTCGGTGGCGCGAATTTCAACCCGTCGGCGCTGATGCTCAACAACACGATCGCCAACAACAACCTCACCTTCGTCAACGGCCTCGATCTCAATGGCGCCTCGCGCGCCATCGCCGTCAACGCCACGAACATGGCCCTGGCCGCCATCGTCAGCGGCATCATCACCAACAGCGGCGCGAACGCCAACCTGCGGAAGGTCGGTCGCGGTGTGCTGGAGTTGACGGGCAACAACAAGTTCACCGGCGGCCTTCTCGTGGAGGACGGCGTGCTGCGCGGCGAGTGGGGTGTGGGCATTCCGACGACAGCCAACCTCGCGTTGACCGGCGGCGTGTGGGAGACGGCCAGCGGTTCCATCACCACCGCCCTCGGCGCGGGCGCGGGCGCGATACGGTTGCCCGGCAGCACGGGTGGCTTCTCGGCGGCCACGACGCCGCTGACGGTGAACCTCGGCGGTTTTGGCGGGACCGTCCAGTGGAACACCGCCACCTTCAACCCGTCGGTGCTGCTGCTCAACGCCGGTTCGGCCAGCGCGACACTCGATTTTGCCAACATCCTCGATCTGAACGGCGCCGACCGCGTTTTCGCGGTCAACTCCGACTTTGACTATCCCGCCACCATCAGCGGCGTCATCAACAACAGCAGCGGCTTGGGCGGGCTGATCAAAGTCGGGACGGGTTTGTTGATTTTGCCGGACAGCATCGCCAATACCTTCAATGGCAACGTCACCATCCGCGAGGGCGTGCTGCGGGCGGCGTGGGGCGCTGGATTGCCGGTGACGGCGAATCTGGTTCTGACCGGCGGCGTGTGGGAAACCACCAGCGGTTCCATCACAGCCAACCTCGGCGTCGGCGCGGGCGAAATCCAACTGCCGGGCAGCACGGGCGGTTTCTCGGCGGTGAACACCCCGATGACGGTCAACTTGGGCGGCGCGAACGCGACGGTGGTTTGGGGCAGCAGCACGTTCAATCCCACCCAGTTGGTGCTCAACGCCGTCACGGCCAACCAGCCGATCAATTTCGACAACCCCCTCGACTTCGGCAACGGCGCGGTCCGCTCCATTGCGGTCAACGCCGACGTGGCGACGCTGGCCCAGATCGTCATCAGCGGCACCAACACCGCCGGCCTGACCAAGACCGGCGACGGCATGTTGGTGTTGACCAACACGACGCCGCTGGCGCTCAGCCGCGGCGTGAACATCTACGGCGGCGCGCTCTGGCTCACCGCCGGCACGACCAACAACTTCACCGGCGGCAACGTCGTGCTCAACGACGGCGGCCGCTTGATCATCGAGGGGCCGGTGGACATGGGCGCCAACAACATTCTTATGGGCAGCCTGGGCGCGGCCGACCGCAACGTGTTGCAGATCGGCACCAACCTGAACGCGAACAAGATTTACCTCGGCAACGCCGCTGGCGCCGTGGGTGCAATCTATCAGACCGGCGGCGTGGTGAACCTGACGACCGTGGACGGCAACACCGGTGAAGTGAGCCTGGGGCAGGGGGGCGAGAACTCCTACGGCTATTACGCGCTGACCAACGGAGCGTTGAACATCACCGGAGGTCGCTTGAGCATCGGCGGAGCTTATGGTTCGACTGCTGCGAAGTATGGCGTGTTCGATCAAGTCGGCGGGACGGTGAACGTCAAGACGTATGTCTTCATTGTCCGCTCGCCGGGCGGCGCGGGCGTGCTCAACGTGTTCGGCGGGCAGTTCAATGCGGGCGATGCGCAAGACAGCAGCATCAACCGCGGCGGCGTCGGCCAAGGCGTGCTGAACATCGGCGGCCTGGGGCAGGCGGCGCTCGCGAATTTCGCCATCGCCAGCAACCGGGCGTTCCAGGTGGTCAACGACGCGGGCGGCACCGGCATCGTTAACTTCCTCAGCGGCGGCACCGGCGTTTTCAACAAGATTTACTCGTCGGTGGCGGGCGTGGGCATTGTGAATTTCAACGGCGGCACACTCCAGGCCCGCGAAGGTTCGACGCTCGTGTCCGGCGGCACGAACTTCATGAGCGGCGTGACCGGCTACATTTACTCCGGCGGGGCGACCATCAATACCGACACGAACAACATCATCATCAGCGCGCCATTGTATGCGCCGACGGACAAGGGTGTGGCCAGTATCACCACCAATGACATTCCCGTGAGCGCCCTGAGCGACTACATCGGCGCGCCCGTGGTCAAGATCGCCGGCGGCAGCGGTCAGGGCGCGACGGCGGTCGCCATGATTGACCCGATGACGGGCGTCCTGACCAACATCATGGTGACCAGCGCCGGCTCCGGCTATCTGGCGGGCGACACGCTGACCATCACGCTGATCGGCGGCGGCAACACCAACGTCTATCTGACGACCGGCAACTACACCCTGGCGGACAACACCTCTGGCGGGCTGGTCAAAGACGGCGCGGGCTTGCTGGTTCTGGCCGGCACGAACACTTACACCGGGCCGACGGTGGTGAATGCCGGTTCGCTTCAGGTGGGCAACGGCGGCGCCAGCGGCACGCTCGACAACGGATTCATCTTCGGCGCTTACACCTTCACCAACAACGGCTCGCTCATTTACGGCCGCACCGACACCAACACCGCGTTCAACAACATCACCGGCGCCGGCGGCCTTGTGGTGCTGGGCAGCGGCAGCGGCCAGTTGAATCTCGCGGGCACCAACGATTTCAGCGGCGGGATGGCGGTGACCAACGGCTTGTTGATGTTCACCCATTTCGGAGCACTGCCGGCGGCCGGCTCCATCACGCTCGATTCCGGCGTGGTCGGTTTGAACACCAACGACGTGGCCGCAAATCTGTTCCCGCGCCTGGCCGCCAGCCCCACCGGTTATATTGCGCTCGGCCTGACCAATGACACCGACACGATTGACTTCAGCGGCTACAGCGGGTTGGGTCTGGCCAGCGCCGAGGACGTGACCTACAAGGGCGTCTTCACGCCCTATGTGGCCGATGGCACCAACAACTGGTGGTTCGCCGCGGCGGGCGGGACGACGTTTACCTTCACCAATCTCATCACTGACGGCCCGAACGCCTCGCCGCTGCGCATCGGCAGCAACACGTTGTCCGGCTTGGTTGGCGTGGTGGCTTTGAGGCCCCAGCAAGCCAACACCTACAGCGGCGGCACTTTCCTCCACGGCAGCGTGTTGAACATTACCAACGACAACGCCCTGGGCTTGCTGCCGGGATCACCCGTGACCAACATCACCTTCCAGACCAACGCCACGCTGCAATTCGGCGCCAGCATGAGCCTGGAGGTCAATCGCGCCATCGCCCTCGCTGCCGGCACGGGGACGTTCGACACGCTCGCCAATACAGTGGTCATTCCAGGCACGATCGGAGGAGACGGCGCGATGAACAAGATCGGCAGCGGCACGCTCATCCTCAACAACAACACCAATTCGGCCCAGTTCTTGAACGTCAACGCGGGCACGATGATCCTTTCCAACACGCTCTTCACGGTGACCGGTGTGTTTGCCAACGGCTCTGTCATCATTGGCAACACCGCCGCCGACAACAACGCGGCGCTGGTGGTGGGCACAAACTCCTTGCTGATTCGGCAGGGTGCCAGCCCGGTCATGGTCGGTTACCTTGGCTCCGGCAACAGCCTTACCGTGGCTGCCGGCGGCACGATCAACAACGGCACGGGCACCTTCAGGGTCGGCTACGGCTCCAGCGCCACGGCCGTCAGCAGCAATAACCAGTTGGTGATTGATGGCGGCGTTTGGACAAGCACCAACACAAGCGCTGATATGTTTGTGGGCTACTATGGCGTCGGCAATAACGTGACCATCGCCAACGGCGGTGTGATGGATATCACCAGTTCGGGGGGCTTGGACCTCCTGATCGGCAACCAAGCCATCAGCTCCAACAACAGCATGTTGGTCTCGGGAGACGGCTCCCTCTTTCGTTTCAACCAGATCGTCTTCGTGGGCAATCTGGGTTCCAGCAACCGGCTGACGGTGACGGCTGGTGGCGTCGTCACCAACAACAACGGCCGGTTCCTTGTCGGCTACGGCTCCAGCGCCACGGCCATGAGCAGCAACAACCAGTTGGTGATTGATGGCGGGACGTGGATCAACACCAACGCGGGCAGCGACTCCATCATTGGCAGCTACGGCGTCGGCAACAGCCTGCTCGTCGCCAACGGCGGCCTATTGGACATTTCGGCCACGGGGGGTAACGACTTCTTCCTCGGCTATCAAGCCAATGCTTCAAACAACACCATGCTCGTCACGGGAAGCGGTTCTCGCTTCAACTTCAACCGCATCATCTATGTCGGCAATGTGGGTTCCAGCAACAGTTTCACGGTGGCCGCCGGCGGCGTCGTCAACAACAATGGCACCAACCAGTTCATTATCGGCAACGGCTCATCCACCGGTCCGGTCATCAGCAGCAACAACCTGTTGGTGATTGACGGTGGTCGCTGGAGCGCCACCAACATTGGCAGCGACGCGATTGTCGGCAACTACGGTGTCGGCAACAGTCTCATCATCACCAACGGCGGCGTGATGGAGATGACCGGCAAGTCGGGCAGTGACTTTCTCATCGGCAGTGCGGCGGTTGCCACGAATAACCTCATGGTCGTGTCGGGAACCGGCTCGCTGTTCAACTTCAACCGGATTATCAACGTCGGCAACCTAGGTTCCTTCAACACCTTCGTTGTGTCGGCGGGCGGCGTGGTCAACAACAGCAACAGCACTTTTGTCGTTGGCACCGGCTCCGGCACTGGTCCGGTTATCAGCAGCAACAACCAGTTGGTGATTGACGGCGGCTTCTGGGGAAACACCAACGTGAGCGCCGACATCTCGATCGGCAACTACGGTGTCGGCAACAGTCTCATCATCGCCAACGGCGGCGTCATGCGTCTGGGCACCGCCACCGTGGGAGGCATAGATTTCATGATCGGCGCCCAGACCATGGCCTCCAACAACAGCGTGCTGGTGTCCGGCGCGGGTTCGGTGTTCGTCTTCACCAACACGATCTATGTCGGCTACAGCGGCAACAGCAACGCGATGACCGTGGATGGCGGCGCGGTCACCAACGGCGGCACGTTCACCGTGGGCAGTTCCAGCAGCAACAACCTCCTGGCCATCACCAACGGCGGCACGGTGAACAGCGTGACGTTCAACGTGGGTGAGAACGGCACCGCGTTCAACAATGCGGTCGTCGTCACAGGCAGCGGTTCCGTGCTGACCAACCGTGGCACCGCCTCGAATCAGGACATGCGCATCGGCACCGCCGGCAGCGGCAACAGCTTGCAGGTTCTCAACGGAGGGTCGGTAAACGCCGCGCGCTACGTTCTGATTGGCTACAACACCAGCGCCAGCAATAACTCCGTTCTGGTGTCGGGCAATGGCTCGCTCCTGACGGCGGGAGGCGCGTATGATATCCGCGTCGGCAGTTCGGGTTCCAGCAACACCCTGGTCATTGCCGACCAAGGCCGGGTTCATGGTCGTCAGGATTTCATCACCGGCTACTTTACGGGCAGCCGCAGCAACCTCGTCGTCGTCACCGATCCCGGTTCGGTCCTGACCAACACCCGGAACTTTTTCCTCGGCTACTACACCGGCACTTTTGCCAACGCGATGGTGGTCACCAACGGCGGCCAGGTCTTCGTCGGCGGCTACAGCACCATCGGCTACGGCATCGGCTCCGGCGGCATCAGCAGCAACAACTCGGTGCTCGTCAGCGGCACCGGTTCGTTCTGGAGGACGGCGGGCGCCCTGACCGTCGGCCAGTTCGGTGAGGGCAACTCGCTCACGGTCAACGATGGCGGTGTGGTGTTTGCGGCCAGCATGGCGGTCGGCTCCAACGGCTCCTTCAGCGCGCTGTCGGTCAGTGGTGGCGCAGCGGTCACCAATGCGGGCATCCTGCAGATCGGCACGGTCGGCGGCGCGAGCAACAACACGGTGACCCTCAGTGGCGTCAACACCCGCTTCTTCAACCAGTCAGAGGTCTGGCTCGGCGCCACGGACACGCATCACAACGTGCTGCAAATCCTCGACGGCGCGGTGCTGACCAATGGCGGTTTCTTCCTCATGGGCCGGCGCGCGGGGGCGGACAACAACATCCTGGTCGTGAACAACGCCTCGCTGCTCAACGGCGGCAACGTGCTGGCCGTGGGCGGTGGCGCGGGCGTCGGCAACGTGGCCCTCTTCACCAACGGCGCCCAGGTGTTGGCCGCGGAGTTCAACGTCGGCCGGGGCGGTGGCGGCACGAACAACGCCGCTTACATCACCGGCGCTGGCACGCTGTTGCAGGTCACCGGCGTCAACGGCGTCCAGGTCGGCCGGGGCGATGCCTTCAATTTCCTCTACATCGGCGATGGCGCGGTCGTCACCAATGCCGGCGGCCTCCGGGTGGGCGTTGCGGGCACGACCTCCAACAACTGGCTGCAAATCTCCGGCGCCGGCTCGCGGCTCTGGGTGGGAGGCGACGCCATGCTGGGAGAATCCACCACTTCGTTGGTCGAGGGCAACCAGATGGTCCTCGACAGTGGCGCGACGGCCGTCCTCGGCGGCAACCTGACGATCAGCACCAATTCCGTCTTGCGCAACCTCGGCACGGCGACTGTCCAACTCGCTGGCGACTTCGACAACCTCGGCACGAACTTCGCCCAGAACGATTTCAGCGGCGCGTTTGTCTTCAACGGTGGCTCGGCGAGGACGCAACAGGTCGAAATCGCCAGCGCCTACGCGGCCGATATGGCGGCGGCCAATTTCATGTTTGGCACGTTCATGGTCGGCGACTCGGTGACGGGCAGCAATGCCTTCGTGCGGTTGGTGGACGAGCGCGCCAACAGTGCCGGCGCAGGCAACGAAATCTTGGCGGCTAGCAACCTGATCGTGGCCACCAGCGGCTCGATGCTCGACCTCACCAACCATACGGTGTTTGTCTTCAACCTGGTGAACGCGGGGACGATCCAACAGGCGGTGGCGGGCGGGGTGGCGCGGCTGGACGTTGTGAATACGTTCACGAACCAGGGCAACCTCTACGCCACCGGCGGCGGCATCCTGCAGTTCTCGAACGCCTTCATCAATGGCGGCAACGGCGTGATCGGGCTGGTGGGCGGCACGCTCAATGACTTCCTCACCGGCGGCGTCCTGACCAACCTCGGCACCATCGGCGGCGGCGGGTTGGTCAGCGCGATAATCGGCAATGAACCGGCGGGCCGGATTGCGGCGACCAATGCCGGCGCGGGCGCGGTCTTAACGCTGGGCGCGGGCTTCACCAACAGCGGCGCTGGCCCGGTCAATGCAGGCCTCTTGGCCGCGCTGGGCGCCGGCGCGGATCTGCGGATCAATCAGTCCTTCACCAACGCCGGAACCATCTGGCTCAACCACGCGACGGCGGCGGTGACGCTGACCGACAACGCCTCCAACCTCGTCAACGCGGCAGGCGGGATGATCCACGGCCGGGGCACGGTCAACGCCTTCCTCCGCAACGCGGGGACGGTGAGCAACAGCACCGGCGGCGCGTTGAACTTCAACCTTGCGGTGAACAACCAAGCCGGCGGCAGGATCCGCGCCTACGACGGCAGCACCATCGCCTTCAACAGCGTCGTCACAAACTCAGGCGCGATCTCGGCCCAAAACGGCAGCGTGTTGCAGTTCAACCAGGGCTTGACGCTCGAAGGCAGCGGCAGCCTCGCGCTGAATCCGTCCACGGCGATTATCACGGGCACGCTGTTGCTCGGCAACGCAGGCGTCATCAGCATGGCCAACAGCAACGACGTGCTGGTGTTGCGCGGCGACTTTGTCAACGGCAGCACGGACACCAACAACTTCAACATGCGTTACGGGACGATGGTGTTCGGCGGCAGCACGCCGTTGACCGGCCCCGGGGCGTTCACAAACACCTTTGAGGTGGCGGGCACGAACAAGGGGGCGGTCTTCGCAGGCTTCGAAAACAACATGGCGCTCGGCACGTTGAACATCACCAACCACATTGAGTTTGTGAACAACATCAACAACGGCGGCGGCACGAACGAGAGCCTCTACGTGGACGTGCTGCACCTCTTCAACGGCGCGACGCTGAAACTCAGCCAGTTGACGGTTTATGTCGGGATGGAGTTTATCTACGAAGATGCCGGCGGCACCCAGAGATTCGCCTTGGGCCAGGGCGGCGTGATTGATCAAGACTTCGCTGCGAGCCACGGCCTGTTCAATCTGTTCCTGGACAACGGCGGCCAGATTGTCTTCGTGCCGGAGCCTTCGACGGGCGTCTTGATGGCCCTGGGGCTGGCATCTCTGGCGGGCGGGCGGCGACGGAAGAAGAACTTGCGGGGTTGAAGGCTTGCCTGCAAGAGCAGGCGGCTTCATCAATCATGATGATGCCGCAGGCGCGTGCGACGAAATTCCGTGTCGAGAGACTGCGGCCTGTAATCGGGGCGAGACTATCGAATCAAGGCCGCCACGTTCTGCCATGCCATCGCCAGCCCGACGGCGAGGACGAAGCCGGCGAATGTCTTCCGGATGGCGCCTTCGGAGAGCCGGCCTTTCGCGGCGACGCCGCCGGCCATGCCGGCTGTGGCGGCGGCCAGAAACGCCAGCGCCATCCACCAGTCGAACTGCACATAGCGAAGCTGTCCCGCCAATCCCGACAGCGAGTTCAGCGCGATGACTGCCAGTGACGTGCCCGTGGCTTTCTTGATGTCCAGTCCACCAAAGAGCATCAACGCCGGCACAATCAAAAACCCGCCGCCGATTCCCAAAAAGCCGGTCAGCACGCCGACCAGCGCGCCGATCAGTGCGCACCGCGCCGGTCCCTGCGCTGCTGCTTGTCTGGCGTCGTGCCGATCCCGAAACAACTTCACGCCCACGCCAACCATGATGGCGGAGAAGACCGTCAGCAGCACCGGTGGCGAGAACAGATGCGTCAGTCGCGCGCCGCCATAGGCGCCGATCATGCCCGTCACGGCAAAAAGCAGTGCCACGCGCACGTCGAAATGCCCGCGGCGGTATTGCAGGACGCTGCCCGCGAGGCTGGTGCCGCCGACCACGACCAACGCCATCGCCACCGCCTGCGAAACGGGAACCCCGGCCACATAGACCAGCACCGGCAGCGTGATCATCGTGCCACCGCTGCCGAGCAATCCCAGCGCCACGCCGATCAGGCTCGCCATCAGCAACGCCACTGTCGTTTCGAGGTTCATCTCAGCCGGTTTGTGAGCACGGCCGCATCATCGCAACCCGGCTCGTTCATGGCAATTCGGATTCGGACCTGTAGCGCCGGCATCCCTGCCGGCGATGTTCCGCTGCCTTGCCCTCAGAGCGCCGCCAAGGACGCTGGCGCTACGGGCAGCGATGCAGGCTTGGCATTGCGCAACCGCCTGACGCATAGTATCCGTAGCAATGCTGAAACCAATGGCTGCCAGACTCATTCGTTGCGTCGCCTTGTCCGTCATTATTCCGTCTGCCGCTTGGGCTTGCACGGTCCCCGTGTTCCGCTACGCCCTCGATCGCTGGCCGGGCGAAATCTACGAGCTTCGCGTGGACCGCGCCGCCGCCCTGAAGCCGGAGATCGCGCCGCTGCTGGACAGGCTCCGCACCAACGCCGTCGCTAATCTCTCCGTCAAGACGCCGCCCGCCGCGCAGGAAGCCGCGGCGAAGCTGGTCTTCCCCGACCCTCCCGGCGGCGATGTGTGGAGCGGGGCGCTGACCGCGGCCAACCTTGAAATGCTGCTGGACTCGCCGCTCCGCCGCGAACTTGCCCGCCGCATTGTCCTCGGCGACTCGGCGGTGTGGGTGCTCGTCGAGTCCGGCGACAAGGCCAGTGACGACGAGACGGTGCGCGTGTTGGAGGAGCGGTTCAAGCAATGGGCGACGGCCGCCTCGCTGCCGGAGCAGGACCCGAACGACCCGAGCAGCCAGATCGGTCCCGGCCCGGCGCTGGCCATGCGGTTTTCGGTGCTGCGCTTGTCGCGCAAGGATCCTCGCGAGGTTGTCACACTGGCGATGCTCGAGGCCAACAGCGACGAGGTCAAAAAGCTTCGCTCGGCGCCCGTTGCGTTCCCCGTCTTTGGCCGGGGCCGCGTGCTCGCGGCGGTGCCGAAGGAGAACCTGTCGGCGGAAAGCATTGACGAAATCTGCGCGTTTCTCACCGGCGCGTGTTCGTGCCAGGTGAAGGACTCCCGCACCGGCTGGGATTTGATGTTGAGCTTCAACTGGGATGAGGAGTTGGCCCGCGTGGAGGAAGAACGGCAGTCGGCCGGCGCGGAGAAGTCGCCCGCAGCGCCCTCGCCTGCCCCGAAGGCGGAGACGGTCACGATTCGTGGCGAGACCGCTCCGGACAAGGCCGCCCGATCGCCAAGTGCGCGCGTCTGGATTTGGAGCGGCTTGCTTCTCGCGGTGATTGCTGGCGTTGCGTGGGCGGGATGGAGTAGAAAGAAACCGTGAAACAGGTCATCGCGATAGTGGCTGTTCTGGCGGTTGGTTTGGGAGTCGTGGCGTGGTTCTACCAACAAAGCGCGTCGTCGGAGGCCGGCCGGGCGCTGACGGTGTATTGCGCCGCCGGCGTCAAGAAGCCTGTCGAAGCGGCAGCGGAAGCTTACCGGAAGGAGTTTGGAGTCGCCATCAGCCTTCAATACGGCGGCACCGGCGCACTGCTCAGCGCTATCCGCGTCGCCAAGAGCGGCGACCTTTTGATCACGGCGGACGACGGCAGCGTTGCTGACGCGCAGCGGCTCGGTCTGATTCGTGAGGTGATTCCGCTGGCGAAACAACGGCCTGTGATTGCCGTCGCCAAAGGCAATCCGAAGGCGATCCGCAAGCTAGACGACCTCCTGCGCGACGGCGTGCGCTTCGCGCTCGCCAACCCGGAGAGCGCGAGCATCGGTCGCACGGTGCAGCGCGCACTCGGCGCGCGGTGGGAACAGTTCCGCGCGCGGGCGTTGGTGCTGAAACCGACGGTGATGGACATCGCGAGCGACGTGGTGCTCGGTGCGGCGGACGCGGCGGTGGTGTGGGACGCGACGGCAGCGCAGTTCGCAGGGCTGGAAGCGGTGAGCGTGCCGGAATTCGCAAAGGCTGAAGAGAACGTCAGCGTTACGGTCGTGGCCACATGCGCGCAGCCGGCGGCGGCGCTGCGGTTCGCGCGCTACCTGGCCGCGCCGGAGAAGGGCGCACCGAGTTTTGCGGCCAGCGGTTTCCGTCCGACGGCTGGCGACAAGTGGAGCGCGAAGCCGACGCTGGTCTTCTACAGCGGCGGCGTGAACCGGCCGGCGATCCAAGAGACGTTGAAGGAGTTCGCCGACCGCGAAGGCGTGGATCTCACGACGGTTTTCAACGGCTGCGGCATCCTCTGCGCCCAGATGCGGGCGATGGCGAAAACGCCTGACGCGAACATCCCCGATGCCTATTACGCGTGCGACGTCTGCTTCGTGCCGCCCGTGGCCGACCTTTACCCCGAGTCGGTCGTGCTGACAGAGGCCGACATCATGCTCGCCGTGCCGAAGGGCAACCCAAAGAACATCCGCACGTTGCTGGACCTCGCGCGGCCTGGCTTGAAGGTCGGCGTCTGCAACTCGCAGCAATCCACGCTCGGCTACATGACGAAAGGCATGTTGAAGGATGCCGGCCTCCTCGACTCGGTGATGAAGAACGTCTGCTCGCAGGTGCCGACCGCCGACTTGCTCGTGAACCAGCTCCGCACCGGCTCGCTCGACGCGGCGATCGTCTATGACGTGAATGCGAAGCCAGCAGCGGCGCACATTGACACGCTGTCAATCAAGCATGCCGGCGCGAAAGCCGCGCAGCCGTTCGCCGTGGCGGCGAAGTCGCCGAACGCGCAGCTCGCGCGGCGGTTGCTGGCCTTCCTGCGCGCCAACCGCGAGCGGTTTGAAAAGGCCGGTTTCCACTGGCGCGGCGATGAGGCAGCGGTCGCCAGCAAGGACATCGCCGTGCCGGATTATCTCAAGAGAGCCAATGACTGACCAGCACCGCGCCGGGCCGAATTGGCCCTTCTGGGTCGTCATCGCGGCCGTGACCACGGCCTACCTTGGGTTGCTGTTCGGCATGCTGGCGGCCACCGCGACCTACACGTCGCCGCACGATCTCATCCGCGCGCTCGGCTCGCGTGAAATCCAATACGCCACCGGCCTCAGTCTCGTCAGTTGCACAATCGTTGCGTTGCTTTCGCTCGTCGTCGCCGTGCCCGTCGGCTACCTGATGTCGCGTGGGCGGTTTGCCGGCAAGAACACGCTCGACACACTGCTCGACGTGCCAATCGTCCTGCCGCCAATGGTCATCGGTCTCTGCCTGTTGATTGCCTTTCAGACGCCGCTGGGCCGCGCGATTGACCGTATCGTGCCGTTTACCTACACGGTGTTTGGCGTGCTGCTGGCGCAGTTTACCGTTGGCGCGGCGTTCGCCGTGCGGCAGATGCGGACGACGTTCGACCATCTGGCATCGCGGCCAGAGGACGTGGCGATGACGCTCGGCTGCTCGCGCGGTCAGGCCGTCTGGCTTGTCACGCTGCCGGCGGCCAAACGCGGCATGTTCAGCGCCGCGAGCATCGCGTGGGCGCGAAGCCTCGGGGAATTTGGCCCCATCCTCGTCTTCGCCGGTGCGACGCGCATGAAGACGGAAGTCCTGCCGACGACGGTTTGGTTGGAATTGAGCGTTGGGAATCTGGAGGCGGCGATCGCCGTGAGCCTGATGATGGTGGCGTTGGCGGTGACGGTGCTGCTGGCGATGCGCGCGGTGGGAGAGCGGCCATGATCGCCCTCGAACATATCGCCATCCGCGCCGGCGCGTTCGCGCTGAACGACGTATCGTTCACGGTGCCGGAGGCGGTCTATGGCGTGCTTATGGGGCCGACCGGTTGCGGTAAAACGACGCTGGTGGAGATCATCTGCGGCCTGCGCAAGCCGGAAGCCGGCCGCGTGCTCGTGAACGGCCGCGACGTGACGGCCGAGCCGCCCGGCAACCGCGGTGTCGGCTACGTCCCGCAGGACGGCGCGATGTTCCCGACGATGACCGTTCGCCAGCAACTGGGCTTTCCGTTGCACATCAGGCACCGGCCTGCGCAGGAAATTGCGGCGCGCGTTGCGGAATTGGCAGAGCATCTCGGCATTGCGCACCTGCTCGACCGCAAGCCGCACGGCCTCTCCGGCGGCGAACGGCAGCGCGTGGCGCTGGGGCGTGCGCTGGCGGCAAAGCCGGCGGTGTTGCTGCTCGACGAGCCACTCTCTGCGCTCGACGAGAACCGTCGCGGCGACATGCGCGATCTGCTCAAGCGCGTGCAACGCGAGCACGGCGTCTCGGTGCTTCACGTCACCCACGACCGCTCTGAGGCGCGACAGGTGGCTGACTTGTTGCTTGTGATGACGGAGGGTTGCGTGCGACCGGCGGACTTGAATACACTGGGAGCGCCATGCACCTGCCAACCCTGACCGACGACGAGCGCGCTATCTACGAATGGCAGATGTGGGTGCCAGGCTTCGGCGAGGAAGGCCAGCGGAAACTCAAGGGTGCATCGGTGCTCGTCTCCCGCGTTGGCGGTCTTGGCGGCGTCGTGGCCTACGAACTGGCTGCTGCGGGTGTCGGCCGGCTCGTGCTTGCCCACGCCGGCAATCTCAAGCCCGCCGATCTGAACCGCCAGCTTCTCCAGACCCATGCCCACATCGGCAAACCGCGCATCGAGTCAATCGCCCAGCGGCTGCGAGACCTCAACCCGCGTCTCGACATCGTCGCCCTCGGCGAAAACGTCACCGAGGAAAACGCCGGCCAGCTCGTCGCGCAAGCCGACGTGGTGGTGGACGCCGCGCCGCTCTTCGAGGAGCGGCTCGCGCTGAACCGCGCCGCCGTCCAGCAGCGAAAGCCGATGGTCGAGTGCTCTATGTATTCGATGGAAGCGCACGTCGCCACGATCCTGCCGGGTCGCACTGCGTGCCTGCAATGCCTCCTCCCCGAAAAACCGGCCGACTGGAAGCGCCAGTTCCCCGTCATCGGCGCGGTTTCCGGCACCGCCGGCTGCATCGGCGCGGTCGAGGTCATCAAGCTTCTCACCGGCGTCGGCGAGCCGCTTGCAGGCTCAATGCTGGTGATGGACCTGCGGACAATGAACATCCGCCGGGTGAAGACAGCGCGACGGCCAGATTGTTCGGTCTGCGGCGTTGTAGGTTGATCACCTCTCGAACTCGACGATCAGTTCGGGGGGCTTGTTGCTTTCGCGGGAGAAGTAGTTGACGCCGTCGCAGTTCACGGGGTCTATGGCGAGGGAAAGTTCCTTGGCACCTTCCAGAGAGAGTCCTCTCAGCGGGATCTCCATCGTCTGGTTCGCGGCGACGCGGCCGATGTTGGCCAGAACCTGACCGGGTTTGGGATGGTTGGCGTAGGAGACGCTTCCCTCGCTCCACGGCTCGGTGACGAGGCAGATGTTGCCGCCGTTGGTGGAGAGGTTGCCGGCGTTGTGGATGCGCAGCCTGGCGGAGATCAGTCTGCCGGGGATGTTGACGGCGAACCTGAGATAGGTGATTTGCTGGCGGTCATCGCCCATCTTCTTGTCACCGCCGTCCACCAGCAGGACGTGCGCGTTGCCGTAGTTGGCGGTGAGCGGCGAGTGAATCACGTAGGCGTCGGCCACTGGTTTGAAGATCACGCGGTCGCTCTTTCCCATGAACTCCAGGCTCATCTCGCGCTCGGATTCGATGGCGCCGTCGCCGCGGCGAAGCTGGATGCGGGCGTTGCATTTCGCCGGCTGCGCCTGCTTCGTGGCGGCGATTCTGAAGGAAAGTTCCGCCCGTTGGTCGAGCGGCAGGTTCACGGGCAGTTCGGCGGGCGTGGCGGTGAAACCTTCGGGCGCGACGACCCGCAGCGTGCCGGCGAAGTCGCCGCTCGTCTGGTTGAAGACTTGCAGCTTGGCGGTTTGCTCGGGCTTGGAGTTGCTGAGCAGCAACGGCGGCGGAACGGAGACGCTGACGTTCAAAAGCCGCTCGCGCAGGACTTCCACCGTCTGGAGGATGGGTGCTTGTTCCGCCGTGGCCTGTGGTGACTTCGGCACGAACTCGATGAGCAGCGCCTCGTCCACGTCCACGCCTTTGAATTCCTTGACGAGGGCTTTACGTGGAGCGCCGGCTTCCTTGACGACATCGAAATCCTTGAGCACCTCTTTGCCTTGGAGCTTCACGTCGAAGACGCGGGCACCGGCTTTGGCGTCGTCCATCTCCGCGAAGCCGAGACGGATGGTGTAGCGGCCGGGGCCGTCGCCGGCGTCGAGCAGGGGAATCTCGCAGGAGGCGACGCCGCGGGTGCCGAACGTGTAAAGCCACGGGCTGGTCGTGCCGACGACACGGACAGAATCGGGACTCTGTGCGAAGTAACCGCCGATGGCCGGCAGCATTTTCACTGCGATCTTGGGTTGCAGCACGAGGCTGCCCGCTCCTGCCGGCCGTGGGTAAGCGAGCCAGAGCGTGCCGGCGGCGTCGCGGCGGTCGCCGGGCGCGCCGAGGTTGAACGCGAGGTGCTTCACGGGTTTCATGTCGCCGGAGAGGCTGTATTTGCCCCACGCGCGGTTTTCCTCGCGCGGCGCAAAGACGACGGTGCACATGTTCGGGAACGGGCACATGCAGCCGGAGCTGGCTTCGGGCATCATGACGAGGCCGTTGGCGGCGATGAAGTTGATCCAGCATCCCGGCCGCTGTCCGCCGAACGTGGCGGTGCCGAAGTCGCCGAGGAGGTCGTAGTAGCCGAGGTAGTAGGAGCGGAAGAACATGACGTTGGCGCAGGCGGCCGGCGTGCCGCAGTGGTGGCCGGGCCGCGCGAATTGCCACGGCTCGGTGCGGCCGGTGATCGGGTTGACGCGCGTGCGCTGCTCGCCGGTCTTGAGGTCGAACGCCCACGGCTCGGCGTGGAACGTGTCGCCGATGATGAGCGGGCGGACGCGGTAGGGGATGTTCTTCGACCAGAGCGGCGAGCCGTCGCTGGCGGCGAGCGCGACGACGCCGCGCTTCTCAAACTGGCCGGCGAAGAATTCCTTCCAGAAGTGGCCGTCGGTATAGACGCCGAAAAGCACAAGGACGCCGTTGTCGACCATCGAGCCGAGCGTGCTCCAGTAACTGCCGCCGACGCAGCCGGTGAGGTCCATCTGTTTGCGCCAGACGGGCCGGCCTGTCGCGAGGTCGAGCGCGGTGATGTTGCGCAACGTCGCCGGCTTGGCTGTTTTGACGACGCGGACGCCCGGCTTTGCGGCGGGTTTGCCGGATGGGGCGGCTTGCACGCCGCCGTCGGTGAAGAACACGCGGCCGTCGGCAATGGAGATGGTCGCATTCTGGATGCTGCCGCCCGTGTAGGTCCAGCGAATCTGGCCGGTCGCGGTGTCGCACGCGAACAGGATGTCGGAGACGATGTCGGTCTTGCTGCCGGTGCCGATGAGGAGGCCGTTGGCGACGGCGACGTGGCACCAGGAGCGAGGCTTGCCGTCGGCGGCGCGCGGCATCGAGAAGGTGACCTTGAGCGCGCCGGTGGCGGCGTCGAGGCGGAGGCACTTGTTCGTCGTGGCGACGTAGAAACTGTTCTCGTCCGCCGCGAGGTTGCTGGACTCGTCCGAGACCCGCGTGCGGATGACGTTGGGGATGTTGCGCTGCCAGAGCTTGAGGCCGTTGTAGGCGTCGTAGCCGTTGACCGCGTGTTCGCCCTCGACAAGCATGATGCCGTTGACCGAGAGCGGCGCGGCGGCGCGGCGGTGGCGGCTGACCATCTGGAGCGGGCCGGGATCGCCGAACCAGAGCAGGCCGAGCGGGCACTTCACGAGCTTGTCGTCGCCGCAGGTGGTGTTGGCTGCGTCGGCGTATTCGTGCGTCCACGAGCCTGCGCCGGGCAGCGGGCCGCGCTTGAACGTGGCCCAGACGCCGCCGGTTTCGGCGGTCTGCACGCCGGGCACGCCGCCACTGGCGAACCACGAGCGCAACGCGGCGGGCGTGAGCGCGGTGATGCCGCTCTTGGCTTCGGAGGGCTGGCCGAGCATGGCGACGCCGCCGCATGGCTTGAGAAGGCGAAGAACTTCCTTCGGGGAACAATCGTTGAGCCGGCCGAGCAAGGCGGTGTCGGAGACGATGAGATTGGCGAAGTAGGACGCATACGGCAGGCAGTCGAGCGCGCCCTGGTCCACGGTGACACGCGCGCCGTAGAGGCCGGCAGCGTCGAGGGCCTTCCTTGCCGCGGCGACCTTCTGCGCGTCCGGCTCAATGCCGATGATCTTCATCTCGGTGTTCTTAGCCAGTTCCAGCGCGAGCCGGCCCGTTTCGCAGCCGAGCACGAGACAAAACCCGCGCTTGACGCCGGACTCGCGCGCGATGGCCTTCGCGGCGGCGGCGTAGGCGGCGGTGAGCTTGTCCGGCGGATAAGGCGACAGGTTGGGCTTCGCACTGATGACCGATGGCGCGGGCGGAGCGCCGGCTTTGCGTGGAATGAAGCAGTAGATCGCGCCGGTGGTCGTGCTCACGTAGAGCCGGCCGCCGCTGACGGTGAGGCCCTTGGCTGTGCCGGCGACCTTCGCTTCCCAGAGCTTCGCGCCCGTCGCCGCGTCGGCCGCGAGCACGCGGTTCTGGCCGCCGGCAAAGAGCACGTCGCCGGCGAGAATCAGCGCATCGGAGCAATCGCACGACAGACGCCACTTGACACTCGATTCCATCTCCGCGTCGGCCTCCGCCAGTTGCTTGTCCATGCTTTCCAGTTGCTTGGCGACGCCGTCGAGTTTCTGGTCCGCTGCGCTAAGCTTGGCTTCGTCGGCTTCGAGTGTCTTCTTCGCCTCGGCTTGGTCGGCTTCGAGCGTGGCGCGTTTCGGATCGCCCGCCGGCAACGCGGCCAGCTTCGCGTCGAAGTCGGCCAGGGCCGTCTTGTTCTGTTTGACCGCAGCCGCCAGCCGCTTCTGTTCCTTGCGCGAGTTGCCCGCCTCGGCGTCCATCTGCGTGCGCCGGCTGCGGAGGTTGAACCGCAGGACGCTGACCTTCGGATAAACATCCCGCTTCAGCGCGAGCATCGCGTTGCTGGTGGTCAGGAAGGCGGTGCTCTCAGTGATGATGACCTTGCGTGCGGCAAACCATGCTTCCTGCAGCCGCGTGACGCTGTCGTAGCCGACGATCTGCTCGGTGCCGGTGTAAAGCTGGTTGTCGGCGAGAAACGCGAAAGTGCCGCCGACGCCGCGGTTGGCAAAGCTGGCGTTGAAGAGCGGCCCTTTCCCCTTGGAGCCGGCGCCGCCGGGCGAGCTGAACTCATACACCTGCCGCCCGTTCTGCCGGTCAAACGCGCTCGGCGCGCTGCGGCCCTGCGGCACGAAGAGATTCGTGCTCGTGGCGAGCAGGTAACCTTGCGGCGACATGCGCGCCTCGGCTGACTCGCCGCCCGTGTCGTTGCGCCAGAGCAACTGCCCGTCGCTGGCGCGCGCGGCCTCGACATAGACGCCCTCCGCCGGAAAAATCCCCGCGCCGTAGTAGGCCACGCCGTTGTCCACCAGCACGCCGGTCCGCACGGGCCACATCGAAACCATCTTCCCGTGGCCGAGCAAACGCCGGTCGTCAGGCCCGGCCCGGCGTTGCCAGATCACCTTGCCGTCGGCTGCGGCGAGGCAATAGACATTGCCGTCGTCGGAGCCGGCATAGACGCGCCCCTCGCTCACCGTCGGCGCGAGCCGCACGGGGCCGCCTGTGAAAAACGTCCAGCGCACGCGTCCCGACCCCGCATCGAGGCAATACACCTTGTTGTCCGCCGACGAGCCGAAATAGAGCGCGCTGCCCGCGACGACCGTGTGATTGGCGTCGTCGAACCGGATGCGCGGCAACTCCAGAAACCCTTCCACCGGCACGTCCCGCGGCGGTTCCCACGCCGGCGTTGGCGCATGGCGCGGGCGGTAAACCCACGACTCCGCGAGCGGCATGGCGATCTTCTCCGGCGTGACGCCGCTGCGGGCGATGTCGCGCCGGTAGGTGGGCCAGTCCTCCGCGCCGGCCAACGAGCACAGCGCGGCGGCAAGGAGCAAGGCAAACGGTGTTCGAGACTGCGAGGGCGACAGTTTCATAAGCGATCCTGATGACTCAAGGAGTCTGCTCGGCTCGACGAGGATGTTCTGCATCGAATGCGTCTTCAATCGTCCAGTGTTGCCGTCCAGCGTAAGCAACGCCGGGACTGATGGCGAGGTTGAAATGACCGGCGGGTATTCCACTCTTGGCTTTGGCGGAATTCGGGACTAAGGTGCGACGCCTTGGACGGAAAACGCGAGGCGCAACGACTGAAAGCATGTTTGGAGGACGAACAATGAGTCACGGAAAACAGAAGCAGCACGTGGTTGGGGTGGATTTGGGCGGCACGAAGATTCTCTCGGCGGTATTTGACGGGAACCTCCGCGTGCTGAGCCGCGAGAAGAAGAACACGCGGCCGGAGCTGGGTGTGGAGGGCGTGATCGAGCGCGTTGCGGAGTGCGTGAACGAGGCACTGGCGTCCGCGGCGGTGCCGCACACGGCCATCGCGGCGATTGGCGTCGGCGTGCCGGGGATGGTGGACCAGGCGCGGGGGTTGGTGCGGATTG
Source organism: Verrucomicrobiota bacterium (assembly GCA_016222825.1). Lineage (GTDB taxonomy): Bacteria > Verrucomicrobiota > Verrucomicrobiia > CAIQCK01 > CAIQCK01 > CAIQCK01. The sequence goes on along the minus strand of JACRQF010000001.1, from coordinate 87,521 downwards.
CGCCGAACCTGGGCTGGCATGATTTGCCGCTGGTGAAGTTGTTGGAGCGGCGGCTGCATTTTCCGGCGGCGTTGATCAACGACGTGCAGGCCGGCACGCTGGCGGTGAAGCACCAGGGCGCGGGCCGCAAGCTGCAGAACTTCGTGTGCATGTTCATCGGCACGGGCATCGGCGGCGGGATTGTTTTGAACGGCGAACTTTATCGCGGCTCAAGCGGCATGAGCGGCGAGATCGGCCACATGGTGGTGGTGCCGGAGGACGGCCCGAAGTGCGGCTGCGGCAACTGCGGTTGCCTGGAATCGGTCGCCAGCCGCGGCGCCATCGTGCGGCGCGTGGTGACGGCGATGGAGAAGGGGCGCAAGAGCGTGGTGTGGGACCTGTGCGACGGCGATACGAAGCGGGTGCGGAGCCGGATACTGGCGGAGGCTTATCGCGAGGGCGACAAGCTGGTCTGCAAGATCATTGACGACGCCTGCAACTACATCGGCATCGGCGCGGCGAACCTGATCAACGTCCTCAATCCCCAGGCCGTCATTCTTGGCGGCGGGCTGATGCAGGCGCTGGGTGACAAGCTGTTGTCGCGCATCCGCAAGTCGGCGATGGCCCACGTCATCGGGGCCAGCCCGGAGCGGGTGAGGATTGTTGATTCGGGCCTTGGCGACGACGCGGGCATCATCGGCGCGGCGCTGGCGGCGCGGGCGATGGTCGAGGCGCGGCGGCGGTAAAATATGTCCGCCGTTGTAACGCGGCTGTAACAATTGTCTGGCAGACTCCAAGGACGGAAAATGGACAAGGCTATGCCAAAAACTGAGAAACCTCTTGCCGAAGGCGCGCGGACGGTGGCGGTCATTGACATCGGCGCGACGGCGGTGCGGTTGCAGGTGGCGGAGATCGGCGCGGATGGCACGGTGCGTCCGCTGGAGTCGCTGCAACGGGCGGTGCATCTGGGCAAGGACACGTTCTCTTCCGGCGTCATTCAGCCGTCCACGACCGACGAATGCGTCGCCATCCTGCAGTCGTTCCGCCGGACGATGAAGGAATACGGCGTCACCCAGCCGGAACAGATTCGCGCGGTGGCCACCAGCGCCGTGCGCGAGGCGGAGAACCGCGACGCGTTCCTCGACCGCCTCTACATGACGACGCAGATCAATGTCGAAGCGATCGAGGGCGCCGAGGAAAACCGGCTGACTTACATCGCGGTGCACGACCTGTTCCGGAAGGACTCGGCGCTGCGCAAGAAGAACGTGGCGATCATCGAGGTGGGCGGCGGCAGCACGGAGTTGATTTTCGTCCGCGAGGGGCGGATCACGTTTTCCAACACCTACCGCCTGGGCGCGCTGCGGATGCGCGAGACGCTGGAAACCTACCGCGCGCCCGCGGACCGCAGCCGGGCGTTGCTGGGGCAGCACATCAAGCGGACGGTGGACCAGCTTCACTGGAACGTGTCGCTGCGGAAGGTGCCGTATCTCATCGCCGTTTCCGGCGACGCGCGCTTCGCGGCGGCGCTGTTGCAGCCGAAGTGGGACAAGCAGGGTTTGGCGCGCGTTGACTGCAAGAAGTTTTCCGACCTCGTGGACCAAATCGTGCCGGTGTCCGTGGACGAACTGGTGCGCAAGTATCACATCCCCTACCAGGAGGCGGAGACGATCGGGCCGGCGTTGCTGGCGTATGAGCACCTGGCGCGGGCGTTTCAGGTGAAGCACATCCTCGTGGCGGGCGCGTCGCAGCGCGACGGGCTGTTGAAGGAAATGGCCGTGCGCGGCGCGTGGACGGCGGAGTTTGCCGAGCAGGCGGTGTATTCGGCGACGTTGCTGGCGGAGAAATACGGCGTCAACGACGGCCACTCGCGCTACGTCAGCGAGATGTGCGTGCGGCTGTTCCGCGAGCTGCGGCCGGAGCACGGCCTGGACGAACGCTACGAGTTGCTGCTGCGCATCGCGGGCCTGTTGCACGAGGTGGGTGTGTTCATCAGCGATCGCAGCCATCACAAGCATTCGATGTATGTCATTCTCAACAGCGATCTTTTCGGCCTGAACCGGAAGGAGATCACGCTGATCGCGCTGGTGGCGCGCTACCACCGCCGCGCGATGCCGCGGCCGTATCACACCGAATACACCTCGCTGGACCGCGACGACCGGCTGGTGGTTTCCAAGCTGGCGGCGATTTTGCGGTTGGCCGACTGCCTGGACCGCAAGCACCTGCAGGACCTGAAGAACGTCGCGTTCTCGCGGGAGAAGGACCGGTTCGTCATCACGGTGAACGACCTGCCCGACCTGACGCTGGAACAACTGGCGATGCGGGACAAGGCGAACATGTTCGAGCAGATATACGGCACGAAGGTGGAGTTGCGCACCGCCCTCAGCGCGGACGAGGCGATCACGCATGGCTAAGAACGACCTGCAAATGTTGAACCGCGAGTTGAGCTGGCTGGAGTTCAACTCGCGTGTGCTGGAAGAGGCGCGCGATGCGACGGTGCCGTTGCTCGAACGGCTGAAGTTTGTCGCCATCAGCAGCTCGAACCTCGACGAGTTCTTCATGGTGCGCGTCGGCGGCTTGCAGCAGTTGCTGGAGGAAGGCAAGAGCGCGCTCGATGCCAACGGCTTCACGACGGAGCAGCAACTGGCCGAGATCAGCCGGCGCACGCAGCGGCTCGTGGCGGACCAATACCAATGCCTGCTGAAGGAACTGGACCCGGAGCTTTCGGCGGCGGGCATCCAGCGCGTCCGCGTCGAGACGCTTGAGCCGGAGCAACTCGCGCACATCGAGCGCATCTTCACGCACGACCTCTATCCGCTCATCTCGCCGATCGCGGTCAAGATGCTGGCGGCGTTTCCATTGCTGCCGGGATTGAGGTTGAACCTGCTGGTGCGGCTGGAGCCGGACAAGGAATCGCCGCAGACACCGCGGTTTGCGGTGATGCATTTGCCGCGGTCGCTGGCGCGGTTCATCGCCGTGCCCGACCCGGCGAAATACACATGCATTCCCGTCGAGGAAATCATCGCCGCGTTCATCGCGCGGTTCTTTCCCGGCGAGACGGTCGTGGAGTGCGTGCCGTTCCGCATCACGCGCAACGCCGACCTCACGGTTCGCGAAGACCAGGCCGGCGACCTGCTTGGCCACATGCGCGAGGTGCTGGACGCCCGCAAGCGCAGCAACTGTGTGAGGCTGGAGGTGGACGAGCGGATTTCCGAGGCGGCGCTCGCGTTTCTGCGGCAGGCGCTCAGGATCAACTTCGGGCAGATTTACAAGGTCCCCGGCCCGATTGATCTCTCGGCGTTCTGGGCGCTGGTGAAACTGCCGGGCTTCGACAAGCTCAAGGACAAAGCGTGGCCGGCGCAGGCTTCGCCGGATGTCCCGCCCGACGCGGCGATGTTCGATGTCATCGCGAGGAAGGACGTGCTGCTGTTTCATCCGTTCCAAAGCTTCGAGCCGGTGGCGCGGTTCATCGAGCAAGCGGCGGACGATCCCGGCGTGCTGGCGATCAAACAAATCCTCTACCGGACGAACGAGAACAGCCGGATCGTCGCGGCGTTGGCCCGGGCGGCCGGGCGCGGCAAGCTCGTGACGGCGCTGGTGGAACTGAAGGCGCGTTTCGACGAGGCGCGCAACATCGAGTGGGCCGAGGCGCTCGAACACGCCGGCGTGCAGGTTATCTACGGCCTGAAACGGCTGAAAGTCCACGCCAAGGTCTGCATCGTCGTCCGCCGCGAACCGACGGGCGTCCGGCGCTACGTCCACTTCGGCACGGGCAACTACAACGAAGTCACCGCGCGCCTTTACAGCGACGTCGGCCTGCTGACCTGCAACGAGGACTTTGCGGCCGACGCGGCGGCGTTCTTCAATGCCGTCACGGGTTACTCGCAGCCGATCCAGTATCGCAAGATCGCCGCTGCGCCGCACGGGTTGCGGGCGCGCGTGATCGAGATGATCGAGAGCGAAACCGAACGCAGCAAGCAAGGCCAGAAGGCGCGCATCATGGCCAAGCTCAACGCCCTCGTGCATCGCGACGTTATCGAGGCGCTCTACCGCGCGTCGCAGGCCGGCGTGAGGATAGACCTCAACATCCGCGGCGTCTGCTGCCTGCGGCCCGGCGTGCCCGGCCTGAGCGAGAACATCACCGTCACCAGCATCCTCGACCGCTTCCTCGAACACAGCCGCATCCTCTATTTCCTGCACGGCGGCGAAGAGCGCGTGTTCATCTCCAGCGCCGACTGGATGCCGCGCAATCTCGACCGGCGCGTGGAACTGCTCGTGCCCGTCGAAGACCCGGCCTGCCGCAGCCGCCTCATCGCCATTTTGAAAACCTCCATGCGCGACACCGTCAAGGCGCGCCGGCTTTTGCCCGACGGCAGCTACGAGCGCGTGAAGCCGTCGCGCCGCGGCAAGCCGCTGCGGGCGCAGGAGGTGTTCTACCGCGAGGCGTGCGAAGCGGCGCAACAGGCGCGGAAGAACCTCTACATGGTCTTCGAACCGCAGCTTCCGGCGAAGAAGCCGGGGAAGTGATCCATGAACGCGGCGAGCAAAGCGGGGAAGCCGACGGTTGAGAAGCTCTGCCGCAAATACGCCAACGAGGACGCCCACACCGCGCACGTCACCGCGCTCGCGCTGCGGCTCTTCGACGCGACGCGACAACGGCTGAAGCTCCCCGCCGGTAGCCGCTCAATCCTCGAAGCCGCCGGCCGTTTGCACGACATCGCCTACAGCGTGGACGCGGCGGCCCACCGGGAAATGGGCGCCGCCATCGTCCTGCGCGAAGGACTGGCGGGCTTTTCGGACGCGGAGCGCGACATGATCGCCGCCGTCATGCTGCTCCACTCTGGAGCCGTCCCCGCGTTGCTGCGTCACCGGCGGGTCCGGTGGCTGCCACATCCGCAACGCGCCCTCCAGCTCGGCGCCTTGCTGCGCGTGGCCGACGGCTTGGACTACGGCCACTGCCAGGACGCCTCCATCAAACGCGTGCGAATCGGCCCCGAAACAGTCTTCGTCACCGTCCGCACCAGCCGCTTCCAGCACAACATCGAGCGCGCCAGCCAGAAGAGCGACCTCTGGCAGTCGGTTTTCTCGCTGGGCATCGAACTCGTTCCAGCCGCCGGCGGCCGGGACAAGGACCCGGCGGGGTTGCGGCGCGGCATGCACGTCCTCGAAGCGGCGCGACGGCTGCTGTCCCTGCACTTCAAGACCGTTCTCATCAACGTGGATGGCGCGCTCAAAGGCGACAGTCCCCAACCGCTCCACGACATCCGCGTGGCCGTCCGCCGGACGCGCGCCGTGCTGCGGGCGTTCCGCAAACCGCTGGCGGACACCGCCGCGGAGAAGATTGACCGCGTGCTGGGGCGGCTGAACCGCCGGCTAGGTCCGGCTCGCGACGCGGACGTGACCGTGGCGTTCCTGACGGGCAAGGAAGTCCGGGGGCCATTCGCGGACAAACCGGGCTGGCAGGCATTCATCCGCCTCCAGTTTCGCCGCCGGCGTCAACTGCTTGCCGTCGTGCGGCGTCATCTGGGCGGGCGGGAACTGGCCGCGCTCAAGCTCGACATGGGCCGCCTGCTGCGGGTGAAACTGCCCCGGATGGCCGGTGCCGAGCCGCCCGTTTCCCTAGAGAAACTCGCCCGCCGCCGGCTTCGGAAGGAATTTTGCCGCGCCCTCGCTCTCGCGCGCCTGCGCCGATCCGAGTCCTCCGAAGACCTCCACCGCCTTCGCATCGCCCTGCGCCGCGTCCGTTACCTTGGCGAATTCTTCTCTCCCGTGCTCGGCGCGACTGTCGCGAAGCTCAAGGAGCGCATCCACGACACTGAGCGGGCGCTGGCGCGTATCCACGACATTGACGTGGGGATGGAGCGGCTGGCGTCGGGCCGGTTGAAACCGCCGCGCCCCCTGCTGTCGCTGCTCACGCAACGCCGCCGCAAGCATCTGGCACGGCTCGACAAAACATGGCGTCGCCTCCACCAGCACGCCTTCCAACAATCCTTCCGCCGCAAGCTCAGGATGTAGCCGCCGCCAAGTGGGACAGGCATCCTGCCTGTCCGTCGTCCTTCTTGTCGTCACCGAGCGACGCTAAGTTGGCCTTTCGGCTCTTGTTTCACCGCCTGCCTGAACCGGAGGGCCGCGGTGACCGCCCCGCCATTTTATTCAGGCAGCGAGTTGCTCTCGCAGGCCGCGCGCGCTCGTCAAGCAGGGCCATCATCGCCCAAGCGTCACCGTCCCGCCAAAGCGAGAAGCCCCGCGTCTTGCGACACGGGGCTTTCGGGACGACGAAGAACACATCCGGCTCGCCCCGCCGGTATGGACCGGGCACGGCTTCCGAGCGATGGGGGTGATAGAAACCGTGCGGATTGCGTCCTGCTGGCTTGATTGAAACGTGGTTGTTGTTTTTGAAACTCGTTCTGTTTCTCTTCAGCCCTCATGTGATGGAGGGCCGCTTCCAGTTCGCGCTGGGTCGGTGCAAAGGAAGTTGTATCCGAAGGTGAACGCGTAGGGGCAGTGGCCCGGCTTCTCCACCAGGCAGAGATGAATGCCGGAGTCCGCTACTCGGCGGATGCGGCAGACGGCTGCGTCGGGCAGGGGCGGCTTGTGGTTTTCCGTGTTCTTCGAGGTCTGCGGCGGGTGTGAGTGATTCTCCTTCATACAAACTGCGGCGAAGCTACGACATGCGCCTGATTTTCGCCAGCGGACTAATCCTGAAAGCGGCCTAGGGAATCTTCCGTCATGAGAGTCTCCTGCAAAACCTCTCTTCTGTAGCGGCGGTCCTAGACCGCCGCCACAGATCATCTGCCGGCCACAGCGACGCGAGAATCCGCGACTATCGCGGCGACGGATTGCAGCGCGGCGGGGTGGGTGTGCCGCCGCATCCACGCCTGTCCGAGTGTTTCGAGCGATTCGAGTTGAAACATCTCCTCTGCCAGAGGGATCACCATCAGTTCTTCGCTCTCGAAATGGCTCCGCATGAAGCGGAATGCGATGTGGAGCAGGTTTCTGGCCTGCGCGGCAGACATCTCCATCTGCGGCTTCTTCAATAGGTGGTCGAGTTCCTGATGGCCGGAGTAGAACTGCGAAAACCCGCCCTTCTCCGTCAGCATGATGTCCAGGGGACGGAAGAGCAGGTTCTCTTCCGCCTCGGCGTGGTCCCGCAGCAGCCCCTCCAGCAGCCGTGCATACGCGGCGACATCGGAGTGCCTTTCCGTCTCGTGCATGGCGCGCTCGATGACCTCGAATACGCTCCGCAAAAAAGTGTGCTGACTCGCCAAAACGTCCGTGACTTTCATAAACCCGGTTTCCTTCCCGCTCGCCGCGTTGGGTAAATATAGTCCTCTTTCTGAAACGGCAAGCCGGCGGAATGCGGGCGTTTTGTTCGCGCCCCGCACGCGATAGCAAACAGAAGGGCCTTGGACTTCGGCCGAGGCCCTTCCGGGGGATGCGGGCATTCCCATCGTCACCTGTGCAGATTCCAGACAGCGGAAGTCTGAACGGCGACAGGCTATCCCGCCGTTTGAAGACTGCGCGTGGGTGCCGCCTATCTTGCGGCCGGCTGAACGCGACGGGCGCGCCCTTTCTGAACGACGCCCCTCCGCTGTGCTCGCAGGAAATGGCCGCTACCGCCGCTGCGCAAGAAGGCCAACTGTTCTTTGCTGGAACTTGATAGAGTTTGCCGCCGGGCGGCCTTGAGTTGCGCCTCGGCCTTTGCCCAGTGCTCGAGATCGCGGCCTTGCGGGCGGCCTTCCTGCTCCCAGATTTGGTAGGCGAGCGCGGCGATTTCTCCGGCGCTGGGATCGTCTGTTTGTGCTGTCGGATTGAGTTGCATCTCTTCGGTTGACTCCTTTGGTTTGAGAACGGGTTCTTCCTGTAACTCAGCCTTCATGGTTCGCAAACAACCACGGCTCGCTCACCCTCGACGAAGAGCGCGCCGCCGTCCATGCAGGCGAACCACGCGACCTCGCCTAGGAAATCCCCCAGGGAAACATGCGGTTAAGTCGCACAGGCCAATGGAAGGCCGTGTGCTTTTGCTGGGCGGGTGCCGATGCGGTGCCGGGCGGAGTGGCACGCTTGAAAAGGCGAGAGGCCAGACTAGTGTTCACCAGGACAGCCGAAGACAGGAGAGTGTCTATGAGCACTTACATGATGGTGACCAAGTTATCGGAAGCTGCCAGCAGCGCGACCGCTTCGGTGCAAGATACGGGACGGGAAATCGGCCAGCGCGTTCATGAGCTTTGTCCGTCGGTCAAGTGGATCTCGCACTATGCAACGCTTGGCCCCTACGACTTCGTGGACATCTTTGAAGCCAAGGATGAGGCGGAGGCCAGTCAAGTGGCTTTGATTACCCGTGGTGTCGGCCGGGCGACGACGGAGGTCTGGATAGCCATGCCTTACGAGCGGTATGTAAATCTGGCCAAGAAGGCGGCCTGAAAGAAGCCGTCTGCGCGACTTGAGCGGCAGCCGGTAGGCGCGGCAGCTTGTCACCTGAAACCGGGAGACGACGATGAGAGGCGAGGTCATTTACTTTTACGCCTACGACATCGCCTACGAGGCGAACCTCGCCGAGATCGAGAAGAAGATGCTCGGCGCGGCGGAGCGGGTTCAACTCGGTCGGCTCAGGGACGCTCCGCGCGAGTTTCCGGTTTACCGGCCGCTCTCGATCCAGATGGAGGAGACGCGGCTCGCAACGGCCAGCGGCCCGGTGACGTTCACCACTTCCATCAAGCTGTTTGCGCTCGGCGCGATCTCGGTGAAGGTGCGGATGCCGGTCACTTGCGAGGGGATCATGGACCTGCTGGCGTTCCGCAACCTGCGTTTCACGGACGGCACGACGCTCGACGGGCGCGTGCAGGAGATCGCGCAGCGGTTGTTTGAGAACTGGAAGCCGCAGCTCGACACGCCGGTGGCCGCATTGGAGGAGGCGGAGGTCTATACGGTCTTCTGCCTCAGCACGCCGGTGGCGGGCGCGGACGCCAGCGAACCGATGGAGCGATGGCTGCAACGCAACGAGCGCGAGGTGGCGGCGCTGCTCGGCGGCGAAGCGGACGCGTCGCGGCTCAGCGGGCAGGAGGTGCAGGAGACGCTGAAGTATCGCTATTCCTACTACCAAAACGATCTGGCTGTGGTGGACTGGGACACGGCGTTGCTGGTGGACACGCCGGAAGGTTATCACGACACGCTTTACGTGCTGGAGGTGGCCAACCTGCAACTGGAGGAACTGAAGGTCTATGACGCGAAGCTCGACCAGGTGCTCGACAAGGCGTATGACGACGTGGAGGTCGTGGCGCGCCCGCTCGCGTTTCGCGCCCGCCAGCGCGTGCTCGACGAGCTGCGCGAGATCAAGATGGACCTCGCGAAGGTGGCGGATGAGCTGTCGAACATCACGAAGTTTTTCGGCGACTGGCATCTGGCGAGGATTTACATGGGCTGCGCGGCGCGCTTCCACCTGTCGGAGTGGGAGGGTAACGTGAGCCAGAAACTGCGCGCGTTGGACGGCCTTTACACGATGCTCCAGCAGGACAGCACAAATCGCGTGATGTTGATGCTGGAAGCAGGTATCGTCGCGCTGTTCGTCATAGACCTGATCATCATCGTCGTGTTGGGCGTGAAGTGAACTGCGGATGGAGTCGGTCATGGAACTGCAACGGATATTCTTCCTTCTCGGCGTCGCGCTGGGCCTGGGGCTGCTGGTCGGCCTGCAACGCGAACGTTCTTCGGCAAGGCGGCTGGCGGGATTCCGCACCTTTCCGATCATCACCGTCTTCGGGACGGTGTGCGCGCTGCTGGCGCAAACGTTCGGCGGCTGGGTGCTCGCGGCGGGATTGCTTGCCCTTGGCGCGGTGGCGTTCGCGGGCTGCCAGGCCACGCTGAAGTCGGACGAGAGCGAACCGAGCCTTATCACAGAGATGTCCATCCTGTTGATGTATGGCGTCGGCGCTTACCTGACGGTCGGCCCGATGGCGGTGGCAGTCGCCATCGCAGGCGGCGTGGCGGTGTTGTTGTATCTGAAGCCGCAGTTGCACGGGCTGGCGACGAAGATTGGCGATACGGACTTCCGGGCCGTCATGCAGTTCGTGCTGATCACGCTCGTGATCCTGCCGGTGTTGCCCAACCAGGCTTACGGCCCTTACGCGGTGCTCAATCCCCATCGTCTCTGGCTGTTCGTGGTGTTCATCGTCGCCATCAGCCTCAGCGGCTATGTCGCCTACAAGTTCTTCGGCCACAAGGCGGGCGCCATGATCAGCGGCGTGCTCGGCGGGCTGATTTCCAGCACGGCGACGACTGTGAGCTACGCGCGGCGGACGCAGGCCGTGACGAACAGCGAGAACCTCGCCGCGTTTGTCATTCTGGTGGCCTCGACGATTCTCTACGGCCGCATCCTGGTGATTCTCGCCGCCATCGTGCCGCCGTCTTTTCATTTGGTGGCGCCGCCGCTCGGCGCAATGCTGGGCGCGCTGGCCGTGCTCTGTGTTGTTCTGTGGTTCAAGGAACGGCACGACCCGGTGCAGATGCCGCCGCAAACCAACCCGACCGAGTTGAAGCCCGCGATCGTGTTCGGAACGCTCTTTGCGGTCGTGTTGCTGGCCACGGCCGCCGGGAAGGCGCACTTCGGCCAGGGCGGCCTCTACGTGGTGGCGGCCCTGTCGGGCCTGACCGATGTGGACGCGATCACACTCTCGACGGCGGAGATGGTCAACGACAACCGCCTCGATGCGGACACCGCATGGCGGCTGGTATTGCTCGCTTCGTTGTCGAACCTTCTTTTCAAGGGCGGAATTGTGGCGGTGCTCGGCACGCGGCGGCTGTTGGCGCGAATCGCCGTTCTTTTCGCGGTGGTGCTCGTTGTTGGCGCTTTGATTCTGCTTTTCTGGCCGCGCGCGTAACGGTTAGCCTGCTTTGCGTTCACGGAGACAACAACCATGCAAAACTTCTTCTATAAGAACCCGACTGAGATTCTCTTTGGCCGCGGCATGATCGCGGAGATCGCCTCGCGCGTGCCGACAAGCGCGCCGGTGTTGTTCCTTTACGGCGGCGGCTCGATCAAACGCAACGGCGTCTATGAGCAAGTGAAGACGGCGCTGAAACAGCATCGGCTCGTGGAGTTCGCCGGCATTGAGGCCAACCCGCTCTACGAAACCTGCCTCACCGTAGTGGAGGTGGTGAAACGCGAGCGCATTGGTTTCGTCCTCGCCGTCGGCGGCGGATCAGTGTTGGACGCGGGCAAGTTTATCGCCGCGACAGCGTGCTTCACCGGTGCGGACCCGTGGGACATCCTGCGCAGCGGCGGCAGCGCCATCGAAGCTGCGTTGCCCGTCGGCACGGTGCTGACGTTGCCTGCCACCGGTTCTGAGGCCAACGGCAACTCCGTCATCTCACGCCGCGCAACGCAGGAGAAGCTGCACTTCACCTCCAACTACTCGTTCCCGGTCTTCTCCGTGCTCGACCCGGAGACGACCTTCACACTGCCGACGAAGCAGGTGCGCAACGGCGTCGTGGACGCGTTCGCTCACGTCATGGAGCAGTATATGACCTACCCGGCGGACGCACCGTTGCAGGACCGGTTGGCGGAGTCCGTGCTTCAGACACTGGTGGAAACCGGGCCGGTGACGCTGGCAGAGCCTCGCAACTACGAGGCGCGGGCGTCTTTCATGTGGAGCGCAACGCTGGCGCTAAACACGCTTGTCGGTTGCGGTGTGCCGCAGGACTGGGCCACGCACATGATCGGCCACGAGTTGACAGCGTTCTATGGCTTGGACCACGCGGAGACGCTCGCCATTGTCATGCCCGGCGTTTGGCAGCACAAGCTCGCGCAAAAGCGGGCGAAGCTGGAGCAATATGGCCGGCGCGTCTGGGGCGTGGCCTCCGCCGAGGCTGCCATTGCGAAGACGGAGGAGTTTTTCAGCTCCCTCGGTATGCCGACACGTCTAAGCGCCCACAAGATTTCCGCCGAGGACGCAGCGGCCAAAGTCAGTGCGCGGTTTGCGCAGCGCAAGGTGGCTTTCGGCGAACACGGCGACATCGGTCCCGAAGCGGCTGCAACCATCCTGCGCCTCCGAGCGTGAGCCTCTTCACTTCGACGGCTTCGGCGCAACCGCTTCGATGGGTTGCGGTGCCACCGTGTCGCCCCGGATGGGCGAGTAGTCCCTCTCGACGCGCACCTTCAGATCGCGGGTGACGCGAATGTTCTGGAAGTAAGGCTCAAAACCGAAAGCTTCTGGCATGACGGGAAGGTTCTGCAAATGGAAGTGCAGGTGCGGTTCATCCGCGTTGCCGCTATTGCCACACTTGCCGACCGGCTGACCGGCCTTCACAGCGTCGCCGACTTTTAGGTTCACCGAGCCAGGCATCATCTGCGCCAGCACGCTGAACTCGCTGTCGCTGTGCTTGATCATGATGCAGTTGCCACCGGCGTGGAATCCGCTCCCGGTGCCGGGCTTGTTGTCGGGAATGCCGTCCACGACCATCACAACCGTGCCGTCGGCGGGCGCGAGCACATCCATGCCGTAGATGTAATAGTCCTTGTTCTCCTTTCCCTCACCGGTGTAGGTGTTGCCTTTCGCGTCGCGGATCGTGAAGTCCAGCGCATTGCGCTGGGCGCGCGAGTTGCTGTGGCGGTTCAACGAAGGCGTTGCGCCCCCTTCAGCCACATAACAGTCCTTGTCGAACGGCAGCCGCATCACCGTCTTGTTGCGCTCCGGTAGCGCGATGAGTGGGCCGATCGGCGTGATGTTAAGGGAGGCGATCAGCCCTTTGCGATCGAGTGTCAACGCAAAATTCCAGTCGCCGCGCTCGGCTTCCACCTGCACGCCGCCGCCGTAGTTGTTGACCACCGAATCCTTGACCCGGACCAGCTTGCCGCGCTGGGCGAGGATGTTGCGGAAATACACCCGCGCCTTCGCTTCGGGAAATCCCCCGCGCAGCGTCGAGGCGAGCATTTGGTGAATCTTGTCCTGGTCGTCGGCGTTGATGTGGCGGATCAGCCGCCTTGCGATGACGACGTAATCGTTGTCCGTCGTTGTTGCCGCTATGGATGTCGTTACGCAGAGCAGGAGCGCGAGCCAGACTTGAGGCCTCAGGAATCGCCGGATCATATCATCCTCAATTCGCGCCGTTCTTTTTCAACACATCGCTGATGTTTACGGGTTGGCCGCCGAGCTTCTTACTCTCATCGGAGGCTTCCATGAACGCGAGAATCTCGATCGTCTCGCGCTCCGGCACGGGCGACACGCCGGTTTGGAAGAACTTGATCACCTCCACCAGCAGCGGCGCGTAGCCGTCGTAGGCACCGACCTCGGCTTCACCTTTCTCGCCTTTGACAACGCCGCCGTAGGGCTTGCTTCCCTTGGTCTTCGCGCCTTCACGGAAAATGCCCGTCCGGCCGCCGCTCCAGGTGCCGGTCACCTCAATCCGGCCGTCCTCGGTCTTGCCGCGTTTCACCGTCTCGCAGCCCGCGCCCATTACGGTGAACAACGATTCAACGCCATGTATGCCATACCAGAACAGTTCCGGGTGATGCGGCTCCAAGCTGACAGGGCTGGACGTCCACGCACTGAGCACCTTGCCGACAGAGCCGTTACGGACGGCCTGGGTGGTCTTGCCGAACCTCAGCGATGAGGCGCTGAACACCGGCACGTTGCTCTTCTTCGCGAGCCGGAAAATCTCCAACGCGTCACGCAACGAGCCAGCCATCGGTTTGTCTATGAACAGCGGCTTGCCGGCCTTGATGACGGGCTTCGCCTGCTTCAGGTGCGGCCGGCCGTCCAAGCTCTCCAGCATCACTGCGTCAACGTTCTTGCACATCTCCTCGATGGAGTTGTAGATCTTCACGCCGTAATCCTTCTGCAACTGCTCGGTGTATTTGTCCACGCGCGACCAGCTTGACTCGATGTCCTTGCTGCCGCCTTTGAATGCCGCGACCACCTTGCCGCCAGCGACATGGTTTTTGTCCTTCGGGTCGTTCAGCGTTTTCGAGAACGCGATGACGTGCGAGGTGTCCAGCCCGATGAGGCCGATGCGCAGTTCGGCGCTGAAGCAGGTGGCGGTGGCGAGGATGAGGGTCGTGGCGAGGATTGAAGTAATGGTTTTCATAATCTGAAGTCTTGGGTAGGATGATACCGCTATGAACCAATCAATCAATCGTAGAGTTTTCTTCCAACAGTCCGCCGCCCTTGGAGCCGGCCTTGCCGCCTGGCGCTCCGTGTTACCAGCCACCGCCGCCGGCGCCAACGACAAGCTTGTCGTCGCTGTCATGGGCTGCAACAGCCGCGGCGGGGCGCACATCAAGTCGTTGCTCAGCTTGCCGAACGTCGAGATCGGTTACATCTGCGACGTGGACTCGCGCGCCCTCGCAAAAGGCGTCAAAGCCGTGGCCACCAAGACGGGCAAGGAGCCGAAGGGCGAAAAGGACATCCGCCGCGTCCTCGAGGACAAATCGGTGGACGCCATCACCATCGCGACGCCGAACCATTGGCACGCGATTGCCACCATTCTCGCCTGCAAGGCCGGCAAACACGTCTATGTAGAGAAACCCGGCAGCCACGACCCCTTCGAGTCCGAGACGATGGTCGCCGCCGCCCGCAAATACAAACGCATCGTCCAGATGGGCAATCAACGCCGCAGCATGTCCGGAGTCATCGAGGCCATCGGGAAGATCAAGAGCGGCGCGATTGGCAAGGTGTTGACCGCGCGCAGTTGGTATACGCGTCTCCGTCCCACCATTGGCGTTGGCAAACCCGCGCCGGTGCCGGAGTGGCTTGATTACGAGTTGTGGCAGGGCGCGGCCCCTGACCGGCCATACAAGGACAACGTCGTCCACTATAACTGGCATTTCTTCTGGCATTGGGGCAATGGCGAACTCGGTAACAACGCCATCCACTATCTCGATGTCTGCCGTTGGGGGCTCGGCGTGGACATTCCGCGTCGCGTCACGTGGGGCGGTGGCCGCTACCTTTGCAAGGACGACCAGGAAACGCCCGACACCGGCATCGCGTCGTTTGATTTCGGCGACAAGTTCGTCACGTGGGAACAAAGCTGCTCGCACGACCGCAAAGCCGAGACGCTGTCCAGCATCACGTTTTATGGTGATGAAGGGACCATCATGATCATGGGCACCGGCTACAAGCTCTTCGACAAGAAAGGCAAGGAAGTCACCGGCCAGAAGACCAGCGGGGAAGGCGACACCGTGCGCGGCGCCGGCGGCGAGGATGAGCACTTCGCCAACTTCGTGGATTGCGTTCGCACCGGCAAACGCCCCAACTCCGAGATCGGCGAATGCCAGAAGAGCACGATGCTTTGTCACTACGCCAACATTGCCGCCCGCACCGGTCACACCATCAACGTGGACCAGAAGACCGGCAAGATTGTCGGCGACCCGAAGGCCACGGCCCTCTGGCGGCGAACGGAGTATCGCAAGGGCTGGGAGCCAAAAGTATAACGAGAATCTGCTTGTCTGAAGCGCCCGTGAGGCGTAGAGAGGCGGCCATGAAAGCTCCTCTCTACGCCTCTCTTGTTTCCAACGGCATTTCCCGTCGTCACTTCCTCTGCTCCTCGACGCTCGCCGCCGGAGCGACCGTGCTGGGCGCGCCGGCGTTACTTCGCGGACAGAATCTCAACAATAAACTTAATGTCGCCGTCGTTGGTTGCGGCGGGCGCGGCGGCGGCAACATGAGTGAAGTCGGCAAGACCGAGAACATCGTTGCGCTCTGCGACGTGTTTGAGCCGAACGTCGCCAAGGCGGCCGAGAAGTTTTCGCAGGCGAAGAAATACAGTGACTTCCGCAAGCTGTTCGACGACGCGAAGGACTTTGACGCTGTCGTGTGCAGCACCACCGAGCACACGCATGCACTGGTGGTGATGCGGGCGTTGAAGCACAAGAAACACGTTTATTGCGAAAAGCCGCTCACGCACGATGTCTATGAGTGCCGCCAAATTCGCGAGACGTTGCGCGGCCTCAAGGTTGCCACGCAGATGGGCACGCAAATCCACGCCGGGGAGAACTACCGCCGCGTCGTCGAACTGATCCAGACCGGCGCGATTGGTCCGGTGCGCGAGGCGCATGTCTGGGTGGACCGCACGTGGGGTCGGCAGAGTCCGGAGGACGCGAAGAAATACGGCGACCGGGTGGTCACGCTGGAGCGGCCGAAGGAAGAGGAGCCGGTGCCCGCGGGATTGAATTGGGACCTCTGGATCGGCCCCGCGCCGTTCCGGCCGTTCAACTCGATCTATATTCCGGGATCGAGGTGGTATCGCTGGTGGGACTTCGGCAACGGCACGATGAGCGACCTCGGCAGCCACTGGAACGATCTGCCGTTCTGGGCGCTGAAGCTTGATGCAACGCTGACCATCGAGGGTGCCGGCCCACCGCCGCACCCGGAGATTGCGCCCGCCACGATGAGCGCCACCTACACCTACGGCGCGCGCGGCGACATGCCGCCGGTGAAACTGACGTGGTATCAGGGCCAGATGAAGCCGCCGCAATACACCGAAGGCAAAATCCCGCCGTGGAAGAGCGCCGCGCTGTTCGTCGGCGACAAAGGCATGGTGCTATCCGATTACGGCAAGCACGTGTTGTTGCCGGAGGAAAAGTTCAAAGACTTCAAGCGCCCCGAACCGTTCATCCCCAAGTCCCTCGGTCATCACGCCGAGTGGGTTGACGCTTGCAAGACTGGCAAGCCCACGACGTGCAACTTCGAATACTCCGGCGCGCTCACCGAAGCGAACCACCTTGGTAACGTCGCTTATCGCCTTGGAAAGAAACTCGAATGGGACACCGTCGCGCTTAAGGCCAGGAACTGCCCCGAAGCTGACGCTCTCATCCGCCGGCCGTATCGAAAGGGATGGACGCTGGTGTAAGTCGGCTCTGAACGACTCAGCTACGCCCGCCATTTCAGATCAACCGTCTGCCCGTGCTGCAGGTGGGCGCGGTCAATACAGTTGAGCCGGAGCCGCGCGCCGTCGGGCTTCAACGTCGCGAGCACCCAGCCGGCCGGCATGCCTTTGGCGAAGACGTAGGCGGTCGGCGGCAGGTTGATGAAGTGGATGCCGCTGTCGTGCTGTGCGGCTTTCCAGACGTGCGTGTGGCCGTAGATGTAGGCTTTCACTTGTTTGCGCGGCAAGATCACTTCCAACAGCTTCACTGTGTCAACCAAGCCGCTTGGCTTCTCGCGGTTGTCTGGATTGTGGTGCGCAGCGACAATCGCTGGTTTGTCAGGGTTGGCGTCGAGAGTCTCCGCGAGCCACTTGAGCTGTGTTTCGCCGAGCACGCCGGGCGTGCTGTTGACCTTGTCGAGCGAGTCGAGCAGGAACCAGTTTGCGTGCGGCGACCGGACCATCGCGATACAGCGGTCGGCGCTCGGCCGGCGTGTCGCCTTCGCTTCGGCGAACGCTGCGCGCAGATGGCTGCGGTCGTCGTGATTGCCCGGCGTCAGATGGAGTGGGATTTGCGCCGCGCGGATCGGCTGCGCAAGCTCGGCGAACGTGGCGTAATCGGCTTTCTCTCCTTTGGCGAACGCGCAGTCGCCTGTGACGAGCACCGCGGCGGGACGTTGCGGCAATGCCACAATCTCGCGAACGACAGTCTCAAAATGCTCGGCGAGATTTACCTCGCGCGCAATCTTTGTGCGGTCGCCGGCGATGTGAGTGTCGGAGAGCAGCGCCCACGTGTTCGGGTCGGCTGGCTTCTCATCGGCCCATAGGCGGCGTGGCAACAGAAGACTCGCACTTGCCGCGAGTGAACCTTTAAGAAACTGGCGTCGCGTGATCGGCGGGATGTGGATGGGCATGGCTCTTCTTTTTTCGTCGTCGGGCGCATCTGTGCTCAGAGATCGAGCCGTTCAAGAAACTGCTCAACGCTCAACCGGTGATGAGTAGCCACCTCTTTGAGAATACTGTGAAGCGTGCCGACCTTGATTGGACTGTGATCCGGAATGGTGATGTGATGTGACGCCTCGCCAGACTTAACCAAGCGGATGTGTGAACCGGTCTGGCGCACGGGTTCGTAACCGAGCCGGCGCAGCGCTCGCACCAGCCGCGGTGCGTCGCAATCGAGGGGAGTCTTCACGCCGTCAGCACTTCATCGCGCACGAAATGAAGGCGGATGACGGAAGGCCGCCCCGGATCGTTCTCATCGAAGTGGCACGTGACAGCATCCTTCACCATCGCCCGTAACTCCTCAAGCGTTTCGGCTTCTGTGAAGATGGAGTAGCCCAGCGCGCGGGCGATGTAACCACCCTCGTCCGCTTCGCGCACTTCAAAGATGATCTCACTCATGGCGGCAGCAACGTATTCCGACTCGTCATTGTCAACAAGCTGGAAAACGTCATTCCAGTTCCGGCGGCAGGTTGCCATAGCCCCACGGTGTCTTGGCTCCCGGCACCACGGGCGGTGGCTGCGGGACCGGGCCGGGCTTCATCTGGTTGGCGAGTTCGATGCCGGTGTTGGCCATCTGGCGGCCGGCGCTGACTTCGAGGTTGCTGTAGGCGGTCAGGCGCGTCTCGTAACCGCCGCCTTGCGGGCCAAGCGCTTCCTCGGTGGGCACGTAGCCGCAGATGCCGTTGGCCAGTTCGACCGGGAAGGTGAACGGGAACTTGCTGCCTTTCTTGATGTCGAGGCCGAACTGGACAAAATACTCCGCCGGGTTCGTCACGAACACCGCCGGACCGACCTGCACGGCCTGCACTTCCACCTCCACCTCCGGCCGCGACTTCATCAGCGCGTCGAGCACGACCGTCTCCTTCGCGAAAGTCCACTCCGTCGCGCCGACTTCCTTCGGCGTCTTTTGAACCAGTTCCAGCGCCTTCTTAACCTTCTCCGGTGACGGCGCGCGGCGTTTGATGTTCCAGACCCGCTGCCGCACATCGAGCGGAATCTCATTGCCCGCGCCGCGGCGGATGAGCAACAGCGTCTTGAATGCCTCCGCGCCGACTCGGCCACCGACGATCCGGCACCATTCCTCGCCGACGGGGTTCTGGAACTTCGCCAGATTGTCCACCTGCGTCACGTCTCCGCACGCGCCCTGCATGAAGACCACCGGCAGGGAGGCGTTGCCGGTCGCGCCGCGCAATGTCTGCTCCATCGCCCAAATCCAGTTCGCCGAGATGCCGCCGGGCGAGGTCGTTGCGTGGCAGGAGTAGTTCACCACCACGCCGAGCAGGTTGTCCTTCATGTCCCACACGCCGATGACGCCGACCTGCGGGTCGGTCGGGCCGGCGTAGCCGAGTATGTCGGGATTGCCCGCGCCGGGATGCGACCAGCTCTGGCCGTTCTTCATGCGGAGGCGGCGGTTGAAAGCCACCTTGTCCTCGTGACCGAAGCCCACGGCGAGCTTGGCGTCAGCGCGCGTGTCGTTGGCGAACGCGGCGGCCTCGACGACCTGCCGCTTGAGCAGCTGCGTGTAGCCAGGATTGGAGACGATGCCCTTGTTGTTGACCAAGTCCTTGACCAGCTCCGAGGCGTTGTCGAAATCGCCCGGCTCGCTCATGCCCATCGGACCCGACGAATGCGAGTGGGATGCGCCGATGAGAACACACTCTGGCTTGATGCCACACTTCTTCTCGATCTCCGCGCGCACTTCCTTCGTGAACGCGCGCGTGACGAACAGCATATCCATGGCGACCAGCGCGACGCGCTTCTTGCCGTCGTCGAACACGGCGACGCGGACCTTGCAGGGGTCGTGGAAGACGCGGTGGTAGCTCTTGCCGTAACCGCCCGGCGCTTCCATGCCAATGTCGGGCGTGATGTCGCGCTCGGCAAAACCGGCCTTGAAGACAGGCGGTTTCGGCGCGGGAGCCTTTGCTGGCGCGGCGGCTTTCTTTGCTACAGGGGCTTTCTGCTGGGCATTGGCCGGGCTGAGCGCGACGGCTGTCGCCGCGCAGATAGCCACTGCGAGTTTCACGATGGAGTTTGGATTCATGGGATGGTTCTCCGCTGCTTTCAACCAACGATCTCGGCGATATTAATCATATAGACCTGACGCCCGCCGTTGTGCGGCGAGTCGAGGATGACCTTCTTCCCGTCGCGGCTGCAGCACGGATGCGTGTCGCAACGCCACTCGCCGCTGTATTCCTTCGGCGAGAGAAAGTGGCCAAGCTCCACGCGGCGCTTGGTCGGGATGTGGAACATGTGGACATTCTGGCAACGCTGCTTATCGGGATACGTGTCGTTGAGCACCCACTGGTTGCGCGTGCCGGGCACGTGGGTGATGTGGCCGTCGCCTTTGTTGAGCACGCCCTCGCCGATGACCTCGACGTTGCGGGTCTTGTCCTCAAAGATGCAGAACTTCCAGTCGTTCGTGGGCGGATGGCCGGCGTAGGCGGTGATGTGCTTCGCATCGCGCCAGACAAAGTGCGACACTTTGCCGTTGGGGATGAGTTGGTAGAGGTCGCTGCCGTCCGGTTTAGCGGTGAAGGCGCGTGTGAAGAAGCCCTTCCTGTTCGGTAGCGTCCAGCGGTGCAGGAAGAAGAACCGCGTGCCGTCAGTGTTGACGAGCAGGTGGTTGAACCAGTGCTTCGACTCCGGTGTGAACGCCAATTCGGCCTGCCCAGTGAACGGAATCTTCGCCACCTGAGCAAACGAAAGGATCAGCCTCTGCTTGCCGGTGCGCATGTCTATGCGCCAGATGCCTGCGTTGTCGGGCGCGAGCACGTTGAAGTTCGGGTCAGGAATGCCCGTGTAGCCGTAACCGGGCCGCGTGTCGTTGAGCCGGCGAAAATCCGGCGCGACGCCCCATCGTCCGTCGGGACTGAGACAGTAAAACGGATTCGGCAGCGTGCGCTTCTTGCCGCTCTTCACGTCGAGGATGTGAGAAACGAAGTGGTCTCCCTCGCGGTCGTTCCAAGCCACCTCGCTCTTGCTGCCGGGCACCCATTGCATCATGCAGCCCTGCTGCCAGTTCCAGGCGCGCGAGGTGCCAAGTTCAACCCACTTGTCGCCGTCGTGGGTGTCCACCATACCGACGCGAATGACGTCGTCCGCCGTCGGCGAGCGGCCCTCGAAATCCACCTCATTGCAGACCACGAGGCGGTTGGCGGGATCAAACAGCAGCTTGTCGTAGTAAGCGCGCCAATGGAACTTCGGCCCGCGCGTGATGGCGCGGCAGGGCGGCAGTTTTTCCTCCGCGGCACGGGCGAGCGCAAAGCCGGTCAGAGGAAGGGATGCGAGCGATTGGAGGAACGCCCGACGGTTCAGCGTAGGAAGAGTAGTTGCTGACATGACTGAATGACGCCGCGAACCGCCGCCACTGTCAACGTCATTTTTGCTCCTGTAACTGAACTCTTGTAATCATCCCGGCGTTCGCTAATCTGCAACGCGTTGCTGCAAGCGCGCATTGAAAGGAAACCACGACATGACTCGCTTTCGTTTTCTGAAATCCCTGCTCGCCACTTTGTGTTTCGCGTTGCTGGCTGGCTGCGCGGCCACCTCGACCAAATCACCCGCCACAACCGGCGCGCTCACGCCTGCTGCCGACCGGCTCGTCGTGCTTATCAGCGTGGACGGGCTGGCGGCTTATTACCTCGACGATCCGTTGGCCGACATGCCGACAATCAAACGTCTGGCTCGCGAGGGGGCGCACGCGGTTGGCATGAAGTGCGCCATGCCGTCGGTGACGTGGCCAACGCACACGACGATGGCCACAGGTTGTTGGGCAGGGCGCCACGGAGTGATCGGCAACTCCTATTGGGACCGCGAGGCCGGCAAGAGCGTGCCGTTCATCCCAGACCCGTTGTTCGACAAGGACGAGATTGTGAAGGTGCCGACGGTTTACGATGTGGTGCATCGCGCAGGGCTGAAGACGGCGGCCATTTGCTGGCCCGCGAGCCGCAACGCGAAGACGCTCGACTGGACGGTGCCGGACATCTTCCCGGACGACCTCTTCCAGAAATGCGCAACACAGTCGTGGCTGACCGAACTGCGCAAAGAGAACATCCCGTTCTGGATGCAGGAGACGTGGTGCAAGGCGGCGACCGGCGGCCCGATGCGCGATTGGTTGTATGCGCGTATGGCAGACCAAGTGATCCGCAAGCACCGGCCCAATTTGCTGATGGTGCATTTGATTGAGGCCGACCACGTCCAGCACGCCCACGGGCCGAAGTCGGCGGAGGCGTATTGGGTGTGCCGCTACGAGGACGACCGCGTGCGCGATATCCTGAATGCGGCGGAGGCGGCGTTTCCGGGGCGCGTGACGTTCATCGTCGCCTCCGACCACGGTTTCAATCCCTACACAAAGGAAATCCGGCCGAACGTGAAGCTGAAGCAGGCCGGCCTCATCAAGATGGAAGGCAGCAAGGTCGCCTCGCGTCAGGCGACGGCGCTCAGCCAGGGCGGCAGCACGTTCATCTACGTGATGGACAAGGAGCGCCGCGCAGAAACCGTGGCGAAGCTCGCTGAGGAGTTTCGCAGCGTCGAAGGCATCGAGGTGGTCATCGAGCCGAAGGACTACGCGAAGTTCGGCTTGGTCACGGCTGACAAGGATCCTCGCATGGGCGACTTGGTATTGGGCGCGAAGGAAGACTACGCGTTCTCCGACAGCGCGGCCGGCGACGCGGTGGTTGTGCCCGTCAGCGGTGGCGTCAAAGGCACGCACGGCTACGACCCGGCGCAGAAGAAGATGCGGGCGACGTTCGTCGCATGGGGCGCGGGCATCCGCTCCGGCGCGAAACTGCCCGACATGGACGCCACCGACCTCGCGCCGACAATTGCGCGCTTGCTCGGCATCAACATGATTGGCACCGACGGCAAGGTGCGCGAGGAGATCTTAAAGTAGTCGTCACGGTCCGCGTGATAATGGTTTGGAGCACACAATGAAAACATGGTTCATCGCAGCGACTGTAATTGCGGCGCAGACAGCATGGTTACCGGCGAACGCCGCCGGGCCGGCCCGCGCCGACATCGTTATCTATGGCGCGACCTCCGGCGGCGTGGCGGCGGCCGTCGCGGCGGCGCGCGAGGGCAGGAGCGTGCTGTTGCTGGAGTCGAGCCGGCATCTCGGCGGATTGACCACCGGCGGCCTCGGCGCGACCGACATCGGCAACAAGGCGGCCATCGGCGGCATTGCGCGGGAGTTCTACGAGCGCATCCACCAGCATTACGCGAAGCCGGAATCGTGGACTTGGGAGAAGCCGCAGGAGGTCGCGAAGAACGCCGCCGGCCAGGAGCGCGGAAAGGACCCGCTCGTCGAAAAGACCGGCCGGCCGACGAAATGGACGTTCGAGCCGCGCGTGGCGATGGACATCTACAAGCAGATGATGCGCGAGGCGAAAGTGGAGTGCCTGTTCGGGCAGCGGCTCGCGAAGGTGAAGAAGAACGACGCGCGCATTGTGGAGATCACGATGGAGAACGGCCGCGTGTTTGCCGGCCGGATGTTCATAGACGCCAGCTACGAGGGCGACCTGATGGCCAAGGCCGGCGTTTCCTACCACGTTGGCCGCGAGGCGAACGCCACCTATGGCGAGACGCTCAACGGCGTGCGCGCCGAGACACCGTATCACCAGTTCAAGGTCGCGGTGGACCCTTACGTAAAGCCGGGCGACCCGTCGAGCGGGCTGCTGCCATACATCCAGCCGGGCGATGGCGGCGTGGTGGGCGCGGGCGACCGCTGCGTGCAGGCTTACAACTTCCGCCTCTGCATGACGAAGGTGGAAGGCAACAAAGTCCCGTGGACTGCGCCGCCGGGATACGATGAGAAGAAGTTCGAGTTGCTCGCGCGTTACCTCGAAGTGTGCGTCGCCGCCGACAAGCTGCCGCCGGTCAACAAACTCATGGCTCCCGTGCGGATGCCCAACGGCAAGACCGACACCAACAATAACGGGCCGTTCTCCACCGACTTCATCGGCTGCAATTACGACTATCCCGACGGCGACTACGCCACGCGCGAGCGCATCTGGAACGAGCACGTGAACTACATCCGCGGCTTCCTCTACTTCCTCGCCACCAACAAGCGCGTGCCGCAGAAACTGCGCGACGAGATGAACGAGTGGGGCCTCGCGAAGGATGAGTTCGTCGAGACGGACCATTTCCCGCCCCAGATGTATGTCCGCGAGGCGCGACGGATGATCTCCGACTACGTGATGACCGAGCACGACTGTCGTTGGACGCGGAAGGTGGCGGACGGCGTCGGCCTTGGCGCTTACGGCATGGACAGCCACAACTGCCAGCGCCTCGTCAAGAACGGCCACGTCGAGAACGAGGGCGACGTGGAGGTCGGCGTCAGCGGGCCGTATCCGGTCTCTTATCGCTCCATCGTGCCGAAGGCCGCCGAGTGCGACAACCTCTTCGTCCCCGTCTGCCTCTCCGCGACGCACATCGCCTACGGTTCCATCCGCATGGAGCCGGTCTTCATGATCATGGGCCAGTCCAGCGCCGTGGCGGCGGCGATTGCGATGGACGACGGCGTGACGGTGCAGAAGGTCTCTTACGAGAAACTCGCCGCGAAACTCAAGGCGCAGGGGCAGATCATCACCAACGACGGTTTCCCCAAGCACGAGCCGCGCAAAACCGCCATGCTCGACGCGAGCAAGCTCGCCGGCATCGTTGTGGACGACACGCAGGCGGCGGTCACCGGCGAGTGGCCGCATGGCGCTTCCGCCGGCCCGTTTGTTGGCGACGGCTACATCCACGACGGTAACGAGGAGAAAGGCCAGAAGCGCGTCCGCTTCACGCCGAAGCTCCCGCAAGCCGGCCGCTACGAAGTCCGCATCATCCACTCCCCGCTGGCCAACCGCGCCACCAACGTCCCCGTCGTCATCCGCTCCGCCGACGGCGAGAAGACCGTCGTCGTCAACCAGCGCCAGCCGCTCAAGGACAACCTGCCGTTGAAGCTAGGCGTTTTCCGCTTCGACGCCGGCGCGGCGGGCTGGGTGGAGATTCGCAACGACAAGACCAACGGCCACGTCATCGCCGACGCCATCCAGTTCGTGCCGCTCCCGTGAAGCGGCTGATTTCCGGCCTCTGATCTCCAGGGGCTTCGCTCGCGCAGGGGCATTCGGCTAGGAACTATCCCTATGCCTCTTTCAGGTTTAATCCGACTGACACGCGGCGGCGACCCGACGTAGTGTCCCCGATGGCGTCATGAATAACGAGGACCAACCGTGAACTTCCAGGCCGGGGATAGCAGTTGGAATCCGAGGCAGCGATGCAACGCCGTGATCACCCACGAAGACGACGCGATGAGAGCGCGTGTCCGGACTTTGTGGCAAAGCAGTTCAGCGAACCCGGCATAGAAAGGACGGTGCAGCTTGCCCCCCCACACTCATCTCGAAACCTGGAGCAGCCCCTTGAAAGCCACGGATATCCTGGTCTGTCACCACATGCTTCTTCGCGCTGTGTTCGACCAAACAAAGCGCGCCATGCGCGACATGGAAACCGCCGCTGAGATCGGCGCCTTCGCCCGCATTGTGGAGGGCGTGACGCTCGACTATGCCGAGGCGGAAGAGAACCTGCTGTTTACGCCCTTGAACAGCATGCTGGCGGAGAAGGGCCAGTTCGCGCAGTTCAGCGCCAACCACAAGGAGTGCATCGGCCTTTTGAAGAAAGCGCAGCAGGCGCGAAATGTCGCGGACGCCAAGAGCCACTTGCTGGCGGCGATGCGCATCTTGCGCGATCACTTTGGCAACGAGGAGCGGACGGTCATTGCGCTGGCTCAGGAAACATTCCAGCCCAAGTCGCTTCAGAAACTGGGCGAGGCGTGGATGGAGCGGCACGCGGACGCGCAAGCGCCGGCTGCGGCCTGACTCTCCCGTCTGCCCAGCCCTTGATGACAAGCCCCCGGCCCATCTCCCTATCCGATGGGCAGAGGGCCGTCAGGGGCCGCAGCCACCACATGGATACGGCTCAGGCTCAGGACTTCTTGTCGCCGATTCGCACCAGCGCGTAGATGATCGCCGTCGGAATGCCCGCCACCAATGCCAGCGCCACAAAGATGCCGTGCCCCTCGCCACGCTTGCGGATGTCTGTGAATATCCAGACCGCGAGCAGGATGTTGATCGTCGCCGCCAGCCCCAGCAGAGCCACCCAAAAGTAGGGGCACGGCTTGAGCGGGCACTTCGCGTCCACCGCCGGCTTGGGCTGCGGTGGCAGCGGACAAACCGCGCCGGGACCTGCCGCGGGTTTTCCATCCGGGCGATGCACGCCGGGCGTGAAATGCCGCGTCATCTTCTGTTGATGCTCGGCCATCTCACGGACGCATCGCTCCAGCCGGTTCAGGCGCTCATTCAGTTCGGCGCGTTCCCGGTCCTGGGCCACGGCCGGCGTCGTTCCTGTTCCCAACACCAGCCCGGCCGCCAACACCGCCGGGCACAACCACTGCAACAATGTCTTCCTCATCGTAAAGCCTCCGTTTCTGGCCCAATCATACGCTCTCTTCCCAGCCCCGTCGAGCCATCCGATTTCCGACGGGCGCAACCGGGCACACGCACCCCGTTCGCGGACTCATGTGGCGCAGGTTTCCAACCTGCTGTATCGCCGGCTTCCAGCCGGCAGTGCGTTCGCACGAGACAACGCGCTCGATGGGCGGAAACCTGCGGATTGGAAATCCGCGACACAGCAGGTTGGAAACCTGCGCTACGATGCGTGTGCCCGGTTGTGCTCTTTCTGACCTCTGACCTCTGATCTCCGGCCCATTCTCAGTTTGTTCCCGCCGCGCTCCTTGCGGTCTTGCGGCCGATGTCGCGCAGGGTTTGCCAGACAGCGGCATCCTTGGAACTTGGGGACACCAGCATGATCAGGCAGGTCTGCTTCGAGGCCGGCCGTGGAATCACGACGGCTTCCACGTGGAGGTTGATCTTGCGCCCGTCGGAAAAGGAGTCGAAGAAAATGACTTCAGCGACGAAGCGGTTCTTCGCATCCGGGCCGGGCGGCGCCGGCTTCACCACGGCCCTCATCTGCCCGGCGTCCGGCGAGAATCCCTTGCTCCGGCCCACGGCGGCGCTGAGTCCGCGATAATATGTCTCAAGGAACTCCTTGAGGTCCGCCGCGCCCAGTTCCGGCGCGCCGTCGGCCAGGATGACCATGACGTAAGTGAAATAGTTGCTGGAATTGGGGTCGAACATCCCGGGCGCGAACCGTATTTCCTCGGAGCCGGTGAGCTTGATGTCAGGCGCAAATCCCGGGGGGATCGCCATTCTTTCAAAGCGCCAGTCCGCAGGCTCCTTGAGAATCGCGGGGTGTTCCGGCCCGGCGGCGCGGAGCGGGGCCAGCAAAGTCAGCAGCAGGAATGTGGAACCAAGGAGCTTCTTCATGCGCCCAGCCTGCCACCGCCCGCCGTCCGCGCGCCACTCGAAAAATCCCCCTCCGCTCTTGCTGGTCTCTGACCTCTGACCTCTGATCTCCGTCCTCCGTCCTCCGTCCTCCGTTCGCTCCTGGACCAAAAAAGCGCCGGGGTGACTCTGCGGGCAGGCCCGCCAAGTCACCCCGGCAAATACGGACAACTAAAGGACTACTCCTTCTTCTTCGCCTTGTGAGCGTGCGGGAAGAGCTTCTTCATTGCATCCTTGTCCTCGTCGGACATCTTGGCGCGTTCTTCCTTGTCGAGCTTGCCGTCCTTGTTGGCATCATACTTCTCGGTCATCTTCTTCATGGTCTCCTTCTGCTCGGCGGTCATGGGAGGCCGCTTGCCGTGTTCAGCTTTCTTTTGGCCTTTGTCGCCGGCATACAGGCTGACAGCCGCTGCGCAGAGGAAGGTGAACAGTATTACGGTGAGTCTTTTCATTCGCGTGTCCTTGATTGATTGTTGAAGTGCTTCTCTTGCCGGTTGCGATACCCGCAACCAGCGCGGCCGGACGCTACTAGCTCTTAGGAAACCTGACAAGCGGGAATTGGCGGGAATTGTCGCTGGGTGCAGGTTGATTTCTGTCCACTGCCTCCTGATCTCCGACCCCTGACTTCTGACCTCTGGTCTCTGATCTCTGGTCTCTGGCCTCTGCCCCCTGCCTCAGAATGCTTGCCGCGTTCCGCCGTCCGCCATACACTCCGGCCACGATGTTCTTGGAGATTAAGGAGCCGCTTCGACAGCTTTATCTGAAAGACAACCGCCAGTGGTTGGTTGGTTTCGTTGGGAACAATCAGGACTATGAGTAAGTCTGCTTCCGAACTCTTCATCGTTGATAACAGCGACGCCGACTGGAAAGTTCGTTCCTATCTTTCCGAGTGGTGCGAACTGGCGAAGGCCATAGACATCGCGACCGGATACTTCGAGATCGGTTCGCTGCTCTGTTTGCAGGAGAAGTGGCAGGTGGTTGATCGTATCCGCATCCTGATGGGCGACGAAGTTACCTACCGAACGAAACGCGCCTTCGAGCAGGGATTGCGCCGCCTGAACGAACGGCTCGACCTCAGTCTTGAAACAGAGAAAACGCAAAACGATTTCCTTCAAGGTGTGCCGGCTGTTGTTGAGGCGATTCGTTCTGGCAAGATTCAGTGCCGCGTCTATCGCCGCGACAAGTTCCACGCCAAAGCCTACCTGACGCATGGCCGGGCTGCCGTCGTCGGATCGTTTGGCCTGGTCGGGTCGTCCAATTTCACCTTCCCCGGTCTGAACGACAACGTCGAACTGAACGTCCAGCTTCGCGGCACGGAGGTTGGCATCCTGCAAGAGTGGTATGAACGGCATTGGAATGAGGCGGAGGATGTGACGCCCGACATTCTCCGCACTCTGGAACGTCATACTCAGCCGCGAATGCCGTTTGAAGTCTGGCTCAAGGCGCTCGACGAGTTCTTCCGCGGCCAGGCGTTGACGCCCGACCTTTGGGACCGCGAGCAGTCGCGCATGTTCAAGGTTCTCGATAAATACCAGCAGGACGCTTACAAGAACCTCATCGCCATCGCGAACATCTACAACGGCGCGTTTTTGTGCGACGGCGTTGGCTTGGGCAAGACCTTCGTTGGCTTGATGCTTCTGGAGCGGATGGTAGCCCGCGAAGGCAAGCGCGTCGTGCTCTTCGCGCCGAAGGCCGCCCGCGAAGACGTTTGGGAACGGGACATCCGGAAGTTCCTGCCAAACCTTAACAGCGGCTTCGTCAATTTTGTGTTGTTCAATCACACCGACCTGCAACGGAAGGGCCGCTTCCAACACGACTTGGGACTGACGCTGAAGGATGCCGATGTCGTCATTATTGACGAGGCGCACCATTTCCGGAATCCCGGCATCAAGGGCGAGGGCGTGAAGGAAAAATCCCGCTACCGCCGGTTACAGGAATACATCCACTCCAGTGGCCGGCCAAAGCAGCTTTTCTTCCTGACAGCCACGCCGGTCAACAACAGCGTTCACGACTTCCGGCACGTCATCGAGTTGTTCACCAACGCCAACGACCAGTATTTTGCCAGCCGCCTCGGCATCCACAACCTCCGCGCCCACTTTGTTCAACTCGAACGCCGCATTCTCGGCAAACTGCCTCCCACAACGCAACTCGACCTGGAGTTTGGCCGGGAAGCCATCGAAGCAGAGAAAACGCTTCGCACCGATCTCGTTTTCGACACCCTCGTTGTGCAGCGCAGCCGCGCCTATGTGAAGGAAAGCCAGCGCCAGCAAGGCAGCACCGAGGCGCTCTTCCCGGAGCGATCCGCGCCGCAGACCATTCCCTACAATCTCAAGTCCACCTACGGCGAGTTGCTGAAGAGCGTTGAGCGCGCCTTCAACAAAGTGAAGCCGCTTTTCGTTCTGAGCATCTACTACCCGCTGGCCTACTGGAAGGGTGACAAGGAAAGCCCGGCGTATAAGAAATGGGACGAGGGCCGGCAGAAGCAGGTCGTCACGCTGATCCGCACTCTCTTCCTCAAACGTTTTGAAAGCTCCGCGAAGGCCTTCGAGGGTTCCTGTTGGCGACTGCTGGAGCGCCTGCTTGCATGGGTCACGGTTCACGCCGAGTCTGAGCATGACAGACGCCGGCTTGACCGTTGGAAGCTGAAGAACGGCGAGTTGATCGGCTACGTTCATGCCCATCAGCACGAACTGTGGCCCGAAGACGGCGAAGAAGACCAAGTCGAGGAGTTCCTGCACGAAGACATCCTCAACTCCATCGAGCGGCTCAACCCCGACGAGTTCGACATCGCGGGCATCATGGATGACACGTTCGACGACCTGAACCAACTCGTCGAGTTTCTTGGCCTGCTCGCCGACGTGAAGCCTGAGCGCGACGACAAGCTCAAGGCGCTGAAGAAACTGCTCAAGTCCGACTCGGTTTTGAAGAAGCACAAGCTGATTCTCTTCTCTGAATTTGCAGACACAGCCCGCTATCTGGAGCAGGAACTTCGCAAGGCCGGCATTGCCGGCTTGCATCGCATAGACGGCAGCAGTTCGCAGAAACAGCGCAGCGATGTCATCCGCCGGTTCTCGCCCTATTACAACGATTCCAACTCCGCCGAACTGGCCAAGGAAGGCGTCGAGGAAATCCGCCTGCTGGTTTCCACCGACATCCTTGCGGAAGGTCTCAACCTCCAGGACGCCACCCGCCTTATCAACTACGATCTCCACTGGAACCCCGTCCGCCTCATGCAGCGCATCGGTCGCGTGGACCGGCGCATGAATCCGGAAATCGAAGCCCAAATCCTCAAGGACCACCCCGAACTGAAAGGTCTGCGCGGTCGCATCGAGTTCTGGAACTTCCTGCCGCCTGACGAACTTGACGAACTGCTTCGTCTGTTCCAGCGCGTCACCAACAAGACCCTCGTCATCTCCCGCACGCTCGGCATCGAGGGGCGCAAGCTGCTCACGCCAAACGACCAGTTTGACCCCGTCAAGGAAATCAACGAGCAGTGCGACGGCACCCTCAGCGACACGGAACATCTCCGGCTCGAATACAACGACCTCATCAAAAACCACCCGGAGCTTGCCGCCGAACTGCCCCGGCTTCCGCTCAAGCTCTTCACCGGCAAAGCCTCGCCCCAAGCCGGCACGCGCGCCGTGTTCTTCTGCTACCGCGTCCCGCGACCGGACGCGGAGCTTGTGGATGCCGACTCCGGCCAGCCCCGCTGGTCCGACGCCGCGGGTTTCACCGTCTGGGCCTGTTACGATCTCGAAGGCAACCGCGTCCTCACCGAGCCGGGCGGCATCGCCAACCTCATCCGCTCCCAGCCGGACACGGCACGCCGCTGCTCCTTTGACCGCGCCGCGCTTTCAGAACTGCGGAAGAAGGTTGAGAAACAGATTGTCACCGAGTTTCTCCGTCCGCTACAAGCGCCGGTTGGCGTTACGCCTGTGTTGAAGTGCTGGATGGAGTTAAACTGATTTCGCCATGATGACCCTCCGCCAGCTCGCCGCCGAACCGCCAACGATCCCGACACGGACCAGTTGGTATCTGGCCGACCTCGCCGAAGCCCGCGGCAAACAAGAACTCTTCACCCGCCAGTCGCCGCAGAAACTGAAGGTCCTGCGCGAGCACGCGCTCATCGAGAGCGCCATTTCCTCCAACCGCATCGAGGGTGTCGAAGTGGACAAGTCGCGCGTCGGCACGCTCATGTTTGGCAAACCGGCCCTGCGTGACCGCGACGAAGAGGAAGTGCGCGGCTATCGCGACGCTCTCCGCCTCATCCACGAAAGCGGCGCCAAACTCCCCATCTCCGAAGCGACCGTCAAACGCCTCCACAAACTGTGCCGCGGGAACGTCTGGGATGCCGGCCGCTACAAGGACAAGAACGTGGACATCATCCAGACCTACGCCGACGGCCGCAGCCGCGTCCGCTTCAAGACCGTGCCGGCAAAACAAACGCCCCGGGCGATGGCCGAGACGGTCGAACTCTGGGGACGCGGCCTCCGCGAGAAATGGATCCACCCGCTCATCCTTCTCGCCGCGCTGAACCTGGACTTCCTTTGCATCCACCCATTTCGCGACGGCAACGGCCGCGCCTCGCGCCTGCTGCTCCTCCAATCCCTCTATCGCTGTGGCTTTGAAGTCGGCCGTTACATCAGCCTCGAACGCCTCATCGAGGACAACAAGGAGCGATACTACGAAACCCTCGAACAATCCTCGGCCCGCTGGCACGAGGGCCGCCACGACCCGTGGCCTTATCTCAACTACCTGCTCTTCATCCTCACGCAGGCTTGCAAGGAATTGGAGCAACGCGTCGGTCAGATCAAAAGCCCGCGCGGCGCAAAAACCGAACTGGTCGAGCACGCCATTGAGGTCCAGGCGGACATCTTTACTGTTTCCAATCTTCAACTCGCCTGTCCGGGCGTCAGCCTCGACCTTATCCGCCACGTCCTGAAACGTCTCCGAGGCACGCGCGTCGAGTGCTTGGGCCGCGGACACACCGCCCAGTGGAGAAAACTCCCCAAATAGGTAATACCCCTTTAAGTAGGTAATGAATTAGGTAACAACTTCCTCATGCCTCCATCGCCCCACCTCCCCGACATCGCCAACGCCGCCGCCCTCCTCGCCTTCCTCCGCGACGGCCTCGACTGGCCCATCCCCGACGACGCGCTCGCCGACGAACTCACCTTCGACTGGACCGGCGACGACCTCCGCCTCAGCGACACCGCCGCCCAGCGCCTCACCGGCGGCACCATCCGCCAACTCCGCCCGCTCATTGCCGGCCAGCCGTGGGGCGTTTTCCTCGTCGAGTTCGCCGACGCGCAGGTCTATCGCACCGCCCTGCGCCAGATTCTGCGCGGCCTTGTGCCGAACCGCCGCCGCAATCCTTCGCTCCAAGCCTGGCAACACGACAACCTCCTCTTCATCTGCGCCACCAGCGACTACCAGCGCATCAGCTTCGCCCACTTCCGCGGCGAACAAGCCGGTCGCGCCCGGCTCGCCACCTTCGGCTGGCGGCGCGGTGCCACTTATGCCCGCACGCTCTTCGAGCACAACCTGCCTCATCTCCACTGGCCGGAAGACGACGGCGCCGACGCAGCCGGCTGGCTGAAAGCTTGGGCCAAAGCCTTCGACAAAGAACCGCTCACGAAGGAATTCTTCAAACGCTTCGACGCCGCCCTCGACGCCGTCAAAGCCGATCTGGAGAAATGCCAGTCCCTCAAGCCCGCCGAAGCCTACAGCCGCGCCCAGCTTCTCCTCGAACGCCTCATCTTCCTCTACTACCTCCAAAACCGCGGCTGGCTCGACCAGAAACGCGACTTCCTGCTCGCCAACTTCCAGTTGCACCGGAAGCGCGGCAACGACTTTTCCTACTACGAGGACTTCCTCGAAAAACTCTTCTGGACCCTCGCCTCCGCGCCCGGCTCCTCCGACCGGCTCACCGGCATCCCGTTCCTCAACGGCGGCCTCTTCGACGACGACGAGTTCGCCCCCACGCCCCTGCGCCGCAAACACAACCCGCCCCTGCGCGTCCGCAACGCCACCTTCGCCGCCGTCTTCGACCAACTCCTCGAAGCCTTCAACTTCACCGTCCGCGAAGACACCCCGCTCAACCAGGACGTCGCCGTGGACCCCGAGATGCTCGGCAAAGTCTTCGAGTCCATCGTCCTCCACGCCGAGGCCGCCGACCCCGACGCCGTCGCGCCCGACAAGCGCAAAGCCACCGGCTCCTACTACACCCCGCGCATCGTCGTCCACTTCATCTGCCGCGAGTCCCTCCGCCAATACCTCCTCAACCACCTGCCCGGCGACGGTTGGGCGCCCAAACTCAAGGACCTCTTCGAGATTGACGCCACCGACGGCCTCGACCCCGACGAACTCGCCAGCCTCCGCGGCATTCTCACCCCCGCCGAAGGCAAACAGATCGCCGAACTCGTCCAGCGACTCAAGACCTGCGACCCCGCCGTCGGCTCCGGCGCGTTCCCCGTCGGCCTGCTCCAGGAACTCGTCAGCCTGCGCCGCATCGCCGAGGCCGCCGCCAACGGCTACGTGGACCCCTTCCGCAAACAGGGCGCCGCCTGGCTCCACGACACCAAGGCCCAGATCGTCGCCGACTGCCTCTACGGCGTGGACATCCAGCAGCAGGCCATCGAAATCTGCCGCCTCCGCCTCTGGCTCTCCCTTGTCGTGGACTACGACCTCGGCGTGGACCCCTTCGTCGCCGACCGCGCCCAGTTCCAGCAGGCCATCGGCCGCATCTCCCAACTGCCCAACCTGGAGATGAACTTCCACCGCGGCGACAGCCTCCTCGACCACGTTTGCGGCGTCCACGCCTTGGTGGCTCCTGACCGCGCGTCGGACTACGCCGACGACATCGCCAGGATTCAGAAGCTTGGCGCGGAACTCCACAAGGCCCGCAAGGCCGACCGCAAACGCAAACTGCGCCTCGACCTCCTCGCCCGCCGCCTCGACCTCAGCCAGCGCGTCGTTGAAGACGAAAGCAAGCGGCTGCGCTCCAACCAGCAAGTTGGCGACCTCTTCGGCGACGTGGGTTCCGACGCGGAGAAACGCCGGCGCGCGGAGGCGGAGATCAAACAACTCGAAGAAGCCCTCCAGAAAATCGCCGCCGACCGGAAAACACTCCAGAAACTCGAAGCCGGCCAGTTCGCCAGCGACTTTTACGCCCGCCTGCGTCGCCTCGAAGGCGCCGACTTCGACAGTCCCTTCAACTTCGCCTGGCACATTGACTTCGCCGAGATTTTCCACCCGCGTCTGCCGACCAAGACCATCGCCGGCAACCTCAACCTCGGCGACGAACTCACCCCCGCCCAACGCGGCGGCTTCGATTTGATCGTCGGCAACCCGCCCTTCGTCACCGCACGCAATCCGAAGAAGCGCGAGTCTTACCGCGAACGATGGCCGGTTGTATGCCACCGTGAATACGAATTGGTTTCACCCTTTTTCCAAGCGAGTTTCGGATTCCTCCGCCCGCGTGGCGAACTCGGTTTCATCGTGTCAAACGGATTCATGATGCGTGATTTCGGAAAGCCGCTTATCGAAGACTTCTTCCCTACCGTCCATCTTCAGAAGATCATAGATTGCGACGGTCTATCTTTCCCTGGTCATGGCACACCTACGTGCATCGTTTTTGGCCGAAGCCCCGAACAGGGCGAGACGATCGAGCAACTGACCAAGCACGCGGTGCGAATTGCCGGACGCCTGCCCGGTGGCGGAGACCTTCGGACGGTTCCAGAAGAAAGCCCACTTTGGGCGAGTCTCCAGCAGCACCACGACGACCCGGGTTACACCGACGAGCGCATTGCAGTCGCAGAGCGGTCTATGGCGGACCTTGCCAAGTGGCCGTTGAAGCTGGACGCGAGCGGGCAGTCAACACAGCAGAAGTTGGAGGCTGGCGCGGCGCAACTCGCAGACTTCATCGAATCGTGCGGGAGCATGTTCGACACGCACAAGGACGATGCGTTCGTTTTGTCCGGCCATGTTGTGCGGAAGGTAGGCATCGAGCGTTCGTTCCTCGTGCCGTTCGTCCCGGGCGATCAGTTGCGCAACTGGCTCGTCTTTGACGGTGAGTTCGTTCTCAAGCCATACGACGACAAGTGGAAGCTCTTGGAGGAGGACCGGAAGACGGGGCTTTTCAAATGGCTTCGCATGATGAAACAGGAACTTGGCGGCCGGGCCACATTCGGAGGTCAGACCTACCTGAAGGCGGGTGAACCGTGGTTTCGATTTCATCAGATGTCGGTGCCGAAGATCACAGCGAAGTTGACCGTTTCTTACCCCGAGATTGCCACACACGCGCACTTCATCCCGCTTCATCAAGGGCGGCTGCTTCCGCAAACTGCGCCAGTGCTCCAACTGCCAAAGGACGATGATGGCCATGCGTGTTTGCTCGCCGGTGTCCTCAACTCGAATTCCGTGCTTTTCTGGTTGAAGCAGGTTTCGTTCAACAAGGGAGCCGGCAAAGATGAGCAGTTGGACCGATTTGAGTTTCAGGGGAAGCGCATCAAGCAGACTCCCATCCCTCCACTCATCGCCGAGCCGTTGCGCGGCAAGCCGAACGCGCTGGCGGAGCGGTTGACGGCGTTGTCGCGGTCCTGCTGGGAGCGGGGGCGGCAGATGCCATCGCTGGCGCTGGCCAAGCTTTTCGAGAAAGACGGCGAGGCTTACCATGCTTGGAACGCCTCGCTGCCCGGCCACGTTCCCGCCGCAGCCGAGTTCGCCCCGCCCTTCGCCGCCACCGGCGACTTGCGCGCCCGCCTCGCCGCCGCCACCGCCCGCCGCGAGCAACTCCGCGCCGAGATGATCGGCTCGCAGGAAGAGATGGACTGGCTGGTCTATGCCGCCTACGGATTGTTGCCGGCGGAGCATCCGGCTGTAGCGGCGGTCTCTGACCGCCGAATTCCGGAACCCGGCGGTCAGAGACCGCCGCTACAGGAATCCGACCGTCCCTTCCGCTTCTGGGCGGCAGCCGACGGCGACTTTGCAAAAGCCGTCGCGCTCATCCCCGCCGACTGGCCCGCGGAACGCCGTCAACTCTGGCAAGCGCGACTGGCCGCCATCCGCGACAACGAACACATCCGCCGCATCGAAGCGCCGGTCTATAAACGCCGCTGGGACGAGCAATGGAAAGTCGGCAACCGCTGGACCGCCGGCCCCGCCGCCTACGCGCAGGAACTGGCCGACGCCTTCCGCGGCTGGCTCGCCGAAAAAGCCGAGTGGCATCTCGAACACAAAGCCAACGGCGGCCCGCTCGCCCTGGACACTTGGTGCGCCGCGCTCTGGAAAGACCCGCGCATTCAAGCCGCCTGGCCTGTCGTGGCCGAAGCCATCAACCGCGTCGAACTTCACAAGATCGAACTCGGCGGCAAGAAACCGAAGCTGATGCCCGAAGCCGACCCCTCCGCCGCCGCCTTCGCCCGTTTCCTCCGCAACACCATCAACGACGAAACGGTTCCCGAAGGCATCCCGCCCGCCGTGCCGTGGGAAGAGTTGGAGAAGAAGATGGATGTGCCGAAGCGCGCCATCGCCGTGCGCGGCAAACTCAACGTCCCCCGCGAGCGTTTCCAAGCACGGAAAGACGGCGCCTACGTCTGGGCCGGGAAGAAGTAGAAGCCGTGCGAAAAAAGAAAAAGCCGTGAGTATAGGAACCCCGAAGGTTCTCACGGCACGGGGCCGAATTTCGCTCACGGCAATTCTTGTTTACAATAACTTCCAGCCACCGTCAACCTCGACTCCTTGAACTCTTGAAAGCTTGGTGGGGCAGAAAATGGGGACACGAGCTATAGCTCGTTCCGCTGTTGGGGCGGGTCTGGTAAAAGACGCGGCATGGATAAGGCCGGGCGTTTAATCAACGAGAAACTCGCGGCGGACTTGTTTTCCAAGGCGCATTTGGAGATGGGGTTCAAACAGGACTGGCTTGCAGGCGAGATCGGGATAAGCACGCGCCATGTTCAGGACGTGGAGTATGGGGAGAAGGAACCGTCGGCAGCAATCTTCCTCGGATGCCTGAAGGTAACGAACCCGAAACTCTTCCAAGCCGTCAAACAGTTCATCCGAACACCGACGCCCCGTCCTCAAACCGCCGCGGTGGTTTCTTTCCCTGTCGGAGCCGGGGAGTTTGCCTCATGAAACCGCTCTTTCACAGCGGGGGAAAACTGCGCTTTCCTGTGGAAACTCGAAGTTTCCTTCCAGGAACGATGCAGGGGACGGGTTTCGGATTGTCGTTTGACCGGTGCGGGATGCCGGAGGTGGGTTTCGGATTGTCGGCGAACCATGCCGGGATTCCGGCACCCTGTTCCGGATTGTCGGCGGAATGGGTCGGGAAGCCGGCACCGGTTCCCGGATGGTCGGTGGACCGTGCCGGGAAGCCGGCGGCCGGTTTCGGATTGTCGGCGAAGGGTGTCGGGATTCCGGCACTGCGTTTCCGATTGTCGGTGAACCGTGCCGGACATCCGGCATCGGTCGTCGGATCGTCGGCGGAGTATGTCGGGAAGCCGGCACCGGTTTTCGGATTGTCGGTGGATGGGGTCCGATATCCGGCACCGAAAAAAAGATTGTCGGTGGAAGACGGCGGAAAAGGCCCCTGTAATCCTGTAGAGGCGGTCTCCGACCGCCTGCATTCCTATCAGTCACGGAGCGGCGGA
Source organism: Verrucomicrobiota bacterium (assembly GCA_016222825.1). GTDB lineage: Bacteria > Verrucomicrobiota > Verrucomicrobiia > CAIQCK01 > CAIQCK01 > CAIQCK01. Next base: position 49,654 of record JACRQF010000001.1, on the reverse strand, counting down.
TTGAAACCGCCGTTCCTTATCGGCGCTCGGAGAGCGCCGCTACAGCGGGAAGGCTGAATGCCTCTGACGTATGACTCAGGCGAAGCTTACGATTCCGGCCGCCGATATATGGACGGCCCGGTGGTTCCGGTGGTTCCGGTGGTGTTAATGGTCAAAACGAAAGGGCGCAGGTATATGGCTGGAAATCCAATATCACAAGATGATGATGCGGCGCTGGCGATGGCGGAGGACATCGCCGACGGGTTGCATCAACTGGAGGGCGCGCTCGGCATCACGGGCGAGGCGAAGATGCGGGCGGTGATCGCAGCCTGTCGCGGCGGGGACAATAACCTGCGATTGGCCAAGGACGCGCGGCAGACGGCGTCGGATGAGTTGGTGGCGACGGATGAGGCGGCGGCGGCGTTCCTGTCGGCGACGAAGAATGTGCTGGCCGGGTTCCTGGGCAACCGCTGGAGTCCAAAGTGGGAGCCGACGGGTTTTCCCGACGAGTCCACGGCGGTGCCGTTGAACCAGGAGAAACGGATGAACTTGTGCGCGTCGCTGAAGACTTACTTCACGGCGAATGCGGCCAAGGAGGTGGCGGCGCTGAATGTGACGGCGGCGAAGGCGGAGGAGCATTACACGGCGCTCTCGGATGGACGGGATGAATTGGCGGAGAAGGTGACCGACATGAACACGAAGGACAAGGCGCGGGCGGCCGCCTACCGGGCCTTGCGCAAACGGATGCGCAGCAGCATCTCGGAGCTGGCCGAGGTGCTGGCCGATGATGATGAACGCTGGCACCGATTCGGACTGAACGCCCCGGCCGACCCGAATTCGCCCGAACCGGTGGCGTCGCTGACGCTCACGGCCGGATTGCCGGGGAAGATCGTGGCGACCTGGCCGCGGGCGGCGCGGGCGACGAGATACCGGCCTTATGTGCAGATCGTCGGCGTGGATGAGGAGTTCAAGGCGCGCGACGCCGTGCATGACCTGACGGTGACGCTGGATAGTTTCACAACCGGCCAGACGGTGAAGGTCTATATCGTGGCCGCCAACGACGACGGCGAAGCGCCGGAAGGGCCGACGCAGCAGATCGTGGTGCCGTGAGGCGGAAAACGTAATCAGTAATTCGTAATGCGTGATTCGTTGTTCGTAACACGTAATGCGTAATCTGTAATTCGTAATCCGTGATTCGTGATTTGAAAACGAGTCACCAGTCACCAATCACAAAGCCATGTTTGATCCATCATTGCCTGTAAATGGCTCCGAGGTCCGGGCGGCGGAACTGCGGGGACAATTCAACGCCCTCCACGACGAGACCGGCTCGATTCTCGCCGACGTGACGACCGGCGCGATTCCGAAGAAGACCGGCGACGGCACGCTGGGCGACTCGGCGATCAGCGAGGACGCCGACAAGGTCATCGTCGCGGGCGGCAAGTTGTTCAGCCTGCGCCGGGCGGACTCGCCGGACGCGGTGCTGCTGGAGGTGCATAGCGGCACGGAGGCCGTGCTGCACATCCGCATCAGCGGCGACGGCACCCGCATCGCCTTCAACAGCAACCGGAGCGGTTTCTCGTTCCAGTCGCCGGTGGATGTGAATGGCGCGCCGTTGGCGATGAAGCCGGTGAGCGTGGGGCCGTTCGAGGGCAGCATCAGCGATCCGCCGACGCAGTCGGAGGTGCAGGCGGTTGTGGCGTGGGCGGAGAGCCTGCGGCAGGCGCTGTAGTAGTCGCGTCACTCCGTGACGCGGAAGGGGGATGATTGCATGATCGCGTCACGGCGGGGGCGCAACCGGGCACACGCACCGTAGCGCAGACTTCCAGTCTGCTGTATCGCGGATTTCCAATCCGCAGGTCTCCACCTGCCAAACGCGGATTCTCATGTAAACGCGCTGCCGGCTGGAAGCCGGCGATACAGCAGACTGGAAGTCTGCGCTACACAGGTCCGCGAACGTGGTGCGTGTGCCCGGTTGCGCCCGTCACGGAGGGGCGCATCTCAGTATTTGGACTGGTTCCCGTCTGGTCGCGCCGAAGGCGCCGAAGTATATCAGCCCAGGGCAAGCGAGTCCGCGAACGCCGCCCTGGGAACCCTCAGTAATAACCGGCTGCGCCCTGAAGGGGCGCAAGGAAAACCGCAGACGTGCGATCACCGCCGCCCCTTCAGGGCGGCCATTGGGTGACGTTGCCAACCCAGGGCGGCGCTCGCGGACTCGCTTGCCCTGGGCTGATTTGCCGCTGCACCTTCGGTGCGCTTCGAGGGCCGAACCATCCTCTCAGAAAGTGAGATGCGCCCCTTCGCCTGCTCCACCCATGCGATGTTCGCGCCTTGCGAACGGGCGGAAGACCGGTAAGATGGCGGGCGGGTTATCCATGATGAGATACTTGATGCCGATGGTTCTGTCTTTGTCGCTCGCCGCGGGCGCGCCGGTGGGCTTTGCCGCCGAGGCGGCGCTGTCGCCGTTGGCGCAGTTGCGGCAGGTGATGGCGCAGTTGAAGGAGTTGAATCCCGGCTTCGACGGCAGGGAGACGCACCGGTTCGAGGATGGCGCGCTGACGGAGCTTTCGTTTTCGTCGGCGGCGGTGACGGATATTTCGCCGCTGCGCTTGCTGACGGACCTGCGCAAGCTCTCCTGCCGTGGCACACCGGCCAAGCGGACGTTGCGCGACCTCTCGCCGCTCGCGGAGTTGCCGTTGACGGAGTTGGACATCCGGGACACGGGGGTGAGCGACCTGTCGCCGCTGACGAGAGTGCCCCTGAAGGAGTTGCGCTGCGACGTGATGGTGGTGGCGAACAAGCAGGCGGCGGTGTTGTTGATGGACAAGCAGATGTTGAAGAAGATCAACGGGATGCCGGTGGCAGAGTTCATGCAGGTCGCGAACGTGGCGGTGCGCAAGCAGGCGGCCGAAGCGGCAAAGGAAGTCGAGCGCGCGGCGGCGGCGTTTCTGGTGACTGTCGGCACGCTGCCGGCCGAACGGCAGGTGGCCGTGGTGATGGCGAAGTTGAAGGCGCTGAACCCGGAGTTTGACGGCAAGGAAACGCACCGGGTGCAGGGCAACGCGGTGACGGAACTGGCGTTCTCGACGGCGGCGGTGACGAAGATATGGCCGGTGCGGGCGCTGCGGTGGCTCCGGAGCCTCACGATCACGCCGGCGGCGGGCCAGAAGGGAGCGTTGCTGGGCTTGTCGGAGTTGGAGGGGATGGCGCTGGCGGCGCTGTATTGCCACAACAACCCGGTCCGCGATCTGTCGCCGTTGAAAGGGATGCCGTTGGCGGCGCTTACTTGCGGCGGCACGGAGGTGAGCGACCTGACGCCGCTGGCGGGCATGAAGCTGACGTTGCTGAGCTGCAACGATACGGCGGTGGACAACCTGATGCCGCTGGCGGGAATGCCGTTGGCGGTGCTTTGGTGCAACAACACGAAGGTGACGGACCTCTCGCCGTTGCGGGGGATGCCGCTGAAGGAGTTGCGGTGCGATTTTGTCCCCGACCGGGACGCGGCCATCCTGCGGGAGATCAAGACGCTGACGAAGATCAACGACACGCTCGCGGGCGTGCTCTGGATACGGCTGGAGGCGGCGGGGCAATTGCCGAACAAAGGGCGGTGAGCGGACGGGCGGAAGGGGGTTTGGTGAATCGCGGCCTGCGGGCGGGATGGCAGGGCATTTTAGTTTTTGTATATAGGCTTTTGAAGCTGCATAATAGGGCTTGTGGAAACCGATGAGCGGCCTGGGACACGGCCATGAGGTGTCGGAGTTTTGATATTGTGAAAACGTGGATGTTTATCGTGGGAGTGGCGGCTACGGCGGCGTTTGCCCAATCGCCGCAGTCGGAAACCAGCCAGCCGGCGTTTGCGGCCGACTGGCGCGTGACGGCGTTCATCCGGCAGGGCAAGCACGAAGAGGCGAGCCTGGAGCGGACGGGGATCATGTCGCGGTTCGTGAGGGAAGGCGACCACCTGCCGGGCGGCATCATCGTGCTGGACGTGAAATTTGACGACCGCCAGGTGGTGCTTGGGAAGGGCAAGGAAACCGCCATCATCCAGCAGGAAACCACCATGACGCCAGCGCCGGCGTCGCAAACGGCCGCCCAGAAACAGGCGTCGAGCGCGGGGACGAAGTCGAAGATTGAGAAACCGACGGCGATGCAGGACCAGAATGGGCGGTGGATGGTTGCGTTTCCGAACGGCAGAAATCTGGACATGCAGACCTACGTGGACCGGCACGGCGGCGTCGCGGGAGCGATCCAGCACGTGAAAGAACTGATGGAACGCGAAAGCGATCCGGAGCGGCTGGCTTATCGGAAAGAGCAACTGATCGCGTTGCAGCGCATGTCCGCGAGCGGCAACCCGCCTGCCTCGCCAGCAACGCCGTCGCTGCCCTCGTCGAACCGCAACAGGTCGGTTGTGTTCTGAATCCGCATAGTTCACACGCTGCACGAAACGCCGAGAGGCTGTAGCCGCCGACGTAAGGAGGCGGACGCGTTGCCAGCCACAGCCTTTCCGCCTCCTTACGTCGGCGGCTACAAAACGTGTGAAATATTCGGCCAAGTCCGGCTTCCCGCGTCATGAACTGAACTTGCTGGGGACTTTGGCGCGGGGAATTGTTTTTGGTTTCTCCTTCGGCGTGCCCACCGTGCAGTCAAACCAGTGGCTGAGGAAAAACTTCTTCTCCGTCGGCAGGAATGTCGGCGCGGTGCCGACGATCGGCCGCAGCGCCGCGGTCATTTGCAGCGTCACTAGGATGAATACCACCACCCACGCGGCCAGGCCGCCGCTGCCTCGCGCGTCCAGCAGCTTGAAACCCGCGTGCAGGAAGCGCAGGCCGAAGTAGCTCGCGACAAACCAGAAGCCCAGGTGGATCGTGCCGATGCCCGCCGCCGATTCGGTGGATTCGGAAAACACCCACGCCACGGGGGCGAACCCGAGCAGCAGCAGCGCTGCCAGCGCCAGCAGTCCCGCCACCAGCCCGCACAAGTCCGCCAGCCGCGCCCGCGACCCGCTCAGGCATGAGAAGACGTAGAGGCTCGGCATGCAGATCGCCGCGCTCAGGACCAGCCCCACGACAATTTTCACCGGCGCCGCCCAGAGCTGTTCGCCGCCGGAGAACGTCCCGACCACAATGCCATAGACCAGCGCGCAGCCGATGGCCGCAAGCAGCAGCGAGGCGATCACGCGGCCCGCGCCCGGCTGCGTCAGTTGGAACATGATGCGCCGCGGCTCGCGCAGGATGGCCTCGACGGCGGCGACGGGGTTGGTGATGGGAACGCGTTCGGCGGGAAGCTCGCCCAGGGCTGCCGGTGTGGCGGGCGCGGCAGCGGCTGGCGAGATGACCGGCGGTTTCGGCTGTGGGTTGGAGTTCGGTTCGCTCATGAGATCCTCGCAGGATTGGGTTTTGGGATGGTGGTTTATTCCGACAGAAGTTTGCCAACGGCGGAGAAAAGGGTTTCGTAAAAACTCCCGGCGAGCGCGTCGTCGCGGATGAACTCCACCGGCAGATGCGGCGAACCGACAAACGGCCGCAGAATCCAGGAAATCTGGCTGCCGAGGAAAAGGTTGATCGCGAGCCACGCCAGCATGACCTTGAACGCGACAGCGTTGCTGCCGCCGAGTTGACGCAGCAGTTGCCACAGACGCAGATTGCCCGCGATGCCCGCAAACGCCACCAGCGCCACCTGGCTCACCAGCAGGAAGCTGTGGGCGTCTCTTGCGTCCGCCAGTGACGGTCCCAGCGGCGGCGTGTTCCAGACCATGAAGAGCACCACCGGGCTGAACGAGCCGAGGATGGCCGCCGCGATGGTGAAGCTCATCAGCACCGCCATTAGCGACTGGCGAAACCGCAGGTTGAGGCCAAGCAGCGGCGCGAACATGCCGTTGATCAGAGCGTTGGCGAGCGTTGTCAGCAGGACGATCAGCGGGAACTTGATCGCGTTGTAACCGGCCTGGAGCGGCGAGCGCCACAGGCCCACGGCCGCGCCGTAGAGTCCGGCGCCGACCAGGATCATCGCGATGCAGAGCGCCGCGCGCCGCGTCGTGGATTGGTCGAGCCATCCACTAATGGACTCGGATTCTCCCCGCAACAGCGCCGGAATCTGTTGCGTGTCCAGAGTGCTGGAGTGTGCATCCATTGCAGGAACCTCAAACCGTCGCCACCATCACGTGCGGCATGACCGCATCTTCTCACACGGCCTTCGCCGTGTCCACGCGCCATTAGACAGCGCGGCCCCCGTCGGCGCTCAAACCGGATAATCCTGAATCTCCGGGATCATCACGGTCGCGAGCAGATAGCACAAGCGGGCGCCGATCACGGCTTCGATAGAAACCACTGTCGCGCGGTGGAGTCGGTCTTGCAGAACTTCAACAACAGGTTGGCGACCTTCTGCCGGCCCGCGGGACTCGGGTGCGTGCCGTCGCCTGGCGTGAGATCGTCGCGTGTCCAAACAAGGCCGTCATTCTTGCGCGGCTTCATTCCGTCGCCCCACAGATAAGGTCCCCACAACAGCAACGGCGCCTTCACATCGCCGCGAGCCGGATCGAAGTTCAGTTTCGCGCCGCCTTTGATCTGGTCTTGGATCAGCCAACGCACCGCGAACGCGCTCTCGTAAGCATACGGTTCGGGGTTGAGCGGCGTGGTGGCGTAGCCGGCGTAGATGCGGCTGCTGAGGTAGGCCACGCGCAGGTTTGGAAACTCGGTCTTCAAAAGGTTCAAATCCGAGGCAATGTCAGCCTGTAGTTGTTTCGCGTAGCCAGGGAACGTCCCGGTCGGGCCGGCGTTGGCCTGTTTGATCCAAACCACTTGCACCTGCCGCGGTGTGACTCCCGCGGCTTTCAACCGCTGGTGCGCCGTTCGCCAGACCGGGGTGTCGGTGCCGGCTGCCCATCGCGCCGCCGTCTGCCCGCCCTGCGCGCCGTCCACGATCACCAACTGCGGCGACTTCTCCGGGTCGGCATCGGCGAGTTGCTTGAAGCGTGAGAACTCCTGCGTCGTGTTCGACATGCCCACCGACAGCAACACCACCTTGCCGCTGGCGGCGGGTTTGCCGTCGGCGTCGAGCGGACGAATCTTTGCCAACTCCTTTTGCGCGGCGGCGGCGTGCGCGGGGGGCGGCTCGTTCTTCCCGCCGCCGTAGAGGCCGCCGTCCTCGCCTTTGTATTTCGCCTCGCCCAACTCGGTCAGCGGCGTGAGGCCCACCGAGTCCTTGCCGCCCATCGCGGGGCCGGTCGGCGCGCTTTGCCCGCTGCCTTTGCCTTGTCCCATGCGCTGCTGGCGGATGGCTTTGGCCTTGTCGTAATAAGCCTGGTCTTCCGGCGAGAGCTTCTCGCCACTCTGCGCCCGCCGGTGCAGTTCGCCGGCGCGCTGCCAATCAATGTCGCCACCGGTGTTCTGGCCCTGTTGCTGGCGGCGGTGCGTTTCCATCGCCTTCTGCAAATACGCCTGATCGGCGGCGGAGATCGTGTCGCCGTTCTGCTTGCGTTGGAAGATCTCGCGGGCACGGTTGAAATCAATCTCACCGGCTGGCTCGGTGGCGAGAGCGGCACTGCACACACACGTCAGAACGATGAGGATTCGGCAGAGCGTTTTCATATTTTTGATTTCGGGCCGGATTCCAGGTTGAGTGCCACATCAAGTCTCTATACCGCCGCACAGCAGTGAGGTTACAGGGGCGGCGCATGTAGAACACCGTCAAACGGCCCTTGTTTCGCCCGAGGGCATTCGATAGCCGCGCCCTGCGACATCACAACGCCCGACGGCACTCAAGCCGGATAATCCTGGATCTCCGGGATCATCACGGTCGCGAGCGCGGCGGCGGCGCGGTCTTTCGCAAGGCGCGCGCCGGAGAGACAGCCGTCCAGTTGGGCGCGCAGCCGCACGAATTCTTCCACGCCGACCAGCGAAGCAAACGGATCGGCGTAGCCGTAAACCAACTCGGCGCAGATACGGCCAACCTCGCCGGCGGCGCGCGCGGATTGGACGTGACAGAGGTTGGTGAGGAAACACAACTGGCCGGGCAGGCCTTCGGCGACGACAGGATTGGCGGGGCCTTTGGCTTCCAGTTCCAGCACGTCGAGAACCTGGCAGCGCGCGGCCAGCAACCAGCAGAGCGCGTCGGCCAGCGCGAAGCTCACGCCCTGGCGCGCGTTATGGTAAAGAGGCGCGCCGCTGGGGTCGTTGGCGTCGCGCAGGTGGTCGAGGGTCCACAGCCAGAGGCGCATCGCCGTGGCCAGCGCGCCCGCGCCGGTGTCGGGCCGCTCCGAGGCGATGCGGAGCAGTTCGGCGGTCCAGAGCCGGAACTGCGCGATGAAGAGCTTCGTGGTCATCGTCAGCGACAACTGGCGGCGCTGGACGGCTTCGGGACCTTCGTAGGTCGCTTCCAGTTGCATGTCGGTCCACTTCTGTCCGAGGAAGCCGGGGCAATCCTCCGTGATGCCGTAGCCGCCGACGAGGCTCACGGCCTCGCGCATCATCGTCGCGCCGTGGCCGGTGTTCCAGAGCTTGCAGGCGGGGCAGAGGACGGCGGCGATCATCTCGCGCCACGCGAACTGCACGAGCGTGTCGGCCGCCAGCGCGGCGTGGCGGGCGTTGTCGCGCTTGTCTGCGGGCTGGGCGTCGAGTTCGAGGAACTCGATGGCGTCCTTTTCCACCCGCATCAACGCCCGGAACTGTGTGCGCGGGTCTGTGATGCCCTGCGCGGCGAAGGCTTCATTCTTGCGCACCTCCAGCGGGTCGAGTTCGTCGAAGAGCCGCGCGGCGGCGAAACCGAGCGACGCGGCGGCTTCGCCAGTGGCCCAGATGTCCACGAGGCGATGGAGCGCGTCCTCCTTCGCCTGGAGGCCGAGTTCGTGGCGCGGCGAGCCGGGTTCCGTTCCCGCGCCGCGGAAGCGGTTGCGATGATAGCGGATGATCGGCTCGATGGCGGAGAGCAGCTTCGCGGCGGACATGAGGCCGACCGTGATGCGCGTGCGGCGGAAGACGGCCTCGATGATCTCGCTGTGGCTGTAGCGCGGAATGATGGCGCCGTCCTTGATCTTGTAGCCGCCGATGATGCGGCTGGCGGGCACGCGGAGGTTGAAGACCGGGTCGCTCGTCGAGGACAACTGGTGAACCATCTTTCGCGTTGGCGTGCCGCGCTCGAAGACGCCGGGGTCGGTGTCTTCAAGGATGACCATGCAACTGCCCTTCAGCCGCGGGTCGGCGGAGTCCACCGCGGCGGTGACGAAGTTGGCGAACTCCATGTTGGTGATGAACCGGCCGCGTTTCTCCACCAGCAGGATCGGCTCGCCGCCTTCGGGCCATTCGGCGATTCGGGCCTTGCCGCCGAGCACAGTGGTTTCGACGCCGACGTAGGGCAGCGGCTCCGTGAGCGCGAACGAGCCGCGAAGCGTCTTGCGATTCTCGCCGGGCTGGGGCGGGCAGGCGCGGCCAAGCCAATAGGCGCGTTGCTCCGGCGTGCCGCGCGCGTAGATGGGCGCGAGCGCCAGATGGCCGGCCATGCTGCTCGTCGCCGCGCCGGCGTCCACCCACGAAAGCTCGAACGCCACCAGCGCGAGCGCGAGGTTTTTCGGGCCGGCGATGAAGCCGCCTTGTTCGGGATCGAGAAACGCGGCGGTCAGTCCCGCCTCGTCGAAAATTTGCAGCAGTTGCGCCTTGCCGGCGGTCCACTCATGCGTGTTGCGGCCGCCATTGGCCACGAGCCGCGCCACCGGGCCGCGCGCGACGCCGCGGGCGGACTGGACGAGCAGTTGGAGGTCGTAGCGGTCGGCGAAACGCCAGAGAATCTGGCGCGTCTCGTCGCCGGGCAGCGTGCGCAAAGTTTGGGTCGTTTGTTCCATGTCGTCGCGCTTTATCTGGCCACAAGCGTCTGGTAAAGCTCCAGCACTTTCTTGTGGTTCCGCTCCGGGTTGAAGAGGTCGCGCACCTTGGCGCGGCCACGCTCGGCCAGCGCCAGCGCGGAGGAACGGTCGCTGGCCAGCCGCTTCACGGCGCGCGCGATGGCGGCAGGGTCTTTCTCCGGGATGAGCAGGCCGGTGACGCCGTCCTCGATCAGTTCCGGGATGCCGGAAACGCTGGTGGCGATGACTGGCACACGATGCGTGAGTGCTTCCATGATGACGGTTGGGATGCCATCTCGGTCGCCGGAAGCATGCACGACGCTTGGCATGATGAAGATGTCCGCCGCGCGAAACAAATCGGAGACGTCGTCGTAGGCAACAAAGCCGGGAAACGACACACGCCCGCCCAGGCCGAGCTTGTGCGCCAGCCGCTTGAGTTGAAACGCGCGCGGGCCATCGCCGGCGAGCGTGAGGTGGAAGTCCACGCCGTCGTCCGCGAGAAGTTTGCAGGCGCGCAGGAGAAACTCATAACCCTTCTTACCGACAAACCGCCCCATCGCGAAGAGCTGATAGGGCGGCTTCATCGTGACGGCGGCTTCCGCGTGTGTGGTAAGCGGGACGCCGTTGTAGGTCACGTGTATCTTTGCGGTGTCCGCGCCGCAGGAAGCCGCGAGGTGTTTGATGTTGGCCTGAGTTTCGCTGCGGACGAACGCGGCGTCACGAAGCTTGTCGGAAAGCGCGCTGTCGGGCGGATAGATGTCCCACGCGCGGCAGGTGAAGCTGAACGGAATGCCCGTGAGCCGCGACGCGACCCACGCGGCTGTGGCCGGCCCGCCCGCCCACGGCGCGTGGATGTGCTCGATCCGTTCTTCCTCAAACCGCCGCGCCAGATGAAACGCGCAGAGGAAAGCCCACAGGCTCTCGCCTGTCTTCTCCAGCCCGTGCCAGCGCCGCCAGAGCACCTCGCGGATCAATGCCACCGTCCGCTTCGGATCGCGCCGCCACCAATGGAGCACGCCGGCCAGCACGCAGCCGAGATGACGGACACCGAGCCGCTCCACGTCGGCGGAGGCGGCGCGCATCTCGCCGCTCAAAGCGCGGGTCAACTCGCCATAGAGCGTGAAAACCTTGAGCAGCAGGCCGGCTTTGCGGAGGTTTATCACCTCGCGGAAGACGAAGGTCTCGGATGGTTTGGGAAACCAGAGCAGGACGTAGGCTGTGCGCGGGAGGTTCACGGTTTGAGTTGCGACAGCGTGAGCGATTCGACCGGCATCTCGCGGTGCAGCCACGCGAGGAAATCGTCCAGCCTCGCGAGAAAACGTTCCACATCCTGCGGCGTCTGGTGTCGCGGGCAGCCACCGGGCATGAGTTCGGACGAATGAAAGTAGATCGTCAGAACCTGGCCGCCGCGGCGGCGGTGCAACCGCGCCGCCGCTTTCAGGAGCGCAACGCCAGTGTTCATCGGCTGGGCCGAGAACGAGCCGAGATGCATGGCAATCCACGACGCCCAGCGCGGCGGCAACGGAGCGCGGTCAAGCCATGCACCGAGTCGTGGAAACACTGGCAGGATCGTGATCGGCACTTCCAGCACGCTGGAGCCGCCGGGGCGGCGCGGCTGTTCGGGATCGGGAAAGTAAGGGTCCGACGGCGCGTCCAGAAGACCGGGGCCGGATTGGAACCGCCGCATTGGCGCGACGCTGCTGTCCACCCGGATGCTTGCGCCTTGCAGCAGTGAAAATATCTTTGGCCCGAAGTCGAACCGTCCCATCCTGAACGACGTCGGCGTGACGCCCATCTGGCGGATGGAATCGAGCAGGCTGTGCAGCTTCGCTTCGAGCAACTCGCGCGGCATCAACTCCGACGGCACGGGTTCGGGGTGGGGCAGGGTCTGGAGCGGCGGCGTGTTCCAAGGATGAAGATGCGCGCCGATCTCTGCGTTCCATTGTTGCTTCAGCTTCAGCAACAGGTCGCGATGGCGTTCGGCGCTGGCGACGGGATGAGTGAGCAGGAGCGTCGGGGTGATGGCCCATTCGCGGAAGATCGGGTCCAGGCGCGGGAGGTGGGCGACGTTTTCGACGGGGACGTTACGGGACTCGTATCGGCCAGTGAAGAGGCCTTCTTCCTCGACATCAATTGTTACGACGAGTTTCACGGATGCGTTTGGATTGCAGATTGCTGGCGGTTTCAATACACGCGGGGAGCGGTTCTGGCAAGGCGCGAGGTTCCCGCCGGCTTGATTGGGGTTGAAAGGACCGGGGCATCGCCTATCATGCGCGGCCAGCATGGCCCGATCATGGTTTGCGCGGCTTCTTCCGGGGGCGATCCAGTTTCATCTGGATCTGGCGGAGCATTGCGCGGGGCGGCTCACGGGATCATTCACACAGATGCCGGAGGAGAAACCCAGTGCGCTGGACTGTCGGCCGCTGCGCATCCATTTCTGGACGCCGCACCCGTGGTATAGCGCGGTCATCCACGTGGACCGGGTTGTGCCGCAGTTGCGCGAGCAGGCCGCCGCGTTGGGCTTGCCGTGGCAGATCACTTTCGGCGATCGCCTGCCTGAAACGCCCGTGGACTGGCTGTTGTGTCTCAAGGGAGTTCCGCCGGCTGGCGTGTGTCCGGTCGAGCGCACGGTGTTGCTGTTGCCGGACGACGCCGACCGCGTGTGGGGCCGCTTGCAGCGGTTCGGGCATGTGGTGTCGGTGACTTCGGAGGCGCTGGCGTCGCTGCTCGGCGCGGTGCATCCGCACGCGTGGTTCATGGATGAGACGGAATCGCCTGAATGGATCGAGGGCGGCCGGCGCACGCTGGAGCGGGCGGCTCCGTCGAACCGCCAGCCGCTGTTGCTTTGGCACGGGACGCGAGAGAGCATGCTGGGTCTTCAGCCGCTGCGGCCTGTGCTGGAGACGTTTGCGCGGGAGACGGCGGTGGAATTGGTTGTGCTGACCGGCAAGGAGGAGAAGGCAGAGCGGTGGGGCGATCTGCGCGTGCGTCACACGGCTTGGTCGCCGGAGAATCTCGCAGCTTTGGCCTCGCAAGCCCGCCTGAGCATCGCCCCGGCGCGGCCGACGCTCGCCGACTCCTATCTTAAGAACGCCGGGCGGCTGCGCCGGCTTTTCGGGGCGGGTTGTCCGGCGATTGGCGATGCGCGCGTGGCGGATGTGGTGAAGTTCAGCGAAGGGTGCGGCATGCCGGTCGCGCAGACGCCCGACGAATGGCTTGCGGCGCTGCGGCAGCTTTGGCGCGAGCCGGCGCGGCTGGACGAGATCGCCCGCCGCGGTCATGCGTTGGTCAGTGAACGTTACTCCACCGTCCACACGGCGGCGCAGTGGCTGTGGTTCTTTTGCACACAAGGGGGGCGATGAGATTCCTCTACCTCATCCCGGCGGAGAGCCGATTCCGGCTGTGCATCGAGAGCCGATGGGAGCACCTCCGGCGGATTTGTTTCCAGCGGCGGCGACGGCTGCCTTGCGGCGGCGTGAAGGTGATCTACCAGCACTGCGACCTGCTCAACCAGAGTGGTTTCGAGGCTCATCCAGTCCATCTCGGTGATTTCACCGTAGATGATTGGCTGCCACACAGCAGCCAGCCGATCACCGACCGGGAAGCTCGACGACTCGCGACGTCCGAGGATGTGCTGGTTGTGCCGGAGCGTTTGCCGCTGACCGCGGAGGCGTTCCCGTGCCGGCGGAAGTTCGCGTTTGTTCAGAACGGCGGGTTGGTGGAGAAAGCGACTACGGGGCGGCGCTACGAGGACTTCGGCTTCACAGACATCCTGAGTTGCAGCAACTACGTCAGCGAGTTCATGGCAACACACACGAGCCTGCCACGCCACGTCGTCACCAACGGCATCCGGCTCGACCTCTTTCGGCCCGCGCCGGAGAAACGAAAGGCGAACTCGGTGCTCTATCTGAAACGCAAGCCGTCGTGGACGATGGGCCGTGAGGCGGTGGCGCTGTTGCCAACCGGGTTGCAGCAGCGGCTTCATGTGGTGGAACTACCCAACGCGCAATCGGAGGAGGAGATGGCCGGCTTCTACCAGCAGGCTGATATCTTTGTCGCGACCGGTTTTCCGGAGGGATTCGCGTTGCCGCCACTGGAAGCGATGGCGTGCGGCTGCGCGGTGGTTGGCTTCACTGGTGGTGGCGGTTTGGAGCACATGAAGGACGGCGAGACGGCTCTCGTGGCGCCCGACGGTGACGCGCCTGCGCTTTCGCGTGCTCTGCGGCGGGTGCTTGAAGATGACGCTCTGCGAGAGAAGTTGCGTCAGGGCGGTATGGCGAAGGCTGGCGAGTTTGGGATCGAGCGGATGCGGCGTGAACTGGTGGCTTTTGCCGGCAGCGTCACGGCCGCGCCGCCTCCAGCAGCACTTGCTCGGTTTGGCTGACCATCGTTTGGATGCTGTGGCGGGCCAGGACTCTCTCGCGGCCTTTCTCTCCCATCGTGCGCCGGCGCTCTTCGTCCGTGAGCAGCGCAACGATGGTCTCGGCGAGGCGCGCCGGATTACCCGGCTCCACCAGCAGGCCGGTCGTTCCATCCTCGACCAGTTCTGGAATGCCGCCGACGTGAGTGGCGACGACGGGCAGGCCCGCAGCCATCGCTTCGATGATGACGTTGGGCGACGCCTCGGAGGCGGACGCGAGTGCGAAGACCCAAGCCTTGCGCAGCGCGGGGCGGATGTCGGCGATGGCCGGCAGCAGTTTGATGCTCGACTCCAGCGAGCAAGCCCGGATGCGTGCTTCCATTTCCGGCTGGAACGGGCCGCCGCCGATAATCTCGAACTGCGCCCGCGGCAGCCGCTGCGCCGCCAGCCGGAAAGCCTCCAGCAGATTCATGGGGTCTTTTTCCGCGACCAATCGGCCGACGAAGACGACGGTGGGTTGCGCGGCTTTGGCGGCAGGCTCCGGGCGGAAGTGATCGGTGTCAACGGAGTTCGGGATGACGGCGATGCGCTCCGGAGCCACCGCAAGTTGGCGAACCATGATTTCTTTCAGCGCGTCGGCGTTACAGATGATCTTGTCAGACAAACGCCAGAGGAGCCGTTCCCACTGCCTGGGAAAGAGGCTGCGGTAGCCGGAGACGATGACCGGCACGCGCGCGAGAGTGCCCAGCAGCCTGCCCCAGATGTTGGGCACGACGGTGAGCGTGTAGAGAATCTGCGGCCGAGAGCGAAACAGCCGCCATGCCAGATGCGCCAAAGCAAACGGCGTCACGGTCTTGGCATCAGAGAATCGGACGACGTTGACTCCCGTCTCGGCGGCGAGCGCGGCCATGTCGTCGCCACCGCGCAAGACCCACAGTTCAGGCGAGAACTTCGCGCGGTCCATGTGTTTCAGCAGGCGGAGTGCATACTGTTGCGTGCCGCCGAACTCCAAGTCTTGGAGCAGAACTGCGATTGTGATGGGTTGACGGGCGTTGTTCATCTAACGGGCCTTGCCATGAGTTGAGACTAGCGCGCGCGGAGGAAGAAAGCAGTTGCTTTCTCGGCGAGTCGTTGGTATTGGCACTTCGCAGGCGGCAAGGTGGCTTGGGCCTGTTTGATAATGAACAACACTCTGTCTGAAAAAGAGATCGCGGATTTGAAGGAAACGCTGAAACGGTGCAGTCCGGAAACCGTCGAGGCGGCGATCCGTTTTCGTGAGCGCCACGACCCGGAGGCCCTTCGCGCGGTGGTGTATGGGGTCATCCGGCGCTATCAGCCGGCGAACGTGGGCTTGCGGCTCGAAAACGCGGGCGATGACACGTCTTTGATTCAGGACCTGGGGTTGGACTCGCTGACGTTGCTGGAGATCGTGCTGACCATCGAGGAAACGCTCAAGATTCAGATCAACAACGAGGAGTTGAAGGAAATCCGCACGCTGGGCACGCTCAACCAGTTTCTCAAGAACAAGATCGCCGGCGCCACAGCCGCGCCTGCCGCCAAGCAATACAGCCGCGAGCACATCGCGCTGGTGCTGCCGCAGCAGCCGCCGTTTCTCTTTCTGGATACCGCCGAGTTGGGCGATGAGACGGTCAAGGCCGGCTATCAGGTCAAGGGCGACGAGTTTTTCCTGGCGGGACATTTCAAGGACGAGCCGATATTTCCGGCCTCGGTGTTGTTTGAGGCGCTGGGGCAGGCGGCGTGCTTGTGGGTGCTGGAGAAGGCTCCCAAGCTGCTCTCCAAGGAGATCAAGACCAACCACATTTTCTTCGCCACGCTGGATGGCGCGCATGTCTATCGCAAGGTCCGGCCCGGCCAGCAACTGACGTTCGAAGGCAGACTCGTCAAGCTCCGCGACCCGGTGGCCATCTTCAGTTGCACGGCCAGTGTCAACGGCGACCGCGTCGCTGCGATTGACCGCTTGGTGCTGGCTTTTGGCGAACAGTTGGTGCCGGAAGAACCGGCCGTCACCACGCCGGCGGTCACCCCTCCGCCCGCCGCGACCCCCTGACGGCGCCCATCATGCCGCCCATGAGACGCGCTGTTGTTACAGGGTTGGGATTCATCACGAGCATCGGCAACGGCCGCGAAGAAGTCCTGCGCAACCTCAAGGAATGCCGCACCGGCGTGGAGTTGTTCCCGGAGTTTGCCGCGCCGGATGTGCCGGTGAAGCTGGCGGGCACCGTCAAAGGCTTCAGTTTTCCGACAGCGATGTTCGAGGACTGGACGTATCCTGCTGAATACTCGCTCAGCCGCGAGCAACTGCGGCCGATGACGCCCAACGCCCTCTACGCCTACTGCGCGATGCAGCAAGCCATCCGCGAGGCGAAACTCGCGCCAGACCTTGTTTCCAACCCGCGCACGGGCATCCTGTGCGCTTCGGGCGGCTCGATGTGGATGGCCTACGAAAACCTCCACACGATGGCCACGCGCGGTGTGATGCGTTGTCAGCCGATGGCCATTGTCAACGGCATTCCCGGTTCTCTTTACATCAACCTCGTCTCTTGCTTCAAACTCAAGGGCGGCTCGCTCGGCTGCTCCAGCGCCTGTTCGTCGTCGGCTCATGCTTTGGGGCTGGCGATGGAACTGATCCGGCAGGGCCGGCAGGACATCGTCTTCGTGGTCGGCGCCGAGGACTGCAACAAGTTCAGCATCCTCCCCTTCGCCGGCATCCGCGCGCTCAGCGTGCAGACCGACCCGGAGAAAACGCCCTGCGCCTTTGACGCGAAACGGGACGGCTTCGTCGGCACCGGCGGCGCGGCCGTGTTGGTCGTCGAGGAACTCGAACACGCTCGGCGGCGCGGCGCGGCCATCGCTGTCGAGGCGATGGGCTGGGGACAAGCCTCCGACGGTTTCAACGTGATCGCGCCTGAACCCAGCGGCGACGGCTTGTCGCGGGCCATCAAGGAGGCCTTACAGGACGCGAATCTCAAACCGGGTGAGGTGGACTACATCAACGCCCACGGCACCTCCACGCCGATTGGCGACGTTAGTGAATGCCGCGCCATTCGCAAGGTGTTCGCCGGCGGCAAAGTCCCCTTCATCAGCAGCACCAAGAGCCTCACCGGCCACGGGCTGTCGTTGGCGGGCGCGATGGAAGCGGGTTTTTGCTGTCTCGCGTTGCAGGAGCGGTTCACGCCTGTCTCCGCCCACATCACCGAGTTGGACCCGGAGTGCAAGGACCTGCCGATTGTGACACGCCCCATCGCCGACGCGCCGCGCATTGTCCTGAGCAACTCCAGCGGCTTCGGCGGTTCCAACGTTTGCCTCGCACTTCGGCGCTGGGAAAATGGAGAATGAACGTCCGACCACTGTGCTGCTGACCGGCGCGAGTTCCGGCATCGGATTGGAAATCGCGCGCCTGCTCACTGCGCGCGGTTGCGAAGTCTGGGGTGCCTCCCGCGACACGGCACGGTTGCCGCAGCTTCCGCATTTTCATCCCGTGTGCATGGACCTCGCCGCCGACGCGTCCATCCGCGAAAGCTTCGCACAGGCGCAGCGCGACGCCGGCGGCTTCGACGTGCTCATCAACAACGCCGGTTCCGCCGTTTTCGGGCCGACCGCCACAGTGCCCGCCGAACTGGCGCGCGAGCAGTTTCAGTTGCTCCTGCACGGCCCGCTCGAACTGATTCGCCTTGCCGTGCCCGCGATGCGCCAGCGCGGGCACGGTGTCATCATCAACATCACGTCCCTCGCCGGCTCGTTTGCAGTTCCCTACATGGCCGCCTACAGCGCCGCCAAGGCCGCCCTCAGCGCCTACAGCCGGTGCCTGCGCCTCGAACTCGCGGAGTCGCCCGTCCGCGTCGTGGACGTGCAGCCCGCAGACATCAACACGCCGTTTCACGCGGCGACGAGGCGCTTCGCTCCCGACGAGGACCGCGCGCGCCAGGAAGCGGTCTGGGAAGTCCAACGCCGCGAGATGGCCGCCGCGCCGCCGCCGTCGTGCGTGGCTGAAACCGTTTGGCGCGTCATGAACTCCCCAAACCCGCCGCCGGTGGTCACCGTGGGCAGCTTCTATCAGGCGAAGATCGGCCCGTTCATGGCGCGGGTGTTGCCGATGCGCTGGCTGGAGAGGTTGATGAGACGATTCTTCGGGATTTGAGATGAGCGAAGGTTCCTCCCAACGCAACGCCGCACGGCCGGGACTGGGGTGGTCACCGCGGAATTTCCGGTTCGACGAACTGGATCGCGACACCGCCTGCGTTCCTTACGGCGAGGCGGACGTGGAGTTGCCCGCGAAGTTTTGGGGAAAGACGCTCCGCGTTGAAGGCCGGCTCATCGCGCCGGACCTGCACCACAGGCCGCGATGGCAGCCGCCCGCCAGAGTGCTGGCCCTCGAGAAACGCTGGCAGAAGCTTTTTGATGCCGCAGGCTTGGCGCGGTGGAAGGAACGTCTGGACAAATGGCTGGCCGTTTGGCCGCGCATTACCACGCCGCCGACGCTGGAGGTGTCACTCGATGGCGCGCCGCTGTTCTGCCACACGCCTGCGCAGAACAATTTCGTTGCCGAAGGCACGCTTCCGCCGCGTCCCGACGGACGGGAAACTTTCCGACTCGGCTTCCGGTTGAGGAACGTGCAACCCGCGGGCTTCCTTTCCGGTGTGGCGACCTATTTCATGTCGGCGCCGATGCCGTTGGCGTTGTGGCGGCGGATGTGCGACTGGCGATTTCGCAACCTGCAACATCGCCGGTTGCGCCTGGCCACGCTTTCGGTGGACGGCGAGTTGGTCGTGGACTTCCGCGGACACGCCGCTCTGCCGGGGCCGGCCGTGCGGAAAGAAGTCCGACCGGGCCTGAACATCGTCGGGCATTTCCTCTCCGAGCACAGCATGGGCGATGCGGCCCGCGGCTCGGTGCGCGCGGCGGACGCGGCCGGCGTGCCCACATGCCTTGTGCGGCTTCGCCTCCCGCTCACCAGCCGCCAAAGCGACGAGACGGTGAGGGCGCGGCTTTCGGAAACGATGAAGCTCCCCGTGAGCCTCTATCACATCAACGTGCGGGAGACGGACGAGATCGAGAAGCATCACGGCGAAGGCTGGATGAGCGGACGCTACAACATCGCCTACTGGCTGTGGGAGACGGATGAGTTCCCGGAGGACTGGGTGCGATATGCGCGGTGGTTCGACGAGATATGGACTTCGTCGCGTTTTTGCGCGGAGGCGATCCAGATGAGCGTGCCAGTGCCCGTCGTGAACATGCCGCTGGTCGTGGAGTTCGCGCCGCCGGCGGGGACGAACTTCCGGGCGAAGTTCGGGCTGCCGGAGGATCTGTTTCTCTTCCTGTTCGTGTTCGACATGAACTCGCTGGCCGCGCGCAAGAATCCGGAGGCGGTGGTGGAGGCTTTCCGCCGCGTCGCCGCAAAGAACCCAAAGGCCGGCTTGGTGCTCAAGACCCACAACGTCGCCCGCAACGCCGCCGACATGGAACGGCTGCGCGCGCGGCTCGCCGGCCTGCCGAACGTGTTCGTGATAGATCGCACGCTGGCGCGCCAGGAGGTCTATGAGTTGATGGCCTGCTGCGACGCGTTTGTTTCGTTGCACCACGCGGAAGGTTTTGGCTATTGCGTGGCGGAGGCGATGTTCCTTGGCAAGCCGGTGGTCAGCACCGACTGGTCGGCGACGGCCGAGTATGTCACGCCACAGAACGGTTTCCCCGTCCGCTATCGCATGGTGCGGTTGGAGCACCACGTGGACGAATACGTTCGCGGCAGCGAGTGGGCCGAGCCGGATGTGGAGCACGCTGCGGAATGCATGGCGAAACTCGCGGCCGACCCGCAGTTGTGCGCCAAGCTCGGCGCGCAGGGCGCCCGCGACATACGCGAGCGATTCAGCGCCGCCGCCGTCGGCCGCCGCTACGCGCGACGGCTGGAGAGCATCTTGTTTTGGTGACCGGAAAAGACGCTGACGAACTATGCCTGCTGTCTCCATGGTGGTGTGCCTGTATCGGGAACGGGATTTTCTCTCCCGGCTGCTGGCCCACGCCGAGGGCTGCTACGACGACCTCGTCGTGGTCCACGACGGGCCGGATCTCGACGACGTTCGCTCGCTGGTGGAAGCGCACGGCGGGCGCTTCTTCGAGAGACCGCGCTGGTTCGCGCACGAGTCGCACTTCATCTTCGCGTGGAAGCAATGCCGGCATGACTGGATCTTCCGCCCTGACGCCGACGAGTTTCCCAGTTCCGAACTGGTGAAATGGTTTCGCGGCTTCCGCGCCGGGCCGGAGCCGTCGGCGGAGACGAGCGGATTCGAGTTCATCTTCCCTCTCTGGAACGGCTCATCGCAGGCGACCTCGCGCTGGCCGTTTCGGCAGGCCCTTTTCAACCGCGAGCGCATCCGTTTCGTCGGCCTGAGCGAACAGTGGTTTGTCACCGACGGGAAATGGGAGCGTGTGCCACACGTCCTCTGCCACCAGCCGAACAACGCGAACTACGGCATGGATTACCTGCTGCGCATGGCGAAGCGCAAACGCTGGCTCTACGCGACCGTGCTCGGCCTGATGCGCCCGCCTGCGGCGCTGGATTGCTGGCGATGGGATGGCGCCGGCTGGCCGCGGAAATGGGAGGCGGTTCGTCGGCATCCGCTGCGCACGGCGCTGGTCCGGTTGTTCAGTTCCCTCTGGGGAAACGGCAGCGAGATGATCCAAAGCGGCGAGCCGTTCAAGCCGCTCGTGTTGCTGCATTTCCCGCTGCACCATTGGATCAACTGCACGACCTTCCGTGCCGTGCAGATGGAATGGGCGCGTGTGCAAGCGGAAGGTTTGGAACCGGGCGGCATGGTGGAGCGGGGCGACAGCCCGCAGCGAATCTTCATCCTCGACGGTCCGGGCGCGGACGCGAGATGGGAAGTGGAGCGACGTTCCGGAAATGGTTGTTGGATTGTCTCCAAAGACGCGCCATCAAACGACACGCGCCGAGTCAGCGAGCTGCGGGCGCGCGTGCTGATGCGGTTGGATGACCTTCTGATTCACTCAACCGACCAGACGGCTTGGGCGGAGGAGTTTCTCTGCCGGAACCGGTCCTGCGTCGGCTACGAAACCAGCGCGGCGAGCCGCTGAAGAATTTCTTTTGGCCCGTTGCGCGGGCAGACAGCGTCCATCCGTTGCCGCATCGTCTCCGGCAGCGCCGGATTGGCCTTCCACTCCGTTGCGATTCGCGCCAGATCATCGGGACGGCGAATCACCTCGGCGATGCCGTGCTTGCGGCAGAACTTCACGTTGATGAGTTCCTGCGGCATCAAGCCACCGAGCGTGTTGATGAGCAGCGGACAGCGGCTCACAATCGCTTCGCTACAAGTGCCCGCGCCCGGCCGCGCCACAACGGCCGTGACGGAGCGCATCAACCGGGCAATGTTGCTGTCGTGCGGCAGCACCTGCACCGGCAACGACGGATTCGCTGCGGCCCACGCGTTGACCGCCCGCGCCGCCTCGGCCGACGCACCGCAGAGCGCCATCACCTTCGCCTGCACGCGTTGCCGTTTCAGCGCCTCCAGGAAAGCAATGTGGTTCTGCGCTCCGTGGCCGGAAGCCATCAACAGCAAACTGAACTCTCCCGGCTCGCGTGTCTCCGTCCCGGCGGGTTCGTAGAAGAACCGCCGCGTCATGAATCCGCCCACAAACGTCTTCTCCGGCGCCATGCCCCAGCGGACGGCCGCCTCGCACGTTTCCGGCACGACGCCGATGAAGAGGTCTGCCGCCGGGTTCACCCAATGGCGGCTGAAACCGTAGCCGCCGTGCAACTCGTCGCAATAGGTCACGCAGCGCACGCGGTCGCGGCCCAGCACCGTGCGCGCGAAATCGAAGAAGGTGTGATTGAGCGAGTCATGGACGCTGAGCACCACGTCGGGCCGCACGCGCTCCAGCACGGCGCGGAAGCGGGCTGCGCCGAGGGGCGTGGCGGAGCGGATGACGGAGGCGACTTCGAGGAAGTTGAAATAGACGTGATGGAGCAGGGGAGCGGTGCGTTGGATCCAGTTGTAAAGCTCGACGCCGAACTTGTAGATCGCGTGCGACTCCTCCAGCGGCCGGCACCACTCGACCGAGACGCCGTGTTGCGGCTCCGCCTGCGCCCACTCGGCGAACGCCCGCGCCCGCATGTCATGGCAGCCGCCGGTGCTGGAGGTCAGGATCAGGACGCGCATGGCAGCAATTTCCTCTCGATGAAGGCGTCGAGCAGGCTGAAGATTTCGGCGTTGCCGCAGAAATCCTTCGCCCGGATGTTTTTCCGGTAGCGATCCAGGTTCGACTCGATTTCAGGAATGAGAGTGGCGGGCGGCGCGACGCCTTCGTAACAGCGGCCGTAGCCGAGGGTCTCGACGTAGTGGCCGTTGAGGAATTCCTCGAACGCGCCGCTGACCGGGACGACGAGGGACGGTTTGCCGAAATACAGCCCTTCGGAAAGGAGGGTGTGGCCGCTGCTGCTGATCATGTAGGCGCACGAGGCCAGGTCGGCGAGCAGGCCGTCCTCGGAGCGCGGCTGGAACTGGAGGTTGCCGTCGCTGTCCGTGCGGTGTGATCCATAGACTCTCACGGGCCGCGGGATGGCGCGGAGGAAGGCGTAGAAGCCCGGCGAGGTGGCGTAAGCGTGGTAGGCGAGCACGTGGTCGCCGTCGGTGGGAGCGAGGCGGAAGAGGTTCTCCCGCAGGAGCGGGGGCGCGATGCGGGCGTTTGCGCCGGGCCGCAGTGGCGGTTGAAAGAAAGAGATGGCCAGATAAGCCGAGGCCACGCTGAAGAGGCCGCGGATGGCCACGGTCGTGGCGGCGTAGCTGGCGAGTTGGCGCACGGGGATGTTGTGTTGCGCGCAGGTGATGATGTGTTGGTGGTCCACTGAGAGGCACGGCAGGCCGGCGACCCGGCAGGCGCGCGGCACGAAGTATTCGTAGTCCGTAATGGCTACGTCTGGCTGGAACCGCTCGATCTCGCGGAGGAGCATCCGGGTCAGGCCGGGCTGCCGCGCCCAGGTCCGCAACATGCTCATGACCGCGGCCGGCGCGTTCACGCGGTGGGCCACGACGGGCGTTTCGGGGTTGTAGCACTCAACGAGCGGATACTCGCGTTTCAGCAGTTCCGCGCCGTGGCTGTGGCTGACGAAGAGGAACTGGTGCTGCGGGTAATGGCGCGCGACCGTCAGCGCCCGCATGGCGTGTCCGTGTCCAGTGCCGTGAACTCCGTAAAGTATTCTGGCCATAGGTCATCTGGGCGCTTGTTTGAGCGCCCGATGCGGCTATGATAGCCGGCCCGTCGGCGTAACGACAAGAGTTTCAGCGGCCGGCGGCGGTGTCATTATTATTATACGTATGGCCAAACGGAGCAGCGTGTCAGTCGGGGTCGTGGCGAAGAACTTCCGCCGCGTGGCGCCGCATTTGTGGATCGGCCGCAAACTGGCCGCGCTGGAGCTGGACAAGCGGCTCTTCAATCTCTCCCGCCCCTTCCGCCGAAACGGCCAGGCCGGCAAGATCCGCCAGGTCAGTTTCAGGATCACCGACGTCTGCAACCTGCGCTGCCACACTTGCGGCCAGTGGGGCGACCGCGGCTATCTTCATGACGAGAGCCTGAAGCAACTCCGGGACAAGGAGGTTTCAACCGAGCGATATCTGGAGTTGATGAAGGACCTGGTGCAACACGGTCATCGTCCGGTGGTCTATTTCTGGGGCGGCGAGCCGATGCTTTACAAAGGCATTCTCGACCTGATTGCCGGGGCGTCGGCGCTGGGTCTGCCGACGGCCATCGCCACCAACGGCTCGCGCGTGGCCGCGGCGGCGCAACAGCTTGCCGAGGCGCCGCTGTTTCTCTTGCAGGTCTCGATTGACGGCCATTGCGCCGAACTGCACAACCGGATGCGCCCTTCGCCGGGCAGCGGCGACAACTTTCACGACATCGTGCGCGGCCTCGATGCGGTGCGCGAGGCGAGAGGCAGGAACGGCCGCGGCCTGCCCGTGATCGCTTCGCTGACGACGATCTCGGAGGGCAACCTCAAACATCTCGGCGACATCTACGACGCGTTCCGGGACAAGGTGGACCTGTTTGTGTTCTACCTATCGTGGTGGATAGACAAGAAGAGCGCGGCGGCGCATGAGCAGGATTTCCTGAGGCGGTTCGGCTTCGTGCCGACGCGGCATCGCGGTTGGGATGGCGATTGGAAGTCGGCGGACCACGATGAACTGGACCGCCAGATTGAGGGGCTGCTCGCGAAATCGCGCCCGCGGTCGGCGCCGCCGGTGAGCATCATCCCGCCGATCACAGGGCGGGAGAACCTGAAGGCTTACTACACCGACCATGCCGAACGGTTCGGCTACAACCAATGCGTTTCGATCTATCAGGTCGTCGAGGTCAACAGCAACGGGGACGTTTCGCCGTGCCGCGACTACCATGATTACGTGGTTGGCAACGTCAAGGACGCCACCCTCACCGATCTGTGGAACTCGGAGGCTTACCGGAAGTTCCGGCGCAGCGTCAGCCGGGACGGCCTCATGCCGGTCTGCACGCGTTGCTGCGGTTTGATGGGCTACTGAGCCGGGCCGGAGTCACGCATGGACAACCGTTTCGAGATTGCCAGTCCGCGTTACGCGCCGTCGTGGTTCTGGAGGCGCTTCGTCCACTCGCGGGTGGTGCAGCGGGTGTTCATGTGGACGTTCAAGCGGTTGTTTGGTCTTCGCGTCCGAAACAGGGAATTGGTGCCGCCTCCTTGGAACTACATCATTGCCGCGAACCATGGCTCGCACTATGACCTGTTCCTTGGGCTGGCGGCGGTTTACGAGATTACGGGTGAGGTGGCGGTTGCCGCAGTTTGGGATGGGGTGTTTGACCTGCCGATTATTGGCGGCATTGTGAAAGCGATTCCCTGTGTGGCGATAGACACGCGCATTGAGAAGGACACCCGCCGCACCGCGGCGGTCCGCGAACTGGCCAACCATTTGCGGGCGGGGCGGTGCATCATTATTGCCTGCGAGGGGGAACGGCACGATCAGTTGGGCGAGTTTCAGCATGGGGCGGCATTCCTGTCGTTGCTCACCGGTGTGCCGGTGGTTCCTAGTTCCCTGCGCGGGGTGCAGGACTTGTTCAAGGACCTCTCATGGCCCAACCGCTATCGGGGAAAGGTGGAGGCGGTCTTGCACGCGCCGCTTCATCCGGCGCAGTTCGAGGCGGTCGGCGGCACGCGCGCGGAGATCATCGAGCGGTTTACCCGGAAGATTCGCGAACAGGTGGCGGCTGATTTGGATTATCCGCTCAGGGACGCAGACGAATGATGTCTTTGCGCCTCAGTCGCGGGCTTTGGCGGCGGTGAGGAGCTTGAGGATGGGGCCGGGGTTCAGGACAAACAGCTTCATCACTCGGGCGAACAGCGGGTTGCGAAACCACAGGCTAAAGAAGTCGGAAATCCTGCGCCAATGAAGCCATGAGCGCTGGAAGGCCCGGTGAAAATCCTGCGCCCGGTCCTTGATGATTTTCTTCTCCATCTGGCCGGGGAAACGGGAAACCAAGCGGCTCTCGGAAGCTTCCAGAGTCTCAGGGTCGCCGGGGCCGTTGAGTTCGTCCCACAGAAGACTTCCGGGATGAACCATGAGCGAGTTGATCTCGCAAATGTGCGGCAACGTTTTCCGGACGAAAGCTTTGCTCGCCTCGTGGTCGGCCTCGCTCTCTTCTTTGCTCCCGGTGATGAAGCTGGCGAGGATGAGCATGCCGGCTTTCTTGGCCCGCGCAATGCCGGAGATCATGGCCTGCGTTGTTGCGGGCTTGCGGTAACGCTTTAGTTGCTCATCGCTGCCGCTTTCCACACCCACAAACGCGAGGTCGAAGCCGGCCCGGTGCATCAGGTCGAGAGTGGATTGGGACAGCCGTTGAAGGCCGCCGGCGAATGCCAGCCGCAAGTTGAGCTTTTGTTGCAGGATGAGATGGCAAAGTTTCTCTACTCGCGCGATGTCGCCGGTGAAACTGTCATCGAAGAAGATGACAAACTCGTGGCCTTCCCGGGACACTTGCGCCAGTTCCTGGAAAACACTTTCCGCGCTGCGAATCCTCAGGCGGTTGTGACACAGCTTCACGTCCGCGCAGAAAGTGCAGGTGAACGGGCATCCTCGTGAGCTGAAAATGGTGGTGAACCGCGGCATGTGGGGCAGGGAGTGGCCGAACCATTGCTGGCCGTAGCCGCGGGCGTTCAGCAGGCTGCGGTCGGGGAAGGGGAGCGCGTCCAGGTCCTCAATGAGTTGGGGTTCGCCGCGTTGGATCTCGCCGTTGACGCGGCAGGAGACGCCGGGGACATCGGCGATGGGTTCCCCGGCGACCAGGCGACGGCAAAGCTCCGGGAAGCTCCGGTCGCCTTCTCCGCGCACGACCACATCCAGCGCCGGAATCTCTTTGAGCAGCAGGCGGTCGAACAGCGTGGGATGAATGCCGCCGGCAACGGTCAGAATGCCGGGCCGCGCCTTCTTGAGCTTGTCCAGGAGGGCCGCCAGGTTTCTCAGGCCACGGCTCGCCACGGACAGCCCCACCACATCGGGCGAGTGGGAAAGAATCGCGTCCGCCGCGCGGTCCATGTCCAGCCCTTCGCAAAAGGCATCCACCAGTTTCACGCGGACACCGGGCAGTTGCTTTGCGCCTGCGGCCAGATACATCAGGCCCAAAGGCGGGAAAGAGCCGGTGTTGCACGAGACGCCCGGAATCGGCGGAGTTGCCAGGACAATGTTCATTTGGACTCAGCGAGCCGGGCTCGGATGCTGAACCGGGGGAATCAATGCTTCGGCTCAACGCCCGCGCGTTTCATCGCGAGCTTCAACGCTTCGCCAAAACGATCAAGTTGTTCGGCGGTGTGCATCGCAGTGACAGCGCAACGGAGCAGGTCCTTGCCAGGCGGCACGCCGGGTGGCAGCGACATCACCGTGAAGAATCCCTGCTCCCACAGTGTTTTCCACATCCAGTAGCACTTCTCCTTGTCGCCAACCACAATTGGCAACGCCGGGGTCGGACTGCTCCAGTAATCCAGCCCCAGTTTTTCCAGAATCGCTTTCAGGTGCCGGTAGTTGGCCCAGAGTCGCTCGTGATGCTCCGGCTCGACTTGTATGACTCCCAAGGCGGCGCGCGCGCTTGCGGCGGCGGCCGGACTGATGGCGGCGCTGAAAATAATCTGCCGCGAGTTGCTGCGCAGATACTCGATCATGGCGCGGCTGCCCGCGACGAACCCGCCGGTGCTCGCCAGCGCCTTGGAGAAGCTGCCGCAGATCAGTTCCACCCTCCCCGTCACGCCGGACTGGTCGCACACGCCGCGGCCGTCCCGGCCGAGGACGCCGATGCTGTGCGCTTCGTCCACCACCACGACGGCTTGATATTGCTCGGCCAGTTCCACCAACTGCGGCAAGGGCGCGACGTGTCCTTCCATCGAATACACGCCGTCCACCACGATCACCTTGGCTTGTTTGGGGTCGAGTTCCGCCAGCAGCTTGGCCAGCGAGTCCATGTCGTTGTGCGCGAACCGTTCGATCTTTGCGCCGCTCAGGAGCACCCCGTCCCAGAGCGACGAGTGGATGTTCGGGTCCACGATCACCGCGTCGCCGCGTCTCGCCAGCGAACTGATGCTGCACATGCACGCCAGATAGCCCGCTGCTGTGACGTGGCACGCCTCCTTGCCGAGAAACGCCGCGAGATCCTCCTCCAGTTCGGTGTGATAGGCGCGGCTGCCGTTGGCCAGACGCGAGCCGCACGCGCTGGCGCCCCATTGGTCCACCGCCCGCTTCGCCGCCTCGATCACCTTGGGATGCCGGCTCAGGCCGAGATACTCGTTGCTGGACATCAACAGCATCGGCCGCCCGTCCACGACCAAGTTGATGCCGTCGGCTGATTCCGCGGCACGGTAATAGGGCGCATACTTCAGGCGCAGCCGCGTGTTCAGGTCGCTCTCGCAGCGTTCAACGATGGGCTTGGTCTTCTTAAAAAAGGCGGCTTGGCTCGTCATCAACTTCTGTGTCCAGCCTGTCAGGACAGACGAGGGCGCGCCGACTGTTTCGGTTCCCGCACTGTCCTGTCCGTTTAGTGTTTTGCTCTTCATTGCAGGTGATCCACCGCGCCGCATGCAAAGTGACTTTGCGGATGCTAGCCGAGAGTCGCATCGTCTTACAATGGAGAAATCTCTCATGCATGGTTAGGAACTCTTCCTACGACATTGCGTCACCCATAATTTAGGCCACCATAATTGTTGCCATGCGCGAGGTCCATCACTACACTGCCGCCGCTTTGTCTCCAAGAGAAACAATCTGTTGGCTTTGTCTGATGGCTGCCGCACCGCTGGCAGTGTGGGCCGGTGAACCGCCCGCGACGCCTGCGGCCACGCCGGCCGCTGCCTCGTCATTGCGGTTGACCCTCGCCGAGTGCGTCAACCGCGCCCTGGACCGGAACCCCGACGTGTTGGTCGCGAAAAAGAAACTGGAGGAGGCGGCCGGTGGCATCGTCGAGGCGCGCGCGGGATACCTGCCGAGCTTGACCACCTCCGGCAGCTACATGCGGGTGGAGGAGGGCTACATGACGTTGGGCGGCACACTGCCGGGCCGGCGGCCGGAGTTGTGGAGCGTGGCCATTCGTCTGACGGAAACCATCTATTCCGGCGGCGCGGTGGGTGGGAAGATGCAGATTGCCAAGCTCACCCGCCAGGCGCGGTTGCTCGAATACGAGGCCATGCTGGATCGCGTTATCATGGATACGCGCGTGGCGTTCTATGAGATCCTGCAAAACAAGGCGCAGATCGCCGTGCACGAGCAGGCGGTTGTCTTTCTGGAGAGCGAGTTGCAGAACCAGCGCAACCGGCAACAGGTGGGCAGTGCGGATCGCCTGCCTGCGTTGCGCGCCGAGGTGAGCTTGTCGCTGGAGCGTGCCGCGTTGCTGGAGGCGAAGAACCGGTTGCTGAACTCACACGCAAAGCTGGCCGAATTGCTTGCAATCTCCGCGCCGCCCGCCCGCTCGCCGCGCGACTACAAGCAAATCGTTCCCAGTGATGCGCCCGCGGTTCCGCGTCCCAGCGTGGATGAGATGGCGCAATTCGAGGTGGAGGGAACGCTGACATATACGAAACGGTCGTTGGACTTGAGCACTTGCCTGGCCCAGGCGCTGGGGCAGCGCCCCGAGGTCAAGGCACGTGAGAAGGAAATCGCCATTCAGAAGCAACAGTTGATTGTGGACCGCAGCGCGTCGAAGCCGAAGGTGGACCTCTTCGTCGGTTACGATGTCGTCAACGAACCGAATTCCGCGGCGATTCACAGCCATTATGATGGCTACCTGGCCGGCGTTGCCGTGACCTGGCAGTTGTTCGACGGTTTTCTTGCGCGGGGCAGGGTGGCGGCCACGCGCGCGCGGGTGACTCAGGCCGAGTTGGCGCAGGAAGCCGCGGAACACGCCATCCAGACCGAAGTCGTGCAAGCCTTCCACGATCTGAAACAGGCCGAGGAAACCATTCAAAGCCAGCAGCAGAACGTGAAGCTGGCCGAGGAGTCTCTCAAACTTGCGCAGTCCAACGTCGCGCTCGGATTGAGCACCCAATTGGAGTTGCTCCAAGCCCGCGTGGACCTGACGCGCGCGCAAACCACCGAACTGTCCGCGCGGTTCACTTACAATGCCGCGCTGGCCCGCCTGCAACGCGCCATTTCCAGCCACTTCACGATTCTGGAGGAGCCGACGCGTCCGGCTGCGAATGCCCCGGCTTCGCCGGTGAAATGACGTCCATGAAAACGCCCGGCTACGTTCTGCTGTGCCTGCTGTTGGCTGCGGCCGTGCGCGCGGCGGATGCGCCCACTGGCTTTTCGGTTCTGGCGGAACACCATCCGGTGACGCTGGCGGAGTGCTACGCGCAGACGTTGGAGCAGAACCTCGACATCCGCCGGCAGCACGCGGGAATGGAAGCGGCTGCGGGTGCCAAGATGGTATTTACGGCTCGCGCGCTGCCGCGTGCGTCCATGTCCGGCACGGCGGGGTATAGTGGCGGCTCGCTCTACGGGCCGGGAGGCCCTTTTGCGGTGGTCCAGACGGACGTGTCACAACCGCTGTTTGACATGGGCATGCCCGCCTCGTTGCGGCGCGGCCGGCTGGAAGTGATCATCGCCCAGCAGACGTTGAACGGCGCCGTGACCGCGCAACTGCACGCCACGCGGCTGGCGTTTGTGCGGGCGCTGGCGGCGCGCCGCTTGTTCGGTCTTCATCAACAGATCGAAACACATTTGCAGGCCAACGTCCGCAGCGCCCAGCAGCGGTTCGACGCCGGCATAGCCAGCCGCCAACACGTCCGGCAGGCCGAGATTCAACTCCTGAATCTCAAGCCCGCCCTCTCCAAGGCGCAGCGCGACTACGTCAACGCCGTGACGGAACTGGACCAATGCCGGGGAACCAAGCAGGTTGCGAAAGGCCCGCTGTTGCTGCCGGAGCCGACAGGCAGCCTGGAATACGCGGCGTTGAAGATTGATCTGGAGAAAGAAACGGCGCAGACCCTGCAGCGGCGGCCGGACCTGGCGTTGCTGCGCGAGCTGATCAAGGCGGCGGGCGAGGAGAAACGGATGGTTCAGGCCGGCTACTATCCGTTCGTGGCCCTCAGAGCCTTTTCCCAATACTTCCCCGACGTGGGCGTGTTTGGCGTCCGCCCGGAGATTGTGTCGGGGCAGGACGCGCGCCAGAGCGAAACCCGCTACGGCGCGGCGTTCACATGGCAGGTGATTGACGCCGGCAAAATCCGCGGGGCCGCGAGCCAGGTTGAGAGCGCGCGGCAGACGATGGAGATCACCCTGCGCCGCCTCGAAGAGAACGTGCCGCGCGAATTGCGGGTGCTGGCCCGCACGCTCGAAACCATTGACGCCCGCCTGGCCGCGCTCAAGCAGTCCGCCTCCGAAGCGGAGGAACTGCTGAAACTGGTCGAGGCGCGCGTGAAGTTGGGCGAGGCGACGCAACTGGATTTTCTCAACGCGCAGACCAACCTCCTTTCCACGCAGCGGGGCATCCTTCTGGCCGTGTTCGAAAACGAAACCGCGCGCGCCGAGTTCGACCGCGTCACCGGTCGCTATCTCAACTTCAGCGACCGTCCCGCCAAGTGACGGCGGCGGTTGTGTTCGCGGAGGAATGCGGCTACTATCGGCGCGATTTTCACGCATCATGAAGAAACTAACGATGGTTATTGCGGTGGTTGTTCTCGCTGTCGCGGGCGGCTTGGGCTACGGATGGTGGGGGCGGCCTGTGGCGGAGGTGTTCGCGGTGCTGCGCGGTCCGGCGGTGTCGGCGGTGTATGGGACGGTGAAGGTGCAGCCGGCGGTGAGGATGCTGGTTCGCTCGCGCAACGCCGGCACAGTGCGGCTGTCGCAAACCAGCGAGGGGACGGAGATCGTCGCCGGCATGGACGTGAAGGAAGGGTGGACGCTGGCGCGGATCGAAAATCCCGAACTGGACCGGGAGCTGGTCAAAGTGGAGGCGGACTTGAAGGCGGCAGATGAAAAGGGGCGATTGGGGCCGCCTTCGGTGCAACTGCTCAAGACGGCGGAAGCGGCGTTGGGGCGGTTGGAGAAGCTGGCGCAGTTGAACAACGCGCCCGCGAGCGAGGTGGAGAGGGCGCGCAACGAGGTCAAGGCGTTGCAGGAACGCGTGAAGTCGGAGCAGGTGGATATTGACCGGGGATTGACCGTGCTGCGGGAGCAGGCCGGCGGATTGCGGGACCGCAAGGCGCGCTGCGACGTCAAGTCGCCGATGGACGGCGTGCTCGCGGCGGTCAACGTGGTCAGCGGGGACTTGGTGCCGGAGAACGCGCCGCTGTTTCTCGTATGCACGCGGAACTATTATTTGGAAGGGCAGGTGAACGAGGAGGATGTCGGCCTGCTGAAGAAGCAGATGAAGGCGCTGGTGCGGCTCTATTCTTTTCAGCAGAAGGATTTCAGCGCGGTGCTCACGGACATCATTCCGTCCGGCGAGAACCAGCGTTATGTGGTGCGGCTGAGTTTTGAAGCGCCGCCGGAGAATCTGATGGCGGGCATGACGGGCGAGATGAACATCATTCTTGGCCAACGGGCGGGCGCGCTGGTGATCCCGACGCGCGCGTTGATGTCGGACCGAGTGTTCGTGGTGAACGGAGGAGCGATCGAGCCGCGCACGGTGAAGACGGGGCTGCGCAGCTTGGAGCGGACGGAAGTGGTGGAAGGGTTGAAGGAAGGCGATCTGGTGGTGGTGGCGGACCATGACGCGTTCCGCGTGGGCCAGTGGGTGAGGCCGATTTTGGTAAACCGTTGATCGGGAGCGACGATGACCCCACCGCTGTTCATTGCCATGCGGTTCATCGGTTATCGCAAGCGGGCGATCTTGCTGAGCCTGACGGGCGTGATTCTGGGCGTGGCGTTCTACATTTGCGCGCAGGCGCAGACGCAGGGGTTTGAACGGTTTTTCATCAAGGGCGCGCTGGGCACTTCGGGGGCGATTGTCATCGAAAACCGGTTCCAGTCGTTGCACACGGACATCCTGACCCGCACCGCGCCGGGAATCCTGACGCTCGGCCATGAGAAGCCGCGGAAGTTTTACGAGGGCATTACCGACCCGGAGCGGCTCATGCGGGCGGTGCGCGATTTTTCCAACGTGGCGGGGTGCGCGCCGGTGCTGGAGGGCAACGCGGCGCTGGCGACGGATTTCCGGCAGGAGGTGTTTCGCGTGCAGGGGATAGACCTGGATCTCCACCTGAAGACCTCGGCGTTGCGGGAACAGATTGTTTCGGGGAGCATCGAGGATTTTCAGGTGAAGCCGGCCGGATTGATCCTCGGTTTCGGGATTGCCGACAAGATGCGGACGCACGTGGGGCAGGACGTGGGGTTGATCGGGCCGGACGGGGAACATCGGACGTTCCGCGTGTGCGCGTTGTTCCAGACGGGCAACCTGTTCATTGACGAGAAGTATGGGTATATCCATCTGAAGGCCGCGCAGAGTTTGCTGCAAAGACCCTTTGGCGTGTCGCACCTGATGGTGAAACTGCGCGACCCGGCGCGCGCGCCGGCGCTCGCCGCCCACTTCGAGC
Organism: Verrucomicrobiota bacterium; assembly: GCA_016222825.1. Lineage (GTDB taxonomy): Bacteria > Verrucomicrobiota > Verrucomicrobiia > CAIQCK01 > CAIQCK01 > CAIQCK01. The sequence continues at coordinate 16,426 of JACRQF010000001.1, read as the reverse complement.
GGCTGTTTCAACACCGGTCGCGGAGCTGGCAAGACCGCGAGCGGGGCAGCTTGCAAGTCTTCAAACTGATCGGCGTTTCTGCGGCGATCACGGTTTCCACGATCATCCTGCTGGCAGGGTTCGGCATTTTCAACATCCTGACGTTGATGGTGATGGACAAGGTGCGCGAGATCGCCGTGCTGCGCTCGATGGGCTACCGGCGCCGCGACATCAGCGCGATCTTCCTCTGGCAGGGTTTTCTGGTGGCACTGATGGGTTCGCTGTTGGGCTGTTTGCTGGGCGCGGTGCTGACCTATGGCATCTCGCAGATACCGGTGGACATCAAGGGATTCCTGACCACAAAACGGTTTCTTGTCCACTGGAGCGCGACGGACTATCTGGCCGCGACGGTCATCGCGTTTGTGGCAATCTTCCTGGCCAGTTATTTCCCGGCACGGCGGGCCGCGCGGCTGGCGCCTGTGGACATTCTTCGGGGGTCGGGCCAATGAGCGTGAACGCCGCCGCGAGCATCTCCTCTGCCGACGTTCCGCTGCAATGCAACGACATCCATCGCTATCTCGGCGAGGAAGAGTCGCGCGTGCATGTGTTGCGCGGCGTGTCGCTGCAACTGCAATCGGGTTGCGTCCACGCCATCGTGGGGCCGTCGGGCTGCGGCAAGAGCAGCCTTCTTTATATAATGGGGTTGCTGGACCGGCCGGATGGCGGACGCATCATGCTTGGCGACGAAGCGGTCGAGGGATTGACCGACGACCAGATCTCGTTCCGCCGCAACGAACATATCGGCTTCGTCTTCCAGTTTCATTTTCTCATGCACGAGTTCACGGCGCAGGAGAACGTGATGATTCCGATGCGCCGGCTCGGCAGGCTCAGCCTGCGCGAGATGCAGGAGCGCGCGGCGATGCTGCTGGAGATGGTGGGCCTCGGCGACAAAATCCGCCGCAACAGCCAGCATCTCTCCGGCGGCGAGCAGCAGCGCGTGGCCATCGCCCGGTCGCTGGCCAACGACCCGCAGGTGCTCCTGGCCGACGAGCCGACGGGCAATCTCGATACCGCCAACTCCGAGCGCGTGTTCCATCTGCTGACGGATCTGGTGCGGCGGCAGCGGAAGGCGTTGCTGCTGGTGACGCACAATTCCGAAGTGGCCGGGGCCAGCGACTGGATACACGAGATGAAGGACGGCGAGTTGATCGCATGCACCGCCGGCCGCCCGCGCTAAGCCGGCGCGCGCCGTAGGACAGACGCTCCTGTCTGTCCAACCGCAGAACAGGTTTCCCAACTTGTTCACTTCATCGTCCCACATCGAAGTTGGCGGACGTGATTTTGTTCCGATAGGAGATTTGCCGTCAGTATTTTTCCGATGGTGAAGTGCGCTGTTTTCCCATGCGAGACCCTGAAACACCGCTGTAAAAGGTCCCTCATCGGTTTCTGCATTGGCCGTGAGCCGCATCCTGGACCGTCATCAACCTGAGATTTTCTTATGTCCGCATGGGAAACGCGCCTAGGCCGCAATCAGGAACCGCCCACGTAGGCAATTTCTCCGATGGTGATATGGTTCCTCCAACAAACCGGGATTGTGGCGAGAGCCAATCCGAGAAACCGGGATGAAACAAATGTGGCCCATGAAGATTTCCGGCTCAAGCTGCGCCGTCGGTCGCCGCCGGAAGCAAGGGCAACAATCAATCGAGGAAGACGCTATGAACACGATGCAGAGCAGTTGCACAAATAGGAAGCGCCCGTGTGCGCGTCCGTTGCTCGTCTCCCTTCTTTCCGCGCGGCTGCGGGCGGCGATCCTGGCCGGCAGCGTGATGGCCGTCTTCATGTTCGGCCTCGGGACGGCGCAGGCACTTTACCCCAACATTGAGATTGCCACGGGCAACACGTTTGCCGACACGGACTGGGACACGGCGGTCGGCGGATATTCGTGGATGGTGGACGGCACGGAACATCTCAACCATTCCTCGCTGTGGTTTGGCCTGGGGGCGGGGCAGGACAAGCTGCCGCTGCACATGTTGACGCTCGGCTCGCTCGTGGCCGACGCGACCTCCGTGCAGGGCCGATATCAGCACGACCAGTTCGCCGTGACGGTGCGTTACGCGGTCACGGGAGGCTTATTTGGCCAAAGCAGCCTCGCCCAGCAGATCACAGTGGAGAACTTGACGGCGGCGCCCCTGACGCTGAGCCTGTTCCTGTATTCCGACTACAACGTGGACGAGGAACGCGACGCCAACCAGCAAGTGGTCGCGGCCGGAGTGCCGACGCAGTATGGCTCCGTCAGCCGCGTGACGACGACGCCGAGCGTGGCGGCCACCTCCTACACCATCGGCACGCCGGAGCAGTTGCTGGGGATTCTGAACGACGCCGCCACTTACACGTTGGACAACAACGGCGGGCTGATGGAAGGCGACATGGCCAGCCTGCTCCACTGGGACCTGACGATTCCCGCCAGCGGCACGGTCCTGATTAGCGTCCAAAACCAGATCGAGGACGTCATCGTCCAGGGCTTGCCGCGCGCGCCGACGCAGTTGACGGCCACGGAAACCACGCCGGAACAGGTCAATCTCAACTGGGCCGACCACGCCGACAACGAGACCGGGTTCCGCATCGAGCGCGCGGCGGGCAACGGGAGCGCGTTCGCTGCCATCGCGACGGTCGGCGTGGATGTCACGAGCTACGTGGATACGACGGCCCAGGGCAACGCGGGCTACCGCTACCGTGTGTTTGCGTTCAACGCCGCGGGCGACTCGCCGCCCACGTTCCCGGCCACCGTGCAACTCACCTCCGCTCTGCCGGGCGCGCCGACGCAGTTGAGCGCGACTTTGCAGGTCGCCACAGCCGTCACGGTCCAGCAGGTCAATCTCGCCTGGACGGACAACGCCTCTAGCGAAACCGGCTTCCGCATCGAGCGCTCGACCTGGCCGGCCACCACCTTCGTTCCGCTGACCACCGTCGCGGCCAACGCCACCTCTTACAGCGACACGGCGGTGCAGCCTCACACCGGCTACCGCTATCGTGTGGTGGCTTACAACGCCGCGGGCGACTCGCTGTCCTCCGACGAGGCCGCCGTGCAAACCCGTTCCTCGGCGCCGATCGCCGCGATGACCGGGTTGGCTGACGGCGCGGTCTTGAGTTCTTCGCGGGTCACGTTGACGTGGTCGGCGGGAACGGGCGCGGAGGCCTACGCGATGTGGATCGGCAGCTCTGCCGGCGCCTACGACCTCTATGCGGCTTTTGAAAACGGCACCTCGCGCACTGTCGCCGTGCCGACCGACGGGCGGACGATTTACGTGACGCTCTGGACCCGGATGAACGGACAATGGGAGGCCAACACCTACAGCTACACGACCGCCAATGTCGCCGGTCCGGTGTTGCCCGCGATGTTGACGCCGGCGCCCGGCTCGACCCTGACCAGTTCCAGCGCGACCTTCACGTGGGATGGCGGCGTTGGCGCGAGCGCCTATGCGATGTGGGTGGGCAGCGCGCCGAACGGCTACGACATCCATGCTGCCGTGCATAGCGACCTCACTGCCACCGTTACCAATCTGCCGACGGACGGGCGCACGATCTATGTTGTCCTCTGGTCGTGGATGAACGGCACATGGCAGTCGAGGGCCTACACTTACACCGCGTTCACCGCGACCGGGCCTGACCCCGCCAAGCTCGTCTTGCCGCTGGCTGGCTCCACGCTGACCTCCGACAGACTGACGTTGGTCTGGGACGCGGGTGTGGGTGCGACTCAGTATGCGCTGTGGGTTGGCGACGCGCCTCAAGCTTACAACCTCTACGCGGCTTTCGAATCCGGTCTGAGCCGGACCGTGCAGGTGCCTCTGACCGGCAACCCGGTTTACGTGCGACTCTGGTCGTTGATCAATGATGTCTGGCAGTTCAACGACTACACCTTCACCACCCCGTCGCCCGTGGCCGCGCAAATGACCTCGCCGGTCGGCGGGACTGTTCTGCCGGGCGCCAACGTGACCTTCACGTGGAACGCCGGCCGGGGCGCCACCCGATACGCGATGTGGATCGGCAGCAACAATCCCGACACGCATGACCTCTATGCGGCCTTCGAATCCGGCCTCTCTCGCGCCGTCACACTGCCTGCCGATGGCCGGACGATTCACGTCAAACTGTGGTCTCTCATCAACGGCGCGTGGCAAGCCAACAGCTACAGCTACACCGCGGCGGCCGCTCCGTGACGTGCCCCGCCATGGCGATGATTGACAAACACTATACCGAGTGAGAGAGAAAGCCCTGTCATGAATACTGACAATTTCGACACAGCAAATCAGGACTCCTATCCGCACCAAGACAAGCGGAAGACAAGAACGCAGCTCGTCGCGTTGGCAGTGGTCATCTGCCTGTTTGCGGCGACTGCATTCGCCCAATTGCCCGCTCCCAGCCAGCCCGTCCCGCTGCCGATGGAGTTGAAGCAGGTCCCCGTCCCCGAACCGATCGCCCTGCGTGTGTTCGTCCATGACCGCCAGGCGGCCATCATGCTGGGCAAGGCGCTCTATTGGGACATGCAGATCGGCAGCGACGGTGTCACTTCTTGCGCGAGCTGCCACTTCCACGCCGGCGCCGACAACCGGACAAAGAACACGCTCGCGCCGGGCCGGCCGCCCACGCCACAGACGTTCCACACCAAGGCAGGCCCTAATGCGGTTCTGGCGGCAACCAACTTCCCATTTCGCCTGCTGTCCAACCCCGATGACCGCCATTCGCCAGTGGTGCGGGACAGCGATGACATCGTCGGCTCCCAAGGCGTCTTGCTGCATAACTTGACCCGTGTGCTCTTCGGTCTTCCGCGCGAGCGCGCCACGGCGACAGCCGATCCTGTCTTTCAAGTCGGCGGCGTCAACACCCGCCGTGTCACGGCGCGGAACACGCCGTCGGTGATCAACGCCGCCTTCAACGCCTCCCAGTTCCGGGATGGCCGGGCCAATTTCTTCTTCAACGGCGAGGATCCGTTCGGGCCGCTGAACGTGAATGCCGTGGTCTTCGTCTTCGCCGACGGCCTCATGTCGCCGCAACATATCCTGTTGGACAACGCCAGCCTGGCCTCACAGGCAGTCGGGCCGCCTCATGACACCACGGAGATGTCCTTCGTGGGCCGCAACTGGCCCCAGATCGGACGCAAAGTCCTGAACCTGCGGCCGCTGGGCAAGCAGTTGGTGCATCCGCAGGACAGCGTCCTCGGCCCCTTCTCCCGCGCCCGCCTCAACGGCCGGCAAGTGGTCGGTCTGCCCGGCATCTCGATTGGCTACTCGGAACTGATTCGCAACGCGTTCCACCCGGAATACTGGGGCACTGTGGACAAAGTCGTGCGCGTCAACGCCGACGGCACCAAGACCGTCATCCCGCGTCCCACGGGTGCGCTGGCCACCAACGAGTTCACCCACATGGAAATCAACTTCGCCTTCCTCTTCGGGCTGGCCGTCCAGATGTATGAGTCCACATTGATCGCGGACGACACCCGTTTCGACCGCTTCCTGGAAGGCGACGGCGCGGCCCTGACCGCGCAGGAACAGAGCGGGATGGACATCTTCTTCGACAAGGGCAAGTGCGCCATCTGCCACGGCGGCTCCGAGATGACCGAGGCCGCGGTGCGGGCCGTCGAGTTCATGCCCGCCGCCGACCCCGACGGCAAGGGCCGCGCCTTCTACGACGCCGGCTTCTTCAACATCGGCGTGCGGCCCACTGCCGAGGATTTGGGAGCGGGCGCCACCGCGCCGTTCATCAATCCCCGGACTGGCCAGCCCTATCCGCTCTCGCTGACCGATTTGGGAGTGCTGAAGAAACAGGGCCTGCTCCCCTTGGACGTGGATCCGTTCATCCCGGCGCTGCCCTTCGGCATCACCGCGCCCACTCTGAACCGGTCCGTCATGCCCGGCGCCTTCAAGGCGCCCGGCCTGCGTAACGTCGAGTTGACCGGCCCCTACCAGCACAACGGCGGCTACGCCACCCTGCGGCAGGTCGTGGACTTCTACGACCGCGGCGGCGACTTCCGCGACCAGAACATTGACAACATGGATCCCTTCATCGGCTTGCTTGAACTCACCGAACAGGAGAAGCAAGACTTGGTCAGCTTCCTGATGGCGCTGACCGACGAGCGCGTGCGCCAGGAAAAGGCCCCGTTCGATCATCCGCAGCTCTTCGTGCCCAACGGCCAGCGCGGCGACGAGAACGGCATCGTCGGCCCCAACGATCAACTGAACGCCCTTGGCTTCCGCGCGGACGAAGAGGTCATGGAGATTCCGCCCGTGGGCGCCCCCGGCCGCGCGTCAGCGGGTCTGCCCCCGGTGGGCAGGTTCTTGAACCTAAATCCACAGCAGCCATAGACAACTCCACCGGTTCGGCGGTGGACCGCGCGGGGGCGGTCCACGCCAGCGCGGGGGTTCCTGAACCTGCTTCCGGCGCGTGGGGCGCAGACTTCCAGTCTGCTGAACTAATTGCAAAAGTCGGGGGACTACGGCGGGTTCGGAGTCCCGGCTTCAGCCGGTTTCCTGAATTTCGTCTCTTCTCGCGCAGAACCGGCTGAAGCCGGGACTCCAAACCTCGCCGCACTGCCATGGTTGGAAACCATCGCTGCGGTGCGTGTGCCCGGTTGCGCCCGCACGCCGTGGCATCTCTTGGGGACTTGTAGTTCCGTCATCCACCGGACATTTCCCTATGTCCACGTAGGAAACGCCTATAGCAAAAACGGGAAACTTTCTGACATCGCCGTGGGAACAATCTTCCGGCTGCACGCTCTTACTCGCGAACAAGGACGGCACGTTACCGCCCGAGCCAACAACAACGATCAAACGAAGGAAGATACGATGAAGACGATGAAGTGTAGTTACGTGAGAAGGAGCTTCCCCATCCAGGCCGGGGCTTGGGCGGTGGCAGCGAGTCTGGCGCTATGCAGCGCCACAACCTGGGCGGCGCTGCCGCCCTCGCTCAAGAGCGTGAAGACGCCGGAGCCGGTGAACCTGGGCGATTTCTTGAAATCGAACCCGGCCCAGCTCAACCCGCAGGGCTTCGCCAAGCCGACCGCGCAGGCGCGGGCGGCGGTGATCGCGCTGGGCAAGGCGTTGTTCTGGGACATGCAGGTGGGCAGTGACGGCCAGGCGTGCGCGTCCTGCCACTTCAACGCCGGTGAAGACAACCGCGTGCGCAACCAGATCAATCCCGGCCTGCTGGCCGGCGACGACACCTTCCAAGTGCTCAGGCCGAACCAGACGCTGACGCGGGCGAACTTCCCGTTCCACCAGCGTGCCAACCCGGACCGGCAGGATTCGCCCGTCACGCGTGATGCCAATGACGTGGCGTCCTCGATGGGCGTCTTCCTGTCCGACTTCGCGGGTGTGCCGGCGGGCAACGGCCCGGCCGTGCTGGGCACCGGCGGTCTGCGGGACCAGTTCACGTTTGTGGCCGATCCGGTCTATACGGTCGGGGCGAACAGTAACAGCCGCCGCGTTGAGCCGCGCAACACGCCCACGGTCATCAACGCGATCTTCTATTACGACAACTTCTGGGATGGCCGCGCGAAGAACATCTTCAACGGCGTCAACCCCTTCGGCGCGCTGGATCCCGACGCGAGGATTTGGGTCAACGAGGGCGCGGTCGGCGCGGCCCCGTCGCAGGCGGTCTGCCGCATCCCCGACGCCAGCCTGGCCTCGCAGGCCGTGGGGCCGGCGTTGAGCGAGATGGAGATGAGCTATCGCAACCGCACCTTCCCGCAACTGGGCAAGAAGATGCTCCAAGCCAGCCTGCGCCCGTTGCGCGGCCAGCAAGTGGCGGCCAACGACAGCGTGCATGGAATGCCGAACGCGTTGGGCCTCCAACTGGCTGCGGCCGACGCTGCCAAGGGTCTGATTCCGACACTCAACGGCGACCAAACCTACGTGGCGCTGATCAAGATGGCGTTCCAGGACAAGTATTGGAACGGCGCGGACGTGGCGCTGCCCGAAGGCAACTTCACGCAAATGGAGGCCAACTTCTCGCTGTTCTGGGGCCTGGCCGTCCAGATGTATGAAGCGACCCTGCGGGCCGACGACTCGCCGTTCGACCGGTTCCTGGAGTTCGGCGCCCGCTTCCGGCTGCCGATCTCCGCGCAGAAAGGCATGTCCATCTTCTTCAGCGGCGGCAGCAACTGCTCGGAGTGCCATGCCGGCGCGCTGCTCAGCGATGCCAGCGTGGGGAACGTCCGCCAAGGCGTGGCGGCGACGCCTCCGGGCTTCCTGCCTGCGGGCGCCATCGAACTGCTGGCGCTGCGTGACGGGACGCCCGAGTTCTTCGACCAAGGCTTCCACGACATCGGCGTGCGGCCCACTTCCGAGGACATCAGCCGCGCCGGCACGGCGCCTTCGGGGCTGCCGCTCTCGTATTCGGAGTTGGGGATTCAGAAGCTGCTCGGCCTGCTCGATCCGGACCTGACGGCGCCGTTTACCCCGGACCTGCCCGCGGCGTTCGAGGGCCAGTGGACTGCGGTGAACGCGGCCATGAAGACGCCGGGTCTGCGCAACATCGAGTTCAGAGGGCCGTATTTCCACAACGGCGGCGCGGCGACGTTGCGCCAGGTGGTGCAGCACTACACCCGCGGCGGCAACTTCGTGGACAACCTCAACTTGGACCCAAACCTCAAGGACAAGATCGGCCAGTTGGAAGGCAAGGCGGACAAGCAGAACGACCTGGTCAACTTCATGCTGGCGTTGACCGACGACCGGGTGAAGTTCGAGCGGGCGCCGTTTGACCATCCCGCAATCTTCCTGCCGAGCGGCGACGGCGTTAACGCGAACGGCACCATGACCGAGTCTCCCATCATCCTGCCCGCCGTGGGCCGCAACGGGCGGACCACGCCGATACCGAGGTTCCTGAACCTGCTTCCGACTCAGCCATAGCATCGCTCCTATCCTGGGTTTCCTCGGGAAAAACGGACGCCTCTGGCTCGCGTCATCGCACGGGCCAGAGGCGGTTCGTTTTTGTGCCTTCGTTGTTTGTGTTTCATCGGTGTTTCAGCCGTGGCCAGGGAAAACCTCTGTCTTCGGCGGGAACAAAACCGCCGGCTGCGCGCTCTTACTCCCGAAAGCCGGGGTTTCTGAACCTGCTTTCGACACAGCCGCTGATCGCTGTGCTGGGTTGCTCCAAAGACCCGGCCGCCTCTGGTCCGCATCATCTCGGGCCAGAGGCGGTTTGCTTTGCAGGCTTGCGAGGGGTGTGATCCGAACTGGCGGTCCGTGGGGTCTGAAGCGCCGGCATCCCTGCCGGCGATGTCCCGATGCTATGCGGGAAGAACGCCGGCAGGGATGCCCGCGCTACAAGTCGAGAAGCTGACCGCCCGCCACTTTGCCTGCTCTGTCGAGGTCTCATCAGCTAAGGGAACGCGCCTCATCGCGGCATGGGTGGAACTCCTTGATTCGTTGTGAGGATGTGTGAAGCAAGGCCGATTTTCATCGAAAAAACAGGGCGTTTGTGATGGGCGGATTGACGCGGCCCCGTCGGGTTTCCATCTGCGTTCCGCAAGTAATCGTCTCCGCGTAGGGGACTAAGAACGCGGCTGCCGCCTCTTATTCACGTAAGCGAAGTTGGCATGACCAGTGGACAGAAGATTGTCCCGCCGCCAACGAAAGAGAACGTCAAGAACAACACAGCGAATGGAGAATGGTAAGATGAAGACAAACGAAAAAGCACAGAAGAAGTTATGGGTGCTGCTGGCGGCGGCAATCACAATGGCGGCCGCGCCTGTGGCAGATGCAGCTATTGCGGCAATCGGACCGGTCAACCCCGCCAACGGATTCCCGGCCACTGTCACGGACACCGCCGGGGTGGCGTTGAATCTGCCCGTTCCGGTTATCGGCAACGGATTGGTTGCGCCGACGATGATATTCGGGCCACCCGATCCGGCGAACGCGTTTTCGAGGGCGATCGGCTTCGATCAGGAGGCGTTCTACTATTTTGCCCGCGAAGTGTTTGACACGCCGATGGGTCGGGCTGAGTGCAGCTTCGGTGTGGAGGCGGCCTTCATCAACGGCGCCACGTTGAACGGCCAACAGATGGTGTTCAGCCGCATACGGCTCCGCCTGAATACGGCGACCGTGCCTGGCAATTACACGGTTACGCATCCCTACGGAACGACGGTCATACCCGTTACCGCGTTGGACATTCAAAGAAACCGCGGCATGAACTTCACCCAGGACGTTATTCTCTGGCAGTTGGGGGCGACGGTGACCCTCGCCGCCAACGTGGGGCCGTTCCTGAGGCCAACCACAATGGCCCTCGGCGTGGATCCGGCGGCGTGGTTTGGCGATGGCGTCACGCTCGGCACCGTCACCGGCAGCCCGACCGGCTTCAACGGCATCCGAATCGTGGGACCTCCGGGATCGGGCTTGGATGTCACGGTGTCTGACCAGTGGCAAGTGTCCGGCCACCGCGCTGCTGCGCCTCCGCCGCCTGCGGGTCCCGTGATCCTCAGTCCGGCAATCGGTTCGGCGCTGACGGCCGCGACGACGACGTTCGTTCTGGGACCTGGCCCCGCTGGCACCACCCAGCAGGCGGTCTGGATCGGCAGCACTGCGGGGGCCTTTGATCTGGCGGCGCTCTTCGTGCCGAACAATTCCTTCACGGTGACATTGCCGACCGATGGCCGGGTGATTTTCGTGCGGGTCTGGGCGCAGGTCGGCGGCGTGTGGTCGCCCATAGGCGACGTGACCTTCAACGCGATGGTTGGGACGCCTTCCGCGTTGGTGGCTCCGAACCCCGCCGTCCCGATGGTGGGTGCCGTGCAGAACTTCGTCTGGGACAGAGGCGTTGGCGTTGCTCTCGCAGACCACGCGATCTGGGTCGGCAGCACACCGAACGGCTTCGATATCGCCGCCCTCTTCGTAAATGGTTTGGGCCAGAGGGTGACGGTGCCGACCGATGGCCGTCAGCTCTTCGTGAAGATATGGTCGAAAGTCGGCGGGACATGGGTGAGCAACAGCTACCAATTCACAGCGCCAAGTGCCCCGTAGCAAGCACCGAAATACAACGTCAAGAACAACACAGCGAATGGAGAATGGTAAGATGAAGACAAACAAAAAAACACAGAAGAAGTTATGGGTGCTGCTGGCGGCGGCGATGGCAATGGCGGCCATGCCTGCGGCCAATGCCGCCCTCTTAGCAATCGGACCGGTTGATCCTGCCAACGGGTTCCCGGCAAGCGTCATGGATAGCACCGGGCTTGCGGTGGATATGCCCACGCCCGTGATCGGCGACGGGTTCACTCCGCCGACGATGATCTTCGCCCCGCCCGACGCTGGGAACGCGTTCTCGACCACCCTCGGGTTTGATGGAGAAGCGTTCTATGCGTATGCCGACAGCGTGTTCGACACCGCCACGATGGGAACTTTCACGGCCGTGTTCGGCGTGGAAGCAACCTTCGAGGGCGGCGTGGCGATCAATGGCACCCAGGTGGTGATGTCCCGCAATCGGTTCCGCCTGCGCAACGCGACCGTGGCGGGCGATTACACGATCACGCATCCGTTCGGAACGAAGGTTGTAACCGTCACCCAGGCGGACATTGACGCGGGTAATGGTTTGAACTTCACGGAAGACATCACACTCTGGCATTTGGGGGCGACCGTGACCCTTGTCGGCAACTATGATTCGTTCCTGAAGGCCACCACCTTGGCTGTCGGCGTGGATCCGGCGGCGTGGATTGGCGACGGCGCCACCATCGGCACCGTCACCGGCAGCCCGACGGACAACAACGCGATCCGTATCCAGGGTCCCCCGGGATCGGGTTTGGACATGACAGTGGCTGACCAGTGGTTGGTCTCCGGCCATATCGCGACCGCCGCGCCTCCGCCGCCGGCCCCGCCTGCCGTGATCATCTCTCCGGCGCCCGGCGCGACGTTGACGGAGCCGCCGACGACGTTCGTTCTGGGCCCCGGCCCTGTTAACAACACCCAGCAAGCGGTCTGGGTCGGCACCACGGCGGGCGGCCATGAACTGGCGGCGGAATATGTGCCGAACAGTTGCTTCACGGTGCCGTTGCCGACCGATGGCCAGACGATCCATGTGAGGGTCTGGTCGCAGGTCAACGGTGTGTGGTCGTCAGACGGCGATTTCACCTACACGGCGATGGCGGCGGCGCCGTCGGTATTGTTGCATCCGGTCCCCGGCGCGACGCTGGTGGGCGCTGAGCAGCAATTCATCTGTGACACAGGTGTTGGCGTTGATCCCAAAGATCACGCCATCTGGGTCGGCAGCACGCCGGACGGCTTCGACATCGCCGCCTTCTTCGTCAAGGGCTGCGGCAAGAGGGTCACGGTGCCGACTGACGGCCGGACGCTTTACGTGAAGGTGTGGTCGTTGGTCAATGGCACGTGGATGAGCAACAGCTACCAGTTCACGGCGCCGGTGGCTCCGTAGAAGCCGTAGTTCGCTGTGCTGGGTTGATGCGCCAAACCCGGACGCCTCTGGCCTGTTTCATCTCAGGCCAGAGGCGTTGTTTTTGATACACCTGTTCCGCGGAATCCGCACAGCTCGCGAGGGGCGGAGCTGCAACGCGGCGACGCGGAGAACGCGGGGGGAAAGCGTTTGCCAGCGGCACGGGCGGGGCATACGATGCGCACGAAAGGGAGATCCAGCATGAAATCATCCAAGAAGAAGAAACCCGTGAGCGAGATGAATCTGCGCTTCGGTAATATGATCAAAGGCGTGCGTCTGAAGAACGAGTGGTCGCAAAAACATCCCGCGAGCGATATGGGGGTGAAGGAGATCACGTGGAGCCGGTGGGAGCGCGGCGAGCGGTTTCCGACGGTGTCAACCTCTACAGCCTCCTGGACGGCGAGACGGACTATTCGTTCCTCGCGCGCGACACGCACTCGCCCTACATAGACAACCGTCCGCTGCGAGTGGCCGGCAAGCCGGAGAAGCGCAAATACATGGCGCGCTTCCTGAAGAACGACGAAGAGTATGGCCCGGCCAGCGACGAGATGACGGTGATCTGCTCGACCTGAGGGGATGGACCGGGCGCTGTGCAGGCCCGGCGCGCCCCGCGCAAAAAGAAAAGCGTCGAGACGTGGGAGCCGGCCGCGCCGCCGCCGGTCGGCCCCACCGCCGCCGCCTACCGCATCGCCGGCTACACTGACGGCCTCGTCGGCGCGACGCCGGAGTGCGACCTGCTCCGGCCGCATTGGGACTCCGGGTTGCGCTGGCCCGACCCAAACAATCCGCAGCCCGGCGACTGGCGCTGGGGCGCAGGCGTGGCCGGCGGCGTCACCTGGGACGGCGCCTTCTGGCGGGACACGGCGCGCTATCCCGCCGGCGGGCAACTCTTCTGGAGCGCCTATCTCAAGGCCGGCACCGCCCCCGGCAGTGGCAACGGCTTTTGGTTAAACTTCGGCAGCGGCTGGAGCCATCTCCACAACGACGACCCCGCGCAGATGCTCACCGGCGCCGCGCCGAGGTTGTTCTATGATGATGGAGGCTTTGTAGCGGCGGTCTCCGACCGCCGAATCATCAATGACGACCGGCGGTCAGAGACCGCCGCTACAGTTGTCGGCCAATGGAAGCTGGTGGTTGAAGCGACGATGTTCGTGACGAACGAAGTGGTGCAGGTTTGGGTTGGCGTGAAAACAGGCGGCAACGACCCATGCGGCGTCTATACGCGCGTGGACGGCCTCGACCCGTTGCCGACGTTGACGGTGGAAGCCGCAACGTAGCCGCGTCACTCCGTGACGCGATTGACGATGATGATTCGCGTCACGGAGTGACGCGGCTACGAACGGCGTCGCTGACAGTGGAGGCAGTGTAGCCGCCGACGTAAGGAGGCGGACGGGCTTCTCATCCCCGGTGCCTTCGCCTCGTGGCCTCGCCGGCTACGGGGACGACCGCGACTGTTTATCCCCACAATCCAGGCTAGGGGAATGCGCCTTGTCGCGGCACGGGTGGAATGCCCTTGGTCGTTGTAAGAATGTGTGAAGTAGGGCCGGTTTTCATCAGAAAAGCAGGGCTTTCCGGCTCGGGGGTTGTAGTGGCTCCGCCCGGTGCTTCCGCATGAGAACGTCTCCGCGGCGGGAACAAGGGCGCGGCCACGGCCTCTTACTCTCGTAACGACAGTTGGCGTGTTTATTGTGGGGCAACGGTTTGCTTCGCCGCCAGCTAACGGAAGTTGAGAACAACGAACAACAGGAGATGTGAGATGAAGACTGAACTGAAGATAGGAAAGAAGTTACTGGTGTTGCTGGCGGTGACACTGGCGATGGCAGCGGCGCCTTCGGCGCAGGCTGCTTTGTCACTGGTGGGGCCGATCAACACGGCCAACGGGTTCCCACAATGGTATCAGGACGGCACCGGCGTGCGGCTGGATTTGCCAACGCCACCGTTGGGCGACGGCCTGGGTCTGTTGGCGCCAACGCAGATTTTCGACGCGCCCGATCCGCTCAACCCCTTCTCAGCGCAGATCGGGTTCGGCACGGAGGCGTTCTACTACTTGTGCGAGTCGGTGTTCGAAACCGCGATGGGCCGGTTCAGGGCGAGATTTGGCTTGGAGGCATCGTTCTTTAACGGCTTCACAGCCATCAACGGCGAGCAGATAGTGTTCACCCGCATCCGGTTCACCCTCCCCGCCGCGACAGTGCCGGGCAATTACACCATTGACCATCCCTACGGACAGACGATCGTGCCCCTCACCGCCGCGGACATTGCCGCAGGCAAGGGACTGAAATACACCGAGGACATCGGCATCACGACACCCCTGGCTTTCAACCTCGCTCTCGCGGGTAACATCGGGCCGTTTCTGAAGGCCACGACCCTCGCGGTTGGCGTGGACCCGGCCGCGTGGATCGGTGATGGCGTGACCATCGGCACCGTCACGGGCAGCCCGATTGGCTTCAACAGCATCCGCATCACGGGACCCCGCGGATCCATCCTGGACCCGGTGACGGGCAGCAACGTGATCGAGGTCAACAACCAGTTCATGGTCTCCGGCCACATTCCTCCCAATGCACCTCCGGTGCCGGTTGGTGGCGCGGATCTGGTCACTCCGGTCCCTGGCTCGACGCTGCCGATTCCCACGACGGTGCCCCTGCCCACGGTGGCAGTAGGCGGGCGGTCGCCGGCTACGACGCAATTCCCATCCCCAACGACATTCGTGGCGAGTGCGTCGAGGACTCCCGGTGCGACGGCGCAGCTTATCTGGGTTGGCAACGCGCCCAAGGCTTCTGACCTGGGTTCGGCGCCTCTGGTGAACCAGAGCGCGACGTTGAACATGCCCATAGATGGCCGGAAGCTCTACGTGACTCTCTGGGCGCTGGTCAACAACGTGTGGCAGGTGGATGGCCAGTTCATCCTCACCGCTGCCACGGCCAGAGGCGCGACGATAGTCTCTCCCGCCACGCCCTCCGTGCTGCCCAAAGGCGGCACGACGTTCACTTGGGACACCGGTGCCGGCATTCCGCGATCCTACGGACTCTGGGTCGGCAAGACGCCGGGTGCCAAGGACATCTTTGGCAAGGCACTGACTGTCAACTCCCAGAAGATGAGCCTGCCCAGTGGCCAAACGGTTTACGTTACGCTCTGGTCGTGGGTAAACAGCCAGTGGAAGTCGAAGGCCTTCACCTACACTACGGCCGCGAAGTAATTGAGTTGTTGCCCGGCATCCGCCGGCGACGGCGTTGAGGTTGTTCTCGACACCTCGCCGGCAGGATGCCGCGGCGTTTGCCCGCGAAGGCTTTCGGTAGTTACACGCGCAGGCATTCGCATCTCCACCTGAAAACCGAATCCCGCAAACCGGGGTTCGGTTTTCGTTTTGGGCCTCCAAGAGCATCGGCGTCGGAACGCAAGGTCATGCAGCATCCGGGGCTTCCACACACAGAACACGGCCATGGAAGGAATCCCTTTATGGAATAGGTGGAATCCCTAGCGGCCTGGCGATGCGACGGCACAAAGCCCGGTTTTTCATCGGAAAAACATGGCTCTCCAGCCTAGGGAGTCGGGGCGGTGCCGCCCGTTTTCCCCATCCGCTTCCCGCAGGAAAGCGCCTCCGCGACGGGAACAAGAGCGGGGCCACGCCCTCTTACTATCGAAAGCGAAGTTGGCAAAACCAGTGGGCAAGAAATTGGCCCGCCGACAACAAGCGAAAACGTCAAGAACAACACAGCGAATGGAGAAAAATAAGATGAAGACAGATGGAAAAACACAGAAGAAAGCATGGGTGCTGCTGGCGGCGGCAATGGCAATGGCTGTTGCGCCGGCGGCTCAAGCGCAACTCGGGGCCTTTGGAGCGGTGAATGCCACAAGCGGCTACCCGGCAACCGTCACGGATTCCACCGGGTTGGTATTGGATTTGCCCGCGCCGGTGCTCGGCGACGGATTGAATCCGCCGACGATGATCTTCGACCCGCCGGGCGTGGGCGCGCTCGAGCAGGCGATCGGCTTTGCCACGGAAGCGTTCTATGCGTAT
>JACRQF010000025.1 GCA_016222825.1 Verrucomicrobiota bacterium | reverse complement strand
GAGCCGCAGCCCGACGCGCAGGACGTGCGCCGGATGTTCAACATGAGCTGCGGCTCGGAAGGTTTCTTCCTGGAGCGGCACCCGAAGCTCGCGCCGGTGAGCACCTTCACCGACGGCGTGTTCATCGCCGGCGCCTGCCAGGCGCCGAAGGACATTCCCGACACGGTCGCGCAAGCTGGCGCGGCGGCGGCCGAGGCGATGGCGCTGATTGACAAGGGCCACGTCGAGCAGGAGCCGAACACGGCGTTCATCATCGAAGAGGAGTGCAGCGGCTGCAAATCGTGCGTCCCGCTCTGCCCCTACACGGCGATCACGTTCGAGGAGGCCAAGAAGAAGGCCGTCATCAACGAGGCGCTCTGCAAGGGCTGCGGCACGTGCGTGGCGAGCTGCCCGTCCGGTTCGATCAAACAGAACCTGTTCGAGGACGAGGAGATCTTCAGCGAGATCGAAGGCGTGCTGGCCCAGGTCTGAAACGCTGTGCAAACGGATGGCCGCGACAACGACAATCGGATGGGCCCGGACTGCCACGGGCGACGATGAAGAATCGGCCCCGGTTTACCGGGCCGGGACAATGGAAGGATTGCGCGCGCCGTGAGCACGGTCAGCCAGCCCAACGCGCCAAAGGCTGAAGCAGCCGCCGGTGGTCTTTCGCTGGCAGCCCTTCGCCGCGTGCGTCTCACCATCGCGACCAAGCTCATTGCGGGCTTCCTGCTCGTGTGCCTGATCGTCGGCATCACGTTCGGTGTCATCGGCGTCCATATCATTGGCGGTCTGGTCGTGGACGAGGCACAGGAGAAGGTCCGCACCGACCTCAACGTCGCGCGCGAGATTTATCTCAATCACCTCGACCGGATCGGCGACAAGGTGCGGTTCGTGGCCGGCCGGACGTTTGTGCGCGACGGCTCTTCCGCCAAGGACCGTGACAAAGTGGTCGAGACGCTGGCGGCCTTTCGCGAGCGCGAGCGGCTGGATGTGCTGGGTGTGACGGACGCGAAAGGCGCGGTAGTGGTGCGCGTGACCAACCCGGCGGTCTTCGGCGACGACCAGGTGCGGGACCCGCTGATCGCACGTGTGTTGCAGAGCCGGGAGCCGGCGGCGTCCACCTGTCTTGTCAGCGGCGACGAACTGCGCAAGGAATCGCCGGCGCTGGCGGAGCGCGCGCGGTTTGAGGTCGCGCCCACGCCGAAGTCCCGGCCGCGCGCCGAGCGCGAGGAAACCTCCGGGCTGATGCTGAAGGCGGCCGCGCCGATCTTTGACATAAAGAACCAGTTCATTGGCGTCGCTTACGGCGGCGTCCTGCTGAACCGCAACTTTGAGATCGTGGACAAGATCAAGCAGACCGTCTTCCAGGACGTGAAGTATCAGGGCGAGGAAATCGGCTCGGCGACGATCTTCCAGGACGATCTCCGCATCTCCACCAACGTCCAGAACGAAACCGGCGCGCGAGCGATTGGCACACGCGCAGCGCAGGACGTGTATGACCACGTGGTCAAACAGGGCGAACGTTGGATTGGCCGGGCCTACGTCGTCAACGCCTGGTATATCACCGCCTACGAGCCGATCCGCGACGTGGTCAACAGGATCGTCGGCATGCTTTACGTCGGCGTCCGCGAGCAGAAATACACCGACACCCGGTCGCGCGCCGCGGCGGCGTTCATTGGGATTACGCTGGCGGGAGGCGCGGCTTCGATGTGTCTCTTTTACTTCATCGCCCGGAACATCTCGGTGTCGGTGCACAAGCTGGTGCTGGCCTCGCGCGAGGTCGCGCGCGGCAACCTTGATGCCCGCGTGGAGATCGCTTCGCAGGACGAACTGCACGAACTGGCCGACACCTTCAACTCCATGGCGTCCTCGCTGAAGAAGCGCGACGAAAAACTCAAGGAGTTCGCCCGCCGGAAGATCATGCAGTCCGAGCGGCTCGCCGTCATCGGCCAGTTGGCGGCTGGCGTCGCCCACGAGATGAACAACCCGCTCACCGGCATCGTGACCTACTCGCACCTGCTGCTGGAGAATGGCGATGTCCGGGACAGCACCAAGGAATTTCTTCGCAAGATCGCCACGCAGGCGGACCGTTGCCGGGGCATTGTGCGTGGCCTGCTGGATTTCTCGCGGCCGAAGAAGCCGGACAAGCGTTCCTGCAACCTCAACCTCGTGCTTCAGGAGTGCGTGTCGTTGGTGGAAAACCAGGCGCTGTTCCACAACATCAAGGTCGAGAAAAACTTCCAGAGAGACCTGCCGCTGGTGATCGCCGATCCGGCGCTCATCCAGCAAGTGTTCATGAATCTCATTATCAATGCCGCCGAGGCGATGGACGGCAAAGGCCGGCTCGATTTGACGACGCGGCTGGAGCCGGACGGCGACTACGCCGAGATTTTCTTCGCCGATTCCGGCCACGGCATCAGCGAGGAGAATATCGAACGTGTTTTTGATCCGTTCTTCACGACCAAGGAAGTCGGCCACGGAACCGGCTTGGGCCTGGCCATCAGCTCTGGTATCGTGAAAGAACATGATGGGACCATCGCGGTGGAAAGCGAAGTCGGCAAGGGCGCAACGTTCATCATCCGTCTGCCGGCGCGGGACCTGAATAAAGCTTAGCCGATGCAAGAAACGAAGATATTGATTATTGATGACGAGGAAGTCGTGCTGGACTCCTGCAAACTCGTGTTGGAGCCGGCCGGCTTCAAGATCGCCACGGCCAGCAACGGCATTGCCGGGCTGGGCATGGTGCGCGAGTTCGGGCCGGACCTCATCTTTGTGGACCTGAAGATGCCCGGCATCTCCGGCTTCGAGGTGTTGGAGCGTCTCCGCGCGATGGACCCGAACCAGGTCGCCATCGTCATCACGGGCTACGCCACGGTCAGTTCGGCCGTGGACGCGATGAAGAAGGGCGCCTACGATTTCCTGCCCAAGCCGTTCACGCCCGACGAACTGCGCCTCATCACCAAGCGCGGTCTCGAAAAACACCGGCTCGTGCAGGAGGCGATCGCGTTGCGCCGCGAGAAGGAAATGCTCCGCGAGAATTTCGCCGCCATCCTCTCGCATGAACTCAAATCGCCGCTGAGCGCGCTCCAGCAACACCTCTTCGGCCTGGCTGCCGACCTCGAAGACAAGATGACCGAGGAGCAGAAGGCGCGCACGGAGCGGATGAAAGGTCGGCTTGACGATTTGCTGAAGCTCATCCACAACTGGCTGCGGGTCTTTACGGTGGACGTGAACAAGATCAAGGAGCAGTTCCAGCCGGTCGCTGTGCCGACGGTCATCACGAAGGCCGTCGAGAATGTCCTGCCGCACGCGACGCGCAAGAACATCGAACTCGTCAGCACCGTTGGCGATTCACTGCCGATGTTGTCGGGCGACGCGGTGAGCCTCACGGAGGTCATTGGCAACATTCTCAACAACGCGGTCAAATACTCCAAGCCGCAGACGACCGTTCGGTTGGCGGCCGAAGCAGCGGCCGGCGAGGTGGTCATCTCGGTGGCCGACGGTGGCGTGGGCATCGCCAAGGAAGACCTGCCGTTCATCTTCGGTGATTTCTACCGCGGCAAAGGCGCGGCGCAGATGGAGAGCGGTTGCGGATTGGGCTTGGCGATCAGCCGGCGCATCGTCGAGGCCCACGGTGGTTCGGTGGCCGTGGAGAGCGAGCCGGGCAAAGGAAGCAAATTTACCATTCGCCTGCCGGCGAAAACTTGAAAAGGAGACCATACCATGAGCGAACAGAAACAGTTGCTGATCATTGACGACGATCCCGATTTCGCGGAGGGGATCAAATCCATCCTCGTGAAGGCCAAATACAAGGTGGACATGGCCCACAACCCGAAGGACGGCTGGGCCGCCCTGGAGAAGAACAAATACGACCTGCTGCTGCTCGACGTGATGATGGGCCGCGGCGCCGAGGGCATCATGATCGCCCGCAAGCTCGGCAAGGACGCGAAATTCCGTGAACTGCCCGTCCTGATCATCACCAGCATCCGCGAACAGATGGCGTTCCTGTTCCCCGGCGGCGCGGTGCATCCGAACTTTGTGGACGTGGACGAGCTGATCGAGAAGCCCGTCGAGCCCAAACTGCTGCTCGACAAGGTCAGCGCGCTCATCAAGTCCTCCGAGGCCAAGAAAAAGAAATAGGAACCCTATGGCAACGACAGTCACATTCAGCCAGGAGATTGGCAACTTGCTCCACGCGGCGGGCGGCACGCCCGTCAGCGCCTGCATGCAATGCGGCACCTGCTCCGGCACCTGCCCTGTCGGCGACTTCATGGACGTGCGGCCCCAGCGCCTCATCCGCATGATTGACGCCGGCTTCAAGGACAAAGTCATGGCCACCCGCGCCTTCTGGTATTGCGCCTCCTGTTACCAATGCACCGTGCGCTGCCCGCGCGGCATTGACATCGCGGAGCTGATGTATGGCCTGAAGCGCTACACCATCTGGAAGAACCAGTATCCCGAGGACCTCATCGGCCCGGCGTTCTCCGAAACCTTTGTCAAGAACATCGTGCGCACCGGCCGCAGCTACGAGCCGGTGCTGGCCACCAGCTACTTCTTCACGCTCGGCCTGAAGGAAATGCTGTCCGAGGCGCAAAACGCCACGATGCTCATGCTCAAAGGCCGCCTCCCCGTCCTGCCGGCGCGCATCAAGCGGCTGGAGAATTTCAAACGGATGATCAAACGCATCATCCCGATCGGAGACTAAGTTAATGACGAAAAAGACGTTCGCATATTTCCCAGGCTGTTCCCTTGAGAAGATGGCGGAGAGCTACCACCTCTCCACCGTCGAGATCGCCCGCGTGATGGGCATGGAACTCAAGGAGCTGGAGGACTGGAACTGTTGTGGCGCCACCGCCTATTTCCACGTGGACGAGCTGCTCGCCCACACGCTTTGCGCGCGGAACCTGGCGATGGCTGAGAAGGAAGGCCTCGACCTCGTGGCGCCGTGCAGCGGCTGCTACAAGAACATGCACGCCTGCAACGCCCACCTGAAGAAGGACCACGATCTGGCCGACCACATCAACTTCGCCCTTGAAGAGGACAACCTCCGCTACGACGGCAAGATTAAGGTGCATCACCTGATCGAGGTGTTTTCCGAAGACCTCAAAGAGGTCAAGGCCAAGGCCACCAACCCGCTGACCGGCCTGAAGGTTGCGCCCTACTACGGCTGCCAGATCCTGCGGCCGAGGAAGTTCGAGCACGAGAACGTCGAGGAGCCTCGCTACTTCGAGGACCTGATGACGGCCATCGGCGCGACACCGGTGGACTTCCTGCTCCGGCTGCGTTGTTGCGGCGCGGCGCTCATCATCACGAACCGGCAGGCCGCGCTGAGCATGGTGCGCAACCTGTTGCAGAACGCGCTCGACTCCGGCGCGGACGTGATTGCGACCGCCTGCCCGCTCTGCCAAGTGAACCTCGAATGCTACCAGGACCAGGTGAACGCGGAGTTCGGGACGAAGTATTCCGTGCCGGTCTTCTACTTCACTCAACTGATGGGCCTCTCGATGGGCATTCCGGCCAAGCGGCTGGGCATCGGCACCGAGTTCCTGTCGCCGCCGGCGGCGATGCTTGCTGCTTGCAGGAAAGCCGCCGCCGTGTAACCTAGGCGGCCATGAACCGCTGCCGTAAATTATCGAACAGCAGGTTGTCAGCATGGCGCACAAGCTGACAACCTGCACGTTCTGTGGCGTGGGATGTGGTCTCTACTTGGAGACAACAGATAACCGCACTGTGGCGGGGGTTTATCCCAGCATGTCGCACCCGACCAACGACGGGAAAATCTGCGTGCGCGGCTGGAACGTCCACGAGGTAGCCACGTCGCTGGACCGCCTGAAGCAGCCGTTGCTCCGCAAGAACGGCAAGTTTGAGGAAGTTGGCTGGGATGAAGCGATTGGCTACATTGCCGATCGGCTGCGGAGGATCCGCGGCCAGCACGGCCCGGACGCGCTGGCGTTCCTGAACTCGCCGCGCTGCTCGAACGAGGAGAGCTATCTGCTCCAGAAGCTCGCCCGCGCCGTCATCGGCACCAACAACGTGGATCACGGCACGGGCGTCTATAGCAACAACTCCATCAACGTCCTGCTCGACATGATCGGCGTGCCGGCCACGACGAACTCCATCGGCGAACTGGCTTCGAGCGAGGTCGTGGTGGTGGATGGCGTGGATCTGGGCCGGCAGTTGCCGACCATCGGCGGCCACGTCATCCGCGCCAAGCTCAAGGGCGCCAAGCTCATTGTCATTGACGCGCGCAAGCATCGCGTCGCCGAGAGCGCCGATTATTTCATTCAGCTCAAGCCCGGCACCGAGACGCTGCTCTACGGTGCGATGGCCAAGGTCATCGTGGACCGCGGCTTGATGAACCTGCCGTTCATCAAGGCCCACTGCCGCGATTACGAGGCGTTTCTCGAACAGCTCGCCGGCTACGATCTGCTGGCCGGCGCCGAGGGCTGCGGCGTGCCGGCCGACATCATCGAGGCCGCCGCGCTCGCCTATGCCCGCGCGAAGTCTGCGGCCATCCTCTACTCCACCGGCATCGAATCACGCGAGGCGGAGAGCATTCAGGCGCTCGTGAACCTTGCGTTGCTCACGGGCCAACTCGGCAAGGCTGGCGCGGGCATCTATGCGCTCACCGAGCACAACAATCTCCAGGGCGTCTGCGACATGGGCATGCTGCCCGACCGCCTGCCCGGCTACCGTTCCGTGGCCAGCGCCGCCGACCGCGCCGAAGTCGAGGCGGTTTGGAAAACGAAGCTGCCCGCCGCGCCCGGCTTGAACGCGCGCTCGTTGCTCGGCGACCGCGGCGGCGGCAAAGTGAAGGCGCTCTGGCTTTGCCGCTACGATCCAGTGAGCACGGCGTTCTTCGGCGACGCCGCCCACTCGCTCAGGCAGTTCGACCTGGTGGTGGTGCAGCACCTCTTCATGACGGGAACGGCGCAATTTGCGCACGTCGTGCTGCCGTCGTCCGCGTTCGGCGAGGAGGAAGTGTCGTTCACCAGTAGCGACCGGCGGATACAGTTGGCGCGGCAGGCGATAGAGCCGCCGCCGGGGCCGATACCGGCCTGGGAGCAAATCGCGCGCGTGGGCCGCGCGATGGGCGCGGGCTGGAACTACAAGACCGCCGCCGAAGTCATGGACGAGCTGGGCGATGTGGTGCCGTTCTACAGCGGCGCGAGCCACGACAACCTCGCCCGCGCATACGGCCGCCAGTGGCCGTGCACCAAGGACCGTCCGCTGGGCACGCAGTTTCTGTTTGCGGACGGCAGCGGCGCCCGGCGGTTCAAGTTCGCGCCGGTGCCGAAGCCGGCGCTGGAAGTGTCGCCGAAGGATTTCCCGTTCACCCTGGTCTTTGGCCACTCGCTCTACTACTGGAACCAGAACATCCTGATCCAGCACAGCGAGACGCTCAAACGCGAATACCGCATCCTGTTGCTCGATTACCCGGACGGCTTCGTCGAGATCAACACCGCCGACGCCAAGGCGCTCGGCATCCGCGACGGCGAGAAGATCCGGCTCCGGGCGGCCAGCGGCTCGGCTGTCGCCGCCGCGCGTGTCACGCACGAAGTGCGCGGCGGCACCATCTTCGTGCCGTTCTTCGTCCGCGAGGTGCAGAAGCAGATTCTGGGTCGGGCGCACAGCGGGCACCAGATCATGCCGGTGCGCGTGGAGAAGGAGACTGCATGAAAGCCCGCATCCTCGACAGCGCCGACGTGTTGAAGATCGTGGACCTGCTCCGCCAGCAGGGCCACGAGGTTTTCGCGCCGTTCGGCGGCCGGGGTCGCGACACCTGCTACGACAGCGTCACCGACCAGAACCGCGGCGAGATTCAGATTCACCTGCCGAATCCCTACTATCCGCCGAAGCGGTTCATCTTCCCGCACATTGAGCGGCTGATGAAGGTCCAGCGCAGCGATGGCGACCTCCAGATCGAGCCGACCTACCGCGAGCCGAAACGCGCCATCTTTGGCATCCGCTCGTGCGACGTGGCGGGCATCTGGCACCTCGACCGGTTCTTCCTGGGCCGCGAGCATCGCGACATCTATTACGAAAAGCGCCGCAAGAACATGTTCTTGGTCAACGTCGTCTGCACCGATCCGGCGCGTGACATCGGCGAGGAGTGTTTCTGCGTCTGCGCCGACACCGGCCCGGCCGCGCGCGAGCATTTCGACCTCCAGTTGATGGACCTCGGCGGCGGCGAATTCATGGCAGTGGCCGGCACGGAGGCGGGCGAGGCTTTGTTCAGCGCACCGTTCTTCCGCAAAGGCACCGAGGAGCACGTCGCCAAGCGCCGCGCCATCCTCGGCGAGGTTCGCAAGAGTTTCAAACCGTCCACCACGAGTTGGTTCTCCGCCGCCATCCGCCACGTGTCGGCGGGGCGGATTCAGGAGAAGACGTGGGAGGAAATTGGCAAGCGGTGCCTCGAATGCGGCGGCTGCACCTATGTTTGCCCCGCCTGCACCTGCTTCACCGTCAGCGACCGTCAGGTCGGGCCGGACGAGGTCGAGCGCGTCCGCATCTGGGACGCTTGCGCGCTCGGCGGCTTCACGCGCATGGCCGGCGGCCACAACCCGCGCCGGGCCGTCCACGACCGCCGCAACCGCCGCTTTTTCCGAAAACTGTCGCATTACTTCATCCAGCGCGAGCTTTCGATGGCTTGCGTCGGTTGCGGGCGCTGCGCCGCCGTCTGCCACGGTGACATCGGCATGCCCAGCGTCGTGGAAATGATCCGCCGCGAGACGGCAGAGGTTGACAAACATGAACCTGTCGCCCGTTGACAACTGTTATCTGCCGAAGATCGCGATCCTCGACCGGGTGGTGGACGA
The DNA here is from genome assembly GCA_016222825.1 of Verrucomicrobiota bacterium. Classification (GTDB taxonomy): domain Bacteria; phylum Verrucomicrobiota; class Verrucomicrobiia; order CAIQCK01; family CAIQCK01; genus CAIQCK01. The sequence goes on along the minus strand of JACRQF010000025.1, from coordinate 83,442 downwards.
AATCGCCGAGGTCAAGACGTTCTATTGGCGCTTCACGGACCCGGCCGAGCAGGCGGCGTTTAAAAAGTTCCGCCCCGGCCAGTTCGCGCAGGTGTCGCTCTTCGGTATTGGCGAATTTCCCGCCTCGCTGCCGCCCAGCCCGACGGAAGCGGACACTTTTTTCACTGTGAAACAGGTCGGTAGTTGCTCGGCGGCGCTGCACGCGCTCAAGCCGGGCGACAAGTTTGCCGTGCGCGGCCCCTACGGCAACGGCTTCCCGATGGAGGAGTATTACGGGAAGAACCTCGTCTTCGTCGCCGGCGGCATCGGACTGATTCCGCTGCGCTCCTGCATCATCTACGCGCTGGCCCACCGCGAGAAATACAAGCGCATCCAGATCTTCCTAGGCGCCAAGACGCCGCGCGACCTGATGTATCGCGACAATCTCCGCGAGTGGGAGAAGTCCGCCGGCGTGGAGTGCCATCTCACCGTGGACCGGGCCGCCGACGGCTGGACCGGCAACGTGGGCGTCGTCGGCAGCCTCTTCAAGAAGCCTGGCGTGCAGGTGGCGGTGGAGGACACGGTGGCGTTCGTGTGCGGCCCGCCGATCATGTTCCGCTTCGTCATCAAGGATCTGAAGGCGCTCGGCTTCCAGGACAAGAACATCGTCTCGACGCTGGAACGTTATATGAAGTGCGGCGTCGGAAAATGCGGTCATTGCTGCATCGGCGTCGCCTACGTGTGCGTGGACGGTCCCGTGTTCACCTACGATCAAATCCAGAAGCTCGGCGAGGACATCTGATGCCCGACCTCCGCGAACAACTTGAGCAGTGCTTTGTCGGCCGCGTCTGCCTGATGGGCCTTGGCAACACCGACTACAGCGACGACGGCTTCGGCGTTCGCCTGGCAGAAGTTCTTGCTGCTGCGGGCGTGCCGGACGTGATCATTGCCGGCACGACGCCGGACCGGTTCATTGGCCGTGTCGCGGACGGCGGTTTCGACACGCTGATCTTCCTCGACGCGGTGGAGTTCGGCGGTGCGCCCGGCTCGGTGGTCTTTCTGGACGCCGAGGAAATGGCGGCGCGCTTCCCGCAGATTTCCACGCACAAGATTTCGCTCGGCACGCTGGCCAAATGGGTCGAATCCAACAGCCCGACGCGCGCGCATCTGCTCGGCGTCCAGCCGCAGTCGCTCAAACCCGGCGTTGATCTGACGATCACGCTTCGCCACACGCTCGACGCACTTGCGAGCCTATTGAGCGAGATGGCCGCCCACGCAATACGCAATACGCAATACGCCACCGCATGATGTCTCCCGAACAAGCCGTCGTTGCCTCCATCCTCCTCTGCCTCGCAGGGGCGGTGCTGACGCTGCTAGTGTCGCGGAATAAGACCGCGGCGGGTTGGCTGGCGTTCGCGGTGACGGCGGCGACGGCGGTGCTGATTCTCTCGGCGGTGGCGAAGGTGCTGGCGGCGGGGCCGTCCGCTCATCCGGCGGCTTTTTGGGCGATGCCGAAGTTCGGCTTCGCGTTGCGCATCCATGTGGACGGGCTGACGGCGATGTTCCTAATGCTGACGGCGCTCATCGCGGTGCCGGCGGCGTTCTACTCCATCGCCTACATGCGGCACTACGAAGATTACGGCGTGGCGCGCTACTATCCGAACTTCCTGCTCTTCCTCGCCGCGATGTATGGCCTCGTCAGCACGACGGACATGATGTGGTTCTTCTTCATCTTCTGGCAGATGATGACGCTGCCGGGCTACGCGCTCATCCGGTTCGAGAACAAGAAGCCGGAGAACATCCGCGCGGCGAACAAATACCTCATCATGATGCAGATCGCCTGCGTCGCGACGATGATTGGCGCGGAGTTGCTCGCCGTCACCGGCGCGAAAGTGACCGGCGCCGCGAGCTTGAAATACGACTTCGACACCGTCTGCGCCAACCTCCCCGTCATGCTCGTCGCCAAGCCCGGCGTCACCGCGCTGGCGTTCGCGCTCTTCCTCGTCGGCTTCGGTATCAAGATGGGCATGTGGCCGTTTGGCCAGGTCTGGTTGCCGGACGCCCATCCGGCCGCGCCGTCGCCTGTGAGCGCGATGCTCTCCGGCGTGATGATCAAGACCGGCGTTTACGGCCTGATGCGTTATTTCCTATGGCTCGTGCCGCCCTCGGCGCAAGCCGATTACCCGCTCGCGAAATGGGGTCTCGTCGTCGCCGTGCTCGGCACGATCACGCTGTTTACCGGCACGATGCAGGCGCTGAAGCAGGAGCAATCGAAACGGCTGCTGGCGTTCCACAGCATCGGCCAGATTGGCTACATCCTGTTCGGCACGGGCGCGTGCATGGCGCTGTTGCCCGTGAAAGACCCGAACGTCGCCGTGCTCGCGGCCATCGCTTTCTTCGGTGCGCTCTTCCACGTGCTGAACCACGGCCTCTTCAAGGGCCTGCTTTTCCTCAACGCCGGCTCGATGCTCCACGCGACCGGCACGCAGGACCTCAACAAGATGGGCGGGCTGATGCGGTTCATGCCGCTCACCGCGATCACGGCGATCATCGCGTCGTTCTCGATCTCCGGCGTGCCGCTCTTCAACGGCTTTGTCAGCAAGTGGAGCATCTACGTCGCGGCGGTGCAGGGCAGCGGCTCGGCGAAATACCTCGCCGTCTGCGCCGTCATCGCCATCCTGACCAGCGCGCTTACGCTCGCGTCGTTCATCAAGTTCTTCGGCGTCAGCTTCCTCTCCCGCACCAGCCTGCTTGTGAAGGTGCAGGCGGCGAAACGGCGCGGGCTGGAAGTCGGTTGGATGATGCAATTGCCGCAGGTCCTTCTCGCCGCGCTCTGCGTGTTGCTCGGCGTCGCGCCGGTCATCGCATTCAACCTGATGCAAGCCGCCATGAACGCCAGCCAGCACAGCTACGGCATTGCGCTGGCGAAGGCTGCGCCGATAATGGGTGGCTCGCTGAGCGGTTTGCAGCAGATCAACTCCGCCGCGCTCTTCGCGCCGGTTGTGCTCGCGGCGGTGCTGGGCATCGTGTTCCTCGCCGCGCTGGCGATCTCGAAGCTCGGCAGCGCCTCGCGCCGCGCCGCTACGCCGTGGCTCTGCGGCTACATGGGCGAGACGGAGCAGAATCGTTACGTGGCGCACAATTTCTACGGTGAGATCAAACGCTATTTTCGCTGGCTGGGCGGAATGCCGGCGTCGCACAAGCCCAGCCGGATTCAGGTCGTGCCGCAGACGAATTTGCAGTAACTGACTTATGATAGCCGCCGAACATGCCGTTACCGCCGCCATGCTGGTTTGTCTCAGCGGGGCGCTGGCGACTTGGACCGGAGGACGCAAGCCCGTCGTCGGGTGGATTGCGTTCGCCACAGTAGTTGTGTCGAGTCTGCTGGTGATGGCGGGCGTTGGCAGCGTGCTCATGTTCGGCCCCGGCGAACCGGTCACGTGCCTCGAAGTGCCGTCGCTCGGCTTCGCGTTGCGGTTGCATGTGGATGGTCTGAGTGCCGTGTTTCTTGCCCTAATCGCGACCGTTGCGATTCCCGCCGCGCTCTACTCCATCGAATACATGCAGCACCATCTGGAGCACGGCAAAGGGCGTTACTATCCGGATTTCCTCATGTTTATCACCGCGATGTATGGCTTGGTGAGCACGACGGACATGATGTGGTTTTTCTTCATCTTCTGGCAGATGATGACGCTGGCGGGCTACACGCTCATCCGGTTTGACCCGATGAACCCCGGCCGGCTCCGCGCCGCCAAAAAGTTCATGATCATGATGCAGATCGCCTGCGCCGTGAGCATGATCGGCGCGCAGTTGCTCGTCAACGCGAGCGGGCCGTCGAGCATTCCGCCGATGTTCAGGTATGACTTCGGCAACATTAGCGGCCACCTGCCGATGCTCTTGCTCAAACATCCCGGCACCGTCGCGACGGCGCTGGCACTGTTCTTCGTCGGCTTCGGTATCAAGATGGGCATGTGGCCGTTCGGGCAGATTTGGTTGCCAGACGCGCATCCGGCTGCGCCGTCGCCGGTGAGCGCGATGCTTTCTGGCGTGATGATCAAGACCGGCGTGTATGGCTTGATGCGCTGCTTCCTCTGGCTCGTGCCCGCCAAGGCTTGCGTGGACTATCCGGTTCACTACTGGGGCGTCGTTGTGATGTTGCTCGGCACGATCACCCTGTTCACCGGCACGGTGCAGGCGTTGCGGCAGGATTTGTCGAAGCGGCTGCTGGCGTTCTCCACCATCGGCCAGGGCGGTTACATCCTGTTCGGTCTGGGCGTCTGCATGACCCTAATCGGCTCAACGGACTGCGCGGTGTCGGCGCTCGGCGTGGCGGCGTTTTACGGCGCGCTCTTCCATACGCTCAACCACGGCGTCTTCAAGAGCCTTTTGTTCCTCAACGCCGGCTCCGTGCTCCACGCCACCGCCACGCAGGATTTGAACAAGCTCGGCGGTCTCATGCGCTATATGCCGGTGACGGCGGTGACGGCGCTCATCGCGTCGTTCTCGATCGCGGGCGTGCCGCTCTTCAGTGGCTTCGCCAGCAAGTGGGGCCTCTTCACCGCGGCCATCCAGGGCAACTCCGCGTGCCGGCTGCTGCCGTTGTGCGCAATGGTGGCAATTATCACCAGCGCGATCACGCTGGCGCTGTTCATCAAGTTCTTCGGCGTGATGTTCCTGTCGCGGACGAGCGCGATCGTGGCGGAGCGGACGCACAAGCATCGCCGGCTGGAAGTTGGCTGGAAGATGCGCGTGCCGCAGGTCGTGCTGGCGTTTGTCTGTGTCGTGTTCGGCTTGTTGCCGGTGTTGCCGATTTCGTTGATTCACCGCGCGATGGAAGGAAGCCGCCACGGTTTCGGCGAACTGATCGCCTCGACGCCGCCGTTGCCTTCGGGCGGTTGGGCGGGTCTCGGCAGTATGAACCAGGAGTTCATCTACGTGCCGGTATTCCTCGCGTTCGTCTTGGTGGCGATGTTTCTTGTGACGCGCCGCGTCGCCAAGCTCGGCGGTTCACAGCGGCGCTCCGCGAAGCCCTGGCTCTGCGGTTACGCGCGCGAAGCCGACATGCACCGTTATCGCGCCCGCGGTTTTTACGCTGAACTGAAACGCTACGTGAACTGGATGGGCGGCGCGCCGCGTCCGCAGACGGAGCCGGTGCCGGTGTCCGATGGCAAATGATGAAGGAAGACTTTACATGGTCGCACGAGAGAAACTGAATCAGTTGAAAGAGAAGTTTGGCCCCGCGGTCCAGCGGGCCGACATGCCTTGCGACGAACGCCTGTTCGTCTTCGTCGAGGCGTCGGCGCTGAAGGCCGTCTGCCAGTTCCTTTTCCGCGACCTCAACGCCCGCTACGTCATCGGCATCGGCATGGACGACCGGCCGTTCTCCGGGCAGTTCATGGTCGCGCACGATTTCGCGTTCGACGAGGACCATCTGCTTTGCAGCGTGCTCGCGCACGTGCCGGCGGACAACCCTCAGGTGGACAGCATCTCCGACGTGGTGCCGGCTGCGAACTGGGCCGAGCGCGAAATCCACGACCTCATCGGCATCGAACCGGTGGGCCATCGTTACCTGAAACGCCTCGTGCTGCCCGACGGCTGGCCCGACGGCGCGCATCCGCTGCGGAAGGATTTCGCGTGGAACCAGGTGCCTGAAGGCTACGACGACACGCGCGAGTTCAAGTTTGACGATCCGCCGGAGGGCTGCACGGTGGTGCCGTTCGGGCCGTTCCATCCGACGCTCGACGAGCCGGCGCACTTCCGGCTCTACATCGAGGGCGAGATGGTGCGCGGCTGCGAATATCGCGGCTTCATGGTCCATCGCGGCATCGAGAAGCTCGCCGAGTCGGTGCTCACCTACAATGACATCCCGATGATGGCCGAGCGCATCTGCGGCATCTGCGGTTGTGTGCACAACGTCGCCTACGCGCAGGCCGTCGAGAGCGCCGCCGCCATCAAGCCGCCGCCGCGCGCCGAATACATCCGCACCATCATGTTGGAGATCGAGCGCCTGCACAGCCACTTGCTCTGGGTCGGCCTTGCTTGCCACATCGTCGGCTTCGACACGCTCTTCATGCAGAGCTGGCGCATCCGCGAACCGATCATGTGGATCGCGGAGAAAATCAGCGGCAATCGCAAGACCTACGCGCTTTGCGTCATCGGCGGCGTGCGCTGGGACATCACGCCGGAAGTGAAGAACGAGCTGCGCAAGCTGCTCGACAAGCTCGAAGCCGAGTGGACGCCGGTCGTCGCCGCCGTCAGCAAGGACAAGAACATCCAGAAGCGCACGCACGGCATCGGCGTCGCAGACCGGGCGCTCGTGAAGAACATGGGGCTGGTTGGTCCCGTGGCGCGCGCGGCGGGCGTGGACATTGATTGCCGGCGCGACCATCCGTATGCCGCCTACGATCGTCTCGATTTTGAGGTCATCACCGAAGGCGGTTGCGACGTCTGGTCGCGCGTGCTGGTGCGGGCGAAGGAAGTTTTCGAGTCCATCAAGATCATCCGCCAGTGTCTGGAAAAGATGGAAGACGGGCCGCTCCAGTTGACGATCAAGGACGAACTGCCCGTGGGCCGACTGGGCCTGTCATCCGTCGAAGCGCCGCGCGGCGAGAGCCATCACTTCGTCATCACCGGCGAGAACAACCGGCCGCGCCGCTGGCGCGTGCGCGCGCCGACGTATCAGAACCTTCAGGGCATTCCGGCGATGATCAAGGACCAGCAGCTCGCCGACATGACGATCTCGCTCGGCAGCATTGACCCGTGTTTCTCCTGCACGGACCGGCTGGAGACGATTGACCTCAAGTCCGGCGCGACGAAGGTCTGGACGCAGGACGAGTTGTTGAAGCTGACGAGGACGAAGAAAGCATGAAGACGCTCCTCTCCATCCTCGGCGGTGTGGCGAACGTGGTCATCGTGCTGCTGCTCGCGCCGTTCTTCCAGGGCGTGCTGCGCAAGATCACCGCGCTCATCCAATCGCGCCAGGGCCCGCCGCTCTTGCAGCCTTACTTCGACCTGCTAAAGCTCCTCGGCAAGGAGGACATCGAATCGGGCGAGTCGCCGCTCATGCAGCGGTTCGCGGTTTACTTGTCGTTGGCGTCGGTGCTGACGGTGGCGTGTCTCGTGCCGATGGGCTTCGCCGCGCCGATGAACGCCGCTGGCGACGTGATTCTGCTGATTTACCTGCTGACGCTCTGCGGCATTTGCACGCTGTTGGCGGGCCTCGCGGCCGGTTCCACTTACTCGTTGCTCGGCATCAGCCGCGAGATGATGACGATGATCGCGCTGGAGCCGCTGTTTGCGGTCGCCATCGTCGTCGGCGCGGTGCATACGCAATCGTTCCGGCTCGACACGGTGCTGAACGGCTCCGTTTACGCGAGCACCGCGTTTCCGTGGTCGGGTGTCATCATGTGCGGCGTGATGCTGCTGTCGTTCCAGGCGTTCGTCCAGCGTGTGCCGTTCGACATCTCCGAGGCGGAAACGGAAATCATGGAAGGCCCGCTGATGGAATACTCCGGGCCGAAGCTGGCGCTTTTCAAATATGCGCAGATGGCGAAGCTCGTCATCTACAGCGCGCTCTTCGTGACGCTGTTTGTGCCGTGGGGCACGGGCCTGATGTTCCCGCTGGGCTGGCTGGTGTTCTGGGCGAAGGTCTCGGGTCTCGTGCTGTTGGTGACGTTGGTGGCGGCGACGCACGCGCGCTACCGGATTGACCAGGCCATCCGCTACTTCGCGGCGCTGCTGGCGGTGGCGTTGGTCGCGTTGGTGTTGGCGAGCTATGGATATTGAGGTGAACGCATGTCTGTCTTGAGCAAACTACAGGAAGCGGTTGTCTGCCTGAAGGCGGGTCGCGTGACGCTGCCGTATCCGGTGAAGTCGCAACCGGTGCCGGAGAAGTTCCGTGGCCGGCCGCTCTTTGACGCCGCCAAATGCACCGGCTGCGGTGGTTGCGCCAACAACTGCCCCGCGCGCGAAATTCTTCTCTTCGACCTTTGCCAGGAAATTCGCATTGTCCAATACCTCGGCCGGCGCTGCACCTACTGTGGCCGTTGCGCCGATGTGTGCCCGGAGAAGGCGATTACGATGAGCCACGAGTTCGAGACTGGCACGAACGCCATCGGCGACATCCAGCAGCGGGTCGAGTTGTTCATGAGCACCTGCCAGCGGTGCGGCCGTTGTTTCAAGGAACCGTCAGCGCTGGAGCAACTGAAGCTGAAAGGCTACCGCGTGGACGACGTGGCCCACGAGCGTTGGGTCTTCCGCTCCAAGTCGTATCTCGAAACCGAGCCGGCCGTGGACGACATCAAGATCGAAATGGACTGAGCCGTCATGTTGAAGAACCTTTGCCAGAAAATGTTCGGCCGGTCGCTGTGGGTCTATCACGCCAACAGCGGCGGCTGCAACGGCTGCGACATCGAGGTGCTCAACGTCCTCACGCCCTACTATGACGTCGAGCGTTTCGGTATCAAGCTCGTCGGCTCGCCACGCCACGCCGACGTGATGCTTTGCCAGGGGCCGGCGATGCGTTCCACCGCGCAGGCCCTCAAGCGCGCTTACGACGCCATGCCCGCGCCGAAGCTCGTCTTCGCCATCGGCTCCTGCGCCTGCGGCGGCGGCATCTGGTTCGACAGCTACTCCGTCCTCGGTCCCGTCGAGAAGGTCGTGCCCGTGAACTTCTACATCCCCGGTTGTCCGCCGCGGCCGGAGGCGATCATCTATGGTGTCGCCGTCGCCGTCGGCCTCGTGGACAAGAAGACCGCGCCTGTGAAGTTCAAGCAGATCGAGCTTCCCATCCCCCGTTATCATCCCCAGGACCTGACCGGTCGCGACGAACTTGTCGTTTACGAAAAAGTCGAGAAGGTCTGAACCGCGCCTATCGGTGTTGAAGCGGGCTGTCTCTCGCGCTACGATGGCGGCGCAATGGTCGAAGATCTATCTCTAACCCATCCCGCGGGCGGTTTAGCAATCTGGCCGCTCGACCCGGATGTCGTCTTCCTGAACCACGGTTCGTTCGGCAGTTGCCCGCGGCCGGTGCTGGAGTTTCAGCAGCAAGTCCGCGCGCGGATGGAGCGGCAGCCGGTGCAGTTTTTCGTGCGCGATTTGGAGAAGCTGCTCGACGACGCGCGGGAGACGCTGGCGGAGTTTCTCGGCGCGGATGCGGGCGATCTGGTCTTCGTGACGAACGCCACCGCCGGCGTGAACGCGGTGCTGCGTTCGCTGCGGTTCGAGCGCGGCGACGAACTGCTCGTGACGGACCACGAATACAACGCCTGCCGCAACGCGCTGGAGTTCGCCGCGGCGCAATGGGGCGCGCGCGTGACGGCCGTTGCGGTTCCGTTCCCGGTGCGCTCGGCGGACGATATCGTGGCGGCGGTGATGGAGCGCGTGACGCCGCGGACGCGGCTCGCGTTGTTCGACCACGTCACCAGCCAGACCGGTTTGGTGATGCCGATCCAGCGGCTGGCGGAGGAACTCGCCGCGCGCGGCGTCGAGACGCTCGTGGATGGCGCGCACGCGCCGGGGATGTTGCCGTTGCGGTTGCGGGAAATCGGCGCGGCCTACTACACCGGCAACTGCCACAAATGGCTTTGCGCGCCGAAGGGCGCGGGTTTTCTCGTCGTGCGCCGCGACCGGCAGGCGCTTATCCGTCCGCTGGCGATCAGCCATGGCGCGAACACGACGCGGACCGACCGGTCGCGCTTCCAGATCGAGTTTGGCTGGACGGGCACGTGCGATCCGTCGGCATGGTTGAGCGTGTCGGAATCGCTGCGGGTCGTCGGCTCGCAACTGCCCGGCGGCTGGCCGGAAGTGAAACGGCGCAACCGCGCGTTGGCGTTGGCGGGGAGAAAAGTGTTGTGCGAAGCGCTCGGCATTGCGCCGCCGTGTCCGGAAGAACTCATCGGCTCGCTGGCATCGGTGCCGATTCCCGATGCTGCCGACAGCACCGCGCCCACTTCGCCGCTCTACGCCGATCCGCTTCAGGACACGCTCCGTCTCCGGCATCGCATCGAGGCGCCCATCATCCCCTGGCCCGCGCCTCCGAAGCGCCTGCTGCGCATCTCCGCCCAGCTCTACAACTCGGTGCCGCAATACCGGCGGCTCGCGGAGGCGTTGAAAACGGAGTTGAGAGTTTAGCGAGCTACTCCATCATCACGTCGGGATCCAGCCCCATGCCCTTGCACCAGTCGCGGTAGGCGAAGGGCGAAATCTCTGACGGCTTGATCTCGCTGCGGCCGCCCCAATAGACGGCGCTGAGCGTGACGGGGATGCCGCATTGCTTCAGGTGCGCGTCAATGGCGGCTTTGTGGGCGAGGACGGTCTCCTTGTCGGGTGCGTGGGCGACGGCCATGATGTTGACGTTGCCGAAGTCGGGGCCGGCATCGCGCCAGTAAGCGTGCGTGAGCGCGTGGAATCGGCCCACTTCCGCGCCGGCTTCTAGTTCGCGGCCGGCGAGCACGGCCCAGTGGAAGAGGCCATTAAAGCCGGTCACCTTCTCGCCGCTGGCGAGCGGCTTGACATGTTCGAGGAAGGTCGAAAAACGGCCGATGAGCTTGCGGCGGCTGAAGTCCCCGGCGATTTCGCAGAACTTCTCCAGCGGCACGCCGGCTTCGCTGGCGCGCGCGTCCCAGAGGTTGCGGCAGAGTTCCTCCGGCTTGAACTCGCGTTTGAGGGCGATGAGCACGCGCCACTCCTGCTCCAAGAGCCGCACGACGTCGAACTCTATCGGCTCGGCGGGCGCGTCGCCTTTGCTGCCGGGCTGGATGCCGCGCCGCCGCATGTGGCCGACGCCGAGCGCGAACATCCGTTTCGCCGGCATGAGATGGAACGCCGTCGCACCGAGACGCCGCATCAGGAACTCGCAATGTTTCTGGATCGAGTAACCCTGCGGCACCTTCAGCGTCGTCCAGAGCTTGTAGTCGCAGCCGGGCACGACCACGTCGGTGGTGCGGATGACGATGTGCCCGGAGAACGGGTCGTTCTGCAACAGGAACTCGAAGCCGGCGTTGAGCTTCTCGTCCGGCACCTTCCACGCCACGAGCGCGCCGGGAGCGAGGTTGTTGGCCAGCAACGTCTGCCGCACGCGCCGGATGACGCCCGCGGCGAGCATGGCGCGGATGCGTTCGATAACGACGGGCGCGTCCACGCCGGCAAGCCGGCTGATTTCGGCGAACGGGTCGCGTTGGAACCCTCGAACCTTGTCCTCCGAAACCTCCAGGATGCGGTGATTGATCGGGTCGCTGATGGCGATGGGCACAGTCGTCTGGCTCATAGGCGCGTAATCTAGCACATCGCGCGAGCGACGCTCGCCGAAACTTCATCTTGGAATTTCGGGCGGCATTCGCGACTATGCGCGTCCGTGTTCGCATTTGAATCAACATTTGCCATGAAAAACAGCTTCCTCCTTCTCAACCTTGTTTCCTGGGTCGCACTGGCGACCGCCGCCGATCCCGTTGTGTTGGAGAACCGCGCGCTCCGCGTCGAGATCGCGCCCGACAACGGGCGGATCAGCGTCCGCGAGAAAACCAGCGGCCGGCTTTGGGAACAGCCCGCGCCGGAAGCGTCTGCCGCACGGCGGGAGGCGGTGTATCGCGTGCTGAAGCAGAGCAAGACCTCGATTGAGACTGAGCGGACCTTCGATCCCAGCAAGGACTTGCGCGTGACGCTGCGATTGCGCTTCACGCTGCCGTCGGCGAACGCCCCCGAGTTGCGCGTTGAGGCGAACGCCGACGACCCGAAAAAGCCGTGTGGTTACCCGCGTTTTATCGAGCCGTTCGTGCTCGACGCGCCGCACGGCGTGCTGGTGGTGGCCGACTACAGCAATGGACATCTTTATCCGCTCGACCTACAGCCGTTCCCGCGCGGCAGCTTCGGCGGCGACCGGCTCGACATGCCTTGGGTCGGACTGTGCGATCTCGATTCGGGAGCGGGCTATCTGCTGTTGCTGGAGACGAGCGACGACTGCGACGTGCGGATGCAGAAGGTCGCCGGCAAAGGCGGCCGCGCGCTGGTCGCGCCACAGGTGATTTGGCGTCCGCAGAAGGAGGCGTTCGGCTACACGCGGAGCGTGCTCTACCATTTCGCAACGAAGGGCGGCCATGTCGCGCTCTGCAAACGCTATCGCACTTATGCAAAGGAGCAGGGCCTCATCGTGCCCTTCACGGAGAAGTTGAAGAAGAATCCGAACCTCAAGCAGCTGTTCGGCGCGCCAGACGTGTGGGGCGACGCGACGCTGGCGTTCGCGCGCGAGGCGAAGGCAGCGGGCGTCGAGAAGATGCTCATCCACGGCAAGCCCGCCACGCCCGCCGACATGCGCGCCATCAACGACCTCGGCTATCTGACCAGTGAATACGACAATTACACCGACATCCTCCAGGCCAAGGACGGCAAACTCGATTCCAGCCACGCGAACCTGCCTGACGACGCCGTCCTCAAGAACGACCAGCAGCGGATGACGGCGTGGCTGACGTGGGACAAGAAAACGCAATATATGAAACGCTGCCCAATGCTCTGGGCGGACGCAGCGAAACGGACCGCCGAGAAGGTGCTCGCGGAGTGGCCGTTCATCGGGCGGTTCATTGACGTGACGACAGCGGAGGGGATGTATGAGTGCTACGACCCGAAGCATCCAATGACGCGCACCCAGAAGCGCGAATGCGGGCCGGCGCTTCACCGCGTCTTCCGCGACCGCAAGCTGGTCATGGGCGGTGAGCACGGCATCTGGTGGTGCGTGCCGTGGGTGGATTACATCGAAGGGATGCAAAGCGGCGGCTACGCGTCGTGGCCGGCGGGACACCTGATTCATCCGAAAACGAAGGACCAAGAGTTCGAGGGCGCGTGGGGCAAGCTCAAGACGAAGTGGGAAACTTACGCGAAGTGGGGCATCGGCCACGAGTCGCGCGTGCCCCTGTGGGAACTGGTCTTCCACGACTGCATCGTCTCGACGTGGTATTGGGGTGACGCGAGCGACTGGCTGCTCGACGCCGCGCCGGAGATCACGCCGAAGAAGGACGCATTCAACATCCTCTACGGCACCATCCCGCTGCTGTGGGCGAACAAGGAAGGCGCCTGGCACAAGGATCGCGCCGTTTTCCTGCGCACCTATCGCAACACCTGCAAGCTTCATGAGACGCTGGCGACGGCGGAGTTGCTCTCGCACGAGTTCGTCACCTCGGACCGCGCCGTGCAGCGCACGCAGTTCAGCGACAGTACTGTTTGCCTCGTCAACTTCGGCGAGAAGCCGTATCGCGCGACTGTTGCCGGCAAGGCGTGCGAGTTGCCGCAGAACGGATGGGTCGTGACCGGTCCGAAAGTGCAGCAATCGCTGGTGCTGGAAGACGGCAAGCCGGTGACGAGCATTCGCGCGCCGGGCTACGCCTTCAGTGACCGCGGCGGCGTGCCGGTGACACTCGTTGCCGAGTCGGAGGGCTGGCTGCGCGTGACGGTCGGCGCGTCGGCGGCGTGCGTGCGTTTGCGTCCGGCGGACGCGGACCGCGCGAGCAAGGCCACGACCGGCGTGCTTTACCGCTGCGACGAACAGGGGCAGCCGCTCGACGTGGTGGAGTTTCGCGCGGGCGCGGTGGGCGAGATTGAGTTTGGGCCTGTGGCCGCGCCGGCGTCGTTCCTCTTGCTGCGAGGCAAGGGGATGCAGCAGCCGGATCTTCGCGTCAGCGACATGCAGATCGAGCCGGCGGCGCCGAAGCAAGGTGACAAGCTGCGAGTCTCGGCGACGATCTCCAACTACGGCGGGGTTCCGGTCAGCGGCGCGGCGGTGGATTTCTGTGTGGACGGCCGCGCCATGAGCCGGGCGACGGTCAGCCTCAAGTCTCGCGCTGGCACGCAAGTCGTTGCGGAGTTGGATACGGCGGCGGCTGATGGCGTTCGCATCCTGTCGGTGGTGGCGGATCCGGCTGGAAAGGTGAAGGAGCTGTCGAAGCAAAACAATCATGCCGAACAGACGGTGCAAGTCGCCGCCGATTGGTCGCGCTGGCAGCATCGCAAAGTTTTGCGCGTCTCAGCCGCCGGCGTTGCGCGGGAAGACGAGCCGGTGGTCGTGCCGTTCGCTCTGCCCGCCGGAGCCGACACGAACTCTGTGCGCGTGGCGGAAGCCGGCCCGGATGGCAAGCCGGCGAAGGTCGTGCCAGCGCAACTGGACGGCGACAAGCTCTGTTTCATAGTGCCCGGCAGTCTGTCGGCCGATGCGTCGCGCAAATTTGTGGTCCTCTGGCGCGACAAGTCCGCGACGCCGGTCTCGTTGCCTCCGGGCGGTTCGTTTTGGCGCGCGGGACAGCAAGCGGTGGTCGCCCCGGGCTACGAGGCGCGGTTTGAGAACGGCGCGCTGACGTTCCTCGCGGCGCGTAAGGACGGCGTGACCGGCAAGAGCTTCCTGAAGAACCTGATCCTGTCTTCGCGTGAAACCGGTTGGAACAGCGAGGAGGGAAAGGTGGAGAAGTTTGACGTGGAACACATCGGCCCGGTGCGCACGGTCGTGCGCGTCCGCAAGGCGCTGAAGGACGGCGTGGTTTACGAGAAGCGCTACACGTTTTTCCCGCAACGGTTTGACGTGGAGATCAGCGTCAACAAACCCGCCGGTTATCTCTACTCGCGCGCCCACTATTTGGAGCGCGGCACTTATGCGGACAACCGCGGCAACACGGCGATCGTGGACGGCCACGGCGACGCCGAGAACGTCTATGGCCGCAACGCGAAGCCGAAGTGGTATGCGGTGTTCGCGCCGGACTGGGCGCACTCGTGCGTGGCGTTGACGTCCGCCGAGAGCGTAGCCTACTGGGACGCCGGCGGCAGTTGGGGCAGCATCGGTTTTCACACAAACGCGCGGCAGTCGAGCGGCATCCGGATGAGTTACGTGATTCGTCCCGGCGCGAAGGACGCGGGTTTCGCTGCGGAGGATAGCCGGAGGCTCACCGCGCCGGTGACGGTGGCTTGGGATTAACTGGCGGGCGGGGAATCGGCCCGCGTGCTTCGACTACTCGACGGGTTTGTCCGTCCAGAAATCGTAGGTTTCGCCGTAGTCGTTGATCAGTTGTGACATCGTTGGGCCGAAGACCAGACAGACGTAGCGCCCCTCGTATCGCCACGACCAGCGGCACCAAGTCTTGGCCCTCAGCATCCATTTCTCGCCGTTGGTCCGTTGAACCAGGACCCGCTCGCCGTTGAAGTTCTTGACCAGCAACGCACGCTCGACAACGCCCGCCTTCTTACCCAGCACGGGGGCCAACGGGTCGTTCTGCTGGGAGGCGCCCGCTCGCTTTGTTGTGAGCACGATATCCAGAAACCAACCGTCCAGGACTTGCAACTCGGCGGGTGAAAGTTTGGCAAGACCAGCCGCTTTGAAAGTCTCGTCGCTCATGGAGGAACCAATAAAAGTCTTCGCATCCGGCGAAGACTGGCTCGGCGCCGGCGGTTCTGCGGTCGTCGTGGCCGGCGAAGCGGGCGATGGTGCAAGCGCAGCCGCCGGTCTCGGTGCGTGGGCGCGGCTCGCAAGGTCGGTTGCGATGGCGGGCATTCGTAGAGTGAGACCTTGGTAGATTACTTCCACCCGGTCGCCGTCCACCTTGACAAGCTGGACCGTTGCGCCTTCGGGCACCTTGGCCAGACGCAACTGTCCGTTCGCAGCCATGGCCGGCAGTTCGACTGGCCGGTTTACGCTGATATATGGGGGCCATTCATTCCTAGCAGCATCCGCCGCCCCAGGCAGCCCCTGTGCAAACGTGAGCTGTCCGGAAGCAACCAGAAGAGTTGTTATCAACAGCCACCAAGCTCTCATGATCTGCATTCTTCGTCGGCTTGTCTTAAGTAAAGCGCACAACGGTCCCGGCAAGCCGCCGCTCGCAGCTTTCTGCTGAAAACCGTCCACCATCCACAATGGCGGAATTCTCCCGCACTTTCCGCCAAGCGTCAAGCTCCTGTCTTGGCCTCGACGCGGCCCAGGCGCCATTTGCAAAATCCTTCGAAGGCAAAATCCACAAGACGAATCGCATGCGAGTGTGTATTCTGCGCACGCTCGTTACATAGCCGTCCGCCACTATCATGAGGTCCAGTGCCATGAGAACAACGCTCTTCTTCCGAACGAAACCCCTTCCTGTTATCGCCGCGTGCCTCGCCGCGCTCGTCGCGCAACTGGGTGCTGCCGAACCGCTCCGCGTGCTGATCCTCACCGGCCAGAACAACCACAAGTGGCAGGAGACGACGCCGAAGCTGAAGGAAATCCTCGCCGCGAGCGGGCGCTTCGCGGTGGATGTCACCGAGCACCCGGAGCAGTGCGACGCCGCGGCTTTCGCGAAATACGACGTGCTGCTCAGCAATTGGAACTCCTGGGGCAAGGTCGCCGTCACCAACTGGCCCGCCGCGACCCGCACGGCGTATCTCGATTTCATCCGCGGCGGCAAGGGCCTTGTCGTCGTCCATGCCGGCGCCAGTTCCTTCTACGACTGGCCGGAGTATCACCGGGCCGGCGGCGCGTCGTGGAAGCTCGGCGAGACCCACCACGGCAAGCCCTGCGAGTTCACCGTCAAGTTCACCGACCCGGCGCATCCGATCACGCGCGGCCTGGAGCCGTTCAGGACCACCGATGAACTTTGGATGAAGCCCGGGATTCATCCCGCCGCGAAAGTGCTGGCCACCGGCGAGGACCAGCCGCTCGCCGTCACCACCGCGTTCGGCAAGGGACGCGGCTTTGCGTTGCTGCTAGGCCACAACGGCGCGTTCATGGCCACGCCCGGCTTCCAGTCGCTGTTGTTGCGCGGCACGGAGTGGGCCGCCACGGGCGACGTCACGCTCGCCGCGCCGAAGCCGGCCGGTGCGGACGCCGTGCTGAAGGAACTGGCGGCGTATCGCTTCGGCGACAGCCGCCAGCCTGTGCTTGCGCTGGAGAATCTCGCCGCCGCCGCTTCCACCAAACCGGCGGCGAAGAAAGCTCTCGCTGCGAAACTCGTTGCGCTGCTCGCTTCCAACGCAACCGTCGAGGCGAAACAGGCCGCGTGCTGGCAGCTATCCATCGTTGGTTCCGCCAGCGAGGTGCCGGTGCTCGCGAAGCTCATCACCGACAAGGACCTCGGCTACCAGGCACGACTGGCGTTGGAGCGGATTCCCGGCGACGAGCCGTTGGCGGCGATGCGCGCGGCGCTGGCATCGGCTTCCGGCGAAACGCGCGTGAGTCTCATCAACTCCCTCGCTGTCCGTCGCGACGCGAAGACCGTCGCCGAGATCGCCAAGCTCCTTGGTGATGCCGATGTGACAACAGCGGGCGCGGCCATCGAGGCCCTCGGCAAGATCGGCGGCGCGCAGGCGACTGGTGCGCTGATGGCTGCGGATGGGAAAGTGCCGGCGGCGCTGAAGACGCGATTGAGCGTTGCCTTGCTGCGGTGCTCGGAACGGTTGCCGGCGAAGGAGGCGACGCCGGTTTTGGAGAAGCTCTGCCGCGCCAGCCAGCCGCCGTTCATCCGTATCGCGGCGTTTCCGGCGTGGGCGGCGGCGCTCGGCGAGAAAGGCGAGGAGATGGTTCTTGCCGCGCTGGGCAGCGGCGACCGCACGAAGCAGACGGCGGCGATTCGCGCGCTGCGCTCCACGCGCAGCCCGGCGCTGGTGATGGGCGCCACCTTGCGCGCGAAGAACCTCCCCCCTGATTTGCAGGTGCAGTTGATTGTGTTGTTGACCGACCGCGGCGACGCGGCGGCGTTGCCGGCGATAGCCGACGCCGTCGAAAGCAAGGAATCGTCCGTGCGCGAGGCGGCGCTGGCGGCGTTTGGCACGGTGGGCAACGACTCCATCGTTGGCTTCCTCGCGAAGCAGGCCGACGGCGCGACCGACGAGGAGAAGAAGATCATCGTCACGTCGCTCACCCGGCTGCGAGGCGGCGGCGTGGATGCGGCGCTGGTCGCGGAGTTGAAACAGGCGGCCCCAATGGCGCAGCGCGAGATCATCCGCGCGCTCGTGGCGCGCAACGCCAAGGCCGCGGTGCCGGCGCTGGTCGAGGCCAGCGGCGGCAAGGAAGACAACGTGCGGAAGGAAGCCATCGCCGCGCTCGGCAAGCTCGGTGACAAGAAGACGTGCGCGCCGCTCCTGGCGATTGTGGAACACAGTCAGGCGGCGGAGGTGGCGCTGGTGGCGATTTGCCGGCGCGAGGCGACGCTGGAGCCGGTGCTCGCGGCGTTCGGCCCGGCGTCGCCGGCGAAAAAGGCGGCATTGCTCGGTGTGCTCGGCGGTGTCGGCGGACCGCAGGCGTTGGAGGTGGTGCGCGGCGCGATGAAGTCCGGCGACGCGGCGCAGCGGCTCGCAGCGGTGCGCGCGCTGGCGGATTGGTCCGACGCCGCGCCACTGGATGAATTGGCCGCGCTCGCAGCGGCAAGCGACGACGCGAAGTGCAAGGCATTCGCGCTGCGCGGCGTCGCGAAGCTCGCGCCGATGGCGAAGGACCGGCCGCCGACGGACGTGGTGAAGTTGATCTCGCAGGCGATGGCCGCGGGTGGCGGTGTGGGCGAGCGGCGGGCGTTGCTCGGCGCGCTGGGGAATTTCCACGGCGCGGCGGCGCTCAAGGCAGCCGAGTCGTGCCTGAAAGACCCGGAGTTGGCGGCGGAGGCAAAGGCGGCGATCCAGCAGATCAAGTTCGGCGGCAAGACGAAGGCGGCCCGCAGCGGCGGGCCGGCGTTCACGGACGACGTGGTGAAGCTCTTCGACGCGCCGGACAATCTCGCGCGCGGCGGCCGGGCGACGAACCTCGACGGCCTCTCGCCGGACGGCCAGGGCCAGCCGCCGTTCGCGGCGATTGATGGAAATCCGTCCACCTACTGGGATGAGACAGACCAGCAGAAGCTCTATCACATCCGCGTCCAACTCAAGGAGCGCGCGACAGTGGCGTGCATCCGCATCCTCGGCTACGGCCATCACAACTACGCGCCGAAGGACTTCGAGGTGATCTGCGACGGCAAGGTCGTCAAGAAGGTCGAGGGCGCGGAGTATAAGGACAACCTACTCACGCTGGAACTGCCGCCGACGGAGTGCTCGGCCGTCGAGTTGAGAATCACCGGCTACTACAGTCGCAGCGCGGCAATTCGCGAGCTGGGCATCTATGCCCCGGCCGCCGCCGAGCCAAAGAAGAAGCCGGCGAAGAAGGAGTCCGGTCTCCGTTGGGAGCGCACGGACACGAAGCTGGCGTTGGTCAACGACGGCCAGACGCTGTGGCAACTGAACTTCGATCCCAAGGAGGGCAAGCCGTATTTCCATCCGCTCGCATTGCCCGACGGCACGGAACTGATATGGCTGCGGCCGGCAGACCACGTCTGGCATCGCGCGCTCTGGTGGTCTTGGAAGACGATCAACGGGCTGAACTACTGGGAGGAGGACAAGAAGACTGGACTCAGCGCCGGCCGCACGGACATCGTCGCGGCGAAAATCACCAATAACAAGGACGGCTCCGCGCGAATCGAAATGGAACTGAGCTGTCATCCGCCCGACGCCCCGCCCGTGTTGCGCGAGAAACGTGTGATCGCCGTCAGCGCGCCGGACGCCGCGAAGAACTACCGCCTTGACTGGGAGTCCACGTTCACCGCCACGGACAAGGAAGTGAAGCTGGACCGCACGCCGATTCCGGGCCAGCCAGATGGCAAGAGCCACGGCGGTTACGCCGGCCTGTCGCTGCGCATGGCGGCGGCGACGCGTGGCTGGACGTTCACCAACAGCGAAGGTGCGACTGGCCAGACGGAGACCCACGGCAAGCCCGCGCGATGGATGGACTTTAGCGGCAAGCCGGGCGGCGTGGCGGTGTTCGATCACCCCTCGAACCTGCGCCACCCGACGCCGTGGTATGTCGCGGCGGGGATGCCTTACTTCAGCCCCGCGCTGATATTCAATGAACCGCTCACATTGCCGGCTGGCGGCAAGCTCACGCTGCGCTACCGGTTGCTCGTCCACACCGGCGCGTTTGAGAAGGCAGCGGTCGAGAAGGAATGGTTTCAGTTCAGCAAGATGCAGCAGCTTTGAGAAGGAGCACGTCATGAATCGAATCACCCGTCGTCAGTTCCTCCAGCGCACCTCCGCCGCCGGCGCGGCGCTGGCGTTCCCGAACTTCATCCCCGCCCGCCTGCTCGGCGCCAGCGCTCCGAGCAAGCGCGTCAACGTCGGCCACATCGGCGTCGGCGGCCAGGGCACCGGCTTGCTCAACGGTTTCCTCGGCTGCGCACAGGGCCAGAGCGTCGCCACGTGCGACCCCATCAAGGACCGCCGCGAGGCCGCCGCCAAGCGCGTTGAGCAGCGTTACGCCGCCGACCGCGAGCGGCTCGGTTACAAAGGCTGCCGCACCTACAACGATTTCCGCGAACTGCTTGCGTGCGACGACATTGACGCCGTTGTCGTCGCCACGCCCGACCACTGGCACGTGCCGGCCGCCATCGCAGCGGTGCGCGCGGGAAAGGATGTCTATGTCGAGAAACCGCTCGGCATCAGCATGGAGCACGACAAGGCGATGCGCGAGACGGTCCATCTGCACGGCGCGGTGTTTCAATACGGCACGCAGCAGCGGTCGTTCAGCCAGCATTGCGGCTTCGCGTGCGAGCTGGTCCGAAACGGTTACATCGGCGACATCAAGGCCGTCCACGTCATTGCGCCCAATGGCCAGCGCGGCGGCGGCGCCAAGCCGGAGCCGGTGGCGGAGGGCGTTGACTACGATCTCTGGCTCGGCCCCGCGCCGGTGACGCCGTTCTGCCGTGACCGTTGTCTGGGTGGCGGTTCTGGCAAGGGGGTTTATCACATTTACGACTACGCCATCGGTTTCATCGCCGGCTGGGGCGCGCATCCGCTGGACATCGCGCATTGGGGTTACCCGCACATCCCGGTGGAATACGAAGGCACCGGCGTTATCCCGACCGACGGCCTCTTCGACACCGTCATGGATTGGGACGTGCGCGGTCGTTACGCGAGCGGCGCGGAGTTCACGCTCAAGCCCGGCTCCGACCTGACGACGTTCGTCGGCACGAAAGGATGGATCGCCGTCGGCCGCGGTCGCCAGACGTTGGCCGCCGAGCCGGCATCGCTACTGGACGTGAAGATCAAGCCCGACGAAATCCACCTGCTTCAGGAGAACAACCACTACGGCGACTTCCTCAACTGTGTCCTGACCCGCCGCACGCCGGCGAGCAACATTGATTCCGCCGTGCAATCCGACTTCATCAGCCATCTCGGAGACATCTGCATCCGCACCGGCCGCAAGATCAAGTGGGACCCGAAGCGCGAGACGATCGTCGGTGACGACTCCGCCGCCCGCATGATGCGACGCGCCCTGCGCGCGCCGTGGACGGTGTGAAGTGGAGATCGCGATGGGAGATTCCGGCCTGGGAGCGCGGACATCTTGCCCGTTGTCGTTCTTAATCCTGTTCGGCCCAAGGCGGGCAAGATGCCCGCCCCCCCCCGGCGATGGCGAAAACCGCTTGCCCACCGTGCCCGCGGCGCGCAAAATCCCCGCAGAGATGAGCGGTGTAGGCTGCGTGCCCTCACGCGGCGAACATCCATCATCCGCCCGGTGCGGGCACCGGGCAAAAATCGAAAGGTGTCGTATAAAGCGATTGATGTTGATGGCCGTTGCGGCGGTGCTGCTCGCGGCGGGCGGGGCAAAGGCGTTGGCGGACTACAAGGTGGTTTCATTTGAGAAGACCGCCGGCATCCTAACGGTGGACCAGAGCGGCGGCTTGAAAAGCTTTCGCGTCGCCAGCTTCACGGATGTGACGATCAACGGCGTGCGAGCGGTCGCGGAGCAATTGCGGGCGGGCATGATCGTGACGTTGACGCTGACGGATCAGCAAACCGTGGTGAGGATTGTGGCGCGGGGCAATCCGGGGAGCCCAACTGCCGCAGCCGCGGGCACCGCGCCGAAGACGGGGTTGCCGGTTCTCGCGCCCCTGCCCGCCATGGGCGCTCCCGTCGGCGTGCGCAAGATCAGCCTCAAGTTGCGCGTGGACGGCCAGGACACGGTCAAGGTGCGTGACGGGCAGCTTTGGATCGAGCATAACGGCTGGGGCAAACCGGAGGCGATTACCATCAACGGCGTGCGGTGGCACCCGCAGTGGCAGGGCAAGCGGACCGAGAACTTCACGGGCTTCGCACCGCCGTTGGCCCCGTTCGGGACTTCCGTCGTCAGCGTCAGGAAACATCTGGGCCGCGGCGAGGTGAAGATGATCGAGCCGCCGACCAACGCGAACGAGCAAACGCTTTCCATTTATCTCGATGACAAGAAGGGTGGATCAGATATCTATGACGTCAGAATCTCGTGGTGACGGTGAGGCCTGAACGGCTGCCGGAGGAGGCCGACTTCTTCTTGCAAAACTGCTGGCTGAGTTGTTGAACGGGATTTTCACACGGGCGGAGAATCCCGATTGTCTCGCCGGACGGGGGCGGCTATGGTGACGGCCAATGTTCAAGACAATCCAACGCCTTCTGGTCCAGGCTGGCCGCATCGCGCGGGAGCGATGGGTCGCGCTGGCGGCGTCGCTCGTCGTGGCGGCGATCGGCTGCGCGCTGTTGCTGCCATACGACCGCGCGTGGAGCAATTGGGTCTCCGGCGTCGGGGAGCCGTGGCACCGGATCGCGACGCTGTTCAGCAAGTGGGGTGATTACTGGACGGGGACGCTGATCATCACGGCGGCGTTGTGGCTGGCTGGCGCGGCGCTGCGGCGTCCGTGGTGGCGCACGGCGGCGCTGGCGTGCCTCCTGGGCGCGAGCGTGGCGGGCATCGAGGTGGACATCGTGCGCTTCGCCACGGGCCGGCCGCGGCCGGGCGTGGGCGTGCCGGACGGTCTCTACGGGCCGCACTTCCATCGCGATTACTTCAGTTTCCCCTCGGCGCACACGACGACGGCGTTTGCCACGGCGGGGGCGCTGGCGGTGGCGTTGCCGCCGGTGGGCGTGCCGTTGCTGGCGGGCGCGGCCGGGGTCGGCTGGTCGCGGGTCTGCCAGCGGAGCCATTTCCCTTCCGATGTGTGGGTGGGCGCGTGGGTGGGGACGCTCAACGGCGTGGTGCTGGGCTTCGCCGCGCGCCGCTGCCGGCGGGAGGATGAGGCAAAGCAGTCGTCACACTCCGCGTGAGGCTCTTCCCCTTGAAGCCGTCACGCGGAGCGTGATGACTACTTTGTTGTCGCCGGCGTCTGCGAAACGAAGATGGACATCGGGGAATCCACCGGTAATTTCCCCCATGACGGCGAACCGAAAGTTTCGCATATCCGTCTTCGTGGCTGTCTGGCTCACGGTCTTCTGTTACGAGTCGCTGCGATATAACTATCTCGGCCGCTGGCTCCGCGCCGACCTGCCGAAGGTCATGTTCCTGTTCCCGCCGGCAGGCTGGATCATGTTCTATCACGTGGACGACACGGACGGGCGCGCCGAGGTCTGGGGCCGCATCGGCGACAAGCGCGAGTTGATTGACCCGCACCGCATCTTCGCGACGCGCTGGATTGGCTGCGACAACATCCGCCGCAACGTGCTCATCACCGTGCTCGACCCGGCCCACGAGCGCGCCTTCTGCCGCTACCTGCGCCGCAAGTTCCCGGCCTGCGACGGATTCGACATCGTGCAGGTCTGGACGCCGTCGGTGACGAAGGAGCCGGGCCGCCAGATCCGGCAGAACATTTATCGTTGTGACTAAACCGCAACCATTCAATCGCCGCAGCCCCTCACCCCGCCCCTCTCCCCGTTGGTGCGGGGAGAGGGAGAGGACGCGCGCGCGGCGCTGCGACTCACCAACGTGGAAGTTTTGCGCGCTTCGTAGCCGCCGACGTAAGGAGGCGGAGAGCATGACAGGAGAAGGTGTCGCGAACGAAGCGTCGCCAATGACGTCTCTATGCTCATTTCTGTCGCCGGCCAATCACTCCGCCTCCTTACGTCGGCGGCTACGTTTTACCGCGGCTCCGCCGCACTGTAAGACACGCGAACCAAATGGTGAGCACTTTCAAAGCCGTGTGAGCCGCTTCCCTCGCCCCATCCGATGGGGTCAGGGTGAGGGGCTGCGGCGGCTGAATCGTTGGTCAAGACTGCATCCCGTGCCATGAGTTCTGAAAACCCAATCGCGACATGGTGGGAGCGGGCGTTTCTCGCGGAGCGGCCGTCGCTGAGCCTGGGGCTGTTCCGCATCGCGGTGGCGGCCACCGTGGGGCTGCACATCTTCCCGACGTTCCTGCACATGGAGGACAACTACCTCTCCACCGCGTTCCGGGAATACAACCCGTCCTTTTTCACCGCTAGCGTCTTGCGATGGGTGGACCAGAACCCCGACTGGTTCGTCTGGACGATGGCAGGCGTCTTCACGCTGGCGTGGCTGGCATTTCTGCTGGGAGCGTTCACACAGGTTGCCGGCATCGTAATGGACCTGGGCTGCTACTACTTCTACGCGCGGAACTGCCTGCACATCGGCACGCTCTCCTACGACATCCTGCTCGTGACGCTCTTCCTGATGATCGTGACGCCGTATCCCGGCGACAGCTTCTCGCTCGACGCGCTCATCCGCGGCGACCCGGAGCCGTGGCGGCGGCCCCGCCCGTTCTTCATCCAGCGTCTCCTGCAAATCCAACTCGCCGCGACCTATTTCTTCACCGGCTTGTGCAAATGGACCGCGCAGGGCAACTGGCTGACGGACAACCCCTATTATTACCTCATGCACTCGCCGCCGATGGGCGTCATCAAGGCGTTTCCGGGGCGCGAGTTCCTGGGCGCGCATCCCGACCTCTGCTACGCCATCGGCATCGGCGTGATCCTTTGCGAGATGACCCTGCCGTTCTGGTTGTTCTGGCGGAAAAGCCGCCCCTTTGCCATTGCCGCCGGTTTCGTGTTCCACATCCTGCTGGTGGCGACGATGCACGTGCCGACCATCTTCTTCTTCCTCTTTCCGCCGATGCTCTTGCTCTTCGTGGAACCGGAAACGCTCCTCGCGTGGCTGGAGCGCCGCCGCGAACTGTGGCGGCAACGCGGCCGCGCGAGGCTCATCTACGACGGCGGCTGCGGTTTCTGTCGCGCGTCGCTGGCCCGCATCCTCGCGCTCGACCCGACCGGCCGCATCGAACCCGTGGACTTTCGCAGCATTGACGTCGCCAACCTGCACCCCGCGCTCACGCCGGAAGCCTGCCACACCCGCATCTATTTATTGGAGCCAAGTGCCCGGCTTTCCGGCGGGTTCCATGCTTTCCGGCGGCTGTCGCTCTGGCTGCCGATGCTCTGGCCGCTCGCGCCGTTGCTGAACCTTCCGGGGCTAGGCCTGATCGGCACGCCTGTTTACGACTGGATCTCCCGGAACCGCTTCAACCTCCTCCATCGTTCCCACGCCTGCGAGACAAACGCCTGCGTCCGACCGGGCGAACGGCAACCGTGACTATCGCAACGCGGAGAAGAACCTGCCGAACCGCGGCAAACCGGAACCGTTCTTGTCCACCGAAGCGATTACCGCGTTCGCTTTGCCAACGATCAGCCGCCGATCCACGACGCCGAAGTAGCGCGAGTCTTTGCTGTTGTCGCGATTGTCGCCCATGACGAAATACTCGCCGGCTCGCAAGGTCAACGGCGGGACTGAACAGCGTGGCGACGGCAGGAACGGATGGACCATGACGGCGTGGGAACGTTCTCCTATCGTTTCTGTGGCAAACTTCGCAACGGCCCGCTCTGTGGCAGGAACGCCGGCAGTCACGGCGGACGGCAACGGGCTGTAGCGGGCTGGCTGACCATTGATCCGAAGCATGTTGTTTCGCAATTCGACCGTGTCGCCTGGAACCGCCACGATGCGTTTGACGAGCCGCAGTCCGTCCTCCGGCGAGAAGAGCACGACGATGTCGCCACGCGATGGCTCGTTCCACTCAGCCAGATGCACCGTAGTGAATGGAATCTTCAGATCGTAGGCGAGTTTGTTCACGAAGACGAGGTCGCCTTCGAGGATGGTTGGTTTCATCGAGCCAGTGGGCACGAAGTTGTAGTCGGCCAGCGAGGACTTGATGGGGCAGATGATGGCGGCCATCACGGCGAGCGGCTGGAGCCATTCGTGCCAGAGTTGTTTGAGGGCCGAAGGTGTTTTCATGGATGGTCAGATGCGCAACGTTTGACCGGCGGGAGGGCAGTCCCGTTCAAATCCTTTCCGCCGTTGGGGCAAGACTATCGCCTGCCCCACGAGGCTTCGATTTCCTCCAGCGTCCGGCCTTTCGTCTCCGGCACCATCGCCGCCACAAAGACCAGCGAGGCGAGGCTGCACGCGCCATAAACCCAGAAGGTCATCGCCGGGCCGATGGCGGGGTTGTCGTTCAGCATCGGGAAGGTCTGCGCCACGATGTAGCACGAGGTCCAGATCACGAACGTCGCCACCGACATCGCACGGCCGCGCACCTTGGTCGGGAAGATTTCTGAGCAGAGAATCCACGAAATCGGCCCCATCGCCATCGCAAACGCGCCGATGAACGCCAGGATCGCCAGCAACAGCGGCAGGCCGTTGTAGCCGGCGTGGAACATCGCGCCGACCGTCGCCAGCGCCGCCACCTGCACCGCCAGGCCGATGAGCAGCAGCGCGCGCCGCCCCACCTTGTCCACGAACGCAATGGCCACGAAGGTGAACACGACGTTGACCAGCCCGACAATCACCGACGACATGAACGAGTCCTTCACGCCCACGCCCGCGGTGGCGAAAATCTTCGTCGAGTAATACATGATGGCGTTGATGCCGCTGAACTGGCTGAACGCCATCACGAGCGCCGCCACGATGAGCGGCCGGCGGAACCGCGCATGGAACAGCTCCGAGAATCGCCCCTCCTCCTCACCGAGCACCGCGCGCACCGCCGCGATCTCCTGCTCCGCGTGCTTCGGTCCATCAACGCTTTCGAGGATGCGCCGGGCCTCGTCGTCGCGCCCGACGCCCAGCAGCCAGCGCGGGCTTTCCGGCACGAAGAACAGCAGCCCCAACAGCAATGCCGCTGGCGCGACCTCTGCGCCGAGCATCCAGCGCCAGCCGTTCGCGGCGTTCCACGCCTCGTCGCCGAGACCCTGGATGCGCGCGTTGATGAAGAGTGTCAGGAAAATGCCGACGACGATGCCGAGTTGGAACAACGAGCCGAGCCGGCCGCGTTTGGCCGCGGGCGCCAGCTCCGCGATGTAGATGGGGCAGATCATCGAGGACGCGCCGATGCCCAGCCCGCTGATGAACCGCGCTACCAGAAACTCCGTGAACGTCCGCGGAATCGCCGACAGCAGCCCGCTCACGGCGTAGAGGATCGCGCACAGGAACAGCACCTTCCGCCGGCCGAAGCGGTCGCTCAAGAAGCCCGCGCACATCGCGCCGGGGATGCAGCCGAGGATCGCGCTCGCGCCGGCCATGCCTTCCTGAATCGCATCGAGATGGAAGTGTGCCTTGAGATATTGGTTCGCGCCGTTGATGACAGCCGTGTCGTAGCCGAAAAGGAAGCCGCCCGTCGCAGCGACGAGCGTGACCAGCGCAAGCGATGAGGAGCGGGCTTGTGTTGCGGGCATGGCTGTGGTGCTCATGTCAGTGTTCGTGGTTGGGCGTCGAAAGGGCCAGCGCGATCTTGTTTCGCAGCCTCGCGCCGATGTTGAAGAACATGCACAAGCGCCCGGCGTCTTGGATGAAGCTGGGTGACATCACTGCGGGGTTGTCTGGCGATACCCGCGTGCGGTCGAAGAACTTGCCGAGCGGTTTGACGGTTTCCAATGCCTCGTCGGTCTCGGCCGCGTAGAGGTCATAACCGACGTTGAAACCGGCCTTGCTGTTGTTGGCGTGGGCGGTGAGATACAGCTTCCCCGCCCATCGCAGCAGCGCCGCGCCGGCCACTTGGTCGGTGCCTGCGGGAGGATTCATCAACGGCGTTGGCCGGCTCTCCCACTTCCGTCCGTCCTTCGACCACGCGAGGTAGATGCGGCGCGTGCCGCGGTCGTTGCCCATCAAGAGCATGACGTAGCGGTTGTCCTTGCCGGGCAGCCGGTGATGAAAGACGCGCCCGTAGGAGGCTTCCGAGATGTTCGGGAACATGCGCGTGGTGACGGCCTCGCCTTCGTAAGTGAAGTGCACGCCGTCGCTGCTGCTGGCCACGCGCGTAATCGGGTTCTCGCCGTGGAAATAGAGCAACATCTTTCCCTCGTCAGGACTCCAGATCGCGTCCGGCCCGGAGACGTGCGAAACCTTAAAATGTGGCGGCCACTCGCGCGCGATGATCGGGTTGTTGGCGTATTCATGCCACGGGCCTTCGGGTTTGTCGGCGTAGGCCATGCAGATGCCGCCGGGCATGTCGTGCGGCGCGTAGTAGAGATAGAACTTGCCGAGCGGCTTCGCGACGCGGCCCTCCACGCGCACAACGGAGGGATAGATGATGTCATCGTGCGGGCGATACTTCAGGCCGGCTGCCTCAAGCACAACGCCGTGGTAGCGCATCGCGGGCAGGCCGTCGGACAGCAGTTCGCCCGCCGCAGCCAGGAACACTACAAGCGCCAGCAATTCTCTTCTCATTGATTGTCTCCAAGTTCCTTCCGCAATCGCTCCAACTCCTTCTTCAACTCCGCGACGGTCTTCTGCGCTTCCGGCTTGTTGTAGAGATTGGTTTGCTCGTCGGGATCGCCCTGGAGATCGAACAACTCCCACTCGTCCACGTCCCGCCAACTCGCGGGATTCGCGGCAGCTTTCGGCGGGAAGCCAATACCGACCCGGCCCTTGTAGTGAATCAGCTTGTGGCGTTCGGTGCGGATGCCGAGTTGCGGCGGAATGCCGTATTCCTCGGTGTAGTAGCGGTAGTAGATCGCCTTGCGCCAGTCGGGCGGCTTGTCGCCGGCCAGGATTGGCCGCAGCGAGCGGCCCTGCATGTCGCCGGGCGCCGCCACGCCCGCGAGGTCGAGCAGCGTCGGAGCGAAGTCGGTGTTCAACACGAGCGCGCCCGCGACGGAGTCGGGTTTCACGAGGCGTGGATAGCGGACGATGAGCGGCATCCGCAGCGACTCCTCCTGCATCCAGCGTTTGTCGAACCAGCCGTGCTCGCCCAAGAAGAAGCCCTGGTCGGAGGAATAGACGACGACGGTGTCCTGCGCGAGTTGGTTGCGGTCGAGCCAGTCGAGCACGCGGCCGACGTTCTCGTCCAGCCCGGCGGCGCAACGCAGGTAGTGCTTCATGTAGGTCTGGTAAAGCCAGCGGCACTCCTGCTCGCGCGAAAGGCCGGCGGGCGGCGCGCCCCAGAGTTTCTCCTGCCAGCGGTTGATGCCGTCCACGCGGCAGATGCTCAGCTTGAGCCAGTCGGCGCGGCCGCGGTAGTCATCGAACAACGTCGGCGGCTCCGGCAGCGTCTCGTTCTCGAAGAGCTTCGCAAACCGCTCCGCCGGCTGCCACGGCATGTGCGTGGACTTGTCGTGCAGGCAGAGCAGGAACGGCCGCTCGCGGTCGCGACGCTCCAGCCACGCCAGCGCGATGTCGGTGATCACGTCGCTGGAATGGCCGCGGTGGAGCTTCGTTCCCTCTTTGGAAATCAACTGCGGGTCGCGATGCCGCCCCTGGCCGGGAAAGATGTCGAAGTAGTCGAAGCCCGGCGGATTGTTGCCGAGATGGTATTTGCCGACGAGCGCCGTCTGGTAGCCGGCGTCGCGCAGGTATTCGGGGAACGTGCGATGCCCCCGGTCGTAAGGCTTCCAGCCCATCGCGCCGGTGACGTGGCCGTATTTGCCGGTGAGGATCGTCGCGCGGCTCGGTGCGCAGATGGACTCGGTGCAAAAGCAGCGGTCGAACCTCATGCCCGCGCCGGCGATGCGGTCGAGGTTCGGCGTCTTCATCAGCTTGCCGCCGTAGCAGCCGATGGCCTGCGCCGCGTGGTCGTCGGCGAGGATGAAGACGATGTTCGGCCGCTTCGCTTCGGCGGCCGGGAGCGACGGCGGGAGCAGCGCCGCCAGCACAAGGAGCAGGAATTGCAGAGTCGCTTTCATGCGCGTTGTGAGCGTGAACAAGACTCGCCTTTGACACGCCATGCAAGGTAAAAAGTCCGAGGCAACACACAAGGAACAACCATGCGCACAGTCTTCAGCTTCATCTTCACCGCCACTCTCATCCTCGCTCCGGCCCGCGCCGCGGACTTCACGCGGCTCACGCCGCTGCCCGCGCCGAAGATCGTCGCGGTGGCGGAGGAGTTTCCCGGTGGCAACTACGCCGCCACCCGTCTGCTCGACGGCAACCTGAAGACCGAGTTCGCTTCTCACGGCAAGGGCACCAACACCTTCGTCGAGTTCGATTTCGGCGCGCCCGTCCGCATCGGCGGCTTCCGGCATCAGGACCGCAACGATCCTGCGACCGTCGCGGCGTCGGAGCTTGTGTTCAGCGATGCGGCTGGCAAACCGCTGGCCACGGCGCAGGTCACTCACGTCAACCAGCGCGGCGGTGTCACATTCTTCGCCGTTGCACAACCAGTCACGGCGCAGCGTGTCCGCTGGCGCGTTGCCAAGCTCGGTAGCCCGCACGGCACCGTCGGCGGCGCGGAGATTGCGTTCTTCGCCGCAGGTCAGCCGGAACCGTCGCCGAGCGGCGTCGGCATCGAGGCGCGCACGGTGCAGATCATCGAGCGCAAGAACGGCAAGTTGGTGCAGCCGTTGCGGGTCACGCTCGATTATCCCTATGCGGAACCGCTGAAGGCTGTTGTGCGCGTCGAGGGCCAGGAAGTGCGGCCAACAGAACTGAAGTTCGGCAGCCAGACGCTCGAATACGCGGTGGCCGCCAGCGACGCCGAGCGGACGCTGAACGTCGCCATCGAAGCTGCCGGCCAGAAGGTCGCCTCGCGAGCCGTCACGCTCCAGCCGACGCGCAAGTTCACCGTCTATATCCTGCCGCACTCGCACACCGACATCGGCTACACGGCCATCCAGACCGACATCGAGGAGAAGCAGATCAACAACCTGCTCGAAGGCATCGCCGCCGCCCGCCGCACCGCGAACTATCCGCCGGGCGCGCGGTTCGTCTGGAACGTCGAGGTGATGTGGGCCGCCGATCTCTTCCTGCAACGCCTCGCGCCGAAGCAGCGCGCCGAGTTCTTCGACGCCGTCAAGCGCGGCCAGATCTCGCTCAACGGCATGTATCTGAACGAACTCACCGGCCTCTGCCGCCCGGAGGAATTGCTGCGGCTGTTCCGTTACGCGACGCAGCTCGGCGGGCGCACGGGCGTGCCGGTGGATTCCGCGATGATCAGCGACGTGCCCGGCTACACGTGGGGCACGGTCACCGCAATGGCGCAGGCGGGCATTCGTTACTTCTCGGTCGCGCCGAACTACTTCGACCGCATCGGCAACATCCTCGTCGAGTGGGAGAACAAGCCATTCTGGTGGGTCGGTCCCGACGGCAAGAGCAAGGTGCTCGTCTGGATTCCCTACAAGGGTTACGCCATGTCCATGGTCGTGCGCACGCTGATGCCACGGTTCGTTGACGAATACATGGGCCAGCTCGACAAGACCGCCTATCCTTACGACATCGCCTACATGCGCTGGGCCGGCCACGGCGACAACGCGGTGCCCGACCCTGCCATCTGTGAGTTCGTGCGCGATTGGAACGCGACGCACGCATGGCCGCAGTTCGTGATCTCCTCCACGAGCGAGGCGTTCCGCGCGTTCGAGAAACGCCACGGCGACAAACTGCCGCAGGTGCGCGGCGATTGGACGCCCTATTGGGAGGACGGCGCGGGCTCCTCCGCCGCCGAGACCGCGATGAACCGCGCCAGCAGCGAGCGGCTCGCGCAGGCCGAAACGCTCTGGGCGATGCTCGATCCGAAGCGTTACCCGGCCAAACGGTTCGAGGAGGCGTGGAACAATGTGCTGCTCTACTCCGAGCACACGTGGGGCGCGTATTGCAGCATCTCGCAGCCGGCGAACCCGTTCACGACCGACCAGTGGAACATCAAACAATCCTACGCGACCGTGGCGAATCTCCAGTCGCGGCAATTGCTCAGCGACGTTAGCTGTAGCCGCCGACGTGAGGAGGCGGAATCGTCGCGCCCAACCAGCAGTCCGCCTCCTCACGTCGGCGGCTACGGCGCGTCGGCAAAACATGAAATAGACATCTTCAACACAACCTCCTGGCCGCGCAGTGAACTCGTGCTGATCCCGCACGAGATCTCCGAAGGCCGCAACTTCGTCACCGACGACCAAGGCCAGCCGATTCCGGCACAGCGCCTCACCACCCGCGAACTCGCCGTGTTCGTCCGCGATCTGTCGCCGTTCTCCGGCCGGCGCTACACACTCTCGAAAGATGCGCCCTCCGGGTTCGGAGTCCCGGCTTCAGCCGGCAAACCTCCCGCGTCGCGGACAACAGCACCGGCTAAAGCCGGGACTCCGAACGCTGACGCCACCGCCGGCACGCTCGACAACGGGAAGTTGCGTCTGCGTCTCGACCTGAAGACCGGCGGCATCGTCGAGTTGCGCGCTGCCGGCATCGAGGCCAACCTCGCCGACACCGCCAGCGGCCACGCGCTCAATGACTACCTTTATCTCATCGCCGACGATCTCAAGGCCCTCCAGCGCAACGGCCCGGTCAAGATCACAGTCCGGGAGCGCGGCCCGCTCGTCACATCGTTGCTCGTCGAGTCCGACGCGCCCGGCTGCCACAGGCTCCTGCGCGAAATCCGGCTCGTGGCCGGCGCGGACTACGTCGAGTTGCTCGACACCGTGGACAAGAAGCGGCTCGAAGCGGCGAGCTACCACGCCAACGACGGCAAGGAGAGCATCAACATCGCCTTCCCGTTCAACGTCCCCGGCGGCGAGATGCGGCTCGACGTGCCGCTCGGCGTCATCCGCCCCGAGCACGACCAGATGCCGAGCGCGTGCAAGAACTGGCTGACGCTCGGCCGTTGGGCCGACGTGGCCAACAAGGACTACGGCGTCACGTGGGTCACGCTTGACGCGCCGCTGGTGCAGGTCGGCGGCATCACCGCGACGCTGCTGAACTCGCAGTTCAATCCCGATGTGTGGCGCAAGAAGATCGAGCCGACACAGAAGCTCTACGTCTGGGCGATGAACAACCACTGGGGCACCAACTACCGCGCCTACCAGGAAGGCCCGGTGCAGTTCCGTTTCGTCCTGCGCCCCCATCGCGGCCGCGCCGCCGACGCGGAGAACTCCCGCTTCGCCACCGCCTTCAGCCAGCCGCTCGTCGCCACGCCTGCCCGCGGTCGCGCGCCGTCATCAACGCCGCTCCTGCGCGTCGAACCCGCTGACGTGCTCGTCACCGCGCTCAAACCCAGCGACGACGGCAAAGCATGGATTATCCGTCTCTTCGGCGCCGGCGGAACTCCTGCGAACGCGAAACTGACGTGGTCGAAGCCTGCGCCGCACCGCCTCTGGCTGAGCGACACCAGCGAGAAGCCGCTCCAGAAGCTGACCGGCGACGTTTCAGTGCCAGCTTGGAGCGTGGTCACGGTTCGCGCGGAGTTGCCGAGGTGAATTGTTCGATGTCCAGTTGTCGTGCCGGCGAAACCAAAGCTGCGGAAGGGTGTTTTACCTGCCGGGCGCCCGGCAGCCTTATTGCGTGCTTGCACCGAAGCGAACAAACAGCTAAATGCCACGGCACTTGGAGAAACCTAGAATGAACAAGCTTACTGCATCCTTGCTCGGCAGCGTCTGGATCACAGCGGCGGCGCTCGCCGGTGACGCCAACATCCTGCTCATCGCCGGCCGGCCGAGCCACGCGCCGGGCGAGCACGAACACAATGCCGGCGTGCTGTTGTTTCAGAAATGCCTGGCCGGCGTGCCGGGCGTCAAGGTTTCCACTTTCCTCAGCGGCCAGTGGCCCGACGAGGCGGCGCTGAATAGCGCGGCGGCCGTGATCATCTACTGCGACGGCGGACGCGGACACGTGGCGCTCCAAGACAACCGGCTGGAGCAACTCGGCGCGCTCTTGAAGAAGGGCGTCGGCTTCGGCTGCGTCCACTACGCCTGCGAACCGACGACGGAGAAAGGCAACAAGGAGTTTCGCGACTGGATCGGCGGCTGTTTCGAGACGTTCTGGTCGGTCAATCCGCACTGGGATGCCGAGTTCAAGAGCCTGCCCGACCATCCCATCACGCGCGGCGTGAAATCGTTCCGGATGCGCGACGAGTGGTATTTCCACATGCGGTTCCGTGAAGGGATGAAGGGCGTCACCGCGGTCCTTTCGGCCGTGCCGCCGGCGGAGACGATGAGCCGGCCCGACGGCGCGCACAGCGGCAACCCCGCCGCGCGCGAGGCGGTCAGAAAAGGCGAGCCGCAGCACGTGATGTGGGCGTGCCAGCGCGATGACGGCGGCCGCGGCTTTGGATTCACCGGCGGCCACTTCCACAAGAACTGGGGCCACGATGATTTCCGCAAGGTCGTGCTCAACGCCATCCTCTGGAGCGCGAAAGTCGAAGTGCCCGCGGACGGCGTGGCGTCCGCGGTGACCGAGGAGGACCTGAAACGGAACCTCGATTCCAAGCCGCCGCGCAAGCCAAAGGCGGCGCGCGCCGTGAAGAAGTAACCCGGCCCTTCGCCTCCAGGCTGCGATTGGCGACCGTTACTTCTTGCCCATCCCGCCACTTGCCAGAAACGGTGGTTGTGGCATACTGCGGTGGTAACGCTCTTGAACGGAGGACGCGATGCAAACGATTCTGCCTTCGGAGTTCAAACGCGGGACGGCGTTGATGCTGGACGGCGCGCCGCACGTGATCGAACACTGCCATTCGTCGGGCGCGGCGCAGGCCAAGCCGAAGATGCACGCGCGGCTGCGGAACCTGAAGACGGGCCGGGTGGTGGAGCGGCTGTTCGCGGACAATGAGCGCACGGCCGTGGCGGACCTGGAGACGCGGCCGGTGCAGTTCAGTTATCATCAAGGCGATAAGTTTGTGTTTCTCGACGCGGAAACGTTCGACGAGTTGGACATGACGGCGGAACGGGTCGGCGAGCGCCGCGGGTTCCTGAAAGAGAACGAGGAATACAAGGCGATGTTCCTCGAAGGCAAGCTGCTGGACATCGTGCTGCCGGAGCATGTGGCGCTGAAAGTGGTGGAAACCGCCGCGCCGCAGAAAGGCGGCTCGCAGGCGGCTTACAAGGCGGCGAAGCTCGAAGGCGGCCTGGAAGTCATGGTGCCGCTGTTCATCGGGCCGGACGAAGTCATCCGCGTGGACACGCGGGAGCGGAAATATCTCGGGAAGGAAAATGTGGAATGAAGTTCTTGAAGTGGTTGTGCATCATCATCGGTGTGCTCGTGCTGTTGGGAGGGGGCGGATTGGCCTTCTACGACGCGGGCGACTGGACGCCGATGTTTCGCGCCGCCAAGGGCAAGCTGGTGAACGCGCCCGTCACCGACATGACGACGACGGACGAGATGACGATGTATGACGTGGAGTTGAGCAACGACAAGGGCCGGCATGTGATGTGCCGCGTGAGCATTCCCGCTGCCGCCGGAAAGCGCCACACCTGGCCGGCGGTGGTCCTGCTGGCCGGCACGGGAACGGGCCGCAAGGCGGTGGATAGAATGCCGCTGCAAAAGAGCATGATGGTGATCGCGCTCGACTATCCGGAGGCGCTGAAACTGGATTTCTCGACCGAGGTGGCGACGTTCAAGTCGGTGTGGGAGGTGCGCGAGGCGGCGATGCAGATGGTGGCCAACGTCCTGCTCGCAGGCGATTTCGTGGCGGCGCAGCAGATGGTGAACCCGGAGCGCGTGGCGCTGGCTGGCATCGGCCCCGGCGCGCTCATCTGCGCGGCGGCGGCGGCGGCGGACAGCCAGAACCAGTTTTCCCACGTGGCGCTGCTTCAGGCGGGCGCGGGCATCGGCGGCCTGATCGAAGCCAATGCCAGCCGGCTGAAACTGCCCGTGCCGGCCGTGACGGCCGGTCACATCGGTGAGTGGCTGTTCAAGCCGCTGGAGCCGGGCCGTTACGCCGGCCACATCGCGCCCCGGCCGCTGACGATCCTCAACAGCAAGAACGACAGTTGGATGCCGGCTAGCGCGGCGCAGAAGTTGTTCGACAAGGCGCGCGAGCCGAAGAAGCTGATCTGGCTGAAGGGCGAGCGCGCGTCAGCCGACGACCAGTTGCTGCTCGACGATCTGGCCAACCGCGTGCTGATCCAG
This sequence comes from Verrucomicrobiota bacterium, assembly GCA_016222825.1. GTDB lineage: Bacteria > Verrucomicrobiota > Verrucomicrobiia > CAIQCK01 > CAIQCK01 > CAIQCK01. The sequence goes on along the minus strand of JACRQF010000025.1, from coordinate 47,390 downwards.
TTGCCGGTGGCGGCCAAGACAAGCCCCCTCGGGTTATCCACCGATATGATGGGCCGGTAGCGCCGCTCGCCGCCACGCCCCGACGCCGTCGCGTTTCGCCTTGCCCGCGTCGGCGGTTTTGCCCATCCTCTGGCCATGTTCCGCTCCTCTGATGAACAACTGAAGACTCTCTGCGCCGGCGCTGTCCAGATCGAGACGGCGGGCGAGTTGCGCAAGAAACTCGACGAGTCGCGCGCCGGCGGCCGGCCGCTGCGCGTCAAGCTCGGCATGGACCCGACCGCGCCGGACATCCACCTCGGCCACACCGTCGTGCTCCGCAAAATGCGCGAGTTCCAGGACCTCGGCCACAAGGCCGTGCTCATCATCGGTGACTACACCGCCCTGATCGGCGACCCGTCCGGCAAGACCAAGACGCGCCCGATGCTTTCCGCCGGGGAAATCAAGCGCAACGCCGAGACGTATTTCCAGCAGGCCGGCAAGGTCCTCGACACCGCGCCGGACAAACTCGAAATCCGCTACAACAGCGAGTGGCTCGCGCCGATGCGGCTGGCAGACGTCATCAAACTGTGCAGCAAGATGAGCGTCGCCCGCATGATGGAGCGCGACACGTTCGAGAAACGCTACAAGGCCGGCGAGCCAATCAGCATCCACGAGTTCCTTTACCCGTTGATGCAGGGTTACGACAGCGTCTGCATCCAGTCCGATGTCGAGCTTGGCGGCACCGACCAGACCTTCAACAACCTCGTCGGCCGCCAGCTCCAAACCGACGCCGGCCAGCAGCCGCAGATCGTCATGATCATGCCGATCCTGCCGGGCTTGGATGGCGTCCACAAAATGAGCAAGAGCCTCGGCAACTACATCGGCGTCAGCGAGCCGCCGAACGAGGTCTTCGGCAAGGCCATGAGCATCAGTGACGAGTTGATGTGGCAGTGGTATGAGATGCTGCTCGGCAAGACCCAGGCCGAGGTTGCGGCATTGAAGGCCGGCCACCCGATGGAGGCCAAAAAATCGCTCGCCGCCGCGCTCGTCGAGCGGCTCCACGACGCCGACGCCGCGCGCGCCGCGCGGGAACATTTCGACAAGCAATTCTCGAAAAAGAAACTCGACGAGGTGGCCGAGCCGATCGCGCTTGCCGCGGGCAACGTCGGCCTCATCGAACTGGTCGAAAAGACCGGCGCGTTCAAGAGCCGCAGCGACATCCGTCGCGTCATTCAGGAAGGCGGCGTCCAACTCGACGGCCAGAAGCTGACCGACCCGAAACTGGTGATCGAGCCGCGCGCGGGCCAGATACTGAAGGCCGGCAAGCGGGTCGTGCGGAAGATCGAATTGACGAGTCACGCGTAACGCGTCATTTCCGAAATCCGCAACGCTTTCTACGTCTTGCGTTTTACGATTCCCGGTCTCTCTTTGCAGTTGCAGCCTCCGGGAATCTGGTCTAGGAAACATCCGCCACTTGTCGGGGCGTAGCGCAGCTTGATAGCGCGCCTGCCTTGGGCGCAGGAGGTCCCGGGTTTAAATCCCGGCGCCCCGACCATCTCCCGCCGGGCACGGTCTGTTGCTTTCTTTGCGCCGTTGGCGGCCTGCATGCCTTGCGCGGCGGAGCAGAGATGGCATCAGGCGGCGGAGCCGGCCGGGGGCAGGGCGCGTTCGATGGCGGCCAGCAGGAGAGTTTCATCCACGATCGGCTTGGGGACATAGTCGTTGAAGCCTGCGCCGAGGTATTTCTCGCGGTCGCCCGCCATGGCGTGAGCGGTCAGGGCGATGACGGGCACGCGGCAGAGGGCGCTGTCGGCGCGGAGGTGGCGCAAGACCTCGGTGCCGTCCATGTGCGGGAGCGAGATGTCGAGGAGGATCAGGTCGGGAATGTCGTGCTTGAGTCCTTCCAACGCATCGAAGCCGGTTTCGTAGGTCGTGACCTTATACCGGTCTTCGAGCATGACCCGCACGAGGAGTCGGTTGTCTGGATTGTCCTCAACGACGGCGATTTTTTTCATAGCGCAGGTGGGTGGGGTTCTTGCGGCACAATGGGTGTCAGTCAGGCGGAGCAAGGCTGGCGGCGATCCGGCGGACGCCGCTGTGCGGATGCTTCAGCAACTCGCGCAACACGCGCCTGAGTTCCTTCTCCATGTCCTCGGTTTTTTGGAGGACCGCGTGGGCCTGCTGGCCGAGGCGGAGTTTTTCAGCCGGTTCGAGTTCTTTGACGGTGCAGACGATCACGGGCACTTGGCGGTAGCGGGAATCCTTCCGAATTCTGCTAAGAAAGCCCACGCCGTCCATGACCGGCATGATCAGGTCCAGGATGATCAGGTCGGGCGCGAATCGCTCGATTTTGTTCAAGCCGTCCTGGCCATTGACCGCGGTTTCGATCTCGACTTCCTCTTCGGCCAGGTAGTTGGTCAGGATGCGCCGATCATCGTCCGCGTCGTCCACGACGAGGACTCTGCCGGTCTTGCGGCCCAACGTCCGCCTGAGCACGGGCAGGAGTTCCTCGCGGGTAATGGGCTTCTGGAGCACTTCGACGGCGCCGAAGACGGTGCCTTTTTTCTCGCGGGCGACGACGCTGATGACCACGACGGGGATGTGGGCGATCTGCGAATCGGTCTTGATGGCGCTGAGCACCTGCCAGCCGTCCATGCGCGGCATCAAGAGGTCGAGTGTGATGAGGTCGGGCTGGACTTCCCTGGCCATGCGCAAGCCTTCTTCGCCGGAGCCGGCGGTAATGACGCGGTAGCCGCACTCCTCGATGAAGTGCGTCAGCAGGAGACGGGCGTCCGGTTCGTCGTCAATGACAAGGACCACCCTCGTTTTCAAACCGCTCCACTCTTCCAGCGGTTTGCCGTGCCAGGTCGTGGACGGCTTCGGGAAGGGCCGCGCTGCGCCCGAATCCGCGATGGCCATGCCAGGTTGGGCTTCGGCGGGCCGCGCCAGGATGATCCTGAAGGTGGAACCTTTGTTGACCTCGCTGGCGACCTCAATCCGATAGCCCATGAGTTGGCAGAGCGCCTGGGAGATGGTCAGCCCCAGACCGGTGCCGCCAAACTTGCGCGCGGTGCTGGGGTCGGCTTGCTGGAACGCCTCGAAGATCATGCCGAGCCGTTCCCGCGGGATGCCGACGCCGGTGTCGGCCACGTCAATGCGGGTGGGGCGGCTGGTCGTCGGGTCGGCGATGATGCGGACGGTGACGCGGCCTTTTTCGGTGAACTTCAGGGCGTTGCCGACGAGGTTGATGAGGACTTGCTTGAGCTTGGCGGCGTCGGTTTCAAATGGCGCGACGACCGGCGGCAGTTCGACCAGAAGGCGGACATCGCGGCCGCGGACCTGGCCTTCGAGCTGGCCGACCACTTCGCGGACCACGGCATCCAGCGGGACCGGAGCCAATTCCAGTTCCACCTTCCGGGCTTCGATCTTGGAGAGGTCGAGGATTTGGTTGATAAGGCTGAGGAGATGTTTGCCGTTGGCGACGATGCGATCCAGGAACGTGAGGTCGTCGGGATGGAGATTCCTGTTCTTGTTCTTGAGCAGGATGTTGGCGAAGCCGATGACGGAGTTGAGCGGCGTGCGCAACTCGTGGCTCATGTTGGCCAGGAATTCGCTCTTAGCGCGGTTGGCCTCGACGGCTTCGCGGGTCCGCTCGGCCACGCGCTGTTCGAGGGTCTCGTTGAGGCGGGTCAGCTCCTCCTGCGTGCGGATGCGCTCGCCGATTTCCTGCTTGAGGGCCTCGTTGGTCTGGCTCAAGGCGGTCTCGCGCTCCTGGATGCTGTCGAGCATCTGGTTGAAACCGTCGGTGAGCATGCCCAGTTCGTCATGGCTGCGCAGCTCGGCGCGGACCGAGTAGTCCTTTCCTTCCGAAATCGCCTTGGCGGTGGCGGCCAGCACCAGGATCGGCCGCGCAATGAACCGTTGCAGGATGGTGGAGAATGCGAAGCTCACAAAGAACGCCGCAATCAGCACCGCCGCGACCACGCCTGCATACATCTTCAGACGGTCGTGCAGGGCTTCGAGGTCGGAGAGAACATAGAGGGTGCCCAGACGTTTGTTGTCTTGGATGACGGGACGGAACAACACAAGCCGGTCTTTCTCAAACCGGTAGCCATCCGGCCCTAGATCGGCAGGGAAGGTGATCTTCGCGCCTTTGCGGACGTATTGGGCAAAGGCGGCGCCGTCCTTCTCGTAAAGGCAGGCCCCGATGACATGTTCTTCCACCCGCAGAGCGCTGAGTGTCTCTGTGGCGGCGGCGGGATCATTGAAGAGCAGCGCGGCGGTGGAGTTGTAGCCGATGCCGCTGGTCAGCACGATCAGGCTGCGGGCCATTTCCCGGCGGAAGGTGACCATCTCCGAGGCGACCAGGACCAGCGAGGCCATCAGCAACGCCCCGCTGCTGGCCAGCATGACCACCAGCGACAACTTCCGCTTGATTGGCATGTCACGGAACCACTGCATGTCAGTTGCCCTCCTTGGCGCGTTCGGAGCCAACGATGCTCGCCAGCCTCAAGAGCTTGGAACTGATCGTCAATCCAGTCTGCCTGGCTGCGCCCAGATTGATTTCAAACCGGACGTTGGCGCCTTGCTGCCGGAAGTTGATGATGCCGCCGTTGTGCGCGAACCGGTCTGTCTCGCCCACAGTGAGACAATGTTTTCCCACGAGAGTGGCAAAAACGCGGGCCAGCCGTCCCCGCTCCGACTTGCTGACAAAAAGCAAATGGCAGTGCTTCAGGTTCTCGATCTGTCTGGACCGGTGGATCGCGATGGGCCGGTTCCTGACGGTCTCGCCGCGAACGATCCGGTCCAGGGCTTCGCCAAACGGGTCGTCACCGAGGATGCCAATGATGATGGGCGTTGCGGGACTTTGGAACGCTTCCGCCGGCCACTCGACATACTGCGCGAAGTTAAACAGGAAGGCGGCCTTGACCTCATACTCCCTGACTACGGGCGCCGCGGCGCTCACCTCCAGCGTGCTGGGCGCGCACAGGCAAACCGCTCCCGCCAGCATCGCGGCCAGCGACACGACACCCACGCGCCGCATCCATGCGCGCGCGCCGCTTCGCGCGGCCATCGCACGGCGGCCAGCCGGCGCACGCCGCGCCAGCCTCGCGATGCAACACCCTTGGTGTCGCCATGCGGTTCCGCCGGCGGCCCGCTCTTCCAACCCTGTGTTCTGTTGTCCGGTCAACGGGGTTCCTCAGAATCGTAGCGAACTCAGCACGCCGACCACACGCGGCTCCTCGACAAAAAACACCCGAGGCCCCAGCGTGCTCGTGCCGGTATCGTAGTCGTAGCGTTTGTTGTTTCCGTATCCGATCAGGTTCTGGCAGAAGACTGACACCGACCACCATTCCTTGATGTCGTAAGTGATGGAAACATTGGTGCGAAAATCTATGCCCCAGACATCCCGGTCCCGGAGGTCCTGAATGGCGGTGTTTACCTGGGCCTCGTCCACAGTGCCGGCGGCGGCCCGCTGGACCATGTCGAGTTGATCCTTCGCGCCGTCCATGCCCCAGAACACCCGCGCATCCGCATGGAAGGTGAATGCCTTCAAGAACCGGTAATTCAGCCAGAGCTTCGTGGCGTTGTTGGCCCAGTTGGCCAGATCGTTGCCGGCGCCGCGCATCACATGGGGAGTCCCCGTGCTGTCATTCGCCGAAACCGCGTAGTCGGAGAAACTGACGCCGGACTGCGTCACACCCGACGCGAGCTTCCAATCCAGCAGCTTCACAAAAGAATGATTCACACCCACGTCGAAGGACTTGGTGAAATACTTCGCCTCAAACTCCAGCCCGCCGTGTTTTTGCTCGCCGAGTGACACCGTTCGCTGCTGAGGGTTCGACCAGCCCACTACCGTCAGTTCATCGTAAAACACGCCAGCCGTCAGGCGAAGATTGTCGGTCACCAGCGTGTCATAGGACAACTCGATGGAATCCAGTTTCTCAGGCTGGTTCTTCTGACCGTTGACGTGCGAGGCCAGCAACTGCTCGCCGGTGCCCATGCGCACCGACTCCTGCGCCGTCAGCTTCAGGAAGCTGTTCTCGCTGACCTCCGACACGATGGCCACGCGCGGCGAGAACAGGTAGTCGGTGTCCCGGTGATAATCCATCCGGCCGGAGAGGATCACGTTGAACCAGGGAATCTGCTCGAACTTCAACTCGCCCAGCGCCGAGAACATATCGGTCCACCAGCCGTCATCGCCGACAAAGATCGCCTGGGCCGGTGTCAGTCCCCTGGCCCCCGTCACGCCGGCGGGATTGATCGCGCGGGAGTCCGGGCCGGAAACGATGTTGGGAACCCCCGCCAAGCCTGTCTCGCCCATGCGGAAGTCCCTCGGATCGTCAAACCACCCCGGACCGAAATGGCTCCGAACATACTCGCCGCCCAGGGCCAGTTTGGTTTCCTCCGTGATCTCGAAGCGCCCCATGAGCCGTGCAAAGACCTGGTCCTCCGCGAAGTTTTGCACCATGTTGCGGACGCTGCCAGGGTCGCCCAGTTGCTGCTGGATGTCCAGCGGCGGGGCGGTGGCAGCCGTGTAAGTGAACGGCGCGAAATTGCGCCGCTCATAGTCCTGGCTGCTCCAGCCCACCGCACTGTCCAGCGTGAACCACGAACTGAACTCGTGGCTGTCTTCCAGTTGCACCGTGGCGTTCCGGGTCTGGATTTCCTTGAAGACCTCCAGCGGCCCGAACACCGGCGTGGCTCCCGCCAGCCCCTTCTGATACCGCGCCAACCCATCCCGGTAGTCCACCGTGCCGCCGGAACTGGTGTAGCGTCCCCACAGCCGCACCTCGTCAAAGAACTTGAAGTCCATCTGCCCCTTCATCTGCGGGAAATCCTCGAAGTCCTGATAATACGGATGCGGCGGATTGGCCCGGTTCAGCCCCGGCGCAAAATCGGCGGTGCCAACGTAGCCGAAGGCTTTGTTCAGGGTGCTGATGCCGATTCGCTCCATCGAATAAGCCCGTGGCTCGTCCACACCGTCCGTGGCCGCCACGCTGAAATACATGAACCCTTTCATGTGGTCGGTGACAAATCCTTTGCTGATGGCCAGGATCTTGGAGTCATACTCCGTGAAGTATTTGGCCGTCAGCTCCGCCTTCTGCACATCGTCGGCCGTCTTGGTGATGATGTTCACCACGCCCGCAATCGCGCCGGGGCCATACGTGACCGAGCCGGGACCGCGGACGACCTCGACGCGCTGCACGTCGCTCAGGTCGAAATTGGTCAACTCGGCCGCCGCGCCGCTGTGCGCCGTCTGGTTGATGTTCCGCCCGTTCACCAACAGCAGGAACTTCACGTTTCGATCCGAGACAATCCCGCGCATTCCCAGCTTCGCGCCGTCGCTGTGCGTGAACTGCATCGCGCCGGGCACATACACCTCGATCAAATCCAACAGATGGCGGTGGGGCGTGACGCGAATGTCCTCCGACGTGATGACCGTCATCGCAACCGGAGCCTTCTGCTCCGTCGTCGGTATCAACGTGCCCGTGGTGACAGGCACCTTCATCAGCTCCTCCAAGCTCAACTTCTTCAGTTCCACCCCGACGGCTTGTTCCTGGGCGGGCTGCCCGCTTTGTGTCTGGCCGGCCCCCACCGTCTGAGCCACGTTGACGTTATTGGCCTGGCCATCCGGGACAACGAACGCCAGCAACACGGCGCAAATCCCTCCCCGCCACCTGGCCGCGCGTGGCGCCCGCTCCCGTCCCAAAACATGGCCCAGCCGGTTCAGGCTCATTTCATGAACCTTCCAGCGCGGCATCTCCCGAACATCGGGACATGGATGATTGAGAAACACGGCAAGCAACAAGAGACGCTGGTGGCAAACGCCATCCGTGTCTTTGTCTGTTTTTCTTCACCACGCAAGTTCCCTTCCCAAAACGCAAGCTTCAAGAATGCCCGGCCAACTCTTCGGGCGCGGACAATACCAAACGGCCCGAAGAACGCAAGCCCGCAAAAAAACATCCCCACAATCAGGACGAACTGGAAATCCACGAGGGGTCCGGTCTGGCGCCTGGGCGATTGTCGCAGACGCGCTTGTCGAGGTTGACATGGTAGCGTGGGGATGTGGCAGCCTTTCAAAAACCTGCTTCCGCAGTTGCAATCGGAACCTCAACCTGTATTATCTTCGCGCCTTATCGCCGCGATGTTCGCGGCGCCCCCAGGCGGGGTAGCCAAGTGGTAAGGCAGGAGTCTGCAAAACTCCTATGCGTCGGTTCAATTCCGACCCCCGCCTCCAATTCAGCCCGCGTGACTCCAACGAGTTGCGCGGGCTTTCTCTTTCGCGCTGCCAACACGAGAAAACCACTGGATACCATACGTGGATACCATTTGAACAATCGGGCCGTGCGACTTGCAGGGAGTTGCGAGCATGAATCAGAAAGCACAAGACCCACCGCCAAGCCATTGTGAGCCGACACCGCCAGCGGCCAACGCGATCAAGCCAGCGTCGCCAAGCACGGGAACGACCGCAAGGCCATTCCGGTTTCCCGTCAGTCGCAACCCGGTCTTCACGGGCGCGCGGCTGGCGCAACGCAACCCGGAAAAATATCTGGCGATTCTGGATGCGCTGAAACGCGGCGAACGTGTGGTGGACATCGCGAAGCGGTTGCGGTGTTCGCAGCATACCGTGCTCGGCATTCGTGAACGCGCAGGCGATGATCTGCCGTTGCCGACGCGGATGACTGGTAGTTGGTTGGCGCAACTGGCCTACAGCAGGCCGGGCCGGATGGAAAGAGTGATGGCGAAGATGTCATTTCTGCAACTGGTGAAGATGTCTTGTCGCGCAATTGATAAAGCAACGGCCATCGAGGGTGGAATCCACAAGTCAAGCGCGGCGTTCTGAACGTGCCGGCGGGGGCGGGGGGGGGCAATGAGCATTCTCAGGGCGGTATCGCGCGAACGGATTTCCTCTTGGAACAATTCTCACAAAAGGGCGGCGCGGCGCACACCACTAGGGGGAGGGGGAAAAGCCGGGCGCATGAGGGTGCTACAGGTTGGTTCTCTCCCCGCGAAAAACAAAAAAGAGGCATGAAATGAGGGGCAGGAACTCATGGGTAAATGGCGCAGTTACCTAATGAATCAAGATCGCAAGTCCTTGCAAATCGGGCGTCCTGACCGGTCTAGGTGGGGGTTTCTGACCCATAAAAAAAGGAAATCAAACAATGGCACGACCAAGACTTGAAGAATCGAATCCGCAACTAGCCATCCGCGTGCTTGAGTTGGCTGCGGGAATCGGCATCAAACCGGCGGCAGCGGCGCTGGGCATTTCCAAGAACACGGTGAGAGCATTGGTGAGGCGACAAGACTTTGGTTGGGTTGTGAGCCTTGGCGCAGGGAACAGAGCGATGATGCGGATTCTTGGGCGGCTTAACCAATAAAGCGCCCGCACAAAGGTTCACGTCGCTTTTGTGGCTTCGCGACTTGTTTCGGGTGTGACTTGGCGTTGTGGCGCGGGTTCGTTCGCGGGAGTGAAGAACGAAAGCGTCGGCAACATCACCATCGGCCAAGGACCACGAGCGGTCAAATTTGCGACCAGTTCCCTAGCTGCGCCGTAAAGAATGCTTGGACCATTGACCCGGACCAGCTTTTCGATTTTTTCCGCAGGCCACTGGTCGTTAATTCTAAAAAGTCCAACAAGGTCAATGTGCCCGGTGTAGCTAGCTTTCTTTCCTGCGGGTGATTTCAACTCGACGTTGAGAAAGACAATCCATTCGCGTGGATTGTCTTTGGTTGGGTTAGCGTCAACGGTCGTTGCAACATCAGGCCCCACATTGGGGTCTCCGTCGTGTATTGCCTCAATGTTGAGTTTCGTCAAAACCTGTCGGCTAAGCTGCAAGGGCGAGAGCTTCATTGCCTGTCTCCTGAGCGGTTTCTGACTTCGGCGGTTGGGGTGGCACTTTTCTCGTATCGGGGAAAAGTGGCAAATCTTGCGCGACTAGCCTTGGGCTGCCTGCTGTTGGTTTAGAGAAGACTTCGCTCCACGCTGTAGCATCGGGCTGGACTACTTTGGCAGAAATCCACACCGTATCGGATACTGCTTTCCCCTTGGACGAATGAGTGAAAGCGTTCAGGGGCTTAGTCAACTTTGACTCAATCCATTGTGTTTCCACTCTTGCGGGTTGGAGAGAAATACGAACTTCCGAATTTAGCGCCGTCGCAACCTTCACCATCGTTTCCAAGGTGTAGTTGTTAGACCCACTCAAGAGCTTCGTGACGTAGGAGGGTTCTACACCCAGTTTCTTCGCCAGTTCGGATTTCGACACGTTCGCGGCGCTCATCCGGGCAACCACTTGCTCGGTGAAGTCCAAGATTGCGCCCTCAACGTAGTATGCCAGCCGTTGACGGGCTTCCTTGAACAGATCAGCGAAGGTTTTCATCGCTTTTTTCATGTTTGTTCTCGCGTGCGGTCAGTTTCGTTTTCTCAGACTCGGCATTCTCGTAAAGCTTCTTGAGCTTTAAGGCTCGCTCAATTTCTTTCGGCGGTGTCTTCTGTTTTTTCTTTACGAACCCGTGTGTGCAAATAATCAACTTGTCTCGGTCGTAGAACCAAAACACTCTGATGCCACCTCTCGTCTTAAACTCAAAAATTCCGTCTTGAAGCGGCCGACATTTCTCTTCGTTGCGCGGCGGTCCTGATTTCGCCGCATTATCCAGAAGCCGCATGAGTTTCGCAGTTTCATCTGGCATCGCCTCGTTCTGGTCGTTCAGAAACTCCAAAAGCGCATTCTGTTCGTCCACAACCAGAGCAAAGATTTTGAATGCTTGACCATCTTTGATTAGCTCTAGTCGAACCTGCGCCATACATTTAACCTATAGGTGAACCATGTCAAGCACCCTGTAAAACTTGTTCAGTTTCTTCTCATCACTTCAATCAAAAAGGCTTCCTTTTTCCGCTGTTTTTGCGCGGACGCGCGAGAACTGGACGATTTCTTCCATCGAAGCGGTTTTGTCGCGGAACTCGTAAAACAGCGCCTCGCCCAGCAAGCAATAGTTCCACGTCCGCCCGGCTCGATCTTCCGGCGAGAGTTCGTTGACCCGCTCGCACCATGCGACAGCGGCGGTTTTCTTCCGTATCACGTCCGCTTGCGTCAACTGGTCTTGCCTCTTGGTTTCGACGAGCCAGATTCCGGTTTGGGTGCGGACGAGAAAATCCGGCGAGTAGAAGCCGGGCAACCCGTTTTCCTTCACGTAACGCAAGCGCATGAACAAATGTTTTTGCTCGTTCACCTTGCAAAACGCTTCAACCGTCGCATCGCTGACGGCCTTCTGCATGAACGCCAGCTCAAAGCCGCCGTTGCGGGACGGATAAGGCAACCGCTCGTAAATACACTTCGGCGTTTCGATAGAGCAAGATTCGCGCACGGTGATCTTCGCGACTTCCGACAAGCGCCGGTGTTTGATTTCCGGCTCGGCAGTCGTTTGCGTGTCCGCAAGTTCCGGCAGCTTCCGGCCAAACTCGCGGATGATGTGATTCGCAACCGGGTCGAGACAGAGCAAGCGCCAGTTTTCATCCTCGAACGGGTTGAACTCCCGCCCGAACAACTGCCGCCGGATAAACTCGTCCACCCACGCGGACAATTGCGGCAGGTTCACTTGCAGGAATGGAAACCGCGAAATGTTCGCGAACACCTGCGAGCTTCCCGTTACGGGCGCGCTCAGACTTTCCGCAATGCGCCGCACCAGCCGGCTGAGGAAATCATTGTAGCCGGTCGCGGTCATTATGCCGCCGTCCACGCGGTAATCGCCGAACTGCGTCCGCGTCTGCACGTCCTCAGAGCGGAACACGTCGCCCTTGCCAATCGCGGCTTTCAGTTGCTCGAATGTCATTGCGCCGAAGCGCGCCAAGGTCGTCACGTCCAATTCTTTCCCAACAAACTCCTCCTCCATCTCGCGCATGATAAACGGCACGGCAAAATCAAACTGTTCGTAGCCGTCGCGGAGTTCCACCGGAATCAAATCGCCCGTGCTGCGCTTGGCGGGATCGTCTGGCGTCGCCACGGCGAACTCGTAACCGTCCTGCCGCAACTGTTCGTAGAACTCCGCAAATTTCGGATGCTCGACGATGCTGAGAACGTCAATCAGGCTCTTGGGTTCCTGCCCTTCTTTGATAAGCGCGCGGTTTTCCTTTTTCTGATCGTCAAACTCGTTGCCGCGCCACATGAGACGCAAGCCGCGCCCGACGGTCTGCTCCAGCAGAATCTTCGCGCCCGTCGTGCGCAGCGGCACGATTACGCAAATGTTATTCACGTCGAACCCCTCGCGGAGCATGAGAACGCTAATCACCACGCGCGGCTTAGGGTGCGCATCCATGTCAAAAAGCTTCTCGCGCAACACCGCCCATTCCGCTTCCGGCAACTCGCCCTTGCGGTTGGAATCCACCTGCAAGATTTCGTCCGCGTTCAATCCCTGAGAAATCAGAAACTCCACAACGAGCGGCGTAACGGTCGTGTCTTCGCACACCACCATCATTTTCGGATGCCGCGTGGCGTCAATCGCTGCGAACTCTTTTTCGAGCTTCATCAACTTTGCCACGCCCGCCCGCACCATGATGCGCTGGCCTTCCGACAAAATCGGTCGGCCATGCTCGTCCCGGTCGGCTTTGAATTGAAGTTCATCGTTTGCGAGCGCGCCAAGCTCGCGCCGCTTGTCGAGCACCAGCGACTTGACCAAGCCGGCTTTCATTGCCGCCCTCAGATCGAAGTCCGCGATGATGTGCGGGAAATAGACCGCCTTCGCCTTCACGCCGCTGCCAACCTGGTTGTAGGGTGTGGCGGAGAAGTCCACTTGAAGAAATCGGCTGCCCTTCGTCTCTGCAATCTTCCGCAGGCTCTTTTGCCATTCGACTTCAGTAATCTCGCCTTCGGAGCGAAGTTCGTGGATGTGGTGCGCCTCGTCGTTGAACACCAGCAGACTTGGCATTTCGCGCAGATAGGCCAGCGTGCCGCCGCGCTCGAAACGGCGGTTCAACACTTCCAGCGAATTGCCCGCGCTCGTTCCCGGCGACAACGGCAGCGCCGATGCCGCCACTTGTTTCGGGTCCGCAACCAAGCCCGGCGTCTCTATCGTGTCGTCTTCTTCCGGCTCGTCGGCTTCCGCCAGCGCGTGCCAGTTGCAAATGCCAATCAGTCCGCCCGCCGTGATTTTCGTTCCCAAGTCTTCCTTCGTGCAAACATTGCCTTGCACGAATCGGAAAATCTCGTCGCGATACGTATCCGGCACGAATAAGTCTTTGTAGCAAGCCAAGTCTGACGTGTTGAAATCCCGCTGGCCGTCCCGTTCCTTGCCGAGAAACGCATCAAGCAACCGGCCGTAAACAATCAGCCCCGGCGCGACCGCGAGAAAATTCCGCGTAAACCGTTTATCCTCTGGCGCACGCGCCGCGTTTAGCAACTGCCAGTAGAGCAACGCTTGCAACACCCATGTCTTGCCCGTGCCCGTCGCCATTTTAAGGCAATACTTCGGGTGCTTGCTTTGCACCACTTCTTCCATGCGCCGCGCCGTCAGCAAGTCTTCGGCGGCAAGCTTTTGGTAAAGCTCCACCAGCGTTTCCGGCTGCAAAACTTCATGCGCGTAGATCGCGTGGAGAATCGCCTGCCGCTGGCCTTCGTGGAAATTCACGCCGCGACCGTCTATGCAGTCCTGTTGAAACCACCAGCGCAGCAAGTCGGCGGTAACAGGCGTGACCTTCTCCAGAATCGGCGCGTTGCCGGACTCCAAGCCGGCGCACTCCGCTTGCACGCGCGGTGAAAGGGCTTTGACAAGAGGAAGCATCATGGCGGCAGCTCGGTTAGACTTCTTTGATAACCTCCGCCTCGAATCCGAACACATCCACCACGCGCACACACACGCGGCGTTTGCCATTCTTCACCGGCAAGCCTGAGAGAATCGCTTTCCTCACCACATGGAGCGGGTCGTGGTCGTCTTCCGTGTTGCCCCGGTAGTCCTGCCACACGGAGCGGAAAAGTTCGCCGTCGTAGTCCGGGTCAACGCTCCAATACTCCACCAGCGCCAGCGGGTCGCGGTTCACCACTGCTTGCAACCGTTCCTTGTCCTTCGCTTCCAGATTCAGCGCGTCCGGCGAGAGCAAAACGTAATTGTCCAGTTCCACCGTCAACGCCTCGCCGCTCGGCAACGTCTTGCGCTGAATCGGCTTCACGGTGACGTATTGCAGCGACGAAAACCGGATGCGTTGCGCCGCGAAATCCGCTTTCAATTTTTCAAACCCGCCGCTCTTTTTCAGCCGGTCCAGCAAATCTGGCGGAATGACGAGCACTTCCAGCTTGGCGTCGTTCAACTCCGTGATGACGTGGCCGATGTCCGACGTGAAATTCCAGCCCAGCACGGCCACCTTTTCCCAGCCGCCCAAATGCGACGTGCGAAGTTCCTGCGCCTTCTTCAACGTCGCCAAGCCCGTGAGCTTTTGCGGCGAATCCACCAAGACCAGCGTGCGCGATGATGGCAGCTTGCCTAGATTGCGATTTGGATTGTCGTCGGCGTCCAGAGGCAACGCGCCGTAAAGGCCCAAGACGATTTGCGACAAAGCGCCGACGCGGAATTTGCGGCCCAGCGTGGAGCGCGCCGCTTCCACCTGATAATCGCCGATGGCCTGATACAAAAACGGCTGCGCGTTTTGGTCAATCAGCCGCTTGCGCATAATCATGCAGGCGGGCTTGCCGAGATCGGAAATTATCCAGCGACGGCTCAACTTTTCCGCGACGGCTGCGGTTGTGCCCGAACCGCCGAAGAAATCCGCGACGATGGAATTGTTGTTCGACGAGGACTTGATTATGCGTTCAAGAAGGGCTTCCGGCTTCTGCGTCCCGTAGTCAAGACGCTCGTGTGCCATGTGGTGAATTTTGTCCACGTCATCCCAAACGTCCATGATCTGTTGTCCCGGCATTTCATCCAAATACTGTTTGATACGAACAGAGCCTTTACCGGTGTAGGTGAGTCTCCCTTGTTGCTCTAGCTCCAACATCCTCTCGTAATTGTTTGCCCAATGTCGTCCCTGTATCGGGGGCTTGCCTTTCCAGAGATAATCACTTGCCGTCTTGCCTGCGCCAGTCGGGTCAACCGACCTCCATCTGCGACCATCCGTGTCGGAATATATGTATTGCTTTTCGATGTAGTCGGCTGAGTAAGGGACATACTGTTGATTCCAGATTGCGTTCTCGGTTTTGGTGTAGAGGAGAATTGCGTCATGCACTCGGCCAAAACCTTGCACTTCACTGTGCGCACTAGTTCGCCGCCAGATTATTTCGTTTCGGAAAACCTCTTTGCCAAAGACATCATCAAGCGCCGTCTTCGCGTAATGAGAGACGTGCCAATCAAGATGGATATAAATCGAGCCTTTATCGGAAAGCAGTTCGCGCATGAGGCACAAGCGCGGGACAATCATCGCCAGATAGCTCGCGGTGCCGTCCGCCCAAGTGTCGGAATAGGCGAATTGTTCAATCACCGTCGGCTTTTGCTCTACGTCGCCGCCGGGCAACGTGATCTTCGTGCGGTAGTCGGCTTTCGAGTCGAACGGCGGGTCAATGTAGATGAGGTCAATCTTCCCACGCAGTGACGGTGTTTCATCATCGCCCGCCAGCAGCGCGGCCATCGCCAACAAATTGTCGCCGTAAATCAGCCGGTTGAACCACGGGCGCGAAGTGGCGGTGAGTTCCGTTTGTCCACCGGCTTGGTTGACCAGCGAAAAATTCCCCCGCAGCGTGTCCTTTGCCTTCTGCACCGTCCGCAACGCTTGGAACATCTGCCAGTTTGAATCCTTCGCCGGGGTGACGAGTTCCCGCGTCTGTAAACCGACGCGCGTCTTGCCTTCCAGCCCTTCAAGGATGCGCTCCGCCTGTCGTTTCCCGGCGCGGACGATTTCCGGCAGTTGCTCCAAAAGTGTTTTGCTCATGTCGTGGCCGTTGAGTAGCACCACTGTTTATCAGAGCGGGCGCGGCAAGTAAACAGCGCAGGGAAGCCGGCGACGGTCGGGGCGGGGCGCAGGTTGGCCGATGAAACGGCTGGAAACGTCGCGGGAGATTGGAGAGAATCGCGGCATGGGTGACGACACCGCGCCGCGAAGACCTGACGCCGGAGGAACAGAAGATCGTGGAAGGGGCCAGCCGGTGATGAGCCAGCCAGCGTCGCTACGCGAGGTGCTTGCTTGACCGTTCGGACACGACGAAGCGAAGGATGGTCTTGATCTCTTCGTTGAGGTTTGCAAAGCGCACGTTAGTCTTCAGCGCGCCCAGACCGATTTCCTGAACGAGGATGCCGATGGCTTCGTCGGCGAAGGAATGGGAGACGCCGCGAACGCCGGCAAAGTCCAAACAGACCCGTGCCTCGCCCGCCAGTGCGTCGTGAATGGCGCGTCGGGCCTCCTCGCCGAGAAAGCGGGTGCCTAGAAAATCGCCCCACTGGTTCATGGCAATGGTGTTCATGGTCATCCTGCGTTGCACGTTATGTCTGTGTCACACTGTAGCACAATCTAGCCCATCTTGGGCTAGTGCAAAATCGCAGACTAAAAAGGCATTTCATCCGCCAGTTTTGGGAGCCGCTTGTAAACCTCAAGGATGTCCAGCGGTCTGTTTCGCAAGAACTTCAGGTGAATAGCGGTGCCGGGCCAATTACTGACGACTTTTTCAATCTTGACGTGCCCGTGCTGGAACAAACGTCGGTCATACGACTGAATGCCAAGAAGTCCACGGTTATCCTTGATCAGTTCCGAGGTCAAAAACAGACCGTAGCCGGCATTGTGTGTCGGCCTACCTGTTGTGCCAGCTTGTAAAGCCGTCTGTAATACCCCGTTCTGTTGCATTGCCAACACCATTTCAGGATTCTCGGCTAAAGCGCGCTCAATACCTCGGCCGAGGTCCACGAAGGCAAGTTGAATGTCGGTGGCATAGGACTGGCAACACAAAAACCCACCGGCAGCCGATTGGGCATGGTGGAAAATATTTTCCGTCAACTCGCCAACTACGGTATCGAGAGCGTTCATGGTCCGGTCACTCAAGTTCAATTGACTCCAGAGGACTTCGTTGACTCGCCGAACAACGTCCATGCAATCCTCGATGCGCGTAAGGTGTATCAGTTCCACGAAACGACCGCTCGAATCGTAACGATTGAAAACGAATTGGTCGGGGGCTTTCAGCACGCGGTAAAAATCAATACGTTCCAGATACCGCTCAATGTCGCTCCTAGTAGGGCGCAAGCCACGCAACTTGAAACCTCTCTTGGCTAACCAATAAACCGATGCAGCCAATGTCGCCACACCGATGGGGCAACACCAAGCCACGTCGGATAAGTCGAGAATTACGCTGCCCGCCTGCTCGTTGGCAAGGGGTTCCAACTGGCGCAGCAACTTCGGAAGGTTGGACCAGTCCAGAGAGCCGGAGATCACGATTGTTGCAGTTTTGGGCATCGGTCGTTCGGTCGTTGGACGTTGCGGCAATGCGTAACGCAACGGGTGGTGAAACACAAGCACGCGATGCGGAAAGTAGTGGTTTGCAAGCGCGGCGCGGTGTGAGAGAATTCGGATTTGGCGCATCCGGCAACGGGCCGCGAGCAACGCGAAGCTCTGCGGCGGCGGGGCGGGGCTGACTCCCCGCACCGCTGCGCGCCGTAACGGAGTCAGACGTTATGAAGAAAGAAACCAAGAAAACGGGCCAACGTGGCCAACGCTGCAACAGTTCGGAAACGGTTGAACAAGAACCGAAAGCGGCGGCTAAATCTGAACCCCGCTACAAGTGTCCGCCTGAAACCCTCGCGCTTATTGCTGCAACTGCATCCAGAGGTTTGAAGACACCACCGGATAAAGCGGTCGAATATGCCGCTGCGCTGTATGACGCGGCGGTTATGCAATTGAATGAAATGGAGGAAGAGACAAAGGAAGGCGCGGAGTTTTTCGAGAATGTTTTCAGCGGGCAACTGCCTGACGAGTGCCCAGCGCCACTCGATGAATTTCTGCGGCTCGTCGTCAAGGCCAAGACGTTAGCAGACGGGACAAAACGGTTTCGCGATTTCCTGCGCTTTGAAGTGGGGCTTTTTCGCGAGCCGGCGCGCTTGGAAAAGGAAAAGCCCTTGTTTCAGGTGCCTAGATGGATGGAGTATCAACCGTTTCACTCGCCACGCTGGGGGTGGTCGAAAACACTTCGAGCGAACGAATCGGATGCCGACAAAGGCGCTATCAGCCTCCTAGCATACTTCCGACAACATGGGATTCTAAGCGGCTTTGAGTGGTTCGTGTTGACCAAGACTTATGAGACTTGGTGGCTGAATGAGCGCGGGAACAAAGCGCGGGCAGCGGCCATGAAACGACTCGAAAAGCCTCTTGACTCGAAGTGACGCGGACAAAATCTGCCGCTCGCTCGGTGACTGACGGAATTTGCTAAGTTCGGTTTCCCCTTCGCTGTGTTTTTCACTCCTTTCGCTGGCTTGGTGGCGGAATTCGCTTAGGCCGGAGCCTCAAAAAGCCAGCAATCCCGTTTGGTAACTTCCCCGCGTAGTTAGCAACGAGTGTGTTGCTGCGCGGGTTTTGTTTTTTTGCGGCAGACGGCCCGCGCAAACTTATGCCGCAGGTTGGAGAAGTCGGAGCATGACAAAAGGCATTGGCAAAGTTTACGGGCCAGCGGAAGCGGGGCGAGAGCTTGGCGTTTCGGCGGCGACGGTAAAGCGCACGGCGGCGGAGATCGGTGTTGAGCCGCTCTTGACGCAAAGCGGTGCGCGGTTGTTCACGGCGGAGCAAGTTGGAAAACTTCGGGCGGAGCGCGAGCGGCGCGCAAAGGAGGTGGCACGATGAATCCGGGTGAAGTGTTTCTGACGATTGACGACGTGCGCGAGCGGTTGAAGTGCAGCCGCACGACGGCATGGCGGCTTATCAATGAGCGCGGGCTGAAGGCGCTGCGGTCGGGCGGCATCGTTCGCGTCGCCGAGACGGAACTGGCGCGTTGGATTGAGGCGAACTCCGCCGCCGCAGAGGAACCGAAACCGGAGGCCGTCGCGTGAGCACGTTTCTAAAGCGTGGGCGGCTGTTGGCGAAAGACTCGAAACTGCGCGGCAAGCTGATCTGGTTCAAGGCCGAGAACATGGCGCTGGCGCGGGATGCGTGCGCGCGGTATCGCTGCGAAGACGTGGACGGCGAGTTTCGCATTATCGGGCGGCGCGGCCATGCGTGGGAATACGGGCGGCACAAGCTGGGGTTCTCGGTGGAGGGCAAACGGGTGATCCGTTACGTCGAACGGCAAGTGCGAGGTTGGGCCACGCGAACGCAGCGCGGCGATGATGAAGCCAACTTCCGCGCGCCGTGGCAGTCGCGTGCCGACTTGGACCGGTTGGCGGCGGTTCTGCGGTTTTACGCGAGACGCAATCAGGCGCGAAAGCTGGGGTCATTTGTCGCCAGACGAGGGGTTTCCTTGGAATTGCAGCCCGCGTTTTAAGCAAAATCTGAGGGTGAAGGGAAAGTATCGGACCTATGAAAATGACAGAAAGCGGAGTGCGAAAGGTGCCCGTCTGGCGGCCAAACGAGGCGGCAGACAGCAGCATCTTGAAAGGGAGCAATGAGCAAGGCATTTGACTCGCCGCCGTTGCCGGTGGATGTCGGTTCTGGCGCTGACGCTCTCTCTGTCAGCGTTGGCAGTAACAAGCCGCATGTTCTACTGCCGGGCGGAAAGCAAACGATCACGGAGACAGCCAGCACACTCGGCAAGCTTCTGGCAGCGACGGGCCGCTACTTCATTCGCGGCGGGGCTGTAACCTTGCTCAACGAAAGCGGTGACGGGGCGGAGTTGCAAATACTGAAGCCGGCAGCGGCCTGCGCTGTGTTTGAGGAAGTCGCCACGCTGTTTCACGCGAAGATTGACAAAGATAAGAAGCTGGAAATCCGGCACAGCATTTGCAGCGAAGGCGCGGCCAAACTGATTATTTCGGCTTCGGCTTTCGTCAGCTCGTTGCCAAGAATCCGCGTGTTGTCGCCGTGTCCGGTGTTGGTGGAATGCAAGGGCGAGTTGAAACAGATCATCGGATTCGACCCCGTTACCGGCGTGCTGGCACGCGGCGAAGCGGCTGAGGATGACATGGCGCTCGACACGGCGAGGGAGCTATTGCGCGGCACAGTTGCCGACTTTGATTTTGTCTCGCCGTCAGACCGGGCGCGGGCGTTGGCCGGGCTGATTTGCCCGGCGCTGATTCGCGGCGGCTTGCTGGGCAAGAACCATCGCGCGCCGGTGGACCTGGGCGAGGCCGATGACAGCCAAGCCGGGAAAGGCTACCGCGTGAAAATCACCTGCGCCATTTACAATTCGACGCCGCGCACCATCGTTCAACGCAACGGCGGCGTCGGCGGTGTTGACGAAAGCGTGAGCAGCGCGCTCGTTGCGGGTCATGACTTTATCAGCCTCGATAACATTCGCGGGCGGCTGGACTCGCAAGCCTTTGAGTCGCTGCTAACGGAGCCGACGTATGCGGCGCGCGTGCCTTACGCTGGCGAGGTCGAAATTGACGTGCAGCCTGTGACGTTCTTTTTGACTTCCAACGCCGCAGACTTGACGCGGGACATGGCCAACCGTTGCAGCGCGACTTGCATCCGCAAGCGACCGAGCGGCTACAAGTTCGCCGTCCATTCCGAAGGGTCCATTTTGGAGCACATCCAAGCGAATCAGTCGGATTATCTGGGCGCGGTATTCGCCATCATCCGTGAATGGTGGAACCGGGGAAAGCTGCGCTCACCAGCCGAAAGCGTGGATCACGATTTCCGGCAGTGGGCGCGTGTTCTGGACTGGATAAGCCGCAACCTGTTGAACGCCGGCCCGCTGCTAGACGGCCATCGCGAGGTGCAACAGCGAACGGCGACGCCGGCTTT
Source organism: Verrucomicrobiota bacterium (assembly GCA_016222825.1). Lineage (GTDB taxonomy): Bacteria > Verrucomicrobiota > Verrucomicrobiia > CAIQCK01 > CAIQCK01 > CAIQCK01. The sequence continues at coordinate 26,557 of JACRQF010000025.1, read as the reverse complement.
GGGCTGGCTGCGGCAAGTGGCATTGCTGGTCAAGAACGCCGGGCGCATGGAGTCGGAACTTCGGGCGTTTGAGTTTCTCGACCTGCTCGCCGAACATGGCGGCGATATTCCCGGCTGGGATGGGCACGCCGACCTAGAAAGCGAACCGACCCGAAAATCGGTCTTACAAGCCATTGGCCGCAACATGGCGCAATGCTTTAGAAGCTCTGAAACGCTGACGCTGGATGGATTCAACATCCAAAGGCACGAGAGTTTTGACGAAAGCCTCCGAAAGAACGTGAAGACTTACACGTTTTGCCCGTTTGCGCCTAATGCTCCTGATGCTCCTGAGCTTCCTTAACTTTTGAGAAAGCCGGACTCTATAAGAATGTTTACCACCGTCAGGCGCAATAGGCGCATAGGAGCAAAGCCGGTCCTTAACGCCGGCGGTTTCTTCCCGGCCTGAAAATAGTGCTTGCATGTATTCCGTTAGTGAATATACTACTTCCATGACAATGCACCGCACAACGCTCTTTCTGCCAGAGCACTACACGGAAAAGCTGAATGCCTTCTGCGATGCGACCGGGTTGACGTTCTCCGAAGTGATTCGGCGGGCGGTTGACCAATACTTGCAGACGGAAGCGCCGAAGCTGATTGAGACGGCAGAGAAAATCACCAAACGGAGGAACACGAAATGATAGCGTTCAAGCAAGACACTACGGAGACACGCCGTTTTGATCGAATCGGCCCCGGACTCTACCGGCGCAACGGCACGATCTACGCGCGCGTTTGGGATGAGGGCAAACGGACATGGCGCAGCACCGATACCAACGACCCGGATACGGCGCGAAAGGTTCTCAAACAATGGCACAAAGACACCGTGTTGAAGGAACACGGCATCATGCCGAAGGTCGCGGCGCTGGAATTGAAGTCAGTGACCGTTGAAGCGGTGATCGAAAACTACATCAAGGCCGGTTTCCCCGACCGCAAGATGCGCACGAAAGCGCCGACAACGGCGGCAATGGAGCGGAAGAATCTGGTGCGCGTGAAATCGTATTTCGGGCCGATGCGCGCGGCGACGTTGACGCTGAAAGACTGCGACAAGTATCGCGATTGGCGCGCGAGCGGCGGCTACAAGTGGAAGGCCGGGGAGAACGACCGCAAGAGCCGGGCGGGAACGCGCCTTGTGGACATCGAGCTGCAAGCGTTGACGAATGCGCTGGCGCTGGCGGTGCGGCAAGCCAAGCTCAAGAACAACCCGCTGGCGGGCCGGACGCGGTATCATCGCGAGGAAGACACACGGCATTGCCGCGAATGCGCGCCGACGGTGGCGCAGTTGCAGACGATTGAAACGACGCTGCGGGAGAAAGGGTATAGCGTCATTGCGGATTGCGTGATGTTCCTTGCATTCTCCGGGCTGCGCATCAACGAAGCGTTGCCGCTGGATTGGGAAGCGGTGGATTGGAGCAACGAATTGATTCACGTTGTTCGCGAGAAGCGCGGCGTCAATCCGTGGGTTCCGATTCTGCCGGAGATGAAGCAGCTTCTTACGGCGATGCGGGCGCGTTCAAATAGTCACCTGCTGTTTCCATCGTGCCGCGACGTTTCGCGGCCTGTGCCTTACGTGTCGGTTGCGCAGACTCTAGCCGGCGTGTGCAAGGACTTGGAAACCCGGCACGTCACGCCGCACGGCTTGCGCAGTTTCTTCGTGACGCAAGGGCGCGAGTCGGGGCTGTCGGATGCGGAGATTGCGGCGCTGATCGGCGACAAGAGCGGGCCGGCCATCATTGCGCGGACGTATGGCGACGTGCGGAGCGAACACTTGCTGGCGCAGGCGAAGCGAATCAAGCTGTTGTTCAACCGTGCGCAGCATGATAGCCAACCAGCCAAGTCTGATACGCAAAAGACGCAAGTGGCGGGAAATAAGACGTTGGAACCCGTTGCCGCGTGTAGCAGTTAAAAGCAAAAAAGGAATGCGCAATGAGCACCGTCAAACGGCCAAGAATGGATACCATACGCGGATACCAGTTGCGCCCCGTGTTTCGTGGTATCCATCCATCGCCGAGCATCGCCAGCGAATCCAGCAAACGGCGCAACTTGCGCGGGCGGTGTTTGTTCGGTGGATGCGCTGGTAATGTTTGGCAATCGCTGGCAAGTCTTCCGTCAGCCTGCAAAACTCCTATGCGTCGGTTCAATTCCGACCCCCGCCTCCAATTCAGCCCGCGTGACTGGAAACAGTTGCGCGGGCTTCTTCTTTCGCCGGGAATACCGCGAAATGGTCCTCCAAGACAGTGATGCTCCCGCTTACAGAGCCGGACTCTCAGTGGCGACCGCTTGGATCAGGGCCTTGATGTAACCATAGCCAAACGCGAAGGCCTGCAAGCTCCGCGGATCATCCGCGTGACTGGGCATGTGGTCAGGCATGATCATGCCGTCGTAGCCGATCTCACGATAGACCCGCATGGCGCGAACCATGTCCACGTCGCCTTCGTCCGGATACACTTCCTGAAACTTGTCACGCCGGCCCCGGATGTTCCGGAAATGAACATTGAAAATCTTCCCCCGGCTGCCGAAGTAACGGATGACGTCATGGATTTCCCGGCCCGGATCGGCCAGCAGTTCGGCAACGGTTCCCTGGCAGAAGTTCAGGCCGTGGCAGGGGCTTTCCTTGATGGAGACGAAGCGTTTCAATCCTTCCACCGTGCCCAGCACGCGCGCCACCCCACGAAAGCCCTCCGGCGGCACACCCGGATCGTGCGGATGACACGCCAGCCGGACTTTGCATTCCTCCGCGACCGGCACCACGCGTTTGAGGAAACAAGTGATCCGTTCCCACATTTCGTCCGCGCCCACGACTCCGGCCATCGTCAACGGGGGTTCTTGCTTCGCATCGGCCAGCGCCCAGGTCGAGTAGCGCGAACCGCCCCGGCCCGGTGTGGACTCCGTGCGGAGCACGCCGAGCAGAGTCAGGTTGTATTTCAGGGCATGAATTCCGGCGCGCGCCGCCATGCGGATCATCTCGCAAAGCCGATCAATCTCCCGGTCTCGGTCGGGGTATTTGCCCAGCATGATGTTGGGATTCTCGGCGCGCGATATTTCGACACTGCTCATCGGCAAGGCCAGCATCGCAAGCTGAAGGCCGTGCGCTTCGACCCGTTCGCGCAGGCGCAACAGGCCGTCAATCTGCCAGCCGTCCTTGGCGTCTTTGCCGCGTGGCACGGCGGCGCAGATGTGGCTGACGCCGTGCCGTTTGAAATACTGGAGCATGGCATCCGTGACCGGCCCTTGCTGGGTGCCCACCTTCATGAGCGAGGGTTTGGGGCGGGCGGTATTCTGGGCGGCCGGAGCGGTGGCGCCCAAGCCGGTCATCCCCGCCACCAAGGTTCCCACGCCTGCGGTTCCTGCGATGGAGAAAAAGTCTCTTCGTTTCATGGTGTCAGTGGTCAACCGTGATTGTCTTGCGCGGACCCAGTATTGAGCCGATGGATTGCGTTGGCAAGCGGGCGGTGCGCAGCCTTCACCCGCAGGGCGCGCGGGCACCATCTGTTCTGCCGTGAGACGCCTCCCAGAAGCCGGATGAAGAGCAAAGAAATAGCACAGTGTTCGAGTTTTTGTTCTGACTTTCACATCAGTAACTTTGCTCTCACTCTGTGCCGCTCCAATATGCCACCCGCCGGCGGTTTCGCAAGGGGTGTGCTGGGGTAAGCAAACTCCCTAGGTCACAACAGGCTTCTTACCGAATGACCAGCGTTTCACGCTCGCGTATTCTCCCGCCCAACGGTCGGCGCCGAGACAGTGGTTGCGAACAAATATTGAATTTGGAGATGCCCCGCATGATAACGAGTTCTGAGCGGCTGGTCGGCTACTCGCGGCCCGAAGAGGTGGTTCAGTGCCTCTACGGAATATGCAGCAGGGAGCCGTTGGAGGATCGCTACAAGGCCATCAAACCCATTTTGACCATGAGGGAAGCCGGACGGACGCGGCACTCACGGAGGAAGCCCGCCTCGAAGTAACGGCTGCCTGACGATCCTGTTGAATCCGCAAAACCTCACCGGCGTCTTATGAGAGTCTCGCGTGGAGCGGACAGAGTGGTTCGAGGGCCAGAGGGCAGCTCGACAATTCCGCTCCACGCTATTTCTTTCCGGCTGACTGGCCCGTAATAGAAGCAAGGAGTGGAATGTGACCCCCAAACCCCTGAGTCCGCCCAAAGACCCGCTCCTGAAGAATCTTCATGCCCCGCGGCAGAGCCGCATGCTCGCCGAGTTGATTTCACGGCTTCAACTCCACCGATTGCGATGCGGGGGCGCGCCCATCAAGCGAACCGTTCGCCGGTGAGTTGACGCGGCCGTCTGGCGGGATCACGCGCGCCCCTCTCACGTCGCCCGGCATCGCACCGGCGAACCCCACGGCCCCGTGCCCGCCCGGGCCAGCGTCGCCACGCGAAACCAATACTCCTTGCCCGGCTCCAGTCCCGTCACCGTGCATTTGCGGCGCGTGAACGCCCCCACATGCTTCCAGCCCGCGTTCCCGTCCGGGTCCGTGCTCATCTCCACCAGATACGACGGCCTGCGCCGCCGCACGCGCGCCCACCTCAGCAGAACACTGCCGGCGAGCAGACCCGGCAACGCCTTCAAGCCATCCGGCGCAGGCAGCAGCCCGATCCGTTTCTTCTCCGCCACCAGCTCCAGCCCCAGGCTGACCAGCGCCGCGGCCTCGCCCCCAGTCTGCGACACCACCCCCGCCCTCAGAAGCCACGCCGCATGCCGCAACTCGCGCATCGCGTCGTTGCGCTTCAGCACCTGCGCCTTCAACGTCTTGCGCGCCGTCTCCACGGCGTCAATCAACGTGCGCGCCTCCTCCACCGCCTTTTGCAGCCGGGGCAGATGCTCCAGCCTCGCTGCCAGCGCCGCATCGCTGCTTGCGCCGCGCGCCAGCCGCTCCGCCACCCTCAACTGCTCGCCCACCGGCTTGTCCTTGAAGGCCAACTTCGTTCTTGCGAGTTTCATCCTCGTGCTCCGTTCATTTGCAAGCCGCCGCGCGCCATCCGCAGGCGGCAAACAACCTTCTGAGGACACCATTCTCCATCCTGTGGATGGGTGAAATCAAGTAAGGAAAATTCGTTTCCTTACTAGCAGTTAGCCATTTCCAGACTGGAAACAGCCTCCGGCAGACTGGCGAAGGGCCTTGCAAGCCTGGAAAGAACGGCCTTCAAGCTGGAAGTCGGCTCGATCCGACTGATTTCGCCTCCTGCAAGCTTGGAAACAGCGATTTCCATCCTGCGGAATGCCCTCGATCTCCTGCCGAACGCCTTCATATAGTAAGGAAACTAACTTTCCTTACTAGAAACATGCCATTTCCAAACTTAAAAACAGTGATTTCCTTCTGGAAAGCCGTGAAAACAACCAAAATGTGAGCCAAGCCAGACTGCTTTCCTACCCTTACAGAATGGAGACTGGCCAAGCGGATATGGATGGCGTGTCCGAGTATTTGTGTGTGCGGGAAACAACAGGCTGGGCGAGTTGTGCAATTCGTTGGTAGGGCGAATCGTCCCGATGAGCCGCAGGCCGCGCATATCGGACGCCGGCGGCTCGGCAGGGACGCCTCGCCCTACCTCTTGCATCCCTTCATGAACCAGCCGTGAACGAGTTGCCTCGCCTTCCCCGTGCGCTTGAGTTTCCGGTCGCGGCTGCTATCATGCGGCTCTTATGGAACGGATTGCTTTGATGTTGGCCGCGCTGGCGCTCGCCGTGACGGCATGCACCGAGCCGGCCACGACCGGTTTTATCAGCGACGACAAGAACCCCTGGCTGAAAAAGGCTGAGGCGGAGAAACAGCGGCGCAACTACACCGAGGCGGCCGAGTGCTACGAGCAGGCGCTCAAGCTCAACCCGGACTCGGCGGCGATCCACTGGGCCGTCGCGATCCTCGACGAGCAGCAACTCAAGGACCTCGCCGGCGCGATTTACCACTACCAGCGGTTCGTCAAGTTGAACACGGAACCGGAGCGCGCGAAAACGGCGAACGTCTTCATCGAGCGCGCCAAGCGCAGCCTGATCGCCTCCATGCCGAACTCGCCGATGGAGAACGCCAGCGAGATGAACGATCTGTTGCAGAAGAACCGCGCGCTTCAAGACGAGGTGGACAAGCTGCGGCAGCAACTGACCGAGGCCCAGATGAAACTGGCCAACCAGCCGCAGACCGCCGCCGCCGCGCCGCCCCTGCCGCCGTTGGAGCCGAACGTCGCTCCTGCCGCATCGAACGCCGTCGCTGTGGCGGATGCGCCACCGGCCGGTCCCGCCACGCAAACGCCGCCGTCTGCGGCAAGCCACACGGCTGCCGTCACGCCGCCCAAACCCGCGCTGTCCACGCCAACCGCGCCCGCCACTTCGCAAACGCCGGCGGTCAATCCGAAGAAAACCATGACTTACAAGGTCAAGCACGGCGACACGCTTGCCAGCATTGCGCTGAAGTATTACGGCGACCGCGGCGCGTGGGGGGCGATCTACCGCGCCAACCGTTCCGCCATTCCCGACAAGGACCGCCTGATGGCCGGCACCGTGCTGACCATCCCCCCGAAACGCTCGCGCTGAGCCCGCGACGATTGTTCGGCAAAAGCGAAAGCCCCGAGTCTTTCGAGTCGGGGCTTGGCGGACGAGATGAACCTGGGTCAGCGCTTCGGGGTCTTTTGGTCGTGTTCCTCCTTGTGCGGTGGCCCGGTATGGGCGGGCAGCTTGTGTCGCTCTGGATGTCGGCAGATGCGACTATTGCCGAAAGGCAGGACGTGGCAGCAGGTCAGCGAATCCTCTCCATGGCAATCGTAGATGTCCGCCGTGCGGTGTTTGACGCGGCACCTGGCCGGGTCGGGAGTTGAGTGTTCACTGGAACGCGGCTGCTGGCTCCAGTTTCTTTCTGAGTTATCCATGCATCCTTTCTCCGGATTGGATGTTGCTTCTTGCCTAACAATACTCCCCTTTGCGGCGTCCGCCAGCGTCACGTAGCCGCGCTGCGCGTTCTCCCCCGTGCCCTCATGCGCCAAGACAGTTTCTGAAACGCCCGGCCATTCTCGTGTCCCCCCAAGGGGCGGCTGGCCGAAGCGTCGCTTCTCACTCTGCCACGTTCAGCGCATATACGCGCGCTTCGCCCATAGCTGGAAAGTTGATCTTGATGGCGAGTCGTCTGCCGGCGGGCAAGCGACTATTCTTCGTCTTCGGCCACACAATCTCCAGTTGCGTGCCGGAGGTGGCCAGCTTCGCGGCGTCCACGCCTGAGAAACCGCGCATCGGCCGGTCGGATTCGTCGAGCAACTCCACCGTCAGTGGCGCGTCGGGCGAGAAGCCGTCGGCGTTCACCAGCAGCTTCGCTGCTCGCCGGCGTGGCTCGATCACGCTCGTGATGAAGTGAGCCGGGGCATTCGTGTTGTGGCGCGAGAGGTAGCCGAAGCCGTCGCGGCGGAGTGTGGCGAGGCCGATCTCTTGCGAGCGGAACTGGCCTTCGCAATCCCAATGCGAATACCAGAGGTAGGTTTTGTCGCCGACGTTGGCGAAGGCGTGGCCTTGAAGCAGCGCGATGCTGTCCCATTCGCCCTCCTTGCCGCGCGGGATGACTTTGAAGTCCGGCACCGGCTCGCGGAAATGGACGCCGTCGTTGCTGACGACGAGGCCGAGGTCAATCCGCGTGCCCCAGAGATGCGTCGAACCTTTCGGCCGCTCCTTCGGCCCGTCCTGCCACATGCCGTAGAGGCCGACCAGCACATTGCCGCGGTTCCACACGCCCGCGCCCATGTGCGTCTGCTGGCCGGCAAGCGGCGTCGCAATCGTCTGGCCCGGCCGCGCGAAGGCGAACGCCTTCGCCTTCGACCAATGCGCAAAGTCCGCCGAGCGATACGCCAACATGCACCGACCGACATCGCGACCATCCGGTTGCCATGTCCAGGGCGAGATAAGCTGCCCCGTCGCGTAGTAGAATCCGCCGAAACGATAAAGACCCGACACCTCGAACCGCTCGCCGCCGCTGTTCGCGGGCCGGTCGCCGACCACCTGCCAGCGAAGACCGTCCGCGCTGGTGGCGCACACGAACGACGCCCATCGCGATTCGTTCGGCCCGATGGCGCTCCGGCCACCACGGACTTCGGCGAACGGCATGTGAGCGATGAACGCGCATTTGTAGCGACGCTTTGGGTCGGGATCGTTCGGCTCGTGGATCACGGTGAGGAAGTCGTTCACGCGGCTCAGTGAGTGCGGTTCGGACTCGATGAGGCAAATGTTGTTCTTCCTGCTGCCGTTGAACTCGACGAGGCCCAGATCCGGTTTCGTCCAGTTCACGCCGTCCGCGCTCTCGGCGTAACACATCGGCCGCCACCAACCGGGTGCCTGGCCGCGCTCGATCTTGCGCTGAATCATGCCGAGATACCACATGCGAAACTTGCCGCCGACCTTGATAACGCTGCCGTAGAGGATGGCGTGGCCGTAATCCGGTGAACCCTCCGGCCCGCAGCGAAGCACGGGATTGGCCGGGTGTTTCTCGGCCTGCACGAGCGTGAGCTTCAGGTTGTCGCGCCACGGGATGGCGTGGTCGTCGAAGGCGAAGAAGCTCATTTCGCCGGACTCTCGCGTTGCGGCGGACAGCGGCAGACTGGCGAGTTGGAGCACAAGCGCCAATGGGAACAACAACAGGTTCTTCATGCGTTACCACCTTTCATAACGATACGGGTCATCGAGTGATGTTGGCTCGTCCAGGTAAAAGGAATCCAGCCAGCGTTTCTCGCTGGCCTGCGCGGGCGGCGAGGCGAGGCGCTCCGCCACCGGTGCGGACAAGCGCACGCCGCAGTTGGTCAGGATGCGCGCCAAAATGATGACGGCGCGGCGCTTGGAGAGTTTCAGGTAAGGCTTGTCCTTCCAGTCGAACTGCTCCGGCGTGAACTGCACGAGCACAACGCGTCTACCGGCGATGTCTCCCTCGGCGAAGACACCGGTGCTTGCGACGTTCAGTTCCGTCGGCGCGCCGACAATCGCCGGCACCGTCATCCGACCACGCCAGTGGAAATCGCCGTTGCCAAGGCCGACGAGCGCGCCGGCGGTCGGCCGGCCGATCAGCGTATGCGTCACCGCGCGCGTTTCGGTCCCCACTGCCGACGGCAGCACGCGACTGAGAGCCTGGCCGTCGAGGCCGACACAGACGAGAGGGCCGGACTGGCTGTTCAGGTCAGCGCCAAGCTCTTGAAGCGAACGTTTTCCTGATTCACTGGCCGCGATCCGCGCGCCGCCGAACTCGAAACGCGACACCGACTGCGCATACGCCAGCAAGTTCGCCAGCAAGCGCTCCGCGGCGGGATCGTTCGCGTCGCGACCGGTGAGGTCGAGTTGCGAGAAGATCACGCGGTTGCCGTCCGGCGCGAGCCATTCCAGGAGCGGCGCGTATTGGAGGTCGAACTCGCAATCGAGCGGGAAGCTCCAGTTGCCGCGCTGCGGCTTCTCAATGACGACGCTGGCGACGGTGCCGTAGTTGCCCCATTGCCACGTGCGGGAATTCTTGAAGCCGCACCATTCCTCCGTCTGGTAGAAACGGTAGAACGGCTCATAGCCCGGATACGGTTCGAGCAGCGTGGAGTTGCCGCGCCAGTCGCGCAGTAACTCGTCGCTAAGGCCCGCGCAGACCGGATGGGCCGGCTGGCGCACGAACACGTTGCGTGTGCCGGGGCTGGCCGTGCGGAACCCCCAACGCTTCTGGAGCACGTCCTCGGTTTGCTCGAAGATCAACACGTTCTTCCCGCGCACGTCCACGCCGGGACCATTCGTCGTCATGGCTTCGCGGCCGATGATGAAGAGCTTGCAATCGCCGGGAGCGACGGGTTGCTCGACCGCTTTCACGTCGAGGCCGCGGGCACGCAGCAGCTTCAACGTCTGGCCTTTCGGATCGTAACAGGCGATGGAGCCGCGCTGCTCGATTGTCCCTGTCGGCGCGAGCACGTCGAACTCGACACGGTCCTCCTGACCGTCACCGGTCTTGAGCGTGATGACGCCGCGCGTGTCGGTGGCAACGGGAGGCAGTTTGAAACGCAGCGGCGCGAACTGCTTGTCACCGGCTGCGACGATTGCGCTGCCACGGCCCGTGCCGATGGTCTTGCCGCCGAGCGAGGCGGTCCACTCCCATTTCACGCGCGCGGGCTGGCGGAGGTCGTTGATAAGGGCAACTTGCTTCGTTACGGTTTCGCCGCCGCGGAAGATGTGGTCCTTCGCTGTGAACCGGCTCCGCGGGCCGGCGATGAAGGCCAGCGACTCGCGGTTGACGCGACGGAAGGTTTTCGCCAGCGAGGTTTCCTCCAGAACGCCCTCGAGTTTCGGCGTGGTCAGCCAGTCGTGCGACGACGGCTGGAAATCCGGCGCAATGCCGGGCCGCTGCAAACGCGCCCAGTCCGTCGGCAACTCGACCGGCTCGCCGCGCGCGGCGGGCAGCGGCTTGAAGAAATCCTCCTGATCCCACGGCAGGATTGCGCTCAGGCCTGACGCACGAAACGCCGGCCAGGTGTGCTTCGTGAAGAGGCTCTTTATCTCTAGGAAGTTGTGCTCCCAACGATGTTGCCACGCCGCTCCGAGCGATTCCTGAATGTGGAATGGCTCGCGCCGTGCATAGACGCGCTCGACGGTGGCGTAGTGCGCGAGTTCGTAGTCGGCCAGCTCGTAAGCGCGGTCGCCGTTGGTGATGGCGCCAAACTCGGCGACGAGCGGTTCGCTGTTGACCTTGTTGCGCCAGATGAACGGCCCGGTGCGGTGGCCGCCCCACGATGCCTGATGCGGCAGGCCAAACTCGACGATGAAGAGCGGCTTCATGCCCGCGACGGCCCAATGCGAGAGCCACTCCATGCGCTCCTGCAACGGCGTCCAGTTGAGGTAGCAGTTGAGCGTGATCATCTGGCCGAGGTTGCCGCTTTCGTGATGATAGGCTGGCCGCGTGCCGTCGAGCGCCATCACGCGCTGCTCGCCGAGGCGGGCGGCGCGGCGGCGGGCGAGGACGCGCGCAAGCGTGCTGTCCTGCTTCGCCAGTTGCTCGCAGTTCGGCACCGACTCCGGCGCGTAGAGGCCGTCGAGCCGTGAGGGGTTCTGGTCGTCGGCCCAGCCGGTGAAGTTGTGGTTCATCGCCCACATCAGGATGCTCGGATGGTTGCGCACGCGGCGGACTTCGTAGTTGACGACGCGGTCCCACTCGGCCCGTTTGGCGTCGTTCTCGAAGTCCTGATAGATCTGTTTCACGTGCCGGATGGTGTAGCTCATCGGGAAGCCGGCCTGGTCGCCGGCGCGCACAAGGTCCTCGACGTAGGCGAACGATTGCGGTTCGTAGTCGTAGTGGGCGTGGATGATGTAGTTGAACCCAAGCGCGCGGATGCGGGCGAGCGTCGTCTTGGCCTGCGGCAGCGCAGCGGTGGCGAAATCGCGGGCGTTGGTGGAGAAGAGGCAGCGCAGATGGATGCGCTTGCCGTTGAGGATGAAATCCCGGCCTTCGATCCAGAACTCGCGGAAGCCGAACGTCACGGGCGTCGTCTCATCGAGCAGCTTGCCGCGCGCATCGAGCAGGCGGACACTGAGCTTGTAGAGGTTCGGTTGGTCAATATCCCAGAGCTTCGCGTCGCTCCATCGCCCGGCAAACGCCGGCGCTGCGCCGGCAAACTGCTTCACGATCTTGTCGCCGTCGCGGACAACGGCTTCGAGCTTGAAACTGCCGGGCGCGTCCGCCAGTTCGCATTGCACGGCCAGTTGTTTCTTGCGGACGCTGGGTTTGACGAACACGTCGGCGATGCGCGCGCCGGCCGGTTCGCTGACGAGGAAGCAGTCCCCGGCGAGGCCCTTGTAGCGGATTTCCTCGCGCGCTTTCTCGATCTGGGTCGGCCCCATGACGACGAGCTTCTCCTGGTCACCGCCGAGAGCGTTGACGAAGACCGAGAGCGTATGCGTCGCGCCGGGCTTGATAAGCGACGTGATTTCGACGCGACCGCCGGGCCATGACACCGCGCCCGCTTCACGTCCGTCCACAAGAATGCGCGTCGCCTGCTTCGGGTTGTCCATCTCGACGAACACGCGCCGCCCGGTCCACTCGGCGGGAACGGTGATGCGGCGCTGATACCACGCGGCATCAGTGCGGTTGAGGTCAAGCGCGGTGGTTTCCCAGATGTCCGGGCCGATGGGCCGCATCCGGGCCGTCGGCGGATGCCACGAGCCGGGCACCTTCAGGTAACCCCAACCACTGCCGGCGGCGGGCAGGTCGCCCGACTTGAGTTCGGCGGGATGGAACTTCCAAAGGCCGTTGATGCAGACACGGCCGCGCGTCGGCGTCTCCTCGCGAAACGCGCTGGCGAGATCCCATCGCGCCTCGACGCCGGCCGGCAACGTGGCGTCCTCGACCTGCGGCGTGAACTTCAACAGCTTTAGCGAGACATCGTCCCACTCGACCTGGCCGGTGGCGGCGAGCAACGAACAACTCAGTTCCAGATACGCCGCGCCTTGCGGCACAATGAAATCGCGCTCGTGGCGCTCCCAGCTGGCGGTCGAGCCGGTGAAATGGAGCACGTTCGGCCAGCCGCCAATCATTTTGCCGTCGCGTCCGTGAAACGACATCGCGATCCGCGCGTCGTTCCAGCCCTCGACGCCGCGGACGACGTTCGTGGCGCGCACGCGGCAACTCAGACGCAGTTTCCAGAAGCGCGCTCCCATCGGCACGCGCTGGCCGGCACTGAGGCTGGCGGACTTGTCGCCGGCGTCCAGCAGCAGCCAATGATTACTGGCCTCGCCGACGCGACGCGCCCGGCCGCCGAGCCGCCAGCCGTCGGGCGACTCGAAGTTTCCGTTCTTGAGCAGTTCGCCGCCGGGCTTGATCTCCTGTGCGAACGCGCCTCCCAGCAATGCGAGTTGGCACACCACGATGAACAATGAAAACGGGACTTTCATGCGGTTTCTTCGGCGATGGTGCATCATCGGAGTTCACCAGATTTCGGCGGGCGCGTAAACGACGAAGCTCGCCGGTCGTTGCTCTGCGCTGGCATCCACCGGCTTCGCGCTGCTAATATCGTGGGCCAACAAACCATGGAACGACTCATCAGCGCCTTCGGCATCGTCGTCATGCTCGCCATCGCCTACGCGCTCTGCCCGCGTGAGCGGCGGCGGGCTGTCTGCTGGCGCACGGTCGGCTGGGGCATGGCGATCCTGTTCGCGTTTGCGTTCATCGTCATGAAGACGCCCGCGCGCGTCGTGTTCCGGCTGGCGAACGACGCGGTGGACAAGCTGCTCGCCTTCAGCCGCGCCGGCGCGGAGTTTGTCTTTGGCCCGCTGGCGGTCAGCAGCGGGTCGCTCGGTTACATCTTCGCGTTCCAAATCCTGCCGTCGATCATCTTCTTCGCAGCGCTCATGAGCCTGCTTTACCACATCGGCCTGATGCCGTGGGTGATTCGGACGGCGGCGCGTCTGATGAGCCGGTTCATGCGCATCAGCGGCGCGGAGAGCTTCTCGACAGCGGCGGACATCTTCGTCGGCATGACGGAAGCACCGCTGGTGATCAAGCCTTACCTGTCGAAGATGACGCTCTCGGAACTCATGGCGTGCATGACCGCCGGCCTCGCGACGACGGCGGGCGGCGTGCTCATGGCTTACGTCGGGATGCTCGGTCCACACGTGCCAGGGATTGCGGGACACTTGATCGCATGCAGCGTCATGTGCGCGCCGGCCTCCATAGTCATCGCCAAGCTGATGCTGCCGGAAATCGAAAAGCCGGAGACGCTCGGCAACGCGCACATCGAGATTCCGCGCGTCAGCGTCAACGTCGTGGATGCGCTGGCGGCCGGCACGGCGGATGGCCTCAAGCTCGCGCTCAACATCGGCGCGATGATGATTGTGTTTCTGGCGATGGTGGCGATGGTGAACTGGGGCTTGGGCTGGATCGGGACGCACGTGTTTCAAACGCCGCTGAGCCTCCAGCAAATCTTCGGCTGGGTGTTCGCGCCGCTGGCGTGGATCATGGGCGTGCCGATGCAGGACGTGATGCGCATCGGAAGCCTGCTGGGCCAGAAGCTGACGCTCAACGAGTTCGTCGCCTACATGAACATGAGCCAGCAACTCGCGCAAGACAGCGCGTGGCTGACCGAGCGGGGGCGGCTCATAGCTTCCTACGCACTGTGCGGCTTCGCCAACTTCGGCAGCGTCGGCATCACCATCGGCGGCTACAGCGGGCTGGCGCCGGAGCGGCGGAGCGATCTCTCGCGGATCGCGGTGCGCGCGCTCATCGGTGGCACGCTCACCACCTGCATGGTGGCGTGCGTCGCCGGCGTGTTGCTCTGAGACCGTCGCAGCGGCCGCAGCGCGACTGACGGCCTATTTCTTCGCGGACGTGCCGCCCGTGCGCAACGCATCGAGAACGTCCCGCGTCTCGGCGGCTTCGGCGGTCTTCTTTTGCGTGGTCAGGCACTCCATCAGCAAGCGAAGAGTGTCGGCGCGGTCGTTCTCCATCTTCAGCGTGCGGAAGTTCTCGCTGGCGCGGCGCAGCAGCGTTTCCGCGGCGGGCAGATTTTGGCCAGCCGCCAGCAGGACGCGGCCTTCGCCGGCGAGGCTGGCGGCAATGCCCGGAGGATCGGCGAGCGCCTCAAAGCGTGTCCGCGCCTCACCCCACTTCTCCAGCGCGTCGGCGAATTTGCGTTGCGCTTCGTCGAGCCGCGCGCGGTTGGCGAGCACGACGGCGAGGCCAAGGCGGTCGCCAGCCTTCGCCATCGCTTGTTCGGCGCGACGGAAAGTTTCGCCGGCTTTGGCGAGGTCGCCCTGGCGTTGTTGCCAGAGGCCGAGTTCGTTGAAGAACAAGCCCTGCAATTGCGGCTGGCTGTCGGGCGGTGGCGACGCGGTGAGTTTGGCGAAGCGCGCGTCGAGTGTGGCATTTTGCTTCGCCTGTGATTCGATTTGAAGCAACGCGATTTGGTTGCGCCATCCTTCGTCGCTGCGGCCAAGCTGCTGGTTCAAGTCGGCGGCTTGTTCGAGCAGCACGCGGGCGCGGTCGAAGTCGCCGAGCGCGCGGTGTGCCTGGGCGAGGTTGTGGAGCGCGACGGCTTCGTTGGCGCGGTCGTTCAGGAGGCGGTAGCGGTCGGCGGCGTTCTGCCACTCGCGCACGGCGGCGGACCAATTTTCGTTCGCCGAAAGTTTCTGCGCCATCTCGGCAGCGTGGCTGGCCTGCGCCACCGCAACGGGCACGACGGGCGGAGGCGGCGCGGAGGAACAGGCGGCGAGAAGCAGAAGAAAAACAGTGGAAAGGGCGATAGCCGCCGCCTTCTGACCTCTGATCTCTGACCTCTGACTTCTGCTCCTTCTCATTTCCCGCCTCCGATGGCTGGCACAACGATGCTCTTGACCGGCGCGTTGGTGACGCCTGTGAACGAGGACTTGAGCAGCCAGTTGCGCTTGAGGCCCTGCATCAGTTCGTCGGAGTGGATGACGAGGGAGGAGATTTCGCTGAGGATGAGGCTGTTGGCCTGGACTTGCGCGTTGAGATTGCTGGTGATCTGCGCGGAGTCTTCCAGCGTGCGTTTCAGGACGGCGGCGATTTCAACCATGTTGGTGTTGACGGTGACGATGGTTTTGTTGGCGGAAGTCAGCGCGGTCTGGACCTGGCGGTTGATGTTGGTCGGGATGATCCATTCGCCGAGCGAACCGCGCGGGTCGCGCAACTGCGTCGTGATGACGGCGAGGTTGGTCAGGACCGGCCGCGCGCTGACGACGGTGGCGTCGAGGTTGGTGATGGCGGCGGCGGCGCGGTTGATGGCGAGGGTGGAACTGGCCAGAACGTCGTTGACGCGGTTGGTGATGCCGAGGATGCCGGGCATGGCGGCCTCGACCTTCGCGACCATCGCTTGAAGCTGGTCCGTCACGGCGGGCGATTCCACGGCTTCCAGCCCGTAGTGCTTGCGTTTGGCGGCCGGCTCGTAGAGGCCCTTCTCGACATCGGCGAGCAGGAACAAGGCGTTGTTCTCTTCCTTGACGGTGGCCTTGCCGCTGACGCCTTTGGTGACTTCAAGGTAACGGCCGCCGAGGAAATCTGCGGCGCCGACTTTCACCTTTGAGTCGCTCCACAGGTAGCCGTAATAGGGCGCCTTGATGGAGAACTCGACAAACACGTCGTATTGGTCGAAAGGCTCCATGGCCTCGACACGCTTGATTTCGCCGACATCGAAGCCCATCAGCTTCACGTGGTCGCCAGCCTTCAGCCCGTTCGCGTTGTGAAGGTAAGTGTAATAGTTGACCTTCGGAATGAACCAGCCTTTGGCCTCGGCCGTGTGGCGCAGGTAGTAAACAAACCCCGCGAGCAGCAGTAGCGTCGCCAGCAACACAAAAGCGCCGACGGCGCGCTCAACCCGGCTGAGCCGCGTGCGAAGTTCCGGTGTCAGGTCTTGAAGTGGCATGGTCTCGTTTCAGGATGAGTGTGCCGCGGTCAGGTCGCGCAGTAAAGGCTCGTTGCAGCGTCCGAGATCATCGCGACCGCCCAGCGGCAGGAAATGGTTTCCCTTCAGCAACGCAAACTGCCGGCCCTGGCTCGTCCACGGCCGCAGGTCGCCGCACGCGACGATGATCGTCATCTTGCGGCCTTTCATGGATGAATGACCCGCCGCCAGGCCCGCAATGAAATCCAGCCACCATCGCACTTGCCGAGGATCCAAGCCGGCGAGCGGGTTGTCCAGCAACAACACTTCCGGGCCGGACGCCAGCGCGCGGGCCAGGCCAACGCGCGGGACGAACGCGCGCATGAGGGCCGACGGCGCGCTGTCAGCGAACGCGGACAACTCCGTGATGTCGAGCATCTCCTCGACGCGCCGCCGGACTTCTGCGTCGCTCCGGCCGTGGTGATAGCGCAGGGGCAGCGCGACGTTTTCCGCCACGGTCAGTTGCGGGAACGGCCGCGCGCCATCCCCGAACACCAGGCCGACGCGCAACCGCTCGCGGAGCCGCTCTGTCTCGTGAAGGCCCGACAGTTCATGGCCAAAAAGGCGATGCACGCCGCGCAACGGGCGTTGCAACCCGGCGGCCGTCGCGAGCAGGTCGCTCTTGCCCGATCCGGTCGGGCCGCCGATCACCCAGTAGTCATCGAGTGACACACACCAGTTGACGTCCGGGATCACGGCACTGCCCGGAGCGCGGGTCGAGGTGACGGCGGCATCGAACATTTCGATCACCGGCGGTCGCGCTATTTTGTCGGCAGCGGTGCTCATGGTTCAGATCAGCAGGTAAGCGACGATGAACACCGCATCCAGGAGAACGCACGCCACGACGCTGCTCACCACGGCCCGTGTCGTGGCGGCCGGGACTTCCTCGATCCGCAGCGGCTTGGCCAGCCCCTGGTAGCAGCAAACAACGGCGATGATGATGCCAAAGGCCGCGCTCTTCAACGTCAGCATCACAAAATCCTCCCATCGCAAAGCGCTGGCCAACTGGCGGAAATACTCCGGCGGCGGCAGCGGCACATCCTGCAAAAACGCGAACAGATAACCGCTGAGCAACGCCACAAGCACGAAGTAGATCGTCAGCGCAAAAACCGAGACCGCCAGCCCCCACATCCGCGGCACGACCAGATAGTGGATCGGATCAATGCCGAGCGCCTCCAGCGCCTCCACCTCGCCCTGCGCGCGACTGGTGCCCAGTTCGACGACCGTCGCGGCGCCGACGCGCGCCAGCACGACCACGGCTGTGAGCAGCGGCCCCAGTTCGCGAATGACCACGGTGACCATCAGCGTGCCGATGAGCGTGTGCGCGCCGACGCGGGTCAACAGGGACACCGTCTGGCCGATAATGATCAAGCCGAGCGCGCAGCCCAGGAAGCCAATCATCGGCAACAGACGCACGCCGGCCCGGTAAATCTGGGCGCGCACCAGCGGCCGGATGACGCGCGGGGCAATGTTGAACTTGGTGACCGTGACGCCTGTTGCGATGAGCGAGAACGCAATCAACTCGTGCGCGCGGTCCATCCACTGGATGACGCGGCTTCCGGCGAAATCCAGGAACGCGCGCACGAGCGACGCTTTCGGCCGCGCTTGTTCGGCCGGAAACTGCGTGGCACTTGCTGGGGTTCGTTCCACGTGCGCAGGCTAGTTTCTCAACGCGCTCTGGTCAAAGCCGATTTTTCCGCTTCCGTGAGGCAAGTTCCCAAACCCGTCCGCCGCGATTGATGCGCCGCCCCTGCGCGAGCTTGGAAGCTCACGCCACTTGGCCGGCGCTTCGCTCAGAACCGCATGAACGCGCCGATGCTGCCGGCTTCTTTCAGCAACTCCGCCGCCGGACCGCGGACCGCTTCCACTTTTCCGCCGACACCCACCACGCGTTCGACGATGCGCTCGATGAGATCGCCCACCGGTTCGGTGTTACCGCCGCAGTGGTCGCAGACGGGCTGCCCTTCCCCCATCAGCGCCGTGCAATCGGCGCAGCGGCGGCCCTGCGGGGCGAAGCCTTCGGCATAAAGCAGCCGCCAGACACGGTTCTTGTTCAGGGCGTTCAGCGTCGCGAGCAAACCGGTGTCCGCCTGAACTTTCTTGGCGGCGGTGGCGATAAGCTTCTTCACCAGGTCGTTTTCCATCTCGCGCAACGCCGGCCGCTCGAACCGCCGCGTGGCTTCGAGCACTTGTAACCCGGTCGCCTCGACAGACAGCGCCATCGAGCCGGCCAGTCGCGCCAGCAGCCGTTTTGGCAGCAACCGCTCCAGTTCGGTGGTGGCCTCGACCGGCCCGGCGAGCACCAGCCGGTCAAAACGGCGCGCGTCGGCCAGCAGAACCATTTTCTCGGCGACTTGCTTCAAATGCCAGAGTGCGTGCAGGTCCGACGTGCGCTCGAAATGCGTCTGCGAGCGCCAGTGATCCGTGCCAACGGTCTTGGTGTGCCGCACGTCGTCCGCCGTGAACACGCCGGAGTGCTCCTCGATCTCGCCCAGGAACACGGTGAAGAGCCGCGCGCGCGCCTTGTCGGTCAGGATCACGCCATAGCGCTCGTAGTCGTCCATCGTTTCCAGCAGGGGCCGCAGATGGGGCGAGTCGTCCCAATGCGCGTCGTTGCGGAGCGGCGCGTGCAGTTCTCGGTGCCAGAAGAACCCGTCGGCCTCGCGGCCAAACATGACCAGACCCTGGGCGGTTGGTTTGTAACCGGAGACGAACCGCATGACGCGGAGGGCGTTCCCGGCGAACACCTTCCGTTCGCGGTCGCTGTTGAGTTGGCCTTCAATCGTGCGCAGCATGTTCTTCAGCGCCGGCTCGAATCCCCGCTGGCGGTTCACCTCCTGTGTCGGGTCCACGTCGAGATAAACGCTGAGCATCGGGCTGCCGGGCTTGCTGTTACGCGCGACGACGCGTTCCACTTCCTCTCTTGCGATCATCGTCTTCCTCCTCTCTCTGTTCGGAGTTTCACCGTTTTCACTGCTTCAACTTAAGTCCGGCGGTGTTGCAGTCAAGCGGCGCTCCGGCTTGGCGCCGAACAGGCAAAAACACACAGCGCGCAACCGCGGGATCGCGGTGCGCGCTGTGCGGGATGAGTTGTGGACGCGGCCTACGCCGTGATGACGGCTTTCAGGACGTTGCCGCCGCGGCTTGCGACGGCCTTGATCGTCTCTTCGAGCTTGGCCAGTGGCGCGCGGTGCGTGATGAGGCTCTTGGTGTCCACCAGCTTGTTGGCGACGGCGTTCACGGCGGTCGGCCAGGTGAACGGCGCCAGCCAGGAGAAGCGGATGGTCTTGTCCCAGAAGATGCTCTTGAGCGCCGGCACACGGATGACGGCCTTGTCGCTCGGCAGACCGAAGTAAACGACGGTCGAGCGGCGGCCGGAGACGGCCAACGCGGCTTCCATCGCCTCGACGGCGCCGGTCGGCGTGATGACGCGGTCGGCCATGAAGCCGCCGGTCAACTCGCGAATCTTCGCTTCGAGATCGGCAACGAAATACTTCGATCCCTTGTCCGCGACGTTGATGAGGTAGTCCGCGCCAAACTTCTTGCCGGCTTCGAGCCGGTAATCGTCGCCGGGGCCGCCCACGAGCGCGACTTTGCCGGCGCCGGAGCTTTTCGCGAGCTGGAGCATCATCAGGCCGATGGCGCCGGGGCCCATGATGACCACGAAGTTGCCCGGTTGGATCTGCATGTTCTGGATGCCATAGGTGACGCAGGCCAGCGGCTCGGTGAGCGCGCCTTCCTCGAAACTCACGTCGTCGGGCAGCTTGACGAGGCCGGTGTATTTGCTGGCGCAGTATTCTGCGAAGCCGCCGTTGACGGAGACGCCGATGACGGACTTGCATTCGCAGAGGTTGGTCTGGCCCTTCGCGCAGATGGGGCAGGCGTTGCAATGCTGGACGGGGTTGACGACGACGCGGTCGCCTTCCTTGAACAGCTTCGCCTTCGCCGGCACCGCGCCGACCTGCACGACCTCGGCGGTGAACTCATGGCCGAGCACGAGCGGACCTTTGCCGTTGGGCGTCTCCAGCGGGCTGTTGCCGTAGTAATAGGCCACGTCGGAACCGCAAATGCCGACAGCCTTGACGCGCACGAGGACCTCGTCGTCGCTGATTTGCGGGACGGGGATGTCCTCGAACTTCATTTTCTCTTTTTCGTAGAAAACCTGCGCCTTCATCTTCTTCGGTATCTTTGCCATGGGAGTGTCTCCGTGATTCGTGATTCGTGACTCGAGCTTTTAGATTTCCGGCGGATAACCGGTATAAACCTCGATCGGCTTGCGGCCGGTGTTGACGATCTCGTAGCCCGGCAGGCAGCGCGGGATCATGAACGACTTGCCGCGCTTGATCGGCGTCTCGCCCCACGGGCCGACGAGCTTGCCCTCACCCTGGAACGTGACGAACACGTAGAAGCCGCGGTCGCCCGGCATCTTCATCTTGTCGGCGACGGTGAGCTTGGTTTCCCAGAAATACTTCCGCGCCGAGTCGGGCAGGAATTTTTCCTCCTTGTTCTTGCCCGCGCCACGGACCTTCACCGGTTTGCGGCAGATGCGGTTTTTGAGGAACGACGCGCTCATCACCGAGAAGTCGGCGGCTTCCAGGCCCTTGTCCCAATCCAGGCCGCACGCGGCTTGCTCGCGCTTGTAGGGATACGGCCCTTCATACTCGGCGAGAATGTTCCAGTCGGTCGGCTCCTGCGGCTCGAGGATGCAGCAGCCCTCGCCGATGGAGTGGACAATGCCAGCGGTGGTATAGGTCACGTCGCCGAGCTTCGGCTTGATCTCGTGCATGTGCGCGCGCATCGTTTCGACATCCTGGGCGTCCATCCACTTCCTGAATTCGCTGACCGTGACCTTCTTCTTCCATCCGACCCACGCCTTCGCGCCGGGGCGCACGCCGATGAGGATCCACGATTCGTTCTTCCCGAACGGATTGTTCAGATACTTCTGCGAGAACTCCGGCGACGGGTGCCAGTGAACGGGGATGTGGGCGTCTTTGCCGACGTCGAAGATTTTCACGAGCACGCCGAGGTTGGCGCCGAACTTCTTGAAGTGCTTGGCGCCGAGCGTCTCGTTCGGGAATGCCTTGAGCAACTCGGTCAGCAGCACGGTTTCGCCGCCGGGCAACTGGACGATGCTGTAGCCCTTGGTCGGCGTGTTCTCGCTGGCGGGCCGGCCGGGCGTGAAGGCGCGGTTCGTCGAGAAGATCCACTCCTCGGAGCGGAAGTCGTCCTTTGGGTTCGTCTCACCCATGAAGTCGGCGCGCAGCTTGCCGCCGTTGTAGAAATGGATGTAGGTGTTCGGCGCGAGGGGGATGGGCGCGTTCAACAATGACTTCAATTCAGCTTTCGTGGCCATGTCCAATTCTCCTGAGAGTGTTTTTGGTTTCCGAAACAACTCGGTTCCGCAACAAAGCACGCGCATCGTGCCAGAACTTCCCCGCCAGTCAATGCGTTTCTGGCGACTGGCCCGTGCCAGTGGGCTGTTCGCGATTGACGAGGGCGGTGGGCGGAGCTACTGTTCACACCAAATCACTGCAAGCCATGCAAAGCGACACACTGGAAACGCCGGGAGCGCAGTTCGGACACGATCTGGGATGGTCGTGTTTCAGTGAATGGCTGGGGGCACGATGCTACTTCCTGTCCTCATAAACGCCAGCACACTGGCTGCCGTGCGGGCGCAAGAGTGGGTTTTCGCCGCCTTCATCCGACCCCTTGGTTGCGGATTGTCTGCGCCGATCCGATCCACTCTGGAGCATTAGGAGGCATATGAGATTTCGATTTTGTGCGTTGGTCTGTTTGAGTTTTCTTGTCTCGGGCGGGTCCCCGGCCCAGTCGGCGGAGAGCATGCTGTCCTTCATGGGCGATTCGACGGGGCATTATCAGGCGGGGGATATGAAGCTCGTGCGCATCTCGAACACGGTGCGTTACTCTGACCTCTTCACGCCCTCCAACACTTACACGAGCGACGGGCAGACGGTCGCGCTCTGGACGATGACGGACGGCGGCGGTTCGACGGCGGCGGATACCTCCGGCCACGCTTATGGCGCCGCGCTCAAGCCGGACGGCAGCAGCAATTATCCCGAGTGGTTTTTTAGCGGTTCGGGCGGCTCGACCAATGAGTCGCCCTGCGTCGGGCTGAAGTTCAACCGAAGCAACTTCTGCAACGCGGGTGGTTCGGCGGCCTACAACACCCTGCCGTTGACCATCGAGTTCTGGGCGCGATGCACCGAGACGCAGACGCACTGGATGGGCGGGGCGGCCAGCGGAGCGCTGGGCGGCCAGGGAGAAGCGACGAGTTGGCGCATCGAAAGCACGCGGCCTTACCTCGTCGTCAATTCCACCCCTATTGCGCAGGTCAGTTCCAACATTAACGACGGCGCATGGCATCACGTCGCCTTCACCATCAACGCGGCCGGCGACGTCGTCAGTTTTCTGGACGGCTTGCAACAAACGACCGCCACCGGCGCCGCGCCGAACCTGGCCGGCTCGATTGATCTTGCGATTGGCGCGGGCGGATGGAACACCCCTCCCAACAACGGCGCCAGCGCCGACCTTCACGATGTCCGCATCAGCAACAGCGTCAAGTATAGCGGTAACTTCACGCCGTCTGAGACGCTCCCGGTGGAAGGCGACACCGTTGCGCTGTGGCGTTTGAAGGACGGCGTTGGCCAGACGGCCACCGACGCCTCCGGTCATGGCCACAACGCCACGCTTCACCCGGATGGCAACAACCCCACCTGGGTTTTCGATGGATCGCCGTCCCTTGGCCTTCGGTTCAACGGCGGCAACTACGCCGAGGCGGCAAACACTTCGGGCCGGTTCGACCTGACCACAGGCACATATGAGCTCTGGTTCCGGGGAACGGTGTCGGGAAGCGACACGCGACTGCTGGCGACCTACAGCGGCGGCGCCACGGGCTTCTTGATTGGGCTGCAGGGCAGTGGGACGAGCCTGCGGTTCAACATGTGGGGACAAAACTCCTCCTTCCTGTCCCTGAGTCAAGCGAGCAGCATCAACGTCCTCGACGGAAACTGGCATCACATTGCCGTCACGCTCGCCGGTGAGGGCAACAAGGCGACCTTGTGGCTCGACGGCCAACGGGAGGCCGAGGGAATCATCGGGGCGAGCACGACGGTGCCGACGCGGCTTCAAACACTGCCCGGAGCCACGCTGGGCGCCGGATTGCCGGCGAGCACGCTGGACCTGCGCGCTTATTTTGGCGTGCCGGGCGTGAGCGGGCCGGTGGCGCAGTTTGACACCGTGATGGGGCGGTTCAACGTGGAACTCCTGACCAACGCCGCTCCCCGGCATGTGACCAATTTCATGGCTTACGCGAATGCCGGCGCCTACAACGCCTTTACCTACAGGGATAGCAACAACAGGATTGGATACGCGGCCACGATTTTCCATCGGTCGGCTGCTTTCGGTGGCAGCTCCAGCGCGATCGTGCAGGGCGGTGGCTATGGCTTGGCCTATGACGTAGGCGGAAACCTCGCTTCCGTCTGGAATGTCGCTACCAACGCGCCGGTGCCGTTGGAATACAATCTCGCCAACGCCCGCGGCACCTTGGCAGCCGCCCGCACCTCGGAACCCAACAGCGCGACAAGCCAATGGTTTTTCAACGTTCAGGACAACTCGACCACCCTCGGTCCCGCCAACGGCGGCGGCTACTCGGTGTTTGGCCGGGTAATCGGAACCGGCATGACGGTCGTGGATGCGATCGCGGCGCTGCCGACCTATAGCTGGTATATTTTCAACGAAAACACGTTGCCATTGCGCGCGGTAGAAACAAATCAGCTTGGCATTCCTCTTGCCATGGACTTCGTTGTGCTGTCGGGCGTGTCCATGATTCCCGTTTATCCAACCTCTTCGTCGTCGCTGGCCGTGCTGGGGTTCACCGCGACAAGCTCCGCCCCCTCGGTGGCGACCGTCTCCATCACCGGTTCCACGCTGGCCATCAGCCCTCTGGCCAACGGCAGCGCGACCGTCACGGTGCGGGCTGTGGACGTGAACAGCAATGCCGTGTCGGGAACATTCGTCGTCACGGTCCGAAACCCGAAAGCGCAAATGCTCACGCCAGCCCCCAGTTCGACGCTGGCGAGCGCCACGACGACGTTCAACTGGGATGCCGGCGCGGGCGCCACGAGCTACGCGGTTTGGATCGGGAGTTCCGCGGGCACCTACGACCTCGACGCCGTGAACACGGGCACCAACTTGTCGCGGACGGTGACATTGCCGGTGGATGGCCGCACGCTCTATGTGAGGCTGTGGTCCTTGATCAACGGCGCTTGGCAATACACCGACCACACCTACTCAGCCGTGCCGCCCGTGCCGGCGCAGATGCTCAGTCCGGTCAACGGCTCAACCAACACCAGCGGCACGATGACGCTTTCATGGAACGCCGGCGCCGGCGTGAGCCAGTATGCGTTGTGGGTGGGCAGCGCCTCCAACACTTACGACATTCAGGCGTTGGTGGTCGGCACCAACCAGTCACGGACGGTGACGGTGCCGGTGGATGGCCGCGCGCTCTATGTGAGGTTGTGGTCGCAGGGCTACAACGGATGGGTGTCCAACGACTACCGATACAAGGCATTCGCGGCGCTGGGAGCGGGCGGGCTGGGCGGAGGGTTGCTGTCGGGAACGTTGAACGGCAGTTACAACCAAACGATGCTGGTGAACGGCGGCATCGGACCATACACGTGGTCATCGTCCGGTAACCTGCCGCCGGGGCTGAGCTTGAGCGCCGACGGCGTGTTGAGCGGGACACCGACGGCGATAGGCACTTACAACTTCACCCTCGGAGTAAGCGATGCCGTGGGAACGACCACCAACCAGAACCTCAGCCTCGCCGTCCAGGGCCAGGATCTGGGCTACGCGGTGGTGATGAAGTCGCAGCGTTTCTGGCAGACCAACACGGGCGTGGCGGCGCTGGCGGCGCCGGCTGTGGACCCGACCCCCTTTGAGTTCAGGGCGTGTTTGAAGCAAGCACCCGCGGGGACGGTCAACAGCGCCACGGTGCAGTTGCCGAATGCGACGATCCGCACGCTGGCGGCGCTGTCGCCGACGTCGCAATACAGCGACCTGGCATGGGGGACGAACTTCGCGTCGAAGACGGCGTTGGACGCGGCCTTCACCAATGGCGCTTACACCTTCACGATTGAGGCGGCGCACGACGGCACCAACGCCATGCCCGCGGCTCTGACCGGGGACAACTATCCCGGCAGCACCCCCCATATCAGCAACTGGACGGCGGCGCAATCCGTCAATCCCGCGGCGAACTTCACGCTCACGTGGGACGCGCTGGCGGGGGGAACGACCAATGATTTCATCTCGGTTCAGATCGCGGACCTGGCCGGCACGAACCGGCTGTTTGAAACGGCGGCCTGGAGATATGCGGGAGCGTTGAACGGCACGAACAACTCGGTGGTCATTCCCGCCGGGACGCTGGCGACCAACCAGACCTACCGGGCCGAAATCACATGGTGGAGGTTCGGCTCCCTCAACACCACCAACTACCCGGCAGCGGTGGGCGGGGACGCCTACGGCAAAGTGACCAAGTTCTTCATCAGCACCACCTCCCCGGCGCAAATGCTCAGCCCGACCAACGGCACGACGCTGGCGAGCAGCTCGGTGACGTTCAACTGGAACCGTGGCGCAAGTGCGAGCCAGTATGCGTTGTGGGTGGGCAGCGCGTCGAACGGCTATGACTTGTGCGCGGTCGTCACGGGCACCAACCTGTCACAGCAGGTCACCGTGCCGGCTACGGGCGGGCAGGTTTATGCGCGGTTGTGGTCGTTCATCAACGGCGAATGGCAATACAACGAATACGGCTACACGGCGCCGACGCCCGCCAAAGCGGTGATGACCAGCCCGGCCAACGGCTCGACCAACAGCAGCGCCTCGGTGACGCTCGCGTGGAACGCCGGGGCCGGCGTGAGCCAATATGCGTTGTGGGTGGGCAGCGCCCCCAACGGCTACGACCTGTATGCGGCCGTGGAGCCGGGCTTGTCACGGACGCTGACGTTGCCGTCGGACGGGCGGCAGATCTATGTGCGGCTGTGGTCGTTCCTCAACGGAGGCTGGGATTACAACGAATACAGCTACCGGGCGCTGACGACGGTGAAGGCGCGGTTCACGGGCTTG
>JACRQF010000011.1 GCA_016222825.1 Verrucomicrobiota bacterium | reverse complement strand
TGGAGGTGATGTATGCCAGCGGCTTGCGCGCGTCGGAGTTGGCGACGCTGAAGCTGGAGAACATCAATTTCGAGTCCGGCTTCCTGCGCGTGATCGGCAAGGGCAACAAGGAGCGCATCGTTCCCATCGGCCGCCAGGCGCTGGATCGGCTCAAGTTCTATCTGGAGCGGATGCGGCCGAAGCTGGTGCGCCCGCATACGCCGAGCGCGTTGTTCCTGGGCAACCGCGGCCGGCAACTGAGCCGCGTGACGTTGTGGAGACTGGTGAGCGGCTGCGCCCAACGCGCCGGCGTCGCCAAGCACGTCAGCCCGCACATGCTGCGGCACAGTTTCGCCACGCACCTGCTGGAAAACGGCGCCGACCTCCGCGTGATCCAGGAGATGCTGGGCCACGCTGACATTTCCACGACACAGGTTTACACCCACGTGGACAGCCAGCGGCTCAAGAGCGTCCACTACCAGTTTCATCCCCGCGCGAAGTGACGACGGATTCTTGGCTTGGCATCGCGGGGGGCATGCGTTAGCGTTTTGGCTGTGGCCGACCTGCAGCAGCTTGAAGAGCGTCTCGGTCACCAGTTCGGTCGGATTGAACTGTTGACCGAGGCGCTCACGCATCGTTCGGTGCTCCACGAGAGCAGCCCGAAGAAATCCGTCGTGCCCAAGCCCACCACTGACAACCAGCGGCTGGAGTTCTTCGGCGACGCCGTTCTCCAACTGGCGCTGACCGAGGTGGTTTTCGACCGGTTCCCCAAAGCCGACGAAGGCGAACTGACCAAGCTCCGCGCCCGATTCGCCAACCGCCACATGCTTTGTCACCTGGCCCGCGCGCTATCGCTGGGTGATTACCTCCATCTGGGCAAGGGTGAGGAGGCCAGCGGCGGCCGTTCGCGCACATCGAACCTTGCGGATGCCTTCGAATCGGTCATCGGCGCGATCTATCTCGACGCGGGTTTCGAGGCGGCGCGGCGGTTTGTGATCGCCCAGCTCCAGCCGGAACTGGTCCAATTGGATGTCGGCCCCGACGCGGACAATCCCAAGGGCATGTTGCAGGAGTTGATCCAGGAGCGGCAAGGCAAGAACCCGCTCTATCGCATCACCAGCCAGAGCGGCCCCGACCACGCGAAGCATTTCGAGGCCGTCGTTGAACTGGACGGCGAGGAGCTGGGAAGGGGCCTCGGCCAGAGCAAGAAGGAAGCCGAGACGCGCGCCGCGCAGGAAGCCATCTGCAAGCTCAAGAACGGCCTGTAGGACCGCAAGCCCCGCTCAGCTCACACGAAACACTTTCTGGTAAAGCGCGCGCACGCGCTGCCGGGCTGCGCGATAAATCCTCCAGAACTCCTCCAACGACGGCGCGCCGAGGCGGCAGGCCATCGCCGCCTGTTCCTCCGCTACGGCTGGCAGGCCCGAGGCGGAGTTGTTCTGAACGCGCCGCAGCACCAGCTCGATGCGTCGTTGCACCATGTAGTCCTCGCGCAGGTGGTGCGCTTCCTCTTCGGCGAGCGCGCCGATCTTGGCGAGCGCGCCGAGCGCCTTCAATGTGTGCGGCTCCCGCACGGACGGATGCGCCGCGCCATGCCGCAACTGGAGCGCCTGCACGATGAACTCAACCTCGATGATTCCGCCCGCGCCGGTCTTGAGGTTCAACTCCGGCTGCTTGGGATCGCCGCGCTCACGCTCCACGCGCGTCCGCATCCGCGCGATCTCAGCCAGTTCCGCGTCGGTCAGCGGCCGTGTGTAGATCGCCTTCTCCACGAAACGCTGGAACTGCCTGCCGAGCGCGGCGTCGCCGGTGATGAACCGCGCCTTCGTCAGTGCCTGGCGTTCCCACAACAGCGCGCGCTTCTCGTAGTAGGCGGCATAGACATGGAGCGACTGCGCGAGCACACCTTTGTCGCCGTCGGGCCGCAGCCGCGCGTCGAACGCATAGACGGAGCCTTCGTCGGTCTGCCGGCCCATGAACTCAATCAGCCTTTTGGCCAGCGCCACGGCGGCGTTGGTTTGCTTCACGCCACCCTGCGTGACGAAGAGCACGTCCAGATCCGCGCCGTAGCTCAACTCGTGGCCGCCAAACTTCCCCACGCCGATGATCGCGAACGGCAACCGCGGCGTCTTCATCTCCTTCAAGCACGCCGGCAGTGCGAAGTCCACGCACGCCTCCGCCAGCGTGGACTGTTCGTCGTGGACCTTTTCGAGGTCGCTGAGGCCGAGCACGTCGCGCACGCCGCAGCGGAGCAACTCCGCGCGTTTGTAAATGCGAATCCAATCCTCCGGCTTCCGCCGGCCTCGTGTGCCACGCAGTTCCTCCAGCACGTCGGCGCGGGACTTGTAGCGCCGGAGAATGTCGGGCCGCGTCACTTCCTCAAACAACTCCGGTCGGCGGATGACGACATCCGCCAGAAAACGGCTGTTGTCGAAGAGCCTCAGCAGCAAATCCAGCACCTTCGGATTGGACGCGAGCATCTCGAAGAGCATCGCGCGCGACCCGTAGCTTTCGGCGAACCGCTGCAGTTGTTTCAGCGCCTCGTCCGGCTGCGCGAGGCCGGCGATGGTCGTGCCGCCGCCTTCGGCGTGATGCTCCGCGATGGAGCGCGGGTTTACGACGCGCAGAATCTCCGGCAGGATGCGGGAAAAGAGCGCGCCGGTGCGGGCGGAGATGTGGACGTGTCCCGGCCCGCGCGCCATCTCGTAGAGAATCTTCGCCGCCGCGCCGGGCTTCTGGAAACCCGCGCCCGACAGCGCCTCGACGAACTCAGCCTGCCGCGCCTCGTCGCCGAACATCTTGCGCCAGCGCGCCCGCGCCTCGTTCCGGGGCACGCCGAGCAGACGGTCATACACCTCTCGCACCCGCCGGGTGTGCGATGACAACTGTTTCTCGAAGGCGGCGATTGTTTCAAACCCCAACGAGCGCGCCAGCCGCAACACCGCGCTCCGCTCCGTCGGGATCGTGTGCGTCTGCAGGCCGGCTTCCATTTGCAGGCGGTGCTCGACCGTGCGGAGGAAATGATAGGCACCGGTGAGGTCGTTCACCTCGTCGTGCGGCAGTTGGCCGTATTCGCTGAACTTCTGGAGCGCTTCGAGCGTGTTGGCGGTCTGTAGGAACGGGCTGCGGCCGGCGTGGAGCAGTTGCAGCGTTTGCGCCACGAATTCGATCTCACGGATGCCGCCGACGCCGAGCTTTACGTGGCGCGTCAGCCGCGCGTCACCGACGATCTCGCGCTCGATGCGCTGCTTGATCAACGCAATCTCGCCGAGCACCTCCTCGCTGACGTGACGCGGGAAGCGGAACGGGTGGATCGTCTCCAGAAACTCCTCCACGAGATGCGCGCTGCCGGCGCAACAGCGGGCCTTGATAAGCATCATCCGCTCCCACGTCTCGCCGCGGCTCGCGTAATAGTCTTCGCAACTTTCCACCGTGCGCACCAACGCGCCGGCGTTGCCTTCCGGCCGCAGCCGCAAGTCCACGCGAAACAGGTCGCCCTCCGTCGTGCGCGCGCTGACGGAGGCGGCGACGGCCTCGGCGAGCTTGGTGAAGAACTGCTGGTTCGACATCGTGCGGCGGCCGTCCCGCATCGTGTCGCCGTCGGCGCCGTAGAGGAACATGAGGTCAATGTCGCTGCTGTAGTTCAACTCGCGCCCGCCGAGCTTGCCCAGGCCGACGACGGCGAAATCGCGGTTCGACGGCTCGCCGTATTTCGCCGTCAACTCCGGCCAATGGATTGCCAGCACCTGGCTCAGGCACACGTCGGCGAGGTCTGACACCGCCGACACCACCTGCACGAGGTTGGCCCGGCCGCTGAGGTCGCGCAGGCCGATGAACGCCATCTCGCGCTGCTTGAACCGCCGCAGGGCGTTCAGCTTCAACCCCGGCAGCGCGATCGTGACGGCGGTGTTCGCGTCGTAAGCAAGCGCCGCCTTCCACCGTCCCTCGTCAAATTGCGCATCGGTGACAAGCCATTCCAGATATTCGGGATGACGCACCAGCGTCTCGCTGATCGGCTGCGACGCGCCAAAGCCGGCCGCCAGCACCGGCGTCAACCAAGCGTGTTGCTCCAACAGTTGCAGCCACCGCGTCCGTCCCGGCTCGCCGTCCAGCAGCCGCTCAAAATTCCGCCGCGCGCGCTCCACATCCGCCGAGGCGCGGCAGGCGCGCTCGATGGCATCGGGCAATGATGAGGGGGGTGATTTCATTTACCGGCGCGCCGCGCTTGACGGGGGCGGTTCCTGGCCGCGCTCCTTCATCTTGGCCTGGGCTTGTTCGAGAATGCGGCGCTCCTCGCGCGTCAGGCTGTGGATTCCCTCGCGCGAAATCTTGTCGAGGATCGGGTCCACTTGCGTGCTGATGAACTCCTCCGGCGGCATGTTCTTCCTGCGCTGCCGCTCCTCCAACAACCGGGTCACGGGCCGCGCCGCAGCCTGGAGCGTCTCCACAAACCGCGACGACTCGCCCCAGCCGAGCCACTTGATGAACACATACCCGACCACGACCCCGCCGAGGTGCGCGAGATGGGCGATATTGCCGCCTGTCTCCACGACCGAGGCGTAGGCCACCAGCGCCACCGCGATCCACGCCCACCACTTCGCCTTCATCGTCACCGGCACAATGAAGAACAGCAGCATCGTGATCGGCCGTTCCGGCACCAGCGTGGCGAACGCGATGCAGACCGCATAGACCGCCGCCGACGCGCCCAGCAGCGGCGCGTGGCCGTGCCAGTTGAACGCCAGCCAGCACAGCGCGCCGACCAGCCCGCCCGTGAAATACAGTTGCAGGAACCGCCGCGCGCCGATCCATTCCTCCACCTCCCGCCCAAACATCCAGAGCGCGAGCATATTGAAAATGATGTGCAGGATGTTGGTGCTGTGCAGGAACATGTAGGTGCCAAGCTGCCAGACCATCCCGGAGCGCAGCCCGCCGCCGCTCAGCCCAAACACGCGGTCAAACAGCGAATGCCACGCCGCGTCGCCCCGGACGAGGTTGCCCGCCAGCAGCACCAGCGTCTGCAGGATGAACACCGCCGCGTTGACGATCAACAACGCGCGCACGGCGTTCGTCGGCATCCCCAGCCAGCCCAGGCCGGGCGCATCTCCAATGTCCCATGAACCTCGCCGTCTCATGCCAGTTCGATCTTCACCGGGCGCAACCGGGCGCACGCACCATCGCAGACCCGTGTAGCGCAGGTTTCCAACCTGCTGTGTCGCCGACTTCCAGTCGGCAGACCGTAGGGATCACGCAACGCCAGCGGGTTGGAAACCCGCGATACAGCAGGTTGGAAACCCGCGCTACGGTGCGTGTGCCTGGTTGCGACCATCTTCACCCGTTCGCCGTCACGCGCCCGGCGCAACAGCGCCGCCGCCAGCCACACATCGCCGGCCGTGATCTTCATTCGGGTTGTCGTTGCCATTGAGTTCTCGCTGCGCTTTCGTGCGGCCATTAAAGCCCGCTTGCAGTTGCTTTGCGAAGGAAAAAGCAGGAGCCGCGCGAACGTCATGACCTGTCCCAACCCCATTCCGCTTCTGTCGCGGCGGTGTCTCACCGCCCGCAGTTGCCGCCTCCGCGCCCCAACGCCACATCAAGCATCAGAAATTCGCAGACGAAGGCCGAAGAGGGGAGACCACGGAATGCGCGGAAGGACACGGAAATGTGGAGCGCGGACTCGGGACGCGCTGGTTGTTGCTGCGGTGGGACAAGCCGGCTGATGTCTGCGATAAGAAACTCTTCAGGTGCCCTTTAACTCTTCGATTCTGTTCTGAATTTCCTCATCGCGGAGAGTTGTGTAGCGCACAAAAAGCGGCATCTGCTTGGCTGAGACAGAGAACATCAACGATATACCCATGACGAAGCCGCCCAATACACCAATCGCGCCGCAAGAAGTGCTATTCAGAATCTTCGCCCCGCTAAGAACCCCTGCGACAAAGATGAGAATCCACCCACCTGCGAATGCAATCCGTTTCCAACGAGTGTATGTCGCCACTCGCTCCGGGCAGTTCTGATAAATGCCCTCCATCTCTTTCAACATCGCAAGTTCTTGTTTTGCGTTCATGTTGCTTTGGTCTCTAACAGATTCTCATCCTCTTCCTCTTCGCCTTTGCCGGCATAGTCCACCCGGCGGCTTGCGACAGCAAGCGGGAAAGGGGCGGGGGAAGGCGGCTCCAATCCGCCGCCCGCGCCGCCGCCCCCGTAGAAACGGTGATGAGGCCCGGTCCACCCGCGGGCCGGACCGCCCACCTCCCGTGCCAACCTTGCGCGCACCTGCTCCGACCTTCCGCGCACCTGCTCCGACCTTCCGCGCAACTGCTCCGACCTTCCGCGCAACTGCGCGGAAAGTCCGCGCAGCAGCCCAAAACTGTCGCAAGCCTGCGGAAACACGATACTTGCGAGAGTTTTCAAGCCCCGAACATCAACTGACCTCCAAACAAGCGGCCCGCGCGGGGCCGACGGCACCAGCGTGAGAATGTGCGGCGACTGGAATGGGGGATCACACCAGCCCGGCGACGTGGTCTTCTACCAAGGCATGCTCTACATCGCCATGCAGGCCTGCGACAGCGCCACGCCCGACACCGACAACCGCTGGCGCGTCCTGACCATCACCGGCCCGCAGGGCATTCCCGGCGAAGTCACCGCCCAGCAACTCACCGACGCCATAGCAACCACGAGCGCCAACACCAACGCCGTCCAACTGCTCGATACCTCCGGCATCACCGACCCCGTTCAACTGATGCTCGCAAACAAGATCAACGAAATGCTCAACGCGCAGCGCCGATGAGAACTATTCACTTTTCACTCTCAACACTTAACTTCTGTCCGCCCGCCCTCTGGAACAACGGCGGCGTGTTGAATGTGTCCAACGGGTGAGAACGGAACCACGGAATGCGCAGCCAACGGGAAGGCAAAATCATGGCCGACAAAACCATTATTTTGCCCCCAATGATTTTGCCGAAGAAATGTCCTGCTTTACATGACGCAGTCGCAGGCGGAGAATGTGAGGAAGAAGGCAGCCTCGGATCAACACAGATGGAACGCGGATGGAGAAATATGTATGAACAGCGCATCATTCCGGCGAATAGTCATCGCGCTGTTGGTGGTTGGAGTCTTGGGCCTCGTATTTGCATGGCAGGTGGTATACATAGCGGCTCATTGTCCGCCGCTGATGCCGGACGAAAGATATACCCAACAGGATGCGGAGAAATGGATTTGCGGATTGCTGCTCGACGATCATCCTTTGAAGACCGAAGGAATCACTGATGCGCGTCTAGCCGTTCAAGGAGGGGGACCAAGTGACTCGATATTCTACTTTCGTTTCGGCGCAACGCCCGAAGCTCTCAAGAGAATCTTGGAAGCGCGCCGTCTCAGAGTTGAGGCAGGGGATCTAACTCAGAACTATTTTCTTCAGAACGACTTCATTAAGGCGCCGCTTTCGTGGTGGAAGCCCCAATCTTCAGGCACGATTCTCTATCGAAGTCAGCATACGGAAACCTATCCATATAATCTCCCGTGGTCGCTTCTTTACGATCCGCAATCACAGGTTGTTTACTGTAGAAGTAACTAGCGCGATGCATCGCCGCGTGAGGGCACACTCTGTCAGGACTCCAAACCATTCACCGCGCTCGGAGGTCGCGGTCCACCTTCAGGACTACTGCGGGCGGTGCCGGAGCGAGTGAAGGTGTTGATGATCTGGATGCCGGCCTGGTTGGCGGCGTCCACGACGGTGATGATCTCGAACGTCCCTCCGGGACAGGTGTTTGGACGGGCATCGTCCCGCCAGGGACGGCGCGACACTAGCCCGGCGTTTCAACGCCGGGAAAGCAATTCAAGCGCAGACAGAGTCCCGTAGGGACGATTGAACGATTGGGGCGACACGCCCTCTTCACCCGGCCGGAGGCGGGGAATCCGTGGAAACTCCTGAAGAGGCGGCGGGCGCAGCCGGCGCGCTGGCGGTCAGAAGGCGGTCGGTGAGCGCCTGGATATAGTCGGCCTTCAAAGGTTTGTGAAGGAACGCGCGCGCGCCGGAGCTGGCCATGATCTCGGTCTTGTCGTCGAAGGTGTAGCCGCTCATGAGGACGATCTGGATGTGGGGTTGCGCGTGGCGCAGCCGTTGCGCCACGACGACGCCGTTCATGTCATCCATGAAATAATCCACGAACGCGAGATCGAAGGTGTGGTGCGATGCCAAATCCAGTGCGAGCGAACCGCGCGACGCCATCGTGATGGCATACTGGCCCGGGCGGAACAAGTGGGGAAAGACATCGAGGATGTCGGTGTCGTCATCCACGATCAGGATTCGGGCGGCGGGAGTCTTCGGTGACGGTTGCTTGGCGTGGGGCTGTTCCTTCATTCCGGTTCCTTGGTTGCGGGGCAATCAGTTGACCCGCTCGGCGACTCGGTAGTTCAGGACGCGCTTCTTCATCCAGCGGACGGCGAGGAGGTCGTGGAAGCTCTTGAAGAGACGGTTCCAGACGCCGTATTTGCTCTCGCCGGCCAGACGCGGATTATTGCTGACGGGGATCTCGGTGACGGTGTAGCCCTCCATCTTGAAGAGGGTGGGCAGGAAGCGGTGCATGCCGCGGTAGAGCTTGACCTTGTCTATGCACTCGCGCTTGAAGGCGCGGTAGGTGCAGCCAGCGTCGGTGATGTTCTCTTCGCTGAGTGAGTTGCGGACCCAGTTGGCGATGCGGGAGGAGGCGATGCGAATCCAGTTGTCGCCTTCGCCGCGGCTGGCGACGCGTGTGCCGCAGACGCAATCATAGGTCTTGAGCGCCTCCAAAAAGCCGGGCAGGTCCTTCGGGTCGTTCTGGAGGTCGGCATCAATGGTGACGATATACTGGCCACGAGCCGCCCTCATGCCCGCCTCGCTGGCGGCGGTCTCGCCGCAGTTGTAGGCAAACTTCTGGACACGGATGCGCGTGTCGGCGGCGGCGAGTTGCTTCATGATCTCCCACGACTTGTCCTTGCTGCCGTCGTCGGTGAGGACGACCTCGTAGGTGACGCCGACGGTCTTCATCGCCTCGCGGATGGCTTCCGTGAGGGGGCGAAGGTTGTCCTCCTCGTTATAGACGGGAACGACGAGCGAGAGGATTGGGCGGTCGTCAGGCATGGGTGATGGGGATTGGTAATTGGTGATTAGTGATTGGTGAGCATGGATGTTCCAGTTACCAATCACCAGTTTCCGTTTACGCCTTTAGAAACTCCTTGATGCAGTCGCTCGTGAACGTGACCTGTTCCGGCGTGATCTCGCCGTAGATCGGCAGCGAGAGGATGCGGCCCACGACGAACTCGGTCATCGGCAGCGACGGAATGTTCTTGTAGAGCGCCTTGATGGCCGGCTGTTGGTGGCAGGCGATGGGGTAGTGGATGCCGGTGGAGACGCCTTTCTCGGCGAAGAACTTCGCCAGCTTGTCGCGGTCGTTCACCTGGATGACGAACATGTGATAGACCGGCTCGCAGCCCGGACGCTCGGGCGGCAGGACGAGGCCTTTGACGCCGGTGAGCAGCTTGCGGTAGAGCGCGACGGCATCGCGGCGGCCCTGGTTGAGGCGGTCGAGTTCGCGCAACTGGATGCGGCCGATGGCGGCGTTGATCTCGTTGAAGCGCAGGTTGAAGCCGATCATGTCATTGGTGAACTTGTCGCGCTTGCCGTGGTTGCGAAGCTTGCGGACCAGCTCGGCCAGTTCGTCGTCGTTGGTGGTGATCGCGCCGCCGTCGCCGAAGACCGTGAGGTTCTTCGACGGGAAGAACGAGAAGCCCGCGGCCATCGTCATGGAACCGACGCGCGCGCCCTTGTATTTCGCGCCCTGCGCCTGCGCGCAATCCTCGATGATCCAGAGGTTGTTGGCCATCGCGAGGGCCTTGATGCGGTCCATGTTGCACGGTTGGCCGTAGATGTGGACGGGCAGGATGCCGACGGTCCGCTTGGTGATGGCCTTCTCGATGAGCGCCGGGTCCACCGTGTAGGTGTCGTCAATGTCCACGAACTTCACCACGACGCCGTGATGAATGAACGGCTCGCAGCTTGGGAATGCCGTGTGGCTCGGCATGATGATCTCGTCGCCTTCCTTGAGCTTGCCGGTCTTCTTGAGCGCGTAGCAAAGCAGGTAAATCGCGGCGGTCCAGTTTGCCGACAGCACGCAGTGCTTCACGCCGGTGTGGGCGGCCATCTCCTTCTCGAACGCCTCGCTCTCCTTGCCGAGAATAAAGTTGCCGCCATCAATGACGCGCAACACGGCGTCTTTGATCTCCTGCGTGATATACGGTTTTGACAATGGTGTTTTCATCTTGGTTTGCAATCTCCGTCCCCATTTTCATATCGTGGCATGACGATGATGCGCAACATCTTTCTCCTGCTGTTGCCGATGTGTGCGTCGGCGCTGGAGGTCGGGCTGCCGACGGCGAACCACGCCCTTTACTCGCCGAGTGGGGAAGGGCAGTTCTACCAAGGCACGGCGGGGCACGACTGGCGCAGCGGCCAATACGGCAGCGTCCGCAGCGGCGGACGGCAGTTTCACGAGGGCATTGATATCCGCTGCCTCGAACGTGACCGCCGGGGCGAGCCGACGGACCGAGTCGTCGCGGTGGCGGATGGTGAAGTGGTTTACGTGGCGAGGGTGGCGGGGCAGTCGAACTACGGGCGGTATCTGCTGGTGCGGCACAACTGGGATGGCGTGGAGGTGTTCTCGCTTTATTCGCACCTTGGCGGCTTCGCGCCGGGTCTGCGCGCGGGACAGCCGGTGAAGCGCGGCGACTGGATCGCGGTGCTCGGCTACTCCGGCACGCAGAAGATTCCGAAGGAGCGCGCGCACCTGCATTTCGAGATTTGCTTCCAGCTCAACCGCAACTTCGCCGCGTGGTTCGCGCCCAAGCTGGCGAAGGGCGACCGCAACGACCACGGGAACTTTAACGGCATCAACCTCCTGGGCATTGACCCGGCGGCGCTCTTCCTGACGGCGCGCGAGAAGCCCGCGCTGAACTTCCGCGAATACATGGAGTCGCAGCCGGTGGCGTTTACGGCGCTCTTTCCGGCGCGGCGCGCGCCGCTGTCGTTCATGCGAGCGCAGCCGTGGTGCATCGTCAACGGCCCGGAGCCAGCGCCGGTGACGGCGTATGAGGTCTGGTTCATGGCGGTGGGCGTGCCGGCGTTTGTGCGGCCGAGGACCGACGTGACGACGGCCGCGCCACGCGTGCTTTCGGTGAACGAACCCGCCGTCAACGCCTGTCCCGCGCGGCGGATGGTGGAGCGTGATGCGAAGCGGCGCGGCTGGCAGTTCACCAAGCGCGGCGCGGAGTTGATGGAGATGCTGGACTGAGTGAGCGACATCATCAGCGTGACGTGCGCGCCGCAGCATCCTTCACCGGCACAGGAGGACGGCGAGCACGACGAAGAGCAGGCAGCCCGACGCCAGACACAGACCTCCCAGGCGGCGCTCGCGAGGTTTGCGCGCCCAGAGCCAGATGCCGGAGATGACCCAGAGGATGGTGGAGATGGCGGTGATGTCCACGACGACCGCCCAGACCCGGGTGGCGAGGTAAGGGTGGGGGTAGCCGCGTATGAAATGGAGGTTATTGACGAAGGAGTAGAAGGAGGCGGGGTGTTGCTGCTCCACGAGCAACCGGGAATTTTGCGGCTGCCAGGTGATGCGATAGTTACCGGCGGCACAAGAGCGCCAGAGGGAGAGTTGTTTGGGGGTCGGCGTGCCCATGATGGTGTGCGGGCCGTCGAGGTCGAGGTGGCGCAAGAGGACGACGGCCTGTTCTTCGGGGGCTTGGGGAAACGCGGCATCAGCGGTGTAGCGCGCCTCGCGCACGGTCGTCCATTTCGGGGTGAGCTTGAGCGCGTCGAACCACGTGTAGTGATTCAGGCAGAACGCGCTGATCGCGTAAATCATCATCCACGGCACGAGGAACAGGCCCGTGTAGAGGTGCGACACCCGCATCAGGCGATCCCACAGCGTCCATTGTTGGTTGTTCATGTGACAATGTTGCCGGAGGCCATGTGGATGGAAAGCTCGCGCTCAAGGGCCAGCAACTCGCGATACCAGCGGAAGAGCAGGGATTGGATGCGCCATCCATACATCTTGGGGATGCCCTGAGTCCTGGAATCGAAACCATAATCATCGGCGCAAGCACCATGACGATACGGTTGACGATCCGCACACGTCAGGGTTGCTTGGCTGGCCTCGGCGCGGCAGCACTGAGCGCCTGCGGCAACGGCACGCCCATCGGCCGGCCCATGATCGGCTCGGCGGTTTTGTAGAGCGCCACGAGCGAGGCTTGTGTGACCGCCCAGAGTTCCAGAATCGCCGGAGGCGCTTCGAGGGTGGGGAAAAACTGTTCTTCCTCGACCCACGCATTCAGCAGGCGCTCGCTGCAATAGCGCAGCCAATCCGGCCGCGGCCATCGCTCGGAGGTCGTCGCGCCAGCGAACTTCCTGGCCGCGTCGCGTAGACGGAGCGCCGCGCCCAACGCCTTGCTCTGGTCCGCGGTGCGCATCTGGACCCAGCGAAGCTTGTCATAGAAGGTGACGCAATTGCGCTCGGCTTCCTGCGCCACGCCGCGCAGGACTGCAACCGACTGCGGCGACAGTTTGGGCGGCGTCTGGCCGGGGGCATGAGCGGCGAAACCGGCGAGCAGAGCGACAAGGAGAAGATGAGCAGTTTTCATGGTTGTCAGGACAGAGATTCAGACCCAGCGCCGCGCAGCCTACGCCGATGTTTCGGAGCGTCAAACAGAAAATCACGGTTGAGAACGTGGCTGGCTGCCGCAATCCGAGGAATCCGCGACTCCCCAAATACCTGTTTCAAAACTTGACAGATTTGGGCGAAGGGCTAGAATCCGCGCCGGTTGCTGGGAGAAGGCAACCGGGTTCTTTAGGAGACACTTTAAGCGGGCCGGCTCCCCGCCGGTCTGCGCGCCGCTTCCCCCCGGCGGCGCACCACGGCCTCAGTCGAAAGACTGGGGCCGTTCGGTTTGTAAAGCCGGCAACGCGTTGTCAGTCGCCGAGACCGCCGCCGCCGCACTTCGGACACGCCACGACACCGCCACCACGGCAGAACGTGCATTCAGCTTTTCCTTTGCCGGTGCAGACCGGGCATGTCGTGCGCGCGAACGTCCCGCCGCCGGTGGCGCGTCCAGTGCCGTTGCAGGCGATGCACCTGGCTTTCCCACCCTGGCAGTTGGGACAGTCGCTGACGCAGGCGCCTTTGCACTGGGAGCAGAGCTTGGATTGCGCCTGTTTATCCAGTTTCGCAGCGGCATCAGCCGACAATTGCGCCTTGGCTTCGGCCGGCATCCACGCGCAACCGGCCCGAACGAAGTTCAGGCGCTTGGCGCGGGCAAGGAACTCGTCGCTGAACACTTTCGGGTTGTCCGCCTTCACCTTCCGGCCTGCCGTGCCGAGAAGAAGCCTCGCCTCATCGGCTGCATCGCGGCCAAGCGGCGCGGCGCGATGGATGAGAAGCAGGTTGTGGCATATCTCAAACGCCTGCGCGAACTGCCGCTGGTCGAGTTGCGTTGAGGCTTCCTTCAGTTCACCCGCGACCCAGCCGTTGGCGGCGAGGCCGAGAGTTGAAACGAGGGCCGTGATCGTGACAGCAAACCATTTCTTCATACCGTTCTCCTTTGACGTTTGGGGCATCCAGTTAAAGCGACTCCGATGTCTCTCCTTTGCGGCACAAACCCTACCACGACCGGCGCGAAAAAGCATCAATCGTTTAGCCGGCGTGACTGACTGAATACCGGCTTCTTACACGCCGTCGGCGCGTTCCCAGCCGTCCAGGAAGGAGGCAACGCACTTGGGCAACTGCGACGAATAGCCGCCTTCCAGCAACGCGAACATCGGCAACCGCAGCGCCGCCAACTGCCGTCCGATCTCGCCGAAGGTCTCGATCTCCAGCCCCATCTCGGTGATCGGATCGCGTTTGTAGGCGTCGAAGCCGGCCTCCGCAACAACCAACTCCGGCGCGAAACTACGCACCGCTTCCAGCGCGCGCGCGAAGACCTCCAGATATTGCGGGCCGTCGGTTTCGGGAGGCAGTGGGAAGTTCAGCGCGTTGTCTTCGGAACGGAGGCCGGTGCCAGGGTAACATGGACTTTGGTGCAGCGAGACGCAGAGCACTTCCTTTGAGCCGAGGAAGATCTCCTCCGTCCCGTTGCAGTGATGGCAGTCGAAGTCAACGATCGCGACGCGGCGCGGCCCACCCCGCTCCGCGAGCAACCGTGTCAGTGCGATGG
Source organism: Verrucomicrobiota bacterium (assembly GCA_016222825.1). Lineage (GTDB taxonomy): Bacteria > Verrucomicrobiota > Verrucomicrobiia > CAIQCK01 > CAIQCK01 > CAIQCK01. The sequence continues at coordinate 123,453 of JACRQF010000011.1, read as the reverse complement.
CGGCGTTGTTGAAGTAACAGAAGCCCATCACGCGGTCGCGGCACGCGTGATGACCCGGCGGACGCATCAGCGAAAACGCCGGTGTGCCACGCCACGCCAGCATAGCGGCTTGGATTGCCGCCCCGGCGGAACGCAGCGCGTGCTCGAAGATGCCCGCGATGGCCGGCGTGTCGGGGTCGTGGGATTCGCCGCGGCGGACCTGCTCCAACAACCGCGGTGTGTGGACTCGCAGGATGTCCGCCTCCTCGCAAGGTTGCGGCGCGATGAACTCGTGCCGCGGATTCTGACGGAGCAACTCCGCGCAGCCGAGCGCGCGGCGGGGGGACTCCGGATGGCCGGGGGAGCTGTAGCCGGCGCATTCGGGCGAGTAGATGATCTTCATGGCGCGCGGCAGAGTATAGCCGCGGCCCGTGTTCCTGCTATACGAAACCAGCGGGGCCGGCTACCATGCGAAAAATGCGCGTTTGTCATGTCATCACCCGGTTGATTGTTGGTGGAGCGCAGGAAAACACCCTGGCCAGCGTCGTCGGCCTGCGACGGCTGCCCGGCTATGAGTGCGTGGACCTTATCAGCGGAGCGGAGGCGGGGGCGGAGGGTTCGTTGCTGGAGCAAGCACGCCAGGCTGGCGTGGAGCCGATCTGGCTGAAGGCGCTCCGCCGCTCGATCAATCCGAGTCACGACGCGCGGGCGTTTGTTGAACTGACGCGGTTGTTGCGCCGGGGATGTTACGACGTTGTCCACACGCACAGCGGCAAGGCGGGTTTCCTGGGACGACTCGCGGCGCGCGCCGTTGGCGTGCCGGTCGTTGTCCACACGATCCACGGGCCGTCGTTCGGTCCGTTTCAAGGCGCGATGGCAAACGCCGCGCTCCGACTTGCCGAACAGATCGCCGGGCGGGTGACGACGCGCTTCGTGTCGGTCGCCGACGCGATGAGCCGGCTCTATCTGGACGCCGGCATCGGGCGCGCGGAGGATTACGTCACGATCCGAAGCGGCTTTGACGTGGACGCGTTTGCGCGCGCGACGCCTGATGTGGAGTTTCGCGCCAGGCTTGGCGGCGGGCCGATAGTCGGGCAGATGGCGCGGTTGTTTGAACTGAAGGGATGGGAGAGTTTCTTCGAGATGGCGCGTGCATTGCCGGAGGCGAAGTTCCTGCTCGTCGGCGACGGGCCGTGGCGCGCGAAGCTGGAAGCGTGGGCCGCGGAGCCGGGCTTGCGCGGGCGCGTTCACTTCGCGGGCTTGGTGCCGCCGGCGGAAGTCCCGCGATGGGTGGCGAGCATGGACGCGCTTGTTCATCTCTCGTTGCGCGAAGGGTTGCCGCGCGCGGTGGTGCAGGCGCTCGCTGCCGGAAAACCGGTGGTGGCACACCCGCTCGACGGCACGCCGGAAGTTGTTGTTGACGGCGAGAGCGGCTTCCTGATACCGGCGGGAGATGGCGCGGCGTTGACGGAGCGGGTGCGGCGGTTGTTGCGCGACCCGGCACTGGCATCCAGCATGGGCCGCTGTGGACAGGCGCGCGCGTTGAAGGAGTTTGGCGTGGAAACGATGGTGCGCCGTCTTGATGAGTTGTATCGTTCACTGATTCCAACATGCAACCGTGGTTGAGTTTTATCATAGCGGCTGTCGCGGCGTTGGCTTTGACACCCCTGGCGCGGATCGTGTCGCGCCGGTTCGGTTTCCTTGACGATCCGGGGCATCGGAAGATTCATGCTGAGCCGATGCCGTTGCTGGGCGGCGTGGCGGTATTTGCTGCGGTTGTGGTTGGTGTGTTGGCAGCCGGACCGGCTGTAGTGGTAGAAGACGGACGGCATCTGGCGGGCATTCTTGGCGGCGCGGCGCTGGCGCTGGCGCTGGGTTTGGTGGACGACCGGCGCGACCTGAAGGCGGGGCCGAAGCTTGCGGGGCAGTTCTTGATCGCGTTGGTGGCGGTTGCCGGCGGGTTGCGCGTGACGCTGTTTATTCCCGTGCCAGCGATCCAATGGTTGTTGACGGTGCTCTGGCTGGTGACGGTGATGAACGCGCTGAACTTCATGGATAACATGGACGGTCTTTGTCCCGGCGTCGGGGCGATTTGCGCGCTGATTTTCGGCGGCATCGCGATGGCGCACGATCAGTTGCTGGCGGCCACGCTGGCGGCGGCGACGGCGGGCGGGTTGCTCGGCTTCCTGCCGTGGAATTTTCCGCGCGCGAAGATATTCCTGGGTGACGGCGGCAGCCACTTGACCGGTTTTCTTCTGGGCGCATTGGCGTTGCTGCCGAGCTACTACCAGCACCGCGATCCGAGTCCGACGCTGCTGCCAGTGCTCATTCCGCTGATCGTGCTGGCGCTGCCGCTGTTCGACTTGGTGGCGGTGATGTGGCAGCGGTGGCGCCGCGGCGCGCCGGTGTATATCGGCGACACGAGCCACATTTCGCACCGGTTCGTGCGGCTGGGCTTGTCACCGGTGGCGGCGGTGATGGTGCTCTATTCGTTGACGTTGGTGTTGGGCTTTGGGGCGGTGGTGTTGTTGTGGGCGCCGGCGTGGGTCGCGGCGCTGGTGGTAGCGCAGACGCTGGGCGTGCTGGGCGTGGTAACGGCGCTGCAATACTTCGGAGCGAGAAGGAATGCCAACAGCCGCTGACTGACGCGGCGACGACGAGCCTCTCTTGAATCGGCGTAGAGGCGCGCCCTGCCAGCCCCGGCGGAACGGCGCCGGGTTATCGCGCAAGCTGCTCGTCTGAAGGCGCGTGCCGCTCCACCCACAAGTCGCCGAGTTTCTGGAGCGACTTGGGTTGAAACGTGGTTTCGGCCAGCAGGATGATCTTCCGCTCTTCGTCGCGGAAGTGATCGCGCAGCATGCGCATCGCAACCAACAGGAGGCTTTTGGCTTCTGTGACGGGCCGCGCCTCCTGCGCCTTCTGCAAGAGACTGAGACATTCGCGGTGGTTGGAGTAAAGCTGCATAAGCTGGCCTTTCTCCATGAGCATGTTGTCCAAGGGGGCAAACAAAAGGGTTTCTTCCGCTTCGGCGTGATCAAGCATCAGAGCTTCAACCATGCAGGCGAACGTGCTGATCTCCGCCGAGGTGTCCACGTCACGCATTGCACGCTCGATTTCATCGAACAGTGCGCGAAGAAAAGAGTGGTGGCTGACCAAGACTTCGGTGGCTTTCATGGGGTGTTCCAGGTTTCGATAAGAAATGGCGTTGTCAGGCGGGTGTTGCTCGTTATGACACGCCGGCGAATTGCTCCGCTGGCATGTGATCGGGCACCGAGTGGGTGGCGGGAAAACCAGGCACTTCGCTGTGGCCACGGCTGAACATGGTCACGCCCGCGCCCTCGGCGAGCGCGCTCAGTCCCCGCACCACATCGGAGTCATCGTCGCCGTCGTGGAGCAGGAACAACGCGCGCGGCATGCGAGACTGGGCATTCAGCCAATCGGTGAGCCACCAAGCGCCGCCAGCGAGGCAACGGACGGCATCATGCACGGAGATGATCACGATATCAATCTGGCCGGCTCCCTCGCACACCAGCATGCTCCCCATCTGCGCGGTCGTCATATACGTGACGACGCACGGGATGTCCGGCCCCATGTCGTTGAAGATGGCTTGCCACAGAACCCGGGCGCGGCTTTCGGCTGCCGCATCCTCGTGGATGATGACGGCGTTGCACTGCCGCTTCAGGTTCCAGCCAATGTCTTCAGTTTGAATTTTCATGAGTGTTCCTGGTTCTGCATGACCGTGCCTGAGAGATTACGCGCAAAGGCCGCGGCGCAACAGACGGGCTAATGCCGAAACGATCCTAGGAACGGTCCCTAACCGCATCGGAGATTTCTCTGGTGGCGGCGGCGGGAGACGAGTGCAGGCATATCTCCTTGGCCCGCGCTCGAATCCTCCCTAGGGAATGTTCCTTAGACGTTGTTGGGGAGATTGCCCCATTGCGGGGCGCTGGATGCGCGCGGAGAGTAGGGCGTCATGAGCGAACAAAAGTCACAAACCAACAATACGTCAATCAAGCCGAGAATCCGGGTGGTTGCTGCGATGAGAGAATGTTCAGGCGCCGACCCGCAGTCCGCGGCAGCAGAGAATGGTGTCGGCCAAAAGAAAAACGCGGACACGCAGAGAGGCGTTGTCTTCTTGGGCGCCATCGCGGCCGTCCTCCTTTGGGGGGCAGATCAGGGTCAGGCGCAGATTGACGCCGAGGGAGCGGCGGCGCTGGAGGCCGCCGCCGCCCGGCACGCGCGGATGGCCGCCGCTGGACAACCCGTTAAAGCCACCTTCTTCATGCCGGCGGCGAGTCCGGCCGGTCCTGCCGCGCCGGCGGCGGTCCAGAACAATGGAGATGCGACCGCCTTGCGGGAATCGCCAGCCGCCGCTGGACGGCCCGTGCGGGCGGCCTCCCCCAAGCCGGCGGCGGTTCGGGCGGGGGTTGCCGGGCCGGCAGCGTTTCAGAATGCCGGGGACGCCGCGGCTTTGCGGGCGCGGCTCCCCGCTGCGGGACGCCCCATGCAGGTGGCTTCCCTTGGCCGGGCAGCGGGTTCGGTCGGTTCCAGTGCGCCGCCAGCGGTTCGGGCTACTGCCACCGTGCCGACCAACCTGAGGGCTGCAACGACGCAGCGCACATCCATCAGCATCGCTTGGAGCTTCAATGGCGCCAGCCAGGGATTCCGCGTGCAACGGAGTTCCGACGGCGGCGCGACTTGGACGCAGATTGTGCAAACTCCGGGCAGCGCGACCGCGGTTCAGGACTCCGGTTTGACTCCGGGGACCAAATACCTCTACCGGGTGCAGGCGTTGAATGACGATGGACCCACGGCGTGGTCCAGTGCGCTGTCAAAGACAACGCTCCAATAGCGATCGGGAAGAGGGGGGCCGGCGCAGTTGGTAGAAAGGCTCGTCGTAAACTTGGGGAGCCCACCCTTGCGAGCGCGGCGCGCGATGGGGGCGGTTGCGTTGTGGGGGAGAAGAAGCCGGAGTTCGGCTTGCCGCCGCGCCTTCACGACGCTTCGGGCTTCTGGCAATCAGCGTTTGGCCCGCAAGGTGATTGCGGCCATGTTTCGCGCGCGGTGAGGATCGCGAGCGCGCCACCGCGGACATCATCAGCGAAGAACATCGCCCACGCCTCCGGCCGGTAGGTGACGTCGAGTCCGTGAGTGCGGCCGTCATTGTCCCAGACCAGATAGGGGTAGGCGGGCGTCGTTTGAACATCGGTCTGTCCCAATGTTTGCGTCTTCATCGTCGTTCTCCTTTGCCGGTCAGGCCGCGCAGTTTTCATGTCGGGTTTGCGTCACCTCGTTTTACGTCACGCGGATGTTGGCACGCCCGGCCGCGGCGTGACAATCGGGGCAAACCCGTTTGTGAGGTAGGGAGTATCCCTAGCGCGGGGGAGGGCGTTGAAACCCGATCTGCGGCCTTGGACGGCGCGGCGGGCGGCCGTCTTGCCTTGGGATCAGTGCTCCTGCACCCAGCTAAAGGCTTGGTGGGCCAGCGAACTGCTGTCGCGCAGGCCGAGCTTGAGTTTCATGTTCTCGCGGTAAGCGGAGATGGTCTTGGGACTCAGGCGCAATTGCTCGGCGATGGCCTTGGCGCTCTTGCCCTGGCCGATCAACTCGAAGACCTCCAACTCGCGGTCGCTGAGCCGTTCCTCCGGCGTCAGGGGCGCCTCCGGGCTGCGACTGACCGCTCGCGTCAGCAACTTGCCCGTCGCCGCCCCGCTGAGGGAGATCTCGCCTTTGATCACCTGGCGAAGGGCGGCGATCACCTGCTCCGGCGTTTCTTTCTTCATGATGTAGCCGTGCGCGCCGGCCTGCAATGCCCGCGCCGCATAGACCGATTCCTCGTGCATGGACAGCACCAGGATCTTTACCTGATGCAGCAGGGACTTGAGGCTCTTGACCAGTTCCAGGCCGTGACCGTCGGGAAGACCGATGTCCACGACGGCGGCTTCGGGCTTCAACGAGGGCGCCAGCTTCATGGCCTGCGCGATGGTGCCGGCCTCGCCACAAACGACGAGGTCGGGTTCGTCGTTGATGCACTGGACCAATCCCTTGCGCAGCATTGGATGGTCCTCGACCACCAGCACGCGCGCACGCTTGATACCGGCGGATGCCGTCGTTGCAGTCTTCATAAAGATGTCTCTCACGCCTTGCAGAAACGCAGCGGCTGCAAGCGCTGCAACTCTGGCACATCCGCCCCCGTTGGAACACTCGGAGCAAAACTGATTGTGGCCTAGGAGATTTTCTTACGACGAGGGGAGGGGGACAGCGCGGATGGTGGCAGGACGCCGGGACGGCTCCTACTCGGCGGCGGGGCGACGGTCTGTCTTTCTGAAAGCGGCGATCGCGATTGCCGGGATCGCGATGATGACGGCGCACCAAATGACGTTGGCCAGCACGTTGGCCGACGTGCCGAGGAACTTGTAGCTCTGGCCGAGCTTGTCAATCCACGACTCCGTCAGGATCTGGACCCATTCCAAGCCTTTGCCCACCGCGAAGCCCGCGGCCCCGACAATCACCGACGCCATGAAACTGGCCGCGTTGCTGCGGTGCCGCCCCCACAACCAGCCGATGGCGAATCCAACGACGCCGTAAACAAAGGTTACAATGTCAGAGAGATTAACCATAAGTTCCTTAGGTGTTGCGCTGCGTGTTGCCGCTGCCGGCCGCTCCAAACCGGCCCGCAGTCTAAAACACCCGCTTATGGCTGTCGAGAAGGATTACAGCCCCTTGAGGCTGTCGTCCAGCGCGCCGATCAATTCGTTGATCGTCTCCACCGTCTCGTCGCCCATGTGAGCGACGCGGAAGCTCAGGCCCTTGATCTTGCCGTAGCCGCCATCAATCAAAATCTTGTGCCGCTCCTTGAGCGTCTTCTGGAACTTCGCCACGTCAATCTTCCGGCCCTTGCCGCTGGCGCGCGCGCCGTTGTCGAAGCAGCTCAGTGTGATGGACTGATACGCCGGCGCGGGCAGCAGCTCGATGCCGTTGCGTGCGCCCCAGCCGCGCACCATCCCGGCGAGCTTCTGGTGACGAGCGAAACGCGCGTCGAGTCCTTCCGCAAAGATGTCATCGAGCTTGGCCGCCAGCGCGTAGATGAGCGGGATCACCGGCGTGCTCGGCGTCATGTTCTTGTCGTGGTTCGCCTTGAACTCCAGGAAATCGAAATAATAGCCGCGGCCCGGCACCGACTCCGCGCGCTTGAGCGCCCGCGCGCTCACGCCGAACACCGCCAAGCCCGGCGGCAGCGCGAACGCCTTCTGCATCCCCGCCAGCAGCACGTCAATGCCCAGCGCGTCCATCTCGATCTTCACGCCGCTCATCGAGCTGACGCTGTCCACGATGAACATCACGTCCGGGAACTGCTTCATCACCTCGGCAATGGACGACAGCGGGTTCATCACGCCGGTCGAGGTTTCGTTGTGGATGAGCGTCATCGCGTCGTAACGGCCCATGGCGAGCTTCTCGCGGATCATCTCCGGCAGGATCGGATCGCCCCACGCCACCTTCAACGCGTCGGCCTCCTTGCCGCAACGCAGCGAGACATCGTTCCACTTGTCGCTGAACGCCCCGCAGCAGCAGTTCAGCACGCGCTTGACCGAGAGGTTGCGCACGGCGGCTTCCATCACGCCCCACGCGCTGGAAGTGCTGAGGAACACGGGATTCTTCGTGTAGAGCAATTGCTGGAGCTTCGGCTGCATGGCCGCGTAGAGGTCCTGAAAGCCCTGGCCGCGATGGCCGATCATCGGCTTGCCCATCGCCCGAAAGGTCTTCTCGCTGACTTCAATCGGTCCCGGAATGAAAAGTTTGACGTGATCTCTGTTCATAAAGTGCGGCGACAATAGCCAAAGCCCCGCCGCCGCGCAAGAGGCAGGTTGCGCCCCGGGCGAAGGGGCGTGGGTTTCGTTTCAGGAGCGGCTTGGGCGGCGCGCCAAACCGGCTCTGGCCTGAGCCGCAACCATGCAGTTCAACTTCAGCCCGAAGGGCTGAAACACGAGGAATGTTTGAACGAAGAGCGGCCTGAACCCCAACGGGGTTCAAGCAGCCGCTTGGTCACTGATCCATGTCCCACCGCTACGATTGAACCCCTCACGGGGTTCGACCGGCCTTGCTTGGTTGTCCGTGGGTTTCACCCACGGCTATTCATGTCCACGCCCTTCGGGCTTGCTCGCAACTTCATGGCTACGGCTGAGATTGCGCCGCACGCGGGTCGGCCCGCCGCCAAGGAAGCCACCCGCCTCCGCAGGCTGCTGGCCGATTGCAGCACCGGTGACTCCAACCCCGCGCCCATGACGGCCTTTCAACCGATAACCGTCCGCTCCAAGCCTCTTGGAGCGTGCTTTTCCTCCGACAAAGCGCGCTCCAGCCAAAAAAAGCGCGCTCCAAGCGAAAAAAGCGCGTCCTGAGCCTGAGAAAGTGGTCAAAAACAGCCAGAAAACGCCCGTTCAACGTCACAAAACACGCTCCAAACGCAAGTTAGATCAAAAACAGCCTCCAGAGCTGGAATCCTCGCCGAACGAGTGACGAGTGATTGATAATCGGCGGTCATGGACCGCCGCCACAGGAGTGAAGGGATCGCTGCTACTCGACGGCGTTCGGATACTTCGGTGGCTGGCCAAACTTCGCGCAGAGGGCGTTCATTTCTTTCTTCAACTCGATCATGCGCAACTCGCGGCCGACCATCATTCTGTTGGATTTCTTCAACTCCTCGTTCTTGGCCTGCAGATCCAATGTGCGGCTGGCCACGCGGGCTTCCAAGTCCTCGGTGAGTTGCTTGAGGGCAATTTCGACGCGCTTGCGCTCGCTGAGGTCGGTGATGACCGCGCAGAGGCCGCGAGTGCCGTCGTCCAGCTTCATGAGGCTGAGGGAAAGCTGCACGGGAACGGGCGGGCCGCCCTTGCGTCCGAGGCCGATTTCACCCTTGCTGGAGCATCTCAGGCTCTCGGCGAACAGCGCGTCAAACTTCGGCTGGTCGGCGGGCGCCACGAACTGCCGCAGCGTGGCGCCGACGACGGCCTCATGCGGCACGCGGAACAGTTCGGCCAACCGGCCATTGCAGTAGAGGACGGTGCCGTCGGGCGTGAGCGTGATGGCGGCCTCGTTCATGGCCTCCACGAGGATCCGGTAGGGCGTCTCGGCGCTCTTGAGGGTGAAGACCTGTGCGCCCACCATCACCGCGTCCACCTCGCCGGCGCGGATGGCGCGAAGCGTCTCCTCGGCTTCCTCCAGCCGCGCGCGCAGTTCGGCGTTCTCTTTAAGCAGATCTTCTTCGGTCATCGTTTCCATTTACTTGGCCTTCGTTCGCAAATCCAATCCCAGCAGGATGCGGTCGGTGTTGCTCATGTCGCCGATGAAACGACGCAGCGGCAGCGGCAGTTTCCTGATGAGCGTCGGCGCGGCGATGATCTGCTCGCCCTCGGCCAGCGTCGGCTGCTTGTAGATGTCCACCACCTCCAGGTCGTAGCGCCCCTGGAGATGCTCCTCGCAAATTTTCCGGATGTTCTCGACCGCCAGCGTGGAGCGCGGCGTCATGCCCGTGATGTAGAGGCGGAGCACGTAGCGCTCCGTCCCCTGCTTGGCCGCCGCTTCTTCCAGCGCTTCCAACCCGGTCTTGGTTGATACCTTTGCCATGAGAACTTCTTTCTCTCGATCCTCTTGCCTCTACTGTAGCGGCGGTCTATGACCGCCGCTACAGGGTTTTGCAAGAACCTCTTTCATCTTAGCCCTGGCGCAGGTCGAGGCCGACCAGCACGCGCGTTTCGTTGCTGAGGTCGCCGATGATCTTCTTGATTGGCGAGGGCAGCCGGCGCACAAGCGTCGGGATGGCCAGAATCTGGTCGCCCGCGGCCAGCTTGGGGTTCTGCACCAAGTCAATCACCTCGATCTCGTATTGGCCCGCCAGATGCGTCTCGCAGATCTTCTTGAGGTTGGCCAGGGCCGTGATGGACTTGGCGGTCTGCCCGGCCACGTAGAGGCGCAACTGCCAGGTTTTTTCTCCGGTCTTCTTCATCGCGTTCTTCTCCGGTCAAACTTAGCGGGCGCCGCCGCGCAGTTGGGTCATCTGGCGGCGATCGGCGGCGACGGCCTTCTGCTGCAACGAATCCTCGGACACCGAGGACTTGATCTCATCCTCCTCGGCCTCCACGTCAGCCTGGAGCGCAGCGATCTGCGCCTCGATGGCCTTGCGTTTGCGGGAGAGCTGGCGCAGCTTGCGCGTGTGCTCGCGCTGGCGCAGGGCGGCCTCGGCGCGCTCGCGGCCTTCCTGCGCCACACGCGCGGTGCCGGTGAGCACGGCGTTGGCGCCGACATAGACATCCAGCAGGTCCACGCCCTTGCCGGTCATGACGAACTCGCGCACCTGGTTGGAGTGAGCCATGCCGCGGCTCTTGAGGATGTAGAACGTGCGGGTCTTCTCGCCATTGTTCTCCATGTTGCGCAACAACAGCCAGGTGTCCATGAGCGAGGAGACGCCGACCTGCGATTCCTCCAGGCTGGAGCCGCCGGTGGTCAGGCTGGTGAACAGCGCCGTGACGTGCCGCGTCTTCAGGGAATCTATCAGCCGCATCAACGTCGGCTTCAGCTCCGTCTCGTCATTGCGGACGGTGAGGTTGCTGATCGGGTCCACGATGACGACCGTGGGACGGAACTTCACCACCAGGTCGTGCATGGTCACCAAATGCATCTCCAGCCCGTAGAGCGTGGGGCGCGTGGCGTGGATTTGCAACAGGCCCTTGCGCACCCATTGTTCGAGGTCAATGCCGATGGAGCGCATGTTGCGCAACACCTGGCTGGGGGACTCCTCGTAGGCGAACATCAGGCAGCGCTCGCCGCGCCGGCAGGTCGCGTCGGCGAAATGCGCCGCCACGCTGGTCTTGCCGCAGCCCGGCGAGCCGGAGACCAGCACGCTGCTGCCGCGATAAAATCCCTTGCCGCCGAGCATCTCGTCCAGCCGCGCGATGCCCGACGAAATGCGCTGCGAGGTCACCTCGTGGTCCAGCTTCATCGAGGTCACGGGCATCACCGAGATGCCGTGCTCGCCGATGAGGAACGGATACTCGTTGGTGCCGTGCATCGAACCGCGATACTTCACCACCCGCAGCCGGCGCGTGGACATCTGTTCGTCCACGCGGTGGTCGAGCACGATGACGCAGTCGGCGACGTATTCCTCCAGCCCGTGCCGCGTCAGCGTGCCCTCGGCACCGCCACGCTCGCCGGTGATGATGGCCGTGAGGCCGCGCTCCTTGAGCCACGCGAAGAGCCGCCGCAGCTCGGCGCGGATGATGAGCTGGTTGGGCAGCCCGGCGAAGAGCGTCTCCACCGTGTCCAGCACGACGCGCTTGGCGCCGACGCTCTTGACGGCGTGTTCGAGGCGGATGAACAGCCCCTCCAGATCATACTCGCCGGTCTCCTCGATCTCGCTGCGCTCGACGCGCACGTGGTCGAGCGCGATCTTCTTTTGCGCCACGAGCTTGTTGAGGTCGAAGCCGAGCGAGCGGACGTTGGCGACCAGCTCCTTGCCCGTCTCCTCGAACGCCATGAACACGCCCGGCTCGCCAAACTCCGTGGCGCCGCGCACGAGGAACTCCATCCCCAGCAGCGTCTTACCGCAACCGGCCGCGCCCGCGATGAGCGTGGGCCGGCCTTTGGGCAGGCCGCCGCCGGTGATCTCGTCCAGACCCTGGATGCCCGTGGGGGATTTGGGCAGTGTCGAATTGGTTTTTCCCACAGTGAACCCCGCAGCCTTTGCTTTCATGAAAATCAATCTCCGTTGGTTCGGTTTCAACGGCCACTCTTTTATTCCCACTTCCCCTTGAATTCAAGGCAAAAGCCCTAGGAACAAACCGCAGCGATGGTTAGGGAAAACACCTAGAGAGGCCAGCACACGCGCTGCGCGGCGGGTTCGCCATCGGGGCCGGCTCCAAGGCGGCGGCCGCTATTCGATGATGATGCTCTTGAACGAGGTGTTGGCGGGAATCATCGGCAACACGTGCTCGGTGTAGGGCGTGATCATGTCGAGCACGTAAGGCTCCTTGCTCGCCAGCATCCGCTCCAGCGCGGGCCGCACGTCCTTTTTGTAGAGCACTCGCTCGGCGGGGACGTTGAAGCTTTGCGCCATCTTCACGTAGTCGGGATAGATGACGTGCGGGTTGCGCGGGTCGCCGAGGTAGGTGTGGCCGCGGTTGCTCTTGTAGAAGCGGTCCTCCCACTGCACCACCATGCCGAGGTGCTGGTTGTTGAGGATGATGGCCTTGGCCGCGATGCGCTCGATGTGCGCGGTGGCCATCTCCTGCACGTTCATCAGGAAGCTGCCGTCGCCGTCAATGTCAATGACCGGTTTGTCCGGATGCGCCACCTTTGCGCCGATGGCCGCGGGCCAGCCGAAACCCATCGCGCCGAGGCCGCCGCTGGTCAGGAAGGTGCGCGGATGCGTGAAGGTGTAATACTGCCCGCTCCACATCTGGTGCTGGCCCACGCCGGTGGCGATGATGGCTTCGCCTTGCGTCAGCTCGCAGAGTTGCTGGATGACGAACTGCGGCATGATGATCTGCGAGGCGTCGCCCTTGAGGAAGTCGTGGGCGTATTTGCTGCGCAGCACCTCGTCGGTGAATTTGTAGGCGAGGGGATACTTCGCCTTCTGCTCGGCGATCTTCGCGCGCCACGACTTGAACTTGTGCGCGGGCGACTTCGCGATCTTGTTCAGTTTCTCCAGCGCCAGCCGCACGTCGGCCACCGCCGAGAGGTTTGCCGGCTTGTTCTTGTTGATCTCGCTCGGGTCAATATCAATGTGGACGATGGTCGCGTGCTTGCAGAACTCGCTCACCTTGCTGGTCACGCGGTCGTCGAAGCGCACGCCCAGCGCGATGAGCAGGTCCGAGTTGTCCGCGGCCCAGTTGGCATAGACGGTGCCGTGCATGCCGAGCCACTTCAGCGAAAGCGGATGCGTCTCCGGGAAACCGCCGCAGCCCATGAGCGTCGTCGTCACGGGAATCTGCGTCTTCTCGGCGAACTCCAGCAGTTCCTTGTGCGCGCCGGAGCTGATGATGCCGCCGCCGCAGTAGATGAGGGGGCGCTCGCTCTTGGCGATGAGCGCGGCGAGTTTCGCGAGCTTCTCGTCGAGGTCGTCGTCCACCGGCGTGGCGGTGTAGCCGGGCAGGTTCACCTTGTCGGGGAACACCGGCACCACCGTCGCCTGCTGGATGCTCTTGGGAATATCAATGACCACCGGGCCGGGCCGGCCGCTTTGCGCAACGTGAAACGCTTCCTTGATGATGCGGGGAAGGTCGTTGATGTCGGTGATGAGGTAGCTGTGCTTGACGATCGGCAGTGTCATGCCGAACACGTCCGTTTCCTGGAACGCCGTCTTGCCGATCATGCTTTGCGCCACTTGGCCGGTGATCGCAACGAGCGGAGTCGAATCCATGTAGGCGTCGGCGATGCCGCTGACGAGGTTGGTCGCGCCGGGGCCGCTGGTGCTCATGCAGACGCCGGCCTTGCCGGTCGCCCGGCCGTAGCCGCCCGCCATGAACGCGCCGCCTTGTTCGTGCCGGCAGAGGATGGTGCGGATCTGCTTCGAGCGGGTCAGCGACTGATGGATCTCCATCGAAGCGCCGCCGGGATAAGCGAAGATGACCTCGACGCCCTCGCGCTCCAGGCAGGCGACGAGGATATCGGCGCCTTTCATCGGCTGGGGGTCGGTGGGGCAGGGCGGGGCAGCGGCAGTCGCGGTGGTCGGCTGCGTGGCGCGCATCTTCTTTGTATCGGTTTTCTTGCTCATGTCGTTAGTCGCTCTCTACAACGAACGACGCCGGCAACACAGGGCCGGCGTCGGGCCGGTATTACTAGCCCGCTGCCACCGCTAAATCAACGGTGAAATCAGGGCTGGCACAACTTGCGCCGCCCGCGGGTGTGGTTTACGTTGGCCGCCATGATCACGAAGTTGCTGCACACGCGCTACCGCGTGAACGATCTGGAAAGGACGATTCGGTTCTACAAGGACGTGCTCGGACTGGAAGAACAGCGCCGCAGCAAGAGCGGCCGCGGCTCGGAGTTGGTGTTCCTGAAGACGCCCGGCAGCGAGGAATTGATCGAGATTTGCCACTTCCCGGCGAGCGGCCCGGTGCAGGTCCAGCCGGACCTGACACATCTGGCGTTTGAGGTGGAGAACTGGGACGCCTTCGAGGCGCACCTGAAGAAGCTTGGAGTGCCTGTCAGCGACGGTCCGCACCGCGGAAATGATGGAGGCGTGATTGCTTTCATTGACGCGCCAGAGGGTTACGAGATTGAATTGATTCAACAGCCGAAGGGGCGATGATGTCAAACGCGGTGAAGTTTGACAGCAAAATTTGACAAATCGCCAATTCCGGTGAAGGGTGCTCCACAATGAACAATCGGTCACAAATGAATAGAATTGAACGTCCTGAAATAAACCGTTTCTGTAAGCGTTGCGGTGTGCGGTTGCTCGAAGCCAATCGTGCGTTGCGGGTCAGTGGCTGCTGCCAAGTGTGTTCCACGGTCAGAGGGCGGGTCGCAGCCCGCAAGTCCGAGAACCGGATTCGTGTGCCGGTCGCAGGTTTCCTGCCCGCAAACTTCTGGAAGTAACCCTCACAAGAGGAAGGCTGGTTTCAATCTACTTGCGTGAGCTTGCTCTGCGCCGCTAGAGTGGGCGCATCGTATGCGGCGTCCATTGATCATCGCACCGTCCATCCTCGCAGCCGACTTCGGCCGGCTGGCGGACGAGGCCGCACGCGCTGAAGCAGAGGGTGGCGACTGGCTCCACGTGGACGTAATGGACGGCCACTTCGTGCCGAATCTCACCGTTGGGCCGGATGTGGTGCGTGCGCTGCGGCGTGCCACGAGTCTGCCGCTCGACGTGCATCTGATGGTGGATCGCCCGGACAAGTTCGCGCCGGCATTCATCGAGGCGGGTGCCGACCGCGTGAGCATCCACATCGAAAGCCCCTGCAACGTCGCGGCCACATTGGAGGCGATCCGCGCGGCCGGGAGATCGCCGGGTATCGTCCTCAATCCTGGCACGCCGCTCAAAGCCATCCAGCCGCATCTCGACCGGGTGAAACTCGTGCTGATGATGACGGTGAATCCCGGTTTCGGCGGGCAGGCGTTCATGGATCCTGTTCTGGAGAAGATTTCGCAACTGGCCGCGCTACGCGACGAGAAGAACCTGGACTTCGACATCCAGGTGGACGGCGGCGTATCGGAGAACACCGTCGGCAAATGCGCGGCAGCGGGGGCGAATGTGATGGTGGCGGGCGTGGCGTTGTTCCGCGCGCAAGACATGGCGGAGGCCATCGCCGCATTGCGGCGCGCTTGTAATCCAGCTTAATCACCCGGCATCCCATGCCAACGCCCATCCGATTCGGCACCGACGGCTGGCGGGCGCTGATGTCGGGAGAATTCACCTTTGAGAATGTCCGGCGGGTCACGCAAGCCGTCGCCATCTACTGGCGCGAGGCCGCGGCGCGAAAAGGCATCGTCCCGCGCGCGGTGGTGGGCTGCGACACGCGCCGTCAATCAGACCAGTTCGCCGTCGCGGCGTCCGAAGTTCTCGCCGGCAACGACATCACCACGATCTGCGCGCTCCAGCCCGCGCCGACACCGGCGGTGAGCTACGCTGTGAAGGCTCGCGGTCTCATCGGCGGTGTCATGATCACCGCCAGCCACAATCCTCCCGCGTTCAACGGCTTCAAGATCAAGGCCGACTTCGCCGGTTCCGCCGATACGGCGATGACGGACGAGATCGAGCGGCTGCTGGACCGCGAGCCGCCGAAAACAGTTCCCTTCGAGCAGGCGCGGGGGGAGGGGAGGATTCTCGTTGAGGACGTGCGCGGGCCGCATCGGGAGGCGGTGGGGCGGTTTGTGGATTTGGAGCGGATTGCGGGGGCAAAGCTGAATCTTGTGGTGGACTCGATGCACGGGTGCGGGCGGCGGGAGATTGAGAAGATACTTGCGACGCGGCGGGGGACGGCGGTGACGACGTTGCGGGCGGAGCCGGACCCGCTTTTCGGCGGCGTGAACCCGGAGCCGATTGTGGCGAACCTCTCGTCGCTGTCCGATTATCTCCGCGGGCACCGCAGCGACATCGCGCTTGTGACGGACGGCGACGCCGACCGCATTGCAGCGATGGACCCGCAGGGCGAGTTCATCAGCACGCATTATTGTTTCGCGATGTTGCTGCTGCATTTGATCCGGCATCGCAAGCAAAGCGGCTGCGTCGTGAAGGCGCTCAACACCACCGTCATGGTGGACCGCATTTGCGCGAAATACGGCCTCGCGCTGCACGAGACGCCCGTCGGGTTCAAGTGGGCCGCCCAAAAAATGCGCGAGTGCGACGTCTTGATGGGCGGCGAAGAGAGCGGCGGGCTGGGCTTCAAGGGCTGGATTCCGGAGCGCGACGGCATTTTGGCGGGGCTGCTGCTCCTGGAGTTCCTCGCGTGCGAACGCAAGCCGGTCCGGCAGATCATGGCGGAGATGGACGCCGAGTTTGGGGCGAGCTGCTACGCCCGCGAGGACGTGCGCTATCCGCTGGAGAAGCGCGCGCCGCTGATGGAGTGGCTCCGGCAACATCCGGCGCAAGACCTGCTCGGCTCGCCGCTGAGCGAGGTTCGCGATTTTGACGGCGTGAAGATGATTGCCCGCGACGGCGCCTGGCTCATGTGGCGCGGCAGCGGCACGGAGCCGGTGTTGCGCGTCTATGCCGAGGCCGGCGAACAGTCGCGCGCCAACGCGCTTGTCCGTCTCGGTCGGCAACTGGCCTCGAACGTCTGAAGGCGCGGCGGGGCAGGGGAGGGGAGTTTCCGCGACGGACGCGTAGGCGTCTTTCCTAAGCCGCGTTCAGACTTTGCCTCTATTGAATCCGCCCGCGCCGCGGGGGATTATGCCGTCCGTGCTCGAAAGGACTTCTGGATGAAAACAAGAACCGTCGGCGTCGTGGCGTGCCTTGTCAGTTTGCTTCTTGCCGGTCCCGCGCGGACCTGCGATCTCTGCGCCATCTACATCGCCTCCGAGGCGCAGGGGGCGGGCGACCGCGGCTTCTACGCGGGCGTCGCCGAGCAATACACCTACTTCAACACCCTCCAGGCCGAGAACCGCACCGTGCCCAACGACGGCGAGTATCTCCACAGCTACAACACCCAGTTCTACGCCGCCTACCGCTTCAACCGCCGCGTCGGCGTCCAACTCAACGTGCCCTACCTCTACAAGGACTTCGGCTCCGACGCCGCTGGCTCCGCGCACGAGAGCGGCCTCGGCGACATCTGCTTGCTGGGCAACTATCTCCTCTTCGAGAAAGCCGACGAGGACTCCACCTTCCGATGGAACCTCATCGGCGGCGTGAAGTTCCCCACCGGCGACCCCGCCCATCTCAATCCCGAGGAGCCGGACTTCGCCACCGGCATCAGCGGCCACGACCTGGCGCTCGGCTCCGGCTCCTTTGACGGCATCATCGGCACGGGCGTCTATGGACGCTGGCATCGCTTCATGGGCACCGCCAGCGCGCAATACGGCATCCGCACCGAGGGCGCCTTCGGCTACCGCTTCGCCAACGACCTCTCCTGGCAGGCCGGCCCCGGCTACTATCTGCTCCTCAACGAGAACCACACGCTGGCCTTGCAGCTCATCTGCTCCGGCGAAACCAAGGGGCAGGACCAGATGGGCGACATGGTGATGCCTCCCGGCGCCGTCATGGAAATGGGCCACACCGCCGAAACCATCGTCTTCCTCGGTCCGCAACTCACCTACACCTTCAACAACCGCCTCAGCGCCCTGGGCGCCGTGGACGTGCCCGCCCACATCCACAGCACCGGCGACACGCTCGTGCCCGACCTCCGCGTGCGCGCCTCCATCGCCTGGAGATTCTGAGCCGCGCCGGCCTTTGCTGGTGAATCATTCCTGGTTCCGGAGCCGCTTCCTACGAGTCTGACAGGTTTCGCGGCTCCGAAGCCAGCACCCCCTTGTTTCAAACCTAGAACGCCCGGCCCCGCGGTCAAGGCGTCTCCTTCGCGCCCGCGCATTCCGGCGCCGGCACTAGCTGGCCCCGGAACCCGTTGACAGTGGTTAGACCGAGATGACGCGGCCCGGAAGCCAGCGCCCCCTCGCTCCAAAGCTAGGCTTCCCGCCTCCGCAGTCAAATGCCTCCCCGGATGTTTCCGCTTGCGCGGCGGGGCGGTTGAAATCCGCGCCGGCGCTTAGGCGGAACACCTAGGCGAAAATTAGAATAATCCCTCAAGACAGCCGCGTATCGCCGGCCTACAGTGCTGGCAAATCTTTCCAGCGAACCGAGCCAACAATGAACACGAAGACATGGCAGTCCGGCGTTCAACTACAATCCTTCCACCCGATACAATCCCTGCCAGACCCGGACATCTGCCGGGCCAAGGGGCGGAGCTGCGGCGACGCGGCGTGGTGCCTCGTCGCCGGCCCTGCGCGCTGCCGCTACCAAGTTGCCTTCGGCGTTCACCGGCTCTGCCGCCACCCGCAGCGCGAACAGATCGTCGCGCGCACCAAGCAAACCAAAAGACCTGCTCCCCGATTGCCCTCTATTGAACGCCGCGCCGTCGGGTGACGGCGCGGCAACGGCGGGGCGGGGGAGGAGCGGCGCTGCGCGCGTCAGCGCGGGATCTCCGGCTACAAGGCAAAAAAATTGCGTAATGCGCAAGTAGAAAGACAGCCAGTGTCTCTTACGCATTACGCGTTACAGATCGCGACTCGCGCGCGACTCGCGCCCGCTCCCGTCAATCCCCGATCCTTCCGCCCCAATCCAGCAACGGGTTCAACCCGTGCCGCCTCCGGGCCGAGGCGGCCAGCCTCCGCAACAACGCCAGCCGGCCCGCCCGCAGCCCCCAGCCGGCCCGCGCCCGGCGCGGCATCCCCCCGCGACCGCGCCGGACTGGCTGCTTGCCGGCCAAGAGGGCCGGCGCCCCCGACATTTCCAGTTTCGGTCCCCGCCAGGTTCCTTGCAGTGGTAGCTCATTCATCGCGTCACCTTTCCCAGGAACTGCATCCTGTCTTCATCGGCCCAACATAGTCCCGCAACCGCCGCCGCGCCACCGCGCCGCCGCAACTCGACACACGCACCGTAGCGGACGGCCAGCGCGGTAGCGCAGACTTCCAGTCTGCTGTATCGCGGGTTTCCAACCCGCTGGCGCTGCGCAACTCCAACGGTCTGCCGACTGGAAGTCGGCGACACAGCAGATTGGAAATCTGCGCTACGGTGCGTGTGCCCGGTTGCGCCCCCACCACGCCGCCGATTCTTTTCGCGCTTGCGCCGCGGCCGGCGAACGCGCTATACCGGCGCGGTCATGAGCGGCATCTGTGGGAATGGCGGCTCGCACTCGACGCGGTTTGTTTTCCTCCGCGCGACGCTCTCTCTTTGCTTTCTCTTCGCGCTCTCCGCCGGCTTGTGGAGCGGATGTCGCGATGCGGAAAGGCCGCGCACCCAAGAGAGCAAACTCAGCGCCGCGCAGGAGGAGGAGTTGGCCGCGCTGAAGACTCGGAACGATGGGGCGAAGAAGTTATATGGCCAAGGCAAGTATGCGCAGGCCGAGATGGAGTTTCGCGCCATCACAGACGCCTACCAACGCATCGTTGGTCCGGAGCATCCTAGCACGCTGGCCATCCGCAACAACCTGGTCAACGCGCTGAAAGCCCAAGAGAAGCACGTCGAGGCCGAGCGGGAGAGCCGCGCCGTCTTGGCCATCAAGGAACGCATCTTTGGCCCGGAACATCCCAGCACGCTGAGCAGCCGCATCACCTTGGCCTCTGTGCTATTTGTCCAAGGGAAGCATAAGGAAGCCGAAGAAGAATATCGCAATAACGCAAAGATGCAGGAGCGCGTCCTGGGGCCGGAGCATCCCGACACGCTGGACAGCCGCATGGGCTTGGCCCTTGCGCTGAATGCTCAAGGCGAGCACGGCGTGGCCGAGAAGGAACACCGCGCTGTCCTGGCCATCTTCGAGCGCGTCTTGGGGGCGGAGGATTCCAGGACTCTGATCAGCCGCAACAACTTGGCTACTGCACTACAAGCCCAAGGCAAGCACGGCGAGGCCGAGCGGGAGCACCGCGCCGTCCTGGCTGGCCGCGAGCGCGTCTTGGGGCCGGAGCATCCCGACTTGTTTGAGTCCTGTTTTAATCTGGCGCTATGTGTGAAGAACCAGAATAGGGAAGCGGAGGCGCTGGTCTTTGCGCGGCGGGCGCTGGATGGCAGGCGCAAGTCGCTGGGCGAGGATCATCCAAAGACGAAGAAGACGCAGAGGCTGCTTGATGAGCTGGAGAAATCTCTGATGGCGAAATGAAAACGGCGGGATATGAAATGGTCACGTCCTTGAGAGAAGTTCTAAGGTCCGGGAGCCATACTATCGGGTCAGTATGCGGTGATGATCTGCCGGTTTGATACGATGTATGGTCAGTATGCTTTGCTGTATCGTCCGCGCATGGTGCTGTAATCCCGGCGTGATAGGATGTTTCACCGGTTTGACCATATGTAACATCAGGTTGTCATACTGTAGCGTCAGTTTGCATGGCTGTAATGGTTACAGTGGCGCAAACTGGTATTACATGATGTTAAACTGAGAGCGTAGTGATGAAGATTGACCGGATGTAATCGGATAAGATTTTAGATGGTCAAAAAAAGACATTGCAGAAGTGTGAAAAGATGCTACAGTATTCGACGTTGATGCTGTAGAAATCACTGTAGCGGTGGTCTCTGACCGCCGAGTGGTTGCGATAACGGCCGGCGACCGGAAACGTTGTTAGCTTGGTTATTTCACATGTTTCGTAGCCGCCGACGTGAGGAGGCGGGAAGGTTGTGGATGGCAAGGCGTCCGCCTCCTTACGTCGGCGGCTACAGCTTATCGCCATTTCGTGCAGCGTGTGAAACATGTGGGTTTGCAGCGACAGACGGCGGTCGGAGACGGCCGCCACAGGTCAAGCAGAGGTGTCAGCAGATGTTTCAACGAAAGACATTGTTATGCCCGGCGGAGGTATCATTCGACTCGATGAAGGTTGGAGGCTGGATGAAGGCCACCGGTTCGATGAGCCGCCTCATGCGACGCCGCAGCCGCTTTTAGTGCCGCAGCAACCCATCACCCTGAACTCGGAGGCCAACATGGAATACTGGGAAGTCACCAAACAACGGGCGCAGCTCACGCTGCCGGTCTGGACGCAATACACCCCGACGCTGAAGATCGGCTCGACGGGCACGACGGAACTGGAAGGTTACATCGCGGCGTTCGAGCCGCTGGTGCAGGAGCGCACGACGGCGCAGGACACGGCCGACGCGTCGTATCGCGTCGTGCAGGACGCGTTGCTGAAGATGAAGCTGCTGGGCACGAAGGTGCCCGCGATCATCGAGGCGATGCTCGACGAGAACGAGGCGCTCATGGCGGACATGGACGACCTTTACCGGAGCGTGCCGCGCACGGAGGGGACGATCCTGGCGCGCGCGCGGGGCTTGTATCCCTTGTGGGTGCGGGCCAACGCGCTGCTGGCGGCGATGACGCCCCCGCAGCCGGCGATCACGCGGTCGGTGGCGGGGACGCCGTTCACGGCGGCGATGCTGAAGGGGCTGCTCGATGGTTACACGGACCTCGTGAAGGACATGTGCGACACGCAGGAGGCGCTCGACACCAAGCGGGCGGCGTTGCGCGCGCTGGACCGGACGGTGGACCAGGCGAACAAGCGTTGGTATAAGGCCGCGAAGGCAACGTTCGATGTGGGCAGCGACGCTTACGAGGCGCTCGGGGGCATTCCCGCCGAAGGCGGCACGCCCGCGCCCGACACCATTGAGATCGCGAGCGTCACCCAAGGCGGCGAAGAGGGCCTGCAAGTGCTGGTGGCCTACGTCCCCGGCGGCGGCGACCACGCCACGACGAAGCTGGTCAAGTGGCAGGTGGTGGGCGTGGACGAAGGGTTCGCGCACAGCGCCCCGCTGGACGCCAGCGGCAACGCGCTGGGGCCGTTCGAGGTCGGGCAGGTGGTGAAGATCATCACGGAGGTGAGCAACAGCGCCGGCACGCGAAGCACCGCCCCCAGAACGATCACGCTCCAGCCGCCAATCGTGTAGCGGCGGCGCGATTTTGGATTTTAGATTTTGGATTTTGGATTCGCGGACGCCGCGAGTGGTGCTGCCGACCTGTAGCGGCGGTCTCTGACCGCCGTCGGTTCCCGCACCCACCTGTAGCGGCGGTCTCTGACCGCCGTCGGTTCTCGCCAAAGATTCGGCGGTCAGAGACCGCCGCTACAGAGCCATGTCTGAAACGCCGCGCGTGAAATCCGTCGCGGGATGTGCTACAAGTTTCCGTCGCCCAGCGGAACACACACATGGAAAAGAAACAACTGAACGAGTTCGAGACAGCGTTTTGCAAAGCACTGGCGGAGCCGGACACGCAGCCGGCGTTCTTCCGGCTGCTCATGCAACAGTCGCTGTTCTTCCTGCAACCGGACAAGCCCGGCCTGGCCGGCAGCGAAGTCACCCCGAAGGCGGGAGAGAAGATCCCGTTCGTTGCGTTCACCGCGCCGCAGGGACAGTTCATCCCGCTGTTCACGTCGCATCAGCGCGTGGAGGAACTGTTCAAGAAAGCGCCGTTCAAGGAGAAGTTCTGCGTGTGTGAGATGAAGGGCCGGTGGCTTTTCTTCGAGCTGGGGACGCGAGGAATGGACGTGATGATCAACCCGGCCAGCGACCTGGGCGAGCTGCCGCTCCCGCAGGAGTTGGTGGGACGGATCTCGGACGGCCGGGCGATGTTGCCGCCGGAGCCGCCGGAGGACAAGTAGCCTACCGCGCGCCCCAGGACGCCGGCGCCCCAAACACCGCGACCGCCACCAGGAAGAAGATCGCGAAGATCAGCGCCGCCGACAGAAACACGCGCTCCAAAGCGCCCGGCTCGACCACCGAAGATTCCGCCGCGTCCTCCGAAGCCGGATGATCGTTCACGAAAAGGACGCGCGTTCGTGATTTGTTCGTGTTCATAAACTCTCGTTTCGTTACCGGGAACCTACGCGGGGAAGCCGGACCGCGCCATGCGGGAAGTTCTCGAAAACCGGCTAAGAAGAAACCCTAGGCCGGCGCCGCAGCCGGCAGGGCAGGGGCGCTTTTTGAAAACACCTCTTGCGTCGCGTTGCGTGCGGAGGCTATCGTCTCGCGACTTTTTTCGTATGGATAAATCGAAGACACGTAACTTTTGCATCATCGCGCACGTGGACCACGGCAAGACCACGCTGAGCGACCGTTTGTTGCAGGCGACCTCGACGATCGCCGACCGCGACCTCGAGGAGCAGCATCTGGACTCGATGGACCTGGAGCGCGAGCGCGGCATCACGATCAAGATGCATCCGGTGACGATGCGTTACCGCGCCGACGACGGACAGGACTACATTTTCAACCTCATTGACACGCCCGGACACGTGGATTTTTCCTACGAGGTTTCGCGCAGCCTCAACGCCTGTGAAGGCGCGCTGCTGATCGTGGACGCGGGGCAGGGCGTAGAAGCGCAGACGGTGGCGAACCTGCACCTCGCGCTGAAGCAGAAACTGACCATCATCCCGGTCATCAACAAGATTGATCTGCCGCAGGCCGATGTGGCGCAGGTGAAACAGCAGTTGGAGGACATCCTGGCGATCCCGTCGGAGGAGGCGATCCTCGCCAGCGCGAAACAGGGCATCGGCATCCACGAGATTCTCGAAGCGGTCATCAAGCGCGTGCCGCCCCCCAAGCCGCTGCCGGAGCCGAACCTGGCGGCGCTGGTGTTCGACTCGGTGTTCGATTCCTACCGCGGCGTGGTGGTTTACGTCCGCGTGTTCGCCGGTGAGATGAAGCTCGGTTCGCAGATCAAGCTGATGATGTCGGGCCACACTTACGACGTGAAGGAAGTCGGTGTGTTCACGCCGAAGCCCGTGCCGCGCCCGAAGCTTGGGGCAGGGGATGTCGGTTACATCGTGGCCAACATCAAGTCCATCGCCGACGTGAAGATCGGCGACACCGTCACCGACGCGCGCCGGCCGATTGCGCATCCCTTGCCCGGCTACGCGGAGGTGCACCCGATGGTGTTCAGCGGGATTTACCCGATCAACACGGCGGATTACGAGGCGCTGAAGGCAAGCATGGCCAAGCTGCGGCTCAACGACTCGTCGTTCGTCTATCAGAGCGAGAGCAGCGCGGCGCTCGGGTTCGGGTTCCGGTGCGGCTTCCTCGGCCTGCTGCACATGGAGATCGTGCAGGAGCGGCTCCAGCGCGAATACAACATGGACATCATCGCCACGTATCCGAGTGTGGTGTATCGCGTGACGCTGACCGACGGCACTGTGGAAGAGGTGGACAACCCCGCGAAGTGGCCGGACCCGACTTATCTGGAGAAGACCGAGGAGCCGTTCATCCGGTCGTTCATTATTTGCCCGAACGAGATGATCGGCGACGTGATGGCGCTAGTGGCGGAGAAACGCGGTGAGTTGAAGCACACGGAGACGCTTGATATCCGCCGCGTGATGATGACGTGCGAACTGCCGTTGAACGAAATCCTCGTGGACTTCGTGGACAAGCTGAAGACGATCACGCGCGGCTACGGCTCGATGGACTACGAATACGCCGGTTATCGCGACAGCGAACTGGTGAAGCTCGACATGCTCATCAACGGCGAAATCATGGACGCGTTTTCCAGCGTCGTCCACCGCAGCAAGTCGGAAAGCCGCGGCCGGATGCTCGCGGAGAAGCTGAAGGAAGTGATCCCGAGACAGCTTTTCGCCGTGCCGATCCAGGCGGCCATCGGCGGCAAGATCGTGGCGCGCGAAACCATCGGTTCCGTCGGCAAGAACGTGACCGCCAAGTGCTACGGCGGCGACATTTCGCGCAAACGCAAGCTGCTTGAGAAACAGAAGGAAGGCAAAAAACGGATGAAGCAGGTGGGGAAGGTGAACATCCCGCAGGAGGCGTTCATCACCGTTTTGAAATCGTCATGATGGCCATACTCGAAGTCCCGCCGTTCAGTTGGTGGCGTCAGCACCGCGCCCGCAAGCGCGCCCGCGAGGTTTCGAAGCACGTCCGACGGCTGCTGGCGACGCATCGCGACATCATGGAGTCGGACAAGGTCGCGGCAGTCGAGAAGGCTATCGCGGCGTTCGATGGCGTCCGGCGCGGCACAATTGAGGAAATTGGACAGGGGATGGACCAACTCGACCATGCGTGTGCGAGGCTTTTTCCTGCGCCGAAGCATCCGCAATGGCGGGAGGCGATAGAAATCGGTTTGGTGGCAGCGGTGGTTGCCTGGGGCGGCATCCGGACATTCTTTTTGCAACCGTTCAGGATTCCCACCGGTTCAATGCAGCCGACGCTTTATGGCGTTCATGTCGAGCCAATGCGACCAGACGAGAAGGTTCCGATATTGCCGGTGCGGGTGTTGGAGAAGGCGCTGTTTGGCCGGAGCTATGTGGAGGCAATCTGCGAGGAAGATGGTGAGTTGATGTTGCCGGTGTTTGGCACAAAAGTGCAACTGGGGCCGCTTGAGTTTCCCAAAACCGTGGTGGCCGTTGGTGGGCGCGAGTATCGATTGGATGTTGACCCGGAGAGTTTCGAGAAGGCACTGCAATCGTTGAATCTAACGCGAGGCAGAACATTTCGCCGCGGCGAGCCGATCGTCCGATGCACAGTAAGCAGCGGCGACCATATCTTCGTGGACAAAGTCAGCTATAACTTTCGACTACCACGTCGAGGCGAGGTTTTCGTGTTTGAGACGCGGGACATCCCGAAAACGCGCGGGGAGTTTTATATCAAGCGGTTGGCGGGCGTTGGCGGGGATGTCTTGCAGATCAAGGAGCCGCAGTTGTTCGTGAATGGCAGTTTGGCCAGTGAGAATGGGTTTGTGCGAGTGATGAGCCTCAAGAATGGCTACAGCGGGTATTCAAACCCACAGTCGTTTGATGCGCCATATCTAAAGGACGCCGATGATAAGTTCGTTGTGGAGAGGGCTAATTACTTCGCATTGGGCGACAACAGCCGGAACAGTGCCGACAGCCGCTACTTTGGGATGGTTCCGCACGCGAATCTGGTTGGGCGGGCAATGCTACTTTACTGGCCGTTTACGCGAAGGTTTGGGCTGACAAACTAAGAACCTGTCGGGTGGTTTGTTTCATGCAATTGTGTAAGGCAGTTTTTTGTGCCGCAATAATTACGTCGCACAATATGTATTATGATACACATAAAGAGTCGGAAGGCTCGCGTCTAAACATGGAAACCCCACAAAACCAGCCTTACCCCCTCTAAACTAGCCAGTCCTCGTTCCCATCCGCCTTGCTCGGCACTGCAAGGCAAACCTCGCCTTCGCCGGGATGTTGCTCCTGCATCTGACCTCCGCTCTCTACGCTCACCACAAAGCTCAACTTCTGTCCGGCCGCCTGTCCAAAAAGCTCCAATGGAATTGCCACCTCAAACATTCGGTCGTGCGCCGCAACCACGGTTCTGCCGCTGGCCGTCTGTTGACATGCCCAATCCCCTCTCAGCTCGCGCTTGACTGGTCCCTTGGCCTTCTCCCGAAGCCCTCCAAGCCATAGCTCTGCGTTTCGCGGCGCTGAGAACCTCAGCCGCACCGCGTCGCCCCCCGGAAGCGGCGGGCTGCCTGTCCACTGTAGCCCCAAATAGAAATTCTCCCTGTCGAAGCCGAACAGAATCTCCTTTACCAAGTCCGCCGACTTCGCCATCGCGTGCTGGCCCACGCCGCCACGATAGACGCCCGCGCCAAGCCATTCGTAATACGATGTTCGCAGGCCATCTATGACCGGCGTGATTAGTTCGCGCGGTTGCTGGTAGGCATAAACCGGCCCGACCGTCAGCAACGAGCGATCCACGGCTGCCGGCCATTGGCGGCCCATTGCGCGGTAGGCGCAGCGCACATGGCGCCGGAACAGGTCGTCAAACAGCGGCTTGTCCTCAATCTGGAACTCCGGACCATACCACCAGAACCAATCGCTGCCTTCCGCCGCCAGCAACGATTGCATCGCCGACCTCCGCGCATCCTCGGACAGCGAGTCCCGAACCTGCGAAAACAAGTAACGCGCCTCCCGCAGCAGTTCCCACGCGCGATTTTCCTCCTGGTCGCCGATCCAGATGTCGAAATTCGCGTAAATCCACGAGCCGGTATGGATCGTGGTCAGATCACGCTTCGGTGCGTGCTGGCGGAAGTAATTCGTCAGTGTCACTGGTTTGAACCGCCCGTCGCTGGCCAGCGCGCCATAGACCTTCCGCAAGAACGTCTCGCCGCCGTCCGCGAACGACTCCCAGGCGTTCTCACCGTCGAGCAAAACCAGCGCCAAGGCGTCCGGCTCCCGCGCCTGTGTCGCGATCGTGCCGAGCGCGTCCATCAGGAACTTCGCCGCGTCCTCGGGTTTTTGCCGCGCAGCGGTGAACCCGATGAAATCCGACAGCCCGCGGTCGCGAAAACACATCCCAACGCTCGCGCCGCCGTGGGTTAGCCTGTATGCCCGGAACAACTCCTCGTGCTGCACATTCGTGTGGTTGCCGCGCATCATCTGGAGCGACCGGAACAGAATCTCCTCGTCCGTCGCCATCCACTCGAAGCCCGCCGCGCGCACCAGCGGCACCAGTTCCGGGCAAACCGAGCCTTCCGACGGCCACAATCCCGTTGGCCGCCGCCCAAAAACCTCCTCGTGAAACCGCGCCGCGCGCTCCAAATGTTCGCGCACGTCCTCCGCATACGAAAACGTCGTTGGCAGCGGCACGCCCGGCATACAGCGCCGCGTGAAGTCGGTGTTATACACCAGCGGCATGATCGGATGATAAAAAGGACTCGCCGTCACCTCGATCCGCCCGGCGATGTTCAACTCGCGATACTCCGCCAGCGAGCGCCGCACCAACTCCAGATGCGCGTCCAGCACGACCTTCTTGTCAGCTTCGGTGAAATTCCGCCCCTTCTTCCGCAGCGCCGCCAGTTCCGGCATGTCGCGCACTGCGAAGTAGCCGCACCACGCGAGGTTGAACCACACCTGCAAGTCCCGCCAATCGCCCGCGAGAAAATGCCGCGCCGCCTCCTCCAACGCCGCCGGCCGCGTCTCTGACCCGCGCATTCGCAGCAGCTCGTCGTAGCGCGGATACGGCCGCACCATGTTCTGATGCGAAAGGCTGAAGAAGTGCCGCAACACCTCCTGCTGCTGCGCCGCCGTCAACCGGTCCGCCGGCGTCCGCGACAATTCCAGCCATGCGTCCTGCACCTCGCCGCGTTGCAGCTCCAGCATCTGCTTCACCAGCACCGGCGTCATGTTGAACGTGATCGGCACGGTGGGAAATTCCTTCACCAAGCGCACCATGTCGTAGTAGCCCTTGGCGGCGTGCAGGCGAACCCACGGCAGCATCGCCACCTTCCGGTCCGGATCCACGTAATCCGGCTGGTGCATGTGCCAGTAGAAAGCGACGTTCAGTGCCATAGCGTGCGCGAATGTTAGCGGGTGCGTCGCGAAAGTCCAGCGTCGGCAGACGCGAATCCTCCGCGCTCGTTCCCCTGCCGTGCCTTCTCCGTTTGCTTACGCCCGCGTTTGTTCGGCCAGGTAGTTCTGCGCACCCATCTGCTTGATCTGATCGAGTTGTGATTCGATCCAGTCAATGTGCGTCTCCTCGTCCTCAAGGAT
Organism: Verrucomicrobiota bacterium; assembly: GCA_016222825.1. Lineage (GTDB taxonomy): Bacteria > Verrucomicrobiota > Verrucomicrobiia > CAIQCK01 > CAIQCK01 > CAIQCK01. The sequence continues at coordinate 94,845 of JACRQF010000011.1, read as the reverse complement.
GTCTTCGAGCATCTCGCGGGTGCCGTTGTCGCCTTGTTCGGCCGCCTGCGGGATGGCCTCGTTATACAACTTCACAGCCGTCGCCTCCGCGCCGTGGTCGTTCTTCAGTTGCGCCACGACATCCGCGCCGATATGCATCGGATTGAGCTTGCTGACGACGGGCGTGCCTTCGAGGAAGAGAATCCTGGCGATTAGTTTCTCCGCGTGCTTCATCTCGTCAATGGCGCGTTTCTCAATGACCTTGTGCAGGCGCTCGAAGCCCCAGTTCGCGCACATCTCCGAATGCACCATATACTCGTTGATCGCCGTCAGCTCCTCGGCCAGCAGCATGTTGAGTGTGGCGATGACCTTTGCATTACCTTTCATTCGAGAATCTCCTTCATGGGTTGACAGCGTTTCTGCGGTGGTCTTGACCGTTGTTCTGAATCCTTGAAACCGCGCCAGCGTGCGCACTCTAGTCACGCGACGGAACGAAAGCAAGTGAGACCACCTTCTCGTCCAAAATCCGTGCTTTCGATCTGCGGAGCACTATGGTTCGCGGCCCGTGCATTGACAAACCGGGCAGAAGCCGAAGCGGGCCTAGGGAGAGAGCCTAGTGATTTCGCTGCGTGCGTTTGGAGGCGATGCGGGTGGTAGGTTTTTGTCGAAGCGCCTGCGTTTGCTCGCGGGCCAGCGCGCGCTGGCGCGCGGCGATCTCCAGCCGGCGAGGATGAAAGCACAGAAGGCGGCAGCCCAACTCCACGGAGAATTCACATGGGTGGTCAGCCCCCGCCATGCAGACTACCATGTCACTCCGCGCAATCTGCCGGCCCGCGCACCGCGTTTCGTCCGGCAAACACTCCCTCACGATTCTGTGAGCGGTGGCGACAGTCAACTCCCTCTCGACCTCGATCAACATCCTGCCTTGTGTGCCTTCCGGATCCATGGTAGCCAAGAACGACCGCCCGCACTGTCCCACGCGGCCGGCGTATCAGCAATACGGGCAGAACCTGAAAATGGCCTAGGGAAAACGCCTGAGGACTTCCCCCTTATTGCGATGCCGCGAGGCGGCGCTTTATGCGCGTTGAAGAAGGAGCGGCTCAGTCGTGCCGATACTCCGCGTTACAAAGCATCCCGCAGCAATGTCCGCGCCCCGCCGCTGCCAGGGGCGATGCCTTGGCGCGCGCGGCGAATTTCAAATGCTGCCGATGGCAACAAAACCGCTTGCTGCCGAACGTCATCGAGAACCCGCAGCCGCCGGCCGGGTTCGCCAGGCATACGACCAACTCGCTGTCCAAGACCCGCATGCCGACGCACTTGGCCTCCTGCGGCAACGGTTGCTTCATCACGGGCCACCGACCGACCCTGTGGGGCGGCACATCATCCTCCATCCGCCTCTGTAGATTCTTCATAATCTCTCCGTTTCTGTCAGCTCTTCTTCATAACGGGTGCCTCAAGCATGTGAGAATATCGCTCGCATCGCGCTTGGCGTCATTAGGGGAGAGTCTCCATGCAGTATCGGAATCAAGCTTAGGTTTTACCACTATGGCGGTTTGGGAACGGGGCCTAGGTCCGGCCGGTTCCTGTTCGCGTGCGCGTCTCCGTTCCGCGTGGCTGGTCCCGCAACGGCCAGCGGCCCCCATCCTAGCCGATGGCGCTTTGTCGCCGCGCGCGCTCGAGCTCGCGGGTGCGGGCGGCGATTTCCAACCGGCGCGGGTGGCCGCAATAGCACACCTCGCCGAACGGCAGCACGAATTCACACGGCAGCTCCAGATACGAGTGGCAGACAACGATGTAACTGTCCACGACTTGCGCGCCGGCGCAAGCGGTGGCCTCCGGCAGCGGCGCCCGCTGGGCCGCCCGGATGCTGTGGGCGGCGTGTTCCGCGTCCAACATCGCCAATCTTTTCTTGAGTGTAACCGACTTGTTCATGATGACGTTCCGCATTAAGAACGGCTCCGCGCCTCTGCCCTTCGCCTGTCTCCATGCCGCGATCTTCGGCCGCAGACCATCGTTCATCCGCTGTGGTTCAACAATCGGAACGAATCTCGAAACAACCTAAGGCGGGAGCCTACGATGAACGACCCGCCCCCCCCCGGCCGGCGTCCTCATAACGGGACGCCGGCCTTATCCCTTGGCTCGCTTGAGATCGCGGGTGTGGGCGGCGATTTCCAGACGGCGCGAGTGACAGCAATAATGCGTGTCGCCGTAGAGCAGCGCGAAATGACAGCCCCCGTCCGGGATCGCCAGACACACCACCAACTCACTGTCCGCGATGCGCCTGCCGCCGCATCGGTCCAGGTTGGGCAACGACAATTTCATCGTCGGCGGCAATCCGCCGTCCGCCGATTCCGCATTCCCCAACAGCATGGGCTCTGGAAGCTGCTCGTTCATGTTTATTACTCTGGACATCTTCTCCAGCGTAGCGCCCCTCCGCGCATCTCCGCAATGCGGCCAGAACCTCAAACCGGCCTAGGAAACTGACCCGCCACTCCGCGTAGAAACCCCACAAAGGATTGAGACATACATCGTAGGGAAACCCCCTATCCGCCGCCCGCCATCGCGCCCCGCGTGTCGTTGCTCACACGGCTTCCGAAGCCGCCTTGGCTTTGGCGACTGGCTTCTTCGTGCCAAAGAGCCGGCGAACGAGGGTCTGCGCCGTTTCAAAACTGAACGGCTTCATCAGGAACGCGCGCGCGTCGGCTTTCTCCATCGCCGCAGCCCGTTCTTCCTGAAGATAACCGCTCATCAGCACGACATGCAGTTTCGGCTGCACGGCATGCAGCTTTTCCGCCACTTCAGGGCCGCTCTCGATCCCCAAAAAACAATCCACAAACGCGACATCGAAACGCGCCTCCGCGGCCAACTGCAACGCGCGCGCCCCATTCTCGGCCACGGCGACCACGTGGCCGGGCGCTGGAAACATGAGCGCGAAGACATCGAAGATGGAGGTCTCGTCATCCACGACGAGGATGTGCGGCGTCTGTGGATTCAGGGGAGCTGGGGCAACATCTTGGGCTGATGTATTCAATCCTTGCGCTTTCTACTCGGCGCCGACTGTCTTATGCCTTTCAGGATCTTTCTGCAAGCATTATCCCACGCCGCAGCCCGGCAAGTCCGAACGCCGTGACTACATGGCCGTGTTCGTCCGCCACGACAAGGAATATGGCCAGCCCAGCGATATCATCGCCGTCGTCTGCAGCGGGTGAGTTCGCATGCCACTTTCGCGCGCTTGAACGCGAAGGTCAGATCGTCAGCTCGCGCAAATACTGCGCGCTTTCCTCCGGCGGCGTCGGGTTGATGTAGAAACCCGTGCCCCACTCGAAGCCGGCGGGTTCCGACAGGCGCGGGAGGATCTCGATGTGCCAGCGGAAGTCCTGGTCGAGCGTGTCCCAGTAGTCGCGCCGCCGGGCGCGGCGCGCGGGCGCGGTGTGGAGGATGAGGTTGTATTGCGGGTGGTTCAACGCGAGCGTCAGCTTCTTGAGCGTCACCTTCAGCGAGTCAGCCAGTTGCGCAATCTCTTCCGTGCTGATGGTCTGGTAGTCGGCAGCCTGCCGCTTCGGGAGGATGCACAACTCGAACGGAAACCGCGACGCGTAGGGACAGAAGGAAAGGAAGCCGCCGTTTTCATAGACCACGCGCCGGCCGTCGCGCTGTTCCTGCCGGAGGATGTCGTGGAAGACGCAGCGCTCCTTGCGGCGGTAATACTCGCGCGCGCCTTCAAGCTTCCGCTTCACGCGCGAGGGCGTGATCGGCGTCGCGATAAGCTGGCTGTGCGGATGGCTGAGCGACGCGCCCGCCTGACGGCCGACGTTCTTGAACACGAGGATGTAGCGCAGCCGTTCATCGCGCATCAGGTCCAGCATCCGCTCCTTGCAGGCCGTCAGCACGGTGGCGATGCCCTCAAGGGACTGGTCTTCCAACTCCATCTTGTGGTCCGGCGTTTCGATGATGACCTCGTGAGCGCCGATGCCGTTCATGCGGTCGTAGATGCCGTCGCCTTCGCGGTCGAGCATGCCCTCGACGCGCAGCGCGGGGAACTTGTTCGGCACGACGCGCACCTTCCAGCCGGGCTGGTTCGCGCCGCCGCTGCCGCGCGCGACCCAGATTTCCGGCGGCGTGCTTTTCTCGCGGCCGGCGCAGAACGGGCAGTTTGCTTCGTCGGCTTTTGTAGGCGGACAGGGGGTCTCGGTTGGCCGGCGCGCGCGCTCGGTGGCAATGATCACCCAGCGTTCCGTGATGAGGTCTTGGCGTAGCTCAGGCATGGCTGTTCTCCGTTAATGCATTTGATACAGATTCAGATAGTGTAGCGCACTTTTGCGCCAAGAGAAATCGCACGCCATCGCGTTCTGGATGACGCGGACCCAATGCTGCCGCTGGCGGTAGGTTTCCAGCGCCCGCGCCACCGCCGCCAGCATCGCCGCGGTCGTGCAGGCCTCAAACGAAAACCCGTTGCCCGTCTGCGTGCCGGGATTGTATTGCTCCACCGTGTCGGCCAGGCCGCCCGTGGCGCGCACGATCGGCACGGTGCCGTAGCGCAGCGAATACATCTGGTTCAACCCGCACGGCTCGAACCGCGACGGCATCAGGAACATGTCCGCGCCCGCCTCGATCTGGTGCGCCAGCGCTTCGTCGAAGGACAGCTTGAGGCTCATTCGTCCGGCATGGCGATCCGCGAGCTTCTGTAATTTGCGTTCCAGCTTCCCATCGCCCTGGCCGAGCATGGCGAGGGTTGCGCCCATCGTCACGATCTGCGGAATCGCCTCCGCCACGAGGTCGTAACCCTTCTGCTCGACGATGCGCGACACCATGCCGATCACCGGCGCCCACGCGCGCTCGACGGGCAGCTTCAATGTTTCCAGCAAAGCGCGCTTGCAGGTGACTTTGTTGGCAAGACTGTGGCTGTCGTAGTTCGCGATAATGTGGCGGTCGGTGCGCGGGTTCCACGCCTCGTAGTCCGCGCCGTTGAGCACGCCGTGCAGCTTGGCGCGATGCGACTTCAGCAACCCTTCGAGGCCGCAGCCGTATTCCTTGGTCTGGATTTCCCCGGCGTAATGCTGGCTCACCGTCGTCAGCACGTCGCTGTAGAGCAACCCCGCCTTCAGCAGGTTGAGCGCGCCGTGAAACTCCAGCCCCTTCACGCCGAAATAATCCGCCGGCAAGTTCGTCAACTCAAACTGCTCGCGCGGGAACACGCCCTGATACGCGAGGTTGTGAATCGTGAACACCGTCCGCAGCCGCCACGCCGGCGCGAGCGTGCGCGACCACCACAGCGGCACGAACGCCGCCTGCCAGTCGTGCGCGTGCAGCACGTCCGGCACGAACCGCAGCGCCGGGATGCTCGCCACGATGGCCTTCGAGAAAAACAGGTAGCGCGCGGCGTTGTCCGGGTAGTCGCGGTCCGCCTCGCCGTAAAGCCCCGCGCGGTCAAACAGTTCGTCCTGCCGCACGAACACCACGCGCTGACGCTCCGCCAGTTGCAGTTCGTAGATCGCGCCGACCATGCTCCGGCCGCCGAGCGGCACGCGGATGTTGTTCGACACGCATTGCGCGGCGGCGACCTTGTCCTTCAACACGCGATACAACGGCAGGAACGTCACCACCTCGTGGCCGAGCGCCGCCAACTCGCGCGACAACGCGCCGATGACGTCCGCCAAACCGCCGGTCTTGACGAACGGCGTCATTTCACTGCCGACAATGATGATTCTCATTTATTTCGTGCCGACGCCGCCCGATGGATCACCGGCGGTCGCCGGCGCCCGCAGCGTCACGTCCACGCGCGAACCGCTCTCCTTCAGCTCCAGCGCCAACGCCGGCTGCCGATGCGCGTTCCTCTTCGTTACCACATCCCGGTAGGCGTTCGCAAATCGCTTTGCCGCGGCGGCCGATGTCCACTCGCTGCGCCAGCGCAGCAAACCGTTGCCGCCGCCCGTCTCGAACGCCGCATAACCGTCCCCGCGCCAGCCGGCCGCCACCGCCGCCGCGTCCGACTCGTGGTCAAACTGCCGCAGCAACACAATCACGCCAAACTCGCCCACCGTGTTCGCGGACAACCGCCGCCAGCCCGGCTCCGCCGTCGTGTCGGGCGCGCACGGCGCGGGCGGCTCGCGCTTCGGATGAAACTTCTTCGGGTGCAACACCTGCGCCGTCGTCACCGGCGGCTTGCGGAACGCGCTGTTCACCAGTTCCGGCCCGCCCATCCGCTCCAGTTCCTCGACGAACGCCCTCCCCTCCTGATACGGAAACAGAAGCATGTCGCGGAAGTAGCGCGGCGCGCGCTGGAGCTTCCCCGTGTCCTGCGCCAGCGCGTTGCCGAGATCGGTCAGCGTCGTCCGCAACTTCGACACCCGCTTATACACCTTCTCCATCACCATCGTCGCGTCGCCCTCCAGCACCGCCATGTGCGCTGTCACGAGGTCGTCGTTGTCCTTGCGCTTCAACGGCCATTGCTTCAGGTGAAAATGCTGGTCCTGCAACACGTGCGTCAGTTCATGCGCCAGGATCATCAGGTTCAGGTTCCCTTGCAGCGGCGAGTCCGCGAACGTGTAGAGCAGCCCCGCGTCCTGGTCATAGAACGCCGCCACCTGCTCGTCCATCACCTCCATCACCTTCGCCTCAAAGTCCACCCCCTCCGGCACCAGCCCGATCATCCCCAGCGCCCGCGAGTAGTCGCGCACCTCCTGCGGCGTGTATTCGCCGCGAATCTTCTTCTTCAGGAAGTCCCGGAACTCCGCGCTCTTCATCGAGCGATACTGCACCGGCTGCAAAAACTTCAGTCCCCTCCCCTGCTCCACCTCGCGCTCCAGCCACGCCCGATCCGACGCCGCCTTCGCCGCCGCAGCCTCGTCGGCCTCCTGCGCTGCGAGCCGGCAGAGCGGCGTGGCGGTTGCGGCCAGCAGCCACAGCATCGCTATTTGGAAAACGCGCTTCATCGGTAGCGTCAGCTTGCCAAACCGCAGCTTCAAGTCAAGGACGGGGGACGCAACCCGGATATTTCACACGTTTCGTAGCCGCCGACGTAAGGAGGCGGAAAGGCTGTGGCTGGCAACGCGTCCGCCTCCTTACGTCGGCGGCTACAGCCTATCGGCGTTTCGTGCAGCGTGTGAAATAGGCGGGGTAAGACGTAAAACGCAATGCGCAAGGTATGAGGATGCACCGACGAATCTCCCGCTACGAAGATGCTCATCGCGAGATGTCGGCCTGGCCGAGGACGGCGACGCCGGCCTTGGCCAACACGTCGCAGGCGAACTCCTCGTCATCCACGTGCAGCAGGAGGACGGCTTTGTCGCGCGGGCGGACCATGAGGGAGTAGGTGAACTCGATGTTGATCTCGGCGGTGAGGAGGATGCCGAGGACGGCGGCGAGTTTCTCCGGCCCCTGCGGGAGCTCGACGGCGATGGCCTCGCTCTCGGCGGAGGCGAAGCCTTTGCGCGCCAGCACGTCGCGGCAACGGCCGGGGTCGTCCACCACCATGCGCAGGATGGCGGAGTCGGCGGTGTTGATGACGTCGAGTCCGCAGATGTGGACGTTGGCGTCGCCGAGCGCCTTGGTCAGCTCCATCAACATGCCGACGCGGTTGGGCAGGAAGACGGAGAAGTGGCGCACTTTGGGTCCGCGCAGGGCTTCGGCGGTTTTCGATTCGATTGGCATGGTTCCTCGGTTTGTTTGCGCTCGGCGGAAATTACGCGAATCTCCCACCGACGCAAATGCGAAGTTTTTCGCCACGCGCTTTGGACTCTGGACAACCGGCAACGCGGGCCGATATTTCACCATGAAGCAGTCAGGCACGGCCGGGAGGGAACGCAGCGATGGGAGAGGCCGTGCCACTTTCTTTTACGTTCATGAAGACTCATCAGAAGTTTCTCTTGTTGGCGGTTGCTGCCCTGGTGCAGGCGGCCGCCTTTTCACAGGTGGCGGTCCAGACGCCCACGGGCATGCCGAGCATCCGTGAGTTGATGTCCGCGAAAGACCTCGACCGGACCGGCCTTGACCGGTTGACGGACGGCGAGATCGCGGCGCTGGACGAGTGGCTGCACCGATACACGGCGCAGCTCACCAAGTCGGCGCTTGATTTCTCCAGCCGGGTGTTCGGCAACGCGGACATGGCGGTGGAGACGCGCATCGTGGGCGACTTTGAAGGATGGCAGGGCGGGACCACGTGGGAGATGGACAACGGCCAGGTCTGGCAGCAGACCTCGCGGGACAATCACCACTACTACGCCTTTCACCCGAAAGTGGTCATCTACCGCGTTGCCGGCGGCTGGAAGATGAAGGTGGAAGGCGACAAGGAAGAGGTGTTCGTCAAGCGGCTCAAGTAGCCGCGCGCGGGGTGCGACCCGAAACGGCGCTCAGCGGGATCCGTCGCGCCGGCATCCTTGCCTCGGCGGCGGAACTGTGTATGCTGGCGGCGCAATCTAAGGAGAACGCGCTATGCTGGCTGTCACGAGCTTCGGGACGTTGGACTGGGCGGTGCTCATCGCCTACTTCGTCGGAATCACCGTCTTCGGCCTCTGGATATCCCGCAAGACCCGCAGCAGCAGCGGCTACTTCCTCGGCGAGCGCAAACTGCCGTGGTGGATCATGATCGGCCAGGCGTTCGGCACCGGCACGCACGCGGAACAGCCGGTGGCGCAAGCCGGCGCGACGTTCGGGCTGGGCTTCGCGACGATTTGGTTCCAGTGGAAGAACATGCTCATCACCCCGCTCTACTGGTTGATGGCCCCGTGGTATCGCCGCAGCGAGCGCACCACCGTCGCAGAGATCATCGAGGACCGCTACGGCCGCAAGCTCGCGTTCGCCTACACCCTCTTTGCCATCGCGTTCTTCGTGTGCAGCCAGGGCGTGATGCTCAAGGGCGCCGGCAAGGTCATCTCCGTGGCCACCGGCGGCGAGATGATCTCCGCCAACGGCGTCGTTATCGCCATGACCGCGGCGGTCATCCTCTACAGCTTCTTCGGCGGCTTGATCGCCTCGGCCTACACGGACTTTGTCCAGAGCTTCCTCATCATCACCCTCTCCTTCATGCTCATCCCGCTCGGCCTGCTCGAAGTGGGCGGCTTCAGCGGACTCCACAAGGCGCTGCCGGAACATTTCTTCGACCTCTACAGCAGCGCGAGCGGCATGAGCGTCTTCACCATCCTCATGCTCGCCCTCAACGGCTTCGTCGGCATCACCGCGCAACCCCACGTCCTCTCCCTGTGCGCCACCGGCTCCACCGAGCGGGCCGGCCGCGTCGGCCACACCTACGGCGCGATGACCAAGCGCTTCTGCACCATCGGCTGGGCGCTCACCGGCCTCATCGCCGCCGCCCTCGTGCTCAAACACGGCGCTCACCTGCCCGACGCGGAGCACGCCTTCGGTTACGCCTGCCGCGAACTCCTCGGCCCCGGCCTCGTCGGACTCATGGTGGCCTGCGTCCTCGCCGCCAACATGTCCGCCTGCTCCAACCTCATGGTCAACAGCGGCGCCACCTTCACCCGCAACGTCTGGCTCACCTACATCAACCCCTCCGCCAACGACCGCCAGTTGCTCCGCGTCGGCCGCCTCAGCGGACTGCTCCTGACCAGTTCCGCCATCCTCTTCGCCCTCACCGTCGGCAACGTCCTCCACGCCTTCCTGTTCACCGAAACCGTCGCCGCCCTCTTCGGCGTCATGTTCCTCGGCGGCATCCTCTGGCGTCGCGCCAACCGCGCCGGAGCCGCGGCGGCCACCCTCGTCGCCTTCGCCACCTACTACGGCGCCCTCTACCTCACCACCTGCGCGCCGGGCACCGCCGCCAAACCCGCCGACCTCTCCACCGCCTTCGCCGCCCTCGCCTCCAGCGACAACCTCCGCGCCCACCTCCAAACGGGCCAGTGGATGCTCGTCTATAAATGGATGCCCGGCCCCTTCGGCTGCGCCATGCTCCTGAGCTTCTCCACCCTCATCATCGTCAGCCTCCTCACCCGACCCGAGGATCCCGCCCGCATGGACGCGTTCTTCGACCGGATGCGCCGCTCCACCGACCTGGAAACCGTGCCGACCGGCCAGCCCAAGCCGCTCGCCGCCGACCGTGGCGAGGAACTGCTCCTGTTCGATGTCGGCTCGTGGTTCACCGCCGCGCGCTGGCGCGGCTTCCCAAGCCGTTACCGCGAAGACCTCCTCGGCTTCGGCCTGGCGTGGCTAACAGTGGGCGCGATGGTTCTGATGGCATGGGGCGTGATGCAGATCGGAAAATGAACCGTAGCCCGCGACTCCGTCGCGAGATTGAGATCACATGTCCCGCCACGGAATGGCTGGCTACGATCCTGCTCGGGGCGGTTGACACACCCCGGTGGCAGTTCGACATTTGATTGTGAAAACAGAAGTTGTCATCCCTTTTCCCTCCACAGAGATCGTCACCATCCGCCCTGAGACCACCACGATGACCAAGCAACAGTTGCCCAACTTCGTGGGCATCTCCGGCGCGACGTCCGGCTCGCGGCATTTGTCCATGAACTTGGTGGTCATCCCGCCCGGCGGCGCGGCCACTCCACATACGCACCGTGGCTACGAGACCGCCATCTACATCCTGCGCGGGCGGGTAAAGACCCGTTATGGGCCGGGACTGCGCAAGTTCACCATCCACCAAGCGGGCGATTTCATCTTCATCCCACCCGATGTCCCGCATCAACCGGTGAACATGAGCATGACGGAGCCGGTGCATGCCGTCGTGGCGCGCAACGACCCGAACGAGCAGGAGAGCGTGATGTTGTATGACGCCGACGTGGTATAGGCAGCGGATGAGGGCAAAATCATGGCAGGCAAAATCATGATTTTGCCCACGATGGTTTTGCCCTCCGCGTTCTACTTCGCTTGATTCGCCCCTTTCACCCGCATCCGTATCGCATACAGTCCCTTGCTCGCGGTGATAAAGAGCGTGCGTTTGTCCTTGCCGCCGAAGCAGACGTTGGCGGTCCATTTCTCCGGCACGTCAATCTGCTCGATCTGCCGGCCCGCGCGGTCGAAGACGGTAACACCTTTGCCGGTGATGTAGATGTTGCCTTCCTCATCGAGGGTCATGCCGTCGGAGCCGGTAGCGAAGATGAGGGTTTTGTTCGCCAGCGAGCCGTCGGGCTGGATGTCGAAGCGGTAGGTCTTCTTGTCGCGGATGTCGGCGACGTAGAGGGTCTTGCCGTCGGGGGTGCCGATGATGCCGTTGGGCTGGACGAGGTCGGTGGTGACGCGGCGGAGTTTCTGGCGGTCCGGCGCAAGGAAGTAAACCTGCTGCCCATCCTGCGGCATCGTGTCGTGACTCCACCACGGCCGTTTGTAGAACGGGTCGGTGAAATACATGCCCCCGCCGGGATGCACCCACACGTCGTTGGGGCCGTTGAGCGATTTGCTCTGGTAGCCCGCCGCAAGCACGGTCACAGCGCCGCTCGGTGCGATGGACCAGAGTTCGTTCTTCTCGTCGGCACAGGCGATGAGGCGGCCTTGGGCGTCGAAGCACATGCCGTTCGCGCGTCCGGCGGGCTGCATGAACGGCGAGAGTTTGCCGTCCACGCTCCACTTCATGATGCGGTTGTTGGGCTGGTCGGTGAAGAAGACGTTTCCCGTGGCGTCGCAGGTCGGCCCCTCGGTGAACTTGAAGTAGCCCGCGAGTTTCATCACCTTCGCGCCGGGGGCGATGACGCTCTCCGCGCCGAAGAGCGGCGACGCCGCAACCAGTCCCGTGCCCAACACTGCCAACAGAAGTTTCGTTGTCATCATGGTCTCCTTGCCTTGTGAGCCGCTCACGACTGCGCGCATCCTACCATAGTCGGAGCGTCTTTGCTCTGGAATTTACCGCCGCTTCGGCGAAATAATGCCCACGGCATCGAAACTAACTCAGCATGAAAGACCATATCTCCCCTCCCCAACCTCGTTTCCTCTCACGCCGGCGGTTCCTGCGCGCGGCCGGCGCGGCGTGCCTCACCGCGCACATCGTCCCCGCGCGCGTCTTCGGCGCGAACAGCCGGCTCAATCTCGCGGGCGTCGGCATCGGCGGCGTCGGTTTCCCCCAGCTTCGGGACTGCGAGAAGGCCGGCTTCAGCATCGCGGCTCTCTGCGACGTGGACGACGTGTATGCGAAGAAGGCTTTCGAGAAGTGGCCGCAGGCGCGCCGTTACCGCGACTTCCGCGAGATGCTCCGCGCCGAGGATGACAAGGTGGACGCCGTCTATTGCGGCACGCCGGACCATACGCACGCCATCATCACGCTCGCGGCGCTCCGCCGGAAGAAGCACGTCTGTTGCGTGAAACCGCTGACCCGCACCATCCACGAGAGCCGCGTGGTCGTGGAGACGGCGCGCAAGGCCGGTGTCGCCACGCAGGTGACCGCGCAGGCCAACACCAGCGATACCGCCTGCCGCACGTGCGAGTTGATCGCCGCCGGCGCGATCGGCGCGGTGCGCGAGGTCCACGTCTGGTCCAACCGCCCGCTCTGGCCGCAAGGCATGACCCGCCCGCCCGGCGAAGACCCGGTGCCGGCGACGTTCGATTGGAAACTCTGGCTCGGCCCCGCACCGCAGCGGCCGTTCAAGGACAAGTGGCCCGAAGGCAGCTACGCGCTGGAACAAGTGAAAGCCGCCGGCAAAAACGGCCCGCACAGCAAGGGCGTCTATCATCCGTGGAACTTCCGCGGCTGGTGGGACTTTGGCACCGGCGCGCTCGGCGACATGGGCTGCCACTACTTGAACACGCCCTTCCGCGCGCTGAAGCTCACGCACCCGACGCGCGTGCAGGCCAGTTCGACAAAGGTCTTCACCGAAACCGCGCCGCTGGCCGCGGTGGTGACGTATGATTTCCCCGCGCGCGGCAGTCTGCCGCCAGTGCGCGTGATCTGGTATGACGGTGGTTTGAAGCCGCCCGCGCTCGCGGAGTTCGAGGGCAAGCCGCCCGACGGCGGCGCGCTCTACATCGGCGACGAAGGCAAGATGCTCGGAGCAACCGTGCTGCCGGCCTCGCCCGCGCCGAAGTTCGAAAGCGTGCCGAAGACGCTTCCGCGGCGCGGCGGGACGTGGGTGGAGTGGTTCGAAGCCTGCAAAGGTGGCGAACCAGCCGGCTGCGACTTCAACTGGGCCGGCCCGCTCACGGAAGCCGTGCAACTCGGTAACATCGCCATCCGCGCCGGCAAGCCGCTCGCCTGGGACGCCGCTGCGATGAAGTTCACCAACGACGATGCCGCCAACGCTCTCGTGAGCGAGGCTTATCACAACGGCTGGTCACTCGACGCGGCATGAGACCCATCTCACGGCGAAGTTTTCTGAAAGGCACGGGCACTACGCTCGGGCTTCCCTTCGTCATCCCCGCATCCGTTCTCGGTCTCGGTAACGTTGCGCCGCCCAGCGAGCGGATCACAATGGGTTTCATCGGCGTCGGCGGCCAGGGTGGCGGCCATTTGCTCGGCGGCGCGTGGACTTACATCCCCGGCGGATACAGCGCGCGGTCCGACGTGCAAGTGCTCGCCGTCTGCGACATCCGCCGCGAACGCCGCGAACGCGGCGCCCAACGCGTGAACGAGAACTATGCGCAGATGCCGGGCCGCGGAAGCAAGCCGTGCGAAGCCTATGTGGATTTCCGCCGCGTGCTGGAGCGCAACGACATTGATGCCGTGCTCATCGCCACGCCTGCCCACTGGCACGCCATCATGGCGATCATGGCGGCGGAAGCCGGCAAGGACATCTATTGCGAGAAACCCACCGCCTGCACCATCCACGAGGCGCAGGCAGTCGCCGCCGCAGTGCGGCGCTACGGGCGCGTTTACCAAGCCGGCACTCAGCAGCGCAGCGAGTATGGCGGCAAGTTCCGCCGCGCATGTGAGTTTGTCCGCAGCGGGCGCATTGGGCGGCTCAGGGAGGTTTACGCATACCGCGACGGCGGCGCGATCAAGTGGCCGACCCGGTTCGGCACCAGCCGGCCAGTGCCAGACGATGTGGACTGGGACCTCTATCTCGGTCCCGCGCCGTGGATTCCCTACGACGGCAACACCGGCGCGCACCGCTTCGACATCGGCGAACTCAACTGGGGCCAGCATCACTACGACATCGTCCAATGGGCCGCCGACGCCGATGAAACCGGCCCGGTGGAGTTTTTCATGGATGAAGGCCGCACCGCCTACCGCTACGCCAACAACGTGACGGTCTTCGGCAAACCGTATCCCGGCGAGAAAGTCGGCGGCAATGGTGGCGCGTGTTTCGTCGGCACGAACGGCCGCATCGCCGTGGATCGCGACAACCTCATCTCCGATCCTCCCGACATCGTGCGCGAGCCGCTCCGTCCGAACGAAACGCACCTCTACCGCGGCGACAGCCACTCCGGCAATTTCCTCGAATGCATCCGCACGCGCCAGCGCACCATCTGCCACGAGGACATCGCCCATCGCTCGGCGAGCGCGTTGCTGCTCGGCGGCATCGAGAAGCAGTTGCAGCGTCCATTGAAGTGGAACCCGCAATGTGAGCAGTTCGTCGGCGACGATGAGGCCAACCGCCTCCTCTCCATCGCCCAGCGTCCGCCGTGGCACATCTGAGGAGATGATGAAACTCTTCCTCCTCATCCCTGCCATCATCGCGGCCTTGGCGTTGCCTCTAGCCGCCGCAGATACTACCGAGGAACAGCAGATAACCGTCCTCCAATCAACCGCCTCGTTGCAGGAGAAAGACGCCGCGTGCGCCCAACTCAAGCGCATCGGCACCACGCGCTCGGTGCCTGTTCTTGCTGCGTTGCTCGCCGATGAGCAACTCTCTCACTCCGCCCGCTACGCGCTGGAATCCATGCCACTGACCGAAGCGGGGCACGCGCTCGCTGATGCGCTGAGCAAGACCACCGGATTGATCAAGGTCGGCATCATTCACTCCCTCGGCAACCGCCGCGAAACCGCCGCGCTGCCAGTGCTGGCGAAACTCGTGCGCGATAACAATCTGCACGTTGCCTCTGCCGCTGCTGTAGCGTTGGGAAAGATTGGCGGCTCGGCGACTGTTGTGACGTTGACAGCCGCTCGTTCGGCCGCACCAGCCGAACTCCAGCCTGCATTGACGGACGCTATGCTCCGCTGCGCTGACGGGATGCTGGCCGAACGCGACGCGAAGTCTGCCGCGACGATCTACAAGCAATCCCTCGACTCCAAAGAGCCGCGCTTCCGAACTGCTGCGTGGCGCGGCTTGATTCTCTCTGCCGGCAAAGACGCAGCGCCGCTGGCACTCAAGGCGCTCATCGGAGATGACTCCGCCGCAGGTGTCGCCGCGTTGCAATCGGTTGCCCAAATTCCAGGCACAGCCGCGACCAAGACTTTTGCGGAAGCTTTGTCCTCGTTGCCATCGGCCATCCAAGTTGCGATGATCTCCGCATTGGAACGCCGTGGAGATGCCGCTGCCGTTCCCGCGCTTGTCCAAATGACCAAAGCCTCGCCGGAGGCCGCGCGTGTCGCCGCGCTACACGCGCTCGGGGTGCTGGGCAATGCCTCGGTGGTTTCCACACTGGCAGGAGCCGCTGCCACCGCGAAAGGTGCCGAACAAGAAGCGGCGCGAGACGCGCTCGATCGGATTCGCGGCAAGAACATCGTCAACGCCATGCTGGCGCACAGCGCGAAAGCGTCACCGGAAGTTCAGAAAGAACTGATCCTCGCGTTGGGCCGGCGCCGGGAAACGTCGGCCGTTCCTGCGCTTCTGAATCTCGCGAAACGCGGCAACGACTCCTGCTGCGCCGCTTCACTCCAATCGCTTGCCCTGACAGCAGACGAGAACTCCGCAGCCAACCTCACCCTTCTCCTAACAAATGCCCGCACCGATGCAGAGCGCGATGCGGTCGAACAAACCTTGTTATCCATCTGCACCCGCAGCAAGGGCTGCGAAGTCTGCGCAGCGCCGGTGTTGAAAGCCGCCAGGAGCGCCGCGACTCCCGCGCGATGCGCCCTGCTCCGCGTCCTCGGCCGCATCGGGGGCAACGACTCGCTCCATGCGCTCCGCGCTGCCACTCGCGACAAGGATGCGGCCATCCAAGACGCCGCCATCCGCTCCCTAGCCGACGCCGGCCGACTTGATGCCATGCCCGACCTCCTCGCCCTCGCCAAAGACGCCCCCACCCTGCCTCACCGCGTCATCGCGTTGCGCGGCTATTGGCGCGCCGTCGCTCTTGCCGAGAAACAGCCGAACGCCGAGCGCCTGAAGATGTGCGAGACGGGATTCGCTGCCTCGCAGCGACCTGAGGAGAAGAAACTCGGTCTCATCGAACTGGCAAGGATTCCTGACGCCAACGCAATCAAGATGGCCGAACCGTTCCTTGCTGACGAAGCCGTCCGCGCAGAAGCCGGCATGGCAGTCGTCCAAATCTCGCGCGAAATCTCAGCCACAAACCGCAACGCCGCCAAGGCCGCACTGACCCGGCTGCTGTCACATTCTCTCGACTCTCTCGTGCGCGACGCCGCCGAAACCGCGCTGAACCAGATTGAACCCGGCGCCGGCTACATCACCGCGTGGCAGGTGGCCGGGCCTTACGCCGAAGTCGGCAAGAACCATCGCTCGTTGTTCGATATTCCTTTCCCACCAGAGCAGCCCGCCGCCCGACAAGTTGAATGGCGCGCGCTGCCCGCCGGCACACACCCGGACAAGCCGTGGCTGCTCGACCTGCTCAGGTTCCACGGCGGCGAACAATGCGTCGCTTACATCCGCACTCGCATCCACTCCGACAAGCCGCAAGCCGCCCGGCTCGACATCGGCTCCGACGATGGCGTGAAGGTCTGGTTGAACGGAGCCGTGGTTCATGCCAACAACACCGCCCGCCCCATCACGCCGGGATCGGACAAAGCCGCGGTCACACTCAAGCAAGGCTGGAACGCATTGCTGCTGAAGATCACCCAGAACAACATGGGCTGGGAGTTTTGTGTCCGCATCGTCAAACCCGATGGCACGCCTCTCACCAACCTCCGTGCCGAAACCTCCCCTGCCCCATGACCACGCCCATGAAGAAAGACTGGCCTCTCCATCGCATCGCGCCCTTTGTCCGCTGGACGGGTGAGGTCCGCGTGCCCACCGGTTACTTTCGCAAACGCCGCTACATCTTCGACCAGATTCTTGTCTATGTGCTCAGCGGCTGGGGCGAATTCCAGATTCGCGGCAAATGGGTTCACATCGGCGCGGGCGACTTGCTGCTCATCCCGGCCGGCACGCCCACGATGATGCGAACCGGCGATCGCGAACCGATGTGGTTTCGGTTCATGCGCTTTGATTACGATTTCGTCGGCGACTACGAACAGCGGCCGATGGACTCGCTCACCCCCGCTTCGCGGCGCTACCGCTGGCGCACGCCCGCCGCACCGCCGGGACTGAAACTGCCGCGCAAGATCAACATCGCCGACGACCCGCGAGTGGCGTTGATATTCGACCGCGTTATACACGAAGCGGAAACGAAGGCACCGGGCTACGAGTTGATGGTGCGGGCCGGTCTGATGGAACTTCTGGCCATCGTCCACCGGCGCAGTTGCGGCTGGAAGGAACAGAGCGGCTCGCTGCAGTCGCACCCTGAGCCAATCCGCCGCGCGCTGGCGTTCATGGAAACCAACGTCGCCAAGCCGCTGACACTTGCCGAAATCGCGCGCGCAGCCCACCTCAGCAAACAGCACTTCTGCCGCGTCTTTCACCGCGCTGTTGGCGTCACGCCGTTGCGATTCCTCGTGCGCTTGCGGCTGCGGGTCGCCAAGGGCGTGCTCTGGCACGAAGGCTCTACCGTCAAGGAGGCCGCGCTCGCCGCCGGCTTTGAGGACCAGCACCACTTCACGCGCGTCTTCCACAAACTGGAAGGCATCACGCCCACCGATTTTCGCCGCGCCGTGCTCAGCATGGACGGCGCGGCCCAAATCCGCCTCGCCCAAGCCGATTCGCTTCAAGTGCGCGGACCGTTCTTCACCATCGCGCCGCGTGGCAGTTGATTTGCAGCAATGAACCCCAGATTTCTCGCGTTCATCTTCGCCGCTTGCTCTTGCGTCGCCGCCGACATCCAGCCGGAGTTGCCGCCACTGAAGTCGTCTGGAAAACTCGCAATCGAATCCGTGCAACCAAGCGCAACACGCGTCGGGCGATACGAGAAGTTAGAACTGGCGCTCCGCCTGAGTGCGACGTTCGAGAATCCATTCGACCCGGAACAAATCGAAGTCACGGCCACTTTCACCACGCCGGGCGGCGCGCATGTGAAGGTGCCAGGCTTCTTCTACCAACCATATCGGGTCTTGGGAGAAGAGAAGGAAACGGCCGCGCCGTTGCTGGAATCCGACGGCCCACCGCTTTGGAAGGTCCGGTTCACGCCGATCGAAACGGGCCCGTATCGCTGCCGCGTCGCGGCACGGGACCGCTCCGGTCGGGTGGAGTCAGCACCGATGGAGTTCGAAAGCGTTCCAACAGAGCGGCACGGTTTTGTTCGCGTCAATCCGCGCTCGCCGCGATACTTCGAGTTCGACGACGGCGCGCCATTCATTCCGGTTGGCCAGAACTTGCAGAACGATTGGCATACATGGCGCCACTCGCGTCTCTTGGCCGAGGCGGGCTGCAACGCCGCGCGCGCTTGGACGTTCTGCCACTGGACGTGGCTGGAGTGGACACACAATCCCAAGCTGAAATGGCCGAGGCCCGGCCACTACATGCGCAGCTACGGCGGTGCGGGCGTCTATAACCAGCGCATCGCGTGGATCGCCGACCATTGTCTCGACGGTTGGGAGCGTGACGGACTGCGCGTGATGCTCTGTCTCGGCAACAGCGGCGAGTTGAGCAAGCCCGACAGCTACGGCGACTGGGGCGGCCATCCCTGCAACGCGGCCAACGGCGGCCCGTGCGCGAAGGCGACTGACTTCTGGACCGACCCGCGCGCGCGGCAGCTTTACCGGCAGCGGCTGCGATACATCGTCGCGCGCTACGGCTACAGCACCGCTGTGTGGGCGTGGGAGTTATGGAACGAACTCGGCGCGGAGACCGATGCACAGGTAGCGTGGCAGACGGAGATGGCGGCCTTACTGCGCTCGCTTGACCCAAACCGTCATCTCATCACGACCAGCCACTGGGGCGCGAACTCTGAGAGCAATGCGCGCACGTGGAGCATCCAGGAAATGGACTTTACGCAATCGCACATCTACCACGGCGCGGAAACGGCCCGCGCCCGCATCGGACGGATGCGCGCGTTGAGTCCGAAGCCGCACATCGTCGGCGAAGGCGGCGGGCCGGAGTCCGCCAACGCCGACCCGGATGGCATCGAGATTCATAACGCGCTCTGGGCTTCCGTGATGAGCGGCGCAGCGGGACCGACGCTGCCCTGGTGGTGGCGCGAGCGGATCGAGCCGAGGAATCTTTTCTACCACTACACCGCTGTGGCGAAATTCCTGGGTGCGCTGCCGTGGCGCGAAGAAACGTTCGTTCCGCTTGCTGCGGACGCCGTGAAGCTGAGTGCGCCGGCGGCGAAGGCGCGTTACTCACCCGTCGTAGTCGTGCCGCTCGGCCAGACCGGCCGCAAAGCGCCGCGCAATCGCTTCATAGTGTTACCCGACGGCACGCTGGAGCATGCGCAGGATTTCAGTTGTGCGCTCTACGGCAAGGGCCGCGCCAGTTGGGCCAACCCGCCGACGTTTGAGGTGAACTATCCCGTGGACGGAGAGTTTACCGTTCAAGTGAACGAAGCCTCGCATGCCATCGTCGAGGTCGTTCTCGACCGCCAGCCGGCGCTGCGAGACGCCGACTTCAATGTCTCACGAAAGTATTTCCGCAAAGACCTCACCATCGCCGTGCCTGCCGGGCGTCACGAGATCACGCTGCACAATCGCGGCAGCGATTGGGCTCATCTGACTCATCTGCTGCTCTCCAATTACCGCGACACTGTCCGCCACCCCGATATGAATGTCTATGGCCTGCGTTCCGGTCGGACGGTTGCGTTGTGGTTTCATCACCGTCTGAACGCGTGGAACTACGCCACGACCGGCTTCAAGCCTGCGCTGATTGCCGGCGCGAAGGCATGTCTTCCCAACATGCGTGCCGGCCTCCATCGCATTGAGTGGTGGGACACCCGCCGCGGCGTGGTGACGAAGACGGAACAGCAGGCGGCTTCTCACGGCGAACTAGAACTGACGCTGCCCGCGCTCCATGACGACGTAGCCTGCATTGTCTGTAGCGTTCAAGAACAACCCATTCTCCCAAAGCCATGAAAACACATTATTCGCATCCTCCATCCCCTGCCCGACTCGTGACGCGCTTGGTGCTCGTGCTGAGTCTGGCTTTCTCAGCCGTTATCGGCGCCGAACGGCCAACGCAAACCATCCTCGTCGAAGCGGAAGGTTTCACAGACCACGGCAGCTGGACCGTGGACCAGCAGGCGATGGACGTGATGGGGTCGCCGTATTTGCTCGCACACGGACTTGGCACGCCCGTCGCCGACGCTGTAACGAAGATGAACGTCGCCAGTGGCGGCGAATACCGCGTCTGGGTCCGCACACGCGATTGGGTGGCGCCATGGAAAGCGCCCGGCGCGCCGGGTAGGTTCCAACTGCTCGTGAATGGCAAGCCGCTGAAAACGACGTTCGGCACCGAAGGTGCGGCGTGGCATTGGCAGGACGGCGGCAGCGTGAAACTCGTCGCCGGGAAAGCGAAGCTCGCGCTTCACGACCTGACTGGCTTCGACGGACGATGCGATGCGATTGTCTTCTCCAGCGACAAGAACTTCCGTCCACCAAACAACGATCCCGCAATGGCGGAGTTCCGGCGCAAGATGCTCGGCTTGCCGGACGAGCCGGAGGACGCGGGCGAGTTCGATCTAGTCGTGGTCGGTGGCGGCATGGCTGGGTGCTGCACCGCCGTGAGTGCCGCGCGACTCGGTTGCAGGGTAGCGCTTATCCAGGACCGCCCCGTGCTGGGTGGCAACAACAGTTCCGAGGTGCGCGTCGGTTTGTCCGGTTTGATCCACCAGCAGCCCTATCCTCGCCTCGGCGACCTCGTGGACGAGATTGGCCCGGTCGGCCACTGGCCGCTCTACGAAGCCAAACGCGACCCGGAGTCGCCGCGCAGCAAGCAGATCCTCGCCGTCATCGAGCAGCATCCGGAGAAGAAGATTCACAACGCCGGCCCCGCCTCCAACTACGAGGACGACCGGAAGCAGCGCGTCGTCGAAGCTGAGAAGAACGTGCGGCTGTTCTTGAACACCCACGTCGTTCGCGCCGAGAAGAAAGACGGCCGCATCGTGGCTGTTATCGGCAAGAGCATCATCTCCAGCCGCGAGACGCGCTTCCGTGGTCGTCTCTTCACCGATTGCACCGGCGACGGAACCCTCGGCTTCCTCGCAGGCGCGGATTTCCGCGTTGGCCGCGAGGCACAGAGCGAGACGGGCGAATCGCGCGCGCCGGAGAAAGCCGACAAGTTGGTGATGGGCACTTCGGTCCAGTGGTATGCGGAGGAGGAGGCCAAACCCGCGCCGTTCCCCGACTGCCCGTGGGCCATGCAGTTCACCGCCGAGACATGCCAGAAGCTCACGAAGGGCGATTGGGATTGGGAGACGGGCATGAACCTTGACCAAGTCACCGAGATCGAGCGCATCCGCGACCACGCCCTGCGCGTCACCTTCGGCAACTGGGCGTTCCTGAAGAACCACAGCGACATGAAGGAGAAGATTGCGAAGCATCGGCTCGTGTGGGTCGCCTGCATCGGCGGCAAGCGCGAAAGCCGCCGCCTCCTCGGCGATGTGATCTTGCAGGAACAGGACATCGTCGGTCAGCGGCCGTTCCCCGACGCGAGCGTGACGACGACGTGGAGCATTGATCTGCACTATCCGCACCCGGAGAACACGCGCCTCTTTCCCGGCGAGGAGTTTCGGTCCATCGCACGGCACACGAAGGTCAAGCCCTACCCAATTCCGTTCCGTTGCCTCTACAGCCGCAACGTCCCCAACCTCATGATGGCAGGCCGCAACATCAGCGTGACCCACGTTGCGCTCGGCACCATTCGCGTGCAGCGCACCACCGGCATGATGGGCGAAGTGCTCGGCATGGCCGCTGCGCTCTGCAAACAGCACGATACGTTGCCGCGCGGCGTCTATGAACGCCACCTTGAGGAACTGAAGACGATGATGACCCGCGGCGTGGGCCGGCAGCCAAGCGCTGAGGCTTCACCGCTCCGCCTCATTCAGCAGGCGGGCAACGCGAACACCGAAAAGGAACGACTTGCCTCTCTGAAGCAGGCGCGCCAGCTTCCCGACCTCGACCCACGTCTCGCCGACGACCTCGACAAGATGATCGCCGAGGTGGACCGCTACGCGCACGACAAGCAACTCGACTACTTCGCCAAACGCTTCAAAAAATCGCTCGACTGCGATTTCGGCCTCGCGCCCGACTCACCGCTCCAGCCGCTCGCCGCGTTCTACCGCGGCAGGATGCTGACCTGGATCACGCTGGAGTCCGGTGGCTTCTGGAGCAACCACCAGCAGCGCCGCGCGTTGCTCGACAAGGCGCGACAGTCCTTCGAACAGGCCGCGAAGGCGTTCCCGGAGAACCGCATCGCCGCGATGTATCTCGGCAAGCAGTTTCCCGCGCCCAAGAAATACACCGCCCCCTCCAACGCGCCAGCGTGGGCCGTCCATCAGCGCGAAGCCATCGAGCGGCTCGCGGACATCATCGAGTGGTGGATTGACCACCGCACACAGCCCGACGGCCAATACGGCGGCGGCTGGGGCGACGATTGCGAGATGTGGCGCTGGTGGGTGCCGGTGCTCATTGGCTTCGACAGCCCGAAGATCACGAAGGCACAGGCGCGTTTCTCCAAGGCACTGCTAAACCTGCCGCACATGCAGAAAGGTTACAGCAGCATCCTCACCGATGTGGAGCACAGCGCGGAGGACCTTGCCGACACGCTCACGCCGATGATGCACCTCGACCCCGACAATCCATCCTGGCGCGACCGCGTGCTGCGGCTGGCGGAACTGATGGAGACGCTCTGGACCGGCGGCAACGAGCGCGGCCTGCTGCAATTCAAGAGCACCTATTTTGCCGCCGACCGCGTGGACCCGAAGCCACACCGCGCCTGCGACACTGTCTATCATCCGCGCGCCGTGCAGCCCGCCCTGCTCTACTGGCAACGCACCGGCGACGCGCGCCTGACCAAGCTCTTCAGCGCGTGGATGGACACATGGGTGGACGCCGCCGCGCGCGCCGAGCGGGGCAAACCCGCAGGCATCATCCCCACGGCGATCCACTGGCCCGACGGCGGCATCGGCGGACTCAGCCCCGATTGGTGGGACCCGCAGAACCACGGCGAGCACACGCTCTACAGCTTCCCCAGCGCGATGAGTCAGATGACGCACACGCTCTTGTTGACGTGGCGCATGACCGGCAACACCAACTATCTCGCCCCGATCCGATCGATGGCCGCCGCGCGTTTGAAACAATTGCGTTCGCCCGCCAAGGACGCCCCGCCCGGCAGCGAAGCGTGGTGCGCCTCGCGCATCAACCTCTCCAGCGTCTTGGCGAAATACAAACACCTCACCGGCAGCACCGAGTTCGACCCGCTGCTGGCCGTCGAAAGCGGCTCGCTCACCAACGCGCTCCGCGAAACCGCCGCCGCGCTGGCGACCAACTTTGAAGGCTACACCAGCGAAGTGCGCTACACCGACCGCGTCCTGCGCTTCCCCACGCTATTCGGCAAGAACGGCATGTTCGAGAAACCCATCGCGAGCTTTCAAAAGCCCGACACTGAACTGCTCTACCGCACCGTCACCGGCGATCCCGGCGACGCGCTTTATTTCCCGCTCAACGCCGTGCGCTGGCTGACGCCCCCGCGCGACCTCGCCGCGCTCGTCACCGCCAGCGGCCCCGACCGTTTCACCGCCGAACTGTTCCACTTCGGCAAGTCGCCCCGCTCCATGTCTGCCGAACTTTATCTGCTCCAGCCCGGCGACTATCGCTTCAACCTGACCGCGCCCGGCGCAGCCAGACCGCTGGCCACCGGCACGTTCACCGCCAAAGGCCCGCGAACCCGAATCCGCTTCGAGTTGCCGCCGCAAACGCCGTGCGAGTTGAGCATCCGGACTTTGGCGAAATAATCTCCCGCTAACCGCATCCACCGAGACGCGATTCTTGTCCATTTACCGGCGGGCACTGGTGCGCCACAATGGCCGCGCGATGAACAATCAACTTGGCGGCAAGATTGGACGAACTATCACGCTGGTGCTTGCAGCAATCATTGCGTTGCCGGGATTGGTGGTCGCCGCCTCTACTGAAAAGGATTCGCCCCACCAGACAACTGCAAGCGGGACCGCGAAGTCGGTGCCGCCAAGCTATGTCCCTCCTTTGGTGAGCAACGGGAGCCTTTCGATGCTGGTGGACTACATGGGTGGCCTGTCTCAGCGCGCCTATTGCCGCATGACGCCGACCATCTGGTGGGCGGGGCGACGATACGGACCAGGGCACGGTGACATGGTTCCTTTCGGCCATTTCGAGCAGGCACTTGAGGTTGATGGAAAGAACTGCGCGACACCCACAAGCTGGACGCAAACACTAAACACGAAGACAGCGACCGTGACTTGCCGGAATGAGTATGAGAATGCGCTGACGGTTGAGACGGTTGTGTTCACACATCTCGCCCACGATCTGATTGTGGTGAAGAAGCGATTGTCGGCGAAGAATCCAAACGCGCGGTCGGCCAAGTTGACGTTCAAGTATCAGTTCACACCGCCGGGCAAGGAGAACCGTGTTCCGCGGCGCATGGTGTGTGCGTCGGAGTGGAACAAGACGACGCAGAGCGCGGATTTCCGGTATCAGTTGGACGGGCATCGTTCGTGTGGCGGCATCATCTCAATATTCTCGGACAAGCCGGTAACCACGACGATTGACAAGCAAGTGGTCGCGTTGTCGTCGGATGTCGCGCTTGATGCTGCGCGGCCGGTGGAGGTGACGTTCTATCTGCTGTTCGCGGATTCGCTGGACGGGAAGGACTATCTGGAGCGCGCGACACAGTTGCGAGCGCGGGTGCGGCAAAAAGGCTTCGATGGCGTGCTGGCGTCGCATCGGCAGGAGTGGAGCAAGTATTGGGACGAGTCGTATGTGCGCATTCCGGACGAGCAACTGGAAAGAGTTTATTGCACCGCTCAATATCATCTGCGCGCGAACGCGACAAGGTGGTCGTTTCCGGTCGGCATCTTCCCCACGCACTGGGCGGGAAAGTTTTTCGGTTGGGACGAGATGTTCTGCTACCAGGCGCTGATCAGCAGCAACCATCGCGACATCGCGCGGCGTTGCCCGGAGTTCAGGTTTGCGGGGCTGCAGAAGGCGATCTACCGCGCGAGTCACTACGGCAAACCAGGGACGTATGGCGCGCGGTTTCCGTGGGAGGCGCTCGAAGACGGCACCGAAGGGGCGCCGCCCGGTTTCTGGATGGAACACGTTTTCCACATGTCGAACATCGCGCTCTCGGCGTGGTTCCAGCACCTCTACACCGACGACGCGGCTTATCTGAAGAACACCGGCTATCCGGTCATCAAGGAGTGCGCGCGGTTCTTCCTCGCGAACATGGTCTATGAAGCGCCCGACGGCGGCATGTTCATCGGCAAATGCACCGACTTGGAGCGACTAGGGCCGGCGCGGCTGAATCCGTTCATGACCTCCTGCGGCGCGATCTACACGCTGGAAGCGGCGGCGCAGGCGGCGGCATTGCTCAAGACCTACAACGCCGAGGCTGTAGCGTGGAAACATGCGGCCTCGAAGCTGCGCGAGTCGCTCCCGCACAACGGCGATCGCTATGCCCCCTACCCTGGCTGCAAGGAGGAGAGCGTGGCGTCGCTCGGCGGACTCTTCCCCTACCCGCTGTTCTACGAGACGGACGCGCGCCAGCGGAATGCCGTCTATCATTTTGTCGCCAACGGCCGGGCATCCGGCAACATGTATCCGGTGGGCAATTCGGTCTGCGCGTGGTATGCGGGCTGGATGGCCGCCGCACTGGCCGCGCTGGGCGACAAGACTGAGCCAATCAAATTGCTCGACGAGGCAGCGGCAGGTGCAGGCTGCTTCGCGGAGATGTTCGAGATCAACGAGGCGAAGGTCGCGATGCATCCGTGGTTCTCGACTGCGTCGGGCAACGTCGTTTATGCGCTGAACCAAATGCTCGTGCAGAGCCGCGGTGATCAAATCCGGGTCGCACCCGCCGTTCCCGATGCGTGGAAGGACTTCTCGTTCAAGCTTGCGTGCCACGGCAATCTCGCGGTGGAGGTCGTGGTAAAAAACGGGCGGCTTGCGAAGCTGATGCTCCTGCCGAACGACGCCAATACCACGCACCGGCGAACGCTGGTTCTTCCATCAAGCCTGGTCAGCAAAGGCTCGCTCAACAACCCGGCCATCAAGGGCACAACAGGCAAGGGAAGCAACTCGCTCATCAATGTCGAATTCAAAGGGCCAACGAACTTGATCGGAGACACGAAATGAAATCCATGATGATTTGCGGTCTGGCGCTGTGGTCGGTTCTCGTCGCCGCCCAAGCGGAGGTTTACACGCTGAAAGACCAGCAGGTCGAGGTGGCGATTGACGAGAAAGGCAACCTGGTTTCGCTGAAGAATCCGCAAACCAAACACGACTACGCCGGTGGCCGGCCGCTGTGGCGGCTATATTTCGACCGCAAGGACGGGCAAAAGGAGAACGAGGTTGTCGCGCCAGAAAACCAGCCCGCGATTGAGCGGCAGGACAATCGCATCGTGCTCCGCTACGATTCGCTGAAGGCTCGCGGCGCGAACCTCCGGATGAAGCTGGTGCTGAGCATCCGGCTGGAGGACGGGCTGGTTCGTTTCGGCTCGGAGGTTTCAAACGACGAGCCGCACACGATCATCCGCGAGTTGCACTATCCACTGGTCGGCGGTTGCCGGTTGCCGGCCGACTGCAAGTTGCTGACGACGCAGCGCGGCGGCCAACTCATCGCAAACCCGGCGGCCCACATTCTCGGTGTTGGCAACAGTCCGCCCTACATGGCGCCGTCACAGTTCTACCGCCAGATGGACCTGAAGTATCCGGGACACACGTCGGCGAACTGCTTCGCGCTCGTGGGCGCGGCGCAGGGGTTATATCTCGCCAGCCACGACCCGGCGTTCCAGGACACGTGGCACGGGCTGCGCGTGTATCCCGATGCGGCGGGCGCGTGGACCGCACTGGAGACCGGCCTCTACAAATATCCGAACTGCGTGAAAGGGAAGTCGTGGTCGTGCGACGCGAACGTGATCGCGCCCTACTCCGGCAGATGGCACCAGACGTCGAAGTTCTACCGGAAATGGGCGGACACCTGGTGGCACCAGCGCGAAGTGCCGCTCTGGGTGCGCAAGATGAAAGGCTGGCAGCGGCTGATCTTTGTTCACCAGTATGGCGAGCAGTTTTTCTCGTTCAGCGACCTGAGCGACCGCATCCGCAAGGCCGGCCAGAGCGTCGGCTGCGAGAACGTGCTGGCGTTCGGTTGGTGGAAGGCCGGCATGGACAACGGTTATCCGGACTCGTATTGGGTGACCGACGCGGCGCAAGGCGGCGACAAGGCGTGGGCGCAGGCCATCGCCGATTCCCGCAAGCAGGGCGGCCGGTTGATGCTCTACTTCAACGGGAAGCTGATTGATACCGCGAGCGCGTTCTACCGCAACGGCGACGGCAAGAATGTTTGCTTTCAGGACAACACTGGCGCGCACTACACGGAGCAATACCGCTTCAAGGGACTCGGCACGTTCACCGGCCACTACAATGCCCGGACGTTCGTGGTGGCCGACACGCGCCGCGACGAGTGGCGCAAGCAGCTCCTGCGGATGGCCGACCGCGCGATCCGCTTCGACGTAGACAGCGTGTTCTACGACCAGTTGGGCTACGCGGAAGCCAACTCGAACTGGGACCTCAGCGGCGAGTTTCCGGTGCCGAACACGCGCGTCATCGCCGACAAGGCGGAGACGTTGAAGATGATCCACGATTATCTGGACGCGAAGGCCAGCCCCGACTTCGCGCTCGGCACGGAGCATTTCACCGACGTGACGGCGCAGCATGTGGACTACATCCACAACATCACCGGCGCGACCGGCCCGACAGATTTCACCGAGTGGATTCGCTTCACGTTTCCGGAGGTCATCCTGTCCGACCGCGAAATCCGCGACGACACCGACGTGCCGCGCCGCGTGAATCACGCCCTGCTCAAGGGCCTGCGCAACGACATCGAGATCTACCGCTGCCGCGACCTGATAGACAAGGCGCCGAACTACCAGCGCTATCTGGCACAAGTCAACCGGCTCAAGGAGAAGTATTGCGACCTGTTGCTGCTGGGCACCTACAAGGACACCGAGGGCTTCGTGAACGATAACCCGAAGGTCAACGCGCGCTGTTTCATCAACGGCAATCGCATGGCGGTCGTGGCAACGCAGACTTCACCAACACCGGCGACGGCGTGCATTCGCGTGCCGGGCTACGCGTTTCAGGAATCAAGCTGCCTCGGTGAGGCCAAAGTGGATGCCGCGCCTGATGGCAGCCAGTCGGTGCGTCTTGGACAACACGGTCTCGCGGTTCTCGTTTACGAGAAAGCCGATACTGCGTTTGCCGTGACCGATCAGCAACTGCGCGCGAAAGCCGAGGAAGCATGGCGCGCCGCGTGGGACCGCTTTTACGACGACCGCACGCATCTCTTCTACGACTACGTTTGCAGCTACGAGCCAGCGAAGCGCCTCGCTGCCCTGCCGTCGCCAAAGGAAGCCCGCCGCCAATACCCCAACCCCAACGGCTGGGGCACCGGCATGGAAGACTGCGCCATCAGCGGCGGATTGATGCTGTCCATGATCTGCGACCGCTTCGCGGCCACCAACGATGCCGCGTTGCGCCCGCTCGCCGCGAAAGTCTTCGCCGGTCTTGCGTCGCTGGTCACCGTGAGCGCGACTGAGGGCTTCGTCAGTCGCGGCATCTGTCCGAGCGACCGCCGCTCGCATTACTCCGAGAGTTCCCGCGACCAATACACGTGGCACGTCTATGGCCTGTGGCGCTACTACCACAGCCCGCTCTCGCAGCCGGAGGAAAAGGCGACGATACGAAAACTCATCACCGCTATCTGCCGGCGCATGGAGAGGAACATCGTCCCCGCGAAGAACTACAGCATCGGCAAGGACACGGGCACGTTCGATGGCATCGTGGATAAAATGTGGGAGAACATGGCGCACGAAATCGCGCGCCTGCCGATGATCTACGCTATTGGCGCGGATGTGACCGGTGACAATCACTGGAAGGAACTCGCCCGCCGCTACAGTCCCGAAGCCGCCGCGAAGTCGAAGGAGGAATCCACGAAGATTCCTTACGCGTTGCTGCAAGAGCAGGTCTCGTTGGAGGTTCTCCACCAACTCGAAGAGTCTCCCGAACTGAAGCGGCAATGGCTTGAGGCGATGCAATTGGCGGCGGACCGCGCGCAGGTATTCTTCACCAAATGTCTCAAATACCATCCACCGTCAGGCAAACCATTCTGGTTCGACTGGCGGACATGGCCGCTCCGCAAGTCATCCATCTACCAAGTCCCCACGCGTCCCGACGCACTCATCACCGAGGACCGCACGATCCGTGAGCCTGCCGAGGCGGCGCTGGTGCAGCTTCTCTGTCCGCAGCGTTCCCTTACACCGGATCAACTCGCGCTGACGAAACGGATGATTGCGCAGGTGGACTACGACAAGGTCATCTTCTACGGCCACTACTACACACAGGCCGTCTATTGGCGCGCTGTGCGGCAAGGAGTGCTCAAATGATGAAGCTCATATTCAATGTTATGGCCGTTCTTGCTGTCGCTTTGACTACGTGCACATCCGTGACCGGCGAAGAGGCTGGACTGCGGCGGCACGTGGCGATCCTCAAGGATGCAGCGGTGGGGATAGACGCGGCGACGGCGGATGCGGTCGCGGAGGCGTTGCGACGCGAGAAGTTTGAGATCGAGTTACTGTCGGCGGAGGCGGCGTGCGATGAGGCAATGCTCTCACCGAAAAAGCGCTTCCTCTATGTAATCCCGAACGCGACGGCTTATCCCGCGGCAGGGGCTGATGCGCTGGCCCGCTATCTCGGCGGCAAGGGCAGCTTGATGGTGCTCGGCATGACGCCGTTCGGAAATCCGGTTTGGAAACACGAAGGCCGCTGGGTGGACGCCGCGTTCATCCGCAACGCGATGAAGAACCTGAAGCCGACTCGGATGCTCTACGATTTCGACAAAGAAGCGCCGGGCAAAGCCGCCGATTGGGCGCAAAGCGGCGCCTATCGAAAACACACCGCCGCCGAAATCGTGCCGGGCGGCGTGGAAGGATCGCGGGGTTGCCTGAAGATCGCCTTTGATTACGAGAGCGGTTTCCCGACCGGCATGGGCGCGTCCAGTAAACCTCTGGCGAACGCTGCGTCCGGCGGCCTGTTGTGCTTCTGGGTCAAGGGCGACGGGCAGACCGCCCGGCTGGCCGTGCGGTTGATCGAGGAGACCGAGCCACTCCAACGCGGCATCGCCGTCATTTCGATCAACAGGAACTGGACCTATCACGTGCTCCGCGCGGAGGATTTCTGCGTCCTGGGTCACGCCGATCCGTTTAAGGCGCGCCGCCTCTCATTTAAGTTGGTGAACCGCGACATCACCCCCTACGTGGCCGACGGCAAACATACGGTCTGGGTGGACCAGATCGGCACCGCGACTCACCCGTTCCCCGGCGTCGGCGAAGTGGAAAAGAATCCGCTCCCGCTGATCGAGACGGTGTCGCCGGCTTACAAGACGTATCCGCTGACGAACATCGCCTCGCTGAAGGCCGCCGGGGACGAGACGATGAAGCTGCCGGCCGTTGCGACAGCGGCGTCATGCTATGCGCGGCCTGAAGGGAAAGGTTTCGAGCGCGGCTACAAATGGCGCTGGATTCCGCTGGTGCGAGGCTTCGACAAGGACGGTGTCGAGCGCGGCACGGTGGCGTGGATGTTGCTGCACCAAGCGCCGCTGTCGGAGGGACCGGCGTTCGCGGATGCGGTGCGACGGCTCGTCGGCGCGAACATAGCGAGCATTCCCGTTGCAGCGGAAGGCTCGGTGGTGGCTGCCTGCGCTATCAGCGATCCCACTGCGTTAAAGGAAATGGCTCGCGCCGGTTTCTTCGGAGACATGGCGCGGCGGATTTTTGATGGCGTGTTTCTCTCGCACGCCGGCTCTCAAGAGTTCTCCTACTGGCCGGGCGAGAAGGTCCGGCTCGGCGCGGTGGTGGTCAATCATGGCGCACAGCGGGCGGACGTCACCGTTCGCATTCGCGTCTGCGCGGAGGGCGACAGGAATCCGGCGTTCCAAAGGGAGGCAAAACTCACGATCAAACCGGGCCGCTCGTCGAGGGCAACGGCGTCATTCCTGTGGGTGCCGAAACAGTTCACCAGCCAGAACTATGTTGTCACAACGGAACTGCTGCGCGACGGCAAGGTGATTGATGTCATCTCGCACGAGATTGGCGTGCTCTCGACGGAGAAAGCCCCGCGCGACGCGTTCGTGACGGTGCGGGACGGCGATTTCTGGCTCGAAGGGCGGAAGTGGTATCCAGTCGGCGTCAATTACTGGCCGCGCTACGCCATCGCGCTGGAGCAGGAGGACTACACCTTCCACTGGCTCTCGCCCGGTTTCTACAACCCTGAAGAGGTCGAGCGCGACCTGCGTCAGTTGGAGTCGCTCGGCGCGAACTTCGTCGCCATTCGCGCGCATCACCAGAACGACCGCCGCACGCTGCTCGATTTCCTCCGCCGCTGCCGCAACCACGGCATCCGCGTGTTCGTCTTCGTCGCCTCGCACGTCATCACCGACGATCCGCATTATTTCCAAGGGCTGATGATGCCGCATCATTTCCAGGCGAACAATGTGGCGGAGTTCGTCCGCGCGACGCGACTCGCGGAGAATCCGACGCTCATGGGCTGGGACCTCATCTGGGAACCGGCGGGCTGGCTCTTCGGCGGCAAGTATAACAGTTTCGGATGGACCGAGACCGCTCCCTTTCGCCAGCGTTGGGACGCCGATTGGGCGCGTTGGATTGACGAGCGTTACGGCAGCCTCACCAACGCCGAGGCCGACTGGGGCCTGCCCGCGCCGCGGCTGGACGGCCGAGTCACTTCGCCGACGAACGAACAGTTCAAGGAAGACGGCCCGTCGCGTGTGATGGTAGCCGCCTACCGGCGCTTCATGGACAACCTGATGAGCCGGAAATGGAACGACGTGACGCGCACGTTGCGCCGGCTCGACCCGAACCATCTCGTCAGCTTCCGTCAGGGCAACCTGCCGCCGTGGGACTTCACGCTCACCGCGACGCCAAAGCACGTGGATTTCTTCGCGATGGAAGGCTACGGCTTCAAACCCGACGCGAAGGGAACCAACGCCGCGGGCTTCATCAACCGCTACATCCATTTCGCGACGAAGGGAAAGCCGTATCTCTGGGTGGAGTTCGGCGCCAGCGCGTGGGACCGCGCCGCCATGCAGCCCGGCGAGAAAGAAATCACCTACCAAGAACAGTGCCATGAACTAATCTACCGCGCCGCATTCGAGACCGGCGCGAACGGCGCAGCGCCGTGGTGGCTCGCGGGTGGCTATCGCATCAGCGAGAAGAGCGACTACGGCATCCTCAACCCCGACGGCACGCTGCGGCCGAGCGGCGCGTTGCTGCAACAATACGCCGCGAAGTTCAAGACGCCGCGCAGCTACCCGAAGCCGGACGCGTGGTTCACGATGGACCGCGACGCGCACAACGGCGCTCACTGGCGTATTGCCTTCAACGAAGGCGCTGAGGCGTTCGGAGCCGCCGCCGCGCAGGGCCGCCAACTCGGCATCCGCACGCCCGGCACAGGCACTACCTCCGCCGACACGCCGCTTGTGGCCGTCGGCAACACGAAATACAGCGGCCGCAACCCACCCAAGTATCTCGACGCCGAGTTCAACTGGTTCAAGATCAAAACCGCCGGCGGCAATTGGATCGAAGTCCGCGACGACGCGCGCATCCGCATGCCACGCAACAAGCCCATCCTTGCCGCAGCCTCCGTGGGCAACCTGCAGGACGCAACATGGCTGACTCCCCCAAGCTGCGCGAGCAAACCCGGCGCGGTCTATCTCGCCTCGACCGCCAACTCCACGCTGAAGCTCAAGCAACCCATCGCGAAGGATACGCCCCGCCTGGAAGACGCAGGGTTCGGAGAATCGTTCACGCTGACCGAAGGCATCGCCTCAGACACCAAAGTCGAATTACAGATGACCGCCGAAGGCCGTGCATGGTTCGGCGAGAAGATGCGGTTTACACTGGAGACAAAATGATGAATCCGTTGAACGGACAAGTAGCCATCGTGACCGGCGCGTCGCGCGGGCTGGGACGCGGCATCGCGCTGGTGCGCGCCGAGCAGGGCGCGAACGTGGTGGTGAACTACGTGTCGGCCAAGACGCAGGCGCAGGAGGTCGTCGCGCAAATCACGAAGATGGGACGGCGCGTGTTGGCGGTGAAGGCCGACGCCAGCGCAGCCGCCGACGTGAAGCGGATGTTTCAGGCGACGCTGGAGCATTTCGGCCGGCTCGACATTCTCGTCAACAACGCCGGCACGTCGCAGGCCAAGAACATCTTCCAAATCAAAGGCGACGACTGGGACCACATCATCCGCACCAATCTCACGAGTTGCTTCCACTGCTCGCAAGCGGCGATGCGAATCATGGCGCGCCAGAAGTCCGGCCGCATCGTCAACATCAGTTCCGTCGTCGGCCATCAAGGCGCGTTGTTCGGCCACGTGCATTACGCCGCCACCAAGAGCGGCATGCTTGGTATGACCCGCACACTGGCCCGCACCGCCGCGCCGCTCGGCATCACCGTCAACGCCATCGCGCCCGGCTGCATCGAGACAGAACTGTTGCACGAGACGCTCGGCGACAAAGGCGTCGCGGAGATGCGCGGCAAGATCCCGCTTGGCCTCGGCACGCCGCGCGACGTGGGCCTGGCAGTGGCGTTTCTCTGCGGCGAAGGCGGCCGTTACATCACCGGCGCGACGCTCGACGTCAACGGTGGTCTGTATATGCGATGAAACTCGGCCTTGGTTTCCATCGCGACCGCATCAGCCGCGACAATTTCCGTTTCGCGCGCCAAGCCGGCTGCACGCACGTTGTCGTTCATCTCGTCGAGCGCATTCGCGAGGGTTTCCCGCCGAGCGCCGACGAGTTCTGCTTTGGCATGACGCGGGCGCATGGTGTCGTATGGAGCTACGAAGAACTTGCAGCGGTTAAGAAGCTTGCCAACGACGAAGGTCTGGAACTCGAAGCCATCGAGAACATTGATCCGTCGTTCTGGTCCGACATCCTGCTCGATGGCCCGCGCAAGCAGCAGCAACTCGAATCGCTGAAAGGTCTCCTCCGCAGCATGGGCCGGCTGAAGATTCCTATCCTCGGCTACAACTTCAGCCTCGCCGGCGTCTGGGGCCGCGTCCACGGCCCCTTTGCGCGCGGCGGAGCGATTGTGCCGGCGTTTCAGCCAAATCATCCGCTTCAAGACCAACCGTTGCTGCACGGTCAGCTCAACAACATTGTTTACGACGCCGACGCGCCCGCTGGCTCAATCGCCACCGTTTCGCGCGAGAAACTCTGGCAGCGATTGGCCGATTTCCTCAGCGCGCTCGTCCCGGTTGCCGAAGCCGAAGCCGTCCGGCTTGCAGCCCATCCCGACGACCCGCCGCTGCCAACACTCCGACAAACACCGCGACTCATGCACCAGCCGGAACATTTCGACCGGCTGCTGGCCCTGGTTCCAAGTCCAGCCAACGCACTGGAGTTCTGCGCAGGAACAATCCAAGAGATGCCCGGAGCCGACGTGTATGAGGCAGCAGACCGCTACAGCCGCCAGCAGGCCATCGCCTACGTGCATTGTCGCAACGTCGTTGGCAAAGTGCCCAACTACCGCGAAGTCTTCATAGACGAAGGCGACATGGACGTGCCGCGCCTCCTGCGCGTCCTACATCGCAACGGTTTCGACGGTGTCATCATCCCCGACCACGCGCCCCAGATGACCTGCGACGCACCCTGGCACGCCGGCATGGCTCACGCGTTGGGTTATCTGCGGGCGCTGATGAAGCAGTCCTCGCGCTCCGCGTGAGGGTTCAAGGTTCGATTCCGATCACACAGGCACAACCTCACCGCTGCTCAGGAAGAACAGCAGCTTCTCCGACACACTCAGGCCAGTAATCGCCTTCAACGCGTCAGCGTAGGCGGCGAGTTGAGGCGCGTAGAGTTTTGCGTCAGGCTTTGCGTCGGTTTTGTAGTCCACCACTATCAACCGCTCCCCTTCCCTGAAGAGCAGATCAATGTAGCCTTCCATCAAGCCGTCCGGCGATTGCCATACAACCGGCACCTCCCGATGATGCTCGTCCGCCGCAAGGACGCGCTTCATCAAATTGTGCGTCAGCGCGACGCGAATGTGCTTCTCGCCTGGCGGGAAAAGCTTCACCGCTGTCTCGACATCGCGGAGGTCGCAACGCGCCAGCGCCTCGTGGACGCCACGGCCGATCTCGATGCCACCGCCCACATCCGCCGTCTCAACGGTCTCGCGAAAATGCTCCCGCTCGCCCAAACTCGACGGCGTCAGCTTCTTCACACCGGCAAACAAGACCGCTTCACCCTGCTCACGCCCAGCGAGCCAGTCAGTGCGATCAGCAACCAGCTTTTGGACAAAAGGCAAATGTCGCGCGTCCGGCTCGCCCAAACCTACCTGCGCCGGCGGTTTTCGCGTCACGGAAGTCGCCATCTTCGCACGGTCCATCGGCTCGACGCCACCGACTGTCTGTGGGTCGAACGCCTCGGCCAGAATCTTCGTGTATTCGCCGCGCTTCGTCAGCCACGGCAGCACAAACCAGTCGCGCGCCCGCGTGCAGGCCACGTAAAGAATCCGTCGTTCCTCCGCGTCCTGACGCTTGCGTTCCTCTTCGCGCGCCACCTCGAAGCCCGCGCTCCTCAACCCCGATAGTTGCGCCTCCGGCCGCCGCGTAACCGGTTCCGACAAAACCATGTCCTGCGGGCCGCGTCCCTCACGCACCATGTCGCCCAACACGACAACGCCCCACTCCAAACCTTTCGCTTTGTGGATGGTCAGGATACGCACTGCGTCGTCCTTGTCCTTCTCCTGTTCAGTCGTGGGCGACTGGCCTTCTTCGGCACGTTCGATGGCGATGTCGCGTAAGTGCCGCGCCAGTCCGCGCAGGCTCATGCCCTCGACGCTCTGCACAGTGCGCGCGGTGTCCACGAGTTTGTAAAGGTTGGCAACGCGCTGCTCGCCTTGGGGCCGCAGCAGGAAACGCTCGGGAATCTTCAACCGCTCGTAGCATCGCTCCAGAAACGCCGCGTAGCTGTAACGATTCCGCTCGGTGTGAAGTTCGCGCAGAAGGCGGAAGGCGGTCGCGATGGTTCCATCGTCGTGCCATTGGGCTGCCAGATAATCCAGCGGCCGGTCCTGCACGCGCCGCCAGACGACCAGATCATCGTCGCTGACGCCGAAGAGCGGCGAGCGCAGCACACTGACCAACTCAACCTTGTTCGCCGGGTTGTCCAGAGCCAACAGCAACGCGCACACTGCGCGCACCTCCGGCCGCTGGAAATAGTCTTTGCCGCCTTCGACCAGGAACGGAATGTCGAGCGCCTCGAACACGCGCTCGTAGAGATCGAGTGCCGTGTAGCTCCGCAACAGCACCGCGAAGTCCGACCAGAGGGGCGCGCGGCGCTGGAGATTGCCGGCTTCATCGCGAAAGCTGATCTCGCGCCCGGCATTGCCGTGGAGATGCAGAATCGCCTGCCCCACCGCCTTCGCCTCCGCTCGTCGAAGAGCTTCCACGCTCGGCCGATCGCCAAGCTGCGCAACTTCCTCCGGCGTCGGCCCGAGCAACAACACGCGAGGTTCGTCGCTCTGCAACTGCGGATGCGCGGCGAGAGCCACATAGCCAGGCTGATAGACCGCGCCTGCCGTTGGCGGCTGAATGAGTCGCGAAAAGACGTCGTTCACCCAACCGATGAGCGGCGACGCCGTGCGGAAGCTCGTCGTGATGTTCGCAACGCTCCCCTGCCCCGCCAGAGCCTCTTTCGCCGCGTGGTAAATCTCGATGTCCGCACCCCGGAAGCGATAGACGCTCTGCTTCGGGTCGCCGACCACGAACAGTTTGCCCGGCGCAAGCGCCACCTCGCCCCAGTCGTCCGCTTTCGGCTCCTTCTCGGCGAGGAAGAAGACGATCTCGGTCTGCACGGGATCGGTGTCCTGAAACTCATCCACCAGCAGTCGCTCGAATCGCCGCTGGAACATCCCCCGCACGTCGCGATTGCCGCGCAACAGGTCGCGGGTCTTGAGCAGAAGATCATCGAAGTCCAGCAAGCCGCGCCGCTGCTTCTCCGCGGCGTAGGTGTCACCAAAGCCACGCAGCCAAAGTAACAACTCGCGCACGAAAGCGTTGCCCGCCTCGTCGCAGAGGACGGTCAGCCGCGTCATCAGTCCCCGCGCGTCGAGCAGGAATCGCTCGCCTGACCAGCACTTCTTGTAGCCCACCTTGTCGAAGTTCCCGCTCTTCGGGGCGGCCACGACCACGCGCAACAGCACATGCTCCTGCTCGCGCGGCGTCAGCGCGTCCCAAAGCGGCGCAGCGGCGATCAACGGAGCGATGCGCCGCATCATCGTGTCCTTTTCCGCATCGGTGCATGAGGGCGCAAGCTTCACCAGCGCCGCGATGATTGGCCCGACCTCGGAGAGAATCTCGCTGATCGCGCGGCAGGGTGGCAGGTTCTCCCACGACAGTCGCGCGCGCTGGGC
This sequence comes from Verrucomicrobiota bacterium, assembly GCA_016222825.1. Lineage (GTDB taxonomy): Bacteria > Verrucomicrobiota > Verrucomicrobiia > CAIQCK01 > CAIQCK01 > CAIQCK01. Next base: position 57,087 of record JACRQF010000011.1, on the reverse strand, counting down.
CACCAGTTCCTGCGCCAGGCTTCGCAGCGCTGGCAACTCGATGTCGAGATAGAGCGCGCGTGTCAGCACGTCCACGCCCGGCTCCAACGCCATCTGTCCCTCGATCCAATCCCGCCACACCTCCTCTTGCAGCAACTCTGACTGGAGCCCGTCAGCCACTTGGAATGCCGGGTCCACGCCCGCCTCGACTGGCCGCTCGTGGAGAATGCCGGCGCAAAAGCTGTGGATGGTGCCGCACTGCGCCAACTCCAACTCCGCCAGCACTTCCGGCGGGACGTTGGCGCTCTCAAGCTGTGCGCGCAGCCGCATTTTCAGTTCGCCCGCGGCTTTCTCAGTAAAAGTGATCGCGGCCAAGCGGCTTAGACGCTGCTTTTTCTCGCGGACAAGGTTCAAGATGCGCTTCACCATGAGCGTCGTCTTGCCGGTGCCGGCGGCGGCTTCCACGAGGACGTTCTTGTCCAAGGAGTTCTCGATCTGCTGGCGCGCAGCGGCGTCGGGGAGCTTGTCCGGAAGCGGCTTACTCATTTGCAGCCGCCTCCTCCGGCTTCCCCGCGTCCGTGTCCGATGCGGTGGCGTTGAGGTAATCCGCAATGGACTCGTCGGAGCCTTTCATCTCCCACTGCGCTTCGACGGCCGCCTCTGTCATCGCCGTGCCCGCCGATTCCGCGCCATCGGGCGTGATGAAGAACTTCCCATCCAGAATGCTCCGCACCAAGCCGCCCAGGATTTCTTTCAGTCGCGGCTCGGCCAGCTTCAACTCCTCGCGAATCCAGCCGCGTTTGGCAAAACCGCCGCGCCGTGTCGCGTAGTAGTAAGCACCCGCACCGCACACTTTGTTGTTCAGGCTCTCCACCGCAAGCATATAGACGGGAATCTGTAGCGCGCGCGCCCGGCAAAAACTGGCGTCCTTCATCCGGTCGGAGCGGCCCGTCTTGTAATCGAAGACGAAGATCTCATCATCCGGTCCGCGGTCCACGCGGTCAATCTGCCCCGCAATCAGCAGCGTCACTTTATCGTCCAGCTTGAGTTGCGCGGGCGGCGGATCAGCGGCGCGGCCAAACGCCCATTCCGTCGCCACGGGCGCAAAACCTCCCGCCGCGTGGTCGTATTCATGCCAAAGCCAGCGCAGCAGATCGCAGCGCGTCTTCTCCTGCCGCACGCGCCACACGAGCGGATAGCCAGTAACGCCACGGCCGCCGAAAGCCGCGAACACCTGTGACGCCTCGTCATCCAACACCATCTCATTCTCCACCGCGCGCGCCGGGTCGAGCGGCAACAGGTTCCCCATCTGGAACCGTTGGACGATGTTGCTCAGCAACTCGTGGAACAAGCTGCCAAAGTCCAGCGCACTGATCGCTTCCGCGTCTTCCGGTTCTTCCATCTCCTCAACACCGAGCACCTCCCGAAGGAAGAAGCTGAAGGGGCTGCGGGCGTAGGTTTCCAGCCGCGACATGGCCCAGCGATGTTTGGCAGGATCAAACAGCCGTCGAACCGCATCCAGCGATTCGGCGCGCTCCAAGCAACCGTCGTAGCGCGTCCATCGCCCGCCGCTCCAGCGCGTCCGCTCCAACAGCAAGCCCGGCACGAGTGTCGGCGACATCGCATCCAGCAGCGGCCTTGCCCCGCCAGCCCCCATCCGGCGCAGATTATCCAGCAGCCGGTAGTCATACTCGCCGATGTCGAGCGCCTCGCCTTCCGACGGCACCAACGGTGTCAGCGCCACCTTGCGCACGCGCTTGTCATCGTCCAGCGCGCCGAAGTTGCGGACCCCGAGCAAATCGAGCAACAACGCCGACGGCACGCGCGGCCGGCCGGTCGCGGGCTCGATACGCGGGAAAGTGATGACCAACCGCTCGGTCGCTGCCTCGCAGGCGAGACGGAAGAGCATCTTCTCCTCCTCACGACCGCGCGCGACCTTCTCTTCGAGACGCGGCAGACCGTCTTCGGACGGGAGACGCTTGTTCAACTCGCGCCGCTCCTCGTCGAGCAGAATCGGGTCCTCACGGAGTTGTCGGGGCCAGCCCTTTTCTACAAGGCCCGGCACGACCACCATCGGCCAACTCACGCCGCGCGCGGCCATGATGCCGCCAACAAACGGCCCGCCCTCCTGAAACGCCCCTTCCGGGAGCCGCGCCGACTCAAATGCCTTCCGCGCGAACTTTGCGAAGTCATCCCGGCTCACCGACGCCCGGTAATCGTCCAGCGCGCCGAGCGAGCGCATTTGATCGAACGCCGCCTCCCGCTCCGGCGACTCCGGCAACAACTCCTTCCCTGCTGCCACTGTCGCCTCGAAGAACTCGGACCATTTGCCATCCGGTGGCAGCCGCCGCACCGCGCGCGTCAGCGTCTCGATGAACGCGCCGAGTTCGCGGGCCGCTGGCAGTTCACGAGCGGCCACGGCGGCTTTCGACTCGTCGGGGTCAGACTGTTGTATTTGAAGGTGCTTGACGCGCGAGTTCACGCGGTCCCGCCAGAGATTTGCGCCGCGGACAATGCCAAGTTCCGCGCTCATCCGGTCCCACTCAGCAGCGTGCGAAGTCGTGGACGGCAACAGCGTGGCAAACTCGATCACCTTCGACCGCGCGAAGTCTTCGGCGACGATGTCGAGCAGCAAGAGCAGCAGCCGTGGCTCGACGGCGTCCAACGGCGCGCGGCCCATCGCCAAGTGCAGCGGCCAGCCGCGCGCGGCGGCAAGGTCGCGCAGGAGCGGCCCGTAAGGCTCGTCGGTGCGGCCGAGAACGGCAACTTCATGCAAAGGGCGCTTGCTCTCGCCAGCAAATGCCAAGGCTTCGCGGAGAATCTCACGGCACTCACGCGCCTCTCCGGGGCCGGAAATAACGGAGTGCGGAGTGCGGAGTGCGGAGTGCGGAATGACAACAGCCTTGGTCTTGAGCAGCTTTTCGAGCCACTTGACCGTTGGCTTTGCGAAGTCGAACGCGCTCTCGTCACGCCACGGAACGAAGGCACTGATCGGGCAAAGCTTTGCCAGCACGGCGAGCAATTGCCGCTGGAGGTGGTTGAAATCGTAGAAACCATAGAGACATAACTCCTTCGGCGCGAAACCCGGCATTCTCTTTACCGCTTCGGCAAGCCGGTCCGCGTCGTCGCCAGCGCCGTGGGCATGCACGGATTCCTCGTAGGCAGCGTAGAGCGCAGCGAGTTGGGAGAACTTCTCTTTCGGCAAACGCGCTGCCGTTCCAGCCCGAAGGAGTTCGTCTGAAGTGATGCCAGCCTCTTTCAGGTCGCGGATGGTTGACAAGAGACACTGGCGGAAGCCAGTGCTGGTCTTCACCGGATGGAAGTAGTCGCCCTCCTTAACCTTGTCGGCGATGACGGCCTCCGCGATCAATTCGTCGGCGAACAATGGCAACGTCTTGCTTTCCGCGGCAGCCTCACGAATCAAATCGGCCAGCGTCAAGAAGCGGATGTTGACGTGGTTTGGAAAACGCCGCCGCAGGTGGAGGCGCAACAACGCGGTGGGAACGACGATAATGACCGGCGCGAGCGGGCCAAGACGGCGCTTGACCCCGGCGATATGTTCGCCGAGCGCGCTCTCCAAGGCTGGGAATGGGCCGACGCGCAGTGAATGCACGCTCTGCAATTACCGCCGGCAGCCAACGGATGCAAACGCAAACTGTTCGGCAAAGAAAAAGGGAGACCGGAAACCGGCCTCCCTTCTTCGTGGATCGTTGCTCGAAACAGTCTGGAATGGACTACTTCGCTTCCTTCTTCTTCGGTGGCGGAGCCGTGCGAACGCTGAGCGCACACTTCTTGTCGCCATCTTCCTTGAAGCTCACGACCACCGCATCGCCTTCCTTGAAGTCGCCGCACTTCTTCGGGTCAGTCTTCGTGCCAAACCGCGTCTTCTCGTTGACAGCGAACTTCTGCTCGCCGTTGCGGTTCTTCACGACGATGCAATCGCTGCTGACGCTGACGACCTTGCCACTGCACGTGGGAGCGCCCTTGGCTTTCTCTCCCGCTTTTCCCTTCTCCGCGGCGGACGCGGAGACCACCATCGCCACGGCGGCGATCAACGACAATCCAACTACAGTCCACAGTTTCTTCATTGCTGATTCCTCCATTGTGTTTTTTGTTGGTTACGAACACTCTGCGAGGCGCGCGTATAACAAACCCCACCCCGCGATACAAGCGATAAAATAGCCTTGCGGCTTGTCTTCGGTGAATCGCGGCGCTACCATACGCGCCTACGAGCCGGTGCGCCGACACGCAACATGACGAGCAACCTGAATACAGAGAACGACTTCTTCAGAAAGCGGAAGATCCTTATCACAGGCGGGCTGGGGTTCATCGGGTCCAACCTCGCCGGCCGGTTGCTTGACTTGGGCGCGAAAGTGACGCTGGTGGACAGCCTGATCCCGGAATACGGTGGGAATCTCTTTAACATCCATGACGTCCGCGACCGCGTGCAGGTCAACATCTCGGATGTCCGCGATCCTTACGCCATGCGGCATCTGGTCGAAGGACAAGACATCTTGTTCAATCTCGCGGGGCAAACCAGCCATCTGGACTCGATGCGGGCACCGGACGTGGATCTGGAGATCAACTGCAAGTCGCAGCTCTCAATTCTGGAAACCTGCCGGCACGTGAACCCAGGGATCCGCGTCGTGTTCGCCGGGACACGACAGGTTTACGGGAAACCCAAGTATCTCCCGGTGGACGAGGTCCATCCTCTCCATCCGGTGGACGTGAACGGCATCAACAAGATCGCGGGCGAGATGTATCACCTGCTCTACAGCACGATCTACGGGATTCGCTGTTGTGTGCTGCGGCTGACGAACACCTACGGCCCGCGCATGCGTGTGAAGGACGCGCGGCAGACGTTTCTGGGCATTTGGCTCCGGCAGATCATCGAAGGCCGTCCCATTCAGGTGTTTGGCGACGGCGCCCAGCGGCGGGACTTCAACTACGTGGACGATGTGGTGGACGCCCTGTTGTTGGCCTCTTTCTCCGACAGGGCTGTCGGCAATGTCTATAATCTTGGCAGCCCAGAGGTTCTCTCTCTCAAAGACCTGGCACTGCTCCTGGTCGAAATCAATGGCGGCGGCCGATACGAACTGGTGCCCTTCGGCGACGAGTTGAAAAAGATAGACATCGGCGATTACTACAGCGATTTCCACAAGATCGAGTTGGAACTTGGCTGGCGGCCGAAGGTGGGGCTGCGCGAAGGATTGAAGCGGAGCCTGGACTACTACCGGCGCTGCAAGACGGCGTATTGGGAGTGAGCTACTTCCTGGCGAGCGCGAAGACGGACGTGCCCAGAGGCAGGCGAAAGCCGGCGCAGAGCAGGACGTTCTCCGCCTTCACACAGGCGGCGAGCAGTTGATTCAGCCGCGGGGACACCGGCGAGGACACATCCGAGAGGGGCTTGCCGTCGCTGGCGCGCGGCGGGCGGAGGCGGGTGAAGCAACGCCAAAGCAGCGCCGGCGGAAACCACGCCAGCAGGCGGTAGGTGGCGAACTCGACGGTGAATCCCGCCTCTTCGAGCAGATGGACGACCTCCCCGCGCCGGTAGCGCCGCCGTGTATGCACGGCCACGTCGTGGGCGCCCCGTAGCGACTCGAACGCCGCCACCTGGAGCATGAGGAGGCCGCCTTTTTTCAGACCTCGCCAGAGTTTTTGCAGCACGGCTTTGTCGTCCGCCACGGCGCGATGATACAACACATCCATGAAGGTGATGAGGTCGCAAGTTTCAGCCTCCAGATCGTCCACGGCGAGATCGCAGCGTCTGAGCCGGCCGAGGCCGCGCCCTGCGCTTGCCTCCAGCGCCAGCGGGTGCATGTCGCAGCCAGTGACGGTCCCGAAGGGCTGCATCAACTCACAAAGCCGGCCCGTGCCGCAGCCGGCGTCGAGGATGTCCAAGGGGTGCCCCACTCTCCCGGCCTCGCGCCGCACCATGCGGATCACGAGGTTGTGCAACCCGACATACCACCAGTGCCGGTCCTCCGCCGCCCGCATCGCATGATATTCGCCGGCTTCCATCTCACGGGCGGGACATCGCCATGGGCGGGCCGGCGCGCTCCTGAACCAACCGCTCGATCTGGGCGATGTTGAAGCGGAGTTGGGAGTCGAACTCCCGGAACGTGGGAAGCGACGCGGCAATCTTGTAGTGCTTCAAGGCGTCGTCGTATTGCTTGAGGTTTGTGTAGATGACCCCCAGCGCGAGATGGGACTGCTTGTGCGTGGGGCTGAGCGCGATCGCCTTCTTGAACCACTCGATGCTCTTTTCGGTCTGGCCGAGGCCGTTATACGCGACGGCCTTGTTGAAATGCAGTTTGCAGCTCTGGGGCGCATACTTCAGTCCCACCTGTGACACCAGGAGGGCTTCCGCGAAATTACCCGTGGTGTTCTCCATGGTGGCCAGGTTCTCGTAGCCGCCAATCAAACTCGGCTCGATCTGCAGCGCCTTTCGGAAGCACGCCATGCCCTCCTTCGGTTTGCCGTGCTCCACATAAGCGACGCCGAGGTTCATCAGCGGGCGGAACTTCTTCGGGCTTTTCGCCGCTGCGTCCGTCCAGTTGGCGATCTCCGAGCGCCACACCTCGTTGCGCGCGACCGTGGCCGCCATCAGCGCCAGTATCCACACCCCCGCGCAAGCCGGAACGAGCCACCGCGCGGCGTGGCGCTCGGCGCACCATGTCCTGAGCAGGTCCACGCAACAAGCCAGGGCCGTCAGGGCGCCGATGGTGGCGATGTAACAGCGGTGCTCCACCATCAGGTCCGGCAAGGGAATCACGCTGGAGGAATCCGCCAGCGTCACGAAATAGCAGAGGACCGACGCGAAGAACAAGGACCGCCGCGCATCCTCCTGCCGCCTGTAATACCAGAACCACGCACCCCCAACGATGCCGGCAATCGTCATCACGGACCCAATGACGCGCATCTGCATCAGCGATTTCGACAACGGATACTCCCAGTCCAGATTCAGCCCCGCCGGGACGAGGATCAACTGGAGATATGACAAGACCGCGCTCAGTTGCGTCAGGGCGTAATGGTATTGGTAGTTCGGGTCGGCATAGGGATTGGTGATGTTGAGGGCTGCGGCGACACTCGCATTGCCGCTGTGCTGCGCCCAGGAGGTCGCCAGGATGAGCGCCGGTATGATCGGCAGACAGAGGAAATACGGGATCGTCCGTCGCAGGACAATCTTCAGAGGGATTCCCATGACGAGCCAGTCGAGGACGACCAGGACGAACGGCACGGCAAACAGACTCTCCTTCGTCAGCATCCCGACAATCAGGCCGGCGATGGAGGTCCAACGGAAAAAGGCCGCCGTGAGCTTGCTCGCGGCGGAATAAGCGATCAGGTAGGCCAGGATCGTGGCCAGGAAGAAGAAGGCGGACAGCGAGGTGAATCGCTGCACGATGTAGGTGACCGACTCGGTTTGCAGCGGATGCACGAGGAAGAGGAGCGCGGCCAGGAACGCGATAAAGCCCTCCGACGCGGCCGTCAGCGAGCCGGATTTTCGCGACCCGCTGAGCAGGTGCAACAGAACCAGGAAGAGCAGGACGGCATTCGCGCAGTGGATAGCGATGTTCACCGCCCGGAAGCCCCTCGGATTCATCCCGCCCACGACGTAGTTGATGTAGAACGTGAGATACGTCACCGGGCGGAGAATCATGTTGGTGGAGATGTCCGGGTCCAGTCCCAGCCGTTTCGATAACGTGGCAAAGGCCACGAAGTCGCCGTTGAAGACGAAACTGTGGCCGTCTTTGACCAGCGGGTTGTCCACCAGGTAGATGTGGTCGTCGAAGACAAACGGAAACGACAGCGTGTGCCCGTAGAGCAACGCGCCCGCCACGATCAGGATGACGACCGCGAGGCTATGGAACCTGGACTTGTTCATGGGAGCGATGCGGACGCTGGGATGGCTGGCGGAGTGACGCGAGATGATCGGACCGGTGCGGCGCGTCCTGCGGGCGGTGCATCTGCACGTCGCGGACAATGAACTGCGGGTCGCTGTTGACGTGCATGTAGTTGCGCCCCACGTATTCGCCGACGATGCCGATGGCGAGCAACATCAGGCCGCGAAAGAACCAGTTGCTGGCGTCCAGTTTCTGGTAGTCGCCCGGCTCCTCGATCCACGGCAAAAGCCACGCCACGAAAGTGTAGCTGCCATAGAAAATACCCAGCAGCGCCATGCAGACGCCCAGCAGCGCCACGAGCCGCAGGGGGTAAAGCGAGAACGCCACGAACATATTGCCCCAGAGCGAAACCAGCTTGCCGAGGCTGTAGCCGGATTTCCCCTCTGTGCGTTCCTCGTGCTGCACGGTCACCACGCCGACGTTGCGGGTGACTCGCAGGATGATGGCGTCCATGTAGGGATCGGGGCCGGTGTAGCGGATGATCTGTTGCACCATGAACTTCGACAGGATCTTGAAACTCGACAGATAGAGGTCGGCCGGCTTGCCGAGCGCGCGGGTGGCCATCCAGTTGTGCAGGCGGCTGCCGAGGTTCCGGAAAGCCGTGTGCTTCTTGCTCTCGTAGCGCGTATAGACGACGTCGTAGCCTTCCCTCATCTTCGCCACGAGCTTGTGGACCTCCGACGGCGGATTCTGGAAATCGTCGTCCATGATGACGCACCAGTCGCCCTCGGCGTAATGCAGCCCTGCCATCACCGCGTTGTGCTCCCCGAAATTCCTCGTCAACGAGATGTAGTCCACCATGTCCGGATACCGCTCGCGCAGCCGTTGGCAGGCGGCGCAGGAGCCGTCGCGGCTTCCGTCGTTGACCAGCACCAGTTGCAGGCGGTAGGAGGAACCCATCTCTTCAACGACCGCGTCGCACAACCGTTCGATCGTCGCCTCGGAGTTATACACAGGGATTACGATGGACAGGGTTGTCATGGGATTCCTCTCGGTTCAGCAACTCGCAGTGGGCGGCAAGAGACGGCGGACCTCGGCCAGCACCTTTTCCGGCGGCTCCGTCTTCACCACAAACCCCTGCGCGCCCGCCTGCAAGGCCGCGACGCCGTAGGCCAGTTCGTTGTGCATGGAGAACACCAGGACGGGCATGGCCGGATGGCGCGCCTTGATCTCCTTGATGAGATCAAAGTTCATCTTCCCCTTCAGGGAGATGTCCGTGACCACGACATCCGGCTTTGAAACCTCCACCTCCGCCAGCGCCTGCGGCGCGTATTCCGCAATCCCGCACACCGCGAGGTCGGGCTGCGCATTGATGAACTCGCGCAGTCCTTCACGCAGCACGCGATGTTCATCCACCAGCAGGACTTTTCGCTTGCTCGCCTTGGTTACAGATGCCGTTGCCGTTCTCATGGCCACTGTCGTTCCACGCGCACAGTGTCCGTCATGCAGGCTTTCCGGGGTAGTCAGGGCATCCATGATTCATCTTATCGGGTGAAACCCTATGCCATATCCCCTAACCCTCCCTCAGCAATCTGCGCCGGAAGCCGGAAAGACCCGGCCCCGGCTAGGCTCGGACCCATGTTTGGCGGCGCAAAACCTCGGTCCGTAGCGCGGGACTCAGATTCCGTGGCGCGGGACTCAGATTCCGTGGCGCGGGACTCAGATTCCGTGGCGCGGGACTCAGGTTCCGTGGCGCGGAACCCAGGTCCGGTGGCGCGGAACCCAGGTCCGGTGGCGTGGAACTCAGGTCCGGTGGCGTGGAACTCAGGTCCGGTGGCGTGGAACCCAGGTCCGGTGGCGTGGAATCTGGGTTTGGTGGGACCAAACCCCGATCCGGCGGCGCCGTTCCAAGGGGTTTTGCGGCTGAATCAGTGAGGAAACCGCGCGTCCCCGTCCTCAGCGCCCCGCCCGCTTAGCTCGCATCGCCCATCCCCAATCGCCCGGACGGCGCGTCAGCCGCCGCTTTCCTCTCTCACCCAGAGGGTCGCCTTCTGAATCATCTCGGCGGCGTTGGCGATCTGGAGCTTGGTTTTGATGTGCGCCCGGTAGGTTTCCACCGTCTTGAAGCTCAGTTTCAGCAGGTCGGCAATCTCCTTCGTGCCCATGCCCTGCCCGATCTTGCGGAACACTTCCCGCTCCCGGTCGCTGAGACGCTCGATGGGGGACACCTGGCGCGCCGTCTTCGATCCGCTGGCCCGCGCGAGCATCTGGTCGGCGATCTTCTCGCTCACGTAGATGCCCCCGTCCAGCACCTTGCGAATCGCCGTCAGCACCGTGGCCAGCGGCGACTGTTTCATCACATAACCGCTCGCCCCCGCCCGCAACGCGCGCTCGGCGTAGAGCGCCTCGTCGTGCAGCGACAGGATCAACGTCAGCAACTCCGGGTGCCGCGCCTTGAGGTTCTTCACCAACTGGATGCCATCCGAGTCCTTCAGCGAAATATCCACAATCGCCAGGTCCGGTTTCAGGGAGCCGGCCAGTTCCAACCCGCCACCGGCATCCACGGCATGGCCGCAGACCTCCAGGTCTTCCTCGTTGTTGATGATCAGGCTCAGTCCCTCCACCAGCACCGGATGGTCATCCACCAGCAACACTCTCGTCCGCGGCCGGACCGCGCGCATTTTCTTCGGGGGCGTCATACCGTGTTCATCACCCTTGTTCGGTTCCCCGGCTTCGCCGGCGGGAGCTTGAACGTGCATCGGACCAGCGTGCCCCGCTCCGGCGCGCGCCGGAACTCCAGCGCGCCACCGATCACCTCGGCCCGGTAGCGCATCGTCTCAATGCCCATCCCCTTCGTCTCCGGCAACACGTCCGGCATGCCCTTGCCATCGTCGCGCACCTCCAGCGTCGCCTTGCCCCTGGCAGCCGTCAGGCGGATCGTCACCTTCTTGGCGTGGCCGTGCCGGATGGCATTATGCACCGCCTCCTGCGCAATGCGATACAGGTGGACCGCCACCACGTTGTCCGCGACCAACACCTCCTCCTCGCACTCGAACCGGCACTCGATGTGGAACAACTCGCTGATGCTGCGCCCCATCTCCTCCAGCGACACCATCAGGCCGTTGGACTCCACCTCCACCGGCTGCAACCCGCGCGCCAGGCTCCGCGCATGAACGGCAGCCTTGCTGACCAGCGCCGTCATCTTCGCCACCTCCGCCGCCTCCTCGGGCGCGTGGGCCGCCAGCTTGCGCTCCACCACCTGCCCCATAAAGGCAATCCCCGCCAGTTCCTGGCACACGCTGTCGTGCAGGTCGTGCCCCATCTGCTGTTGCTTGCGGTCGCTGATCTCCAGGATCGCCCGCTCCAACCGCTCCCGCTCGCGGATGTCCTGCCGCAGGACCATGCTCGCAAACCCCACGATGATGACCGCCAGCACGCCGCCAAGAATAATCAGGCCGTTCGCCAGCAGAACACTGTCGTCCTGAATCTCCTTGCGCTCCGCCAGCAACTTCCTTTCGTGATCCAGCATCTGCTTCACCATCTCCATGATCACATTCACCCGCTGCCGGCCCTCGCCCGTGCTCACCACGTCCTCAGCCGCGGCAAACCCCTTCTCTTTGCGTATGGCGATCACATTGGTGGAGTAGGCCGTCTGCTGGGCCACCAACTTCTCGATTGCGTCCAGCCGCTCCTGCTGTTCGGACTTGCCTTTCGTCAACTCCCGCACCTCGCCAAGCTGCCGCTCCATCTCCTGCCGCGCCTCCCGAAATGGCTCCAGGAACTCGTCCTTGCCGGTGATGACGTAGCCTCGCACACTGGAGTTCATCCGGCTTACCACGTTGCGGATGTCCCGCACCTCGCCCATGATTTGATAGGTGCGCGCGACATCCTCGATGTCCTCGATCAGCCGCTGCGTGCTCAGATACGAGATCACCGCCACGGCGCCCATCACACCGAGCGCAGCCACAAACCCGAACGTGACCTTCCGCGTGACCGTCAATTCCATAGCGCGCATAGCAAAACATTCTTATTCCTTTTCTCTCCCCCTGCCAAGAATCTTTCCGCGCGCATGAAACCGGCGCGCGGCCTGCGGCGCAAAACTTCGTCCCCAGTGGAAGCCATGCAGCCAAAGCGCAAGCCGGCAGATGCGCGTCCCGCCCGTCCAACCGAATTATTCAAGGGCCGAACCAAAGCCGAACCAAAGCACGCTTGACAACTGGGGCGGCAACTGAGTATCTGAAATGTCACCGAGACCAATGCCGAGAAAAGGATGGAGTGCAGTGGGTGGAGGGTTCGAGGACGCCTTCCACAAGCGAACGACGGTTAGAATTACTCAAAGAAGCAATTAGACTTTTATGCAGCAGGATGCCGACGCGCGGTTCCCTCCCCCCCCCTCCTTGGCCGCGCGTTCCCCCTTCCGGCGGGACGAGCCGGTAGGTGTTCTGCGTCGTCCCGAAAGCCCCGTGTCGCAAGACGCGGGGCTTTTGCTTTGGGTCCAGTGGACACCGAAGCCGCCCGCGTCTAAGGTTTCCTGACATACGATACCGGATGCGGCGCGAGCCGCCTGGAACCGGGCGGCCGCGCGAGCATTCAACGAAACGGAGATTTGTTATGGCTATCGAACTTCAGAAGGAGAGCGCGAGCAGGATTGTGGAGGTGCGCCTTTCAGGCCAGCTCACGCGTCAGGACTACGAAGAGTTCATCCCGCGGATCGAGCGGATGATCAACGAGCACGGGAAACTGGACCTGCTGGTGCTGATGCAGGACTTCCACGGCTGGGACTTCGGCGGGCTTTGGGAGGACACGAGGTTCGCCTTCAAGCACTACGGCAGCATCGAGCGCATGGCGCTGGTCGGCGAAACGAAATGGCAGCAGGGGATGAGCTACTTCTGCAAACCGTTCACGAGGGCGGAGGTTCGCTACTTCGACCTCGCGCAGGTCAACCAAGCTCGCGAGTGGCTTCACGGCGAACTGGCGGCGGCGGCGTAACGGGCGGTTTCCGCATTCATCCAAGAGCAGACCCGGCCGCGCGCTCGGTCAACCCGATCGCCCCAGCGTGCGCACTCAGCGCGGGACCGGTTTGGCTCCCGGCGCCTCTTTGGCGCGAGCCGCCTCCGCGTTCATGCGGGTCACTTCTTCGCCGCTCTTGGCGCCCTGCAGGCGGAGCAGGTCGGCCACGTCCAGCCCCGATGCGACATCCAGCGGCGTGCGGCGCTTGTTGTCCTGCGCGTTCACATCGGGCTTGTAGGCCAGCAACAGCCGCACGAGCGCGGCGTTTCCCCGCCCGACGGCCCAATGCAGCGGCGTCCCGCCTTCCTTGTCCTTGGCATTGATGTTCGCCTTGTGCGCCAGCAACACCCCCACCACGTCCTTGCTGCCCGATACAATCGCTTCGTGCAACGGCGTGCGACCGTAGTTGTCCTTGGCGCGAATGTCGGCCTTGTGCGCCAGCAGCAGTTCCACCATGTTTAGCTGTCCCCGATAGACCGCGATATGCAACGCCGTCCGGCCCTCATGCGCCGCGCTGTTGATTTGATCAGGATTCTCAGCCAGCAACTGTTTGACCTTCCACACATCGCCGCCCCGCACTGCGTCGTGGAATTCTCCCGCCAGCAGCGCCATGCTGGACGCGATGCACACCACCAACGCCATCACCTGAATACTCCGGGTTCTATTCATGGATGCGACCTCTAACTCCGGCCGCTTGTATAGCATCTCCGTGGATCAATGTCACTGCCGCTTCGCAGCTTGTTCATTTCGACGGTCCACCGGGAGGGGGCTTCCCCTTCCACACGGCGTTCTTCATCTGCTCCGCGCTCGCCTTGACCCGATTCAACAACTTCCGCGCCCAGACAAACTCACCGGCTAGAATGGCCAAGCCTCCAATGATGATGAGAACTCCCGGCCCCGGCACGCCTGGTATGGACGTGACCAGCCCCGCAATCAGCATGATGAACCCGAAAACCACCTTCAGCATCCGGCGAGGCCCCGGCATTCCGGGCACAAGCGTCAACATCAACAACCCGCCAACCGCGAGCAACAAGCCGCCCACCACCTCAAGGGAGATGCGTTTGTGTTTCGCCATCTCCGGCTCCAGGATATGAAAAAGCACGATGCCACCCACCACCAGCGTCACGCTGAAGACCACGATGACCGTGCGCCTCGCCTGCTGAAGAGTTTTGATGATCATGCGTTGCGAGTCATTAGCAAAGTCTTGACGGCCCCGGTCAAGCCGGAAATGTCGTGCTGCACCGACTCCACGTCCACGGTGAAGCCGCGCTTGCGAATCGTCTCCGACGTGATCGGCCCGATGCTGGCGAGCTTCATCGCCGGGAACTTCGCCAGCAGCGCGCGCAGATCCACCAGGTTGCAGAAGTTCTCCACCGTCGAGCTGCTCGTGAACGTGATGACGTCCGCGCCCTCGGCAAGCAGTCGCGCCACATTCCCGCTCTCGTCCGCCGTCTCCGGCACGGTGCGGTAGCACTCCACGTTGTCCACGATGGCGCCAAGCGCCTCCAGTCCCTCCGGCAACGCATCGCGCGCCAGGTCGGCACGCGGCAGCAGGAACCGCAGGTTCTCGACATCGCACTCCTTCTTGAAAGCTTCCAGCACCGCCTCGGCGACGAATTCCTTCGGTTGCAGGTCCACTTGCAGGTGAAACTCCTCCACCCGCGCCGCCGTCGCCGGCCCGATGGCCGCGATCTTCACCGCGCCGATCTCGCGGATGTCGTTATACACCTCGAAGAAGGCGCGGAAGAAATGCTCCACGCCGTTTGGGCTGGTGAACACCAACCAGTCGTATTCGCCGATGCCCTCAATCGCCTCACACAGAATCTTGGGCGACTTCGGCGGCATAATCTTGATCGTCGGGATCTCCAGCGCCTCCGCCCCCAGGTCCTGCAACCGCCGCGACAGCTCACTTGCCTGCTCGCGCGTGCGCGTCACCACCACGCGCCGGCCAAAGAGCGGCTTCGTTTCAAACCAGTTCAGCCGGTCGCGCAAGCCCACGACCTTCCCAATCACGATCACCGCCGGCGGCTTGAATTGCGCCTCCTCCGCCCGCGTCGCGATGTTGGCGAGCGTGCCGGTCAGCGTCTGCTGGTGGCCGGTCGTGCCCCAGCGAATCATCGCCACCGGCGTCTCCGCTGGCGCGTGACGGCTCAACGCCTCGGCAATCTTGCCGACGTTGCCGACGCCCATCAAAATCACCTTCGTCGAGTCGAGCTTGCCAAGCAGTTCCCAATCAATCGCCGTTTCCGGCTTCGTCGGGTCCTCATGGCCCGTCAGGATCGTCACCGCCGAGGTCAACCCGCGATGCGTCACAGGGATGCCCGCGTAAGCGGGCGCAGCCACCGCCGAACTGACGCCCGGCACTTCCTCAAACGGCAGTCCCTCCGCCACCAGCGCCTCGGCTTCCTCGCCGCCGCGTCCAAAGATATAAGGATCGCCGCCTTTGAGCCGCACAACGCGCTTGCCTTCCTTCGCTTTGGCGACCAGCAGCGCGTTGATCTCGTGCTGCTCCAGTTCGTGGCGCGAGCCGCTCTTACCGGCGTAGATGATTTCCGCGTCCGGCGGGCACCAGCGCAGCAACGCCGTGTTTGCGAGATAGTCATAGACGACCACCTCTGCCTGCCTCAAACACTCCGCACCGCGCAGCGTCAACAACCCCGCGTCGCCCGGACCCGCGCCGACCAAATAAACGATTCCCTTCATATCAAAACCGTCTTCGCCTTTTCCGCCAAAGTTTTGCCAACCAGTTCCGCGTCCTTCGTGTCGCCGGCCAGCTCGCCGCGAAACCTGACGCGCCCGTCTTCAAAGAACACCGCGCCGCGCAGCCGCAGCTTGCCCTCGATCACTTCCGCGTAAGCCGCCACCGGCGTCCGACAGCCGCCTTCGAGAACGTGCGAGAACGCGCGCTCCGCTGTCGCTACTTGGAACGTCTCCAGATGGTTGACCGACCGCAGCAGCGACAGCACGCGCTCGTCGTTCGCCCTCGCCTCCAAGCCGAGAATCGCCTGGCACGGCGCGGGCATCATCTCTTCCGACGCAAACGGATGCCCGACCATTCCCCAAGCCGCCAGACTCAAATTCAGCCGCGCGATACCGGCCGCCGCAAGCACGATGGCGTGCCAGTCGGCGTTCTCCTGCAACTTCCGCAGCCGCGTCTCGACATTGCCGCGAATCTCCACAACCTTCAAATCCGGCCGCATCGCCAGCAACTGGCCTTTGCGCCGCAAGCTGCTCGTCGCTACGACCGCGCCTTGGGGCAGCTCGGCAAACTTCGGCCCGCGCGAGATGAGAATGTCGCGCGGGTCGGCGCGCTTGGGCGTCGCCGCGAGAATCAACCCCGCCGGAAGCTCCGTCGGCAAATCCTTCAAGCTGTGAACCGCAATGTCCGCGCGACGGCCAATCAGCGCCGCTTCGATCTCCCGCGTGAACAGTCCCTTGACGCCGCCCTCCGGCAACGCCGCCGGCCGCGTCGCCTGGTCCCCGGCGGTCTTGATGATTGTGAAATCGAACCGGGCCTCCGGGTGCGTCCGGCGAAGCACGTCGAGCATCTGGTTTGTTTGCGCCAGCGCCAATCCACTGCCGCGCGTGCCGAGGATGATGGGTTGAAGGGTGGAATCCATTAGTGTGAAACAATCGGTGTTGATGGCGAACCCGCGGGGTCTGGGTGCTGGTGGTCTTTCGCGGGGCCGGGTGGCAGCCGGCGGAGCCATTCCTGGAACTTCGCCACGTTGGCGCCAATCATCTCCTCGCACCGAGACAGGTCCTCCTGCCGCGCGCGCATGTTGTCGTCGGCAATGCTTTGCAGGTCGTCCACGTTGTAGAGATACACGTTGTCCAGTTCGTTCACCGCCGGGTCAATGTTCCGCGGCATGCCGAGGTCAATCAGGAACAACGGGCGGTTCTGCCGCGCCACCATCAGGCTGCCCAGGCTCTCGCGGGTCAAGACTTGGTGCGTCGCCGCAATCGAACTGATGACGATGTCCACACCGACGAATTCCTCCCCAAAGCTGTCGAACCGCACCGCCCGGCCGCCCAGTTCGGTCGCCAGCGCCACGGCGCGCTCGTAGGTGCGGTTGGACACGATCACGCTGCGCACGCCGCGGCTGAGCAGCGCGCGCGCCGCCTTCTCGCTCGTGTCGCCCGCGCCGAGGATCATCACGTGCGACGCGCCGAGGTCGCCGAAAATCTTCTCCGCCAGTTCCACCCCCACCGACGCGACCGACACGCTGCCGCGCGTGATCGCGGTCTGCGAACGAATCTTCTTGGCCACTTGGAACGCCTTCTGGAAAAGCTGGTTCAGCGCCTTGCCGGTCGTCTTGGCCGAGAGCGCCTGGTCGTAGGCTTTCTTCACCTGGCCGAGGATTTCCGTCTCGCCCAACACCATCGAATCCAGCCCCGACACGACGCGGAAGAGATGCTCGATGCTGCGCGGCTCCTCGTAGCGGTAGATTTCCTTTCCGATCCGCTCCTCCAGTTCGTGGAAGCGATGCAGGAAATCGTCTATCGCATGAATCGCGTCCGCCGCCTGCGCCGCCACGCCGTAAATCTCGACGCGGTTGCAAGTCGAGACGATCACACCCTCGTCCAGCCCCGGCGCCGACCGCAACAACGGCAGCGCCCGCTCCAGCATCCCCGGCGTGAACGCAAACCGCTCCCGCACCTCGATGGGCGCGCTTTGATGACTGAGGCCAACGACGACGATGTGCATGGTCAGAACTTGTGAACGGTCGAGAACATGTTCACGACCCCGAAGGTCGCCAGCAGGGACAGAAACAGCGCAATGGAACCGAGCGCGATCTTTCTGCCGTGCCACCGGTGCATCCGGTGCGAAACCAGCAACGCGCCATAGACCGCCCAGACCATGAACGTCCAGAGCGTCTTTGGCACGTCCTTCTTCAGGAACTCCACGCCCACCACAAACCCAAACACCATCCCCACCGCCAGCAGCGCCAGACCAACCAGCAACAGCCGCACATTCATGCGGTCCAGTTGCTCGATGGCCGGCAGCCGCAGGAACAAGCTGCGCAGCCGGTGCGTCTTCAGTTGCCGCTCTTGCAGCAGATACATCGTGCCCGTGGCGGCGGCCAGGCCCCAAACGCCGTAGGCCAGAAGCGACAACGTCGCGTGCAGGCTCAGCCACACGCTCCGCTGCAATTCCACCGAGCGCCCGCGGTCCAAACCCGGAAACAGTCCGAACAAACAGAGCGCGATGACCAGCGGCAGGGTGAACGGCCCCAGAAACGACACGCGCCACGTCATGCCTAACACCAGATAGCACAGCACCAGCGCCCACGTGATGAACATCATTGTCTCGAACGGATTCGTGATGGGGCATCGCTGAATCTCGCTCGCGCGCAGGTAAAGCCCGTAGGTGTGGAACAGCCAGCCGGCGGTGATGAGTGTGCGATGTCCCCAGCTTCCCCACAGCGGCCGGCCTTGCAGCAGGAAGAGCGCATAAACAAACGCGCCGGCATACATGACCAGCGCCACAAGAATCAAACCGTGCTCGCTCATTTCGTTTCGTCCGCCGGTTTCGCTGAAAACTCTTTCGCGATATCCTCGCACCGCTGCCGGGCCTCATCCGCCTTGCCGTCGCGCAACAGCGCGAGCGCGTCCGACTTCAGGATCGCTTCATAGACCTGCTGCCGCTTGTTCTGCGCCTTCACTTGCTGCTCCAGCGTCATCCGCATCTCGCCGAGCAATTCCACCAGCGCGGCGTATTCCTCGCCCACGACCGACTCGATCTGCTCGCGCAGCTTCTTCGCCAGCGACGGACTGGCTCCGCCCGTGGACACCGCGATGCAAATCTCGCCGCGCCGCACGGTCGCCGGCACCGCGAAGTCGCCCGCCTCCGGCGGCTCGGCCACATTCACCAGCGCGCCGCGCGTGCGGGCATCAGCCGCCACGCGCTGGTTCAGTTCGGGATCGTCCGTCGCCGCGAACACCAGCCGCGCGCCGTCGAGGTGGCTCGGTTGATACGCCTCGGCGAGCCATTGGAGTTTGCCTTCGACCGAGAGCAGTTCCACCCGCGAGGTCGCCTCTGGCGCGACCACCGTCACTTTCGCGCCCGCCGAGAGCAACGACTGCGCTTTCCGTTGCCCGACGGCGCCCGCGCCGACGACCACGCAACGGTGGCCCATGATGTCCAGAAATATCGGGTAAGGCAGCATCGTATGTTTACACTCCAAGATGGATTAAAAGAAGTCGAAGCACCGCAAATCTGCAACTGAAAACTGAACCCGGGAACCGAAGCCCGGCAGGCATGTGCGTCTGCTTCACCGCGGGCCTCGGTTTCCGGGCTGAATCGGAGGAGCCGTAAGCCGGATTCTGTTATATCCAGTTGCCCGAAGGCCGCTGGATTCAGATAGTCATTTGTCTATGCGATCAATACCCGGGACTCACGAGCGGGCCACTCAGTCCCCTATTTGATCTTGCACCAGACGGGGTTTTCCGTGCGGCCGGCGATCACTCGCCAACCCGGTAGGCTCTTACCCTACCTTTTCACCCTTACCCCGGCGCGTCTTGCGACACGCCGCGGCGGTCTGTTCTCTGTGGCACTATCCGTCGGCGCGGCTTGACCCGCACCGCCCCCGTTTTCACGGGGCATCCTGCCCTATGGAGTCCGGACTTTCCTCCAGCCAGCTCGCGCCAGCCAGCGACTATCCACTCCTCCGAAAAGAACTACCGGAGCGCCGTCGGCGACGCCGCTTCGTATTCGCCGGTCCAGTATAAAATCCGTCCGCACTGCTCGCAAGTGACCATCTCCTCGCTGCGCTTGGCCAGATGCACCACTTGCGGCGGCATTTGCAGGTGACAACCGCCGCAGTTGCCGTGCTGGAGCGGCACGATGGCCACATCCTGCCGGTGCCGCATGATCCGCTCGTAACGGCTCAGATACGACTCGTCCACGCCCGCGGCCAGCGTCACCCGCTCCGCCTTGAGCTTCTCGATCTCTTCCTTCATCGCGGACTCGCGCTTGACGATCGTCTCCTTCTGCCGCTGCGCCTGCGCGTTCACCTCGTCGAGCACCTTCTGCTCGGCCTTGATCTCCGCGGCGAGCTTCTCGCTGCGGTCCATCAGGTCGAGCTCCTTGTCCTCGATCTTGAAAATCTCCTTCTCGGCGTTCGATACCTCGTGCGCCAGCGCCTGGTATTCCTCGTTCTTCTTGGTCAGCACCTGCTGCGAACGCCACTTGTCAATCTGCGTGCGCTTGCTGCCCACGTCGTTCTCCAACTGCTTGCGCTCCGCCTCCGTGAGCTTCGCCTTCAGCTTCAACTCCTCCAGCCGGCTCGTGGCCGCCTTGGCCCGCTCCTCGATCTCCACGCGCTCGACGGGAATGCGCGCGAGTTGATGTTCCAACTGAATCAGCCGCTTGTCGCGGTCCTGGATGACTAAAAGCTTTTCGATTTCCGGTGACACGCCTTCGACAATACCCGCCACCGCCAAAAGATGTCAACGCGGCGTTTGCGAAACTCCAAATCCAGGAATCCATAGTTGATTGCAGAAGTCGGGGACTGTAGTGGGTTCGGAGTCCCGGCTTCAGCCGGATTCCTGGGCTTCGTCTCCTCCCGTGCAGAACCGGCTGGAGCCGGGACTCCAAACCTCTCTGCACCGTCATGTGAGGCTGAGAGTTTTTCAAGAGCCTCTCAAACTCCGGATCAGCTCCAAGCTTCAAACTTCAATGCGAGACAGCGGCCTTTGCAACTTGAGGCTTCTGGCTTCTCTGAAGTTTGGATTTTGAGGCTTGGAGTTTCTTTCTCTTCGTCGTTCGCCGCGCAACCGGCCGCGGCTTCTGCCCCGCCTTGGCCACCGACATCAGGAAATACACCGCACTCGCCGCTGTCCCCACCCAGCTCACCCACCGCCACACATTGAATGCCAAGCCAATCATAAGAGGCCCAAAGCGCTGCCTAATATAGACGCGCAGCAGCAAAGGGCCTCGGAATTTGGCCACCGTCCCCGCCTGCGCGCCCGGCGGCGGCGCTCGCCCAAACGCGCATCTTCGCGCGCCGCAGTCTCGCGCAACCGCCCCCGCCTTCGACTTGGTTTTGGCCGCCTCTGACAAGCCAAGGTCCGTCTCTCACCTTGCAAGGAAGACGACGGACCTTGTAAGGAAAAGGATGGATAATCCAATGTCCAAGCGGACGCCCTCCTGAAAGCTGATAGCTGAAAGCTATTAACCACCATATTTCCAGCATCTTACCATCACCATGTCGTCTTTTGACCATGAGGGTAAGCTGCGCTGACCATCATGGTGAGCGCTTCTCACCATCATGGTAAGCATCTCTGACCATCAGGGTGAGCACTCCTTACCATGGGGGTGAGCAACGCTTACCATCATGGTAAGCAATGCTGACCATCAGGGTGAGCGGAGGTCACCATCATGGTAAGCACTTCTCACCATCAGGGTGAGCGCCTCCAAGGATGGGGGTGAGCAACTCTCACCCTGATGGTGAGCATTGCTAAGGATAATGGTGAGCGATGCTGACCATCAGCGTGAGCGCCGCTCACCATCATGGTAGGCGCAGCCAAGGGTGGGTGCAAAGCCTCCTTCCCCAGCCCCTCGCCGATGCTCCGGCTCCGCCTCACTGACCTCTGGCCTCTGGCCTCTGACTTCTGATCTCTGATCTCTGACCTTCGCCTGCGCCCCTGAGCCGCGCCAGTCTCGCACCCCGAACTCGCGAGCCACCTCGACCGCCGGCGCGTCGGAGGGATGGCCCAACGTCCCATCGCGCCTTTCGCCTTGAATCCCCTCCCCCGTCTGTGCGAGGAATCCGGCGTTGATCTAGAACATCACGCACTATCAACCCTATGAAACCACTCACATCCTTATTCCTAGTCGTCCTGCTCGTTGGCTGCGCTACGACCCCTCGCGACACCAACATTCGCACAGTGGCTGCCCAGACATTCGGTGGCGCCACCGATCTCAAGATTCATGAGGTAATGTATTCGGGTCCAATTAGCGGCGCACTGTCGAACATCGGCACGAGTGACGAGTTAGCGTTAGCGAGCGACATGAAGAAGGGTGCAAACCAGAATCTGGATCTGGTCGTATGGAGCATGTCGTCATCGAAAGCTGCTTCGACGCTACTGAGGGCCCTTCGTTATCCCGCAGTGCAGAAGTTGCCCCATTTGCGTCTCCTCTTCGTTGGCGATGCGCAAGATGGAGATCGTGTCCGTTCGGCAGTCGAGGCAACTGGAGCGAAGTTCTATTTTCATCAAAAGTGATTCACATGGAGTGCTCAACCAGCATGCCATCTCCCCGCCCGCTTCCCCCGCCGTTCCGTTAGCCCCGCCCGGCACGATCCTGAGACCCGCCGCCGCGTCGGAGCGATGGCCCAACGCCCCAGCCTGCCTTTCGCCTTGAATCCCCTCCCCCGTCTGTGCGAGGTATCCGGCGGTTGATTCATTATCCATAGGCCGCTTTGCACATCATGCGCTTACTCGTCCACCTCCTCCCGGTCGTTATCAGTTGCCTTGCCATCCCTGCGGTGGTGTTCATCCCCAACCGCGCCGCACTGGGCGCCGATGCGCATCAGGCGCAGCCCGCCGACCCAAAGACCGGCGGCATCAAACTGTGCGAGGTCCACAAGACCCCGATGGAGCGCAAGGAGGCGGAGGTTGTTTTCTTCCTCGTTCGGCCCGGTCCTGACCAGCCGTCAAGCGCCATAGAGATGCTATTGTTCCCTCACCGCCGCGAGTCTGTGCACGTAAGCAACGTCGTCGAATCTGACCCGAAGACGAGGGAGGTTTACGTCTGCGCAGAGTGCAAGAAGGCTTACGAGAAGTGGAGGGCGGAGAGGAAGGCCGCCAAGTGACGCAGCGCTTCGACCAAAGTTCCATTGAGCAGCGGGCGGGAGACCTGATATAAGCGCCGGACGCTGATGGCGGTCCAGTCCGCTTTCGGCGCCGGTTCGAACTGATATGTGGCTCGTCCAACTAGCGCTGCGCAGGCCTTACACGTTCGTGGTGGCGGCAATCTTGCTGCTGCTGCTGACGCCGTTCATCCTGTTGCGGATGGCCACGGACATCTTCCCGGTCATTGACATCCCGGTCGTCAGCGTCGTCTATCAATACGCCGGTCTGGACGCGAAGGAGGTGGAGCAGCGCATCGTGTATATCGCCGAGCGCTCGCTGCCCACGCTGGTCAACAACGTGGAGCACATCGAGTCCAACTCCTACAACGGCCTCGGCGTCATCAAGGTCTTCCTCCAGCCGGGCACGTCGGTGGATGCGGGCGTGGCGCAAGTGACGGCGATCTGCCAGACGCTATTGCGGATCATGCCGCCGGGGCAGACGCCGCCGCTGGTGATCACTTACAGCGCCTCGATGGTGCCGGTGTTCCAATACAGCTTCAGCAGCAAGAAGCTCTCGGAACAGGAGCTGTTCGACTATGCGCAGAACCAGATTCGCGTGGGGCTGTCGGTGGTGCCGGGCGCTTCGATCCCGTGGCCTTACGGCGGCAAGACGCGGCTGGTGGCGGTGGACCTGGACCTGGCGGCGCTCAAGGCCAAGAACCTCTCCGCCAACGACGTGGTCAACGCCATCAACGCGCAAAACCTCATCCTGCCCAGCGGCACGGCGAAGATCGGGGCGACGGAATACAACATTGAGTTGAACTCCAGCCCGTTGATGTTGGAGCAACTCAACGACCTGCCCGTGAAGACGGTGGGCAACGCGACGATCTACCTGCGGGACGTGGCGCAGGTGCGGGACGGTTACTCGCCGCAACGGAACATCGTCCGACAGGACGGCATCCGCGGGGCGTTGCTGACGGTGTATAAGTCGGGCGTGGCCTCGACGCTGGAGGTGGTGCGCGGGGTCAAGGCCGTGATGCCCCGCATCATGAGCGCGCTGCCGCCGGAGATCGAGGTGAAGGAGTTTGCCGACCAGTCGCTGTTCGTGCGGGCGGCGATCAACGACGTGCTGCGGGAGGGCACCATCGCCGCCGCGCTGACGGCGTTGATGATCCTGCTCTTCCTCGGCTCGTGGCGGAGCACGCTCATCATCGCGCTCTCCATCCCGCTGGCGGTGCTCAGTTCCATCGCCGCGCTCTACGCGCTGGGCGAGACGATCAACCTGATGACGCTCGGCGGGCTGGCGCTGGCCGTCGGCGTGCTCGTGGACGACGCGACGGTGACGATCGAGAACATCCACCGCCACATGACGGCGGGCGTCGCCGTGGAGGACGCGATCCTCATCGGCTCGCAGGAGATCACGATGCCGGCGTTCGTATCCACGCTCTGCATCTGCATCGTGTTCGTGCCGATGTTCTTCCTGACGGGCGTGGCCAAGTATCTCTTTGTGCCGCTGGCCAAGGCGGTGGTCTTCGCGATGCTCGCCAGCTACTTCCTCTCGCGCACGCTGGTGCCGACGCTGGTGATGTGGCTCTACCGCGGCGTGAAGCTCCACGGCACGCACGCCGACCATCACCACGCGCCGCTCTGGGTGCGCCCGTTCATGCGCATCCAGCTCCGGTTCGAGCGGGCGTTCCTGCACTTCCGGGAGCGTTACCGGGCGCTGCTGGCGACCTGCCTGGAGAAGCGCGGCGCGTTCGGCGGCGTCTTCCTGCTCTTCTGCGCCGCCTCCTGGCTGCTGGTGACGCAGCTCGGCGAGAACTTCTTCCCCAACGTGGACACCGGCACGTTCCAGCTCCATCTGCGCGCCCGCAGCGGCACGCGCATCGAGGAAACCGCCCGCCTCGTGGACCAGGTCGAGGCGGTCATCCGCGAAGAGGTCCCGCCGAAGGAACTCCACGGCATTCTGGACAACATCGGCATCTCCACCTCCGGCATCAACCTCACCTACAGCAACAGCGGCGTCATCGGCGTCGCCGACGCGGACATCCTCGTCTCGCTCAAGGCGGGTCACGCGCCCACTGACGGCTACGTGCGGCGGCTGCGCGCGCGGCTGAACCGGGAGTTTCCCGGCACGGTGTTCTACTTCCTGCCGGCCGACATCGTCAGCCAGACGCTCAACTTCGGCCTCCCCGCGCCGTTCGACGTGCAGATCGCCGGCCGCGACCAGGCCGCCAACCGCCGCATCGCCGCCGCGCTCGCCGAGAAGATCCGCCACGTGCCCGGCGCGGTGGACGTGCGCGTGCATCAACCGGCCGATTTGCCGACGCTGCGCATCGCCGTGGACCGCACCAAGGCCGCCGACGTGGGGTTGACCGAGCGCGACGCGGCCAACAGCGTGCTCCTGAGCCTCAGCGGCACCGGCCAGGTCCAGCCCATCTACTGGCTCAACCGCAGCAACGGCATCCAATACCTCGTCAACTTCCGTGTGCCGGAGCACGCGATCAGCTCGCTCGACGAACTTCACGCCCTGCCCGTCGGCACCGCCCAGCCCGGCCAGGGCGGCGGCCAGATTCTCGCCAACCTCGCCACGCTCGACCGGGCCACCGCCGTGCCCGTCGCATCGCACTACGACACCGCGCCGGTCACGGACGTTTTCGGCGGCATTAGCGGCCGCGACCTTGGCAGCGTGCTGCGGGACATCCGGCCGCTGGTCGAGGAGGCAAAGAAGGATTTGCCGCGCGGCCATTACATCACGTTGCGCGGCCAGGCCGACACGATGCGCACGAGCTACATCGGCCTCGGCGTCGGCTTGCTCATGGCCGTCGCGCTCATTTACCTGCTGCTCGTCGTCAACTTCCAGAGCTGGCTCGACCCCTTCATCATCATCACGGCGCTGCCGGGCGCGCTGGCGGGCGTCATCTGGGCGTTGTTCCTGTCGCAGACGACGTTGAGCGTGCCGGCGTTGATGGGCGCGATCATGAGCCTCGGCGTCGCCACCGCCAACTCGGTGCTTGTCGTCAGCTTCGCGCGCAACATGCTCCACCGCGGCCTCGATCCCATCACCGCCGCGCTGGAATCCGGCGTGGGCCGCATGAGGCCCGTGCTGATGACCGCGCTGGCGATGGTGATCGGCATGTTGCCGATGAGCCTCGGCCTCGGCGAAGGCGGCGAGCAGAACGCGCCGCTGGGCCGCGCGGTCATCGGCGGCCTTGTCATCGCCACGGTGGCCACGCTGCTGTTCGTGCCCGTCGTGTTCAGCTTCATGCACCGCCGCGCGGCCGTCGCGTCGCGGGAGCAGAACCCCGCGTCCCCGCTCGCGCCCGCTGTCGCCGAAAACCCGTCTTCCGTGTAATATGAAACCCGCTTTTCCGCCACCGCGCGCCTGAACCAACATGAACCCGCAACACAACAGTCCATCGCCCGCGCCGCATCCGGCACGGCGCGTCCGGCTGGGGCGGCTCGGCTTCGTCGCCGCCCTGCTGATTGCCGCCGCGTTCGTCGCCGGCCTCCTGCCACGGCTGCGCGCCCGCCAGATTGTCGCGACCGAGACCCGCGAGTTGGCCACGCCCACCGTTTCGGTCGTCTCGCCCGCGCCGGGCCGGCGCGAGGACACCATCGCCCTGCCCGCCGAGGTCAAGCCCCTCGTCGAGGCGCCGATCTACGCCCGCGCCAGCGGTTACCTGAAACGGTGGCTCGTGGACATCGGCGCGAACGTCAAGGCCGGCCAGCTTCTCGCCGAGATTGACACGCCTGAACTTGATCAGGATCTCGCCCGCGCCCGCGCCGAACTGGCCCGCGCCGAGGCCGGCCTTGCGCTCGCCCAAACCACCGCCGCGCGCTGGACGGAGTTGCTCAAGACCGCCAGCGTCAGCGAACAGGAAACCGCCGAGAAGAAAGCCGACCTCGCGCTCAAAGTTGCCGCCGTCGAAGCCGAGCGCGCCAACCTCCACCGCCTGGAGAACCTCAAGGGCTTCGCTCGCGTCGTGGCGCCGTTCGACGGCACCATCACGGCGCGCAAGACCGACACCGGCCAGCTCATCACCGCCGGCGGCAGCCACGAGTTGTTCCAACTCGCCCAGACGCGCACGCTGCGGGTGTTCGTCTCCGTCCCGCAGACCCTCGTGCGCGCCGTCGCCCCCGGCCAGAGCGCGGAGGTGACGTTTCCGGAACTGCCGGGCCGGAAGTTCCAAGCAAAGGTCGTCCGCACCGCCGGCGCGGTGGACGCCGACTCGCGGACGCTGCTCACCGAGCTGTCCCTCGACAACGCGCGCGGCGAGCTTCTCGCCGGCAGCTACGCGCAGGTCCGGTTCATCGAGGCGAGGTCCACCACGGCGTTGACGCTGCCGTCCAACGCGCTGCTGTTCCGCGGCGAGGGGATGCAGGTCGGCCTCGTCAGCCCCGACGGCAAGGTGGCGCTGCGCAACATCAAACTCGGCCGCGATTTCGGCAAAGCCGTCGAGGTGATCGAAGGACTCACGCCCACCGACCGCGTGATCCTGAATCCCTCGGACTCGCTCACCGCCGGCGCCACCGTCCGCGTCTCCGGGCCATCGCAAACCGCCGCCACGCGATGAAGCCCCATCTGCCCGTCATTTCCACGCTCTGCGCGCTGCTTGTCGGCTGCGCCGTCGGGCCGGACTACGAGCGTCCCGCCGCGCTGAAGTCACAACCGTTGCCGAAGTCGTTTGCAGGCGAATGGAAAACCGCCCAGCCCTCGGCGCACCTGCCGCGCGGCGTGTGGTGGGATATCTTCAGCGACCCGGAACTCAACCGTCTGGAACAAGCCGCCACCACCGACAACGAGAGCCTCGCCGCCGCGGTCGCGCGTTTCAACCAGGCCCGCGCGCTCGTGGACATCGCGCGCTCCGATTTCTTCCCGCAACTGTCTTTCGCTGGCTCGGTGAAGCGCCAGCGCACGAGCAAGAACGCGCCGCAGTCGGGACAGCCCGCGGGCGAAGCGTTCAACTTCAGCACGTTCACGGTGCCGCTGGAGATGAGCTGGGAACCGGACCTTTGGGGTCGCATTCGCCGCCAGACCGAAGCCGCTGGCGCGCGGCTCGACGCGTCCGCTGACGATGTTGAGGCGGTCAGGCTCGCCATCCAGGGCGCGGTCGCCGCCGACTATTTTGCGTTGCGCGCCTTCGACGCGGAACTGGCGCTGGTTGCCGACACCATCACGACCTTCCATCGCTCGCTTGAACTGACGCGCAACCGCCGCAAGGGCGGCGTCGCCTCCGATCTCGATGTCTCCGAGGCGGAGACGCAGCTTCGCACCGCCGAGGGGCAGCTTCCCGCGCTGCAACTTCAGCGCGCGAAACTCGCGCACGCCCTCGCGACGCTCTGCGGCCAGCCCGCGATGACGTTTGCTACGACGGCGAATCCCACGCAGTTGCGGCCACCGCCCACCGTTCCACCAACCATGCCGAGCGAGTTGCTCGAGCGCCGGCCCGACATCGCCGCCGCCGAGCGCCAGATGGCCGCCGCCAACGCCGACATTGGCGTCGCCAAGAGCGCGTTCTTCCCGCGACTCGTGTTCAACGGCCTTGCGGGGCTTCAGTCGGTCAACGCTGGCACGGTGTTCAACTGGCCGAGCCACCTCTGGGCCGTCGGACCGACACTGGAACTCCCCATCTTCACCGGCGGGCGCAACACCGCGCAACTCGCCGCCGCGCGCGCCGCCTACGACGAAACCGTCGCCCGTTATCGCGACACGGTGCTGGCCGCCTTCCAGGAAATCGAGGACCAGCTTGCTGCGCAGCGTTACCTTGCCAAGCAGCTCGACGCCGAAACCGCCGCGCTCGTCTCCGCCCGTCGCACACAGGAGATCGCCAACAACCGCTACCGCGCCGGCCTCGTCACCTATCTGGAAGTGGCGGCGGCCCAGAGCGCTGCGTTCGACCGCAACCGTGCCGTGGTGCGGTTGCAGGGCGAGCGTTGTGTTGCGACGGTGGGCTTGATCAAGGCGCTCGGCGGCGGCTGGGAGGCAAACACGGGCGCCGCGCCGCCTCAACACTGAAGTTGAACCGGCTACTACCGCTTCAGGATTTCCTCCACGCGGAAGGTCTGGTTCGGATAGAGATCCTTGGGCACTTTGAGGAAACCGCGCTTCTGCACTACCTGGGAGATCGCGCACTCCCTGCTGTCGCCCTCGCAAAACCGATCGAGATACGCCCGATACATGACATCGTGGATCGGAATGTGGCGGCCGTAGAACGGACACACCTGCTGCAACGCACACTTGCTCCGCTTCTCATCCCTCTCCTTGGCTTCCGCGACCATCGGCCATGCGGCGTTGGCAAACGCCTGCAACAACGCCGCGTGTTCCTTGGTGTAATCGCTCTCCCGATTGCCGACGCCGAGAACGCCTCTGATGCTCTCGCCGGACATCATCGGCACGTTCATGTGGCGTTTGACGGTGACGTGACCCTCCGGAGTGCCTTTTTTCGTCGGTCGGTCGCAGTTCTTGTAGTCATTGGTGATGACCGCCTTGCGCTCACGGACGCAATCACCCCAGAGGCCGGTGTTCTCCACGGGATAGACGATCGGTTTGTTCGCCATGCTGCACATGGCCATCGCGCTCTTGGACCAGCCGATCATCGTCAGCAAGTGTTCCCATTTGTTGAGCGTTGCGAAGTAGCCAATCTTGCTCCCTGTCAACTGGACGGCCTCTTCGATCAACAAGTCCGCCATCCGCTTCAAGCTCAGGTTGTCGTTCTCGCGCAACCTGCGAATCGCGTCCTTCATCGTTTGTCCTCCCGTTCCAAATCTGGTTCCGCTTTACATCGTTTTTCCACGCCGCAAACCGGCGGATAAATACCACAACTCAAGCTGCCTGGCAATCCCGACGCACAATTTGTTTCCCGATTGTGTGCAAGAAAATGTTGATTTCCACGCGCGCGCTGCCTAAAGTCCGCCCGCATTTCGGTTCAAGAACAATAACAACAAAGGAGACAGACCATGCCCAAGATGACCAAGAGTCAGATCGCCGCGACCATCGCTGAGAAGGTCGGCATCAAGAAGAAGGAAGCCGCCCTCGCCATGGAAGAACTGGCCAACCTCGCCTACAAAGAGGCCAAGAACACCTTCGTCGTGCCTGGACTGGGCAAGCTCGTGCTCGTCCAGCGCCCGGCGCGCAAGATGGTCATGCGCTTTGGCCCCAAGGCCGGCCAGGAGATTACGGTCCCGGCCAAGAAGGTTGTGAAGTTCCGCCTCGCCAAGGCCGCCAAGGACGCGATCCTCAAGAAGTAGTCGCGCCCTGAGCGTAACATTTGTGCCCAACGGGCCAACTCGCGCCGACGCTGTCGGAAGGCGGGTTGGCCCGCTGGATTTTTAGGGGCGCGAATGCTACAACCTCGCCAACCATGAAACGCCTCTGCCTCGCTTTCCTCGCCGCTGCGAACTTCTGCGCCGCGTTCTGCTTTGCCCAAAACACCAACGCCCATTTCCGCGGGCTGGCCGGCTTCATCTACGAAGCCGAGGACTGGTCCACACCGCGCGATTGGCTGACCAACCAAGTCTCCGCGACGAAGTGGCGGCTTTGGACCACCGAAGGCAAAGGCAAACGCTCGCGCGACGCGTCGCTCACCACGCCGAAGATCGAGCGCGACCGCGCCACGCCGGAGGAAGGCGCGCCGGTGCTGCACACGCACATCACCGGCATCCCGCGCGGCCTCTATCGCGCCTGGCTTGGCGGAACGACGCGTCCCCTCGCCTACTCGCTCGATGCCGGCAGGACGTGGCTGAAGTCCGCGGGCGGTGAAACCGATCTCGGCGTCCACGACATCAAGGACGGCGCGTTCGATCTCTGGGCGGACGACCGCCACGCAAACCCCGCCAACATCGGCTCGGCCTATTACGATTACATCCGCCTCGTGCCTTTCGTGCCACCGACGCTGAGCCAACTGGCCGCGTTCACGCTTGCTGACGGTTCAACCCAGATCTCCTGGATCAGCAGCGAGCCGACGCCCGCCGCCGTTGTCGAGTGCGACGGCCGCGAGTTCACCGAAACCGAAAGCGACCAGCGCAACCATCGCGTTGCCTTGACAGGCTTGTCCGCAAACACGCGTTATGAAGCCCGCATCCGATGCCTCGGCGCGACCGCAGCCCCCGTGAAGTTCATCGCCGGGCAACAGCCGCGCATCAGGCGGTCGAAGCCGCACACCGTCGAGTTGGCCGTCACCGAGCCGACCGACGCGCCGCGCAAAAACTGGCCCGTCACCAGCGGCGTGCCATTCGCCAGAGGAGCTTTGGCCTCCGCGGAACACGCGCGCCTCTTCGACGCATCAGGCAAACAAGTGCCGGCGCAGTTCGAGGCGACGGCATTCTGGCCCGACGGGAGTGTGAAGTGGCTGCAACTCAGCTTCTGCACCGACACCGCGCGCGATGCCGTGAAGTTACAACTGCAAATCTGTCGGGGCACTGAGGCCACGCCCCCATCACAAACCGTTGGCATCCACGAGGACGCTGACACTGTGATTGTAAAGAACGGCCCGCTGTCGCTTCGCGTCGGCAAGGAGAAGTTCGCGGTCTTCGACGGCTTGCCATCCGTGGGCGAGCCGAAGGGCGGCAACGGGCGCATTCTTGACGCGAACGGCAAGGCTTACTTCCTCGGCAAGCCGGATGACGTCATGATCGAAGAGCGCGGCCCAATCCGCGCCGTTGTGCGAGCCGAAGGTGACTTCGTGGCTGAAGATGGCGCGAAGTTGTTCCGCTGGCGGGCGCGCTACTTAGTCTGCGCCGGCCAGCCGTGGGTGCGCCTCAGTTGGACGATTGGCAACAACGCGACCAACGCGGTGTTGACCAACCTGCAAGCCGCCGGCTTTCGCATTCCCCTCGCCGCCAGCGGACCTGTTCGCGGCGCGTTCGATGGCGCTCCTGCCGCCGAGATAAAGGATGACAGCGGAATGGTGTTGCTGCAAAACCAGGACGATCACTTCACCGTGTCGGCGAACGGCCAGCAGACACGCGGCAAACAATCGGCTGGTTGGGCCACAGTGACGGATGGCAAGCATCGCATCGAGGCCGTTGTTAAGGATTTCTGGCAGCTTTATCCGAAAGGCATTGCCATCAAACCCGATGGTCTCCACATTCGCGTGCTGCCCCCGCTGCCCGCGGACGCCTTCGCGAAGGAATCACAGCGCACCGAGGATCTCATCCGGCTCTATTACTGTTACGACCGCGGCCAGTATCGCGTGAAGCGCGGGCTGGAGTTCACCACGGATATTTACGCGCGGTTTGGCGGCGACGATGCTGGCAAGTTCGCTACGTGGGCGAACAACCCGCTCTTCGCCGTCGCGTCGCCGCAACACTACTGCGACAGCGGCGTGTTCGGCGTCGTCGAGCCGCGCCAGCCGGGAGTCTTCGACAGCTACGAGTGGATGGCCGATGACGGTTTTGCACAACTGGAGAGGAACCGGCAGCAGAAGCGCGAATACGGCTGGATGAACTTCGGCGACTGGCACGGCGAGCGGCATTTCAACTGGGGCAACCACGAATATGACATGATGGGCGCGCTGGCGTTGCAGTTCATCCGCACCGGCGAGATGAAATGGCTCCGCCGCGCCGAGGAAGCCACGCGCCACAGCACGGACATAGACACCGTCCACTATCCGTGGCAGGCGCGCACGCCGGGCCGCGTCTATGCCCACTCCGTCGGCCACGTCGGCGGCTTCTTCGACATGAGCGACCCGCAGTTCCAGCGGCTCGGCAACGTGTTCGGCCTCAGCGACGTCAAGCGCCCCAACCCGTTCGTTGCCGGAGCGATTGACGCCGGCGGCCACATCTTCCAGCCGGGCAACTTCCGCGTCGGTTTTCTGACTGGCGAGCGCCACTATCGGGAAGTTGCCGGGATGGCTTGCGCCGCGCAGGCCGCCTACATGACCCGCAACTTCAGCTTCGGCATCGAGCGCGGCGCCGGCTGGCCGCTGATGAACGCCGTCGCCGCCTACGAGGCCACCAGCAATCCGTTCTTTCTGAACGCCGCCCGGCTCTACGTCGAGAAGATCATCGCGAAACAAACCGAGCGCGGCGACTGGAACCTCAAGCACGGCCCGCCGGAGTGCCTCCATCAGCCGTCGCATCCCGGCGGCAAGGCGTTTGCCACCGGCGTGCTGCTCAACGGCCTGATGATGTTCGATGCCGTCGCCCCATCGCGCGAGGTCAAGCAGTGCATCGTCCACTCTGCGCACTGGCTGGAGAAATACTCCTGGAACCACGAGACGCACGGGTTCCGCTACATAGACACCTGCCCCACCTTTGACAAAGGCAGGGGCAACGGCGGCACCGACTTCCTGGTGTCCAGCGGCCTCGCCTACGCCTGCACGCTCGACCGCGACCCCGCGCTCAAAGCTTTGCTCTTCGATTCGCTGGGCCGCGCCCTTCGCTCCACCGCCAAGGCCGGCAAGGACTTCATCATGGACATCCGCCAGACGCCGCACGCGCTGGCCATCCTGCATCAGCGTTTCGGCATCAAGGAACTTCCCGAACCAGCGCCTGCGTCGTCGAGACCGAAATAGCCTGCGAGGCAGAGTATCGAGATGAAAGTCTTCAAGTTCTTTCTCGCCATCGCGCTGCTGCTGCCGTGCGTCGCCCTGACGCTCGCGCTCTATCACGCCGTCGCGACGCTCGGCCTCGGCCACGGGCCATGGCTGCATCGGCCAGCGTTATGGCTGGGGCTGGGCTTTGGCTGCTGGCTCGCTGTCTTCAGCTTGCTCGGCCCCTCGGTGCGGGCTTACGTCATCAGCCACGAACTGACCCACGTCTTCTGGGCGCTGCTCATGGGCGCGAAGGTCAGCGGCCTGAAAGCGGGCGCTCGCGGCGGCCAGGTGCTCGTCAGCAAGGAAAACTGGCTCATCACGCTGTCGCCGTATTTCTTTCCGCTCTACGCCATGCTCGTCATCGCCCTCTACTACGGGCTGAGCTTGCTGGCGGATGTGCGGCCGTTCGCGGCGGTGTTCTATTACCTGCTGGGGTTTGCCTGGAGCTTCCACCTCAGTTTCACGTGGCTTGCGCTGCGGCAGAACCAGAGCGATGTTCGCCGGCATGGCTGGCTGTTCTCGATGATTGTGATTTATGGAATGAACCTGTTGGTGCTCGCGCTCCTGATCGTGCTGTTGTCGTCGCGCGTGACGCTTCTCAGCCTCGCCGCACAGTTCGGCCATGACTGCCTGTTTTGCTGGCGGTGGCTCGATCACACGGCGCGCGAGCTGCCCGCGCTCTGGCGAACGATTACACGATGGGCAAATTAACTTGCAGCGGCGGCTGCGCTGTGAGATTAAACGCGGGTTTCCGATAACCATTTTTCGTCCCAATGACTTTAAGCGACATCTTAAACCCGGAGTGCGTCATCACGGAGATGCGCGCGAGCGACCGCTGGCAGGCGATTGACGAACTGCTCGACCAACTCGTCAAGGCCGGCCGCATCAAGGCTGCGGATCTGCCCGCCATCTTGCAGGCGGTCAAGAAGCGCGAGACCACGATGAGCACGGGCATCGGCTTCGGCATCGGCATCCCGCACGCCACCACCGATCTCATCAGCGACGTCATTGGCTGCTTTGGCCGCTCCAAGACCGGCATCAACTTCGACGCCCTGGACGAACAGCCGGTCAATCTCATCGTCCTCTTCCTCGTCCCGCAGGGCCAGTTCCAAAAACATCTCCACACGCTGGCCAACATCGCCAAGTTCCTCCACGACCGTCCGCTGCGCGAGAAGCTGCTGACGGCCGCCAACGCGGAGGAGATCGTGCAGATCATCCGCGCGCAGAAGGCGTGATGATGGCCGGTAACTGGTGATTGGTCACTCGTCATTGGCGGTTTCGCCTTCGCAATGGATCACGAGTCGTGAATTACCAGTCACCAATCACCAATTATTAATTGCCCCTGCCCCACATGGAATCCGTCCAACAACTTCTTGAGCGCCTCGCCACCGGTGTCATCCGCCAGAGCATCGGCGCGGACGGCGCGGCCAACGTGCGGCCTTGCGGCAATCCAAAGTTTGGCGACTACCAGATCAACGGCCTCTTGCCCATCGCCAAGGCGCGCGGCGAAAATCCCCGCCCGCTCGCCGACAAAGTCGCCGCCGCGCTCGCGTCCGCGCTCGCGGACATCGCCGAGCCGCCGACCGTCGCGGGCGCGGGTTTTATCAACGTTCGCCTGAAACCCGCCTTTGTCGGCTCGCTCCTGCCGCGGGTGCTGGGCGACCCGCGCCTCGGTGTGCCCGCCGCGTCGCCCGCGCGCACGATCGTCATTGATTACAGCGCGCCGAACATCGCCAAGCAGCTTCACGTCGGCCACCTGCGGAGCACCATCATCGGCGACAGTATCGCCCGGACCTTGGAGTTCCTCGGCCACAAGGTCATCTCCGACAATCATATCGGCGACTGGGGCACGCAGTTCGGATTCCTCCTGCGCAGCAAGTCCGAACTCGGCGAGTATCTCGGAACCAGCGCCATCCACCTCAGCACCATCGAGCAAATCTACCGGAAGAATGTCGCTGAGGCTGAAAAGGATCCCGCCGCTCGCGATGAGGCAAAAGCCGAGCTGGTGAAACTCCAGGCCGGCGACCCCGAAGCGACGCGCATCTGGAAGGCGCTGTGCGACCGCACGATGGAGGCGATCAACGAGATCTACACGCGCCTCGGCGTCCGCCCGTTCGACCACACACTCGGCGAGAGCTTCTACCATCCGCGGCTGGCCGGCGTTGTCGCCGAACTGAAGACCAGGGGCCTCGCCGAGGACAGCGAGGGCGCGGTCTGCGTCTTCTTCCGCGACGTGCCGCAGCTCAAGGACAAGCCGTTTCTCATCCAGAAGAGCGACGGCGCGTTCCTCTACCCCACCACCGACCTCGCCACCGTCCAATACCGCGTCGAGACGTGGAAGCCCGGCGAGATCATCTACGTCACCGACTCGCGCCAGAAGCTCCACTTCGAGCAACTCTTCACCACCGCGCGGCGGTGGGATTACCCCGACCTCAAGCTCGCGCACGTCACCTTCGGCTCGGTGCTCGGCGAGGACAACAAGCCCATCAAGACCCGCAGCGGCGAGCCGATCCGGCTGGAGGAACTCCTCGACGAAGGCGAGAAGCGCGCGCAAGCCATCGTGGACGCGAACTACGCCGACCTGCCCGAGGCCACGCGCCGCGAGATCGCCCGCGTCGTCGGCATCGGCGCGGTCAAGTATGCCGACCTTAGCCAGAACCGTGTCAACGACTACGTCTTCAGTTGGCCCAAGATGCTGGCCATGCAGGGCAACACCGCCCCCTACCTCCAATACGCCTACGTCCGCATCCGCTCCATCTTCCGCAAAGGCGAAGAACCAGGGCAAGGAGTAAGAGGCAGGGGGCAAGAGGTTGTGACGCTTGCCGACGCAGCCGAGTTTGATCTGGCAAAGTTCATCCTCCGCTTCCCGGAAGCCATCGAGTTGGCCACGGAGGACTACCGCCCCAACTTCATTTGCAGCTACCTCTACGACCTCGCGGGCAAGTTCAGCGTCTTCTACGAACGCTGTCCCGTCCTGAAGGCCGACGAGCCTGCCCGTTCCTCGCGCCTGATCCTCTGCCAACTCACCGCCGAAGTCCTCCGCAAGGGCCTCGACCTTCTCGGCATCCAGACCATCGAGCAGATGTAAGCCGCTTCATGTCGCGGTTCTTGTCACATCCGCCCACGTCCCGCCGCCGCCGCTCCGTTTCCCAAAGCCCCGTAGAACAAGCCGTCGTCCTTCTGCAACACCTGAGTCTCGACGGCCCGCAACCGGCATCCTTCTACTCCTTCGTCAACAACCTCCATTTCATACATCTGCCTCTGGCCGCGCAAACCGCGAGAGCGCCGCTTGGGAGGTTTCTGTCTGGCAGCGGGCTGCCTGCTCTTCGTCGCGTTGGCCGTGCTCCTGTGCGGGTAAACGCCGTCGAATCAAGCCTCCCCGCCTCCACCTCCAGCACCGCGCGGTCGCTTTCCATTCGCAGGAACTTCACGACGGTCGCTTTCGCCAGCCCCGAAAGCTCTCAGGGCTCTCGGTGGTCGCGTCGGCGCTCTTGTAGGGCACGAGGACGGTGGCGGTGGTGTTGGCGGGGATGGTGACGTTGAGGGTGAGTTTGTCGCATCTGTTCTGCCCGCTAAACACGGGTATGTGGTTTGTCAAGCACCGAGGGATGCCGCAAGCCACATACCTGTGTTTAGCGGGCAAGACAATTGCGGCTTTCATATTCCAACGCTCCCATATGCTGGTGGCGCCGTGTTTGATGGAGTGAGCCGCCACGACGGGAACGTGTCGTTGAAGATGAGCCGGCAGGCGACGTCGTTGCGGCCGATTTTCGCCAGCGCCAGCATCAGGTCTTTGGTGCCGATGGAGCCGGTGGAGAGGATGATTGCGTGCCCAAGGACTGCCTGCATCCTTCCGACTCACTCAGCGAGGGATCCGACCTCACCGCCTCTTCGAACATTCAATCGCACGACGGACCCTATGGGGAGGGAGCGAAACCGCTCCGCGAGCGGACTCGAAGCCGCAGTCAGGCAGGAGACATAGGCCGGAAGAGGGAGAAGACCGTTGACCTCGAACACAGCCAGCCGGTGGGACGGGCTTGATACGTGACTCGACCTGCCGCTGCGGATCATGCTTGGCCAATCACTCGATCCCTTGAATCTCGCCTCGAAAACGCCCCCTTCGATCGGGTTCTTCAGGGGTTCCCACAAGCGACGCGCACGCCTGACTTCCTTCCGGTTCTCGAAAAGCACCACCGACTTGAATGACACCTCGGCAAACGAGTCCTCTTCCCCGATCGTCTTCTCCTCGCCAGCCGTCTCCCTGCTGCTGGCAATCGGGATCATGACCATGAGCAGCACCCCCGCCGCGAAAAACCCGACGATCGCCTTGGCCGGGCTGAGGTGCAGGCGCTTCCGACAGACTTCGTCGAGGAACTCCCCATTCTCACTCGAATGGACCCGAAGGCGCGCGTCCGCCGCGGCGCTTGCGGATTTGTGAGCGCAAGCGAGACTGCCGATGACGGCGAGCGCAAAGAAAGACACTACCAGCGCGACGACGGTAATCGTGAGAATCCCGGAGGTGTTCAACGTTCGCTGGTCAATGATGTTGCCCGATACCGGGTCATAGGCAACCGTGATGCCCTTCCCCAGCGGCTCCAGAGAGGTGTTGAAGCCGTGCAAGGGAGCCGCATACGATCGCTTTGGGGCCTCCGGCAGGGCGACCTCGGCCATCTGCTCGGACGTGTGTCCCAGATACACGACCTCTCTGGGATAGGCGAAAAGCTTATACTGGACCATGCTCGCGAAGGCGAACCAGCAAAGCAGCGAGAGCGCCGTGAGTAGCAGGGCCGCGACCACGATCCACCAATCATCCACCCGGGACCGATGCCGGAGGACCCAGCCGAACATCGCGAGCGGCGAGATTCCGAAAAGGTAGGATACAGTTCTTGAAAAGAGAAAGACCACCACGGCGGCGAGCACTAGAGACCTTGCGATTCCGATCATTCCGGCAGGGTTCATACGTGTTCCTCCTTTTTGAGGGCAGTCCAGAACTGAAGACGACTCACACCACCAACGGAACAGGCGCTCGCTGCCCCCGGCCTGTGGCGCTTCAGGGATAGGAATTGGGGTTCCACCAAGCAAGATCCACGCCCGAC
Organism: Verrucomicrobiota bacterium; assembly: GCA_016222825.1. GTDB lineage: Bacteria > Verrucomicrobiota > Verrucomicrobiia > CAIQCK01 > CAIQCK01 > CAIQCK01. The sequence continues at coordinate 18,823 of JACRQF010000011.1, read as the reverse complement.
ACACGCCTGCATCTCCATGAGGGTCGTCCTTATGTTCACGGTGGCTTCGGCGGCATTATCGCGCGCCACCAACCCGTCGCAAGCGCAAAAGCCGGAATTCGTTAGCGCAAACGGTTTATGCCAAAGACAAACCGAGACATCCCCGCCTTCACCTCCAGCACGGCACGGTCGCCGCCCATTCGCAGGAATTTCACGCCGGGGGGCTGTCGCCAGCGGCTTGCCGCTCTCGGTGGTGGAATGACTCACTTCTTGTAGTCGGCGCCGGTGAGGCTGTGCAGGACGGATTGCTGCCAGTCCCGGAGCCGGGATTCGAGTTGCTTGGCGGTGTCGGGTTGTCGCTCGATGAGATTGTCCTTTTCGGCGGGATCGGCCTCGAGGTCGAAGAGTTCGCGCCGGACCTCGCCTTTTTTCTGCTCGTGGATGACGAGCTTGAACCGGCCCTCGATGATCGAGCGCGGGCCGGGATAATCGCTGTCGCTGATCGCGGGATGACGCCAGTTGGTGAAATCGCGCGTCGCCTTGCCGCGGGCCAGTTTCACCAGCGGTGTGGTGCCCTTTTGCAGTTCGGGGTCAATGTAAGGCTCCGGCTTCGCTCCGGCGAATCGCTTCGTGTCGTATTCCCAAAAATGCAGCGCCGTGGGACGTCCGTTCAGCTTGCCGTCAAGCACCGGCGTGAGGTCCATGCCGTCGAGCGGACGCGCGGGCAACGGCTGGCCGGTCAGCGCGGCGAGCGTGGGCAGCAGGTCACTCGTGCTGGCGCGGAAACCGGTCGCGCGCGGCTTGGGGATGCGCGCAGGCCACTCGATGAGTCCCGGCACGAGCGTGCCGCCTTCATACACCTGCCCCTTCACGCCGCGATGCGGGAAACCGAGCGCGCTGTCGGGCGAGGTGCCGTTGTCGCCGCAATAGAAGAGCAGCGTGTCGTCGCGCAGGCCCTGCGCGGCGAGGTGTTTCCGCAACGTGCCGATGGCGCGGTCCAGCGCGGTGATCTCGGCGTAACGCTCCCGCAGCACTTCGCCTTGCGGGCGCGTCGTTGGTCCGCCGGTCTCGTTGGAGGTCAGCTTCACCGGCTTCTTGTATTTCGCTGGCAGATCGTCATAGAGCGCGAGGTCGGCCGGCAGGCCGCTGTAAGGCTCATGCGGCGAACCGAACCACACGACCGCGAGGAACGGCTTGCCGGATCGTTTCGCCGCATCAATGAAGCGGAGGGATTCCGCGATCAGGATTTCCGAGCTTTCGCCCTTGAACACCTCCGGCGGCCCGCCGTTGCGGGAGAGCGACGGGTTCAACTCGAAGAAGTTGTCGTGTGAGAGCCATTCGTGAAAACCCATCGCGCCGGGGCTGACGGGCGATTCCTTCTTCACCGCGCCGACGTGCCACTTGCCGAAATGCCCGCAGCGGTAGCCGGCCCTGCCGAGGATGCGCGCGATGGTGATCTCCTCCGGCCGGAACGACCAACCCGGCGCGAACGTGCCCATGCGGTTCGGGTGCCGGCCGGTGAGGAAACTCGCGCGCGTGGGCGAGCAGCTCGGATGCGCCGCGTAAAAGCGGTCGAAGCGCAACCCCGTTCGAGCCATCTCATCGAGCACCGGCGTCTTGACGTGCGGATGGCCGTTGTAACCGGTCTCCTCCCACCCGTGGTCGTCGCCCATCATCAGGATGAAGTTGGGCCTGGGCGCGACGGACGCGGCGGACGCCGTCGCAAAGGCCAGCAGACCCACGACGAAGGATAAAAGTTTTGACTGCCGCCCACCGGCGTCGAGGCACCGATTTGCGGCCTGCGTCCGGCCCTGCGAGCGTAGCCCGTCAAGGCGGGAAGCAGACCGTAAGTAGGTCCGGAGATGAAATCCTCGCGCGCCGCGCGCCAATGGCTGCATTGTTTGCGGTGCCATGCTCATCGGCGGCATTCTCGCCATCCGACCCGCCGATGCAAACAAAAGAATCAGATGCTCGTGGCGCCGTGTTTGATCGAGAAACCCCACGACGGGAACGTGTCGTTGTGGATGAGCCGGTAGGCGACGTCGCCCGCCCCGAGGCCTGTGTCGGGGTTGCGGCCGATCTTCGCCAGCGCGAGCATCAATAACAAGAGGCGCGAGGTGAGCGCCAACAATGTGTTGCGGCGGCCTGCGGGCGGAAATGTTGAACGATGGCGTGATCCGTTTAGGCGATGCCATCACTGTGTCAGAAGCTTGATCAGCGGCGCTTGCGAAGGATCAGGCCGCCGCGGGCGCGGATCAAACCAGCGGTCCCTCGGCGCGGGCGCTTTGGCATCAAGATACTGGCCGATGGCCAGACGCAGCGATTCAAACGCGGGCTGGGTGGCCGAGCCAAACTGCGACTTGCCGGCGTCTTCCTCGCTTTTCTTGACCAGCGTAGCGCCGAGGCCGGGAGTGGCGCGAAGCGCGGCCATGACACTTTCGCGACTCGCGCCGCTGACAGCGCAGTATTGCGTGAGATACTCCACGAGTTGCTGACCGGCGCGGAATGCCTTCAGGCGCAAGCTCGGCACGGGGCCGTTGGGTGTGGGGTAGAGCACAGAGAGTTCATCGGGCGCGTTCCATGCACTTGGTTTGCCGATGGTGTTCCAGGGCACTACACCGTCAGCGCCCAACGACCAAGACTCGACACACCATGCCGCGTTGGCGACGTTCGGCGTGCCGATGGCGTTCGCGCCGCCATACATGTAATAGAGATTGCCAAACTGTTTCGCTCTGCGGTTCACACGCGGCCAGTAGCTGCGCAGCACGCCGCTGACGACCTCGACGTTCACGCATTCATCCAGCAGATCGCGCTGCCACTGCGGCCGGGAAATGTCCGCGCGATAAGCGAGGCGCACGTTCGGGTAGGGCGAGACGGCCTTCCAGAACTCGCGCCCGTAGTGGCGAATGGCCCAGAAGTCCTGTGTGTGCACCGGCTCGTCGAAAATCCACGCCGCGCTGCATTTCCGCCAGTCGTTCTTTTTGAAATAGACCTTGTTGTTCAGGTAGAACTCGAACATCGGTTCCGTCCAGCCTTTCGCCTCGAAGTGCTTCGCGATCTCCGCCGCCGCGGCGCGGAACTGCGTCCAGTAGGCGTCGTCAAACGCGTGCTCGATCCAGTAGCCGCCCTTGAAGTGCTCGTCGTGCTTCATCGGCCAGTTCTCGTTCAACAGCAGGTAAAAGGCATCCACCGGGGCCGCGCCGCGCGGCAGATCGGCAAAGGCGCTGCCATCGAGCAGCGGACCGAACTCCGCGTCGAATTGCCTCCAGTCCCAATTCCCATCGCCGCCGATCTTCGGCGCAGGCTCATCAACGTTTCCTCGCCAGCCGTAGGGGAGCTGGTTCAGCACCGCGCGATGTTCGTGCGCGAGCCGGTAGTAGTCACGCACACGCCCCGGCAGACCGTAGGCGTTCATCTGCGGCAGAAAAGAAAGACGGTCCGGCAGCGTGAAGTTCCAAACCGTGATGCTCACCGGCATCGCCGCGCCATTCACCATCACCGTGCCGCCATGCGTGCCGCGCGGCGTGTTTTTCGGCACATGCAGGTCAATGAAGGTCTCCTCGCCCTCCGCCACGCCCGCGTCGAAACCCGCCGGCACGAGCGGATCGTGGAATCCGCCCACTTTCGGCATCGAGTAGAGCTTCACGTTGATGCCGGGCGCTTTGACGACCACCTTGCTGAGTTTCGCCGCAACGGAAAAGCCAACCGATTCACCCTTCGCGGCGAAAAAGTGCGCCGATGCCAGTTCACGGCCAAACATATCGCGAGCCGGCACTGTTGGCTTCAGCGGCTCGATGAGTGGTGATTCCGGCAAAACAGCCGCAGTGACGCTTCGCGCCTCCGCCACCGGCTTCCGAACCGCCACAGTCCCCTCCTCGACCCAAAGGGTGAAATAGGGACGGAAGGTTTTTTTGTCCTCGCGGCTGGAGACATAGCGATTCACGAAGTTGTTGAAGGTGACGGCATTTCCATCACGCGTGTATTCATTGCCCACGTCGTCAATTACGAAGAAGCCGTGCGAATGGCCATCGAGCCTTGCCTGCACCACTTCCGTCCCGATGGGGATGATCTGCCAACCCCCCGCATCTGGCGCCGAGGCATCACCAAGACTCCAAACCGAACCACCCTCGCCACAAACGACACTCGTGATGTCCGGCTCGTCTTTGCCCCAGCGCAGTTCGCCAGTCTTCGCCCACCTGAAGGAACTCGCTCCCGGCACCTTCGCGTAGCCGCTGCCCGTGCCTTCCACCCACTCCTGCGTGATCGTCGAGACTGTCACGCGCCGCAACGGCCACTCCGGCGACAACAGATGCACATGAAGCTGTGCTTTGACGATCTTCTTCCCGCGCAGCGGCACCGGATCGAAATCAATGAGGAAGAACTCCTGGATGCCCTTGAGCTTCAGCCTTGACGATCCGCCATTGTTTCCCTCCACCTCTTTCGAGTAGGCGGAGATCCACGCATCACGCGTCACCTCCACGCGCTGCTGTGCATGCAAGGTGAGCACGGCGACCGAAAGGGAGAAAATAACGAGTGTCATCACCCACAGCGAACGGCTCCGTCGGTTGCTCCGTTTCAAGACCTGCCCATCATGCCGCATGGACGTGGAAAGGAATCTTGATTTCAGGCTGCCGGCGTTGGGGCGTGCCGATGGCTGCTTTGTTGTCGGTGCCGTGCTCATCGGCGGCATTCTCGCCATCCGACCCGCCGATGCAAACAAAAGAATCAGAAGCTCGTGGCGCCGTGTTTGATCGAGAAACCCCACGACGGGAACGTATCGTTGTGGATGAGCCAGCAGGCGACGTCGCCCGCCCCAAGGCCTGTGTCGGGGTTGCGACCGATCTTCGCCAGCGCGAGCATCAGGTCCTTTGTGCCGATGAAGCCGGCGGCGAGATGGCAGTCGCGCGCCTCGATGTTCTACCCATCAGCCAAATGTTGTTTGTGGGGGATGTGACCCGGATGACCGTTGACGCCGATGACCGACAGTTTTATTTGGCCGAAGATAGCACAAAGGCTCCGCGTCCCTTGCTGAGCATGAGGCCAGCGAGGTCTGCGATGTATCGCAGCGCCTGCGATACAGCGACATTCTTCAGAGACAGCGTCACTTTGGCTGTATTGGGGTTGGAGAGTTTGAGAAAGACGTTCACCCCCTGTTTACGAGGGTCGTGCTCCCGCGACATCTTCACAACCGCCGCGACCGCCTCATCGAGCGTGGCCTCGCGAAGTTCGATCTTCGGCAAAATAATCTCGGCTTCCTTGGCTTCGACTCTGGCGCCGGGCGCTGCCTGCACCTCGGGATTTAGAAGGGCGAATATTGAAACGGCTGCGAGAACAATGATTTTCATGGAAGGACGCCTTGGGAATAGGGATTTTGATTCTAACTGCCTGAAGGTTCCACCGAGGCGAAGTTCACGCTCCGACTGTCGCGCTGGCTCCGTTGTGGCAGTGGTCATGTTCATCGGTGGTTGGCGCGGCATTATATTCCGCTGCAAATGCGGCACAACGGCAAAAAGTCCTGACTCCGTCAACGTAATCGGCCCATGCCAGAGCCAAACCGATAACTCCCCGCCTCCACCTCCAGCACCGCGCGGTCGCCTTCCATTCGCAGGAACTTCACGCCGGGGGCTTTCGCCAGCCCCGAAAGCTTTCGGGGCTCTCGGTGATCGCGTCGCCGCTCTTGGCGGGGACGAGGACGGCGGCTGTAGTGGACGAAGCTGTTCATGCCGAAATCGCCAAGTCGGGACAAGCTCTTCTCTTCGGCAAGCGTTCGGCACCAGTTATTGCAGAACCGAGTCGAGGGAGGGTATGCTCATGAACATGGCTGGAGAGCGAACTCGATTACTGAAGGAGGCGTTATGAAGCAGAAAGAGAAAGGCCAGATTTCCGATTTCCGCTATGCAACCGGCGCGGCCAAGATTGGCTGGCCGGCGGTCGGTGAACCCATGCGGCTGGACGACGTGATGAAGATCGTCGAGTTCTTGGTGCCTGCTGGCTCGGGCAATCAAGCCATTTACCGCCGCAAGCTGGCCGAAGTGCGGCAGGCGGTCGGTGGACTGGCAGCCACCGGGAACCTGGCCACCAAACTCACTTTGGGCAACCGCGTGAAGGAGCTTGAAGAGGCGGTCGGGAAGTATCTCAACGTCCGGCACGCCTTGTTCCTGACCAATGCCACGGCCGGGTTCGAGATCGCCTACAAGATGGCCGGATTGCGCCCGGGCGACGAAGTGATCGTGCCGGCCATCACCTTCATCGCCACGATTGTCTATCCGCTCTCGATCGGCGCCAAGGTGGTGCTGGCGGACTTGGACCCGCAGACGGTCAACATGAATCCGGCCGACGTGGCGCGCAAAATCACGCCCCGCACGCGGATGATCGTGCCGGTCCACATCGGCGGCTGGCCGGTGGACATGGCGCCGATCATGCGGCTGGCCAGACAACACGGCTTGATCGTCCTGGAAGACGCGGCCCACGGGTTCGGCGGCAGCTATCGCGGCCGGCGCTTGGGCACGATCGGTCATTTCGGCGCCTACAGCTTCCACGAGGTGAAGAACATCAACGCATTGGGCGAAGGCGGCATCCTCGTGACCAATACGAAGTTCGGCCGTGAATTCAGCAAGAGCCGCTTCGTGGGGCTGGACCTCTCCAAGAAGATCCCCAACTGGCTCTACGACGTGGTGGCTGTTGACGGCATGCGCGGTCCGTTCGTGGCGGGCAACCACTCGGCCACGGAGATTCAGGCGGTGGCCCTCAAGAGCCAGTTGCATCGCGTGGACGAGATCATCGCAGTCCGGCGCGCGGCGGCTCGCGAACTCAATCGCCGCCTCCAGTGCGTGCCCGGACTGCGCGGCACGCCCATGGACCACGGCACGACCCGGGGAACACATCACCTCTACCAGTTGCAGATAGACCCGCAGGTTGTCGGCGCCGACATTCAAGCCTTGAAGGCCAAGTTGGCCGAACGCGGGGTGACGCAGATCCCGCATTTTGGCCCGCTCTACAAGTTCCAAATCCTGCGGCAACTGGGCTACGACACGGCGGCCATCGAGGCGAGCTGCCCGGTCTGCGAGGATCTGTTCAATCACCGCTTCACCCACCTGCCAATCTACGGTCTCTCAGCCGCGCAGATTCGCTATCTCGGCGACGCGGTCATCGAGAGCGTTTCGGAACTGCGCCGGGGAGCGGCATGAGTTCGCTGCCTGCCACCGCGGACACAACTGCGAAGGACGCCGCTTCGCCGAAATTGAAGCGTGTGCTCGGGCTGAACGACTTGGTGTTCTACGGCCTCGTGCTCCTGCAGCCGGTGGGCATTATGGGTCTTTATGGTGTGGCCACGGCAAGGTCGCACGGCCACACGGCCACCTCGATCCTGATCGCCATGGGAGCCATGCTGGTCACGGCGGTGAGCTACGGCCGCATGGCCGCGCTCTACCCGTCGGCAGGCTCGGCCTACACCTATGTGGGTCGGGGACTGAACCCGCACTTGGGCTTCCTCGCCGGTTGGACCATGGTGATGGACTACGTGATCATCCCCGTCGTGAACGTGATTTACGGCGCGCTCAGCGCCAACCGGCTGGTGCCGGCCGTTCCTTATTGGGGCTGGGTCTTGATCATCGGCGTGGGCATGACCGTGCTCAACGCCCGAGGCATTCGCGCCACCGCACGAGCCAATCAAGTGCTCATGGCCGCAATGGTGGCCGTGGCCGTGGCGTTCGTCGTTGGAGCGGCGCGTTATCTGTTCCACACCGCAGGCTGGTCGGGACTGGTGTCGCTGGCTCCGTTCTACAATCCGGCCACGTTCAACTTCGCTGACGTGTGCACTGCCACGTCGTTTGCCGCGGCCGCCTATGTGGGTTTCGACGGCATCACCACGCTCGCCGAAGACGCTCGAGAGCCAAAGCGGACCGTGCCCTTGGCCACCGTGCTGGTCTGCCTCGTGACAGGGCTGACCGCCATCCTTCTAGCATATCTGGCCCAGCGAGTTTCCCCCGACAGCGGGAGGTTCACCAACGAAGAGACGATGTTCATGGACATCGCGACCGTGGTGGGCGGGCCGTGGCTCTTCAGCGCCATTGCGGTGATCATGGCGGTGACCTGTTTCGGCAGCGGGCTGACCAGCCAGGTCGGCGCGGCACGGCTGCTCTACGGAATGGGACGCGACAACGTGCTGCCGCGAGCTGTGTTCGGCCGGCTCGATTCTCACAATGCGCCGACGCTGAACATCTGGCTGATCGGTCTGCTGGCGCTGGGCGGAGCGTTCCTGCTGAACTACGAACGGGCCACCGAGCTGGTCAATTTCGGAGCCTTCCTGGCCTTCATGGGTGTGAACGCCGCGGCCATTCGCACGTTCTGGTTCAACCCGCCGCCGGGTCACCACCGCAAGTTGCTGACCGATTTCGTGGTGCCCGTGATAGCACTGGTGTTCTGTTTCTGGATATGGTGGAGCCTGCCCAAACCAGCAAAAATCGCGGGCTGCATCTGGTTCGCCGTCGGCGTGCTTTATGCCGCGATTCAGACGGGCGGATTCCGCCGCCGTCCCGCCATGCTCGATTTCAACGAAGCAGACCGCGCGTAAGAACCAGATGCTGGTGACGCCGTGTTTGATGGAGAGGGCCGCCGGGCCGGGAAGGTGTCCTTGTGGATGAGCCGGTGGCATCCTCATTCAAACTTCACGCCCAACACCCAGCCCGGTCCTTTGCCGCAGTCGTAGGTCTTCAGGGGTGTGAGCGCACCGGTTTGCGGGTTGCGACGAAACACGATCAGACGGTGCGAGCCTTCTCCCGCTGAGACGACGAAGTTGTGGATGAGACAGAACGAGCGCGGCGTCTTTTCTGTCGGAGTCTGACCGAGCGACTTCAATTCACCGGTGCCGGGGTTGACAGAGAACGCGGCGAGACTGTCGTGGCCCCGATTCGAGGCATACACGAAACGTCCATCGGCGCTGACGTGGATGTCGGCGCAGGAACCTTTGATCTTGTCCCAGTCCGCAGGAATTGTCGTGACGGTCTGGCGAATCTTCAACGTGCCGGCTTGCTTGTCGTAATCGCACAACGTCACGCTCTTGCCCTGCTCGTTGACGAGATAGACCCATCGTCCGTTCGGGTGGAACTGCATGTGACGCGGGCCTTGTCCCTCGCCGCCGGGCATCGAGCGCGGCGTGTTCGGCGTGAGCGTGCCGGCAACGACATCGAAGCGGAGTTGCTCGACTTTGTTCAACTCGCCGACATGCGGCACGAACGCGAATCGGTTGGACGGATCAGTCTGGATGCAGTGGGCTTTCTTGCCGGTTTCCAGCGTGACGACGGGCGGGCCTTCGATCACGCCGTTCTTGATCCGGCTCAACCCGGCCATTCCCTCGCCATACGAAGCGGCCAGGAGCCAGTTGCCGGTTTTGTCCACATGCACGTAAGCCGCGTTGAACCCGGCGGGGCTGAGGACGGGATTTGAGAGCAAACCGGTCTTGCGGTCCACCGACACAGTCGCGAACTGCTTTGACGAACGCACCGCGGCGTAGAGGCGCGCGCGGTCCTTGCTGATGTCGAGGCTGCCCGGCGCGCCGGGGAGATCGAGCGCGCCGGTCCGGGTCAGGTCACCCGTGGTTTCGTCCATCGTGAAAACGGCGATGCGTTTGTCTCCGCCTTCGGAGACATACAACACGGTCGGTCCCGCGCACGCCGTCGCGGTGACGAGAGAGACAAGGGCAATGAGTTTCATGGTGGCTTGGGGGTGGGTCAACGACGGCGGGTCATTTCCGCCATGATTCCGTTGGCGACTTTTTGGATTGGTTCGGAGTTTGGCGATCTCGGCCTGCAAGCCGGCGAGAATGGGAGCGACGGCAGGTCCTGTGGTGAGGTTGCGGTTAAGGATTTATCGCTTTTTGTGTCGTCGAGTTTTGATTTCAGGTCATCGGCGTTGAGACGCTGGTTTGCCGCCTGCTTCCAGCCCTGCGGGCGTAACCTGTCAGGGCTGCAAGCAGGCCGTGAGTATGTCCGGGGCGAAAATCCACGCGCGCATCGTGCCGATGGCCACTTTGTTGCCGGTGCCGCGTTCGCGCCAGCATTCTCGCCGTCCGTCCGGCAGACGCAAGCGCAAAAGCCCTGACTTCGTCAGCGTAACCGGCCCATGCCAGAGGCGAAGTGGTAACTCCCCACCTCCACCTCCAGCACCGCGCGGTCGCCGTCCATTCACAGGAACTTCATGCCGGGATCGCCGAAGCCGGTCTCGGGAGTCCAGCCGTTCCATCGCTCCCAGATGTTGGCGGTTCCGGGTTTGATGTGCGACGGCCTCCTCGGCGACGACGCCGAAGACGCAACCGACGCTTCTCATCCAAGCGATCTCGGCTTCATGCGCAAGGCTGATGCCTTCGAACCAATGCTGCGGAAGACCTTGGGGCGGTAGAATCACTGCGCCAGCGTTTCGATGGCGCGCGCCACTTCCTCTCTCAACCGAAGCAATCTTGAAGGGTCCAGCGAATAATCGTTGATGGCCGCTGCCACATCGTTCGGGATTGCCAGCAACGCCTCGATCTTACGGATGCGGGCCGGGTCTGGATGCGGCGACTTGCAATAGGAAGCGAGTTTCTTCTTGAGGAGCACAAAGTATTCGTAGTCCTCGATGCCGTCGCGGATGTTCTCCAAACGCAGCGATGCATAGAGCCGGCCGTCGGGGCCGGGATAGACGAAGTTGCCCTCGCCGTTCTTCAGGTTTCGCTTGCCGGTGTTGATGTTCAGGAAATACGGCTTCCACCGCGTCTGCGGCCACCGAACTTTCTCCGATTCGTTGGTGGTCCATTCGCGGTTGATGCACCAGTAGTTGATGCCGGCGACCTTGTATTTGTAGCTGAGCGTCATGATCACGCGGCAATCGAACAGCGGGCAGTCGAGGTTGAAACCGGGAAAAGGCGGCGCACCGTCAGCCACATACCACCAGATCTCGCGGCCAGGCTTGCGCGCCTCCGCCTCAATGCCGGCGCGTTCGGTGGCGAAATAGTTGAACGGGATCATCCAGACATTCCACACGTCAAGGTCCGCGAGGTCCTTCACCGGATAAGACGACTGGATGAACTTCAGGTCCGGGAACTCGTGCCTGAAGCGACGCATGACTTTGCTGACGTTGCCGAGGTCGTAGAGATAACGATGCACGGCCAGTTCATCGTAGGAGTGGAGGTAAGCGGCATCGAAGCAGCCGAGCGCTTTGAGTTGGGCGACGATGTCGCGGTAATAAGCCACGGCTTTTTCGATGTCCGCGTCAGTCACCGGTTTCTGCGCGTTGAAATACTTCAAGCTGACGAAATCGAGCCCGCCCTCGCGGAGCGTCCCGAGGAACTCGGGTTTCGGGTAGATATCGAGCCCGGAGTATTTGTCCGTCGGCGGAATCCGATACTTCTGGAGGAATTCGTAAATCGCGAGGCTGCGCCGCTCCTCGATTTGCTGCAAGCCATACCAGCGTTTGTAGCGCTGTTCTTCTGAGAAGTTGAAACCGATCTTCAAGCTGTTCTTCGCCGGCAAATCGAAGCCGAAGACGGTGAGGTGAACGGCGACGGCCTTGGTGAAGTTTCCCGCCATCAAACGCACGGTGCCCGTGTAGCGGCCCGGCGGCGTTTTCGGCGGCACAAAAATCCGAACGTGGATTGGCGTGAAATCGCCTGCCGCGACTTCGGCGGTCTCGCGGTCGTCGAAAATCACATCGGGCACCGGCCCAACAAAATCCACCAGAATGTCCGGCGGCTCGGTTTCGATGCACTCGACGACGCCCCACTCCAGGTTCCGCTTCGGGATAATGGCGGTGCCGCGCTCGTGTCGCAGGTCGGAAAGCTCGACGCGGATGTCTTTGCAGGAGTTCTGCGGATGGCCGATGAGATAAATCTGAAAACTCTCGCGTTCGTTGCCGGCGGCGCTGAGCGATATCTCGTCACGCAACGCCGACAGGTCGTTGATGAAGCACTTCTTTTTCACCAACCGCTGGCAGTCAGGCAGCGTCGTGACAGCAAAAGCTTTTCCGCCCGCAAACGACCGGCCGTAGCGCGAACGCTCAACCTGCGACTCCAGCAAATGCAGAAGCTGCGCTTTAGCGTCTTCGAACGCCGCAAGATGACGGTCGAGTTCTTCGTGCTGCCGCTCTGCTTCCTGCGCGGATTGAGCCGCCGTTTGCGCGCTGTCTCTTACGAAGAAGCGCCCTTGCTGCTGCTTGTGCAGTTTTTCCAACTCAGCCAATCTTCGTTCAGCTTCGGCTTGCACGTCCTTCCCATCTGTCTCCGGGAGCAACACCGACAACTCACGCACTCGCTTTGAGAGAGCCGCGTGACGCGACGAAAGAGTCTCGCACTGTTCCCGATTCATCCGCAGGAACAAATCCGTCCGCCTCGTTTCGCTCAACGGCGCCACTTGGCCGCGCGTGATCTTGATTTCGTCGATGAGGCCGTCGAACGAATAGCCGCTGCCACCGCCGGTCATGGCGCCCTCGCCGAAAATCAGGTCGAACGAGTTCGGCCAAAGTGCCGCCGCTTCGCCACGCACATCGGCAGGCGAAGCAACTTCGTCCTGCCGGCCGTTGACGAACACTTCGGTCTTCCCTCCGCTGTGGCGAACCAGGAGGTGATACCAATACTGCGGCTTGATCTCGATGTGCCGCGTGACGCACGCGCGCCACTGGCCTTCCTTCGACATCCACTTAAACTCGACCCTGCCGTTGCGCAGGCCGAGGTAGTAGTTGATGGCCGGCGGCTGGACCTTCCGCGAACCTTTCCAGAGAATCGTTCGATACGACGTGCAGTCGAACGGCTTGATCACGCACTCGATGGAGAAATCATCTGTAAGCGACAGATGCTCGTGATGTTTCACGACCACGCGCCACTTGCCACGATTGAAAAGCCCGCCGCTTCCGAAAAGCCCTTTCTTGAGAAAGTTCGCCTTCTGGCCGATGTCCTGCGCCTGCAGCGCGCCGGTAGCTCTGCCGGTCGCATCGGCGAGCAAATAGTCCTTCTCGTCCAACGCATCGAACTTCCACCAGCCCACGACATCGTCGCTCACGTCGGCTGCAACCGCAGCCATCGCAACGGTCCAGAGAATCAGACAGATCGCGCGAGTTCTCACAGTCATGATTTGCCAACTCGATGTTTCTGCCCGGCCTGACCGGAAGATCGCCGTCGTCGTGTTCATTCTGGGCGGCATTCTGGCCATCCGACTAGCCGACGCAATCAGAAAACTCTCCAAAAACACCAGCGGGCCTGTCGCGAGATTGGGATGGCTCTTGGTGAAGACCGACTTTGGATTGTCGCGTGATGATGCAACCGTGGCGCCGTGTTTGCTGGAGAGAGCCACCATGACGGGAACGTGTCGTTGTGGATGAGCCGGTAGGCGACGTCGCCCGCCCCGAGGCCTGTGTCGAGGTTGCGGCCGACCTTCGCCAGCGCCAGCATCAGGTTCTTGGTGCCGATGAAGCCGGTGGAGAGATGGCCGTTGCGCGCCTCGATGTTCTACCGATTATCAAATGTTGTTTGTGGGGATGTGACCCCAATGACCCAATGTAGGCTGGGGATCCATGGACTTCGGTGGTCTTCTGTAGCCAGCTCAGCACATCAGCCGCTCGCAGGGATCGGTCCGCCCACAGCACATGGCGCTAGCGGGTGTATTCATCAAGGAGCGTCATCCTTAAACCCATACTCCTGCCAATCCCTTTGTCTCAGATGGTCGTTTATACGTTCGCGTTCCTCATCCTCGCGCTTCCACCGCGCTTCCATTTCTCTTTGCGACTCCGGTGCCTTGACTTTGATTTCCTTCTTGTAGCAACGAGTGCAAACCCCTCTGACATATTTGTGATTGTCTGTATAGGTCTGTCCTTTACAAATACTGCATTCATTGCAGTCGTAAAACAAACTGTGATGCTCATTTCGTCTCCGGCCACAACGAAGGCAAGTGCAGTAGCTCCAACGATGCAAATGGAGAGCACATAGCAACTTTGTCTTGGCCGCCAAATATAGCAGCAAGATAACTGAAACAAGAACCGTTATGGCCACACTATACATTAACATCCGCCTCGAACATGTGAGGCCGCAAACTGTGTATTGGCCTTTGAGGAGATCATTGACCTCACTCCACCAAGACGACGGCACTGCCGAGGTTCCAGTTGGTGATGATGGGACAGATTTAGTTCGTGCCGTCAGCGTAGAGTCGGAAGCGGTTGCATGCAGTGTCTTAGCGACGGGCACACTGGAAGTCCCGGCGGGCTGCCCCTGAAGTGATTGGAGTTTCGCCGCCGCGGTTGGATGACCATGTTTCAGTGCTAGATCATACCACTGTCTAGCTACTGCAATGTCCCCTGCCTCTTCGGCCAACCAGCCTAAGGAATATGCTGCTGCCGGATGTCCGTTATTCGCGGCAGCAGTATACCACGTGATGGCTGCCTTGAGGTTCTTCTCTACTCCTTGGCCGGTGTAATAGCAGGTGCCGAGATCGTTTTGGCCAAACTTGTTCCCTCGATCGGCGGACTTGCGAAACCACATGGTTGCGGCATCCCAATCTTTGGCCACTTTGTGACCCATGCAGTAACAATATCCGAGATACCATTGGGCACTGGCATTGCCACCGTCAGCGGCCGTCCTCACGTCGTCTATGGAGGATGACGTCCATTCGGAAGTCGAGTCTGCCGAAAAGCACGGTGAAATGAAACCGGTGACGGCCAGAACTGTGACGCAGAGGAATAAATTGATAAGGGATAGGAATTCTGTTTTAGCAACCTGCACAACGACCGGACGTGCAACACCCGCCAGAGAGTGAGCAGCCCGGGGAGACCCCCTGAACGAAGATCCACGCCTGACGCGTTGCGCCGGCTGCAGCGTTGTGTTTGTCGTGTTCATCAGTGATTTGCGCGGCATTGTCGCCAGTCGACGGCCCGGCGCAAGCACAGAATCCGACTTCGTCAGCGCGATCGCCCCATGCCAGAGGCAAACCTGTAGCTTCCCGCCTCCACCTCTAGCACCGGACGGTCGCCGTCCATTCGCAGGAACTTCACGCCGGGCGCTTTCGACAACGGCTTGCCGCTCTCGGTGATCGCGTCGGCGCTCTTGGCGGGCACGAGGACGGTGGCGCACATGGTTACTTCCTGCGCCGTGTGATGTATTTGGCGGGCGCTTCGGCAACTTTGGCGGGTTCGGCTTGGGGAGCGGCCTGCCGCCATAATTTCGCCACAGGCGAATCGGAAGTGGCCAGTTGACGCTCGATGTCGGATTGGATTTCGTCATCTGTCATGCCACGATACTTTTTGAGCATCGCGGCCTGGATGTCGTTCTTCATCTGGACGCAATCGAATCGCTTCGCCTTTTTCATCAGACAACCTCCAGCGGGGAGTAGATGGCGATGGCGCCATAGCCTTCCCGCAGATTGACGGCGTTGAAGCCGCGAATCTTGTCGTAATGCACGATGTGTTTGAAGTTCCAACTCACTATCATGTCCGCTCGTGCGACGGTGGCAAGCGCAACGTGATGGGCGTCGTTAATGTGAGCCGGCCCGACAACGCCCGCGGCCAGATAGGCGTCGCGTAACGCCCGCGATTCGTCGGAAGCGCGGACTTCTTCGACTCCGGCAGGCGGGATGGCGACAATAACGCGTTGCACTGGCAGGGGCGCTGTCAGCAGTTCTGCGGTCATCAAATCTGAGATCAGCAGAATCACATTCCCATTCGCCACCAAGTCCAGCAATTGCCGGCTTTCGGCGGCAAACTCCTCATCGCAGCATCCACCAATAACGGAGGTGTCCACATAGATACGCTGGACGTGTTTGCTCATCAACGTTTTCTCTTAACGCTATTCGGCCCTCGTTTCAAACTTGTAATTCCCCGCCTCCACCTCCAGCACGGCGCGGTCGCCTTCCATCCGCAGGAACTTCACGCCGGGCGCTTTCGCCAGCGGCTTGCCGCTCTCGGTGATCGCGTCGGCGCTCTTGGCGGGCACGAGGACGGTCGCGGCGGTGTTCGCGGGGATGGTGACGTTGAGGGTGAGTTTGCCGCCGCTCTTCTTCCACGCGCTCTCGATGCGGCCGCGGATGCTGTCGTAGCGGACGTCGGCGTTCGTCAGCTTGCCGCCGGGCGTTGGCGCGATGACGATCTTCTTGTAGGCGGGGGCGTCGTTGCGGATGCCGCCGATGTTCTCGACCATCCATTGATAGACCGCGCCGAAGCTGTAGTGGGCGAAGCTGTTCATGCCGGGATCGCCGAAGCCGGTCTCGGGCGTCCAGCCGTTCCATCGCTCCCAGATGCTGGTGGCGCTGTGTTTGATGGAGAGAGCCGCCACGACGGGAACGTGTCGTTGTGGATGAGCCGGCAGGCGACATCGCCCGCCCCGAGGCTTGTGTCGGGGTTGCGGCCGATCTTCGCCAGCGCCAGCATCAGGTCCTTGGTGCCGATGAAGCCGGTGGAGAGATGGTTGTCGCGCGCCTCGATGTTCCACCCATTATCCAAATGCTATTTGTGGGGATGTGACCCCGATGATTTCAAACACCGCGACGGCTCGCGAGTTCCACATCCGCCTCGATTTGGGCAACACGCCCTCGTGAGTTGACCCCGAAGCGAACGGCTAGTGACGATTGCATAGCCTGAAAGGCGGCGTTTTACGAGCTTTCGCGTATCAAAAGACGTGCAACCGTGCCATAAATATCGCCAGCTAATGCGTGAAGCTCGTGACGCATGTCAACACCTCGACCGAGTTTGCTTGTCCACATCGAGGTGTCTATCTGACGGCACGCATGTTTTGGTTCAGTTCCCTTGGCGTAAATGGCGACCTTGTCCAAACCCTGTTCGCTAGCCTCATCGTCGGGCTTGCGGTAGCCCCGGCTTTCAAATGCCTGCTGGTATGCATCAAGTGTGTATTGACGTGCTGCAGACGGTGGCCAATAGCAAATACCCATCGGGTCCGGCTCCCACCACCTGCTGTCATCACCTGCTGCCCAAGCGATACAATTATACTTAGCATCAACAGGACTGGTGATTGCATGGTCAGTTGAAGCCAACCCCGGAAAATCGATGGTCAGGGTCGGATCAGAATAAGGGTCAAAACTCGTAGCCATTCCGCGCACCCCAAATCAACCAGCCCTGAGTCATTCTTTCAAGATTGCCTCGATCGGCTTCGGGCACGGGATCTTCTGCGGTAATGGCTTTCAACGCCCAGAACCAGTGCTCGGGCTTCTTCGCGAGGTCCTTAAGCAAATACGGCACGACTGTATGTCCCATACCGATTATTTGTTGGTAAGCTGGATGGGTTGCCATCTCAAGCAATGTTGAGCACCTTCGAGTCTCACTACGCCACTGTTCGGCCAACTTCATGAATTTTGCCTCGGTCACAGATGCAACCGCGTCTTTCGCACCGGGAACATTTTCAATCGTGAGCGCATCAGGTAAAAGCATCTCAAGCGTTTTAGTCAACTGCATAACCTGCTTCGACACTTCACCGACTTGACCAGCCGTGGCTGGCCGATATCCGGGGTCATCCGTTTGGATAATCGTCGTAGAAACAGGTCGCTTCTCGACTGGATAACGCATTCTGATACGCTTCTCTGCCACGACCGGCATGTTATTTCTCCTTCGCCCCCATCTGACTTTCAGCGATGTCCATTTGCTTCTGGAGTGCAACCAAATGGTCGACGAGTGCTTGCAAAGATCTCCGGCTAAGCTGCATGAAAACAGCGTCATTATGTGCTCCACGAAGCTCCAACTGCACAACACCAACCGGAACTGTGCAAAGCAGTTTCGGTGAGAACTTGGACACATCTTGATCGTAGTTATACGTCTCGTCAAACACCGCCCTAAAATCGACATGTGCCGTCACGGACCGGAGTATGGGCAAAGCCGATTCCGAGTGTGCCTGCTTCAGTAAGGTTAGGTGCAACTTCTCTTCAGCCAACGTCTTCAATCTGCTGAAATACGACACTGCAATCTTCGCCTTGTCTTCTGGAAGCTTGAAATGGTCGGTCAAGTCGGTTGCTAGGTCGTTTGGATCATCACCAGAAGCATCACCTTTTGCAGTAAGTTCCTGCATGAAAAACCGAGAGAACTTCAGCGCGTGATCAAGCTTTGCGCGAGGCACACCCAGTTCTGTTGCTGCATCGTCATACACTTTTTGTTTGTCCGCCGTTGTTGGAACTTCTATTGACCTGAAAGCAAACTCCGGCACGCGCATCAGGATCTCTGTTTTTAGTTGGAACGTGACCTCTACATCTCGCTCGAACTCCTTGTCGCCGGCAACATCGTGTTTTGAAAAGAATTTGCTCTTCATGATTGAACTCGTCCGGTCGAAGGTATGCTCTCGCCTAGCCGATCTGTCAAGCCTCTCGATTCGCAATCTAATAGTCCGACCGGGCTGCGTAGGGATAGAATATTGACATTAGGCCACCGGCGGTGAGGCGCTGGTTTGCGGCCTGCTTCCAGTCCTGCGGGCGTAGACCGGCAGGACTGGAAGCAGGCCGTGAGCAGGTCCGGGACGAAAATTCCCGTGCGCCTCGTGCCGAGAGCGTCTTTGTTTCCGGTGCCGTGCTCATCGCCGGCATTCTCGCCATCGAACCGCCCTGCGCAAGCACAAAAGCCCTGACTTCTGTCATCGGCTCACGCCAGAGCTAAACCGATAGCTCCCCGCCTCCACCTCCAGCACGGCGCGGTTGCCTTCCATCCGCAGGAACTTCACGCCGGGCGCTTTCGCCAGCGGCTTGCTGCTTTCGGTGATCGTGTCGGCGCTCTTGGCAGGCACGAGGACGGTGGCGGTGGTATTCGCGGGGATGGTGACGTTGAGGGTAAGTTTGTCGCCGCTCTTCTTCCACGCGCTCTCGATGCGGCCGCGGATGCTGTCGTAGCGGACGTCGGCGCT
>JACRQF010000024.1 GCA_016222825.1 Verrucomicrobiota bacterium | reverse complement strand
GAGAAATCGTTGTCCGGATAAAACTCCTGCTGCCAGCCGTCCGCGTTCAGGTGCTGGTGGAAATAGCCGCGCCGGTAGATCAACCCCACGCCCACCAGCGGCACGCCGAGATCGCTCGCGCTCTTGAGGTGATCGCCCGCCAGCACGCCGAGGCCGCCGGAATAGATCGGCAGGCACTCGTGGATGCCGAACTCCAGTGAGAAATACGCGTAACAAGGCGCGCCCTTGCCGTCGTGTTTCCGCTGAAACCACGCCGGCTCCTTCATGTATTTCTCCAGCCGGCCCAGCACCCGCTTCAGGCTCTCCATGAACTTCTTGTCCGCCCGCGCGGCCTGAAGCTGCTTGAAATCAATCTTCGCCAGCATCAGCACCGGATTGTGATAGACCGCACTCCAGAGCGCCCGGTCCAGCCGCTCAAAGATCGTGATGGCCTCCGCGTCCCACGTCCACCAGAGGTTGTTGGCGAGCGTCTGCAACCCGCGAAGGTCCTCCGGCAGCGTGCTGATTACGTTGTAAGTGCGAATGTTTTTCATGGGCAAATGATCCGGTTGTGCGTTTCTGGGCCGCCGCACCGCGGTGCGTAAGGCTCCTCAGGCCAGTGAACAAATTGGCCGGCGACTATATTCGCCTGTAAAGATTCTGCAACCCCGAACTCGCCCGCCCTTCCCCAACGGCAAATCCCCGATGAAGTGCGACGCACGCGAAGGATTCTTGTTGAACCACGGAATGCATGGAAGACTCGGAAGGCTGATTGGAGCCACGGATGAACACCGATTCACACGGATGACGGATCAGTCACGCAAAGCCGCGAAGACGCCAGGGGACCTTCCTTCGCGCCTTGGCGTGACATCTCCGGTTCTCCCATCCGTGTGCATCCGTGCCCATCTGTGGCTTTCTTTTTCCTTCTCATCGCCTCAACCCTGCGATCAACTCGTTGAGCTTCGCGCTGGTGATGGTCAGGCCGGCAGGCTGGGGAACACACACAGGAGCAAGAGCGGAATCAGCGGGCGGCAGAGGAGGTTCATGGCGCGTCAGTCCCAGGCATGGACCGAAATGTTGATCTTGGGCATCGCGTGCCACAACTTGTTGATTTCCGCTTCGGTAATGGCAGGGACGCCCTTGCCAACCAGCTCCAGCTCTTTCAGATTCGACAGCGCAACGAGGGAAGCAAGGCCAGCGCCTGTGATCTTGGCACGACGGAGTCTCAGACGTTCCAGATTCTGTAATGCTGCCAAACATGAGAGTCCCTGCTCCGTTAGAACCTTTGTCGTGCAAAGACCCAGTGTTTTAAGCTTGCTCATCTTCTTGAGATGCTTGAGGCCGTCATCGCCTACATCGGTGTCGTCCAGAAACAACCACGTAAGGTTGGTAAGATTCTGCAAGCGTGAAAGACCGTCGCTGGTGATTCGCGTGTTGCGGAAACACAACCAATCCAGTGTGGTCAAACAACCGAGGCTGGCAAGCCCTGCGTCGGTAATGCCCGTGTTCTGGAGGTCCAGAGTCTTGAGTTTATGAAAGCCCGCGATGATCGGCATCCCGGCATCGGTCACTCTCGCATAGCCAAGTAGCAGCGTTTGAAGTTCCGTCAAACCTTTGATATGGGCCAGTCCCGCGTCGGTGATGGGTGCTCCGAAAAACCGGAGCACCCTCAACTGTTTCAAACCACTGAGGTGAGCCAGCCCCTTGTCTGTGACCGCACGGTCGCCGTCCAGCCAGAGTTCTCTCAGACCGGATATTTCTCCAATTTGCGCAAGCCCATCATCGGTGAGTTGCATTTCTAACAATATCAACACCTCAAGTTCCTTCAGTCCTTTCAAGTGCGCCAGTCCGGCAGCCGAAAGTTGAGCCGTCGGGGGTGGAGATTGATGACGCAGGCCGCTGGCCATTCTGAATTCTGCGAAAACCCGCTTCACACCTTGCATGGTCTTCAGAGCGGCAAGGTCGTCGTCTACAGCATCTGGAAGAATGTAAACGCAATCGCCTTGCCGACGCAGATGTGGTTTCGGTTGCTCGGCCAAGGTTAGTTTCCCTCCTTGGTCCGCCTTCACCGCCACCTCGCCACCCCGCGCGCCCGGCAGGCCGGGGAACCAACACAGGAGCAAGAGCGGAACCAGCGGGCGGCAGAGGAGGTTCATGGCGCGCGTCAATCGATGGTGAGGCCCCGCTCGATGTAGGGCTTGGAAATCCATGTGATTTTATCCGTTGGCAGCTCGATAGACTGATTCGTCTTCTGCTCTGTCGCTTCAAAACGCACAACGACCTTGATGTATCCCCAACTCAATATGGGTGGCCAACGGCGGTAAACAAAGTGGCGTTGAGTGCGTTGATATACTCCACCCTCCGACCTGAAAACCTTGAGCAAGTCTGCGCGCGTCATCCCCGGCCTGACCTCCCAGCAGACCTCGTAGAGGACGAAGAGGCATGGCATCAGCACAGCCAGAAGAAGGACCGACACCAAGCAAACCACGATTCTCTTCATAACGTCCTCCGCAGTTCGGCCAGAGTGTAGCGCGCGCGGAGCGCCCACTCCACCTCTTTCCGGCTGACGGCTCAAAGCTGAGCGCTGGGCGCGCCGCATTGTCGCATCGGCCGACCCGGCGGCCGCTCCGGTGCGCCAAGCCGCAATAGCGGCTCAAGACGGCCCGGAGGGTCTTCGGCGGCCTAAACGGCGTATTTCACACGCTGCACGAAACGCCGACAAGCTGTAGCCGCCGACGTAAGGAGAACTCCACCAACTCGGCGTTGGCGCGTCCGGGCCATGAACCTGAGGTTCATGGATAGGCGGACGCGTTGCCAGACACAGCCTTTCGGCCTCCTCACGTCGGCGGCTACGAAACGTGTGAAATACCGCCCTAAACGGCGTATTTGGAGCGTCAGGGGGCGCGCCCCTTTTGAAAAGGGGCGCAGCACCTGCGCCGAGGGGCGCACCCCTCGCGCCAAGGGGCGAAACATCTGCGCCGGGGGGCGCATCCCCCGCGAAAAGGGGCGAAGAATCTGCGGCAAGGGGCGCGCCCCTTTTCAGAAGGGGCGCCATAGTTGCGGCGAGGGGCACGCCCCTTTTGGGAAGGGGCGCGGCACCTGCGCCAGGGGGCGAACCCCTCGCCGGAAGGGGCCGACCCCTTGGGACGGAAGAAGAACCCCCTCGGACAACTGAAGCACCCCGCGACCCGGAACAACCGCCCCCCGGTCCGCCGCGGTGCCCGGGCGGCGCGGGGGATGAATGCGGAGCGGCCGGCCTGCCGTCTTGGGCGGGCATCCTGCCCGCCTGCGGCAGCTACTGGAGTGAACCGCAACGCAAGGGAGGAAGATTGTCCTGCCTTGTGTAGCATGGCGGGCAAGATGCTCGCCCAGACCGGCAACGCGTCCTACGACCCTGATCTCGCGATAACTTGCATTCCATCCGTAAATGGCCGCGGCACCCGTGACGTTGTCGTTCTTTCTCCTTGACCCGCGCCTCCCGCTGCCCTTGCCTATGCGAGACACGCACCGCGCCATGAAAACCATCAACCGCCGCCAATTCCTCCGCACCTCCACCACCGTTGCCGCCGCCATGATCGTCCCGGCGCGGCTCTTCGGGAAGAACGCGCCGTCCAACCGCATCACGATGGGCTGCATCGGCGTCGGCGGCATGGGCATGCGCGACCTCCGCGCCGCGATGGTCAACGACGACGTCCAGATCGTCGCCGCGTGCGACCCCGTCAGCGCCTCCAACGAATACGGCCACTGGTTCAAGGACGGCTGGCAGGGACCGTGGTTCGGCCGCGACTCCGCCAAGAAGGTCGTCGAGCACCACTACGCACAGCAAACCGGCCGCGAGAGCTTCAAGGGCTGCGCCACCTGCATTGACTTCCGCGAGCTGCTTGCGCGCGGCGACATTGACGCCGTCACCAACGTCACGCCCGACCACTGGCACGCGCCGATCACCATCGCCGCCGCCCGCGCGGGCAAGGACATCTATTGCGAAAAGCCGCTCTCCCTCACGCTCGCCGAGGGACGCGCGATGGTCGAGGCGGTCCGCTGCAACGGCCGCATCCTGCAGACCGGCACGCACCGGCGTTCGTCCCCGGTGGCGAGGTTCATGTGCGAGTTGGTCCGCAACGGCCGCATCGGCAAACTCCGCAAGGCCACCGTCGAGATCGGCACGAACCCCGGCCGCGAGGAGCCGAAGCAGCCTTGGGAGGAGCAGCCGGTGCCGGCGTGGCTCGATTACGACATGTGGCTCGGCCCCGCGCAATGGGCGCCCTACCACAAGCTCCGCTGCCTCTACAGCTTTCGCTACATCAACGACTACTCCGGCGGCGAAGTCACCAACACCGGCGCGCACATGCTCGACTTGGTCCAGTGGGCCAGCGGCCATGACGACACCGGCCCCGTGGAGGTCGAGGACCTCGGCGGCGAGTTCCATCCCGAGGCGTTCTTCAACATGGCCAACCCGGTGCATTTCCGCTTCCGTTACGCCGACGGCGTCGAAGGCGAGTTTCACAGCAGCAAGCGCGGGTGGTGCGTGAAGCTCGAAGGCGACAAAGGTTGGATCGCCTTCCAAGACCGCTTGACGGCGTCCGATCCCAAGTTGCTCAGTGAGAAGATCGGGCTGGACGAAATCCGTCTCTACGAATCCAACGACCACATGCGGAACTTCCTCGATTGCGTCAAGAGCCGCCGCGAACCGGCCGCGCCCGTCGAGGTCGGGCACCGCTCCACCAGCATCTGCCATCTCGGCAACATCGCCATGACCCTCAAGGCTAGGCTCGCGTGGGACCCCGCCGCCGAACGCTTCACCGGCCCCAACGCCGACGCCGCCAACCGCCTCCGCCACCGGGCCTACCGCGGCTCGTGGACGGTGTGAGGACGACATGCACGAATAACCAGGAAAGCCAAAGGTTGAACACGATGTGGGTTTCTGGGCAGCGCGGCGCGTTGGACGGCGGGCATCGTCGCACCACAGATTCGCCGGCCGGCTAGAAACCCGGGAGAGCTTTACGGTTGCTCATCGGGGCGGCCCGGCCGGCTTTTGATTGGCCTTCTCATACTTCTCCAGGGCCGCCTTGACTTTCGGATTGTCCCGCGCGGCAATCAGACCCTGCGAGGCGCCATACCAGAGCGCGCGAGCCGAGGGATCGTCCAGGACGGCGATGAGGAACGCGATGGCTTGCGCGTTGTTCTTCTCGGCGGGCGCCTGGAGCGCGAAGACGGCCGATGACTTGAGGATGCCGTGCTGGTCGTGGTGCAGGAGTATCTGAAGCGCTTCCGCATGGCCGAGGGCCGCGGCGATCCCCAGCGCGTCCGGAGCGAAGGAACTCAACGGTCTTCTTCCCAGCGACTGTTTCAGCGCCTCAAAGGCCCTGGCGTTATCCTTGCCGGCCTGCTCGCCGAGGATGTCGTAGGCCGCGCGCATGAGCGCCAAGTTGGATATGACCCGGTCCCTTTCCTTGGCGTAGTCTATGCTCCGATAAAGCTTCGTGGCGGTGTCGAGCAGTTCGTCGAAAGCCTTCGGGTCGCCTCCGACGATGCGGGTGGCGAGTTCGCGCATGGTTTGTTTGGCGGCGTCCACCGTCGGATCGGGGGCGGGCAAGTTGGGTTTGACGGGGGGAGCAACCGCCACGCGCGCGGGCCGTCGCGGGGCGGGCACGCTGTGGAGCCAGTCCTTCACCGTGTATTCGAGCGTAGTGGCGGGAGCCTTGGGCGTCACCCAGATGCGGAGCGGCTTGAGCGGGATGCCCGTCAGGACTTCGCGGGGGATGCGGACGTCCACGCAACGGTCCCGGATTGTCAGGGTGCCGCCGCCGCTGTCGGCGTTGGCGGAGCAGCTCTCATCGCCCCTGCGCCGGACGGTGAGGCTGTAGTTCACGAACTGCTGGCTCTTCTTCTTCGTCAGCCGCGTGGCAATGACCTGGCCGACCGAAAGCCGGACGCCTTCCCGAAGGCTGGAAGTGCCAATGCTGACGCCGGGAGTGTAGATCATCTCGGACGGGCGGGGATCGTCCGTCAGCAGCGAGGCGGGAACCGGCAGATCCGCGGCGTGGATGAAGCGAATGTAGAGGAACACGGAATCGGTGATGGCCTGCACGCTCCAGTCCGGGTCGCCCGTGCGCACGGTCTCAACCTTCGACCAGTCCTCGTCGCCTTCGACGAAGGGCGCAGTGTCCGGCGGCAGCCAGAAGGCGCAGGCAAGGTCGCCCGGCGCGCGCTCCTGGCTGTGGGTGGACTGGAGCTTCCACTGGCCGTCCTCCAGGAGGAAGAATTCGAAATAGTGATTCAACTGCCCGCGCGAATCCCTCAACGTGTAATGGACGCCGGCGGTTTTCGTCCGCACGGAAACCGACGAAACATCGGGGGCGTGGTAGCGGCCGGACGGCAGGCGGAGCCACGACGCCTTTTGCTCCTCGGTCATCCGGCTGAGCGATTCTTTGCTGTGCGTTTCGAGCGCGAGCTTGCCGTTGCCGGCCCTGATGGCGGCGTGAAACTTTTCAAACGCCTCCTTCACGGCGGCTTCCCTGGCTTGCGCTTCCTCCGGCGACGCCGCCGGGATAACGCCGGCTTTCCGGTCATGCTCGATCTTGTCCCGTTTCTCGGACAACGCCGGGTTTCCATAGACCAGCCTCATGCACGCCTCCTCCATCCTTGTCCCGTGCAGAAACAGCCGGACCGTGGCGAGCTCGGGAACCGGCCCGGAGGTCGTGAAATGCCAGTCGCACTTGAAGACCGGCTTGAGCGCAAAACACTCCTCCCACGACGGGTCGGAATTCGGATGGCTGTCCAGGTCCACCACGGGTTCGCCGTATTTGGCGATGAGCGTCTTGCGGAGCTGGCGGAGTTGAAAGAGGGGCCGCTGGTCGCGGTAAAGCTGGAAGTCCACAAAGCCGTGGCAGAACTTGTCGTTTACGAAAGCCAGGAACCACCACGTCGCCGGTTTGCCGAGGTAGCTGCCCTTTCGCAGGCTGAGCGTGCCGAGGATGCCGTTCTCCTGCTTCTCCAACACGCGCTGCCGGTCTGAGAGGGCGATCTTCTTTGCCTCTTCGATGGAAGTTCCCCAGCGGATGCCAATGAAGTCGTCCAAGGTCGCCGCACGGGATTGCGGCAAAACGCCTAGGAGGCAGAGGATGAGCAGTGAGCTGATGTGGTTGTGCGTTTTCATGGCATTTAAAAATCAAATCCCCGCCGGTCGGACTTCATCTTGGGCTTGGGCGGCGGCTTGGTGGAGGCGTAGTCCACGACGATGACCTTGTAGATGCTCAGGCGCGGGAGCTTCAGCCGCAACGAGTGCTCGCCGAGCTGCCATTCGGGTTTCTCGGCGCTGGCGGTGTCGGGGTCGAGGGCGGTGATGCCGCGCGGCTTCAGGTCCTGCGGGATCGGCAGGCGCATGATGATGTTCTCGATGGGCGCGGGCGGCGGGGCGTTGACGCCGAGCGGGACGTTGTAGTTGACGATGTGGTAGCAGGTGCGCACGTCCCATGTCGCGCGGTCGCGGCGCATGAAGGCGTTGACGAAG
This sequence comes from Verrucomicrobiota bacterium, assembly GCA_016222825.1. GTDB lineage: Bacteria > Verrucomicrobiota > Verrucomicrobiia > CAIQCK01 > CAIQCK01 > CAIQCK01. Next base: position 59,167 of record JACRQF010000024.1, on the reverse strand, counting down.
ACGTTCTTCAACTCCGGCCGCTCGTCGTCCTCGAACACAGAGCCGTTGACGTGAACGTAGTTGGCCAGCCACGACGGCACGGCCTCAGGCGCGGCGAGCGTGGCCATGCGCATCACCATTCCCTTGGACTGGCCGCGCGACTTCGCCAGCGCCACGAGCGGCGAATCCTCCGGGTGTTCGCCGACGAGCAGCGCGCAGCCGCCGTCGCGGACCCAATCGGCGATGATATCGAGATGCTTCGTGTTGGGTCGCACGATCTCTGGCACGACCAGCGCGGGATAGCGCCGGAGGAAGTTGTTGGTGGAGAAGCTCTCCTCGGTCACGTAATCGAACGGCACGTGGCCCGCGAGCAACTGCGCGCCGACCTGCTCGACGGCGGCGACGTGCTTCTTGTTGCCGGCGAGTTTCTGTTCGCTCAGGAAGAGCACGCCGATGGCGGCGAAGGAATCGTTGCTGCGGTAGAGGTCGGCGTTGCGCTCGTAGAAGCCGCGCCATTGCTTGAGCACGGCGGGGCCGTCGGCGAGCTTGGGCGGGATGAGGAAGCCGCCGCCGTTGCCGAACGCCCCCATCTCAGCGCAACCGAGCGCGGCGCTGGCGCGGTTCATCTCGTATTGCGGCTGCGACTTCGGGTAGCCGCTGCGCGTGAGGATGATCGGCTTCACCATCTTGCGCACGCACTGGACGAACTTCAGCTCGGTGATGCTGTGGTTGACCTGCTTGCCACCGGCGAGGCCGGGATGCGTGCCGAGCGGGCCGAAGGATTTCTCGAACATGATGTAATCGCTGTCGGCGAAGACGAGCCGGACGGCCTCGTAACGGTTGTGGCCGCCGTTGGGGAAGATTTTGAAGCCGCGCGCGGTCTTGTCGCCCCGGCCCGTGCTGGCCGCGGCGCTGACGGCGGCGGTGCGTAGGCGCATCTGGTGCTGGTGCAGGCTCTCCATCCAGAACCGCTGCGCCTCCTCGTAGAGCTTCGCGTCGCCGCCCGGCACGGCTTGCTTGAGGTCGTCGTTGGGGAGGCTGCGCTTCTTGGCCCAGTCGCGGAAGAGTTTCTGGCACTGCTCGCAATAGCAACGCAGCGAGGCGCCGTTGTCCACGAACGTGCCGTCATAGCCGCAGCGGACGAGGAGCTTGACGACGCGCGAGAGCCAGTGCTGCCAGTTCGGGTTGTTGACGCAAGCGCAGTAGCGGTGGTTCGGCTCGTAGGCGGGATAGAAGTCGCCGTCGTATTTGTAGAACCGCTGGAAGTTTCCCTGCGGGTCGAGCTGCAGCCACTTCGCCGGGTCCGGCGCGGGGCGCAGGCCAAGCTGGAACGGCCCGGAGTATTTCTGCCAGTCGTCGTAGAACGCCCAGAAGCCGGTGCGCTTCTGGTGATGGCCCGCCATGGTCATCGAGCAGATGTAAGGCATCACCATCTTTACACCGGCGTCGTGCAACGAGCGGACCATCGCGGAGAGGTCGTTGATGCGCTCCGTGACCTCGGCGGGCGAGAGGCGCTGGATGGCGTCGCCTTTGCCGAACGCCTGGTTCTCGCCGCCGAGCGCGCGGATTGGGCCCCAGTTGTGCGTCATCGGCACGTCCTTGCCGAGGTGGAGCAGTTCCGGCGGGGCGGCGGCGACATGGGCGAGCCACTCGGCGTTGCCGACGTGGGCGGAGCCGTAGTCGAGCACGTAGGTGACCGGCGGTTCGGTGAGGCCGCTGGCGAGCGGCGCGAGTTGCGTGGCGGTGGCGAGTAAGAGTGTTGTGAGCATGGCGGTTTTCCGTTGGCGCATGTCAGGCGCGGTCGCTATTGTCGCAAACAACGATGACGAAGCAAGCCCAAGAACTGACCCTCGCGCAGCGGCATGTGTCGCTGTGGCTGGTCACTTTGCTGCACGCGATCACGCACATCTACCAGTTCGCGCTGCTGCCGCTTTATCTGGCGATCCGCGCCGATCTGCACCTGACCGGCGACTGGCAGGCGACGATGCTCGTGACGGTGCAGGGCGTGGTCTATTTCGGGATGAGCCTGCCGATGGGCATTCTGGCCGACAAGATGAGCCGGAAGAAGCTGCTGGTCATCGGCACGTTCATGAACGGGCTGGCGATGCTCGGTTTCGCCTGCGCGCCGAACTACGGCTGGGCCATTGCGTGGATGGCGCTGGCGGGATTGGCCGGCAGCTTCTTCCATCCGGCGGCGACGCCGCTGATGGTGGCGCTGTTTCCCGAACGGCCTGGCTGGGCGCTCGGCCGCGCGGCCATCGGCGCGGCGTTCGGGTTCTTCATCGCGCCGTTTTACTCAGGCTGGCGAGCGCAGGCGGCGGGCTGGCGACAGCCGTGCCTGGAACTCGCCATCGTCGGCATCGTCGCGGCGGTGCTCTTCCAACTCTTCGCCCGCGAGCCGCACGATGCGCCGCACGCCACGGAGCGCGCAACAGAGCACAGCACGCGCAAGCAGTGGAAGATGCTGACGGCGGTGGCGCTGGTGGCGCTGGCGTTCAGCCTGCGCGACTTCGGCACGAGCGGCATCACGACATTCAACTCGCTCTTCCTCCAACGCGGCCTGGGCTTCGACGCGAAGGCGACGGGCGCGATGCTCGGCCTGATGTTCCTGACCGGCATGTTGAGCAACCCGCTGCTCGGCGCGCTCAGCGACAAACGCCGCTTCCTCGCCTGCACCGTGACGATCCTCTGCACGGCGGCGCTGGCGGTGGTGATCCCCTGGGCGCCGCGCGAATGGATCTGGCTCGCGCTTTGCCTCTACGGTTTCTTCACGCTGGCAAACTATCCAATCACCGAGGCGGCGTTGATGGAAAGCGTGCCGGACGTGCTGCGCGGGCGGACGTTCGGCGTGTTCATTACCGTCGGCGGCACCATCGCCAGCTTCGCGCACTGGGCGATGGGCAAGGTCGCTGACTCGATCCAGCACCGCGTCGCCGAGACGAACACGGCGCTGGCGGCGGGCGACTTCGCGCCGTGGTATATGCTGCTGGCCGCGTTGATCGCGGTGAGCGTCGTCGGCGTCCGCGGTATCCGCTGGCTGCGGAAGATGCAGGCGGCGTGACCCCGCGGCGGCGCGACGATCACTTCATCCCGCTCAACGCCGCCACCAGTTCCGCGCGCCGCGCCGGCGCAAACGCCTCCGGCGGCTGCGCGTCGAGATATTCCAGCCGGTGGGCCAGACCGCAGCGGTTGGCGACCTGGATGGCGAGACCGGGGCGGGCGTTGGCCTCCAGCACGACGGGGCCGATGGTGGCGTCAAGCACGAAGTCCACGCCGATGTAGCCCATCTCCAGCGCCTCGGCGAGCTTCTGCGCCGCGTCGAGAAGTTTGTCCCAGAACGGAATTCGCAGCCCCTCGATGGTCTCGCCAGTGTCGGGATGCCGAGAGATGACATGGTTCTTGCAGACGCCGCCGAACGTCTCGCCCGTGAGGAGGTTCACCGCCGCGGCCACCGCGCCTTGGTGGAGGTTGGCCCTGCCGCGGGACGCCCGCGTCGGCAGGCGCACCATCGCCATCACCGGCACGCTGCGGTAGAGAACCACGCGGATGTCCGGCGTGCCGCCGACGGCGATGCGCTCGAACGCCGCGTGGCGGATGATGCGTTGTTCGATGATCGCGCGGTCCTGCTGGCCGCCCAGCGAGTAAAGACCGGAGATGATCGTGGAGAGATGGTAGCGCACCTCGGCCAGTTCCAACTCCGCGCCGCCCGCCGTGCGGAACTTCACGCCGTCGTGCTCCGCCACCACGAGGATGCCGCGCCCGCCGCTGCCGCTGGCCGGCTTGATGACAAACTGCGGCCGATCCCGCACGCAGCCGGGGAAGCCGCGGATGTCGCCCTCCTGCTCAATGATGGCGTAGGTTTCGGGGACGGGAATACCGCGCTCTTCGCAGAAGCGCTTCGACAGGAGCTTGTCGTCCACGCGCGGGTAGTGCGAGCGCGGGTTGGAGGGCAGGACGAAGTCGGCGTTGCGGCGGTTGATGCCGAGAATGCCGCGCGCGCGCAGTTCGCCCGGCCAGGCCCAGAGGCGTCCTGGCGTCGTCACGGCCGCGACTCCTTGGGTTTGTGGGCCGGGCCGAAATCACGGAACCGCAGCAGCTCCGACAGCCGGTAGCCGGTGTAGCGCCCCATCAGGATCAGCGCGGCGATGGTGATGAGGTGCGCCTCCGGGAACGCGAACAGAAACCGCCCCACCGCGCCCCATCGCAGCACGACATAGCAGCAGAGCGCGACGACGACCGTGCCCGCAAGCAATTGAAGCGCGAACCCCGTCCCGTCCTCCTCGCTCGTCAGGTAGAACCGCTCGATGGTCATCGTCAGGATTACCATCGGCAACAACACCGCCTGCGCGCCAGGCGTCAGCCGCAGCATGTCCAGCAGCGACACGCAGAAGATGATGCAAAGCACCACCAGCGTCAGCACCGTGCTTAGCCGCGGCACCATCAGCAGCTTCAGCCGGTCCAGAAACGCGCGGCTCACCAGGCCCGCCAGGAGCACGAACACGAAAACGAAAACGCCCGTCCGCCAGTCGGCGAACACAAAGCTCAGCGCGATCAGCGTTGGCGTGAACGTGCCGAACGTGCGGATGCCGACGATGGTGCGGAAGAACGCCGTCACGAGGCCGCCGATCGGCAGCAGCAGGATGAGCGACAACACCTCGTGCATCTCCAGCGGCAGCCGCGTCAGGTCCGCGAGCGCCACCAGGCTGCCGTGCTTGGGCCGGCCCGCGCCCGGCCCCGGCGGCAACCGCAGCGCGGCGAACTGCGTCTCCAAACCGCTGCCGCGCGTCAGGCGCACGACCTCGCCGCCGTCGCGTCGCACGGCGAGGTAGTTGTAGGGCAGTTCGCGCGCGAATCCGTTTTCCGGTTCATAAGGTTCCCATCGCTTGCCGCTCCAGACCTCCACCCAGACGCGCGGTTTGAGCGAGTCGTTCTCCTCCATGACAAACCCTGTCACAACCCGCGCCGGCGTCTTGTTCGCACGGCAAAGCGCCACCAACGCCCGCGCGCGGCCGAGTGGCGTGCCAGCTTGTTTCTGAAGCGTGCCAAGCGCGTCGGACGGCGCTCCTTCCTCGCCTGCCGCGATCTGATTGTGGCAAAACTCGAACAATCGCCGCACTAGATCCCCCGATTCTGGCGTGTCGCGGCGGATGTTCTGCAGCGTCTCCGCCACCACTGGATTGTCCGCCTGCACCATCTTGTCGCTGCGCAGCCATTCCGCCCGCGCCTGCGTGGACAGGACAGGCTCCTGATCGTTGGCGCGGAACCGCGCGCGGCGGCTCAGATGAATGTCGAACCTCGCCGTCATGCTCTGTTCGCCGGGCTGGAGCGTCAGCAGATCAATTTCCCGCGACGCCATCAATGGCGATCGGAGCCGCTCCGGCTGCAACTCCGGATGGAGCACGTTCTGCCGGAACACGCGGCAATGCGCCGAATCGAACGGAAACGCCGCGCTCAACCGTGCCCCGGCTTTCTCCGTCTGGAACTTCACCGTGTAGGTCAGCCGCCACAAACTCTCGCCGCTGGCAAGCTGTGACTCACGCCGCGTGTAGGCCCGCAGCCCGACCAGCACGATCCCCAGCACCACCAGCAAACAGGCGACCCAAGGCGTGGCTCTCCGCGCGTTCAAGCCGCCCTCCCCGACTCCGGCATGGTTCTCAGTGCCGGCCTGTTGTCATGTTGAAACCTCATTGTTCTCGAACCGCCAACATTAGCCTCCGGAGCGGTTCTCGACGAATTGTTTTTCGCGTCCCGGATCATCCGCGAGCGCAATTTGATCGTCGCTTCGGCGTGCTCATCCTCTCCCTCATCCGATGGGGAGAGTGAGGGGCCATCGCGGTTCAACCGCCCGGCGGCGGCGTTACGCCAGCGCGCGGTTGATGCGCTCGATGGCTTCGTCTATCTCCGCGGCGCTCTTGAAGCCGATGACGACGGAGTGGATTTCCGGTTGGGACATGGCGAAGCGGATGGACTTCTCGCGGTCCTCGGCATTGGTGAAGTCGCCGTTGCCGATGATCTTCATGCCGATGACCCCGTGGCCTTTGGCGTGCATCTTCTTGATTTCCGCCATCACCGGGCCGACGCGGCTGGCGTCACTTGTGGCGTTCCACTTTTGCTCCGGCGTGTCCATAACGTGGCCCTGCGGGTTGACGCGGACCAGATGCACGTCCGTCCAGTCGCAGTCGGCGCCGGCTTTGAGCGCGGGCAGGCTGTGGCAGGAAACGCCCTTGGCGCGAATCCACTTCCGCGACTTGGCCTCGTCGAAGCCGTCCATGATGCGCTTCCACTCGTCGGTCCAGCCGGTCTTGACCATGCAGTGGATGAGCACGGAGTCAATGTAGTCGGTGTTATAGACCTTGCGGTGCTTGTCAATCGCCGCGAGCACGTCCTCCGGCTTGCCGCCGATCTTCGACTGGAGGAAGACCTTCTCGCGCGGCAGGCCCTTGATGGCGTCGCCGATCCACTCGAACGTCTTGTAGCTCTGCGCGCAGTCAATGTAGGTGATGCCGCGCTCGTGGGCGTAGCGGATGAGTTTGTTGAACGTCTCCTGGCCGAGGTTGCGCTGGACGTTGCCGCTGTTGGAGCCTGCGCCGAAACCGAGCCGGCTGATCTTCAGTCCCGTCCGGCCGAGGGCGACCTGGTCCGTGGCGGTGCGCTTCGTCGCGCCTGCGGCGTGGAGCAGCGATGGCGGCAACACGGCGGCGGTGACGATGGTGGCGGTGCGGTGGAGGAACTGGCGGCGGTTCATTCGGCTCGATTGCATGTCTGGTCTCCGTTGCATGGTTGACGATCTCGACGGCGCTGGATTCTACAACGACAACGGCGCGGAATCCAACTGAACCGGTGGCGGGCGCGGAGTTCTTGAAACATCCGGCGCGGCATGATAAACCACAGCTGCAAAGGATCCATCTCATGTCAAACCCGACGGTCCATCCCTTGGTGCCTGCCATCTGGAGCCTGGTGCGGGGCATCCTGAGTCTTTGTGGCGGGTGCATCACCGGCGTGCCCGCGATCATCCTGAAATGAAAACCCATCTGTTGGCAGTGCTGCTCGCGACCGCAGCCAGTTTCGGCGCGACCCTCGAACATCGCGGCGTCTGGCTGCACCCGGAGCAATACAAGACGCCGCAACTCGCCGAGGAGTGGATCGGCAAAATCGCCGCAGCGCATCTCAACGCCATCTATCCGCTCGTCTGGCATCGCGGCGGCACGGCGTGGTTCAAGAGTAAGCTCTCGCCAATGGCCGCCGACGTGCCGGATGGTTTCGACCCGCTCGGCAACTTGGTGAAGCTCGCCCATGCGCGCGGCATCGCGGTCCATGCGTGGTTCGTCAATGGCAGCTACGGCGGCCCTGTGACGAGCGGCGTGTTCACACAACACCCCGACTGGCAATTGCAGGGCGGGCGGAGCGGCGAGGCGTGGTATGACCTCGGCAAACCGGCGGTGCGCGATTTCCAGCGCGACCTGATGCTGGAGTGCCTGAAGAACTACGACGTGGACGGTCTCCATTTCGATTACATCCGCTACTCCGGCCAGGTCATCTGCTACTGCGACCATTGCCAGCAGGAGTTCGAGCAGAAACATGGTTTCCGGCCGATGAAGCGTTCCGAGGAGCAGTTCCCTGCGCTGCTCAGCATCGGCTCAAATCCACTCGGCAAGCCGACGACCGCCAAAGTGCTCGCGACGTTCGATCACGGCGTGCCGGCCATCACCGTGAACCGGCTCGACGCAGGCGAGGCGGTGCTGGTGAACTGGCAGGCGGCGAGCCGCTCCTGTCTGGCACTGGACATCTTCGTGAAGGAGACGCTGAAGCGTTTCGGCACGACTGCGAAGAACACGTATCAACTCAACACGACGCAGACGGCGGCGAAGTATCGCGTAACCGAGCAGGAGAAGGCGCGAGTCTGGTTGAGGGAGCTGGGTTTGCCGATGAAGCTGATTGACGAGAGCGCGCTGGCGAAAGTGCCGAAGGGCGCGACGGTCGTGCTCGTGGGCCAATACCTGATAACCGAGGACACGGCGACGTGGCTGGAGAGTTTCGTGCGAGCGGGTGGGCACTGTTTGTTCGTGGACGGGCCGGTGTTCGCCATCAAGCACGCGCCGTTGCAGCGCGTGACCGGGCTGCGCGGGCAGGCGGCATTCTTCCACGGCTGGAAGGTTATTTCGCCCGCGCCTGATCAGGACGTGTTGAAGCCGGGTCCGCCGGTGGACGCAGTGAAGGAACGCCAGCGGATGGAGAAGTGGGTGGAGTATCGCACATGGACCGTGACGGAGTTGGTGCGCGCGGTTTACAAAGGCGCGAAGAAGCTCAAGCCGCGCGCGTGGGTGAACGCGGCGGTGTTCTACAAGAAGGAGTCGGCCGACAAGGTCTGCCAGGACTGGTATGGCTGGCTGCGCGAGGGTTGCATGGACTACGTGCTGCCAATGGCCTACACGGAGAAGAACGAAGACTTGGCGAAGGCGTTCGCGGAGTGGCGCGCGGCCGACCCGCAGATGGAGCGGATCATCCCCGGCCTCAGCATCTACTCGCGCGCAGGCGGCAAAACCTCCACGCGCGACCTCGACCTCGTGCGTTCGCAACTCGACATGTGCCGCGACAACGCCGCGCACGGCAACCTCTTCTTCTCCCTCGCTTATCTGAACGACGAGTTGATCAAGTTCCTCTCGACCGGCCCGTATGCCGGGCCGGCGAAACCGTGGTATCCGAAGCGCCGCTAGCAGCGGCTCAGCCGGCAGCCAGCTTGCCGTTCTCCATGCGCAGCGCGCGGTGCGAGAAGCCGGCTGCCTTCGGGTCGTGGGTCACCAGCAAGACCGCGCCGCCGTCTTTCGCAAACCCGGCGAGGCAGTCGAGCACCAAGCGGCCGTTCTCTTCGTCGAGATTGCCCGTCGGTTCATCGGCCAGCAGCAGCTTGGGCCGGTTCAACAGCGCGCGGGCGAGCGCCGCGCGCTGGCGTTCGCCAATGCTCAATTCCGACGGCACGTGGCCCGCCCGGCTGGCGAGGCCGAAACGCTCGATCAACCCTCGCGCTCGTTCCTCTGCGTCATCAGCTGGCAGGGCGAGCGCGGCGGTCAGGACGTTATCGAGCACGTTGAGATAGTGGACGAGATGAAACTGTTGAAAGACGAAGCCGATGTGTGCGGCGCGGAACCCGGCGCGTTGCTCGGCGGAGAGCTTGTAAGGTTCCTCGCCCGCGATGACGACTACGCCGCTGTCCGGCTGCATCAGGACGCCGGCAGCCATGAGCAATGTCGTTTTGCCGCTGCCGCTCGGGCCCTGCACCGCCACGAACTCGCCCGCGCCAATCCGCAACGAGACGCCATCCATCGCCTGCACCACGCCGTCGGGCCGGCGGAAATGTTTCTGGACGTCGCGCAGTTCGAGGATGGTGTCCATGCTCATTCCTGCCTCAGGATGTCCGCGGGGTCTTGTTGCGCAGCCAATAGCGCCGGAATCCAGCTCGCCAGCGCAGCAAGCAACGGTGCGCCGGCAATCACCGCCGCCAGCAACAGCACGTTAAACTCCGCGCCCGCAATCGCCGCCTGTCCGGCAGCGTAGCCCAAGCACGCACCCGCCACGCCCATCGCGACGGCGCGGCCCAGAAACAGCCAGAGGATTTGCCGCGCCCGCACGCCGAGCGCGCGCAGAACGCCAATCTCGCCGCGCCGCTCGCGCACGTTTGCAAGCGCGAGAAATCCGATCCAGACCGCGCAGCCGAGCACGACGAGCGGCATGAGCACCGCCGCGAAAGCTTCGCGTTCGCTCCGCAGGAGAGAGCGGCCCTGCTTCTCGCGCTCGATGGCCGCCTCCGCCTCGGCTGCAGCGCGATTTCGAGTTTCGGCGCGTGCGATGGCTTGCGATGCGAACTCAATGACCTGCGTGTCGGGCAGGATCTTCTCGATCTCGGCGCGGATGAGCGGCAGCCGCGCATCGGCGCACGTGCAGTCGAGCGCGAGGATGCCGTTGATCTGCCCCTCCTTACCGAGCATCGCCTGTGCTTCGGCGAGGTTGATCCATGCGGTGATATCGTCCTTGGTGCCGCGCTCCTCGTTGAGCTTCGCGACGGTGAACTCGCGTCCCATCAGCCGCGTCGTGTCGCCGACCTTGAGCTTCAAGCCTTGGTGCAGTTCGGCGCCGAGCACGATCTTGCCGGCCTGCACCGGCTCCAGCAGCGGCTTCTGTCCCGCGCCGCGCATATAGACCTCGCCACGCACACCCATCAGCAGGATCGTGCGGCCCGTCTCCGGCCATTTCACCTTCTGCTGGAGGCTTGGCAGGATGTGGTTGATGGTCGCGACGCGGCTTTTGGCGAGGCGTGTGGCGTATTCCTCCGGCATGTATTTCGTGGCGTAGTCGTCGGCGAAGAGGTCGCCGAGCTTCTGGTCCTTCGGGAGGATGAGGACGTTGAAACCGAGCTTGAGCGTGATGCGGCGGTAATCGTCCGCCAGCAGCTCCATCTTCTCCTGTGTCTCGGCTTGCTTGGCGGCGATGATCTGCTCGGTGCGACGGTCGTGCTCGCGCAGGCTGGCGAGCGCACCGACGAGACAGCCCACCGCCGCGAACACCGAGAGCACACCGAGCGCGAAACTCAGCTTGCGGAACAGAATCTCGCAGATGATGAGGCGGCCGATGTTCACGGGCGTCAGCGGTTTCGTTTCTTCAGCATGAGCACGGCGGTCAACGCGCCAATGACCACGACGACGGCCAGCAAAACCAGAACGACGTTTCGGACCAAGGGCGAAGCCAGCAGTCCGGCGGACGCGACGGGAAGCACCGCCTTCGCCACTTGTCCCGTTTGCCCCGCTGCAGCCAGCGCGGACAGGCTGATGAGCGGCGGCAACGGCGGGTCTTTCACCGCCTGCCCCGTCAACGCCGCGTCCCAGTCGGTCGCGACGAGCAGGTCCACGCCGGGATTCATGGACTTCACCTCACACGAGCAGGCGCCGCAGATGAACGCGATGACGTTTTCTACCAACTCGCCTGTCACCTGCCCGCCGGCGAACGCATCGAGCGCGCGTCCGCGGCCGAACACCGGGACGACGAGCGGCCCTGGTTCCTTTACGGCTTCCTCGCGCAGCCCGCGCAGCATCCGCACGAGCATCTGCTCTGCCGGGTCGCTGTGCGGCACGCGCAACACCGAGAAGGCGATGCGCAACGGCACATCGGCGCTCATGGTCGGGTCGTCGGGTGCGGCCGGCGGCAACTCCACTTCCTTTTCGATGCGCTTGAGTTCCGTCGCGAGTTGATCGGCCACCTTCTTGTCCTGCGCCGCGTCGCCGCTTTCGAGCAGCAGCCAGACCGCCGACTCGCCTTTTTGCAGCCGTCCGGCGAGCTGGCGACGCGCGGGCGAGTCCACGAGGCTACGGACATTTTCCGCGGTCAGCGGCCCGGACCAGAGCGCATGGTCGGTCTGCGTGTTGACCGGATACTGCAACAACACCACGGGCAACGCCGCATCTTTGACGAGGTCCCAAGCCTTCTTGTGATAGGACGGCAATTCCTTCGCGACATCCACGACGGCAACGGCGAGGTTGGCGGAGCTTTCGCTGGCATCGGCAAGTGCCTTCGCGACTTCCTTCTGCGCGCCGGCCATCTCGCCACGATGAAACACCGTGACGCGATAGGCGTCCGCCGGCCAGCGTTCCAGCGCGTAGCGGAACACGGGGACGTTGCAGGCGGCGACGTCGCTGGGGGCGGCCCAAGCCAGCACCGCGAGCAGCGCGGCAAAAAACGTTCGACAACTCTTGTTCACAACGCGTTTCTTTATAACACCACGGCCGATGTTCCGCAGCATCACCGTTTCGGGTGATACAGTTCCACCTCCCAGATGCGCGAGATGTTGGTCTGGGTGGCGGTGACGAGGAGACGGAAACGAGCGCTGGTGACGGGCGCGAACGTCGCGTGCCAGTCCACGCGCTCGTTGCCCTGCGCGGCGGCGCCCGGCGCGTCGCGCCATTCCGCGCCGTCGTGGAATTGGAGGGTGAACGTCGCAATTGGCGCGATCACCTTGCCGCCACCGTTGCAGAAACCACTGACCACGCGCGCCACGCTCACCGTTTGTGGCGCGTCCCACGCGAACTCGATCCAATGAGGCACTTCAGCCTCACTTTGCCAACGCAGGGCGTTGTCCCCCACGTCAAGCCGGCCGTTGTTGATCAACCCGGGCGGGTATTGCGCGGCGTCGCGGCTGCCGGAGACAGTGACGCGCGCTGAGCGGGCGAGGTTTGGGCCGGCGGACGAGAGCCACGGCGGTGGCGACAGTGTCTTTGGGACTGAAGCGCGCTTGGTCTTCGGCTCGCCTTGATTTTCATAAGAAGATTCCGCGCCGGATTTCCTGCCGACGCCGCGGCGCATGATTTCCTGAAGCTCGGTGAAGTATCTCTCATGGACTGCGCGCGGCTCGGTGTCGTGCTTGAGACACACGCTGGCCGCCATGCCGACGATTTCGCCCATGCAGCCGCCCGTGCGCATCACGCGGACCGCGCCGAGCGCCTCGTGTGTGACACTCACGTCGCGGCCTGCCATGAAGAGGTTCGGCACGTTGCGCGAGTAGAGGCAGCGGTAGGGAATCCAAAACGGCATTGGGTAGTTGCCGAAGCTCGCCGCGGAGATGAACGCGTCGCCCTCGAAGCCGCTCTCGTAGCGTTTGTCCGGCAGGTGCAGGTCAATCTTCCATCCCGTCGGCGCGCAGGCGTCGGGGAACTGCCTCGCGCCGACGACATCCTCCTTCGTTAGCACGACATCGCCCATCAGGCGGCGCGACTCGCGTTTGCCCATGATGTGCGCCGCCCAGTTGAGTTTGTGGTTCGGCAACACTTTGTCCACGTTCTTGAGCGCGTCCCACGCGCCATACATCGCGCGGAAGTTCCAGTCGCGCACGTATTCCATCTCCTGGATCGGGTCGCGGTCGAACCCGCTCTCCCAATACCAGCCGCCGAGATGGAGCGGGTTGGGCTTCGTCTCGCCGCGACCGCGGCCGGGAAACGGTTTGTCGCCGAGGTCCAGCGCCCACGGGCAGCGGGGAAACGCCACTGGCTTGCCGGTCTCGATCACGTTCCAGAGATTGCACGGCCCCATGCGCCCCTTCGGCTGCATGTCGAAATCCGCGCCGGCGAGCGCGCCCACGCAGCCGTCGCCTGTGCAGTCGGCGAACCATCGCGCAGCGAAGCGCCGCTGGCGGCCGGTGAACACGTCGGTGGCGATCACCGCGGCGATGCGGCCGGCGTCCTTTTCGACCGCTTGCGCGCGGTGGTTCAGGAACAAGCAGATGTTCTTCTCACTGCGGACCACGGCCAGCTTCTTCTCGTCCTCGTAAAGCTCAGCCTTGTTGTCAGGGCCGTAGTGCGCGCGATTGTCCTGCTCCAGCTCGGCCACGATGTCGCCGACGCGCGGCCACGGTTCCTTGTTGCGCGCTCCCTGGAGCCAGACGCGGACCTCGGAGCTGTTGTTGCCGCCGAGCACGGGACGATCCTGGATGAACGCGACCTTCAAGCCGAGCCGTGCCGCCGACACCGCCGCGCACGTCCCGGCGATGCCTCCGCCCGTCACGACAAAATCAAACCGGCCCGCGTCCTCCGGCTTCTCCGGCAAACCGAGCGCCTGCCGGCGGAACCGCGCCATTTCCGGGTCGCGGTTTGGCGGCGTGAACTGCGCGTCGGCCGCGAACACGATTGCATCGCATCGGCCCTCAAAACCCGTGAGGTCGCGCAGCGCCAGTTTCACACTGCGTTGCTTGATCTCAATCTGTCCGCCGTCCTGCCAATGCCATTCCGCGCCCTCGGCGCCGAAGACCGCGTCGAGCGGCCTGCCGTTGACGATCAACTGGAACCGTCCTGGCGCGCCGGGCGCCTTCCATGTCGCCACCCAGTCGCGCGTCCGCACCCAGACGCGATACGTTCCCGTCGCGGCAAACTTCACCGTCGTCACGGCGTCGCTCACCGGCACGCCCAGCCCGTGCGCCAGCAGGAACGGCGACCCCATGATGTCCATGAATTGCGGGTCCACGACCCAGCCGCCTTTCTTCTCGAAGCTCTCCGCCTCGACCAACACCACTGGGGCGGCAACCGCCGCAGAGCCGGGTAAAACGCCGGCAAGGGCCAGCGCGAGAATGAACATGGAGTGTCGTGTCTTCATAAGCCTCGAATCAGTTCTTGCCGGTGAGTTTGCGGATGTAGGCGGCTTCTTCCGGGCGATACGGCTTGCCGTCGGGGCGGAAGATGTCGTGGAACCAGAGCGGCGGCTCGCCGATGTAGCTCTTTTTCCAACTGTCCCACGGGTAGATCGTCTGCGTCTTGCCGGAGACGAGGCCCCAGTTGTAGGCCGCGACGCGCTGCTCTTTCATGAAGCCGAGGTGCGGCTCAAAGAAGCTGCCGTTGCCGCGCGACATGTATTCGGTGCAGAGGATCGGCCGGTTGTGGCGGCGCAGGTTTTCGACGCACTGCTTGAGTTCGTCGAGCTTGCCGTAGTTGTGGAAGCTGATGATGTCGGAGTTCTCGATCTGGATGACCTCCATCGGCCGCAGCTTGCCCGCGTCGGCCCAGTTGCCCTGCCAGACGCCGCTGGTGAGCGGTTGCGTCGGCCGGGCCTCGCGCGCCCACGCGAACGCCTTCGTCAGCAACGGCCGCACGAAACCGGCTTTGTCCTTCGGCTCCTGAGCGCCGTAGGAATTGTCGTTGGTGTTGTTCGGCTCGTTCCAGATGTCCCAGACCTGCACGCGCCGGTCGTCGCGGAAGCGGCTGACGACGCCGACGACGTAATCGCGCAGCGCGGCGTGGCGCGACGGGTCCTTGAGCACGTCGGCGCCGGGCGACTGCACCCAGCCGGAGTTGTGGAGGCCGGGCTTCGGCTCGCGCTGCTTGCCGAGCTTCGGGAAGGGGTCCCAACACGAATCGAACAGCACGAACATGACGCCGATGCCGTGCTTGTCGGCGACGGCGAGGAACTTGTCGAGCCGGTCGAGGAAACCCTTCGGATCCTGCTCCCACAGCAGGTGGTGCAGGAACACGCGCACGGAGTTGAAACCGAGCGACGCGGCCCATCCCAGTTCGCGGTCGTTGGTGGCAAGGTCGAACGTGTCGGCTTGAAACATCTCCAGTTGGTTGATGGCGGTGCTCGGCGCGTAGTTGCAGCCGAGCAGCCAGCCGTGCTTGTCGAGCCACGCGTTGGCCTTCTTGGCGGGCCAGCGACCGGGCGCGCCGCCGACGGTTTTCTTGGCCTGCGGCTTTTTCAGTTCGGGATATGGCACGACGTTCGCGCGCTTGGCCCACGCGTCCCATTGCGCGGCCAGTTCCTTGACGCGCTCGGGCTGCGCGGTGGCGAGGTCGTGCATCTCGGTGCGGTCGGCTTCCATGTCGTAGAGTTCCCACGGGCCGTCGGCACCTTTTGCGACGAGCTTCCATTTGCCATCGCGGATGGCGCGGTTGCGCTCGTGCTCCCAAAAGAGCGGCTGCTGCCGCGTGATGGGCTTGCCCTCGAACGCAGGTCGCAAGCTGACGCCTTCCAAAGTAGCCGCGTCACTCCGTGACGCGCTTCCCTGATTATGACGATTCGCGTCACGGAGTGACGCGGCTACATCCACGCACGTCGCCGCTATATCAATAAGGTGTCCCGGCGTGTGGACGAGTTGGTTGCGCTGCGACGCGGCGATGCCGGTGGGCCAGTGCGCGATGAGCGGTGTGGAGATGCCGCCTTCGTGGACCCAGTGCTTGTATTCGCGGAACGGCGTGTTCGAGACGTTGGCCCAGCCGCGGCCGTAGGCGATGTAGGTGTCCTCCGGGCCGGGCATGACGCCGGGGCCGGTGCGCACGGGCCGGCCATCGCGTGTCTGCATCGGCGGCACGATCTGCGGCTGGAGATCGTCGGGGCCGAACGGCTTGTAGTTCACAGTCTTGATCTGCCCGGCGTTGGATTGGCGGCCGGTCATCTCGGCGCACGCGCCGTTGTCCTGGAGGAAGAAGATGAGGGTGTTGTCGAACTGCCCGTGCCGCTTCAGCTCCGCGACGATGCGGCCGATGCCCTGGTCCATGCGGTCCACCATCGCAGCATAGACCTCCATGCAACGCGCCTCCCACGCCCTGTCCTGCACCGTCGCCCAGTCCTCGGCCTGCGGTGTCATTTGCCAGTTCGCGCTCACGAGGCCGAGTTGCTTCGTTCGCGCAAATCGCGCCGCCCGGAACGGCTCGTAGCCAGCGTCGTATTTGCCGCGATACTTGGCGATGTCCTCCGGCAGCGCGTGCATTGGCCAGTGCGCCGCGGTGTAGGCGACGTAGCAGAAGAACGGCTGGCCCGCGCGCTGGGTGGCGTGCTCATTGAGGAACTTCACCGCGTTGTCGCTGATCGCGTCGGTGTAGTAGAACTTCTTCGGCCGATACTCCGGGTCGTTCTCCGGTGTGATGAACTTGTTGCCACGGCAGAGCGTGGTCGGGTCGTAGAAGTTCCCGCCGCCCGTGATCGTCCCGTAAAAGCGGTCGAAGCCGCGTTGAAGCGGCCAGTTGTAATTCGGCTCGTCCGGCTTGCGCTCGTGCGTGGCGACGTGCCACTTGCCGCAGGCGTAGGTGGCGTAACCGGCGGGCTTGAGTTGCTCGGCGATGGTCGGCGTGTCACGGCGCAGGTCGCCCCGGTAGCCCGGCAGTTCGCTGCGCGTGCTGGTCATGTGGCCCATGCCGGCCTGATGCGGGTAAAGGCCGGTGATCAGCGACGCGCGCGTCGGGCAGCAGCGCGCGGTGTTGTAGAACTGCGTGAACCGGACTCCGCCCGCCGCGAGCGCGTCGAGCGTCGGCGTCTGGATCTCGCCGCCGTAGCAGCCAAGGTCGGAGAACCCCATGTCGTCGGAGAGGATGACGAGAATGTTCGGCCGGGCCGCTGCGGCGGAAACAGCGATGGCGGCGACGTGGAGCAGGCCGCAAACGGCGAAGTGTGTCAGGAAGCGTGTGTTCATGTGTTTGTTCCGGTTCACCGCGCGAAGAATGACAGATTCCATTCTTCGCGCCACTCGATAATCGGCCGGCCGTCCTTGAACTGGAGCGGTAACCAGAGATAGCGCGAATCAGTGAGTTCCGTCTTGTTCCAGCGGTCGGCCATGAAGATGAAGGCGCCCTTCCGGCCGGCGACGGGAAACACAAACGTGCTCTGTCCGCGGAACGTGACGTCCGCTTCCGGCCCGCGGCAGGGATTGCCGAGTTCGGTCCACGGCCCCCAGATCGAATCGGCGACCGCCGAGCGCGCGGCGTTCGGCGCCCAGCCGGTGCAGCCCGACGCGATGAACCAGTATTTGCCGACGTGTTTGAAGACGACCTGCGCTTCCATGTGCCGGCCCTCGAAGACCCGCGCGAACTTGCCGCTGTGCTTGAGGTAGTCGTCGGTGAGCAGCGAGATGTAGGTGGTCGCGTTGTTCTCGGACGAATAGACGCGGTAAGCCTTGCCGTCGTCGTCCAGGAACAGCGTCTGGTCGCGGCTGTCCTGGCCTTCGGGCCGCACGCTCTCGATGTAGCGGAACGGCCCTGTCGGCGAGTCCGCCACCGCCACGCCGGCGCGCGCGGCCTTGTAGTTCTCGCTGTCCATGTGCATCCACATCACAAACTTCTTCGTCCGCGCGTTGAACACGACTTTCGGCCGCTCGCAGACCTTCGACGGATGCAGGTCGTGCGATGGGTCGTCCGGCACGGCGCGCAACACGAGGCCCTCGTCCTTCCAACGGAGCAAGTCCCGCGACGAATAGCAACGCACGCCGGTGACATCCACGCGGGAGCCTTCCCAATCTTTTGTGGACTCCGGCAGCCACGTGCGCCCTTCCTTGTTCTCGCCATACCAGTAGTAAACGCCCTTGTGGAACAACATGCCGCCACCGTGGGCGTTGATCGCCTTGCCGTTGGTGTCGAGCCAGACCTTGCCCGGCCGGAACGCCGGCGAGTCGGCCGCGGAGCACGGTGTTGTCAGTGCCAGGGTCAGGAGCAGCAGAAGTTGCTTGGATGTGTTCGCGTTCATGGTTTGTCGTGGCTGGCCTGCATGATACGCGGCCCAACGCGGGCGGCAACGACTGTTTGGGAGGGAACCCGGCTTTTCATGCGCAAGACCTACAGCCAGCACCGGGCAGGACAGTTTCGGGACAAGAGCATTGCCGAAACCTTTTTGTTCCAACCGCCGGCTGCCAGCGGCGGCTTATGGCGCCTGGATCGTGTTTTCCGTTTGCCCAACTTCGTATTGCACAGGTGCCGCTTTTGTCATACAGTTGCGCCGTCATGAAAACATTGACCGTTCGTTTGCCCGAAAGCCTCGTCGCGCAGATTGAGGCCGAATCGCTTTTGCGCAAGGTGCCCAAGTCCGACGTGGTGCGCGAGCGGCTGGGCCAATCGCCGCCAAGGGCCAAAGGCAAGCCGGCCCACGTCATGGAACTCATCGGCGACCTGGTGGGTTCGGTTGGTGGACTGCCTTCCGATCTGAGCGCGCGCAAGAAGCACTACTTGAGGGCATGGGACTATGGCAAGAACCGTCCTCGTTGATAGCGGATTCATCGTCGCACTGCTCAGCCGCGACGACGCCCACTGCCAATGGGCGGTCGCGCAGGCGCCGCAACTCGGCCATCCGTGGGTTACTTGCGAAGCGGTGTTGTCGGAGTCGTTCCATCTCCTTGGCAAACCGGGTCAGCCAAAACTGGCGGCCTTGTTGCAGCGGGGCGTCGTGACGCCAGGATTCGATCTCGGCGATGAACTGCAACCCGTCCTCGACCTCATGGACAAATACGCCAACGTGCCCATGAGTCTGGCGGACGCTTGCCTGGTGCGCATGACCGAGACGCTGGCCGACCCCCTCGTAATCACCACCGACGCCGATTTCCGCGTCTATCGCCGTCACAGCCGCCAAGTCATCCCCTGTCTCATGCCGTAATGCATCCACGGCAAGAACATCGCCGGAATTTCTGTCTATTCCGCGCTTGTCGTCCGGTGGCTTGGCGTTACGATGCGGGCGCAGGCAGAGAACAACGGTCCATCTTGTGAACATGCACACTCATCCCATCACGCGGCGCGAGTTTCTCGGCAATACAGCGGCAGCGGCGGGAACGCTCGCGATGCCATCGCTCTTTGGCGCGGAGGCGGAACTCTCGGAGCGGCAGAAGGTGGAGGCGGCGATCCCGGCGAAGGCGTTCGCGACGCCGCGCAAGCCGCGCAAGCTCCTCATCTTCGACCACAACGTCGGCTACGGCGGGCATCCCTCCAGCCGCACGGCGAACCTCGCGTTTGAGTTGATGGGGCGGAAGACGGGCGCGTTTGAGACGGTGGTCAGCCGCGACCCGGCGGTGTTCAAGCCGGAGAGCTTGCGGCAGTTCAACGCGGTCTTCTTCAACAACAACGTCGGCAATCTTTTCGAGGACGCGGCGCTGCGGCAGAGCCTGGTGGAGTTTGTGTATGCCGGAGGCGGGATGATGGGCGTCCACGGCACGTCGGTGGCGTTCACACGTTGGCCCGGCGCGGTCGAGGACTGGCCGGAGTTCGGCGTCATGATCGGCGGACGCGGCGCGAACCATCGCGCCAACACCGAGCACGTGTTCATCAAGCTCGACGACCCGGAGCATCCCCTGAACGCGCCGTTCGGCGGCAAGGGCTTCGATTTCCGGTCGGAGTTTTTTCGCGTCCACGAGCCGTATTCGCGGGATCGCCTGCGCGTGCTCTTCAGCATAGACACGGCGAAGACCGATCTCAGCGAGGGCGGCAAGCGCACCAAAATGGAGCGCAGCGACAACGACTACGCGCTCGCCTGGGCGCGGAACTACGGCCGCGGGCGGACGTTTTACTGCACCATCGCGCACAACCCCTACGTCTTCTGGGACCCAACGATGTTGCGGTTCTATCTGGCGGCGGCGCAGTTCGTGCTGGGCGACCTGCCGTGCCCGACGATACCGAGCGCGAAGCTGACGCCGGCGATTCGCGCGCAGGAGAGACTCGGTTGGCGGCTCGGCATCGAGGCTTACACGTTCCACAAGTTCACGATGTTCGAGGCCATTGAGAAGACCGCGCAACTCGGCCTGCCGTTCATGGGTGGGCTGAGCTTCCAGAAGGTTAGCAAGGAGATTCCGAAGAACTTCGACCTGCAACTCAGTGACGACGAACTGCGGCAAATCCGGCTGAAACTGGACACGGCGGGCGTGCGGCTGCTGACGTATTACATTCACAACATCCCCGGCGACGAGGCGGGCTGCCGGCGCGTGTTCGAGTTCGGGCGGAAGATGGGCATCGAGACG
This sequence comes from Verrucomicrobiota bacterium, assembly GCA_016222825.1. GTDB lineage: Bacteria > Verrucomicrobiota > Verrucomicrobiia > CAIQCK01 > CAIQCK01 > CAIQCK01. Next base: position 38,961 of record JACRQF010000024.1, on the reverse strand, counting down.
TTCATGTCGGAGCCGGCCCCGGAGGCGCTCGACACGATCGAGAAGTTTGCCGACGCCTACGACATCAACGTCGCCATCCACAACCACGACCGGAAAGGCTCGCCGCAATACTGGGAGCCGGAGGGCGTGCTCAAGGCGTGCGCGGGCCGCAGCAAGCGCCTCGGCGCTTGCGCCGACCTCGGCTACTGGATGCGCGCCGGCATTGATCCGCTGAAGGCGTTGCGGACGTTGAAGGACCGGCTGCTGACGGTTCAGATGCACGACCTGAACGAACTTACTCCGCAAGGCCACGATGTGCCGTGGGGCACGGGCGTCGGCAAAACGGAAGAGTTCCTCCGCGAGATGCACCGGCTCGGCATCCGTCCGACGATGTTCGGCCTCGAATACTCCTACAACTGGCTCGACTCGCTGCCGGAGATCGCGCGGTGCGTGGAGTTCTTCAACGGCGTGAGCTTGAAGATCAAGTAGTCGCCGTCGCCGCTTGCGCGCTACTCGCGCGTTGGTGGAGGCGCGGCGGGACGGGTTGGTTCCGGTTTCACGACGTCAACTGTGACCGGATCCATGTTGCGCGCAGCCCAACCGCGGAAGTTGCCGGCGACGTGATGCTTCGTGGGATCGCCTTCACAACGGATGTTGCCGCCTTTGGCGCCACCACCGCGGACAAGACAGCCGGAGACGTAGCAACCCGCCGCCGTGGAAGTGAGCCGGATCGAAGCGCAGGCGGAGCGGCCCGTCTGGCCGGGGTCGCCTTCGCGGAAGTTGCCGAGGATGTTGAGCGCGGTCAGGTGCGCGCCGGTGCTGCCGATGTTGACGCCGTCGAGCTTGTTGCCTTCGATCCATGCGTCGCGGAGCACGACGGTCGAGGCGACCTTGGGCGAGATAAAGACGCCGTGACCACCGTTGGCTTCCGACCAGAAGGAGGAGACGCAGCAACCGGCGGAGAAGTCCTTGGAGGCGATGGTGAAGCCGTTGCCTTTGTTGTGCATCGCCACGCAGTCGTCGTAGGCGCCGGCGTTGCAGTCCACGATCTGCCAGCCGTCGCCGTCGTTGCGGGTGGCGGAGCAATCGCGGAAGTTGCCGCCCTGGCATTTCTCCAGGACGAAGCCGTGCGAGAGCGCGTTCTCGGCGTTGACGCGCTGAATGGCGTTGGGCCGGCCGCTGATCTTGAACGCGGTGAACCCGTGCTGCGCCTGTTTATTGGCGTCGAGCGTGAGGCCGGAGATGAGCACGTGCGCGGCGATGTTGACGTGCATGACGCTCTTCATCGGCTGGCTCGCGCGGAGGCGGGCGTATTCGCCCTGGATGACGAGCGCGGAGTTCCACGAATAGGAACCCATCTGGATATGGATGGGCTGGCTGACGAGATACGTGCCGCGCGGAATGAAGACGGTGATTGGCGCCATGCCGGGATAGTCCTTGTTTCCCTTGAAGGCGATGACGCGCTTGTGGACGCCCGTGGGGCAGAGCGCGGCGGCGATGGCGGCATGGATGGCTTTCGTGTCGTCCGTCTTTCCATCGCCGACCGCGCCGAAGTCGCGGACATCGTAAGCAGCCGGCGGGCGCGCCGGTTGTTGGGCGAAGCTGAATCCACAGATCAGCGTGAGTGCCGCAAGGAACCAGAGTGTGCGCGTTGTGGAGAAGGCGTGATTCATAATAGCTCTCCTGTTCGAGAACGGCAGCGTAGCAGCCATCGACGGCGCGCCAAGCTGAAAAATTTCCGCTCCGCGCCCGCCGAACTGGTTGAAATTCACGCCGGGGGCGGAGATTATCACCAGTCATTGTGAGCAAACGCACTCAGCGGATTACCCGGAGCGAGTTTCTTAAACGCGCGGCGGTGGCGTCGGGAGTTGTTGCGGCACCTTGGATCATTCCCACGTCAGCACGCGGCGCGACCGCGCCGAGCAAACGAATCACAGTCGCTTTGATCGGCCGCGGCTGCATGGGCCGGGGCCATCTGCACCTGCTCGTGGGCCGGCGGGAAGCGCAGGTGCTGGCGGTTTGTGATCCAGACCGCGAGCGCCGCGAAGAGGGCAGGCGTCTCGTCGAGGAAACCTACGCGGCCGAGCGCGCCAGCGGCGTCTATCGCGGCTGCGCGGCCTGCAACGACTACCGTGAGGTGCTGGCGAGGCCGGACATTGACGCGGTGGTGATCGCGACGCCGGACCATTGGCACACGCCGATTTCGATTCACGCAGCCGAGGCGGGCAAGGACGTGTATTGCGAGAAACCGGTGTCGGTGACGATCCAGGAAGGCCGGCAGCTCGTGCAGGCGGTGCAGCGGCATGGGCGAGTGTTCCAGACCGGAACGCAATACCGCTCCATCCCGCGCATCCGCCAGGTGTGCGAGTTCGTCCGCGCAGGCGGCCTCGGCCGGGTGAAATCGGTCTTCACCATCTGGGGCCAGTATCACATCCCGGAGCTTGGCCCATCGTATGTGTCGCTCGATCCCGCGCTGGCCGCGGAGCCGGTGCCAGAGGGGCTCGACTGGGACCTGTGGGTCGGCCCAGCGACGTGGCGGCCTTACAACCACCGCTACCATCGCAACCCGATACCCGGCGTGGTGCCGTGGGTGTTCTCGGAGGCGTTTGGCGTCGTCGCGGCCACCGGTTACCAATCGCACGCCGCGGACGTGATCCAGTATGCGCTCGGCATGGAGACGAGCGGGCCGGTGGAGATCATCCATCCGAGCAGCGGCCAGTTTCCGACGCTGACGTTCCGCTACGCGAACGGGACGTTGCTGCACCACGTGGACCACTGGGGCATCGTGAAGGACGTTTACAAGGCCGTTCCCGCGACGGCGCGGCTTGCGGGCAACTTCGGCGGCCTCTTCGTCGGCGAGCGCGGCTGGCTCACCTCGATGAGCACGGGCGGGCCGCTCGAAGGCGAGCCGGAGAGCCTTTTCGCCGAGATGAAACTCCAGTCGCGCGAAGAGGACCTGAGCAACAACCACCACTCAAATTGGTTCAACTGCATCCGCACGCGCACGCTGCCGAGTTCGCACGAGGAGATCGGCCATCGCTCGGCCTCGCTGGGTCATCTCGCCATCATTGCTTACCGGCTGGGCCGCTCGCTGAAGTGGGATCCCGCGAAGGAGGAGTTCGCCTGCGACGATCAGGCCAACCGCCTCCGCTCGCGCGCCCAACGCGCTTCGTGGGCGCTTTGAACCTAAACAACGAAGCGGGGCCGGCAAAGATGCCAGCGCTACTCACGGTGCCAGCACGGCGGCGAGCTTCTCGCGCAACTGGCGGAGTTGTTCCTCCTGCTGGTCGCTGAAGTGGCCCTGGCGCTGCGCGTAGAGATCCATCCACGTCGCGAGACGATTGAAGCTGTCGGCGTCGAGGCGCGTGTTGTGGTGGCCTTCGCTGCCCTTGAACAACGCCAGCAGCTTGCTCTTGCGCGCGGGCATGTCGCCGACGACGGAGCGGTCTTTCTCAAACGCCAGCTTATGGAGGTCTTTCCCGCCGAACTCGTGCAGGTTGGCGTAGGACTTCGGCGCGGTGAGGTCGAGCTTTGCCGCAGCCACGTCGCTACTGCCGGGGTGGTGGCAGGAGACGCAGAGCTTGTCCAACACCGGCTGCACGAGTTGGTCGTAACGCAACGGCCATGAGCCGGCCGGGCCGGGCGTGAGCCGCGACGGTTGGCGTCGCGCGGCGAGCGGAAGCGAGCGGGCGGCAACCGGCGCGCTCTCGCGCGATTCGTGGCAGCCGACGCAGGCGAGCGTCTGTTTGGGTGTGACGTAGGTGAGGCTGCGCATCGTTTGCAGCGCCAAGCCGTCGGCGTCGAGCGCCTGGAAGAAAATCGAGACGCCGCTCGGCACGCGGAAATACGCCGAGCCGTCCGTCTCCACCGGCGCTGCGCCGAGCAGGAACTTGCCGGGGTCTTCGCGCGACACACCGAGGTTGGGCTGGTTCATGTGCGGTTGCACTTTCGGCGGCACGCCGATGACGCGCAGCCATTTCACAGAGCCGCGCGGCACGCCGGGCAGTCCCTGGTAGATGTCTTGGAGCAGGAAGCTGCCTTCGTTGGCGTCGTCGGCCTTGGCGGTGGCGGCGATGGCGGGCGGCTGTGGCTGGCGGCGGACGGGGATCGGATTGCTGCTGGAGATCGCCGGGTCGCGATGGAGGAGTGTCAGGTTGCCGAACGCGTCGTAGAGATAGAGACCCATCGCGTTGACGGGATTCTGGTCGGAGTTGTCCACGCGGCAATGCGGCGGCAGCTTGCGGTTGCTCCAGCCGGTGAGGAAATGCTGCTCCGAGAGCGCCCACGGGTTCGCGTAGTAAGCGCCGACGTTCGCCTCGGTTTCCGGGAACGGCACCTCCGGCGTCAGCCGCACGAGCGGCGCGGCTTCCTCGGTGCCGAGGTTGCGATCGAACAGCACCAACGAGCCGCCGACGATGCTGTGATGCGCGGACGCGGTGAAGACGAGCTTGTGCGAGCGCGGAACCGGCCGCGCGTCGCAAATCACCTGCGGGCGAACGGTGTAGTTGCCATAGACGAGCTGCGGATTGGTGCCGTCAGGGTTGGTGGACCAGAGGCTGAAGAACGGGCCGTTGAAGCGGTCAATGTAATCCCACCGCGTGTAGAGGACACGGCCGTCGTTGGCGACCGCCGGCGTGTATTCAAAGTTCTCGAACGCCGAGATCGGCCGCAGGTTCCCGCCACGCGCGTTCATCGCGTGCAGCGTGAAGACCGGCACCGGCCGGAAGTCGCCGCCGCCGCAGCGCACGTAGCTGTCGGCGAGGTCCTCGCGCGTCGTGGCAGCGGTGTTGGCCTGGCTGCACTGGAGGAAGACGCCTTTGCGCGTCGAGAGAAAGACGATGTCGCCGCCGGGCAGGTAGCGCGCGTCGAAGTCGTCGTAGCGCCCGCGCGTCAACTGCCGCCGCCCGCTGCCGTCGAGGTTCATCTCGTAGATGTGATAGAACGCGTCCTCCGGCAGGTTCGGCTTGGTGACTTTGTCCTTCAGTTCCGGCACGTGCGGGTAGTAGCGGCAGTAGGCGAAGAGAACCTTTCGGCCGTCGCTGGAGAGATCGGGCCGCAGGAAACTTCCGGCCGGCATGTCGGCGGTGAGGCAGCGCAGCTTCGGCTTCGACCCTTTGAAGCCTTCCAGCACAAACACGCCGCCGCCCGGCCGCGACCACCAGCCGTAGAACTGATCCGACATGTGCGGAAACTGCGTTGGCGCGGACTTCACGAACAGGATCGAGTCGAAGTCGAGCAGCGGGTTGCGCAGCGCCAGCTTCCGCACGGCCCAGCGCGCATCGAGGTAAAGCCGCTGCCGCGCGTCCTCGGCAGCGTCGGCCGGGAGCCGTTTCAATTGCCCGCCGATCTGCCGCAGCGCCGACACGTCGTCGTCCACCGCCACACCGCGCGCGCGCAGATCTTCCGCGAGTTGCAGCCCGCGCTCGATGACCTTTGCCGTCGGGAACACGCGCGGCCCGGCCGGCGTCTTCGAGTGCGCCACCGACCAGGTGCTGACGCTGCTCTGCGTCGCCGGCCTGCCGAGCGCGACGTTCCGCCCGTCGCCTGCGGCGTAGATTTCCACCTCGTCGAGGTGGAAGTAGCTCTTGGCGCGCAGGTGCAGGCGGACGTAGCGCGCCGGCGCGCCGTTCAGCGGCGTCACAAGCGGCTTCTTGTCCGTGAAACCGAAGAAGAGCTTGCCGTCGTTCTGCCATGCCTGCCGGAAGTTCTTCCCGTCGTCGGAGAGCGACACGATGATCCGCGAGTTGCGCGAGCCGCAACTGTCGCAGCGGTTGTAGAGCACAATGCGCTCCAGCGCCGTCGCTTTGCCGAGGTCCACCTGCCACCACGGGTCCTGTTCAACCGCGGTGTGGAAGCCCCACTTGCCGTCCTTCACGCCGTCGCAGCCGCCGACGGCATCCTGCTCTGGCGTCACCTTCCCGCAGGTGGGTGGACCGACCTCACCTGCGCACTGGCGAAGAGATTCCGGATGCAACCAGTCGGCTTCGATTTGCCGGGGGCTGATGACCGCCGCGCCGGTTTGGATGGCCGGCGCGTCGCCTCGCGCGGCGGTGAGAAACAAGAGGCTGAAAAAGCACGCCATCTGGAGAATGCAGCGGTTCCTTCTCATGCCGGATTAGTTAGCAGACTCCGGCGCGAAGGGCGAGCCGATTTCCACGGAGTTTGCGGCAAACTGGCCACCGTCAGACTGCGGCCGGGCAGGTTGACATTCCGCCGGACTGTGTTTTGTTACGGGCGCAGTTTGACAAGGAAGCTGGGTTCCAGGATGGAACCATAACCAAAAACCCAAAGGAGATTAAAACCATGTCCGAGGAAGTCATTGTGAGAGTGGGCTGCGACGTGCCCGAGTTCGAGATGGAAACCTACGATCCTGCCGAGGCCGGCTTCGGCAAGGTGTCGCTGGCGGAACTGAAGAAGGCGAAGAAGTGGACGATCCTGGTGTTCTATCCGGCGGACTTCACGTTCGTCTGCCCGACGGAACTGGCCGACCTGGCCGAGGAGCACGAGGACTTGAAGAAGCTCGGCGCGGAGGTCATCGCGGTTTCGACCGACACGAAGTTTTCACATCTGGCCTGGCGGAACTCCGAGAAGCTGCTGGAGAACGTCAAATACCTCATGGCCGCCGACCCGACGGGCAAGGTCTCGAAGCTGTTCGGCGTGTATGACTGCGGCTCCGGCCTGGCGCTGCGCGGCACGTTCATCATCAGCCCCGAAGGCAAGCTCGTCTCGGCGGAGGTGAACTTCTACAACTGCGGCCGCAACATGGAAGAGTTGGCGCGCAAGATGGAGGCGAACGCCTACCTCCAGAAGCATGCCGACGAAGCCTGCCCGGCGAAGTGGAAGAACGGCGCCAAGACGCTCAAGCCCTCCGCGGCGATGGTCGGCAAGGTTTACGAGGCACTGCACGGCAGGTAAACCGGCGGAAGCATCGCATCGAAATAGAAGTTGTTTGCGCAGCGGCATTGGCGGTCACGCCAGTGCCGCTGTCGCTTTTTAAGGAAGCGATTTACTCTGGCAGCGGCTTGCCCTTGGTCTCCGGACAGAACCAGATGAAGACCATGCCGACGATATACACCAGGCTCACCATGGCGCAGAGGTTGGCCCAGCCAGCGGCGGTCTCGATGTTCAGGACAAAGCCGGTGATGATCGTGCCGATGGCGGCGACGATGCGCGCGATGTTATAGGCGAACCCTTGACCCGTGGCGCGGCAGCGCGTGGGGAACAACTCCGGCAAATAGAGCGGCAGCCAGCCGTAGAAGCTCGCCGTCGTGCCGCCGACAATCGTCACCCAGAAGAGAAAGTAGTTGCCGTATTCGATGTCGGCGCGGAACAGGTATTGGCAGGACACCAGCGACAGCGTCGAGAACACAAAGTAAGAGATGCGTCGCGAGGTCAGTTGTGCCAGCCACGCCGCCATCAGCGTCGCGACGATCGCGCCCGCTCCGCACCAGATCACGCACAACGCGCGCGCAGTCGGCTCCTTGGTGAGCTTGGCGGCCCAGTTGGGAATCATCTGCACCGAACCCCACGTTCCCAGCAGCACGAGCGCCCCGAGGATCGTGCCCATGATCGTCATGCGCGCGATGCCCGGCTCGAAGATGTCGCTGATCCGGTTCTTCCGCGTCGCCGTGGCGGCGCTGTGCTGCCAGCGTTTGGACTCCGGCACGAAGAACTGGATGAACAACGTCAGCAGCGCCGGCGTCGCGCCGAGGAACATCAGCAGCCGCCAGCCGCTGTGGTCGAGCAGCGACTTCGCGATGTCCTCCGGCACGCGGATCGCCTTCAAGATCGCGCCCAGGTCGCCGATGACCTGCGCCAGGCCCAAACCCATCAAGCCCGTGAGCACGAAGCCGGTGTTCGACGCCACGCCAATGAATCCCGCCAGCGTCGGCCGCGACGCCGCCGGCCAGACCTCCATGATGAGCGCCACGCCCAACGCCCATTCGCCGCCCATGCCCAGCGCCGCCATGAACCGCAGCAGGCCGAGATCCCACGGCGTTTGCGAGAAACCGCACAGGCCGGAGAAGATCGAATAGGTCAGCACGCTCAACGACATCGCCTTCACCCGCCCGATGCGGTCGCCCAGCCAGCCGAACAGGATGCCGCCCGCCGCCGCGCCGATGAGGAACGCCGCCGTGATGCCGGTGATCCACGGCATCTTGTAGGCGAGGTTTTGCGGGCCGAGCATCGCCTCGATGGCCGGCGTCGCCACCAGCGGGAACAGTCCCATCTCCACGCCGTCGAACATCCATCCCAGGAACGCCGCGATGAACGCCATCCACTGGCTGTATCGGCTGGTTTCGTTGGAAGATTGTGTCATAGGCGTCTCTGGTTGCGCCGTCTTGAGTAAGAGCGCGCGGGCGCAACGTCAAGCGCCAAAAGCCGCCGGGGTGCGATCCAGCATGCCGGTCAAAGCCACGCGAAGCGTGTAGCTGAACGCGCCAGCGTTCAGCCCGCGGCGACTGAACGCTGGCGCGTTCAGCTACAGGACCGACACATTGGATCGCACCCAAGCCGCCGGCATCAACAAGCTTGCCCTCGCGGCCGGCCGGAGTGTAAGTGTCTCCTCGCATTTGCCAAATGGTTGAGCTTGAAGCGCCATGAACTTGGAGAACCCCATGAACCACAAACCTTCCCGTCGTGATTTCCTGAACAGCAGCCTGCTCGCATTGTGCGCGGGCGTCTGCGTCCTGTTCGACGCTCCGCAAGCCGCGCGCGCCGATGCCGCCGCCGCGAAGCCGCAGGTGCAGGCGCGCGCGGAGGCCGAGTATGGCTCCCTCTTCGAGTTCTACAAAGACCTCCACGCCCATCCGGAGATGTCGTTCCACGAGGCGCGCACCTCGAAGCAGCTCGCCGACAAGCTCCGCGCGGCGGGGCTGGAGGTCACCGAGAACGTCGGCGGCCACGGTGTCGTCGCCGTGCTCCGCAACGGCAGCGGGCCGGTGGTGCTGGTGCGCTCGGACATGGACGCGCTGCCGGTGAAGGAGCTGACCGGCGTTCCCTACGCGAGCCAGGTGAAAACCAAGGACGAACTGGGGCGCGAGGTGAGCGTGATGCACGCGTGCGGACACGACGTTCACATGACCTGTCTCGTCGGCGTGGCGCGCGTGCTGGCGGCGTTGAAGGACCGGTGGCAGGGCACGGTCGTGTTCATCGGCCAGCCGGCGGAGGAGCGCGTCAGCGGCGCGCGGCGGATGCTCGCCGACGGGTTGTTTACGCGGTTCCCAAAGCCGGACTTCTGCATCGCGCAGCACGTCTCCGGCGATCTGCCCGCGGGCGTGATCGGCTACACGGAGGGTTTCGCGCTCGCCAACTCCGACGCCGTGGACATCGTCGTGCATGGCGCGGGCGGCCACGGCGCGATGCCGCACAAGACCAGGGACCCCATCGTCCTCGCCGCCCAGATCGTGCTGGCGTTGCAGACCATCGTCAGCCGCGAGATCGAGCCGACCGAGCCTGCGGTCGTCACGGTCGGCTCCATCCACGGCGGCGCGAAACACAACATCATCCCCGACGAGGTGAAGCTCCAGTTGACGCTGCGCTCCTACTCCGACGCCGTGCGCGACCAGCAGATCGCCGCCATCAAGCGCATCACGCGCGGCCTGGCGCTGGCGGCGGGCTTGCCGGAGGACCGCGTGCCGGAGGTCACCGTCGCTTCGGAAAACGCCAAGGCCACCTATAACGACCCGCCGCTCACCCAGCGGCTCATGCGCGCGTTCGGCGCGTGGTTCGGCAAGGACTCGGTGAAGTCGCGCAAAGCCTCGATGGGCGCGGAGGACTTCGGCCTTTACGGGCGCACCAAGGAGAAGATTCCGGTCTGCATGTTCTGGCTCGGCTCGGCGGACCCGAAGCGCGTCGCCGAGGCGGATCGCGGCGGCCAGCCGTTGCCGTCGCTGCACTCCCCGCTCTACGCGCCGCTGCCCGAGCCGACGATCAAGACCGGCGTGACCGCGATGACTGCGGCGGTGCTGGAGCTGCTGGGCAAGCGCTGAAGCGGAGGAAACATGAAGACGCTCCTCGCGTTGCTTGTGTGTGCATTTTCTGCCGCGACCGCCACCGCCGCCGCTCCACCCGACGCAAAACCCCGCCTCGGCATGAATCTCGCCGGGCCGGCGGATTGGATGACCGAGTTGCCATTTGTGGATGTGTTCCGCACGTCGCGCACCTGGATCAGCCAAAGGAAAGGCGCGGGATGGGGCAAGGGGCCGGAACTGGCGCTCGATGAGTTCGGATGGGTCAAGAGGCTGGAGCCGGACTGCTACGCCGAGGCAATGATCTGCACCATCCGGGGCGGACATTATCCAGCCGGCGTCTATACGGTGCTTTACGAGGGCGAGGGCAAGCTCGATTTCGGCAACAGCGCGAAGGTCAAGGAATCCAAGCCGGGCCGTATCCTGATTGATGTGGATTCGAGCCGGGGCGGCTTTTCGGTGCAGCTCAAGGAAACCAATCCCGCCAACTGCGTCCGCAACATCCGCGTCATCATGCCGGGCTTCGAGCCGACGTGGGAGCGCGACCCGTTTCATCCGGTCTTCCTGAAACGATGGAAGGGCTTCGCGTGCTTCCGGTTCATGGACTGGATGCACACCAACAACTCCGAGATCGCCCGGTGGAGCCAGCGGCCGACGCTCCGGCACGCGACGTTCTCCAAGCGCGGCGTGGCGCTGGAGTGGATGATCGAGTTGTGCAACCGCCAGAAGGTTGCCCCGTGGTTCTGCATGCCGCATCTGGCGGACGACGACTTCATCCGCAACTTCGCGAAGATGGTGAAGGAGCGGCTCGACCCGTCGCTGAAGATTTACATCGAGTATTCCAACGAAGTCTGGAACGGCCAGTTCAAGCAGTCGCACTACGCCGGCGAGCAGGGCGTGAAACTCGGCCTCGGCCCGAAAGAGCGACCGTGGGAAGCCGGCTGGCATTTCACCGCCGTGCGCTCGATGGATATCTTCAAGATTTGGGAGGAGGTCTTCGGCGGTCACGAGCGTTTCGTGCGCGTGCTGCCGTCGCAGTCGGGCGTCACGTCGGTTTCGGAAGGCGTTCTCGGTTTCCGCAACGCCGCCAAGCACGCCGACGCGCTGGCCGTCGCTCCCTACATGGGCTACACCATCGGCCGCGGCAAGACCGCCAACCTCGCCGACCAGATGAAGGACTGGTCGGTGAACCAGATGCTGGATCATTTCGAAAAGACCGGCTTCGCCGACAGCCTCAACCGCATGGCGAAGGACAAGGCCATCGCCGACAAATACGGCGTCAAACTCATCGCCTACGAAGGCGGCCAGCACATGGTGGCGTTTTTGAGGGACCAGCAACTCGTGAAGAAGGTCAGTGCCACGATGCACGCCTGCAACCGCCATCCGCGCATGGGCGAGCTGTATCGGCGTTACTACGACGAGTGGGCGAAGCTCGGCGGCGACGTCTTCGCGGTCTTTTCCAGTATCGGCGCCTACAGCCACCACGGCGCATGGGGCCTCGCCGAATACAACGACAGCAAGCCCGCCGACTATCCGAAGCTTGCCGCGACGTTGCAGACGGCCCTAAAGTGGGGGCAGCCCGTGGAGAACGAATGACGCTGGTTGTCGCGCCGGCAACGCTGGAGAACAAACAATGAAACATCCCAAGTGGAGTGGAACAATCCTTGCAGGCATCCCGGTCTGGCTGGCCTTGGCGGTGTCTGCCGACGACTGGCCGCAGTGGATGGGGCCGCAGCGCGACGGCGTGTGGCGGGAAAACGGCGTGGTCGTGGCGATTCCCGCGTCGGGGCTGCCGGTGAAGTGGCGGACGCCGATTGCGCTGGGTTACGCCGGGCCAGCGGTGGCGGACGGGAAGGTGTTCGTCATGGACTACGTGCGGCAGTCCGGCGAAACGAAGAACAATTCGTTCAACACGGACGAACTGGGCGGAACAGAGCGCGTGCTTTGTCTCGATGCTGCGAGCGGGAAACTGCTCTGGAAGCACGAATACGAGCGGCCTTACAAGATATCCTACAGCAGCGGGCCTCGTTGCACGCCGACGGTGGATGGCGGCAAGGTCTATGCGCTGGGCGCGGAGGGGAACCTCTGGTGCCTCGACGCCGCCACGGGCAAGGTGATCTGGAGCAAGGATTTCACGAAGGACTACGGCGCGCAGACGGCAGTGTGGGGCTACGCGTCGCATCCGCTGGTGGTCGGCGACACGGTGTTCTGCGTTGTCGGCAGCAAGGACGGCGTGGCGCTGGCGCTGGACAAGAACACGGGCCGCGAGCGTTGGCGGGCGTTGCCAGCGGAAGCGCCGGGTTACTGCCCGCCGAGCTTGATCGAGCATGACGGCAAGCGGCAACTGCTCTTCTGGCACGGCGAGTCGCTCAACAGCGTCGAGCCGGACACCGGCAAGGTGAACTGGTCGGTGCCGCTCAAGCCGAGCTACGGCATGGCCATCGCCGCGCCACGCAAAGCCGGCTCGCTGTTGTTCGCATCGAGCTACAAGGAAGTCGGCGCGTTGTTGAAGCTCAAGCAGGGCGCGTCGGGCGCGGAGATCGTCTGGAAGGGCAACCCGAAGAACGCGCTCTACAGCGGCACGGCCTCGCCGTTCATCGAAGGCGACGTGGTTTATGGCTGCGACGCGGACAGCGGCGCACTGACGTGCGTGCGGCTCAGCGACGGCGAGCGGCTCTGGCAGACGACCGCGCCGACGACGGGCGAGGGAAAGAAGGGCCGTTACGGCACGGCGTTCCTGATCAAGCACGGCGACAAGTTCTTCCTTTTCAACGAGCAGGGCGACCTCATCCTCGCAAAGCTCTCGCCGAAGGGCTGCGAGGAACTCGGCCGCTTTCACGTGCTGGAGCCGTCGAACAAGACCTTCGGCCGCGCGATGGTTTGGAGCCATCCGGCGTTCGCGCAGTGCTGCCTCTTCGCCCGCAACGACAAGGAACTGGTCTGCGTGGACCTCGCCGCGCCGGGAAAGTAGCGCCCGGCCCGGAGGCGATCGTTACTTCGCGTGGCGCGCGAACTTCTTCACGAACTCCGCCGGCGTGTAGCCGCCGGTGTCGGCCAGCAGCGCCAGGCGCTTCTTGTCGGCGAAGTCGCAGGATTCTAGCCGGATCATGTAGTTGCGGGCGACGGCGTAGTATTCGGTGGCGGTGTCCACCATGCGGACGCGGGTCTTGCCGCGCGCGTCCATGATGTCGGGGAAATACATCGGCACCATCTTGCCGTTCTGGATGCTGACCATCGCGCCGGAGCCGCCGTTGGAGAGGAACCGGATCGCCGAGTAGCCGAGGTCGCGCGTGTATTCGCAGTCGAACGGCACCGGCGGCGCGCAACGGACTTCATAGCCGATCTTCTTGTCCACCGCCTTGAGCTTCATGTTGCTCCTGGCCACCCGCCGTTTGATCTCGTCCTTGATGGCGCGGCCGAAGTCCACCTCCGACAGCTTCGGGTTGTCGTGGTCGTCATACTCCAACGAGGCAAGGTTTTGTTTTTCGAGGGCCTTGAGGTCGGCGTCGGTGAGTTTGCTGGCGACGCCCTCGGCGATGACGGCGACGCCGTCGGGGCGGCCCATCGCGTAACGCTTGATGATCGAGCCTTCGAGCACGTCGCACACCTCGGCGAGCGAAACCTTCGGCGTGTGGAACTCCTCCGGAATGATCGTGGTGGTCGCGCCGGCGGCCTTGCCGATGCCGAGCGCGAGATGGCCGGCGTGGCGGCCCATCGAGATGACGTAGAACCACTGGCCCGACGTGCGGGCGTCTTCCATGAGATTGTGGACAATCTCGGCGCCAACCGTGCGCGCCGTTTCGTAGCCGAACGTTGGCATCGAACCGGGCAGCGGCAGATCGTTGTCAATGGTCTTCGGCACGTGGACGACGCGGATGGCCCCGCCGGCCTGTTTCTCCACCTGGCTGGAGCTGTGGGCGGTGTCGTCGCCGCCGATGGTGACGAGCCAGTCCACGCCGAGCTTCTTCAAGCCCGCCAGCACGTTCGCCATCTTCTTCGGGTCCTTGGTCGGGTTCTCGCGCGACGTGCGCAGGATCGAGCCGCCCTGGAAATGGATGCGGGAAACGTCGTCGGTCTTCAACAGCGCGACGTGGTCGGTGTCGCCGCGCGCGAGCCACTTGAAGCCGTCGTAAAAACCGATGACTTTCCTGCCGCGGTAGGTGGCTTCAATGGCGGCGGCCGCGATGACGCCGTTGATGCCCGGCGCCGGCCCGCCGCCGACGATGATGCCGAGTGTTCCGCCTTTTCCAACTACTGGTTTCATAACGCATCTCTCCTCAACCTTGGACCGCCGAACAATACCGCCGGCCGGCTCCGCTGCAAGCGTTTTGCGGCTCAACTGGTCGAGCGACTGCGGCAGCGTATCGTTGTTCCATTCATAGGCTCCAATCCATCTCATGCCAATTTGTCCGGCGAGGCTTTGATGCTGGCAACTGCGACTGGGGCGATGCCATCACGCGCAGTTACCGTTCTTGCGTATCACGGATTTTCAACACGACTTCCTGCTTTGTTGTCGCCGCGAACGGCAGGCAGAGCACCAGCCGCGCGTCGCGCAGTTCACTGCGGCCATCCTTGGTGTAGGGGCTGTGGCGCTTCTTCGGCCACGTCAGTCGCGCGTCGGGCGGGACGCTGATGCGCACGCCGCCGTGCTCGAACCAACTGCCGATGTCGGTGGCGCTCCACTCGAAGGCGGCATCGCCGAGCTTGGCGGACTTGCCGGAGGAGCAGGTGATGGCGGTGCCGAGGCGCGGCAGGAAGACGACGTGGCCCTCGACGGCCTTGTCGGATTTGCGGCTCGCTTCGCAAACGAGCGCCAGCTTGTTGTCATCTTTCGGTTGAACGGTAATCCGGCAATCTTCGCCGCCGTAGGTCAGGTCGAGGCCCGGCGCGTTCTTGTCGGCGCGCAGCTTGGCGGCGGACGGGATGTGGACCAAGCCGGGCTTTGGCTTGAACTTCGGGTTCTCATCGCCGGGCTTGTGCTGGAGCAGCGATGTGTCGCCGACGGTAAAGTTGCTCCAGAACGGCTGCATCTTCGTGTTGCCGCCGCCGACAATCAATCCGGTGCGGTCGTGGAAGATGCTGACGAAGTTCTGCCGGTCCTGGATCCATCGGCTCGTGGATTGCTCGCAAATGAACGCCGACAGACAGATGAACCACGGTTTGCGGCGTAGCACGAGCGCCTCGTTATTGCCGACCACGGCGAAGTGCTCATCGCGTTCGGCGGCGAGTGGAGCGGCGGGGCCAGTCTCGCCGTAAAGCAGATGAGCGGCGGCTTCATCGGCTGCGACGGACCAGTTTCGGAGCCGGAACTGGCGCAACAGAAAGCCGCGGCCCTCAGCCGTGAAGCTGAGGCTCGCGTTGCGCTCCACCGGCGTGAAGGTGAAGCCGACCTTGCCGTGCGCGGTGCCGGCTTCGTAGGGATTCCGCTCGTCCACCGTCTCCACGATGCTGCCGTCGGGATAGACAAACGTCCCGTGGAAGACCGCTGCGCGCCGCAACGCCTCCAGCACGCTCGCGTCGCGCGACATCGCATAGTAGATGCCGAGTGCCTCGCCATAGACGAAGTTGTAGGCGACGACCGGCCCGTTATGCTCGACCCACCAGCCGCCGGGCGTCTGCGCCGCGACGACCTTCCCCATGAACGTCCGCGCCTGCTGCTTCCAGTCGTCGCGGTTGAAACACTGGCCGGCGCAGTAGAGCGCCATCGCATGGTGG
The DNA here is from genome assembly GCA_016222825.1 of Verrucomicrobiota bacterium. Lineage (GTDB taxonomy): Bacteria > Verrucomicrobiota > Verrucomicrobiia > CAIQCK01 > CAIQCK01 > CAIQCK01. The sequence continues at coordinate 23,296 of JACRQF010000024.1, read as the reverse complement.
CTTGGGATGTTGTGGACGTGGCCCAGACAGCTCTTTGAGATATTGCTGAAGCCGAGCAGCAGGCCCTTCTCCCAATGCTGCCGGCGCTCGGCAGGCATCGCGTCCTTGATCAACGAGAACGCACGAATCCATCGGCTGTAAGTCCACGGCATCAGAATCTGGCCCCACGTCGAGTTGTCTTTCTTGCGGAACGTCCACATGCCGTTCTTGTCCTGGTCGGTCACGAGCGCGTCGCCGCCCTTCATCACCGCCTCCAGCACCTCGGCGCTGTGGTAGTAGGGGTTGGACTTGTCCTTGATGGCCCACGCCGCGGCGAGCGGGAAGACGAGATTCTGATCGGTGCAAATCCACGGCTGGTCGCCGAAACGGCCCGTCTCCCGGTTCTGGTTCTTGAGCATCTTCGGCACGTCGTCCACGAGCGAGCGGAGGAACTTCTCGCGCGGATTCCACTCGGCGGCGGTGGCGTTTGCCGCCAGGAGCATGCAGATCAACGTCGAAAGAGCTTTCATGGTTTTGACTTCCCAGTGGGCGTGATCTTCAGCGTGACGGTTGCCGCCGTCACGGGTTGCGTGAAGTTGAGGCCGATGCGCGTCGGTTTCACAGGTGCGTCCTCGACAATCTCCTCGGCCTGCACGGTGATCTCGCCACCCTTCACCTTGATCTCGACGCGCACCGCTTCGTCGCCGTCGCGCACGAGCAGGCTGCCGTCGTCCGTGCGCTCCCACTTGCCGAGCGTGACCAGCGCGGTGCCGAACGACTGCGGGCTGGCGAACTCCACTGTGTCCGTCACCGTCAGCGAGCCGGCGCCCTCGCGCGAATACACAAACGTCCGCTCCAGCCGCTTCAGCTCCGGGCACGAATACGGCGAGGCGATGTCGAGCGCGAACGTGTCGGCGCGGTCGGTGAACTCGGTCCGCAACACCTTCGCCTGCGCATCGCGGCCTTCGCGCTGGAGTTTGCCGGCGACCAGCGGCACCGGATGGCCGAAGGAGTTCAGCAGTTTGCTGACGTAGCGGTCCTTGCTGAACGTGCGCGCCGTGTAAGTCTCCGCGCCGGGATCAAGCAGCACGGGACGCTTGCCGACGACCACGACGTAGCTGCCGACGTCGTTGTGGTTGTGGTGCTCGGCGTTATGGCCGCCCTTGAGCGCGACGCCCATCCGGCACGGCGAGCCGGGCGCGGGCCGGCCGATGAGGATGCCGGCGCTGTCGAACCAAGTGCGCAGGCCCAACTCGTAGTCGCGGCCGCTATCCTGCCGCTTCGCCCGCGAAGCCGAGTTCGGGAAACTGTAGAGCGCCGACTCGAACAGGAAGCCGAACCAGTGCCCTGTGAACTCCTCGTCGCCCGCGTTGAACTTGTCATACGCGCTCAGGCCGAGACCGAGCCGGCGGTTCACGAACCACATGATCTCCGGCGACGGCTTGGCGTTGACGCTGCAATCCGCGAACGCCGGCGCGACGCCGCCGATGATCTGGATGCGCGCGCCGAACTCCGCCGGTGCCTTCGCCTCGGGCCGCGCGAACAAATCGAGCTTGCCGCCCGTCGCCTGGCACACCGTCTCGCTGAGCAACACGTAATGTCCGAAGCCGTAGTCCCAGTAGCCGAGGCCCTCGGAGCAATAGCCGTCAGGCGTGAACCCGGCGAGGAAGTTCTTGGAGAACTGCTCCGCCGCCGCGACGAAGAGCGCCCGCTCCTCGCGCGAGTCCAGCAGCGCCAGCGCCGCGCCCGTGACGCCCGCCAGACAGACGGCGTTCCAGTTGTTCGTCGTCTTCATCCAGCCGTCGAGCCGGCGCGTGCCGCGATACGCCGCCAGACACGGATCGAGCACGAACTTGTGGACCTTCTCGCGGAGCAGCTTCCGCGTCGTCGCGGAGAGCTTGTCGCCAAGCAGCCAGTCGGCCGTGGCGAGATTCCACGCCAGCGCCGACGAAGCGAGGTCCACGTCAACGAACGTGCCGTTGAAGTTGGTGAGCCGCCGGTCGTGCGCCGGCATCACCCAGCATTTCTCCGCGCAGAACGCCGCGATGAGTCCCTCGATCTTCGACAGGAAACGGCCTTTGCCCTCAAGGCATTCCGCCAGCACGAGCCATGACAGCCGCCCGCGCCGCTCGAACGCGACTTTTTGCCAGCGCGTGCGGTTGCCTGTGCGCGAGAAGTCGAGGTAGAGGTCGTCCGGCTGCTCCGGCACGGACTGCGAGAGGATTATCTCCGCCCGTTTGATGACTCCCTTGCCCGCCGCCTCGCGCGCGAGATTGTTCCACGCCGTGCGCTCGCCGATGGGCCGACCGACGCCCGCCGGTTGCTCCGGCAGCATCGCCATGACGGCTTTGACGCGCGCGGCGTCAACCGGCGGCGATGGCACGGCGGTGCGTTTCGGTTTGGAGGGTTTTTGCGGCGACGCGGAGCGGGCCAGACCGCCACCGGCCACAGTGAGGATGAGAAAGGCGAGGGAGACAGTGAGAAGCTGACGAGACGTGATCATCAGCAACTTTTTACCGCCGCCGATGCCTCGAATGCACGCGAATTGTGCGACCAGTCTCGCGCGGCAAAAATCGCCGCGACCGGCCGACGGCCGACAACGAATCCGTCAAGGATTAGGAAACGAACCCAGAGAGACACTCGCAGGAGTTACCTGCTGAAGTTGATGGCGCAAATGTTGGCGCTGCGCAGCGAGAATCGCAGCCTGATGTTGCGGCCGGCGAGTTCGCGGGCGGATTTGCCGTTCCACCGCAACGGCAGGTCAATCTTGTCGGCGTTCTGAATGACGCACTTCTCCCGCTCAAATCCCGGCACAACATCGTCCTTGTCGTCGAGCACGGCTGCCATGACGTAGGCCTGGTTACTTGCGAACGCGCGATCCGGCGACGGCACGGCGGCGTTGAGAGAGATGTCGGCCTCCGGCATTTGGAACGATGCGGTGGAAAACTCCGCGTTGGCACGCGCGCCGACGAAGCTGATGCGGTCTTGCGGCAGACCGAGCAACAGGTGGCCGCGCAGGAACAAAACCTTGCCGCCGATGATCATGGGATGGGTTTCGAGGCGGGGAATCTGCGACACCTCCAGTGCGTTGAGGCCGCGCGCCGGGCGTTCCCAGCGCAGACCGTCGCGACTGGTCCACCACTCGTTGTCCAGTTGCGGCCCGTGCTTGCGCGGCGCGAGTGGGCTGGCGGCGTAGTTGAGCACCGTCATGTAGGCGCGGTCGTGATACCAGAACGCGTTGCCGCTGTAGAACTCCAAGTCCGGCGGATCTTCGGCGTCGGGCAGGGTCAGATGTTGCGTCGGAATCGGAGCCTTCTTGCCGTGGCGGTTCCAGACATCGGACATGGAAACGGACGGTTCCCATCGGCGACCGTCGGGGCTGGAGCGCATCATCAGCACGCGCCGGTCTCGCAGCGAGTCGTCGCCCAGCGACGGCGTCGCACCGCCGTGGTCGCGGAAGTGTTTGCGGTGCGGCTGGAGGCTCTTGTTGATGCACACGAAGCGGCGCACCGCCTTGCTCCAGAACAGGCTCATCGCGTCGCCGTCGTGGAAGAGCGGATTGCCGGGATGCTCCTGCCACCGCTTGCCGTCGGAACTGAAGAAGGCGGTATAGGCGAAGCCGGAACGGTCCACCTTGAGCTTCAGCAGCAGATATTCCTTCGCGTCCGGGCTGTAGGCCATCGCAGTGTGGTCGGTCCACGCGGCCGGTTTCGGCTCGAAGACCGTCTCGCGGTTCTCGAACTTTGCTCCGTCGCGCGTGGTGGCACGGATGAGCTTCCATGCGGTAACCCGGTCATACGGCTCGTTGCCCCGGCTGACTTCCGTCATCTGCTGGCCGAAAACCTCCCACGCGCCGTCTGCACGCGGGAAGCCGCCGATGAAAGTGAATCCGGGCGACTCGCACTCGCGAATCAACCGCACCGGTGTCACGCCGAAGTGCAGCTTGCCCCACGTGTTGGTGACATCCCGCGGCGTCGAGAACAGCAGCCTGAGCGGTTCAGCGCAGGTGGCTTGGCTGGCGATCCAGTGTGCAGCAAGAAGAAGTGAAGTCAAAGTTCGGAAGATCACGTGGAATGCTCCAAAATGTTTTCTCAAGGCCAGAGCGAGTTGATCGCCTTGACCGATTCGTCAACCAACACACGGCCGCCGACTGGGCCGACGGTGTGATTGACGGCGCTGTAATCGCCGCCGGCCACGGCCCGGCGCGTGGGCAGGTAGCCCTGATAGTCGCACGTGAGTTGGGAGACAAACGTCAACACCGCCTTGCTGCGGCCCTTGATCTGGTCGCCGTAGTCGAGGAACAACTCAAAAGGGTTCGTCGCCATCGCCACATCGCCCAGCCGCAGCACGTGCAACTCGACGGGCACCTGCGATGGCAGCCAGCGCGCTTCATTGATGGAGTTCTTGTTCGGGATGTTCGTCTTGATCGTCCGGTGCGCGAATACGGGCCGCGTCTGCACGTCGCTCTGTGCATAAGGCCAGACATCATCCACCGCGCGGACCACGCGGTTGGCCAGTTCCTGCTTCCAGGAGATCTTCCGGCGCGCGGTCATCGCTTGCTCGGCTTTGCGACGGATGATCGGCTCGGGACACTGGTCGCCCGACGCCGCGCACTGGCCGAAGACGTGGACCTTCGGCCCGTGTTTCGCCTTGATGCCCTCGCGTATCGGATGCCAGAAATCGGCGCTGATAGCCTTGCGGCCGACCTGCGACGGGCAGGCGAGGTTCAGCAACATCCCCGTGAGTTTCTTGTCCGCATCCCAGAAGAACAGCATCTCCACGGCGTGGTCCTGGGAGCCTTCGATGTGCGAGAAGTCGGGGCGCGCCGTGTCGAACCCCATGATCGCCGAGCCGTCGGTGTAGGTCAGGCGGCGGTTGTAGCCGACCGCCGCGTGGCCCAATCCCCAGCTCACGCCGCCGGGTTTCCGGCCCTGCCACGCCTCCACGATGCCCGCGCCGATCCGCTCGTAGAGCAGCAGGATGTATTGCTGCGGCGTCATCACGTCGGGCTCCTTGCTGATGTCATACAACTGCCCCGGCCCGGTCTTCTCGTAGGAGATACTTGGCCCGCAATGCGTGTGCGTCACGCTGCAGAACAGCTTGCTGCTGTCGAAATCCTTGAGCCGCTTTGCCGCCTCGCGCTGCAAACCTTCGTGGACCTCCTTTGTCATCCGGACCAGGTCGAGGCTGACCATGATCGCCTGCTCGACCACCCGCTCTCCGTCCCGCGTCTCCAAAGCCAGCACCGTGGCCGTCACCGGGTCTTCCACTTCCTTGGTGACCCGCTTGTAACCGCTGCCGTCCAAAACCACGCGTGCCGACGGCGTGATATCCACCGTCGCCCAACCGACGTGCAACTGTCCGGTCACCGGCTCGCCGGCAAATGCGAGGCCGTCTGCCAGCAGCACCGCCGCGACAACAAACCAGCCGCGCATCGTCTTCATGGCCGCGCAGTCTAGCGCACACCCCTCGTTCTGACTACTGGTAGTGAGTCTCATAAGCTGGCACTCCGGTCCCAGGCGCGATAGTGGCGCGCGTGTCAGGGATTCTCGCCGAGCGCCGAAAGCAACTCAGCCACCGCGCGCTGGTGGGCGGCTTGGGATTGTTCGAGGTCTTCCCATGTGGCGGTGTCGGTCGTGGCTTTCTGGCAAGCCGGTGAACCGTCACCTTCCGCGTCAAACGCCGGCACACCGAACCGCTGGAAGACCCAGGTCGGCAGGCTGCCGCTGGTGCATCCAGCCATGACCGCGACCGGCTTCTTCTCAAGATCCGGCGGCACCAGCGCCGCGCGATAGGCGTGGTTCAACGGCCTGCACCGCGCCAGATACGGCTCGTTCTTCGCCGCGGCGGCTGAACAGAGGAAGCTCGAGCCTGTGATGGAAGCCAGATGATGAAACGCCACGACTGCGGCGGGCTTCAGCTTTTCCAACAGCCGCATCACGGCTTGCGTCTCCGGTTCCGAGGCGGGCGTCGCGCCGCGGTAGGTCATGCCCTCCGGGTCGGAGGTGATGAGGCCATACATGTGATTGACCGTCTCCCAGTCGGCGGGGAAATTGCGGTTGAGATCCACGCCGTTGGCATTGGTCCGCAGGTAGGGCGGATGGCCGAGCGCCAACCGCTGGCGTTGGTCGGCGTTGACGCACGGCAGCACGGCCAGACCCACGCGATCCAGCAACGCCCGGCGGTTGCGGACCACATGTTCAAACGCGGGAATGAGCAGTTCCGCGCCCGCCTCGCCGGCGTGAACCGAGCCGAGCATCACCAGCACGTGCCCGCGGTTGCCGGCGATCAACGCGCGCAACGGGCGGCCCTGCACGGTCTGTCCCACCGGCCGCAGTTCGACGACGCCGGGGAACTCGGCCGCCAGCCGGTCGAGCCGGCGCTGTGCTTCCTCCCACGTCCACCAGACGCGCGGATCGCGGACCTTGACGGCGACCGGCCCGGTCGGCGGGTCGCCGCGGTCGGTCGCCACCCAATACGCATAGGTCTGTCCGGGTTCCACGCGCTCATCGGTGAACTCGAACTTGCGGTTGTTTAAGGCAGTGAGCGGGCCTTCGAAGATGACCCGCGCATCCTGCCAGCGCAGGCCGTGGAAGAACTCGTCATAGTCCTGGCCGAAACGGAAGCCCGGCAAGTCGGTTCGCCGGATGCGAAGCCTGACCGAATCCGGCTTCTCCTTCTGCGTGGCGTTGAAGAAAGGCGTGCTCTTGAAGCAACTGAGCCGCACATGGCCGCCCGTCGCGGTGGCTTTGAGAAAGGCGATGGCACGTGTGGCCGGGGCGGCGGGAGCGGTTTTGGAGCCTGCCTCTTGGGCGGGCACGTTGGACGCGATGGCCAGCAGCGAGACTGCGGCCGCTCCTGCAGTCCGCCCAACAAACGTTCGTCTCGTCATGGAACGACCTGTCGTCATTGCGGTGCTTTCAACGACTGTCCAACGGCTCCTTCTGCGGCACGCCGAGACAGATACGGAAGCCGTCGCGGGAGTCGGAATAAGTCACGTTCCGGATTCCAAGCCGGACGGCGCAGCGCGCGTTCCCCGGAACATCGAAGTAATTGCCTCCCCGACACACAGGTCGCGACACGGTTTGCTTTTCCGCATTCTCATAATAAACCTCCTCATGCCCGCCCTTCGGATCGAAGTGGTCAATGACAAACTCCCACACCCCGCCGCACATGTCGGCGAGGCCAAAACCGTTGCGGCCCTTCTCGTCGTAGTGATCCACCGGCGAGACGAACGGAAAACCGTCGCTCCACGGCGCCTTTGCCAACGGCCAGCCCTTGGTCCGGCCCGGCAGGAAATCCATGGCGGAGATGTTCAGTCGGCCTTCACCTTCCTCAAGCTCGTTGCCCCACCAGAAATAGCGACTCTCCTTGCTGCCACCGCGGCAGCCATACTCCCACTCCGCTTCCGTGGGCAGACGGTATTCCAAGCCCTGCAACAACCGGCCCGCCTTCCGTTCGCGGTCCGTCAGCCATCGGCAGAAGGCCTTCATGTCGTTGTAGCTCACGCACACGACCGGAAATACGTCCCGGTTCGGGAACGCCCAATTCGGGTCGCGCCAGCTCTTGCCTTTCATGGACTTCCACGGATGCGTCACCTTCGTCGTCAGGTGATAGCCATTCCATTCGGGATCGAACACCTGAGTCTCGCCGCCGGGCTTTTCCGCATCGGTCACGAAGCCACTCTCCTCGGCAAACCGCCGGAACTGCCCGACGCTGACCTCCGTGCGCCCCATCCAGAAGCCGTTCCTCACACGCGTCAGTCGCGGCTGTTCGCCTTCGAACGACTCGCGCGTCGTCCCCGGCGTCGCGCCGCCCTCGATTCCCGTGGCCCACTGTTTCTCCTCCGCCGTGCTGCCCATCATGAACTCACCGGGCGGGATGAACACGACTTCCAGCGTCACGCCGCCGCCCAAATCGAGCCGCTTCGTGTCGCCCTTCGCCGGCTCGGCGGCGTGCGTCACAGCAATGATCGTCAGGGCCGATAACACGCAGACAGTTGTTGTCGTAGTTTTCATGGTTTGGCTTGGATGTCGCGCAGGTCTTTGCCTTCGGGACGCGCGTAAACGGGAACGCGGGCTTGCAGACAATCGAAACCGAGGAGGTAACCTTTGGAGGCGGTGTTGTGGCCGACGCACTCGAAACGCAGCACGTGATCGCCCGCCTTCAGTGTGTGGCGACCCAGCGAATCCTCGGAGGGAGTCACCTTGGGGGCGAGCAGGTCAAACGTGCCGACCGACTTGCCGTCCAGCAACACGCGATACGTGCCGTAGTCCCACGAGTGTGTCATGCGCAGTATCAAATCAGCCGTGATCTCTTTCTCGACGCGGAACGGAATCTCCAGCCAGCCTTTCTCGTCTTTGGGCCTGAACCACAACTGCTTGCCGTCGGTCGCGCCGCCGATCGGCTGCGTCGTCAACGGATGCTCGGACCGTTTGGCCTGCTCCAGCGATTTCCAGCCAACGAGCAGCGTCGTGTCGCTGAACGGCAGCCGGTCCGGTCCGGCAGGAAGCGCGGGCCACGGTTTGTGAGGTTCGACCTGATACCACAGCGCCACCGACGACATCAGGTCATCGCGCTCGATGAAGCCGCTCTTGTTTCCGTCCGGGAACTGTTGGCTGCCTTTGTCCTCGATCTCCACGCGGAGGGATTTCTTAAACACGACCGGGTCGGGGATGTGGAAACGATAAGCCGTGCCGCGGTTGCCGGTCTTGTAGCCTTCCCAGAGTGGCGTGCCGTAGAACGGCCCGTCCTGCTGGCGGAATCCCCACGCGTCGCAGAAGTAATCCTCGGTGCCCGTGCCGCGCAGGCTCGGTTCCTTCTCGCCGTCAATGAAGAAGAAGTCGTCGCCCTCGCCATACCAACCGGGGGAGCTATGATACACGCTCTGAATGGTGCCTACGTAGTGGCCGCGGCCGACGATGTCCGCGAGCAGGTAATTGCGGCCCATGACCGCCGGGTATTCCTGCCGATACATCGCGTGGAAGTAAGCCGCCTCTCGCGACAGCGACGGGTGCTTCTGCCAGTCTATGTAGTAGTAGAGCGCGCGGCAGGGCTTGTCGCTCTCGTTGGTGACCGTGATGCGCGCGGACTTGCGGAACGGCATCGGCCAATAACAGTTCCGCGCGCGGCCGTCCGACGTGACACGGATCGGCAACGACATAAACGGCTGGTCCACGCCGTGGCCGATGCCAAAGAAGTCGCCGATGGGGCACTCGACGCTCGGGTGTTGCTCGCTGTCCCAATACATCCGCAGCGTCAGCAGGCGCGAGTAGAACTTCGCCTCGTGCGAGATGGTGAACCAGATGTGCGTGATGACGCCCGGCCCTTTGAGTTCCGCGAGCGTGAGTGTGTCGCCGGGCTTGATGGGCCGCGCGTCGCCGTTGCCGGTGCGCCAGTCGGGGGCGCTTGAGGAAGCGCGGCGGCTTTCGAAACCTTTTAGCCGCTCCAGTCCGCCCAGCGGGTTGCCTTGCGCCGAGGCGTGGTTGGTTGCCAAACAGGCGATGACGGCTGCTGCGATGACTGGAAGCAATGTGTTGTTGTTCATGGCTTTTCCTTGGAGTGTTCGTGTTCTATCTTCTGATTGAGCGTTCTCACGTCTTCAGTCCGCGCAGATTGACCTCGCGTGTCTTGGCCTCCTTGATCACTTCGTCCATCGTGAGCCATGTCTTTCGCAGCATGGCTTCGCGGCCGAGGATGCCCGTCAGAGTGCAGTCCACCGAGCGATGCGCCGTTTCGTTGTCGAATTTGCCCTCGGTGACACAGCGATAAAACTCGGCGATGTTGGCCTTCGCGCCGTCGGCGTAGATGCCCTTCGCCACTTCTCCCACGTAGTGCTTGGGACCGCCGCGAACACACACCTTGCCGTTGTAAGCGAGGTGCGCCGTCGCTTCCAGCCCCATGATGTCGGCTTCCAGGTTATACATGAACGTGTTGTTCTGTAGGAGCTGGGTTGTGTGGGTCCAACAAGTCCCGTCCGCGAGTTGAAACACGACGCCGCCGCAATCCGTGCGGTCTCCATGCGGGTCGGGCCGGACGATGCGCCTGTAGCCGCTTGCGCCGACCGCGCGCTGGCCGGTGACCCATGTGATGCCGTCAATGATGTGGATGTCATAGAGCAGCAGCAAATCGCCGCTCATCGCGATGTGCGAATACCACGCCCGCTTGAAAAGGTTCTCGATGGTCGGGCCAACCGGCGGATCTGGCAGTTTCCCGCAGGTGCCGCCGGAGTAGATGTGCGCCAGCCCACCCAGCCCGCCCTCGGCGATGCGTTTCTTCACTTCCTGGTTCGCGGGGTCCGTCGGCAACTGGTAGTCCACGTGGAAGCACAGCTTCTTCTCCGTCGCCTTCTTCGCCAGCGCCTGCATCCTGAAGACAGCCGGCACATCCACCGCGAACGGTTTGGCCATATACACATGGCAGCCCGCGTCAATCGCCGCTGCGGTTTGCTCCGGATAAAAATACGGAATGCCTTCGAGCACCAGCGCCTCGACACCGCTGTCGAGCGCGCGTTTATAGCCCGACAGACCGCTGAACCGCTTTCCCGCCGGCACACCCAGCTTGTCGCCAGCCTTGTTCGCGCTCTCCTCGAAGTAATCCACCGCCGCCACGATCTCGTAGCCGGGGTGTTGCTTGAACAGGTTGGCAATCCAGCTTCCACGGCTGCCCAGCCCCACGATGCCGATGCGTAGTCTGCGCCCGACCGGCTTGGAAACTGCCTCCTGGCCGAGCGCGTCAGCGGCGGCGGCCAGTAACGGAACCGCAGCCGCTCCAGCAGTCTGTCCAACAAATGTTCGTCTGGTCATGTGATGTTCTGTGTTCATGATTACTCCGTGTGTCGTTTCGCCTTCGACCGGCCGCCTTTCCAGATGTTGTATTGGGGGTCGGCGTAAGTGGCGAAGAAATCGTCGAGACGTTTGGCGAGCGCAGCGCGCGTGGTGTCGGTGCCGGGCTGGCCGTAGAGGTTGAACCGCTCCTGCGGGTCCTTGCGCATGTCGTAAAGCTCGAACGGGCCTTCAGGGATGCGCGCGACGTATTTCCAGTCGTCGGTCCGGACAGCGCGCGTGGTTTCCATCTCGTAGAAGATCACGTTGTCCCACGCCGGCTTTTCTCCGCGCAACGCGGCCGAGAAATCGCGGCCCGGTGACTTGGGCTTTTGCGGCATCTTGCTGCCGAGACCGAGATGGCTGAGCACGCTCGGCATGAAGTCGTAGTTGCTCACCAGCAGGTCGCTGGTCACGCCGGCGGGGATTTTGCCGGGATGACGGAAGATGAGCGGGATCTGCATCATCAACTCATGCGCGCCGGTCGGGCGCGTATGGTCGCCCATGCCCCAGATGCCGTTCTGGCCGCCCATCCAGCCTTGGTCCGCCGTGTAGGCCACCAGCGTGCGGTCGTCGAGGCCGAGGCGCTTGAGCGTGGCCATGATCTCGCCGACGCCGTCGTCCACGCCGCTGGTCTCGGCGGCGCAGCGCTCCATCGCGTTCTGCGTGTTGTGGAAGCCCTTGTTCGCCCACTGCCACGGGTGCATTGCGTCCACGGGGAAGCTCTTGAAGTGTTTGTCCTTGTAGTGCGCAGCCCAACGGTTGCGCGGCGGGTTCGACATCAGCTTGCCGAGGTTGTAGGGACCGTTGTAAGCGAGGAAGAGGAAGAACGGGCGCTCCTTGTTTTGCTCGATGAACTGGATGCCCTTGCGCGTCCACAACTCCGTCGTGTAGCCGGCCTCCCTGCGCACCTTGCCGTCCTCGATGACCGGCTGGTCGTAGAACTCGGTCGTGCTGCCGTCCGGCTTGGTGATCCAAAAGCTGAATCCCTCCGACGGCGTGAGGTTCGCGCCGAGGTGCCACTTGCCGCTCAGGCCGCAGACGTAGCCCGCATCGCGCAGGACCTCGCCGATGGAGGTGAACTCCGCGAGTGTGTTGTAAGCCTGCGTCCCCATCATGTATTTCGGGTCGAGGAACGAATGCACGCCATGCTGCGAGGGGATGAGGCCGGTGAGAAACGTCGCGCGCGTAGGCGAGCAGACCGGATTACTGCTCAGCGCACGGGTGAAGCGCACGCCCTCGGCGGCGAGCCGGTCAATGTGCGGCGTCTGGATGTCGGGATTGCCGTAGCAACCCAGCGTCCACGCGCCCTGGTTGTCGGTGAGGATGAAGACGAGATTGGGTTTCGTCGCGCTCATCGCCGTCAGCGGTTCGGCCAATAGCGTGGCGAGGACAGCGAACGCACAGACAAATAATCTTCCCAACCAAACGGAGGGCTCCAGTTCAGCGTTTGTTGTGATCATGGTGGTTGTTAATTGGCATCTCTGCGGCGATGACCTGCCGTTTCAACTGGTGTAAAGGCGGCGGATGAATTCGGCGTTGCGGCGCGTGTCGGCGACAGGGTTCTTCGACGGATTGGAGGTTTCGAGAACGATCCAGCCGCTGTAGCGGATATCGTTGAGGGCGGCGACGATCGGCTCGAAGTAGCCTTTGCGGTCTTCGAGATACTGCGGGCCATTCTTGAAATGCACCTGCGCGACGCGGTCTTTCAGGAGCCTCAGTTCCGCCGGCACGTCGTAGCCTTTGGTGACACCCGTGTTATAGACATCGTAATAGACCTTCACGGCCTCGTGGCCGATGCGGTCGAGGATGCGGATGTTTTCGGTGGCGGGGAGCGTATTCTCGATGGCGAGCGTGACGCCGGCCGCCTTGGCGCGGGGAGCGGCGGCGCGAATGCGCTCAACAACGACGTCCACGTCCTTCTGTTTGACCTTCCTGTCGGCGTCCAGCAGGTCGCCTTTGCTGAAGAAGGCGACGAGGATGACCTTCGCGCCGAGATCGGCGGCGGCGTCAATCGTCTGTTCGAGCCACGCTGGGCCACGCGGGTCGCTGGCGAGCGGGGCGGAGTTGAGGATGCCGAGCACGACGGACGGGATGACGAGGCCTGTCTCGCGCATCTGGTCCTTGTAGGATTGGCGGACGGCCTTGTCGGCAATCTGCAAATGGTCGGCGACGGGGCCGACTCTTACTTCAGCGCCGTCGAGTCCGGCTTGTTTGGCTTCGGGCAGGCCAATCATGCAACTGCCGATGCGCGGGCATCGCCGTGAGGCGGCGTGTGTCTCGCCCGGCCACGCGCCGCTGGCAACGGCGAGGGCGGCGGCGGAGCTTCTCAGGAAATCACGACGGTTGATTTGATGTTTCATAGGATGACTCGTGTGGGGTCAGGGCGCAGACGCAGCGCCGATTACGCGGCCCAACAGCCGCAGCATCTCGGCTTGGATCTTGTCTGAGGCGGCCACTTCGAGGTGGCTGGAACGGGCGGGCCAGGTTTCGTAGCCGCCCAGTTCGTGCTGGCGCGGAGTCGGCAGGTAGCCGTGAAAGCCGTTGGCCAGCTCGATGACAAAGGTGTGGCGCGCGGTGCTCTGTTTCTTGATCGCCAGCCCCGTCTCCGCGAACACCTCGCAGGGAATGGCGCCGACGGCGATGTCGCCGATGCGGATGGATTGCAGGCGGAACGGTTCCTGCGGCGGCATCTCCGCGAGGTGCAACACCTCGCGTGCATAGATTTGCGGGCGGGTCAGCTTGTTGGTCGCCGGGCCGGGAACGGCGGTCTTCTTCGCCCATTCGAGCCGCGCCGCATCGGGTCGGCGGACGCCGAGGGAGAGTTCGGATTCAACCGCCGCCAGCGTCGGGCGGTCCTGATACTGGACCGACTTGAAAGCGGCGGCCACTGCCTCGGCCACGTCGTGGCCGACGAAGCGCATCTTGCCATAAGGCCCCGACAGTGCGGGGCGGGGTTCGCCGGCATCTCCCATGCGCTTATTGGAGACATCGCCGCAGGTGCCGTTGGACATCATCGCCACAAAAGGCGGGTCTTGTGTCGCGCCCAAAAGCTCCTCCAGCCGACGGCAGAAAACGCCGAAGTAATCGGCGCTGATGGTGCCCGCGGGAATGCCGCCCACGTAGTGCAGGGCGCAGTTGGCGAGCACGGCCAACGGCCGGCCTTCGGTGTGCTGCACGGCGAGAAACGCCACTTCAGGATCCACCGGACCGGCCGGCTCCAGCGCCACTTCCTTGGGCGCATACATCCACGCGCGGTCGGTCTTTTCGCCGAAGGGATTGACCAGCGAGTGGTCCGGCTTGAGCAGCCAGCGCCGGTTGTGGACGTGCTCCGGCTTTTGCACACTGCCCCAGCCGACGCGGGCCGGCGCGAGGCTGTTGACCGCGCGCTGGACGCCGTCCGCCATCCGCTGCACCGCGAAGTCTTCGTAGCGCCGGTTGGCTTCGCCCAAGCCGAGGTCAATCAAGCGGGGCGAACTGTGCGTGTGCGTGGCCGAGATGAGGATGTGCGACGGAGGGATGCCGGTGGTTTGCGAGATCAATTGCCGGGCGCGATCCACCAGCTCCCGCGAGATCATGGTGGTGTCGCAGATGACAAACGCGACGCGCGTCGCGCCGTCGTCCAGAGCCAGACAGCGCGCGTGCAATTCATCATGCACGTGCTTGGCGGGACCGATCTGCATGATCGTGCCATCCAGCACCACGCCGAGCGCGGGGGTGATGTTGCTCGTGGCCGCGCCAGCTCGGAAACCCGCTGGCGTCGCAGGCTGGCCGCCTTTGCTCCTCTTGCCGCCCTTTCCTTTCGTCGGGGCGGCGATCAGATTCATGCTGCCGAGGGCCGTGAGCGCAGCGCCGGAGACGACTGTGGTGATAAAGGCGCGTCGTTTCATCCGTCAATGTGGCGGCGGGTTGGTGTCTGCGTTGGTCACAGCTTCCACCCATTATGCATCGGCCGGTCCAGCATCTTGTTCGCCTCGTCGTCGTTGATAAAGAGTTCCCGCGCAGGATCCCAGCGGAGTTTTCGCTTTAACTTGATGGCGATCTGTTCGAGGTTGCACAGGATGTCCGAGCAAACCGCGACATCAATCGGCGCGGCCGGCTTGGTCTCGCCTTTGGCGGCGTCAATGAAGTTAGCCTGATGGTTGGTGCTCTTGAAGAGATGGATTTCGCTCGGCGCGGTCTGCGCCTTGATCAGCGATTTCGGCTCAGCATCCATGCCAGAGCGATCCACATGGATCCACCCCTCGGTGCCGAGGAACAGCACGCCGTGGCCGTGACCACCCTTCTGCAACGGGTGTTTTTTTGCGGTCGCGTCGTCCATGTGGATCAACGTGACGCCGTTGGCGTAGCGGTTCTCTACCTGCCAGTTGGTGGCGCAGTCGGTGAGCATGTCTTTGGGAAACTCGCCCGTGCCTTCGATTTCCGTCGGGCCGCTGAGATCGGTGCCGTTTGCCCACTGCGCGATGTCGAGATGATGCACGCCCCAGTTGCCAATCATCCCCATGCAATAATCCGAGATGCAATACCAGATGCTGTAGCCGCCCCAGCCCTGGCTTTTTGTCCACGGCCGGCAACGTTGGAAACAGTAGGGCGCCATCGGCGCGGGGCCAAGCCACAGTTCGTAATCGAGTTCCTTCGGCACCGGCTCGGTGGGTTGCTTCGGACACGTCCAGCTTCCCGGCACGCCGACGAGGATCGTTTTCAACTTGCCGATCCTACCGTTGCGGACCAGTTCGCAGACGCGCCGGAAACTGCCGGTGGACCGCTGCTGCGTCCCGAACTGGAACACCACCTTGCTCTCTTTCACCGCCTTCCGCAGAACCTGCGCCGCGCGGACGCTCCAGCCGATGGGCTTCTCGCAATACATGTGTTTGCCCCACCGGACAGCCTCCATCGCGACCAACACGTGCCAATGGTCCGGCACTGTGATCTGCACGGCGTCAATGTCCTTGCGCTGCATCAACTCGCGGAAGTCTTTGTAAGCGGCGCAGTCCTTGTTGTTGTAGAACTCATCCACCGAGTTCTTGCCTTGGTTTCGCTGGGTTTCGTGGACGTCGCACACGGCCACGACGTGGACGTCCGTGTTCCCGCGGAACGCCCCCATGTTGCCCCTCCCTTGAATGCCGAGGCCGATGCAGCCCATGACCACCTTGTCGTTCGCGCCAAAAGCGGACGCGGGGATGAGGTTTGGCAAACTGACCGCCGCTGCAGCGACGGCAGAGCCTCTCAGAAAATCACGACGGTTCATCTGCGGTTTCATAGCGCAACTCCTCGAACTTGTTTTTGATACACGAAGCGGCAATCGCCGCGTCTGCTACAGTTTCCAGCCATTGTGCATCGGCCGCTTCAGCCGTTTGTTGGCCTCGTCGTTGCCGATGAACTTTTCCTTCTTCGGGTCCCACTTCAGCTTCGTTTCCAGCCGCGCGGCGATCTCGGCAATGAGGCCGAGGTAGCTCGCGACGTGCGTCGCGTCCACGTTCGAGACGGGATCTTTGCGGGTGCGCACGCTGTTCAGGAAATCGTCGCCGTGGTTGAACGACCGGAACGCGATCTCATCGCCGGCTTTCTTCTTGATGGTGATGATGTCTTCGCCCGGCTCGGCGCACTGATAGACGTTGGTTTCACCCGACTTGAGCCGGACCTTGAGCAACGACTCCGGCTCCGCGGAAATCTTTCCGTTTTCCGGACCGCGGTCCACATGGACCCAACCCTTGTCGCCAATGAACTTGGTGCCAACCTGCTGCTGGTTCTGGTCGGTGAAGACCATCTTGAGGCCGCTGGCGAAGGTGAACGTCGCGTTCCAGTTCTCGATGTTGTCGGTGAAGCCTTTCTTGCGATAAACGCCCTTGCACTCGATCTCGCACGCCTCCTTGCCGATGGCCGGGCAGCCCCAATAGGCGATGTCAAGGTGATGCACGCCCCAGTTGCAGATGAAACCGGCGCAATAGTCCCAGATGAGATACCAGTCGGGCCACGCGACGCGGCCAGGGTTGTAGGGCTTGGCCGCCGCAGGGCCGCGCCACATGTTCCAGTCGAAACCGTCCGGCACGGGCTGCGGGTCCATCGGGCCGTCGTATTTCGGCTGGTATTGCGGGCCGGGGGCGGAGACCTGGATCTCCTGCAACTTGCCGATGTAGCCGTTGCGGACCAGCGCAGCGGCCTGGCGGAACTTGCCATGCCCGCGTTGCCAGGTGCCGGCTTGGAACACGCGCTTGTGTTTGCGGATGGCGTTGTAGATCAGGCGGCCTTCCTCGACCGACACGCCCATCGGTTTCTCGCAATACATGTCCTTGCCCGCCGCGGCGGCGGCCGTCGCGATGAGCACGTGCCAGTGGTCCTGCGGAGCAATCATCACCGCGTCAATGTCTTTGCGCGCGATCAACTCGCGATAGTCGCCGAACATCGCGCAGCCCTGGTCGCCATACTTGGTGTCGGCCATTTTCTTGGCCCGCTCCTGCCGGTCCTTGTAGGTGTCACACACAGCGACAACGCGGCAATTGTCCAGACCGAGGAAGACGTTCATGTTCCCCCGGCCGCGCCCGCCGACGCCGATGCAGCCGATGCTGATCTTGTTGTTCGCGCCGAACGCGGTCGCGGGGATGATGTTCGGGGCCGCGAGCGCGCTGGCGGCAACGGCGGCGGTCTTCAGGAAGTCACGGCGATTGATTTGCTGGCTCATGGTTGGGTTCCTTGATGGATGTTGATTGGTTACTTCTTGGCTTTTGAAACGGGACGCTTGGGAGAAGCAGCGCGCGGTTTCGCGCCGCAACGGTCTGCCCACTGCTGCCACTTGGCGGTGAGGTCCTTCACAGTGTCGGGGAACTTCTCGGCGAGATTCTGCGACTCCGCGCGGTCGGTGGCGAGATTGAAAAGCTCCCACGGCCCGTTCTTCCCGGCGACGAGCTTCCACTGGCCCTCGCGGATGGCGCGGCAACCGGACGTCGCCCAGCAGAGCGTCTTGTGCCCGTCGCGTTGGCCGCCCTTGAGAACTGGCAACAAGCTTTTGCCCTCCATCGGCAGCACGCTGCGGCCGTTGAACTCGCTCGGATACGCCACGCCCGCCGCGTCGAGGCACGTGGCCGTGATGTCCGTGATGTGGCCGAGTTCGTGCGTGACCGCGCCGGCTTGCCTGACGACACCCGGCCACCACGCGATCAACGGCGTCGCGATGCCGCCCTCGAAGTTCGTCTGCTTGTGTTCGCGGAAAGGCGCGTTCGATACGTTGGCCCACGCCGGGCCGGCGGTCACGAACGTGTCAGGTCCGCCCGGGGAAATGTCCGGCGTGTTGCCGACGCGCGTGGGCGTGCCATCGAGCCGCCAAGTTTCACCCGGCTTGTCCAACGGCCGCGGCCACGGCTGGTCCGACGCGCCGTTGTCGGAGAGGAACAGCACCAGCGTGTTCTTGTCCGCGCCCGCGCGCCGCAGCGCTTCCATGATGCGTCCCACGCTCTGGTCGAGTGAATCCACTTGCCCCGCAAACGCAGCCATCCGCTCGGCCTCCCAATCCTTGTGTGGCGCGTCTTTCCACGCTGGCGCGCGCGAGTCGCGCAGCGACAGCGGGCAATCCTTGCTGATGAGGCCTAGTTCGATCAACCGCTTGTGGCGTCGCACCCGGGCCTCGTCCCATCCGAGGTTCCGGTAGAGGTCGCGATACTTTGCCATGTCCTGCTCCTTCGCGTGCAGCGGCCAGTGCGGCGCGTATTCGGCGACGTAGAGGAAGAACGGTTGCGGCTTCGTCGCCGCCTCGGCGATGAACTTCACCGCGAAGTCGGTGATGAGATCGGTCTTGTAGCAGTTCTCAGGCAGCGTGAACGGCTGGCCGTCCATGAAGGTCTTCATGGTCCGCACGGCCTTGAAGTAATGCCCCGGCCCGCCGCCACCCGCGTTGCCGAGAAACCGGTCCACGTAGCGCGCCACGCACGATGGGTCATGCCAGTCCTCCGCCGTCGTCATGTCGAGCCGGCCCACCGCGCCCGTCCTGTAGCCTGCGCGCTTGAGCAACTCGAACATCGTCACGCACCGGTTGTTCAGCTTGCCCGTCCAGTTGAACATCCCGACCTGGCTCGGATACAGTCCCGTCATCAACGCCGACCGCGACGGCCCGCATAACGCGCAGTTGTAGAACTGCGAGAACCGCAGCCCGCTCGCCGCAAGCCGGTCGAGGTTCGGCGTCTGGATCTCCCCGCCATAGCAACCCGCGTCCGAAAACCCCATGTCATCGGCGAGGATGACGACGATGTTCGGCCGCGACGGCTCGGCGGCGGACGCGACGCCCACGAGGGCTAGCCACGCAGCAAACAAGAATGCAAAGCGACAGATCATAGGCTCAGCGCGTCATTCCTTTGGCCGGGTTGGCGGACGAACCCGCCGCGCGGTAAAGTTGCGCGGCCTCGGCGGCGGTGAGCGCGCGGTCAAACAACGCAAACTCGGCGATCTGTCCGTCCAGCGGCGCGAACTGGTCGCATCGCGCTCCGACAAAGAATGTGTTCGCGCCCGCAGCCGTCACGTCGGCCTCGCCGTCGAATGCCGGCGCGCTCGCGCCGTTCAGATACGCCGTCACACGCTTGCCCGCGCGGACGAATAGGACGTGGTTCCAACTGCCAACACTCACCGACTGGGCGCTGGACACGACTTGGCCGCGCTGGTTGCCGTTGAAAAAGAAAAGCCGTCCGGTGTTTTGCTTGTGTGTGCCGCCGATGCCGAGATGGTCGCCGGGCGCGGAGTGGTCGCCTGCGGGACCGCGCGAAAGCAGATAGGCCGTCACGGGGCGGGCGTCGTTGGGCAGGATGTTTCGGAACCAGAACGCAGCGCTGTATTGTCCGCCAACCTGTTCGGAGCGTGCGCCGCCATTTGCCGTGACGACCGGCAGGTAAACACGTGGTTTCAAAGCCTGAACCGCGCCAGCGTAATCACCGGTGAGTTGCAGCGGCTGGGCGCGCTCCAGGAGCGTCGTTTTCTGGCGCTCCGCCGCGCGCACGTCCTCGATGCCCGACACCCTCCAGTGCGTCGCGATGTCTGTGGCAGTGAGCGCGTGATCGTAGATGGCGACCTCATCGAGCTTGCCCTCGAAGCCGGCAGCGAGCGTGATCTTCTTCGGCGCGGCGGGCAGTGTGCCGGCGAAGACATCGGGCGCGAGACTACCATCCAGCCACGTCGTGACCTGGTCGCCATCACGGATCAACACAAGATGCTGCCAAGTCTTCGGTGCAGCGGGTTTGAGCGAAACCGGCTGGCCGTCGAGTTCGAGCAGGTGACCCGTTCCCGGCATGCCGTCCCAGAACCACAGCTCGATCGTGTAGGTGTCTCCCAGTCCCTTGAGCGTCGCGTTCAGCCGATGACCGGCGAAGTGCGGACAACGATTGATCGTGACCTCGCCGGCGAACTTCGGCCCGTCAAGCCAGCGCGCAACACCCGGTTCATACATCGCGTGGCGTCCCGCGCCGGTGGCGTCGCGCGCGATGGGGCCGCTCCATTCGTCGAGCCGCCAGTAGGCGAACGGCTTTGAGGTCAGCACTATCTCCGCGTATGCACCGGCCGATGAGGGAACCTCGCGCCGGCTCTTGCCGCTGACGTCTTCGAGCAGGCCGAGCAACGCCTCCACGAGCTTCGGCTCGGCGGCAGGCTCCAAGCCCGCGCTGCGGCACGGCCAGGTGTTGTAGCCGCCGAGCGGGTAAATTTCCGGCGGCGGGATGTAGCCTTCCTCCGCGTTGGCCAGTTCGATGTTCAGCGTCGGCTGAAGCGGGCTTTGGGCTTTGATCTTCAAGCCGCTGATGGCGAACACCTCGCACGGCCAGATGGCGATGCCGAGTTCGCCGACGCGCACCGCCTGGATCTTCACCGGGCGCACCGGGTTCTTCTTCAACCAGAGCGCCTCGCGCGCATAAACCTCCGGCTGCGATTTCGGCTGGCGGTCGCCCATTTTCTCGACGAGGTCGCGCGCCCACGCGAGCCGTTTCGCGTCCGGCTGGCGCGTGGAAATCCGCAGCGTCTTCTCTCGCATCGCCAGCGGAACCCAATCTTCAAAAACAATGCCCTTATAGGCGTCCGCCGCTATCTGCGCCAACTCAGCGGCGTAGGCGTCCATCGTGATCGCGCGCTTCGGCTGGCTGTAGTCCATCCAATGCTGGTCGCCGCTGGTGCCCTGCGACATGATGCCGACGAAGCCGTCCCCTGCGCCGATGAGCGGCCCGACCTTCTCCGCGAACAGCCCATAATAATCCGCCGACACCGCCTGCGTGCCGAAGTAGTGCATCGAGTAGTTCGCCATCACTGCAATGGGCTTGCCATCGGGCGACTGCGCCGCCAGCAACGTCATCGCCGGATCGGACGGCCCCACCGGCCCGATGGCGTCCGGGTTCTGGTAGCCAGGATGCATGTTCGCGCGCACGGTCACGTCGCCAAACGGATCGGTGAGCATCTTGTCCGGCCGGCGAATCCAGACGCGCGTGTGCGTGTGCTTCGGCGCCTGCACGACCGTCCAGCCGACGCGCGCCGGGGCGAGATTGTCCACCGCGCGCTTCAGACCCTCGGCGATGAGCGGTGCCGCGAACGCGGGATAATTCGGGTCAGGCGGCGTGCCGAGGCATTGCATCAACGACGGCGCGCTGTGCGTGTGCGTGGCCGAAAGCATGATCCGATTCGCCGGGATACCGGCGAGTTTCGTCGCGCGCGCTTTCACGTCGTCTGCGAACTCGCGCGGGATGACGCACGTGTCGAGCACACCGAGCGCAATGCGCGTCTTTCCGTCGTCGAGCACGAGCCAGCGCGCATGGAGCCGGTCGTGGATCTTGTCGGCGGTCTTGGCGAGGAAGCCGCCGTTGACGATGACGGGGAGATTCGTCGGCGTGACATCCGTCGCGGACGCACCGGCACGGAAAGTGTTGGCCGGCGAGGTGGCGTTGGTGGAGATGCCGGCAGCGAGCAGCGCGCCCGCCGCGACGAGGAAACAGCCGCGGGTCGTCTTCATGGGCCAGCAGTCTAGCGCAACGCCTCCGTTCTGACCACAGTTGTCAGTCTCAAAGACTGGCACGAAAGTCTCAGGCGGACCTGCCGCGGCCAGCTTACTTCGCCTTGTAGTCTGCGCCGTTCAGGCTCGCGACGACAGAACGGAGCCACGCATCCAATTCTGCCTTCATGCGCGCTGCGCGCTCACTTTCCGACGCGGCGAGGTCGCTCGATTCGGTGCGATCGGTGGCGAGGTTGTAGAGCTCCCACTTCACGTCGCCCTTCTTCTCAATGCGATGCAGTTTCCAGTCGCCATCCAGCCACGCAGCGTAGCCGGGAAACTCCTTGTCGCTGTAATCGCTGCGAAGTTGCGCAGCGGGAACCGGCTCCGCCTCGGCCGCAGGGCGAACTTTGCCCGCAGCCTGCTCACGGGCGAGTTCCTCCAGCAACGCCGAACTCTTTGTCGCCAGCCCGCCAATGGTGTAGTCCCAGAACCCCAGCGGACGCGGGCGCGATTTCATCTCGCCGAGGAGCAGCGGAGCGATGCTGACACCGTCGAGCGGCGGCTGGCTGGAAACCTTCGCGCCGCTGAGTTCGAGCAGTGTCGGATAGATGTCCACGGTGCAGCAGGGCAGGCTCGTCGCGCGCGGTTGGCGGATTTTCGCGGGCCATTCCAGCAGGCCCGGCACGCGGAGGCCGCCCTCGTAGATTTGCCCCTTCTTGCCGCGCAAGCCGCCGGTGGAGCCTTCGGGAATTGCGCCGTTGTCGCTGCAATACCAGAGCACCGTGTCATCGCTGATGCCCGTGCTCCGCAGGCCCGCGCGCAGCTTGCCCATCGCGCGGTCCATCGCCGTGATCTCGGCGAGGAATGCGCGCTGTTTCTTCGGCTGGTCTTGGTAGAGCGCGAGGTCGCGTTCGATGCCGACGTGCGGCGCGTGCGGCGAGCCGAACCACACGACGGCAAGAAACGGTTTCTTCTCCTTCACCGCGCCACGGACGAACTCCAGCGCCGCGTCCACGATGACCTCGGAACCTTCGCCGGTGGTTTTCACGGCTTTGCCGTTGCGGGCCATCCACGGGTCCACCTCGAAAAAGTTCGGGCTGGAGAACCACTGGTCGAAGCCGCTCCGGCCCGGCGACACCGGGCTGTCGGCGCGCATCGAGCCGAGGTGCCATTTGCCGAAGTGGCCGGTCGTGTAGCCCGCCGTCTTCAACGCCTCGGCCACCGTGACCTCCTGCGGGCGAAGAGTGTAGCCCCACTTAAAGCAGCCCATACGGTTCGGCGTCCGCCCGGTCATCACACTGGCCCGCGTCGGTGAGCAGACCGGCGCGCCGGCATAGAATCGGTCGAAGCGCAGTCCCTCTCGCGACATCTGGTCGAATGTAGGCGTCTTGAGCGCGGAATGGCCGTTGTAGATGACATGGGTATTGGCGGGCGAGCCGTGAAAGGCTACACCCGCCAATATGAACACTACCTACGGCCGCAAGGCTACCTCTCAAGACCGAAGGGAGCAAGTTTCGGTCAACCCGATCGCGCCCTGCATCAAGCT
>JACRQF010000023.1 GCA_016222825.1 Verrucomicrobiota bacterium | reverse complement strand
GGTCGTTGATGAACGGGGTGTGGAAGTTCAACGACTACTTCTACACGGCGTATCTCGCTCCGTGAGGGCGAGTGTAGCGCCGGCATCCCTGCCGGCGACGATTCGATACGTTACGAGGAAGAACGCCGGCAGGGAATGCCGGCGTCACGGTCAACTTCGGTTTTCGGACTTCATCTTTCAGACGCGGCTGTTGTCGCGATCTCCACGTTTACGAGATCAAGTTGAACTTCTGCAGCCGGCGTCTCAACGCGTCCCGCTCGATGCCCAACAGTTCCGCGGCTTGCGTTTGGTTGCCTCCGGCGCGTTCCACGGCCTGTCGCACCAGGTCCCGTTCCACGTCTTCCAGCTTGACGCCCTCGGGCGGCAGTTCCGCCACCGGACGGCCGCCGCGCCTGGCTCCCGAACGAATTTCCGCGGGCAGATGGTCGGGCAGCACGGTTTCGTCGGCTTCCAGCAGGACGATGCGCTCGATGGTGTTGCGCAGTTCGCGCACGTTGCCTGGCCAGGCGTAGTGCAGCAGCGCTTCCTGCGTTTCCGGCGCGAGTTGTTTGGGCTGGCGTTTGAATTCTTGCGCGAACCGTTGCAGGAAATGTTGCGCCAGCCGCACGGCGTCCGCCGGATGCTCGCGCAGCGCCGGCATTCTCACGGAGATGACCTTGAGCCGGTAGTAGAGGTCCTGCCGGAACTCGTTCCGCGCGACGGCGTCTTCGAGGTTCTTGTTGGTCATGGAGATCATGCGGACGTCCACGCTGATGTCCTTGGTTCCGCCGACGCGGCGGAACTGCCGCGTCTCCATGACGCGCAGGAGCTTCGCCTGCATGGAGAGCTTCATGTCGCCGATTTCATCGAGCAGCAGCGTGCCGCCGTCGGCCAGCTCGAGCAGGCCCTTCTTGGCGGTCTTGGCGTCGGTGAACGCGCCGCGCTCATGGCCGAACAGTTCGCTCTCGAAGAGGTTCTCCGCGACCGCCGAGCAGTTGATGTCCATCAGTGGCTGGTCGGCGCGGCCGCTGTCGAAATGAATCGCGCGCGCGGCCAGCTCCTTGCCCGTGCCGTTCTCGCCTTCGATGAAGACGGTGGTGGCGTTGCTTTGGGCGATCTTGGTGATCAGGTCGCGCACCGTCCGCATCGCGGGGCTGTCGCCGACGAGGTTGTTCACGTCGAACTTGCGGTGTTGCTGGCCGCGCAGCCGCGTCACCTCGCGGCGGAGTTTGATGTCCTCGATGGCTTTCTCCAGCTCGACGCGGACCTCTTCAAACTCGAACGGTTTGCAGAGATAGTTGTGCGCGCCGAGCCTCATGCACTCGACGGCGCGGGCCACGCCGGTGTCGGCGGTTATTACGATCACCGCGATGTCGCGCCCCAGCTTCTTGATCTCCTGCAACACCTGCACGCCGTCCATGCCCGGCAGCCGCATGTCCAGCAGCACCACGTCGTGGCCGTCCTGCCGCAGGAGGTCCAGCCCCTCCTCGCCGGTGGCGGCGCACTCGACTTCGTAGCCGTCGCGCTGGAGTTTTTGGTCGAGCGACCAGCGGACGAGTTTCTCGTCGTCTATCACCAATACTTTGGCCTTCGGCATAAGAACTATCCTCTCTTTTTCAAACGGGTTGCCGGCGCTTCATCCGTTCCGGCTGGCCGCGGTCTTGCCGTGTCCTTGCACTTAACTTCGCACATGTCTTCCTTGCAGACCAGAAACTCCATGACGAACTCCGTGCCCTTGCCCGGCTCGCTGGTGACGAAGATGTTGCCGCCGTGTTTCTCGACGATCGTGCGGGTGATGGAAAGCCCCAGTCCCGTGCCGCGGTGTTTCGTCGTGAAGAACGGCGAGAAGATGCGCTCCATGTATTCGGAGGGAATACCAACGCCGGTGTCGCGGATCGCGAGCCGCACCGCCAGCCGGGGCTTGAGAATTTCGCGGCCGGCCTTCTTGTCCGCGGCCAGCGGAGGGCCTTCGAGCGGCGGCCATTCGATCTGCGCGGCGCTGACGGTCAGCGTGCCGCCGTCGGGCATCGCCTGGATGGCGTTGAGCAGGACGTTCAGGACGGCCTGTTGCACTTGCTGGCCGTCAACGCAGATCGGCGGCAGGTTGTGCGAACAGTTCTCGATGATCTGGATGTGATGTTTCTGCGCATCGGGCCGCACGAGCGTCAGCATCGGTCCCATGAGTTCGCAGACGTCGCAGGGGACGATTTCGGGTTCGCGCGGCCGCGCGAAGTCGAGCAGGCTGCGGAGCGTGGAGTTGAGCCGGGCGATCTGCTGGTGAATCTCGCGGACGACCTCCGCATACTGGCCCGTGCTGTCGCTGAATTCCGACAGGACGTCCACGGCGGCGCTGATGCCGGCGAGTGGATTGCGGATCTCGTGGGCGATGCCGGCGGCGAGTTCGCCGATGGTGGCAAGCTTGCTGGCTTGCTGGATTTGTTTTTCGTGGGACGCTTCGAGTTCGCGCTGGGCGTCGGCCAGGCTGTCCACCATGGAGTCGAACCCGCGGGCGAGTTCATTGATCTCATCAAGGCCCGCCGGCCGGACGCGAACGGTGAGGTCGCCTCCCTGCACGCGGCGCATGCGATAGAGTAGTTCGCTGACGGGCTGGGTGACGAACCGCACGATGAGCACCCAGAGCACGATGCTGACGAGCACGAAGATGACGCCGCCGTAAACGATGAGCAGGTTGCGGTTCTCGGCGATGGCGGCTTCGGCGGGCGCCATGGATTTTTCCAGGACGATGGCGCCGAGGTAGGCTTCGTCTTTGCCGTGGCACTTCTCGCACTTGGCGTCGTTGCGGACGGGGCGCATGGTGACGGCCAGGCGCTGTCCGCGCTCGTCACGCGTGCTGTGCAGGATATGATCGCCGGTGAACAGGGTGGGCGGCGTCTGGAGCGTGGTCAGGCCGACCTCGGGCGGGTTGTCGGAGAAGACGACACGGCCGCCGGCGTCAATGATGCGGCCGTGGACGATCTCGTGGGAGTTTTTCAAGTCCACCAGGAACCGCTGCGCTTCGGAATGCCGGCCGCTGAGCATGACGTCCTGCATGTATTCGTGAACGAGGCTGGTGGTCAGCGCATTCTGCGCCAGCGTGCGCTCATGCCACCAGGTGCTCTGGACGCGGATGACGAAGTAGGTGTAGATAGCGATCACCACCGCGACTGTCAGGCCCACCGCGAGGAGCGTCTTTGCGGTGAGGCTGCTGCGCACCAGCGTTCTCAAATCTGTTTTACGAGGTTGCATGAGCCGCGCTGCCGACGGGAAGCCAAACGCACCGCGTTATTCGTGGCGGCATTTCAGATTGAGCCATGGCGGTCTTGCGTTTTGTTTGCCACCGCAACCGCGGCAAGTGAAGACCGCGGCCCGGTCTGGAGAAATCATGGCTATGATTCTAGCTGAGTTTTGCCAGATGGCAACTGGCCGGTCGTGTTCCATCGCGGCGAGGCCGGTGGCCAGTGAGAGGGGTGTTGCAGCCGGCATCGGGGGACGCATTAGGGGAAATCTCTCACTGATAATCGGGGCAAAGACCAACGCAGGGAGCGGGGTTCCCCTGATTGTCGAACCGGTCGTTGGATCTTAAAGTAAGGTCGGTGCGTTCCAAGACTGCACGTGTGACGAGGTTCGGTAGCGCAGCAAGCAATAATCAGTTTCAGCGATGAACAACCAGGGATTGAGCCATATCCATCCGCCAAGCGGGCGTTCGCAGGCCGGGTTTTCATCGGTTTTCAGGACGGAAATTCGTCCCACAGTTTAAGTCGTTAGTCCCTTAAGAAGTGGGTTTCGCGTCAAACCCATCGTGGAAAGATATAATGGTGTCTAGATTAGGGTTGCCTTTGAAGAGATCGGCTCGTTGGTGTGAGGGCAAGAAGTGGAAACCGCCGGCTGGTCATGACATGCGCAAGACGGAATACTGCTGAATGTCCTAGACGGTTGGGTGGCAAATCGGTAGGATTGGCCCGTTGATTTGACGAAGGGTTAGGCCGGTGCTATTGTTCGCGAGTCTGACAGGTTGCTACCGAGCGGTGACCCTCCCTTCTTGGCGACAATTGAACGCGACGAGTGTAAGCATGGCCGAGAAGTCCTTTTTTTGAAGAGATCCGATGCGAACGGAACCCGGTAGTAAACGACGAATTTTGACGATGCGCCAAAGAGGTGGGCTGCTGCCTTTGTTGCTGCTGGCGATGTTTTGTTGCCTGCCCGCGCAAGCACAATTCGGGGATTGGTATCAATGGCTCCACACCAACTCGGGGTTGTGGTCAGATAGCACCCACTGGTCAAGAGGCCAGCCTCCGCCGCCCAGCTTTCCCGCTTATCTCGGTAGCGTTCAAGCGGGTGCCATCCGCACCATCACGTTTGATCCGACGGCCGGATCGAGCATCGGCCAATTGTATATCCAACAGACGGCGAATGCGACCAACCGTCTTGTGCTGACGGCCTTCATGGGCGTGAACACTTTCGCCACGCTCGAAGCCAGCCGTGGCTTGCTTCAGGTCTGGGTGCAGAGCAACACGTTTGCGGTGGGGTCCTTTGGCGGCACATTGATGCTGAGCAACGCAGTTGGAGCTGGCACGCTCCTGACCATAGACGCACCGGCGGGTTTGGAAGCCAGCAATGTGTTCATGAACCGCGGCACCATCACCAATGCCGGCCTAGCCAATGTCTCCTACGGGATTGTCATGACCAACAGCGCCCAATGGGCGCAGTTGGGCGGTCAACTGACTGCTTTGTCATTGACGAACACCAGCGGCAGCATTTTCAGCATGAGCGGCGGTCTCGTGTCCTTCACGAACAGGGTGGACAATGCTGCAACCTTCACTCAGTTGGGGGGCACCAATACCACGGTGGTGTTCCTCAACGAAGCTGGTGCCTTGATGTTCCAGACCGGTGGCGTGCAGAACATCGGTTATGTGACCAACCAAGGCACGTGGTCCATCGGAGGCACGTCGGTGGCGCGGTTGACCAATTTTGTGGGCGAGGGCAGCACGCTCAATGTTTCCGGCGGCCAGTTGATTGTCAGCAACCTCCTCAACGCCAGCGGCGGACCCGGCACCATCAATGTTAGTGGCACCGGCATGATCATGGCCACCGGCGGCGTCGTGGCGGCGACGGGCACGGGCGTCCTCAACATGGACGGCGGCAATTTCGTCTGGGTCACGACACCGACGCTGGCCTCCAATGCCACGGCCAACGGCACCATCAACTTGAATGGCGGCGTCTTGACCGTGCCGGGTCTGAACAACGGAAGCGGCACCGGCAATCTGTTCTTCAATGGCGGTGTGTTGCAGTTCTCCTCCAGCACGAATGTCACCGGCCTCAACACCTTTGCCGTGATGACAGGGGGCGCTCTTGTTGATTCCAGCAATTATGTCGTCACGTTTTTACAGCCCTTGACCAACGGGTTGGGCGGCGGCCTTGACGGCGGCTTGACCAAGTTGGGAAACGGCACGCTGATCCTCACCAACGGCAACACCTACAATGGTCCGACCCGGATCTTGGGGGGGTCGCTGCTGGGCACCAACTTCTCGGGATCCCTTATCATCGGCCCCGGCGGCAGCATTGGCCCGGCCGGCGTTCTGGATCAGGCGTATCTGAGTTGGCTGGATGCCCAGCTCTCCGGCATGTTGACCGGCGCGGTGGTGATGAACATGGACACTCCCAACAATTTGGTGTTCACCAATCATCTGGCGAATGCCTTCCTGGGAAGCGCGGCCGCGACGGGCGCCGTCTATAGCGGGGTGGTGACGTGGACCAACAATCCCAGCACGGTTCGGTTTGGCGGCGGCTCCGGTTTGATGATTTACCCGTTCGCGATTTCCCCGGTCAACGGCCAGAGCAACCTGATCATCGGGCCGACAAGCGGCAATGCGTTGAGCATCGTGCAGCTTAACAGTCCCGCCAGCATTTACTCCGGCGGCACGATCGTCAACGCCGGCACGCTCAGACTGGGAGGTTCCAGTGTCTTGGGCAGCCCGACGGGCGCTGTCTATGTCACCGTCAATCCCGGCGGCGCGCTGGACCTGAATGGATACAACATCAGCGGACTCAGCCAGACGGTTATGATCAGCGGGATGGGCATCGGGCCGCAAGCCGGCGCGATTTACAACGGCGGCCCCAACTTGGTCAACCTGGGAGTGAGGAATGTGACGCTCACGAGCGACGCCGCGGTTGGCCAGTATGGCGGAGGCCGCTTCGATATTCTGGGTGTGCTCAACGGCAACGGCAACAATTTGTTCAAGGTGGGCAGCAACCAGACGTTCATGTCGGGCGCCGGTTATATCACCAATGTTCCGACCATTGTCATCAACGGAGGACTTTTTGGCATCCAGGGTGCCGGCCAGTTGGCGGGCGCCGGGGCGACCGTGATCCAGGCTTACACCGGCGGCACGTTTGGGGTGTATGGCAATCTTTCGTTTACCAACGCGCTTCAACTTTACGGCGGCACGTTTCAGAACAGCGGACCGGCGTGGAGCACCGTCTCATGGAACGGGCCGGTCGCTGTCAACGGGACGACCAACTTCTTCGACACAGGTCCGGGGCGCGCCATGGTCATCAACGGGGACATCTCCGGCGCCGGCGCTGTGGCGAAGGTCAACGCCAACATGTTGGTCCTCAGCGGCAGCAACAGTTACACCGGCGGCACGATGGTCAGCAACGGCGTGCTTCAGTTCTCCAGCCTCAACGCCGTGCCGGTGGCGAACACCATCAGCGTGGGCACGAACGGCGTCATCCAGTTCAACTTTGCCAACAGCCAGGCCGGCGTCAATCGTTTGGACCCGACCAACGCGGTGGGCGTCATCGCGCTCACATCCGCGAACATCAATGACAACTTGGACCTCGCCACGCCGAACCTTTCCAACGTGTGGCTTGGCGCGGTTGGCGCCGTGGCCTACAACGGCGCCATCACGCCCTTTGGCGACCGTTACCTGCTTGGCGGCGGCGGCAGCAACGGGACGCTGATTCTCACCGGCAACAATCTGCAAAGCGCCGGCACGGTGCTGATTGGCGGCGGCCCCCAGCCGGGCATGGTGTTGATGAACGGCGCCAACTCCTTGGGCGGAGTTGCGCCGAGCACCGTTGTCAGAAGCAACGGCCTGTTGAGCATCGCCAGCGAAGCCGCCATCGGCGGCGTGGGGGCGGGCCTGACGTTCAGCGGAGGCACGGTCCAGATTCGCGGCGTTTCCCTGACCAGCTTCAACAATCTGTCAGTCAACTGGACCAATTCGGCGACCGCCATTGGCTTTGACGGTTCGCTGGACATCAACAACAATGGCAACACGTTCACCGTCGCCAACAGTATCAGTGGCTACGGCATCACCAACAAGATGGGTTTGGGCACGCTGGTGCTGAGCGGCAACAACTTCCCCAGCACGTCCATGGTGATCCGTGCGGGCGCCGTTCGGATCCAGAACGGCGGCGCGTTGGGTGACGGCAGCCTGCCGGCCAACGTCGTTCTGGTCAACAGCGGAGGCGTCCTGCAAGTTGCGGGCGGCATTACCACCCTGGCCGTGCCGATCACGCTCAACGGAAGCGGCATCGGTTCTGGCAGTCTCAACAATAACGACGGCGCCCTCCGCAGCATCTCCGGCATTAACACCCTCAACAACCCGATCATTCTCGGCAGTCCTTCCCGCATCAATGCCGACGCGGGCAGCACACTGGTCCTGGCGGGCTTGCTTACCAACGTCAACCGGGCGACCACGTTTGGCGGCTCGGGCAACATCCGCGTCACCGGCAACATTGCTGGCGGCGGCGCCCTGACCAAGGATGGCTACGGCACGATGACGGTCTCGGGGCAAAGCACCGGCGCGTTGGCGGTGGTCAGCGGCCGGGTGGTGCTCGACTACCCGGCGACCCCGGCGACGGGCGGTTTGATGGCCTCCAATGCAACGCTGGCGTTGGGCGGGTTCGGCATGGGCACGACCACTGGCGGCATGTTGGTCGTCAATGGCCCGCTGGCTTTTGGAAATGCTGTCACCCAGTCGTTCTCCGGCGTCACGCTCTACACGGGCAACAACACCATCATGGCCAGCAACTACGGTGGCAGTCTCATCGTCAACCTCGGCCCGATGGTCCGCAGCTCGATCCTGAACCCGAACAATAACTACTTCCTGAGCAACGGCATCGTTAATTTTCTCATCCCGGCCGGCTTGGACGGAGGAATCACCACAACCACGTCCAACAACAATGCCGGAGTGTTGGGCGGATGGGCCATCATCAACGGCAAGGATTGGGCCTCGGTGACCGACGTCTTTGGCAGCGTTGCCCAGAAGATTACCAACTTCACCGGTTACGTGTCCCTCAACAACGGCGGCCTCATCACCAACACGGCCAGCGTGGGCAGCAACCAAAACCTCCGCCTCACCAGCACCGGCCTCACCAATTACTACGGCATGAATTACGCGCTGAGCCGGACGGTGACAGTGAACTCGATCATTGCAGACGGTCCGGGCATGTCCGTCATCACCAACCGCGGCCAGACGCTGCGCCTCGGCCAGAGCGGCGGCATCTTGGCGCCCACCAACTCCGGCGGGTTGACGATCGGCGCGTCAGTCAATGACGGTTTCCTGACCGCGGGCGGCGCCAATAACCAGTCGGGCGAACTGATCTTCATCAACAACTCGACCAAACCCATCAACATCAATGCCAGCATCACCACCAATTACAACAATCCTGCGCTGTCGGTGAGCTTCAATGGCACCGGAGTGGTCAATATTTACGGCAACGATGTTCGTGGCCCGCTGAACGTCTCAGGCTCGGACCATGCCACCTTCGTCAACGGCGCGACGGTGAATTACTTCGGCTCCAACGTCCAGAGCGGCCAGGTGATGGTCCGGGCCGGCGAACTGAACTTCATGCCCGGCAGCACGAACAATTTCGGCTGGAACTCCGTCGTGGATGGCGGCGTGATGAACATCCACGGCGCGGCCAACTTCAATTATTTCAACCAGACGGCCAACGCGTTGATCATCGGCAACGCCGCCAACAGCCGCGGCGTCGTGACAGTGGATGGCAGCGTGAGCGTGGGCAACGTCATGATGGGCAATGCGCTGGGTGCCGCGGGCGCGCTCTACCAGACGGACGGCGTGATTCGGGACACGGCGGCTGATGGTGACAACAACTTTGGGCTGGGCCGGGCCAACGGCGGTTATGGTTACTACCGGATCACGGGCGGCAACCTGCTGGTCAACGGCCGCGTCGGGATTGGCTACTCGGTGGGGACGACGCCTGCCTATGGTGTTTTCGACATGTATGGCGGGTTGGTCAACGTAGGCATGTATCTTTTCCCCGCCCGCAGTGAGGGTGGCGCAGGTGTTTTGAATATCTTTGGAGGCCAGATGAACGCCGGCCTCGGCACGGATGTCGCCATCAATTGGGATCGGATTGGCTATGGCATGATCAATGTCGGCGACTCCGGTGTGGCCAATTTCGCGATGGCCAACAGCCGTTACCTGAACCTGAACAGGACGGCGGGCGGCACCGGCGTGGTGAACCTCCTGAGCGGTGGCACCCTCGTCGTCAACGCCTTCAGCAATGTCAACTCGGGCTTGACGCTGATGAACTTCGACGGCGGCCTGCTCCAGGTCAACACCAACGGCATTGGCGCTTTGGGAGCCAACTTCATGCAGGGTCTCAGTGCCGCCACCATCTATCAGAACGGCGCGTTCATTGACACGTTCACCAATGCCATCACCATTGGTCAGAATCTCCAGGCTCCGACCGGTTATGGCCTCAGCAGTATCGCCATTGCCAATGGCGGCGCGGGTTATATTGGTGCTCCCAATGTTGTGATCTCGGGTGGCAGCGGCACCGGCGCCACCGCGGTTGCCCATGTGGATCTGACGCCCGGCAGCCCCACGTATCAGCAGGTCACCGACATCCGCATTACCAGCCCCGGTTTCGGGTATCTGTCCAACGACTGGCTGACGGTGCAATTAGTCGGCGGTGGCGCAGTGCAGGCTGCCCAGCTTGGCGCGTTCAGCTTCGGCGCAAATACCGGCGGCGGCCTGACCAAGCTCGGCGGCGGCTTGCTGGCGCTGGCAGGGAGCAACACCTACACCGGCGCCACGGTCATCCGCGCGGGCACGTTGAGCGTTTCCAACGACTGGAACATCGCCGGCCCGACGAGCGCGCTGGTCTTTAGCGGCGGCTTGCTACAGGTGACCGGCACCACGATGAGCAACATAGACAGCCACGCGGTGAACTGGAACGCGTTCAACGGCGGCTTCGATATTGCCAACGTCAGTAACGTCTTCACCACGACCAACATCATCTCCGGCAGTGGGAGCTTCACCAAGATCGGGTCGGGCACGTTGGTGTTGAACAACGCCAATACTTATACTGGCAACACCCTGATCGGCGGCCCGGTGCAGATTGCCACCCTCGGGGCTTTTGGCGGCAGCGGGCGGTCGGTGTATTACACCAATGCCATCTTCATCGCCACCAACACGGTCAGCAATGCCGCCTTGCTGGACCGGCTGGCCCTGACCCTGAACAACTTCACGCTGGCCCTGACGACCAACTCGGCGGAGAACCTGGATTTCTCGCCGTTCGTCAACGCCTATCTGAGCGCCAACACGGGCCAGGTCATCAACTACACGGGCGTCTTGAACGGCGGGTCGAGCCGGATCGGGCTGGGTGGCGCCGGCGGCACGCTGGTTTTCAACAACCAGCAAATTGGCGGCACGCCGAACTACGTCAGCATCGGCTACACGAACGTGACCATCGGCATGCCGGGCACGGTGGGCAACACGGTCGTGACCACGAACAACCATGACAATCTTGGCATCACGACCGTCAACGCGGGCAACACGTTGCAACTGGGCGACGGCGGCAACTCCGGCATGGTCGGTCCCGGGCCGGTCGTCAACAACGGGACGATGATATTCAACCGCACCAACACCGTGCATTTCACCAACTACATCACGGGTGTTGGCGGCATCGTCCAGGCGGGCAGCGGCACGATGGTGCTCGACCGGAATTACTACAATAGTAACGGCTTCACGGTTGCCAACGGCGCGCTGATCCTCTCCAACGCGGTGCTCAACGGCCAGTTGGCCCTCACCAATGGCGTCACCGTCACGGCCGTCGGCGGTTCCGGGCTTGTGGGCGAGTTCTACCAGTTGCCTGCTGGTTCCACGTTCAGCAACATCAACAGCATCGCCAACGCGCAGAACCATTTCGCGACGCTGAATGTCACGGCGGCTGGCAATATCAATCCTCTCAATCCGAACTTCGACTACGGCACGCCAAACCCGAACTGGAGTTTTCCGTCGCCGTTCAGCACCGTCAACAGTGCCAACTTCGAAGGCCGATGGGTGGGCACGTTTACTGCGCCCACCACCGGGAACTACACTTTCCAGCTCTTTGGTGACGATGCCCAGGTGTTGTGGATCGATGGCACGCTCGTGGCGTCCAACACGGCGGCCAGTGTGTGGTCACAGGGATCCATCCAGTTGGCTGCGGGAAGCCATAGTATCCAGTTCAACTTCAGCCAAGGCACGGGCGGCTACGGCATCATGGCCAACGTCCTCATGCCGGGCAGCAACGCCTTCATCCGGCTGCCCAACTCCCTGCTCAGTTCCGGCCCGGCGGTTTATTCGCTCAGCGGCGACGCCGCCAGCACGCTCGTGCTGAGCAACACCCTGCCCAGCCCGATGCATCTGATGGTGGTGCAGACCAACGATGCGGTGTTCGCCGGCCGGATCACGGAGAACGGCGTCAGCGGCCTTTACAAACTGGGCACCAGCATGCTTACGCTGGCCGGCAGCAACAGCTTCAGCGCCGGCGTGGTCCTTGGGGCGGGGCGCCTCAGCGTCAGCAACAATGTCAACCTCGGCGGTGCCAGCGCGCCCATTGCCTTCAACGGCGGCCTCCTGCAGGTCACCGGAACGACGCTGACCAATCTCAACAGTCATGTGGTGAACTGGTCCAATTTCAACGGCGGCTTTGACATCGCCGACCCCGGCAACGTCTTCAGCGTCACCAACGCCATCGGCGACGGCGGCAACTTCTACAAGTATGGTGCGGGCACGCTGGTCATGGCGGGCAGCAACAGCTACACCGGCGCGACGGTGATCAATGGCGGCATTCTCCGGCAGGCCAACGCGTTTGCTTTTGGGCCGAATAACCTCCTCAGCATCAACGGCGGGACGCTTGACCTGAACGGCTATGGGTTGATTGCCACCAGCCTGGTGTTCACAACCGGTTTCATCACCGACAACAGCGCTCCCGGCCCCGTCAACACGGTGGTGTTGACCAACCTGCCCGCGAGCACTTTCGGCGGCGTTATTACGGACGGCGCGGGCGGACAGCGGTTGGGCCTCACCGTCTATGGCGGCGGCGCTCTCACGCTGACCAACTCCAGCACTTACAGCGGCGCCACTCTCCTGAACACCGGCGTCACGATGGTGCTCAGCGGCGCGCTCGGTGGTCTTGTTGGCAGCACGAACATCGTCCTCAACGGCGCGATGCTGACCCTGAACAACACGGCGGCGGCCAACAATCCTTACCGGCTGGGCTATGCCACGCCGATTTGGATGAACGGCGCCACCTACAATTTCACCAACGACGCCAACACGCTCCTCGTCACCCAGACCAATGGCCCGTTGACCCTGGTGGGCGGCACCAACAACATCATCACCCGCCAGTCCACCAACGTGGGCGTCGGCGTGCTGGTGTTCAACTCGATTGCGCGCGAAACCGGCGCGGTGCTGAACTTCGTCAGCGCGAACATCGGCGTGAACTCGCAGAACATTGTCCGTTTCACGACGGCGCCGGCGATTCCCGGCGGTGGCACGATCCTGCCGTGGGCGACGATCAACGGCACCAACTGGGCCACGTATGAGACCATTCGGGGCTCGATCTCCAACTTCTACTCCTACATGAAGGGTCCCGATGCCGGATGGAGCATCGGCGACGACGTGCTCACCAACAACAGCCTCACGCTCAGCAGTTCCCGGACGATCAACTCGTTCAACATGGCGCTGGTCAACAACTCGGTGTTCGACTTCAGCAACAGCACATTGAGCCTGGTCAGCGGCGGTTTGCTTATCAGCGGCACCAACTGGGGCGTGACGATGTCCAATGGGTTCCTGACCGCGGGTGACGGTCTGGGTTCCGCGGCGGAACTGAACATCATCCTGAGTCCTACGGTGTTAACCAACGGCGCGGTCCTCCTGACCAACAGTGTTGTCATCACGGATAACCCCGTGGGGCTGGACGGCAACCCAACCGTTGTCACGCTGGTGAAGTCCGGCACGGGCACGATGCTGGTGGGCAATACCAACACCTATAGCGGCGGCACCATCATCAATGCCGGCACGATCTACATCACCAACGACAGCCCGGACGGCGTGTCCGGCAGCCTTGGCGTCAACACCAACGATGTCCTGCTCACCCTCAACGGCGGCACGTTGCAGACGACCAACAACTTCGCGCTCTACAATCGGCCGACGTTCCTGGGTGTGATGGGTGGCACGCTCAACGTGGACAACAACTCCACCCTCTTGCATACCAACCTCATCAGCGGCACCGGCACGCTGTTCAAGGGCGGCACCGGCACGTTGGTGCTCAACAACGCCACCACCGGCAACACCTACAGCGGCGGCACCGTCATCACCAACGGCACGATCTACCTCTTCGGCGACAACAACAACCTCGGCGCGGACGGCACGCCGGTCATCCTCGGTTACGGCGGCGCGTTGCGCGTCACCAATTCGTTCACCTTCGCCAACCGCCCCTTCGTCATGGGACCCAGTGGCGGCTTCATCAACGTGGATGCCGCCTCATCCGTGACGATTACCAACACCGTCTCCGGGGTCGGTTCGTTGAGCATGATGGGTTCGGGATCGCTGACGCTCAGCGGCAACAACACTTATACCGGCGGCACCATCGTCAGCAACGGGATGTTGGTGATTAGTGGGAACAACGTCTTGGGCGGCGGCGCGTTGTATTTGAGCGGCGCCCTGTCCAGCTTGGCGTCCACCAACAACGTCGTGACCAACTTTGTCACGGGCGGCATGCTCAGTGTTACCGGTGGGTTCTGGACGGTGACCAACGCATGGGCCATCATGATGACCAACACCTTCGTTGGCCCCTCGACCAACTGGACAACCAACATCAACGCCGTGGCCAACGTAGTGAGCGTTGCCCCGAACAGTGGTCTTACCCTGGCTGGTCCAACGGCAAGTGCCTCATCCTCGCTCAGCCGCGGCAGCCTGACTGAAGTCGGTGGCGGCACGTTGGTGATTGCCAACAACACACGTTACAGTGACGGCACCTACGTTGGCGATAGCAGCACGCTCATTCTCAGCAACAACGCCACGCTCAACAGCCCGTTGGTTATCAGCAACGGGGCGACTGTCATCAGCAAGGGCAGCACCGGCCTGCTGGGCGAGTATTTTGTTGCCGCCGGCAACAGCAACAACATGGTGTCGCTCACGCAGTTGCAGAACGTCTTCGCCGCCACCAATGCGAACAACCTCTATTTCAACCAACAGTCCACCAACTTTGAGAATCCAGCCACCGCGATCGTCCAGCCGAACGCGGGCGTCAGCTTCGCCGTGGCGCGTTACCAAGGCCAGTTTAATGCCCCGACGAGCGGCATGTATCAGTTCAATCTGCCCACGGCGGATGACTACGGCGCGGTCTTCGTGGACGGCGCCCGGGTTACTTCCGGCGGTGGTGGCTCCGCGGGTTTGCCAATCTATTTGACGGCGGGTGCGCACAACATCCAGATCTACAACGCCAACAACGCGGGCGGCTACGGCATCATTGCGGACGTGGTGATGCCGGGCGTCGGGGTCGCGCAGCGGTTGGGCAACTGGCTGTTGTCCGGCTCCGGTCCGGCCATCGCCGGCCTCAGCGGCGGCGCAACAGCGCAGTTGTTCCTGAGCAACGGCGTGCTTTCGATCTCTCAGACCAACGACGCCAGCTTCGACGGCGTCATCACTGGCGCGGGCGGCATCAACAAGCTCGGCACCAACACCCTGGCGCTGGCCGGCGCCGCCAACGACTTCCTCGGCGGCGCGATTCTCAGCGAGGGACGTCTCAGCATTGGCAGCCTCGCCAGCCTCGGCAGCAGCACCAGCATGCTGACCTTCGCGGGTGGCATCCTCCAGATCACCGGCACGGCTGTGACCGACCTCGGCAGCCACCCGATCAATACCAGCCTCGGCGCCACCTTCAACGGCGGCTTTGACATCGTGGATCCGGCGAACTACTTCACCGTTACCAACGTCCTCACCGGTCCCGGCGCCACGAGCCTCGGCCAGAACAACAGTTCCGGCGGCCTCGCCAAGTATGGATCCGGCACCCTCGTGCTTGGCGGTGGCAACACGTTCTTCGGCGGCGTGACAATCAATGCCGGCACGATCCAGGTCGGTAACGTCACGGCCTTGGGCTTCACGAATCCCGTGACTTTCAACGGCGGCAGCGTGGATCTTAACGGCAACAACATTGTTGTCGGCGGCCTCATCGGTCCGAGCGGCGTCATTACCGACAACCTCGGCGCCGGCGGGGCCAGCACGTTGACGGTGAGCAACGTCTCCGGCAACACCGTCTTCGGCGGGACCATTGCCGATGGCGCGGCCCGGTCGTTGGCGGTGGTCTATGGCATTCCCGCCGGCAGTCCCGGCGGCATCCTGTCGCTGACCAACAACAACAGCTACACCGGCAACACCATCATCAACGGCGGCCGGTTGTTCCTGAGCAACGCGTTGGGCGCGCTCTCCGGCACGCCCAGCATCACGATCAATCCCCTGGCGGGCCTGACGTTGAGTAACACCGTCGCCGCGAACAACACCAACCGTCTGCGGGCGGATGTGACGCTTGTGATGAACGGCGGCGACTTTACTGTTGGCAACGACGGCGGCAGCGGGATCTACACCCAGAGCATCGGCACCGTGAGCGTCAATGCCGGTGGCAGCATCATCTACACGATGACCAACAGCCCCACCGGCACCAACATCCTCACGATCAACAACGTCACCCGCACGGCCGGAGCGACAATCGGGGTGTCGGGATCGGGCTTGGGTGTGAATTCGCAGAACATCGTCCGTTTGACGGCTCCGCCGGTGTTGGTCAACGGCATTATCGCCCCGTGGGCGTATGCCAACAGCGCCGGCCGATGGGAGTTCGCGACCTACAACGCCGCCCTGGACAGCATCTCCAACTACGTTTACACCAACGCGCTTTCCGGCAACGTGAGCGAGACGGTTCAGTTCAACGCCAACTTCAACGCGAAGTATGTCGGTAACAACCAGACGCTGACGATGACGGGCAGCCGCACCAACTACACGCTGACGGTGGAGGCGAACGGCAACACCGCCAACATCAACATGAACGCCTATGGGATGACGCTGCTCGGCAACGGCCTGCTTGACAGCACGACCGGCGGCTGGAACTCGGTCATCTACAACGGCACGCTGACGGCAGGCACCAACACCGCGCCGAGCGAACTGGTCGCCAGCCGGTTCGGGACGGGCGGCGGTCTCTACCTCCGCTCGCGCATCGTGGACAACGGTCCGCTTTCGCCCCTGACGTTCACCAAGAACGGGCTGGGCAACGTCATGCTGGAATATGCCTCCAACACCTTCAGTGGCGGCGCCATCATCGCCAACGGCCTCCTGTATGTGGGCAGCGATTCCGGTTACACGGAGAATCCTTTCGCCTTGGGCACCGGCGCGGTTACGGTCCAGCCCGGCACGCAACTGCGCTTCGGCGGTTCGGGCGGCGGCGTGGTTCCGGGCGTCAACTATAACATCGGCAACGCGGTCAACCTCAGCGGCGGCTATATCGTCGCCATCGCTGGCAACCAACACTTGACCGGCAACATCAACGTCAACGGTCTCACCAACAGCAGCCTTTACGCCAACTACGCGTTTAACGACCTCTATCTCGATGGCGCGGTCTCCGGTTCGGGCGGCCTGCGCGTCGTGACCGGCGGCAACGGCGGCGCGGTGTTCCTGACGAACACGAACAATACCTACAGCGGCGGCACGCTGCTGGACGGCGGCTACCTGTTCCTCGGCTCGAACAGCTCCCTCGGCACCGGCCCGTTGACGGTGAACAACCCCAACAGCGGGATCGGCCCGACCAACGCCCTGAGCCAGGACTTCATCAGCTTCCTCAACAACAGCCTGATGCCCACTAGCGTGTCGGTGAACGTGATGATGCTGACTAACAGCAGCGAGGCGCTGGATCTCTCCGGTCAGGCCAACCTGACCAACGTCTATCTGGCTGGATCGCCCGGGCGCGTGGTCACCTACGACGGCGCGCTGACGCCGGCGGCGGGCACGTATCGTTTCAATGGCGGCAGCGCGGTTTTCGGCTCGTCGCTTATTGTAGGCAGCCACCTGACCGGCACGAACAACCTGACGATTGGCCCGATTGGCGTCGTGGTGCTCACCAACAACAACGACTACACCGGCTGGACCTACATCACCGGCGGCGGCACGCTGCAACTCGGCACCAACACGGCCTCCGGCACGCTTGGCAACAGCGACGACAATCCGCTCAGCGTGGTCACGAACAACGGCACCCTGGTCATCGCCCGGTCGGACACCTACAGTCTCACCAACGTCATCCGGGGCACCGGCGCGCTCGTCAAGAACGGTGACAACCTCCTCATCGTCACGACCAATAACTACTACACCGGCGCGACCACCATCAACGGCGGCACGTTGCGCGCGGGCGCAACCAACGCCTTTGGATTCGGCGCGGTGAACGTCAACAACGGCGCCACACCAAATTTTGCCGGCAACTTCTACAACGCGCCCGGCACGCTTGACATGAACGGCCTCGGCCTGGTCATCGGCGGCTTGAGCGGCCAGTTCGGCGGCGTGGTGACGGACAACAGTTCGCTCGGCGGTTACAATGCGCTCTCGGTCAACCAAGCCGGCACCTTTAACTACTTCGGCCTGGTCAAGGACGGCCCGGTCACCGGCTTGTCGCTGGCCAAGTATGGCGCCGGCGTCATGTCGCTGGGCGGCACCAACGCTTACACGGGCGGCACGTTCGTTTCCGCCGGCATCCTGCGGGCCTCTTACGGCGTGGGCCTGCCCTACGCCGGCAACCTGACCCTGGCCACCGGCGGCGTGTTCGAGACCGGCGGCTACTTCACCAACGCGCTGGGCGCGGGTAGCGGCCAGGTGCAGATCCTGGCGGGCGGCAACGCGGGCTTCAGCGCGAACGGCATCTACGGCTTCGAAGCTTTCGGCACCGCCACGGTGGTGAACCTCGGCGGCGTGGGCGCTCCGGTCGTCTGGGGATCGCAGTTCTTCAATCCGGGCCAGTTCGTCCTCAATTCTGGCACCACCAACAACGTGCTGGTGTTCGAGAACGCGCTGGATCTCAACGGCGCGACCCGCTACGTCAACGTCGGCGGTTCCACCAGCGTCATCTCCGGCACCATCTTCAACAGCAGCTCGGTGACGAACGCGATGCTCCAGAAGGAAGGCTCCGGCTGGCTCTTTGTCGCGTCGCCGATGAACCTGACCGGCAGCGTGTATGCCAATGGCGGCACGCTGGTGCTGGCAACCAACAACCTCATCACGGGCGTCTCGCAGGTCGGCAACGGCGCCACCATGTATATCTACAGCGACGCCAGCCTGGGCACGGCCACCAACTTCATGCTGGGCAACACCAACAACATCGCCACGACGTTGCGCACCACCAACAACATCGCGTTGACCAAGGCGATTACGATGGCGGGTGACGCCAGCATTTACGTGGACTACAACTCCGTGCTCCTGTTGACCAACGCGGTCGTCGGCGCCCGTCGGCTCTATGCGACTGGTCCGGGCACGCTCATTCTCAGCAATGGCATAGACAGCATTGCGAGTTTGGACGTGCGGGGCACGGTGCTCGCCACCACCAACTCGTTGATTCTCTCCACGAATGGTTTCTTTGGCAACTCGACCGCCGGCGCGCTGGGGCCGTATGGGAGCGCCATGGATTCCAACTTCTTGCGCTCGGTCAGCACAGGCGCCGTCCGGGCGGCGACTTCGTTCCTGGGCGCGCTGGTTCTGGGACAGGACAGCGGCAACGAACTGAACTTCAATATCTATCAGGGGCTTACCAACGCTGCGCCGGAGATCGGCGGCAACACCAACCTCATCATCGGCCCGGTGGGCAGCATCGGCACGGTGTTCCTCACCAACAACAACACGTTTGTCGGCACGGCGGTGGTGGTCGGCTCCACGCTGCGGGCCGCCGACGGCATCGGCCTGCCCGCAACAGCGGCCCTAACCCTCAGCGGCGGCGTGTTTGAGATCTTCAGCCAGACGGCCGGCAGCATCTTCAACCGGACCCTGGGATCCGGCCTCGGCCAGGTGCAGGTGCTGGGCACCAACGGCTTGGGCGGCAGCGGTTTCAGCACCACCAACGGCCCGGCGACGATCCTCTTCGGCGGCGTCGCGAGCAACATCGTGTGGGGCAGCCCCTACTTCAATCCCTCGGTCCTCATCCTGAATACCAACACCGCCGACAGCACGTTGACGCTGGCCAACGGCCTGAACCTCAACAACGCCACGCGCACGATCATGGTCGGCGGCAACACGGGACGGATTGACGGCACGATCTACACCTCCGCCGGCAACGTGGGGTTGATCAAGGTGGGCGGCGGCACGCTGTTGCTCGACGATGAGAACCACCACTGGGGCAACACCATCAACGGCGGCACGGTCCAGCTCGGCAGCGCGCTCGGCCTTGGCAGTGTCGGTTCGGGCGCGGACGCCGCGGCGACGCTGACGGTCAACAACGGCGGCGTGCTTGACCTGAACGGCTTCAACGTGCTGGCGCAGTCGCTGGCGGGCAGCGTCGGCGCGGTCATCACCGACAACTCGACCAACCCCGGCGTTTCGCGGCTGACGGTCAGCCTCGTCAACCAGAACGTCAACAACACCCTGACCTATGCCGGCTCGATCCAGGACGGCCCCGTCCGGCAGGTGGGGCTGACGTTCGGGCAATGGGCGCGCAACACGGAGGTGCTGACGCTGCCTTACAGCAACAGCTACAGCGGCGGCACGGTCGTGTTCGGCGGCGACCTGCTCATTGGTTCCACCAACAGCCTCGGCTCCGGCTCCGTCCGGTTGACGGCCGGCGGCGCGCTCGGCCCGGCCTACGCGATGCTCGACCAGTCTTTCCTGAA
The DNA here is from genome assembly GCA_016222825.1 of Verrucomicrobiota bacterium. Lineage (GTDB taxonomy): Bacteria > Verrucomicrobiota > Verrucomicrobiia > CAIQCK01 > CAIQCK01 > CAIQCK01. The sequence goes on along the minus strand of JACRQF010000023.1, from coordinate 292 downwards.
CTGGGTGGCGAGCCGGTCGGACAACACGCCGGTGCGCGGCGCGTTTGGGATGCTGAACCTTGGGCAGAACCTCAACGCCAACAACCTGGACTTTTCCTCGCGCCTGCTCACCAACGCCTTCCTCGGCGTGATGAGTGGCAACACGGTGCTTTACACGGGGGCGCTGACGCCGGCGGCGGACGCGTGGCGGCTCGGCGGCGGCGGCGGCTCGCTGTTCTTTACGCAGGTGCTCGACGGCGCGCGGAACCTGGAGATCGGCCCGAAGGGGGCGGCGACCGGCGCGGGCGGCGGC
>JACRQF010000009.1 GCA_016222825.1 Verrucomicrobiota bacterium | reverse complement strand
GCTTGATGCAGGGCGCGATCGGGTTGACCGAAACTTGCTCCCTTCGGTCTTGAGAGGTAGCCTTGCGGCCGTAGGTAGTGTTCATATTGGCGGGTGTAGCCTTTCACGGCTCGCCCGCCAATACCCATGTCATCTACAACAACCTTTACATGACGAAGAGAGAGGTGGAGAATGTCCCCGAAGCCGGACGCATGGAGGCCGAATATGAATACTACAATTCTCAGATTGGTCTTGGCAGGCACGCTGCTGTTCGTTTCTTGCGTCGGATCATCTGCCGCGAACAGCGCCTCTCCACGAATGAAATGGCAAGATGATTGGAATGAGTTCATGCAAGAAGTGGCCGTTCATTTTCAAGTCCGCGGCTCTTCGGCCTTGGAACTCACCAGCATATTCAGAGGAAAGGAAGTCAATTGGTCGGGGAAAGTCGTGAAAATCAAGAGTCCTACGCAGGAAGGGAAAGAATCCCATATCGAAGTGGAAATGTCGCCATGCGAACAACGTCTGACGCAACTAACGTTAGTATTCCCCTACATCACGATACACCCCGAGAAACAAGACTGGACAACTCTGCAAAGCATCAAAGTTGGGGATGTTATTATTTTCACTACTCGTGTGCGAAGCTGGGTATGGCATGTAAGACTTGACCCGCGGGACCGCCCAGATGGACCGACCCCTGGGGGGCAAATCCGATCCCGTCTGATAAGTCGCCAACGTGACACGACGCTCTTCCTTTTCACGAGGGGCCTGAAAATAGCAAGCAAGAGCAGCAGAAACCTTGCTGAACTGCGCGCAAAAGCGGAGAACAACGATGCCCAGTCTCAGTATGAATTGGGCGAAGTATTGCGAACGGGTAAACTCGGTGTGACGAAGGATGACGCGGAAGCGGTGAAATGGATTCGCAAAGCTGCCGAGCAAAATCATGCTGAAGGTCAATTCCGCCTCGGTGCCTTATACGCCTTTGGCCGCGGCGTAACAACGAATAGTGTGGAAGCGGTGAAGTGGTTTCGCAAGTCCGCAGAACAGAGTAATGCGGATGCTCAACAATCTCTGGGCATGTGTTACCGCCTTGGCCAAGGTGTGCCGGTGGACTACGCGGAAGCTTTGAAGTGGTTTCGCAAAGCCGCCGAGCAAGATCATGCTGTGGGTCAACTCAGCCTCGCCTCTCTTTACAGCGCTGGCCAAGGTGTGGAGAGGGACGACGTCGAATCAGCAAAATGGTTGCGTAAAGCTGCTGAACAGAATGATGCGGACGGACAATTCTATCTGGGCAATTGTTACCGTTTTGGCCGAGGGGTGACTAAGGACCTGACGGATGCGTTTAAGTGGTGCTTGTTGTCGGCGATGCAAGGAAACAACATGGGAAAGGGCGCTATTGCTTACCTCGGCAGTGTGATGACATCGAAGCAAGTTGCTGAGGGAAAACGGCGTGTGGTCGAATGGCTCAGCCAGCCATAGCAGGCATTGGGCGTGGTTGCCAAGTGATGCAAACTTCGTTGCGGCGCGCAGGGCAGGCGTGAGTCAGCGTCGCGACTTTCCCGCTGCCGTGACGCTGCCAGCAAGTTGGCAAAGGAGCAGCGCGCTTTTCACACGATCTACTTTTCGTATGAATACACGTTAAAATCTATCGTGATGTTGAAGTGATCCCCCAACAGCTTCATCTCTTGCGGCCACGGATCGAAGGGGACACAATCAATCACTGCCTTCTGACAGTAGCGTCCAAGCATAGGGGAAGCGGTGTTTTGCGCAACCTTCAGATGATCCACGCGTCCGGTCGGATAGAGCGTGAAGTTGAGCTTCACCTTTCCTGGTTGGCCGTCGGCGTAATACTGCTCCATCAATAGCGTCCAGTGCCGGCCGATCTCGGCGAACATTTTCTTGCCGTAAGAACCTTCTGGAATGCCAACGACGTTCAACGCTGTTGGTTCTCGCCGGAGAACGGCCGCGTCAGTCTTTAAGAGGGCAGGCTGCTGTGGACTCGGCGAGGCAACCTCTTTGGCAGTGGGGTGATATTGCTTCGGTTTGAAATCGATCGAAAGCCTCTTGGTGCTATTCTGCTTGGCGGCTTTGCGATACCACTTCAGGGCCTCCACCTCATCCTTCGTAACACGCTTGCCAATCGCGTAGCAGAAGCCCAGTTCAGTTTGAGCGTTGGCATCTCCCTTTTCTGCCTTCGCGGTGAGTTCTTGGATGCTTAGCAATGAGTAATCCACTTGAGATTGTTTATCTGCTACGCGAGGGGCAGAACACCCGGCCAGTAAAACAACACCGACGAGAACAAGCTTTCTCATAATTCGATCTTCCCTTACTTTTCAGGTTGCACGTTCGTTGTTGTGCTGAGAATCCAGAGCCTACAAACAGCCAGCGGCGATGCAAACGCGAAACATACCTTTTTTGGCAGTTCATCTTGTTCATGGGTTCACGCTCCCCATCTTGAGCATTCACAGCGCCGTGATTTTCCCGCTGCCACGTTGCCTAGTCAAGCGTCATGGCGAGACGCGCCTTCGTCCTTTGCTATGCCGACCTCCATCCCGAAGAGGACATCAATCAGTTTGAGTTCCCGGAGAAATCGCTGGTCCTGAAAGGCAAGGGCAGGTAAGCGCGACGTTCTTGCACTCCATGTTCGAGGTTTCATTTTTGGTCTTTGGGGCGCTTCCTCATTCCTGACGCACTCGCCGACGGCCCTGCGGGAGACCGTCAGGGCATCGTTCTCCTTGCGGGCGGTGGCGCGGTTCGTTAGCCTGCGGTTGTGTCTGAGAACAAGAACATCGTTTACTTCGACCTGGAAACGCAGAAGTCGGCGGCGGACGTGGGCGGGTGGGACAAGAAGCGCGACATGAAGATGTCGGTCGGCGTCATTTACTCCACCGGCACGCAGAGCTACGAAATCTTCGACGAGAGCCGCGCCAACGACCTCATCAAGGCGCTGCTGCGGGCCGACCTGGTGGTCGGTTACAACATCATCAACTTCGACTACGAGGTGCTGTCGGCTTACTCACCGCTGGACCTGACGCAGGCGCCGACGCTCGACTTGCTGGTGGAGCTGGAGAAGGCGGTGGGACGGAAGCTGCCGATGGATGCGTTTGCCACGGGCACGCTCGGCAGCGAGAAGATCGCCGACGGCATGGAGGCGCTGAAGTGGTGGAAAGAGGGGCGGATCATGGAGATCGCGGAGTATTGCTGCTTCGACGTGAAGATCACGAAGCTGCTCCACGAATACGGCTGCCAGCACAAGCAACTTTTCTACGTGGACAAGTTCGGCAAGAAGCGCGTCGTGCAGGTGAAGTGGTAAACCGCCACGCTCACCTCGCGGCGCAAACACCGGAGGAGTGAGCATGAAAAGGAAGCTGGTTGTTGCATGGTTGGCTGCGGTTTCGACAGCGGCCGCAGCCGAGACGCTCTACAACGGCATCACGCTGCCGGCGGAATGGCCGCCGCGGCTGGCGGATTTTCCCGAGAACCCGGTCCCGCCGCCTTATCTCGCGTCGCCGCCGGCGGTCATCCCGATTGACGTGGGGCGGCAGTTGTTCGTGGATGACTTCCTCATCGAGGGCACGACGCTGAAGCGGGTGTTTCATGCGCCGGAGTATTTCGCCGGCAATCCAATCTTGAAACCGGACCAACCGTGGGAGTTGGCGGGACGCGGGCCGGCGGTGATGCCGTTCAGCGACGGGGTGTGGTTCGACCCGAAGGACAAGCTGTTCAAGATGTGGTATTACGCCGGCCACGGCGGCGGCCAGACCTGCTACGCGACCTCGAAGGACGGCATCCGCTGGGAGAAGCCGAAGCTCGACGTGGTGCCGGACACGAACATCGTCCTCAAAGGCGGGCGCGATTCCAACACGGTCTGGCTCGACCACAACGCGACGGACCCGCAGCAACGGTTCAAGATGGCGGTCTATGCCGGCGGCGGGATGTTCTCGCTGCTGCGGTCGGCGGATGGCATTCACTGGACCAAGGCGGGCGACGGCTCGAAGACTGGCGACCGCAGCTCGTTCTTCTACAATCCGTTCCGCGAACGGTGGGTGTTCAGCATCCGCATCGGCTCCAAGCGCGGCCGCAGCCGGCATTATTGGGAGACGAAGGATTTCTTCAGCTTCACGCCGCAGGTTTCCGAGAAGAAGGAGCCGGTCGTCTGGGTCGCCTCCGACAATGCCGACTGGAAACGCGACGACCTGCTGACGCCGCCGCAGCTCTACAATCTCGACTGCGCGGCCTACGAGAGCGTGCTGGTCGGGTTGTTCAGCGTCTGGCGCGGCGATTACCGTTCCAAGCCACCGACAGAGATAGCCAAAGAGCTGCAACAGTTCGGCCGGCCGAAGCAGAACTCCATCTGCGTCGGTTTCAGCCGCGACGGGTTTCACTGGGACCGCTCCAACCGGCAGCCGTTCTGTCCCGTGTCGGAGAAGATGGGCGACTGGAACTGGGGCAACGTGCAGAGCGTGGGCGGCGGCTGTCTGGTCGTCGGCGACAAGCTTTACTTCTACGTCAGCGGCCGGGCCGGGAAGAGTTTCCCCGGCTGCAACTACAACGATGCCGGCGCGAGCACGGGTCTGGCTGTGCTGCGTCGCGATGGATTCGCTTCGATGGATGCAGGCACCGAGATGGCCACGCTCACGACGCGGCCCGTGCGCTTCGACGGCAAACTTCTCTTCGTCAACCTCGCCGCGCCGAAGGGCGAACTGCGCGTGGAGGCGCTTGATCGCGACGGCAACGTGATCAAACCGTTCACGCGGGAGAATTGCGTGCCGCTCCGCGCCGACAAGACGCTGCAAGCGGTGAAGTGGAAGGGCGCGCGCGACTTGTCAAAGCTCGCGGGCCAGCCGGTGAAGTTCCGGTTCCATCTGAAGAACGGTGCGCTCTACGCCTTCTGGGTCAGCCCGGACGCGAGCGGCGCGAGCCGCGGCTACGTCGCGGCCGGCGGGCCGGGGTTCAAGGGCGCGACGGACACGATGGGCTCGGCAAGCCAGCGGCGGTGACGCTGGCCTACAACCGCAAGCCGGAGCCGCGGCCGAGCTGGGTCAGGAATTCCTTGTTGGACTTGGTTCTGTTCAGCGCGGTGACGAGGCCGCCCATCGCCTGTTCGGGTGGCATGCCAACGATGCCGCGGCGCAGGAGGGCGATCTTCTCCAGGTCGGCGGGCGGAATGAGCAACTCCTCGCGCCGCGTGCCGCTCTGGCCGATGTCCATCGCGGGCCAGATGCGCTGCTCGGCGACCTTGCGGTTGAGGACCAGCTCCATGTTGCCGGTGCCTTTGAACTCCTGGAAGATGAACTCGTCCATGCGCGAGCCGGTCTCGATGAGCGCGCTGGCGACGGTGGTGAGGCTGCCGCCTTCCTCGGACTTGCGCGCGGCGCCGAAGATGCGCTTGGGGATTTCCAGCGCGCGGCTGTCGAGGCCGCCGGTCATGGTGCGTCCGCTGGTGCCGGAGACCGCGTTGAACGCGCGGCCCATGCGGGTGATGGAATCGAGCACCATGAACACGTCCTGGCCCATCTCGACACGGCGCTTGGCCATCTCGGCGGCGAGCCGGCTGACGCGGACGTGGTTCTCCAGCGGCATGTCGTTGGAGGAGGCGATGACCTCGCCCTTGACGGTGCGCCGCCAGTCGGTGACCTCTTCGGGGCGCTCGTCAATGAGCAACACGATGAGGTAAGTCTCCGGGTGGTTCTTGGTGACGGCGGCGGCCATTTGCTGGAGCAGCGTGGTCTTGCCGGAGCGCGGCGGGGAGACGATGAGGGCGCGCTGGCCCTTGCCGATGGGCGCCAGCAAGTCCACGACGCGCATCGTGATGATGTCGGGCGTGGTTTCAAAAACGAACCGCTCCTTGGGGTTGATCGGCGTGAGCTTGTCGAAGGACTTCACCTCGGCCCACTTCTCCGGCGCCATGCCGCAGACGCTCTCGATCTTGGCCAGCGGGGGGCTGTTGCGGCCGCGGCCGCGGTCGGCTTTGCCGGGTTCGCCGCGGACGACCAGCCCTTCGCGCAGGCGAAACTGGCGGATCATGTCCGCGGAGACGAACGGGTCCAGTGGATTCGGCTGGAACGCCTTCACGGGATTGCGGAGGAAACCGTAACCCTTCTCGGCGAATTCCAAGACGCCTTCGACAACTTGAGCTTGTGCTTCGGATGACATGAGATACCTGACTGACAGAGCCAAATGTTCAGACCTAACCTGAATTACCCGGAGGTTGGCGGCACTCTCTCTAAGCGAATACGCGCGCCGCCGCAACCAAAATTTTACCCTTTTGACCGCCAACCGGCCGGTCATCTTCGGGGTTCTCATCCGGGCCGGCCCCGTCTCTTGACAGATACGACTGGATTCATCCTGTCATCACGGCGGGGGCGGCGAAACCGATGGAGGGGTGATGCCCTGGCGCACCTGGCGCCAGGCATGCGAGTTTTCTTTGCTCCTACCAAGGTGGTGCCTGTGCCACCAATGGCGTCGTGGAGTTGTTGAGGTGAAAACTCCTTCCGGTGGCCTTTGCGGCCTCACATCTAGAACACCCGGAAGTTGGCCGACACTTCCAATCGCGATTGCGCAGAGGCGGGCGGCGTCAGGACGCGGGCTTGATCTCGTGCTCGCGCTTTTCCCACTCGACAAATTGCGCGCTGAGTTCCTCCCAGCTCTTCTTCGGCGGACGCGGGCCTTTGACCCACTCGACCTGCCGGCCGCGCCAGAGGGAGTAGATGGCGGGGACGATCTCGAGGGTGAGGATGGTGCTCGTGATGAGGCCGCCGATCATCGGCGCGGCGATGCGTTGAATGGCTTCCGCGCCGGCGCCGTGCGCCCAGAGCGCGGGGACGAGGCCGAGCGTGACCATCGAGACGGTCATGAGCTTCGGGCGGACGCGCTGGACGGCGCCGTAGGTGATGGCTTCGAAAAGGTCGTGCTGGGTCTTCATGCGGCCGGCGCGTTGCCAGGCGTGGAAGGCTTCGTCGAGGTAGATGATCATGACGGTGCCGGTCTGGGCGGCGAGGCCGGCGAGGGCGATGATGCCGACCCAGACGGCGATGCTGAGGTTGTAGCCGAGCAACCAGAGCAGCCAGATGCTGCCGGTCATCGCGAACGGGATCGAGAGGAGGATGATCAGAGTCTCCGGCACGCTCTTGAAGTTCATGTAGAGCAGCGTGAAGATGATCACGAGCGTGAGCGGGACGACGACCTTGAGCCGCTCGCGGACGCGAAGCATGTATTCGTATTGGCCGGTCCATTCGAGCCGGTAGCCGGCGGGGAGGAGGCCGGCCTTTTCCATCCGCTCGGTGACGGCGCGCTTGGCGTCGGCGACGTAGCCACCGAGGTCGCGGCCGGTGACGTCCACGTAAACCCAGCCGGTGAGCGCGCCGTTCTCGTTCTTGATGAGCGGCGGGCCGACGGTGGTCTTGATCTCGGCGAGCTGGCCGAGGGGAATCTGGGCGACGGTTGAACCGGCGAGTCGGCGAGTCGGCGAGTCGGCGACCATCGCCGATTCGCCGCTTTGCCCATTCGCCGTTTCGTTCATGGCCACCGGCACGAGCACGCGCTTGAGTTTGTCCGGGTCGTCGCGGAGTTCGCGGGAGTAACGGACGTTGATGGTGTAACGCTCGCGGCCCTCGACGGTGCGGCCGATGGCCATGCCGCCGATGGCGGTCTCGACGACGTTGAGCACGTCCTCGACATTGAGGCCGTAGCGGGCGATCTCGCGACGGTTCGGGATGATGTCGAGGTAATAGCCGCCGACGGTTCGCTCGGCGTAGGCGCTGCGCGTGCCCTTGACCTCGCGCAGCACGGCTTCGAGCTGCTCGCCGATGCGGGAGATTTCCTTCAAGTCGGAGCCGAGAATCTTGATGCCGACGGGCGTGCGGATGCCGGTGGAGAGCATGTCAATGCGCGCCTTGATCGGCATGGTCCACGCGTTGACCTGGCCGGGCAACGCGAGAGCTTCGTCCATCTCGGCGATGAGTTCGTCCCATGTGATCGGTCGCTGGTCGGGCCAGACTTTGCGGAGCCAGCCGCCAAGCCACTCCGGCGTGTTCCATTTCGAATACCAGCGCGGATTGGCGACATGACGCCAGTCCTTCTCCGGTTTCAACTGGACGACGGTCTCGAACATTTCCATCGGCGCGGGATCGGTGGCGGTCTCGGCTTTACCCGCCTTGCCGTGGACGGTGATGACTTCGGGGAATTGCTTGAGGATGCGGTCCTGGATTTGCATCAGCCGCGTCGCCTCGGTGATGGACATCGTCGGCAGCGAGGTCGGCATGTAGAGGATGGTGCCTTCGTTCAACGGCGGCATGAACTCGGAGCCGAGCTTCTCGTAGATGGGCACCGCGGAGCCGACGGCCGCGACTGCGATGGCAATGGAAAGAATCCGCCGCCGCATGAGCGCGCTGACCCACGGATAGTAGAGCCAGTGCAGGAACCGGCTGATCGGGTGGCGATGTTCCGGGATGACCTTCGCGCCGGTCATGAGCACGATGAGCGCGGGGCCGATGGTGATGGAGAGGAACGCGGCCCAAGCCATCGTGAAGGTCTTGGTGAACGCGAGCGGCTTGAACAGCCGGCCTTCCTGCGCCTCCAGCGTGAACACGGGCAGGAAGCTCACGGTGATGATGAGCAGCGCGAAGAAGAGCGGTTTGCCGAGCTGCTTGCAGGCGGCGATGATGATCTCCTGGCGCTGGGCGCGGCTCAGGCCGGGCGGGGCGTGTTCGAGCTTCTTGTGGACGTTCTCGACCATCACGACCGCTTCGTCGCACAGCACGCCGATGGAGATGGCAATGCCGGCCAGCGACATGATGTTGGCGGTGAGGCCCATGAAATACATCGGGATGAACGCCAGCGCGACTGCGATGGGCAGCGTGACGATGGCCCGCGCCGCGCCGCCGAAGTCGAGCAGGAACACGATGACGATGACGGCGACGATGATGCTCTCCTCGATGATGGTATGCTTGAGCGTGCTGATGCTGCGGCGGATGAGGTCGGAGCGGTCGTAGGTGGTGACGATCTCCACGCCGGGCGGCAACGACGGCTTCACCTCGGCGAGCTTCGCTTTCAGGCGGTCTATGACCTGCAACACGTTCTGCCCGTAACGCACGACGACGATGCCGCCGACGGTCTCGCCCTCGCCGTTGAAGTCGCCCGCGCCGCGCCGCATCTCCGGGCCGAGGGCAATGTTGCTGGCAATGTCCTTGAGCAGGACCGGCGTGCCGCGCGCGTCGGCGCCAACGACCACGAGGCGGAGGTCGTCGAGGGACTTGATGTAGCCCATGCCGCGCACGAGGTAGGTGGTGCCGAATCGCTCCATCTCGCGGCCTCCGACGTCGTTGTTGGAACTGCGGATGGCGCTGACGACGCGGGTAAGCGGCAGGTTGTAGGCGAAGAGTTTGTTCGGGTCGAGTTCGACCTGGTATTGCTTCTCGAAGCCGCCGAACGTCGCGACCTCGGCGACGCCCTCGACGCTCTGGAGCCAGTAGCGCAGGTGCCACGTCTGGAACGAACGCAGGTCGGCGAGGTCGTTTTTGCCGGAGCGGTCCACGAGCGCGTATTGGAAGCCCCAGCCCACGCCGGTCGCGTCGGGGCCGAGCGTCGGCGTCACGCCGGGCGGAAGCTGGCCGGAGAGACCCTGCATGTATTCGAGCACGCGCGAGCGCGCCCAGTAGATGTCGGTGCCGTCCTCGAACACGACATAGACGAACGAGTAGCCGAAGAACGAGTAGCCGCGCGCGACGCGAACCTTGGGCGCGGCGATGAGCTTGGTGACGATGGGATAGGTGATCTGGTCCTCGACGAGGTTCGGGCTGCGGCCGTCCCATTGCGTGTAAATGATGACCTGCGTGTCCGAGAGATCGGGAATGGCATCAAGCGCCGTGTTCTGCAGGCACCAGACGCCGCCGACCGTGAGCGCGCCGACGAAAAGGAAGACCATGAACTTGTTCCGAGCGCTCCACTCGATGAGCCGCTCGATGAGGGACTCCTTGTGAGGTGGCGCGTGGATGGTGGATTGGGCGGGCGAATCCATCGTGCAGTCCTCAGTAAGCCTTCCTGATCTCGCCGCAGACCAGCATCTCCTTGCCGAAATACGGGTTCCTGACGTTCTTGTCCGCTTGCAGCCAGGCGGCCTTGGCCATGTCGCAGTAGGCGCCGTAGTAGCGGCCGGTCTGCACCTTCTCATGGTCGAGATGTTGGATCAGCGAGACGCTGAACGGCTTGAATCGTTCGCGGGCGGCGGCGATGTCTTTCGCATCGGCCAGTGCCACGGCCTGCGGCGCGAGTGCGGCGGGCAACGTCTTCGTCGGATTGCTGGTGACGAGTTTGGCGATGGCCTGCGCGGCGTCCGCCACGCCCGCGAGAGTATCGCCGGCCAGCGCGGTCTGGATTTTCGTGTATTGGGCGAGCACATCCAACAGTTCCTCCGAGGGCGGTTTGGAGGCGACGGCGTCGTGCTGATGACCACCGCCCATGCCGGCGATGGCGGCCTTGAGCTGGCTCTCGGAGTCCACGAGAAACAAGGCGCGCGTGACGACCTTCTCGCCTTCCTTGAGACCACCCTTCACTTCCCACCAGTCGTCGGTCTTCGCGCCGATCTTCACCTCGCGTGGCTCCAGATGATCGTCCTCGCGCAACACGAACGCCACGTAGCGCTCGCCGGTGTCAATGACGGCGCTGGCGGGCGCGGCGAGCACTTCGCCGAAGCTGGCTTCGATCTCGACGTTGGCCCACATCTGCGGGCGCAGCTCATGGTTGGGATTGTCCACTTCGAGGCGGACCTCGGCGCGGCGGGTCTGCGCTTCGAGATGCGGGTAGAGGAACGTCACTTTGCTCTCGTAGGTTTTGTTACCGAGGTAGGGTAGAATGACACGCGCTTTCTGACCGAGCCGGATGAGCGGCATGTCGGACTCGGTGACCGAAGTTCGCACCCAGAGCGGCGTGAGCGCCCCGATCTCGAAGAGCGTTTCGCCCGCCGTGAACGCCTTGCCCTCGACCGCGGTCTTGGAAATCACGTGGCCCGACACGGGCGAGCGAATCAGCAGCTCGTCCTTGGGCACGCCTCTCTTCTCCAGCGCGCTGATTTCCTCATCGCCGATCTGCCAGAGCGAGAGACGACGGCGGGCGGACTCGACCAAACGCTGTGGCGAGGCGAAGCCAAGGTCGCTGACGCTGGACTTCGGCTGCGCGAGGCGGCGGTAGGCGAGCAGATATTCGTTTTCCGCGGCGAAAAGCTCCGGACTATAGACCGTCAGCAGTGGCTCGCCTTTCTGGACGTGCTGGCCGGTGAAGTTCACCTTGAGGTCGCGCACCCAGCCGGCGAAACGGGGGGCGATCTTGGCGAGTTTGGTCTCGTCGTGTTCGAACGTCGCGGTGGTGCGGATGGTCTGGCCGAGTTTTTGTTTGCCAACCACCGCAGTGCGCAAGCCGATCGTTTGCTGTTTTTCCGGCGAGATGGAAATTGTGGTCCGGCCCGGCACCGGTGCCGCAGGCTCGGCTTCGGCATGCGGGGCCGTGGGCTGTCCGCCCTTGATTGGCACGAGCTTCATGTTGCAGATGGGGCAATCGCCCGCTCTGTCGCTAGTGTAGGTCGGGTGCATTGGGCAGTGGTATTTAGGCGCAGCCGACTGTCCGGAGGGAGAGCTTGATTGTCCGCAACCAGCGACGAAGAAGCCGGCCGACAGAACGCAGAGCGCCAGCAAAAGGATGGTGACGAATTGAAATCTATTTTTCATGGGATTGTCTCGCTGGCTGGCTGATCGCGGGAATCGGTGCGCCGGCGGGCGGGAGGCCCACGATCAGCAGCGAAAGCTCGGCGAGGGCCAGTTCGCGCTGCAACCGCGCGTCCACACGGGCCAGCCGGAATTCCAGCCACGTGCGCTTGGCGTCCAGCAGGTTGATGAAGTCCACGCGTCCGGCGCTGTAGCCGGCGCGCGCCACGTCCAGCGACAGCCTGGCCTTGGGCAACAGGGAGTCGGTGAGCAACTTCACGTTGCGCGTGGCCTCGCGATACGCGAACGACCTCGTCGCGAAATCCGCCGCCAGTTGGATTTGCTCCGCCAAGAGCCGAGCCGCGGCGGCGCTCTTGCCGGCTTGCGCCGCGGCGATCTCGGCGGCGATCTTGTCGCGCCAGATGGGCAACGTGACGCCGAGCGTCGGGCGTGTCATCAGCGGCACGGCTTTCGCGTCCAGTTCGACGCCCAGGTTGAAATCGGGCCGCTTGCTCTGGTGGGCCAACTGGATGCTCACCTCGCCCTGACGCACTTCCGCTTCGATCGCCTTGAGGCGCGGGTTGTGTTCCATCGCGACGGCCAGGAGTTTGTCGCCATCGAATTCGAGCGACGTGGACTCCAGGCGCGCCGGCACTGGGGGATTGGGCTGGCTGGCGCTCATGCCCAACGCGGATTTGAGCTGGGCGAGCAGCGGATTCCGCATGTCTTCGAGGTTGATGATCTCGGTCTTCAGCCGGTCGTGGTCCATCTGTGCGCGCAATACGTCCTGCATGGTGACCTTGGCGACCTCGTTCTGCGCGCGCGCGACCTGCTCCATCTCGTTCACCAGGTCCAGCGTCTCGCGGTTGATGAGCAGGCGCTCGTTGAGAAAATAGAGTTGATAGAAAGCCCGCTTGACCTCGAAGGCGGTCTGGAGGACGACGGTTTCGAAGTCTCGATATCTTGCCTGGCTCTCGGCCGTAACACGGTCGGCTCGCAGGCGCAGTTTCTTGATCCACGGAAGGTCCACCCACAAGCCGGGCATGACAGTCGTCACGATGGTCTGGATGTCCAGTTCCAGCGTGAGCCGCGGGTCGGGCAGCGACCGCTCCACCGTGGCGCGCTCGACGGTGGCGGCGTAGTCGTAGTAAGCGGCCTCGACGCGCGGCTGGTTGAGCATCGCGTAAGTCAGGAGCGTGGCCATCGTCGTGTTGGTGCCAAGCTCCGGCAACGCGGGCCGTTGGCCGTCGGGACGATAGACGCGCGTGAGGCTCTGAAGCTCCGCGCGCGCCTGCCGCTCGCTCTTCGTCGGAATGCCGGAACATCCGGCGAACGCCACTGCTGCCAGAGCCAGTGTCGTCAGCCGGAATATGTGTTGGAGAACGTCCGGTTTGGGTTTCATCGTCCGCTGTATCTAACGGTTGTGGACGGCAAAACCCTCGCACGGCCTTTGTTCAGAATGTGAGATTCATCGCGACGAAGAAGAACCTGCCGGGACTGGGCAAACGCACGCCTACAGGCACGTCGCTGGCCGCCACACGGTTGATGCCGTTGAGATGGTCGGCGTAGCTCTGGTCGGTGATGTTCTCGATGCCCGCCGTCAGCAACGCCCAGTCGGTGAAGCGATAGCCTGTGCGCAAGTTCAGCAGCGCGTAGCCGGGGGTCTTCTGCTCGCCGTTGAACTGCGCCACGTCGCCTTGCCGCGCCACGAGCACCACTTCCACCTGGTTCTCCCACCGCTTCCACTTGTGGTCAAAGTCAATCACGCCGCGCAACGGCGCGATACGGTAGGGGGAATCGCCTGTGGCGTGGTTGTCGCCGCGGACGTAGCTGACCTGTGCGCTCACTGCGAACGGCTCGCAGATTTGGTAGCTCGCCCCTGCGTCCGCGCCGTAGAGGTCCACGCGGTTCATGTTCCTGAACTGCAACACCGGCAGTCCGGCTGTATCCAGTCGCGCGATAGGCGTGCCCTGGATGTAGTCGCTCACGAAGCTGTAAAACGGCGAGACGTAGGCTTTCCATTTGTCGCCGCGCCAGTCGCCGCTGAGCGAAACGGTGTGGGCCACTTCGGGCTCGAGGTCGAGGTTGCCGAAATAGGTCCGCCCGTCGGACTGGCCGGCGCTGGAGCTTGCTGGTGTCCAGAGGAATCGCTCCAGGATGTTCGGCGAGCGCGTCTTGCGGGCGAAGCCGAGTTCGTAGGCGCTCTCTTTGTCCGGCGCGAACCGCGTCGAGGCCGTGAGGTCGAAGTTCGCATCCGTGGACGCGTGGTTGCGCGCGTTGAAGCGGGCGCGGTCGGCCGCGTTGGCGGCGAAGAACCGGTCAATGTTCCTCGCGTCGCTCATGACGGTGTCGTTGCGGATGCCGAACTGGGTGCGCCACTCCGGCGTCCAGTCGGTTTGCCACTCCGCGTAGGTCCCGACGCGGTTGCGGGTGGCGTCACTGAACGTGTCCTGAATCATGCCTGACGGCAGCATTTGCCCATAGACACTGTGGGTGATGAGATGGAACTCCGTGCCGACCCGGACCGTGTGCAGTTCGCCGCACGGCATCGTGAGGCCGATGTTGAACCCGGTGTCCCTGCTGATGGCCGGCGCGATCATGCGCATCCCGGTCACCGGGCGGAGCGAGAAGTTGTCCATCAGGTGGTCGGTGTGATGATAGTAGAATCGGCTCTCCAGCGTGCCGAAGTCCAGTTCGGTGGTGTTGCGCATGCCCACGCGCTTGCCGTCGTCCTCGGCAATGTCCATCCCCAGCGCCGGCGTGCCGGTGTTGCGCATCCGGGTCATGCCGACATCGAGGCCCCAGATGCTCGGCCCGGTCTTGAAGCCCAGCAGCAGGTCGTGCTCCATGGAGTCGTAGCCGCTGGCGCGCACGAAGCCGCCGGGAAAGCGGTAGTCACCGCCCTTGACCCAGGAGCCGTGGTAGGAGCCGCTCAGGAATTGGTTGGCGACGCCGCCCGCGGCGCCGACAGTCCAGCCGTCGTCGCGGCTCGCATACGAACTGGTGATGTTGCTGAAGAGCCGCAGCTTTTCGTCTTTTGCGAACTGCGGCGGCGCGGCCTTCACGACGACCGTGCCGGCGGTGCTGTCGCCGCCGAGGCTCACGGGCGTGACACCGCTCATGACTGTCATGGCTGCGACGTTTGGCACGTTGATGGCGTGCAGCGGCGGGTCCATGTGGTTGGGGCAGGCTGGCGTGATGGTCATGCCGTCCACGAGGATCTTCACGCGGTCGTTGTGCATGCCGTGCAACTGCACAATGCCGGTCTGCGGACCGTTGCGGATGACGGCCGTGCCGGGGACATTGCGCAACAGCCCCGCGCTGTCGGTGACGCGGCCCTTGGCCTCGGGCGATATGTCCACATTCCGCGTGGTCAGCGGCGCGACGGCCGCCTCCGTCTCGGTCAGCGCCGGCTCGCGCTGGCCTTTGACAACCACTTCGGCCATTTTCACCGCTGCGCGGGAGGACGGTTGGGGTTGTGTGACTGTGTTGGTTTGAGCGGACAACAACCGGCCGGACGCCAGCAACAAGCCGAGCGTGACCGGAACGACATACGAAATCGAGAACATGGCGATACCTTTTCCTTTCATGACAAGAACGCGGCTCTTGGGAGCCAGTGACTGACAGCGAACGAATACAGGCGCGGCGTTTCTCGCAGCGGCGTCCGTGACAAAGGACACCCCGCGAGTGTCAGACAGTTTTTGGAGGGGGCGGGGGCGGAGGGATGGCGCGGTCTTTGAAGGAATCGCCGGCGGCACAAAGTGGAACACAGCTTCGCGTTGGCACCAGCGGCACGGTCACACGCTGGATTTCTCCAAGCATCTCGAATACCCGCCCGGTCTTCTCCTCTGGAACATTCCCTGGTATTGGCTTCTGTGCTTCCCGAACCGCACAGCAGAGTTTGCAGGGATGCTTGCCGTCAAAAGTTTTCTCCAAGGCTTCCGCCAACGTGCCCTGTTGCGAATAGACAACCACCATCCGGCCCCACGCAAACGCTTGGAGGAGCATCCAGTGTCCGCCCGCCAGAAAGAAGGCAGCGGCAAGGCATCCCGCGAGGCCGGAGATGTTGATGAATCGCTTCATGCGTTTTGGACGGCCCCAGACCTTCCACTAAAAACCGCCATTCCGGAATATGGGAAAACCCTCAACTCATCCTAGGGAATCGCCCTAGAGCAATACCGGTCAAATCACTGGCGACGAAGGCATCTGCTTTCGCTTACGCGCCCGCGTCGCCGAGCTTGAACCGGATGGGCACCTCGATGGAGCACGTCACCGCCGAGTTCCCGCGTCGGGCTGGCTCGAACCGCCATCGCTGGACTGCCCGGATCGCGGCTTCGTCCAACACGCTGTGACCACTGCTCTGCACCAACTCGACCTTCCCAACCGCGCCATCTTCCAACACCTCCAGCCGCAACACCGTCACGCCCTCCCATCCTTGGATCTTTGCCACGCGCGGATAAGCCGGCATCGGTGTGTTCCGGTAACTCGGCTGCACTGATGGACCGTCCCCGGCGCTGGCAACAACCGGTTCAGCGGGAGACGTGCTCGGCCCGGGCGGCTTGGCGCAGCCGCAGGTGCAGTTTGGCCCGCAAGGCGCGGGCGCGGGCTCGCTAACCGGCAACGCCACGGGATGGAAGTGCGACCACTTCGGCAGCGCCGTCACGGCGGCGACAAAACGAGACGCGGGGACTTGGTTCCGGGCCATCTGTGGGGCGGAAGGCTCAATCGCCTTGCGATGCTCCGCAGAGAGCTGCGGCGGGGGCGGGCGGCTTCTGGGTGGAGGTGCCGGCGGAATCTCCATTTCCACCGGCATCACAGCGGTTGTGATTTTCAACATGGGCAGCGATGACTGCGGCCGATCAAACAAGCCCGCTGGAGCCACGCAGCCCAGCACGGCTGCATGCAAGCACGTCGAAACCATCCAAAAGTGACTTGTCGTCATCGAACAATTGGGGTCCAGCAATTCCTTTTCCGATCATACGCGACCGCTGTCGCAGCCCCACACTTCTCCAAAAGCGTGCGGTTGACAATCAGGCGAAACTTCCAGACACGGTCTAGGGAAATTGCCTAACCCGCGTAACCACCAACGCGACGGAGTTGCCGCGTTGCTGCCTGCCCGACATCGTCGCGGTCAGCCGGCGCCTCTAACCACCCTGTCCATCGCCGCCTCGTGTCGCTCGAACGACTCGACCATCTTGAACTGGACGCGGGCGCGGTCTGCGTTGTGGCCGTCGCGGCGGATTTTGAAGTAACGGTCACCGAGTAGATGGTCGGTCAGAAACCGGATGCCGATCTCGAACGTGATGAGCCGCGCCGAGAACACCAGATGGTCTTTCTCCGCCGCGTTGAGAAACTCGCCAGCGGTCGCGAGATAGCCGCGCACCAATGCCTCGAAGATGTCCATGCGCGTCTCGACCTTCGCGAGATCGCGTTCGTCCTCCGCCGTCGGGCTGCAACCGGTGCGGCACATGTCGCCGAAGTCGTAGAGGGCCAGGCCCGGCATCACCGTGTCGAGGTCAATGACGCAGACGCCCTCGCCGGTGGCGTCGTCGAGCATCACGTTGTTCAGCTTCGTGTCGTTGTGCGTGACGCGCTCCGGCAGCGCGCCGCGAGCTTGCAGGTCGAGCAACACGTCCACCATCGCTTCGCGGCGCAGGCAGAACTCAATCTCCGGCTTCACCGCGGCGGCGCGATTGCACGGGTCGGCCTCGACCGCTGCGCGCAGCGCGTTGAACCGCTGGCGGCTGTGGTGGAAGTTCGGAATCGTCTCGTGCAGGCGCGGCGGCGGCAGGTCGGCGAGCTGCTTTTGGAACAAGCCGAACGCTTTTGCTCCTTCGCGGGCTTGGGCAGCCGCCGTGATCTGGTCGTAGGTGGTCGCTCGCTCGATGAAGAGGTAGCAGCGCCAGTAGTTGCCGTCGGCGTCAGCGTGCCATGAGCGGCCATCGCACGCCGGCACAAGTGTGAGCGCGCGGCGGTCTGGCTGGTCAATGCTGCGCGCCTCCAGCTTCCGGCGGACGTGAGCAGTGACTCGCTCAATGTTCTCCATCAAGGCCGGCGGGTTCTTGAAGATGCTGTGGTTGATGCGCTGGAAGATGTAGCGCGCCCGGTTGCCGCTTTGGCTGAACGTCGCCGCGTAGGTGTCATTGATGTGGCCGCTGCCGTGCGGAGCAGTTCCTTGGAACTCACCGCTGATCTGAAAACGCGCGGCGACGGCGCGGAGGTCGTGTTTCGCCGGCATGACTCGACTCAGGCTTCCTTCGTCAACGCGCGCTGGAATTCTTCGATACTCACCGTGCGTCCGGTCAATCGCGCTTCCTCGGCGGCGAAGGTGATCATGTGGCTGTGCACCGTTGAGTCAATGCCGGCTTCCAGCGCCGCGCCCGGCGGCCGGGTCATCTCGTCATGGACGGCGTTGACAAGGCCGGGATCGCCGCCCGCGTGCGACTCGTAGCCGCCGTCCGCGGCCTTGACCGAGTGGCGGACGATCTCGCCTTCGTGCGGGAGCAGCACAAGGTTCGCACCGAAATGCTTCCGATACGTCTCGCCACCCTTGAGCACGCCGCGTGTGCCGTAGATTTCGAGGTGCCGCCCGTTTTCAAACGCCGTCATCGTGAACGTGCCTGTCACGCCGCCCTCAAACTCCATCGCCAGCACCTGCCGGTCCACCGCGTCATTGTCGCAACGATAGACGCAGCGGCCCCACGGGCTGGTCCGCAACCACACTTTGATCTCCTCCGGCGTGGCCGTTTGGGCGCGGTCGAACACCGACTCAAGCCAGAACGCGCGCTTCTCATTGATGTATCGGAGGGCGTTGTAAGGACACGTCTCGCCCACGGGGCAGCCGTCGGTGCAGCGCGCGGGCGCTCCCGCTGGCGCGCGCTCGGCGCGGAAGAACTCCAGCGAGCCGAAACTTGCGATCCGCCGGCAGCGCCGCCCCACAAGCCAGTGGACAATGTCGGTGTCGTGGCAGCACTTCGACAGGATCATCGGCGAGCTTTTCGCCACGACCGACCAGTGGCCGCGCACGAACGAATGTGCCTGATGCCACGGCTCGACGCCCTCGCTGGCCTGGATGGAAACGATGTCGCCGAGCGCGCCCGACTCGATGATTTCCTTCGCCTTCCGATAGAACGCCGCGAAGCGCAAGACAAAGCAGACCATGACGCGGCGGTCGGCCTTCCGAGCGCGGCGCTCGATGTCGAGGACCTGCGCGGCGCGCGTGGCAATGGGTTTCTCGAGCCAGACGTTGTAGCCCAATTCCAGCGCTCGGCAACACGGCGCATAGTGGTCGTTGTCCTGCGTGGCGATGATGACGACGTCGGCGAGTTTGCCCGCGGCCAGCAAGGCGTCGGCGCTCGCGAAGCTGCGGAAATCCGCGCGGCCGGAAATCTGGCGGATCTTCTCGACGCGCCCCGGCACCGGATCCGCGCCCGCGACGATCTGAAACCGCTCCGGCTGCTTCGCAGCGAGTGAGGTGTAAGTCTGGGCACGCGCACCGCAGCCGATGCAGGCGAGCTTCAGGGGTTGTTGTGTTGTCATGGTTTCAGTCTCCTGTCCAAGATTCACTTCTCCGGCACCGGCGTCGAATCGGCCGCCTCGAAAAACGCAACGATGTTCTCCCACGGCGTCTCCGGGCCGAGCACATGCGCCGGCGCAAGGATCAGCCCGCCGCCGCGAGCTACGTCGCGGATGCGGGCGCGGACTTCCGTCCGCACTTCGTCCGGCGTGCCGAACGGCATCGTTCGCTGCACGCTCACCGTGCCCCAGAACGACAGCCGGTCGCCATACTTGCGCTTGATTGCCGCCGGCTCCATGCACTCCGGCTGCACGGGGTTGAGGATGTCAATGCCGGCTTCGATCAGTTCCGGCACCGCCGGCTCGACGTTGCCGTCGGAGTGATAGAAGACCTTTGTCGCCGGGTTCGCGCGCTTCACCGCCTGCACCGTCGCTGCCAGACGCGGCTTCAGGAACTCCCGCCATGTCCCGATACTCATCAACAACCCGTTCTGCCCGGCGATGTCGTCGCCGGTGATAATGATGTCCACGCCCGCCCGCGCGAACTCCGCCGCGGCGTGCTGCTGGAGTGCCGCCGTGCGCTCGAAGAAATAGTGCGCCACCTCCGGCGCGGCGGCGAGGTCCATCATCAGGTCTTCCATGCCGCGGATATACCACGACTGCTCGAAGACCGAGCCGGCGAACGTCGCCACCGCGAAACCCTGCCCGTGCAGCGCCTCGACGAGCTCGAGCAGCCCGGCGTAGCGATACGACTGGTCGAGGTCGGGCCACGGGAACTCCTTGAGCCGTCCAAAGTCCTGCACACCGCGCAACGGCGACTCGACGTGCGCGAAGTGATAGAAGCCGCCGCCGCGCCACCAGACGCCCCATTCGTCCACCTGGCCGCTGGCAAGCGCCGCGCTGCCTTCCGTTCCGAACCAACCCGCGAACCGCTCGCGCGGCAACGCCGTCGGAGCGAAGCTGACGCTGGTGATGTCCATGCCGAAGTAATCGCGCGGCGTCTTCGGCGCGCACCGCTCGCGCAGCATCCGCTCGATCGGCGGCGTGTAACCGATGGCTTCCTCGTAGAGCAACCGCGGCACGCGGTCGGTCGGTTGGTGCGCCAGCGCGGCAAGGACTCGTTCGCGTGAGGTCATGGTTTAACTGTGGGGTGCAAAGAATCTGCCGGTTTCTGTGTCCTGCCGGCGGTTTGAAATCGCGCGCGTTATTTCCTTGATCGGAGTCACACCGCCGGAACTGTGCCTCAACTGCGCCAGCAATGGCAACTGTCTTTCATTTCGGCTGGCTGAGCCGGGCGCTCAAAAATCCGGACGAGCAGATAGGCGGCGAAGCAGAGCGCAAGAACCGGTGCCAGCCAGACGGCTTCCGCGCCGGGCGCCAACAGCCGGCCGAGCGTGCGGCTGCCAGCCGTGGCCAAAGCCACGCCCGCCAGCAGGACACCCTCCCCCCGTCGTTTCTCAATCAGGAGCGATTGGGCGGCAAACACAGCGAAGGCCGGGCCGAGCATCGCATAGGTATTGTTCTCCGTCCGCGGGCTGAACAGCATCAGATAGACCGCCGCCATCGAGAACACAAAGATCGCCGAACGAGCCGCGTCAAACCGCCGACAGACAAAGACGGAAGCCAGCCAGGTGACGACCGCGGCCAGGAGGCGGATTGCCGTCTGGCCTCGCTCCGGCACATTCAGGCCCAGAAAGCCCAGCGTGACAAACGGCGATGTCCATCCTTGCACAGCAACGCCCACATGGGCCGCGGCCGTCGTGTTCTGCCAGCACGCCGAATACTGCTGGAGAACATACGAGGGGTGTTGGAACAAGAAGGGTGACAGCGCCAGGACGACCATGCCCACCAGCGCGCGCCATGTCATGGGGCGGATGATGGCCGCGATCAGCAGAGCCAGCACGAGCATCAGCGGTTTGACCGCGATTCCGAGACACAGCCACAAGGTTGCGCGCCACCAGCGGGCCTGCGCCACATCCACAACTGCCAGGAGCATCAAGCCGGTCAGCGCCAGCGTGGCCTGGCCGTTGCGCGCGCAATCCCACGCCAGTGGAATCGTCACCAGGGTCATCAGTGGGAACAACTCGCTTCGCGATTCCTTGCCCGCCAGACGCGCGAAAGCATGAAGGCCCAGCGCCAACGTGCCGATGTTGACGAGCCGCCAGATCACCTCGCCCGGCAGCGGAGGCAGCCATGCCAACGGCATGAACAGAATGGCCGCGTGCGGAAAGTAAACGAATCCTCCCACACCGGTGCCATCGTAAAGTTGCCGGCTGGCAAGCCAATCCAACGCGCTCTGGCGGTAACTGGGGACGACCGTCCGGTGTCCCCCAAGAACGATGATCGCAGCCACTATGAGGAACAGCACGGTCCATGCGATCCATGCGCTCCGATCAACATTCCATTTGTTTGTGGTCATTATCTGTTCAACCACCACGGTCTCGCGAACATAGCCTGACCGATGAACGATCCCGGCAGCTCTTCTATTGGCGTGGCAACATCGTAGCAGTTTGCCGGCCGGCTGCAAACACACTGAAGTTCGACCACCAGGATTGTCTGTCCTACGGGAAATCTCGGTAGTGGGATTAGGGTGTTTTCAGGCATAAAACAAGCTGTTTTTGGGCAAAATACCCACTTTATTTACCAGAATTTCGCAAATTTCAGCCAAGCGTCGAAAACACCACATTTTGTGGCTCTCCATGGACACAACCACCGCTAATGGTGTTTTTCCTTTACACTGACCATGCCCTCTGGCAACCTATGCACAAGTTATTCACACATTCTTCGCACATGTATCTAAAAAACCTTGAAATTGTGGGCTTTAAGTCGTTTGCGGAAAAGACCCGCCTCGATTTTCTCCCTGGTGTCACTGCCATCGTGGGTCCCAACGGCTGCGGCAAATCGAATGTTTCTGACGCGCTCCGCTGGGCGCTCGGCGAGCAAAGCGCCAAAGCGTTGCGCGGCGGCGAAATGGCCGACGTGATTTTCAACGGCACCGACGGCCGCCGGCCCATCGGCATGGCCGAGGTCAGCATCACCATCGCCGAGATCAAACCGGGTGAACTGTCGCCCGTCGCCGGCGTGCAGCTCGATTACGGCGAGGTGAAAATCACGCGCCGCGTCTTCCGCAACGGCGAGGGCAACTACTTCATCAACCAGACGCCAGTCCGCCTCCGCGACGTGCAGCAACTCTTCATGGACACGGGCATCGGCCGTGCGGCCTACTCGATGATGGAGCAGGGGCGCATTGACCAAATCCTCAGTTCGCATCCCGAAGACCGTCGCGCCATTTTCGAGGAAGCCGCCGGCATCACGAAGTTCAAGACTCAGAAGAAAGAGGCGCTCCGCAAACTCGAATACACCGAGGCCAACCTCGTTCGCGTCACCGACATCATCCGCGAGGTCAAGCGGCAAATCGGCTCACTCCAGCGCCAGGCGGGCAAGGCGCGCCGTTACAAGGAGCTTCACGACCAACTCAAATCGCTCGATTGCCGCCTGAGCCGCCACCGGCTCGACGAACTGGAGGCCGCGGTCGCCGAGTTCCAGACGAAGATCACCGCGCTCGACGCGACCATCGCGGCCGCCGCGAGCGCCGTCTCGGAGAGCGAGACCGCCGTCGCCGGCCAGCGCCAGGGACAGGAGACGCTCGACCACGCGGTCGCTCAGACGACGCTGGAGCAGCAGGAGAACCGCAGCGAGATCGAGCGCAACCAGAGCCGCATCCAGTTCAACAACGAGCGGATCACGGAGTTCGAGGCGCTCATCCAGAAGCACAGCGTGGACATCGGCGTCGCCGAGGCGCGCGCGACGGACCAGCGGGCCGCGCTCGCGGCGCTGGAAGAGCAGTTGAAGGCGATGGCCGCGGTCGTCGCCGAAAAGAACGCCGCGCTCAAGGCCGAGCTGGACGCCGTCGCGGCGCTGGAACAGCAGTTTGCGGAAGCCGAGAGAAGCGTCGCGCAGACCGATGCGGCGATCATCGAGCAGGAGAGCAACGCCGCGCGGTTGCGTAGCGAGCTGGCCTCAATTGATATCCAGCAGCGCAACAGCAGCCTCCGCCTCGAGCGGCTCGGCACCGAAAAATCCGAGTTACAACAGCGTCAGTCGCGCATCCAGACGACACGCGACGCGGGCGAGCAGGAGCTTGCTGCGCGGCGCGACACAATCACGAAGTTTCAGGAGGAAATCGCGCAGTTCCAGCAGGCGCTCGCGCAGGCCAACAGCGAGATGAAGCAGCTTTCCGCGGCGGCAAGCGCCGAGTTGCGCTCCATCGCCGAGGTGAACTCGAAGCTGGAACTGCTCAACCAATTGGAGCGCGATTATGAAGGTTATTCTGCCGGCTCGCTGGCGGTGCTGAAGAGCACGCACGGCGCCGAGATGCCGGCCGACGCGCTGCTGAACGCGCTCGCCCAGTGCATCCAGGTGGATCCGCAGTTCGCGCCAGCCGTCGAAGCCGCGCTCGGCAACCATCTCCAGGCCATTGTCGTGCGCGATTGTGCGAGCGCGGAAAAGATCATCGCCGCGTTGCACGAGCGGCAACTGGGCCGTGCCGCGCTGGCGCCACTGGACCTGCCCCGCGTGGTCGCGCCGTCGCTCGACATGATGCTTGAAGGCGCGGTCGGCTTCGCGATTGACCACGTGCGCTGCGACGAGGCGTTAAAACCGCTTGTCCGCTCGCTGCTCGCCTCCGTCGTCATCGCGCCGGACCTTCAGACCGCGCTGCAAATCATCAGCCGCAGCAACGGCGTCGAAGCCGTCACGCCGCGCGGCGAGTTCGTCAACCGCCACGGCGTCATCAGCGGCGGCGCGGGTGTCGCGGCCGGCATTCTCACGCGCAAGAGCCAGATTGCCGAGTTGACAGAGAAGCTCGCGCAGCTACAAAGCCAGGCCACGCAGACCGAGGTGCGCCAGCAAGCCAGTGTCAACGAAGCCGTGCGCGTCGAGGAAAAGCTCGCCGCCACGCGCGCGCTCGTCCACGCCGCCGAACTCCAGATCGCCACGCAGGAGGGCGAGCTGGCGTCGGTGGAGAAGGAACTGGTCGAGTTGGGCCACAAGATCGAAACCGTGACGTGGGAGTTGGAACAGCTCTCGCACCAGGGCACCGGCGACGCCGAGCGGAAGTCGCAGATTCAACAGGAACTTTCCGGCATCGAGCAGCGCGAGAGCGAACTGCGCCGCCAACTTGGTGCGGCGCGGCAGCACGCCACGCAGTTGCAGACCGACCGCCAGCACCGGCTGGACGTGCTGACCGAAGCGAAGATCGCGCAGGCCACCGAGCAGCAGCGATACAACAACGCCGCCTCCGGCAAAGCGCCGCTCGAAGCGCGCATCGCCGAATTCGTCGAGTTGATCGAGAACCGCACCCGTGACCGCGCCGGCTACACCGACCGCATCGCGCAACTGCGCGTCGAGATCGCCGAAGCCGAGCGGGCCGTCGAGACCTGCGCGGTCCGCCGCGACGAACTCCAGCGCCAGCTCCGCGAGCAACAGGAGCAGCGCCACGCGTTTGCCCTGCGCATCGCGGAACTGGAGGAATCCATGCGCGGCCAGCGCCGCCAGATGGACGAGGCGAAGACGGAGCACAACGCCATCGAGTTGCAACTCGCCGGGAAGCGCATGGGGATGCAGAACCTCAAGGAGCGCATCGCGCGGCAGTATCAACTCAACCTCGACGAGTTGCCGCCGGAGGTGCTCAAGATCACCATCGCCGACGCCGGCCAGCCGCAGACCACCACGCTCACGCCGGAGGAAACCGCAGCCGCCGGCCTCGGCCCCGACTGGGCTGCGATGGAGATGCAGGTGACCGAGATGCAGCAGCGCCTCGACGCGATGGGGCCGGTCAACCTCGAAGCCATTGCCGAATACGATGAGTTGGAGCAGCGGCAGAAGTTCCTCAGCGAGCAGCACGAGGACCTCGTCAAGAGCAAGGACGACCTGCTCAAGGCCATCGCGCACATCAACACCACCACGCGCAAGCTCTTCAGCGAGACGTTCGAGAAGATCCGCACGAACTTCCAGGAGATGTATGGCGAGCTGTTCGGCGGCGGCAAAGCCAACCTCATCCTGCTCGACGAAAACGACCCGCTCGAGAGCGGTATCGAGATCGTCGCGCGTCCGCCGGGCAAGCAGCTCACAAGCATCACGCTCCTGAGCGGCGGCGAAAAGACGATGACCGCCGTCGCATTGTTGTTCGCCATCTATATGGTCAAGCCCAGCCCGTTCTGCGTGCTGGACGAAATGGACGCGCCGCTCGACGAATCCAACATCAATCGCTTTCTGAACATCCTCCGCCGTTTCATCAAACAGAGCCAGTTCGTGCTCATCACGCACAACAAGCGCACCATCGCGATGGCTGATGTGCTCTACGGCGTGACGATGCAGGAAAGCGGCGTCTCGAAGATTGTCTCGGTGAAGTTCACCCGCCGCGCCGAAGACCACGGCGACGCGCAGCCGCTCGACCATTACGAAGGCGACAGCACGATGGAGACGACCCAGGGCGACGTGACGCCCGCTCCCGCGCCCGTCACAGCCCCCATCATGCCCGAAGCGCAGCAGCCAGTCGCCGTCGCAGTCAGCGAGCCGCCGCCCGCACCCGCTGCCGAGCCTCCAACCGACGCAGCGCCGGCCGGACCGGCAGCACCCAGCGCGCCAGCCGCCACGGCCATCGCCGAGCCGGTGGAAACGGCAACGCCCAGCGAGCCGGCTGAGCGGCCGCCGTCGGATCCATCCGCACCGGCCCCGTAGCGCGCGAACACGATCGTTACGGACAACAAGCCCCGATCTTGCTGAAAGCGAGGCCGGGGCTTGGTTGTTTGGAATCGTGATACCGCCGCCTTTACGGAATGCGGTTCGGTTTGTCAGTCGGTGCCTTCTTAAGAAGCGGTTCGAGGACGTTCTGCCGGAGCAACTCGCCCGCGAGGAACTCGGAAATCACCGTGTAGGTTTTCTCGCTGTAATGGACATCATCCCAGAAATAATCGAGTGTCTGCGGCACGGCTTGCGCCAGGTCTAGCAGCGTGACGCCGCGGGCCTTGGCCAGGCTCCGCGTGCAGTCGTTGTAGGCTTTCATCCCCCGCGCGGCGGTCGCGTAGCTCCATTTCTTCGCCGGGCCGTAGGCTTCCACGGCGACCATGTGCAATACCTTCTGCTCCTCCGCGCTCATGGTGTCTTTCAGGAGCGTTGGCTGTGTCATGAGCGCGATGGGAGTGCCGTCCTTCTGCGCCAGGTCAATGAGCGTGGAGAAGTTACGCCGGAACGGAACGAGTCCGGGAAACTCATGGGCTTCGATGGTCTCGCGCGGCTTGGCATACCAGAGCCGGATGCTGCCGAACACGTCGCCGATGAATCCCTTGTTGAGGATCAACCGCGTGACCGGTCCGTAGAAGTGGCCGTAGTCCTCGCGGAAAGCACCGTGGCTCAGGTAGCTGTGATCGGCGTTTTGCAGCAGATCGTTGATGGCGTGCATCACGATGATGAGGTCGGGCTTGTGGTGGCGGAGGTTTGTTTCGTAGTTGATGAGGGTGTGCAGCGACGTAAACCACTGCCGGCCGAGGTTGTGAACGATGATGTCCTTCCGACCGGTTCGTTCCCGGAGCAGCTTCTCGGTGCGTCCCACCCAGCCGCCGTGTTTTTTGTCGGCGTATTCCGTTGTCGAGCCGCCGAGACAGAAGATGTGGACTCCCGGTGTGCTGGCCGGCGTCTGCTTCGGCATCGGCGGGGTCAACTGTAGGAAAGGGTGGTAGTATCGAGTTCGTTGCTCGACGTTGTTCTTGCGCGAGTAGATGTAGCTGCCCGCCGGATACAAAATTGCCAGCGTCACCACGACCGAGCCGCCCATCAACGCCGCGTGCGTGGACGACATCCGGCCGGTTCTGACCATGACATAAACAAGCAGGATGCCCGCGCTGATGAGTGGCGTGAGGATGCGCGCGGTCCACGACAGCAGCGAGATGAGCGGCGCACCGAACCGGTGGGACGCATACGGGTCGGGGAACCAGAAGCCGGCGCAGAACCAGGTCGCCGCCGCCAGGAAAAGGAGGATGACCACGCCGTCAACGACCGTGAGGTTTTGTTTTTGGGACATGAGTTTGTCTCGTTGCGGCCGCCATCGCTCGTTTCCGTGCCGGCCTGTTTGAACTTCGCCGGCAGTGTAAGCCCAGCCGCCCGCAGCACCAACAGAAAATCAGCCGTCCTGCCACGGCTTGCGGCGATGGTTGGCGTGGACAGCGGCGAGTGGAATGTGTTACCAAGCGTCTGCTTTCACGGACATGCGCCTTGAAACAAGAACTCTCGCGGCGCGCACGGCGTTGGTGCTGCTCGGCGGCGTCTATATCGCGGCGGGCGCGCTGAAGATTGCCGACCCGATGGCGTTCGCACGCTCGATCACGGACTACGACCTGCTGCCGGACGCGTTGGTGCCGGCGGCGGCGGTGTTGCTGCCGTGGTGGGAAGTCGCCGCCGGCGCGCTCGCGGTCATAGGACGGTGGCGTGCCGGCGCGCTGACGTTGCTGGCGGGGATGTCGGCGGTTTTCCTGGCGGCGGGCGCGGCGACGCTGGCTCGCGGCTTGTCGCCGGAGTGCGGCTGTTTCGGGCCGCTCGGCGGACGGCTCGGGGCGGTCACGTTGTTGGTGGAACTGACGGTGCTGGCGGCGGGCGTCTGGCTGCTGCGCGTGGAGACACGCAAGCACGAGCAGGTTTGACGGCGAGCTGTTGCCGCCGCATGATGCGCTCATGCGCTTGATGTTTCCGTTTGTTGCTGCGCCTGTTCTCGCGGCCGCCGTCTGCGCCGCGCCGTCGGTCGAGCAAACGCCGGCCGAACTGCACGTGACCGCGCCGGGTTATCGCGTGAGGTTCCTGCGGCACCGCTGCGAATTCGATTTGGAGTTGCGCGACGCGAAGGGCGCGTGGCGGCGCGTGGCGAGAAAGTTCGCGGAGCCGGAGTTCGCCCTCGTGGATGAGATCGGCCTGCAGACGACCTCCGGCCTTTCCGCGCGGGTCGAATACACCGTTCGCGACGACACCGTGGTCGTCGGTTCAACGGTCGTGATCTCCCCAGAGCCGCGCCAGATTCTCCGGCTTCATTTCATCTGCACTGACGAGGGCGTGCTCATCCGCTTCGAGCTCGACGGCAAGACCGCCTCCGACAAGGCGCGGTGCTGGGCCATGCCGCGGCTGCCGCTGGAGGAGCCGCTCTTCGATACCTACGCGTTCTGGCGCGAGCCGGATGAGTTTCGCAGCGGCTCAATCGCAAGCCTCGGCCGGAACGATGCCTTCGCGGGGGTGTCGGCGTGGGGACCTCGCGGCGACACAGCGGCGCGGCTGAGCAACCGGCATCCTGCGGTGATCGCGCGCGCGGCCGGCGCGGGCACGGGGGTCGGCGTTGTGTTCCTGCGATACGCCGGGGAGTGGCAGCCAGTCGGTTCATTCGTTCAGCGCCACACGCCGACGAGCTTGTTTCTCTATCCGGCCATCGCGCCGGCGCGCGCGGCGGCCAACGGCCTTTGGGCGTGGCTCGCGCCGTTTGCAGAGAGCGAGCCGGCGCAAATGGCCGCCAAGATCGAGCGGCTCGTCGCGCGCGGCGAGGAGCTTCGCGGCGGGTTCCAGCCCGTCGCGCCGGATCCGGACCCGCGATGGCTGCGGCCCGTGCCGGATTTTCCGGCGGCGCTGCGGCGGCAACAGCCCATCGCCGACATCCGCGACGCCGTCGTCTATACGGTCCACGAGACGATGGACTCGGATCACGGCATCCGCGCCGGCGCGAAAGCCGGCTCCGATTGCTGGATTCGCGCCTGGTTCAAGTGGAACCACGCGCGCGACTACGCGGCGATGGCGCATTTGCCGCCGAAGGCGCACGCGCTCGGCGCGCTTTTCGGCGGCGGCATCACGTGCAGCGCGCTCTATCACGGCGAGAACGGCCTCACCGAGGCGCAGGTGCTCGACATGGCCACGCGCGGCCCGGACGGCAAACTCGTGGACGCGTGGGGCGAGCGCCAATGCCGCCACGGCACGCTGTCGAATCCCGCCTATCTCGAATACCTGCTCTCCTGGTGCCGGCGGCAGATTGATGCGGGCGTGGATTACCTCTTCATGGACGAGATCAACGCCGCGCTCCAGAAGGACGAAGGTTTCGACGACTATTCGCTGCGCGACTACCGCGCATGGCTGGAAAAGCGCGGCCTCACCTTCAAGCCGCCCGCCGAGTGGCACGCATTCCGGCGCGACCGCGACGACTCCGCGTGGAAGTGGCTCTGCGACGCCATCCGCTCCTACGCCGCGGGCAAGGGCCGGCGCGTGCTCATCAGCGGCAACGGCCTCGCCCACCACGTGGACCTCCAGGTGCTCGGCGTCTGGGGCTTGTGGCGCGTGAAGGACGGCGCGGTGGACCTTTCGGAGAACCAGATCAACGACTGGGCCTCGACCGTTACCGCAGGCCGCGCGCTGGCGGGCGCGCGCGTGCCGGTGGTTTTCTTCCACGACTGGGGCTTCGGCGGCTTTCCCTGGATGGAGGTCTCGCCGCCGGATCGCGACCTTTGGATGCGCGTGCGCGGCGCGGAAATCTACGCGGCGGGCGCGTTCTTCGCGTTCCCGGTGCACGGGCCGGCGGGCAACGATGCGTTACGCGACGGCGGCATCCACGAGATCGCGCGCCAGACGGCGTTCTACCAGCGGAACAAGGCGCTATATCTAAACGCCCGCGTGCTCGGCTTCGAGCCGATCGAAACCGACACGCCGATCTTGAGCATGGCGCTCTGGCGTCGCGACGATCCGCCCGCGCTGTTGCTCCACGTCATCAACCGCCAGGCAAAAGACGCGCAGCCCGTGCGGCGCGAGAACGTGCGGATCAAGCTGCCGGCCGCCGAAGCGCCGAAGGCTGTCCGCATCGTTTCGCCCGATTGGGACGGCGAGCGGCGGGGCGAAGCGCGCGTTGAGGACGGCCGCGTCGTTATCACGCTGCCGTCGCTCGACGCCTACGCGGTTGCCATGCTCGATTACGACCGGTTGCCCGATGTGAAGCTCGCCAGCCCCCGGACCGTGCCGACGGCGCAGTGGGGCCGGCCGGAACGAAGCGAGTTTGTCGTCGAGCCGGACGGCACGGTTCGCGATGCGTGGGCGCTGCCGGCGTTCCTGCAAGGCAACCTCCACAGCGGGCTGCGCGAGCCGCCGGTGTTCCTTGTGAACTTGCCGCGCGGCGGCAAGCTGAACGTCCATGTCCGCGCCGTCGCCACGCTCGGCGCGAAGCTGGAGTGCCTCGTGGACGGCGCGCTCACGCAGACGGCGGAGTTGCCCGATCTCGACCGGAAGAACGACAGCGCGGCGCGCGAATATGACCGGACCTTCGAGCTTGCCGTGCCGCCCGGCCGCCATCGCGTGATGTTGCGGAACAGCGGCGGCGACTGGGCGTTCGTGGCGTGGTATGCGTTCGCGGGAGAAATCGCCGGCTGGTGACGGCGCTTTTTTCCAGTCCGGGGCAGCGGGGAGTTGACTTGCCGCAGGTCGTTTGCAACTATGCCGCGCTTGAACCAAACGTCGTTGTCTTAGCAGAGGAAAAACCTTATGGCAGATTTAGTCGGAAATTGCATCGTGGCGCAGTCGGGAGGGCCGACCGCAGTGATCAACGCCAGCGTCGCTGGCGTGATCGAGGAAGCTTACAAGCACGAACAGATCGAGGAAGTTTATGGCGCGCTCAACGGCATCCTCGGCGTGCTTAACGAACAGATCATTGATCTTAGCGAGGAAAAGAACAGCGCCATCAAGGGCCTGCTCTATACGCCCGCCGCCGCGCTCGGCTCGTGCCGGCACAAGCTGGCGTTCGGTAGCAAGGACGCCGCCAAGGCCGCCGAGGCCCAGCGCGACTGCGAGCGCATCCTCGAAGTCTTCAAGGCTCACAACATCCGCTATTTCTTCTACGCAGGCGGCAACGACTCGATGGACACCGCCGACAAGGTCAACAAGCTCGCGCAGGAACAGGGCTACGAGTTGCGCGTCATTGGCGTGCCGAAGACGATTGACAACGATCTGCCGTTCACCGACCACTGCCCCGGCTACGGCAGTGTCATCAAGTATCTCGCCACCGCCGTCATGGAAGCCTCGCGCGACACCGAGGCGATGTGCAGTAACCCCACGTGCAACCTGATCGAAGTCATGGGCCGCCACGCCGGTTGGATCGCCGCCGGCACGGTGCTGGCCAAGCGTTCCGAGGAGGACGGCCCGCACATCATCCTGCTCCCGGAAGTGCCGTTCGTGCGGGAGAGCTTCGTCGCCGAGGTGAAGGCGATCATTGCCAAGCTCAACCGCTGCGTCATTGTCGTCGGCGAAGGTTTGCAGGGACCGGACGGCAAACTCATCAGCTTCATGGACGGCAAGTTCGTCAAGGACGCCTTCGGCCACACCCAGCTCGGCGGCGCGGCGGAAAGCATTCGCGGCATCGTCGAGGAGGAAGTCGGCGTCAAGTGCCGCACCGCCAAGCTCGGCGTCCTGCAGCGGTCGGCCAGCCATTGCGCCAGCAAGACCGACCGCGACAACGCCTATCTGGCCGGCGCGCGCGCCGTGCAGATCGCCGTCGAGGGCCAGACCGACGTGATGGTGACGCTCACCCGCGAAGGCGCCGGCGAGAGCGTGAAGTTCGGCACCGGCACCGCGGCGCTCGCCGAGATCGCCAACAACGAGAAGCTGCTGCCGCGCGACTGGATCAATGAGCAAGGCACGCTGCCGAACGAAAAATTCATCGAATACGCCCGGCCGCTGATCCAGGGCGAAGTGACGCCGCCGATGGAAGGCGGCCTGCCGAAATACGTGCGGCTGGAGAAACATCTCGTCGAGAAGAAGTGCGGCGAATACGGCGCGAAGTAATCGCACTGACCTCGGCTGTCTGGATTCATTCGGGCGGGTTTGGCAACAAACCCGCCCGAACCTTTATGGGTTGATGCCCAGCCGGAACCGCTGGCGAAGGGGCGGGCGCGCGGCGTCTCCTCCAAACCGGTCCTGTCGGGCTGCGCGTCCGATGCTTCGGAACGCACCTTCTTGCCGGCTGCACTTGCGCGGGGGGCGGCGAAGCTGTTAAGTAACCCTTCACTCGGATTGAGGAAGACGTATATGGCCCCGGCTTTATCGCGGGGTGAAAACGACATGGACAATACGAACGAACCGCTGCCAAAAGAGGACGCCGCAGAGTCGCTGGAGACGCGCGACTGGCTGGAGGCGCTGGACGACGTGCTGGTCACGCGCGGGCCGGAGCGCACGCGGCGGTTGCTGCACGCGCTGCAAATCCGCGCGCAGAAGGCCGGCGTGACGTTGCCGGTAACCTCGGAGACGCCTTATATCAACAGCATCCCCGCCAGCGTCCAGCCGCCCTACCCTGGCAGCCGCAAGATCGAGCGGCGCATCAAGAGCATCCTCCGCTGGAACGCGATGGCGATGGTTGTGCGCGCCAACCGCGAGAGCGCCGGCATCGGCGGCCATATTTCCAGTTACGCGTCGGCGGCGACGCTGCTGGAGGTCGGGTTCAACCATTTCTTCCGCGGCCCCGACCATGAGTGCGGCGGCGACCTGATCTACTTCCAAGGCCACACGACGCCGGGCATTTACGCGCGGGCGTTCATGGAAGGGCGGCTGACGGAGAAGCAGTTGGAGAACTTCCGCCACGAACTGCGGCCCGGCGGCGGCCTCACATCGTATCCGCATCCGTGGCTGATGCCGGACTTCTGGCAGTTCCCGACCGTCTCGATGGGCCTCGGCCCGTTGCAGGCGATCTATCAGGCGCGAATGATGCGCTATCTCGAAGACCGTGGCCTCCACAAGGCGCGTGGCGCGAAGGTCTGGGCGTTCCTCGGCGACGGCGAGTGCGACGAGCCGGAGACGCTCGGCGCCATTTCGCTCGCGTCGCGCGAGAAGCTCGACAACCTCATCTTCGTCATCAACTGCAACCTCCAGCGCCTCGACGGCCCCGTGCGCGGCAACGGGAAGATCATCCAGGAACTGGAGGCGGATTTCCGCGGCTCCGGCTGGAACGTCATCAAGTGCATCTGGGGCGGCGACTGGGACCCGCTCTTCGCCAAGGACCGCGACGGGCTGCTAGTGAAGCGTTGCGGCGAGGTGGTGGACGGCGAGTATCAGAAATACTCCGTCGAGGGCGGCGCTTACATCCGCAAGCACTTTTACGGCGTGGACGAGCGGTTGCTGAAGATGGTGGAGCACATGTCCGACGACGACCTCTGGCACATGCGGCTCGGCGGCCACGACGCGGACAAGGTTTTCGCCGCCTACAAGAACGCCGTCGAGACACAGGGCGCGCCGACGTGCATCCTCGCCCGCACGATCAAGGGCTACGGCCTCGGCGAGGCCGGCGAGGGGCGCAACATCACGCACCAGCAGAAGAAGCTCAACGACGAGGAGCTGCTGAAGTTCCGCAACCGTTTCGCCATCCCGATCTCCGACGACCAGGTGGCGAAAGCGCCGTTCTACAAGCCCGCGCCCGACAGCGCGGAGATGCAATACCTCCTCGACCGCCGCCGCGCGCTCGGCGGGTTCGTGCCGCAACGACGGACGATCACCTGCAATTTCGAGCCGCCGAAGGAGAAGTTACTGGAGGAGTTCGTCAAGGGCACCGGCGAACGCGCCGCCTCCACAACGATGGCGTTCGTGCGGTTGCTCGGCAAGCTGCTCAAGGATAAGGAACTCGGTCGCCATGTCGTGCCCATCGTGCCCGATGAGGCACGCACGTTTGGCATGGACGCGCTCTTCCGCGAGTGCGGCATTTACTCGCACGTCGGCCAGCTTTACGAGCCGGTGGATGCGGCGAGCTTCCTTTATTATAAGGAGGCGCAGGACGGGCAGATCATCGAGGAAGGCATCACCGAGGCCGGCTCGCTCTGCTCGTTCGTGGCGGCGGGCACGGCTTACTCGACCTACCGGGTGCCGGCGATTCCGTTCTTCATCTTCTACTCGATGTTCGGCATGCAGCGCGTCGGCGACTTGGTCTGGCTCGCGGGCGACATGCGTTGCCGCGGCTTCCTCATCGGCGGCACCGCCGGCCGCACAACGCTCGCCGGCGAGGGCTTGCAGCACCAAGACGGCCACAGTCATCTGCTCGCCGAGCCGGTGCCGAACCTGCTCTCCTACGACCCTGCCTACAACTACGAAATCGCCGTCATTGTCCAGGACGGCATCCGGCGGATGTATAAGAACAACGAGAACGTCTTCTACTACATCACCGTCGGCAACGAAGCTTACGCGCATCCACCAATGCCGGCCGGCGCGGAGGAAGGCATCCTGCGCGGCGCTTACCGGCTGCGCGAAGGCGGCGCGACGAAAGGCAAGCCGAAGCTGCACCTGCTCGGCAGCGGCTCGATTCTCAACGAAGTCATCAAGGCGCAGAAGACGCTCGCTGAGAAATACAGCGTCGCTGCTGATGTCTGGTCGGTCACGAGCTACAAGCAGCTCCATCGCGACGCTCTGGAGTGCGATCGTTGGAACCTGCTCCACCCGCAGGAAACGCCGCGCGTGCCCTACGTGACCAGCGTGTTCGGCGACGGCCCGCACGTGTTTGTCGCCGCCTCGGATTACGTGAAGATGCTGCCCGATTCCATCGCGCGCTGGCTGCCGGGACCGCTCGTGGCGCTCGGCACCGATGGCTTCGGCCGCAGCGAGGACCGCGCCGCGCTGCGCGACTTCTTCGAGGTGGACGCGCGTTACGTGACGCTCGCCGCGTTGCACGCGCTGGCTCGCGACGGCCACATCAAGCGCGATGTGCCGCAGAAAGCGGTCAAGGAACTGGGCATCAACCCTGACAAGGCGAGTCCCGTCACCGTTTGATCCGAGGAGACGATATGGCAACTGCATTCAAACTTCCCGAGCTGGGCGAAGGCATCAAATCCGCCGACGTGGTGTCGGTGTTGGTGAAGCCCGGCGATGTCATCAAAAAGGACCAGGGCGTCATCGAGATCGAGAGCGAGAAAGCCAGCGCCGAGGTGCCGTCGTCGGTCGCCGGCAAGGTCGTCGAGGTCCGCGTAAAGGAAGGCGACAAAATCAAGCCCGGCCAGGTAATCCTCACCGTCGAGGAAGGTGTCGCTGCCGCTCCAAAGACAGCCGCGCCCGCGAAGGCTGCCGAGGCGAAGAAGCCCGCGCCCGCCGCCGCGCCGGAACCGCCGAAAGCAGCATCTGTGGCTGCCGCTATCTCCGAAAAAGAGCCGGTGTTCGCCTCGCCGTCCGTGCGGCAGTTCGCGCGCGAAATCGGTGTGGACATCCGCACTGTGCAAGGCACCGGCCCCGCCGGCCGCATCTCGCTGGACGACGTGAAGAACCACGCGCGCAGCGTCGCCGCCGGCCAGGTTGCCGCGCCCGCGCTTGTCGCTGCGCGTCCCGGCGCGACGCCACTGCCGGACTTCTCGAAGTTTGGCGAGGTCACGCGCGAGCCGATGAACGCCGTCCGCCGCGCCACCGCCGCGCACATGACGCGTTGCTGGGCGGAGATACCGCACGTCACGATCTTCGACCGCGCGGACATCACCGCCGTCGAGGAGCTTCGCAAGCAATACAAGTCCAAGGCCGAAGCCGCTGGCGGCAAGCTCACCATCACCGCCATCTTGCTGAAGGTCGCCGCCGTTGCGCTGAAGACGTTCCCTCGCATCAACGCCAGCGTGGACATGGCGAAGCAGGAGACGGTCCTGAAACGCTACTACCATATCGGCTGCGCCGTGGACACGCCGCGCGGTCTCGTGGTGCCGGTCATCCGCGACGCCGACAGAAAGAGCATCCTCCAGATCGCCACCGAGCTGGCACAACTCGGCGAGAGGGCCCGCGCCGGCAAGCTCGGCCTTGCTGACATGCAGGGCGGCACGTTCACCATCACCAACCTCGGCGGACTCGGCACGACGTATTTCACGCCGATCGTCAACGCGCCGGAGGTGGCGATTCTCGGCGTCGGCCGCGCGACGATGGAGTCGTCCTACACTGATAGCTTCTGCCGGCCGCGCTTGATGCTGCCGCTGTCGCTATCGTTCGACCACCGCGTCGTGGACGGCGCGGATGGCGCGCGGTTCCTGCACTGGATCGTGGACGCGATGGAGAGACCTTTGCTGATGGCGATGGAGAGCTAAACGATGACTGATCATTCGAACAAACGAGTCGTGGTGCTCGGCGCGGGGCCGGGCGGTTATCCGGCGGCGTTTCACGCGGCGGAATACGGGATGCAAGTGACGCTGGTGGACCCGGCGATCTCGCCCGGTGGCGTTTGCCTTTACCGCGGCTGCATCCCATCGAAAACGCTGCTGCACATCGCGCGCGTGCTATTCGAATCGCGGGAGGTTGCCGAGTGGGGCGTGACGTTCACGGAGCCGCAGATTGACCTCGACAAGCTCCGCGCATGGAAGGACCGCGTCGTGAACCGCCTCACCGGCGGCCTTGGCTCGCTCTCGAAGCGGCGGCAGGTGAACTCGATTCAGGGACACGGCCGGTTCCTGAATAATCACACGATCCTCGTGGACAAGACAGACGGCTCTCAGGAGCAGGTGGAGTTCGACTACGCGATCATCGCGACCGGCTCGCAGCCGGCGGTCGTGCCGGGATTTCCCGTCGGCTCGCCGCGCGTGATGGATTCCACCGGCGCGCTGATGTTGAGCGACGTGCCGAAGACGTTGTTGGTGGTCGGTGGTGGCTACATCGGCTTGGAACTGGGCACCGTTTATGCTGCGCTCGGCAGCAAAGTCACCGTCGTTGAAATGATGAAGAACCTGCTCGCTGGCGTGGACCGCGACCTCGCCGAGCCGTTGGAGCGACGGCTCAAGCAGATTTTGCAAGAGGTTCTCGTCGAGACGCGCGTCTCACAGATGGAGGTGAAGGACGACGGCGTTCATGTGAAGCTGATTGGCCTCGACCTGCCGAACCCGGAGCGCGTCTTCGACAAGGTGCTCGTGGCCGTCGGCCGCAAGCCCGATTCGAAAGACCTCGGCCTCGAAAACACCGCCGTGAAAGTAAATGCGAAAGGTTTTATCGAGACCGATCCGCAGCGCCGCACCGCCGAACCGGCGATCTTCGCCATCGGTGACGTGGCCGGCGAACCGATGCTCGCGCACAAGGCGACGCACGAAGCGCGCGTGGCCACGGACGCCATCGCCGGCAAACCGACCATCTTCGAGCCACAAGCGATTCCGGCCGTCGTTTTCACCGATCCGGAAATCGCCTGGACCGGCCTGACGGAAACGCAGGCTCTCAACCAGAACGTGTCGCACGTCGTCGTGCGATTCCCGTGGATCGCTTCCGGCCGTGCCACCACGCTCGGCCGCAATGAGGGCCTCACCAAGCTCGTTCTCGACCCGCGCACTGAGCGCATTCTCGGCGTTGGCATCGTTGGCGTTGGGGCGGGCGAGATGATCGCCGAAGGCACGCTCGCGGTGGAGATGGGCGCTCGCGCCGCGGACCTGAAGGCGACGATCCACGCACACCCGACGATGTCGGAGACGGTGATGGAAGCCGCCGAGGTCCTCCACGGGAGCAGCCCGCACATCTTCACGCCGAAGCAGGACCGGCGGTAGCCGGGAAGCTGGTGCTTACTTCTTTCCGCGTTGCTGCCGCGCGAGCAGACATTTCCGCCACGCGCGCAGCACGTTCTCCACTGACGGTGTGGCACGCAGCGGGCCAGGAACAAAACTCTGCGGCGTCAGCGTTCCGTTCTTCACTCCGACGATGACGTCGAAGACAAGGTCTGCCATCGCTGGGAGAGCCGTGGCCCATGTCTGCGCGAGCGTCGCGCCCAAGCTGGCACGGAAGACGATGGGCTGCGGGCGTTGGAGCAGGATGTCGCCTCCGTCGAGGACCTCAGTGGCTTTGTGGATGGTCATGATGATCTCTTCGCGGTCGTCGAGAATCTCCCAGACAATCGCGGGACCGCCCCGCATGAAGCGCGGGTCGCTGGTGT
The DNA here is from genome assembly GCA_016222825.1 of Verrucomicrobiota bacterium. Taxonomy (GTDB): domain Bacteria; phylum Verrucomicrobiota; class Verrucomicrobiia; order CAIQCK01; family CAIQCK01; genus CAIQCK01. Next base: position 1,316,047 of record JACRQF010000009.1, on the reverse strand, counting down.
GTAGGTTGATGACCTCGGTGCTGAGCGCGACGAGCGTGCGTGCGTTGAGGAAACGCGTCTGCATCAGGCAGACCAGTTCCGCGCCGGCCGAGCGGATAGCGGTTATTGCCGCGGGCGAATTGAGCGACGGGACACGGACAACATGCAGCGACGGCGAAAGCTGCGGGAGGTCTGAAACCGACGGAGCCGGCCCGGCAAGGCGATTAACGAATTTCCAGAACACGAGCCGAGCCGCAGCGGCGAGCGTTGAACAACCGGAAACACGCGCCTGACGCCGCGCCACTTTCAGCGCGTGCGAGAAGGCGTGCTGGGTCTTTGCGACGTCTTCGTCGAGGACGACCACGGCGATTTCGACGCCGGCGGCGCGGAGGGATTGCTCGTGACGCGCCACGAAATGCCGGAGCACCTCGGCGGGTTCCACGGCACAGAGAGCGATTTTCATCCGGCGGCGCTCCCGTCTGTCGCCTGCCGGGAGCGGCAGATCGCGAACAACTCCCCGTTGGTTACCCGTGTCAGCTCCTTGCGCGACGCAGCGTATTCGAAGGCCCTCGCCAGTTTCGCCCAATCGCGCATGTCATCAATCTCCCAACTGTGGAAGTAGAGGTGGGCCACGCCGCCTTCGCGTTCGACGGCGGCGACGGCGCGCTGGAAGTGAAGCTCCCAGTCCCGCGCGGCCTTGTGAACGCGGAAGAAATCAACGACGCCTTTGAAGTTCGCCTCCAGCAAGGCGTGGCGGACTTGGATCACGGCGGAGTGGCTGTAGGCGTGCGTGCTGACGCCGCAGCGGAAGAGATCGCGTGGCAGTTCACTGCGGTTGAAGAAGCAGGTGCGCGCGCCGAGGAAGCCGGCTTTCTTTACCAGTTCCACTGTGCGCGCGGTAAACTTGCCCTGCGGATAGCAGAAGGCGCGCGCGGGCTGGCCGGTCACGTCCTCCAGCCAATGTTTGCCGTCGCGAATTTCGGCGCGGGCCTGGTCGTCCGGCAGCGACGCCAGCGGCAGGTGATTATAGGTGTGGCCGCCCATCTCAAACCGCCGCGAAAGTTCCCGCACCTGCTTCTTCGCCATCACCTCATGCTCGCGGTTGGCGGCCGGGACGTAGAAGGTCGCCTTGAGGCCGTGACGGTCCAACAGCTCGGCCGTCCTCATGTCGAGAGGATGGCCGTCGTCCACGCTGATGGTGAGATAAGCGGGCGTTTGCATCGCGAGATCAGGCTGCGTTCATGGTGACACGGGCCGCCGGGCTTGCCAGCGTATAAAGTGCGCAGCGCGGCGGCTTCTGAAAATAATGGCCCGCCAGCAGCCGGCGCAACCGGTAATGAAGGACGATCAGCGGCCGGGCGTGTCTCGCCCAAGCGGGGGCGGCGGCGGCCAGTTTCGTTCGCTCTCGACGGACGTTCTCGCCCAAGCCCATGTTCCGGCCCGTCTCGGTGAAGACGGAGGTGAATGCGCCCAGCAGCGCCATCGGCACGCGCTGCTCGATGAGCTTCAGCATCCAGACGACGTCGCCGAGGTCCTTGTAGCGTTCGTCGAAAAAGAGGCCGCGCTTCTCGATCAGCGACCGGCGGAAAAAAGTGCCGCAACTGTTGACGGAGAGGTTGTCGCTGACCCACGTGTGGTATCGGCGCGGCACGCTGGCCTGCCGCGAGCGGAGGTAGCCACCGTCCTTGTTGACGACCACCACGTCGCCGAAGACAACCTCCGTTTCCGACTGCCGGCGGAAACAATCAGCCACCGCCGCCAGCGAGCCGGGCAGATATTGCTCGTCGGCGTTCAGGTAGGCGAGAAACTCGCCGGTGGCGCGCCGCAGGCCGCGGTTGACGGCGTCATACATGCCGCTGTCTTTCTCGATGAACGCCTTCACGCGCGGGTCGCGCGGCAGCCAGTCCTGTGTGCCGTCGTCGGAGCAGGAGTCCTGCACGATGTGCTCCGCCTCCACGCCCTGATCGGCCACCGAGGCGATGCAGAGCTTCAGCCACTCGGAGCTGCGGAAACTGGGCGTGATGATCGAGAACTGCATCGCTTAGGGCTGCTTGAACAAACCGAATTCCGTGATCGCCGGGCAGACGGGCGACTTGGTGATGCGCAGGCGGAGCTTGGCGGTCGTCACCGGCTCGAAGCGAAGCAGGCGCTGCGGGCCGATGCTCGTGGCCTTGGCGAACTCCTGCCACGCGCCGTCCTTCCACTGGTCGAGCGCAAATTCCTCGACGCGCTGGCCGAGCCGGATTTCCTCGGCGATCTTCGCCACGTCGAACGTCACGGGCTTCTTCCATTCCAGCGTCAACTCCGGCGTCCTCACATTGTCGTCGGTGCTCCAGTAGGTCGCTGGCTTGCCGTCCACCGTCTTCTCCGCACCGAAAGCCTTGTTGCCACCGCGGACGTTGCTCGCCGTCACCTTTGCGCCACGGGCGAGGTTCTTGGCGAAAGTCTTGTCGAGGAAACGCCGCATCCCGCGTAGCGACTTCACGTCGTTCTCGTGGATGATGCCGCGCCGGTCGGGCGGGAGGTTCAGGATGAGGTTCGCGCCGCGGCCGATGGAGTCGAAATAAATCTTCACAAGTTGCTCCGGTGTCTTCACCTTCGCGTCTTCCTTCTCGTGGTAGAACCAGCCGGGCCGGATGGAAACGTCCACTTCCGCCGGCAGCCAGTCCTTCCCGTCGCGCTGGCCGACGACGAGTTGCTTCGGGTCGGCGTGGCCGGGGAGCAGGCCCTCGCGCGTCATCGCCGCCCAGCAAGTCTCGCCGGCGAAGCCGCGCTCGTTGCCGACCCAGCGCACGTCGGGGCCGCCGTCGCTGAACATGCAGGCGAACGGTTGCAGCTCGCGCACGATCTTCCAAGTATTGTCCCAGTCGTAGTAAGTGCGGTTGTCTATCTTGCGCTTCTCCCGCGCGCCGCCGTAGTAGCCGTCGCCGCCGTTGGCGCCGTCGAACCACATCTCGAAGACCTCGCCGTAGTTGGTCAGCAGCTCGCGGAGCTGGTTGCGGTAGTAGGTGATGTAGGCGGGCGTAGCGTAGTCCTTGTGATTGCGGTCCCACGGCGAGAGATACACGCCGAACTTCAGCCCTTGTCGGCGGCAGGCGGCGGCGAACTCCTTCACCATGTCGCCCTTGCCGTTGCGCCACGGGCTTTTCTTGACGGAGTGCTCCGTGAACGCCGACGGCCAGAGGCAGAAGCCGTCGTGGTGCTTGCAGGTGAGGACGAGGCCGCGCATGCCGGCTTCCTTGGCGGTGCGGGCGATCTGGTTGGCGTCGAACGCGGTCGGCGCGAAAACCGTCTCGGCTTCGTCGCCGTAGCCCCACTCCTTGTCGGTGAAGGTGTTCACCGTGAAGTGGATGAAGCAGTAGAACTGCAACTGGTGCCAGCGGAGCTGCCGCTCGCTGGGCACGGGGCCGAAGGGTTTGGGAGGCTCGGCGGTGGTGGCGGACGCCAGGAGCGCGAACATCGTCAACACGGAGGCGAATGTCTTCATGCCGCGATGTTAGCCGGCGGAGGAAAGCGCCGCCAGCGCAAGTTTTCGCCGGCCGGCTAGTCGGCGCGCCTGCGGTAATACATCACCTGCAACGAACTCTCCGTCTGAAACGCCCCCTCATAAAGCTCCAGCATGTCGGCCAGCCGCATGAAGATCCACGGATGGGTTGCCATCGCGCCGTTCTTAGTGAAGACGATGTCGTCAGCGATGAAGACGGCCGAGTGCACCAGTTGGTTGCCCGGCGTGAGCAGCAGAACCAGGTCGCCCAAGCGCGAGCCTGTTGAAATGGCGTAGTAATCGTTGCGAATGATTTCGTAGGCGAAGTTCGGGTCGGCAAAACGGTCGTCCGCCTTCGCGTTGAAAAAGTTCAGGCTTGTCCAGTGGCAATCCCGGCGCGCGTCAATCGCCTGGGTGCTTGAGTAGGGGAACGTGTAGATGCGCTCGCGGACAAAGCGGGGCAACAAGTGCGTGATGTCCACCGACGCGCCGCCGGGCGTGCGCCGCAGCGATTCGAGCAGCGGGTCAATGTCCTTGGAGCGCCCGCCAACGCCCCAGTAGCGGACCAGTTCGTCAATGTTGGTCTGGGTGTTGACCTCCAGGTCCACCAACAGCGTGTTCTTGCGCGCGAGCGTCTTGACGAAGTGGATCTTCTCCTTCGCGCCGCGGATTCGGGGCAAGAGGAGGTTGCCGTCCGCGAACAACAGGATGTTTCCATGCGGATAGAGCATGCGCTTGATGTCCGCGATGATGGCGGGCGGCAGTTCGCTGTCATCGAAACGCTCATCCATATACTGTGGCCGAAGCGAGGCGGCGAACTTCTGCATGGGATTTTCCGGGAACGCCGCCAGCACATGATAGAGCCGTCGTCTTGTCTCTGTGGGCATCTCCAGCACAAACTCCGGCGGCGGGCTTGTCACTGGCGTTCCCGTCGCCGGGTCCACACTCGTCCGCTCAATCAAGGCAGAAACCTGTTCCGGCTTGAAACCCACCGCGGCGAACAGTTCGCGCACCTTGTCCAGAGTAAAGCCCACGAAGCTCCAACGGGGCGGCACCTCGTCCTCCGGCTTGATGAAGATCGCTTCCTCTGGCGGTTCGATGGCGATACGGGTGCATCGGAGCGTGCCCCATGGCCCCGGCGCCGCATACGTCACACGGCCGCTGCGCGCGGTGTGGTTTGAAGCGATGGAAGTCTGGACGCGCAGGAACAGGTCCCTGGCCACCCAGGCGGCGGCCAGCAGCACCCACGGGGCGATCAGCAACAACATTAACACCACGAAGACACGGCGGGTCAGGTGCAGATGCACCATGGGGCGCGCCGACGCGGGCACCGTTGTCATCTCACTCGACGATTTGCTGTGGGTCTGCATCTCTGGCAAAACTGATGTCGCGATTATCTAGAACAACTCGCCGCCGGGCGCAACATGCAACTGGCGCTCGACAAGCTCCCACGGGGTTGTTCGGTTCCCCGCCTGTTCGTTCGATCTACCGGGAACCACAAGCGGGCGATGAATCCAACTGCAAGCAAACCATCGGCGTGGTCCAAAGTTGCGGGCGGGTTCTTCATGTCAGCCGGGGTTTTTGCCACGGCGGCTATTTCGCTTGGTTGAGCAGGTAGCGCACCACGTCCGCGGCGGCGTAGGAATCGCGGCCCGGCTTGATGAGTCGCGCCAGATGCGCGACCTCGTCGCCGGTGGTCAACAGAGCCAGTTCGGACTCTTGTTCGGAAAGCACCTGACCCAGACCGGCGGTGGAGAGCAGGCCGTTGCAGATGCACTTGCGGCCCACCGTGTCTTCGAAGATGCCGCCCTTGCGCAGGTAATCTTCCACCGGCTCGGCGGGACAGCGGTAGCCCACCGTGCCGTCCGGCTTGCGGTAGGCGTGCCGGAGGAAGCCCAGGTCGCAGATGCGCTCCCGCGCCGCGTAGCGTGCCTCGTCCGACACTGTGCTCTCCATCTGCAAGACCTTGAACGGGAAGCCCGTCGGCGACGCGACCGGGTCGGTGAAGACGCGGGGCTTGCTGGTGAGGCTCTGCTGGATCACCTGCTTCTTGAGTTCGGGGCAGATGCCGGACTCATCGCAGAAGGCGAACGCGGTGCCCACCTGGATGCCGGTGGCGCCGAGGCGGAGCGCCTCGGCGAGCTTGTCCGGCCGCGCATAAGAGCCGGCCAGCCAGAACGGCAGGCCGAGGGCGCGGATCTTCTCAAGGTCGGGCACGTCGCGCGGGCCATAGACGGGTTCGCCGTTGGGGCTGAGATGGAGTGGGCCGCGGGGCGGGGCGTTGTGGCCGCCGGCGGACTCACCCTCGACGATGAAGCCGTTGACCTTCCCGCTGGACTTCTTGGCCAGCGTCATCGCCAGCGTGGCCGACGCGATGATGGCGAGGAACTGCGGCCGTTTGAGGCGGGGGGCTGTGCCGCCACAGAACGCCCGCGGGTCAAACTTGGACAGAAACTCGTCGCCGGGCATCGCGCCTTCAACATCCACCTTCATCTCTACTGGCTCGCCGTTGGCCAAGCGGTCGAGCGCGCCGGGAATGGCCCGCGGAATGCCCGCGCCCATCAGCACGTAATCCACGCTGGCCAGCATCGCGCCAAACAGCGACGACAAGGTGGGGAACTGGATTTTCTCCAGAAAGTTGATGCCCACCACACCGTTGTGGCCTTCCTTGGCCAGAAAAACTTCCACGAAGTTCCCCAGCACTGTCATTTCTTCCATGTCCGGAGCGGAGTGGAGTGACGGCATCGAGATGAGCTTGAATGGCGCCGAGGGCGGTTTTCCGCCGGGAACGAAGAACTTGTCCAGGGCACGCGCGACGATGTCGGGATACGGGAAGTGCTTCAAAGCGTGGCGCATCAGGCCGTCGGGATCGCCCAGTTGGAGACGCCGCGCCAGAACAATAGCAAGCGCCGTCCCGGAGACGACGCCAAGCTGCCCAAGCCGCGAAACGGTTCGCGCCAGTGTCCAGTTGGACACTGCCACGCCCATCCCGCCTTGTATAATCATCGGATGCGACATAGTTGAACTGACTGCGTTCTTGCCCTCGGTGGGAAGAACCGTCGAAGGAAAACCAAGAGCCGCCGCCTGGACACCGCCATCGTGCCGGGCGAAGGTCTTTCAGATACCAACGAGCGCGCGGACTATAGTGCGCCGGCCCGCACAAGGGAAGCACGTTTATGAGTCGCCGTGCTGTCATCAGGCACATTCGCCACGATTGTCTTGTTCTGGCCTGTGTTTGAACGTGGCGTAGGCGTGGAAGCCAGCGCCTCTGTGGGAAGAATTACCGCTCCTGCAACAGGCAGCCGATTTCCTGCGGGCCTAGCGTCAGCGACAGGATCGCCTTGCCGCCGCGCAGTTCCGGCTCCAACGGCCGGTCGTTCCACGCGTCGCGGTAGCGACAGCCGCGCACGTGGTCCACAGCGAGCACCGGGCCGCGCGCGGTTGTGTAGCGGCGGTTGTAGAGCGTCCAGAGCGTGCGGCCGCGGCCGGGGAATTTGTTGGCGCACACGCCGTCGCGTTCGGCCGGCACGAGCATCTCCGGACGGACGGACGTGAAGCAGTCCTTGTATTGGCGTTTCAGGTCGTAGGCGCGAACCATGAACGCGTGGCCTTTCGATTCGTCGAGGTCCCAGTAGGAGTCGTAGATCGCCTCGCCGTGGAAAAAGGTGAACTTCAGGTCGTGCCACGAGACGTGCCGCATTCCCAGTGGCAGGTCGAGCTGGACGATGCGCGGGAACAGGTAGCGGTAGATGTTCAACGGCATCGGCGAGAGGCCGTGTTCCGCCGGGCGCTCGTCGAAGAACGGGCCGAGGAGTTGCTGGCCGCTGGGCATGAAGTAGTAGTTGATGTGGCAGTCGGAATACTGCGAGGCAGCGTCCACGTTCGGGAATTCGCCGTAGAGCGGGATTCTGCCCGGCGTGGCCTCCCGGACGGCTTTGAGGAAGTGGTAGTCGGCTTCGTTGACATTGAGCGGCGCGTCGTGGCCGTGGTCCTTGGCAAAACACACCGCCGAGCTGGCAGTCTCGTCCACGTAAAGGATGCTCGCGCCGGTGTCGCGCGCCAGCCGCGGATAAAGCTTCGTCATGTGCTCGGTCCACTCGCGGGTGGCGTGGCACATGCGATAGCTGTTCGGGTAGGGAACCATCGGCCGCCCGTCGGGTAGTTGCATCGCGCAACGCGGGCCGAGTTGCCGGCCGGCGGGCGTGTTGCTGTTGCAGAGCGTGGCGTTGACGTAGAGCGAGACGGGGATTTGCAGATTGTGCTGGACGTCGTCGAGCGCGGCCTGCCACGCCGGCAGCCCGCCGAGCGCGTCGTAATCGCGCCCGCCGTATTCGCCCCAACGCTGGATGCGGTCTTCCTCGCCGAAGGCCCACGACCAGAAGTGGAGGATGTCAGGCTTTCGTCCGGCGGTGCGCTCAAACTCAGCGAGGATGTCGCGCATCTTGAGATGTTTCGTCTGCGCATCATACCACGCGGGCAATTTGTAGGTGTCGTCGGCCAAACCGTCCGCGATCTCCGCCAGCAGCCAGAACGATTCGCGATACCACCGCTTGTCCTGTGACTTGTAAGGGCGATACCAGCTCGCGAGCCATTTCTGATAGCGCGCCGCCGCTGCGTGCCAGTCGCCCGTATGAACGCCGATAACCGTCGGGCAGCACGCGTAAGGCTTGCCCGCGACGAGGTGCGTGAACTGTGCCGGCTGCTCGATGAAGAACGCCGCCCCGCCGCCTTCGTCCTTCGCCAACCCGTAGCGTTGCGCTTTGTGGTTTCGCTCCTCGGTGACGACATAAACGCCGCCGCCCAGCCGCGGGTTGAACACGTCGAAGAACTGCATCGGGAAGTTCCGGCCGGCCGCCGCGTAGAGCGTGATCGGGCGGTTGTCGAGCGCGTTGCAGTATTGCGGGAACATATACCAAAGGTCGCGCGGCTCGCCCATCCGCATCCCGCTGACGACGGGGAAGCGGATGTTCGCGTCGAGCGTCTGCGCGCCGCGATTCGTCACCGTCAGTTCCATGCGGACTTCCGGCGCTGGGCCGACGGAAAGGAGGACCTTCCAGTCCAGTGGAACCTTCGGATTCTGGCTGGAGTAGCTCAGTTCGAAACCACTGCGACGCGCGCGAACCTCAGTCAGCCTCATCTCCTCCGGCGCAAGCCGCGCGTCGCCCACTACAATCTCCAAGCCCGGCTCGCCGGCCAGACGGATCGCTTCTTCGCCGAGCCATCGGTTGACCAGACTGCGGATGACGAAGCCTTTCGATACGTCCACCATCATCTCCACGAATGAGTTGCCCATCAGCAACAGATTCTCGCGGCGCGTGGCGTAGGGCGCGCGCGTTGGCGTGGCGCGTGGCGACTGGGCGACGACAGGCGGTTGCTCGGCGAGACGCGGACAGAGCCGCTGCGGCCCCGTGTTGATGCTCAGCGCAGCGAGATAAATGTTCGCGTGCAGACTACGGTTGCGCAGCACCACACTCTCCAGCCGCCGGCCGCTGGCCGGGACAACGTAGGCAGCGAGCGCCCGTTGGATCACGTGCCGGCGGTCGCTGAGCGAGTAAGGAAAAGCCAAGTCCGCAGTGCCGTCGGCGTAGCGAAGCTCCACGGCGAAACTCTCCACGTCCGCGAGCGATTTCGGCTGTTCGCGGATGAAGTAAGCCTTCTGTTGGCTTGGCATCTCGGCAGCCAGCAGCAGGAACACCTCCGTCGCCGGCAGGTTCACCGGAACCATCGTCGCGTCGTCGCGGCTGATTGGCGCGACCTGTCCGCGCCGCACGCGAAGGCCGAAGTGGTTGATCCATTCATCGTTCGTCGTCGAGGGCGGCGGCGGCGCGATGAGGTTGTTGCCCTGTGGCTGCACGCGAAACGGAATGCCTTCAACGCAGACGCTCGATGCCGCAAAGAACCGGCCGGCATCCTGCGCGACCGGATCGCCGGGCCGGTTCAGCAACCGCCCAACCAACGCGTCGAAACTCGCGTCGTGGCGGCCCGACAGCTCCATGGGTTTGATTTCGTCACCGGCGGCTGCCGCAAACTCCGCGGCGAGCGCTGGGCCGAAGTCGCACGGGTCGTTGGTGAAAACCAGCCGCCGCAGCGCGAACTCGCCGCGCGAATCGCGCGAGTCGAGCGTGACCATGAGTTCCTTGACGTTGTCGGGAAACGGGCGCCGGACGATGAGCCGATGCCAGCGGCCGTCGTCTATCGTCTCGTTGGTCAGCATTAGCGGCACCGACTGTGAACGACCGCCCGCCGCAGCCCAGGCCGACACAATCTCCTGGCTGCTCCGCATCCGATGCAGACCGCGCGCCCGATACTCGACGACGAGGTAACGAAACGCTGAGAGCTTCGCTCGCTCCGCCGGGGTGCTCCATCGCATCGAGCGCGACTCGCTGGCCCGGCCTTGGACCAAGAACTCCAGCCCGGCGCTTTTCTTCACCGCGTGGCCGGTCGCGCGCCGGGAGGGTGTGACGCGTTCCGGTCGCGCTATCCACGATCCGTCGGCGAGGGAGACTTGGACCAACTCTTGCGCGGCGGCCGCGACTTCTGAAACGCCGGCGATGAGGAAAGCAAACCCAGCCGAGATGAGGAGAGATGTGTTGCGCATGGCGAGCACCCTCTTCTAGCAGATCGGCTGGAGATTTTCAAAATTTCCAAAATTATTTTGACGCATCAGCGGTGTTTTGATTAACTGCGCGGCGTTGTTTCGGAGTTTGTCGTGCGAGTTTTGAGTGGGTCGTGCAAGTCACGGAGCGCCGGCGCCGAAAGACAGGAACCGAGCTTCGTGATTTTTTTTGTTTATACGGTCCGCCGGGCGAGCCGGCAATGAACTTGGTAGGAAGGAGATTTAAGTTTCATGGCTACTGGCAAAGTAAAGTGGTTTGACAATAAGAAAGGCTACGGTTTTATCGAGATCCAGGGCGGGCCGGACGTGTTTGTGCATCACACCAACATTGTCGGGCAGGGCTTCAAGACCCTCAACGAGGGCGATGCGGTGTCGTTCGAGCAGATTAACACCGACAAAGGCCCCAAGGCCCAGAACGTGCAGAAGGTGTAACCCGCTTTGTGCGTAACGCGCCCCCTCGTCGCGCAAGCGGCGAGGGGGTTTCGTTTTTCCGGGCCGTGCGGGAAAAACCCGTTCCGCGCGGCCGTGATGCGGCGTTGACAGGGCGGGCGGTTGTTTCTAGGCTGCGCGTCATGGCAGGCGTGTTCATCAGTTTCGAAGGCGGCGAGGGGTGCGGCAAGAGCACCCAAATCCGCCGGCTTGCCAAACGACTGGAGGCGATCGGACGCAAGGTGGTCCAGACCCGCGAACCCGGCGGCACCCATCTCGGCGAGGCCATCCGCCATCTCCTCAAACACAGCCCCGCCGGCCACGGCATGTGCACCGAGTCGGAGATGTTGCTGTTCTCCGCCGCGCGCGCCGAGTTGGTGCGCAAAGTCATCCGCCCCGCGCTGGAGGAGGACGCGGTGGTGTTGTCGGACCGGTTCCTCGATTCCACGACGGTTTATCAGGGAATCGTCCGCGGCCTCGATCCGAAGCTGGTTGCCTCGGCACATCGCATGGCGGTGGGCGATTGCGTGCCGCAGATGACGTTACTGCTCGTGCTGCCGGTGGCCGAGGGACGGCGGCGGATGATGCGGCGCGTGCGGCCGGTCGGCGGCGAGGAGGACCGGTTCGAGGCGGAGTCGGACGAGTTTCACGGGAAGGTTTTGCTCGGCTTCCTCCAACTGGCGAAGTCGGAGCCGAAACGCTTCAAGGTGGTGGACGCGCGTCGTTCCATCACCGAGGTGGAGGCCGCCGTCTGGGAGTATGTGAAGCATGTCCTTTAAGCAACTGGCCGCCTCCCAGCCCGCCGTCGCCGCCGTGCTCCAGCGCAGCATCGCCAACAACCGCCTCGCGCACGCCTATCTCTTCGCCGGTGATGCGCTGGAAGACATGGAACTGGCCGCGCGCGAACTGGCCAAAGCCGTCAACTGCCAGTCGCCGACCAAACAAGGCGGCTGCGACCGCTGCGACGCCTGCCTGAAGATTGACGCCACGACGCCGCCCGGCGGCCAGCATCCCGACGTGCAGTGGATTCGCCCGGAATCGAAGTCGCGTGTCATCGTCATTGATCAAACGCGTGAGATGGAGAAAACGCTCCAGCTCAAGCCGACGATGGGCCGGATGAAAGTCGGCGTCATCGTTGAAGCCGACCGGCTCCACCCCAATGCCGCCAACTCCTTCCTGAAGACGCTGGAAGAGCCGCCGGACCGTTCGTTGTTGCTCCTGCTGTCGGCGGCACCTGGACAATTGCTCGAGACGATCCAGTCTCGCTGCCAGCGCGTGCAGTTCGGCGCGGCGGCGGCGCGCGAGCCGGTGGCGGCGCACGCGCCGCTTGTGGATGGTTTGATGGCGCTGCTCGGCGGCGGCGGCTCTGTGTTGAGGGCGTATAAGCTGTTCGACACCTTCCGCATCTATCTCGACGCGGAGAAGAAGCGCATCGAGGAACAGGTCGAGCAGACAGCGCAACTCGACCGCTATCGCCAGACAGCCGACCCGAAGTGGCTGGAGAAGAAGGAAGAGGAGATGGAAGCGCAGGTCTCAGCTGAATACCGGCGGCAGCGCGCGGCGGCGCTGACGACGTTGGAGTGGCTGCTGCGCGACGTTCTCGTCTGCATCGAAGGCGGCGACGCCGCGCTTGTGTTCTATCGCGACCGTGGCGATGCGCTGCGGAAACTGGCGACGGCGCAATCACGCGAGCGTGCGCTCGCGAACATCGAGACGCTGGAGACGTTGCAGAGCCAGTTAGAGCGCAACGTCAACGAAGCGCTGGCGCTGGAGGTGGCGCTGCTGCGGCTCAGCGGCCTGACTGCGCCATCTGCAGCGACGTAAGCACGGGAGCGTGAGCGCATGACAACGACGTGGTTGACGCGCACACTCCACGGCGCGTTGTGGACGCTGGTCTTCCTTCTGCCGGTGAAGTTCGGCGGCCTTGCCCTTCTGCCCGAACACCCCGCGAATCTCGATGATTGGATCTTCTCCCGCTGGCCATTGGAAGTCGCCGTTGTGACCGCTTTCGTCTGGGCCGCCGTGGCCGCCGTTGCGGCGTGGCGTGAACGCGGCGTGGCGCTCGGTGGCTGGGCGTGGCTCGCGCTGGTCTGGTTCGCGGTGCAATGGCTCTCGGCGTGCGTCAGTCCATGGCCAGAGCGCGCGTGGTCGGTCGCCGCGTTCTTCAGCGTGGCGACGGTCTTCTTCTTCATCGGCTGGTGGCCGGCGGAAAACGAGCGCCGTTACCGGTCGGTGCTCGGCGCGCTCGTGGTAGCAACGGTGGTGGTTTGCGTGGTGGCGTTGCACCAGCACTTCGGTGGCTTTGAGGAGGCATTGCGTTACGCACGGGAACACCCGGAGAGCGTGCCGCCGGAGGTCCGCGCCCATCTCGCCGCGATCGAAGGCAAGCTCGCGCAAGGCCGCGTCTTTGGGACGCTCTTCTACTCCAACACACTGGCCGGCTATCTCATCCTGGTCGCGGCGCCGGCATGCTGGTGGCTGTGGCGGTTTCTGCGCGAGCGGATGGAAGGTGGCGAGCGGGCTGTGCGCGTGACATGCGCCGTGCTGACGGCGGCCTTCGCGGCGCTGGTGTTGGGGTGCCTGCTGCTGACGCGGTCGAAAGGTGGGTTTGCGGCGCTGGCGCTGGCGCTGGTCGGCGGCTTGGCACTGTGCAGGCAGGTAAATTGGCGCTGGCGTGCCGGCATAATGGTGGCGTTGCTGGCGGTTGGCGCGGTGTTCTTCGGTGTCCAAGGCTTTCGGCGCGGAGCGGAGACGCTGGAGGCACGCGGCGATTACTGGCGCGCGGGGGTGGCGATGATCGTGGAGCAGCCGTGGATCGGCGGCGGGCCGGGCACGTTCGGCAAACGCTACGTCGAGCGCCGCCGGCCGGACGCAGAACCGACGCGGCTCGCTCACAACAACTTCCTCCAACAATGGACCGACTCCGGCATCATCGGATTCTCCAGTTTCACGGCGCTCTGGATCGGGACGCTGTGGCTTGGCGCGCGCCGGCTGAGAAGCGGACCGTTTGATCCGCTGACGTGGGCGACGTGGACCAGCCTCGCGGCGTGGACGTTACACAACCTGGTGGACTTCGACCTCTACGTTGCGGCGGTGGCGTGGCCGGCGTTCCTGATGGCGGGCTGGATGTTGCGCAACGACGCAGCGGCGGGCTAGCTGGTGCCGCCGCGAAACTCCACCTTGTCCAGTTCCATCCAGACGGTGCCGATGAATACCTCGGCTTTCACGCGGAGCAACAGCCGGTCGTTGTCGTCGGAGAACCACGCGAAGGCCTCCTTGAACCGCTTCGACGGCACGAGCGCGAGCTTGTCGTCCACCTCGCGCACGCGCAACAGCACTTTGATGGTGTCGCGGCACTTGTCGGCGACGTCGAGTTTCTCTTTGCCGACGATCTTCAGTTCCGTGAGATAAGCCGACGTGTCCGGGATCGTCAGACAACGATACGTCTCTCCGACACGTAATTGTTGGCTGCGCAGCCACATCAACGCCGTTGGCATGTCGAGAAGGTCCGGGAAATCCAGCCGCCTCGGAACAGGCGTCTCGTCGTTGCGGGCTGTGCGCGTCTGCGTGACTCCCTTGGCGTCGAAATCGAGTCGGAGCTTGACTGTCTTTTTCTGAAAAACCTCGGTGACCACGTGGCTCACTGGCTTCAGCGTGTCGGGCTGCCAGAGCGCGGTGCTGTTCGCATCCATGCGCCACAAGCCGCGCACGACGCCGACGGTGCCGCCTTTCACGTCGAGCCGCAGCAGGTCGTTCGTCTGCGAAAGCTCCGCCGTCGCCGCGGCAGCCGTGAACACGCTCCAGCCAAAACTGTAGCGCGCGCGCATCGGCCGCAGCGCCGGAAACGATCCCGGCTTCGGCGGCGAAAGCTGCTTCTGCCAGTCTTCCGCGAAAGCCGTCGCGGTAAGGAGAGCGATAACGATGACGACGACTGCTTTCATGATTCTGTGAGTGGATGAAGCCGGCTCTTAGCCCCGCCATGGATGCTGCCACGGCGCGCGGTAGTCGCGCTTGAGCAATTTGGCGGCGGCAGCGTTGCCGACGATCTGCTCGGAGGCGGCGTCCCACCGAATCTTCGCGCCGGTATCGTAGGAGATCATCGCCAGTTTCACAGTGGCGGTGGATTGATAAGCGTCCTCGATCTGGCAGGAGGGCTGTTTGCGGCTCCGCACGGCGTCGAGGAAGTCGGCCATGTGCAGCTTGCCGGCGTCGGACTTGGTCTCGACGACCTTGCGCTCCTTGCCTTTGCCCTTCGGGATGACGATCCATTTGTTGTCGGTGACGAAAACCGTCTCTTTCTCGCCGTAGAAGAAGATGCCGTTGGAGACTTCCGGAGCGTATTCCTCCGCGCCCCAGATGCGGTGCCGCCAGGTGAACGGGCATTTTTCAAACTCGAAGTGCGCGGTGAGCACGTCGGGCGTGGTGATCTTGCCCTTGAAGTAATAGATGCCGCCGGCAGCAGTGACAGCGCGAGGCGTCTTCTCGCCGAGAATCCAGCGCGTCGCGTCCACCAGATGGATGCCCCAGTCCACGAGGTGACCGTGACCGCTGGTCTTCTCCAGCCGCCACGCGAAGTGGCCGACCTGCGGGCTGTAAGGAATCTTCGGTCCCGGCCCGCACCAGAGATCCCAGTCGAGCGACGCAGGCGGCGCTTGCGGCGTCGGGTCCTTGAGACCGGCGGTGTAGTGGATTTGCGCCTCGGCGCAGACGATGGGGCCGGCGTTGCCGTCCTGGATGTATTTTCGCGCCTCGACGACCGCGGCGGCCTGGCGGCGCTGGAAACCGATCTGCACGATGCGCCCGCTCTTTTTCGCGGCGTCCACCATCGCGCGGCCTTCGCGGATGTCGTAGGCGAGCGGCTTCTCGCAGTAAATGTCGAGGCCCTTCTCCAGCGCGGCGATGAATTGCAGCGCGTGCCAGTGCGGTGGCGTGGCGATGATCACGATTTCCAAGCCGGGCGCTTTCAGCATCTCCTCGTAGAGCTTAAACGTCTGCGGGCGTTTGCCCTGGAGCTTTTCGATCTCGTCGGCGCTCTTGGCGAGATGCTCGCTGTCCACGTCGCACAACGCGACAACCTCGACGCCGCCGACCTTCAACGCGGCCTTGGCGTCCACCATGCCATACCAGCCGCAACCGATGACCCCGATCTTGAGTTTCTTCCCGTCCGCGGCGCGGCCGATGATGGAAGTGAGGGCAACGGCTCCGACCGCCGCCGTGCTGAGGAATGTCCGACGATTGATTTTGTCCATGACGCTTGCCTTTCGTTGGTTGACGCCGTCGTTTGTGCCAAATCGCGCCCGTCAGGTCGAGCAATCAAAGTGGCGCAAGCTTCTAGCCAGTTCCGATTTTCATCAGTCCGTGAAGTTTCCGTTACGTAGCTGCAACAGCACAAAATCCACCGGCTCTGGCTCAACAGTGCCGTGATGCAACCGGCGTCGCCATCGTCCGGGCGCCCGCCGCCGGCCTGCCGCTCCTGCGAAAGCGGAAGCGTTCGCCAAGCCATCTCGCCTTTGTGACAATCCCAAGTGGATGGAAGCTTGCGCCAGTCTCTTTCCGCTTGAGTTTTCCCGCCGGAAAATGTCTTCTCCAACCGGAAACCGAAACCCAAACGACGAAAGGCATGACTCCGTGACTCGACTGCCCTGCATCCTTGCCGCCATCCTGATCTATTGTCCCGCCGCCACCCGCGCCGCCGACGCGCCGAAGCCGCTCAAGGCGCTGCTGATCGCCGGCGGTTGCTGCCACGACTACAAGACGCAGAAAGACATTCTGAAGAAAGGCATCGAGGAGCGCGCGAACGTCGTCGTGGACATCCTCTACTCCGAGGACCGGAGCGTGAAGCCGCCGTTCTCGTTCTACGGCAAGCCGGACTACGCCACCGGCTACGACGTCGTCATCCACGACGAGTGCGCCGCTGGCATCTCCGATCCCGCCGTCATCGAGGGCGTGCTCAAACCGCACCGCGACGGCATCCCCGGCGTGAACCTCCACTGCGCGATGCACTGCTACCGCATCGGCAATCCCGGCGAACCTGCCGCGTCTGGCTCGCAGCGCGCGCTCTGGTTCGATTACCTCGGCCTCCAATCGAGCGGCCACGGTCCGCAGGCGCCGATCGCCATCAGCCACGTGGACCCGAACCATCCGGTCACGCGCGGACTGAGCGACTGGGTGACCGTCAACGAGGAGCACTACAACAACGTCAAGGTTCTCGACAATGCCCACCCGCTCGCGATGGGCCGGCAGATCGCCAAGCAGAAGAAGAAACTGAAGGACGGCACCGAAGAGGTCACGGAAAAGGAAACGAACTGGGTTGTTACGTGGACCAGCGCCTACAACGGCAAGACCCGCGTCTTCAACACCACCATCGGCCATAACAACATCACCGTTGGCGACGCCCGCTACCTCGATCTCGTCACCCGCGGCATGCTCTGGGCCTGCGACAAGCTCGCTGCCAACGGCAAACCGAAGCCAGGCTATGAGGCGCGCAGCGTGAAGTGACCTGACACGGTTGGATTTCGCAGTAAGAACAAAGAAGCACCAAGTTCCAAGCTCCAAACACAAACTGGAGTTTGAATCTTGGCATTTTTTCGAAATTTGGAGTTTTGAACATGAATGCTCGCCACAACTGGTTGATCAAGAACGCCGCCTTTCTCCTGCTCGCAACCATCACGTCCACCAACTTCGCCGCCACTCCCGCGCCGAAGCCGCAGTCGCGCGGCTACAACGTCCCGCTGATTGACCTCGCGAGCCAGACGGAGCGGCAGGTCGTTGTGGACAAGGAACCCGGCCAGTATCTTGGCCACCCGACCACCGTGTTGCTCGAAGACGGCAAGACGATGATCGCCGTCTATCCGAAAGGCCACGGGCGCGGCGCGGTCGTGATGAAGCGCAGCACCGACGGCGGTCGCACATGGTCCGAGCGGCTGCCAACACCTTCGAGTTGGGCCACATCGCTAGAAGTGCCGACGATTCACCGTGTCGTGGACGCTGCGGGCAAGAAGCGGCTCATCATGTTCTCCGGCCTCTACCCGATCCGCATGGCCGTGTCGGAGGACGACGGCGCGACTTGGAGCGAACTCAACCCCATCGGTGACTTCGGCGGCGTTGTCACGATGGCCAGCGTCGAGCGGCTCAAGAACGGCAACTACATGGCCCTCTTCCACGACGACGGCCGGTTCCTGCGCGGCGGGCCGGACGAGGTTCATGGCTCGCCTTGCACGAAGCACAAAGGCCCGCCGAAGTTCATCGTTTACAAGACCATCTCCACCGACGGCGGCCTCACGTGGGGCCAGCCCGTCGCCATCGCGTCGCGGCCGGGCGCTCACCTGTGCGAGCCGGGCATCGTGCGCTCGCCCGACGGCAAGCAACTCGTCGTGTTGCTGCGCGAAAACAGCCGCCAACTCAACTCGTTCGTCATCTTCTCCAACGACGAGGGCGAGACGTGGACGGAGCCGCGCGAGTTGCCCGGCGCGCTCACAGGCGACCGCCACGTCGCCCGCTACGCGCCCGACGGCCGATTGTTCATCACGTTCCGCGACACGACGCACGAAAGTCCAACCTACGGCGATTGGGTCGGCTGGGTTGGCACCTACGACGACATCGTCCACGGCCGCGAGGGGCAGTATCGCGTGCGGCTGATGGACAACCACAAGGGCGCCGATTGCACCTATGCCGGCCTCGAACTGCTGCCCGACGGCACGTTCGTCAGCACGACCTACGGCCACTGGATCGCCGGCGAGTCGCCGTTCATCGTCAGCGTCCGCTTCACGATGAAGGAGATCGACGAACTCGGCGCGGAGATCGTCCGCGACCCCGCGCTCCAGCCGGCATTCGCCAACACCGACCTCGGCCCGCAATACGCCGACAGCGTGCGTGCGTTCCAGGGCATCCCCGGCATCGAGCGCGCCGCCAACGGCCGCCTCTGGGCCACGTGGTATGGCGGCGGCACCGGCGAAGGCCCGGACAACTTCGTCGTGCTCGTCACCAGCGCCAACGGTAAATCGTGGTCGAAGGTGAAACTCGTCATTGACCCGCCCGGCGCGGTGCGCGCGTTCGACCCGTGCCTCTGGCACGATCCGCAGGGCCGGCTCTGGTTCTTCTGGGCGCAGGGCGTGTCGTGGTGGGACGGCCGCGCCGGCGTTTGGGCCATCGTCACGGAAAATTCCGGCGACGAAAAACCGAAATGGTCCGCACCGCGCCGCCTCAGCAACGGCATCATGATGAACAAGCCTACCGTCCTCACCAGCGGCGAGTGGTTGCTGCCCGTCGCGGTCTGGAAACGCAATGCGTCCGGCCTCAAGAACATGGCCTACGCCCACAACCTCGCTGCCGAAACCGGCGCGAATGTTCTGTGCTCCGCCGACAAGGGCAAGACTTGGAACCTCCGCATCGGCGCGCAGGTGCCGAAGCGCGTCTTCGACGAGCACATGATCGTCGAGCGCCGCGATGGCAGCCTCTGGACGCTCGTGCGGACGGAATACGGCATTGGCGAGAGCGTCTCCACCGATGGCGGCAAGACGTGGAGCGAAGGCAAGCCCTCCAGCATCCCGCACCTCAACTCGCGGTTCTTCATCCGCCGCCTCGCCTCCGGCAAACTCCTTCTCGTCCACCACGAGCCGCCCGACAAAAAGACGCGCTCCCATCTCATCGCGCACCTCTCCGACGACGACGGCAAGACGTGGCGCGGCGGCCTGATGCTCGACGAGCGCGCCGGCGTTTCCTATCCCGACGGCGTGCAAGCTCCCGACGGCACGATTTACGTCATCTACGACTTCGCGCGCACCGCCGAGAAACAGATTCTCATGGCCACCTTCACCGAGGACGACGTGGCCGCTGGCAAGGGGGCCTCGGCCCAGTTCCGCCAGCGCGTTGTCATCAACCAAGCCACCGGTGGAAAAAAGAAGTGAGTTGGCGCGTGAACAGCAGGTAGCGTCGTTGAACGCAAGCCATGTTCCGTGCTAGGGTCGGACGATGACGAAAAAGGTTCTGGTTCCACTCGCGCCGGGCTTCGAGGAGATCGAGGCGATTACCGTTATAGACATCCTGCGCCGCGCCGGCGTCGAAGTGACGGTGGCGGGCACGCAGCCGGGTGTGATCGAGGCTTCGCGCAAGACCAAACACCTGCCGGACTGTGCTCTCGATGAGGCAATGGCGCGCGCCGATGAGTTCGACATGATCGTCCTGCCCGGCGGCCAGCCCGGCACGAACAACCTCCGCGCCGATCCGCGCGTCAAGACGCTCGTTGAGCGGCTGCGCGCCCGGAACAAGATCACCGCCGCCATCTGCGCCGCGCCGACGGTGCTGTCGGCCTTCGGCGTGTTGCGGGGCCGGCGCGCCACCGGTCATCCCGGTTCGCGCGCGCTGCTGCTCGCAGGCGAGGTCGTGGATGAGCGCGTCGTCGTGGACGGACTGGTGGTGACGAGCCAGTCGGCGGGCACGGCGATGGAGTTCGCCTTCAAACTGGTTGAACTGCTCTGCGGCAAGGAGCAGGCTGCCGAGATCAATCAGGGAGTGCAAGCCCGGCTGTGACGCTCATCAGCATTGTCGGACTGGCCCTGCTTTGGGCCCTCGTGGTGCTGGCGCTGGGCAAACGCCGGCTCCAGGCACAAGCCACGCGCGTCGCCGCCGCATGGTCGCGCGCGCAGGCTGCCTTGGAACAGCGCCACGATCTGGGCCGCCAGATGGTCGCCAATGCCGCGCGCCCCGACGATCCGCGCATTCTCGCGCTGCACGATGCGCTCACGCAAGCGGAGTTCGTCTCCGGCTTTGCGATGAAACCGCGGTCGGAGGACCAGTTGAGCCGTTGCTTGCGCGACGCCCTTGCGATTGGCGGCGATGAGCGGTTTGCCGAAGCCGCGGCGGCGCTGCCCGCGGCGTTTGCGGCCGTGCAACGCGCGGCGGACGATTACAACGCGCAAGTCCGCGATTACAACGCGGTGCTGGAGCGGCAGGCGGTTGTGGCGCGGGTTTTTCATTACGAGCCGCGCGAGGAGTTTGTTCTGGAAGCAACGGAAGGAGAGAAGAGTTGAGTCACGTTTATCAACCGCAACATCACAGCCCGTGGAGGAAATGGTTCGCGGCCATCGCCGCTGCCGCCGTGCTCATCTTCAAGTTCTTCCCGTTCCTGCTCAAGACCGGCGGCACGATGATTCTGAGCATCGCCGTCTATGCTTATTACTGGGGCTGGTGGTTTGCGGCCGGCTTCGTCGTGTTGCTGTTCGTGCATGAGTGCGGGCACCTCGTCGCCGCGCGCCGGTGCGGGCTGAAGGTTGGCATGCCGGTGTTCATCCCGTTCATGGGGGCGGCCATCGCGCTTAAGGAAGCGCCGCGCAATGCCTGGATCGAAGCGCAGGTCGGCATCGGCGGGCCGCTGATGGGCACGGCGGGCGCGCTCGTGTGCCTGCTCACTTACGAGTTTCTGAGGGATCCACTTTTCCTCGTGCTGGCTTACGCCGGCTTCTGGCTGAACCTGTTCAACCTGATCCCGATTGTGCCGCTGGACGGCGGCCGGGTTGTGACGGCGATCTCGCCGTGGCTGTGGGTGGCGGGACTGGTCTTGATGGTGTTCGTGTTGCTGCAATCCTCGTTCAACATCTTCGTCCTGCTGATCGTCGGCCTGTCGCTGCCGCGGGTGTTCGCGCTGTTCCGCGGGCAGAGCGAAACGGAGCGGCGGTTCTTCGAGTTGACGCCGGGCCAGCGCGCGTTGATGAGTTTCATCTACTTCGGCCTCGCCGCCATGCTCGGCTGGATGATGCACGCCACGCAGATGCAGATCGAACTGCTGCGGGCGGCCAGTTACTGATCTCAACCCGCCTGCTGCCGGGCCTTCGCACATTCGTCGCAAGGGCAAAGTGAGCGCAGATAACTGAACGAATAGATGCCGGAGTGGTGGCCGTCCTGCCAGACCGGCTGGATCGCGTAGCCGCCGACGGCTTGGATGCTGACCAGTTGGAAGCTCTCAGGCGTGAGTGTCGGCGGCGGTCCCCGGTGGACGCGGCCGAGCACGTCAGGCTCGCCCTGGCAACCGGCGCACGGGCAGTGCCGGCGCAGTTCCTCCAGCTTCAAATAGGTTTCGTGGCCGTCCAGCCACGAAATCGCTAGCTCTTCGCCGATGCGCTGAATATCTTTCGGAGTCATGTCCGCAAAAAGCTAGCAGGTGTCATGAAATCCACAAGGTCACATCCCCTCGCGCTGACCGTTGCCGGCTCTGACAGCAGCGGCGGCGCGGGCGTGCAGGCGGACTTGCGCGCGTTCTGGGCGCTTGGCGTGCGCGGCGCGAGCGCGATCACCGCCATCACCTGCCAGAACGCCCGCGAGGTCACCGGCGTCCAGACGGCGCGAGCGGCGATCGTCGCGCGGCAAATCGAGGCGGTGTGTGACGAAGCCCGGCCGGCCGCGGTAAAGACGGGGATGCTGGCGAACGCGGCGATTGTTGCGGCGGTGGTGCGCGAACTGGCGCGGCAGCGGCTGAAGAACATCGTCGTGGACCCGGTCATGGTGTCCAGCAGCGGCCATCGGCTGTTGAGCGCGCCGGCGGTTGCAGCCCTGCGCGACAAACTGCTGCCGCTGGCGATGCTCGTCACGCCGAACCTCGACGAAGCCCGTGTGTTGCTCGGCGGCGAGCCGATCCGTGGCATTGAGGAAATGCGAGAAGCAACGAAGCGGCTCTCCGCGCGCTTGGGAATCGCCGTGTTGATCAAAGGCGGCCATCTGCCGGAGGGCGAGGCCGCTGTGGACGTGCTGTGCGAGAGCGGGCGGCTTCATGAGTTCCGCGCATCGCGAGTGGCGGGGATGAAGATTCACGGCAGCGGCTGCATCTACTCGGCGGCTATCGCCGCGTGGTTGGCGCGCGGAGCCGGTCTGGTCGAGGCGGTGCGGCGGGCGAAGAGCCACGTCACCAAACAGTTCCAAAGCCGCTGCCGGGTTTGATTTTTACACCGGCAAAAACACGCGGAAGGTGGTGCCTCTGCCGGGGGAGCTGTCCACTTCGATGCGGCCGTGGTGGGCGTCAATGATCTTGCGCACGACGGCGAGGCCGAGGCCCGTGCCGGCGGTCTTGGTGGTGAGA
The DNA here is from genome assembly GCA_016222825.1 of Verrucomicrobiota bacterium. Lineage (GTDB taxonomy): Bacteria > Verrucomicrobiota > Verrucomicrobiia > CAIQCK01 > CAIQCK01 > CAIQCK01. The sequence goes on along the minus strand of JACRQF010000009.1, from coordinate 1,293,472 downwards.
AACCCCTCGAAGAGCCGCTGCTGCATCTCGTCCGTCATGCCGACGCCGGTGTCGCTGATGCTCACACACACGCCCGGCTCGCGCGCTTGCGTGGCGATGGTGAGCGTGCCGCCCCGCGGCATGGCCTGCGCGGCGTTGAGGATGAGGTTGAGCGCAGCCTGCTCGATCTGCGTGCGGTCCAGCGCCGCGGGCGGCAGGTCGGCCGCCGGCCGCCACTGGAGCGTGATACCCTGTTGCGCGAGCTTGTGGCGCACGAGCAGCAACACGTCGTCGAAGAGCGCGTTCACGTCGGCCGGCTTCAACTCCGGTTCGCTGCGCCGCGCGAAGGTCAGCGTCTGGTCCAGGATGCGGTTCATCTGGTCCATCTTCTGCCCGATGATGGCCGCGTCCTTGGAGCGCGGGTCGTCGTCGGGAAACCGGAGGTCGAGCGCATGGAAGAGCATCTTGACGACCGTGAGCGGGTTGCGGATTTCGTGGGCGATCTCCGCGGCGAGCAGGCCGAGCGCGCTGAGTTGTTCGTTCTGGCGGAGCTGTTCCTCGACATCCACGACCTTTTCGTAAAGCTGCGCCTTGCGCACCGCCACGGAACCGAGGCCGGCCAACGCCGTCAGCAGCAGGATTTCGTCGTTGGAGAAACGGTGCGGTTCGCCAGTATAGACCGACAGCACGCCGATTGCCTCGTCGCCGGAAACGAGGGGCACGCTCAACAACGACACCAAGCCCTCCTGGCGTGCCAGCTCGGTGTGCCGATACTGGTCGCTTTCCTGGACATTGGGAATGGTCAGGTGCCGCTTGCGTCGCACAACGACGCCGACCAGGCAGTCGGCCACCTTGAGGTTTGGCCGCCGCACATAATCCTCGCCCGCGCCGTCGCTCGCCTTCAACTCCAGTTCCTCGCGGTCCGGCGTCAGCAGCAGCACCGAGCAAAGCCGCGCCCGCATCAGACGCCGCGCCTCATGCACGATGTGCCGGAGCACTTCCTCCAGCGTGAGCGGCAGCAGGATGTCCTGGCCGATGGTGATGAGCGTTTCGAGCTGCGTGGCGCGCTGGCGGAGTTGGCGGATGAGCCATGCGTTGTGGAGGACGCGCGCGGCCTGCACCGCCATCGCCAGCAGCAGTTCCTCGTCGGCGGCGCTGAACGCGCCAAGCCGGTCGCTGTCCACGTTGAGCACACCCTGGACCTGGCCCTCAAACTCCAGCGGCACGGCCAGTTCGCTGCGGACGCCCTCGCGCACGGCAACGTAGCGCCGCTCGCCGGTCACGTCGCTGACGCGCAACGGCTGGGCGTGTTCGGCGACCCATCCGGTGATGCCTTCGCCCATGCGCAGTTTGACCCGCACGGCGTCCGGCCCCAGCCCGAACGAGTCCTCGATGTCCAGCCGGCCGGTTTCGGGATTCAGGAGCACCACCGAGCCGCTGTCGGCTTGGGTGACGCGCACGGCTTCGCGCAAGACAAGGCTGACCACCTGCCGCGGGTCGAGCGTGGTGTTCAGCGCGGTGCTGATGTTGTGAAGCGCCTGCAACCGCTCGAACCGCTCGCGCAAATCTGAATCGTTGGCTTTCATTCCGCACGTCGTTTCCGAAGCCGCCCCGACCGGCGGGCGGCCAGGAAACGAACCTGTGGGTTTGTAGTGGAGTTGGCGCTCAAAGTCCACAGGCGATTGACAAGCATGGCGCGCCACGCTTTGCGGGTCCGGGGTCGCGGAGTATCACGGCGGAAACCGGCGGCAGTGACGGCTGCGATTCTTAAGCTTGCAGCAGGCCCGCAAGAAGCTACGATGCCGGCAAACCAACGGAGGACATCCCTATGACGAAAACACGAGCGTGGATCGCGGGCGTGGCCGTTTTCACGGCTGCCCAAGCCGTTAGCGCGGTTGAACTGCCGTTTCCGTTGAGCATTGGAGGCCACCCGGCCAAGGACGAGGGCCGGCTCGACGCGGCCGCAGTCGTCAAGGAGGCGGTTGACCCCAACGCCGAGGTCGTCATCAAGGCCGAGACGGAGATGATCATCCTGAACATCTCCGCCGCCAACGACGATGGCAGTGTCAAGGCACGCTCGCGCACCGCGATTGTCATGGCGCAAGGCGCCAACAAGGTCCGTCTGGATCAGACTCTGGACAAGAAGCCTTTGGCGGCGGGGCTGTATCGGATGACCGCGACGGCGGCCGACGCGACTGCCATCGTAATCTTCCGCATCGGTGAAGGCGCTGTGGGAGTCGGCGGCAAAACGGTGGCACAAGTAGAACAGGAGGCGAAACAAAAAGCCGAGGGAGTCTCGCAGAAGGCCATGGCGGATTTGAAGAAGTCCAAAGAGGAAGAAGCCGCCCGCGCCAAACAGGCCGCCATGCCCAAACCCGCCGAGAAGCTCACAGACGAAGAGGCGGCCACGCGGCTTGCCTACGCCTCCCAATATGGCGAGGCGGACAAGGTCAAGGCGTTGCTCACCTCCAACCCGAAGATCGTCAACATGAACGACAGCCAGGCGTTTCAGACCGCGCTGTCGCTGCAAAAAGGGCCGGAGATCGTCAAAGCGTTTCTCGACGCCGGCGCGGATGTGAAGATAAAGCAGAAGGAATCCGGCTGTAGCACGATCATCCTTGCCATTGACGGCGCCAAGCCGAGCGACGATCTGACCGCCGTCGTGAAGATGCTCGTTGAGAAAGGCGCGGACGTGAACTGCCGGCGGGTCAAGGAAGGCTTCACGGCCCTTCACCTCGCCGCCCGCCAAGGCATGAAAGACGTGATGGCGGTGTTGCTCTCGGCGGAGAACGTGGACGTGAACCAGCGCACCAGAGACTTGGACACCACATCAACGGTTGACGACGCGTGGCCGCCGCTCTTTTACGCCGTCTCGCGAGGCGATGAAGGGCAACCGGACGACTTGAAGGTGGTCGAGATGCTCCTGGCCAAAGGCGCTGATGTGAAGGCGGCGACCCGGGAGAACCTCACGGCCCTGCACTTGGTCGCGAGAAGCGGGCGCGATCGCCGGGATATCGCCGAGCTTCTGGTCTCCAAAGGCGCCGCGTTGGACCCCGTAACCCGGCCGTTCAAACTGACACCGCTGCACGAAGCCCTGATGAAAGACAATCCCGAAATCTGCAAGCTGTTGCTGGAGCGGGGCGCCAACGTCAACATTCCCAACGATCAAGGCGTCACCATCATCCAACACGCGCACGGTTACTACGTGAACTGGAAGGCTGGCAAGGTCATCCAGCAAGGGGCAAGAGGCTCGCGGCCTTGAAAACTCCCGTCGCCGTTTCAACCGTGGTGTGCGCGATCTGCCTCGTGCTGGCGTGCTCTATGGCGGAAACCCATGCCGCCGCCGGACGCACATTCTACGTTGACGTCAACAGCCTCGACGGGCCGAGCGACGATTCCAATCCCGGCACCGCCGACCGGCCGTGGCAGACGGCGCTGAAAGCTTTCAACTCAGCCGGGCCTGGCGATGCCGTCATCTTCCGCCGCGGCACCTACCGCATCACGCGCACCATCCACACATCCGACCTCAAGCTCGATCCGTCGCAGAGCGCACCGATTGTGTTCAAGGCACCCGCTGGCGAACAGGCCGTCATCACCAACCTGCGGCACATCCCCGCCGCTGATTGGAAACAGGTCGCCACCACCAAGTCAGGCAAGCCGGTCTTCGGCGCGCCCGCCAGCCGTGGCGCGCGAGTCACCAACCTCACGCAGCACGGCGTGCCGTTGAAACGCGCCTTCTGCGGCGACAAGAGGTCTTGGTATGAGGACACGCCGCCCGAGGCCATCGCCGGCCCCGGCGAGTGGGCGTCGAGCATCCGCGAAGGCTGCGTGTATCTGTGCAGCACCGACGGCGGGCCGCCGGGCGACAGCATTGAGGTGTGCGATGTGCGAGGTTCCGGCGGGAGCGGCAACCTCATTAGTCTGGAACGCGACAAAGAAGACCGCTGCCGCAACCTGCGCCTGGTCTTCGAGAACCTGACGTTCGAGACCGGCTTCCACGGGATTCTCATCCGCACCGGATTCGTCGAGTTGCGGCGGTGTGTATTGCGGAAGAGCTTCGGCGACCTGCTCAACACACTCTCCGGCCGCGTGGTCGTGGACGGTTGCGACTTCTACGCGTTCGGTGAGTCCGCCATAGACGTCACCACGCCCGGCGACGGTCCCAAACCCGCCGGCACGCCGCCGATGGTCATCCGCAACAGCCGGTTCCACGACAACGTCGTCGTGCGCGCGCCGGGGCAGAAGGGGACCAACGGCGTCATGCTCAAGGGCAAGTGCGCCGATATCGTCGTCGAGGGCAACCAGTTCTACAACCTGCGGACCACCTACGGCGCGCTCACCCTCGGCGGCTCCAGCGGCGGCGGCATGCCGGGCGAAGGCTTCCGGCTCACCGCGCGCAACAACATCTTCCGCGACATCACTGGCCCCTACGTCGTGTTGTTCGCCGGCAGCCACGATTGCCGGCTGGTCAACAACCTCATCTGCAACAGCGACGTCACCGCACTGATTTCCATCAGCTTTGCCAAACCGCCCGACCCGGCCACCGCCAATCTCCGCCCGCAGGTGCAGAACAACATCTTCTACCGAAACACCGTCAAACGCGCCGTTGTGAGCGCACCGCGCGGCGCAGCCAGCGGCCTCGTCATGGACCACAACCTCTTCGCCGAGAGCGGAAACATCTGCTTGCTCGACGACGCCGAAGTTCCGCTGAAAGACCTTCCCCATCGCGGCCACCAGACCCACGGCGTGAACCAGCCGCCGCTCTTCCGCGACTTCGCGCGGCTCGATTTCCATCCCACGAAAGGCTCGCCCACAACCGACCGCGGCGCCGACTTGCGCGTCCTCGTCCCTCACGACGCCGACGGCACGCCCCGTCCGCAAGGCCAAGCCTTCGACATCGGGCCGTTCGAGGAGCGGTGAGCAGTGGAGCGGCTGATATCCCCATCACTCCGCGCTTTCATTTCGGGTCCGCAGTGGACACTATCCGCAACCATGAACACCAGATGCTTCCGGCACCACTTCTTCCTTGCGGTCTTGGTCATTGCAGCGTCGGCGGGTCTGTGCGGCCTCGCGCAGCTCAGCAATGCAGCCGATGCGACGACCGCCAAAATCCCCGTCATTCTCGATGCGGACATCGGCGATGACATTGATGACACGTGGGCGCTGGGGCTGCTCCTGAAGTCGCCCGAACTCGACCTGAAGCTCGTGGTGGGCGATTACGGGCGGGCGGACTATCGCGCGCGGTTGTTCGCGAAATTCCTGGAGCGCGCTGGCCGCACTGACATCCCGGTGGGCGTGGGACTCGACATCGACCCCAAAGGCGACGGCCGGCAGGCTGCCTGGCTCAAGGACTACAACCTCAAGTCGTATCCGGGCAAGGTCCATAGCGACGGCGTGCAGGCGTTGATTGACACGATCATGAAGTCGAACCGGCCGATGACGCTCCTCTGCATCGGTCCCGTGCCGAACATCGCCGAGGCGCTCCGGCGCGAGCCGCGCATCGCCGAGCGTGCCCGTTTCGTTGGGATGCACGGCAGCGTGCGCGTCGGTTACGGCGGCAGCCCGAAGATCGCAGCGGAATGGAACGTCAAGGCCGATCCTAAGGCATGCCAGAAAGTGTTCACCGCGCCGTGGGAAATGACGATCACGCCGCTGGACACTTGCGGCTTGATTCACCTGACCGGCGAGAAGTATCGCAAGGTTCGCGACTCGAAAGCGCCGGTGGCCGCCGCCATCATCGAGAACTACCGCCTCTGGGCCGAAGCGCGGGCGAAGAAGGATCGGCCGAACGAGGCCGAGTCGCGCAGCAGCACGCTGTTCGACACCGTGGCGGTCTATTTGGCGTTCGCCCAGCAGTTCTGCGTGATGGAGACCATCGGCCTGCGCGTGACCGATGACGGTTTCACACGGATCGAGCCGGGTGCAAAGCGGGTCCGCTTCGCCGCGAGTTGGAAGGACATGGGCGCGTTCGAGGACTTGTTGGTCGAGCGCCTCGCAAAGCCGTGAAATACTGCGGGTGCTGATTTCGTCCGTGCAATCCGCAGGATTCGTGGTGAAATAGCGGCCATGAAGACGGCTGCAAGTTGGTTCTCTATTGTTTCCTCTCTCTTCCTTTTTTATCGCGCATGTCTTGCCGGCGACGCGCCGGGGTTCGACGTCCAACTCGACACGGTCAGATCCGGCTTCGACAAGAAGACCTGCTGGGTGCATCCGCGCGCGGGGGCGATTCCCGGCAAGACGCCGAAGGTCGTGCTGACGATGCAGAAGCTGCTGCTGACCGGCAGCGACGTGTTTTTCGCGCTGAACGAGATGCGCACGGACGATCTCGGCAAGACGTGGCGCGGGCCAACTGAGCACGCCGAGACGCTCGGCCGGCGCGAGGAGCCGGGCGGAGTCATCGTCGCGGTGTGCGACTTCTGGCCGAAGTGGCACGCGAAATCCGGCAAACTGCTCGGCACCGGCCACACCGTCCGTTACAAGGACGACAAGGTCATCCCCATTCGCAAGCGCGAGACGCCCTATTCGATCTATGACCCGGAGAAGCGGACATGGACGGCGTGGGAGACGGTCGCGATGCCGGACGAAAAGAAGTTCTACAACGCCGGCGCGGGCTGCGTGCAGCGGCTCGACCTGCCCAACGGCGACATCCTGCTGCCGATCTACTACAAGGCCGAAACGGAGAAGTTCTCAAAGGTCATCGTTCTGCGATGCAGGTTCGACGGCGCGAAGCTGACGTTCGTCGAGCATGGCAATGACTTGACCCTGGAAACCGACCGCGGCTTGGGTGAGCCGTCGCTGACGCGTTTCCGCGGCCGTTTCTATCTCACGCTGCGGCACGACAAGGCGGGCTACGTGTCCACGAGCGACGACGGGCTGCATTTCGCCGAGCCGAAGAAGTGGACGTGGGACGACGGCACTGAGCTTGGCAACTACAACACGCAGCAGCATTGGGTGACGCACGATGATGCGCTCTTCCTCGTCTATACGCGGCGCGGTGCGAACAACGACCACATCATGCGCCACCGCGCGCCGCTGTTTATCGGGCAGGTGGACCCGGAGAAGCTTTGCGTCCTGCGCGCCACCGAGCGCGTGCTAGTGCCGCAGCGCGGCGCGCGGCTCGGCAACTTCGGCGTCACGGAGGTCAGCGAGAACGAGACGTGGGTGACGGTGGCCGAGTGGATGCAAACCACGCCGCCCAATCCCTACGACTTCGCGAAGTGCATGAAATACGGCTCCGACAACGCCGTCTTCGCCGCGCGGATCAAATGGAAAACCCCGAATAGGAGTTGGAACACACGATGAAACTGCTTCTCATCCTCTGCGCGCTTTGCCCTCTGCTCGCTGCGGCGGACTCGCCCACGCTGCATCCCAAGGCTGCCGCGCTGCCATGCACGCACCAAGGTCCGTTCGTCACCACGGCAGATGGCGGCGTGCTCTGCATCGCCGCGAAGGACGCGTTGCGCAGCACGGATGACGGCCGCACGTGGAGCAGCGCGCCGATGTTTGGCGAGCCGGCGAAGTTCTCCGTCAGCAACGAACGCGCCCTGCTGTGCACGCGCGAGGGCGTCGTCATCTCTGCGTGGATGAACGGCGCGGAGAAGAAAACCCCACAGGGCTGGCGTTGGGGCGAATCGAGCGCGAAGTGGACCGACTTCATCCTGCCCACCTACACATGCCGCAGCACGGACGACGGCAAAACGTGGGAGACGCCCGTGAAGCTCAGCGATCCGTGGTGCGGGTGCATCCACTCGCTCATCCAGATGAAAACCGGCCGCGTCGTGCTCGTCGGGCAGGAAATCATCCCGCAGTGGCGGCACGCGACGGTGATGTGGGTCTCGGACGACCTCGGCAAAAGCTGGCAGCGCGGCGATGTGCTCGACTACGGCATCGGCGCGCACGATCACGCCGGGAGCATCGAAGGCAGCGTCGTGGAGCGGGCGGATGGCTCGCTGTATATGCTGTTGCGCACGGAATCGGGCTTCCTGTGGGAGGCGACCTCGCGCGACGGCCTCAAGTGGACCGGTTTGAAGCAGAGCGCGATCAAGTCCGTCACCTGCTGCCCGCAGATGGCGCGCTTGAACGACGGCCGCATCGCGTTGCTCTGGAACGCGCCGCCGCGCCACAATCCGAGCAGCGGCTCCAGCCGCGCCGAGTTGTCGCTGGCGTTTTCGAGCGACGAAACAGTCTCGTGGAGCGCCCCGGTCATCGTCGCCGCGAACTACGGCCCCGGCGGTCGCGTGTCGTATCCATATTTATATGAGCGCAAGCCCGGCGAGTTGTGGATCACGACCATGCAGGGCGGCCTGCGCATGAAAATCAACATCGCCGACCTCGGCGCAGGCGAGATTCCCGTCTTCAAACCGCCGCCCAAGACTGTCCCGAAGCCCGGCGGCATCGTCATGTTCGGCGACTCCACCACCGCGCCGCGCGGCACGGTGAAGGTCTATGCGCAGCGAGTCGAGACGGCCCTGCAAAGCATCGGCTCCTCGCTCGGCGTCCACAACGCGGGCGTGCCCAGCAACACAACCACCGCCGCCCTCAAGCGCCTGCAAAGCGACGTGCTGGCCTACAAGCCGCGCATCGTCGTCATGCAGTTCGGCATCAACGACTCCGCCGTGGATGTCTGGCGGAAACCGCCCGCCACGCAGCCGCGCGTGAGCCTGGAGACCTTCCTCGCCAACTACCGCACCATGATCGCCGCCGCGCGCAAGCAGGGCGCGAAGGTCATCCTCATGACCACCAACCCGCTGCGCTGGATCTCCAAGACGCGCGAGCTTTACGGCAAGCCGCCCTACAAGCCGGACGCCGAGGACGGCTTCGAGTCCGCAAACCTCCGCGCCTACAACGAAGCCGTCCGCGCACTCGCGAAGGAACTGGACGTGCCGCTCGTGGACGTGCATGCCGCCTATCCCGCCTTCGCCGTCAAGCACAAGACCACCATTGACCAGATGCTTCTCGACGGCATGCACCCCGGCGACTCCGGCCATGAACTCGTCTTTGAGTTGCTCGTGCCGGTCATCCGCGACCTCCTGCGGCGATGAGTTGATATGCAAACCACCGTCATCACTCCCGCGAAGCTGCGCGTCAGCCGGATCGGCCTCGGCTGCGTCACGTTCGGCCGGGAGATTGACGAAGCCGCCGCGCGCCGGATGCTCGACGGCGCTTTCGAACGAGGAATCAGCTTCTTCGACACAGCCTCCGCCTACTCGCAGGGCGCGTCGGAAAGCATCATCGGCCGTTGGCTCGCGTCGCGCCGTCTGCCCGCTGACTCGGTGACGGTCGCGACAAAGATCCTGCCGCCCTACGAACCGGAGCGCATTACCGAGATGGTCGGCGCGAGCTTGCAGCGGCTCGGCCTTGCGACGATTGACCTGCTTTACCTCCATCGCTGGGATGCCACGGCGGAATCTCCGGGCGCACTCGCATCGCTCGACGCTCTGGTGCGGGCGGGCAAAGTCCGCGCGTTGGGAGCGAGCAATTACAATCTGCCGCAACTCGAAGTCGCGCTGGCATTGCAGGAGCGGCACGACCTCACACGCTTCAGTGTCATGCAAAACAACCACAATCTCGCCGTGCGCGATGTGAGCGCGGGGCTTCGCGAGTTTTGCGCCGCGCGACAGATTGCCATCGTCACCTACAGCCCGCTCGGGGCCGGCTTCCTCACCGGCAAACACCGCCACGGCGTCGAACCCGGCTCCCGCTTCGATATCGTGCCAGGCCATCAGGACGTTTACTTCCACGAAGAGTCCTATCGCCGCCTCGCACGGCTAGAGTCCGTCGCCGCGCGCAAGGGCCATTCACAGGCGCGCCTCGCGCTCGCATGGGCGCTGCACCAACCGGGCATCGCGACGGTGCTCGTCGGCGGACGGACGCCGGCGCATCTCGATCAAGCATTGGCCGCAATGGCCTTCGATGATCCGGCGCTTCTTGCGGAGCTTGCGGCTGAGCAACCAGAACCAGCAACATCATGAAACCCGCAACTGACCTCGCCCACCATATCCAAACGACGCCGCTGGCCGACACGCACGACCATCAGGCCACCGAGAGCGATTACGTCGAGCGCGGGCCTGATGTGTTGCAGGACCTCTTCCAGAACTACGTCACTGCCGACCTCGCCGTCGCGGGCGCACTGCCGCAGGCCATCGGCCGGCTGCTGAACGCCAGCGACTCCGACCTCGGCGCGCGGTTCCGCGGCGTGCAGGAAGCTTGGGCGCGCAGCCGCCACACGGGCTACGGCGAGGCGGTGCGGCTCATCGCGAAGCACGTCTATGGCATGGAGGAGATCACGGCTGCCGGACTCGAAGCCGCCCGCGCCCGCAACCTGCAACTGCGCCGGCCCGGCGAACGACTCCGCATCCTGCGCGATGTCGCCAATCTCGACCATGTCCAGATTGACCACTGGTGCTGGCCATGCCAGCCCGACGCGTCGGGGCCGGGCTTTTTCCTCTACGACCTCTCGTGGACGGGTTTTTGCAGCGGCCAGCTTGGCACGAAGAACACTGCCGACAGCGCGAAGACGATCCACGACGAAACCGGTGTCGAGGTTACGGGCGTCGCGACGTTGCGGCAGGCCATGCAGGCGCTGTTCGCCAAATACGCGCCGTGCGCGGTCGCGGTCAAAGCCCAGCACGCTTACAACCGCACGCTCCACTGGCAGGAGCGCGCCGACGCCGACGCCGATCGCGCGCTCCAGAAGAAACTCCGCGGTGAGAAGCTCGCGGAGGACGAACGTCTCTGCCTCGGTGACTGGGGCTGGGCACGCGGCGTCGAGTTGGCCATCGAGCACAACCTGCCGTTCAAGGTCCACACTGGCCACTACGCCGGCTACGGCTCGATGAATCCCGACTATATCCGCAGCGGTCTGCTCGTGCCGATCCTGAAGAAGTATCCGCGCGCGCGATTCGTATTGATGCACGTCGCTTATCCCTACACCGACGAGCTGCTCGCCGTGGCCAAAAGTTTCCCGAACGCCTGTGTGGACCTCTGCTGGGGCTGGAGCATTGACCCGTTCACGACGTGCGACTTCGTGCGGCGGATGATCCACACCGCGCCCGCGAACAAGCTTCTTGCGTTCGGCGCTGACACGCGCTGGCCCAACGCCGCGGTGGCTTACGCGATCCAGGCGCGGCGCTGGCTCGCGCGGGCATTGCAGGCCGAAGTGGACGACGGCTTCATGACGGAGCACGAGGCGTTCACGTTCGCGACGCGCATCATGCTCGCCAACCAGGAGGAATGTTTCAACCTCGCCGCCAAACGCGCCGCCGTCTCTGCGCTCGGCAAGGCGAAAACATAGAACCAGAACGGAAGGAGCACGGTTGAGCTGGCTTTCCATCACACGCAGAGGAAGAAAAGACCGCAGTCTGCTCGCCGCTGTGGTGGTGGCGGCCATGCTAGCGCTCTTGGCGGCCGGTTGCGCCACACCCGCAGGCCGCGGCGGCGCGCCAGCATTCAGCTTCCTCCAGATCAACGACACTCACGTGGACGCCGACGCGGGAAAGGACGGCTACGAAAAGGCCAACGAGAAGGCCCGCTGGCTCATCGAGGCCGCCGCGTCGGGGCGGCACTTCGCGCGGCCCGATTTCGTCGTCGGTGTTGGCGACTTGATCCACGGCGAGCGCGTCGAGAATCTCGCCCCCGATCTCAGGCTCCTCCACGAGATGCTGAAGCCACTGCGCGTTTCGTTCTATCCCGTTGTCGGCAACCACGAGGTCGTCCAGCAGGAGGGCAGCGCGAAGCACGAGCAAGCCTACCACGAGACGTTCGGCGACGACCGGGTGAACTACACCTTCACGCACGGCGGCATCCTCTTCATCGCGCTCAACAACAGCGGCGCGTGCTGCGTCGGGCCGGCCGTTGTCAAATCGCGGAACGACTGGCTCCGCCGCGAACTGGAGGGCGCGCCCGGCGTTCCCAAGATCATCCTCTGCCACATCCCGCTCGTGCCGCTGCGCGAAGAGGCCGTGCTGGCAAAGAGCTTTGGCTTTCGTAGCTACATGGACCACGACGGCGAGACGCTGAGAATCGTCGAGACACACGCCAACTCGGTGATCGCTGTGTTGTCGGGCCACCTGCACCTGACAGGCGTCACTCGGCGCAACGGCATCGTCCACGTCTCCATCGCGGGCACGGCCTCCTATCCGTGCGACTACGCTCTCTACAGAGTGTTTGCCGACCGGATCGAAGCGAGGGTTCACCAGCTTCCCGCCCGGCTCGTCACGCCAAAGACAAACATCCACGGCAAGCCGCGCTACCCGCGCGATTTTGTTGACGCAAAACATCCGACGCCTTGGCAATATGTCGCTGGTCGAGCCGACGAACGCACTTTCACAATTCCGCTGGCGAACAAAATCCCCACTCACACCATCCGAAAGGAACCATGAACCCGAACAAACTCTCCCGGCGACAATGGCTGAAGACCTCCATCGCGGCTGGCGCCGCCATGATGACGTGCCGCTCCCTCGCTGCGGAAACCGGCAAGTCGTCCGTCATCAACATCGGCTCGCGGCGCGAGTTGTTCGTGGATGACTTCCTCATCGGGAAGCTTGCGGGAAAGGCAGAGGTGCGGTTGCATCATCCGGAGCCAAAAGAAATCGCGCTGGTGCACGATGCGCCCTGGGAAGGCAGCGGCAGCGGCTACCACAGCGTCTTTCAGGACGGCAAGCTCTACCGGATGTATTACAAGGCGTGGCACCTCGACGTGCAGCCGCCGGGCAAGGTCAACACCGGCTCGCATCCGCTCTTCTGTTGCTACGCCGAGAGCGACGACGGCATCCACTGGCGCAAGCCGGAACTGGGCCTGCACGAATTCAAAGGTTCCAAAAAGAACAACATTGTCATGGTGCCGGGCAAAGCCGGCTCGGCGGTCGCCGACCCGGGCCATCCGGCGGTGTTCAAGGACGAGAACCCCGACACTCCCGCCGACGCGCGCTACAAGGCCATTATCCACTCGACAAAGCCGCATGGGTTGCTGGCGTTCAAATCGCCCGATGGCTTGCGTTGGACGCCGATGAGCGATGGACCGGTCATCACAAAAGGCGCGTTCGATTCGCAGAACCTTGCGTTCTTCGACCCGGTGCGCGGCGAGTATCGCGCCTACTGGCGCATCTTCACGGCAGGCGTCGCAGACGGCACAACGTGGAAACCCGCCGGCGTCCGCGCCATCCGCACGGCGACCTCAAAGGACTTCCTGAACTGGGTCCAGCAAGCGGACGTGAAATACGTGGACTCGCCGCCCGAGCATCTCTACACGAACCAGATCAAACCCTACCATCGCGCGCCGCACATCTTCATCGGCTTCCCCACGCGCTACATCGAGCGCGGCTGGTCGGACTCGATGCGCGCGCTGCCGGAACTGCAGCACCGCGAATGGCGCGCGAAGGCGAACCAACGCTACGGCACCGCAATCACCGAGGGCTTGCTCATGGCGAGCCGCGACGGCGTGAAGTTCAAGCGTTGGAACGAAGCGTTCATGCGCCCCGGCATCGAGCGGCCCGGCACGTGGCACTACGGCCACCAATACATCGCCTGGCACCTCGTCGAGACGAAATCCGCACTCGCTGGCGCGCCGGATGAACTCTCGCTCTATGCCGGCGAGAACTACTGGACCGGCACCAGCAGCGAACTACGCCGCTACACGCTGCGTCTCGACGGTTTCGTCTCCGTCAGCGCCCCGATGAGCGGCGGCGAACTCGTCACCAAGCCTCTGACGTTCACAGGCAGCAAGCTCACGCTGAACTTCGCGACCTCCGCCGCCGGTGACGTTCGCATTGAGATTCAAGACCCCGCCGGCAAACCGTTGCCCGGCTTCGCGCTCGACGACTGCCCGCCGGTCTTCGGCGACGCCAATGAGCGCGTGGTGTCGTGGAAGAACGGTGGAGACGTGAGCACGCTCGCCGGCAAACCCGTGCGGCTGCGGTTTGTGTTGCGGGACGCCGATCTGTATTCCATCCGCTTTCAGTAAGCGCACGGAAACTGATGCTCAGTCACACACTGCCGCATAGCCCGGCATATCGGGCCGGGGACGCTTCTTGAGCAAGGCGTGGATCGGGTTGAACGTTCGCAGAATGCGCTGGTAGTCGGGGTCGTCGGTGGAGGCGAAGATGGGCTGGCCGCACTTTTGCGTGCCGCCGGCTTCCTTGGCCAGCGGGGCGAGCAGGAAGCTGTTGTTCTCGGGCTTCATCACGCGGGTGTAGAATTTCCGCGGCAGGCTGCCTTGGTGGCAGGCGACGCAGCGGCGCGCGGCGACGTCGCTGAGGGTTGCGTCGAGGTCGAGCGGATACATCCGGCGGCTGCCGAGTTCGGTCTTGTGACTTGAGGACGAGGTGCCGTAGTAGGGGATGTTCAGGTCCATCCACAAAAACACGCGACGGCGGTCTTCGTCGGACGCTTTGACGCGCGGCTGGCCGTCTTTGTCGGGATGACCGCTGCGGATGATCTCGGCCAGTTTGCTCGCGGGGCTGCCCCAGCGACGCGGCTGGATTTCGAGGATGTTGGTTTCGCTGCCGTTGATGGTCCAGATCCATTCGACGTAGGGACTCATGCCGCGTTCCTTGTCGTATTCGGCGCCTGACGGACTGCCGTGTTTGATCCAGTTCTTTTCGCCCTGTGTGCCGGTCCGGCAGAGGATGTCGTAGGAGACGTTGAAGAAGTCGGTCATGTCGCCGGTCAGGTCCACGTTGCCCGGCTGCTCGCGCTCGTTGTGGCAGGCGACGCAGTGCCGGTCGAAGACGCCTTGGACGACCTCCGGGTAGCTGAACCCCTTGACGCCCCAAGCAGGTTTGCGGAGTTCCTGCGGGTGAACGCGCCTCAACATCGCATTGTCCGCGCGCGGCGTGAGCGAGTTGCGGTCGGAGTGGCAGCCGACGCATCCCTGGACTTCGCCCGGCATCAGGTGCGTGAAGCTTCGCATCCGTTGGAGCGCGCGGCCTTCGGCGTCGAGGGCCAGAAAGTAAATTGGCACCTCCGACGGCACTCGAAACGCTGCGCTGCCGTCGGGCGCGACATCGGCAAAGCCCCAGAGCTTCTTCGGCGCGTAGGTCGCGCCGCAGGAGACCAGCGGAAACTGGAAGCCGAACACGGCGATGTTACGCATGCCGGGCTTGTCGGGACAGAGGTTGTTCTGCGGCGTGTGCGTGCTCTTCTCGATCTCCTGCACCACGGCGATTTGTTTGATCTCGCCGCGCTTCACGTGCGGCTCCAGTCCGTTATAGACATCTTGCATGAAGACGGTGGCCCAGTTGCCCGACACGCTGCCGTCTTCAGGCAATTGAACGTCGTGGTCCATGAACAGGCCGCACAGGACCGGCGGCGGCGCTTGCCGGCGGATGGGCTGCGGGCTGTAGAACCCCATGCCGTCTTTCGGCGCCAGCAACGACGCAGCGTTGGCGTCGAAGTCGCGGATCTGGACCACGCCGCCCTTGGAAACCAGAAAGTGGTTCTCGTCTATGGCGAACGGTTTTTCGTATTGGCCGTGGATGCCGCAGTTGAGCATGCCGTTGCCATACGGGCCGCCACCGATCTTGTGCGCGTAGATGTCAATCTCGGGCGTCAGGTTGCGAACCGCTTCGGGGGCGTTCGCGCCTTTCGCGGGGTCAATCTCCACGATGCCGCCGCGGCACGGGCCGTTGTGGTTCGTCGCGGTGGCAATGACGCGGCGCGTGCCGGGGACTGGCTGCGCGTCCATGAACGTGCCGGGATTCAGCACGCGGTTGCCGTAGAAGCCGGCCAGCCCGGTGCCGTCCGGGTTGATGGTCCAGAGGCTTTGGATGGGGCAGGCAGCTTTGTCCACGTATTCCCAGCGCGTGTAGATGAGCCGCCCGTTGTTGAGGACCGACGGCGTGAAGTCCATCAGGTAGTTCGACGAGAGCCGCTTCACTTTCGAGCCGTCGCGTTCCATGCGGTAGAGCACCGGCGAGGTGACGACGTAACAGTAGGCATAGGCCGGCTTGCGGTCGGAGATGAAGCCGATGCCGCCGTCGGGCAGCCAGCACGGGTCGAGATTGTTGTGCGTGCCGTGCGTCAGTTGCACCAGCCCGGTCCCGTCAATGTTGATGCGGAAGATGTGGTAGTTGCTCGCCTCGTCGGCGTAGCGCGAGATGTCCTCGATGTGCGCGACGGGATTCGACGCCACGTGGCCGCCACGGCGTAGCGCAAACACAACCTCGCGGCCGTCGTAGGATAGTTGCGCGGTGGTGATCATCCCCTCGCCGGCGTCGAAGATGCACTTCAGCTTGCCGTCTTTCTCGTCCGGCGTGAACAGATACAACCCGCCGCCGGGCCGGTAGCCCTCGACGTGATAAACATAGACGTGCGAGATGTTCAGTGGCTTGCGCTTGACCAGCAGGATGTCGCGGAAGCCGAGCCGCCCTTCGGCCAAGTCCTTTCGCAACGCAGCCGCCTGCGGCGTCTTCTCCTCCGGCGGCGTCAACATCTCCGACAGCTTCGCCGCGCTCAACGGTGTGGAATAGACAACGATCTCCGACGCGCCGGGGTTCGGCGAATTGGGATGCGACGAGAGGAACTCGATGCGCATCTTCGACACGCGCTGTTTGGGGAACTCAATCGCCTGCGGCCCGCGACGGTGCTCCAGCGTCCCCTGCGCCGCCGGCTTCTCCGCGCCGTTCAAGAAGACCGCGTAATCCTTGAAACACTCAATCAGCGGGCTGCTCGTGCGCGCGTAGTAGATGATCTGAGCCGCCTCGACCGGCTGATCCCACTGCAACTCGAACCAACCCTTCTGCGTGCCGCGCGTCGCCCAATCGCCGCCCTCCGGCTGGAAGTCGGACGGGATAAGGCCGTTGACCGCCATCTGCGGGCGATAAGCGGCGCTGTGATGACTGCTGGCCGAGACGCGTGCTTGCGGCGCGAGATTCTTCGGCGCGTCGCCGACGGCGTTGGGGAGCAGGAAGATCAGGGTTGCCAGAGAACCCGGCAGCAACCGCAGCAGCGTCTTGATATCACTCATGACTTTTCTCCAGGTGCGGGGCACAGAGTATGTCCAGGGCGCTGGAATCACAACCGCAATTTCCGGAGCAAATCGCAATGGGGAATCCGCGCTTGTGTTCGCAAGGGGCGCGGCTACGATGCCGGCAGCGTTCGACCATGCCATGAAAGCCGATACACGTGAATGGCCGTTTCACAAACCCCGACACGACCTGCCTGATGTGCTTGCTCTTCATCTTCGGTAAGAGTCCGCTCGCATGAAAAGGATTTTTCCATTCGTCTTGTTGTGCGCAACCGCGTGGGCGCAGCCGACGCCGCGGCCCGCCGAACTCGATCCGTTGATGGATTGCGTGACGTTCCACCTCAGCTTCGACGGCGGGAAGTTCGCGCCGGATGTGGCGGCGGGCAGCGGCGACGGCAAGCTCTCAGGCAAACCGGCGTTCGCGTCAGGAGTGTCGGGTCAGGCGGCCGTGATCGGCAAGGGCGGCGCGGGGGCGATGTTTCCGCGTGAGGGCAACTTCCCCATCACGCGGCGCGGCGCGATCTCGCTGTGGGTCTGTCCGCAGGAGTGGAACCATCGCGACGACGGCAACATTGTGTTCGCTATGACGAGCAACGCCGCTTTCTATCTCCAGCGCCAAGGCCCGCTCCACAAGCCCGACGGCCAGGTGCAGCGGCACGAGGCACTCCAGTTGCTTTGTCTCTCGAAAATCACGGGTAACGCCCATGCCATGCACGGTTGTTCTGATTGGAGGAACGGCGAGTGGCATTTTCTCGTCGCCAACTGGCAATGGCCGGTGCTGGAGTTCAGCCTCGACGGCGGGCCGTTCCAAGCGAAGGCCGTCACGCGCCCGCCGACGGAGCAGACCTTCGGCGATCTCATCATCGGCGCACAGCACGGCCCGCGAACGTTACTCGACGAGGTCACCGTCTATCGCCGGCCTCTGACGGAAACCGAGGCACGCCTGCTCTGGCAAAACCCGCGCCTCCAACGTCCCGCGCCGCGAAAACTCGCGGCCCGAAGCGACGGCGAGGCGGTCGGCCTGCAATTCAAGGTCTATCCGTCGCTGAACAAGATCAAAGCGCGCGCCGACATCGCCGCGTTGCCGTCGCGCGAGCGCATCACCGGCGGCGTGCTGCGCGTGATGCGGGCCGGCGCGGAGAAGCCGGTTGCGGAACAGCGGTTGACGTTCAAGGACAACGCCGCCGAGGTGCTCTTCGATGTTCCGCTGTCCGCGGAAGGCGACTACGCGCTCGCGCTGACGCTCGAAGGCGGCGAGGGCGTGCCGAAAGAGCCGGTGACGGAGAAGTTCGAGCGGCGCGTGTTTCCGTGGGAGAACAACCGGCTCGGCATCTCCGACAAAGTCATCCCGCCGTTCACGCCGCTGAAGGTGGACGGGCGGAAGGTCTCCTGCGTGCTGCGCGAACACCACGCCGGCGCATCGGGCTTGTGGGACCGCATCGCGAGCCAGGGTCGCCCGCTGCTCGCTGCACTGATGCGATGGGAAGTCGTCAGCGGCGGCAAACCGGTGCCCGTCACCGGAAGCGGCTGGAAGCTGGAGCGCGCACGCGAGACTGAGGTTGTCGGCAAAGCTTCGTGGACGGCGGGCGAGATCAATGCGCAAGTCCGCGCCGAAATTGATTACGACGGCATGACGAAGTTCACGCTGACGCTGCCGGCGACAAACGGCGCGACGATCGAGAAGATGACACTGGTCGCGCCGATCAACGATGCCGAAGCGCCCTACCTGCACGCTTGCGCCGACCAACTCCGCTACAACCTCGCCAGCAAGACTCCCGCTGGCGAGGGCGTTATCTGGGACAGCGGCAAGGCGAGCCGCACCGATCTCGTGGGCACGTTCTACCCATACGTCTGGGTCGGCGGCGGCGAGCGCGGGCTGTGCTGGTTCGCTGACAACGACCGCGATTGGTCGCTCGACGACAAAACGCCAGCCATCGAGCTGGCGCGCGTCGGCGGCGCGCTGGAACTGCGCGTCCACTTCATCACACGACCGACACTGCTGGACCGCGAACGCAGAATCGTCTTCGGCCTGCAAGCGACGCCGGTGAAACCGATGCCGGCCGGCTGGCGCAAATGGCAATGCTCGCGCAACCTGCCCGGCGCGCGGCCGTTTTCCATTGTTGGGTCAAGTTTCTACTACGGCTGCTTCTCCTACGATTTCTATCCCGCCGCGCACGACCTGACGATCTACCGCAAGATGAGCGAAGCCCGCGACACCGGCAAAGCCGACATGAGCTACGTCGAGACGTGGCTCAAGCAACATCTCGCCGAGGAGAAGCCCGGCTCTGAACGGCACGAATTCATGCGCCGCCACATCGCCGCGGGCCTGCGCGCCGGCCAGACTACGTCGCGCGCCGACGGTTGGCGGCTGGTGCCCTACACGAATCCGCGCGGCATTGGTTTCCACATGGCGGAGTGGCCGACTTTCCAGGACGAGTGGCACAAGTTTGCCTACTTCAACCGCGCCAAGAAAGGTCAGCTCGACTACGACATCACGCCGACGCGCAGCTTTCAGGACGCCGCGCTGTGGTATTACCGCGAGATGATGCAGGTCTTCGACGGCATCTACTGGGACAACACCTTCCTCGCCGCGAACTGGGACACCGTGGTCGGCGGTGCGTGGGTGGACGAGACGGGCCGCACACATCCCGGCCTCGGCCTCTGGGCGATGCGCGAGTTGATCAAGCGCACCGCCGTCCTGTTCCATCAGGAGAAGCGCGATGGCATCTTCGTCTCGCACATGACCAACGCGAGCCTCATTCCGGTCAACGCATTCGCCAACGTCAACCTCGACTGGGAATGGAAATACGGCGCCGACGATTTCCAGGACCGCTTTACGCCGGAACTGACCGTTGCAGAAACGATCGGCCGCCAGACCGGATGTTTCCCGCTCCTTCTCGCCGGCGGCCACATGGACCGCAAAGACCCGCGCTACGCCTGGATGACGCGCACGCGGCTCGGCGTGATGCTGGTGCATGAGTTGCGCGCGTGGGATTACGGGCCGGAGGCGGACACGACGTTCTACCGCAAGCTCTACGAGTTCGGCTACGGCGAGCCGGATTGCCGCGTCTTCAACTACTGGGACGCGGGTCATCCCGTAAAAGTGGCCGGCGTGGACGCGCGCACCCTCGCGCTCGCCCGCGGCAAGCGCGCTCTGGTCATCGTCACCGACTACGGCGACGGCGGCGACGCGAAGCTGACGCTCGACCGCGCCGCGCTGAAGCTGCCAGCGAGCGCGACCGCGAAGGATTTCGAGACGGGCGAACCGGTCGCCAACAGCGCACCGGGCGAGTTTTCGTTCCGGCTGAAGAAGCATGACTTCAAGGCGGTGTTGTTGGAGTAGGCGCATGAGGTTAATCGTTTCCTTCTGGCTGGCGACGACGCTGTCCTGTTTGGCGTCGGTCGAGCCGGCCGCCCGCGTGACGCTGACCGTCGAAGCGACGCAAGCGGGGCGTTGCGAATTGCGCGTGGGCGAGGACACGCTGATCGCGGCGCTCGCGGCGGCGCTGCCAGAGCCGGTGACGCGCGATCATTTCAATCACGCCGACGTCGCGCTCATGCGGGGCGATAGGCGCGTCGGCGGCTATGAGTTCGTGGTGACGGCGACGAACCTTGTGAAGGATGGACAGTTTGAAGCGCCGAGGGAGACATCGCCGTGGGGCGGTTTGCGGCGGACAGAATACTCGTTCAGAGCAGAGCCGGGCCAGTCGGGGCAGGTGTTTTGGGCAGAGTGCGCGAAACTCCAGAACATCCGCATTACGCAACCGATGCAGTTGGAGAAAGACCGCCTCTATCTGCTCAGCTATGCAGCCTACAGCGACGTGCAGAACGGTGATGTCTCCGTCCAATTGGCCGATCCGAAGAAGATACTCTTCGCGTCGTTGTCGCACACACATCGGCGGCCGGTGCATCGGCAACGGCAGTGGGAGCGGCAGCAGATGATCTTCCGCGCCGACGTGGAGCAGCCCGAACTGCGCATTGGTGCAGCATTCAAGGGCCGTGCCGCCGTGGCGGACGTGAGCCTGCGGCCCGCGCGCTGGCGGTTGGTGGCGGAACTGCCGCGAGCAGGCCGCCACGAACTGACGCTCGATTACGTGCCGCGCATGGGCCGTCATCTGACGCCTCTGCCGACCGAAGTGAAACCGGACACGGCGCTGACGGCGGCTGCTGTCAAGATCGGCAAGGCTGTCGCGCTTGCATCGAATCCCAACGGCGTTCTCCTTCGCACGCCGCGTGGTGAGGCTTGGACGCTGCCGAGTGACTGGCCGTTGCGCGTGGACCGGCTGGCTATCTCGCGGCCGGCCAAGCCGGCGACGCGGCACGAAGTCACCGTAGCGCGCGGGATGGACGCAACAGTGTTGCTTGCGCTGGATTTCGGCGGCGAAGCGTTCACGCTCGAATCGCTGCGCTGTTCGTTGCCGCTGCAAGTCAGCGCGCTGCGGCTGGCGTCGGTGCAGATCAGCAAGCCGGGAAGCTTCGACCGGTTCATCTACCGCCAACTCGACCCGATGGTTCCCGTCAACGATCCGCTCGTGCCGTTCGAGCGGGGCCAACCGACGGTGCTCGCGCTGACCATCCAGTGCGGTGGGGCAACGCCTGCCGGAACGCATGATAGTGAGATCGAGTTGAAGCCGCTCTCGCTCAAGCTGCCCCTGCGTGTGCGGGTGCTGCCGGTGACGGTGGACGCGGTCAAACACTTCTCCTGCGTGTTCGGCAATCAACACTTGATTTACGCGCCGGCAAAGAGCGCGACTCTTACAGAAAACGGCGTCTCCGTCGCGGCATTTCACGGCTACGACCCGCGGAAGCGTTACGCCAAGGCTGCGGACAATCCGCTGTTGAAGCTGGCGCGCGACTACGTGCAGCGGATGATGGACTTCCACGTCGAGCCGCAGGCGGCTGGGCTGATGGCGGCGATCAACTACAAGGTCGAGAACATGACGAACGCCCCGCCGCGGCTCACCGACTGGGACTTCACGGAATACGACCGCTCGATGGAGATGTTCAAGCGGCGCGGCGGTCGGTTCATCGCCGTCATGCACACCAACGGGGAAGTCATCTCGCGGCTCTCGCTCTCCAACAACCACACCTACAGCCCCAAACCCGCTCCCGCCGGCGCGCCGCGCTGGCATCAACTGGCCGAGGAGGACTACTGGCACTTCGTCAGCGGCTATCTCGAAACCATCGCCGCGCATCTCGCCGAGAAAGGCTGGCTCGACGGAGCGAGCGTGTTGATTGACGAGTCGGCCCCGGAGACTTACGCGACGATCCGCCGATTCGCCAAGGCGTTGCGCACTCAGCCGCACGCGCGCCGGCTGCGGCTGATTCATTCGAGCAATCACGCCAGCGCGCCCTACACGATGCGGCTGTCGGGCGGCGCGGAAGGGCCGCTCGTGCTGGAGGGTGCGCTCGATGTGTTCATGCCGGAGAACAACAACCACTTCAACGACTGGCCGGAGGCCGACATCTGGCCCGCCGACCGCGGCCAGCGGCCGACACACTGGGTTTATTTCGTCGAAACCGATCTGCTCGACCTGCCGCACGCGGGCGTGAGCACGGAATTGCTGCCGCTGAAATGCCGCTGGCTTGGCGCGGAAGGCATGTATATCTGGGGCAGCTTCATCTGGTCCATGCCCTACGCGCGTCGCGAAGGCGCTCCGCTCGGCGGCGGCGCGTGGGGACCGGTGATGAACCCTTGGATCAATCCGAACTATCATCACGGCCAGGGCCTGCTCGCCTTCTTCTATCCACCCGACCCGCGCGGCGCGGCGAAGGAGCCGACGCCGAAACTCACGCCGTCGTATCGTCTCGCGCTGCTGCGCGACGGCCTGCAAGACAACGCCCTCTGGCGCATCGCGCAGGCCGGCGTGGACGACGCGAGCCAGCCTGCGCGCATCCCCGACGCCGTCCGCCGCGCATTGCAGTCGCAACTCGACGCGACCTTCATCAACCCGGTCCAATGGCGCGTGAGCCGTCCGCACCATCACGCGTGGCGCGAGGCGCTGTATGGGAGCGTTCAGCGAACGGAACCGTGATCTTCACGCAGAGGAGACGGAACAGCGTGTGAGCTATCGCGCCGTTTCGCCGCAAGCCGCGCGAGTGTCTCGAACCCGCCAACACAATGAGAACATCGCCAACCCGGCGTTGGCGCGTCTGGGTCATGAACCCGTGCGACGGGAGGGCGTTGCCGATGCTAACGACCTCCGGCCGCGATGGCGGCCGGCTGCAGAAACATGTCGCGCATGGAGATCCATCCCGCCGCTTCGGCTGGGCCGAGAGGTTCATGGATAGGCGGGGTGGGCCGCGTTGCTCCTGACGGTCACTGGCTTTACGTCCTTGCGTCGGCGCACAGCTACGTTTGGCTGCGGCCTCGCCGCGCTGCAGTTTTTTCCCGGTCATTCCTGCCAAGCACCGCCGATAAAATTGAACTTTCGGCGCGGTGAGGCTGTCTCTATAGTCACCCTTATGGCTACAGAGAGAAGTATCAGCGAACTCACGGAGCTGATTCGCCAGGAAAGCGCGTTTGTCTCGGCGCTCCAGGGCGAATTGAGCAAGGTCATCGTCGGCCAGCGTTATATGATCGAGCGGCTGCTCATCGGGCTGCTCGCCAACGGACACGTCCTCCTCGAAGGCGTGCCCGGCCTGGCCAAGACCCTCGCGGTCAAGTCGCTCGCGTCGGTCATCAACACCAAGTTCCAGCGCATCCAGTTCACGCCGGACCTGCTGCCCGCCGACCTCATCGGCACGCTCATCTACAACCCGCGCGATGGCACGTTCTCGGTCAAACGCGGCCCGGTTTTCGCCAACATCATCCTCGCTGACGAAATCAACCGCGCCCCGGCCAAGGTCCAGAGCGCGTTGCTGGAGGCGATGCAGGAAAAGCAGGTGACCATCGGCGACCAGACTTTCAAACTGGAGGAGCCGTTCCTGGTGCTCGCGACGCAAAACCCGATCGAGCAGGAGGGAACCTATCCGTTGCCCGAGGCGCAGGTGGACCGGTTCATGCTCAAGATCGAGATCACTTATCCCACCAAACAGGAGGAGCGGCAGATTCTTGACACCCGCGCGTCCACCTCGACGCCGGCGGAACTCAAGCCGATCATCGGCCCCGACGACATCCTCCGCGCCCGCAAGGTGGTGGATCAGATTTACATGGACGAGAAGGTCAAGAACTACGTCGTGGACATCGTCCATGCCACGCGCGACCCGAAGGCTTACAAGATTGACGCGGCCGGCCTGATCGAGTTCGGCGCATCGCCGCGCGCGACGATCTACCTGACGCTCGCCGCCAAGGCGTGCGCGTTCCTGCACGGCCGGGGCTACGTCACGCCGCAGGACATCAAGAGCATCGGCATGGACGTGCTGCGCCACCGCGTCATCCCGACCTACGAGGCCGAGGCCGAGGACGTGACGAGCGAGGACATCGTGAAGCGGATTTTTGACGAAGTGCCGGTTCCATAATGCGTAACGAGTAATACGTGATCCGGAATTCCGGACTTACGCATTACGCATTACGTATTAGTTTCCTCCCATGCTCCCCCGCGACATCATCAAGAAGATCCGGCAGATTGAGATCAGCACCCGGCGCGCTGTCAACGACGTGCTGGGCGGGCAGTATCACAGCGTCTTCAAGGGCCGGGGCATGGAGTTCAGCGAGGTTCGCGAATACCAGCCCGGTGACGACATCCGCACGATTGACTGGAACGTCACGGCGCGCACGGGCCATCCGTTCATCAAGAAGTTCACCGAGGAGCGCGAGCTGACCGTCATGTTGCTGGTGGACGTGAGCGGCTCGGAGATTTTCGGCAGCGTGCGCCAGCTCAAGAACGAACTCGCCGCCGAGGTCGCCGCCGTGCTGGCATTCTCGGCCATTCGCAACAACGACAAGGTCGGCCTGATCATGTTCAGCGACGACATCGAGCTGTTCGTGCCGCCGAAGAAGGGCAAGACGCACGTCCTGCGCGTCATCCGCGAAATCCTCTACTTCACGCCGAAGGGCCGCCGCACCGACATTCCCGCCGCGCTGCGGTTCCTGGAACAGATCACGGCACATCATAGCGTCACGTTCCTGTTGTCGGATTTCATCGCCAACGACTACCAGAAGATGCTGCGCGTGGCGAACCAGCGGCACGACATGGTGGCCGTGGCCATCACCGACCCGCGCGAGATTGAGATGCCGCGCATCGGCATCGTGGAACTGGAGGACGCTGAGACCGGCAGCCGGGTGTTGCTGGACACTTCGCACGAGCCGACGCGTCGGACCTTCTGGGAAAACGCAGTCCGCCGCCAGCGCGAGCGCGAGCAAACGTTGCGGAACTGCGGCGTGGACCTGGTCGAACTGCGCACCGACGAACCGTATTTGAAACCGTTGATCAAGTTTTTCAGAATGAGGGAAGCAAGACATTGATCTGTAACTCGTGACTCGTGATTCGAGAAGGCACGAATCACGAGTTACGAATCACTAATCACGAAGCCGTGAACACCAACACCCTCCAAGCTGCCAACGACATCCGCGACATCAAGGCCGATGTCCTCATCCTGCCGCCTTGGTGGGTGTGGGCACTGCTTGTGCTCGCGGCAGCGGCGGTGGTGCTCGTGGTGTGGTTGGTGTTGAAGAAACGCCGGCAGGAGGCGAAGGAAGTGTTTGTGCCGCGCCAGAACGCTGTCGAGGAGGCGCGCGAGCGGCTGGAGGCGGCGCGGAAGCTGATGCTGGCGGGTGAGATCGAGGCGTTTTACATCGCGGTGTCGGACGCGGTGCGGCAATACATCGAGCGCCAGTTCCGCCTCCGCGCCGCCGAGCAGACCACCGAGGAGTTCCTGCAGGACATGACGCGCTCGCAGAGGATGCGGCCGACGCACAAGGAACTGCTCGAAGAGTTTCTGACGCAGTGCGATCTAGTGAAGTTTGCCCGTTTCCGTCCGGGCCCGAAGGACATGGAAGCCGCGCTGGCGGCGGCGACGCGGTTCGTGGACGAGACCGTGCCGCAGGAAGTAGTCTCTGGTTCCGAATCCAAAGCGCAAAGTCCAGACCGTGCCGGCCAAGCGCCTGCGGCTACAACGCAATCTTGAACGGATGAATTACACCTTCGCCAATCCGTGGCTGTTGTTGCTACTGCTGTTGGTGCCGCCGCTGATTTGGTGGCGGCAACGTCATCGGTGGGCGGCAGCTCTGCGGTTCTCGACGGTCGCGCCGTTGATGCAGTTCGCGCCGTCGCCGTGGCTGCGGCTGCGGCGGGGACTGGTCGTGCTGCGTGGCGTGGCGCTGGCGTGCCTGGTGATTGCGTTCGCCCGGCCGCAGAAGCCGCTCTCCGAGGAGAAGGCGGTGACGGAGGGCATTGACATCGTGCTCTGCCTCGACGTGTCGGGCAGCATGCTGGCGGAGGATTTCGAGAAGGATGGCCAGCGGCGCAACCGCATAACCGTTGTCAAGGAAGTGGTGCGCGATTTCATCACCAAACGCGCCAACGACCGCATCGCGATGATCGCCTTCGCCGGCCGGCCTTACACCGTGTGCCCGCTGACGCTCGACCACGAGTGGCTGATCGAGGGCCTCGACCGCGTCCGCGTCGGCCTGATCGAGGACGGCACGGCCATCGGATCGGGACTCGGTTCTTCCGTGAACCGGCTGCGCGACATCAAGGCCAAGAGCCGTGTGGTTGTGTTGCTCACCGACGGCGCCAACAACGCCGGCAAGCTCGTGCCCGATGTGGCCGCCGACGCGGCTCGCGCGCTCGGCATCAAGGTCTATACCATCGGCGTTGGTGCCGGCGGCATTGCGCCCATGCCGGTGGTGGACGGGGCGGGCCGCACGCTCGGTTACCGAATGATGCAGGCGGACCTCGACGAGGAACTGCTCAAACGCATAGCCGAAAAGACTCACGGCCAGTTCTTCCGCGCCGCCGACACGCAGCAGCTTCGGCAGATTTACGAGACGATTGACAAGCTGGAGAAGCGCAAGATTGAAGCGCCGTCCTACCGGCAGATGCGCGAGTTGTTTCCGTGGTTCGCGTGGCCGGGCTTGGCGCTGTTGCTGGTCGAGGTCGGACTGGGCCAGACGAGGTTGAGGAAGCTGCCATGAAATTTGGCAACCCCATCGTCTTGAACTGGCTGTGGCTCGCGCCGCTCATCGTGGCGTTCTTCTGGCTCGCTTGGCGTCAACGCCGCCGCGCGCTGGAGCTGTTTGCCGCGCCGCACCTGCTGCCGGTGATGGCGCCGACGTTGAACGAGCGGCTCGGCCTTGTGCGCGCGGCGTTGGTCACGGCGGCGATCGTCTCGCTCGTGCTGGCGCTGGCGTCGCCCCGGTGGGGCTACCATTGGCAGGAGGTCAAACGTCGCGGCATAGACATCTTCGTGGCGCTCGACGTGTCCCGGAGCATGCTCGCGCAGGACGTGCGGCCGAGCCGGTTGGAACAGGCGAAGTTCGCCGTGCGCGACTTGCTCAAGTTGGCCGCCGGCGACCGCGTCGGACTGATCGCGTTCGCAGGCACGACATTCATTTCCTGCCCGTTGACGCTCGACCACGCCGCCGTGCAACTGATGCTGGAGGACATGACGCCCGACGCCATCCCGATTCCCGGCACCGACATCGCCGGGGCCATCAAGGAGGCGACGCGCGGGTTCGGCCGCAGCGCCGACCGCAACCGGGCGCTGATTATTATCACCGATGGCGAGGCCACCGAGGGCGACGCGATTTCCGCCGCCAAGACCGCCGCGAAGCTCGGCGTGAAGATTTTCACCATCGGCATCGGCACGACCTCCGGCGAGTTGATCCCCGTGCCAACCGAGAGCGGCTCGCGGGAATTCCTGAAGGACCGCGATGGCCGCGTGGTGCAGACCAAGCTCGACGAGGTCACGCTCCAGCAGGTCGCGCTGACCACCAAGGGCTATTATGTTCATGCAACCGCCGGAAACTTCGGCCTCGACACGATCTATCGCGACGGCATCGAAACGATGGCGCCGAAGGATTTCGAGACCCAGTTGATGAAACGCTACGAGGAACGGTTCCAGTGGCCGCTCGGCCTGGCGCTGGCGCTGCTGATGATCGAGGCGCTGCTGCGGGAGCGGCGCAAGGAGACGCGCGGCTTCGTGTCGCAAGCGCCAGGAACCTCGCGCGCCGTGATAATCATATTGGCTTTCTTCCTCAACTCTTCACTCTTCACTCTTCACTCTTCACTTTCTGCCGCCGACATCACCGAGCCGCCGCCAAAACTTTACAACGAAGGCAACGCGATCTACCGCCAGAAACAGTTCGAGGCGGCGGCGAAGGCCTACCAGCAGTCGCTCGCCACGAAGGACACCGCGTTGCAGCAGCGGGCGTTCTACAACCTCGGCAACGCCAGCTACCGCCTGGCCGACCCGGCTGAAATGGCCGACCCGAAGCGCGCGGAAGAGCTGTTCAAGCAGGCGATCACCTGCTACGACAGCGCGCTTGCGCTCGACCCCAAAGACGAGGATGCGGCATTTAACAAAAAACTGGTGGAAGTGCGCCTGAAGAAACTTCAGGAGCAACAACAGCAGCAGCAACAGAACCAGCAGCAAAAGCAGGACAAACAACAACAACAGCAGCAGCAAGCCGCCCAGCAGCAGAAGCAGGATCAACAACAGAAGCCCGACGACCAGCAGCAACAGCAACAGGCACAACAAGCTCAGCAGCAACAACAACAGCAGCAGCAACAGAAACCTGGCGAGCAGCAAAAGCCGGAAAAGAAGCCCGGCGAAGACGGCCAGCCCGACGAGGAGCGCGAGATGAGCGAGCAGGAAGCCAAGCAGTTGCTTGACGCGCTCCGCGACGAAGAAAAACAATGGAAAGAGCGGAAGCCGCTGCGTAAGTTGGGCGAACGCGAACCGGACAAGACGTGGTGAGAAGGAACGAAGAAATCAGAGGTCAGAGGTCAGAGGTCAGAGGTCAGAAGGTCGTTGCCTTCTGGATTCTGACTTCTGTCCTTTCTGTTCTCTTCCCTTGTGTCGCACTCGCGGCCAACTTCACCGCTTCGGTGGATCGCACGGAGGTTTCCGTCGGCGAACAAATCCAGCTCACGCTGCGTTGCGAGGACATGCCGAGCGCTGGCCAGCCGCAACTGCCGCCGCTGGACGGGTTCACCACCGCTTACGGCGGCGCGCAAACGCAGGTGAGCATCGAGAACGGCGTGCGCCACGATGCGGTCGCGCACATCTTCCTCCTGACGCCGACGCGCGAGGGCACGCTGACAATCCCCGCCTTCAACGTGCAGGTGGGCGGCCAGGTGTTCAGCAGCCAGCCAATCGTCGTCAAGGCCGTCAAGGGGCAGATTCAGGGCGCCAACACCGAGGACCTCTTCCAGATGAGGCTCACCATGGCCCGCACCAACCTTTTCCTGAACGAGATGGCGCCGCTGGACCTGAAACTCTACATCCGCAACGGCATCCGCTACCGCAGCCAGATGCCGTCCATCGCCGCGACCGGCTTCAGTGAGGTCAAACTGCCGCGACCGGTGGAGTCGCAGGAGGTGGTGAACGGCAAGTCGTTCGTTGTTTACACGTTCCGCACGCTCGCCTCTCCGATTCAAGTCGGCCAGGTCACGCTCGGTCCCGCCCAGGCCGCGCTGGACGTCTTCGTGGACTCGGGCCGTCGCCCGCGTCTGCCCGGTTTCAACGATCCGTTCTTCGAGAACTTTTTTGGCGGCGGTGGCGAAACCAAACGGATCACCGTGACCTCGCCGCCGACGTCGGTGCACGTGCTGCCACTGCCCGATGACGGCAAGCCCGCCGGCTTCACCGGCGCGGTCGGCCGTTACCTGCTCGAAGTGACCGCCAATCCAACGACGCTGCGCACGGGCGAGCCGGTGACGCTCACCATTCGCGTCGCGGGCCAGGGCAATCTTGCCACGCTCGCGCCGCCGAAGTTCACGCCGCCGGAGGGCTTCAAGAGCTACGAGCCGGTGGTGAAAAGCAAGCAGACCGACGAGATGGGCTACACCGGCGAAAAAGTGTTCGAGCAGGTCATCGTGCCGCTGTCGGTGCGCGCGTCGGTGATCCCGCCGGTGACGTTCAGTTTCTTTGACCCGGAGGCGGGGCGCTACCAGACGCTCAGTCGCGGGCCGATCCAACTCAACGTGCAGGAATCGCCCGCCGGCGCGACGCCCGTGGTCGTTGGCGTCGCGCCCGCCGGCGCAGCACCGCGCCCGCCGGAGAAACTCGGCGTCGGCGTTGTCTATCTCAAACCCGACCTCGGCGCGCCCGCCCCGACCTCACCCGCGCTCTACCGGCAAACGTGGTTTCTTGCGATCCAGGGCGCGCCGGTGCTGGCGCTGGTAATTTCGCTCTTCGCCCAACGCCGCCGTCAACGCCTGCGCAGTGACATCCGCTACGCGCGCGCGCGCCGCGCCTTCGGCAACGCCCAGCGCCGCCTCATCGAAGCCGAGCGGCTGCTGCACGCGGGCCAGGACCGGAGCGCGGCGTTCTACGCGGCGCTGTTCAAGACGCTGCAGGACTATCTCGGCGACCGCCTGAACCTGCCCTCGTCCGGCATCACCAGCGACATTGTCGAGGAGCAACTTCGCCCGCGCGCGCTGCCGCCGGAGATTTGCCAGGCGTTGAAGGAAGTGTTCGCCGCGTGTGACGCGGCGCGGTTCGCTCCGAACATGCAGGGCAAGGTGGATCGCGAACGGCTGGTGAAGATTGTGCGCGAGGCGGTCACGGCGATGGAGAAGATGTCATTGTGAGGACGATTGCATCCATATTGGCGTTGGCGCTGACTGCGTTGGCATGGGCAGCCGACGCACCGCCGGCGTTCCGCGAGGCCGCTGTGCTCTACGACCAGGGGCAGTTCGACCAAGCCATTGCGCGCTACGAATCGCTGCTCGCCGCCGGCGTGCGCAGCGCCAATCTCTGCTTCAACCTCGGCAACGCTCACTTCAAGGCCGGCCATCTGGGCCGCGCCATCCTCAATTTTGAGCGCGCCCGCCGGCTCGAACCGCGCGACCGTGACATCGAAGGCAACCTCGGTTTTGCTGCGAAGCAAAGCAAAGCCTACGACGCCGCTGCCGCCGGGAGCTGGTCGGCGTGGCTTGCGGATCTGCGCGACAGTCTCACGGTGGACGAGTGGACATGGGCGGTCGTCGCATGTTACTGGCTGGCGTTGCTTGGCCTGATCACGTTCATCTGGTTGCCGCCGGCAATCGAGTGGCGGCGTTGGCTGCGTTCCGCCGCCATTGCGTTCGGCGCGGTCGCCTTGCTCTCGAGCGTCGGTCTCGGCGCGAAAATCGCGGTCGAGGAAGGCCCGCAACCCGGCATCGCCGTGGCGAAGGAAACCGTCGTCCGCTTTGCGCCGGTGGACGATGGTATGAGGCACTTCACCGCCTACGAAGGCCAGAAACTCTGGATCGTCGGCGAACGCCCTTCGCGGATGCAAAACGTCCCCGGCTGGCTGGAAGTCGAGCGTGCTGACGGCAAACGCGGATGGGTGCCGGCGGATGCGGTGGAGAGAATCTAGCAGCCAGCGGTCACCGACAACTCGCTGCCAGCCACACGATCAGTTCCGTCGTTTCATTGAGCGCGCCGACCGTGTCACCAGTCAGGCCGCCGATGCGGCGGTTGCAGTAACTCACGAAGAGCACCACCCAGACCCCAGCCAGCACGAACGCCAGCGCGGCGGGCACAACCTGACGGATCATCGTGCAGCCAAACACTGCCATCGCCAGCGCCATCCATGCGTGATCGCGACTGAGTTGGCCAATGTAGGTTTTGCCGGTGCCTTCCTCGCGCGCATAGCGGCCCACCGCGCAAGCAAGCAGGACGGCGCTGCGAGCGACGACAGGCGCGGCGACGACGACCCACAAGCCGCGGCTGGCCGGGACGTTCATCAACGCGACAGCTTTCAGGCCGAGCACAGAAACCAGCCCGACAACGCCCATCGTCCCGATGTGCGGATCTTTCATGATGCGCAACGTGTCCTCGCGGTCGCGGCCGGCGTAAAACCCGTCGCACATGTCCGCAAGTCCGTCGAGGTGCAGCGCGCCGGTGAGCACCACCAGTTCCACCACCAGCAACGCCGCCACCACCGGCCACGTGAACGTGCTGCCGAGCGCCCAGCCTGTTGCCGCCAGCGCCACGCCCAGACCGAGTCCAACCACCGGAAAAAAATAAGTCGAGTCGCGCAGCTCGTCTGCTGTCACCGGATCGTTCACACGCACCCGCACGACAGTGAGGAACTGAACCGCCAGCGCCAGCCGCCGCCAGAGGGATTGGAAGTTCATCAGTGTTTCTCCGCGACTCCTGCTTCGGCGAACGTCGCCATCTCATTATAGATCTTCGCCGCCGCCTCGATCAGGTGCATCGCGAGCGCCGCGCCGGTGCCTTCGCCGAGGCGCAGGTCGAGGTCCACGATGGGTTTCAAGCCCAAGGTTTCGAGCATGACGCGGTGGCCCGCTTCGACCGACCGATGGGCTGCGAAGCAGAACTGCGCGACATTTGGAGCGAGTCCCGCCGCGACCAACGCCGCAGCTCCGCTGATGAAACCGTCGAGCACCACCGGCCGCCGCGCGGCCGCCGCGCCAAGGATGACGCCACCCAGCCCGGCGATCTCGAGGCCGCCAACCTTGGCGAGCAGGTCCAGCGCCGGCATAGCGGGCAGGATGCCCGCGCTCCCAGGTTTGGTCAAACCGTGCAAAGCCAGCGCGCTGCCGATCACCTCGATTTTCTTCGCCAGCCCGGCGTCATTGATGCCCGTGCCGCGACCGGTGATTTTCGCCACCGGCTGGCCGGTCATCGCGGCAACGATGGCGCTGCTGGCGGCGGTGTTGCCGATGCCCATGTCGCCCGTGGCGATGAGTTCCGCGCCGCGCGCGATCTCCGCCTCGACGACCTCGATGCCTGTCGTCAGCGCGGCCACCGCCTCGTCGTGCGTCATCGCCGCCTCGCGCGCGAAGTTCCGCGTGCCCGGCGCGACCTTGCGCCGCAGAAATTCGACGTTGCCCGAAGTGTCGGCGGGCTTGGTCGCCGGCGGGAACTCCGCGTTGACGCCGATGTCCACAACCACGAGGCGCGCGCCGGCGTGGCGGGCCAGCACATTGATCGCCGCGCCGCCGTGCAGGAAGTTCAACACCATCTGCGCCGTGACCGCCTGCGGATAGGCGCTGACGCCTTCCGCCGTGACGCCGTGATCGCCGGCCATGACGATGACGCTCTTGCGCCGCACGCTGGGCCGCTCCGCGCCCGTAATGGCCACGAGTTGGCGCGCGATTTCCTCCAGCCGGCCGAGGCTGCCGGGCGGCTTGGTCAGGGAATCAAGCCGCGCCTGCGCGCGCTCGGCGGCGCTGGCCGGCAAGTGGACGATGTTGCTGATAGTCTGCTGAAGTTTGTTCATTGGCGACGCGGCTCATAACGGCGTAGGATAACTCCGGTCAAGGAGATTCACGCAATGATGTCAGAGATCAGAGGTCAGCGAACAGAGATCGGAAGGAACTGGTGGGTTCTTCTTCTGATCTCTGCCCTCTGTCTTCTGACCTCTGGCATTCTTTCCGCCGATGCTCCCGACAAGGTGCGTGATCTGACGAAAGCCCGGCAGGCAGAGCGCGAGCGCGCGGCGGCCAGCGTGCCGGTGGTGCGCCCGGCGGAGATGTATCGGCGCTACTTCGCGGCAATGAAAGCCGGCCGGTTCCCGGAGGCCGCCGCCACTCTCTCCGACGACTCGTTGCGGCAGATGAAGGCCGCGCTGGTTCGCGCGCTGCGGGAAGCGCCGCTCGATGAACTGGCGAAGTTCATCCGGAACGCCGGCTTCAAGTCGGCCGCCGAAATTCAACTCAGTGCTCCGAGCAAAGTGTTCACCGGCTGGATGCGCAGCGGCTGGCGCGTGCAAGGCTTCCTGCAACGGTTCCGTCAAAACGAAATCGCATCAGTGACAGAAGTGATACGCGACGACCTGTGCGACCTCGCGGTCGAGTTCAAGCCGTCCAAGGAAGCTGCCGCTTCGACGGCCCGCCCGAAGGAAACCGCGACTTGCGAACATCGCGACCGCGTGTGGCGGCTGAAGCTGGAGATCCCGCTGGAAGACAACCTGTAGCGCGGGCTGCATCGCGCGGCAGTGCTCCGTCCCGGCTGCCTCACGAATTCGTTTTTGCTTCCCGCAACGCGTTGCGGCATAGTTAGGCGAAAAGGAGACGGCAACATGATTAAGAGCATTCTCTTCTGCACGGACGGTTCCGATTATTCCGGCGTTGCCGGCGACTACGCTCTCTGGCTGGCCCAGAAGCTCCGCGCGCGCATTGTGGCCCTGCACGTGACCGACGTGCGCCTGCTTGAAGCGCCGTTGCTGGCCGACCTCTCTGGCGCAATCGGCGCGCAACCCTATCAGGCGCTGCTGCCGCAACTGCAGGAAATGCAGAAGCAGCGCGCCAGCGTCATCCTCGACGCGGTCGCCGACCGTTGCCGCAAAGCCGGCGTCCAATGCTCGACGCTGCATCGCACCGGCAGTGTGGTGGAAAACATCGCCGACGAGGAGACGCGCACCGAACTGGTGGTGCTGGGCCAGCGGGGCGAGCACGCGCAGGCCATCGGCCAGTTCCTCGGCTCCAGCGTCGAACGCATCGTGCGCCGTTCCATCAAGCCCTGTCTGGTCACGCCGGGCAGGTTCCGCGAACTGCGCCAGGTGCTGATGGCCTACGACGGCAGCGCGCAATCCAGCAAGTCGCTGCAAGTGGCCGTGGAATTGTGTCAGGCGCTCGGCCTCAAGCTCAGCATCGTCACAGTCGTGTCCGCGCCGCCGGAAATGGGTGTCAGCAACGTGTTGGAGGACGCCGTGCGCATCGCGAGGGATCATGGCATCGAGCCGTCAGCCGAAACACTGGTGGGCCACGCTGAACAGCGGATTCTGGAATACGCCGAACGGCAGCAGGCCGACCTCATCGTGATGGGCGCCTACGGCCACACGCGAATCCGCGAACTGATTCTCGGCTCCACCACCACCCACGTCATTCGCAAGAGCGACGTTCCGGTGTTGCTGACGCGCTGAACGCCGATTGTTGCGCCCCCTTTTTCTCGCCCCTTCAGCCTGTCCCCTTCGGTGTCATTTAATCTGAGTCAACGCGCCGGGACGGGGGTGTCGAAACTTCGTTGTCTGGCGGCGCGGAAATATCCGGACATTGTGTTGAGCGTGGAACTGGCCGATGGGGCGCAACTACGGTGGCGTTATGAGATGGCGTTCAGCCAGGACAATAACCGCAACCCGGTGTTGAAACGCGCGGTGGTGCATCGGGGGGGGGGCGGGGGGCTGCAACGACCAGACGATGACGACAGGAAGGATCCAGCCCGCCTGTCGCAGGCCGCGCTGGAACAGATCAATGCTCATGCGGCCTTCCGCCCGGTCGCGCGGTTCTTGGAAACCGTGTTGTATCTGCACTTGGTGCCGCAGATCGGCTCGCAGCTCTCGAAAACGTGACATTCGTGAAGATCTGGCGCCGACCGTCGGCAGCACCAGTCGGGTCGGCAAGAACTACGTTGGCCAGTTGATGCGCTTTGTGACGGCCATCTGAAAGGTGGATGCGTTGGCCCAACAACGCTCGCCGAGCCTGCGCAAAGCGTTGCTGGCTTACAGCGTTTCTGTCCCCAACCGCCCAAGAATAATTGAGCCACATAGGAACTCAGTGCCGCGGGATCAGGCTCAACAGAATAGTCTCATCACGCTTCATCATCAGCGTCACTGTTCGATCACTCACCGACACTTCCTTGCCGGTCATTGCGTTTGACGCCACGCAACACGTTGGCAGAAGGATGCGCTTCGCGCCGTCAGAGGCGGCGTGGAGACCGAGGAATTGGCCGTCGGTGTAGAGGGCGTCGTCGGTCTCCAGCCAGATGTGAACGCCGGCGTCGCGGGCAAGGCGGCGCATGAGCGACGGCGGGAGCGTCATGGCGGCGGAGTAGATGCTTGTCCAGCCGTCCATCTTCTTCGTCACGAGTCCCGGCCGCGAACTGCCGACGAGCCGGCCGAGGACTTGCACGCCGGGATCGTCGGCGCAGAACAGCGGCGAGACTTTCAGGTTCTTCGCGCCGATGGCGGCGGTGTCTCCATTGAGCGTGATCTGCGGCGCGCCTTCGGCATCGTCCTTGGCGATGCGGATGCCGGTGAGCGCGCGCATGTTGTCGAGTGATTGGCCTTCGGCGTTGAACCAGCCGGGCGCATAGACGAAGAGGGCGGTGGCGTTGTTGCGCTGGAGCTTGCGGACGATGGCCTCGCGCCGCGCGGCGTCCACGCGGAAGGCGTTGAGGAAGACGTAGAGTTTGTAATCGGGCAGGCGTGCGTCGCTGATGTCGGAGAGCAGGCAGAAGTCCCACGGCGCGCCGGACTGCGGCATCGTGGCGATCTGGTTCAGCACGAGCGCGGAGTTGGCCGTCGTCGAGCGCATCCAGTAGAAGCTCTCCGGATCCACGAACACGCCGATCTCCGGCGCGAACGGCTTGCGATGCGGCAGGCTCGTCTTCGCGATGGCGGCGGCGCGGCCCATGTCGGCGAGGATGGCCGGATGCGAAAACCACCCGCCGTGCATGTCGAACCAGCTCACCGCGGCGCGCTTGGTGAGCACCTCGGCGAACTCGCGCCAGAACACGCCGAGCGTTTCCTCCAGCGTCGCGGCCCGGCCGTAGCCCGCGCCCGGCTCGGTCAGGTGCGTGCGATGATCGGACTCGTCGAGCCAGAGCTTGCCGCGCATCCGCAGCGAGTCGGTGGCCGACATGAACGTGGACGCCTCACCGGGCTTGCGATACCAGTAGTTTGGCGGGCTCATCAGGAAATCAACGTCGGTCGAGTCGAACACGCGCCGCGCGGCGAGATGACCGGAGTCCTGTTGGTTGATGCCGTGCGCGGAGAGGTAGGCGTAGTAGGTGCCGACGAGCGCCTTGCCCGCGGTGGCTTCGCGCGCAATGCGGGCGAAGTGGAGGATGGCGTCGGCGGTCATGTTGCTGCTGAACTCGTAGAAGTCCATCGCCTGCCGCTCGGTCTTCGGATCGCGCAACACCTGCGTGCCCGGCGGACGGCGCTTCGCCCAGCGCGGTATCTCCGCCGTGGCGAGCGTCACGTTCTCGTCAACCCACGCGGCGCGCAGCTTCGCGTCGCTGTCGTAGCGGTTCGCGAGAAACTTGCGGAACGCCCGGAGCGCAGGCGCGCTGTAATCGTCGCGCGACGGCTGCCATGTGCCCCACATCTGCCACTCGGCCGTGTAGCCGCTGTAAATGATGTAGCCGAGGATGCGGTCAGCGTAGGGCGCGTGGCGCAGGTGCGCGATCAGCTTGCGCAGGTCGTCGCCCATCTCGCGCTTCCAGAGTTCCGACGCAAATGACGTCGGTTCGCGTTTGCCGTCCTCACGCAGGCTCATCTCCTCCGGATGCGCCTGCTGCCACCAGAGCGGGCCGGTCATGCCGATGTGCGGCAGGAAATACGCCTGCGGGTCGAGGTCGAGGATCGCGCCGAAGTAACGGTCATACTCGCCATAATCATAGGTGTCGGGCGCAACGTGGCCCATGTCGCCGTGGCGCGACGTGCCGAACCAATCGCTATAGAGATGCACGCCGGCCTGCGCGGCCTCGCGGTGATAATCCGGATGCAGTCCGCCCGCAGCGAGATACATGAAGCCGGGCATCGGCTTGCCGTTGACGAAGATCGCCGGGTCGCCGCCGATGGGGCGCAGTTCACAGATGGGCGGCTTCACGGTGCCGACGCGCTTATTGGTGAACGCGACCTCTGCCAGCACAGGCGCGCTGTCCAGTTCGTAGCATCCGGCTTCGACGGTCAGCTTGCCGGGATTCCAGAAACGCGACACAGGGAATTTCGCCGCGACGGTCAGTGTGTTGCCGTCGAACGTGACTGGTTGCTCCACCAGCTTCATCACTGCCGCGCCGTGGCGCAACCGCACGAACGCCGTGCCTTTCGCTACGCCCGGCGGCGCCGACATCTCAAATTCCGCCGTTACGCTCAGCGTGCCGCCAGCCTCGACCGTCTTCGGCGCGCGCAGCGCCTTGAACTTTGCGGTTCCCTGCGGCTCGACGGTGACGCCCTCAACAAAGCCCGGCTGCACAGACTCGATGCGCACGCGTTCCATCATGATCCAACGTTCTGCCTGGTTGCCGGGATCGAGGCGGAACGCGTTGACTCGCTTGCCCGGCCCGCCCCACTGCTTAGCCGCGTCGCCTGCGGTCGTCTCGCGCCAGTGGTTCTTGCTTAAGTCGAGCCGATACGTCGCCCAGCCTTTGTGGACCCGCAGTTTGCCGCCGAGGCACCAACGCCCGTCGGGGCTGCCGTAGTAAACGTCCAGCAGGTCCGCGTTGGCCGACGAATACATCCGCACCGTCAGCCACGTCAGTTGCTGCGCGTCGAAGCCTTCCTTCGGCAC
This sequence comes from Verrucomicrobiota bacterium, assembly GCA_016222825.1. Taxonomy (GTDB): domain Bacteria; phylum Verrucomicrobiota; class Verrucomicrobiia; order CAIQCK01; family CAIQCK01; genus CAIQCK01. The sequence goes on along the minus strand of JACRQF010000009.1, from coordinate 1,255,174 downwards.
GCGCAGCGAGAAGTGTGGGTCCCACGCCGTGGAGCCGGCGAGCACGCCGCTGGCAACGCGGCCGTATTCGATGTTGACCGTGCCGATGACCTCCGTGGGCCGGTCGAAGTTCCACTCGAACGCGTCCGCTGCCAACAGGCGCGACGCGGCCAAGAAACCCGTGAGAATCGTAGTGACGGTGAAACAGCCAAGGAAAGCCATGCTCATTGTTCGCGGGTTCAATTACAGGAACTTCGTCCGGCCTGGTTTCGGCAGCGGCGGCAGTTCCCATTTCGTGTTCCAGTCCAGCCCGTCGGGCACCAGCTTCTCTTTCGAGTTCATCGCCTGTTCCCACGTGACTTCCTGTCCCGTGTAGGCAGCCATGCGGCCCATGATGCCCATGAGCGTCGTGCGCGCCATGCGCGGGCCGTCGTTGATCGGCTTGCCCGCGCGGATGGAGGCGAAGAACTCGTCGTGCTCGGTCTGATACATGTTGTTCTTCGGGCCGTCGTAACGCCACTCGTTCTCGCCGGTGATGACCGGCACGGCGCTGCGGCCGATGGTGCAGATGCCGCGCGCACCGATGATGTAATCGGCGTTCTCGTTGTGGCAGCGGGCCTGCGAACGGCAGCCGAGGAAGCCGCGCAGGCCGTTGGCGTATTCATAGACCACGAAGCAATTGTCGAAGGTGTTGCCCTCGCTCTCATAGACGCGGCTGCCAACGGCAACGGCCTTCACCGGCATCACATCGTCGAGCCACCATGACATCTTGTCCACACTGTGGCCGCCGGAGAGCAGGATCGTCACGTCGCCGGAGAGCCACGAGTAATTATACCAGTTTCGAATCTGCCATTGGAGGTCCGTCATTCCCGGCTCGCGCTCGCCGTGAAACTTGATGGAGAGGTCGCCGCGGTAATACGTTGCGTAGATGGCGCGGATCGGGCCGATGGCACCTTTGCGGATCTGCTCAACCACCGCCCGATGCGGCGCACTGTAACGCCAGCAGAAGCCCGACAGGATGCCGAGGCCCTTCTTGCCGGCGAGTTCAGCCGCTTCCATCGCCAGCCGCACGCCCGGAGCGTCCACGCCGAGCGTGATCTCGACGAACGCATGCCGACCCGCGTCCACAGCGGCCTTGAGATGTTGCGGGCGGAAACCCGGCGGTGTCGCGAGCAGCACGACATCGGAGTTCGCGATGACCTTCTGGTAAGCATCGAAGCCGATGAAACACTTCTCCGGCGTGACCTTCACCTTGTCGGCGCACTTCTGGCGGAGCAATTCCAGGCTCTTTTTCAACGGCTCCTCGAAGAGATCGCCCATCGCGGTCAACTCGACGTTGCCGTCGGCGGTCAGCGCCTGCATCGCTGCGCCCGTGCCACGTCCGCCGCAGCCGATGAGGCCGACGCGCAGCTTGTTGCTGTTGGGCGCGGCGGAGAGGATGTTGGGAAATGCCGCGCCCACGGCGGCGGACGTTTTGATGAACTCTCGGCGGGTGGTTTGTTCCGGTTTCATGGTTTCTCAACCTCCGCGACGAACGCTTCGTAGAGTTTCATTGGTTGCGACATCGCTTCGTCGAGCGGTGTCACCGCCAGCCGCACGCGTGCCGTGCGCTCGTCGCCCGGCACGAGGTCGTCGCCGAACAGCGACAGATCCACGGCGCTGTAGGTCGTCATCCGGTCCTCATCCTTCTCGGCGTGGTAACGGCAACTCACGCCCGCGCACGCCCGCGTCTGCGACATCAGGACGACGGCCATCTGCTTCTGCGGGTCGGCAAGGAACGCCAGTGGATGCGCGTAATGCCGCAGCGGAAAGAACGGCGCGGTCGGCATCTTGTATTCGCTGCGGCTCCAACGGCCATCCACGCAGTGCCGCGCCGTGTGCGCATCGCGCGGGAACATCAGCACGCCGCCACGGAACACATCGTTCACCATCGGCGCCACGAGGTCGGCCTCCGGCGGCGCGTTGGCTTTGGATCGGCGCTTGAGATAGACGTGCGGCACCAGCGTCTTGTCGAAGTAGCTCGGCAGCAGCACCTCGTAGCCCGCGTAGGTGCCGCGGCAGCGCAGCGCGACGGTCAGGTCAACCAGGTTCGGCTGGCGCACTTCGTAGCGCGCGGCGATCTCGCCTTGGTGCGCCTCGCTCGCCGGCCAGCGGATTTCGACGGCGGTGGCCGTGGCTTTCACCGTGCGCGGCATGTCCCGCGGCGTGCCCATGCCAAGGTTGGCCGAGAAGAGCCGGTAGAGGTTGAGCGCGGAATAACGCGTATCGGTCAGCACGCGGCCAGTGCGTTTGTCCGTGAGTTGAGTAACGCCGTGATACGCGCCTTCGGGCTGGATGACGCCGCTGAACTGCGCCGTCTCGAAAGCGAAAGTTCCCGTGGCCGCGTCGCGCTTCAACTCAACAAGTCCGCCGACCGGCTCCGCAGCCGTCCATCGCAGTCCTGACAGGCAGCCCGCGCCGAGCGCCATCGTTTGCAGGAACTGTCGCCGGGAAGTCAGACGCGGTGCTTTCATGACTATCGCTCCTCTCGTGTCGCGGCCGCTGCGTTACCTCTTCTTCTTCTTCTTCTTCTGTTTCAGTTGCTCCGGTGTTGCGTCGGCGACGGAATGGATGTTCTCGAACAGTGCCTTGTGACGAGCGTCCGCGTAGGACTCCGCAACGAGTTTGCCGCCCGCGAGAACCTGCACGCCATGACCGACGATGGAATCGCCTGGGTATGGCGGGTCTTTGTGAAAGCGGCCTTCGTAGGACTGGATCGGCTCGGTTTCCCAGAACTGGGACTGAAGCGGCGTGAGGCTGATGACCTTCTCGCCGCCGTAAGCCTGCGGTGGTCCTTTGGAGCGGACTTTAACGTTGCTGGTCTGGCCGGGGTTTTTCCGGGTCTTTTCCGGAATGTCCAGGTCGTAGGCTTCCTTGACGACCGCCCAACGGACTTTGACGTCGTTGGCGGCGACGCCCACTGCATTCCGAACAGTGATCGCCAAGGAACGGCTGTGAATCAAATTGTCTTTCCGGTTCACCGGTTTGACCTCCAGCATCACTGGCGTGGATTGCGCTGAAGCAATCGAGGCCAGGCTGATGAGCGTAAGAACGAGCATTGTTCGCATGGTTTTTTTCTCCTTCGATCTTTGGGTGATTTTCATTGGCGCAGTTCCCGGCACGTCTCGGCGAACGCCACTATGTTTGCCCACGGCGTCTCCGGCTGGATGCGGTTCGACGGCATCAAGAAACACCGGCGGTCTGCTGCGATGGCCGCCAGCCGCCGAACCTCTCGGCGCACGTCCTCCGGCGAGCCGAACGGGAAGATTCGTTGCGCCGAGATCGTCGCTGCCAGCGCGATGTCGCAGCCGTAGCGCCGGTAGGCCGATTCGAAATCCATGCACTCCGGCTGGAGCGGATGCAGCACGTCAAAACCAGCCTCGACGATGTCGCCCACGATGGCGTCAATCTTGCCGCAGCAGTGGAAGAAAAACCGCGCCTGCGGATGCCGCGCGCGCACCGCCTCGATGACGCGCCGCCACGCGGGCTTGATGAACTGCTGCCACAGTTCCGGCGCGATCTGCATGCCGCTCTGCATCCCGACGTCGTCGTAAAAGCAAAGCACGTCCACACCCGCCGCCGCGCCAGCCATCGCCAGCCGCGTCGTGTGAGCCTCGACCTTGCGGACGACCGCCTCAGCCATCGCCGGCTCGCTGACGAGGTCCATCATGAACGACTCCATGCCGCGCAGCCACCACGACCATTCGTAGATGCTGCCAGCGTAGCCGAAGACCGGATAGCCTGACTCGTGGAACTTCGCGACTGCCGACGTGTTCACGCCCGTCTCAATCACCGGCGACGGATGCGCCTCGATCTCGCGCACCGATTGCGCGCGGTCCAGCGGCGGGAACGCCTTGTCGAGCGAGCCTTCCGTGCCGCCCGCCCAGTGACCGATGCCCCATTCGTCGAACGTCGTGCCCGGCTCGACGTGCTCGTGCAGCGAGCTCGGGTTGTTGCCGCCGAACCTGCTGGTGAGCGAGAACAGACGGTTGTCGGTCTGGAAATACTCGTCGGGGTCTGTCGCGCCCGTCGCTTCGCGGAACTTCCGCATCACCGGCTCCGTCAGTCCGGGAAACGCGCCAACGTCCACGGTGAACGGAATCCATTCGGGCGAGCCACCATCAAGCAACGCGCGCAGGTTATCAATCGGTCGCAGTTTCATAAGCGGGTTGACCGCAGCCTACGCCGCCGGGCCGTTTGGACAAGACAAAAACCAGATCGGGCGTTGTGTGTTCGTGCTTTTCGAGACCCGGTGTTCCACGTAAGGTGTGCGCCATTCTGTCGAAGCAAACCAAGGACATCCAATGAAGAGTTTCCTGTGTCACCTGACTACCTTCCTGGCGTTTGCCGTCGCGAATGGCATGGGCGAGCAAGCATCGCCGTTGTCAGGTGCGAGAACGGTCTTGGTTGTGCCAACTTCCGCCGACGCGTTCGAGACGAAGACGGCAGCGTTGCTCCAGCATTGGCTGCGCCGCGCCACGCACGCAAAGGACGGATTCGAGATCGTGGCGGAGGACAAAGCCGGCGGCGTGACGGGCGAACTCATGTTCGCCCTTGGTCGGACGCGATGGGCGGACGCGCAGAAGCTCGCAGCGATTTGGCAGGACGGCTTTGTCATCCAACGGAAAGACAACATCATCGTCATCGCCGGCGGCAAACCGCGCGGGACGCTCTTCGGCGCGGTGCGGTTCCTCGGCCGGTTCTGTGGCGTGCGGTTCTATCTGCCCGGCCAACTCTTCACGAGCGTGCCGCGACAGAAGCCGGTGATTCCGGCAGCGCTGAACATCGTGGAGGAGCCGTTCGTCCGGGCCACAAGCATGAGCGGGTCGCTGGCGGTTCCCGGCTACGCTGACTGGCTGCTGTTCATCGCCGGCAACACGCGCCAGGGACTGGCCGGCACGCACCAGCACAACATGTGGCACGCATTCCCGCCGGAGAAGTTCGCCAGCCGCTGGCCCGAGATCTATCCGATGGTCAAGGGTAAGCGTTACGTTCCGAAAACCGCCGCCGACCAGAAGTGGAACCCGTGTTTCTCCGAGCCGAAGCTGCTCGACGCTGCCGAGGAGACCGTCACCGAATACTACCGCGCCCATCCCGACCACCTCTGGTATTCGTTCGGCATCCAGGACAGCCATGTGATGTGCGAGTGCGCGCGCTGCGTGGCGTTCGTCAAACCGCATGTCGAGCGCGACCCGAAACTCGGCCGCGTCGCTGCGTGCTCGGAACTGTTCTGGCGCTTCATGAACGCGCTCGCCGAGCGGTTGGAGAAGAAACTACCGGGCAAATACATCGAGGGTCTCGCCTACTCGATGACGCGCCTGCCGCCGCCGTTCAAGCTGCACCGGAACATCGTCGTCTTCACCAACTTCCACATCGCCGAACTGGACGCCGATCCGTTCATGAAGCCGGAGGCATACGGCGTGACGCCGCTCGACCGCTGGCTCAACATCGCGGGCATCTACGGCAACCACGACTGGCACCAAGGCAACGGCTATCTTATCCCGCGCATCTACAGCGGCTACTGGTCGCGCTTCATGCGGCATCTCAAGAGCAAAGCGCTGTTCACCTACCAGCACGCCGAGACATATCCAAACTTCGGCCTCGACGGCGCCAAGAGCTACGTGCTCGCGCAGACGTGGTGGAACCCCGGCGTGGACGTGACCGCGCTTTGGTGGCAGTTCTGCGACGACATGTTCGGCCCAGCCGCCGCGCCAATGGCCGAGTATTTCGCTACCCTGGAGAAGCTCTGGACCTCGCTCGACAACGTGGAAGGCCCCGAACGCAAGCTGAACCGCTGGAGCAACCAGTTTGTGACGAGCGAGAGCGACCGTGAAGCCATCCACCGTTGTCGCAAGTTGCTCGACGAGGCGAAGCCGCTCGCGCGAACTGAAGCGGAACGGAAGCGGATCGAACTCTTCTCGAAGACCTTCCGGCTGAGCGAATACCTCTTCGAGTTCGCCGCCGCGCCGTCCGTCAGCGCCGCGAAGGTCGAGGAAGCCAGACGCCACGCGCGCGAGGCGATCATCCCCGACCCGTTGACGCTCTTCCATAACACGCGCTCGATGGAAGCCATCGAAGCCGCCATCAAAGGCGCGGTCGGCAAGAAGCCCGTCGGGCCGTAAAGGCCGAAGGTCGCAGTTGGCCGTAGCGCCGGGAGCCTGCCGGCGCAGCAGACCCAACCGTCCGCCTTCCCGGATCGCGTTTCTTCGCATCCCCGGCTTGTCGGCGCGAGGGGAACCATTGTAAGGTTGGCGCGCTATGAAACCGAACTACGCTCCCTCAACCGCTTCCGTCCCATCTCACGCCGCCGCCATGCCGCGCCGCGGGTTCCTGCGCACAGTTGGCGCAACCGCCGCCGGCCTCGCGTTGCCGGCCGTGCTTGCGCCGGGGCTTCGCGCCGCGCCGTCGAACGCGCCGATGAAACTCGGCCTGGCCACCAACGGCTTCAACAGCCTCACCAACGACGAGATGGCGCAGCTCGCCGCCGACGCCAAGCTCGACTGCGTGCAGTTGTTCTTCACGCAGAAGGACTCGAACTACTGGAAATACAACCGGCCCGTGGACGTCTCGGCGGTGACGGAGGCGGAGTGCCATCGGATCGCGAAGGCTTATCGCAGCCGCGGCCTGGAAATCCAGGCGCTGGGCGTCTATGCCAACCTCATCGAGCCGGACGCGGCCGAGCGCGAGAAGAACTTCCAGTATTTCGCCGACATGATGCGCATTGCCCAGACGATGAACGTCCGCATGTTGATCAGCGAGTGCGGCTCGATCATCGTGCCCGGCAAGGGACGCGATCTATCGGCCTCGCTCGACGAGCGCGCGTGGCCGCGGCTGGTGGAGATGACGCGCCGGCTCATCCCACTGGCGGAGAAACACAACATCACCATCGCCATCGAGTCGTATTTCCAGGACCTGCTCGGCTCGGCCACGTCGGTGCGCTACTTCATGGAGGAGATCAACCACCCGCGCGTCCGCGTGCTGCTCGACCCGGCGAATCTACTGCCCCACAACACGCTGGAGGAGATGTTCAACGCGCTCGCTCCTTACATCGTCGCGTTGCACGCCAAGGACCGGAAGTTGCACGTCACGGCGGGCGTCGCCGCTGGCAAGGGCGACCTCGATTACCGCAAATACATCGCGCTGGCCCGCAAACATTGTCCAAACCTGCCGCTGGTGCTGGAGTATGTCAGCCCTCAGACCTATCAGGCTGCGCTCGCCCACGTGCGCTCGTTTCTATGAGCAAGGCTGAGACCGCCAACGCCGGGCTTCTGGCGGGCGATGGTTTGTGGTAGAAGACGCCGTGCGAAAAAACCTCCTCGCTTGCGCGCTGCTACTGGCCATCACGGCCGGCGCGTTGGGGTTTCGGCTTTGGCGGCTCGACGCGCGCGTCATGCACGGCGACGAAGCCAACCAGGCCGTCCGCACCGGCATCCTGATGGAAACCGGGCGGTATGAATACGACCTCAAGGACAACCACGGGCCGACGCTCTACTATCTCTCGCTGCCGTTCGCGTGGCTGACGGCGGGGAAGCACTTTGCGGACACCAACGAGATCACGTTCCGGCTGGTGCCGGCGCTCTTCGGCGCGGGGCTGGTGCTGCTGCTCTGGCTTGTGCGCGACGGGCTGGGGCGGTGGCCGATGATCGTCGCGGCGTTGCTCACGGCGATCTCGCCGGCGATGACGTTCTACAGCCGCTACTACATCCAGGAAATGCTGCTGGTTTTTTTCAGTTTCGGCGTCATTGCCGCCGGCTGGCGATATACGCAGGCTCCGTCGTTCGGCTGGGCGCTGCTCACGGGCGTGTTCGCGGGACTGACCTACGCCACGAAGGAAACATGGGTGCTCTCGTTCGTCGCGGCGACCGTCGCGCTGGCGGTGTCGCCGGCGGCGCGCGCGGGACTGTTCGCGGTGAACCGCCGGCATCTGCTCGCCGCGCTTGGTGTAGCGGCGGTGGTGGCGGTGACGTTTTACTCGGCGTTCTTCACCCACTGGCGCGGCGTGCTCGACTCGGTGCTTTGTTACGGGAACTATCTCGGGTGGGCTGGCGGCGAGAAGAGCCGGCACATCCAGCCGTGGCATTTCTACCTGCAAATGCTGCTCTGGTTCCATGAAGGTCGCGGCCCGGTCTGGAGCGAGGCGTTGATCGTCGCGCTCGCTGCGATGGCGATGGTCGCCGCGTGGCGACGGCGAAAGAACACCGACCCGGAATCGGCGCTCTTGTGGTTCCTTGCCGTCTATACGCTGGTGCTGACGGTCATCTACTCGGTCATCCGCCACAAGTCCCCTTGGCTCGCGATCTCATTCCTGCACGGCATGATCCTGCTCGCCGGCGTCGGCGCGACGGCGCTGATCGAGGCGGTTCGGCAACGCTGGGCGAAGTGGCTGGTCGGCGCGTTACTCGCCGCGGCGGCGTGGCAACTCGGCGGACAAGCGGTGCGCGCCAACGGCCGCTTCTGCGCTGACCCGCGCAATCCCTGTGTCTATGCGCACACCAGCCCGGACCTGCTGAACCTCGTCAAGCGCGTCGAGCAGATCGCCGCCGTCCATCCCGCGCGCCGCGACATGGTGATCGAGGTCTGCGCCAACCCTTACGACACCTGGCCGCTGCCGTGGTATTTTCGGAAACTCCCCAACGTCGGCTACTGGACTCAGGCCGCGGATGTTCCCGCCGACCTCCGCCCCGCCATCATCATCACCTCGATGGACCAGGAACCGGCCGTTGCTGGCAAACTCGGCGAGGACTGGCAGACAGAGTTCTACGGCGTTCGCCCGATGGTGTTGCTTAACATCCGCATCCAGAAGAGTCTTTGGGACAAGTTTATGGCTTATCGCAGACTTTTGCCGGAGTTGTCGTTGGCACGTCTGAGAGAGTGGGGAGTTCAGTCATCAGCTAATGGAACGAAACTCAGCGTTACGCCACCTGAATATGTCTGGCTTAGCAAACTGAATAAGACGCATTTGTTTTCTAGAGACGCGTCTACTCCTACGAACTTAACGATTCAAGTTGGCGACAGCCTGGATCTTGGGGCGCGCCATGCGCTTCTGTATTTGAAGGCCCTGCCAGATCCGTTTTCTGGCTGCGGTTTCGCCTTGCAGGAAGAAATGTGGGGAGGAGTTGGACCAGTGTGGACTAATTACGCTTACATGGTCCTGGTCGGAACGAATGGTGTCGCCAGAGGAGTTGGAGAGAATGGAGTAGCTGTCGTGCCTGCAACCGTTCAAGCCGTCAACCGTGTGCTGGCCGAAGCGGGCCTGATAGCAGCACCGCCGACCCCAAAGAAATGAACTGTTCGGTGGCGGCCGGCTTTCACGGCTGTCGCAGCCGCTGCTGAAGCGCCCCACAAATCCGCTCCGCCGCTGTCACGGCGAGCCTAGCTTCCGGTTCGTCAGGCTCGGTCACGTCAGGATAGCGGACCTCCACGCCGTAGTCGGTCAGCAGACCGCAATCGCCTGCGAACTCATCGAGCGAGGGATCGAAGTCCTTGCACAGACTGAGCAGTTCCTCCAGATCGTGGACCCGCGGCGGCAGGACGCCGTGCGCCACCAGGAAAGCCTTCAACATTTTCTCAGCCGCTTGCTGTGCATGGTAGCAAACGGTGTCCCACGCGGGATCACAGCTCTGCAAACTCGCCCGGATATTCTTGAGGTCGTTTTCCGCCTTGCGCAACCAGGCGGCAACGGCGGGATCAAGGCCGCTCATAAAGCAATTTCCCCTCGCGCTCGATCTCGCCGACGATGGAGGCCAAGGAACCACGCCGCTGTGCCATCTCCGCCGGTGTGTAAACCAGCACGTCCAAGCCCCAGCGGCGGCCCGCAAACAACTCGCGGATCTTCCGGCGTCGCTCCGGCATCGGATCGGTGGTCTCCATTTCGACCAACAAATCCACATCGCTATCCGGTCGCGCATCGCCGCGCGCGCGGCTGCCGAACAAAATCACCCGCCGCGGCCGGCAATGCTCGACAATCTTGCCGAGGATCATGCGCAACAACGATTCATCCACTGGCTCAATCCGCGCCGGCTGTAGTGTCGGTTGGATCATATTCGGTTCACATCTGCGGGGAATCTAATCGTTTTTCCGGGCTTATGACAAGAACCGATCTTGAATGGACGCTGTGCCGGCAATATCGGCTAAGTGCAAACCAAGGGAGGTGTAGCCGGGGTTAACGGTTGTCTCTATGGTGTGTCTTTTTCAAGCGGTGGCGGTTGGGCGCAGCGGCCCTACCGACTGCGGCCGGAACCAGAAAGATGCACTCGAATACTCAATCGCCAGCAGGGACAAGCGCGACTCAGGCGCAGCGCCTGAGCGTGACGATTCGCGGCGCGGTGCAGGGCGTCGGGTTCCGGCCGTTTGTGTTTCGGCTGGCGGAGGAACTGGGGCTGACGGGCTGGGTCAACAACTCGGCGCAGGGCGTTTTTATCGAGGTTGAGGGTCGGCGCGAACAGCTACAGAGTTTCCTGCTGCGCATCCCGCGCGAGAAACCGCCGCGGGCGTTCATCCAGAGCCTGGAGTCGTCGTGGCTCGACCCGATAGGGTTCGCGAAGTTCGAAATCCGGGAGAGTGACGCGGCGGGCGCCAAGACGGCGTTGATTCTGCCGGACATCGCGACTTGCCCGGAGTGCCTGCGGGAGGTCTTTGATTCGGCGAACCGCCGGCACCGTTATCCGTTCACGAACTGCACGCACTGCGGGCCGAGGTTCAGCATCATCGAGTCGCTGCCTTACGACCGGCCGAACACGACGATGAAACGCTTCGCAATGTGCGAATCGTGCCGTGCCGAGTATGAAAACCCGCGCGACCGACGTTTCCACGCACAGCCGAACGCCTGCCCGGCGTGCGGGCCGCAGTTGGAATTATGGGACCGTGCGGGCAAAGTGCTGGCGCAGCGGAATACGGCGCTGCAACAGGCGGCCGAGGCGATCCGTCGCGGCGAGATTGCGGCGGTGAAGGGACTGGGCGGATTTCATCTGCTGGTGGACGCGCGGAACGAACAGGCGGTGCGCCGGCTGCGGGAGTTGAAGCATCGCGAGGAGAAGCCGTTTGCGCTGATGGCGCCGTCGCTGGCGGCAGTGCAGGCGCTGTGCGAAGTGTCGGAGACGGAGGAAAGGCTGCTGACTTCACCGGAGTCGCCGATTGTTTTGTTGCGACGGCGCGGAGACGCGGGCGGTATCACAGAAGTGGTGGCGCCGGGCAATCCGTGTCTCGGTGTGATGCTGCCTTACACGCCACTGCATCACCTGTTGCTGGCGGAACTTGGTTTTCCGGTGGTGGCGACGAGCGGCAATCTGGCAGAAGAGCCGATCTGCACCGATGAGCGCGATGCTTTGCAACGGCTCGGCGGCATGGCGGACATCTTTCTTGTCCATGACCGGCCGATTGCGCGGCACGTGGACGATTCGATTGTGCGCGTGGTGATGGATCGCGAGATGGTAATGAGGCGGGCGCGCGGGTTTGCGCCGCTGCCGATCCATCTTGCACGCCAGTTGCTGCCACCGCAGTTGGCGGTGGGGGCGCACCTGAAATCCTCGCTGGCGTTGGCGGTTGGCGGTGACGTGTTCATCAGCCAGCACATCGGCGACTTGGAAAGCACGGCAGCGTTCGACGCGTTCCAGCGCGTGGCGGGTGACTTGGAGCGACTTTACGACGCGCGGCCGGTGTCGGTGGCTTGCGACCTGCATCCGGATTATCTCTCGACGAAGTTCGCACGGCAGCTTGGCGTGCCGGTGCGGGAGGTGCAGCATCATTTTGCGCACGTCGTTTCGTGCATGGCGGAGAACGAACTGGAGGGGCCGGTGCTCGGCGTGGCTTGGGATGGAACGGGCTACGGGACGGACGGGACGATCTGGGGTGGCGAGTTTTTCCGTGCGACGCGACACGAGTTTGAGCGGGTGGCGCATCTGCGGCAGTTCCGGCTGCCGGGCGGCGACAGCGCGGTGCGGGAGCCGCGGCGCTGCGCGGCGGGGGTGCTTTACGAGATTTTCGGCGATACGCTGTTTGGGGAGGGGGCGCCGGCAGTGGTGAAAGGTTTTTCAAGACCGGAGTTGCAAATTGTGTGGCAAATGCTGCATAAACACCTGAATGCGCCGGTAACGTCTAGCGCGGGCCGATTCTTCGATGCAGTAGCGGCGATTGCCGGGCTGCGGCAGGAGATGAGGTATGAAGGCCAGGCGGCCATGGAACTGGAGTTCGCCGCCGAGGCCGCCGGGACGGATGAAGCGTATCCGTTCGCGATTCGGGACGGTCAATCACCGTGGGTGATTGACTGGGAACCGATGATTCGTGCCATGCTGGACGATGTGGCTGAAAACGAGCCGGTCAGCCGGTTGGCGGCGAAGTTTCATAACGCGCTGGCCGAGATGATCGTTGCGGTGGCGCGGCGCGTGAGCCGGGAGCAAGTGGTGCTCTCCGGCGGTTGTTTTCAGAACCGTTATTTGACCGAACGGGCCGTGCGACGGCTCGAACAAGAGAATTTTCGCGCCTACTGGCATCAGCGGGTGCCGCCGAACGACGGCGGGATCGCGTTGGGCCAGTTGGTGGCGGCGTCGAAGGAGACCTGTAGCTGATGTGTCTGGGCATTCCGGGCAAGATAGAGAGTATCAGTGGTGACGACCCGTTGCAGCGGACGGGCCGGGTCAACTTTGGCGGCATCGTCAAAGAGGTCAGCCTCGCTTACGTCCCCGAGGCGGCTGTCGGCGATTACGTGATCGTGCATGTCGGTTTCGCGATCAGCACGTTGAGCGAAGAAGAAGCGACCCAGGTTTTTGAATACCTGCGGCAGATGGACGAGTTGGAAGAAGCGGAAAAAACATGAGCACTAAGAAATACATAACAATTGACGGTAACGAAGCGGTAGCCTACGTGGCCTATCGCTGCAATGAGGTGATGGGCATTTACCCCATCACGCCCTCGTCCAACATGGGCGAGTGGTGCGACCAGTGGGCCTCGGAAGGCGTGAAGAACCTTTGGGGCACCATCCCCAGCGTGGTGGAGATGCAGAGCGAAGGCGGCGCGGCGGGCACCGTCCACGGCGCCCTGCAAACCGGCGCGCTCACCTGCACGTTCACCGCGGCGCAGGGCCTGCTGCTCAAGATTCCGAACATGTTCAAGATCGCTGGCGAATTGACGCCGACGGTGTTCCACATCTCCGCGCGCACGCTGGCGACCCACGCGCTCTCGATCTTCGGTGATCACAGCGACGTGATGTCCGCGCGTTCGACGGGCTTTGCGATGCTCAGCTCGGCGTCGGTGCAAGAGGCGATGGACTTCGCGCTCATCTCGCAGGCGGCGACGCTCGAGTCGCGCGTGCCGTTCCTGCATTACTTCGACGGCTTCCGCACCTCGCACGAGGCTTCCAAGATCGAGCTGGTGACCGAGGAGATCATGCGCGGGATGATTGACGAGGACCTTGTCGTTGCCCATCGCCAGCGCGCGATGAATCCCGACAAGCCGGTGTTGCGCGGCACGGCGCAAAACCCGGACGTGTTCTTCCAGGCGCGCGAGAGCTGCAATCCGTTCTACGACAAGTGCGCCGCTATCACGCAGAAGGCGATGGACCAGTTCGCCAAGCTGACCGGCCGCCAGTATCACCTCTTCCAATACGTTGGCGCGCCCGACGCCGAGCGCGTCGTGGTGCTGATGGGCTCCGGTTGCGAAGCCGCCCACGAGGCGGTGGAGTTCCTCAACGCGCAGGGCGCGAAGGTCGGCGTGCTGAAGGTCCGCCTCTTCCGGCCGTTCTGCCCGAAGTCGCTGATCGAGGCGCTGCCCGCGACGGTGAAGTCCCTCGCGGTGCTCGATCGCACGAAGGAGCCGGGCGCTCTGGGTGAGCCGCTCTATCTCGACGTGGTGGCCGGTCTGACCGAGGCGCTCGCGAGCGGCTACGGCAAGCTCAAGGCGATGCCGAAGATCCTCTGCGGCCGTTACGGCCTCTCCTCGAAGGAATTCACGCCGGCGATGGTCAAGGCCGTGTTCGACAACCTCGCCGCCGCCAAGCCGAAGAACCACTTCACCGTCGGCATCAACGACGACGTGACCAACAGCAGCCTGCCTTTCGACCCCGAGTTTTCGACGGAGTCCGACAAGGTGGTGCGCGCGTTGTTCTACGGCCTCGGCTCCGACGGCACGGTGGGCGCGAACAAGAACTCCATCAAGATCATCGGCGAGAACACCGACAACTACGCGCAGGGCTACTTCGTGTATGACTCGAAGAAAGCCGGCGCGGTGACGGTCTCGCACCTGCGTTTCGGCCCGTCGCCGATCCGCTCGACCTACCTGATCAGCAAGGCCAACTTCGTGGCGTGCCATCAGCCGGTGTTCCTGGAGCGTTACGACATGCTCGCGCCGCTGGTTGCGGGCGGCACGTTCCTGCTCAACACCGCCAACAACAAGGACGAGGTCTGGAAGAAGCTCCCGCGCAACATGCAGGAGCAGATCATCAAGAAGAAGGTCAAGTTCTACGTGATTGACGCCATCAGCGTCGCGCGCGCCACCGGCATGGGCGGCCGCATCAACACGGTCATGCAGACCTGCTTCTTCGCCCTCTCCGGCGTGTTGCCGCGCGAGAAGGCCATCGAGCAGATCAAATACGCCATCAAGAAGACCTACGGCAAGAAGGGTGAAGACGTGGTCCAGAAGAACATCGCCGCCGTGGACCAGACACTCGCCAACCTGTTCGAGGTGACCGTGCCCGCGCAGGTCACGAGCACGATCGAGATGCCATCGCCGTTCACCGCCAACGCGCCGGAAAGCGTCCGCAAGACGCTGGGCGTCATCTATGGCAACATGGGCGAGACGCTGCCCGTCAGCGCCTTCGCGCCGGACGGCACGTTCCCGACCGCGACCGCGCAATACGAGAAGCGCAACCTCGCTCTCGAAATCCCCGTCTGGGACGAGAAGACCTGCATCCAGTGCGCCAAGTGCGTCGTCATCTGCCCGCACGCCACGATCCGCATGAAGGTCTATGACCCGAAGTGTCTTGAAGGCGCTCCGGCCACGTTCAAGTCCACCGACGCCCGCGCGCCGGAGTGGAAAGGCATGAAGTGGACGCTCCAGGTCGCCGCCGAGGACTGCACTGGCTGCGAGTTGTGCGTGGACGTCTGCCCGGCCAAGAACAAGGCCGAAGCCAAGCTCAGGGCGATCAACATGAAACCGCAGGCGCCGTTGCGTCTGACCGAGCGCGAGAACTGGAACTTCTTCCTGAACATTCCGGAACTCGACCGCCGCAAGGTCAAGGTCACGCAGCTCCGCCAGCAACAGGTCATGCAGCCGCTGTTCGAGTTCTCCGGCGCGTGCGCCGGCTGCGGCGAGACGCCCTACATCAAGCTGCTCACGCAGCTCTTCGGCGATCGCGCCGTCATCGGCAACGCGACAGGCTGCTCCTCGATCTACGGGGCCAACCTGCCGACGACGCCGTATGCCGTCAACGCCCAGGGCCGCGGCCCGACGTGGAACAACTCGTTGTTCGAGGACAATGCCGAGTTCGGTCTCGGCTTCCGCGTCTCGATTGACAAGCAAAAGGAGTTCGCCTGCGAGTTGCTGAAGAGGCTGGTCGGCGTCCTCGGTGACGACCTGGTCGGCGGACTCATCAACGCCAACCAGACGGACGAGGCCGGCATCTACGCGCAACGCGAGCGCATCGCCGCGTTGAAGCAGAAGCTCGCCGGCAACACCTCCAGCGAAGCCAAGATGCTCCTCGGCGTTGCCGACAGCCTCGCGCGCCGCAGCGTGTGGATCCTCGGCGGCGACGGTTGGGCCTACGACATCGGTTACGGCGGCCTCGACCACGTGCTGGCCAGCGGGCGCGACGTGAACCTCCTCGTCATGGACACCGAGGTTTACTCCAACACCGGCGGCCAGATGTCCAAGTCCACGCCGCGCGGCGCGGTGGCGAAGTTCGCTGCCGGCGGCAAGCCGCTCGGCAAGAAGGACCTCGGCCTGATCGCGATGGCTTATGGCAGCGTCTATGTCGCCAGCGTCGCGATGGGCGCCAAGGATGACCAAACCCTCAAGGCGTTCAATGAGGCCGAGTCCTATCCGGGACCGTCGCTCATCATCGCTTACAGCCATTGCATCGCCCACGGCATTGATGTGGAACACGGCGTCGGTGCCAAGCAGCAGAAGCTCGCGGTCGAATCCGGCCAGTGGCTGCTCTACCGCTACGACCCACGGCGCGCGGCGGCGGGCGAAAACCCGCTCCAGCTCGACTCAGCGGCGGCGAAGAGCAAGGTGCAGGATTACCTGCTCTCGGAAAACCGGTTCAAGATGCTCACCAAGAGCAAGCCGGAGGACGCCAAGCGGTTCTTCGAGCAGGCTCAGAAGGACGCCGAAGCGCGATGGCAGTTGTATTCCTACATGGCCGCCCGCAAACCCGCGGGAGAAGCTCCGAAGCCCGCGCCGGCTGCGTAACGCAATTCGCCCCGGCTCCTCGCACACCGCGGGGAGCCGGGGCAACCCAAAGATTCATCACTAAAATTCGGAAGAAAGAGGAAGAACTATGGACCTGACAACCAAATATCTGGGAATGACGCTGCGCAACCCGCTGATCGTGTCCGCATCGCCGTTGTCCGAGGACGTGGCCAACATCAAGAAAATGGAAGACGCCGGTGCCGCCGCCGTCGTCCTGCACTCGCTGTTCGAAGAACAGTTGGTGAAGGAAAGCGCCGAACTGGAAGAGGCGCTCGTTCACGGCGCCGAAAGCTTCGGCGAGGCGACGAGCTACTTCCCCAGGGCCAGCGAATACAAGCTCGGCCCGGAGGAATACCTCGCGCACATCGCCAGCGCAAAGAAAGCGGTGGACATCCCCGTCATCGCCAGCCTCAACGGCAGCTCCGTCGGCGGCTGGACCGACTACGCCAGGCAGATTCAGCAGGCCGGCGCCAACGCGCTGGAGCTGAACATCTATTACGTCCCGACCGACATGCAGTTGGCCGGCGGCGCCGTCGAGCAGACCTACGTGGACATCCTGAAGGCCGTCCGGGCCGCCGTCACCATCCCGGTGGCGGTGAAACTCAGCCCGTTCTTCAGCAACATGGCCAACATGGCGAAGCGGTTTGACGACGCCGGCGCCAATGCGCTCGTGCTCTTCAACCGGTTCTACCAGCCCGACATTGACCTTGAGGAACTGGAAGTGAAGCCCGACATCCTCCTGAGCACGCCGTTCGCGATGCGCCTTCCGCTCACGTGGGTCGCCATCCTGCACGGCCGCGTCAAGGCCGACCTCGCCGCCACCAGCGGCATCCACTCCAGCGACGACGTCTTGAAGATGCTCATGGCCGGCGCCAACGCCACCATGCTCTGCTCGGCGCTGCTGCGCTACGGCATTGACCGTCTCCGCGTGATCGAGAAGGGTATGTGCGAGTGGATGGAGAAGCACGAATACGACTCTGTCAAGCAGATGCAGGGCAGCCTTAGCCAGATCAAGTGCGCCAATCCCGCCGCCTTCGAGCGTTCGCAATACATGCGCGCCCTCGCCGGCTACAAACTAGCCTAAGCCTCCTGCCAACACAGGTTGTGCGACGCAGCGGAACTCGCAAGAGTTCCGCTGCGCTGTTTATTGTGGAAGCGGCCTAAGAAGGCGGGGCGAGACTTCGTCGAGCCTCTTCCGAATGAGACCGCAACGGAAAGCGGAAAGCGGAGGCTCGACGGAGTCTCGCCCCACCGTTTAAGATTCCGCACAACAGTAATATGAAGTTCCTCGACGAATACCGCGATGCCAAGGGCGCGCAACGCTATGCGCGGCTCATCCGCCGCATGACCACGCGCCCGTGGACGATCATGGAAGTCTGCGGCGGCCAGACCCACGCCATCGTGAAGTTCGGCGTGGACGAACTGCTGCCGAAGGAAATCACGCTCGTCCACGGTCCCGGCTGCCCCGTCTGCGTCACGCCCGTCGAGTTGATCAACAAAGCCATCGCTATCGCCTCGCGGCCTGAAGTCATCTTCTGCTCTTTCGGCGACATGCTGCGTGTGCCCGGCACCGAGAAGGATTTGCTGTCCGTGAAGGCCGGCGGCGGCGACGTGCGGATCGTCTATTCACCCCTCGACGCGCTAAAGCTGGCGCGCGAGAACTCGGCGCGGCAGGTGGTCTTCTTCGCCGTCGGCTTCGAGACCACCGCGCCCGCCAATGCGATGGCCGTCTATCAAGCCCATCGGCAGGGCGTCGCCAACTTCTCCGTCCTCGTCTCCCACGTCCTCGTGCCGCCGGCGATGGAGGCGGTCCTCTCCTCGCCGAACAACCGCGTGCAAGGCTTCCTCGCCGCCGGCCACGTCTGCACCGTCATGGGCTACACCGAATACGAGCCGATCGCCGCGAAGCATCGCTGCCCCATCGTCGTCACCGGCTTCGAGCCGCTCGACATCCTTCAGGGCATCGCCATGTGCGTCCGGCAGCTTGAACAAGGCCGCGCCGAGGTCGAGAACCAATACGCCCGCTCCGTCCGTCGCGACGGCAACCAGCCCGCCCAGAAAATCATCCGCGAAGTATTCACCGTTGTCCCGCGCAAGTGGCGCGGCATCGGCGAGATTCCACAGAGCGGCCTTGGTCTGCGCGGCGACTACGCCGCGTTCGACGCCGAGCAGCGGTTCGGGGTCGCCGACCAACATGTGGAGGAACCCGCCGAGTGCATCAGCGGCCTCGTTCTCCAAGGCGTTAAGAAACCGCGTGAGTGTCCCGCTTTTGGCGCTCGTTGCACGCCGGAGCATCCGCTCGGCGCGACGATGGTCTCCAACGAAGGCGCCTGCGCCGCCTACTATCGCTATCGCCGCCAGAAGTAAGGTTGCACCAGCAAACTGAGGCTTGACGCTCCGCGCGCAACGCTCCACGTTTCAAGCGTCATGGAGACATCCGACGATTTCAAACTGAGCTGTCCAATCCCGATCTCGAACTACCCGGCAGTGCTGATGGCGCACGGCGGCGGCGGTCGGTTGATGCAGCAGCTTATCGGGAAGATGTTTGCGGCGGCGTTCAGCAACCCGCTGCTCGACCAGCAGCACGACGGCGCGGTGTTCGACGTTGGCGGCGCGAAACGACTGGCGTTCACCACGGATTCCTACGTCGTGCGACCCCTCTTCTTTCCCGGCGGCAACATCGGCAAGCTGGCGGTGTGCGGCACGGTGAACGACCTGGCGATGTGCGGCGCGCGGCCGCGCTACCTGAGCTGCGGTTTCATTCTCGAAGAAGGGCTGCCAATGGAAACGCTCTGGCGCATTGTCCAGTCCATGAAGCGCGAGGCGGACGCGGCGGGCGTGCAGATCGTGACGGGCGACACAAAGGTCGTGGACAAGGGCAAAGGCGACGGCATTTTCATCAACACGGCCGGCGTGGGTGTGCTGGAGCACGACCGCGTCATCGCGCCGAAGAGCGTCCGGCCCGGCGACGCCATCCTGATCAACGGTGACGTTGGGAGGCATGGCATCGCCATCATGGCAGTGCGCGAGGGGCTGGAGTTCGAGACGGCCATCGAGAGCGATTGCGCGGTGCTGTCGGGACTGGCGATGGACGTGCTGGCCGCAGGCGCCGAAGTCCACTGCATGAGGGATCTGACGCGAGGCGGCCTAGCAAGCGGCTTGAACGAAATCGCCGAGTCAGCCGGTGTCGGGATCGTTTTCGACGAGGTGGCGGTGCCCGTCCGCGAGGACGTGCATGGCGCGTGCGAAATCCTCGGCTTCGACCCGTTCTACGTCGCCAACGAGGGACGGTTCATCACCTTCGTCGCCCCGGCGGACGCCGGACGCGCGCTGGCGGTGATGCGCGCCCATCCGCTCGGAGCCGGCGCACAGATCATTGGCAGCGTGACGGCGGAATCGCCCGGTCTGGTGACGATGAAGAGCCGGATCGGGGCGACGCGGATTGTGGACATGCTCAGCGGGGAGCAGTTGCCGCGAATTTGCTGAGGCGCGCCGTGGCGCCGGCGTTTTTCTTCGCGCGCGCGCAACGTGCGCAAAACAATGGCCAACCGCAGAGTAGTCCCCCCCGGCGCACTGCTTTACGCTCCTTTGTTTCAAGCGTGGCGCTTTTTGGGCGCCGCAACAGTGGTTCAGGAGAATGACATGGTGATGAATTTGACCAAACCGGCGATGCCGTCGGATGACAAGCGGTGGAAGATCGTCAACGCGACGATGCGCCGCCACGGGCATTCGCAGCATTCGCTTATCGAGGCGTTGCACACGGTCCAGGAAATCTTCGGTTTCCTGGACGAGACCGCTTTGAAGTTCGTGGCGAAGTCGCTGCGCATGCCGCTCAGCAAGGTCTATGGCGTCGCGACCTTTTATAACTTCTTCACGCTCAAGCCGCAGGGCGAGCACACGTGCGTCGTCTGCATGGGCACGGCCTGCTACATCAAGGGCGCGCCGCAGATTTTGGAGGCGATCGAACATATCGCCAAGATCAAGCCGGGCGAAACGACGGCGGACCGCAAGCTCACCGTGATCTCGGCCCGTTGCTTTGGTTCGTGCGGGCTGGCGCCGGCGGTGGCGTATGACGGCGAGGTCGCCGCCAAGGTCACGCCAGCGGCTGCCACGGAGAAGATTCGGAGGTGGATGAATTCATGACACCAGAAGAACTACAGAAGATCGCCGACACGGAGTTGGAGGCGAAACAGAAAGGCGGGCACACGCTCTGCGTTTGCATGGCCGCCGGCTGCGTCTCCACGCAATCGGACAAGGTCAAGGAATCGCTCCAGCAAGCCATCGAGAAACACGGCTTGAAGGAGACGTGCAAGGTCAAGGGCGTCGGCTGCATGGGCCTCTGCATGGCGGGGCCGCTCGTGGCCGTTGAGCAGACCGGTGCGCTCTATCAGATGGTGACGCCGCAGGATGCCGACGAGATCGTCAAGAACCTCGGCAAACCGCCGGTGAAGCGTCTGGAGTGCGACACCACGCAGCCGTTCTTTACGCGGCAGAAGAAGATCGTGCTGGAGAACTCCGGCATCGTGGACGCGGAGCGGATCGAGGAATACATCGCCGCCAAGGGCTACGAGGCGCTGCTGGAGGCGCTGACCTCGATGAACCCTGCGGAGGTGACCGAGCAGGTTTCCAAGAGCGGCTTGCGCGGCCGCGGCGGCGCGGGTTTCCCGACGGGCCTGAAGTGGGGCACCGTGGCGAAGGCGCGCGGCGAGCGGAAGTTCGTCATCTGCAACGGCGACGAGGGCGACCCTGGCGCGTTCATGGATCGCAGCGTGCTGGAGAGCGACCCGCATCGCGTGCTGGAAGGCATGGCCATCGCCGGCTACGCGGTCGGCGCGAGTCAGGGCTATATCTACGTCCGCGCGGAGTATCCGCTGGCGGTGAAGCGACTCAAGGACGCCATCAAACAGGCGGAGCGACACGGTTTGCTTGGCCACAACATCTTCGGCACGACCTTCAGTTTCAATATCGAGGTCCGGCTCGGCGCAGGCGCGTTCGTCTGCGGCGAGGAGACGGCGCTCATCGCGTCGGTCGAGGGCAAGCGCGGCCAACCGCGCCCGCGTCCGCCGTTCCCGGCCGAGCGCGGCCTGTGGGACTGCCCGACGCTCATCAACAACGTCGAAACGTTCGCGAACATCCCGCCGATCATCCGCAACGGCGGCGAGTGGTTCGCCGGCATCGGCACCGAGAAGGGCAAGGGCACGAAGGTGTTCGCGCTCGCGGGCGCGGTGAAGAACACCGGCCTCATCGAGGTGCCGATGGGCATCTCGCTGCGCGAAATCATCTTCGAAATCGGCGGCGGAATTCCCGACGGCAAGAAATTCAAGGCTGTGCAGACCGGCGGTCCGTCCGGCGGCTGCATCCCGGAGCAGTTCCTCGAGATGGCGGTGGATTACGATTCACTGGCGAAAGTCGGCTCCATCATGGGCAGCGGCGGCATGATCGTGATGGACGAGACTTCGTGCATGGTGGACGTGGCGAAGTTTTTCATGGAGTTCTGCATGACCGAGAGCTGCGGCAAGTGTGTCCCGTGCCGCGTCGGCACCAAGCAGATGCACGAGCTGCTCACCAAGATCACAGGCGGCACCGCGACGGCCGGCGACCTGGCGATGCTCGAGGAGTTGTGCGACGTCGTCAAGAACACCAGCCTCTGCGGCCTTGGCATGACGGCGCCGAACCCCGTCGTCAGCACGCTGCGTTATTTCAGGGACGAATACATGGCCCACATCAATGACCGGCGCTGCCCCGCCGGAGTCTGCAAGATCGGAAAGGAGCAGTTGGCGACCGTATGAACCCTTCAGCTCAAAAAGTTCCCAGCGTCAAGACGCTGCAAATCAACGGCAAGGACGTCAGCGCCCGCGAGGACCAGACGCTCCTCGACGTCGCGCGCGAGAACGGCGTCTTCATCCCCACGCTCTGCAACCTCGACGGCCTCACGCCCATCGGCGCGTGCCGTCTCTGCCTCGTGGAGGTCAAGGGCGCGCGGCGGTTGCTGCCCGCGTGCATCACGCAGATCCAGGACAACATGGAGGTGTTCACCGAGACCGAGACGTTGGTGAAATACCGCAAAATGATCCTGGAACTGCTCTTCGCGGAGCGGAACCACGTCTGCTCGGTCTGCGTTTCCAACGGCCACTGCGAACTGCAAGCGATGGCGCAGAAGCTCGGCCTGGATCACATCCGCTATCCTTATCTTTACCCGAAGCTCGCGGTGGACGCATCGCACGACCGGTTTGCGGTGGACCACAACCGCTGCATCCTGTGCCAGCGTTGCGTGCGCGTCTGCGACGAGATCGAAGGCGCGCACACGTGGGACGTGCAGGGCCGCGGCACGGCGTCGCTGGTCATTACCGATTTGAACCAACCGTGGGGCACGTCCGAGAGTTGCACCAGTTGCGGCAAGTGCGTGCAAGTCTGCCCGACGGGCACGTTGTTTGAGAAAGGGCGCGCTTCCGGTGAAATGACCAAGCGTGAGTTTCTGCCCTACCTGACTTTGATGCGAGAGGAGCGAGTATGAGCAAAGCACGAGTTGCCACAATCTGGCTGGACGGATGTTCCGGCTGCCACATGTCCTTCCTGGACATTGACGAGCGGCTCATCGAACTGGCCGACAAGATCGAGCTGGTCTATAGCCCGCTCGTGGATGCTAAGGAGTATCCGGAGAACGTGGACGTGTGCCTCTGCGAAGGCGCCGTCAGCAACGAAGACGACCTGAAGAAAATTCTGAAGGTCCGCGCGCGCACCAAGATTCTCGTGTCGCTCGGCGACTGCGCGGTGAACTCCAACGTTCCCAGCATGCGCAATCCGTTCGGCGTCGAGGACGTCTATAAGCGCGCCTACATCGAGAACGCGCAGCTTAACCAGCAGATTCCGAAACAGGTCATTCCGCCGCTGCTGAAGAACGCGCGGCCGATCCACGAGTGCGTCAAGGTGGACGTGTTCGTGCCGGGCTGCCCGCCATCGGCGGACGGCATTTACTACGTCGTCAGCGAACTTCTGGCGGGGCGGATGCCCGACACCGCCTCCAAGACGCGGTTCGGCGCTTAGGAGATACTTTTTATGGGCAAACAGATTGTCATTGATCCGGTCACGCGCATCGAGGGGCACTCGAAGATCACCATCTTCCTCGACGACAAGGGCGAGGTGCAGGATGCGCAATTCCACGTCACACAGTTCCGCGGCTTCGAGAAGTTCGCCGAAGGGCGGCCGTTCACGGAAATGCCCGCCCTCACGGCGCGCACCTGCGGCATCTGCCCCGTCAGCCACCTGATGGCCTCCTCGAAGGCTTGCGACGCGCTGATGGCCGTGCAGATTCCGCGCACCGCGACGCACCTGCGCCGCATCATGAACCTCGCGCAGACCGTCCAGTCGCACGCGCTGAGCTTCTTCCACCTCAGTTCGCCCGACCTGTTGCTCGGCATGGACAGCGATCCCGCCAAGCGCAACATTTTCGGCGTGCTGGAGCAGCAGCCGCAGATGGCGCGCGACGGCGTCGCGTTGCGGAAGTTCGGCCAGCAGATCATCGAGATGCTCGGCGGCAAACGCATCCACCCCGCGTGGGTCGTCGCCGGCGGCGTCGCCGAGCCGCTCACCGCCGAGAAGCGTGAGAAGATCGTCGCGATGATTCCCGACGCGATGGCCATCATCCAGCGCACGCTCGACTGGTATAAGGGCGCGTTCGAACAATTCCGCACCGAGATTCGCACGTTCGGCAACTTCCCCAGCATGTTCATGGGCCTCGTCACGCCCCACGAGGAGGACGAGCACAACGCCCTGCTGGAGCACTACGACGGCGTGCTGCGCTTCGTGGACGCCAGCGGCAACGTCGTCCTCGACAACGTGGACCCGGCGCGTTACCTCGACCACATCGCCGAGGCCGTGGAGCCGTTCTCCTACCTCAAGTCGCCCTACTTCAAGCCGCTCGGCTACCCGAACGGCATCTACCGCGTCGGCCCGCTGGCGCGGCTGAACATCATTGACCGCCCCGGCACGCCGAAGGCTGACGCGGAGTGGACCGAGTTCCGCGCGTTGCGGCGCGGCGTCCTGCTCAGCTCCTTCCACCAGCACTACGCGCGGCTCGTGGAAATCCTCTACGGCATCGAGAAGATCGAGCAGCTCCTGAACGAGCCGGACATCCTCAGCAAGCACGTCCGCGCCTTCGCCAAGCCGAACAAGCACGAGGGCGTCGGCGTCTCCGAGGCGCCGCGCGGCACGCTCATGCACCACTACAAGATTGACGACAACGGTCTCATCACGTGGGTGAACATGATCATCGCCACCGGCCACAACAACCTCGCCATGAACCGCGGCGTGGCGCAGGTGGCCAAGCATTACGTGAAGGGCAGCAAGCTCAAGGAAGGCGCGCTCAACCGCGTCGAGGCCCTCATCCGCTGCTTCGACCCCTGCCTGAGCTGCTCCACGCACGCCCTCGGCCAGATGCCGATGCGCATCGAGCTGCTCGGCCCCGGCGGCGAACTCCTCGACCACGTTCAACGAGGCTAAGCGCCGAAAGGTGGAGCGCGGAAAGGTGGAGCGCGACCTCCGGGCGCGCTGGCTGTTGCACGGATGAAGAATCGCGTCCGGAGGCCGCGATCCACCTCGGCCTGGGCTTGATGGCCCGTCTCCTCGACGTCTCTGCGTTGGGATGGCGGCATCTCAGCGCAGAGACGCAGAGGGGCGATGGGAAACGCGGAAGAGGAATCAAAGTGGCGAGGCAAGCCGGCTCTTGGTTCTCATGCATTCCATCCGCCGGGTGCATGGGATGCCTCTTCATTACTTCTTCTGCAATGCCTCTTTGACTGCTTTCTCGAGCAACGCTGCTTTCCTCTTCTTCATCGCAATCGAGTCCTGCAAAAGCAACTTGATGGCCTGCTTCACGGGCAGGCTTGAAAGCTCTTCCAATTTCGACTCCTTTGAGACCTCCCAATGCGTTCCTTCCATTCGCCGGTTGCTATGTGTGACTTCCAAAACTTCTGTCCCCACATTTACAGTTTCTTTCTTGGCATAGGACTTCAAGAACACGAGATATCGAGTTCCTCGTGTGAAATCACCTTCGCTGACCAATGGGAGGTATTGCAAACCTATGAGGGTCATCTGGGATTTCGTATCTGGTATTGAACCCTTCAGAGTTCTCAATACCTGAACGGCGAATATATCTGGAGCATCGATCAATCCACCGAGTTTTACCTTGTCCATAATCTGCACCACCCAAATAGCATCCGAGCCGTGTATCAAACTGTCAAAGCCAGGAAAACCCTCGACTAGGATACAGGCTGGGCAAATACGCGAATATAGAATCACCAAAAGCACTGCCAGATAAATCCGTTTCATTTCTCCTTTCTGCTTTACGCGGAGACTTCGGAGCTGACCGCCTTCGCCTTCGCCGGGCATAGTCCTCTCTGCGGCGGGCGGGGGCAAGCGGTTTCCGTTGCGGAGGCAACGGGACGGGCGGGACAGGCAGGCGGGGGAGGAATGTTCGGTTGCGCCGCGCGACTGTCATGTAACACCGGCCGAATGTCATGTGACAGATAGCCTACGTCGTGTAATGGCGGCCAAATGTCATGTGACGGACGCGTTTTGTCATGTGATGGCGGCGAAACATCATGTGACATAAGCTCTACGTCATGTGACGGAAGCAAAACAGCATGTGATCCCGGCCCAATGTCATGTGACGGACGCCGAAAAGCATGTGACGGCAGAGAAATGTCATGTGACAAACGTGTTTTGTCATGTGATGGCGGCCAAAAAGCATGTGACGGAAACGTTTCGTCACATGCTTTTTTTCATATGTCACATGATGTTGGGCGAAAGTTAGTGATTTTTCCGGGCCTGTAATCGAGCGTTTTTGCTCCAACACCCAGCAAAACAGCCATTTGCGCGACTTTTACCGAAGAGTCACTCAAATGGTCAAAAAAAGACACCATTTGCCGGCCGTAAGGGTCCGCCGAGCATCAAAGGTGCGCCAACAGCGAAAAAGCCGCCGTTTGGTGGCCATCCTGTGATGACTCTGCGCTTATCCGTGGCTCCCTACCGGCGCGCCTAGAAGCAGGAGACGGGGTCTATGCGCCTCTTGATGGCATACCAGTAGAAGAGGTTCAGGAAGAACTCGTTCAGGTAGAAGCGCCGGGGGAAGAAGCGTTTGACCATCTCGCTGAAGGAGTAGAAGTCGTCGTAGCACTTCCACGGGCCGTCCTTCAGCTCTTCCAAGGTCATGTTCTTGGGCCGGAAGACGGGTTCGTCCCACTCGTATTCCTCGAAACGGTGATGGATCATGCGGCCATCGGCGGTGAGCTTGGCCATGAGCTGGGTGCCGGGCCGGGGCGTGAGGAGGCTGAAGAAGGCCATGGGCGGCTTGATGAGCCGGCAGAACTCCATGGTGCGCCGGACGGTCTCGACGGTGTCTTCATCGAAGCCGAGGATGAAGTTGAGGGAATAGGGGACGCGATGGCGGTCCAGCCCGCGCAGGAGGTCGCGGTATTCGGCGGCGCTGTTGTGGTGTTTCTTGACGCCGTCGAGGCTGATGGGGTTGACGCTCTCGATGCCGAGGTTGAGGTGGAAGCAGCCGGATTGCTTGGCGAGCTTCACGTATTCCTCGTCGCGGATGGATTTGAAGGTGGTGAGGCCGCTCCACTTCACCTTGAGCGGGATCATGCCGCGGAAGAGTTCCTTGGCGCGGTTGACGTTGCCGCCGATGTTGTCGTCCACGATGTGGAGGTTGCGGCCGGGGAGCGCCTTGATTTCGTCGAGCACCTCGCCGATGGGCCGGAAGCGGTATTTGCGGCCGTAGAGGACCTGCACTTCGCAGAACTGGCAGCCGTGCGGGCAGCCGCGAGTGGTCTGGACGGGGTAGATGTTGTAGAGGAACTTCGACATGTCCAGCAGGTCGAACCGCGGCCGGGGCAGGTGCTGCATGTCGCAAAGCTGGGTGGCCTTGTAGAGCGGCTTCAGGCGGCCGTTCTGGGCGTCGGCGATCACGTCCGCCCAGACCGTCTCGGCCTCGCCGACGACGATGGAGTCCACGTGGTTCTGGAGGCGCTCCGGGGCGAGGCTGGCGTGGATGCCGCCCGCGACGACCTTGATGCCGCGTTTGCGGAAAGCTTCCGCGACCTCGATGGCGCGTTTCTCGGCGGCGCAAAGCACCGTCAAACCCACCAAGTCGTAGTCAAGGCTCGTATCAATGGGCGTGTGGAACTCGTCCACGAGATGGATCTCCGCCGATCCGGGGGTCAGCCCCGCCAGATACGGCAGCGTGATCGGTATGATCCATCGCCTTCGCTTCTGAAACAGTGTGCCATCCCGGCGATAAGACGCCGGCATTGCCAACAAAATCTTCATGACTTAAAAACCGTGCAACACCCAAATCCCTTGGGACTCGGAAAGGTCAGATTCTATGCAGCCAGCCCGCTGCGTCAATAGGGGTGTTACGAAATTGTGACGCCACCCCTCCCTTCCGCCGGCCACTTCGCGCTTGCTTCAACGCGGCTCGAAACTCACAGTCGCGCCGTTTCTATGGCGAAAGCGTTGATCATCGGCTACGGCAACCCGCTGCGCGGCGACGACGGCCTCGGCTGGCACGCGGCGCGGTTGCTCGCGGATGTCGCTGCCGCCCACGACGCCGAGGTGCTCACCTGCCACCAATTGATGCCGGAGCTGGCGCAGCCGATCAGCGAGGCGCAAACCGTGGTTTTCGTGGACGCCGCCAGCGAAGGGCCGCTGGGCCGGCTCGATTGGCGGCGCGTGGAAGCCCGGGCGGGACAGGCGGCGTTTGCGCACCACGTCAGCCCGGAGTCGCTGCTCGGCATGGCGCGGGAACTCTACGGCCGCTGCCCGAAGGCGTTTGTCGTCAGCGTCGTTGGCGAGACCTTTGCGTGCGGCGAGGAGCTTTCGCCGACGGTTCAAGCCGCGTTGCCGGCGCTGGTGAAACGGGTGGACGACTTGCTTGCCGGCAACATCTGACGGGTTGCAGGAGTGCCGCCATCGTTCTTCACGACGGCAGCAGCAACCGCCCGATCTCCTCGTAGGTTTCCACGACATGCGTCGCGTCGCGGAGTTCGTCGGCGGGATGCGTGTTGGTGATGGCGACGACCTTCATGCCGGCCGCCAGCGCCGAGGAAACGCCGGGTTTGGAATCCTCGACGACCCAGCAGTCCTTCGGCATCGCGCCGAGCAACTCCGCGGCGCGAAGAAAAATGTCCGGCGCGGGCTTGCCGTGCGCCACCTCCGCCGCGCTGACGATCACGGGGAAGAACCGGCGCAGCCCCTTCAGCGACAGCACCGTTTCGATGAACGCCCTCTCCGATCCCGAAGCGAGTCCAAGCCGGCAGTGCGGCGCCAGCTTCTCCAGTAGTTCCGGCAGCCCGGCGAAAATCGGCTGAAGCTCCTGCACCACCTCGATCACCCGCCGCCGCTTCATCGCCATCAGTTCCTCCATCGCTTGCGGCGGTTTGTGTTTGGCGATGAAGTCCTCCCACAGCTCGAAATCCGACCGGCCCACGTAGCTGTCGAAGTCCAGCCCGTGGTTCTGGCCGTAGCCGAGGTCGTGCATCACTTCCAAGAAAGCCTTCTCGTGGAGCGGCTCGCTGTCCACGATCACGCCGTCCATGTCGAAGATCACTGTGCGCAACATTTCCATCGTGCCTCCAGTGTCACCGGCGGCGGCGCGCGTTCAAGCGGAAAAAGAGGCGGGAA
Source organism: Verrucomicrobiota bacterium (assembly GCA_016222825.1). Lineage (GTDB taxonomy): Bacteria > Verrucomicrobiota > Verrucomicrobiia > CAIQCK01 > CAIQCK01 > CAIQCK01. The sequence goes on along the minus strand of JACRQF010000009.1, from coordinate 1,226,071 downwards.
GCAGGCGGCGGGCCAACGCCGTGCTTGCGCAAACGACTCACTCCTCTACACTCGCGGCAACCTTCGATGGCATGACGATGAAACTGTTCTGGCTTGGATTGACCGTCTTGTTGGCGTGCTCCAGCGCTGTGGAAGCGATGCCGTTGCGTCATCTCTTCCTGGACCCAGCTTCCGTCCGCGATGCCGAGGGTGTCGCGCTCCACGTCAATCCGCCGCAGCGGCGCGAGATTGTCATCCGGCCTGACAAGCCGTGGGAGCAGCTCATGATCAGCTTCTACCTCACCGTGCTCGACGAGGACGGGAAGCTGCGGATGTGGTATATCTGCCGCGACAAGCAGAACCGCCCCAACGTCGCTTACGCTGAGTCGCGCGACGGCGTCCGCTGGACCAAGCCGAACCTCGGCATCGTGGACTACGATGGGAGCAAGGAAAACAACCTCACCGGCCTGACTACGTTCGAAGGCGTTGTATTTCGTGACCCCAATGCACCGGTGCGGGAACGTTATGCCTATCTGACACATCTCTGGACCGAAGGTATGGTGCGGTTTCACTCGCCCGATGGCCTGCATTGGCAGCGCGACAAGACGCCGCTGCTACGCCTCGGCGCCGACACGCAGAACTTGACGTTCTGGGATGAGCGTCTTGGCAAATACGTCCTCTACCTGCGCGCATGGAATCGTGCCGATAACAAGAAGCTCTATCGCAAAGTCGTGCGCACGGAGGTTACGAGCCTGACTACACCGATGGATGTCGGGCCGTCGCGCAAGAGCCTCTACCTCTGGGGCAAGGAAAAGGTTCCCGTCATCGGTGACGAGTTCCCCACGGTCTTCGCGGCGGACGAAAAAGACCCGCCGGACAGCGATGTCTATACCATTTCCGCGCAGCCTTATCCGCTCGACCTGCGCTGGTATGTCGGTTTTCCCTCGATGTTCCAGCGCGAAGGGCGCACGAGCGAGGGCCGGCTGGAGGTGCATTTCGCCGGCAGCCGCGACGGCATCACATGGTACCGCTACGACCGCAAGCCTTACGCGCCGCTCGGTCTCGCCGGCTCCGAGTGCGCGAACATGACCTTCATGGGGCCGGGCCTCGTCATCCGCGGCGACGAGATCTGGCAATACGGCACCGGCTTCCACTCCAAGCACGGCGACATGGAGGCGCGCAAACGCAAGACCGACGGCGTCATCTATCGTTACGTCCAGCGTGTGGACGGCTTCGTCTCGCTCGACTTCGACGCCGCAGGCGGCCGATGCGTGACCGCGCCGGTGAAGGTGGACGGCACGCACCTCTTGCTGAACGTGGACACCACCGTGCTCGGCCAGTTGCGCGTTGGGTTGCTGGACGCCGAAGGCAAGCCGATCAACGGCTTCAGCACGGACGACTGCAAGCTCATCCGAACCAACTCCACGCGCGCGGAGGTGAGTTGGACCAGTGGCGGCGATCTGGCAACGCTCAAGGGCCGCGAAGTGCGGCTGTCGTTCACCGGCTCGCGCGCCAAGCTCTACAGCTTCCGGTTTGAATGATGAGAATGAATCGATTCGTATACAGCGTTTCACTTGCGTTCTGTCTCGTGGCGCAGAGCCGTGTCGCTGAGTCGCGAGAAATTGTGCTCCGTGATTTGCCGATGCTCTTCGCCGACGACAGCGGGATTGGAGCAAGCAACGGTGTCATCCGCACGGTGCATCCGGCGCGGACGCTCAGCACGCCGGTGATTGAGCCGGATCGGCCTTGGGAAGGCAGCCGTGTTTACCTCTACGGGTCGGTTTATTTCGATGAGGCAGCGCACCAACTGCGGATGTGGTATATGAGCCGGCCGCAAGCCTACAGTGGCGACCGTGTGCTCTACGCCACTTCGCGGGATGGCGTGCGATGGACCAAGCCGTCGCTCGATTCGTCCGGCCAGAATGCCGTCTTCAGCATCCACAGTCCCAGCGTATTGCTGGACGCGCGGGAAACCGACACGGCGAAGCGCTACAAGATGCTCGGCGCGAAATCGGGCGGCTACCATGCTGCATTCTCCGCCGACGGCCTGCACTGGACGCGCTATCCGAAGAACCCGGTGTTGAAATATGGTGACACGATCACACTGACGCAGGATCCGGCGACGCGTGAGTATCTAGCCTACCACAAGTGCCCCGCGAAGGTTCGCGGCTTCGGCCGGCGCGTCGTATGGCTCTCGCGCAGCCGCGATTTTCAGGAATGGACGGAGCCGGAACTGGTTTTCGCGCCGGATGAGGAAGACGACGCTTGGTGCAAGAAGCCACACGAGCGCACGGAGGTCTATAACATGTCGGTCTTCCCGCATGCCGCTGGCTTCATCGGCCTGCCCACCGTTTTCCGCGTCACGGCAGCACGCCGGCCGAAGTCGGAATTGACCGCCGGCCAAAGTCCCGATGACGGGCCGATTGACGTGCAACTGGCCACCAGCACCGACGGCCGCACGTGGCGGCGCACGCAGCCGCGCCTGAACGTGATTCCGCGAGGCGCGCCGGGAACTTTTGACGGCGGCTCCATCCTCGGCGTCTCCAGCACCGCAGCGCACGTCGGCGACGAGACGTGGGTGTATTACACGGCGATGACGACGACCCACGGCGGGCCGATGCCGCCAAAGCGCCTCACCATCGGACGCGCGGCGTGGCGGCGGCATGGGTTCGTCTCGCTCGACGCCGCCGGGCGCGGGCGCGTGGAAACGAAGCCGTTGCGGTTGGGCGGGCCGTCGCTCATCATCAACGCCGACGCCAGTGGCGGCGAGTTGCGCGTGGCGTTGCTTGAGGCTGACGGCCGCGCTATCGGCGGTTTCGGTCTGGAAGACTGTGAGCCGTTGCGCGCGGATGCCACGCGCTGGACTGCGGGCTGGCGGTCAGGCGCGAGCGTGCCCACAGATCGGCCGGTGCGCGTGGTCGTGGAAATGGAGAAGTCGAAGCTTTTCAGTCTCGGAACAAAAGAACCTCGTCACTGACAAACCATGAGAACGCTTTTCCCTGCCATCGTCTTGTTTGCCGCTGCACTCGCGCTGTCGCCGAGCGGATGCGCGGCTGAGACGCAGACCGTTGATGTTTGCGTCTATGCGGCTACGCTCGCGGGCATCGTCGCAGCGGTGACCGCGAAGCAGGAAGGCATGTCGGTCGTGATCGTCGAGCCGAGCCGCTGGGTCGGCGGCATTCTGGGCGCGGGCATCAAGCCGAAGCAGGATTGTCCGGAGCCGCGCGCGGTCGGCGGCTTGACGAAGAGCCGGGTGTTTGTCGCTGGAAACGATCCGCCCAGCATCCGCGAGAGTTTCGCACGCTGGCTCAAGGAGGAACAGATTCCGGTCGTGTTTGAGTATCGCGTGCAGCGAGTGGAGAAGGATGGGCAGCGGATCACGCGCATCCATCTGGAGTGCGCGCCGCCGGATGAACTCGGCGTGCCTGCGCCGATCGCGAAGGCCGGGCCGGGTCGGATTGTCGAAGCGAAGATGTTTATTGATGCCAGCTATGAGGGCGACGTGATGGCCGGCGCGCGCGTGCCCTACGCCGTCGGCCGCGAGCCGGCCGCGAAGTTCAACGAGAAGCCCGCGGGCGTTGGCGATCCGACGAATTGGCGGCCGATTGATCCATATCGTGAGCCGGGCAAACCGGAGAGCGGGCTGTTGCCGCTCGTGGACGCCGACCACGGCAAGGCGAAAGGCGCGGGTGACGATTATACGCAGGCCTACAACTTCCGTTACTATGTCACAGACAATCCGGCCAAGCGCGCGCCGTTCACGCCACCGGCGGATTACGACGCGAAGCAGTTCGAATTGGTCGACCGCTACGTGCAGCACATCTTGAACTGGGCTGGCGGCGACGTGAAGAAGGCAATGCCGCGGCTGGCGAACATCTTCCCTGGCTGGCGCAACAGCGGCGAATACAATTACCAGCGCGAGTCGCTCGTCACGATGGCGCCGCTCGGCGTGAGCCGGTTTTACCAGGACGGCGACTGGGCGACGCGGTCGAAGGTGTGGCGGCAGCACATTGACTATCTGCGCGGGCTGCACCATTTCCTGAGCACCGACCCGCGCGTGCCAGAGGAGTTTCGCAAGAAGACCGCTGCGCTCGGCCTCGACCGGACGATGCATCCGGACACGCAAGGCTGGCCACACCAGCTTTACGTGCGCATCACGCGCCGGATGCAGGGGCGTTACATCCTCACGCATGCCGACGTGTTGAACCAGACGCGCGTGGACGACGCCGTCGGCCTTGCGCTCTACGGCGTGGACACTTATCCCGTGCGCCGTTACGCCGCGCGTGACCCGAAGACTGGCGCGCTCGGTGTGGCCACCGAGGGCAACATGTTCATCGGCGGCGCGCGCGGGACCGGGAAGCCGTATGCCGTGCCCTACCGCGCCATCACGCCGAAGCCGGAGGCTTGCTCGAACCTGCTCGTTCCGGTCTGTTTTTCTGCCAGCTACATCGCGTATGCTTCGGCGCGGATGGAACCGGTGTTCTGCGTGCTCGGCGAGTCCGCCGGTGTGGCGGCGGCGCACGCGGTGCGCGGCGGCAGTTCCGTCCAGTCTGTGGACGTGAAGAAACTTCAGGGCCGTCTCCTTGAGCGCGGCCAGGTTCTGGAATGGAAACCATGAAGACATCACTATCGAATCGTTGTGCCCGCGTCGTGGTGATCGCGCTCGTGGGACTCGCATGGATCGCGGCCGCCATCGGGGCGGAGCCGCAGACTGTTCGCCTGCTCACCATCGGCAACAGCTTCTCCCGCAATGCCACGCACTACTTGCCAGACCTGGCGAAAGCGGGCGGGCACACGTTGATCCACCGGCCCATCGTGGTTGGCGGCGCGTCGCTCCAGTTGCACGCGGAGAAGTTCCAGAAGTTCGAGTTGGATGCCACCGACAAAACGGGCTGCTACACCAATGGCCGCAGCTTGAAGCAAGAACTGATGGCGGATCGCTGGGATTTTGTGACCATCCAGCAGGCCAGCATCAAGAGTCACGACATAGTCACCTACCGGCCTTTCGCAGAGCAACTCCGCGATTACATCAAGAAACACGCGCCGCAGGCGAAGCTGCTGGTGCATCAGACATGGGCCTACCGCTGCGACGATCCGCGGTTTACGAAACCCTCCGGGAAGCCCGGCGAGCCGGCCACGCGCGAGGTGATGTATCGCATGCTCACCAGCGCCTACCAGACCATCGCAGCCGAGTTAGGCGCGTGCGTCATCCCCGTCGGCGACGCGTTGCATCTGGCCGATAGCGACCCAAAGTGGGGCTACCGGCCCGACACGAAGTTCGTTTCCAAGAACGCCAAGCCGCCGTCGCTGCCCGACCAGACGCACTCATTGCACGTCGGCTGGCAATGGAAGAAGGGTAAAGACGGCAAGCAAACGCTTGGCATGGACGGCCATCACGCCAACACCGCCGGCGAATACCTCGGCGCGTGCGTCTTCTACGAAGTGCTGTTCAGCGAGAGCGTGGTCGGCAATCGTTTCGTCCCGAAAGGACTCGACGCGGATTACGCGCGGTTTCTCCGGGAAACCGCACACAAGGCGGTTGCGAATCTCAAGCACTGATGCCTTTGTCACGAACACAACGCGCACTCCCCCGGCAAGTCTCGCTGGTGGCCCAGACCGCGCAGTTCTTACGCGAGGGTTTGCAGGCGGGTGAGTGGCGTGATCATTTACCGGGCGAGCGGGAGTTGTGCGACAGGTTCCAAGTCAGCCGGCCGACGGTGCGCAGCGCGCTCGATCAACTCCGCCGCGAAGGCTGGCTGAAGGTTGCGCATGGCAAACGCCGCCGCATCCTCGCTCCGCAGCGCCGCGCCGCGAGCAGTTTGTGGACGAAGACCATCGGTTTGCTCTCGCCCGTGCCGCTGAAGAGTCTGCCGCCGTTCGTGCTTTGCTGGACCGATGAGCTGCGCACGCACCTGTCGCGAGAGGGGTTCGAGTTGGAGTTTCACGTCAGCCGAAAATGTTTTTCGCCCCGGCCAGCCGGTGCGCTGGCGGCGCTCATGGCCCGGACGCGGGCGGCGGCGTGGGTGTTGTTTCGCTCCACGGGCGGAACGCAGCGGTGGTTCGTCTAACAGAAGCGCCCCTGCCTGCTGGCGGGCACCTGCGCGTCGGGCGTCGAGTTGCCGTCCGTGGACGTGGATCATCGCGCGGCGGCGCGCCACGCGGCCGCGTTGCTCTGGCGCAAGGGTCATCGGCGCGCGGCGCTGCTTTTGCCAACGGGTGCTTTCGGCGGCGACGCGGAAACCGAGGCGGGGTTTCGCGAAGGGTTTGTCGCCAGCGCCCGGGATCCCGGCGAGCCGCTGGTGCTGCAACACGACGGTTCGGTGGCGGGCGTGGCATCGTGCCTCGGCGCAGCGTTGAGGCCGCCCCGGCCGGTCACGGGGTTCTTCGTGGCGCGGACGGCGCATGTGTTGACGGTGGTGACGCTCTTGTTGCGTCGCGGCCTGCGCATCCCGCAGGACGTGGCGGTAATCTCGCGCGATGACGATGCGTTTCTCGAATTCCTCACGCCGGCCATATCGCGCTACGTGAGCGCACCGGAGAGCTTCGCGCGGCGGCTGTCACGCGCGGTCATTCAACTCGCGCAAGCCGGCTTTGTGTCCGTCAAACCGGTGCGGTTAATGCCCCGGTTTGTCGCAGGCGAAACGGTCTGAAAAACCCCGCAAGGCCGCACGGCAGGTCTGTTATCGTCAACTGGTCAGTTCGCATGACCACTTGAACGGCCTTGCCGTTATTGCGCCGAACGGGAACACTCAGGCCGCGCATGAAAACACATCTGCACCGTTTGTTCTGCCCGGCGATCACCGCCGTGGCGATCGGCTCTTCCCTTCTCATCAACGCGCCCGCCGCAGAGGCCGTGGCACCCTTGCTCGAAAAGCAAAACCTCTTCGAAGCGCGCACCAACGGCTACTGGACCTGCCGCATCCCCGGCATCGTCGTGACGAAGAACAACACCGTGTTGGTCACCACGGAGGCCCGGCCGGGGCGCGGCGGCGACTACGATTTCAACGACGTGCTGATGCGCCGCAGCACAGATGGCGGCAAGACCTTCGGCCCGATTGTCAAGCTGCTGGACCACACCACCTACGGCGACGGGCCGGTGAGCAACTTCGTGATGATCCCCGACCGGGACAGCGGCCGGGTGGCCGCTGTGTTCTGCCATGACTACGCCCGCGTCTTCACGATGCACAGCGATGACGACGGTGTGACATGGAGCAAGCCGGTCGAGATCACCCCGGTCTTTGATCAGTTCAAATCGGACTACCCTTGGCGTGTCTGCGCCACCGGTCCCGGCCACGGCACGCAACTCCGCAACGGTCGCATGATCATCCCCGTCTGGCTTTCTGACGGCAGTGGAAAGGAATTTGGCAAAGGCAAACACCGCGGCCACCGACCGTCCATCGTCGCAGCCATCTCCAGCGACGACCGCGGGACGACATGGAAGCGCGGTGGCATCGTCTGCCGTCACGGCGATGTGGTGGAAGGTGTGACCGTGGTCAACCCCAGCGAAACCGTCGCTGTGGAACTCGCGGATGGCCGCGTGATGTTCAACATGCGCAGCGAATCGAAAATCAACCGCCGCTTGGTGGCCGTCAGTCCCGACGGCGCCTCCGGCTGGACCGGTCATCGTTGGGATCCGGCGCTGCTCGAACCGGTCTGCATGGCCAGCTTGATTCGCCACGGCTGGCCGAAAGGCAGACAGCCCGGGCGCATCCTGTTCGCCAATCCCAGCAATCTGGAGAACGAGTTGATCCGCCCGGGAGGCAGCCTGGCTCACGACCGCAAGCGGCTGACCGTTAAGATGAGCCTCGATGACGGCGCGACTTGGCCGGTCTCGAAGATTTTGGAGCCAGGCCCGGCGGGCTACAGCGACCTCGCCGTGCTGGCCGACGGCACCATCCTCTGTCTTTACGAAGCCGACATTGTCACTCGCATGTGCGACGACCGCTACGTGCGCCTGGCCCGTTTCAACCTTGAATGGCTGAAGAGTGCCGGCAATCAGGCCAGCCTGCGCACCGTGGACCTCTCCGCCGACACCACGCGCCAGGTCATCGTCGCGCAAGGCACCGAGACGGTCTATCAAGGCCACCCGACCACGTTGCTGCTGCCGGACGGCCAGACGATGTTCTGCGTCTGGACGATCAACCACGGCGGGCCGTGCGGTCCAATGAAACGCAGCGACGACGGCGGGCGCACGTGGAGCGAACTGCTGCCCGTGCCGGAGAATTGGCGCGAAGTGAAAAACTGTCCGTCCATTTACCTGCTGACCGATCCACACGGCAAATCGCGCATCTTCGTTTTCGCCGGCCAGGGACCGGATGGCACGATGCAGATGTCCTGTTCGAAGGACGACGGCAAGACGTGGACGCCTATGCGCAGCGTGAATCTCGAATGCGTCATGCCGTTCTGCACGATTGTGCCGATTGACGGCGGCAAGCGGTTGCTCGGCATGACCAACATCCGCCGGCCCGGCGAGACGAAGGACAAACGCTCCAACGTCGTCGTCCAGAGCGTCTCCACCGACGGCGGCCTGACGTGGAGCGATTGGCGCATCGTGCTAGACCTCGGCGAACTCAAGCCCTGCGAGCCGGCGCTGGTGCGCTCGCCCGACGGCAAACAACTGCTCTGCCTGTTGCGCGAGAACACGGAGCGAGTCGCGCTCTACATGACGAGCGACGACGAGGGGCGCACATGGTCGAAGACGAAGCCGTTGCCCGCCGGCCTGCACGGCGATCGTCACATGGCCCGCTACGCTCCCGACGGACGGCTGGTGGTTTGTTTCCGCGACACGGGCAAGCAGAGTCCGACCAAGAACCACTTCGTCGCGTGGGTGGGCCGCTATGAGAACGTCTTGAACGGCCGCGAGGGGCAGTATCGAATCAAGCTGCTCCACAGCTACGCGGGCGGCGATTGCGGCTATCCGGGACTGGATCTGCTGCCTGACGGCACATTCGTCGCCACCACCTACGTCAAATACCGGCCCGGCCCGGAGAAGAACTCCGTTGTCAGCACGCGGTTCAAACTCGAAGAGACCGACAAGATGGCGGTGGCCGGGTTCGGAGTCCCGGCTTCAGCCGGCTCCGGCGATCCATCAACCACTCACGCGCGGCTGGCTAAAGCCGGGACTCCAAACCGACCACAACCTGCCGGCATTCTCTTGGACGATGGCGCAGGCGAGTTCATCGGCGACTGGGTGGAGAGCGCCAAGCAGCCCGCGCTCGTCGGCAAGGGTTACCGCCACGACAGCAACCGTGAGCAAGGAAAGAAGTCGGCACGCTTCACGCCGGACATTAAGGAAGCTGGCGACTACGAAGTTCGGCTCATCCACGTCGCGACGAACAACCGCGCAACGAAGGTGCCGGTAACCATCATCAGCGCCGACGGCGAGAAGACCGTGACCGTCAACCAGCGCGAGGACGCGCTGGTCAAAGGCGTGCCGCGCGCGCTGGGCGTGTTCAAGTTTGCCGCTGGCAAGAAAGGCTCGGTCACGATCTCCAATGCGGGCGCTGACGGCTTCGTCGTGGTGGACGCAGTGCAGTTCGTTCCTGCCGAAATCGCAAAGGCGGAGCGCGAAGGGAAACGCGATGCGGGTTTTACGGCTGCACGGAAAAAGCATGTCGAAACTGCCGACGAGCCGCGCAACAAACAAGCGGCCGCTGTCGCTGTTTCGCCACTCGCACCGAAAGGAGCCGCGCCATCGGCGCCAAAGCCGTTGCCTGCCGAGCCGGTTCATCTTGCCAAGGACGCAAAACCTGGCGACGTGGACGGCAAGAGCTACGACCTCGTCGTGGTTGGCGGCACGGGCAGCGGCGTAATGTGCGCGGTGCGCGCAGCGCGCGAGGGTTGCACAGTGCTGCTCGTGCAGCATAACCGCCACATCGGCGGCATGATGAGCAATGGGCTGATGCAATGGGATGCGCTCTACGGCGGCCACCGCGCGCCGTTGTTCACCGAGTTGTTGCGGAACATCGAGCGGCATTATATCGCCACCTACGGCGAAAATTCGCGCGAACATCAAGTCGTCCGCTGCACTCACGAGCATTACCCGATTAGTTGGGCCGAGGCGCACGTCGCGGAGCGCGAGTTCAACCGGCTCGTCGCGGACGAGAAGAAGATCACGCTGTTGCTCAGTCACTACGCGACCGCCGTTGAGAGCGACGGTGCGATGCTGCGGAGTGTGACGTTGCGGGAATACGGCGGCGCGAAGGAAATCCGCGTGCGCGGCGCGATGTTCGCTGACGGAACCTACGAAGGCGACCTGTTCGCGCTGGCGAAGGTGCCATATCGTTGCGGGCGCGAGGCGCGCGACGAATACAAGGAGCCACATGCCGGCAAAGTCTTCTGCAACGTCGCCAGCGGCCCCGCGCCCCGCGACGCCGTGGAGGGTCGGCTGAACATCCGCCCCTACGGCTCGCACCAAGGCACCATTGACCCGACCAGCCCGTTCACGGCCGACCGCGCGGTGCAGGCTTACAACTACCGCTTCTGCGTCACCAAAGACCCAGCCAACCGCATCCTGCTGACCGCGCCGCCGCCCGGCTACAACCGCGAGGAATACGTCAACTACAACCGCAAGAGTATCGCCACCAACGCCGGCCCCAACAGCAAGTCGCACATGAACTCGCCCATCCTTCCGGGCGAAAACCACGACTATCCCGAAGCCGACTGGCCCGCGCGCGAGAAGATCATCCAGCGCCATCTCAACTTCGCGCTCGGCCTCATGTATTTCCTCCAGAACGACGAGTCGGTGTCGCCCAAGCAGCGCGAGAAGTTCCGCGAGTGGGGCCTGCCGAAGGACGAGTTCGCCGACAACAACCACGTGCCCTACGAGATGTATGTCCGCGAGGCGCGCCGCATCGTCGGCCGGCATGTCTATACCGAGCACGACAACTCGCTTGCGCCCGGCCTCGGCCGCACGCCGGTCCATTCCGACAGCATCGCCACGACCGACTGGTATATGGACTCGCATTCCTGCACCACCGACTCGCGCCCCGGCTTCCACTACGACGGCAAGCTCATCCTCACTGAGGAATCGCGCCCCGGCCAGATTCCGTATCGCTCGCTGTTGCCGCAAGGCGTGGACAACCTGCTCGTGCCCGTCTGCCTCTCCGCGACGCACATAGCGTGGGGCGCAGTGCGCTTGGAGCCGGTGTGGATGCAAACAGGAGAGGCCGCCGGTTTCGCCGCCGCGCTGGCGAAGAAACAGAAGACGACGCCGGCGAAACTCGACAGCGACCTGTTGTTGCGCACGCTGGTCGAACGTCGCCAGATGATTTCGTTCTTCAACGACATCAGCGTCGCCGGCAAAGAGCCGTGGATTCCCGCCGTGCAGTATTTCGGAACGAAAGGCTTCTTCCACGACTACGATGCGAAGCCGACCGCGCCGTTGAAGCGCGCGACCGCCAAAGTTTGGGCGGACGGCCTCGCAAAGCTGCACGCGGGCAAGCTTGATCCTAACGCGCTGGCTCGCGCCGTGGCCGACGCGGAGCGCGCAAACAGCGTGGCGGTCACGGCTGCGGAGTTCGTCGCCATGCTTCCGTCACCGTCGAAGCCCGCTGAAGGAGTCTTTACACGACAGCACGCCATCGCAATGATGTGGCGCCTAATCAAGTAAAAGGAATGACACGATGAAAACGCTTCTCAGCCTCCTCGCGCTGCTCGTCGCACTCGATGCATCCGCCGCTGCGCCGCCGGCAAAGAAATCCGCCCCGCATCCCTCGCTCGTTCCGGTCCAGGACGTCGCCGGATTGCCGCGCGTGTTGCTCATCGGCGACTCCATCTCGATGGGTTACACCGTGCCGGTGCGGAAACTCCTCGAAGGCAAGGTCAACGTCCATCGCATCCCCAACAACGGCGGCCCGACGAAATACGGTATCGCCAACATTGACCGATGGCTCGGCAAGGAGAAGTGGGACGTCATCCACTTCAATTGGGGCATCCACGACCTGAAGTTCATGCCCGACGGCAAGCGGCAGGTGGAGCCGGCCGACTACGAGAAGAACCTGCGCGAGTTGGTCGCGAAGCTGAAGGCCACCGGCGCGAAACTCATCTGGGCCACCATCACGCCGATTCCCGATGGCGAACTGCAACCGGGGCGCCGGTTTGGCGACGAAGGCGAATACAACGCCATTGCCAGGAAGATCATGGAAGCCAACGGTGTTCGCATCAACGATCTTAATGCCTGCATCACACCGGAACGCGGCAAGATGCAGAAGCCGCGAGACGTCCACTATACCGACGAAGGTTCTGCCTTTCTGGCGAAGAAAGTTGCTATCGAGATCGAAGCAGTGCTGCCAAAGTCAGCGAAACAACCCTAATGAAGACCAAGAACGCATCAACCTCGGTGTGTTTGTCTCACGCCGAGATGCTTCAACTCAAACGCTGGAACACGCCGACGATCTATAACGGCTGGGAACAGATCACCCGCCACAACGCCGGCGCGGATGGCTTCAATCTCGAAGAATGCCGTGACTTCATGCCGCAAATGGGGCCGATGGTCGGCTACGCGGTAACGGTCGTGGTCGAGCCGAGCAACGTGAAGCATCGCGAGGCCAATCCGCAGGGCTGGAGCCAGTATCGTCGCTACGTCGCGAGCGTGCCGGGGCCGAAGATTGTCGTCGTGCAGGACCTCGACAAGCCGCGCACCATCGGCGCGTTCTGGGGCGAGGTCAGCAGCAACACCCATCGTGCGCTCGGCTGCGTCGGCACGATCACCGACGGTGCCATTCGCGATCTCGACGAAATGTGCAACGCCGGTTTCAAAGCGCTCGCCCGCCGGCTCAGCGTGGGCCACGCGTTCGTGCATCCGATCCGGTGGAACTGTCCCGTTGAAGCTTTCGGTCGTCGCATAGAGCCGGGCCAACTCATCCACGCGGACAAACACGGTTTCCTCGCCATCCCCTTCGGCGAAGAGAAGCACCTGCTCGAAGCGGCGCGCTTTATGGATGCGAATGAGTGCAGCACGGTCATCCCCGCCGCGCGCGGCACGGCCGGAAAGAACCTACAGGAGATTCTCGACACGATGGATGAGGCCGGAAAGCAGTTTGGCAAGAACGTGGTGGCGAAGTTCAAGCGGAAGGGTGAATGGTAAGTCGTATGAAGATCGTCGTCCTCGATGGCTACACGTTGAACCCCGGCGATCTGAGCTGGGAACAGTTCAAGACGCTCAGTGACTTTCAAACCTACGACCGCACGCCTCCGGAACTCACGGTTGAACGGGCGCGCGACGCGGAAATCATCGTCACCAACAAGACCGTCCTCGACCGTGCCGTCATTGCCGCGCTGCCGCGACTGCGCTACATCGGCGTCCTCGCCACCGGTTACAACGTGGTGGACATCGAGGCCGCGCGCGAAAGGGGCATCCCCGTCACAAACGTGCCCGAATACAGCACGGCCAACGTCGCTCAGGCGGCGTTCGCGCTGCTGCTCGAACTGGCCAGCCGCACCGGTCATCACGCGCAGACGGTGCGCGAGGGACGGTGGACGTCGGCGGTGGACTTCTGCTATTGGGATTTCCCGCTCGTGGAACTGAACGGTCTGACGCTCGGCATCGTCGGCTATGGGCGAATCGGCCGGGCGGTGGCGCGAGTCGGACGGGCGTTTGGAATGAAGGTGCTGGCATCAGTCAGAAGGGCGACGCAAAGCGAGGGCGAAACCCAGTTCGTGGACTTGGACACGCTCCTTCGCGACAGCGACGTGATTACGCTGCATTGCCCGCTCACGCCGGAGACGAAGGAACTCATCAACGCTGCGCGGCTGGCGCAGATGAAACCGACCGCGTTCCTGATCAACACCGCGCGTGGCGGTTTGGTGAACGAGGCCGATCTCGCCGACGCGCTCAACCACGGTCGGCTTGCGGGCGCGGGCCTCGACGTGCTCTCCGCCGAGCCGCCATCGGCAAGCAATCTTCTCCTGCGCGCGAAGAACTGCATCATCACCCCGCACATTGCATGGGCGACTCGCAACGCCCGCGCGCGGCTCATGGAGATTGCCGTCGAAAACGTCCGCGCGTGGCTGCGCGGGCAACCGCAAAACGTGGTCAACGCCGCGCGATGATCACCTGGGCGCGAACGCCTGCTTCGCGAAGCGCGCACTTCCTCGCGCAGGCCGCAGTTTGCTGCGTTGCGGTTGCGAGTTTTGCCGAAGGGCCTGAATCTATGACGCTTTCATCCCGTTGGAGCCAGTTGCCATCCATCCCCGACCGCGAAGGTTTTGCCGGCTCGTTTGCCGGCGTCAGCGGCGGCGCGTTGCTCGTCGCGGGCGGCGCAAACTTTCCCGACAGGCGTCCGTGGGAAGGAGGGACGAAGATTTGGTATGACTCGGTTTTCGTGTTGGAGAAGCCGGACGGCGCGTGGCGGCTCGCCGGCAAACTGCCACGCCCGCTCGGCTACGGCGTCTCCGTGACCACGAAGGACGGCGTCATCTGCGTCGGCGGCAGCAGCGCGCAAGGTCATCACGCCGACGTGTTCCTGCTGAGTTGGCGCGACGGCAAACTCGCCGCGGTGCCGCTACCGTCGCTGCCGCGGCCATGCGCAAACTTCAGCGGCGCGCTCGTGGGTAACACTCTCTACGTCGCGGGCGGCATCGCGACGCCCGACGCGACGGCTGCGCTGAGGACATTCTGGTCGCTGGATATCACGAACACAAAGCCTGGCTGGCGCGAGTTGGAGCCGTGGCCCGGTCGTGAGCGGATGCTGGCGACAGCAGGCGCGTGCGATGGCTCGTTCTTCCTCTTCAGCGGCGCTGCGTTGCGCGCGGGAGCGGACGGCAAGCCGGTGCGCGAGTGGCTTCGGGACGCTTATCGCTACACGCCGGGCCAGGGCTGGCGTCGCATTGCCGACTTGCCGCGCGTGTCCGTGGCTGCACCGTCACCCGCGCCGGTTGTCAACGGCACGCCACTCGTCCTCGGCGGCGACACTGGCGCACAGGTGAACACGCCGCCGACAGCGCACAAAGGTTTCCCGCGCGACGTGCTGGCTTACGACGCGAAAGACGACGCGTGGCGTGTTGCCGGCGAAGTGCCGTTCTCGCTCGTGACCACCACAGCCATCGAGTGGAACGGTCACGTTGTCGTCCCCGGCGGCGAGGCGCGGCCCGGCGTGCGTTCGCCGGAAGTCTGGACTTTTCAGGCAACCCGTTCGCACTGAACATCACGTGAAGTCCGTTGTTTCCAAGGCCGCCGCCCGCGCCCGGGTCGTCGTCTTCGCAGAGTTGTGGCACAGCAGGTGAAGCGACGGGAGGAAACCAACAACTGCGGTCGGCTCAACTCCCCATCGCCACCTCGCCCGCTCCTGCTCCGCGAAAACCGTGACTTTCACTTTTCGGCCGGACGCGTAATAATCCGGCCATGATTCGCTGGCTGCAACATGTCGCCGTTTGCCTGCTGGCAGTGGCCACCGTCCATGCGGCGGCCGCGCGAAGACCCAACGTCGTCTTCTTTCTCACCGACGACCAGGGCTACGGCGACCTCGGCTTCCACGGCAATCCCCACGTCAAGACGCCGCAGCTCGACGCGTTCGCGCGCGAGGCGGTGAAGTTGTCGAACTTCCACGTCAGCCCGGTCTGCTCGCCGACACGGGCGTCGCTGATGACCGGCCGCTACAACTTCCGCACCGGCGTCTGCGACGTGTTCGGCAAGGCGACGCAGATGGACCCGGCGGAGGTCACGGTGGCCGAGGCGCTGCGCAGCGCGGGCTACGCGACTGGCATCTTCGGCAAGTGGCACCTTGGCGACGACCCCGAACGGCGGCCGAACGCGCAGGGATTTGACGAGGCGCTCGTCCACACCGGCGCGGCGATGCGGCAGTATTTCAATCCCGATCTGTTCCACAACGGCACGCCGGAGAAGCGCAACGGCTACTGCATGGACATCTTCACCGACGCGGCCATCGAGTTCGTGAAGAAGAACCGCGCCAAGCCGTTCTTTGTCTATCTGCCGGCGAACCTCATTCACACGCCGTTGCAGGTGGACGAGGAACTCGCCGCGCCCTACGCCGCGCTGGGAACGAGCACCTCCAAGGTTTACGGGATGCTCCGGAGCGTGGACGACAACTTCGGCAAGTTGCGCGCCACGCTGAAAGCACTCGGCCTCGAAGATAACACGCTGCTGCTGTTCACCGCCGACAACGGCCCGTGCTCCGGCTCCGTGCCGACGAACCGGTTCATGGCCGGCCTGCACGGGCTGAAAGGCACGGTCTATGAGAACGGCATCCGCGTGCCGTGCTTCGCGCGCTGGCCGGCGGCATTCAAAAGTCCGGCCAAGGTCACGCGGCTGGCGGCGCACATTGACGTGATGCCGACGATTCTTGAAGCGTGCGGTGTCGCCGCGCCGGCTGGCGTGAAACTCGATGGGCGCAGCTTCCTGTCGTTGCTGCGAAATCCAGCGGCGGACTGGCCGGAGCGGACGCTGTTCTTCCAATGGGACAGCGGCCAGCAGCCGAGGCGCGGCCATGCGTGGTGCGCGGTGACGGAGCGTTGGAAGCTGGCGCAACCCTGCGGCATGGACGCGCCGAACCAAAAGCACATCCGCGACCGCTATGCCGAGCTGTGCCGTTTGCAGGGCCGGGGCGAGCGCAGCATCGAGGGCGCGCCGCGCCATGAGCTTTACGATCTCGCCGCCGATCCCGGCGAAACGAAAAACCTCGCCTCGCAACAGCCAGCCATCGTCGAGAAGATGAAGAAGCAGTATGAGGCGTGGTTCGATGACGTCGCCGCGCGCTGGCGCGAGCCGAAACCCAATCCATCGCCATGAAAACACGATTCCATCTCCTGATGCTCACCGTGGCCGTCAGCCTCGGCGCAACGGCATTTGCGGCCGAGAAGCCGCGCAACATCATCTTCATCCTCAGCGACGACCATCGCTGGGACTGGCTCGGCTTCATGCCGGAAGCGCCGAAGTTCCTGGAGACGCCGAACCTCGACAGGCTCGCGAAGGAGGGCGCGCATCTGCGCAACGCGTTCGTGAGCACTTCGCTCTGCTCGCCGAGCCGCGCCTCGATCCTTACCGGCCAATACATGCACCACCACCGCGTCGTGGACAACCAGCGTCCCGAGCCGGCGGGCATTCGGTTCCTCCCGGAATATCTGCGCGGGGCGGGCTACGAGACGGCGTTCTTCGGCAAATGGCACATGGGCCACGACAGCGACGAACCGCGCAAGGGGTTCGACCACTGGGCGGGCTTTCGCGGCCAGGGCGAATACGGCGACCCGACGCTGAACGTGAATGGCACGCGGCGGCAGTTCAAAGGCTACAGCACCGACGTGCTCACCGACCTCGCGCTAGAGTGGATGCGTGCGCGCGGCGGGAAACCGTTCTTCGTCTATCTTTCGTTCAAGGCGCCGCACTTCCCGTTCGAGCCAGCGCCGCGCCATCGCGGACGCTACGACAAAGCGTCGGTGCGTTACCCGCCGACGATGGCGAACACCGAGGAGAACTACGCGACGCAGCCGCGCTGGGTGCGCGAGCGGCGCTACGGCATCCACGGCGTGGACCACATGGAGACGGGCCGGTTCGACAAAGACCCCGTGCCGTCGTTCGAGGATTTGTTCCGCCGCTACAGCGAAGCGGTCCACACGATTGACGAGAACGTCGGCCGCGTGCTGAAGCAACTCGACGACACGGGCCTGCGCGACTCAACGCTGGTGGTCTATATGGGCGACAACGGTTTCGCGCTCGGCGAGCACGGCTTCTATGACAAGCGCGACGCGTTCGAGACGAGCATCCGCGTGCCGTTGCTGGCGCGCGCGCCAGGCCGTATCAAGCCCGGCACGGTCGTGAAACAGATGGTGCAGAACATAGACATCGCGCCAACGCTGCTCGAAGCCGCCGGTGTCGCGCAGCCCGCGAAGACGCCGCGCATGGACGGCCGCTCGTTCTGGCCGCTGCTCCAGGGCCGCGAGGTGCCGTGGCGCGACCACATCCTCTACGAGTATCACTGGGAGTGGAACTTCCCCGCCACGCCGACGACGTTCGCCATCCGCACCGACCGCTGGAAATACATCTACTACCACGGCCTCTGGGACAAGGACAGTTTCCACGACCTCCAGACCGACCCGCATGAGCGCCACAACCTCATCGCCGTGCCGTCGTATCAGGAGCAGATTGCGAAGTTGAAGAAGCAGATGTTCGACGAACTCGGCAAGTCCGGCGCGCTCCAGATGCCGGTGCTCCCGCCCGAGGGCGAGCCGCTGCACGACCGCAAGCTGCCGCGCTGAGAAATCACGGCCCTCACCTGAAGATCACGTAGAGCGCCACCATTGTGGCGAAAAGCACGCCCGCCAGCACGCGGTAATTTCCAATGCCCGGCCACGCCTCGCCCTTGAGGGCGTCGAACGGATGCGCCCACGTCAACGCCTCGCGCTCGGCCGATGGCGCGTCGGGATGCGTCCGCGAGACGGCGTGGAGGATGACGCTGCAAATGACGAACAGCACGAACGACATCACCATGTAGTTGATGTAGTAAGCCTTCACGACGCAGTCGTCGAACCACGTCAACAGGTCCAGCCAGCCCGCGCAACCGAGCGACTTGGCCCAGTCCATCGGCGCGTAGAAGAGCAGGAAGGTCGTCAGGCAAATGACAAATCCGCCCCAGAGCGTCGCCAGCGCGCCGCGGTAACTCGCGCCTTTCCAGAAGACTCCCCAAAAGAACACCGCCGAAACCGGTGGCGCGATGAAACACAAGAGCATCGCGATGCCGTCGAAGATGGTCTTGAAGTTCGCCACCAGCGGCGTCCAAACGATGGCCAGCACGATGCCGAAAAGCGTGGCGATCCGGCCGACGTGGATGGTCTCGCGCTCCGAAGCCTGGGGGCGCACGCGGCGGTAGAGGTCGTAGCTGAAGAGAGTCGCCATCGAGTTGAGCGAGCCGGAGATCGGACCCATGAGCGCCGCCAGCAGCGCCGCCGCGATGACGCCGCGCAGGCCGAGCGGCAGCAGGTCCTGGATCATCGTTGCATAGACCTCGTCGGTCTTCGTGACGGGGTTTTGGTAGGTCAGGCCGAGGTAGATGAGACCCGGCAGCACGAAGACGAACACCGGCAGGATCTTGATGAAGCCCGCGAAGAGCGCGCCGTTGCGGGCGTCGTTTTCCGACTTCGCGCCGAGCACGCGCTGCACGATCGTCTGGTCGGCGCACCAATACCAGATGCTGATGACCGGATAGCCGAGCATCATGGCAAACCACGGCATCCCGGACGGATCGCCCGCGGGCCGCAGCACGGAGGTCGTTGCCGCGGGGAAATGTTTGCCCGCCTCGCCGATGAGCCGCCATGTCTCGCCGAGTCCGCCGCATTTGATGACGCCGAAAAGCGTGATGAGGAACGAGCCGGCGAGCAGCACGACCGTGCCGACCGATTCTGTCATCACAACCGCTGTCAGGCCGCCGACCGCCGCGTAGAGGCCGGTCAGCGCCGTGATGGTGATGACCGAGACCCAGACGTTGATGCCGAACAGCGCGTGCAGGATCAGCGCCCCGGCGTAGAGCGAGAAGCCGATGTGCAGGAAGATGGCGTTGAGGATCGAGATGACGGCAAGGAAATCGCGGCAGCCGCGCCCGTAGCGTCGTTCGAGGAAGTCCGGCAGCGTCGGCACGCGGGTCTTGATGTAGAACGGCGCGAAGAAGAACGCGAGGACGATGAGCGTGAACGCCGCCATCCACTCGAAGTTCCCATAGACCAGCCCGTTGATGTAGCCCTGCTGCGCGAGCGAGACGAGGTGCAGCGCGGAGATGTTGGTCGAGAACAGCGCCAGCCCGATGGTGAACCAACTCAGCGAATGCCCTGCGAGAAAATAACCCTCGCCCGTGCGCGAGCGCTGCCGTTGTCGCCACCCCATGTAGAGGCCGAACGCCACCACGCCCACGAGGTAAACGACCAGCACCGCGAGGTCCACCGCGCCGAACTTCACTTGGTTGTCCATGCTCATGCTCCTCGCCGTTTATACACACCGAACTCCGCCACCGCGTCGAACATTGCCACGACGTTCTCCACCGGGATCTCTTCGAGGATGTAATCATGGCTTGCGCCGGCGATGTAGCCGCCGCCGGGCATCATGATCGAGAGCACCTCGCGCGTGCGCCGCCGCACCGACTCCGGCGTGCCGTCAATCAGCACGTGATGCGAATCAATCGCGCCGTTGAAGAGAATCTTGCCGCCGTAGTTCGCCTTCAACTTCGCGAGGTCCATTCCGCCGCAGCAGGGCTGGATGGCGTGCAAGCCGTCGAGGCCCGCGGCGATCATCGCCGGCATCAGCGGCTCGAAGCCGCCGCAGCAGTGCAGCTGGACCTTGAGCTTGTAGGCGTGGCCGAGGTCAATCAGCCGTTTCAAGTGCGGCAGCATGAATCGGTCGAACTGAGCCGGGCTGAGCAGCGGTCCTGTCTGGCCGCCGAAATCGTTGCCGATGAAGAACACGTCGAGCGCACCGACCGCTGCGTCGAAGATGCGCCGGCTCACTTCGGCGTAGAAGTCCACGATATGTTGCGCGACCGCGTCCACCAGTTCCGGCTCGTCATACATCTTGAGGTAAAGGTTCTCCATGCCGAGCAGGTCAATCGCATCGTGCCAGAACGGCGACCAATCGCCGCCGAGGATTGCGTAGCGCCGGCCCCACGCCAGCGCCTCATCGCGAATGCGCGAGACATCCATCCACTTCGGGTCGGGCCACGGATAATCATGGACCTGCTTCACCGTCGCGTCGGCGAGCGGATGGCTTGTCGGCTGGCCGTAGCCGAGGCCGTGCCGCTCCACGCCGAAGATCGTGCGATACGTCGCGCCAGCCGACAGCTCGCCGTCCGGGCTGAACTCCTTCGGCCCGGCGTAGCGCGCGAACACGCGCCGGAAGTCATCGCCGAAGCGGACGAAGAGTTGCTCCGTGTCGTCAATGCCGAGCTGCCGCTTCGCCTTCGCGATGAACTCCGGCGACGCGCCGCACCAGCGCGGCACGCGGTCGGGTTTCTCATGCGCAAAAGCGGTGAGGACTCGTTCGCGCGAGGTCATGCTCATTTCAGGTAATAGACTTCCGTCATGTCAGTCCAGATTTTCCCCTTCGCCGCTGCGGGGGGCAGCGGGAGTTGGCAGGGATCAGTTTCCTTCCACCAACGCTGCGTCTCCGGGTCGTCGCCCATCTTCTTCATGTCGGCGTCGAAGTCTTTGCCGGTGTATTCGAGATAGGCAAAGAGGTAGAGCTTGCCTTCGATTTCGCACTGGTGGATCGAGAAGTTCTGGACGTGGCATTCCTTCAACCGCCGGTTTACCGTCGGCCACGGATGCGCGTGCAGGTCGCGGTAGCGGGCCGCCATCTCCGGCTTCAGCCCGGTGATCCAGGCGTGTCGTTGCGGTTGCGGCGCGGCGCAGCCGGCGAGCATCACGGCCAACGGAGCCAACAGCAGGGTGGTGAAGGTGAGAATGCAGAGCTTCTTCATGGCAAGCGGCAGCGTGCCACCGTCCGCCGTCCACGCGCCACAAGAAAATCCTTATCCGCGCCTGCGCGAGCAACTGACGGAGCGCAGCGGTGGCGGTGGAGGGGAAGCGTCACGTGTTTGGCTTGGTAGCGCTACACCACGCGGACTTTCTCCCAAGCCCTCACTTTCCCATGGACGATGCGAAACAGCGGATGAGGTTCTGGCACGGCCACGGACCGGCCAGTGTGAAACCTCGCCGGGTCGCGCACCGCCAGTTTTCGCTGGAGATGCTCCCACTCGTAGAGCAACTGGCCGTTCGTCTCGACGATGCGCCCCCGGAACCGGGCCGGCCCGATTTTCTCCGCGTCGAAACAATAGCCGCGCCGGGCAGCCTCCTGATGAACGACCACCAGATAGCTGGCCAACGCGGCGGCGGGCCTGCGTGTGACGAGAAATCGAAACAGTTGCGGGTGATGCCGGTAGCCACGCGTCAGTCTCGGTGGCGGCGTGAGTTGTCAGCACGGTTAGCGACAGGATGATGAGCAGGTGTTTCATGGTGTTCGTGGCGTGAAAAGCTGGAACTCGAAGATCGTCGGGCCGCCCCGGCCTTCGGTGATGTTGAGGCGGACGATGGGCGTGGTGACGGGGTTGAACTTCACGTCGGGGTTCTTGCCGATGGCTTTGCCGCTGTGGAAAGTCCTCCACTCATCGCCGCTCTTGTATCGCAGCTCGAAGGATTTCATGCGCACGTCATTGAACGCGGTTCCTATCGGAACTGCGATTCTGAAATCTTGCGTTCATCGCCGCTGTTAAATACTAAACACGCCGCCGTAAAGCAACGGGCATCCCGCCCCGGCCGCTGCGTCATTGACTCGATTGTCCCGCGCCAGCGACCAAACCAATGCTGGACTTGCCCTCAGGTTTTTGGTCATGTCTCCGGCCGAAGTCGAACCGCTGCACGACCGGATACTGCCACGATGACCTGCTTGAAACACGCGCTCACGGTTTGTCTCGGCGCAACTCTCGCCTTCGCGGCTTCCGTTGCCGCCGAGCCGCCGGCCGCCCGCGATCTTGGCCGGTTGGAACGTTCGTTCTGGCTCAACGCGTCGCTGGCTTCGCCGACGCTCGGCTACTGGGGCGCGAGTTTTCCCAGACCGCGACGCCCGGCCGGCGTTGAGATCGCCAATGCCGCGCGGCTGCTGACGCGCGACGCCGCGGCGAACCGGCTCTATCTCATTTACCATCACGAATTGCCGCTCGACGAGGCGTGCGACGTGTTTCTCGCCTGGCGCAAGGCGTGCCCGCCGGAGGTGGAACTCGTGCCCACGCTCGTCCTGCGCATGTATGACAAGAAGCAAACGCCGGCCTTCACCACCGACGAACTCGCGTCGTTGTGCGGCTTCTTCAAGTCACGCCTCCAGGTGCGCCGCGTCGCTGTTTACGATGTCTATGCCAAGCGCGACCAGGGAGCGGGGCTTGCGGTGCTCGCGAAACATTTCCCGAGCAGCTTGGTGCGCGTCGGGCTTCAGCCCGGCGAACCGCTCGCGCCACCTTTCGTCGCCGCCGTGGCGGACACATGGAGCGGGTTTTGTCACGGCCTCACCAATGACGACTGGCGTTCGCCCGGCTTCGGCGCCGGGACGCTCCGCAAGTGGGTCGTTGCGCGCAACAACGGCGTTGCGTCCGTGGCGTGGGACCTCATCACAGTTGCATGGGACTATTCGGCGACAAAGCGCGGCGAGTATCCGGGCTACGACGACGCCAACAAGAACCAGCCACTGCCCGCGGGCCGAAACTGTCTCGCCGTGACGGACATCCTCGCCGCCGCCGCGCCGGGCAAGCTCGCCGGTTTCAGCAGCGACCTGCTGATCCTGCAACTCAATTCCGCCAGCGCCGCGCATGACGGCGCGGGCGGCGCGTTCTACGAAACCTTGAAACAAGGCCGGGGCTACGACGGTTTCTACGCCGGCCCGTGGCGCGAAATCACGGCCATCTATCAAACGTTGCGAGCTGGCCGGCCGTTGCCAGTGAAATGAGGGTAAAGCGATGAATGACACTGTATTGTCACTGACAACCGCCGACGGCCGCGCGCAACTGGTCAGGTTCTACCGCGACGCGCTGCTTGGCGATGTCATGCCGTTCTGGCTGCGGCACGGCATGGACCGCGAGCATGGCGGCATCATCACGTCGCTTGACCGCGACGGGACGGTGGTGGACACGGACAAGTCGGTCTGGTTCCAGGGGCGCGCGGGATGGATGTTCGCGACGCTCTACAACACCATCGAGCGCCGCGCGGAGTGGCTGGAGGCGGCGCGCAGTTGCGTCGAGTTCGACCGGCGGCATTGCTTTGCGCCGGACGGGAAGATGTGGTTCAGCGTCACGCGCGAGGGCCGGCCGCTACGGATGCGGCGCTACGTTTACAGCGAGAGCTTCGCCGCCATCGCCTTCGCTGCGTATGCGAAGGCCAGCGGTGACGCGCGCGCGGCGGAGGATGCGGTGAAGACGTTCGCGACGTATTTGCGGTATTCGTTCGAGCCAGGCGTGATGACGCCGAAGTTCGAGCCGACGCGGCCGGCGAAAAGCATCGGCCCGCACATGATCGGCATCGCGTCGGCGCAGGAGCTTCGCGTCAACCTCGGCGACGTGAGCGTGGCGGGCCGGACCTGCACGGAGTGGATTGACCGCAGCATCGCGGAGATCGAGCGCGACTTCATGAAGCCGGACCACGAGGCGTTAATGGAGGTTGTCGCGCCGGACGGCGGCGTCATTGATCACTTCGACGGGCGGACGTTGAACCCCGGCCACGCCATCGAGGCGGCGTGGTTCATCATGCACGAGGGCAAGCTGCGCGGCGACCAGCGGCTCGTGCGCATCGGCCTGACGATTCTCGGCTGGATGTGGGCGCGCGGCTGGGACGAGGAGTTTGGCGGCATCTACTACTTCCGCGACCTGCGCGGGCTGCCGGTGCAGGAGTATTGGCACGACATGAAGTTCTGGTGGCCGCACAACGAGGCGATCATCGCGACGCTGCTGGCGTGGGCGCTCACGGGCGACGCGAAATACGCCCGCTGGCATCAGATGGCGCACGACTGGAGCTTCGCACATTTCCCCGACCCGGAGCACGGCGAGTGGTATGGCTACCTGCATCGCGACGGCAGCGTGTCGTCGCGGCTCAAGGGCGGCATGTGGAAAGGTCCGTTCCATCTGCCGCGGATGCTTTGGTATTGCTGGCAAACGCTTGCCGCTCCGCGATGAACCCCGACCTGAAGAAGCTACTCGATTGTCCGCGGCCTGCCGCCATTCCCGCGATTCGCTGGCCAGCGGAACTGCGGCTGTTTGTGCTCGCCCCGCATCCGGACGACTTCGACGCCATCGGCGTCACGCTCCGGTTCTTCCGGCAAAACGGCAACCCGATCCAACTCGCCGTGGTCAGCGGCAGCGCCAGCGGCGTGCTCGATGAGTTCTGCTTGCCGCCCGACAGCGCGACGAAAGCCGCCATCCGCGAGCAGGAGCAGCGCGACAGCCTGCGGTTTTTCGGTCTTGGCGAGGAATGCGCGGCGTTCCTGCGGTTGCGAGAGGATGACGCGGGCGCGCCGCTCGACGACGCTGTGAATGAAACGGCGATCCGACGGCAACTCGTGGCGCATCGGCCGCAGGTCGTCTTCTTGCCGCATGGCGAGGACAGCAATGCAGGCCATCGGCGCGCTCACGCCATGTTCTTGCGCGCGGCGGCGGCACTCGACGAGCCACCGGCGGCGTTCCTGATACGCGATCCGAAGACGCTTAACTTTCGCTGCGACCTCTATATGCCGTTCGATGAGGAAAAGGCACGATGGAAACGCTGGCTGCTGCTGCATCACCGCTCGCAGGAACATCGCAACCGCCGGCAGCGCGGCCGCGGTTTCGACGACCGCATTCTCGACGTGAACCGGTTGATTGCGGCGGAGTTGTCCTGCAGCGCAGCCTTCGCCGAGGCGTTCCAAGTGGAAGTGGTGCCGCAGCCAATTTGATGGATTGATTTCCCCGTCCGGTTGGCGAAAATGCCGGCATGAAAGCCAACCTCGCCCCCCTGTTTGTCGCGTTGATTTCCCTCGCGTCAACGCTGCCCTGCCTTGCGGAGCCGCAGCCGAAGGACGACGGCTATCGCGGCATCTGGTATTACAACCAGCCGTCGAAGGACGAATACCGCTACAAATACAGCGGCGGTTTCGCCACCTACCCGCAGCAGATGCTTCCCTACGCCTACTACGCGAAGGAGGTGAACAAGACCTTCTTCTGTTACGGCGGTCGGCTCAAGGAGAAGAACGAGTTGCTCCACATGGTCAGTTACTATGACCACACCACCGGCAAGGTGCCGCGCCCAACGATCCTGCTGAACAAGAAGACCAACGACGCCCACGACAACCCGACCATCATGCTCGACGACGCCGGCCACGTCTGGATCTTCTCCGCCGCCCACGGCACCGCGCGGCCGTCGTGGATCCACCGCAGCAAGAAGCCTTACTCGGTGGACGAGTTCGAGCAGATTCTGGAAACCAATTTTTCCTACCCGCATCCGTGGTGGATGCCCGGCAAAGGTTTCCTCTTCCTCCACACGCGCTACAAGTCCGGGCGCGGCCTGTTCTGGATGACCAGTCCCGACGGCGTGAAGTGGGGCGAACCGCAGAGCCTCGCGCACATCGAGATGGGCGACTACCAGGTCACGTGGCGCCGCGGTAACCGGCTCGCCAGCGTGTTCGACTATCATCCGAAACCCGTCGGTCTCAACGAGCGATCGAACATCTACTACGTCGAGACCAGCGACTACGGCCAGACGTGGCGCACCGTTGCGGGCGAGCCGCTCAAGCTGCCGCTCACGGAAGCGAAGAACCCCGCGCTCGTGCTCGATTCGCGCTCCGAGAAGCAGGTGCTTTATTTCAAGGACATCAACTTCGACGCCGACGGCCGGCCTGTGATTCTCTACCTCACCACGAAGGGCTACGAGTCCGGCCCGAAGCACGGTCAGCGTCCGTGGTTCACGCTGCGCTGGACTGGCAAGGAGTGGGCGCGCCGGCCGTTCACAGCCAGCGACCACAACTACGACCACGGCTCGCTCTACATCGAGCCGGACGGCACATGGCGGATCATCGCGCCGACCGAACCCGGGCCGCAGCCGTGGACGACCGGCGGCGAGATGGTGCTTTGGACCAGCCACGACCAGGGCGCGACGTGGACAAAAGTCAAGCAACTCACGCGCGACAGCCGCGCCAACCACACCTATGCCCGCCGCCCCGTCAGCGCCCACCCTGATTTCTACGCCTTCTGGGCCGACGGCAACCCGCTGGAGCAATCCGACTCGCGTCTCTACTTCACCAACAAGGCCGGCGATCACGTCTGGCGTCTGCCGGCGACGATGGATGGCGATTCCGCGAAGCCGGAAGTTGTTTGGTAGCGGGGCGGTCCGCCGATCACGCTTCGGCAAAGGAACCGGGTCCGCGCTCAAACAACGCTCAAAAAAACACTGGCATCGCGCGCGGACTTGCGGCATACAGGCATTGCTGGAAACACCATCCGGCTGTAACCAAGGAGCGAGTAATGAAACTGATACGCGATGTTGTTCTGCTCAGTCTGTCCGCCATGCTGCTGTGCGCCCCTGCCGCGCGCGGCTACGACCTGCCCTCCCTCAACCTCGGTTTCACCAGCTTCTTCGACGGCGGGCCGCCGGCCGGGCCGGGCTTCTACTTCACCCAGTATTTCGAGTATTACCACGCGAACAAATTCGCCGACAACGCCGGCAACACGATCCTGCTGCCCAGCGGCAAGCCTACGCTTGAGGTCTTCGCCGGCCTCTCGCAACTCATCTACCAGTCGGACCAGAAAGTGCTTCTCGGCGGCAAGTGGGGCTTGGACTTCATCCTGCCCGTGGCGGACTTCAACTTGCAGCCAAAGAACGCCTTGCTCACCGACAACGGCGGCGGCATCGGCGACATCCTGGTCGGGCCGTATCTCCAGTGGGATCCGATCATGGGCGAGAAGGGCCGATTTTCATGCACCGCGTCGAGTTCCAGTGCATCCTGCCCACCGGCAGCTACAGCCCGAACGAGGATCTCAATGCCGGCGCCAACTTCTTCTCATTCGATCCCTACTGGGCCGCGACCTGGTTCGTCGTGCCGAAATGGACCCTCTCGTGGCGCGTCCATTATCTTTGGAACGACGAGAACGACAGCCCCGATGTCCACGTCTTCCCGACCGCCAAGAAGACCCAGGCCGGGCAGGCGGTCCACCTGAACTGGGCCGCCAGCTATGAAGCCATCGAAAAACGGCTCGATGTCGGCGTCAACGGCTACTTCCTCTCGCAGTTCACGGACACGCGGGCCGATGGCCAGGATGTCCTCGGCCGGCGCGAACAGGTCATCGCCGTCGGTCCTGGCGCGGTCTATCACTTCTCCCAGAACGACCATTTGTTCTTCAACTCCTACTTCGAGATGGACGCGCGCAACCGCACTGAAGGCCAGCGTTTCATCCTGCGCTTCGTGCATCATTTCTAGCCGGAGCGTGTCGCCCTCGCGGAGGTGTTTGCGCAACGCCGCAATCCAGCGTATGCTGGCCGACCAATGAGAGTGTTGTTGTTGTATCCGGAGTTTCCGCTCACGTTTTGGAGTTTCAAGCACGCGCTGAAGTTCATTCGCAAGAAGGCTTCGCTGCCGCCGCTCGGACTGCTCACCGTCGCCTCCATCCTGCCGTCTTTCTGGGAGAAACGGTTGGTGGACGTCAACGTCCGCGCCCTTGACGACAAAGACCTCGCGTGGGCCGATGTTGTTTTCGTCAGCGCCATGATCGCGCAGCGGCAATCGGCGCACGAACTCATCGCCCGTTGCCGCGCCGCTGGCAAAACCATCGTCGCCGGCGGGCCGCTGTTTATCTCGGAGCATGACCAGTTTCCGGAGGTGAACCACTTCGTCCTGAACGAAGCGGAAGTGACGCTGCCGGAGTTCCTCCGTGACTTCGAGCGCGGCGCCGCGCGGCAGATCTATGTGTCGCCGGAACATCCCGACATCCGCCGGACGCCGGCGCCGATGTGGGAACTGGCGGACCTGCGGCGCTACGCCTCGATGAGCCTGCAGTTCTCGCGCGGCTGCCCGTTCGACTGCGAGTTCTGCAACATCACCGCGATGTTCGGCCACCGCCCGCGCACCAAGACCGCCGCGCAGATCATCACCGAACTCGACGGCCTCTATCGCGCCGGATGGCGCGGCCAGGTGTTTTTCGTGGACGACAACTTCATCGGCAACAAGCGATACCTCCGCGAGGAACTGCTGCCCGCGCTCATCGCGTGGCGGAAGGGCAAACGCCGCATCCCGTTCTTCACCGAAGCCTCCATCAACCTCGCCGACGACCCGAAACTGATGCGCCTCATGGTTGAGGCGGGCTTCGACACGGTCTTCATCGGCATCGAGACGCCCGCGGACGCCGGGTTGGCCGAGTGCAACAAGCGCCAGAACGCCGGTCGCGACATGGTCGCCGACGTGAAACGCATCCAGCGCGCCGGCCTTCAGGTGCAGGGCGGGTTCATCGTGGGCTTCGACAGCGACACGCCGACGATCTTCCAGCGGCAGGTGGAGTTCATCCAGAAGAGCGGCATTGTCACTGCGATGGTCGGCATGCTCAACGCCATCCCCGAAACCAAGCTCTACGAGCGGCTCCAGCGCGAAGGCCGCCTGCTGGGCCGGATGACCGGCGACAACGCGGATGGCACGACGAATTTCATCCCGCGCATGGACGTGGAGAAACTGCGCGAGGGCTACAAGGAAATCATGCGCCGCATCTACGCGCCCGGTCCCTACTACAAGCGCGTCCGCACGTTCCTGCGCGAGTATCAGGCGCCCAAGGTGAGTTTTACGCTGAACTGGCGCTATCTGCTGGCGTTCGCCCACTCCAGCGTGCGCCTCGGCGTCTTCGGCAGCGAGCGGTTCCACTACTGGGGCCTGCTTGCGTGGACGTTCTTCCGCCGGCCCGCGCACTTCCAGCTTGCCGTCACCCTCGCCATCTACGGCCATCACTTCCGCAAAACCTGCGAAGCGATGGGCGTGTGACGTCGGCTGGCGTCGTCAGGTGGTGGATCAGTCTTGTGCGAAGGTGGGGCGAGCCGTCGAGCCTTGATCGGCCAGGCAGAGGCTCGACGGAGTCTCGCCGCACCGTTAACGGATCCGTTACGCCGTCAGTGCCCGCCGCAGCAACCGCCGCCGTGCTCATCGTGGTCCGCGCCGTGGCAGCATTCCAGTTCTTCCGGCTTCGCATCGCGCTTGGCCATCAGTTCCACGTCAAACGTCAAGTCCACGCCCGCCAGCGGATGGTTCGCGTCTATCGTCACGTGCGACGGGCTGACCTTTGTCACCGTCACGACCATCGCATGCTCCGCGCCGGCGCGAAACTGGTCGCCGACCTTGATCTCCTGCGCTGGGAACTTGTCGCGCGGCACTTCCATCACGCGGGCGGCGTCGCGCTCGCCGTAAGCTTCCTTCGCCGCCACCGTCACCCGCTTCTTCTCGCCGACCGCCATCGCGCTCAGGTGCGTTTCCAGGCCGGGGATGATGTGGCCCGTGCCCTCGACGAACGACAACGGCTCGCCGCCAGCCGAGCTGTCCAGCGTCTTGCCGGCCGGGTCCGTCAGCGTGTAGTGAAACGAAATGACTTGTTTGTTCATAGTATGGTCCGCTCTGTAAAAGGAGCCGCGGACTCTACGTGCGTTCCCCGCCCTTGTCGAAAAGTATTTCGCCGTGATTCTATTTCTACATCATCCCGATGATGGCGCTGCCGAACTCGCTGCACTTGATCTCCTTCGCGCCGTCCATCTGGCGGGCGAAGTCGTAGGTGACGGTCTTCGCGGCGATGGCGCCGTCGAGGCCCTTGAGGATGAGGTCGGCGGCTTCGGTCCAGCCGATGTAGCGCAGCATCATCTCGCCAGAGAGGACGACGGAGCCGGGGTTGACGCGGTCCTGGTTGGCATACTTCGGCGCGGTGCCGTGGGTGGCCTCGAAGATGGCGTGGCCGGTGAGGTAGTTGATGTTGCCGCCGGGGGCGATGCCGATGCCGCCAACCTGCGCGGCGAGGGCGTCGCTGAGGTAATCGCCGTTGAGATTGAGCGTGGCGATGACGTCGAAGTCCTCCGGGCGCGTGAGCACCTGCTGGAGGGTGATGTCGGCGATGGCGTCTTTGATGACGATGCCGCCGGGCAGTTTGCACCACGGGCCGCTGTCCATCTCGACAGCGCCGAACTCCCGTTTGGCCAGCGCGTAGCCCCAGTCGCGGAACGCGCCCTCGGTGAACTTCATGATGTTGCCCTTGTGGACGAACGTGACCGATTTGCGCTTGGTGGCGATGGCGTATTGGATGGCGGCGCGGATAAGGCGCTCGCTGCCTTCGCTGGAGACGGGCTTGATGCCAATGCCGCTCGTCTCTGGGAAACGGATCTTCTTCACGCCCATTTCCTTCTGGAGGAACTCGATGACCTTCTTCGCCTCTGGCGAGCCGGCGGCCCATTCGACGCCGGCGTAGATGTCCTCGGTGTTCTCGCGGAAGATGACCATGTTCACCTTCTCCGGGTGCTTCACCGGCGACGGGACGCCTTTGAACCACTGCACGGGCCGCAGGCAGACGTAGAGGTCGAGCATCTGGCGCAGGGCGACGTTGAGGGAGCGGATGCCTTTGCCGACGGGCGTGGTGAGCGGGCCTTTGATGCCGACGAGGTATTCCTTGAACGCATCCACGGTGTCGTCGGGCAGCCAGTTGTTGAACCGATTGAAAGCCGTCTCGCCCGCGAAGACCTCGAACCACGCAATCTTGCGCCGGCCGCCGTAAGCTTTTGCCACGGCCGCGTCAAACACGCGCTCGCTGGCGGCCCAGATGTCCGGTCCAGTGCCGTCGCCGCGGATGAACGGGACGACGGGATTGTCCGGCACGTTGAGTTTGCCGTTCTGGATGGAAATCTTGCCGCCGCTCGGCGGAGTGCAGGTCGTATAAGGCATTATTTGGTTCTCCTGAGAAATTGCGGTGAATATAGCAGAAGATCGCAGAGTCGCGAGCGGGAAGTGTTTCCGAAGTCCCGGCTGCGCCGAAACGCGGCTTCGAGGTTGCGCCGCGGCGGTTCTCCTGCCACACTATGGGCGCTATGAAGCCGTTCTATTTGCTTCCCTTGATCGTGGCGCTGGCGTTGCCGCTGCGTGCGGCGGAGGAAGATAGCAAGCCGCCGAAGCCAGCCGCCCCCAAAACCGTCGTCCAATCCAAGATACGGTCCGCTTCGCCGAAGCAAAACGGGCACGAGAAGTGGATCGGCGCCGTGACGATGCCGGTGCCGGAGATGGTGCGCGCGCAGTTGCCTAACCTGCCGGAGGGACAGGGAGCGGCCGTTGTGATGGTCGCGAAGGAAAGCCCCGCGATGGCGGCCGGTCTGGAGCGGTTCGACATCATCGTGCGCGCCGACGGTCAGCCGATCAGTTCGCAGCAGGATCTGCAACAGATCCTGAACAAACGCAACTTCGGCACGCAGGCGCGGCTGGAGTTGATCCGCAAGGGCGCGGCGAAACAGCTTTACGTCATCGTGCTGGAGAAACCCGAAGGCGAGCCGGGCGGGGGTGGTGGGCCGGGCGGCCGCGGCGGCATTTTTGGCAGCAACATGCGGCCGGAGAATGTCTCCATCCAGTTTACCTTCACCGACGCCAGCGGCAAGCAACAGACGATTGGCGCGCCGACGCTGGCGGCGTTCGGGCAAAAGGCGAGAGACGACGAGGCGTTTCGCAATCAGATGCAGCAGATGTTCCAGGGCTTGCAGCAGAACCCGCAGGGAATCACCATCCGCCTCCGGCCGGCGCAGAATGAGCCAGCCACTCCGCCGCCGAATCCGCAGCCTTAGCGGGCGTCGGCGACCGTCTTGTGCGGATCGGCGGCGCTCAGGTCGGGCAGCGTGGGCGCGGGCGGCTGCGGAATCTCCGGCTCCAACTGCCAGACGGGCGGGCCAATCGGGGCATCGTTCTTGATGAGCAGCAGCTTCATGATGCCGAGCGCCGTCGGGGCAAGCGTGCAACTGGACTGGAGCAGCGCTGTGAAAAGCGCAGCCGCCAGGGCGACACACCGATACATCATCGAGAAGTTCACGTCACGTCTTTGGTTCTGGCCGACGTTGACGGGGTGACCACACGTCACTTGCCGCCCGCCTGCCGGTGCCGCGAACGATAAGCGGCCAGCGCCAGCAATGGGAAGTAAATTCGATACCAGTGGTATTTGAGGTAGAACACCTTCGGGAAACCGGTGCCGGTGAACTCGTTTTCGGTCCATGTGCCATCCGGGTTCTGCCGCGTCAGCAGCCACTCCACGCCGCGTTGCACGGCGGGATGGCCCGCTTCGCCCGCCACGACCAGCGCGTGAATGGCCCACGCCGTCTGCGACGCGGTCGTCTTGCCCGTGCCGCGCAGCGAGGGGTCGTCGTAGGTTCTGCAACTCTCGCCCCAGCCGCCGTCGGCCTGCTGGTGGTCGAGCAGCCATTTCACCGCGCGTCGGACGCAAGGCGACTGCATGTCCTCGCCGACAGCCGCAAGACCGATCAACACCTGCCAGGTGCCGTAGATGTAGTTGACGCCCCAACGGCCATACCAGCAGCCGTCGTTCTCCTGATGCAATTTCACGAGATGAAGCGCGCGTTGAATCGGCTCGCGTGACTTGTCCCAGCCGAGCGCGCCGAACGTCTCCAGCATCCTGCCCGTCACGTCGAGCGAAGTCGGGTCGAGCATGGCGTTGTGGTCGGCGAACGGAATCTTCGTGAAGACCTCGTGCGTGTTGTCCTTGTCAAAGCTGGCCCAGCCGCCGTCGCGGTTCTGCATCGCCAGTTGGAAGTTCATGGCGCGCTGGATCGCCGCGTCGCGCTCGCGGGTGTCCTTCACCTCGATGTCCCGGATGACGCGCGCCACGATGGCGGTGTCGTCGAAGTCGGGATAAAACTTGTTGGCATACTCGAACGGCCAGCCGGCGGGCTTGGCGTTGGGCCACTTCACCTTCCAGTCGCCTTCGCATTTCAACTCGCGGTCCAGCAACCACTGCGTTGCCTTTACCAGCGCCGGGTCGTTCGCCGGCACGCCGGCGGCGCGAAGGTTGCCGATCACCCACGCCGTGTCCCAGATCGGCGAGAAGCACGGCTGCAACCGCAGCGTGTCGTTCTCTTCGATCCGCAGTTCCTCCATCTTCTCCTCGGCGTGTTTCACCAGCGGGTCGTCTTCCTTGTAGCCGAGCGCCCGCAGCGCCAGCACCGCGTTCACCATCGCCGGGAAAATCGCGCCGAGGCTGCCGCCGTCCGCGATGCGCGGCTTCAGCCATTCCTCCGCCAGCTTCAGCGAGTAGTTGCGCAACGGCTTGAACGGGATGCCTTCCCAAAACCGCAGCCACCAGTTCAGCGCGAGAAAAAAGTTCCTCCAGGAAACGAGACTCGGGTCGCGCGGGAACGAATAGTCCGCCTTCTCCGGCCCGCCGATGAACAGCTCGTCAATGCAATGCGGATCGCGCCACGGCTTCACCGGCTTGTAGTGGTAAAGCACCGTCAGCGGCACGATCATCGTCCGCGACCACGCGCTCATGTCGTAAATGTTGAAGTAAAACCATTTCGGCATCGCGTTCAGCTCCGCTGGCATTGCCGCGACGTGCTCGAAGTCGTAAAGTCCGATTAGCCACAGAAAGATGCGCGTGTAGCTGTTCACCCGCGACGCGCCACCCTTGGCGAGAATCGCCTCGCGCGCCCGGCGCATGAACGGCTCGTCCGCCGAGTGCCCCGCCCATTTGCAGACCATGTAGGCCTTCACCGATGCGCTCAACTCCGTCGGCCCACCGTGGTAGATGCACCAGCCGCCGTCCGCCGACTGCTTGGTAATGATGTAGTTCACACACTTGCGCAACGTCTCTGGCGAGAGCTTGCCGATCCAGTGCAGATACATCAGGTATTCCGACTCCAGAATCGTGTCACCCTCCAGTTCGGCACACCAATGGCCATCCGGCCGCTGTTGCCCGCGCAGCCAGGCAATCGTCCGGTCAATCGTCGCGTCCAGTTGTGATGTAGTTTGCATAGTGCGGCCTTAGACGGAAAAAGGGAGGCCATATTCTATCGTTCGAGCCTGCCCGGTCAAGCTTTGCCCGCGCGCGTTTGCCGCAATGCCTCGTAGAGCACGATGGCCACCGACGTGGCCAGATTCAGGCTGCGCGCCCGCTCGTTCCACATGGGGATGCGGACGCACGTTGGCGCGTCCGCCGCCAGCAACGCTGGTGGCAGCCCGATGCTCTCGCGGCCAAACACCAGATAATCGGTCTCATGGTAGCCCGGCTCCAGATAGCTGCGCGTCGCCTGCGTCGTCAGGAAGTAGAACGCCGTGTCCGCTGGCGCAGCCGACCGCAGCGCATCAAAACTCTTGTGGATGCGCACGTCCACCTCGTGCCAGTAGTCCATCCCCGCCCGTTTCAGCGTCGCGTCGTCAATGCGGAATCCGAACGGTTCCACCAAATGCAGCGTCGTGTTTGACGCCATGCACAGCCGCGCGATGTTGCCCGTGTTCGGCGGAATTTCGGGTTCAATCAGGACGACGTTCATCGCGCTAGTATTTCACCTTCACCAAGAACAACCCCTGCGGCGGAGCCGTCTCCACCAGCGCCGTCCGCTGCTTCGACGCCAGGAAGCGCCCGATGTCGGCGGCCGTCAGCTTGCCCGCGCCAACCTTCAGCAACGCGCCCGCCAGACTCCGCACCATCTTGTAAAGAAAACCGTCCGCCGTCGCCGTGATCGTCACCAGTTTGCCGTGCCGTGCCACGCTCAGCCGCTTCAGCGTCCGCACCGTGCTCTCCTGCTCGCGTTGCGGGTTCGCCGAGAACGCCGCGAAATCGTGCCGGCCCGCCAGGACGCGCGCCGCGCGCCGCATTGCCGCCACGTCCAGCGAACGCGGCCAATGCGCCGACCACCGCCGCAGAAACGGATCCATCACTTCGCCGCAGAAGATCTGGTAACGATACGTCTTCTCGTGTGCCGAGAACCGCGCGTGAAACCCGTCCGCTGCCCGCTCCACCTTCAGCACACGCACGTCCGGCGGCAGCGCGCCGTTAAACGCGCGGCGGAGGTTCGCCACCGGGATCTTCGCTTTCGCCTTTGGAACCTGGAAATGCGCCACCTGCGCCAGTGCATGAACACCCGCGTCGGTCCGACCGCTGCCATGAACGCGGACCTTCTCGCGAAAAACCCGCTCGATGGCGCGCTCGACGATCTCCTGCACCGCCGTGCCGTTCGGTTGCAACTGCCAGCCGGCGTAGTCGGTGCCGTCGTAGGCGAGTGTGAGTTTGTAGGTCAGCATTGCGCGTCGAGATAGTTCTGCAGAATCAGTTGCGCGGCGAGCGCATCACGCTGGGCGCGGCGGCGTTTGCGGCTGTAGTCGGCTTCCAGCATCGCCCGCTCGGCTTGTGCCGTCGAGAGCCGCTCGTCCCACGTAACAACTTCGGCTGAAACAGATTTCTTCAATACCGCAATGAAAGCGCGGACGCCCTCCGCCGCCGGACCGTAGGAACCGTCCATGTTGCGCGGCATTCCGACGACGATGCGCTCGACGCCCCGCTCGCGCGCCAACGTCGCGATCCGCTCGCAGGCGCGCGCCAGCGGTTCGGCGTCCACCTGCTCCAGCGGCAACGCCAGCATGCCCGTCTCGTCGCTCGCGGCAACGCCGATGCGGCGCTGGCCGTAATCAATGCCCAACAGCTTCATTGCTTCAAGGCGTCCACCAACGATTTCACGAAAGCAGCGGCCTGTTCCACCATGTCCGGCGTGGAGCCGAGCTTGGCGATGCGGTCCACGATGGCGCTGCCGACAATCACCGCCTCGGCGTGTTGGGCCACCGCGCGCGCCTGCTCCGGCGTCGAAACACCGAAACCAACCGCCACCGGCACACGCGTGTGCTTGTGAATCCGCGCGGTCATGCCGGCGATGTTGGTCGCGAGCTGCTGCTGCATACCGGTGACGCCTTCGCGGCTGACGTAGTAGATGAAACCGCCAGCCTGCTTCGCGATGGCCGCGATGCGCGCCTCGGTCGTCGTCGGTGCGATGAGATGAATCTGGTGCAGCGACGAAGCCTCCAACAGCTTTCGCCACGGCGCCGTCTCGTCCGCCGGCAGGTCAAGCGCCAGCAGGCCGTCCACGCCGGCCGCCACGGCGTCGGGCACGAATTTCTCCACGCCGTAGCGGTGGACGGGATTGAAATAAGTGAACAGCACGATGGGCATCCGGCAGCCATCAGCCCGCAGCGCGCGAACCATATCCAGAATCTTCAGCAACGTCGTGCCGCTCTTGAGCGCGCGCTCGGCGGCAAGCTGGTTGACGACGCCGTCGGCGAGCGGGTCGCTGAACGGCACGCCGAGTTCCAGCACATCCACGCCCGCGCGCTCGAACGCCAGCGCCAGCCGCCGCGTCGCGCCAAGGTCCGGGTCGCCCGCGGTGATGTAGGCGACGAAGCCCTTCTGGCTGCGCGTGCGCAGTTCCTCAAATCGTCGGTCAATGCGATTGGTCGCCATCAGTGGTTCCTCAAGTAAACAATTCTTAAACCTTCCAGCGTCAAGTTCTCATCCACGCAGCCGATTTCCGGCAGCTTGGCTGCGATCAACTTCGCGTATGCGCCGGTGCCCACGACGACGGGCGGCTTGCCGGGCATCTCGCGCCGAACCGCCGTCAGGATCTCGCGCACCAGGCCGCGATAGCCGATGATCGCGCCGGTTTCCATCGCCTCAATCGTGCTCTTGCCGATGGCGCGGCGCGGCTCGCGCAGGCTGAGTTTCGGCAGTAATGCCGTCTTTTGATACAGGTAATCCGTCATCGCGGCCAGCCCCGGAGCGATCACGCCGCCGACGTATTCCGCGCGGCGGCTGATGATGTCGAACACGAGCGCCGTGCCGAACGCGACGCCGATGGCCGGCGCGCCGTGGCGGTGCGCGAGGCTCACCGCGTTGGCCAGCCGGTCCGCGCCGATCTGCTCCGGTCGCGGAAACCGCACGCCGATGCCGAGGTCGAGCTTGTGCGAGAGCAGCAACGGCTCCACGCCATAGGCGCGCCGGATCGCGCGCCGCATCGGCCCAACCGCCGCCGGCACCACCGAGCCGATGATTGCGCCCTCGACCTTCGCGCGGACGAATCGTGGCCGTCGCGCGGCGTCGCGTGTCGAAAACTCCCAGCAGCGCACGACGCGCTTCTCGTTCGCCAGACCGAGGTGCGTGTTCGTGTTGCCAATATCAACCAGCAGAATCATCTATTTCTCCATCATCACATCGCCGCTGACCACGTGTTCGATGCGACCGTCGTCACAGCGAACCAGCAACGAGCCGTCTTCGTCAAGCGCCTGGGCAAAGCCTTCGAGCCGGTGCGGACCGATTTGCAGCGCGACGCGTTTGCCGAGCGTCGAACTGAGCCGCCCCCACTCGCGGCGGATTTCGTCGAAGCCGCCGTCATCGCCGGCGAGGCCGTAGGCGCGGTCCAGTTCCCGCAGCAGCGTCACGGCGAGGTCGCCGCGCAAGATTGGCTCCCTCACCTGGCCGGCAAGCTCGATCTTCAGTGACGTGGCGGTGCCGCGAACCTCCGGCGGGAAGTCGCTGGCGTCGCAATTCACGTCTAGGCCGATGCCGAGGATGACGAACTTGATCGCGTCCAGTTCCGTCCGCAGTTCAGCCAGAATGCCGGCACACTTGTGCCCGGCGATGAAAACGTCGTTGGGCCACTTGATCTGCGCCGCAAGCCCCGTTTCCCGGCCGATGGCGCGTGCGATGGCGACTGACGCGGCGATGGTGAGCCGCGCGACGGAACGCATCGGCAGCTTCGGTCGCAGCAGCGTCGAGAACCAGAGGCCTTTGCCGCGAGGACTGGCCCACGACCGGCCCATGCGGCCCCGGCCGCGCGTTTGCGATTCGGCGAACACGACGACGCCCTCGGCCGCGCCGTCGAGCGCGAGTTTCTCGACGAGGTCGTTGGTGGAGGCGGTTTGTTCATACACCAGCACCTGGCGGCCGATGACGGTCTTGCCAAGGCGATGCTGGATGTCCTCGGCGAGCAGAATGTCGGGCGATGAGGCCAGCCGGTAGCCGAGCGACGGCTGGTGCTGGATGTCGTAGCCGAGCGAGCGCAGTTCCTCGATGTGCCGACTCACCGTGGCGCGCGCGACGCCGAACCGATGGCTCAGTTCCGGCGCGGTAAGGTAGCCGTCATCGGCGGCGCGGAAGGCGGCGAGGAGTTGCGCGTCAAGGCTCATCGGAGGCGGCGGAGTAATGGAGTGGTGGAGTATTGGTGCATTGGAGTATTGGAACGACGAAGCGAAACCCATCCGGTTCCCCAACACTCCAAGACTCCATCATTCCACCACTCCATATTTTTCATTCCTCGATCTCCAGCGAGAAATCCACCGCGCGGACGCTGTGGGTGAGCGCGCCGACGCTGATGAAATCCACGCCGGTGCGCGCGATGGCGGCGACACGGTCGAGGTTGACACCGCCGCTCGCTTCGAGCTTGGCGCGGCCGGCAGTGATGCGGACGGCCTCGGCCATTTCCTCGTCGGTCATGTTGTCGAGCAGGATCCACGCAGCGCCGCCGTCGAGAGCTTGCTGGAGTTCGTCCAAATCCTTCACCTCGACCTCGGCGACAACGCGCGGCGCGTTCTGTTTGGCGGCACGGATCGCGGCGGCGACGGGCTGCGGATGGTAACGCTTGAGAACGACGAGATGGTTGTCCTTGACGAGAATCTGATCGTAGAGGCCCTTGCGGTGGTTCGTGCCTCCGCCGACGGTGACCGCGTATTTTTCCAGCGCGCGCAGGCCGGGCGTGGTCTTGCGCGTGTCGAGAATCTGGGCGCTGGAGCCGGCGACGCGCTCGACAAAGGCGCGCGTGAGCGTGGCGATGCCGCTGAGCCGCTGGAGGAAGTTCAGCGCGACGCGCTCGCCGGTGAGGATGGAACGCGCGCTGCCGGCGACGGTGGCGACGCGCTGCTTCGGCTCGGCTCGATCTCCGTCGCTGGCGAGCAGCGAAACCGTCAGCCGCGGGTCAATCTGCCGGAATGCCTCGGCAACGAGTTCCAGCCCGCAGACGACGCACGGTTCCTTGGCATGGATATAAGCGCTGCCGCGCGCATCTTCGGGGATGGTCGCGGCGGTGGTCACGTCGCCGCTGCCGACATCTTCGGCCAGCGCGGCGGCGACAACGGTTTTCAGGATGTCAGGTGAAAGTGCCACGGTCACAGTCTCGGATGTCAGGCCGTTGGTTGCAAGCCTTCTGCGGACGCCAGCAGTTATTCCCCTGTTGCGCGGCGGCGGGTTGTCGCTACACTGCTCGCACGGCTCAAACCGAAACAGGAGACTGCGGCAATGACAAGAATCTGCGGACCATGCTTGAGAGTGCTCGTCGTCGCCTCGCTGGTGGCGGTGTCGGCGGGCGCGGCGGAGAAGCTGCACAGCATTCTCGACCACGGCGCGAAGCCGGACGGGGTGACGCTCTGCACGGCGGCGATCCAGAAGGCGATCGAGCGTTGCGCAGCCGATGGCGGCGGCACGGTGCGGCTGCCCGCCGGCTCGTGGCTCACGGGCACGGTTTTCCTGCGCAGCGGCGTCACGCTTCAACTCGACGCGGGCTGCACGCTGCTTGGCAGCACCAACCGCGTGGACTATCTGCACCGCAAGAGCGACGATCCGCCCGGCGCTGCGCCCACGGTGCATGATCTCATCGTCGGCGACAAACTGGAGCGCATCGCCATCCGCGGCGCGGGGAAGATTGATGGCAACGGCTCCGTCTGGCGCGACCCGAAAGGCAAACGACCGAAGGCAATCATGCTCAGCAGTTGCCGTGATGTGCTGGTCGAGGGCATCCGCATCGAGAGCACCGGCAGTTGGGCGCAGCACTACCGCAACTGCGACCGCGTCACGCTGCGTGGCATCACGGTCTTCAACCATGCCACCTTCAACAACGACGGCCTCGACGTGGACAGTTGCCGCGACGTGACCATCACCGGCTGTAACATAGATTCCGACGACGACGCACTCTGTCTCAAGAGCACCTCCACCCTGCCTTGCGAAAACGTGACAATCAGCGACTGCAAGATCAGCAGCCACTGCAACGGCATCAAGATGGGCACCGAGTCCGGCGGCGGCTTCCTCAACATCAAGATCAGCAACTGCGCCGTCTCCTCGCCGAAACGGTCGAAGGTCATCTACGGCCGGCAACGCGGTTTGGCGGGCATCGCGCTGGAGATCGTGGACGGCGGCAAGATGGACAACGTGAGCGTTAGCGATGTTGAAATCGAAGGTGTCAGCGTGCCGATCTTCGTCCGGCTCGGCAACCGCGCCCGCATCTACAAGCCCGCTACTGCGAAGCCCGGCGTTGGCACGCTCCAAAACATCACGCTCCGCAACATTACCGCGCGTGGCTGCTCAGCCATCGGCTGCTCCATCACCGGTCAACCAGACCATCCGGTGCGCAACATCACGCTGGAGAACATTCGCCTCGGCTTCGAGGGTGGTGAAGGCAAGACCGCGCTCGCCAAGCCGGTCCAGGAGCGGCCGACGAGCTACCCGGAGTCCACGATGTTCGGCACGTTGCCCGCATGGGGCTTCTACTGCCGGCACGCGCACGGTCTGAACTTCCGCAACGTGCAGTTGCGCACCGACCAACCGGACCAGCGCCATGCCGTCGTCTGTGACGACGCAGAGAATGTAACACTCGACAAGCTGGACGCTCAGTTCTCCGCTGGTGCCGCACCGCTCATCCGGCTGGTCCAAATAAGGAACTTCCTGCTTCGCGGAAGCCGCCCCGAAGTGCCCGGCGGCACGCTGCTGAGTCTGGAAGGAAGCGAGACGAAGCAGATCAAGCTTCAAGACAACGACCTCAGCCTCGTCGGCAAGGTCGCCGAGACTTCGCCCAATGTTCCCGCAGATGCTATCCCGCGGCAGCCCAAGCCATAGGAATTACTGCGCGTTGCGCTGCTTCGATTCCGGCGCGTTTTTGGTTTGAATTTCGCCAGGCTGCATGTCATCAAGCGGCCACTGCTATGAATCGCTACTTCTTCCGCTCACTCGGTTTATTCTTCCTCCTCATTTCAGCGACTGCTTTCGCCACCGGAAAACCCGCCACAGTTCCCTGGAACTTGAAGGCATTGTCCAAAGCGCCGGCGAGTTGTCCCGCGCCGGGCTTTGAGACCAACGGCGTGCGCGCCATCTTCTTCGACGGACTGCCGTGGCAGGGCAAACCAACGCGCGTGTTCGCTTTCGTCAGCGTGCCGGAGCACAAGCGCGGCGAGAAGGTGCCCGGCATGGTGCTCGTCCACGGCGGCGGCGGGACGGCGTTCGCCAATTGGGTGAAAAGGTGGAACGACCGCGGCTACGCGGCCATCGCGATGGACACCTGCGGCTGCGTGCCCAAGGGCAAATACGGCGCGTGGCAACGGCACGAGCAAGGCGGGCCGGCCGGCTGGGGCGGGTTCGATCAGATTGACGGGCCAAAGGAGGACCAATGGACGTATCACGCAGTCGCCGACGCCATCCTCGCGCACTCGCTGTTGCGCTCGTTGCCGGACGTGGACGCGACGCGCATCGGACTGACGGGCATCTCGTGGGGCGGTTATCTCACCTGCATCATCGCGGGCGTGGACAGCCGGTTCCGGTTCGCCGCGCCGGTCTATGGGTGCGGCTTCCTTGGTGATAACTCGGCGTGGCTGAAAAACTTCGAGCAGATGGGCAAAGAGACGGCCGCG
This sequence comes from Verrucomicrobiota bacterium, assembly GCA_016222825.1. GTDB lineage: Bacteria > Verrucomicrobiota > Verrucomicrobiia > CAIQCK01 > CAIQCK01 > CAIQCK01. Next base: position 1,183,938 of record JACRQF010000009.1, on the reverse strand, counting down.
AAATGGCTCGGCCTCTGGGACCCGTCGCGCTATCTGCCGCGCGCGAAGATGCCGTTCCTCTGGGTCACCGGCACCAACGACTTCGCTTATCCGTTCGACTCGCTCCAGAAATCCTACCGCCTGCCGCCCGGCAAGCGCACGCTTTGCATTCGCGTCCGCATGCCGCATGGCCACGGCCCCGCCGGCGAAGGTCCGGAGGAAATCCGGGCGATGGCCGACAGTCTCCTCAAGAAGGGCAAGCCGCTCGTTCGCATCACATCGCAAGGCTGCAAAGGCGCCGAAGTCTGGGCGACGTTCGAGTCCAAGACGAAGATCGCGAAGGCGGAGTTGAACTTCACGAAAGACATCGGCGTCTGGCAGAAGCGGCTCTGGGAGACCATGCCGGCGAATCTGGATGCGACCAAGCGCAAAGTCACCGCCGCCGTGCCCTCCAGCGCGACAGTCTTCTATCTCAACCTCGTCGACGAGCAAGGACTGGTCGTGAGCACGGAACACATTGAGGTAGCTCGCTGAACTCGCAACGGCTCGGCGGCGACATTCCGCGCCGTGTTCTTCAAGTGCTTTTCGGCCGGATTTCCCCGCACAGAATTTTCTCGATCTCACTCGCGACGCCCAGATCGCCCGCCCAACGGCGCAGATAGTCCAGGTTGAGCGCATCCTTCTGAACCGCAACCACGCCCGCCGCGTCGCGGAGTTGGCGTTCAGACGGTGTCATCCGATTCCACAACAGTTTGTGGAGGACGATGTCTTCAGCGGTGGCGATCCAAGCCGGTTCGCCGAACAGCTCCTGTCGGACACGCCGTTCAAACATTTCCCGCTCAAACGGCGCGCGCTGCAACAGCCAGAAGTCCACTTTCAGCGCCGAGCGCAAATCCAGCGCGTTGAACTGATGCGGCGGTTGATAAGCGGCGCGCACGGCGGCTTCATCCAGCGCGAAGTCGCCGCGAAATGCCTCCACCAGTCTGGTGACCGTTGACGGCGGCAGTTGAACGACGAAATCCAAATCGTGGGTGGTTCGCGGGATGCCCCAGTAGTTGCTCACCATCGAACCGGTGAGCATGTAAGTCACGCCGCAGCGGTTGAGCCGCCGCAGGCAATCCACCAGTAAGTCGCGCTCGGTCACAGCGTCCTCGACAATTCGATGCGCTCGCGCAGCAACCGTTCGACCTCCTGCTCGCCTGCGCCGGGGTGTTGATGTCGGATGCCTTCACGGGCCACATCGCACGCCATTTCGTGCAGCCGAAGCGCGACCGCAAGCCGCTGCTCGCCGGTCATCTGCCGGTAAAGCTCGATCTGCCGCTCCAAGGCTGCGTCGGGAGTCATGATTGCGCCTGTCTTTGTTTAGTGCCGCGACGCTTGAAGGTCAAGGCTGGGAACCCGGAGAAAAAGGTTGCTGCCACAAGTCGCTCGGTTAAGCTCGCCGGCTGAAATCATGAAGACTGCGACTTGCATTTCAGCGATGCTGTTGTTGGGCGCACCGGCCGGCAGCCTCGCCGCCGAAACCGTCGGCGAACGGCCCTACGAGATGGTCTGGGCAAACCGCACGCAGGACACGCATCCGGCGCTGATTGACTTCGAGAACCTCGACGGCTGGAAGGTGGAGGCGAAGGACGCCGTCGCGACGCTCACGCTCTCGCGCGAGCAACAGCTCTGGGAAAAGCATGTCGGCAAGCTCGTTTATCGCGCGGATGGCAAGCAGCCGAGCGTCACGCTCCGCCCGCCAAAGCCCATTGCCGTGCCGCAGCCGTTCGATTGCGTCAACTTCTGGGTTTACGGCAACAACTGGGCGTGGGTGACCGACAAGACCACGCCGCCGGTGCAAATCTCCGTGCTGTTGCGCGGCAAAGGCGGCGCGGAAGTGCGCGTGACAATGAGCACCGTGCGCTGGAAGGAATGGTGGGTGATGCACCGCAAGCTCCTGCCGGAGCAGTTGGAGTTGCTGAAGGACGGCGCGTCGTTTGAAGGCATCCAGATCACCAACGGCCGCAACAAGGACGACCGCACGCTCTATTTCGATAACCTCGCCATCTACAAAGAGGAGCTGAAGCCGCTGACGTTTGAGCCGCGGCGCAAGCGCGGCATCGAGGTGTTCCCCGGTCAGGGTGACGGCACAAACACCGGCCCTGGTAAGCTGCCATTCCCGACGCGTGAGGAAACGATCCTGCCGGACAACCTCACGAAGAGCTTCAAGATCACACTGACGAAGGATGGCGACGCCTTTGTCTTCCGGTATCGTGCCAAGGACGGCGAATTGGAGTATCGCTATGAGCCGAAGAGCGGCACGCTCAGTGACGTAAGCGCGCGCTGGGCCGGGCGCGGCGATTGGTTTCAGCCGATGACTGACGGCGGCGTCTTCTTCTCCACAACCGAACAAGGCAAGACGCTTGCACCCGAAAAGATCGAGCCGCTCGGCTGTGAACGCGTCGGCGACATGGTCGTCTCGCGTTGGTGTTGCCGGCTCGGCGGACGCGGCACGGAGGTCAGCTACACGTTCCGGCTCTGGCAGAAGTCGCTGGTGGTGGATGTGAAGTGCCTCGGTGGCGAGGTCGGCGAGGTCCGTTTCGGCAAGGCGGTTGGCGTCGAGAATCCACGACTCGTGACGCTGCCTTACATGAGCTACGGCGGGCCGCGACCGGCGGTGCTCGTCGCCGGCGCGCCGGAGAAGCCGCTCTTTATCTTCGGACTGCCTGACTACTACCGCTCCAACGCCTCGCTGCTCTGGGCGGTCAACACCGTCGCTGCCGATGGCGTCACCTACAACGGCGGCACGCGCTACGAGCCGAAGACCGACGGCAAGCGCAACGATTGCTTCGAGCGGCTGTTCCTCACCGTCTCGCCGCGGTTCGAGGAGGTGCTGCCGAACATCCCGAATCCGAAGTCGCCGTGGATGCACGTCGCTGGCGAGCGGCTCTGGCGCGCCCATGGCGCGAGCAATCGCGAGCATGACTATGAGTATTGGAAGAACGTCGCCCGCTACGGCATGACGAAAGTCGTCATCACTGATCATGAGACCGGCTGGCGCGACGGCGGCGAGAGCTTCACGTTCCGCACGCGTGCCGCGCCGAAGCGGGGCGGCGACGAGTCACAGGCGGAGTATTCGCGCAAAATCCAGGCGCTCGGTTTCCGCTACGGCATCTACAACAACTACACCGACTTCGCGCCGGTGAACGAGTTCTGGCACGAGGACATGATCACGCGCCTCTCCAACGGCGACTGGCGGCCGGCTTGGGCGCGTTGCTACAACCCGAAGCCGTCGCGCGCTGTCGAGTATGAAGCGAAGCTCGCGCCGGTCATCCAGCAGAAGTTCAAACTCTCGACCGCCTACTGCGACGTGCATACGGCGGTGACGCCGTGGAGCTATTGCGACTACGACGCGCGTGTGCCGGGCGCGGGCACGTTCGCGGCGACGTTCTACGCCTACGGCGAGATCATGCTCCACCAGAAGGCGACGTGGAACGGCCCGGTCTATAGCGAGGGCAATCACCATTGGTTCTACTGCGGCCTCACCGACGGCAACTACGGCCAGGACCAGGCCGCGAAGCTGCCGGTGAACCCGTGGCTGGTGGACTTCGACCTGCGCAAACTGCACCCGCTCTGCTGCAACTTTGGTATGGGCAACCCCGGCATGTTTTACGGCCGCGAGGAAAACCTCGGCAAGACGCCGGAAGAACGCGACGCGCATCTCGACCGCTTCCTCGCCGCCACGCTGGCGTTCGGCCACACGGGATTTCTGGTGATGGAAGGCGGCATCCAGAACGCCGTGCGCAGCTACTTTGCGCTCCAACAGATTCACGCTGCTTACGCGCAGCAAACCGCCACCGACATCCGCTACGCCGACGAAACGGGGAAGTTGCTCGATGTGAGCACCGCGGTCGCCAGCGGCGCGTTCCGCCGTTCGCAAGTCGCCACTCGCTACTCGAACGGTTTGCGAGTCGTCGTCAACGGCCATCCCGCGGAGACGTGGAAGACCGCAGACGCGGAGATGCCTCCGAACGGTTGGTTTGCTCGTAGCGCCGACGGCAAACTGCTGGCGTTCAGCGCCATCGTGGACCGGCACCGCGCCGACTACGTGGACTCGCCGGCCTATCTTTATGCCGACGGGCGCGGGACGTTCACGCGGTTCGCGAAGGCCGCGAGCGACGGGCAACTTATCGCCCACAAGCGACGCGATGGCTCGATGGAACTCATTCCTGCCGGCAAATGCACGTCGTTCGGCGTCTCGCTCGGTGGGAGGAACGCCGTCGCCGTGGCGCTCGACAAGGAGGGCAAGGAGATAGGCCCCGCTGAGACGCGCTTCAGCCGCGGCTTGGTTTACGTCGTGCCCCAGACCAACGCGTTCAGTTACGTCTTGAAAGCCGCCGCAAAGCCGGCCGTCGTGCTCTCTTGTCCGCGCAGCGAGGTCGTGCCGGGCGAGACCGTTGTCGTGCGCGGTCGTGAGCAGCACGACTTCCGCGTGCCAACCGACGCGAAACCAGGCGCGCGGTTGTGGCAGCAATTCGAGGGCGCATGGATTGATTTCACGATCGTGCCGCTGGCGAATGCGAGTCTATTGCTAAACGGTAAACTCCAACTCGACATCTTGCCGCATCTGGCGCAGGCGACGCGGGCGGAAGTTAAGCTTGATGGTGCCAGCCAGACGGTCCAACTCGCGCCGGAACAATCCGCGCGGCTTGCGTTTGACTTCAAGCCACCCGCCCGCGAAGAAGTCCGCGAGTTGCCGCTGCGTATCGTTGCAGGCGACCTCCGCCACGAACAGAAGTGGTGGTTGCTCACGGAGGAATCCGTCGAGACTGTCGTGCCGATGCCGGAGACACACGAGACCGGACAATGCTTCCGCAACGCCGCGCCAACCGGCCTCGATGGCAAGTCCGGCGCGCACGTCCATCCCGACAACCATATGACCTGTGGCAACGAGACGAAGCAGGGCCTTTTCATGCACCCGCCCTACCAAGGCGGCTTCGGCTCCGCCTTCGCACTCTACGCGCCGGTGACGTTGCCCCCCAAGCCGGCGGCGGGGTTCCGCTGCGAGATCGGCAAGCGCGACGGCAGTGATCGCGGTGACGGCGTTCTGTTTCGCATCGCCGCCGTCGAAGCCGGTGGCAAGGAAACCATCGTCGCCGAAAAGCAGTGGGCCGAGCACGCGTGGACGCCGCTCGAAGCCGACATCTCGCGTTGGACCAGCAAGACAATCCGCATCAAGCTCATCAGCGACGTCGGCCCGACGAACAACTCCAGCGGCGACTGGGCTTGCTGGGCCGGCATGCGCATCGAAAGCCGCGAACCGGTCTTGAAGACCACGCTGCACGACCACGCCGCCCGCTTGCGCCACGAGCCGGGGCCGCATCCGATAGCAAGCCTGACCGTCGCCGACCTGCGCGCTGCGAAGCGCGGCTGGCTGCATTTCGAGGGCATCGGCCTCCAGCACGGCGGCGGATACATTTCGACCGGCCTGCTGAACGGCGTCGCGCTGGGCGAGCTGCCTGCGTCGCACGGCAGCGAAACCAAAGGCGTCTGGACACCCGTCGTCTCGGTCGCGTTGCCGCCTGAAGCCATCGCGAAGCTTGGCAGCGCGAACGTGTTCAAAATCCAAAATCCCGCCGGTGACAGCTTCAAGATCCGCCGCTTCTGGATCGAACTGGAGCTTGCCGACGGCCGCAAGTGTTCGTCCAAGGTCCACGCGCTGACCTACACCCAGCCCGCTGGCTGGCTTTACGGCGAGGGCATCGGCGTGCCCGCCGACGAGGACATCACGGTGGACATCCGTTTCCCGGCGCTCAGATGAGCGTGACGGCTTCAGCCAACGATGCAGTGGAAAATGGATGAGCCGTCTCGTGCTCAACAGGGAGCGGTATTCTTCGAGGACTGGCAGCGTCACCGGTTGGTGCGGGGCAGGGCGCGACCTGCCAACTGCATCGTTTCGGATCAGTTGCCACCGTTGAACAATACTCTCAGGCGCGGTTCCAAGGCGTTGGCCCACATTTCGTAGCCCTTCGGCGAGAGGTGTAGCAGATCCCTCATGACTTCCTTGGTGATGGAACCGTCCTTTTCCAGAAACACGCTTCCGATGTCCGCGAAATAGACGCTCTTTGAGTCGGCCGGGTTCTTGATCTGGTCGTTGACGGCCTTGATCTTGGCCCTGATTGGGTCGTTGGGTTTCGAGTGACAGGGGAAGATTCCGAGGAGAAGCACTTTGGAATCAGGAAGAACCTTTCTCAGATAATTGACTACGGCCCTGATTCCTGTGGCCGTGTCTTCCGGCGTGTCGCCTTGAAGGAGGTTGTTAATGCCAATCAAGAGGACAATGTGCTTCGGCGCGTAACCCTCAAGGGATTTGCCTTCGGTCAATCGCCACAGCACCGTCTGCGTTTTATCCCCCGTTACGCCGAAGTTCGTGGCGATCTCCTTGTAGCGCCTGCTCCAAGTGTTCAAACCGCCCGGATACCGGTGGTCGGCAGGGTATGTCCAGAGATCGGTGATGGAGTCGCCTATAAAGAGCAGATCCTTCCTAGGCTGTTTCAGTTTGTTATGGAAATAGGGAATCCACCACGAATCGTTCTTCCCTCGCGTGTCCGGGATACACGTCTTCAACTCGCTCTTGGGAAGGCCGTATTGGCTCCATTTCCAATCGTCCGCCTTGGCCGCCAAAGACGCCAGGAACGCGATCAGCAACGGGATCAGCATCCCCTTCTTGGTTGCCATTTCGTTGCGCATATCAACGGTCCAACCCGCGTTCTTTACATGAAAAGATGGTGGAGGCGGTGGGAATTGAACCCACGTCCTCAGCCAGATCATCGAGCATGACTACGTGCGTAGCTTGCGCTTGAGTCTCGTCCGCGGAGCCGTCGGCAAGCAGGCAACTCCGCAGACCAGCCGCCACGTGTTTATTTCGGTCTCGGCCCGGCGACCCAGCTCTGACCTACGCCTGCTGATGGCGTTACGTCCCCTTAGCAGGCGTCAAGGGCGCAACGTCGCGGAGCTTAAGCCGCGAGGGCCAACTCTTCGTTAGCTCTTATTGTTTTGTCAGTTTTTTATCGAGGCCAACTGACGTCCTCGGCACGCCACCCTCGACTCTCCACCTGAGTCGAAACCAATCGCCCCCACCTAGAGGGATCGCGAAACGCAGAGCAAAGCCGCGCATCGCAGAGGTTTCGGGACAGGCGCGAGTCCAAGTGCGGACTTCGCGTCTCAAAGAACCGGCGCACTGTAACCGACTCGCCCGCCCGCTGCAACCATATCTCCGACAAAGCTCGACGCAGCAGACGGTGTTTGATAAGAAACGCCCGGTGGTTTGCCACAAACACTATGAAACGCATTCATCTCCAGATACGGATACTCATCGCGATGGCATTGATGAGCGCGGCAGGAATTTACGTCAGGGCGGACGAGCCTAAGCTGCCCAATCCATTCCGCGGCAAGGTGGAAAACGTCACTCCCAAGAACATTGTGGTTGTCGGCGACACGGGGCCAAACGGCAGCTTTGTCGTTCAGCCGGGCACAAAGATCACGCGCGACGGCAAGAAGATCAACGTCGAGCAGATCTTCACGGGTGATTCGATCTGGGTGAAGTTCACCACCGACAAGCACCGGGGCGGCGAACACAGGGCTGTGGAAATCCAAGTCGGCAAACTGCCCGGACATGGTGGCGGCGCGAAGCGCAAGAGCAAGTAGATGGTTGTGCCATGCGTCGTCTCCGCCTCCGCGCCGGAGCAGGCGGAGATGCCGTCCTTGCCTGAGCGGAAAACTTGTGTTTTTCCCCCCAGTTGTGGCTAGAATGGCTCGATGACCTTGCGATTCAACAAGATGAACGGCGCGGGCAATGACTTCGTCATGCTCGACAACCGGGATATGAAACTGAGCCTGACGACGGCGCAGATCGCGCGGCTGTGCGACCGCCATCGCGGCGTCGGCGCGGACGGGCTGTTGCTGGCCGAGCCAGGCGCGAATGGCAAGAGCGACTTCCGGATGCACTACTTCAACGCCGACGGCAGCGAGGCCGAGATGTGCGGCAACGGCGCGCGCTGCTTCGCCCGGTTCGTCCAGAAGCTCGGCTGGCAGAAACCTGCGGTGTCGTTCGAGACACTGGCTGGCGTCATCCACGCCGAGTATGACGGCGCGCTGGTTCGGCTCGGCATGAGCGCGCCGCACGGGCTGCGGCTCCACGACAAGGTCCAGACCACGCACGGCGAACTGGCCGTTTCCAGCATCAACACCGGCGTGCCGCACGCCATCGTATTCGTCGAGGACGCCAACAAGGCAATGGTCGGCCCGCTCGGCCGCGAGCTGCGCTATCACGACCATTTCAAACCGAAAGGCACGAACGTCAACTTCGTCCAGCCGCTCGACGCGCATACGATCCGCGTGCGCACCTACGAGCGCGGCGTCGAAGGCGAGACGCTCGCCTGCGGCACCGGCGTCTGCGCCAGCGCCATCATCACGCACCTCGTCCACTTCACGCACGCGCCCGTCAAGGTCCGCGTGCAGGGCGGCGACACGCTGGAGGTGGATTTCAAGGTCCACGGCAGCGAAGTCCGCGACGTGACGCTAAAAGGCCCGGCGGATTTCGCGTTTGAAGGCGAGATCGAACTCCAACCGTGAGTGGCGTCCATGAGCGCGAAGGCAGAAATAATTAGCGACATTCGCCCCGTTCGCGGCTACTAATCCCCTACGTTTATGTTTACCGGCGCATACACCGCAATCGTTACCCCTTTCCACAACGGCAAGGTGGATGAGAAGAAACTGGCCTGGCTCGTCGAACGGCAGATCGAAGCCGGCATTGACGGCCTCGTGCCCGTCGGCACCACCGGCGAATCGCCGACGCTCGACCACGAAGAACACGTCCGCGTCATCGAGGTCGTCGTCGGCGCGGCGAAGGGCCGCTGCAAGATTATCGCCGGCACCGGCTCCAACTGCACCGACGAGGCCATTTCGCTCACCAACAAGGCCGAGAAAGCCGGCGCGAACGCCGTGCTCCAGGTCAATCCCTACTACAACAAGCCGACGCAGGAAGGCCTGTTCCAGCATTTCAGCGCCGTTGCCAAGGCGACCAAGCTGCCGGTGATCCTCTACAACATTCCCGGCCGCTGTGGCGTGGACTGCGCCGCCGAAACCGTGGCGCGGCTGGTCGAGGCGAACGAGAACATCGTCGGCATGAAGGAGGCCAGCGGCTCGTGCGATCGCGTCGCGCAGCTCAAGGCGCTTTGCGGCGACCGGCTGACGGTCCTGAGCGGTGACGATTCGCTGACGCTGCCGTTCATGTCGGTCGGCGCGAGCGGTGTCATCAGCGTCGCTTCCAATGTTATCCCGGGTGACGTGACGGCGATGGTCCACGCGTTCCTGAACGGCGACATCCGCGCGGCGGCGACACAGCACGCGAAATACGCCGCGCTGTTCAAAGACCTGTTCATCGAAACCAACCCGATTCCGGTCAAGACCGCGATGGCGATGCTCGGCCAGATCGAGGAAGAATTCCGCCTGCCGCTCTGCCGGATGGGCGAGAAGAACAGAACGGTGTTGAAGGCGACGTTGCAGAAGGTTGGGTTGCTCTAACGTAGCGCCGGCCTCTTGCCGGCGGCACCCGAAACAATTAACGACGCCGGCAAGGATGCCGGCGCTACGATGTTATGATCAAGCTCGTCATCAACGGCTCCAAGGGCCGCATGGGCCAGGCGATCATCGCCCTGGCAAAACAAGACGCGGATTTCAGCGTTATCGCTGAGGTGGACCTTGGCGACGACATCAACGCCGCCGCCGCGAAGGCCAGCGTCATCATTGACTTCAGCCTCCACAACGCCACGCTCGCCGCGGCGCAGGCGGCGGCAAAGAGCGAGGCCGCGCTCGTCATCGGCACCACCGGCCACACCGCCGATGAGAAGAAGCAGGTGCTTGGCGTTACACGCGACATCCCGGTCGTCTGGGCGGCGAATTACTCCACCGGCGTCAACACGCTGTTCTACATCACGCGCAAGGTCGCCGAGATTCTTGGCCCCGGCTTCGACCAGGAGGTCGTCGAGATGCACCACCGGCTGAAAAAGGACGCGCCGAGCGGCACCGCCGAGCGGCTCGCGCAAATCCTTGCCGAGGTGAAGCAGAAACAGCTCAAGGAACTCGCCCGCCACGGCCGCGTTGGCATCGTCGGCGAGCGCAGCAGCGATGAGATCGGCATTCACGCCGTCCGCGGCGGCGACGTCGTCGGCGACCACACCGTCATCTTCGCCGCGCCCGGCGAGCGGGTGGAACTGGCTCACAAGGCCAGCAGCCGCGAGACGTTCGCGCGCGGCTCGTTGCGCGCCGCCAAATGGATCGTCGGTAAGCCGGCGGGTCTTTACGACATGCAGGACGTGCTGGGGTTGAAGTAATGCGTAATGCGTAAAGCGAAATGAAAGCGGGTGTTTCAATTGGATCGAATCTTGGCAACCGGCTGAAGAACCTGTCGCAGGCCTGCGACTTCCTGTGCGAACTCTCCACCAACCAGAAGGTCGTCGCAGCGTCCATTTACGAGACGGATCCGGTTGATTGTCTGCCGGGCACCCCCCCGTTTCTCAACACGGTTGTCGAGATCGAGACGGACCTCTCGCCGCGGAGCCTCTTGGAACAGTTTCAGTTGTTTGAGCAATCACTCGGTCGGCCATGCGATCACGAACACAACGCGCCGCGCACGATTGACCTCGACCTGCTTTACTACGACGAGGTGGTGATGAAGGAGCCGACGCTGACGCTGCCGCATCCGCGTCTGCATGAACGGCGCTTTGTGCTGCAACCGCTGGCGGAAATCCGGCCCAGTCTTGTCATCCCCGGCCTCGGCAAGACGGCGACGCAACTCCTGGCGGCATTGAGCAAGGACCAGCCGGCGAAGCTGGCGGCGAAGGGTTGGTAAACATGAGCATCACCGCCTCACGCAAAAAGATCACGACGGCCACGATCCGCGGCATGAAGGGCCGCGAGAAGGTCGTCTCGCTGACGGCTTACGATTTCGTCACCGCCAGGCTGCTGGACGAGGCTGGCGTGCATCTCATTCTCGTCGGCGATTCGCTCGGCATGGTGGTGCTCGGCTATGAAAGCACGCTGCCGGTGACGATGGCCGACATGTTGCATCACACCGCCGCCGTGGCGCGCTCCAAGCCGAAGGCTCTGCTCATCACCGACATGCCGTTCATGAGCTATCACCGCAGTGTGGACCAAGCCGTGAAGAACGCGGGCCGTTTCGTGCAGGAAGCCGGCGCGGAAGGCGTGAAACTCGAAGGCGGCAGCCCGCGCATGGCGGAGAAAATCACCGCCATCGTCGAGGCTGGCATTCCCGTGCTCGGCCACATTGGTCTGACGCCCCAGAGCGTGCTGGAACTGGGCGGTTACAAGATTCAGGGCAAGACCGAAGAGACCGCCAAGCGCCTGCTCGATGAAGCCAAGCGCGTCGAGGCGGCCGGCGCCTTTGCGCTTGTGCTGGAGTGCGTCCCTGCGGAACTGGCGAAGACCCTCAGCGAATCCGTCCGCATTCCCACCATCGGCATCGGCGCCGGTCCGCACTGCGACGGCCAGATTCAAGTAATCAACGACCTCCTCGGCCTCGCCACGTGGCCCACCTTCAAGCACGTGAAGCGATTCGCCTCCGTCGGCGACGCAATGCGCACCGCCGTCGCCGCCTACCGCGACGAAGTGCAGAGCGGAACATTCCCGACGGCGGAACAGTCGTTTTGAGGAACGTGATTCGTGAGTCGTAATCCGTGGTTCGTGATTGGTTCTCCGAATCACCAATCTCGTGTTACGAGTTACGAATCAGAACTCCAGCTTCACATCATCCAGCCGTCGCTCGATCTCGCCGGCCACGCGCGCCTCGTCAGCAGCGCCTTTGGCGATGAACGTGACGCTCCAGCGAACGTAGGCACCGGCGTCGTCCCACGGCACCGTGGAGATGAGCTTTTCGGTGATTAGCCACTGGCTGAAGTCCTCGGCTTTGGCGAACTCCACCGTGTTGCCGCCGAGCACGGCGCGTTTCGGGCAGCGGGTGTAGAGAAAGAACGAGCCTTTCGGCTTCTTTGCTTTGAAGCCGAAGCGGTTCAGGACGCGCACGAGGCGGTTCATCCGGCGCGAGTATTTGGCGGCGATCTTCGCGGTGATCTCCGGGTGGTCGAGCGAGACGGCGCAGGCTTTCTGGATGGCGAGGAACTGCCCGCTGTCAGTGTTGTCCTTCACGTCGCCGTAAGCTTTCACGATGAGCGGGTTGCCGACGACGAAGCCGAGCCGCCAGCCGGTCATGTTGAAGCCCTTGCTCATCGAGTGCAACTCGACGCCCACGTCCTTCGCGCCGGGTGTGGCCAGGAATGAGAGCGGGCGCGCCGGCACGCCGCGTTTCTCGGCGAACACCAGCGCGGCGTAGGCGGCGTCGTGAACGACGATGAGGTTGTTGGCTTTGGCAAACTCGACGACCTTCGCGAAGAACTCCGGCGTGGCGCTCGCGCCGGTCGGGTTGTTCGGGTAGTTGATGACCAGCGTCTTGGCGCGGCGAAGCACGTCGGCCGGGATGCTGTCGAGGTCGGGCAGAAAGTTGTTTTCCGCCGTCAACGGCAGGTTGAACACTTCGCCACCGAGATATTTCGAGTGCGTGCCGAAGACCGGATAGCCCGGCACGGTCATGAGTGCCACGTCGCCGGGATTGATGAAGCACGCCGGCAGGATCGAGAGTGCGGCCTTGCTGCCGATGCTGTGGACGACCTCCGACTCCGGGCTGATGCCCGTGACGCCGCAGACTTTCTCCATCCAGCGCGCGGCGGCCTGTTTGAACTCCGCACCGCCGTTGTCGGCGTAGCCGCGGTTCTCAGGTTTCCGCGCCTCGGCACAGAGCGCTTTCACCGACAGCGGGAACGCCATCTCGTCCGGTTCGCCGACGCCGAGGTCGAGCAGCTCCACGCCGGGGTGGGCGGCGGTGGCGGCGCGTTTGGCGCGTTTGATCTTCTCGAACTTGTATATGGCGGTGCTTTTGCCGTAGTTCGCTCCGCCGATTCGTTCGGCGAAAAGGCTCTGAATGTAAGATTCGCTCATAGTTCAACCTGCTTTCAGGAAATCAAAGCCGTGGAGAGTATGCAGAGAGCCGCGCCGATGCAAGCACGGCCGGGGCTTTCATCTCCCTTCGCTTCTTGACCGCCGCGTCGCACCGGCTACACTGCTGCCAGTTTCGGAGGAAGCTCCAATGACGAATCTGGTAGGCCAGACACTCGGCGGCTACGCTGTGCTCGAACAGTTGGGCGCAGGCGGCATGGGGGCTGTATTCAAGGCCAAACAGCCGGTGCTCGATCGCATCGTCGCGCTCAAGGTCATCGCGCCGCAGGTGGCGCAAGACCCGAGTTTCATCGCCCGCTTCCAGCACGAGGCCAAGTCCGCCGCGCGGCTCAACCATCCCAACATCGTCCAAGTCTATGCCGCCGGCGAAGAGAGCGGCACGCACTTCATGGTTTCGGAGTTCGTGGAAGGCGAGTCGCTGCAGCAGCGGCTCAAGCGCGAAGGCCCGATGGACCCGCAGGAGGCGCTGGCCGTCTGCGTCTTCGTGGCCGAAGGGCTGAAGCATGCATGGGACGAGGCCCGGATCATCCACCGCGACATCAAGCCAGCGAACATCTTCCTCTCCAACAAAGGCGCGGTGAAGGTCGGCGACCTCGGCTTGGCCAAAAGCGTGGCGCCGGAGGCGGGTTCAGCGCTGACCCAAAGCGGCGCGATGATGGGCACGCCCTATTACTGCAGCCCGGAACAAGCGCAAGGTGAGAAGGGGTTGGATTTCCGCGCGGACATCTACAGCCTCGGCTGCACGCTCTACCACATGCTCAGCGGCAAGCGGCCCTACGAAACCGGGGTGGAACAGTCGGCGATGTCCATCATGGTGAAGCAGGTTCACGATCCGCCGCCGGCGATCCTGCAACTGCTGCCTGCTTGCCCGATGCCGCTGGTGCTGTTGCTGAACAAGATGTTGGCAAAGCATCCCAACGGCCGGCACGCCAGCTATGACGAGTTGATTGCCGACCTGCGCCGCGTGCATGACATGCTCGGCCAACCGCAATCCGTGGAGCCAGTCAGTTCGGCACCGGCTACCCCCGCAGCAGGGACGAAATCACGGGCAATGATGTGGACGGCAGTCGCGGGTGTTGCCGCGTTGCTGTTGGCGGGGCTGTTTGTGTGGGCGCCGTGGAGAGCAGGACAAGAGACAGGAAGCAAGCGGCAGGTGGAAGCGCCCCAAGTCGGGAGCGCGGGTGTCCCGCCAGCCGTCGAACAGAAGCCGCAGCCAAAGGAAGAACCGAAACCTCTCGTTACCGCCCAGCCAACCGTCGAAGTTGTTCCCGCCAAGCCGCTGGAGAAGACGCCCGAAGCCGTCGTCGAAACAGCGAAGCCCGCCGTTCCCGATGTTGCCCCGGCGGCAGTGACGACAACCACCATGCCTGTCGAAGAGAAGCCGACTGTCCCTGAACCAAAGGCTGAGGACACTTTTGCCAAGGATGTTGCCGCGCTGCCACCAGAGCAGCAGGTCGCGCGCGTGGCTGCCAGACTGAAAGAACTCAACCTAGGTTTCGACGGCAGGGAGACGCACAAGGTGGAAGGCGGGGCCGTGACGGAACTGTCGTTCTCCACCGCTGGCGTTACCGACATCACGCCGCTCAAGACGCTGAAATGGCTGAAGAAGCTCGTTATCGTGCCGCCGACGTTGAACCAGAAAGGCGCGTTGGCTGACCTCGCCCCGCTGCAAGGACTGCCGCTGACTTGGCTATGGTGCCACGGCAACCCCATCACTGACCTGGCTCCGCTGCGAGGGATGCCGTTGACGGTCTTGAGCTTCAGCGGCACGCAGGTCGGCGACCTTGCGCCATTGAGTGGTATGAAGTTGGCCGTGCTGAGCTTCAGCGACACGCCCGTTGCCGACCTTGCGCCACTCCAAGACATGCCGTTGACGGTGCTCTGGTGCAACAACACCAAAGTCACCACCCTCTCGCCGCTTCAAGCAATGCCATTGCAGGAACTGAGGTGCGATTTCGTCCCCGCCCGCGACGCCGCCGTCCTGCGCGGCATCAAGACGCTGGCCAAGATCAACGACATGGCCGCTGGAATGTTTTGGATTCGTGTCGGGCCGATTGCCGCGACGGTTGCAAGCCGACAACCCTTCGTCCCCGCGGCCGCCACATCCGGCGCTCAAAAAACCATGACCACCTCCACCGGCATCGAACTCGTCTGGATTCCACCCGGCGAGTTCATGCTCGGTAGCACGGCGGAGGAACACGCGGGCGCGACGAATGAAGGCAATCAACCGCGAAGAACGGTAATTCGGTATGGTTTTTGGATGGGAAGAACAGAAACAACTGTTGGCCCGTGGAAACGGTTTGTGGATGCAATCAACTACAAGACTGACGCAGAGAAGAAAGGCCATGTGGATCACGCAGCACAGGGCAAGGGCTTGCGGTTCGCGCCACTTAAAGACGGGAGTTGGCGAGATCCAAGCTTTGGCTTCAAACTGAAAGACAACCATCCGGTATCGTGTGTCAGTTGGGACGACGCGGTGGCATTTTGTGAGTGGTTGACAGAAACGGAGAAGAAAGCCGGCAAGCTGCCGGCCGGGATGGTGTATCGTCTGCCGACAGAAGCCGAGTGGGAGTATGCATGCCGCGCAGGAACGCAAACGAAGTTCTGGTGGGGAAATTCGGAGTATGACGCAGAGCGTCGCTGCAATCTTGCGACAAAAGCGGATGGCTTTGAGTTCATTTCTGTTGTGGATCACTTCGGAATTCGAGGCCGAAACAAATTTGGATTGGCTGACATGGCAGGCAATGTCCGGGAGTGGGTTCTTGACGCCTATGATCCGGCTGGCGCTCATGCAGAGTTGTTTACAGATGGACCTGCTCGTTTGCTGCGGGGCGGTGGATTCGATAGCCGGGCGTCTTTTGCCCGGTGTGCCAGTAGAGACTCCTATGGCCGCACCACTGCTAGTTGCGTGAACGGCTTCCGTCTGTGTTGTGGCTTGCCGGAAGGCAGCGGGCAGGCCGGGACTTCAACGACGGTTGCCCCGGCAACCAGGATTTCGCCGCCGTTGACACCTGTGATGCCGACAGCGCCCGCATCGCCCGCCGGCCCGGAAAAAACGATGATGACTTCCACCGGCATGGAGTTGGTCTGGATTCCGCCCGGCGAGTTTATGATCGGCAGCACGCCGGAGGAACGGGCCTGGGCGCTGCAGAACGGATGCTCGGAGGATTACGTCAAGCGCGAGGGCGACGCGCCCCGAAAGACCGCCGTGAAGCAAGGCTTCTGGCTCGGCAAGACCGAGGTGACTGTCGGCCAGTGGAAGCTGTTCGTGGCGGCGACGGGCTACGTCACTGACGGCGAGAAGAAAGGCGAGTCATACACGTCGCCCGGGCCGGGCCAGAAGTTCGCGCCGGTCAAGGGCGCGAACTGGATGGACTCGAACTTCGGTTTCAAGCTCAAGGACAATTACGCGGCGTGTTGCATCAGTTGGAATGACGCGGTGGCGTTTTGCGCGTGGCTCAACGAGCGGGAAGCGAAGGCGGGGCGGTTGCCGCCGGGATGCAAGGTGCGGCTGCCGACGGAGGCGGAGTGGGAGTATGCCTGCCGGGCCGGCAAGCAGACGAAGTTCTGGTGGGGCGAGACGAAAGAAGGCGGCGACAACCGGTTGAACTGGATCGGCAAGGGCGACGGGTTTGAGTTTGTCTCGCCAGTGGACCACTACGGCTCGCGGGGGCGGAACAAGTTTGGGCTGGCGGACATGCTGGGCAATGTGTGGGAATGGTGTCTGGACGAGTTTGATGAGAAGCAGGCTCATGAAGAATGCTATAGAGGCAATCTCGGCGCTCGCGTGTTGCGGGGCGGGTCGTTCTACTTCAACACTGGCCACTGTCGCGCTGCCTCTCGCGTCAGCGACCGCCCGTCCTCATCGTCTGGTGCCAGCGGCTTTCGGGTGCTGGTGGGTGTGGAGCGTTGAGCCGAGAAAGGGACGGGCAGAAGGACCCGATTCCGGCCTGACATTTCCGCGCTGGTTCTGTAATGTGCCGGCGTGGAGATCATTCAGTCAGTTTTAGCGATGCAAGCGTGGTCGCGCGCGGCGCGCGCGGCGGGCAGGCGCGTCGGCTTCGTGCCGACGATGGGCTATCTGCACGAAGGGCATTTGAGCCTCATGCGCGAGGCCAAACGACGCGCGGACCTATGCGTCGTCTCAATCTACGTGAACCCGACGCAGTTCGGGCCGAAGGAGGATTTCTCGAAATACCCGCGCGACTTCGACCGCGACTGCAAGCTCTGCGAGTCGGTCGGCGTGGACGCGATCTTTGCGCCGACGAACGACGAAATGTATCCGGCGGGCGCGGCGACGACGTGGGTGGAGGAGACGGCGGTGTCGGAGCGATGGGAAGGCACATCGCGGCCAGGGCATTTCCGCGGCGTCTGCACGGTGGTGGCGAAGCTCTTCAACTGCGTGCTGCCGGACGTGGCTTGCTTCGGCCAAAAAGACGCGCAGCAGTGCGCAGTGCTGCGGCGGATGGTGCGCGATCTGAACTTCCCGCTGGAGTTCGTCGTTTGTCCGACGGTGCGCGAGCCGGACGGGCTGGCGATGAGTTCGCGCAATGTTTATCTCAGCCCGACGGAGCGGAAGGAGGCGCTGGCGTTGAGGCAATCGCTGGACCTCGCGCGGCGCGAGTTGGCGGCGGGCCGGACGATTGACGAGGTGAGCGCCGCGATGACGGAACTGATCGCCAGCAAACCGTCAGCGCGGATTGACTACATCGCGTTTGTGGACGCCGAAACGCTGCTGCCGGTGAAGCGCCACGAGCCGGGCCGGACGCTGGTTGCGATGGCGGTGTTTGTCGGCAGGACACGGTTGATTGACAATGAACTGATGTGAAGAGCGTGATTCGTGACTCGTGGTTTGTGATTCGGCAGGTAGAATGTCTGGCCGGTTACGAATTACGAGTCACGAGTCACGAATCACGGATTACGAAACCATGATTGAAACCGACTATCTCGTCCTCGGCACCGGCATCGCGGGCCTGTCGTTCGCCTTGAAGGCGGCTGAACGCGGGCGCGTGGCGATCGTCACCAAGAAAGAGAGCGCGGAGTCGAACACGAACCGCGCGCAAGGCGGCATCGCCTGTGTGATGGCCGACGACGATTCGTTTGAGGCGCACGTGAAGGACACGTTGGTGGCCGGGGACGGGCTGTGCAAAGAGGACGTGGTGCGCACCATCGTCACCGAAGGGCCGCCGCGGGTGAAGGAGTTGATGGAGTTGGGCGTCAAGTTCGCGCACGCCAAGAACGGCAAGCTCGAACTGGGCCGCGAGGGCGGCCACTCGGCGCGACGGGTGTTGCACGCGACGGACATCACCGGGCGCGAGATCGAACGGGCGCTGCTGGCGGCGGCCGAGCGGCATCCGAACATCAAGATCTACGAGAACCACCACGCGGTGGACTTGATCACCACGCGGAAGCTGGGGCAGGAGGAATCGGATCGTTGCGTCGGCGCTTACGTGCTCGACAGGCTCAGCGGCCGTGTGGAGGTGTTTGCCGCGCGCGCGACGATGCTGGCCACGGGCGGCTGCGGCAAGGTTTATCTCTACACGTCGAACCCCGACATCGCCACCGGCGACGGCATGGCGATGGCCTATCGCGCCGGCGCGCGCGTCGCGAACATGGAGTTCGTTCAGTTTCACCCGACGTGCTTGTTTCATCCAAAAGCGCGGACGTTCCTGGTCAGCGAGGCGGTGCGCGGCGAGGGCGCGTTGTTGGTGGACAAGGACGGACGCGAGTTCATGGCGAAGTATCATCCGCAAGGCGCGCTGGCGCCGCGCGACATCGTCGCGCGGGCGATTGACGCCGAGATGAAGAAGACCGGCGCGGATTGCGTGTATCTGGACATCACGCACAAGCCGGCGAAGTTCATCATCCGCCGTTTCCCAAACATCTACGAGACGCTGCTGCGCTACGGCATGGACATGACGAAGGAGCCGGTGCCGGTGGTGCCGGCGGCGCATTACATGTGCGGCGGCGTGCTTTCGGACGTGGACGGGCGGACGGACATCGAGGGGCTGTTTGCCGTTGGCGAAGTGGCGTGCACGGGGCTGCACGGCGCGAACCGGCTGGCGAGCAACTCGCTACTGGAAGCCGTCGTGGTGGCGCATCGCGCGGCGGCCCAGGCGGCGGCGGCGCTGGAGAAACTGCCGCGCAACCAGATCGCCATTCCGCCGTGGCAGAGCGGCGAAGCGCACGACGCGGACGAACTGGTGGTGGTGGCGCATCTCTGGGATGAAATCCGCCGCCTGATGTGGGACTACGTCGGCATTGTGCGCACCGACAAGCGCCTCCAGCGCGCCAAGACGCGCATCGAAAACCTCCAGCGCGAAATCCTCGAATACTACTGGGACTTCGTGGTCACAGCCGACCTGCTGGAGCTGCGCAACATCGCGATGGTGGCGTGGCTGATCGTCGAGTGCGCGCTTCACCGCAAGGAAAGCCGCGGCCTGCACTACACGCTCGATCATCCGAACCGCGACGACGCCGGCTCGTTGAAGGACACGGTGTTGAGGAGGGGAGCGTAACTCGTAATTCGTAGCTCGTGATTCGGTCGCTGAGACGGTTATCTGCAAATCACGAGTCACGAGTCACGAATTGCAGATCACAAATCACGGCGCCGTCACCCGTAGCGCCGTCTCAAACCACAGATCATTGAACACGAGCTGCATCATCTCGCCAGGCACGAGCTTGACGAGGTGAAGTGAGTTGGAGCCGCTGGCCAGCGCGAGCAGTTCCGGGATGAAGCCGGGGTCGAACGTCAGCAGCCGGACGCGGCTCAGGCGCCGGATGTTGCGTTGCGCCTGTTCGACGGTCTTGGCCACGTCGCGGGCGCTTTTCTTGACGATCCAGATGTCGGCGTCGCCGAGCTTCAGTGTCAGCTTCTCCAGCTTGTGGAGCGATACCTCGCCGCACTCGATCCACAACTCCGGCCGGCCATCCAGCGCGAGCATGATGAGGTCCGGCACGAACGGCACGCCCGGCAGTTCCACGTCTACTTCCAACCGCAGCCGGTCGTTGTGGAAGATCACAAACGCCAGCGCCTTCAGCAGCACGTGGTCCAGCGTCTCGGTCTGGCTCTGGCTGACGACGATTTTGGACGGCAGCCTCCGGCTTTTCTCGTCAGAGCCGAGTGCGAAGGTGAGTTTGGTGGAGAGTGGGGGCATGGGGAACGTAATTCGTAATGCGTAACACGTAAGAGGAAGAACTATTTCTTTCTCAGCGAGTCGGCGAAGTCTCGCCAGAGAACATCGAGCGGTTTGCCGGCGCAGTCTTGGAACAGTTTTTCTTTGAAGACGCCTTCGCGCAGCGCGGCGTTGAGCCTCTTGATGATCCCGGCGTTGCGCTTTTCGATCCACGCCATGAACGCGGCGGCGGTTTTGTAGCCGTCACAGTAGCTGGTGTTGTCGGGATTCAGATGCGGGCGCGGCGCGGACGGTTCGAAGTGATAGAGCCGGATGTAGTCGGCGATGCCCTCGACCAGCCAGCCGGGTTTGGTGAAGCCTTCCTTCTCCTTCGGATACGCCTGCACGACGTGCGTCAACTCATGGATGACCATGCCGAAGTCGTTGGTGTGGCCGCGAACGTAGGCGGCAGCGATGGTGATTTTGTCGCCACTGGTGCCGGCCACGCCCTTTTTGTCGTTCTGAAACCGCAGTGTCACGGACTTCGGCGGATCGAAGCCGTCGCTGGCCAGTAGCGTGGAGATTCTCGGCGTCCATTTGGCGCATGCTTCGCCGGCGCGCTTGCCCCAATCGGCGAGGTCCGGCGTCTCCGATGTGTCCACGACGACCTTGACGACGGTTTCGCCGCGCTGGTCCTTGACCGTCAGGCACAAGACCGTCTTCGGCGATGCCGGTTTCGTTTCCGCCGCCGACAACGGCCACGCGACCAACGCGGCCAACAACAAACACGAACTCCTCATCAGATTCCCAATTCTCGTTTTACTTCGGCGAACGCCCGGATGGCGAACTCTAGGTCTTCGCGGGAGTGCGCGGCGGAGATTTGGGTGCGGATGCGCGCCTTGCCTTGCGGCACGACTGGATAGGAAAACCCGATGACATAGACACCCTTGGCCAGCATCGCCTCCGCAACGCGCGCGGCGAGCGCGGCGTCGTCGAGCATGATCGGCACGATGGGATGCTCGCCGGGCAGGATGTTGAAGCCTGACTTCGCTATGCCGTCGCGAAAACACTTTGCGTTCATCTCCAGCTTGTCGCGGAGCGCGGTGGATTCGGTGAGCAGTTCGATCGCCTTGATTGAGCCGGCGACAATCGGCGGCGCGACGGTATTGGAGAACAGATACGGTCGCGAGCGCTGGCGCAGGAACTCGACGATCTCCTTGCGCCCACTGGTGTAGCCGCCGCTGGCGCCGCCGAGCGCCTTGCCGAGCGTGCCGGTGATGATGTCCACGCGGCCCATGACACCGTGGTGCTCGTGGGAGCCGCGCCCGCGCCGGCCCAAGACACCGACGGCATGCGAGTCGTCCACCATCACGAGCGCGCTGTGTTTCTCCGCGAGATCGCAGATGGCCGGCAGGTTGGCGATGGAGCCGTCCATCGAGAACACGCCGTCCGTGGCGACCAGCCGGAACCGCGCGGACGCCGCCTCGCACAATTTCGCTTCGAGGTCGCCCATGTCGTTGTTGCGGTAGCGAAACCGCTGCGCCTTGCAGAGCCGGATGCCGTCAATGATGCTCGCGTGGTTCAGCTCGTCGGAGATGACCGCGTCCTGCTCACCAAGCAGCGTCTCGAAGAGGCCGCCGTTGGCGTCGAAGCACGAGGAGTAGAGAATCGTGTCCTCTGTGCCGAGAAATTCGCTGAGCTTCGCTTCGAGCTGCTTATGAACCTGCTGTGTGCCGCAGATGAACCGCACGGAGGCCATCCCATAACCCCACCGTTCCAGCGCCTCGCGTGCGGCGGCGGCGACGGCCGGATGCTGCGCGAGGCCGAGGTAGTTGTTGGCGCAGAGGTTGAGCACCGGCTGGCCGTCGGCGACGCGGACGCGCGCGCCCTGCGGCGTGGCGAGGACGCGCTCGCGTTTGCAGGTGCCGGCGGCGCGGATGTCGCCGAGTTGGCGTTGGAGATGTTGTTGGAAGGGGCCGAGCATGGTGTGACCGGGTTTGAGTTGCTGTTGTCACCGGCATTTGACACCGCGCCTCCGGCAGCGGCAAGGAAAACTTCCTGTCGCGCCGAGGGCCAGCCGGGGCTTGACCGGCGGCGACGACGGGAGGATGATTCGCGGCGACAGGGAGAGACGCATGAGTTCGCTTGCGGGACAGACATTTGCCGGTTACGAGATCATCGCCAAGCTCGGCCAGGGCGGTATGGGCGCGGTCTATAAGGCCCGCCAGACGAAACTCGACCGGCTCGCGGCGTTGAAGATCATGGCATCGGACCTCGCGTCCGACCCGGACTTCGTCGCCCGCTTCCGGCGCGAAGCCGCCGCCGCCGCCAACCTCAGTCATCCCAATGTCGTGCAAGTCTATTCCGCCGGTGAGAGCGAGGGAACGCACTACATCGCCATGGAATTCGTGGATGGCCAGACGCTCCGGGATCACATCGCCCAGCACGGTCGGCTCGACCCGCGCGAGGCCATCGCCATCACTGTCTATGTCGCCGAGGCGCTCCAATACGCCTGGAACCGCGCCAAGCTCATCCACCGCGACATTAAGCCGGAGAACATCTTCCTCTCCAAAGCTGGCGAGGTGAAAGTCGGAGACCTCGGCCTCGCCAAGACCGTTGGTGGCCAGACCACGAGCCTCACCCAGACCGGCACGGCGATGGGATCGCCGCATTACATCAGCCCGGAGCAGGCCACCGGCGCGAAGGAGATGGATTTCCGCACCGACATCTACAGTCTCGGCGGCACGCTCTACCACATGCTCACCGGCCAGACGCCTTACAGCGGCGACAGCTCGATGGTGGTGATGATGAAGCACGTCAACGACCCGCCGCCGGCGATCTTCAAAGTCTGGCCGCAATGCCCGATGCCGCTCGGCCTGCTCGTCGGCAAGATGCTGGCGAAGAACCGCAACAGCCGCCCCGCAAGCTATGAGGAGTTGATCGAGCAGTTGCGCGCTCTGCATGACAAGCTCAAGCCCGCGACGGTTCCCGCCGCCGCGCCCGTCAGCCCCAGTGACCCGACCCAACTGCTGACGCCGACTCCAAAGCCCGCGCCCAAGGCGCGTAAGTCGAAACCCGTGACTCGTAATTCGGGACTCGTGATTGGCGGGGCTGTTGCGGCGGCCGTGTTGCTGCTTGGCGGCCTGTTACTCTGGTCGCCGTGGAAGAATTCCAGTTCGACGACGCAAGCAGAACGGGATCAATTACAACCGGGTGCCATCCGGCTATGGGATTCGCCGGATGAGATTCCGAGGGAACCCGGCAGGTGTTGGGAGAATAACGCGATTCGGCTGGATGGTGGCAGTCTTGTTGATCGTAAGCTCAAGAACCGCGACGCGATGATTCGTGCCGACATTCGGATGAACCCGGATGCAGACGGTCCGCAGGTCTGTCTGCGGCACCAGCCTGACGAAACTGGCATTTTCTATCGCCTCGCTATGAAGACCAACGATGGCAGTCTGGAGCTTGCGTCAGTTCGGGGGCATAAGACGACAGCTCGTCTGAACATCTGGCCTTTGCCTCGTGTTTACGGGCCGGACGAATGGGCTTGTGTGGAACTGCGTGCCGTCGGCGATGATCTGATCGTGACGGTGGACGGTCAGAAGGTTGGCACTGTTCACGACACATCGCAGCCGCAGGCTGGGAACCCAATGCTCTTTGCAAAAGCCAACGGCTACTTCCGCAACGTCGTCTATGTCCCGCTCGACAAACCCGGCCATGCCGCCTCGCCGAAGTTTGGCGTGCTCTTCGACGGGCGCGACACGTCGGCGTGGCAGCAACGCGACGGCGGCGATTGCCAGTGGGAGGTGAAGGACGGCGTGCTGGTGGCCGGCAAGGGCGACCTCGACACGCGGGAGAAATTCCAGGATTTCAAACTGCACGTCGAGTTCGCCGTGCCGCGCGACGCCAAGCAGGGCAACAGCGGCATCTATTTGCAAGGTCGCTACGAGTTGCAGATTATTGACTCCTTCGGCAGCCCGGCAGGCGGGACGGGCGGTTGCGGCGCTATCTTCGGCCTCTTGGCTCCGACCGAAAACGCCAGCAAGCCGCCGGATGAATGGCAGAGTTTCGACATCACCTTCCGCGCCGCGCAGTTCGACGCCAGCGACGCCAAGACCGCCAACGCCCGCATCAGCGTCGTCCACAACGGCAAGCTCATCCACGACAACGTCGAGATTCCCAAGAGCACCGGCAAGGGCGAGCCGGAGAGCGCCGCGCCCGGCCCGATCCGTTTGCAGTCCTACGGCAGCCCCGTCCGCTTCCGCAACATCAGCATCAGGCCGGTGGACGAGGCTGCGGCGCAGGCGGTTCCCGAGGGCTTCGTGTCGTTGTTCAACGGCAAGGACCTCACGGGCTGGGAAGGCCGGCCGGAGTTTTGGAGCGTCCAGGACGGTGCCATCTGCGGCAGGACCACACATGAAACGCCTGCCAAGCGGAATACGTTCTTGGTCTGCACGGCGGGCGAGTTTAGTGACTTTGAATTGCGCGCACAGTTCAAGCTGGCCGCGGGCGACGAGAAGGGCATCGTCAACTCCGGCGTCCAGTATCGCAGTCGCGTCGTTGACAGGGAGTATTTCATGCTCAGCGGGTATCAGGCTGACCTGGGGTTCAGGGGCAGGAAGAACTTGTCGGGCACGCTGTGGGAGGAAGATGGCCGCAGCGTTCTTGCCGACTCCGGCCGGCGGGTTGTCCTTCGCGAGGGTGAGTCGCCCACGACCCCGCAGAAAGCCGTGGAATCCATCAGTTCCGCCAGAGACGTTAGGGCATCTTACAGGGACGATGACTGGAACGACTTGGTCATCATCGCGTCCGGTAATCGTCTCCAGCATTACCTCAACGGCAAACTGGCTGTGGACGTCACCGATGAAACAGCCGCTGCCGCCAAAACGGGAACCCTCGCCCTCCAAATCATGGCTGGCCCACCGATGCAGGTGTGGTTCAGGAATCTGCTCGTTAAGAAGCTCGCGCCGGCGACGTCCACCGGCGACGCGGCTTGGGTTCCGTTGGACATCTCCGCCGCCTGCAACCGTAGCACCATTGCCCCCGAATCGAATAAACCTGTCCACCAGCCATTCGGCCTTACGGGAAACTCTTGGGTGACGACGGGATGGTTGCGGGCCAGGGGATCCGACAAGACCAGCGTGCCAGACGATGGGCGCGTAGCCATTCCCGGCGCAAATCCAACGGGCTTCTTCCAGCTTCGCGTTGGGCCTGGCGACGACTGCATTCTACTCAGCATCCAGCATCATCGCCGCGATCGTGGGAGAGACATTCCCACGACCGTCACGATGGACGTGCCCGCGAGCCAGCAGCGGAAGTTCGCGCGACTGGCGTTTCTGCACGCCAGCGAGCCGGGTGATGCGGAAGTCTCCGTCACCTTCCACTATGACATCGGCGATGATGGCAAAGACATCCTTCATCCCCGAGCATGGGCTCGCGATCGTCGCAAAGAGCCATTGACGGAGAATGAGACGGCAGTCACAGCGTCGGACGCTAGCAAGCACCCGGTTGATATGATGGCCGAGACTTTGCCGGTGGACCCCCAACGCGTCCTCAAGTCGCTCACCTTCACGTTTGCGTCGGTGTCGCCCAAATGTAAAGATCTTCTCGCGGCCGAGAAGTGCCGCGCCGGCATCTTCGCCATCAGCGCGCTGCCCGCCGCACCCAATACTCCAACACTCCAGCACTCCACGGCTCCCGCCACTGCCGACGCTGCTTGGCAGAACGCCATCAACCTGCTGCCGCTGATTGACCCGCAGCAGGATGCGGTCGAGGGCAAATGGTCCCGCGTTGATGACGGCCTCACCTCCGACATCGTCTTCGGCGCGCGCCTGCAACTGCCTTACCAACCGCCCGAGGAATACGACTTCCAAATCAGCTTCACGCGACTGAACTTCCAGATGAAGACCCGCTACTCCGGCTGGGGCGACACCAACTTGATCCTCGCCAAAAACGGTCGGCAGTTCAAATGGTTCATGGGCGCCCACGGCAACACATGGTTCGGCTACGACATCGTCAACGGCCAGCGTTTCGACAAAAATCCAACCGGCGTGAAGGTCGAGGAGTGCCTTCAGTTGAACCGCCGCTACACCTCGCGAGTCGAGGTTCGCAAGGACTCCGTCAAAGCCTACCTCGACGACAAACTTATCACCACATGGAAGCCCGAATACGGCCCGTTGCAGGAAGGCGCTTACCACCAGCTGCCCAACAAGAAAGTCCTCGGCATCGGCTCCTGCAACGTCCAGACCGTCTTCCACAGTGTGGAGGTCCGCGAGGTCGCCGGCAAAGGCACGTTCACACGCCCCGCGCCTTGACCCGACCGCGCGACCTGATAGCGTGGGCTGGTGCAAACGATGAAGACGCTGGTGCTTGGTTTGGGCAACGACATCCTCGCCGACGATGCCGTCGGCATTCTGGCGGCGCGCGCCCTCAAGGATCGGTTGGGCAACGTCGCGGATGTGCAGGAAACGTCGTGGCACGGCGTGGCGCTGCTGGAGCTGTTCATCGGCTACGAGCGCGCCATCCTGCTCGACGCCGTCATGACCGGAAAACACGCGCCCGGCACGGTCATCGAGATCAACCCCGACGAGCTTGCGCCGATCCAAGGCGCGTCGCCGCACTTCACGGGCCTGCCGGAGATGATCGCGATGGCCAAGGAACTTGAACTGGAATTTCCCAAGAACTTTCGCATCTTCGCCGTCGAGGTGGCCGACCCGCATACTATCGGCGGCGAGATGACGCCTGCCGTCCGCGACGCCATCCCCGCCCTCTGCGACCGCGTCTGCGCCGCGCTGGGCCAGCCGCCAGCAACAAAGGAGTAACGATATGCGCTTGCCTCGTTGGTTGTTCGCCGCCGCGATGACGTTGATCGCCGGAACTGCGTTCTCGTCAGAAGAAACCAATCTCGTTCGCAACGCCGGATTCGAGGATGGAAAAACCAACTGGAGTTTACCGAGGACGTTTAGCGTCGTGGACGATGCTGCTCACGCTGGAACGCACAGCTTGCGGCTGGTCAACACGAACAAGGCGAGCTACCTGCTCGCGTCGCAGGCGATTCCGTTCCGGCCAGGCATGAAGTATCACTACAGCGCGTGGGTCAAGACCCGCGGCGTGCAGGGCGAGGATACCGGCGCGACGATCTGCATGGAGTGGAGCGGCCCCAAAGGCTGGCTCGGCGGCAGCTACGCCTCCGGCAAAAAGGGCGATCAGAATTGGTTTCACGTCGAGAGCGTCACCGCGCCGATCCCGAAGGAAGCGACCAGCGTCCGCGTCCAGCTTTACCTGCGCAAAGGCATGACCGGCACGGCGTGGTTCGACGACGTCAGCGTGACCGAGCATTACCCGCCCGCGCTCGACGCGGCGTTGCTGAAACCGAACTACCGCGGCCGTCTGCCGAAAAACGCCGCCGACCAGCGCGTGATCGTGCGCGCCAAGCTCAGCGCCTACATGAAAGGCGCGCTCAAGCCGGAGCAGACGACGCTTGTCTGCTCGCTGCTCTCCGGCGACAGGATGCTCCGCGAACAACGCATCAAGCAGCCGAAAGCCGGCTACAACGACGTGACGTTCGACGCGAAACCACTGGCGGTCGGCGATTACATCGTGCGCGTCGAGTTGTCCGCGCCGGATGGAACCTCGCTCGGCCGGCAGGAGTTCGAGGTGCACAAGCTCCCTGCCGGCGCACCGCAGCCGACCGTGTTTCTCGACGAGCGCAACCGGACCCTCGTCAACGGCAAGCCCTTCTTCCCGCTCGGCTGGTATTTCGGGCCGGGGCCAACAACGAAAAACTTTGAGGAGCACCTCGACCGCATCGCCGCCAGCCCGTTCAACACGATCATGTGCTACGGCATCAACGTTAACGGCGTTGAAAAGGTTCGCGCCTACCTCGACGCTCTTGCCGGGCGCAAACTGAAGATCATCTACTCGATCAAGGACGTCTTCGCTGGCACGGCGGGCTATTACGAACCCGTGCTTGGTTTCCGCGGCGAGGAAGCTATCGTGCGCGGCATCGTTCCGCTCTTTCGCGATCACCCGGCGCTGCTGGCGTGGTATCTGAACGACGAATTGCCGCTGACGATGCGCGACCGGCTCGACGCGCGCCAGCGGCTCGTGCGGCAACTCGACCCGAATCATCCGACGTGGGCCGTGCTTTACCAGGTGGAGGAGTTTTACGGCTACCTCAACTCCGCCGACGTGCTCGGCGCCGACCCTTATCCTGTGAGCGACCGGCCGGCGACGATGGCGGCAGACTGGACGCAGAAATGCGCGGCGGTATCAGATGGTCTCCGGCCATTATGGATGGTGCCGCAGGCGATGGATTGGGCTTGCTACCGCAAGGAGCGCGCCGACAAGCTCCGCGCGCCGACACTCGACGAGGAATTGGTAATGACCTACCTCTGCCTCATCCACGGTGCGAGCGGTCTCGTTTACTACAGCTACTTCGATTTGCAGCGCGACCGGCTCGGCTTCGACAAACGCTGGGCGGACATGCTCGTCGTCGGCAATGAGGTGAAGCAGCTTTTCCCCGCCCTGCTTTCCGCCGTGAAGCCTCCGAAGCTCGACGTGAAGCCGAGCCGCGAGGCCGTGCAGGTCGCTACGCGCGCCGACGACGCTGGCCGACGTTACGTTCTGCTGGCCAACCCGGACCCGAAGGAATTCGCTACCGTCACCGTTGGCGTGCCGGCTCGTTCCAAGCTTCAGTTGCTTCAGCGCGGCCAGATCAAGCCGACGACCGCGACAAACGGTCGTTGCGAGATCGCGCTGGAGCCGATGAGCGCCGCGACGCTGATTGTGAAATAAACCTGACCGCCGCTGAACGGCCTACCTATAGATGTCCACGAGGAAGACAACGGCCTCGCCTTTGCCGGCGTTGACGATGGCGTGCGGCACATCGGCACGGTAGGTGGCGGAGTCGCCGGGCGACAGCTCTTCAGCATCGCTGGCCGACTCGACACGGACGCGGCCCTTTTGAACGGTGAGGAACTCGCGAGTGCCCTCAAAGTGCGGGCTGCTGCGCAACTCGCCGCCTTCGACGAGGCGCACTTCGTAGAACTCCACGTCCTTCTCCAGGTTCAGCGGAGAGAGCGTCCGGATGCGGCAGTTCTTGTCGGAACGGTAGTGGTAGGCGTGGTCGTCGGCGCGGATGACTTCGACGGCGGAGGTCGCGCCGGGCGTCTCCACCAGCGCGCCGAGCGTCATGCCAAAGGCGCGGGCGATGCGGAAGGCGACGGCGAGCGTGGGGTTGGCCTTGGCACGCTCGATCTGGCTGAGCATGGAGCGGCTGACGCCGGATGCCTTGGCCAGCGCGTCGAGCGACCAGCCGCGCTCGGCGCGGAGCTGTTTCAAACGGCGGCAAAGATGGCTGCTGACCGGGTCGGCGGCCGGAGCCTGCTTGGGCTTGGCGGGGACAGGCTTGCTCATGGCGTCAATATATTGGAAATAGCTCTTGCATCATGGAGTTTCGTGTGTTCAATATCCTGCACACTATTCTGTGATGTTGGAGATAGTGCAGACAAGCGGCCGGCTTGGCAATCCATTTTCCGCCGGCCAACAGGAGAACGCACGATGAAGGCATTGGTGAAACGACAATCGCAACCCGGACTCTGGCTGGAAGACGTGCCGAAGCCGGAGATCGGGCTGAATGACGTGCTGATACGCGTGGACCGCACCGGCATCTGCGGCACCGACCTCCATATCTACAATTGGGACGCTTGGGCACAGAAGACGATCCCCGTGCCGCTGGTGGTCGGCCACGAGTTCGTCGGCGAGATCGTCGAGGTCGGCTCGAACGTGAAGGATTTCTTCCCCGGACAAGTCGTCAGCGGCGAGGGGCATGTGGTTTGTGGCCGGTGCCGCAACTGTCTCGCCGGCCGGCGGCATCTCTGCGCGGACACCAAGGGCGTTGGCGTGAACCGGCCCGGCGCGTTTGCCGAGTATCTCTCGCTGCCGATGACCAACGTCTGGGTCCACAGCAACGGCATTGACCGCGACGTGGCCTCCATCTTCGACCCGTTCGGCAATGCGGTGCACACGGCGCTTTCGTTTCCGGTGCTCGGCGAGGACGTGCTCGTCACCGGCGCGGGACCGATCGGCATCATGGCGGCAGCGGTGGCGCGGCACGCCGGCGCGCGTTACGTCGTCATCACCGACGTGAATCCGTGGCGGCTGGAGCTGGCCCGGAAGATGGGCGTGACGCTGGCGGTGGACCCGCGCGAGCGTTCGTTGAAGGACGTGCAAAAGCAGCTCGGCATGAAGGAGGGCTTCGACGTCGGGCTGGAGATGTCGGGCAACGCGGCGGCGTTCCGCGACATGCTGGCGAACATGAGCCACGGCGCGAAGATCGCGATGCTGGGCATTCCGCCGGAGGCGATGGCGATTGACTGGAACACGGTCATCTTCAACATGCTTACCGTCAAAGGCATTTATGGCCGCGAGATGTATGAAACGTGGTATAAGATGACCGTGATGCTGGAGAGCGGCCTCGACATCCGGCCGGTGATCACACACCGGTTCCACTACACGGAGTTTGAGAGAGGTTTTGAGGTGATGAACGGTGGCCGTTCGGGCAAGGTCGTTTTGAACTGGACATGATGGAGTGCGAGTCGCCATGAGTCTGCCGTCGCCTCAACTGCTGCTGGAACACTTCGGCGTGTTCGTCTCCGCCATCACCGGCGTGCTGGCGGCGCGCGGCAAGAAGATTGATTTATTCGGCGTGCTGGTGCTGGCGCTGGTGACGGCGTTTGGCGGCGGCACGGTGCGCGACGTGCTCGTGGGCGATTTACCGGTGGTCTGGCTGCGCGGGCCGGGGCTGCTGATCAACGCCACTTTGGCGGCGCTGCTGACGTTCTTCGCCGCCCGCTTCTGGAAGCTGCCGCACCGCGCGTTGCTGGTGGCGGACGCGCTGGCGCTGGCGTTCTTCACCATGCTCGGCACACAGAAAGGCGTGGCGCTTCATTTCTCGCCGCCGGTGGCGGTGTTGCTCGGCGTGGTTACGGGCGTGGCGGGCGGCATCGCGCGCGACGTGCTCACGAGCGAGGTGCCGATGGTGTTCCGGCCGGAAATCCGCCTCTATGCGACGGCATCGTTGTGCGGCGCGGTGGCGTGCGTGGGGCTGCACGACCTGGGCGCCGGCGATTCGCTAACGACGCTGACTGGCGCGGGGCTGGTGCTGGTGCTGCGCTTGGCGGCGATCTACTGGAAGCTGTCGCTGCCGGTGTTCGAGGCGCGATGAAAATCTTTTGCGTCCGCCGTCGGAATCACGGATAATGGGTTCGGCAGAGCTAAAGCGATGAATATGAAACGACGATTGTTGCGTGGCGGTTTTACCTTGGTGGAACTGCTGGTGGTGATGACGATTATGGGCATTTTGGCGGGGCTGTTGTTTCCGGCGCTCACGGGTGGCAAGAGGCGGGCCGATCAGGTCATCTGCACGAGTAACATGAGCCAACTCTGCAAGTTCATCGGCCAGTATGCCCGCGACAAAGACGTTTATCCCGAAAGCGCCCAGTGGACCGGAACGTCCACTGTCGAGGACGGCCCCCTCGGCCGATATACGAAGGAGGGCAAGATCTACACGTGCCCGGCCGACACCGACTTGAAGGATGCGTTGAAGAGACGCAGCGCCCAGCGGTTGACGAGCTATGCCTACAACAGTTGGTTCGACCGGAAGCCCTTCAGCACGTCTGTGGACTTGTCACGGGCGGTGTTTCTGATGGAACCGCGCATCAGTGGCGGGGGTGGGATGATGCAAACGAGCTTTCAAGGCAGCGGCGCGCCCCGTCTCACCGACCGGCACAATGGTGGCGGCCTGATCGCTTTTGGCGACGCACACGTGGAGTTCTACACGCAACAGCGTTTCCAGAAGGAGAAGCAGACCATCTTCGAGGTCACACGCTGAGTCCGCATGCCGGCCGTCGCGCTAGCGGCTCGCGGCCTTTTTGTAAGTCTCGATTCCCGCCATGAGGGCTGCCGCCAGTTTGTCGCGATGAGATGACTGGCTGATCAACCGGGTATCGGAAGCGTTGGAAAGAAACCCGCACTCCACCAGCACGCCGGGGCAGGCCAGGTCTTTGAGCACCTCGAACCGCGCCCGTTTCACGCCGCGCTCCACCGCGCCCGTCCGCCCCACGAGGCTCTGTTGGATGCAGTGCGCGAGCACCACGTTGTCGTTGTCAAAACGATTGCCGCTGAACGTCACAAAGTCCGCCGCGCTCAACGTCGCGCCCTTGGCGGAAGTGGATTGCGCGCCCGACGGCGTCAGGCAGAACGTCTCCGCCCCGCGCGGCTCCAGGGACGGCGCGGAGGAGTTGAAATGCACGCTTACGAACAGGTCCCCCTTCCGTGACCGCGCAAACGCCGAGCGCGAGTCGAGCGGCGTCTCACGGTCATCGTTGCGCGTGAGCAGCACGTTGTAGCCTTTCTGCACCAGCAGCGCGCGTAGCCGCCTGGACAAATCAAGCGTCAGCGTCTTCTCCAGCAGTCCGTTCTTCGCGTGCGCGCCCTGGTCTGGCCCGCCGTGGCCCGGATCGAGCACGACTGTGCGCAACGGCCACGCCGCCGCCAGCCCCGTCCGCCGCAGCAGCGGATCGAACGTCTTGACCACGTCAATCGCCGGGAGCCACACCTGACGGCTGTGCAACGCCAATGGCGCGCTCAGCCAGTATTTCACCCCTTGCACCTCCGCCTCGCGGCTGTCCACCGTCAACCGCACGCGCACCTGTGGCGACGTCAGTATGACCGACCGGTCGCGGTTCGCCTGCCCTTTCAACCCGAACACCTTTGCCATGTCGCCGAGCGCGACGTATTCGCGGCCATAAACGTGGCGCGTCGTGAGCACGATGGATTGCGCCGGTCCCGCCCACGCGCCGATCGCGCAAGCGGCCCACACGCTCATCCACCCCACAGGCAGCCAGTGTCTCATGTTTCAGGTCGAACTCTGTTTTGTCAGATACTCGATAACTGCGACTATTTCAAGTTGGAACGCGGCCGGCGGCGCGTCACCGGCAAATCAACATCCACTGGCGGCTGTCTTTGTGCTATCTTCACGCCGATGAAACAGGAGGCTTGATTATGAAACTGACCTATTGGAGCCATTCGTGTTTTCTGTTGGAAACCGGCCCGCACCGGTTGGTGATAGACCCGTTCCTGACTGGCAACCCGAAGGCGCCGCTCAAAGCCGACGCGGTAAAGTGCGACTTCGTGCTCGTCTCGCACGGCCACAACGACCATGTTGGCGACGCTGTCGCCATCGCCCGCTGCAACAACGCCACGATCATCGCCAATTACGAGATCGCCATGTTCTGCGGCCAGCAGGGTGCGAACGTCCACCCGCTGCACATCGGCGGCAGCCACGAGTTCCCATTCGGCCGCGTCAAACTCACCATCGCCCACCACGGTTCCGGCTACCAGACCGACACCGGCTTCCTCTACATGGGAAACCCGACCGGCATCCTCATCACCGCCGAGGGAAAAACCGTTTATCACGCCGGCGACACCGGGTTGTTCCTCGACATGCAGCTCATCGGCCGGCTGAACCGCATTGACGTGGCGCTGCTGCCGATCGGCGGCAACTTCACCATGGACGTGGACGATGCCGTCGAGGCCGTGGCAATGCTGAAACCGCGGACGGTCATCCCAATGCACTACGACACCTTCGACGTAATTCACGCTGACCCCGCCGAGTTTGCGCGCAAAGCCGCCGGCGTGTCCGTGAAGCCTCTTCCCATCGGCGCGAGTTTTGAGTTCTGACAAAGCGCGGCGTCGAAGATTTTTTCTGAAATCAAAAAAACACGATTGACCGGCGAGCGGAATTGTGTAGATTGTTCCGTAGTGAGCGCAGGCTCACACAAATTTCGCGGTGGTCCAGATCCAAAAGATAGACCTGCCGCGGTGAAGGTTCGGGCGACCATCGGGTCGCCTGAACCGTTTTTGGCCCCTTGACTTGGCCCGCCTCTCCTTTAAGCTGCCGCCACTCATGAGTTCCATCGTTCATGTCGCGCTCGGAGAGCGCAGCTACGACATCTTGATCCGCGACGGCTTGCTCGGCCAGTTGCCGGAACTGCTCCAGCCGCTCAAGCTCGGCCGCGGCTGCGCCATCCTCACCGATGCCACCGTGGGGCCGCGCTACAGTGACGCCGTTCGCAACACGCTCGCAGCGGCGGGCTGGAATGTCAGCGTTCACACTGTGCCAAGCGGCGAAGGCTCCAAGTCGCTCGGCGTCGCGGGGAGGCTTTACGAGGAACTCGTCGAAGCGCGGCTGAACCGCCGCTCGTTCGTGCTGGCGCTCGGCGGCGGCGTCGTGGGCGACCTGGCTGGCTTCATCGCAGCAACATTCCTTCGCGGCGTGGATTTCGTGCAGGTGCCGACGACGCTGCTGGCGATGGTGGACAGCTCCGTTGGCGGCAAGGTGGCGATCAATCTGCCACAGGGCAAGAATCTCGTCGGCGCGTTCTACCAGCCGCGGATCGTCATCGCCGATACCGCCACGCTCGCGACGTTGCCGGAGCGCGAGTTCCGCGCCGGCGTTGCCGAGGTCATCAAGTATGGCGTTATTTACGACGCCGCTCTCTTCGCCGAACTGGAGCGGAATCTGCCGGCGCTCATGGCGAAGGATGCCGCGGTGCTGGGGCGCGTCATTGCCCGTTGTTGCGAGATCAAGGCCGACGTGGTTTCCAAGGACGAGCGCGAGAGCGGTCTGCGCGAGATTCTCAACTTCGGCCACACCGTGGGCCACGCCATCGAGGCCGTGACCGAATACGGCACCTACCTGCACGGCGAGGCCATCGCCATCGGCATGGTGGCGGCGGCACGGTTGTCGCAGAAACATGGCGGCTTTGCAGAGGCGGATGCCAGCCGCATCGAGGCGTTGCTGCGCCGCGCGGGTTTCGATCCTCAGCCGCCGGACGCGCCATTTGACGAACTGCTCGACGCGATGCGCTCGGACAAGAAGGCGCGCGACGGCGGGTTGCGCTTCGTGCTTGCGCGCCGCATCGGCGAGGTTTTTTCCAGCGACGCCGTGAGCGAATCGGATATCAAGGAGGTCCTCCATGTCAGCCGTCGGTGAGTCCATCGTCCGCGAGTTTTTCGAGTTGAACGGCTTCCTGGTCTGCCAGCACCGCAAATACGCCGTCATGGCGCGCGCAAAGACCGCCGACGAGGAAATTGATTTTCTCGTCCACAACCCCCACGCCGACCTCACCGCCGGCCCGCCCAGCTTCATCATCGGTCCCGATGACTTGAAGCGCGTGGCGCGCGCCATTGTGGTAGTCAAGCCGTGGCACACCGAGCGATTCGGCCCGTCGGTCGTCTCGAAGACACAACTGCTGAAGTTTGTCGAGAAGCGCTCGCTCGACGCCGCCGACCGCCGGCTCGGCCATGACGGACCGCTGCTGAAGTTGCTGGTGTTGCCGGATCTGCCGGCCAGCGAATCGCTCAAGACGAAGACCATCGAGTTGCTGCGCACGGCCGGCGTGGACGCGGTCATCATTTTTCGGACGATGCTGCTGGAGTTGATCGGGTCGGTGGAGGTCAACCGCAACTACGCCAAAAGCGACCTGCTGCAAATCATCCGCTTGCTGAAGCTCTACCACTTGCTCAAAGGCCCGCAGCTCGATCTGTTCGCGCGGCGTGCAGGAACGAAGGCAAAAGAGAAACCAACCGGCACCTGACCGGCGCTGGTGATGTCGCAACCGGATGGAGCGGACAACCGATGGCAAAATCATGGATGGCAAAATCATTGGGGAGAAAACATGATTTTGCCCAAAGCTGTCCTCTCTGGCTTTGCGTTTGACTGCCGGCCATGAACTCTCGTGACGCCTATATCGCGCTCAACATGATTGACCACGTGGGGCCGGTGCGCGTGAAACGGCTGCTGGAACGCTTCGGCCAGCCGCAGGCTATCCTCGCCGCGAGCGCGAAGGAGTTGATGCAGGTGGAAGGCGTCGGGCCGGAGGTGGCGAAGGCCATCCACGGCTGGCAGTCGCAGGTGGATCTCGACGCCGAACTGAAACGCATCAGCGACTTCGGCGCACACGTGCTGACGCTCGACGATCCGGATTATCCCGCCAACCTTCGCGAGATTTACGATCCGCCGCTTGCGCTCTACATGAAGGGCGCGCTGGAACCGCGCGACAAACACGCCGTCGCCATCGTCGGCTCGCGGCAGACGACCTACTACGGCTTGGAGAGCGCGCGCAAGCTCGGCTACCAACTCGCCTACGCGGGCCTGACTGTCGCCAGCGGTTTGGCTCGCGGCATTGACACCGCGGCGCACCAAGGCGCGCTCGCCGCCAGCGGACGCACGCTCGCGGTGCTCGGCACCGGCCTCGACATCGTTTATCCGCCGGAGAACGGAGTGCTCTACGAGAAGATCGCCAACGGCGGCGGTGCGGTGATGACGCAGTTTCCGTTCGGCGTGAAACCCGACACGCGGCATTTCCCGCTGCGCAACCGCATCGTCAGCGGCCTCTCGCTCGGCATCATCGTCGTCGAGGCGGGCGTCACCAGTGGCGCGCTCATCACGGCGAACATGGCGCTCGACCAGGGCCGCCAGGTGTTCGCGGTGCCGGGACGGATTGATTCGCCGCAGTCGAAAGGCTGCCATCGCCTCATCAAGAGCGGCGCGAAACTCATCGAGGACGCCGAGGACGTGCTCTCGGAGTTCGAGGATTTGTTCCCGAAATCGCAGCGCCCCGAAGCGCCCGCGGCGGACGCGACGACGCTGGAGCTTTCGGAGACGGAGCAGAAGGTTTTCGATGCGGTGGGCGGCGACGAGACCGACCTCGATCAGGTCATCCGGCAAAGCGGGTTGACAAGCGCGGAGGTTTTCGCCACGTTGCTGCGCCTTGAGATGAGACGGCTCGTCCGGCAACTGCCGGGCAAGCGTTTCGTTCGCATCAAAGCATGAGCGCAAAACATCTCGTCATCGTCGAGTCGCCCGCGAAGGCCAAGACGATCAACAAATACCTGGGCCGCGACTACGTCGTGAAGGCTTCGATGGGCCACGTCCGCGACCTGCCCAGCACCGGCCTTTCCGTGGACATCAAGAATGACTTTGAGCCGACCTACGAGGTTTCGCCGAAGAAAAAGCAGGTTGTCGCCGAGTTGAAGAAGGCTGCCGAGAGTGTCGAGAGCGTCTTCCTCGCGCCTGACCCCGACCGCGAAGGCGAGGCCATCGCGTGGCATTTGCGCGAACTGCTGGCGAAGGGCAAGAAGGACCACAAGCGGTTCCGTCGCGTCGCGTTCAACGAGATCACCAAGAACGCCGTCCAGCAGGCGTTCCAGCAGCCGGGCGACATCGAAATGTCGCGCGTGGACAGCCAGCAGGCGCGGCGCGTGCTCGACCGCATTGTCGGCTACCAGATCAGCCCGCTGCTCTGGCGTCGCGTCCGTGGCGCGCGCAGCGCCGGGCGCGTGCAGAGCGTCGCAGTGCGGCTCATCGTTGAGCGCGAGCGGGAGATCCGGGCGTTCGTGCCGAAGGAATACTGGTCGGTCGAGGCGGAACTCTGCAAGCTCGTGGACCCGCGCACGCCGTTCCACGCGCGACTGGTTCGCATCAACGACGAGAAGCTGATTGATGTCGAGAGAAGTTTGTTCCTTATTGGCAACCAAGGAGCAGCCGACGCCGCGAAGGCCGAACTGGAAGGCGCAGCGTGGAAGGTTGAGAAGGTGGACGAGCAACCGCGCAAGCGGAACCCGTTCCCGCCGTTCATGACCAGCACGCTCCAGCGCGCCGCCTCCACCAACCTCCGTCTCGGCACCGACCAGACGATGCGCATCGCGCAGCAGCTTTACGAAGGTGTTGATGTCGGCGCTGACGGCTCGGTAGGTCTCATCAGCTACATGCGCACAGACTCGCTCACGGTCTCGCGCGACGCGCAGGCCGAGGCGCTCGATTACATCACTGAGACGTTCGGGGCAGACTACGCGCCGGAGACGCCGAACTTCTACCGCTCGCGCGAGACGGCGCAGGGCGCGCATGAGGCGATCCGCCCCACGTCGGTGCGGCGGACGCCGGAGAGCGTGGCCCCGTATCTGGACCGCCAGCAGCTTGCGCTCTACACGCTCATCTGGAAACGGTTCGTCGCGAGCCAGATGTCACCGGCGCAGTTGCTCGTCAAGAGCGTGGACATCCTCGCCCGCAACGAGCGTGTTGCCACGCCGCGCAATTTCTGGTTCCGCACCAGCACCACGCAGGTTACTTTTCCCGGTTTTCTCAAGGTCCACGGCGTCGAGGAAGGCGACGAGGACAAGATGGCGGAAGAAGCCGGCGAGGCGATTCCGCCACTGACCGCCGCCGAGATGCTGGAACTGCTCGGCTTGAAGCCGGAACAGCATTTCACCGAGCCGCCGCCGCGCTACTCCGAGGCGACGCTCATCAAAGTGCTGGAGGAACTCGGCATCGGCCGCCCCAGCACTTACGCGCCGACCATCTCGACGATCCAAAAACGCGAATACGTCGAGAAGGACAAGGGCCGCCTCAAGCCGACGCCGCTCGGCGAGACGACGACGGACCTGCTCGTGAAGTGGTTTCCCGAACTGCTCGACGTGAAGTTCACCGCGCAGATGGAGGAGCAACTCGACGAAGTGGAGTCCGGCAAGGTCGAGTGGCACGAACTGCTCAAGCGGTTCTACAAGGACTTTAAGCCGGCGCTCGACAAGGCGCACGAGGTCAAGAAGCCGGAGAAGACCAACCTCAAGTGCCAGGACTGCGGCGCGCCGATGGTCATCAAGCACGGCCGCAACGGCGAGTTCCTGACGTGCTCCAAGTATCCGAAGTGCAAGAACGCCGCCAACTTCACCCGCGACGAGGCCGGCGTCATCCACGTCCAGGAGCCGGAGAAACTGTCCATCAAGTGCGACAAGTGTGGCGCGCCGATGACCATCCGCACCGCGCCGTCGGGCGAGTTCCTCGCCTGCTCCGAGTATCCGAAGTGCAAGACCACGATGAACTTCACGCGCGGCGAAGACGGCGCCGTCGTGCCCGTGAAGAAGGAAGAAACCGGCGTCCAGTGCGAGAAATGCGGCGAGCCGATGATCGTCAAGAGCGGCAAGAACGGCGAGTTCCTCGCCTGCTCGGCCTACCCGAAGTGCAAGAGCACGCGGAACTTCACCCGCGACGCCGCCGGCGCCATCGTGCCGGAGAAGAAGGAAGCGACCGGCATCAAGTGCGAGAAGTGCGGTTCGGACATGGTCATCAAGTCCAGCCGCCGCGGGCCGTTCCTGGCGTGCCCCGGCTACCCGAAATGCCGCAACGCGATGAGCTTCACCCGCGACGAGAGCGGCAAGATCATCCCCAGGCCCCGCGCCGAGTCGCAGATCAAGGTGGAGGAAAAATGCGACAAGTGCGGCGCGCCGATGGCTCTGAAGGGCAGCCGTCGTGGCTCCTTCCTCGCCTGCACCGCGTATCCGAAGTGCAAGAGCACCAAGCCGCTGTCGGACAAGCTAAAGGAAGAACTCGCCGCCGCCCGCGCCAAGATCGCCGCCAGCCAGCCCCAGACCGAAGCCACGCCGGCTGCGAGGCCGAAACCGGTGTTGACGAAGATCGAGTGCGAGAAATGCGGCCAACCGATGGCGATCCGACAAGGGCCGCGCGGGCAATTCCTCGGCTGCACCGGCTACCCGAAATGCCGCAACGCAAAGCCAGTGCCGGCCAACGTCGAACTCGCGCCTGAAACGCCCGTGGCCGAACCCGCCGCCCACGGGCCGGTGGAAGCGACGGCGGAACAGTTGAAACAGAAGAAAGCCGCGGTGATTGTTCCATCCGCCGCCGATGCGCAACACGCAACGCGCAATACGCAATCTCCGCAGCCGGCCGATGAGAAGTGCGAGAAGTGCGGCGAGCCGATGATCATTAAGAGCGGCCGGTTCGGGCCGTTCATGGCCTGCTCGGCCTACCCGAAGTGCAAGACCACGAAAAAAATCCTGCCGGCGGCGGAGTAGCCGCCTGGCCCGACGAACCGGTTCGCGATTTCCTGCAATACTTGCAGGCCGAGCGCAACGCCTCGGCCCTGACGCTCCGCAATTACGAACAGTGCCTCCGGGAGTTCCGCGTTTGGATGGCGGAGAGCGGCAAGAGGCAGGAGGCAAGCGGGAAGGGGAAAGTGGCTGGAGGAAAGAGCGCCTCCATTCCTCAACCCACTGGAGTTTCAGCCGGCGCTTCCCCCTTGCCTCCCACCAACTGGTGCGCCATTGAGCCGTTCCAATGCCGGCGCTATCTGATGGCGCTGATGCAGGCGGGGCTGAAACGCGCGACCGTGGCGTTGCGCATCGCCGGGTTGCGGTCGTTCTACCGCTTCCTCATGCGGCGCGGTGTCGTGAAGGACAACCCGCTCAGCGGCCTCATCATGCCGAAGCGCGAGAAGCGTCTCCCACGCTTCCTGACGCTGCAACAAATCAACGACCTCCTCAACGCGCCGCTGAAGCTCACCGAACCGGCATCCGACGGCAAGAAGCGCGGCGCGGGCCGCCCACCGGCGCCATTCGTGCCGTGGCGCGACAAAGCAATCCTCGAAACGCTCTACAGCGGCGGCCTGCGCGTCCACGAAGTCTGCAACCTCAACCGCGGCCACATAGACATGCTCAGCGAGGTTCTCGTCGTGCGCGGCAAGGGCGGCAAGGAACGGCTTTGTCCCGTCGGCCGCCCTGCGCTTGACGCTATCGAGGTTTACTGGTCCAAGTTGCCGCCGGAGGCTCCGCATGGCCGCGACATGCCGGCGTTTCTCGACAGCCACTTGCGCCGTCTCCGTCCGCACGAGGTCCAGCGCAAGATGAAAACCTACCTGAAGCTTGCCGGCATCGGCGCAGACCTGACGCCGCACAAGCTGCGCCACAGTTTCGCCACGCACATGCTTGACGCCGGCGCTGATCTTCGCAGCGTGCAGGAGCTTCTCGGCCACTCCAGCCTTTCCACGACGCAGGTTTACACCCACGTCACCTCCGCGCGACTCAAGAAGGTTTACGACAAGACCCATCCGCGGGCGTGAGACACCGCGGAATGGCGGGGTGATGGAGTAGTGGAATCAGAGCTTGTGGAATTCTAGTCGGCGGCCTGCAACAGAGGCTTTGCCGAGAACTCTTACACCGCGAACCCTGCGCGAAGACGTTCGAACAACATATGAATTGAAGGACGGATTAGCCGCACAACCCGGCAGCGGGAACAAGCACGAAACTGCGTTTCGTCTTCTCGTCACGAACTCAGGAACTGCCAAAACACCGAAGCGGGCACGAAGGGCGTTGGCTTTTGGTTCGTCTTGCGTTCGGTCAGCGCCGGGAACGAAATCACCAGTTCGTGCCGGGCGCGCGTGACGGCGACATAGAAGAGGCGGCGCTCCTCAGCCACCTCGCCGGTCGCCTGCGTGCGCGGATGCGGCATCTGGGTGTGGCCTGCGCCGACGAGCCAGACGCCATCCCACTCCAGGCCTTTCGAGGAATGGATCGTCGAAAGGATCGCCGCATCGTCGGGATGCACTTCGTCGGTGTCGCGGCTGAGATTAAAGCCGTCGAGGAATTCCGCCAGCGAACAGCTCGCCGTGTCCATTGAGCCGGCCAGCACGTGCAGCGTCCCCAGCCGCTCCTCGGCGTCCTTCGGATAGTTCGCCAGCATCAGCGGCTTGATTCGCTCGAACAGCAGACGGCCCTTCGCGCCGAGCGTCGGCGCGCGGCGCAGGTCGTGAATCCATCGCGGCAAGTCCGCCGCTGCTTCCGGCCAGTGGTTGTCCTCGACGAACTGCCCGCGGTGCGCGGCGATGGCCTTCGCCGCCGTGCCTTCGCCGATGCCGGGGAACTGCGTCAGCGCTCGCAGCAACGCGATCTTGTCGCGCGGGTTCTGCGCGACGCGCAGGAAACAGAGGAAGTCCTTCACCTCCGCCGCGTCGGCCAGCGCGAGG
Organism: Verrucomicrobiota bacterium; assembly: GCA_016222825.1. Lineage (GTDB taxonomy): Bacteria > Verrucomicrobiota > Verrucomicrobiia > CAIQCK01 > CAIQCK01 > CAIQCK01. The sequence continues at coordinate 1,141,892 of JACRQF010000009.1, read as the reverse complement.
CCGCCGTATTTCTTGTAGCGGATGCGATGCTGGTTCAGCAGCACCTCTAGCGCCGTGAGCGTCCGCGACGAGCGCGCCAGCACAGCGCAATCGCAGCCGCGCTTGCCCGCGTTCTTGCGCGCGACGATCCACTTGACGATGCCCACCGCCTCGTGCGCCGGCGTGAAGTATTTCCGGTAATCCACGCTGCCCTGCGCGCCGTTGGCCGCCTGGAGGCGGAGCGCGCTCTCAGAGTTCGCCACGACTTCGTTGGCGAGGTCGAGGATCGGCTGCGAGCTGCGGTAGTTGTTCTCCAGCTTCAGGATTTGCGTGTCGCGGTTCTTCGCGGGGAAATCGGTGATGAGCCGCACCTCGGAGCCGCGGAACGAGTAGATGGACTGGTTGGCGTCGCCAACGACCATGAGGTGGTGCGGGTCCAACCCGTCGAGAATCGCCTCATTGAGACGGTTGTTATCCTGCATCTCGTCCACGAGCACATAGCGCCAACGCTCGCGCAGTTGCTTTGCCCACGCGACGTCGCGCTCCAGCCGCTGCGCCCAGAGCACGAGCAGGTCGTCGTAATCCACAACGTTGGCGGCGCGCTTCAGTTCCTCATAAACGCCGCCGACCTTCAGCATCCGCTTCGTGTGGCTGCCGAACTGCGGCTCGAACACCTCCGCCACCGGCGTGCGGGTGTTGCGCGCGAACGAATACAGTTCGCTGAGCCGGCCGGGCACGAAGAGCTTGGACTTCGTATCGAGGCCGCACTGTTTCAAAGCGGACTTCCAGATGGACTGCGCTTCCGATTCGTCGAGCGTGGAGAAATGGCTGCTCGCAAGGCCAAACTTCTCGCCCTCCTTGCGCATGAGCATGCTGGCGACGGCGTGATAAGTGCCGACCGTCAGCCGGTCATCGGCGGACTTGCGCGGCACGCCGGCGACGAGTTGCTCGACGCGCGAGGCCATCTCGTTGGCGGCCTTGCGCGTGAAGGTGATCATGAGCACGGCGCTGCGCGGCACGCCGGAGCGCACCAGCGAGGCGACCCAATGGACGCTTGTGGCGGTCTTGCCCGTGCCCGCGCCGGCCATGACGAGGATGCGCCGGGCGCGACACGCAACGACTGCGGCTTGTGACGGATTCAGTTTCATCAAAGGCGCGAAAGGAAACCCTTCACCGCCGCGAGCGACAAGAAGAAAAGTTTTTCGCCAACAACGACGCGCTCTTGACACGGCGGCACGCGCCGCCGTTTGCGCGGTGTCCACCGACAAGCTAGGTTGGCGCATGAACTCTGAAACTTCTGAGACAAACACCGCCTACAGATGCTGCGAGCGGCTGGAGTCGTTTCTGGCAGCCATGGCACCGTTGGGGCCGCTTCTGGCGCGGGTGGCGCTCGGCGTTGTCTTCTTCATGCACGGTTCACAGAAGCTGCTCGGCTGGTTCGGCGGCCACGGCTGGTCGGGCACTGTTGCCTTCATGCACGACAAGCTTGGCATCCCGGTGGTCTTCGCCGTGCTCGCCATCTTCGCCGAGTTCTTCGGCGCGCTCGGTGTGCTGACGGGCCTGATGACAAGGCTGGCGGCGTTCGGAATTTTCTGCGTGATGGCTGTGGCGGTATTTCAAGTGCATCTACCCAACGGCTTCTTCGCAGACAAGCACGGCTTTGAGTATCCGATGACGCTCGGCCTGATTGCGTTGTCGCTGATCTTCAGCGGCGCGGGTCCCTGGAGCCTGGACGCGCTGATTTGCCGGCTCTGCAAGAAGCGAAAGTAAACCGCTACGGTGCGACGACCGCTTCTGCGGCTTCCTTGAGCCAAGACTCGGCGCGAGATTTGAGTTCACGCCGCTGCTGGGAGGTGATGCCCAGCGGATCGAAGCGGTAGGCGTAGTGCAACGCCACGATTTCCTCCAGCGGCGGGATGCGCACGCCGGCCCGTCGCGAGGTTTCCAAACGCCGCAGCCATTCGCGCAACGACTCTCCCTCACGGCGCGGCAGGCCCGCTTTCGTGAGATGCTTTTCGATCAAGTAGAACTCCGAGTCGGCGCCGGCACGCGGTGACGTTTCCTTGCGTTGCTTGCGGTCCTTCAGCCGGATGCGACCTTTCTTCCAGAATAGCCGCCAGGAAAACCAGATCACCGGGAACGGAATGAGCCACAGCAACGCGTTGATGATCGCGGCACGGTCGCCGTAGTAGCGCCAGAAGGCGATGCGGTATTGCAGCGACGAGATCAGGTCGCCGAGCGATTGGAAAACCGACGCTTCCGCGTCCTCCATGCCGCCCCATGCGGCGGGCGTCGTGTCAAAATCCCTCCATGCCCCGTCCACGTAGACGAGCACCCAGGCGTGCGCGTGGCGACGCCGCACCAGATGCTCGCGCGCGCTGGCGGCCTTTGGCGGCACGGCGTAGCCGGTCGCATAGCGCGCCGGAATGCCCGCCTGCCGCAGTAATAACGTCGTGGCCGTTGCAAAGAACTCGCAATGCCCCGCGCGGTCGCGCAGCAGGAAGTGGCTGAGCGCGGTGGTTTGGCCGAAGAAATCGTCAGCCGCGGTTTTCAAGTGAGTGCGGTAGGTGAATTTCCCATGAAAGAAGACCGCGAGCCGCCGCATGACTTCGCCCGGCGGCTGGCCCGCCAGACCAAGCTCGCTGGCGATCTGTGCCAAGGCCGGAACTTCCGCCGCAGGGACTGAGAGATCCCGCTCATTCGGCTGCGCGTCGAGGGTTGAGACGCCGCGATACTTCACCGTGTAGCGGACGAGCGGCAGGCCTTCGCGCACGCGCACGGACCCGCAGCGGTTCACTTCCACAACACCGGCGACCAAACCTTCGAGGACGCACGGACCGTTGGGCACCGGGAGGATGCCCATGCCACGCGACAAAGGCATTGAGATGGTCGCGGCCGACGAGGGTTGTTGCTCAGCCACCACCCACGTTGTGGGTTCCGTCCCTGGTTGTTGCTGGACAAACTGCGTGCCGGCGGCGAGCCACGTTGCCTTTCTGCCCGACGTATCGTAGAAGATGAAGCTGGCCTTGCGAAGATGCGCAGGAGCGGGATTGTTGCCGTTCGTCTCAACGCGCAGGACGATTCGATTCGACAGCTTGAGTTCGCCCATCGAACCAATGGCGGTCCGCGTCTGCGTAAATTCTTCGTCCGAGCCAGTCAGCAAACGGGTCGCGGCAGTTTCGATCCACGCCTGCAGCTCCGTCAGCCCGACTTGTCCGCCAGAACCGGCGACGCTGACAACAATCAGCATTACCGCCCACACCCAGACCGACGCGACCCGGCTGCGAATCGTCCACAGCAGCCATGCGCCGAACAGGACCACCGCGGCGTAAAAGCGGGGGTCGCGCGCGTTGACGGTGCTCGCGGCGATGAAGCAGATCGCGAAATAGCAGTAAGGAACAAACCAGCCGACCGGTTTTGCCGAGGCTGCGTCACGGCTCTTGCGGTGCAGGAACAACGAGAAGGTGCTGAGCCGGACGCGGTCCTCCGCGTTGTAGGCCGCAGCAGCGACGAACGGGAAGAAGATCAGCGGCAACCAGGGCATGAACTTGAACGTCGCGTAGGTCAGGTCCGTCGTGACGAAGTTGTAAGCGATCGCCCCCAGGAACAGCACGTAACACAAATCCCAAAAGCGGTTCATGTCCGTCTCGGAGAAGTCCCAGCGCCATCGGATGAACTGAGGCAGTTCCAGGATCACCGCGCCGACCGCGCTCAGCGGCAGCAACTCAACCTCCCATCCCCAAAACAGGAGCGTGAGGCCAAGCAGCAATGGAGGCATCTTCACCATCGCGACAGGTCCTCCTGGATCTTCCCGGCCCGCAGCACATGGAAATGATGCGGCTCGTTCTTCATCGGGCCGGGATCGAGCGCGCCGGTCTGGCCCGCACCGGTGACGACGCACACACGCAACGGCACGCGCAGCCCTTGCAGCAACCTCACCAGCCGTCGCCGTGACTCGTCCCACGCCAGAAAAACGCACACGCAGCCGCTCACCAACGGCGCGTGACGCAACACCAGCGATTCCAGCGCGGGGAAGGATTTGCCGGCGCATGTGTTGACGCCCGCCAGAACTTCCAGCATCCGTTCGATGTGCCCAACGCCGCGGCCGGCGGTGAAACAATAAGCCTCCGTCCCCACAAACAACAAATCCAGCAGCGACTCCTGCGTCTGGATCGTGCAAACAAAAGATGCCGCCACCGAAACCGCCTCCTCGAAAGTCTCCTCCTCTCCGCCCGCCACGAAGGTGTCGAGTATCAAGGCATGGCGCACGAAGAACTCATCCTCATGCTCACGGACGATCAGCCGGTCCGTCTTGGCGACACTCTTCCAGTGAATGTGCCGCAGCGGATCGCCGGGACGGTAATCGCGCAGCGATACGAACTCGTCCGATTGCCCCACCGAGCTTGCCTGCGCCACGCCAGCGGTCTGATACTGGCGCGTGCCGGGCATGGCGATGGGCGGGAGGACATAGCGTTTGGGCAGGACCAGCAACGATTGCGGCCACGGCAGGCGGCGATGGCCAAGCATCATCCCAAAAACATCCGTCCGGGCCAGGGTCATGCCGGTGAAGTGGACCCGCCCGCGCCGCCGTGGAGTGACTTCGATGCGCACTTCCACCTCACCGCGCGGCGGCAGGTCCGGCACAACTTGCGCGCCGATCACCGCCGGTTGCCTCCGCGCCACGAGGTCGCGCCAGCGCGATGCGCCGAGCCAATCGTCGAGCCACGCCGCCGCATCGCGTTTTCTTCGCGGTGATTTGACGGCGAACTCCTGCCACGAAGGCCGGGGGTCTTCCATGTCTTCCAGCAGGATCACGCCCCGCTGCGGCCGGGGTGATTCGTTCCTCACCCTCACCGTGTAGCTCACAGCGCGGCCCGCTGTTCCGAAGCGCGGCAGCAGCCGTTGGACGGAGAGCACGCCCGGCCCGAACCTGCGGAGGATGGTCCACAATGCCGACACGCCAAACATCGCAGCCAGAAACGCGAACGCCTGGTAAGCCGTTGTCTGGTTGGTGTCGGCTCCGATGACCGCCGCCAGCATCGTCAGACCCAGCGCAAACTCTCCCGCACGCGTGAACCGCCGGCCCAGCCAGCGCGCGCTCGCGAAGAGCCGGCGGTAACTGTGATAGAAGAACCGCCGTAACATGGCCGTCAGGCCGGCACGGGAATCCGGCGCAACACCTCCTGCACGACGCCGCGCGCCGTCAGCCCGGAGAATTTCGCTTGCGGGTCAATCACCAGCCGGTGCGCGATCACCGGAGTGACCACTTCCTGCACGTGCTCCGGCGTGACAAACCCGCTCCCGTCAAACAGCGCCATCGCTTGCGCCGTCTTCATCACCGCCAGCGAAGCGCGCGGGCTGGCGCCGAGTTGGACGCCGCTGGCGCCGCGCGTCGCCGCCACCACATCCACGATGTAGCGTTTCAGTTCCTCGCTGATGCGGACCTCCGTCACCGCGCGCCGCAGCCGCAGCAAGTCCTGCTCGCTGGCGCACGGCTCGATGAGATGAAGCGGGTGGTTGTGCATCTGGTCGGTGAGAATGGCCACTTCCTGCTCCGCCGCGACGTAGCCCAGCTCGAACTGCATCGCGAACCGGTCCATCTGCGCCTCCGGCAGCGGATACGTGCCGCGGAACTCGACGGGGTTTTGCGTCGCGATGACGAAGAACAACTCCGCCAGCGGCCGGCGTTCGCCCTCGACGCTGACCTGTCCCTCGGCCATCGCCTCCAACAGCGCCGATTGCGTCCGCGGCGAGGCGCGGTTGATTTCGTCCGCGAGCAGGATGTTGGTGAAGACCGGCCCTTCGTGGAAATGAAACTGCCGGTCCCGCTGGTCGAACACCGGCACGCCGACGATGTCCGACGGCAACAGATCCGGCGTGAATTGGACGCGCTTGAACTGCACGTTGATGGAGCGTGCCAGCGTCTTGGCCAGCGTCGTCTTGCCGGTGCCGGGAAAATCCTCGAGCAGCACATGCCCGCCGCTGGCCACGGCCGCGAGCAACCGCCGCGTGGCGGTTGCTTGTCCCTTCATGACTTTCTCGATGTTTGCCGCGATGGCCTGGTAAGTTTCGCGAGGTGAGAGTGAATGGTTGGTTGTCATCCCAATGGACTCCATTCCATAACGCCAAAAGCAGGCGCAGGCAAGAATGTTGATGGACGCGAATTTCTCACGACGCTGATCGTCACCGCTCGACCCGCAAGGTGAACGACTGTGTGTCGGCGCCCACGCCAGTGATCTCGCTGCACAACTCCACCTTCGACTCGATGTCGGCGGCGTCGGCGGGCGGCGTGCCGGAGAGTTCCCCCGTCTCGGCGTTGAGCTTTAGCCACGACGGAGCGGCGGCCAGCGACCACGAGGGCCTCTCGATGTTCCAGAAACCGGCCCAATAGATTTTATCCTTCGTGTAGTTCTTGCAGCGCAAGTCACCGAGCGAGCGGATAACGCGTGGCTGGTAGCTGAAAGGCGCGCCGCTCTTCGCCCGCGTCGGCGGCTGGCTGATGAACCTCGGCCGCGGCACGGCGGCGTAATCGCTCGCGCCGCTGAACACACCGCGCGCGTCCACGGCGACGACGCGGTAGAATGCGTTCGTCAGCGAGCGCCACTCCGGCTTGTCGGTTTCGCCGACGAAGTTTGGCGGCAGCTCGCGCACGTCGCGCGGGCGCTCGTAGCCCGATTCCCAGAGCGTTTTGAGGGGCGTGTCGCTGGCGGTGAAACCTTTTTCGTCGCTGGCATAGACGCGCCATTTCACCGGCGGCCGGCCCTGCGGGTTGGCCTTCCAGAGAACCGAACGCGTTGTGGTGTCGTAGTTCACGGCGAGCGGCACGCCCGGCCCTTTCGGAGTGAAGCTGAACACCTGGCTCCACGCTCCCCATAGGCGGTCGCTGTTGCGCGCGCGCACACGCCAGTAATAACGCTGGCCGGGATTGAGCAGGCCGCGCCACGGAATCGTCCAGCTCGCCGTGCCGTCTTGCAGTCGCCGGTCGAAAGTCGGCGATAGCGGCCAGCGCATGTCAGCGCGGTTGCTGAGTTGGAAATGGTAGTCCATGCGCCCGCCGCTCCACTTGAACGTGAACTGCGTTCCTTCGACTTCGCCGCCATCCTTCGGAAACTCCGCCACCGGTGCGGCGGGTGGCTGACTGTCGCCGCGCTCAACCCACTCGAAGCTCACGCGCACTTTGCGCATGCCGGTGGAGTCGTCGTTGTAGGCGATCCGGTTGTCGCCGACTGTCAGCGCGGGGAGCGACAGCGGCGCCATCTGGAGGATGTTCTCGACGCGCAGCGACTGCACGGCGCCCGCCGGCTCGAACTTCAGCCAGTAGCGGTAGCGCGCCTTGCCGCCGCGCGGGAGGTGTGAATCAACATCGTTTCCTGTGACCGGTTCCCACTTCTTCCGGTCGAAGGAAATGGAAACCCTGGCTTCGCCGCGCATATCGAGCTTGCCGCCAACAATGACGTAGGGACTGACCATCGGCACGATGAGCGCGTCGCCGCTTATCTCGCCGGCGTCGGCTGGTGTTGGCGGCGCGTAAACGAGCCGGCCGTTGGCGAGAGGCTGGCCGGCCTGCGGCCCCCAGCCGGTTGCGAGGTCGGTTCCGTGCGAGCGGCCGATATTGTCCCAACGCCACGCCAGCGATTCGCCCGGCCGCAACGTGAGATCCATGCGATGGCCGAAGTCGTCCTGCCAGTCGCCGTCGCGTTTGCCTTCATGGAGGTGCAGCGCGGCGGAGAACTGGTCGGTGAGCGGATCGTCGCCGGCAAGAATGCCGTAGGTGTGTGTGCGCTTCATCAGGTCGTGGTCGCGCACGATATCCTCCTCGCTGGCGATGGTCTCGTTGTCGCGCCGCAGGCAAATGATCTGTTCATCGCCGTCGAGCATCCGCCAAGCGCCATCGAACCACGTCTCCGTCAGGCAGTGGCCGTGCGGGTGGCCACGGCGGGTTTTGAAGCCGGCAACCTTCCAGAGCTGGCGGATAGTCCGCGCGATGTCGCCACAGAGCGAGTAGCCATAGACGTTGAACTGTTTGACCGGGTCCACGTTGTCGCCGTCGTTCGGCGTCGCGTGAAACCGGTTGTTGATGACGAACCGCCAGATGGCGATGGCGCGTTCGCGGTCGTTGGCGCAGCCGCGCGTGGCCTCGGCGACGATCTTCTCCACGGTGCGCCAGTCGCGCCGGCTGTTGACGAGCAGCCACGGGTTGACGACCGGCGTGTCGCCGACGTTCTCGACGCGGACTTCGCGCATCGGCTCGAACGCGCGCGACCAAGCCTGATAGCCGACGGGCGTGCGCGTGTTCTCGCCATCCATCGTGCCGCCCATGCGAATGACGAACTCGCGACAAGCGGCGGTGATCGTTTCCGTGTGTTGGCGCGACACAGGCTCTGCTGCGACAACAGTGACGGGCAGGAGGAGTAGAAGCGCGGCTTTCATGATGGCTTGCCGCTTTGTAGCACAACGGAGGCCCGCATCGCCACGCGGTTTTCGCGCGCGACGCGCTTTCACCCAAAGCGGCGTTCAAGGACTGAAACGCGCTCCCATGTCGGGCCGTTGCCGCTTGAGAAGCGTGGCGCGGTGCTCTAAGGTGCCAACGTGAGATCACCAGCGTTTGAAGCGCTCGCGCAGTCCAAGATCGTGCGCGAGTATGAGGAAGCTTTCTGGAAGGCGACGGGCCTTCCATTGAAGCTGGTGCCGGAAGGCGTGCCGGAGAAGCGGCACAGCCTCGGCTCCGGCGAGAACCCGTTTTGCGCGCAAGTCTCGCGGCTGGCGGGCGGCTGCGAGGCGTGCCTGAAGGCGCAGCAGGAAGCCATGAAGAAACTCGGCAAGAAGCTCGCGCCGCAGCACGTGCGCTGTTTTGCCGGGCTGACGGACGTGGCGGTGCCGGTGGTCATCGGCGGCCAGCACATTGCCACGCTGTTGAGCGCACAGGTGTTCCGCCGCCAGCCGACGAAACAGGATTTTGCCGATCTCACGTCCAAGCTGGTCGCGTGGGGACTGGACACGGATTTGCACCGGCTTGAGGAGGCGTATTTCCACACGCGCGTTGTTACGGAGGAACAGTTCCGGGCGATGATCCGGCTGCTGACGCTGTTCGCGCACCACTTGGCGGAATTCGGCAGCCGTTGCATTATCGCCGCGCGCCACGACGAGCCGGCGCCGGTCGCGCGCGCCAAGGAATACGTCAAGGACCGTTCCGCCGACCATGTGACGATGCGCGGCGCGGCGGAATATGTCCACCTGAGCGCGTTCTACTTCTGCAAGATGTTCAAGAAGGCCACTGGCATGACGTTCACCGAATACGTCTCGCGCGTGCGGATCGAGAAGGCGAAGAACCTGCTGGCCAACCCGCACGCGCGCGTCAGCGAGGTGGCCTTCGCGTCCGGGTTCCAGTCCATCCCGCATTTCAACCGCGTGTTTCGCAGATACGCCGGCATGGCGCCGCGGCAGTATCGCCTCTCCATCCGGTCGTAGCCGCGGGGCGCGAAGGCGCATGGAACCGGATTTCCCGCGCGGGTGCGGAGCGCGAGTTTTTCTGTATTGCTGCGCGGGAGAGCGGCGTGTAATCTGCCGCGTCCATTTGACCAAGAAAGGAATTTAAGAAGGAGAACCCATGACAGCGTTCAAGCGTTTCACTTTCGCTGGCACAGGCTTGTTTATCGCGCTGGCCATAGCCGCCCCCGCTCAAGCCGCCGAACGCGACGCGGCCAACTACGTTGGCATGAAGATTTGCGGCATGTGCCACAAGAAGGAGGGAGGCGGCAACCAACTCGGCAAGTGGCAGGCCAGCCCGCACGCGAAGGCATTCGAATTGCTCGGCACCGCCGAGGCCAAGGCTGCCGGCGCCAAAGTCGGCGTCACCGACCCGCAGAAGAGCGGCAAGTGCTTGAAGTGCCACTCCACGGCCTATCATTTCACCGAAACGGTCCAGACCGACAAGTTCACGCCCGAGGAAGGCGTGGGCTGCGAGTCCTGTCACGGTCCCGGCAAGAATTACAAGTCCCGGTCGGTCATGCAGAACCGCCAGGAAGCCATCGCCGGCGGCATGATCTATCCCGCCACGAAGTCCTGCGCGCAATGTCACAATGAATCCAGTCCGACGTGGAAAGCCGACCGCTACACCACCAAGGACGGCAAGAAAGTCGGCTTCGACGCCGAACAGGCTTACGAGAAGATCAAGCACCCGGTTCCGGCGAAGAAGTAACAATCCGTTCACGACCGGGCCGGCAGTGTCGGCCGTGTCACGCGGAGCAGTTTGCGCTCGTGGGCATGAATTTGCATGTTGGCTACTGACCTATGAAACCTGAAAGCGGCAACGAAAACTCACGTTGGGACCTTCTCCGAAACTGGTGGAGCGTTATCGGACTGTTGATCGCGGTGCTCGGCCTTTTCGCCTTCCTGCTCCTCTTCATTTACGACTCGCTGGCGCGTTTCAACAATCCCTACGTGGGCGTGATGATGTATTTCGTCGCGTTCCCGGTTGTGGTCTTCGGCCTGCTCGTCACGGCCATCGGCGCGGTGATCCAGCATCGCCGGAACGGCGCCGCCGCCAAGCCGCAGGAGCCGGTCAAGCTGCTGACCATCAACCTCTCGCATCTGCGCGACCGCCATGTCCTGGAGATTCTTTTTGCCGTGGTGGTGGTCTTGCTGGGCGTGACGGCGGTGGGCAGTTACCACAGCTACCATTTCGTCGAGTCGGCGCAGTTTTGCGGCTCGGTCTGCCACGTCATGGAACCGGAAAACACCGCCTATCAACATTCGCCCCACGCTCAGGTGGCCTGCACGGAATGTCATGTCGGCCCCGGGGTCGAGTGGTTCGTGAAGGCCAAGATCAACGGCATGCATCAAGTCGTGGCGATGGTTCGCAACAGCTATTCCCGCCCCATCCCGCCGCCGGTCAAGCACATGCGCCCCGCCCGCGAAACCTGCGAGCAATGCCACTGGTCGAAGAAGTTTTACGGGAACATGGAGAAGGTCTATCAGCACTATCTGGCTGACGAGAAGAACACGCATTACGCCGTGCGGTTGTCGCTGAAGGTCGGCGGCAGTGATCCCGCGCACGGCCCCGTCGGCGGTATCCACTGGCACATGAACGTCGCCAACAAGATCGAGTTCGTCGCCACCGACAAGGAACACCAGGTCATCCCGTGGGTTCGTCTGACCGACGCCAAGGGCGTGAAGACCGAGTTCCGCGCGGCCGGCTACAAGGACACGCCCAGTCCAGCCGCCATCCAGACGATGGACTGCATGGATTGCCACAACCGCCCCGCCCACAACTTCGACGCGCCGGACACGGCCGTGGACTTGGCAATGTCGCTGGGCAAGATTGACCCCACGCTCCCCTCCATCGGCAAGCACGCCGTCGCCCTCCTCACGAAGGACTACGCCAGCAAGAAGGAAGGGTTGGAGGCTATCGCGGCGAGCCTGACCGGGCAGTATCCCAACGAGCCGCGCATCAAGCCGGCCATCGCCGCCGTGCAGGAAATCTACAGCCACAACTTCTTCCCCGACATGAAGGCGAATTGGAAAGCCTATCCCGACAACATCGGGCACAAGAACTGGCCCGGCTGTTTCCGTTGCCACGACGGCCAGCACGCCACCACCGACGGGAAGCGGAAGATCAAGGCCAGCGACTGCAACGCCTGCCATCTCATCCTGGCGCAGGGCACGGGCGTCGAGTTGAGCCAACTCAACGCCGCCGGCCAGCCCTTTAAGCATCCAGGCGGCGACCTTGATCCGTCCACGAAGTGCAACGAGTGCCATTCCGGCGGCGTCGCGCCGTGAGCCGGACAGCGAACGCTCGCGTTCGGGCCTGTTCTCGAGGTAGGGTTTGGCCGTGCCGCCTGCGGCATTGCGACGGTTTTTCGCCAACTGCACTGAGCATGATTATGAAGCGCCTCTTGTTTCTCACCACGATCCTCGCGGCAACCGTCGTTCCGGCCGCGGACACTTCAAAATCGTCGGTGCTGCCCACCGCCGACGTGCGCGGCGTCATTCGGGACCTCAACAGCCCGCGCTCAATGCCGCATTACCACTCGCGCGCCGACTGGCTCGCCCACGCCGCGTGGCTGCGCGAGCACCTCCTCGTCTCGTGTGGCCTCTGGCCCGCGCCGGCGAAGTGCCCGCTCAACACCCAGATCTTCGGCCGCATCGAACGCGACGGTTACTCGGTCGAGAAGGTCTTCTTCGAGAGCTGGCCCGGCTTTTACGTCAGCGGCAACCTCTACCGCCCGCTCGGCCGCGGCAAAGGCCCCTTCCCGGCGATGCTCAACCCGCACGGCCACTGGAAGGTCGGACGCCTCGCCGACGAGGAGATCGGCTCGCTGCCCGGGCGATGCATCGGCTTCGCGCGGCAGGGCTACGTCGCGTTCTCGTGGGACATGATCGGTTACAACGACAGCTTCCACTGGCCGCACCGCGACTTCCCGCCTGCCGGCGGCCGCGAATGGCTCTGGGGCCTCTCGCTCTTCGGCCTCCAGACGTGGAACTCCATCCGCGTCATTGATTTCCTCCAGTCGCTGCCCGACGTGGACCCGAATCGCATCGGCTGCACCGGCGAGAGCGGCGGCGGCACGCAGACGTTCATCCTCACCGCCGTGGACGACCGCATCAAGGCCGCCGCGCCCGCCGTCATGGTCAGCGCGATCATGCAGGGCGGCTGCCTCTGCGAAAACGGCCCGAACCTCCGCCAGGACACCTTCAACGTCGAGGTCAGCGCCTCCGCCGCGCCGCGCCCCCAACTGCTCATCGCCGCCACCGGCGACTGGACGCGCTTCACCATGACCCACGAGTTCCCCGCCGTGCGCTCGATCTACCGCCTGCTCGGCGCCGCCGACAAAGCCAGCGCCGTCCGCTTCGACGCGCCGCACAACTACAACAAGGGCAGCCGCGAAGCCGCCTACGCCTTTTTCGGCAAATGGCTGCTCGCCGACAACAACGCCAGCCACTTCAAGGAGAAGCCGTTCACCGTCGAGCCGAAGGAAAACCTCCTCGTCTGGGAAGGACGCGAAAAACCCGCCAACGCCCAGACCGCCGAGAGCCTCGCCAAGATGTGGACCGCCAACAGCGACAAGCAACTTGCCGACGCGCTCGCCGACGGCCCCGCGCAGTTCCGCAAGCTTTACGAGCCGGCGCTCCGCCACGCGCTCTCGCTGGAAGTCCCTGCCGCGAAGGAGATCGTCGCCGAGGATTGCGGCGGCGGCTTGCTCGCGCTCGGCTGGCCCGGCCGCGGCGACCGCATTCCCGCCAAGCTCACGCAGCCAAAAGTCGGCGGCAAGCGCACCGCGACGCTCGTCGTCCACCCGAAAGGCTGGCTCGCCGCCGAGCCGTTCGCCGCGAAGCTCGCCGACGCCGGCCAGCTTGTGCTGGCGATTGATTGCTTCAACCACGGGCGCAAGACCGAGGACAAGTTCTTCACGACCTACAACAAGACCGACACGCAGCTTCGCGCGCAGGACATCGTCACCGCGCTGACTTGGCTGCACGGCCGCAAAGACGTCAGCGCAATCAATCTCGTCGGCCTCGATGACGCCGGCCTCTGGTGCTTGCTCGCCCGGCCGTTCGCGCCGTTCGTGAAGAAGACCGCCGCCGACGCCGGGCAGTTCAACCTCGCCAACGACGATGCCTACCAGAAAAAGCTCTACGTCCCCGTCTTGCGCCGCGCCGGCGATTTCCGCGCCGCCGTCGCCCTCATCGACAACGCCCCGCTGTTAATCCACAACGCCGGCGAAGCCTTCAAGCCCGGCGTTAAAACACGGAAGGAAAAGCTCGGCGAGGACGAACTCGTCGCTTGGTTGACGAAGTGACTCTGATGTCGCTTACGACGCTTCGCGAATGACCGCCAGCGTCTCCGCGCCGAACTGCCGCGCCTTCGCCGGCCCGATGCCACGCACCTCCAGCAGCGCCGCCTCCGACTGCGGCTTCTGACGCGACAACTCCTTCAGCGTCGTGTCGGGATAGACAAGGTAGGCGGGAATGCCCAACTTCGTGGCAGCGTCCCGTCGCCACTGCCGTAACGCCTCAAAGATCGCAGCGTTATACGGCGCTTCCGCCTCCGTCGCGGCGGCCGTGGCGGCGGCTTTGCGCGCGGCAGGCTTCGGTTTCTCGAGCGGCGGCAGTTCGATCTCCAGCGGCTTCTTCGCGAGCATCACCTGCCGGCCGGTTTCTGTCAGCGACGCTTTCGGGAACTGGTCCGCCGTCACGTCAATGCAGCCGGCGCTGACAAGCCGGCGCAGCAACTCCAGCGTGAAGTCGTAGCCGAACTCCTTCAGCAAGCCGTAGGTGGAGAGCTTGTCGAGTTGCCAGTCGAACACTTCCTTCGACCGCGAGCCGGTCAACACCAGCGTGATGCGGCCCAGCCCAAAGCGGTTGTCCATCCGCGCCACGCCGCTCAGCGCCTTTTGCAGCAGCACCGTCTTCTCCCCGGCGCTGACCACGAGCGGCGCGACCGGTTCGGCAGGCGCGGCAGGCGCAGCGGTGGCGGCGCGTTTCTTTGAGGGCCGGCGGGGCGCGGTGGCCGTTCCCGCGCTTCCACAGTTGTCGCATGCGCTGCAATGCCGCGGCGCATCGGTCTCGCCGAAGTAGTTCAGGATGTAACCGTGCCGGCAACCGGCGCAGTCCACATAGTCAATCATCCGCCACAGCTTCTTGAAATCGCGCTCGCGCTTGGCGTCGAGCCGCTCGAAGTCCAGCGCCAGCTCATCGAGCTGCTTCACCGGCTCTACCAGCCGCGTCGTGTAGGTGCGGCTGCCCTGGCGGTAATCGCGCGCGATGAACTGCGCTCGCTCCAGCAGATAGAGCGCGCTGCCAATGGCCATGTCGTTCTTGGCGGCCTTCACGTGTTCCGCGATCTCGGACATCGGCATCTCGACCGGGCCGCGTTTGCAGAGCCGGAGCAGCGCCTGGTGCAGGCCGGCGATGATGTCGCGCGTCGGGTTGGCGCCATCAATGAAGAACTCCTGCGTCTTCACGTCGGCGTAGTTGAACAACAGTTCGCACCTCGCCGGCTCGCCGTCGCGTCCGGCGCGGCCCGCCTCCTGGTAGTAAGCCTCCACGCTGCCGGGAATGTCGTAGTGCGTCACGAACCGCAGATCCGCGCGGTCCACGCCCATCCCGAAGGCGTTCGTCGCCACCGCCACCGCGCACTGGCCGCTCATGAACTTGTCCTGCGCCTTTGTCCGCTGCTCCTCGCTCATGCCGCCGTGGTAGTAAACCGCAGGCGCGCGCAACTCGGCCAGGTGCTCGTAAACCTTCTCCACGTTCTTGCGCGTGGCGCAATAGACGATGCCGGTCTTCAACTTGCGGATCGTGTCGAAGATGCGCCCCAGCTTCTCCGCCTTGTTCTTTGTGTGTGTGACGGCCAGCGTGAGATTATGGCGGGCAAAACCGGAAACGAACACCAGCGGCGGCTTGCGGCCGAACTTGCCGAGACCGAGCTGCTCGATGATGTCGTCGCGCACCTCCGGCGTGGCGGTGGCGGTGAGCGCGGCGACCTGCGGTTGGCCGAGGTCCTTGAGCGCCCATTTCAGCCGCAGGTAGTCCGGCCGGAAATCGTGGCCCCATTGCGAGATGCAGTGCGCCTCGTCTATCGCGAAGAGCGCGATGGAGAGCGGCGCCAGCGCGGCGACGAACCGCTCGCTTTTAAACCGCTCCGGCGCGACATAGACCAGCCTGTATTCACCGTGCTTCATCCGCGCAATGCGGTCGTCCATCTCTGACTGGCCGAGCGAGGAGTTGATGAACGTGGCGGGGATCTTCTTCTCCACCATCCCGTCCACCTGGTCTTTCATCAACGCGATGAGCGGCGAGATAACGACGGTGATGCCGTCGAGGAACATCGAGGGAAGCTGGTAGCAGAGCGACTTGCCGCCGCCCGTCGGCATGATGACCAGCGTGTCCTGCCCGCCGACAATGGCCTCGATCACCGGCTCCTGACCTTCGAGAAACTCGTGAAAGCCAAAATGCCGGTGCAGCAAACCGTGAAGCTCAGTCGTGTCGGGCACGGCGCGATTGTAGGCGGCGGCGCTGAATTGGCAAGCAACGGACGTGTCACAGCGCGGAGATTTCGCTTTTGCGCGCGGGACGTTGGCGGCTACACTGCGGCCGATGTTCAAGGAAGTCCTCAAGAGCAATGCGATGACGCGCGGACGGCGAAGCCCGGTCAGCACGCGCAAGGAGAAGAATCCCATGAATGGAAAGAACTGGTTTGTTTCTGGAATCGTTTTGGCGGCGGCGTGTTTCGCTTTTGCAAGCAGCGGGAGCGGCTCGGAGGAAAGCTGGAACGCCACGCTGGCCTCGGGCAAGAAACCGCCCGCAGCCGCGCCGCGCGAGGATGGCAAGCTCTCCATCATCGCCTTTGGCGCGCATCCCGACGACTCGGAGTTGAAGGCAGGCGGCGTGGGCGCGCTGTGGGCGGCTCAGGGCCACCACGTCAAACTGGTTTCGACGACCAATGGCGACGTGGGCCACTGGTCTCAGGCGGGCGGGACGCTCGCGCAGCGGCGGCTGGCCGAGGTGCGGAAGTGCGACGCGGCGCTCGGCGCGACAGCGGAGGTGCTCGACATCCACGACGGCGAGTTGATGCCGACGCTGGAGAACCGCCGCATCATCACGCGGCTGATCCGTGAGTGGAAGGCCGACATCGTGCTCGCGCCGCGCTCGAACGACTATCATCCCGACCATCGCTACACGGGCATTCTCGTGCAGGACGCGGCGTTCATGGTGACGGTGCCGTTCTTCTGTCCGGACTCGCCGTATCTGGCCAAGAACCCGGTGTTCCTCTACTACTCCGACCACTTTGAGCGGCCGAATCCATTCCGGCCCGATATCGTGGTTTCGATTGACGATGCGATCGAGAAGAAGGTCAACGCCATCGCCATGCTGGAGTCGCAAATGATCGAGGGCTGCTGCGGCGGCGACGAGCGGCTGGTGCCGAAGACACAGGAGGAATACACGAAGCGTCTGGCGGATGTGCGCAACCGGCTCCGTAATCGTTTCGCGGCCACGGCCAACCAGTATCGCACCCGGCTGATCGAACTGTATGGCGAGGAGCGCGGCAAGCAGGTGAAGCACGCGGAGGCGTTCGAGCTGTGCGAATACGGCCGCCGACCTTCGATTGCGGAACTGAAGAAGCTCTTCCCGACGTTCGGGAAGTAACAGCGGCGACGCGACAGGAAGACGCGCATGAAAGCCAGCCCATCTGTCTCGCGGCGCGAGTTTCTGACGCGAAGTCTCAGCGGTGCGACGGCGGCGGGCTTGGCGCCGCTCCTTCAAAGCAACCCAATGGCCACAGCAGCGCCTGCGAAACGCCCCGCAGCGTCGCTGGCAATGTGGGCGCTCACCGGCACGTTGAAGTCGGATAACGTGCGCCGGCAACTCGATGCGTATCATGGCGCGGGCTGGGGTGTCGTGCTTTATCCGCGCTGGGGACTGGAACTCGAGTATCTCAGCGACGCGTGGTTCGAGCGAATCCTGTTCATCATCGAGCAGGCGGCGGCGCGGAAGATGGAGGTGTGGCTCTACGACGAGTTCACTTGGCCGAGCGGCCACGCCAAAGGACTGGTGACGAAAGGCCACGAGGAACTGGAGGCGCAGGTGCTGCACGTCGAAAAGGATGGCAAAAGCAGCATCGAGCGCGTTCCCGGCAGCGCCAATTTGCTGATGCCCGAAGCCACCGCGCGATTTTTGGCCGTGACGCACGAGCGATACGCCGCGGCCATCGGCAAGTTCTTCGGCTCGACGGTGCGCGCCATTTTCACGGACGAGCCCTCGCTGGCCGGCCAACACCAGCCGCGGAAGCCCGGCAGCGCGCCGTGGCAGGTGACGTGGTCGGCGGCGATGGAGAAGAGGCTCGGCGGAGATTTCCGCCAACGTCTGGCGGGCAGCGGCGATGTCGCGCGCTCGCCGCTTTGGCGCGATTATTGGGCCGCCTACGCGCGCGTGTTTCATGACGCGTGGGTTACGCCCATCGCGCGTTGGTGCGAGGCGCACAAGATCGCGTTCAGCGGCCACTTTCTGGGCGAGCACAGCTTCGGCACGCAAGTGGCCTACAACGGCAGCTTGCGGCGGCAGCTTGCGGCGCAGGGCATTCCCGGCATTGATGAGATCAGCACGCGCACGGACCCGGCCAAGTGCGAGGCGATGACGCTCGCCGCCATCGCGGAACTCACCGCCCGCGAGCGGATGGTGGAGGTCTATGCGCTCGGCCCGCCGAGCATGAGCATGGAAACGATGCGGAAGATGGTGGACCTCTGCGCCGCGTGCGGCGTGGACCGCTACGTGCTGGCGATCTGCCCGTTCGATCTCAGGGGCGGCGTGTTCAAACGCGAGTATTGCGGCGTCTCCGGGCCGCAGCAACCGTGGTTCCGCGACGGCGCGAAAATCTACGCCGAGTATGTCGCCGAGGCCGCTGTGCACGCCCGATCGGCGAAGCCGCTGGGCGTGCCGTGGCCTACGGACGAGGAATTGTGGGCGGCCGCCGGCCCCGCGCCGACGCGGTCAGAGGCGCTGAAGGCGATGACGGAGAAGTTCGTCGCCGCGGCGCGCGAAGCCATCCGTGCGCGACTGGAACCGGGTAATGCTATTCCCGCCATGGCTGCAACGCGCCGTAATCTGGAAGCGGAATGGAGCTTCCACCTCAAAGGGTTGAACTCACTGAGGCTTGACCAACCGGTTTTGAATATCGTCGCCCTGCCGCGCGCGGCCGAGCTATCCATCCAATCGCAACTCGTGCGCGGCCTGCGCGTCAACGGGACGGCCGTGAACCTCGATTCCGCGCCGGCGGATCGGCAGTTTGACCTGAGCTACCGGCGCGTGTCGGTTGCGAAGCTGCTGCGCGCGGGCGAGAACCGGTTCGAAGTGGACACGACTGAGCCGAAGCCGCTGAAGTTCCTGCCCGCGCTGATTCTGTGGGGCGATTTCGCGGTGGACGCGCAAGGACGTTTGATCGCGCCGCCGAGAACAATCAAACCGGGCGACTGGCAGGCGCAAGGGTTCCCCGCCTTTTGCGGCACCGGACGCTATCGGGCTGAGGTGAGTTTTGAGGCGGCTCCAAAGTGTTTGTGTGTGAACAGCGGCGGCTATCCGGCGCGCGTGATCTGGAACGGCAAGAACCTCGGATTTCGCGCGTGGCTGCCGTTCCGATTCAATCTGCGCGGCGCGGCGCGAACAGGACGCAACGAAGTCGTCATCGAAGTCACGAGCACGCTTGGACACTTGTTCGTTCCCAAGGAATCGCCGCCAGTAGGACTGCTGGAGGCGACGACAAAGTAGGGCAGGCGTCTCGCCAGCCCATATCCACGCAATCGCCGCCTTCGACCGGCCCCTTGCTTTTCATCTCGCGCCCCGCTTGACTTGCCCGGCAAGCAAACCTACAACGACAGCGTGATACAGGCTGTCATTCTTGCAGGTGGACGCGGCGAGCGGCTGCGGCCGTTGACGGACAACGTTCCCAAACCGATGGTGCCGATTCGCGGCCGGCCCTATCTCGCCTACCAACTCGACGAGTTGAATCGGCAGGGCATCGCGGAGGTCGTGCTGCTGACCGGCTATCTCGGCGAGAAGATCGAGGCGTATTTCGGCGACGGCGCGGCGGCCGGGATGCGCGTGCGCTACTCGCGCGAGCCGTCGCCGCTCGGCACGGGCGGCGCGTTGAAGCTGGCCGAGCCGCTGCTGGCGGAGGATTTCCTGCTGATCTACGGCGACTCGTATCTGCCAATCCGCTACGCGGAGGCGATGGAGCGGCTGCGCTCGGCGCGGTCGGAATCGCTCGTGGTGGCGCTGGACAACTCGGCGGCCGTGGTGGACGTGCCGAACAACATCGCGCTCGGCGCGGATGGTTTTGTCGCTCGCTACGAGAAAGGCGCGGGCGCGGCGGCGGGACTGACGCACGTCGAGGCCGGCGTGCTGGCGTTGACGCGGCGGCTGTTGCGGCGGATTCCCGCGGGTCGCGTGGTATCGCTGGAGCAGGAGTTGTTTCCGCGGCTCATCGCCGAGCATCAACTCGCGGCGTTTGCCACAACGCAGCGGTTCTACGACATTGGCACGCCGAGCCGGCTGAAGGAAATCGAAGCGGTGCTGACGTGAACGCGAACGAAACACCAAACGCCAAACGCCAGACTCCAGGGCAACCTCAAGTTCCAAACTCCAAACGGCTGTTTGGAACTTGGGGCTTGGAGCTTCTTTGGAGTTTGGAGTTTGGAGTTTGGAGCTTCCGCCGCCTCGTTGCCACCCTCGTTGCCTCTTCCACTCTGCTCTGCGCGGCGGCGGAACCAACGCCGCGCGCCGACTGCCAGGGTTTCGACGAGGCCGCCGGCGTCTGGCGCAACGCGTCGTGGCGCGCGGGCATGCCGCTCGGCGGTGTTGGCTGCGGCAAGTTTGAACTGCTGCCGTCGGCGTGGTTCGGACGGTTCACGATCAATCACAACTGGGATTTGCCGCTGTGGGAGGAGCCGTTCGTGCCGTCGCGCGGGACATTTTTCGCCGTCAACGCCAGCGACGGCGTCCGGCGTGTGACGCGATGGCTGCGGCGCGGCTGGCCGGAGAGCGAATTGGCAGACGCGGAGCAGGTGCGCTGCGTCGAGTCGCGCGGCACGTTTCCGTTTGCCGACGTGGCGTTCATGGACGAGAAGCTGCCGGTGCGGGCGAACCTGCGCGCGTGGTCGGCGCTGACGCCCCATAATATAAAGGACTCCAGCCTGCCGGTGGCGTTCTTCGATGTGACGCTGGAGAATCCGCTCGCCCGGTCGCTGCAAGTGAGCGTGATGATGTCGCTGGAGAACTTCGTGGGTATCGGCGGCGTGCGCGTTCATGAAGGGAAGCAGCGGTGGTATTTCGCCGATGGCAGCTCGCAGCAGCCGGCCGTGATCAGCGGCAGCATGTTGCAGGGACTGAAGTTTCGCAGCCCGCGGCAGTTCGAGGGCATCGGCAAGAACGTCTCTGGTGAATACTTGCTGCTGACCGACGGCCCGACGACTGACCGCGGCTGGGACGCGCTCGGCGACGGCAAGGCGCTGGTGGAGGACTTCCGCCTCGACGGTGAGTTGAACGGCCTGACCGTCAGGGCGAAGGAGGACAAGGTGCGGCCGGCCGGCGCGCTCTGCCGGAAAGTTCTGCTCGCGCCGCGCTCGAAGGAGACGGTGCATTTCATGGTGGTGTGGTGGATGCCCGACCACGTCACGCTCGACCTGAAGAGCCACGGCCACTTCTGCCAGCGCGATTTCGCCGACCCGGAGAAGCTGGCAGCCTACGCGTTCGAGCAGCGCGAGCGGCTGGCAAAAGAGACGGACGCCTGGGCGCGGCTGGTGCGCGAGTCAAACCTGCCTGCATGGATGAAGTCGCTCACGCTGAACTCCGCCGCGGCGATGTTCAGCAACACGCTGCTCACACGCGACGGCGCGTTTGCCATGCAGGAGAATCCGGTGCGCGGCGAAGGCGCGCTCGGCGCGTTGGAGAAGCGCCGCGAGTCGGCCGCTTTTTGCCGGACGTTCTTCCCGGAACTGGATCGCCGCGAACTGGAATTGTTCCGCGCATGCCAGCAGCCCAACGGCGAAGTGCCGCGTCTCTACGGCAACGCCTATCGCGGCATTGGCAATCCGAACGTCTGGCGCGGCATCACGGGCGATGAGGAGCCGGCGTGCGTTTATGTCGCCGAGGTGCTTGAGCACTACCGCGCAACGGGCGACCGGAAATTCCTCGACGCAACATGGCCCGGCGTGAAGCAGGCGATGGCGTGGCTGCGCCAAGCGAAAACTCCGGCAGGCGCGAGCTACAGCCAGCCGGCGGCCAGCGCGGCGGCGGCGATGGCGCGGATCGAGAACGAACCAGAACTTGCGCGCGAGTATGAACCCAAAGCCGTCAAGCAACTATCGTCGGCGGATGCGACCGCAAGCGCACGGCAGAATTACGAAGTAGCCTGTCGCTACAACAAAAACCTGTGGGGGCAGCCTGCCAGCATTGACTCGACGTTCGACAACCCGCCTGCGATTCACGAGTCTGACGTGAGCGCGCTGGCGGCCTGGACATTGCTCCCGGCGATCACCGGCGCGGCGCTCGACGTGCCGGAGCGGCGGTTGATGTTGTCGCCGCGTCTGCCGGCGGGAATGACGGAGTTGCACGCGCCGGTCTTCTTCGCGCGCTTTTGGGCGTGGCTCGACTTCGGCCCGAAAGAATTTCGCCTGAAGATCGTCCAGCACTTCGGCGAGCCGCTGGAGTTGCGCGAACTGGCGGCGGATGCGGGCGGCGGCGCGATCAAACTGCCGGAGTCGTTCGTCGCGCGTGGCGGGGCGTCGCTGGATTTGTCGCCGTGGCGCAAGCATCTCTGCAAAGCGAATCACGAATCACGAACCGCGGGTCACGAAGCCCTGCGTTGGGCGCGCGAGGGCGCCGGCACGTTGCTGTGGAGCGCGACAGCAAGCAGCGACGAGCCATTCCCGCCAAGCGATGCGTTCGACGGCTATCGCGAGACGCGATGGGCGACGGTCACGCCGGGGCGGACAGCCGACTGGTTCCAACTCGATCTTCGGGAAGTCCAGCAACCGAAGCGCATTGAGTTGGAAACAACGCCGGGCGCGCAGTTGCGCGTTGAGTTTTCGACGGACGGGACGCGATGGCAGTCACTGGCGGTCGCACAGCCGGCCGGCACGAATGGCGTTTGGGGCTTGGATTGGACCGCTGGGGCAGTGCGGGTTTTGAAATTTGTGCTTGCGCGGGACATGGATCGGCAGTGGCAGATTCGGGAATTGCGAGTGAAATAGGCGGAAAAATCGGGGGTTTTTAGCGATTTTGACAATCAGGTGAAATTTCGTTGACGCTACCACCGGTAGTGGTATGATGAATTGACAGCCCCTAAATACTGTGGTTATTGACAATTTATTCACCGTTTGGTGGTGAACAATTCGGGTAGGAGGGGCCAGTGAAAACGAAGCTGATTTTAGACACGGTAGTTTTGGCCAAGGAGAAGAACAGATGATTCAGGCAAAGAGCACTATTCCCGTTGTTCGCAACTCACAGTTCAAACGTATGAGCAGCAAGAAGAAGAACATTCAAGATAACGGCGACAGCGCGGCTGGCGTCGGGCTGACCGTCAAACAGGTATTCAGCACGGCGGGTGTTCATCCGTTCGATGAGTTGGAATGGGATCGCCGCACCGCTGAGATCAGCGACGACGGAGGCAAGGCGATCTTCAAACAGGAAAACGTCGAGGTGCCAAAGAGTTGGTCGGTGCTCGCGACCAAGGTCGTCGTCTCAAAATACTTTTACGGCGAACTCGGCACGCCCGAGCGCGAAACTTCTGTCAAGCAGCTCGTCCACCGCGTCGCGCGCACGCTCGCTGATTGCGGCGTGAAGGACGGCTACTTCAAGACGCCGGAGGATGGCGAGACGTTCTACCAGGAACTGGCGTGGCTGTGCGTGAACCAATACGGTTCGTTCAACTCGCCCGTGTGGTTCAACGTCGGCCTCTATCACCAATACGGCATCGGCAAGAATTCCTGCCCCGGCAACTGGCACTACAACGCCGCCACGGGCGAAGCCCAGCGCGCCTCAACGCAATACGAGTTCCCGCAGGGCAGCGCCTGCTTCATCCAGAGCGTGCGCGACACAATGGAGGACATCATGCGCTTGGCCGGGAGCGAGGCAATGCTGTTCAAGTTCGGCTCCGGCACCGGCACCGACCTCTCGCCGTTGCGCAGCTCGCGCGAGAAACTCTCCGGCGGCGGACGTCCGAGCGGGCCGTTGTCGTTCCTGAAAGTCTATGATCAGATCGCCAACGTCGTGAAGAGCGGCGGCAAGACTCGACGCGCGGCGAAGATGAACACCCTCAAGGACTGGCACCCGGACATCCTGGATTTCATCGAGTGCAAGGCGAAGGAAGAGAAAAAAGCGTGGGCGCTGATCGAGCAAGGCTACGACGCCAACTTCAACGGCGACGCCTACGGCTCGATCATGTATCAGAACGAAAACCTCACCGTGCGCGCCAGCGACGCGTTCATGCAGGCGGCGGTCGAGGACAAGGACTGGACGACCCATTGGGTGACCGACCCAAAGAAAGCCGGCCCGACCTACAAGGGCCGTGAGCTGTTGCGCAAGATCGCCGAAGGCACGCACATCTGCGGTGACCCCGGCATGCAGTTCGACAGCACCATCCAGCGATGGCACACCTGCAAAAACACCGAGCCGATCAACTCCACCAACCCGTGCAGCGAATACGTCTTCATTGACAACACCGCCTGCAACCTCGCCTCGCTGAACCTGATGAAGTTCCGCCGCGACGACGGCACGTTCGACGTGGAGCGGTTCAAGGCCGCTGTGCGCATCTTCATCATCGCGCAGGAGATCATCGTGGACAACGCGAGCTACCCGACGAAGGAGATCGCGGAGAACTCGCACGTCTTCCGCACGCTCGGCCTCGGCTACGCCAACCTCGGCGCGCTGATCATGGCCGAAGGAACCGCCTACGATTCCAACGAAGGCCGCGCGCTCGCCGGCGCCATCACCGCCATCATGACCGGCCAAGCTTACGAAGTCAGCGCCGAACTGGCAGCGGCGAAGGGTCCGTTCCCCGGCTACCTCGACGCGCGCTGCGCGCACGTGCCGAAACCGATCGGCAAAGATAACCGCGATTGCATGCTCGACGTGATTCGTCTCCACCGCAGCCACGTGGCGCAGGTTGACGCGAGCTGTCCGAAGTATCTGCGCGACCAGGCGCAGCATTGCTGGGATCGCGCGCTGACAATGGGCGAGAAGCACGGCTACCGCAACGCGCAGGTCAGCGTCCTTGCGCCGACCGGCACCATCGCGTTCATGATGGATTGCGACACCACCGGCATCGAGCCGGACATCGCGTTGGTGAAATACAAACTCCTCGCCGGCGGCGGCATCCTCAAGATCGTCAACCGCACCGTGCCGATGGCGTTGGAGGAACTCGGCTACAACGAGGATCAAGCCAAGGACATCGTCGAATACATTGACCAGAACGACACCATCGAAGGCGCGCCGCACCTGAAGGAAGAGCACCTGCCCGTCTTCGACTGCGCGTTCAAGGCGCAGAAGGGCACCCGTTCGCTCCACTACATGGCTCACCTGCGCATGATGGCCGCGGCCCAACCGTTCATCTCCGGCGCGATCTCGAAGACCGTCAACATGCCCGAAACGGCGACGATCGAGGACATCATTACCACCTACGTCGAAGGCTGGAAGCTCGGCTTGAAAGCCATCGCCATTTACCGCGACGGTTCCAAACGCAGCGCGCCGATGTCCACGAAGAAAGGCGGCGCTACCGGTGCCAAGGACGGCGAGGACGAGGAAAGGGATGCCATGCCGCAACCCTTTCGCCGTCGGATGCCGGAAACGCGCATGGCGGTCACACACAAGTTCGACATTGCGGGCCACGAAGGCTACCTGCACGTCGGGTTGTTCGAGGACAGCACGCCGGGCGAACTGTTCATCACCATGGCCAAGGAAGGCAGCACGATCGGCGGCCTGATGGACACCATCGGAACCCTGACCAGCCTCGCGCTGCAATACGGCGTGCCGATTGACGCGCTGGTGAAGAAATTCGCCCACCAGCGGTTTGAGCCGAGCGGCTTCACCAAGAACCCGGACATTCGCACCGCCTCCAGCATCGTGGACTATGTCTTCCGATGGCTCGGCTGCCAGTTTATCCCCGGCTTCCGCGAAGCGACAAACCCCGGCGCCGGTCAGCAAGAGTTGCCGATGAAGGAGTTGGAGGAAGCCATCAAAAAAAAAGTGAACAGGCCCGTGGCGGATCTCCCGCGCGTTGACGACGTGCCGGAGCCGGTGCGGGCCAAGTCTCTTGAAACGCCAAACGGCAACGGCAAGGGTCACGTGAAGACGTTGAGCGATTCCGTGTCGCACTTTATGAAAGACGCGCCGACCTGTCCGAATTGCGGTCACATCGTCGTGCGCAACGGCGCGTGCTTCAAGTGTCTCAACTGCGGTGAGAGCCTCGGTTGCTCCTGAGCGGGCGGAAACCGCTGCCTATTCAAACAAGCGGAGCCGGAGAGAAATCTCCGGCTTCGTGTTTTTGGAACTGCAACGCGGGTAGCCGGCCCTGCACGACCCGGCCGATGACGGATACCGCCTCGTCGGGCGTGATGACATCGGTATTGATCACCAGATGATAGAGCGACGGGTCGTCAATGTTCCTGTTGAAATGCCTCTTCAGGAAGTGGTCGCGCCCCTGGTCGGTTTGCCTGACGTATTCGGCGGCCTGCTCCGGGCTGAAGTTGTAATACTCCTGGCAGTTTCTGACGCGCTTCGCGATGGAGCCGACCAGCCGGACATGGACGGCGTTGGGGGCGAAGCCGATGATGACGTTGGCGCCGCGGCCCACGAGGATGGCGTTGCCCATTTGCGCGATGTGGAGGATGGTTTCGCTCATCTTCTCCACCAGCGTCCAACGCGCGGGATGCAAGCCCAGCAGTTCCTCCACCGTGTCGCGTATCTCGGAGTATTTTTCATCCGGCATGAACCTGGCTACGCTGGCGGAGAGCTTGTGGTCCTCCAGCACCTTTTGCACGAGCTGCTTGTCGAACACCGTCCACGGGCAAGCCGCGTGCTTGTCATGTTGCTGGAGGTATTGCGCCAGCTTCTGCGCCAACGAGACGCCGCCCGCGCCTGCCTGGCGCGAGATCGTCACCACGGGCAGAGGTTCCTTCTTGCGGCGCTCCCAAGCCAAAGCCTCGGCTCGCTTCGTCTGAGAGTCTATGTAAGACCTGCAAACTTCGGTGGGAATCTTGAGTTGCATGGTTTGGCCTCCAAAACATTGTTTGTCTATTCCGGCCCTGCGCTCCGCCCGTTAAAGTGCCCCG
This sequence comes from Verrucomicrobiota bacterium, assembly GCA_016222825.1. GTDB lineage: Bacteria > Verrucomicrobiota > Verrucomicrobiia > CAIQCK01 > CAIQCK01 > CAIQCK01. The sequence goes on along the minus strand of JACRQF010000009.1, from coordinate 1,115,091 downwards.
CTTTCTGTTCTTTCGCAAGTCGCAGACGTCAACTTCGTCCTCCGGAACGCTTCAGTTTTTCTCGACGACTGCTGGGCTTCATTCCAATATGCGCGCGACGACTGAGCCATGAACAACTTCGTCAGACCCAAAGCTGCCACCGGCCTCGACAAGATGCTCGCGGAAGTCTGCGCCTTCTGCCCCGTCTGCCGCCAAGCGCGCAGGAAGCAACGCGGCGTCGCCTTTAAAATGGTCCAGACGGTTGAGGTCCACCTTTGCCCGTTCTGCAAAGCCTACGAGCGCGTCCACGGCCGCAAGGCCCACGAACCGTCGCCCCAGTAAACCGCTCTTCGCCGCCACGCGCCCGTGAGCATCAACACCAACCTTTGGAACCGCATCCGCTACAGTTGCTGGGCGCCGATCTACGATCTCATCGCCCTGCCCACCCGGCCCATGCGCCGCCGTTCCCTGACGTTGGCCAACCTCTGGCCCGGCGAGCGTGTCCTCTTCGTCGGCGCAGGCACCGGCCTCGACCTCGACTTCATCCCGGTCGGCCCGACCGTCACGGCGACCGATCTTACGCCGGCGATGCTGGAAAGACTCCGCCGTCACGCCCGCCGGCTCGGCCTCGCCGTGGACGCTCGCGTGATGGACGGCCACGCGCTGGAGTTCGCCGACGGTTCGTTCGATGTCGTCATCCTGCACTACATCGTCGCCGTCATCCCCGATCCGGTCCGCTGCCTGCGCGAAGCCGTGCGCGTCCTGCGGCCCGGCGGCCGTGTTGCGATCCTCGACAAGTTTGCCCCCGACGACGGCCCACTGCCGCTTTGGCTCCGCCTGCTGAACCCGCTCGCGAGTCTTCTCGCCACCAACGTCAACCGTCGTCTCCGCCCGCTCCTCGCCGCCTCCGGTCTGCGCGTCGTCCACCGCGAAGCCGCCGCGTTACGCGGCTTCTTCCAGATCGCGCTAGCTGTGAAAGAGTGACCACTGGCGCGCAGCTCAGCCCGGGAAAAACGTCCGGCTGAGCCACACCAGCACGCCCAGCAGAACCACGCCAAGCCCGACGCTCCACGCGATGAGTTTCTTCTCGACGGGCAGCAACGGCTCCTCCGCCAACTTTTTCAGTTCTTCGGCAAGTTTGGGTTTTTCCGCCATGCTTGTATCTCCGCGGCGTTTAACCAGCCACCAATGGCGGCTTGATGCCGTGGAAGAAGATCCACGAGATCGCCAGGCCAATCCAGATGATGAAACCGAACAGACAGACGACATAGACCAGCGCAAGCCGGCCGATGCCTTCCTCTGCCAGCCGCTTGAAGTCGGAGACCACGCCGATGGTGAAGAAGGTCATCACGAAGAAAATGCCGCGGAACACGTTCGCTTCGGCCATTGCCGACTTGAGCTTGCCCAGCAGCGCCGGCGCGGCCAGGCCGAGCGTCAACCCGACCGCGAACGTCAGCATGTAGCCGAGGACGAACTTCGGAAACCGTTGCCAGATCTCCGCGACCCGCACCGGATCGCCCTCGCGCCGCTCGATCTTCGCGCTCCAGATGACGGCGAGAATGAACGCCCACACGCCGATAAAGACGTCAATGAACACCTTGATCGCCGCCGCAGTGTTCATGATCCAGCCCTCTTGGTAGCGCACGCCGTGCAGCGCCAGCGCCTGCGCGCGGATCAGAGAGTCCGTCACCGCGCCGCTGGCCACCGCCGCGCCGTCGGTCTTGACCGCCAGCCCCATCCACGCGCCCGCCACCATCGGCTCGTCGGCGAGGAAATGCTGCGCCGCGAACGGCAGCACCACCAGTTCCACCACCGCGAAAATCACCACCAGCGACGACACCATGATCGGCACCACCGGCCGCGCGCGGATGGCCGCGCCCGTCGCAATGGCCGCCGACACGCCGCAGATCGAGATGCCCGACGCCAGCGGCGCCGCCCATTCGCGCGGGAACTTGAAATACTTCCGCGCGACGAAATAGACCAGGCCCCAGTAGATCAGGTAAGCCTCGATGATCGCGCAGACGCCCCGGAACAGCACCGCCTTCGCCAGCACAAGCTGGCCCGCCGCCGCGACCCCGAAGAACCCGCCGAGCAGCACGATGGCGGTCTTCACATACCACTCCGGCCGGATTGCCTCGCGCAACGCGTTGCCGAAGCGCGGCAGGAAGTTGCCGACGACCAGCCCCGCCGCCAGCGCCACGATGAAGCCCGCCTCCGAGGTGAGTTGGAGCGACCACGAAATCTTGAACGCCGCCAGTTTGTCCGACGTGGCCGCGATGTTGGCGAAACTGCCGAGCACCCAGCACGCGTAGCTGATCCAGAACACCACCGTGAACGCCCCCGCGAAGCGCCGCACGTCCGCCCGCAACGCCGCCGCGCCGAGCGACGTCACCACGAGCAGGAACAGGTAGGTCGCCAGCAACGACACGACGCCCGGCAGTTTCGCGTAGGCGTCAGACGCCGGCGCGAGCGCCTTCGTCACATCCGTCCAGACCTTCGTTGTCACGCTCCAGCCGAGCAAATCCACGCCCGCCAGCGTGCCGAGCGACAGGGCGAAAATGCCCAGCCCCATCCACACCGCCAGCCAGTCTTCACTGATGCCGCGTCGTTGTTTGTTCATGGTCTTGCGCGAATCGCTGCGAATCATAGCCTTTCGGCGCGCGCAAATCGAGTCGGAGTTGCGGAAGCCTGGTGCGACGCGGCCTATCGCTTCAGCAAATGCCGCAACGCGCCTTCGAGTTCGGGGAAACGGAACCGATAACCGCTCGCAACCAGCTTCGCCGGCTCCACCCGCTGGCTCGACAGCAACAGCGCGTCGGCCATCTCGCCAAGCGCCAGCCGCAACGCAAACGCCGGCGCGGGGAACATCGTCGGCCTGCGCAGCACGCGGCCGAGCGCCGTAGTGAACTCGCGGTTCGTCACCGGCTGCGGCGCGACGACGTTCACCGGGCCGCGCAACGCGTCGTTCGCCAACGCATCACCAATCACGCCGACCGCGTCGTCGAGCGCAACCCAACTCATCCATTGCCGCCCGTCGCCGATGACGCCGCCAACGCCGAGCTTGAACGGCGTCAGCATTTTCGCCAGCGCGCCGCCCGCCGCGCTGAGGATGACGCCGAAGCGGAGATTGACGACACGAATACCCGCGTCGGCCGCCGGCTTCGTCGCCGCTTCCCAGTCGCGGCACACCTCGGCCAGGAAGCCCGTGCCCGGCGCGCTCTCCTCGCGCAGCAGCTCGTCGCCGCGGTTGCCGTAGCAGCCGACCGCCGACGCGCAGATGACGACGCGCGGCGGCGACGCAAGCCTGGCGACGGTGTCGCAAAGCCGCCGCGTCACCTGCACACGGCTGTCGCGAATGCGCGCCTTCTTCTCCGGCGTCCAGCGGCCCGTGGCGATGTTCTCGCCGGCCAGATGCACCACCGCATCGTGGCCCGCCAGTTCCGGCCACGGCTGCGAATGGGAAAGCCGCGTGATGCCGTGGCCGCCCACCGTCAGCCGCGGTATTAACGCCGAGCCAACCAGACCACCCGAGCCTGTGAGCAGAATCTTCATCGGTGCCATCCTTTCTTCAACGAGTCAATCTGCGCGATGCAAACCTTGCTGTCGAATGTCCGCGGCGTGCCCGCGGCGATCCGCGTCACTCTGACGGCAGCCAGACGCTCATCTCGGCGATGCCGCGGTTGGCCCACGCGTGATAGGGGATGAACGTGACCGGCAGCTTCTCCGGCTTGGCCGGCGTGAAGTCACGGTAGAGTTGCTGATCCCAGTCGGGCTGGCGGACGCGCGTGGCGACGCCTTTGACAACCACAACGTCACCGAGCTTGCTCGTCTCCCGCGCGACCGTGAACTGTGTTCGACGCGGCAGCCGCACCTCCGCGAGTTTCACGCCCGCTGGAAGGTCCACCGACTCCATGCAATAGACGACCGGGCCGCGCATGACGGCGAGGTGGTTTTGGTTTGCCTCGACGAGCGGGTTGGCCTCGATGAGCCGCGGTTTCATCGGCAGCGTCAACTCTACCTTGTCGCCCGCGCGCCATTCGCGTCTCAGCGCCAAATAAGCGCCGGCTTTCGCCTCCGCGTCGGCTTTCTTGCCGTTGACGCGCGCCGTCGCGCCGCCAGCCCACGATGGGATGCGCAACATCAGCGCGACCGGTTTTGACGGCGCGGCCTCGATGGTGAGCGTGATGCGTTCGTCCCACGGATAGTCGGTCGTTTGCGTCAACTTCAGCAGCTTTGTGTCGAGCCGGTTGCCGCCGTAGAGATGGATCCACACCGCGTTGGGCGACGTGCTATAGGCCCAGCGGCCCAGGCCCGCGATGGTGCGCGCGACTTGCGGAGGGCAGCAATAACACGGATGCACGAACCATCGTTTCTCCGTGTAGTGCTTGGTCGGCCAGCCCGGCCGGCCATCCCACGCGAGCGGGTTCGCGTAGAAGAAGTTCCGCCCATCGGCGCTCACGGCGGAAAGCGCGCTGTTGTAGAGCACCCTTTCCATCGCGTCGGCATACTTCGCGTCGCCGGTGATCTGGAGCATCCGCCAGTTCCACATCGCGTTGCCGATGTTGGCGCAGGTTTCGTTGTAGGCGGTGCGGTTGGGCAACTCGTAGTCGGCCCCGAACGCCTCATGCACCTCGTCGCCGCGCGTTGACCTGCCCGTGGGCTGGGCGCACGCGCCGCCCGTGATGTAGGTCCGCCGCACCGCGCTCTGCCAGATGCGCTCCAGCGCCGCCCACAACGCGCGCTCGCCGGTCTCCATGTAGAGGTCCGCTGCGCCGCACCAGAGATACGTGCCTGTCACGGCGTGGCCGACCGCCTGCGTTTCCTTGCGCAACGGCACGCGGTCCTGCGTCTGGTCCGTCCCGCCAAGATGGCGACGGTCGCGCCCTTCCTCCTGCGTGGCCGGCGCGGAGCCGCGCATGGTGATGAAAATGTCGGCCAACTCCAGATAGCTGCGCTCGCCCGTGACGCGATAGAGGTCCACCAACGCCATCATCTGCGACGGATTGAAGTCCATCCGCGCCAGCGCAGGTGGCCGTGGCGCGAAAACCCCATGAAGATGGTCGGCAACCTTCCGGGCCACGTTCAGGAACGAGTCCTTGCCCGTGGCGCGCTTGTGCGCGCAGGCCGCAGTGATCAGGTGGCCCATGTTGTAAAGCGCGTGGTGCTGGACCTTTTCCCAACGCTTCTTCTTCAGGTCGAGTTGGATGTTAGTCGAGATGTAACCGTCGGGCGCCTGGGCCTTGGCAATGACGCCGATCCAGCAATCCATCTTGCGGTCGAGTTCGGCGTCCTTGGTGACGGCATACATGTGGGCCATCGCCTCGATCCACTTGTAACAGTCACCGTCGCTCCAGTGGGCGCCGCGATAACTTCCCTGTTCGAGACCGGCGGCGATCTTGAGGTTGATAAGCTGCTCCGAGTTGCGCTCGTCGAGCAACGCGGCTTCCACGCTCGGCAACATCGCGCGCCGGCACAACTCGAACTTTTCCGACCAGAAACCTTCCGTCCACCTGACGTCAGCGAGATCAACGCCGCGAAGTTTCGCGTGTGGACAGTCGGCCGCGAAGAGCAACTGCGCGGACAGTGCCACTAACGACAGAAAAACTGCGCCACATCCGGTTCTCATGGCTGCGACTGTCCTTCCTGCCAGTCATCCGTGCGGAACGGCGACGCCGGCAGGCCGGCACCGTTACCGAGGTTGCAGTCGGGATTCGGTTCCCATGCGTAGCGCACGGCCACGGGCTGCTTCACGTCGGGACTGAAGACGATGACTTTGTCGCCGGTGATCCTGGCTTGCGCGGGCTTCCACACCTTGTCCGCGCCCGCGATCTGGAAGCCTTTCAGCTCACCGCCGCCTTTCGCGACAAGGCCGCCGTTGGTGTGTTTGAAACTCAGCGCGACCTCGCTGCCGCGAATCTCATGTCCTGCCGGCAACGGGCCGGACGTAGCCGCCACCTTCTGCTTGTAAACCGTGCCGAGCGCCCAGAGCGAGAGCCGCCGGCCAACCTCCTGCTTGTTCTTTGGATGGATGTCCTTCGGATCGCCGATGTCAATCGTGATGGCCATGCCGGTGTTGGGCACGGCGAGCGACTTCAACATCGCCTCGCGCACGAGCATCCAGTATTCGCCGGGGCGGGTGAAGTTCGGCAGTTGCGCCCACGCGAACGGGAAGTCGCAGCCCCACCGCGCGCGCCAGTCCTTCACCAGCAGTGACAGGTGGTATTGGTAGAACTGCGCTTTGTTGGGCTGCGCGTTGGCCTCTCCCTGATACCACACCGCGCCGCGGATGGCGTAGGGAATCAACGGCGCGATCTTGCCGTTGAACAGGCCGCCGACGTTGCCCTTGCGCGCTCGCGTAGCGAGCGGGTCGCGCGGTGCGCGCGGCGGCGCCTTGCCAGCAGCCTTGGCTTCTTTCGCCACCTGCTTCCAGCGGGCGAGCTGCTTCTCGTAGTTCGTCTTGGCCGCGGCGAGATCGAACTCCTTCGCTGTCTTCGTCTGCGCGTCGAAGAACGCCTTCAACTCTGGCGTGCTCCGTTGTGCGTCGGTGTCAATCCATGACTCGATGGGCGTGCCGCCGACGGAGGAGTTGATGAGGCCGACCGGAACGTTGAGCTTGCGGTGCACTTCGCGCCCGAAGAAATAGAGCGTGGCCGAGAAACCGCTCACCGTCTCGGGCGAGCAGACAGCCCATGAGCCTTTGCCGATGGTTTGTGGGGTGTTGGCGGGGCCGGACTCTTCCTTGAACATGCGGATGAGCGGCAGGTTTGCGACGGCCTTCTCCTGCTCGAAATCGCGGGCGCGGTTCACTGTCATCGCCATGTTCGACTGGCCCGAGCCGAGCCAGACCTCGCCGACGAGAACGTCGGTGAATTTTAGATTTTGGATTTTGGATTTTGGATTGGTGGAAACAGTCAGATCACGTGGCTCGGCGCTGGCGGGCATCGAGTCGAGCTTCACCGTCCACTTGCCGTCGCTGCCGGCCTTAGCGGCCTTCTTCTGGCCAGCGAACTCGACGGTGACCCCCTCGCCCGGCTCGGCCCAACCCCAGACAGGCACGGCGGCATCGCGCTGGAGAACCATGTGGTCGCAGAACACGGCGGGCAGTTTCAGGTCGGCCAAGGCGTTGTGGGCGAGGAGAGTGACGACAGCGAAGAGACTGGAAGCGAAAGTTCTCATAGTCTTGTAACCTTGTTTCCCGGAGAGTATGAACTTCGCCGCCGACGCGCCAGCAACAATTACGCGCAACACACCATGTCAACACTTGCATCTCATCTCCCGCTGATCGTGTTCGCCGCGCTTGCGCTGTCCGCCTCCGCAGCCACCCGCCCGCCGAACTTCATCCTGATCAACTGCGACGACCTTGGCTGCGGCGACATCGGGCCGTTCGGCTCGACGCGCATCAAGACGCCGCATCTCGACCGCATGGCCGCGGAGGGGATGAAGCTCGTGGACTTCCACGTCACGGCTGGCATGTGCACGCCCTCGCGCGCGTCGTTGATGACGGGCTGCTATCCGAAACGGGTCGGCATGCACCTGGGCGCGGGCGGCGGCTGGGTGTTGTTTCCCGGCAACGCGCGCGGCTTGCACACGGACGAGCGCACGATCGCCGAAGTGCTCAAGCCGCGTGGATACGCCACCGCCCTCATCGGCAAGTGGCACCTCGGCGACCAGCCGGAGTTTCTGCCGACGCGGCAAGGGTTCGATGTCTTCTTCGGCATCCCGTTCTCCAACGACATGGGCCAGATGACCAACCAGGGCCGCACGCGCACGAACGCGCCGCCCACGCCGTTGATGCGCGGCAGCGAGGTCATCGAGCTGGAACCTGACCAGCGACAACTCACGCGCCGCTACACCGGGGAAGCCATCCGCTTCATCGAGGCCAGCCGCGCGCAGCCGTTCTTCCTCTACTTCGCCCACTCGATGCCGCACTGGCCGCAGTTTGCGAGCGACGATTTCGCGGGCAAGTCGCGCCAGGGCCGCTACGGCGATTCCGTCGAGGAGATAGACTGGAGCACCGGCCAGATCCTCGCGCGGCTCAAAGCGCTCGACCTCGATGCCGACACGTTCGTGTTGTTCACCTCCGACAACGGCGGGCCGATCCCGCGCGGCGCGAGCAACGGCCCGCTGCGCGCCGGCAAAGGCACGACCTGGGAAGGCGGCTTCCGCGTGCCGTGTCTCGCGCGCTGGCCGGGCAAAATCCCCGCCGGCTCCGTCTGCCGCGAACTGGCTGTCACGATGGACGTGTTGCCGACCTTCGCGAAACTCGCCGGAGCCGAAGTGCCGGCGGACCGCATCATTGATGGCAAGGACATCTGGCCGTTGCTCGCCGGCCAGCCCGGTGCGAAGACACCGCACGAGGCGTTCTTCCACTATCACCTCGGCCAGTTGCAGGCCGTGCGCAGCGGCGACTGGAAACTGATCTTGCCTCACGCCGCATGGCCGGACGCTTCCGCGCCCAACCAAGTTACTCTCAAGCAGCCGGAGCTTTACAACCTCGCCGCCGACATCGGGGAGTCGAAGGATGTGGCTGCCCAACATCCCGACGTTGCGCAGCGGCTCATGAGACTCGCGGAGCAGTGCCGTGAGGATTTGGGCGACGACAGCCTCAAGCTGGCCGGCAAGCACTGCCGCGAACCCGGCCATGTGAAGAGGGCGCGAACGCTGACGCCGGTTCCGCCGCGGCCCAAGTGACGGGCGAACCAGCTTCTGGCTTCATCCGGCGTCGAAATCACGCAGCAATTTTGCGACTCGCATCGCCTCCGCAGTCTCGCGGATTTGTTCGGGACGCTTCGCGCCGCACAAGGCTGACGCCACGCCGGGGCGCGAGATGATCCAAGCGATGGCCAGTTGCGCCACCGTGCAACCGTTGCGCGCAGCGATGGCGCGCAGCCGCTCAACTTCAGCCAAGTTCTTCGTCCACGCTTCGCCGGTGAAGAGTGGCGACTGGCGGCGCCAGTCGTTTGGAGGGAAGACATGATCGCGCGTAAACTTGCCCGTCAGCAAACCCAACGCCAGCGGTTCGTAGGCCACCACACCCACGTTGTGTGCGCAGCACCACGGCAGAATGTCGGCCTCGATCTCGCGTTGCAGCCAGTTGTAACGAACCTGGCACGCCACGAAGGGACATTCGGCGGCGAAGGCTTCCATCTGGGCGACGGAGAGGTTCGACACGCCCACCGCTCGCGTCTTGCCCGCGTCCAGCACTTCACGAAAGAAACGGGCGGTTTCGGCGAGCGGCGCGTCGTCAGCGGGAGCGTGGAAGTAGAGCAATTCGACCGCATCGGTTTCGAGACGATGGAGGCTTCCCTCGAAGTGCCGGCAAAGCAGTTCGGGTTTCCCGGTCAGCTTCAACGCCCCGCTCGCGTCCCAGTAAACGCCTACCTTCGTCGCCAACACGACTCGCTCTCGCTGGCCGCGAATCGCGCGGGCGATGAGCCGCTCGCTCTCGCCGCCGCGGCCATAGGCGTAAGCGGTATCGAGATGGTTCACGCCCGCATCGAGCGCAGCGTTGATGACCGCCACGGCCGCTTCCTCGGTGATGGCGCCGCTGGTGATGCCAGCAAGCGGCCAGCAACCCAAAGCGACGGGCGAAATGCGGAGTTCGGAAATCGTGGTTGTCATGGATTATGGAGTTTTGCCGTTCGTCAACCAGTCGAGGTTGAAGCGGGCGAAGACGATGTTTTCGTAGGCGCGTTTGTCGCCGGCTTCGTAGAGATCAGCAATGGTGCCGTCGGGTAATACAGCGAGGCAGGAGTAGGCGCTGGGTCGCGGGTCGAGCAGGCGCGAGGTGGGCCAGGTTTGGCCTTCATCGAAACTCGCGCGCACGGTCATCTTGTTACGCTTGGCACTGGCGGGATTGGAGAAGAGCAGGACGCTCTTGCTGTCGGCGGCGGGCCATGAGTAACGGCGGATGCTGGCTTGGCAGATCGGCTCGATGAGTTCGGGAACGTGGCGCTGGTCGGTCCATGTGAGGCCCCCGTCGGCGCTGATGGCTTGCTGGCGGGCGCGCTGGGCCTTGTCGTAGTTGCGCATGTTGAGCAGGAGCTGGCCGCCGGTGAGTTCGACGACTTCACATTCGTTCACCCGATGCTGCGGCGTGCGTCCGCCGAGCTTCCATGTCTTGCCGTGGTCGTCGGAGTAGATGATGTGTGAGTAGTAGTGGCCGGTTCCGGCTTCGATGTGGTCGCAGGGGATGACGAGCCGGCCTTTGTGCGGGCCGTGCTCGATCTGGACGCCCGCGCCGGGGCCGGTGGCATACCACGTCCAGTTCGTCCGCTTCGCGTCGGCGGTGATCTCGCGCGGCTTGGCCCATGTGAGGCCGTCGTCAATGGAACTGGTAACGAAGACGCGACGCGTGTCCTTGCTGGCCTGCGCGACGATCTTCGACTCCGGGTCGTCGCCGCGGTTCCACGTCATCAGCAGCCAGATCGTGCCGGTGTCGCGGTCCACGATGGGACACGGGTTGCCGCAGACGTTGCCCGCATCGTCCCAGATGGTTTGCGCGGCGGACCACGTCGCGCCGTTGTCCGTGCTGCGCTTCAGCAACATGTCAATGTCGCCCGTGTCGCTGGAGCTGTTCTTGCGGCCTTCGCAGAACGCGAGCAGCGTGCCGCGCTTGGTCACGAGCAGCGACGGGATGCGATAGGTGTGGTAGCCGTCCTGCCCGGAGATGAAGACGTTGGTCTTTGCGAGCAGTCCGGTGACTTCAGGCAGCGTCGCGGCGGCTTTGATGGCGGCCTTGGCCGGCAGCTTCGCCAAGTCGGCTTCCTTGACCGTCAGGTGCAACGAGCGTTTCCAACGGTGCGGCAGAAAGAGGTGCATCGTGCCGTCGTCGGCGAACGCGTCGAGATAGGAGCACTGGTGGTTGAACCACGCGTTCAGCTCCGTTTCGGCAAGCGCGTTGGCCAGCACGAAGCGCGGCTCGGTCCACGTTTCGCCGCCGTCGCGCGAAAGGCTGACCCAGAGTTCGCTGCGGTCCTTCATGCCTTCCATCTTCGCGTTAAGGCCGGTGTATTGCGTCTGCGCGTGGCGGTTGTGGTGGAACGCGGCGAGCGTCTTGCCGTCGCTGAGGTGGAACAACATCGGTGGCGCGTCGGGATGGATGAGCGGCGTCGGTTTCGGCTCGTTCCACGTCCTGCCGTCGTCGCTGCTGCGCGCGGCCCAGAGATGGCCCTCCGGCGTGCGGAACATCGCCAGCACCTTGCCGCCGCCGAGGTTGATAGGTCGGCCTTCGTCCATGCGGTTGAAACCGGGCGCGAACCAGCCGTTGGGCCGCTTGTCGGGCAGCAGCATCCACGTCTTGCCGCGGTCCTCCGAGCGCAGCAGGAACTGGCGCGTCAACAGCGGCTTCACCGACCAGTCGCCGAAATGCGAGCCGATGAGCCACGCGCCGCTGTCGGTTTCACACATCCGCATCACCGACATGCCGCGGAAGTCCGGATCGTTGACCGGCCGGATGAGTTGCACATCAGACCACGTGTGGCCGTCGTCATCGCTGTAACGGAAACCGATGGGGGCGTTCTCGTGCTGCCCCTTCGCCACCGAGAACTCGCTCCACACCGGCTGTGTGCCGAACGCATAGATGCGTTTTGTCCCGCGTGGGATGAGCGGCACGAAGCCATGCTGGTTGTAGTCAATCTTGAACGCTGGCTTCGGTGCACTCCACGTCCGGCCCTTGTCGGAGGAGCGCATCGCCATCAGGTCGTTGACCTTGTTCGTGCTGCCGCCGTAATGCTTGCCTTCGGGGAACATCAGCAGGTAATCGCCGCCTGGCGTGATCGTGGCCTTGTTCTCGAACAGGTGCGTCTTGCTTTCGTGGACGAGTTGCCCGTCCACCTGCGAGGCCGTGACGAGGCCGAGCGTCTTGCGGAAAACTAGCTCACCCGGCGGATCGGTCGGGTCGAACTTCGCGCCGCCGACGCTGATCTCTTCGGCGGGGCCGGCTTTGGGCAACGCCGCGCTCAGCGCGTCACGGTCTTCGACAAATTTGCCCGTTGCGGCGAAGTCATAGACGCGCATCGTCGCCCGCCAAGGCCGCAGGCCGAACACGCCGATCGGGCCAGTCTTGAACGGGAACGTGGCGACGTCTTTGCCAGCGAGACGGAGCGTGACGCTCTTGCCGGTGCGAATGACCTCAGCGACAACCGGCTGGCTGGGCGTGATGAGTCCTTCGCTGGGACCGATGGTGCGCGAACGGCCAAAATCACGCCCTTCCACGAACAGTTTCCCGCTGTGCCCATCGAAGCCGAAGTGATTTCCGCCGAAGACCAGCGACGCGGCGGTGCCGTGGAGTTCCTGCAAGCTGAAACGGACGCTGATCTTGAAGTCGCCTTCGCCAAGCACCTTCGACGCGAAGATAAAGTTGCCGACGCCGGCGCATTCCATCCAGTCCTTGTCGCGCTGCCATTTGCGACCCGCCTCGACAACGGCCAAAGGCTTGCCTTGCTTGACGAAGTGGACGGGTTCGACGCCGGAAGCTGGCATCGCCAACAACAGCGAGAACACTGCAGCCGCAAGCGGGTGAAGAGATTGGATGGCTCGCATGTCCACGTTATGACCTGTCGGCGGCCCGAAATAAAGCTGCGAGTTCGCGGCGCGCGCGACATTCCGCTCGTTCTACAGGCTGATTCCGTATAATTTCCCCGCCATGAGAACCTGCGTTGCTCTGCTTGCCTTTGCCTCATTCACTGTCACCCTCCCAGCCGAAACGCCGTTGCGCGAGCAAGCCGAGAAGGCGCTGCGGCGCGGTGCGGAGTTTTTCCGCAAAGAGGTCGCCGTCGAAGGTTCGTATCTCTGGGAATACAGCGAAGACCTCGCCAAGCGCGAAGGCGAGGGCGTGGCCACGGCGACGCAGGGCTGGGTGCAGCCGCCCGGCACGCCATCGGTCGGGTCGGCGTTGCTGACGGCCTACGAGGCGACGGGCGACCGTTTCTACCTCGACGCGGCGCGCGAGACGGCCTGCGCGCTCGTGCGCGGGCAGATTATGTCCGGCGGCTGGCATTACACCATCGAGTTCGACGAGAAGAGCCGGAAGAAGAAGGCGTATCGCGACGGTGGCAGCCCGAAGGGTCGCAACACGACAACGCTCGACGACGACACCACGCAGGCGGCGCTGCGGTTCCTGTTACAGATGGATCAGGCGCTCGGTTTCAAAGATGAGAAGATCCACGAGTGCCTTGGCTACGCGCTCGAGTGCCTGCTCAAGGCCCAATACCCGAACGGCGCTTGGCCGCAAGGCTATGACGAGTTCCCTGATCCGGCGAAGTTCCCGGTGAAGAAGGCGTCCTACCCGGAGACATGGTCGCGCACGTATCCGGGCCACCAGAACTACTGGCACCGCTACACGCTCAACGACAGCGCGCTGCCGGACATCATCGGCGCGATGCTCGACGCCGAGCGGGTCTGGGGCGACCCGAAGGCCGGCGAGAAGGCAAACGCGCTCGCGCGGAAATGCCGCGCTGCGGCGGAGAAGGCGGGCGATTTCCTGCTCATGGCGCAAATGCCGGAGCCGCAGCCTGCGTGGGCGCAGCAATACGACTTTGACATGCAGCCTGCGTGGGCGCGGAAGTTCGAGCCGCCGTCGGTCACCGGCGGCGAGTCGTTCGACGCGATGCGTGTCCTGATGCGGCTCTACCGTGAGACCGGCCAGCGCAAATACCTCGATCCGATCCCACGCGCGCTCGATTACTTCCGCCGCTCGCGCTTGCCGGACGGCCGGCTCGCGCGGTTCTATGAACTGAAAACGAACAAGCCACTCTACTTCACGAAGGACTACCAACTCACTTACGACGACGGCGACATGCCGACGCACTACGCCTTCAAGGTCGGCAACCCCACCGAGAGCGTCGCGCGCGAATACGAACAGCTCGCGAAGCTCGACCCCGCCGCGTTGAAGAAGTCCGCCAAGCCCGCGCCGCCGAAAGCCGGCCCCGCGCTCATCGCCGAAGTGAAGAAAGCAATCGCCGCGCAGGACGCGCGCGGGCGTTGGGTCGAGGGCGGCGGCTTGAAATATCACCGGCCCAAGGACGAGACGGCGCGCATCATCAGTTGCGCCACGTTCATCCACCACGTCCAGACGCTCAGCCGCTACCTAGCTGCCGAACGCGCGGCGGAAAAAAGATGACGCCGCACTGCACACGCCCGGTAATTAGTCTGAACGCTTCAGCACGACACCCTTGAGGTCCATGACTGCGCCGCTGGGATTCGAGAGAGCCTCGATGGTGAGGCGCGCGGGGCCTTTGGCAAGACTCATCCGGCCAAGCTTGTGCATCGCCCACTCGCGGTTTTCATAGACGTTCTTGCTCTTATCCTGCGGCACGCGATGCGGCAACGGGATGACCTTCACCGGGCCGCCGGGGATGACGCCTTCGAGTTTCGCGTCGCCGATGCTCACGCGCACTTTGGTGCCGGCGTTTTCCTTCGGACAGAGCTGGCGCAAGCAGATTTCGTAGGCGCCAGCGCGCACGACATCAAGATCGAACCATACCTTGTCGGTCGTCGCGGTCCAGCCGGTGAGCCAGTCGTTGGCGAAACCGGGGCCGGCGTAGAAGTGAATCTTGCCGTCGAAGAACGCCTGCGGAGCGTGCAACTCGACCGGATTCTCCACGTCGTAGCCGACCGGAATCGGCATGCGTCGGAGGCCGTCGCGCGAGATGTCGGCAAACCACTCGTCGTAAGCCTTGCTCAGCTTCGCCACCACATCGGGCATCTGCGCGGCGACGTTGCGCTCCTCGCCAGGGTCGGCCTCCATGTCGTAGAGCTGCCAGCCCTTCGCAGCGGCGTCATTGGCCTTCGCACGCGAGCCGCCGCCGGGGCCTTTGACTTCCATCACGAGGCGGTATCTCTGCGTGCGGACCGCGCCGGGAAATTTGTTGTGTTCGTCAATCGGGTTGTGGATGAAGAGCGTGCGTTCGGGCCAGTTCGCCGGCGCGCCTTCGAGGAGCGGGCGCAGGCTCACACCGTCAAGCTTCGGCCCCGGCGGCGGTTTCACCCCGCAGAGGTCGAGCAACGTCGGGTAGATGTCAATGTGCGCCGCGAGCTGCGGCACCACGCGCGGCGTCCAGTGCCGCGCCGGCCAGCGCACGAACAACGGCACACGCGATCCGCCTTCGTGGACGCTGACCTTACCGCCGCGCATGCCGGCGTTGAAAATCTTCACGCCCGCCGTGCCGCCGTTGTCGGTCATGAACAACACGATGGTGTCGTCGGCCAACTTGCAACGGTCGAGCGTGGCGAGGAGGCGGCCGACGTTGTCGTCGAGGTTCTCGCACATGCCGTAGAAGCACGCGACCGTTTCGTCGAAGCCCTTCGCGCGGAACTTGTCGAAATACTTGTCCGGCACCTGATAGGGCGAGTGCGGCGCGTTGAAGGCCGCGTAGCAGAAGAACGGCTGCGTCCGGTTCTTCTCAATGAACCGGATCGCCTCGTCGGCGAGCACGTCGGTGATGTAGCCCTTGGTTTGTTCGAACGTCGCCCCGCGCAGCAGCTCGGCGTTGAAGTAATTGTTCCAGTGCCCGTTGTGGAAGCCGAAGAACAACTCGAAGCCCTGCCCCGGTGGCGTGAAGGGAAACTGCTCGCCGTTGTGCCATTTGCCGATGCAGGCCGTGCGATAGTCCGCACTGCGCAACGCCTCCGCAATGGTGACCTCGCCCGTGCGCATCGCCTCCTTGTTGTGCGTGACGCCGTAGGTGCCGGTGCGAAGCGGGTAGCGGCCCGTCAGCAGCGCCGCGCGCGTCGGCGCGCAGAACGAGTTCACATAGAAGCGATCGAACCGCACGCCTTCGCGCCCAAGCCGGTCAATGTGCGGCGTGCTCAAGTGGGGGTTGCCGTGGATGGAGAGGTCGCCGTAGCCCTGGTCGTCGGTGATGATGAGCAGGACGTTGGGCTTGCGTGGCGTGTCGGCTGCGTCCAAAGGCACCGTGATCATTATCGCGGCGCACGACAGAATGAGCGTGGGAAGTTTCATCATCGCTTTCCTTTTCTGCATCAAGTCACGGCTTCTCCGCGCCGAAGTATTCGTAGAACACCGTGGCGAGTTTCTCACCGAATGTCTGCCAATTGCGGCCTGTGGCGAAGTCGTCGAGGCCGGCAATGCGGTTGCAGTTGAACTCCAATATCACCGCGTTGA
Organism: Verrucomicrobiota bacterium; assembly: GCA_016222825.1. GTDB lineage: Bacteria > Verrucomicrobiota > Verrucomicrobiia > CAIQCK01 > CAIQCK01 > CAIQCK01. Next base: position 1,098,986 of record JACRQF010000009.1, on the reverse strand, counting down.
CGCCGAACCGCTCCAGCCAGCCGTCACCAAGCGAGCCGGGGTTTCGGAACGTCGCCTTCGTGCAGCCCTCGGTGAACCATGTGTGCTGGCGCAACAGCTTCTCCAGCCGCGCCATGCGCTCCAGGTATTGTTCCAGTTGCGGCACCGCCGGCCGGCTGATGTGCAACATGCCGCTGCCGTCGTTGTGCAACTCCATTGCCAAGTCTGGACGCCGGCCCGCGGCGACCATCTTTTCCAGCCACTTCTCCAATGCGGCATTCTCCGGCGCAAACTGCGGGTCGGCGGGCTTGTCCCAATTGCGGTTGAGGTCCTTGCCCTGGAGGTTGAAGCGCGTGCCGCCACGCGCCACGCCGTCCTTGTTCGCCATCGGCATGACGTAGAGGCAGTAACGCTGGAGGAATTTCTTCGCGTCCGCGTCCCCTTTGAGCAACCGCCGAATGAGTCCCTCGGCGACCCAGTTGCCGCCGGTCTCCCACGGATGCGCACGCGCACGGATGAAGGCGCGGTGCGGCGCGCTTTCGTTGCCGACGCGAATGATCTCCAGTTCGCGGTCTTGCACGGTCTTGCCGATGGACGTGATTTCCACAAGCGGGTTCTTGCGGATCGTGGCGAGCAAGCGGTCGAGGTCGGAGAGACGGTAAGGTTCGATGCGCGCGACGTAGAGCCGCGGGCCGGGCATCTCAACGGCGAGTCGCACTCGATTTCCGGGAAGGATCTCCGTCGGGACGACTTTCCAATCGCGGCCGTTCTCGGAGATGGAGACGGCTTTCAGTTCCTTCGCCACGGAACCGGGACGGCCGTTCCAAACGTTGTCGAGGTTCTTGAACTCCAGCGTCAGCTTCGAGCCGGGCTTGGCGTGGAGCAGGAAGTGAAAATGGCCGGCAGCGCGGTTGGGCGAGTTGCGCTCGTGGTCGTAAAGCAAGTTAACGACGACCGTCCCATCGGCGGCGAACTCATACCAGAGAGGCGAGGCGTTCTCGATGCTGGTGTCAATGAACTCCAGCCCGGTCTTGTTCTCAGCCGGTTTGTCGGCAGCAGGCAACGTCAGCGGTAGGAACATCCCCACAAACAACGTCAGGTTCTTCAGCATGTTTCCTTTCATAAGCTATTCCGCCACGACCATGGCGTGAATGTCCAACTTCGGCACGGTCACGGTCAGGCCGTCCTTCGTCGCGGTCGGTTGGAGCGGTTTGTTCCCCGGCACTAACAGAAATCGGCTCAGCTTCGGGTCGCGGAAGGTCAGCTTGATGTCGTGGATAGGGATGACCTCACGGCGTTCGTAGAGCGACTCGCCCACGACGTTCTGCGAGCGGCCGAGCGAGGAAACGTCGTTGAGCAGATGGACAACGAGGCGGCTGCCCTGCGTGTGCGTCATCGCCTGCACAATGCGCGGCGCGGCGACCTCGACTGGCGGCGGCTCGGAGGCGGCCTCGCGCAACGCGAGTTCCAATATTCGCGCCCAGTGCTCGTGGCCGAAGCGGAAGAACGAGGTGGCGATGTCGTGCGGCAGGTAGATGACCTTGCCCTTGCCGTAGGTGCTCTCGATGATCGCCGGCGTGTTGGTGCGCTTGATCTCGCCGGTCTTCTTGTCCGTCGTGGCGGTCGCGAGGCGCATCGGACTGCGCGCGCCTTTCGCCGGCTCGACCAGGAGCAGCCGGCAGTTGAGCGGCAGGCCGTAGCTGATGTTGGTCAATGGCTGCGTCGCGCCGCGCCGCGACAGCGTTTCGAGGATGACGGGGTCGGCGGCCCAGCGATGCTGCGGCGCGAGATGCAGATGCGCACCGTGCTGGTGCTTCACGTCCCAACTGATGACGACGCGCTGGCAGTCGAACTCGCCGGTCTTCTTTGCGTTCAGCACGTCGGCGAGACCGAAGGTATCGCGCGGCTTCGCGTGCTCGTCGTAGAGCGAGGTCTCGTAGGTCGCGACGAGGCCGCCGCCGTTGCGGACGAAGCGGCGCACGGTTTCCAATTCGGCGTCACTCATCGCGGCGCAGTTCGGCATGAAGAGCACCTTGTGGTTGGCGAGCTTGCCGCGCTCCAAGTCGCGGTCGGTAACGAGCGAGACGGGCAGGTGGCGCTCCATCAGTGTCTGGAACGCGCCATAGACGCCTTTCACGTAACGATTCTTCGGGTTGTCGCGGCCATACCAGAGTTCGGTCTTCTCCGAGACGACCAGCCCGCACCACGGATGGAGCCGGTCGTTGCGGAAAAACTCGTCGCGCGCGGCGGTGTCGGCCATGTAGCGCGCCATCACGTCGCGGCCGGGCACCGACTGCGCAGGGACGGAGCCGTTGGCCATCATCGCCAGCACGCGGATGGCAGCCTCGGTGTAGCCCACGGGTTGCGTGCGCATGAAGCTCGGCGAAGACCACATGAACGCGCGCGTGTCTTTGCAGAGGCCGCCGAGGTGCCAGCTCATGAAGTTGTGCAGCGCCGGAAAAGCGAAGAACGACGGGTCCACCGTGTCATACCAGCCGGTTTCCTCCAGCATCCCGTCCACGACCTCCGCGACGCGGATGGAGTTGCGTGTGTTGCCTGAATGCCGATAGACCCACGCGTTCCAAGAATTCACGACGAGCGCGGCCTCGGGGTTGGCGGCCTTGATGGCGCGATTGAACTCCAGCATCGTGGACTCGATGGAACGGTATTTGAAATTCACCCAGTCCTGCCAGAGCACGCTGTCGAAGTCCTCCTTCAGCGGCGGTTCTTTGCCGAATTTCGCCTTGCACGCCGGGCAGTAGCATTCGTCGGAGCGCGCATGGAACATGTCGAAGAAGATACCGTCCACGCCGATCTCCTTCACCAGCTCGACAATGCGGTTCTTCACCAGTTCGCGGTAGGGCGTGTTGATGCAGAAGTAAGCGGTCGGCTTGCCTTTGCTGTTCACGCATCGCCAGTCGGGATGCGCCTCGCCGAGCGACGCCGGCTCGCGTTGCGCCCAATAATAAGGGATGTAGCGAATGCCGTGCTTGCGGCAGAGCGCCAGCACCTCGCGCGTGCCGTCGCGGTCGCCCATCTTCGGGTCGGGCTTGCCGAAGGCGCTCTTCCAGCCCAGCTCGTTCCAATGCTCGCCGCTGTGCGCCCGCGAGAAGAACAACTGCACACCGGCCTTGCCGCAGTCTTCGATGAGCTTCTCCGGCCAGTCGCCGAGCGGTTGGGTGTTCGGCAGATCGGTGTAGGCGACGCGCGTGATGTCGCGCAGCCACTTCGGCGTCGGCGGAGTTTCGTCGTCGGCAGCGCACAGGCAGAAACTCGAAAGAAACAGAAACAGGACGACTTGCAGTTTGATCATGGCATCTTCTCGTTCCGCGGGTCGGCGAAAACTCTTCTCAGCTTCACGCCGTTCACGTTCGATTGCTCCATGCGTTTAACGCAAGCAGCACGGCTTCGCAAGCCCGGCTTCAGTGGTTGAAGCTGGATTCCGTCAGGGTCGGATGATAAGAGTCCCGCCGTCGGAGACATCATTATGAAACTGATTCGCTCGCTGCTCGTGCCGCTCGGTGTGGTTCTCCTCCTCTGCTTCGCCGGAAACGCCGGCGCGGCCGACGGGAAGAGGAAAATCGTCTTCCTCGCCGGCGCGGGCAGCCACGGCTTCGGCTCGCACGCGCACAACGCCGGTTGCCAGCTTCTCGCGAAGGCGCTCAACGAGGCGATGCCGGACAAACTCCACACGGTCGTTTCGCGCGGCTGGCCCTCCAACGCCTCGTTGCTCGACGGCGCGGACACGGTCGTCATTTACTGCGACGCCGGCCGGCTGCTCAACGAACACCTCGCCGAACTCGACGCGCTGATGAAGAAAGGCGCGGGCCTCGTGTGCCTCCACTACACGGTGGACCCCGGCAGGAAGGAGACGATGGAGAAGATGCGCGACTGGATCGGCGGCTGTTACGAGCAGCACTGGTCCATCAATCCGTCGTGGATCGCCAAGTTCGAGAAGCTCTCGGCGCACCCGGTCGCGCGCGGCGTAAAACCGTTCCGCATCCATGACGAGTGGTATTGCCACATGCGCTTCCGCGAGAACATGGAAGGCGTGACGCCGATCCTCAGCGCCGTGCCGCCGGACAGCGTGCGCAAACGCCCCGACGGCCCGCACAGCGGCAACCCCGCCGTTCGCGCGCGAATGGGCATGGCGGAGGACGTGGGCTGGGTTTACCAGCGGCCCGACGGTGCGCGCGGCTTCGGCTTCACCGGCGGGCATGTCCATTGGAACTGGGCGCACAACGACTTCCGCAAGGTCGTCCTCAACGCCATCGTCTGGACCGCGCGGCTGGAAGTGCCGCCCAACGGCGTGCCGTCGAAACAGCCAACCGCCGCCGACCTCATCGCGAACCAGGACAGCCCGATGCCGGGCAACTGGAGCGCCGAACTCATCCAGCGGTTCATTGACGATTTCAACAAGCCGCCCGAGCCGGCGAAATAGCCGCGCCGGTTTGCGCCAGCCACGAGGAGATCATGAAACTGACCAAGGAGTTGACCGTCAAACCGGGCACAGCCGCAAAGATCAAACACCGCGATCCCAGCGACACGCCGGGTTTCCGCGACAAGACCGAGGCGGAGGCGACGTTGGAGAAGAACATCAAGCGGCTCGCCGACCTCCAGTTCCGGCTCTACGCGGAGCAGAAGCGCGCGGTGCTCGTTGTGTTGCAGGGCATTGACGCGGCCGGCAAGGACGGCACAATCCGCCACGTCATGTCGGGCCTGAACCCGCAGAGCTGCAAGGTGACGGCGTTCAAGGCACCGTCGGCCGAGGAGCGGGCGCATCATTTCCTCTGGCGCATCCAAAAGGCCGTGCCGGCCAAAGGCGAGATCGGCATCTTCAACCGCTCGCACTACGAGGACGTGCTCGTGGTGCGCGTCCACGACCTCGCGCCGAAGCCGGTCTGGTCGGCACGCTTTGAGCAGATCAACGCGTTCGAGAAGTTGCTGGACGACAACGACGTGACCGTCGTGAAGTTCTTCCTGCTCATCAGCAAGGACGAGCAGAAGCAGCGGCTGGAGGCGCGGCTGCAAGACCCGGACAAGAACTGGAAGTTCACGCCGTCCGACCTCGCGGAGCGCAAGCTGTGGGGTGATTACATGGAGGCGTTCGAGGATGCGCTCACCAAGTGCAGCACCCCGTGGGCGCCGTGGCATGTGATTCCGGCCAACAAGAAGTGGTTCCGCAACCTCGCCGTCTCGCAAATCCTCGTCGAGACGCTGGAGAAGATGGACCCGCGCTTTCCCAAGCCGGTATTTGACCCGGCCAAGCTTGTCATAGAATAGCCTCGGGCTGCCGGGTCAGACGGCAACTACCCACCCCTTCGCGCCTCGCGCGACGAATCCGGCTGTGAAGCCCTCTGGTTACGCTTTGTGAATCAGCAGTTCCTTGTGGGACTCGCGAAACACATCAAAGGCGCTCCAGACGGCGCCAACGCTGAGTGCGATCCAGCCCAGGATCACCGAAATGACCATGAGGAATTTGCCGATGTCCTTCAGCACATCCACCAGGGTCGTGCCCAAGCCGAATGCCGTTGCCGCCCAGAAGAACAAGCCCGCCACTCCCGCCAGATCGAACGACTTGCGGCTGATTTCAAAGCCGCCTAGGCGAGCGAGCCAGGGTGCTCCCAGGCAAACCAAACCGAGCGCAATTAGCTCGTAATACATACTCACTGACTCCTTTCAGTCCTAAGTCATCATAGAACCACGCTGCGGTCTCGGCCCCCGTAGCTGGCTAAATTTAGTCTTCCAGGCGGAGTCTTCAACTCTGCCCCCTCGTTGTGACCGCCGGTCACCGGCCGGTATCGTGATGCAACCCCAACTCCGCCAGCGCCGCCTTCACCTCTCCAACGCCGCGCGCGCGGCGGGTCGTGAATCCGAGTTGCCGCGCCGCGTCCACGCACTCCGGGTTATCGTCGAAGAAAAGGATGCGCGCCGGCTCGGCGCCGAGATCGCGGACCACGTGGGCAAACGACTCGCGATCCGGCTTCATCAATCCAATCTCTTGAGACAGATAGCACCGGTGGAACTTCTCCGGCAGTTTTGTTTCCTTGCGGAGCCGGTTCCAGTGCAGTTCGTTGTTGTTGCTAAGACAGGCCAGGAGGAAGCGCGGCTTGAGCGCGTCCAGCAAACTGAGCGCGCCGTCCATCGGCCCGCGGTCCCAACTCACAAACTGCCGCAGGAAGACGTCCGTCGCCATGGTGAGGCCCAGTTCAGCCACGGCGCGGCGGGCGAAATCTTCAGCGCCGCACCTGCCGGTTTCAAACTCGCGGACCGAAGGCGACGTGAGCCAGAACCGGCGCGCGCCTTCCTTGTCCAGCCTGTTGCCGGAGAGCGCAATCAATGGCGCGATGCCGTCGAACTCCACGAGCACGCCGCCGAGGTCGAAGAGGATCACTTGAATCGTGTGGGTCACAGTTGGTTTGTTCATTTCAGCAGCGGGATTGGCATGGAACGGAGCGGACGGGGGCCGGTGCCTACTCCAAGCCGCGCTCCCTCAGATCGTCCTCGTTCAGGCCGAGGTAATGGCCGATTTCGTGGAGCAGCGTCTTGCGGATTTCGACGACGAGTTCCTCGCGGTCGCCGACGATCTTCTCCAGGTTCTTGCGGAAAATCATGATGGCCGTCGGCACGGGCTGGCGCTCGTTGTGAGTGTTGCCGGTGAAGAGGCCGAGGATTTGCGGGCCGAGCGTCGGGTTTTCCAGCACAAATTCGCGCGAGGGAAAATCGTCTACGATCACCGGCACGTCGCGGATGGCGTCGCGGAAATCGTCCGGCAATTCCTCCAGCATCCGGACGGCGATGCGCTCGGCGTCCTTGGCCGGGATCGTCACCGGCAGTTGGAAATCCTCCGGGTCGAGTTCGTGCGCGCGCTCGAACGCCTGGCGCGCGGCGGCTTCGTCGCCGAGCTTCTCGACGACCAGGCCGTAGTCCCACCAGATGCCGGGGTCGTCGTTGTCGAGTTGGAGGCATTTCTCGTGGACGAGCTTCGATTTCTCGTAGTGGCCGCTCTCGAAGAGCACGTGCGCCTTCCAGCTCAGCAGTTCGATGTCGCCGGGCGCATCGCGCAGCGCCGCGTCGAGCAAGGCCAGCGCCTTGGCGTCGTTGCCGAGGCGGAAGTGGGCCTTGGCGGCAAAGTAGCGGGCGTCGCGCACGTCGTTCTGTTTGAGTTTGCGGCGCGTGAGGCCCTCGCAAATGGCGACGGTCTCCTGGTGGCGTTCGAGCACGTCGGTGAGCAGGGCGGCGCGGTTGATGGCGATGCCGGCGTTCTCGGGGTCGAACTTCTGCGCGGTGTTCAGTGCCTGGAGGGCGTCGCGGTGGCGCTCCAACGCCCACAAGCTCAGGCCGAGTCCCTCGTAGCCTTCCGGCGCGTCCGGCTCCAGCTCGATGTGTTTGTGGTAAAGCTCCAGCGCCTTCTCGAACTGGCCGGCGTCGTAAGCGGCGTCAGCGCGTTCGAGGTAGCCGGGTTCGCGCGGCATGATCATACGTCTTGCTCGTTCCTGTTTTGTTCCATAACGTGGGCCGGAGAATCTAGGTCAACGGTTTTGTGACTGCAAGGTGAGACGTGCAAAATGCGATGAGTGAATCCATGAACAGCTTTCGGTTGGCGCTGGCGCCCGGCGCTTCGGTGGAACTGCCGGTGCTCTACGAAGACGACGCGCTGCTGGCGGTGGACAAGCCCAGCGGGCTGATGATTTCGCCCGACACCTACGACCCGGAGAAGCCAAACCTCATGTCCGGCGTCCGGCGCGCGCTCGACACCGGCGCGGCGTGGGTGCGCGAGCGAGGGCTGACGATGCTCGCCAACGTCCACCGGCTCGACGCCGACACGAGCGGGGTGCTGCTGCTGGCGAAGGCGCGCGAGGCGCTGCGCGAACTGGCCAAACAGTTCAACGACCGGACGGTCGGCAAGTCCTACGTGGCGTTGGTGGAAGGCGAGCCGGCGGAGGACGCCTTCGAGGTGGAGATGAAGCTCGGCCCGCATCCGTCGCGGCCGTGGGTGCAGATCGAGCGCCGGCACGGCGGCAAGCTGACGCTGACGCGGTTCCGCGTGCTGGAGCGGTTCCGGCTGCGGGCGTTGCGCGGGCAGCGGGAGACCATGCCGTTCCTGAGTTGCACGCTGCTCGCTTGCGAGCCGGAGACGGGGCGGACACACCAGATTCGCGCGCATCTGCGGCACGCGGGGTATCCGATCCTGTGCGACAAGGTTTACGGCGAGGGCGAGCGGAGCGCATTGTATCTGTCGCAGCTCAAGCCCGGCTACAAGGCGCACGCGGAGACGGCGGAGCATCCGTTGCTGGGACGGCTGGCGTTGCACGCGGAACGGCTGGTGGTGACGCATCCGACGACCGGCCAGCGGCTGGAGCTGACATCGCCGTTGCCAAAGGATTTCGCGGTGGCGCTGAAGTATTTGCGGAAGTTCACCCCCCCGCTTCCGGGGGCGGCCAATCGCTGACATTGTCCGGACCGCCGGCCGGGAGTTGGGCGCAGGGGGCGATGCTGAAGTGGATGCCGGTGGCGCTTTCCCGCTCGAAGGTGAGCAGGGTGGAGCCGACGCGCAGTTGGTCGCCCTGGCGCAAATCGGCTTGCGCGACCGGATGCTCGTTGACGAAGCAACCGTTGCTGGAGCCGAGGTCGCGCACGTGCAGCCCCCGTGGCGTGACGGAGAACTCCGCGTGGCGGCGCGACACCATGGCGTCGGCGATCAGGATGTCGGCCGGCGCGTCACGCCCGACAACGAGGGGCTTGGTCATCAGGAACGCGCGCTCCTTCGGCTCGCCGGGGAAGCGGAACCAGAGCGCCAGCATCGCCCGCGGCGTGGCGGCTGGCTGCGGGTCGCGCGGCGGCTCGGTGCTCACGGCATGGGCGCCGTCTTCGGCCGTGCGGACGCGCAGGCGCGACCCGACGAACGACGCCGTAGTTTGCACAGTCGTCTTGACCGACAGCCGGTCCAGCATCGGCACAATGGCCTGCCATCGCCTGGCGGGATCCTTGATCAAGGCCGCGGTGATCAGCGCTTCCAGATCGGGCCGCACGTTGGCGCAATGCTGCTTCAGCGGCGGCGGCGCGGCCGACTGATGCAACTCCGCCCATTCCTCGTAGGTTTCGGCGGAAAACGGCGCGCAGCCCGCGACCATTTCGTAGAGCATGATGCCGAGGTTGTAGAAATCGGCGGCGGGATCGCCGCGTTCGCCGGCGAAAATCTCCGGGGCGCCGTAGCGCGGCGAGATGGCCACGCCGCCGAGGTCCACCGTCGGGCCGCTGACAGGCACGGCGATGCCGAAGTCCATGAGTTTCACCACGCCGTCGTGGCGCACCATGATGTTGTCGGGCTTCACGTCGCGGTGGATGACGCCGCGGGCGTGGGCGGCGCGCAGGGCCTGGGTGACGCTGCAGGCGATGTCCCACACATTGTCGGGGGCGAGTTTGCTGTGGCTTTCCACCCAATCGCGCAGGCTGCGGCCATGCACGTATTCCAGCACCAAGAACATCGTGCCGTAGATTTCGATGGTTTCGTAGAGGGAAACGATGTTCTCGTGCCGCAGGCCGGTCATGACGCTGGCCTCTTGGCGGAACTGCTCCAGGAAGCCGGACCGGGTGACGAGCGAGTGCGGGAGCATCTTCAACGCCACGACGCGGCGCTCAGGGTCGTCCGCAGGCGCGGTGTTGCAGGTGGCGCGATAGACCCAAGCCATGCCGCCTTCACCGATGGGAGCGATGACGGTGTAGGCGCCGATGCGTCGCGCAAGAACGTCGCTGCCGGACCAGCTCAGCCGGTGCGCCACCAGCCGCGTGAGGACCAGCTTCAACACGGGCATCTGGGCGCAGAGCGACTCGAACCCCACCGCCGAGAGCCGGTCCAGTTCGCAATCGGTGGCGGCGGCCACGTCGGCGTTGCGCGGCTCGCGGTTCAGCAGCGCCATCTCGCCGACGACGTGGCCGGGGCCGAGCCGCGCGAGCACCTTGCGCGCGCCGCCAGCGGCCGATGAGGGGGCGGTGACTTCCACCTCGCCGCTGCGGATGATGTAAAGGCAATCGCCGGGTTCGCCAGCGTGGATGAACAGGCCGCCCGCGCGAATGGAAAGAGACGTGAGTTTGGAGCCGAGCAACTGCGCCTGCTCGGCGGACAAACCTTGCAGCAGATCGAACGGCGCAGGGGCACCGTCCGCATTGCCTGGCGTATCTGTCGGCATCATGGCCTTGTTCCCGGCAACTCCAAACACCTCTCGCGCGGCGGCGCTCGCATTCCAGCTTGCGTTCGTCCCCGGCTCCGCCGCGCCGGGGGGCGTCCCAACTAGAACTTGTCGGTCTTGTCGAAGCGGTCAATCGCCTTGAGCTTCTCGTTGAGGCGCTTGTCCTGCATCGGGCTGTAGCCTTCCACGTCGCGGATCGGCATGGTGCGCAGGTCCTTGCTCTTCTCGATCCGGCCCCAAGTGTATCGCTGCGCTTCTTCGACGGTGCGGATCACCTTCGGCCGCAGGAAGAACACCAGTTCTGTCTTCACGTTGTTCCAAACCGTCTTCTTGAAAAGATAGCCGAGCACCGGGATGTCACCGACCACCGGCACCTTGTTGACCGTCTGCCGGCGGGTGTTGGAGGTCAGTCCGCCGAGGATGATGATCTGCCCGTCCTTGCAAGTCACTGCCACCGCCTCGGCCTCGCGGCGGCTGAGGATGGGAACCTCATTGTTGTCAATGAGCACCGTGCTCTTCACGTCATCCACGGTCTGGTAGATGTTGAACGTGACGACGCCGTCGGGGTTGATTAACGGCGTGACCTCCAAACCGACGCCAATGTCCACGTTTTCGTAGTTCGAACGCCCGGCGGTGGTGCCGCCGCTGATGTCGGTCAAGGTCGAGGTGACGATGGGACGGGACTCGCCGACGAACACCCGCGCGGCCTGATTGTTGGAGGTGTAGAGGTGAGGCGTCTGGAGCACCTTGAACTTGCTGTCCTGTGATAGCGCGGTGATAACGGCGCGCAGATCGTCACCGAAGAAACTGGCGAAATAGGTCAGCCCGCCCGTCAGCCCGGCGCCCGCCAACGCCTGCGGACTGGTGAGAGCGCGCGGATCGAGCAGACGCGAGAGGGCGTTGGTGCCGCCGCCGCCAGGAATGCCGCCACCGTCGGGCGAGGAAATGCCGGCGCCCGCGCGGGAAGGACTGGTCAACGCCTTTTGGAAGATGTCCACGCCGAACGAAGTATTGTCATCCACGCTCACCTCGGCGACGACAACGTCAATGGCCACTTGCGGCGGGAAGACGTCGAGTTGCTTGATGACATCGGCGAGCGATTCCAGGTCCTGCTCAGGCGCGAAGACGACCAGCGCGTTGTTGCGCACGTCGGGGATGATCTCGATCAACTGTTGCCCCGCGCTGGCGGCGGCGGAAGATCCGCCGGGCAGTCCCGGCGTCGTGGGCGTCGGCGTCGTGGTCCGGGCGGCAGCGCCCGTGGCCCGCGAAGCTGTGGAGCGCCGCGAACCGCCGGATCGGGAACTGGTGCCCGTGCGGCTGCCGGTGGCGCTGCCGCGCGCGCCGGAGGTGCCGCTGCGCGCCCCGGAAGTGCCGCCGCCAAGCCCGGTGGTCCGCCCGCCCGCGGCGGTGCCGGTGCGGCTGGTGAAGGGCGCGCCGGCTGTTCCGCCCGCCCGGCCGCCGACGCTCGTCGGCGACGCGCCTTGGACCAACTGGTAGAGCATGGTGGCCATGTCCGTGGCGTCGGCGTAGTTGAGAAAGATGACGCGCGTCTTGAAGTCCTGGTTGGTCTTCACGTCGAGCGCTTTGACGATCTTCTCGAAGAACGCGAAGTTCGTCTCCTGCGTGATGAGGAGGAGGGCGTTGGTGCGCTCGTCGTAGTTGATGAGCACGCGGCCCATGATGACGGTTTCTTCGATGGAGGCGACGCTGGGCCGGCTACGGCCCAAGCCTGCTCCGGCGGTTCCGATGCCCGGCGTGATCTGGCCCGTCTGGCCCTGCGTGGTTGTGCCCTGGTCGGCGGCGATCAATTGCTGGAGGATGCCATAGACGGTGACAGCGTCGGCGTTCTCCATGACATAGACACGCGTTTCCATCTTCGTCTCGTTGGTGGTGTCCATGTATTCGATAATCTGCTTCAACCGCGAGACGTTCAGCGCGGTGTCAATCAACAGCAGCGCGCTGGAGCGCGGCAGCGGGATGATCTGGCCGTAGGGATGCATGAAGACGCGACCGCTGGCGCCGGCGCCGCCAGGTTGAGCCGGAGCGCCGGGCATGGGGGCGCCGATGCCGCCGCCGCTGCCGCCGAGGGCGCGCGCCACGTCGGTCGGGTCAAGGAACTTCACGCGCACGACCTGCGCCACCAGCCGGTCGAACTGTTGCGGCGTCTCGTCTTCGGTCAAGACCGGCAGACCTTCCTGCGGGCCATAGGGCGACGGCACCAGTTTGAAGAACTTGTCGCCCATCGGGACGACGGCGTAGCCGTTGATGAGCAGGACGCTCTCCAACGCGCCAATGGCTTCGTCAACGCTGAGCGGGCCGGAGGAGCGGAAGGTAATCATGCCCTGCAAGCCCTGCTGCATGATCGCGCTGCGGCGAGTCAACTCGCTGTATTTGGCCAGCACCTGCGAGAGGTCGGCGTTCATCCAGTCAAACTCAATCGGCTCGTCGCCGGTGAGCGTGCTCTGCTGGAACGTCTGCCGGACGTTCGGATCGGGGGCGGGCGCGGCGGCGGTCGGCGGCGGCGTGGTCGGCGGCATGGGCGACTGGACGGAACCCGGCCCCGGCGGCGGCCGTTGGATGGCGGCGCGGCGTTCCGCCGGGTCCAGCATCGTCGGGCGGTCGGGAGCCGGCCCCGGTGGCGGCGCGGCGGAGCCGGTGGTCGGCGGTGGCGGCTGCGAAGACCCAACTGGCTGTGCCGCCGGGAAAGGAGAGAGAGCCGCGGGCGGCGCGGCCGTCGTCTGCGGCGCGGCGGGAGCGGCAGGAGCGCCAGCGGTGGGGGCGTTGGCGACAACGACTGTCTTGTTGCCATTGGGAGGTTGCCGCAACAAGTCGCTGGCGCGAATGCGGATCGTCGCCTTGGCGGCGTCCGCACCCGGAGTCTGCTGCGCCCGGGCGCTGACGGCGCACAGGAACACGAGCGCTATTAACAACCAAGTTTTCATGACCGGACTTCTCCCTGAGTTGATCTGGCAACGCGCGAGGAGGCTACCGAACGGGTGGCCTTCTTCCAAGCGTGTTGTTTCGTTTTCATTTTCGGATTTTGAAGCCGCCGCGAACCTACTCCTGCGCGTTGGCTTTCTCCAGCATCTGGATGTAGCTCTGCAACCGCTGCTTCGCCGCCGGATCGGTGGTGGTTTGCAGCATCTGTTGCAGCCGCGCGATCGTTTGCTGGCGCGACTGTCTCCGCGACGCCTGCGAGTTTGAGTCGTCGCCAGCACCGGCGGCTGCGGCTCTCGCGCTGGTAGCGCCGGATCGCACGCCGCCGGGCATGGCAGGCCGGACGCCGCCGGGCATGCCAGGTTGCGGCGTCGGCGGCATGCCGGGCCGCGGCATCGCCGCGCCGGGAGCGCCGGGGACGGCGGGCGCGCCCGGAGCGCCGGGTTTGCCAGCGGTCGCCGGCGCGGGCATGGTTTCGCTCTCGTATTCGAGCCGGCCTTCCTCGTCGCCTTTCTTCAGCAACACGGCCCGGCCGCGCAGGTCGAAGCCAACGACTTTGATTTCCGTGTCGGCAATCACGTCGCCCATCTTGACGAACAGTTTCTTGTCCAGCTCGTTGCGGTCTTCGAGGCTGGCCTCGATCATCTTGCCGCGGACGAAGAAACCGGTCAGCCGCAGGCCGCCGGCGAACGTCGGGCCGGTGTCGCCCGCGTCGCTGCCGCCGCCGATGTTGGAAGCCGGGACGAACAGCGAATGTTCGAGAAGGTTGGTGTAGGATTGGAACCCCGGATCACTTTGGAGCGCCTCGACGAGCGAGACGGCGTTCGTGGAGGCCGCCGGCGCGGTCTGGCTGACGGTGTTGGTCTGCGCGGCGGCGCCGGACGGTGACGCCACGGCAACAGGAACGGGGGTCTGCGCCGATGCAGCCAGAACAAGCGCAGCCAGCAGCCCGCCGCACGCGGCGGCCAGCCATCGCGCCGCGATCCTGCGCTTCCGTCGTTGTTTCGCCAAAGGAGACATGTTCATCTCGCAGCGTTGTTCACGGTTTATCCTGTCGCTCCGGCACAGGTGTGTCCACGGGTTTCTTTCGCGCCGTGCCGGCTTCACTGCCGGTCAGGTAGTAAGTGACGATGGTCATGTCGCCGGCAAGCTGGCTGGGGTCCCTGGACTCGGCCCGCAGCCGCAGCGATGTGACGCGGTAGATTTCCGGTTGCTTGGTCAACGTGAACAGGAACCGGACCATGCCGGGCCACTGGCACTGGTAGGTGAACGTCGCCGACTTCTCGGTGTAACGGTCGCGGTCCACCGGCGCCGACGGCGCCCGCTGGTTGAAGTTGAAGCCCAACTGGCTGCCGACGCCTTCGATGCGTGTGATAACGTCCACGCCGCCATGACCGGGGTCGCTCTGCTGCAAACGCGTCCGCAGCTCGCGGAGCTGGGCTTGCCACTGCGGCTCCTGCGCTAGCGCGGCCTGGTAGCTCTTGATCCTTTGCCGGGTCTGGGAAAGTTTCTCGTCCGTCTCCCGCCAGTTGTCCAGCGCCGGCCCGACGGCGAACCAGTTCAGGCACACAAACACCACCGCCGCCGAGGCGCCCGCCAGGATTTTTTCTCGATGAGAAAGTGCCATGATGTTCCGGGTTTGTGGGTTACCGCTGACGACGGCGTCTCTCGGCCGCCTCGTGTTTCGGCGCCTTCTTGATCTTGCACTGGATGGTGAAGCGCACCACCACGTTGCCGGCCACCTTCTGGTTGGTCAGCGGCGAGAGCGCCGTGCCGCCGGGGAAATAGGACGACTTCTGAAGCTTCGACTCGAACTCGCTGACGACGGAGGCTGACGACGCGTAGCCGCTCAGCGACGCCTGCTCGCCGTCGGTGAAGTGAATCTCCGTCAGGCACACCGCGTCCGGCTTCAGCTTGTGAAGCTCGGCAAAAATCTCCAGCGGCACGCTGCGGTTGCTGACGTATTCCTGCAACACGCGCAGGTCGGCCTGCAATGCGACCGCGCGGTCGTAGGGCGTCTTCAGGTCGTCGGCTTCGGCCTCCAGAGCGCCGAGCTGGTTGAACTGCCAGGCGAACGCGGCCACCGCGCCCGCGATGATCAAGCCGTAGAGCGCCGCCAGCGCAATCGCCGCCAGCTTGAACTGCCGTTTGCGCGCGAGGCGGCGGCGCTCCGCCAGATACTCGGCCGGCACGAGGTTCATCCGCGCGCGGCCCGACGCGACGCGCACGCAAAGGCCCACCGCGCCAAGGCCGGCGCGCTGCTTCTCGCTCAACTCCAGCGGTTCGCAGGCCACGCCGAGCTGGCCGGCCAGCGCGGCGGCGAGAGCCTTCGGGTCGAGCCGGGCGCCCGGCGTGCCCTCGCCGGAACGCTGCAACACGCGCACCACCGGCCAGACTGCCTCAGGCTGCGACGCTTGCACGGCGGTCTGCGCCAGGTGCAGTTCGCCGCCGATCTGCGCGGCCGCATCCTCCACCGATGCGTCGCCGGCCAGCGGCACGGCCATGATCGAATGCGGCTGGTTGTCATGCACCAGCAACAGCGTCGCCGTCTCGCCTTCCAAAATCACCAGCGCCAGCCCGGCCAGTTCCTTGTCGCGCAGCGGCTTCTCGTGCCAGAGGAAATCCAGCAGCGCCAGCGCGTCGAGGTCGAGCGTCTCGACGGCGAACCCCGCCTGGCGGAGCAGTTCGAGCCGCTCCACCGCCACGTCGCGCCGGGCGATGGCCACGAGCAGGTCCGTTTGCTTCTCCGTCTTGCGGATGACCTCGAAGCCGAACACCACCTGTTCGGTTGGCAGCGGCGAGAGGTTCTCCAGTTGCATCTCCAGCATCGGCCGCAGCTCGCTGTCGGTGGCCGTCGGCAGCGTGACAAGCCGGCAGAACACGTCCGCCGAACGCAAGCCGACGGAGACGGGCACGCCGCGCGCCGCCGCCGGCCGGAACGGCTTCAGTTTTTCGACCGGCCACGCCGGGCCGGCCGGAGCCGCCTTGTCGCCGTTGGCCGGGGCCGCCGCAACGGCAAACGTCTCGCTCCGCACGATGCGCAAACGGCCGCCGTCGTGCGCGGTCTCGGCGACTTCAAGTCCCGCGGCGCTGAACGCGATGCCGATGCGATGAAGTGCTTTCGATTTCATGGGGGCTGTCAGCGCGGTGTCAATTCGTTCCAACTGACGGTCGAGAAACTTCCGTCGGTGTGGCGGAAGAGGGTGGCGACGACCATCCGGCGGACGTTGCCGACCGCGCCGGTGGAATAGACGGTGAAGAAGGAACTCGTCACGCCGAGATACCGGTCGAGCGCGCGCATTTCGTTGCGGGACATGGTGCCGCTCCAGACGGTGGCGATGGAGCCGGTGTCCTGAAAGGGCTTGTCGTCGTCGGTGCCGTCAATGCCGTCGTCGCCCTGGCGGTAACGGATGAGCTGCTCGGCCAGTTGGGCGGTGACGCCGGGGACACATTGCAGCACCTGGCTGGAGGCGGTGTTCACGTTGACCTTGGTGAACGGCAGCGTGGTCAGGAACTGGGCAATGCCGGTGTAGGCGGCGTCCGTCGCCGACTGTCCTTGATGGCCATAGAAAATGTCCGGCGTCATTCCACGAATCAACAGCAGTTCCTCGATTCTGTCCAGTGAAGCGTTCTTGCTATGATAGGGGCCGCCCTGGTCGGGCGACAACCCCATGTAGTAATCGTCTTCGGCTCCATTCAACTTGTTCGCACTGTCTTTGTCTATCCAGTCGCCGATGGAGTCAACAATCATGTTGGAGGTTTCTGTATCCACGCCGCTGAGCCGCAACAGCACCTTCCACTGCTCCGGCGAGACGACGTTGGCGTTGAGCTTGGACTGCTCATCCACCACTTGCACGGTGAACGTGCCGTCCTCCGGGTTGCCGGTGAGCGCGCGTTCCACCAGGTCGGGGTTGTTGCGCCACGGCTCCGAGTAGTAGTCGGCGGGGGTCGGGGAGAACGAGCGCACCGAACCGTCGGAGCTGTTGTATTGGCCGGCCTTCATGGTCTTCGCCGCCAGCAGGGCCTTCTCGAACTCAACGCCCGCCCACGCCAGCGCCTTCGCCTTCAACTCGCGGTCGTGGTAGCTCGTCAGCCGTGTCTCGATGTGCATCGTGAACGCGAACGTGCTGACCATCAGCGACAACAACAACACCACCCAGAGCACGACGATCAGGATCGCGCCGTCCCGTCGTTCCGTCTGCCGCTGAATTTTGAGGCCGCTGTTGTTCATCCTGTCATCTCAACTGCCGCTGCTGGGAGCGCCACCCGTGCCGCCACCGGAACCGCCCGCCGGCGCGCCGGGCCGTCCCGTCGTCCTGCTGCGCGTGGCTATCGGCACGGTGCCGATCTGCGCCGAGGCGGTGCATGGGATGTCAATGACCTTCGCCAGCGTCACGTCCGCCTGGTTCGGATTGGAACTGGCCATCGTGATGGTCATCTCCAGCGACGCCGGCATCGTGTTGGGATCGTCCCAGGTGTCCAGCCATTGGTCGTTGGGCGCGTCGTAGTAGCGCATGTTGAAGGTCTTTACCCAGTTGGCCAGCCGGATGGTCTGGCCCGCCGTCTCCACGTCCGCCGCCAGAAAATTCTTCGCGCGCGCCATCATCGCCAGTTGACCGCTCTCGTCCGGCTCTAGCGAGAACTGGATGCGCTGCGGCACGCCACCGGATTGCGCGGCCGTGCCCACCGCCGGCACATCGGTGGCGACGAAGCTGACAGCGTCGCCGTCGCCGTTGTCCTGCGTGTCCCACACATACCAAGTGGCGTTCTCCTGCGAGAAGATCGCGGTGCGGAACGATCGTGACACGAGATCCAGCAGCGCGCGCTGGCGCTGGAGGTTTTCCGTCAGGTCGCGGCTTCGCTTCAACGCCGCCAGCCCGGTGTTCCACGTCAACAACACTGCCGCCAGGATGCTCGCCATGATCGCCGTTGCCAGCAACAGTTCGATGAGTGTGAAGCCGGCGCGGCGGACGGGAAATGGAGTGATGGAGCGATGGAGTGATGGAGTATTGGGATGGAGGAGGGACTTTCGTCCTTGGAGTCTCCACCACTCCAATACCCCGCCACTCCAATGCTCCATTCCATGTCCGCTCATCGGTTCCCTCCCGCGCCGGCCCCGCCGCGGCTGCTGGAGCCGAGCGCGTTGCCCATGGAGTTGGAGGTGGCGCTCGGATTGTAGAGGAACGTGTTCAGCGTCACGTCGTATTCCCGGTTCCGCTCCTTCCACTTGATGGTGAGCGTCTGCTTGAAAAGCGATTCGAGCTGGCTCGCGTCCATGACAATCTCGCGCTGCCACTGGTAGGCGGGGAAATTCTCACCGAAATCGCCCGTGGTGATGCCCTCGGTGAAATTGGTTGGGTTGGCGCACTCCAGCAGCTTCAGCTCTGCCAGGTCGTGCGCGACGGTGTAGTTGCTGGCGTTCTTGGCCGCGTCGGTGCAGCGGCCGATGGCCATCGCGATGGTGAACAGCGCCGTGCCGACGATGGCCACCGCCAGCATCACTTCCAGCAGCGTGAAGCCGGAGCGTGAAACGTGAAACGTGAAACGTGAAGGGCAGCGCATAGGCGTGTCATCTCATGGACGCACTGGGCAGCAGTTTGGAGAGCGATGTCAACGGGTCCAGATCAATCGCCACCGTGTCGTTGCCGTCGCCGCCGAGCGTGATGACGCCGCCCTGGCAGGCGCCGTTGGGATAGAACGTGACCGTGGCAGTGCCGCTGGCGGTCACGACGCCGTCCGTGCCTTCCAGTTGCACGAGGCGCGCGGGTGAAACCATCTCGTGGCGGGTGGACGTGGGCAGCGCGACCACGACGGCGTTGGTGGAGAGGTCGTCGGTCATCAGGGTGGTTTCGGGGACGGTGCCGTCGGCGAAGGCCAGCGCGTTGGTGCTCAGGCTCAGCACCTGCAACACCATGTTGGTTTCGACGATGTCCGGCATCTCAATCCAATAAGCTTGTTGTGCGAAATCCATGTTTAACGACATCGCGTGCTGGCGGACGATCGCCTGGTAGCGCGCGTGCTGGATGGTGGACCGCAGCAGGCTCGTCTCGCTGCGCACGACCTCGCCGCGATAGGTCCGCAGGAACGTCGGCATGCCGAGGCCGATCACCAGCATGATGATCACGATCACCGCAATCGTTTCAATCAGCGTGAAGCCGGAGAGTGAGGAATGCGGAGTGAGGAGTGACGGGGGGCGCGTGACGTGGGATGAACGGCGCAAAGCGGGGGACGAACACAACGTCAGGAAAGCCTGCCGATGCGCACAAGGAGATGGCTGTCGCCGTCCATTTGTCCCGGCTTCACTCATCACGCATCACTCGTCCCTCTCATCACTTCCAGCTCACGACGTCGTCATCCGTGTTCGGCCGTCCGTCGGGGCCGGCGCTGTAGAGGTCGAAACCTTCGGGGTCGGGATTCTGCTGCGGGGGACAAACGTAGATGAAGGCCCGGCTCCACGAGTCGGGTTTGATGATGGCCGGATCGAGATAAGGGCCGCGCCACTTCGTCGGCACCGGCTCGCTGGTGGGCGGCGCAACCAGCGCCTGCAAACCCTGATCGGTGGTGGGGTAGATGCCGTTGTCGAGGCTGTAGGTCTGGAGCGCCATCTTGTAGGCGTTGATCTGGTTTTGCGCGGCGGTGACGTAGGCCTTCTTCCGCTGCGGGCCGATGTTGACGATCACCGTGCCCACCAGCAGCGCGATGATGGCGATGACCAGCATGATTTCGATGAGGGTGAAGCCCGAATGTCTCGGCGTTCTCAGTTTCATAGTTCTTTCCAGTTTACCGGTTCAATCCCGACGTGATGCTCATGACGGCGCTGAGCACGCTGAACACGATGAAGCCGACCACCAGCGCGATCATCACGATCACGGCCGGCTCCAGCAGCGTGGTAAAGCGTTTGACATCCTGCGTCAGCTCTTGTTCATACAAACTGGCGACGTTGTTGAGCGCCGTCGGCATGTCACCGGTTTGCTCGCCGATGGCCAGCATATCAATCAGCAGCGACGGGAAGATCTGCCCGGCCGCCAGCGGCGCGGAAATGGTGGTGCCGTCGGTAACACGCTCGCGGGCCTTGGCGATCTCGCGGGCGATGACGAGGTTGGTCATCGTGTCCTCGGCGATCTTGAGCGCGGTGAGCACCGGCACGCCGTTGCCCAACAGCGTCGCCAGCGTGCGGCTGAACTGCGCGAAGAACGCGGCCTTGAGCGTGTTGCCGGCCAGCGGGATGCGCAGCTTCCACCGGTCCAGCATCAGCCGGCCCTCGACGGTCTTCATGGCGCGTTTGTAGGCGAACACGATAAGGAAGATGACCGCCGCCAGCCCGCCCAGGAACCAGATGTTGCTGGCGAGGTTGCCGGTGGCGATCAGAATGCGCGTTGGCAGCGGCAGCGTCGTGCCAAGGTCCTGGAACATCTGTGTGAACTTCGGCAGCAGGAACACCATGAAGATGAACACCACGACGATGCCCACAATGAGGATGATGGCCGGATAGAGCAGCGCGGAGGTGACTTTCTCGCGGATGTCGGCGAGTCGCTCGTAATGGTCGGTCAGGCGCTTGAGCACCTCCGGCAGCGTGCCGCTCTGCTCGCCGGCGCGGATCATGTTGGTGTAGAAGCGGGTGAAAACCCTCGGATGCCGCGCCAGCGCGTCGGAGAGGTTGGAGCCTTGCACGATCTCTTCGCCCACCTGCTCCAGGATCGGGCCGAGCGATTTGCCCTTTTGCTGGCGCGTGAGGCTTTCCAGCGCCTGCTTCAGGCTCATGCCGCTCTTGAGGAGGTTGGCGAGTTGTTGCGTGAACAACATCACCTGCCGGGAATTGACGCGGGCTTTTTTTGCCGCGTCGCTGGCCTTGGCCGCCGGCGCGCCGTCTTTCGCGCTCGCGGATTTGGCGGGGGCGCCCTTCTTTTGCGCCGTCACATCCACGCTGATGGGGAAGTGGCCTTGCGCGACCAGTTGCGCGAGCGCCGCCTTGCGGTCCACCGCCGTCAACACGCCGTTGATCGCCTCGCCACTCTTGCTGCGCGCGCTATAGGAGAAGTCTGGCATCGGAGGAAAAAAGTTTCGGCTGCGAGGCGCTACTCGTCCGAGTAAGCCTCGTCTTCCTGCGTGATACGGAGCACTTCCTCCAACGACGTGGCCCCCAGCGCCGCTTTGCGCATCCCGTCGTCACGCAACGTCCTCATGCCGTGTGCGACGGCTGCCTTCTTCAGTTCAGCCGCGGGACGGCGATCCACCACCAACGGCCGCAACACCTCGCTCATCAGCATGATTTCGTAAATGGCGGTCCGGCCCTGGTAGCCGGTGCGGCGGCATTCCTCGCAACCAGCGCCGCGGTAGAACTTCACGTGCTGGTATTTCTCATTCTCGCCGCCGAGCCGCTCCATCAACTCCTCGCTCGGTTTGTCCTCGACCTTGCAGACGGGGCAAAGCGTGCGCAACAACCGCTGCGCGACGATGGCCTCCACCGACGACGTGATGAGGAACGGCTCGATGCCCATGTCAATGAGCCGCGTGAAGCCGCTCGGGGCGTCGTTGGTGTGGAGCGTGGCGAACACAAGGTGGCCCGTCAGCGACGCGCGCACGGCGATCTCGGCCGTTTCCAGGTCGCGCACCTCGCCGATCATAATCACGTCCGGGTCCTGGCGGAGCAGGTGGCGAAGCCCGCGCGCGAAGGTCAGCTCGATGTCCGGCCGCACCTGCATTTGGATGATGCCGGTGAGCTGGTTTTCCACCGGGTCCTCGACGGTCATGATGCGCTGGTCAATCGTGTTGATCGTGCTGAGGCAGGCGTAGAGCGTGGTGCTCTTGCCGCTGCCGGTCGGGCCGGTGACCAGGATGATGCCGTGCGGGCGCTCGATCAGGCGGCGGAAAATCTTCTCGTCCTCGGCCGCCATGCCAAGCCTGTCGAGGCCGAGCAACATCGTGCTGCGGCTGAGCAAGCGGAGGCTGACGCTCTCGCCGTGGATGCTGGGGATGGTGGAAACGCGGATGTCCACCTCCTCGCCGCCGACGCGGAGGTTGATCGCGCCGTCCTGCGGGAGCCGTTTCTCGGCGATGTCCATGTTGGCCATGACCTTGACGCGGCTGATGATGGACGCCTGGAACCGCTTCAGCACCGCCGGCACGGGCACATGCACCAGCACGCCGTCAATGCGGTAGCGGATGCGCAGGTCTTCCTCCATCGGCTCGACGTGAATATCCGTGGCGCGGTCGCGCTTGGCCTCGGCGATGATCTGGTTGACGAACTTCACCACGCTTGCCTCCTGCGAGGCTTCGTCAATGTCACCGATGCTGATGCGCTCGTTGGCGGGAATGTCAATGACGCCGCCGGCGGCGAGCATCTGGTCGAGCGTCTCGGCGCCGACGCCGTAGTAACGCTTCTGGGCTTTCTCGATCTCCTCGCGCGTGGCCAGCGCCATCTCGACTCGCAGGTTCGTGAGCCAGCCGATGGCGCTGCGGGCGGCTTCGTTGAACGGGTCGCACGTGGCGATGCGGAGGGTGCCATTCTCGGCTTTGATCGGCACGACCATGTGCTGGAAAACCACCTTCGGCTGGAGCTTGGAGGTGACGGTGCGATCCAACTCCATTTCCGCCAGATGCACGAACGGCAGGCCGAGCCTCTCGCCAATGGCGCGCAGCAGTGGCTCTTCCTTCACCTTGCGCGTGGCGACGATGATCTCGACGAGCGACTTGCCCGGCTGTTGCTGGCGCTCGGCAAAAATCCGGTCAAGCTCTTCCAGCGTGAGAGGCGCCAACGACTGGAGCAACTCCCGCAGATTCAACGCGGTAGGTTTGGTAGCAACTTTATCCACGACAACGGCCCACTATAGTCGGTTCTCAACTGGCGTCAAAGCGTTATGCTGAAACAACGCCGGCCGCGAGGAAAAGTTTCGCCGCAACCTGCGCGGGTCACTTCTTTACAGGCGCAGGCGCAGGCGGCTTGGCGGCCGGAGTCACCGGCGTCGCGGGCGTGGCCGGCAGCAAAACCTGGGGAATCGCCGTCGGAGCGCCCGCCGGTTTGGCGGCTTGGGGCGTCAGCGTCTCGCCACGAGCGCGGGCTTCGCGGTCCAGGGCGATGATCCGGTTGCGCGCGCGCTCGGCCCACTGGGAATTGGGCGAGGCGGCGATGAGGTCTTCGTAATTCTGGCGCGCCTTCTTCCACTGCTGTTGCGCCTCCAGACAGCGGCCAACGGCCATCCGCGCGTCGAGCATGTGCGAAGCGTTGGGCGTCTCCGTCACGCGCTGGTAGGCGTTGATGGCTCCGGCGTAATCGCCCTGGCTCTCGCGGGCGGCGCCTTTGCCGTAGAACGCCGCGTCGAGCATCGGGTGCTTCGGATACTCATCGGCGAACCGCTGGTAGGTTTTCTCCGCGTCGCTGTATTTGCCGTCCTGGTATTGCTGGTCGGCCAGCAGCAGCAACGCAAACGCGCCGGTGTTTTCGCCCTTGAACTGGCTGGCCACCGCCGCAAAATCCTTGTCCACCTTCGCGCTCATCAGCGCGCGGCCTTCCGTCTCGCGCTTCTGCTCCAGCCACCGGTCCACGGCCAGATAGACGGCCACGCCCGCAACGACGACGCAAGCGCCGGTGATGACGAGCTTCTTGTTCTTGTCCCAAAAATCCAGGAGCTGGAGGTCCAGCGGCAATTCCTCCGGCTCGGCGGGCGTTTCCGGCGCCGGCGCGGGCTTGCCGTTGGCGGGCTTGATCTTGTCGTTTGTTTTGTCAGCGTTGGGCTTCATCGCGTGTTCCACAAAAGGCCGGGGATGATTTGCCACTGCGGCGCGAAACGCAAGGGGGAAATGCGACGGGGTCAGCCCCGCGAGTTGCCCTGCCTGCAACCGCAGTCGCCGCCGGCTTGTTGCTTCGCCTTTTCGCGCTGCTTGTTGCCGATGCCGAGGAAGTTGAAATCCTTGAGGTGGCCGAGGACTTTCAGGCCGGCGCGCGTCCAGAATTTCACATCGTCCCACGAGCGGATGCTGGCGAGTTTGCGGGCGACGTATTTCGGCGTCAGGAAGCTGGTGTAGATGCCCTGCGTGATTTCCAGCAGACGCTGGTCGCTCATCGGGCATTTCATGATCGGCACGCGCATGTCGTATTCGTCCCAGTCCTCCGTTCGGAGCCAGCCGTTGCGTTTGCACTCGGCGAACAGCGGCGTGCCGGGATACGGCATGACGACGGTGGCTTGCAGCGTGTCTATGCAGCCTTTTTGAAACAGCGACTTGGTCCGGTTGATGGTGCGCAACGCCTCCTCCTCGCTCTCCCACGGGTAGCCGACCATGCAGGTGACGTGCGGCTCCAAGCCGGCTTTCTTGGCACGGCGCATGGATTCCTCCAACCGGTCGGCGCGGCCGAGTTTCTGGATGCGGTCGAGCGTGGATTGCGTGGCGGACTCCAGGCCGTAGAGGACGAAGCGGAAATTGGCCTTGCCCATGAGGTCGTAGTGTTCCTGGTCGAGCACGCCGGGGATCATGTTGCAGCCCATGACGACCTTCTTGTGCAGGCCGCGCTCGACCATGCCGGTGCAGAACTCGCGGAGCCATTTGCCGGCGGGGAACGTGCCGCTGTCGTCGAAAATCTCGCGCACGCCGAGAGCGACGAGGTGCTCGACTTCGACGAGGAGTTGCTTCGGCGTCTGCGAGCGGAAGTTGGTGAATGTCGTGGTCCACGAGCAAAACGTGCAGCGGCCCCACCAGCAGTCGCGGCCGACCATCGTGTAGGTGCCGGGCAGGTATTTGAAGTTGCCGTTGTCGTAGGCGTAGAGCTTCCACTTGCTCAACTCGCGGTCAATCATCGGCAGGCCGGTGAGGTCGTGTTTGAGCGGGCCGAACGCGCCTGTGCAAACGATGCCGTCCACCGAGGGCACGCCGAGGTCGCGCGCGCTCTGGGCTTTCTCCCAGGTTTCCTTCTCCATCGAACGGCCGCGCAGTTGCCGCCGCGCCTCGTCGCGCGCCGCGGCGTCGCGCCAGAAATAGACGCCCTGTTCCAGCTTGTCGCCGCCGCCGAGGTGGCTGGCGAGACTTAGCAGCGCGAAATCGAAGTCGCCGCCGGCGAGGCAGAAGTCCACGTCGCTTTCGATGAGTGACTCTTCCGGCATGGCGGTGATGTGGTCGCCCATGAGCACGAACTTCGCCTGCGGTCGCAGCGACTTCATGCGGTCAATGATCTTCCAGACGCGCTTGACCACCGGTGTCTTGACCTCGAACGCGACGAGGTCTGGCGCGGCGTCCACGAACCGTTGCTCGTAAGCTTCGACGCTGTCGCGCTGGGCGATGCCGTCCTCCCACATCACGTCATGCCCGGCGCGCTTGAGCAGCGTGGCGGCGTAGGCGGGGATGACCGGATAGACGAAAGTGGGGTCGTTGAACCACTGGAACTGGCGGTTCTGCGAAATCAGCGGCACGCCCTTCGGGTCGGGCAGCGGCGGGTAACCAATCCAGATTTTCATTTGTGTTTCGCGTCCACCACGGGCGCCATCAACCCTCGGATGAAACTCAGCCCGTAAGCCAGGTGCGAACAGACGATACCGGCGAACGTGAGCAAAAACAAGGCGGGGTGGGTCGAAAAGCCGGACGCCGCCGCCAGCAGCAGATACGCCGTCACGCTGGCCGGATAGGCCCAGCCGACGAGCGGCAGCCCCATTGTCAGCCAGCCGGACAGCAGCCACAGGCTGAGGACGCTTGGCAGGAAATAAGCGACCCGGCACGAGGTCTGCGGGAAGACCCTGACGAACGAGCCGCGGTGGAGGCCGTAGCTGGCGAGTTGTTTGAAGTGCCGCATCAACGACGGCCGGCGGTGATGGAACACCTCGACGCGCGGGTCATAGATGATCTTCTGGCCGAGCTTTTTCGTGATCTGGAGGCAAAGCTCGGTGTCCTCGCCGGGCCAGTAGTTGGTGCCGAAGCCGCCGAGTGTTTCCAGAGTCTGCTTGCGGACAATGAGGTTGCAGCTTGGGAAATCATCCACCTCGCGCATCCGGTCCACGACGTAACGGTAACGGTAGCTGCCGCTGACCATCCGCGACTCATAGATGCGACCGCTCACGCGCGCCAGGAGCGGGTCGTCGGCCGGCGTCAGGCCCGGCCCTCCCACCGCGCCGACTTCGGGCCGGCTGAAATTACCGGCCGCTTCCTCCAGCCAGTGCGGCAACGGATAGGCATCGTCGTCGAGGAACGCGATGATGCTGCCGGTGGCCTCGCGGACGCCGCGGTTGCGCTTCTCGGCGGGCCGCATCGGGCCGGTCGGGAGGATGCGCACGCGCGGGTCGCCGTGCGCGAACGGCTCGTCAGGCAGCACGACAACCTCGAAATCGGGGTAATCCAGCTCCAGGCAATGCTGGAGCGATTGCTGGAGCAACGGGTTGTCGCATTTGACGGGGATGATGATGCTCACGCGCGGCAGCGGGTCGGGCAGCGTCTTCGGCTGGTAGGTGTCGTAGTAGCGCAGCACCCGCAGCCGGTAGAACACCGCCAGCGTGCTTTCGAGGATGTCCCAGATTGCCCGCAGCCCGAACATGCCGAACTGCCCGTGGAACTCGATCACCACCGGCGCGTCCACGATCCGGTAGCCGCGCGCGTGCAGCACCGCCAGCAGCTCGATGTCGAACGCAAACGCCTTCACCAGGATGCGCGGGAAACAATCCGCCAGCGCCGCGCGCTTGAAGAGCTTCACGCCGGTCTGCGTGTCAGGCAGCGGCAGGCCAAACAACAGCTTGATCAGCAGGTAGTATTGATAGCTGAAAAGCTTTCGGTGCCACGGGTAGTCCAGCTTCGACTCGGGATGCCGCTTGGAACCGATGACCACGTCGGAGCCGGTGCGGTCCATCGTTGCCATGAGCACTTCCACCTGCGACGGCGGGATGTCGAGGTCCGCGTCGAGAAACGCCACGCGCTCGCCGCGCGATTCGCGGAAGCCGCGCTTGAGGGCCTCGCCTTTGCCGGCGTTGTGCTTCTGGCGGAACGCGCGCACCTCCGGCCACTGCTGCGCGGCGCGTTCGGCTTCGGCGAACGTGTTGTCCGGGCTGCCGTCGTCCACCACGATGATCTCGAACGGCAGTTTCCCTAGGAACGTGTCGCGCACCCTGCCGATGTTCGCGAAGATGTGCGCACCTTCCTTGAAGGCCGGCAGAATGATGCTGAGGTGCGGGTTATCTGCCGACATGCCACAAGCTCCAGATCAACGCCAGCAGCGCGCCCGCGCCGGCGACGCCGCCCACGGCCAGGATTTGCAGCAGGCTGTCGTGCCACAGCCACAACGCCGCCGGATACGCCACCACCAGCACCGCCAGCGGCCCCAGCAGCCGCTTGAAATCCGCGCGCGCCATGAAGAACTGCACCGGCAGCGGCAGCAGCGCCAGCGGCAGCATCGCCCACACGAACGGCGCGACAATCGCTTCCGCCACTGGGTTGTTTGCGCCGGCCAGCACCCGCACCGGCAGCCACGGCCACAGCGAACAGGCCGCGGCAGCCGCCACGCCCACCGCCAGCACCGCGCCCAACGACTGCCACAGCGCGTGGACGGCGTGGCTCTCGCCGCGCTCCGCGTCGCCGGCCGCCTTCGGGAACAAGACGGTCGCCAGCGGCGCGACCAGGCAGCCGAACGCCTGCGCAATCATCTTGGCCTTGCCGAACTGGCCCGAAATACTTGGTTCAAAATAGTGCCGCACAAAACTCGTATCCACCGACCCCATCGTGCTGACGCCGAAACTGACCACCAACGCCGGCCAGAAATACCGGTAGATCGGCGCTGTGTCCAGCGCGCGATGATCGGCGTCGCGATGATGCCACAGCGACCGCAGCCCCCACAACGCCAGCCCCGCCGCCATAAACGCTGCCAGCAGTTGTCCGCCCAGCGCGCCGACCGCGCCAAACCCCAGCGCCACCAGCCCCAGCCCGAACATCACGCGCCCCCAACTCTGCACAAGCCCGACGACCGCGAGCCACTTGAACCGCTGCAATCCTTGCAATACCGCCGTCGTCACCGGCACCGTCAGTTGCGCCACCACCAGGCCCGCCACCGCCCACAACAGCGCCGGCGATGTCAGCCGGAATCCCATCATCAACCACGATTGCGCCGCCGCCATGAACACCAGGAACGCCGCCGCATACCACGCCAGCCGCCGCGTTGCCCGCCACGCCAGCGACGCCACCGCCTCCGGGTCCGATTGCGCGTCAAACACCGCCGCGTAGCGCGTCATTGCGACCTGCAACGCCACCACTGGCGTCATCACGTAGCCGAGCCAGTCGTTCGCCCATTTCACCGCGCCGAAATCGTCGTCCGTCAGCCAGCGTGCCAGCACCGCCTGGAAAACGTAGGCCGCCGCGTTCACGCCCACCGAAGCCGCCAGCAGCAACGCCCCCGCGCTCCAGAATTGGCGGAGGTGACTCATGAGCCAAACGATTTGACCACGCGCAACGTCACGCCTGCGCCGGGCGGCTCCTCGTGCCTGCCCATCTTTTTGAACAATGCCGACAACAGGCCGACGCCATACGCGATGTGCGCCAGCGGCAGCAGCCACAGCGACATCAGTCCGCCCGCCAGCGTCCGGTTGTTGATCGCGTGATACGCCGCCGCCGAGCTGATCAGCAGCGCGTAGGCCGCCAGTGGCAGTTCATACCACCACGGATGCCACGCCAGCAGGCTCGCCAAGTAGATCACGAACGCCGCCGGCACCATCCGGATCATGCACGTCACGCTCGGCCGGATGATCGTCTGCCCCATGCGCCCGCGCCCGTAGCCGAGCAACTGCCGCACAAAATGCCCCAGCGTCGGCCGGTGGCTGCGGAACACGGTGGCCTCCGGGTCGTAGATGAGACGGTAGCCGAGCCGCTGGAGCCGCTCAAACATCTCGTTCTCCTCGTTCGGCCAGAGCCGCTCGTCGAAGCCGCCCGCCTTCACGAACGCCTCGCGCCGCATCGCCACGTTGCAGAGGATCAACTCGCTTTCGTTGGTCGCGCGCCGCCGGCCGTTGGACTCGTAGCGCGCGATGCTGCGGCCCATCGTCACCCGCGACCGCATCACGCGGGCGAAACACTGCTGCCAGAAGTTGTCCGTCGGCGGAATCACGCTCGGCCCGCCCACCACCGCCGCGTCCGGGAATTCCTCGAACGTCGCCACGAACCGCGTGAAGACCTTCGGATCGGGCGTCACGTCGTCATCGAAGAACACCACGATGTCGCCGCGCGACTTCGCCACCGCCTGGTTGCGTTGCTTGCTCGGGTGAAACCCCTCCGCCACGATCACCTCATAGCGGTCGCGTGGATAATCCACCGCCTTGAGCGATTCCAGCACGCGCACCTCCTCCAGCCCCGGCTTGTGCGGGATGACCACGCTGATGGTGGGAGGCTGCGGCGCGCTCATGACGCTGGCCGCGGGTGCGGACGCCGGCGAAACGCGTTTGCGAACGCCAGCCGCCACACCATCCAGAGCGCCTCCCAGACAATCCGGCGGGAAATTTTCGACACGCCGACGCGCCGATCCGTGAACGTGATCGGAATCTCAACAAGCCGAAAACCTGCCATCCAGCACCGGTAGTTCATTTCAATCTGGAAACTATAGCCTCCCGAATGAATGCCGTCCAAGTCCAGCGCCGCCAGCACTTCGCGCCGGAACAACTTGAACCCGCCCGTCGGGTCGCACACCGGCATGCCGGTGATCAGCCGCACATACAACGACGCGCCGTAGCTCAGCAGCAGCCGCCGCATCGGCCAGTCCACCACGCGCACGCCGCCCTTGTAACGCGAGCCGATCACCACGTCCGCGTCCTTCGCCGCCGCCAAAAACGCCGGCAGAGCCTGTGGGTCGTGGCTGAAGTCGCAGTCCATCTCCATCATCGCTTCGTAGCCGCGCTCCAGCGCCCAGCGGAAACCCGCGATATAAGCCGTGCCCAGCCCCAGCTTGCCGGCGCGATGCATCACATGGACGCGCGGCTGCTTGGCCGCAATCCCGTCCGCCATCCGGCCCGTGCCGTCGGGCGAATTGTCGTCCACGACCAGCAGGTCCAACTCCGGCGCCGCCGCCAGCACCGCTTCCGCCAGCCGCGGCAGGTTCTCCGATTCGTTGTAGGTGGGAACAATGACCAGTGTTTTCACAAGAGGTTTGCCAAGAACATTTCCATCACCGCCGCGCACCGCTCGACTTGTTGCACCGGCGTAAACTCGTCCTTTGTGTGCGCCTGCGCAATGCTGCCCCCGCCGAAAGCCACCGCCGGCACGCCGTGCCGCGCGAAGATCGCGCCGTCCGAAAACCATGGCGCGCCCACGCACCGCCCGCCGCTGGCCGCCGCGAGTTGGACGACCATCGGATGATTCGCCGGCGTGTCCAGCCCGGTGTTGTCGTTGATCACCTCCAGCTCGACGGGACCGAATTTCGTCCGCAATTGCCGCAGGAACTTCGCGTGGTCGTCGCCCGGCAGCGTGCGGTGGTCCACCTCGATCTCGCAACGGGCTGGCACGATGTTGACCTTCGTGCCGCCGCGGATCGTGCCGACGTTGATCGTCGCCCGGCCGAGCACCGGATGCCGCCGCTTCAGCCGCGGCGCGTAGTCACGCTCCAGCCACTCCACGATCCGGCCCACCTTGTAGATGGCGTTCTCGCCAAGTTCCGGCGTCGCGCCGTGGCAGGATCGGCCGCTGGTGGCGATGCGCAGCCACAGCGCACCCTTGTGCGCGTTGACGATGTCCAGTTCCGTCGGTTCGCCCACGATGGCGAAGTCGAGCCGGCCGAGAAGCTTCGACTTGCCGCGGCGCATCAGGTGTTTCACGCCGTCGTTGCCGCTCTCCTCGCCCATGAGGCCGGTGAAATAGATGTCGTTGTCGCGGCTTGCCGCGCGCGATTCCGCCAGCCGCTTCATCGCCCAGAGAAACGCCGCCAGGTTTCCCTTTGTGTCCGACGCGCCGCGCCCGTAGAGCCGGCCGCCGCGCACCACCGGATCGAACGGCTTGAGGGTCATGCCACGCACGCTCACCGTGTCCGTGTGCGGCCCCAGCGCCACCGCCCGCCGCGCCCGGCCTCGCGCGCTGAGTTTGCCGATCACGTTGGGACGGCCCGGCTCGACGTATTGCAACTCCACGTCCGCGCCCATCCGCCGCAGGAAGCCGGCGATGAACTTCGCGATCTCGTCCTCGCCCGTCCGGTCGGTGCCGGGATCGCCTTGCGGGTTGACGCTCGGTATCGCGACAAGGTCGCGCAGCAGTTGGATGACGCCGGAATGTTTCATGATGGCCGTTGGAACCATTCGACAAATTTCTCGATGCCTTGCTCGATTTTTGTTTTCGGGTCGTAGCCGAGCATCCGACGCGCCTTGGACACGTCGGCGAACGTCACCGGCATGTCGCCCGGCTGCTCCGGCCGGCGCTCGATGACCGCCTTCCTGCCGAGCGCGCGCTCGATCAACCCGACCAGCTGGCGCAGCTCGACCGTGTTGCTGTTGCCAAGGTTGAAAATCTCGTAACCGAACTTGCCGCGGACGCACGCCATGATGCCCTCGACAATGTCGTCAATGAAAGTGTAATCGCGCCGCGTCGAGCCGTCGCCATACATCTCGATCGGTTTGCCGGCGGCGATGAGCTTCGCGAACTTGTGGATGGCCAGGTCCGGCCGTTGCGCCGGGCCATAGACGGTGAAGAACCGCAGGCAGGTCATGTCCATGCCGTGAAGGTGATGATATGTGTGGCAGAGCGCCTCGCCAGCGAGCTTGGTGGCGGCGTAGGGCGAGATCGGTTTGAAGATCGGGTCGCTCTCGCTGAACGGTATTTTCGAGTTGATCCCATAGACCGACGACGATGACGCGAAGATGAACTTCCGGATGCCGGCGGCCCGCGCGCATTCCAGCAGGTTCATCGTGCCGGTGACGTTGGTCTGCGTGTAGAGCAGCGGCTGCTCGATGCTCGGCCGCACGCCCGCACGCGCCGCCAGATGGATAATCGCGTCGAATTTCTCCGCCGCGAAGACGCGGTCCATAGCCGCCTTGTCCACGATGTCGGCGCGGTGCAGCCTGACGCCGCCAACCGCCTGCACACGCGCCAGGTTGTGCTGCTTGATCGCCGGGGCATAGAAATCGTTGAAGTCATCCACGATGACCACGCGATGTCCGTCCCGCAGCAAGCGTTCGGAGACGTGGGAGCCGATGAACCCTGCGCCTCCTGTGACCAAGAAATTCATTCGCTCACCGTAGCAAACAGTTTCGGTGATGGCAAGGAAGGGGCGGTTGCAGGGTGCGATCTGGGCGCAGCCGGGCACGCGCACCGTAGCGCAGGTTTCACCTATTGAGCGCGTTGTCTCGGTGGCTTTTCAAGGGCACGCGGGTGCCGGTGCGGGCGCTGTTCGAGAACATCGAAGGCGGCGCAACGTGGAGCAGTTTCTCGAATGGTTTCCCGGCGTGACTCGCGAGCAGGCCCTGGCCGTGCTCAAGTTCGCCGAGTCGTCGCTGGCGGAAGCGGTGGTCTGAACTGTGGCGCTTATGCAGGTTCTGTTCGATCAAGGAACGCCGGTGTCGTTGCGTCGCGCGCTCACGCCACACGAGGTGTCAACGGCGTTTGAGATGGGCTGGGCGAAGCTGAAAGCGGCGACTTGTTGGGCGCAGCGGAGGGGCGGTTCGACGTGTTCATCACCACTGACCGAAGCTTGCGTTACCAACAGAACATCTCTGGGCGGCGACTGGCGATTCTGATATTGCCGACAACGAATTGGATGGGAATCCGCGAGCATGTGCCGGAGGTCGCCGCAGCAGTGGCCGGCTTTGCGCACGGTGATTATCGGGATCTGCGCTGGTGAGGAAGCTGCAACAGCTTGAAGCCATCAGCCCATGGGCCGCGACAAAGTGATTCTGAACCGTAGCCGTGTCATGGAGTGACGCGCTGCTTCTTCTCCGACGCTGACGGCAGACGGCTGAGACCGGGGACTTGGTAGTAACCCTGTGCGCCGCCGGTCACGTCGGTCCGGTAGATTGGGTCGCGCAGCAGTGTCACGCGGCGGTCGGCGGCGGGAATCGTCGTTGAGTAGATGCGCAGTTCGCCGGGGAGGCTGGTGATGATCTCCTCGCGCCAGTCGCCGAGAATGTCGGCCACGGCGATCACGTCGCCTTCGATCTTCGGCGACAGTTCGCCGCCGCGGAACTTGCTCAGTTTTCCTTTCACCAGCAACTCGCGCTGGGCATCGGCGTCCCAGTAGGCAGCACGCGGCGCAAGGCCGCCGAGGTCTTTCGTCGAAAGCAGCTCGCCTTTCGCGCTGAAAAGCCAGCGTTTTTCCGGGAAGTCGCGCTCGCCGCCGTAGCTCTCGACGCCGGGATGGGCCGGGTCAATGTCGGCGCAAAGGCCGGACGAATGCACGTGCTTCGTCTTCTCGTTCAAGCCCCACAGAATCCCGCCCGTCTTCGCCTCAACCATACAGATCGTGTTGGATTGGTTGCCCCGCTCGATGCCGTATTGGATCTCCAACCCCGGCCGCGTCGGGTCGAGGTCGCCAACCGTCAGATGGTCGGGATGGCCGAGGCCCGTCGTCCAGAGACCAACGCCGTTGTCGTCAATGACCGCCGAGCCGATGATGACCTCGTCGCGCCCGTCGCCGTCCACGTCGGCGGCGCGGAGGCAGTGCGCGCCCTGGCCGGCGTATTTGCCGACCGTCTCGTCCTTCTCCTCCCAGCGCCACAACTCGCGCAGTTTGCCGCCGTGGAACTCGTAGGCGGCGAGCTTGATGACGTTGTAGGTGCCGCGCTCGACAATGATGCACGGGGTCTTGCCGTCGAGGTAGGCGACGCCGAACTGGTTGCGGCAGTAGTAGTTGTAGTCGGGGAATCGGTCGCGCGAAGGCCACGGCACGCGGGCGCGCTCCTGGCCGGTCTGGCCGTCGAGGATGGCGAGCCACTCCGGCCCGCTCTGGACGCGGCCGTCCGCGTCGCGCGGGTCGCCCTCGCCGATCTTCACGGCGACCTCGGCCTTGCCGTCGCCGTCGAAGTCATAGACGAGGTAGGGCGAATACCACATGCCCTGCTCGATGGACCAGCCGAGGTCGTGCCGCCAGAGGAACTTCCCATCGTGGCGGTAGGCCTCGAGCTTGAACGTGCCGGGACTGCGCTTCCAATACTTGATGTAAGGGTCCACGTTCGCGAGCGGCTGCTTGAGGACGAAGTCGAGCCGCCCGTCGCCGTCGAGGTCGGCGATGCCGGCCTTCTGGAACGTGTGGTCGCCGTTGAGCTTGATGCTGATGTAAGGCCGTCCCTCGGCACACGGCGTGGCGGAGACACTTGGCGAACTCTTGCCTTCCTTGCCGCCGCTGACCGCGCGCACGAAATACTGCTGCTCGCCCGCCGGCGGTTGTTCGTCGGTGAAGTCGGTCGTCTTCGAGATCGGCTCGCAGTTGAGCTTCACCGGCTCGCCGCTGCCGCTGCGGCGGTAGAGGTTGAACGCCACGCCTTTCGGATCGCTGTCGAGCAATCGCCAGCCGACATGGACCTTGTTGCCCGTCACCGGGATCGCCACGACGCCACGGTCGAGCTTCTCGCGCACGCGCTCCTTGGCGAAGCCCTGCACCTTCGGCTTGTCGGCGGCAACGGCGATGGAGGCGATGGCGATGGAGAAGAGAACGGTTCGGAGCAGCGATGAGTTCATGTTGGAAAAGGTCAGTGTTTCGGCGCGCCTGCGGATGGCAGGACGCTCAGCGTGGGCACACCGTAGTAGCCTTGGGCGGCCTCGGCGACATCAATCCGGTAGATCGGGTCCTGCATCAGGCACGTCCGCCGGTCGGTCGCGGGGATGGTGGTCGAATAGATGCGCAGTTCGCCGGGCGCGCTCGTGATGATTTCCTCGCGCCAGTCGCCGACGATGTCCGCGATGGCCACGACGCGGCCGACGATGTTCGGCGGCACGATGGCGCCGTCGAACTTGTTGAGCTTCGCGCCGCGCACGATCTCGCGATAGAGGTCGCCGTCCCAATAAGCCGTCAGCCCGAGGCTGCCCATCCGCTGGTCGGAGATGAGTTCGCCTTTCGCGCTGAAGACCCACGATTTCCGGAACTTCCTCTCCCGGTCAATGTCGTTGGCGTGGCACTCGGCGCCCGGATAGCGCGGGTCAATGTCCGCGCAGACGCCATCGCTACCGACGTGGCCGGTCGGTTCCTGGAGGCCCCAGATCAGTTCACCGGTCTTCGCGTCCACGAGACAGAGGCCGTTCTGCGCGCGCGGCGGCTCGATGCCGTAGAAAATCTCCAGCCCCGGCCGCTGCGGATCAATGTCGCCGACAAAGATGTAGTCGGGATGGCCGAAGCCGGTGCTCCAGAGGCCGTGGCCGTTGTCGTCCACCACGGCCGAGCCGATGACGACCTCGTCGCGCCCGTCGCCGTCCACGTCGGCGGCGTGCGTGGTGTGCGCGCCCTGGCTGTTGTATTTGCCGCGGCCGATCTCCTCGCGGCTGTCCCACGACCAGAGCTTCTTCAGCGCGCCGCGATGGAACTGATACGCGTCGAGCCGGATGGTCGTGTAGGTGCCGCGCTCGACGATGAGGCATGGCGTCTTGCCGTCGAGATAGGCGACGCAAAGCTGGTTGCGGCTGGACCAGTTGTAGTTGTAGCCCTCGCCGGGAATCTCCCGCGACGGCCACGGCGCGCGCGCGCGTTCCTTGCCCGTGCGGCCGTCGAGGATGGAGATCCACTCCCGTCCCGTCTCGACACGGCCGTCTGGCCCGCGCGGGTCGCCCTCGCCGGTCTTCACCGCAACCTCGGCCCGGCCGTCGCCGTCGAAATCGAACACGACGTAAGGCGAATACCAGATGCCGCGCTCGATGGCCCAGCCGAGGTCTTTGCGCCAGAGCCTCTGGCCGTCGTGCGAGTAAGCTTCGAGCTTGTAAGTGTCCGGGCTGCGCTTCCAATACGAGCCGGCCGGGTCAATGTTGTCCTCAGGCTGCTTGATGACGAAATCATACCGCCCGTCGCCGTCGAGGTCGCCAATGCCGACCTTCTGGAACTTCACGCCCTCGTCGAGCTTGATGACCACGCAGGACTGGGCCTCGGCAGAAGCAGTCGCGCGCGCGGCGGGCGACGGTTTTCCTTCACCATCGCGGGTGACTGCGCGGACGGCGTATTCGCAAGCCACGCCGGCTGGCGCGGTGGTGTCCACGAAATCCGTTGTCTTGCGAATCGGCTCGGCGTTCAACTTCGCGGCGGGCTTGCCGTCGCAGGAACGATAGACATTGAACGCGACATCCGATGGGTCCGACGCCAGCAACCGCCAGCCGACATACACGCGCCCTTCGCCTGCGGGCCGAGCGATCAAGCCGTGGTCCAACGGCTCGCGCACCCGTGTCTTCGCGAAACCCTTCACCGGCTTCTTGGCGATGCGCGGCGGAATCGGCATGAACTTGATGTAATCGTAGTAGCCCGCGCCAGGCGACGCGACGTGCGCGTAGCGGTCGTCCACCCAGAGGTCGAACGTGCCGTCCTTGACCTCCACCACGCCGAGATAACCGTCCGTCAGCCGTTCCCACGACTTGCCGTCGCGCGAAACGGCCAGCGTGCGGCCCATCCTGACCGTCACCTCGTAGCGCCCGTGCGGGATGCCCGTGATGTGCGTGTGCAACGGTGGCGCGCCGTCCTCCGGCGTGGCGCGGTCCTGCTTCACAATCGGCGAACGGAGAACGACACCCCCGGACCATTTTTTCGCCGCATCGCTGTCCGTGCTCCAAAGGGTCCACTTCGTCGCACTGTCTTTGTCAGCCAGCCAGCCGTCGGCGGGCGTGGTGACTTTCTCCGCCTCGAAAATCAGCGGGCCGTTCTTGCCAGTGAATTGCCCGTTGGCGTGGGGAGCCGGCATGGCGGCAGTAAAAAGTGCGGCGAGCAGAAACACGCGTGTCATGGTCACTCTCCTGAAATGTCAGCCGGGCACCGACTGGAAGCCGGTTCGCCACTTGCCGCAACAAAGTCGCCGGGGCTTATGCTTACTTCTTCTTCGCGTCGCGGGCCTGATCGAGCAGCTTCATCCACTTGCCCATGTAATGGCCGTGGTCGTGGAAGGTGCGGCCGCTGACAAGGTTGCCGTCCACGACACAGGGAGCGTTGACAAAAATGCCGCCGCAGACCTCGAGGTCGAACTGGCACTTCGGCACCGTCGCCATCCGCCGGCCCTTCACGCAACCGGCGCGGGCGGGAACCTCAACGCCGTGGCAGACGGAAGCGATCGGCGCGTTTTTCTCGAAGAAGTAGCGCGTAACGCGGATCAGGTCCGGGTTGTCGCGGATGTATTCCGGCGCGCGGCCACCGCTGAAGAAGATGCCGAGGTATTGCTCCGGCTTGATGTCCTTGAAGGCGATGGCGGCCTCGATGGTGTAGCCTTCCCACTCCTTGGTGATGGTCCAGCCGGGCTTGACCTCGTGCAGCACCATCTGGAACTTGCGCTTCTCCGGCCCCGCGACCACCGGCTCGTAGCCGCCCTCGATCAGCCGGTAGTAAGGATAAAGCGTGTCCACCGTCTCCGTCGCGTCGCCGACGATGATGAGCACTTTCTCGCGGGCGGCGGCTTTCTGCGGCGTCTCCGCCGAGGCGGTCGGCGCGAATCCCAAGAGGACAAGAGCAAGCAAAGCAATTCTGGTTTTCATGATGTGCGTTGATTGAATTCTGACGTTCAGTTCTTCGGTTCAGTATCGGCGCTGAAACTATCGCGCCTCGAAACGCAATCCGACAACAACAATTTTACCGGGGCGGGGAAAATCTGGCCATCCTGCCTACGCGGAAGAGCGGAGCGGTGACTCAGGGGGCGCGCGTCTTCCAAGCTGTGTGTTGCGTTCTGTTACATTGGGCTTGGCAAGAAGGACGCGGGCTTCCTAGTATCCTGCCGCAGGAAGAACGTGCGATGACAACAGCGAGCGTTCGTTCAGAGAAGAGGCATTTCTTAACCACCGCCAGCCAGACGCCGCGCACGGCTGGCGCGCGGTGGGTTGTCGGACGCTTCGCCGAACTCAGCATGCGCTCGAAACGCTGGGCGTCGCTGGTGATCGTGTTGGTGGCGGCGGCCGTTTACCTCAATTCCCTCGGCAACTATTTTCTGGTGGACGATTTCTGGCATCTGAACGAAGCGGCCCGGACGCCGTGGGCGGCGCTGTTCCAGCCGTGGCAATACAGCGGCGAGGATTTCAAGGCTTACTGGTTCAACGAGCAACGGTTGCACGGCGTCCGCGGCGAGGGTTTTTTCCGACCGATGGTGACGCTCCTCTACAAGCTGGCCGGCGCGGCGTTCGGCCTCGACGCGTGGGGCTATCATCTCGT
Source organism: Verrucomicrobiota bacterium (assembly GCA_016222825.1). Taxonomy (GTDB): domain Bacteria; phylum Verrucomicrobiota; class Verrucomicrobiia; order CAIQCK01; family CAIQCK01; genus CAIQCK01. Next base: position 1,060,637 of record JACRQF010000009.1, on the reverse strand, counting down.
CAACGTCGCGCTGCACGCGTTGGCGTCGCTGGCGGTGTTTGCCGTCGCGCGGCTGATGTTTTCGCACCGCTGGGTGGCGGTGGCGGTGGCGCTGATGTTTGCGGCGCATCCGAGCCACGCCGAGACGGTGCAATGGGTGGCCGCCAACGCCGACGCGGCGATGGGCTGTTTCTTCCTGGCCTCGTTCGCTGCGTTTGGATGGTGGCTGCGGCAACGCCGGCCCTGGCAATACGGCGGCGCGGTGGTGGCGTTTGTGGCGGCGCTTTGCTCGAAGGAATCGGCCATCGTCCTGCCGGCGGTGCTGCTGGCCTATGAGTTTTACCGCGCGCACATCGCAAACAAGGAATGGCCACGGTTTGGCGAACTGGCGGCCAGGCATGCGGTATTCTGGACGATGGCGGCGGCTTATCTGCTGATGCACATCAAGTCGTTTGCCGGCATTTCGGCGATGAACGAAGGCGGCCAATACATGCACAGCCCGTTCTCGGCGACGTTCGTGCCGTTTGTCCTCTTCAACCTCTCGTATGAATTGCTGCATCTGGCCGTTCCGTTTCCACTGTTCCCGATTGACCCTGGCGAATTGATCCAGAGAGCCGGCGTGTTGCCGGTGACGCTGGTTTGCGCGGCGGTGCTGGCGGCGCTGTGGTTTGGAACAAGCTGGTTGATGCGCGGGCTGCGCGGCTGGAGTTTCTTCCCGCTGTTTACGGTGCTGACGCTGGCGCCGACGTTTCCGATTCTGGTGGCGCAGCGGTTTCTCTACGTGCCGTCGCTCGGTTTCTGTTTGCTGCTCGGCGCGCTGCTGCAACGCGCAGACGACACCGGATGGCTGGCACAGCGTTGGTCGCGGCTGAACCTGTCGCGGCGCGGCTTGGTGATGGCCAGCGTCGGCGTCGTAGTGGCCGGCTACGCCATGATGACGATGTTCCTGAACTTGATGTGGGGCCTTCCCTCCAACCTCGTGCGCCGGCAAATCACGGCGATCCGGCAGGAGTTGCCGTCGCTGCCGCGCGGGTCTTCGCTCTACCTGCTGAACCTCTGGCCGCCGGCGTTTGGGATGGAGTTCATGCTGCCGCTGCTCTACCAGGATCCGACGCTCGACGTGCAGGTGTTGACCATCCGTCCGAAGATGCTGCCGATTGATTCCGTTCAACCGCCGGGAGCGATGGTGAAGTTCTTCAGCAAGTGCCTGCCGGACCACATCGGCGCGACGCGGATCGAGAGCCGGTGGAACGGACTGGAGACGTTGCGGGTGAGTATTGAGGGCGGCCGGTTCATGCGCAGCCTGACCGAGGAGGTGTATCCGGCCGCCGCCGAAGCGCAACGGCAGGGAGCGCGCGTGGACACGCCGGGGTTCACGGCCGAGGTCGTTCGCGCGGACGCTGGCGGCGTGCAGACGCTGGCGTTTCGTTTTCGCTCGACGGACCCGCCACCGATGGTGCTGGATATGCAAAACGGACGAGCGGAGCGTGTTCGATGAAACAACTTATCATTACCGGAGACGACTTCGGCTACAGCCGGACGGTGAACAACGCGATTCTCCGGGCCTGTCGCGAGGGTTTGCTCACCAGCGCCAGCTTGATGCCGTGCGGGTTTGATTTCGAGCACGCCGCCGAACAGGCGCGGCAGACGCCGGAACTGAGCGTCGGCGTCCACCTGTGCCTGCTCCAAGGACGGGCGGTGCTGCCGCACGCGGTCATCCCCGCGTTGACCGACGCAAACGGCGACTTCCACAACAACCCGCTGGCCGCTGGCGTGAGGTTCTTCCTCATTCCCGGCGTCCGCCGCCAGATTGAGCGGGAACTGCGGGCGCAGATGGCGAAGTTTCTCGCCACCGGCCTGCGGCCCACGCACCTGAACACCCACATGCACCTGCACGCGCATCCGGTGGTTTTTCCGATCATTGCCCGGCTCGCGCGCGAGCAGGGCATCCGCTTCTTGCGCGTGCCGCGCGAGAGTCTCTTCCCGCACCTGTTGATTGATCGGCGTTTTCTGGTGAGCAAGCTGGCGCGAGGGTTTTTCTTCTGGGCGTTGTGCATTGGCCTGAACCGCAAGGTTCGGCGCGCCGGCTTCCGCCCCCCGGATGCGATCCACGGCTTGCTGCAAAGCGGCCATCTCGATGAGACGTATCTGACGCGGCTGTTCCGGCAGGTCGGCGACGGTGTGACAGAGGTTTACTTCCATCCGGGCGACGACGACGACCCGATCCTCCGGCGTTGGCAGTCCGGCTACAACCATGCTGCGGAGACGGCGGCGCTGCTCAGTCCAAGAGTGAAACAGCTTGCCGGCGAACTCGGCATCCACCTCGTTGGTTTTGAAAACGTGATCCAGACTTCAGGCGAGACAGATGGGACCGAAGTGCTCGCGCCCGGCAGGGGCGCGGCGGGTTGGGCTGCGCCGGACTGAAAAGGGCGCCGGCTACCGGCGCAACAGGCTTTTTGCCGCAATTAGCAGCTTCTTCCATGTCGGCAGCGAGATCCGCCCCGAGAACACGTCGAACTCGCGGTGCTCGATCTTCTTCAGCAGCCCGCGGTAGATTTCCATCAACGCCACCAGCGTCGCGCGGCTGTCGGCGTGGATCAGCGGCAGCAGCGGATGGGACTTCTCGTAGTAATCGTGCGCGCGGTCGGACTCGAACTTCATCAGGTCCACGAACGACGGCGGCGGCTGGCACTTCAGGATTTGCTCCTCCGTCACGTCGAAGCGGTCGAGGTCTTTCTTTGGCAGGTAGATGCGCCCCATCTGCGCGTCTTCGCGGACATCACGGATGATGTTGGTGAGCTGGAAGGCGATGCCGCACCACTCGGCGTATTGCTTGGCCTTGTCATCGGTGAAGCCGAACACGTGGATCACCGTCAACCCCACGCACGACGCCACGCGGTAGCAGTAGCGGTAGAGTTCCTCGAACGTCGCGTAGCGCGTCTTGTTCAGGTCCATCTCCGCGCCGGCGATGAGGTCGGAAAAATAATCCTTCGGGATTCCGTAGCGCCGCACCGTGTCGGCAAACGCCGGCAGCATCGCGCGCGCTGTGGCTTCCAGCGTCGACTGCACCACCGCGGTCGCGGTCCCGCCGGCATAGGCCTCGTCGAGCACCGCCCGCCACCGGCGCAGGTTCACCCGCGCCACCTCGATGCTCGGCGCGGCGTCGCTCAAGTCGTCGCAGTAGCGGAAGAACGCGTAGATGGCGCACATTGCGTCGCGCTTCTCCTTGGGCAGGGCGTAGAACGAGTAGTAAAAGTTCTTCGCCTGCTTGGAGGCCACGTGCTGGCAGTGACGATACGAGTGTTCCAAGGAAGTCATCGGTAATTTCTGTGCCGCAGCAGACTACCGGTTCGCCCGCCGCGTGGCAACACTGCGTTGCGGGTCAGGTCCGCCGAGCTTGCCGGGAGGGGGCGGGCTTTGATAACCTGCCAACATGAGCCTGTTGATCGTCCATGTCCACGTCCACGTGAAACCCGAGTGCGTCGAAGCCTTCAAACAAGCCTCCCTGGAGAATGCCCGCAACAGCGTCAAGGAGCCGGGCATCGCGCGGTTCGATGTCTGCCAGCAGAGCGACGCCCCGACGCGGTTCGTCCTCGTGGAGGCTTATCGCACGCCGGACGCGCCGGCCAAGCATAAGGAAACCGCCCACTACGCCGCGTGGCGAGACGCGGTGGCGCCGATGATGGTCGAGCCGCGCACGAGCGTGAAGTTTGCCAACGCCTTTCCGCCTGACGAGGGCTGGTGACCTGCGATGAACTTCGAGTTTGCCACTGTCACACGCATCATCTTCGGACCCGGGACGCTGCAAGAGGCCGGGTCGGTCGCGAAGGCGTTAGGGAAGCGCGCGCTGGTCGTGACGGGACGGACGGCGCAACGCGCCAAGCCACTGCTGGCGGTGTTGCGCGCTGCGGGCATGAAGTGCGCCACGCTTCCCGTCGCCGGCGAACCGACGACGGTCGCGGTGCGTGAGGGCACGCAACGCGCCCGCGACGGACGCTGTGACGTCATTATTGGCTTCGGCGGCGGCAGCGCGCTCGACGCGGCCAAGGCCATCGCCGCGCTGCTCACCAACGGCGGCGACCTGCTGGACTATCTCGAAGTCATCGGTCGCGGCAAGCCTCTCACCGTGCCGTCCGCGCCATGCGTCACCATCCCGACGACCGCGGGCAGCGGCACGGAAGTCACGCGCAACGCCGTCATCGGCTCGCCGCAACATCGCGTCAAGGTCAGCCTTCGCAGTTCGCTCATGTTGCCGCGGGTGGCTATCGTGGACCCGACGCTCACGCACCGTTTGCCGCGCCAAGTTACCGCCAACTCCGGCCTCGACGCGCTCAGCCAACTTATCGAGCCGTTCGTGTCGGTGAAAGCCAACCCCATGACTGACGCGCTCTGTCGCGCGGGCATGACACGGGTGGCACGCTCGCTGCGCCGCGCCTGCGAGGATGGTGGCGACGCGGCTGCGCGCGAAGACATGTCGCTGGCGAGCCTGTTCGGCGGGTTGGCGCTGGCCAACGCCGGTCTCGGCGCGGTGCATGGGTTTGCGGCGCCGCTGGGCGGGAGGTTCCCGGCGCCGCACGGCGCGGTCTGCGCAAGGCTGCTGCCGCGCGTGATGGAGGTGAACATCCGGGCGTTGCGCGGGCGCCGTCCCGGCTGCGAGACGCTGCGCCGTTATGACGAGGTCGCGCAACTGCTCACTGGTAATCCCTGTGCAACGGCGGACGATGGCGTGGCGTGGGTGGGCGAATTGTGCGAGAAGCTGGAAATCGGGCCGCTGCGCGCCTACGGCGTCAAGCCGGGCCATTTCGCGGCATTGGTTGAAAGAGCCGCCGCTGCCAGCAGCATGAAAAGCAACCCGATCCTGCTCAGCCAGTCCGAACTGCGCGAAATCCTTGCGCGCAGTCTCTGAGCCGGGAATTGTTCTTGTTGACCGTGTGTGGCGTTTTCAGTAAGGTGCGCGAATAGTTGAAAAACTTCCGTTGAACCGGTTTGTGAAGAATTCTCGACGGGCGAAGGAAATGGAGATCGCGATGAAGAACTATGTGAGGTCGTTGCAGTGGCTGGCGCCGGCGATCATGGCGCTTTTGGTGTCAGGCGCAAGCGAAGCGTTCGCACAGGCGCGGCCTACCGCCGGTCCGAAAGTGGACTTTCTGATCAAGCGGATTGAGATCCGCAGTTACAATCCGCGAAGTGGCGGCGGGGAGAGCGGTCGCGGCGGCACCGAGGCGGGGCGGGTGCCTTGGAAGCTGTTCGAGTGCGAGTTTGACAGCCAGCCGGAGTGGGCGGATGACGTCGAGGTCAAATGGTTTGTGCTTCTGGGCGGCAAACAACAGGTGATGGCCACCGGCAGTGACACCTATATTTATGTGAAGAAAGGCCGCCGGCACGTGGTGGCCATGTTTATGCATCCTTTGGTGATGGAGCGGTGGGCGGGCACCACTGTCCAAGCCGGAATGGACGTGGGTGTGGAAATATGGGTCCAAGGCCGGTTGTGGAGCTTTGACGACACCAAACACACCCGCCAGCAGTGGTGGCAGCGGTTCACGCCGCAGCCGGGGTTGTTGATGCGCATCTCCGAGTCGCCATTCGCGCCGACGCTTTACGCCGACTACGAATGGTCGAAATACACGACCAGCAAACAACAGTAACCGTTGCGGCAATCGGCGACGGCGCGAACGGGCCGGTCGGCTGTCGCCTCAAATCAGTTAGTCATTTCAAATCGTCTTGAAAGCAAATCGAGTTCTAGGACTGGACATCGGCGCGGCATCCGTCAAACTGGCGGTGCTGGAGCGCGAGAAGTCCGGCGGCGTGCGGCTGCTCAAATACGGCGTCATGGATTTGCCGGGAGACGCCGGGCAGGAAGCCGACCGCAGCGGGGTCATCACCGCCACGCTCAAGCAGATGTTGCGCGAGCACGGCGTGCGCCGCAGCCGCTCGGTCATCTCGGTGGCGGGCCAGTCGGTGTTCACGCGTTTCGTGAAGCTGCCCGCGGCTACGCCGGAAAACATCGAGCGCATGGTCGGCTTCGAAGCGCAGCAGAACGTCCCTTTCCCCATGTCCGAGGTGGTGTGGGGCTACCAGCTCATCGGCGGCGCGTCGGAGAAGGGCGAATACGAAGTGGTGTTGGTGGCCATCAAGAGCGACATCATCGAGTCGCTGGCCAAGGCGGTGGATGCCGCCGGGCTGCACGTTGAGTTGGTGGATGTCAGCTCGCTGGCCCTCTACAACGCCGTCCGCTACAACTACGAGGTCGAGGAGGGCTGCACGCTGGTGGCGGACATCGGCGCCAAGACGACCAACCTCATTTTCATCGAGAAGGAGAAGATTTTCACGCGCGCGGTGCCGATCGGTGGCAACACGATCACCCAGGAGATCATGCGCGAGTTTGAGGACCAGAAGCTCTCCTTTGCGCAGGCCGATGAGTTGAAACGCCGGAAAGGCTTCGTCGGGCTGGGCGGCGCTTACGAGGAACCTGAAGACCCGTTGACGGCGCGGCTTTGCAAGGTCATCCGCAACGTCATGACCCGCATCCACGCTGACGTGACGCGGTCGGTGATTTTTTACCGCACGCAGCAGGGCGGCCAGCAGCCGAACAAATTGCTGCTGACGGGCGGCTCGGTGGCGATGCCTTACGCGGATCATTTCTTCAACGAGAAGCTCCAGATCCCCGTCGAGTTCTTCAACCCGTTCCGCAACATCTCGCTCGCGCCGGGCATTGATCGCGAGAAGCTGGCGGCGGAGGCTTGCGGCTACGGCGGCGCGGTGGGGCTGGGATTGCGGCTGGCGGCGGGTGAGTGTCCCATCGAGGTGAACTTGCTGCCGCCTTACGTCATCGAGCGGCGCGAGTTCAACAAGAAGAAGGTCTATTTCTTCGGCTGCGCGGTCGGCCTGGCGCTGGTCGGTGCGAGTTGGGGCTACTATTTCAACCAGCGCGCGGAGGTGGAGCAAAAGATCCTGGACAACGAGGTCGAGCCGACGATTCGTGCGCTACGGCAGCTCGAAGGCCAGATCACGCGCCAGCAAAAGAACGTGGACCGCTACGGTCAGATCAAGGACCAGATCAAGAAGCTGGCCGAAGCGCGCGTCCGCTGGCATCAGATTCTGGAAGACATCACGCAGCGCCTGCCTGCAGACACTTGGATCATCCAGCTTCAGCCGGCTTCAGGTGGTATGGCCATCGGCGGGATGTCGGGGGGCGCGGAGCTTACGCCGCCTCCTCCGCCCGAGGGTGCGCCGCCTCCCGGCGCTCCCGACGCAGGCGGAGGAAGGCCCTCGACGGCGCCGAAAGAGCAGCAGATCACCGAGTTGTTGATTGTGGGCGGCAGCATCAACAAACCGACTGAGCCAGAACGACTGCAGAAGCCGACAGAGTTCCTGACCAAGCTGCGCGAGAGCGCCCACTTTGACGAGAAAGCCACCAACATCACCAAAGGACCCACCCCGAAGGAAGGCGACATGGATTTCACCTTCAGCATCACGGCGCAACTGAAGGTGCCGATTCCGTTATGAAAAACCTGCTCTCCTGGCTCAAAGACAACATTGGCTTGACGATCGGCGCGGTCATCAGCCTCGGCGTGCTGGGCTACATCTATTACAGCCAGGTTTGGGTGAACTACGCCAAGGAGGAGGAAGTGGCCGCCACGCTGGAAGCCAAGCGCAACGAACTGGAGGGTCTCATGCGCCGGAAACCCTTCCCCCACAAGGAAAACGTCGTCATCCTTTCCAACACCGTGGCTGTGCTTTCTGGCGCCGACCCGAACCTCAGCGTCGCCCGGTGGCTGACCAACCTTGCCAGCGTCAATCCGCCGCCGCGGAACATCCGGCCCTCGGCGTTCAACCCGATGCTCGTGCAACAGAAGAACAAGCTGATGGCGGCGGCCAAGAAATACAACGTCACCGTGCCGCAGGAGTTCGGTTTCGGTTTCGGCCGCTACGTGACGCAAGGCACGCCGCCGGCCAACGACACCAACCAGATCAACACGTTACTGACGCAATGGAGCACGATCGAGATGCTCTCGGACATCCTCTTCACCAATCGCATCGTCTCGATCACCGCGATCCGCCGCGCGCCGGTCGGCGCGGAGATTCCAAAGGATCCCATGGCGGCGGCCATGATGTCGTCGGCGGTCAGGGCGGGCGGCGACGAATTCTTTGGCGCGGCCATTCGCGACAATCCCGGCGACATCGCGCGGACGCTGCCCTTCGAGTTGGAGTTTACTTGCGACACGCAAGGATTGCGCGGCATCCTCAGCGCGTTGGAATCATCGCCGCGGTTCTTCATTGTCCGCTCGGTGGCCGTCCTCAACACGCGCGCCGCCGAGATGCTGGCGGGTGGCCGGTCCGAGGCGATGGGCAAGACGCAGCCGGCGGCCGACGCCCCTGCGGAACAACCGCCAGCGCCTGAGGCGACCATGATTCCTGGAGCGCCCGGCGGACGCGCCGCTGCGCCATCTGCCGAGGCTGGCAAACTGGCGGAGGCGGTCACTGTTTTTGGTCTGGAGAAGATCCAAGTGAAAATGCGCGTGGACTTGGTGGAGTTTCGAGAGCCGTCGTCGCCGGGCGCGAATCCGCCGGGCGCCAAGTGAGGCGCTGACCGCAGGCTGGAGTAACATGGAGTTTTTGAAGAAACATTACGAAAAGATTGCGCTGGCCATTGTCTCGATGATGATGATTGCCACCGCCGTGATTCTGGTGGACCGGCTGGGATTGGAGGAGACACCCGCTCGCCGCATAGACACGAATATCGCAGCCGCCACGCCCTTGGATACCAACGAACTGCTACAGGTGGCGACGCTGCTGAAGAACCCGCTCGCGTGGAGGACCAACGACGGCCCCCGGCCGTTCATTCCTGATGTGTGGAAGTGGAACGGCACGGATTTCTATCGGGCAGGCGACGAGCCGACGACGAAGACCAACGTGGTTACCGACCCGGCCGAGGATCTCAACTGGTGGGTGGCTTCCCGCACCTTCCCCGTGAAGTTCATGTCCGTGGCCTCCGAGGTCGGCACGAATAAAGTGTTCGCGATCAACCTCCCCGGCGCGGGCACCCGGTTCGTCAAGATCGGCGATCCTCCCATCAGGCAGCCCATCTACGGCATCATGGAGGAGTTCATCGTGCTCCGCTACGATGAGAAGAAAGTGAAGTGGTTTAATCCCGCGATCGGCGGCGAAACCGTGTCGGACGTCTCCGTGTTGACGCTCCAGCGCAGATCGGCTGGCGTCGTCAAAGAGATTCCGCTGGTGGTTGGAAAGCAGGTCTTGGAGAGCGAGCCGGTGGCCCGTTACCAGTCCAGCGTCACCGGGGAACAGAGCGGCGAGTTGAAACAAGGCTCGAAGTTCAACTACAAAGGCAGAGCGTATGAACTCGTTCGCCTTGACAGCAATCTACCACTCCTGATATTCAAAGACATTCAAACTCAGAAGGAATACAAGAGACGCCCGCGGGTTGTTCAAAAGTTTTGACCGGGGCGTTTCCCGTGGACGGTTTGAATAAGCACGCCGAGAGGACGGGTTGTTGCCCGGCCCAGACCGCGGGCGCGAAATGCGCTGAGAGTGTGAAAGGAAGTATGAAGAAAGCCGATCAATTTTTACCCGCACTGTTGTGTGGCAGCTTGGCTCTGGGGTTGTGGGCCGCGCCCTTGCGCGCCCAGACAGAGAACCAACTGGCCAGCGTCGGTGCCGCGGCCTTGGCCACGCCCGAAGAGTTGAGCGAGCAGGAGATCATCCGCCGCAAGGAACAACTCATCCGCGGCCAGAAGGCGCTCGCCGATGCCGAAGCCGCCATGAAGGCCGGCAAGTTCGACGAAGCGGCCGAGGCCTATTCCAAAGCCCTCCGCACCCTGCCCAAGGGGCCCATCGCCGCCAAGGAAATGGCCGCCGCAAGGGCCGGGGTCGTGGTCGCCTACATCAACAAGGGCAAGGCTTCCGTCCGGTCGAAGAACTACGAGGAAGCGCGCAAGGCGGCGGACGAAGTGTTGAAGATTGATCCCGCCAACGCCGCGGCCAAGGGCATCATCAAGACCGTCGAGCGCGTCGCCGCGACTCCTGAGAAAGGCCCCAAGGCGGTTGCCACTGCCGACCTCGACTCCGTGCCGAGGACCCTGCCCCCGGTGGACGAGACGCCGGAGTTCAGGAAGGCCCAGAACCTTACGACGCAGCTCTTGCGCGACGCGCGGCTGGCTTTCCAGAGCAACCAACTCGATCTGGCTGCGGAGAAGGTCAACGCGGCGATGGCGCTGGACCGTTACAACGAAGAAGCCCGCTTGTTGCTGCGGCAGATCAACGAGCAGCGATACCACACCGCCCAGGTGGACATGTCTCGCGTGCGCTCGCAATACGCCGCCGACACCCTCGAAGCATGGGCGCCGCCGGTGAAGCCGCCTCGCACGACGGCCCGGCCACAGCCTGTGCAGACCCAGGTTATTTCACCGGAGAAAGAGCAACTCGACAGAAAGCTCAACACAATCCGTCTTCCGAAGATCGAGTTCAGGGAAGCCAACATCATTGACGTTGTCAATTTCCTGGCTGAACAGAGCCGATTGATAGACAAGCAGCAGGGTGGCAACGGTGTGAACATTGTTTTCGGCGGCGGTTTGGCCGGCGCCGGCGCCGGAGCGGCTGCTGCGCCAGAGGCCGCGGCTCCCGCCGCTGCGCCACTTCCCGCCCCAGCCCCCGCCCCCGTTCCAGGCGCCGTGCCTGGAGCGCCTGGCGCACCCGGAGCGCCGGCGCCCGAGCCTGTTCCCGCGCCTGCGCCGGCGGCCATGCCAGCAGCCATGCCGGCAGCGCCCACGGCCGCTCCTATGACAGGCACGCCTGCGATCACCTTGAACCTGCTGGATGTGCCGTTGCGCGATGCGTTGCGTTATGTGACGGATATCGCCGGTTTGAAGTTCGTCGTGGACAAGTATGCCGTTCTTATTGTCCCGATCAATTATCAGCCACCCGGTGTCCTGCTGACGCGCGATTTCCAGGTGCCGCCCGGTATCTTCACCTCCGTCATGACGGGTGGCGCCGCGGGCGCGGCTCCAGGGGGCGCTGCCGGTGCGCCCGCCCCGGCCGCTCCGATGCCAGCCGCCGCTCCGACGGCGGGAGGCGGCACCGGTGTGTCGAGCGAAGACATCAAGAAGTTCTTCACCGATGCCGGCGTGAAATTTGACCCAGGCGCCTCAGTAACCTACCAAGCGGCGACCAGCCGGCTCTTCGTGACCAATACGCAGGAGAACTTGGATACCATCGAGGGCATTCTGAACACGCTGCGTCGCGCCGGCGGCACCCAGGTGACCATCGAGGCGAAGTTCATCGAGATCCAGCAGACCGATTTGCGCGAACTGGGCTTCGATTGGATTTTGGGCGACTGGGGATTTGGCAGCATCCACGGATCCGACTCGAGCGTCAACCCGGCGTTCAGCCTCGGAGGCGGCACCGCGAACAGCACTTTTGGCCCCACCTTCCCTGCCTTCCCAAGCGACCAGACTCCGGCAGCGACTGCCAGCCAGAAACTGACCCAGGGAAACCGGTTCGCGAACCAAGCGGGTGTGTTGTCGGGCAACAAACTGGATTCGCTGTTGGGCGGCGGCACAGTCACAGCCACGGGTGTCAATGACGCCGTGGCGAGGATGACCGGTTTGCTGACGAACCCCCAGTTCCAGGTCATTCTGCGCGCCTTGTCGCAGCGCAAGAATGTGGATTTGCTCTGCGCTCCGAAAGTGACCACGATCAGCGGCCAACAGGCGAAGATTGAAGTCATTCGAGAATTTATCTACCCGACTGAGTTTGAGCCGCCTCGCGTGGCCACGGCATCCGGCGGCAGCGGGGCTGCGGCCAATGTGCCTATGATTTCACCTCCGACGCCGGGTGGCTTCCAAACACGCAATCTCGGCGTGACACTGAATGTGACGCCGCAGATTGGTGAAACCGGTTTGATCAACCTGACGTTGATTCCCGAAGTCAGCGATTTCGACGGGTTCATTGATTATGGCAGCCGAACCATCGCAGGCAACACCCAGAGTGCAAACAACTTTGCTTTGGACTTCCCCTTCCCGCAGCCCGTCTTTTCCACGCGGCGCGTCACCACCAGCGTCATGGTCTTCGACGGTTCCACGGTCGTGCTCGGCGGCCTGATGCGCGAAGACGCCACCAAGGTTCAGGACAAGGTGCCGTTCCTTGGCGATCTCCCGCTGGTCGGCAAACTGTTCCGAAACGAACTGGAGAACACCATCAAGAAGAACCTGATGGTGTTCGTCACCGCCCGTTTGATTGACCCTTACGGCGACGTGATCACGCCGACGACGACGCACGTAACGCCTGTGGAGGCCGCGCCTGTCGCGCCTGCCGCCGCCGCCCCGCGGCCCTAGTGTTGGCGTTCAGTTCGATCCGAAAGCAAACCGGCATGGCCGGCTGCCGTCCTTGGTGCCACGCGCATGGCTGACAAAACCCTGCTGATCGTTGATGGCCACAGCTACGCCTACCGGGCGTTCTTTGCCATCCCGAAGCTAACCAACGCGCGCGGCGAGCCGACCAACGCTGTCTTCGGCTTCCTGAAGATGTTGCGCAAGATGGCGGACGACTTCCAGCCGACCCACTGGACTGTCACTTGGGACGCGGGCTTGCCGGAGGAGCGGCTGAAGGTGCTGGAAACCTACAAGGCCCAGCGCAAGCCGATGCCGGACGACCTGCGCGCGCAGTTGCCTGCTATCCGCGAGGTGCTCGATGCCATGCGTGTTGTGTCTCTGGAACAGCCGGGCTGCGAGGCGGACGATGTCATCGCCTCCGTCTGCCGGCAGGCGGGCGACGCGCGCGTGCTCATCGCCACCGCCGACAAGGATTTGATGCAGTTGGTCAGCGACCGTGTCTGCGGCGTGCGGCTGCTGCCCAAGGGCAACGTGCTCGTGGATCGCGACGGCGTGCGGGAACGTTACGGCGTGCCGCCGGAACAGTTGCTGGACCTGCTCTGCCTGACCGGCGACAGCTCCGACAACATTCCCGGCGTGCCGGGCGTCGGCGAGAAGACGGCGGCGCAACTGCTGGCGCAGTTTGGCGGCGCGGAAGCCGTGCTGGCGCGCAGCGGCGAAATAGCCAACGCGAGGCTGCGCGCGGCGATCGAGCAGTGCGCCGGCCGCATCCGGCAGAACCGGGTGTTGATGACCTTGAACGCGGCGCTGCCGGTGCCGGTGGACTGGGAACGGTTGCGCCGCGTCGAACCGGACCTGGAGCGGCTGGCGGCGTTGTTCGAGCGGTTTGGTTTCAAGTCGCTGCTGGAAGAGACGCGGCGACAGGCGCGGCAGGAGCCGCAAGGACAGTTGTCCTTGGGCTGACGGCTGCTTGACATCGCGGGATGTTGCGCTAGAGTTGCTCGCCGTTTTGGAATGGCTTGCCTTCTGAAGTTTGTGACGCCAGCGCGTTCGGCAGTGAAACAAATCCCCTTTTGGAGTGCCATCGAGCGATGCCACTCTTCAGGTGGCCGATGGACAGGTTGATTCAAGCAGGACTGACAGGCGGCATCGCCTCCGGCAAAACAACTGCCGCGGCGACGCTGGCGGCGCTCGGTGCGCATGTCATGGACACGGACGAATTGGCGCGCCGCGCGCTCGATCCGGGCACGCCGGCGTTCGAGGCGGCGGTGCGCGCTTTCGGCCGTGAGATTTTGAAGGCCGACGGCACGATAGACCGCGAGCGGCTCGGCGACATCGTGTTCGCCGACGCGCGGCAGCGGCAGCGGTTGAACGACATTGTTCATCCGGAGGTTCGCGCGGCGTGGCAGGGTGAACTGATCGAGTTGAAGCGCGCTGGCTGGCGCGGCGTGGTGGCGGTGGTGATCCCGCTGCTCTACGAAGTGGGCGTGCAGGATTGGTTCGACGCGGTGATCGTGGTCGGATGCGCCGAGGCCACGCAGCGGCAGCGGTTGCGCGCGCGCGGCCTCACGGAAGCGCAGGCCGGGGCGCGGATTGCCGCCCAATCGCCGCTGGCGGCCAAGATGGAACGAGCGGATTTTGTGGCATGGAACGAATGCCCGTTGGCGGTGCTGGAACAACAGATGACCAGGATTTGGAAACGATTGGAGTCCCTGCCACCGGCGGGCGGTAACATTTCAAAGTGAGAGGAAAAACTATGGCTAGAACATCAAAGAAAGCGGCGGCCGCTGCGGAACCGATTGCCTCCGAAGAGAGAGCGATCCGGAAGATGGCGCCGGAAGAGCACGCGTCCATCTCGGCAGCCGCCGAAGAGCGCGTTCGCAAGGTGATCGCCGAAGGCGGCAACATCTATCTCGCCGACCTGCAAAAGATTGCCGTGCCGCAGCTCAACAAGCTGGCGCGCGAACTCAACATCGAGGGCGTCGGCGTCCTCAAAAAGCACGAGGTCATCTTCAAGATCCTCGAGGCCACCGCCTCCAAGACCAACCTGGTCATGATCGGCGAAGGCGTGCTCGAGGTCCTGCCCGACGGCTTTGGTTTCCTGCGCTCGCCCAGCTACAACTACCTGCCCTGCCCGGAGGACATCTACGTCTCGCCGTCGCAAATCCGCCGCTTCGACCTCGCCAATGGCGACCTGATTTCCGGCCAGATTCGCCCGCCGAAGGACAAGGAAAAATTCTTCGCGCTGCTCAAGCTCGATGCTGTCTTTGGCGAAGACCCGGAGAAGGCCAAGGACAAGGTCCTTTTTGACAACCTCACGCCGCTGTTCCCCACCCGGCGCATCCAGCTCGAAATCACCAGCAAGCCCGACGAGATCGCGATGCGCGGGATGGACCTGCTGGTGCCGATCGGCATGGGCCAGCGCGGCCTGATCGTTGCCCCGCCGCGCACCGGCAAAACCATCCTGCTCCAAAAACTGGCCAATTCCATCGCTGCCAACCATCCCGACATCTTCCTGATCGTCCTGCTCATTGACGAGCGCCCGGAAGAGGTCACCGACATGGAGCGCACCGTGAAGGGTGAAGTCGTCAGTTCCTGCTTTGACGAGCCGCCCGAGCGCCACGCGCAGGTCGCTGAGATGGTCATTGAGAAGGCCAAGCGCCTCGTCGAGCACAAGAGGGACGTCGTCATCCTGCTCGACTCCATCACGCGTCTGGCGCGCGCCTACAACACCCTCCAGCCGCACTCCGGCAAGATTCTCTCCGGCGGCGTGGACGCCAACGCGCTCCACAAGCCGAAGCGGTTCTTCGGCGCCGCGCGCAACATCGAGGAAGGCGGCTCGTTGACGATCATCGCCACGGCGTTGATTGACACCGGCTCGCGCATGGACGAGGTCATCTTCGAGGAGTTCAAAGGCACCGGCAACATGGAACTGTGCCTCGACCGCCACCTCGTGGACAAACGCGTCTTCCCGGCCATCAACATCGAGAAGAGCGGCACGCGCAAGGAAGAGTTGCTCTACCATCCCGACGAGATGAGCCGCATCTACATCCTGCGCCGCGCCCTTTCCGGCGTGCCGCCGGTGGAAGCGATGGAACTGGTTCTTGAACGTCTGAAGAAGACCAAGAGCAACGCCGAGTTCCTGCTGACGATGCACACCTGAGCCGGCGCGCGCGGCCGGGGCTTACTCCTGTAGCGGGTTGCTGTCCTTCGAGCGGTCAAGACCGGGTTCTTGATGTGCCCGTCGTGTCCGCAGGATCGCTTTCAGGAACAAGGCTCCAATGGCCGCGCCGAATGTTGCGAATCCCATCGTGTTCCAGTTGCCTGCGGGCGCGGCGGCGGCATTGGTTTTTGATTTGAGTGTTTGCGTGTAATGCGCGATGGCCTGCCGGTCGAGCCGCGTGTCAGCCAGCGCGCAAAAGATGTTCTCCCACGTGAGGTTGTATTGCGGGTTGATGTTCACGGCCTCGACGTAATGTTTCATCGCCTCGTCGTGGCGGCCACGACTGTAGAGGTAAGAGCCAAGATTGTTGTGGGCCAGGAAGTTGTTTTTCGTCGCTTGGAGCGCGTGAGAGAACAGCGTGCCGCTGTTTTGCCAGTGTCTCAGTTGGTCGTGTGCGCGCCAGGCGCACAGGCACAGCAACAACATCGCACCCGCGACGGTCGCGCGTCTCCACCTGTTCCATCGCGACGGGATTTCACCCGTCGCCCAAGCCAACATCACAAAAACCCCAATCAGCGAGACGTAAGTGTAGCGGTCGGCGATGGAGTAGAACCCCATCCGCACCAAGCCAAGGACCGGCACCAGCGTGCCGAGAAACCAGAACCAACCCATCGCCAGATAAGCCCGTCGTCGCGCCTGCCAGATAACGAGGCCGGTCGTTATCGTCAAGAACGCGGCAGCTAGCATCGTTCCCCAGCCCGGCCAGTTGGCTGGATGTGGATACGGAATGGCAAGGTCGAAGGGCCAGATGGTCTTGCCCAGATAACGCGGGTAGGAGATCAGTGCGTTGCTGATGCGCTGGCCCGCCGTCAGAACTTCCGCCGGTGCTTCGCAGAACGTCACCAGGCTGCCGATTCCCGCCAGCAGGAAGAACGGGATCTTCTCTTTAACCAGCGCGCGCCAACCTTGAGAAGCATGTGAAGGTTTCCACCGCTCCAATGGCCAGTAATCCAGCAGCAACAGCACAAAAGGCAGCGTTACCACGATGGGTTTGGCCATCAAGGCGCAGGCAAACAGCACAAGCGCCATGGCGTAGCTGCTTCGCGCTTGGGCTTGTTTCAGTCCTTCAACCGTGAAACGTGCATAGCGCGCGTAAGCCCAGAGCGCCAGCAACCAGAAAAGCGTGCTCAATACCCCCTTCCGCTCCGACACCCACGCCGCCGTTTCCACGTGGAGCGGATGCAATGCAAACAGTGCTGCGACAAACGCGCTTCGCCACAGGCTGCCTGTCATGAAACGCAGCAGGAGAAACAGCAGCACCGTGTTGGCGGTGTGAAGCAGGATATTGGTCAGATGGTGTCCCCATGCACTGTCCCGGTAAATCTGCCAGTCTGCCATGTGGGAAAGGCACGTCAGCGGAATCCTGAGGCCATCGAAGTTGACGGCGGACGCGCGGCGGACGCTGTCCGCCGTCAGGCCTTCTTGCACGTCGCTGTTTTCGGTCACATAAGTGGGGTCGTCATAGTTGACAAAATCGCATTGAGTCGCCCGCCAGAAAGTCGCGAGCGTCACTGCCGCCAGGCACAGCGCCATCCACCAGGCGCCCCCGCGGCCGTTGGCCGGCACGGTTTCGTTGTTTTCGAGACTCTTCGCAAATCGCAACACGCGGTAATCTATGGCCCTTCCCCCTCCGTATTTCCAGCGCGATCATGAACCGTTTCTTTGCGTTTCGTTGAAAAAATCCCTGTCAGTTCCTCGTGCTCGGCGGTAAACTGCCGGCCTTCGCTATGAAAGCGTCTGCGCATGCTTGGGTGCGAGTCGGCTTGGCCACGTTGCTGGCAGTGGCGGGCTTCGCGTCGGCTCGTGCGGACGCTCCCAAACTCCGCATCGCCACCTTCCGCTGTGACGCGACGCCGCCGCGCGGCGAAACGCTCGTGTGGCTGGTCAAGTCGGTCAAACAGAAAGACCCGCTGCTGCTCAAAGGCATCGTGCTGGAGGACGGCGGCAAACGTTACATCCTCTGCGCGCTCGATTGGTGCCTGCTCTGCAACGAATCGGAGCGGTTGTTCCGCGAGACGATGGCCCGCGCGGCGGCGACGGAGCCGGCGTGCGTGGCAATCCAATGCGTCCACCAACACGTCGCGCCTTACGCCGACGAAGGCGCGCACCGGTTGCTCGACGCCGCGCCCGGCTCGCCGCCGCATCTTTCGGCGAAGTTCCTCGACGGCCTGCGCGCCCGGCTGGGCAAGGCGGTCCAACAGGCGGTGAAACGGCTGGAGCCGTTCGACCGTGTCGGCTGCGGCGAGGCCAAGGTGGACCGCGTCGCGTCGGAGCGGCGGTTGAAGGGGCCGGACGGGAAGATTATCACGCGCGGCAGCGAGGGCGCGAAGAAACCGGAGCTTGCCGCGATGCCGGAAGGCGACATTGACCCGATGTTGAAGACGATCACCTTCGCGCGCGGCAAGAAGGCGCTGGCTCGGCTCCACTACTACGCCACGCATCCGCAGACGGTTTCTTGCGACGGAACCACGTCGGCGGATTTTGTCGGCTGGGCGCGCGAGGCGATGGAGCGGAAGGAACGGGTGTTTCAGGTTTATTTCACCGGCTGTTCCGGCAACGTGACGGCTGGCAAATACAATGACTCAAAGCCGGTGGTGCGGGTGGAGTTGAAGGAGCGGCTACAGGCCGGCATGGCAGCGGCGGCCACGGCCACGCAGTTTGCGCCGGCGGAACGGCTCGTCTGGAGGACGGATGCGGTCGCGCTGCCCATCCGGACCGACGCGGCGTTCGTTGAGCCGAGCCGCGGCTGGGTGGCCGACCCGAAAGCCCGCGAAGGACTGCGGGTGTATATGGGCGCAATGCGGCTGGCGTCCGTCGAGCGCGCCAAGCGGCCGTTTGAGTTGAGTTCGCTTCAGATTGGCAACATCCATGTCGTTCACCTGCCGGGCGAGCCGATGCTGGAGTTCCAGAGATTTGCGCAGCGATCCAAGCCGAACGACTTCGTGGCCGTGGCGGGCTACGGCGACTGCGGTTCGGCTTACATCTGCACGGACGCGGCTTTTGCCGAAGGGGGCTACGAGCCAACCGCAACCAACCTGGCGCCGGGCGCCGAACAAATAGTCAAGGCGTCCATTCGCCGATTGCTGGGCGAGACGCCAAACCAATGACCCCCAATCAGAAGGAGCTACCATGAATTCGACAAACCAAGACATCACGCGCCGTAGTTTCATCAAGACCGGCGGCGCAGTCGTGGCGGGACTCGCCACAACCAAGCTGGCCTCCACGGAGATGCTGGCCGCCGAAGGCGGCGCGAAGACCGTGACGTTCTCCCCGCAGAAGATCGCCGCGCTGACGCGCTGGCCGCGTTACGGCGCTGCGGAGAGGAACCGGCTGCACGAGCTGATTGACAGCAACAAGTTCTACGATGAACTGGCGCTGTTCGAGAAGGAATGGCAGGACTACACCAAAGCGCCGTTCGTGAAGTGCCACGTCAACGGCTCCAGTGCGCTGACCAGCATGTATTTCGCGCTCGACCTGCCGGCCGGCAGCGAGGTGATGGTGCCGACCTACACGTTCTTTTCGGCGTGCCTCGCGATGCGGTTCTCCAACCTCGTGCCGGTCTTCATTGACATAGACCCGAAAACCGCGTGCTTCGACCTTGAAGACGCCAAGCGCAAGCTGACGCCGCGCGTGAAAGCGGTCGAGGCGATGCACTCGTGGGGCTTGCCGTGCGAGATGGACCTCATTTGCGACTGGGCGAAGGAGAAGGGCCTCGTGCCGCTCGAAGACTGCGCGCACGCCCACGGCGCTTCGATGAAGGGTAAGAAGATGGGCAACTGGGGCCAGATGGCCATCTACAGCTACCAGGCATCCAAGGTGATGCCGGCGGTCGAGGGCGGCATGGGCATGTATCAGACGCGCGAATACTACGAGCGCGGCTTCGCGTTCGGCCACTACGAAGCACCGGCGAAGTTCGCCAAGGACAGCCCGGTGCGACCCTACGAGGGCACCGGCTTCGGTCAGAAATACCGGATGCACCCGTTTGCTGCCGCCGTGGCCCGCATGCAATTGAAGAACTTGGACGCGCTGAACGCGCTTGTGGACAAGAACGTGCGCGCGCTCAACGACCGGCTGACGCAACTGCCGGGCATCGCCGAGCCGCGCTGCCGTCCCGACCAGAAGCGCGTTTATTATCACGCGAACATGCTGATGCTGGACTTCAAGAAGCTGGGCTTCACGCGGGACGCGCTGATCAAGGCGTTGACCGCGGAGGGTGTCAGGGCGAGCTTCTGGGATTATCCGCAACAGCACACACTGAAGATTTACTCCGAGGCGAAGTGGTGGCATCACGCGCCGAAGATCCCGGAGCGGATGCCCGGCTGCGAATACGTCAACGCCAACCACATCTTCCTGCCGCTCTTCTACGGCGAAGCGCCGGAGTTGATCGAGCAATACGTGAAGGCGTTCGAGAAAGTCTGGGCGCGCCGCGACAAGCTGAAAGTGTAGCGGCACCGGCGTTGGTTGAGAGCAAAGTTTCGGCAGAACGCCGCGCGTTTCCGCCGGCGAGAATGGTGTAACGAAAAGGAGAATGTGTTATGCAGCAGCAAGAAAGCGATCATCGAGTGTCCCGCCGTGAGTTCATCCACACCACCGCCGCTGCCGCCGCTTGGGCAGCCATCGGCATTAGGCCGACGGAAATCCTCGCCGTCGGCAATCCCGCGGGCAAGGACACGAAAAAGATCCTCAACTACAACCCCGACATGGAATACCGCCTCTGCGGCAAGACCGGCTGGATGGTCAGCGCCGTCTGCCTCGGCGGGCATTGGAAA
Organism: Verrucomicrobiota bacterium; assembly: GCA_016222825.1. Classification (GTDB taxonomy): domain Bacteria; phylum Verrucomicrobiota; class Verrucomicrobiia; order CAIQCK01; family CAIQCK01; genus CAIQCK01. Next base: position 1,040,319 of record JACRQF010000009.1, on the reverse strand, counting down.
CGCGTGGATCAGATGGTGCCCGGCGTTTTCGGCAAGGGGAGTTGGCTTAGCGCCGACCTCAACAACAAGGAGTTCCAAAAGAACCGCTACGACGTCGTCACCCGCTGCATCGAGCGCGGCATCAACTACATTGACGCCTGCACCCACGCCGAGATCATCGCCTACAGCCGCGCCATGAAAGGCCGCCGCGACAAGATGTATCTCGGCTGGTCCTGGTATGAGCGCGAAAGCCGCAACCCGAAGTTCCGCACCGCCGATGCGCTGATGGAGACGTTCGACATGAGCCTCAAGGAGTGCGAGCAGGAATACGTCGACCTCTGGCGCATCGTTGCCATGTCCGACGGCAAGAAAAGCCCCGACGGCAAACACATCATGGCCCACACCGAAGCCGAGTCGGAACAGATCGCCAAGGCCCTCGAGCGCGCCAAGAAATCCGGCCGCGCCCGCCGCACCGGCATTTCCAGCCACGACCGCATCTGGCTCGAATACATGATGAAGACCTTCCCCGACCAGATCGAGGCGGTTGTCACGCCCTACACCGCGAAGTCGAAGGTGCTGCCGCAGGAGAGCTTTTTTGAGACGGTGCAGAAGTGCAACTGCGGCTTCTTCGGCATCAAGCCGTTCGCCGGCACGTCGCTCTTCAAGGGCAACAGCGCGCCCGCCAGCCCCACCGCCGCCGAGGACGACCGTCTCGCGCGCCTGGCCATCCGCTACATCCTCTGCAACCCCGCCATCACCGCGCCCATCCCCGGCATGATCAACGCCGAGCAGGTGGACAACGTCGCGCTCGCCGTCAAGGAGCGCCGCGAACTCGACGTGAAGGAGAAAGCCGAACTGGAGCACGCGATGGATCTCGCCTGGCAGAACCTGCCGACGCATTACCAGTGGCTGAGGAATTGGGAGTATGTGTAGGCAGAGGCGTGATTCGCGATCCGCAACTCGTGATTCGTGAATGTGGGAGGGGCCTTGGCGCCCCGATTGTCTTGTTATGAAACCAATCAAGCTCTTCGTATCCGCAGCCGTCACCGTCGCCGCGCTGGCTGCGTTCGCTGCCGCGCCGCCGTTGACGGTGGACAAGAAAGCGCCGTTGCTGCTCGACGATGCGCCCGCCGCCAAAGCGGTGCCGGCCCTGCCGCGGCTCATTTGCTACGACTGCCACGGCAACTTCCGCGACGAGCCGTTTTCGCTCACGCACGCCAAGAACAAAGTCACCTGCGTCACCTGCCACGGCGACTCATCCGCCCACGCCAGCGACGAAGGCAACATTACGCCGCCCGAAATGATGTATCCGCGCGACGCCATCGCGAAGAAGTGCAAAGGATGCCACGAAGAGCACGCCGCCCCCCCCGCCGCGATGGCTGCTCGCCAGAAGGAACGCGGCTTGGAAAAGACCGACGCCAAGTCCCTCGTCTGCACCGACTGCCACGGCAAGCACCGTATGAACGTGCGCGCCATCCACTGGGATAAGACCACCGGCAAGCTGCTCGGCGGCGCGAAGAAGCGCTCGGAATAGCCGCCGCCGGCGCGCTCAATCTCCTGGTTTCCGCGCCGTTGAAAACAATTCGACGCCACTGCTTGGCTCATGTAAGAACCAGCCGCATGAATTCGAAAGACTTGCTGACGGAACTCGCTACGCGACCCCTTCTTTGCGACGGTGCCATGGGCACCCAACTCATCGCCGCCGGCCTCGCGCCCGGTGATTGTGGGATGCTCTGGTGCGTCGAGAAGCCCGACGCTGTCGAGGCCGTGCATCGCCGCTACCGCGACGCGGGCTGCGATTTGATCACGACTAACTCCTTCGGCGGTTGCACGACAAACCTGGAGCGCCACAGCCTTACCGGGCACGCCGACGAACTCAACCGCGCCGCAGCGCAGGCCGCCCGCCGCGCCGTCGGCGACAACGCATGGGTGCTCGCCGACATCGGGCCGTTCGGCGGATTCCTGGAGCCGCTCGGCGAAATGACCGCCGCCGAATTGTTCAAACTCTTCGTGCAGCAAGCTGCCGCTCTTAAGGCCGGCGGTGCTGACGCCGCGCTCATCGAAACCATGACCGACCCCGGTGAAGCAGCGGTCGCGGTGAAGGCCGCGAAGCAGGCCGCCGACTGGCCCGTCATTGCCACCTACGCGTTCGATCGCGGCGACGGCACGAACTACCGCACAATGATGGGCACCACCATCGAGGTGGCGATGAAGGAAGCCATCGCCGCCGGCGCGGACGTCGTCGGCGCCAACTGCGGCACCGCGATGAACCTCGAAGACTACGCGCGGCTCGCCGAGCAGATGGTGCGCGCCGCCGGCAAGACGCCGGTCATCATCCAGCCGAACGCTGGCGCGCCGCAGAACGTCGGCGGCAAGGACATCTACCCCGCCACGCCCGCCGAGATGGCCGCGCTCGTGCCGACGCTGCTCAACGCCGGTGTGCGGATCATCGGTGGCTGCTGCGGCACCTCCCCCGACCATCTGCGAGCGATGGGCGAGACGTTGCGAAAGCAGTCGTAGGCCAGATATTCTTGTCTGGCTTCCGCCGGCAAAGCAGCCTCTCTCCGGAAACCGCAAACCATTAACGCGGCCGGTTTGTCTCGGTTTTCGGCACGATTTCCGCCGGCGCTGGCCCGCAGGCAACCCGGAAGCCATGGGCCGCCGATGAAAAAGACGCTGCGCGCGACTCGCGCCAGGCGCAACGCGGCAAACCCGCGCTGAGACTGACCAACGATCCGCCCTTGACCACATGCTGCGATTCGCCCCCCGTCCAAAGCTTTGCGTGCGCGCCGTTGCTGTCGAAACCATCCAAACACCATTCGCAGACGTTGCCGAGCATGTCCGCCAGCCCAAACTTGTTTCGCCCGCGCGGCCCATAGTGATCCACCGTCGCCACAGACTCCGGCGTGCCTCTTATCCACCGCCATCGCCAGTGCAGCCGATCTTCACCGTCCTCCACCGAATCGCCCCACCAGAACTTCGTTTGCTGGCCGGCGCGGCAGGCGTATTCCCACTCCGCCTCCGTCGGCAGGCGGATCTTGCAGCCTGCCGGCAAACGCCCTTTGCTCCGCTCCATCTTGTCCAGCCACGCGCAGAACGCCATCGCGTCATTCCAACTGATGCAGCAAACCGGATGATCGTCCCGTGTCTCGATCTCGAAATGGGGATTCTTCCAGTTGGCGCCTTCCACGTGACTGCTCCAAGTGTTTTCTCCTTTTCGCGCGAACGACACGCCTGCCTTCTCTCCGTCGGTTTCGTAGTTCGTCGCCTTTGCGAATTGCCTCCACTGCTCCACTGTCACCTCTGTGCGACCCAGCCAGAATCCGTGCTGGATCGCCGCCTTGCGCGGTTGTGCGCCCTCAACCTGCACCAACAGATTGTTGGAGCCGCCGTTTCTCGGATTCATCGCCCACTCGCGTTCCTCCGGCGTGCTGCCGAGCATGAACTCGCCCGGCGGGATGGCGACCAGTTCCACGCCAATGGAAGTTGCAAACGGTTGGCCGGCTTGAACGCGCGCCAGCGCAGTGGCGGCGCTTGCCGCTGCGGGCCCCTCCCGCTGCCAAAACACAGCGGCGGCAACGTCGTTGATCGTCGCGAGCAACTTGATGCCGCGCAGGATCGCGGCGTCGCGGGCGGCGACGTAATCGCAGCGCAGTTCCTTCAGCGGCATGTCGCGGAGGGGCGAGAGGTCTGTGACCTTTGTGTTGTTGCACCAGAGAGTCGTCAGCGGCATGCCGGCCAGCGGCGAAAGGTCGCCCACCGCCGTGTCGTTGATGCTCAGCACAGCCAGCTGCATGCCGGCCAGCGGCGAAAGGTCGCTCACTTGCGTGACGCCGAGGCTCAGGACTGTCAACGGCATGTCGCGGATCGGGGAGATGTCGCGGATCGGGTTGCCCTGGCAATAGAGCCACGTCAGCGGCAGGCCTTTGATCGGCGAGAGGTCGGAGAGCGCACCCTTCTGCGCCACCGTGGCCGGCGCCATCGCGAGTTTCTGCAGCCGTGGCAGCGCTTTCAACGGCGCGATGTCGGCGACGCCGACGGTGGAGAGCGCCAGTTCGGTGACCGCGCCGTTCTCGATCTTGTGCGTCTCCTTGCCGTCGAAGGCCGGGTTGAGTTCCTTCAGCTTTGCCACGACTCGCGCAACCTGCTGCTCCAGCGGCAGCGCGGCGACTTCTTTCGCGAACGAATCCGTGGCGACGGGTGCGGTTTTGGCGGCGCGCTTCGCCGGGAGCACGGGTGTCCCGCCCGCCGGTGGCGGGTTTGTGGCGGCGCCTGGTGTTGTGACAGCGGCAACTTTTGCAGCCGGCTTGGCGGCCGTTGCGACGACGGGCGGAGGCGGAGGTGGCGCTTTTTCTTCGGCGGGTTTCTGGAGCGCAGTGTGGGACAGGCGTTCCCCCTGTCCGTTCGTGGGTGATGAGACAGGCAGGATGCCTGTCCTGCGTTCATGGTCAGGCGAGACGCCTGGCCCGCTCTGTTGCCACGGCGACCACCTCAGCATGCCGGCGATGACGGCCACAGCGGCGATGCCGCCTGCCACGCACGCCATCTGCTTGCGCGAAGCAGACGCGGTGGTTCTCGCTCTGTCCGCTTGCTGCGGGTCGCGAAACATGATCCGCTCGTGCGCCTGGCGCAGATCCTCGATCAATTCGGCGTAAGTCTGCTGCCGGCCGCTCGGGTCCTTGGCCAGCATCTTTTCGATCACGCGGACGATGGAGATCGGGCAGTTCGGAACGATCGTCCGGATGTTCGGCGGCCGTTCCGTGAGATGCTGGACGATGACGTCGGCGAATGCGCCTTCAAAAGGGTGTTTGCCGCACAGCATCCGATACAGCGCGCAGCCGAGGCTGTAGATGTCGCTGCGGAAATCCATGTCGTCCTTGCCGCGCGCCTGCTCGGGACTCATGTAGTAGGCGGTGCCGATGATCGCGCCCGTCGCGGTGAGGCTGGATTGCGCGTCGCCTGCGACCCGAGCCAAACCGAGGTCGCCGATCTTTACGTCGCCGTCGTTCGAGAGGAAGATGTTGCTGGGCTTGATGTCGCGGTGGATGATCCGCGCCTTTTTCCACGCCGACTCCAGCCCCTCAGCGACACGGGCGCCGATGGCCGCGACTTCGTCGGCAGGAATGCGGTTCTGCCGCGCGAGGCGCTGCTGCACGGTCTCGCCCTCGACGTATTCCATCACAAAGTAATGCAGCCGCTCGCCGGTATCGAGGTTGAGGTGCGCGCCGGCCTCATAGACGGTGACGATGTTGGGATGCGTGATCGTGGCGGCAATGATCGCCTCGCGTTTGAACCGCTCGATGTAGGCTTGGTCGCGGGCCAGTTCCGGGGCGAGGACTTTCAGCGCCACGACACGGTCGAGCGAATACTGCCGGGCCTTATAGACAACGCCCATCGCGCCGCGGCCGAGTTCGGAGAGGATTTCGTAGTCGCGGAGCATGAGTTCGCGCATGGTTTCCTTGATGTTGCCTGCCTGCGGCCGGCACCAGCGTTGTAGCTCAAACCGGGCTGGGCAGGCAAGCATGGACGGGGCGCTGGCCGCGATGCCACCGCGGAGGTTGAGTCGCACTGGCGCTTGATGCCAGGGGCGCGACGTGGCAAGTTGTTGCGCGTCCCGAATAAATAAGAACAGATGCGGCAGCAAACAACAATGAGGCGCAACACACGCAAGCCGTCCGGTCCTCGGACGCCGGCGGCGGCGAGGTTTCGCCGAAAGGAGTCAGAGTGATGAAGAAACTGTATATCATTGCGGCAGTGATCACGGTGCTGGGGACCGTTGGGGCCGCGGTCGCCGCCGGACAGGCGCAGGTATCCCTCAAGGCCGGAGACACGGCTTTTGTCTGTGGCTGCGGGCCGAAGTGCGGCTGCTCTACGGTTTCCCTCAAGGAAGGGAAATGCGCCTGCGGCCATGACTTGGCGAAGGTGACGGTGAGCAAGGTGAAAGGCGCGACAGCGTCTTATGAGGCCGATGGCAAAGCAAAGACGATGAAGCTCACGGGCAAATACGTCTGTGCCTGCGGAACCGGCTGCTGCCAGATGGTCAGCAACAAGCCCGGCAAATGCGCCTGCGGAAAAGACATGACCGAGGCGGGAAAGAAGTAGCAGGCGTTTCCCGAAGATTGCAGAGAGAAGAGCGGACCCGGTGGTCCGCTCTTCTTGTTTGGGAGTTTCCTGTGACCCGCCCTCAGTTGGCGGTCAAAACATACCAAGTGGTGGCGTCGGCCGGCTTCAAGTCGAACGTCGCGAGCGCGCCGTTCCTGGCGGGCGTCGAGGCGCGGTCGGCGCGCGGCCGGCCGCAGCCGTCGAGCGGCACGAGCTTCAGCGGCGCGGCCTTCGCGTCGCGACGCAAGGCAATCTGGCCTTCGACGGCTTCGATGAGCAGCGGCGGGCCGCCCCAGTTGTCGTTGATGCTGGTGCGCTCGGCGTTCCACTTCATGCCGGTGTTGGCACAGCGCGCGGCGGCGACGAGCAGGATCTTCTTCGACTTCGCGAGCGGCTGGCCGTCGAGCGCGGCGAGGCTGACGGCGCAGAACGGCGTCTTGAGTTGAAACCCGGCGTCGGCGGTCTTTACGGTCTTGCCGCCGATCCAGCCGACGGCGACCTGGGCGCGCGGCGTGTTGATCGTCAGCCGGCCCGTGCGTTTCTCCGTCACTTCCCAGAGCAGTTCGCCTGTGTCGCTGGCGATGCGGCCTTCCGGCGGCGTGAAGCCGAGGTCGGCGACACGCGTCGTGGCCGGCGCGTTGAACCGCTCGACGCGGAAGCGATGCACCAGTGGCAGCAGCGGCGAGAGGTCGCCGTCGAGATGGAAGCCGATGCGGTCCCAACGCCGCTCCTTGAGACTGTCGTAGGTGCGGTTCTCGTCGTAGCTGATCGTGACAAGCTTCTTGGCGGGGCGCACGAAGCCTTTCTGGAACATCAGCGACGCCGTCGGCATCTGGGCCATTTTGCTGACCTCGTTGGCGAGGTCGAAGTAGCCCGTCACCTGGTCGCCGCCGAGCAGCGCCTCGTCCCACCGGTGGTTGAACGTGTAGCCATAAACCGCGTCCCAGTCCTGCAAGCTCGCGTAGGCCGCCAGCAGCAGCGGCATTTCGCAGCCGTATTCGTTCGGGAACGGATGGTTGTATTCGCTGACCGTGAACGGCTTGCCCGCGACCGACGAGCGGCAGAGCTGCGAGATGCAGTTGGCGGCCGGCGCGTCGAGCATCGCGGTGTTGCCGATGTCCCAGTCGGTGCGCGACCACGGCTTGCGCGGGAAACGCGGATGCTGCCAGTAGGCGTGGCAGTCCATCAGGTCCAGCAACGACTCTGCGCGCAGGCAGGGCACGCCGTAGTTGTGGTTCGTGCCTTCGATGAGCGCGCGCACCTTCAGTTCCTCGCGCAGGAAGCGATACATCTCGCGGTTGTAGCGGCTCTCCAGCTCGTAATAGAAGCGGCCTTCGTCGCGGAAGCGCGCGACGGTGTGACTGGCGAATTCCTCCGGCTCCAGCCGCCGCACGTTGCCGCGCGCGGGGTCTTCGTCGTCGCGCAGGCCATGGACCGGCGCTTCGTGCAAGATCACATTGCTGATCCAGGCCGTGCCCGTGGTTTCGCCGAACTGAAAGCTGAGCCGCACATCGGCATCGTCCTCCGGCGCGATGAACGTGAACTGGCAGTCGCGCCATTCCGTGCCGACCTCGAACCGCGCGTGGCCGTAGCCGCGATACGGCGAACTATGGCAGACCTCCGCACCGAGCTGGCGCGTCGCATCAGCTCGGGCGCGAAACGCAACGCGATACTTTATATCCTTCTGGAGCTTCAGCGGCCGCTGAGTGAGCATGATGTGCCAAGGCTGTTCGCCCACGGTCGTGACAGTGATCTTTGCGGATGGCTCGCCGCCCGCCGCGTCACGAGTCGCTTCAAGTCTGGCTGCGGCGGATTTCTGCTTCGAGAGTTCCCAACCGTCGGTTCCGGCGCTGAAGTTCGCGTTCTGCAACAACTGCGCGCCCGGCGCCCGCGAGTCTTCGCGCCACGCCGCAACCAGCGCTTCACGGGTCGGATAACGCTTCGCGAGCCATTGGTTGTAGAAGCGCGTCAGTTCCTCGCCGTAGTAGGGCGGGATGTCGGCCCATGTGCCGGCGTTGGGTTTGGTTTGCTTGCCGCGCAACTGGCCGCCCGTCCAGCCGCCGAAGAGCGAGTTCTCGTTCGTCAACTCGACGATGACAACGGCGGGATCCTCAGCGTAGGTGCGGCCGGTGTGCGGGTTACGGTGCGTGAGCAGCTTGCGGGCGTAATCCTTCTGAAGCTCGATCATGCGCGGGTCGAAGAGGACGCAGTATTTGCCGTAGCCGAGCATCTCCGTCTGCGGCAGTCCGTCACCGGGCTTGAAATGGCGGCCGACGTGGAGGTTGAGATTGATGTAGATGCCACGCTTCTCCAGTTCCGCGATCATGCGGTCGAGCTTGTCGAGTTGCTCCGGGTCGAAGTGCTGCGTGTCGGGCGCGTTCTTCGGGAAGAGTGTCTTGCCCCACTGCGAATCGAGGCCGTGGAAGCGGACGAGGTTGAAGCCGAACTTCGCGAGCCGGTCGGCGGCGCGCGGCGCGATTTCCGGCGGCGGGCAGCAGCCTTCGCCGGAGAGGTTGGTGGCCCAGAAGCGCGCGCGTTTGCCGTTCTTGAAGGCGAGATGGCCGTCGCGCACGGTGATCGGGCCGTGTTTGCCGGCGGGTGCGTCGAGCAGGAAACGGGCGTCGGCGACCGCGCTGGGCGGCGCTTCCCACGGCAAGTGGAACGGCGCCCATCGTTCCGATTCCGCGGAGGCGACGGCCCGCACGAGCGCCATCAGAACCGCAGTCGTCCACACACTTCGCGCGCTGAGCTTCATGATCGTCTCCGTATTGGAGCCGGAAAGCCCGGATCTCTGCCGGCAAGGATGCCGGCGGCACGCAGCGGACGCGGGTTTTCCAGCTTACTTTTCCGACTTCTCGCCGGCCAGGGTCTTCTCCAGATTGGGATCGCGCGGACGGCCGAGGTCGAGCGTCTTGCGATAGTGGAACTTGGCCAGGCCGAGGAAGGGCGGTTTCTGCGTTGCGTAGATCACGGCGAGGTTGTAGTGCGCGTCGGCGTAGTCCGGGCGCATCTCGATGGCGCGGCGCAGCTCCTGCTCCGCGGCGGAGCGCCAGCCTTTCTTCCAACAGGCGATGCCGAGGTAGTTGTGGGCCTCGACGTTGTTGGGATTGAGCTTGAGCGCGCGGGTCAGCTCCTCGATGGCGTCGTCAATGCGGTCTTGCTTGAAATAGATGATGCCGATGGTGGCGTGGGAGTAGGCGTCGTCGGGCGCGATTTGGATGGCGCGGTTGAGGAGGTGCTCGGCTTCTTCGAGCCGCTCCTGCTGGAATCGGATGACGGCGAGGTTGGAAAGGCCGAAGAGGTTCTCCGGGTCGCGCTTGAGGATCTCGCGGTATTTGGCGGCGGCCTCTTCAAATTTCTTCTGGCTGAAAAGCTCGCGGGCTTCATCCACCAGAGGCTTCAGTTCCGCCGGAATCTCCGGCGTCGCCGGACGCGCGGCCGCCGTCGGCTGCGAGTTGGTGGCCGCGGGCGGACTGGTGCGGACGGCGGTGTTGGTGGCGTCGCTGGCGACACGGTTCGTTTCGGGCGCGGGCGCGGCCTGGGCAAACTTCGGCGCGGGCCGGGGCGGGAGGTTCGCGGGCTTGTCCAACGCGGCGACCTGCGCCAGCGCGCGCTCCTTGGCGCGGTGGACGTTGGCGCTGATCTCGCCGCTCACGCTGGCGCCGGAAGATTGCTGGACGAGCACTTCGGTCCGCTTCAAGAACGCTTCTTCCTCCGGCGAAAGCTTGCGCGTGGACATTTCCAGCACGGCGACCTGGTGGTTCAACTCGCGGTATTTCTTCTCCAACGACGCGAGCTTCTTGCGGTCAGCGGCGGTGTTTTCGGTGAGCTTCTGGTATTCAGCGGTCTTCTTCTCGACCGCCTGCTGAAGCACGTCCTTTTCCTTTGCAAGGGTTGCCCGGTCCTTGGTGGCGGTGGCGGCGCGGCGCTCGGCGTCTTCCATCTTGCGCTTCAGTTCCTCAACCTGGGCAATCGCGGCCTGTTCGGCCTTGGCACGGTCGGCGGCAGCGCGACGCTCGGCTTCCTCCAGTTTCCTCTTCAACTCTTCGACCTGCGCGGCCGTGGCGCGGTCGGCCCTGGCACGGTCGGCGGGCGGCTCGGCGGACGGCCTCGCCGGCTTGCGGCGGACGTCGGCAACCTGTGCCTGCGCTTCCTTGAGCTGTTGCTTGAGTTGGCTGAGCTGCGCGACCGACTCGCGTTCGCGCTCCATCGCGACGGTGACCAGAGCCTCGGCCTTGCTCATGGAGAGGCGAAGGTTGGGGGAATCCCCGGTTGGGTTCTGCGCGCGGCCGGTTTCCCGGCTCCTGGCGGCGAGTTCGTCGCGAAGCTTCGCGATCTCGGCTTCCTTGCCCTGGGCTGCGGCGAGCTGGCTATTCACTTCCTGAAGCTGCTGCTTGAGCCGGTCCATTTGTGCGGACGATTCCTGTTCGCGGTTCTTGCCGACGGTGATGAGCGATTCGACCTTGCCGAGCGAGAGGCGGAGGTTGGCGTTGGACTGCTGGAGGGCGGCCAGGTCCTTGAGTTGCAGTTCCGCCCGCGCGGCGTCCTGGCTCTTGGTGACGAGGGCCTGTTGCTTGGCAATGATCTGTTGGTCCTTGGCGGCAAGCTCCTCGCGAATCTTCGCGATCTCCGCCTTGGTGGCGGCGAGTTGGTCGGTGAGCGGCACAAGCTGGGCGACCTTGGCGGCCTTGTCGCGTGCGTCGTTGCGGACGGTGGTGAGTTCGAGGGAAAGCTGCTTGCTCTCGGAGCGCAGCGCCTCAATGGTGCGGGCCGATTGCGCCAACTGTTCGGAGAGCGCCTTCGACTGGCTGGCGTCGAGCACGGACGGTCCCGCGGCGAGACGCTGGTCTTTTTCCTGAAGCTGGCTGAGCAGCGAGGCGCGCTCGGACTGCAATCGCGCGAAGTCCTGGCGCGACTGTTCCCACTGCGCGCGCTCGGCGAGCAGTTGCTGGAGCTGCGAGCGCAGCGTCGCAATCTGGTCGGTCATCTCGGTCACGCGCTGGGCGTCGGTGCTGGGCAGCGGCATGGGAGGCGGTGTCTGGTTTTTCTCGCCAATGAACTGCTGCAACTGCTTGCGCATGTCCGCCAGTTCGGATTCCAACTTCTTCACGTTCTCGTTGTCGGCGGCCACTGGTATCGGCGCGGGGGCCGGGGCAGGGGCGGGCGCAACCACAGGCGCTGGCGGTGTCGGCGGCGCGGCGGCGCGCTCGGCTTGCATGCGGCGGACCTGGTCGCGCAGACGTTCCAGTTCCTGGGAAAGATCGGAGGAAGACTGGCCCTGGCCGGGAGCGCCAACCAAAGCGCCGGCTGGAGGCAATGACGCCGGGGGTCGCACCGGAGTTGCCGCGACGGATGGGGCGCCCGTCTTCGGGGCCGCGCCACCGCCGGCGAGCCGCACTTTGGCTTCGGTGATGCGCTGGTCGCAGTAGCGTTCGCGGAAGCTGATGATGTGCGGGTTCCAGTCGGGCTGGACGGTCTGGATGTCCTTGAGGATGGCGAGCGCGTCCTTGTAGCGGGTCTGGGCGGCGGTGAAGTCGCCCTTCTCGAACGCGCCGTCGCCCTCTTGAATCTGGAGGTAGGCGCGCAGGAAAAGGTCGGAAGCGTCACGCGCCGGGGCGGCTGCGAAGGCCGGCCCGCACAGGATGACAAACGCTGTCAGGAAAACCGCGGAAACAACTAGTTTTTTCATGGAATTGCGCCGCGGACTGTAGCGAAAGCCTCCGGCTAATGCAAGGCTTTCGCCCAAACAACCGCGCGTTGCAAGTCGGCGGTTGATATTCGCGCCCGGTCAGGCCAGATTAGGCGCGTTTCCGACATGGCATTCGAACTTGGAGGCATCGTTTCATGACCAACGTGGCTGAAAACCCTTCGTCCGGTCCCGCGCCGCGCCGCGGGAAGAAACTGCTGTTTGTGTTGGGCGGACTGCTGGCTGTGCTCGTCCTGCTTGTTGTGCTCACGCCAACCATCACCGACGCCGTCGTCCGGCCCAAGGTGGTGGCTGCGCTTCGGGACGCGCTTAACGGCGAGCCGGCGGTCGGCAGGCTGTCGTTCTCGCTGTTCAGCGGCCTGGAGCTTGCCGACCTGCGCATCGGCAACCCGCCGGGATTTTCCTCCGCGCCGTGCGTCACCGTCGAGCGCGTCACGGCCGATCCGAGCCTGCTGTCACTGTTGGGTGGCAAGCTTGTGTTCAATGACGGCCTTCGCGTCGTGAAGCCGCAGGTCTTCATCGAACAGGATGCCAGGGGGCGGCTCAACGTCGCCTGTCTCGCCAAGGAACAGAAACCGGCCGCACCGGTTGCGGTTGTGGCTGCGGCTGCGCCGCCAGAGAGCAAACCGGCGGCGGACATGGTCGCGGCTGCTCCGTTTGTTATCGCCAGTCTTCTCGTCGAGGACCTCGGCATCAGCGTCAAGACGCCCGCGTTGCCGCAGCCCGTAGCGCTCTCGCCGCTGCGGATCAAGACGCGCGTAAACACGCTCGACAAGCCTGTGGAGTTCTTCATCAAGAACGCCGATGCGTCGCTCGACGTGAAAGGCCGCGTTCTCGCCGCGCGCGACGGCAAGCTCGACCTCGCCAACCTCAAGGCCGAACTCGACTACGCCATCACGCCCGCGCTGCTCGCGCCGTTGATGCCCGCGCTCGGCTCGCTCGGGCCGCTGAAGCGGTTTGAAGGCACGCTGGCCGGCGCGGGGCATTTCGCGCTCGACGGCATGGCGAAGCCGTCCGGCAAGGGCCGGATCACGCTCGACCTGCCGCAGGTTGCGCTCGAACTTGCCGCAGGCGGCACCAACGTCGTCCAGACTTTCCGGCCGGGCACGATCCAATTCGCCTACGACTTCAAGGCGCGCGACGCCCGCCAGACCGATCTCGACTGGCAGTTCGCGTCGCCAGCCGCGTCGGTGGCAATGAGGGGCGTCGCCACGGCCGACCCGGCGGCGCCGGCGCTGGAGGGCGACGTCATGGTGACAGCGGACATCGCTGCGCTGGGCGAGCGATTTCCCGGCGTCATTGCAGCCGGGCGGAAACTGCAAGGGCGCATCGCCGGCGGCATCAAGAACCTCAAGGCGTCGGCGAAGACCGTCGCGGGCGATCTCGACATCCGCGGCGAAGGTCTCGCGGAAATCGGGCCGGGCGGCGCGGTGACGCCGTTGGTCCGCGATCTCGCGGTGCGGCTGCGGCTCGCGGCGGACGTTGAGAAGAACAACTACAGCGTCGAAGACCTCGTCGCGCGCGTGGACGACGCGCTCAGCGCCAAGGGCCGCTTGCGCATTGAGAAGAAGGCCGCCGGTTCCGTGTTCGAGGCGGACCTGCAAGCCGGCGCCGACCTCGACGCGTTGATGGCCCGCGCGCGGCGGTTCACCGACCTGATTCCGCCGACGCTGCCGCTGGCCGGCCGCGTGGACGCGCATCTGGTCGTCCCGCCCGAGACGAGCGGCCAGGCTGGAACGCCGTTGAATCTCCAGGTAGAGATCAACGGCCTCAAGACGACCGGCATCCAGATTCCTTACGGCGAGATGGACCTGACCGGCATCGGCTCGCCTGGCTGGGCGAAGTTCGAAGCCAGGTCGTTCAGCATGATGGCGAGGGCGTTGCCGGCCATCGCTCCGGCGGGCCAACAGCCGCTGGAGATCAAGGCCACGGGTCGCGCCACGGCGGACCTCGATGCGGGCCGTTACGACGTGCCGGAACTGCGCGTCTCCCTGCCTGGCGCGGGCCTGGCTGCGGCTGCGGCCGTGATGCTGCCGCCCAAGGGCGGCGATCTCGGCGCGGCGCAAGTGAAGGCAGCCGCGAACGCCGTGGGCGACATTCAATCGTTGTTCACTCTCGCGCGCATCTGGGGCGTCTCGCTCGACGGCATGACGGGTCGCGGCAACATCGCCGCGCAGCTTGAAACCGATGGCACGCTCGCGCAGTTCGCCGTGAAAAAGCTGCACGCGGAGGTGAAGGAATTCGCGATGTCCGGCCCGAAAGCGCCTCAGGCCATCCGTTGGCCGCAGTCGCTGGCGTGCGATGCCGTGCTGACGCTCAACGCCCTCGATCCGATGAAAACGCCGGTCGAAATCATCTCCGGCACGGCGCAGGTCGCCGGCGTCAGCGTCACGTCATTGAAAGGCAGGCTCGCGCTCGACCCGAAGAGCGATCAGAGCGATCTGCAAATTGCCGGCTCAGTGGACCCGGCGGTTCTCGCGGCGGCTCTACCCGGTTACCTGAACGACGTTACTGTCACCAGCGCGCCGGGACCATTCGAGGCGCGGCTGCGCGGCTCGGCGATGGGCGCGCGCACGGAGATCACCGCGAAACTCGATTTGCCGGAGACAGCGCTCAAGCCGCCGAAACTGGCGGGCGGGCCGATCAGGCTCGGTAAACCGTCGTTCGACGTGCAGGCGACCCTCGACACGACGACCAGCGCCTATCGCATCACACGCGCCAGCCTCAAGACCGTGCTCGCCAACCTCGACGCCCAGGGCAACGTCGCGCTCGACGCGCAGGGCAAGCTCGCCACGCTTGACGGCCGGCTCGACGGCGCGGCGGACCTCACCACGCTCGGCGCGGTGGCCGTGGCGGTCGGCTCGCTGGCCGAGGGCACCGAACTGGCGGGCAACCTCAAGGTCGTCGCGGAGGTTAAGGCCGCGGGCGGTGCGTTCCCCTACACCGCAACGCTGACCGGACAAGGTGTCCGCTTCAAGGGCCAGCAGACGAAGGGCATTGCGATTGACGAACCGGAGCCGGTCGTGAAGATTGCCGGCACGTTCGCGAACACAAAGGACGGCTTCACCGTCTCCATCGCGCCTGGCAGCGAACTGCGCGCCCAAACCGCGCGCGGCACACTCAGCGGCACGATTCGTTCGCAGGCAAACCAGCCGTTGTCCGCCGAGAACCTCGTCGCCGACCTCACCTACGACCCGGCGCGGCTCAAACCGTTGCTGGCGGCGTTCGACGCCGGCGAAATCCGCGGCGCGGGACCACAAGCCGCCTCCGTCGCGTTTAGCGGCCCGCTCTCGCCCGGCGCGAACACGCTCGCGTGGCTCGGCGGCATCTCGCTCGCCGCCAAGCTCGGCTACGGGAGCTACGCTTACACCGACGTGATCGTCGAGGGACCGCCGCTCGCCCTCGAAATGAAGGGCGGCCGGCTGCCGGTGGATTACGCGTGCAAGATCAACGGCGGCGCAACCACCCTCAAAGGCAACGTGGACGCGAACCAGCGCACGCAGCTCGCGCTCTCGGCCAAGGATGTCGGGCTGACGCTCGGCCTTATGCGGTTCCTCGGCTTCCTCAACTCCATCATCAACGTCGAGAAAGGCTCGATCCAAGGTGCCGCCTCGCTCGATGCCGTGGCCGCTTACGAGGGGCCGCTGCCGCTGCCGACGCCGCCCAACCTGACCGACCTGCTCGCCGCGCGGCTGGCGGGTCGGGGAACTTACTCGGCGAAGAATCTGCGCGTCCAGGGCTCGCAGATGCTGAACGACATCATCAACTTCGTGGGCCAGCCCGGCGCGGACACGGCCGGCGACATCCAGCCGACGAACTTTGTCATCGAGCGCGGCGAGTTTCGGATGGACAAGGCCGTCATGCATCTCAACGGGCTGGAGTTGACGCTCGCGGGCATTGTGCGGTTCGACCAGACGCTCGACATGCAGGTCGGCGTGCCGATGCCGAAGCGCATTCGCGACGCCAACGCCACCGTGGCCCAGTATTTGCCGGCGGCGGTCACCGTTCCCGTGCGCGGGCGGGTTGGCGCCACGCAAGTGGACTACAGCGCCGCCGCGACCGCGGCGTTGCGGGACGCGGGAACGAACGCGCTCAAAGGCCAGGCTGGTGAAGCCCTCAAGAGCAAAGCCGGCGACCTCCTCAAAGGTAAAGCCGGCGATCTCCTGAAGGGTTTCCTCGGCGGCGGAAACAAATAAGCTTACGCCGCCACCTGCCGCCGGCTCCTGAAGCTGACCAACCGCGCGTCTTTGTGCCTGGCCAGCAGACGCTCCATCTCGTCAAACTTCAGCCCCACATCCTCCGGCGTGTGCGCGTCCGAGTTTACCGCCAGCGGAATGCCCAGCGCCACCGCCTCGGCGATGATCGTCCGCGTGGGATAGGTGTCGGGCCGCCGCAGCTCGGGATGACGATAGCCGGAGGTGTTGATCTCCAGGCAGATGCCGGCGCGGACGATCTCCTTCAACGTGCGGGTGATGTCCCCGGTCTGGTGCTCCGTGTGCGCGCGGCCGGAGCGTTTCGGCACGTCGAAGTGCGCGACCACGTCGCACAGGCCGCTGCGGACCATTTTCCGCACCAGTTCAAAATAGCGCGAGTAGAGCCACGCCGTCTCGCCGGTGAAATTCCTCGGCCATGAAATCTGCGTGCATTCCGCGTCCAGATAGTGGATCGAGCCGATGATGTAGTCCCACGGCTGGCCGGCCACCTGCGCCGTAAGGTAATCCTCCAGCCCCTCCACGTAATCCATCTCCAGCCCCAGCAGCACCTCGATCCGCCCCTCATACTGCCGGCGCAGGTCGAGCACGCACTTCACGTAATCGTCCAGCTCCGCCTCCTTCATGCGCACATTGGCGCCAAGGCCGCGTGGCAGCGGGTTGTGGTCGGCAAAACCGATGGCCTTCAGCCCGCGCTCGACGGCGCGCTCCACAAATTCCTCCATCGTGCCGCTCGCGTGCTGGCATCGCGTCGTGTGAACATGATGATCTGCAATGATTCGCATAAGAAACCGCGCACTGTAGCGGCAACCGCCCATGCGTGCAATCCCGGCCGCGCTTGTCGCAGCGCCGGCCTGCCGGCGACGATCCGATGCTTTACACAAGAACAACGCTGGCAAGAACGCCGGCGCCACAGGTCCCGCAGTCCGCCAGAGAGCATGTTCATGCGACCTTGAAGTGGCTGGACGGTGGGTGGGATTGACCCTAGACTCGCGGCGAAATCGAACCACGGAACTGACGATGAAAGGCTTTTCTCAGACGCTGATTTTGGGCGGGATGCTGCTGTTGGGGATCTCGGCGGCGTCCGGGCAGATTCGACAGTTTCGCCCGATCCGGCCAGCGAGTCCGGCGGCTCCGGCCACCAGAACCGCCGAGCAGAACCTCATCCCAAACGCCGATTTTCTTGCGAATCCGCCGTTGCGCGGCTGGCGCACGGATTTCGGGTTTGAAGGATGGTATAAGAACAACAAGGATTACGTCCGCATCGTCACCGACCACGCGCCGCGGCCTGGCGTGAGGGTTGTCGAGATCAACCAGCCGCCCGGCGTCGCCAGCAACCAGGGCACCAAGCTCCAAAGCCCGTTCATCAAATGCGAACCCGGCGCGACCTATTCGGCGTCAGTGGACGTGATGACGTGGCATCCGGTGGCGTTCGCGAAGGTGTTTGTCATGGTCTATACGACCAACCCGGAGCCGGAGCTGCACATGCTCACCACGACGCAAATTCCAGCGGGAAACGGCCTGCCGGCGCTCAAGCAATGCTACCGCGTCCAGTTCCCGAATCCAGAGAAGGGGAAGAAATGGGTGACGACCTCGCGTGAGTTCACGGTCCCGGAGAAGGTGTCGGTGAAACGCGCGACGGCGTTGCTGGTCGAGGGCGACCTCCGGGATGTCGAGGGTCTGGCGGTGAAACTGAAGGAGACCAGCCATCCGGTGTCGAAGTTCCTTTTCGAGCAACTCTCCGCCGAAACGAAGAAGCAAATGGCCACCGAGCCATTTCCCGATTCGTTGGGCGGGCTGCTCATGGCCGACCTCAACAAGATTCTCAAGGGCCCCAACATCTACACGCCGGAGCGTTTCGCGCAGGTGCGGATTCAGGGCGACATGACGGCGGCGCAGGAACGCTACGCGTCGTTCAAGCAAGAAGACATCCGGAACGTGGAGGGCATGGCGGCGCGGTTGCAGAAGGGCACGGACCCGCTGTCCAAGTTCCTGATGGAGAAGTTTTCAACCAACACGCGGCGGCAGGTCCACAACTTCGGCTCGAACGCGAAGCGGCACAGCACGCTCTCGCCGGCGGAGGAGTTGCAGAAGTCGCTGGTGAAGGAGTTCAACGAACTCGGTCTTGGCGACTGCTTCTACACGACGGAGTTGTTCGCGCAGGTGCAACTTAGCGCAGCGACGCAGGCGGCGGTGAAGCAGCCACCGCGCGGGCCGGAACTGGTGAAGCTGAACCGCACGCTGCTGGAGGAAGCCTTTCCGACGGAGCTCGCGAAAGCCGGCGATGCCGCAGCCGGGCCGCCAGCCCGTGACAACGTTCGCACCAACCGGCTGCTGCTGGAGGACACTTATCCCGAAATCGAAAAGCTCAAGCGCCGCCCGGACGTGACGCAACGGCCGGAATACATGACATTCCAGCCGGAGATGTTCGGCACGGCGCTACAGGAGAAGTCGAACATCGTCAGCTATTTCTGCAACTTCAAGATTGTGAAGGTAAAGGCGGCTGAATAGTCGAACCGTGGTATAATGAAAACGGTCTAGAAGCATGGCATTTTCAGCAAATCTCGTTCATGAGCAGTTGCGCGCCGCAACGCGCAAGCTGCGGGTCTCGCGCAGCATTCGCTACGCGCTTGTCGGCGTCTCGGGGGCGCTGTTGTTGCTACTGGTCGGTCTCCTGCTCGACGCGCGGCTCCACTTTGACTATCTCGGCCGGTGGATCAGTTTCCTGCTGACGATCGCGCCGCTCGTCATTGGCGGATTGATGACGGCGTGGGCGTGGCGGCCGACGGTGTCCGAGGAAAGTCTGGCGCGCCGCATCGAATCGAAGTCGTCCCTGCGCGGCAACATCCTCATCAGCGCGGTGCAGTTCGACCGCGAACTGCCGCCGGATTCGCCGCTGCGGCGCGCGGTGTTCGCGGAGATGCGCGACCCGTTTCCGGCAGTGCAGTGGGCGAACGTCTTCGACGCCGAATTGCTGAAGCGGCTCGGCCTGGCGCTCGGCGGCGTCCTGGTCGCGATGATCATCTGGGCGGTCATCAGCCCGGATCACTTCACCAACTCCGCCGCCCGCATCATCCTTCCCGGCAGCAATATCGCGCCGCTGACGCGCACGCAGATCGTGGAGGTCACGCCTGGCCAGACGCAGATCATCCACGGCCGCGAATTTGTCACGACGGTGAAGCTCGACGGCGAAATCCCGCACGCTGCGTGGATTTACTTCCGCGAACTCGGCTCGACGTGGCAGAAGCAGCCGATGAGTCGCGAGGTCGGCCTGCCGCTTTTCAACTACCGTTGGAAGGAAGTGCTCCAGACGATGGACTTCTACATCGTCGCCAACGACGCGCAGTCGGCGCAGTATCGCGTCACGGTGCGGCCCGCGACGGCCATCAGCGCGAAGGTCGCGGAGGTGAAACTGCCGCCCTACACTCAAGCCGCGCCCGTGACGGTGAAGGACTTCAACATCCTCCAGAACGTCCTGCCGGGCTCGGTCGTCACGGTGACGCTGGACTTCAATTACCCGCTCGCCGAGTTGCGCGCCACCGACGAGAAGGCGCAGGCGCTCGCCGTCACCAAGGTCACCGAGAAGCAGTGGCGCGTCAGCGACAAGGTTTTGGCTAACCGCACCGTCACGCTGAACTACCGCGACACCGACAACATCGCCGACCGCGACACGCTCCAAGTCGCTACGCGCGGTGACGAGCCGCCGAAGATCGAGATCACCGCGCCGGCCGAGGGCAAGGAGTTGGCTGGCACACGCGACTCGGTCATCGAGATCAAGTTCGCCGTCAACGACAGCTACGGTCTCGGTTCGCTCGCGCTCTACCGCAGCACACAGGAATCGGAGACGGGCCATCTGGTGCAGGAGTGGAAGGATGCTCCCGGCAAGGCGGCGTTCAGCGGCTCGGCGCAGGTGGCGCTCGCGCCGTTTGCACGCACGGCGGAGGAGCGGTTGCGGTTTGTGCTCGTCGCGAAGGACCGGAACGATGTTACCGGCCCCGGCGTGACCATCTCGCGGCCGATTCCAGTTGTGCTGAAGCAGGCGGAAACACTCGCGGCTCAGAAGGAAGCACAGGCCAGCAAGCTCCAGAAAAGTCTGGAAGAGATGATCAAGCTCCAGAAGACCAACCTCGACGAGACGCGCGCCGGCTACCGGATGAAGCCGATGCCCGCGGACGCGATTGCGCCGTTGCTCGCGCGCCAGACGCAGATACTGGAGATGGGCCGCACGCTCTTCGGTTCTGCGGACGTGATCGCCACGAAGGTCCGCGAAACGCTGCGCTCGTTGGTGAACAAGGAGATGAACGAGGCGGTGATGACGCTCCGCGACGCCGGCACCGCCGCCGATCCTACCGCGCGGATGAAGTTCGTCTCGCGGGCGATTGACGTGGAGGTCTCCATTCTCGCGCAACTCGTCGGCACACCGGAAGCCGTTGCCGACGCCGCGCTCAAGGCGAAGCTCGCCGACCTGCTCGGCGGCATCCACGGCTTGCTGGAGAAGCAGCAGAAACTCCAGATCGAGACGAAGAAAGCCAGCGAAGACGCCGCGAAGCCGCTGGCCACGCGACAGGAGGCGCTGGCCGAGCAGTCGCAGCAAGTCCGCAAGGAACTCGGCAACCCGCCGTTGGACCAGGCGAAGCTGGCGGACGTGCTCAAGCAAGCGGCGGCGAAGTTCGGCGCGATGAAAATTTACGAGGACATGCTGGGCGCAGCCGAGCAGATCGAACTGAAGAAGCTCCAGCCCGCCAGCGACACGCAGCAACGAGTGATTGATAACCTGAAGCGCATCATCCGTTTCATCGAGGACGGCCAGAAGATGCAGGGCGCGGCGAACCTCGACAAGTTGCGCGCGCAACTCGCGGCGATCAAGGCGAAGCTCGACACGTTGCTGGCGCTCCAGAAGGACGTGGTGGAAAAGAGCAAGGACTGGCTCCACAAGGGCAAGATGGATCCGGAAGACATCGCGCTCGCCGAGGAGATCAAAAAGACGAAACAACTGATGGAGAGCGTGCTGGAGCAGATGCTCGTGGACGCGCACGTCTGGCCCGACATCCAGTCGTATGAAGAACTGCGCATGTCGGTGAACGAGATTTTCGAGGACGTCATCCAGGCTGACAAGGAAGACATAGACAAGAACAACCTCAAGCCGCAGGAGATCGCCGTGCAAAAGGAGGACGGCCTCATGGCGGCGATCGAGAAGGCGAAGAAGATCGAGGAGGACATGGAGGCGTGGCTGCCGCAGAAGAGCGACACGACGAAGTGGCTCGACGAGAATTTCGACAAGCGCGAGATGCCCGACATGCCGAATCTGCCGTTGCCCGACGCGATGGACGACATCGTCGGCAACCTCCTGAAAGAGCAGCAGGACATCAAGGAGGAGGCGCAGGATGCCGCCTCCAACCAGGCGCTCGCGCAGGCCGCGCAAGGCTGGGAGATCGCTGACGGGCCGATGCCCGGCTTCAGCGCGCAGGGCAAGTCCGGCAACACACCACCGAACAAGAACATCCAGAATGGGCGCTCCAGCGGCGGCCGGCAGGGCATGAGCGACGGCGAGATGGTCGGCGGCAAGACGCAGAATCTCGAAGGCAGCGACCTCGACGCGCGGCGCTCCAATTCCAAGATGTCGCGCGGCATGATCGAGGACCCCGACGGGCCGACGACGACGAAGGCGACCGACGCCGGCGGCAAGGCCGGGGCGTTCGGCGACCGCATGGGCATGGAAGGCAACGCGCCATTGCGCGGCTCGCAGGCGCCGCGAAAGCTCGCCGCCGACGCGCTCGCCGTGCAGCAGGAACTTTTGAAGAACAAGACGGCAAAGGCGGTGACACAGGCGCAGATGCTGAACCTGCGCGCCGACGGTCTCGCCGACGTGGCGCGCTTGCAGGAACAGGCGGCGTGGGCACTCAAATACGGCAAGCTTGGCGACTACGGCCGGCTGAAGGCGCAGATCATCCGCAAACTGCAAGAGGTCAAGTCCGGCCTCGGCTCCGGCGGCGTGGTGCAGTTGGCGGGCGACGACGCGGTGCGCGCGGAGGAAAAGCAACTGCTCGGCAGCAGCGAAGGTTCCGTGCCGACGCAATACAAGGACATGATGGCGGAATATTACCGTTCGCTCGCCGAGGGGAAGTGATGACCACCGCCGCCGCGAAGCTCTCGCTTATTCTTCTGACTTTGCTGCTGGCGATGCCGGCGTTTGCGGCTCGTCGCGGTCGTGAAACCGAAACGGCCACTCCATCCGCACCATGGGCCGTGCAGGACGCGCCTTACCGCGCTGTCGTGCGCGCAGAATATCCGACGTCCAGCCCCGAAACCGGCTACGCTATCGAGATCCCAGAGTTCGGCCACACGCTGCCGAATCTCGCCGACTGCGTCCTCACCGACGCCGACGGCAAGCTTGCGCCGCTCTACGCCGTGTGGCGCGGCGAAGGCCAGCGCGTGCTTTTCCTCGCGAAGGAAATGAAGCGCCACGCCAACTACTACCTCTACTTCGGCGGCAGCAAGACCCGCCGCGGCGAGATGTGGCAGCCGAGGGTCAGTCTGCTGATGGAAACACGGCGGCTGCCGTCGGGTGCGCGGTTCGACAACTGGTTCGAAATGGAAAAGACCTGGCGGCGCGCGAACGAGGTAGATGGTGCGGGGTTCGTGCCGCGGATTTTTCACGCCGCGAATCCGTTTGGCGACACAGTGCATTTCGTAACGCACTACACCGGCTGGGTGCGCACGCGCGGCATGAAGAGCGTGAATCTCTACACGCAGTCCTCCGACGCGTCGTTTGTCACGGTGAACGGCCGGCTCGAACTGGAGTGGGGCGGCATCCACGACGGCCGCGCCAACCAGAAGACCGTGCCCACGAAGTTGGTGAAGATCGCCGAAGACTTGATCAAGGTGGATTACTATCACATCAAGGCCAACCCCGATCAGCCGCCCGGCATGGTGCTCGGCTGGCAGCAAGGCAAGGTCTTCGAGGCGGTGCCGGAGAACGTTTGGCTTCGCCCGGAACAAGCGGCACTTGTCGGCATGGAAAGCGCGAGCGGCCGGCCGGTGCCGTTGGGGCGGATCGAATTCAAGTCCTACGTCGGGTTTGAAAACCAGTTCCTCTTCGAGACGCGCTGCGCGCTGCCGCACGGCGACACGAAGGGTTGGACGATGAACTGGCAGTTCGACGACGGCTGCGTTTCCAACGAGCCAGTGGTCGAGCGCGTCGCGGTCGGCATGTCGCCGCTGCGGTTTCGGGTGACGTTGCAGCGCGAGAAGGAGGAACTGCGTGGTATCCGGCGGATGGATTTCGGCACGCTGCCGCGCATGGCCTCCATCAACGACGCGAAGGATCTCGATCGCTACGTGGAACTGATGGGCAAGCAGGACCCGGCGACTCACTCCGTCCGGACACTGCGCGCCTACACGACGCTGCTCCAACTCAGCGCCGGCGGACAGATCGCGGCCAAGTGCGCCACAGCGTTTCTCCAGAAGCATCCCGACCCGAACGACCCGCTTTGGGCCACGGCGCAGATGCTGCGGCTGCGCGGCTTGATGCAACTCGATTCAAAGCTGGCGTTGAGCGAGATGTTGCGGCTCGACAAAATCGCCCGCCAGCGGAACTACGAGAAGTTCGATCTGCTCGAACTGGAACTGCACGTGTTCTATCTGCGCAGCGAGACAGCGGTGACACGCGCGCGCCAGATCGCCGCGCAATATCCCGACACCCGGCTCGGCCGTATCGCGATGGTGCGCATCGGCGATTTCTACCGGCTGCAAGGTCGCATGAAGGAGGCCGTCGCCCAATACCAGGGCGTTCAGCAGAAGGCAACCGACGAGACTGGCGGCAAGAAGCTGCCCGCGCAGGACCGCGCGTTCTCCATCGCCGTCAACGAGATGCTGCTTGATGGCCAGCGCATCGAAGCCGAAGAGAAGCTGCTGGAGTGGGAGGCGGTCCATCCGATGGTGAAGCTCGACAGCGACTTCCTGCTGTTGCGCGGGCGGGTGCTGATGGCCGGCGGACGCTGGCGCGAGGCGCTCGCCGAGCTGGACTCAATGCTGCAATTGCAGCCTGACAGCGCCTACCAGATAGATATAAACTTCCATCGCGCGCGGGCGTTGTATGAACTGGGCCAGAAACCCGAAGCGCGCAGGATTTGGACGGAGATCGCCAAGAAATATCCGCGACACGAGTTCGCGGCGCAGAGTTCCAAATGGGCCGTGACGCCATGAAGACGAAGCTTGTCGCAGCACTGCTGGGTTTGACGCTGGCCGGTTTGGCCGACGCCGGCGCGCAGCAGAAGATCATCCAGCGGATTTACACCGAGGTGGACGTCACGGACGACGGCGGCCTCGAAGGCAAGGTGGACGTGCCGCTCACCCACGCGCTCGCCATGAGCCGCGAGTTTGTGGACAAGGAAGGCACCTACTCCTACGAGCGTTGCTTCCGCGGCAAGCTGAGCGAGGGCGACAAGACGTTCAAGTTCGAGCACCTGCCCGTCGGTAAATACGACCTCGTGTTCATCAACCAGGACCAGAGCGTGCTCTACGAAGGGCTGAACCTCGGCGACGACATCTCCAAGCTGCCGCCGGTGTCGAAGCAGAACCTGGAGAAGATCGTCGGCAAACAGGACGGTTTCTTCAACCGCTACTTCATCATGCGCGCCGGGCTTCAGACGGTCGAGAAGGATGGCGACAAGACGTTGAAGATGTCCGCGCTCGTCGAGCGGCTCCGCGACAAGAAGTTCCTCACGCAGGGCGGCGACTTGGTAAAGGCGACGCGCAACGGCAAGGAAGCGATGGCGTTCGTGCGGCGATTCGAGGTGCTCGAACTCAACCAGGCGACCGACGACTGGCAGGTTGCCGACACGCGCCACATCTACCGCGAGACCGAATCGAGCGAGGGCGCGTTGCCCCACTTCAGACACGTGTTCGCTCCCGCGCTCGGCAACATCCGTGTCGTTCACACCGTCAAATCCCTCGGCCTTGTGCCATTGCTTAAGCCCTGAGACACTCCCATGCCTACACTCCAAATCCTCACCGGCCCGCTTAAGGACCAGAACGTCAACATTCCCGGCGAACGGTTCGTGCTGGGCCGCGAGCGCGATTGCGAGCTGGTCCTCGACATCCCACTGGCCTCGCGCCATCACGCCTGCCTTTACAAAGGCGACGACGGCTGGCGCATCCAGGACATGGGCAGCGTTAACGGCACGCTCCACAACGGGGCGAAAGTCCAGGACGCCATCATCGTTTCCGGCGACAAGATTTCCATCGGCGAAGTCGTCATGGTGTTCAGCGACGGCAAGCTTCCCGCCGCCGCGGCCGCCACCATGCCGGCTGCCCCGCCAGCCGAAACCGCACCTGTTCAGGACGCCGCCATCCAGGCGCTCGTGCAGCAGATGAGCCTGCGCACCAAAGCCATCGGCCGCGAGATGGCGAAGGTCATCATCGGCCAGAGCGAGATCGTCAGCCAGTTGCTCACGGCGATCATCTCCAACGGCCACGTCCTCATGATCGGCATGCCCGGCCTTGCCAAGACCACGATGATTCGCACGCTCTCGGAGGTCATTGACCTGAAGTTCAACCGCATCCAGTTCACGCCCGACCTGATGCCCTCCGACATCACCGGCACCGAGGTGCTCGAAATCAACGACGCCACCGGCCACAAGGAGTATCGCTTTATCAAAGGCCCGATCTTCTGCAACATCCTACTCGCCGACGAAATCAACCGCACGCCCCCGAAGACACAGGCCGCGCTCCTGGAGGCGATGCAGGAACACCGCGTCACCGCCGCCGGCCATACCTATCAACTCACGCTGCCGTTCTTCGTGCTCGCGACGCAAAATCCGCTCGAACAGGAAGGCACCTACCCGTTGCCCGAAGCGCAGCTCGACCGTTTCATGTTCAGTATCTACATAGATTACCCGACGGAGGCGGAGGAGGAGGAGATCGCCCGCGTCACGACCAAGAAGAGCAAAATCGAGTTGCAGAAGGTTCTCGCGAGCAAGGAAATCCTCGAACTTCAGGATGTCGTGCGCGGGATGCCCGTCTCCAACCACGTCGTGAAATACGCCACGCGTCTCGCGCGCTCTACGCGGCCCGTCGGCGAACACGCGCCGGACTTCATCAAGAAGTGGATTCACTGCGGCGCCGGTCCGCGCGCCTCGCAATACCTCGTCCTGGCCGCCAAGGGCCACGCCGTCTCCGAAGGCCGGCTGCTGGTGACCACCGACGACGTGCGCGCCATTGCCCGACCAATCCTGCGC
This sequence comes from Verrucomicrobiota bacterium, assembly GCA_016222825.1. Taxonomy (GTDB): domain Bacteria; phylum Verrucomicrobiota; class Verrucomicrobiia; order CAIQCK01; family CAIQCK01; genus CAIQCK01. Next base: position 1,014,082 of record JACRQF010000009.1, on the reverse strand, counting down.
CATCGCATGTTCACGAACTTCGCCGCCGACGCCGAGGGCATGGACACCGACAAGATCGTCCAGCGCCTGATAGAAGAAGTCTCCGAGCCGAGCGAGAAGGATTACTGAACGGCGCACTCCGCCCTTGACCGGGCGTTGAGCGGGCCGCAGTATCGTTGGCAGCCACATGGCCCTTCCGAAGCTTTTACAGATTTGGGCCGAGGACTTTGAGACCTTTGTCCTCGATGTCATCTTCGAGCGCCGCCGCGGCAAACGCGCCAATCTGATGCGCGCGTTCCTGACGGCGCTCTCGCAGCTCTTTGCTGCCGGCGTCCAACTCCGCCTCTGGTGCTACCGGATGCGGCTCCTGCGCTACCGCACGCTCGGCTGCCTCGTGGTGAGTGTCGGCAACCTCACCGTCGGCGGCACCGGCAAAACGCCCGTCGTGGAAAAGTTCGCGCGCGCCCTCGCCCAGCGCGGCCGGCGCGTCGCCATCCTCTCGCGCGGCTACAAGAGCGCCAAGCGCCCGTTGCTGGAGCGGCTGGTCATCAAATTCACCGGCTTGGAAAGGCTCACGCCGCCGCGCGTTGTCAGCGACGGCGTGTCGCTGCTGCTCGATTCGCACCAGGCCGGCGACGAGCCTTACATGCTCGCGTCCAACCTCAAGAACGTCATCGTGCTCGTTGACAAGGACCGCGTCAAAGCCGGCAAATACGCCATCGAAAAACTCCGGGCCGACACGCTCCTGCTCGACGACGGCTTCCAATACCTCCACCTCAAGAGCCGGCTGAATCTGGTGCTGATTGACCGGACCAATCCGTGGGGCACCAACCACATGCTGCCGCGCGGCACGCTGCGCGAGCCGATCCGCAACCTCAGCCGTGCCTCCTACGTCTTCGTCACCAAATGCGACGGCACTGACATCGGCCCGCTCCGCGACCAGATTCGCGCGCTCAATCCCACCGCCGAGATCATCGAGTGCGCCCACCACCCGCTCTACCTCCAGGACGTGTTTACCGGCGAACGCAAGCCGCTGGAGTTCCTGCGCGACCTCGACATTGCCTCGCTCAGCGGCATCGCCGCGCCGGAGGGCTTTGAGGAGTCGCTGGAGAAACTCGGCGCGAACCTCGTCTGTTCTCACCGTTTCGCCGACCACCATCGCTACAGCCAGCAGGAAATCATCAACGTCATCAACCGCAGCCACAAGAGCGGCGCCAAGGCCGTCATCACCACCGAAAAGGACGCCGTGCGCTTCCCGCTGGTCGAGCGCCGCGACGTGCCCATCTATTTCATGCGCGTCGAAATCGAAATCCTGCGCGGCGCGAAAGATTTCGACGATGCCGTCAGCCGCATCTGCTTCAGTTGACATGAGCCTCCGCCGCATTCTTATCCGTTCGACAAACTGGTTGGGTGACGCGGTGATGACGATGCCCGCCATCCAACGGCTGAAACAGGCCCACCCGCAGGCGCAACTCGCCATCCTCACCGGCCCGAAACTCGCCGATCTCTGGCGGCTGCATCCCGACGCAAGCGAAGTCATTGTCCACGAGCCAAGCAACTGCCCCTTCGTCCTGCTCCGGCAGGCGCGCGAGCTGCGGCGGGGCAACTTCGACGCCGCTGTCATCTTCCCGAACTCCTGGCGCAGCGCGCTCTCCGTCTGGCTCGCCGGCATTCCGCGGCGCGTCGGCTTCCGCGGCCACGCGCGCGCGTGGATGCTCACCGACGCGCTGGAGGAATCCAGCGATTATCGGACGCGGCCCGTGATGTCCGAGGGAGAGATTCGCAAACTTGGCGCGGCCAAGAGTGGCGCAAGCTCCCAGCTTGCGGTGGACATCCATTCGCAAGCTGGAAGCTTGCGCCACGCTGCGCCGGGTTTCCGCCATCACGCTTTCCGCCATCTCGAACTGGCGGCCCGGGTCGGCGCGGATGCCACGCCCTGCCCGCCGCGGCTCCAGCTTGGCCCGCTGCCGCCGAACGCCTGCCTGCCGAAGGACCGGCCGCTGCTGGCGCTCAACGCCGGCGCGGAATACGGCCCCGCCAAACGCTGGCCGCTCGACCGCTTCATCGCCGCTGCGAAGATGATGGCCGAACGCCGCCGCGTGCGTTGGGTGATCATCGGCGGTCCGAAGGACGCCGACCTTGGCGACCAAATCGCCGCCGCGCTTGGCGGGCAACACGCCCTCAATCTCGCCGGCCAGACGACGCTTCTCGGCCTGTGCCACGTGCTGTCCCAATGCCGCCTGCTGCTGACCAACGACAGCGGCCCGATGCACCTTGCCGCCGCGCTCGGCAAGCCGGTCGTGGCGATCTTCGGCTCCACCGAGCCGGCGCTGACCGGCCCCGGCGGCCCTCGCCACGTCGTCTTGCGCCATGCGCCGCCTTGCTCGCCGTGTTTCCTGCGCGAATGCCCGATTGACTTCCGCTGCATGACCGCGATCACAGTCGAGGAGGTTGTGAAGGCGACGGAGAGGGTGTTCAGCAGCCAGTGACCGGTATTCAGTAATCAGTCATTCCCCGCCGACTGGCCTGCTGAATACTGGCTCGCCGTGTCCGCTTTCGTCTTGAGTTGGCGGGCGGTGGAATCTAGCCTCGCGGTCGTGTTCGGTAGGAGATGTAAGGAGTCACCACGATGAACGCCGATGAACTGCGCCAAGTAGTTTGCGTCGTGCTCGCCGCCGGTCAAGGCACGCGCATGCGGTCCAACGACACACACAAAGTGTGCTTCGACATCGCAGGTGAGCCGGCCATCCTCCGCAACCTGCGCGCGATCGAGTCCGCCGGCATCACGCGCTTCGTCGTCGTGGTGGGCGCGATGGCCACGCAGGTCATGACCACCGTCGCGGCGCGGCATCCGGGGGCGATGTTTGTCTATCAGGCTGAGCCGCTGGGCACCGGCCACGCGGCGCGGCTGGCGGCCGAGGCGCTCGAACGCATGGGCCACCGCGGGCCGGTTTTTGTGACGATGGGCGACAAGATCATCGAGCCGCGCGTCGTGGCGGAGCTGCTCGACACCTTTGCGAGCACGCAGGCCGACTTCGCTTTCATGACGGTGCCCAAGGCCGCGGGCGACACGGAAGGCCGCATTGTCCAGGCGGCCGACGGCGCGATTCTCGGCAACGTCGAGTTGAGCGACATCCAGCGCGCGCAACTCATGGACCGGCTCGCCCGCGCCATCCGCGGCAAACGAACCGTCCGGCCGGAGCCGTTGCGGCAGCTTGTCTCGTCGGTCGTGTCGAATCCCTCCAAGCTCAAGCGGCTCCTCGGTCCCGTCGCCGTGCTGCTGGAACAAAAAGGCCCGGTCGCCGCCGCGGAACTGAAGCGCCAGATCGAAGCCGCCGGGCGGACGGTCACGCTGGCGGGACGCGCGTTCACGGCGGCGCAGATCGAGGCCGCGTCGCCCACCGTCAACATCTCGCTTTACCTCTTCCGCGCGCGACCGATGTATGAGGCGCTGGCCCGGCTCAAGTCCAACAACGCGCAGGGCGAGTTCTACCTCACCGACGCCATCAACGACATGGCCACCGCGCGCGGCCCGGCCGGCGAGCCGCTCCACCGCGTGCGGATGGTCGTGCTCGACGACCGCGATTCCGTGCTGAGTTACAATTCGCCCGACGAACTGTTGCAGGTCGAGAGCGTGCTGCGGCGGCGGCTTGCGGCGCAGGCTGGTAAACCCGTCGTCGAAGCGCCTCCGCCAAGCCGCAAAGTCCTGAAGCCCGCGTCGGCGTGGATCGAACTGTTCGGGAAGTTTCCGCCGCGGCTTCGCTCGTATCTGGCGACGCTCTACGGCGACGACGGCGCCAGTCTCGCCGAGCGGCGCGCGACCATCCTGGCGACGCTGAAGCTTTTCGCCGCGCGTTACGGCAAAGACCGCGAGGTGATCATCTCGCGCGCGCCGGGGCGGGTGAACCTGATGGGCCGGCACGTGGACCACCGCGGCGGCTACGTCAACGTCATGGCCATCAACCGCGAGGTGATCTTCGTCGCTGCCGCGCGGCAGGACGACACCGTGCGGCTCGTCAACACCGAGAGCCAGCAACACGGTGACAAGGAGTTTCGCATTGCGGAACTCCTCGGCGGGTTGTCGTGGGAGAACTGGCTGCATTACATCAACTCCCAGCAGGTCCAGCAGATCGTCCAGAGCAGCCGCGGCGACTGGTCCAACTACGTCAAGGCCGCCATTCTCCGTTTGCAGGAATCCAACCGCCACGTCCAGGTGCTCGGCATGGATTGCGCCGTCAGCGGCAACATCCCGATGGCCGCCGGCCTCTCCAGCAGTTCCGCCGTCGTCGTCGCTACGGCCGCGGCGGCGGTGGCGCTCAACCGCTTCGACCTGACGGCGCAACAGTTCGTGGACCTCTGCGGCGAGGGCGAGTGGTTCGTTGGCAGCCGCGGAGGCTCGGCCGACCACGCCGCCATCCGGTTCAGCCACCGCGGGAAGGTGGCCCACGTCGGTTTCTTCCCGTTCCGCATCGAGGGCAGCTCCGACTTCCCGCCCGACCTCGCGCTGCTGATCGCCAATAGCCACGTCCGCGCTGCCAAGAGCGAGGGCGCGCGCAGCCGCTTCAACGAGAAGGTCGCCACCTACGAACTCGGCTTCATGCTGCTGAAGGACCGCTTCCCGCAATACACCCACCTGCTCGAGCATCTCCGCGATCTCAACCCGACGCGGCTCGGCGTGAAGGTCGGCGAGATTTACTCGATGCTCCGCGCGCTGCCGGAGCCGGTGACGCGCAAGCAAGTGACCGAGTTGCTCGCGCCGCAACAGCGGCCGCGCCTGGAGAAGATCTTCGCCTCGCACCAGGAACCCGGCGACGGCTACTGGCTGCGCAGCGTGGTGATGTTCGGCGTCGCCGAGTGCGAGCGCAGCCGGCTCTTCGCGAGCCTGCTACAGAACCGCGACCTCGCCAGAATCGGGCAGTTCATGCGGATCAGCCACAACGGCGATCGCGTTAGTGGCCTCGGCACCAACGGCCGGATGCATCAGGAGGATTGGCGCGTGACCGACGCGATGCTGGACTCGCTCATCGAGGACCTCCGCAGCGAGGACCCGTCGCGCGTCAGCCAGGCCCAGCTCTGGACGCGGCCCGGCGGTTACGCGTGCAGCACGCCGGAGCTGGACCGGATGGTGGACCTTGTCAACCAGGTCGAGGGTGTCGTTGGCGCGCAACTGGCCGGCGCGGGCCTCGGCGGCTGCATCATGGTGCTGGCAAAGAAGGAAGCGGCGGCGGACGTCGAGTATCAACTCGCGCGCCACTACTACGAACCCGCCGGCCTCCAATCCGCGGTCACCGTCTGCGTGCCGGTCGAAGGCGCGGGCCTGTTGAGCGTGTAGTTGCAGCGAACTTCGGGTTTGAATTTGAGGCGGAGTTCGCCACACTCGCGGCATGAAACGAATCGCCGCCTCCGTCGCTTCCGTCTTCGCCCTCAGCCTCGTCGCTACCGCCGCCGCGCCGCCCAAGGATTACCCGATCCAGCCCGTGCCGTTCACGGCCGTGCATGTGCAGGACTCGTTCTGGTCGCCGCGCATGGAGACCAACCGCGCCGTCACGGTCTGGTATGACTTCCAGCGATGCGAGGAGACCGGGCGCATTGACAACTTCGCCAAGGCCGCCGGGCTGATGAAGGGCGAGTTCCGCGGCATTCCCTACGACGACTCCGACGTTTACAAAGTCATCGAAGGCGCGGCTTACTCGCTCGCGCTCGCGCCGGACCCGAAGCTCGACAAGTATCTCGACGACCTCATCGCCAAGATCGCCGCGGCGCAGGAGCCGGACGGCTACCTCTACACCGCGCGCCGGCTGTTCACGCCGGAGAAGATGCCGAAGATGTCCGCCCCGCAACGCTGGACGAATCTCGGCGCAAGCCACGAACTCTACAACGTCGGCCATCTCTACGAAGCCGCCGTTGCGCACTTCCAAGCCACCGGCAAGCGCTCGTTGCTCGACGTGGCCACCAAGAACGCCGACATGCTTTGCAAGACGTTCGGCCCCGGCAAAGACCAGCTCAAGGAACCGCCCGGCCACCAGGAGATCGAGATCGGTCTCTGCAAACTCTACCGCGTCACCGGCCAGCAGCGTTACCTCGACCTAGCCAAGTTCTACGTCGAGTTGCGCGGCCGGGCCGACACGCACAAGCTCCGCGGCCCGAACCAGCAGGACCACAAGCCCATTTACGAGCAGGACGAGGCCGTCGGCCACGCCGTGCGCGCGGCCTACTACTATGCCGGCGTCGCCGACGTCGCCGCGCTCACCGGCGACAAGAAGCTCATCGCCGCCATTGACCGGCTTTGGGAGAACGTCGTCTTCAAGAAGCTCTACCTCACCGGCGGCATCGGCGCGACGCGGCACGGCGAGGCGTTCGGCGCGAACTACGAGTTGCCGAACAAGACCGCCTACAACGAGACCTGCGCCGCCATCGCCAACGCCCTCTGGAACGAGCGCATGTTCCTGCTCCACGGCGACGCGCGCTACCTCGACGTGCTCGAGCGCATCATCTACAACGGCTTCCTCTCCGGCGTCGCGCTCACCGGCAGCGAGTTCTTCTACCCGAACCCGCTCGCCAGCGACGCGCGCTACAAGCGCAGCCCGTGGTTCGGCACCGCCTGCTGCCCCGTCAACGTCGTGCGCTTCATCCCGTCCATCCCCGGCTACATCTACGCCACGCGCGGCAGCGACGTGTTCGTCAACCTCTTCATCGGCGGCACCGGCAAACTCAAACTCGGCAAGACCGCCGTCGAGCTGAGCCAGCAGACCCGCTATCCCTACGACGGCAAGGTCGCCTTCACCGTCACGCCGGAGAAAAAGGCCGCGTTCACCCTCAACGTCCGCATCCCCGGCTGGGCCCGCAACGCGCCGGTGCCGGGCGACCTCTACCGCTACGACGACGCGGTCATGACGACCTCCAACCGCGAGACGATAAAACTCGCCGTCAACGGCAAGCCCGTCACGCTCTCGCTGAAGAAAGGTTTCGCCCAGATCAAGCGCACCTGGCAACCCGGCGACACCGTGACGCTGGAACTCCCCATGCCCGTGCGCCGCGTCGTCGCGCATCCATCCGTGAAGGCCGACGCGGATCAATTCGCCGTCGAGCGCGGCCCGCTGGTCTATTGCGCCGAGGGCGCCGACAACCCCGAAAGCGTTCAGGGCGAAAGCCGCGCCGGCAAGGTGCTCGCCAGAGTGCCCGGCGCGGACGTGCGGTTCGAGACACAGGAGCGGCGCGATCTGTTCGGCGGCATCGTCACTGTGAAAATGGTGCAGCAATGGATGACTAATGACGGTTTCGGCGTCACATTGGTCAACTCGAAGCCCGTGCCTAGAAGGGGCGAAGACTCGACAGAGTCTCACCCCACCGAGATGACGCTGATTCCGTATTGCCTCTGGGAGAACCGCGGGCCGAATGAGATGACCGTCTGGTTCCGCACCAAGCCCGCGCCGCCGGAGCCGTGGTCGGCATCGTATTGTTTCCCGTCGGACAGCGTCGAGGCGTGCTTCGACGGTCAGTTGCCGAAGAACTCCAACGACCACTCCATCCCGCGCATGACGTGGTGGGACCACAAAGGCACCGCCGAGTGGGTCGAGCGCGCCTTCGACAAACCGACGAAGTTCTCCGCCGCCGAAGTCTATTGGTTCGACGACACCGGCAAAGGTGGCTGCCGCGTCCCGCAAAGCTGGCGGCTGCTCTACAAGGACGGCTCAGAGTGGAAGCCCGTCGCCGCCGCCCAACTGACGGGCTTTCCGGTGACGCCCTGCGACAACTACGGCGTCAAGCGCGACCAATTCAACCGCGTCACCTTCACCCCCGTCACCACCACCGCCCTGCGCCTCGAAGTCCAACTCCAGCCCAAATTCTCCGGCGGGATTCTGGAATGGAGGATGAGGGAATGAGGATGTTCGCAAAGCACCATTGGTTTCTGAAATAGAGAGGAGGGACACGGTTTTTGGACACGCCACTTTTAATGCACGAGTCGTTCTTCAACCCGCAGGTGGTGTTGTTCATCGTGTTGGCAGGGGCGGCCGCGCTCACTGCCGCATTCATCTTCCGCAAACAACGTTGGAGCTTCTTTGTGTGGTTTCCTGTTCCGGCAACCGCATTGCTTTACGCTTTTGTGTATGGTGCTAGAACATTGGAGTTACTCCCGAAGTTTAATCGCCCCGGAACTCTAGAGGGCTTGGAACTTATCTTTGCCCTTCCCGGTTTTCTCCTCTGGGTCATCGTTTTGGTGTTTAGCTATTTGCTGCGACCACCCAAAGAAATGTTCCGGGCGACGCTCATTGGACCCGCAATCCTCATTTATGCGTTCGTCTGCATCGGAGCAGAAATTGGGATTTATTCTGGCCGCACGGACGAATGGATTCTTTTCGTGAAAGACGCTTCAGACGTGCCTGTGCCAAACGCTTTGGTGGATTTTCACTCGGTGGCCAAAGGTAGAACCGTCGCAACCAAACGCGCCGACAGTGAAGGCCGAATAAGCGTAAGAATCATGGGGGAGTTTACCGCCTCCATCCATAATGAGCACAATCAAGACAACGCCACGGGACAAGTCGGGCCGACAGGTGCTTATGATGGAAGGCCCGGACTTGTCTTGCAGTATCAGTGGATCACCCGGATAGCAGACCAAAGGGTAACCAATCGGGTGAGGCAGGAAATGCCACTTGGATCACCGCGCTCGATCACGTTATACATAACTCCCAGTCGTTCAGTGCCGATGAACCCAGTTCTTCGGAGGTTAGATAAACAGTTCGCCGAGTCGCCAATGGATGCCATTCGCGCATCCGAAGTCCATGGAAGAGGAAATTTCATTGCACTGCGGCATTTGGACGTCATCAAGACAGCATTTGACAAAGGGATCGTCACACATCCGCAGATATTTGCGTCTGTGGCTGGTTTTCTCATTTTCTTGGAAGACCCGATCAAACACCTCACGTGGCATTTCCAAAACAAGACTTGGAGCAAACAAGATTCCGAGGATCTCCACACATTGCATGTGTTCTTGGGACAAGATGAATCCGACAATCTCGGCACAGCGGAGAAGTTGGAATCTCTTAAGAAGCGCAGGGATGACCTGAACAGAGAACTCAGAAGGCTTATGCGGTCGCCTTCAACACGCTCAACCAAAACGCGCAGTCAATCGGATTGAGCCATGATGAATCGCTCTGAATCTCCCCACAGGCCCGGTCGTCGGGCGTTCCTCAAGCGTGTCGCTCTCGCCGGCACGGGATTGATTGTCGCGCCGCTGGTGCTGCCTGCGCGGGTGTTCGGTGCTGCGGCGCGCTGATGACCGGTATTGATTAGCTCCGGGAAACTGGGAAATTGCTGCGGATATGGCCTGTCATCTTGGGGAAACCGGTTTTTGACCTGTTTTGGACGTTTGGCAGGGGGAAATCTCCTAAAACGCTGGTTTTTTGACCGTTAAACCGGTCGTTGGAGCTTCAAAACCGACTGGTGGCATCGTTCCATCGACCGGTGGAACGGTTCCACTAGCTGGTGGAACGACCCCACCGGCTGGTGGGAGGATTCCACGTTCCGGTGGAAGGATTCCACCATCTCGCGGAAGGATTTTACCGGTCGGTTCCTTCGTTCCATCGGTCGGTGGAAGGGTTCCACTGGCTGGACGGACGGTTCCACCGGCTGATGGAACGGTCCCGCTGACTGGTGGAAGGGTTCCACCAGCCAGTTTCTTCGTCCCACCGGTCGGTGGAACGGCTCCACCGGCTGGACGAAAGGCTCCACCAGCCGATAAGACGGTTCCACTGGCTGGATGAAAGGCTCCGCCGACCGGTGGTGTGGTTCGTCTGGTTGGCCAGCCCAGTGGTTCGGCTTTGCCCAACTGTGGTCAGCACTGTGCGCGATTCCTTACTTGATCGCCGCATAGACCCGATGCACGTCGTCGTGATCGTCCAGCGCGTTGAGGAAGTCGGCAACCTCCTTGCGTTGCGCCTCGCCAAGTTCGGGAAAGCTCTTGGCCAGATAACGGATCTCTGACGCACTGACGGTCCAGCCGGCGGCCTTCAAGGCCTTCGTGACCGTATCGAGATCCTTGATGTCGGCCAGAAAGCGCGCGCCTTTGTGACCCGCGGGCACTTCGTCGGCTTCCAGCGGCTCGATCTCCTGCGCGCCGGCTTCGATGGCATCGCTCTCGGCGTCGCGCTGCGGGTCGGCGTGGCTGGCTTCGACCACGCCGAGGTGGTTGAAGAAGAAGCTGACGCTGCCGGGCTGGCCGAGCGTGCCGGTGCGGAAAATGTTGCGGATTTCCGGCGCAGTGCGGTTGCGGTTGTCGGTGAGGCACTCAACGATGACGGGCACCTTGTGCGGCGCGAAGCCCTCGTAGGTGACCAATTCGAAGTTCACTTTGTCTTCGGTCTGGCCCGCGCCCTTCTTGATGGCGCGCTCGATGGTGTCGCGATAGACGGAGGCTTTGCGGGCTTTTTCCACCGCGACGGCCAGACGGGCATTGAGGTCGGGGTCTGGTCCGCCCTGTTTGACGGCGACCATGATTTCCCGGACGATCTTGACGACCATCTGGCCTTTTTTCTGCGCGCTGGCTTCGCGCCCGGACTGTTTCCATTGAGCACCCATAATCAGATTACTCTGGGTTAGTGATGCGGGAGGCGCAATTCAAAACAGCCGGCTCGTGGCGGAGAAGCTGTCGTGGTTGATGGGATCCGGCCAGCCGCCGATGACGGCTACTCCGGCACTGCCTGCAGCCGCTTGACCAGGAAATCCCAGAGGTCGTTGTATTTCTCCGACGGGTGACCAAGATATTTTTGATAGCAAGTCACGCCGAACCGCTCGACGTATTTCTTCAGCCCGATGCCCCAGAGCGGCGAATGCGTCTGGTAGTTGGCCATGGTGATCTTGGGGTCGTCGGGCTTGGTCAGGCCCCATTCATTCTCGATGAACATCGGCGGCGTGTCCTTCGTCACGAAATATTCCGGCGACCATTTTGAGATCACGGGAAGCAGTTCATCGTGTCTCTTCAACGTGTCCGCCACGCTGCCTCCCCAAGCCGGCGCGCCCCACTCCACGTCGGGATTCCACTCCATCAGGCGCTTGGGATCAATGCTGCCCGGCCCGCGCCAGAAACCGATCGCCTTGACCTTGACCGATTCGCGCTCGACGGGGTCCGACGAGTTGGCGTCGGCATTGGCGGCGGTGAGCGCGGCGTAGAACGACGGAATGGTGGCCTGCGATCCGCCGAAGGTGCCGATGCGGTTCGGGTCGAGTTTCCATTCCTTGGCGTGGAGTTGGATGAACTTGAGCGCGCGGCGGGCGTCGCTCAAGACGTAGGAAATCGGCGGACTGGTCTTCTCGCTGACGGCGAGGTTCATGCCGCGGGTTTGCACTGCAATCATGGCGATTTGCTTTGGGAACAAAACGTTGAAACCGTGACCGGGCACGTTTTTGTTGGAAACCCAGATCGCGCCGTAACACACCAGCACGCCGAATGGGCCGTCGCCCGGCGGGAGGTAAACGTCGAGCAGTTGGTTGGTGTGCGGGCCGTAGGAGACATTGGCGAAACTCGGCAGCCGTTCGGCGGCGAACGCGGGGGAAACTCCTTCCAGCACAAAGACCAGACTGAACGCTACAACAGAACAGAGTTTGGTAATCATGGGTGAGCCGAGGCTAACACGTTTGCGCCGATCTGCTGCACAACAAGATTCATCACCCGCTTTGGTCGGGCTACGCCCTCGCTGCGCCAGCGATGGACAATAAGGGAGTAATCAGGCAACTCAACTCCAGCAACGGACCAACTCCCAAACGGTTCAAAAACAAGTCAGGTCAGTCATCATGAAACCCGCTGAGTTTCCCCACAGGCCCGGCCGTCGGACGCGATGCACGACACGGCGAGTTTTCCCAGGCAAGCCTGTCTTGCGGAGAGTTTGTGATTTGTGTGAAGATGGCGCCGGTCCCCTTATGACGTTGACGGAGCAACAACGAAGGCAGGTCTTGCGGACGCGCACTTGGACGTGGGCTGGAATCATCGCGACCTGTGTTCTCATGCTGGCGGCGATGTTGTGGTTTCCGGGTGAAGACCGCGGGATACAGCGAGGGTATTCGTTTGGGAAACATTTCCTCAGCGCGATGGGCAAGACGCGGACGAGTCTGTCAGACAACACGGTTTCCTGTGTCATCTTCAACGGAACGCTCATCATGGCCGGGACCATTCTGGTGATGTTCTGGAAAGCAAGGGCCACGTTCCTCACCCGACCGATGGCAAGAACGGCTCTGCGGAATTGCGGTCTGACGATGGGCCTGGCCATGGCTGGCATAGGCCTGACTCCCTATAACATCGTCCCACACCTTCACAACCTGATGACGTATGCAGTGATTGCGTTCGGAGTGGCCTGTTTCGGCTTGTGTCTGTTTGGGTCGTGCCAGGAATTCGAAAGCACGAAGTCAAAGGCCGGGTGGTTGACGGTCGTTGTGGCGGCCGGTGCGGCCCAGGGAGTGTTTTGGGCACTGGCTTCAAAGGGAATCATTTCCAGTCGTCCTGCGCTGCCGCTCATGCAGAAATTATTCGTGCTTCTTCTGGCGGCATGGGCAGGGTGGCAGAGTCTCCTCTTTGGAAGGATGTGCCAGACACAATCAAGCGTCGCGGACGCAGGTCGCTAGAACTCAGGCTGGTTCTGGTTTATGCCTCCGGGCACGTCGCGTCCGGCAAATAACCGGAAGTTCAACCTTATGAAAACAACTTGTGCCGTTTTCCATGTCGTCACCTTCCTGACAGTAGCCGGGGCAACCGTTGGCTGGTCGCAGTCCAGCGCGTCGTGCTCGTCAAATACGCGGACATCCTCACGACGTTCCGCGATGGCGGGAAGGAAACCAAAGCCGTTCTGGTCATCGTCAGCGGCAGCCGCTCGCTCGACATGTTGGACGGCGAGACTGTGCGCTACGCCGCATTGGATGACAGCCTGGCCGATCTGAATTCCGATGTGCCGGCGAGTCTGGTTCCGTGGGTCAGCGGCCAGTGGAACCGCACGTTCAATCAAACAGGCCAGACAAGCCTTTCCTCCCTCCACTCCTCCTGCCGAATCCCGATCTAAAGACTGACGGCGGCGCACTGGATCGGGACCTTGCGCGAGGATTGGGCGGCGAGGAGGACGCGGCCAGTGAAGAGTGCAGAGTGAAAAGTTGAGAGTTTCAGATGCAGGGCGCAGCCCCGTTTCAGCGGAAGCACAGCCGCTCGGCCAGCCGGTCGAGCACATGCTGCATCTCCGCGTCGCTGAGACTGCCGAGACGGCGTTCGAGCTTTGCCGCCGGACGGACTGGACTTGTTGGAGATGGAATGCGCCGGGTTTCAGGAAGGGCTTCGGGATGTTCAACTCCCAGTGGTTGCCACGGACGGCAGTGGTGTGGAGGATCACCGTGACGAGGTCGAGTTCGCTGTCGGCGGGTTCGCCGGTGAGAATCAGCGCGGGCCGCACTTTGGCGGCGAGGCCGAAGTCAACGCTCCAGACCTCGCCTCTTTGAAAGCCGCGCATCTTCCTCCTCCATGCGGTCGAGCAACTGCGCGCCGGCCAACGCCGCCTGGTCGCAGAGCGCCACGTCCTCGTCGCGCTCGGCCAACTCTTGAAGCCTGCGTCGAATCACCTTCAAATCCGGCTTCGGTAGTTTCGGCAACTCCGCCAGTATTTGTGCCGTGCTCATGGCCAGACCCTATGCGAGACCCGCGCGACGCGCAAGACCGGACTGGATGGTGACAAGATACGCGTCGCATGGGGCGCTTATCGCGGCGCAGTTGCAGGTTCTTGGTGGCGCGGGCCAGCAGGCGCGAGAGCGGTTCGCGCGCGGCGGCGAATTGTCGCCGGGGACTTCGCAACGTCGTTTTCATGTCTGACGCAAATGTGTCGAACACACATGAGGAAGCAAGCCGGGAAATCTTCCCCCTGCTTCGCCGCGCAGCTAAGTAAGTTCGGTCACAGGCAGAGCGCGGAAGCCGTTGGGCAGCGGGAAGCTGTTGGCGGCGCGGCAGACGACGGCACCTCCGACTATGCGTGACTTGCCTGCCACGTTCCGGACGAACTCCAAGTTCACCGCGTCGGCTGCCGAGGGCAGTTCGGTCCATTTCGCCTCGAAAAGCTCCAGCCGGCCGCCGATCTCGGCCACGAAATCCACTTCGCGGGTGCGGTCGCGCCAGAAGAACAGGCTGCCCACGCGGCCTGCCCGGCGCGCCCGATGGCGCAACTGGGCAAAGACAAATGTCTCCCAAACCGCGCCGACCGCCGGAGACTCGCGCAGGCTCGCTTCGGAGCGGATGTTCAGCAGGGCGCAGAGCAGGCCGGTGTCGGTCAGATAAAGTTTGGGGCTTTTGATGATCGTCTTGGTGCGGTTGGAGAACCACGGCTCCAGTAGCGCGACCTGCCCGGAAGCTTCCAGCATGGACAGCCACTGGTTGGCGGTGGACGGGGCGATGCCCACGTCACGGGCGAGGTCGGCTTTGTTGAGCAGGTTGGCCGAGCGCAAGGCACACGCGCGCAGGAACCGCTCGAAATCCCGCAGGCTGCCGACGCTGGCGAGCGAGCGCACGTCGCGCTCAAGATACGTGGCCAGATAGGAGTTGTAGAAGGCGACCAGATCAATGTCCGGGTTGGCGTTCAGTTCGGGAAATCCGCCGCGGACGATGGCTGCTTCCACGCCGGTCCGCGGCAACGCGCCGCGGATTTCCGCCAGCGAAAGCGTCTCCAGTTCCACGATGTCCGCCCGGCCGGCGAGCGATTCGGAGACGCCCTTCATCAGCGTGAACTTCTGGGAGCCGGTGAGAAGGAACTGGCCGTTACGGTTGCGGTTGCTGTCCACTGCCACCTTGAGGTGCCGGAACAAGGCGGGGGCGTATTGAACTTCGTCAATGATCGTCGGCGCCGGGTGACGGTGGAGGAAAGCGTCCGGCTCCTTCTCGGCCTGCTCGGCTTCGGTGGGCAGGTCGAGCGAGACGAATCCATGATCGGGAAAAAGCCGCCGCAGCGTGGAGGTCTTGCCGGTCTGGCGGGCGCCGGTCAACACCACCACGGGGCGGGTGCGGGCGGATTGCCGCAACCGCGATTCAAGGTCGCGCTGGATCCACATGCGGCAAAATATGCGACGTGGTCGCATATTTTGCAACCGCATTCTTAGCCCATTTCAGCAGGCTTTATTGGGCAACGCGGGGGTGGATGATACGGCGAAACTCCTCCGGCGCGTCGGCCTTGCAGGGAGTCTCCGTTTCGTGCGAAACTGACATCATGAAAAGCACGGAGTCTCCCCACAGGCCCGGACGTCGGGCGTTCCTCAAACGCGTCGCGCTCACAGGCGCGGGATTGATTGCCGCTCCGCTGGTGTTGCCTGCGCGGGTGTTTGGAGCTGATGCGCCCAGCAAGCGGCTCAACATCGCCGCCATCGGCACGGGCGGGCGATGTCGCGCGTTGATCACGGAGATTCTGCGCCAGGGCGAGAACCTGGTGGCGATGTGCGACGTGGACCAGCGGCAGTTCGCTACGATGCGAAAGGCCATGGCCAGTGTGACGGAGGGCGCGGACGAGATGTTGGGCAAGGCCAAGCTCTACGACGATTACCGCAAGCTGCTCGATGCGGAGAAATCGCTCGACGCGGTGGTCATCGCCATCGGCTCGCGCTGGCACGCGCCGATTTCCGTGCGGGCGATGAAGGCGGGCAAGCACGTCTATTGCGAGAAGCCCTTGGTGCGCACGGTCGCCGAGGCGCGCGAACTGATTGAGCTGACGCCGCGCAGCAAGGTCGCCACGCAACTGGGCACGCAGGGCACGAGCAGCAAGTCGTTCCGCCGTTCCGTGGAGGTCATCCAGGCGGGCGTGCTCGGCCCGGTCGAGCAGGTCTGGCTCTGGTCGGATTACTGCGGCAAGTTTCCACCGAGCCAGGACCGTCCGCCGGACGAAGACCCGGTGCCCGAGGGCTTGAACTGGGATGCCTGGCTGGGGCCGGTGCCGTGGCGGCCGTTCAAGGCGGGCGTCTATATGCCCGGCTGCATCAAGGCGCAGAACTGGCTCGATTTCTGCAACGGCATGCTGGCCGGCCAGGGCTGCCACACGTTCCAGTTGCCGGTGCGCGCGTTGAAGCTCGGGCCGCCCGCTCGCGTCACCGCCGAACTTCCCGAACCGGTCAAGGAGACGTATGTCTCGCGCGGTTGCTTCCGCTTCGAGTATCCCGCGCGCGAGGGTCTGGCGCCGGTCACGCTCTGGTGGGGCGATGGCGGCAAGTATCCGCCGGAGGAGATCACCAATTCCGTCAAGGAATGCCGGGGGCAGTTGCCGAACACCGGCTGTCTGTTCGTCGGCCAGCGCGGCGAACTCTACACCGACGGCTGGGGCGTCGCCGGCATCATGAAACTCAAGGGCGACAAGAACTGGCGCGGCGTGTTGGACCATGACGCGGTCAAGACGTTGCCACTCAGCGTGCCGCGGCTGACCAACGACAACCACATGCAGGAGTGGTTCCAGGCGTGCAAGGGCGGCCCGGCCACCTACAACCACTTCGAGATCGGGGCGCGCGTGTGCGAGGCCTACCTGCCCGGCATCTTCTCGTTGCGTCTGGGCCGGCCCATCGAGTGGGACAGCGCCGCCATGAAAGTCCCCGGCGCACCCGAAGCCGACCGCTGGATTCAGAACTCGTATCGGATGAAGTGGGTGGGGTAAGCTGAGGCCCAATCAACTGAAGGAGCACATCATGTCAGAAGCAAACAAAGCATTGGTCCGGCGCTACTACGCGGAGGCGATGGGCAACCTCTCCGGCATCGAGCAACTGGTCACGCCCGCGTTCGTGGATCATCACATGCCACCTGGAATGCCGCCGGGGCCTGCGGGCGTCCGCAGGTTTTTCAAGGAGGTGCTCGGCAGCATCTTCAGCGGTTTGAACATTGACATCGAGTTCATGCTGGCGGAAGGCGACAAGGTGGACTGCCATTTCGTGGTGACGGTTAAACACATCGGCGACTTTGGCGACATCAAGGCGAAGGGCAACGTCATCCGTCTGCCAGCGATCAGCACGTTCCGCATCGAGAACGGCAAGCTGGCGGAAGCATGGGAGATCTACGACAAGGACAGCCTGATGCAGCAGATGCGCGCCTGACGGCGCGAGTGGAAGACGGGACGCAGGCGCAAAGAGCGCGCGCAAGGGATTGCCGCGGAGAAGCAAGAACCATGACGAGGAAGCTGAAAAGCCAGCAGCGGAAGCGAGTCATCAACAGCGTCGCCCCGATCCGTATTTGTGACAACGGCGGGTGGACGGACACTTGGTTTGCCGAGCACGGCAAGGTCTTCAATATCGGCGTCTATCCCTACGCGGAGGTGCAGTTGGAGGTGATGCCTTACGATGGCCGGAGCGACCGGATTATTATTCACGCCGAGAACTACGGGGAACGCTATGTGCGGCATCCTGACAAGGAAGGATGGGAGCGCCATCCTCTTTTGGAGGCCGCCATCCAATGCATGCGTGTGCCCAAGGACCTTGCGTTCCAAGTCACCATTTTCTCCGAAGCCCCGGCCGGGGCGGGCACCGGCACGTCCGCAGCCGTGACGGTGGCGTTGATCGGCGCGCTGGACCGTCTCACGCCCGGGCGAATGACCCCGCATGAAGTCGCGTATATGGCGCACAAGGTCGAAGTGGAACTCCTGCACCAGCAATGCGGCATTCAGGACCAGCTCTGCTCAGCCTACGGCGGTATCAACTACATGGAGATGCACCGTTTTCCTCATGCGTCGGTCTCTTCGATCCAGATTCCCAACGCCATCTGGTGGGAACTTGAACGCCGCCTCAGCCTGGTCTTCCTGGGCAAGTCCCACAAATCCTCGGAGGTGCACAAGAAAGTGATTCGGGAATTGGAAAATGCCGGCCCGGATTGCCGCAAGATCGCCGACCTACGAGTGACGGCGGAGAAGTCGCGCGACGCCCTCTATGCGGGCGATTTCGAAGCGTTGGGCCGGGCCATGATCGAGAACACCGAGGCTCAGGGCCGGCTGCACTCCGAGTTGATCAGTCCCCACGCACGCCAAGTGATCGAGATCGCGCGTGTCAACGGAGCCTTGGGCTGGAAAGTGAACGGCGCAGGAGGCGATGGCGGCTCGATCACTCTCTTGAACGGCGTGTGTTCGGACGCCAAGCGCGACTTGATCCGGCAAATCGAGCGCACCAACTCCCTCTTCAAGCACATCCCGATTTATCTCAGCCGGTATGGCTTGCGCACATGGGAAACCGGGTCGGCGGTTTGATGTTTCCTCGCCTTGAAAGCTGGTCGAAAACGGTCTGAAAACGTCTTGACGTCCAGACCTTTCCTATCCAGCCTTTCGGGCGCCGTGTAAATCAAGGACGGTTGGGTTCCAGTAGTGGACGTTTCTTGCCAAGAGAGGAAAACACTAACATGAGAATGAACAAGACAGGCTTCTGCAAGTGGATGGTGTGTCTTACCCCCATGGTATTGGCTGATGCTGCGATGGCTACGATTTTCATTCTACAGCCAACGGACGATGCGTATGTGGGAACCCGATTTCAATGGCCTGCGGTTAATCCCAACTACTATGCCTATGGGACTAGGACCTACATGGATAACTACAGTTATAATTCGGGCGGCAATTATCAATACTATTATAGTTTCTTGAAATTCGACCTCTCAACGCTTCCATCAAACACGATCATCGAGTCGGCAGTGCTTCACCTCCGGGGATTCGACGGCTCGTATCTCTATCCCACTTCAATCGCCCGAATGACCAGCGACAGTTGGACGGAGGATACAATTTCGTGGAATACCCAACCCTCCGCAGGTGCGGGGTTGGCGGACGAAACCAGTTGGACTACCGACAACGGGACGTTCTGGATGACCCGCGAGTTGAATATTGCGGCATGGAGCTACGCGGATGATGTCCAGGACAACGCGGTAACTCTTCGCTTGACCCGGTCGTTGGATTCGACCACCGCTTCTTATCGAACATCGGAATATGGTGTCGGCAGCATTCCCTATTTAGAGCTTTCCGTTGTGCCAGAACCGGGTGCTGCGGGGTTGCTGTTAACAGGCGGGTATGGACTGATGTGTTCATTACGCCGCCGGCGTGCTTCGCGCTGCTGAACTGGGCGCACCGGCAGATGCACCGTGGCGTTGTTCTTCAATCGCTCTCGGCCGGCTCGGCAGTCTGTCCCTGCCCGTTCGCGATGTGATCCACGGCGGGGCTTTTGCATTTGCCCGGCAGTAGTGATGACCTACGATGCCCGAATATGAAAACAAACCGTTGCCTTTCGGGATGGCAGTCCTGCGTCTGTTCGCTGGTGCTTCTGGTCGCCACCACACTTCAAGGAGTGCCACCGAAACCACCGCGGCCACCTGTGCCGACGGACCCGTTTGTCATTTCCACGGACACGGCCACCTACGGGAAACGCGTCAGCCAGCAGATTCCCGCCATCGCGCGGGTCGGCACGCGATGGTTTTGCATCTGGTATGGGGTGAACAAGGGCCAGCCCGGCATTTCCGGCGAAGGCACGGGTTGTTACAACACTCTCGCGATGTCAGATGACGACTGCAAGACGTGGAAGGAGTTCGCCTACTTCATCCCCGATCCCAAACTCGCCGCGCAGAGCATCATTGATCCACGCCTCAGCGCCACGCCCGAAGGCCCGCTGCTCATTCTCATCCCCGTGTCCGGACAGAAGGGACGCTCGCGTAGCGTCTGGTCGGTGCTCCTGAAGAATCCATTGTCGAAAGGCGAGCCGTTCGCCTTTGGGCCGCCGAAGTATGTGGACTTCGGGTTTGTCGGCAGCGCGGCGCTTATCGGCGGGCAGGTTTATTTCACCGCCAACCAAAATTCCTCCGGGCCACCGCCGTGGCATGAAAGTGTGGGGATGAAGCTGTATCGCATCGCCTCGCTCGCCAACGACCAGATCCAAACCGAGCGCGTCGCCTGTTTGCCTTATGCGGCCGCGGACGGCAGCATGAATTCCTGTTTTGAAGTGTCGCTCGCGGAGACGGGCAAGAACCGGATCCTTGCCTGCTTCAGGACGACCGCTGAGCAATACATGACCCGCAGCACCGACGGCGGCAAAACCTGGAGCACGCCCAAGCCGTTCACGGCTCATCCCAATTGCGCGAACACGAAAGCCGACCTCGCCCGTTCGCCGTCGGGCCGGCTGGTGCTCGCGTTCAACCGGATGGCAAAGAGCCGCGAGAGCATGTGCATCGCGTTGTCGTCCGATGGTGGCGAGACGTGGCCGCATTACTATGTTTTCGACGACCGCAAAGGGCCGGGCGCCTCTTACCCGAACGTCCAGTTTGGTGCTGATGCGTCGGGGAAGTATGACGGGAACATCTACGTCGCTTACGACCACGGACGCGGCAAACGTCCGCCGGATTTCACCAAGGAGATCACCATCGCCGTGATTCCGGAGAAGGGTGTCGTCGAGGGTAAGCCAACGAGCACAAGGTATATCGTCTCGAAATAGAACCCTCTTGCGCGTCGCCTGGCGACCGCGGCAGGTTGAGCGTGTTCTTCCAAGGCTCTTGCTGGCTCAGAGTGACTTCAGATACTCCACCAGGTCGAGTTGTTCGGGCACGGTGAGCAACAGGCCGAATCGCTGGTTGTAACTCGCCACCACGTCGCGCAACGTGGCAAAGCGTCCGTCGTGGTAGAAGCGGCCCTTGTTCTCCGCCCGCATGAACAGCCCGCGCTCGCGCACGAAGAGGCCCGCGAGGCCCATCGTGCGGTAGGTGTGGTCGGGGGAACGGTCGGCTTGGAAACTCTCGATCTTCATCTCCGCGGGCGTGTGCGCGTTCCAGCCCGGCTCGGTCCACAGTGGCGTGCGATGGCAGCGGTTGCAGTCGGCTTTGCCGGTGAACACCGTAGCACCGCGCGCGGCGGCATCGGCATTGAAATCCACGCCTGCCGTGGGCCGCGGGGCGGGCAGGGCAAGCTGGTAGAAGTGCAGCGCGGGCAGTTTGCCGGTGACGCGGTCCTGGTCGGGCGGCACCGAAACGTGGCCGAGACGCGCGGCGGCGGCGATGGGGAATTGCGCGGCGTTGTCCATGCGCGGGTCGAAGAAGGTGCCGTTGCCGCGCAGGAGCAGCACGCCCACCAGCGCGTTCCAGTAGCTCACCGTGCCCCAGCCGCCCGTCCAGGTGTGGAGGTTGTGGCCTGACAGGCCGTAAGCATTGGGCAGCATCGTCGCGGCGGGCTTGCCGTCGGGCGTGAAGGCCTTGCCGTCGAAGAGCAACTCGGCGTCATACTTTCCCGGCCCCCAACTGTTCAGCACGGCGCGCACGGTCGCGGCGTCAATGGTCGGAATGGCAATCCGCAACAGGCCGACGATCGGGTCGAGATTCGGCGCGGCGGCGACGATGCCGCCAACGTTGAGGTCGCGGTTGGCCCAGCCGTCCAGCCGCTGGCCGATGCCAGCCGCCAGCGAGTTGTTGACGGTGGAGTGGCAGAGCGCACATGTCAGCCCAACGGTGCGGAGCGTGCCGTCGGCGTTGAACTGGCCAACGACGCCCAGGACCGCCTGTCGTTGGATGAGCACGCGCGTGGCGGCGGGATCGTCCAGGTTGACCTTGCCCTGCTGAATGTCATTGGCCAGACCACCCAAGGCTTCCACGTCCACCTTCAGCCCCAGCGCGAGGGCTTGGTTCGGCGTCAGGCCGTTGATCGCTTCATGCAATCGGAGCGTGTCTCCCCAGAAGGTTTCGTCGCCGAAGGTGTCGAAGCGGAATGTCTGCCGGCCCTCTTCGAGCATGTCCATTGCGCGGACTTCGACGGGCTGAGTGGGCTTGACGAGTTGATTGTTGGTTAATTGGTTGGATGCGCTTAGCACCACGGCAATGCCCAATACTGCGACCGCGACCGTCAGTATAACATCGTGTCGTTTCATGTGTATTCCTCTTCGAATTCTGCGCGCTTGTGCCTGCGCTAACCGGTCCCGTGGTAGCCGAAAGGCTTCCACGTCCGGTTTCGCGGACACAGTTCGCCACCAGTAAGAGGTCAGGCGGGTGGTTTTTATTCCCGTGGCGCAATGCTCGTGGCTTTGCGGGTGAACCCGGACGCCGGCCGTGCTCCACGCTCAACGTCCGCGACCGCCGCGTGAACCGCCGCCTCGCGAGCCGCCTCCGCCGCCCCCGGAACCGCCACTCGATCCACTGCCTCGACCGCCAGATCGGATGTTCACGCTGGGCCTGGGAACGCTTGGACCGCTGCTGAGGCTGCGCCCGCCGCCGAACTGCGGCGCTGCGCGGAAACTCGTCACGGGAGCGTTGGGCCGGAAACTTGGCGCGGGCTGGAAACTCTGGCCTCGCGTGAAGCTTCGCGACGGCCCACTGTTGCCGGACAACGCGTTTACTCGTGGCGACGCCAGGTTGGGGCCGGACAAAACCGTTCGTCCGGTGGATCCGCCAATGGCGCGTTCGCCATCGCTCCTGCCGCTGCCGCCGCTTGTGACGTTGATGCGAGGCCCGGACGTGCTGCCCTGCGTCAGCACGCTTGAATTGCCCGAACCGTTGCTGACGATACCGGTCACGCGAACGCCGTTCACGCGCACCCCTTGGCCGGCGCGTTGGATTGCCGCCCCTGAACTGCCCGAACCGCTGTTGTTGACGCGCAGCGCGCCCGATCCGCCACCGCGCCCAAGGCTTTGAATGGCCCGGGCGGTGCGCCCTCCGCCGGGGCCGCTGTTGCTAGCGACGAACGCAGCCTGCGCCGCCGCGACCACCGTTGGCGCGGGCCGGGCCGGCAGGCCGAAGAAAGCCGCCTGCCTCGTCGAACTGTTGTGCCAGGCAAACTTGTGGTGGGCGACATGGTGCGGATGATGATGGTGGAACTTGTGAACGTGATGGAAGTCGTGGATGAACACGACGCTGACGAATGACGGTCGGAAGAAGCAGCCGTGGAAGAAACCCACCGGCCGCCACCAGAACCACGGCCAATAGCCAACCCAATACGGCCCCCAGTCATAGGCGTATTCGGCCACGTAGGGAACCGGGACGGGCAGCGCTTTGACGACTTCGGTGTCGCCGGGCTGGCCGGGTGGCACCTGCGAAGCCGGACTGGGTGCCTGGGCGGTGTAGGCTTTCTTCGCCGCGGCGTAAGCTTCGGTGAATGCGGGCCGTCCGGCGAGGGTCTCGCGCAGCCGCGTCATGCCGTGTTTGACCTCGTCGGCGAGAGTGGTTCCGGCGCCTTTGGCGTCAAACCACGCCAGAATCTCCCCGGCCGTGCGCTGGACGAAGACGTGGTCCGGCGCGGACTGCCCGGCGAGGTTGATTGCCGCCGCCGCCGCCGACATCTCCCCGCGGCGCGCGTCCACGTAGGCAATCACGCCCCAAGCGAGGCCGTTGCTGGCGTCCATGCCGGTGAGCAGTTGCGCCTGGTGAAACGCCAGTTCCGGCAGGCCGAGGTCCACCATGCGGGCGATATAAGCGTGGTGAAGCACAGGGTTCGTGCGATCCACGCCGAAACCGCTGGCGTAGGCTGCCACGACCGCGGAAGGATCAGCCGCTTGTTGAATGGCCTGGATCGCCGCGGACACTTCCGGTTGCACCGGCGATGCAGCCCGCACATGGGTTACCCCTGTCCCTGCGATCAGCAGCCATATTGTGGCTCCCACAAAGGGTTTCATGAGCGTGCCCTCTCATCTTTCTTTCTTTCGCTCGGTGCTGGTTTGACTAAAAATACGCCCGCTCTCTTCAAACACAAACAGCCGCGACCGGGCTTCGCCACCTCCGTCTCGACGATGCCCCGCGCAGGGTTGATTCTCAGCGCTGTTGTTTTGCGCACGCTACGGCACGACGTCGAAGCGCAGCATCATTGCGTGGTCCTCATGCAGGACGTTGTGGCAGTGCATGACGTAGCGGTTTGTGAAATCGCGGAACTTCATGAAGACCTGCACCGTCTCGTTGACCTTCACGTCCACGACGTCCTTGCGCCCCATCTCGTGCGCGGGCGGCGGCTGGCCGTTGCGCGTGAGGATGAAGAACTCCTCCAGATGGATGTGGATCGGATGCGACCAGCCGCCGGCGTTGATCTGGAGCGTCCAGATTTCCGCCGTGCCCTCGCGGACGGCGACGTCAACCGTGTCGCAGTCTATGATTCTGCCGTTGATGGTCCACTGGCCTTGGCGGCGGTCGAAGCGGAACGTGCGCCTCTGCACCACCTCGCTGAGGTCGGGCGTTGGCAGGTCCAGCAGTCGGGCCGGCAACGGCGGCGAATCCTCCACCGCCGGCAGCACCACGTCGAAGCGCACCAGCGCGTCGCCACGACCGGCCGGCGTGAGGATGGTGCGCGCCTTGCGGCCGTCGTCCTGCGGCAGGCGGTTTTCCAGAATCAGCGACTGGCCGGCGTAGGGGGCGAAGTCAATGATGACATCGGCCCGCTCGGCTGCGGCGAGCCGCACGCCGTCCTGAATGACCGGCGCGGGCAGCAGGTTGCTGTCGTTGGCGATGCGCGTCACCGGCACGGTCCGCATCGTGCGCGGGTCGGTGATGAACAGGTCGTAAGTTCGCGCGGGGCCGGTGTTGAGCCAGCGCAGGCGATACTTGCGCGGATGGACCTGGAAATACGGCTGGATCTTGCCGTTGACGGTGAACTTGTCGCCGAGGATGCCGTCGGTGTTGAACAGGTCGAAGAACAGCTTGCCGTTCTCATCAAAGACCTTGTCGGCAAACGCCATCGGCACGTCGAACTCGCCGCTGGGCAGACGCAGGCCGGTGGTCTCGTCGCCGGTGTCGAGGCTGCCGAAGAGCAGGTAGAACCCCGCGAGGCCCTTGTAGGTGTTCTGCGCGGTGAAATCCAGCCGGTGGTCGTGGCGCCAGAACGTGCTTTGCATCTCGCGCGGGTCGCCGTTGGGCGGAAACTCGCGCAGGAACCCGGCCAGCACGTTGGGATAGTGCTGGTCGTAGAACTGGCCCTGCTCGAAGAAGTCGCACGGGAACCCGTCGCTCTCCGAGGCTTGGTGGCCGCTGTGCAGGTGCGGAGCCACCGACGGCATGCCAAAGCCGCCGTTGTCGTCCGGCAGTTCGTTGATGTTGCGGACCAGCACCGGCTCGCCATAGCGGGCGACGATGGTTGGTCCGGGGAACATCCCTTCGTAGCCCCAGATGGTTTGTGTCGGCAGGTCCGGGTGGAAACTGTGCTCGCCGGCCCGGGCGTGGCTCTCGTAGAGGACCGTCGGCGGGAACCGGTCGAGCGCCTGGTGCGCCCGTGTGCGCGCCTCGCCCGGCAACGGTTCCGTTTGCGGCGGCGGATCGAGCATTGCCACCGGTTGCAGGATCGGCGCGATCGGCATTGCCTCGACAAATGGCCTCGTCGGCGGACTGACGGGCGGGCCGCCCGAAGCCCAGGCGCTGAGGCCGTTCTTGTGGATGAGCCAGCCCGCGCCGGTCAGCAGGCCCATTCTAAACATGTCGCGACGCGACAGCCGCGCCGCAATCAACGCGCGGCGGTTTCGCGCCGCGTTCCAAATACTGCGTTCTCGTGCGTTCATGGTAACTCCTTCCTCCTATCCTCCGTTGGCCGGACACTCCTGTCCGGCCCATTTGCAAAATAACCTCTCGCGCCAGACAGAAGTGTCTGGCCTACGTGCCGTCTCCATAACCCCTTCAGGCTCCTTTCTTCATCGCCTTCGGCCAATCCATCCACAGGATGCTCTTGGCTATCCACTCCGGCTTGGCCTCGCCGGGACAGGCGGCCCAGCGCTGAAGCGCTTCGTTGCCGTAGCGGACAATGCCGGCGTGCTGGGACTTGTCCCGGTCCACGACGGGATCGGGGTCGGTGAAGCCGAGTTTGCGTCGCAACAACTCCACGTCCTCCGGCCGGCCGGTCAGCAACAGCCAGCCCGGCCCGATGCCGCGGTTCCTGGCATATTCGCGCAGCACCGCCGGCGTGTCGTGTCCGGGGTCGAGGCTGATGGAATAGATGAAGATGTCGCGGCCAACCCGCCCACCCAGCAGCTTCTGGACCTGCGCAAGGTTCCGCGCCACGGGCGAGCAGAGACCGCCGCAGCGGCTGTAGAAGAAGTTGATCACGACGATCTTGTCCTTCAGCAGGTTGTCGTAGAAGCGGACGGTCTTACCCTCGTGGGTTTGCATCGCCACATTGGGGAAGTAGCCCGCGCGGAATGGCTCCCGACGGATCGGTCTCGTCGCTGGTTTGGTTTCGGTCGTCTTGCGGGTGGCCAGATAACCGAACACCGGCGCCACGGCCAGCGCGGCCAACGCCGTCTTTCGTGTCATGGTTTTCATAAAGATCCCTTCGGGACTTCACTATGGAACGATGTCGAACCGCATCATCATGGCGTGGTCTTCGTGGACCACGTTGTGACAATGCGCCGGATAGCGGCCCAGGAAATCCCGGAACCGGATGAACAACTCGATGGTTTCGCCGAATCCGAGCCGCGTGACATCCTTGCGGGCACGCTCCACCACCGACGGCCGCTGGCCGTTGCGGGTCAGGATTTGGTGTTCCTCGAAGTGGATATGCACCGGGTGCTGCCACGCGTTGGAGGTGTTTTGGATGGTCCAAATCTCCGCTGTGCCCTCGCGCGGGGTGACCAGAGCCGTCTCGCAGTCGAAGATTCGGCCGTTGACGGTCCACTGGCCCTGAAGGCGGTCCAGCCGGAAAAGCCGGCGCGCGACCACTTCCGGGCTGTTCGCATTGGTCGGCGGGAGGTCGTAGAAGTGCTCCGGCAACGGCGGCGAATCTGCCACCGGCGGCAGCACCACGTCGAAGCGCATGACGGCGTCACTCGCGCCGACTGGCATGATTCGGCTGGTGGGAGCGCGTCCGTTAATCTGCTCCATGCGATTGAGCAACACGAAGGACCGTCCGGCGGACTCCGAGAAGTCCACGATCACGTCCACCCGCTCGGCCACGCTGAGATGGATGCTTTCAACCTCCACCGGACGCGGCAGCAGATTGCCATCGTTGCTGATCTGCATAAGCGGGAGGATTTGCTGCGGACGCCGCGTGTCGCTCAGGGCCAACTGCATGAACCGCGACGGGCCGGTGTTGAGCAGGCGCAGGCGGTATTTGCGCGGATGGACCGGAAAGAACGGCTGAATCTTGCCGTTGACGGTCAGTTTGTCGCCAATGATGCCGTCGAGGTTGAACAAGTCGAAGAAGGCCAGCCCTTCCGGATCGAATACCTTGTCGGCAAACAGCATCGGCACGTCGTATTCGCCGCTCGGCAGCCGGAAGCCGGTGCTTTCGTCGCCCGTGTCGTGCTCGTTGAACAGCAGGCAGAAACCCGCCAGCCCCTTATAAACATTCTGTGCTGTGAAATCCACGCGGTGATCGTGATACCAGAGCGTGCTCATCGCCTCGCGCGGGTCGCCGTTGGGCGGGAACTGCTTTGAGAAACCGGCCAGCACGTTCGGATAATGCTGGTCGTAGAATTGGCCGTGCTCGAAGAAGTCGCAGGGAAAGCCGTCGCTCTCCGAGGGCGTGTGGCTGTTGTGCAGGTGCGTGCTCACCGACGGCAGGCCAAAGCCGCCGTTGTCCTCCGGCAGGTCGTTGTGATTGCGCACCAGATATGGCTCGCCGTAACGGCAGACATGGGTCGGGCCGGGGAACATGCCGTCAAACCCCCAGATCGTCTGCATCGGCAACTCCGGGTGGAAGCTGTGCAGCGCCTCCCGCTGGTGGACTTCCGCGAACCGCACCGGCGGAAACATCTCCAGTGCCTGATGCGGCCGTGTGCGGCCCTCGCCAGCCTGCGGCATCACTTTCGGCGGCGGATCCAAGCCGTCCAGCGTCTCCTTGATCGGCGGCACCGGCATCATCTCGACAAACGGCGTGGTGGGCGGACTGACGGGCAGGCCGCCCGAAGCCACTTGGCTGAGGCCGTTCTTGGGAACCAGATAGCCCGCAGCCGTAAGCAAGCCCAGTTTGAACATGTCACGCCGCGACAGACGCGCGGCGACAATCTCGCGACGATTCCGCGCCGCGTTCCATACGGCAGAATAAGATCTCCCTTTCACTGGCGTTCCTCCCTCTTCGCCTAAGCCAGCCGGAACTTCCCCTTTGGAGGCCCGGCTGACTCGTAATGCGAACGGCAACGCCTACTCCATCACATGAGGCTCAGGTGTAAGCATCACCTTGATCGTGCTGCAATGGCTGTGAGGGATTGCCCGCTCGCCGATGGCCGACTTGAAATCGGCAACCAGCTTCAGGGGCTTGTCCAAGTCGCCCAGCAACATGAGATCCACCACGAACGGCACGCTGACTTCGTCGCCGAGCATGGCCGCCAGGGTCACTGCGCCCAGGTCCATCCGAAGCACTTCCTTCACTTCCTTCTCAGGCTCCGCCTCAAACACGATCAGCATCAGCTTTCCATACTGCGCCGCCTCGGTCGTGTTCTTGATCCGCACGTTGCCGTAGATGGCCATGTCGGTCACTTCCGACACGGAGATGGTCACCAGGTTGTGCGCCGCCTGCACTGGGGCAGGCGTGAGTGCCAGCACCGTCAGGCACGCCATGAGGCAGCCTAGCAGGCTCATTGATTGATATCGGATCTTCATACTTCCATTCTCCTTAGATACTCGTTCATGTCGCAGGCAGGTCGTCCGAAGACCCCGTGCCTTCGGCTTCTGTCCGCGGTCCTCCCGTGTTTCGGCGGGAGACTGTTGTCCGCAGAGGCGTGCAGGTGTTGTGATTCGCGAAACCTCCCCGATGTTCATCCGGTTTGGATTCTTCGGGAAGTCGCGGAGGTCAAAGCGAGGGACGGTGCCGGTCACTGGTGAACTGTTCCACACACAATGCCCTGTTGCGGTTGGCGCTTCCTGCGTCCTCGCCCGCAATGCACTTGCGAGTCTTTGCTCGCATGCTCTCATCGTCCTGCAACCTCCGAAGTTTTTCCTTCGCAACTCGGTGCGGCCTCTGGGGCTGGCGTAAGCTAGTGGCGCGCGTTCGTCGTGTCAAACGACGCGCCGCGCGGGACGCAATGTGAAGCAGGAAGAAGTCTTGGCGTGTCCTGACCCGAAACGATTTGCATACGTTGTCTTCGATTCTCCCGCAAGCGACGTGAGCGATTTCGCGAAAGCATGTCGTGATTTTGCGCAGCCGTTGCAGCCGCGTTGTTTGATGGCGCGCTGAATCCAGTCCACTCGTGCGCGCGGCAATTTCAGATACTGCTTCTCATTTCCGGGTTTTTCCTGCGCTTTTGCGTGAGAACGATGGGCAGATTGGAACGAGATGGGGGCGCGAAAGACTGCTGGCACGAAGCGTGCATCCTACTGCGCCAGCCCGGACGATTGATGGGCCTGACTGGAAGCAAGGTTCTCAAAACTACAATTTTATGATCAACCAACTCATGCCGCAGAATCATTGGTCCAAGCCGGCCCGTTGGGTCGCTGCGCTGTTGGCGGGTTTGACAGGCTGGGTTCCCTCCCCGTCCGCCCAGGTCGCAACCGTTTCACCGGCGGCTCAACAAGCCCACGCCGGCATCACGGTGTATGACGGCCCGGCGACTTGCATTGCCTGCCACGAGCAACAGGCGCGGGAGATGTTCGGCTCGGTCCACTATCAGGAAATGGGCGCCACACCCAACATCACCAACCTCAGCGGCCCCGCCGGCAAAGGAGCCAACGGCGGCCGGGTCATGAACTCTTACTGTGGCACGCCGACGACCTCCTCGCGCGCCACCTGCGCCACATGCCACGTCGGCAACGGGCGCATTCCCTCGACTCAAATCAGCGCGGAGCAGTTGCTCAACATTGACTGCCTGCTGTGCCACCAGGACGCCTACAAGCGCGTGCCCGCGCCGCCCTACCAGACTGTCACCATGCCCGGTCCCGCCGGCAGCACGCATACCATTCAAACCGTCGTGGAGGACGCGACCGGTTTCCAGTTCGTGCCCGATGTGGCCAAGATGACCACGTCCATTCTCGACGTTGCGCGCAGCGTCCATCGGCCCACGCGCGCTTCCTGCTTGCGTTGTCACGCTGGCGCCGGCGGCAGCGACGGCGGCAAACGCGGCGACATCTCCACCGTGACGGCCAATCCGCCCGTGACATCCGACATCCACATGAGTCCGCAAGGCATGGACCTCGCCTGCGCCGATTGCCACAGCGCCGGCCAGCATCGTGTCATGGGCCGCGGCGTGGACCTGCGTCCCAACGACAGCCCCGACCGTCTGACCTGTGCCCGTTGCCACGGCGAGCGCCCGCACGGCGATTACAACGCCCGCAACAGTTCCTCGCGCGACCTCCACGCCACCCGCGTGGCGTGCCAGACCTGCCACATCCCGAAGTTCGCCAAGGACACGAGCACCGAAATGGAACGCAACTGGATCGTGCCGCACTTCTCACCAACCGCCTGTCGCGGACAAGGCGGGTGGGTGCCTTCCGAGGTGCGCGCCTCCAACGTCACACCAATCTACAAGTGGTTCGATGGAACCAGTTACGCGCACGTCCTGGGACAGCCGCTGCTTCAAGTTGCGCTGGGCGATTACGCCTTGGCCTTGCCCAACGGCAGCGCCAAGACGGCCAACTCGAAGATCTACCCGATGAAATTACATCGCTCCAACTCAGCGCGGCACGTCGCTACCGGTCAGATGATTCCGCACTCGACGTTTACTTATTTCACCTCCGGCGATTTTGCGAAAGCCGTTGCGGAAGGCCAGCGCCAGTCCGGTTTGGACGGCGCCTACACCGTCGTGAAGGTGCATGAATACCAGACCATCAATCACGGCGTGGAGAACGCCGCCAACGCCCTTAAATGCGGCGCCTGCCACCAAGCCTCCGGCCTCACCGGGGGACCGGCGCGCATGAACCTGCAACGCGATCTGGGCTATCAGTTGAAAGGCTCCACCAAGCAGGTTTGCAGCCAGTGCCACAGCAGCAAACGTTCCGAGGGTTTCCTGAAGACCCACAACAAGCACGTGAAGGACAAACAGATTGATTGCTCGCTCTGCCACACCTTCTCGCGCACCGAGCGCGGCTTGTCCACGCGGCGCGTGCGCGACTAGCCTGCGAAGACAACGCGCCTGGCGCCCGCTAGCCGGGTGAGCGTCGGCGCATTTCTGGGAAACTCGATTCGCAGTTCCAACGACCTCCAGCTCGCTGGAGAGCGCGGGTGTTCGCGGGTTGTGGATTGAAACCGTGTCAGGACGGGATTGCAGCTTGTGTTCGTGGCGCTCGCGCCTACATTGTCGCCGAGATCGCTGATGATCACGATGACCCACCGCTTCGACTATTCAGACACTTCGACCGTCCACAGCGAGCGATCTCAACTCTCCCGGCTCCCATGCTTCGCCTCCTGACACCGGCTACGATTGCTTGGATCCTCTACGACTTGGGCGGCACGATCTACATGATCATCGTCGCCAGCCGATACGGATTGTTCTGGGTCAAGGAGCGCGCGGGCGAGGGCGCGCCGGCGGAGGCGTATTTCATGGCCGCCATGACCGCGTCGGTGGTTCTCGCGGCGGTCGCGCAACTGCTGTTCAGCCCCGTCAGCGACGCCCTTGGCAAACGGCGGGTGTTTGTCGGCGGCTTCACGCTGCTGGCGGGCGCGGCGCTGGCGTGGATGCCGCAGGCCGGCTCCCTCGCGACGGCGCTGGCGTGGCTGGCGGTCGCCAACTTCGGCGCGGCCAGCGCGGCGGTGTTCTACAACGTCATGCTCGCCGACGTTGCCGACGAAGGCCAGCGCGAGAAGGTCAGCGGCCTCGGCATCGGCCTCGGTTACTTTGGAACACCGCTGGGACTGTTGCTCGGCGCGGCATTCGTCGAACCGAGCCACTA
Source organism: Verrucomicrobiota bacterium (assembly GCA_016222825.1). GTDB lineage: Bacteria > Verrucomicrobiota > Verrucomicrobiia > CAIQCK01 > CAIQCK01 > CAIQCK01. The sequence goes on along the minus strand of JACRQF010000009.1, from coordinate 982,398 downwards.
CGGGCCGGTGTTTCTGCCGACGGCGGTGGTGCTGCTGGCGCTGACATGCCCGCTGATGATTTTTGCCCGCGAACGGCCGCCGGAGCGCGCGGTGGCTGTCGGGACCGCCCTGCGCGAAACGCTCGCGAGCCTGCGCCGCACCGCTGTGGATGTCTGGCGCGACCGGCGACTGCGGTTGTTCCTGCTTGCCTACTTCCTGGCGCTGGACGCGCAAAGCACGATGACGTTCACGATGGCGGTCTATGCGCGCGACGTGGTCGGGCTGACGGAGACCGTGCGGCAGTTCGGCCCCCTGAAGCTCGACAACGTGTCGCTGATCATCCTTGTCTCCGCGCTGGCGGCCATCGTCGCGGGCGTCGCGTGGGGCTGGCTCGCCGCGCGGTTCGGCAACGCCCGCGCGATTCAGGCCGTCTTCGTCACGTGGCTGCTGGCGCTCATCCTTGCGGCGGCAACGCCGTGGATGTGGCTGTTTTGGGTTGCGGGCTGTCTGATGGGCGCGGGCTACGCGGGCGTCTGGACCGTCGGCCGCAGCTACCTGCTGGAACTGTGCCCGCCGAACGAGCGGGCGCAGGTGTTCACCGTGTTCGGGCTTGCGGGCAGGGTCTCGGCGATGGTCGGGCCGTTGCTGTGGGCGGTGGCGGTCTGGCTGGCGCAGGATTTGGGCGCGGCCAGGTATCGCGTCGGCCTGCTCGTGCTGCTGGGACTGATGGCCGGCGCGCTGGTGTTGTTGCGACGGGTTCCGGCGACGCGGTGAACATGGCGCGGCCAGTCGGCAACGCTCAGGGTTTGCCGATGCAATAAAGGTGGTGCAGCGTCCGCAGATAAATACGACCGCCGAGAACAACCGGCGTGGCGAAACCGCCGTCGGCCAGGTCGTTTTCGGCGGCCAGTTCAAACTGCCGGCCGGCTTTGAACACGAACGTCACGCCCGCTTCGCTGGCCAGATAGATGTGGCCGCCGGCCAGCACCGGCGAGGCGCTGAATTTGCCGCGCACCTTATCCTCCCAGACGACCTTGCCGGTCTTCGCCTCGAAACAAACCAGCTTGCCTTCATCCACGGCCATGTAAAGTAGGCCGTCCGTGAGCAACAGCGACGGCACATAGGCGCAGTTGCCGTCCCGCCGCCACACCACGTGCGTCTTCGTCACGTCGCCGCTGCCATCGGCGCGGATGCAGAGGAAGTTCCGCTTCGGGAAACCAGCGCAGGCATAGACCCTCTCGTCGTCGAAGCTGATGTTCGAGCAAGTGGACTCGCTCGGGCCGTCGCAGGTCCAAAGCAGTTTGCCGCTGGCGGGATCGTAGCTGAAGACTTTGAACGGCCCCTGAATGAACAACTGCTCGCGGCCAGCGACCCGCCCGACAGACGGGCTGGCGTAGGTCCCCAGCCGGTAATCGTCGCGGCTGGCCCGCCAGACGACCTCGCCCGTGCGCCGATGGAGGGCCGCGATGAAGCTGCCTTTGACGTGGTCGGCGACGACGATCACCGACGACTTGTAAAACACCGGCGACGCGCCGTAGCCGTGCATCGAGTGGAAATCGCCGAGTCGATTTTTCCAAACGACCTTGCCATCCATGTCGAGTGACGCCAGCCAGAAGCCGTTCTCGGCGACGAACGGCAGAAACACCCGCTCGCCGTCGCACGCGGGCGTCGGCGACGCGAAGGAGTTTTTCGAGTGCTTCTTTGGAAACCCGCCGCGATGGAGTTCCGTCTGCCAGAGTTTCCTGCCGCTGCGGCGATCGAAACAAAGGACGAACTGCGTCTCCGCCGTTTCGTCGGCCGTCGGCAGGAAAATGCGCTCGCCCCAAATCGCCGGCGAGCCGTGGCCACGCCCAGGCACGTCGCTCTTCCAGAGCACGTTCTCTGTCGCGCTCCAGCGCGTCGGCGGCGTCTGCGGCGCAGGGGCGATGTTGTCCAGCTTCGGCCCGCGCCACCACGGCCAATCCGCCGCGGCGACGCGAATGGGCGGCAGATCGTCCAGCGCCGGAGCGGCAGCGCAATGCCCCGCCAAAAGAACCAGACTCGCGACGGCGGGAAGCCAGCAGAAGCTTTTGCTCATGCCGCACCGTTACCAGAGTGGCATCCCGATTGGTAGCGGAAAATGGACGCGGCGGATTCCGCGCTTGTGTTCGCAGAGGTCGCAGCTACGATGCTGGCGAGGTTTGATCCGGCCATGAAGATGAACATGAAATGCCTCGCCTCCATCGTCCTGTTGGCAGTCGTGGCGCTGACGCTCGCGGACAGTCCGCCCGCGCAGCCGCGCTGCGTGCGGAAGCTCGTCGCGGATGGGAAACACAACGCGTTCACGTCGCTGGCGCACTGGCGCGGCAGTTTCTGGCTGGCTTATCGCGCCGGCAAGGCCCACAACTCCGACGGCGCAGACATCGTGGTCTTGCGCTCGCCCGACGGCGAGGAGTGGAAGGAGGCGTTCCGATTGGACGTGCTGCCCGACGACCGTGGCGGCGACTTCCTCACGACGCCGAAGCGGCTCTTCTATCACTTCAATTCCATGAAGGGCAGCGCGCTCCAGAGCTATGTCATCCACACCGACGACGGCGAGACGTGGACGAAGCCGGAACCGGTGCTGGAGCCGCAGTGGATTTTCTGGAAACCGCTGGAACACAACGGCCGATTCTACGCCAACGCCCATCGCAAGGCCGAGGGCAAGGAGGCTGGCAAGATGCGCGAGTCGCGGCTCATCACGTCCGGCGACGGTCTGAAGTGGGAGACGGTCGCGACGGTCCGCAAAGGCAACTGGGAGAGCGAGACGACGTTCTACTTCGGACCGAAGGAGAAGCTCTACGCTTTCCTGCGGACGAAATACAGCGTGCCCGGCAGCATCCGGGAGGCGATGCCGCCCTACCAGAAGTGGACCGAGCGGCCCGCAGGCGTGCATCTGTCCGGCCACGGCATCTGCACCTTCCGCGGCGTGACGTATCTCTTATCGCGGACGATGGAGGGCAAGAAGACCGGCACGATGATCTACACGTTCGAAGACGGCGAACTGCGGCCTTACTGCGCGCTGCCGTCCGGCGGCGATTGTTCCTACGCCGGGGCGGTGGAGGCCGGCGACGAGATGCTGGTGAGCTACTACTCGTCGCACGAAGGCGCGGCCAGCATCTATCTCGCCCGCGTGCCGTTGAAGAACGCCGCCGCGTTCTCGGCCGCGGTGGCGGGCGTGAAACTGAAGCCGCCGGCGCACCTGGTCTTCGTCGGCGACAGCCTCACCGCGCTCTATCCCGACCACAACTACGTGGCGCAACTGCGCGGCTGGCTGGCGGCGCGTTTCGGCGCGGCGGTGCGCGTGACCAACGCCGGCGTCGGCGGCGACACCATCACGCGCGTCCAGGCGCGGCTGGAGAAGGACGTGTTGAAGCTGGAGCCGAAGCCGACGCACGTGTTCATTCTTCTCGGACACAACGACAGCAAGCTGACGTCCACGAGCGAATACAAGGAACCGTTCGTCAAAGCGGAGGACTTCGACCGCCAGTATCGCGAGGTCGTTTCTGCAATCCAAAAGACGCTCGGCGCAAAGATCGTCGTCATCTCGGCCACGTCGTCGGTTTGTGAAATCACCAAGGCCACGGCGGAGAAGTCCGCGAAGGCCGGCAAGGCGCACAACTTCTTCGGCAAGCCGGAGGCGCTGGAGCAGTTCAACGCCATCGCCCGCAAAGTTGCCGCCGACCTTGGCGCGGACTACGTGGACCTCTACGAGCCGACGCGCGCGCACGCCGACAAGCCCGGTCTGTTCACCAGGGACGGCGTTCACATCAACGAGCGCGCCGGCAACCCGCTGGTGGCGCTGGAAGTGTTGCGTTACCTGTCGCGGTGACGCGGCTTCACACGGCCAGCAGGGTCGAGGTGATGCAAACGCCGCTGATGGGATTCGATGCTTGTGTTCGCGAAGGCTGCGGCTACGATTTCGTCCCGTGGACCACGACAGCAAACATACCGGCTGGCTCACTCTCCCCATCAGCCTGGGAACGGCTCTCACGGGCATTGCCGTCCTGACGTCGGTGATGCTGGGCGTGACGACGTTCTACAGCGTGCGTTCCTTCGTGCGGCAGGGCGTGCAAGATCGGTTGGCCGACGCCGTGGGCATCGCCGCGCTCAAGCTGGATGGCGATCTCCACGCCACCTTGCGGAATAGGGGCGACGAAAACACAGCAGCCTACCAGGAAGTTCGGAAGTATCTGCGAACCATCCGCGATACGGCGAAGAACATCCGGTTCGTATATACCGTGCGCCAAGACAAGCAGGGCAAAATGGTGTTTGTCGTGGATGCCGAGGAGAATCCCAAGGAGGCAAGCCACATCGGCGATGCGTATGAAGAAGCGTCGAGCCTGATGCACGAAGCGTTCCGGCGGCCGCATGGCGTGCGGGTCGAGAAACAGTTCGTCACGGACCGGTGGGGAGTTTTCCTTTCCGGCTATGCCCCGATTTTCAAAAAGAACGGGGAGTTTGAAGCCCTGCTGGGCATGGACATCACGGCCCAGAAAGTCTTCGACTACGAGCGGCATTATCTCTTGATGATTTGCCTGATCTGTCTTGGCGTTTGCGTGCTGGCCGTGTCGCTGGGCGCCATTCTCGCGCGGCGGATCAGCAGGCCACTGCTGTTGCTGGAGGCCGACATGTCCCGCATCCAGGCGTTCGATCTGGGCGGCAGCCCCATCATCCGTTCCAGAATTGTGGAGGTCCTCCGGATGAAAACCGCTGTGGAGAACATGAAGAGCGGGCTGCGTTCCTTCAAGAAATATGTTCCCGCCGAGCTTGTCGCGGAACTGATCCGGCTGCGGAAGGAGGCGGTGCTCGGCGCCCAGAAACGGGAGTTGAGCGTGTTCTTCTCCGACATCGCGGGGTTCACCTCCATCGCTGAAGGCTTGTCGCCCGAACTGCTCGCGCAAAACATGGGCGTCTATTTCGAGGCCATGACCGGCACCTTGCTGGGCCAAAAGGCAACCGTGGATAAATACATCGGCGATGCCATCATGGCGTTCTGGGGCGCGCCGGTTCCCATCGAGGACCACGCGCTGCTCGCCTGCCGCGCCGCCCTTCAATGCCAGCGGCGCGTGGACAAAATCTCCGCCGGTTTTATCGAAGCAGGATTCCCGCCGTTTGTGACGCGCATCGGCATCAACACCGGTGAAGCGATTGTTGGCAACATGGGATACAAGGACAGGTTGAGCTACACCGCCCTCGGCGACACCGTGAACCTGGCCAGCCGGTTGGAAGGTCTGAACAAACACTACGGCACCAGGATACTCATCACTGAAACCACCTACGACAAGGTTCGGGATGAGTTCGTAGCACGGCCAGTGGACATCGTCGCCGTGAAGGGAAAAAACACGGGCGTGAAAATCTACGAACTGCTCGTCGAGAAAGACGGCGCCGGACAGGACGATCTTGCGTTTGTCTCACTGTGCGAGGAGGGGATGAGGTTGTATCTGCGCCGGGAATGGGCCAAGGCGGAAGAATGTTTCCGGACGGTCCTTCAGGTCAGACCGGATGACCAACCCGCACAGATGCTGGTTGAGCGGTGCGTGGCATACGAAAAAGCCCCGCCTCCACCGGATTGGAACGGCGTGACAATCATGCAGGAGAAATAGGTCCGCGCGGCTCCCGGGATTCAAATCCCCACGCGGACGTCGTGACCCTTGCCCTACACCCACTCCTCCCGCAAGACATCACCCTTGAGGCTGACGACAACGCACTTGACCGGGACTTTGCGCGATGCCTGAGCGGCGGCGGCGCGGGCGAGGTTTAGCAGGCCCATGCAGCACGGCACCTGCATGATCATTACCGTCAGCGTGTTGATCTTCGCGTCGTCAATGAGCGCGCGGAGTTTGGCGACGTAGGTTTCCTGGCTGACGTCGAGTTTCGGGCAGGCGATGGCGAGCGACTTGCCGGCGAGATGGTCCTTGTGGAAATCGGCCATCGCGTAGGCTACGCAATCGGCGGCGAGCAGCACGTCTTTGCCGCGGTATTGCGGCGCGGCGGGCGCGATGAGGTGCAACTGGACGGGCCAGTGCGTGAGTTGCGAGGGGCGGTGGCCGCCGTTGTTGTCGTCGGTTGTCGCCGCGGCGGGCGCGGCGGCGAAATTCATCGAGCGCGCGCCAGGACAACCGGCGTGGGCTTGGGGCGCGGCGGTTTCGGTTTGGGACATGGGTTTCTTCTCCTGTTGAAGCGGGTTTTCGAGATGGTTCTCTTCGAGCACAGCGACGGCTTGGGCGAGATACTCATTCTCGCCGTGTTCGCGCAGGTGGTCGAGGTGGGCGCGAATGACGTTCGCGCCCTGGTGGATGATGTTGGCCATGACCTGGCGTTCGTTGTAGGGCGCGGCCTCGCGTTCCTTGATGGTGATCGCGCCCTGCGGGCAATGGCCGAGGCACGCGCCGAGGCCGTCGCAACAGAGGTCGCTGATGAGACGGGCCTTGCCGTCAATGAGCTGGATGGCGCCCTCCGGGCAGGCGGGAATGCAGTCCCCGCAGCCGTTGCACTTTTGCCCGTCTATCTCGATGATCTTTCGTTTCACGCGGCCAACCTAGCACCAGTCGCCGCGGGGCGCATTGACGCGCGTCAACAAGGGTTGGCGGGGCGGAAGAAGGGTAGGACGGTGAATACGGGCGCGGACTCAGCCCGGATATTCGCCGTTGATGTATTTCTTGAGCTGCTCGATCGTCTCGGCTTGGACGGTGATGATCCACTTCACGAGGTCGCCGATGGAGACGATGCCCACCATCTTCTCTCCCTCGACGATGGGCAGGTGGCGGACGTGCTTCTCGGTCATCAGCCGCATGCACTCCTCGATGCTATGAGCGGTCGTGGCCACGATGGGTTGCTGGGTCATGATTTCCCGCACGGAGGTTTGTCTGGAGGATTTGCCCTTGAGAACGACCCTGCGCGTGTAATCGCGCTCGGAGATGATCCCGATCAACCGCGCGTCCTCGATTACCGGCAACGCGCCGACGTTCCTCTCCGCCATCACGCTGATGGCGTCGAACACGGTGGCGTCTGGACGAATGGACGCAACTTGCGCGCTTTTCTGGGCGAGGACGGTGCTGATTGGAATTGGGATTTTCATGATGTCCTTAAGTAAGCTGCAATATGCCCGCCGCTACCGGAACGGCAAGTCCAAATTGCGGCGCGGGCTGTCTTTCTACGCCAGCCACTTTTTGCGCACCGGCAGATGAATGAAGCGGTCGGCTTCGGGGCAGCCTTTGGCCTTCAGGTTTTCGCTGTCCCACTCGATGGGCCGGCCCGCGCGCAGCGCGACGATGCCCGTCATGCCAAACTCGGCGGCCTTCGCGGCGATATCGAATCCCTGGAACGTCTTCGGGCCGCCTTTGCACGCCAGCAGCCACTCCAGCATGTGGTTCTGCTCGGGACAACGCGGGTAAGTGACGGGGATGGACTTGGCCGCCTCGTGGTCGAGCACGCCGCGGCATTTGGCGCTGCTGTCGTCCTTGAGCCGCATGACGCCGCCTTTGCCCCACGCGTCGGAGCATAGGATGCCCTTCTCGCCCACGAACAACACGCCGTTCGTCGGCACCTCGCCGTAGGTCGCCTTCAAGTCCGCGGTCAGCGCGTCGGGCGGGCCGGCCTTCACGCCGTCGTGCCACCAGACGCTGACTGGATCGAATTTCTCGCGCGCGGCGAAATCCCACCGGTAGGTCGCCCACGACGGATAACTGTCCTTGATCGGTTCGCCGAACTTTGGCGTGATGCGGATTGGCGGGCCGAGTTTGAGCGCGCGCAACGGCAGGTTGTGTGCGTGGGCGCCCATGTCGGCGAGGTGGCCGTCGCCGAACTCGAACCAGCGGCCCCACTTCAGGCAACCGCCGAGGTAGTATTCCTTGAACGGCAACATCCGCGCCGGGCCGCACCAGAAATCCCAGTTCAACCCCTCCGGCATTGGGTCGGCTTGCATGTTGATCTCCTCGCTCGTCGGGAAGAAACGGTTGATCCAGCAATGCACCTCGCGGATCTGGCCGAGCACGCCCGCTTGCATGATCTCCATGCTGCGGCGGAACGTGTCGGTCGCGCCGCCCTGCGTGCCGATCTGCGTGGCGAGCTTGCAGCCGGGCATCATGTTGCCGATCTCGCGCGCCTCGGCGGCGCTGTGGGCGAGCGGCTTCTCGCAATAGACGTGCTTGCCCGCCCGCAGGCAAAGCTTGCTCATCTCGAGGTGCCAGTGCTGGCCGGAGGCGATGATGATGGCGTCCACCGTCTTCTCCGTCTCGATCAGCTTGCGATAGTCCTCATAGACCTTCGTCTTCTCCAGCGCCGTGGCGAGACTGGCGCCGCCCTTCTTCTTTTTCTTGCCGTCGCTCGCGCCCGACTTCAGGCGGGCAATCTGCTGGGCATTCACGTCGCACATGGCGACGATGTTGTGGCCTTCCAGGATTACAGGGGGCAGCAGTTGGCGGCTGCGGTTTCCGCAACCGATGATGGCGACGTTGAGCTTGTCGTTGGCCGCGCCGAGAACGCCCGACGGCAGAAAGTGCGGTGCGACGAACGCGGCGAGGCCGGCCGCGCCGGTGTGCTTGAAGAACGAACGTCGGGAGAGATGGTTTGCAGGCTTCATGGTTCTTGGCTCCGGTTGAGATTTGCCCGACAGACTACAGCGATGACGCCAACAGGCAAGGAAAAGTGTGGGCCGAAGGTCCCTACTGTCGCGCCTTTGGAACCTTCGCGTGGCAGTCGGTGCAGGTCATGGTGTGGATGTCGTGCTTGCTGGCCTTCGCGCGGGCGGTGGTGTCCATTCGCGTCACGTCCAAGCCGCAGTTCGACGAGGCGGGATGGCATTGGGCGCAGGCGGCGCGCGTGTCGAGCGAGTGCGTGGAGTGGCAGTCGAGACAGCTCATGCCCTCGTGGACGCCGCGCAACGTGCGGTCGTCGCTGGTGCCGGCGTGGTGCGCCGCGCCCGGCGCGTGGCATTGGTAGCAGACGCGGATGCGCGCGTCGTCGGAGAGTTTCAGCGGCTTGCCGTCTTTGAAAACTTTCGGGTGCGGGAGGCGGTCGGCCGGGAAGAACTGGTGCTCGCGCCGGTCGAAGAAACCGGCCTTTCTCGTGGCCGCGCCGCCCACAAGCTTCGACGGCTCTGTAGCGGCGGTTTCTGACCGCCGGGGGGTGTCTTCTGTCGCAGTTCGGCGGTCGGAAACCGCCGCTACAGACGGCGGCGACAGCCAGCGTTCGGGGTGAATCTGGTGGCAACTGACGCACATGATCGAGCGATGACCGGCGAGTTTCTCGTCAGCCATCCGCCACGGCCCGCGCGTGTCGAGCGGCTTCACGAGGTCGCCGGCGGCGCCGTCGAAGAACATCGCGTGGCAGCGCAGACAATCGTCCATCGGCGGCTCCATCCGGTTGTGCTCGCGGTTGAGGAACGACTGCGCATAGGTCATCGCGTGACCGCTGGCAGCCAGGTCCTTCGCCTGCTTTGCGTGACAGTCGGCGCATTTCGCTCCGAGCGCCTGCATGGCCGCCTCGTTGAGCGGGATCGCCTCGGCAACGCGGTCCCAGCCGGGCGCGGCGTCTTTGCCGAGTTGTTGTTGGAGTTGCTTGAACTTCTCGATCAGCGCTGCGTCATGGCATTTCGCGCAGTCGAGCTGCGAGTGCGCGGGAAGCTTCGGCTCGGCGGCGAACACAAGCGCGCTCACCGCCCACGCGCCAGCCAGCATCGTTGTTTTCAAGAGCGCCTTCATCATCACGACCGGAACGACTTTGGTCCTTTCCAGTTCTTGCGGATGTAATCGCCGACCCAGTAGCCGAGCGCCATGATGGTCAGCACCGGGTTAAAGCCGCCGTTGGTGACGTGGAGGCTGCCGTCGGCAACGAAGATGTTTGGGATGTCGTGGAGCTGGCCGTGCTTGTTCGTCACGGACGTCTTCGGATCGTTGCCCATGCGGCACGTGCCGGCCTGGTGCTGGCCGCCGCTGACGCCGAGGCCGGGCACGGTTGTCCAGGTCTGGATCGCGCCGGCTTCCTTCAGCCACAGTTCGGCCTTCGACGACGTGAAGCGGCCGATCTCGATGTCGTGCGGGTGACGGCTGCCGGAGATGCGCGCGACGGGAATGCCCCAGTGGTCCTTGACCTCCGGGTCCACTTCAACGCGCGCGTCGAAGACAGGAATCTCCTGCACCGGTCCTTGCACGCCGATGGAACGCCGGTAGAACTGGCGCTGGAAATCCTTGTGCGCCTTGCCCCACGTCGGCGCGCCGGGCGGCCGGCGGCCGGAGAAAAGATACGGCAGGCGAATGAATTCGTTCGCGAGCATCGCGCCGCCGGCGAGGCCGGGATTGCCGTGGTTGAAGTCCATAATCGCAATGGTCGCGCCCGCGCCGACGTCATCGAACGTCTCCTGCTCGAACAGTCCCCACGCGCCGGCGTAGGCGTGGCCTTGCAGGTTCCGGCCGACCCAATCGCTGCGGTTGCCCGCGCCGGTCGGGAAGAGCTTTGATTTCGAGTTTAACAGCAATCGCGCCGTCTCAGTGGCCGACGCGGCGGCGACGACGAGGTCGGCGGGCTGGAACTGCTCGCGGTCATTGGCGTCGAAGTAGCTCACGCCGCGCGCGAAACCGCGGTCATCCACGGCCACTTCCTTCGCGACGCAGTGCGTGCGCACGTCGCAGTTACCGGTGGCGATGGCGGTGGGGATGACGGTGTTGTGCGTGCCGCACTTGGCGTTGACCTCGCACGCGAAACCGACGCAGTAGCGGCACTTGATGCACGCCGGACGGCCGCCGTAAGGGACGGAGTTGCGCAACATCGGCACCGGAAACGGATGGAAGCCGAGTTTCTTTGCCGCCGCCTGGAGCATCTCGCCTTCGCGGTTGAGCGGGAACGGCGGCATCGGATACGGCCGGCGCTGCGGCGGCGAGAAGGGGTTGGCCTTCATGTCGCCCGCGACGCCGATTTCCCACTCGGCCTTTTCGTAGAACGGTTCCAGTTCGGCGTAGCTGATCGGCCAGTCCTCCAGCGTCGAGCCGGCGACCGCGCCGTAGGTCGAGCGCATCCGAAAATCCTTCTCCATGAACCGCCACGCCATCGCGCCGTAGCTGACCGTGCCGGAGCCGACGCAGGCGGCGTTGTTGCCGTAACCGCCTTCGCTCGGCAGGACGGTGCGCCACTTGCCGGCGCCGGCGCTGACGACGCGGCGATGGCGCTCGTCGTCGGGACCGAAGGCGTTGCCGAGTATGGTGACGCGCTGGCTGATGAGTTCGTCGTGGCCGTGCTGCTCGAACGTGGTCCAGCCGCCGCGCTCCAGCAGCGCCACCGAGAGGCCGGCCTCGCTGAGTTCCTTGGCCACCACGCCACCGCCCGCGCCGGCACCGACCACGACCGCGTTGACTGGTTTCAGCGCCACGTCAGCTTCTCCTCCGGTAACGGTTCTGGCCGATGATCTGCGGGTAATCAAGGCCGAGCATCTTGTAGCTGGCGTAGCCGCGGTTGCCGCCGTGCTGCGGCCCGCCGTAAAAGCCCGCCATCGTGTGGTCGCGGATCAACCGGAAGAACGCCGCCGACGATTGCTTGCGCCACGTTTCGCCCTTGGCCTTGCCGGACTCCAGCGCCTTCAACACCTCGGTCTGCTGCTCCGGCGCGAGCACAACGAACTCGCGGCCGAACATCGCGCGGCTGGTTTCGTCCACGCCGATGAGGCCGTCGCGATATGCCTGCCGGTGGCGGCGCAACCGGCCGGCGAGCTGCTTGTCAATGAAGTTGATGACGCCGGCGTCGCGCGCGCCGGGATCCTGGTCAGCGGGGATGATCTGTTCCGTGATGGCGTCCACGAGCCGCGCGTCGGCGTTGGTGAAAAAGCGCCACACACTGGCGTCCGCGCCGCGCGCCGGCAGCAGGAACGCGCCGCCGACTCCGGCCGCAACCGTCTTCACGAAACGGCGGCGATTGTATTTCATGGCCATGCCGGCATTCTGTTGACGCCGGCTTTCCGCTTCAACAAGAAACTCGCTGGCGCGCGAGGCCGGTTCGCAGTCGGCGGATTTGAAAATGGATGATTGGACAAGCGGCGGGTTTGGCTTACGCTCGCGGGCCATGCACGCATGCTTCGACAACATCGCGAGATTCCTTCTGCTGCCGGTCGCGTCGTTCACGCTGAACGCCGCCGCCGCGGAACCGCTCCCGCCGCTGCTTTTCTCCGACTCCAACGCGCTCGCCCGGCTCTCGGCGAACAACGTGACGCTGCGCTGGTCACCGCCCGGCGCGGCGCGGGTGGAGTTTCAGAAAGCCGCCTGGCCTGGCGTGCGCTTCGAGGCGGGCAAGGCTTACGCCGTGAAGGATTGGAGCGGCGTGGGCGGACTCGCCTTTGACCTGCGCAATCCCGGCAATGAGCCGCTTGAAATCCACGTTCGTGTGGACGATGACGCGAAAGCCAACGGCTCTGTCCATTGCCGTCAGGGCGGCGCCAGCGTCGGCCCGCGCGAGCGGGTCACGCTGGTCTTCCCGCTGGAAGCGACGGCGCCGGACATGCGCGCCGGGCCGCCGCTGGATACCGGCAAGAACTCGCGCCGGATGCAGGCCAGCGGCAAGGCGCTCGACTACTCGCACATCGTGGGGTTCCTGCTGTTTTTGGCGAAGCCGGGGCAGCCGGGCGCGGTGGAGGTTTTCTCCATCCGCTGGCTGCCGAAGCCGGAGTTGCTCGGCATCGTGGACCGCTTCGGCCAATACGCGCACGCCGAGTGGCCCGGAAAGCTCCACGCCGAAACCGAGCTGGCGGAACGCCGCGCGAAAGAGCAACGATGGTTGCGGGCGAATCCGCCGCCGTCCGACCGCGATGAGTTCGGCGGTTGGAAGAAGGGGCCGCAACTCAAGGCGACCGGTTTCTTCCGCACAGAGCAACGCGACGGGCGATGGTGGCTGGTCACGCCGAGCGGCCATTTGTTCTGGAGCATCGGCTCGACGTGCGTGCGGCCGGAATCGAGCGGGCCAATCAAGGGTCGTGAGACGATGTTCGCGGAGTTGCCGGAGAAAGGAGCCAAGAATGGGTGGGCAGACTTCTACCGTTGGAACCTCGAGCGCAAATACGGCGAGAACTGGCTCGCGGAGTGGGTCGCCGTGACGTGCGCGCGGCTGCCGGCGTGGGGCTTCAACACCATCGCCAACTGGAGCGCATCGGAGACGTTCCGCGCGCGCAAGGTGCCTTACACGGCCACGATCTCATGCGGCGGGCTGCCCTTCATCAGCGCGGAGGCATACAAGCATGTGCCCGGTCCCTCGCGGCGGTTGCCGGATTTCTTCAACGAACAGTTCCCGGAGCGTTACGAAGCGGCCATCGCGAAGGCGACCGTCGAGTGGCGCGACGATCCGTGGTGCATCGGCTGGTTCGTGGACAACGAGCTGGCGTGGGATTCGTGGGCGCAGCTCGGCACCGGCGGCGAATACCTCACCGCGCGCGAAGCGATGGGCGCGCCGCCGGCACTGGCCGCGCGTCAGGCGTTCGTGAAACTGCTGCGCGCCAAATACGGCAGCATCGAAGCCTTCGCGAAAGCCTGGGGCGTCGCCGCCAAGTCGTGGGACGATCCCGTGTCCATCAAGGCCGCGCAGCTCAACGAAGCGTCGCGCAGCGACTGCTCGGCGTTCATGACGGCGCTGGCGGAGCGCTACTTCACGGTCGTGAGCGCGGCGATGAAGAAACACGCGCCGAACCAGCTTTATCTGGGCTGCCGCTTTGCCATCCGCCCCAAGGAGGTCGTGGCCGTCTCGGCGAAATACTGCGACGTGGTCAGCTTCAACATCTACGCCGACACCGTGGACCCTGAGAAATGGAAATCCGCCAACGACCTCGGCAAGCCGGTGGTCATCGGTGAGTTCCACTTCGGCGCGACCGACCGCGGGATGTTTCACACGGGCTTGCGGCCGACGAAGAGCCAGGCGGAGCGCGCGAAAGCTTACGCGAAGTATGTCCGCAGCGCGCTGGCAATGCCGGCGTTTGTTGGCTGCCATTGGTTCCAATACGTGGACCAGCCGCTGACCGGCCGGTTCGACGGCGAGAACTACAACATCGGTCTCGTCAGCATCACCGACACGCCGTATCCGGAGCTGACCGCGGAGGCGCGGAAGGTGAACGCGCAGATATATCAACTTCACAACGCTTCGCGATGATGGCAAAGCTCTGTCGGTTCGTTTCTTTTCTTCTCGTTCTTGTCTCGGCCTCCGAACCGTCGCGCGCCGCCGCGCTCGCCATCGCCGAAACCGCCGCCGTCGTGCTGCGCAGCGACACGGGCCAGTGGCTCTACACGAAGTCCGCCGACAAGGCGATGTATCCGGCCAGCACGACGAAAATCCTGACCACGCTCGTCGCCATTGAGTCCGGCAACCTCGACCGCGCTGTCACCGTCGCCGCTTCGGACACGAAGGCGGAGCCGTCAAAGGTCAGCCTGCGCGCCGGCCAGCGCGTGCCGTTGCGGGCGCTGCTCTACGCCGTCATGCTGCGCTCGGCCAACGACGCCTCGCTGACGGTCGCTCGCGCCGTCGGCGGCTCGGTCAGCGATTTCGCCGCGCTGATGAACGCCCGCGCCCGCAAGGCCGGCGCGACGCAGACGCGGTTCGTGAATCCGCACGGCCTGCACGACCCGCGCCACGTCACCACGGCGCGCGACCTCGCGCTCATCATGCGCGCGGCGATGGCCAACCCGGTGTTTCGTCAGATCACGGGCGCCAAGAGTTACGCATGGCGTTACTCGCCGGCGCAGACGCTGGAGAACCACAACAAGATGCTCAGGACTTACGTGGGTTGCGTCGGCGGCAAGACCGGCTACGTGAGGGCGTCGGGCAAGACCCTGGTGGTGGTGGCGCGGCGCGGCGGGGTGGAGTTGATCGCGGTGTTGCTCGACGGTCACGGCGACCGTATCTGGCAGGACGCGGCGGCGCTGCTGGACCACGGCTTCCGCGCGGCGCGGCGCAAATAATCGGCGGTTGTGCCAAGGCCGTTAATGAGTTTGCAAAAGCCGGGGCTGTGGCGTAATGTCGCCGCCACCAACAGGAGACGATTATGAAGATTCAGACAAGGAAACTGATCGGAGTGGTTGTGGCGGCGGCGGCGCTGGTGTGTTTCAGCAGCCCCAATGCGTCGGCTGAAACGATGTGGGACAAGCTGAAGCGAGGATTCGTCAACACAGTGAGCGGCTGCGTTGAAATCCCCGGTTGTATTTACGATGTCTGCAACCGGGAAGGCGGCTTGGTGGGTTCCACGTGGGGCACGGTCAAGGGCGTTGGTCTGGCTCCGGTCCGGACGATGGTGGGTATCTTCGAGATCATCACCTTCCCGATCCCGACGAACGACTACCAGCCGGTCATGAATCCCACCACGCCTTACGACTATTTCTCCGAAGAAGACAAACCGAAGGCGGCCAAGCCTTCGGCCAGTTATGTCCCGCCGACGACCCAAGCCGGCGCGCCGATGTTGACCATGGGGCCCGGCCCGTTGGATTACGCGCCGATCCTGCGGCGGTAGCGTCTGCGGAACCAGGAACAAAGCCATGCGGACGACGAGGCGGGTCGGTTTTTACTTGTTTGCGGCCACGGCGGCGCTGCTTCTGGCAGGCTCGGCCGTCGGCGATTGTCAGGATATGCGTGCCAAGGCCCAGCGCGGCTTCGCGAACATGGTCGGTGGCGTGGTGGAGATTCCCGGCTGCGTTGCCGACACCGCCCAGAAAAAGGGGCCGTGGTTCGGCTACAGCGTGGGTTTGCTCAAAGGCATCGGCATGGTGCCCGTCCGCACCGTCGTCGGCATCTACGAGTTTCTCACCTTCTACGTTCCCGCCCCGGCCGACTACGAGCCGGTGCTGAAGCCGGCGACGCCGTTCAATTACTGGGACGCGGACTAACGTAGTCGCGTCACTCCGTGACGCGAATTCCGCATCATCTTTGCGCGTCACGGAGTGACGCGGCTACGGTTGCCGCCTACAGCTTCGCCACGGTCACGCCGTAGATGTCCTTGTCGGCTTTGATCTCCGCCAAAACCGCCTCGTTCGGCTCGCTGTCGAGGTTGAGGATTGTCAGGGCGGTGCCGCCGAGTTTGTCGCGGCCGAGCGTCATCTGCGCGATGTTCACCTTGTGCTTGCCCATCACGGTGCCGATCCAGCCGACGACGCCGGGGCGGTCTTTGTTTTCCATGATGAACAACACGCCGCTCGGCACGCTTTCCACCGGCACGTTGTTGAGGCGCACGATGCGCGGGTTGTTCAACGAACCGTAGAATGTGCCGCTCACGCTGGAATGCTTGCCGTCAGTGTGCGACTCGACGGTGATCAACTCGGCGTAGTCGCTCTGCGCGCTGGAGCGCGTCTCCTCGACCTTCAGGCCGATGGTGGCGGCGATGATCGGCGCGTTGACGAAATTGACCTCGCGGCCCTCGGCGCTGCGCAGGAAGCCGACCAGCACGCTGCGCGAGATCGGGTTGGTGTCCATCTCCGACACGCGGCCGGAATAGTGAATGACCAGCTTCTCGCAACGCTTCGGGCCGGTCTGCGCGAGCAGGCGACCGAGCTTCTCGGCAAAATCAATGTAAGGCTTCAACATCGCCAGCGTCTTGGCGTCGAGGCTCGGCATGTTCACCGCGTTGCGGATGCCGCCGCCGCCGAGCACTTCGGCGATGGCCTGTGCGATCTCGATGCCGACGCTCTCCTGCGCCTCGCTGGTGCTCGCGCCGAGGTGCGGCGTGACGATGATGTTCGGGAGCTTCAACAGCGGCGAGTCCGTCGGCAACGGCTCGGTCTCGAACACGTCGAGCGCGGCGCCGGCGACCTTGCCGGACTGGACCGCCTCGACGAGGTCGGCTTCGTTGACGAGGCCACCGCGGGCGCAGTTGATGATGCGCACGCCCTTCTTCATCTTCTCGAACGCGGCCTTGTTCACGATGCCGCGCGTCTGGTCGGTCATCGGCGTGTGGACAGTGATGAAGTCGGCCTGCGAGAAGATCTCGTCCAGTTCCACCATCTCCACCTGCAACGCCTTGGCGCGGCTGATGGTCAGGTAGGGGTCGTAGGCCAGCACGCGCATGCCGAACGCCACCGCGCGCCGCGCCACCTCGCCGCCGATGCGGCCGGTGCCGATGATGCCGAGGGTCTTGTTGTAAAGCTCGACGCCTTGGTAGGACTTGCGGTCCCACTTGCCGCCCTTGAGCGTGCCGCACGCCTGCGGGATGTTGCGCGCCAACGACATCATCAGCGACAGCGTGTGCTCGGCGGTGGAAATGGTGTTGCCGCCGGGCGTGTTCATGACGATCACGCCCCGCTCGGTGGCCGCTTCCACGTCCACGTTGTCCACGCCGACGCCGGCGCGGCCGACGACGCGCAGCTTCCTGGCCGCCGCGATCACCTCGCGGGTGATCTTCGTCTCGCTGCGGACTGCGATGGCCTCGACATCGGCGACGGCGGCGAGCAGGTCGGCGCCTTTCAGGCCGTGGCGCACTTCGACGGTCAACCCGGGCGTCTGCTGGAGCACCTCGACGCCGCGTTTGGCAATAGGATCACAAACAAGAACTTTCATGGTGCGCGGAAGTCTAGGGTTCCGCGTCCAAAGTTCAAGGTTCAAAGTTGGCGGAGAGTGCTGGCGTTTGGCGGCGGCGCGGCTAATATCTGCCGGCATTAAACCGTGAACGAGCAACCCCGATTTCGATTCTGCGCCATCGCCGACTGCCACTTCAGCGCGAAGACGATGCTGGCCGACCGCGTGCTCATTGACGACCTTAACAAGTTGGGGGCCGACTTCACCCTCGTCCTCGGCGACATCAGCGGGCAACCGGGCGCCGGCGGGCCGGAGATGACACAGCGCGCCGTGGAACTGCTGCGCGGCTTGCAGATGCCGTGGCGCAACCTCATCGGCAACCACGACCTCGAATTCGAGCAGATCGAGACCGACCGCGAGAACGTCGTCCTCTGGCTGCGCGCCCACGGCTACCGCCTGCCGTGGCACCGCGAGGACCGCGGCCCGCTCACGTTCCTGTTCCTGAGCACCGAGCGGTTCCGCGAGCACGACATCCAGCCGCACGAGGTTTACTTCACGCAGCGGCAGCTCGCCTGGGCCAACGACGAGCTTAAGCGTTGCGCCGGCCGCCCCGTCGTCATCGCCTCCCACGCCCCCGTGCTCGGCTCCAATCTCCTCGTCAACGCCGAGATGCACGTCCGCGCCGGCAACGCCTACATCAACCAGAACCACGTCCCCGGCCAGATCATGGACCTCTGCTGCCGGCACCGGAACATCCTCTTCTGGTTCAGCGGCCACAGCCACCTCAGCCACGCCCATCCCGACGCCATCGTCAACACCCTCGGCATCCACTTCGTCCACACCGGCACCACCAGCGCCGACTGGGCGCGCGAGATGAAGCGCCACAGCCGCGTCGTGGACGTCGAGCCCGAGCGCGTCGTCATCCGCACCTTCGACCACGACAAACGCGCCCTCGACCCCTCCCTCGACTTCGTCATCCCCCACAGCCTCGACCACCTCATGGCCGCCCGCCAGGCGCGGGCGAGGTGAATTGAAGGGCTGCGGCACTTGACGTGCCGTTAAGTCCCGTGACAGACTTTGCACCGGAAGTTGCAGGAGGACTGCGGAATGAAAAGATACTGGTTGATACTGCTGACAGTCGCTGTTCTGCAAAACGCGCACGCACTTCGCATCCTGAACGAGACTAGCTTCAAAGAATTGGTTCAGAACTCGACAGACATTGTTGTTGGAAGAGTCATCACCACATCCAAGACCGGCGACCGCTTCCGTTCGGAGAGTGTAACCCGGCTCCGAATTTTGAGTGTGATTAAGGGAACGGAGACCAAGGGCGAGATTGCGATTCACTACGACCGCTCCTATGAGGATGTTGATGTGAATCCTGAAGAGAGTCACAATTACATTGCGTTCCTGCGTCGCGCACCCAGTGGCAACAAGTATTACTACGCAGAACCCGAGTGGGGGCTGTGGGAAGTATGCCACTCTGGTCAAGCTGTGATTCAAAAGACTTCGGTCCGCGCAAGCGCCTTTCTTGATGCGATCAAGAGCGAAATGCACAGAACGCCAAAGCCGTTGCCTCGGGAATTCTACGGTATAACGATGGGGGACACCATTGAGGGGGCCGAGGCTTCAAGTGGCCTCCGTTTCACACACTACAAAGCGGCAAGCGACAGTGCCGCATGCGACCGATACAATACGCTTTTGTCCCGACATGGAAACGAACACAGGGTGGAAGTGATTACATACAAGAAAAGGATAATCGCCTTGTTGGTGTATTATTCGTCGAAGCATTGTGAATGTCTCATAAAATTCATTCAAGAAATGGAGACAAAGCGCGGAGGCACTCCTTTGGGTGAGGTCGGAGATATAAGTTTTATAATTGGGCGAAGGTGGACTGACGAAAACGTAGATATCCATCTCAACGGATATCCCGATCGTAGTAATAGACTGCACGTGACTGACCAACATGTGCTTAGGCAACGCTTGAAGGATATGCGAAATCTGAAAGAGCGATGAGGTCAAACCGACACCTTCCTCCATTTCCTTCGACGTGACCAGCTTCACGTCCGCAGCCTTTATCTCTTCGACGGCGCGGGTGCCCTCGCTGAACTAGCCCCGTTCTCCACACCCCGCCCCCGGCGCATCGCGGGGTGCGATGCGTCGTGAATGCTTCGGCGGAAGACCCGGACGGCGGCGAGCCTACGGGCCGACGGTGACGGTAGCGATGTCGCTCCAGTCGTTGGTCGGCTCGCTCTTGTCCCAGAAGGAGGGTGTCCGAGAGTTTGTGTATCGGGATAGGAAGCTTGAAGGATTTTGCAGGTAGGGCGAGGCGTCCCTGCCGAGCCGCTGGCGTCCGATATGCGCGACCCGCGGCTCATCGGGACGATTCGCCCTACCAACGAATCGCATCACTCGCCCTGCCTGTTGTTTTCTGCACACACAAATACTCGGACACGTCCCCCAGAAGCGCCTCCGGGGTCGGAAAAGGGGTTTTGCGTCAAAATCCACAGAAAAACCGCCTTCCGCCGCCGCAGGCGACGTGTCCCTTTTGAAAAGGGACACCCAAGGTTCCAAAGGTGACGTGTCACCTTTGCCAACTGCACGCCAAGGTATGAAAGGTGACGCGTCACCTTTCGTAACTGCACGCCAAGGAACCAAAGGTGACACGTCACCTTTGCCGGAAGCACGCGAAGATTCCAAAAGGGACATGTCCCCTGCCAAAGGTGACACGTCACCTTTTCTGGAAGCACGCCAAGGTATGAAAGGTGACACGTCACCTTTCGTAACTGCACGCCAAGGTTTCAAAGGTGACACGTCACCTTTCAAAAGGGACACGCCCCTTCCCGCGCCTCCGCGCCCACCCGCCCGCGGGGACCGCGAAGAAACGCGGGCTGCGCAACGCGGAATGTGGAATGCGCGGCGCATCGCGCCGGAGGCAAAGGCCGGGGAGGTTTCCGCCGCGTGTGGAAAACTGCCACCCCCCGCCAGAGTGCAGCCCGCCCAACGAGCTTGACAGGCCGGAGATTCCCCGCCAGCCTCCGCCCCAGTTGGACATCGCTTCCGACTTCGTTTTTGGCCGGAACGTTTGTCCGATATGAATGTTAGCTGCTAAGACATGGTCGCACTCAACTTCATTTTCTGGGTATTCGTTATCTGGGTTTTCGCTGCTGTCTCAATTCCGTTTCTCATCCTATTCATTGTCGGCGTGCGAAAGCGCCGCCGCTGGATGAAATGGCTGGGTGGCATTCCCGCTGGAATGATTCTGGCCATGGCGTTCTGCGGCTTTTGTCTTCTCATTTACGGCTTTATGCACCCGTGGTCAGAGACTGCCGATACAAAAACTATCCGCCAAACATTCGTAACGAACTTTGGATTTGAGCCAGGCTCCGATTTCAAGCCAGAGCATCAGAAGATCTATTGCTTGGCTGACTTTGGCTGCATGCACTTGAGGTTCCGAGCATCTGCCGCGACTTTCGACAGAATACGAGGCTTGGGATTTAAGAAGAGTTCCCGCTCCTCGTTCGTCTCCGGAACTGGCGGTTCCGGTGCTCCCGAGTGGTGGATACACGAGAAGGATCTATCGGATGAATGTTTTGAGAATACAAAATGGAAGGGAAGTTTCTCATCGAATGGCGCTTGCTTGTTCTATGACAGAGCGTCTGAACGTGTCTATTTCTATAGCTACGGCATTGACTAACGTGCCACCCCTTCGGCCACTTCCTCCACCGTGACCAGCTTCACGCCGGCGGACTTCATCTGCTCGACGGCGCGGGCGCTGTCGCCGGGCTGGGCGTCCACGCCGCGGATGGCGTCGGCGAGCACGAAGGTTTCAAAACCACGCCTCGCCGCGTCCAGCGCCGTCCACTTCACGCAGTAGTCCGTGGCCAGCCCGCCGATGAAGAGGCGGCGGATGCCGCGCTCCACCAGCGGTTGCTCCAGACCCGGTTCGCCGAAGAATGAATACGACTCCACCTTCGGGCCTTCGGCCTTGGAGATGACGACGGCGTCCGCCGGCAGCCGCAGCGCCGGATGAAACGCCGCGCCGGGTGTGCCGCGCACGCAATGGACTGGCCACGGCCCGCCTTGCGCGCGGAACGAGCAATGGTCCGGCGGATGCCAGTCGCACGTGGCGACGACGAGCGCTCCGGCCCGGGCGAAGAGCGCGGCGCAGCGGTTCAGCGGCTCGACGACCGCGTCGCCGTCGCGCACCGCCAGCGCGCCGCCGGGGCAGAAGTCGTTCTGCACGTCCACAATCACCAGCGCGCAGGAGTTGTCGAGGCGGGGCTTCATGCCACGGAATCTACGCCGCAATCGCGCGGAAGACAAAACGCCTGCCCGGACCACTCCAGCGGCGGCAACGCGCATAGTTCATACGCTGCACGAAACGCCGACAGGCTGTAGCCGCCGACGTAAGGAGGCGGACGCGTTGCCAGCCACAGCCTTTCCGCCTCCTTACGTCGGCGGCTACGAAACGTGTGAAATATCCGCGCGACGGCTTGGCGCTGTGTCCGGTAACACCCGTTTATCGTGCCAGTGCCCGGCTCCGGCGGGTTCGGCGCCGCAGGCCGAGATCGGGCTGGAATCTCCAGCGGGACCGTGGCAGACTGCGCGACCAGCAGTGTGGTTGACATCGTGGATGACCTATGGAAACAAGTGTCGAAACAGAGAAGGTTTCGCCGGAGGTGAGATGGGAACGGCGGCTCGGCCAGTTGCAGGAGTTTCAGCGGCAGCACGGGCATTTCCGGATGCCGCGGAATGGCGAGTGGAAAAAGCTCGCGGAGTGGCTGGCGGCACAACTTCACGCCGCGCGCACCGGCGCGTTGCGCCAGGACCGGCTCGCGCGGCTGGAGGGCATCGGCTGGACTTGGTCGGCGGAAACCGTCCCGGCCGAGGAGCGTTGGGAGCGGCGCTATCAGCAACTGTTGAAGTATCGCGAACGGTTTGGCCACTGCAACGTGCCGAACAAGTGGGGAGAGGACGTGGTGTTTGGGCATTGGGTGCAGACGCAGCGGGCTTCCAAGAAGCGGGGCCTGTTGAGCGCCGAGCGCATCCGGCGGCTGGAGGAAGTCGGTTTTCAATGGGAGGGACGCGCTCCGCGGCCGGCAGCCGGGGCGGCCGGCGTTGACGGCGAGCAGGCGGGCCAGCCGCAGGGAGTTTCCGCGCGCGAGGAAGCATGGAAGCAACGCCTGGCTGAGTTGGTCGCCTTCCACCGCGAATACGGCGCGAAAGCCGTGCCTCGCACCGATCCGAAGTTCAAGCAGCTTCACACGTGGTTGTGCGAGCAACGCAACCGGGCGCGGCGCGGCCAGCTCAACCCGCAGCGCATTGCCTTGTTGGAAGGTTGCGGCTATCCCTGGCGCGGCGCGCCCCGGCGGCGCGAAGGGGATTGGCAGGCGCGCATGCTGGAACTGGCGGCGTTCCGCGAGACACACGGCCACAGCAATGTGCCGACGCGATCGGGCGAACACACGGCGCTGGGCTGGTGGTTGCGCGAGCAGCGGCGCAGAGTCTCCCGCGGCCTGCTCAGCGAGGAACAGCGCCGCCAGCTCGAAGCGACGGGCGTTACGGCGGCGCCCCCGCGCGAAACGCGCTGGCAGCAGCAGTTGGCCGGACTGACCGCTTTCTTCCGCGAGCACGGGCCGCGTCCGGTGCCAGTGGGCGATCCCCAATTCAAGAAGCTCTGCGTCTGGCTGCATGAGCAACGCAAGAACGCCAAGGGCGGCAAACTCAGCCCGCAGCGCATCGCCTTGCTCGACGGCTGCGGCTATCCGTGGCGCGGACGGCAACGGCCGCATTGTTTGGAAGGCGAGCAGTTGTTGCAGGAGTTGGCGGCGTTTTGTCGGGAACACGGGCCGCACACGATACCCAACAAGCCGCCGCTGGACCGGCTGGCGTCGTGGGTCCACCGCCAGCGTTTCTTCTTCAAGCGCGGCCAACTGCCCGCCGATCGCATCGCCGCGCTCGACGCCACCGGTTATCCCTGGCGGGAACCGCAACAGCGGCGCGCGCAAAACGCGGGCGGAAAATACATGGCGCAGTTGGAAGCCTTCGTGCGCGAGCACGGTCACGCGCGCGTGCCGCGCGGCGAATACCCCGCGTTGGCCCAATGGCTTTGCACCCAGCGCTGCGACTGGCGCCGGGGCAAACTGCGCGGCGAGCTGGCGGAGCGCCTCAAAGCCTTGGGCGTCTCGCCGGAGATCGTCGCGGCGTATTTGCCGGTTGCGTGGCAGGAACAATGGAGCAAGCGACTGGCCGAAGTGGCGGCTTTCATACGCGAGCACGGCCACTGCGCCGTCAACCAACACCAGCCCCAATACAGGGAACTGGCCCGCTGGATCACGGGCGTTCGCTACGAATACCGTCACGAACGGCTCCGCAGCGAACGCATCCAGCAACTCAAGGCCATCGGTTTTGTTTTCAACGCCCAAGCTGCGCTGGCAGCGCGGCGGCAGGCCCGATGGGAAGACCGTTTCCGGGAAGCTGCCGAATATCGCCTCCGGCACAGCAACTGGCACATCTCGAAGCGTGACCCGAAAACGCAGCGAATCGCCGCGTGGATGATCGCCCAGCGCAAGGAATACGCCGAGGGCAAGCTCAGCCCCGACCGCATCCGGCGGCTGCAAGCGATTGGGTTCAGTTTTGAACGCCGGATCGTGAGCCATCCGCCGTCTTCCAAACCGCCACAAGACCGCGCAGCCAATGCGCCAACGGCCGCGCCCTGAAGACCGCTTCGCAGGATCGCCGCGCCGGTTTTGCACAAGAAAGGTTGAAACCCCTGCGCGGCCGTGGTGTTTTCACTGGCACCGTTGCACACTTGAAAGGAGTGACCGTGACCAAAGCAAAACCGTTCTTAAACATCCTCGGCTTCATTTGCCTTGTTTCGGCAATCACCTCGCCCGATGGCGACTGCGCCGACCCGGGCGCATCGTCGAAGCCCAACTTCCTCGTCGTCCTCACCGACGACGTCGGCTGGGGCGATTACGCTTGCTACAACCCGAAGAGCAAGATCACCGCGCCGAGCGTGGACCGGCTCGCGCGCGAAGGGATGCGATTCACGCACGCGCACACGCCCGCCGCGTTGTGCGCGCCGACGCGTTACTCGCTCCTCACAGGCAACTATCCCTGGCGCGGTCGCGCGCCGGGCAGCACGTGGGGTTTCCACGTGCCGTCACAAATCCTGCCGGGGCAGAAGACAGTGGCGAACCTGCTCAAGGACGCGGGCTATCACACCGCGATGTTCGGCAAGCAGGGCTTCGGCGGCGAACACGCGAAGCTGGCCGACGGCAATCCCGATTTCACCAAGCCGATGACCGAGGGTTTGCGCGCGTGGGGTTTCGATTACAGCGCCATCATCCCGCGCGGGCATCAGGCGCTGCCGCTGTTGTTCCTCGTCAACGAACTGCCCGAAGTCGGTGCGGACAAGATCATCCAGGGCAAGACCGTCCAGCGCGGCGCGTGCATTGATTACTCCGAGCCGAACTGGGACCACAGCAAAGTCGGCGCGCGGCTGCTCGACCACGCCGAGAAGTTCCTCGACCTCCATCAGCGCGAGCGGAAGGACGCGCCGTTCTTCATGCACTTCTGCACCGATGGCGGCCACGCGCCCTACGTGCCGGCCGAGGCGATCCGCGGCACGCCGTTGAAAGGCCAGACCAAGATGACCGAGCACACCGACATGGTGATGGAGCCGGACATCCTGCTCGGCAAGCTCATGGCGATGCTGGAGCAACGCGGCCTGCTGGCCAACACCGTCATCTATTTCACCAGCGACAACGGCGGCCTGCCCTACGAGCGCGGCTTCGGCCATGACGCGGTCGGCGGCTTGCGCGGGAAGAAGGGTTTCATTTTTGAAGGCGGCCATCGTGTGCCGTTCATCGTGCGCTGGCCCGGCAAGGTCGCCGCCGGCAGCGTGCGCGACCAGTTCGTCTGTATCCATGACATCGTGCCCACGCTGGTCGAACTCGCCGGCGCCAAGGTGCCCGCCGACCAATGCCTTGATGCCGTGAGCCTCGCGCCCGTGTTGCTCGGCCAGTGCGATGACAGCCGCCCCGTGCGCCGCGCCATGCTCATAGATTCCGCGCCCGGCCGCGATGTGAACCAGGACGGCGGCTTCACCGATGCAAGCGTTGTGCTCACGCGCGAAGGCACCGTGGCCGCCACGAAGAAACAAGCTCCCGCCGCCAAGGGCCAAGCCCGGGCGAAAGGCAAGGCGACGGGCAAAGGCAAAGCCAAAGGCGCCGGCAAGATTCGGCCCGAGGAGGCCGCGAAAATGCCCAGCCACGGCATCGCCCACGCGCTCTACGAGGGTGACTTCAAGCTGATGCTGGACGTGAAGAACGACGCGCCCGCCGCGCTCTACGACTTGAAGAACGACCTCGCCGAGCAGAAGAACCTCATCGCCGACCCCGCGCACGCCGAACGCGTCAAGCGCATGGACGCCACCTATCGCGCCATCCGCGCCTCCAAACGCAGCGTGGACATCATCGCCGCGCCGCCGGCCCAACCATGAGCGTCACACCATGAAACACTTAATCACGCTCATTCTTCCGTGCCTTTTGGGTCTTCCGTGGTTTTGCTCCGCCGCCAACAAGCCCAACATCGTCCTCATCCTCGCCGACGACCTCGGTTATGAGTGCATCGGCGCCAACGGCGGCACCTCCTACCAGACGCCGTGCCTCGACAAGCTCGCGGCCGGCGGGATGCGCTTCGAGCATTGCCACTCGCAGCCGCTCTGCACTCCGACGCGCGTCCAACTGATGACCGGCCTCTACAACGTCCGCAACTACACCCGGTTTGGCGAACTCGACCGCGCGCAAACCACGTTCGCCCACCGGCTCAAGCAGGCGGGCTACGCCACCGGCATCTTCGGCAAATGGCAGTTGGGCCAGCAGCCGGACTCGCCGCGGCATTTCGGTTTCGACGAGGCGTGCCTCTGGCAACACACGCGCCGGCCGCCGCGCTACGCCAACCCCGGCTTGGAGTTCAACGGCGTCGAGAAGGACTTCTCCAAAGGCGAATACGGCCCTGACGTGGTTCACGAGCAGGCGCTGGCGTTCATCGCGAAGAACAAGGCGCGGCCGTTCCTGCTCTACTACCCGATGATCCTCACCCATTCGCCCTACCAGCCGACGCCCGACAGCGCCAACTGGGATCCGAAGGCCGTCGGCGAGAACGTCAACAACGACAAGAAGCATTTTGCCGGCATGGTGCGCCACATGGACAAACACGTCGGCAGCCTCGTCGCCGCGTTGGAAGACCACGGCCTGCGTAAGAACACGCTGGTGATGTTCCTCGGCGACAACGGCACCGGCGGTGGCATGGAGTCGCGCATGGGCGCGCGCGTCGTCATGGGCGGCAAAGGCCAGAGCAAGGCCGGCGGCACGCATGTGCCGTTCATCGCGAGCTGGCCGGTCATGATTCCCGCCGGCAAAGTCAGCGGCGATCTCGTGGACACGACCGACTTTCTGCCGACGATGTGCGAGGCGGCGGGCGCGCCGTTGGCGGAAGGCCAGCCGTGCGACGGCCACAGTCTGCTGGAGCAGTTGCGCGGCGGGAAAGGCAAGCCGCGCGAATGGATCTACGTGTGGCACCCGACCCGCGAGCGCGAGCTTGCCGCCGACCAACGGTTCAAGCTCTACGCGACCGGCAAGATGTTCGACTACGCCGCCGACCCGCTCGAAACGAAGCCGGTCGAGACCGCCAGCGCCGAAGCGACCGCTGCGCGCGCGAAACTTCAGGCCGCGCTGGATCGCTTCAAGGACGCCCGCCCCGCAACGCTCAAAGCCGGCGACGGCACCGGCTACCAGCAAACCGCTGGCAAGAAACAGAAAGGCAAACGCAGAGGAAAATAATCGGCAGGCATAACTCTCGAACGCTAATCTTCAACCCAAGGACATACATGAAGCGATCCGTTGTTTGCGCCGTCTTGCTTTGCTTTTGCGCTGGCGTGAATTTCGCCGCCGACAAACCCAACATCCTGTTGATCGTCGGCGATGACATGGGCTACGCGGATGTGGGCTTCCACGGCTGCAAGGACATCCCCACGCCGAACCTCGACGCGCTCGCGGCGGCGGGGGTGCGGTTCACCCACGGCTACGTCAGCGGGCCGTATTGTTCGCCGACGCGCGCGGGGCTGATGACGGGACGTTACCAGACGCGCTTCGGCCACGAGTTCAATCCAAGCGGCAGCCAGGGATTGCCTGTGACGGAGAAGACGCTCGCCGACCGGCTCAAGGCCGCCGGCTACGTCACCGGCATCGTTGGCAAATGGCACCTCGGCAAGCTGCCGGAGATGCACCCGCAGAAACGCGGCTTCGACGAGTTCTTCGGTTTCCTCGACGGCGCGCACGACTACTTCAGGTCCGCCGGCATCCTGCGTGGCAACGAGCCGGTGGACGAAAAGGAATACCTCACCGACGCGTTCGGGCGCGAGGCGGTGGCGTTTATCGAGCGGCATCGCGCCGGCGCGAAGCCGTGGTTCCTCTACCTCGCCTTCAACGCCGTCCACACGCCGATGCAGGCCGACGACGCGCGGCTGGCGAAGTTCGCCGGCATCGCCGACAAGACGCGCCGGACCTATGCCGCGATGATGTTCGCGATGGACGAAGCCATCGGCCGCGTCCGCCAGAAGCTCGCCGACGCCGGGCTGGACAAGAACGCGCTCGTCACGTTCATCAGCGACAACGGCGGCCCGACGATGCCGGGTGTCACCGTCAACGGCTCGCGCAACGAGCCGCTGCGCGGCAGCAAGCGCACCACACTTGAAGGCGGCATCCGCGTGCCTTTCGTGGTCGCGTGGCCGGGCCGCGTGAAACCGGGCGTGTATGAGAAACCGGTGATCCAACTCGACCTGACTGCGACTGCACTGGCGGCGGCAGGAGTAGCCGCGTCACTCCGTGACGCGAACAATCCATCATCAAGCCCGTCACGGAGTGCCGGGACTACTTTGGACGGCGTGGACCTGCTGCCCTTCCTGAGCGGCGAGAAAAGCGGCGCGCCACACGACGCGTTCTACTGGCGTTTCGGCGGGCAGATGGCCATTCGCGCTGGCGACTACAAGCTCGTCCGCTACGACAGCAACGCCGACACGCTCACCGGCGCCCGCAATCAGCCCGTGACCGCCGCGAAGCTCTACAACCTCGCCGCCGACATCGGCGAAACCAAAGACCTCGCCGTCGAGCAGCCCGACAAGCTCAAGGAACTCCAATCCAAATGGGAGGCATGGAACGCGACGCTGGTTCCGGCGCTTTGGGGCGGCGGCAAGGCCGGTGGCGACGGGGCCGAGCCGGGTGCGCGCGCAAAAGGGAAGCGCAAAAAGAACCGCTAGACTCGTGTTGAAACCGCTTATGAAAACAAGACCCAAAGTTCAAAGTTCAAAGCTCAAGAGAAGCTCCAAGCTCCAAGGTCCAAGGCCCAGCGTCGGCACACGCCGTCGAATCGGAGTTGGAGCTTGGTTATTGGCTCTTCTTTTGAGCTTTGAGCTTTGTCCTTTGAGCTTCTCCGCCCCGTCGCGCCCCAACGTCATCGTCTTCCTCGTGGATGACATGGGCTGGATGGACTGCGGCGTGTATGGATCGAAGTATTACGAGACGCCGAACATGGACCGCTTTGCCACGCGCGCGATGCGGTTCACGGAAGCCTACGCGCAGCCGCTTTGTTCGCCGACGCGCGCGAGCTTGCTCACTGGCAAGTATTCCGCCCGCCACGGCATCACCACGCCCTCCGGCCATCTGCCGCCGCAGCCGCCGGGACACAGGTTCCTGCCCGACACCGCGCCACCGAACCAGCAGATGCTCGTGCCGCAGAGCAAGAACTACATGGAGCCGTCCGAATACACGCTGGCCGAGGCGTTGCGCGACGCGGGCTATCGCACGGCGCACATCGGCAAGTGGCACCTCGGCATCACCCGGCCGCACTGGCCGGAGCAGCAGGGATTTGACGTGGCGTTCCACTGCCATCCCGATCCGGGGCCGCCGGGCGGTTACTTCTCGCCCTACGACGTGAAACCCGACGGCGAGCCGGGCGGCAAGAACAAAGTCGGCACCATCACCGACGGACCGGCCGGCGAATACATCGTGGACCGGCTCGCGGACGAAGCTGTGAAATTCATCACAGCAAATAAAGACCGGCCGTTCTTCCTCAACCTCTGGAACTACGGCGTCCACGGCCCGTGGGGGCACAAGGTGGAATACACGAAGCTCTTCGCGCCGAAGAAAGACCCGCGCGGCGCGCAGGGCAACCCGATCATGGCTTCGATGCTCCGCAGCGTGGACGAGTGCTTCGGCCGCGTCCTCGACACGCTCGACCGGCTCGGCCTCGCGGAGAACACCATCATCGTCTTCAACTCCGACAACGGCGGCAACACGCACAGCAACGTGCCCGACACTGCGAAGACGGCCAAGGCGGCGAAGAACAAGAGCGAGTCTCTCGCCGACTGGCGCAAGTGGGCGGGCAATCAGCCGCCCACGAACAACGCGCCGCTCCGCGACGGCAAAGGAACGCTCTACGAAGGCGGCACGCGCGTCCCGCTGATGTGGTCGTGGCCCGGCCGCATCAAACCCGGCACGACGAGCGACGCCGTGGTCGGTCACGTTGACCTCTATCCGACGCTGCTCGACCTGATCGGCTTGCCGCGACCCGCGCAGCAGAAACTCGATGGCGTCAGCTACGCCTGCGTGCTGAAACAAACCGGCCCGCTCGAACGGAAGGCTTTCTTCAACTATTTCCCGCACGGTCGGAGCGTCGGCCGTTGTGGCGGCGTCTGGGTGCGCTCCGGCGACTGGAAGCTTTTCCGCTGGTTCGGCGTGCCCGCAACCCACGAGCTTTACAACCTGCGCGACGACATCGGCGAGACGAAAGACCTCGCTGCCGCCCAGCCCGCGCGCGTGAAGGAACTCGACACGCTTATTGACGCTTTCCTCGCCGACACCGGCGCGACCTATCCGCGGCCCAATCCCGCCTACAAGCCCGCCGCCGCCAAAGCTCCCGCCAAACCCGCCGACCCGCTCGAAGCCTGGAAGGCCCGCCAATGCGAAGCCGTCGTCAAGGACGGCGTGCTGACCGCGACGCCCAAAGGTAAACCCGGCGCTGTGTTTCTTGGCCACGGCGCGGGCAGCGTGACCGGTCCCGCCGTCTTGAAACTCCGCGTCCGCAGTAGTGCCGGCGGCGGCGCGAAGCTCGAATGGGTTCCCGGCGGCGCGGGCGAACCGAGCGGCGCGAAGTCCGTCGCCTTCGACGTTCCCGCCGGCGACTGGCGCGAACTTTCGGTGGACATTCCCGCAACCGGCCCGCTCGGCATCGTCCGCATCTACCTGCCCGCCGGCGACAAACCGCTCGAACTGGATTGGATCGAGCTTCGCGGCAAAGCGGCCGGCGCAAAACCGCAGCGATGGGAGTTCAATTCCAAATGAGCAAGTTCCGAATCGGTCTGTCCCTTGTGCTTCTTGGCGGGCTTCTTTGCGGCTGGACGTGCGTTGCCGCCGAGCCGGCGAAGCCCAACCTCATCCTCATCTTCGCCGATGACCTCGGCTACGGCGACGTGGGCTGTTACGGCGGCAAGCTCGTGCCGACGCCGGCGATTGATTCGCTCGCTCGCGACGGCGTGCGCTGCACCGACGGCTACGTCACCGCGCCGGTGTGCGCGCCGAGCCGCTGCGGCATCATGACCGGCGCTTACAACCAGCGTTTCGGCATGCAGTGGAACGACGACCGCAAGAAGTATTCGCTCGGCCGGCACAAGCTGCTGCCACAGGCGTTGCAGGCCGCGGGCTACGTCACCGGCCACATCGGCAAGTGGAACATCCCCGTGGATGTGAAGGATTGCTTCGATGACGTTTACGACCTGATTGACTGGGAGGCGGATTATTTCCCGGACAAGGACGGCCACTACCACGGCGTGGACAATCCCGCCGAGATCGGTTCGAGCAAGGTGCAGGGCGTCTGGGGGCCGGAGAAGCCCGGCGACGAATATCTCACCGACCGGCTGGGCCGCCACGCTTGCGAGTTCATTGAGAAGCGCGGGCGCGGCGACAAACCGTTCTTCCTCTACCTTGCCTTCAACGCCGTCCACAGCCCGTGGCACGGGAAGAAGGAGGTGGCCGCGCGCTACGCCCATCTGACGCCGCCGCTGAATTTCTACGCCGCGATGGTCGCCTCGCTCGACGAGAACATCGGCCGCGTGCTCGCGAAGCTGAAGGCGGCCGGTTTGGAGGAGAACACGCTCGTTGCCTTCACCGCCGACAACGGCCCCGCGCTCGGCGGCTCGCGCGTCGTCGTCTGGCCGGAGCATTGGCCGAAGGAAATCCTCGTCGGCTCGGCCGGCCCGCTCAACGGCCACAAGGCAAAGTTCCTCGAAGGCGGCATCCGCGAAGCGTTTCTCCTGCGCTGGCCCGCGCGGCTGAAGGCCGGCGAAGTCTATCGCCAGCCCGTCAGCACGATGGACCTCTATCCGACGTTTTGCGCCGCCGGCAGCGCGCCCGTGCCTGACGGGACGACGCTCAACGGTGTGAACCTGCTGCCGCACTTGCGCGGCGAGAAGTCCGGTGCGCCGCACGATATCCTGTTCTGGAAGAACGGTGAGGAAGGCGCGGTGCGGCAGGGCGACTGGAAACTCCTTCTCAGCCGGTTGCAGCCGAAACTGCAACTGTTCAACCTCGCCGACGACCTCGGCGAGAAGCGCGACCTCGCCGCCGAGAAGCCGGAACTGGCCGCGAAGCTCCACAAGGCATGGCTCGACTGGAGCGCGACGTTGCCGCCCCGCGCCAACCCGCCATCCGCCAAGGCCGGCAAGGGCAAGCAAGGCGCCGGCGCAGGGAAGTCAGCGCAGAATCGGGGCGTCTTGTTCGAGACAAAAGACAAGAACCGCGACGGCAAGCTCAGCCGCGAGGAGTTTATGGCCAACCAACTCGATCCCGAGCCAGCGAAGAAACGCTTCGAGCAATGGGACGCTGACAAGGACGGCCACCTCAGCCGCGAGGAGTTCGTCAACATGGGAGGCAAGACGAAGTGACTATGAAGAGCTTCTTCTATATGGCCTGCATCGCACTGGCAACCAGTTCCCTCTTCGCGTCCGAGGCGCAATTTCAGCCGCGAGCCAAGGGCAACGGCGCCCCGCCCGCGCGCGTGCCCGATGGTGTGAAGGCGCACCGCGACCTCGCCTACGTCGAGAACGGCCACGCGCGGCAGAAACTCGATCTTTACGTGCCCGAAAAGGCCGGCGCGCCGTTGCCGCTCATCATCTGGGTTCACGGTGGTGGCTGGGCGGCTGGCAGCAAGGACGGCTGCCCGCCGCTGCGACAGGGATTCATCGAGCGCGGCTACGCGCTGGCGAGCATCGGCTACAGACTGAGCGGCGACGCGATCTTCCCCGCGCAAATCGAGGACTGCAAAGCCGCCATCCGCTGGCTGCGCGCCCACGCGAAACAATACGGCCTGAATCCCGATCGCTTCGGCGTGTGGGGCAGTTCGGCGGGCGGGCATCTCGTGGCGTTGCTCGGCACGAGCGGCGGCGTCAAGGTGTTCGATGTCGGCGCGCATCCCGACGTGTCGAGCCGTGTGCAGGCGGTGTGCGATTTCTACGGGCCGACGGATTTGCTCCAGATGGACGCCCATGCTCTGCCGGAGGCGCGGTTGAAGCACGACCCGGCTTCTTCGCCCGAATCGCGCCTCATCGGCGGAGCGATTCAGGAGAACAAGGAGAAGACGGCTCGCGCCAATCCCATTGTCTATGCCAGCAAGGACGATCCGCCGTTCCTGATCGTCCACGGTGACAAGGATCCGACGGTGCCGATTCACCAGAGCCAGTTGCTATTCGACGCGCTCAAGAAGGCCGGCGCGAGCGTCCACTTCCACACCATCAAAGGCGCGGGCCACGGTCAGGGTTTCGCCGGGCGCGAGATTGATGAAATGGTCGCCGGCTTCTTCGACCGCTGCCTCAAAGGAACCGCCGCCCCAACCGCCGAAGCCAGGCAGGCCGAGAGCGCGGCGAGCGCCATGCCGCAAGCCGGCGCGGGAACACCGCAACGCGGGCCGCGCCTGACGTGGGAGCAGGTTCGCGCTCGCGAGGGCTTGGCCGACGACGGGCGGGTGCATCGCGACAAGTTCAAAGGCCCGCCGCCGACCTTCGACCGGCTCGACCGCAACCGCGACGGGGTGTTGACGAAGAAAGATTTCAACGACACATCACCTGCGCCAGCGCCGCCAGTGCCACCGTCCGAATCGAGCGTCAAAAGTCTCCGCCTCGATGGCGAGCGATGGACCTGCGAAGCCGGCGGCCAGTCATTCTCCGGCATCCTCCTCAAGCCCGACGGCAACGGCCCGTTTCCCGCTGTCCTCATCAGCCACGGCCTCGGCGGCAGCGCGGAGAGCTTCGGACTGAACAAGGCGCGCGAGATGGTGAAGTGGGGCCTCGTCTGCATCGCGCCGAACTACACGCACAACGTCCGTGGCAGTGCGCGCGGTGGCGGCCAGCGCGGGGAGCATCCGCCCGACTACGGCGCGAGCGAGGAGAACATTCGCCGCGCGCGAGCCTGTGTGGAGATTCTGCGCGGACTGCCATACGTTGACGGCAAACGCATCGCGGCCTACGGCCACAGCATGGGCGGCTTCGTGACCATCGGCCTCGCGGCAACCGCGCCCGACTTGTTGAAAGCTGCCGCCATCACCGGCAGCGGCGTTGCGCCACGGGCGGGCCATCCTGCGCCGGCAGCCGAACTCGCGGTGAAAATCCGCGCGCCGTTTCTCATCCTGCACGGCGGCAGCGATCCCGTCGTGCGCCCCGAACAGTCCGCGTCGTTGAAGGAGGCGCTCGACCGCAACCGCGTGCCGAACGAGCGGCGTGTGTTCGACGGTGAAGGCCACGCGATTGACCAATCCAAGCGCGAGGAGGTTCTCGGTGCGTTGCGGGATTGGTTCCGCCGCCACGGTGTGCTGCCGTGATGTCTCAGCCGCCCATCAACTCATGACGCAGGATGCTTAGCGCATAGAACGCGGCGGTTTCAGCGCGCAGCACCAGCGGCCCCAGCGACAGCGGCAGACAGCCGGCGGACTTGGCGAGGTTGATTTCGGCGGGAGTGAAGTCGCCTTCGGGGCCAATCATGATGAGCACTGACGAAGCTGCAGAAACGCGCGCGTTGTCAGCGAGAATCTTCTTCAACGGCCGAGAATCGGGCTGGAGCGACGCGATGAGCTTCAGGTCGAACGCCCGCGGCTGGCCTTCGAGCGCGGCCAGGAACTCGCGCGCCTTCTGCGGCGGTTGGAGTTCCGGCAGCCAGTTGTTGCCGCTTTGTTTGCAGGCTTCGAGAGAGATGGCGCGCCAGCGCTCGAGCTTCTTGGTGTCCTGCTCGTCGAGTTGGACGATGGTGCGCTCGGAGATGAGCGGAAGGATGGCGGAGACTCCCAGTTCAGTGGCCTTCTGGAGAATCAGGTCCATGTTCTTCTTCGGCACCGCTTGCGCCAGCGTGATGCGGCAAGGCAACGGCAGGGCGTTGCTGTGCGTGAGCAGCTTGAGTTGGACGGCATCGGCGGAGACGCCGCTGACCGTGCATTGCGCCTCGTGGCCGCGGCCATCGAAGACATTGACCGAGTCGCCTTGCTTCAGGCGAAGGACATGGACGGCGTGATGCGCCTCGGCGGCCGGAAGGGCGAGTTGCTGCAAGTTCGGCAGATAGAATCGGTGCATGGGCCGATTCTGAAACAAACGCCGCGGAGATTCCAGCCGAGAGTTTGCGCCGCGGCTACGCCCGCGCGTAGTCCGGCTTATTGTATGCGAGCAGGATATCGCTGTCGTTCAGCGCGAACTGGAGAGCGCGGCGTTCCGGGTCCTTCATCGGCTTGAAGTTGTAGCAGACCTCCAGGTTGTGCCGGAGCTGCTTGTGGTCGTAGATGCCGTTGACGGCGACGTGGACCGGCAGCGACAAGGCGTAGCGCAGCAACTTGGCGGGCGCGGCTTTGCCGGGGCCGTCGCCGACGAGCACGCCCGGCAGGCCCTCGGTGCCTTTGCGGTTGTATTGCGGCGTGCCGCCCATGACTTTCATGGCGATGATGCCGAGGTTCTGCTTGCGCGCCACCGGCAGAAGGACCTCCTCGTATTCGTGGCGTTCCTTGGTGGGGTTGAACGTCGTCAGCAGCGTGTCGAAGTCATACATCTCGATGGCCCGCTTCAGGCACGCCGCGCCCAAGTGGCCGGTCACGCCGATGAAGCGGATGACTTTCTGGTCGCGCAGCTTTTGCAGCAGCGTGTAAACGCCGTCGGGCTTGCCGAGGCGCGCGAGGTCTTCCTCGGGCGTGATCTTGTGGATCTGGAGGCACTCCAGATGATCGGTCTGCAACAGCTTCAGGCTGGTCTCGATGTCGCGCATGGCCTTGTCGGCGTCGCGCTCCAGCGTCTTGGTGGTGAGATAGACCTCCTTGCGCCGCTTGGCCATTGCCTTGCCGAAACGGCGCTCGCTGTTGCGCGGGTCGTCCTTGCGGCCATACATCGGCGCGGCGTCGAGGTAGGTGATGCCGCAGTCTATGCAGTCGTTGACGAACTTCGCCGCCATCTCGTCGTCGGGGAGATCGGTCAGCGCGCTCTGGCCGCCGAGGGCGAGGACGCTGACGGAGACGCCCGTCTTGCCGAGCACGCGCCTCGGCATCTTCCCGGCCGGCGGTTTGAACGCCGCCGCCTCGGCTTTCAACTGCGCCAGCGCCGCGGCGGACGCTCCCGCCGCGCTGAGTTTCAAAAACCCGCGTCGAGAAATGGAAGTGTTCATGGTGGGCGGAAACTAAGCACAGCCGCCGCCGCCTGTCCAGTCGCCGGGGCGTGGGGGGGATGCAAACGGACTGGACGGCTGGCGGCGCTTGGCTCACGATGCTGAAAACGAAATGAACCACCGCCTGATTCCCCTCTTCCTTGCCGCCGCCGCGCTCACAGCATCCATCGCAGCCGGGTCGGATGCCGGCATTCTGAACACGCTGCGGCGGGGGCATCCGCGCCTGCTCGTGCTCGACGCGGACTTGGCGCGCGTGAAACAAGCCGTCGAAAGCGATCCGGTTGCGCGCCAGTGGCACGAGCAGTTGCTGCGCGACGCGGAGAAGATGCTCAGGGAGAAGCCGGTCGAGCGCGTCCTGATCGGCCCGCGCCTCCTCGACAAGAGCCGCACGGCGCTGCACCGCATCAGCACGCTCGCGGGCCTTTACCGGCTCGACGGCGACAGGCGTTTCGCCGAGAGGGCGCGCAAGGAGATGCTCGCCGCCGCCGCGTTCGAGGACTGGAACCCGAAGCATTTTCTCGACGTGGCCGAGATGACCAACGCCCTGGCCATCGGCTACGACTGGCTTTTCGGCTTCCTGTCCGCGGAGGACCGCGCCACGATCCGCGCCGCCATCGTCGAAAAGGGGCTGAAGCAGTCGCTGCCAATCTACGAAAAACAACGCTGGTGGTCGAAGGCCGAGCACAACTGGAACCAGGTCTGCAACGGCGGCATGACCGTCGGCGCGCTCGCCCTTGCCGACGAGGAGCCGGCGCTGGCCGCGCAGATCGTCGCGGCCGGCCGCGCCTCCATCGTGCTGGCCATGAGGACGTTCGCGCCCGACGGCGGCTGGCCGGAAGGGCCGGGCTATTGGAACTACGCCACCAGCTACAACGTCTTCTATCTCGCCGCGCTGGAGACCGCGCTCGACACGGACTTCGGGCTTAAGAAGATGACGGGCTTCCCCGAAACCGGTTTGTTCCGCATCCACTTCACCAGCCCGGCCGGCCTGACCTTCAACTACGCCGACGCCGGCGAAAAGGCCGGCAGCGCGGCGCAGATGTTCTGGCTGGCGCGCGCGCTCAACCAGCCGGTCTATGCCGGCCACGAGCGGGCGATGGCGGAGAGCCATCCTCACATCCTCCACCTGCTGTGGTTCGACGGCCGCAGCCGCGCGCCGCAGGATGACGACCTGCCTCTGGCCGCCATCTACCGCGGCGTGGATGTCGCATTCCTGCGCAGCGCGTGGAGCGACCCGAACGCCATCTTCGTCGGCTTCAAGGGCGGCGACAACAAGGCCAACCACAGCCACCTCGACCTCGGCTCGTTCGTGCTCGACGCGCTCGGCGTGCGCTGGGCGATCGATCTCGGCGGCGACAACTACAACCTCCCCGGCTACTTCGGCAAACAGCGATGGAGTTACTATCGCCTCCGCACCGAGAGCCACAACACGCTCACGCTCGACGGCGAAAACCAGGACCCGCGCGCCGCCGCGCCGCTCGTCGCGTTCAGCGCGTCGCCGGGGCGGTCGTTCGCCGTCGCCGACATGACCGCCGCCTATGCGCCGAAGACGACGCGCGCCCATCGCGGCGTCGCGTTGCTCGACCGCAAGCAGGTGCTGGTGCAGGACGAACTCGAAGCGTCGCAGCCGGTCGAGGTTGTCTGGAACTTCCTGACGAAGGCGAAGATCGAAGCCAGCGGCGACCGCGCTACGCTGACGCAAGGCCGCGCGAAACTCGAAGCGCGCATCCTCTCGCCCACCGGCGCGAAGTTCGAAGTCATCTCCGCCAGCCCGCCGCCCCCGCAGCGCCAGCAGCCGGACGTCCGCAACCTCACCGTGCGCCTGCCTTCGAAGACGGCGCAGGCGCGCGTGGCCGTCCTGCTCTCGCCCGCCGGCGTCGCCGGGGCCGCGCCGAAGCTGGAGCCGCTCCAGGCGTGGATCGCCGCCGGGAAACTTCCGCCGCGCGGCGCCGTCACGGAAGAAAACCGGTAGCGGAGGCCGTTGGCAACGCGCGTGCCGCTCGCGCGGAGCTTCCGTCACTTCGTTGTGGCTCTTCACCGGGCTGGCCGCGATCAGGTTCTTGCCGCTGTGAAATCAGGTTTTCCCTGATTGACGCCCTCCAAGAGCGTCTGGGAAACTCCGCGCATCTTAAAAAGGCGCCGAACGGGACAGGAGAGGCGCCGAAAGGAGATTCATGGCACGAGAAAGCGACGGGAAGAAGAACGGGGCGTGTGTGCAAGTTGGGCGGTTCAAGGGCAACCTTCGTTTCTTGAGAGAACTCAGGCATCTCAGCGCGAAAGAAGCCGCGGCCAAACTGGGTGTTGCGCACTCGGCCTGGTCGCAGTGGGAAACCGGCAACCGTTTTCCCTCCGACGAAATGCTGGACCTGATCGCCGTGACGCTGGACCTGCCCACCTGCTGCTTGTTCTCCAGCAACCTCGACCAGTGCCTGCGATGCCGCGTAAACCCCGGCGACTTCCGCCCCGGGACGATTCACAGATCGTGAATTCTCGCGGCTTGCCCGGCGGCGCGACCGGCGCGACCCTGCGCCCCGAACGGTCGCTTGGCGCAACGGCGAAAATTGCGTTGGCGCGGGAGAGGTTCCAACAGCAGCGCCGAAGCCCGGGCGGCCACGAAAGAAACAATGGCTCCAACCGCCAAGCCAAGATGGAACGACGGCCACTTGTGGAATAGCGGGTCACGCTGGCCGGCGGCGGGAGCTTCACCCGCAATAAGGAGAACCATGAAGACGACTGCCCCCGTAGATCAGTTAGCTGGTGTCAGCCAGCAGGTGAAGGCCATGCTCAACAACTACAAGACCGAGATGATCCCCAAGGGAATGGATCCGACCGTGCTCTTGGCAGGCGCGGACGCGAAGATCGCGTCCATGAACGCCAAGAACCAGGAACAGGAAGCAGCCCACACGGCTTGGAAGGAGCGCACCGATGAACTCGCGCCACTCAAGGACGATGTCTATGCCGACATCGCCCAAGGCTGCGACATGGTCATCACAGCCTTCGGCCGCACCAGCCCGCGCGGTCAGGAAGCCACCGCCCTGCGCAGGCAGATCACCGGCCGCTCCGGCGGCGGCGGAACCCCGCCCGCACCACAACCCCCAGCGCCGTAATCACAGGCCAGCCGGTGCATCCCGGTCTCGACCCGCGAGGTAGTCTGAGACTCCGACTCGCCAGTCGAAGTCTCCTGCGGGTCAGTCCGGGAGGCGGACTGGCCCGTCCGAGACGCGGACTGACTAACCAGAGTCTCAGACTCGTGAGTCCAAGCCACAGACTCACGAGTCCGAGCCACAGACTCACGAGTCGGAGTCATAGACTCGTGAGTCCGAGCCGCAGACTCGCGAGTCCACGCCTTGGACTGATCAATTTGAGCCATTTTAAGCCTCTCCAGCATCAGAAACGTCAAGAACCAAGGTAAAATCATGCCATTCACCCCCGATATTCCACGTGAGAACACCGAACAGGACGCCCGCGAGATCCGCGAGAACTTCAACGCCCTCAAAGCCGAGATTGACGCCATCCCGACGCCCCAACAAGGTCCGCCGGGCCAACCCGGCGCGGACGGGCGCGGCGTCGCCGCCGTGCGCGACCTCGGCAACGGCACCTTCATGGTGGACCTGACCGACGGCAGCAGTTGCGGCCCCTTCGCGCCGCCTTCGGGGTCGCCGGGCAGTCCGGGCGCGGCCGGGGCCGACGGGCGCGGCATCGCCAACGTGCTCGACAACGGCGACGGCCGCGTCGTCATCGAGATGACCGACGGCGCCACCTACGGGCCGTTCTCAGTCGCCAGCGGACCGCCGGGGTCGGCTGGCGCCAACGGCAGCGATGGCGTCTCCGTCGTCGAGGTCTTCGACAGCGGCGATGGCCGCGCCATCGTCCGGCTCAGCAACGGCCAGACCTTCGGCCCGTTCAACATCGCCGGCGGCCCGCCGGGAGTCCAGGGACCGGCCGGCAACGACGGCCGCAGCATCAGCAACATCATCAACAACGGCGACGGCACCCTTCTGATCGAGATGAGCGACGGCGGGCATTACGGTCCCATCGCGCTTCCGCCCGGACCGCAGGGGCCGCAGGGCCTGCCCGGCGAAGTCACCGCCGCCGACCTCAGCTTCGCCTTCGGCAACACGAGCGCGAACACCAACAGCGTCGAACTGCTTGATCCCAGCGCCGACTTGCCAACGGTTATCGCGGCCTTCAACACATTGGTCGCCGCGTTGCGCCGATGATGTAGGCCGGGTCCCCGACCCGGCGACGAGATCACAAACAACCGCCACGTCGGGGACGTGGCCTACACCTGTAGCGGCGGTCTCCGACCGCCGAATGCTTTGATGACAACAACGACCGGCGGTCAGAGGCCGCCGCTACAGACCGCCGAACCATCATGAAACCACAACCCTTCCACAACCGGCGGCCGGAGACCGCATCTACAGTGCTCCGCATTCATCTCGCCGCGCTCCT
Source organism: Verrucomicrobiota bacterium (assembly GCA_016222825.1). Lineage (GTDB taxonomy): Bacteria > Verrucomicrobiota > Verrucomicrobiia > CAIQCK01 > CAIQCK01 > CAIQCK01. The sequence goes on along the minus strand of JACRQF010000009.1, from coordinate 941,739 downwards.
GCTCTGCGCCAGCGCCGCCTACGCCGACCCGCGCATGACCGCCCACTTCATTGATGTCGGCCAGGCCGACGCGACGCTGCTGGAGTTCCCCTGCGGCGCGGTGCTCCTCGACGCGGGCGCGCAGGACGACGAACACGTCGCAACGCTGACGAACTACCTCAAGGCGTTCTTCGCGCGGCGCGGCGACCTCCACAACACGCTGGAGTCCGTCATCATCACCCACAACCACCTCGACCACACCCGGTCGTTGCGCGCCGTCGTCGAGAACTTCACCGTCAAACGCTACCTCGACCACGGCATGTTGGACGGCGCGGGCACCGCCCACCCCAAATGGGTCCGCCAGCAGGCCGCCGCGCGCGGCATCGCCGTCCGCGAAATCAGCGACGAGCAGATTCCGACCACCGGCGACCGGCAGGGCCTCACCGACGCGCAGATTGACCCGCTCTCCTGCGCCGAGTGCGACCCGCAGATCGCCATCCTCGCCGCGCGCCGTCTGGAGAAGGGCGCGTGGAGCGAGGAAGACTTCGAGAACAAAAACAACGAGAGCCTCGTCGTCCGCGTTGCATTCGGCTCCACCGTCTTCCTCTTCACCGGCGACGCCGAGGAACCGGAACTGGAAGTGCTCACCGAGCGGTATCGCGACACGAGCACCCTCGACGCCGACGTTTACCACGCCGGCCACCACGGCTCGGCCAACGCCACCACCGCGCCCCTGCTGGCGCTGGTGTCGCCGATGATCGCCGTCATCTCCGTCGGCCAATGGAACTACGGCAAAGGGACGCTGGACCGGTTCACGACGTGGTATTACGGCCATCCCCGCGCCCAGGCCGTCAAACTCCTCGCCAACTCCATCCCCTACGCCCGCGCCCGATACACGAAGGAGAAACTCGCCGACAAACCGATGCTCTTCCGCAACGTGCAAATCCGCAAAGCCATCTACGCCACCGCCTGGGACGGCCACGTCAGGATCACCGCCACCGAAGCGTCCAAGTTCATCATCGAGCCGGAAAAGTGAAGCGGGGCCTCGGCTGGATGAGTGCGATTGGGGTGTGTTGGTTAATACTCCGCGGAACTTGTAGCTGAACGCGCCAGCGTTCAGCCCGCCGCCGAACACTGGTGCGTTCAGCTACATGACCGGCCGTAGCCGGATTCTTGCGTTGGCAAGGGGCGCGAAATGCGGTAGGCTGCGCGGCGAGTTGATTGCTGGGAGATGCCGCACGACTAACTTCATTTTCTCTCGCACAACATGAGTTCAAACCCAAGCTCCAAAACCAACGCGCTGGCGGCGACCGCAATCCAAAAGCGCGCGGGTTGGTGGACGGTGGCGACTTACGCGGCGCTCGTCATCAGCATTGCGGTGGCCGGCGGGATTTACCTGCGCTCGCAACTCGCGGAAGCGCGCCGCAAGGTCGAGTCCGAGCTAAACGCCATCGCCGACCTCAAGGTGCAGCAGATCGCCAACTGGCGGCGTGAACGGTTTGGCGACGCGGCGTTCTTTGGCCAGGCCACTTTCGTCGCGCGCGACGTGCAGGCGTTTCTCGACAACCCCTCCTCCGCGGCGGCCAGGGCGGAGTTGCTCCGGTGGATGACGTTGCTCAAGGGCGGCGACCGCTACGCCCGCGTCGCGTTGTTCGACGCAAAGGGCAGCCTGCTTCTGATGCTGCCGGACGACGAAGACCGTCCCGGCCCGATGATGAAGAGCCACATCGCCGAGGTCTTGCGCGACCCGCGCGTCCGGATGACCGACCTGCACCGCGGCGACGCCGGCAACATCCACCTCAACCTCACCATTCCCGTCTTCGCGCCCGCAACCGGCCCGCTTGTAGCTGAACGCGCCAGCGTTCAGCCTGCCAGCGTTCAGCCCGCCGACGCTCAGTTCGTGAAGACTGCGGAGGTTGAACGCTGGCGCGTTCAGCTACGTAACAAAACCAACACGCAGGCAGCCTCTCCTCCCATCGCCGTCATCCTGCTCGAACTCGACCCGCATCGGTTTCTCTATCCGATCGTCCAGTCCTGGCCGACGCCGAGCCGGACGGCGGAGACGCTGTTGGTTCGCCGCGACGGTGATGACGCGCTCTTTCTGAACGAATTGCGGTATCAGAAAGGCACAGCCCTGACGCTGCGCCAGCCGGTCAACCATCCCAACCTGCCCGCTGCGATGGCCGCGCGCGGCGAGGTCGGCACGCGCGAAGGTGTGGACTACCGCGGCATGCCCGTGCTCGCAGCGGTCCGCGCGGTGCCGGACATGCCTTGGTTCATGGTCGCCAAGGTGGATCAGGAGGAAATCTACGCGCCGTTGCGGGAACGGGCGTGGGCGGCGGGACTGGTGGGGATGATGTTCGCGCTGGCGGGCGGACTGGGCCTCATGGTGTTCTGGCGCGGACGCGCGACTGCGCACTTGCGGCACGACATGATGGAGCGCGAGCGATCCAAGGCATTGCTGACATCCGAACGGCAGTTCCTCGCCGCCGTGCTCGACAACATCGGCGAGGCCGTCGTGGCCTGCGACGCGCAAGGCGTGCTGACGCGCTTCAACCAGGCCGCGCGCGAGTTGCACGGCCTGCCGGAGAAACCCATCCCGCCGGAGCAGTGGACGGAGCATTACGACCTGTATCTGGCGGATGGCAAGACGCCGTTGCGCAAGGAAGAGATTCCGCTGTTCCGCGCGTTGCAGGGCGAGAGCGTGCGGGGCGTCGAGATGGTCGTCGCACCGAAACAGGGCGAAGCCCGGACGCTGCTGGCCAACGCCCAGCCCATGCGCGACGCCAGCGGCCGGCTCCTCGGCGCGGTGGCCGCCATGCACGACATCACCGAGCAGAAACAGGCTGCAACGGCGCTCCGGCGCGAGCGTGATTTCTCCGACGGCGTGCTCAGCAGCCTGCCCGGCGTGGTTTATTGCTATGACGAGAGCCGCCGGTTTCTCCGGTGGAACAAAGACTTCGAGCGCGTCACCGGCTACAGCGGCGAGGAGATCGCCCGGATGAGTCCGCTCGACTTCTTCGCCGGGGCGGACAAGGAACTGCTGGCATCGCGCATCCAGGAGGTCTTCGACAAGGGCGTGTCGGCGGTGGAGGCGGACTTTGTCTCCAAGGACGGCACGCGCACGCCCTACTACTTCACCGGTCTGGCGACGGAGATCGAAGGCCGCCGCTGCCTCGTCGGCGTCGGCGTGGACATCTCCGCGCGCAAGCGGGCGGAGGTGGAGCGCGACCGGCTGTTCAACCATTCCCTCGACATGCTCTGTGTGGGCGGTTTCGACGGCTTCTTGAAGCAACTCAACCCGGCGTGGGAGAAGACGCTGGGCTGGACGGTCGAGGAGTTGAAGGCCAAACCCTGGCTGGACTTTGTTCATCCCGACGACCGCGCGGCCACGCTCCGCGAGGGCGAACAGTTGGGGCGCGGCGAAGCGGCTCTGGGCTTTGAGAACCGCTGCCGCTGCAAAGACGGCTCGTATCGCTGGCTGTCCTGGAACTCCTTCCCGCTGCCCGCCGAGGGGATGATCTTCGGCGTCGTGCGCGACATCACCGCGCGCAAGCGCATCGAGGCGGAACGGCAGAAGTTCGCCATGCTGGCCGATAGCAGCAGCGAGTTCATCGGCATGTGCGACCTCGACATGAAGCCGCTCTATGTGAACCCCGCAGGCGTGCGCATGGTCGGCTTGCCCGACATGGCCGCCGCCTGCCAGGTCAAGGTGCAGGATTACTTTTTCCCGGAGGACCAACGGTTCATCGCGGAGGAGTTCTTCCCGCGCGTGCTGCGGGAGGGCCACGGCGACGTGGAGATCCGCCTGCGTCACTTCCAGACCGGCGAGCCGATCTGGATGTTCTACTACCTCTTCAGCGTCCGCGACGCCAGCGGCACGCCCGTCGGCTGGGCCACCGTCAGCCGCGACATCACCGAGCGCAAACGGGCCGATGCGGCGTTGCGCGCGAGCGAGCAGGAGTTTCGCTCCCTGGCCGAGTCCATGCCGCAGATCGTCTGGGTCACCCGGCCCGACGGCCGGAACATTTATTTCAACCAGCAATGGGTGGATTACACCGGGCTGACGCTGAAGGAAAGTTACGGTCACGGCTGGAACAAGCCCTTCCACCCGGACGACCAGCAGCGCGCGTGGGACGCCTGGCAACGGGCGACGCAGCACAACGCCACTTACTCGCTGGAGTGCCGGCTGCGCCGCGCCGACGGCGCCTACCGCTGGTGGCTCGTTCGCGGCGTGCCGGTGCGCGATGCGAGCGGGAAGATTCTCAAATGGTTCGGCACTTGCACCGATATCGAAGACATCAAACAGGGGGAAGCGGCGCTGCGGGAGAGTGAAGCCACTGTCCGGAAGAAGCTCAAAGCGATTGTCGAACCGGAAGGCGATATCAGCATGCTCGGACTCTCGGACATTATTGATATCGAAGTCATGCAGTCCATGATGGAGGATTTCTATCGGGTTACCGGCATGTTGGGAGCGGTGCTCGATCTCTCAGGAAAGGTTCTGGTTTCTGTCGGCTGGCAGGATATCTGCGCGAAATTCCACCGGTGTCATCCCGACACGCTGAAGAACTGCATTGAGAGCGACACCCTTCTCACCCAGGGCGTGCCCCCGGGGACATTCAAGGCCTACCACTGCAAGAACAACATGTGTGACATGGTGACGCCTCTCATGGTGGGAGGCCGTCATGTGGGCAATGTGTATTTCGGGCAGTTCTTCTATGAGGGCGAGACCCCCGATGTGGAGGTGTTTCGCACGCAGGCCCGGCAGCACGGATTCGATGAGACCGAATATCTGGCAGCGCTCGACCGAGTGCCGCGTTTCAGCCGTGAAGCAGTGGATGCGGGTATGCAGTTCTACGCCAAGCTGGCCAAGGTTGTTACCACGCTGAGTTTTAATGGCATCAAGCAGTCCAGAATGCTCGCCGAGCAGCAGCGGGCCGAGGCGGCGTTGCGCCAGTCGGAAGCGGCGTTGCACGCGCTGGCCGGACGGTTGCAGCGCATTCGCGAGGAGGAGCGCACGCGCATCGCGCGGGAAGTCCACGACGTGCTGGGCCAGTTGTTGACGGGGCTGACGATGGATATGGCGTGGTTGCAGAAACGACTGCCGAAGATCGCCGATGCGACGCTACAGCGGACGATGACGGACAAGCTCGGAGAGATCGGTGAACTAACCGATTCGATGATCCAGACTGTGCAGGAGATTTCCAGCGAGTTGCGGCCGAGCATTTTGGACAACCTCGGCCTCGGCCCGGCGATCCAGTTCGAGGCGGGCCGCTTCCAGAAGCGCGCCGGCATCGCCTGCGAGGTGTCGCTGCCAGAGGCGGCCTCCACGCTGGAGCCGGAGCGCGCGACGGGCGTCTTCCGCATCTTCCAGGAAATCCTCACCAACGTCGCCCGCCACGCGCAGGCCAGGCGCGTGAGCATCCGGCTGGCCGAAGATGCCGGCGATCTCGTGCTGGAGGTCCGAGACAATGGCAAAGGCATCCCGCCGGAGCAACTGACCGGCGCGAAGTCGCTGGGCGTGCTCGGCATGAGGGAGCGCGCCGCGCAGCTCGGCGGCCGGATCGAGTTCGCCGGCGAGCCGGGCAAGGGAACAACGGTGTTGTTGACGGTGCCGATGAAGAGTGATGAGGAATGAGAAAAGGCAAAATCATGATTCCGTCCCCATGATTTTGCCTCCAAAGCCGTAGCTGAAAACTGGCGCTGTCGGTTGTAATCGTATATGAAACGCGAGGGCAACAATGAAAATCTTGTTGGCAGATGATCATGAAGTCGTGCGGCGCGGCCTGAAACAGATGCTGGCCGACGAGTTCGGCAAGACCACCTTCGGCGAAGCGGCCACAGCCGCCGAGGCGCTGGACCGGGCGTGCAAGGAAAAGTGGGACCTCCTCTTGCTCGACATCAACATGCCCGGCCGCAGCGGGATTGACGTGCTGCGGGAGATCAAGGCGCAGCGGCCCAAGCTGCCGGTGCTGGTGCTGAGCATGTCGCCGGAGGAGGAATACGCTGTCCGGGCGTTGAAGAAAGGCGCGGCGGGCTACCTGAGCAAACAGACCGTCAGCACGGAGTTGATCGCCGCCGTCAAGAAAGTCATCGCAGGTGGCCGTTATATCACGCCATCGCTGGCGGAGAAGCTGGCAGCCGACTTGGAAAAGCCCGCCGGTGCGGAGGCGCACGACGCTCTCTCTGATCGCGAATTGCAGGTCATGAAACTGCTCGCCACCGGCAGGAGTGTGAAAGAAATCGCCGGGGAGTTGTCGCTGAGCGAGAAAACGGTGTTCACCTATCGCGGGCGACTGATGGAGAAGCTGGGGCTTCAAAGCAATGTGGAATTGGCGCGGTATGCGCTAAAGCAGGGACTGGTGCAGTAGTAGCCGAACGCGCCCAGCGTTCGGGGTGAGGGCGAAGAGAATGCTGTCTGAGGGAGAGCGCGGGCTGAACGCTGGGCGCGTTCAGCTACGACTTCTGCACGCGCACTCTTGCCAGAGCCGCTCCTACACGCTTTTCAGAATCGCTGCAATATCCCCTTCGCTGCCCCGGCGTAATGTGGGACGCATGAAAAAAGAAACCAGCCTGCTGCGAGTCCTCATAGCTGACGACTTCGAACCCGTCCGCCGCCGGCTCGCTCAGTTGCTGGCCGACGTGCCCGGCGTCGAGATCGTTGGCCAGTCGAACAGCGTGCGGGCGACGCTCGACGCCATCCACTCGCTTGCGCCGGATGTGGTCACACTCGATCTGAACCTGCTTGACGGAAGCGGACTGGAGGTGCTGCGCCGCACGCGCGGCGAGCAACCCCGGCCGGTGTTCATCGTGCTCACCAACTTCCCGTTCGATGCATATCATCAGGAGGCGACGCGCCTGGAGGCGCACGCATTCTTGGACAAGTCCCGCGAGATTGAGAAGGCCATTGAGTTGATCCACGGCCTCGCACAGAAGACAGCGCAGCCAGAGCAGACAGGAGAGCAAGAGAAGTGAATAACGAGACTACAGCCACCGAAGAAGCTCCAAGGGTCAGCACCATGTTCCGGGAAACCACGCTCACCGCGCTCAGTATGCGGGCGTTTCTGACCGAAGACGTGCAGCATCTGTTGAACGGCGCCGTCTCGCTCGTCCGCGCGGCCCTTTGCGTGGACTTCTGCAAAGTCCTCGAACTTCAGCCCGATGGCGCCAGCCTGCTGTTGCGTGCGGGCGTGGGCTGGCGGCCGGGATTGGTGGGCAGGGCTACGGTCAGCGCGGATGCCGGTTCGCAGGCCGGCTACACGCTGTTGTCCAACGAGCCGGTGGTCGTGGAGGACCTGCGCGCCGAGCGGCGGTTCCATGGGCCGGCGGTATTGACCGAACACGGCGTCGTCAGCGGCATGAGCGTCATCATCCCGCGCAACGGGACGCACTACGGCGTGCTGGGCGTCCACACGACGCGGCCCCGTGCGTTCTCGCCGGACGATGTAAATTTTCTCCAGTGCGCTGCCAACATTCTGGGCGTGGCGTTGCGGCGCAATCAAGCCGAGGCCGCGTCGCGAAGCAGCGAGCGGAAATACCGAAACATCTTCCAGAACGCAGTCGAAGGCATCTATCAAAGCACGCCGGACGGGAAGATTCTCAGCGCCAACCCGGCTATGGCAGCCATTCACGGCTATGCGTCTCCCGAAGAGTTCATTGCCGATATCCATGACGCCGGCCAGCAACTCTACGTTGATCCCGAACGGCGCAAGGAATTCAAGCGGCTGATGGAAGCGCAAGGAGAGGTGCGAGGATTCGAGAGCCACGTGCGGCGCAAGGATGGGCGCTTGATTTGGATTTCAGCCAACGCCTGGGCCGTGCGTGGCGCGGACGGCAAGATCCTTCGCTACGAAGGCACCGTCGAAGACATCACGGAGCGCAAGCAGGCGGAGGCGACACTTCTTGCCGAGGCCACTCGTCGGCGCATCCTGATCGAGAGATCGCGAGACGGCATCGTCGTCCTCGACCAGCAGGGAAAAGTATTCGAGGCCAATCCGCGGTTTGCGGACATGCTGGGATACACGCCTGAAGAGGTCCTGCAACTGCACGTCTGGGATTGGGATCGCGATTGGCCTCAAGAACGGGTTCTGGAGGCGATCCGGACTTTGGGACCGGAAGGCGCTCATTTCGAGACCCGCCATTGGCGCAAGGATGGTTCATATCTGGATGTTGAGTTGTCCAACAGTGCGGCGGAATTGGAGGGGCAAAGACTGGTCTTCTGCGTCTGCCGTGACATTACCGAGCGCAAACGAGCCGAGGAGGAAATTCAACAGCTCAACCAGACGCTGGAGTTGCGGGTGCAGGAACGGACGGCGGAACTGGAATCGGCCAACAAGGAACTGGAGTCATTCTCTTATTCGGTGTCGCACGACCTGCGTGCGCCGTTGCGGGGCATCAACGGCTACGCGGCTATGCTGGCCGAAGACCACGCCCAAGAACTCGACGAGGAAGGCCGGCACACGCTGGAGGTCATTCGCGCCGAGGCCGCGCGCATGAACCAGTTGATCGAGGGCCTGCTGGGCTTCGCGCGGATGGGACGGCAGGCGATGCACTTCGCGGAGGTGGACATGGAAACGATGGCGCGGAGCGCATTCGACGAGTGCGCGGCGTTGGCGCCGGGTCGCGACATCCAGTTCAAACTGCATCCGCTGCCGGTCGCCCAGGGCGACGCGTCCTTGCTGGCGCACGTCTGGAGCAACCTGATCTCCAACGCGTCTTCCAGCGGCTGCACAGCGATGCGGACTTTGAAGGCACCGGCGTCGGACTGGCACTGGTGCAGCGCATCGTCGCGCGCCACGGCGGCTGCGTCTGGGCGGAAGCGACGCTCAACAAAGGCGCGGCGTTTTTTTTCACCTTGCCGGCGGTTGGGAACCCGGAATCAGTGACCGGTAATCAGTAATCGGTGGGAAATGGAGCGGCGATGAATGTCAATGAAGTTGAGATGGCGGAACGCTTTCGTAGCCGAACGCGCCCAGCGTTCGGAGGCGATGCGTGGCGAGAGACGCCGGCTGAACGCTGGCGCGTTCAGTTACGAGGGGCGCGACGGGCGGCTCCATGCTGGTGGCGGGAAAGGAATGAATCATGGAACCATCCAACGAAATCAAGATTCTCATTCTGGATGACCGGCCCACCGACGCGGAGATGATGTTGCGCGAGGTGCGCAAGGAGGGCTTTCCGTTCACGGCCAAACACGTGGTTTCGGAAACGGAGTTTGAGGCCGCACTCGAGGACCCGGCGCTCGGTCTTATCCTGTCCGACTTCAATCTGCCCGCCTACGACGGCATTTCCGCGCTGATGTTCGCAGTCTAGGAAGCAGCCGGGCTGGCCGCCGGGGATGCGAACGCGGCGCAGGCAAGCTTTTCTTCCTCGCATTGGCTTTCAGCCGTTATTACACTCCGGCGCGTTATACAATCGTCCTGGCGATGGCGGGATCAAGGAAATTGGTGCGTTGAGGCGGCAATACTGAGTTTCAATTCGAGGAGACGCATACGAAAACCGTGGTTGACAAAATGAGCGGGTGCGCGGTCTTGGGCCTCGTCATGGCCCTGATGGCGCTCTGGAGTTGGGTGGCGGGCATCGCGGATTTGTTCACCTTCGGCCCCGCGAAAATCCCCATGGCCCCGAGCACGGCGTTGATGCTGGCGCTGGCCTGCGCGGCGGCGTCCGCCCTGGGCCGGTGGCCGGCGCGGCGGGCGGTGACGCGGTTTGGCTACGGCGTGGTCGTGGTCATCGGCATCGCGGGAGCGCTGGCTTGCGCGCGGCCGGCGCTCGGCTGGGGATCGCCCGTGGAAGAATGGCTCTCGCAGACGACGGAGCGGATGGGCAATGTCCCGCTGGGCCAGATGTCGCCGGTGTCCGGCGCGATGCTTGTGCTGGCGGCGACGGCGCTGTTCCTGCGCCTGCCGCCGCAGGGAACGCGCCCGGCCGCGAGGCCGGCTTCCCTGGCGCTGGCGGGCCTGATGGTTGTGTTCAGCGGAACCGTGACCGCCAGCTACGCTACGGGCAAACCGTGGTTCTACGGCGGCTCTGGCATCCCGATGGCGCTCTGGACGGCGGCGTGCCTGCTCTTGCTCGGCGTGGGGTTGTTGGGCGCTCCCTTCGTGGGCGACCCGCGAACGCGGGAAACACCCTCCGGCATCCGCCGCAAGAAGCGTCAGGGGCCGTGGCTGGTCTCCACGCTGCTGGCCGTCGGCGTCAGCGTGCTCAGCGCGTTTTACCTCCGCAACGAACAGGCCGAGGTCCGCCACCGCATCCATGAGGAGATGAAGCACATCGGGCACTCGAAGGCCGAACAGATCAGCCAGTGGCGCGAGGAGCGGCTGGACGACGTAAAGTTCTTCGCGCGGGCCGCCTTCGTGAGCCGCGACGTGCGGGCCTTCCTGACCGACCCCTCCTCGCCGCAGGCGCGCGCCGACCTGCTTGACTGGTTCACACTCGTGCAGGGCGGCGAGCGGTTCTCGTTCGTGGGATTGTATGACACTCATTGCAGGTTGCGCTTCTGCCTGCCGGGTCAGAGCGGCACCCTGCATGCCCACGACCTCGACATGATGAAGGAGGCGCTCCGAACCCGGCAGGTCGCCCTGAGCGACCTGCATCGCGGCGACACTCCCGGCGATATCCAGATGGCCGCCGCATTTCCGGTCTTTGCGCCCGCCGTCGAATCCGCCGCCGGCCTGACTCCGGCCGGGGAGCCGCTGGGCTTGATTCTGTTGCAGATGGACCCGCACGAGTTCCTGTATCCGCTGATCCAAAGCTGGCCGACGGGAAGCCCCACTGCGGAGACGCTGCTGGTGCGCCGCGAGGGAAACGAGGTGCTCTATCTGAATGAACTGCGTCACCGCACCAACGTCGCGCTGAACCTGCGCTTGCCGCTGGCCCCGAAGAGCCTGTTGCCCGCCGCCCTGGCCGTAATGGGCCGGACCGGACAAGTGGAAGGCGTGGACTATCGCGGCGTGCCGGTGCTTGCGGATGTGCGGCCCGTCTCTCGTTCGCCGTGGTTCATGGTCGCGAAAGTGGACCGCGAAGAGATCTACGCGCCGCTGCGCCAGCAAGCGTGGCTGATGCTCCTGCTGACGGTGATGATGGCCGCCGTGGCATGGCTTGTGGTCTGGCTTCTCTGGAACCGGCGCGAACTGGCCGCCGAACGGCAGCGGCGGGCTTTGGCGGACCGCGTCGAGCACCTGATGAAGAGCGCCAACGACATCATCCTGTTGATGGACGAGAAGTGGGCCATCCTCGAAGCCAATGACCGCGCGCTGGAGACTTACGGCTACTCGGCGGCTGAGATGCTGCGGATGCGCGCAAGCGACCTGCGCACGCCCGAAGCACGCGCCGTCTTTGACCGCGACGTGGAGCCTCTGTTCTCCAGCGGTCACACTCTCTTTGAGACGACGCACCAGCGCGAAGACGGCTCTGCCTTCCCCGTGGAGGTGAGCGCGCGGGCAGTCATGATCGGAGGCGTGCGCTACCGGCTGGACATCATCCGGGACATCACCCAGCGCAAGGCCCACGAACGCGAGATTGCGCGGCTCACCCGGCTCTACGCCACGCTCAGCCAGATCAACCAGTGCATCGTGCGCGTCAAGTCGCAGGAGGAACTGGCGCGGGAAATCTGCCGGGTGGCCATCGAGTTCGGCGGCTTCAAACTCGCGTGGCTCGGCCGGCACGACCCGCAAACCGGCGACATCACGCCGCTCGACTGCGCGGGCAACCCGCAGGAGTTCTTCCACAACTTCCGCCACACCACGGATGAGAGTTCGAACCACCGTTGCCTCTGCGGCCCGGCCATCCGGGAGAACCGCTCGTGCATCGCCAACGACCTGCGCGCCGCCCCGGAAATGCACGATTGGCACCCGGTGATGGAGCGGGCGGGCGTGCGCTCCGCCGCCGTCTTCCCTGTGCGCGTGCGGGGCGCGGTCTGGGGCGTGCTCGGCGTCTATGCGGCCGAGCCGGACGTTTTCCAGAACAAGGAGGTGGCCCTGCTGGAAGAGGCGGCGATGGATGTCGGTTTCGCCATCGAGCACCTTGGAAACGAGGCGCAGCGCAGGCAGGCGGAGACGGCGCGCGCGCGGTTGCTCCATATCTTGGAATCCAGCCTGAACGAGATTTACGTCTTCGATGCCGAAACCCTGCGATTTGAATACGTCAATCAAGGCGCGCTTCGCAATCTGGGCTACTCGCTGGAAACGATGCGGACGATGACGCCGCTGGATTTGAAGCCTGAATTCACCGAAGCCTCCTTCCGCGAGACAACCGGGCCTTTGCTACGCCACGAGAAGGATCTGCATGTTTTCCAAACCGTCCATCGTCGCGCTGATGGCAGCCTGTATCCGGTCGAGGTCCACTTGCAACTGGTTGAACATGAAGGGAAGCGAAGTTTCCTCGCCATCATCATGGACATCACCGAGCGCAAGCAGGCGGAAGACGCCCTGTGCCAGTCCCGCGCCGCTGCGTTGAACTTGATGACTGAGGCGGTCGAGGCGCGCGACCGGGCGCAACAGGCGGAGAAGTCGCTGCGTGAGAGCGAATCGGAACTCTTGGCGATTCTCGAATCCACTGGCGATGGGATTTTGGCCGTGGACCACAAAGGAGAGAAGGTAATCAAAGCCAACCGGCGATTTGCCGAGCTTTGGCAGGTTCCTCAATCCATGATAGATGCCGGTGATAACAAGGCCGTGCGGAGTTTCGCGTTAAAACAGATGTCGGATCCGGATGCGTTTCTGAAGAGGGCGCGTGAACTTTACGGTATGGACACGGTGAGCATGGACGCCCTGACACTAAAGGATGGCCGGATTTTTGAACGTCACGGCTTCCCGATGCTGATGAATGGAGTAGTCACTGGCCGGGTGTGGTCTTTCCGCGATATCACGGAGCGCAAACGGACGGAAGAGGAACGCGAGATCACTGTGCGCCTGCTCAGCCTGTTCAACGCCTCCAACAGCACGCATGAGTTGATGCGGGAGGTGGCGGCGCTCTTGCAGAAGTGGTTCGGTTGCGACGCCGTGGGCATCCGTCTGCGCGACGGCGACAACTTTCCCTATTACGAGACGCGCGGGTTTCCGGCGGAGTTTGTCCTCGCGGAAAACGAACTCTGTCTGCGCGACGCCGCGGGCCAGCCGGTGCGCGACCCCGACGGCAACCCCGTGCTGGAGTGCATGTGCGGCAACGTGCTGTGCAAGCGGTTTGACTCCGCCAAGCCGTTCTTTACCGCGCGCGGCAGCTTCTGGACCAACCGCACCACCGAACTGCTCGCCGGCACCACCGAGGCCGACCGCCAGGCCCGCACCCGCAACCGCTGCAACGGCGAAGGCTATGAGTCGGTGGCCCTCGTCGCGCTGCGTGTAGGCGAAACCACCTACGGCTTGCTGCAAGTCAACGACAAGCGTAAAGACCGGTTTACGCCGGAACGCATCGCGCTGTTGGAGCGGCTGGCCGACAGCCTGAGCATCGCCATTGCCCATCGCCAGGCCCAGGAGAACGTCCGCCGGCTTAACGCGGAGCTGGAACAGCGCGTGCAAGAGCGCACCGTCCAGCTTCAAGAGACCAACAAGGAACTGGAGGCGTTCTCCTACTCGGTCTCGCACGACCTGCGCGCGCCGCTGCGGGGCATCAACGGATATGCGGCCATCCTGGCCGAGGATTACGGAAAGCAGCTCGACGACGAAGGCCGGCGCGTGGTCGGCACTATATGCTCGGAGACCCAACGCATGGGTCGGTTGATTGACGACCTGCTGGCGTTCGCGAAGGTCGGGCGGCAGGCGATGCTGTTGTCGGCGGTGGACATGAACGAACTGGCGCAAGCCGCCTTCAAGGAGTGCGCCGCGCAGGCGGCCGGCCGCGACATCCGCTTCAAGCTGCATCCGCTGCCGCCGGCCCACGGCGACCCGCATCTGCTGGCCCAAGTGTGGACCAACTTCATCTCCAACGCGGTCAAATACACCCGCAACACACCGGTGGCCGAGATCGAGATCACCGGCCGGCTGGAAGACGACGAGTTGATCTACTGTGTGAAGGACAACGGCGCGGGGTTCGACATGCAGTATGCGCACAAGCTCTTCGGCGTCTTCCAGCGGCTGCACAGCGAGGCGGAGTTTGAGGGCACAGGCGTCGGCCTGGCGCTGGTGCAGCGCATCGTGCTCCGCCACGGCGGCAGCGTCTGGGCGGAAGCGACGCTCAACAAAGGCGCGGAGTTTTTCTTCACGCTGCCGGCGGTTGGGAACCAGGAATCAGTGACCGGTAATCAGTAATCGGTGAGAAATGGAGCGGCGATGAATGTCAATGAAGTTGAGATGGCGGAAGGCGGGAGCCACTGCGTGGGCGGTGGCGGAACGCTCTTCGTAGCCGAACGCGCCCAGCGTTCGGAGGCGATGCGTGGCGAGAGACGCCGGCTGAACGCTGGCGCGTTCAGCTACGAGGGCGCGACGGGCGGCTCCATGCTGGTGGCGGGAAAGGAATGAATCATGGAACCATCCAACGAAATCAAAATTCTCATTCTGGATGACCGGCCCACCGACGCCGACATGATGCTGCACGAGATGAGCAAGGAGGGGTTCCGGTTCGCAGCCAAGCACGTGACGACGGCGGCGGAGTTTGAGGCCGAGCTTCAAAACCCGGCGCTCGGCTTGATCCTCTCCGACTTCAAGATGCCTGCCTACGACGGCATCTCGGCCCTGATGCTTGCGCGCCGGACGCGTCCCGAAGTGCCGTTCATCATGGTCTCCGGCAGCATGGGCGAGGAACTCGCGATTGACTCGATGCGGCTGGGCGCGACCGATTATGTGTTGAAGCAACGGATGAGCCGCCTGGGACCGGCGGTGACACGAGCGCTGCGGGAGTCCAGCCTGAACAAGAACCAGGTGAAGGCGGAGTCGTTGATCCGGCGCCTTCACGAAGTGCTACGGGCCGTCCGCGACGTGGATGAGTTGATCGTGCGGGAGCGGAACCAGGAAAAGCTCCTCGCCGAGGCGTGTAACATCCTCGTGCGGACTCGCAGCTACCGGGTGGTCTGGATCGGGCTGGTGGAGCCGGACTCCAAACGCGTCGTGCCCGCCGCCAGCGCGGGAACGGCGGCGGATTACCCAAGCGAGATCACCGTCACGTGGGATGAGTCCAAGACCGGTCGCGGCCCCGTCGGCACCGCGATCCGGCGGCGGGAAACCTGTGTTTTCCAGGACATCGCCAGGGACGCCCGCTTCGCGCCGTGGCAGGAGAAGGCGTTGGCGCGCGGCTGCAATTCGGTGGCGGCGGTGCCGATGATCCAAGGGAGCCGCGTCTTTGGCTCGCTCAACGTGTATGCCGACCGCCCCAGCGCGTTTGACAGGGAGGAACTGCGCCTGCTGAAGGAACTGGCGGATGACCTGGCGTTCGCCCTCCAAAACATCGAGACCGAGCAGCAACACCAGCGCGCGGTAAAGGAGTTGCGCCGGCTGGCCACGGCGGTCGAGCAAGCGACGGAAACCATCGTCATTACCGACACCGAGGGCGCCATTCTCTACGCCAACCCGGCCTTCGAGCGCGTCACCGGCTACACGTGCCAAGAAGCCCTCGGCCAGAACTCGCGCGTCCTCAAGAGCGGCAAGCACGACGACACTTTCTACAGGCAGATGTGGGAAACGCTGGCGCGCGGCGAAGTCTGGCACGGCCACTTCATCAACAAACGCAAGGACGGCGCATTCTTCGAAGAGGATGCTTCCATCACGCCCGTCCGCGACGCCGCCGGCAAGATCGTCAACTACGTTGCCGTCAAACGCGACATCACCGCGCAGGTCGCTCTCGAGGCACAGTTGCGCCAAGCCCAGAAGATGGAGGCCATCGGCACGCTGGCCGGCGGCGTGGCCCACGAGATCAACAACCCCATCTTTGGCATCAAGAACTACGCGCAGTTGATCGCGGACGACCTGCCGCCGGACAGCCGCCTCCAGAAGTTCGCCGCCGGTATCATGAAGGAAACCGACCGCGTGGCGGTGATTGTCCGCAACCTGCTGACCTTTGCGCGGCAGGACAAGCAGGAGCGCGGCCAGACGAATCCGAACGACATCATCAAATCCGTCCTCTCGTTGCTGCAAACCGTGATCCGGCACGACCAGATCACGCTCACGGTAGAGGTGCCGGAGGGATTGCCGTCCATGGAGTGCCGCGGCCAGCAGATCGAGCAGGTGTTGATGAACCTGCTGACGAACGCGCGCGACGCCCTGAACGAGAAATACGCGGGCTACCACGACGACAAGATCATCCGCATCAGCGCGGGCGTGTTCGAGAAGGACGGCAAACCTTGGATTCGGATGACGGTCGAGGATCACGGGCCGGGAATCCCGGCGAACATCCGCAACCGCATCTTCGACCCCTTCTACACCACCAAGCCGGCCGGCAAGGGAACCGGGCTGGGGCTGTCCATCAGCCACGGCATCGTGAAGGACCACGGCGGCGAACTGCATTTCGAGACCGAACCGGGTCGTCACACCCGGTTCCATGTGGACTTGCCGGTGAAAGGAGAAAAGTAAACTATGACACGCATCCTGATAGTGGACGATGAAGAGAGCATCCGTGTTACGCTTGAGACTTTCCTGCTAAGGGACGGCTTCGAGGTGGAAACCGCGGGTGATGTCGAAACGGCGCTTCGTCTTCTCCGCGCCGGAAGCTTCGATGTGGTCGTGTCGGACATTATCATGCCGCGCATCACCGGCGTGGAGTTGCTCCAGAGCATCCGCAAGGAATCGCCGCGCGTGCAGGTCATCATGATGACCGGCCAGCCCACGCTGGAAACCGCCGCCGCCGCCGTCCGGGCGGGGGCGTTTGATTACCTTTTCAAACCAGTGCCCAAAGACGTGATCCTGCGTTCCGTGGCCAACGCCGCCAAGCTCAAGGCGACCGAGGACGAACGGGAACGCCTGCAACGGGAGCTTGAGCAGCACAACATCCGGCTCGAAGAAACTGTGCGGCTAAGAACGCAGCAACTCGCCGATGCCAACGCCCGGCTTTCGATCCTGGACAAAGCCAAGAGCGACTTCCTCGGTCTGATCTCACACGAGTTGCGCACGCCCATGTGCGGCCTCTACGGCGTTGCCGATCTGCTCATCGCCGCGTGCCCCAAGACGCCGGAGACCGAAGAGTTGGTGGAGGTCTTTGAAGAAAGCCGGCAGCAACTCCTCAGCATCGTCGAGGACGCCTTGCTGTTGGCCAGCATCGAGGTCAACGCGGAGAAGTTCTCGCAGGAGACGACCCCGCTCGGCCTGGTCCTCCAACAGGCTGCGGAGAAAGCGGCTGTCCTCGCCCGGAGCCGCCACGTCCGGCTGGACCCTGTGCCGGAGGATGCGCGCATGATTCGCGGGGAAACGAAACTGTTCGCCAGGGCGATTCAAGCTCTGCTGGAAACGGCGGTGAAGTTTTCGCATCCCGAAGAGGCGGTTCGCATCGCGATCCAACCTGCCGAAACCGATGTTATGCTGCTGATCGAAGCCCGGCGCCGGACCATCCCCGCCGGCGCTCTGCCGAAGTTCTTCCAGGTTTTCTCGATCAAAGACGCCATCACGCCCGGCGGCGACCTGGGCCTGGGGCCGCCCGTGGCCGAACGGATCATCTCGTTGTTTGGCGGCGGCGTCTCCGTGGAAAACCTCGACCCACCCGGCATGCGCCTGACAATCCGGCTCAAGACTGCGAAGTAGCCCTCACGCTCCGCGCGAGGATCCCGCCGCGAGTCGCGACGAGATGAACACTCACAGGACCTGTGGCACGCTGCTTGTAGTGGACGGCGAGAAAGCATGCGGACGACACACGAAACCTCCCTGCTGAAGGCCGGCTGCGAAGTCGAATCTGCCGAGAAAGTCGAGAGAGTCAGGCAGTTGTTGAAGGACGGGGATTTCGATGACTCCTTGGTGTGCTTCTTCGAGTTTGGGAATCCGGACGCCCTTGCGAAAACCACGCTGGGCATCCTCCGCGACGGGGATTTGCGCCGTCGCATGGTGGCCCGCGCGTCCGAATACGCCGCCCGGAACAACTGGCAGTCCCGCAAGGTGGATTATCTCAAGATCGTTGATTCCCTCTGTTCCGCGGAACACCAACGCGCTTGAGCGACACGCCAATCATCGGCGCCGCCGATTCGCGTCGCGGCGTGGCGCGGCCACCGCAGCGGCTCACATGTTCATAGTGTCCCATTCGGGACGGTCCATGCTTTCCACGTGCAGCAGGTTGGTGTAGCGGCGCAGCAACGCCTCGACGCGCGCCAGCAGTTCGGCGGGCTTGAACGGCTTGGTCAGGTAGTCGTCCGCGCCCGTGTGCAGCCCCTGCACCTTCATCTCGGTGGAACTGAGCGAGGAGACGACCAGGGTGGGGATGTGGCGCGTGGCAGGGGTGGCCCGCAGCCGTCGGCAGACCTCCAGCCCGTGCATTCTGGGAAGCTCCATGTCCAGCAGCACCAAGTCCGGCGTGTGCTTGATGGCTTCGTCCAGGCCGAGCACGCCGTCATTGGCTGTCATGGTCTCGTAGCCAGCCTCGCGCAGGTGAAGTTCGATGAGGTTCGCCATGTCCACTTCGTCCTCGATGATGAGGACGAGCTTCTTCTCACGCTGGACGATCTGGACCTTTTCATACGCCCAGGGGATGATGTCGTTCTGTAAATCTATCTTGGCGCAGATGTAATAAGCCACCGCGCCGACAATGAACGCCAGCACCGGCGCCGCCGGCACGTCTACGCCGATGTTCGGCAGGATGCCGACGACGAAGCCGAGCAACCACGCCATCCAGCCGGCGGGATTGAAGCCCGCGCGCGGCCCCGTCCATCTGCCGCCGGAGAGCACAAAGTCCGCCATCATCGCGCCGCAGATCGGCCCGAACGACGCGCCGATGACCACGAAGACCGGGATCACTTTTCCCGCCGCGCCCGTCACCGCCAGCGCGATGCTCACCACCGCCCCGATGCCCACCGAGATGAACGGATTCACCTTCGGCATCGTTGTCTTGAAGCTGTTGGCGGCAATGAACGACGAGAAGCACGCCGGCGGAAACGCCGCCAGCGCCAGCAGGAACATCACCCATTTGCCCGTGTTCTCGCCCAGCACCACCGGGATCAGGCTGAACGAGTCCAGGATGAATTCTTTCTTCGCCACTCCCGCCTTCAGCGCCGCGTCCTTGAACTCGGGCGAGCCATACACGCCCGCCACGATGAACATCGAAAGCCCCGCCGTGATGATGATCGCATAGGCCACGCCGACCAGGCCGCCCATTGAGACATCCTTCTTGTCGCGGCTGTTCGTGCCGAAGTCCACGCCCGCCGCGCCCGCCGTCGCGAAGAAGCCCACCACGTAGGTCAGGATCGCGGTCATCACGCTCCACTTGCTCAACACGCCGGGCGAGGACGCCGCCAGCGCCTTGTGGCTCGCAATGAACTGCCCGGACTGGAAACCGGGAATGCCCGCCTGCGTCTCGACGAACATCCACAGCAACACGCCCAGCGGAATCAACGGCAGGAACGTGGCGACCTTGGCGACATACTGGATGCCTTTCAACCCGACGAACGCCGCCAGCAGGCCCCAAACGACCATCACGGCTTTGACTGCGACCGGAATTGTTGAGGGATCCAGCGGGTTGATGCCGGGATAAAGCATCATGCCCAGTGCGGCGGAGGAGAAATAGATGTTCACGCCGAGCCAGCCGAATTGCAGGACGCCCATGAGGAAGCCGGGCATGAAGAAACCGCCCTTGGCGCCGAAAGTGGAGGTGCCGACGATGTAGAGCGGCAGGCCGGTTTTCATGCCGAGCATGCCGGGCACGAAATAAAACATGGCGTGGCACACCAGCCCCGCAATCACCAACCCCAACAACGCGACGCCGATGCCGTGGGCGAGGGTGCCGCCCAGGAAACCTTGCTGCGTGGTGGTGGCGCCTTGCCAAAACACGAACCAGAGGAAGATACCCGCATAGGTCGGCGCGGTGTTCTTATACCAAGGCGCACGGTTCGCGTAGGGATTCGGCGTGGCGCTCGTGATATAGCCGGGGAGTTGGGAGGTGCTTGGATTACTCACGGCGTTTCTTTTCGCTTTTTTCCAAGCTGCTTCGCAAGCCAAAAATGCGGCGGGCGTGTTCGGGAGGCAAGAGTTTTTGAGTGGACATGAAGCGGGCCGCGTCGTATGAAACCGTCCGAATCAAAGGAACGCCTATGAAACATTTCAAATCAATGATCGTGGTTGCGGCCGTGGTGTTGGGCCTGATGGCCGCCGATGTGATGGCTGGGGGCAAGCCCGACCCTTACGCCATCAAGGTTGAGAGTCCGTTCAAAGGTGTTGTCTCAACCATCACTCCGACATCGTTGAGTGCCAAGGGCGAAGTCCAGTTGGCGAACCCACCAAAAGACGGCTCCGGCGGGAAGAGCAAGCCGAACATCCAAACCGTTCGTTTCTCCATCAAAGGCGCGAAGATGACCCGCAACGGCCAGCCGTGCGAATTGAAGGATGTCCAGAAGGGCGATTCGGTCAACGTGGAGTTCACGAGCAAGGCGGACAGCGAGAAGCGCGTGGCCTCCAAGCTTGATTTCTCCACCGGCGGCGCGGACGCTGGCGAGGAGAAGAAAGCCGAAGGCAAGAAGTAGCCGCAGTCAATCCGCTCGCAGTCCGTATGGCCGTTGATGCTCCGGCGGTGTGTCCCGGCACGGCATCGCCCCTATAATCGTGCGCGTCTGCCTTTCCTACTACACGCTTGGTTATCCCCAAGGCGGCGGTCATCTATGGGTTTTCCTCAACTGGGCGCTCGGCCTGCGCGCGCTCGGCTGCGATGTCTGGTTGCTGGAAATCGTCGTCCCCTCCGACGACATGGCCCGGATGCGGGCCAACCTCGACTTGCTCCGCAACCGCCTCGCGCCGTTCGGGCTGGCGGACTCCGTCGCCGTGACGCGCCAGTCCGGCGAGCCGCTGCCGGCGGAACAATGGAGCGGCTGTCCCGGCCTCGAAGCCGTGGAGGACGCGGACCTGTTGCTGGACTTCCGTTACGACCTGTCGGCCGAACTTGTCCGCCGTTTCCGTCGCTCGGCGCAGATGGATATTGATCCGGGGCTGCTACAAACCTGGCTCACGCACAAGCAAATCAACATCGCGCCGCACGACCTTTACTTCACCATCGGCGAAACCGTCGGCACGCCCGCCGCGAAGTTCCCCGACGCCGGCCTGCGATGGCTCCACACCCCGCCGTGCGTCGCGCTCGGCGCGTGGCCGGTCACTCCCGCGCCAGCCGACGCGCCGTTCACGACCGTGGCGCACTGGTATTCCGGCGCGTGGCTTGTGGAAGCCGACGGCACCACCTACGAGAACACCAAGGGCGCCGCTTGGAAGCCGTATCTCGACGTCGCTCGCCGCGTGAAAACGCCGCTGGAACTGGCCACCGACGCTTGCAGCGATCCCGCCGAGGAGAAGAATCTCCGCGATCACGGCTGGCGCGTGCGCGACTCGCGGCAGACGGCCACGACGGCCGAGGATTACCGGCGCTACGTGCAGCAATCGCGCGGCGAGTTCACCTGCGTCAAGCCATCCTGCGTCCACCTGCAAAACGCCTGGGTCAGCGACCGCAGCCTGTGCTACCTCGCCAGCGGCAAGCCGGTCGTGATCGAACACACCGGTCCGAGTCGCATCCTGCCCGACGCGGCGGGCATGTTTCGTTTCCGCACGCCCGACGAAGCTGTTCGTTGCCTCGAATCCGTCGCCGCGGATTACGACCACCAGTGCCGGCTCGCCCGCGCGCTGGCAGAGGAACACTTCGACGCCCGCAAAGTCGCCGCGCGTTTGTTGGAACGCGCGCTGCCCTGAGCGAGAAGGAACATGAAGCCACGCACGCTCGCAATTCTCTCCTATCACAAGATTGGCGCCGGCCCCGGCGGCTGGGACACGTGGTATTACGTTTCCGAAGCCGTCTTCGAGAAACAACTGACATGGCTTCGCGACAACGGCTGGCAGGCGATTGACTGCGCAGCGTTCCTGCGCGGCCTGCGCGAACCCGAGAGCCTGCCGGAGCGCAGCCTGCTGCTGACGTTCGATGATGGCTACCGCACGATGCGCACCATCGCAATGCCGATCCTCCAACGCTTTGGTATGCCCGCCATCGTCTTCGTGCCGACCGCGTTCATCGGCGGCATGAATGGCTTCGACGCCGGCAACGAACCCGACGAGCCGATTTCCGATTGGGACGATCTTCGCGCGCTGGAGGCGGGCGGCGTGTCAGTGCAGTCGCACACGGTCAACCATCCGGCTTTTTCCAAGTTGACGCCGGCTCAGATGGAGGAGGAACTCCGCGCATCGAAGCTCGCGCTCGAAGCCGGCCTCGGCAAGCCGGTGGACGTGTTCGCGTTTCCCTACGGCGACGGCGGCACGAATCCGGAAGTAACGACGGAATTGTTGCGCAAGACGGGCTACGCGGCGGCATGTCTTTACAAAGGCGGGCCGGTGACGTTGCCGGCAAGCGAACCTTACCGCCTCACGCGCCTCGCGATGGGGCCGGATAGCGACCTCGCTGCGTTGTTGTGCTGAGTCTCACCCGCACGCTTCCAGCATCGCGCCGAGCACCTTGTCGGAGTCGAAGTATTCCTCCGCGATCCGCCGCGCCGCCGCCGCGTGGCGGGCATAGTCGCGGTTGATCCGCTCGATGCCCTCGACGGCGCCCTCGATGTCGTTGAACACCAGCAGCCCTTCGCCCGTCGGCAGCCAATCGCTGAAACCCGTCTCTTGCGCCAGCACCGGCCTGCCGCTGGCGAGGTAAAGCTGGCTGCGGTCGCTGAACGAGCCAGTGCGTCCGGCGATGTAGCCATTCTTGGTGATGCCAAGTTCGCCGCGCGAACCAGTGATGTAGGCGCTGTAGGCATCGAGCGTCTGCGTCTTGACGAAGGAGCGTGTCAGCCGCCAGCCGTGCGCGCGGAGCTTCTCTTCCGGTGCGCCGCGCCCAATCGCAAGCTCGATGGGCGAAGAAACTCGTTTCGGCAAATCCCAAAGCTTGTCAAACTCCACGTCCTTCTGGCCATAGGTGCGGCCATTGAGTTCCACCGACCGGTAGCTGCTCCAGTTCATCACCGTCGTGAACGCGGCGTCGGCGGGCGGCGGTGGCGCGACGTGCCAGGCATCCAGATAGGTCGGCAGCGGCATCTTCCGCCACTCGATGCCGCCGGTCGGGATGTCGCACTTTGGCTCGCCGATAAACATCCCGCACGTGAAGCACACGTCGTGCGGCGCGTAGAGGCTGCGCAGGTATTCGTCGCCGCGCGCGAGCCGCACCTGCGTGAAGACCGGGTCGGTGTCTATGGCGATCTTCCGCCGCGCCTGTGCATACATCGGCCGCACGGGATTCACCGTCGACACATTGATGAACAAGTCCGCGCTGCGGCACAGCTTGTCGAGTTCCGACTCGGTCATACCGTAGAACTTGTTCTCGAACTGGCTGTAGTAGCACCAACGTCCCGCCAAGCCGAACCACGCGAGGGTTTCCTCCACATAGCGCCGCCCGTAGCTGCTGTCGGCATCGGTGACCTGTCGCGACGGGTCGAACGGCATCAGATACTCGCCGCTATCCTCCAGAAACCACACGTCGTGGCCAAGCTTCTTCAGCCCCAGCAGGAAATTCAGATGCCCCCACGACATGCCCGCCAACGGGTAAGCAACCATGTAGCCGGCCACGATGATTTTCATAGTCGGAAGCCTTCAGCAATCAGCCAGCAGTTTTCTCAGAACCTTCCCGGCGTCGAAATACTCCGCCGCGACTTCACGCGCGGCGTGACAATGCGCAGCGTAGTCGCGTTCCACATTTGCAATGGCGTCCGCCGCTTCCTCCAGCGTTGAGAAGGCGAACAGGCCGCTGCCACTCGGATAGAACTTGCTCCAGCCGGTGTCTTGCGCCACGGACGGCTTGCCGGCGGCAAGGTAGCACGCTGTCCGGCAACTGAACCAGCCACTGCGCGTCGCCACATACGCCTGCTTCGCCACACTCCACTCGCCGCGCGAGCGCAGGATGTAGTCGCGGTAAACCTCAGCATCGTTCGACACCGTGTAGCCATCCACCAACTGCCAGCCACTTGCGACGAGCGCCTCGCGCGGTGCGCGTCCGCTCACGGCGAGTTCCAACGGCACGCTGACCCTTCGCGGCAACTCCATGAACTTCTCAAACTCCCGGTCCTTTGCGCCTAGCACGCAACCGGCGATTTCCGGTGGACGCTCGTCTATCTTCCAGCTCATCACGGTGGTCCAGGGAGATTTTGAATTTTGGATTTTGGATCTTCCCACTCGTCGAGGAGGATGGGTTGCCTTGTCGGTCGCCACGCAAACTCATCGGTCGGTATCGGACAATCCGGCTGGCCGATGTTCTCACCGAAGGTGAAGAAGCGGTCGTGCAGCCGCATGCATTCGAGCGAGTAGGCTTCGTTCGGGCCGGGCTTGCCGTCCAGCACGCGGCGGATCTTCGCCTGCGTGTAGGCGGGGTCGCTGTCGAGATAAACCTTGCACCGCGCTTTCTGGTAGGCGTCGCGCGGCCAGAGCGAGCCGGAGATGTTCAACACGAGGTCCGCACTGGCGCACCAGTCGGCAACGTCGGTCTCACTGCGGCCCCAGTAGCGGTCCTTCGGGTCGCGCAATGACCAGTTATCGCCAAGGCCGAACAGCCGCATCACACCAGCGAGATGCTCGACGTTGTGGCTGGCGTCGTCGGTGTAGGTCTGGTTGACGGCGTCGTAGAGCCAGTGGCCGGTGTCTTCGAGGTAAAGCACGTCGTGGCCCAACCGCTGGAGGCCGACGGCGTATTGGGCGTAGTCCCACGCCACGCCGCCGAGCGGGTAGGTTGCGATGAGGCCGCTGGTGATGATGCGCATACGGATGCGAGTTAAGAGCTAAAAGTTAAGAGTGAAGAGTTTTGGGGCGGCATTCATTAGCTCTTCACTTCCGTTGCCGCTCCACAAGCCGCGCATAGTATCCGCCTCGCGCCATCAACTCATCGTGCGAGCCAAGCTCGGCCACCGCGCCGTGGCTCAGCACGGCGATCTGGTGGCTGTCGCGGACGGTCGTGAGCCGGTGGGCGATGATGACGACCGCGCGGTCCTTCATCAGGCGGGCCAGAGCGTCCACGATGGCGGCTTCGCTTTCGGCATCAAGCGCGCTGGTCGGCTCGTCCATCGCCAGCACGGGCGCGTCCTTCAAGAAAGCGCGGGCGATGGCGATGCGTTGACGCTCGCCGCCGCTGAGCCGCGCGCCGCCTTCGCCGATGAACGTGTCGTAGCCGCGCTCCAGCTTGGAAATGAACGCATGCGCGTTGGCCGCCTGCGCGGCGGCGACGACCTGCTCGCGGGTCGCACCGGGCTTGCCGTAGGCGATGTTCTCGGCGGCGGTCGCCGGCATGATGATCGCGTCCTGCAACACGAGGCTAACGTTCTCGCGCAGGCTCCGGCCGGTGATGCGGCGCACGTCTTGTCCGTCGAGCATCACCGCGCCGCTCGTCGGGGCGTAAAAGCGCAGCAGCAGGTTTAGCAACGTGGTCTTGCCAACGCCGCTGGGGCCGATCACCGCCAACCGCTGGCCCGGCGCGACGCGGAGGTTGATGTCGCGCAACACTTCCTTGCCCGGCTCGTAGGAAAAACTGACGTTGCGGAACTCCGCCTCGCCGCGCGCGCGGCCGATGGCCTTCGCGCCGGGCGCGTCCTGGATGTCCTCCGGCTGGTCCATCACCTCCAACACGCGCTGCACACCGGCCGCCGCCTCCTGAAGCGTGCCGCCAACGGTGCTGAGCTGCGACAGCGGTTCATACAACATGCCGAGGTAGGCGAGAAACACCGTGAGCACGCCGAGCGAGAGCTGGCCGTCGAGCACGCGCAAGCCGCCGAGCCACGTGATCGCGGCGGTGCCCGCGCCGATGACTAGCGCGATGCTCAGCCAGTAGAGGATCTCGATGCGGTGCTGCGCGAGCCGGACGGTGACGGTGGCGTTGCTGCGCGTCGAGAACTTCCGCTCCTCTTCGTCCTCGCGGACGTAGGCGCGCACGAGCGGCAACGCTGACATCACCTGATGCACCTGCGAGGTCAGCGCGCTTTCGGCCTCGTGTGTCCGCAGCGATCGCTGCGTCATGCGCTCGGAGAACACCCGCATTACCGCCACGAGCGCCGGCATCACCAACAGCGAGGCGAGCGTCAACACGACATTCATTTGCAGCATGACCACCGTCATGCTCGCGAGCGTGAGCAGTGAAACCAGTGCCGTCACCATGCCGTGGTGGAAATACGTCTGGAACGCGAACGTGTCGCCGGTGACGCGGTAGATGACGTCGCCGAGTGTGCCGCGCGTGTGGAACCGCATCGGCAGCCGTTGGAGCCGGCGGAAAAGGTCGTGCCGCACGCGCGCCGCGCCGCGCAAGCCGACGGCGATGAGCAGGTAGTTCTGCATGGAGCCGATGAGGGCGCTGAGCAGGTGCAGCCCGAACACCGCCGCCGCCATCAGGCCGACGAGTTGCGCGGCGTCCGGCGGGCGTTTGACCAGCGCATCGTCAATGATGACCTTGAGCGGCCACGGTTTGAGCAGACCGGCGCCGATGCCCACCAACACCAGCAGGAAAATCGCGACCGTGAGCGGCCAGTCCTTGGTGAAGTAGCTGAGAACTCGCCGAAGGTATTTCATGCCGCTCCCGGTTGCGGATTGGCGGCGGGGCGCGGTGGCGCCGCGGCGGGTTTGCCGCCGGGTGGCACGGAGACGAAGCCGAGGTTCGACGCGACGGAGGCTATGAGCGTGCCGACAAGCCGCTGCAGACGTTGGGCGCGACGGTTGATCAGATGACTCGCCAGCGGAATCAGCAACAACAGCAGATACGCGAGATGATACGGCGTGAACTTCCGCAGCACCGCCAGCAGGAGCACGTCCAGCCCCGTGAAGGCCGCGAACGTGACACACGCGATCAGCGGCCAGCGATGGCTCAGCCGCACGCGGATGAGCCGCTTGTCGCCGCCGTGGTTCTCGCTCGCGGTCTGGACGCGCGTCTTGCTCCAGCGCTCGCCATAGACTTCCAAATCCCACGGATCGTAAGCGCCGCCGCAGCGGTG
Source organism: Verrucomicrobiota bacterium (assembly GCA_016222825.1). Classification (GTDB taxonomy): domain Bacteria; phylum Verrucomicrobiota; class Verrucomicrobiia; order CAIQCK01; family CAIQCK01; genus CAIQCK01. The sequence goes on along the minus strand of JACRQF010000009.1, from coordinate 914,726 downwards.
CCGCCAGCCGTCGCGTTTCAACTGCCGGAACAACGCGTCGAGCAACTGCAACCGGTCTGTGCCGTCCTCGCTCCAGAGTTGGAACTCCGCGTCTTGGCCGACGTGCTGGATTGCAGCCGGCGACGTTTTCTCCCGCGCCAGCGCCGCCAGCGGCGAACTGTGCCGCCGCAGCCGGCCCTCGTAGCGTTCCGCGCCGCGGACGATGGGCTGGAGGAAATACAGCAGCCCCACCAGCGGCCGCGACCAGAAGCGCCGGTTCTTCTTCGGCAGGTCCGCCTGATACGCCGCGATGCCGCTCGCCACAACGCTCGTCAGGAACGCCGCCAGCGGCAGCGGCCACAACGACGGCACAAGCAGCGCCAGCACCGCCAGCGGGAACGTTACGAGCGCGTGATACTCGATGCTGGTGAGCAAACTGAATACGCCCGACGGCCGCGGCGTGTAGAGCGTCTGGAAGAGCGCCGAGCCAAATACGCCGTGGTAAATGATCGGCCGGTTGATCTGGATGCCTTCGCGGGCCGTGCTGTAGATGACGCCGTGCCAGATCGAGGCGCCGAGCGAGTTGAAATACTCCGGGTGCTTGTTGCGCAGCAGCGCCTCGGCCTCGCCGTAGCCGCGCTGTTGGTTCAGATACGCCCGCGCCGTGCAGCGCCGGTAATGCCACACGAACGCCGCCGGCGAAAACGCGATCTTCCAGCCGCGTTGCATCAGCCGCCAGCACACGTCCACGTCGTCGCCCGCTTTGCGGAAGATCGGGTCGAAGCCGCCGATGGCCTCCAGCGCCCATTTCCAAAACGCCATGTTGCAGCCGGGGATGTGTTCCGCTGTGCGGTCGTCGAGCAGCACATGGCACGGTGTGCCGGGCGACACCGATACCGCCGCGGCGATCCAGTTGTCTTCCGGCGGCAGATAATTCGGCCCGCCGATGCCGGCGGCGTTGGTCTTGAGCAGGTCGCCCACGAGATAGTAGAGCCAGTCCTCGTCCGCGCGGCAGTCGGAGTCCGTGAACGCCACGATGTCACCCGTCGCCGCGAGGATGCCGGCGTTGCGCGCGTAGGAAAGGCCCCAGTTCTCCTGTCGGATGTAGCGGATGCTCGGGAACTGCGCGGCAATCTCCGGCGAGCCGTCCGTCGAGCCGTCGTCCACGAGGATGACCTCGTAGTTGGGATAGTTCAGCTTCGTGAGCGACTCCAGACAGGCGCGGAGCGTGCGGCCGCCGTTGTAGCTCGCGACGACCACCGACACGCGCGGCGGCGCGCCGGAGACGGCCAGCGCGAAATGCGGCGCCTGCACGAACTTCTCGCGCACAGCCTCGAACGCCGGCTTCGGCTGCCGCGCGCGATCCACCAAGCCGAACGCCCAGTTCTCAATCTGGTAGCCGCCCGTGAACCAATCGTCCGTGAACGCGAACAGGATCGTCCCTGCCAGCCCGCTACGAAAGACCGCCTCGACGTGCCACGACAGAATCTCCGCCTGGTGCTGCGCGCCCTCGCGGAAGCTGTCTATGCCGAATTCGCCGAGCATGAGCGGCTTGTCCCCCGAGAGAATCTGGAGACGCGAGAGGTAGTTCTCGAACGCGCGCTGGTCGTGGAGATAGACGTTGAAGCAGAAGAAATCGAGTTGCTTCGGCCGCAGGAACTCCGTCGGCGGATAGTTCGCGAACGTGAAGAGCCGCGTCGGGTCAATCGCCTTGCCCGCCTCCACCAGCGAGTCAATGAACTCCTCCACGCGTTCCGCGCCATACCAGCGGACGATATCGGGCGGCAGTTCGTTCACCACACTGAACGCAAACACCGCCAGATGCCCGCGCGCGTCCCGCACCGCCCGCTCCACCGCCTCGCGCGCCTCGCGCACGGCCACGGGGTCGTCGAGCCAGCAGGTGTGCTTGCGCCACGGGATGTCTATGAAAACCTTCAGCCCCTCCTCGCCGGCCATGTTCAGCAGCCAGAGCGGCGGCGGATGATAAACGCGGATGACGTTCGCGCCGAGCTGGCGCAACAGCTTGAAATCCGCCCGCGCTCGTTCTCGCGACGGATACGGCTCGCCCGCGTCGTTTGGCGCGAACGGCCCGTAAGTGCAGCCCTTGGCGTGAAACTTCCGCGTCCCGGCGCGGAAAAACCGCCCATCCACCGCCATCGCGCCGTCAGCAGTAACCGGCGGCGTCGGTGCGGATGCTGTCGCGTCGGGAGACACGACGAGCGAAACAATAGAGTCTGTGGTAGTCACAAGTGCCAGGTTCCGAATCGGCGAAATCTATCGGAACGTTCCTCCAAGGTCAATCGGCGCGGACAGCTCACGCCACGCGCAGCCAGAGCCGGCGCGAGCGCGGGCCGTCGAACTCGCAAAAATACACCGCCTGCCACGTGCCGAGCGCAAGGTCGCCGTTGCGGATGAAAACCTGCGCGGAGCTGCCCATCATCGAGGCTTTCACGTGCGCGGCGGTGTTGCCTTCGGCGTGAAGGTAATTGCGCGATTGCCACGGCACCGCGCGCTCCAGCGCCAGCAGGAGGTCGTGGACCACGTCGGGATCGGCGTTCTCCTGGATGGTGATGCCGGCGGTGGTGTGCGGCACGAACAGCGTCACGACGCCGTCGCGGACGCCGGCCGCGCGGACCTCGCGGCGGACCAACTCGGTCACGTCCACCAGCTCGGCGCGCGCATGAGTGCTGACAGAAAGTTCCTTCATCGGCTGCGGACTCTAGCAGATCAGGGGTCGCGACGGAAGCAGCCGCGCGCGTGACACCGCGGCGGCGTTGGTGCTAAGGTTCCGGGAGACTCAGCTATGAAATACCCTTTCGCGCTGGCGCTGATGGTGATGGCGAGCCTGTGCTGGGCTGCCGAGCCCAACTTGGTTGTCAACGGCTCATTCGAGCTGGCCGGCAAACCCGATACCGTTCCAGATGGCTGGGCCGTGTCCGGCTCGCGCGAGGTGAAACAGCAACTAATGTTCGACACCGGCCGCGACGGGCGGCGTTGTGCGAAACTCGAATGCACCGCCTTCGGCGGCGAAGGGCCGGCCAGCCACGCCATGATCGCGCAGGCCGGCCGTGTCGCCGTGCGCCACGGCCAGTGGTATCGGTTCTCGTTCTGGGCGAAGGGCGGGGGCATCAAAGGCAGCTTCGTGGACGTCGCGCTGACCAACACACGGCGCTGGGAGAACGCCGGCTTGGCGGAGGCTTTCACCGCTTCCGCGAAATGGCAGCGGTTCGAGTTCCTGTTCCAAGCCAAGGACAATCTGCCCGCCGCCACGAGCCGGTTGCAGTTCTGGTTCAAGGGCACCGGCACGCTCTGGCTCGACGAGGTCTCGCTCGTCGAGTCCGCGACGGGATTGGAGTGGTTTCCGCAGATCGCCACCGACGGTGTGAAGAACTTCGTCCCCAACAGCAGCTTCGAGTGCGACGGCGCGAACTGGGGCAGCTATACCTACGGCCTCAGCGGCTGGGCGGGCAATCTCTACCGTCTCGAAGGCGCCGTGGACGGCGCCGTCGCGAGCCACGGCGGCTACAGCCTCAAGATCGCGCTCTCGCCGAAGACGCTGCCGGTCTTCTGGTTCGACTACTACGAGCCGATCCGGCAGCCCGTCCGCCGCGTGCTCGCCGCCAACCGCGGCTGGTTCCGCGTGACGCCGGGGGAAAAGATGACGCTCTCAGCCTTCATGCGCGCCGACAGCGACGGCGTCGTCGCGCAACTGGCCGCCATCGAAGCGCCCAGCCGCATGCTGCGACAGGCGGTGACGGTTGGCCGGGAGTGGAAACGATTCGAGTTCACCTTCGCGCCGCGCCAGCCGTTCATTTTCATCGCTGCCGGCCTCGATCTCGACGAATCGAAGCTCGATGCCGCCACGATCTGGCTTGACGCGATTCAACTTGAACGCGGCGACCGCGCCACCGACTACGCGCCGCGCGCGTCTGTGGAGTCGTTCATCGAGACCGCCGCGCCCGGCAACACGTTCATCGCACCCGCCGATGGTGCGACGCTGACCGTGCGCGCTTGCAACGACAGTGACCGCGAGCAGACCGTGCGCGGCAAGCTCATGGTAACGGACTTCTTTGACAAGACGGTGTTTGAGAACCACCCGGCTATCACCGTGTCGGCGCATTCCAGCGGCAGCGTGGCAGTGCGTGGTATCTGCAAGGGCCGACAAGGTTTTTTCCGGACAACGTGGACAGCAGGCGCTGAACCGCAGGCGCTTCGCATGGCGATTATCGAGCCGGCACCGAAGGACGCCAAGGACTCGCCGATGGGCTTCAACCACGCCTACCCGTGGCAGTTTCTCGTGAAGCTGGCGCGGCAGGCCGGCATCGTTTGGTGGCGCGACTGGTCGGCCAAGTGGCAGACCTGCGAACCGGAGAAGGGCAGGTTCGACTGGAGCGTCGCCGACGCGCAGATCAAGCGCGTGCTCGAACTCGACAGCGAGGTGGACGTGATGATTCCGTTCCCATCGGCGCTCTGGAACTCCACATCCGACCCGGAGAAAGTCGCGAAGGAAGCCGGCAGGAACAGCTACCTCAAGACGCGGTTGCCGGTGGCGTTCGCGCCGAAAGACTTCGATGACTTCGGCCGGTTTGCCGCCGACGTGGTGAAGTACTACCGCGTAGCCAAGCCGCGCGCCGTGACAACCTACCAACTCCTCAACGAGTCGGTCTATACAAGCTACTCGCTCTCGCAGCGGTTCGGTTACACCGTGGATGATTACGTGCGCCTCGCCGGCATCGCTTATCGCGCGATGAAGGCGGCGGATCCAAACTGCCGCGTCGTCGCCGGCTGCGGCGCGAATCCCGTCGGCGCGGCGACGCGCGAGTTCATCGAGAAGGGCGGACTCCAGTTCGCCGACATCTTCGATGTTCACATGTATGACCCGACCGTGCCCGCCGAGAGCTACGAGGAGACGTTCAGCAAACTCGAAGACCTCATGCGCGCCCACGGCGGCCCGAAGCCGGTCTGGTTGACCGAGTGGGGTTGCTACGCCGACGACGATCCGCCGTCGGTGCCGTGGCTCGCCGGTGATGCCGCGATGAACCGTTGCCGCTGGCCCAACGAGCGCGCCGCCACCGAACACATTGTAAAGTTCACAGCCGTAACGTTCGCCCACGGCATGCGGAAGATTTTCTTCCACGCCGGCACCTGCGGCCCGATCAATGGCTCCGACGCCGGCGGCGTGCTCTTTGAATACGGCGGCGCGCCGCGCAAAATGCTTTCCGGTGTTGCCGCGCTCACCCACCTGCTCGGCGTGCCGGACGAGTGCGTGAAGAAGATCGTCCACGACGACCTGCGCGCTTACGTGTTTCGCTCGAAGGGCCGCGCCGTCGCCATCGCGTGGTGCGGAGAGAACCAGCGGCGCCCGCTGACGCTGGCCAAGGGCGTGCGCGCCTATGACATCATGGGCAACGCGTTGCCGCCGCGCGAGGCGGCGCTCGGCGAGTTGCCGGTCTATCTGGCGGGCGGAGACGCGGAGTCAGTTCTCCAGTCATTGCCGCGCTAATAATCTTCGCCCGGACGGCCTGACCCGCTATACTCCGGCCGCGTTCGCGCCATGAATGAGCCACTTGCCTATCTAAACGGTCAGTTCATTCCCAACAACGAATGCGTCCTGCCCATCTACGACGCCGGCATTGTGATCGGCGCGGCCGTTACGGACTTGCTGCGCACGTTTCGCGGACGGCCTTTCGCGGCGAAGGAACACGTCCAGCGATTCTTTGAGTCGGCGCGCTACGCCTACATTGACCTCGGCATGAGTGAGGCGGAGATGCTCGTCATTGTCGAGCGGCTCATCACGCACAACGTCGAGGCGTGGAACGGGCGCGAAGTGGCGCTGGTGTTCTACGCCACAGTCGGGCAGTTCCCCGTCTATGCCGGCGCGGCGGGCATGGCGGGCGAGATGCGCGCGACGGTCTGTCTGCATTGCTTTCCGCTGGCGCTGCAATTGTGGAAGAGCGCCATTGCCGGGGGCGTCCACGTCGTCACACCGGCGCAACGGCACATTCATCCCGCCACGCTCAACAGCAAGATAAAGCATCGGAACCGCCTGCACATGTGGATCGGCGACCAACAGGCGAAGTTGGCCGACCCCAAGGCCATCGGCCTCTACCTCGACCACGACGGCAACATCACCGAAACCGGTGGCTCCAACTTCCTCGTTCTCAAGGACGGGGTGATCCTCAGCCCGCGCCGCAACAACATCCTTTGGGGCGTGACGTTGGAAACCGTGCGCCGGCTGAGCGGGCCGCTCGGCCTCCAGTTCGCCGAACGCGACTTGCAGATTCATGATGTCGTCAACGCCGACGAAGCCTGGCTTTGCACCACGCCTTACTTCCTCTCCGCCGCTGTGAAGATCAACGGCATCCCCATCGCCTCCGGCCGGCCCGGTCCGGTCTGGCGGCGATTGATGGATGCCTTCAGCGCCGAGGTCGGTGTGGATGTCGCGCAACAAATTCTCGACTCACAATGAACTCATCCATCCGCAAACACATCTGCTTCCTCACACTCGCTCTTCTGTCCGCGACCGCATTCGCCGCGCCGCCGGTGACGCAGGAGCCGTCCAGCGACAATCTGCCGAATCGGCCCAAGGTTCCCGGCACGTTCCGGCTCCACCTCCGCGAGCGCAAGGAGATCGCGCCCGGCAGCAAGGAGTTCAAGCTCGTCGAGCGCACCGTGGATTGGGAGGTTTCCAAAACCGCCATCATCATCGTGGACATGTGGGACGGCCACTACTGCCGGCTGGCGGCGCAACGGCTTGGCGTGATCGTGCCGCGCATGAACACCGCCGTCAGCGCCGCCCGCAGCCACGGCGTCCAGGTCATCCACGCTCCGAGCGGCGTCACCTATCTCTACGCCGACACGCCCCACCGCAAACGGATGCAGCAGGCGCCGGAGACGAAGATGCCTGAAGGTTGGAACCCCAAGAAGTGGTGCGACCTCGACCCGGCGCGCGAACCGCCGTTGCTGGTGGACACAAGCAAATGCTCCAGCGACGACCCAATTGTCAGCGCTCAGGTGCAGCAATTCACGCGACAGCATCCCGGCCTCGACATCGTCGGCTACGACGGCGTCAGCGACAACGCGCAGGAGATCTTCAACTTCTGCGAAGCCAACGGCATCACGAACATCGTCATCATGGGCGTCCACACCAACATGTGCATCCTCGGCCGGCCGTTCGGCATCCGCGCGATGGTCAAGCTCGGCCGCAACGTCGTGCTCGCGCGCGACCTGACCGACGCGATGTATGACCCGCGCCAGCCGCCGTTCGTCAGCCACGCCCGCGGCACGGAACTGGTCATCGAGCACATCGAGAAATACTGGTGCCCCACCATCCTCTCCGACGACCTCACAAAGGTCGTGCCGGGATCGGCGGGGCCGTGAGCTTCGTTGCATGAAACTGATTGCCACGTTCTGCTTGGGAATGGCGTTGCTAGCGCCGAACCTCGCCGCCGAATCTTGGACTGAAGACGTGTCCTTCCGGGCAAGCTGCGATGGAACGGAACAGAAGTATGTCATTGTCTTTCCAGACGGTTTCTCCGCGGACAAACCCTGCGCCGCGCTGATCGCGTTGCACGGCCACGGCTCGGACCGCTGGCAGTTCGTAAAGGATGCGCGAGGCGAGTGCCGCGCCGCGCGCGACGTGGCCGCCGCGCACGGCATGTTGTTCGTGTCACCTGACTATCGTGCCAAGACGTCGTGGATGGGGCCGAAAGCCGAAGCCGATATGGTGCAGATCATCGCCGAACTGAAACGCCGCCACCGCGTCACCAAGATCGTCCTCTGCGGCGGTTCGATGGGCGGCACGGGCGCGCTGACGTTCACGGCGCTGCATCCCGACCTCGTGGACGGCGTCGTTTCGCTCAATGGAACGGCGAATCTCGTCGAGTTCGCCGGTTTCCCCGAAGCCCTCGCCGCGTCCTTCGGCGGCACGCAGGCGCAGGTGCCGGACGAATACCGCCGACGGAGCGCAGAGTTCGTCCCGGAGCGTTTCACGATGCCCGTCGCCGCGACCACTGGCGGAAAAGACCGCGTGGTCCCGCCTGACAGCGTGCGGCGCTTGCTCAACACCGTGAAGGTGATGAATCCCAATGGTCTTATGATTTACCGGCCCGATGGCGGCCATAGCACGAACTATGACGACTCGAAGGCCGCCCTGGAGTTTGTGGTTTCCAAAACTCTGAAGTGATATGCGTCAATGAACCCCCTGGTGATTACGGACATACAAACGCGACGCCATTTCCTCGGCACCTTGCTCGCCGCAGCGGCTGGCAGCCCGAGACGCCTGCACGCGACGTCGCCGAACAATCTCGACGCGCTGGCATCCACCGAAAAAGTGATGCACGACTTCGTCGTCAACCGCATGATGGACGGCGACGGGCTTTGCCGCTCGTGCCTCTGCGCCGCGACGGGGGCGCCGTGGACCAACGCCGACCTCGCCAAGACCGACCAGCGGCTCATCACCGACATGTTCCAGAACTCGCCCGACAAGGCAGGCTGCATGTCCTACGAGAACGCGCTCATGGCTACCGGCGAGTTTGCCGTCAGCCAGATCGTCCGCCATCGTGTCACGAATGATGCCGCCGCGCGCGAGCTGGCGCATCGGGCCATCCACGCCATCCTCGCGGTGATCGAGGAGGGCCGCCATTACATGCCCGGCTGGCTGCCCAAGCCGTTCGGCGGGCTGCGGAACGTGCGCAATTCGCACGAGATGAGCACCGACCAATACACAAAGGCCATCGTCGCCCTCCACGCGTGGCGACCGCTCGCCAGTAAGGATGAGCAAATGGCGATTGACCGCTTCTTCGTGGACGCGGCGGACTTCTTCGTCGCGCGGAAATTCCGCCACGCCTACCGCCACCGCACCATCGTCACGGCGGATTCGCACCGTCATGCGCTCGGCTTGTTCGTGCCGCTGGTCGTGCTCGCCGCCAAGACCTTCAGCGACGCAGGCTACCGCAAACATCTGACGGCGTTCAGCGCTGCGATGGATGCCTCGCTGCAAGACGAAGGCCTCGCCAACTTCAACATGACCTCGCTGATGGTTGAGGGCTATCACGTTGCCATGCAGGCCGGTCTCGACGACCCACGCCTGCCGCAGACTATCAAGACGCTCTGGCAACGCGGCGCGAAGCGCGTGGACACCAACGGCGATGCCTACGAAGATGGCCGTCCTCCGAGAAAGGATTCGCAAGGCACGCGTCTGGCCGCCATCGCGACCATTGCGGAGTTGCTCGATCCCGCCACGCGCGCCACCGAACTCGCCTCGAAGATTCTCGCCCGCCAGAGCGACCCACGGAAGATGACCCACACCCGCCTGCCCGAAAGCATCGCTGAGGTCGCCATCACATCCTGGCTCGTCGCCTACTGGCGTCTGCGCGAATGGGCGTTGCGAGACGCGCCGAAATCGTAGCCCGCCGCGCTGCGACGCGAATGTTTCATTCCCGATTTCCGTGGAGTGGCGGGCCACGGATTCCGAAATTTCTATTTCCCGCCACGGAGTGGCGGGCTACGATGGCAGCAAACCATGACACGCACCGTCTTCATCACGTTCACGGCTCTCACAGCCACCCTTCACGCCGCCGACGCGCCGCTGGCCTTCAATGACCGTAAGCCGCAACGCTACGAGCTTGCCGTGCGGGCCAGCGAGATAGACCCGCGGGCGAGGCCACATTCGGAGATTGATTTCGTGTTCGAGAAAAGCGGCAAGTCAGCCGACATTGAGAACGCGTCGGTGGACACGCGCGTCAAACCGCAGGGCAGGCTCGTCATCTGGCTCATGGGCCACAGCGCGCCGCTGTTCGAGCGCGTCAACAGCTATGGCCTGCACGCCATCCGGGTGCATTACGCCAACGGCTGGTTCGGCAAGTTCGGCAACCAGTCGCCGGGCGACGATGGTAAGCTCCTCGGCAAAATCCGGCTTGAAGCCGCCACCGGCGAGGACTTCAGCCCACTCGTGAGCATCCCCAAGCCCGACGGCATGATGGAGCGCGCGTTGCTGTTCGTGAAATGGCTCGCGAAGGAAAACCCGCCGGGGCGCTGGGATTATTTCCTCACCAACGACAAGCAGGCGCTGCGCTGGGACCGGGTCATCATGGCGGGCAGCTCCCACGGCTCGACCACGTCGGCGCGCTTCGCGAAGCATCAACGCGTGGACCGCGTCGTGATGTTCTGCGGGCCGCGCGACCAGCTTGAGACGTGGCAGGCGTTGCCCTCCGCCACGCCGGCGAACCGCTTCTTTGCCTTCAGCCACGTCCTCGACGGCGGCTGGACGGGCCATCATTACGACCGCTCGTGGGAACTGCTCGGCCTGCATCAGTTCGGCCCTATCGTAAACGTGGACAAAACCGCGCCGCCCTACGGCAACACGCGCCGTCTCATCACCGACGCCGACGTGAAGAACGACGCCCGCCGCGCTCACAGCTCCGTCGTCCCAGGCGGCGCGGCGGTGAAGGACGCCTCCGGCAAGTTCCTGCACGAGGCCGTCTGGCGCTATATCTTCACCCATCCCGTCGAGCAAGTTGGCCAGCCCGTGCAGCGCGAAGTAAAACCGTAGCTCGCGACTCCCCCGTTGCGGGATTCTGAAATTCCTATTTCCCGCCACGGAGTGGCGGGCTACGATGTGGCCGTGAGCCTTTGGACCATTCTGCTATTGCTTGCCGCCTTGTTGCACGCTGCGGAAGCGTTGGCGGCCAGTTCTGCGCAGGCCAAACCCAACATCCTGCTTCTTTATGTGGACAACGTCGGTTACGGCGACCTGGGCTGCTACGGCAACGCCGCGGTGAAGACGCCGCGCATGGACCGGCTCGCGCGTGAAGGTATTCGCTGCACAAGCTTCTACATCGTCGCTTCGAGTTGCACGCCGTCGCGCGGGGCGATTCTCACGGGGCGTTATCCGCTGCGCAACGGCCTCGCGCACCAACTCCGCACGACGGAGAACTGGACGGGCATCGGCCTGCCGCACCGCGAGCGCATCATCCCGCAATATCTCAAGCCGGCGGGCTACGCGACCGCCTGTTTCGGCAAGTGGAACATCGGCTTCGCGCCGGGCAGCCGGCCGACGGAGCGCGGCTTCGACGAGTTCTTCGGTTTCCGCTCGGGCAACATCAATTACTTCACGCACACTTACCACGGCGAATACGACATGTTCCGCGGCGCCGAGCGGCACAAGGTGGAGGGCTACAGCACCGATCTGTTCGCGGACGCGGCGGGCGAGTTTATCCGGCGCAACGCGGGCGGGCCGTGGTTCGTTTACCTGCCGTTCAACGCGGCGCATTACGTTGGCAGCGTGAACATGACGCCGGGCGAGAAATCGGAGTGGCAGGTGCCCGGCAAAGTCCTCGAACGCTACGGCTGGCCCGCGGACGACCCGTCGGAGAAACACCGCTACCTCGCCGTGCTGACCGCGCTCGACGACGCCATCGGCCGCGTGCTCGACACGGTGGACGAGCTGAAGCTGCGCGAGCGCACGCTGGTGATGCTGATCTCGGACAACGGAGCGTTCATGATGCCGCGCACCGGGCTGGAGGTGGCGTCTAACGCGCCGTTGCGCGACGGCGGCACCACCTGTTACGAGGGCGGCGTGCGCGTGCCCGCCATCTTCCGCTGGCCCGGCAGGATCACGCCGGGCGCCGAATCGCCGGAGGTGCTCAGTCATCTCGACGTGTTACCGCTCTGCCTCGCCGCCGCGGGCCTGCCGCTGCCGAAAGACCGCGTTCTCGATGGATGCGACCCATTGCCCGTGCTGACCGGCAAGGGGAAGTCGCCACACCAGCGCCTCGCGTTCAGCTACGGCGCCGCCTCCAGCCTGCGCGAGGGCCATTTGAAACTCGTCCGCCCCAACGCGAAGACACCGTGGGAGCTATACGACCTCACCACCGATTTCGGCGAATCGAAGAGCCTCGCCGCCGAGCGCGCCGCCGACGTGGCGCGCCTCGACGCCGCGTTTCAAACTTGGCTGGCCGACGTGAAGCGCGACGCCAACGAACCCGCGCCTCGACCCGCTGCACTACGAAAATGAAACGATTTCCACTGACACTCCTCATCATGCTGCTGCTGGCGCCGCTGGCCGCGCTCCACGCCGCCGACGCGCCGAAGTCCGCGAGCAAACCAAACATCATCCTCGTGCTATCCGACGACGTTGGCCTGTCGCGCATCGGCTGCTACGGGGGCGCGCCGTTCAAGACGCCGCATCTGGACCGGCTGGCGGCGGCGGGGCTGCGGTTCGAGCGATGCTACTCGATGCCGCTTTGCGGGCCTTCGCGGGCGGCGTTGCTCACGGGCAAATACCCGTTCCGCACCGGCGCGACGAGCAACGGCAACTCGGAGATCAATCCCGCCGTTCACCCAACCATCTCGCTTGTGCTCCAGCGCGCCGGTTACGCGACGTGCGCCATTGGCAAACTCGGCCAGAGCGCGCCAGCGGAGGACGCCGCCGCGCCCAAACGGCTCGGCTTCGACGAGTCCATGTTGTGGATGGGGCGCGCGACGCCCGACCGTTACTGGAACCCGCGCTACTACCGCAACGGCGCGGTCGTGCAGGGCAAGCCCGACGAATTCGGCCCCGACCTGACGCACGCGTTCCTGGTGGACTTCATGAAGCGCCACCGCGAGCGGCCGTTCTTCGTGTATTACTCGGCGGTGTTGTCCCACGGGCCGTTCGTGCGGACGCCGGACAGCAAGGACGACAAGAGCCTCGTCCTCGACATGGTGACGTATCTCGACAAGCAGATGGGCCAGCTCGCCGCCGCGCTGGACGAACTCCGCCTCCGCGAGAACACCATCATCCTCTTCACCTCCGACAACGGCCCGTATGGCAACCCGCTCGGCACGTTTCGCGGCCGGCCGATGATTGGCAGCAAGACGGAACTGACGGAGGGCGGCGTGCGCGAGCCGTTGATCGTCAACTGTCCTGGCCGCGTGCCGTCCGGAAAAGTCTGCAACGACCTCACCGACTTCACCGACTTTTTCCCGACGGTGCTGGAACTGACCGGGGTGAAAGCGCCGGAGGGCCTGAAGTTCGACGGCCAGAGCATCGCGCCGCAAATCCTCGGCGAGCCGGGCCGTCCGCGTTCGTGGGTCTATGCGCAGGTCGGGAAGGAGTATTTCATCGCCGACCAACGCTACAAACTCTACGGCGACGGCAAGTTCGTGGACATCAGCGACTCGCCGCTTGCCGAAACACCCGCCACTGATCCCGACGCAAAACGGCGCTTGCAGGCCGCGCTCGACCAGCTCCGCGCCGGCCAGTCGTTGCAGTCAGTGAAGCCGGAGCGGCTGATGTTGCGCGCCGCTGCCGCGCCGGACCTGAAGGCCGATGTGCAGGTGCTCGTGGAGAACAAAATCATCTGCGATGCCGCCTACTGGCTAGCCAACGCGGTCAATGGCAGCCAAGTGGACAGCCCTCGCGTGGCGGAACTGGTGATAGCAGCGGCGAAGAAGTTCAAGCCCGCCACCAACCTCGACGAAGCGATGGACGTGCTGAAGCAGGAAGGCATCCTTAGCAGCGTGGCTTACTGGAAACAGCACGCCGTCGCGGGCGAACGCTGCAACGGCGCGAACGTCGCGCGGCTCGTCAACAAGATAGCCCAACGATTGAAGGCGAAATGATGTGTCGTTTACCGGTCATTGCCGTGCTGGTGTTGCATGCTTCCCATGGTGCGGTCCTCGCCGCCGATCTGGGCGGTGTCGTTGTGAAGCTCGATGACTATGCGGGCCCCGCCACCGTCTCCGCGCAGCTTGTCGAACCTTTCAAGGTGCAACTCGCCGTGAATCCGGTTGGCGAGACCAAGCCGCTGAGGATTCGCGTTGAGTTGCCCGAAAGCGGCCCGCGTGCTTGGGCTGCCGCCGATGTCGAGGTGCGCGACACTCAGGACAAGGCGATGATGGTGCGGCGCGCTGGCATCGAGTGGTCCAAACTGCTGATTCCCGTGCCCGCGGTCCCCGCCAGTTACTTCGTCCATGCGGTTCAGCCGCCGGGCGAGAAACCATCGCTGCCATCCGAGAAGGAGCGTGTGCTCGTGGATGGTGCGACCGGCTTGCGACTGGGAATCGCGAAATGGCGTGACGGTCGCAAGGCCGCGCTGAGCATCCGATTTGACGACTCGCATCCGACGCACCTGACGAAAGCCATTCCCATACTGCGCGAGTATGGTTTCCGCGGCACGTTCATGGTCAATCCTGGCGCATCCCAACCGGGCTACCGGCGACGCTCCGCGTTTGAGACGCAACGGGCGGAGTGGGAGGCCGTGGCGCGTAAGGGCGATCACGAATTGGCGAACCATTCCGCCCACCATCGCGGCGCAGTCGGTGACGACGACATGGAGGCAGAGATCGGCGGGGCCGCTCAGGTCATTTGGAAACTGACGCTCGGCCGTAGCAAGCTCATGGCGCTCAATCTCGGCGGCGGCACGCATTGGGAGACAACGCGGACATTGCGCTACTACCTGGACAAGTATCACCAGTTCGAAACGTCCGGCTCGCTGGGCATGGACGACGTGTATGGGAATCGCGTCGCGGCCTTCCGCCGCGCGCTGGAGCAGCATCTCGAACGCGGCCTCTGGTGCCGCATCCACTACCATTACATCGGCGACGGCCTCAGCAGCAGCGAAGCGAATTTCCGCGCCGCGCTGGATGTCGCCAAGGAACACCAGTCGAAGCTCTGGATCGCGGGCATGGCCGACATCCACAAATATCAAACCGAGCGCAACGCCTCGAAGTTGGCGCTCCAACAGTCCGGCCCCAAGCGCCTCACGTTTCAACTCACCTGCTTGGCGGACGCGACGCTCTACGACCAGCCGCTCACCATCGAGGTTCTGGTGGCACAGTCGGTGGATGCGAGCCGGCTCGTGGTGAAGGATAACGGTGGCAAGACCGTCCCATCGCGCGCCGCACACGTGAATGGCGTTTCCGCGTTGCGGTTCAACGTCGCGCCGCGTAATGCTCTCTATTCGATCGAGATGACGCCATGAGCCGATGCGGAACAAGTGTCCTGAATGTGGGAGGGGCCTCAGCGCCCCGGCTGTGTTGTCAGATGACCCTGCTTTCGGTCGGGGCGCTGAGGCCCCTCCCACATTCAACCACCATGAAACTTGAAATGAACTCCATGAAATCCACGTTCATCCTCACCTCCCTCCTGCTGGTTCCGCTGGCTCTGCTCCACGCGGCCGATCCGGTTCCGCCGAAAGGCTTCCGCGCCATCTTCAATGGCCGCGACCTCACGGGCTGGTATGGGCTGAACCCGCACTCGGTCGCGAAGCTGCAAGGCGAGAAGCGCGAGGCAAACCTGAAGAAGCAGTGCGAGGAGTTTGCGAGCCACTGGCGCGTGGAGAATGGCGAACTGGTCAACGTCGGCACCGGGCCTTACGCCACGACGGAGGAGGAGTTTGGCGACATCGAGTTTCTCATCGAATACAAGACCGTCGCGAAGGCCGATAGCGGCATCTATCTGCGCGGCACGCCGCAGGTGCAGATTTGGGACAGGAACCAGGTCTTCGATCCGAAGAAGCCCGACCGCAGACCGCACCTCGGCTCCGGCGGGCTGTTCAACAACATGCCGAACATGCCCGGCCGCGACCCGCTCGTCGTCGCGGACAAACCGTTCGGCGAATGGAACGCGTTCCGCATCCGGCAGGTCGGCGTGCGCACGTGGGTCTGGCTCAACGACAAGCTTGTGGTGGACGGCGCGGTGATGGAGAACTTCTGGGACCGCGCGAAACCGTTGCCTGCGAAAGGTCCCATCATGCTCCAGACGCACGGCGGGGAGATCCGCTGGCGGAACCTGTTCGTGCGCGACATCCCGCGCGCCGCCAACGCGCCGACGGAATTGGTGGGCGCGATCGAGAAGATTGTCCTGCGCCGTGGACGCGACGGCAGCGGGCCGACTTGGTTTCATCCGCGGGCGTGCATGGTGCCGGGCGCGGCGGGGCCGATGGCATTCATGACGCTCCAGACGATTTCCGGCTCGGACTACTTCGGGCCGGTGCATTGGATGACTTCGCGCGACCTCGGCAGGACGTGGACCGAACCGCAGCCGGTGCCGGCGCTCGGCCGCGTGAAGCAGCCCGACGGCGCGGAGGAAGGGGTGTGCGATGTGGTGCCCGAATGGCATCCACAGACGAAGACGGTGCTCGCGCTCGGCCACAACGTCTTCTACTCCGGCCCGAAGTTCTCCCGCGACCAGCCGCCGCGCTGGCCCGTCTATGCGGTTTGGAAGGGCGGCCAATGGGGGCCGCGCCGCAAGCTGGAGTGGAACGACTCGCGCGGCGCTTACATCTACTCCAACAACTGTGGCCAGCGCGTCGTGCTCGCCAACGGCGACATCCTCCTCGCGTTCACGCATGGTCCGGACAAGACCAAACCCCGCTCCGTCTCCAGCGTCATCTGCCGCTTCGACGGCGAGACGCTCGCGGTGAAGCAGGTCGGCGACGAAATCCCGCACGACAAAGGCCGCGGCCTGCTCGAACCGTCGCTGGCGCGGTTCGGCGACCGGTTCTTTCTCACGCTCCGCGCCGAGGACAGCCGCGGCTACGTCTGCGCGAGCGACGATGGCCTCAAGTGGACGCCGAAGCAGCCGTGGTCATGGGACGACGGCGAGCCGCTCACGATGTCCACCACGCAACAGCATTGGCTGGCGCATTCGGACGCGCTCTGGCTGGTCTATACGCGCAAGGATGCCAGCAACGTCAACGTCATCCGTTGGCGCTCGCCGCTCTGGATGGCACAAGTGGACCTCAAGACCCTCCGCCTCCGCCGCGCCACGGAGCGCGTCGTCCTGCCGCTCGTGGGCGATGGCGTGAAAGACCCCGACCGCGTCGCCATCATGGGCAACTTCCATCCGATCAACGTCAGCCCGGACGAATCCTGGGTGACAGTCGGCGAATGGCAGCCCAAGAACGGCATCAAGGGCGATCTCCTACTCGCGCGCATCCACTGGACCAGACCGAACCAACTTGCAGTCGAAACGAAACCATGATTAAGGCATGCACATGAAATCCCTCATCCCCACATTGCCCCTCCTCACCGCCCTGCTGCTCTCACCTTTTGCCCCGCTCCACGCCGCCGAATTCAAAGCCGGCGCCGCGGTCGTGGATATCACGCCGCCGAAACTGCCGGTGCTGGTCAATGGCGGGATGCTCAGCCGATCGGTGGACAAGATCAAAACGCGCATCCATGCGCGCGCCATCGCGCTCAGCGACGGCAAGGAACAGATCGTCATCGTTGTCGCGGACAGTTGCATGATGTGCCGGCCGCTGCTCGATGAGGCGAAGGCGTTTGCGGAGAAACGCACGGGCGTCCCGGCCAACCGCATGACGATCTCCGCCACGCACGCGCACAGCGTGCCGTCCTCGATGGGCTGCCTCGGCACCGATCCCGATCCCGCTTATGTGCCGTTCTTGCGCGACAAACTCGTCGAAGCCATCGTGGCGGCACAGGCCGCGCTGGCGCCGGCGCGCGTCGGGTTCGCGAAGGGCAACGCGGCGGAGTTCACCGCGCTGCGGCAGTGGATTCGCCGGCCCGACCGCATTGTGGAGGATCCGTTTGGGAACATGACCGTGCGCGCGAACATGCACGCGGGCCGGAACTGGGACGACGCCACGGGCGAGGCCGGGCCGGAGGATCCCGATCTCTCGCTCATCGCGTTCCAGGCGCGCGACGGACGCCCGCTCGCGGTGCTGGCCAACTTCTCGATGCACTACTTCGGCGACAAGGACATCAGCGCGGATTACTTCGGCCTGTTTAGCGAAGGGCTGAAGGAACGGATTGCGCCCGGCTCCGGCTTCGTCGGCATCATGTCGCACGGTTGCAGCGGCGACATCTGGCGGCGGGATTACACGCGGCCGGAGAGTTGGAACGACAAGCTGACGATTGACGACTACGCGAAGGGCCTCGTGAACATTGCGATGACCGCCTACAAAGGCATCCGTTATCGCGACGGCGTGGACCTCGCGATGGCCGAGCGGCGCATGACGCTGAACTATCGCGTGCCCGACAAGCAGCGGCTCGAATGGGCGGAGCGTATCGTTGCCGGGATGACCAACCGCCTCGCGAAGACCACCACCGAGGTCTATGCGCGCGAGCAGATCATCCTGCACGAGCGGCAGAAGACGGAGATCGTGGTGCAGGCGTTGCGCATCGGCGACATCGGCATCGCCACCACGCCGAACGAGACCTACGCCGTCACCGGCCTGAAAATCAAAGCCGCCAGCCCGCTGCCGCACAACATGGTGATCGAACTCGCCAACGGCGGCGACGGCTACATCCCGCCGCCGGAGCAGCATCTTTTCGGCGGCTACAACACCTGGGCCGCGCGCTCCGCCGGCCTGGAAGTCCAGGCCGAGCCGAAGATCGCCGAGGTCGGCATCGCTCTGCTGGAAAAAGTCAGCGGCCAGCCGCGCCGCGAGTGGAAACTCCGCGACGGCCCCGCCGCGCGCGCAATCCTGGCGCTGAAGCCTGCCGCCTACTGGCGCATGAACGAGTTCACCGCCCCGCACGCCAGCGACGCCTGCGGCCATGGCCGCGACGCGGTCTATGAACGCGAGATCACCTACTACCTCGAAGGCCCGCACTCGGCGCACTTCTGCGGGCATGGCGAAGTCAACCGCGCCCCGCACTTCGTCGGCGGCCGGCTGCGCGCGCGCCTCGGCGGCCTCGGCGACCGTTACTCCGTCTCAATGTGGCTCTGGAACGGCATGCCGAACGACGGACGCGATGTCAGCGGCTGGCTTTTCTCCCGCGACCACAACCACGGCCTCGGCCCGTTTGGCGACCATCTCGGCATCGGCGGCAAGAGCGGCCACACCGGCAGGCTCGTGTTCTTCCACGGCGACGCGGCGGCCACCGCGGCCGCCGGCAGCACCGTGATCCCCCGCTGGCAATGGCAGCACGTCGTCCTCGTGCGCGATGGCCAGACCTTGCGCGTCTGGCTCAACGGCCAGCTTGAGATCGTGGCGAAAGCCGCCGCGAACTTCCCCGCCGGCCTCGATCAGTGTTTCTTCGGCGGCCGCAGCGACAACGACAGCAATTGGGAAGGCCGCCTCGACGAGATCGCCGTCTTCAACCGCGCTCTCACGGCCAAAGAGGTCGCGCGGCTTGTCGTGAAGTGAACGCGCAGGAGAATCAACGAGGCTGCGCTGTTGCAACCGCCGCGGCCAGTGGCTAGGATCCGCGGCGAGAGGTTTGAGAATGAAAACGATTCCACTGACACTCTTGCTGGTGATCGCGTGCGTTGCAGCCTTCGCGGACGACGCGAAAGCGCCCGCCGCGCCGAGGAAGAACAAGGTCACTTTCGAGTATTCCTACCCGCCGGCGCCGACCCAGAAACCGTCAGCCCCGGCCGAGGCCGCGCCGCTGCCGCGCGTCGGCTCGAAGAGTTGGTTGCAGCGTCTCGACCAGCGGGACCGCAAGGCAATGGCTCCGTGGGAATGGCGCAGGCTGAACGCGTGGCGCGAGGCGTATTCCTTCGCCGAGCCGCCGCCGTCGGTGAACGACTTCACCAGCACGTGGCGCTAACCCGCATATTTCACACGCTGCACGAAACGCCGAGAGGCTGTAGCCGCCGACGTAAGGAGGCGGAGGCGTTGCCAGCCACAGCCTTTCCGCCTCCTTACGTCGGCGGCTACGAAACGTGTGAAATATCCGGGTTAACGGCTGGCCGGAAGTGAAGGCGGTTCCACGCGCTTCACCTTTCCCGCGGCAAACTTCGCGACCTGATGCGCGACGCGGTGCAGGACGCGCACGTCGCGGTTCTCCAGCACGGCGCGGCTGAACACGCGGCGCAGCGGGCGGGCAAACGATTCAGGCTCGTCGCGGTGCGGACGGAACCCCACCTGCATCATCGCGGCGACGAAGTGCCGGATGGCGCGCTCGACTTCGAGGTCGGGCGCGAGGTCGAGCTTCGGGCCGGCGATTTTGCCGAAGCTGCCGAGGAAAATCTCGTAGGCGACCACCTGCACGGCCTGCGCGAGGTTCAACGACGGCACGCGGTGGACGGCTGGCACGGTGGTGCAGAGGTGGCAGCGGCCAAGCTCGTTGTCCAGCAAACCCTTGTCCTCGCGGCCGAAGACGACGCCGACCCGGAACTTCTGAGATACCTCGACGATGTGCGGCACGATCTCGCGGATTGGCTGGACCTGTGGAACGCCCGCGTCACGCGAGCGGTGAGTGGTGCCGATGAGCCGGTGGATTCCCTCGAACGCCTCGTCGAGCGAGTTGACGACGCGCGCGCCTTGCAGCACGTCGTCCGCGCCGTGGGCGAACGCCAGCGCCTGGCGGTTGTCCTTGAACTTGCAGCCGCCGACCACGATGAGTTCGGTGAAGCCCATCGTCTTGATGGCGCGGGCGGCGCTGCCGACGTTGCCGGGGGTCTGCGGCTCGACGAGGATGAAGGCGACGTTGGCCAGGTTGCGCGGCACCGGCAGGTCGAGGACTTTGTGCGAAGGTTTTTTCATCGAAGTTCTTTTGCGCAGCGGCGGTTCACCCGATGCGGCAGGGCACAAACAATAAAGAGTCTGTTCCGGCGAATCAAGTGTGGGACGGTGAACCGCAACGGGCGGGTTCAGGCACGCAGGGTCGTGATTTCCCGACTCGTTTCGCGCTTTTCCCGACATGTGAGCGTGAGCCGCCTCAGGTAGAGTTTGCGCGAAGACCGAGAGTCTGGCACGAGTGTTTGTATGACGAGGTGATGGTAGTATGAAGTCACTATCGGGAGATTCGAGACACCGGCTTCCCGGCGGCTCACGGTTTCTTTGGAGGGATGGACAGGCCCTTTCGACGACGAAGTGGCTTGCCAGGGCCAAGTTGGAATCCGGCCAGGTGCTTGTGGTAACAGCCGTCATGCTTGTGGGGATGATCGCCATGCTCGGCTTGGTGATGGGCAGCGGAGTGGTTCACTCCAGCCGCCGGCACGCCCAACGCGCCGCCGACGCGGCCGCGCAGGCCGGCGCGCGCCAGTTGCTGGCGGGAACCAACAGCACCCAACGGGCCAAAGCGCAAGCGGCGGCGCTCTACTACGCCAGCCTGAACGGCGCCAACACGAACAACGTGTTGATCGAGATTCCTCCGGCTGCCTCCAGTGGTTCCGCCTTTGCCGGGTCGAACAAATTCATCCGCGTGGAGGTCGCGCTGCCGACGCCGATTGGCCTGATGCGTTTGTTTACGAACCGGAGTCTGGCCAATGTTCGCGCCTCGGCCACCGGCGGAGCGCCCCTGACTGCTTACACGGTGACCGTGGTGACGTTGGGGGAAGGCCGGGGCATGTTCTCCACGGGCGGAACCGCTACGTTGGACACGGGCACAGGCGCGATTCGGGTCAACTCTTCCCACCCCCAGGCGGTTGTGATCGGTGGCACCAGTTACGTCCACACCTCGAACATGGGCATCGTGGGAGGCTACTCGGGCACGATTGATGGCAGCGTGACCACAGGCACTCCGCTGTTTCCCGATCCCTTTGCGGACAAGTCGTGGCCGAAGTTGAGCGACTACCGAAGATCGCCCGACAGCGGAGGCAATGCGATGCATCCCGATACGCTGCACATTACGAGCAGCGCGCCTGTCACGCTGCGTCCCGGCATCTACTATGGCGGCATCCGAATCACGGGCAGCGGACCGGTCACGCTCTTGCCGGGCACCTACATCATGGCCGGCGGCGGCTTGGAGATCACCGGCAGCGCGAGTCTCACGGGGATTGATGTCTTCATCTATAACACGAACGACCCCACGCACCCCACCGGCGACGGGGACTACGGTGAAATCCGCCTGGAGGGCACCGGCGACATTAGCTTGCAGGCGCCCACCAAGACTGCTGACAGCACCTATTATGGATTCTCCATTGTCAACGACCCGCTTAATAACGAGGACGTCAGGATCCGCGGCACCGCGACGGGATATTTCGGCGTCGTTTACGCGAGGAACAGCTTGATCACCCTTATTGGCAACGGCACCTTCGGTGGGTTGGAGGTGGTTTCCCGTGCCCTGCAGGTTCAAGGAAACGGGACCTTCGGCGTGATGGATCCCGAGCGCATCCCCGACGCGGGCTGGAAGGCAGTCTTGGTGGAGTGAAGCCGATGAAAACTTACTCAAGGACAAGGACGCGCGGGCAGTCGCTGACAGAATTGGCCCTCGTGCTGCCATTGTTGCTGTTGCTGGTGCTTGCCGCCGTGGACTACGGCCGGGTGTTCCTTTGCTTCCAGCAAGTGGAATCGGCGGCGGCAGCGGGGGCGCAATTCGGCTGCTTGAACTTCGCCAACGCCACCAACACCGTCCTCATCTCCAGCCACGCGCTTAATCAAGCCTCCAACATCTCAAATCTCTCGCCCGCCGTTACGTCAACGTGTGCCAACACCAATGTGAGCGTGACCGTCAGTGCCACCTTCAGGCCGTTCGTGGCCTGGCCGTGGCTGCCCACGAATGTCCCCATCCGGCGCACGGTGAGCATGCTCGTTCTGGATTGACGCAAAACCACACAAACGCCCACATGAACAGAACCTCCACAACCAGAAAAGGCGACGCCGCTCCCGCGGGGCGCGCGCGACGCCCGGCGGCGGAACACGGCCAAACACTGGTGGAATTCAGCACTTGTTTGGTCGTCTTCCTGTTGTTGGTGTTCGGCGTGGTTGACCTCGGGCGCGGCGTGTATGCCTACAACACCATCACACATTGCGCGCGCGAAGGTGTTCGCTACGCGGTGGTGCATGGGTCGGGAAGCGCTGCGCCGGTCGGTCCCGCAGCGAATGACGCGACGCTGGCGAACTGGGTGTCTCGATATGCGGTGGGTCTTCAAGCCAGCAGCCTGACCGTGACCTCAAGCTGGCCTGACGGCAATGTCGCGGGTTCCAACGCGAGCGTCCATGTCACCGTTCGTTACGCCTTTCAACCTGTCACCGCGTTCTTCAGGACCCTTTCCTTGAGCAACCACTCGGCAGGCGTCATCCTCCGCTGAAACGAGGAGGCGGGCGAAAAGCAACCGCGCAACTTCTCCACCTCTCCGGCGTTTCATCCCATGCGCGGGGCCGGGGCCACAGGCCGCTCCCATCGGCCAATCCTCCTTCGTGGCTCCACCCCGCGGCGTTTTCTTAGCCCTGGCTCCACGCAAGACGGCGAAGCCCCAACGACTCAAGCTCGCCTCCAGCAGTCTATCGGCCCAGCGTTCCCTTCGTGCTCGGCACGCCCTGCACACGCGCGTCGCGCTGGCAGGCAAGGTCCAACGCCTTCGCCAGCGCCTTGAACACGCCCTCGATCATGTGGTGCGCGTCGCGGCCGGACTGGATGACGATGTGCAGGTTCATCGCCGCGCTCGTCGCGAAGGCGCGCAGGAATTCCTCCACGAGTTGCGGCGTGAACCGCTCGCTCGCCGTGCGGCCGATGACGGCGCCGCCTGCCTTCATCAGGCGCTTACCTTCATAGACCAGCACCGGCCGGCCGCTGAAGTCCAGCGTAGCTTCCACGCGCGCCTCGTCCATCGGCACGCGCGACCAGCCGTAGCGTTTGATGCCGCGCTTGTCGCCGAGCGCTTGCGCGAACGCCTGTCCGAGCGCGATGCCGCAGTCCTCGACGGTGTGGTGGAAATCAATCTCAAGATCGCCCTTGCAGCGCAGGCGCAGGTCGCAGAGCGAATGCTTGGCCAGCAGCGTCAGCATGTGGTCGAAGAACGGGATGCCCGTCTTCACGTCGCCCTTGCCGCGGCCGTCCACGTTAAGCGTCAGATCGATCTTCGTCTCTCCCGTGTAGCGTTTGATGGTTGCAGTGCGATTCATTTGACCTCCGCCAGGATGCCCAGAGTGGCCGCGAGCAGTTTATCAGTTTCCGCGTCTGTGCCGATGGAAATCCGCACCCGGTCGCTCACGCGCGGGTCGCTCCACCACCGCACCAGGATGTTCCGCGCGCGCAACGCCTCGTAGAACTTCTTCGCCGTCATCGCCGCCGGCGGCTTCGCGAACACGAAGTTCGTCGCGCTCGGCAGCACGTCGAAACCGAACGCCAGCAGCGCGTCGCGCAACCGCCCGCGCGTCGCCTTCACGCGCCGGACGTTCGCCTCGAAGTGTGCGCGGTCGCCGAGCGCGGCCAGCGCCGCCGCCTGGCTGAGCCGGTTCACGTTGTAGCTGTCCTTGACCTTCATCAGGCCCTCGATGAGTGCCTTGTGCCCGATGGCGAAACCGGCGCGCATCCCGGCGAGCGAGTAGCTCTTCGAGAGCGTGCGGGCCACCAGCGCGTTGCGGTGCTTCTTCACGAGGCGCAGCGCGTTGTCGTCGGCGAAGTCCGCGTAGGCCTCGTCAATCAGCACGACGCCCCGCGACGCCGCGCAAAGCCGATTTAGCGTTTTCACCGGCACGGCGACGCCGCTCGGCGCGTTCGGGCTGGTCACGAGCTTCAGCGGCGCGCGCTCGCGAAACAACCGCTCCGGCAGAGTGAAGTCGGGGTTCATCTCCAACTCCAGCTTCTTCGCGCCCTGAATGTCGGCCAGCACCGGATAAAGCGAGTAGCTCGGCATCGCGTAGGCCACGCGTTGTCCCTCGTCGACGAACGCGCGCAATGCCAGCGTCAGCACTTCATCGCTACCGTTGGCCACGAGCACCTGCTCCGGCTTGAAGCCGTAGAGCGCGGCGATCTTCGCCTGAAGCGCGCTTGCGACCGGATCGGGATAGAGCCGCAGCGCCGCACCATCGCCGATCGCGTTACGGAGTGCCGCGGCGACTTTGGGCGACGGCGGATACGGGTTCTCGTTGGTGTTGAGCTTGACGAGACCGGGGACCTTCGGCTGCTCGCCGGGAACATAGGCGTGCATCCGCTCGATGTTGGGGCGCAGGTAGCTCATGACTCGAACCGGATGCTGGCTGAACGGCCGTGCGCGTCGAGTCCCTCGGCGGCGGCAAACTGCCCGATGGCGGCCACGGATTTCCGCAGCGCCTCGCGCGAATACTCAACCACACTCGTGCGCCGCTGGAACTGGTCCACCGTCAGCCCGGCGAAAATGCGCCCCGCGCCGCCGGTCGGCAACTCGTGGCTAGGCCCGGCAACGAAATCGCCCGCGACGGTTGGGCTGAACGGTCCGACGAAGATTGCGCCGGCGGTCGTCAGCTTCGGCAACAGCTTCTGCGGCCCGCGGCAGTGCAGTTCGAGGTGTTCCGGCGCTATGCGGTTGGCAATCTCGGCGGCCTGCGCGAGCGAGCCGACCACAATCGCGACGCCACCGGCCACGAGCGTTTTCTCGATGAACTCGCGCCGCGAGAGTGCCGCCAGTTGCTGTGCGACGGCGGCTTCGACGGTGGCGACAAGCTTCGCCGATGTCGTCACGAGGAACACGCGCTCGTGACCGCTGCCGTGCTCGGCTTGGGCGAGCAGGTCGGCGGCAACGAGTTTCGGATTCGCCGAGTCGTCGGCGATGACGAGCAGTTCGCTCGGTCCGGGCAGCAAGTCCACGCCGACGTGGCCGAACAGGAGCCGCTTCGCCGCAACGACGTAGGCATTGCCGGGGCCAAAGACCTTGGCGACGCGGCGGACGGTTGCCGTGCCGAACGCCATCGCTGCGACAGCCTGCGAGCCGCCGAGCTTATAGACCTCCGTCGCGCCGGAGAGCTTCAGGCCGAAGAGGAGCGCGGGATTGACGCGGCCACCCTTGCCGGCGGGCGTGCAAACGACACGCTCCGGGCAGCCGGCGATGCGCGCGAGCGCAACAGTCATCAGGCTCGTGGAAACCAGTGGCGCCGTGCCGCCGGGAACGTAGATGCCAACGCGCCGCAACGGGTCGTATTTCTCACCCACGCGCGCGCCCTGCGGATTGCGCGCCGACCAACCGCGACGAAGGCCGCGGCGGTTGAAGAACTCGATGTTCCGCAGCGCGAACTTCGCCGCGCGCTTGAACTCCGCGCTAACGCTCTTCTCCGCGTCACGCAGTTCGGCGTCGCTGACGCGAAAACCTGCCGCCGTCGCCGGCGACCAGCCGTCGAATCGCGCCGTCACCTCGACGAGCGCGTCGTCGCCGCGCTGATGCACGGCTTCGACGATGTCGCGGGTGCGCGCTTCGATGGCCGGATCGAACAGGCTGGTTTGCTCCAGCGCTGCGAGACTGGCTTCAAATTCCGCCGAGCGGTAATCAAGGCATTTCATGGTTTGTTTCCGGTTGAAACGCGCCGCCAGCGCCGCCGGCCCCGCGTTTCAAAGCGCCGACTTGTAACAAACCGGCTGCGGCGGCAAAAGCCTTTTGTGGCGGCCCCTCACTTCTTCATTCGCTTCCGCGCATGGACCAACGCGGAGAGCACGAACGCCGACGTCACCTCCGGGCCGCCGACGAGGATGCGCGTCGGCGTCTTCATCTTGTTCCACTCGTAGGCCTTGAACGGCGCGCGCCGGCCGCCTTCGCCGAAGCTGCGGTCCACGCACGCCAGCGCTGGCGCGAACGACTCCGGCTCCGTGCCGAGCTTGGCCAGCGCCAGCAGCGCCAACGCCGCGTCGAAGACGTTGATTTCGGCGGCGAGCAATTCGTCCTGCACGTAGGCGAGCACCTGCCGGCGGATCATCTCGAAACTGTCGGTGGGGTCGAGCGCCTTGCGCTTCGGCTCCGGCAGCGCGCGGAACGCGGCGTAGCAGCGGCCGAAGTAAGCGCAGTAAAGCTCCGGAAGGTAGTATATGTGCGAGCGCGGGTTGGCGAACGCGCCGGTGTCGGCGAGCCGATCCTGGAAACGGAGAATACGCCGCACCGTCTCCAACCGCTGCGGATTCTCGACAATCTGCCACCGCTCGTGGTTGCGGAAGCAAAGCTCCAACACGTCGAGGTTCAACGTCGGGTCCACGTCGTTGCCGAACGGCTTCTCGCCTGCAAGGTTCGCGATCCATGTCACCACGCCGCCGTCGAAGTCAATGTTGTCGTTCAGCGGCACGCTCGCCGGATGATGGTGGTTCAGGTGGCCGATCTGGTGCGCGGCGTAGAAGTTCGGCATCGGCTGATCGAGCAACGCGTGTTTCATGCCGAACTGCGCCGCCGCCGACAACGAGCACGCGGTTGTGTCGCAGTCCGGCACGTAGAGGCCGAAGCCGAGGTCGCTCTTGAGCCTCCAGAAAAACCGGCTCATCCGGCAATGCGGCGGCGGCACGAGCGCGGTGACGACATCGAACTCCTTGCCACCCGGCAACCGCACGCGCTCGCGGCTGGTATCGAGGCAGAATTTCAACATCCCGCCGATGGCGTCGCGCGACGATTTCGTTGCGTCCGGCGATGCGAGGCCGCTGTCGAGGTAGTCCATCAGCGCCTCGGCGAAGAACGCGTCGTAATAAGCGGCACGATGGCGGATTTGCACCGGCTCCCACATCGGCTCGGCGAGACCGTGCCACGGCGGGTTGAGGAGCGCGGCAACGTGCGGATTGGCAAGGAAGAAGACGCGGGCGAGATTAAAGAGCAGCGTCGCGTTCTTATAGGTGCGCGCGTTCAATCCTTCGAGCGCCACGAGCAAATCGCGCCCGCGCACGTCCGGCTCGCCGGTGAGGTTGAACGCCGCGTAGGCCGGGATGAAGCCGTTTGCTTCGAACGAGCCAAGCAGATGCGCCGCGCAGCCGCGGATGATGCCGTCCACGCGCTCCAGCGACACCGTCTCCGCCGAGGCCGGCACGGACGGCGGTTTCGGATGCGGTTGCGGAAACTCATCGAGCAGTTCGGCGAGCGGCCGGCCGATGGCGCGCCAGTCCGGCTTCGCTTCGTCGCGGGCGGCACGGAGGGCGTCCTGCAACGCGCGGAAGCGGGCGGCGTCGCGGAGCTGCGGCAGGCCGGCACGGCTGAGGACGGGCCGGAGCGCGACATTGCAGAGTGCCGTCTTGTAGAAGCGGCGCAGGTGCGCGTCGCCGATGGATGGTGACGGTGTGAGCAGCAGTTCGTCGCAAAGGTCAAAGATCGTCGGGCCGACGCGCTCGGTCGTGGCGATGCGATAAGCGGCGTGCGCGAAATGCCGGAAGTTCATCGAGCGGCAATTACTTCGAGCCGAGGAGCTTTGATTTCTCAGTGGCGGCTTTGACGGCGCGCATGAACGTGGCGCGCAAGCTGCCGCTTTCGAGCGCGTGGATGCCCTCGATGGTGGTGCCGCCGGGCGAGGTGACCTGGTCCTTGAGCACGCCGGGGTGCAGACCGGTTTCGAGCACCATCTTCGCCGCGCCGAGCACGGTCTGCGCCGCAAGCCGCGTCGCCACGTCGCGCGGCAAGCCCATCGCCACACCACCGTCGCTGAGCGACTCGATCACCATATAGATATAGGCCGGGCCGCTCCCGCTGAGGCCGGTGACAGCATCAAGCAGCTTCTCTGGCAACTGGAAGGCGACGCCAACCGACCCGAGAATCTTCTGCGCGAGCGCGGCGTCTGCAGCGGTGGAAGTGGAACCGAGGGCAAAGCCAGCCGCTCCTGCACCGACGAGCGCCGGCGTGTTCGGCATGGCGCGGATAACGCGCGCACCGGCGGGGAGCGCGGCTTCGAGTTTCGCGAGCGTGACGCCGGCTGCGATGCTCAAGAGCACGTGCTCCCTCGTGAAGACCGGTTTGATCTGTGCCAACGCCGCCGGAACGACATCGGGTTTGACGGCGAGGATAACAACTCGAGCGTTCTTCGCTGCAGCGGCGTTGTCGGCAGTGACGTTGACGCCGGTGTCCTTCGCGAGCGCGGTGCGCGCGACATCGGCAGGTTCGGCGACCCAGATCTTCTTCGCCGTTGTCACGCCGGCGTGGATGACGCCTTTGACGAGCGCGGCACCCATCTTGCCCCCACCGATGACGGCGATGGCCAGCGATGCGTTGTTGGATGAGGCCTTGGTCATGACGCGGATGATACCGGAGGCGGCGGCGCGGTCAACGCGGGATTTCAGCAAGCTGCGGCGATGCCTAACGAAAAGCTTGGCCTGACCGGCGCGCGACGGTTATAACGCGGACGCCATGAGCTTCCTGCGAGCGTCCCTGATGTCGCTGCTGACGGCTGGTGTCCTGTCGGCGGCGGAAAACACCGTGGTCCTCAACATCGAGCCATCCAAGGAGAACCCGCGAAACTCCGAAGGCTCCTTCGCCACGCTCAAGTCGGGGCGGATTGTCTTCTACTACACACAGTTCTACGGCGGAGGCGCCGACAACGCGCCCGCCCGCATCGTCTGCATCCATTCCGATGACCAAGGACGGACGTGGAGCCAGCCGCGCACGGTTGTGGAGAACGACGGCGGCGAGAACGTGATGAGCATCTCGTTGCTGCGGCTCAAGAGCGGCAAGCTCGCGTTCTTCTACCTCCTCAAGAACAGCCTCCACGACTGCCGACCTTACATCCGGCTTTCGGCCGACGAAGGCGCGACTTGGTCAAAGCCGGTGCTGGTCGTGCCGGCACCAGGCTACTTCGTGCTGAACAACGACCGCGTTATTCAGTTGAGCACGGGTCGGCTTGTCGTGCCGGCGGCGTTTCACCGCTCCAAGCACGACGATCCGAAGAACTGGAAAGGATTCGACGGTCGCGGCATTGCGCTTTGGTATTTCTCCGACGACGAGGGGCAGACGTGGTCGGAAGCGGCCACATGGTGGGCCGCGCCGCAGCATTGCTCGTCCGGCCTGCAGGAGCCGGGCGTGGTGGAACTGGCCGACGGCAAGCTTTTCTCGTGGGCGCGCACGACGCTCGGCGCGCAATACGGCTTCACCTCCGCCGACCGCGGCAAAACCTGGACCGCGCCGGAACCGACTTCGCTAAAGTCTCCGTGTTCGCCTGCGAGCATCGAACGTCTGCCCGGTTCCTCTGACCTGCTGGTAGTCTTCAACGACCACTCCGGGGCGTTTGAGTTTCCGAAGAACAAGCGCACGCCGCTGGTGACCGCGATTTCCGCTGACAACGGCAGGACGTGGTCGCACCGCAAACTCATCGAGAACGATCCCGAAGGCTGGTATTGCTACACGGCCATCCATTTCACGGACGACGCGGTCCTGTTGGCCTACTGTGCCGGCGACAAGAAGGTCGGCGGCCTTAACCGCCTGCGCCTCCGCCGCATCAGCTTGGACTGGCTGAAAGCCAGCCAGCCGTGAACAACCGAGGAACTGCCATGAACCCAAACACGTCCCCCACGATGACCCGACGCCATTTTCTCCAAACCACCGGCGTCGCCACCACCTCCGTTCTCTTCGCCGCTCGCCGCGCCTCCGCCACACCGGCGATCAACGTCATCGAGAAGAAAATCATCAGTCACCAGCCGGAATACTACTGCGGCTGGCCGACCGTCGCGCGGCGGCGCAACGGCGACCTACTCGTGAGCTGGTCCGGCGGGCGTGAGGCGCATGTCTGCCCGTTCGGCCGCGTCGAGATGATGGTGTCGCACGACAACGGCGTGACATGGTGCTGGCCGCAGGTGCTGCTCGACGGTCCGATTGACGACCGCGACAGCGGCGTGGTGGAGACGGCCAAGGGCAGCATCCTCGTGACGACGTTCACGTCGCTCGCCTACGAAAAAGGCCTGCTCGCCGCGGAGAAGAAATCAGCCGGCGAAAAAGGCGCGTGGCCAGCCGCGAAGCTCAAGGCATGGCAGGCCGTGCACAACCGCATCGGCGCCAAGGAACGCGAAGCCGAACTCGGCCAGTGGATGATCCGCTCCGCTGACGGCGGAGTAACGTGGTCGGCGCGCTACTCATCCATCGTCAACAGCCCGCACGGGCCAATCCAGCTTTCCGACGGGCGGCTGCTCTACGCCGGCAAGGAGCTTTGGACGGGCAAGAAGCGCGTCGGCGTCTGCGAGTCGCGTGACGACGGCAAGACGTGGCGCTGGCTCGCGGAAATTCCCGTCCGCGACGGCGATGAAGCGAAGAATTACCACGAACTGCATGCCGTCGAGGTGTCGCGCGGCCACATCATCGTCCAGATTCGCAATCACAACAAAGCCAACGCCGGCGAGACCCTCCAAACCGAATCCAGCGACGGTGGCAAGACGTGGAGCGTGCCACACTCCATCGGCGTCTGGGGATTGCCATCCCATCTGTTGCGGTTGCGAAGCGGCAAACTGCTGATGACCTACGGCCATCGCCGCGCGCCGTTTGGCAACCAGGCGCGCGTCAGCGACGACGGCGGCAAGTCGTGGTCGGAGCCGGTGATCATCTCCGGCGACGGCGCGGGCGGCGACCTCGGTTATCCGAGCACCGTCGAGCTTGCCGACGGCACGTTGCTCTCGGTCTGGTATGAAGTGATCAAAGGCGCGCCGCACGCCGTGCTGCGGCAGGCGAAGTGGAAATTGGAAATCTAAAACATGAAACTGACAAAGCTGATCTGCGTTCTCACCTCACTGCTGGCCTCGCACCTCGTGGCAGCGGACATGCCGCTCCAGACCGGCAAGGGCCACCATTTCGCCTGCACCGACTACAGCGGCAAGAAGGTCTTTATCGTCAACACCGAGGGCAAGGTCGAGTGGGAATACGCCACCGGCTCCTGCAACGACCTCTGGGTGCTCCCCAACGGCAATCTCCTCTTCAACACCGGCACCGGCGTGCAGGAGGTCACTCGCGACAAGAAGATCGTATTCGATTACAAAGGCTCGCCGTTCAAACGCACCGTCAAGCCGAAGGGCGGCCCGGCGAAAGAAGTCGAGGGACCGAGCGAAATCTACGCCTGCCAGCGGCTCGCCGACGGCAACACGTTCATCGGCGAGTGCAACACCGGCCGGCTGCTCGTAGTGACGCCCGACTACAAGATCGTCAAGGAAGTGCGACTGCTGCCCGAAGGCAAGGACGGCGGCCACGCTTACATCCGAAACGCCCGTTACCTCTCCAACGGCAATTTCCTCGTCACTCACTACGGCGAAGAGGTCGTCCGCGAATACGACCCGCAGGGCAAACTCGTGCGCGACATTCCCGCGAAGGGCGGCCCACACAGCGTCGTGCGCCTGTCCAACGGCAACACGCTCATCGCCATCGGCGACAAACCGGGCGGCGGGCGCGTGTTCGAGGTGGACCCGGCCGGCAAGATCGTCTGGGAAGTGAAGGACGGCGACCTGCCCGGCCTGCCGCTCAAGTTCATGACCGGCGTCCAGCGTCTGCCCAACGGCAACACCGTCATCACCAACTGGCTCGGCCACGGCAAGTTTGGCCAGAGCGCCCACATCATCGAGGTGACACCGGATAAGCAGGTCGTCTGGACCTTTGCCGACCACAAAACGATGAAGACTGTCTCCAGCATCCAGTTGCTCGACGTGCCGGGCAACTGCCTCAAGGGCGAGATACTGCACTGACGAGCCGCCAACTCGGAAGGAGCGCCTATGGCGAGCAGGCCGGCAACAATGATGTTCAGCGTCGCTATGGCGGTCGCGAGTCTTGTCGCGGAGGCTCGCACTGCCGATGACGAAGGAATCCGCTGGCTCGTCCACTACGACGGACGGACGTTGCCGAGCGTGCCGGTCTGGACCGCCATCGGCAAACCCAACGCCACAGTCGAAAACGCTGCCTTGCGTATCGTGGACGACTCAGCGCAGGAGCCGGCGTGTTTCCGCGCCAGATGGAAAGCCGATCCGTCGTCGGAGATCGTCGTCGAGGCGCGCGTGAAGGTCGGCGCGATCAAAGCCTTTCGCGGTGGCCAATCGGTCTGGCCGTGGCGCGACGGCGCGCCAATCGGCTTGCTGGTCAGCAACGGAAAGCACCAGGAAGGATTGTCTCTGACGCCGAGAACTGTCGCGACGTTTACTGACCGGTTCTTCCGGACAAACACAGCGAGCAGTTTCCACACCTACCGGCTCGTCATCCGCGGCAACGACATGAGCGTGTGGATGGACGGCACACAACGGATTCGCGGCATAGACGCCTTCTGGAAACCGGCCGATTCGCCAAAGCCGTTCATCCAGTTCGGCTCCAACTCCAAGGCGTTCACCGGCGACGCGCGCTGGGAATCCGTCAGGCTTGGCGTGCGCAAACCCACGTCCGCCGCGCCGCCGCCGCGGTTGAAAATCACTATCAGCGAGCCATGGGAGATCACGCGCGCCGACAAGGTCCGGCAGACGCGGCCGTATCTCTACGACATGGGCAAGGGCCTGTTGCTGATGAGCGTGGCGCAGGGACCGGATGCGTATTTCGAACCGTATGGCGTCCTGCGTTCCACCGACGAGGGCAAGACGTGGACACCGATCAAGGGCCTCGACAAAATCGAGCAGGCGCCGCTGCCGATGGTGCGCATGGCCGACGGCAGCATCTTGGGCGTGTCGCGTTGGAACCGCAAACGCGCCGATGGTGTGCTCATTGGCCACACCGTGCGCTTCGATGCCAAGGCGGAGACGTTCACGATGTTCGAGCATGAAATCCATCTCCCGCCGGAAGCGATGACGGAGAACAAGCCGGTGGTGCTTGTCTTCGACCGCCACATCTTCGCCGAACCGGACGGCGGCGTCACTGCGGTCGGCTACGGTTACGCCCGTTCAGGCCACGCGGGCCATCTGCTGCGCAGCAGCGACGGCGGCAAGACGTGGCGGCATTTCTCCTCCATCCCCAAAGCGGGCGAACCGGCACTCGCGCGGCTTTCACCAACAGAAATGACGGTCGTCTATCGCCAAGGCACGCTGCTGCCGTTCGTTCAAGTCTGGTCGCGCGACGGTGGCAGGACATGGACCGAGCCGGTGACACTGGAAGAAGGCAGCGTGGACCCGGACGTGATGCTCATGAGCAACGGTGTCCTTGCGTGCAGCTACGGCCGCCCCGCCTCGTGCATCATGTTCAGCCTCGACCAAGGCAAAACATGGACCTCGCACCGCGTCATCACCGACAAAGCCGGCTTCAACTACTCTTCCATCCGCGAAATCCGTCCCGGTCGGCTTCTCTACGTCCACGACGCCCCGACGATGCGCGCCGTTTACATTGATGTGGAGCGGGTTGGGCCGTAGCGAAGCACACGCCTCCATAACCGAAATCGTGATTGCCGAAAACTTCCAGTCGGCTACGATGGCGCCGCTATGAACCGGCTATTCATTCTCCTCGCCGTCTCGGTCTTCTCGCTCACCACTTCGTTCGCCGCCGCGCCGCCGGAACTGGACCTCTACAACGTCGTCTGGAAAACGCCGAGCCAGAACGCAACCGGCTCGATGCCCATCGGTAACGGTGAGGTCGGCCTCAACGTCTGGGTCGAGGAAGACGGCGACCTGCGCTTCTACATCGCCCGCACCGATGCGTGGAGCGAGGCGTCGCGACTGCTGAAGCTCGGCGGCGTGCGCGTGTCGCTGACGCCGAACCCATTCGTGAAGGGAGCGCCGTTTCGGCAGGAGTTGAAGCTCCGCGATGGCCGCATCGAGATCGCGGCGGGTGATGCGCGGTTGAAGGTTTTCGTGGATGCGAACGCGCCGGTCATCTACGTCATCGGTGAGAACCGACAGCCAGTCACTGTGAAGGCCGCGCTGGAATGCTGGCGCACAGAGAAGAAAGTGCTCACCGGCGGCGAGCTTGGCTCAAGCTGGACGATGCAGGCCGGGCCGAAGGAGATCGAGGTGTGGGAATCGGCGGATGTGGTGAAGGACGCAGGCAATGCCGTAATATGGTATCATCGCAACGAACATTCCTGCGTGCCGCTCACGCTGAAGCACCAGAGCCTGGAGCAGTTCGCGCATCTGGTGAAAGACCCAATCCGACACCGCACCTTCGGCGGCTCGATGATGGCGACTGGGTTCGTGGAGGATGGTGCGACGGCGCTGAAGTCGCCCGCGCCGGTGAAGAAGTTTGCCATTCGCATCGCGACGCACTCGGCGGTGACGGGCACGACCGCTGTGTGGGAGAAGCAACTCGCCAGCATCGCTGACTCGTCCGCCAACGCGAATGCAGCGGAGAAAGCGACCGCTGCGTGGTGGAACGCGTTTTGGAATCGCAGTTGGGTTTTCGTCGAGGGCGACAACGCAGCCATCGCCGCGTTGCCGGCGAACCAGCATCCGCTGCGCATCGGCGCGGACAGCGGCGGCGGCAGCAAGTTCCGCGGCACGATGAGCCGTGCGACGATCTTCGGACGGGCGCTGAGTGACACTGAGATTGCATCACTTGCCACTGGCAAACCCAGCGACGCGGCGGCGGTTGCGAGCGGGCGGCTGGTTGGCTGGCGGTTCTCCAGCGTGCCGGAGGGCGCAACGGTTGTCGGCGCGGTGAAGTTCGAGGAGCAAGGCGCTGTGTTCGGCGGCGGGCACATCGGAGTGCCAAATTCGCCGATGCTCGCTTTCACGAACAGCTTTACGCTTGAAGCGTGGATTCAGCCCGATGCGGACTCAAAAGGCGCGCGCATCTTCGACAAGCTCACGGCGGGCAAAGGCGATGGGTTTCTTTTCGACACGCATCCCGGTCGCAGCCTGCGGTTCATCACCGGCTCGCACGCGATGGCAGTCAATGATGTGCTTCAGCTTGGCGCGTGGAACCACGTCGCGGCGGTCTATGACGCGGCGGCGGACGGTCGGCGGCTCTACCTCAACGGCAAGTTGCTGAAAGCCGAGGGCGGCGGCGGCATGGAGCAACCCACGCCGTCGGTGGTGACGCGCGCCTACGTGCTCCAGCGTTGGATGACGGCGTGCGCCGGGCGCGGCAACTTCCCGGTCAAGTTCAACGGCTCAATCTTCACCGTGGACCCGGAATTGACCGACCCGAAGCAGCAGTTCAATCCCGACTGGCGGCGGTGGGGCGATTGCTTCTGGTGGCAGAACACACGCTTCCCGGCGTGGTCGGCGGTGGCCAACGGCGACTACGACCTTTGCGCGCCGGTGTTCCGCATGTATCGCGACGTGCTGCCGATCTGCAAGGCGCGCGCGAAGCTCTACTACGGTGCCGAGGGCGCGTATTTCCCGGAGACGATGACGAGTTTCGGCACCTACGCCAACCGCGACTACGGCTGGGACCGCAAGGGCAAGCAGATTGGCGACGTCGCGTGCAAATACTGGTGCTACTCATGGCAGCAGGGGCTGGAGTTGGTGGCGCTCATGCTTGACTGCTACGAGCGCACGCTCGACGCGAAGTTCCTCGCCGACGAAATCGTGCCGATGGCGCGCGAGGTGTTGCGCTACTTCGACACGCGGTTCCGGCGCGACGCGAGCGGTAAGCTTATCATCAGCCCGACGCAGGCCGTCGAAACCTACTGGTTCGACGTGGTCAACGACACGCCGACCGTCGCGGGCTTGCAGGATGTGCTCGACCGGCTGCTCGCGTTGCCGAAGGACGCCATGCCCGCCGCCGACCGCGAGTTTTGGGCGAAGATGAAGGCCGCCGCGCCGCCCGTGCCGTTGCACACCGAGGACGGCAAGAGCTTCGTGTCGCCCGCGGAGAAGTTTAATCCAAAGCGCAACAACTGCGAGAACCCGGAGCTTTACGCCGTCTGGCCGTTCCGCTTGTTTGCTGTGGGTCGTCCCGGATTGGAGGCTGGCATCGAGACGTTCAACCGTCGCGGTGCGAAAATCATGACCGGCTGGTGCTACGACGGCCAGTGTGCCGCGCTGCTCGGCATGACCGACGAGGCGAAGAAGCAGATCCTCCACAAGGTCCGCAACTCGCACCGCAACTTCCGTTTCCCGGCGATGTGGGGGCCGAACTTCGACTGGCTGCCCGACCAGGACCACGGCGGCAACATCCTGCTGACGCTCCAGCACATGATCCTGAACGCCGACGGCGACAAGATCTACGTCCTGCCCGCGTGGCCGAAGGATTGGAACCTCCACTTCAAGCTCCACGCCCCACGCCGCACGACGGTCGAAGGTCGCGTCCGCGACGGAAAGCTGGTAAACCTCGTCGTCACGCCGAAATCGCGACAGAGGGATGTGGTTTTGTCGGAGCTGCGATAGAGTTCAACGCCGATCCGTCCGGCGATGGCCGGCTTGGATGAATTGCACCGGCGAGACGCGGTGGACGGACTTGAAGACGCGGGAGAAGTGATAGGGGTCGGTGAAACCGAGTTCCTCAGCGACTTGTTTGATTAGCTTTCCCGGGCCGAGCAGTAACTCGGCGGCACGGTTCATCTTCAAGCGCACGAGATAACGATACGGTGTTTGGTGGTCGAAGCGCCGGAAGAGGCGGCAGAGATAAGCTTGGTCCACGTGGCAGGCGCGCGCTGCTTGCGCCAGCGAGCGCAGGCCGAGGAAATGCTGCTCGATTTGCCGCTTGCAACGCTGGTAGGTGGCCAACGCCCGCGCATCGGCTTCACGTTCCGGCACGGCAAACGCGGTGATCTTCAGAATGAGCAACCGCACGAGCGCCGCGCAGATGGCCTTGCTGCCGGGCGCGTCGTTGCTACCCTGGCGCTGGAGGTCCTCGAAGATGTCGAGGATCTCGCCGGGCGCGGAAAGCTGGACGACGCCGTGCCGCAGCGGGCTGTCGTGCAGCAGCCGCGCCGCTTCGTCGCCGGTGAAGTCCACGAAGTATTTCACCATCGGGTCTTTCGCATCGTTGCGAATCGTGTGCGCCACGCCGGGCGCGTAGGAAAATACCGATCCGGCCTGCAAGCGGAACGTCCGGCCAGCGACCTTCACTTCACCGCGGCCTTGAGCGACGCACTCGATGGAGAGGAACGGGAACTCGCGCCGGCTGATGACGTATTCGGGATTGCACCGCTCACGGCCGCCACAGACAACGGTGATGTCTGCCGTCGGCGCAGGACGCAGGTTGAGGTAGTAGTAGCGCACGTCGGAGACTTGCGTGGAGATGAACTTCGGCTGGGCGACCGGTTTGGGTTTGCGGTCAATGATATCCATCGGATGGTCAACCCTATCCATTGGCAGCCGCGCCAATCAAGCGTATGGTGCGCGCGGTTTTTGAAACAAAGTTGTGGTTTGAAAGCAGCGAGAGTTTTGGAGTAAGAAGGACAAACAATTATGAACAAGAGCGATCTCATCCTTATAGGTGGCGCGGGCGGTTTCATCGGCGGCGCGTTGGTGCGGTATTTTCACGACAAGGGCTTCACTCGCATCCGCGCGGTGGACAAGAAGCCGCTGGCGATGTGGTATCAACGCACGCCCGGCGTCGAAAGCTGGTGCATGGACCTCAGCGACGAGGCGAACTGCAAAGCCGCCGTCAAGGATGCTGTCGAGGTCTATAACCTCGCCGCCGACATGGGTGGCATGGGCTTCATCGAGCGGTTTCGCATCGAGTGCCTCCGCAGCATCCTCATCAACACCCACCTCATCGAGGCGGCCAATCGCGCCGGTTGCGAGCGTTACTTTTTTGCCAGCTCGGCCTGCGCCTACAACGTGACGCTGCAGGAAGACCCGAACTGCCGCGCGCTCAAGGAGAGCGACGCCTACCCGGCGATGTCCGAGCGCGGCTACGGCTGGGAGAAGCTGTTGTCGGAGATGTTCTGCCAGGAGTATTGGGCCGAGCGAAAAATGAAGACCGCCATCGCCCGCTTCCACAACGTCTATGGGCCGTGGGGCACGTGGGACGGCGGCCGCGAGAAGGCGCCCGCCGCGATTTGCCGCAAGGTCATCGAGGCCAAGGACACCGGCAAGAAGGAGATCATCATCTGGGGCGACGGCCACCAGACGCGCAGCTTCATGTATATCGCCGACTGCCTCAAGGGCATTGACATGATCATGCACTGCGACAAGCTCATCGCCACGCCGATCAACCTCGGCACGAGCGAACTGATCTCCATCAATGACCTCGTGAGCGTCGCGGAGGAGATCGGCGGCATCAAACTGAAGCGGCAATACGACCTCAACGCCCCGCGCGGCGTCGCCGGCCGCAACAGCGACAACACCTTCATCAAGAAGATGCTCAAGTGGGAGCCGAACATGCCGTTCCGCAAAGGTCTGGCCATCACCTACAAGTGGATCGAGCAGCAGTATCGCGACCGCAAGGCCGGCAAGGCGACAGTTCGAGATGTCATCTGAACCACCAAGGACGCGAACGTGCCCAAGAAGCCAAGCGGCAAGCTGACGGACGTCATCGGCGAGATTCCGTATCGCATCGCGCTGGCGGGCGGATGGATTGACCAGCCGTTCATCTCGAAGCTGAACCCGACGCCGCCCGGCTCGATGGTGGTCATCGGTCTGGAGCCGACGTTTCGCTGGATGGAGCGCGCTGGGATCTCCACCGGCACGCGCAACATCGCGCTCAAGCTCTGGAAGGGCCGCCTGCCCCGCCGCAAGCCGGCGAAGCTTGTCGAGGAACTCTACGCCGAGGAAAACAAAGGCAAGGCCGAGCCGTCGGGCAGCCAGGACATGATCGGCTTGATCTATCCCGGCGTGAACCGGCTCGACTACGAGTTCACGCACGCGGGCGGCATCTTCCCCGTTCACATCGAGTCCAACAACGACCCGAAGATCGCGCGCTGGCTGGAGAAGGTGATCCACGTGCTGCCGGTCGAGCCGCGGCCGGAAGGCTATAGCCCGCTCGGCGTGAAGCGCCTCGACCGCGAGTGGATTCGCCGGCTCGGCCAGTCGGGCAAGGATTGCTACGACGCCATCCTCGCGCGCGACATCAAGGCGCTTGGCGCTTCCATGAACGAGTGCATGGCGTGCTGGGAGGCGCTGCTGCCGCACGTTGTCCGGCATCCGACAATCAAGATGGACCTCGTGGCGCTGATGAAGCACTACCAGTCGCGCTATCCGGGCGCGATGTATTCCGGCTGCGGCGGCGGCTATCTCTTTGTGCTTTCGGAGGAACCGGTGCCCGGCGCGTTCCGCATCAACGTCCGCATTTCGAAGTGACCCGACGATGAAACGTATCGCCGTCTCCGCCAGTTTTGACGACCTGCGCTCGCCGCAAGTCCGCTTCCTCGAAGAAGCCGCCAAGCTCGGCGAGGTCTCCGTGCGGCTCTGGTCCGACGACACCGTCCGCGCCGTCACCGGCAAGGACCCGAAGTTCCCGCAAGCCGAGCGGCTCTACCTAGTCCAAGCCATCCGCTATGTGCGCGACGTGCAACTCGTCAACTGCGCGCTCAATCCCGACGCCTTCCCGCGGCCCAGCGGCGCGCGGCCCGACATCTGGGCCGTGGACGAGCCGCACGACACGCCCGCCAAACGCGCGTTCTGCGAAGCGAACCATCTCACCTATCACGTCATCTCCAGCAAAAGCTTCGCCGGTTTCCCGAAAAGCGACCTCGCCATCACGCCGCCGACGCCCGGCCGCAAGAAGGTCGTCGTCACCGGCTGCTACGATTGGTTCCACTCCGGCCACGTCCGATTCTTCGAGGAAGTCTCCGCGCACGGCGACCTCTACGTCATCGCCGGCAACGACGCGAACGTCGAGCATCTCAAAGGCGCGGGCCATCCGCTGTTCCGGGAGGACGAACGCCGCTACCTCTGCGCCTCCATCCGCTACGTCCACCAGGCGCTCATCACGACCGGTTGGGGCTGGCTCGACGCCGAGCCGGAGATGCGGCGCATCCAGCCCGACATCTACGCCGTCAACGAAGACGGCGACAAGCCGGAGAAGCAGAAGTTCTGCGCCGAGCACGGCATCCAGTATCTCGTCCTCAAGCGCATCCCCAAGGAAGGCCTCACGCGCCGCAGCAGCACGAACTTGCGCGGGTTCTGAGCCGCCGCCGGGCGGAAAAAAGCTTGCCGTCGCGCAGCCAGCTTTCTACCCTGCCGAAGTCATCCATTGGAGAGATGACGACGGTTTTCGGCGTGGAGAGACAGGGATGCGCGTTCCAACTCCAAACTCAAGCAGCCGACGCGGGCCTCCAACAACCCCGCGCCACGCCACCGGCTCAACCCGGAGCGGCCCTGCAACTCTACAGTCCAACTCTCGCCACGCGGAATTGGTGCCTGCCATATTGCAGAGTGCATTCCTCCTTGCCGAAATGGCTCATACAATCTTAAAGAAGCCATTCCGCTTTGACGGAACGGCCACTACAACTCTAAAGAGGCCAGTCCGCTTTGACGGAACGGCCACTGCAATCTTGAATCCTTCGATTTTTGAAGCAGGAAGGCCTCTTCAAGTCTGTAGGTGGCCTTCCGCCATGCCGGAAGGCCTTCTTCAATCCCGAATCAGCCAATTTCTTTATCCGGACAGCCAATTCAATCTTGAAGGCGGCGTTCCGGCACGCCGGAAGCCATCCTTTAATCCCGAAAATGCCTTCCCGCTTTACCGGACGCTTGCATTTCATAGCCCTACTATCGTCTTTCTATGCCATAACCGCCAGAAACACAACGAATTCCGCGTTTCGCGTCTAGAAACCGTCAATTGAAAGGCCGCCATGCCCCACCGCCGACTCCCCAACACCGCCGCCACCGTCCTCCGCGCCCTCAAGGCCGCCCGCGACACTTGGAAAAACAGCCGCCCAGCCGACCGCGCCATCACCAACGACCAATGGACCAAGCTCGACGACGAAAACCCCGACTGCCTCCTCAGCCGCTTCATCAAGGAGTCCAACGACGTCAGCCTCGCCCTCGCCGCCCAAGCCCCGATCACCGCCGCCCTCACCCAGACCAACGAGCGGCTCGCCATGTTCGTCAGCCACTTCCACCAAGTCCTCAACTTCGGCATCCTGCGCGGCCTCTTCGACCCCGGCGCGCGCAGCTACTACGGCCGTGACATCGCCGCCACCACCATCCCCGACCTCTCCACCCAGGACGCCGTCATCGAAGCCGCCGAGAAAGTCGTCAGCGGCGAGGCCGCCCGCGCCGCCGCCGAGAGCGCCGGCGTGCCGCGTTGGGACGGCAGCCCCGACGGCGGCACCATCCCGCACGTCCCCATGTCCCATCCCACTGCCGCCGAAGTCGCCGCCCTCCTCGCCCATCTCGCCGACCTCCAGAACAAGAGCCAGAGCGCCCAGACCAAGACCGACCTCGAACGCGAAGACGTCACCCGCCTCTACCCCGAAGCCCACGCCCTGGCCGTGGACATCTGCGACACGGTGGAGTTCTTCCACCGCAAAGATCCCGACGCCTCCAGCCGCCGCGCCAAGTGCGCCCGCTGGGGCGTCGTCTATATCTACGATGATGGCGAAACGCAGTCCCCGACGGGAGATCCCTCATCGCCCGGCCCAATCGCCACGCCATGAACCGCTATCCTCAAACCAGCTCTTTTGTCCTTTGCTGGCGGGTTTGGGTGAATAATACTGTTAGGCATCGCACCACACCCTATGAATCGAGACGCCGTTCTTTTCCATCTCCGAGAAGCAAAGGAGGAGCTTGATCGCACAATTGGTGAGATTGAGAATGACCAGAGCTATGACTACGCGGAGTTCCACGTTGCGATGAGTCACCTCTATCACCACCTCAACACCGCATGGAACGGCAGAGACGCATCCGCTGAGCGGCATCGCGAGTGCATTCAGAGTGATTTCGACGCATGGCGGAAGTTTTCATCCGATGCAGACCTTTTGCTTAATAACGATGATGCCTAACGAAACAGGCATGGCATCGGAGCTTCACTCCGCTCCGTCCGATGCCATGCCTGTTTCGTTCTGCACTTGGAACAGAACAAGATTGGATTCTGGTGAATCACACCCCGCGGCGGAATTGCGCTGGACAAACACGCTTCATCCAACGACAAGGAACGGGAGCTTCAATAGGAGATTCGACAATGCAGAAGATGAACTTGGTTGCCGCTGTCGCGGTCGTCGTGTTGGTGGCCGCTGTGAACGCTGAAGACAAGATCACGCCAAAGGTCAGCGACGCGCTCGCGTTCGCGCCGCCGGGCAGCGTGAAGTTTCACGGCTGGCTGGGCGAGGCGATGGCCACCTGCAAGACCGGGCGGATGTATGCGCAGAGCCTGCCCGACCTCATCAACCCGTTCGCCGTGCGCGAGGAGGACCGGATGTGGCGCGGCGAGTTTTGGGGCAAGTGGTTCACGTCCGCGGCGCTGGCGTATCGCTACGACGGCGACCCGAAGCTGCGCGCCATCCTCGACGAGGCGGTGAAGGGCCTCATCGCGACGCAGACGCCCGACGGCGGCATCACGACCTACAAGGCGCCGAACGAGTTCACCAACTGGGACACGTGGGGCCGCAAATACACGCTCCTCGGCCTGCTCGCCTACCACGACCTCACCGGCGACGCAAAGGCGCTCGACGCCGCGCGCAAGCACGCCGACCGCGTGCTGAACTTCTTTGGGCCGGGCAAGGCCGACATCGCCACCAACGGCTGGTGGACCGGCATGGCCGCCAGCAGCATCATGGAGCCGATGGTGTTGTTGCACCGGCGCACCGGCGAGCGGCGCTATCTCGACTTCGCCGAATACATCGTCCGCGCGTGGGAAGGCCCGAAAGGCCCCGACCTCGTCCGCAAGTCACTCGCCGATATTGCTGTCTTCAAGATGTTCCCCGGTCCCGACGACAAGAAACAGAAAGGCTACATGAGCGGCGGCGCGTCGAAGTCCTACGAGATGATGTCCTGCTACGAGGGTCTCGTCGAACTCCACCGTGTCACAGGCAACCCGAGATATCTGGAGGCGGCGCGCAAGGTGTTCGCAAACATCCGCGACACGGAGATCACCATCATCGGCTCCGGGTCGAGCTGGGAGCGTTGGTGCAACGGTCGCGCGCGCCAGGCCGAGCCGGTGCCGGAGTGGATGGAGACGTGCGTGACGGTGACCTGGGCGAAGTTCGCCGCGCAACTGCTCCGTCTCACCGGCGACCCGCTCTACGCTGACGAGATCGAGCGCAGCGCCTGCAATCCGCTCCTCGCCGCGCAGAAGGACGACGGCACCTGGTGGTGCCACTACAACCCGCTCGAAGGCCAGCGCGAGCCGGCGCCAGAGCATTGCAAGATGCACCAGAACTGTTGCGTCGCCAGCGGCCCGCGCGGGCTGAACCTGCTGCCTGCGCTCGCCGTGATGAGCGGGAAGGACGGTCCGGTCATGAACTTCTACGAGCCAGCGACGGTGAAGTTCGAGGAAGCGCAACTCGACATCAAGTCCGACTACCCGCGCGCCAACGTCGTGGACATCACAGTGCGTCCGCAGTTGCCACAAAACTTCATGTTGAGCCTGCGCATCCCGGCGTGGAGCCGCGCGACAAAGCTCACGGTGAACGGCAAAGCTGTCACCGACATCAAGCCCGGCAGCTACGCGCGGCTTTCGCGCGTCTGGAAGAACGGCGACAAGGTTCGCCTGACGCTTGATTTCACCGTGCGTTGCGAAAAAGACCCCGGCGGCTCCGG
Organism: Verrucomicrobiota bacterium; assembly: GCA_016222825.1. Classification (GTDB taxonomy): domain Bacteria; phylum Verrucomicrobiota; class Verrucomicrobiia; order CAIQCK01; family CAIQCK01; genus CAIQCK01. Next base: position 870,731 of record JACRQF010000009.1, on the reverse strand, counting down.
CCGCGTGGCGATCACGCGCGGGCCGGTGGTGTTCGCGCTGGACAAACGCGTGACGAAGCCAGCCGCCGGCAGCGGCGTGGTCATCGCGGACGCGAGCGGTGCGGTCAAGGCTACCGCAGTCAAAGCCAAGGGCGTGCGGATGGCGCTGGACGTGCCGTTCGAGGTTGGCGGCAAGAAGACGACGCTGCGCTTCTGCGACTACGCCTCCTCCGGCCACACGTGGAAGGAAGACTCCACGCTGCGCGTCTGGCTGCCGCAACCGCTGGACCTGTCCCAGCCGTTCGCGGGCCTCCATGTGATGAAGAAAGAGTAGCGGGCAGTAGCGCTGTCGCGCGCCGTTCGACATGAAGCGTCGAATCACCATCTTCACGGTCGTTGGGTTGAGCGCGGTCTTTCTCGACTGGGCGGCGGCGAATTGGATTCTCTGGTCGAGCTACGACAACGTCGCCGCGCTGCTGCGGGAACCGGAGCGGCTGCGTGGTCAGCATGCCTGCTTGGATGTGTTTGAATTACCGGGCGGACTACGCAAGCTCGGCGGTGCGGAACTGCTTTCGCGAGCCGACTCCGCGGCGTTCTGGCTGTTGATCGATTACGACGACCACCTTTTCACCCTGACCTCTGGTGCCGGGACGCACATTGTGTCCGTGAAGACGAAAGCTCACTTTGTCGGCGGGGTCTGCGACTTTTCCGAGAGCCGCCGCGCGCTGGCGGACATGGCCGATGCGTTGCCAAGACTGCCGCTGTGGAAACGGCTGCTGTCTGGGCTGTGGTTTCGGCCGTGCGTAACTGGTGTTAGAAACGTGGACGGAGACAGGTGCTGGGACATTTTCTTCGATGGCGGGCGGGCTGCCGTGGCTTGGAGCGATGGTTTGCCACGCGAGATCCACTACAAGAAGTGGCTGCTGAGTTTCCGCCGCGAACCGCTCGCCGATGCCACGCTGGCATCCGGCCCGAAGAATGCGCCAAAACCGGCGACGCGCGTCGAGGCGATCGAGATGGACAAGAGCCTCGCCGCCGTGCTGCGCATCCTGTCGCTCCAACTGGTCGAGGTGCCGCGTGAGGCCGACACGCTGCGCCGCGAGGGCAACGGCTCGCTGGAGATCAAGGACGGCCGGCGCGTGTTGCGGCTGCGCGGCAAGCCTTACGAGATTGGCGTCCAGCACGGACGGCTGCTCGCGCCCAACATCAGGCGACTTTGCGAGCGGGTCATCTACGGCGTCGGGTTTTCCTACTCCATCGAGAAAGGCGAGTGGTTTCCCGACGCGGCGGCAAAGCTGGTGGAGCGACAACGGCCGTTCATCGCGCCGGAGTATTGTGAGGAGATGCGCGGCGTGGCCGACGGCGCGGGCTTGCCGCTGGCGACGGTGCAGGCGGCGAACATCTTTCCGGAGTTCTTCCATTGCAGCGGCGTGGCGGTCTTCGGCAAAGCCACGCGCGGCGGCACGTTGCTCCACGCGCGCGTGCTCGACTACATGACGGAGGTCGGCCTCCAGGACGAGGCGGTGACGATGGCCATCGAGCGTGAAGGGGCGCGGCGATTCGTTAACGTCGGCTACGCGGGCTTCATCGGCAGCGTCACCGGCATGAACGAGAAACAGGTTGCCATCGGCGAGATGGGCGGGCGCGGCGAAGGCAAATGGGACGGCACGCCGATGGCGCAGCTCTTGCGCGGCGCGCTGGAGAACTGCGACACGCTGGAACAGGCGCTGGACTACATGCGCCGCCGGCCTCGGACGTGCGAATACTACTACGTCGTCAGCGACGGCAAATCGCGCACGGCCCGCGGCGTGGCGGCGACGCCGGAGAAATTCGAAGTCGTCGCGCCGGGCGAGGCAGTGCCGCTGCTGCCGGAGCCGGTGGAGGATGCGGTGCTGTTGAGCGAGGGGAAACGCTACAAGCTGTTGGTCCAGCGCGTGCGCGAACTGCACGGCCGCATCGGGCCGGAGGAGATGCAGCGCATCATCACCCGCAACGTCGCCATGCGCGCAAATCTCCACGACGTGATCTTCGAGCCGCCGTCGCGGACCCTTTGGATCGCCAACGCCTCGCGCCACCGCCCGGCGTGTGACGAACCGTTCGTGAAATACACTTGGGGCGAATTGTTCCCGCGTTGACCATGTTTGTCCGTGCGCCAGCCCCCGATTTGCCGAACACCGCCGGCGAGCCGGAGCCTGAGGCGTTGTCGCGGCGCTGGAACCTGATCGAGCCGTTCGCGGTCATGACGCTCCTGCTGGCGGCGCTCTGGGCGCTGGCTTATCCGTTCGGCGTTCTTGGAGGCGTCGCGGCGGCCAACACAGTCGCGCGTGTGATCGCCGGCCTCCTGCTAGTCCACATCCTTCTCATCAGCCCGTGGTTGCACCGCGACACAGCGGCGTCGCGCGGTTTGGGAAGTCCGGGACGCGCCCTGGCGGCGTTGCGCGCCATGCCGCGGAACCGGCGGCTGTTCTTCGGCGGACTGCTGTTGTTGTTCGTCGCCTTTCTCACAGCGCTGGCTTATCAGCAATCGCCCGGTCTGCTGCGCTTTCTCTTCGGCGTGCCACGCAACGCGACACTGCGGTTCCGTGAGACGCTTGGCGGGCAGGCGACCGCGCTCTGCGGTTGCGCCGCGTTGGCGTGGCTGTGGGCGACATGCATTGTCCGTTACGACAACTTCGGCCCTGCGCTGCGGACGGCAGGGAAACTCCTGGCGGTATTGATGCCGCCGTTCCTGCTCGTGGCGCTCGTGGTCAACGGTCCCGCGGCGTTTGCGACGTTCGATGCAGTGCGGTTGGCTGGCCATGCGTTCGGCTACGTGTTTTGGGGCGCGTTCCAGCAACTCATCTTCTGCTCATACTTCGGCACGCGGCTGCGCAAAGGCATCGCTCCAGCCGCCGCGGCAAGCGTGCAGCGCCGTCGGCGCCTCGGCGTGGCCGTGCTGAGCGGACTTTTCTTCGGCTTGATTCACATTAATAGCTGGTGGCTCGTCGCACTGACGTGGTTGCTGGGCGCGTGCCTGTCGTGGGTCTTCATGGAGGACCGTAACCGCAACGTGCTCGCGCTCGGCGTGGTGCACGGCGTGTCGGGCGCGTGTCTGTCGTGGTTGTTCCGCCGTGGCAGCGATGTTTACATCTCCCTGCGTGTCGGCCCGTGGGCGATGCCCGCGACGCCGGACGCTGCAACGCTGGTCGTGGTGGCTGCGGTCATCAGCGGTTTTGCGGCGTTCATCCTGTTGGCTGCGCGCCGAACGAAGTGATTGCACTATGGGAACCATTCGGTTGACATTCAACGCACTATGAAACCCAGCCTCGTATACCTTGCCACTCTGCTATTCGCGCCACTGCCCGCTTCTGCCACCAGCTATGCCGTGGCGTCTCGAGTGGAGGAGTTTCTGGGAAAGCCAGCTTTTTCTCCCATGCAGCAGCTTTGGGAGAAACGCGGCGGTTGGGGCGGAGTCCTCACCGCGAAAGACGGCACGGTGGTGGCGTTCCAATCGCCCGGCGGCGGGAACTGCCGGCGCAGTCGTGACGGCGGCAAGACTTGGGATGCCGACATCGAGATCGCTCCCGACGCCAAAGGCGGCCGCGCGCTCGTGGATGAGACGAAGGGCGACATCCTCTACGTCAATCCAGGCGCGGGCTGGCTTTATCGGAGTCGCGATTCAGGTGCAAGCTGGACACGCGAGAGTGTGCAGGTTCGCCCCGACGGCTTTGGGAACATTCCGAAGACCGAGGGCGTGGCTGCTATGCAGTGCGGCATCACGCTCGCGTTCGGCAAGCACAAGGGCCGGCTCATCATGCCGGCGCGGGTCATGGGGCCGAGAAGCTCCAACGCCGTCGAGTGGCGGTCGTATCATTACAGCACCGCGCTCTACAGCGACGACGGTGGCGCGATCTGGCAGACCAGCAAGCCCTTCCCCGTGCTCGGCACCGGCGAGGCGGCGCTGGCCGAGCTTTCCGACGGCCGCATCCTCTACAACTCCCGCGAGCACATGAGCCGCGGCAACCGCTTCATGGCCCACAGCGACGACGGCGGCGACTTGTGGATCGGCGCTTACCGCAGTCCCGACCTGCCCGACGGCGCGCGCGGCACTTCCTACGGACTCATGGGCGGCATGATCCGCCTGCCCGTCCCTGGCCACGACATCCTCCTCTACAGCAACGTGGACACCGATGGTGGCGTGATGCCCAAGCAAGTCGGCGCGTCCATCGCGACGGCCCGCGAGAAAGTCACTGTCTGGGCGAGCTTCGATGGCGGCCACACGTGGCCGGTCAAGCGGCTCGTCTATGACGGCCCCAGCGCCTACTCCAATCTCGGCGTCGGTCGGCCGGGCACGCCGAGCCAGGGGAGAATCTATCTGCTCTTCGAAGGCGGCCCGAAAGGTTGCCACGAAGCCGTCCAAGTCGTCTCGTTCAACCTGAGTTGGCTGCTCAACGGTCGTGACGTTTCCAAGTTTCTCGGGAAAGCTCGTTGACCGCCGACCATGAAGCGCATCCTCCTCACATTCCTTTGTCTCCATTCCCTTGTCTTCGCCGCCCTCGCCGCAGCGCCGATGTCAGGCGAAGTCGCGACGGCGAAGCAGTGGATGAAAACCGCGCTGCTCGGCGACAAGCCGGGCGGGCCGTTCAGCTTCTGTTATGGAGGAAAGTCTACGGCTGATCTGATCGGCAAATGGAACCCGGGCAGGAGCACTCGCGCGTTGGATGCACAGCGCCGCGAGCACACGCTGACTTGGACCGACCGCGCGACCAGGTTGCAGGTGCGCTGCGTTGCGGTGGAATACGCCAGCTTTCCCGTTGTCGAGTGGACGTTGTGGCTCAAGAACACCGGCAGGGAGAACACGCTGTTGCTGGAGAACATTCAGGGGCTGGACGCGCGATTCGAGCGCGCGGCGGACGGGGAGTTCGTGCTGCACGGCATCCGCGGCGACTCGTGCGTGGCGGAGAGTTTCCAGCCTTACGCTCACACGCTCGGACCCGATGCGGTGAAACGGTTTTCGCCGCCAGTCGCGGGCGAGAAGGTGTCGGGCAAGTCGAGCGACGGCCCCGAAGGCTGGCCTTACTTCAACCTGCAAAAGCCCGGCGGCGGCATCATCCTCGCGGTCGGCTGGCCGGGGCAATGGGAAGCGAAGTTCACGCGTGGCCACGACCGCGGCGTTCGTATCGTGGCCGGACAACAACTCACTCACCTGTATCTGAAACCCGGCGAGGAGATTCGCACGCCTTCGATCACGCTGCTTTTCTGGCAGGGCGACGATGTCGTGCGCGCGCAGAACCTCTGGCGCTCGTGGTATCTCGCGCACGTCCTGCCGCGCATCGCCGGCAAGCCGCAGCCGCCCATCACACAAATCCAGGTCGAGGGTTCGCTCGCATCGTGGCCGGGGGTGCAGGTCTATCTCGACGCGGGCATCAAGCCGGACATTTGCTGGCGTGACGCGGGCGGCGGCAACACTTGGTATCCGAGCGCTGGCGGCCCTTTCACCAACAAGCACATCTGGCTCAACACCGGCACGTGGGAGCCGGACCCCGCGAAGTATCCGCAGGGCTTCAAGCCGTTCAGCGACAAGACGCGCGCGAACGGCATGCAGTTCCTTCTGTGGTTTGAGCCGGAGCGCGTCGGCGACCCGAACTCCTTGCTCGGCCGGCACCATCCCGAGTGGCTGATGCCGGGCAACAGTGCCGGCTCGGTGCTCAACCTCGGTAATCCGGATGCGCTGAAGTGGCTCATCAATCATGTGGACGGCATGGTCAAGTCGCAGGGTCTCGACTGGTATCGCGAAGACATGAACGGCGGCCATCACGGCACCGCATGGCGGAAGCACGACACCGCCGACCGCCAGGGCATCACGGAGAACCTCTACGTGCAGGGCCATCTCGCGTTCTGGGACGAACTCCGTCGCCGAAATCCGAACCTGCACATTGATTCCTGCGCGTCTGGCGGCCGCCGCAACGACCTCGAAACGATGCGGCGCGCGGTGCCGTTGCTGCGCAGCGATTGGTCGGTCACCTCATTTGCAAAGGAGCCGTTGCAGGTCGAGGGTAACCAGGCGCAGACCTACGGCCTCTCCTCGTGGCTGCCGTGGCAGGGCGCGGGCGTCCCGTTCTTCCTCGACCGCTACTCGGTGCGCAGCTACTACCTGACCGGCTTCGGGATGGTTCAGGGCGCGCCTTGGAGCCAGTCCGAGAGCAAACGCGCCGACGTGAAACGCGGCTACGACGAAGTCCGCCGCATCGCGCCGCTCATGCTCGGCGATTACTACCCGCTCACGCCCTACAGCCTCGACACGACCTCATGGATCGCGTGGCAGTTCCATCGCGCTGACTTTGGCGAGGGCGTCGTGCAAGCGTTCCGCCGGCCCGACGCTGCGGCCGACACGCTTACTGTCAAATTCCGCGGCCTCGCCGCGAAGCAACGTTACGAGATCGAGAACTTCGACGGCGGCAAAGAAGTCCACACCGGGAGTGAGTTGATGGGCGGCTACGTCATCGCCTTGCCTCAGAAACCCGCCACCGCCATCCTCCGTCTGAAAGCCATCAAATGACTGACATCATGAAACGCATGTTCACGCTCCTCGCCTCCCTTCTGCTCACGCCGCTCGCCGCTCTAAACGCGGCGGACCGGCCGAACATCATCGTCATTCTCGCGGACGATTACGGCTATGGCAGCGCGGGATGCTGCGGCGCGGATCCGGCACTCGTGCGCACGCCGAACATTGACCGGCTTGCGAAGGAAGGGCGGCGATTCACCGACGCGAACACCACGTCGTCAGTTTGCTCGCCGACGCGTTACTCGGTGGTCACGGGGCGGTATTGCTGGCGCACGCCGCTCAAGCACGAAGTGCTCAGCACGTTCGCGCCGCTGCACATCGAGACGACGCGGCTGACGGTGGCGTCGCTGCTGAAGAAGCACGGCTACGCGACGGCGGCGGTCGGCAAGTGGCACCTCGGCTACGGCACGGCGGACGATTCGCCGCGGTGGCGCACGGATTACACGGCGGAGCTTTCGCCGGGGCCACTCGACATCGGCTTCGAGTATCATTTTTCCGTGCCGAGCAATCACGGCGACGTGGCGGGCGTGTTCGTCGAGAACCGCTTCGTGTATGGCCTGCGCAGCGGGAAGATCCCCGCCGGCATGAAGATCGCCGGGCCGGTGCCGGACTCGGACGATTTCCAAGCAACCTACACGGCCGCGGACATGGAGAATGCAAAGAATGGCGTAAAGATCCTCGACCTCGACGCGCCGCGCCGGAAGAACGAGCGCGTGATGAAGGTGCTCACCGACAAGGCGACGGCGTGGTTGGAGCGGCAGCCGAAGGAGAAGCCGTTCTTCCTCTACTTCACGCCCGTCGCGGTGCACAACCCCATCACGCCCGACAAGGACCTCGCGGGCCGGAGCAAGGCGGGGCTTTACGGCGACTGGATCCACGAACTCGACCGCAGCGTCGGGCGCATCCTCGACACGCTCGACCGGACGGGCGCGGCGCAAAACACGCTCGTGATTTTCTCCAGCGACAACGGCGGCGTGTTCAAGCCGGAGCGGGACTCGCTCCAGACGGCGGCGTTCAAGGCCGGCCTGCGCGTCAACGGCGACCTGCGCGGCGGCAAGCACGACGTGTGGGAAGGCGGCTTCAAGGTGCCGTTCCTCGTGCGCTGGCCCGGCAAGGCCGAGGCAGGTTCGGTGTGCCGGCAGATGATCAGCCTCGCGGACATCCTCGCGACGACGGCGGCGATCGTCGGTGAGCCGTTGCCGGAAGCGTCAAAGGCCGCGGAGGACAGCCGCAGTTTTCTCCCCGCGATACTCGGCGAGCCGGCGCGACCGGTCCGCGACGACATCATCGTTCACAGCGCGCCCGGCGTGTTCGCCATCCGCAAAGGCCCGTGGAAGTGGATCGAGGGCGTGCCCGTGGACGAGATCAAACCCGGCGCGCGCAAGACGCAGGCTGCGCAATTCCATCCGCAGCTTTACAACACGCACGACGATCCCGCCGAGACGAAGGACGTGAGCGCGCAGCATCCCGAGGTGGTCGCCGAACTGCGCGCGTTGCTGAACCGCTACCGCGACGGCGGCTACAGCCGCGAACTGCCGCCCGCCGGCGTGAAGCCCGCCGTGACGAAAGTCGTCTCGCTTCCGCCGCTCACCGGCACCGTCGCGCTGAACGAACCGCTGGCCGCGTTGCCCGCGAAACCGTGGATCGCATTGGGCGGCGAGTGGCAGGCGAAAGACGGCGGCTTGTGGGGCATGCCGAAAGCCTCGCAGGATCAACCCGCGGCATTGCGCGCGCCGCTCGTGCTTACCGACGGCGCCATCGAATACGAAGTCAACTTCCGCGGTGCGAACCGCGTGTCGCTGCGTGTCGAGTGGGGCGACCGCAAGGGTAGCTTCCGCCTCGTCATCTCGCGCACGTCTCTGGAACTCGCGAAGAACCCGTCGCAGGGCGAGGCCAAGGACGCCCTCGAACCGCTCGCGCGCAAAGCGTTGAAGCTCGACTCCAACCAGTGGTATCCCGTCCGCATCACATTCAAGGGCAACGAAGCCACCGTGCAGGTCAACGACGTGGTTGCGAAAGGCACGCACGCCGTCCTCGGACAGTCCAAGACCGGCATGAACTTCCTGGTCTTCGGCCAGACCGCCGCCTTCCGCAACGTGAAGGCCACGAAGAACTGACAGAGAAACGAAAAAGGAACAACCATGAGACACGAATTCATCCTCGCCGCTTTGCTGCTCGTGCCGCTGGCATCGCTGAACGCCGCCGACTCCAAGCCATCCGCTACTGTGCCACGGGACGATGCTGCGTGGCTCCGAACAAAAGGCACGCTTATCTTCCACGACGCCTTCGAGCGCGAGGAGACAGGCAATCTCGCCAAGGCCATCGGCAATGGTTGGAACAGTTCCACGGCGGATCGCGTGCCGAAGATCAAGCAGGCCGATCTCGACGGCGGCATCCTCAAGATCGCCAGCGCCACGAAGGAGGCGGGCCACGCCGCGCACATTCACCATGACGCCGGTTTCACTGACGGCGGCGTGGTGGTGCGGTTCCGGTTCCCTGGCTTGAACAAGGACGAGTCACTCCAACTCGGTTTCGTGGATCGTGAGACGAAGGGCGTCCACGCCGGCCATCTCTGTTACGGCATCCTCTCGCGCAGCAGCGTCACGCTCATTGACCACAAGACCGGCGTGATGAACCTGGAGATTCGCAAACGCCGTCAGCCCTATCTGGATCGGAAGGAGAAGCTGCCCGCTGACCTCGATGCGTTGTTGAAGTCGAAACAAATCACTGTTCCGTGGAAAGCCGACAACGCATGGCACGACCTCGTCCTCGTCACCGAAGGCGACGAGATGCGCCTCAGCCTCGACGGCAAACTCCTCGCCCATCATCGCTCCGAAGGTTTTGGGCATCCGATAAAACGCTGGTTTAGTTTTCTGGTGCCAAGCACGGTGTGGATTGACGACGTGAAGATTTGGAAGGTGAAGTAAGTGCCCCGAGCGTTCGCTCTCGCCGCCCCTGGCGGGGAGTCCGCCATCCTGCGTTGAAATAGCCGAGAGGTAACTCCTTGACGCGGAAATGGCGGTTTGCTTAGAGTGCCGATGTTTCGTATATCAAATCGCGTTTCGGTAATAAAACCATCCAGCGGAGTCGAATGGCCTCATCCAAAAAGCCCGTCTCAAACAAATACGCCGTGCCTGCCGTCGAGCAGATGCTCGACATCGTGGAGCACCTCGCGCAAAACCACCGCGCCTACGGCATCACTGAACTCGCCCGCAAGCTGGGCATTTCCACCAACGGTGTCTTCCGCATCTTGAAATGCCTCGCCGAGCGCGGCTACGTCGAGACCGACCCGGCGGGCGGTTACCGGCTCGGCACGAAGTTCTTCACGCTCGGCATGCAACTTTATGCCCGCTTCGACCTGCGCCGCCGCGCGCGGCCTCATCTGGAACGGCTGTGCGAGCGGTCGGGCGAAACCGTGCAGCTTTATTCGTTGCAGGATGACCATGCGTTGGTGCTGGACTGCGTGACGCCCGCGGCCAGTTCGTTCATCCAGGTCGTGCCCGGCAGCCGGATGGAGATCCATGCCAGCGCGTTCAGCAAGGCCGTGCTGGCGTTCCTGCCGGAGGACGAGGCGCGCCGCCGTCTGCCGCGCAAGCTGGCCGCGCTCACGCCGCACACGGTCACGGACCGCGAGAAGCTGTTCAAGGAGTTCGCGCAAATCCGCGCCAGCGGTCTTGCCTATGACCGCGAGGGCTACATGCTCGGAATCTTCTGCATCGGTGCGCCCGTGTTCGACGTGAACGGCGAGCCGGCGGCTGGCCTCGGCGTGACGGGGCTGGTGAGCGTTTCCCACCCGGAGAAACAGGCCGAGTTGGAGCAAGCCATCCTCGCCTGTGCCGAGAACATCTCGCGCGACATCGGCTACGAAGGCGGACGGTTTACGGGGTTCCGGTCACAGTTGAAGGAGAACAAATGAAACACACGTTTACCCTCCTAACCGCCCTACTGCTCGCACCGCTGGCTGCGCTGCACGGTGCTGACAACAACAAGGGATATGTTTCCGACAAAGTCATCGCGAATCCGGGCGCGGAGTCTGAAGACAATGCGCGCACTTGGCAGGGCATTCCCGGCATCGAACGCGCGCCCAATGGTCGGCTCTGGGCCACTTGGTATACCGGCGGACTGCATGAAGGCGCGGCAGGAAACTATGTGGCTGTCGCCACCAGTGGCGATGACGGCAAGACGTGGTCGAAGCCGGTCGTGTTGATCAAGGGACACACCGAGCACGTCATGCTGGCCGACCCGCTCCCGTGGGTTGATCCCAAGGGACGGCTTTGGATTTTCTACCTTCATGCACCCAAGCAGAAGGGGGCGTCCGGTTTCGTCGGAGCCTGTGCGGTTCGCAACGATTCCCCGAACGATGCCGTCGGTGAGTGGTCACAGCCCGTGCCGGTGCAACCGGGCGGACGCATCTTCGGCAAACCGATTGTCCTCGCCAGTGGCGGTTGGCTGGCTCCGTTTTTCAAGAACAGCAGCAGCAAGACCCCGGAGGTGAAAGAAACCTGCACGCTTATCTCCACCGATGAAGGCGCGACGTGGACGTTTCACGGCGGCACGAGCGTGCCGCTGGACATTCGCAACTTTAGCGAGGCCACGCTCGCCCAACGCAAGAACGGCGATCTTTGGATGGTCATACGCACCCTGCCCGGACTCCATCACAGCACTTCCAAAGATGGTGGTCGCACTTGGTCTGATCCTGTGTTGTTGCGCGAAGGCCCGAACACCCGCGCTTGCATGATGCGGCTCGCGTCCGGCGCGTTCCTGCTCGTGTATCACGACGTGGAACGTCCGAAGCCCGGCGCGAAATTCCCCCGCAACCGGCTCGCCGCCTGGCTCTCCGACGATGAAGGCCGTAGCTGGCCGCACAAGCTCGTCGTGGACGATCAAAAAGGCGTTTCTTATCCCGACTGCATTCAATCCCCTGATGGGCGCATCTACATTGCCTACGATCAATGGCGTTACGGCGGCCCCGATCACAACGTGAAAGACATTCTGCTTGCCGTCATCCGGGAAGGAGACATTCGCGCGGGAAGAATTGCTTCTCCCGACGCCCGCATCCACCAACTCATCAATCGCGCCACCGGCATCGGCAACATCAAGGAATTGGAAGCTCAAAGCCGGGCGAAAACACAGATGAAGAAACCGACGAAATGAAACCCACCCTCACACTCCTCGCCGTGCTGCTGCTCGCGCCGCTGGCTGTGATGCTCGCGGCGACCAACGAAGCCGCAACGAAGAAATTGGTCACCACGATTGACTGCACCAAGGATTACGGTCCCGACGCCTACTTCGGCTACGGCGACGTTCGGGTTACACAATCGGCGGCCGGGAAATATCGCGAGGCAGGGCCGGTTCCGGAATCGCGATTTGGCTACCGCTTTGCGATCGCGCATGTGGGCCGTCCACACCTAGCCGTGATTCGTTATCCCGATGACAAGAACCGCTGCATGGCGATCATGGACGGCTCCAGCTATGACCTGAGCGTCGGGGCATGCACGGGAACATCGAAGCCCGGCGGCAACGTGTATTCCGTTGACCAGCCGATCTCCGGCCGGATGCTGGAACTGCGGCAGGTCTTCTGGCCGCGCTGGCGAGACTTTAGCATCGTCTTCGGTAACACGAAGAAGGACGAACCGGCGGCGGCGGCGAGCGTGGCCATCTACGAGTTGGAGGACTTGCCGGCGCTGGCGGTGCCCGGCGATCCCCAGGACGGCTCCCGCCGCGCGCTGGGCATTCAATTTGAAGATCCCTGCGGGGCAGCGGCGGAACTGGGAGCGACAGACCGGCGGGAATGGATCGAGCGGCTGATCACCTATGCCCGCTACTCGGGTCAAAATTCGCTGTCCTACCCGATCGTCTGGTATCACGGTCCGCTGTATCCGTCCCAGCGCGAGCCGGTCAACTACATCGGGATGACATCCTCGAAGGTAGACCGGCAGTTGATCGGTCACTGGACCATGCAGCCGGAGGACTGGCTGACCGAGTTGCTCAAACGCTTTGGCGAGGAGCATATGCAGTTCCGGGCTGTGTTGCCGGTGTTGCGATTGGGCAGTCTCATGGAGAAGATGAACATTGATCTGGCGTCCATCAAGGCCGGCAAGGACACCATCAACAATATGACGTTCAAAGATCAGGTGCAGATGGGCACCTACGATTGGACGCTGCCCTACAATCTGCGGAACTTTCAGAAGCTCGTCGAGGCGGGAGGAAACCGAAGTGGCAGTCCCACTTTCCCTTGGGCCTACGGCGAGAGAAGCAGCGGACCTGATGGTTTCCGCGGACCGATCTTCAATCCGCTGCATCCGACGGTGCAGGACGCGATGCTCGGATTGGTGCAGGAAGTTGTGGACCGTTACGGGCGCTACCCGGCCTTCAAAGGCATAGACTTTTGGTTCAATGCTTCCACGACCCTCTGGTTCGTGTCTCTGCGCAGCGGCTACGACGACTACACCGTCGGGTTGTTCCAGAAAGAGACAGGCATCGTCGTGCCCGTGGACGCGAAAGCTTCGGACCGATTCTCGCGGCGCTACGCGTTTCTGACGGGCGAGGTCAAACCGAAGTGGGTGGCATGGCGGTGTGAAAAAATCGCCGATCTGTTCCGCCGGATTCGTGATGTGGTCGTCAGGTCCCGGCCCGACCTGCAGGTGATGATCGTGGATGCGCTCAAGGGCCATGAGCATTCGCAACGGGAAGGCGGCCTGGACATCAATCTTCTGGCCAAGGAACCGGGTATCGAGGTCAGCGCCATCTGGAACTTCAACGGGTGGGTCGAGCGGTGGGGAAAACATCGGTGGCTCCCCTGTGATCCGAAGCTGCGCGAGCTGGCTACGATCATGGGCAAGCCGGCGGAAGGCGTCATGCGCGAGAGCCTGGAGTATCCGCCGGACGGCTTCTGGTGGGATCAGCAATGGCGGATCACGCCGGCCTTTCCGAGCGGAGTTCATTTCCTGCAACCGTATGCCGACGCCCTGGCGAAGTATGACACGCTCTCCCTCCGGCGCGGCGGCCTGACGCTGGACACCGGCCATGCGGAACTGATCCGGCCGTTCGCCCTGGCCTACCGGGCGTTGCCGGCCAGGAAATTCGACACGGTGGGCGCTGCGACCGATCCCGTGGCCGTGCGAACGCTGGTGTGCGACGGCAAACGGTATCTCTATCTGGTGAACCGCCGCCATCAGCCAGTGTCCGTCGAAGTCCGGCTCGACAAGGCCACCGGCAAGGCAACCGACCTCGCGACCAATCAGGAGACCGAAGCTCCCGCGCGATGGCCGGTGGCGCTAGGCCCATACCAGTTGCGGTCGTTCAGCCTCGCGCGTGAGCTCGAGGTTACCGGTGTTTCAATCGTTCGTTGACCACCCACTGTCGCCGCAAACATGTTCTATGAACCATAGTTTCAGAGGCACGCCATGAAACCCATTTTCACCTTCCTCGCCGCCCTGCTGCTTGCTCCGCTAGCCGCGCTGCACGCCGCCGACCCGAAGCCCGCGCCCGCGAAAGCGCCGTTCCGCGTGCTTTACAGCGACGACACGACCCACACGCTGGTCTGCGTCAGTCCTTATCACAAGGGCAAGCCGCTCGAACTGGAAGCGCCGGCAACGGCGGAGGGACGGACCCCGCCGTTTGGGCCGCAGATGATCGAGGGCGCGGTGGACGAGACGGCGGGGACGGGCATTGAGGTTCACATGCTCCAGCCGGGCTTTGGTTACGTGCCGTGGTGGAAAAGCCGGGTGTATCCGTTTAGCGATCACATGAAGTTCATGCAGGAACGGTTCGGGTCGCCCATGCCCAAGGGCGGCTGGGCCGAATACATGGCGACGGGCGGCGACATGGTCGGGGTGTTCACGAAGCGTTGTCGCGAGAAAAAGCTCGCGCCGTTTGTCTCGCTGCGGATGAACGATTGCCACGGCCACGAGATGTTGCTCGGCCCCAAGGGACCGAGAAACGAGACCGCCTGGGCCACGCTCGCGCCGCTGCACGTCGAGCATCCCGAATGGCGGCTCGGCAGCGATGTCAGCAAGTGGAGCGACCGGCATCTGAACTGGAACGTTCCGCAAGTCCGCGAATACAAGCTGCGGTTGATCGAGGAAATCTGCCGGCAATATCCGCTGGCCGGGTTTGAACTGGACTTCATGCGGTTCCCGAAGTTCTTCGACGTGAAGGAAACGACCCGCGAGCAGCGCGTCGCCATCATGCGCGAGTTCATCGGGCAGGTGCGCGGCATTCTCGACCGCACCGCGCCGTCGGGCCAGCGGCGTTGGCTGTGCGTGCGCGTGCCCGCGTTTCTGGCGTCGCACGACGCGATGGGCATTGACCTGGCCGCGTGGGTTCGCGCGGGTGTGGACATGGTGAACCTCTCCTACTTCTACTTCGCCGCGCAGGGCGGCGACCTTGCCGCCATCCGCGCGCTGGTGCCCGACGCGGCGGTTTACGTCGAGATGTGCCACACCACGCGCGTTGGCCCGGTGGTCGGCGCGAAAGGAGGCTACGACAACTTTTCCTACCGCCGCACGACCCCGGCGCAGTTCTACACGACGGCCCACGTGGCCTACGCGCGCGGACTGGACGGCGTGAGCGCGTTCAACTTCGTCTATTATCGCGAACACGGGACGGGAGAGCGCGGCCCGTTCTGCGAGCCGCCGTTCGAAGTGTTCAAGCATCTGGGCGACCGCGCATGGGTGGCGCGGCAACCGCAGCATTACTTCGTGGGCGAGGTGTGGAGTGTGGCGGCGGCGGTTCATCCGCTGCCGAAGACCTTCCGGACCGGCGACACCCATCGCGTGACACTCGACATGGCCCCGCCGAGCGGCGGCTGGACCAAACCCGGCCGCTTGCGCATCCAATCGCCAGAAGATTTGGGAAACCGCCGTTGGAGTTGCCGTTTCAACGGCCAGGAACTCGCCGAGACGCCTGATCGTTCCGAGCCGTATGCGAACCCATATCCCGCGTTGCTCGGCGGCCTCGAACATCACCGCGCGTGGCTCATGCCGCCTGGACTGCCAAAGGACGGCGCCAACCAGATTGAACTGTCGTTGCAGGAAGGCAGCCCGGCCAAGATCGTCTTTCTCGACCTGGCTATGCCATGAAACAACCATGAAACACATACTCATCCTCCTTACCCTGCTGCTCGCGCCGTTGGGCGCGTTGCACGCCGCCGACGCCGTCGGCAATGCCGCAAAAGCCGCCGCGCGCGGCTGGCAAAACGCACCCGAAGAAAAGAAGGCGCTTTGGCAGCGGCACAAGGACGCGCTGAAGGTTCTGGACATCTCCACCGAGACGAATCGCCATGTCATCATCGCGCGCGGTTCACCGGAGCCGGGGGCGTATCAGGCGCATCCGACCACGGCGATGCTGGCGGACAACAAGACGATGTTTTGCGTCTGGAACATCGGCCACGGCGGTCACGCGGGGCCGATGGCGCGCAGCGATGACGCGGGGCTTACCTGGACGCGCATGGACGACGCGCTGCCGCCGAACTACGTCAACTTCAGGAACTGTCCCAGCATCTACCGTATCACTGACCCGCAGGGCAAAGAGCGGTTGTGGGTCTTCGCAGCAAGCACGCATGTGCAAAAGCCACGAGAATTCGCCGGGCGTTTGCGGGGCTGGATGCCGCGCATCGTGAGCGAAGACGATGGCAAGACCTGGCGCGAGGAACCGCCACTCGGCCCGATGGCCGCCGATGCATCCACCAAGGCATGGTTCAGCAGTCCCTTTCGCTGCGTGATGACCTTCTCCAGCATCGTGCGGCTTAAGGACGGCTCCTATCTCGGCATGTTCCATCGCGGCGCGCAGGGCAAGGACGCGAACCTGCAAGTGCTGCAGTCTGTGACCCGCGACGGCGGTTTCACTTGGTCGCAGCCCGTCATGGCTTGTGACGGCACGGAGCTAGTCGGCAAGGATCCCTGCGAGCCGTATGTCTTCCGCTCGCCCGATGGTGACGAACTCTGCTGCATCATGCGCGAGAACCGCCGCACCGGCACCAGCCTTGTGATGTTCAGCCGCGACGAGGGCAAGACGTGGAGCAAAGCCGTGGACACGCCGTGGGGCCTCACCGGCGACCGTCATCACGGCATCCGTCTGCCCGATGGCCGCCTCGTCATCGTCTTCCGCAACGCCTCGCCGAACGCGAAGGACAAAGGCTTCATCGCGTGGGTCGGCACCTGCGACGACATCCGGCAGGGCAAACCCGGCCAGTATCGCGTGAGCCTGCTCAAGACCTTCAAAGACGGCTTCTATCCCGGCATCCACCTGTTGCCCGACGGCACCATTGTCGCCACCACCTACACTACCTACCGCAAAGACGACGGCGGCTGTTCCATCGTCAGCGTGCGGTTCAAAATGTCCGAGATTGACGCGATGAACGCAAAGGCTCAGAAATAACCACCAAGAGATAACGCCATGAAACGCATTCTTTCTCTTTCCGCTCTGCTGCTAACCGCGTTGCACGCTGCCGCAGCACCGGCGCCTTGCGGCGAAACAAGCGAACCCATCACGCTGCTCACCTATCGCGACGCTGAGTGGTATGGCTCGACGTTCTGGACGGGGCCAAACTGGACGCGCGTCGGCAAGGACTGGCATCACCCCGGCCAGAGCACGCCCAGCGTGCGCCGATTCACTGCGCCGCGCGACGGTCGCGTGACGATCGCGGGCCGCGTGTTCAAGCTCCATCTCAGCGGCGACGGCATCCGCGCCATTATCCGCCACAACGACCGTGAAATCTGGAAGGCCGAGATTGACGGTGACAACGACAAAGGCGCCGAGCCAAAGCTGACGCTCGATGTGAAGCAAGGCGACACGCTGCGATTCATCGTGGACAAACGCGGCGGCATCGCCTGCGACACGACGGGTTGGGACCCGGTGGTGGCGTATGGCGACGGCCAGCGGTTTCAGGCGTCGCTCGCGTTCGACGCGAAGAAGCAGGGCGAGGGCGGCTGGTTCTACGAGATGCTCGGCAAAGGCGAAGTGCCGCGGCCTGACAAGCCGCCCGTGCCGGCTCCCGCCGAACTGAAGGAAGAGTTGGCACACCTCGCGCCCTCACTCGCGCCGCAGGCCGACCGCGAACTGTTGTTGCTGGCGCTGGAGGAATGGTGGCGCGAGGACAAACTGACCGACGCGCCCGCTGCATACATCACCGCCATCAAGGAACACTCCGAGCGGACACAGAAGCTCGCGGCGGAATTTGGCAACAAGCTGAAGCCCGAACTCCAACGGGCCGCTGCCAACGCGCCAGCAGTTGGAGTTCAAGCTTCAGCTTGCTCCGACCTGTCGCAGTTGCGCCGGCTCTACCTCCAGACGCGCCTGCTCAAACGCGAGATCATCCTCGCCAACCCGCTGCTCAACTTCGACAAGCTGCTCTTCTGCAAACGCGCGCAGCCGAGCTACAGCCATCTCGTCGGCCAATACTTCGGCTGGCGGCAGCGGCCCGGCGGCGGATTGTTCGTGCTGGAGAAGGCCGGCGGTTCGCTCGCCGTGCGCGACATCGTCGGTTCGCAACTGCCCGCCGGTAACTACTTGGAGCCGTGCCTCTCCTACGACGGCAAGAGCATCGCGTTCTCGTTCGTCGCCTGCCCGCCGCAGACGCCCGACTCGAAGACGCTGCCGGTCAACGAGCAGGGCGACGAGAGCGCCTATTTCCACATCTACGAAATCGGCGTGGATGGCAGCGGCCTGCGCCAGTTAACGCGCGGCCGCTACGACGACATGATGCCGTGCTACCTGCCCGACGGCGGCATCGCGTTCGTCTCGACGCGGCGGCAGAGCTACTCGCGCTGTTTCGGGCCGAACTTCAGTCAGCGCTGGCACAGCTACACGCTGCACCGCATGAACGCCGATGGCAGCGGCCTTCGCATCCTCTCGCTCAACGACGTCAGCGAATGGTTCCCGGCCGTCTCGAACACCGGCGAGATCCTGTTCGCTCGCTGGGACTACATTGACCGCGACGCCGTCACGCACCAAAACCTTTGGTCCGCGCGGCCCGACGGCACTAATCCCATCGCCGTCTGGGGCAATGCGACGCCAAAGCCGCACTGCACGTTCCAAGCGAAAGCGATCCCCGGCAGCCGCAAGCTCGCGTTCGTTGCGTCGGCGCATCATGCCGTCACCGGCGGGCCGGTCTGCGTGCTCGACCCCGCCGTGGATCCGAACAGCCAGGACGCCATTACGCGCGTCACACCGGGGCCGTATCCGGAGGCGGAGAGCAACCAGATTCCGGAGTATTACGCCTCGCCATGGCCGTTGTCGGAGAAACTGTTTCTCGTCGCCTACAGTCGCGACCGGTTGATCTTCGAGGGCGAGCACGGGAAGAACCCGAACCCTGACAACGCGCTCGGCCTCTATGTGCTCGACGCCGCGGGCAACCGCGAATTGCTCTACCGCGACGCGAAACTCGGCTGCACCAGCCCGATTCCATTGCGGCCACAGCCGATGCCGCCTGCTTTACCGAGCGCTGTCGCCGCTGAAGCGGTGCCGACCGGCGAGATGCTCGTCACAGACATCTATCAGGGTCT
The DNA here is from genome assembly GCA_016222825.1 of Verrucomicrobiota bacterium. Classification (GTDB taxonomy): domain Bacteria; phylum Verrucomicrobiota; class Verrucomicrobiia; order CAIQCK01; family CAIQCK01; genus CAIQCK01. Next base: position 851,702 of record JACRQF010000009.1, on the reverse strand, counting down.
CGGCAATGTCCCGCGCGGCACGATCAAGGAATTGCGTATCGTCCAGATCTTCCCGAAGACGACATGGATCGCCAACTCGCCGCGCATCGGCGTCGCGGGCGAAGAAAACACGCGCGCCATCCTCGGCACCGTGCCGGTCGAGGCCGACGGCTCTGCGCGCTTTATCGTGCCCGCCCACAAGCCAGTCCTATTCCAGGCACTCGACAAGGACGGTTTCGCCTACCAGACAATGCGTTCAACGACCTACGTCCAGCCCGGCGAGAAAACGTCGTGTGTCGGCTGCCACGAGCACCGCATGTCCGCGCCGACCAGGACGCACGCCGTGCCTCTGGCGATGCAGCGCCCGCCATCGCGCCTCGAGCCGGGGGAACTCGGCGGCCGCCCCTTTGCGTTCGTCGAGGTCGTCCAGCCCGTGCTCAATAAACACTGCGTGAAATGCCACAGCGGCCCCGAAGCGAAGAAAGGTATCGTCCTCACCGGCGAGCCGCAGGCCGGTTTCACGAAGTCCTACATCTCCCTCTGCGGCGACTCAACCCTGCCGCCCAAGCAGCGCAAGTCAGCCGTCAGCGACCCGCTGGTGCCGCGTTTCGCACAGCGCAACCAGATTCAGATGACGCCCGTCGGCGGCGTCCACGGCGCGCTCGGCAGCCGTCTGATGAAGATGTTGCGCGCCGGCCACGAGGGCGTCACACTCAACGATACCGAGTTGCGCCGGCTGGCGGCGTGGATTGACTGCAACGCGGTCTTCTACGGCTCGTTCGATCCTGCCGAGCAGGCCAAACAGCTCGCCGGCCAGCAGATCCTGATGCCGAGAATTCAGTAAGGAGCCAGATGAGAATAAAACCGTTCATCTTGGGTTTGTGCTGTATCCTGACAGCGGCAGCGGCAGATGATTGTTTCTACGAGAGCAAGGCGACATTGGCGGAGACAATGCTCGCGGCGCGCGCGAAGTATGCGGCGTGGGTGACGGAACAGACAATGGTGAGGGCGACGGTGAGTTGCGGGCCGTGGTTTGTAGCAGAGGGCGAAGTGGCGTCGCCGGAGAAAGGTGTGGATCTTGCGGCGAAGGACAAGGCTGGGAAGCCGCTCTGGACGAAGCGGGCGGATTGGAAAGATGGGACGCTCATTCCCACAGTGGGCGAGAACTCGACGCAGAAGGCGGTGGTGGTTTGTCGGACCATCACGGCGAAGAAAGCCGTGACGCTGACGGCGGGCTTTGGTGGCGGTGACAAAATGGAGGTATGGCTGAACGGCAGGCAGGTCGCGGCGCAAGAGACGCATCTCGAATACAAACGCTACGGGACCGGAATGAGGTTGGAGGGTGACCGGCGGAATCAGTTTCTCCTCCATCTGCCGCTGGCGGTGGGCGAGAACCGGCTGATGGTGCGGTTGCAGCAGGAACGGATAGAGCTGCGTTCGTATATGAGTCCCGAGTTGTTCCTGCGTTTCTTCACGCCGGCGCCTGATCCGGTGCCGCGATTCTGGGAGCAACTGCGCAAGGACTTCCCGCCCGCAAGCAACCGGCTGCTGGAGACAGTGAACTTCAACTGGTTCCAGCCGGGCGGATGGTTCGAGTGCTCGAAGGACACGCGGTTCGAGAAGGAATTGCTGGCGTCGGTGAACGCAGCGCCGGGCACGCCGGCCACGCTCGAACAGTGCGTTGCTGCTGTGGACCTCACCGTCGCGCGCAAGGACATCGCGAAGCTGCAACTGGCGGTGGCAGAACTCGGCAAGTCGTTTCCGAAGGATTATCCGGCGGCGGAGTTTTTGCGGAAGTTGGATGAGTTGGAACGCAACGCCGAGAACGTAGGCCGCCACTCCGTGGCGGCAATGTCATCCTCCTCCCGCCACGGAGTGGCGGGCTACGGTTTGCTTGCGGAACTCGAACGCTGCAAACGCCAGATGCTCGTGGACGCCAACCCGCTGTTGCGCGGGGCGACGCTGCTGGTGACGAAGCGTTACACCTACGACTCGCAGCATTACTACGACGACTACTATCACGGGCCGAGTGAGTGGGGCGGCAACATCTGCGAGGTTTCGCTCGCCGACGGCCGCGCGCGCGCGATTGTGCCGCAGCTCGCAGGCGGCATCTTCGACCGCTACGACCTCTCGTCCGATGCGCGCAAAATCGTGTTCGGCTACCGCGCACAGATGCCGACCGGCTATCGCATCTACGAGACCGGCCTCGACGGCCGCGGCCTGCGCCAGATCACGAAGCCGCCTGCCGACGAGGATGAGCGCGTCGCCAAATACGCCATGTATTCGCCGGAGCAGATGAAGAAGGACCCGACGCTCTATGGCCATTGGACCGACGACATGCATCCGTGCTACCTCGCCGACGGTGGCATTGCGTTCGTGTCGTCGCGCTGCGAGCGCAGCGTGCTCTGCGGCGGGCATTCGCTGACCACGACGTGCCTTTACCGGATGAACAGCGACGGCAGCGACATGAGGCCGCTTTCGCAGGGTGCGCTCAGCGAGTTCACGCCGACGATGTTGGAGGACGGTCGCATCCTCTACAACCGTTGGGAGTATGTCTATAAAGGCATCGCCGCCATCCAGCCGCTTTGGACGATGCGGCCCGATGGCAGCGGCTCGGAGGAGATTTACGGCGACAACATCGCCAACCCCGGCGCGTTTGTGCAGGGGCGGCAGGTTCCCGGCCGGCCCGACCTCGTCGTCTGCACCGGCTGCGGCCACGAACCGCTCGCCGTCGGCGCGATCGTGTTGCTGGACCTGCACAAGGACAAGCGCACGCCCGCCGTGATGACCTCGCTGACTCCGAACGTCGAGACGCGCGGGCTGCGCGGCCTCTACCAATTCCGCAATGGCGAGTGGCGCGAGGACGTCTATGGGCCATTCTACTGCGACCCGTATCCGCTCTCGGACAAGTTCTTCCTCGTCTCGTGCAACCCCGACAAGCGCTACAACGACCCGCGCGGCTATGGCATTTACCTGCTCGACACGTTCGGCAACCGCGTCGAGGTCTATCGCGACCCGGAGATTTCCTGCTGGCAGCCGATGCTGCTGAAACCGCGCCCGCAGCCGCCCGTAGTCGCGTCAGCGTCGCCGACCGAATCGGCCGACACGACGAAGATGGCGACGCTGCTCGTCGCCGACGTTCACAAGGGCCTCGACGGCGTGAAGCCCGGCACCGTCAAGTGGCTGCGCGTGATGGAGCAAATCCCGCGGCCGTGGTCGGTGCAATGCGACGCCAAGCCCGGCGACAGCTTCCCCGGCCAGATGGTCGCCATCAGCTACTACACGCACATCTGGGTCGCGGTGCTGCACGGCATCGTGCCGATCCACGCGGACGGCTCGGCGTATTTCACCGTGCCCGCCGACAAGAATATCTACCTCCAGGCGCTCGACGAGAACTTCATGGAGGTCCAGAAGATGCGGACCTTCGTCAACCTGAAGCCCGGCGAAAACCGTTCCTGCATCGGCTGCCACGAGCATCGCATCCAGTCGCCTGAGCCGAGGCGGCTCGCCGCGCTCCGCCAGCCGCCCGTCAAACCCTTCGCCCAGCCCGGCGAAACCGCGCCGCGCCCCATCCACTACGCCAGCGACGTTCAGCCGACGTTGGACAAGCACTGTGTCCGCTGCCACGACGGACGCGACTCGAAGACGAAGTTGAACCTCACCGGCGCGCTCACCGAGCACTTCAACCGTTCCTACGAGGAACTCATCACCAAAGGCATGGTCAACTTCATCCAGGAGTGGACTGGCCCGCGCATGAAAGACCCGCCGCCCTACTTCACCGTCGGCGGCTCGATGGCCCACGCGCCCGCCGTGCCGCCCTACACCTACGGCTCGCATCAGAGCAAACTGGTGGACGTGCTCCGCAAGGGCCACCACGACGTGAAGCTCTCGCGAGAGTAATTCATCAAGCTCGTCACGTGGGTGGACGCCAACGTGCCGTTCTACGGCTCCTATTTCGGCCGGCGCCACATCCGCTACCAGAAGCGCCCCGACTTCCGTCCCGTGCCGACGCTGGCCAGCGCGAGCGGCGTCATGCCCGACCCGGCCCAACACCGGCCGCCGCACATCCCCGCGCGCCTGCTTGCGTGGTGGCGCTTCGACGAAGGCGGCGGCGAGATTGCGCAGGACGCCTCAGGCAACAAGCACGACGCCAAGATCGTCCGCGCCACCCGCACGCCCGACGCAAAACTCGGCGAGGCGTTGAAGTTCGACGGCAACAGCCACGTCGAGGCCGGCGGACTCGGCGCGCACCAGACGCTCAGCGTCGCGCTGTGGGTCAAGACCGGCGAGTTGAAGAACACGTGGAGTCCGCTGCTGTTCACGAGCAGCGCGCAACAATCAGCGTTTCACTTCAGCCTCCTGCGCGACGGCACGCCCAACGTCGCCATCAACTGCGGCGACAAGAATTGGACCCACCGCCGCGCCAAGCGTTCGCTCGCCGACGGCCAGTGGCATCACCTCGCCGTCGTGTGCGACTCCCGCCTTGGCGGCAACATCCGCTTCTACATTGACGGCCGCAAAGACACCGACATCCCGCTCGACACCGACGTGCCACTCGACCTCGCGGCATTCCGTCTCGGCGCATGGAGCACATGGGAACGCAACCCGGACAACAATTTCCACGGCACGCTTGACGACGTGCGCATCTACATCGGCCTGCTGGGTGACAATGAGGTGGCTGAGCTGGCCAAGGATGCACCACTGCGGACTGCGGCGAGTCAGTGAGAATGCACACTTTGATGAAGCCGAAGGCCTTGGACTGCTGCGAGTATCGCAGCTTTCTGCGTCCGGTCATGTCGTGGTAGCGTCCCCAAAGCTGTAGTTCCTACAGCAGTCCAGAGCCTTCGGCTTCATACGAAGCAAACGATTGGAACGGAGACCTGTATGAGCAACGCAGATCGAAACATGAGCCGGCGAGATGCATTGTGCGCGGTCGCCTCTGTGGTGGCGTGCGGTGTTGGCGTCGCGCAGACTCATGGCGCTCCAGAGCCGCTAGCCACCACGAAGCCGTCGCTCCACGTTTATCCCGACTACGGCTGGCTGCGCGGGTTTAGCGTCGTGCCGTCGTGGGGCGCGCGCATCGAGGAGGCGTGGTGGAACTACGACGGCGCGCGGTTTCGCGAGGAGGTCGCGCTCGCGCGGCAGGTTCACGCCAACTGTATCCGGCTCTGGATCGAGTTCACCGCGTGGATGGCCGAGCCGGAGAAGGTGACGGCGAACTTCCTCGATGCGGTGAAGGCCATTGGTGAGTGCGGCATGAAGACGATGCCGTGCATTTTCAACCGCTGGCATGACCATCAATGGGACTACGGCGGCACTTACACCGAGACGCTCTTTCGCGACTGGAAGCCGCAGCTTGCCTACGTCCGCGCGCTCGTCACGCCGCTCGCCAGCGACGACCGCGTGCTCATCTGGGACCTCTGCAACGAGCCGCAGGCGCACGACCAGAACTCCGACGTGAACAAGAAGGAGTTCGCGTGGATGAAGCTGATCGCCGAGACGGTGCGCGCGTGCGGCGCGAAGCAGCCGATCACCATCGGCACGATGAACGGCAAGAACATCGAGACGTTTGCGCCATTGATGGACGTGCTCTGCGCCCATCCGTATGCCCACACGCGCGCCGCGCTGGAGAGCCTCATCACCGGCTATCACGCGATGCGCAAGACGCACGGCAAACCGCTGCTGGTCAACGAGTGCATCCCCGGCAGCCTCAGTGACGTCACGCGTGCTGAGGTTGCGCGCTTCTACACGGAGCTGCTCTCCGCCGCCGGTTTCGGCTGGATGGGTTGGGCGTTGCGCGAGGGCAAGGCTATCTCGACCCGTCGCGACCGCTACGACGGCAACGGCATCAACAAAGAAGGTTTCCATCCCTTCTTCACCAGAGCTGGCAAGCTGCGCGGCGGTCTGGAGTTCCTGACCGAGAAGCCCAAGCTCCGCGCGCCGTGGGAGAGAAGCTAAGCTGTGAAACATTTCCTCGTTCTCTTTGCGTCTCTTTGCGCTCTTTGCGGCCAGAGCATGGCCGCCGAATCCAAGCCCAACGTCCTGCTCATCATCGCGGACGACCAGGGTTACGGCGATTTCGGGTTCAACGGCAACAAGCTCGTGAAGACGCCGCGGCTCGACCGGCTGGCGGGCGAGTCGGCGGTGTTCAGGAATTTTGTTGTTGCGGCAGCGTGTTCGCCGACGCGCGCGGCACTCTGGACGGGGCGCGATCATCTGCTTACCGGCGTCTGGGGTGTGCCGCCGCGGGCGAACCTGCGCGACGATGAAGTGCGGATGCCGGCGTTCTTCAAGGCGGGCGGCTACCGGACGCTTCATGTGGGTAAGCTCGATTGCGTGAAAGCCGGCGGGGGTGGGCCATCCGATTTTGGTTGGGAGGAGTGGATCGGCGGTGGCGGTTACGAGCATCGCGACCCGATGATGTTCCAGACGGGCAACAACCGCCGCGGCCAGGGTTGGACGGCGGACATCTGGACGGAGGAGACGTTGAAGTTCATCCGCGCGCACCGGGACGCGCCGTGGTTTGCGAGCGTGGCCTACATCATCCCGCACATGCCGTGGGTGTGTGACGAGAAATACGCCGCGCCGTTCCTCGCGCAGGGTTGCTCGGCGGACCTCGCGGCGTGCTACGGCTCCATCGCGCACATGGATGAATGCATCGGGTGGCTGCTCGACGGGCTGCGCGAGACGGGCCAGGAGCGGCGCACCATCGTGGCGTTCGTCAGCGACAACGGCCAGACCGGCCCGGAAACGAAGAATGGAACGGCAGACGGTTTCGTGCGGAGTGAGGATTGGGACAAGCGCAACGTCGCGCGGCTGCGCGGCCACAAGGCGACGGTCTGGGAAAACGGCATCCGTGTTCCGTTTCTCGTGCGCTGGCCAGGAACCATCGCGCCCGGCGAGCGGAAACAGTTCGGCTGCGCGGAGGACATTCTGCCGACGTTGCTGGATCTGGCAGCGATTCCCGACACGACACAGAAACACCTACCGTTCACCGGCGTGAGCTTGCGACCTGCGTTGAGCAACGCTGCGGAAACGTTTGAGCGGCCCGCAGCCCTTCGCATGGCCATTGCCGGCGGGGGTGCACCGCGCAGCGGCCTCGGCGGGCCGGGAAAACGGAAGTTCGAAGACCATCATCTTGCGCTGCGCGGGCCGCGCTTCAAGTATCACGCGCTGTCCGAGGGCAAAGCCGCTCTCTACGACCTCGATGCCGACCCCGGCGAGACGACCGATGTGCAGGCGAAGTTCCCCGACGTGGCTGCGAAGATGGCTCGGGAATGCCGCAAGCGTTGGGACGCAGTGATCGCCAGCGGACGCGCTTTCGCCCCGCAAGCCGCCGCATCGCCCGCCGCACTGAAGGGGGCCACACTTGAAGAGACGTTCGACCGCGAACTGTCCAAGGATTGGCTCTGGGGCCTCGGGACATGGACAGCGAAGGGCGGCATCCTGCGCGGCTACGAGTCCGGCCCGCGCCGCCACGGCCCGGTGAAGATGCGCCGCTTCCCGCTACGCAACGGCGTGGTCGAGTGCGAGTTCCGGCTGGAAGGCAAGGCGACGTTTGCGGGCGTCATCTTCAACGGCTCGCAGGAGCGCGGCCACCTCGTCCACGTCGTCATGGGCAAGGACCAACTCCGCATCCTCGCCCATCCAAAGAAGGGCGAGACCGTCGAGTTGCTCAAGCAACCCACCAAGCTCACTGTCGGTGAATGGCATTGCGTGAAGATCGAGTTGCGCGGCCTGCAAATCATCGCCACCGTCAACGACAAGACCCTCACCGCGAGCAATCCCTGCGTCGCCGAGGAGAAACTCACCTTTGGCCTTGGCGGCGACTCCGGCGGCCCCGAAGGCGAGAAAGCCGGCGCGCTGGAGTTTCGAAAACTGAAGATGGGCAGCAAACCATGAAACGTCTCCTTCTGTTCCTCTTCGCGTCGTTCTGCGTTCTTTGCGGCCGTGCCATCTCCGCCGCGCCACCACGTCCCAACATCCTCCTCATCTACACCGACGACCACGGATGGGCCGATGTCGGCGCGCAGGGCGTGGACCGGGACATCCGCACGCCCAACCTCGACCAACTCGCGCGGGATGGCGTGATCTTCAAACGCGGCTACGTCACCGCGCCGCAATGCACGCCCTCGCGCGCCGCCGTCATCACCGGCATCTACCAGAACCGTTTCGGCGTGGAGCACAACGGCATCAGCATGAAGTCCGAGGTCGTCACGCTGCCGGAGCGGCTCAAGACGGCAGGCTACGTCACCGGCATGAGCGGCAAGTGGCATCTCGACGTGGAGAACCCGGACAAGAAGCAGCCGCGCAAACACAAAGTCGTCCCGGAACTGGCACCGCATTTCCAGGGCTTCGACGAATACTTCAACGGCTCGATGCAGGACTACACCGCCTCGCACGCGCTCGACGGCACGCCGTTCCCCGACGCGCCGCGCAAGGTGCGCGACGAACGCTGCCGCGTCGTCATCCAGACCGAGGCCGCGCTGTCGTTCCTGGAGCGCCGCGCCGCGAAGCCGGGCCAGCCGTGGTTTCTCTACCTCGCCTTCATGGCTCCGCATGTGCCGTTGGAGTCGCCGGAGCCGTGGTTCTCGAAAACGCCCGCGCACCTGCCGAAGGAACGCCGCCAGGCCCTCACGCTCATCGGGGCGATTGACGACGGCGTGGGCCGCATCCGTGTGAAGCTGAAGGAAATGGGCGCGGAGAAAAACACGCTCATCTTCTTCATCGGCGACAACGGCGCGCCGCTCGGCGGCGCGTGGGACGGTTCCATCAACCTGCCGATGCGCGGACAGAAAGGGATGCTCAGCGAAGGCGGCATCCGCACGCCATTCCTCGCCGCGTGGCCGGGAAGGATTCCGGCGGGCCAGACCTACGACCATCCCGTCATCAGCCTCGATGTCGCCGCGACCGCGACGGCGTCTGCGGGTCTGCCACACGACTCCAAACTCGACGGCGTGAACCTCATGCCTTTCCTCACCGGCGAGAACAAAGCCGCGCCGCACCAGACGCTCTACTGGCGCTGGATGTCGCAGGCCGCCATCCAGGAGTTCCCCTACAAGCTCATCGCCCTCGGCGGCCACGGCAGCCTGCTCTTCGACATCACCACGCCCGAAGGCGAGAACATCGAGCGCAACCTCATGACGCAGAAGCCCGACATCGCCGCGCGGCTTGAAACCAAGCTCAAAGCCTGGTGCGCCACGCTCCAACCGCCCGGAATGCCGCCGCCGCTTGCCGACCGCCATGTGCAGCTCTTCGCCGAGCACGGCATCAGCGCCAAGGCCGGCCCCGCCGCTGTCTCGAAATCAAAACCCGCCCCCGAAGGCACCATCCAAGGCTGGCTCTGTCGCAACGGCACGCTCGCCATCAAGGACGGCGCGCTTATCATCAAACCCGATGCGAAAGCCGCGCCGAACGCGCGCCCGTTCATCACCAACAGCTCGCTCGACATTCCCGGTCCCGTCACCACGACGTTGCGCCTCCGCGCCAAGCAAGGCGGCAAGAGCACGTTGACCTGGCGCACCAAACAGCAGCCCGACTTCATCCCGGCAAACGCCGCCGCCTTCGACTGGCCCGCCTCTGCCGACTGGCAGGAGGTCAAAGTCGAACTGCCCGCGACCGGTCGCATCATCCACCTCCGCATCACCCCCGCCAAAGGCAGCACCGGCCTCGAAGTCCAGTCCATCGAACTCTGTAGCAAGGACGGCAAGTCGCAGACGTGGCAGTTCAGCAACGCAAACTGAATCCCATCATGCAACTCGTCCTCACACTCCTCACCGCCCTGCTGCTCGCGCCGCTCGCCACCCTCGCAGCCGGTGAGTTGCGGCTGCATTTCAAGCCGGACGATCACGCGCTCGGCGATGTGCATCCCTTCTTCCACGAGGGCGAGTGCTTCCTCTTCTACCTGAAGCCCGGCAAATACGACGCCATGCTCGTGCGTTCACACGACAGGCTGCGCTGGACGCCTCAGCCCCTCACACACGCGCCCGTGCAGGCCGATGACTGGATGTCACCCTATTTCGTGCTCGGCGTCTTCCGCGACGAGGCCGCCAGCCTTTTCCGCAGCTTCCAGGGCCATGCGAAAGGGCGCATGGTCAGCCACACGAGCAGCGACCTCATTCGTTGGGAATGCGCTCCGAAGGAGTTCCATGTGCCCGCAGCGGACTACTACGAGCGTCGGCGCGATCCCTTCGTCTTCTGGATTCCTGCGCAGAAGCGATATGGCTGCGTGATGACCACATGGATCAAAGGCCGTCCGAAACCCAGGGGCGGCGGCATCAGCCTCGCCACTTCGCCCGACCTCAAGCAGTGGACGGATCATGGCATCGTGCTCGATCTCGTGGACCAAGACGAGCCTGAGTGCCCGCAGATGTTTCAAATCGGCACGCGATGGTATTTGCTCACCAGCATCTACCATCGCAAATCCGTCGGAGGTCCCGTTTACTACACCGCGGGTCGGCCGGAAGGCCCGTGGAACTTCGGCGGCAAGCTCGATGGCAAGGATCTCTGCGCTGCGCAGGCCGGTCGTGACGAACAAGGACGGCTCCTGCTCTACGGCTGGATTCCGCTCACACCCGCCACTGCCGAAAAACAGCACTGGGGCGGCCATCTCGCCCTCGCCCGCGAAGTTTACGCCCTGCCGGACGGATCGCTCGCCACGCGACTGGCTCCCGGCATTGCGAACACGCTCGAAACGCTCGCATGGACCTCTCACCACGACCACTCGCGCACGTTCATCGAGTCCTGTCGCCAGTTCGGCGCACGTCTTACACTCCCATCGCCTGGCGAAACGTCTTTTCATTTGGGTTTTGCCCCGCTCGGCTTCGTGGAGTTTTCCAAGGACGAAATCCGCATCTGTGATGCTGGCGGAACGTGCTGGAGCAAGCTCGATGTCTGCTGGCGTGGCGACACAGCCGTCAGCGTGTTCGTGGAGAATGATCGCGTCGAGGTCTTCGCCGATGATCGCTACTCGGTTTGCGCCCGTCTGCCAGGTGCCGATCAACCGCTGAAGGTCTCCTGGTCCGCCGATGGAGCCAGCGCCCGCCCCCGTGACATCCGCACCACCTTGTTGCAGTCGTCACCAGGCCACACAACGAAGTCGCCATGAGCGAATTGCCTGTTAAACAACCCGTGAAATCACTCATCACACTCCTCACCGCCCTGCTGCTCGCGCCACTGGCCGCGCTGCACGCCGCCGATGAGCCGAAGCCAACCGCCAAACCCAACATCCTCTTCGTCATCTCCGACGACCTCGACTGCCGGATCGGTTGCTACGGCGATCCGGTCGCAAAGACGCCGAACATTGACCGGCTCGCGCGGACGGGCGTGCGGTTCGAGCGGGCTTACTGCCAGTATCCACTCTGCAATCCGACGCGCTCGTCGGTGCTGTCGGGGCGCTATCCGACCACCACGGGTGTGCTCGATAACGACACGTGGCTCTTGCTCGACGAAGGTCATCAGACACTGCCGGATTTCTTCGCGACGCGCGGCTACGCGGTGGAGCAGATCGGCAAGATTCAGCACGCGAAAAACCAGGGTTTCCGGCCCGGCGAGCCGAAGCCGGAGATGAAGGCGAAGGGAAAGCCCTTGCGGTGGTTCACGCCGGAGGAACGCGCACAGCAACAGGCTGAGGACCCGGAGTATTGGGACAAGCATCACTCGCCCTACCGCAACCTCGTCTGCACGAACGCAGTGCAATACGCGTGGGCCAACGAGTTTGGGCCGCTGCCGGCGGATGACCTAGGGCCGGACGCGATCTTTGCAGACAAAGCCATCGCCTCGATGCAGAAGCTGGCCGCCGACGGCAAACCGTTCTTCCTCGCGGTCGGCTTTGTGAAGCCGCACGTGCCGCTGAAAGCGCCGAAGGAATTCTTCGACCTCCACGATCCCGCCGCGATGCAGCTGCCGCCGGACTTCGACACCGAGCCGCGGGCAATCCCCGGCGTGCCGCGCGATGAGTTTCGACACAACATGGACATGTTTTGCGCGCGGCCGTTCAGCGTTACGGAGGCGCGCGAGGCGATGCGGGCCTATTACGCCTGCACGAGCTACATGGACGCGCAGCTTGGGCGGTTGCTCGACGAGTTGGAGAAGCTTGGCCTGAGCAAGAACACCATTATCGTGCTATGGGGCGACCACGGCTGGCATTTGAGCGAGAAAGGCATGTGGGCCAAGGGCACGTTGTTTGAGGTCTCGGCGCGCGGACCGATGATCATCGCCGACCCGCGTCGCAAATCCGCCGGTCGCGCCTCGCCGCGCACGGTGCAATACCTCGACATGTATCCGACGCTGGCCGACCTCTGCGGCTTGCCGCGGCCGAACTATCTCGAAGGCGCGAGTCTCCGCCCGTTGCTCGACAATCCCGACGCGCCGTGGGAGCGTCACGCCTACACCGTGCAGGCGCGCGGCTGGTTCATCGGCCGCAGCGTCCGCACCGAACGCTGGCGCTACACCGAGTGGGACGAAGGCCGCCGCGGCGCCGCGCTCTACGACCACGACAACGACCCGCACGAGATGCGCAACCTTGCCGCCGACCCCGCCCGTAACAAAACCGTCGCGCAATTGCAGAAGCTGCTGCGCGAAAGCAACGTGGGCCGGTCCATGCGCCGGCCGTGAGCGGACGGAAAATGAGCTTGCTTTGAGGTGGAGCCTATTTTATTTATCAAAACGCATTTCGGTAATAAAACCAGCCGGAAATAACAGCATGAAACCGTTCACGATCATCCTCAGCTTCCTGGCATCGGCTGCGATGGTTGCCGCTGCGCCTTCCGAGCCGCTCAAGCTCGACAAGCCGCTCATCGCCTGCTGGACGTTCGACGAGACGATGAGTGGTGTGTGCCGCGATGCGAGCGGCAACGGTTGCGAAGCGACGGCGGAGCGCACGTCGATCGGCGTGGAGCGCGTGGCGGGTGTGTTCGACGGCGGGCTGAACTTCACAGGCCGGCACCTGCTGCGCTGTGGCGAAAAGCCGGCGTTCGGCCCGCTGGCAAAGCTGTCCATCAGCGTGTGGGTGCAGCCGGCGGGATTTGATCACTACAACGAGATCTTCCGCAAGGAGGACGGCAACAATCGCGTGTTGTTCTCGTTCCAAGAGAACGGGCGCGTCCTCTCGCTTGGCCTCAACATCAACGGCTACGTCGAGTGCGATGCGAAAATCGAGCCGGCACAGGCGGCCGATGGACTATGGCATCATGCCGCGGCGGTGTTCGACGGAGAAGTGATGCGCGTTTATCTGGACGGCGCGCAGGTCGGCGCGCTGGCGCGGCCCGGCAGCATCGTCGCCGGCGGTCCCGCGCGCGGTTGCATCGGCTCCAGTAACGGCGGTGAATGTTTCCGCGGCCAGATGGACGAACTGCGCATCTATGCCGACGCGCTGACAGGGGACGAGGTCCGGCGGCTCTACCGAAATGGCGTCGAGGCGCTCGCGCGCTCCAGCGGGCCGGCGCAGGCGGCGGTCGAGGCGATCTACGCACCGAGCAAGTCGTTCGCCGAGACGCTCGCGGACACGCGTCGCAACGCCGTCGAGAAGGGCGTGCGACTTGACGCGAAGGTGACGGCGCTGTTGCTCCAACGGCTGCGGGCGAACTACCCGGAGGAATGCAAACAGTTCCAGCTTTGGACCCTCGCCAATCCGGGCAGCTATCTCCGCTCGAAAGGCAACGAGTTCCATCTTGAAGTGGCGGGGCGGCTGGTGGAGATGATGACGGAATACAAGCCGCTCACCGACGCGCAACGGAAGAAGCAGACGGCCGACGACCTGAAGCGATGGGACAAGGCGGCGGTGGTCGAGAGGAAGCTGGCGGCGCTGAAGGCGCGCGGCGACGGGGCGCAGTTCTCGCCGGAATGGATCGAACTGATGTTCGAGGCCGGACAGCGCATCGTCTGGCGTCCGCAGGTGCAGGAAGCGGTGGCGCCCTACGTGACACCGCAGACGCCGGAAACGCGCAACCTCACAGCAGCGGAGGCGCGCGCGGCGTTGGAGCGCGACTGGCTGTTCCAAGCGGACGACAAGCCGACAGCGGAGAGGATTTGCGACGAGATCAAGTGGACGCGAGAGTTGGCGGCGAGACTGAGCATGGATGTGGCAAAGGAACTTGCTGAACTGGAGAAGGCGGAAGCGTCAACGGCAGCTTACTTCAAAGTGCGCGAACTCAAGCGTCGCGTCATGTTCAAGAACCCGGCGCTGGACTTCGACAAGCTGGTCTTCGTGGACATGCCATTTCCAGCGGGCAAGGAGTGGCAGCACGAGACGCGGCATCGGCTCGGTTACATGGCGGTGCCGGGCGCACGGTTGCTCGTGCTGAGCGGCCTCGCGCCGGACGGGAAGCTCAGGCAACTCATGCCGCAGTCGCCGCTCCACGGCTCGTTCTGGCGGCCGGACGTGTCGTTCGACGGCAAGCGCATCGTGTTCTGCTTCAAGCCGCACAACGAAAAATCATTCCACCTTTACGAGATCAACGCCGACGGCACTGGCCTGCGGCAGCTCACCGACGGCGAGTTCGACGACCTCGATCCCATCTACACGCCGGATGGCCGCATCGTGTTCTCGACGACGCGCGGCCACACCTACGTGCGCTGCATGCCGCCGACGAATGCGTTCGTGCTCGCCCGCTGCGATTGCGACGGCGGCAACATGTATTTCATTTCCAGCAACAACGAGCCGGATTATCTGCCGTCGGTGATGAACGACGGGCGCATCGTCTATACGCGTTGGGAATACACCGACAAGCCGCTCTGGCGCGCGCAGAAGCTCTGGACCGTCAATCCCGATGGGACGCAGGTGCAGATGTTTTGGGGCAACCAGAGCGTCTGGCCCGATGTGGTGAAGGACGCGCGCGCGATCCCCGGCAGCCGGCGCGTGATGATGACCGGCAGCGCGCATCACGACTGGTTCGCCGGCTCGGTCGGCATCATTGATCCCGACAAAGGCTTCAACTTTCCGCACGGCCTCACGAAGGTCACCGCCGACGTGATCTGGCCCGAATGCGGCAACGGCCCGGTGGACCCAGTCGAGTCGCCACGCTACCACCGCAGCGGGAATTTCACGGCCTATTACTCGCCGTATCCGCTGAGCGAGCGCGACTTCATCGTCTCGGCGCGGCGCGGCGAGAAGTTCGCGCTCTACCTGATGGACACTGACGGCAACCGCGAGCTGATCTACGAAGGCGCGCACAACATCTTCCATGCGATGCCGCTGAAGGCGCGCCCGCTGCCGCCGGTCGTCGCCGACCGCGTCGCTTGGCCGTCGAAGAACGACCGCAAGCAACCGGAGCACGGCGTTATCTTCAGCAACAACGTCTATCAGGGTGCGCCGGCGGAGTTGCGGGGCAAAGCGAAGTTCCTCCGCGTCATCCACATCGAGCCGAAGACCTACACCTATTGGCACAAACGGCCCCACCTCTCAACCGGCCCCGTCGTCTCGGCTGTGCAGAGCGAGGGCGTCAAGCGCGTGCTCGGCACCGTGCCGATCGAGGCGGACGGCTCGGTGGCGTTCCAGGCGCCGGCAGGGTTGTCGCTGCATTTCCAGTTGCTCGACAAACGGCAGCGCGCGCTCCAGACGATGCGCAGCTTCGCCAACGTCATGCCCGGCGAATATCGCGGCTGCCTTGGCTGCCACGAATCGCACAGCAAAGCACCCGCTGGCGACGCACGCTCACTGGCGCTCGCAAAACAACCTCGCGCGATCACGCCACCGCCGTGGAGCGACACGACCGTCAGCTACACGCGCTACGTCAGGCCGGTGCTCGACAAGTATTGCAGCAAGTGCCACGAGGGCGACGGCGAGGCGCGCAAGACGCTCGATTTCACATTCCGACCGGGTTTCCTCGATTGGGATGAGACGTATTTCACGCTCATCGGCAAGCCGACGTGGGGCAAGGCCTACGAGCCCCCGAAGGTTTGCCCGCCCGGCTTTGGCATCGCCGACACGATTTTGGTGGAAGGCTATGAGAAAGTTGACCCTGTGGCCTACGCAACGCCCGCGCCGATGCAGCGCCTGTCGTATGCGAGCCGTCTCATAGAAAAGGTTTCCAGCGGCAAACACCACGGCGTTCGCGTGGACGACGTGAGTTTGCAGCGTCTCATCTGCTGGGTGGACACGATGTGCCCCTATCGCGGCGACGAGGAAGTGCGCCAGGAAGACGATCCGGTTTTCCAAGGCGTCGAGTGGCTCGCCATCCGCCCAAAGATCAAGACCGCCCCGAACATCCTGCGGCCTGGCCCTGTGGAGTAAGATGAACAGTCAGCAGCGGACGCGCTTGCTGTGGATTTGCGAAGTTATTCCCTGGAACCCAATGGTCCAGATCACTGCGTTTGGTTGCGCCGTTTTCGTCGCATGACCATCGTGATGGCGCCCGCCATGACGAGCACTGCGGACGATGGCTCCGGGATGCCATTGGCGCGGATTTCCATCATGGTAAAGTAGTTGACACCGGTGTCCTGGTCCCCGTTTGGCAGGGGGAAAGGGCGGGTGATCTGGAATCGGTCGGCCCGAGTAGTGGAGGTCGCGGTCACGCGACCATGAAAAGTGGCATCGTTGACGTTGAAGCCAGTAATCTGCTCGGTCATGCTGCCACCAGCCCACGACCCGTTGAAGAACTGGATCGTCAGATTGTTGTCACGAAACGTAAAACTATCCCGTCCATACAGATCCAAGAAAAGGTTGTCGTAGGCCTGGCTCATCGTGAACGCGATTGTGACGTCGCCCACGGATGACGCGTGGTAACCGGTGCTGCCATCCGAAAAAAATATTGCCGGCATGGGGCTGGTTGGGCTTGCCGGATTGTAGGCAAACGGATCATTGAGAGTATTGGCGACAGCACCGCCCCATCCCGGCGGCGGTGTTGACCGGCCGAGGTCAGGATTCAGAATAATTATGAGCGCGTGGCTGGGAACAGCAGCAACCCATAGGGAAGCGCACAGAACCAAACAGCGCGTAAACGATGTTCCTTGTCGCATACCTTGCTCTGTTCTTGTGCTCAACTGACGTCCTTGTAACTGACTACCACCGAACGGCTCGTAGGTTAGGCCGCCTTGTCGTGGGGCGTCAAGTCTGGATTGGCGCAGAATTGTCCTCGGAACCACGCAATAATCCGGCGGCGCTATGACGCGCGGAGCCACTGTAACTTCTCGGGTGCGCTCCCGCTCAACGTCTGGCAATACGCCGGGCTTGGGCGCCACCAGAATCGCGCGCCGGTGCCGGTGGAGTAGGGGGGATGACTGCACAAGCCAAGCGGTCGTTCCAGCAGGCAACGCTGGAAACTGGTCGCACGCGAAGCTCGCGTTGCAGCCCGGCAATTGGCAGACTCCGGGCTGCATCAAGGAATATCGGCGATGAAAGGACGCTACATGACACTTCGTAGAGGAGTCCACTTGTGCTTCATGCTCGGTTTCTTCGCGCTTCCCTCCTTCTGCGCCATCGCTGAACTGCGGACGTGGCCGGACATCTCAACCGTGCCGCCGGACTTGGAGATCCCGCTGTTGACGGACGCGGCGCCGGGACCGGGCCTGCGCGTGAAACAGACGTTGCCGGCGTGGCGGCAAACCGCGATCTATCACGTCTTGTATTTGCCGAAAGACTGGCAGCCGTCGCGGCGCTGGCCGGTCATCATCGAGTATGCCGGCAACGGCGGCTATACGAACAAGTTTGGCGACATCAGCGGCGGCCGGCCTGAGGGCAGCAAGCTCGGCTACGGCATGTCGGCGGGCAAGGGCTTCATCTGGGTCTGTCTGCCGTATCTGGACGACGCGGGCAAGGAGATCGCGGTGCGGTGGTGGGGCGACAAACCAACCTACAACCCGCAACCAACATTGAAATACTGCCGCGAAGCGGTGGCGTGGATATGTCGCGAATATGGCGGCGATGAGAAACGCGTCGTGCTGTGCGGCTTCTCGCGCGGTGCCATCGCGTGTAACTTCCTCGGCCTGCACGACGACGCGACAGCGAAGCTCTGGTGCGGCTTCGTGCCCTACAGCCATTACGATGGCGTGCGGACGCAGTGGTCGTATCCCGGCGCCGACCGCGTTTCGGCGCTGGCTCGGCTAAAACGGCTCGGCTCGCGGCCGCAGTTCATCTGCCACGAAGGTGGCGGTGTCGAGGACACGCGCCGTTATCTCGCCGGGGCGATGCCAGGCGGGAACTACACGTTCGTCCCGACCGGTTTCCGCAATCACAACGACGCGTGGACGCTCCGCCCCGGCGAAGCGCGCGCCAAGCTCCGCGCGTGGCTCAATAAACTCGTTTTTCCATGAAATGGCTCCTGTCAGTGTTATTGCCTGCGCTTGTCAGCACAGGTGCCGCTTCTCCGCTCGACGGCACGGGCGACCTCTTCAGTGGCTGGGCGAAGTTCAGCACAAACTTCCCGCCATCGGTCGTCCTCATCAACACGCAGAACGCGGCTGAGCTGCGTGAGCAGGTCAAACAGGCTGGCGGCGGCAAGGTCCTGCGCCGACCGTTACAGCCCCAGGACAACGCCGACGGTTTGCCGCATGGGTTAAGGAAAGTGTTGCAGCTTCGCAACCGCATCGAGGAGTTGTCCGGCTTGCCGTGCGTGCTTGTCAGCTACATCCAGATCACACGGCGCGACCTGGAGAAGCCGAACATCAAGGCCATCGTGATGACAGCGTGGAAGCCGCGCGACGACAAGGCCCGCGAACAGGAACTGCAGGAGCTGATCAAGCTGACGACCAAGCCGTTCATCGCGTTCTGCGGCGGCCATCATTTGATTTACCTCACCTACGGCGGCACAAGCGGCATCATGCGCAAGCTCAAGCCCGGCGAAAAAGACCCGAACCCGAAGTATTACCCCGGCCTCTACAAGGAGTGGGATTTCGGGACCGTGCGCATCGTCAAGCGCGACCCGATCTTCGACGGCCTGCCGGACGAGATTGTCGTGCCGCAGCGCCACTACGCCGAGTGCAAGCAGTTGCCGGTCGCGTTCGACCTGCTCGCTAGTTCCGCCGAGTGCAAGGTGCAAGTGATCAAGCACCGCGACCGGCCGGTCTATGGCACGCAGTTCCATCCGGAGATCTACGACGACGAGCATCCGCACGGAAAAATCCTGCTCCAAAATTTCTTCCGCATCGCCGGCAACGACGCGAACGTGGAGCATCTCAAGGGCGCGGGCCATCCGCTGTTCCGGTAGGACGAGCGCCGTTATCTCTGCGCCTCCATCCGCTGCGTCCACCGGGCGCTCATCACGACCGGTTGGGGCTGGCTCGACGCCGAGCTGGAGATGTGGCGCATCCAGCCCGACATCTACGCCGTCAACAAAGACGGGGACTTGCCGGAGACGCGCGCCGACTACAACGAAGCTGCAGCGAACCGCCGCTCCGTTGGGCAGCCGGACGGTCTGGGAGAATTGGCTCGCGATTGTTGCAGCCGACCGGGCGTTTCCGGCGGCGGTCGCTGAGCTTGGTTGTCGGACGGATTTCTTTGGCGACTGCTACGCGCCCGAAGGCAACGGGACGGCAGTTCCTTCCGCTGGCGCGGCGGCGGGTTGCCGCCTCATGCCGAAGTTCCATTTCCAGATCTGGTAGATGGCGGGATAGACGAGCAGTTCCAGCAGGAAGGAGGTGAGGATGCCGCCGATCATCGGCGCGGCGATGCGCTTCATCGTGTCGGCGCCGGCGCCCATGGACCACATGATCGGCATCAGGCCGATGAATGTCGTCGCCACGGTCATGAACTTCGGCCGCAGACGCTTGACCGCGCCGTAGCGGATGGCGGCTTGGAGGTCGCTCAGCGTGCGCAGGCGGCCTTCCTTGCGGGCTTGTTCGTAGGCGAGGTCGAGGTAGAGCAGCATGAACACGCCGGTTTCCGCGTCCACGCCCAGCAGCGCGATGAGGCCCACCCAGACGGCGACGCTCATGTTGTAGCCGAGCAGGTAGAGGAACCAGATCGCCCCGACGGCGGAGAACGGCACGGCGAGCAGCACGATCATCGTTTTCGTGATGGAGCCGGTGTTCATGTAGAGCAGGCACACGATGAGGAAGAGCGTGAACGGCACGACGAGCCAAAGCCGTTCCTTCACGCGCGCCATCGCCTCATACTGGCCACTCCAGAGCACGGCGTAGCCGGCGGGCAACTGGACCTTCTCGCGCAGCACGGCGTCGGCGGTCTTGATGTAGCCGCCCGCGTCGCTGCCGGCGATGTCCACGAAGACGTAGCCAGTGAGCATGCCGTCCTCGTTGCGAATCATCGCCGGGCCGTGCGCGGCGCGGATGTCGGCGAACTGTGAGAGCGGCAGTTGGGTCTGTCCGTCGGCGGTGGAAACCAGCACGCGGCGCAGGGAGGCGAGGTCGGAGCGAAAATCACGCTGGTAGCGGACGTTGACGGGGTAGCGTTCCTGGCCGGCGATGACGGTGGTGACGTTCTCGCCGCCGATGGCGTTCTCGATGGACTGCTGCGCTTCTTCGACGTTGAGGCCGTAGCGGGAGAGCGCCTCGCGGTTCCATGCGAAGTCGAGGAAGAACCCGCTGCCGGTGCGCTCGGCGAAAACGCTGCGCGTGCCCGGCACGGACTTGAGGACATGCTCGATCTTCGTGCCGATGGACTCGATGGTGGCGAGGTTGCTGCCGGAAACTTTCAGGCCGAGCGGCGTGCGGATGCCGGTGCTGAGCATTTCAATGCGGCCTTTGATGGGCATGGTCCAACCGTTGGCCAAGCCGGGAATCTGAAGGGCGGCGTTCATCTCATCAATGAGCGCCTCCTGCGAGATGCGGTCGGGCGTTACATGGCGAAACACGCTGGCCAGCCATGCGGGCGCCCAACCCGAATACCACGTCTCCACGGGCCGCCATTCGGACTTGGGTTTGAGGATGATGACCGTTTCGAGCATCGAGAGCGGCGCGGGGTCGGTTGGCGTCTCGGAACGGCCGGCCTTGCCCAACACGGTGGCGACCTCCGGGAACTGACGGATGACCCGGTCGGTCAATTGAAGCAGTTTCTGCGCTTCGGTGACAGAGATGCCCGGCATGGTGGACGGCATGTAGAGGATGGAGCCTTCTTCCAAAGGCGGCATGAACTCCGAGCCGAGCTTCTGGAAGACCGGGACGGTGCTGATGACCGCCACGACGGCCCCGCCGATGACCACCCACTTGCGGCGCAGCGACCACGCCAGCACCGGTTCGTAGATGCGGATGAGGAACTGGCTGATGGGATGCGTGGACTCGGAGCGGATGCGGCCCACGGCGACGGCGTTGACGAGCCGGCAGAGCCACGCGGGGCGGAAGTGGTAGTTTCGCAGCCGCATCAGCGTGATTCGCAACGCCGGGTCGAGTGTGATGACGAGCAGCGCGGCGACGAGCATCGAGAGGGTCTTCGTGTAGGCCAGCGGCTTGAACATGCGGCCCTCTTGCGCTTCGAGCGCGAGCACGGGCAGGAAGGACACGGCGATGACCAGCAGCGCGTAGAAGCTGGGGCCGGCGACTTGCTTGATGGCTTCGACGGCGATTGCGCGGTATTCCGCGTGCCGGCCGTTGCGCGCCGCCTCCTCGAGACGCTTGTGGACTTGCTCGACCATGACGATGGCGGCGTCGGAGAGTTCGCCGACGGCGATGGCGAGGCCCGCCAGCGACATGATGTTGGCGGTCATGCCCAGGAAGTGGAACGGGATGAACGAGAGCAGCAGCGCGATGGGCAGCGTGATGGCGGGGATGATGGCGCTCGGCACGTGCCACAGGAAGACGAAGATCACCAGCGCCACGGCCAGCACGACCTCAAATAGCGTGGTCTTCAGGTTGTCCATCGAGCGCAGGATGAGGTCGGAGCGGTCGTAGACAGTGACGACTTTCACGCCAGACGGCAAACCTGGTTCGATCTCGTGCAGCTTGGCTTTCACTCGCTTGATGACATCGAGCGCGTTCTGGCCGTGGCGCATGACGACGATGCCCGAAACGGTTTCGCCCTTGCCGTCGAGGTCGCACAGGCCGCGGCGGATATCTGGCCCCAGCACGACCTGGCCCACGTCCTTGACGCGGATGGGCGTGCCGTTGCGGGTGTCGAGGACGATGTTCTCGATGTCGGCGATGGACTTGATGTAACCGCGCCCGCGCACCATGTATTCGGTGCCGCCAAACTCGATGAGGCGCCCGCCGGATTCGCGGTTGCCCTGCTGCACGGCTTCAACGACGCGGCCGATGGAGACGCCGAACGCGCGCAGGCGGTTGGGATCCACGTTGACCTGAAACTGTTTGCCGAACCCGCCGACCGGTGCGACCTCGGCGACGCCCGGCACGGATTTGAGGTGGTATTTCAGATACCAGTCCTGATACGAGCGCAAGTCGGCGAGGCTGTGTTTGCCCGACTCGTCCACGAGGGCGTATTGGAAAATCCAGCCCAGCGCCGTGGCGTCCGGCCCGATCTCGGTTTTTACGCCCTGCGGCAGCCGCGGCAGGACGGTGGAGAGGTATTCCTGAATACGCGCGCGCGCCCAGTAGATGTCGGTGCCGTCCTCGAAGATGACATAGACATAGGAGTAGCCGAAGTCGGAGTAGCCGCGCACCGACTTCACGCCTGGCGCGCCAAGCATGGCTGAGACGATGGGATAGGTGACTTGGTTCTCGACGAGGTCCGGGCTGCGGTCCCAGCGCGAATAGACGATCACCTGCGTGTCGCTGAGGTCGGGGATGGCGTCGAGTGGCACGTGGCGCATGGACCACCAGCCGGCGACGCAGCCCATCGCGACCAGGATGAAGATGACGAGCCGGTTCTGGACCGAGAAATCAATGATGCGGTTGATCATGCTAGTGGGCCTTGGCTGGGCACGCTGCGGTTGAGGAAAGTTGGCTCGGCGTCGCGGCGGCCTGTCCCGACTTCTTCATGAACTTGGCCGGGTCGCGGTCGAACTCCGCTTTGCAGCCGTCGGCACAGAATGGGATGGTCCTGCCTTGATAGATGCTGATGCGCTTGGCGGCTTTTGCTTCCGCCAAGTCCACCGTCATCCCGCAGATCGGGTCCACTCCCGATGTCGTCGGGGCCGCCGCGACCATCGGCTTAGCTTTGCTCTCCATGAAGCGCGACGGATCACGGTCGAACTGTTTCTTGCAGCCATCGGCGCAGAAGAAGTAGCTCTTGCCTTCGTGCTGGCTGACGAGTTTCGCCGCCGTCGCTTGGGCAATGTCCACGTCCATATCGCAGATCGGGTCCTTGGCTGGCGAGGTCTTCGGAATCGCGGCCAGCACCTTCGCCTTGCTGCCCAAGAAATGATCCGGGTCTTTGTCGAACTTCTGTTTGCAGTTGTCGCAGCAGAAGAAATGGCTCTTCCCTTCGTGCTGGCTGCTTCGGCTTGCGGCGGTTGCCTTGGACTCATCCACGTCCATGTTGCAGACGGGGTCCTTGGCCACCGGGCCTTGCAGGCCGGCCGCGGCGAGCTTCATGCGGCTCTCGGAATCAATCAGGAAGTTGCCGGACGTGACGATGCGCTCGCCGGCCTTGAGCCCCTGCACGATCTCAACCTGGTCGCCAAAGTGTGTCCCGGTTTCGACCGCTCTGGGTTCAAATACGCCGTGGCCGTGGTCCACGAACACCGTGCGCCGCAGGCCGGTGTCCAGCACGGCGTCCACGGACACGACGATCGCCGGAGGCTGATTGATGGGGAACTCGACGTCCACAAACATGTCGGGCTTGAGCACGATGTCGGGGTTGTCCACTTCCAACCGCACCTTCAGCGTGCGTGACTGCGTGTCGAAGCGCGGCAGCACCTCGCTGACCTTCGCCGTGAAGTTCTTCTTCATCTGGGGCAGTGAAACCCGCGCCTCCATCTTGGGCCGGATGAACGCGGCTTGGTCCTCAAACACGTCGGCTTGAATCCACACCTTCCTCAAGTCGGCAATCGTGAACAGATCGCCGCCCTTGTCGAAGCTCTGGCCCAGCGAGACGTTGCGCGCGACGATGAACCCGTCCGCCGGCGCGATGATGCGGATGTCGTCCTCAATGACACGGGTCTGGATGATTTCCTCGATCTGTTTGTCTCCCATGCCCAGGTTCTTCAGCGGCGCGGTGTAGAGTTTGCCCGTCGGATCGCTTCTGAAAGCCTCCACCACGTTCGTCGCCGCGGCTGAGCCGACCGGCACGGCCCGCCCGACCCGCGTTGTCACTGCGAACATCAGCGCCTGTCTCGCGCGCAGCAATTCGGGGCTGTAGTAGTTGCCCAGCACGGTGCCTTTGGTGACGTAATCGCCCGTTGCATACCGTGTCCCCTTCGTAATCCAGCCGTCCACCGTTGCCGTGAGCTTGTAGAGCCGCGTCTCGTCGTAGGCCACCTTGCCCAGCAGCCGGACCGTATGCGCCAACGGCTTCTTTTCCACCACGCTCGTCCGCACACCGATCATCTGCTGCTTCTCCGGCCCAATGCGGACGGTTCCGGCAGGTTTGCCGGCCAGACTGACGCCGCCTGCCTCGTCGGCATAGACCGGCTCCATCTTCATGCCGCAAGGCGCGAAACCCGGCTTGTCCGTCGTGTGCGAGGGGTTCATCGGGTCCACGTAGTAGAGCACTTTGCGCCCGCCGGCTCCGTTCGCAGCCGCGTCGCCGCGTTTGCCGAACCAATGCCCGCTCACAAACACGCCTCCGGCGACGGCGGCAATCAACACTGCGGAAAGGTATCTCTTCATGGTCATTTCGCTCTGGTTAACTCAAGAAGGCGTGCCGTCCTGCGGTCAGCTCACGCTCGACTGCTGCGCCGCGTCATCGGGCGGTTCCGCAGCATTACTGTCCCTCACCTCTACACCACCGGCGGCGGGGCAACAATCGGAGCAAAGCGCGACGATGGCTCCGAGAAATCCCTAAAGAGGGATAGGAATTCACCTGCGCATCCCCCGGCGGAAATCCGTAACCCGGCCACGGAATAATACCTAGGGCAATGTCCTGTGAAGCGATGCTAGGTTTGCCCATGTTCATCATAGGACTCGGCACGGCCGCGCCGCGCCAACGCTACACCCAGCGGGAATGTTGGGACGCATTGCGCAGTTCCGAACCGTTCGCGCGGCTCGTGCCTCGCTCGCGTGCCATCCTCCGCAAAGTCCTTTGCCATGCCAACGGCATTGCCACGCGCCATCTGGCGCTCGACCCGCTTTCGGAAGTGTTCGAGATGACGCCGGACGCCCTGCACGCGCGTTTCGCCAGACATGCGCCGGCGCTGGCCGCTGAGGCGGCCCAACGCGCGTTGGGCGACGCGGCGTGCGCTGCCACCGAGATGGACGCCGTGCTGGTCAGCACCTGCACCGGTTACCTGTGTCCGGGCCTCACGAGCTATGTCAGCGAACGCCTCGGCCTGCGCCCGGACGTGTTCGCGCTCGATTTGGTTGGACAGGGCTGCGGCGCGGCTTTGCCGAACCTGCGCACTGCCGAAGCTTTGATCGCCTCCGGCCGCGCGCAGAAGGTCCTGTCCGTCTGCGTCGAGGTGTGCAGCGCGGCGTTTTATCTGGATAACGATCCCGGCGTGCTGATCAGCGCGTGCCTCTTTGGCGACGGCGCTGGCGCGGCGGTGCTTGCGAAGAAGCCCCAGCGAAACCGGCGGAAGGTTGAATGGAAGCTCAGCGCGTCGCGGCTGGTCGCCGCCGAGCGCGAAACGCTGAGGTTCGAACAAAGAAACGGCATGTTGCGAAACATCCTTCTGCCGCAAGTGCCGCAACTGGCGGGTGGTGAGGCGGCGAAGCTCCTGGCTGGGTTGCAGGCGACCGCGGGCGTGGGCCGGATGCCCATCGCCGGCTGGGTCTTGCACGCAGGCGGACGCAAAGTGCTGCTGGCGTTGCGCAACGAACTCAAGTTGAGCAAATCGGATGTGCGCCACAGCGCAAGCGTGCTCAGTGAGTTCGGCAATGTGAGCAGCCCGACGGTCTTCTTCGTCCTGCAAGCCGCCCTGAACGACTCGGTGCCAAACGGCTTGTGGTGGATGGCGGCGTTTGGCGCGGGCTTCAGTTGTTATGGATCGTTGTTGGAGGTTTCAAGCGCGTGAAACGTCGCGTTCAGCCTGAATGGCTCGACACGCTGCCGCCGGATGATCCAGGCGCGGGCCGGTCGCGCCGCGATTTGCGCCGGGTCAACGCGTGGATGCGCGGCCACGTCATCATGTCGCGCGCGTTGCAGCACGCCGCAAACGGCGATCACCCCAAACAGATACTGGACCTCGGCGCGGGCGACGGCGATTTCCTGCTCCACGTCGCGCGGCGGCTGGCGGTTTCGTGGCCAGTGATGAAAGCGATCTTGCTCGACCGCCAGCAAATCGTGACGCCGCAAACGGTGGAGGTTTTCGCGACGCTCGGATGGCGGGCGGAAGTGGTGGGCGGGGATGTCTTCAAGTGGGCGCGAACGGCGGCGGATGAACCGGTGGAGGCTGTCGTTGCCAATTTGTTCCTCCATCATTTCAGCGATCCGCAGCTGGTTGGGTTATTTCGCGCGATCAGCCGCCGGACGCGGCTTTTCGTCGCCCTCGAACCGAGGCGGGGCTGCTGGCCGTTGCTGTGCAGCCGTCTGCTGGGGTGCATTGGCTGCAACGCCGTGACCCGGCATGACGCCGTCGTGAGCGTGCGCGCGGGATTTGTGGGCGGCGAGCTTTCGGCGTTCTGGCCGGCCGCCGACGGCTGGCAGTTGACGGAACGGCCGGTCTGGCCTTTCAGCCATTTGTTTGTGGCGCAACGCATCAGGTGAGCAACATGGCGACGGCAAAACCCATAACGATTGTTGGCGGCGGGCTGGCTGGACTGACGCTCGGCATCGGCCTGCGCCAGCACGGCGTGCCGGTGACGTTGTGGGAAGCCGGGCGCTATCCGCGACACCGCGTTTGCGGCGAGTTCGTCAGCGGGCAGGGGCAGCAGTCTCTGGAGCGGCTTGGTTTGCTCCAACTGCTTGAAAATGAAGGCGCCATCCGGGCGCAGACAGTGGAATTCTGTTCGGCCACCGTCGCCGGGCGGGCGCGCCAACTCCCGCAACGTGCGGTTTGCCTGCCGCGCCGGCAGATGGATGCTCTGCTGGCCGGATGCTTCCGCAAACTGGGCGGCGAGTTGCGGGAAGGCCAACGCTGGCGCGATTCGACCGACGGCGAAGGCGTCGTGATGGCGGGCGGCCGCAGATTACAGCCCGTCGTGGACGGTTGGCGCTGGTTTGGTCTGAAAGCACACGCGACCGCCGCCGCGATGAACGCCGACCTCGAAATGCACGTGCTCGCGGACGGCTACGTGGGGTTGTGCCGCCAGCCCGGCGGCGTCGTGAATGTTTGCGGCTTGTTCCGACGCAGGCCGGCTTCCGGCGACGCGCCGATGGACTGGGAGGAACAACTGCGCGGCCCGGCCGGCTCGCTCTTGCGCGAGCGGATGCGCGACGCGCGGTTCGCGCCGGACTCGTTTTGCGCTGTTGCCGGAATCAATCTCCGACCGCAGCTCGCGCGGCGTCAGACCGACTGCCGCATCGGCGACGCGTTGACCATGATTCCTCCCTTCACAGGCAACGGCATGTCCATGGCGTTCGAATCGGCTGAAATGGCGATCGAACCGCTGGCTGCCTGGAGCCGGAACAAAACGGATTGGAGTCAAGCCCGGCAAACCATCGCGGATCGGTGCGATGCGGTTTTTGCCGGCCGGCTTCGTTGCGCGAAATGGCTTCAGCAAATGATGATGATTCCCGCGCTCCAAGCCGCGCTCGTTACGCTAACTGCCAGAAACGAGTGGTTCTGGCAAACGGCGTTTGGGAGGACACGGTGACCTACTTCAAGGAAATACCAACCCACAAAAACAAGAATCTGAGAAACCAGAGAAAGCGAGAATAACAATGAAAACACCACGAGACTTCCATGCCATGCTTGCGCTCGCCGCCGTCGCCATGCTCACTGCTGCCGGCGCGCGGGCTGAGTTCACCATCCTGCGCAGCTTCGCCGCGGACGGCAAAGACGGACAGGGGCCGTATCACAACTCGCTGGTCGTGTCCGGCTCGACGCTTTACGGCATGACCCGCTCCGGCGGTAGCGTCGGCAAAGGCTCCATCTTCAAGATCAACACTGACGGCGCCGGTTACACGCCGCTTCATTCTTTCGCCGGCGGCAACAACGACGGCAACGAACCCTATGGCTCGCTGATCCTCTCCGGCTCCACGCTCTACGGCATGACCTACCAGGGCGGATCGGGCGAGCTTGGCGTCGTTTTCAAGATCAA
This sequence comes from Verrucomicrobiota bacterium, assembly GCA_016222825.1. Classification (GTDB taxonomy): domain Bacteria; phylum Verrucomicrobiota; class Verrucomicrobiia; order CAIQCK01; family CAIQCK01; genus CAIQCK01. Next base: position 823,580 of record JACRQF010000009.1, on the reverse strand, counting down.
CACCGACGGCAGCGGCTACACCAACCTCCACTGCTTCACCGGCCAGAAGGGCGACGGCGGCCAGCCGAAAGGCTCGCTGACCCTGACCGGCTCGACGCTTTACGGGATGACCTCCCTCGGTGGCACGAACGACATGGGCGTGGTGTTCAAGGTCAACACCGATGGCAGCGGCTACACCACCCTTCATTCCTTCGCCGGTGGCAAGGACGATGGCAGCTATCCGTTTGGCGAGGTGACGCTGGCCGGCTCGGCACTTTACGGCATGACCTACAAAGGTGGCGGCAACGACAAGGGCGTCATCTTTAAGATCAACACCGACGGCACCGGCTACGCCAATCTCCACACGTTTGGCAGCAACGACGATGACGGTGCCAGCCCGTATGGCTCACTGACCCTCTCCGGGTCCACGCTCTACGGCATGACGCGGCAAGGCGGCAAGAACAGCAACGGCACAATCTTCAAGCTCAACACCAACGGCGCCGGCTACGCCATCCTTTACTCCTTCACCGGCGGCAAAGGCGACGGCAGCTTTCCCTATGGCACGCCAAGCCTTTCCGGCTCGACCCTCTACGGCATGACGTTCCTGGGCGGCAGCGACGACTACGGCACGGCCTTCAAGATCAACACCGACGGCACCGGCTACGTCCATCTTCACTCCTTCACCAACACGCGCGACAACGGCGGCGCTCCCTACGGTTCGCCCACAATCTCAGGCTCCACGCTCTACGGCATGACTTACATGGGCGGCCAGAGCAAGGTCGGCGTGATTTTCAAACTCGACACCTCATCGCAGCAACCTTGAGAGGCGTTCCGAAGCGCCGGCCGTGTTTGGAGTCACCGGGAATGTGGGAAGGGGCCTCAGCGCCCCGACAGCGTCCGTGAAGTCAATGGCCCGACTGGGCGACGTCGGGCGCTGTGGCCCACGCATCCAGAACGCGCAAGCATTGACTGGAGTTTCCAATCGCACCGCAACTTTTGGCGTTTCTTTGCGGCCGGCATCGCTACAATGCGCGGCGAGGCATCATGGCCGATCAAAAACAAGTCAGACACCCGGCGGCGGCTTACGTCGCGCCTTTTGTGGTTTACCTCGTGTTTCTCATGGCCGAACAGGCCGGCGTCGCGTCGGTGTTTGTTCTTTACCCGATCAAGACGCTCGCCGTCGCGGCGGTGCTGGTCTGGGGTTGGCGCCGCGTGCGCGACGATTTGCGGGAGCGGCGCGGGCTGCTGTTCGGCACGCTGGTTGGCATCGCTGCGCTCGGCATCTGGGTCGCGCCTGAGTTGCTGCGGCTGACCCATACCGATTTCACCGTCGGCGGGTTCAACCCGACCGCTCTCGCGGCTCCGCATTCCACGCTCGCCATCCTCTTCCGCGTCGCCGGCGCGGTGCTCGTGGTGCCGGTCATGGAGGAGTTGTTCTGGCGCGGCTGGATGATCCGCTGGCTGGTGAAGCCCGATTTCCGCAGCGTGCCGCTCGGCACGTTCTCGTGGGAATCGTTTGGCGTTACGGTCCTGTTGTTTGGCATCGAGCACAACACCCTCTGGCACGTCGGCATGATCACCGGCGTGCTCTACAACTGGATTCTCTACCGCACCAAGTCGCTTTGGGCCTGCATCCTCGCCCACGCCGTCACCAACCTGCTGCTGGCCATCTACATCCTGGCCACCGGCAAGTGGGGCTATTGGTAGCCCCGCGCCGAGAGAAGGTTGCCCCGGACGGCCTCCGCGGGTAATGTTCGCGCCATGACCAAGGATTCATTCGGCGCGTCTTGCTTCAAGGCCACGCTCGCGGCCCTCGCTCTTCTAACATTGCCCGGCGCGGTAGACGCGGCGCAAAGGACCGCTCCCAAAACGGTGGACATGGCGGATCTCGTCCGCGAGTTCGAGGCGGACGACCAAAGCGTCTCCACCTTCTATGATCTGCCGCGCTCGGCGGTCCGCTTCGACCGGCTGGAGAAACTCTACAAGACCTGGCAGGCGCGGCTGGCGGCGGTGGATTTCGACGCGCTCGGTCAGGCGGGCCGTGTGGATTGCCTGCTGCTGCGAAACGCGCTCCAGCAATCGCTGGCCGAGATCGCGCGCGAACGCGGACGCGTCGCGGAGATGGACCACCTGCTGATTTTCCGCGGCATCGTTCACGAACTGGAGCAAAGCCGCTGGCGCGGCGAGCCGGCAAACGCACAGACGGCGGCGGCAAAGGTCGCCGAGCTGACGAAGCAGGCGAAGCAACTCAAGGAGCGCGTCGAAAAAGGCGTCAAGGCGAAGGCCGCGGAGACGTCAGCGAAAGCCGAACCGCCGAAGGAAAAGAAAGGCGCCGGCGCGCCAGCAATCACCGTCTCGGCGACATTGGCGCGGCGTGCGGCGGGCGCGGTGGCGGAGTTGCGCGGCTCGCTGAAGAAGTGGTTCGGCTTCTACGACGGTTACCAGCCGGATTTCCAGTGGTGGGTGAAAAAGCCCTACGAGGAAGCGGACAAGCAACTGGAGGACTACGCCAAGTTCATCCGTGAGGAAGTCGCCGGCCTCAAGGGCAAGGACGAAGACCCGCTCGTCGGCGACCCGATCGGCGCGGGCGCGGTGGCGGAGGCGATCCGGTTCGAGTTCCTGCCTTACACGGCGGAGGAGTTGATCGCCATCGGCGAGCGGCAGATGGCCTGGGGCGAGCGCGAGATGAAAGCCGCCGCGCGGGCGATGGGCTGCGGCGACGACTGGAAGGCCGCGCTCGCGAAGGTGAAGGCGGACTTTGTCCCGCCCGGCCAGCAGGATGACTTCATCACGAAGACCGCGCGCGAGGCCGTCGCGTTCGTGAAGAAGCACAAGTTCGCGACGGTGCCGCCGCTTTGCGAGGAGACGTGGCGGCTGACGATGATGTCGCCGGAGACGATGAAGACGATCCCTTACGCGGCCTACGGCGGACAGAACATGATGGTGGCCTACGCGAAGGACGAGATGAAGCAGGAGGACAAGCTGATGGTCATGCGCGGCAACAATCGCGCCTTCTCGCGCCTGACAACAGCGCATGAACTGGTGCCCGGCCATCACCTCCAGAACTTCCAGGCGGCGCGTCACAACACGCATCGCCGCATCTTCAGCACGCCGTTTTACGTCGAGGGCTGGGCGCTCTACTGCGAACTGCGGTTCTGGGACTTCGGCTGGGCGCGTTCGCCGCAGGAGCGGATCGGGATGCTCTTCTGGCGCATGAACCGCGCTGCGAGGATCATTGTCAGCCTTAAGTTCCACCTCGGCCAAATGAAGCCCGCCGAAATGGTGGATTTCCTTGTCAACCGCGTCGGCCACGAGAAGCTCGGCGCGACGAGCGAAGTGCGGCGGTTCGTCATCGCGCCACCGCTCTACCAGGCCGGCTACATGCTCGGCGGCTTGCAACTCAAGGCGTTGCACGACGAGATGGTCCGCCCCGGCAAACTGACGGAGCAGCAGTTCAACGACGCCGTGCTGGCCGGGAACACGATGCCGATAGAGCTGCTGCGCGCCGCGTTGCTGAAGCTGCCGCTCGCGCGCGACGCGCAGCCGTCGTGGAAGTTCGCCGGAGAAAACCCGGCGGCGGAGAGGAAAGAGAAGCCATGAAACGGTTCGGTTGGGTCATCGGGCTGCGCCCGGAGAAGGTGGAGGAATACAAGCGCCTGCACGCCGCCGCCTGGCCGGACGTGCTGAAAATGATCAAGGCGTGCAACATCCAAAACTACTCGATCTACTTCCGCAAACTCGACGACGGGAAGCCTTACCTTTTCAGCTACCTCGAATACACCGGCAGCGACTTCGCCGCCGACATGGCGAAGATGGCTGCCGACCCGGTGACGCAGCGTTGGTGGAGCTGCTGCAAACCATGCCAGGCCCCGCTCGCCAGCCGCCTCGAAGGCGAGTGGTGGTCCGACATGGAAGAAGTCTTCCACGCGGATTGACGCGACGGCGGGGGCGGCCCGTCCTTGGTTCGACCGCCTCCGGCGGCTCCGATCTGCTCGAAGCGGAGACAACCGGTGGCGGTCATCCCGTTCGAAAAAAACAGACTGGCAACCCACGCCGGGTTTGCGATGATGCGCCGAACAAACACCATGAAGACCAAACCGCGCCTTTGTTTCTTTCTCGTCGCCGCTGCGCTCCTGGCATCCATCGGCATTTCTCTTGCTGCCGAGAAGCGGCCAAACATCCTCTTCGTCCTCTGCGACGACCTCCGCTGGAACGCGCTGGGTTGCGCCGGCCATCCGCACCTGAAGACGCCGCACATTGACCGGCTCGCCGCCGAGGGCGTGCGGTTCGAGAACACGTTCTGCACCACGTCGCTCTGCTCGCCGAGCCGCGCCTCGATCCTCAGCGGCCTTTATGCGCACAGCCACGGCGTCGTGAACAACTTCACCGAGTATCCGACTAACTTCGTGAGTTTTCCGATGCGCCTCCAAGCCTCCGGCTATGACACCGCTTACATCGGCAAGTGGCACATGGGCGAGGACAACGACAAGCCTCGGCCCGGCTTCAACTGGTTCGTCACCCACAAGGGCCAGGGGAAATACTTCGATACCGAGTTCTGCATCAACGGCCTCCGCCACGAGACGCCGAAGGGCTACTACACGCACGTCGTCACCGACCTGGCGCTCGACTGGCTCAAGCGCCCGCACGACGGCAAGCCGTGGCTGATGATGATCGGCCAGAAAGCGCCTCACAGCTTCTATTTCCCGGAGCCGAAATACTCCAACGCCTTCGCCGGCGTCACCGTGAAGTATCCCGACACGGCGTTTCATCTCGACGGCAAGCCCGTATGGATCAAGGAGCGCCTCTACACATGGCACGGTATCTACGGGCCGCTGTTTGAGTGGCGCAAGAAGTTCCCCGACGACCGGCCGGAGGCGGTGAAGGATTTCGAGAACATGGTCCACGCCTATTGGAGCACCATCCTCTCGGTGGATGACAGCGTCGGCCGGTTGTTCCGGTTCCTCGAAGAAAGCAAGCAGCTCGACAACACCATCATCGTCTTCATGGGCGACAACGGTCTGCTCGAAGGCGAGCACGGGATGGTGGACAAGCGCACTGCCCACGAGCCGAGCCTGCGCATCCCGTTGATCGTGCGGTATCCGGGCCTGGCGAAAGGCAAGGTCGTCGCTCAGCAGGCGCTCACCGTGGACGTCGCGCCAAGCCTGCTGGAACTCTGCGGCGCGCCGCCGCTGAAGAACATCCACGGCCGTTCGTGGGTCAAGCTGGTCCGCAAAGGAGACCCGGCGTGGCGCAAGTCGTGGTTCTACGAATACAACTACGAGAAGCAGTTCCCCTACACGCCCAACGTTCGCGCTGTCCGCACTGACGGCTGGAAATACATCCATTATCCGCACGGCGACGACTCGCCCGACCGCCACATGGCGGAGCTTTACAACCTCGCGAACGATCCTGACGAGCGCCGCAACCTCATCGCCGATCCCGCCTGCGCGAAGAAGCTCAAGGAACTCCAGGCTGAACTCGCCCGCCTGATGAAAGCCACCGGCCTCACCGCCAAGACCGACAAGATGCCGCTGGACGAGGGTGTGAAGCAGGCGTTGCCTGATCTGAAGATTCGCTGAGCTTCTTGCGGGCAAGTTTATCGTTGGCCGCCGTGCGCGCGGGGAGTATAAGCCTCGCCATGACTTCGCGGCCCGACGCTTCCGCGCCGCCGCCGCAAACGCAAGGAATGCCATGAACCGACGCGAGTTTCTGAAAACCGGCGCGCAGGCGGCTGTCGCGGGAACGGTCGCGGCCTCGGGATGCGCCACGACGAACGCAACGCGAACCACGAAGGCAGGCGCGGACTTCACGCCCGCCATCCTCGCGACCTACACTGCCGAAGACCACCGGCGACGCTTGCAGAGCATCGCCATCGGTGAGCGCGGCATCCGCGCGTGCATGAGGAAGCATCTCATCACCGACTACATGCCGGGGCACTGCGTCTATAATCTCGGCGAGTATCCGGCCCGCAAGCCGTGGAACCCGGACGATTGGGACGAGCACGAACTCGACAAGCTCCGCGACGACGGCATCCGGCTCATCCAGTTGCACGAGGAGTGGAACGACTCGCAGCGGCTCAACGGCGCAGACAAATACTCGCCGGTGAACCCGACCGGTTTCCGCCGCTTCGTCGAGATGGTTCACCGACGCGGGATGAAACTCATCGTCTATGTCTCCACCGGCTTCTTCCAGCGGACGGACCCGGATTTCCGCGAGGAATGGGCGCGGCAGCAGGACCTCGTGGAGATCTACTTCCGCTACGCGCGCTGCTCGCCAGCGAGTCCAAGCTGGCGGGCGTATCTGTTGCCGAAGCTGATGCACGTCCTCGACGACTACGGCGTGGACGGCCTCTACAACGATTGCGGCTACGCCAAGCTCTGGAACAACCGCCAGCCGCCGACGCCCGACGAAGTGCTGGCGTTCAACGAGAGCCTCACAAACGACGGCGCGGTGTGCGACCTGCTCGCGCTTATCTACGCCGAGGTCAAGCGCCGCGGCGGCTTGGTCAATTTCCACATCAGCGGCGCGAACAGGCCGCAGACCGACCTGAAGACCTACGATTACCTCTGGGTCGGCGAAGGCGGCAACAACGGCGACAAGCTGCGCGAGATCGTGAAGAACCATCCACCTTACGTCGCGCCGTGCCTCGACATGAGCCGCGCGAAGATTGGCAGCGAGGACGAGCTTTACCTGCACGCGATTCCCTACATGCAGTTCCCGGTGCTGCTGGCGGGCCGGCCGTTCACCGGCGAGCGCGCGCAGGCGGCCGGCGTTAGCTATCCGCGGGGAGAAAAGTGCTTCTGGACGCGCCATCTGCGGGCGATGGGCAAACATTACCGCGAGCATCCCGAAGGCCCGCACAGCTACGGTTGGTGGGACTCGTGCCCCGGCCGTCCCGAAGCGCGCCCGACCCACGCGCGATGGCTCAAGCAATACCTGCCGCTCGTCGAGGAAGGCACGTGGGCGTGGCTGGAGATCGGCGACTCCGACTTGTTCGCCGCGCCGCTGCCGAAGGACGTGGTCGCGTCGGCGTTCGCCAACCGCGAGTTTCATCTCGTGCTGGCCAACTACGGTCAGAGCGTTGTCGAAGTTGCCACGCGCGATGCGTATGCTCCGGTCGCCGAGGCCGGCGCCGCGCCGCGGAAGCAATGGACGCTCCCCGCGCGGTCGTTGCAAATCCTGCGCCGGAGTGGCGCATAACGCTGATGATGACATTGCCGGCAAGTCTTGAAGGTGGATCGCGACCTCCGGGCGCGATGGCGGCTGGCAAGAGAAAGCGGTGGCGCTTGGCTGCCGTCAGACTCGACGCCAGCAAAGGTCTTTCACCATACAACAGCGATCGCGCCCGGAGGTCGCGATCCACCTCGATGCAAACCTTGCTATGAAAACAACTCAGCCAACATCACGACGCGAGTTCCTCACGAACAGTAGCAAGCTAGTTGCAGGTGCGGCGCTTGCGGGTGTCGCGATTCCGCGCGTCCACGCCGCCGAGGACAACACCATCCGCCTTGCGCTGATCGGCTGCGGCGGACGCGGCAGCGGCGCGGTGGCCGACGCGATGCAGTCGCGCTTCGGGCCGGTGAAGCTCATCGCGATGGCCGACTTCTTCGAGAAACGGCTGACGGTTTCGCATGGCGTGCTGAGCAAACAGTTCGGCGAGCGCGTGGACGTGCCGGCGGAGCGGCGGTTCGTGGGCTTCGACGCCTACAAGAAGGCGATTGATTGTCTGCGGCCGGGCGACGTGGCGATGCTGGCCGGCTACGCGGCTTGGCGGCCGGTGCAACTCGAATACGCCGTCGCCAAGGGCGTGAACGTATTCATGGAGAAATCGTTCGCGTGCGATCCGCCCGGCGTGCGGCGCATCATCAAGGCCGGCGAGGCGGCGGAGAAGAAAAACCTCAAGATTGCTTCTGGCTTGATGGCGCGCCACTCACCGAACCGCCAGGAGTTGATCAAACGCATCCGCGACGGCCAGCTTGGCGACATCCAGATCATCCGCGCCTACCGGATGCAGTCGTGCGGCACGCTGCGGCCACGCAAGCCGGAGGAGAAGGAACTGGACTGGCAGATCAGCCGCTTCACGCACTTCCTCTGGGTTTCAGGCGGGCTGTTCGCCGAGATGAACATCCACCAAGTGGACGAAATCTGCTGGATCAAGGATGCGTGGCCCGTGTCCGCCCACGGCATCGGTGGCCGGATCGCCAACAGCGCTGATTGTGGCCAGAACCTCGACTCGCTCTCCATCGAATGGACCTTCGCCGACGGCACGAAGGCGTATCACGTCACGCGCTGGTTGCCGAAGTGCTACAGCGATTTCGGCACCTACATGCACGGCACCAAATGCGCCGGCCTTTTTCCGTGGATGTTCGGCCATCGCGACGAGACGCTCATCTACAAGGACCAGCGCACGACGCGCGACAACATCGCGTGGCAGGCCGGCAAGGAGGAAGGCACGCATTGGCAGGCCGAGTGGAACGTGCTGCTAGACGCCATCCGCAAGGACAAGCCGCACAATGAAGCCAAGCGCGCCGCGTTCACCAACCTCGCCGACATCATGGGCCGCGCCGCTGTCCACATGGGTCGCGTCATCACATGGGACGAGGCAATGGCGTCGAACTTCCAATTCTGCCTGAACCTCGAGTCGCTCAACGAAGACAGCCCGCCGCCCGTGAAGGCCGATGCGCAAGGCCGCTACCCCGTGCCGGTGCCGGGCCAGTGGAAGGAGATTTGAAATGGAGAACCATGATCGGCACATGAAGTCCTCTCTTTCTCTCTCTCGCCGCGAGTTCGTCAAGACCACAGCGGGCACCGCCAGCGCACTCGCCGCACTTCCCACAGCAGGGAAAGCCGCCATCGGCGCGCAGACTCAGGCCAAGCCTGCGACACTCGACGAGGCACACAAGCATTACGAAGAGCAGTTCCACCAGATGGAGACGTATTTTCAGCGCCTCATCGAAGAGCGCGCGCCCGCGGTGCGCGCCGCGGCTTGGCGGCGGGACTACGCGAGCGTGGATGCCTATCGGCGGAGCGTGGCGCCGATGCGCGAGCGGCTGATCGAGTTGCTGGGCGGCTGGCCGCCGCGGGAGGATCGGGCATCGGGCGCTCAGCCGCGCATGGAACCGATCGAGTTGACCGGCTCGCAATATCCGTTCACGGCGAAACGCGTCTGGCTGCCGGCGTGGAAGGGCGTGGAGACCTATGGCGTTTTGCTGGAGCCGCGCGACATCCCGGCTGGCGAGCGCCGACCGGCGGTCATTGCGCAGCACGGCTACGGCGGGTTTCCGGAAGCGACCTGCGGCCTCGCGGAGATTCCCGGCACGGAGTATCTGCGGGCTTTCGGCCGCACGCTGGCAGAGCGCGGCTATGTTGTGTTTGCGCCGCTGGTGATGCACAGCGACTTGCAGCGGCTCAAGAAGCTGCCGGTGATTGACCGCACGTGGCTCGACCGGCTCGCCCTGATGGTCGGTTGTCAGTTCCAGGCGTGGGAGCTTTTCAAGATCACGCGGGTTGTGGACTTGCTGCAATCACTGCCAAACGTCCGCGCCGACCGCGTGGGCATCATGGGCATCAGCCAGGGCGGCTTGACCGCGTTGCTATCCGCCGCGATGGAAGAACGGATTGCCGCATGCGTCAGCAGCGGCTACTTCAACAACCGCACGAACAAAATGGTAAAACGCTCACCGCACTACACCGCCTACATCGGCACGCAGGAAGCCGACAAGTTTTTCCGCGGCCATCTGCTCGCGTTCGAGGACGCCGACGTGGCGTCGTTGATCTGCCCGCGCCCGTTTTGCGTTGAGGTCGGTCGCAAAGACCCGGTGACGTGGTGGCCCGACGTGCAGGGCGAGTTCGAGCGGGCGCGGGCGCATTGGGCCAAACTGGGATTGGCGGAACGGACGACGTGGGCGTTGCACGATCAGGAACACGTCGTGGACGGCGTGGAGGCGTTTCGGTTCCTGGACCGTTGGCTGAAATGAAGCCAGGCACAAACAGACAGATGCTGCCGCGCGAACGGGTGCTCGCCGCGTTGCGCCACAAGCCGGTGGACCGCATCCCGTGGATTGAAGGCATCGTCGGCAACGGCATCGCCTCGGCGGTGTGCGGCGAGCCTATCAACGTGGATTGGTCGGTCGCGCCGGATGGTTTCAGCCGGCAGCCGGGCGCGGAACTCGCCGAGGAGCAGAAGAAGGTCAACCGCGCGCTCGGCAAGGACAACCTCCAGTTCTGCGCATTCGCGCCGATCTTTTGCGAGCGGATGCGGAAGGCCGACGACGGTTCGCCGGTGCTGGTCGGCGAGGGGCTGATCAGGACGCGGGAGAATTTCGAGCGGCTTTTCAAGCTGCCGTCGCCCGAAGACCGCGGCTTCGTCGCCAACGCCCGCGAGTTCATCGCGCACAAGGGCGACAACTGCGCGTGCGCCTGCGTGCGGCTCGGTATTGGCGCGACGCTGCTGAGCATGGGTCTGGAAGCGTTCGCCTATGCGATGAGCGATGACCCGCAACTTATCAGCGATATCCACGACAGCTACGCCGACTGGACCGCCAAGGTCGTGCCGGTGCTCGAAGAGATCGGCTTCGACGTGATCTGGGCGTTCGACGATGTGGCGTTCAACTCCGGACCGGTCTTTCGGCCGGAGTTCTATCGCGAGCGCATCCTGCCGAAGGAGAAGAAGATTGCCGCGACGTTCACCAAGCCGCTCATCACGCATAGCGACGGCGACATGACGCCGTTGCTGGACTGCTGGCTGGAACTCGGCCAGGCGGCGATTCATCCGATCCAGCCCGACGTGATGGACATCGAAGCGGTGAAGGCGCGATACGGTTCGCGCGTCGCCATCGTCGGCAACATTTTCATGACCGACCTCGTCCAACAGCAGCCGGAGCAGATCGAAGCGCAAGTCCGCCGGCGGATCGATGTCATCGGCCACGGCGGCGGCTACATCACTTCCTCCAGCAACAGCCTGACCGACGATATGAAACCCGAGAACGTCCGTGCGATGGCGCGCGCGATCGAGACTTACGGACGGCAGAGTTGATTCATCAGAACCGGAGACAAAACCATGAACGAAATAACTCGCAGACACTTCGTGAAGAAATCGTGTGAAGGCGCGGCGGTGGTTGCCGCGGGCGCGACCATGCTATGCGCGGCGCGCGGGGCGTCGGCCAACAACCGCGTTGTGCTTGCGTTGATGGGCGCGGGCGGGCGCGGCATGGACTTGATCAAGAAGTTCGCCGAAATCCCGGATGTGGCGATCAAGTATGTCTGCGACGTGGACGAGACGCGCGGCAAGAGCGGTGTCGCCACGCTGGAGAAGCTCACGGGCACCGCGCCGAAGCTGGTCGGCGACCTCCGCCAGGTCCTCGACGACAAGGAAGTTCATGGCGTTGTCGTCGCGACGCCCGAGCATTGGCACGCGCTTGCCACCGTCTGGGCTTGCCAGGCGGGCAAGGATGTTTATGTGGAGAAGAACATCACCCTCTACGTCTGGGAGGGGCGCAAGATGATGGAGGCGGCCAAGAAATACGGGCGCATCGTCCAGTGCGGTTTCCAGAACCGCAGCGCGCCCTACGGCTTCTCAGCGCGCGATTACATCAAGAAGGGCGAGTTGGGCAAGGTGCAATACGTGAAGGTGTTTCAGATGCTGGCCGGCGTGGTCGGCGGCTATCCGTTGCGCCCCGCGCCCGACAGCGAACCGCCGGAGGGAATGAATTGGGACCGCTGGCTCGGTCCCGCGCCAGTTCGCCCCTACAACCGCAACGTTCATCGCGGTTGGTATGGTTGCTGGGATTTCTCCGGCGGCAATGCTTCCGACGCCGTCCACCAACTCGACCTCGCGCGGCTGGCGCTGGGCGATCCGCCGCATCCGAAGTCGGTATCGTGCGACGGCGGGCGGTTCCAGTTTGACGATGGCGGCGAGATGCCCGACGTGCAGATCGTGTCGTTCGCGTTCGACAAGATGGTGATGACGTTCCACAACACCGGCGCCACGCCCTACAACATCAAGTCGCCGCCCGAAGTGCGCACGGGCACGAAGTGGCCCTACTGGCCGCAGAACGGCGATCGCATCGAGATCTACGGCAGCAAGCGGATGATGTATTTGGGCCGGCACGGCGCGGGCTGGCAGGTGTTTGAGGGTGGCAACAAGCTCGTCGCGGAGGACAAGGGCTACCATCCCGACAAGTGGCACCTGCCGAACTTCATTGACTGCATCCGCACGCGCCGGCAGCCCAACGGCGCAATTGAGCAGGGCCATCTGAGCGCCTGTCTGGAGCACCTCGGCAACATCGCCTATCGCGTTGGCAACAAGAAGCTGCTCTTCGACGCCAAGACCGAGCGCTTCACCAACTGCGACGAAGCCAACAAGCTTCTCCGCCCGGCCTACCGCAAGCCGTATGTGCTGGCGGAGGAGGTCTGAAGCTGGTGAAAAGGAGAATCATGAAGTCATCGAAACGGTCTTCGTTCATTATCCTTCCCCTCGGCTTGGCGCTGTTTGCCGCCAGCAGCCTCCAGCTTCTTGCCGCCGAGCCGACGCGTGTTGCCGCCGTCACACTCTCGTGGGCCGACAAGGACCGGACGCTGGCGCACACGCTGGAGATGCTCGACCGCGCAGCGAAAGAGCGTGCGCAAATCGTCTGTTTGCCGCAGGAGTGCGTGCCGACGGATGGCGGCGCGGTTGCGACGGCGGCGCTGGAGGCGATTCGGCAGGCGGCGGCGAAGGCAAAGTTCTACGTTGTCGCGAATCTCAAGGAACAGGCCGATGGGAAGACGTTTCTTACGTCCTATCTCATCGGTCCCGACGGCGCGGTCGCGGGCAAGTATCGCAAATCGCACCGGCTGCCGGACGAAGCGATTGCGCTCGGCGACAAGCTGCCGGTGTTCGACACGCCATTCGGAAAGGTCGGGCTGATGATCGGCACGGACTTGTATTGGCCGGAGGTTCCGCTGGTGCTGGCATTGAAGGGCGCGGAACTGGTGCTCTGTTCGAGCGCGCCGGAGCCGGTGCCGCAGTCTGCGCCGACGGATGTGCTGACGCGGACGCGCGCGTTCGACGACCACGTCACGTTCGCTTACGCCAACTACGCGAGCGATCTGCCGTATCTGTGCAGCAACCACCCGACCTACACAGGCTCGCCGCTGGGGCGTGGGTGCGTCATTGACCGGTCGGGCATCGTGCTGGCGGATACGGGCATTCGCGCGGGCGTGGCCGTCGCAGTGGTGGACTTGAAGCGCCCCACGGACGTCTATCAACTGACCTTCCACGAAGACCGCAGCCTATTTCGCCAACTGGTCGAGCGCGACATCAAGCCGCTGGTCGCCAAGCCGCAAAAGCGGCGGATCACCGTGAGCATCGCGCAGGTGTTCATGAGCCACGGGCCAAATCCGAAGCCCGACTCGGAGTTCGCCAAAATCCTCGACGCGGCGGGCGCGCGCGGTTCCGACGTGATCCTGATGAGTGAGTTCGGTTTTGCGACGGACACGCCGGTCGCCGAGAAGACGTTTGCGTTGGTGGCCGAGAAGGCGCGGAAATACCGGAGCTACATCATCATCGGCGGACTGCGCGACCCGGCGATGCCCGGCAAGAATGGCAAGGCGACCTCGTGGGCGTATCTTTGGGACCGCGAGGGGCGGGTCGTCGGCAAGTATCGCATCTCGCAGTATGGCGGCAGCAAGGAACTGCTGGTGTTCGCGACCGACTTCGGCGTCATCGGCATCATCCTCTGCGGCGACATCTATTCGCAGGAAATCACGCGGGCGCTGGCGTTGCAGGGCGCGGAGATCGTCTTCTGTCCATCGCAATCGTGGGGACCGTCGGGCGTGTTCAACCGCTGGATGCAGGAGGCGCGCGCTCTCGACAACAGCGTCTGGATGGCCGCCGCGCATTTTCCCATGTCGGACATCAGCCAGCGGAGCTACGTGATTGATCCCTACGGCCACGTCGTCTCCGCCACTCCCTACTGGAGCGAAGGCGTGGCCACGACCGAGATTGACCTCGACGCCGGCCGCGTCTGGTTTGCGCGCTCGGACAAACCCGGTCCCGCCGGCAAGCCGGGCTATCTCCATGCTTACTTCCCGAAGTTCGTCCCCGAACGCCGCACCGACTTCCGCGCCGTTCTTTTCGCAGGCCGGCGTCCGGAACTCTACAGCCCAATCATTGAAAAGACGCTGGCTGACCGCGACACGCCGCTCGACCTGAAAGACCGCATGGGCGTGCCGCGTTAGCGGGCGTGCAAAGAGGCGGCGCGCCACCGCTTCACCAACAAGGACATCGATCGCGCCCGGCAGTTGCCGGTGACAATGACCGGTGAGTTTGCGATGCCGGGAATCGCTTGGCAAGTCGCGTTGACGAAAGCGTTCTGTGGCAACGGGCTGCCCGCCAAGGCTTCGTGCAACGGAGAACATCGAGTGGTGTGAAGAAGCGGCGAAGGTAGTTTCACGACAGGCAACTCGCGACGGCAAGAATTTGCACTTGAACCGCATGGGTCGACGGCGACAATCTCGCCAGAGTTCGAACGAGCCATGGCGACCGCGAACTACGAGGTGAACAGATGATTATTCGAATCTGGTGTGCGGTTGTTTGCATGTCTATGGCTGCCATCGCGGCGGAAGAGCCGAGCCTGCCGAAGACGGGCCGACTCCTGACTCAAGGCGCCGAACCGGTTCGCATCGTCTGCTTCGGAGACAGCATCACGGGCGTCTATTACCACACGGGCGGGCGGCGCGCGTGGTGCGACATGCTCGGCAGCGCGTTGCAGCGATTGTATCCCAATGCCAGCTTGCAGATGGTCAACGCTGGCGTGAGTGGCAACACGACCGCTGCGGGGCTGGCGCGCATTGAGCGCGACGTGCTCGCCCACAAGCCGCACTTGGTTGTCGTCATGTTCGGCATGAACGACATGGCCTTCGATGCGAAGGATATGCCCGGGCAGCAGATTGCAGAACGGGAGACGCGTTTTGCCGCCAACTTGCGCGAGATCATCCGCCGCTGTCGCGACGTGGACGCCGAAGTTGTGCTTTGCACCCAGAACTCCATCTACCCCGACGCCGTGCCCCGCCGACCGCCGGAGCGCCTCGCCAAGTATGCTGAAGTCATCCGGGTCGTCGCCGCCGACACTCGCGTGCTACTGGCTGATTGTCACCGGGCCTACGAATCGCTCCGCGCCACCGACCCGCGCGGCTGGATGCTGTTGATGAGCGAGACGATTCACCCGAACATGAACGGTCACAAGTTGTTCGCCGAGGAAATCGCCCGGATCATCAGCGGCAAGCGCGTCTCGCTGCGCGATGTCATGCCGCTCCAGCCGTGCATCCAGCGCACGCTGGCGCTGCTGCGTGAAGGCAAGCCGATCAACGTGATTGCGATGGAGCCTTATCACACGATGGTGTCGCAGGTGTTGAAGAGGTTGAGTCCGAACTGTGAAGTCCGCGCAACCTGCTGGCCGACGGCGGGCAAGACGCTGGCGCAGTTGGAGAGTTGGGGCAGAGGCGTCCGCGCCATGAAGCCCGACCTCGTCGTGATTGCCGTTCCCGCAAAGGTCTCTTCGCCTGCCACGGAAGAAGCGCTCATTCGGTCGTATTCCTGGATTGTGAACTACAGCATGGCGTTCGGCCGTCCCGAGTGGGACGTGGTGGCGATCCTTCCGCCGGGACAAGACATCGCCCGCGACATCATCCTGGGCCATGACGTCGCTTGCATTGAGCACCCGTCAGGCGACGACGCGTCGGCCGGGGAGCTGTTATTGCGCTGGTTCCGTGCTCAACGGAGTGAACACTGAAAGCAGGTTCAAGAACGAAAGCATCTCCGCCCACTTCCTCGTCCCCGGCCAGCGCGCCCTCGATTTCGGCGCCGTCCTCCTCCGCCTCGACGTGAAGTGAACTGTGCCAGCGGCGATTCAACCGCGTTGGGGGTTGATTATTTTATTTTGGCAGATGATCTTCTGCTGAGGAGAAGGCCGGGATGGAAGAGGGAGCCAATGACACTTATTCCCGCTTACTCTTAGAAAGCAACTTTCCGAGCAGCGGCATTTTCTGGAAAGCAAGTTTCATAAGAGTTAGGAAATTCTTCTCTTCAATGTTTCTGTCGTTTCGCAATTGAAATGCACCGATGATTGTGACCAAAAGCACTCCCCCAAGTATTAGCAATGGCAGAATCCAAGCGTTTAACATTTCTCCCATCACCGCCAAAACCGCCATTATGACCACAATGGCGAACAAGTAAAAGGAACCCGATCTCCAAGGGTTGACGGTCGGCATTCCATTCTCTTTCTGCTGTTTCGCAGGAATCAATGCATTAATCCCAGACGCAGGCGCTGTGATGCTCTCCGCGGGCCGCACAGTGAATTCACGAATCTGACGGCCTTGTGCTAGATCCTCAAATATTTGTTTTATTGCAGCGTTGCTCTCCTCGGGCCGCGATGAAGTTAATGGTATGCCGAGCTGAACGTTCACATTTACTAAATAGATTGTTGAGTCTTGGCTTTCAGCTTTAGGAATAAGCTGGTCAGCAATCTTATCGACTTCTTCGAGGAATTCTTTCCAAAGAGTCTCTATATCGTTTTCAGACCAATCCGATGGAGTCGTCGTGACAACATCATTTTCTGCCATTTCCGGCGGTATGAATAATCCGACGGTTATACGATGAAATGCCGTTTGTTTTTCGCAATCGATTGTCAATGGGTGAATTTGAAACACCAAAGACATTTCAATATGATGGCCATTTATATCGCCGCTAACGCCGATCCGCCTTATGGCAATGAGCTTGTCTATCTTGGCTAGCTGCCTTGCAGCGCGGTTAGATATGCGTTTGCCGTTTTGCAGTTCATCGGTTCCAAAATCTATGGAGGCTGCACCAATTGAAAACGGGTGTGAAAACTCTTCTAGCAACTCCTGCCGATGGCGACTGTGTTTTGTGGCTTGCAGTTCGTCGCCAAGTTCAGGGGGCAAAAACACTGAGTAAGCATCGCCTCGTGTTTCGAGCCAAACGCGATTTGTGAAATTCTGAAGCGCCAACACGTTTAAGTGTCCCACCATGATTTCCGCTAAAGTCTTACGAGCCGTCTCGGGATCGCGTGTGTTCTGCTTAGTAAATTTACCCGTGACGAGTTTGCCGGCCTTTACGTCTTTCACGCTCCAATCCCACTGCACCGGATATTGAAATTCCGTAAATGGCGAGTCCCATGTTACTCTGTTATTGTTACGATCAGCGATCTGCTGTCGAAGCCCCAAAAGCGATCGCTTTATGAATGAGAAAAGAACCTCAATTTGCCAGTGGGGATGATCCTTCTCATATGCCTCCAACGCGTTCTGCAGAACTCGAACGTATTTGTCGGGTTTCCAAGATTGCTGCTCGTTTTGGTTAGAGTTCACCTGTTACGTTAACTTCCAAGCAATCTGCTTTGTCCGGGACTTCCTTCACTTGCGTTACACCGCCCGCTTGATGGCCTCGATGTCCTTGTAGCTGCGGAGGGCGTAGGCGATGCGGGCGGCGTCGAGGACGTTGGTCAGCGCGCGCAGGGCGACGCCGAAGCCATCGGGGCCGCTGAAGCCGCCGAACTGGCCGCCGCCTTTGAGGTGCCCTTCGAGGTCGAGGAAGACGCCGGGGACGCCGAGCTTCTTGAGCTTGCGGTCGAGGGCGGGGATGAGTTTGGCAAAGTCCTTGAGGATGGCGAGGTTGTTGCAGTCGCCTTCGTCGCAGGGGACGAAGTTCTTGAGCATCGCCTCGTCAACGTGGCCGCGCCACTGGAACTTGCCCTTCTGGCGGTAGTCCTTGATGTGGATCCAGCCGATGCCGTCGCGCATGGCGCGGTAGTTTTCGAGGACGGCCTTGCCGTTGCCGAACTGGACGAAGAGGTTGGCGGCGTCGAAGACGAGGACGAGGGCCTTGCTGTTCACGTGTTTGTAAAGCTCCATGAGCAGGTGGCCGGTCTGGCCGACGAGGTTCGGCTCGACCTCCAAGCCGAAGATGACACCCTCGGCCTCGCAGCGTGCCGCGATCTCGCCGAGCATGTCGCCGGCCTGCCGGACGTAGTCCTCGGGGCGCTCGCCCTTGGGCTGGTAGAAGGAGAAGCCTCGGATGAGCTTGGTGCCGAACGCCTGCGCGAGGGCGATGGCGCGGCGCACGTCCTGGTCCACGTATTGGCGGAACGGGATGTAGCGGTTGGCGGTGCCGTCCTCCACGTCCTTGATCTTCACCTTGCCGATGGGCGAACCGAGGGTGGCAACGCTGACGCCGAAGTCGCGGTGGAACTGCTGGAGCGTTTTGATTTCGTCGTCGGTGAGTTGCATGACGTTCTTGACGCCGTTGCCGGCGTCCACGAAGCGGATGCTGTAATACTTGAGGCCGACGGCGGCGAGCAGGGTCATCTGTTCGAGCGCGGTCTTCTTGACCGCGCCCTCGTCGGCGAATCCTGAGAGCAAAACCTTGGGTGTCATGGGGCGGAGTTAATACACGAGCCGGCGGCTGACTGAAAGGTTGAATTGTTGTGTTGGAAGGCGTAAGCGTAGCGCCTCAACCAACCAACAAGGAACTTGATGATGACGATGAACTCGATTGCAGGAAGATTGATTGCCGGCGGCGTGGTCGCAATGGCGTTTTGCGCGATGCAGGAGACCCTCGCGGCGGAGAAGGCGCTCTTTGACGGCAAGACTCTCGATGGCTGGACCACCACCGGCAAGCCGGAGGGCTGGGCCGTCGAGGGCGGCACGATCGCCTGTCAGGTCAAAGGCGGCGGTTATCTTTACACGAAAGAGCAGTTTGAGAACTTCGTCCTGTCGTTCGACTTCAAAGTATCGCCGCCGACCAAGAAACTGAACGCGAAGACCAAGAAGGAAGAGACGCACAAGTGCAACAGCGGCGTGTTCATCCGCTGGTCCGACCTCAAGAACCCGGTCCATAGCGGCATCGAGGTGCAGGTGTTCGACAGCGTCGGCGTGGAGAAGCCGGGCAAGCACGATTGCGGCGCGCTCTACGACATGGTCGCACCGTGCAAGAACGCCGAGAAGCCGGTCGGCCAGTGGAACCACATGGTCATCACCTGCAAAGGCCCGATTATTTCCGTCGAGCTGAACGGCGAGAAGATCTCGGAGATGAACGAGGACCAGTATGACAAGCCGGGCTTGAACCCGGACGGCACGAAGAACAAATACAAGAACGCGTGGAAGGACATGCCGCGCAAGGGCCACATCGGTTTCCAGGACCACGGCCATCACGTGTGGTTCAAGAACGTGAAGATTCAAGTGCTGGAATAGGCGCGCGGAGCGAGAAACTCCAAATTCCAAACTCCAAGCCCCGAGGGAAACTTCAAGCTCCAGTTTGGGGATTGAAGTCTGGAGTTTCGTTCATGTCGGACACCAACCTTCACCTGTTCGCCCGCTTCCCGCGTCTGCGCGACACGATGCCGGTCGTGCCGCTCGGCTCTTATCCGACGCCGGTGGAGCGGCTCGGCGGCATCGAACGCGCCGTGGGCGCGGCGGAACTGTGGATCAAGCGCGACGATCTTTCTGGCGAGCCGTGGGGGATGAGCAAGGTCCGCAAGCTGGAGCATTACTTCGGCGACGCGCGGGCGGCGGGCGCGCGGCGGGTGCTGACGTTCGGGCCGCTTGGTTCCAACCACACGCTGGCCACGGCGCTCTACGGAAAACAACTCGGCTTCGAAGTGCATCTCCAGCTCTGGCCGGAGCCGCCCACCGAACGCGTGCGGCAGACGTTGCTGGCCGAGCAGGCACTCGGGGCGAAGCTCTTTCTCGTCGGCACACTCGACGAGCGGGCGCTAGGTGAGCTTGTGGACTCCGGCGTGCGTGGCGACGCTTACATCATTCCGCCAGCCGGCACCGATCCGGTCGGGGCGATGGGCTACGTCGAGGCGGGACTGGAGATTGGCGCGCAAGTGGCGGGCGGCAAGTTGCCCGCGCCGGATTTCATTCATGTCGCGGGCGGCACGGGTGGCGTGGCGGCGGGATTGGCAATCGGGCTGAGGTTGGCGGGGCTGCGGAGCCGCGTCGTGGCCATCCGCTGCGTGGCGGCGGAGGTGTTGACGGAGTTGCGCATCGTATTTCTCGCGCGGCGGCTGCGACAGCGGCTCGCGCAACTTGCGGGCGTGGAGGAGTCGTCACTGCCACAACCGGTGGCGGAAGATTTTCTGATTTTGCACGACCAAGCCGGCGGGGGTTACGGACGGCCGACGGAGGCTTCGGAGCAGGCGCGGGCGTTGTTTGAGAAGAGCGCGTCGGTAGTGCTGGATGGAACTTACACGGCCAAGGCCGCGGCGGGACTGTTGGCGTTCGCGGCGTCGGCAGAAGGCGCAGGCCGGCGGCACTTGTTCTTCCACACCTACGCGCACCGCGACTTGGGCGGGCTGGCGGCCGGCATGAACTGGCGGGATTTGCCAGCGCCGTTTCATCTGTATTTCGGCGGGATTTAGGATTGCTTTCGGCGGGGTGATTTCGGAAAACTCCGTGGCTGTCATGGAGAACGACGAACGTTTCGGAGATTTGAAAGCCGCCTTCCGCGCCGTCACGCGCGACGGGACGTGGTGGTGGAAGGTGCTGCTCGGCGGCCCGATGCTTTTCATCCCGGTGGCGTTTTTGATCCCGATGGGCTTCACGATGGAGGTGCTGCGGCGCGCGAAGAACAATCCGGGGAAGTTTGTCCTGCCGGGGTTCGGCGTATCGTTGTGGGGACGTTACGCGAAGGAGGGATTGATCAAACTGGTGATTGCGTTCGGGACGTTGCTTGCGCCGGTGCTGGCGTGGATGGGGTTCACGTGGGCGGTGGCGTTGATCCTGCGGTTTCCCGGCAGCGACCGGTGGCAGTTCTTCTTCGAGATGCTGTTGCCGTTTGCGTCGCCGGTGGCGTTCTTCGTGACGATTCCGTTCTGCGCGGTGGCGTGCTGCCGCTATCTGGAATCGGGGCGCATCGGGCCGGCGTTTGATTACGTGACGAACGTCAAAATCTATCGCGCGGGCTTCGTGGATTTCTCAATCGGCGCAGTGGTCATCATGGGCATGAACGCCATCGCGCAGACGTGGATGTTGCCGCTCATGTGGGGTTTGTTCTTCGGCCTGTGCGTGGTGGATTGCTGGTTCGGGCCGATCTATAACGAGGCTGCCCGGCGGGTCAAACGCGAGGAAGAGGCAGCGGCGGCGAGCAGCGCGGAGGATGAAGAATCATTGTCCCCGGACTGAGGGACTACGCGAGCTTTGTCTCCACTGCCGGCCTGCGGGCGGGCCGGCTCATGCGTTCACGCAACCTTTCCATCGCGAGATAAAACACCGGCGTGATGTAGAGCGTGAGGGTCTGCGAGACGATGAGGCCGCCGACGACGGCGAGGCCGAGGGGTTGGCGTGCTTCGCCGCCGGCGCCGTAGCCGAACGCAATCGGCAGCGTGCCCATCAACGCGCAGAAGGTGGTCATCATGATCGGCCGGAACCGCAGCAGGCAACCCTGGTAGATGGCGTCGTAGGGTGTCTTGCCCTCGCGCTGCGCTTCGATGGCGAAGTCAATCATCATGATCGCGTTCTTCTTCACGATGCCGACGAGCATGATGAGGCCGACGAGCGAGTAGATGTTCAGGTCGCAGCCGAACAGCATCAGCGTGACCAGCGCGCCGAGGCCGGCGGAAGGAAGACCGGAGAGGATGGTGATCGGGTGGATGAAGCTTTCGTAGAGGATGCCGAGGATGATGTAGATGACCAGCACGGACATCACGAGCAACAAGCCCATGCCTTGCTGCGACGCCTCGAAAATTTGCGCAGTGCCTTGGAAGTTGCCGATGACGGTCGCAGGGAGATGGAGTTCGCGCTCGGCGTCGCGGATGAGGTCCATAGCCGTGCCCAGCGAAACGCCGGGGACGAGGTTGAAGGAAATGGTGGAGGCGGGTAGCTGGCCGAGATGGTTGACGGTGAGCGGTCCGGCGGTGCGCTTGATGCGCGCGACGCTGTTCAACTGCACGAGTTTGCCGCTGTCGGAGCGCACGTAGAGTTGCGAAAGCGCGGCGGGGTCGCGCTGGGCTTCCGGTTTGGCTTCGATGATGACCCAGTATTGGTTGCTGGGCGTGTAGATGGTCGAAATCTGCCGCGCGCCGTAGGCGCTGTAGAGGGCGTTCTCGATCTGTGACGCCGAGATGCCGAGCGTGCGCATTTTGTCGCGGTCCATGTCCACGAGCACTTGCGGGCTGTTGATGAGCAGGTCGCTGTTGACATCGAGAAGGCCGGGCAGTTCGCGCATCGCGGCCTCGATTTTCGGCACCCAACGGTAGAGTTCGGCGGTGTCGCCGCATTGGAGCGTGTATTGGTATTGGGCTTTGGTCAACATGCCGCCGAAACGGATGGTCGGCACGTTCTGGAGGTAAACATGGATACCGACCAGTTTAGCAAGTTTGGGCCGGAGGTCCTGCATGATCTGGTGGGAGGTGCGCTTGCGTTCAGAGTGTGGCTTGAGCCGGATGAACATGCGGCCGGCGTTGCTCGTCAGTGTCGAGCCGCCGACGCCGATGGAACTGGTGAAGTTGAGCACTTCGGGGACGGCTTGGATGATCTTGGCGGCCTCCAACTGATGCTCGCGCATCGCCTCGAACGAAATGTCCTGCGGGCCTTCGGTCATGGCGTAGAACTGCCCGGTATCCTCGTCTGGGAACATGCTCCGCGGAATCTTCCAGCCGAGATAGCCGGTCAGCACGATCGAGAGCACAAGCACCCCCATCATCATCCCGCGGTGGCGCATGACAGCTTGAAGCGTCACCTCGTAGGCGCGGAGCATGGCGTTGAAGCCGCTTTCCAAGGCGAGGTAGAACCGGCCGTGTTTCTCCGTCGAGTGCGGCCTCACGAAACGGCTGCACATCATCGGTGTCAGCGTCAGCGACACGAAGCCCGACACGAGCACTGCCGCGCCGATGGTCACGGCGAACTCATGCAGCAACCGCCCCAGCACGCCCGGCATGAATAGGAACGGGATGAACACTGCTGCCAGCGACAGGGTCATCGAGATAATCGTGAAGCTGACCTGCTTGGCGCCCTTAAGCGCCGCGGTGAACGGCTCCTCGCCCTGCTCCATGTGGCGGACGATGTTCTCCAGCATGACGATGGCGTCGTCCACGACGAAGCCGACCGACAACGTCAGCGCCATCAACGAGAGGTTGTCCACGCTGTAGTTGCACAGATACATCACCGCAAACGTCCCGATGACCGACATCGGCACCGCGAGGCTGGGGATGATCGTGGCGGAGACATTGCGCAGGAAGAGGAAGATGACGAGCACCACCAGGCACGCCGTCAGCACCAGCGTAAACTCCACGTCGCGCACCGATTCGCGGATGGACTTGGAGCGGTCATAGAGCGTGCCGATCTCCACCGACGCCGGCACCTGCGCGCGGAACTGCGGCAGGAGCCTGCGGATGTCATCCACAACCTGCACGGTGTTGTAGCCGGGCTGGCGGTAGATGGTCAGGATGATGCCGCGGACGCCGTTGAACCAACTGGCGACCTTGTCATTCTGCGTGCTGTTGATCACCCGGGCAATCTGCTCCAGCCGGACGGGCGCGCCATTGCGATAGGCGACGATGATGGGGCGATACTGCTCCGCTTTGCTGAGGACGCCGGTGGCTTGCACGGTGAACGACTGGTGCCGTCCGTAGAGCGTGCCTGTAGGAATGTTCACGTTGGCATCGGCAATCGCCTTCTGCACCTCGTCAATCCCGATGCCTCGCGCCGCCAGCTCGTCGGGATCCACTTGCACGCGGACAGCGAATTTCTGCGAGCCGAGCACCTGCACTTGGGCGACGCCGTCCACCATGGAAATGCGCTCAGCCATCAACGTCTGCGCGTATTCGTCCACCGTCGAGAGCGGCAGTGTCGGCGAAGTCAGGGCGAGGTAAAGAACCGGCTGGTCGGCGGGGTTGACCTTCCGGTAGGTCGGCGGCGTTGGCATGTCTGGCGGCAGTTGCGACATCGCGCGCGCAATGGCCGCCTGCACGTCCTGGCCGGCGGCGTCCACGCTCCGGCTCAGCGAGAACTGGATGGTGATCTGCGACAGCCCCAGCGCGCTCACCGAGGTCATGTTGTCCACGCCAGCGATGGTGGAGAATTGTTTCTCCAACGGCGTCGCCACCGCCGAAGCCATCGTTTCCGGACCGGCGCCCGGCAGGTTGGCCGTCACCACGATTGTCGGGAAATCCACGTTCGGCAGGTCGCTCACAGGCAGGTTCCGAAACGCCATGATGCCGAACAGCAGAATCGCCGACATGACCAACGTGGTCATCACCGGCCGGCGGATGAACAGTTCCGGGACGCTCACGGCGCTTTCGCCTCCGTCGGCCCGGCTGCTACGGGGCTGATGCTCGTCCTCACGTCCACCTTCGCGCCCGGCACGAGCCGCAAATGCCCGTCCGTCACCACGACCTCGCCGGCCCGCAGGCCCCGCTCGATCACGGCCACGCCATTGCGCGAATATGCCAGCACCACCGGCCGCATCTCGATGGTCCGGTCGCTCTTGACCACGAATACAAACTCGCCCTGCTGGCCCGCCTGCACCGCCTGCGACGGCACAACAATCGCGCGCGGCTGGGTCGTCAGGTCGAGCCGCACGTTGACGAACTGGCCGGGCCAGAGGATGCGGTCGGTGTTCGGGAAAGTCGCTTTGAGTTGGATGGCGCCCGTGGCCACGTCCACCGTGTTGTTGACGAAAGTGAGTTGGCCCTGCGCCCGCAATTCCTCGTGGTTGGCGACCACCGCCTCGACCGGCAACGCCCCCTCCGCGAGAAACCGCTTGATGTCCGGCAGATGATGCTCTGGCACGGAGAACGTGACGTAGATCGGCTGGACTTGGTTGATCACCACCAACTCGTCATCCTTTGCCTTGATGACGTTGCCCGCGTCTTTGCGCAGATTGCCCGTGCGGCCATCAATCGGGGATCGGATTTCCGTGTAACCGAGCTGGAGCTTTGCGTTGGAAACCGCCGCCTCGTCGGCCTGCACGGTCGCTCTCAACGCCGCATACGTTGCGCGCACCTTGTCGGCGTCCTGGGGCGACGCCACGCCCTTCTTGCCCAGCTCTTCGTAGCGTTGGTTCTCCAGCCGCGCGTTCTCCAACTGCGCCTTGTCGCGAGTCAGATTGGCTTCGGCCTGCTTGAGCGACTCCGCGAACGGTCGCGGGTCAATCGTAAACAGCAGGTCGCCCTTCTTGACCTCCTGTCCCTCGCGGAAATGCTCCGCCAGCAGTTGCCCGTCCACCTGCGAGCGCACCGACACCGTCGCGAGCGCCTCCACGTTGCCAATGGCGCGCACCTGCACCGCCATCGGTCGTTCCACGACGTTGGTCACCAGCACCGGCACCGGTGGCCGCGCCTTCTTCGCGCTGGCCTTCGCATCCGCCTTCTCCGAGCAACCCACCAACGCTGCTCCCGCCGCAACGAGCGCGGCCACGCCGGCGATCAACCATGCTTTGCTTTTCATACGGGCTTTCCTTTCGGCCGGAACGCAACCGCAAACTGCTGCAGAAACGCCCCGCGCGCCTTGGAAATCGCGTGTCGCGGCCTGCTGGCGTCGTCGTTGGGAGGCGGGCGCAGTCATAAGTAACCAGTCGGATGCTAGGGAAGCCCCGGAGGAGTGTCAATTGCCGGCTGCGGTCGCTGCGCTTCCAAACAAAGACGTTGTTATCAGTCGGACGGCGGGTAGTATAAGCGGCCGATCAACGCTGATCGTGGAGAGTCTGGAACATGAACAAGCCGGCCAAATGGATCGTCCGCCATCGCGACAACGCGCGGGCCGTTGTCTGCTCCGCTTGCGGGCAGTCCACGCGCATCCTGACGCGCGCCGATGGGCAGGACGTGGTCAACTTCCACGTCACGCACATCCTGGAGTCGAAGCGGCACTATCACAAGAAGTGCAACGAGGTCTATTACATCCTCGAAGGCTCCGGGAAGATGGAACTGGACGGCGAGACGGTGGAATTGACGCCGGGCACGATGGTCTATATTCCGGCTGGCACGCGCCACCGCGGCTACGGCGATTTCAAGACCGTCGTCGTCGGCACGCCGGCGTTTGAAGAAGCGGACGAGTATTTTGACTGAACTGTAGCGGCGGTCTCTGACCGCCGGCTGTTGCGCTGGATAAGACGGCGCGGCGGTCATGGATCGCCGCTACAGAAACGAATCACGAATCACCAATTACGAGTCACGATTTTATGGCTGAACGAAAAACACTGGATGAACGGCAGCAGATGAGCGAAGCGGAGCGGTTGCGGCATTCGTGCGCCCACGTGCTGGCGACGGCGATTCTGAGACTTTGGCCCGACGCCCAACTGGCCTACGGGCCGGCAGTGGAAGAGGGCTACTACTACGATCTCGACCTGAAGCATCGCATCACGCCCGACGATTTCCCGAAGATCGAGGCGGAGATGAAGAAGATTACCAAGGAGAACCTGGTCTTCGAGAAGGTCACCGTCACGCGCGAGCAGGCGTTGCGCGACGCGGAGACCGGGCGGCTTGGCGCGCTCACCGAGCGGCCGGAACCGAGCCGGTTCAAGCTGGAGAACGTCCGCAGCATTCCCGAAGGCGAAGCGATCACCTACTACAAGAGCGGCGACTTCCTCGACCTCTGCGCCGGGCCGCACGTGATGCGCACCGGCAACATCGGCGCGTTCAAGCTCACCAGCGTCGCCAGCGCTTACTACAAGGGCGACGAGAAGAACCCGCAGCTCCAGCGCATCTACGGCGTCGCGTTCAAGAACAAGACGCAGCTCGAAGAGTGGGAGAAGATGCAGGAGGAGGCGAAGCGCCGCGACCATCGCAAGCTCGGCGCGGAGATGGGCCTCTTCGCGCTGGACGCTGAATACGTCGGCCCCGGCCTCGCGCTCTGGCTGCCCGCTGGCGGCGCGATCATCGAGGAACTCGAAACGCTCGCCAAGCAGACCGAGTTCCAAGCCGGCTACGTCCGCGTCAAGACGCCGCACATCGCGCGGAAGTTGATGTATGAGACTTCGGGGCATCTGCCGTATTACGCCGACTCTATGTTTCCCCCGATGGTTGTTCGGGAGAATACGACAGCAGACCGCTTTTTGAGTGAGAACATTGAGGTAGCTGAAGAGTCTCTCACCATGCTGCGTGATGGTCTGGTTAAGGCAGGATTTCTTCTGTCACCTGATGAGGTTCGGAATAATCCAGGTTTGCTGAGGGATGCTTTGGCTCGAATCAGTTCGTTGCGTATGGAAGGCGATGTTGGTGAGGTCATTAAGCAAAACGCTTTGTATGCCCTGCAAAGTGAACTCAGGGCAACATACGCTGGCGAACCAAACTACTATTACCTCAAAGCGATGAACTGCCCGCACCATCACCGCATTTTTTCGGCGCAGCCGCGGAGCTACCGCGACATGCCGTTGCGGCTGGCGGAATACGGGTGCTGCTACCGCTACGAGCAGTCGGGCGAGTTGTTCGGGCTGATGCGCGTGCGTTCGCTGAACATGAACGACTCGCACATCTACTGCTCGCCGGAGCAGTTCGCGCAGGAGTTCAACGCGGTCAACGAGATGTATCTGAAGTATTTCAAGATCTTCGGCATCGAGAAATACGTGATGCGCTTCAGCACGCACTCGAAGGAGGGTCTCGGCAAGAAATACGTGGACCAGGCCGACCTGTGGGTGAAGACGGAGGATATGGTGCGGCGGGTGTTGAAGGAGAGCGGCATCAACTACGAGGAAGTGCCGAACGAGGCGGCGTTCTACGGGCCGAAGATTGATGTGCAGGTCTGGAGCGTCATCGGCCGCGAGTTCACGCTGGCGACCAATCAGGTGGACTTCGCCGTGCCGGGCCGGTTCGGCTTGGTCTATCGCGACAAGGACAACAGTGACAAAACGCCACTCTGCATCCACCGCGCGCCGCTGGGCACGCACGAGCGGTTCGTCGGCTTCCTCATCGAGCATTACGCGGGCAACTTCCCGCTCTGGCTCGCGCCGGAACAGGTGCGCGTGCTGCCGATCACGCAGGAGCAGATCGCCTACTGCGAGGAGATCGTGAAGGAACTACGCGGCCAGTATGTGCGCGCGAGCATGGAGTTCAGCAACGACAAGCTCCAGGGCCGCATCAAACGCGCCGAGGAAGCGAAGGCTCACACGATGTTGATCGTGGGTGGTCGCGATCAGGCGGCGAACGCCGTCTCCGTGCGCGTCCACGGCAAAGGCGACCTTGGCTCGAAGCCGCGCGCGGAAGTCATCGCGGACATTCTGGCGGCCATCCGCGAGCGACGACCTTAGCCGTAGCGATCAAGCAATGATCCGATTCGCCATCGCGGTCTGTCTGTGTCTGTCCGCAGGGACGGCATCGGCAGCAACGGCGATGCGGTGGCGTGGCGGCGACGGGAACTGGGAGGACGCAGCGAAGTGGAGCGGCCCACCGGCGACGGTGAATTCCTTTGCCGAAATCAACGGCACCGGCCGCGTGACTTTGAGTAGCGGCGAGGTGGCGGTGTCACGGCTTGAACTCGGAATAGACCGCAACGCCGACGCTTCGCTGACGATGAACGGCGGCTCGTTGATGGCGTTGGAAACCATCCGGCTTGGCGAACTCACCGGCTCGCGCGGGAGATTCGTGGTCAACGGCGGCCATGTGTGCGTCACGGAAATCGGCATCGGCGGCATGAACGAGGGCGACGGGACCGACCGAGCGTGCGGTGGCGAAATGAAGATTCGCGGCGGCGACGTGATGACGCGCTACCTAGCGTTGGGTTGGGGAGGCGGTTCAACGGCGCGGCTGCGTGTGGTGGGTTCCAAGGCCAGCAGCATCGTGGCGCTGAATGCGGTTTGGTGCTCCATACCGGCCGGTCGCGTTGGAAGCACTGTCGAGTTGGTGTTCGACATTGATGCGGGCGGTGTCACACCGATCGTGTTGTGGAACAAGAAAGATTGCATCCGGCTTTCGCGAAAAGGCCGTGCAAACACGTGTTCCCTTCGCGTTGGTCTGCTGGACACGCCGCCGAGCGGTGACATTGTGCTGCTGGCCGGCTCCAAGCCGTGTGAAGGCACTTTCGCTGACCTGCCGGAAGGCAGCTTCATTCGTGCCGGGCACGCGGGCAAAACCTACGAATGGCGGCTGACGTATTGCGGCGGAGCGAGCAAGTGCGACATCATGCTTTGCGATCCGCACGAGGTTGCCGCCGACGGCCGGAGGGCTCCACACACGAGCGGACGGCCGGCGCGTGCGGTGAAGATCGAATCGGCGGCGATCAAAGCGGCGTGGGAGAAGATGTATCGCGAGGTGGACCGCCATGCGCCGCCGCCCGGCTCAGGCACGCGGGCGTTTCCGGGCGCGGAAGGCTATGGTGCGTTTGCCAAAGGCGGACGCGGCGGAAAAGTGCTCTTCGTGACCAACCTCAACGACTCCGGCCCTGGCAGCTTGCGTGAAGCAATCAACGCCAAAGGCCCGCGCACGGTCATCTTCCGCGTTGGCGGCGTCATCGAGTTGAAAAAGCCGCTCCAGATTCGCGAGCCGTTCATCACCATCGCCGGCCAGACTGCGCCGGGCGACGGCATCTGTCTCAAGGGCGCGCCGGACACACTCTCGCTGAACAACACTCACGATGTCATTGTCCGCCACCTGCGCGTGCGCACCGGTCACACGGGCGACAAAGGCGAGAACGAAGGCGATTGCATCGCCTGTTACAGTTCACAGAATTTCATCCTCGACCACTGCTCGGCGAGTTGGGGGACCGACGAGACGATTTCCTGCACGCAGACCTGCGACCGCTACACGGTGCAGTGGTGCATCCTGGCCGAAGGGCTGAGCTACTACGGCCACTCGATGGGTTCGATCATCGGCGGCGACCGGAGCAGTTGGCACCACAACCTCTACGCCCACTGCGGCACGCGGAACCCGCGTTTCGCCGGTCTCAGCCGGTGCGACTTCCGCAACAACGTGATCTACGATTGGGGCGGCGCCTGCGGCTACGGAGAGTTTCGCGAAGTGAATTACGTGAACAACTTCGCAAGGCCCGGCCCCTCCACGACGCAGAAGCCGCCGCGGTTCCTGCTCGGTGAAAGTGTCGTCATGCCCGGTGCGTTGTTTCTCGACGGCAACGTGATGGACGGCTCCAGTGACGTGTGCCGCGACAACCGGTTCGGGACTGGTTTCGATTCAGAAGCGTTCGCCGCTGCGCCGCACGCCGCGCCGGCCGTGCAAACTCAATCAGCAGCGGCGGCGTTTGAGTTGGTGTTGCAACGCGCAGGCGCGGCTTTTCCGCGACGCGATTCCACCGACGCGCGCATCGTCGCTGACGTGCGCAACCGGACGGGTAGGATCGTCCGCTACGAGAAGGAACTTGGCCCGTGGCCGACTTATGCCGGAGGGCAATCACCGACCGATTCAGATAACGATGGGATTCCGGACGATTGGGAGAAGACACACGGCCTGACCCCCGCCGACCCCGCTGACGCCAGCCAGGTTGCCTCCGACGGCTACACGAAACTGGAGCACTACCTCAACAGCCTTGTTCCGGCTCAGGCCGACTGAACTTCCAGCCAGTGGCCGCGCTCAGGCGCCAGCGCTGGGTTTGCCGAGCGCGGACTCGATGGCCTCGATGAGATCCACGATGCCGATGGGTTTGGCGAGGAAAAGCGCGCCGCCGCTGACCATGCCGCCAGTGCCGGCTTCGCGCTTGCGCACGACGGCGGTGACGAAGATCACGGGCACTTTTTTCAGGATCGGGTCTTGCTGGATCGAAGCGGCGACGTCGCCGCCGTCCATGTCCGGCATGACCACGTCCAGCAGGATGAGGTCGGGTTTGAACACGCGGGCGGTGGGCAACGCGGCCTTGCCTTCGTTGACTTCGCGGACCTCATAGACGCCGGTTTGCTCCAGGTTCAGCCGCACCATGCGGGTGAAGCCGACCTCGTCGTCCACAACCAGAATGCGTTTCTTTTCCATAGCGATTGTTTCCTCTTGGTTCAGGCTTTGAGCAAAATCGTGGCGCGCGCGCCGCCTTCCGGGCGGTTCTGTATCTGAATCGTGCCACCGTGCATGTTGACGATACGCCGCGAGACTGTCAATCCCAGGCCGGTGCCTTTGCCGGTCGGTTTGGTGGTGAAGAAGGGATCGAACACCTTCGCCAGTTTGTCTTCGGGGATGCCGGTGCCGGTGTCGTCCACTTCCACGACCACGGCCACGTCGCCCGAACGGAGCCGCACGCCGGAACGGCTGCCGGGGTCGCGGTTCACGTCGCCCACCTTGAGCCGCTTGGAGTAGGTGCGCACGGTGAGCGTGCCGCCGTCGGACATGGCGTGGATGGCGTTGAGCATGATGTTGAGGAACACCTGCTCCATTTTCTGCGGGTCGAGCCTCAGCGGCGGTAGCTTTTCAGCGAACTCGCGGACCACCTGGACGTGCGTGGTGGAAGTGGCGTGGCGGAGCATGGAGAGACACTGCTCCAGCAGCGCGTGCGGGTCCGACGGCTTCACGGACAGTTCCTGCGCCGCGCTGAGGTCGAGGAGGCCGTTGACGATGTTGGTGGCGCGCTGGACGGCACCGTTCATGTCGTTCAGCACCTGCTCAAGGTCGCCGTTGTGGCCCTTGATCTGGCCCATCGCGTAATCCACGCCCATGCGGATGATGGCGAGCGGGTTCTTCACCTCGTGAGCAACGCCGGCGGCGAGGCGTCCGACGGTTTCCATCTTCTCCACATCAACGAGTTGGGTCTGGGCGGCTTTCAGTTCCTCGTGAGCGCGGGTCAGGTCGAGCAGCGTCTTCTTCAGTTGTTCCTCGGCCTGTTTGCGCTCGATGAACTGCCCGACCTGGCTGCCGATGGCCGCGAACATCTGGAGCAGGCGATCATCCGGCTCGCGAATCTCGCGGCTGCAGAAAGCGATGACGCCGAGGACCAGTTGGCCGAGCGTGACGGGGAAGCCGAGCGCGCCGCGCAAGCCCGCCTTCGCTGCGAAGCGCGCGCTGGGGAAATTGCTGTCGTGGGTCACGTCGGGAATCCACGCGGGCTTGGCGGAGGACCAGACGCGGCCGGGCACGCCGACGCCGGGCGAGAGGAAGGTTTCGGAGGTGGCCGCGTTAAGCTCGTGGAGGTCGAGGTCGGGCGGGTGCCAGGTCTTGATGCAATGCAGGACGTTCTCATGCCAGTCCGGAATCCACAGTTCGCCGAAGTCCCAGCCGAGACCCTCGCAGAGGGCCTGAAGGATTTTGGGCGTGGCTTGGTCGAGCGTCGGCGCCTCGGCCAGGACGCGGGTGACGGCGTGCTGGGTCGCCATGCGCTGTTCGGCTTCCTTGTGTGCGGTGACGTCGCTGGTGATGGCGACCAGGCCGGTGATGGAGCCGCTGGGTTCGCGCAAGGGGACTTTCGTTTTCCAGACCCAAATCTGCCGGCCGTCGGGCCGAATCATCGGCTCCTCGCGGTTGACCAGCGGCTCGCCAGTGCGCACCACTTCGACATCCTCGGCCCGGATGCGCGCGGCCTCGGCCGGCGGGAAAAAATCCTCCGGTGTTTTTCCGACGACTTCCTTGGTGGTCTTCGCTCCCACAAAACGGCGATGCGCGATGTTGTCCACGAGATAACGGCCTTGCGCGTCCTTGACGAGGATGTAGTCGGGCAGGTTGTCAATCAACGCGCGCAGCAGGTTGCGCTCCGAGTCCAGCGCCATTTCGGCGGCGCGGCGTTGCGTGGTGTCCAGGAACGTCACCACCGCGCCCTGGATGACGTTGTTTTCCTTCACTGGGAACGCCGTGTATTCCGCCGGGAACGCCGTGCCGTTGCGCCGCCACAACACTTCCGAGTCCATGTCGGCGCCTTCGCCCGTCCGGATCGCCTGGGTCATCGGGCACTCGTCCGCCGGATACGGCGACCCGTCGGGTCGCCGGGGGTGGATCGTCTGGTGCACGTCCTTGCCCTCCAACTCCCCCGGTTCGTAGCCCAGCATCCGGGCGCCGGCCTTGTTAATGAACGTGCATCGGCCCGCGCGATCCATGCCGAAGAAACCCACCGCGGTGGACTCCAACATCAGGCGGAGATTGCCCGCCAGCCGCGCGCGCTCCATCTCGGCTTCCTTGATTTCGGTGATGTCGCGGTTGACGCCCAGCAAACCGGTGACCTTGCCGCGGCCGTCATGCAACTGCACCTTGCTCGTCAACACCCAGCGGGTCCTGCCTGAGCTGTCGGTGACGGCCGCCTCGCGGTTCACGAGCGATTGGGCCGAATTGAACACCGCCGCTTCCTCCTCGCGGAATTGCATCGCCAGCCCGTGCGGGAAAAAATCGAAGTCCGTCTTCCCGATGACCTCTTCCGGCGTCGCCTTGCCGAAGAACCGCGCCGTCACCCTGTTCACCATGAGGAACTTGCTGTCGGTGTTCTTCACGTAGATGTGGTCGGGAAAACTGTCAATGAGGTTGCGCAACAAGCGGCGCTCTTCCGCCAGTGTCTCCTGCGCGTGCCGGCGCTCGACGGCGTAGCGGATGGCGCGTGTCAGCAGCAGGCGGCCCGCCGGCCCTTGAATCAGGCTCTTGCTCAGGTAATCCTGCGCCCCCTCATGCACGGCGCGGATGGCCATCTCCTCGTTGTCGGTGACGGTGAACACGATGATCGCCGTCCGCGGGTCCGCCGCATGCGCCCGGTTGAACGTGTCCAAGCCGTGGCTGTCCGGCAGTCCCAGATCCAGCAGCACCACGTCCACGCCGCCCTTCGCCAGACGCTCCAGCCCTTGGTCGAGCCGGCCCGTCCACTCGAGGTCGAACATAACGCCCGGTGCCGCTGACAACATCGCGCGCACCACGTCCGCGCTGCCGCGGTCGTCTTCGATGTGCAGGATTTTGATACGGCCCTCCGGCATTGGTTCAGTGCTCCATGTTCGCGACGGCGCGGAGTCTAGCCAACCGCCGTTTCCGGCGCAAGCGCCGCAAATCCCAAAACTCTCCTTTTTCTCGGCCGCGCGTCAACCGACGCGGGCCACTTCCATTCCGACCATGCACACGTCGTCGGCCAGATCCCGCTGCTGCGAAAACTCCCGGACTTCCGCCAGCAGCGCGCCAAACAAATCGCCCGCCGGCAATTGCAGGTTCTTTTGCACCGCCTCCTGCAGCCGCTTCTCGCCGTAAATCTCGCCGCTGGGGCCTTGCACCTCGAACAGGCCGTCGGTGAACAACATCGCCATGTCTCCGGCGGCCATCGGCTCCTCGAAGGTCTCGAAGACGGCATCCTCAAACAGCCCCAGCGCCGCCCCGGGCTTGTTCGCCTCGCCGACCAGTTCGACGCAGTTCCGGCCGCGCCGCGCCAGCAGCGGGCTGGGATGGCCGGCGTTGGCGTAGCGGAACCGGCCGCGCGCCACGTCGGCGACGAGATAGAACGCCGTGACGAACACGGTGGTGCGCGCCTGTTTCAAGATGACTGTCAGCCCGCGGTTGATCTGCGTGAGCAACCGGCCGGGATCGGCCGCGTCTCCGTTCGTGAACGCGGTCAGCTCCTCCATCAACGCGCGGATCATCGCCGTGAGCAGCCCCGCGCGCACGCCGTGGCCCATCACGTCGCAAATCAAAACGCCCGCCGCGGAATCCGACAGCGCGAACACATCATAATAGTCGCCGCCGAGTGTCGTCGCCGGCTCGTAATGGCCGCAGAACCTCAGCGCCGAGTCCTTCAGCGCGACGCCGTGCGGGAACGTGGGAAACTGCTGCGGCAGCAGCGCCATCTGCACCTCGCGCGCCAGATCGAGGTCCGCCTGCATCTGGTCGTTCTTCAGGCGCAGTTGCTTGGCGTAGTTGGCCAGCTCCAGCTCCACGCGCTTCCGCTCGATGGCGTAGCGCATCGCGCGCACCAGCAGGTTGCGGTTGAACTGCCCCTTCACCAGGTAATCCTGCGCGCCTTCTTTCGCGGCCGTGATCGCCGCCGTCTCGTCGTCCAGCCCCGTCAGCACCACCACCGGCACCGCCGGCGTCCGGTCGTGAAGATTGCGGAAAGTCCCCAGCCCGCGGCTGTCCGGCAGGGAGAGGTCCAGCAGCACCACGTCAAAAGCCTGCTCGCCGAGCTTGTTCATCGCCGCGTCCAGCCGCTCGACGTGGATCAGATCAAACTGATCGCGCGG
Organism: Verrucomicrobiota bacterium; assembly: GCA_016222825.1. Taxonomy (GTDB): domain Bacteria; phylum Verrucomicrobiota; class Verrucomicrobiia; order CAIQCK01; family CAIQCK01; genus CAIQCK01. The sequence continues at coordinate 788,551 of JACRQF010000009.1, read as the reverse complement.
CCCTTCCGCCAGCGTGCGCCGCAGCAAGAGCGCGTCGTCTTCATTGTCCTCGACGAGCAGGATGCTAATGGCCTTCTCTCCCATGCGCGTAATGTCTGCGGCAACCGCCGAATGGTCAAACAAAAAACCCCGCGCCGCTTCGTTGCTCGTCGCGCCTCGCTTCCTGGCTGGCTGCATTGCGCGCGGTTGAGTCGGGCAACGCGCCCTCAAACGCCGCCCCGCCGCAGCTCGCGGCGCAACCCTGCGCGCTTGCGCGCACCTGAGCGCGCTTTCGCTTCGTGGAGTGCGCGCCTGTCCTTTGGGGCGCGGGACTGGTCTGGGTTCGTGTTCCACCCACTTGCACAGCCGTTTCAGCGCGCCGCAGCCGTCGGCGTTTGCGGCCCCCGATGCCGTGGCACGAGCCATGCTCCCTTTCTGTGACGAAGAGAAGGATAACAACCATGCTGAACTCGACCCAAGGAATCGCGGGATTACCGGCGGCCATCAACAGTTGGATGATGGCCGGCGAGGACACCCCCCCGCGTCACTCCTGCCCGCCGGCCAGCCTCGCGGCGGTCGTCAGCCACGGCTTTCATATCCAGATCACCCCCGGCCGGAACGCCCTCAACGGCGCTTCGCAATCAGTGCTGGTGACGGCCACTGCGACCGCAGACGCCGCCAAGACGGATGCGGTCAAGGCAGTCGTCACTGTTGCTACGTCATCTTCAACGCCCCGATCGGGAGGCGGTGACTAGCAGAAACTGCCTGACATGGGCGTTCCGGTAGTGGATGGAAGGTAGGTAGCGAGTGGACGCGGTTGCGCAAGCAACCGCGTTCATTCGTTTGGGGGATGCGACTCCAGGGGGCCGGATGGTATTTGCCGTCGCGCAAATAACCTTTGCCTCTCGGGCCGCGCTTCGCGCAGAATGCGCGCGTGAGGCCAATCATCCTGGCAGTCATCTTGGCGGCGACCGCGGCGGTGTTTGCGCAGTCGCCGGTGATGGAAAAACAACTTCTGTTCTGCGGCGCGTCGGCCAAAGGCTGGTCGCCGGCGGAATCCACCGTCGAGCTTTCCACTGCGCGCGTGAAGGTGGGGCCGGCGGCCCTCCACTGGCACGTCACGGTGGATTACTACGCCGGCGAGAAGAACTATCCCATCGGCTGGCCGCGTTTCGGCCGCGCCATCCCCGAAGGCCCGCAGCGCGACTGGTCGGCGTGGGATTTCCTGCATGCATGGATCTACACCGACACGACGCGCGCGGCGCTGCCGAAGGAGCCGGTCGGTCTCGGCATCCAGGCGCCCGACAAAGCCACGGCGCTGCACCGGCCGCTGGCGGAGTTGAAGAAAGGCGAGTGGGTGGAAATCATGGTGCCGGTGTCGTCGTTGCCCAATCCCGCCGACGTGCGAAACATCCAATTCCATATCGGAGAGGCAAACTACAAGCACGCGGACCAACTCGACTTGTTCGTTGACGATCTCGCGCTGCTCCGCTACGCGCAGCCGACGATCCTGGAGTTCGCGGCGGAAACGGCGGTGATGTTCGCTGGCGCGCGCGTCCTGCCGGTGAAGCTCAAGCTCGCCGGCATCCAGCCCGGCCAGCGCGCCGAAGTGACATGCGAGCTTCGCCGGGACGGCCAATCTGTCGCGCAGGCCATCGCCTCCGCCGAGCGCGGCCCGCAGCGCCTCGCGCTCGACCTCGGCGGCAAGAAGCTGCCGCCGGGCGACTACGCATTAACCGCACGCGTCGCCGGCAACCCTCAGCCCGCCAGCGCCAAAGTCCGCCTCGTTGAATCGCCGTGGAGGAAATGACCATGCTCCTTACGCATCACGCATTACGCGCTATTCCCGCTCTCGCCCTCGCCGCCACCGCCCAAGCCGCGCCGCTGCTCTACGACATGGGCACGGAGAAGTCGGAAGTCTGGAGCGGCTTCACGCAGGTCACGCCCAAGAGCGATGGCTGGCAGAGCAAGGATGGTCTCACTGCTTCGGCGCGCGCCTACCGCGAGATGGTCGAGGACAAGAGGCGTGGCCGCATGGAGCAGCCACCCATCTGGACCAACCCGATCACCGAAGACGCCGTCATTGGCGAAACTGCGAACGCATATCTGATCTCCGCGCCGCCGGGCGACTACAACCTCCACATCGTCTGCGGCACGAGCGACTCGAAGTATCGCGCGCAGTTTTTCGACTTCACCGTGCAAGTCGGCAAGCAGACGCAGCGCATGCAGATCGAAGGCTGATACCAGTTCCGCACGCTGCGGTTCCGCGCCACGGTTGGGAAGGAGCCGCTTGCCATCAAGTTCACGCCGCGCAGTAAATGGGTCGTCAACGCCGTGATGGCGTGGACCGATGCCGACGCGGCGCGCGTCCAGAAGGAGATCATCGCGCCGTTCGAGGAATGGACCTTCCGCATGCCGCCGGAGCAATGGGCAAAGTGGAAGCAGGAGCCGGAGCCGCCAACCGGCCCGATGCCGAAGCTCAGCGCCGCGGACGAGAAGCGCGGCTTCGCCGTCTGGTCGCGGCACTATCTGGAATGCGTTTATCCGCACACCAGCCCTCGCGCTGAAGACCTCAACCCCGAACTGCGCGCGTTCGCGACGCCGGGCGAGTTCGAGCCGGTGAACTTCATCGTCCGCCCACTGCGCGACCTCACGGATGTGAACATCAGCGTCAGCGCCGTCGGCCCGGTGCCTGCGAAGGACATCGAGGTGCGCCGCGTCCGCTACATGCTCGCGCGGCCGAACTACACGGTGCTCCACCGCTGCCGCGTCGTGCCGGACGTGCTGGAGCGATTTGATCGCGGCTGCCTCTACGCGGACGCCCTGAAAGCCGGCGAGAACGCGCGTTTCTGGCTGACCCTCCGCGTGCCCGACAACGCGCCTGCGGGTGAGTATCGCGGCAGCGTCACGTTCACCAGCACCGGCGGCAAGGCCGTCGTGCCGATCAAGTTGCGCGTGCTGCCGTTCAAGCTCCGCGAGGATCCGACGAAACTCTTCGGCATCTACTACCATCATCCGCTCGACCGCGCCGCCGAGGCGAAGGACGACGTTTCGCGCGAGTATTTCCGCCGCAAGGCCGACCTGGAGCACGCCGACATGGTCGCCCACGGCACGCGCAACGCGGTGCTCTCGCTCTGGTGCCCCGCCGCCGACAAGGATGGGAAGTTCGACATCAAGTGGGACACGCTGGCCGAGAAGGTCGCGATGTGGCGGAAGCATGGCTTCGTCGGCCCGATGGTCATGGGCATCAACAGCGGCGGCGTTTATGCCAAATACATGAAGGAATATCCCGGCTCGCACCTGCGCGGCGTGAAAGACCCGCCGGAGGAGTTCAGCCGCGAGATGACGGCGATGGTCCGGGCCATCGAGGCGGGCCGGAAGGAGCGCGGCTGGCCGGAGTTCCTCTACTATCCCGTGGACGAGCCAAGCACCGACCCGGCGTCGGTGAACTTCATGGTGAAGGTGCTCAAGGCGTGCAAGGCGGCCGGCGTGCGGACCTACGTGACCGCCGACCCGACGCACGAGCAGTTCGAGCCGATGCGGCCGTTCATTGACGTGTGGAGCACGCAACCGTTCGCGCCGGACCGCGAGACGATCCTAGCCGACATGAAGGCGCGGAAGGTCGAATACTGGTGCTACCCGAACCACGTCAACGGCGAGAACGATCACACGCCCGTGACCGGCGCGCGGATGACCTACGGCTTCGGTTTCTGGCGCAGCGGGTTTCTCACGCTCAACCCGTGGATTTATCAGGCCAGCGCCGGCAATCCGTGGAACTACCTCGACGGTTCCTCGATGGACTTTTTCAACCGCAGCGAACCCGACGGCGCGCCGATCCCCGTGGCGATGTGGGAGGCGTATCGCGAAGGCTACGACGACTACCGCTACATCCACACGCTGGAGCAACTCATCGCCGAGGCGAAGAAGGGCGGCAAGCCGGCGGCGCAGGAAGCCGCGGCGAAGGCGGAGCAGGAACTCAAGTTCGTCTGGGACTCCATCCGCGTGCAGTTGAAATACAAACACGACGATCTCTGGTCGCCGGCGGAGTTCGACGTGTATCGCTGGATGGTGGCGCGGCAGATACTGGCAGTGCAAGGCGCCTTGAGGCGGAACTGATTTTTGAAGACAGCGACGACGGCACTCTGGATCTTGACCGCGGCGCTGGCGGCGGCTGCCGAACCGGTGATTGACGCGACCTCGGCGGAGCGATGGACAGCTTGTGTCGGTTGGGTCCAGAAGCGGCCTGCAAAGTTCGAGGCGAGCCGCGACAAGGAGGGGCTTGTGTTCACGGCCGAGGGGGCGAACACCGAAATGCCGTGGATGCTCGACCTGGGAAGTTACGGCGTCAGCGGCGATGAGCGTTATCTGCTGGTTCGTTACAAAGCGGCCGGGATGGTCACGACGCCAAGTCACTATTTCCTGCACGGCGAAGAGGGGACGGTTGGCGGACGGGCGTATGCGCTGGCAGACCAAGTCAAATCGGATGGCCAGTGGCATACGCTGGCGGTGGACTTGGCGGCGGTGGAGCCGCTGGAGATCACGCACAGGCTTGTGATCAAGGTGGTCGTGGACAAGAGCGGCAGCGCACGGTTGACGGTTGGCCGAATTTGGTTTGCAAACGATTTGCCTGTGGACGCGAGGGTCGCAGCGTCGCCGAAGCGCATGAAGGACAAGGTCGTCGTCGTGGATTGGCGGACGGCGGGCGCGATGGCACCTCAAGCCGGCTGGACGCGGACGCCAGCCGCAAACTCCGAGGCGAAACAGGAAGGCAGCGCAACGACGTTTGTCGTGCGCGGCGGTGGCAAGGGCATGCGGTGGCTGATGACGTTGCCACAGCCGGTTGATCTCGCGACGACGCCCTACGTGTCGGTTCGCTGCAAGGCGTCGGGCGACTTGGTGGGCGCCACTTACGCGCTCTGGCTTGGCAACAATCAGTCCGGCACGAACCGGCGATCAACGGCTCCGATTTTCGCGAAGGACATCCGGGCCGATGGCGCGTGGCACAACATCAGCTTGAAGCTTGGCGAGACGTTCACCGCCACGCAACTCGCTGTCGGGCTGGATTGCTTGAGCGGAGAGGCGAAGCTGACTCTGGACACGATACGGTTCACTTCGCGTCCTGCCCGCTGGAAGATCGAGGAATCGCTGGCTCACGAACGACGGGACGCACCGTGGCCGGCGGGAAAAGACGGGTTTGTCGCGGAACCGGTTCGCGTCGCGAACGGCAGTGCGTCGTCGTTCCTGCTTCAGCGCATGGGATTGACGGGGTGGTTCGAGTCGCCGCACGTGACCGTTGCGGACGTGCCGTTTGAAGTGCCGCCGGAAGCCGGCCAAGTCACGCAGAGCGGCACGGCCAACTTCGGCACGCTGACGCTCAAGCTGCCGGCCAACGTGCGCGAGGTTTATCTGCTCACGGCGAATACCGCGCCGCCGACGGAGCCGTGGGGCGTTGACTGGAAGCATCCCAAGCCGCAGGAAACGCTGGATGTGCCGGAGAAGGTCTTCTACGAGATTCGCTACGACTCAGGGCCGTCGGACCGCGTGCTGCCGCTCGATGCCGCCACGGGCCGTTGGGGCATGAAGCGCGGGCTGGGCGTGAACGTGGTTCATCCTGACCCGGCGCGACGGGCGACGGAGTTGGTCCTGCACGACCGGATGCAGACGGCGAACTTCGCGATTGTCGCCGCGACGATGCGACAGGACACGCCGCGCGTGAAGGAGCCGAATTGGGATCACCTGGCTTATCCGTCGCCGCCCCGTCACGCGTTGGCGCGCGCGCGCGCAGCTTCGTCGCGCGCGTCCGAACCGGTTGTCAACGCGGGCGCGTTGCAGGCGCGCTTCGACACGTCCGCCGGACTGAAATGGTCGCAGTGTCGCGCGGCCGGGTCGAAGGAACTGTTCTTGTGCGATGACGGTCCCGTGTTCGAGGTGGAGATGGCAGGACGGCGGCTCGGTGCGGAGGATTGGTTGCTGGAAAAGATGGAAGCGGTCGGAGCGGGTCGCCGCTTCCTCCTGCGCAATGCGAAGGCCAAGCTTGCGGCGCGCGTGGAGTGCGCCCCTGGACGCGGCAACGAGTTGCGGTTGCGGATGACGCTCACCAACACCGGCGACGCGCCGGTTACGGCAACGCTGCATTTCCCCGTCCTGCGCAACGTTCGCATCGGCAGCGCGGCCGACACCTGGTATCTGTTCGGAAAACGTGGCGGCATCATCCACTCGGCCAACGTCCGTTTCCGCGAACCATTGGGCGAACGCCACCCGCTGCAAGTGGACGGCTTTTTCAACCCGAAGGTCGGCTTGGCGCTCGCCTGCCTCACGCACGACACGGTCGCACAGCATCATTTCATCAACATCGCCAAGACCGACGACGGTGGCGAATGGCACCCCGAGTATGTCGAGCGCGACCTCGCACCGGGCGGCAGCTTCGTGGCGACCGAGGCGGCGTTGGTGTTGTGCGAGGGCGACTGGCGCGCGATCTTCGCCACCTACACCGGCTGGCTGAAGACGTGGTTCAAGCCGGTCGCGCCGCGGAAGCCTTGGTTTGAGCGCGCGTTCGCGCTGGCCAGCGGCAGCGCCCACTACGACGGCCGCAGCAGTCCGCAGGAGCGCGGCGCGGTCAGGCCGGCGGTGGACTTGATGCTCAAGCACATCGGCTTGTGCGACTACACGCACCTTTTCGGCTGGTCGGCGTCGAAGCGATACGGCGACTGGGGCGACTACGATCACTACGACGAGACTGTCGGCGGGCTGGAACATTTCAGGGAAAACATCCGGCGCGTGCAGGACAGCGGCATCGCGGTCAGTCTCTATCTCGACGGCTACCTGAGCAGCGGAAAAGGGCAGTTCGCCGGTTCGCGCGCGAAAGAGTGGGCGATGAAACGCCCCGATGGCTCGCCGCAACATGTCCCCGTCTATGACGCCTTCAACGAGTGTCCTTACCAGAAAGGCTGGCAGAATTATCTGAGCGCCGCGTATCGCCGCGTTCAGGACGAACTGCGGCCGAAGATCATGTATGTGGATGAGTTCGGCTCAACGGACGGGCGATGGATCTGTTTCGCGAAGGATCACGGGCACAACGGCTATGAGATTCCTTACGCGGGCGAGGTCGCGATGCTGAGGCGGATTCGTGAAGCCGTTGGCCGCGACGTGGCGCTCTACACGGAATACCCGCCCGCCGAGGTGAGCCGGCAGATTCTGGACGGCTCCATCACGTATCAGGCCCTCTGGAGCGCCGACGAGGAATCGCTCGTGCCGCACTTCATTGACTTGCCGCGGTTCGCGTTCCCTGATTTCAAACAGTTTCACATCATCCACTACGTCACCACCCGCGCGGGGAACTGGTGGCTGTTCAAGTTCCCGTTCTTCAACGGCGAGGTGTATCGCGTCGGCGTGCCGGGCCTGCCTTACATGGACGCGCCGTCGCTGGCCTTCCTCAAGCGCGCCATTGAGGTCCAGTGCGCGCACCGCGAAGCGTTCGCCTCGCGCGACGTCGTCCCGTTCGTGCCCACCGAGGTCAGCGGCGTCTTCGCAAACCTCTTCCGCGCGCCCAAGGAAAACGTCTGGACGCTTTACAACGCCAACGGTCGCAGCGTGAGCAAACCCGTGTTGCGCGTGAAGCACGTCCGCGGCGCGAAGTATGAGGACGCGTGGAATGGGAAACCGCTCATGCCGGAGATGCGGGACGGTTTCGCCCTGCTCGCGCCGGAACTGGAGCCGAAGGGCATCGGCTGCGTCGTGCAGCGACTGCCCTGAGTTGCCGATGGATTGAGGCCCCGGGCACCAATAAGCCCGGCGACCGGCGCGTTGTAGCGATGTCGCGCGAAACGCGCCGACAAGACGATTGTGAAAACAACCAGCCGCTTGCTCATCCGCCTGGCTACGCTACTCTCTCTGCTTGCCGTGACAACTAAAGCTCAACAACGGCTTCGGCAGGCCGGAGATCATGCGGATGGTCGGGGAGTTCTTCGACAAACACCTGAAGAAATCCGCTGTGCCATGAACCCTCGCAGAATTTCACGCACCAGCTCCCGCTCGGCGTGATTTGAAATCGCCTTCATGGCGAGCGCCATTCGCCGGTTGTCACGCGCGCGACTGACTTCGGCAAGGATAGCGCGCAGCGGATCGGCTTCCAGCGCCTCGCCGTCCACCACGCGCGTCAGGCCGTGTCGCACGCACGTCGCGAGCGTGGCTTCTACCTGTGACTGGCTCCGTTCATGCACGCAAACGAATGGCGTGCGGCAGGCGATGGCATCGTTCACTGTGCCGCCGCCGGCGCGCGTGACGAGCAGGTTTACGTGGGGAAACAGCTCCTGCGTCGTTCCACCCGGCACCGGTGCAAATGCGCGGACACGCGGACAACGGCGCGCAACAGCGGGATCGCTCAACCGCGCGATGGCGCTGTGAGCGGCAATGCGGCGTGGAACGTAGATCGCCACGTTGAGCCGCTGCGCTTCGAGTTTGGTGCTGGCGTCGAGGAAAGCAGGCACTAGCCGTTGCAGCATCGCGTCCCATGCTGGCGTGTCGCCGCCCTGAATTATCACGATACGGCCCGGCCTGGCGAAACCGAGATATTCGCGCGTTTTCTGTTCGCTCCAAGAAGATGCACCGCCGAGCACGCCAGAAAAACGCCGCACGACCGCACGAGGCGCAACGCCTTGCCAGTGAACACGGAACAGTGGCGGCGAGATGAACTCTGGGAAGAGAAACAGCTTCCGCGTAAACGACTCGTCCCGGCGGATTGCTGCAATGAGGGAACGCCACTGTGTGCGCTGGCGGACCGTCAGCGGCTCCTTGGTATTGGCGAAGATCATTTCCAGCGTCCGTCCCCAAGCGTGGTCACAAATGCTGACGCACGGAATGTCGTGCTTTGCCGCCCAGCGGGCGACAGCGGGGACGCCAAACTCGACGACGAGGTCGAAGTCGCCGGGCCGCGCGCTGACTGCATAGCGTTCGCTCGCGGCGCGGTAGTCGCCGATTGACGCGAGTGTGCCGGCGATGGAGACTTCGCCGGTGGACGCGTCTTTGGCGAGTTGGATGAGATTGTTGACCGGCTCGACGTTCGCGCGGCCACCGGCGACGAGGTCGCGGTAAAGGCTTCGGTTGTAGTCGGCGCGTGACCGATTCCAGATTGTCGCATGGCTGTCGGGCTGCTGCGCGAGCAGTTCCTTCACGACATAGGAGAGCAGCGCGGAGGGACCGAATCCATCCTCATTCGGCACGGCCAGGATGCGCAGCGTGGGTTTCATCGCCGGTTCCCAGCACTACCAAGAACCGCCCGCGGCTGCCAGCAAATGCGCGGAAAAACTTTGCGGTGTCCGCGCCGGATCGTTAAGGTTCCGCCATGAACGGTCGCGAACGAGTCCTCGCTATGTTGGAAGGCCGGCCCACGGACCGGCTGCCATTGATGCCCATCACCATGATGTTCGCCGGCGATCAGATCGGCGCGCGCTACGGCGATTACGCCCGCGACTACCGCGTCATGGTCGAGGCACAGATTCGCACCGCCGAGAAGTTCGACTTCGATTACGTCTCCGGCATCTCCGATCCCGCCCGCGAGGCCGCCGACTGCGGCGCACACATCGAGTATTTCGACAACCAGCCGCCCGCGATCAACGAGACCGACGCGCGGCTCGCCGACAAGACCGAACTGGCGCGCATGAAGTCGCCCGACCCGCTCGGTGGCGGCCGGATGCACGACCGCGTCAAGGCAATGGCATTGTTCCGTGAGCGCGTTCGCGGCGAGAAGCTCATCGAAGGATGGGTGGAAGGGCCGTGCGCCGAGGGCGCCGACCTGCGCGGCATCAACACGCTCATGCTCGACTTCTTCGACGACGAAAAGTTCATCCGCGACCTGTTCGAGTTTGTCGTCGCAAACGCGCTGCGTTTCGCCCGCGCGCAGGTGGAGGCCGGCGCGGACATCATTGGCGTCGGCGACGCGGCGGCGTCACTGGTCGGGCCGGAGATTTACAACGAGTTCGTCTGGCCCTACGAGAAGAAGCTCGTGGACGGCCTGCACGCGATGGGCACGCGCGTGCGCCTGCACATTTGCGGCAACACCAACGCCATCCTCGAGGGCATAGGCAAGCTCGGCTGCGAGATCGTGGACCTCGATTCGATGGTGCCAGTTGCCGCCGCTCGAGAGAAGATGGGCTTGCTGCAAACGCTGCTCGGCAACATCAATCCCGTCAGCGTCCTGCGCGACGGCACGCCGGAGTCGGTGGCGGCGGCCATTGCTGAGTGTCACTGCCAAGGCATCCCCCGCTACATCGTCGGCGCCGGCTGCGAAGTCCCCCGCGACACGCCCGAAGCCAACGTCCGCGCGCTGACCAACTACGCCCGGTCACATTGATGAAACGGAAGTGATGCAAAGGGCACCGATGTGATTCTCACCAATAGAATCCGCGTTGTCCTGCTGCCCGGCCTTCACGGCACGAGTGATTTGTTTAATTCGTTCTTACGACAATGCCCGTCGGAGTTTGAGCCAATCACGATTGAGTTTCCGCGTGACCGGGCGCTTTCTTACGAGGTTCTTGCAGATGAGGTCCAAAGCCGAGTCAAGAGCAGCACTCCAACGGTGCTCGTCGGCGAATCCTTCTCTGGGCCTTTGGCTTTGCGCTTGGCCTCAGAATGGTCTGAAGGCCTGATTGCTGTAGTTCTTGTTGCGTCATTCGTTCTGCCGCCAGCACCAAGCTGGCTGCGTTTTTTTCCTTGGCGAAGTCTTTTCCACATGCGAACCCCACTGTATTTGTTACGAACTGCTGTAGCAGGCTCGCTCGATGAGGCGGAGGTGTTGGCCAAAGCCAGCAGAATTCTCGGAGGGATATCTGCCGATGCTTTGGCTTCAAGACTCCGTTCCACCCTTACTGTGGATGCGCGGCCGTGGCTTGCGTCTTGTCCGTCACCGATTCTCTATCTCGCAGGAGCTAAAGACCGTCTCATTCGCCGCCACTGTTTGAACTCCATTCTGCGTTGTCGGCCTGACGTAGTGTGCCGAACGCTGCAAACAACTCATTTCGTATTGCAGCTCGCGCCAGATGATGCTTGGGAAGCCATTACCAGTTTTCTGCAAACAGAAAAACCATGACCATGCGCTATCTACTACCTCTGTTGTTGCTCGCGGTCGCTGCGCGGGCTGAACTGAAGACCGACATCGAGTTCGCCACGGTCAACGGGACGAACCTGACGCTGGATGCGTTTGTGCCGGAGGGCAAGGGGCCGTTCCCGACGTGCATCCTTGTCCACGGCGGCGGGTTCACGAGAGGCGACAAGACGACGTTGATCAAGCCGCTGTTCGAGCCGCTGAGCAAGGCGGGGTTCGCGTGGTTCACGATCAACTACCGGCTCGCGCCGCAGCATCGCTTCCCGGCGTGCGTCGAGGACGTGGAGAGCGCGATCCGCTGGGTGAAGGCGCACGCGGCGGAATACAAGGCGGACCCGAAACGCATCGCGATCATCGGCGAATCAGCGGGCGGCCATCTGGTGTCGTTGGCGGGCGTGAGGGCGAAAGAGGACACGCGCGTGACGGCGGTGGTGTCGATCTATGCGCCGCACGATCTGGAGTCGCGGGTGAAGCAGAGCAAGACGATTCCAGTGTGGGTGGAGGCGTTGTTCGGGCTGACGGAGTTGAACGATGCGGCGTGGAAGGTCCTGCGCGAGGCTTCGCCGCTCACGCATGTTTGCAAGGGGTTGCCGCCGTTCTTGCTCATCCACGGCACGAAGGACGACAAAGTGCCGTTCGAGCAGTCGCTGAAGTTTCAGGAGAAGATGAAGGCCGCGGGCAACGCGTGCGACCTCATTGTCGTCGAAGGCGGCGCGCACGGCATGGGCGGCTGGGAGAAGATTGATCCCAGCTACAAGGAGAAGCTCGTGGCGTGGCTGCGCACGGCGCTCGCGGCGAAACATTGACCGTTCTCGCGCCGCGCGCGGATGTCCTGCGGGCTGTGGTGTCCCTCAATCTTTAGGCGGCCTTCAAGAGATCGAGTTGGGTTTCGCGTCCGACCTTCTGGACGTTCTGCGCCTTGTCGTAGCTTTCCATCAGCAGCCGGTAGTGCGGCAGGAGATGGTCCACCATGACGGCGGCGAACTCCATCGCATCGGCGCGATTCCACGTGCTCATGATTTCTCCCAGGAACGCGAACGTGTCTATCGGCATGGCGCCGGCCTGCGTGACGCGCGCGAGCGTGATCTCGGTCGCCAGCTTCGACCAGTTGCCCGATGCGTCAATGACGTTGAAGACCTTGTAGCCGGCGGCCACGGCGCTCAGCGTCGGGAAAGCCATGCAGACGCTCGTCAGCGTGCCGGCGATGATGAGCGTCTTGCGCCCGGTCTTCTTGATCGCCTCCACCCACTTCGGGTTGTCCCATGCGTTGATCTGGCCGGTTCGCGGGATATAGACCGCGTCGGGGTTGTATTGATGGATTTCCGGAATCAGCGGGCCGTTCGGGCCGTCCGGAACCGATGCCGTGGTGAAGGTGGGGATCTTGCCGAGATGCGCGACCTTCGCGAGCGCGCTGACGTTGTTGCGTAGCGTCTCGAGGTCTATGTCCTTGACGAGTTGGAACAAGCCGCTCTGGTGGTCAATCAGCAGCAGGACCGCGTCGTTAGGGTCTATCATGGTTTTGATAACTGTGCTCATGTGATTCTCCTTTTCGTTTGCTTCCATATTGCTACTCTTGTGACCTCACGTATGAAGCTAGTCCTCGTCAGACAACCTTCAACTGCCTTTCTGGGCAGTGCTCGAGGAGCATGAGAAGAATCATTTGTCTCGCTGGAATCATGTCGCTCGCCTGTGCGGTCGCGACGCCACTCACCGCAGCGCCGCCCACCGCATGGAGCCGGCAGGAACTGACGGGCTTTATGCGCCAGCTCGCCGGCTACGTCGTGGACCACCACATGCGCCGCGACAACTCGCCCATGCGCGGCAAGGTTTACGAGTTCTACGACCCCGTCACGCACAAGCAAGGCTACGGCGCGGGCTGGGACACGATGCACGACGGAGCGTTCTTCGCCAACGCCTGCATCCTCGCCTACCGCGCCACGGGCGACGAGTTTTACCTCCAGACCGTGCGCGACTGGATTCTGCCGTTCTACGTGCGCATGGCGAACAACTCCGACACGCTCTTCCCCGACCGCACGGCGGCGTTCTCCGACGGCCAGAAGTTGCCACCCGAGCGCGCGGGCGCCATGAAAGGTTTCATCCCTTACTGGTGGGACGACGGCCACGGCGTGAACTTTGACGCCATCGCGATGAAGATCACCATCCGCCAGTTGCTGCGTGACACGAGCACCATCACCAACGATCCCGAGAACAAGGAGGGTGCCCTCGCCGGCTACTCGCATGGCACGAGCAACCACATGGCGCTCAACATGTATCCGATGTTCGCCAATGGCTGGCTGCTCACGCGCGATCCGGCTATTGCCGAGGCGATTCATCACCTGCGCCAGTCGCGCATCCAGATGATCAACATGGACCTGCCGTGGCTCCAAGTGGCCGACTTCCAGGCCAACGGCGACGCCGCGCAGGCCCACAAGGTCGCCGGCAACTTCGACACGCTGCCGTGGCCGCCGCTGAAGTCCGCGTGGTGGCAGGCGATGGTCGCGAAGAAGAAGACCGCGCTCACGCCATTTCACGACGAGGTTCAGGGCGATTACTGTGCCGCAGTCATCGGCAAACGCGTCGGTCCCGGCGCGGCCAAGCGTCTCACGCAGCTCACCTACGACGTCATCCGGCTGCAAGACCGTTGGTATGGCGACAAGTCGCGCCCGCGCGGCGAGATGTATGGCGCGGAAAATCATCCGCCGGTCTTCATCACCGACGGCAAGTTCGAGTCACTCGCGGGCGGACGCCCCGAGATCCTTCTCGCGAGCCGGCTCGGCCCGCAGATTCTCTGGGCCTGCGCGCAGAGCTTGCAACTGATGCGCGTCTTTCCTGATGCGTGGGAGGGCTGGTTCAAAGGCAAATACGAGCGTGCGCCCGAAGGTTGGTCGGAGCCGCCCGCCGCGGAGGTGAACGCCACGTTCCGGCGCGAACTCGACGAGGGCCTGCGCTACTGGCGGAAGGACTGGCAGACGCGCGGCTACATCCGCCCGCACTGGTCCATCGGCGACAAGTTCCCGACCAAGCACTACTGGCAGCATCGCGTCAGCGAAACCGGCGGCTACGCGCACCTCGTCGCCGCGTGCGCCTGCTACGTGATGCTGCTCGACGGCAAGAACGACTGGGAACTGGCCCAGACAGTGAGGGCGCCGAAGCGATGAACAGGACAACGCCAACCCCGTGCTCCCGCCGCGACTTTCTGCAACTCGCGGGCCTTGCCGTCGGTGTGCATTGGATGCCGGCGGCGGTGGCGGCCACGCCGTTGCCGGATTTCAAGTCGCTCACGCTCGAACAGCAGGTCGGGCAGATGGTGATCGCGCGCTTGCAGGACTGGCCGTTGATGGAGCGATATGCCAAGCAGGGCCTCTTCAGCGGCATGACGCCATCGCTCACGAAGTTGTCGCCGGCGGAGGTTGTGGAGTTCACCAACCGTTTCCAGAAGCTCTCGCCGATTCCGCTGCTGTTCGGCTGGGGCGGCGTCAGCTACGGCGGCGGCACCGAGGTGCGGCTCCAGCAGACAATGCGTATCGGCGCGACGCGCAACGCGGCGCTCTGCCGCGAGGCCGCGCGCATCGAGGCCGCCGAGTCGCGGGCGCTGGGCTTCCAACTGGCTGGTGCACCGGTATTGGACGTGAACCTCAATCCCGACAACACCATCATCAACCTCCGTAGCATCAGCGACGACGTGGAACTGGTGACGACGCTCGGCGCGGCGCTCGCGCAAGGCACGCTCGACGGCGGCGCTGCGCCGATCTTCATGCACTTCCCTGGCCATGGAGCGACGCGGGGCGATTCGCACATCGAGATGCCCGAGGCGGCGCGCAGCCTCGCGGAACTGGAGGCGGTGGAACTGAAACCGTTCGCCACGCTCATTCGCCGCGGACTTGCGCGCGTCATCTGCACGAACCATTGTTACTATCCCGCGCTGGAGCCGGACCGGAAGATTCCCGCCACGCTCTCGCGTCGGATCATCACCGGCCTGCTCCGCGAGAAGCTCGGCTACGAAGGCGTCATCATGTCCGACAGCCTCACGATGCGGCCGATCAAGGAGAACTACGGCATCGAGGAAGCCGCCATCGAAACCGTCCGCGTCGGCCACGACCTGATCCTACAGGATTACCGCTCCGACCCGCAGATCACGCTGGACGCCCTTGTGCGCGCCGTTCGGCAGGGGCGCATCCCACTCGCGCAGGTGGAGCAATCGGTGAAGCGCGTCTGGAAGCTGAAACGCGAGCTTGGCCTCTTCGAGCAACGCCTCGTGGACCCGGCGAAGCTCCCGCAAGTCTTCGCCACGAAAGCCAGCGTCGAACTCGCCCGCCGCATCGCGCGCGAGAGCGTGACGCTGCTGGAGAACAGCGCTGACCCGCTGCGCGCCGTTGCGAAGCCGGTCGTCTGCGTCATCAGCAACGGCAGCGCCGCCACTGTGGACGAAGACAACGCCGTCAAGCACTCGCCCACGAACCATTACCTGAACGAGCAAATCCGCCAGCGCCTGCCCGGCGCGCAGAGCGTCGTGCTCTCCACAGCGATGAAGCCGGCGGAGGTCGAGCGCGCGTTCGCCGCCGCGCAGAAGGCCGACGTGGTCGTCTTCGGCCTCTTCACGCGCGTGCGTTCCTATGTCGAGGACGCGATCAGGATTCCCAAGCCTTTCCGTGAACTCATTGAGCGTGCCGTTGCTGCAGGCCGCACGGTGGCGTTGCTGAACTTCGGCAACCCCTACGTCATGGCTGATTTGCCCAAGGCCGGAATCTCACTCTGCACCTTTAGCGATGCTTCGGATTCAATTGATGCGGCCGTGCAGGTTCTGTTCGGTGAACTGAAACCGCAAGGCCTGCTGCCCGTCAGAATCTCAGCCCGCTATCCTTTCGGTCATGGACTGAAAGCGTGAAGCCCGATACACTCCCGACAACTCTGAACCAACAACAGGAGATAACTCGATGAACGCAACCTACCGCCACCTTCTTCACTGCGCTGCTGCCATTCTCGGCCTGGCGTTTTGTTTCACCGCCACCGCCGGCTCATTGCCGAAAGGCATGGAGATCGGCTGCTCGGCCTACACGTTCCGCCACCTGACGGCGTTCGAGGCCATTGAGAAGACGAAGGAGTGCGGCGCGGACGTGATCGAGTTTTTCCTCTGGCAGAAGCTCAGCCCGGAGAATCCCAAGGTCATCCTGAACGCGGACCTCTCGGATGAGCACATCGCCGCGCTCAAGGCGAAGTTGAAGGCGTGCGGTGTGCGCGCAGTGAACGCCTACTTCAATAACGCGCCGTTCCAGGACAAAGCCGGCGCCGAAGCCGGTCTGCGCAAGCTGTTTGATTTTGCCCGCAAGCTCGGTTTGCGCGGCCTCACCGGCGAGCCGCCCGCCGACAAGCTCGATCTGGTCGAGAAGTTCGTGAAGGAATACAAGATCCAGCTTTGCTTCCACAACCATCCGATAAACCCGAAGAAGCCCGATTACCTGAACTGGGACCCGAAGTATCTCTTCTCGCTGATGGCGAAACGCGATCCGCGGATGGGCTTCTCGGTGGACACCGGCCATCTCGCCCGTTCCGGCGTGGACTCCGTCGAGACGCTCAAGCTGTTCGGCAAGCGCTCGCTGTCGGTGCATCTGAAGGACGTAAAGGAAGCCCAGCCCCAGAGCGGCGACCTCCCCTACGGCCAGGGCATCGCGAACATCGCCGGCATCCTGGCGGAACTGAAGCGCCAGAACTTCCGCGGCCACATCGGCGTCGAATACGAGCACCAGTCCGACCGCCTGCTGGACGACGTAAAGCACTGCATCAAGTTCATGCGCAGCCATCTCGAAGCGAAGTGAGCTGCTCGACGACATGAAACCTGCGCTTGTCGTCGTCTTCCTCGTTTGCCTGGTAGTTCCGCTGGCGGCGGATGAGTTTACCATCGAGGCGAAGGATTTCGACGACGGCAGCGTTCGTGTTAGCCTGCCGGGGCAACCGTATGCCGACGCGCACTCGTGCATTTGGCACGGAGGCATTTCGCCGGATCGTGCGGAGTATGTCATCGAGTTTCCCGTCACAGCGGACTACACGCTGTTCGCGCTCTATGCGGCGCAGCAATCGCGGCCGGTCGAGATCGGTGTGGACGGCAAGGTGGCACACAAGGGGTTCGGTGGGGTGACGGGCAGTTGGCAGACGAAGTCGGCAATGTGGGAGAAGCAATGCTTGTTGCGCATCGAACGCGGCACGCACAGCATCGTGCTCCAACGCGAGGGGGCGTTCCCGCACATCTGCGCGCTACGACTGCAATCGCCCGACGGTGCGAAACTGAAGCGGCTCAGCCCGAAGCAGCGTGCCGAGCGTGCGCGGCTCAACGCGCTACGGGCGCGTGTGCAGGCTCAGGTCGCGGTTCTCGAACGCGCGAACCCGGAATCGGTGCGGCTGGCCGTCGAGGACTTGGCGAGAACTTTTCCGGGCCGATACGACGCGGCGACGTATCAGAAGGCGCTGGCGGCGTTTGAAACCCAGCGCGTCGGAATGCTGAAGTCTCTCGCGGAAGGCAAGCCCGCCGAGCCTGCGGTGATTGAGAAACTGCTCGCTGGTGTCCGCGCCGCGCTACTGGCCAACCCGTTGCTTGATTTCGACAGGCTGCTGGTGGTGCGGCGAACTCCCGCCAACAGCACAGGGTTCGTGCCGCACAATTACCTCACGCACGCCGCCATCCCTCGCAGCGGCTTCGACAACGAGATTGCCGTCCTCTCGGACCTCCGCAGCCAGCCAAAACTGGTGCGGCTCTTCAAGCCAGCCGGCGACCGGATCCTGCGCGATGTCCACCTTGATTTCGACGGCGAGCGGATGCTGTTCTCCAGCGTGGACGACAACAAACGCTGGGCCGTCTTCCAAGTTCGCAGCGACGGCAGCGGGGTGGAGCAGTTGACGCCGAAGACTTTTCCCGACCTCGACTTCTTCGACGCCTGCTACCTGCCGAACGGGAAGATCATTGTCTGCTCCACCGCCAACTACATCGGCCTGCCCTGCCTCAGTGGCAATCAGCAAATTACCAGCCTCTACCTGCTCGACCCGGCGACGAAGGTGCTGCGCCAACTCACGTTCGATCAGGACAGCGACAACGACGCCGTGGTGCTCAACGACGGCCGCGTGTCGTATCAACGCTGGGAATACAGCGACATCCCGCATTACTTCTCGCGGCGGCGCATGAGCATGAACCCCGACGGCACGGGTCAGCTTGCGCTCTACGGCAGCAACTCATGGTTCCCAACGGCGTTTCGTTTCGCGAAACCCGTGCCCGATCATCCGAGCCGGCTCGTCGGCATCATCAGCGGCCACCACGATCATGGCGATTGCGGGCGGATGGCGTTGATGGATCCCGCGTTGGCTGGCGCGTATCCGTTCCGCCACCGGCCCGCGTCGAAGGAATGGGGCGAGGAAGGCAAGCCCATCGCCGTGACGCCGGAAATTCTGCCGGCGGAGCAGACAGGCTTCCTGCAACTCATCCCCGGCCGCGGCAAGCCGGTGGCTGGCACGGTTTGCGATGCGATCATCAACCATCATTACCTCAAAGAGCTGCCGTCGCTGACCACGCATCCGCATCCGCTCAGCAGCAAGTATTTCCTCGTCTCGATGAAACCGACGCCGCAGAGCCTTTGGGGCATCTATCTCGTGGACGTGTTCGACAACGCCACGCTCATCGCGGAGTTCGATGGCGTGGCGCTCTTCGAGCCGCAGCCGCTCGTGGCGCGCGCACGGCCGCCGGTCATCCCCGACCGCATCGTGCCGGAGAGCAAGACGGCCGAGGTCCACATCGCAGACATCTACAGCGGCCCCGGCTTGAAGGGCGTGCCGCGCGGCACGGTGAAAAGCCTGCGCGTCTTCGCCTATCACTTCGGCTACCTCAACAAAGCCGGCTTCGACCTCATCGGCATCAACTCCGGCTGGGACGTGAAGCGCGTCCTCGGCACGGCGCGCGTCGAGGCCGACGGCTCCGCGTGTTTCCAGATTCCCGCCAACACGCCGGTCTCGCTCCAGCCGCTCGACGACGAAGGCCGTGCCGTGCAACTGATGCGCAGTTGGCTCGTCGGCATGCCCGGCGAACGCGTCTCGTGCGTCGGCTGCCACGAGCGGCGGATGGAGACGTTGCCGCTGCAACGCAGCCTCGCCGACGCTCGCAAGAGCGAGCCTCTCCAGCCGTGGCTTGGCCCGGCGCGGCCTTTCGCGTTCGCGCACGAGGTATTTCCGGTGCTGGAGAGATACTGCGTCGGCTGCCACGACAAGCCCGCCACCGTCGGCCCGCGCAGCAAGCCGTGTTTCAAGACGCCTGACAGCGCCTACGACACGTTGCATCCCTACGTCCGCCGCGCCGGCGTCGAGGGCGACATGGACCTGCTAACGCCGATGGAATATCACGCCTCGACGAGCCTGCTGCTCCAGATGTTGGAGAAGGGTCATCACGGCGTCACGCTGGCCGGCATGTCTCGCGAGGAGCGCGAGCGGCTCTACTGCTGGATTGACCTGAACGTGCCACGCATAGGCAGTTGGGGGCCGCCGAAGCTGGCGGAACTTGGCACGCCGAATCGCACCGCAAAACCAGTGAAAGGCAATGCGCCGGCAAAGCCGTCGTGTGAGTGCGACCAAGGCCGGCGGCGGCTTGAACTTTCCAAGCTTTTCGCCAACAACGACACCGACACAGAGGCGGAGTTCAAGGCGGCGGAGGAAGTTTTCCAGAAGCGCGTGCCGGTGAAGTTCGTCCCGCCGCCAGCCGAGCCGGTGAAGGCCGATGGACTGAAGGCTGCGGGCGTCGCGACGGCTGCGAGTGAGGCACCGCGCGTCGTTGAACTCGGCAACGGCGTAAAGATGACCTTCGTGCAGATTCCCGCCGGCGAGTTCGTTATGGGCGGCCTTGATGGCGCGCCGGACGAACGGCCACGTGCGGTGGTGCGTGTGAAAGAGCCGTTCTGTATGGCCGTCACCGAAGTCACCAACGGCCAGTTCGCCCGCTTCGACCCGGAGCACGACACGCGCTACGTGGATATGCACTACATGGACCACACCGTCCCCGGCCACATCGCCAATCATCCCGACCAACCCGTCGCGCGCGTGTCGTGGCAGCAGGCGATGCGCTTCTGCCAGTGGCTCAGTCTCAAGACCGGCCAGCGCGTGACGCTGCCGACCGAGGCGCAATGGGAATGGGCTGCGCGCGCCGGCGCCGACACGCAGTTCTTCTACGGCACGCTGGACAGCGACTTCAGCCGCTTTGCCAACCTCGCCGACCAATCGCTGCGCTGGTATCGGATGAAATTCGACGGTGCGAGCGCGTTGCCGAAACGCTACGAGTATCCGCCGGAGATGAACTTCCCGCTGCACGACGAGCGGTTCCGCGACAAGTGGCATGTCGTGGACTACGTCGGCCAGACCGAGCCGAACGCATGGGGCCTGCGCGACATGATTGGCAACGTCAGCGAATGGACCCGCTCCAGCTACCGCCCGTATCCGTATCGCGACGACGACGGCCGCAACGGCGAGAGTCTTGCCGACCGCAAAGTCGCGCGCGGCGGCTCCTGGGCCGACCGTCCCGCCGACGCCGGCTCCTCCGTGCGCCGCGCCTACGAGTCGTGGCAGAAAGTCCACGACGTCGGCTTCCGTGTCATCATCAACCCGTCGCCTGCCGCGAATATTCCGCCGGTCGCGCAAACAGGAATCAACAAATGAAGAACATCCTCTGTCCACACTGGCAGTTCGGCCTGAACCGCGCTGTCGCCCTGCTGGCGCTCGTCGGGAGTGTCACTGTGTTCGCCGATATGATGAAAGACTCGCCGGTGAAGTTTCCGGACAAGGGGCCGCTGAAGGCGAAGTGGCCGCCGGATGTGAAGACGGAGCAAAGGTCGCCGGAGAAGGACTACTCGATCTTCGGCACGCCGCAGCGGTCGCTGGAACAAATCGCGAAGATTCAGGCCGAGATGCCGAAGGGCGAGTTCACGCCGCCGAAGCCGGACTGGACGCACCTGAAGCGCACACGCCGCATTCTCACCGAGGGCGGCGAACTGCACCTGCTGGCGATGGGCGACAGCATTGTCGCCGACACGATGCGCTCGGCGTGGCTGGCGAAGCTCGCGGAGGCTTACCCGAAGGCGAAGATTCGTGGCACGGTCTATGTCCGCGGCGGTGGCGGTTGCCAGCATTACAAGGAGGAGGGCCGCATCCAGAAGAACGTCGTGCCGCTCAAGCCCGATCTGATGTTCATTGGCGGCATCAGCCAAAAGGACATCGCGAGCATCCGCGAGGTAATCGGCCAGTTGCGCGCCGCGCTGCCGGACGTGGAAATCCTGCTCTTCACCGGCACGTTCGGCACCACCGACCCGCGCTCGCCAGAGGAACTGGCGAAGGACAAGCGGTCGGGCGCCGGCGAGTATGGCGTCGCGTTACAGAGGCTCGCGGCGGAGCAACGCTGCGGTTTCGCAAACATGACGCTGCCGTGGGCCGAATACATCCGCTCCACGAAGCTCCATCCGCACGTCTTCTACCGCGACCGCGTCCACGCGAATGAAATCGGCGAACAAATCCTGTCGAAAATCCTGATGGAGTTCTTCAAACCATGAACAACAGAATCATGGTTACAAAATCATGTTCGGAAAGGCCGAGGCTTCAGCCGGCAAAGACAGGCGACTCTCAGGTCCATCCGAGAAATGATTTTGTAAAAATGATTTTGTTTCCAGTCGCCGTTCTGTTGTTGGCGGTGTCCGGCCGCGCTTCGGCGGACGAGCCAACTGTGCGCCAGCAACTCGACTCGTTGCGCGCGGCAATGGATGATCTGGCGGCTTCGTTTCCGGGGCGGTATCGCGCGGAGGAGTTTCGCGGGCGATGGGAAGAACTAAGCAGGCGCGCTGAGACGACGGCGATCACCAACGAGGTCGAGCGGCTGAAGTTTGACGCGCTGGTGGGGAGCAATCCGTTGCTCAGTCCGGGGAAACTGCTGTTCGTGAAGCGGCACACTTACACGCCGGGTTGGTATTACGCGGAGTTCATGCGCGCGACGAAGTTCGGCGGCGGGTTGTGCGTGTTGTCGCTGCCGGATGGCAAGGTGACGGAGTTGCTCCCGCAACTGCGCGGCGGCATCACCGACCGCTACGACCTGTCGTTTGACGGACAGCGCGTGGTGTTCGGCTACAAGAGCGCGCCGGACAAGGCGTTTCGGCTCTACGAAGCGCGCGTGGACGGCACGGGGCTGCGGCAGCTCACGTTCGACCCGCCCGACGAGGCGCAGCGCGTGGCGCGGTTCCGCAACCCGAAAAGCCCCTACTACCACACGTCGGACGATTTTCATCCGTGCTACCTGCCCGACGGCGGCATCGTGTTCGCGTCGGCGCGTTGCGAGCGTGGCGTGCTCTGCGACCAGCCCGACGATCTCGTGGTGAACCTGCTCCATCGTGTGGACGCCGACGGCGGGAACCTGCGGCGGCTTTCCGAGGGCGCGCTGAGCGAGTCCACGCCGAGCGTGATGAACGACGGGCGCATCCTCTACACGCGTTGGGAATACGTGGACAAGGGCGTCATCGCCGTGCAGGCGCTCTGGGCGATGCGGCCGGACGGTTCGGGGAGCTGCGAGATTTACGGTGACGACATCGAGGACCCGATGGTGTTCATCCACGGCCGCGCCATCCCCGGCCAGAACAATCTCTTCGTCTGCACGGGCACGTTTCATCATCCGTTCGCAGTCGGGCCGATCCTGCTGGTGGACATCAACAAGCCGGTCCACACGCTGGAGCCGATACGCTCGCTCACGCCGGACAGGCGGGCGAGCTGCAACCTGATCCGCGAGCAGACCGGGGCGTATGGCGAAAAGTTTGCGCATCTGCGGAACGGCCAGTGGGTCGCCGACAACAAGGGGCCGCTGTTCTCGGAGCCGTATCCGCTCGCCGACCCGGAGACGAACGCCGTTGCAGGGAAGTATTTCCTTGTGAACTGCAATCCCGACCAGCCGTGGGGCCACGCGTCTGCCTACGGGCTGTGGTTGATTGATGTGTTCGGCAACCGCGTGCGCATCCACAGCGACCCGAAGATTTCCTGCTGGCAGCCGATGCCGCTGCGCGCGCGCAAGACGCCGCCCGTCCTCACGCCGACGCGAGAGCAGCCGACCGTCGCGCCGGAGAAAGGCACGTTGGTGCTCACCGATGTCTATCGCGGACTCGACGGCGTGCCGCGCGGCTCGGTGAAATACCTGCGCGTGCTCGAACAAGTCGCTCGCCCGTGGTCGGCGCATCGGTTTTGGCCAGACGACAGCGCGCTCGGCCAGCACGCGCCGATCAGCCTCTACGCGCACATCTTCGTGAAGGTGAACCACGGCGTCGTGCCGGTGCATGACGACGGCTCGGCGCACTTCACCGTGCCGGCGCGGCGCAACATCTTCCTCCAGGCGCTCGACGACAACTTCATGGAGGTCCAGCGGATGCGGACGTTCGTGAATCTCCAGCCCGGCGAGACGCGCGGCTGTGTCGGCTGCCACGAAGGCCGTCCCAACGCGGCGCGCGTCAGCGGGCGGCTGCTCGCGCTGGCGAAACCCGCCGTCACGCCCGCGCCGCAACCCGGCGAAACCGTGCCGCGAACGATCCACTACGCCAGTGACGTGCAGCCGGTGCTCGACCGGCATTGCGTGCGCTGCCACGGCGGCGCGAAGCCCGAAGGTGGCCTCGACCTCACCGGCGCGCTCACGCAATTCTTCAACCGCTCCTACGAGAACATCATGAAGCGGAAGCTGCTGGGCTACATCACCGAGTTCTACGGCCCGAGCGGCAGCCAGATGCAGTTCACCAACGTCGTGCCGTTGCCGCCGCGCGCGCTTGGCTCGCACGCCAGCAAGTTCATCGCCGTCGCGCGCGGTCCGCATCACGACGTGAAGCTCTCGCAGGCCGAACTGGTCCGTCTCATCACGTGGGCCGACGCGAACGGCCCCTACTACGGCACCTATTTCGGCCGGCGAAACCTGATCTACAAGGACCATCCAAACTTCCGTCCCGTCCCGACCCTCGCTTCCGCGCTTGGCGACCCCACCGGCACCGAGCACGAGACGGCCGGCTATGATCAACTGACTGGCCAGGAGCCGACTGTGGTAGGTTATGGCGGAAACCAGAGATGAGAGTTTGCGAAAGACGATGGAAGAACCTCACCGTCATGACGGTGGCGCTGACAGTGGTGGTATTTGTCGCGCAGCCTTTGATCGCCGAGAAAGGCGACCGTAATTCCATGACCAACGGAGGGTTCGAGCTTCTGACGGGAGACAAACCCGCAGATTGGGAGTATTTGAATTCCAGTCGAAAGTATGTGTTCTGCGATGAGAGCGAGAAGCACGAAGGACGGTTTGCCTTGTGCGTCTCGCAACGCGACGAGGGGAAATGGCGGCTGGCGGTTTCGCCGATCCGAGAGTGGCAGCCAGGAGCGCAATACGAGTTGAGTTGGTGGGGCAAGAGCGACGGCGTGGCCGCCGGTCAGGTTTGGATTTGTGGCCACAGCGAAGAGGGCAAGGTCACGGGCACGGTGCGGGAGGCGAAGAAGCTGCACAGCAGCGGTTTCTCATCAAGAGACTGGACGCGCTACTCGCTGCGATTCACGGCACCGGCCGACTGGAAGCATCTGTCGCTGATGCTCGGTCACCAGAAGGCAACGTCGGTGGGCAAGGTTTGGATTGATGACGTCGCAGTTGTCGCGGTGGCGCCGGCGGCCGTGTCGCGCGTAGTGAAGCGGGCAAATTTGCTTCAGAACGGCGACTTTGAGTTTGGATTCGACCACTGGACCTCGTTGCATGGCTTGATCTCGCAGGTCTTCGTGCTGGATTCGACCAACCACGCTCGCGGCCTTTGCAGCGTTCGAACGGCCAACTTGGACAGGTGGAGCAAAAACACGCTCCGGTCTTATGCGATCCCGGTGGAGCACGGGCGGGAGTATGTGTTCACGGTCGCAATGAAGGCGGCGCGGAAGGGCGCGCGGGTGGACCTCGAAGTCCGCGGGACGGCGGCTCCGTGGGATGTCAACCAGGAGGCCAAGGTGAACAAGACGGTGACGGTCGCGAAGAAGACGTTTGCGCTCGGCACACAGTGGCAGACGTGCGAAGTGCGCGTGCAGATTCCGAGGCCGTATCCATACCCCGCCGTGACAGTCGGCGTCAGCGTGGACGCGTCGCAGGGAGACGTGTGGGTGGATGATTGTTATTTTGGAGCCGGTCCGCGGCCCGCCGCACCGGAGGCTTGCGAGACGAGTGGCATCGAGATTGTCTCGTCATCGTTCGGCAACGTCTTCCGGCCGAACACGCCGGCGGTGGTTCATCTGCGTGGCGTCAATTGCGCCACGACGGTGGCGGCGCTGACCGTGGGTTTTCGTGTTGATGACGACTTCGGCGGCAGCGCTCAGGGACAGGCGTTGCGGTTGACGGTCCAGCCGAGATCCCGTGGCCCGTGGCAGGCCATCCGGCTCGACACGTCGCGGCGCGGGCACTTCAGGTTGACCGCCGAGGTGAACGATGCGCAGGGCAAGCTGCTGGCGACGCAGACGCTGGACTACGCCGTGTTTTCACCGGTCGCCGGCAAGGGTTTCGATGACGATTCATTTTTTGGCATCGTGGGTGAGCGTGGCATGGACCCGTTTTGGAACAACGCGCCGAGCTACAGCGGCGAAGTCCTGTCGCTGCTGCGCGATCTCGGTGTGCGGTGGGTGCGCGACTGGTTTCCGTGGAACGCGATCGAGCCGAAAGAAGGCGAGTTCCATTGGGCGAGCCACGACGCGCTGGTGAGGGATTACCGCGAACACGGCTTGCGGCTCGTCGGCACCATCACTCGCTACTACGCGCCGAACAATCACTGGCAGGGCGGCCCGCGGTTCAACATCCCCGGCGACATGGCGAAGTTCAAAAAGTCGTTCGCGGAGATCGTCCGGCGCTATCGCGACGGCGTCTGGGGCTGGGAGGTTTGGAATGAGCCGGCTTATTTCGCCGAGGCCGCGCCTTATGCCGACACGGTGCGGGCGGCTTGGGAGGCCGCCAAGGCCGTGGACCCGAAAATCAAAATCCTCGCGCCGAGCCTAGTGAGCACGCACGACCCCGCACGGCTGGAGCCGTGGATCAGGACTGTGTTCGGGAAAGCCAAGGACTGTGTGGATGTCGTGACGCTCCACAGTTATCACCGCAACCTCGAATGGTATGAGCCGGACAATCCGCTCGCGAAGGTGCTGAAGGAAATGGGGCTGGGTGGCCGCCATCCGGTCTGGAACTCCGAGTGGGGGATGCAGTCCACGAGCGAGTGGTTCACCGACCGCTCCGACAAGGAGATCCTCACGACGATGACGCGGTCCTACTTGAAGTGCATCTCCGCCGGCCAGCAGAAGTATTTCTGGTTCTGCGCCGTGCCCGCGGTGTGGGACGGCTACAGCGTCTTCTACGACCGCTTCGTGCCGCGACCGAACATGATCGCGCAAGCGTGGATGGCGGAATTGCTCGCCCGCGCAGTTCCCGCAGGCCACAGTGTCGCCAACGACCTCGAAGTGCATCGCTATACAACGCCGTCGGGCGCGGTCGCCGCATTCTGGTTTAACGGCAGCAGACAGGCTGCGATTGAGGTGAAGACGATGAAAACCTCCGGCGGAGCCGAAGCGGAGTTCTTCGACATCTTTGGCAACCCGCTGACGCAACAACTCGTGATCTCGCCCGTCCCCGTCTATGCGCGGGCAAAGTCGCTTCCGGATGCTCGCGCGCTGCTCGACCGGTTCCACGCCCTGATCAAAGCGTCGCCGTCCTCCCCGCCGTAATGGTCTTTCGCTTTCATCGTGACGCGCACTACAAGCCACCGGCGGGCACCAGCTTGAGGATGCGGCCGTTGGTGGCGTCGCCGAGGTAAAGCTCGCCCTGCTCGTCCTCGCCGAACGTCGTGATGAAGAAAGCCTCGTCGCGCAACAGCGTGCTGGTCCAGACGCCGTTGGCGTCGGGCGCGGCGGAAAAAATCTCGCCGGTGCAAAAGTCCGCGTAGAGGTAGCGGCCAATCAGCGCCGGGATGGCCGCCCCGCTATACAGATAGCCGCCTGTCACCGAGCAACGGCCAAGGACGTGATCGTATTCGATGATGGGTGGGACAAACGGGAAATCCGTCCCCGGCACGGCGCAGGTGTTGCGGGCGGTGCCTTCGTAGAACCGCCAGCCGTAGTTGGCGCCGCCCGCGCTGCCGGCGGCCTGAAAGTTGACCTCCTCGCGGAGGTTCTGGCCGACATCGGCGATGAACAGGTCGCCCGTGAGCCGGTCGAAGCTGATCCGCCACGGGTTGCGCAAGCCATAGGCCCAGATTTCCCCGCGCGCGCCCGGCTCGTCCGCGAACGGGTTGGTCGGCGGCACCGCGTAGGGTTCGGCGCTGTCCACGTCAAGCCGCAGCAGCTTGCCCAGCAACACGCCGCGGTTTTGGCCGTTGGCGAACGGGTCGCACGCGCTGCCGCCGTCGCCCACGCTGAGATAAAGGAAGCCGTCCGGCCCGAACGCCAGCCCGCCGCCGTTGTGGTTCTCGAAATGCTCGTGCGGAATGGTGAGCAACACCACCTGCGAAGCCGGGTCGGCGACGTTCAGGGCGTCGCGCGAGACATTGAACCGCGCCAGCACGTTGCTCTGGCCGTCGGGCGCGGTGAAATAAACGAAGAACCGCCCGTTGACACGATAGTTCGGATGAAACGCCAGGCCGAGCAACCCCTGTTCGCCGCGGTTCAACACTTGGCTCCTCATGTCCAGAAACGGTGTCGGCAGGATGCGGTTGCCGTCGAGGACTCGGATCAGCCCCTCCTGCTGGACCAGAAACAACCGCTGCGATCCATCGCCCGCGTGGCGGATGTCCGTCGGCGCTGTGATGCCCGCAGCCACCACCTCCAACGCCGCCGGCGATTGTCCTTCCGTCCCCGCCGGCAGAATCATCGCCAGCCCGACTGTCAACAACCAACTCAAAAATCTCATGGCTCCAACACGCCTCCTGCCTCAACATTACGCCCCGCGCTGCCAAAGGCAACGGGACGGGTGGAATTGACGTCCGCCCTTGAGCCGAGGACGGTGATGCCATCAGAACCGCAACGCCGTCTTGACACCGGCGGGCGGATGGCGCAGAAACGCGGTGGCCGGCAAGGAATCTAACGGAACAACAAACATGAATCTTTTCGATCTGACGGGTGAAATCGCGGTGGTGATTGGCGGCACGGGTGTTTTGGGCGGCGCGCTGGCCGAGGGGTTGGCGTCGGCGGGCGCCAAGGTCGCCGTGCTCGGGCGCAACCAGGAACGCGGCGAGGCACGCGCCAAGTCCATCCGCGACAAGGGTGGCCAGGCGGGGTTCTTCGTTTCCGACGCCGTGTCGCGGCAGAGCCTGGCCGAAGCGCACGAGCGCATCACGGCGACGCTCGGCGCGCCGACGGTGCTCGTCAACGCCGCTGGCGGCAACGATCCGAAGGTCACGGTAACCGCCGATCATCCTTTCGAGAGCATCACGGTGGACGATTGGCGCGCGAACTTCGACCTCAACCTCGTTGGCGGCACATTGCTGCCGTGCCAGGAATTCGGCCCTGCGATGTGCAAGCGGGGCAGGGGCAGCATCGTTAACATTGCCAGCGTTAGCGCGCATTTGCCGCTGTCGCGCGTGGTCACCTACAGTGCCTCAAAGGCCGGCGTGGTGAGCCTGACGTTGTTCCTCGCCCGCGAGTGGGCCGCCAAAGGCGTGCGCGTGAATTCGATTACGCCCGGCTTCTTCCCCGCCGAGCAGAACCGCAAGTTGCTCTTCAACGACGACGGCACGCCCTCGGCGCGCACCAAGGCGATCTGGGGCCACACGCCGATTGGCCGCTTCGGTGATTCGCAGGAGTTGGTCGGCGCGTGCGTCTTCCTGGCGAGCGCCAAGGCCAGTAGCTTCGTCACCGGCGCGGACATCCGCGTGGACG
This sequence comes from Verrucomicrobiota bacterium, assembly GCA_016222825.1. GTDB lineage: Bacteria > Verrucomicrobiota > Verrucomicrobiia > CAIQCK01 > CAIQCK01 > CAIQCK01. The sequence continues at coordinate 759,570 of JACRQF010000009.1, read as the reverse complement.
GTGGCTTCCTGTCGCAGACGATTTGAGGAAGCTGTCGTTGTAGCGCCGGCATCCTTGCCGGCCCAGTTTCCGGCTTTCGCTGTCGCCAAAAGACCGTCCCCGCCTCTCTTCCCGCGGAGGCCCGACAGCTACCCCACGGGCAGGATCTCGACATCCACGTTCACGGCTTCGCACGCCTCGGTGAGTTTTTCACGCAGTTGCTCGTCCGAAAGCTGCGCCGGCCGCTGAATTCGCATGTCGAGTATGAACTGCGGGTCGCCGGTGTGCGGGGCCGGAGCGGTGGTGCTCTCCAGCGTCTCAATGTTCACGCCCAGTGTTGCCAGCGCGTGAGCGATCTGGTGGATGATGCCCTCGTGGTCCAGCCCGACGGCCCGGACCGCGTAACGTTGCACGTTCCTCAGTTCACGGGCGCCAGGCGCGATCGTCGGCTTGGTGGTCACCGTCAAACCATTTTTCTCCCCGAACCCCGCCGCGTCTTTTTGCAATTGTGCGACCTGTTCGGCGTCGCCGGCCATCAGCACGACGATGGCGAACTCGCCGCCGAGGATGGCCATGCGGCTGTCTTCGAGATTGCAGCCGTGGTCGAGGATGAGCTTCGAGATGGTGTCCACGATGCCCGGCCGGTCCGGTCCGATGGCTGACAGCACGAGGTATTGGCGCATGTTGCTCCTTCTTGTTGGGTCTGCTCGGGTCGTCTGTCGCAAGCTTACCGCGCCACGGGCCGGGCGCAAGCCTCGTGTGCGCTGAAAAGTGGTTGACAAGGTTTGCGTCTATTCTGTATTGAGATGATGTCTTCTCTATTGAAATGACGCGAGCCTACCAGATTCCGGTGTTGCGAAAGGCGATTCAAGTGATGAACGCCCTCGCGGACGGCCAAAGTGAGCCGACCACCACTTCGCTGGCGCGCGCGCTCAAGATCGCTCCCGCCACCTGCTATCGCATCATCCAGACCTTCGCGCACGCGGGATGGATTCGAGTGCGCGGGGACGGCCGCTGCGAGTTGGGCGTGGGACTGTTCCCGCTGTTGCACCGGCTCCAAAGCCACGATCTCATGAGCCGCAAGGTGGCCGATGTGTTGCGGGAACTAACGGTGGCCACCGGCGTTGCCAGCAAAGTCTCCGTCCGCGAAGACGACGACGCGCTCACCGTGCTGCGGGAGGATTCGGCCGAGCCGATGGCGCTGGCGGTGCGGGCGGGGTCGCGGTTTCACCTGGCGCTCGGCGCGTCCGGTTCGGTTTTGCTTAGTGCGCTGGACGACGCGGAGGTGGCGCGGATTATCCGGGCCGCGCCGACGGGTTGCTGGCAATGGCAAAAACCGGCCGACGTGTTGCGCCGCGTCAAGGAAGCGCGCCGCCGCGGCATCGTAACCGACCTGGGAACCTACCGTCCGGACATTTTCGGCATTGCCGCGCCGCTGCTGGACGCCGAGGGGCAGATTGAAGGCGCACTCACGCTCACAGGGCTGATTCACGGTCATACCAAGGCCCAATTCGAAGAATGGCGGCGGCTCGTGGCCCGCAAGGCCGCCGAGTTGAACCAACACGCCACACTCAAGACCCACGATGAAAATCATTGATCTCAAAGCACGCACGGTCGCCATTCCGCTCAATTGCCAGTTGCGCCACAACACGGGAGTCCATCCCGGCTACTTCCTGCGCACCGTCATCGAAATCGTCACCGACGAGGGCATCGTCGGCCTCGGCGAGGTCGGCGGCGGCGACCAGCGCGGGGCGATGATGAAACTCAAGCCGCGCATCATTGGTCTCGACCCGTTTCATCTCGAAGTCATCAAGCTCAAGGTGCTGCGGAGCATCTACTACCTCTCGAACTCGCGGCTTTACGCGGCCATCGAGATGGCTTGTCTTGACATTCAGGGCAAGGCGCTCGGCCGGCCGATGTCGGACCTCATCGGCGGGCGCGTGCGCGACGCGGTGCCGATGATCGCCTATTTGTTCTGGCGCTACGACCGGCCGCAGGGCGGCGACGACAAGTGCGCCGAGGACATGGCCGACCTCTGCGAGGAACTGCACGAGACGCTCGGTGTGAACTCGATGAAGCTCAAGGCGGGCGTGATGCCGCCGGACGAGGAGGCGCGCGTCGTGGAGCTTTGCCGCGAGCGGCTGGGGCCGTCGTTCGGGCTGCGGATTGATCCAAACGGCACATGGTCGGTTGCCACGGCTACGCGCATCGGCCGGCGGCTGGAAGCGACGAACATGGAGTATTTCGAGGACCCGGCGTGGGGACTCGAAGGCAACGCCGCCGTGCGCAAGGCGATTCGCACGCCCATCGCGACGAACATGTATCCGAACAAGTTCGACGACCTCGGTCCCGCCATCCGGCTCGGTGCGGTGGACATCGTGTTGACCGACCTGCACTACTGGGAAGGGCCGCGCGGCGTGAAAGACCTCACGGCGGTTTGCCGCACGTTCAACCTCGGCGTGGCGATGCACAGCGGCGCGGAGTTCGGCATCGAATTGGCCGCAATGCTGCACACGGCTGCGACGATCCCGGAGATGCACTTTGCAGGTGACGCGCACTACCATTTTCTCAAGGACGACATCATTGAGGGCGGTTTGATGAAATACGTGGACGGCAAGATCGCCGTGCCGACCGGCCCCGGCCTCGGCGTGAAGCTCGATGAGGAAAAGATGCGTCGCTACGAGAAATACTTTGAAGAGAAGGGCGACTATTACGCCCGTTTCCACCAAGACCCGCGCCGGCCGGATTGGTATCCGATCGTCGGCGGAACATAAGAGAAAGGACAGCAGTTCATGAAAGCAGGTTTCATCGTCGTCGCCTTCCACATGCTGGCGTTGTCGGCGTTCGCCGCCAACAAGGGCGAGTCCGTCGCCATCGCGCCCAAGCAGGTGATTCATCTTGTGAACGACTCGCCGGACTGTTTGGCGCAGTTCGACACGTGGATCGTTGGTCACGGCTTGAACAACGACCCGGAGCGCGTCTTTCGCATGGAAAAGGACGCCGAGGGCCGGCCGTTGCTACGCGTCACCGGCCACGGCTATGGCGGCCTCATTACGAAGCGCAGCTATCGCGACTACCGGCTGGTCGTGGAGTTCCGTTGGACTGGTCAAACGTCGGGCAAGCGCGAGAAGAAGGCGCGCGACAACGGCTTGCTGTTGCACTGCACGGGTCGCCCTGGCAACTGTGGCATTTCCCCGAAGGCGAAGTTCACGGGGAAGTTCGAGTCGCCTTGGATGAAAGGTGTCGAGTTGCAGATTATCGAGGGCGGCGTGGGCGACATCCTCGTGCTCGGCGGCTGGAAAGAAGACGGCACGTTCTGGCCCACGACGTTGCGCGCGCGCTTCGGCAAGGACCGTGACGGCGAACCGGTCTTTGACAAGAACGCCGAGTTGCGACCATTCGAGAGTTTTCGTCTGAATTGGTGGGGCCGCGACCCCGATTGGAAGGACGAGATTGGCTTCCGTGGCAAGCAGGATGTCGAATCGCCGATGGGCGAGTGGACGCGCGTCGAGGCGGTCGTGCGCGGCGGCGACTTTACCTACTTCGTCAACGGCACGCTGGTCAACGAGGCAAAGGATTGCAGCATGACCGAAGGCCGAATCCTGATCCAGACAGAGGATGCGGAGATTGTGTTCCGAAAAATAGACCTCGAACCCTTGAAGACAACCCCATGAAACTTGCCGACCTGACGTGGCCCGATGTGGCCAAGCTGAAACGCGACGTGGTCGTCGTCTATCCCATTGGCGCGCTGGAGCAACACAGCCGCCACCTGCCGTTCTTCACCGACTCGATCTTGTGCGGCGCCGTCGCCGATCGCGTCGAGTCGGCGCTGCCGAAGGACGTTTTGCTGCTGCCCGTGCAATGGCTCGGCGCGTCCATGCATCATCTGGGCATGGCGGGAACGTTGAGTGCGGAGAACGAGACCTACATCAAGCTCATCGCCGAACCGATGCGGTGCCTGCTGCGGCACGGCTTCAAGCGGCAGTTCGTGCTCAATGGCCATGGCGGCAACAGGGACGGTTTCCATCTCGCGCTGCGGCAGCTCGCAGTGGAGTTCCCCGACGCGCAACTTTGCGGGGCGAGCTACTGGGACGTGGCCGCCGAGGAGCTTGCGAAGATTGTCGAAGGTCCGATGAAAGGCATCGGCCACGCGTGCGAGGCCGAAACGGCGATGATGCTGGCACTGCGGCCTGACTTGGTGCGTCGCGGCGCGATCCGCAACGACCTGCTAGTTACGCAGCAACCAAAGGCGTTGCGCGGCGTCTATTTCGCGCCCGACATGAAGGCGCAGACCGACCACGGCGGCGTCGGTTACGCTGAACTCGCCACGGCGGAGAAGGGCGCGCGGTTGCTTGATGCCATCGTCGCGCGCGTCGTTGAAGTGATTCGGACAATTCGGAAGAAGTGAAGCCACATGGAGACCATTATGAAGATCCTCACCCCCATTCTCACACTGAGCCTGCTCGCCACGATGGCGCAGGCGGCCACGCCAGAAGCCTACCGCAGTCGCTGGCGCGACCCGGCGTTGAACGAGCGCATCGAGCGCAACATCGAGAAATACCGCAAAGGCGACGCCACCATCGAAGTGCTCGACGCCGCCGGAAAGCCCGTCAGCGGCGCGAAGGTCGAGTTGCAGCAAACGGGGCATGAGTTCCTGTTCGGCTGCAACGCGTTCGTGCTGGGACAAATCGAAAATAAGGTGAAGATGCGGCGCTACGAAGACGCGTTCGTGAAGCTGCACAACTTCGCCACCGTGCCGTTCTACTGGGAAGGCACCGAGCCGACGCAGGGCGAACTGCGTTACTCCGAGCCTGCGCGCGACATCTGGCGCCGGCCGCCGCCCGACCGTTTCCTGCCGTGGGCGGCGAAGAACAACATCACACTCAAGGGCCATCCGCTGCTCTGGCACGCCTACAACCCGCCGTGGCTGCCGAAGGACGCCGACCAACTGCGCTCGCTCTACCAGAAACGTTTCCGCGAGATCGCCAGCCGTTACGCCGGCAAGATCAACATCTTCGATGTGGTCAACGAATCGCTCGTTTGCTCGAAGAGCTATCCGTTGCTGACGCCCGACCGCGATTATGTGCGGTGGGTGTTCGCTGAGGTCGCGCCGCTTTTCCCGGAGACGACGACGCTGATGATCAACGAGGTGACGGAATACAACTTCAAGCCCTACGAGACGAACCCCTACGTCGAGCAGATCAAGAAGCTGCTCTCGCAAGGCGCGAAGATCCGCGGCATCGGCCTCCAGTATCATTTCTTCCGGCGCCAGGCAGTGGACAAGTATCTCGCCGACCCGAAGTGCGACCCGGCCAAGCTGCTCGACCTCTACGAGAAGTTCACTGAGTTCAACCTGCCGCTCTACATCACCGAGATCACGTTCCCGTCGGCGGGCGATGATGGTGACAAGTTGCAGGCGGAGGTCGTGAGCGACCATTACCGGCTCTGGTTCGCCGCGCCGAAGATGGCGGGCATCACGTGGTGGAATCTCGGCGACGGCACAGCCGTGAAGGGCGAGAACGAGGCGAAGGGCGGCCTGCTTGACGCGGAGTTCAAACCGAAGGCCGCCTACCGCGCGCTCGACCAGTTCATCAACAAGAAGTGGAAGACACAGACAGCGGTCCAGACCGACGCGCAGGGCCATGCGCAGTTCCGCGGCTTCCACGGCACGTATCGCTATGTTGCCCGCGTCGGCGGCAAGAAGGTTGAGGGCACGTTCCGAGTGCAGTCCAGCGGCGATAACAAGCACGTCATCCGACTACAGGCCGGGCGGTGAGGTTTCTATATGAAGATTGTTGACATGAAGGTGCGCACGGTGGCGATACCGACCACGTGCCAGTTGCGGCACAACACGGGCGTGCATCCCGGCTATTTCATCCGCAACATCCTCGAACTCATCACCGACGAGGGCATCGTCGGCCTCGGCGAGGTCGGCGGCGGTGACCAGCGCGGCGCGTTGATGAAGCTCAAGCCGCGCATCGTCGGCCTCGACCCGTTCCATCTCGAAGTAATCAAGCTCAAGGTTCTGCGCAGCATTTACTACATGTCCAACGCGCGGCTCTACGGCGCAATCGAGATCGCCTGCCTCGACATCCAAGGCAAGGCGCTCGGCCGGCCGATGTGCAACCTGCTCGGCGGCGCGGTGCGCGACCGCGTGGCGTTGATGGGCGAGATCAGTTGGCGCTACGACCGGCCCGGCGGCGGCGACGACACCTGCGCCGAGGATTTGGTCGAAGAATGCGAGCAACTCCACGCCGAGTTGGGCGTGAAGACGGCAAAGATGAAAGGCGGCGTCGTGGACCCCGACGTGGAGGTGCGCGTGATGGAACTCTGCCGCCAGCGCATGGGGCCGAACTTCGGCCTGCGCATTGACGCCAACGGCGTCTGGAGCGTGGCGACCGCGGTGCGCATCGGCCGACGGCTCGAACCGCTCGGCCTCGAATACTTCGAGGACCCTGCGTGGGGCATCGAGGGACTCGCAGCGGTGCGGCGGCAGGTGCGCATCCCGATCGCGACGAACATGTATCCCGCGAAGTTCGACGACCTCGGTCCCGCCATTCGGCTCGGCGCGATGGATGTGGTGTTGACCGACCTGCACTATTGGGAAGGCCCGCGCGGCGTGAAAGACCTCTGCGCCGTGCTGCGGACGTTCAACCTCGGCGTCGGCATGCACAGCGGCGCGGAGTTCGGCGTCGAGATGGCCGCGATGATCCACACCGCCTGCACGATTCCCGAAATGCACTACGCCGGCGACGCCATCTACAACTACCTGACCGACGACATCATCGTCGGCGGCAAGATGCGTTACGAGGGCGGCTGCCTGCGCGTGCCGACCGGCCCCGGCCTCGGCGTCACGCTCGACGAGGAGAAGATGGCGAAATACGAGCGCTACTACGCCGAGAAAGGCGATTATTACGCCCGCTTCCACCAAGATCCGCGCCGGCCGGATTGGTTTCCGATTGTCGGCGGAATGTAGCCCGCGACTCCGTCGCGGGATTGAAAACAAACCGCCACGGAGTGGCGGACTACGAATGCAGTTATGAAGACGAAAGACGAAGGCAGTCTCAAAGGCCGAGTCGCCATCGTGACCGGCGCATCGCGCGGCATTGGCCGGGCGATTGCGGTGGGGTTGGCGCGCGAAGGCGCATTCTTGGTCGTCAACTACGCCTCTAAGGCCGCTGCGGCCGACGAGGTCGTCAGCGAGATTCGCGCCGCTGGCGGCAATGCCGTCGCTGTGCAGGCCGACGTGGGCGACCTCGCGCAACACGAGCGGCTCATCGCCGCGGCGCGGGACGGTTTCGGCCAGCTCGATATCCTCGTCAACAACGCCGCCGTGACGAAACGCGAGACGTTTCTGGAAGCGACCACCGATGGTTGGGACAGGACGATGGACGTTGACCTCAAGGGTGTCTATTTCCTCTCGCAAGCGGCGGCGCGGCTGATGGTGGCACAGAAATCGGGCAAGATTATCAACATCTCCAGTGTCCACGACGCGCGGCCGATGCTGGCCAACTCCATCTACAACATCGCCAAAGCCGGCCTCGTGATGCTGACCAAGTCGCTCGCGCTCGAACTGGCCGAGAGCGGCATCCAGGTCAACTGCGTCTCGCCCGGCGCGATTCTCACCGACGAGACGCGCGACCGGCTGGCCGACCCGGCTTATCGCGCCAAGGTGCTCGCGAAGATTCCCGCCCGCCGCGTCGGCGAGCCGGACGATGTGGTCGGCGCGGTGTTGCTGCTGGCGTCGGCCGCCTCGAACTACATCAATGGCGCCACGCTCTACGTGGACGGCGGCATGTTGTTGCAGTGACAATCATCGAAAGGAACTCCCATGGCATTCGACATCAAGCGTCGCGGCAAGCTCACCTATTATTACAGGGCCAACCGGCCCGTTTTCTCGTTCGTCGTCACCGAGGCGCTCCCCGACGGCGACCTCAAGGTCTATCTCGCGGGCCTCACCGGTGGCGAATCGGCCACGCGCAATCTCGGCCTGTCCGACACGGCCACGATGGATCCCGACAAGGAAATCCCGCGTGTCTTCCAGACGTGGGAAAGCTGGCTGAAGGAAGCCGGCGTGTGCGACTCCATCGCGGAGCTAGACTTCATCGAGATGCACGCGTTCGGCTGCCAGCCGAAATCGCCCAGCCCCGTTGCCGATCCCGCCGGCTACGCCGCCGAACTGGAACGCCTGCGCACCGCCTACGCCCGATCCTACGCTGCCTACTTCCGCGACCATCTGCCCGAGCACGGCCTGCCTGCGCGGTTCACGGTCCATGTGATAGACGTGCCGGACAAAGCGGCGTCGTATGAGTTCTACACGACCGCGCTCCTGCAACGGGCGCAGAAAAACAAAGCGCAATGAGCAATCGCGAACCTCTTCGACGCACGCCGAAGGCGTGCTTGTATGCCAGCCCAGGGCAACGCCCTGGGTAAACAACCACAAATGAGATCGCGCCCTGAAAGGGCGCAGGAAAAACCACCAAAGCCATGCCTCAGTCGCTCGCCCAAAACCTCGTCCACCTCATCTTCAGCACGAAGAACCGGGAACGTTGGCTAACTGCAACAGTTCGACCGCAGTTCCATAGCTATCTGGCGGGAATTCTCCGGGACATGGATTGCCCTGCGCTTGTTATCAACTCCGTTTTCGACCACGTGCATTTGCTGTTCATGCTGAGTAAAAACCGCGCGTTGGCCGATGTGGTGATGGAAATCAAGCGCGGGTCGTCGAAATGGATCAAAACCCAACCCGGCCCATTCGGTTCGTTCCATTGGCAGAACGGCTACGGCGCGTTCTCGATCGGCCAGTCCGGTGTGGCAGCGACGCGCGAATACATCGAGGCGCAGGAGGAACATCATCGTGTGAAGACGTTTCAAGAGGAGTTCCGCGCGTTTTTGAAACGCTACGAGGTTGAGTTCGATGAACGCTATGTTTGGGATTAAAGAAGTTGGTTTGTCGGTCGTGCGTTCGCGGCCCGATGCCGCCGCCCTTTCAGGGCGGCATGGCTGGCGGGTTGGCCAACTTCCACCCAGGGCGTTGCCCTGGGCTGACATGCCGCCACGCCGTTGGCGTGGCCTGAACGAGAACAGGAGGTCAGAATGAATAGGTGTTGTTTGCTGAGTTTGGGCATTGTGTTGTTTGTGGCCAGCATCGTAGGACGCTCGGTCGCTTCCGCGGAATCACAATCGCCCACCGTCATGATTCTTTCATCCGGCGAGCCGGCCTACCGCGTCGCCGGTGAAGCATTCTGCGACCTATGGCAGAAGGTCACGGGCGCGAAGCCGCGCATGGTTCACTGCGCCGACCCCGACGATGGAAAGCTGCCCGTCGGCGATATCGTCCTCATCGGCTCCGATGCGGCAAACGTTGTCGTCCATCGCCTCATCTTACAAGCGCGCATCGAGAACCTCGGCATCCGCTACGGCACGGACGATTACCGTATCCTGTCGCTGCCGCACGAAGGCCGGACGCTACTGATCCTCGCAGGCGGCGAGGGACGCTCTACGCTCTACGCGGTTTACGATTTCTTCCGCAGGAAAGCCGGCGCGGAGTATTTCTGGGACGGCGACGTGATTTCGAAGCGCGCGAGCATCGAGTTGGCCGGCTGCGACTTCACCGAACGGCCACATTTCCAGTATCGCGGACTGCGCTACTTCGCCCATCGCGGGCCGCACCGGTTTCACGCGGAGATGTGGGACTTTGAGGACTGGAAGCGCGAGTTGGACTGGATGATCAAGAAGCGCATGAACCTCTTCATGCTGCGCACGGGGATTGACGACCTCTTCCAGCGTGCGTTCGACCTGCCGTATCCGCCCACAGACGGCGTGGACCCCGACGCCAAGCCGCGATCCTACGACGACCGCACGTCGTTCTGGCCGTTGAAGTATCGCGGCGAGCTGCGCAGGCGCGTGCTGGCCTACGCCCGCGAGCGCGGCCTCATCCATCCGGAGGACACCGGCACCATCACGCACTGGTATTCGCACACGCCGAGTTCGTTCATGAAGAAGTATCCCGACTTCCCGGTGACGCGCGACCAGAAGACCGGCTACACGCTCTCCACGCACGCCATCTGGGACATCGAGCACGAGCGGACGTGGGACGCCTACTGGAAGTTGACCTCGACGCACATCCGCGAGTTCGGCGAGCCGCGGATGTTCCACACCATCGGTCTGGCCGAGCGGACCTTCGGCGCCAACGAGCGCGAAGACCTGCAACGGAAGCTCCACGCCTACCGCAAAATCCAGGAAGTCCTGCGGCGGCACCATCCGGATGCGCCGCTGCTCATCGCGAGCTGGGACTTGATGTATAAGTGGAAGAGCGAGAACGTGCAGAACCTGCTGAAGGAGTTCGACCCGCAGCGCACCATCCTGCTCGACTACACTGCCGACCTGCTCGACCGAAAGACGTATCACGAGTGGGACGCCTACAAGAAGTTCCCGTGGATCTTCGGCGTGTTTCACGCCTTCGCCTCCGACAGTGAGATGCGCGAGGATTACCGCGTCCTGCAGGAGCGCATCGGCGAGGCTGCTCAAGACCCGCAGTGCCTCGGCCTCGTGCTCTGGCCGGAGATTTCGCACAACAACACGCTGCTGTTGGAATACCTCGCCGCCAACGGCTGGCAGCCGCAACAACTCGACGCGAGCGCATTCGTCGGCCGCTTCTGCAGCGGGCGCTACCCGGCTGCGCTCGCCGCGAGCATGGAGAAAATCTGGCGACCATTCCTGCCCATCGCCGCCACGCATCACTGGACGCACGTCGGCGTCGGCCAAAAGCCGTCGCGGCTGGCTGTGCAGTTCGACCCGCATTTCCGGATTCTCACCTATCCCGACTACACGAACCTGACCGACGAGCGCGTTCGCCTCTACGGCGAGGAGTTGCAGCGGCTCATACCCCCGCTCCGCGAGGCGCCGACGGTGCTGGAACAGCTCGCGCAATTTGCGGACGCCGGTTACGCCAACGAACTCTGGCGGCGTGACGCGATTGACATTGCGCGCACCATCATCAACCGCGCGCTGAAGACATCGCTGATGCGCGGCTGCGTGGCGATGCAATCGTGGGACAGCGCCGCCGTGCGGCAGATGGAGACCGTCAGCAAGGGCTTGATGCAGCAACTCGGCGACCTTGTGGCGCTCAGCGACGACTTCTCGCTCCACGCGACCATGAAGCGGCTGGAACACGCCCACGAACTCGGCGGAGTCAAACCGCAGATCAATCCCCATACCGAGCAAACGCTGAAGGGCAACTCGGAGAACGGCTACTGCCGCGCCCACCAATACGAACTGGTCCGCCACGTGTATCAGCCGGAACTGGACGAATACTGGAAATGGGTCAACAGCCAGTTGCAGCCGCCGCAAGAGAAGAAGTCGTGGACACGTCCCGCGTCGTTCACTGCCACGCGGAAGACGATCCAAGATCATTTCTACGACACGGCGCTGGCCGAGATGGCCCCGAAGCGCGCTCGCTCGGCTGAGAGCCTTCGCCAGACTTTCGAACAGACGGGGAAGCTGGTCGGAACCTTGCTGACTTCGACGCCATGATCTGTTTTGAAACCGGCCCGATACGGCCACCCAGTGAAGCGACGAGCATCCTCCTCAGGATCACTCGCAATTGCCACTGGAACAAGTGCGCCTTCTGCCCGGTGTATAAGCACGACCGGTTTTCGATCCGGAAGGTGGATGAGATCAAGCGGGACATTGATGCGATGGCCGCCATCGCGGACAAGCTTGGCCGCCGCGTGAGTGCCCGGAGCGGCAGCAGGGCTGACCGCAGCGCAGTGATTGATGCCGTTCGGAGCCTGGACCACGACGATGAAATGGACGGCGAGTGCGCGCGGCAGATGGCGTTCTGGATGTGCCACGGCCTGCAAAGTCTCTTCCTGCAGGACGCCGACTCGCTGGTGCTGCGCACGGAGCAGTTGGTGGAGATACTGAACCACGCGCGCGCGGCTTTCCCCACCATCACGCGCATCACCAGCTACGCGCGGGCCAAGACGATCAGCCGCAAGTCGCCGGTCGAGTTGAAGGCGCTGCGAGCCGCCGGCCTCAACCGGGTCCACATCGGCATGGAATCGGGTTCCAACGCCGTTCTCTCCCTCGTCCAAAAAGGCGTCACGCAGCAAGAACAAATCCGGTCGGGCTGTCACGTCATGGCGGCGGGGATGGAACTCTCGGAGTATTTCATGCCGGGCCTCGGCGGGCGGGAGTTGTCCGGGGAACATGCGGTCGAGTCGGCGAAGGTTCTTGCTGCAGTCAACCCGACCTTCATTCGCATCCGCAGCACGGTGCCGGTGCCGGGCACGCCGCTGTATCGCACGATGACAGAGGAACGATGGACGCCGCTCACCGAAGAGGAGAAGGTCCGCGAGATCAGGACCTGCCTCGAACGCTTGGACGGCATCACGAGCACCGTGCAGAGCGACCACATCATGAACCTGCTGGAAGATGTGGCCGGGACACTGCCCGGCGACAGGCAGCGGATGCTGGAGCCGATTGATCGGTTTCTGAGCATGGAATCATCCGACCGGGAGACGTTCATCGTCGGCAGGCGGATAGGACGCTATCGGCTCGTCTCGGATTATGTCCCGTCGCATGATGTGGAGATGGTTCGCCGCGACCTCGTTGCCCGGTTCGGTTCGGTTGACCGTGCGATTCTGGAGATTCTGCCGAGCTTTGTCTGATATAAGGAACACATGAACACTCGAAATCCATCCATCCAAACCTCGCGTCGCCAATTCCTGCAAGCTTCGGCCGCAGTCTTTTCGGCGACGGCATTCAGCCGAATCGCGCATGCAGCAGACAAAACCGAAACCGGTCTCTTGCCGCGCTCCATTCATCCTTATCCGAACAAGGTTGCGTGGGGCGCGGGCACGCTGAGCCTCAGTAAACGCGTGACACTCGCGGTGGGCCGCGACTGCGATGCGGGCGTCGTCGAAATGATGAAGGACTTGTGGAAACGCTTCACGTTCGGGGCGGTGGAATTAGCCATCACACGCGATGCTGCGCTGAAGGTCGGCGAGTTCGCGCTGGCGGGCGGGCGACCTCCGCAACGCGAAGCGAACGCCACCTACTCGCTGACGGTAAACGCCTCCGGCGCTGGCGCGAGCGCGACGGACGCGACGGGCCTGCGGCACGCGTGGTTCACAATGCTGCAACTGCTCGATGCCGATGACGCGGCGGGCGGCGGCCTCGCGTTTGCCGTGCCGCACGTGGAGATTCAGGATTGGCCGGTGATGAAGTTCCGCGGGTTGCATCTCTGCATCTTCCGCGAGACACCGCTCCACATGATCGAGCGGGCCATCCGGCTTGCGGCGTTCTTCAAGTTCACGCACGTCGTGCTGGAGTTCTGGGGCATGCTGAAGCTCGATGCACTGAAGGAATTGTCGTGGCCAGAGGCGTGGTCGAAGACGCAAGCGGGCAAGCTTGTCGCAATCGCGCGAGATATGGGCATGGAAGTCATCCCGATGTTCAACTCGTGGGGCCACGCCACCGCCTGTCGCATCAAGCACGGCCGGCACGTCGTGCTCGACCAGAACCCGCGGCTTGCGCCGCTCTTCGAGCCGGACGGCTGGACGTGGTGCCTGACCAACCCACGCACGCTGGACTTGCTGCGGCGTGTGCATGACGAACTGATGGAATTCGCCGGGCCGGGACAGTATTTCCACATCGGTTGCGACGAAGCTTACTCCCACGCGACCTGTGACCGCTGCCGCCAGACCGACCGCGTGCAGCTCTTCTCCGACCACATCAACAATCTCGCCGCGCATATCGAGAAGCGTGGCCGTCGCGCCCTGATGTGGGGCGACCCGTTGCTGGAGCGCGCCAAATGGCCGTCCGGTTTCGCCGCCAACGGTTCGCCGACGCTGCCAACGCATCTCGCGATCGACCGCATCTCGCGCAAGATCATCATCAACGACTGGCACTACGACGTGAAGGGCGAGATTCCGACGTTGGCGCATTTCCGCGAGCATGGCTTCGAAACCATCGCCTGTCCGTGGAACTCGCCAGCCAACATCCGCGCGCTGGCCAAGGCCGCCGTGGCGAACAACAGCGCCGGCCTGCTCATGACGACGTGGCATCATCTCGTCCAGAGCATCCCGACGCTGCACTTCACAGCCGCGTGCGTGTGGTCGAAGGACCAGGCCGCACTCAGCTTGAGGCAAGCTGAAGGCTCGCTCTCCCGCGCCGCGACCGCCTCCATCCTGCGCAAGCTCGTGCCCGCCGACGGAAAGTTCGACCGTGCCGGATGGAACACATTCGAACTGCCGGCGGAAGTTGACTAGAACGGAGAACGGACATGGACGACGCAAGACGCGAAGCTGAGCATTTCGTGAACAACGAGAAGGCGTTCCATCTCGGTGTGTTGCCGACGGAGCAATCGCATCCGAAGACGCGTGGGCTGGCCGAGGTGATTGCCAAGGACACGCGCGCGGGAATCAGGATGCTGCAAACCGTGGACGAAGACGTGACGACGACGGCGCGGCGGGTGTTCGCGACGGAAGAGTTTCGGCGGCTCGTCGAGTCGCTGACGGCGGCGATCAAGCGCGGTGGGCGCATCTGTTTCAGCGGTTGTGGTGCGACGGGGCGGTTGAGCATTCTGTTGGAAGCGGCTTGTCGCGCGTCGCAGGGCGGGGACACCGCGCTGAGCATCATGACGGGCGGCGATTACGCACTGGTGCGCTCGGTGGAGTTCTTCGAGGACTACATGACCTTTGGCCGCCAGCAGGCGTTGGAAGCAGGCTTGGGCCGGGGCGACGTGCTCGTGGCAATCACCGAGGGCGGCGAGACGTCGTCGGTGATCGGCACGGCATGGCAGGCGTTGGAGGCTGGCGCGGAGGTATTCTTCGCCTGCAACAACCCGATGGAGGTGCTGGCTGCGCACGTGGAGCGCTCGCGGCGCGTGATCGAGGAGCCACGCATCGTGAAGCTCGATTTATCGTCCGGACCGATGGCCGTCGCTGGTTCGACACGGATGCAGGCGACCACGTCGGAATTGCTGGTCATCGGCGCGGCACTGGAGATGGCGCTTGAGGGCGGGAAACGAAGCGAGGACTATGCAGCGTGGTTCGAGTCACTCCTGCGCGATCTTGCCCAGCCGTCCGCGGTGGAAGCGATGGCGCGATGGGTGGAGATGGAGGAGTCGGTTTATCGCGGCAAGAACGCGATGACGTATTTCGGCAACGAGTTCCTGTTGGACATCTTCACCGACACCACGGAACGCGCGCCGACGTTCTCACTACCACCGTTCCGCAAGTGTGACGACACGACCTCGCCACGCCCGATGGGGTTTGCGAAGAACCCGCTTCACTCGACTGCTGAGACGTGGCGGCGGATGCTCGGCCGCGAGCCGCGGTGCCTGACGTGGGACGCGGCTCTCTATCAGAAGATGGGCGCAGCCGAGCGCATCTGGCGAAATCCGCCGGTGCTGAATCGCACGGAGTTGTTCAAGTTCCTCGTTGGCAACGAAGACGATCCGTCGCGCTACGCGGGCGCGGGCGACTGTGCGGCGTTGGTGCTGGCTGGCGCGGAGTGCGTAACGAGCGGGCCGGGCACGATTCTGGGCGACGCGTTCGCTGCGGCTGCTACGAAGTTCTCGACGCGAGCGGTGCTGTCGGTCGGACCAACAGCACCAACTGGCGACGTCTGCCACGTCGGCTGCGAGTTACCGCCGTCGCCGATCAAGCTCTGGGACCATCTCGCCATCAAGCTCGTGCTTAACACCATCTCCACGGCCACGGCGGCGCGGCTGGGGCGGGTGGTGAGCAACTGGATGTCCTATGTGGAGACGAGCAACAAGAAGCTCATTGACCGCGGCACGCGCTTGGTGGCCGAACTGGCTGGTTTGGAATACTCGGAGGCTTGCTACGAGCTGCACAGGAGCCGGGCGCAGCTCGCGCAGACGCCGGTGGTCGCCGGCGAGCGCCTGTCGCCAGTGGCGGTAACGTTGGAGCGCCTCCGCAAACAAGAGTGAGCGAAGAACGAAGGAGATATGTCATGAGACTCAAACTGGCGTCGTCGGCCATCGGAGTGTTGCTGGCGTTGGTTATGGTGTCGGTGCCGTCTGCGAACGCCGAAATCGTTCGCATGGCCGATGGCAGGTTGCAGGTTGGTTTCGATTCGATAACTGGCTCAATGTGCGAGTTGATCCACGACGGCTACAACCAGATCGCTGACAACCCCGCGCCCTTGGGCCTGTGGCAAATCTCAGTCGCCGACGGTGAGTCAACACAAGAATTGACTGCTGAGCGTGCGGGGACGCCGAAGATCGAACGCTTGAGCGGGGGCCAACCCGGATTGCGGTTGGTGTGGGACAAGGCGGAATCGTTGCGCGTGGAGGTCTCGGTCCGGTTCGGCCAACAGGACGCGGCGGTCAGTCGCTGGGAATTGTCGGTCGCCAAGCCGAAGAACGTCCGGCTGAAGCAAATTCGATTTCCGCGAATCTCCGGTTTGCGAGAGCGAGCTAGCGAAGTCCTCGCCGTGCCCAGAGAGTTGGGCGTCCTGAACCGCGACCCGCGCAAGCTGCTCCAAGGCATGACCGGCAAGGGCATGCGAATCGCATGGGCTTACCCGCGGCCGATGTCGGTGCAATGTCTGGCGTTCTACCAACAAGACGGCCCCGGCTTCTACGCGGCCAGCGACGACACGGAAGGCTATCGCAAGGACTTCGCCATGTGGGGCGACGGCAAGGGACAGGTTCATTTCGAGGTCTTGCATGAGCCTGAACAAGAGGCTGCCGAGACGACCGAGTTCCATCTGCCATTCGCGGTAGTGCTCGGGGCGTTTCGCGGCGACTGGACCGCCGCGGCGCAGATTTATCGCGAGTCGTCTTCGGCAAAACACTTCGCCGCGCGCGGACGACTCCATCGAGGGATGACGCCAGCGTGGGTGTCTGAGACTGGACTGTGGCTATGGAACCGCGGCCGCTCGCAGCAGGTGCTCGGGCCGGCCACGGTGATGCGAAAACACCTGCAGGCGCCGGTGAGCATCCTGTGGCATTGGTGGCACAACTGTCCCTACGACGCCGGATTTCCCGAATACCTGCCGCCGCGCGAAGGCGCTGAGCCGTTCAAAGCCGCGCTGGCGGCGGCGGAGCGGCAGGACGTGCGCGCGATCCTCTACATGAACCAACGCCTTTGGGGAACGCAGACGCGAAGCTGGACCAACGAGTGCGCCGAAGTCCACGCGGTCAAAGAGAAGGACGGCAAGGTCCGCACGGAAGTCTATAACACCTTCATGAAAGCGCCCTGCGCGCCGATGTGCATCGGCACGCGGTTCTGGCGCGACAAATACGCCGGCATCGCGCAGGAAGTTCTCTGCGACTTGAAGCCCGCCGGTATTTACATGGACCAAGTCGGCGTGTTGGCGAGCTGCTACGATCCTGCCCACGGCCACATCCTCGGGCCGGGACGGTATTGGACCGATGGACTGGCGATGCTGGCGACGGAGATTCGCGACCGTGCATCGAAGCGTGGGCCTGTCGGCCTTGGAGGCGAGTTCTGCGGCGAGCCGTGGATCGGCAACGTTGATATGACGCTGGCGTTGAGCGTGAGCCACGACCGGTTGGGCGCGACGTCGGTTTACGAACCGATCCCGTTTTTCCAAGCTGTCTATCACGGCCACACCGTTGTGTTTGGCAGCATGGCTGGGCTGGCGCATCCGCCCTACGACGAAAAATGGCCGCAGGAACTCGCGCCGCCGGGCCGCCTGACGTTGCTCGACCGGAAGTTCGCGAAGCAGTTTTACCTCGACCACGCGCGAACATTCGCGTGGGGCATGCAGCCGATGCTCGCGAACTTCCTGCCGGCGCAACTGAAGGAACGCGCCGAGGAGCTTGATTTCGTGACGCGCATGGTGCGCACGCGGATGCGGACGCTGAAATACCTGCTCCACGGCACTTGGCTGCGCCCGCCTCCGCTCGACTTGTCGCAGCAGGAGGTTGATGTTGCGAAGGTCGGCACCTACACGCCGCTGAAAGAGTCGAAGCGGACCTATCCCGTGGCGCTGGCTGGCGCGTGGCGCGCGTCCGACGGCGACGTGGGCATTGCGCTCGCCAGCATCAGCGATGAAAAGCTCAGCCTGCGCCTGCCGATTGACGCAAAAGCGTATGGCCTGAAGGACGGCTGCGCGATGTATCGCACTGACGAAGCGGGCCGGCGTCGCTTGGGAAGGTTTGATGTTCGAGAGCCATTCGTGCGGTTGGAACTGCCAGCTCGCGGCATTTGTGTGATCGAGCTTTGCAGAAAGTAGTCATCACGCTCCGCGTGATGATGGTTTGATATTTTCCGTCACGCGGAGCGTGACGACTACTATGTATTTGTTGAACAACGTAGTGTTGCTCGCGTTGAGCGCGATGGTCGTTCAAGCAACGCCTGAGATTCTCCCGACGCCGAAGCGGTTGGAGTTGGGCAAGGGCGAGTTGGAGATTCGGGACGCCTGCGTGGTCGCCGGCTCTGAAGCAGGCTATGCGGCTCAGGCGATCGCAGAGCGTCTCGCGGCGTCCGTGGTTCGCGCACCGCGGCCGGGTTGCGTTGCGATTACACTGCGGCTCGGTCCAAAAGCTCCCTTCTCGACCGGACTCAGCCGCGACCAAAGCCCCGAGGCTTACCAGTTGGCGATTCGACCCGACGGGATCGAGATCGTGGCGCTCCACGCCGAGGGACTCTTGCGAGCGGCGGCGAGTCTGCTCCAACTGGTGCGAACCGAATTGGGCGTTACGCGGCTGCCGTGCCTCACAATCACCGACTGGCCCGATTTCCGCTACCGCTGCGCCTCGGACTGGCTGGTGAACGTCGAAGTGAACCGCTGGGCCTACGATTGGGGCGACGGCCCGCAGCAGTATCTCGCCCGCATCAAACGGAAGCTCGACTTCTGCTTCCTCCACAAAATCAACCAGGTCTGGTTCGACGGTTTCGGCTGGAACGTGGACCGGTTTCCGGGCTATGCGGCGTTGATGCGCGAGTGCAATCGCTACGCCCGGCAGCGCGGTATCAAGCTCACCTTTGCTGGCTACGGCGGCGGCTACGGCACGGCGTATCAAACGGGCGGCATCTATCGTCATGGTTACTTCGGCCAAACTTTCTTGAACCGGCGACCTTATCCGGACGGCCCTCAGTATGCCTGCCGCGGCATGGATCGCGTGGAGATCAGCCGTGCCTACGGCACCTGCCTCTCGAACGAAGCCCTCGCCCGCGCCAAGCTCGCCGAGTTGAAACGTTTCGTGTCGGAAGTGGAGCCGGGATTCCTCTACATCCATGATATTGACAGCGGAACCTATGCGGCGGCGCGCGATGCCTGGCGCGTGCGCTGCGACGAATGCCGGCGTCGCTGGCCGAGCGACGACGTTGAATCGCCCCAAGGCCAGGCCGGCGCCATGGCGTCCTGGTATGCGAAGATACGCAAAGCGCTCGATCCCATCGCGACGAAAGGCGGATACCGCGCCAGCCGCGACCTGACGCTCATCTTCATCTCGCCTCTCTATGCCGCCTATTACGAAACGAATCCACCCGATGTTTGGCAGCGCGAGGTGGATTATTTCCGCGCAGTGACTCAGGTCATGGGCGCTTCGCGAAACGTTCAATTCGGTGTGCGCGAGTTGTTCTACGCGCCGAGTGGCGGCAGGAGAATCGCCGAGTTGCGTGCCGCGCTCGACAAGGTGGGCAACGGGCACGCCCTGCACGTGGTCTCGTTCATGGGCGGCGACAATTACTACAGCGACGACCTGCTGAACTTCTCCGGCATCATGGCACCGTTGTTTCAGGGCGCGGAATCCGTTTGCCTGTCCAACGGCGGGCTGCACGAGGAGCCGGTCCAAGTGCTCAACGCCGAACTGTTGTGGAGCGGCGCGGCGGGCGGCTATCGCGAGCGGCTACCCGACGAACCGGCGGCCCGAAAGCTCCGTGACCAACTGGCAAACGGTCGCCATCGCCCGGCCGACGTCTTCGGCCCCGGCCGGCTCTTGGAACGCATCTGCCGTCGGCTCTGGGGCAATGCGGCCGGCGCGGAGATGTATCGTGCCTGCACGGCGGGCGGCGAATCCGGCAATTGGCCCGTCAGCCACGTTTGGTTCTCCGTGACACGCGATGTCGCTCGACTTCAGACAGGCACGGTTCCCAAGGGCACACGATGGGAAGACCTGCGCAATTGCTGGCAGCGGCGCCTGGCCAGCACACAAGAAGCGATCACACATGCGGAGCGCGCCGCCAAGTTGAATGCTGACGAAGATGTCGCTTGGTTTGCCCGATGCCTCGATGTCGGGCGTCGCTTCAGTGAAGTCATGCTCCTGGCCATCGAACTTCGCATTCAGAGCGACGAAGGCGCCCGCTCACGCCTAGCCAAGGCTCTCGACGACCTCGAATCCCACGTGCGCGCGCAGTTCCATTTCGTTAAGACCGACGTTCTCGGCGGTGACCCCGGCTGCTGGCTGGAGACGATCGGGCATCTGAGAGATAACAAAAGGTGATGACCATGAAAATCAAGTCGTTCGCTCTAACTGTTGTCGCGTTGCTGTGTGCGTCGTTCGCCCGCGCACAGGCAACCGAGTCGCCGAAGCTCATCGCACCATGGACGCCGGTGACGGTGAAGACCAACGCGTCCGGCGTCACGGTTGGCGTTTGGGGACGAACGCAAAAGCTCGCCAACGTGCTGCCGAACTCGATTGTCACGGCCGGCAGCGAGATTCTGGCCGCGCCGATCCGGCTCGTCGGCAAGGTCAGCGGCAAGCCGATCGAGTGGAAACGCGGCGGCAACTTCGTGTTCCGCGCTGACAAATCGCACGCGATCATTTCTGGCTGGCAGGCAGGCGACGATCTCATCGTCAACACCACTACGCGCGTCGAGTTCGACGGCATGATGCGCGTGGACCTCGTCGTGCTGCCGCAGCGCAAGATGACACCAAAGCTCGAACAGCTCTGGCTGGAGGTGCCGATCAAGCGCGAACGCGCCACGCTGTTCCATTACTTCCCCGGCCAGTGGGGCAAATCGAAAAACAGCGGCGAGTTGACTGAAGCCGGTCTCACGCTGGGCTTCAAGCCGTTCGTCTGGCTCGGCAACGAGGACGGCGGGCTGGGCTGGTTCGCCGAGTCGGACAAGGGTTGGCAGCCGCAAGCGGCCGAGCGCGTCATCGAGGTGATCCCGCAAGGGCATGAAGTCCTGTTGCGCATGCGGCTGCTGGAACAGGGCGCGGCGGTTGGAAAAACGCCGCTTCCAGTCGCGGTGAAGCTGCCGGTCACGTTCACGGTCGGCTTCCAGGCGACGCCTGTGAAACCGTGGCCGAAGGATTTCCACGAGTGGCGCATCTGGCACGTGCCGCAACTCGGCGTTGGCTCGACGCTGCCCATCCCGAAGGAATGGTGGATGTGCCATCGCGCTTTCCCGGACCGCAATCCACTCGCCGTGCTCGACCGCGGCGCGAAGCTCGGCGCAAAGACGGCGGTCTTCCACGAGGACTGGGCGCCGATTCAGAACTACCCGATGACGTTCCCGGAGGCCGACTTCAAGCGCATCGTCAGCGCGTGCCACCAGCGCGGCATGAAGGTGCTCGTCTATCACGGCTACGAGTTTTCGCCACTCGCGCCGGAATGGGCGGAGTTGCACGACGAGATTCTGGTGAAGAACAGCAAGGGTGACATCACGCCCGGTTGGTATCGCCATCCGGAGCAGCGCGACTTCAAGGTCTGCTACGGCAGCATCTGGCGTGACCGACTTGCCGACGGCATCGAACGGGCGGCGAAACGCTACGGTTTCGACGGCGTATATCTCGACGGCACCGTGGAGCCGTGGGCCTGCTACAACGAGCGGCACGGCTGCGGCTATCGCACCGCCGACGGCACGCTGCGGCCGACGTATCCGATTTTCGCCGTGCGGCAGTTCATGCAGCGGCTCTACGGCATGTTTCACCCGCGCGGCGGCCTCATCAACGCACACCAAAGCACCTGCTGCGCGACACCGACGCTCGCGTTCACGGATTCGTATTGGGACGGCGAGCAATTCGCCGGCGGCGAGCTGTCAGGCGACCCCCTGAAGGCCCTGCCGCTGGGCGCGCTGCGGGCGGAGTTCATGGGCCGCAACTTCGGCGTGCCGTGCGAGTTCCTCGCCTACGAGCGCCCGCCGCAATGGACGTTCGACCACGCGCTCGCGTTCTCGATGCTGCATGACGTGCGCGTGCGCCCCTGCGGCCTCGCCTCGCTGGAGAAGATGTCGCCCATCTGGAACGTGATGACCCGCTTCGGCGTCGGCAAAGCCGAGTGGCATCCGTATTGGGAACCGAAACCGCTCGCGACCGCGCAGCCAGCCTCGGTGAAAGTGAGCCTCTACACCCGCCCGGGCACAAAGGGCAAAGGCGGCCGCGCGCTGCTGGTCGTCTCGAACCTCTCCGCCGACCAACCCGCGACCGCGCAGATAACGCTGGATTGCGCTCGCATCGGCATGTCAGCCAAGACCGCAACCGACGCACTGAGTCGCGAGTCGCTGCAATGCGCCAACAGCAAGCTGGCCGTCCCCCTCCAGCCGATGCGGATGCGGATGGTGTGGGTGGAGTAACGAAACCGTGAAAGACTACCGCGTCCGATACGAGAGCGAACTGCTGGAACGCATTGTGCCGTTCTGGATCGAGCACGGCATTGACCGCGAACTCGGCGGTTTTTTCAGCGTGGTGGGGCGCAAGGGCGAATTGCTGGAGACGGAGAAGTATCTGTGGATGCAGTGGCGCGCGGTCTTCATGTTCGCCGCGCTTTACAATTCGCCTTCCTCGCGGCCGGAATGGTTGGAGCATGCACGGCGCGGATTTGATTTCCTGAGCCGGCACTCGTTTCGACCCGACGGGCATTGTTATTTCTCGCTCAAGCGCGACGGGTCGCCGGGACTGCGCGAGTTTGGCGGCTATACGGTCTTCACCGATTCGTTCGCGGCCATTGGCGCGGCGGAGCTGTATCGCGCCAACCCACAGCCGCGTTATCGCGAGATTGCGCTGGAGGCGACAGCAAGCTATCGCGCTGGATTCGCGGCGGTGGAAAAAGGCGGCCCGATGTTGCTGGCGCACTGCATGATTCTGGTCAACGTGCTCTTCGTCCTTCAGCGGGCGCTGCGAACAAACGACTACAATGACGTCCTGCGCCAAGCGGCGGAGACGGTGCTCAATCACTTCTGGAGCCGCGAGCATCAGATGATGTTCGAGAGCATGCCAGCCGACGGCAAGCCGGACCTCAGTTCGGGCAACGGGCGGCTGCTGAATCCCGGCCACGCGCTGGAGGGCATGTGGTTCGTCATGCAATACGCCGAGAGCGTGGACGACCGCGCAATGATTGCGCGCTGCCTCGAACTTACGCGCGCCATCCTGCGCTACGCGTGGGACCCGGTCCACGGCGGCATCCTCTACTTCAAGGACGCGCGCGGCCTGCCGTTGCTCGAAGGCAGGCAATACCTCAAGACGTGGTGGTGTCAGAACGAAGCGATGATCGCCTGCCTCTATGCGTGGAAACTCTCCGGCGATGAGTTCTTCGCCGAATGGTTCCAGAAGATAGACACGTGGGCGTGGCGGCACTTCCGCGACACGGAATTTCCGGAGTGGTATCCGCACGTTCTGTCGGACGGCACGCCGTTCATGTTCTGCAAAGGCACGATGTTCAAAGGGTTCTTCCACTTGCCCCGCTACTTGATGATGTGCGCGCAGATGCTGCCGAAATGAGAAGGAGATGATGAAGATGAAGACCAAATCACTTGCGCCAGTTGTCGCTGGTTGGTTGACTGCGTTCCTCCTTGCGCTGTTGTCGACCGAAGCGAGTGTTGTTGAGTTCGCTGCCGACAAGCTGCTGGTGGACTTGCGGCAGGCGGATTGGGAGTATCTCGCCAAGGATGCGCAGTGGACGACGAAGGTCGGGTTTGGCCGCAGCGACGCCGACATGAAGCGCGACGCGGAGCGGGCGAAAACCGAGTGCGAGGCGGTCAGCCGGGAGGAAGGTTGGAAGCCGATTCGGGTCGGGCGACGCTGGGAACCGCTCGGTCATCCTGAACTCAACGACAAGATAACTTGGCTGCGATTGCGGTTTCGTGTGCCGGTGGAGATGAAGGGAGATCGCTTGGGCTTTTTCTGCACGGCAGTGGATGACGCGGCCGACTTCTATCTCAACGGGGCGCATCTTGCGCGACACATGTATCACTGGGGTGCGCGCGTGCCCGGGCCGGTCAACGTGGACCTCACGCCGCAGGTTCGCTTCGGCGGCGAGAACCTGCTGATGGTGCGCGTAAACGACTCGGCGCAGGCGCGCGGCGGCGGGGTTCTTGGCCATGTGCTGTTGTATCGCACGCTGCCGTTCGAGCGGACGGCGCGCGGCGGCATTGCGCTGGCGGGCGACGCGGTGGGACCGTTCTCCGTCGTGCTGCATCTGGGCGATGCGTTGCTGGCGCGCGGCGACAAGACGGCGTTCGCGACGGCGGAACTGCGGGCGATGGAGATACCACCCTACATCCTCCGCGATGATGAATTGGTTCTCGTCTTCCCTTCAGAGGTGGCAAAAGCGGCTGGCCCACACCGCGTGCATCTCGACGAAGTCTGCCCGACACGCGATGAGCGTCCGCTGGCTGTGCATTGCGGCAAACTGCCCGCGAGTGCAGAACGGTTCGAGTTGCTGACGATTCCGGTCGAGTTGGCGGCAAACTACGACAACTCCTTCGACCCGCGGCAGATCAACGTGCAGGCGGTGGTCGAGACGCCATCGGGACGGACGGAGAAGGTGCCGGCATTCTTCTGGCAGGATTTCACGTCAGTTGCCATCGGCGAGACGGAGGAAATCCTGCTGCCGAAGCGATGCAGTCCGTGGCGGCTCTACTACCGGCCCCGCGAAGTCGGCGTTCACAAGCTCCACGTGCTGGCGCAGGACAAGACCGGCGTTCGTCGCACTCCCGACCACAAACTCGAAGTCACCGACTCGAATCGGAAAGGCTTCCTGCGCGTGAGCAAGAACGATCCGCGTTTCTTCGAGTTCGACAACGGCGAGTCGTATTTCGGCATCGGGCCGAGCGGCTGGTCCCGCGATGAGAACTACATCTTCGGCGGCAACCCGCGCCACGTTTCCACGCGTCGGCTAGACGACTACTACCGTCGCAAGGCCGAGGGCGGCTCGAACTACGACTACTGCCTTGCGGAGTTCTTCGGCCGGCTTTACACGCGGGGCGGCTACATTGACCAGCATGTCGCGTGGAAGTGCGAGCATCGGCTTCGCACGCTGGAGTCGCTCGGCATCTACTGGGTGACCTGCTACGACGACCTGTGCCGCTCGACGATCTATGGCTTGGACACGCTGCCTTATTCCAAGGCGCAGGGTGGACCGTGCGGGAGCATTGAGGAGCTTTACGTCAATGAGCGCTCGCTGGAGATGCAGCGCGATCATCTGCGCTACTTCGTCGCGCGGATGAGCGACAGCCCGGCGTTGCTGGTGTGGGCCATCGGCGATGAGGGGCAGGCGGGGTCGCGGTTCTCGCCGTTGATGGTGCGCTCGTGGATCAAGGAGTTGCAGCACTACGTGAGGACAATTGACGTTTACCAGCACCCGCACATCATGTGCGAAGGCCCGCGCTCGCTCGCGGAGGGCGGCGACGCGATTATCATCCCGGACTGGTATTTCAAGCGCGAGGTGGACGCGGTGACGTTGAGCCTTGAGTTGATGCAGAAATACGGCCAGTTCAACTGCCCGCTGATCAACCCAGAGGGCGGCATGGTCGAGTGGACCAAGCCGGAAGACTCCTATGGCCCGAAGCGCGCTCTCTACTATCTCACCGGCGAGCGTTGGAAGTTCCCGGAGGCGATTTCGTTTCATAATCATCTGTGGATCAGCCTGTTCTTGAAGAACGCCGTCGGCGGCACCGAGTGGCTTGGCGCGTTTATCGTTCAGAGAGACCAGTTGTGCCATGCCGCCGCGATGCGCGCTTACCTCGCCGGCGAATCGCTGGTCAAGCCGCATTGGGAGATGGCGACGCCGACGGTTTCACACACCGACCTACGAGGCTTCTGCCTGCAATCCGACGGCAAGACGCTCGCATGGGTCCAGAACCGGTTCTACACATGGTATGAGGCCGGCCACCAAGGCAAGACGCTGCCCACAATCAGCGGCGCGGAGATCGCCGTGCCGGTGAAGAAGGCCGGCGCGTATCGCGTTGAGCTTTGGGACACGCGTAGCGGCAAGATCGTTTCCACGACAAACGCGCGGTCGGAGTCGCAGACGGTGAAATACAAGCTGCCGCCGATCGAGAAGGACGTGGCGTTGAAAGTAATTCTCCAATGAACACTCCGCGACTTCATTTGCTTGCAGGCTGCATGGCCCTTGCGTTCTTCGCGGTCGCTGCATCCGCGGCGGAAGAAGCGACCTTCTTCCCGAACCTGACGAAGGTTTATGTCCCGCGCGGCTCGGTGCAGTTGCTCAAGCCGTATCTGCCGGAGATAGCGGGGCCGACCGACAACTATCAACTCGTTGTGGAAACGCCGCGTTATCTGCGGTTCGTCGCCGTGGAGCCGACCCTCGGCAACCCACCCGCGCGCGTTCGCACCGAGGCGGGCGAAATGCGCGATGGAGTCGCTTACGGCCGGACCGTGCTCGAATACGACGCGTATCCGTCGCTCGGCTTCGAGCTTTCGATTTGCTGGCAGGATGCGAACGGCAAACTAATCCGATATCAACCGGCCATCTCTCGCGGCGGCACGCATGACTGGCAGCACGTGCGCGCGACGATTAAGTCGCCGCCCAACGCGGCGCAGGCGAAACCGTTGATCATCAAATGGCAGGGGCGCGGCATCAGCGGGACGTTCTGGGTGGATAACGTCGTCTTCCGCCGGGCGGATCGGCAGGAGAACCTGCTGACCGCAGGCACGTTCGACGAGCCGCAGTGGAAGTCGCACTTTCTGAAGCCGGAGGGCAAGGACGGCAGCCGTTGCGCGAAGTTTGTTTGTCCACCGGAAATCGCTGAACGCCAGCAGGCGCTCTGGATGGATCCGGAACTGAAGCCGACGCCCGTGGAGCCGGCGAAGGATTATGTCGTCGAACTCGACCTGAAAGCCGAAAAGGTCGGCGTCGCCGGCGCGCAGCACATCGCCGCGCTCCTGTTCCGTGCCGAGCAAAATGCGCCGGAAGGAACCAGCCGCATGTTCACCTCGGTCCACGCGAGCAACGGCGCAGCATCGGAGACGCGCCAGACCGAACTGATCATTCTTCCGCCGCTGAAGAACGTCCGGCCGAAGCAGGCCCGGATCGCGCCCTGTTTCTACGAAACGACTTACGGCGATCCGAAGGTGACCGCCGCCATCGCCGACAACCTGTGGCGTAGCGGCATGACCTGGACCTATGGCAGCAAACGCAATGGTGTCGTGAAGCTGCTCGCTTCGCGCGGTCATCGCGTCTGGCTTAACAAACCGGGTCATCCATTCGAGGCGCGAGGCAAGGCGCGCGAGATGCTGGACCAACGGCCCGATTTGCGCGCTATCGGCTACGACGGAAAGCCTGTCGGAGGAAACATCTTCTGCCCCACGTGGCTTCTCTCGACCGAGGCTGCCACGGCGCGGCGCGCGATGGAGGACGAACTGATGGTGGTGGTCGAGCGTGACCGTTACACGGCCGTGAACTGGGACATCGAGCAACCGGTTTGCTCGCCGGGCGAGGGTGGCAAATCCATGCGCGGCTTCTGCCTGTGCCCGCGATGTCTGGCGGAGTTCCGCAAGCAACACGGGATCGCCGTAGATGAGAAACTCGACGCGCAGACGATCGTCGCCCGGCACAAGGACGCGTGGGTGATGTTCCGCTGCCGACAGAACGCCGAACTCGTGGGGCATGTGCGAGCAGCGCTGAAACGGTGTCGCCGGCCGATCGAGTTCTCCGTCTATAGCGGCTACCAGTCTGCCGAGACGCGGGCGCAGTATGGCGTGGACTGGGCATTGCTGGCGCCGCATCTCGACCTGGCGATCGCCGGTTACGGTGGTTCGCGCAAAGTGATTGAAGCGACGCGCGAGGCGTTGGGCAAGGTGCAATTTATCGGCGGCCACAACTATTATCTTGCGCCCGCGCCAATGCGCGCGACCGACGGATGGATGCGCTCAAACATGGCGATCACGCCCAATCCACTCGGTTGGCGCAATCGCCTGCTCCAACAATTCGTGGACGGCGGCTGCAACGGCGTCCTCATCTGGTATCTGCCGACGATGGACGGCGGCACGTTCTACTACACGAGCGAAGCCGCCGAGATCATCGCGACCTACGAGGACATCTTCCGCAAGGGCCGGCGCTGTGATGAAGCCTTCCGTGTCGGCGGCGGCAAGCCGGAGCATTGGGCGGCGTTCGAGCATCGCAATCAGCGGCTGCTTCTGCTGATGAACCCAACCTCCAAGGACATGATCTTCGACGTCGAACAACCGGCGTTGCAGGGCCAGTGGAAAGCCCGCTTGCACGGCCAGCCGAAAGCGGCTCAACTCAACTCCGCCAGATTTACGCTGCCGATGGAGCCGTATGGCACGCGAGTCGTCCTTTTCTCGAAACGCTGAGACTCAAGCCGTCATGAACCAACAACCTCGTTTCTACAAATGGGAACTGCTGCTCATTCTGTGGGTGGCATATTTCCTCAACCAAGGCGACCGGCAGATCTACAACGCGGTGCTGTCGCTCATCAAAGCGGACCTAGGTCTTAGCGACGTCCAACTCGGCTTGGTCGTGACTGTGTTTACGGTCCTCTACGGCATCTTCGTGCCGATAGCCGGCTGTCTGGGCGATTTCGTTTCGAAGAAGTGGATCGTTTGCCTGAGCTTGCTGACCTTCAGCGTGGGCACGCTCTGCACCGGTTTCAGCAACGGCTTGCTGCTGCTCATCCTCTTCCGCAGCGCGGCGACGGGCATCGGCGAGGCGTTCTACTATCCGGCGGCCAACTCGTTGATCGGGCAATACCACCACGCCACCCGTGCGCAGGCAATGGCGATCCATCAAAGCTCACTCTACGTCGGCATCGTGGCGAGCAGTTGGATCGCCGGCTGGATCGGCGAACTGCATGGTTGGCGCGCGACGTTCTACACATTTGGCTCGTTTGGGTTGCTCATGGCGGTGGTTGTGGCGATGCGGTTGCGGAACGAACATCGCGATTTCGAAGCCGCGGCGCCAACAGCCGCGCCACAGAGTGACGCTGCGACGTTGGGCGAAGTGCTCCGCAGCGTCCTGCGCACTCCGACGCTCTATTACCTGAGCCTCGCGTTTGCCGGGATGGTGTTTGTCGGCGTCGGATTCCACACATGGATGCCGATGTTCCTCCAGGAGAAGTTCCATCTCTCGGTGAAGAGCGCCGCGTTGAACTCGATGCTCTGGCATTACATCTTTGCGTTCGTTGGCGTGATGCTGGGTGGCCGCGTCTCCGATCTCTTGGCAAAGCGACGGAAAACGATCCGGATGGAGATGGAATACATCGGCCTGTTGCTTGGCGCGCCGTTCATCTGGCTGATGGGCTCGTCATCGAACCTCACGATGGTTTATGTCGCGCTGGCGGCTTTCGGTTTCTTCCGCGGCATCTACGATTCGAATCTCTTCGCCGCGCTCTTTGACGTGATTCCGTCGAAGTATCGCTCGTCGGCCACGGGGCTGATGCTTTGCTGTGCGTTCACCGTCGGCGCGACTTCGCCGGTGTTGCTCGGTTACGTGAAGCAGCACATCAGTCTCGACATCGGCTTGTCCTCGCTGGCGTTCGTTTATCTGGCTGGTGGGGTGCTCATTTTGATCGCTACGAAAAAATGTTTTACGAAAGACTACGTTCACGAAGCCAAGCAGGATTGATCAATCTATGATGAAACGAATCGCCTTGTCTGTGACGACGACGCTTGCCGTCGCGTTTCTGGCTGACGCCGCCCCTATGCCGTCCACGCGCACCAACACTGTCGCCGGCCTCTGGCAGCCTTATCGGATCACGCCGCGCGTTGGCGCGCAGCATGTCGCGCTCGACGGTGAGTGGCAGCTTGGCTGGCGCGACATGGAGGTGAGTGCCACGACCGAACTGAACACGCTGACGAACTGGTTCGCGGCGCAGGTGCCGAGCACGGTTCAGTGGGCGCTGCAGCGCGCGGGCAAGTGCGGCCATCCCTACGAACACCTCAACTCGAAGCAATACGACTGGGTGGATCAGAAGGTGTGGTATTACCGGCGCACGGTCGAGTTGCCGGCGAAGAAAAGCGAAGGCTGCGTGTTCCTCTGCTTCGACGGCATTGATTACTTCGCCCGCGTCTGGATCAACGGCAAGTTGTTGGGCCGGCACGAGGGGATGTTTGGCGGGCCGGCGATTGAGGTGAGCCGGCACGTGAAATTCAGCGCAGCAAATGAAATCGTCGTCGAGGTCAAGGCGGGCAACTTCGGCAACAAGGCCGGCTGGAAACCGCGCGGGCCGGAGGGTCCGGTGATAAAGCCGTGGGTCATCGCGGGCGGCACGGGCGGCGAGATGTTCTTCCCGCTCGGCATGTGGCGCGGCGCGCGCATCGAGATCGTGCCGCTGGGGCACATGGAGCGGCCGTTCCTGGTGACCGAGGCGGCGGACGAAAAGTCGGCGAGGCTGACGCTCAACGCCGAGGTGTTTGCCGGCACGCACTCGCTGGAGTTGAACCTGCATCCTTGGAAGAACTCGCAGTTGGTGGACGGCTCGCATGGCTGGGCTGACTCGCAGCCCAGCAAGTCGCGTTTCGCGCTGCGCGTGGAACTCGCGGAGAAAACTTCCGGCAGGACCGCCTTCAACCAAACGTTCCCGCTCCAGACTTTCGCCGGCCGCAACTTCGTGAAGCAGTCGTTCACTGTCGCGAAGCCGAAGCTCTGGTGGCCGAACGGCATGGGCGAGCCGAACCTTTACCGCGCGAAGCTCACGCTCATCCGCGAGGGCAACGCCGAGGACGCGATGGAGTTCGACTACGGCATCCGCACGATCACGACCGCGCAGACGCCCGGCCCGCGCACCGCCGACCGCTGGGCCGACTGGCAATTCGTCGTCAACGGTCGGCCGCTCTTCGTGAAGGGCATGAACTGGATGCCCGCCGACATCCTGCTCGACCTGCCGCGCGAGCGTTATCGGTGGCTCATCGGCGCGGCGAAGGCCGCCGGCATCCAGCTTTTCCGCATCTGGGGCGGGGGCATTTTGGAGACGGAGGAATTTTACGACGCCTGCAACGAACTCGGCGTGATGGTCTGGCAGGATTTCCCCATCGGCAACCGCGACACGCCGGAGTGGCCGCAGGACGTGTGGGAGGCGCAGGTGATGCAGACGATCTTCCGCCTGCGAAACCATCCGTCGCTCGCGCTTTGGTGCGGCGGCAACGAGTTCAATCCCTACTCGCTCGGCAACGCCGCGACGATCGGCATTTTCGAGCGGTGCGTGGCCGACTTCGACCCGACGCGGTTGATGCGGCGCACCAGCCCCGACGGCGGCAGCATGCACACGTATCCCGACATGGACCCGACGTGGTATGGGAAACTGTATCGCCTCGTGCCCTACATCTCCGAAACCGGCATGCACAACATCCCAGAGCCGTCGGGCATCCGCGAGACGGTGAACACCGCTGAACTGGACAAGCCGTTGGGCGGCATGATCGAGAAGTCCTTCCCCGCGCAGCATCCGGAACTGATGCATCACTTCGTCGAGTTTCAACGAGACCGTGTTCCGCGAATGCTCAGCCGCGCGTCGCACATTGACGACATGAAGGCTCCCTCGTTGGCCGCGCTCGCCGAAGGCACGCAGATCGGCGCGGGCGAGTTCTACCAGATCTTTTCCGAGCAGGTGCAGGCAAACTACCCCGTCACCGCCGGCCTGATGCCGTGGGTATTCAAGCGCCCGTGGCCCGTCATCGCCATCATGCTTGTGGACGGCTTCGGCCAGCCGACCGCGCCGTATTATTTCCTCAAGCGCACCTACGAGCCGACGCACGTGCTCGTGAAACTGCCGGAACTGATGTGGGCCAAAGGCGGGCAAGTGCCGCTCGCCGTCCATGTCACCCATGCGCCCGCCGCTGCGCGAAAGGGCCTGAAAGCGTCGGTGGAGATCTTTGACGCCGGCTTCGCATCGCTGTGGCGCAAGACGCAACCCGTGAGCCTTCAGTCTGGCCCGTCGGTGGCCGCGCTCAACTTCGGCAGTTTCACGATACCCGACAGCCTCAACGACAAGTTCTTCTTCATCGTTGCCGAACTGCGCGCTGGCGGCGGCCAACTCGTATCGCGCTCGGTCTATTGGCCGCGCTGCCTGTCGCGGATGAACGACGATGCCTTCCGCACGAAATACCGCGCCACACCGCAGGCCGCGCTCACGCTCGACAACGGTCCGTGGCTGAAACCGCAGACCGCGTCGCAGCCAACGTCGCTCGCGGCGTCGCTTATCGAACAGAAGCCGCTCGCCGCCAGCCGCAGCCAACTGCGCGTGCGGGTCAAGAACACCGGCGGCAAGCCTGCGTTCATGACGCGCCTCGACATCGAAGGCGCCAAGCGCGCGTTCTACGCCACTGACAACTTCTTCTGGCTCGCGCCGGGCGAGGAGCGCGAGTTGCAGCTCGAAGTTCTCTGGCGCGACCCCGGCCAGCGCGCGCAAGCCACGCTCACCGTCAGCGCGTGGAATGCGCAACCGCAGCGGCTCCCCATAACCAAGTAATGGCAACACGATTTGCGCGAACTGAGACAACCATGAACATTCAAAACCGTTTCAACCTCACCGGTCGTGCAGCATTAGTGACCGGCTCCTCGCGTGGCATCGGTCGCGCCATCGCGCTGGGCTTGGCTGAGTGCGGCGCTGCGGTGGCCGTGCATGGCACGAAGCCTGCCAAGACCCTCGATGAAACACTCGCCGACGTGCGCAAGCTCTCGCCGCGCAGCGTCGCGGTCACGAGCGAACTGGGTCAACCCGATGCTCCTGCGCGTCTGGTTGCCGATACGATCTCAGCGCTAGGCGGACTCGACATCCTCGTTGCCAATGCCTCCATCCAGATTCGCAAACCGTGGGCGGAAGTGACGCAGGCGGAGATGGAGCAGCAGATGCAAGTGAACTTCCACGCGACGCTGCGGATGATTCAGACCGCCGTGCCGGTGATGCGCGCGAAGAAGTGGGGCCGCATCCTCACCATCGGCAGCGTCCAGCAACAGCGTCCGCATCCCGACATGGTCGTCTATGCGGCGAGCAAATCCGCGCAGGAAAACCTCGTCCGCAACCTCGCCAAGCAACTTGGCCCCGACGGCATCACCATCAACAACCTCGCCCCTGGCGTCATCTTGACCGACCGCAACACTCCCGTGCTCGCCGATGAGACCTACGCCGAGCGCGTGCGCGGCATCATACCGTTGCGTTCTTTCGGCGAAACCGAGGACTGCGTTGGCGCGGCGTTGCTGCTCTGCTCCGACGCCGGTCGTTACATCACCGGCGTGGACCTGCTAGTGGACGGCGGCATGGCACTCCCGTGAACGTGAGGCATTAACCGATGAAGCTGCACACGCCGTCCGTCATTGCCGCTCTGCTGTTTGGAGCCGGCCAAGTGTTCGCTGCCACTCCCAGTCGCGAACCGTTGGTGGCAGCCTACATCGCGCCGATGTCGCATCTGGACCTCACGTTCATGGGCACGGTCGAGGAATGCCTCTCGCGCGGCGGTAAAGTCTTTGCCGGCGCGCTCGACCTGCTGGAGAAGCAGCCGGACTCCCGATTCTTCATCGAGTATGTGCTTTTCCTGGAAGCCTACCGCGCGATGCATCCCGAACAAGCCGCCAAACTCGACGAACACATCCGCGCGGGCCGAGTGGAACTCGGCGCGGAGTGGAGCGGCCTCTATGTGATTCAGGAGGACGAGGAAGATCTCGTGCGGAACGTCCTCTATGCGAAAGCCTACGCGCGCGACCGCTACAAGCTCGAACTGGAGACGCTCCAACTCACCGACATTCCCGGCGTCGTTCCGCAGTTGCCACAACTTTGTGCTGGCCTTGGCATCCGCAATCTTGTGCTGACCCGCAGCGCCGCGCCGGACACGTTATTTTGGTATGAATCGCCCGGCGGCGCGCGCGTGCTGACGTGGAGTTCCAAAGGCTACAACCAGGCCTCCGCCTACGGCGCGCATCTCGACTTGGCCGCGATGCGCAAGCGCGGTCTGGCGGAGCGGCTCGCGGACGCAGCGAAGCGCGGTG
Organism: Verrucomicrobiota bacterium; assembly: GCA_016222825.1. Taxonomy (GTDB): domain Bacteria; phylum Verrucomicrobiota; class Verrucomicrobiia; order CAIQCK01; family CAIQCK01; genus CAIQCK01. The sequence continues at coordinate 725,458 of JACRQF010000009.1, read as the reverse complement.
TGCCGCCGCTGTTCTACTACGGCAGCGATCAATGGCTCCCGCCGCCCAATCTCGCGCCGACGGTGCGCGCTTGGAACGCGGAGGCGTCCAAACAACAGCAGTTGGCGGTCGCGACGCCGGCCGCTTACTTCCGTGCGATTCGCGCGGCAGGCGTTGCCGACAAAGCGCCGGTGATGCGCGGCGAACTGCCCTCGACATGGCCGTATCTGGAGCCGGCGCACGCTCACGTCAGCCGATGGGACGCGGTGGCGACGCGGGCGCTCGACGCGGCGGAGCGATTGTCCACGCTCGCGTGGCTCCGCGCGGGCCGGCCCTATCCGCGGGCCGAGTTGGAACAGATTTGGAAATCGTTGCTGCTCGCCCGCGACCACAACTACGGCGGCCAGGGCGCGGGCGGCGGCCAGGCCCGCAAGTTTGCTGAACGTCGCAATGTGCAGCATCGCGCACAGGTGCTGGCGTCGCAGGCGATGGCTGCGCTGGCCGAGCGCGTGGAAGCGCCGCGCGAGTGCGTGCCGGTCGTCGTGTTCAACTCGCTGAACTGGAACCGCTCCGATGTCGTTCACGCGCACGTCAACCGATACGAAGCCGCCAACGGCACGGAGCACGACATCTTCCCGCGCGGCAGCGCGATGGTGCTGCGCGGCCCCGACGGCCAGCTCGTGCCGTTCCAGATCACCGCCGACCGGCGCGGCACGCTCGGTGAATTCGATTTCTGTTTCGTGGCGCGAGACGTGCCCGCTCTGGGCTATGCGAGCTACACTCTCGAACCAGAGAAAGCACCGGCTGCACCTCGTGGGCCGCAACTCTGGTTCGAAGCCGGCGCGCCGGAACCAGCCGTGGTAAACACGCCGGAACTGACCTTGGAGAATGGAAAGGTGCGGCTGACAATCGAGCGCGCGACTGGTTTGACGAGGATCAACGATGTTGTGACAGCCTTGGGCCTCGCGGGGCGGCAGGAACTTCCTGAGGTCTGCCGCCGGCCACCGCTGGGTTTGTCGGTGGACGATCCTGCGCGCGAGAAGATCGAGCCGTTCGTGCCCGCTGCCTCCGAAGCGGTGCGCATGTTGGCGGACGGGCCGGTGCTCACATCGGCGGCGGTGCGGGGCAGCGTGCTGGGCGCGCCGGCGGAGTTGCGCTTCACGCTCGGTCGCGACCTGCCGTGGGTGGATGTCGAAGTGCGGATTGATTGGGACCTGCGCAAGTTCGGGCGGATCGAGCTGGCGTATCAGGTGCCGCTGAAGAACGCCTGCGCCGCCTACGGCCTACCGTTTGGCGCAGGCGCATTCGGCGTGAATCAGTTGATGCCCGGCAGCGGCCCCATCGGTGGGGATGAAGGTTCTCGCGCTTCGTGGGAGCGCACACGCGAAATCAGCCGCTGGCTTGATGTCGCCGATGACACGCGCGGCGTGACGATGGCGACTTCACACCGTTGGACGCGCGTGGATGACACCGACACCGGCACTGCCGTGCGATGCTGTCTGTTGCGCGGCGGCCGGATGCGTCCGCCTGATCCCGGGACGAACGGCACGGATTTGCGAACGGGCCTGGTTTTCAACTTCAGGTTCCATCCGCACGGCAATTCGTGGCAGGCGGCGCGCGTCCCGCGCATCGGATGGGAAGCCACGCAGCCGCTGCTGGCTTACACCGTTAACGATACCTGGAGCCAGAAGTCGTTGCCGAGGCGCCAATCGCTGGCGACGGTTAGCGTCGCGTCAGGCAAAGGCGATGCGCTGTTGATGTGCTTGAAACAAGCCGAAGACGGCAAGGGCGTGGTCGCACGCTGGTATGAAGCCACCGGCCAGCTTTGCAGCGTGCGGCCCATGCTTTCACCCACGGCCGCTCCCGTGCGCCGTTCGGACATGTTGGAGAAACCGATTGCAGAGGACGCCGCAGCCGGCACGGTGACTACCCGGCCTTGGGAGATCGTGACCGTGCGGACGAAGAATTGAGGAATACAATCATGAACAACGAATCATTCGGACAGGACCAATCACCGAAATTCTCGCGCAGAGATTTTCTGAGAACTTCAGTCGTTGTCGCAGGCGACTCTCTGCTTGCCAGTGTTGCGGCGAACGGCGACACGGGCAAGGCTTCACCGATGAAGATCGGTTGCGGCACTGTTACGTTTCGCAAGCAATCGCTGGAAGAGGCGATGCAGCGGATTGCGCGGGCGGGCTACGAGTATGTCGAGCCGCAGGCGACGGGACCGTGGTGCCCGCACGTGGACCCGTGGAAGGACGACCCGGAGAAGTTCAAGCGGCGCGTGAAGGAATTCGGCTTCAAAGGCGTGACGGCGCTCTGGGCGCAGCACGGCGCGATCATGCCGGACCCGAAGAGCATCGAGGGCATCACGCAGAGCATCCGTTGGGCGGGCGAGGCGGGCATTCCCGTGGTCAACGCCGGCGACGGCAAGAAGCCCAAGGACATGTCTGACGACGACGCGCTGAAGCTGATGCGCGAGCGACTCGCGCAGATTCTGGAGGTGGCTGAGCGGAGCCGTGTCTATTTGGCGATCGAGCCACACGGGACGTTTTCGCTCACCGCCGACGGGCTGAAGAAGATCATGGCGCTTTCGGCCTCCAAGTGGCTCGGCATCAACTACGACACGGCGAACGTCCGCCGCGCGACGTATGTGGAGACGGTTGCGGGCGGGTATTCGTGGACGCCGTTCGGCAAGCGACAGGACGAGGTGGCCACGCTCGCGGCAGTGGTGGACCGCGTCGTGCATGTCCATGTGAAGGACGTGGTGGGCGCGAAGTGCGTCGCGCTTGGCAAAGGCGATGTGAATCTCAAGGGCTGTCTGGAGGTGTTGCGGCGGCATGGCTACAGCGGTGTTCTGTCGCTTGAGACCGAGGGCGAGTTCAGCGCGGACGAAGGCCAGAAGCTGATTGAGGAAAGCCGGACGTGGTTGGTGAAGGCGGTGGCGTGATGACCGGACTGCGGGGAAGTCCGCACACACTTATGCGACTCGCACAACTACGCTGGCTGATTTTGGGCCTGCTGTTCCTCTCCACGGTCATCAACTACCTGGACCGGCAGGCGCTGTCGGTGTTGCTGCCGACGTTGCGTGCGGACCTCGGGCTCACCAGCGCGGACTACGGCACCATCACGATGGTGTTCATGCTCGCTTACACGGTCGCGCAGCTCGGCGCGGGCATGGTCATTGACCGGATCGGCGTGCGGCGCAGTTTCAGCTACTTCGTCGTGGGGTGGTCGCTCTCGGCGATGGCGCACGCGTTCGCGCGCGGGGCGATGAGCCTCGGCGTGTTTCGTTGTCTGCTGGCGCTGAGCGAGGCGGGGAACTGGCCCGCGGGCGCCAAGGCCGTGGCGCGATGGTTTCCGGCGCAAAAGCGCGGGATGGCGATGGCGGTGTTCGACAGCGGCGCGGCGCTCGGTGCGGTGCTGGCGCCGCCGCTGGTCGCGCTGCTGGCGCTGCAGTTCGGGTGGCGGGCGGCGTTCGCAGGGACGGCGGTGATCGGGTTTGTGTGGTTGATCGGATGGCTGAAGGTCTATGACGAGCCAGAGCAACATCGGTGGTTGTCGGACGAGGACCGTGCGGCGGTGTTGGCGGAGGTCGGGCCGGTTGCGAAGAAGAGTGGCGGATTTGGCGCGGCACTGCGCGGGATCATCAACTCGGGAACTGTCTGGGGGATGCTGACCACGCGGATGCTGGCGACGCCCGTGTGGTGGTTCTATGTGTTCTGGCTGCCGGATTACTTAAGCAAGGCGCGCGGCTTTTCGCTGAAGGAGATCGGGTTCTATGGCTGGATTCCTTACCTGACGGTGGATTTCGGCAAAGTGGCCGGCGGCATGACTTCGGATTGGCTGTTGGCACGCGGCATGGGTGCCGGGTTTGCCCGCAAGAGCGTGATGGTGTGTGGCGGACTGATGATGAGCGCTGGGCTGATGGTGGTCGGCGCGCCGACGCCCGCGACGGCCATCGCGTGGGTGTGCGTGGCGACGTTCGGCTTCGGCATGTGGAGCGCAAACATCTACGCCTTGCACGCCGACATTTTCCCGGCACAGACTCTGGCTACGGCGGTCGGGTTCACCGGCATGGGTTCCAGCCTCGGCGGCGCGGCGTTCACGTATGCGGCGGGCCTGGTCGTGGACAAGGCCGGTTACGCGCCGGTCTTCTGGACCATCGGCGTCCTCCCGTTGCTGGCGTGCCTGACGCTCGTGTTCTGCGTCGGGCGTATTAAGCACGTAGGAGAAATGAAGAAATGAACGAAATGATTTTCAAAGACAAAGTCGCCGTCGTGACCGGCGCGGGCGGGACGCTCTGCTCGGCCGTCGCTGTCGAACTGGCCCGACTTGGCGCGAAGGTCGCCTTGCTCGGCCGCACCGTGGCGAAACTGGAACCGGTCGCCGCGAGCATCCGCGCTACCGGCGGCACGGCGCTGCTGTTGAGCGTGGATGTCACCGACGCGGCCGCTGTCGAGACCGCGCACCGGCGCATCGCACAGGAACTGGGGCCATGCACGTTGCTGGTGAACGGCGCGGGCGGCAACCGCAACGATGCGGTGACGACCCCCACGGAATTCCAGCCCGCCGAGATCAGCGACGCGAAAACGGAAAACATGCGCGGGTTCTTCAACCTCGACCCCAACATCATGCTTGAGGTCATCAAGCTGAACACCGTCGGCACGCTCATCCCGTGTCAGGTGTTCGGCCGCGAGATGGCGCAGCAGGGCCGGGGCGCCATCGTGAACTTCGCGTCCATGAATAGCTACCGGCCGCTCACGAAGAACCTCGCCTACTCCCTGTCCAAGGCTGGTGTGGTCAACCTCACCCAATGGCTGGCGGTGTATCTCGCGCCCGCTGGCATCCGCGTGAACGCCGTCGCGCCCGGCTTCTTCGCCAACGAGCGCAGCCGCAAAATCCTCATGACCGACGACGGCGGACTGACCGCGCGCGGCCAGAACGTGATGGCCCACACGCCAATGAAACGTTTCGGCGAAGCGCAGGATCTCCTCGGCACCGTTTGCTGGTTGCTGGACGACGAGCGGGCCGCGTTCGTCACCGGCGTCACGATCGCGGTGGATGGCGGCTTTTCGGCATCGTCGGGAGTTTAGAGTATGAATATGAAAACACTGATCGGAGTCGCACTGTTGCTCGTTGGATTAGAATCTGGGTTCACGGCGGAGCCAGCCAGCCGCTTCCAGCACTTCATCACCCGCAAGGGCAACAAGCTCTACGATGGCGAGAAGGAGTTCCGGTTCGTCGGCGCGAACATGCCAGGGCTGGTGTTGCCTTACGACTACACACTCTCGCTGCCGGAGCGGATGCGCCTGCCGACACCGTGGGAGCAGGAGGACGCGTTCAAAACGCTCGACCAGATGAACGGACGCGTCGTGCGGACTTGGAACCTGCCGATGTGTGACCCGAAGGCGCAACCGCAGCCGTGGCACTTCGTGCTCGGGCCGGGGAAGTTCAACGAGGAGGCGTTCAAGGTCGTGGACAACCTCTTCGCGCTGGCCAACAAATACGGCGTGCGCGTGATGCTCGACCTCACGGCGGAGTCGGGCGATTACCTCGGCGGCATCGGCACCTACGCTGCTTATCGCGGCAAGAAACGCGCCGAGTTCTACACTGACCCGCAGCTCAAGGAGGACTACAAGGCCACCGTCCGCCACGTCCTCACGCGGACCAACACCATCACCGGCGTGGCTTACCGTGATGACAAGGCGGTCCTCGCGTGGCAATTCGGCAACGAGATGCACAAGGCGTCCGACGAATGGCTCTCGGAAATGGCAGCTTACATCAAGAAGCTCGCGCCAAACCATCTCGTCGCCGAGACTCGCCACCGGCCCGGCCAGCCGCTGTTGGTGGACCCGAACATTGACCTCGTCACGCGGCATCTCTACAGCAACTACCGCGGTGTCGAAGACGGCTGGAGCGGCGCGATGCGAGCCGAAATGGAGAAGCTCAGCGGCGCGCGGCCGATGTTCATCGGCGAGTTCGGCCCCTACATTGACGGCAAGATGTTCACGCACGAGAACGTTGTCGGCGAAACGCGCAAGTTCCTCGACTACGTCCAGTCCGAGCCGGGCATCTGTGGCGCGTTGATCTGGAGCATGTATTTCCATCACAACGATGGCGGCTTTTACTGGCACCAGATCATGACCTATCCGGCGGTCTGGTCGTATCACTGGCCCGGCTTCCCCAGCGCCGACGCGCAGCGCGAGATCGGCATCATGACCGCGATGCGCGAGGCGGCATTTCGAATCGAAGGCAAACCCGTTCCGCCCGTGCCCGTGCCCGACGCGCCGGAACTGCTGCCCATCGGCGACGTGCCGCTGCTCTCGTGGCGCGGTTCGACCGGCGCGACCGGCTACGACATTGAGCGCGCGCCGAAAGCGGGCGGTTCTTGGAAGACCATCGCCAAGAACGTCTGCGACGCCGACGTGGCCTATCGTCCGCTCTACAGCGACACAACCGTTCGCGCCGGCCAGACGTGGTTCTATCGCGTCATCGCCCGCAACGCCTCCGGTGCGTCGAAGCCCTCAAACGTCGTCGGGCCGGTGAACGTGAAGCACGTTTGTTTCGCGGACGAGTTACAGGACTTCTCCCGCGTCCAAGCCAAGTCCGACACACTGAAACTGGACAACGACTACAACGCGATCTACGCCGAATATCTTTTCCGCGCCAAGGGCAGCACCAACGACTGGCTCAGCTACAAAGTCCCAGCGGCGATGATGTCGGTGAAGGTGACGGCCTTTTTCGCGAAGGAGACCGCCGACCTGACGCTGCAAGTTTCCGCCGACGGCAAGAAGTTCATCACGCTCCAACCGAAACGAACCGAGCAGCGTCTGCCCGCGCCGCCTCGAGGCGCTGCCGGCGGCCAGCGTCGCACGCTGGTGGAATACGATTGCGCCGTCCCAGCCGGCAACCGTCAACTGAAGCTGCTCTGGAACGGCCCGGCGGAGCTGGATCGTGCGGAGGTTTATACAAAGTAGTCCTCTCGATCCGCGAGAGGGCACGAGCTATAACTTTCCGTCTCGCGGAGCGAGACGACTACTATGATGACCATTATGAACCGACGAACATTCATCAACGCGACACTCGCCGCCGCGCTCGCGCCGTTGGTGCGCGCTGCGGACAAACGCCCGCCCCGCATCGTGCTGCGCTCGTCGTGGCAAACCGTCAACATCGGCGACATCGGCCACACGCCGGGCGTGCTCACGCTGCTGGAGAAATACCTGCCCGAAGCCGAGGTGCGGCTATGGCCGAGCCACGTGGACAATGGCGTGGACGCAATGCTGCGCCGGCGGTTCCCAAAGGTGCCCATCATCGAGGGCGCAGACGCGATTAAGGCCGCGTTTGCCGAGTGCGACTTCCTGTTGCACGGTTCCGGGCCGAATTTCGTGGCGGCGAAGGATGTCGCGAAGTGGCGCAAGGAGACCGGGAAGCCTTACGGCATTTACGGAATCACGATGGGCTATGCCAGCCCCGGCGCGGTCGAGTTGATGAATGGGGCGAAGTTCGTGTTCTACCGCGATTCCGTCTCGCTCGCGTTCGCGAAGGCGAACGGAGTGCACTGCCCGGTGATGGAGTTCGGCCCCGATGGCGCGTTCGGCGTGGACCTGCGCAACGACGAGCCGGCGACGGCGTTCCTGAAAGCCAACGGGCTGGAAGAAGGCAAGTTCCTCTGCTGCCTCTCGCGTTTCCGCTTCACGCCTTACTGGAAGGTGAAGAAGCACATCGCGTTCGACAAGAAGAAGCACGCGCGCAACGAGGAGATGAAGGAGCACGATCACGCACCGTTGCGTGAAGCCATCATCGCAGTCGTGCGTGAGACGCCGCTGAAGGTGCTGCTCTGTCCGGAGGACGCCACGCAGATGGCGGTCGGCAAGGAGATGCTTTACGACAAGCTGCCCGCCGATGTGAAGGCGCGGGTTGTCTGGCGCGAAAAATACTGGCTCACCGACGAGGCCCTGAGCACCTACGTCCGCTCTGCCGGCATCTTCGGCTCCGAGATGCACAGCCCGATCATGGCGCTGGGCAACGGCATCCCCGCCATCGTTTGCCGGTTCGCCGAGCAGACCAGCAAAGGCATCATGTGGCGCGATATCGGCCTCGGCGACTGGCTCTTCGACTTCGACAATGAAGACGACATCAAGCGCGTCGTCCCGACGGTGCTGGCGTTCGCCAAAGACCCCGCCGCCGCGAAAGCGAAAGCCGCCAAGGCCCGCGCGTTCGTCCAGCAGCGCCAGCGCGAGACGATGGAGACACTGAAGAAGTGCGGCGGTGTCTAGCAGATTTCCCTGCGGGTTCCGGTTCAGTGCGGATGCCGGTGCTGCAAGCTGTGCGGTTCTTCCAGACCGTGAGCCAACATTAACGTCTCGTCGCTGAGCAGATTCACCGTCGGCCCATCGGCCACCACGCGGCCCTCGTCCATCACGATCACGCGCGGGCAAAGCTCCACCACCAACTCCAGATCATGCGTCGCGATCAGTTTCGTGGCTGGAATCTGGCGGAGCACGGCCTTCAATTCGCGCTTGCCACGCGGGTCGAGGTCGCTCGTCGGCTCGTCGAGCACCAGCACGCGCGGTTCGCACGCCAGCACGCCGGCGAGGCAGACGCGCCGTTTCTGGCCGTGGCTGAGATGATGCGGTTGGCGCTTCTCGTAGCCGCGGATGCCGGCCCGCGCCAGCGCGTCGCTCACGCGCGTCGCTAGCGCGTCGCCGCCGAGGCCAAACTGTTGCGGCCCGAACGCCACGTCTTCGAACACCGTCGGACAAAACAACTGGTCGTCGGGGTCTTGGAACAGCAATCCCACGTCGCGCCGGATGGCGGCGAGGCTCTCGGCGGTCAGTGGCCGGCCGCCGACAAACACCGCGGGCGCGTCGTCGAGCCGCTCCGGCAGGATGCCGTTGAGGTGCAACATGAGCGTGGACTTGCCCGCGCCGTTCGGCCCAATCAAGCCAACACACTCGCCCTCGCCGATGGCGAAGCTGACGCCGCGCAGCGCTTCCGTGCCGTCGGGATAGCGGAAGCAGAGATTGCGTAGTTCAAGCGCCGGTGTCATTGCCACCCCCTGGCGCACATGGCGGCATAGATTCGTTCTGCTCGTTCCGTTGAGCGGATGAACAACTGGCCGAGAATGCCCGCCTGCGACCACCACACCGCGCGCCGCTGCGCCGAAAATGTTCGGCTCGCCCGAGCGCGGCTCATGCGACCAACCTCATCCGCCAGCACGAACAGGTAGCGATACATCAGCGCCATCGTCGTCACCAACAGTGACGGAACACGCAGCCGCTGGAGCACGCGCAGGATATCTGCGAAAGATGTTGTGTTCGACAGCAGGATCATCGTCAGCAGGCAGAGATTGGTCCTGATGAGGAGCATGGCGAACATCCACCAACCGTCTGGTTGAAAAACCGCCAGTGCTGCCACGCCAAGCGCAAGCGGCTCCAGGAGCAGCAACCGTTTTGCGAGGAATGCCGGCGAAATCCGGCTCGCTGCCGCCACCACCGCCAGCGCCGCCGCCACCAGCGCGAAAGCGGATGGTCGCGAGACAGGCAGCAGAACCGTTGTCAACACGAGGGCCACCGCCGCGCCGCATTTCACCGCCGCGGGCATCCGATGGACCGGGCTGTTGAGATGGCTTTGGCTGTCGAATAACTCCACTCGCATCGCCTCACCTTAGCGCGGTCCGTCCGCGGCGTCAGCCACAGATTTGTTTGTGATCGAACTTTCCTGAAAATAGACGTTGACGGAACCTGAGTGGATATTATCGTGTTGTGGATTCGTAACATCATAATCAACGAGATCGGCCGATGCACATTCCGGACGGATTTCTGAGTGCGAACACGATGGCGGTCACGGGCGGCCTTGCGGCGGCGGGACTAGCCGTGGCGATCCGCCAGGTGAACCGCACGTTGCCGCGCTCCAAGACGCCGCTGATGGGGTTGGCGGCGGCGTTCGTGTTCGCCGCGCAGATGTTGAACTTTCCCGTCGCAGGCGGCACATCGGGGCATTTGCTGGGTGGCGTGCTCGCGGCGGTGCTTTTGGGGCCGGCGGCGGGAGCGGTGATGATCGCGGCGGTGCTGATCCTGCAATGTTTCCTCTTCAGTGACGGTGGTGTGCTGGCGCTGGGCGCGAACGTGTTCAACATGGCCATCGTCGGCACGGTGGGCGGTTACGGCGTTTACGCGCTCGTGCGCAGGCTTGTCGGGGGGGTGCGCGGGCAGGTTACGGCGGTGGTGTTTGCGGCGTGGTGCTCGACGTTGCTGGCGGCGATGGCGTGCGCAGGTGAACTGGCGTTCTCTGGCACGGCGGCAGCGGGCATGGTTTTTCCGGCGATGTTCGGCGTGCATGTGCTGATCGGCTTGTGCGAGGCGTTGATCACGGCACTGGTGGTCCTGGCCATCCGCAACGTGCGGCCGGAATTTGTGGATCCGGAGCACAATCAGGCCCGCGTCGTCGGTTGGGAAACGCCGGCGCTCGGACTTGTCATTGTGCTGGGCATGGCTATGTTCATCGCACCGTTCGCCAGTTCGTGGCCGGACGGCTTGGAGACGGTCGCTGCACAACTTGGCTTTGAAGAGCATGCAAAAACGCTGATGAGATCGCTCATTCCAGATTATCAGGTGCCGGGCATCAGTTCGAAGGGCTTGGCGACGGCTATTGCGGGGTTGGTGGGCACGGTGATTATGTTCGGCGCGGCGTGGGTTGTTGGAGGTCTGCTCGCTCGCCGCGAGACGAAGACGGGGAAGCCTCTGTGATCCGGCGGCAAAAGCGAATTCACCTTCGATGCTGCGTGGCGGCCGGATTGTGGCTCGCCGGTTGTTCGTGGCTGGCGGCGGACCCGAAAGATGCGGTGTTACCTCAACCTATCGGCGTATCATCCGCTGAGTCAGGCTTGTGCGGGCGGGAAACGCTCACGGGCGATTGGGGCGGTGCGCGATCGCGGCTGGCGGAGAAAGGGTGGGAACTCTCTGCTATCTACACCGGCGAGTTTCTGGCGAACGTGCACGGCGGTGCGCGAACAGGTGAGCTTTACCAGGGACTGGTGCGGTCGGATTTGAATCTGGACATCGAGCGGGCCGGTGGTTGGCAGGGCGGCGTATTCCACGCCAGCGGCCTCTGGATCCAGGGATCGGAGGCGAACATCCGCAACGACATCGCGGGCATGACCGGCGCGACGTTCATGGAGCCGAGCAATATTTCGGCGTTCGACACCGTGCGGCTCTACGAGTTGTGGCTGGAGCAAAGCTTCTTGGAGGACAGGCTTTCAATCCGGGGCGGCCAACTTGCCCTGGATGAAAGGTTGATTTGCAGCGACTACGCGTGCGTGTTCATCGGCGCCACGCACGGCTGGCCGGCGTTCATGTCGGCGCTGATTCCGAGCGGCGGTCCGGCGTATCCGGTGGCGGGCACGGGCGTGATGGTGACGGGCCGGCCGAATGAGCAGATCGAGTTGATGGGCGCGGTGGTGGACGGCGACGTGGGAGACCAGTCCACGGAGGGCCGCAGCGGCACTCACTTTGGCATGGGGCATCGCAACGGCGTGCTGGCGTTGTTCGAGGCGGTCTGGCGGCGCAACCATGAGAAAGGGGCGATTGGACTGTCGGGTGAATTGAAGGTTGGCGGCTGGTTCCATAGCGGCAACTTCGACGACCTGCGCCTCGACACGCTGGGTCGCAGCCTCGAAGACGACGGCACGCTCTCGGGGCTGGCTTCCACCGGCGTGGCCCGCTCGCACTCGGGCAACGGCGGGTTTTACTTCAACGTGGACCAGATGCTCTGGCGCGAGAAGGCCGAGGGGGACGAGGGTTTGGCGCTTTATTGCCGCGTCGCGCCGTGGATGCCGGAGGATCGCAACCCGGTGGAGTTCTACGCCGCGGGCGGGCTGACCTACAAGGGGCCGCTCCCAAACCGCGACCAAGACATCTGCGGCGTCGCTGTCAGTTGCGTCACTATCAACGATAGGTTGAAGGACCTTCAACGCGACGCGAACACCATCGTCGCGTTGGGCGGGACGCCCCGCACGTTGGGCATCGGTCCCGTGCCGGACTACGAGATGGCGCTGGAGGCGACCTACCGGTTTGCGCTCGCACCCTGGTGGTCGTTGCAGCCGGATTTCCAATACATCTTCCATCCCGGCGGCTCCACGGCGCTGAAGAACGCCATTGTGATCGGGTTGCGGACGCAAATTGCGTTCTAGGTCAAACACCTCATGGCCGCCCAAACGCGGGTGGCCTCCTGTGATTCGCGCGTCCTTCAACTCGCCGCTTCCGTCACCTGTCACGGCTTCAGATAGGGTTGCAGCCCCGCCCATGCCTGCATCACGTCTCGCAGCGATTCCAAGTATGTCAACTGCACCGCCGCCCAGTCGCGACGGACCGGCAGGATTTCCACGAGGCTGGCGTCGCCGGCGGCATAGCGGGCTTCCGCAGTTCTCAACACAGTGTCCGCCTTAGGCAAAGTCTCCGTCCTCAGCGTCCGGCTGTTGACGAGCGCGGCAGTGAGCTGCAGGTAGGACTCGCGGAGCCGGGCAGTCAGTTCGTTTTGGGTCATGCGCGCGCGCGCTTCCGCGGCGGCGGCTTCGGCGCGCGCTTCGCGAAGGCGGCCTTGGTTGCGGTTGAAGAGCGGCAACGGGATGCTCAGACCCACGTCGAGCGTGTTTTCGCGGCTCGCTTCCAAGCGGTGATAGAGCAACTCGACTTTCACGTCGGGAATTCGCTCGGCCTTGGCCAGGTCCACGCGCGCGGTGCTGGCGCGAACGTCCGCGTCAGCCATCGCGATTTCCGGCTGGGCGGCGAGATTGCCGATCAGGTTTTCCAGGGTCGGAATCTCGAACGTCGCGTCCAGCGATCCCGCGAGCGTCTTCACGGCAAGCGTGGCGTCGCCGATGGCGGAGGCCAGCGCGACTAGCGACTGCTGGCACAACGATTCGGCGCGCTGGAATTCGACCTTCACCCGAGCGGCTTCCATTTCCGCGCGTGCCACGTCTTCGCGGATGACGTCGCCGGCTTGGAAGCGGGCGGCGGCGGTCGTCACGGCTTTCTCGGCGTTCAGGCAGATTTCCCTCTGCGCCTGCCAGGCTTTCTCCTGATACAACGCGGTGGCAAAGGCGCTGTGGACGCGCTTGCGAATACCGCGGCGTTTCACTTCGAGGCCGCGCGCGCGGACCTCGCGGTCGAACAGTTCGGCCTGCCGCGCCTTGCCGAGACGACCGCCGAGCGGGACGGTCTGCCCAATGCCGGCCACGAATTCCTTTTCGTTGGCGGCGCCGCTGCGGAGCGGAAGCTGGTTCGCGCCAACGATGGCTTCGGGATTGGGAAACAGACCCGCTTGGTTGGCGCGGCCTTCGGCGGCCTCGACCATCGCCCGCGCCTCCGCTAACTCCGGCTGGAGCCTGTCGGCCATCTCCAGGGCCTGGTCGAGAGTCAGGTTCTCGACGTGCCGTGCTGCGGGTTTCGCTTCGTTTGCCGCCATCGCGGCGGCCACGGTGAAGACGAACATAAGGGAAACAGTTTCTTTTTTCATGCGCACCTCGCTACTCAAGTTCCACCGGCCGTCCGAAACGCATATAAAGGGTCGGAACGACGATCATGTTCAACAACATCGAAGTTAGCAGGCCGAAGAGAATCACGATGGCCATCGGCGTCTGGATTTCGCTGCCGGGCTTTTGTCCGCCGAGAGCCAGCGGAACCAGCGCCAGGCCCGCCGCGAGCGCGGTCATCAGGATCGGCGCGAGCCGCTCCATCGCTCCGCGAAAGACGGCTTCGCGGAAGTCGCTCACGCCTTCGTGCTCCTCCAGATGGCGGATGTGCGAGACGAGCATGATGCCGTTGCGCGTGGCGATGCCGAACACGGTGATGAAGCCGATGAGCGAGGCGACGCTCAGCACGCCGCCGGAGACGAACACGCCCACCACGCCGCCGATCAAGGCCAGCGGCAGGTTCAGCATGATCAGTGCGGCGTCGCGTGCCGAGCCGAACGCCAGATTCAGCAGGAAGCCGATGCCGATGATGACCGCGACGCCCAGCATCGCGATGATGCGGCCGGCTTCGGCGGCGCTTTCAAACTGGCCACCGTATTCGACGCGGTAGCCGGCTGCTTCGCCGACAATCGGGTCCACCACTTTCTTGCAGTCGTTCACGATTGAGGTCACGTCGCGCCCGGCGGCGTTGCACATGACCACGATCTTCCGTTCGACCTGTTCGCGGCTGATGTAATTGGGGCCGGTTTCCTTGCGGATGTCGGCGAGGCTCTTCAGCGGCACCTTCGCGCCGGCGGGGGTGGCGACCAGCAGCTCACCGATGTCCTCCGTGCGCCAGCCCTCCGGATCGGCCAGGCGCACCACGAGGTCGAAGGAGTTGCGGCCCTCCAGCACGCGCGAGACGGTCACGCCTTTGATGGCCGCTTCCATTGTCCGAGCGACGTCGCGCACAGTCAGGCCGTGTCGGGCAATGGCGTTGCGGTCGAAATGCGCACGCAGGATGGGCACGTCGGTCTGCTGTTCAATGGACAAGTCCGCCACGCCCGGCACGGTCTCCATCGCTTTGCGGGCGCGGCTGGCCAGCAGGCGAAGTTGGTAAAGGTTCTCGCCGAAGATCTTCACCGCCACGTTGGCGCGCGAGCCGGAGAGCATGTGGTCAATGCGGTGCGAGATCGGCTGGCCGATGATGATGTTCATGCCGGGGATCAGCGAGAAGTCACGGCGCAAGGCTTCCAGAAACTCCTTTTTGGTCCGCTTCTGCATCTTCAGCGACACGTCAATCTCCGCCGACTCGACGCCCTGCGCGTGCTCGTCGAGTTCGGCCCGGCCCTGGCGGCGCGCAACGCCGGTGACTTCGGGATGCGAGAGCAACGTCTTTTCGATGATGTTGCTGTATTCGTTGGCCTGGTCGAGCGACGTGCCGGGCAGCGTGACCGCGCTGAGCGTGAGCGTGCCTTCGTTGAACTCCGGCAGGAACGACCGGCCCATGAACACGGTCGAGCCGAGCGCCAGCGCCAGCGCCAGCGCGGCTGGCACGGTGACGCGCCACGGATGGTCGAGCACCGGGTTGAGAATCTTCGCGTAGTGCGATTTCAGCCACGTCACCACTTTCGGCTCGTGGCCGGCCAGCACGGCGCGGCTCTTGGGCAAAAGCAGGTCGCACAGCACCGGCGAGACCGTCAGCGCCACCAACAAGGACGCGCCGAGCGACACGATGTAGGCGATGCCCAGCGGCTTGAGCAGACGGCCTTCGACGCCGCTCAGGAAGAAGATGGGCAGGAACACCAGCGCGATGATGAGCGTGGCAAAGACGATGGATTTCTGAATCTCGATGCTCGCGTCGAAGATGATCCGCATCGTCTTCTTGCGCTTCGCTTCCGGTTGCAGGCTGTTGAGACGGAGACGGCGGAAGACGTTCTCCACGAGGATCACCGCGTCATCCACCAACGCCCCGATGGCGATGGCCATGCCGCCCAGTGTCATGGTGTTGATGGTCGCGCCGAAAGCCTTCATCACCATGATGGTCGTCACCAGCGAGAGCGGGATGGCCGTGAGCGTGATGAACGTGGCGCGCACGTTTGCCAGGAACAGCAGCACAATGGCCACAACCAGGAGGCCGCCGTCCCGGAGCGCGCCCCGCACATTGCGGATGGCGACCTCGATGAAATCCGATTGCCGGAAGATGTGCCGGTCAATCACCATCCCGGCGGGTAGTTTTGCGGCGACATCATCCAGCACCGCGTCAAGTTCCTTGGTCAGTCTGAGTGTATTCGCGCCAGGTTGCTTCTGGATGCCGAGGATCACTGCCGGTTTTCCCCGCGTGGAGCCTTCGCCGCGTTTCGGCTCTTCTCCAATCCTGATTTCGCCGAGGTCCGCGACCTTCGTAGAAACGCCCCGGGTGGCGGTCACGACCGTCTCGCCAATGTCCTCCAGCGAGCGCACGCGCCCCACGCCGGTGATGAGCCATTCCGAACTGCGTTCGTTGATGAAGCCGGCCGAGACGTTTTCGTTGCCTTCGGACAAGGCGTGGGTCACCTGGTTAAGCGACACGCCGTAGGTTTGCAGCTTGGCCGGCGCGAGCACGACTTGGAACTGCTTCACGCCACCGCCGATGGGCGTGACCTGCGAGACGCCCGGCACCGAGAGAATGCGCCGCCGGATGACCGTGTCGGCGGTTGTGCGAAGTTCGATGGGCGTGTGTTTGTCCGACGTGAGCGAGATGAACAGGATTTCGCCCATGATGGACGACACCGGCGCGAGCACGGGCCGCTCGACTTCCGGCGGCAATTCGCCCGCCGCGACGTTCACTTTCTCGCTGACGATCTGCCGGGCGGCATAGATGTCCGAGCCCCAGTCGAACTCGATCCAGACGATGGACAAGCCCACCGCCGTGGCTGAGCGCACGCGCCGCACGCCCGACGCGCCGTTCACAGCGGCTTCGATCGGGAAGGTCACTTGGCTTTCAACTTCACTCGGGGCCATGCCCTTTGCCTCGGTGATGACGGTGACGGTGGGCGCGGTGAGGTCTGGGAAAACGTCCACCGGCATCTTGACGGCGGTGTAACCACCGATGACGAGCAGCAGCGCGGCCATCACCAGAACAGCCGCCCGGTTGCGCAAGGACCAGCTAATGAGGGTGTCGATCATGGACGCTCCTAGTGAACGTGGCCGTGCGCGGGAATCGCCGAAGACACCGAGGCAAGTCGGACCGCATACGCGCCCTTGGTAACCACCCGTTCGCCTTCCGCGATGCCCGCCAAGACTTGCACCCATTCGCCATCGCGAATGCCAATCGTGAGGTCGCGCTTCTGGAACGTCTCGCCGCCTACTTGCACGAAAGCAATCGGCCGGCCGTCTTCCTCGACAATCGCCGCGCTGGGGATGGCCAGCGTGTTCTCGGCACGCGCGGTTTCAACGTAGAGGTTCACCGATTGTCCAACGCGCAAGCGAAGTTCCGGGTTATTGACTTCATAAATCAACGGCACCGTGCGCGTGGCGGTGTCCACCTGGATGCCGACGAACACGAGGCGGCCGGCCCCATTGCCCGTGATGGGAATGAAGCGTCCGGTTTCGCCGGGCACTTCATAACTGGCAGCTTTCGTCGAGCCGAGCCGCTTGACGCTCGCCTCGGGAACGCGCGCCTCGATGAAAACACTCGCCGCGTCGAGCACCGTGAACACCGCTTTCTCCGCCGTGATGAATTCGCCGACCGCCGCGCCCGACTGATCTATGATGGTCCCTGTAATGGGCGAGCGCAGTTCAATGACCGGCTGACTGGCCGTGCCGCTGCGGCCGCCGAGGTTCGTGCTCGCCTGTCGGTAGGTGGCTTGCAAGGCAAGCGCGGCGTTATGCTTGGCCTGAGCCGTCTTGAGCGCAAACTCCGCCTCCTGCAACTCGCGCCCCGACTTCGCTTCGGCTTTTGCCAGTTTCTCGACGCGCGTGAGCGCAAGATCGGCTTGCTCCAGCGCGAGTCTGGCCCGCACGACTTCGCCTTCCGCCTCGACGAACCGGGCCGCCATCTCCGAGAACGACGGCTGGATAAGGGCAAGTGTTTGTCCGGCCTGCACTTTGTCGCCGACCAATGGCATCGGCTTGCCCGCCGGCAGCAGCAGCCGCCCGGCAATGGGCGGCGTCACTTGCGCGAGCGTTCCCGGACGCGCGGCCACCAGCGCGGGCAAACGCAGTTGTTCGACGAGCCTGCGTTTCGTGGCTGGCTCGGTGCCGGACAGAATCTTCCATTGTTGTTCCTTGAGGAAACTGATGCCGGTGGGAACTTCCGGCTCAGGCGCTTTGGCGGCTTCGGCGGCCGACGCAAACACTTTGACCGGCGGCAGCTTCACCTCGGCCTCTCCACCGTTGGCCGGGATGAACGCGCTGACGCTCCACTCGCCCGCTTTCGGAAAAGTCAGTTGCGGTTCGTAAATGCCGGCGCGCGACGGCGCTTTCTCCACATGCTCCAGCGGTGGTTCCTGGCCGAGCGCCAGCCGGATGCGGATCGGCCCTTCGCGACGCGGCTCCAGCGTCTTGAGATCGGTGACGTGCGTCACAAACCTTGTCGGCGCGCCCGCGACGACGAGGCGGTGCTCGGCGAAAATCTCGTGGCGGTCCGTCCAGACGGAGATTTGCGCCGTCTTGGGTTCCTCAGCCTCGGCGTGCGCGCCGTCGTGGCCGTGGTCTTTCGCGCGGTTGCAAGCGGTCAGCAGGCCGGCTGCAACCAACGCGACTTGGATTAGGATCAGATGACTTCTCATGCTCATACTCGTGTTACGCCTCGGCACAGTCCGGGAATTCCAACTGGAGGGAGAAATCAGCCCGCCGAGGCAGTCGGGCGGAAATCCAAGCAGGGGACGGCTTCAGACGCGAACACACGTCTGCCCTCTCTGCCGCGAACACGGCAGGCTCAGAGCAGGAGATGGATGGAGCGGAGGTCGAGCAGTGCGGCGACGGCGCCCGGCGGACCGCGCGTGGAAGCGAGGACCAGTCGAGGTGCGTCTTCGACACGTATCAGCGGCAATGCCATCGCCGCAACAACGGGCGCGCTCACCGTCGGGGAATCCTTCGCGCAGGCCAACGTCACCGGTTGGTTGAGCAGCCGGGCTTGAAACTCGTGGTTGGCATGCGCTGGCTCGTCGTAAACGGCCCTGCCCGATGATCGCTCCGCAGTAGCAGGCGCTTGCAAATCGTCGTGCGCCAGAACCAGCGTCAGGCACGAACCGTCGAAGGCGAATTCGGGAGAGTGGGAGCTGGTGACCATGCAAAGAAACAGTAAACCGCCATGGATCAAACCCGCTGCTGCAGACCAAGCGGCCAGCAAACCAACGCTGACCCACCTCAGCCATCGGTCATGAAAACGAGGTTGTTTCCGGCTCGCCATGCCGCGGAATCTTGCTGAAAGCCTCCGTGGTGTCAACAGTCAAGTTCGATGTGACACACTCACTCACGCACGGAGCTGGCGGCTCCACGATATCAAGAGGCGCCATCGTGTTCGGGCTGCGGACGACGGTTTCGTTCTGACGTTTTGCCGCTTTGAGGCTGACGCCGCAATTTGGAGGGGATAACTCCATCTCCTTTCGGCGCAGGTCTTGCCGAACGCGGCGCGACCGCCTAGTGTTGAGTCGAGGAACCAAGAACACATGCACGAATGGGCTTTGGCTGAGGCGGTGATTGCATCCGCTGCGGAGACGGCACGGCAGCAGAAGATGTCCGTGGTGGAAGAGATCGTTCTGAACATCGGCGAACTGCAGAGTATTGACGCCGAGATGTTTGCTTCACTCGTAAAGAACCAACTCACCCAGGCGGAGCCGCTGCTTCAGGATGCAGAGGTTCGCGTTGTGCGGGGCGAGGCGGCGTTCGAGTGCCAGGCCTGCAAGAAGGAGTTTTCAGAGCAGGACGCGAAGGTCAGCGAGGAGGAGCGCGAAGCCATTCATTTCGTGCCGGAGATGGCGCACGTTTATATGCGTTGTCCCGCCTGCGGCAGCCCGGACTTCTCCATCGTGCGGGGCCGCGGCGTGTTCATCCAGGAAATCACAGGGCAGCCATGATTGATCCACGAAGCTCCGTCATTGAGAAGCGGCTTGCCGGTGTGAAGCGGATCGTCGCCGTCACCGGCTGGAAGGGCGGCATCGGCAAAAGCTCCATCGCCTCGGTGCTCGCATTGCTGCTGGCGCACAAAGGCCATCGCGCGGCGCTGCTCGATCTCGATTTCACCGGCGCGTCCGACCATATCATCCTCGGCATCAACGACGCGCACTACACGGAGGAGACGGGCCTCAACCCGCCGTTGGCGCACGGCATCACGTTCATGTCCATGTCGTTTTTCTCGCAGGGCCGCGCCGTGCCGCTGCGGGGCAGCGATGTCTCGCAGGCGGCGCTGGAGTTGTTGGCGGTGACGCAGTGGGGCGAACAGGATTTCCTCGTCGTGGACATGCCGCCGGGCATCGGCGATGCCTCGCTGGACATGGTGCGTTGGATCAAGCGCGCGGAACTGCTCGCCGTGACCACGCCGGCCGTGTTGTCGGTGGAGACGCTGAAACGGTCGCTGGCGCTGTTCGAGCGGCTCAACGTGCCGTTGCTCGGCATCATCGAGAACTTGAGCACCGCCGCCCACAGCCCTTTCGTCAGCCACGCGAAGTTTCTCGGCTCCATCCAGCGCGACCCAAGTCTGGAAGCCGCCACTGGCCATCCGGAGCAGATTCTCCGCACACGCTTTGCGGAGGAGTTGGGGAAGGTCGCCGCAGTGTTCGACTGAGCCTCAGCCCGGCAAATCCTTGCCGGTCGCGGTCACCGTCAGCTTGCCGTGCTTGACGCCCTTGGCGGCGATGAGTTGGTCGGCGATGGACTTGATCGCGGCGGCTTTCCCGCGGACCAGCAACACCTCCATGCAATTGTCGTGGTCGAGGTGTGCGTGGACGGTGGAAATGATGACGTGCTCGTGGTCGTGCTGGATGTCCGTCAGCAACGCCGGAAGGTGGCGCTTATGGTGGTCGTAGAGCAGTGTGATCGTGCCGGCGATTTCCTGGCTGCCGTGCTGTTGATGGTGCTCGACGAGCTGGGCGCGGATCATGTCGGCAATGGCCAGCGAGCGGTTCGTGTAGCCCTTCTCGCGCGTCATCGCATCGAGGCTCTGGAGAAGCTGTTTGTTCAACGAAATGCTGAACCGTGTGACGCCCTCATGGTGTGATCGTTTCATGGTGTTACGCTATGATGCTCTGTGTAACACAACGCGAGGGGCAGTCAAGCGCGGTTCGGGTGGGACGGCGCTGCGGTGCCGCCAAGGCCGAGGCGTCGGGGCGCATTCAGTCGCTTGTCAAGGTCATCAAGCCCGCCGTTGAAGCGACCGGCGGCGTAAGTAACGTATCCCCAGCCAAAAGGGATGAATCCCCTGCGGTTGGAGATGAATCCCTTTCGGCGGGGGATTCGTCCCTTTCGACCGGAGATGAATCCCCAGCGGCAGGGGATTGATCCCTTGCGGTAGGTGATGCATCCCCAGCGAGAAGGGATTGATCCCTTGGGGCTGGAGATGAATCCCTTTTGGCGAGGGATTCATCACCTCCGGCTGGAGATGCATCACCTGCGGCAAGAGATTGACCCCTTGCAGCCTAAAGACCATCCCTTACGGCAGGGAAATGATTCCGTAACGGGCGGGATGCACCCCTTGGTGCGCGGCAACGATCCCCCGGCGGCTCGCACCGCTATAGCGGCGCTGGAGATGAACGCGGAGTGGTCCGCCGGACACCCCGGCGGGCGAGGGAAGCGAAGGCGCGGGCGAAGGAATGCGGATGGCGCGGCGGAGATGTTGAGCGGGACTGCGGCGATAAGGACCTTCCTCCGGCGCCGCGAGTGGGTGTCCTAGCAGTGTGCGCCAGCCTCGGCTCGTGGGGCGTCGAGGGTCGGGAAGATGGCCCGGAAGACTCTCGCCAATACCCAGCCCTGCCTGTTACAAACCGAATGAAGACATGAAACAGCCACTCAAACGAATGGGAATCATCTTCCTGATCCTTAGTCCATCGCTGTTCGTGCTCCATTCAATCGCATGGGCCGACATCCTTGTCTGGAAGACCGGCTATGTGGCAGTAATCTGTGGAATCCCCGTTACGGTTTTCTTCTGGCCATTGACACTGATACCAGTCAAGCCGGGAAGCTCAATTGATGGCCCTTATCTGTGGATGCCGTTGGTTTTCTTTCTTCTGATGGGCTGGTCATGGTTGATCTCTCTTCTGATCCAGAGACTAAAACACAAATGAAGACCGAACCACGCGCTGCTGGGGACGCCGCGAAGCCGCGGCACCCTTGAGCGCGGACGTTAAACCGGTCGGGAGAGAATAACTGTCAGCTTTGGGGGCAAACCAAGACGCTCGCCGCGCAGCGTCAGGGCACCTGAAGTTTCTCGAAACTTTCTTCGATGAAAGTGGTGTTTTGGATGCGGGCGAGGCGGGTGTAGAGGCCGTCCTGGGCCATGAGTTCGTCGTGGGTGCCGCGCTCGATGATGCGGCCCTGGCGTAGGACGAGGATCTGGTCGGCGCGGCGGATGGTGCTGAGGCGGTGGGCGATGACAAAGCTGGTGCGGCGGGCCATGAGTCGTTCCAATGCCTCTTGGATGAGTTTTTCGGTGGCGGTGTCCACGCTGGCGGTGGCTTCGTCGAGAATGAGGAGCGGCGTGTTCTTCAGCAACGCACGGGCGATGCTGACGCGCTGTTTTTCGCCGACGCTGAGCTTTACTCCGCGCTCGCCGACATGGGAATCGTAGCCTTGCGGCAGGCGGCTGATGAACTCGTGGCAGTTGGCGGCGCGCGCCGCGTCCTGCAACTCCGCCTCCGTCGCGTCGAGCTTCCCGTAGAGGATGTTCTCGCGCACGGTGCCGTTGAAGAGGAACGGCTCCTGGCTGACGATGCTGATTTGCTCGCGCAACGATTCGAGACTGACGGTGCCGATGTCCTGGCCGTCAATCGTCACGCGGCCTTTGCTGAACTCGTAGAACGCCGGCAGGAGGTTGACGAGCGTGGATTTGCCCGCGCCCGTCGGCCCGACGAGCGCGATGACCTCGCCGGGGCGCGCGTGGAGGGAAATGTCGTGCAGCACCGGCTGTCCGTCCTGGTAGCGGAAGCCGACGTTCTCAAAAACCACCTCGCCGCTGACGGGCGTTCGTAGCGTCTGCGTGCGGCGCGGGTCGCGCCCTTCCGGCGCGGCGTCGAGGATATCGAAGACGCGCTCCCCGGCGGCGCGAGCGGACTGGAGCATCTGGTTCAAGCCGTGCAGCCGGCCGATCGGCTCGTAGAAGAGCGCGAGGTAGAGGATAAAGCCCATGAGTTCGCCGAGTGTCATCTCGCCGGCGATGGCCTGGCGTCCGCCAATCCAAAGCACGAGACCGGTGCCGAGCGCGGCGACGAAGCTCATCGCGGGCGAATAGTTCGACCACGCGCGCATGATGCCGAGCGTGCTGTGGCGCAGGTCGTCGGCGCGCGAGGCGAAGCGGTCGTCCTCGTGTGGCTCCCGGCCAAACGCCTTGATCTGCCGGATGCCTTGGAGGTTGTCCATCAGCAGCGCGTTCATCGCGCTGGCGGCTTCGCGTTGCGCGCGGTAGCGCCGATGGGCGGTGATCGTATACCAGAGCGCGCCGCCGGCCAGCAGCGGCAGCGGAACCATCGCCACCGCCGCGAGCGTCGGGTTCATTGCGAACAGAATCACCAGCACGCCGATCACGCTCAGGATGGAGACGGTGCCCTGCTCGGTGCCGTCAATCAGCAGCCGCTCGACGTTGTTCACGTCCTCGACGACGCGCGTCATAAGGTCGCCGGAGGCGCGCTGGTCGAAGTAGTTGACGGGGAGCCGCTGGAGCCGGCTGTAAAGCTGGCGGCGCATGTCGAAGATGACGTGCTGCTCCAGCGTGTTGTTGATGCGGATGCGCAGGCTGTTGAAAACATCGCGCAGCAGGAACGCCCCCAGCAGCGCCAGCATCACCGGCGCAAGCATCTCCAGCTGCTTCTTCGCAATGATCTCGTCAATGACGAACTGCGTCAGTTTTGGGAAGGCGAACGCGAAGACCAGCGAGAGAACGGCGCACGCAACTGTGCCCACGGCCATCCATTTGTAGGGGCGTAAATAGACGGCGACGCGGCGGATGATCTCCCGCGACGAACGGGCCTTGGCCGTCATCGTCGGATCGCCGCGCCGGGAACTGGGCATGCCGGGTTTTCTCACCGCGCAAGTTAAGCAAGCAGCCGGGGAAAATCACATTCTTTTCCGGCGGATGTCACTGGAGGCTGCCATCAAACCGGCGCGATTCTCCCGGCTTCAACTTCAGGTCCACCACTTTGTCTCCTAACCGCGCCTTGCACGCGGTGCCGGCGATGCTGCGGATCGTTGCTCCGGCAAGCTTGCCGTCCTTCCACGCGATGTCCACCTCGAAGCCGCCGCGCGCGCGCAAGCCCTTGACGCTGCCAGTCGGCCACGCTTTCGGCAGCGCGGGCAAGAGATGGATGAGGAACGTGCCGTCGGGATTGCGGATGTGGCTCTGGAGCAGCATCTCCGCGATGCCGGCGGATGCGCCGAAGTTGCCGTCAATCTGGAACGGCGGATGTGCATCGAAGAGGTTCGGGAACATGCCGCCCTGTCCTTTCTTCGCGCCGATGGGTTGGAGGAGGTTGCGCAGGATCAGCAGCGCGTGGTCGCCGTCGAGGAATCGCGCCCAGAGGTTCACCTTCCATCCCATGCTCCAGCCGGTGGCGGCGTCGCCGCGGTAGATGAGCGACTGGCGCGCGGCGTCGAAGAACTTCGGCTCGCGCCACGTGATGTCGTCGCCGGGATAAACTCCCCACAGATGCGAGACGTGCCGATGTGTGTTCTTCGGATCGTCCTTGTCTTCGAGCCATTCCTGAAGCTGGCGATGCTGGCCGACCTGATTCGGCGCGATGCGCGGGCGCAGTTCCGCGAGCTTGGCGGCGAACTTCGTGTCCGAGCCGAGGAGCTTCGCCGCTTCGATGCACGCGCCGAAGAGCGAGCGGATGATCTGGTGGTCCATCGCCGGCCCCATGACGAGACCGCCTTGCTCGGGGGAGTTCGACGGGCCGCTGACGAGCCACTTGGTCTGCGGATCCTCGACGAGATAGTCGGCGTAGAACTGCGCGGCCCCTTTCATCAGCGGGAAGGCCGTCTTCTTCAGGAACTGGCGGTCTTGCGTGAAGAGGAAGTGTTCCCAGAGGTGCAACGCCATCCAGCCGCTGCCGGTCATCCAGATGCCGTGGTTGGCGGCGTTGATCGGCGCTGCGCCGCGCCAAAGGTCGAAGTTGTGATGCACCACCCAGCCGCGTGCCCCGTAGTGCTCCTTCGCGACAACGCTGCCCGTCTCCGCCAAATCGTCAAGCGCCGCGAAAAGCGCCTCGTGACATTCGCCCAGCGCGCCGACCTCGGCGGGCCAGTAGTTCATCTGCGTGTTGATGTTGCAGGTGTATTTGCTGTCCCAAGGCGGCTTCAGCTTGTCGTTCCAGATGCCCTGGAGGTTTGCCGGCTGGCCGCCCGCGCGGCTGGAGCCGATGAGCAGGTAACGGCCGTATTGGAACGCGAGCGCGGCGAGGTCCGGGTCGTTGCCGGCGGCGAATTCCCGGATGCGCTGGTCGGTCGGGTTCTTCGCGGCGGGCGTGCGGCCGAGGTCGAGGCTCACGCGGCCAAACAGCGCGCGATGGTCGGCGACGTGCGCCGTCAGCAACTGCTCCCACGATTTGCCAGCGGACTTCTTCAGCAGCGCCGCGCAGCGCGACGTCGGATCGTCAGAAAGGTCGCGGTAGTTCTTGTAGTTCGTCGCGGCGACGAGGCGGATGACGAACCGGGTGGCTCCGGTGACGCGCAGCGCGTTCCCCTCGTTGGCGATGGCGTTGCCGCCGACATCGGCGCGGCTTTCGAAGCGGATGCCGCCCGGCTCAACTTCTCCGCGCAACACGAGCGTCCGGCCCTCGACGGTGACTCGGGCGTTCTCATGCGGACTGTTGAGGCGCACGACGCAGTTGAGCTTGGCTTCTTTGTCGGCTTCCAGCACCACATAGAGCGCGCGGTCGGGATACGAGGCGAAGATCACGCGCCGGAACGTGACGTCGCCGCATTTGTATTCCGTCACTGCCAGCGCCTTGTCGAGGTCGAGCCAGCGGCGGTAGTCCGTCACGTTTTTGTGGCCGTCGAACTCAATCCAAAGGTCGCCGCAAGGTTGATACGCCTTCTGGCGCAGCGGCTCGCTCATGAACTCCCGCATCGCGAGGTCCTCAGCTTCTTTCTGTTTGGCGCGGGCGGCTTTGACGTCGCCTCGGAGTTCGAGCGCGCGCCCTTCGAACAACAGCCGCCGCATTTCCGGCAGCGCCTTCACCGCGCCCTTGTGAGCATAGGAGTGCGGCTGGCCGGTCCAGACGGTATGTTCGTTGAACTGGATGTGCTCGGCTGGCACGACGCCGAAGACCATCGCGCCGACGTGGCCGTTGCCGACCGGCAGCGCTTCCTCCCATTTCGCAGCCGGCTGGCGATACCAGAGGCAGAGCGGGGCGTCGGGGGCGACTTGGGCCACGGCACAGGTCACGGCGACGATTCCCAGCCCGATAAATACAGCGAGTTGTTTGGTCTTCATTCCGTGTCCTGCTCCAACATCCCTTCCCTGGCCGCGGCGCGGCGTGTGTAGATGCCCCACGCGATCCAGATGACGATAAAAAGCGCGACCGCGCCGACCATGTAGGCGGCGGTCGTGCCGATATCCTCCTTGCGGAGTCCCGCGCCGATCAATGTCGCCGGCACGGCTTCGGGAATCAGCCCGATGACGGTGCCGAGGAAGAACTCGCGCCGGCGGATGGGCGAGAGCGCGAGCACGGTGTTGGTGACGATGCCGGGCAAGGGGAGCTGTCGGAAGAGGATGACGGCGGGCACGGTGTTGTGCTTGAGCTTGCCGGCGAGTTTCTGCCACGTGGGATGCTTGCGCAGAAGCGAATCGCGCAGTCCCAACTGCCGCACAGCGAGAAACACGGCGCTGTAGCCGATCATAGTCCCGATGCAGGTCCAGATCATGCCGCCCCAGAAGGCGAACAACGCTCCGCCAATGAAATGAAACGCCAGCCGCGAGATGCCCGCGGCGACCATTACCGCCACGACTCCCATGAAAACCACCGGTGCCCAAGGTCCGCATTCATGGATGGATTGCTTGAGAACCGGCAAATTCTCTGAAATGAAGTGGCGGACCTGCGGCAGCGAGGTCAGCAACACCAGCCCCGCCAGCACAGCGAAGAGCACCCCAGCCTTTCGGAAGGCGCTGCGCTCGATTTTCGCAATTTCCTCTCGCTCCGCAGCCGTGCCGGCGCCGGCAATCAGTTTATTATCGGGTTCTGCCATCAATGCTCCTCAGAGTCGCGGCAGTGTAGCCGACACCGGCGGGTGGTTCAACAACAGCCGTTGCCACCACGACCCACGATTTTCACCAAAATTCCACTTGCGCAGGTGGTAACGGTTGTCTATATGCTGGCAGGTGATAAGCACCAGCGGCAGCCGGAACTGTGTTACCGGGCTGTCGCAGCAGGGGCAACCCGGTGCGGTGAGCTTGGAGCTGTTCCTCCAGGACCGTGCGGGACGCCCGATCGAAAAGACAGCAGGAGAGCAAACAACGAATGAACGACGTAGTTCAGGAGGTGGCTTATAGCCACCTTCGTTAGGATAAACAACCGCATCCGGGCCCGTGAGGTGCGGTTGATAGACAAGGACGGGAAACATTTGGGCGTCATGCCGTTGCGCGATGCGCTGGCAATGGCCCAACAGCGTGGCCTCGACGTGGTTGAGGTTTCGCCTAACGCGACTCCGTCAGTCTGCAAGCTGCTCGAATACGGAAAATTCCGTTACGAGCAGACAAAGCAGGAGCGCGAAGCGAGAAAGAACTCGACTTCGTGGCGGATCAAGCAGGTGAAGTTCCACGTCAACATCAGCGAGCACGATTACCAGATCAAAGTTCGCCACGTGGCGGGCTTCCTGGAGAAGCACATGAAGACGAAGGTGTCGCTGATGTTCCGCGGACGCGAGATGGCGCACCAGGAGCTGGGCATGCAAATCATGCAGCGGCTGGCAAAAGAAGTGCAGCCGTATGGCGTGGTCGAGTCGGCGCCGAAAATGATCGGCCGCAGCATTCATATGGTCATCAGTCCGTTGAGCGGCAAAGTGAAGCCGCCTCCGGTGGCCGATGCCGCCCTCGGCGGGCAGTCGGAGAGCGGCGGACGGGTGATGGCCGTAGAGGTGAAAGCAGCGCCTGTATCAGCGCCGCCGCCACCGGTCAGCAGTCCGGGACAGGCCAGTCGTGCGCCGCTGTCATCGTTGGAAACGGCTTTTAACCGGGCCCAAGGTCAGAAAACGTCGTAACGAACGCGAGATTCGCAGCCGTGGCGAAGCGAACAGGCTGAGCTGGCTGCGGATTTCGTTTTGAAAGAGAGAACACAGTGCCAAGATTCAAACCACCTAAAACGAAGAAGTCAGTGGCGAAGCGATTCAAGATCAGCGCCAACGGAAAAGTCCTGCGGCCTCACGCCGGCAAGCGCCACTTGGCCGGTAGCAAGAACGCCAAGCGCCTGCGCCGCCTCGGCGGGCAGGTCATCATTGACAAGACCGACACGCACCGCGTGTTGCAGTCCATGCCCTATTCACATCGCGGTTAAGGAGAACAACACACCATGCCTCGCGCAACCAACGCACCCGCTTCCCGGCAACGGCGCAAGCGTCGTATCAAGATGGCCAGCGGCTATCGCGGCAACCGCAGCAAGCTGTTCCGCTACGCCAAGGAATCCGTCAACCACGGCCTCGTCTATGCCTTCCGCGATCGCAAGACCAAGAAGCGCGCCTTCCGCGGCCTGTGGATCATCCGGCTCAACGCCGCCTGCCGCACTCAGGGTATTTCCTACAGCGGCTTCATCAACGGCTTGAAGAAGGCCAAGGTCGCCCTCGACCGCAAGGTCCTCGCCGACATCGCCGTGCGCGATGGCGGCGCGTTCGCCCAACTCGTGGAGCTGGCGAAGAAGAACCTGAAAGCCGCGCCCGCCGCGGCTTAGGCATTCAAACTTGATCAGAGGCGAGGCGGGCGGGTCACACCGTCCGCCTCGTTCACGATGAGCGATCTCCGCCAACAACTGGACCAGATCAAGGCCGACGGCCTCGCGGAAATCGCCGCCGCCGCCGACCTTGCCGCGCTCGAAGCGGTCCGCGTGAAGTATCTCGGCCGCAAGGGTGCCGTGCAAACGGCGTTCGAAAAACTGGCGACGCTGCCCAAGGAAGAGCGCCCCGCGTTCGGCCAGATCGCCAACCAGACGCGCGACGCGCTGACGGTGGCGATGCAGGAACGCAAAGCCTCGTTCGAGAGCGCCGGCGGCCCGCGCGGACTGAAGCTCGACCTCACACTGCCGGGCCGCACTCCGGCCATCGGCCGGCCGCATCCGATCACGCAGGTCACCGACGAGATCGTGCGTATCTTCCGGCGGATGGGTTTTTCCATCGCCGACGGGCCGGACATCGAGACGGAGTATTACAATTTCGACGCGCTCAACACGCCCGCCGACCATCCGGCGCGCGACGTGCAGGACACGTTCTACATTGAGCGTGAAAAAGGCGTCCTGCTGCGGACGCACACCTCGCCCGTGCAGGTCCACGTCATGGAGAAGCAGCAACCGCCGGTGCGCGTCGTCGTGCCGGGCCGCTGCTACCGCCGCGACGAGATTGACGCGACGCACCATGCCAACTTCCACCAAGTCGAGGGCCTCTACGTGGACCGCAATGTCTCCGTGGCGAACCTGATGGGCGACTGCGAATTTTTCTTCAAGCAACTGCTTGGCCCTGAGACGCGCGTGCGGTTTCGGCCGCACTTCTTCCCGTTCACCGAACCGAGCTACGAGATTGACCTGAACTCGCCGGCATTGCGGATGGCCGGCCGGGAGTGGCTGGAGATCGCCGGCTGCGGAATGGTGAACCCGCGCGTCTTCGAGTCGGTCGGCTACGATTCCGAGCAATGGACCGGCTACGCGTTCGGCATGGGCGTCGAGCGCATCGCGATGATCCTCTACGGGATTGACGACATCCGGCTTTTCTACGAAAACGACCTGCGCTTCCTGCGGCAGTTCTGAGCGGCGGCGCGCGCGCCAGTTCAGACCGCAGCGAGACCGCGCCAACAAGGAATGAGAACGCTGTGAAACTGAACGATTTCGTCGGCCGCATTTACGAACATCGCTTCCGCGGCGCGCAGGACCGGAAACACGCGGTCTGGGCCGTGATCTGCAAACAGGCGCTCCAACCGTGGATTCCCAAGACCGCCCGCGTGCTCGATCTGGGCGGCGGCTACGGCGAATTTGTGCGGCACATCGAGGCGGGCCGGAAATACGTCGTGGACATTAATCCCGCGACGATGGACATCGTGAAGCCTTACGCCGAGGGTCTGCTGGGCACGCTGGACAGCTTCGAGGCCAAACTCGCGGGCAACGTGGACGTGATTTTTTGCAGTAACTTTCTGGAGCATCTGCCGACCAAGGATGTCCTGTTGGAGACGGTGGAATGCTGCCGCCGGATTCTTGCGCCGGGCGGGCGGCTGATCGTGCTCGGCCCCAACATCCGGTTTCTGGCCGGCGAATACTGGGACTTCCTCGACCATCACCTGCCGCTCTCGGACCGGACCGTGGACGAACTGCTGGCGGTCACCGGCTTTCAAGTGATCCATCGCCAGGCGGCGCTTCTGCCCTACACGTTCCGCCAGCGGCTGCCGGCGTTTCCGTGGCTGGTGTCGCTCTACCTGGGCCTGCCGCCGGCGCAGTGGATGCTGGGCAAACAGTATTTCTTCGTCGCCGAAAAACCGCGTGAGTGACGGCAACACAACGACGGGCCGCAGGTGGCTGCTGACGGTGCTGCTGCTGGCGCTGGTCACGGGCTGCTACAACGTCGGCACGTCCCTCGGTCCCAGCTTCCGCGAATGCCAGACGGCGATGGTCACGCGCAATCTCTGGCTCGACGGGCCAATCGGGCTGTTCTACTCGCGGATTGACTGGTTCGGCAACGCTCCCGGTTACATGCTGCTGGAGTTTCCGCTCTACAACGCCGTGGTCGCCGCATTCTATGCCGTGGCCGGGCCGCGCGACTGGCTGGGGCAAATCGTTTCCGTGCTGTGCTCGCTCGGCATGGTCGCGCTGTTCTACGGCATTGTCCGGCGGCTTGAGGGCGAGCGGACGGCCTTGGTGGCGGCTGCGTTGATGGCGCTGACGCCGTTGCAGCAATGCCTCGGCCAGGCCGTCCTGCCCGAACCGATGCTGATGCTCTGCCTGGTCGCGTCGCTCTACACGATGGTGCGCTACGCTGAAGGCGGTCCCGGCGGCTGGCTGGCGCTGGCGTCTTTGCTGGCGGGCGCGGCAACGCTGGTGAAGGCACCGGCCGGTCTGGTGTTGTTGGGGCCACTGCTGTTCCTGGCGTGGACGCGGTTCGGTTGGGGCGCGTTGCGCCGGCCGACGCTGTGGCTGGCGGCGGCGTTCGCGCTGGGCGTTTATTTCTTCTGGCAGCGGCACGCCGATTCCATCAACGCGCTGCACTATCCTTTCTATCTCAGCACAAGCCCCGAGCAAAAGTTGTGGGTCTTCGGCACCCTGGCGATGCGGTGGGACTGGCAGTTTTACGCGCGGATCGCGGGCCGGCTGTTCGTTTATCTTTCGCCAATGATCGTGCTGGCGGCGGCGGTGGCGATATTCAAGCGCCCCGCCAACTCGCGCGCGTGGCTCTGGCACGTCTGGCTGGCCGCGAACGCCGGCTATGTGCTGCTGTGCGCGAACCTCCACTTCCGTCACAAACATTACCAGATCGTGTTTGTGCCCGTCTTCGCTGCGCTGGCGGCACGGGCGGTGGTGGCGTGGTGGCCGCGGCGGCGGATGCTGGTGCTGGCGGGCGCCGTGTTGCTGCTGGCCTACGACGCGCAAATTGGGTGGCGGATGTGGCGCGAACAGCAGGATTCGCACATGGAGCGGGCGTGTGCGGCGCTGCGGGAGGTCTCCGCGCCGCAGGATTTGGTGGTGGCGGCGACGTTTGACGGCCCCGGCGGGCTGACAGGCAACCATCACAACGCTCCGGTATGGCTTTACCACGCCGCCCGTCGCGGCTGGAACGCGCCGATGTATGAACACTTCGATCTGGCCGCCGTGGAACGATACCGCCAGCAAGGCGCGCGGTGGCTGCTGCTGGATCTCTGGACGCAACGGGACGGCGCGGCGGGTGGCGCAGCTCGGAATCAGGCTGTTTGGAGCAGGGTGGGCTCTTTGCTAGGCATGGCAGAAAGACCGCCATCGCGCCCGGACGAGCGGCTGTTGGAGTTGGCGAAGGAACTGGCAGTCCGCTATCGCTGTGTGCGCTCCGTCGAGGGCGAGTTTGCCGTCTTCGACCTGCGTGCCCGCTAGAAGCGGTGTTTGCGGAACAGCAGCGCCCACACATACCAGCGCAGGTAGTTGCGCGCGACCTTGAAAATTTTGAAGGAGGACTTGCCTTTGGTGCGCGTCCGCCAGGTCGTGGGCACTTCGCAGATCTTATAGTTCTTCAGGAAAGCTTTGACGATGATCTCCAGCGACGACGCAAAGCCGGCGTCCTCGATGGTCATGTGGGTTAACACTTCCCTGCGATACATCTTGAAGGCGTTGCTGGCGTCGCAGGTCGGCAGGCCGACGTATTTGGCCAGCGACCAGCCGACGAACCGCGAAAACCACGATTGCAGCGCCGGGCCGCCGATTTTGCGTCCGCCCGGCATGTAACGGCTCCCGCAACAGACATCGAAGCCCGCTTCGATCTTCTCCAGCATCGCCGGCACGGTGGCGGGGTCGTCGCAGAGGTCGGCCATCATGGTCACCACCACCGGCGTGGTGGCGGCGTGCCAGCCGGTCTGGAGCGTGCGGCAGATGCCGCGCTCGCCGGTGTTGTGGATGAGACGGATATGCGGAAACTCGGTCGCAAGCCGCTCGACAATGCCGGCGGTGTCGTCCCGCGAGTGGTCGTTCACCACGATGATCTGGTGCGGTATGGGCAGCCTCTTCTCGATGTCGCGGAGGGTTTCCTCGATCACCGCTTCTTCGTTGTAAGCCGGGATGACAATGGTCAACTCCATACAGTGCCGCCGAAACTATCACCGCCCCCCACGAGGGGCAAGAAGCGTTCTGGCGGGGGGGGGCGGAAAGGCATTCGGTTGCCAGCACTTTCTTGACGATGGCGGGTTTGCCTGATTTATTCCAACGCCTCGTGCGCAACAATAGTTCGCAGGAAAGGAATTTGACTCATGCCAACCAAACCGAGTGAGAACGAAGAGAAGTATTTTCGCGAGTTGGAATTGAAGATGCGGATGGAGAAGCTGGCCAAGGAGCAGGAAACGACCGCCGAGGCCGAGAAACGCCGCTTGAAGGAACTGCACTGGCTCCATTGCCCAAAGTGCGGCCAGACGCTCAGCCAGGAACGCTACGGAACAGTGGACGTGGACGTTTGCGCCAGTTGCAGAGGGATCTGGCTCGACGCGAACGAACTGGATGCGATTCTGGAGAACGCCAAAGGCAGCAACCCGTTCCGCTCGTTCCTGAAAATCCTGGGCAAGTGACGCGCCGGAAACGTGGCGGCTTCGGTGTCGCGACGGCGGTTCACTTGCCTGGTTTGCCTTTGTCCAACGGCGTGATAGGTTCTGCCTGCCACGGCAAAGACCGAGAGTTTTCGTGGGATGAACTGACAGGCGAATGGATCCGGAGAGCAAAACCTCCCAGCCGCTGCAGGACGCCAGCAGCACACCGGCCGGCGCGCCCGCGCCGCGAAAGCAGCTCACGCGCCGCGATGTGATTCGCTACGGCGCCACCGGATTGGCGTGCGCGGCTGGCGGTTACGCGGTGGTCAAATACGTTGCTGATGCCGTGCGCGAGTTGACCGCCGAGGGCGTGTTCAAAGGCGACGCGCCGAACGACATGGTGTGGGAGTTGTGGCGTCAGCGTGGCTGGACCCACGAGGGCTACCATTACCTCAAGCTCGGCCGCAACGTGCAGTGCAAGATTTGCCCGAACAACTGCCTCATGGAGCCGGGCGACCGCAGCCATTGCCGCAACAAGATCAACCGCGACGGCATCCTCTACTCGCTGGCGTTCGCCAACCCCTGTTCGTTTCACGTGGACCCGGTCGAAAAGAAGCCGTTGTTCCATTTCTTCCCCGGCAGCCTGTCGTTCTCGATTGCCACCGCCGGCTGTGTGTTCCGCTGCCTGAACTGCCAGAACTGGGAAATCTCGCAGAAGAAGCCGGAGGAGACGAAGGACCCGCGCGGCCCGGAACTGCGGCTGCGCCCGCCTGTCGCCGGCCTCACCGCCGGAGATGTCGCCCGCCTGAGCATGTTCCCGGAGGATGTCGTCGCGCTGGCGCAGTGGACCAAGAGCGCCTCCATCTCCTACACCTACTCCGAGCCGACGGCGTTCTACGAATATACCTACGACACCTGCAAGCTCGCCCGCGAACAGCGGATCAAGAACGTCCTCGTCACCTGCGGCTCGATGGAAGAGCCGCCAATGCGCGACCTCGGCCGTTATCTCGACGCCGCGCACGTGGACCTCAAGGGCTTCAACGAAGACATCTACTGGAAGCTCAACGCCGGCCGCCTCCAGCCCATCCTCAAGACGCTCAAGACGCTCAAGAGCATGGGCGTCTGGTTCGAAATCATCAACCTTGTCGTCCCCACCTATACCGACAAGCCCGACATGATCCGCCGCATGTGCGACTGGCTCGCCGCCAACATCGGCCCCGACTACCCGATCCATTTCTCGCGCTTCCACCCGCAGCACAAACTCCAGACGCTGCCGCCGACGCCGGTGGAAATCCTGCTCCAGGCGCAGTCCATCGCGCGCGCCGCCGGCCTGCGCTACCCCTACGTTGGCAACGTCCCCGGCCTGCGCGACGCCGAAACCACCTTTTGCCCCAACTGCAAGCGCGCCGTCGTCACCCGCGATGTCTTTGCCATCACCGGCTACTACCTCAACGCCGGCAAATGCGGCTTCTGCCAGACCCCGATCGCCGGCGTTTGGGCGTAGTCAGAGAGACGGCCGGCGAAAAGTGGGACAGGCGTCTCGCCTGTCCGCTCCTGAGGATGAACGGTTCTTAAACAACTGGACAGGCGGGACGCCTGTCCCACTTTGTTGCGCTACCTCCCCGCCGTCCAGCGGATCGCCTGCGCGACGAGCTTGCAGAAATTCGGGCTCTCGTAGGCAAAGTGATCGTGACCAAGCTGGAGATAGACGACGCGGGCCTTGCCGTAGGTGTGCGTCCAGCCCAACGTGGGGGAATTCAGCGGCTGGTCGGTGGTCAGCAGCGGCTTGACCTCCGGTCGAATGTCATAGCCCTTGTAGCTCTCGTCGTGAATGTCGAAGTCCTTCAGCCCGCGCGCGACCGGATGCTTCGGGTCGGCGACGCGCACCTTCATGTCCACGTCGTGCTTCCACAGACAGCGCGCCTTCTCGACGCCGTTGACGTTGGTGGGCTTGAGATAGTAGCGCGCGCCGGAAATCTTTGGAAACTCCTCCCACTCCTGGTAGTTGGCGATGGCGTGAT
This sequence comes from Verrucomicrobiota bacterium, assembly GCA_016222825.1. Taxonomy (GTDB): domain Bacteria; phylum Verrucomicrobiota; class Verrucomicrobiia; order CAIQCK01; family CAIQCK01; genus CAIQCK01. The sequence continues at coordinate 690,432 of JACRQF010000009.1, read as the reverse complement.
GCAACACCACCAGCCCCTTGCCGCCTTTGAGCAACGCCACAAAATCCGCCTTCGTTTCGTCGGTGATCTTCTGCCACATGTCGTAGAGCACGATCACGTCATAAGCCTTCGCGGCGTCGGGACGAACTTTCGCGGCGAACGGATCGGTCGGCGGCGCGTTCTTGTCCTTGGGGTTGGGATGCTCCACCGCCTCGAACGTGATCTCCTTGTTGTCCTCGAACACCTTGAAGAACTGCGGTCTCTCAAACGCATGTCCGCCCGTCACCAGCAGCACCCGGATTTTGCCGCCCGCGGCCTTTTCATCCGCCATGCCCTGGGGAACCGCGCACGCCGCCAGCCACACCGCCACGAGAACCAGGATCATCTTACGCATCATTGTGTATTCCTTTCCGGCAAAACCGCATGAACCGCGCCGCAAACCGGCCTGTCTAGTGCCACGACTCGACACCGATAACAACGCCAAACATTTCGGCGTCGGGCAGGCTCCCGATCTACCGCGTTGTTGCTAGTCGCCGTCTTCAATCTTAGTTTGGTTTCCTGCAAATCATCCGCACGCACTGCTTCAAGAAATCAACAGCGAATCCCAGAATGAACGAGAAGATTACCATGGTGCAAACGCAGAATATGGCGAAAAGCCGGTTGGACTCAGCCAACCCGAGGTTCTGCACGCAGTTGCCAAGAACCCGTTCGTATGCCGGAGCAAACATGAATGCGGGGTAGTTGCACAATGCGAATGTAATCGCGTGAGGACTATGTATTTCCTCAGAAAGTCCCAGCAGTGGAGGAAGTGCGAGTAGGAGGTCTGCCACGCCAACAATGAACGGCAGTTTCACCTTCCAGCTTCTTTGCCAGAGATTCATAACCGATAGCCCTCAACGCTTGCACACCAGCGTCGGGAGGTTGCCGACAGTCAGCTTGGTGTCGGCGGGCAAGAGGCGGGTCAGGCCGGTTTCGAGGTCGAGCACGGTCGTGCCGGCGCGCTGGGCGCCGAGGGAGACGCGCACGGGGTTGCCATCGGTCCAGAGTGCCTCGACGAACCGCGGCGTGGCTTCGAACCGCAGCCAGTGAAGCTGCTCGTGCGAGTCCATCGTCCGCTTCATCGGCTCGCCCATCGCCGTCGCGAGGCACTGCAATGCGCGGAATGCCGGTGTTGGGTCGCAGTTGCGATCCAGCAGCGCACCGGAATCGGCGGCGACGGCGGGCAACGCATTAACGATGACGCCGAGGCCGTAGGTGAACAGGAACAACTGCGCCATTTGCGTGGGCGCGGCAGGCGCGTTGGCGATGTCGAACCAAAACACCGTCTTCGGATGCTGGGTGCGGAGTTGTTCGATCTGCCGCGCCAGTTCGCGGCCGGTCTTGGCCTGGCCGTCGAGCACGACTGAAACCCAGATGGAACCGAGCGCCACGGCGTCGGCGATCTTGTCCGGCGTCACCGGACCGATCATCAACTGCGGTTTTTGTGCGCCGGCGGCGAGCGCGGCGTTGAAGATTTCCGCGTTCGGCGCCTCCACCATCGCCGCCAGCCGGCCGACGGTGCGCATGGCGTCCTTTACGATGCGTGGCTCCGGCGGCAGGCTCATGACCGGCCTCATGCCGAGCCGGCGCGTTGCCGCCAGCGCGCGCATGTAATCCTCGGTGTTGATCGCGCCGACGACGCGCACGTAGCGCACGCCGAGGTCGGCCGCCTCCAGCAGCGGGCTGTCGAGCCGCGTCGGGGCGTTGTCGCCGGCGTTGGATGATGCGTGGACGGCGGCGGCGCGGAGTTGCTGCTCGCCGTTGAACGCCTCGAACTCCATCAGTTGGAAAGCATACTTCGCCGGCTTGCCGCCGTTTCCAGGCAGGCGCGACGCGACGACGGCAATCGCCACCGCCTTTCGTCCTGGGAAAACCACCGTCACAGGCGTGTTCGGTGCAGGCCGGAAACCGGAAAACTGATTCACCGTGGTCCACGTCTTGCCGTCCTCGGTCGCTTGCACGACGAAGTCCGTCGGGAAGTTCAATGCGCCACCCTTGCCGTCGAACCGAGGCCAAAGCACCACGCGGTCCGCGTTGGCCGGCTCGGCGAACGTGAGGCGGATCCATTCCTGGCATTCGGGCTTGGCGCCGTAGGCGCTGCTCCAACCGCTGCGTTCCACCTCCGCCGCCGGGCGCGAGCCGCTCGCGCGGTTGCCGTCCATGACCAAATCCGCCGCCCACCGCGGTGTGACTGTGCGCGGCGCGGCCAGCATCGTCGCGAGGTGGCAACGCGCGTTTTCCGCCGACTGCCGCGCCACGAGCTCGCTCGCGTCCGCCGGTCGCTCTGCCGCGCGCGGGCGGAAGCGGCTTATGATCAGGTCGTCCTCATAGACGCGCACCAGCAGCCAGCCGAGCTTCGACGGTTCGGTGTGGAGCGCTTTGAAGCCTGGATAGAAACCGTAGGAGCACGCGAACGACGTGGAGGGCGCGGTCAGCATCAGCGCCTCGCTCCAAGCGTTCACGATCGGCTGGTGCGCGTGGCCGGTGAGCACGGCGCGCACCTTGTATTGGCGGATCAACTCCAGCAACCGCCCTCGCGCCGGTTCGTCAATGAGATGATAGTTACCCGGCCCGGGGTCGTCCTGCCGGCACCAGAACAGCGGCATGTGGAAACCAAGGACGATCTTCGACCCTTTCGCGGCTTCGAGGTCGCCGCGAAGCCGATCCCACTGCGCGCGTTCGGCGGGCAAGCCCGTGTTGAACAACAAGCAGTTCAGCAGGATCACGCGGCAGCCGGCGCGGTCAATGACGTGGTAGTCGCTTTTGAATTGCTGCCGGTGAAAATCGAGCCACTCCTGCCGGACGCGATGGACAGCAACCGTCGGCGCGGTCAGCGACGGCTTCTGGCCCACGTCGTGGTTGCCCGGCACGGCGAAAACCGGGGCGCGCCCGCCGCCGAGTTGCTCGCGGGCCAGTTTGGCGGCTGCGGGCCAGAGCGGATCGGAGGGGTAATGGTTCAGAATGTCGCCGAGGTGGATGATGAAGTCCGGGCCGGCCGCCTGCACTTCGGCGAGCGCGCGTTTCGCGAGCTTCGTGTAAATGTGTTCGCCTTGTCCGTCGGCCGGGAAACCGAAGTGCGTGTCGGTGATGACGGCAAACGTCGCCAGCGGCGGACGCACAAACACCGTGTCGAGCGCGCGGCGGGCGGTCGTCTCCTCTGCGCGACCCAGCCACGGCAGGCCGGCCAGCGACGCGGCGACAACGGAACTGCGTTGGACAAACTCGCGGCGGGTGATGGAAGTGTTCATGACGAGAATAACGTGGACATCGAATCGACTTTCACTAGATTGCATCTCAGATTTCGCCAGCCATGCCAAACAAATTCCTAAGCCACGACGAACAGCGCGCCCCCAAGGTGGAGCGGCTCTTCACGCAATTGGCGCCGCGCTACGACTTGGCGAACGATCTCCAAAGCTTCGGTCTGCACCGCCTCTGGAAACGGCGCGTGGTTCGACTGGCTCTTGACGGCGCACCGGCGAACGCCCGCGTGCTCGACCTCTGCTGCGGCACCGGCGACATGACATTCGAGGCGCAGCGGCAGGGCGCGGCACTGGCGGTCGGCGTGGACTTCGCGCAGGCGATGCTGGACGTTGCGCAGCAGCGGCGGCGCGCGGCGGGCGCGCAGGTGTTCTTCGCGCGCGGCGACGCGTTGCGGCTGCCCTTCGCAGACGCCAGTGTCGACGCCGTCACCATCGGCTACGGTCTCCGCAACGTCGCCGACATCGAGCAATGCCTGCGCGAAATGCTCCGCGTGCTGCGGCCCGGCGGCCGGCTTGTAATCCTCGACTTCGGCAAGCCAGCCAATCAGCTCGTGCGCGTTCTTTACGCCGGCTACCTGCGCGCAGCGCTGCCGCTGATGGGCTGGCTGTTTCACCGCGACGCGCAGACCTATGTTTATATCATCGAGTCGCTGCGGACGTTTCCGGCGCAGCGCGGCATCGAGACGATGATGCGCCACGCCGGCATGACCAATGTGCGCGTGTTCGAGCCGCTGCTGGGAACGATGGGGATCAACTATGGCGAACGGACAACCTGATAACGCGCCAACGGCTAAACGCTATGAGCGGCTCAAGCTTTGGCTGCATGTCGGCGAACTCGTGTTCGTCGCCATCGCGCTCGCCATCTTCTACTTCGCCGGCGGCTCGCGCTCGCTGGCGGAGTTCGCGCGACAGCTTGGCCGCAACGACTGGGGCACGGTGGCGGTTTATGTCGTCGCGATGCTTGCGGGCGGCTCACTGCTGACGTTGCCGTGGAGTTATTTTGGCGGCTTCCGGCTGGAGCATCGTTTCAACCTGTCCAACCAGACATTCGCCGGCTGGCTCTGGGACGAGATCAAGGGGTTCGCGCTCATGCTCGTCTTCATGATCATCATGGCCGAGGCGGTCTATGCGCTGCTGCGCGCGACGGGTGCATGGTGGTGGGCGTGGGCGGCAGCGTTCATGACGGCGGTCTCGTTGCTGGTGAGCTTCATCCTGCCGGTTTTCATCATCCCGATCTTCTACAGGCTGACGAAGCTGGAAGACGAATCGCTCGCGGCGAAGTTACGCGCAATGGCTGAGCAAGTCGGCGCGCGCGTGGTCGGCGTGTTCCGCATCGCGCTTGGCGGGAAGACGAAGAAGGCCAATGCCGCCTTCGCCGGATTTGGCCGGACGCGGCGGATTCTGCTCGGCGACACGTTGCTGGCGAACTTCACCGCGCCGGAGATCGAAGTGGTGCTGGCACATGAACTCGCGCACTTCCATTACCACGATATCTGGAAAAACCTGGCGCTTGGCTCTGCGCTGACAGCGGGCGGCTTGTGGGCCAGCGACCTTTGGATGCGCGCGGTGGCGGGCGGCGACCTCGCGAACGTCGAACATCTGCCGCTGCTGGCGTTGGGCATGATGGCGTTCGGGCTGGTCACGTCGCCGCTGACGCACGCGTGGTCGCGCCGCGCCGAGTATCGGGCGGACTGGTTCGCACTGGAAATGACGCGCGATGCGGCGGCGTTTGAGTCAGCGATGCGCAAGCTCGCCGGCCAGAACCTCGCCGACATGGAGCCGCATCCGGTGGTGGAGTTCCTGTTTCACGATCATCCGGCGCTCTCGAAGCGGATTGCAAAGGCCGGCCAGTGGCGGCAAGCTGTGGGCCGATGAAGAGAGAAGTAATCAGTGATCAGTGTTCAGTATTTAGTGGTCAGTGGCCAGTGGCCGGCATGGCAGGAAGACGGTTCGGCCTGCGCGTTGTTGGCCACTGGATACTGATTACTGGCCTACTGATCACTCTCCTCAGCCTCGGCTGTGGGAAGGCCGAAACCACCACCGCAAACAAATCGAAGCTGCCGGCGGACCTCGCGAGCCGGTTCGACGCGACCAGGGCATGGCGGGACTTGGAACGCGTAGTCGGCTTCGGGCCGCGGCCGTCGGGGTCGGACGCGCTGGCGCACACCGGGGCTTACATCCTGGAACAGATTCGCGCCGCGTCGTTGCAGGCGGAGGAGCAGGTGTTCACCACCAACACACCGCGCGGGCCAATCACGTTCAAGAACATCATCGCCCGCACGCGGCCGAACTGCCCGCCGCGGTTCATTATCGGCGGTCACTACGACACGAAATGGCTCCCGCGGATGAAGTTTGTCGGCGCAAACGACGGCGGCTCCAGCACGGCGGCGTTGCTGGAGATTGCGCGCGTGCTCGCCGGCCAGCCGGTGGACGCGTGGATCGTCTGGTTCGACGGCGAGGAGGCGGTGCAGCAATACAGCCAGCAGGACGGCCTCTACGGCAGCGTTCACATGGTGAAGGCGCTCCACGCGCAGAACAAGCTCCGCGACATCCAGGCGGTGATCATCCTGGACATGATCGGCGACAAACGGTTGCAACTGACGATCCCCGATCCCATGCGGCCGAAGGAGGACGTGATGAACAAATGGAGCGCGCCGTTGATTCAGCAAGCGTTTGCCGCCGCCGCCACGCTCGGCCTGCGCGACTACATCCAGTTGCTTAACCACGAGATGGTGGACGACCACTCACCGTTCGACTGGAACCGCGTCCCTTCGATTGACCTGATTGATTTCGACTACGGCAACATTCCTCGCGACAACAATTTCTGGCACACGGAGCGCGACACGCTCGACAAGTGCTCGCCGGACAGCCTGCGCATCGCCAGCCAGATCGCGCTGGAACTGCTGCGGCGGCTGGAGTTCCACAAATGGCCGCCGAAGTGAAATGAACACACATCCCCGCACTTCACGTCGTCAGTTTTTGAAAACCTCCGGTGCTGCCGTTGTGGGCGGCGCTTTTGTCGCTCCAGCCATCTGGAGTGCAGCCGATAGCGCGCCGGACACGAGCAAAGCCGCTGCTTCAGGACGGCTGAAACGCGACGCGCTCCACGCGGCAACAGTGGAGAAGGGCCGCGGGTTCATCGCCGAAGCGCCGCGGCGCACGCGCGTGGCGGCGGACGTGGACGTGCTGGTGGTCGGCGGCGGCCCGGCCGGCATTGCAGCGGCGCTGGCGGCGGCGCAACAGGGCGCGCGCGTGCTCGTGGTCGAGCGCCACGGCATGTTGGGCGGCGTCTGGACGGCCGGGCTGCTGAACCCGTTGTTCGATCACGCGCGGAAAGGTTTCATCGTCGCGGAATTGGTGCGGCGGTTGCAGGCGGCCAACGCGTGGGTGCCGTGGACGATGAGCCATTGCTTCGACATCGAGGCGATGAAGCTCACGCTGGAAACCTGGTGTGACGAGCGGAAGGTGGACTACTGGTATCACTGCGTCTGCGTTGGCGCGATCGTGGAGGACGGCGCGGTGCGCGGCGTGATCGTGGAGGGAAAGTCCGGTCGCGAGGCGGTGCTGGCGCGAGTATGCGTGGACGCGTCAGGCGACGGCGACCTCGCGGCGCAGGCGGGCGCGGGCTACGAGTTTGGGCGCACAGTGGACGGACTGGCGCAGCCAATGACGATGATGTTCGAGATAGACGGCCTGCCGCCTGGCTATCAGCAACGCACTTCGGAGTCGCTCTACGACGCCATGCAGGAAGCCATCCGCCGGCACAATCTGCCGTATCGGCTTCCCATCGAGCGGGTCAACTACGCGCCGTGGATCATCAACCTCCCCCGGCCCGGCGCGGCCGTCGTGCAGCACACGCACATCTACCGCAAGAGCGGCCTGGACACGCGCCAGCTCTCCCGAGCCACGGCCGATGCGCGTCGGCTCGCACGCGAGGCGGTGGAAATTCTGCGCGGCATCCCCGGCTTGGAAAACGTGCGGCTCGTCCAGACCGCGCCGGCTCTCGGCATCCGCGAGGCGCGGCGGGTGCGCGGTGATCACGTGCTGACGCTCGAAGACCTTCAAGCAGGCCGGCGTTTCCCCGATGCTGTGACGTTCGGCGCGTTCGGTGTGGACATCCACGAGCCGGCGCCGGGCGCGGACGTGCCGAGCGGTCATCACGCGCGGATGAAGCCCTACGAGATTCCATATCGCTGCCTGCTGACGGCGGGGCTGGAAGGTCTGCTGACGGCGGGCCGTTGCATCTCTGGCACGCACGAGGCGCACGCGTCGTATCGGGTGACGGGCACTTGCATGGGCATGGGCCAGGGCGCGGGCGTGGCAGCCGCGTGGGCCGCGGCGGAGAACATCGCGCCGCGCCGGCTTGACGGCGCGAAGTTGCGGAAGCGGCTGGAGGAGTTGAAGTGCGGGTTTCTTGGATGACCCGACCGGCGGACGGCTGAACGCGTAGCGCCGGCATCCTTGACGGCGTCCTTTTCACGAAGTATCGGAACGCCGCCAGCAGGCTGGCGCTACAAGCGAGACCGGCTGCCCGCCACTTCGGGGAAGTGTTGGAAAAACCGGTGGCAATGTGATAGCGGAAAGGGCATGAAAGACACGGCTAACCGAAGCGTCGGCGCGCAGAGCGGGACCAGGATGGTTGTAAAGGTGCGCTGGCTCAAACCCTACGAGGGCGCGCAAAACCACATTTGCATCGGCGAGGTGCTGGCGGAGACGCCGCAGTGCCTGAAGGTGCTCGGCAGGACTTATCACTTCCGCAAGCCGCAAGGCAACGTTCGCGCCGTGCAAACCTCCGCCATCAAGGTGCGCTGGATTCCGTGGAACCGCATCGAGGTTGTGACGGAACTGCATCCCGACACCGACTGGCGCAATCTCCAGCTCAAAGTGGACAACAACAACCGCGTCAGCGTAACCGGCTCAGTGGCCCACGGCGAGTTGGTGGCGGACTGATTGAGAGAGTGCGGGCGCGCAGTCTGTTTAATCATCGGGGCAATCTAAACCCGCCGGCGCAGCGTCAGCACGGTCGCCAGCCACAGCAACCCGAAGGCCACGACGCCAAGACCCGCCTTGACCGGCCATCCGATGGCGCGGGTGTTCAGGGCGTCGAAGCGGATGGTCATCGGCCGCGCCAGATCGGTCTGCAACACCTGCGTAAAGACGTGCTTCACGCCATGCGTCGGCAGATTCACGCGCAACGGCGACACGCGCGCCACAGCCATCTCCTGCGCCTGCTGGAGTTTGTCGTATTGCTTCGCCGCCGCGTCGGCGTCCACGCGCGCAGGCTGTTGCGACATGGTTGCCTGACTCACGTCAAGCTGGGCGCCGCCAGCGGTGCCGCTCTGGCCAACCAACGCGTTGTTGAAGCCAATGTTGGCCGCCTGCGATTGCCGCACTTGTTGCTCGATGTCTTTGAAGTCCTTCACGTTGTCGTAGAAGAACTTTCCCTTGCCGCCGCTGGCGCGGGCGCGATTGTAGGCATCCACGGCGACCTTGGCCTTGCCTTGGAAGAGATTACTGCGCGCGCTGCTCAGGAATAAGGACACCTCCTCCTGCCGCGCCTGCGCCTGTTCGTTTTCGGCGCGCTGGTATTCGCTGAGGCTGAAGATTTGCACGAGCGGCGCGGCGACCTCCTCGTGCGTCATCGTTCCTTCGAAGCCGCTGTAGCTGTAGTCGGGCGGCAGGTAGAGCGACCACCGCGCGTTCTTCAACGGCACGTCCAGAGCGGGCGACACCAATTCAAACCGGCCGCGCGTGGCGGGGAACTTCTCCGCGCTCACGTAGGTCAACTCCACCCGCACCGCCTCGTCGCCGCTGGCGGCGCGTTCCAGCGGCAACTGCACCGTGCCCTCGCGCTCGCCCTTGCCGGGCCGCACCGCCTGGCCCGCAACGAACGCCGACCAGACCCGCGCGCCCGGAGGCAACGTTACCCGCAGGAACTGCCGGCCGTTGTTGCGCACCTCCAACCACATCATCGTCATCGTCTGCCCGTCCTCGGCCACCTCGGTCACGAGCCGCGCGCTGTCCACGAGTGCCTGGAGCACTTCGGCTTCCGCGAAACGTTTCGTCGCCAGCTTCAGTTTCCAGCCCGGCCGCAGATAGCGATACGCCAACACCGTCGCCTCGGGCGCGCGACCCGCCCATTCCGGCAACTCGCCCGCGTCCACGCGCAGCAAATCGCCGCCCGCCGCCTGGCCATCCACCTGCAACGGCGGCCGCGCGATCACCGCCAACGCGCCGTTTTCGCGCTCGACGCCGGCGGCTTCGACACCGGCCAGTTCCAGCGCGCCTTGCTCAACCTTCCACGGCAACTCCCACGCCACGGTGAGCGTGTAAATGCCGCGTGTCTTATTCTGCAACTCGATCCTCCACTCGCCGTCCTTCTGGTCGCGGCGGCGGATGTCCGCGCCGTGCAACTCGACGTTCTTGAACGCGGCCGGCACGCGCACGCGCAACTCCTTCACCGGCGCGTTCTGGATGTCGTAGCGCACCCGTGAACGCCCGGCGATGAGCGTCTCGGTCATCGTCACCCAGTTGACCACCTCGGCGCGCACCCACGCCTCGACGGCCTCGGTGGCGACGGTCAGTGTCCACGGCGCGCGCGCCGCCGGCTCGGTGGCAATGAACTTGTAGGCCAGTGTCGCACCGGCGGAGGAATCGTTGCTGGCGGTCGCCGCGGGAGTTTCGGTGAGGCCTTCGAGCGATTCGCACTTGAGTTGGATGCCCGGTTCAGCGGAGGCGCTGACGGTGCCGGAGAGTTTCTGTGTGCCTAGCGGATGCGCGCCGGCGATCTCCACGCTCTTTGGCAACTCCTTCCACAGCCGCACGAGCGCCATGCGCAACGAATACGCGCCCAGCGCGCGCTCCTTCAACGCGACTTCCAGCAACCGTTGGCCTCCCTCGGTGCGTTCAGTCCATTGCGAAATGTTTTCGCCAGCTACCGATTCGACGCGCAAGCCTGCCGGCAACGCCAGTCGTAGCGCGAAGACGCCGGCCTTCTTGATCGTGTAGTCCACCTGCGACGTCACGGCGAGTTGCTCAGCGGTGATGCGGAACTGATTCTGCACCGTTGCCTCAATCTGCGGCTGCACGGCCTCGACGCGCGCTGTCAGGTCGAACACCGGCTTCTGGAAACGATACGCGGCGACAATCGCGGGCGCTGCGGCACCCTTCGTGTGCTCAGACTTCGCAAGCTTAGACAACCTTGCAAACTCATCGCCTGGCATCGGCCGCCGCCGCTCAGCTTTCAGGAATTCCTCCGCGTCCACGCGCTGCAACTCGCCGTTCTTCTCGACGGTGACGTTCAGTTCCTCGCTACCCGCCAGCGCAATCCAGCCGGTTTCGCGTTTCGCCTCCAGCGCCCGCGGTGCTTCGACGCGTTCCGAGACCGGCAGTTTCGTCAGCACCTTCTCGGTGACGACCGTCAACGGCCAGTTCGTCGAGGAAATGCCGCGCATCAGTTCGACAGTGAGGATTTGCACGCCGCCGTCTTCCTGTTTTGCCGCCGTCGCCACGTCCCACGTCCGGATTAGTTCGCCCTCGACCTTCAGCAGCCGCTGGCCGCGCGGCAGCCGCACGCGCGCCTGACGCAGTTCGCCTTGCGCGACTTGGAACGACAGCGTGGCGCGGGTGTTCAGCACGCCGCCGCCAAAGCTCGCCAGTGTTGTGTTCTGGCAGAAGACGGTCGCGGCCACCTCAGCCGCGCGCTTGGTCTGCGGCGTCCACGACAATTCCACCCGCGTGGCCGCGCCGAGCACCGCCTCCACGCGCGTCTGCTGCTGCTCGGCGGTGGTCTTGAACGACACCGCCGTCGGCGCCTCCACCGTCGCGTCAGTTTCGTCGAGCAAGGCGCTGAGCTTGCCCGTCAACGCCGGCGGAATGGCGAACGCGAGTTTCCGGCTCGTCTCGTCGCCGGCGGTCTTGACGACGAGCTTCACGCGCACCGTCGCCGCACCGCGCTTCGGCAGCCATGCGGCGAGCATCGCGCCGTCGCGCACGAGCTTCGCGTCCTTGAGACTCGCGGAGAACTCCTGCACCGCCACGTCGTCGCCAAACAGCGTCACCCGCCGGCCAGCCTCGCTCACCTGCAATTCGAACGCCGCCTCGAACTGCGCGACCTTGCCGCGCGCCGCGCCGGTGTAGGTCGCGGAAGTGATCGCGACGCCGGCCGATGGCGGGATGGTGGGATGGAGTGTTGAAGCAATGGAGTGTTGGAGAACTTGGGCACGCTGTTGCTGCATCTCAGCGGCGTTGGCGCCGGGCAAGAGCAGTGCCAGCGCGAGCAACGCCGTGACGGCGGGTGCGGCGGGGCCGGCGCTGGGCGGCGGTGACGGTGGCGGCGTGAGCTTCGGTGGTTGGGGCGGCAGCAGTTTCTTCGCCACCCAGACCATGACGACGATCGCCAGCGCCGGCCCGACGAGGATGAACGCAATGTGCAACAGCCTCAGCGCAATCAGCGCGCTGCCGACGGCGCCGAGACAGAGCGCGAGGCCCGCGGCGAGCCGGAGGCTGCGCGGGCGGGCGCGGCGCATCTCCCGGCGGATGATCCAGACGCCGAGGAGGAACGCGGCCAGTTCCAGCGCGGCGCGGGCGGCGTTACGCACCTCGCTCTTGACCGCCCACGCCTGCGCTGACAACGCCTCGCCGCCGATGTTGAGCACTTTGGTGAAGACGAACCGTTCGCCCGTGCGCGGGATGTCCACGCGGATTGGCCGAATGCCCGCCGCTGAAGCGCCGGCGATGCCTGCCTCGTCGGCGGCCGCGGCTGCGGGAGCTTCCGCAGGTGGCTCCGGTGCGGTGGTCACAGGAGCGCCACCCGGCGGCTCAAGGTTGGGTGACCTGAGGTTCTTCGGCGTGCCGACGAACATGGGCTTGGGCTTCTTGTATTTCAGTTCCTCCCAACCGGGCGAAGACTTGCTGGCCGATGTTGCCGTCGGTTCAGTGGTGGCGATGCCTTGCGACGTCATCTGGCTTTGGATGTTGTCGAAAGTTGCCGTGCGGCGTTTCGACCCCGCCAGCGACGGCAACATCACCGTGAACAGCAGCCCGAGGACGAAAATGACGGAGAAGACGGCGAGTGCGCCTTTCCAGCCGCGACGAACGGCGGCGACGATCAGGATGAACACGACGAAGAGCACCGCGAACACCGCCACCGCCGCCGCGCCTTCGTCGAACAATTCCTGGTAGAACTTCACGAACTTCTCCCACGCGTCGTGCAGGCCGTAGGTCGTGCCGCGCGCGACGGTCATGTTACCGCCGAAGCTGGCCAGCGTGTGCGTCGCCGGCACGTAGAGTTCCCACTCGGCGTAGGTGGTCTGCACGTCGGTCTTCGGCGCTTCGAGCTTCACGGCGCTGGGCCACCACGATTTCAGCCCCGCGCCGCCGTCCGGGGCCGCCGCCGCCGCCTTGGGGGCAGGCTTCTTTCCGGCGAGGTTCTGCGCATAGACGATGTCCACCGCGAACGCCTGGTCGCGGTTCGCGCCGCGCGGCAACGGTGCCAGCAGCACGTCGCCGTCGCGCTCGGCCTTCACCGGCTGGTTGGCGACGTAGCAGCTCCAGAACTCCGCGCCGTGCGGCAGTGTGAACCGCTGGAACTGCTTGTCGTTGTTTTTCACCATGAACGACGCCTGCGTCAGCATCTGGCCGCTGTCGGTCAACACCGTCGTCAACTGCGTGCGGTCAGCCACCGCATCGAGCACGCCCAGCAACTCGTGGCGCACGACCTCGACGGCCAGGTCATACGGCTCGCCCGTCGGGTAACGATAGGCCAGCAGCACCGGCCGCGAGATGAGCGCCCGGTCATTCTCGGCCAGTTCGGCCTCGTCCACGCGCCGCAGCGGCCCGGTGGCGCTCTTCTCCCGCAGTTGGAGGCTCGCGGCAGCGGTGATGGCGACGCTGCCGGTCTCGCGCTCCACGTCGAGGGTGTGAATGCCGCCGGCGACAAGCGTGGCTTTGTGCGGATCGAACTGTTCATCGTAGGTGATCACGAGCGTGTAACTGCCCCACGCCTTCTCCTGCAACGCGATGGTCCAGACCTCGCCTTGGTCGTCCTTCTGCTGGTCTTTGCGGCGGATGCCGGGGCCCGTGAACTCGACATTCTTCCAGCGCGACGGCAGCCGGAGCCGGAGCTCTTGCACGCCCTGGTTGAAGATGGCGTAGCGGACCGTGGCGCTGCCGCCGACCAACCCGTCGCCGATGGTGACGAGGTTGAAAATGTCCACGAGCAACCGCGGCGAAAGCCGCTCGACGCCGAGCGAGAGCTGCCAGTCGGGCTGGTCGGCGGTGTAGGCGAGCACGAGGGTGGAGTGAAAGTGACGCATCACCTTTTCGCCCTGCAAGGTGTTCAGGATGTTCTCAATGGTGTCCAGGCTTTCCGACGTGTTGGTCACGAAGAGCCGGCCTGTCGCCGCTTGATAAGTCACTGAGGCACCCATGTCGAACTTCACGCCAGCGTCCGTGAAGAACTTCTTGATGTCTTCGCTCGACACCTCAGTGCCGCCACTTGGTGTTGCACGCGGGGAGGCCCCAGCAAAGACAGTGGTGAAGACGCCGGTTGGGACCTGAAAATCGCGCGTTTGCATCACGCCCGGCGGCTGATAAGTAACGGGCGTGACGAGGACGGCATACTTGTCCACGACGAACTTCAGGCCGGCGATATCGGTAACGTAGCGCAGGGCATCGCGCAGCGGCACGTCCATCAAGTTCAGCGTGATTCCAGGCGTGCCCGCCATCGAATCGGTTTTTGAACCGGCTTTCGCCTCAGTGAATGGCAGGCCGGCGAGGACGATGTTCACACCTTCGCCGCCGCTCTGTTGCTCATCAATCGCGCGACTTTGTTTGTTCAGGTAATTGATCACCTCGACGATGCTGGTATCCCTGAACTCAAGTTTCGGAAGCCTGATCGAGTTGAGTTTCCTCTCCATCTCTTCTTTCTCTCGCGACATGGCGCTGGATGGGCTTGGGATCATGGGCTTGAAGTCGGACTCCCGCAGCGAGCCCACGGGCACCTCGCGCAGACCGGCGGCCTTCGCCGTCTTGAGACGGAAGCCAGGCGCGGTGGCGGCGGCGAGTTGGGAGGTTTCCTTTGCCGCGCCGGCGACGCGCAAGGGCACGAATGCGATTTGCTCCGGCACGTTCTTTTGCGCCAGTTCGAGTTGCACGTCGAGCGTGCGCGTGCCGAGGACGCGGCCGGAGAAGTTGACGGTGAGTTTGCCGCCGGCCGCCTTCCAGTCCTCGATGCCCCCGCCGCGCACGTCAGCGACAAGGAAACTGCCGAGCGGTGCGAGTTCAAGCGAGTAAATGCCAGCTTTCTCGACGGTCAGCGTGATTGCGTGAGAGACGAGCAGCCGCGTTTCCTCCAGCCGCGCTGTGATGTGCGCGGCGGTGGTGATCACCGGTTCGATGCGGCGGAGCTTCAACGCGAGCGTCGCGGGCCGGCCGTAGAACTGATAGGCCGCCAACGCGTCGTCGGGAGCGTTTACCTGCCGCAGACCGGTGGTGGCGTCGGTTTCCACCAGCATATCCTCCGCCGACAGTGTGAGCGTGCCACTTTCGCGCGCGACCTCCTGCGGCTGCGGCGGCGCCAACTGCGCGGTGGCGGCCTCGACCGGCTGCTCGCTGTAAAGCGTGAGCGTGTAGTTCTTCTCCAGCGGTTTGAGAGGCTCCACGGTGAGCAACTGGCGGTCGCCCTCGGTCTTGATCTGCCAATCGCGGATTTGATCGCCTTGGAGCCGCGTGATCGCCTGTGCCGCCGGCAACGTCACGGTGAGCTTCGGGATGTTGCCTTGGACGATCTCGTAGTTGAACCGCGTGGTGAATTTCACGACGGCGGGCGTGATGTGCGCGACGCCGGTGGTTTCGCAGGTGACGAGCGCCTTGCGCGCCGCCTCCGCGGCCTTGCTCTGCCAGCGCAACGACACCACGCGGTCGGCGCCGATCAGCCCGCGCACTTTCGCCGGACCGCCCTTCGCCTGCGGCTCGGTGGCGGTGCCGCTGAGCAGTTGGAGTTCAATACCGTCGCCGGCAGCCTGTGCGGCAATGGACGCGATGGCCGCGACCGGGCCGGTGAACGAAACCTGGTTCCACGGCTCGGCGCGCGTGATCTTCGCAACGAGGTCGAGCTTGAGTTTGAACCGGCCGGCCTTGGCGGCGATGAGGCGATACTGGTTGCCTGCGCGAGCGAGGCGCAGGTTTGCGGGGAGTTTTGGCGAGAGGACAGCCACGTCGCCCCCAAACAGCGTGGCGCACGCCTCGCCGCGACCGCTGGCTTCGGCGTCGAGTTCCACGACGAAGCGCGTCTCCTTCTCGGCGAGCGCGGCGTCGTAGCGGACCTCGCGCACAACCAGCTCGGCAGCGGGCGGTGGAGCTTCCTTGGCAAAAGCGGTGGCAGAGAGAAAGACCCCGGCAAGCAGGCGAATCATCAAGCGCATGTTGAACCTCCAGTTCGTCACGGGTAGTTAGACAGGTTTTTGGGAAAAATGCTCCCCAAAAATTGCAGAGGCTATAAAGAGCGCGGGACTTTTCCTCCGTGCGTGTCTGCGCGGCCGAGTCCGCACCGTGCGCTTGCGGTCGCCACGATTGCCTGATAACTAACCGGACATGAATTTGCCAGCCGCCTTCCGGAACCTCATCCTCGCGGCATCCTGCGTCGGCGCTGCGCTCGCCCAAACGCCACCACCGCCACCCGCGGTCGCGCCGGTCGTCACGCCTGTCCCGGTGTTTGGCAAAGGCACGGCCGCCGGACAACCGTCGTTCGTCAATGCGGCCGGCATCCGCATGGTGCTGATACCGGCCGGCGAGTTCGACATGGGCAGCTCGAAGAGCGAAAGCTGGCGCTACTCGGAGGAGACGCTCCACCACGTCACGATCACCAAGTCGTTCTACCTCGGTGCCACGGAGGTGACGCAGGCGCAGTTTGCCACCGTGATGCGGCGAAGTCCAAGCTACTACAAAGGCGCAGACCTGCCGGTGGAGCATGTGACGTGGTTTGACGCCGTGGAGTTCTGCAAGCGGCTGAATCGCATGGACGGCCGTGCCTATCGGCTGCCGACGGAGGCGGAATGGGAATACGCCTGCCGCGCCGGCACGGACGACAAGTTCTACAGCGGCGACAACGATGCGGATTTGTTCAAGGCGGCGTGGGTCGGTGGCGTCAGCAGCAGCCGCACGCATCCGGTGGCCAAGCTCGCGCCGAACAACTTCGGCCTCTTCGACATGCTCGGCAACGTCTATGAATGGTGCAACGACTTCTACGACATGAACTATTACGCCAAGTCGCCCAAGACGAACCCGCCCGGCCCATCGCAGGGCGCCGAGCGCGTGATTCGAGGGGGCGCTTATAACGAACCCGTGCAAAACGTCCGCTGCGCCTACCGCACCGGCAAAGACCCGGCAAAGACGCAGGCCAACCTCGGCTTCCGCATCGCATGCGACGCGCCCCCGCCAAAGACAACCGCGCCGCCTGCTGGCAAACCGTAGCGGCGTCCGCAACCAGAAGGTTTTGATGCGAAGACGAAGCTGAGCCGGCAGGATGCCGGTGCTGCGGTCGCGCCTCGGCTTGACTTCGCTCCGCCGAATCCTAACATCCAGCGTCAAAACCATGACTATACCGATTGACATCCTCTCGCGCGCTGCGACGCAGGCACGTGGCCTCGCCATGGACGCGATTCACGCCTGCAACTCCGGCCATCTCGGCCTGCCGCTCGGTTGCGCTGAAATCGGCGCGGCCCTCTACGGCTTCGCGCTGCGGCACTATCCCGACCAGCCGAAGTGGCTCAACCGCGACCGCTTCGTGCTCTCTGCCGGACATGGCAGCATGTTCATTTACTCGTGGCTGCATCTGGCCGGTTACCCGAAGGTGACGCTCGACGAGGTCAAGAACTTCCGCCAGCTCGGCAGCCATACGCCGGGCCATCCGGAATTTGCCGAGACGCCCGGCGTCGAAGCCACCACCGGCCCGCTCGGCCAGGGCGTCGCCAACGCGGTTGGCTACGCTGTCTCGGGCAAGATGGCATCGGCGCGTTTCAACACGCCGCAGCACACCCTCTTCGATCATCACGTCATCTGCCTCGCGGGCGACGGCTGCATGCAGGAAGGCGTCTCGGCCGAGGCGTCGGCGTTCGCCGGGCACTTCGGGCTGGACAACCTGATCCTCATCTACGACGCCAACGAGGTCACGCTCGACGCGATGGCCAAGGCGACACAGAGCGAGGACACGGCGAAGCGTTACGAGGCTTACGGTTGGGACGTGCAGACCATCGTCGGCCACGACATGGAGGCGTTTGTCGCTGCGCTGGAGAAGGCCAAGGCCGCGACTAGCGGCAAGCCGCAGTTGATCGTCGCCAAGACGCTGATCGGTAAGGGTATCGCCGCTGTCGAGGGCACCAGCAAGGCCCACGGCGAAGGCGGCGCGAAGTTCATTGACGCCTCGCGACTGGCGCTGGGACTGCCTGCGGAGCATTTCCACGTCTCCGACGATGTTCGCAATCATTTTGCGCAGCACAAGAAGAAGCTGGCCAGCGACTACGAGAAGTGGAATGCGACCTACCAAGCGTGGCGCGCGGCGAATCCCGCCCTGGCAAAGCTGCTGGACAGCGGCTTAAACAAGGAAGTGCCCGCCGACCTGCTCGGCAAGATCCCGCCGTTCCCGGCCGACGCGAAGATCGCGACGCGCAAGGCCGGCAGCGACGTGCTCCAACCGCTGGCGGAAGCCATGCCGCTCCTCATCAGCGGCAGCGCCGACCTGCACGGCTCGACGCTCAACTACATCGCCGCGAGCAAGGACTTTGGCCGCGACAATCCCGCCGGTCGCAACATCCGCTTCGGCATCCGCGAGCACGCGATGGCTGCCATGCTAAACGGCTTCGCCTACGACGGCATCTTTCGTCCGTCCGGCGCGACGTTCATGGTGTTCGCCGACTATGCGCGCCCTTCGATCCGCATCGCGTCGCTGGCGGCGCTGCCGGTGATCTACATCTTCACGCACGACTCCATCGGCGTCGGCGAGGACGGCCCGACGCACCAGCCGGTGGAAACGGTCAGCGGCCTGCGCGTGATGCCGAACCTCGACGTGATCCGCCCCGCCGATCCGGAGGAAACCGCCGGCGCGTTTGTCGCCGCGCTGGAGCGCACCAACGGCCCGACGTTGCTCAGCCTCACGCGGCAGGCGGTGCCGATGCTCAATCAGATTCCCGTCCAGCAGCGGCGCGAAGGCGTGCTCCGCGGTGGCTACATCGCGCTCAAGGAGAAATCCAAGCTCGATCTGATTCTGCTTTCCTGCGGCAGCGAACTGCAACTCGCGCTCGAAGCTGCCAAGCAACTCGGCGACGGCGTGCGCGTCGTGTCGCTGCCGTGCTTCGACCGGTTCGAGCGGCAGCCTGCGGCCTACCGCGAGGAAGTGTTGCCGCCGGGCTGTCGCCGCCGCGTGGCCATCGAGGCGGGCGTGCCCGATCTCTGGTATCGTTACGCCGGCCTCGACGGGAAGGTCGTTGGTCTGACCCGCTTCGGCATCAGCGCGCCGGGCGGCACAGTGATGAAGACGCTGGGCATTACCGCGGAGAGTGTCGTCAAGGCCGCGCAGAGCCTGCCGCCGGCGTGAAGCGGGATTATCTTACTTCCATGAGCAACGAAAAGGAACTGATCGCCGCGGCGCGCCGGAAGGCGCTCGCGCTCTACGAAGGCAAGCTCGTGCCGCATCATTCGTGCGGCATCTGCATGGCCTTGACGTTCAACCTGCCCGCCGGCCCCTACCAGGCGTTGCGGCGCGGCGGCGTCACCGGCGACGGTGAGTGCGGTGCGATCAAGGGCGGTGAACTGGTCATCGGCCAGTATTTCGGCGACCCGAATCCCGCCGGCCCGGTTTCGCCGAAGTTCCGGTCTGCGATGGCGTATTTCCGTTCGCAGTGGGAGAAGCGCGCGCCGCTCGGCCCCGGCGGCCGGCGCCGGCCCGACGGCACGCTGGACATCATCTGCAATCATCTCACCGGCCCGCAGGGCGACTTCGCCGGCGAGAACCGCCACAAGTTTTGCATGGAACTGGTGGGAACGATGGCGGAAATCCTCGCCGAGACGCTGCTGAAGTTCGGCGCGACGTTTGAGATCAAACCGGTGCAGTAGCGCCGGCATCTTGCCGGCGACTTTCCGCAGCAGCTTCCGAAAACACCGCCGACAGGCCGGCGCTACAGCAGCTTCGCCAACGCCTCCTTCGAGAGGGCGAGGACTTCCTTGTGCAGGCTGCCGCCGTGGCTGTCCATCGTGACGACGCACGGGAACTTCTCCACCTCCAGTTCCCACACCGCCTCGGGACTGCCGAACTCCTCCAGCATGGAAACGCCGCGCACCTTTTTGATGCACTCGGCCAGCACCTGCGCCGCGCCACCGACCGCGTGAAGATAGACGCAGCCAAACTCCTTGCATCCCGCCGACGTCTTGTCGCCCATGCCGCCTTTGCCGATGACGACGCGGAGACCGAGCTTCTGGATGACCTCGGCCTGATACGGCTCCTCGCGGATGCTCGTGGTCGGCCCGGCGGCTTTGCAGACCCACTGGCCGTCCTCCTTCACCATCACCGGCCCGCAGTGGTAGAGCACGCCGCCGCGCATGTCCACCGGCAGCGAGCCGCCGTCATGAAGGAACTTGTGGACCGCGTCGCGGCCGGTGTGAACGATGCCGGTGATCTCAACGAGGTCGCCGACATGCAATGAGCGGATGACATCTTCGGAGATGGGCGTTTGGAGTTCCATAAGCATCATGCGTAACTCGTAATGCGTAAGGGTTCTTGCGCATTACTCGTCAATCAGTAGAGCCATTTCTCAATCCTCCCGCCGTCGGCGCTCAGCACGACGCCGCGCCTGCGGAATGCCCAGCACATGTAGCTGACGCTGACGAAATACGACGCCGGCAGGCGGTTGACAACGCCGATCTTGCAACCGAGCAGCGTCGTCCTGCCGCCGAAGCCCATCGGCCCAATGCCGAGCTGGTTCGCGGTGGCGACGATCTCGTGTTCCAGCGCGTCGAGTTCCGGGCTTGGGTTGTGGTCGTCGAGCGTCCGCAGCAGTTGTTCCTTCGAGAACGCGTAACTGGTGGCGCGGTCGCCGCCGATGCAGACGCCCAGCACGCCGGGGCCGCAGCCTTTGCCCTGCGCCTGGAGCACCGCGTCGAGGATCGCGCGGCGACAGCCTTTCAGGTCGCGGTCGGCGCCGATGCGCGAGTCAGGCAGCGAATACTGCACGCCGACGTTCTCGCAGCCGCCGCCTTTCAGGATCAGCCGCACGTCCAGGCCGGCCGCGTCGCGCGCCTGCGTGAAGTGGAACACCGGCGTGCCGGGACCGAGATTGGTGCCGCTGTTCTTGCCGGTGAGCGAGTCCACTGAGTTCTGCCGCAGGAAACCTCTCTTCGTTGCCTCGGCAACGGCCTCGCGCGCGGCCTCCTCAAACGTGAGTTGGTCGCCGCCAACAGGGCCGTGGACATAGAAGAGGATGGAGCCGGTGTCCTGGCAGATCGGCTGGCTCTTCTTTTTCGCCAGTTCGATGTTGGCGTGGATGGTCTTCAGCGCGAACTCTGCCGTCGTGCGCTGCTCTTCCGCCTTGAGCGCGTCAATGAGCACACGGTTGACGTCATCCGGCATCTCAGCCGACGTGCGACGGATGAGTTCCAACAGATTGTCTTTCAACCCGGCCATGCAGGGGGAATGTAGGTGTTGCGCGCCAGGTTGCAAGTTCGGAAACCGCCAGTGCGAATCGATCTGGAAAACCAACCTGTCGCAACACCGCTTGAAGGCACCACGTCCGACTGTCAGTTTCTATTTCTAGAAACCAACACGCGCCTGCAGGTAAGTCATGTGACGGTCGTAGTCGCGAGCGAAAAGATCGGAGGTGAAGTGCGTAAAGGAATAGCCAATCTCGCCGCGGAGATGAACATTGAACTGATACCCCAGCGTGAGAGATGACGCGATGGAAGTTTCCGACTGGTTGCCATTAAAGGCCGTTCCCGGCCCGCCGATTCCTGGCACCACCAGGCTGCCTTGGTATTCGGTGGGCACATACATGACACTCGCAGATCCCATCAGCCGGGATGTAAACTGATGAACAGCGCCACCGCTAAGCATAAAGGTTTGCGACTCAAGGTAACCGCCCAACTCCGTGGGCTGCATACGAGTGGAAAAACGGCCAAAGAGGCTCGTGCGAGGCGTGAGCAGATAGCTTAGACCCATGTTCACATCCGGATTCACGGACTCGCCGCCAATGACATCGTAGGTGCGCAGTGACATGCCGGCCGCCGCATCAGCGGACAAACGCGGATTGAAGATGTGTCGGACGTTGAAGACCGCCGTTCCGCCGGAGTTATCACGATTGTTTCCGGTATATGAAACCGCGTTATAAGACAACGCCGCGCCCAAGGTTGTTGTGGATTGCGGTTGGTAATTGACGCCGACGCTTGTATCAACAGCCTGCCGGTTCATCGTCTGCGAAGTCGGCGTGCCCGGAATAACCGGCAATACCGTATCGTCGCTGTAATTGATGAAATAATGCCTCACCGACGAGGTCATATCCCACCGGCTGTCGAGCTTATAGGTGGCGGTCAACCGCGCGGTGTTCTGGATGTAATCGGCGCTGCGCTGGTTGGTGCCTTCCTCGATATCCGGCTCGAAACCCGGCGCAAAATCATCCGAAAACACCACGTGCAAACGCGGCGAGAACTCATGGCCGACACTCACATTGAGGTTGTGAGATTGATCCAGCGATTTCTCCGGACGGCTCTCGTAATAAACTGCCGAATAGGAGTAGTGGGCGGTTACATCCGTCAACGGACCGCTCCATCCAAACTGGAAGTCCGGCGACGCCGTCGTGCTGAAACTGCCTTTGACATTGTCGGAGCGACTGTAAATGTTGCTGTCGTATCCCTCGCGCAACGTCAGTCCGTATGCAAAGGCCCGCTGTTTCACCACGCCCTGCAAACTCCGTTCCATGTTCCGCTTGATATCTTGATCTTGCGCGGATGCCGCGCATGTCAACACCATCAAACCCAATACAACCACCTTCATCGGCAGGTTATTCATATCTGCTCTCCTCGCTCGAAATCTTCATTCAGACACTATTATTATCATCCCACCATCGCAAAACAGAATCCTATTATGGCGTCGGCGTTGACCGCGTTTGCTCTCCTGAACTCGGCTGGGGACCCAATACGTTGATCGTAGGGGTGGTCCAATCGCTGAAAATGCTGGCCATGCTGCTGAAGGTCGAAACGCTCGCACTGCCCGTAAAACCAACCAGCGCGTTTTGGTAATCCTGCGCCGTTAGCTGCCCGCCCGCAGCGGCTGTCGGTTCAATCTTATACTGTTGGACCAAAAGCACCGTCAGGTCACCCACCGTTGCGTTTCTTCCCGGGTTTCCCCATCCACCGAGCGGCGAAAGCGGTGGTTGGTGGCCCGGCTGTTCTCCCACTTGGTTGCCCATCAGCCATGAGATCGCGTCCGCCTCTCTGGTGCCCAGAAAGGGTGGAGTGAGACCACGGGCGAACTGATACGCCATTTGGGCCAGTGTCATGGGGTTGCCACTCTTGTCCAATAACGCCGTAGTCACATCTGACAGTTGTTGGGGTGGGTTTTGTGCCTGTGCGGCCGTGGACATGGCCGCCACAGCGAGCAACCCTGCAACCAGGATAGCCCCTAAGCCGTCAGACAGTTTCCGCTTTCGCCCCGCCTCTTTTGTCGCGTGATATGTTGTTGTATTCACCTGACTCTCCTTACCCGCATATTTGTTCAACGTCCGAGGTTTTTGCGCGCGACTGCCACACACTGTTACGCGCTCTCTCGGTTAAAGCCTCTTCCTCGTAATAGCGACTAACTTGTATAGGCGGGCACCGCATGTGTCAACTTAAAATCCGATGCTCGCCGTGACTCCAAATCTCATCCCGCCGCCCGTCGCGGGGTCAGAGTTGCCCGGCCAGTTCGTGCGCGGCGCGCTCGACCGCCTCGTCGCTGGTCAACGCCGCGCGCCAGCCGAGTCCGGCCAGTTTGCGGGCGTCGAGGCGGACCTGCGGCACGTCGCCCCGCCAGCCCTGTTCGCCGCCGGTGAAGACGAACTCCACGCCCATGAGGCCGAGCGCGCGGACAATGGTTCGGGCGATGTGTTTCACGGTCGTTGCGCCGCCACGCGGGGCGAGGTTGAAACAGTTCACTTCGCCGCGGGCGTGCTCGTAGCCGTAAATCATGCCGCTGACGCACTCGCTGACGTGGAGATAGGGCTTCGCCTGGCGGCCGTCGCCGAGGATGCGAAGACGGTGCGGGTTTCGCCGCAGCCGGGCAATGAAGTCAACCAGCGCGCCATGGGTGCCGTTGTGGCCGACGATGTTCGCGAAACGGTAAATCCACGCGCGCAGGCCGAAGTTGTGGCAAAAGGCGGTGATGAAACCCTCGGCGGCCAGTTTGCTGGCGCCGTAGAGCGAGATCGGCCGCAGCGGTCCGTAATCTTCCGGGGTCGGCTTGACGCGCGCGAGGCCATAGACGGCGCTGGTGGAGGCGAAGACGATGTCGCGTATGCCGCCGAGACGCATCGCTTCCAACACGTTGTAGGTGGTGAGCGTTCCGAGCGAGAGGTCGAGATGGGTTTCGCGGGCGCCGCGGCTGATGTCGGAGTTGGCGGCCATGTGAAAGACGACGTCGCAGCCGCGCACGAGACGCTTCACGCGCAGCAGGTCCAGCAGGTCGGCTTGGATGAATTTGAAGCGCGGGTTCCTCCGAAGCGGCGCGATGAATTCCGGCCGGCCGAGATGAAAGTTGTCCACCGCCGTTACGCGCCAGCCGCGCGCGAGCACTTCGGCGCAGAGGTTGGAGCCGATGAAGCCGGCACCGCCGGTGACGAGGGCGTGGAGCGTTTTGGGGCGGTTGGACGCTTGACGCTTCACGCTTGACGCTCCACGGGTCATTTTCGCCGCCGCAGCGCGCTGATGGCGGTGGCGACAAGGCCCAAGGTGATCGCGATCCACTGGCCCCAAGTGAGCCACCACATGGCGGCCGGAACGCCATAGTGGAAAACCACCCGGTGTTCGCCCGGCGGCAGCGGCACGGTGCGCATGATGAAGTTGCCGGGCTGCATTTTGGCCGGCGCGCCGTCCACGGCGACGGTCCAGCCGGTGTCGTAACGGTCGTTCAGCATCAGGATGCCGGGTGACTTCAGCGAGGTTTTCAATTCGACGCGCGCCGGCTTGAAGCTGACGATGTCCACGGCGGTTGAGGGCGGCGCGTTGGGATCGGGCTGGAGCGGTGGCGCGGCATTGAGCAGAATGGTGGAATGAGGGTCGAACTTCGGGTCCACGAGCCGGGCCAGCAGCTTGTCCGGGTCGTCCAGGATTTCCCACCGGTGCAGGACGAGCGCGCGGGGCAGGGCGCGGGAATACTCGAACAATGTCGGCCGCCCCAACTGCGGCACATCCATCTCGACAATGGGACGGAAGAACGCCTCGCCGTTTTGCGCCTTGAAGAATTGCAGGCCGAGATCTTTCGGGCCGAGCATGTAGCGGGTGGCGCAAAGCTCCCATTTGCGCAGGGGCGCGCGGTCCACCACGCCGAAGTAGGCGGTGTAGTCGGCCGGCGGGCGCGAGGCGGCGGGGATGTCAATCGTGTCTATGTCGAAGTAAGGCAGATGGAGGCTCAGCCAGGTGTTGTAGTAACCGGCGCGGGTGAGCATGGCCAGGCGCTGGCGGCCGGGGCTGGCGCGGAGCTTTTGGAAGATGGGATTGTCGCCATAGACCTGGGACGGGGAGTAGTATTCAAAGAAGTTGCTGGTGGCCGACCATTGTTCGACGTAGAGGATCAGCGCCAGTCCCGCGCAGCTTCCCCAACGCAGCCACGGCTTGGCCGCGCCGTTGAGCCAGAGCAGGTTGACTATCATCGCGCCCGCCAGCATGGTGACCACGAAGAAGTGGAACATGGCGCGGCCCGGCAGTGCGGCCATGATTTGCGAAGCCTTCTCACCGGTAGCGGGATTGGGCTGCACAAACATGTCGTAGCCGCCGTTGGCGAAGAACTGCGTGCGGCTGTCCACGCTCGCTGCGAGGATGGCCATCCAAAGCAGCGAGATACCCAGCACCACCGCGAGCGCAATGAGGAAGTTTTTCGTCAAGCGGTTCATGGGCGTCACCGGTTCGCGCTCTTGGCTTTCCGGCCTGTTTCGGGCGGCTGTGTCTCACGCCAGAGCCGGTCTATGCCGATGGCGGCCAGCACCGCCAGGGCGGGCGTGAGGAGCACCAGCAGTTTGTTCGGATTGCGCATCGAACTGAACAGCGGCAGTGAATGCAGCAGCCGGAACGGCGGCGGGAAGAACCGGCCAAAGCTGGCCAACAATACGACCACCACCACCGCCACCCAGAAGATGATCATGGGACCGTGGCGGCGGTGCCATGCGGCACGCCAATCGTTCCGGGGTTCGCCGTCCGCAGGCTGGGTTTCGCGCGCAAACAAGGCCGCGAGGGCCAGCAGGATCGCCACCAAGGTGACGGTGCCGTGGAAGTCACCGTTGAAGCGGAAGTTCCAGAACTGAAGGAGCTGGCTGGCTTGGGCGGGATTGGTGACGTTGGCGGCCTTGAGCAGGTCGGCGGGCGTGGCATACGGATCGAACTGCGGATTGCGGCCCAGCGCGCCCCAATAAGGCGCCCGCGGATCATTGCTCTTCCATCCGTGATAGCCAGGCGCGAAAAGGTCCACCACTTCGCTGGGCGGATAGCTCCACTGTGTCGCCCAGTGCCATTTCTGTTCGCCGGTGTCGCCTTCGCCGCCGCCGGGGACGTTCGTGACCAATCCGGCGCGCAGGAAACTGGTCACGATCGGCAGCGCGCAAGCCGCGCTCAGTCCCATCAGGAGCATGAATCCCAAGACCCAGTTCCGCCGCGTGCGGTCATCCACGTCCAGCCAGCGCCGTCCTGCATCGAACAGAAACCATGCCGCGATCAGCAGCGCCATCAACGCGCCGCTGTCAATCGCGCCGTCCAGCGCCAGGCCAAGCGCCACGCCCGCCCACGCGAAGTCCAGCCAGTGTGTCGTCTGCAGGGCGCGCGTCAGGCACAACAATGACAAGACCGCGAAGGTGGTCATCTCAAACTTGCCGATATGTCCCGGCAGGATGTAGGTCAGATACGACCCGGCAAACGTCATCACCAGACTGCCGAAGAACGCGGCGAAGTCGCTTAGTTCCAGCCGCCGCAGCCAGTAGAACGCCAATAGCGACGTGGCGAGGGCGTGGATCACATAAATCAGCCGCGCGAACGACTCCACCGGCATCAGGTAGAGCAGAAACCACGTTGGCGTGGCGGGATAGTTGACGGCGCTTCCGAGCCAGTTGACAGGCTCCCAGCCGCTAAGGAAACCGTCGGGCAGGATCGCCTTCGCCCTGGCCAGCGTGGCCAGCGAGGCGTCGTTGGACATCAGGATCTGGTCCGTGGCTAAGCACCGCCAGAAGAAAAGCACGACCAGCGCGACCAACGCCACCGGCCAGACCCACGAGGGAAGGCCGTCGTTGCGCGATGGAATACGATTCGATTTCTGCATGAGTGTGCGTGGCGCGACCGCAACCGGCGGCTTGGCGCGATGGAAGTGTAAGCTTACTTCTTTCCCGCCTCGCCGATCATCTTCCAGAATTCGGGCCGCTGCTCCAACTCGGTTTCCTCGCCGGCGTCGAGCTTGGATCGGAACAGAAAATCCTTGAGCGTGTTCTTGGTCAGGATGCGGTGCACGACGATGCCCTCCGTCGCGCGCTCGAAATAGATCCGATAGTCGCCCTCGCGCAACCGGTAGAGATGCCGGCCCTCGCGCGCGAAGCGGCCGTATTTGGAGGTGTTGTCGGTGGCCAGGTCCTTTGGCACGTCGTCGAACCGGCCCATCAACAGCAGTTGCTTTTCCTTCGGCAGCTTCGCCAGCTCCGCGGCGCTTGTCGGGTTGAAGATGATTTGAAACATGGTTGTTACCTTGTGGCCAGCCTAGCATCCGGCACGGCGGAGTCAAGACGCGCGGCGAACGTGAGTGGCGAACACGAACCACCGCCCTGTTCACTCGGACTTGAAGTAATTCCGCATCTTCGGCGTGATGGGGCGGCCGAGTTTCTCCAGCACTTGCAGCATGTCCTCCCAGACGGCGCGGCGGTTCTGCATCGTGTAGGCGCGCAACACGTAGGCCGGGTGGTAGGTCGGCATCAGCGGAATCTGGCGGTAGAGCAACCAGTGGCCTCGGAGTTTCGTGATCCCCGTGGTCATGTCCGGCATCAGCCCGCGCATCGCGACTGCGCCGAGCGCCACGATCACCTTGGGCTGGATGATGTCAATCTGCGCGTGAAGCCACGGCAGGCATGTCTTCATCTCGTCGCCGGTCGGCTGGCGGTTGCCGCTCTCGCCGGCGGGCATGTTGGGGCGGCACTTCAAGATGTTGCCGATGTAAATATCGCCGCGCTTGTAGCCCATCGTTTCGATGATCTTGGTGAGCAACTGGCCGGCGCGGCCCACGAACGGCTCGCCTTTCGCGTCTTCGTCCGCTCCGGGCGCCTCGCCGACAAACATGAGTTCCGCTTCCGGATTGCCGACGCCGAAGACGACCTGTGTGCGCGACGCGGCGAGATGCTTGCACTTCACGCACATGACCGCCTGCTCGCGCAGCGAGGCGAGCTTCTCCGCCTTGGTGGAGCCGCTCACTTGGATGCGCTCGGCGAACATGTCGGGCGATTCAGCGCGCGAGACGGGGACGGGGGGAGACGTATTGCGCATTGCGTCTTGCGCAACGGGCGGCTCGGCGACAGTGACGGCAACGGGCCGGCCAAGAGCCTCCAGCGTTTCACGCCTCACGGGCACATGCGTGACGCCGACGCGCTTGAGTTCTTCCAAATGACTGATGGTGGCGTCGAGCGCCTCATGAAACTGACTCATAGGATTCCGTTCTTACGCTTTACGTTTTACGCTTACGTTTCCAAGCGCCGGACCAGCGCCGCCATATCCTGCGGAAGCGGCGCGGTGAACTCCAGCCGTTTATGCGTGCGCGGGTGGTCGAATGCCAGCGTCTGCGCGTGCAGCATCTGCCGGCCTGCCTCCGCCGTCAGTGGGTGTTTGCGGGCGCCGCCGTAAACCTTGTCGCCGACAATCGGATGCCCCATCGCGGCCAGATGGACGCGAATCTGGTGTGTCCGGCCGGTGTGCAGCGTGCAACGCAGTAACGCCACCTCGCCAAACGCCTTGGCGACCTCAAACTCAGTGACGGCCTCGCGTCCGCCGTGGCTGACGACACGCATCTTCTTGCGGTCGGTCGCGCTGCGGCCGATGGCGCCCTCGATGAAGCCACTGCTCCGACGCGGCACGCCCCAGACCAGCGCCAGATAAAGTTTGGCGACTGTGCGCTCCTTGAACTGAGCCTGCAGTGCTCGGTGCGCCGTGTCTTTCTTTGCCGCGACGATGCAGCCGCTGGTGTCGCTGTCGAGCCGATGGACGATGCCCGGCCGCTCGACGCCGCCGATGCCGCTGAGCTGGCCGCGGCAATGGTGCAGCAATGCGTTTACCAGCGTGTGCGCCCGGTGGCCCGCCGCCGGATGCACCACCAGCCCCGGCGGTTTGTTGATGACGATCAGGTCGGCATCCTCGTAGAGCACGTCGAGTGGGATGGCTTCAGCCGCCACTTCGCACGGTTCCGGGGGCGGGATGACGACCGCGACGGTATCGCCGGGCAGGACCGGGTGGTTGGGCTTGGGATTTTGGATTTTGGATTTTGGATTTTGGATTTGGACGTGGCCTTCGCGGATCAGCTTCTGCAGGAAGGCGCGCGAGCGGTCGGGCAACTGGCGATGCAGCCATATGTCAAGGCGCTGGCCGCCCGCGTCAGCGCCGGCAACGAACCCCAGCCGCTGCTCTTTCGGTTTCGTCCCCATATTTGCAGGAATCTAAAATCCAAAATCCGAAATTACGAGGTCGTCCGCGTCCGGGGCAGCCGCCACAGGAAAATCACCGCCGCTACCAGCCAGAGCAACGCCGTGACCTGCGAGTTGGTGAGTTGGCCCGGCCAGTGGCGCGGGTTATCGCCGCGGATGAATTCGATGCTGAAGCGCATCACGGCGTAGAGAATCGCGTAAATCCAGAACACTTGGCCGTCGAATTTGCGCCGCGGATAGAACCACGACAGCACGGCGCAAAAGGCGAGGTTGGCGACGGCTTCGTAGAACTGCGTCGGATGCGCCCCGTGCGGATACGTCGGATGCGACGCCGGGTAATGCACCGCCCAGGGCAGCGCTGTCGCTTCGCCGTAGCAGCAACCTTCCGCGAAACAGCCGAGCCGGCCAAACGCGTGTCCCAGCGGCAACGCCGGCGTGAACAGGTCCGCCATCCGCCAGTGCTGAATGCCGTGCCGTCGCGCATACCAGAGGGTGACCACGACCGCGCAGATAAAGCCGCCGTAGAAAACGAAGCCGCTGCGCAACGCGTTGAAGCCGTCGCGGCTGAAGTTGCGCTGGAAATCCTGCCAGTAGGCGATGATGTAGAACAACTTGCCGCCGAGCATCCCGAAGATGAGCAGGTAGAGCGACAGGTCGAAAACCAGTTCGGTGGGGATGTTTTGCCGGCGCGCCCGCCAAGCGGTCATCCAGATGCCCGCGAGGAAACCGCAGGCCACGAGGACGCCATACCAGTGGACGACGAAGCTGCCGTATTGAAATGCGATCGGTTGCACGGCAGTTACATAGCAGAACGCGATGCGCGGCGGAAGAGGGATTCCCGGCCTTTCATCGCGGAACCGCGGCGCGCACCTGCTTTCCGCCCGCGCCAACGAGCCCGTGGAGCTTGCCTTGACAAGGGCGGGTCTGCCGGTATGATGCGCGGGCTTTTATCAGAAACGTCGGAATATGCTATGAAACGAACCTTTCAACCTCACCGCCGCCGGCGCGTGCGCAAGCATGGCTTTCTGGCCAAGACGCGCACCAAGGCCGGTCGCGCGACCTTGAACCGCCGGCGCCGCAAGGGCCGCAAACGCCTGACACCGGTCTGAGCCTCGTGAAACGCACGCTCCGCAAGCGGGAGCGGCTGCAGCACGGCACGGACTTCCGGCGCGCGCGCGCCGAAGGGCGCAAGCTGACGGGCCGCCTGATGTTGCTGAACGTGCTGCGAGCGGAGGACCTGCCGGGCCGCCGGCTCGGCGTGGTCACCAGCCGCAAACTCGGCTGCGCCGTCGTGCGGAACCGCGCCCGCCGCATCGTGCGGGAGGCGTGGCGGCTGATCCAGGAACAACTGGTCAATCCCGGCGATGTGGTCGTGGTCGTGCGGCGCGGCATGGTCGGCTGCTCGATGCAGGTTGTGCGGGATGAGTTGTTGCGGCTGCTGAAAGCGGCCGGCGCATTGAAGGAAACGTGATGGTTGACCTAATACGTGGCGCGTAACTGAATGAGCTGGTTTTTGATCAAACTGCTGCGGGTTTACCAGCTTGTCGTCTCGCCGGCGTTGCACACGCTGCTGCCGGCGGCGTCGGGCTGCCGCTTCACGCCGACCTGCTCGCAATACGCCATGGACGCGCTGCGGGCGCATGGCGCATGGCGCGGGTTGTGGCTCGCGGCGCGGCGGTTGGCGCGCTGCCACCCGTGGGGCGGCCACGGGTATGATCCCGCGCCGGCTGTCGGCGAGTCACGAGTTACGCATTACGCATCACGCATCACGCATCACGAGTCACCCACTAATGGATAAAAGAGGCATCGTCATCGTCGTCATCTGCTTCGCCGTCGTCTTCGGATGGCAGGCGCTGGTGAATCATTACTGGCCCGGGCCACCGCCGGGCACGGAGCCAGAGCCGAAGGCCGGCACGCGCACCAACGTCGTCGCGCGTCCCGCGCAACCGCCGGAGATGAAAGCCGCGCCGGCAAAGCCCGCGCTGGATGTCGTCGCGCCGCCGGCTGCGCCCTCCGCGCCAAAGTCGCCGGAGAGGACCGTCACGCTGGAGAACAAGTTGCTTCGAGCGGAACTGACCACCTACGGCGGCGGTATCCGCGATGTGGTGTTGAAGCCGTGGAAGATCGGTGGCACGAACGACGCGCCGGTGATGCTGAACCGTTTCGCATCAGAGCCAGTCTTCACGTTGACGGGCGGCTCGACAAAAGGCACCAACGGCACGGTCTCGGTGCTCGCATGGCCGGGCGCGGACAGCAACGCCGTTTTCACACTGACGGAGAGCACGCGGGACCGCGCGGTGTTTACGAGCGACGCCGCCGGCGGGTTGCGGGTCGTCAAGGAATTCGCCTTGGGCGACGACTACACGCTCACGTGCCGGGTGCGGACTGAGAATCTCAACAAACAAGCGGTCGAAACGCCGGCGTTCGGCGTGGCGGTCGGCACGGCCGCGCAACTGGACGCGCAGGACGATCCCACCTACGTCAACGCCGACCACTGGGAGGGCGCGCTTAGCCTCACGGGCCGCGCCAAAGCCACCTATACGCTGGCCAGTTCGATGAGCCAGGACGTGTTTGCGACCGCCGACGTCAAATGGGCGGCCGTAAAGAACCGTTACTTTGCGCTGGTGATGACGCCCAAGGAGCCGACTGGCGGGTTTCACGCGCAGAAGGTGGAGTTGCCGCGCGCGCTCACGCCGGAGGCCAGCGCGGCGCCGATCGGCGCTCACGCGTGGTTGTTGATGGGCAGCGCGAAGGTGGACGCGGGCGCGTCGGTCACGCGCGAGTTCCAGCTTTACGCCGGGCCGAAGGAATACAAACGGCTCGCCGCGCTCGGCAACAAGCAGGAAGAGGTGATGGAGTTCGGCTGGTTCGGCCGGATTGCCGAGGCGCTGCTCTGGAGCCTCACAACCATTTACAAGGTCATCCCCAACTACGGCATCGCCATCATCATCATCACCATCGTCATCAAGCTCCTGTTTTGGCCGATTCAGGCCATGAGCACGCGCTCGATGAAGCGGATGCAGGAGTTGCAGCCGCTCATCGCCAAACTCAAGGAGAAGTATCCCGACGAGCCGCAGAGGCAGCAGCAGGAGATGATGAAGCTCTACAAGGAGCACAAGGTCAACCCGATGGGCGGCTGCCTGCCGTTGCTCGCGCAAATCCCGGTCTTCATCGCGCTCTACAACATGCTGCGGACCGTCATCGAGCTGCGCGGCGCGAAGTTCCTCTGGATCAACGACCTCAGCCTGCCCGACACGATCTTCACCGTCGCCGGGCTTCCGATCAATCCGCTGCCGGTGGTGATGTGCGCCACGACGCTCTGGCAGCAGAAACTGACGCCGACGGCCAATGTGGACCCGACGCAGCAGAAGATGATGATGTTGATGCCGCTGATGTTCGTGTTCATGTTCTACAGCATGTCCAGCGGCTTGGTGCTTTACTGGACCGTGCAGAACTTGCTTAGCATCCTCCAGCAGTGGCTGGCGCTGCGCGACACGAAGAAACCCGCCGCAGTGCCGGCGCCGACCCGACGGTGATCCTATGGCGAACGATCCGAAGCAGATGTTGAGCGAGTTGATCCGCCTGATGGGCTTTGAAGGCAAGGTGGACCAGTTCCAGACCGAAGAGGGCCTGTTGCTGCACATCGAATGTTCCGAGGGCGGCCGGCTCATCGGCAAGCAAGGTCAGACCCTCAGCCATCTCCAGTTCCTCCTGAACCGCATGCTGCGCAAACAACACCCGGAAGCGCCGCACGTCATCGTGGATGTCTGCCGTTACCGCGAGCGCGCGCGCGACCTGCTCATCAAGCACACTCAGGAACAAGCCGACCGCGTCCGCCGCTGGGGCGACCCGATCCATCTCGAACCGTTAAGCCCCTACGAGCGGCGCGTCATCCACCGCTTCTTCGCCAGCGACCCGGAGATCGAGACCGTCAGCGAAGCCGGCGACGAAATGGGCCGGAAGCAGATCACGCTTCAGTTGAGGAAGAAGTAGAGGCGGCGTGCCTCACATCGCCACGAACATCCGCACGCTCATCGGCGCGAGGTCGAGGCGAAGCTGGCGGTTGAACACATCCGCGCCGCCGCACTCCTGGCTGGTCGAGTCCATCTCCTTGAGCTTCTTTCCCTTCGCTTCGGGCGGCAACTGCACGCCGACGGCGAGCGGTTTGTCGGAGACGTTGATGACGAAGACGGCGACGCGCCCATCGCTGGCCTGCCACGCGCTGGCGGTCACAGCCGGCTGCTCGGTGGCGACCTCCCGCTTGTGGACGATCCAACGCTGCGCGATGCGCGGCACGGGCGCGCCGTTGCGCATCATCGTTACCCGAGGCGGACGCAGCATGTCGCCGTAGCCGAGCCAGTCGAGCGCGGCCTGCCGGAACGCGGCGAGCTTGGCGAGCCACGCGAACTTCTCCCGATGTTCCGGCTTATCGCTCCAGTTCGTGCCGTGCCATCCAAGCTGCCCGCCGAACTGGAACAGCATCGCCTCCTTCGAGCGGAACGTGACGCCCGCCTTGACCTCCGGCTCGTGGATGTAGAGGCCGAACAGCGCGACGTAGTCGTGATAGACTGCCGGAAAGAACGGAATGCTGTCGGGCAACGCGCGGTTGCACATGAGCATCCCGTCGAGGTAGCGGGTGTAAGGCTCGGCGGTGTCCTCCGTCGTGAGCGCGGCGTGGGGATTGAGGCTGCGGGCGTTGGCACGCACGGCCTGCAACAGCTTCCAATAGCCGGCGACGTAATGATCGCCGCCGCCGCGCGCGTGGCCGTGCGAGCCGTCGTAGCAAAGCTGCGCCGCCGCCGCGCCGATCTGGTCGAGGTAAACCGCGTCCACTCCGACATCGCGGAAGAGCTTGTCGGTGACGCGCACCATCTTGTCGCGCCAGGCATCGGTGAACGGGCACGCCGTCGAGTGGTCGTGCTTGTTCCAGTGCTCGATGTAGAGAGAGCCGTCGAACTTCTTCATCGCCCAACGCACCGCGCCTTCCTCGGCGTAGCTCTTCGCCTGCGTGTCCCAGAGGTGGCCGTTTATGTAGGGCATCACGCGCACGTTCCACTCGCGCAGTTTCGCGCGGACCGCCGGCACGTAGTCGTTCACCGGAAAGTAATCGGGATAGAAGTTGTCGAACGGGATCGAGTGCCAGTTATACCAGTGGAACGCGAGCGACTGCGGAACCGTCTTGCGGAGGTGCTCGAAGGTGTTGGTGAGGCTCGCGCCGTCGCGCGCGCCGTCGTGATGCCACCAGACTAGCTTGCGGAACCAATCGGGCGAATCCTGCCGCCGCCGGTTCTTGCCGCCCTCGCACCATGCCTGCCGCGTCGCCCATGCGCGGTAGTGTTCCGCCAGCGCGAACCAATCGCCGGCCAGCGCCACCGTCTCCACCTCATACGGCCAGTTGCAGCCGCGCGTGAAGCCCATCTCGCCCGGATAATGCCGAGCCTCCAGCGACACCGTCCGCGTCTCCTCGTTGCCAAGTGCGACGAAGTCCTTGGTAAAGCAACGCCCGTCGCGCGCGATGATGCCGAGCGTCGTCTCGCCGCGGCCGTAGCCAACCCATTGCATCGTCGCGCCGCCGCTGGGGTAGCGTCCCTGATAACGCGCCCCGCTCGGCCGAGGCAACCAACGGCCCCAGCCGTCCGGCACAAGGACCGCGTCGTCGCCCTCATCGCCTTCGAGCCGTCCCACGCCGTCGAGCACCGGGAAATCGAGCCGCCACGCTGCCGCGCCGTCGCCGTCCACCGCCGCTTCCGCGCGCCAAAAGATGCTCGGCCCGTCGAGTCGCAACACGAGGTCCACGTGTGCCGGGATTGTGCCGAAAAAACTGCCGGTGTAACGCAGGCGCAACTCATTGTTGTTGAAGTCCGCCGACGCGCGCTCAGTTTCGTTCGCCGTGAGCGTTGCCTCGACACCGAGCGGGTTGCGCGCGGTGAACCGGAACATCGAGCACGGCCGCGAGAGCAGTTCCGTGTCGTTCAACGCCTGGTAAAGGCTCGTCAGCCGCCCCTTCATGTCGAGCGTAAGCAGCAACTGGTCTGTCACAAGAGCGTCGCGGCCGTCGCCAAGCGAAATCACCTCCACCGCTGGCGGCGTTTCTCGCGGCAGCGTGCGCTTCGGCGGCGTTTGCGTGATAACACTTCGCGCGGCGCCGGTGTTGTGAAGCGAATGCAGATCGGCGAGCGCGTGGTTCAGCCGCCAGAACTGCACGGAGCGCGGCGTGCGGTTGCCGAGGCCGGGCAACGCGGTGGCGAGCGCCTTACGCAGCGAGCGCGCCTGCGTTTCCAGTTCCGGCGATTCCACGCGCAGAGGCTTCTGGCGGTCCACCTGCGCGGCAATGTCGTCGAGCGCCTGGCGCGGCACATTGCGCGGGCCCACGTAAAGGTAACGATCAAACTCGACGCGCGGCGCGGCGAACTCCACCCACGGCCCCATCACGTAGAGCAGGTTGGCGCCGTCATGGATGCGCGCCTGCTTGTTGCCGCTGCCAGTAGCGTGCGGGTTCATCACGGCGATGACGCCGTTGTCGAAGTAGAGCGCGGCCCAACGGTTGAACTGGAACGTCTGATTGTTGCGCGCCAACATGCTCTCGGTGGACGGCTCGCCGCCGGCCCAGCTTTTCGCGCGCGGCGCGGCGGGGGATTCGTCCGACGGCGGGGCGAGGCTGGCGGCCTGCGCGCGCAGTTCCAGGATGTGCAGTTCCTTCCAGTTAAACTCGCGGCTCTGCGAGACGACGACGTTCACCTGCACGAACGGCGAGTTCCGGAAATACGTGAAACGATACCGCGCCACCGGCAACGATTCGTGCTGCACAAGCTGGCCGGCTTCAGCCCGGTAGTAGCCGCTGCTGACTTCGATGGTGGCGAACAGCGGGCCGTTCGCAACCAGCCGCAGCGCAGGCCGTGGGTTGACGGCGAGCGAGAACTGGCCGACATCCGTCTGATAAAGCCGGTCGGCATAATCTACCGGCAACGCCGCCTTTGCGCCCGCCACGGTGATAGCCGTCGGGAAGCCGCCCGCAAGGCTTGCTGTGTGCGCGGTGCGAAAGACGCCATTATTGATATGGATGGTGTCGCGCTCGATGCGGGCGATGGGCGTGTCGGCCTTATCCGGCTCGTCTGTCACGGGTTTCGCCGTGATCTCATACTTGCCCGGCCCCTGCGACTGCCACAGTAGCCGGCTCGTGCCGTTCGTGCCGGCGAGTGACTGGCTCACGCACCGCCGTTTCGGACCGCTGACGATGAACTGGAGGTTGGTAGCGGACGCGGCATCGCCTTTCGTCAACAAGGGGGTCAGTTCGCCGGAAATTTCCAGCGGCAGTCCACCGGGCGGCGCCGCATCCACCACGACGCGCAGCGACGCGGCGTCCGTGGAAACCGCCAGTAAATGAACGCCAGCCGCCATCACGACGGCCATCAGCCGGAAACGAGTCTTCATTTCAGTGGCGCGAACGATAATCACCCCCTCCGCGCGGCGCAAGCCTGAGCCTCGCGCCGTTGTTGCATCGCGGGCGCGCTGTGATAGTATCCGCGCCACGAAAGAAATGCTGTGACTGCAAAACCGGTAGATTTGCGTGGGATGCTTCGTTACATCCCGCAGTTTCGTGACAAGGTGTTCGTGCTGGCCATGGACGGACATCTCGTCAGCGATGAGGTTTTCCCCAACCTGCTGCGGGACGTGGCGGTGTTGCGATCGCTCAACATCAAGGTCGTGATCGTCCACGGCGCGAGCCACCAGATGCTGGAGATGGCCGCGCAAACCGGCGTGAAGATCAGCGACGCTTACGGCACAGGCGTGACCGACGCCGACACGTTGAAACTGGCCATCGCCGCGGCGTCGCGGTTGTCGCACGAGGTCCTGGAAGGGCTGAGTGCCAACGACCTGCGCGCCGCCGTCACCAACGCCTGCATCGCCCATCCGCTCGGCATCCTGCAAGGTGTGGATCATCTCTATACCGGCAAGATCGAACGGGTGGACACGGAGTTGTTGACGACGCTTCTCGACAAAGGCGTGATCCCAGTGATTCCACCGCTCGGCTTTGACGGCGAGGGTCGCACGTTCCGGGTAAACTCCGACCAAGTGGCCGTCGAGATCGCCGAGGCGTTGAAGGCGGTGAAGATTATTTTCCTGACGCCCAACGACGGTCTCGTCGTCAACGGCCTCCTGACGCTGCAAGTGTTGGCCACCGAATTGGCGGCGACGCTCAAGCAGCATCGCGACTGGTTCCTGCCGGAGCAGGTCAGCAAGGCCGAATACGCCGTCAAGGCATGCGCCCAGGGCATCGAGCGGGTCCACATCATCAACGGCCACACCGACGAGGCGATCCTCGCCGAGGTCTTCAGCAATGAAGGCATCGGCACGCTCGTCTATGCCTCCGAGTATCGGCAGATCCGCAAGGCGGTGAAGAAGGACCTGCGCGCGCTGCAACAGCTCATCAAGGTCGGCGTCCAGAACGAAGAGTTGGTCAAACGGACGCGGGCGACACTGGAAAAGGAGTTGGCAGACTTCTACGTCTATGAAATAGACAAAAACGTCGTCGGCTGCGTCGCGTGCCATTTCTACGCGGAGCAGAAGAAAGCCGAACTGGCGTGCCTGTTCGTCAATCCCGGCCACGAGAATCTGGGCATCGGTCGGAAGCTGGCGACGTATGTCGAGACGCGCGCCGCCGAACTGGGCGCGTCCGAACTGTTCGCGCTCTCCACGCAGGCGTTCGCTTATTTCCAGAGGCTCGGCTACACGGAAGGATCGCCCGACGACCTGCCCCCGGATCGGCGGCAACGCTACGACCAGAGTGGCCGGCACTCGAAAGTCTTGCTGAGGAAACTCAACCACGCACCGGCGCCAGTGGCGTAGAAGCCCGGCGAAACTACCGCACCGGGTGCGCCATCACCGAGAGAAATGCGCAGTTCGGCTGCGTCGTATCCAGCCGGCTGTGCTGCACCACCACCGGCACATCGCTCTCCACCCGTAACGCGTAAGGCACGCCCGCCGGCACGCGGAATCCGTCGAGCAGTTCC
Source organism: Verrucomicrobiota bacterium (assembly GCA_016222825.1). GTDB lineage: Bacteria > Verrucomicrobiota > Verrucomicrobiia > CAIQCK01 > CAIQCK01 > CAIQCK01. The sequence continues at coordinate 652,251 of JACRQF010000009.1, read as the reverse complement.
GGCTTGTCGAATCGGATGTGCCACGTCCGTTCCGCGCCGACCGTGACGCGGATGTTCTTCACCGCCGGCCGATCCTCGAAATAGAAATTCAGCGATACTCGTGCCGGCTTCGGTCCGGTGTTGACGATGCAGAGCGACTCATGGCTCCAGTAGCCCCGGCCGCCCGCCCGCTTCGTCTCATCCTCCGCCGTCAACGGCGGCAGGTAAGCATCCGGCACGATCCAGACGCGGTGGCCTTCGGCTTTTGGCGGTGGATTTTTCCTGGACCGTTGCATGGCTACAATTCTTAAAGCGTAAACCGTGAAACGTAATTCGGAATCAATGACGGGCGAGGAAGTTCATGCTCGCTTCACGTTTTACGTTTCATTCCTCACTTCTTCTTCTGCTGCGTCGGCGGCAGTTCATCCGGCACGATCAGAAAGCGCCCGTAAATCACACCCGCCAGCGCCGCGCCCAGCATCGGGCCGATCCAATAGACGGCGTGGTTCGCGAGATGGCCGCTGACGAGACCCGGCCCAAACACACGCGCCGGATTCATTGACGCACCGGTCAGCGGCTGGCCGAACAACACGCCCGCCGCCACCACCAATCCGACAGCCAGCCCGCCGATCTTCGGCCCGCGCGCGTCCATGACGGTGCCGAACATGGCGAATACCACTAGGAACGTCATCGCCGCCTCGACGAGGATGGCCGTGCCGATGGATACGTCTTTGCCGAGATTGGGCGTGGCCGTGCTGACGACGCCGGTGCTGAACACCATCACGCAGATGAATCCGGCCAGCGCCGCCCCCGCGAGCTGTGCAATAATGTAGCGGGTGGTTTGCGCGAATCCGACCCTGCCAGCGATGAACGCGCCAAGGCTGACAGCGGGATTCAGATGGCCGCCGGAGACGGCGACGGTGGCTGACACCATTGCTGCCGTCGCCAGGCCGTAGGCGAGCGCGATGCCGAGCAGATCCATCTGCTGATGATTGGCGTTGTGGATCGCGCCGATGCTGATGAAGACCAACGCGAACGTGCCGAACATCTCCGCCAGGCAAGCTTTGAAATCTTTCATGCGCAACCGTCCTTTGAAATCACACGTCCTCGAAAACGCGCGCGAAGAATAGCAATCGCCACCGCCGATGCAAGAGCGGCCTGCGCGGCCCTTGCCGGCAGCGATTACCGCTCCTGCCAGTCTCGCCAGACTTCGCGAGCGGCGCGGCGCAATGTCTCGGCGGTCCACGCGCTGGCGTCCGGTATCGGGGCGGAGCCGCCCTTGCACGCCGCGAAAAACGTCAACTCCTGCGAACCGCGCGCGGGCAGTGAGAGGCGATACTCCAGTTTGCCTCCAGGATAGAGCGATTGGTCGTTCTGGCCGCCGACATCCACGTAGCGTAGCGCCTTGGCGTTCAGCTTGCCGGCGATGACCTGGCTGAGGTCCGGCGGCGGACCGGCGGGGAAAATCCAAATCGCGTTGAGGATCGGGTTCTTGTCCCTCGCTTCCGCCGCGCCGCGCACGACGACGCTAATCCGGCCGTCGCCGTCTTCGTCGCGTGCATCGAACAGTAGCGCACCCGGCTTGTGCCGGCCCCATCTGGCGATCGGGTCCAACTCCTGCAAGGTCGCGCCCTCAACCCTGCAAACCATCCGCCGCTGGCCGGCCTGGTCCCAGTGGCTCTCGCAGAAGCCGAGCACGACGTTCGCTCTGCTGTTGGGCCGCACAGCGAACCGGTAGATGATCGGCACGCCGCCCATGCCAGCGCGGATGCTGCGGAACGCCGGGTCACACGGTCCGGCCGGCTTCGCCCAGCCCGGTAGCGACGACGCTTCATCACAGTGGCCCCATTCGCGCGGCTTTTCGCCGGATTCCTCGCGCGGCGGCAGCGTCAGCACGGGGCGGCCACCGAGTCGGACGGTGCGCAGCCCGGCGTGCGCTTTCGCCGGCAGATCGAGTGCGACAGTGACGTTCGCGGCACGGCCCTGTTTCTCTTCAACCCGCACGGTGAGCACGTCCACACCCGCCGGGAACGCCGGCGCGCGGAACGCCGTCAGTGTCAGCCCCACCGCCCCGCATCGTGACGCGGCTTGTGCGGCGGGAATCGCGTTGTCGAGCTTCACCGAACTTACGGACGGCGCCGCATCCGCAACGCCTTCGCCGCCAAGTTTCACGCCGACCTCGCCCCAATCCTCGACGAGCCGGCCCGCGGCGTTCATCTGCGACGGCGGGAAGCCGGGCGAGGTGAACGAAACATCGGCGGCAAACGCAAACGAGACGTGCAGCAGGACGAACGTTCCAACAGTTTGCAGTCTCACGTTCATACCGTCTTCGCTTCCGGTTCCGGCCGATGCTCCGGCGAGCGGACGACCTTGATGTCGTAGAGCTGGCAGAAGGCTTCCAGCATGCGCCGATGGTTGCCGTAGGTGACGACTTGGTGGAAACCCTTCACGTCGCGGCAATCCTCAACGTTGTCCATCGCGACCTCGACGGAAGTGCGACAGCCGCCGGCGGGCGGGGTCTGGACGTTGCTGACGACCTTGCCGGTGTCAATGATCATCTCGTTGGCGTTGCTGAACCGCACAAGCGTCACCGGATCGCCGATGGGCCAGAGCACCTGCACCGAGACGCCGAGCGCGGACTCGGAGTGATTGCGCAGAATGTAGGGCGCGGCCGGCTTGCTGAACCCGCGAATCTTCGTGCCGCTGGTGCAGTGGGCGACGATGAGGAGGTTCTTCGCGGTCTCCGGCACGGGATCGTTCATGAAACCCGGCCGGTCGAGCAGGTAGCTGGTCATCATCAGCGAGAACGCGCCAAAAAGGTCCGCCTCGCAACCGGCGGTGATGCCTTGGTCCATCAGCATCGCCCACGACATGCACGGCGGTGTGGGCATCAGCTTGGAGCTCACCATGCCGAGACAGTCCATCGAGAGCGCGTTGGCCTGCTCGTCGGCCATGAGGCGCTTGGCGGTGACGTAAGCGCGGGCGGAGTTGAGGCAATCGTTGTGGTTCGGCTCGACGATACGCTTGGCGCGCCGGCGCATGTCGCTGGCGACGTCGCGGACCTCGGCGCTGACATCCTGTTTGTCGAAGCGCAGGTTGAACGTGTCGCGCGGGATGGCGCGGACTTTCGCGCCGAGCCGATCCATGACGGTTTCTTTGCGCTCGTTCTGGCGGATCCAGAGCACGCGTGTCTCCTCAAACATCCGTTTCGCCCGCAGCATCCTCATGCCGTCCTCGGCGGCGGACCATTCGAGTGTGGAGGCGACATAGACGCCCGGCTGCCGCGAAAGCCGCAACACGTGGCCCGTGAACGCCACGCCGACCGGCGCGAACACGATGAGTGGCACGCCGGTTTCCTTCGAGAGCCGCGCCAACCACGGCCAGCAGAAGATGCTCTGGAGGATGACCAGCACGCCGTGCGGTTTCTCAGCCTTGATCTTCTCGATGAACGCGCCGACCCCGGCCTCGTCATTGATGGGGCTGGGCGCGAGGTTGGTCGTGATGCCGAGCCGGCGGCTGGAATCGGCCAGCTTGGCTGTGTATTCCTTCTGGCGCGCGTCGAGGTCATAGGTCGTGCCGGGCCAGCCGAGCCAGTAGGGCCGCGGCTTCTCGAAAATCGCCGCCGCCATCCTCACTTCGGGGCACGGCAACAGCTTGGCCACGTCCACGTAATCGGGGTTCGCATACCGCGACTTCTCCTTGGCGGCGGCGGTCAACGCCGGCCCGACCACGCCCGCGCCGAGCGCGGACATCGAAAGAAACTTCAAACAGTCGCGGCGCGAAATGCAGCAGCTACAATGTTGATGGTGATGCGATGGGTTCATGGCGATTTCTCCTTACGGGGGTGGGCTTGGGCAATACGAAACCGCGACCGCAACCTTGGGTGCGGCAGGAACTGCATCCGTGCGATGCAGACGTTGAGTTCATGCTTCGGTTCCGCTTGAAACTCCGCGCGCATCATAGCAAGGCCGCGCCGCATGTCGAGTCCCGGTTGATCCGAAAACAGTTCCACGCCAGATTCGGCTTGAATACGCCTTTGGGAGTGCTACGCATTCGTGCATGAGCACACCGCACCTCTTCTGTTCCGGCAAATCCCATCTTCCAACCGCCCTTTCTTCGAGCGCGCTGTCGCGTCGCCAGTTCCTTCGCGCCGCCGCCGCGACCGTTGCCGCGCCGATGGTCCTGCGCTCCGGCGCGCACGCCGCGTCGCCGAACGGCAAACTACAGCACGCCTGTATCGGCGTCGGCGGCATGGGCTGGAACGACCTCAACAACTTCAAGTCTCATCCCAAGGTGGAGATTGCCGCCATCTGCGACGTGGACCGCGCGCATTTGGACAAAGCCGCCGCGCTGCTCCCCAACGCCCGCCGCTACACCGACTGGCGCGAGTTGCTGGCGAAGGAAGGCGACAAGGTTGATTCCATCAACGTCACTGTGCCCGATCACATGCACGCGCCGATCACGATGATGGCGTTGCGCGCGAAGAAACACGTCTATTGCCAGAAGCCGTTCTGCCACGACGTCGCCGAGTGCCGCGCCCTCGCCAAGGCCGCCAAGGCCGCGCGCGTCGTCACGCAGCTCGGCACGCAGTATGCCTCCAGCGCGGGCGACCGCATGACGGTGCAACTCCTCCGCCGGGGTGTCATCGGCGAGGCGCGCCGCGTCATTCTTTGCTCCAACCGCACGGGTGCGGTCGAAAACTACCGGCTCAAAGGCCCGCGTCCGGCCCAGGGCGAGCCACCGCCCGCGAGCCTCGCGTGGGACCTCTGGCTCGGCACCGCGCCGGAACGGCCGTTCGCGCCGGGCATTTATCATCCGACGAAGTGGCGCGCGTGGCTCGACTTCGGCACCGGTTGGTCGGGCGATATCGGCTGCCACGTTTTCGACGCCGTTTGGAAAGGTCTCGGCCTGGCCGCGCCAAAGTCGGTGATCGTGGAAGTCCAGAAGTCGTGGGAGGAATCTCCGGAGCGCCGCGCCGACAATTGGCCGCAATGCCAGCACATCACCTGGATGTTTCCCGGCAGCAAACTCACCGGCGGCAAGGAACTGACCGTCGAGTGGTTCGATGGCGAGATGCTTCCGCCCGCCGACGTGCAGAAGATCGCCAGCCTGGAAAAATACCCGGAGGAATCGGCGATGGTCATCGGCAGCGAAGGCGCGCTGCTGCTCCAGCTCGGCACCGGGCCGCTGCTGTTCCCGCGCGAGAAGTTCAAGGATGTCTCGCGCCCGAAGCCGTCGCCGCGCAGTCATTATCATCACTTCGCGGACGCCTGCCTCGGCGGCGAAATGACCGAGTCGCACTTCGGCCAGACCGGCCCGATGACGGAAGCAATTTTGCTGGGCACGGTCGCCATCCGGATGCCCGGCAAGTTGCTGAAGTGGAACGCTGCCACCATGGAGATTCCCAATGCGCCGGAGGCGGATCGGCTCCTGCGCCGCAACTATCGTGAAGGATGGAAAGTCCAAGGGTTGTAAGAGAACAACATGAAAAACCTATTCTTCTGTGCGCTGCTGTTGACCGGAACCTTGTTGGCTTCAGCCCAAGACACAACCGGTATCATCCCCGCCGAGGCGAAAGCCGCCCTCGGCTGCGATCCGCAGGCGAAGGAGAACTTCGTCACCATTTGGGAAAGAAGATCGCAGAAGCCACCCGCCGACCCGGCGCGCACGATCAAGCGCGTCGCACTCGTCAACGCGGGCGGCAACCGCTTCATCTGGCGCGTGGATTTCCTCGCGCCGTATCCGGTGGAGAACTCCAGCGTGATGCTCTACCTCGACGCCGACGACAACACCGCCACCGGCCGCGAAGGCCACGGCTGCGAGTTCATGCTGCGCTGCTCCGACGGGCTGCCGGGCGTGACCGCTTACACGTCCGACGGCAAGACCCGCATCGCGCCACCGCCGCGCGTGGCGGTGGCGGGTGGCAGCGCGTTCATCAGCTATGACGTGGACCTCGCGCAACGCGACGGCGCGTCGCACTTCCGGCTCAGTGTGCTGTCGGAAACCAGCCAGCCGCACCGCGGTGTGGACGGCACGGGTTACTTCGAGGCGAAAGGGCCGCCGATCAGCGAGCGGCAGAAGCTCCAACTCGACGCGGACCTCACGGCGAGCGTCGGCGTCGAGCAGACATGGGGCTTGGAGCGCATCACCGCGCTCGTGGACGATCCGAAGAACGTCCCAATCTGGATTCGTGGCTGCAAACTCGACGGCTTCCGCTTCGACCACAGCGAGTATCGCGCTGACTGCGCGCTCCGCGGGCCGGGCACGGGCACCATCACCGCCACCATGCCGGCAGTCGCATCGGGCCGGTTCCATATCGGCTTCATCTTCTACGACAGCGCCGGTAGCGAGCGGATTGCCATTTTCGTCAATGGCAAGCGCCGCGGCGTCGCTGTCGCCGACCTCGACGACAACAACCAGCACCTCTTCTTTCTCACCGAGCCGGTTGAGTTGAAGCCCGGCGACACCATCCAACTCCGCGCGCTTGGCGTCGGCGCCAGCTTTCGCACCGAAGATCTATTGCTGTTGCGCAAGAAACCCGTCGCGCGCCCGCCACTTTACGAGTTCCGCGAAATCGCGGCGACAGAGAACCGGCTGACGTGGATCACGACATGGGCGACGCAATGCACCGTCGAGCTTGGCGACGGCCAGAAGATCGTCGAACCGCTGGCGACGCAGAACCATCGCGTGGCACTGGCGGGCATGAAGTCCGGCGATTCAGCGCGCTACCGCATCACGGCGTTGGCGCGCGACGGACGCGAGATCGCCACGCCTTGGCGCAAGCTGGCGTGGAAACCGTTCGCCGAGCCGCATGCGAAGCAGAGCGGCCAGGTGACGCTGCGTGTAGAGCCGCCGGCGGATGTTGCCGACAAGCTTCGCGATTGGCCGGTGACCAGCGGTGTGCCGTTCCCGAAGGGCGCGCTCGGTTCGGCGCAGAATCTCCGACTGCTGGACGCGAAGGGCGTGGCAGTGCCGCTGCAGGCAGCGGTGACGGGCCGATGGGCTGACGGCAGCGCGAAGTGGGTGTTGCTCGACTTCCGCCACAGCGGCGGCGCGACGGATTACACGCTGGAGTTTGGGCCGAAAACCTCGCGCGAGGAGCCGAAGAAAGAAGCGGCGACGCCGGACTGCGGCGAGCTTGTTTTGGCCGATGCTGCTGGCAAAGAACACAAAGCGGCTGTTACCGGTCTCACGCCGGAAGACGGCGGCGGTTTGCGCCGCGGCCTGCACGCTGCGGGAAGGCTCGGCGAGTCAGCGTTTGCTTACGACGCGCGGGTGCATGTCTATCCCGGCCTGCCTTGGGCGCGTGTGCTGCTGGCCGTCGGCCATGCAGAATCCACGAATGAGTTCACGACCATCCGCAGTCTCGCGTGGCGGTTGCCGAAAGCGAGCGGACCGGCGCGCTTCGTGCGACAGCATGCCGACGACCGCTTCGAGTCGAGTGAGGGCGGCGGCAAGCGGTTCAGCGGCGCGGTGGGGCCGGTATTTGTGCGCGACTTCTGGCAGAACTATCCGAAGGACCTCGAAGTCGGGCCGGGCGGCGCGACGTTCTGGCTGATGCCGCGACTCAAGGCTGACGAGTATGATTTGTCGAACAAGAAGAGCCACGACTGGCACAAGCTTTACTACTGGTTCGACGCCGGCGGCTACAAGCTGCGGCAGGGCATGACCAAGACGCACGAGGTCTGGCTTGGCCTTGACGGCAGCGCGCCGCCGCTGGATCGGCCGCTGTTCGCTGCCGCGCCACCGAAGTGGTATGCGGACTCCGGCGCGTTTGGAGAGCTGACGGTGGCAGACCCGAAGCGCGCGGTCGTGAGTGACTACGACAAGAAGGTGACCGACACGCTCGACGCGTATCTCAAGAACCGCGAGCGCAACCGCGAGTTCGGCCAGTTCAATTTTGGCGACTGGTGGGGCGAGCGCATCATCAACTGGGGCAACATCGAATATGACACGCAGCACGCGTTTTTCCTCCAGTTCGCGCGCAGCGGCGATCGGCGGTTCCTGCAGGCCGGCGAGGAGGCCGAAACACACAACCGCGACGTGGACACGGTCCACTACCACGCCAAGCCCGAACGCGTCGGTTGCGTCTATGCGCACTGCATCGGCCACGTCGGCAACTACTTCGCCAAGAGTCCGCTTCCCGGCAAGAACCAGGGAACTGCGGCGGGCGGATTCACGGTGTCGCACACGTGGTGCGAGGGGCACATGGAGCACTACTTCCTCACTGGCGACCGGCGCTCGTTGGAAGCGGGGCTGAAGATCGCCGACCACTATGGCTTTTGGCGGATGATGAACTACGATTTCTCGAACTGCCGCGATTCCGGCTGGCATCTCATCCTGACGATGGCGGTCTATCGCGCGACGGGTGACCCGTTCTACCTGAACGCCGCGCGGATCATGGTCGAGCGCGTGTTGGAGCGGCAGACGCCGAAAGCGAAGTTCAACACCAAGGGCGGCGGCTGGCGGCGGATGATGGTGCCGGGTCATTGCCTCTGTGAGCCGGCGCACTATGGGAACGCCGGCTTCATGGTCGGCGTCCTGCTGACGGGCCTGAAATGGTATCACCTCGAAACCGGCGATCCGCGCGTCGCGCGGAGCATCACGATGGGCGCGCATTTCCTGCTCGACGACATGTGGGTTGAGGACATCGGTGGATTTCGCTACACGAGCTGCCCCGTGTCCTCGAAAGGCCCGTGGTCGAACTTCCTGCTCTTCGACGGCATTGGCTACGCGTATCGCCTCAGCCAGAAAGCCGGGAAACCTGACTCGAAACTCGCGCAGCACTTGGCGAAGGGCACTGATCCTGCGATCAACGCGATGAGCGGCATGGGCAAGAGCTTCAGCCAGTTCATTCGCGTGGCTCCACACTTCATTGGTCTGCTTTCGGAACTGCGCGAGACACCGCCGCCCGCCTCCGAGCCAGCCAAACGCGCGCCGTAGAACGAAAGCCAGGATGAAGCGATTGCGCGTAAGGCGCTCTCCCGCTACGCTGCGGCCGTGCGATTGACTGTCCTACTGCTGACCGCGCTGGTGTTGCGGCTTGGTTTTGTTTTCGCGGTGCTGCCCGCCATCGAGCCGCATCTGCCGCTGCGCTTCGACGCCGATAACTACACTGCCATCGCCCAAAGCATCTGGCGCGGCGAGTGGCGCGATGTGGAGCGCGGGCCGGTTTATCCGCTTTTCGTGGCTGCGTGCGGCGGATCGCTGACGGCGATGCGATTGGCGCAGACGGTGATGGATTGCGGCACGGTCTGGCTGGTGTTTCTGCTGGCCCGGCGGCTGTGGGGCGAAAAGCCGGCGATGGTTGCCGCGTGGCTCTACGCGGTCTATCCGCTGGCGTGGTGGCGCGTCGCGTTTGTGAACAAGGAGATCGTGCTGACGCTGTTGCTGGCGGCGACGGTTTGGTATTGGCAGCGGCCCGTTGTTTCCGGTGTCGGGCTGGCTTTGATCAACCTCTGCAAGCCGAGCTATCTGTTCCTGCCGTTGCTGCGGAATTGGCGGTCGCCAGCGCGGAAGGCATTTCTAGTGACGCTGGCTGTCATGCTTGTCGTCATCGCGCCATGGACGGCGCGGAACTACGCGCTCACCGGCGAGTTGCTGCCGGTGGCGACCGAGCGCGGCGGGTTCACGGCTTACGTCACCAACTGGTGGCCAACGCGCGGCGATTGGGAGACGAACAAACCGCTCTGGCAAGCCGAACTGGACCGCGTCCGCGGCGAGAACGCCAACCTGAATCCCGTCCAGCTCGACCGGCTGTTCTACCGGCTCACGCTGCAGAACATCCTCGCCGAGCCGGGTCACACATTGTTGATGGTGGCGCGCAAAGCCGTGATGTTCTGGTTCGTCAACGCATCCGGCCGCGCGTGGTGGGCGGTGGCGCTGCTGCAACTGATTTACCTCGGCTTGGCGGTGGCTGGCACGATCCGGCGACGGCCACCTGCCGAACTGCTCACCGTCGTGCTCTACACATGGGCGCTGCACGCGCTTGTCATCGCGGATGTGCGCTTCGCACTGCCGGTGATGCCGTATGTCTGCGTGATGGCCGCCACGGCGTTTCGTTATGAAGACAAGAAACTGGCTTAGCCTCGTCGCCATCACCGTCATCGGTCTGGCGCTCGGCCTCACGGGAATCGGCTGGGGGTTGCCCTCGGCGCGGCGGGTGGCGTTGCTCGGCGAGAGCGTGACGAAGGCGCGCGCCGAACTCAACGCGCGCACTTCGCGCGAGCTGAATGCGCGCCGCGGACACGCGGCCATCCTCGCAGCGCAGCCCGCGGAGGAGCAACTCGACCTGCCGCGGCTGGTGCGGCGTTACCTGCTCTTCTCCGATTCGCCGGACGAACCGCTCACGTTGATGGCTCTGGCGAACATGCGGCCGCGCCAGTTCGACTTCAACCCGCGCATGGTGGAATACGGCGGCCTGCACGTCTATGGCACGGGCGCGGTGATGACGCTGGCTCACGCGCTCGGCTTCGGCCGCATCGCGGGCGATGTGACGCACTACGCCGATCACCCCGAGCACATCGCCGGCCTCTACATCGCCGGTCGATTGCTGATGGTGCTCTACAACGTCGGTATTGCGGTGCTGCTTTTCATGTTCGGCCGCGCTGTAGCGGCGGTCTCGGACCGCGGCAGCCCCGAGCAAAACCGTGAACAGCCGGCGGCCGGAGGCCGTCGCTACAATGCGGACCTTCTCTGCGGCTGGGCGGCGGCGCTGATATGGCTGTTGTCGCCACCGTCGCTGGCGTTCTCGCACATCATCAACCCGCATCTGCCGGCGGCTTTCTATGCGACGCTTGCGGCATGGCTGGCGTGGCGCGCGACAGATGTGCCGAATCTGCGTTGCTGGCTGGGCGCATCGGCGGCCAGCGGCGCAGCTGCAGCGTGCGCACTGAACGCGGCTGCGAGCTTTCTCGTGGTGCCGGCGATGGCGGTGTTTGTTGCATACACTTTGGAAGACAGGCTGAAGCCTGAACTCCAACAAGACGGTGGCTGGAGGGCGGGCTTGAGCTTGTTCGCGAGGCTCTGCGCTGCCGCGGCGCGGCCGTTGGGGCTGGCGGCGCTGATGGCGGCGGCGTTCTACCTGGCGCTGAACCCCTACTGCTTTGCGAACCTCGACGTGTTGCGCGAGGAACTGGCGCGGTTCGGCCAGTTCCGCTCGCCGATGCTGGGCGTGGAGAACGTCTTCATGTTCTGTTTCGGGCCATTGCCTCACGCCATTGGCACGGCCGGGTTGGGTGCGGCGCTGTTTGGCGCGGCGACGCTCTGGCAATCCTCCGCCGCGGGCCGCGCACTGACGGGCTACGCGGCGGCGGGACTGCTTTTGAGCGCGTGGCTGGCCGGCTCGGACGCGGGCGAGGCTCTGAGCATCCGCTTTGCGATGTTCGTGCTCCCGCTCTTGTGCTTGTTTGGCGCAACGGCGCTGTTTGGTGGGTGGCCGCGTTGGGCACGGGGCGGGGCAGCGGTGATTATCGCGACGGGCTGCGTTGTTGCCTCAGTCGTGTATATGGCGAGCTTCACGCGCACGCCGCGTGATGACGCGGGAGAATTCATCAACCGCGAGTTGCCGGCTGGCTCCACGCTGGCCGCGCCGGAATCACCGGGGCCTTATGAGATGCCGGCGTTCGATTTCAGCCGCGTGCGGCTCGTCACCAACGCGAAAGCGCCGCACGAGTTCGCTGTGCGGATCGAAGATCACCGAAAGCCGGCAACACCCGCCGGATTTGAACTGGCGGCTGGTTTTCCCGACGCACGAGTGCAACCGCCGACACCGCTGTCGTTTTCCGGCCGGTTTGCGCGGATTTACCGGAAGCAGATTTCAACCAAGAAATGAGCAACTCTCATCCTCTTCGGTTCTTCCCGCTTACGGCAGACTCCAGAACTTGCGCGCGATCCAGTCGGCGGCCAGCAGGCCCATCAGCAGGCTCAGCAACGCGGGATGGTTCCACAAATCCAAAATCTGGACGCGGGAGATGCGCTGCTCTTCGTAGTGCAAATCTTTCCGCCAGTTGTTCCAGTTCTCCATCGCGTAGAAGCGGCCCTTGGTCGCGTCGGCGATCTTCGCCAGCAGGTCGCGGTTGATCGGCTTGCCGGTCAGCTCGGTGGCGGGCTTGGTGACGACGAAGCGCGTCTCGCCTTCGATCTTCGCGTTGCCGACGGTGGTCGAGCACTTGGCGACGTAGATGCCCGCCATGTGCGGCTCCACATCCACGCGGTAGCCGGGCACCTGCTTGCCGTCGCTGGTCTGGAGCGTGGCGGGGCGGAGGGTGTATTCGAGCGTCTTGTCGTCGGGCGAACGGACCTGGAGCGGCAGCGTCGCGGGCGGCTTGGCGTCGGGCGATTGCAGGCTCAGGATGGCGCGCACCTCCGGCTTGTCGCTCTGCTCGTAGTTGGTGCGCTCGGTGAACAGCTCGATGCGGTTGGTGTTTTGTTGCTTCTTCTCCTTCGGGATCAGCCAGTCCATCAACTGCGTCCAGAAGGTGTCATAGGGCGACTTGTCGCCGGTCCAGCCGCGCGACGCCAGCCGCCAGCGCCAGATGGTGTCGGTGAGCACCACCACGCAGCGCCCCTGCCCGAACCGTGTCGCCGCCACCGCGGGTCGCAGCTTGCCGTCCACCTGCACTTGGAGCAGCACCTCTGCCAGTTGTGTCGGACCTTCGGCGACGTTGCACGTGAGCAGCGTGGGGAAATCCTTCACCTTCGCGAACAACGGGCCGAACACCGGATGCCGCAGGCCGGTGTCGGTGATCTCCACGGGGAAACCGCCCGCGCTGCTGTCGCGTTCGTCGCGGTATTCCGCGCCCCCAGCGACGCGCACCGGCAGCACGTCCTTGAGCGGCGACCGCGCGAGCGTCGGCGATGTCAGCCCGTTCGGCCCGCCGAGCAGCACCAACGCGCCGCCGCGGTCCACGAAGTTGCGGATCGTCGCGAGCTGCTCGGCGGTGAACGACTCCGGCGGCACGTCCCCGAGGATGAGCACCGCGTAGCGCCCGAGCATCTGCTGCGTCAGTTCCAGCGCCTGCTGCGAAGCGGCCATGCCGCGCTCGCCGAACTGCACCATCCGGTCGCCCATGCGCACATAGGCGTTCAGTTGCAGGTTGCGGTCGCTCGTGATCGCCTTGCGGAGGAACTTGAAGTCGAAGCCAAGCGTGTTCTGGATGTAAAGCAGCCGGTTGCCCGGCTCCAGCACCTCGATCAGGAACGGAAACGACTTCGCCTGCTTGTCGGCGGCGGGATCGTTCACGCGGACCTCGTATTGCACCAGCCCCGGCTTGTCGTGCGAGATCGCGAACGCCGTCTCGCGCATCTGCTCCTCCTCGTTGAACGCCACCGTCGTGCCGCGCTGCTTGCGGCCGTCCCGCCACAACTCCACCGGCACCGTCCGCCCGCTCATCCCGGAGCCGCCGATGCTCGCGCGAATCTCCGTGTCCCAGCCCACCACCACGCGCTGCGGGTAGTCCATGTTCGCGATCGTCACCCGGCGCTCGCGCGGCTTCGGCTTGAACGCCTTCTCCAGCTCGAACGCATACACCGGCACGCCCGCCGGGACGCTTGCCGCCGCCTTGTCGCCGAGAATCGTGTCGAGGCCGTCGCTGAGCAACAGCACCCCCGCCACGGGCTGGCCGCGCAGATGCTCCTGCACCTTCATCATCGCGCCGAGCACGTCGCTGCGGCTGCCGGCGAACTTCAACTCCTGCGCCTCCTGCGGCTGCTCCTTCGTGTCGGTGTCGAACACAAACGTCCGCACGTCGAAATCGTCCCGCGCCTCCTGCATCGCCGGCGACTTCAAGAACTCCCGCGCCCGCTCCGCCCGCGCCGGCTGCTTGTCGTCGGGCCGGTCCGTCATGCTCTCAGAGGTGTCCACCATCACCGCGAGCTGCGTCCGTAGCGCCGAGACCTCATCGTGCCGTTGCTGCGGCTGGAGCATCACCACCAGCAACGTCAGCAGCGCGCCCGTCCGCAGCGACCAGAGCAGCGCGATCTTCGGCTTCGACCGCAACCCGTAGAAGAAACTCCAGCCGATCACCATGACGAGGACGGCGGCGATGCCCGCCAGCCACGGCCAGCTCAGTATCGGCGTGAGGAAGAAATCTTTCATGCCTCGTTCATCCTCACGCCGCTTCCGACTCTGTTCCCCCAGCGCGGAAGGGTTGGAAGAGGCGGCGTTTGTTGAGGCGGCCGGTGCGGATGTGGGTCTCCTCGGCTTGGGAACGGCTGGCGGCCAGGAGGTTGGCGATGAGGGATTCCACCGCAAAGACGAGCAGGGCCAGCAGGAGGATGGAGGGCCAGAGTTTGGTGAGACCGCGGTTTTGCTCGAGCCATTGTTTGAGGGGGTCGAGGCCGGTGACGAGGTCGTGGCTGGTGTCGCGCGGGATGATGCGGTCGAGCTGCGGCGGGGTGATGGGGGTGAGCCGGGATTCGACGGGCGGGACGTTGACGACGAACTGCTGGACGACGCCCTCGGTGGCGGCGGTGACGGTGTAGAAGCCGGTGCGCTCGGCGCGGGCGAGCAGGGTGGCGTGTTCGCCGGCGGGGAGGTTGACGGTGGTGTTGTCGGGCAGGGTGACGGTGAGGGCCTGGTCGCGCGGGATGGCGGGCGTGCCGGGCACGGGGTCGCCGACGTGGAAGGTGGATTGCCGCGCGACTTGTTCGGCGGACCAGCGGGTGATCTGCTGGACGAGGGGCAGGAAGGCCGGCGAGAGCGGCAGGTCGCCCCAGGCGCGGTCGGCGGAGGCGTTGACGATGAGGACCCGGCCCTGGCCGCGTTCGCCGGCGATGAGGAACGGATACTGGCCGGCCATGAGGATGAGGACGCGGGCGTCCTTGGCGAGGTCCCAGTCGAACATCTTCTGCTGCGGGATGGGCGGGAACGGCATTTCGGAACCCCATGCGCTGGCAAAGAGCGGATGGTTCGGGTCGGTGACGCGCGTGGCGATGCGGTTGGCGGGCAGGTCGTAGCGCTTGGTCGGCTTGGCGGGCAGGAAGTCGAGCCGCTTGAGCTGGTCAATGCTGGACTGGTCGCCGACGAAGAGCGCCACGGTGCGGCCGGTGTCGAGGTAGCGGTTGAGCCGCACGACGGCGCGGTCGCTAAAGCGCGGCAGGTCGGCGAGGAAGACGATGGAGTAGGGTTCGAGCGGCTTGTCGTCGAGTTCGTTCGAGGAGATGACGTTCACGGAGCTGGCGGCGGTGTCGGCGTCGAGGCCGACGGCGAGCGCCTTCTTCAGGAAGAAGCCCGACTGCATCCGCTCCTCGCCGCCCTGTTGCGCCTGGACGACGAGGACGCGCGGCGGTTTATAGACGGGCAGCGCGAAGTAGAACCTGTCGTCGCCCGGCAGGTTATCGCCTTGGAGCTTGCCGTAGCCTTGCAGCGCGCGGCTCAGCACCGCCGGCGCGGTGAACTCGAACTGCACGTCCACCGCGGAGTTGGCGTCCACGTCCACGGGCCGTTGCGCGACGCGCTCCTCGCCGAGCCGGATCTCCAGCAGGTCGTGCAACGGCGCGGCGGCGCTGTTCTCCACCGTCGCGACGCCGCGCACCAGCGAGCCGCCGGTGGCGAACTGCGAGCGGAAGGCGATGTTCTTGACCGAGCCGTTGACCGACGCGAGCTCGTCGGTCCGGACGATGATGAGCTTCGGGCTTTTCGAGTTCCAGTCCTGGTTGAAGACGGACTTCGACTCGAAACGCCAGCCGGACTCCTGGTTGTCGGTGATGAGGAAGACGAGGCGGATGCCTTTCTCGGACTTGAGCACGATGCGCCGCGCCTCGCGGAAGCCGGCGGAGAAATCCGTCCGCGCCTCGGTGGGCTGGAGCGATTGCACGGCCTGTCGCGCCATCTCGTGTTTCACCGTCGGCTCGGCGATGAGATTGTCGGCGCGGTCGCTGACGGCGATGACGGCGACCTCGTCGTCGGGCTTGAGGTCATCGAGGATGGCCATCGCCTGCCGCTTGGCCAGTTCCAGCCGCGTCTGCTCGCCGGCGCGGTAGGCCATGCTGAGGGAGTTGTCAATCATCAGCACCACCGTGCGAGGGACGTTACCGCCGAGGTAGCGCGACGCTTTCGCGGAGATCACCGGCCGCGCCGCGGCGAGGATGAGCAGCGCGAAGATGAGACAACGCAGGAAGAGCAGCAGCAGGTTCTCGATGCGCGAGCGGCGGGTGGTCTTTGCCGAGATGGCCTTCAGGAACCGCAGCGTGCTGAACGGAATCTGCACGACGCGCCGGCGCTGGAGCAGATGGATGATGATCGGCGCGGCCACCGAGAGCAGTCCCCAGAGCATCCACGGTGATTGGAAGCTTCCGAGAATGGTTTGGAAGAGCGCGCTCATCAGAGGGACATCTGCCGGCGTTCGATGAGGTATTGGTGGACGAAGTCCTCGAAGGTCTGCTTCGTCGAGCAGAGGCGATAGTCCACGTTGAGCACCTGGCAACGCTCGCGGGTGTGGTTGACGAACTCCTGCAACGCTCCCTTGTAGGCGAGCTGCGCTGCGCGCGGGTTCAACTCGATGCGCTCGTCCGTCTCCATGTCAATGAACTCCGCGACGCGGTCCACGTCGAGTTCCAGCTCCATCGGGTCGAGGATCTGCATCACGATTACGTCGTGCATCTTCTTCTTGAAGTGGGCGATGGCGTTGAACACCTCCTCCGGGTCGTCGAAGAGGTCGCTCAGGATGACGATGAGCGCGCGGCGGCGGATCATCTCGGCGAGGCTGTGCAGCGCGTAACCGGTCTTCGTGTGGCCGCGCGGCCGGTTCTCAGCGAGCCGCTCGGCGATGGTCCGCAGGTGCCGCGTGCCGGTGCGCGTCGGGACGTGCTGGCGAATTTCGCTGTCGAAGATCGTCAGACCCAGCCCGTCCTGCTGCCGCGTGGTGACGTAGGCGAGGGCGGCGGCGACGCGGCAGGCGTAATCGTATTTCGTCGGCCGCTTGCCCGACTGGAACGCCATCGAGCCGGAGCTGTCTATGATGACCTGCACGCGGAGGCTGGTCTCCTCCTCGAACTGTTTGATGTAGTAGCGGTCCGTGCGGCCGAGCACCTTCCAGTCAATGTAACGGAGGTTGTCGCCCTTGACGTATTGGCGGTAGTCGGCGAACTCGACGCTGGAGCCTTTCAGCGGACTTTTGTGCATGCCGCTGCGGGAACTTTCCACCACCGACCGCGCGCGCAGCACGAACGTGTCGAGCTTGCTCATCTCCTGCGGCGTGAGGAAGTCCGTGATGGCGCTGCCGTGTTCCATGGTCAGAAGTTGACGGTGAAGAACTGGTCCAGCGCGGCCATCAGCGCCCATCGGTCGCCGATGAAGACCAGCATGTTGCCGCCGACGGAACCGCCGGGTTGAAGCGTCGCCACCGACTGCTCCGCGCCGGTAGAGCGAAACTCCAGCGCCGTGCCGCCGCCGATGTTGCGCGACGAAATCTTCCACGCCGTCGCCGGTGGCGCGCGCTTGCGGACCGCGTCCTTGAACGTCGCAAGCTGAGGAAACCGCGTCGGGCCGATCTGGTAGCGCTGGTTGATGTGCCGCTTCAGGCCGCCGGGCGTCACCGGCTTGTAAACCCACGGCTGGCCCCACGGGTCCTTCTGCGCCGCCGCCGGAATCTCTTTCATCACCGCGTCGAGCGACAGCGGGAAGGCGACGTTGTGGCGATAGTAGCCGAGCAACGCCGCGTCAATCTCCTGCATCTGCACTCGCGCCAGCCAGACCCGCGACAGTTCGCGCACCGCGTTCACCGCCGGCTCATCACCTTCCTGCCGCGCGCCCCGCTCCAACTCCGCGCGCCAAGCCGCCGACGGCACGCCGGAAATCATCTGCCAGTAAAGTTTCTGGAATCTCAGCGCCGGCAGCAACTTCTTCGGCAGGCTCTTGACCGCGGTGTCGAGCGCATCGAGTTGGAACTTCAGCGTCGTCTCATTCAGCGGCTGTGTTTGCGCTGGCCAGACCTCCGCCGCCATTGCCAAGCCAGCCGAAGCCATCCATGCCGCCGCCAGCATCTTGAGTAATCGGTTCCGAACGACGTTCATGTCTGGGTTGTCATGCTACCGCGCCCGCCGAACTAATCCAGCCGTTTCCTGAAGCGTGGCAGCACGACCGTCATCAGCCACAGTTCGCGGCGCAACTTCGGCGAACGCCGCGCAACGGAAAGGCTGCAAAACTATCAGCGTCTTCCAAGAACCAAATGGCTCGCGAGGTTGTGCAGCAATCGTGCGTGGCGTTCGGGGGAGACGACGCCGATGGTGCCCAACACGCGAGTTTGCGGCACCACGGCGAGAAAACCGAGTCGGACCACAGACGGTTGCATCACACCGCTGGCTTTGTAGTCGCTGTTCTTGGGATCCAGAAGCTCATCGAAGCCGGGAACGTATTGCGCGAGCTGTGTGCTGAGACCGCACACGAGCCAGTCGCCAAACTTCGGGAGTTGCCGCAAGACAAGCGCAGGCCGGTTCTTGGTGACGCCGTCGGCTTGAGGAAGCGGGATGAGGATGACCGCGCCTTCCCTCATGGCTTGTATTCGGGATTCGCCTCTTTGATCAGGCCGGCGTCATACTCCGGCTCCTTCGGACCGTAAGCGCGATCCAGACCCTCGACCGAGAACCGGTGCCAGTCGCCTTCCGCCCGGTCGGCAGGCACAAGACGGGCAACGAGCTTGTTGTCTTGGGAAATCAACACTTCGTTGCCCTTCTCCACCTCGGCGAGATAGGTCTTCAGATTCTTCTGCACTTGTTCGACAGTCGCTGAACTCACAGGCGAAATATGCTCCACATCCCCGGCGCTTCCAAGTCGTTTCTCTTCATCACGGAACATCGGATGTCTTTCAGAAGGTGTAACTCGTATAGACGGCGCCGCGCAGCGTGGCGCCAAACAATGTGTCCGCCCAATACTTGGAGAACCTGAAACCAACCTCCAACTTCTCGCTCACCGGCTTTACCTTCCAGATCATCCCGATATCAAGTTCGTTGCCGTAGTGGATGCGGTCGTTGGCGGAGTGGTAGTCGTAGAACGTCACAGTGTAGGTGAGGCCGTCCACCGGACCGACCGGGCCGGACGCGCTGACGTATTCGGCCTCCAATCCGTGGCTGTTGCCGATGCTGGGAGTGAGCGCGAACAACTCCGTCCTGCCGTTGAACGGGTGCGCCAGGGGGGACGAGAGTTTGTCGGTGACGCTGCGCCCACCGAGCCACGCGACGCCGCCCTTGACGCTGTGGCCCTTGAACGCGAAGCCCAGCTCGCCCAGCCAGTAATTCGCGTCCACATAGTTCGGGTTTTCTCCGAAGTTGCGCTGGTTGGCGAACTCGGCCGTGTAGCAGAGCGCCCAGTCCGCATCGAGTTTCCACGGGCCTTCACCGCGAACGCCGAGCGTGCGCGTGGAACTGGTGTAGAACTGCGACTGTTGGAAATCGAGAAGCACCCCGTAAGCCGAGACGTTCACCACGTCCTTCTGTTTCCAGCGGACATCGTAGAGGTGCGAGTTCATCGTCGGCTGACCGTCGCTGGCGTCTTCGCCCATCACGCGATGCACGCGATCGAGATAGGCATAGGTCAACCCAAACCCGAGCGGCAAGTCGAGATTGAGATGAGCGGTGTCGCAACTCTCGTGGTTTTGCCGCCAGTAGGAAACGCTGAGAAACCGCCCGTCGTTGAGCATGATTTCCAGCCGCCCCAAAGTGAGCACGGCGCGGACATCGTCGCCGGCCCATTGCCATCGCACCCAGCCCTGATTCAACTCGCTGCCCAGAGGATCGAGGATGGCGGGGAAGCCGGGCTTGTTCAGCGACGGCACCGTGGGAATGCTGTAGTCCTCGATTCCCAGCGCATATACGCCCTCGAACTCGCCGAAAGCCGAGAAGCCGTAGAGCATCGGCGTTTCGTAGCCGGCCGCCAGCCGCATCGTCGAAGCTTGCGCCGTGTGCGTGAAAGCCGGCTCGTCGCGGTCGAAGACTTCGTAGCGATAACGAGCCGAGGCCGAGAGGCGTCCCTCCTTGAGGAAGGAGACCGCTTCCGATACAGCGGTCCTGTGTTCCGAATCCGTCGGGACCGTGAGTGCTTCCTTCTCCGCGGCCAACAAGCCCCTCGTTAGGAACAGAACAGCGACAGCAAGGCTTGTCGGTCTGGTCATGGTTTGAATACGAGTTAATCCAGCCGCTTCCTGAAGCGCAGCAGCACCGCTGTCATCACCACGCAGAAGAATGCCGCCAGCGGCCAGAGATCGCGGCCGATTTCCGACAGCGTCGCGCCGCGCAGCAAGATGCCGCGCGACATGCGGTTGAAGTGCGTCAACGGCAGCAATTCGCCGATCCATTGTGCAGGCACGGGCATGCCGTCGAAGGGGAACATAAAACCGGAGAGCAGGATGCTCGGCAGGAAGAAGAAGAAGGTGAGCTGCATCGCTTGGAACTGGTTCTGCGCGAAGGTCGAGTTCAGCAGCCCCATCGTCAGGTTGGCCACGATGAACGCGAGGCCGGCGATGTAGAGGTCCACCAGCGAGCCGCGGATGGGCACATGGAAAAGCGCCACGCCGAGACAGAGGATGATGGAGATTTGCACCAAGCCGACGCCGATGCACGGCACGATCTTGCCGATCATCAACTCCGCCGTCCGCACCGGCGTGGTGATGAGCATTTCCAGCGTGCCCCGCTCGCGCTCACGGACGATGGCCACTGCCGTGAAGAGCACCATCGTCATCGTCAGGATTACGCCGAGCAACCCCGGCACGATCGAGACCGCCGAGATGCGCTCCGGGTTGTAGTCGAGCCGGACCTCAAACGGGATGATCGGTCGCGAGACGGGGCTGGTCATGGCGGTGGCGCGCTCCTCGACGGCGGCGTTACGCGACGTGGCGGTTGCTTTTACGCCGGGCAGGCGTAACTGAGCCAGTTGCATCACCGCCTGTCCCACAATCGGGTCGCTGCCGTCCACGAGCAGTTGCGCGGGTTGGTCCTCGCCGCGCTCCACCCGCCGCGCATAGTCGAACGGGATGACGATGCCGACGGAAACGCGGCCTTCCTTGATCCACTGCTCCAGTTCGCGCGGGCCGGAGGCAGTGCCGACGAAGTCCACCACTTGCGTTTGCGCGACCATCGCGATCAATTCGCGCGAGAGGTCGGTGCGTGATTCGTCGCTCACCGCCGCGCGCAAGTGCCGCACGTCGGTGTTGATGGCGTAGCCGAAGATGGTGAGTTGGATCAGCGGAATCATGACGATCATCGCGAACGACACGCGGTCCCGCTTCAACTGACGGAATTCCTTCTGCATGATCGCAAAGAGGCGGCGCAGGCTGTTCATGCGGCACTCCTTGCCGCCTCGCGTTTGCGGCGGGCGATGGTGACAGCGACAAACACGTCCTCCAAGCCCGGCTGCGCAGAGGTGACTTGGCCCTTCAGCCCCGCGTCGCGCAACGCCGTCGTCACAACGCCGACGGGGTCGCTCGCGTCTTCATCCACGAGGATGTGCAGATGCGTGCCGATCTGCGCCACGCTGAGCACGCCGACGGCGCGGTGCAGCGCGGTTTGCGCCTCGCGCGGCGTGGCGGTCTCAACCTCGACGACGCGTTGGCCGAGCGTCTCGGCGAGTCGCCGCGGTGGCCCGCTTGCGGCGAGCTTGCCGACATCGAGGATGGAAAGGCTGTGGCAACGCTCCGCTTCATCCATGTAGTGCGTGCTGACCAAAATCGTCGTTCCGCCGTCGCTGATGTCGAAGAGCGTTTCCCAGAAATCGCGCCGGTTCTGCGGATCCACCGCCGCCGTCGGTTCGTCGAGGAAGAGCAGCTTCGGTTCGTGCAACACCGCCGCCGAGAGCGCGAGCCGCTGCTTCTCGCCGCCGGAGAGCGTGCCGACAATCTGGCGGCGGTGGTCCTTCAGACCGTAACGGCCGAGCAGTTCGTCCAGGCGCACGCGGCGTTTCTTTGCCGGTAACCCCTGCACCACCGCGACGAACTCCAGGTTCTCGATCACCGTAAGGTCTTCGTAGAGCGAAAACCGCTGCGTCATGTAGCCGATCTGGCGGCGGATCGCCTCGGCCGCGTGCGCCACGTCCATGCCGAGCACCTTCGCCGTGCCGGCGCTTGGCCGCAGCAGGCCGCAGAGCATGCGTAGCGTCGTGGTTTTTCCGGAGCCGTTCGGGCCGAGGAAGCCATGGATGCGCCCGCGCTCCACCGTCAGGTCGAGCGCATCCACCGCCACCACATGGCCGAAGCGGCGCGAGAGGCCACGGGCTTCGATGGCGAGACCGTTGGAAGGTTGGAGTGGTGGAGTCTTGGAGTCTTGGAGTGTTGGGTTTTGTTGCATTACTCCATCACTCCAACACTCCATTACTCCAATCGAAACCTCACCGTCACCGGCACGCCGACCGGCAGCTCCCGCGCCTCCGGCTCGATCAGGTCCATCTTTGCCGCGAATGACAGCCGGCCGCGCTCGCTGTCCGTCAATGCGTAGAACGGCGTGAAGGCCGCGTCGCTGGAGACCGTCCGCACGCGCACTCTGAACTCGCGCGCCACGCCGTCGGCTTGTGCGGTTCCTTCGCGGCCCGGCAACATCGCAGCCCGCGCGCGCGCCGGCACGAAGACGCGGGCGTAAGGCTTTTCCAAGTCCAGCAACGTTGCGAGACTCGCGCCGGCCGGCACACGCTCGCCGAGGCGGAACGGCAGCACATCCACGCGGCAGGCTCGTGGCGCAATGAGCGAGAGTTGACTTTGCCGCACCTGCGCCTCGCGGAGCCGCGCTCCGGCTGCCTCGAACGACGCTCGCTGGGCGCGGATGTCCTCGCCACGCGCGCCGGTCTCGAATTGCCGGAGGTTCTCCGCCGCCCTGCGTTTGTCCGCCTCGGCGGCGTCAAGGTTGGACTTCGCGGTGTCGAGAGTCGCCTGCGGCTGGATGACTTGCGCCACGAGCGTCTTGGCACGCTGGAATTCGATGGCGGCGATTTCGGCGCGGGCGACGGCGGCTTGGTAAGCGGCGCGCGATTGCGCGACTTCCTCCGAGCGGAAACCCGCTTCCAGTTCGTCGAGCTTGGCTTTCTCGGCATCGCGTGTGTGACCGAGGGCTGCGATCTCCTCCTTGAGCCGCGTGTCGTCGAGCCGGGCGACGACGGTTCCGGCTTTCACCGTCTCGCCTTCCTGCACCGGCAACTCCGCCAGAAGCTCCGTCACCGGGGCGAGCATCTCCAGCCGGTCGCGCTCGACGGTGCCAACCATGATGACGGCGTTATCCTGGGCGCGCGGTTTGCACCCGGCTGCGAGAACCAAAGCCAGGAGGCTGAGTGTGGCGAGATGGCGGCGAGCCGTCATGGCGGCAGTGTTTTTCAATCACCCACCAAAGTCAAGGAGCGAGCCGTGCGTCATCAAAACCGCGCGTGCCGGGAACGCCGGCGTCTGTTACATTCCCGCCTATGAACGCCGAGCCGAGTCAAGCCAACCCGCTGCGCGAAGCCATGCCGCGCGCCGCCGCGCCGGAGCCCTGCGTTGTCGTGCTGTTCGGCGCGACCGGCGATCTCACGAGCCGCAAGCTGGTGCCGGCGCTCTACAACCTCGCCCGCGAAGGCATGTTGCCCGCCGGATTCACGGTTCTCGGCTTCGCGCGCCGGGCAAAAACGGATGAGCAGTTCCGCGCGGAGATGCTCGACGCGATCAACAAGCACTCGCGGCTGCGGCCAGCGTTGCCGGAGGTGTGGAAGGACTTCGGCAAGGCTCTCGGCTATCACGTCGGCAATCTGGACGACTTGGCCGCCTACGCGTCGTTGAAGCAGCGGCTCGACGACATGGATCGCCGGTGTGGCACACAGGGCAACCGGTTGTTCTACCTCGCCACGTCACCGGAGTATTTCCCAGTCATCATCAAGAACCTCGGCGCGGCGGGCCTCGTCGCGGACGCGGTAGCGGCGCATCCGTGGACGCGCGTGGTGATCGAGAAACCGTTCGGCCACGACCTCGACTCGGCGCTGGCGCTGAACCGCTCGGCGGCGGCGGTGCTGGCAGAGCGGCAGATTCTCCGGATTGACCATTATCTCGGCAAGGAGACGGTCCAGAACATCCTCGCGCTGCGGTTCGCCAACGCCATCTTCGAGCCGCTCTGGAACCAGAAATACATCGAGCACGTCCAGATCACCGCCGCAGAGGAGTTGGGCATGGAGGGCCGGCGCGGCGCTTACTACGACACCGCCGGCGCCATCCGCGACGTGATGCAGAACCACATCATGCAGTTGCTTTCGCTGGTGGCAATGGAGCCGCCCGTGGCGATGGAAGCGGACGCGATCCGCGACGAGAAGGCGAAGGTGATGCGCTCGCTCCGGCCGCTCACACCTGCCGAGGTCGCGGCGCAGATCGTGCGCGGTCAATACGGCCCCGGCACGCTGCTCGGCAAGGCCGTCAAAGGCTACCGCGAGGAAGAAGCCGTCCCGCCCGGCTCCATGACTGAAACCTATGTCGCCGCGCGGCTGCGGCTGGACACGTGGCGTTGGGCCGGCGTGCCGTTCTTCATCCGCGTTGGCAAACGGTTGCCGAAGCGCGTCACGGAGATCGCCATCCAGTTCAAGAGCGCGCCGACGCGGCTGTTTGCCGGCGACGGCAACGCTTCGCTTCCGCCGAACGCGAACCTGCTGGCGCTGCGCATCCAGCCCGACGAAGGCATCTCGCTCGCGTTCGAGGCGAAGGCGCCGGGGATGCGCGTGCGGTTGCAACCGGTGAAGATGGATTTCCGCTACGGCTCGTCGTTCGGCCAGCAACCGCCGGAGGCTTACGAGCGGTTGCTGTTGGACGCGATGCTCGGCGACTCGACACTCTACACGCGCGCCGACGAAGTGGAGCACGCGTGGCGGTTTGTGGACTCGATCATCGCCGGCTGGCAGCAAGCGCCGCCGCCGCAGTTCCCCAACTACGCCGCCGGAAGCTGGGGGCCGGAAGAAGCGGACCGTCTGATGGAAGGCACCGGCGCGAAATGGAGAAGGCTGTGATGCGGAAGTTAAGAGTGAAGAATTGAGAGTTAAGAGTTAGATCAGCATTTTCCGCCAACTCTTAGCTCTTCACTGGAACCTGTGACAACTGACAACACAACGGTCGAGCAGTTCCTCTCCGGCATTCCCGTGCCGGTGGAGCCGGCGGCCATTGAGCGTGAACTGGCGGCGCTGTGGAAACCCGCGTCCGAGCAGGCGGGCGCGGACGGTGGCGCGGCGGTCACGCGCGTTTGCCTCGCCAACCTCCTCGTCGTCGGCGACACGGCCAACAACGCGTGGCACGCGGACACGCTCCAGAGAGTCAGCGCCCGGTTCCCTTGCCGCATCCTCTGGGCGCAACTCGGCCCGGCCGGTGCCGACGCCGCGCTCACCGCCGCCGTCACGGCGCTCTGTCATCTGCCGTCGCCGGGCAACCCGCAGGTTTGCAGCGAACTCATCACGCTCCGCACCGGTCGTGGCGGCGCGGGCAACGTGCCGGGCGCGGTGCTGCCGCTGCTGGAGCCGGACCTGCCGGTGGTGTTGTGGTGGGCGCTGCCGACGGACGCCGAGCAATTGAAGGTGGGGCGAGACTCCGTCGAGCCGGCATCGGAAAAGCGGAGACTCGACGGAGTCTCGCCCCACCTCGACACGACGCCGTCTTCAACCGCCTCAGCGCTCTTCGACACGCTGAGCGAACTGGCCGATCGCGTGATCGTCCACGCCGAGCCGCTGGCCAACCCGGCGTTGCGGACGCTCCGCGCCGTGCCGAGCCTGCGCCTCTGCCTGCGCGAGTGCGCCGCCGACAAGGCCACGGTGATGGTCTGGCACACGATGGGTCATTGGCGCGAGATGACGGCGCAGTTCTTCGATCCGCCGCAACTCCGCGACGGGCTGGACGGCATCGAAACCGTGACGGTGCGTTACGCGACACCGGATGGCAGGCCGACCGCCGCGCTGCCTGCTGCTCTATACGCCGGCTGGATCGCCGGCCAGTTGCAGTGGACGCCGATCGCGCGCGAGGTGACGCCGGAGGGTGTGCGGGCCACGTTCGCCGCCGGCCCGCGACGCGTGACGGTCGAGTTGCTTGCGCAGGCCGCCGGATCGCTCGCGCCGGGGCGGCTGACCTCGGTGGACATCGCCGCGGAGTTCGGGCCGGCGCGGGCGACGTTCCACCTCGCGCGCGTCTGCGGCGAGCGCACGGAAATCCGGCAGACGTTCTGCCTCAGCGAAGCCTGCACGCTGCTGAAATCGCTGCCCATCGTGGAGCGCGACGAGGCGACGCTGCTCGGCGCGGCCATCGAGTCTCAGTCGGCTGCCAGCGTCTTCCCTCGCGCTGCGAAGACGGCGTTGTGGTTGCTCGGTGAGACAAGCTGAAGTCTTGGCGGACCAGCGAGGATGTCGGGGGTGAGGGCGAGCGTGGCGCGCGCCGCGCTTGCTTATCCCGCCGGGATGCTCAGCACGCATTGCGGGCCGGCGGCGCCGGGGCCGCCCGGCTCAAACAGGCGGATGGGGCGCATCCCAGATTTTGAACGCCTGCGGGGCAAGTGTAGCGGAACGCGCCAGCGTTCAGCGGCGGCGGGCTGAACGCTGGCGCGTTCAGCTACAGGATTCCACCGCTTATGGCTGTTCTCAAAAACTGCGATGCGCCCCGGTTGGGGTTCCCCCAGCGGCTATTCTTGTCGTCCAGCCGGAACCCGGCGTCCAATCGGATGGTTCTCATGCATGGTTGGGATGGGCTGGGGCGGGGTTCAGGGCGATCGGAAAACGCGTTGTTGGGCGAAAAAGCATGTTTTTCGTGAAATAAGGCACGCCCCGCGCCGCAGGGGGCGATTTTTCCACGCCGCGGGGTGAATTTCTTACGGCATGGGGTGATTTTTCCGAGACACGGGGCGATTTTTCCACGGCATGGGGCGTCCGCCGCGAGACATGGGATGGCAGCCCGGACGGCGCGGGGAGAACTTTCCACGGCACGGGGCGCGCCCCGCAAGAGACTGGTCACCGCCCCGCAAGGCGCGAGGAAAACATCGGACCAGCCGGGGTGCGCCCCGCAAGACACGGGGCGGCCACCCCAAACCGTGCGGGGCGCACCCCGCGGCGCAAAAGAATCGCCCCGCGGCATTCGGGGAACACCCCATGACACGGAAGAATCGCCCCGTGGCGTCCGGCCACTCCCCCGCGGCACGTGGCTGGAACCCCTTGACGTCGAACCGCAAAACCGCATCGTGGCGGGAACGAACCGCGCCGCGCGACCAACGCCCCGCGCGACCCGGCTGTAACCCCACGGCGCGGAACAAACACCCCGCGCGTTGCCGGGATCACCCCGGACGGCGAGGGCTGCACCCCGGTTCGCACCGCAACGACCCCGCAACGGCCCGCGACATCGCGGCGGCGCCGGGGTTGAATGCGGAACGCCGGCGCAGTCGTGCGGAGAGGCGAGGGATGCAAGAGCGCGGGCGCAAGAATGCGAACGACACAGCGAAGATGCTGAACGCGACTGCGGAGATAGAGTTTTTCCCCGGCGCGGAGACTGGCTGCCCGGCTGAGAACTGGAAGCGGACCGCCGAGAGCTTCTCCCCGCCGCCAGATTGTTCTGGACGGGGCGAAAGTCAGGTTTCAAAGTCCGCCGTATCGTCTAACGCGGCGGCAATAGAATCCCAACTTAAAGTCAATCCATTCTACATCTCTCACATGAGCGAAGCCGAATTCTGTCAGTTGGTCAGTGATGCCACAGAATATCTCCGCGCTCGCATCGCCAGAGCACGAGAGGAGTTCGGTATCGGCGGCTTCGAGCGATATGACTATGACCTTCCCACCAATCGCTTCTGGTGGTCAAACGGTGGTGTCCCGCAAGTTGAGGCTCGCATCATTATCGTAGGTTCAATTTCCACCACCTCTAATACTTGGCTTTGGTCGTGGGCTAACTCGCACTTCAAGGACGTTTTCACGCCAGACATCGAGCGCGTGCGTGAATATGGCGTTCAACACCGCATTGCACCGCTAATCAACCCCCAATGGCCAGCGGACGAAGCCGACGGTTGGGAAATGACTTCTATTTCGGCTCGTCTGCTTGAGAGCGAAGCTGCATATCGAAGTCCGTCCCCGAATGGTGCCTTATTCCTGCTCTTAAACGACCTTAAACGGCTGACCCCGAATGAACGAAGTGCTTAACGATGTCTCATTCACATGAAGACTCCACAACACATCTCTGACTTGAGGGAACTGATCGGTAAGAGCGTGCTTGTTGGCATCACTCGCGTTGACCACAAGGGCAAGGTGATCAGTCACCAGCAATTTCACGGTCGGGTGGAGTCGCGAGACGACGATTTGGTGCATATTCGCCTTGCTGGTAATGGCGAAGATTTAACCCTTCCTCCCGATCCATCGGCGTTCACGAGAGCGCGGCCTGGTCGCTACCAACTTCGTTCTAGTGGCGAAGTTGTTGTTGACCCCGACTTCACATCGTCTTGGACGGTTCGTGAACCTGCACCTGCAGCTAAGTGCAGGCGTTAGCCTTCACTTCTCCCCTCAACTCTGACTGAGCCGTTTCTGCGGCTCGTCGAACATCATCGTGTGAGCTTCGTCGAGGATGGCGGGGATGCGGGCGGCGAAGGGGCTGCGGGCCAAGGCGGGGCGGAGATCCACTTCGCGGTGTTTGCCGGGGACGGCGCCGGGGAACCAGTGTTCGGCGTTGGAGAGGAGGTTGTAGCGCATCTTGGCCCAGTCGAGGATGCCGAGGCTCTTGGCGTAGGTCCAGAGGCGGACGATCTCCTGCACGTTGACGTTGCCGGGGGTGTCGGTCCACTCCGGCAGTCCCTCGTGCCAGCGGCGGCACCAGTCGTCGCCGAGGATGCGCGCCATCTCGGCGCGGAGGCGCTGCTCGATGGGCGCGGCGGTTTCGGCGGCGCGGTCGTAGTGGTCGAGGGCGGCGATGTGTTCGTCGAAGTCGCTGGGTTTGGCGATGCCCATGCTGAGGGTGTGGACTTGCGGCCGGGCGAGGCAGAAGAGGTCGTTGAACTGCATCGGGGTGAGCGGGCGGCAGAGGTCCACGAGCTTCGGCGGCGGCGCATAGAGTTTGCCGCCTTTGTCGTTGGGGCGGATGATGAAGACGCCCAAATCGCGCCGCGCGGCGGCCTCGATGGCGCGCCAGTTCAATTCGTTGACGAAATACCAGTGGAGGTTGACGTAGTCGAACTCCTCGGTCTCGATGGCCTTGACGATGACGTCGGTGGGGCCGTGGGTGGAGAAGCCGATGAAGCGGCAGCGACCGTCGCGCTGGAGCTGGCGGGCGGCGTCGAGGCAGCCGCCTTTGTGCAGGGTCCAGTCGAGGAGCTGGGCGTTGTTGATGCCGTGGATGGAGAGCAGGTCCACGTAATCGAGCCGCAGGTAACGCATGGAGGTCTCGAAGGTGTCGAGGAACTCCTTGGGCGTGGCGAAGGGGAAGACCTTGGTCTGGACGAGCATCTTCTCGCGCGGGAGGGTGGGCAGCACGCGGCCGAGCTGCATCTCGCTGGTGCCGTAGCCGCGCGCGGTTTCGATGTGATTGATGCCCAACTCCAGCGCGCGGTGGATACAGGCTTCGATGTTGGTCTGGCTGTCGGCGGGAATCTCGCTCTCCGGCACGTCCTGCCACTTGTGCTGGTAGCGCATCCCGCCGCAGGTGATGACGGGCATCTGAAGGTTGGTGCGGCCGAAGCGGCGGTATTTCATGGGCATAATGCGTGATGCGTAAGTTCTGAGCGTTTCAAGTCGTCAGGCCACGTCAATACGCGGTCGTCAAGGCGAGGTCAAATGTTTCCTGCCGTTCAAAGTTGCTTTGACACGAGTGATGGCGGCTGTTTGACTTCGCAGCCAGCCGACGCCGAGATTTCGTTTCGAGAGCCAGCTATGAAACCAATCGTCACAGCTTCCGCCTGCGCCGTCTTGGCGTGTTTCTCCTTCCCGGCTGTTCCCGCTTCACCAGCCGCAGAGCCGCCGCGGCTGTGCGTCAGCGACAACGGCCGCTTCCTGATGCACACCGACGGCAAGCCGTTCTTTTACCTCGGCGACACGGCATGGGAGCTGTTCCACTGCCTGACGCGCGAAGAGGCCGACCTTTACCTGCGCACGCGGGCGGAGCAGAAGTTCACGGTCATCCAGGCTGTCGTGCTGGCGGAGTTCGACGGGCTGCGGATGCCGAACGCTTACGGCCATCTGCCGTTGCGTAACGACGACCCGACCCAGCCGGTGGAGGAATATTTTCAACACGTGGACTGGATCACGAAGCGCGCGAACGAACTCGGTCTGTGGGTCGGCATGGTGCCAACGTGGGGCGACAAGTGGAACAAACGATGGGGCAAAGGGCCGCTGATTTTCACGCCGCAGAACGCCCGCGCTTACGGCGAGTGGTTGGCGCAGCGTTATCGCGACGCGAAAATCATCTGGATTCTGGGCGGCGACCGCGCCATCGAGAGCGACGAGCAGCGGCTGATCAACCGTGCGATGGCAACCGGGCTGCGAGCGGGCGACGGCGGCGCACACTTAATCACGTTCCATCCGAGCGGCGGCAGACATTCCGCTGACATGGTGCACGACGAGCCGTGGCTGGACTTCAACATGATCCAGAGCGGCCATGCCGAGAAGAACATCGCCAGCTACGACAAAATCGCCCGCGACTACGCGCGCACGCCGACGAAGCCGTGCATGGATGCCGAGCCGTGCTACGAGAACCATCCCGTCCGTCGCAAGAAGGAGCAGGGATGGTTCGACCAGTGGGACGTGCGCAAGCTCTGCTACTGGGGCCTGTTTGCCGGCGCGCACGGCCACACCTACGGCTGCCACGACATCTGGAGCTTCCACGATCCGGCAAAGAAACGGCGTTTCGTGGACCAGCGCACGGCGTGGCAGGAGGCCATTCATCTGCCCGGCGCGAACCAGATGCGCCACGCCCGCGCGCTGCTGGAATCGCGCCCGTTCCTGACGCGCATCCCCGACCAGTCAGTGATCGTCGGCGACGCGGGCACGGGCGCCGACCATCTCCAGGCGACCCGCGACGCGCAGGGAAGCTACGCGATGGTTTATTCGCCGTCGGGCAAGTCGTTCAAAGTCCGGATGGAAAAGATCACCGGCGAGAAGATCAAAGCGTGGTGGTTCAACCCGCGCGACGGCAAGGCGACCCCTGCCGGCGAGTTCGCCAGCACAGGCGAGCGCGAGTTCACGCCGCCGACCAGCGGCGACAACAACGACTGGGTGCTGGTGTTGGATAATGCGGCGAAAAAGTTCCCTCCGCCGGGACGAACGAAATGATGCCATGAACACGACCTTGAAACATCTCTCTTGCGCGGTCGGCGTCGCCTGTCTTGCCGGACTGCTGGCTTCAGCGGGGGCGTCCGAAGTTGCGCTGCGCGGCTCGTTGCGCGTGCATCCGCAGAACCCGCGTTACTTCACCGATGGCAGCGGCAAGGCCGTCTATCTGACCGGCGCGCACACGTGGAACAGCCTCGTGGACATGGGGCGCAGCGAACCGCCGGAGCGGTTCGATTTCGACGCTTACCTCGACTTCCTGCAGCAGCACGACCACAACTTCATCCGCCTCTGGGCGTGGGATTCGACGGTGTGGCGCACGCAAGCAAACCAAAAACTCGGCAAAGTCTTCGTCCACAATGTCGCGCCGCTGCCGTGGATAAGAACCGGGCCGGGCAAAGCGATCGACGGCAAGCCGAAGTTCGACCTGACGAAGTTCGATCCCGCCTACTTCGAGCGGTTGCGCACGCGCGTCGGCGCGGCCGGGCGGCGCGGTATTTACGTGTCGGTGATGCTCTTCGAGGGATGGGGCCTCATGCACGGCAATCGCAGGCGATCACTGGCACCGGAGGGATGGGCATGGCGGGCGCATCCGTTCCACGCCTCCAACAACGTCAACGGCATCAACGCCGACACGGACGGCGATGGCATCACCGGCGAAGTCCACCGGCTCGGCAACAAGGCCGCCAACGAGCAGCAGGCCGCTTACATCCGCAAAGTGGTGGACACGGTGAACGACCTCGACAACGTCCTCTACGAAGTCATCAACGAAGGCGGCAACAAGGATTGGGACTGGTGGGTCGTGAACACCGTCCGCGATTACGAGCGCGCCAAACCGAAACAACATCCCATTGGCATCACCGGCCACGGCGCCGAGCGGCTCGCCAGCATGTCGGCCAGTCCCGCTGATTGGATTTCGCCGGGCCGCAACGACGGCTATGGCGAAGACCCGCCGGCGTGGGACGGCCGGAAGGTGAGCTTGCTCGACACCGATCATATCTGGGGCTGCGGCGGCACCGTCGCGTGGGTGTGGAAGAGTTTCCTGCGCGGGCACAACCCGCTCTTCATGGACCCCTACGACGGCTCGGTGCTGGGCACGCCGGGCGATCCGCGCTGGAAACCGATTCGCCGCGCAATGGGCCAGACGCGGCGGTTCGCTGAGCGCGTGAACCTCGCCGCCATGAAACCGCAGGATCGTCTGGCCTTAACGGGCTACTGCCTCGCGCATGCGGCGGCGACCGGCGCAGAGTATCTGGTTTACCTGCCGGCCGCCGGCGAGGTGACGGTGGACCTTTCGGCGTCACCAGGGAAACTGGCGGTGGAATGGTTCAATCCGGCACAGGACAAGAGCACTTCCGGCGGTGAAGTTGAAGGCGGTGCGTCGCGCACGTTCAAAGCTCCCTTCGAAGGCCACGCGATCCTCTATTTGAGCAGCCGGCCATGAAAGCAGGCGTTGGAACAGTCTTGCTCGCGCTCGTGTTCGCCATCGTCGCGCAAGGCAAGAATCCGGAGCCGGCGTGGCCCGCAGCAGACTGGCCGCGCGCCACGGCTGCAGAAGCCGGCATGAACGAGGCGAAGCTGGCGCAGGCCCGCGACTACGCGCTCACCGGCGGTGGCTCCGGCTGCATCATCCGCCACGGCAAGCAGGTCATGGCGTGGGGCGACCCGAAACAGCTTTACGATCTGAAATCCTCCAGCAAGTCTGTCGGCGTCACCGCGCTCGGCCTCGCACTCATGGACGGCAAGGTGAAGCTCGACGACCTGGCGAAGAAGTTCTGTCCGGCCTTCGGCACACCGCCGGAGGAGAACGCGCAGACCGGCTGGCTCGACAAGATTACGCTGCGGATGCTCGCCGCGCAGACGGCGGGTTTTGAGAAACCGGGCGGCTTCGGCAAACTGCTGTTCGAGCCGGGCACGAAGTGGCACTACAGCGACGGCGGCCCCAACTGGCTCGCGGACTGCCTGACGCTCGTCTATCGGCGCGACCTGTGCGAGTTGATGTTCGAGCGCGTGTTCGGCCCCATCGGCATCGGTCGCGACGATCTGCGCTGGCGCAACAACGCCTATCGCCCGCGTTTGCTCGACGGCATCCCGCGCCGCGAGTTCGGCTCCGGCGTGAGCGCCAACGTCGAGGCGATGGCGCGCTTCGGCTATCTCTACCTGCGCGAAGGCTGCTGGAAGGACCGCGAACTTCTGCCACGGAGTTTTGTCGAACTCGTCCGTCGCACCGCGCCCGACGTTGCGCGGCTGCCGACGATGGAATCAGTCGAAAGACCAGGACATTTCGGCGGCACGACATCGGCACACTATGGTCTGCTGTGGTGGAACAACAACGACGGCACGCTCCCCGACGTGCCTCAAGACGCGTTCTGGACGTGGGGGCTTTACGACAGCCTCATCGTGGTGATCCCCAGCCTCGACATCGTCGTCGCACGCGCCGGCAAATCGTTGCCGCGCGAGAAAGACGGCGGCCACTACGACGTCCTCAAACCTTTCATTAGTCCCATCTGCGCGGCCATCAGTTCGGAGTCCCGGCTTCAGCCGGCAAGTCCGGTCATTAGAGAAATCTGCTGGGCGCCGAAGGAAACCATCATTCGTCGCGCCAAAGGCAGCGACAATTGGCCGCTGACGTGGGGCGACGACGATGCGCTCTACACCGCTTACGGTGATGGTAACGGTTTCGAGCCGTTCACGCAGGAGAAGTTGAGCCTCGGCCTTGCAAAGATCAGCGGCGCGCCGCCGGATTTCACTGCCGTCAATCTCCGCTCTCCTTCCATCGAGCAGAAAGGCGATGGCAAACGCGGCGTGAAAGCCAGCGGACTGTTGATGGTGGACGGTGTGCTCTACTTGTCGGCGCGCAACGCGGGCAACTCGCAACTCGCTTGGTCGGCGGACCGCGGCGCGACTTGGACGTGGAGCGACTGGAAATGCACCGAGAGCTTCGGTTGCCCGACGTTCCTGAATTTCGGCAAGAACTACGCCGGCGCTCGCGACGGATTCGTCTATATCTATTCGCATGACAGCGACAGCGCCTACGAACGCGCCGACCGGATGGTGCTGGCTCGCGCACCGAAAGACCGCCTGCGCGACGTGGAGACCTACGAGTTCTTCGAGTGCCTCGACGCGTCCAGCCAGCCGGTTTGGACGAAGGACATCGCGCAGCGCGGCGCAGTGCTGGAAAGTCCGGGCCGCTGCTATCGTTCCGGCGTCACTTACAACGCGCCGCTCCGCCGCTACCTGTGGTGCGTCACGATGCTGGTCGAGGACAAGCGCCTCGCGGGCGGCCTTGCGATTTACGATGCGCCGGAGCCGTGGGGGCCGTG
The DNA here is from genome assembly GCA_016222825.1 of Verrucomicrobiota bacterium. Lineage (GTDB taxonomy): Bacteria > Verrucomicrobiota > Verrucomicrobiia > CAIQCK01 > CAIQCK01 > CAIQCK01. Next base: position 617,757 of record JACRQF010000009.1, on the reverse strand, counting down.
GACGGTCGCGTTCGCCACCGACGCGTGGGATGTCGCCCCCGGTGAGACCGCCAGCTTCCCGACGAAGTGGACGAGCGCCGACGGGCGCACAGTGCATCTGGTGTTTTCGGGAGACGATTCGTTTTCTGTCCGCAAGGCGACACTGGCCATGCCAAAATGAAAAGGTTCCGGCAGATATTCCTGGCGCTCGCGGCGGTTGGCCTCGCCTGCGGTGTTGAATCGTTTGCCTTCCGCAATGTCGCGCCGCCGTATCCGCCCAGCCCGGTGATTGAGCGCGTGGAGTTTGACTTCCCGACGCACAGGCGTCTCGCGCCGGGCAGCGACAACTGGCCGACGACGTGGGCGGACGACGACCAACTTTACGCCGCTTGGGGCGACGGCGGGGGCTTCGGCGGTGACAACAAGAAAGGCCGCGTCACGCTTGGCGTGGCGCGCATCGAAGGCGACGCCGCCAGCTACAGCGGCAAGAATGTCTGGGGCGGCTTCCAGCCGGAAAATCCCGCGCAATTCGACGGCAAGAGCTACGGCATCTTGAGCGTCGGCGGCACGCTCTACATGTGGGTCGCCAGCCAGCCCGCCAGGCATCTTCGGTCCTGTCAGATTGCCAGTTCAACGGACAAGGGCGCGCACTGGCAACTGGCCGACTGGAGTTTCCGCTTCGAGGAGGGTTTGAGCATCCCCACGTTCCTTAATTTTGGCCGCGACTACGCCGGGGCGCGCGATGGCTTTATCTATAGTTATTACATCCATCCCACGTGGGGACCCGGCGACTCACCCACGGGAAATTACGGCTTCGACGTTCACAAGCCGGGCCGCGTTTACCTCTCGCGCGTGCCAAAGCAGTCCATCCTCGACCGCAGCCGCTACGAGTTCTTCGCCGGGCTGGACGCCGCCGGCAAACCGGCATGGTCGGCGCGCCTCGCCGACAAACGGCCGGTGTTCGAGGATGCCAACGGCGTCGGCTGGAACCTGAGCGTGTGCCACAACGCCGGCCTGCGCCGCTATTTCCTCAGCACCGAGCACGGCGCAACACATGCCGGCAAGTTCGGCTTGTTCGACGCGCCGGAGCCGTGGGGACCGTGGACAACGGTGGCCTACGACGATGCTTGGGGCGCCGGTCATGTCGAGGTCTCGACATTCTACTGGAACTTCCCCGCCAAGTGGCTGAGCACCGACGGCGCGCGCTTCACACTCGTTTTCACCGGCAAGAACTCCAACGACTCTTGGAACACGGTGAGCGGACGATTCATTCTGCGGCCGCGACTGGACCTGTGGCACAATCTCGGTAACGCAGCCGCGAAGGAGTCTTCGCCTAATCGTTGAGGCTGCCACAGCAAACACTCTAAACTGCCGCGTGACAAAAGCGGCCCGCGCGGGTTTAATGCCGCCCATGACACCGCAACTCGCCCGACTCCTCCTCGCTGGCGCGTTTCTGGGCCTCGTCATCGGGGCGCGCGCCGCTGAAACCAAGCCCAACGTTCTCTTCCTCTTCGCCGACGATATGCGCGCCGACTCTATCGCCGCGCTCGACAACAAGTTCGTCAAGACGCCGAACCTCGACTCGCTCGTGCAACGCGGCTTTGTCTTCAACAACGCCTACTGCCTCGGCGGCAACTCGGCCGCCGTTTGCACGCCGAGCCGCAACATGCTGCTCAGCGGCAAGGCGTTTTTCCGGTGGAAAGAGTTTGTTCCGCCCGGCGGCAAGGGCGGCAAAGGCTCCATCGCCCCCGGCGACGCGCCAAACTGGCCGCTCTCGATGAAGGATGCCGGCTACCTCACGTATCACCAAGGCAAGAAAGGCAACACCGCGCCGCTCATCCAGGCGAAGTTCGACCACGACCTCTACATCAACGAGAACCTCGACCGCACCTGCGGCGAGCCGGGCAAGATGATCTCGGACGACACGGTGAAGTTCCTGAAGGAGCGCAAGGACACCCGGCCGTTCTTCATGTATCTGGCGTTCGCGAATCCGCACGACCCGCGCGTCGCCGCTGGCAACTACATGAACCTCTACCAGCGCGATCAAGTGCCGCTGCCAAAGAACTGGCTGCCGATGCACCCGTTCGACAACGGCGACATGATCATTCGCGACGAGCGACTGCTGCCGTGGCCGCGCACCGAGTCCGACCTGCGCCAGACGCTGCACGAATACTACGCTGTCATCACCGCGATGGACGCCTACATGGGCCGCATCCTCCAGACGCTCAAGGAACTTGGCCAGCTCGACAACACCATCGTCATCTTCTCCGCTGACCAAGGCATCGCCGTCGGCAGTCACGGCTTGCTCGGCAAACAAAACCTCTACGACGCCGGCATGAAATCCCCGCTCATCTTCGCCGGCCCCGGCATCCCGAAGGGCCGTAGCGACGCGCTCATCTACCTGCTCGACATCTACCCGACCATCTGCGACCTCGTCGGCGGGCCGATACCAGCGGGCATTGACGGTCGCAGCTTCAAGCCGGTCATCGCCGGCCAGAAGAAAACGGTGCGAAGCGATCTGTTCCTCGCCTACCGCCATCTCCAGCGCGCATGGCGCGACGGGCGCTGGAAGATCATCCGCTATCCCGAAGTCAACGTGACGCAGCTCTTCGACCTGAAGAACGATCCCGAAGAGATGAAAGACCTCGCCAACGATCCCGCGCAGGCCGCGCGCGTTGAGCAGATGATGACGAAGCTCAAAGCAGCCCAGCAGAAGTTCGGCGACGACCTGCCGCTGATAGTGGACAACCCCAAGCCTGCCAAGTGGGCGCCGCCATCAGCGGAGGAGTTGAAGAAGATGGACCAGCCGAAAGGCGGAAAGAAAAAGAAGAAATGAAAGGCGGTTGGACAGCGAGAATGCCGCCGATGCGCACGACACCGGAAGCAAAGCAGCCAGCGGCACGAGGCGCGCGGGAGTTTTCGAACCGGATCTGCACACGGCCTGCTTCCAGCCCTGACGGACTGAATCAGGATTGTTATCGCCCACAAGGACTCAGCACATGCGAATAATCATCCTACACATTGCGCTGCTTGCTTCCACCATCACCAGCTTCGGGGCGAGCTTTCCTGTCAATTCACCCGGCGAAAAAACTCAGGCGGCTGTCGAGGATGGCGCGCGAGGGGCTGAAAAGCGAATTCATGGTAGGCGGGAGAAGTCCCCGATCTGCCTGACCGCGAACAACATGTCTATCGCGACGGGCAAACCTTCGCTCGTGCTCATGTCGAGCGGCTCCACGCACATCCCGGTCTGGTCATTGTCGGGGGGCACCGTCGGGCAGTCTGTCGCCGGCCTTGTGTCCGGTCTCCCCAGCGGGTGTGCCGCCGTGAAGGTCGAGATCGTCGTGACCACGACGGACGCGGCGACGAGCCCCAGTTATGAGGATGTCTATAGGGTCCACCTGTCGCAGATGGTGGAGGATGCCCCGTTCACGGCTCGCTACTATCAAGGCAATCCTGTGCGAACCGCGCTTCCCGCCGCGCCGCTCTACACTCGGACCATCGTCCTGGAGTCTTACTACCCAGTGGAGCCGAACGCGCCCCTGTGTGTGCGTGTTCAGCGGGAGCCTGGCGATCCCGCCGACACGTTCACCAGCCCTACGGGCCTGGCTATGGTCAAGGTGACGCCGCTGGACGCTCTCGCGAAGCCGCATGTCGTGCGAAACGTGAGCGGCTACAACTCGTGGCCGATGATTCAGGCCATCGGTGAGAAGCTGGTCTGCGTTTACAGCCGAGGCGCGTCGCACACGATCGGCGAAGACGCCCGCGCTGTTTACGCGCGCACATCCTCGGACAACGGAAAAACGTGGACGACTGAAACGGTGGTCGCCAACACGCCGGGCTACGGCGATGTCGCCGTCGGGAAGGGGCTGGATTCCACGGGGGCGATGCTCCTCTGGGTGCGTCGAGTCGGAAAGGAGTGGCTCCACGACCTCTACCGCACCACGGATGGGGTGACGTTCGCGCTCGTGGCGACGCCGAAGCTCGCCGTGACCCCCGTGCAGATCACCGACGTCTTCGCGGTCCCAAAGGTCGGGCTCATGGCACTGTGGTTCGCAGGGAACTACGGTGACGATGGCCCGAGTCACTCGTGGGGCACGCTGACCAGCAGTGATAACGGCGCAACCTGGACACAGACCACCATCGAGTCCGGGCTGACCAAAGCACAGTGGCCGACCGAGCCATCCGCTGTCCATCTTGGCAATGGCAGGATTCTCGCCGTCGCACGGACAGAGCTTGGGGACTCGTCCTCGACGCGATCTCAATTCCAGATGGTATCATCGGACTACGGTGCGACGTGGACGCGCGCGCAAACAAACATCGGCGATGTCCTTATCTCCACACCGAGCCTGATCCTCGACGCCAAAACCGGTTTGCTGAGCAACTATTACTATCAGCGTGGCAGGGGCGGTATCCTTCGGCGTCGAGTCGTTGAACCAGACAGCGTGTTTGGCAATCCGCTCAACTGGCCTACTTCCGAGGCGGTCGCCACGGGTAGTCAGAACACGATAGATGCGGGCAATGTGAACGCCACCACGATCAGGGGCACACACTACCTCGCTTTCTACTCCGGCAAGACTCCTGACACGGCGATCCTCGTCTCTGTGCTCCCGGCGCCGACTGCTGGGAATTCGCTTCGCAGCCCCTCGCGCCCCGGCGGGCCACGATAATAAAGGAACAGGTCATTGATGAACAACCTCCCGCCGAAACTCTCGCAACGTCTGGCGAACTTGCGCCTGTTCGCCGCGATCACTGCACGCGAGCGCAAAATCCAGCGTTGATCGCCAACGGCCACACCAACGAATGAGTTGAAGAAACTCGACCAGCCGAAAGGTGGAAAGAAAAAGAAGAAATGAAACACGGACTCAAGGCCCTCTTGCTGGCTGGACTGGCGGCAACGAACTGGCTCTACGCCGCCGAGAAACTCAACATCCTTTTCATCGCCTCCGACGACATGCGGCCGCAGCTCGGCTGCTACGGTGACAAACTAGTGAAGTCGCCCAACCTCGACCGGCTTGCCGCGCGCGGGATTGTGTTCGAGCGGACGTTCTGCCAGCAGGCGCTCTGCTCGCCGTCGCGCATCTCGCTTCTGAGCGGTCGTCATCCGTGGACGACGAAGATCTACCAAATCGGCCCGTTCCTGCGCGAGACGATGCCCGACATCGTGACGCTGCCGCAGCATTTCAAGAACAACGGCTACTTCACGCGCAGCCTCGGCAAGGTCTATCACGTCGGCATTGACGACCCGGCGTCGTGGAGCCAGCCGCCATGGCATTCCAAATCGCCGCGCTATGGGCCGGAGAGCCAGGCGTTGGTGAAGAAAATGGTCGCGGATATGAAAGCGCGCGGCGAGCCAATCCCGAAGCAGGGCAAGAAGCTGCCGATCTTCCGCGGGCCGGCGTTCGAAGCGCCCGACCTGGCCGACGACGACCTGCTTGATGGCGATACGACACGCGAAGCTCTCGGCGCGATGCGCGAGTTGGCTGCGAAACCGCAGCAGCCGTTCTTCCTCGCAGTCGGTTTTGCCAACCCGCACGTGCCGTGGGTCGCACCGAAGAAATACTGGGACCTCTACCGCCGCGAAGACATCCCGCTGCCGCCGAACCAATTCGCGCCGAAGAACGCGCCCGAGTTCGCCGCGAAATCCGGCGACGACTTCTACTGGTATAGCAACGTGCCGAAAGACCGCGTCATCACGCCAGAGTTCGGCCGCCAGTGTTTGCACGGCTACCTTGCCGCGATCAGTTATGTGGACGCCTGCATCGGCCGGCTGCTCGACGAACTCGACCGGCTCGGCCTGCGTGAGAAGACCCTCATCGTCTTCTGGGGCGACCACGGCTACTACATGGGCGAGCACAGTTGGTGGGGCGGCAAGCACAACAACTACGAAGGCGCCACGCGCGCGCCGCTGCTCGTCGCCGTGCCGGGCCAAAAGACCGCGGGACAAAAGACGAAGGCGCTCGTTGAGTTCGTGGACATCTTTCCATCGCTGGCCGACCTCTGCGGCCTGCCGCCGTCGCCGGGCGTCGAAGGCACGAGCTTCAAGCCATTGCTCGACAATCCGAAGCGCCCGTGGAAGAAGGCCGCGTTCAGCGAGTATCCGAAAGGCGGGAACCAAGGCACCGCGATGCGCACCGACCGTTACCGCTACGTCGAGTGGAAGAACAAGGCCGGCGAGATCGTTGCGCGCGAACTCTACGACCACCAGACCGACCCGCAGGAGAACGAGAACGTCGCCGACAAGCCGGAACATGCAAAGCTGGTTGCGAAGCTCGGTGAGCAGATGAAAGCCGGTTGGCAGGCAGCAAAGCCGTGAAGTCAACATTCGCCATCCCGGCCAAGTGGTTGTTGAGGTGTCGCCTCGCCGTATTGCTGTCCGTTATCTCCGGCGTCTTCACCACTACACTCGGCGCGGGTTCGGCGCGCACACCCAACATCGTCTTCATCCTCCTCGACAACTGCGGCAAGGAATGGTGGGGCTGTTACGGGAGCGAGGAAGGCTGCACGCCGCAACTGGACCGGCTTGCACGCGAAGGGTTGCGCGTCGGCAACTGCTACGCGCCGCCCGTGTGCGGCCCCGCCCGGATCACGGCGCTGACGGGACGCTACCTGTTCCGGTCGGGCATGGTGATGCACCACGACGCGGCGCTTTACAGCGGCGGCGGGCTGGATGCGCGGCGCGAGATCACGTTCGCGCGCCTGCTGCGCGACGCGGGCTATCGCACGGCCATCGCCGGCAAGTGGCAGATCAACAACCTCTACGACGAGCCGGACGCGCTCGCGCGGCACGGGTTCGACGAGTCACTGGTCTGGCCCGGCAGCATTGACCGCGACAAGGTCGGCGCGGCGGACCTCGAACGGTTTGCGCGGGCCGTGCGCGAGGGCGACGCGAAGTTCCTCGGCCGCTTCAACAGCAACATCGAAAGCCGCTACTGGGACCCGGTGCTGATGCGCAACGGCCGGCGGGAAACGCATCCCGGCAAGTTCGGGCCGGACCTCTTGCAGGCGTTCGCGTTCGATTTCCTGCGGCGGCACCGCGAACGGCCGTTCCTGCTCTACTACCCGATGGTGCTGACCCACGGCCAGTCGGTCAACCAACCCGCCGTGCCGACGCCGCTCAACCGCGACCCTGCTCGCCCGCGCAAGGCCCTCTACGCCGGCATGCTCCGCTACGCCGACAAGCTCATCGGCGAACTCACCGCCGAACTTGACCGGCTCGGCTTGCGCGAGAACACCGTCGTGTTCGTCGCCGCCGACAATGGCACGGAAAAGGCGCTCTCGGCCCGTTGCAACGGACGCGACGTGCGGGGCGGCCTCTACCAACTCACCGAGGCCGGCAGCAACGTGCCGCTGATCGTCAACTCGCCGACCCTTGTGCCCGGCGGTCGCACAATGAATCTGGCCGATTTCTCGGATCTGCTGCCGACGTTTTGCGAACTGGCCGGCGCGCGGCTTCCGGCCGGCGTGGCGATTGACGGCCGCTCGTTTGCCAGCTTCCTGCGCGGCAAACCGGGCGCTCGCGAGCCGCGACAGTGGATTTTCAACATGTATGGCGACGAGCGCGTCGTTCGCGACGGGCAATACAAGCTCTTCAACGACGGTCGCTTGTTCGATCTTGCGCAAGATCGCGACGAACGTGCGGAGTTGAAAGAAGGTGCGGATGCCCAGCGAAAGCGGTTGCAGGCTGTGCTCGATGCGATGCCACCGAATGCGCTGCCGCCGTTCGAACTGCGCAGTCTGTCGGCGTTCAGCCGACGGCAGAAAGCGCCACAACATCAGCGACCGAACATCCTGCTCGTGCTCGGCGACAACTGGGGCTGGCCGCACGCGGGCATCTACGGCGATCCGGCCGTCAAGACGCCGCACTTCGACCGGCTCGCGCGCGAGGGTGTGCTGTTCACGCACGCGTTCTGCCCCGTGCCGTCCTGCACGCCGACACGCAACGCGATGCTAACCGGCCAGACGACGCATCGCTTGGAGGCTGGCGCGAGTCTCTGGAGCCATCTGCCGAAGAAGTTCGCCGTCTATCCCGATCTGCTCGAAGCGGCCGGCTACACCGTCGGCTACTGCGGCAAAGGCTGGAGTCCCGGCGATTTCAAGGCTGGCGGTCGCGAGCGCAATCCCGCTGGGCCGCAGTTCAAGGACTTCGCCGAGTTCCTGAATGGTGCGCCGCCGGAGAAGCCGTTCTGTTTCTGGCTCGGCAACGTGGACACCGCGCGCCACAAGATCAAAGCCGGCGCGGGCCTCGCGGCGGACTTGAAGCTGGCGGACGTGCGAGTGCCGCCGTATCTGCCCGACACGCCCGAAGTGCGTAGCGACATCCTTGATTACTACGAAGCCGTGCAGCGATACGACGCGGCACTGGGCGAGACCTTGCGCCAACTCGAAGGCGCCGGCCGCGCGCCGAACACGGTGGTCGTGGCCGCGAGCGACAACGGCTGGCAATTCCCGCGCGGCTTGGCCAACTGCTACGACTCCGGCACACGCGTGCCGCTCGCCGTCCGCTGGCCGGGCGTGGCGAAACCGGGCGGCAAGGTGGATGACTTCGTGGACCTCACCGACATCGCACCGACGTTTCTGGAGATCGCGGGTCTGAAGCCGCTGCCGGAAATGACGGGCCGAAGTTTCGCCGGTCTGTTGCGCGGTGAGACGCAAGCCGGCCGCGACGCTATGTTCATGGAGCGCGAGCGCCACGCCAACGTCCGCGCCGGCGATCTCGGCTATCCGTGCCGCGCCATCCGCGCCCAACAGTTCCTCTATATCCGAAACCTCCACCTCGAACGCTGGCCCGCGGGCGACCCGGAGTTCTACTGGTCAGTCGGCCCCTATGGCGACGTGGACGGCTCGCCGACGAAGGAGTTGATCCTCGCGCGCAAGGACGAGCCGGCGATGAAAAAATTTCTACGACTTGAGCTTCGCCAAGCGCCCCGCCGAGGAACTCTACGACCTCGCCAAAGATCCGCACCAGATCGTCAACGTCGCCTCCCACGCGGAATACGCCGATGCGAAGAAGCAACTCCGCGCCCGGCTCGACGAATGGATGAAGACCACCGCCGACCCACGCGCCTCCGGCGACACCGACGTGTTCGACAAATATCCCTATTACGCCAAGCGGCAGAAACCGAAACTCCCATGAACAAGCTGACGCACGCTATCTCGCGACGCCGTTGGTTATGTGTGCTCGGCGTGTGGGCGCTCACGGCGGCGGCTGGCGCGCCCGCGTTTTCGGCGCAGCCCGCCAGCCACGCCATCACCGTCTCCGGCACAACCTTCCTGCTTGATGGCGCGCCGTTTCCGTTCACCGGCATCAGCTTCTTCAACGCCATTTACAACCCCGCGTTCAACAAAGACTCCGCGGCGCGGCGGCAATGGCTGGAGAAGTTCCGCAGATACGGCCTCAACGTCCTGCGCATCTGGGCCCAGTGGGACAGCAAGCGCGGCTTCGTGGACGCCAGCCCCACCAGCACTCTCTACCAACTTGACGGCCAATTGCGTGAAGCCAACGTCGCCCGGTTGAAAGAGATTCTCACGGACGCTGACGCATGCGGGTTCATCATTCAGCTCTGCCTGTTTGCCCGCGAGAGCAAGCTCAGCGGCATCCAACTCGGTGCCGCCGAGACCGAGCGCGCGGTTGCAGCGTTGACGCGCGAGCTGCGGCCGCATCGCAACCTGACTTTTCAAATCTGGAACGAGCACACGGAGCACACGTTGGAAATGCTCAGAGTTATCAAGGCCAACGACCCGGCTCGGCTCGTGACCAATTCGCCCGGCGTCGCTGGCGTGCTCGGCGGCGACGAGGAAAACTGCGCGCTCGATTACCTGACGCCGCACACGAGCCGTCAGGGCAAGGGTCGCCATTGGGAGATAGCGCCGCGCGAGATTGCCGGCTTGCTGGCGAAGTTCAAGAAACCCGTAGTGGACGACGAGCCGGCCCGCTGCGGCACGAGCAAGTTCGGAGGGCCGAAAGACGCGACCTCGCCCAACGATCACATTCTCCAGATTTGGCAGGCGTGGCGACTCGGCGGTCATGTCATCTATCATCACGACATGTTCCAGACCGGCTACGGCTCGTCCGCTGTGCCGCCGAGCGGCGTGCCTGACCCGGAGTTCAATCCGTATCACCGCCAGGTGTTGGAGTTCATCGCTCAGCGCCCGCGTTACGCGCCGGAGAGGAAACGGCCATGAAAGCATTCCGTCTTGTGTGCGTCCTCGCGCTGGTTGCGACAACCATCAATGCTGGCACAGAACGGCCGCGCGGCCAGACCACTGTCAGTATTCAGGGCCAGTCGTTCTTCATCAATGGCCGGCCGACCTACGCGGGGCGGCAGTTCAACGGCGCGAAGATCGAAGGGCTGCTGATGAATTCGCGCATGGTCCAGGGCGTCTTCGACGATCTCAACCCGGAGACGCGCGGCAAGTGGAACTATCCCGACGGCCAGTGGGACCCGGAGCGTAACACGCGCGAGTTCATCGCGGCGATGCCGGCGTGGCGCGAGCGCGGGCTGCTGGCATTCACCATCAACCTCCAAGGCGGCAGTCCCGAGGGCTACAGCAAGTTGCAGCCTTGGCACAATTCGGCGTTCGAGAGTGACGGCGGGTTGCGGCCCGCCTACATGGCGCGGCTGAAGCAGATCTTGGATCGCGCCGATGAACTCGGCATGGCGGTCATCCTCGGCCTCTTCTATTTCGGCCAGGACGAACGGCTCGCCGACGAAGCCGCCGTTGTGCGAGCCGTGGACAACGCCGTGGACTGGGTGCTGGAGCGCGGCTACCGCAACGTGCTCATCGAGGTGAACAATGAATGCAACGTGCGCTACGACCACGCCATTCTCCGACCAGAGCGCGTCCACGAACTGATCGAGCGCGTGAAAGCGCGCCAGCGCGACGGCCGGCGGTTACTCGTCAGCACCAGTTACGGCGGCGGCGTGGTGCCGCGCGAGAACGTCCTCCGCAGCGCTGACTTCCTGCTTATGCACGGCAACGGCGTCCGCGAGCCGGCCCGCATCCGCAAGATGGTGGACGATTGCCGCGCGATGCCGGCCTACCGCGGCCAGCCGATCCTCTTCAACGAAGACGACCACTTCGACTTCGACAAACCGGACAACAACATGCTCGCCGCCATCAGCCGCTACGCGAGTTGGGGCTACTTCGATTTCCGCATGAAGGGCGAAGGATTCGACGACGGCTACCAGAGCGTGCCAGTGAACTGGGCCATCAGCTCGCCGCGAAAACGCGGGTTCTTCGAACTGCTCGGCAAAGTGACGGGCGTGGGGCCTTCGGAAAAGAGGCAGTAAACGCTGTCGATCTCGAACAGCGTCACCGGCCGAATTTCCCCAGCGTCACCCATCCCGGCTGGTCTGGCTCGCGGTTGGCGAAGCGCAACGGTTTGCCGCCTGCCATCGGATTGGGCACGCGCAACAGGAGACGATATGCGCCAGCCGTCAGTGACTGAAGGTTCGTTCGGAAGTTCCATGCGCGGTTGTCTCCGGGCAACAGCGCGTTCAGCTTCCAGTTCGGCCGCCATGTGCTGACGACATGACCGGAGGCATTCAGCGCGGCGAGTTCCACCGGCCAGTCGGCGTAGAACGGCGCGACACCTTTGTTGACCACCGTTGCCCGGACGCGCAACTCGCCACCCTCGGCCTTCACTTCGGCATCAGCGATGTGGAACTCGTAGCCGAGCCGCCGCGCGCCGGCGATGGCGCGGTCGCGCTGTTCTGGCGTGAGTTTCCGAACGATACTTGAGTCCATCAGCCACGTCGCGTGTGTTCCCTCAACACAATGAAGGAACTCCTGGCCCGGCGGCGTGCTGCTCGGTGCATCCCAAAGTTTCTGCCACGTTTCCGGCCGCACCTCGCCACCGATGGGTTGAGTGCGCCATTTCTCAAGCGCCGCCGGCCCGGCCCGCTTCATCCGCGCCATGAAAAACCAGCCATCGCCCGGCTTGCCGGTCGCCATTGTGGCCCACGCAAACGAATCGTCGTGGTAGCCGAGCCGGCGCGTGTGGTTCGGCGCGTAGTCGCGGTCGCCATCGCCGGTGGGGTAGCGCAACAGCACGGGCGTCTTTTTGAAAGCGGCCTCGTAGGCGCCCATCACCTCGGTCTGCACCGCCTTACTCGCCCAGAGGTCGAGGCGCGGGTGGTTATGCCACTCGCCCCACGAGCCGAGCAGGCCTGCGGTGATGAAAGCGACGCGCGGATCGCCGTCATAACGCGCACCGAGCGCGGCGATAAAATTGGTCATCGCGGTCCGCAGTCGCGGGTCGGCGTAATCGGGCGTGAAACTACGCCCGCGATAGGTGTTGTCGGTCATCCATTCCGTGACCTTCACGCCTTGGTCGAGCAGGAACTGTGGCACGGCGCACGGTTTGCCGACATATTCCAGATAGACGCGGAACACCGTCTGACAGCCGCGCGACGAGACGCTGGCCATCAGGCGCTCCAGCGGTTGCCAGTCGAACGTGTTCGGCCCCGTCATCAGGTCTTTTAGCGGGAAATACTGGAACTCGAGGCTGTGCGGAAACTCCTTCGCCTGACCGGCGTAGGGCGCGAAGCCCTTGAGCGGGTTGTCCGGCGGCGCGGGGGCGTATTCGAGTGGCGCAGCCGTCGCGCTGGCGGCGGCGAGGAGACAGAGCAGGAGCCATTTCATTGCGGAAAGTCTATCACGAATGCCGCTTGCTGCCGATAAGCGTGCCAGCTACAAGAACGGCTGCCATGAAAACATTCTTTCGCTGCTGCCTCGTTCTTGTCCTCGCCTCCACTGCGACTCTCGCCGACGCGCCAAAGTTCAACGTCCTGCACATCGTGTCCGACGACCTCTGCGCGCGGCTCGGCTGTTACGGCGACGCGATGGTGAAGTCGCCGCACATTGACCGGCTCGCCGCGCGCGGGGTGAAGTTCGACCGTGCGTATTGCCAGTTCCCGCTCTGCAACCCGTCGCGTGCGTCGTTCATGACGGGGCTGCGGCCAGACACGACGAAGGTCCATGAGAACCGCACGATGTTCCGCGAAGCCGTGCCGGACGCGGTGAGCATCCCGCAGAGTTTCAAGAAGGCGGGCTACAGCGTCGCGCGCGTCGGCAAGCTCTATCACTACGGCGTGCCGACGCAGATCGGCACCGACGGTCTCGACGACCCCGCCTCGTGGGAGAAGGTCGTCAACCCCAAGGGGCGCGACGTGGACGACTACACGATGATCGAGCGCATCAGCCTTGCTCCCGGCGAGGCGCGCACGACGACCGTCAAGGCCACCGCGCTGAACGAACTCGGCGGACGCTTGAGCTGGCTCGCGGCGGACGGCACCGACGAGGAGCAGACCGATGGCAAGGGTGCCGCCTCGGCGATCGAAGCGCTTGAAAGCTGCGCGAAGAGCAACAAGCCTTTCTATCTCGCCGTCGGTTTCTATCGGCCGCACACGCCCTACGTCGCGCCGAAGCCGTGGTTCGCGATGTATCCGCCGGACGGCATCCGGCTGCCGGTGATTCCCGCCAATCTCGCGGAGTTGTTCCCCGCGCCCGCGCTGGCGGGCCAAAAGAAGGAAGAGCTTGGCATGGATGACGACCTTCGCCGCCGGGCCATCCAGGCGTATTCCGCAGCGACGAGCTTCATGGACGCACAGACCGGCAAGCTTTTGGCCGCGCTCGATCGCCTCAAGCTGACCGACAAGACCGTCGTTGTTTTCCACAGCGACCACGGCTATCACCTCGGCGAGAAGAACCTCTGGCAGAAGATGAGCATTTTCGAGGAGTCCGCGCGCGTGCCGCTCATCATTTCCGTCCCCGGCAATAAAGCCAACGGCACAGTTTGTTTGAAACCCGTCGAACTCGTCTCATTGCACAAGACGCTCGCGGACGTGTGCGGCATCGCCGCCGACAAGAAGACCGAAGGCCACAGCCTGCGCCCGCTCGTCGAGAATCCCAAAGCCGAATGGAAGCACGCCGCTTACTCGCAAGTCACACGCGGCGCCAACGTAGCCACCGTCCTGACGCCCGAACAAAAGAAGAGGAAAACCAAGGGCAGGCCCATCATGGGCCGCAGCGTCCGCACGGAACGCTGGCGCTACACCGAATGGGACGAAGGCCGCGCCGGCGTCGAACTCTACGACCACGACAACGATCCCGGCGAATACAAGAACCTCGCCAACGACCCGAAGCACGTGGACGTGGCGAAAGAGATGAAGCAACTGCTCAACAGAAAGGACATCAACCTTTGAACCGGCGAACATTTCTCACAAGTCTGGGGGCAACATCTGCGGGCGGTTTTCTCACAACAACCGCGAAGGCAGAACCTTCTCCCCGACTGATGGCTGACGTATTGGTCATCGGCGGCGGAACGGCGGGAACCATCGCGGCCATTCAAGCGGGGCGGCTCGGCGCGCAGACGATTCTTGTCGAGGCCGGCAGCCAGCTTGGCGGCACCACGACCACGGGCGGCGTGAGCTATCCCGGCCTGTTTCACGCGTGGGGCAAGCAGGTCATCGCGGGCATCGGTTGGGAACTGGTGACCAGCGCCGTCGAACTCAACAGTGACAAGCTGCCGGATTTCACCAAGCCAACGGGCAGGCAGCACTGGAAACATCAGGTGCGCCTTTGTGGGCCGCTCTATGCCGCGCTGGCGGAGGAGGCTTGTCTCAAAGCAGGCGTGCAACTCCGCTACTACGAGTTCCCGACGGCGGTCGAGCAAACGAGCGACGGCTGGAAGGTCCGGCTCGCCGGCAAAGGGACGAGCGTGGAGGTGGCGGCAAAACAACTGGTGGATTGCACTGGCAACGCTTCCGTCGTCGGCATGATCGGCCTGCGGCGCTTGCGCGAGAAAACGACGCAACCCGGCACGCTCATGTATGGACTCGCCGGCTATGAGGTCGGCTCGCTCGACATGAAGGCGCTTCAGGCGAAAGCCGCGGCAGCCGTGAAAGCCGGCGCACTCAAGCCGACGGACTTCAACAACAACATCGCCGGCTTCGTGCGCAGCGGCGGCGGCAACGCGATGCACGTGCCCGACGCCGACTCCTGCACATCGGAGACGCACACTGCCACAAACATCCGCGGCCGGCAGTCCGTGTTGCGCATATTGCGCTTCCTGAAAGAGCAGCCGGAGTTCGCCGCGCTCCACATTGAGCGGATGCAGACGGAAACCGGCGTGCGCGAGACGTTCCGCATCGTAGGTGAGGCGACGGTGACGGTGAACGACTACACGCGAGGCCGCGTCTTCGATGACGCCGTGGCTTATTCGTTCTACCCGATTGACCTCCACGTCGAGCACGGTGTGAAGCCGGAGCATCTGAAGGAAGGCGTGGTGCCGACGATTCCACTCGGCGCGCTCATCCCGAAGGGAAGCAAGAACCTCATGGTCGCGGGCCGTTGCCTGAGCAGCGACAGGTTGGCGAATTCCGCACTGCGCGTGCAAGCCTCTTGCATGGCGATGGGACAAGCGGCGGGCGTCACCGCCGCACTGGCGGCACGAACCGGGACAACGCCGCTGAGCGTGCCGCTGGCTGACATCCGACGCTCGCTGGCCAAACACGGCGCGATTGTGCCGAAATCGTAGGCGATATACTCCTGCCTGACTGCGAACTAAGCAGACTACGCCGCGCCACCGGAGCGGCTGATAACAAAGATGGCGAGGTCGGCGTTGAGATTCGGATTCTCGAACACCTCGGCGCTGGCTTCGGTGTCGAGCGCGATGCGGCGGTGGACGTGGATGCCCTTCTGCCGGCAGAAATCGTCGAAGTCAGCGATGGTGAAGAAGCGGATGTTCGGCGTGTTATACCACTCGTGGTGAAGCACACCGGCGGACTTCGGCGAGCGCCCTTCGTCGGCGAGCATCCGGCGCAGTTTATGAAAGCCGAAGTTGGGGAAGCTCACGATGCAGATTCGGCCGACGCGTAACATGTCCGCGATGACACCTTCAACATCGTGGACTGCTTGCAGCGTCTTGGAGAGCACGACACAGTCGAACTGCTGATCGGCAAAGGATCGCAGACCTTTGTTGAGGTCGGCCTGCACGACATCCAGCCCGCGCTGGATGCAGGCGAGAACCGCGCGCTCATCAAGCTCGACGCCGATGAGCCGATGATGGTTTTGTTTCTGGACGCGCGCCAGCAAACCACCACGACCGCTGCCGAGATCGAGCACGCTCGCGCCCGACGGAATCAGTTCCATGATGCGTTCGTAGTCGAGCCGGCGCTGGTGGAAGATGCTGGTCGGGCTGTGACCGCGCGGCTCGTCGGGGTCGTCGAAATCGCCGTTTGTCGCTGCGCCGTCGGCGAGGTTGTTGACGAACGCGCGAATCATCTCGCCGTAGCTGTCGAACTCGTTCGGCAGCAGGAACGCGTCATGACCGCAGTCGCTGCGGACGTTGCAGTAACTGACGGCGGCGGCGTTGGCGATGAGAGCGTTGACGATGTCGCGCGATTGCTCCGGCGGGAAGAGCCAGTCGCTGGTGAAGCTCAGCACCAGCCAGCGGCATTGAGCGCGACTGAATGTCGCCGTCAATTTCTCCGGCGTGTCGCCGAGGTCGAACAGGTCCATCGCCATCGTGATGGCCATATAGCTGTTGGCGTCGAACCGCTCGACGAACTTTGAGCCTTGATAGCCGAGGTAGGAGCCGACGGAAAACGTCTTCTCAAACTCGATGGCGACATCGCGGGGCTGGAGGCGGTTTGCCTCGAACTTCTGCGTCATCGCCGCGGGCGAGAGGTAGGTGATGTGGCCAATCATCCGCGCGAGGGCGAGACCGACATCGGGACCGTGCGGCTTGTCGTAGTATTGGCCGCCGTGAAAATGCGGGTCGCGCCGGATGGCGTTGCGGCCGACGACGTCGAACGCAAGCGCCTGGCTCGTCAGCCGCGCCGACGTGGCGATGGGGATCGCGCCGCGCACGCGGTCGGGATGGCGCGTGGCCCACAGGAGCGTCTGATGGCCGCCCATCGAGCCGCCGAGCACCGCGAGCCATTGGCCGACGCCGAGATGATCCGCCAGTCGGCGTTCCGTCTCCACCATGTCGCCGACGGTGATGATCGGGAAATCGCGGCCGTAAGGCATGCCGGTGTCGGGATTGATGCTGCCGGGGCCGGTGGAGCCGCGGCAACCGCCGAGCAGGTTCGGGCAGACGACGAAGAAGCGGTTGGTGTCAATCGGCTTGCCCGGCCCGACGAGGATGTCCCACCAGCCCGGATCGTCATTCTCGTCGTGCTTCGCCACGTGCGAGTCACCGCTGAGCGCGTGGCAAACAAGGATGGCGTTGTCGCGCGCGGCGTTGAGCTTGCCGTAGGTTTCAAAAGCCACCGTGACGCTCGGCAGAGTGCCGCCAAGCTCCAGCGCAACCGGCCCGTCGAAGGTGACGGTCTGCGCGTAGCGAAGCGGCTTCGCGGTGCGAACGCTGTCGCTGCTGTCGAAGAGTTTGTCTGTCATGCGTAACTTGCCGGTCTTGTGGTAAGTGGCGTCAATTCTGCGACGCCTTGAGCGCCTGGTCAAGGTCGGCGATGATGTCACGCACGTCTTCGATGCCGATGGACAGCCGCACGTATTCCGGAGTCACGCCGGTCTTCTGTTGCTCCTCCGGCGTAAGCTGCGAGTGCGTCGTTGAGGCCGGATGGATGATCAGCGACTTTGCGTCGCCGATGTTGGCGAGGTGGCTGAAGAGCTTGACGCTGTTGATGAGCTTGATGCCCGCTGCAGCGCCGCCCTTGATGCCAAAGCCCATGAGCGCGCCGAAGCCGTTCGGCAGATAGCGGCAGGCGTTCGCATGTTGCGGATGGCCCGGCAGGCCGGGATAATTCACCCACGCCACCGCCGGGTGCTTGCTCAAAAACTCCGCCACGACCTGCGCGTTTTGGCAATGCCGCGGCATCCGCAAGTGCAACGTCTCGATGCCGAGCAGGAACAGGAACGCCGCGAACGGACTCATGCACGCGCCGGTATCGCGCAGCCAGTGCGTCCGGATGTGAATGATGTAGGCGATGTTGCCGATGGGCTTCAGCGCCTCGGTGAACACCACGCCGTGATACGCCGGGTCCGGCGCGCAGAACTCCGGCCACTTTGCAGGATTGTCCGCCCACGGGAATTTCGCGCTGTCCACAATCGCGCCGCCAATGTGGATGCCGTGGCCGCCGAGGAACTTCGTCGTGGAGTAAACGACGATATCCACGCCGTGCTCGATGGGCCGCAGCAACGCCGGCGTCATCACCGTGTTGTCGCAGATCACCGGCAGGCCGAGCGCGTGCGCGATGTCCGTGATTTGCTTGAAGTCGGGCACATCGTTCTTGGGGTTGCCGAGGCTTTCGAGATAGACGCAGCGGGTCTTGTCGTCCACCAGCTTCTTGATCTCCTCCGGCTTGTTCGGGTCGAAGAACCGCACCTCGATGCCGAGCTTGTTTAGCGTCTGCGTGAACAGCGTCCACGTGCCGCCGTAGAGGCTGGTGGCGGAGACGAAGTTTTGGCCCGCGTGCGTGATCGTCAGGATCGCCGCCGTGATCGCCGCCTGCCCGCTGGCAAACGCCAGCGCCGCCGCGCCGCCGTCGAGCGCCGCGAGCCGCTTCTCCAGCACGTCGTTGGTCGGGTTCATCAGCCGCGAGTAGATGTTGCCGAACTCCTTCAGCGCGAAAAGGTTTGCCGCGTGCTCGGTGTCCTTGAACACGAAGCTCGTGGTGGCGTAGATCGGCACGGCCCGCGCCGTGGTCGTCGGGTCGGGCACCTGGCCGGCGTGCAACGCCAGCGTTCCAAAGTTTAAATCGTTCGGTTGCTCGCTCATGGTTTTCGTTTCCAATTTCCGTTTTGGCACTGCGTGTCGGCCCGTATCATAACACGCCGACGCCACGAATCATAACCGCACCGCGGACACAAACGCACTCTCTCTTTTCCCGGTCGAGATAATTCGTTCCCGTCGTCCGGACGCCGTCGTCCGGCCTTTTGCCGGCAACTTTGGCGTTTCGCCAAGAGAATCAATCAAATAAGTTGTCCGGAGCGCCGTTGATGAATGGAGATGACACAAGACAGAAATCCGGCCGAAGAAAACGGGAGAAGACCATGAAGCAACCTGTGTTCATCCTGTCTCTGGCCCTGCTGCTGGGCGCGGACGGCTTCGGCGCGCAGCGGCCCTACACTGTCGTCGGCACGGGCCAGACGAAGTGTTACGACGACCGCCGCGAAATCGCACCGCCGCGGCCGGCCGGGCCGTTCTACGGGCAGGACGCGCAGCAACCGGGGCCCAAGGCGTCTTACACACTCAGCGCCGACGGCCTGACCGTTCAGGACAACAACACGGGATTGACCTGGGTGCGCAGCGCCGACACCAACGGCGACGGCACGCTCGGCCACAGCGACAAGCTGACGTTGGCCCAGGCCCGCCAGTTGCCGGCCAAGCTTAACGCCGCGAAGTTCGGCGGGTTCGGCGACTGGCGGCTGGCGACGATCAAGGAGCTTTACTCGCTGATCCTCTTCAGCGGCGTGGACGGGCGGCCCGACGGCGATTCGTCGCAGATGCGGCCGTTCATTGACACGCGCTACTTCAAGTTCGCCTACGGGGACGAACGCGCTGGCGAGCGCGTCATTGATTCGCAGTGGGCCACCAGCAGCGTGTATGTCGCCAACCCGAATCAGATGTTCGGCGTGAACTTCGCCGATGGCCGCATCAAGGGCTATCCCATAGGGGCGATGCACGGCCGGCCCGCCAAAACGTATTTCGTGCTCTGCGTCCGTGGCAATCCCGCCTACGGCAAGAACGACTTCTGCGACAACGGCAACGGCACCGTCACCGACCGCGCCACGGGGCTGATGTGGAGCAAGCGCGACAGCGGCAAAGGCATGAACTGGGAAGCGGCGCTCGCGTGGGCGCAGGGGAGGAACGTGGAACGGTATCTCGGCCACAACGACTGGCGTCTGCCGAACGCAAAGGAGTTGCAGAGCATCGTGGACTACAGCCGCGCGCCGGACACCACCTCGTCGGCGGCGATGGATCCCGTGTTCGACTGCACCTCCATCAAGAACGAGCAGGGAAAGACCGACTGGCCTTTCTACTGGACGGGGACAACGCACGCCAACGTCTTCGGCGGCGACGCTGCGGTCTATGTCGCCTTCGGTCGTGCTTCCGGCTGGATGAGCGGGATGCCGGGCAAAGGCGGCGGCCCCGGCCGCGGCGGCTTCGGCAAAGGCAAGGGGGGCAATGCGCCGGCTTCCGGCGGTTATCGCTACATGGACGTGCATGGCGCGGGCGCGCAACGCAGCGACCCAAAAACCGGCGATCCCGCCGACTTCCCGCATGGCCGCGGTCCGCAAGGCGATGTTGTCCGCATCAACAACTTCGTGAGGCTTGTGCGGAACGCGGATGGCTTAACCCGAACCCGTTAGCTGCGGGCCGGGGGCAACGCGAGGATGTTCGCGCCACCGGCGGCGGCTTGGAGCGCCAGTTCGGCCAGCGCCGTCAGATGGACCTGCTGCCGCCAGCTTCCGTCGCTGTGCTGGCGGGACTTGAGCGCGGTGACGAGGGCTGCGGTCGGTTTGGAGAAGACCAGGAAGCAGAGGATGGCGAGCGACAGCGCCAGCGTGGACTGGTGAGTCTGGATGCCGCGCTCCAGAAACGCGAGGCCGCGCTCGACGGTTGGGCGCGCGGCTGGCGAGTCCTGCAACGCCAGCGCGGCGAGTGCGGTGTTGGGCAGGTAACCCTGGAACGCCGCGCCGTAAACGACGCGGTTGCCGTAGTTCCAGCCGCCGTCCTGACAGACGCGGTCGAGCAACAATCGTTCCGCCTCCACCACCCGAGGATGCCGGCCATGGCCGGCGAGCTTGAGCGCGAACAGCGCATAACTTGTCGGCTCGACCCAACTGAACGTGCCGGTCGCCCACGGCCAGCCTTGGAGCGCGCCGTCGAGGGTGATTTCCTTTTTCGGCTCCACGCGCTCGCCTTTCCACGCCAGCAACCATTTTACGGCCTTCTCCTGCAAATCATTGCGGACGCCCAGCCTCATCAGGGCGATCACGAACAGCGACGTGCTCCAGTGCGGCTGGTTGTCACCGATGAGCGTGAGCGCGCCGTCGCTGTTCATCCGCGATTCGAGCCAGTGGATGGCCGCCTCGCGCGCAGCAGCGGCTTCGCGCACGCTCGCGAGTGCCATCAAGCCGAGACAGGTCGGCTCCGGCGACGGTTGGGTGCCGGGCCGATAGGGCCATCCCCCCTTCGGGTCGCCGGCTTTCAACAAGAAATCAGTTGCACTTGCCATCGCATCACTCTAATCCGGTCCGACGCCGTCACCAAGTTCCTCTCGCAACGCGAGGCAAGGCTACTTCTTTTTCGCTGGCGGCTGACCCTTGGCCGCGGCCTGGGCTTTCGCCGACGGCTTCGGCGGCGGTTGCAGACGCTGCATCGCTTCGCGCGCGGCTTCGGGATGCTGGGCTTTGACGGCCGCGGCAATCTTCCTGACGGCCAGTTCCGCTTCGGGACGGACGCTGTTGGCTCCGAGCAGCGACAACGCGGGCTTGAGAGCGTCCGGATGCGCCACGCCAGACAGCGCGCCAAGGAACAATTTCAGGTCGTCGGCGTTGCGCGCCATGGACATCAGTTTCCGATAGCGTTCGATCAGCTCCGCGTCGGGCTTCGAGTTCAGGTCGCCCGCCAGGCGCACCAAGCCGCGGAAGGCGAGCGCGCGCACTGTTTCGGTCTCCGGCTGGCGGCAAACGGCCGCCAGCATGTCCCACGCGGCGACATTGGGCCACGTCGCCAGCGCGCGCACGGCCGCTTCGCGGATGCGTGGTTCCTTGTCGCCGCAGGCCGTCTTCAGCACTTCCAGCGCTTTCGCGTCGCCGGTGCTCGGCAGCAGCCGCAACAGCGAGCTACGCCCGTCAATGTCGGAACACTTCGTCATTCTCGCCATGATGACATCCGTGCGCTGGGCCGGGTCTGTGATCTTTTGCAGGACACGCACCGCGGCGCTCTCGCCGTCGGAGCGGGAGTCGGCGGCGCTCATGCCCACAAGCCTTTCGAGCACGGCCGGGAGGTCGTCGGCCTTGGCGAGCTTCCCGACGGCCTGGAACGCAGCCTGCACCGTCGCGGGATTGAGACTGCTGGTTTCTGCCAGCAACGCCGGCACCGCAAGGTGCGCGCCGCGCCGTGCCAGCACGGAGAAGAGCCGAACCCGGGCTTCGGCCGGAACCTCCTTCAGTTCGGCGACGATGGCCCTGTCAGTGGACGAGTTGCCGCGCAGGCTGACGAGGGCGGTCTCGATGTCCTGGAGTTCTTCAGGCGACTTCTCGCCAGTCATCGCATCCATCAGTTGCGGCACGACGGACGCGTCGTCCAGCCGGCCGACCGCAACGATGGCGGCGCGACGCACGGCGGCGTCAGCGGAGGCAATCAGCGCGCGAATGGGGTCACGCACGGCGCTGTCGCCACGGCTGGCGAGCGCCTCGATCATGAACACCTGCTCGGCTGGCTGGAGCTTCGGAAGCTCGGCGGCGAACTTTTTCGACGCATCGCGGGACTTCAACGCGCCGATGGCGGCAATCGCCACGGGCTTCAGCTTGGCGTCGGTCCCGCGGAGCGCGGCGACGATGCGCTGCTCGCCGCCGTCCTTTTCGAGCTTCAGCAGCAAGCCGAACGCGCCGCGGCGGATGTTGTCGGGCTGCGCCGGCTGGAGAAACTCCTCGCAGATTGCCGCCGCGCCCTTGCGGTCACCGCTGGCGGCAAGCCGGTCGGCAACGCTCAGAGAGGCGTCGGCCACGACGCGGGCAAGCGCGGGCTTCGCTTCCTTGCGGAGCGCGGCAATGGTCTTGCGGGCCGGCTCGTTGGCAATCTTGCCGAGCGCGAAGATGGCGGTGCCGGCGGCGAGCGCGTCGTTGTCGCGCGCCATTTCCGAGAGCGACTTCACGGCCTCGGCGTCGCGGCGGTCGCCGAGCGTGGTGGCGATCTGCAGGCGCGCGCGGCCCTTCGCGCTGGCCAAGGCAACGCGGAGAGTGGCGTTGGCCTTGGCGGACGGATGGACGCCGAGCGCGAGGCAGGCGATGCCAGTCGTCTCTTCCTTCTTCAACAGCTCGGCCAGCGCCGGCAGCGAGGCGTCGGTGCCGATGGCGGCGAGTTGCTGGCAGGCGAAACGCTTTGCCTCGAACGTGGCGGGCGGTGCGAGCAGCTTGATCATCGCGACTTCCATCTCGGTGCGCAACGCAGGCTTGCCGGCCGAGTCGCGCAGTAGCTGCTCAAACTTCCGCAGCGGCTCGACGCTCTGGCCGGATTCGTATTTCGCGGCGTCGGTGATGAGTTGGGACATGTCGGCAGCGTGCAGCGGCAGCGCGAGCGCGATGCCGAGAGCAGCCATGATGACGGATGTGCGGAGCTTCATGATGTTTTCCTTTCCAAAATGTTCAGCGGCTAGATCAACCACGGCGTGCGCGGTTCACGGTGGCGCATGCGGTTGGCTTCTTCGTTGTCAAAAGTTTCCTTCACAGGATCCCATCGCAGTTTCCTGCCGAGACGGAGGCCGATGTTCATCGCCTGACAGATTGTCTGCGCGCGATGGGCTGCCTCCGGATGGCAGATGGTCGGGCGGCGGCTGCGGATGGAGTTGAGCAGGTCGCGCACGTGGTCGCCGGCGTTGGTCCAACTGATGCCGGCGTTGCCGCGCAGGTTGAGGATGGACTTCGGCTCGGCGGTGACCTCGTTGGTTTCGTCGTCGACCTGAATCCAGCCTTCGTCGCCGATGTAGCGGATGTAGCGGTCCTTGAAAGTCTTCCGCGAATACATGACGCACTTGATGCCGTCCTTGTAGCGGCAGTGGACCTCCGCCGTCACGGGCGTCTCGCTCATGAACTTCACCGGGTCGGGCCACTCGCACTGGCCCTCGAACTCCACCGGTCCGGTGTCGTCACGCTTGAGCAGCCATTGCATTTGGTCGGTGTAGTGGCAGCCCATGCCGATGATCGGGCCTTCGCCGGTGTCCCAGAAATAATTCCAGCCGTTGACGCGCGCCGGCACGAACGGCCGCCATTGCACCGGGCCGAGCCACGTGTCGTAATCCCAGCCCGGCGGCACCGGCGCAGGTTTGTCTTGCCCGACGGTCGGGCCGGTCCAGACCTGAATCTCCACCGTGTGCAGGCGGCCGATCTTTCCTTGGCGCACCATCTCGACGGCGAAGCGATACGACGCGGTCGAGCGCCGCTGCGTGCCGCCCTGGTAGATCGTGCCGAAGCGGCGGCACTCATCAACGAGCTTGCGGCCTTCGCTGATGCACATGGAGATCGGCTTTTCGCAATACATGTCCTTGCCGGCGCGCGCCGCGTAGATTGCGGCCGTCGTGTGCCAGCGGTCGCCGGTGGCGATGAACACGGCGTCAATGTCCTTCTGCGCGAGCAGCTCCTGGAAGTTCGCGAACATCCGGCAATCCTGG
The DNA here is from genome assembly GCA_016222825.1 of Verrucomicrobiota bacterium. Lineage (GTDB taxonomy): Bacteria > Verrucomicrobiota > Verrucomicrobiia > CAIQCK01 > CAIQCK01 > CAIQCK01. The sequence continues at coordinate 593,413 of JACRQF010000009.1, read as the reverse complement.
TTGCCGTAGTGCTTGTCTATCATCTCCTTCGCCGACTTCATCCGGTCCTCGCGGCAGTCGCTGACCGCCGTGAAAAGGACATCGGGCTGCGCGAGGAAGTTCGGCATGACGTAGCGAGCGCGACCGCCGATGCCGATGTTGGCGAACACGATGCGGTTGCTCGGCGCGACGGCCCCGTCGAGACCGAGCGCGGAGGCGGGCAGGATCGTCGGCACGGCCAGCGCCGTCGAAACACGTTTGAGGAACTGTCGTCGGTTCATGACCATTCTCCTTACACGCGCCACGGAGCGCGCGCCTCGCGGTGGCGCATCCGGTTGGCTTCTTCGCAATCAAACACTTCCTTCACGGGATCCCAGCGCAGTTTCTTGCCGAGGCGCAGGCCGATGTTCATCGTCTGGCAGATCGTTTGCGCACGATGCGCCGCCTCGGGATGGCAGATCGTTGGCCGGCGGCTGCGGATGGAATCGAGCAGGTTGCGGACGTGATCGCCCGCGTTGATCCAATTGGCGGTGGCGGCGGCACGCTGGCCCAGGATGGACTTCGGTTCGGCGGTGACCGCGTCGGTGGCATCGTCCACTTGGATCCAGCCTTCGTCGCCAATGTAGCGGATGTAGCGGTCGTTGGCTTGTTTTCGCGAATACATCACGCACTTCACGCCATCGGCATAGCGGCAGCGAACCTCGGCAAGCACGGGCGTCTCGCTCATATACTTCGCCGGGTCGGGCCACGTGCATTCGCCCTCAAACTCGACGGGGCCGGTGTGGTCGCGGCCCAAAGTCCATTGCATCTGATCGGTGTAGTGGCAACCCATGCCAATGATGGGGCCTTCGCCGGTGTCCCAGAAATAATTCCAGTTCACGCCATCATCGCGCCTCGGCACGAATGGCCGCCACTGCACCGGGCCGAGCCACCGGTCGTAGTCCCAGCCTGCGGGCACCGGCGCGGGTTTGTCGTGCGCGACTGTCGGGCCGGTCCAAACCTGAATCTCGGTCGTGTGCAGGCGGCCGATCCGGCCCTGGCGGACCATCTCGCGAGCGAACCGATACGACGCAGTCGAGCGTCGCTGCGTGCCCGCCTGGTAGATCGTGCCGTAGCGACGGCAGGCCTCGACGAGCTTGCGGCCCTCGCTGATGCACATCGAGATCGGCTTCTCGCAATACATGTCCTTGCCGGCGCGCGCCGCGTAGATCGAGGCCGTTGTGTGCCAGCGGTCGCCGGTGGCAATGAACACGGCGTCAACGTCTTTCTGCGCGAGCAGTTCCTGGAAGTCCGGATACATGCGGCAATCCTTGTTGCCGTAGTGCGTGTCCATGATTTCCTTCGCCGATTTCATCCGGTCTTCGCGGCAATCGCTGACGGCGGTAAAAACAATGTCCGTTTGCGCCAGGAAACTCGGCATGACGTGACGCGCGCGCGCACCAATACCGATGCAGCCAAAGACAATGCGGTTGCTTGGCGCGACCGTGCCGTTGAGGCCGAGTGCGGAGGCAGGCAGAATCGTCGGCACCGCCAAGGCGGTCCAGGCACGATTCAGAAACTGTCGTCGGTTCATGGCACGTTTGCCTACACACACCACGGAGCGCGCGGCTCGCGCCACGTCATCCGGTTGGCGTCTTCGTCGTTGAACTTTTCCGTCACGGGATTCCACTTCAGTTTGCGGCCGAGCCGGGCGCTGATGGTCATCGCCTCGACGATGCTCTGCGCGCGATGACCGACTTCGGGATTGCAGGCCGGCGGGCGGCGGCTGCGGATGGACGCGAGGAAGTCGCCGATGTGGCCGCCGGCGTTGGACCAGCTCGCGCCGCCGGCTTTCTTCAGGTTCAAGATGGACTTTGGCTCGGCTTTGACTTCATCGGTGTCGTCGTCCACCTGAATCCAGCCTTCGTCGCCAATGTAGCGGATGTAGCGGTCCTTGAACCCGCCGCGCTGGTAGATGACGCCTTTGATGCCATTCTTGTAGCGGCAGCGGAACGTGCCCGAGATGGCCGTCTCGCTCATGAACTTCACCGGATCGGGCCAGACGATGTCGGAGGTTTCAAACTCGACCGGCCCGGTGTTGTCGGTGTCGAGCACCCATTGCATCTGGTCGGTGTAATGCGTGCCCATGTCGGTGTGCATGCCTTCGCCGGTGTCCCAGAAGCACATCCAGCCGTGGCCCTGCACGCGGCCGGGGACGTAGGGACGCCACTGCACCGGGCCAAGCCACATGTCGTAGTCCCAACCCGCCGGCACCGGCTCCGGTTTCTGATGCGGCACCGTGCTGCCGCACCAGACCTGGCTCTCGACGGTATGAACGCGGCCAATCTTCCCCTGAAGCACCATGTCGCGCGCGAACCGATACGACGCTGTGGCGCGCCGCTGCGTGCCGGCCTGGTAGATCGTGCCGAGCTGGCGGCAGGTCTCGACGAGCTTGCGGCCTTCGCCGATGGTGAGGCTGATTGGCTTCTCGCAGTAAATGTCCTTGCCGGCGTGTGCGGCGAACATCGAGGCCATCGCGTGCCAGCGATTGCCGGTGGCGATGAGCACGGCGTCAATGTCCTTCTGCGCGAGCAGTTCGCGGAAGTCCGGGTAGGTGCGGCAGTCTTTCGTGCCGTAGCGCGCGTCAATCATCTCCTTGGCCGACGCGAGCCGCTCCGCGCGGGCGTCGCTGACGGCGACCCACTGGATTTCGGCGAACGAGAGGAAATTGGGCAGGATGTGGCGGGCGCGGTTGCCGATGCCGATGCCGCCGAAGACGATGCGGTTGCTGGGCGCGACGGCCCCGTCGAGACCGAGCGCGCGGCCGGGCACGATAAGCGGCGCGGTGGCGAAAGCGGCGGCGCGTTGGAGAAACTGGCGGCGGGTGAGGGAAGACGATCTCGTTTGCTTCATAGAAACCTCATCATGGGATGAGCGGCGATTCATCGTGCCGGCTATCATCTTCACGAAGCCGCTTCTTGTAAAGAAATTCGTGACCGCGGGCCGCCCATCACTACCGCTGTTCTTGAGGCGGGACCGTTTCTGCGGCGGGATGAGTTTGACAACGAGCGTGCAGGAGCGGATAAGCGCGTTGCGCATGAAAACAACGACCCTCGTCCTCCTCGCCGGCCTGTGCGCCGGCTCCCTGTTCACCGCTTCCGCCGCGCCGAAGCCTGCCGACCGGCCGGTCAAATGGCTGCCGGCCTCGGCGGAGAAACTGCCGCGGTGGCGCGGCTTCAACCTGCTGGAGAAGTTCTATCTCAGCAAGGAGAAGAAACCGTTTCGCGAGGAAGACTTCCAGCTCATCGCGAAACTCGGCTTTAACTTCGTGCGGCTGCCGATGGATTACCGCATCTGGATCAAGGATGGCGATTGGGAGCAGTTCAACGAGGCGCAGCTCAAGGAGATTGACCAGGCCGTCGAGTGGGGCCGCAAATACGGCATCCACGTCTGGATCAACTTCCACCGCGCGCCCGGCTACACCGTCGCCAAGCCCGCCGAGGCCACGAGTCTCTGGACCGACGCCAAGACCCAGGAGGTCTGCGCCAAGCATTGGGCGGAGTTTGCGCGCCGCTACAAGGGCATCCCGAGCACCCAGCTCGGCTTCAACCTCTTCAACGAGCCGGCCCACTGCGACACCAACCTCTACGTCGCTGTTGTGCGCAAGATGGCCGGGGCCATCCGCGCGCAGGACCCGAAGCGGCTCATTATCTCCGACGGCATGCAATGGGGCCAGCAACCCATCTTCGAACTGCGCCCGCTGAAGATCGCCCAAGCCACGCGCGGCTACGCGCCCGGCGAGTTGACCCACTACAAGGCGAGCTGGGCCGGCGGCGAGCGCTTCCCGATGCCGAAGTGGCCCAAGCTGGTCGGCCCCAACGGCACGCTCCTCAGTCCGACCAAGAAGGAAGGTTCGCATCCGCTCGTCATTGACGGCCCGTTCAAGACCGAGACCGCGCTGCGGCTCCACGTGATGGGTGTTTCCAGTCGCGCGATGCTGGTCGTGGAGGCCGACGGCGCGAAGCTTTGGGAGAAGGAGTTCAAGACCGGTGCCGGCGAGGGCGAGTGGAAGAAGAGCGAGTTCAAGCCGGAATACAAAATCCACTTCTGCACCTACGACCGCGATTACACCGTGACCATTCCAGCGGGCGCGAAGCAGGTGAAAGCCTTCTTGACCGGGGGCGACTGGCTGCAAGTCAGCGAGCTGGGCCTCAAACCCGCCGGCGCCGAGCGCGAGGACGCGCTGCCGCTCGCGCAGAAGTTCGCCGAAAAGCCCGCCCCCATCGCCTACAAGGCCGGCGCGCCGACGCCGTTCCTTGGCATGGAGACGCACGACCGCGCCTGGCTGTGGGAGAAGAACATCAAACCGTGGAAAAAACTCGAAGCCAGGAGCGTTGGCGTCATGGTCGGCGAATGGGGCAGCTACAACAAGACCCCGCACGACGTTGTCCTGCGCTGGGCCGAGGATTGCCTGGCCAACTGGAAGAAAGCCGGCTGGGGCTGGGCTCTCTGGAACTTCCGCGGCAGCTTCGGCGTCCTCGACAGCGAGCGCGCCGACGTGCAATACGAGGACTTCGAAGGTCACAAGCTCGACCGCAAGCTCCTCGACCTCTTGCAGCGTTACTGAGTGCTGCTTCTTCCAACCCTTCCGCGCCGGAGGAACCGACGCTGAGGCTGCGTGAGGTCGTAGGTAAACTTCATGCCCGAAGTGAGCATGCGCCGCCGCCGCGAAAGGTGGAGCGTCTGTGGCACATCTGGACTGTCCATGAAGCCTCGCTGCGCTCCGTTTGATGCCATGCCTGTTTCGTTAGGCGTTCTTTGGTTTCTTCTTTTTTCTTCTTTCGATGTAGAACCCCAATCCAGAACGTGGCACCCGACAGCCACGAAACGAACTAACCTGGGTGGTTTCTTCAACGAAAAGCTTTGGTGGGTCGCTAGGAGAGTTTTGAACTATCCTCTTCAACTTGTCGTCTTTGCGCAGAATGCCGACAGCCAAGAGTTCTGCTTCCTTGTGGGAATTTGCTCTAACGGACACGATTGTGTAGAAGCCGATCTTACGAAGATCCTTGGGACTGGATCGCCGTCGAAGCTTGGTGATCTTCGCTTCATAACATTGATGCTTTGGGGGTGGTGGCGAGTCTAGGTGGGAAAGAAAGTTTCTTCCGTTGATCAAGACTCGAAATTTCTTGAGTTTCACAAGATGGCCTAACAGATATTCAGCGACCTCATTGACATGTTGTAAGGCGACACGGCGGACTTTGGAACGTGGCTTTCGCCCCGTCCAGAACAATTTGCGCGCCGGGCGTGCATAGCGCCGGAGCGTTGGCCCGTGCGCGGCGAAGGAAGAGTTGGGGGAGAAGCTCTCAGCGGTCCGCTTTCAGTTGTCAGCCGGGCAGCCGTTTTCCGCGTCCAGACCGCGACAAGTCCCGTGGGGACGGGTTGAGAATAACCCGCCGTTTCAACGGCGGGAACGAGGAGAAGAAATGAGACGGAGTCCCGCAGGGACGATTGAATGCACGGCGATGGCCCCGGTGGCGGATGATGATCCAGTCGTCCCTGCGGGACTTGGCGGAAGGGATGTCCGTCACCCGGCGTTGAAACGCCGGGTTAACCGCGCTGTTGGCTTGTCCGCAGTGCGTTGACGGGGCGGGTGGGTTCTGGCAGTGTGCCGCGTATGAAAGAGTCCTGGTGTTACTGAGATGCCTGCCATGAAAACAGCTCCCATCCTTCTTTCCGTGCTGCTGCTGGCGATGGCGAAGTTGCCGCTTGGTTGTGGCAGCCGCATACAGCAGTCGCCGAAGCCCGCAGCGATGGGACCGAACACGCCTGCCGCCCAGGCTAGTGTTGCGCCGGAACCGGTGGTCAAGCCGCTGCCTTTGCCGGCGACGGGTCCGATGGTGATAATCACCTCGCCGGTGAAGGACGAAGAGGTGAACTCAACTGATGTCGGCGTTTTTCTGGAGGTGAAGGACTGGCCCGGTGACCGCGGCGCACATGTGCATGTCGTGCTGGATGATTTGCCGCCGGAGGACGTGGCTGATCCGATGTTGCCGACAGTGTTCCGCCATGTGAAACCGGGGTTGCACGTGGCTCGGGCGTTTGCGTGCAGGAGTGACCACGTGAGCTACAAGAACCCCGCGGCGCTCGCGACGGTGTGGTTCAGGGTGGCCGGCGAGGGAAAAGGCGCGCCGCTCGATCCGGCAGCGCCGACGTTGACGTTTAATCAGCCGGGAGCGGTTTGTTCACGAGATGCAGCGAAGAGGTTGCCTGTGGATTTTCTTCTCAGTGGCGTCGCGATGGATGATCTCGCGGCCTGGCGCGTGCGGGTGAGCCTGGACGGCGAGCAGAAGTTCGTGCTCGACGCCAGCAACTATCTGGATGTGTTCCTGCCGCCGCTGGAGGCTGGTGAACACGCGGTGCGGCTGGAACTGATGGACAGCCGCGGTCGTGCCATGAAGGCGAATTTCGCTTGGAGCGAGCGGATTGTGAGTGTCCGTTGAGCGGGGGCGGTTCTCACGGCACGAAAGCACAACGCCCCCCGCGGGACACGCGGAGGGCGTCGGCAAACCCAAGTGGGCAAACGATTACTCGCCGTCGTTGCCGATGGCTTCCACAGGGCAGCCTTCCATGGCTTCCTTGCACCGGGCTTCTTCTTCCGGCGTGGTGGGCTGTTTGGAAACGAAAGAGTAGCCGCCGTTCTCGTTCCGCGTGAAATGGTCGGGCGCCGTCTCGCGGCAAAGGTCACAGTCAATGCATTGGTCGTCCACGTAGAACTTGCCGGGGACGTTGTCTGGATATTTCTTCGTCTTGTCTGCCATTTTTTAAGTCTCCTGGTTCGGTTTTAGGGGCGCGAACCTAGCCGAAGTCCGCGCCGCAATTCAACTATAATTGTTGCGGCGTTTCGCCGCCAGTCATCCGTTGCGTTGGCGTCATCGGGCGGTCGCGGCGACCACCAGAAACCGCAGGTCGCTGTGCCGTTCCTTCAGGATGGCGACGGTTTTTTCCACGCCGGCTTCTGCGGTGACACCGTGGCGCTCGCGGAGCACGTCGTTGTCGCTGGCCCACTCGACAAACTTGTCCGGCCAGCCCACGCGCGCGACGGGCGTCGGGATGCGCAGGTCGGCCAGGCATTCGACCACCGCCGCGCCGAAGCCGCCGAGCACGTTGTGGTCCTCGAACGTCAGCAGCGCCTTGCATTGGCGCGCGTATTTTTCGACACACTCGGTGTCGAGCGGTTTGGCAAAGCGCGCGTTGATGAGCGCGACACTCAGGCCCCTTTCGGCCAATTGGCGCGCGGCGTCCTGCGCCACCGGGAGCATCGAGCCGTAGCTGAAGACAGCCACGTCGTGGCCGTGCTGCAGCACCTCGGCTTTGCCGACTTGGAGAATTTGCGGGTGTTCCTTGATCGGCACGCCCATCGCCGGGCCGCGCGGATAGCGGATGAAGACCGCTTGGTTCAACGTCAGCGCCGTGGCGAACATGTCCTGAAACTCGTCCTCATCCTTCGGCTGCATCAACACGGCATTCGGCACCGTGCGCCCGTAGGCGATGTCGAACAACCCGTGATGCGTCGGCCCGTCGCCGGCGCTGAGGCCCGACCGGTCCATGCAGAAGATGACCGGCAGTCCTTGCAGCGCCACGTCGTGGATGATCATGTCGTAGGCGCGCTGGAGGAACGTCGAGTAGATCGCCACGACCGGCCGGAAGCCCATGGTCGCCATGCCGGCCGCGAAAATCACCGCGTGCTCCTCGGCGATGCCCACGTCGAAGTAACGGTCCGGCATCCGGTCGCGCAGCTTGTTCAGGCCGGTGCCGCTCGGCATCGCGCCGGTGATGCCGACCAGTTTGGAGTGCGTCTGGCAGAACTTCACCATGGTGTCGCCGAACACGTCCTGCCACGCCGGTGCATTGACGGGGCCGCTGCGGCTCTTGCCGGTGAGCGGGTCGTAGGGCGCGCACCCGTGGAACTTCTCCGGGTTGTCCAGCGCGAAATGGGCGCCCTTGCCCTTCGTGGTGCGGATGTGCAGGAGCATCGGCTCCTCGGATTGCTTGCAGAACTCCAGATTGGCGATGAGCGCCTTCAGGTCGTGGCCGTCAATCGGCCCGAGGTAGCGCAGGCCCAGTTCTTCGAAGATGACGCTGGGGAAGAGCATGCTCTTGGCGGCTTCCTCGGCCCGGCGTTCCAGTGTCAGCAGCCGGTCGCCGAACGGCACCTTTTTCAGGAAGCTGTTGAAGTCCTTGTGCATCCGATTGTAGGTCGGGTTGGTGACGATGCGGTTCAGATACTGCGAGATGGCACCGACGTTCTTGTCAATGGACCGCTCGTTGTCGTTGAGGATGACGATCAGGCGCTTGGTGGAGTGCTTGACGTTGTTCATCGCCTCGTAGGTGACGCCGCAAGTCAATGCCGCATCGCCGATCAGCGCCACCACGTGCTCGTTCGTGCCGGCCTTGTCACGGGCCGCGGCCATGCCGAGCGCCGCCGAGAGCGCCGTGCCCGCGTGCCCCGCGCCGAACGAATCATGCGGCCCTTCGCTGCGCACCATGAAGCCGCACAGTCCGTCCGTCTGCCGGATCGTCGCCAGCCGGTCGCGCCGGCCCGTCAACATCTTGTGGACGTAGCACTGGTGCGTCACGTCCATCAGGAGGCGGTCCTTGGGGCTTTCAAAGACCTTGTGGAACGCGATCGTCGCCTCCACGACGCCGAGGTTGGGGCCGAGATGGCCGCCGGTATCGGCGAGCGTGTTGATGAGCGTGTTGCGGATCTCCTGCGCCAGTTCGGTCAACTGCTCGACGTTCAGCTTCTTGACATCGGCAGGCGAATGGATGGTGTCCAGATACTTACCCATAGAAATTCCCAAAACGTCCTCGGCTTAGAACAACTTGCCGTCTTTTTCCTTGGCCGCGCCGGTCCGGGCGGACTCGGCTTCCAGCTCCGGCTCAAACGCTCCCGTTATCACCGTGCCGTCTTTCTTTTTGGCCAGGATTTCGATCTTCTTCTCGGCTTCTTCCAGCTTCTGCGCGCAAAACCGCACCAGGCGGGTTCCTTCCTCGAACCGGCCGACCACCTCGTCCAAAGGCAGCTCCGCCGATTCCATCTCGGCGACGATCTTCTCCAGCCGCTCCAGCGCCTGTTCAAACTTCAGGCCTTCGGCGGCTTGATCGCCTGCCGGTGGAGCCGGTTGCGTCTCGCCAGACTTCTTGCGCGTTGTTGCCATAAGGAAAAGTGGGCGAAACCTACCATCCCCAAGCCCCGGCGTCGAGCAGAACGTGCAAGCCGGTTACAGCGCCACGCTTGACGCGGGTGGTTCTCCTACGGGATAAACCAGCAAACTCATTGCGCGCCATGAAACAGAAGACGCTCCCTTTGCTCCTTGCCGTATTGTTCGGTTCCAGTCTGTTCACCCTTGCCGCCGACACATCGAAACCTCCCGCCGGGCGCGAGCGGCTCTCGCTCGACCGTGGCTGGCGGTTTCATCTCGGCGACGTGCCGTTCCCGGTCATCCAGGGACACGGCGACACCTACCACAACGCCAAGGCCGGCAAGGCTTGGGGCGCTGCTGCGCCGGAGTTCGACGACGCGGAATGGCGGCAACTCAACCTGCCGCACGACTGGGTCATCGAGCAACCGTTTGACCAGAACGCCAACCTCTCGCAAGGCTACCGCCTGCGCGGCGTCGGCTGGTATCGGCGGCAGTTCCGGCTCGATCCCGCCGACCGCGGCCGGCATCTGGAGCTACAGTTCGATGGCGTCGCCACCCACTGCACGGTCTGGTTCAACGGCACTGTCGTCCACCGTAACTGGTGCGGCTACACCTCCTTCTACATAGACATCACGCCGTTCGCGCAGTTCGGCGACCACGCCAACACCGTCGTCGTGCGCGTGGACGCCAACCCGATGGAAGGCTGGTGGTATGAAGGCGCAGGCATCTACCGCCACACGTGGCTCGTCAAGCGCAGCCCCGTCCACATCATCACCGATGGCGTCTTCGCAAATCCGGTGCGCGACGCCAAGGGCCGCTGGTCGTTGCCGGTGGAGGCCACGCTCGACAACTCCGGTCGCGACGCGGCTTCCGTCGAAGTCGCCGTCACACTCACCGATCCCGACGGCAGGATCGTCGCGCAGGGCTGCACCAAGGCCAGTGTCAAGCCGCTCGGCCAGAATGTTGCGAAGCTTACGTTGCCGGTGGAGTCGCCGCGGCTCTGGTCGGTGGACGAACCGACACTCTACCGAGTCCACACCGTCGTCACGCGCGAAGGTGCGCCAGTGGACGAGGTGACGACGACCTGCGGTTTCCGCACGCTCCGCTTCGACGCCGACAAGGGTTTCTTCCTCAACGACAAGCCGCTCAAACTCAAGGGCGTCTGCAACCATCAGGACCACGCCGGCGTCGGCGCCGCGATGCCGGACTCGCTGTGGGAGTTCCGGCTGCGGAAGATGAAGGAGATGGGCGCGAACGCGCACCGTTGCTCGCACAATCCGCCCGCCGCCGAGTTTCTCGACGCGTGCGACCGGCTCGGCGTGCTGGTGATGGACGAGAACCGCAACTTCAACTGCGCGCCGGAATACATGCGGCAACTGGAGTGGATGCTCCGCCGCGACCGCAATCATCCGAGCGTCATCCTCTGGTCGGTCTTCAACGAGGAGCCGATGCAGGGCACGGAGGTCGGCTACGAGATGGTGCGCCGCATGGCCGCCGTCGTGAAGCGGTTCGACACGACGCGTCCCGTCACCGCCGCGATGAACGGCGGCTTCTTCAGTCCCGTGAACGTCTCGCAGGCCGTGGACGTCGCCGGTTTCAACTACCAGATCAAGGACTACGACAAGTTCCACGCCGCGAACCCGAAGCTGCCGCTGACCAGTTCCGAGGACACGTCGGCGTTCCAGTCGCGCGGCGAATTCGTCACCGACAAGACGCGCAACCTGATGAACTGCTACGACACCGAGGCCGCGCCGTGGGGCGCCACGCACCGCAACGCCTGGCGCGCCATCGCCGAGCGGCCGTTCCTGGCGGGCGGGTTCATCTGGACCGGCTTCGACTACCACGGCGAACCGACGCCGTTCACGTGGCCGTCAGTGAGTTCGGTCTTCGGCTGCGCGGACCTCTGCGGTTTCCCGAAGCCGGCGTTCTATTTGCACCAGGCGCAGTGGATCGAGAACCGACCGGTGCTGCATCTGATCCCGCATTGGAACTGGCCCGGCCGCGAAGGCCAGCCGGTGAAAGTCATGGCGCTCTCCAATGCCGACACCGTCGCGCTGAGCCTCAACGGCAAGCTCCTCGGCGAGAAGCCGGTGGACAAGTATGAGATGGTCGAGTGGGAGGTGCCTTACGCCGCCGGCAGACTTGAAGCCGTGGCGAAGAAGAACGCCGCGGTTGTTGCCCGCGCCGCTGTTGAAACCGCCGGCGCGCCTGTCGCGCTGCAACTCTTGCCCGACCGCCCGTCGCTCGCAGGCGACGGCGAAGACGCGCAGCCGGTTACCGTGCGGGCGCTCGACGCCGAGGGCCGCGCAGTGCCGACCGCGAACCTGCCGGTGGAGTTTACGCTCACCGGCCCCGGCGGAGTCATCGGCCTCGGCAACGGCGACGCCAACTGCCACGAACCTGAGAAAGGCAACCGCCGCAGCCTCTACAACGGCCTCGCACAGGTCATCGTGCAAACGAAGCACGGCGCGAGCGGGGCGCTGGTGCTCTGCGCGAAAGCCGCCGACCTTAAGCCCGCCGAGGTTGAAATCAAGATCACCGCCGCGCCAGCCCGTCCGTTCGTGCCGATGCCGCCGCCGGTTTTCGCGCTGACCAAGTGGCGCATGTCGCCGGTGGCGGCCACCGTGCCCGACCCGAACCAGCAACTCGCCGACAACGACATGAATAGTTGGGCGCCTGTGCAGCCTGGCAAACTTCAGCCGTTCGCCGAAGGCAAATGGGCGGTGTTTCGCACTCGCTTCCAGCCGCCCGCCGCTGTCGAGACATCGGGCGGACGGATCGTGTTCAAGAAAATCACCGGCAAAGCTGCCGTCTGGCTCGACAACAAGCTGCTCGGCAGGAAGGAGAAGATGGCAAGCGGCCCGCTGACGGTGAAACTCCCGCCGCGCAAAGGCGAGGCGACGTTGAGCGTGCTGATCGAAGGCAAGCGCGGTCAACAGGCCGGTTTCGGCGGAGCCGTCATCGTCGAAGCGGTTCGGTGAGCTTCCTTCCCCAGTGTAATGCGGACATCTCCGTTCGTATTCCGAATGCGGAATGGTATCAACGCAGAATATCCCACAAAAAGAACAGCGGGTTGGAGCGAAGCACTTTAACCCTCAAAATGTTCGATTGCACTTTGCCTTCCCAACAAGCAGGCATCTGCGTCGAATCGCGGTAAGGAGACTGTCGCCCGCGATAAACACAGCGAATTTCATACTTGCCGGGCTTCAAGCGCGCCCCGGATCCAAAGAGATGATCATACACACGCACAGGTAGCTTGTAGCTGCTTCCTGCACGCAATGGCACTCCGAGGAAGTCAATCCGGCCCGACACAGGGCCTCCCAAGCCCAGCGTCATGGGTATCCGCTGGCCGCTCTCACTCTTGAGTTCAGCTTCCAAGCTGCTCCATATCTGGTCGCCATTGCCCAACAAGGCCCCGCCATTGAGAAGCAGATTGCCGGTGCTGTTGTTATGGAAGCAAATGGCAAACGAAATTTCTTCCGAGCTATCCACAACGCTCTTGGACGTTTCAAGGGTGAGTTCCAAGCCCGACCTATTCTGGATTGGAGGTTCCTCTACCGCCGAAATCAAAGAAAGGCTCTCGGGCAATCGCTGCGCTTCCGCAATCTGATCGGGAGTCATCTTCCGCTCTAGTTCCGCAAGACCTTGCTTGGCTGTCTGATCTCCTTGCGCTGCGGCCATACTCAACCACTTGTAAGCTGCCACCAGATCCCGGGGCACACCTTGTCCCTTTGCATAGCAACTGCCGAGGCTGTTTTCAGCCCTGACATTACCTTGTTCAGCCGCCATGCGATACCACTTCACCGCTTCTGCATGGTTCCGGGCCACGCCGTATCCGTATTCATGGAACATGCCCAGGTTGTATTGAGCCCTCGCAACTCCTTGTTCAGCGGCTTTACGATACCATTTCGCCGCTTCTGCGAGATCTTTCTCCACGCCTTTACCATCGGTATAGCAACTGCCGAGGTTGAATTGCCCCGCAGCATATTCTTGCTCGGCGGCTTTGCGATACCACTTGACCGCTTCGGCCGCGTTCTCAGTCACACCTTCGCCCAAGAAGTAACAGATCCCGAGGTCGCACTGAGCAGTAGCGTTTCCCTGCTCTGCCGCCTTGCGAATCCACTTTACCGCTTCGGCAAGATCCTTCTCCACGCCTTGCCCCTTGCCATAGCAGGAACCAAGGTTGCGTTGTGCTTTGGCATCTCCTTGTTCGGCTGCCTTGCGAAACCAAAACACTGCAGCAGACAAATCCTTGACCACCCTGCGGCCGTGGAAACAGCATTGCCCCATGTATAGTTGAGCATCGGCATCGCCTTTCTCAGCCGCCTTCTTCACGTCGTCAATCGAGGAGAACGCCCATCCGGGAATCGCATCATCAGAAAAACATGATGAAACGAGACAGGCGCTGACCAGAAGCACGATGCTGCTTGCGAAGAATCTCATTCCTTCTCTCGCTCTTAATCCGGCTGCTGCAACAGAACACTTCCACGCTCGCCATTCAGGCGGCCATGTGTGCCGAGTTGCCCGGCAATCGTTGTTGCACGGTTCAACACGCGGCAATGTAACGTGAAACACCGCCTCCCGGCAACAACGCAGCGCGCAGGGCAGGACGGCGGAATGAGAAGCTGAGGCTAACGCAGAGGCGCAAAGGACGCGGAGGGACGCGAAGTTAGAGAACAGTGCCGACCCTGCAACCTCTGCGTTCCTCAGCGTCTCTGCGTTGAAACCGCGCCCGCTCCTACCACTTCACCTGCTTCAGGAACTTCAGGCTCTGCGGCAACTGCTCGCGGACGGAGGGCGACTCGTCCTCGATGAAGTAGTATTTCACGCCGGCTTTCTGGGCGGCCTTGAGGATTGCGACGTAGTCCATCTGGCCGCTGCCGAGCGCGACGTCGTTGGTCACATCGGTCTTGCCCGTGTGTTCGCCGGTCTTGACGCCCTTCTTGAGGTCCTTCAGGTGCACCAGCTCCCACCGCTTGCCGTATTTCTCGAAGAGCTTCACGGGGCATTGGCCGGGGAAGACGACCCAGAGGATGTCCATCTCGAAGGTGACGAACTTCGGGTTGGTTTCCGTCATGAGCAGGTCGAACACCGTGCCGTCGCCGAGCGGGCGGAACTCGTAACCGTGGACGTGGTAGAAGCACTTCATGCCGTGCCTCGCGAAGATCTCGCCGGCTTTGTTGAAGACCGCGGCGGCGGCGCGGCACTGGGCCTCGTCGAAGTTGCCCTTGTGGGGAATCCACGCGCAGCCGACATACTTGAGGCCGAGCGCCTTGGCATCCTTCGCCACGCCTTCGGGATCGTCGCGAAGCTGGTTGTAGGGGAAATGGCCGGCGACGGGATTGAGCTTGTTCGCGTCGAGCAGCTTCTTGAACTCGGCCGGCTCCATCTTGTAGGTGCCGGCCAGTTCCACCTCGCGGAAACCGAGTTCGCTGACATACTTCAGCGTGCCGGGCACATCCTTGGCGAAATCGGCGCGCAAGCTGTAAAGCTGCAAGCCGGTCGGCCCCTCGTAGGAGCCGGCGAATGCGGGAACAGTCTGGAGGCCGATCAACGCGGCGCTCACGGCGAGAGAAAGTGCGATGTGTTTCATGGGCGCGCAAGATAGCGGCGCGGCGGCCGGAAGGGAAGCAACAATTCCCCGCTTGAAACCAGCGAGCGAAGCCTCGACACTGCGCGGCATGAGCGTCGTCAGCTACGAGCAGCTCCGGGCGGAACTGGCGCCTTGCGCGTTGCACGAGCCGGCCGGCGGCTACGCGCCGGTGCCGGTCACCGAACGGCTTGCGCAAGCGATCTGGTTCGACCAACGGCTCAAGCGCGACGGTTTGCAGACCGCCGACGGCCGCCGCGTCCAAGTGGTGTCGCCCGGCTGGTGGAACCTGGAAGCCGGCCCGGATTTCCGCCGCGCCGTCATCGCGTTCGACAACGCCAAGCCGCAGCTCGGCGATGTCGAGGTGCATCTGCACAGCGCGGACTGGCACCAGCACGGCCACACGCGCGACCGGCTCTACGACAACGTCATTCTTCACGTCGCGCTCTGGCGTCGTGGCGAGCAGCCCGCGACGACCGCCACCGGCCGCGCGCTGCCGCAACTCCTGATGGCGGACCAACTCGACGCGCCGCTGGACCAGCTTTACGACTCCATTGACCCGGAGAGTTATCCCTACGACCTCGACAGCCACGTCGGCGCGTGCGAACCGGCGCTGAAACCGGCGTCGCCGGAAACCATCGCTGCGCTGCTCGAGGACGCCGGCCTCTCGCGACTCCGCACGAAAGCGCGGCGTCTGACGCGGTGGATCCAACGCGCCGGCATCGAGCAGGCGCTCTACGCGGCGGTGATGGAGGCGCTCGGCTTCAAACACAACAAGGAGCCGATGCGGCGGCTCGCGGAGCGGCTGCCGGTGGCGCGGCTGCGCGAGCTGCCGGCTGTTCAGGCTCAAGCGTTGCTGCTGGGCGTCGCCGGCTTCCTGCCGGAACGCACGGTGGCCGGTCGCGACGAAGCGACGCGCCGCTATGTGAAGCGGCTTTGGGACGTGTGGTGGAAAGTGCGCGATGAACTCGCCGATCGGTTGTTGTCGCGCGACGAGTGGCGGCTGGCGGGGCTGCGGCCGGCGAACTTCCCGTGGCGGCGGCTGGCGGCGGTGGCGCAACTGCTGGCGGCGCATTGGGAACTCTGGCCCAAAATCGCCGATGCGCTCGACTCGCAACCGGAGCCGAAGCGCGCGGCGCGGCTGGCGTCGCTGTTCACCGATCTGGAAGACGCCTATTGGTCGGGGCGGTTCAGCTTCGGCTCGAAGCCGCGGCCGGAGCCGGAACTGCTCATCGGCGCCGCCCGCGCCCGCGACATTGTCGTGAACGTGCTGCTGCCGGTTGCCGTCGCGCAAGGCAAGCTGTTGGAACAACCCTCGCTCATTGAAGCGGCAGAGAAGGTATTCGCCGCTCATCCGCCGCTGGAGTCGAACGCGCTGATTCGGTTCACCGCGCACCGGCTCTTCGGCCAGCGCGTGCCGCCGCGCCTGCTCCGCACCGCCGCGCGTCAGCAGGGATTGCTCCAGATTTTCCACGACTTCTGCCTGAGCGACCGCAGCGCGTGCGAACGTTGCCGGTTTCCCGAACTGGCGCGCCAATTCGTGGCGAAGCAGGTGGCGTCTTGATGCCGGCCGTGCGCTACGCGGTCGCGCCGCTTGACGGAATGGCGGGACTGACGACGATGATCGGGAACTTCCCTTGGTAGTCGGGGCTGTGGGGAATGTCGGCCTTCACTTCGATCAGCCAGTCGTAACGCGGATAGCCCTTCTCGCCGGGCCATGTGGTTGGCAGATGGCCCGGGGGGATCTGCAACTCGTGCGTCGCTGACAGCGTCTCGCGGGGCCGCGCCCGCTGGTTCTGCATGACGACGGCGTCCTCGCGGAAGCAATCCCGCGTGCCGATGCTGCTCTTGCCGCCGGATTGGGTCTTGTAGGTCTCGCGGCAGACGAGGCTGACCTTCATCTCCTTGACCTCCAAGTCCGCAAGCACCGGCTGCTGGACCAGCACGGTGACATTCCCACCTAGCAGGAAGCGGGGGGTGTTGACAAAGACGCGCGCGTCCGTAACGCGCCGGCCCAGAAGGATGAAATAGATCGCCATTCCCAACGGCACACAACCAATGACGCCATAGACGAGACTGCCGATGATCGCAAACATCTCATAAGGCGACGTTGCTACGACGAAATAATGGCCGCAGACCAGCCCGCAAACACCCAGCCACACACCCGCCACCGTCAACCACAATTGGCCGCGCGCGGCCACGCTGAACGCCGGCTTGACCTCGAACCATCCGTCCGATTGCGCCGCCGGCGGCGGGATGGTTCGGCTCCTCATGCCAAACCCGACACCCGCCGCGACCGCGAGGAAGATGAGGGGGAAAAGGACGAAGAAGTAGGGAAAGAAACTGTAATGCTTGATCAGAAATGAATCCGCGGGGTCCGCCGGGTTGAAATACGCCTCCCGGGTCTTTCCCGGCCGGCAACGTTTCACGATCTCTTCCACCCACCCGCGGTCCCCGCTGATGCCCAGCGGCAGGGCTTTGTCGCCGGAAAACGTGCGCCCCGACACTTCATAGCTGTATCGCACCTCCGGGCTGCAGGACGTGCTGCCTTTGCTGGATGTGTGCGACTGCACCTCCGCAGAAATCACCGTCGCACGCACCGGCAAGAAGCTGGTGATCTTCCGGTGCTGGTGCCAGACGCCGCCGATGCCGACACCCATGAAGAGGAGGGGGATGAGAGTGAATATGGCGATGAAAATTCTCATGGTCTCTTTACGCGACAGCTCTCGCCACGCGCGGCCACTTTGCCGCCACCGCCGTGCGCGGTCAAGGTTTTCGGCGCGGCTGGCGATTATGCGGTTGTCGCGGCTGCCGGCAGTTGCTAAACACGCGGCGCAATGAAGCGCCCCCGCAAAGACACCAGCGTCGAACGCACGCTGCGCGCGTGGCGGCCGACGCTGCCGAGCGGCCTGGCCTCGCTGGCCGCCGACACGGCCCAGCCCGCGCGCCAACTCGTGACGGCCGCGCTCGGGCAATTGAAGATCGGCGAGCAACTCGACGAGGCCGAAGTCTCCGCGGCGTGGTCGGAAATGGTTGGGCCAATGCTGTCGAAGCATTCCACACCTCGCGGGTTGCGCCACGGTGTGCTCACCGTCGGCGTGGCAAATCCCATTATCCAGCAGGAATTGCGGGGGAACCTGAAGCGCGACATTCTCGCGCGGTTGCAGCAGCGGTTCGGCGCCCGCCGCATCCGCGACATCAACTTCCGCGTGATGGGCTGAGCCGTAACCATGCAGTTCAACCTCAGCCCGAAGGGCTGAAACACGAGTAGCCGTGGGTGAAACCCACGGAATGTTCGAACGAAACACGGTCTGAACCCCAACGGGGTTCAAGCAGCCGCCTGATTACCGATCCATGTCCCATCGCTGCGATTGAACCCCTCGCGGGGTTCAACCGGTCTTGCTGGGTTGTCCGTGGGTTTCACCCACGGCTATTCATGTCCAAGCCCTCCGGGTTTGCTCGCAACTGCATGGTTGCGGCTGAGGGCTGGCGAGTTGCGGTTTTTGCATTGCCTTGGCTGGATGCGCAGCCTACGTTGCGTGCGTCGTAAGGCTAGGCGACAACCATGACCCAGATGAATCCAACTCCATTTCAATCCCGTGCCGCGGGCGTGCTGCTGCACCCGACCTCGCTGCCCGGCCCCCACGGCATCGGCGACCTCGGCCCGTCCTCGCGCGCGTGGGTGGATGCGCTCGCACAGGCCAAGCAGCAATGGTGGCAGATGCTGCCGCTGTCGCCGACCGGCTTCGCCGACTCGCCTTACCAGTGTCTCTCCACGTTCGCCGGCAATCCGAATCTCATCAGTCCGGACGATCTCGTAAAAGACGGCCTGTTGCGCCGCCGCGATGTCGCGGGGCAGGCGTTCGACACGCGGCGCGTGGACTTCGGCGCGGTGCTGCCATTCAAGGCGAAATTGCTGGCGCGGGCGTGGGAAAACTTCAAGCGCGGCGCGGCGCGGCGGCTGAAGCGGGATTTTGAGAAGTTCTGCGTGGAGGAGAAAAGCTGGCTGAAGGATTTCGCGCTCTTCATGGCGCTGAAGGACGCGCGCGGCGGCGCGATCTGGTTCGAGTGGGAGCCGGAGTTGATCGAGCGCAGGCCGGCCGCGCTGGCGCGGGCCGGAGAGTCGTTGCGAGACTCCGTTCGCCAGCATGAGTTCCGCCAGTTCCTGTTCTTCCGGCAGTGGCGCGCGCTGAAGGACTACGCCAACGCCCGCGGCGTGAAACTCATCGGCGACATCCCGATCTTCGTCTCCGGCGATTCCGCCGACGTGTGGAGCCGGCCGGGGGAGTTTCTGCTCGACGAGCGGCGGCGGCCGAAGGTGGTCGCGGGCGTGCCGCCGGATTACTTCAGCAAGACCGGCCAGCTCTGGGGCAACCCGCACTACGACTGGAAGGCGATGAAGCAGACTGGCTACCGGTGGTGGATCGCGCGGGTGCGCGCGACGCTCCGGATGGTGGACGTGGTGCGCGTGGATCATTTCCGCGGTTTCGAGGCGGCGTGGCAGGTGCCCGGCGGCGACGCGACGGCGCAACGCGGCCGTTGGGTGAAGGGGCCGGGCGCGGACTTGTTCGCCAAACTGCGCGCGGCGCTCGGCCCGCTGCCGATCATTGCCGAAGACCTCGGCCTCATCACGCCGGCGGTGGACGCGCTGCGCGCGCGCTTCAACTTCCCCGGCATGAGAATTCTCCAGTTCGCGTTCGGCGGCGCGGTCGAGAACCGTTTCCTGCCGCACCACTACGAGCGCAACACGATCGTCTATACCGGCACGCACGACAATGACACCACGCGCGGCTGGTTCGCCACGGCGTCGCGAAAAGAGCGCAGGCTGCTGCGCCGCTATCTCGGCCACCCGTGCGACGACCGCCGCGTGAGTTGGGAACTGATGCGCCTGGCGTGGTCGTCGGTGGCCGACCTCGCCATCGCGCCGTTGCAGGACGTGCTGAACCTCGGCACGGAAGCGCGGATGAATTTTCCCGGCCAATCTTCCGGCTGGTGGCGCTGGCGTTTCACGTCGAGCCAGTTGACCGGCGCGGCGCTGGACCGGCTCGGCGAGATGACGGAAGTTTACAGCCGCGCGCCCAAGCCAGCCGGGAAGACCTGACGCATGAACAGGAGAATGCTCATCATCGCACTCGCGGCCGGTTTGGCGGCTTTTCCCTCCGCGTGCTCCACGGCGGGCGGCCAGGCCGGCGGAAGTTTCACGGAAGCCGATTCGGGCAAGAACTTCACGACCTCGCCCGGCGCCGCGCTCAACATCCGCCTGAAAGGCAACTACACGACCGGCTATTCGTGGAATATCGTCTCCTGCGACAAGAGCATCATTCAACCCGCAGGCTCGCAATACATTCCTTCACAACCGCAGAGGGTTGGCTCCGGCGGCGTCCAGCACTACACGTTCAACATCGTCGGCAAAGGGCAGACCACGCTGAAGATCACCTACCACAGGGTTTGGGAGAAGGACGTTCCGCCCGCCCAGGTCTTCGATCTGCACATCGTTTCCAAGTAGGAGGAGTCTGGCAACAGTCATTGTGCGGTTCATCGCCGCCAATTGAATCGGCAAAGCCAAGTCAAGCGCCACGACCGATCATCTACACACGCCGCCGCCGGGGCAGGGAGCGCCGACGCGGGGACCCGGACTCAGGCCGGAGGCCGGCAGCAGTGGCGAGGAAGGCATCCATGGCAGCGTCGGCAATCCAATGCTCGACGGGCCAAATGGCATATAGCCGGAGGTCCAGGGCGCGGGCGGCGGCGGCTGCCAGACCGGCGGGAGCGTCATCGCGCCGGAGGAAGGAGTGCTGGGCGTCGGAGCGGCCGGCGTGGGCGCTGTGGTGGTCAGTCCCGTCGTTTCGCCTGCGCGCGGCTCGGCCACATATCCGGAACCGGCAAGGTTGATGCCCCCGGGCGGTTCGTTGGCCTTTGGATCGGTTTTTGCGCGGAACGCCGCGTTGGGGTCGGCCGGAGGCGATGGCGGCGCCGGTGCTGGTGTGTGAGGAGGCGGAGGCGGCTGTTGCTCCTGAAGCTTCTTGATGGCCTCATCGGTTCGCATCATGCCCGCCAAGGCCGCCACGGCCGCGGCGCCTGCGATCTCTCTCAGCTCATTCAGCTTGTGGATTTGCAGGAGCACACTGAGAGCGCCGAGAGAAATCTTCGGGTTGTCTTTCATCAGATCAATATTCATGATGTCGGCAATGCCCAGGGCAGCGGCCAGCGTGTTGGCATCCGCGACTTTCCTGGCCATCGCGGCATCGAAGGCATCAATGTCCTTCATGGCTTTCTCGAAGGTCGCCTTGTAGCTGTTGAAATCGAGCTGGAGGCTCAAGATAGCGGCCGATTGTCCGTGGCCCTCGGCCACCGCCAAGGCCCACACTGCGACCAGCAACGCACACGTTCGATTCATCATGATACCCTCCTCAAATGTGGAAGCGTGGAAACTCCGGCTGCGCTTGCGATCCCGTGTCGCTCACGGAGAGCCAAATGGACGATTGCATTGGCAACGCGCCTTGATGCAGCGCCCCGCTGCTCCTCCGTCATTATCGCGTTTGCGATCATCGGAAAGTGACTGGCTCGACTGACCGTCGCTCGGAACTGTCGCAACCAACGCGGCCATTGTCTCACTCAAGCCCGCCGACGCAAGCGCAAAAACCGGCGCAAGACGGGTGAAAAATCGGAGTTTCGCCAGTCAGATTCGGGATTGGGTCTTCATCCCCAGAATCCCGCCCTGGCTGGCGTTGGTGACGAGCTTCTGGTAGCGGGCGAGCCAGCCGCCGAGGTCGCGTTTTGCGGGCTTCACTCCTTCGCCGGAGGAGTTTCCCTTACCATCATCGGTTCCATGTCGTGTCGTCGTTGTTCTTCGGCGGCGGCGAGTTCATCATGCATGGAAGTCGGGCAGAGGTCCGCGCCGCCGGGTCACTCCACACATCCAGAATCATCGTTGATGGAGACGGCTTTGAACACCGCCGGGTTCAGCAGCGGTTGAAACATGCCGCCGCGCCTTGCCGGCTCGATCGCATAAACGCCCTCCAGTCCGTCGTTGAACCGAACCCACAGCCGGTGGCCTTCCAGTGCTTTGACCTCAACAATCCGAATCATGGCTGACTCTACTCCAGTGGTTTGATCTTGGCAGGCTCCATGTTGCGGCTTGCCGCGTCCCACGCCGCTTGCAGTTCGTTTCGATGCAACGCGGCTCATTCCAACACCAGCGCCAACGCCTGTTGAGGCAGACCGCCGCGAAGAATCTCCAACGTCGGAAGGTTTACCTGCACTTCGTTGTCCTGATACACCGCATGGAAGTGCGGCGGCGGGTGGTCGCCGGAGAACATCCGGATGATGATTCCGTAAAAGCGACAGGGTTCAGGCATGGTGTCTCATCCCAAAATCCCGCCCTGGCTCGCGTTAGTGACGAGCTTTTGGTAGCGGGAGAGCCAGCCGCCGAGGTCGCGCTTCACGGGCTTCCACGTCTTCTTGCGCTCGGCAAGTTCGGTCTCGGAGACGAGGATGTCCATCTTCCGGTTCGGGAAATCAATGCGGATACGGTCGCCGGCTTTCAGCAGACCGATGGGGCCGCCTTCGGCCGCCTCGGGGCTGACGTGGCCGATGCAAGCGCCGGCAGTGCCGCCGCTGAAACGGCCGTCGGTGATGAGGGCGCATTTGTCGCCGAGGCCCATGCCGACGATGTAGCTGGTGGGCGAGAGCATCTCCTGCATGCCGGGGCCGCCGCGCGGGCCTTCGTTGCGGATGATGACGACGTCGCCGGCCTTCACCTTGCCGGCGAGGATGCCGGCGCAGGCTTCGTCCTGGCTTTCGAAGATGACGCACGGTCCTTCGAACACGAAGCCGGGGCCGCAGTAAGCCTTGAAGCCGTCGCTGATGCCGGCGGTCTTGACGACGCTGCCGGCGGGCGCGAGCTGGCCGTAAAGGATGGCGAGGCCGCCGTCGGGTGAGTAGGCGGTGGCCTGGGTGCGGATGCAATCCTGCGCGTTGAACATGAACGCCGCGTCGTAGGGCATGAGGCCGGCGGGCGCGACCTGTTTGAGGGTCGCGGGGCTGGCGTCGTGATACGCCTTGCTGATGAGCCAGCCCTTGCGGTAGTTCGACACCCGCAGGACGCAGCCGATGCTCTTCTCGCCGCCCTTGACGTAGCGCCAGAGGACGAGGACGGGCGTGCCTTTGAGTTGGCCCAGCTCGGCGCGCACCAGTCCCTTGGACTCGGCGGACGCGGCTTTCAGGCCGGCCTCGATGGCGGCCTTGCCGGTCCAGGTGGTCGTCTCGTTCAGCTTCACGACGGCGTCGTCCGCGAACAACTCCGCGGCCGTGGCGGCGTCGCCGACGTTGCCGGCCGACGCGAGACGCCAGAGCGTGATCGAGCGTGGGTCGCCGGGGAAGAACATCATCGGCTTCGGCACGAGGTTGCCGGTGGCGGTGCGGGCGGCGGGGCCGAGCTTGTCGTTCGGGTCCACGACGAGCGCCGACGCGCCGGCAATGCGCGAGGCCTTCGCCCACGCGGTGCATTTCTCGGAGCGCACGTCCCACTCGTCAATGTTCTCGCCAATGCTCTTGCCGGTGACAGTCTTGCAGCCAATGTTGAGCACGCCCATGCGTTTCATCTCGCCGAGAATCGTGTGGATGCCGCCGGCACGTTGCACGTCCTGCACGTGGTAGGCCGACGACGGCGAGACTTTGCAGAGGCACGGAATGCGACGGCTGATCGCGTCAATGCGGGCGATGTCGTAAGCGATGCCGGCCTCGCGCGCGATGGCGAGCGTGTGGAGGACGGTGTTCGTGGAGCCGCCCATCGCGACGTCGAGCATGAGGGCGTTGTCGAACGCCTCCACCGTGGCGATGTCGCGCGGCTTGAGGTCGTGCTCGACGAGTTTGACGATGGCGCGCGCGGCGCGTTCGTAGAGGGCCTCGCGCTCCTTCGAGACGGCGAGCACGGTGCCGTTGCCGGGCAACGCCATGCCGAGCGCTTCGCAGAGGCAGTTCATCGAATTGGCCGTGAACATGCCGGAGCAGGAGCCGCACGTCGGGCAGGCGGTCTGCTCGAGCTTCTTCAGGTCGGCCTCGGTGATCTTGCCGGACTGGAGTTCGGCGACGCCTTTGAAAACGGAGATGAGATCCGACGCGCCGGTCGCGGGCTGGAGATGCGCCGCGAGGTCCTCGTGCGTCGCCTTTTGCTCGGCGATGCCCGCCGCCATCGGCCCGCCGCTGACGAAGACGGTCGGGATGTTGACGCGCATGGAGGCCATGAGCATGCCGGGGACGATCTTGTCGCAGTTCGGGATGCAGACCATGCCGTCGAAGCAATGCGCCCGGAGCATCGTCTCGACCGTGTCGGCGATCAGTTCGCGCGACGGCAGCGAGTAAAGCATGCCGCTGTGGCCCATCGCGATGCCGTCGTCCACGCCGATGGTGTTGAAGACGAACGGCACGCCGCCCGCCTCGCGCACGAGGCGCTTCACGAGCGCGCCGACTTCGTTCAGGTGCGCGTGGCCAGGGATGCAGTCGGTGTAACTGTTGCAGATGGCGATGAACGGCTTGTTGAAATCGTCCTCGGACTCGATGGAGCCGGTGGCGCGCAGCAACGAGCGGTGCGGGGCGCGCTCAAAACCTTTTTTGATAATGTCGGAATTCATAATCGTTGATCCTTCGCAAAGTGAATGGCCGTCACAGTCGCCAACGACCGGGGCTATGTCAAGGCAGCTTCGGCGGCGCGTGGCGGCGCGGGCCTCAACGCGGTTCCGCCGCTGCCTGGGGCGTGAGAAAGAGGCGGTCAATTTTCGTGCCGGCTTCGCGGACGCGGAGTTGGAGGCTCACGGGGCCCGCGGGAAGAGTGAGCGGCACCGGCGACTTCATTCTTTCTGGCGTCACGCGAATCCACTGCCATTGCTTGCGCGTGCCGGTGGGCCACGTTGTCGGCTCGATGATTTCCGCGTCGTCGGTGAAAGCGCGGAGATAGAAGGAATCGTTCTCCGGAGTCGGCGCGAGGACGCGAGCCCAGAGGTAGTATCGGCCGGCCTTCTCGACGCGCAGTTCCCACGTTGCGGAGCCAACCCGGCTGCTCGCGCGCTCGCCGGGTTTGGCCGGCATCCAGACAAAGAGACTGCCTGACGCCGCGGAATCCTCGCCGCAACTCATCGGCGGAATAACCTCGCCGGCTTCCGCTTCCCAGTAAACGTCCTTGTCCGCCGGAACTTTGACCGGGACGCTGGCGGCCCGCTTCGCCATGAACGACTTCACCGGCTCGATGCTTCCCAACAGCCGCTTACCGATATCGTCGCCGTCGCAGGCCAGCACCGTGCGCGGCTGCGGAGGCTCGGTCGAAAGCGATTTGGCGTAAGGCGCTACCGCGCTGACTGCGACCGGGCCGTCCACACCAGCGACCGCGATACGCACTCGCTCCGGCGACACTTCGACATCGGCTTTCGCCGCTGCAAATTGACGTCGCCACTCTGCGAACTCACCCTCGTCCTTGAGGTTGCTGCCGATGCGCACCCAGAACGCCGCCGCCGCTTCCACCTTCGTTGCGCCCGACTGCGCGACGTGGTGAGTCACCGTGAGCCGCACCGCGCCGAAGGCGTTTGCGTCATAGACCAACGCCGCCGTCGCAGTTCTGCTAGCAAGATCGCGCGCCCACGGCACGCGCACACCGACGGCGGCGGTGCCCTTGCGCAGCACAACGGCATCGCCGGGCCTCAGCGAAAACTCCGCCGCCTTGCCCGGAGTGAACTCTACGCGCCGCTCGCCGATCCAGAAACCATCCACGGCCAGCGGCATGACGAAGTGCGACTCCAGTGTCTGCGTTTCTGGTGGCACGTCCTTGTCGCGATAAACGGCAAGGCCGAGCGCGTCCACGCGCCGCTGCGCCGCCGTCCAGAACGGCTGGAGGTGCAGCGTCTTCGCATGAGCTTTGGTTTCTTGGATCTTGACCTTGCCGTAGGGATCGTGCCGGCCGTCGGGAATGAAATAACAACGCACACCCTCGCGGTCGCCGGGCAGGTCGGCGCAGAGCGGCAGGTCCATGCGCCCGCCGTAGCCCGCTCCCGCCGTGCTGAGCGTCACATCGCGGCAGAGGTAATGCGTCCGCGACTGGCTCTTCTCCAAGCCCCACACCTGCGTCACGAGCCGCGGGAGCTTCGTCTCGCTCATCGTCTTCAGACGCGCCGGCGGACGCCAGCGGATGAACGCAGTCGAGATGAAGGCGACACGCTGTTTCCCCGTTTGCGTCAGCCAGCCGTTGGCCATCAACTGCTGGTCGAGGAAACCGATGCCGCGCAGGTAATCGTATTCACGGCTGCGCGCGCCGCCGAGTTTCTGCGCTGGCGGAAACCAGTTCAGCGCGATGTCGGTCCAGAGAAACTCCAGCAGCGCTCGCGCTTGCGCCCGGCCGCTTTCGCGTTTGCAGAACGCCTCGATGAGCACGAGGTCGTCGAGGTCCACGCCATAGTAGGTAGGGCTGCAATACTCGTGCGTGCCACCTTGCGCCATGTAGAGACAAATGCGGTCGAGCCGCGCGTAGCCTTCGTCGGCCAGCGCGGGTTTGTCCATCGCCTCGCCGAGCAGAATGAGATTGCCGGCGTTCATCAACGCGATGTTCGTGTAGCTCTCCGTGACGCGGTGGCGCAGCAGGCCCTCGCCGGCGAGTTCCAGGATCGGGCGCAGCTTCTCACGCGCGGCGGCGGGCATCGTGTCGCGGTGGCGCATCCAGAGCAACGCGCCTTGTTGCATACAGAAATCCACCGCGTTGAAATCAAGCACGCCTTCGTGCGACCAACTCCAGCGGAAGTTGCCGTAGCCGCGGCCCTGCGGGTCGCGGTCCTGCATCTGCGCAGCGGTGTCAAAGAGCTTCTCCAGCCGCTCCGGTTTTGTCTTCGCCTCGCACAACGCCAGCGCGTAGCTGAACAGTTCGCGCGAACTAACCTCCGGCGGCTGGCGATTAACGTTGCGCCATGTTCTTTCGCCGGCTTGGATGCAGTTGGCAACAATCTCCCCCGGCGACGGCAGCGGCGCATCCGCGGCAATAACTGCAGCAACGGACAGCAAGAGCGCAATGAGATGGCGAACCGGACGAAACTGAATCATGGCGGAGCGTTTACAGGAACCAAAGCCAACAATCAAGCGAGCCTGTGCAGCAAGACGCACGCTCAAGCCATGGACGGATGGTGATTCCCAAAGCGGAGCACGGACGAGGACACGCGAGGCTTGAAAAGTGACTCCGTCAGGCGGACACTCGCGCGACAACCAACCACAACAAAAGGAGACCGACATGGCTACCTACATCATGCTGAACCAGATGACGCGACAGGGCGTCAGCAACATCAAGGACTCACCCAAGCGCGCCCAGGCCGCGATCGCCCTCGGCAAGAAAATGGGCGTGAAGCTGACGGACATCTACTGGACTCTCGGCGGTTATGACACCGTCTGCGTTGCCGAGGCGCCCAACGATGAAACGATGGCCGCCTACGCAGTCAGCCTGGGCATGCGCGGTTTTGTGAAGACACAAACGATGCGCGCGTTCCGCGCCAACGAAGTTCGCGGGATACTTCGCAAGCTCGCTTGAACCGCCGCGAAATCCGCAAGATCAACGCGCCGCTTCTGGCTCCCCGGTAAAGTCTGACGAGGAATCACAGTCAAGCTGTGGTGGCCCCGTCCTTCGCGCCGTCGCATGAAACGTCGCGCTCTTTCTGAAAACCAAACATGAATGTCTTTCGTCGCTCACTCCTCATTGTCGCCGGCCTTTCCGTTCTCCTGCCGGGTTCCAACACCTTCGCCGCATCGGCAACCAAGAAGAAGGCTCCCAAGCCGCCGCCGGCTCCGATCACGGGCCAGATGGACGGCTACCGCGGCATCTGGTTCACGCTCGGCCAGTTCACGAAGCACGGCGACAAATACTCCGGCGGGTTGGGCACCTACACGGCCAATCACAACCCGATGGCGGTTTACTCGCCGCAGGCCGACAAGACGTTCTTCACCTACGGCGGCACGGTCAAAGGCCAGCGGCACCTCTTGGTGATGGCGTCGTATTTCGACCACAAGACCGGCCGAGTGCCGCGCCCGACCATCGTTCACGACAAGCTCACCGTGAACGACCCGCACGACAACGGCAGCATCCAGTTTGATGATAAAGGCCACGTCTGGGTCTTCGTCAGCGGGCGCGCGCGGCATCGGCCGGGGTTCATCTACCGCAGCAAGGAGCCGTTCAGCGTCGCGACGTTTGAGCGCGTCAGCGAACGGGAGATCACGTATCCGCAGCCGTGGTTCCTCGGGACCGAAGGCTGGCTGCACCTCTTCACCAAATACACCAAAGGCCGCGAACTGTATTGGGCCACGAGCCGCGACGGCGTGACGTGGAGCGACGACCGCAAGCTCGCTGGGATGGGCGGGCATTATCAAGTCAGCGGCGCGCACGGCCGCAAGGTCGCCAGCTTCTTCAACTATCATCCCGGCGGCAGCGTGGACAAACGCACCAACCTCTACTACGTCCAGACCGAAGACTTCGGCAAAACCTGGACGACCGCCGACGGCAAACCGTTGGAGACGCCGCTGAGCGAGGTGCAGAACCCGGCGCTCGTCGTGGACTACGCCGCGCAGGGCAAACTGCAATACACCTGCGACCTCAACTTCGACGCCGCGGGCCGGCCGTTGTTGCTCCATGTGACGAGTCGTGGCTTTGCGCCGGGGCCCGAGAACGATCCGCGCGAGTTTTGCCTGACGCGATGGGATGGCCGCGCGTGGCAGACCACCACCATCACGAAGACCGACCACAATTACGACATGGGCAGCATCTGGGTCGCGGGCGACGAATGGCGCGTCATCGCTCCGACGTTGCCCGGCCCGCAGCCTTACGGCGGCGGCGGCGAGATGTGCCTCTGGACGAGCGGCGACGCCGGCGAGACGTGGACGTTGAAGAAGCAGATCACGCGCGACAGCCCGCTGAACCACAACTACGCCCGCCGCCCGCGCAACGCCCACGATCCGTTCTACGCGTTCTGGGCCGACGGCAATCCTGACAAGCTCTCCGAGTCGTGCCTCTACTTCTGCGACTCGACCGGCGAACGCGTCTGGCAGTTGCCCTACGACATGGCGGAGGAGACAGCCACGCCGCAGCCGGTCCGGCGATGAAGCGAGACTGCACGCAATCGTCGGCACTCATGAGAATCATTCTCCGGAGTTTCTTCGTGGTCGCGATCCTCGCGGCCTTCGGCCTCGTCGAGGTGTTGGCGCTGGACGCAACTGCCGTTCGGCAATGGCAGCCGATGGAATTGGAGTTCGTCGCCAAGACGGAAGTGGCTGATCCGTTTGACTTCGAGAAGGCGGGTTTCTCCGCTCTCTTCACCGGCCCGGACAATGAACGTCTCGACGTGCCCGGCTTTTGGGACGGCGGGCGGACGTGGAAGATCCGGTTCACGCCAACGCGCGCTGGCGAATGGTCCTACGTCACTCGTTTCACCGACGTAAACGACGACGGACTACATGGCCGGCGCGGCGTCTTGCGCGCGGGCGCGCCCGACGGGAGCAACGCGGTGCGCCAGCACGGCGGGTTTCTCCGCGTCAGCGCGAACCGGCGCCATCTGACCTTCAGCGATGGCACGCCGTTCTTCTGGCTCGGTGACACGTGGTGGGCCGCGCCATCGGCGAACGTGCCGTTCGACGTCTTCAAACGTCAGGTGGATGCGCGCGTGGCTCAGGGCTACACGGTGTTTCAGGCCCACGGCCACCGCGCGCTCTTCGCGGACTCCGCACTCGGCGCGTTCGAGGCGACACGCAAGGCCGACGCCGAGACGCTGCGCTACTGGAGGGAGGTGGACAAGTATTTCGCCTGCGCTGACGCGAAAGGACTGATCGGTGCGATGGGCTTCGCGCGCGGTGATATGTTCGATCCGTTCAGCCTCGCGGAATTGAAGCGGCTCTGGCGCTACTACATCGCCCGCTACGGCGCCTACGCCGTCACGTTCCTCATGACGCAGGAATACAACATCTATCCCGACAAGCGCGAGGCGCATCTGCCGAAGCTGCTCGCGCTCGGCCGGTTCATCAAGGAGACCGATCCGTGGAAGCGGGCGTTGACGGCGCATCCGTGGGTCCACAGCCGCGACTTGCGGCAGGCGTGGGACGAACCGTGGTATGACTTCATCATGTTGCAGGCCGGGCACCGGCGGTTCGCGCCGGCGAAGGCTTACTACGAGATTTGGCAGCGCCCGACGCCGAAGCCGTTTCTCGAAAGCGAGGCGAACTACGAGGGCTTTGTCTCGACGAACTTCAACTGCAACGCCTCGGCCATCCGGCGCAGCGCCTACACCGCCATCCAAGCCGGCAGCTTCGGTTTTACCTACGGCGCGCAAGGTCTCTATGGTGGCGTGCTCGACCGCAAACGGCCCGGCCCGACGGCGAATTGGGGACCGGTGCTGACCTGGGATGAGGGCCTAAAACTTCCCGGCGGCGCACAGCTCCAACATCTGCGCGCGTGCTACGAGTCGGTCGAGTGGTGGAAACTGGAACCTGTCCCCAGCGCGGTGGAGCCAGCCGTGGACATCCTCGTGAAGGCGGACGACGCCAGGACGTTTCTGGTTTATTTCCCGCCGCGCAAGAAGGCGGTCACGGCGGCGCGGCTCGTGCGTGTGCCGGATGGTGCGAGCTACGATGGCGAGTGGTTCGACCCGCGAACGGGTCGCCGAATCAAATTTGATGCGCCGCTCGCTGCCCACCCCGACGGTTTGCCGCTGCCGACGACGCCCGATCTCCAGGACTGGATGCTGATCCTGAAACGGAAGCCATAAAGGCTTGATGGCTATGCCCGTGTTGCTGGTGCCCGCGGCCAGACGGCTGGCGCGACGGAAAAAGTTGGAGCGCACGGTTGAGTTTGCGGCGGAAGCCCTTTATAAACGGCGACTCGATTTCGAAACCAACAACCAATAAACAGGAGCCATGAAGCCATTCCATCTCGCCCTCACCCTCGCCGCGTTGTGCGGCGTCACAACCCTCCACGCTGCCGACAAGCCGACCGTCCAACAGCCGGACGTTGCTGCACCGAAAATGGACGCCAAGACCGGCCAGCCGCAGGCCACGTTCATGCAGAAGCATGAAAGTTTCGTCCAGATCGCCAAGGAGGGCAAAGCCAAGCTGGTGTTCCTCGGTGACTCAATCACACAGGGATGGGGTGGCGCGAAGGCGGTTTGGGACGAGGCGTTCGGCAAATACAAACCTGCCAACTTCGGCATCGGCGGCGACCGCACGCAGCATGTCCTCTGGCGCATCGAGAACGGCGAACTCGACGGCATCAAGCCGAAGGCGTTTGTCATCATGATCGGCACGAACAATTCCGCCACGGATTCCGCCGAAGGAATCGCCAAGGGTATCGCGAAGATCGTCGAGACGGTCCGCGCCAAGCAGCCGCAGGCGAAGATTCTGTTGCTGGCGGTCTTCCCCCGCGGCAACAGGGCCGACGGCCAGCTCAATGCGCAAAACGACAAGCTCAAGGAAGTGAACGCGACCATCACCAAGCTCGATGATGGCAAACACATCTTCTACCTCGACATCGGCAAGAAGTTCGTGCCGGGCAACGGGCCGATTGACAAGGCGATCATGCCTGACGCTCTGCACCTCTCGGCGAAGGGCTACCAGATCTGGGCCGACGCCATCGGGCCGAAGCTGGCTGCGTTGATGAAGTAATCTCCCTCTGCAAATGGAAAGGCCGGGATTCGTCCCGGCCTTTCTTTTTGCGGTGAAAAGCGGCGGCATTTGTGGTTTCAATAGACTCGTCATGAAACCGATGCTTCTCTCCGCCGTCGCGCTCTTGCTTCTTGGTTCATCGCTGTCTCCTGCGCAGACGGCTGCACTTCCCAACAAACCGGTCATCCAGCGCGACGCAAACGGCGTCGTCACGCTCTCCTGCGCCACGCCGGGCGCGCACATCCGTTACTCGCTGGACGGCAGCGACCCGACAAAAAAGGCCGGGCCGTATCTTGCGCCAATTGAGTTGCCGTTCGGCGGCACGGTCAAAGCCCGCGCATTCAGCGAGGACCGCCAGCAACAGAGCGACCTCGCAGAGGCGACGTTTGAGGCCGTCAAACCGGGACCGCGCCCACCGAGCTCCGTCCTGGCAGTCACACAGGACCGCGACTGGCCGGGCTACGACTGGGCCAAACGCCACGCCGCCGTGTGCGCCCTCGTCCGTGAACGCAAGCCGCAGCTCATCTTCATCGGCGATTCCATCACCCATTTCTTCGGCGGCGAGCCGGTGGACTTCCGCCGGACGGGCGAGAACATCTGGAAGAAATACTACGGCAAGCGCAACGCCGCCGACCTCGGCTTCGGCTGGGACCGCACGGAGAACGTCCTCTGGCGTTTGCGGCACGGCGAACTGGACGGCTACAAACCGCGGGTGGCCGTCGTCCACATCGGCACGAACAATCTTGGCGTGAACACGCCCGCCGAGATCGCCGCCGGCATTGAAGCCATCTGCAAAGAGATCCATACCCGCTCGCCGCGGACTGCCATCCTCCTGCTGGCCATCATGCCGCGCGGCGAGAAGCCCGACGCCACGCGCGCCAAGGCCGCCGAGGTGAACAAGCTCATCGCGATGCTCGGCTTCGAGGGCGGCATCACCTTCCTCGACATCGGCCCGAACTTCCTGAAACCCGACGGCACGATCACGCGCGACGTGATGGGCGACTTCCTCCATCCGACCGAGAAAGGCTACGCGATCTGGGCCGGAGCGATGGAGCCGACGTTGAAGCGGTTGCTTGGCGAATAGCCTCCGTTCCACTCTCCGCTCTAGACTCCGCGCCGCTTTTCCGCCATAGTCCGCGGCCTTATGGCTGACAACAAATCACCTGAAAAAGCTGCGGAAAAGGCGACGAACGCCTTGATGGAAAAAATCGTCGCGCTTTGCAAGCGGCGCGGTTTCATCTTCCAGTCCTCCGAAATCTACGGCGGTCTTAACGGCTTTTGGGACTACGGTCCGCTCGGCTGCGAACTGAAGCGCAACATCAAGGACGCTTGGTGGCGCGACGTAGTCCAGCGCCGCGACGATGTCGTCGGCCTCGAAGCCACTATCATCATGCACCCGTCCATCTGGAAGGCGAGCGGCCACGTGGACTCGTTCACCGACCCGATGGTGGATTGCCGGACCTGCAAGAAGCGCTTCCGCGCCGACCAGCTTTGCGAGGAACTGGGTTTGAAACTGGAATCGGTCGAGACGCCCGCCGGCAAACAGTTCAAACTTCCCGCTGGAGCCAAATGCGCCGCCTGCGGCAGCGATCAACTCACCGAGCCGCGCTCCTTCAACCTGATGTTCAAGACCTTCATAGGCCCGGTCGAGGATGTCTCCAACGTCGCCTATCTGCGGCCCGAAACCGCGCAGGCGATCTTCGCGCAATTCCAGAACGTGCTGGCTTGCGCGCGCCAGAAGGTGCCGTTCGGCATCGCGCAGATCGGCAAGGCGTTCCGCAACGAGATCAACCCGCGCAACTTCACCTTCCGCTCGCGCGAGTTCGAACAGATGGAACTGGAGTTCTTCATCAAGCCCGGCACCGACGCCCAGTGGCACGAGTATTGGGTCAAGGAGCGGATGAAGTGGTATGAGTCCATCGGCTTGCCCGCGAGCAAGCTCAAGCCCTACGTCTATAAGAAGGAGGAACTCGCCCACTACGCCAGCGCGTGCGTGGACGTTTATTTCGACTTCCCGTTCGGCTCGCAGGAGCTGGAGGGCATCGCCGCGCGCGGCAACTTCGACCTCAGCCAGCATCAGAAGCACAGCGGCAAGTCCATGGAGTATTTCGACGACGAGACGAAGGAGAAATACCTCCCGCACGTCGTCGAGCCGTCCGCCGGTGTGGACCGCATCGCCTTGGCCCTGCTCTGCAACGCCTACTACGAGGAATGGGCGCCGACCAGCGAGAGCGCCGGCTCCGCGCCGATCCCCGCCGAGCACGGCAAACAACCACCGCAAGGCTTCGAGAGCCGCGTCGTTATGCGGTTCGCCCCACGCATCGCGCCGGTCAAGGTGGCTGTTTTCCCGCTGCTCAAGAACAAGCCCGCGCTCGTCGAGAAGGCGAAGGAAGTCTTCCACCTGTTGCGCGGCCAGTTCGTCTCATTCTACGACGAGGCCGGCAACATCGGCCGCCGCTACCGCCGCCAGGACGAAGCCGGCACGCCGTTCTGCGTCACGATTGACTTCGACACCCTCGGCGAAAAAGGTCCTGAGATGAAGGACACCGTCACGCTACGCGACCGCGACACGCTCAAGCAGGAGCGCATCGCCATCAAGGACCTGTCGGCGAGGATCGCGGAAGCGGTGAAGTAAGCAACGATTATGACGACTCTCAGGCTGTGTGTTGCTCTCGGGGCCTCAGTCCTTGGATTGTCGATTTGCCTGAGCTTGTCTATTCGACCCTTCGAACTTTTGGTCGGGCTGCAGCCGGCACAGACACTCGGTGATATTGCGAAGGCCAAAGCTGTCCTCCTGATTTTCGGGACTCCGGCGGCCCTGTTCTTGGCAGGCGTTGTGTGGATGTCAGCGAAGTTGTGGAGGTGGCGAACGGCCCAGTCGTCAACCTCGAGTGAAACCCTCTCAGACTAACGGCCCCGTTGTCTTCCGCGACCGCGACTCGCTCAAGCAGGAGCGCATCGCCATCAAGGACTTGTCGGCGAGGATCGCGGAAGCGGTGAAGTAAGTTTGGCCGCGAATGCTGCGGTCAATTCGATGGTTGCGCGCGGTTTCGGACCGCCAACGACGCCACAACGGCCACCGTCAGGACGGCGGCGATGAAGCCGAGCGACACCAGCGTGGGAATCTTGAACCAATGCACAATCAGCATCTTCACGCCGACATAAGTCAGGATCACCGCCAGCGCCTGCTGTAGATAGACGAACAGGTTCATCACCCCGGCCAGCAGGAAGTAGAGCGAGCGCAGCCCCATCACCGCGCAGATGTTTGACGTGAAAATGATGAACGGGTTCAGGGTGATGGCGAACACCGCCGGAATCGAGTCCACCGCGAACACCACGTCGGTGAACTCCACCACCAGGAACACGAGGAACAACGGCGTGGCCATCAACCGGCCGTTCTGCCGCGCGAAGAACTGCGAGCCGACCCAGCCCGACGTGAACGGCAACCACTGTTTGCAGAGTTTCACCAGCGGGTTTTGGTCGGGATGCACCTCCACATTTTCGTGGCGGAACATCTTCAGCCCGGTGACCACCAGGAACGCGCCGAACAGATAAAGCACCCACCCAAACCGTTCGATGATCGCCACGCCGAGTCCGATGAACAGGCCGCGCATCACCAGTGCCGTCAGGATACCCCAGAACAGCACGCGATGCTGGTATTCCGATGGCACCGCAAAGTAGGTGAACAGCAGCACGAACACGAAGATATTGTCCACACTCAGCGAATACTCGATCACGTAGCCTGTGAAAAACTGCAGGCCGAGTTCCGAGCCGCCGCGCCACCAGACCCAGGCGCCGAACAATACGGATAACATCACCCACACCACGGTCCACACTGCTGCCTCGCGCAGCGACACCGTATGGGCCTTGCGGTGAAACACGCCGATGTCCAATGCCAGCATCGCCAGCACGCCGGCGATAAACGCGATCCAAATCCAAAGAGGAGTTTCCATGTGCGGGATTCTTGTAATGGCACAACCGCCTGTCGTCTATCCTAATTGACGGCGGTGTTCTATGCGCGCGGCGCGGCAGCTTTGCGCAGCCGGTCCATGATGGCGCGGCCGAGGCCGGTCTCGGGAACCGGCTCGGCCAGAATCGCGTCCACACCGGCCGCATCGAGCCGGCGCAACGCGGCGAAAAGGTTTGCCGCCGCCTCGCGGAGGTCGCCAGTGGCGCTGAGCGTCTCAACAACGGCGAATTCGTGGGACGTCGGCGCGGCACGAAACGCCAGCAGGCCGACGCGACAGGCGAGAGCCGCCTTTGGAGCGGTTGATGGGTCGAACAACCGCAGCAGCGTGCGCGGCGCGTAGTGGCGGAGCAACATGCCCGGCGACTCTGGTGTCGCGGCCGGGCCGATGGCCACAGCCACCTCGCGGCCGAGGCATTCGCAGAGTTCCTCCAGCGTTACCGGTCCCGGCCGCAGGAGTCGCGGGCCGGTTTCGCCGAGTGCCACGATGGTGGATTCGATGCCGAGTTGCGTCGGTCCGCCGTCCAGAATCAAATCCACGCGCTCGCCGAGTTCTTCTTCCACCGCTTGCGCCGTGGTCGGACTGAGTTGGCCGAAGCGGTTCGCGCTTGGAGCGGCCACCGGCGCGCCCGTCGCGTGGATGAGAGCGCGAGCCACCGGATGCGCCGGCATCCGCACCGCCACCGTCGGCAGGCCGGATGTGACGATGTCAGGAATGTTTTCCCGTTTTGGCAACACCAGCGTCAGCGGCCCGGGCCAAAACCGTTCCGCCAGCCGCCCCGCCTCCGGTGGCACCGAGGCAACGCAGCGCTCCAGCCAGTCCGCCGAGCCGAGATGGATGATCAGCGGGTCGAAGTGCGGACGCTCCTTCGCCTCAAAGATGCGCGCTACGGCCCGTGCATTGGTCGCCACCGCGCCAAGCCCATAGACCGTCTCGGTCGGAAACGCCACCAAGCCGCCGGCGCGCAGGATCGCCGCCGCGCGCGTGACAGCGGGCGTCGGTTCGGTCGAGGCAGTGTCGGTCTTGAGAATCATAACGAAACGGCGGCGCTCATACCGGAACCGCCTGCCGAAAGCAAGCCCGCCGCGTCGTGATTGCCGTTGACTTGCGCCGGGCCGATTGGACAATCACGGGCATGGAAACACCCGTCATCTTCAACAGCGCCGGCTTTCAACTCGTCGGTATCTTGCATCGGCCGGAACCCGCCGCTTCCCGCGCGCGGCGTCCCGCGATCCTTTTCCTCCACGGTTTTACCGGCCAGAAGGCGGAGGCGCACCGGCTGTTTGTGAAAACTGCCCGCGCCTTGGCTCACGCCGGTTTTATTGCGCTGCGGTTCGACTTTCGCGGCAGCGGCGACAGCGGCGGGGAGTTTGAGGAGGTTGCCGTCAGCGGCTGGCGGCAGGACGCGCGCGCAGCGCTCGACGTGCTGCTGCGCCAGCAGGGCGTGGACGCGAGCCGTGTGGGTGTGATTGGCTTGTCCATGGGCGGCGCGGTGGCGTGTCATCTCGCGGCGGGCGAGCCACGCGTGCGTTCGCTGGCGCTCTGGTCCGCGGTGGCCAACGGCACGGACGTGGTGGGCGTCGTCGGTTCGCCTGAGAGCCTGAAGCATCTGGCGAAGCACGGCTGGACCGACCGCATGGGCAACAAGGTCAGCGCGAAGTTCGTCAAGGAATTCAAAGCCATGCGCCCCTCTGCCGATCTAAAACGGTCACGGTGCCCGGTCTTCATTGCGCACGGCGCGGCCGACGAAACCGTGCCGGTAGCGCAGGCGGATCAGTTCGAAGCCGCCGCGCGGGCGACGCGGGGTCGCCGCGTGGAGAAGCTCATCATCCCGTTTGCCAACCACACCTACGCCAACCTCGCGCTCGAAGCGCGCCTGATCAAAGCCACCGTCGTGTGGTTCCAGCGGACGCTGTAACCGCCACAGCCGCATCCATGGGGTCGCCGCAGCCCCTCACCCTTGCTCCAAGGGCGGACAGCTTGAGGCTGGACATCCAGAGTGGTTCGTCTGGAGTTAGAAACCAAAATACTCCGCCATCCCTTCTGCGAAGGCGCGGCCCCAGGCGAAGTATTGATCTTGTGTGCATGTGCCTTCGCCAAAGATTTCGATGGAGCAGGCCAGCCGCGCGCCAGCCTCGAACTTCATCCAGCCGGACGCGAGCCGGCTCACGTCGGAGGTGATGCCCGTCACCGTCTGGATTCGCTTCCGCCAGAGGGTTGTCGAAACCTTGCCGTTGAGCTTGGGCTTGATCTTCTCCACCAGCCGCAACGCGTCGCGCTCGGTCGCCTCGTCGGTGATCTCTTTGCCGTAGGTCATCAAGATGGTGGCGCGCTCCGGCGTGCACCAGCCGTGGAAATCCATGAACAACTCGATCTTCCGGCCGCGCGCCGCCAACTCGCGCGCGAACTGCTCGACGGCGGTCGTCTCTGCTGTCGTGTCAAGTCCCCACTGGCGGTTCAGGTTGCCGACCGGGCAATACATGTTGCCGGCGGCGATGCCGTCGGGATTCATCTGCGGCACGACGTGGAAGACGAACGCGCGGCGCAGCTTCGCGGCGCGCGGGTCATTGGAGAGGAGGAACCGGCAGATGCCTTCCTGCGCCATCGCGCCGGTCGTTTCGAGGTCGTGCTGGAGCGCCGTGAACATGATGACGCGCTTGTCCGCTTCCGGCACAGCGGCGTCGGTGATCGTGTAGGCCCGCAGGTCGCGGCCTTGTTTCGTCTTGCCGAGCACGCGCGGCGAGAAGTGCGGGTTGCTCTTGTGCTTCGCGATAAACCGCGAGATGTGGTCCGCCGTGAACGGATAGAACGACGCCACCCATGCAGGCGAGCGCTCGAACCGGTGCTTGAACGTCAGCACCGTGCCGTCGTCATTCCACGACTTGCTCTCGATGCCGGCCCATTGGTCGCCGTCGTGGCTCATCACCGGCGAGCGCGTGCCGTTGCCGCCCGTGTTGTCGCGCGCAAACGGCGTGGGGTTGACGTGGAACGTGATCTCGCGGCCTTCGCAGCCTTCAACGCGGAAGTGGAACCAGAGGAAGGGCGAGCGCGGCTTGTCCGGCGCGGACGCATAGACGTAGAACTCATTCGGTGCGATCTCCTTTACCTTGCCGAGCGTGCCGTTCTCGAAGTCGGCGGACAGCTTCACGCGGCCTGTCCCATTCTCCGGCGCGAGGTCGAGCGCGTAGGAGCCGGGCGGCTCCAGTCCGCCGTTCTTCAGCAGGTTTGGCGCGCCGTCGGTCGTGTAGCCGAAGAACGCGTCGTCGAACCAGGCCGTCCCCTTGCCGTGCAGATAGAGCAACATCCGCACACGCACGACTTTTTCGGGAATGGATACTTCGCCCGATACGGTCTTCCACTCCGCGCCAGCCGGGAGTCTCTCGGAAATGAGCGACTTGTGGCTCTTTTCGCCCTCGGCAGTGTAGCAATCAATCAGAAACGCCGCCTTGCCTTCCATCTGCGGTGCCGTGCGATAGCTGATGGCGTAACGATATGCGCGGCCTGGCTTGATGGCGGTCTTCTTGTAGAACTCCTGGATGAAACAGCCGCGCGCGCTTTTCTCCGAAGCCGTGCCGACGATCTTGCCGCAGCCTTTGCCGGAGTGCGGCGCGTGGATGTCCACACCAGCGCGGTGTGTGCCCGGCGTCGGCAGTCCGATCTGCCAGCCCGCCACGGCGGGGATTTCCTGGGCGATCGCTTGCAGCCCAGCCAGAACAAAGCAGGCTAGAGTTGGCAGTTTCACTTCCGTTTCGCTTTCACGATCAACGCCGCCAGTTTCTTGCGGGCTTTCCCGTAGGCGGCAGCGTCTTTCTCCCACTGGAACCACGATTCAGCCAGCGGCAGCACGATTTTCTCCGCCTCGGCGCGCAGGCCGGCGCGTTCGAGGATGGCGAGATACTCGTAGTCCTCGATGCTGTCGCGCAACGCCTTCAGCCGCAGGCTCGGCGCGATGCCGTCGTAACCGACGGCGCGGCCGGGATAGACCAGCGTGCCCTCACCTTGATAGAGCGGGCCTTTGCCGTCCTTGCGGCGGTCGAGCGTCTTCGGGTCGGTCCACAGGTCCTCGACGCCTTTCCAATACGACATGGCACCCCAGTAGAGCAGGCCAACCATGTGGTAGCGCCAAGCGATCCACGCCGGCACGCGGTAGTTCAGCAGCGGGAAATCAATCTGCCACCACGGCGTCGGTTTCATCTGGCAAAGCGCGGTGTAGGTCCAGATCGTCTCGCCGAGCGCGCGGCGTTGCGCGGCGGTTTCCTCATCGTGCAACGGGAAGAGCGGGCACCAAATGTCCACCGCGCCGTAAAGCGTGCCCCACTGTTTGTTCGAGGCTTTGGTCTGCTCGACGACCATGACCTTCACGACCGACTTGGCGGCGCGGACTGCCGGCCCCCATTTCTGGACGTAGTGGTATTCTTCTTCGTCGTTCGGCTCGTCTTTGAGGTAGATGAAGAACGTCACGCCCGGACGGTTTAGTTCCGCTGCCAGCCTGTCGAAGCTTTTCAGCCACGCGTGGAGCTTCTCGCGCTCGGCTTCGGGGTCTTTGACGACGCTGCGCGGATGCGGCGTGTGGACGGCGTTGACATGCCACGTGTCCACGAACTTCCGCAGCGCGTCCACTTGCTCGGCGGTGAAGCGATACGAGCCGTCGGCTTGCTGCTGCGGCGCGAGCAGCGTGGCGGGCGGCGTCGCGCTGATGCGATGGCGGCTGATCTCGTCATTCACCTGCGCCTCGAATGCGTCCGGATCTTTTATGTCCGGCTCCTTGCCGGCCTTGGCCCGCTGCGCGTAATAACTACGCACCTGTTGCGCGGTCGCGCCGAACGCCGTCTGGAACGTGGAGACGCGCGGCAACTCGAAATCCCACACGGTCAGTTCCACCGCAATCGTCGCCGCGTCGCGTCGGTCGGCGGTGACGCGATACGTGCCCCGATACTTCCCCGGCTTCGCGTCCTGCGGCACGAAGATGTCCACCCAGAACCCATACGTTTCATTCGCGGGCAGATCGAACGGCACGGCTTTGAAGCGCGCGTCAGCGGCCAGCGGCTGTTTCGTGAGCGGATGGCGGAACGGAATCAGCGGGTCGGGAAACCAGCCGGGCTTGAAGTTGTCGTTGCGGTAGCTCGGCAACGTCAGTTCAAGCTGGTGTTGGCGATAGAGCACCGCGTCGGCGGCCCGGATGACCGCGCCGTGCGGGCCTTTCAGGTCGCCTGGCTCGACGTTCACGCCTTTCACCGGCGCGTCGGAGCGCAGCAGAATCTGGAAACTCTCCCATTCGTTGCGCGCGGCTGCGAGCGCGACGCCGTTCGTCCTGCCCGCAGGCTCATCACGCAGCGCACGGACGGTGTCGCGGCTGGTCCAAACCTGCCACGCGGCGTGGGAGTCCGTCGTGGCGAGGGAGACGATGGTGGAAAGGAGGCATCGGAGGAATGTTGTTCTCATGGCAGCAGGGCCGAAGCGTGAGTCTCGGCGCGACGGCGCGCAAGTGAAAAAGAAGAGGTGAAGAGGTGAATGCGCGCTCAGAGGCCCATCTCTGCAAAATTTGACCAGCCACACCTCCGCCTGCTGCGGCAGCATGGGCGTTTTAACGTTATCTCGTGAAAGGCATCAGAGAACTTTGAGAACAGTTTGCATGAGCCAGACCGGCGCACAGATCGCTTTGCTATTGAGTCTGTTCGTGACGGCCGCCCCTTGCTGTGCGCAGTCCCAGACAGGCCAGGTCCCCCGTTGAGATGGCTGCGCCTGTCGGCGCCGCGAATGGCGCGCGATCGCTTTGATGGCGAAGACACAACGGCCTTGTGTCCGCGGTCGCTTTGGGCTACGAAACATCCCGCACAAGCCGACCATCATGAAAACCACCCGACGCCAGTTTATCCGCTCTACCGCCTCCACCCTCGCGCTCTTCAACGTCATTCCCCGACACGTGCTCGGCGGGCCGAAGTTCGTGCCGCCCAGCGAGAAGATCAACATCGCGCTCGTTGGCGCGGGCGGACAGGGGCGCACCAACCTCCGTGCGCTCTTCCACGAGCCGGACGCGCAGTTCGTCGCCGTCGCCGATCCGGCGGAACAGTGGGACCTCGATCCCTTCTACTACCGCGGCCTCGGCGGCCGCAAGCCGGTGCGTGCCGAGATCGAGAAACACTATGGCGAGAAGACGCCGAACTTCCGTTGCGCCGAATACGAAGACTTCCGCGTGATGTTGGAGAAGGAGAAGGGCATTGACGCCGTGCTCTGCGCCACGACCGACCACCTGCACGCCTATGTTTCGATTCTGGCGATGCGCGCGGGCAAGCATGTCTATTGCGAGAAGCCGCTCACGCACAACATCTGGGAAGCGCGGCAGGTGGCGCGCGTCGCGAAGGAGACCGGCGTCGCCACGCAGATGGGCAACCCCGGCCACTCGCGCGTCGGCATCCGGCTGACGTGCGAGTGGATTTGGGACGGCGCCATCGGCACGGTGCGCGAAGTCCACGCGTGGGTCGGCGCGAACCGCTGGAACAAACAGCTCACGGGCTGTCCGACGGGAACGCTGCCGGTGCCCGCGGGATTGAACTGGGATCTTTGGCTCGGCCCGCGCGAGACGCGCCCGTGGCATCCGGCTTACGCGCCGGTGACGTGGCGGGACTTCTGGGCGTTCGGCAACGGCGCGCTCGGCGACTTCGGCTGCCACGACCTCGACTCCGCATGCTGGGCGCTCGATCTGCGCGAGCCGTTGAGCGTTGAAGCGCGTCCCGCCGGCAACATGAACGAGGAAATCGCGCCGCACGGCCAGATTTGCTACTACCACTTCGGCGCGCGCGGCGACAAACCACCCGTGAAGGTCACGTGGTATGACGGCGGCCTGAAGCCGGCTTGCCCGGAGGAAACGGAAGGCCAGCCGCTGCCAAGCCGCGGGGTGCTCTTCGTCGGCGACAAGGGCCTCATGCTCTGCGAAGGCGCGGGTGGCCAGCCGCGACTGTTGCCGCTCAAAAAGACAGCCGCCTACAAGAAGCCCGCCGAGAGCCTGCCGCGCTCGAAAGGTCATCATCGCGACTGGCTCGATGCCATCAAGGGCGGTCCTGCCGCGAGCGCCAACTTCGAATATGGAGCGCGGCTCACCGAATTGTCGCTGCTCGGCACGGCGTCGCTGCGCACCGGCCAGAAACTCTACTGGGATGCGGCGCAGATGAAGGCCCGCGGTGTGCCGGCGGCTGACGCTATCTTTAGAGGCACCTATCGGAAAGGTTGGGAGATTGCATAACTATGAAATGGCTCGCCATTCTCATTTTGTCGCTGACTTGCTTCGTCGCCGCAAAGGCCGCCGCTCCGCCGGCTGCAAATCCCGGTGCCGTCGAGGAAGTCTGTTCGGGCAAGCGCAAGGAGGCGCGCGCCTCGTGGTGGGGATTCAATCCAGCCGATTCCACTGCCGTGTTGCAGGCCGCCATCAATTCTGGCGCGAAGAGGCTCATCGTCGAGAACATGGGCGCACCGTGGATCACCGACAAACTCAAGCTCGCCAGCCACCAGGAAATCGTCTTCGAGAAGGGCGTTGTTGTGCAGGCCAAACGCGGGGTGTTCAAAGAGCCGAACGCCAGCCTGTTCAGCGCTTCGTCGAAGACCAACATCACGCTGACCGGTTACGGTGCGACGTTGAAGATGTGGAAACAGGACTACGACGACAAGACGCAATACCAGCACGCCGAGTGGCGGCACGTGCTTTGTTTCCACAGTTGCGCGCGTGTGCGCGTCACCGGCCTGACGTTGGCCGACAGCGGTGGCGACGGCATCTACCTCGGCGTGGCGCGCCGGGGCGTGCCGTGCTCCGATGTGGTCATCCGCGACGTGACATGCGTCAATAACTATCGCCAGGGCATCAGCGTCATCAGCGCGCGCAACCTGCTCATCGAGAACTGCGTGCTCAAGGACACGTGGGGCACCGCGCCGGAGGCTGGGATAGATTTCGAGCCGAATCACGAGTCGGAGGAACTCACCAACTGCGTCATGCGCAACTGCGTCTCCGAGAACAACCGCGGCGACGCCTATGTGCTCTACCTGCGGCCGATGCGCGCTGAGTCAAAACCGATCTCCGTTCGCATCGAGAATTGCCGCTCAGTCGGTTGCCGCAACTCGGCGCAGTTCATCACCGGGAACGACAGCGACACCGCCGGCGTCAAGGGCACGATGGACTTCATCAACTGCAAGTTTGAGTCGGCTCAACGGGCTGGTATCGCCATCGGCGACAAGCCGGCCAGCGGGGCGCGCGTGAGCTTCGTAAACTGCCGCGTCATCAACGCCGCCACGAACCAGCCGGCGACCTCGCCGATCTCGCTGTCCAGCAGTGCCAAGGCGGTGGAGGACCTCGGTAACATCCGCTTCGCTAACTGCGTCATCACCGATCCGCACAACAGGCTGCCGATGTCTTATCACGATATGTCCGGCGGCGCGGGACTGCGCGACCTTACCGGCACGCTGATCGTCAAGCGTGGTGACAAGACCGTGAAGCACACGCTCACGCCGAAACTGATCACCGAGTGGATGCCGCATCGAAGTTTCAAGCAGATCACGAAGTTCGCCACGAAAGACGTCCGCTTCGAGCCGGCGTTACCCGACGCGAAACTGGACGCTGGCCGGCGCAGCGTCGCCCGTCAGCGCGAGCTGTCGGAATGGCTGCTCTGGGCCGAGGCCGGCCAGCAGGTGGCGTTCGCCGTCCTCATCCGCCCCGTCGGCAAGGGCGCGCCCCGGCCCGCGCCCGTGACCCTCATCGCGCCATCCGGCAAGCTCATCAAACTGAAGGATGCGCAAGGCGACGGCGAAACCGCCTACGGTTTTCAGGCCGCCGAAACCGGCGCGCACAAGATCGTCTGCGAGCCACACAACTGGACCGCGACCGTGAACTCCACCACCCATCGGGTTTGCATTTACTCAACGAGTGGCTCCGTCCATTTCCTCGGCACCACCGGCGA
The DNA here is from genome assembly GCA_016222825.1 of Verrucomicrobiota bacterium. Lineage (GTDB taxonomy): Bacteria > Verrucomicrobiota > Verrucomicrobiia > CAIQCK01 > CAIQCK01 > CAIQCK01. Next base: position 549,087 of record JACRQF010000009.1, on the reverse strand, counting down.
GTATTTCTTCTGGGTCCCGACGGGCACGAAGGAGTTTGCGTTGAAGGTGTCGGGCGACAACTCCGGCGAGCGCGTCAAGGCCGCGCTGTGCGACCCCGACGGACGCGCCGTCGAGGAGAAGGACAGCATCGCCGAGGCCCACCAGTTCATTGCCAAGCCGAAGGGCGATTCCGCCGGCGAGATTTGGAGCCTGCGTCTCGACAAACCCACCGTTGGCGTTGTCGAAGATTTCCACGTCCAACTCCAGGGCATCCCGCCGGTATTCTCGCACACGAAAGAATCGCTGCTCAAACCGGCGCGGTGAACCTCGCGCGCGCCCTGCATCCGACCACGAGCCTGGGACACACTTTCATCTCGCGTTTGAAGATGAGTGGTGTAGATACACGGAAAGTAATGGTAGAAGAGATGATCTGTTCCCTGCGGGCACCACGGCTCTGACTGAGCAACACACAATGCATGGCGGGTTTGCATGGCGCAAAACGACTTGCATTTCTTATAGACGCGTTGGCTCCAACTGGGTATATTGCGCCCGTTTTTGAATGGTGGTTAGACCGAGAAAGAGAAGTGCGCGTCTAATTTTTCTGTAGAATAGATGAAGTGTAATCGGTTTCTACGGTGGGACTACGTGTTGGCGAACACCGAGCGGTGTGATGTGTGTGCTTGCGGTTCTTCTGCCGCATTCCGGGTCGCCCAGCCGTTGTTGTGTGTTTTTCCGAGCCGTCGCGGTGAGAAACCGGTCGTTGAGGCCGGAAGTGTTTTGCAGTTCGACTAAGGCACGTCATGAAGACAAATGAACCTCTTGTCCTTAATGGAGCAAGTAGCGGATCTACGCCAATGGTTTTTGCGCGCCAAAGCATGAACGGTTTTCGCCTTGCGCGGACGTGGTGTGCCTTGATGGCGGCGTTGTGGGCGGCTGCGCCTTCTGAGTTGCTCGCGCAGAACACGTTCACCAACACGATGCCGGGCTTCTGGAGTGCCCCCGGCAGTTGGTTTGCCGGCAGCATCCCGGTTGCGGGTGGCAGCAGCAACTACATCATCATTTTTAACAACGCCGCGACGGATTGGAGCACGAACAATCGCGCCAGTGGCAACGCCTTCCTGCTCAACCAACTCCTCTTTAACGGCGCCGGTGCCGTCAATCTTACCAACGGCGCGGCCACCAACTTGGTCTTCTCCGCCGACAGCCTCGGCGCGATGCCGCAGCTCAACCAGAATAACAATCTGGCCAACACGATCTACAGCGGCATGATCCTCAGCAACAATTTGACTGTCGGCGGCAGCGGTAGCAGTGCGGGCTTGCTGGCCCTCCGCGGCGCGGTCGCCGGTCCCGGCAGCCTGACCCTGACCGGCGCGTTCACGACGCTGCTCAACGCCAGCAACACCTATACCGGCGGCACCATCATCAACGGCGGCATTCTTCGACTCGGTAACGCCAACGCGATGGGCGCGCCTGGCGGCTCGACGCTGGCAACGGTCAACGCGGGCGGGTCGCTGGACTTGAACGGCTATTTCCTTTCCGCGGCGTATAACACCAAGACCCTCGTCATCTCCGGCTTTGGCGTCGGTCCGGAGAACGGCGCCGTGTTCAATGCGGGCACAAACATCTATAATGTCGGTTTGGCCAATGTCACGCTCGCCGGGGATGCATCTATTGGTGGCGGCAACCGCATGGACATCACGGGCGCCCTCAATGGTGGCGGCTTCACTTTATACAAGGTGGGCGGGAACGAGACGTGGTTTGCAGGAAGCGCGAGCGCTTACCTGACCAACACGCCCTCGGTCGTCATCACCAACGGTGCCTTTGGCATGCAGAACAATGCCAACCTTGCGGGCGCGGGCGACACGGTCTTCACCGTCCAGACCAACGGTATACTGCGGACCTACACCAATCTTCAGTTCACCAATGCTATCATCGTCAACGGCGGCCGCGTGCAGCAATACGGCGGCGGCACGGTGGGGATCGGTTCGACATGGAATAGCCCGGTCACGCTCAACGGCGTGTCCAACCGGTTTGATACGGGCTACGCGCCGTCGGGCGGCGCGCTCACGATGGGCGGCGACATTTCCGGCGCGGGTGACCTGACGAAGATCGGCTTCTACCAGTTGACGTTGAGCGGCACCAACACCTACACCGGTGGCACCGTCATCAAGGACGGCATGCTGCTCTTCACGGCCACCAACGCCATCCCGACCACCGGCCAGATCGTCGTTGACGCTATCACCGCCGGCGTCGGACTGAACAGCAACACGGTCGCCACCGAGCTACTGCCTTACATTCGCAAGGATTCGTCGGGTGCTCTCGTATTGATGGCGCCCAGCGTGAACGAGAATCTCGACTTCAACACTGGCGGTTACACCAACCTCACCCTCGGCGCGGCCGCCACCATGACCTATGGTGGCACCTACACGCCGTTCCAGCAGGCAGGCGTCAACTACTACCGGCTGGCCGCCTACAGTAACATCGTCTTCACCTTCACCAACGTCATCGCCGATGCCGACTTCGGCGGCACCTCGTCGCGCCTCTACATCAACGCCATCAACGGCGCCAGTGCCCAGAGTCAGGGCGGCGTCGTGCTGATTACCAACGCCAACACCTACACCGGCCAGACGATCCTGGCGGCATCCGGCGCCGTGCTGCAGATCTCGCACGGTTTGGCGCTGGGCGACGCCAGCGCCGGCACGGTGGTTTCCAACCACACGCAGTTGCGCATTACCAACAACATTACGATTAGCGAGCCGTTGACGCTCAACGGCGACGGCTTTCCGATTTGGAGCGGAGCGATGCGCAGTTGGGGCACGAATACAGTGACGGGGCTGATCACGGGGCCGGGAGCTATCGCCGCAGGCTCCGGTGTGCTGACGCTCTCCGGCGGAGTTACTAACGCGGGCAGCTTCCGTGGCGCTGGCGGCATCATCATCATCACCAACAAGCCCGTGATCAACGCTGGTGGCACTGTGGGAGTGTCTGACGGGACGCCGGTGATATTCAGCGTGACCAATAACAACATAGGCACGCTGGGCATTTGGTGGACTGGCATCGCTCGCTTGGGTGTCAACGATGCGTTTGTGTCCAACATGGTTCTGCAAATCGGCACCACCGGCGGCGGCGATACAGCCACGTTTGACATGGGCGGCTACAACCAGACGGTCAACCGGTTCTTCAGCGGGAATACCAACTACGCTTTGGGGCTGATCACCAACACTTCGCCGGTCATGTCTACGCTGACGACGACGCAGCAGGTAAATACGTATTTCGGCGGCAATATGGGCGGCGCGGTGGCGCTGGTCAAGGAAGGCTCCGGCATCCTCACTCTCGGTGGGTCAGGCTCCCGCAGCGGTGCCACCCTTATTAATAATGGCGCGATCTTGGTTTCCAACGTGAACGCGTTGATGGGCAGCACCGTCAGCAACATGTTGGATGGCGGTTTGCGCTTCGTCACCGTCACGTCCGCCACTCTTGGCGGTCTGGCCGGCACCGGCAACATCGGCCTGACCAACCAGGCAGGCGGGGCGGTCGCCCTGACTGTCGGTTCCAACAGCACCGACGCGCTTTACAGCGGCAATCTTACTGGTGGCAATGGTCTCACCAAGATTGGCACGGGAGTGCAGACGCTTTCAGGCAACAATACCTACGCCGGCAACACCGTTATAAATGCTGGCCTCGTGTTGGCTGAGACGACCAACTCCCTGCCGACCACAGACCGGGCCATTATGGTCAATTACGGCGGTGCGGTGGCCATGAACCAGGCCGGTCTGGCAGCCAACCTTCTGCCTCGCTTGGCTTTGGGGTCATCCGGCATCCTCGCGCTCACGGACAGCAACGCGACCGAGAACATTGACCTGTCTGGCGCTGGGTTCCCTGCGTTGCCCGTCGGGATGGGCCTCGGCGCGGCAGCCGGCTCGACAGTCACCTACTCCGGCACGTTTACGCCGGCCGCCAACACCTTGAACCTCGGCGGTGGCGGTGGCACGTTGAATTACGCCCCGGCCATAGGCGGTGTTTACAATCTGGTTGGCTTCAACACCAACCTTATCATAGGCCAACCCGGTTCGTCCGGCACGGTGGTCACCACCAATAATAATACCTACACCGGCTACACTTTCATTCACTCCAACAACACCCTCCAACTCGGTAATGGCGGCACATCTGGATCGCTCGGCCAGGGCGGCATCCTTGGGGGCGGCTATGTCGCTACCACCAACCACGGCACCCTCGTCATCAACCGCAGCGATACCTACTCCATCACCAACGGCATCTACGGCACCGGTCGCATCAGTCAGGATGGCTCCGGCACGCTCCTTATCAAGGGTAATGCCAATGGCGTCACGGTCACCGGCGGCCAGTTGATCCTTTCCAATGCCGTCCTCAACGGTGCGCTGGTCGTCACCAACGGCACCACAGTCACTGTCATCGGCGGGCAGGGGCTGGCCGGCGAGTTCTTCGTGGCGGGCGGCAACTCCAACAACATCACGACGCTGGCCGGCTTGCAGAGCTTCTTCGCCTCCAGCAACGCCAACGCCCTGATGCTCGGTTCGCCTTACAATCAGTCCACGTTCGACTATATCCAGCCCACTCCGATTCCGAACCAGAGTGTCAGCTATGCCGTCGCCCGCTGGCAGGGCATCTTCAACGCGCCCACAAATGGCAACTACACCTTCACCCTTTCTGCATCGGACGATTACAGCGCCATCTTCATTGATGGCAACAGGGTCGTTTCCGGCGGCGCTGGCGTCGGTGGTTATGTCACCAACCTTGCTGCCGGCCCTCACAGCATCTCCATCTACAACGCCAACAACACCGGCCCGTATGGCATCGCGGTGGACGTGATGGGGCCGGGCCTGGGGCTGCAGCGGTTGCCAAACTCACTGTTGAGCGGCGGCGCCGCCATCGGCTCGCTCAGCGGCGATGCCGGCAGCTCGCTCATCCTGAGCAACGTGATTCTGCTGATCTCGCAGACCAATGACGCCACGTTTGCCGGCGCCATCAGCGAAAACAGCGCCAGCGGCATCAACAAAACAGGGACCAACACCCTGACGCTGACCGGCAACAACGTCTATTCCGCCGGCACTATCCTCAGTGGCGGCCGGCTGGCCATCTCTGGCTCCACCAATATCGGTGGCGACAACACAGCCGTCACCTTCGCCGGCGGCCTCCTTCAGATCAACGGCACGGACATCAACGCGATGACCAACCACCTCGTCAACTGGACCACGTTCAACGGTGGCTTCGACATCGCCGATGCCGGGAACACCTTCACGGTCAGCAACAACATCTCTGGCCTTGGCAACTTCGCGAAATACGGCTCCGGCACGCTGCTCATGACCGGCAGCAATACCTACAGCGGCATCACGATACTCGGCGGCGGCTTGCTCCAACTCCAGCCGACCGCGCTGCCCGGTTCCGCGGCGTTCAATGTCTCCGGCGGCACACTCGACCTAAACGGATACACGTTCACCTCCTCCAACCTCATCTTCACCGGCGGCGTCATCACTGATAATGGTGTGGGCGGTGTCAGCACGATAGTGCTCAGCAACATGCCCGCGGCGACTTTTGGCGGCCAGTTCACGGACGGCGGCAACGGTCGGCAGCTTGCCCTGTCCGTAGTCGGCGCCAACGCGCTGACCCTGACCAACAACAATACCTACACGGGCAACACGAGGTTGGAAGCGGCCGCCGGCGGGGTGGGTGGCTCAGTCGTCCTCAGCGGCCGCGACGGCGCGCTTTCCGGCAGCACCAACATCAGTATCGTGGATGGCACCGCTCTCATCGTTTACAACACCCCCGCCGCCAACAACCCCGGCCGCCTGCTCGACACCGCGAAGATCAGGATGGTTGACGGCACGTTGAGCTTCACCAACGACGGCGGCAATGCTCTCTTCACCGAAACCAACGGGATTCTGGCGTTGGAGGGCGGCAATAACACGCTGGTCTCCCGGCAGGCTGGAGCCGCCGGCACCAATCTTACCGTGTTCGACAGTGTTACCCGCAGCGTCGGCGCCGTGCTCGATGTCGTGGGCGTCGGCCTCGGCACCAATGCTCAGAACATCGTCCGGTTCACCACCGCTCCGACGCTGGTCAACGGTATCTTGCCTTGGGCCACCGTCAACCAGACCAACTTTGCGACCTATGACGCCGGCCTCAACTCGCTTTCCAACTTCACCGCCTACCAGACTGGTGATATCGGCACCTGGGTTTCCACCGACAACGTGCGCGTCAACACCGGCGTCACCATGTCGGCCAGCGTCGGCATCAACTCGCTCAACCTCCACCTCACCAATGCTGCGCTGGTGAATCTCGGCGGCAACACGCTGACGCTCAACAGCGGCGGTCTCCTCATCAGCGGCAACAACGGTCTGGTCATCAACAACGGCACGCTTACCGCCGGGGACGGTGCCGCGCCCACCACGCTCATCTTCCGTATCTTCTCGCCTATCGTCACCAACTACGCGGTCATCGCCGACAACGGCGGCTCGGAGGTTTCGCTTATTAAGGCCGGCACCGGCACGCTGGTGCTGACGAATGTGGCCAATACCTATACCGGTGACACCTTCCTTGACAATGGCACTCTCTACATTGACTCCGACGGCAGCCTCGGCGCGGCCGGCAGCCAGATCACCATCAACGGCGCGGTCTTGCAGGTCACCAACACCTTCGCGCTGAACGACCGGGCGGTCTGGGTTCGCGGTGGCGACGCCACGCTGAGCATTGACGCCGGCTCCACCCTCACCGTCACCAGCCAGGTGTTCGGTCTGGGCGCCCTCATCAAGACCGGCCCCGGCTCTTTGGTGCTCTGGACCAACGACCTCAACACGGCCAACGCTTACAGCGGCGGCACCATCGTCAGCAACGGCACCCTCTACATCAACAGCGACGCCGCCCTCGGCGCGAGCGGCGGCGGCTTGATGCTGAGCACAGCCACGTTGCGCACCACCAACGACATCACTTTCTCCAGCCGGCCGATCACGATGATTGGCAGCGGCCAACTCAACGTGGACAGCGGCTCCACGCTGACGATCGGCGACCCGATCAGCGGCTCCTTTGCGCCTTCCAAGTTCGGCGCGGGCACGCTCGTCCTGGCCGCCAGCAACTCCTTCTTCGGTGGCTTCACCAACGCCGCCGGCACACTGGTCATTGCCAACGACTTCGCGCTTGGCGCCAGCACCCTTACGATGACGGGTGGCATGTTGACCGTGAGCGGCACGCGCACGGTGACCAACGCTTACAATATCCATGCCAACACCATCGTGGCCACGCCGGCAGGCAATTCGCTGACCCTCTCTGGTGATGCGACGGGCTTGTTTGTGAGCGGCGGCGTCAGCAACGTTCCGCCGTTCTCCCTCACCAAGACCGGCGCGGACACGTTGACATTGGCCGGCAACGCACGCTATGGCGGTGGCGCGTTCCTCGCTGAGGGCACGCTGATCCTGAGCAACAACGCCACCATCAACAGCCCGCTGACGATCAGCAACGGCACAACCGTCATCGCTATTGGCGGGTCGGGACTCGCTGGCGAGTTCTTCGTGCCGGCCGCGTCCCAGATGTCCATGGCAGGCATCAACGCGTTGCAGGCATTCATGGCATCCAACAATGCCAACGCGCTCTTTTTCGGCAACTTCACCAACGGCTTCAATTATCCGAGCTCGCGTCCGCTGCCCAACCAGGGTGTGGCCAATGCCGTTGGCCGCTGGCAGGGCCAGTTCAACGCGCCCACCAACGGGAACTATATCTTCAACACCGCCGCCGTGGATGATTACGAGGTCATCTATGTGGACGGCGTCCGCGTGACGAACAACACCCCGATTAACCTGACGGCCGGCGCGCACAACTTCGCCGTGTATGTCGCCAACGGCGGCGGCCCCTACGGCGGCGCGGTGGAGGTGATCATGCCCGACTACGTCAGCCCGGTGCGTTTGGACAACAGCTTCCTGTCCGGCTCCGGCCCCGGTATCGGACCGCTCATCGGCGAGGCCAACGCGCAACTGATTCTCAGCAACGGCGTGTTGCTGGTCAACCAGACCAACAACAGCACCTTCGATGGCTATATCACCGGCGCGGGCGGCCTCAACAAGCTGGGCACCGCCATGCTGACGCTGACGGCCACAACCAACGACTGGAGCGGCGGTGTTATCCTCAGCGGGGGCCGGCTCAGCATCGCCGACCTGGGCAGCCTCGGCGTCTCCACCAACATGATCAGCGTCGTCGGTGGCATCCTCCAGATTACCGGCACCGCGGTCACCGACCTGGGCAACCACCCGCTCAACTCCAGCGGTGGCATGACCTTCAACGGCGGTCTCGACATCGCGGATGGTGCCAACGTCTTCAATCTCACCAACTTCATCGCCGGCCCGGGCGGGATCACCAAATACGGTGTTGGCACGCTTAACATCACCATGACGAACAGCTTCACAGGCGGCGTCACGGTCAACGCCGGCACCGTCCGTGTCGGCAACCTGACCGCCCTGGGCAGTGGCATGCTTACCTTGAGCAACGGCGCGGTGGATCTCTACGGCACCAACGCCGTCGTCAACGGTCTTGTCGGCACCGGCGGCCTCATCACCGATACGGCCCCGGCTGGAGGTCTCGGCACCCTGATGCTCGTGGTCAGCAACGTTTACGGCAACACGGTCTTCGGCGGCATCATCACCAATGGCACGCGCGAGATTGGCCTCGTGCTTAACGGCCCCGGCTCCAGCGGCATCCTCGCGCTGACCAACAACAACGGCTACAGCGGCGCGACGATCATCAACGGCGGCCGGCTCTGGCTCACCAACACCCTCGGTGCCATTTCCGGGTCCGCCAGCATCACCATCAACCCCGGCGCGGGCCTTACCATCAGCAACACCCCCACCGCCAACAATAGCGCGCGGTTGCGCTCCGACGCCACACTGGTCATGAACGGCGGCGACTTCGCCTTCGGCAATGCTGGCGGCAACGTCATTTATGCGCAAAACGCGGGTAATCTCAGCGTCAACGCCGGCGCCAGTTCCATCAACATGATGCAGGTCGGGACGACCGCCAGCAATACACTGGCCTTTGCCAGCATGTCCCGTGCTCCGGGCGCGACGATCAACTTCATCGGTGCCGGCTTGGGCACGAACTACCAGAACAGAATTGCCATCACTGCCGTGCCGGTGATGAACAACGGTATCATCGGTTCGTGGGCCACGGTCAACTCCACCAACTGGGCCACCTACAACACGGGGTCCGGCTCGGTTTCCAACTTCCTGGCCTACACGAAGGTGGGCACTGTGGCCGGTTGGAGTGCCGTTGACAATGTCCGCTTGGCGGGCGCCGACTACACCATGACCGGCAACGCGACCAACCAGACGATAAGCCTGGGTCAGTCCACGCGCGGTGACACGTTTAACCTGGCCGGCTACGGCCTGACCGTTGCGGGTGGTGGCATTCTTGATGGCACGCTGGGCGGCGACCAGAGCCACGTCATTCTCGGTGGCACGCTGACAGCCGGCACGAATAACGCGGGTCCGGCAGAACTCATCTACACCCGCTGGAACACCTCGAACCTCGGCTACTTCCGCGCCAACCTCGTGGACAACGGTCCCCTGTCACCTCTCACATTGGTCAAGAGCGGCGCGGGCAACTTGGTCCTCGGCTCTGCCAACAGCTATTTCGGATCCTCAAACAGCTACAGCGGCGGCACGATCATCGCCGCCGGCACCCTCTACATGGGCACGGACAATGGTTACCAGGAAAGCCCCTACGCGTTGGGCAGCGGTCCGGTTACTATCCAACCCGGCGCCCAGTTGCGTTTGGGCGGTTCGGGTGCTGGCGCTGTTGAGGGCGTCACCTACACTATTGTCAACAACATGACCAACAACGGCGGGTTGATTTACGCGGTGGGTGGCAATCAGCGCCTGACGGGCACCATGACGATGGTTGGCACCAACGGCACGTTCCTTGCCAACTGGGCGCACAATGACCTCTACCTCGATGGCGTTGTCACCGGTCCGTCGGGCGTCAGAATCACGACCGTTGGCAACGGTGGCGCCGTGTTCTTCAGCAACACCAATAATTATGAGGGCGGCACCTCCATCGAGAATGGCTTCCTCTTCCTTGCCTCTACCAACTCAATCGGCAGCGGCGGCCTCACGGCCACCAACGCGGCGGGCGTCATCGGTGCGTCTTACGCGATTGACCAGGACTTCATCAATCAGGTGAACGCCCGGGCAACGGCGCCAGTCTTGGCGGGCATCGGCATGGCTGCCGACAGCGGCAACAACCTTGACTTCAGCGCAATGGGCAACCTGGGCGTCGCCAGCCTCGTGGCAGCGCCGAACCGCGTGGTCCGCTATGACGGCACGCTGACGCCCGCACTGAACACCTATCGTTTCAATGGCGGCACGTTGGGCGGCACGCTGGTCGTGGGTTCCCAGCTCACCGGCGCCCACGCTCTCGTCATCGGCAACGTCGGCACCGTGGTGTTGACCAACGACAATAACAACAACACCGGCCTGACGTTCATTAGCTCGGGCGGAGCCCTTCAGATCGGCACCAACACGCCTTACGGCACGCTCGGCGGCGGCTGGGTTACCAACGTCGGCAGCCTGGTCTTCGCCCGGTCGGACACCTACACCAACGCCAACTACATCACGGGCGCTGGCACCGTCTGGCAGAATGGCACCGGCACCCTCGTCATGGCCGGCACCAACGTCCACACCGGCGGCACGGTCGTGAACGCCGGCATCCTGCAGGCCGGCAGCACCAATCCGTTTGGTCTCGGCACCGTGACCGTCAACTACGGCGGCACCCTCGACCTGAACCACATGGATCCGTTCATGAACGCGCTGGCCGGTCAGTTCGGCTCGCTGGTGACCGACAACAGCCCCGGCGGCGGCATCACCATGCTCCGGCTCATCGGCGGCAATTCGGCGGTCTTCTCGGGTAACATCGCCGACGGCGCCGCAACGCGCGTGTCCGTGGGCAAGTTCAACACCGGCACCGAAACCTTCGCTGGCGTCAATACCTACACCGGCGGCACGCTCATCAGCAACGGCGTCCTGCGCGCCACCTACGGTATCGGCCTGCCCACCACAGGCAACCTCATGCTCGCCCAGGCAGGCATCTTCGAGACCGGCGTTGGTTTCACCAACGGCCTCGGCACCGGCAACGGCCAAATCCAGATTCTCTCCGGCGGCGCAGCCGGCTTCAGCGCTTTCAACATCTACGGCTTCGAAGCCTACACCACCGGGCTTGTCATCAACATTGGCGGTCTCGGCTCGAACTTGGTCTTTGGCTCGGCCTATTTCAATCCCAACCAGTTTGTCCTGAACGGCAGCACGGCCAACAGCTTGCTGACCCTGGAGAACGGTCTTGATCTCAATGGTGTCACCCGCCTCGTCAACGTCGGCGGCTCCACCAGCGTCATCGCGGGTCTCATCACCAACAGCAGCGCCACCGCCGCGAACCTGCAAAAAGAGGGCGCCGGCATGCTCATCCTTGCCAATCCCGCCCGATACACCGGCGGTCTCAGCGTCAACGGCGGCACGCTGGTTCTCAACGGCACCAACTTCTTTAACAGCGGCAGCGTCACGATCAACGCGGGCACGCTTTACATCAACAGCGACTCCAACATTGGCGCCGCGACGACCGCGCTCACGCTTAACAACAATGCTGCGGTGTTGCGCGTGACCAACAGCTTTGTCCTCAACCGGGCCATCATCCGCGGCAACACCAACCTCAACGTCAACACGGATCCGTTCTCCACGCTGACGATTACCAACGTCCTTGCCGGCAACGGCCAGGTCGTCAAGACCGGCCTCGGCACGCTGGTGCTGGCCCCGAACAATGCCGCGCTGAGCAACAACTACATCGGCCTGAACACCGTCAGCGCCGGCACGTTGTTGTTTAGCAGTCTCAATGCTGCGGGCACCAACAACGGCATCAACGTCGGCGCGACCACTGGCTCTGTCGGTATCACCAACGTCCTCGCGCAATATGCAGTGAACTGGCTGGCTGCCAAGGCCGTCGTGGCCGGCCAGGCCATCAATGGCGCGATCGTCCTGGCCCTCAACAGCGACAGCAACCTGAACTTCAACGTCCAAGGTATCACCAACGCATTTCTTGGAGCCTCTGAAGGCACGTGGACCTATTCCGGCGCGCTCAATGCGTGGGAACGCAGCGCCATCGGCAACGTTCTGTTCGGCGCGGCCAACACGAACCGGTATCAACTCGGCGGCGGCAACGGCACGCTGGTCTATTCGCCTGTTATCGGCGGCGCTACCAATGTCATCATTGGCCCCGTGGGCGGCATGGGCACGGTTTACCTCAGCGCACAGAACACGTTCTCCGGCACGGCAGCAGTGGTGGGCAGCACGCTGCGGGCTGCCGACGGCGTTGGGCTGCCGACGACGGCGAACCTGCTGCTCACCGGCGGCGTCTTCGAGGTGGTCAGTCAGGCGGCGGGGACGAATTTCAGCCGGACGCTGGGCACGGGTCTGGGCCAGGTCCGGGTCGTTGGCGCCACCAGCGGGTTCAGCACCACCAACGGCGCGACCACTATCCTGATGACGAATCTGGTCAATGATACCATCCAGTGGGGCAGCGCGTTCTTCAGCCCGACGACGCTTGTGCTGAACACCAACACCGCCAGCGCCACGCTGACGCTGGCCAACAACCTCGACCTCAGTAACGCCACGCGCTCCATCATGGTTGGTGGCAATACCGCCGTGATTTCCGGCGTCATCTACAGTTCCGCCGGCACGGCTGGCAACCAGCCGCTGGTCAAGTTTGGCAGCGGCACATTGGTTCTCGCCACGAACAACCTCCACTGGGGCAACACCGTCAACGATGGCGTGCTCCAGGTGGGCGCCCCGCTGGGCTTGGGCAGCGTTGGTCTCTGGTATCAGGACCGCGGCCAGGCCGCGCGCGCGCCGCTAGTGATGAACGGCGGCGTGCTTGACCTGAACGGCTACGACGTGCGCGTGGATTCGCTGGCGGGCAACCTCGGCGCGGTCATCACCGACAACAGCGCCGCGCCGGGCGTGACGCGGCTGAATGTCTTCCTGCCGGCGGGCGCTGGCGGCACTGTCAGCACTGTTTACAGCGGCATGATTCAGGATGGCGCGAACCGGCAATTGGGCTTGAACTTCGGCCAGGAACCGGACGACCGCCAGCACATCATGGTGCTGCCTTATGCGAACAATTACAGCGCAGGCACATTCATTAACGGCGGCGCGCTGCTTGTTGGCTCTACCAACAGCCTCGGCTCCGGCTCGATCCGCATGGCGGGCGGCGGCGCCCTCGGCCCGGCGTATGCCCCCCTCGACCAGTCGTTCCTCAACTGGGCGGCAAGCCGTTCCCCCGGCGCCCCGATCAATGGCGCCTTCGTCATGCAGGGTCTTGCCGCCAACCGGAACACCAACAACTTCGACTTCTCATCGAGTGTGCTGAGCAACAGCTTCCTCGGTGTCGTTTACGGCAACATCGTTCTCTACACGGGCGACCTCACCCCGGGCGGCGGCGCCTACCGGCTGGGTGGCGGCGGTGGTTCGCTCATCATGGGCAAGCCGTTGACCGGCGCGTATGACGTGATCATTGGCCAGATCGGCGGCGCCAGTGCGCCCAGCGCGGGATCCACCGTTTACCTGACCAACGCCAATACCTACACGGGGACGATGCTCGTGCGGCAGGGAATAAACCTGTTCCTCAGCAACGCTGTTGGCGGCAATGTCGTCACAGGCGACCTGAAGCTCGGCGACGGGCCGACGGCCAACGGCGGCAGCGCCTCTGTGAGGCTGGGCGCGTCCGAGCAGATCGCGGACACGGCTACGATCACCTTCGAGGGCAATGCGAGCGGCCGGAACCCGTATTTCATCCTCATGGGTCACAATGAGACCGTGTCTGGCATTTCCGACCCGACGGGCATGGGCGTCCTTGAGAACCGCGAGGGTGACATCGTCAACACCAGCGGTGTGCTGACGGTCAGCAACAATGTGGACAACGTCTATTACGGCTACATCCGCGATTACAGCAGCGGCATGGCGCCGCTGGGCGAGCCGACCATCGGCCTGACCAAGAGTGGCACAGGCTCGCTCAAACTGGCGGGTGCCAATATCAACTTCAGCGGTCCGTTGACCATCAACCAGGGCATTCTGACGTTGAGCGACATTGGCCAATACGGCGGCATCATCACCAACAACGCGACGCTGATCCTCGACGCCCAGGGCAGCAGCAGGAACTTCAGTCTGGTGCGGCCTGTTTTTGGCACGGGCACGGTGTTCAAGACCGGCCCCAACACGGTGAAGTTGGATTTCTCTGGCGCTGGCGCGCCGATCAGCAACATCCTGAACCAGACCGCCCCCTTGAATCTGGCGGGCGGCACGCTCTGGGTCAGTGGCGCAGCGAACTTCGTGGCCACTCAAAACCTCGACAGGTTGAACGTGGTATCCGGCTATTCGACGTTGGTGGCGAGCAACGGCCCGCTGGGACAGCCGGTGTCCATCAACATCGCCTCGATCAATCGCAGCACCGGTTCGGTTCTTCAGGTGCTGGGCACGGGCGGGGGCGTGATCAGCGGCGCGCCGGGCAACAACGCGGGCGGCACCATCGGGGGGTGGGCGCTCTACGGGTTGAACGACTGGGCGGCTAACAACGGCGCGGGTCTGTTCACGAACTACAGCGCGTATGCCACGCCGGACGGGTGGTCAGCTTTGGCCAATGTGACGATCAACTCCAACAGCATCATGCCCGTGGCGATGGGCGCCACCGGCTCGGTGAACAGCCTGCGATTCACCAACGCAACGGCTTACGGATTGAACCTGACCAACCGCGGCTTGGTCGTCCAGAGCGGCGGCATTCTCTTCGGATCCACCCCCGCGCTGAACACGATCATTTCCGGCGGCACGATCACTTCGGGCACCAACGAGTTGATTGTCGCGATCAACCGGTTCGCTACACGGCGCGATGGCAATGCGGTGATCATCGGCTCGCAGATCATCAACAACGGCGCGACCAACGTCACGCTGGTTGTGGCGGGCGCTGCAGCCGGCAACCCCTGGGATTCGGCGGCGCTGCTCCAGCTTACCAACAACAACAATACTTTTTCCGGCGGCATCATCCTCAATGGCGGCGGCATCAGCGTTGCCACGGACGGTGCTTTGGGCGCGGTGCCGGCTTCGGCGCGGACCAACATCATCGCCGCCAGCGGCTACAATTGGCTGCGCAACTACGCCAACATGACGATCAACACCAACCGCAGCATTTACGTCAATACCAACGCGGTGCTCTACCTCGACGCGCGGAACTTCACCCAGACCGTGGCCGGCGTCATCAGCGGTCCGGGCCGGCTCGTGATCGGTGTGCCGAGCTATGTGGGGCGCGTTTTCCTGAAGAACACCAACACACTGACCGGCGTCATCGAGGTCAATGGCACCCTCAATGCCCAGGACGGCATTGGGCTGCCCACCACCGCCAATCTCCAACTCAACTCAGACGGGGCATGGGAGGGACGTGGCATGTTGGAGATGACCGGCACCTTCACCCGCGCGCTGGGCGCGGGCGCGGGCGAGTGGCAGGTCTGGGCTCCGACGTTGCCCAACAATCTCTGGGCCCCCAACCAGGGTGGCTTCGCCGCCGTGGGCAACCCTCTGACGGTGAACGTCGGCGGCGACGCGCGGCCGCTGCTCTGGGGCCAGGCATTCTTCAGTCCAGGCGCCTTCGGTTTCGGTGATCCCAACGGCAACTTCCCGGTGACGTGGGTCAATCCGATTGACCTCAACGGTGGCGTGCGCACGATTTACGTTTACGCGAGCAACACGGGCATCATCAGCGGCGCGCTGACCAGCGGCACGCTTAGCGGTGTGGACGGCCCGCTCTACAGCGGTGGCGGCCTGTTCAAGGATGCCGGCGGCTTGTTGTGGCTGACGGCGACCAACAGCTATCCGGGCTACACGGCGATCTGGGGCGGGGCGATCCGGGCCGAGGAGGGCGTGGGCGTGTCGGTCAACGGCCCGCTCATCATGAACAACGGCAGCAGCCCAAGCGTCTTCGAGAGCAGCAACGACTTCACGCGGCCGTTGATCACCGGCGCGATGGCGGCTTACAATCCCGGCTACAGCTATGGCGTGACCACGGGCGGCGTCTCGATGGCCGGCAACGGCACGGCGGGCTTCTCAGCGTATGGCGGGGACCGGACGGTGAACATCGGCGGCGACGGCCAGATGCTGGTGTGGAGCAACGTGGCGGCGGCGCCGCGGGTCGTGATCAACACGTTGGGCAGCGCGACGGCCACCATCGTCAACGGCGACACCAGCGACCTGCGCGTGGGCATGGCCGTTTACGGCAGCAACCTGCAGGCGAACGCCTACATCACAAGGATTGTATCGGCGACCCAGTATGAGATGAACACGACGGGCATCTTCTCGACCGTGACCACGACCAACACCTACAGCAGCTTCAACCCGGGCGCCTTCGCCCTGAACGGCGTGAACGCGGACCACACGCTGACGCTGGTGAACGACATTGACCTGAACGGCGGCGCGCTCACGCTGCGCGGCTTCTACGTGGGCGCGGCCACGGGCATCGTCAGCGGCACCATCACCAACAGCGCGGGCGTCAGCGGCATTCTCAAGACGGGCCGCGGGCTGCTGTGGCTGCCGCGGACCAACTGGTATAACGGGATGACGGTGATTAACCAAGGCACCCTGCGGGCGGACGAGGGCGTGGGCATCGTCACCAACCGGCCGCTGGTGATGATGGGCAACGAGAGCGGAGCATTCCCCAGCATTCCGGCGGTTCTGGAGATTTCCAACGACTTCAGGCGCCCGTTCATTGGTGGCGCGAACAGCAACGGAGTGGCCATCGGCGGGCAATCGGGCGGATTCTCGGCGCGTGGCGGTCCAGTGACGGTCAGCTTCGGCGGTAGCAACACAAACCTGATTTGGGGCGGTCTGGCGGCGCCGAATGCGCCCATGATCACGAGCAACACCAGCCCGATCGTGACACTGACCAGCGGCACCGCGGGTCTGCTGCCGGGCATGGCGGTGACAGGCAGCGGCGTTCCCGCAAACTCCTATGTTCTTTCGATCCTCAACAGCACGCAGTTCATTCTCAACGTCAACGCGACGGCGAACGCGACGAACCTTGCCAGCTTCAGCGCGTTCAACCCGGTGACGCTGGTGCTGAACGGTCCCTCGGCGGACAGCCTGTTGACCTTCGGCCACGGCTTGGACCTCAACGGCGTCAGCCGCTACATCTACGTGGGCGGGTCCACGTCGCTGATGACGGGCACCATCACCAACAGCACCACTGCCGCCATCGAGTTGGGCAAGCTGGGCACGGGGACGCTGATCCTGAGCAACAACGTGCAGTTGAACGACAACCTGCGGTTGCGCGGCGGCGTGACGGTGTTTGAGAACGGGTCGCGCGGAATCTTTGCGGGCACGATCAGCGTGGCGCAGAACTCGACCGAGCCGTCGGCGGGCTTGGTCCTGCGCGGCAACGCGAGCTTTCTGGAGCGGGGTTCTCTTTATGTGGGTGAGAACGGCTTTGGCATGTTGACGATGCAGGATTCGTCGCTGTTGATGAGCGCCTATACGCGCATCGGTGGTGGCGCGACCGCCTTCGGGCAGTTTGACATGCTGGGCGGCACTGTCACCAACCGGGATTGGATCCAGGTGGGCGGCGACAACGGGGTTGGCATGCTCAACGTCTTCGGTGGCACGCTGAACACGCTCAACGCTGCCAACAGCATCCTTCTGGGCAACAACGGGGGCAGTTATGGCGTGATCACTGTCGGTGGCACGGGCGTGGTGAACATCGCGGGCTCCAGCGGTCTGGCGGCGTCGTGGACTTCAGCTAACGCGACGGGCGTGATCAACCTGCTCAGTGGCGGGTTGGTGAGCACGCCGATCGTCAAGGTCAACCAAGCGGGCGGCGCGGGGACGATCAACTTCGATGGCGGGACGCTGCAGGCCAACGCGAACAATGTGGCGTTCATGCAGGGCTTGCGTGGCGCGTTTATCTATGACGGCGGGGCGATCATTGACGCGTCCAACTACTACATCAGCGTCGGGCAGGCGCTGCTGGCGCCGACGGGCTTCGGGATTACGAACATAGCGGTGGTGTCGGGCGGGTCCGGCTACTCGGCGGCGCCGTATGTGCGCATCACGGGCGGCGGCGGCAGCAACGCGACGGCGTTTGCGCAGGTGGACCCGGTGACGGGGTCGGTGACGAACATCTTCATCAGCAACCCCGGTCTTAACTACACCAGCGCGCCGACGATCGAGTTGATCAGCTCCCTTGCTATGGTCGAGAGTCCGGCGGTGCTGGGCGCGGTGGCGTTGGGGGCCAATACCAGCGGTGGGCTGACAAAGCGGGGCTACGGGACGCTGGCGCTCTTGAATACGAACACCTATACGGGTCCGACGGTGGTGGATGCCGGCTCGTTGTTGCTGATCTCAACCAACCAGTCCATCAGCGCGAACACGTTGACGCTGAACGGGGCGGGCAGTTCGATCGGCTCGACGTATGCGCTGGACCAGGGTTTCCTGGACTGGCTGAACAGCCGGGTGGGGGCGGATGTGGCGGCGGTGGTGCTGGGCGCGGCCAGTTCAAACACGCTGGCGTTCACGGGCAACTATCTGACCAACGCGTTCCTGGGCGCAGCGTGGGGCGCGCCGACGCTGTTTGCCGGTGCGGTGACCAACTGGGGTGATGGCGGCGGCAACGTGCGGCTGGGCGGCGGCGCGGGCTGGCTGCTGTATCAGCCGGCGATAGCGGGGACGACCAACGTGATCATCGGGCCTGTGGGCGGCAACCCGCTGAGCACGGTGGAGTTGGGCGGCACGAACACGTTCACGTCGGACATCGTGGTCAACTCGGGATTCCTGGCCCTTAACGGAGCACGCGGTGCGGCGGCGGACCTGGGTCTTGGTGACGTGGCCAACGCGGTAATCCTGACCAACGGGTCGGGTCTGCGGATCACCAACGCATATTACTGGACGACCCGTCCGATCGAACTGACGACGGGTGGCGGTCGGATCATGGTGGATGCCAACAGCACGCTGTATCTATCCAACGTGGTCAACGAAGTGGTGGCGGGCGCGACGCTGGACAAGACCGGCCCCGGGACACTGTTCGCGATGACGAACATCGTGGGTTACAGCGGCGGCACGATCCTGCGCGAGGGCACGGTGAGCATTGACAGCGAGGGTCAGTTGGGGACCAACACAATGGTGAAGTTCTCGAGCGGCACGCTGCAAGTGCGCGGCACGGGAATGACCAACTTCAACACGCTGGCGGTGGACTGGGCGAATGTGAACGGTGCGTTGGACATCAACGACCCCGGTAACGTGTTCCTGCTCAACAGCAACATGGTGGGCGCGGGCCTGACCAAATTGGGCAGCGGGTTGCTGTTGGTGGAGGGCGACAATAGCGGACTGACGAATATGGTGGTGGGCGCGGGCGCGGTGCGTGTGGGCGGCGCGCAATCGCTGGCTGGCGGGATGACGACGGTGATGACCAACGGGTCACTGCAACTCTCCAACAGCGTGGCTTTCAACAGCCCGATCCTGATCAGCGGCGGCGGCATCGGCTACGGGGGTTTTGGCGGGTTCAACAACAACGACGGTGCGCTGCGGAACATCTCGGGCAACAACACGAACCTGGGGTTGGTGCGGCTGATGGGGCCGGCGCGGATCAGCGCGGATGAGGGCACGACGCTGACGCTGGACAGCGTGAATGCGGACTTCAACTTCTACAACAGCGCGCTGACGGTGGCCGGTTACGGCGATGTGTTCATCACCAACAGCCTCTACGGCGGCTCCTTTGGCCAGGGCACGCTGATTAAGAGCGGTTACGGGACGCTGACGCTGGTGGGCAAGAACGACCCGTGGTCCATGTCAATGGGAACGATCACGGTCAACAGCGGGACATTGAAGCTGGATATGTCCAACTCGGGCGGGATCGGGAGCAACGTCGCGCGGCCGACGACGACGCTGACGCTGGGCCTGTTTGCGAGGGCCAACACGACAGGCGGGACGCTGAACATTCTTGGCCCGACCTCGGGCACGCTGACGCAGCAGTTCGCCAGCCTGACGTTGCTGGCGGGCAACAACGCGGTTGTGGTGAGCAACAACACCGGCGCGATGATTGTAAACCTGGGCGCGATTACCCGTGCGACGGGCGCGGGTATCGTGAACTTCGCCACGCCGGACGGCGCGGGCGCGATCACGACGCGGACGACGAACAACAACACGGGGATCATCGGGCCGTGGGCCATTGTCAACGGGACGGACTACGCCATGATCACGGGGCTGGCGAACAACCCCTATGACGTTGGCAACCTCAAGATCACCAACTACAACGCCTATACGGCGCCGACGGGCGTGTTGTTTGCGGACGGCAGCAACGCCAACACGCGCCTGACGGGGGCGGGCGGCGTCACCTACGGGCTGACAGCGTGGACCAACAGCATCAGCACGTTGCTGGCCAACGAGGCGGCAGCGAGCACGATCACCAATAACGGCAAGACGCTGCGGCTGGGGCAATTTGGCGGCATGTTCCTGCCCTCGACCTCGGGCGGATTGACCATCGGCGCGTCGGCCAACGACGGCTACCTGACGGCGGGCGGGGCGAACAACCAAGCGGGCGAGATGGTGCTGATCAACAACTCGGCCAGCGCGCTGACAGTGAGCTCGGCGGTGACCAACAACGGTAGCGGGGCGGTGACAATGACGGTTGCCGGCACGGGCGGCGTCAACTTCAACGGCAACACCTTTATCAGTGGCCAGCTCAACGCCAACGGCGGCACGGTCAATATAAGCGGCAGCACCAACACACTGGGTGGTCTGGTGGTGCGTGGCTCGACGGTGAACATCAACAGCGGTTCCAGCTTCACGAATGCTTCCTACACCTCGATTGTGGACAGTGGCGTGTTGAACATCAACGGTGCGGTGCAGTTCGACGTCCGTGGCGGCCCCTCGGCGCTGAGCAACTCGCTCACAATCGCTGCTTCCACCCTCAGTCGCGCGGTGGTCAACATGACCACGAACCTGTCGGCGGCGACGCTGGTGGTCGGCGGCGGCGCCAGCGCCGCTGGCGCGTTCTACCAGTCCGGCGGCGTGCTCGACCTTAGCCCGCGGGGCAGCACTGCCAGCATGGGCCTTGGCCAGGCAGTGGGCGGCTACGGCTACTATAACTTGACCGCCGGCCTGTGGACCAACGGGGCGCAGTTCCGGCCGGCGAGCACCGGCCAAGGCGCGGTGGGCGTGTTCGACATGTTCGGCGGTGTGGTGGCGCGCCCGACAGAGTGGGTGATCATCGGCATCGCCGGTGACTACCAATACGGACTTCTGAACATTCAGGGTGGCACGTTCAACGGCCCCAGCTTGGGCAACGGCATCGCGCTGAACTACGATGGCAATTACAAGACTGCGGTGCTGAACGTGGGCGGCTCGGCCACGGTGGTTTCCACCAACGGCGGCATCGAGTTTGCGCGCGTGGCGGGCACGGGCAACGCCTCTGTCGTCAACCTCAACAGCGGCGGGCGGATCATCGTGAACAACATCCGGGCGACGGTTCCGGGGGTGCTGAACCAACAGGTGTTCAACTTCGACGGCGGCACGCTGGAGGCATTCTCCAGCACGGCGAGCTTCATGCAGGGCCTCAGCTCGGCCCTTATCTATGATGGTGGCGCCGTCATTGATTCAGGCACGAATGTTATCACCATTGCGCAGAGTCTGCTCGGAGCGGGAGGCTGGGGCCTGACCAACATTGCGATTGCCAACGGCGGCCGCAGTTACATTGGCGCGCCGGGCGTGGTGATCAGCGGCGGCGCGGGCACGGGTGCGACGGCCTATGCGCAGATTGACCTGGCCAGCGGGACGGTGACCAACATCGTCATCAGCAGCACGGGGTCGGGCTATTTGCCGACAGACGTGCTGAACATCAACTTGGTGGGCGGCGGCTTCATGGAGGCGGCGACGCTCGGGACGTTCAGCTTCGGCCAGAACGCCGCTGACGGCGGCCTGACCAAGAGCGGCGCCGGCACGTTGATCCTGACCGGCACGAACAGCTACACCGGCCCGACCACTATCGCACAGGGTCTGCTGCAGATCGGCAATGGCGGCTCGATGGTCTGGCTGAACGGCGGTGGCATTACCAACAACGGCTCGCTGCTCTACAACCACAACAACTACCTCGGCGTGGCCAACAACATCACGGGCAGCGGATCGCTGGGGATGATCGGCCGCGGCGTGCTGATTCTGAGCGGCACGAATGACTACACCGGCGGCACCGGCATCACCAACGGTTTCGTCCGG
The DNA here is from genome assembly GCA_016222825.1 of Verrucomicrobiota bacterium. Lineage (GTDB taxonomy): Bacteria > Verrucomicrobiota > Verrucomicrobiia > CAIQCK01 > CAIQCK01 > CAIQCK01. The sequence continues at coordinate 526,806 of JACRQF010000009.1, read as the reverse complement.
TTCGAGTTGCCGGAGTCCTTCCCGGCGGCAAGTAACATCATGCTGGGCACGGCCGGCGCGGTGGCGTTCAACACCAACAACCTGGCGGCGAACCTCATTCCGGCCATCCTGAACATCACCTCCTCGGCGGGCATGCTGGCCTTGTTGCCGACCAATTCGAGCGAGAGCTTCGATTACTTCACGCCGGGCTGGACGAACCTGATCCTGGGCGGCGGCAGCAATGTGGCCTACACGGGCAGCTACACGCCGTATCAGGAAGGGCTGGTAAACTACTACCGGCTTGGCGCGGTGACCAACGCGACGTTCACGTTCACCAACGAGATCAGCGATCTCTTCAACGGCGGCGCGTCGGCGGTCCTGGAGGTGAACAAGGGCGGCAACGTCCTCTCTGGCGTGGTGGCGCTGCGACCGGAGGTGACCAACAGCTTCAGCGGTAACATCTTCATCGGCGGCGGTCTGCTGAGCATCACCAACGACAACACGCTCGGCGCCGTGCCCGGGTCGCCCGTGGCCAACATCAATATGTCGGGCTACGGCGGCTTGCAGTTTGCCGACAACGTCAACTTGGACATCAACCGCGGCATCTATATAGCCGCCGGCAGCACGGGCATCCTCGAAGCGGTGTCCGGCGTCAGCGTTGTAATTCCGGGCCTGGTCACCAACGTGGCGGGCTCGACGGGCTTCCTGGAGAAGCGCGGTTCAGGCACGGTGGTGTGGTGGGGCACAGCGGACAATGCAACGCCGGGCAACACGGGCTATGTGTATGGCTTGATGGTGAACGGCGGCACGCTGGCGTTGACCGGCGCGCTTGTGAACGTCGGTTCGGGCATGGCGCAGATCGGCGCGAGCACGGGCGACAATTCCGGCACGGTGATCGTGAGCACCAACTCCGCCCTGCTCGTGGGGAGCGCGGCGGGCAGCACAAACCTGCACGTGGGCAACATGGGCTACGGCAACACGCTGATCGTGACCAACGGCGGCGTGGTCAAGAGCGGCGGCGGCGACGTGGCGTTTATGATGGGCGTGCAGAACGGCAGCCACAGCAATGCGGTCGTGGTCACGGGCACCAACTCACTGCTGGCGGTCAACGGGCGCATCCGGATCGGCAACGTGGGGTCGTATAACACAATGCAGGTGGTGGCGGGGGCGACGGTGAGCAATAGCTCCTACGTCTCGGTGGGCTACGGCGTCACGTCCATGAGCAACTTCCTTTACATCGCCGACGCGGGCACGTTGCTGACCAACAGCGGCAGCGGCGGCGTTATTGTTGGCGACAGCGGCAGTTGGAACACGATGATCGTGACCAACGGCGCGCGTGTGGTGTCCGGCGGCGAGTTCAACATGGGCTACAACACGAGTTCGTCCAACAACTTCGCCCTCATCAGCGGCGCCGGCTCGGTGCTGCAGTTCAGTGGCACCGGCTACCTCGGCCGCAACGGCTCCAACAATACCCTGATGATTGTTGACGGCGCCCAGGTCGTCTCCGCGGGAGCAGGCAGTCTGTATGTCGGCAACGGTGCCAGTGCCCACGGCAACTCTCTGATCGTGGATGGCATCGGCACGCGGCTGGACGTGACGAACAACCTGTATATGGGCCAGAGCAGTCTGATGAACTATATGCAGGTGTCGGGCGGCGCGGTGGTGACCGTTCGGACGAACTTCTATGTGGGCGTCAACGACAGTTCGAAGAGCAACGTGGTGTTGGTGACCGGGGCGGGCACGATCATGAGCAACAACGTGCTCGGCGGCGACACGCGCGTCGGCAGCGACGGCAACGCCGGCGACTTCAACGTGATGATTATCAGCAACAACGCGTCTGTGCTGACGCGCAACTTCTACGTTGGTCTAGGCAACGGGGCCAACAGCAACCTGCTGGTGGTCACCGAGGGCGGCACGCTCTGGGCGAATCGGTCGGGCACCAGTGACCGCTTCGCGGTGGGCATGCGCGGTTTGGGTAACGGCGCGATCGTGACCAACGGCGGCCACATCTATGTGACGGTGGGGACGAGCACGGCGACGGGCGTGGGCGCGAGCGACCAGGCCAATGCCGGAGGACACTCGCCGAGCAACAACTGGATGCTGGTGTCGGGCATCGGCTCGACGTTCAGCAATGCGGGCGGCTTTACGGTAGGCCGGGAAGGCAGCGGCAACTGGCTGCTGGTGAACGGCGGCGCGAGCTTCACCAACATGGGCACGTTCAGCATCGGTTCGATAACGAACGCGCCGGCCGGACCGCTGAGCAACTACGCCAACAGCGTCACCGTTGCCGACGCGGGCACGGTCTTCTACGTCAGCAACACGCTGACGGTGGGCAACCAGAACCCGAGCAACATGCTGACGGTGGCCAACGGCGCGGCGTTGCAGGTGATGGGGTCGGGCGGCTTGTATATCGGTAATTCTTCGGGCGATGGGCTGTCGGGCGCGCACAATAACCGCGTTGTGATCACCGGTGCTGGGACGCTCTTCACCAACCAGAGCACGCTGGAGATTGGCAACAGCGGCTCCTTCAACGAGTTCGTCGTCAGCGACGGCGCGCAGGTGTTCAGCGGCACGGGCGGTAACAACCGCGTGCGCCTGGGCAACGGCACGCTGTCGAGCAACAACACGATGCTGGTCACCGGAGACGGGTCGCTGTTGTGGACGCCGGTGGGTTTGGTGGTGGGCGAGTCGGGATTCGGCAACCTGTTGACCGTTGCCAACAGCGGGCAGGTGGAGGTTCTGAACACAGTGTATGCGGGTGCCAACGGCGGCAGCAACACCATCGTCGTGACGGACACGGGATCGGTCCTGCGGGCGACATCTCTCACGCTCGGCGGTTGGGGCCAGGGTTCGCGTTCCGGCAGCAACCGGGTGGTGGTGACTTCAGGCGGTTACGTGCGCGCGGGCAGCGTCACCGTCGGCAACAGTGGTTTCAACGGCAGCAACCTGCTGGAGATCATCGGTGCCGGTTCGGTGCTGAGCAACGCGGGTGCCCTGATCGTGGGCAACTACACCTCGGCATTTAACCGGCTGCTTGTCTCCGACGGCGGCGTCATCACCAACCTGGGAACGGTCACCATCGGCAACGCTCCAACGGCGGGCACGAACTTGGCGCGGGTCACCGGCGCGGGATCACTGTTGTGGGCGGCGGGTGCGGTGAATGTTGGTGTGTCTACCTCGCTGGTGGCGGGCAACGCGCTTGTGGCGGACGCGGGCGGCTTGGTGCAGTTGCTCGGCAACTTGACCGTCAGCACTAACTCGCTGGTGAACACGGCGGACGGTGGCGTGATCAAGCTGGCGGGCAACCTGGACAACCTGGCGACGAACTTCGCGGACAACAACTGGATGGGCGGCCTGACGCTGATGGGCGGCACGACGCGGACGCAGTTGGTGGAGGTGGGCAGCACGGCGGTAGCGGACATGGCCGTGACCAACTTCATGTTTGGCGTGTTCCAGATCGGCGACTCGGTGACGGGCAGCAATGCCTTCGTGCGGACGGTGGACAGCCGCAAGAACACATCGGGGGCGGGCACGGAGTTCCTTGCAGCCAGCAACCTGATTGTGGCCACGAGCGGCTCGACGCTTGACCTGAACAGCGCGCGGGTGTTTGCGCTCTTTGCGGCAAACACGGGCACGATCCAGCAGGTGGTGGCGGGTGCGGTGGGTCGCGTGGACATTGTGAATACGTTCACGAACCGGGGTAACCTCTACGCCATGACGGGCGGCATCCTGCAGTTCTCCAACGCATTCATCAATAGCGGCAACGGCCTGATCGGGCTGGTGGGCGGCACGTTCACCAACTTCCTGACCGGCAGCGTGCTGACCAACATAGGCACGATCGGCGGCGGCGGTCTGGTCAATCCGGTCATCGGCAATGAAGCGACAGGCCAGATCGCGGCGACGAACACGGGCGCGGGCGGCATCCTGACGCTGGTTTCGGGCTTCACCAACAGCGGCGCTGGGGCCGTCAACGCGGGTCTGCTGGCGGCGTTGGGCGCGGGCGCGGAGTTGCAGATCAACCAGTCGTTCGCTAACGCCGGCAGAATCTGGATGAACAACGACAGCGCGGCGGTGCGGTTGACCGACAGCGCTTCCAATCTGGTTAACGCGGCGGGCGGGTTGATTTACGGCCAGGGCACACTGCACGCCTTCCTCAACAATAGCGGGGTCGTGAGCAACAGCAGCGGCGGCACGCTGAGCTTCAGCCTGCCGGCGCTGAACAACACCGGTGGCGTAATGCAGGCCAATGGCGCGGGCAGCGTGTTGAGCTTTGGCGGGGTGGTGACGAACGCGGCGGGCGGCGTGATCCTTGCCCGCGACAGCGGACGGTTGGTATTCAACGGTGGCTTGGCCAACAACGGGACGCTGGCGTTTAGTTCGCCGGTGAATCCGTCCACTGCGATCATCACGGGGACGCTGCTGATGGGCAGCACGGGCATCATCACGATGAGTCACTCCAACGACACGGTGGTGATGCGCGGTGACTACGTCAACGGAAGCACGCTGACCAACGACGTCAACATGCGCAACGGCATAATGGTGTTTGGAGGGACGGCGGCGGGCGTGACGAACACCTTTGAAGTCGCCAGCACCAACAAAGGCGCGGTCTTCTCCGGTTTCGATCGCAATATGGCGCTGGGCACGCTCAACATCACCAACCACATCGAGTTTGTGAACAACATCAACAACGGCGGCGGCCTGGGCACGAACGAGGCTCTGTATGTGGACGTGCTGCACCTGTTCAACGGCGCCACGATCAAGCTGAGCCAGTTGACGGTTTACGTCGGGATGCAGTTCATCTATGAGGACGGCAACGGAACGAAGGTGCTGACCGGCGTTGCGGGCTACGCCATCACTGCGGACAACAAGGACAGCCTGGGTCTGGCCAATGTGTTTCTGGATAGCGGCGGCCAGATCGTGTTTGTGCCGGAGCCTTCGACGGGTGTGTTGATGGGTCTGGGCTTGGTGGCGGTCGTCGGTTCGCGGCGACGCTTCCGCAGCCGAAGCAAGTATTGACGGTTTGTTCCTTGGCGGCGGTGCGAATGCATGAACGATTGGGGGTTGGTCGTTCGGCATTCGACATTCTGTGTCGTTCGTGCCGTCAGTAACGCTCCGCTCAATAGCACATGTGAGTTGGGGACTCAAATCAGACAGAATCAGACATGAGGCTCTCCAACGCAGCCGGCCGCGGTGGATGGTCTCGGTTCGATATCATCGCGTGGGCTCTTTGATGGCGCTGGAACTGGCGTCCAACCAGCGTTGTGCGAGATCTTCAAAGAGGGTGTTCGTCCCGCCTTTGGTGTTGAGATGAGCTGCTATTTCGCGTAGATGTTCAAGGCGTCTTTTGGCCAGTTCTTTGTCGGTGGTTTTCAGCGAGCGGTTGACCTGCTTGCCTGTTCGCTTGTAGATGCCGTGGTGGATGTTGGAGGCGACAGAGCGGTGGAGGCAGGCGCAACCTTGACCAGCACTCGGTAGCCGCTATCGGTAGTCTTCGGTGTTTTTGTAGTAAACCGAATATGAAGATTGCAGCTTAACGTTGGAATCAAGAAAGCGATTCCTAAAACGCTGGAAACTCCCGCAAAGACAGTGTTCGCGCCTGTAGCTCAGAGGACCAGAGCAGGAGTTTCCTAAACTCTTGGTCGGGAGTTCGACTCTCCCCAGGCGCGCCATTTTTGTTTCAGCCGCGCTGCGACTCCGCCAGAATCTGCCGCACAAAGGGATTCGTTGCGCGCTCGCGACCGACGGTGGTTGCCGGGCCGTGGCCGCAAAGCAGTCGCGTGTCATCTGGCAGTATGAGGATGCTCTCGCGAATGGACTTCGCCAGGGCCGCCCACGAGCCGCCGGGAAAATCGGTTCGGCCCACCGAGCCGGCGAAAATCAAATCGCCACAGAAGCAGACCTTTTCCTTCGGCTCGTGCAGCACGATGAGACCGGGAGAGTGACCCGGGCAATGTGCCACGCGGAACGCCAACGCTCCCACGAAGAGTGTGTCTCCGTGGCTGAGATGCCGGTCAGCCGTCATCGCCTCGACCGGCTCCATCAAACCAAAAGCCCGCATTCGCTCCGGCTCGCGCAATAAGACCTCGTCGTCGTTGTGGCAAAGCAGCGCCGCGCCGGTGAGCCGCTTCAGTGCCGCGTTGTCGGCCATGTGGTCCCAGTGGCCGTGTGTGTTGACGATGTGGCGGATCGTCAGCCGGTGTTTGCGCGCCGCCTCCGCGAGTTGCGCCGCGCTGCCCGGCGGCGCGTCCACAACCATCGCTTCGCTGCTCGTCTCGTCGCCGACGAGGTAGGCGTGTGTCTCATACGGTCCGCTGGTGAAAGAGAATAGCTTCATGGTTCGCCATTGCTTGTAGGGGCAACGTCCCCGTTTGGCAAGAACGCTTCGTTCAGGGGCCGGAACGGCAGCCGTTGCGCAAAGGGAAATGGGAAAGCTGGCAGAGCAGGCGAAGTGGCGGCGGGGAGTTGAACTGACCGCAGTTGTCGGTTTCCCTTCAGCCACTTCGCCTGCTCTGTCACGCGAACGAGGCGCGTTGACCCGCGCGCGGCGGAGTGGTAGAAATCGCGCCATGCGCTCGCTCATTCTTTCCTTCCTGCTGGCGGGATGGCTCGCGGCCATCGGCTTGGTTCCCTCGGCGCGGGCGGCTGCGCCAACCAACCTCATCACCAATGGTGGTTTCGAGGAAGGCACGAGCGGCTGGGAGACGGACGCGAAACACGAACTCGTCAGCGACCCGAAACGCGCCCACTCCGGCAAGACGTGTCTCAGCGGCGAGGTCACGCGCGAGAAACAGGCGCTCGTCCTGCGCAAGCGCGTGCCGGTGAAGGCGGGCTGTCGTTACCAGTTCGAGATCTGGGTCAAGGCAACGAACAAGACGAAGGTGGTGCTGCGCTACGCGCCGCCGGGCGAGCCGCCGGCGAAAGCCAAGAGCGGCACCTCGCGGCTCATGGCGGGCGCGTGGGACGAACTACCGAACCGCTGGCAGAAATACGAGTGCGACGTGCCGGTCACGACCAGCGGGACGATGGAACTGCAAATCATCGCACCGTCCTCGCACGGAGCGCCGCCGGGCCGCGTCTGGATTGACGACATCGCGCTCTACGAGACGGAACTCCCGGCGACGGAGTTGGTATCGGCGAACGTCGGCTTCAACGACGAGGTGACGATGGCGCAGGCAAGCGACGGCTCGGTGTATGTGGTGTGGAACAGTTTCCGCGACAACCACGACACGATGCAGATCGCGCGCTACACGGTCGCGGGCCGGACGTTCAAGAAGCTCGGTCAGTGGCAGCCGCTCGGCGCGAAAGATCTTTATCTGCTCGGGTTCAAGGCGGTCCCGGCTGGCGACAAGGTGTTTGTGCTCTACGCCGCGGAGGTGAACAAGCAGTGGAATGTCTATGCGCTGCCGTGCGGCGTGGAGGGGCCGGGAAAGCCCGTGCGCATCAGCAGCAGCGACATGGTGGACATCAAACCCGCGGGTGCGTGGCGCGATGGCACACTCTGGGTGGCGTGGGAAACGAACGCGAGCGGCTGGCGTGAGATCGTGGCGGCGTCGCTGCGCGATGGCGTTGTCTCGAAACCAGAACGCGTCAGCGGCGGCGAGTGTTCGAATTACGGCCCGGCTGTCGCCGTGTTGCCGGGCGGCGAAGTGGCGGTGGCATGGCACAGCTTCCGGCAGAACAACTACGACCTTTTCCTCCGGCGTCGGAAAGCCGACGGCGAGTGGCGCGCCGAGACGCGGCTGACGCGCGCGCCGACGATTGACCGCCATCCGTTGCTGCTGACGCGCGGCAACGACCTCTGGCTGATCTATGAGAACGCGCTGATGGGCAACCGCCCTGGCGACGAGGGCATCGAGCAACGGCTTTCTTACGGCATCGGCGCCACACGGACCCGGCGGCTCGTCGTCACGAAAGTCGGTGACGATGGATTGCTCGCACCGGCGAACTACACGACGACCTCGCCGGTATTTCGCACTCACGCGGAGGCGCCGACGGCGGTGTTCGACTCCTCGGGCCGGCTTTGGCTCGCCTGCCGCACGCTCGGCGCAGCGCAGGGCAAGAAGGCGAAGTCGCGGTCGTGGAATGTGACGCTGACTTGCTTCGACGGCGCGATGTGGACTGAGCCGGGTTTGGTTTCGCATCGGCCGGGCATGGACCGTTGGCCCGCCATCGCGATGGCCGGCGAGCGGGTCGTCGTCGCCTACCAGTCGGAGGAGCAGCGCATCATGTATAACAGCGAGGAAGACTCCAAGAGCGCCGACAGCCAGGTGTCGCTCGCGAGCGTGCCGACGAAGCCCGCTGTTTCCATGCCGGCGGCAGAGTTCGTGCGGCTCGTCGAGCCGAAAGAGCCGTTTGCGCCAGGCAAAATCCGCGTCGAGCGCGGCGAAGACCGGCCGACTCGCTCCATTAGCTACAACGGCCAGAAGCTCAACCTTTACTTCGGCGACCTGCACGACCACACCGACATTTCGCAGTGCAACCGCTGCGGCGACGAGTCGGTGGACGAGAGTTACGCGAACATGCGCGACATCGCCCGGCACGATTTCGCCGCCGCGACCGACCACGGCTACAACATAAATCCCTACCACTGGAACTTCCTGGCCAAGCTCGCGCGCGCCAACGAGGACTCGCCGCGGTTTCTGACGTTCCTGGCAGAGGAATGGACGTCGTCGTTCGAGGAATACAGCGACAAGCATCCCTACGGCTTCTACGGCCATCGCAACCTCATCTTCGCCGACCCGTATTTCCCGCGCTGGTGGAACGCCCGCACGCGCTATACGCCAGCGCAGGTGTGGGAGGAGTTGCGCAAGATGAAGGCGAACTTCGTCCACATCCCGCACCAGATCGCCGACACCGGCAACGTGCCGACGGATTGGAACTTCACCGACGAGGTCGCCCAACCCGTGGCGGAGATCTTCCAGTGCCGCGGCTCCTACGAATACAAAGGCGCGCCGCGCGAGGCCGAGCGCACGACGCCGCAAGGCTATTTCATCCAAGACGCGTGGAAGCGCGGCATTGTCATCGGCTCCATCGCCAGCCCCGACCACGCCGGCGGCTACGGCAAGGCGTGCGTCTATGCGCCGGAACTGTCGCGCGAGGCGATTCTCGATGCGTTGCGAGCGCGGCGTTGCTACGCCAGCACGGCGGCGAAAATCTTCCTCGACGTGCGCGTCAATGGCCACTTGATGGGCGAAAAGGTGGAGCAGCCTGCCGGCGCGAAGGTGTCGGTCGAGGTGAAGGCCGATTGCCCGGCGGAGATTGACCGCATCGAGATTTGCCGGAACAACGAGTTCATCCACTGCAAGACCGGCGGCGGTTGTCAGAGCCAGTTCACGTTCACCGACGGGCGTCCGCCGGCCGGGTTTTGCTTCTACTACGTCCGAGTGATGCAGAAGGACGGCGAGATCGCGTGGACCAGCCCGGTGTGGTTTGGAACGGCGACGCGGTGAGACGGCCTATTAAGAGGAGAGACGACAATGAAAAACATGAAACTGATTACTGGAATCGCGACTACCGCATTGTGCCTGCTGACCTCTTGTCAGATGGTCCAAGGCCAGGCACCCGGCGCCGGAGCTGCCAGCATCGAAAGTCCGTTCAAAGGCGTGGTGGTCAACATGACTCCCGTCAGCCTGACCGTGAAAAACGAACCTAACCCGGCCGGCAAAGGTGCTGGCAACCCGCGAGTCAGGCTGGATTCCAAGAGCGTCCATTTCACCATCAAGGGCGCGAGAATCACCCGCAGCGGCTGGCGTCCGTGCGAATTGAAAGACCTCCAGCGGGGCGACACCGTCACCATCACGTTCACGGCGCCCAAGGAAGGCAGTTCAAAATTCATCGCCACCCAGGTGGACATCGCCAAGGAACTTTCCCCCGCCGAGAAACTGCCGCTTCTCGCCAAGCCGGGCAAGCTGCTGTTCGAGGACGACTTCGCGCGCGCCGCGATGCCGCCGAAGTGGAGGCTGGGGAAAGGTTTCTGGAACGTCCAGAACGGCGTCGTCGTCGCGGCGGAGAATCCCGAGGACCATCACGGCGCCTACGCCTACGCCGAGCCGCGGTTTCCTTACAAGGACATCGTCGCCGAGTTCGCCTTCAAGTTCGACGGCTCCACGGGCTGCCACTTGATGATGGAAGACAGCAACTACAAGGAAGCTCACGCAGGCCACATCATCCGCGCCACGATCACGCCCACCTCGGCCAACCTTGCCGACTCCAAGTTCGGCGGCATGAAGAACGACATCTACGAGAAGATGAAGGATTCCAGCACGAGCGCCGAGGAGAAGAAGCGGATCCAGGACAGCATCAAGGACAAGTCGGCCACGTTCAAGATCGCCCTCGACGCCGGCCAGTGGCACCAGGCCCGCGTGGAAGTCGTCGGCGACGAGATGCTCATCAGCATTGATAGCCAGCCCGTCGGCTACCTCAAGTCCGAGGGCGTCAACCACCCGACCAAGAACATGATCGGCTTCACCGTCGCCAACAAGACCATGCAACTGGACAACCTGAAAGTCTGGGAGGCCACCGTCCGTCCCGACTGGTCCAAGAACCGCGCCGATGTCCAAGCAGCGCTGCGGAAGCAATAGGTCTCTTGATCTTCGACTTTTGAGGTCTGGCCGTTGATGCAGTTCTTTATTTGTGGCGGCGCGTCCGCTATTCTCCGCGGCCATGAAATCACTGCCAACGGACATCTCCATTCGCGAAGTCGAGACGACTTTTGAACATCACGCCTATCGCACGCCGATCAAGTTCGGCGGAGTGGCGGTGACGCATTGCACGCTGCTGAACGTCCGCGTTCGCGTCCGCACACGCACGGGCCGCGAGGCCGAGGGCAGCGGCTCGATGCCACTTGGCAGCGTCTGGTCGTTTCCGAGCAAGACAATCCCGGAGGCGGACCGGCTGGACGCGATGAAGTCGCTCGCGGAGAAGATCGCGGGCTTGCTGCGCGACAGCGACCTTTGTGCACACCCGGTGGAGTTGAGTCACGAGCTGGAGCCGGAGGCGCTGAAGCTCGCGGCGAAGGTGAGCCGAACGTGCAAGCTGGCCGAGCCGGTGCCGAAGCTCTGCACGCTGGTGGTGTTCAGCCCGTTCGACGCGGCGCTGCATGACGCCTACGGCAAGGTCCACGGTCGCCACGTCTATGACTGCTACGGCGCGGAATGGATGAACGCTGACATTGCCCGCTACCTCGACGCCTCGTTCGCCGGCGAGTATCTCGACCGTTACTCGCTGCGCCGGCCGAAGGCGCGGATGCCGCTCTATCATCTCATCGGCGCGCTCGACGCGCTCACGGACGCCGACGTGAAGGAGCGGTTGAACGACGGCCTGCCGAACACGCTAGGCGAGTGGATCGTGAAGGACCAGCTCACGCACCTGAAGATCAAGCTCAATGGCGACAACGCCGACTGGGACGTGAACCGCGTGCTGGCCATCGAGCGCGTGACCGCCGAGACGCAGGCGCGGCGCGGTGTGGAGCGGTGGGTCTATTCGCTCGACTTCAACGAGCAGTGCAAGAGTGTGGACTATCTGATCGAGGTGCTGCGGCGCGTGAAGGAAGGCAGCCCGGCGGCGTTCGACCGCGCCGCCTACGTGGAGCAACCGACAGCGCGCGACCTGAAGGCGCACCCGGAAAACAAGATGCATGCCGCAGCCACGCTCAAACCAGTGGTGATTGACGAGTCGCTGACGGATTACGAGACGTTCCTGTTGGCGCGCGAGCAGGGTTACAGCGGCGTGGCGCTCAAGGCGTGCAAGGGCCAGAGCCAGGCGCTGCTGATGGCTGCGGCGGCGCAGAAGTGCGACATGTTCTTGTGCGTGCAGGACCTGACGTGCCCCGGCCAGTCGTTCCTGCATAGCGCGGGCCTGGCCGCGCACATCGGTCCTGTCACTGCCATCGAAGGCAACTCACGCCAATACTGCCCCGCCGCCAACGTGGAGTGGGCGAAGAAATTCCCCGGCATTTTCACCGTGCGCGACGGGATGATCGAGACGGGCTGTCTGGAGCAGGTCGGGCTGGGGCACTGAGAATGAAGCGACGCAAAACATAAGAACCGCCGAAAAGCATGGAAGTCATCCTTCCAAATCGCGACGAGTGGTTCTCGGAAAGCGGGGGTTTTCCCAGACCCGATTGGCAGGCTGTTTCGGACTGGATCAGTGCCAATATCCCTGAATCAAACTGGTTTGACGCGTGGCATCAGGCGTCTTTGATGTGGATCGGCCGGCTTAAGGACCGGCTTAAAGACGAGTATGTCATCAGCGAATCAAAAAACTTCGTTCTCTTGGCTCCGAAGAATACCGAGCAAGAAAAGAAGGTGACCGCCTTTCTGGAATCCACTCTGCGCCGGGTGCTTGCATCTTTGGCTGGCATGGCGGCGGATGAGGGATATGGGAAACACGTCGTATTGGTCTTCAGGACATTGGCTGAGTATTACGCTTACGTCGCGCATTTCTACCCCGATTGCCGTGAAATCAACATGTCTTCTGGCATGTTCCTTCCCTATGGCTACATGCATTTTGTCACTACATCCGATGGGCAGCAGCAACTCGCCCCCGTCCTCGTCCACGAATTGACACACAATTGCCTTGCTCATTTGCCCTTGCCAACTTGGTTGAACGAAGGGCTTGCCATGACGTTGGAAAACGCCATCGCTGGCACGGCCCAATTTGAATTGGATCGGGAGTCGGCCGGGAAACATCGAGCCTTCTGGAACGACGAGACTATCCAGGAGTTTTGGAGCGGTGAGTCCTTCCACCGCACCGACGATGGTTCCCAGTTGAGCTATCACCTTTCACAAGTGCTCATGCACCGCATCTGCTTTTCGGAATCCCAGACCTCCAGCCAGTTCCGAACCTTCGTGCAGCACAGCGACTACAAGGATGCCGGTAACGCCGCGGCCCGACAGCACCTCAACCTCGACTTGACGACAATCATCGAGGATTTCCTTGGCCCCGGCCATTGGACGCCAAGGCCGGAGTTGTGGAAAACCACTCCACCGACGTCCGCGTAGGGTTTGTCATAGCGAGTCACGCTGTATTGGCGGACACTGAAGTCAGACGGCAGGCTCAACCAGAAACACCCCGGCGGCGTCGCAGCGCAAGAGAAGCGGCTGGAAGCAGAAGGCCACAAGGTCGAGCGGAAGGGCAAACGCAGCGTCGTGGCGGATTTCGAGAAAGCGCTCTTCACATCTCGCGCTTGAGCCGGTCGTCAGACGTTCGCGCCGCTCCAGTTCAACTTGCGGCGCAGCGTCTCGTAGTAGGAGTAGCCCTCCGGCAGCACGAGCTGGAACTGGCGGTTGCCGCGGCGGACGTGGATCGTGTCGCCGCTGCAGAGACTCACGCGCACCTGGCCGTCCACTGTCAGCACGAGTTCCTCGGCCTGGCTTAGAATCCGCGTTTCCAACACCGCCGAGCGGCCCACCACCACCGAGCGGTTCGTCAGCGAGTGCGGACAGATCGGCGTCATGACGAACGCCTCCGTTCCCGGCGTCAGGATCGGCCCGCCCGCGCTCATCGAGTAGGCCGTCGAGCCGGTTTGTGTCGCGAAAATCATCCCGTCGCAGACGTAGTCCGTCAGCGGTTCGCCGTCAATCGCCACCGCCATCCGCACGATGCGCGCCGCCGCGCCGCGCGAGATGACCACGTCGTTCAGCGCGTAATGGGCCGGCAACCATTGTTCCCGGCGCACGATGTCCGTCTTCAACATCGCCCGCGCCCGTAGCGTGTAATGCCCGGCCAGCACGGCTCGCAGCGCCTTCTCCATGCCATCGGCCGGCACGACGGTGAGGAAACCGAGCGCGCCCGCGTTGATGCCGAGAACCGGCGTTTGCGCGCCGCCCATCTCGCGAGCTACGCGCAACATCGTGCCGTCGCCGCCGAAGACCAGCAGCAGTTGCGAACGCGCCGCCAGCTTCGCCACGTTGCCGCGCCCGTTCAACACGCGGACGCCCGCGCGCTTCAACAGCGCCGCCGCCTCGCGCGCCAGTTCGCGCGCCAGTTTCTTGTCGGGATTGATTGCCAGCCCGACGGTTGTTATCTGCGCAGACAAATCAGAAACTCCTTGTTGCCGGCCGGGCCGAGCAGCGGCGACTCGATGACGCCATCGCAGCGCAGGCCCAACTCTTTCGTCGCAAACGTCTTCACCGCATCCACCACGCGCTTATGCACCGCCGGATCCTTCACCACGCCGCCTTTGCCGACTTCCTTCGGCCCGGCTTCAAACTGTGGTTTGATGAGCGCGATAATAACGCCGCTGTCGCAGCTTGTCGAGCCGCCGGCCGGCTTCAACAGCTCCTTCGCCGCCGGCAGCACCTTGGCCAGCCCGATGAACGCCACATCCATCGTCACGATGTTCGCCGCTTCGCCGATCTGCTGCCGTTGGAGATGGCGCGCGTTGACGCCATCATGCACCGTGACGCGCGAGTCGCGCCGGAGTTTGTAGGCAATCTGCCCCCTGCCCACGTCCACCGCATGGACCCGCGCTGCGCCGCGTTGCAGCAGGCAGTCCGTGAATCCGCCCGTCGAAGCGCCGAGGTCTACGCACACCGCACCGGCGACGCGGATTTTGAAATGGTCGAGCGCCGCCTCCAGCTTGTGGCCGCCGCGGCTGACGAACTTCTCCTCCGCCTTCAACGCGAGGGCGGCATCGGTTGCGACTTCCGCGCTGGGCTTGTCCGTGACTTGGCCGGCCACCAAGACTTGGCCGGCCATGATGGCGCGCTTGGCCTTCTCGCGGCTCTCGCACAGCCCGCGTTCCACCAGCAATAAGTCCAGCCGCAGTTTCTCCATGCCGTCACAGTAGCCGCGCCAGCCTGCGATTCAACGCGAAACAGCCGTTGCCCATGAGATTCTGCCCTTGCAGCATCCCCGCACCCTGCGGCATCGTGCTACACAGTCGCGCGTCACGCACGGCGATCTTTTATGAAAGGTGGAATGATGAAGACACGCAAAGGATTACAGTGGGCAATGGTATTTGCACTGTGTTGTGCCGCGGCGGGTGTGGCGGCAGCAGGGCCGAGGATTGACACGTCGCCGGATCGGGCGAAGACGCCGCTGAATCCGGGCTTGAAACAGATCGGCACGATCAAGCCGCGCGCTGCGAGCGAAATCGCCGGTTCCAACTGGACGCTCGGCTGCGAGACGCTCGACCGCGACTTCGCCGACTACCAGCAATACAAGGAATACATCGTCCCGCTCGGCATCAAGACCATTCGGCTGCAAGGCGGCTGGGCCAAGACGGAGAAGGTGAAGGGCGCCTACGACTTCACCTGGCTGGACACGATCATTGACGACGCTCGCGGGCGCGGCCTCAACATCCTGCTGGAGACCGACTACGGCAACCCAATCTACGAAGGCGGCGGCGGCGCGGACTTGGCGGGCGGCTTCCCGACCTCCGAGACGGCGCTGGTGGCTTGGGATCGCTGGGTAGAGGCGATGGCGAAGCATTTCAAAGGCAGGGTTCGTGACTGGGCCATGTGGAACGAGCCGGACATCAACAAGAAGCACAAGCCGGAGGACATTGCCGCGTTCAACATCCGCACCGCCGAGATCATCAAGCGCGTGATTCCCGACGCGCGCATCGCCGGCCTTTCGCTGGCGAGTTCCAGCCCGAAATTGCTGGAAAGCTGCCTCAAGGCACTCGCGGACAAGGGCAAGGTGGACCTCTTCCACTGGTTCATCTACCACGGCTACGAGTTCAACCCGGACAACTCCTACCAGAAGGTCGAGGAGCTGAAGGCGACACTGGCGCGATTCTCGACGAAGGCGAAGATGCGGCAGGGGGAAAACGGTTGCCCGTCGGAACTGGCGACGAAGTTCGCGCTCTCCAACCATCCGTGGACGGAGTTCAGCCAGGCGAAGTGGGATTTGCGGCGGATGCTCGGCGACCTCGGCCACGATGTGGAGTCGGCGGTCTTCACGATCTGCGACTTCAATCACACGGGGCGCGAGATCAACCGCAAGGGACTGCTCCACGCGACCGCTGACAAGAAAGTGGATGGAATCAAGCTCGCCTACTATGCGGTGCAGAACTGCATGGCCGTGTTCGACAACACACTGGAGCGCGTAAAGCAGCCCGCTGTCGGTGTGATGTATGACAAGCAGACGGCGAGCTTCGCCTATCGCAACAAGAAGACGGGCCAGAGCTTGGTCGTGCTCTGGGACAATTCCGGAGTGCCGGACGATGCGTTCGTGACGCGGCCAGCACAGGTCGTGGTGAATGGCCTCGCCATCAAAGAGCCGGTCTGGGTGGACTTGGTTTCCGGGCGCATCCACGAAATCCCGGCGGACCGCATCGTCAAAGCGAACGGGTTCACCATTTTCAAAGACATCCCCCTCTACGACGCGCCGGTGCTGGTGGCGGAAAAGGAATTGGTGGTGAAGTAAGCTGCTGCCCGAATCATGAAAACAGCACTTCTGAGCATTGCCATGTTGTTGGCGGCGCACGCGAGCGCCTTCGATTTGGTCTCTCCGACACAAACCGCCACCGTGCTCGTGCCGGCGAGCGAGCCGGAATGCGTGCGGTTGGCGGCGGAAGACCTCGTCAGTGACACAAAGAAGATCACTGGCAAAACGCCGACCATCACGCAACGCGCCGACGACGCCAGTGTCGTAATGGTCTCCGTGAACCGCCCCGAATCCGCCGCGTTGCTGGAGAAGCTCGCGCCGGGCTTCGGCGATGGGCTGAGAGGCAAATGGGAGACCTATCGAGTCGAAAACGCCGGCCAGCGGCTCATCATCGCCGGCAGCGACGAGCGCGGCACGATGTTCGGCCTCTACGCGTTCATCGAGAAGTATCTTGGCGTGGATCCGCTTTGCTACTGGGCCTCCCGCCCGCCGCAAAGGCGCGCGACGCTGGCGTGGAACAAGGTCAAGATCAGTTCCGGGGAGCCGACGTTCCGATTTCGCGGCTGGTTTATCAACGACGAGGACCTGCTGACCGAGTTTCGGCTTGATGGCGGTGAGCGGCGGATTGATTACCCGTATTACCATCGCGTCGTCTCGCCCTCGGTGTCGGCGGGCGTGTTTGAGGCGGCGCTGCGGTTGCAGATGAACCTCATCATCCCCTCGTCGTTCGTGGACATCCGCAATCCCGCCGAGGCGCGGCTCATCGAGGACGCCACGCGGCGGGGCCTGTTCGTGACGATGCACCACGTCGAGCCGGTCGGTGTGAGTGCGTTCGGGTTCAACAACTTCTGGAAGGACCGCGGCGAGACGGTGCCGTTTCAGATCACGCAGCGGCCGGAGAAGTTCCACGAAATATGGCGCGAGTATGCGGGGCGCTGGGCGAAGTTCGGCGAGCGGGTCATCTGGCAGCTTGGCCTTCGCGGCATCGCCGACCGGCCGGTCTGGCTGGCCGACCCCAACGTGCCGAAGTCCGACGAGGGGCGCGGCAAGCTGATCTCCGACGCGATGGCCAAGCAATGGGAGATCATCCGCAGCGTGGACAGACGCCCGCAACCGCTCGCGACGACGACGCTCTGGATGGAGGGCGCGGCCCTGCACGCGGCGGGGCGCCTGAAGTTTCCCGAAGGCGTGGCAGTGATCTTCTCCGACAACAGCCCCGGATGGGAGTTGCAGGAGGATTTCTACAACGTCAAACGCGAGCCGGGCCGGAACTACGGCATCTACTATCATCACCAGCTTTGGGGCACCGGCCCCCATCTGGTGCAGGGTGTGTCGGTGTGGCGGACACACAAGATATTCAAGGAAGCCGTCCGACGCGGTTCGACAAACTACGCGATGCTCAACGTCTCCAACGTCCGCGAGTTCGTGCTCGGCCTCGACGCCAGCGCGCGGATGTTGCGCGACTTCCCGGCGTTCGATCCGGGCAAGTATCTGACGGCGTGGTGCGAGCAGCATTTCGGCAAGGAGGCGAAAGCTGCCGAGGCTGTTTATCGGAGGCAGTTCTCGACCTTCCTCGCCGACCCTGCGACCGGCAAGCGCGCGATGCTCGACGGCGAGTGGATGCACGCCGGCGTGCGACTGGCGAAGGCGCTGGCCGCGCGGATGGAGAAGGGTGGCAAGTCCGACGGCAAGACGGCGGGGTTGCTGAAGAAGCTGCGCCCGCAACTCGAAATGCAGCGCGGTGTCGGTGTTGCGGCAAGTGAACTGGCGGGCAGGCTTGAAGGCGACGCGCGCGAGTTCTTCGAGAACAACCTCGTCGCGCAGCACAAGATCATGATGGGTCTGCTGTGCTGGGTGGAGCACGTCGCGGAGGCCGACATGGCGCTGGATGCCGGCGACGCCGGGGAGGTGACGCGTCACATTCAGGAAACGAAGGAAGCGACCTCACTTATCGAGTCCGGCAAGGCGCTTGCCAGCCGTGGCGAGTTCAAGGACTGGTATCGCGGCGATCGCAAGATGAACTGCGCGCAGTTGAACGAGTGGACCGCGAAGCTCTCCGCGTTGGCGTCCAAACTCCCCAAAGTCACCAGTCGCCAATCACCAATCACCAGTCACCCTTTCCCCATCATCGGCAAGCTGGCGACGCGTTCGGCGCTGGAGATCAAGTCGTCCACATGGTCCGTCGGCGGCGAGACGCTCGACCGCGATTTCGCCGTCTTCGCGAACTACAAGAAATACCTCGGCCCGCTCGGCGCAAAAGGCATCCGGGTGCAGGCCGGCTGGGCCAAGTGCGAGAAGTTGCCGGGCGTTTACAACTGGGAGTGGCTCGATGAGGTCGTCAACGACTCGCGCGCGCAGGGCGTCCAACCGTGGCTCGAAGTCTCCTACGGCAACCCGATCTATCCCGACGGCGGCGGCACGGGTCTCGGCGCAGGCCTGCCGAAGTCGGCGGAGGCATTGGCGGCGTGGGACAAATGGGTGAAGGCAATCGTGGCGCGCTACAAGGACCGCGTGCATGAGTGGGAAGTCTGGAACGAACCGGATGGCGGCCACGGCATCACGGCGGAAGGGTTTGCAGAGTTCTACCTGCGGACGGCCGCCATCATCCGCGCCGAGCAACCAAAGGCGCGCATTTACGCGTTCGGCTTGGCCAACACCAGCAAAACCGAGTTCGCCGAGGCGCTGCTGAAACTCGCCAAGGAGCGCGGCCAGCTCGGTTTGATTGACGCGATCACGATTCACGGCTACCCGAAGAACCCCGACAGCACGAAGGCTGTGGACCTTTTCCGCGAATTGGTCGCCCGCTACTCGGACAAGATCGAAATCCGCCAGGGCGAGACTGGCGCGCCCAGTGGCGAGACGGTCGGCGCATTGCGCGACGTGCCGTGGACGGAACTCAAGCAGGCGAAATGGGACCTGCGCCGGATGTTGGCCCATCACGGCAAGGACGTGCCGTTCAATCTCTTCACGCTCTGCGAACTCAAATACGCCCAGCCCAAGATGACCGGCTTCAATCGCAAGGGCCTGCTGCGCTGCAACGACGACAAAACCGTCGCCGCCCCAAAGCTCGCCTACTTCGCCGCGCAGCGTGTCTTCTCGATCTTCGACGACACGCTGGAGCGTATCCGCGACTTCAAGTTCACCACGCCGTCCGACGAGAAGCTTGCGGTCTTCGGCTGCCGCCAGAAGGCCGACGGCGCACTGGTGGCGAGCGTCTGGCTCAACGGCGCTCCGCCAACTGACTCGAATCGAACCACGCCGGTTGACCTCACGTTTCACGCTTCACGTTTCACGTCTCCCGTCTTCGCCGACCTCCTCACCGGCAACGTCCACGAAATCCCGCGCGACCTCTGGTCCGCCGAAGGCGGCAACGTGACCTTCAGGCAACTACCGTTCTACGACTCGCCCGTGCTCATCGCGGAAAGAGCGGCGCTGGCGATCTGTGGCGGGCGTTGAATGGCCGGCCTCAGCGGACGAAGCGGAGTTCGTGGGAGGTGTTGAGTTCGCCGAACTCGGTGAGGAGTTGGCGGAAGCGCCGCATGGCTTCCTTCTCGTGCGGGCCGAGCTTAAAATAGACGTTCTGGCCAAAGTAGCGGCGGCGGAAGGCGGCGTCGCCGCCCGGTTCGCGGGCGATGATGTCCTCGATGTGCGCGCAACCGGCGTCTCGCGCGACCGCGAGTTTCCTGGCGATGGAGGGCAAGTCCGGGTAGTCGGCGTGGACGGCCCAGACGGCGAAGACGAACGGCATGTGCGTCCAGTCGGACCACGCCTGGCCGAGGTCGAGGATTTGCCAGCCGTCGTGGGCTTGATGGAAGCGGATGGCTTGGTCGCCGATGAGCATCTGGGCGTCGGCGCTGCTGGGTTTGTCGGCGAGGGATTCGGAGACGTAGCGCGGTTTGAGGGCGAATCGTTTTTGCAGAAGCAGCTTCAGCAGAAGCGCGGAGGTGACAGAGGAGGCGTCCACGACGATTTCGCGCAACGATGGCAGCGGGAGGCGGTGGGCGAGGATGACGCTATAGACGGGGCCGCAGCAGGCGATGGAGATGTCGTCCACGATGACGTAGCCGGGGCGGCGGAAGACCTCGACGACAGGCACGAGGGCGGCGTCGAGTTCGTGCGCGGCCAGACGCCGGGCGAGCCGGGCGGGGTGCTCGAGCGCGACCTCGCGTTCAAGACCGTAAATGAGCGGCTTGGCGTTGAGGTAGGGGACGCAGCCGATGCGCGGGGCGGTGCTCATGCGGTGAACTCCTGCGCCAGCTCGGCGGCGGTTTCGCCGGCCTTGAAGGGCCGGAAGAGTGAGTCGCGCTGGACGGGAACGCGGCCGGCCTCGCGGATGGCGCGCTCGAGTTGCTCGCGGGTCTGTTGCTGGCCGCCGCGGCCGCCGGCCATCTCGAAAATGCGTTCCTCCAGGATCGTGCCGTGCAGGTCGTCCACGCCGAAGCTGAGCGAGACTTGCGCGAGCTTCATGCCGAGCGCAATCCAGTAGCCTGTGATGTGGTCGAAGTTGTCGAGGTAGATGCGGGCGACGGCGAGGTTGCGGAGATCGTCGAAGCCGCTGGCGGGCGTGAGATGCGCCAGCTTGGTCTTGTCGGGCACGAAGTGGAGGGGCACGAACGAGGTGAAGCCGCGCGTTTCGTCCTGAAGCTCGCGCAGCCGGCGCAGGTGGTCCACGCGTTCCTCCAGCGTCTCCATGTGGCCGTAGAGCATGGTGCAGGTGGAGCGCATCCCCATGTGGTGCCACGCGCGGTGGCAGGCGAGATACTCGTCGGCGGTTTCCTTGCCTTTGCACAGGATGTTTCGGACTCGCGGCGCGAAAATTTCCGCGCCGCCGCCGGTGATGGAGTCGAGCCCGGCGTCGCGCAGGAGGACGAGGATTTCCGCGAGCGGCTTCTTCGTTAGCGAGGCGAAATGGTAAAGCTCGACGGCCGTGAACGCCTTGATGTGCAGGTTCGGGGCGAGCGCCTTCAGCGCGCGGATCATGTCCGTGTAGTGGCTGAACGGCAGCGACGGATGCAGCCCGCCGACGATATGGACCTCGGTGATGCCGCGCCGCAGATCGCTGGCGACGCGCTCGATCATCTGCTCGATGGTCAGTTCGAATGCGCCGGCGTCGCGCTTCTTCTTGCCGAACTCGCAGAACTGGCAGGAGAGAATGCAGATGTTGGAGTAGTTCAGGTAACGGTTGAGAATGTAGGAGGCGCGGTGGCCGTTCTTGCGCTCGCGGACGATGTTCGCGAGGGCGCCGAGGACGTTGAGGTCGCGGGAGCGGTAGAGGCGCAGGGCATCGGCGTCGCTGATGCGCGCGATGGCGGCGACCTTGTCGCAAATGTCCGCCAGGTCGGAAATCGTAGCGCCGGCATCCCTGCCGGCGGCTTCTGTTGCGCAAGCAGCCACGGGGCCGGCAGGGATGCCGGCGCCACGGGCGTGGCGGATGAGTTTCTCTAAAACCATGTGAACAATCTCTTGGGCAAATATACATCGGCGGCGACGGCGATAAACAGCACGCCGCTCACCATCGCGTTGACGCGGAAGAAGGCCACGTTCACCCACTTGAGCGATCGCCAGCTTGCGATGATGTGCTCAATCGAAAGCAGGACGACGATGACCGCCAGCCCGCTCCAGAACGGCCCGCGCCGGCTGGCGACCAGCCCGAAAACCAGCAGCAGCGCGACGGTGAAGCCGTGCAGGATGCGGGCGAGGGTGAGCGCGCCGTAGGAGCCGAAGCGCACGGCCATCGAGTGCAGGCCGTGCTCGCGGTCAAACTCCTCGTCCTGGATGGCGTAGATCATGTCGAACCCCGCCACCCAGAGCGTGACCGCCGCGCCGAGCACGATGGGCGCGACATGGAGGCTGCCGGTGACGGCGATCCATGCGCCGATGGGCGAGATGCCGAGCGCGACGCCGAGATAGAAATGCGAGTAGTCGGTGAACCGCTTGGTGAACGAGTAGAAGAGGATGATGAAGAGCGCCACTGGCGAAAGCCAGAAGCAGAGCGGGTTCAGGAGCCAGGCGGCGGCGACGAGCGCGACCGAGCCGAGCGCCACAAGCAGCCACGCGCTGAAAAGACTGATCTGGCGCTGGGGCAGGTGGCGCGTGGCGGTGCGCGGATTGGTGGCGTCAAACTTGCGGTCCACGATGCGGTTGAACGCCATCGCCGCCGTGCGCGCGCCGACCATGGCGAGCAGGATCAGCAGCAACGTGCGCCACTCCAGCGCCGGCGCGGGGCCGAGCTTCTTCTCGAACGCCACGAGCATCGAGGCGAGCGCGAAGGGCAGCGCGAAGATCGTGTGCGAGAACTTCACGAACTCGCCAAGCTTGAGCAGGTAGGCCAGCGGCCCGCGGTTCGGTGCGGTGCTCACGATTCGGTTTCCATCCATCGCTTCGCCAGCGTGTGCTCGATGCCGAGATGGTCGAGGACGCGGGCGACGACGGTGTCCACGACCTGCTGGACGGTCTGCGGCCGGCTGTAGAACGACGGCGTGGCCGGGATGATGTCCGCGCCGGCTTCGATGAGGCGCGCCATGTTGCGGACGTGGATGAGGTTGTAGGGCGTCTCGCGCGGCACGAGGATGAGCTTGCGGCGCTCCTTCAGGAACACATCGGCGGCGCGGCAGATCGTGTCGTCGCTGGCGCCGTTGGCGATGCGACCGAGCGTGCCCATCGAGCAGGGAATGATGGTCATTGCATCGAATCGCGCCGAGCCGCTGACGAACGGCGCGCGCATGGAACGGTTGTCGTAGCTGATGATGCCGTCGGCCAAGGCGAACGTGCCGCCGTCCAGTTCCAAGGCGGCCACCTCTTTGGCGTGGTCGCTGAGCACCAGATGCACCTCCTGCCCGCGCAGATGGTCGAGCAACCGCTGGGCGTAGAGCGCCCCGCTGGCTCCGGTGATGGCGACGACGAGTTTCATGTGCAAGGTAGAGTGCCGAACGGTGCGGGCGTTGACAAGCGGCGAGTGCCGGCACGCGCAGACACAACGCAGACTACGGTTGTCGCTCGACCGGCATTTCGACGAAGGAGAGATGCCGCGCGTCGTGGAAGATCCGGTTGTCGGCCTTCCGCAACTCCTCACCGAGGCCGGGCGCGCCGGCTGTGTTGGGATTGCGGTCAAAGCGCGGGAAGTTGGACGAACTGATGTTGAGCCGGATGCGGTGGCCGGCCTTGAACGTGTAGGCGGTGGACCAGAGGTCAACGCCCAGTTCGACCGTCTTTCCGGGGCGCAGCAGTTCCGACTTGTCGCGGCCGTGGCGGTAGCGGGCGCGCACGACACCGTCGAGGACGTTGGCGTGGAACGCGCGCCCGCTTTCGTTCCCGGCCGGCGCGACGTCCAGCAGCATGGCGGTGAAATCGGTGTCCGGCGCGCTGGAGGCGGCGGCCAGGTGGACGCGCACGCGGCCGGCGATGGTCAGGTCTTTTTCCAGCGGCGGCGTCTCGAAACCGAGCACGTCGCCGCGCTGGCTGTGCTCAAAATGATTCTGGATGCCGCGGACGATGGTGAGGTTGTTGCCGCCGAGCGTCGGCACGGGATTGGCCGGGTCGTAGGTGAACGCCGACGGTGGCGCGTCGCCGCCGGGCGGCGCGGTGGAGAGGACGCGCTGGCGCGAGGCGGCGTTGACGCCGAGGAAATACTTCGTTGGCGTCGCGTTCTTGGGCGGCCACTGGTCGCTGTCGGCCCAGCGGTCGCCGTTCATGACGAAGTAACGCAACGCCGGCCAGCCGGCGACGGCGTTGGTGTTGCCGCAGAGCCAACGGTCGCACCACTGCATTTGCAGCGAGGACAGGTTGACCTCGCCGGCCGGGAAGCTCACCGCGCCGGTCGGCGCGCGGCAGCCGTGAATCCACGGCCCCATCAGCAGCCGCGCCTCGCGCCGGGCCAATTCGCTGCCGGCCCGCGCGCGCAACGCCGACCACAGGTCGAGGTCGGCCTGGCTGAAGATGTCATACCAGCCGGCGACCAGCAGCGTCGGCACGTTGAACTTCTCCGCGTTGACGAGCGCGCTGATCGGGTCCCAGCGGCGCGGCTGTTGCCATGACGCGATGGTGTCGCTCCACGCCTGCGCGTAGCCCGCGCCGCCGACGATGAGCGGGCCGGCGTCGGCCAGCGGCAGATGCCAGCGCCATTTCGCAAACTGGCCCGCCTCGCGCCAGTGGTTGAGTTCTTCCTTGGGCGCTTCGTTGCGCAACACGCGGTGGCTGTTGTTCGCCATGCCGATCATCCAGCCCTGCACCAGTTCCTGCCGGAACGCGCCGCCGTAGAAATGCGTGCCGTGGTTCAGGTCCGCCGGCGCCACCACGGCCCAGATGGCGCGCAGGTGCGGCGGACGCTCCATCGCCGCGGCGAGTTGCGTGAAGCCGAGGTAACTGCCGCCGGCCATCGCCACGTTGCCGTCGCACCACGGCTGGCGCGCGAGCCACTCGATGGTGTCGTAGCCGTCCTGCGCCTCGTTCTTCATCGGGTAGAACTCGCCCTCGCTCGCGTATCGGCCGCGCACGTCCTGCGTGACGAAAGCGAAGCGCGCCGCCGGGTCGCTGCGCCGGGCTTTCGCGCCGTTCTTGGCGCGCGGGTCGGCGTTGTAGGGCGAGCGGGAGAGAATCGCCGGCACCTTCCTGTCGGTCTCCGGCCGGCGGATGAACGTCGCCAGCTTGACGCCGTCGCGCACCGGCGCCATGACGCGCTCGGCGAGAATGGTGACGGACTGGGTTTCCTGCGCGAAGCCGGCGGAGACGGCGAGCGCGGCGATGAGAAGGCAGCGGAGGGGATGGTTCATGAGTGGGTGAAAAAGTAGGACAGGCGCCTCGCCTGTCCGTCATGGAAAACAGTGGTGTGCAAGCTGGAGGAACGACACGGCGCCGGCAAGATGCCGGCGCTACGGGACAGGCGGGACGGCTGTCCTGCTTTGGCGGCGTCCGTCTTCCGCAGTCGGGGGATCATGGCGCGCTACTTCGTCTTCTTCGCATGTTCGATGGCGAAGCGGAAGATGGAGTGCAGCAGCATCGGCGAATTGTAGGGGTCGAGTTGGAGGCCGCTCCAGACATAGAGCAACTTGCCGCCGGCGAGGTCGCCGTTGGTCCACTCGATGTAAGCGGCGGCGTCGCCGTGGTCGTTGCTGCGCTCGTCGCTGACGGCGTAGAGCGTGTGGTAACGCACGACATGACGATCCATCCCTTCGTCGCTGATGGTGCGCAACCGCAGGTCGCCATTGGTGGGGAAGATGAGTTGCCACGGCGCGTTGGGCAGCACGCGCTGCGAGACGATGTGGTCGAAGCGGAACGTGTGCCCCTCCGGCGGTTTCTCAAAGATGTTCTTCAGCGTCACGCCGAGTTGCGGCAGCAACGGCTGCGCCGAATTCACTTCCGCGTGCTTCGGGTCGCGGAGGTCTTCGCCGTAGTAGAACGGGAACGGCTCGCGGCAGAGGCAGATGATGAGGCCGCCGCTCTTGAGGTAGTTCACCAGCGCGGCGCGGCCGTCGCCGTCGGCGCGGACGCTGAACGGATAGCGCTCGCCGCCGAGATTCAGCGCCACCGGATAGCGGCTGGCGTCAAGCCGGCCCGGCTCCACCATCTGCTCCGGCGTGAGCGCGTCGGTTTTCTCCAGCAGCCCGCAGCGCGAGGCGAAACGGCGCGCCGGCCCGCGCGGGTCGGTCGGCAGCAGCGCGATGCGGCCCGCCGGCAGCTTCTCCACCTCCGTGCGCAGCGAATCCATCTCGGCGTGCGCTTTCTGCTCCGTGCGCCAGGCCTCGATACCGGCGTTGACCGCGGCGGTCGTGACGGGCAGCGTTTTCGGGTCGCCGTGATGCAGCGTCAACGCCACGAGCAGCGCGTTGCGCGAGGAGATGCGCTCGACCGAGCGCAGCGCGGGAATGTTCATCGAGGCGAGCAGCAGGCGTTGCTTGAAGACCGGCGGCCACGGCTGCCACGCGATGGACGGCTCGGCGTTGACGATGGTGCTGGTGCCGTTGTCCATCGCGAGGCTGAACCACGCGTCCTTGTGTGTCGCCGCATACGCCAGGAACAGCGTCGCCGGCCCCTCGATGCCGTGGAGAAACTTGACCGGCGCACGGCGCGCGATCCTGCCGTCGGCGGCGCTCATCGGCGTCAGCCAGAACGGCACGCCGAACGCCCAGCGAAGGCCCGACGGCAAACCCGCCCACGAATCGAGCTTCGTCCAGTCCGCCGTGAGCTTCGTGTCGCTCTCCAGCGGCAGCAGTTCAAACTCGCCGGTGTCGCCGCTGACCGGCCCGAGCTTCATCAGGAACTCCCCGTTCTTGCCGCGGCCGGCTTCCGGGAGCGGTTCCTGTTCGAGCAGCCGCGCGATGGCCAGCGGCGGCGCGTCGGCCTTCGGCTCGCCGACGACAACCGTGTCGCCGTCGCGGAGGCCGCGGATGTAAAGCGACGCGGGCGCCTGGGGCGGCCGGCGCACGTCGCCGTCGAGCCGCTCGCTGCCGCGCTGCACGACGACCTTCTTCGCGGCGAGGTTCACCTGCGGGTAGCTCAGCGCGATGTCGAACGGCTTCTTCCGCTCGCTCGCGACGCGGAACGAGAAATCCCCCGCGCTCGCGCCGCCGCTGCGGTAGTCCGTCACGTCGAACCGCTCCGCCGTCTTCACGCACGCCAGCGCCGCGCGGTCGCCGCAGACGACGCGGGCGACGGCGTTGCTGATCGGCCAGGCGTAAAGGAGGTCGTTGGCCCAGCCGTAATCGTAGCGGATGCCGGCGCCCGGCCCGCAGCCGGAATAAACGCCCCAGCCTTCGGTGAACGCGTCACGGCCGTAGTCGGCGAGCGACGGCTTCTCCATGTCGCGGTAGAGCAGGTTCCAGCGGTCGAGCGCGCCGCGCAACATGTAGCCGAGCCGCGCGTCGCCGGAGTGGACATAGACCTGCGCGAGCACGTCGAGGAACCACGCGACCTCGTTGGCGCAGGGCGCGCCGGCCCAGTTCTGGCCGCTGTTCGGCTCCATCAGGAACGTCGGGTCCTCGTTGTCGGTCTTGTCGTTGTCGGCGGCCCAGGCGGCGAGGTAGCGGTAGGCGATGGAAACGGCGAGGTCGAGCGCGGCGCGGGCGCGTTCGGCGCGCTCCGGCGTGTCGCGGAACGTGAAATGATAGTCGAGCAGGAACACCGCCGGCAGCGTCGCGCCGATGGCGAACGGGCTGGCCGGCACGTCGGCGAACTCGTTGCGCGACCAGACGAAATGCTTCGCCCAGTTGAACACGCCGTCAATGAACGGCAGCAGTTTCGCGGCCTCGTCGCCGTTGGTCGCGTGCTCGTGCCGCCATACGTCCACCATCGCGATGCCGGCGGCGAACCCGTTGGCGTTGTGCAGCGTGCGCACCGGCTCGCCGCCCCACTTCTTCTTCCAGCGGCCCTCGATGGGTTTCTCCCAGAAGACGCACTTCTCGCCGCCGGCCTCGAACGTCTTCGCGTGCGCCATCAGGTAATCGAGGTCCTCCCTCAACCCCGCGAACGCCTTCGCGTCGTAGCGCAAATAGGCCGCCTCCACCGGCGACTCCGCATACCAG
Source organism: Verrucomicrobiota bacterium (assembly GCA_016222825.1). GTDB lineage: Bacteria > Verrucomicrobiota > Verrucomicrobiia > CAIQCK01 > CAIQCK01 > CAIQCK01. The sequence goes on along the minus strand of JACRQF010000009.1, from coordinate 498,976 downwards.
TTCCAGCCGCCGATCTCCACCGTGCCGGCCATTTCATACGTGCCGCCCTTCTCGTGGCGCACCACCAGCCGCGGCGGCGGCAGCGCCGGCCAGTCGTTGAGCCGCGTCGCGCCCGGCATGTAGCCGACGTTGGGCGTGCGCGGCACGCGCGGCGCGTGGTCCGTGTAGCGCTCCTGGAAACAGTCGTGCAGGCTGCGGTTCGGGTCCGACGTGGACGGCAGGTTCAGGCTCCAGAACAAATCCGCGCGCGACGCCACGCGGCTGCGGCGCTCCGGATACGCCACCTTCCGGTAGCTGTTCAGGTCGTGCGGATAACAGAGCGCCACGAACTGCCGCTCCGCGCCCCCGTCCCAGCAGTAAGCCGTGCTCACCTCGCGCTCCGAGTTGTCCGTCACCCGCGCGCCCTGGAACACCAGCCCGGCGTAATGTTTCGCCGCCGGCGCCCACAGCCCGATGGCCGGCATCGGCGAGCCGCCCAGCGCGCACACGTAGCTCCAGTTCCGCGAAAACTCGCTCGCCACCGACCCGCCGTAGGCCGCGTCCTGCTGCAACACAAACGGGTCGCTCTTCGGCGTCGCCATCAGCCAGCCGCGCTGGTGCCATGCTTCCGCCTCCGGCATCGCGATCGTCAGGAAATGAAACGGCGTCGGCCCGCCGAAAAACCGCTCCCACTCCTCCTTCGTGAACGACACCACCGTCAGGTCGAACGCCACCTGCGGATACGCGTCCTCCCCGCGCAGCGTCACGCTGACGGTGTCGTGCTGGCCGAGCGTCACCCCCGCGCCGAGCCGGGCGCGCAGGTTCGCAAACCGCAGCGTCTGCGTGGCCACGCCGCCCGCCTCCTTCTTCTCCACCGTCGCGAGGTCGGCGAAAATCGCGTCGCGCGACGACAACCGCAGCGGCGCAATCAACCGGCCGCTGGCGCGCTCGATCACATCCGCGCCGAGCCACATCCCCTCGTTGCCCACGAGCCGGACCACGACGCGGCTGTTCTGAATGTCTTCACCGCGGAGCTGGCAGTTCGGGAGCCAGACCGCGGCCAGGATCAACCAAGCCAATCGCAAATTCACGTGCAGTTCTCCAAGTCCAACCGCGCGCCACATCGGCCGCGTTTCGCCGCACCATACGCAACTCTCCGCCGAATTGCACGCAGGGAAAAACAACCGCCCGCCGTCCGGGCGCAACCGGGCACACGCACTCAGCGAGCGGCCAGCGTGGTAGCGCAGACTTCCAAGTCTGCTGTATCGCGGGTTTCCAACCCGCCAGCGCTACGCAGTTCCAACGGTCTGCCGACTGGAAGTCGGCGATACAGCAGGTTGGAAACCTGCGCTACGGTGCGTGTGCCGAGTTGCGCCGCCCGCCGTCCCTCCGTCCCCCGGCGGCCCGGCGTTGAAAGGGCGGCTCCTGAACGCAGAGACGCAGAGAGGCGCAGGGAAACGCGAAGGAAGGATCAAAGCGGCGGCGGCAAGCGGATACGCTCCTGTGGCTACAGGGAATGCCCGCCCATTATTCTATCCCCAAGTCCTTCACGAAGTGCGCGTCCTCGCGATAGACTCCGTCCTTAAGTCCAAGTATCTCGATAACTGTCTTCTTCACCAATGTGGCCACTTGGTCGCGTGTCCATGAGATCGCATCGGATGTTGCCACGAAAGGAACAAGCTCTCGGACTCTTGTGTAGCGGCGGGGAATCAGCGTGCCATAAGGGCGAGTGAGCCTAGTTCCCAGAAACGCAACCAGCACCGTGCAAACGACTGACGTGAGCAAATGACCTGCTGCGAAGAAGCCGCAAAATGTGAGAATGGATAGAATCCAGATGCCACCAACGAGCCACAAGGGTCTCTCCAGTTTTGGCCAGCTTCTCGCCTGCACGGCGTTCTTGAGGTCGTTCCAGACCTCTCGATCCGGCCGGCCTGCCACGAAAGACCGGATATCGGTGTCGAGCGTTACATTCCGCCGCGCAACACCCAACGTCCCCTTCAGCCCCTTTCGCAGTAAATAGAACGCGCGCTGCGACACACACACGCGTTCATTGCTGGCGCGTAGCTTGGCGAAGATCAGGTCAATCAATGAGCCGGGAGTGGCGCACTCCCTTGCTTCTCCATCGCTGATCGTCACGCCGAAGCCCTCTTCGAGGGCCATCACGATTTCAACACCATCGAGTCCCATAACTTGTAAACCTCAACGCTTTCGTCCTCTTCACCTTCTCTGGACATCGTCCTCTCGGCGGCTGGCGGATCACGGTCCTCATGCGTTTCATCCGCCGGCCGGCTTCTCCGCTGTTCGACTTCTTTTCATTCTCCGCCAGACGTAAACCAAGGCGCAACTGTTGGCTGCAAGAAGAATGGAGCAGGATACGGCCATGTGAAACACAAACTGCCGTGAAAGACCTTGTTGATGCTGCAGCGCTTCCAAGTTCTTCTGTGAAGGCTGGTCATGATAAGCCGCAACGGCTTTGGCGTGATCATTTCGGTCAGCGGTTGGAGAAGCGAGAATCAGCGCGGCCAAAACAACCTCAGCGAGAACCAGAATGATAAAGAGGTCTCTCATGCCAGATGTATCTCCATTCTATTCTTCCGCATCCGCATCGCCTTCTCCGGCATAGTCTTCTCTTCGGCTGTCGGGGGCAAGCGGGAAAGGGGCGGGGGAGGGAAGCTCTCAGCGGTCAGCTTTCAGTGGTCAGTGCGGTGAAAATCTCCGTGAGGCTCCGCGTCCTCGGCGGCTCAGCGTTGAAAGGGTGGTTTCTAAACGTCTCCAGCGTAGAGGATCAAGCCACGAGGCGTGCGTGTAAACGTCCATCGCCACCAACTGATCTGGAAACATTCTTCGACATGGACCCTGCATGAATCCGAATTGCCCAATGCCCTCTTCGTTTCCGAGACGAAGCGTTGAACCTTGGGCTCTTTCATGAGTTCTTCCATTGCTAGTCTCTCCGCCTCCTTATCATCGTTTGCGACGACACGTTTTGCCGTGTAAAAACCTTGGATGGGATCATGACCCTCACACGGGACGGATAGCCCGCTAACGTGCAAGAACACTTGATAACGGCTTGACATTTTATCTCAGTGACCGCAATCCGATGTTATCGTTTTCTCCGCGCATCGTCGTCCCGGCGGCGGGCGCCGATTCGCTGAATCGCTCTAGTTCACCCACATTTCTCTACCTCTTTGCATATTTCCGAATCCAAGCATCGGGACTCGTTCCCAAATCCTCACCGGTTTTGGTGCACAGATAGGCAATGATCTCTTTGATGACTCGTGCCCGTTCCCGCTCGACCATTGCATCAAGTCGCGAGTCCTTTTCTTGTTTGCTGCCGGACGGGTAGTAGAGAACGACATATTCCAGCGAGCTTGCAGCTTCAGGCGCGTCGCTCTGGAGAGCCTTCGTGCGCATTGCGCTGAAAATCTGAATCTGGTCTTCGGCAAACGCAATGTGAAGCTTCTGCGAACTGTAATCCCAAGCAAGCCAAGCGCACAGCACAAGCAATCCCGCGCACATAAAGCCCAGCACGGTTGTCTGTGTTTTACAGGTCAGGCTTTTCATCCTTCTTCCACTTCGCCTTCTCCGCGCATAGTCATCTCTTCGTCTGGCGGTGGCAAGCCGGAAAGGGGCGGGGGAGGGAAGCTCTCAGCGGTCAGCTTTCAGTTGTCGCCGGAAAAGGTGGAGCGCGGCCTCCGGGCGCGCTTCATTTCACTTCCATTGTAGCGTGTCGTTTATTGTGTTTATCGAGGTCTGTGGAAAAAGTTCTCGATTCAACGTCGTAAAGGCATAGCCAATCTTCGACGAAATTTCGGTGGTCAGTATGACCATAGATGCAGAGCAGAATCGTATGGTCGTCCGTCCAGCGAATCGCGTCCACGTATTGGTGATCTAAGCCCGGCTTCAGTTTTAACCCCATCTTGGAAGCGAGAAAAGCCCATGCTTTGACGCTCACATCCTCGACTCGTCTAAAATCAACTCCCTGCTGTTGGCGGAAAAGGACAACATTGGCGATGTTGCTCCCAGCGTGATCGTTAATGGCGAGCCAATGTCCGTCATTCGAGAATAGCACTTCGATAGATCGGCCATGCGTATAAACTAATTGCCGCTCTTTTGCGTTCTTCGACGAGACAATCCAAACCTTCATCACTTCATTTGGTGTTAGCGTGTGTTGCTCGACGTAGAAACTATGAGCAGGTGACCAACCTAGAATACTCACTCCAGAACTGCGCGGGGGCGCGTTTGTCTCTCCTGCCAGGAGAATGTTGGCGAAAAAGAAACTTAGAATTACCGGCACGCTTTTCATGGATAGTTCTTTGTTAAGCGAAGAGTGTTGTTCTCTTCATCTTCTCCCGGCATAGTCCTCGCCGCTGCCTGCGCTCGCAGGCGATTTCCGTTTCTGTAGCGGCGGTGTCTCACCGCCGGTGGTGGGCCGCTGCATCTGATCGCGCAGCGCGCAGTCCTTCCGGTAGTCATCCGATCCGAACTCGATGTTCCTGAAGTTCATGGTTCAAGCTGAGGGGGCACGGGGTTGTTAGAGTGCTTGGCTAGGCGGCACGGTCATGGTCAACAACTTTGACTGCCTTGCAATCAAGCTCTCGGTATCCAGCGGTCGTGTCGAGTCGCAAAGTCGTGCGGCCATCTCTCTCGCCGATTATCTTCATGCCAAGCAAAGTCGGACAACCAACTATCGATCCCTCACAAATTCGATAATTGCAAACGTCCTCAAACACCAATAGCCGCGGAACCAAATCATCGCTCCACCCACTGGCAGGCAATTTGCACTCCATCGTGAGCGTGTAAGCCTCAGTATCCTCGATGACTCTCAAGAGCCGTCCGTCGTGAATGCAGATGGCGGAAATGTCCATGTGTGTGAAGCCTCCTAACAATTAGCCGTCTTCCTCGTTGACGTCTTGCAAGGCGACAGGGGTGGGGCGGTGACGACTGGATGACTGTGTGGCTCGTTCACTTCGCTCATAACCTTCTCCGGGCATAGTCCTCTCTGCGGCTGGCGGGGGCAAGCGGGAAAGGGGCGAGGACAGTGAAGAGTTCAGAGTTAAGAGTGAAAAGTTGCGGAGAGCCGGCAGCGGTCAGCTTCCAGCGGTCAGCCGGGCGGTTGATTTTCGGATTGCCGAAAACGGCGGGGATATTTTAGAGAGGGCGGCGAAGAAACAAGAACGCGCCGCGGGCCGGCGCACGGGTTGGGACCCGGGGCGGCCGGTGGCGGCCAATCAGAACAAAGGAGTTGACCATGAACAGGAAGCCTCTTTCTCTCGCGACACTGGAGCCGTTGTGCGCGGCGGTCGCGTATGTGCTTCGAAAGCATCGCCTCTCGCGCCATCTGACGCTGACGGATATGGAGGAGAAGACGTTGTTGTCGCGGCAGGGGATCGCCTTTGTGGAGACCCTGAAGCATGTGCCGACGCTGAACACGATGGCGCGCATCTGCCGGGCGCACGGCATCTCGGCGACCCGGGTGATAGCCGCCGCCGAGCGGCGTATGCGCAACCGGCGCGGCCCGGGTGGCGCGCCGAAGGTGTAACTTTAGTTGCGTGGATTTTTGGCGGCGTGTTGTGCTTCCATCGCCGCCATGAAGCAGCCGCTGACATGCGTGCGACCGAGTCCGGCGCGGGAGAGGCCGGGGCGGGCGGAGTGTCTCTGCTGCCGCGCGCTGCATCGCCGCCGCGCCGTCCGCGTTCTTGCGCGTTCTCTTTTGCATTCCTCGCCGGCCGGGATGACTGCGCCGGCGCTCCGTGTTCATCTCCAGCCTCGCTGCGATGTCGCGGGGAGTTGCGGGATCGTTGCGGCAAGCTGCGGGGCGCTGCCCTCGGCGTCCGGGGTGATGCTGGCGGCTCGCGGGGTGCTCGCCCTGCTCGCCGGGATGGCCGCCGGTCCTTGCGGGGGGTGCGTGGCGCGCCGCGGGCTGTTCCTGCCGCGTTCCAGTCCGATTGTTCCAAGACAAGGGGTTTGCCCCTCAAGGCGCGGGGCGGTTTTTCCATGTCGCGGGGTGCGTCTCGGACGGCGCGGGGCGCGCCCCGCGCCGCATGGGGTGCGGCCCGGATGTTTGGAGCCACGCCCCCAACTGTCTGGGGTCGCCTCCCCGCGCCTCGCGGGGCGCGCCCCGTCTCGTCCGGGTATCGCTCGGCGAGGCACGGGGCGCTCCTTGTCTCAGGCGGGGCACGCCCCACGCCGGCCGGGCTTCGCCCCGCGCCGTCCGGGGAGCCGCCCCATTTCGCGCGGGGCGCACCCCACGAGGCGGATTCTTGGCCCCGCAAAGGCCGGGGCGCGCCCCCGGACAGGCGGGATGCGCCCCCTTTCACGGGAAAAGCACCCCGAAGGCCAAAAACCGCCCGTTTTGTCACCCTGAACCGGCCCCAACGCCTTCCGGACATGCATGAAAACCATCAAGTTCGATTCCGGGTTTCGGCTGGACGACAGGAACAGCCGCTGGGCCGACCCCAGCTACCAGTTGGAGCCGGGCGACCCCGGTTACGTGCCCCCCTCACCGCAGAACAAACAACCCCCAAAGAAAGGCAAGAGAATGAAACGAAACAGTTGGTATCCCAGCCGCGGCAATGACCAGATCGCGTGTCTGGAGAACTTCCGCATCAAACTGCCCGATCATGGCGAGGCGCTTGGCCTGACGCCCGCGCAGGTCGCCGCCGGCGTCGCCGATGCCCGCTGGCTGATCCACGTCCTCCAATCGTGGCTTGTCGCCGTCCGCGCCTGGGCGCTCTCCTGCACCGACGCCGCCGCGGACGCGCAGACCGGCGACGGCACCGGCCTCATGGAACTGCCCGTCTTCACCCCGCCGACGCTGCCCGCCGGTGTCGTGGCCGTCAACACCGGCGCGCTCAACCGCTTCTTCGCCCTCGTGCAAACCATCAAGGACAGCAGCGGCTACACCGAGACCATCGGCACGGATCTCGGCATCATCGGCAGCCAGCAGGGCACGCCCGACTTCACAACGCTCAAGCCTGTCCTGACACTCTCCCTTGCCCCCGGCATCGTCAACGTGGACTGGAATTGGGGCGGCTGTGCGGCGTTCCTGGACATGATCGAAATCCAAGTGGACCGCGGCGACGGCAAAGGCTACGTCCTGCTGGCGATGGACACCACGCCCGGCTACGCGGACAGCTTTCCACAACCGTCCGTCCTGACGAAATGGAAATACCGCGCCATCTATCGCGCCGAAGACCGGCAGGTCGGCCTCTGGAGCAGCGAGGAGAGCATCACCGTCGGCGGCTGAGCGGATGCGGCCGCAGTGAAGAGTTCAAAGTTAAGAGTGAAGAGTTTCGCTTCACTCTTAACTTCCTCTTCCAACTCTTAACTCATCACTCTCAACTCTTCATTCCGCTATGTTCGACCCCCTCTTTCCACCCAACGACGCCGAACTGCGCGCCAGCGAGTTCCGCGAAAACCTCAACGCCGTCCACGACGAGACGGCCTCCATCCTCAGCGACGTCACCGTCGGCGCCATCCCGAAGAAAACCGGCGACGGCACGCTCGGCGACTCCGTCATCACCGAGGACGCCGGCACCGTCATCGTCGCCGGCAAGCTCCTCAGCGTCCGCCGCAGCGACGCCGCCGACGCCCTCCTGCTGGAAATCCACAACGGCAGCGAACCCGTCCTCCACGTCCGCATCAACGGCGACGGCACCCGCATCGCCTTCAGCAGCAACCGCAGCGGCTTCTCCTTCCAGTCGCCGCTGGACGTCAACGGCGCGCCCGTGGCGATGAAGCCGCAGGCCATTGCGCCGTTGAGCCTGACGGTGAGCGACCCGCCGACGCAGAGCGAGGTGCAGACGATCGTGGACAGCCACAACGCGCTGGTGAACGCGCTGAATGGTTGACGCTGTAGCGCCGGACGATGACCGGCGATTGGATTGATGACGAACAGCCGGCGGTGAGACACCGCCGCTACAGGAAAAGGTGGAGCGCGACCTCCGGGCGCGCTAGACTCGGACTCAACAACAGCGACCGCGCCCGGAGGTCGCGGTCCACCTTGCAGGACGACGCGGCGTATGTGGAGAGCCTGCGGTGGAGGCTGTGAGGAAGAAGGAAGGAACGGATGAACACGGATGGAATACGGATGGGTCGTTGGGTCATCGCAGCGGTCTTGTTGTTCACAACAACAGGATGCAAGTTCGTTCCTTGGGTGATGCTGGAAAACGGATCCAAAGAAGAAATCGTGGCTATTGTAAGGAATTCATCTGGACGAGAGCGGCAGCATAGAATACCGGGCGGCAAGAGCTGCAAGATACCATTCGTCGTGTGTCACCGGATGGAACTGCAACGCACTGGGAAAAGGAATGCTTATTTTCTAAAGTATCCTGGCAAAGAATACTTCTTTCGAGGGCCTTTCTCCGAAGGCATTTATCTAAAGTTCGACGAAGATGGTAAGCTCTACGTCATGTCTCCTGAACATTCCGGAACAAGGGATTTGCCCGCGCAACCACCCGGTTATCCAGTTGGACCAGACTTTCGTCCGGCCAATTGAGCAAGACCGGTTCGATTACCTTCCGGAAATCCCAACGGGATTTCATCATTCAGCCCCAAGGGTTGCGAGGCACGAGCTACCCTGGGGGATGTGTCCCGCACCGGTTCTACCCCGCAGGGGTTGAATCATCGTGTCCGTCAACCGATGCAACTCTTTCAGAGTTGCGCCTCTGTCGGATGGTGTTCCCGGCGTATCCGCTGCGCGTCAACGCCGGGCTGAGTGATTGAATCCCGTTGGGATTCTCGAAGAAAAGGTGGAGCGGGCGCTCCGCGCACGCTAGACTCGGACTCAACAACAGCCACCGTTATGAATCAACAGCCAGCCTACGCCGCCTACGTGGAGAGCTGCGCCAGGCGCTGGTGGGATGAGGGAAGAGAGAGATAGAATCTGGAGTCATGCAAAGGAGATTACTATGAATAGAAGAACAATCGGACTGCTGCTTGGTCTTGCGGCGTTACTTCAACCGTTAAACGCCTTAGCCCAATCGTCAGAGCCAGCGGGTGGTGTAAATCCATGGGCCACTTTGATAGGAGCTTTGGTCCCACTTATTTTCTTCGCGGGTATAATCTATTTCTTCCTTCGGCAGATATATAAAAAGCCGATATATGCTCAAACAAAGGAATATTACTGCCGGTCAATACAACACATGGAGCGCATGGAGGCGCTCGCGGAGCGATTGGTTACAGCGCTCGAAAAGCAGAACAAAGGTTGAAACATGCCGCGTGAGGGCACGCGGCCTGCAACACCGCATCCTCACTCCTTGGCGGCGGGTTGTCTTTGGATGAGGGCGCCGGCGGTGTCGGAGGGGGTGACGAGGAGGGCATGGCCGTCGGCGAAGGTGATGCGCGCGGCGAGGGCGTTGGCGTCGTCGGCCCGCTCGACGCTGCGGACGGGTTGGGGCGCGCCCTTGGCGGAGGGGGCCAGGACGAAGAGGAAGGTGACGACGCCTTTGCCGGAGCGGGCGTAGATGGCGGTGGGGATGGCGCGCCACGGCTGGCTGGCCCAGCCCTGGACGGGCGGGTCTTCCCTGCCTTTGACGAGGGTGACGGTGAGGCCGTCGTCGTCGGGCGGGAGGATGGCGAGGTTGGCAGCGTCGGCGTTGGCGGTGCGGACGGCGCGGGCCGGCTCGTCCAGGAGGGCGTTGGCGGCGTCGAGGTGGAAGAGGGCCTCGTAACGGTGCTCGCGGCTGTCGCGCGGGGTGAGGGTGTCCATGACGACGAAGATTTTTTCCGGTTTCACGAAGACGATGCGGCGCTGGTGGGTGACGGCGATGGCGTTGGCCGGCCCGTAGCCGTCCGCGTAGGCGCCGACGGCGCAGTCCATCTCCGGCGTGGAGAACCAGCGGGTGTCGTTGGCGGGCGGCGCGGGGGCGGTCCACGGGCGCGGCCAGAAGTGGGTTGTTTTCCTGCCTTTGCGGTGCTGGTTTTCGCCGTCCACGATGACGGTGTTGTGGGCGGCGGTGCTGAGGACGTAGCGACGCCAGCGGGAGCTGTCGTAGGCGAAGTTGCCGGGATCGAGGAGGAGCTGCCGGCCGTGGGAGGCGAGGACGAAGTGGAGTTTGTCCTCGTGCTGGTGGCTGAAGCCGAACGGGCCGGCGTCGAAGAGCAGGTAGGTGGCGTCCTTGTCCCAGCCGGAGCGCATGACGTAATGGCCGGTGTAGGGGAAGGCGTGCGAGGTTTCCGCCGGCGGACGGCCGCTCTTGCCGCCGGTGGCGACGAACTGGAAGTCGTGGCGTTGGGGGAAGAGCTTGAAGCCGGTGGCCAGCTCTTTGCGGATGTCGGTGTTGTTGGCGTCGTTGAGGCCGGGGATGTGGCCGCTGGGCATGGAGGCGAAGAGGAGGTAGTTGAACATCTTCTCCATGCTGGCGAGGAAGCCGGCGGGCAGTTCGCCGCGCAGGCCGTTGAGGCCGGCCAGCTCGATGATGCCGGCGAACTGGCGGACGACCCAGCAGTTGTAGCCGGCGGCGAGTTCGTATTCCATGCCGTCGGGATAGACCTCGTCGTCGAGCTGTTTGTAGAGCCGCTCCAGCGCGATGCGGCGCCAGTCGCGCGCGCGCCGGAACTCCGGGAAGAGGACGCCGGCGGTGTAGAGGCCGTTGGCCTCGGCGGTGAGCCAGTTGCCGACGGTCGGCCAGCGCACGAGATGGCGCGCCTGTTCGCAGACGGACTTGAGCATCGCGCAGATCGCCTCGTCGCTGAACGCCGGCGAGCCGAGGCAGCGGTAGAGCGCATGCGGCCAGGTGTCGGCGAGGCGGATGCCGGTGGTCAGCGTCTGCCACGCCTTGCAGCCGTTGGGCAGGCTGTTGCCGGAGGAGAGATAGAGGGCGGGATTCGACGCGGTCCAGTCGAGGATTTCGTCGGCGATCTCCCTGGCGTATTTGTCCTGGCCCGTCTCCCAATAGGCGTCGGCGAGCGTCCGGAAATGGAAGTGGCGGTTGAGCGACTCGTTCCAGAGGTGCGTGCGCGCCTCGCCCTCGGTCGGGTTGGCGGTCCAGTCAATCTTCGCGCCGAAATCGAGCGTGCCGCGCTGCCCCGGCCCTTTCGGATAGTCGAACTGGTGCTGGAGGACCTTGTCCGCGGCGGCGACGGTGCGCGCGCGGTTTTTCGGGTTGCGAGACGCCGGCTGGCGCCAGTCGAAGTGCCAGCGCGGCGTGGTGCGCTGGCGCAGGTATTTGGCGAGCGCGGCCTTGGCGGCAGCGAGATGGCCGGCCTTGAAGTTTTTCTTCACCGCGGACAGCGCCGGCAGATCGAGGTCGAGGTTCACGAACAACTCCGCGTCGGTCATCCACTGGCCACCGGGGACGGTCGTGAGCAGTTCCACGCCGTCGAGCCGCACGATGGCCGCCGGGTCCGGCGTGTTGCCGTAGCCGGACGCGGTGAGGCGGATGGCGGTGATGTGGTTCCAGCCGAGCGGCTGGCGCGCCGCGCCGAGTTCCTTGAACGGCAGGACGAACCGTTTCCAGCCGGTCCAGTCGAGCGGGATCTGGCAACTGTAGTAGTCCGACCCCTGGGATTTCGGATTCTCGGACTGGAACGTGAGGACGAAACGCGATCCGGCGGCTTTCTCCGAATGCATCCAGATCGCGATGGCGGCGAACTTCGACCAGTCCTGCGGCGTGGCGAAGGAGCAGCTCAGGCCGGTGTTCTGGCCGTGCCGCCAGCAGACCGACTGCGGCCAGACGTTGCGGATCGTGTCATCCAGCGCGCCGCCCTTCCACGCGCCCGGCCCGAACGGCGGCGGCCCGGCGGCGAACGCCATCGCGGCGGAAGCGAACAAGGCGAAGAGCATCGGTTTCATGGCAGGTTTCGCAAAATCTTCGGGACGGCAAGCCGCCGGCAAAGCGAGGGAGATGCGCGCCCGCGGCAGCGGCTACAGTTTGAAACTCGGGTCCACCTTGCGGATGTTCCTGGCAACGGCGTCAAGATACGGGTTCTTGCCGGAGCCGAGCGGGCGATCCAGGAACCGATAGACGCCGCCCCATTGCACGGTGAGCATCCGCATGACGTGGCCGCGGAAGAACTGCGGCGTCCGGACCCGCATGTCCTCGGCGCTGCGGTAAACCGCCAGCGCCTCCGCCGCCGGGCCTTGCCGTTGCACGCACTCCTGAAACTCCTCAAACAGCTTGTCGAGTTCGTTCAGGTAATTCGGCGCGGCCATCTGCCCCAGCAGGTCCGCCGTGCCCAGCCCGAACGCCAGCATCTGTTCCATCTCGGACTGGAACGGAATCTTCGTCGAGTCCACGAAGAAACCGGTGCACTGGATCATGTGTCCCACGGCCGCGCGGTCGCGCGCCGGATAACCGCGGCTGCGCAGGTAGCGGTTGGCAAACTCCGCGCTGCGGTTCACGTGGGTGAGCGTGTATTTCGCGCCGGTGCCTTCGGTGTCGCCGCGCAGCTTGAGGTAGCCGGCGTCGTGCATCAACACCGCGTGCATGCCGAGCGTGAAACCGTGCGGCGTCAGCGCCATCCCGTCGGGCGCCTTGTCCATGCCGTCCAGCAACCGGGCCATCGCCACGGTGGCCTCCAGCGTGTGCTCCGAGTCGTGATAACACATGTCGCACGACTGGTAGCCGGGAAAGCGTCCCAGAAAAAGCTGCTCGATGTCCGCGAACGTCTGGTGGATCGGGCCGAAGTCCGCGTCCGCGAAGAGCTGCCGGAAGATGCCTTCCGCCTCGCGCTGCACCGCGCTCCAGTCCTGGGTGTTGATGTCTGGAAACATGCCGTTACTCGAATGGCGCAAAAGATACCGTGCCGCGAACGAAAGACAATCCATTTTAGAATGGAGAATCCGCCTGTGGCGCCGGCATCCCTGCCGGCGTTCTTCCCGCAAAGCAACGGACCAACGCCGGCACGGATGCCGGCGCCACAGGCGGGGAAGCTGACCGCCCGCCACTTCGGATTGCGCCAAGAAACAGCTTCGTTGCAATTCCGGCGCGAACAGTTGATAGTTGCAGCAGTTGGCAGTGTTTTGCAGTGAGCCGGTGGATTGTCAGGCGGCCTTCGAACAGCCGGTGACGATCTGAAACCCGAAGGTCGGGAACAAGTCACCGCTGAACCCTCCAAGTGAAGCAAAGAAGGAAAGCACAATGGCTACCAAGTTGTTCGTAGGCAACCTGTCGTTCAACACTACCGAGGGAGACATTCTGGACCTCTTCAAGACGGCTGGCAACGTCACCTCCTGCGCGCTCATCCTGGACAAGATGACCAACAAGTCCCGCGGATTCGCGTTCGTCGAAATGGCTTCGCAGGAAGACGCCACCAAAGCCATTGCCGAACTCAACGGCAAGGAGCTTGACGGTCGCGCCCTGAACGTCAGTGAAGCCCGTCCTCGCGAAGAACGCCCCCGTGGCGGCGGTGGCGGCTATGGCGGCGGCGGTCATGGGGGGGGTGGTGGTCGCGGCTTCGGCGGCGGTGGCGGCGGCCACGGCTACGGTGGCGGCCACGGCGGCAGCCGCGGCAGCCGTCGCTCCTGACAACGCGCTGCTGTCAGCAGGCTCACTACCCGTGAACCACGCAGCAGCGAGCGCAAGGAGGCTCGCTCCTTTCGCCACGACTGCGCAACGGCCCAGTCTCCTTGCGGATGAAACCGGCGCTGGAGTTTGTCCGGTCCGGTCGGGTATCATCGCGGCCAAACCCAAACAGGAGTCATCCAATGAAAAGCCTTGAGAACTTGAAGGAAGCGTTTGCCGGGGAGAGCCAGGCCAACCGCCGTTATCTCGCGTTCGCGAAGAAAGCGGATGCGGACGGATTCCCGCAGGTGGCGCGGTTGTTCCGCGCGGCCGCCGCCGCGGAAACCGTTCATGCGCACGCCCATCTTCGCGCGATGAACGGCGTCGGCAGCACGGCGGAGAATCTCGCGTCCGCCGTCGCCGGGGAAGCGCATGAATTCCAGAAGATGTATCCGGAGTTTGTGCAGAACGCGGCGGCCGAGGGCAACAAGGCGGCGCTGAGGTCGTTCAAGGACGCGATGGCGGTCGAGGAAGTCCATCACCGGCTTTACTCCGAAGCGGCGGCGGCGGTGCAGGGCGGCAAGGATCTGCCGGCGGCGCCGATCCACGTGTGCGAGGTCTGCGGCCACACCGTTGTCGGCGAGGCGCCTGACAAGTGTCCCGTCTGCGGCGCGCGAAAAGAAAAGTTCGTCGAAGTGAAATAAGCGCCGGCGGAAAAGCCAGACGGGCTGTGGCGGTTTACGCTGTAGCCCCAACTTACTTCTTCACTGCTCCGGCGCCTTTGCGTTTGCCCTTGCCGGGCTTCGCCGAAGCCTTGTCGAGCCAGAGAGGGCTTTCCACGTGTTCGCGCTTCAAGATCGCGTCGGCGCGCTGGACGATGTCGGGATGGTCGGCAGCGACGTCGCGCGTCTCGCCGATGTCCTTCGCGAGGTCGTAGAGTTCAATCGGCGCGCCGAGGCCGTGGCGGGCGGCTTTCCAGTCGCCGAGCCGCACGGCCTGCATGAACCGCGGCTCGTGCAGCTCCCAGTAGAGGAACTCGCGCCGCATCGTCTCGCCGCGGAGCAACGCCGGTGCGATGGAGATGCCGTCGGTCTTCACGCCGTCGGGCAACGACCGGCCGATGAGGTCCGCCACCGTCGGCAGGAAATCGCAGAACGCCCACGGCGTCGCGTTCACGCTGCCGGGCTTGGTTTGGCCGGGCCAGCGTGCTATGCCCGGCACGCGAATGCCGCCCTCATACATCGTGCGCTTGCTGCCGCGGTGCGAGCCGTTGCTCTGGAAGAGTTCGAGGCAGTTCTTGTTATCCTGGCCGTTGTCACTTGCGAACATGACCAACGTCTTTTCGTCGAGGCCGAGTTCCTTCAACAGCGCCAAGAGCCGGCCGATGTCTGCGTCCATGCGCGTGACCATCGCAGCGTAGGCTTTCATCGGCTCCGGCCACGATTCGTTCGCGTAGGGGCCAAGGTCGGGCACTTGGTAGCGCGCGTGGGGAATCGTGAACGGCAGGTAGAGGAAGAACGGTGAGCCGGCGTTGGCGCGCACCCACTGGAATGCCTCCTTGGCGATGAGATCGTGCGAGTAAGTCTTGCCGTCGAGTTCCACGCGCTCGCGGTTGCGCCAGAGATGGTCGGGATAATAGTTGTGCGCCTGACGCTGGCAGTTGTAGCCGAAGAAAAGGTCGAAGCCCATCTTGTCCGGCGCGCCGGTCGAGTTCACGAAGCCGAGGCCCCACTTGCCGAACGCCGCGGTCTTGTAGCCCGCGTCGCGGCAGAGCGCTGCCACCGTGAACGTGCCCGCCGGTAACGGCTCCTGGCCTTCGGGCTGGTATTCGCGGTTGGCGCGGATGATCGCGTGCCCGATGTGGCGGCCGGTCATGAGCGATCCGCGCGACGGTGCGCAGACGGAGGTGCCGCAATAGGCCTGCGTGAACCGCACACCCTCCGCCGCCATGCGGTCGAGATTCGGCGTCCGGATCTTCTTCTGGCCGTAGCAGCCGAGATCGCTGCGGCCCAGGTCGTCGGCGAGGATGAAGATGATGTTTGGCTTGTCGCCGGCGAACGACGCTCCGCAGAAGAGCAGCAGCAGGAGACAGAGAAACCAGCGGTGGAGAAACGCGAGGCGATGTTTCATGGCTATGGAACGTGCCGTGTAACAGAAATAGCCGGTTCGTGCGAGCCTTTCGCTGGGACTTTGGGATTGCTTTCAGCGTCGTCCGGTATAGAAAAGGCCGAACTCCGACCCGGAATCCAGGAATATGAAGCGCGCACGAACCACGGTGATTGTCACAACCATTCTCTTCTTGATCGTCGCGATGACGAACGCGGCCGATTCGGCGGCGACTTGCGGGCCACTGCGCGGTGGGGAGGCGGCGAAGAAAATCAGCACGGACATCGCGGGGATGCGGACGTTGATTCTGGAGGCGACGGGCTACTCGTGGGGTCAGGCGGTGTGGGGCGAGCCGCGGTTGTTTCGCAAGGACGGGAAGGCGGTCGCGTTGACGACGCTGAAACCGCTGGAGGGTCGCGTGAGCTGGGGCCAACTGTCCTTCAACCACGGGCCGGACAGGAAACCGCTAAAGATCGGCGGGCAGACGATGCGCGGCGGCATCTTCGCGCATGCTGACAGCCGGTTGGTGTTTGCGTTGAAGGAAGAGTTTGTGAGGTTCGAGGCGCTGGTTGGGATCAACCACACAGCGGAGCGCAGAGGCAGCGTGACTTTCCATGTCAGCGCGCTGCCGATGGATGGGGAAATCTATCAACGCTACGCCCAAGCGCAGCAGGAACTCACACCGGCGTGCCTGGACATCTTCCTGAAGTCATTGGACGCGTTGACGCGGCTCAAGCCGGAAAAGACCGCCTACTTCCGCGAGTGTGCCGCGAAGACGGAGGCGCTACGGAAGGGCTTGGACAAGCTGGTCGCCGGACTGAAGAAGCTCGACGAGTCGGCGATGCGGCAGGCGAACGAGTTCAACGAGTTGCGCCGCGCGGCGATGACGACGCTGCTGGACCGGCCGCTGTTGTTCGTGAAGCAGCATCCCTACATGGCCGGGCACATCTATGATTGCTTCCTGACGTGGCATCCCGGCGGCGGCATCTATGTGCTGGAGAACCCGCAGGACCCCATCGAGAAGCATCGCGTGCGCGCGGTGATTGATCCGAAAACCGCGCAGACGCTTGGCGAGGGCGTGTATCGCGACCCGGATATTTCGTGGGACGGCAAGCGGATGCTGTTCGCGTTCAAGGGCGAGAAGGAAGGCCACACGAGCATCTACGAGATCCCTCTCGACGGCACTGGCCTGCGGCGCGTAACCGATCCCGGGAAAGACTGTGGCTGCAAGGATGAGCCGCCGGGCCTGATCGGCAAGGGCAAGCACGACATCATGCCGAGCTATCTGCCCGACGGACGCATCGCGTTCATGAGCACGCGCACCGGCGGACTGGTGATGTGCTTCAACAGCCAGTTCGCCATCCTGCAAACCTGCAACCTCGACGGCAGCGACGTGCGCTCTCTGTCGGTCAACCACGCCAGCGAGTTCGACCCGACCGTGCTGCCTGACGGGCGCATCCTGTTCGGCCGCTGGGAATACGTGGACAAGACCGCGCTCTACATGCAGAGCCTCTGGACCTGCAACCCCGACGGCACGTTCGAGCGCGCGCTGTTCAAGAACAACCTCGCCAAGCCCACCGCCGTGCTCGACGCGCGCCCCGTGCCCGGCAGCGACCTCATCGTTGCGTCGCTCACGCCGCACAACGGCCAGCCCGTCGGCGCGATCGCAATGATTGACCCGAAGGCCGGCAAGAACAACCTCGCCGCCATCACCAACTTCACGCCAGAGTATCCGACCGAGATGGACCAGGGCTTGCGCCAGGGACCGTGCGACCCGTGGCCGTTGAACAAGGACTTCGTGCTCATCGCCAACAACGACCCGAAGGTCGGCCCGCACGGCGTGCTGCAACTGATTGACCGTTTCGGCACGCGCGTGACGGTGCATCGCGAGCCGGATATCAGTTGCTACTCGCCGATGCCCGTCGAGCCGCACACGCGACCGCCCTCGATTCCGTCGCAACTCCAGCCCGAGAAACCGGCGCTGTTCCTCGTGGACGACATTTACCGCGGCCTCGACGGCGTCGAGCGCGGCACCGTGAAGAAACTGCGCGTCATCGAGACCACTTCGCGCATTAGCGGCCTGCCGCCGGGCGGGCGTTGGTGGAACCAGGCATTCCTCGTGAGCTGGCAAGGCTCCTACGACGTGAAGAACTTCCTCGGCACCGTGCCCGTGGAGGCGGACGGCTCGGTGTATTTCGAAGCGCCGCCCGGCAAGCCGCTCTACTTCCAAGCGCTCGACAAGGACAACCGGCTCGTGCAGAGCATGCGCACCTTCGTCCAAGCCGCGCCGGGCATCACGCGCTCCTGCACCGGCTGCCACATCAAGGACGAAGATGCCACGCCCGCGAGCCAGCCCCGCAACGTCACCGCCCTGCGCCGGCCGCCGTCGAAGCTCCAGCCGGAATCGTGGGGCGGCGGGTATCTCGATTACGCGACGATGGTCCAGCCGATCCTCGACCGCAACTGCGTGCGCTGCCACGGCGGCGAAGGCGGCGTCGGCGGCGGGCTGGATTATTCGGGCGGCTGGACGTGGGCGTTCAACATCAGCTACGAAACCTTTATCAAGAACACGCTCTCCGGATTCCTCAACTGTGTAAACGGCGCGGTCAAGACCGCCGAGATTCTCCCGCCGCGCGCGCACGGTTCCGCCAACGCGTCGCTGGCGAAGGCCGCGCTGCGCTGCCTTGGGAACGGGAAGTATCCCGCGTTCACGCGCCGCGACGTGGATCTGTTGCTGGCGTGGATGGACGGCAACTGCAACTACTATGGCACGTTCAACTACACCACCAATGCGACCAGTTCCGCGATTCTCGACGTGCGCGACAAACTCCTTCCCGTCATGGACAAAGCTGGCTGCGTGAAATGCCACCAGCGCGAGATCGGCAACGACTGGGTCAACCTCCAACGTCCCGAATGGAGCCGCATCCTGCGCGCGCCGCTGGTGAAGGCCGACAGCGGCCTCGGCCTTGCGTGGTGCCGCGACCGCAAAGCCAAGCCGGTGGATTTCCCGCCCGTTACGCAGAAGCAACAACCACCCGACGTCTTCAAGCCGCAGCGCAAACCCGCCCCCGACCTCGCCGGCACGCCCGTCTCGCCGTTTGCTGCAAACAGCGATCCGATCTACCAGGAGATGCTCGGCATCATTCGCGGTGGACGCGAACTCGCCTTGAGGACGCCGCGCGTGGACATGCCCGGAGCGCAACCGTTCGCCGGCGTCCTCCGCCAACAGCGCCCTCTCGCGCCGCCGGAGCCGCCGACCGCCAAGCCGGCTGTCAAGGTGACGGCACGCGCCGCGGAGTGAACGCAGCCCCTTACGGCAACGACTTCCTCCACGCCAGCGCTCGTTCCGTCAAACGCCGGGCGATGTCAGCTTCGGCTTCGGCGAGGTTCTTCGTCTCGTTCGGATCGGCGACGAGGTCGTAAAGCTCCGCGCGGCTGCCGTCGGCGTTGACCAGCAGTTTCCAGCGGCCATCGAGGACCGCGACGTTCGGGGACTTGGAGTCAGGCTCGCCGGGATAGGGGAACGCGCGCAGTCCCTTCTGGCCTTTGAGCGCGGGCTTGCGACCGTATTCCCAGAAGAGCGGCTTGGAGCGTGGTTGCTTGCCACCGCGGAAAACAGCGGAGAGATCTTCACCGTCGAAACTCGCGCCATCGGGAGGTGGCACGTTCGCGAGCGAGCAGAGCGTTGGAAAGAAATCCACGGCACTGGCGATGGTGGCGGTGTTCACCGCACCGGCGGGCACAACGCCGGGCCAGCGGACAATCAGCGGCGTGCGAATGCCGCCTTCGTAGAGGCTCCACTTCATGCCGCGCAAGCCGGCGGTCCGCTTGCGGTCAAAGCTCGGCTGCGGACCGTTGTCGCCTGCGAGGAGCACGAGCGTGTTGCCGTCGAGCTTGAGGTCGCGCAAGCCGTCGAGCAGCCGGCCAATCTGGCGGTCGGTTTCGCGGAGGACGGCGCGATACTCAGCGGTGCCCACGCCTTCGCCGGCAGTGACGCGTTGCTCGTCCGACGGCACATAAGGCGTGTGGACATCATCGAGCCAGAGGTTCACGAGCCACGGCTGCGCGGAGTGCTTCTTCGCGAAGGCGAGCGTCTCATCCACCATCCAACGCGTGCGGTCGTAGCGCGCCACCTGTTGCGGCTCGGTTTGCTTCTCCCACGGCGCACTCTTCAAGCCGAGCGTGGCGGCCGGCTCCGGGCTTTCATAGGTGCCGAGGCCGAGATCGTAGCCGTAGGCGGCGAACTTCGGCGCGTCGGTCACATCGCGCCCGCCGCCGAGGTGCCACTTGCCGATATGCGCCGTCGCATAGCCGGCCGCCTTGAACGCGCGCACAAACGACGGCGCTTTCGGATCGAGGAAGTCCGCCTGCCCGCACTCGCGGTTGCCGGCGCGTGTCTGCAAGTAGCTCGTAATGCGCCAGCGCGCGGGGAACTGCCCCGTGATGAATCCGCAGCGCGATGGCGAGCAGATCGGCGACGCGGTGTAGAACTGAGTGAAACTCATGCCCTCGCGCGCGAGCCGGTCCATGCGCGGCGTGGGCACACCCGCGCCGCCGTTCGCGCCGAGGTCTCCCCATCCCATGTCGTCCACGAGGATGAAAAGGATGTTCGGCTTGGACGAAGCGGTCTGTCCGATGGCGGCGAGAGCGCACGCTGCGACAACCAACAGGACGTGCATCCACCATCTTGTAGAGCGGTGTCGGAACTTCATTTCTTCTTCTTCGCCGCCTGCCGCTTCTTCCAGTAGTCGGGCCACTCGATCTTCTTGCCTTCGGCGCCGGTGAACTTCCACGCGGGCCAGACGGGCGACTCGGCGCGCACCTCGTGATACTTCGCCTCCAGCAACGCCTTCAACTCTGCCAGCTTCGCCGGCTCCTTCGCCGCGAGGTCGGTCTTTTCGCCGATGTCGTCGCGGAGGTTGTAGAGCGAGAACGTCGTCAGTTCAGCTTCCTTGAACGCCCGCTCGTCTTCATCTGTGATGTCGTTTGCCCGCGGCGACAGTTGCTTGTCGAGCATGGCGAGGATTTTCCAGTCGCCGACGCGCAACGTCACCTTCGCGTCGCTGCTGGCGCGGTTGAAGTGCCAATAGAGCGGCGTGCTGCGCGCCACCGGCTTGCCGTCGAGCGCGGGCAGGAAGCTCGCGCCGTCGAGCTTGCGGTCGCGCGGCGGCTCGATGCCGGCGAGCGCGCACGCCGTTGGCAAAAAATCCACGCCGCAGACTGGCTCGTCACTCACGCTGCCGGGGCGCGTTTTGCCGGGCCAGCGCACAATGCCGGGCACGCGGATGCCGCCTTCGTGGAGCGAGCCTTTCTTGTCGCGCAAGGGCCCGGCAGAGCCGTGCGGGTGCATCGGCGTGATGGCGGGGCCGTTGTCGCTCGTGAAGAAAACGAACGTGTTCTCGCGCAGCCCGCGCTCGTCGAGCGCACGCATGAGCCGGCCGAAGGCGTCGTCCATCTGAGTGATGTTGCCGTGGTGCGCGCTGTAGCGCGGGTCGTCGGACGGATAGAGCTTGGTGTATTTCGAGTCGGTGGCGATCGGCTCGTGCGGCTCGTGAAAGCAAAGGTAGAGGAAGAACGGCTTCGCCGGATTGCGCGCGCCGAGCCAGCGCAGGGCTTCGTCCACGACGAGGTGCGCCGAGTAGCCTTCGAGCTTGCCGACATCCTTGCCGTTGCGTGCAAAATTGTTCGGGTTGCGATGATTTGGCAGCGCGTTGTTCTGCGTTGAGAACCAGTGTTCGAAGCCGTGGTCGCCTGGCTGCGGCTGCGTGGGCTGGTTGAACTGCCCGTTCATGTGCCACTTGCCACTGTGACAGGTGGCGTAGCCGGCGCGCTTCAGCAACGTGGCGACGCTGATCTCGCCCCGCGGCACGTGGACGGGCGACTCCTCCGCAATCCAATTGCGCACGCCGACACGCGTGGGTGTGCGACCGGTCATCAACGCCGTGCGCGAGGGCGAGCAGTTGCCGTGCGCCGCGTAGCAGCTCGTCAGTTTCATTCCTTCCGTCGCAAACTTGTCGAGGTTCGGCGTGTGGAGCGATTTGTCGCCGAAGCAAGCGAGGTCGCCGTAACCAAGGTCGTCGCAGAGGACGAGAAGGATGTTGGGCTTGACGGGTGCCGCGGCGGTGGCTGCGAGCGGCATCAGCGAAACGAGAAGGGTCAAGAGTATTCTCATATTTCCTTGTCTCTGTCTGATCGCCCTCTTCACAAGTTCTCCACTGGCTGCGCCTCCACGCCGAGCGATTCGATCTTGCTGTGGTTGTCGAGGCCGTAGTAGCGGCTTGCATCGTCTTGCGGCCAGCGCGCCAGAAGCTCCTTGTCACCGAGCAGTCGCGTGACGGCCACGGGATCGGCCAGTTGCGACAGGAACGGCATCAAGACCGGGTTACGGATGCCGGTGTCGGACTGGTAAAGCGCCAGGCCGTCCGCGCCTTCGGTGTATTGGCGTTGCGCGCGGCGCAGGAAGGAAACCGGATTCACTTTCGTCTTCGCCGCGGGCAGACAGCCGACACCGCCCCAGAGCTTGATGCCGTGCGCGCGCGCCAGCTTCGCGTAGGGCGCGAGCGTGTCGGGATACTTGTAGCGCAGCCACCAGAGAGGGTTTGTGCACAACTCGTCCACGAGTTTTTCCTCCACCCACGTTTCCACGTCCATGCCTTCCATCAGGTTCACGTCGAGGCCACAGTCGGTGATGCGCGCCATGACCGGCACGTGACGGCCGAGTTGCTTCTCAACCTCGCCCAACGCCGTGCGCAGTTCGCGCAGGAACGTCGTGACGTAGCCGGCGCGGAAGCGGCACCACTCCATGAAGCGCGGTTCATCGGGCTTGAACGCGCGCGGGTCGCTGCCGCCTTTCGCTTGCCACGCGGCGATAAGCCCCGGCTGGTAATCCATGTGCGGCACCTGCCGGCAGAAATCGAGACACAACCCGTGCGCGCCGATCTCCGCCACCTCGGCAAGGATGGCGATGCGCTCGCGGCGATACTCCGGGAAGAAATATGAGAGCCGCGTCGTGTCCTGCTTGCCCTTCTTCGTGACGAACCACAGTTCCGGATGCTCCGCCGCCCATTTTGAGCGCAGCGCGCCGCCGTAGCCGCTGCCGTAGTGCCGGTTCATGCCGAGCCGCGCGTAGATCGTCATGCCGCGCTCGCGGGCGAACGCCATCGCCGCGCGCAACGTGCAGCGCTGCTTCAACGCGTCGCCGATAATCTTCGTCTCCGGTCGTGAATCGCCGACATAGAGGGTCGTGGCCGGCAGCTTGCTGTGGTAATCCACCGTGCTGCGCCCAATGGCCCAGATGACGTGCCGGATGCCGTGGTCGAGGTGCGCTTGCAGGCAATCCTCCGTGTCGCGTCCGGTGGATTTCTGAAGGCGGTAAATCCACTCGAACAGTTCCGCAATGCCCCAGACAACTTTGCGGTCGTTCGCCGCCGGCTCCGCGGCATACGTGCCAGAGAGCACCGTCGCTCCCAAGAGCAAGCCACTGGTGCGCTGGATTGCTTCGCGACGGGTGATTCGGTTGCTGGCGGTCACGGCCGGCTCCGTCCTTTCTCATGCACCGACTGCAACAACGCCGTCATCTCTTTCACGATTTCCGGATGCTGGTCGGCAACGTTCTTCGTTTCGGAGAGGTCGTCGGCGAGGTTGTAAAGCTCCGCGCTCTTCGGGCCGCGGCCTTTGCCTTTCTTGCCCTTGCCGGCGGGGGCGGCGGGGATGAGTTTCCACGGACCTTTGCGAAGCGCGAGCACGCTGCCTTGTTCGACAAGATGGTCGCGGCACGGCTTGTCGAGTTTCTCGCCGAGGAGCGCGGGGAGGACGTTGAAGCTGTCGGGGCCGGCGGCAGCAGCGAGCTTCTGGCCGGTGAGTGCGGCGGCGGTGGCGAGCATGTCCACGTGACAGATGAGTTCGCCGGAAGTGCCGGTCTGGACGTGGCCGGGCCAGCGCGCGATGAGCGGCACGCGCGTGCCGCCTTCGTAGGGACTGCCTTTCGTGCCGCGAAGCACCCCGTTTTGCGGATGGCCGTTGTTCGTCTCGACGGTGCCGCTATTGACGTGGTCTGGGCCGTTGGTGTCGAGCACGCCGCCGTTGTCGCTGGTGACGATGAGCAGCGTGTTGTCGGCGAGCTTGAGCCGGTCGAGCGCCTTCATCACCTCACCGATGGACCAGTCGAACTCCTGGATCACGTCGCCGCGGACGCCGGCCTGGCTGGTGCTGCGGAATCGGGCGTGCGGCACGCGCGGCACGTGGATGTCGTGCGTGGCGAAGTAGAGAAAAAACGGTTTCTCCTTGTTCTTCTCGATGAACGCGACGGCTTTCTTTGTGAGCAGGTCGGCGATCTCGTCGTCCTGCCAGAGCGCGGCTTTGCCGCCGATTTGTTTGCCGATGCGCGGGATGCCTTTGACGAACGACTCCGGCTGGCCGCGCTGGACGGTGTAGTCGAGCTTGATCGGGTCGGCGGGATCGAGGCCGACGACGCGATGGTTCTCCACCCAGACGCATGGCGTGCGGTCGCCGGTCGCCGGCAGCAGCCACGCGTAATCGAAACCGATCTCCAGCGGGCCGGGCTTGATTTCGCCGTTGTAGTCGGTCGGCGATGTCGCGCCGAGACCGAGGTGCCACTTGCCGACGACGCCGGTGGTGTAGCCGGCCTGCTTGAGCAACGAGGGCACGGTGACGCGACCCGGCTCGATGATGAGCGCGGCGGTGCCCGGCAGGATACCCGTGCCCGGTTTGCGCCAGGCGTATTCGCCGGTCATAAACGCGTAGCGCGTCGGCGTGCAAACCGCCGCCGGCGAGTGCGCGTCGGTGAACCGCCGTCCCTGCGCGGCAAGACGGTCGAGGTTCGGCGTCTTGACCTTCGTGGCGCCGTAGCAGCCCCAGTCGCCGTAGCCGATATCGTCGGCGAGGATGAAGATGATGTTGGGCTTGGCGCTGTCGGCCGCAAACGCCGCGACCGCACAGAACAGCGTCGCCAGTGCCAGTGCTGTGATGGATTTCAAGTTCATAAGTTGTGCTTCAATCCAGCGGAGTTTTCTCAAAATCCGATTCGCTAACCCAGCCGGCTTTGATCTTTTCGCCTTTCATGTAGCGCTCGTAGAAACCGCGCTGGCCGGGATGGGCATACGGCTCTGCCTCGAACACGCTGCCCTTGCCAAACATCCGCGGGTCGTCCTGCGCCTTCAGTTCGTCGAAGAGCTGCCGCTGGAGCTGGTCCTTGCGTGCTTGGTGCTCCGCGCTCGTGGCGAGGTTTTTCAAGCAATCGGGATCGTTCTTCAGGTCGTAGAGTTCCTCCGCCGCGCGTTTGCCGAAGCAGAGCGCCCAGTGGTGGTCGCCCGCGTCCTTGCGGTGGGCGTCGAGGATCGCCGTCTTCGTCGCGCCGCCATCAGTGTTGAGGTAGCCAGTTTCTGGATTGCACGCGGGCCAGCGCGACGGCTCGAAATTGCGCAGGTAAATCCAGCCGTCGGTGACGATGCTGCGGATCGGATAACCCCAGTCATGCGGCCGGCCGATGTCGTGGCGCTCCTGGCCGAGCAACACGTGGTCGCGCGCGGGATTAGCGCGGCCGGATTTCTCCGAGCGGAAAACATCCGTGAGACTGCGACCCGTAGCGGGCGCCATTCCGGTCTGCGGCCACTTCACGCCCGCCACCTCGATGAACATCGGTGCGAAGTCAATGAAGCTCACGAAGTCAGTGACGGTGCGGCCCGGCGCGCGGATGCCGCGCTTCCACATCGCGGCGAGCGGCATGTGGTTCGAGACCTCGTATTCGTTGCCTTTCGCGCGCGGGAACGGCATGCCGTTGTCGGCGGTGACCAAGACGAGCGTGTTGTCGAGCTGGCCGCGCTTCTCCAGTTCGGCGAGCATCCGGCCGAGATGGCGGTCGAAGTGCTCGATCTCGAACGCGTAGTCGAGCATGTCGTTGCGGACGGTTTCGTTGTCGGGCCAGTAACCCGGCACGCGGTCGAGGTCGGAGGTTTTCTTGCCGCCCTTGGCAGCGCCACTGCCGTATTCGTAGGCGCGGTGCGGCTCGACGGAGCCATACCAGAAGCACCACGGCTTGCCCGCGGGCGCGGCGTCGAGGAAATCGGCGAAGTTCGCCGCGTAGTCGTTGTTGCTGATGCCCTTCGTGGGCGACGGCGCGGTGCGTTTGTTGAACGGTCGCCCGGTCATCGCGCGTGGTTTGCCGTTGGCGTCGTTGGCCACGCCGGGCGCCCAGCCCTTGCAGGTCATGCCGACGAAGTAGCCATGCTCCGCGAGCGCCTCGGCGTAGGTCTTGAACTCTGTCGGAAAGTAACAGATGTGATTGCACGCGGCCTTGAGCTGCCACGGGTTGCGGCCGGTGAGGATGCACGCCCGCGACGGCGCGCACTTGGCGTTCGGCGTGTAGGTGTTGGTGAAGAGCACGCCCTCGCGCGCCACGCGGTCGAACGCCGGCGTCTTCACCCATTTGCAGCCGTAAGCGCCCGCGTGCGGATAAGACCAGTCGTCGGCGAGCGCGAAGAGGATATTGGCAGGCTTTTCCGCCGCCAGCACGGTCGTGCAGGCAAGCAACAACGCGCAGAAGATTTGTTTCATGGGTTCACCACGTATTTTGCATCGAGCTTGAGGTTGTGGCTCTCATACCAGTGTTTCAGCAAACGCCGGCCCGTCTCCAGTTTCTCGCGATAGGCCGGGTCAGCGGCGAGGTTCTTCATCTCACCGGGATCGCGCGCCAAATCGGTGATCATCTCGCGAATCTCGCCACTGGCGCCGACCATGTATTTCCAACGCTCGCTGAGCACAAGCCGCGCTTTATTATTCTCGACCACCAGACATTTGCGCCATTGCTCAACCGGCTTGCCTTCCGCCAGCGCCTTCACACTGCGTCCTGTCAACGACGCCGGTTTCGGCACTCCCGCGAAGTCGCACATTGTCGGAATCAGGTCCAAGCCCGTGGAGACGAGATGCTCGCGGTCCACCAAGCCCGCCTGCGTCACGCCCTTCCATGACACGAGCATCGGCACGCGCACCGCTTCCTCGTAGAGCAGCGACTTGTGTTCAAAGCGATGCGCGCCGTCCATGTCGCCGTGGTCGCTGGTCATCATCACGAGCGTGTCCTTCTCCAAGCCGGCTTCGCGCAACGCCGCCAGCACCTTGCCGATCTCGGCGTCCACGCGCTCCGTCAGGCGGAGATAGGCCCAATGGTGCAGCCGCCAGTCGCGCTCGGTCCAGTGCTGCCGGACGTAGCCGCGGAACCCGTGGTCCTTGCCGCCAAACACTGACAGTTCGCCTTCCGGAATGCCGAGGTTCGCTGGCGCCGGCGGGCAGACGCTGCGGAAAAACTCCTCCTCGGAAACGCCCGCAGGCAGCTTCAGCGCTGCGTCAAGACACTGGATCGCTGGCAGGCTCAGCGGCGTCACCTTGGCGTTCTTCGGCACAGTGCCGCTGTTCTTCCACGCCCGGATGGCCATGTAACAGATGTCGTGCGGGTTAATGAACGACGCCACCATCAGGAACGGTCGATCGCGCTTCTCGCGCAGAAACTTCACACACGTGTCGGCCAGTTCATTGCGCTGGTCGGCGGTGAGCACGTCGAAGCCGTAGTCCTCGATACGGTTCGGTTTCTTCGCAGCCGGCACGTGCGTCTTGCCGCCGAAGACTGTCTGGTAGCCGGCACGGCGGAACACCGCACCCATCGCGTCGTTGAGGATCTCGGGCGCGACGGGGTTGCGGAGTTCGCCGTTGGTCTCCATGCCGATGCGGCTCGGCATCGTGCCGCTCATCATGCAGAACCGCGACGGCACGCAAACCGGGTTACCGCAATAGGCCCGCTCGAACCGCGCGCCTGTCCGTGCCAGACTGTCGAGGTTTGGCGTCTTCAAGTGCGGATTGCCCGCGCAACTCAGCATCCCCGCGTGCTGCTGGTCGGTGATGATCAACAGAATGTTCGGCCGCGAGTCTGCTGCGAGCGTGAGGCTGGTGAAAAGGACGAACAGCCCAAGAAGAACGATGCGTAACGCTTTCATGAAAGACTTATGGCGATGCTATTTCTCGTCCAACATCAAGAGATTTGTGACCTGCTTCGCGGCGGTGTGATCCTCCCAACTCCATACCACTTTGTTGTCGGCGTCCACCTCGATGACGTGCGGTCCCTTGCCCTGCGCGCCGTGGCCAAGCCAGTTCGCCACCACGATGTGGCCGTTCGGCAGGAACTCGAAGCCGGAGAACCAGTCGAGCCGGTGCTGCTTACGGTAGGCGTCGCCGAGCCAGGTCTTGGTGATCTTCCCATCGCGTGCAATCTCCACCACCGATACCGCGCCGCCGGTCGAGACCGCCGTTGTGCCGTCCGCGCGCCGCAACGCCACGTAACCCTTGCCGGGGAATGGCGCGGACCAGACCTCCTTGTTCGCCGCGAGGTCCCACTCGACCACGCGGATCGGGTTGCCCGTCGTGAACAACACGTGGCCATCGCTGGTGAACCGCGCCAGCCGCAGCAGAGCCGGCTCGACACCCGTCGCGCGAACCACACGGTCGGATTTATGGAACCACTCGCCGTCACGTTTCAGAAAGTGAAACTCGACCGCGCCCTTTGCAATCGCTCCAAGCATGATCTCATCGCGGTCGGCGATGTGTCGCGCCGTCTGGACGCCGGAAAAACCTTCGAGCCGCCACAGGCAACGGCCGTCCTTCATGTCGTAGATGCCGCAGCCGTTGCCGTGACTCACCAGCAACCGGTTCTTCTCCAGCCGTTGCAGATCGCGCGAGCCGGTCGGAATCGCCACGCTCCAGCCGCGCGACGGTTCCGCCTGATCCACGAGCAACAACCGGTTCGCGCCGTTGTCCACACATGCGAAACGATGGCCAGCGAACGCGGGAACGGCCACGAGCGCCGCGAGGAGAAAAGCAAATTTGGCTTTCATGAGTTTATCTCGCCAACACGGTGAACATCACATGCCATCCGCGGCCGCAGGGCGTGCAATCGCCTTTGCTCTCGCTGAGATCGGCGGGGCCGTATTCGCCGGCGCAGTAGGTTCCGAACAGCGGCAAATCCTTGCCGACGGATGTCTGGATCGCCTCCAGTTCATCTTCGAGCCGCTTCAGCTTGCCTTTGCGCCCGCCGCAGTTAAACGCGATCACCGCGAATGGCTTCGCCGGCGCGCTCTTGAGCACCGACGCCGAGCCTTCGCGCGCCGTCTCGATCACCGCCTCGTTGGTCTTCGCCTGCCGGCCCGTCTGCGTCACCTTGAACGGGCCGGTCAGCAGCAGCGCGATGGCGCTGTCGGTGTGCGCCGCGCCGCGGAAATAAACCCAGTTCTGCCCGGCGTTCTTGTTCACCGAGCCGCCGGTGATCGGCAGCTTCTTGCCCGCGACCTTCTGCACGCCATCGAGCAGCAACTGGTTCTTCGGCGAGTGTGCGTCGGAGATCAGCAGCATCAGCGCGCCGCGGTCGAGCGGCAACTGCTTCGCGAGCTTCTCGCCCGCGCGGTTGAGCGCCGCAGTGAGCTTCTCCAGATCTTTCTCCATCGTCAGCCCCGCCGCGCCCATGTTCTCCGCGAGCGCCGCCTCGACGCCAACGCCGTCGCCGCCGATGCCGAGCAACACGACGCCGTCGTCGTTCACTGAGCCACGCTGCGTGAAGCCGCCGTAGGACGCGCCGCCGAACAGAATCTCCTTCGGCAACACCGACGCCACGCCGTCGAGCATCGCCTTCTTGGAAGCGACGTCCTCGAACGAATCCATCACGAGCACCGCCTTCGGCGCCGCGCTGCCAAACGCCGCCTTCAGCTCTGTCGCCGCCTTCTTGCCAGTTTCAGCCGCGTTCTCGCCTGACGCTGCTGCGGTCTTGAACACCACCGGCTCGTCAGCCGCCCGCGCCAAGCTGAAGCACAACGCCAACGACGACACAATCACCGCCACACATGTTTTCTTCATGACTTTCTCCTCAATGGATCGAACTCGAAAACCCGAACTCTACATTACTGTCGAACGGCGGCGTCGGGCCGAACGCCGCGCCTTTCCACCGGCTCCAGGATTGTGGCTGCCGCTGGTCATCCCACAGATTCATCACCGTGCCGAGGTCGCGCAGTCCACCGCCGTCATGCACGAGCAGCGAGAACCGGAACGGCCGGCCCGGCGTCGGCTGCAACTCCGGCACAAGTTTCACCTGCACGGCGATCTCGAAGCACGTCGCGCCGCCCTCTTTCGTCACCGCCGCCTGCACGTCGCCACACTCCAAGCCTTCCAGCGCGCGGCTTTGCTCCGTCAGCTTCAGATCATCGTCCGGCCGCATGAGCAGAAAACACTTCGCCGGTCCATCCTGTTCCGGAGCCAGAACGACGAACTCGTATCGCCCCGGCTTCTCTCCACTTTCCGGCGCCACCGCAAACTGCACAGCGCCCCCCTTCATCTGCTCGGCGCGCACTGCCACGCAGAACAGTTTGCGGCTCCAGCACGTCATCGCCGTCGTCGCTTTGCCAGCGGTCGTGAACGTGATCGGCACCGCGTCCTTCCAGTCATCAAGTTTGCCGTCCACCTGCGGCTTCAAGTAGGGCGCAGTGGCGCAGACCACTTGTTGCGTGCGCGTCACCGCTACATCGCCAGCACGTGCCTCTACGACCACTGCATAGCGGTTCGCTGCGACATCCACGGCCTTTTCAACCGTGAACGCCACCTTCGCCGTGGCTTTCGGGCCGATGCTCACTGTCTGCTCCGCTGGCGCGCCCTTCCAACCCTCCGGCCAACGCACGCGCACGACGGCGCTGACGGCGCGTTCGCCACGGTTCTGGACGTGGACGTGGACCAGCGGCCCGGTGGAAGGTGTGACGATGAAGTTTTCCATCCGCACGCGCAGCGGCTCGGCGGCGGTGGTCCTCTGCGAGGCGCAGAAGATTGAGGCAACGAGGCAACAGAGAAGAGAAGTTTTGCTCATTCGGCGCGTCGCGTGCTTATCACAAATGCGCGCGCGACGCCAGTCTATGCGCGGCTTTGCGGACAAAAAATGAGTGCGAACTTGCACCGATACGAGTGCCGTGTTAGTGGTCGGACCAATGAACAGAACGATCTCGTGGAGGTGGTCCTTCCGTTGCATGAAGGGTTGGGTTGCGTTTGCAGCCGTCGCGTTGGTGGCGCATGTGTCGGGCCAGCAGGTGGATTCGTCCAGACCTGTGCGTGCGACACCGCTCGCGGAGCGTCTGGGGACGGAATCGGTGCTGGGCGAAAGCCTCGCGCGGCAGTTGCGTCCCGTGCGGCGGCTGACGGCCGGCGACCTGACGTCAAGACGCGTGAAGCTGGGCGACTTCTCGGAGGTGACGTTACAGGAGGTGGCCGCTGCGCTTGGGAAGAACACGGAAGGGTTCCGCGATGCGGTGAAGAAACTCGACCGCGCCGCGCTTTTCGGCGCGCCGAAGAGCGACGAGGAGGCCGTGGAATTGGACGACGCGTTTGTGTTGGTGCGCTCCACGGGCATCGAGGTGGCGGAGCCACGCCGCGTGGCGGCCGGCGTGCCGGATTTTGCGGCGTTCATGGGAAGGGGCGGCGCCGCCGTGCTCTCGGAAGAGAAACTCAGCGCCGAGTCGCGCCAAGGGTTCGAGGAATTTGTGAAGAAAGAAGTGCCCGCGTTGCCCGAAGGCCATCCGCTGGCCCGCGCGGCGAAGTGCGGTCGAGCGGAGTTGCTGAAGGCGATTGGCGAGGGACAAGGCAGCTTTGAGGTGGTGGACACGTTTGTCGTGCCCAAGGCCCCGTTGCCGGTGGTCAATGGCCGTCTGATGCGCGCCCGCGCCGATGGCGGAACATTCTCCTTCCACCGGCTCGAGCCGTTTGGAGGCCATCTGATCGAGCGGTTTGAGCGAAAGCCGCCGCCGGCCGAACCGCCCGTCGAGAAACCCTTTGAGGTGAAACTGGGCAAGGCGCGTTTCCGCACCACGTTCCTCACCGGTTTCACCAAAGGCAACTCCTGGCACTGGGAGCGGCGCTGGAACTACCCGTCGGGGTTTACGCGGATCACGCTCGGCGCGTCGTATGGGATCGGCTTGCGCGCGCCCATCCGCGTGACGGGCGAGGTGGGGCCGGCCGTTGTGATGGTGAAGGATCCCGCAGACCGTCCCTTCGAGCTGGTGGCCAGCATCCAAGCTGCGGCCGTCAACGGCAACGCCGATTTCTACCGCTCCACCCACCTGCGTGACTCGCTGGTGTTCAACGGTGACGAGGCTGTGATGCAGTTCGAGTTCCTCTACGGCTACAGGTTCCGCGCGCTCTGGACCAACTTGCTTTACAAGCGGTGGACAACTATCGGATTCGACTTCAACCGCGACTTTGCGCCGCCGTTCGGCGATTCCAACACCAAGATCCGCCTGCCCATCCCGCCGGAGCTGACCCATACGCGGTTCGACGCCGGCGTCGTGTCGGGCTATGCGCAGGCAGCCATCGCCTTGAGCGGCGACGGGTCGGTGAACCTCACCGCCGAGGCCGACATCCAGAACCGGTCGTTGCCGGGCAAGAAGCTGACCTTCACCGACAACCGCGCCCGCGAAGCGCGATTCACCATGCCGGCTCTGCGCTTGCCCGAAGGCCGGGACAGCGTCGTGGCCGACTATCACCTGCGGCTCAAGGAACCGGTTTACAACTTCGACGTCTCGGTCACACCGGAAGTGCGCGTGGCGGTGGACATTGGCGTGGACGGTTTCTCGCGCACCATCAGCACGGGCTGGATGTCGCTCAACGCGCTGCGCGTCCACCTCGGCCGGCTCTCACTCGGCCACCATGAAGGCACGCGCGCCGAATATGTGGTGAACGCGGGCACGAAGACGTTTGCGCGCATGCACACCGATACCCCACTGAGCGAAACACCCGTGCCCGCCGCGTCGTTGCGGCCCGGCCGCCGCGTGCATCTGCGCTCGGTGGTCAACCAGCGCTGGGTGCGCGCCGGCGTCGGCGAAGACTCAAAACTGGCGGCAGTTTCCGACGCAGCGCATGGTTGGGAAACGTTTGAGATACACGAACTCGGCGCCGGACGCGTTGCATTGCGCAGCGTGCAGAGCGGGCGCATCGTCCGTGGCGGCATCTCGGCCCAGACGCTCCTCGGCGCCGTCAGCAGAGCGGCGGGTCTGTGGGAAACCTTTGAGATGTTACCACAATCAGGGAACCGCGTCGCTTTCCGATGCGCCGCCAATGCCAAATATGTGCGCGCCGGGATCACTGACGAATGCCTGCTTGCCGCCGTGAGCGACCGCATCGGCAGGTGGGAGATGTTCGAGGTATCCCCGGTGGCTGAGCGAAGGACGCCGTCCGAGTCCACTCAATCCGAGACACGCCGCCCGCCACCGCGCGCCTCTTCGCCGGCCAAGAAGGCTCCCACCCTGCCGGGCAAGCCGCCCGTCACGATTCAGATCAAGCCGGGCACTACCGTGAAGCCGTCCACAATCAAGTGACGGACGAGAGCCGGCGCTTTTGGCTCATCTCGCCAGCAGGTTCACGGCGTGGACGGTGCGGGTGCGCTCCTCGATTTCGGACGGCAGGCTGCCTTTGAACCACGCCTTGGCACGATAGGAAAACTCGCCACCTTTCGGCAGGAACGGTAACGGGCCGCCTTGCAACGCGAGCGGTGGCTGGCGCGGCTCGGTCGTCGTGTGCGGGTCTTCGTGGCAGCCAACGCATGACTTGGTCTCGCCAGGCCGCGCGTAGATCCACGTCAACTGGTTGTTGATCACGCGCCGGTCGCTGTCGAGGACCTGGAGATGCACGAGCCGGTCGGCGGGCAACTCGACGTAGAACGAACCGTCCGGCGCGAGCGGCGCGGTGCCGAGCACGCGGGCGAAAGTGCCGCCGTGGTTCTTCCAGACGGGCTGGCCGCCGGTGTGCGTCTCGTGGCGGCCCACGACCGGCACGCCCTCGATGAGGCGCACGAACCGCCCGCGCTGCGCGACTTCCTTTTCCTGCGAGTTGAACACGCTCGCGCAGAGAAACCGTCCGCTGTAAGCCTCGCGGCTCGCGGAATCCGCCCGCACCGGCGGCGGCCGGCGCGGGATGATCGGGCGCGGCTCGTAGTCGGCGGTGGCGGGATCGTTGTAGAGGAGGTCGAGCTTGCCCGTCCGCGGGTCGAGATGATAGAGGCCCAGGTCCACCTTCTTGCGGTCGGGCGTTTTGAGCGTCGTCGCGCAGAGCAGCGTCCCGTCGCTCAACGGCACCGGCGTCGTGTAGGCGCGCGTCTTGAGGTCGGGCGAGATGAGTTGCTCGGTGTCGCGGCGCGGGCCGATGAGCGTCAACCCGCCCTGCGTCGAGACGACGATGCGGCCGTCGGGCATCGGCTGCGGTTGCGTGACGCGAAGCACGCGATGCGTCAACGGCGCCTCCTGGCCGTCGTCGGGGCCTTTGATGCCGTGGTCGAGGTCACGCCAGAACTTCCGCCGCTCCGGCCCGTAGAGCACCACATCATGCGTGCCGTCGGGGAA
Organism: Verrucomicrobiota bacterium; assembly: GCA_016222825.1. Classification (GTDB taxonomy): domain Bacteria; phylum Verrucomicrobiota; class Verrucomicrobiia; order CAIQCK01; family CAIQCK01; genus CAIQCK01. The sequence goes on along the minus strand of JACRQF010000009.1, from coordinate 465,024 downwards.
CGCCGCGTGCAGCGTCAGCTCGGTCTTGTTGCGCGAGTAGAAAACCTCCAGCCGGCTGAACACAATCCGTCCGTCGGGCAACAGCGCCGGCTCGTTGTCGCGGCCGATGTTCGTCGCGATGGGATGCAGGTCGCTGCCGTCGGGGTTCATCACGTAGAGCGCGGTGCAAGCGTAGCCGTGATACTCGTCGCGGATGCCGGTGCGAGTGGACGCGCACACGATGCGGCCGTCGGGCAGGAACGCCGGGCCGACGTGATGATACGGGCCGCGCGTAAGTTGCTGGAGACCAGAGCCGTCTATGTTCATCCGCCAGACGTGCCACCAGAGGCTGTCCTTCTCGCGGCGACAGAAAATCACCTGCTTCGCGTCCCATGAAAGCTCCGGCTCGCCGACCCAGCCGTCTTTGAAGTGCGTGAGCTGCGTCACCTTCCCGTCAGGCCGCGGCGGGCTGAGCACGAAGAAGTTGTCGCCGGGTCGGTAGGACGGGCCTTCGTCGGTGACGGCGTAAGTCTGCCGCCAACGGTCGGCCTGCTCGACGGTCTGCGGCGTGTTCGGCAAGTCGTTGTTGCCTTTGATAAAGAGCAGCGCGTTGAAGTTCGCGTCGAAGATGCAGGGGGTCGTGTTGGCGTCGAGGTTCGGAGTCCCGGCTTTAGCCGGTCTTTGCGCCTGCTCCTCCGACGCCGGATTCCGGCTGAAACCGGGACTCCAAACCGGCTCAATCCCCCGCGCCAGCAAAGCATCGCGCGCTACCTGTCGCACTGTGCCGAACGGATGCGCCGTCGCTGTGCGCTGCAAAATAGCGAGGGCCTCCTTATTGCCGATGTCAGCGAGCGCTTCCGCCGCCGCGTGACGCACTTCGAGCACCGAACCTTCGTCGTTCAGGACCTTCGCGATCAATCCGACGTGCTGCGTCGCCTTCAGCAGGCCGAGCGCGCGCAACAGCGCTTCACGCCAGCGCGGGCAGGGGTCGTTGAACTCCTCGTCCTTCCATGTCTTGCTCCAGCCGTAGTCGCCCTCGGACTTCGCGGCGGCCAGCGTCTCCGCGAGCGGCGCGATGGCGCGCGAGTCGCCAAGCCAGCCTATGGTCTTGGCGGCATTGATGCGCACCCAGCCGTTGGTGTGCTGCAACAACGGCAGCAGCCGCGTCAGGTCTTCGTGCTCTGTGCAGACGCACGGCAACCACGGCGAAATCCGCCTCACGTCGAACTTCGGCCAGGCATAGGCTGGCTCCGGATTCGCGGCGCGCCGCGGCTGGCCGAGCTTTGCGAACGCCTGTTCCGCTGCTTCTTGGCGCATGCCTGCCGCATTGAGCAGATGCTGCGTCAGCAGATGACCGGTCTCCGGCTGGTAAAGCATGAACGTGTCGTGGTCGCCCTGAAGATTCGCCATGATCAACGGCGCCAGTTCGCGCAGCCGCGCACGGTCGCGCGGATCGTCCAGCGGCAGCCGGCACAGCGCGTGGGCGATCCAATAGGGCGTCTCCAGCATCCGGTCCTCCGACGGGAACTTCATGTCGTCATCGGCAGGAACTTCCGGCGGATTCTTCTCATCCAACCGCTTCGCGAACCGCGCGTAAGCGGTCAGCAGCGGCCCGACCGCGCGCCGGTCGCCGACATCGCCGAGCGCCTCGGCCGCGCAACGCGCCCACATCGGGTTTTCGAGCAGGGAGATGAGCCAGTCGCGCCCCACGTCCTCGCGCAGCCGCCCGACGGCCCGGATGCCCGCGCGGACCATCGGCCGTAGCGCGGGTGCCGTGGCGGGCGACGGACCGAGCATTGCGATGATCGCCTCCGTCGCGCCCTTTCCGCCAAGCGCGCCAAGCGAGCGCACGCCGCGTTCGCGCGGCCACGCCAATGCCGTGTCCACTGGCTTCCCACGCTGGCCATTGATTTCGATCTCGCGGAACGTTGTCGGATAAGTCGCCCGCTCCGAGCCGAAACTGGTGATGCGCACAAAGCGCGCCTTGCGCGGCGGGAAGTTGACGACCAGCGCCACTGGCGACTTCTCCTTACGGCACACAGCGCGCTCGAACTTCTTGCCGTCGAGGCTGGTGCTGACCTCATAGTCCGTCATGCAGTAGCCAGCGGCATACTGGTGGACCGTCACTTGGCGAACTTCGGTTGGCGCGCCGAGATCAAGCTGGCACCACTGCGGCGGCTTCACGCCTTTCGTCTGCCAGTAACCCGGCTCCAAGTCGCCGTCAATCAGCACCTCCAGCGGCCCGCGATAGACGCTCGACGCCGACACCTGCCACTGCGGCACGTTTACTTTCGGCCCGGCGAGCAGGGCGAGCACATCGGCCGGTGGACGTTCGGCGGGCGCTTTCCTCCACCAATCGCGCCACACTTGCGCATGCTTCTGACGCTCGGCATCGGGGGCAAGCGCGTTGAAGGGGAACTCCATTCCAGTGAGATTCGTCAGCGCGATGTGCGCCGCCTGCCGCACAAGCCAGTCGCTATCATCGAGCTTCTCCAGAAGCGGCGCGACCGATGTGCGACCGCCGCACCAGCCGAGCGACATCGCGGCCTGACGGCGAACTTCAGCCGCATCATCCTTGAGCCGCGCCACGAGCACAGCTTCCGCACGATACGCCCGCAGAAAACCCAGCGCTTCCGCCGCGCGAAGACGAACGTGGGGCGAGGGATCGTTGAGTTTCGTGACGTGCTCCGCCACTTGGCGGTCATAGGGCGATAATGAAGGCAGGTCAGCCGCGTGCACCGCGAGGGCGAATATCACCGGAGGAAGAACTCGTGCGATCATGGGTCAAGAGTAGAACCCGCACTCGTAAGCGGTGTCGTAGAGGGCGATGATGTTTTCCGGCGGCACGTCGCCCTGGATGTTGTGGACGTTGTTGAAGACGTAGCCGCCGCCGGGCATGAACGCGGTGACGTTTTTGCGGACATTGGCGGCGACCTCGGCGGGCGTGCCGCTCGGCAGGATATGTTGTGCGTCGCAGCCGCCTCCCCAGAAGACCAGCTCGCGGCCGAAGCGGCGCTTCAACTCCGCCGGTTCCATGTTCGTCGCGCTGACCTGCACGGGGTTGAGGATGTGGATGCCGTTGTCCATCAACTCCGGGATCAGGCCGACGCACGAGCCGCACGTGTGATACCAGACCTTGGCGGTGGTGCGGGAGCGGATGTATTGGACGAGGCGCTTGTGGCGCGGCTTGACCATGCGGCGGTAGATGTCGGGCTGAAACAGCGGACCTTTCTGCGCGGCGAGGTCGTCGCCGATCATGATGACGTCCACCACATCGCCGACCTCGTCGAGGAAAAGCCCGAACCAGTCCATCCAGAACTTCAGCGTCTGGTCGAGCATCGCCTCGCAGAACTCCGGCTCGGTCATCAGGTCGCAGAACCACTGCTCCAAACCGCGCAGATACCAACAAATCTCATAGACCACGCCGGAGATGCCGCTGACGACCGCGTAGGGCGTCTCCTTCTTCAACAGCAGCGCGCGCTCGCGCAGGCCAGCGAAGCGCGTCGGGTCGTCGCCTTTCGGCCACGGATGGTTCTTCACGTCGGCGAGCGTCGCGTTGGCGAGCGGATGGAGCGTGATGTCCATGTAGTTCGGCGCGTCCTCCGGCATGGACCAACGGATGCCGAACTCGTCGGTGAGATCGTGCCAAAGCTTGCCGTCGCGGCGGGCCTCGACGATGCCGCCCTTCCAACTCGACGGCGCGCCCGCTGCGATGTAGCGCGTGTCAATGTGGAACCGCTCCAGCACTTTCTCGCACGGCTTTGCGAGCTGCTGGACGGCGTCCATAATAATGATGTCGTCCTGGATGCCGAGGTGGCGGATGAGGTTCGCGTAAGCTTTGCGATGGATGCCGGTCTGGTTGCCGCCGAGGTCGAACGGCACGCGGTCGGGGATTTCGTGGTTGAGCGCCTTGAGCACGCGCTCGCGTGAGGTCATCGTTTCCCGTTGTGGCATGGCGACATCACTCCTGGTTCTTCGGCTTCTGCTTGCCCTTCTTCCCGCTCTTGCCGGCTTTCTTTCCGGTCGGCGCGCCTTGGCCATCGGAGAGGGCGAGAACGCGGCATTGCTCGGCCTGTTTGTTCCAAAGCTGCTCCAGTTCGCGGACTTTGTCGGGCATGGCGGCGGCGAGGTTGTTCGATTCGCAACGGTCTTTGCCGAGGTCGTAGAGTTCCCACTGGCCGCCCTGCTTCTCGGCGCTCACGAGCTTCCAATCACCGATGCGGATGGCTTTGTTGTTCTCGTGCAGCCACCACAACGAATTGCGCTTTACCGCGCCGTCCTGCGCGAAATCGGACACGAGGCTCTTGCCGTGTGGAGCTGGAACGGGCTTGCCGTCGAGCGTTTGGAGCCATGAGCCGCCGGCAAGTTCGACGATCGTGGGTGGCAGGTCCACGAGATGGCCGGGGTTTTGGCGCAGCTCGCCGCGGGCCTTGATGCCGGCGGGCCAATGGACGATGAGCGGCGTGTTGATGCCGCCTTCGTGGACCCAGGTCTTGTGGCGGCGGAGCGGCGTGTTCGCCGCGCTCGACCATCCGGGGCCAAGGCAGAGATAGCTGGCGGCCGAACCGGGCGCTGCTGCGGGATCGTGGCCGTCGCCGCGGACCATGATTTCGGCGCTCGCGCCGTTGTCGGAGGCGAAGAAGATGATCGTGTTGTCGAGCGCGCCCATCGCCTTGACTTGGTCGAGCACGCGGCCGATCTCGCGATCCATGCGGTCCACCATCGCGGCGTGGACGGCCATCTTGGCGGCCTGGAACTCGCGCTGCTGGCTGGTGAGTTCGCTCCACGGCAACGGGAAGCGCGCTTCGCCGGGGCCGAGCTTCTCAAACGCATCGGGGAAGTGGTAGGGCGGACCGACCTCGCGCTCCAGAGCCGAGAGAGCGCAGTTGACGATGCCCATCGTCTTCATCCGCTGCCAGCGGTCGTTGCGGACGGCGTCCCAGCCTTTGCGATACTTGTCGCGGTAGCGGGCGATGTCCTCGGCAGGCGCATGCAGCGGAAAGTGCGGCACCGTGAACGCCACGTAGCCGAAGAACGGCTGGCTGGCGTGCTTCTCGGCGTGCTCTTTCAGATACTTGATAGCGTGCTCGGCGATGGTGGTGGTCGTGTAGTAGCCGCTGCCCGACTCGACCGGCAGCAGCTTCACATCGTCTTCGGTATGGTTCTTCGGCGCGAAGTTGCGGTTGTGGTCTTCGAGGCAATAGGAGCGGTCGAAGCCGCCCGCGAGCTGTTCGCCGTCAATGTGCCATTTGCCGGAATGATACGACCGATAGCCGAGCGGCCTGAGGTATTCCGGCAAAAGCCGCGCCCATTTCGGCCGCTTGCCCTGACCGCCGCCGCCGATGCTCGGCAGGGCGTCGCGCCGGATGGCCTGCGCGTAATAACCGGTCGTGATGCACGCGCGCGAGGGCCAGCAGCGGGCGGTGTTGTAGAACTGTGTGAACCGCAGGCCGTTCGCGGCTAGCCGGTCGAGATTCGGCGTCGCGATTTCGCCGCCGTAGCAACCGGGATCGGAATAGCCCATGTCATCGGCGAAGAAGATGAGGACATTCGGTTTCGCGGCTGGTGCGGCTGCGATGACGGCGGCGGGAATAAGGAGGGCAGTGAGAATGCATACGGCAAGAGTGCGTTTCATGGCGGCCCTCGTTGTATCAGAACCGGCGGTTTCTGCAATAGCGTCGGCGTTTCTGGAGATCACCGTCCCAGTTTCCGCAGCGCAAACGCATACGCGCCGACGCCGACGGCTTCGCTTGTGCCGAGCCGCGACATGCCGACGCCGAGCCGCTGGAGTGGATCGTAAACGATCTTGCGCGTGTTGCCGGGGACAGCGACTTCGCGCTTTTCGCCTTTGAGGAAAACCTGAAGCTGCGCCGGGTCTTCGAGGTTGAAGACGGGCGACGTGACACGGCGATAGGTCTGGCCGGCGGGATTGGTGTAGGTGCTGTTCAGTTCCTCCACGAGCGTCGGCAGGAACAACGGCGCCGCGCCGCTGAGACCGCCGCCGACCACGCCAAGGCCGTCAATCAACGTCAGCGCGTTGCCCATCGCGTCGCCGACGACCACGCCGAGCCGGCGGAACGCCTCGCGCGCGGCCTCCGCGTCGCCGGTGCCTTTGCCCATGCCGATGTCGAAGATCGCCTTCGGCTCGGGCGTCTGGTCGAACGGCACGCCTGCCACTTCGGCATACGCGCGGCGCACGGCACGGATGCTGGCGCCTTCCTCCGCGTTCATTGTTGGTGCGAGCCGGTTGCGCAGCAGCCAGACTTCGCCGCCCATCGAGTTGTCGCCGATGAACAACTCGCCGTCGCGCACGATGCCGCCGCCGAAGCCAGTGCCGAGCGTGACACCAAAGAGATTTTTGTAACGCTTCGGGCTGCCGGCTTTTTCAAGCAGACCGTTGACATAAGGCAGGAAACCGGCGATGGCCTCGCCATAGACGAAGAGGTCGCCGTCGTTGTTGATGAACGCGGGGATGCCGAACTTCTCCTCCAACATCGGCGCGAGCGCCACTCCGCCGCGGAAGCCGGGCAGGTTGTAAAGGTCGCCGATGATGCCGTTCGGATAGTCCGCCGGCGCGGGAAACGCGAAGCTGATCGCCACGGGCGGCTCCGGGCATTGCAGCTTCACACGCGTGAAACCCTCGACGATGTTGGCGAGGCAGCGCGGAAGGTTGTCGCCATTGGAGGGCATGGCAACAGTTTGCGTGACGGGCTTGCCGCCGCGGATGCCGGAGAAACGGAAGTTCGTGCCGCCCGCGTCGAGCGTCATGACGATGCGTGGGTCGTGGGTCAGGTTCATGGGGCGTAATGCGTGACTCGTGATTCGTGATGCGCGGCGGGATGAGGGGCCGCTCCGATTTCATGGTTGCGGTTTAATGGAAAGGCCGGAACAAATCCGAAACGGACACGGCTTGCACAAGCTTGGCGCCGAGCAGGCAGCCGGCTCCCACCAGGAAGCCGCCCGAGATGCGGGTCAACAGGCGCAACGTCTGCGGCGACACGCGTTGATGGCCGCGCGACGTGGCCCAAGAGAGTGTCAGGAACCAGAGCGTGCCGCCGCCCATCATGCCGCCAACCAGCGCGAGCTGGCTGAAACCGGGCCGCACCCAGCCGTGCGCAAACAGCACCGCCGCCAGCATGCCCCACACGAGCAGGATGAACGGATTGCCGAGCGTCATGCCAAAGCCGAGCCAGTAGCCGCGATGCAGGTGCAGCTTCTCCTCCAGCTCCTGCTCCACGCGCAAGGAGGTGCTCTCACCGAAACGCTGCTGGGTCAGCAGGTATTTGAAGCCCAACACCGTCACCACCAAGAAACTCACCAGCGCCATCACCGTGCGCACGGTGGGCAACGACAGCACCGATTGAAATCCCGCCAGCGCCAGCCCGCAGTAGATCGCCTCCGCCGTCACCGCGCCCAAGCCGACCAGAAACGGCCGCAGGAAGCCGCGCGTGAGCGCCTCGTTCATGACGGTGACGTTCACCGGCCCGACGGGGATGGAGACGAGAAAGCCGCTGACGAGGCCGGCCAGCACAGGCGTAATGAAGTCGGTAGCGGGGATCACAATACTTCGGAGTCGTCGTCTTCGATTTCGATTTCTTTTCGCAGCCGCTTGGAAACCCACGGCCGCACCATGCCGTAAATGAGGTAGCACACGAACAGCGCCGCCAGCGTCACCTGCGGCCACGTGCAGCCGAGGAACAACACCACCAGCGCGGCGACAAACGTCGCCAGCGACTTGCGCATTGTCCAGTCCACGTGTTTGAAGGTCGGGTATTTCACCGTGCTCACCATCATCGCCGACAACAACAGCATCAGCGCCGGCAACACGTAGCGCCAGGGCCCCAGCGGATGTTCCGGCGTCCCCACCGGCGTGATGATCTCCTTTTCTTCCAGCCAGATCATGAACATCGTCACGCTCACGACCATTGCCGCCGCCGACGGGATCGGGAAGCCGACAAACTCATTCGAGGACGCGCCGCGGAGCGAGAGGATGTTGAACCGCGCCAGCCGCAGGGCGCCGCAGGCCAGGTAAGCCGCCGCCACCATCCAGCCCGTGCGCGGAAACTCCTCCAGCACGATCCGATACACCATGAACGCCGGCGCGACGCCGAAGCTCACCAAGTCTGCCAGCGAATCGAACTCGCGCCCGAACGCCGACTCCTTCCCGCCGAGCCGCGCCACGCGGCCGTCGAGGAAGTCGCACGCGAACGCGCCGAGGATGAGCCAGAGCGAGTTGTGAATGTAGTGGATGTCGGGCACGGCCTGGTATTTGAAGATCCACGTCAGCGCAAAGAAACCGCAAAGCAGGTTGCCCGCCGTGAAGAGATTCGGCAGGAAATAAATCTTCCCGAAATCCGCGCTCTCCGGATTCATGCCTGCCGGCTTGTTACTTTCGGTAGCCAAGGATGCTCGATCCTCCTTTCACTCGGTCGCCTGGTTTCACCGCGATCTCACAGTTCACGGGCACATAAATCTCTGCGCGCGAGCCGTAGCGGATCATCCCGATGCGCTCGCCGCGCGCGACGCGCGCGCCCGGCTGCGTCCAGATGCAAATCCGCCGCGCGATGGCGCCCGCGATGAGACGGACGGTGACGCGAAACTCGCCGTCCTGCAAGCCGAGAATCTGGTGCTCGTTCTGGAGCGCCGACTCCGCGCGCAGGGCGTTGAGGAATTTCCCCGGCACGTGCTCGGAGAACCTCACCTCGCCGCCGATCGGCGCGCGGTTCACATGCACGTCGAAGACGTTGAGGAAAATCCCCACCCGCATCGCCTCGCAGCCGAGAAACTTTTCCTCCCGCGCCGGGCCGACATCCACCACCTTGCCGTCCGCAGGCGAGACGATGGCGCGCGGGTCGGCGGGAATCGGCCGCTCCGGGTCGCGGAAGAAGTTGATGTTGAACACCACCAGCAGCAGCCCCACGCCGCCCGCCGCCGGATGCCACCAAGCAAGCGCCGCCGCCGCCACCAGCAGGATCAGGTGAAGGAACCACGACTCAGCCCATGTGCGCGCAGAAATCATAAACCGCCCCCATTGTAGCGAAGCCGGCGGCGAAGTGAATGCAAAACCGATTCCAACGCAGGTGGCGGCACGTCGCGGGTGGACGCGGGGCGGCTGGATGACGATAAGACGCCTGCCTTTGCACTCTTCGATCGCCCCAAAAACCGGTCGCCAAGGATTCAGGGGCCGCAACAGCCGCAAATAACTACGCTTGCAGTCCGCCGGGCGTTGGGGTTTCATCCGGCAGGCTTTCATCATGAACCGCCGGAACTTCCTCACACTGGGCGCCGCCGGAGCCGGGCTTCTGGGCGGTCGCGTCACCCTCAACACCCACGCCGCCGCGCCTGCCGCCTCACCGCCCGCCGCGCGAAAGCCGCAGTTCAACCTCACCATCCGCGATTACCTCTCGCGCGAGGCGCGGCGCATCAGCGACCGCGCGCTCACCGACACCGCCGACGCCGCCACGCGCCGCCGCCGCTACATGGAGATGATGGGGCTGCAAGACCTGCCGCCCGCCGGCGAGCGCCCGCCGTTGAACCCGAAGGTCACCGGCGTCGTCGAGCGGCCGGCGTATCGCATCGAAAAGCTCTACTACGAGAGTCTGCCGAAGCTTTACGTCACGGCGAACCTCTATGTCCCGCGTGACCTGAAAGGCCGCGCGCCCGCCGTGCTCTACGTCTGCGGCCATGCCGACACGCAGAAGGTCTATTATCAAGCCCAGGCCAAACGTGTCGCCGAACTCGGCTTCATCTGCCTCATCGTCGAGACGGTGCAGCTCGGCGAGGTGCGCGGCTATCACCACGGCTGCTACCGCGAAGGTTGGTGGCATTGGTATAGCCGCGGCTACACTTCCGCCGGCATCGAGTTGCTCAACGGCATCCGCAGCCTCGACCTCCTCTGCGAGCGGCCCGAAGTGGACGGCACCAAGCTCGGCGTTACCGGTGCCTCCGGCGGCGGCGCAGCGACGTGGTGGATTGCAGCGGGCGACGAGCGCATCCAGTGCGCCGCCAGTTCATGTGGCACCTCCACGGTCGCCTCCTACGTCCACGACCGGACGATTGACGGCCACTGTGACTGCATGTGGTTCATCAATACCTACCGATGGGACCTCACCGACGTCGGTGCGCTCATCGCCCCGCGCGCCTTCATGATCTCCTCCGCCAACCGCGACGCCATCTTCACCATCGCCTCCATCAACGAAGTCCACAACCGCCTCAAGCGGCTATACAAGAAGCTCGGCGCGGCGGACAAGCTGGCGCTCACCACCTATCCCGGCCCGCACGCTTACAGCGAATACAGCCGCACGTGCATCTTCTCGTGGTTCCTCAAGCATCTGATGGGCAAGAACGTGCCGCCGGAAAAGGTCGGCGACCTCGAACTGGACAAGAGCAAGCTGGAAACAGCCGATACGCTGCGCGTCTTCGCCAACGGCCCGCTCAAGGAAGACCGCACGCTCACCATTCACGAGGATTTCTTCACGCCGCCCAAACCGCCGGTCATTGCCGACAAAGCTGCGCTGGAGAAGGAACGCGTCCGCGTCATCGCCGCGCTCCGTGAGAAGACCTTCGGCGCGTTCCCTGCGAAGCCGCCGGCGCTGGACGTGCAGGTGGAGTTTGAGTTGAAGAACGGCCCCACGTCGTCCGGCCATCGTTTTGCCTTCACTTCCGAGGAGGGCTGGCGGCTGCATGGCCGGCTCATGATCGCCGACGAGGTCAAACAGCCCGCGCCTGCCGTCGTCGCGTTGCGGCTGCCCGGCGAGGAGCGCAACTCCACGGATTCCTTCGCCGCCCGCGTGCCTGCGCCGTGGGCCAAGCTTGTCGTCGAGCCACGCGGCACCGGCGACACCGCCTGGGGCGACGAACTCAACTGGCACCTGCGCCGCGCCAGCGCATGGACCGGTCGCACGTTCGCCAGCATGCGCGTCTGGGACACGCTCCGCGCCCTGCAAGCCGTGCGGACGCTCCGCGAAGTGGACCCGAAGCAGGTGTCTTTCGCCGCGCGCGGCGACATGTGCGCCGTGGCGCTCTACGCCGCGTTGCTCGACGGCAACGTGCGGACGCTCTTTCTTGAATCACCGCCTGCCACGCAGAACGCGCCCGGCGAGAAGGACGGCCGCGGCCCCGCCATCGAGATGCTGAATTGCCTCCGCATCACCGACCTTGCGCAAGTGGCCGGCCTGCTTTTCCCGACGGAGATTGTCATCATCGGCGAGTGTCCGACGACCTACGCGTGGGCCGAGGAACTCTGCCGCAAGCTCGGCGCGCCGGAGAGGTTCCGCCGCATCGCCAGCATCTCTTCATGGCGGCCGGCACGGCCGCTTTGAGGTTAAACGCGCTATGACTCGGGGTCACTGGCCCGCCGCCAGTGGAGGCGAGGGCTCATACCAGAGCGACTTCCAATAGCGGCGCTCGATTTCGTAAACGTCCATCGGCGCGTCGGGCTTGGTGCTGGCGGGCAGGATGCCGTAGCGGATCATCTCGCGCACCCATTCCTCGCGCGGGCGGAAGCCGGGCATGTCGAAGCGCTTGACCTCATCCAGCCGTTTCTTGCCGCCTTCGACCATCGCCAGCAGCGTGCGGTAGTCGGGGTCGTCCTTGCCGCCAAAGACCGCGCCGCATGTGCCATAGCCACCGGCGGTTTTCGCCAGCGGCGCGAGCAACGCCAGCGATTTCTCCGGGCGGGTGAGGTTGAAGACGATGTGGCGGTTGTGCTTCAGGCGCGGGTCATCCATGCTCGGCGTCCAGAAGCTCAGGCCAATCTCGTCGGAGAGCGTGCGCGGGACCCGCTTCATCTCGGCGCTGTGGCAGGAGGCGCAGCGGTTGGCGAAGACCTTCTGCCCGGCGACGGTCGTGGGCCACTCCTGATCGTTCTCCAGAACCGGCTTGTTCTGCTGGTAGCCGCCGATCATGCCGCAGCCGAGAGCGGCGTAGGTGCCGGGATAGGGCGCGCCGCAATCCAGCCAGAGCCGCACCATGAGCAGGTCGCGCGGCGACGCCTTCACGCCATGATGACCGCCTTCAAGCTTCTTCATCAACTCGCTGCCGCCGCTACCGAGCGAGCGCGGGGTGTAGTTGCTCCTGGCGAGGTTGCGGCCGTCGGCGATCTGTTTCCAGACGGTGAGCGTGTAGAAGCTGTGCGAGAACATCGGCCCGCGGTCGCCCGTGAGGATGATGCCGCCTTCGCGTTTGTCGTAGTCGTGGCACTTCACGCAATTGCGGTCGAGCACGGGCTGGATGTCGCGCGGGAAGTCGGGGATGTCCGGCACGCCGGCAAACGGCTCGATCTTGCTGGCGGCGCGCGCCACGGCGGACGGACGGCGCGCCATGCAGACCTGCTGCGTCAACGTGCGATGCTCGTGGCAGCCGATGCAACCGAGCGTCTCGCCCGGCGCGACGGTGGTGAAGCTCTGCATCCGTTTCACGGCGCGGTCCTTTTCGTCGAGCGCGACGAAGAGCAGGCTGCGCAGCGCCGGCGCCTCGAAGTAAGCCGAGCCGTCCGGCTCCACCGGCACCGTGCCGAGCACGCGCTCCAGCGTGAACGTGCCGGCGTAGCTCATCGGGTCCATGCCGCCGGTGAAGTTGACGGGCTTGGGCAGGCTCTCGACGATGAGGAGCTTCTTGATCTCGCCCGGCTGGATGCCGGAGACGTTGCGGCCGAAATAGACGTTGTCGAGCATGTAGCGGCCGACCGGCTGCGCGAGGTCCACACGCGACGGGATGATCAGTTCGCGTTCGCGCTTGACGATCGGGCGCGGCTCGTGGAGCCACGTGTTCGGCTCTTTGCAGAATTCCTCCGGCAGCGTGAAGAGCGTGGCGACCTGGCCGCGGGCGTTGATGGCCATCAGCCGGTTGTCCCGCGCGGCGATGAATGCATCCGGCGAGAAGGCCCACACGTCGCGGTAGTCGGCGCGACGGGTGACGTTGCGCAGCGAGGGGAGGTTGTCGGGGCCGGCACTGACGTCCATCGTCGCGACGTGGCCCATGTGCTCGGTCTGGCCGTGGCCGGGCGAGTTGATGAGCGCAACAAGGTCGGAGCCGGGGATGGGCTTGGCGTCAATATAAACGCCGCCGGGATTCATGTTGCCGAAATAGATCGTCTGGGCGGTGCCGTCGGGGTTCATCGTCCAGAGGTGATGGTAGTTGACCTGATTGCGGTCCACGTATTCCCAACGCATGTAAGCGATGCGGCCGTCGGGCAGCGGCCACGGCGTGTTGTCGTGTTCGAGGTTGGCGGAAAGCTGGCGGATGTTCCGGCCGTCGGCGTCGCAGCGGAAAATGTTCGCGACCTGCGTGAGCCAGCAGTTCACCCAGCGTTTGCCGCGCGCGCTGACGAACACGATGCCGCCGTCGGGCAGCCACGCCGGCTCGATGTCGTCGTAGATGCCGTCGGTAAGCTGGCGCAGGCCGGAACCGTCGGCGTTGATCGTGTAGAGATGATAGGTTTCGGTGCCGCCCTTGCGGTAGGAGAAGATGATGACGCGGCCGTCGTAATGGACGGCGGGATCGCGGACGGAACCTTCGGGGTCGTCCACGAGCGTTGTCAGCTTGCCGGTCTTGAGGTTGACTTTGCAGAGCCGGCCGGCCTTGCCATACAACTTCTTGTTCGCGTCGGGCGAGAAGTAGCCGAAGTTCGCATACCAGTGCTCTTGGATGATCGAGCGCACCGCAAAGACGATCTCCTCCGCGCCAGCTAGCGGGCCGCGGAGAAATTCCTGAGCCAGTTCCGGCGTCTCATCCTGAATCTTGAGCGGCTTCGCGTCGGTGCTCAGGGCGACGTAATCGTAGATCATCCAACTGCCGTCGCGCAGCGTCAGGCAGAGCGAGTTCTCGCCGGCTTGGAGCGCGCCTTTCGGCACCGTGAAGACGAGCGAGAGAGGCCGGGCGGATTCCTCCGGGCTGGCGTTGCTTTGGCCTTTGCCTTTCTGTAGCCGGCGCTTGGCGATGTCGCGGCCGTTGAGGTTGACGACCAGTTCCGGCGGCGTGAAAACATCCGTCAGGCCGAGGAGGAGGTGGAGGTTCTGCTGTGGCGGCTTGTCGAGGTTGAACTTGATGGTGAAGGCGTGCGCCTTGCCGCCAGCCCACGAGTCGTGGTTGCTGGGATGGATGTAAGGCCAGTCGGTGAGCTTGCTCTTGCCGACGGTGAAGACGATCGGGTTCGGGAAAGCCTTCGCGTAACCCTGCCAGCGCTCGGCGGTCAGCCCAAACTCCATCGCCGAGGCGTCGGGCTTGCCGATGCAGAAGAGCGTGTCCGGCGGCGGGGTGCTGGCGGCGGGCGGTTTCTCCGGCACCGCTGAAACTTCCAAACTTATCATCAACACTGTAAGCCAACAGAAGATTATGTTGCGCACCATTCCGTGATTTTCCTTTGACGCAGTTCGGCAACTCGGTGGACCCGCTAGGTGAGGTGTTGGCGGACTGTCTGCAAAAACTCTCGGGCTTGCGCGATCATCGTCGTCACGTCTGCCGCTGTTATCTTGGTTTCGACGCCGTAATCACCTTCGATGCGTTTGTCGAACGCATCCAGCAGCCAACGGTGGAACTTGGGATCAAGACGACCCGTCTTTGCAAATCGCTCGCCAAAGGCCGCGTGAACAGCGCCGTGTTTGTGAAAATGCAGACCCTCCTCATTCAACAACGCTTCGGCAACGTAGAACAAGGCGTAGTAGGCGCGGCCTGCGGCGAAGTCCGCCTCCTGTTCCGCCAAGAGCGTTTCCGCCGCGTGAATGGCGCTGGCTGCCTTATCAAGAAGCTTGGGGGTCGCGTCCTTCATGCCGCGACGGCTTCCGCGCGGGCGTTGGCCAGAAAGGGTGTCTCCGTCTCCCGCCAATCGCGCTCCGAAACGAGGACGCGGCTGATGCTGACGCCGTGCTTCAGTGAAACCTCAGACACCAATGCGCCCGTCCGGTCAATTTCCTCGGCGTAGCGGTCGCAGCAGTCTAACACCACGAGCACATCCACGTCCGACTCCGCATCCGCTTCGCCGCGCGCGTAGGAGCCAAACAAGTAACAGCCCCGGAGCCGGCTGTGGTAGATCGCTTCCAGCCCCGCTTTGAGTTCGGCCAGGATTGTCGAGATGCTCGCGCTCATGCAACGTCACGGACTCTAGCCAATGTGGCACGCGCCAGCAAGGCCGAGTATTCGTCTTTTATTCCCCGCCCGTTGCCAGCAACTCGTCGTCCTCGATCTCCTCGGCCTTGGGGTTCGGGACTTTGAAGAAAGTAAACTCTCCGGCGGGATCTGCAAACTCGCCCAGCTCCAGCGTCAGGTTCGGCTTGCCGTGCGGATACCACGCGCCCGCGCCCCACGCCTTTACGCGGCAAGCGACGCCGCCGGGCCGCACGGAATCGTCCTTGAACGGCCCCTCCACCGACTTCGGGTTAATCACCAGCAGCCGCAGGTCCGTGCCGGCGAGCTTGGGATAACGCGAGCGGTTCAGGCAGAACACCTGCGGCCCGCGCATGATTGCAACGCGCCCGGCCTGCGCCACGCGGCCCGCGACGAGGCGCAACGGCATCGGGAGGTCCAACTCGACGCGGTCGCCGCTCTGCCACTTGCGGTTGATGACGAAAAACTCTCCCGGCTTGGCGGCTTTCTTTACAGACTCGCCGTTCACCGAGACCTTTGGCGCCTTGCACCAGCGCGGGATGCGCAGGCGCAGCGGGAACTGCGCGGGCTGCGACGGTTCGAGCCGGATCGCCACGCGGCCGGAGTTCGGGTAATCGGTTTCCTGCCGCAGCTTCACGCAGACCCGCGGCGACAGTTCCACCTTCGCCTCCGACTGCGCGTAGAGGTTGACCACGATGCCATTGCCGTCTCGGTAACAGATGCACGCGGGCAGTTCGGCGATGGTGCGGCGGTAGTTGTTCGGGCAGCAGTAAGTGTCGCCCTTGTGATAATCGCGCGGCCCGTCCATCGGCGTGTAGTAGCGGATGCGGCGGCCGTCGGGCGATTGACCGGCGAAGAGGCCGTTGTAGATCACGCGCTCCATCAAGTCGCCGTAAAGCGGCTTTCCTTTCATCCGCAGCAACTCATCGAGCCAGCGCACGAGATAGGCGCTCGCGCAGCTCTCGCCGAGATTGATCGTGCCCTCCTGCGTGTCGTGCCAGCACTCGTGGTCGCCCACCTCGCCGGTGATCGCCATGCCCTCGCCGTGCAGAATGAAGTCCAGCACGTCGCGCGTCGGCTTCAGGAGGCGGGCGTTCGGTTGCAGCCGGTGGAGCCGCAGTTGCGCGATGCAGCGGCACAGGTGCGCGTAGGCGTGGCCCTCGATCAATCCCCAGCGCCCGGCGACGACGTGCGCGTCCCAGGCTGCGAGCTGGCGGGTCTTCGTCACGAACTCCAGATACCGCGCGTCGCCCGTCTCGCGGTGCAGCGCCAGCATCGTGCTCTCCAGGCCGGTCACGCCCATGTGCAACGTGATGTCCCACGGCGTGGGCAGCTTCGGCGGCTCGGCGGCCCAGCGCCGGATGATGTAGTCGGCCAGCTTCCTTGCCGCCTCCAGCGACGCCTTCTCGCCGAAGAACCGGTGGTCCATCGCCAGCCCGTAGGCGAGATAGTTCATCTCGTGGATGTCCCAGAGCGACCACATCCGCTTCGCCGGCTGGAACGTGCCGATGTAACCGTCGGCCTCCTGCGCGGCGATGGCCTCGCGGACGAGGCGGCATTTCAGCGCCTTCACGCGCTCGTCGCCCGTGTGCGCGGCGAAGCGCACCGCGGCGTCAATCAACTTCCCCAGCCCGATATACGCGCCGGTGCGCTGGGCCGGCTCCGCCTTGAACGGCGCGAGGAAATCCTTCTCCACGTCCAGCACCAGCAGGTTGTTGGTGATGGTGACCTCGATCCTCCGGCCGATCTCGCCGCCGACCTTTACCGCGCGCACGTCGAGCGATTGCAGTTTGTCGGCGGAGGCGAAAGCGGGCAGGGCAGCGAGGCAGCAGCAGAGGCATTCGAGCAGGCGTAAGCGTTTCATGGCGTCTGCCGCGATGTTTCGGGACTTGCCGCGCCACGTCAACGCATTTTTCGCCGCCTGCGGCCGGCAGACATACCCGCCAACGCCTCTCAGCCTGCATATTTCACACGCGCTTTGACAACTCGACAGCGCGTCGAACTGTTGGACGGCCTTGGTAGGGCGAGGCGTCCCTGCCGAGCCGTGTGCCGGTGTGGCAATCAGCGCGTTTCGGCTCGGCAGGGACGCCTCGCCCTACCCGGTGCGTTGCGGCGTGTGAAATATCCGGGTTATCGCTTTGCTCCGGACACGGAACCTTCTCCGCGTCCGGCTCCTGTATGATCCGGGCCAAAGGAGTTCCCCGTATGAAGAAACCTGACAATGCACCCACTGACAGACACGACCTGCCCTTCGGCGCGTTGCTGAAGTGCTGGCGCGAGGAACCGAAACGCAACTGGCAGGTGAAGCGCGCCGCCTTGGAGTTCGGCGTCAAGCCTGCCACCTGGAGCCGATGGGAAGCCGGCTTGCGCTTTCCCGCGCCGCACCAAGTGCGCCCGCTGGCCGACTTCATGGGCGTGCCCGTCTGCCGCTTCTTCTGCGGCCCGGACTGGCGTTGCCCGTGCTGCGTCAGACGCGGCGAGTGAAGAGTGAAAAGTTAAAAGTGAAGAGTTGAGGACGCGGTCAACCGCATCACTCTTAACTCTGAACTCTTAACTCTTAATTCGCAGAGTGCTGTTGACACAGCGGCGGGCGCGGCGGAATATCGGCGGCAATTCAACCAAGGGTTGTCGCCATGAACAACGCATCGCCCAGCCGCAAGTCTCCCGCTCTGCCTTTCACCTTTTGTGCGCGCGCCCTCGGCGTCGTGCTGCTGCTGGGCTGCTCGTTCGTGAATGGTTGCAGTCCCTCCGGCAACTCCTCATTCACTGGTCTCGGACATTTGCCGGATGGGACTAATAGTTACGCTGGAGCTGTCTCTGTTGATGGCAAGGTAATCGTAGGCGAAAGCGACTCGGCTTCCGGTCTGCAAGCCTTTCGGTGGACGGCGGCGGATGGCATGGTCGGCCTTGGATTCCTTCCTGGCGGAACCACTAGTTGGACCCGTGCAGTTTCCAGCAATGGCTCCGTGATTGTGGGCGAGAGCTACTCTGCTACGGGCCGGCAACCCTTTCGTTGGACCGTGGCGAGTGGCATGGTCGGCCTCGGACATTTACCAGGTGCGACAACTTACGGTCATCTTGCTTATGGTAGCGCCGAGCATATCTCAAAAGACGGGTTGGTTGTAGTTGGCCAAAGCGATTCATCGTCGGGTCTCCAAGCATTTCTCTGGACGGCTGAGCATGGAATGGTCGGGATCGGTTTTTTGCCGGACGAGCACAAAGATAATGAAGGGTCCGTAGTTTCTACAGAA
This sequence comes from Verrucomicrobiota bacterium, assembly GCA_016222825.1. Classification (GTDB taxonomy): domain Bacteria; phylum Verrucomicrobiota; class Verrucomicrobiia; order CAIQCK01; family CAIQCK01; genus CAIQCK01. Next base: position 446,692 of record JACRQF010000009.1, on the reverse strand, counting down.
AAGAGCGGACCGGTTATCAGGCTCACGTCAATTGAAAGGAAACAAAGCAAAGCCTTCGGTGTCTCGGCAGATGGCTCGGTGATAGTTGGGGAAAGTGGTTCGCCCACTTTGGGTTCGCAAGCATTTCGATGGACCAAAGCTAATGGTATGGCTGCTCTCAGATCTTTGCCTCACGAGAGCACCAATACTTGTGCCCGAGCCGTCTCCGCCAACGGCTCTGTGATCGTGGGGTGGTGCTGGAATGAATGGGATGCAGGCGTAGAAGCATACCGTTGGACAGCGGCCAGCGGCATCGTCCAACTCGGTAAATTGCCCGGCCGCACCCGCAGCATGGCTTACGCCGTCTCCAATGATGGTGAGGTGGTCGTGGGAAACAGCTTTGGCTTTGGGCCAGAGGAAGCGTTTATTTGGGACAGTCTCAACGGCATGCGTAGCCTTAAAACGGTTCTGATCAAAGACTATAACTTGGACTTGGCTAGCTGGGTCCTACATTGTGCATGCGATATTTCTTCCGATCGAAAGACCATCATTGGCAACGGCAAACACAACGGCCACAACGAAGCTTGGATCGCCCATCTGGACCGGCCGTTGAACGCTCCGGCGGGGAAAGTGGGAGGAAAGTGAGTGGGGAGAGCTGTCAGCGATCAGCTTTCAGCTATCAGCCAAAGGGGGAAGAGACGGCAACGGTTTCCAGTAACGTGACAGCATCCCGGCTCCGGCTGAAAGCTGACGGCTGAGAGCTGAGAGCTTTTCTCCCCTCCCGTTCCGCGATTACCAATCTGGTAAGCGTTCGTTCTTCCTCCCCCGCCGCGCTTCTGCTCTCATCCGTGCCAGAGAACGGGCCGATGAACAGCCACCGCCAACCGAAGCCGCCGCAGCTTCCCACGCCGGGATTCAACCGTCCAACCGCCTGGACGAGCCATGCGTTCACGCCGACGAGTTCCTTGTCGGCTCCGACGAGCTTCTCGTCCGCTCCGCCCAGCTCCCCGTCGGCGTCGCTGAACTGCTCGTCCACTCCAACGAGTTCCTCGTCCACCTCGACGAGCTTCTCGTCGGCGCGGACGAGTCATTGGGACAAGCGAACGAGCTTCTCGACCGCTCGGACGAGCTATTGGGACAACCCGACGAGCTTCTCGTCGAGGCCGACGGGCTTCTCGTCGGAGCGGACGAGCTACTGGGACAACCCGACGAGCTATTCGTCGGAGCGGACGAGCTTCTCGTCGGGGCGGACGAGCTTCTCGTTCCAGAGGTTTTTCAGGACGATTTCGCGAAGTTGCACGTAAAACCACCGAAATAAGGAGACGATAACATGGCAGACATACCACGTTCAGACGACGGGCTAAGCCGTTGGCTGGACCAGTTCCTATCCGCGGCCACGGACAACGCCACGGCGTTGGGCCTCAGCCCCGCGGAACTGACGGAGTTGGGGACCAAGATCACCAACTTCAAGAATGGCCTGGCTAACTGCACCTCCAAGGAAGCAGCCGCCAAGGCCGCCACTAGCGAGAAGAATAACGCGCGCACCCTCATTCTGGATATGGTGCGCACGCTGGCCAAGCGGTTCGCGCTGCTGGCCACCTACACCGACGCGCTGGGCCGGTTGCTCGGCCTCATCGCCCCGGCGTCCGGCGGCGGCGAGGGTGCCCCGCCGCCCGAGTCCAAGCCCGTCGGAAAAGGCCGCGCCCTGCGCGACTTCGTGGGCGAGATTTCCTACGAGAAGGACAAGGGCCGCGCCAAGGCCGTCTCGGTTTACAGCCGCCGCGGCACGGAGACGGAATTCACGCTCATCGGGATGGATGTCCACTCGCCCTATCTGGACAACCGCGCGCCGTTGGTGCCGGGCAAACCCGAGACGCGCGAATACCAGCTCGTCTATCGCGACAAGAACGAGCAGGAATACGGCGTGCCGAGCGACATCATCGTCATCACCTGCGCCGCCTGAGGGGATGGCCTGGGCGCAGTCGAGGCCCGGCGTCCCGCCCGCAAAAAGAAACACGTCGAGACGTGGGAGCCGACGGTAGCGCCGCCCGCCGGCCCCACCGCCAACACCTACCGCATCGCCGGCTACACGGACGGCCTCGTCGGCGCGAGTGAAGAATGCCGCGTGCTGCGGCCCAAGTTCGACTCCGGCCTGAAGTTTGACATGCCCGGCCCCGGCCGGCCGCGTTGGGGGCCGGGCGTCGGAGGCGGCGTGCCGTGGGACGGCAGCTTTCACCGCGACCTCGTCCGCTATCCTGCCGGCGGCCAACTCTTCTGGAGCGCGTATCTGAAGCCCGGCAGCGCCCCCGGCGAGAAGAACGGTTACTGGCTGAACTTCGGCAGCGGCTGGAGCCATCTCCACAACGACGATCCCGCCCAGATGCTCAGCGGCGCTGCGCCGAGGTTGTTCTACGACGCGGCGGCGTTGCAATGGAAGTTGGTGGTGGAAGCGACGAAGTTCGTCACGAACGAAGTGGTGCTGGTCTGGAGCGGCGTGAAAGCGGGCGGAGAGAATCCGGCGGGCGTTTACACGCGCTTCGCCGGCCTCGATCCGCTCTTGTCACTGACGATGGAAGGGGTTTGAGAAGGGAAAACGGGAATTGACATTGGGTCAAGTGCGGCGTCTGGGACGCGCAAGAAATTCCAGCATACAATTTCCAATCAATCCTCCAACCACGATGGCAACTATCGCGGATGGCCAATACATAAGCCAGCCTATCGAATCTCCATTTGGCGATAGGCGAACTACCAAGATTTCCACGACTAACAGCGAAGCATTCGCGCCCACAAGTCCGCCATAGAAAGTGAATCGCGATGCCTTGATCCACCGAGAAATAAAGAACCAAGCGATCTGTGGCGACGAAAGGAATGCAATGTTGACAGGCAAATAAGTTAACACGTCCGGCATAGAGAACTCTTGAGCGTCGTAAGCCACAAGGCCGATAGAACACAGAGCAGGTATCCCAACTATCAACAGGATATTGATGCCGAGTGTTTTCATAGTCAGCGTTAGAGCTGATTCCACTTCTCTTGTCTCACAACCGCACGCCCTCATCAAGGAAGGAACTCTTCTGGAGCGCCTACCTGAAGCCCGGCAGCGCCCCCGGCAGCGGCAACGGCTACTGGCTGAACTTCGGCAGCGGCTGGAGCCATCTCCACAACGACGACCCTGCGCAGATGCTGAGCGGGGCCGCGCCGAGGTTGTTCTACGACGCGGCGGCGTTGCAATGGAAGTTGGTGGTGGAGGCGACGAAGTTTGTGACGAACGAAGTGGTGCTGGTCTGGAGCGGCGTGAAAGCGGGCGGCAGCGATCCGAGCGGCGTCTATGTGCGCGTGGACGGTCTCGATACGACGGCGGCATTCACTATCGAGGTCGGGTAGGGCGAAGCGTCCCGCTGAGCCGAATTCCCTCCGCACTGCAACGGCTCGGCTCGGCGGGACGCCTCGCCCTACCAATGCGGACGGCTTTCTCATCTACGATGCCCTCCGCCTCGTCACCCCGGCGGCTACGGGGAAGGTCTCGACCCGCTGGCGGCGGTGACGGTGGAGACAGCAACGTAGCCGCCGACGTAAGGAGGCGGACGGGTTTCTCATTTGCGAGACCACCGCCTCGTGACCTCGGCGGCTACGGGGGAGGGATCGACCCGCTGGCATCACTGACGGTGGAAACCATGTAGCCGCCGACGTGAGGAGGCGGGAATGATCATGCTGTCCCGCGACGGAGTCGCGGGCTACCCAGAGACGCCGTCACGGTTTGCAGGCGACCTGGCGCGGCGCGACCATCGCGGTGAGTTGCGGCACGTCGAACGCCTCCAGCAGGCCGAAGCAGAACATCTCCGGCATCTTGTCCACCGTCCAGTCCTTCTCGATGATCTCCTTCAGGCTGCCGAGCGCGCCTTGTAGCTCGACACCGGCGACGGCCTTCTCCTCCAGCGCGGCGGCGATGAGCGCGAAGAGGCTGGAGCGCGGGCCGCAGGCGGCGAGGGTCACCGGGCCGGCTTTGCGGTCGCGTTGCAGCCAGCGGGCGATGGCGGCGAGCTGGCTGGCCTGCAAGCCGAGCGGACGCTCGCCCACGCCCGCCACCAGCAGCGCGAACAGGTAATCCCGCGCCGCGATCTTCGATTCGCCGAAATAGAACGGGTCCACCGCCAGCACGCGTTTGCCGGCCGCCAGCAGCCGCTCCACCTCGGCGGCGGCGCTCTTGCGCCCTTCGTCGGCGACGAGGAGGACCGTCTCCTTCGCCTCGCCGCGAGACAGTTCGACGGCGGGCACGGTCCATGTGCCGCTGAGCTTGAGTTTCCAGAAGACGGCCTTGACGCCGTCCTTTTCCTCCGCGCCTGCGCGTTCGGCGGCGACCGCGTAATCCGCGGCGCGGACGATCTCGCGAAGTTTGGCGCGATTGGTCTGCTGCCAGCGGTTCAGCGCCGCCTTCGCTGCGGGGATTTCCGGGTGGCGCGGCAGGTTCCGGCACAACGCTCGCGCGAGCGTGTTGAAGTCCGCGTTGTCGGCGGGCAGCTCGACGGCCAGCACGGTGTTGGTCTTGACCTCGGCCTCGCTGGGGATGTCCACCGCGTCAAACTTCGGGTCGCCGACGAAGAAGTCGCCGACCATGCCGTAGAACGCCTCGCGGTTGTCCTTCTCATAGTTGTGCGTGCCCGGCACGTAGTTGATGTGCGAGCGCAGCGCGGAGGTCTGGCCGAACAGCGTGAAGATCGGCTGGGCCGCGTCCAGCAGCGGCGGCAGCGCGTGCGCGGCGGCGAAGCAGCACTGGTCCTTGGCGTTCTTGGTCAGCAGCGTCGGCCGCGGCGCGCGCATCGCCGTCAGGTGCGTGTAGTCGGCGACGGTCGCCATGTCGCACGGCGTTTGCTCGGAGTCGCCGAGGTCGGAGAGATGACGAGCGCGCGTGCGGAAACTGGAGTAGCCGGCGACCGGGTTGGCGAGCGTGACGCGCGTGTCGAGGGAACTGATGAAGATGGTCTGCCAGCCGCCGCCCGAGAGGCCGGAGACGGCCACGCGCTCGCGGTCGGCTTGCTCCAGCGACAGCAGCACGTCCAGCCCGCGTTTCATCGCCAGATAAAACGGCGCGATGCCGCTCGTGCCGCAGAGGTCGAGCTGGTTCATGCGCGTGTGGGCGAAGCCGGTCGTGCGGAGCTGGCCCATGTTGAACCACTCGACGTTGAGGGAGATCATGCCGCGCTTGGCGAGGTTGATGCAGCGGAGCTGTTTGTAGGGCGCGGCCTTGCCGTAGGGATCGTGGCCGTTGACGGCGAGCATGACGGGCGCCTTGGCGGAAAGATTGTCCGGCAGGTAGAGCAGCGCCGGAATCCACAGTCCCGGCAGCGCCTCGTAACGCAGCTTGCGGATCTTGTAGCCGGGGCCGCCCTCGATGGTGTCGAACCACTCGACTTTTGTTTTCGCGTCGCGCCACGCCGCCGCCTCGCCGCGGAAGATGACGCGCGCGAACATGTCGCGCCGCAGGCGGTCGGCGATCTTCTGCCATTCGGCCGCGGACTTCACGACCGGCATCCACGGCACGCGCGCCTCGGTGTAAGCCTGCACCTCGGCCATCGGGACATTCGTGCCGAGGAACGGGTGTTGTAGGAGCTGTTGGAGGCCCGTTGGCGCGCTGGCGGCGAAAGCGGGCGTCGCGGCGATGAGGGAGAGGGAAACGAGAAGACAGAAGCGTGTTTTCATGGCGAGGCCGGATAGTTGCAGGAACCCGTCCCGGATGGAAGCTCCGATTTGATGGCGAACGGCGAACGTGCTGTGATCATTCAAGGAACCTCTGAATAACTCGCCCGTTCTGTGGGATTGTGAGAAGAGAGAGACATGGACGATCACTGAACTTTCTGGCGATTGGGTGTATGAAGAAATCGCTCAAGAGCGAGCGGTTTCTGAAGGAGACGAATGCCGTGGTCTATCCTGAACTTCCGGCATGGGTTGGAGAAAGTTTGTGAAGCAATAAATATTCTATTCTGCCCCGATTTGCTGTAAACGGTGGCCATGCTCAGACATCTCGTAGAAGCTTTTATCGCTTTCTTTGTGGTGGTCAACCCTTTCAGCAAGATTCCCCTTTTTGCGTCGCTGGCAGCCGGTTACACCCCAGCTCAGCAAAGGCGGATTGCCGTCAAGTCAACGGGTGTCGCGGCTGCAATTCTCGTCTTTTTCATCGCCTTGGGGCAAATCCTATTTGATTACATTGGGGTCAACTTGTATGCGTTCAAGGCTGCGGGGGGCTGCATTCTTCTCATCCTGTCGCTACAGATGGTGATGGGATTACAAGCTCAACAGGATATTTCTAATAATCAGTATGCAGATATTTCGATCTTTCCGATTGCCTTGCCCTATATTGCAGGTCCCGCGACCATCATGACCGCCATTCTACAGACAGATAATGACCTGTATTCAGTTTATGAACAAACGATGGTGACTTTGGTGTTGTTCATCGTGCTGGGGATCAATTTCCTGTTTTTATTGTTCGCACCCGTCATCAATCGAGTGCTTGGCAAGGCTGGCAATGATGTTCTCACACGGGTGTTGGGCCTTATTCTGGCGGCGATAGCTATGCAGTCAATTTTCAGCGGTGTTGCGGGATTCTTTCACATAAAACTCAGCTAAGGCTGTGTGTTGTGGAGTGCTGCTGTTTCGGTTTTCTCAGCGAGCGTGGAGGCTGCGTTGGTGGTGATGAGTGCGCGGCTGCTGAGGCGGAAGGTGACCCCGACGCAGAGTCTTTAACGTCATGCGCCGTGAAGAATCAAACTTGCGCGGGCCACGGGGCGTTTGTTAGCGTGGCGATGTGATCAAACGTCTGTTCGTTGTTGGCTTGTTCGTGGCGGGCTTCGCTGTCGCGTCGCTCGCGCAAAAGGGCATCGAGCCTGTCCACTACGTCAATCTCATCTACTGCCTGCCGCGCACGCCGGAGGGTTACGAGAAGACCAAGCCCGCGGGCGTCAAAATGACCACGCCGCCCGAGGTGATCATTACGCCGACCGGCGAGAGGATAGCCAAGGGTGGCGCAAACGTCACGGAAGCGTCGCGGCAATACGCGAACAAGGCGAACCCGAAGAAAGTCATCCGGGTCAAGATCACCGACGGCGCCTACAACGCCAAACTTTACGCCGAGTTTCGGACCTTTAGGGAGGCCAGCGATGAGGGGGCAACCGGCTATTTCAAGAGCTACAAGATGGACGGCTACCCGGTGCATGAGCATTACGCGAAACAGGACCGGCAGGGAACCCTGCGCGGCGTGATCGAAGGACGGTTCATCATCGAGATCACCGGTTTTGGCGTCGGCCCCGGCGAACTGGTCGAGTGGTGGCGCGAGATAGACATCAAGCGATTGATCTTGATGCACTGAGGCGGGCGGCCGGCGGTGGCGTGTTTTGGAAACGGAAGCGCGAGGACGAAAGGACAAAGCTATGAAATCTCAACCGACGCTGACACGGCGCGAGTTTCTGCGAACGACGGGCATGGCGGCGGCCGGCTTGACCGCGTCGTCGCTGGCCGCCGGGACGGCGAGCGCCGCCTCGCCGCGCGACCGGGTGCTCGTGGTCATCCAGCTCAGCGGCGGCAACGACGGCCTGAACACCGTCGTGCCGTTTCGCGACGCCGCCTACTACAGCGCGCGTCCGGTCATCGCCGTCCAGCCGCGCCATGTGTTGACGCTTGGCGCGAGCGACGGTCAGAACCGTCTGGGTTTCCATCCAAGCCTGCGTCCGCTGATGAGTCTGTGGGAATCCGGCCAGATGGCCGTCATCAACGGCGTCGGCTGTCCAAACGCCGACCGCAGCCATTTTCGCGCGCTGGAGACGTGGCACACGGCGATGGAAGCCGGCAGCGCTGAAGGCTGCGGCTGGATCGGGCGTTGCTTCGACGGCAACCCGCCGGCCCTAGGCGTCAGCGTGGGCGCGGAAGACCCGCAGGCGTTGAAGGGACGCGGCATGGCCGGCATCCATCTCCAGGAGAAGACTGCCGCGTTCCAGACGGAAAGCGACGCCGGCGACGTCGCGCAAGCGGCGTTGGAGAAGTCCCGCGTCCTGTTGCAGCGCGCCGGCCCCAGCGGCGCGACGTATCCGAACACGCGCTTTGCCGCCGGGCTGAAACGGATCGCGGCGTTGATTGACGGCGGACTCGGCGCGCGCGTTTACCATCACGACATCACCGGTTTCGACACCCACGCCAACCAGCCGGCCACGCACGGCCGCCTTTGGGCCGAGGTGAGCGAAGGACTGCGGGCGTTCTTCGCGGACCTGGAGGCGCGCGGCCTCGCCGAGCGCGTGGTGGCGATGAGCTTCAGCGAGTTTGGCCGGCGCGTCGCCGAGAACAGCTCATATGGCACCGATCACGGCGCGGCGTCGCCGATGTTCATCTGGGGCAAGCCGGTCCACGGCGGCCTCTATGGCGAGCCGCCGGACCTCGCGGACCTCGACTGCGGCGACTTGAAGTTCACGACGGATTTTCGGAGCGTCTATGCCACCGTGCTTGATGGCTGGCTCGGCGCGAATCACCTCGCGGTCCTTGGGCGGGAGTATTCGAAGCTGCGGTTTGTCGCCTGAGTGTTATTTGGCGGGCTTGTCGAGGAAGTAGTAGCGGGCGTATTCGGCTGCGATCTTCGCCGTGACGGCGATGTAGGCGTTCTCGCCGTCCCACCTGTCCCGCACCGGCACCGGCTGTGCGAGATCGAACTCGCTCAGCTTCGTGCCGTCGGGCTGGCTGAACGTGAGCAGAATCCGCGCTTCGCCGACCGGCGGCATCGGCATCGCCGGCGTTTGGGGCATCATGACCCGCGTGCCGCCCGGCCCCGGCACCGCCCGCCAGATTTGCGGGATCGGCAGCTTCGGCTCGATGAAGTGGAGGAACTTGATGTCCAGATGCAGGCCGTTCTTGCCAAGCTCGAAGTTCGGCTCCTGGCGCGACACCAGTTCCCGCTCCGTGCGCCAGCGCAACCGCCGCTCGACCTCCAGAGGCACCACCGTGGGATCGGGGGCGACGACGACCTCCACCTGCTTGAACTTGGGCGCGGATTGAGGCGGCGGGAAAATGGGTGGCTTGTCGCCGGCCATGACGACGCTCGCCAAGCCCGCCAGACTGCTCAGGATCAGAATTGCAGCTTTCATGATGGCTGAACCTAATGCACGCGCCCGCCGGCGGCAAACCGGTCACTTTTTCGGCAGCAACCGCAGCCGGTCGGCGCTGTAGTTCACGCGGTCCCACGTCGGGAAATACGCCTCCGCCAGCGGCGTGGGCGCGACCGGCGGCGCCTGCTCGCCCGCCGCCAGCACCCGGTAGAGCCGGTAGAGCGGCCCGGTATAGACCAGTTGGAAAGAGCGCAGCTTCTCCGGCGCAAAGTGCAGGCGGTAGGCGGCGCAGTCCTCCGACACCATCGGACGATTGCTGTTATAACGCGCTCGACCGGGATCCACCGCCGTCAGCGTCTCCACGTCCTGCACCAGATAACGCGCGCCGCGGCGCCGGCAATACGCCGTCAGCTTCTCCTCCGAGTCGAACAGCGCGCCGTAAAACTCCAGCAGAGCCGCGCGCTCGCCGCCATCGAACGCGCCGGTCCGCCACAGCACCGGCCGGCCCGTATCCGCGAGCAGCGCGCCGCTGAGTTGCGGCGGCGCGGCCACCGGCGCGTCAGGCTCCGTGCGATAGCGGATTTGTTTGACCAACGCCAGCAGTTGGCTCCGGTTCGGCGGATCGTCCTTGCCGCTGTAAACCCTCAACGCGGCGAGATTGGCCGCCAGTGCCACCAGCAGCAACGCCGCCGCGAAAAAACGCGGCCGGTTTCCCAGCCGCCACAACGGCGGATAGCGGCCCACGTTCAACGCGAAATCCACCAGCGACCCCGCCATCACCGCCGCCGCCCACGCGAAACATACGTCCAGCCTCGCCGCCAGCAGCCACAGCAAACCGAACGCCGCCGTCAGCGCCGCCAGCAACGCGCGCTCGAAAGGCAGCGTCACCCGCGCGCCGCTGGCAATGGCAATCGCCCCCACGACGTGCCGCGTCTGGATGAACGGCAACGCAATCGCCAGCGGCGTCAGCACGATCAACCCGGCCGCCGACAGCCACCACGCCGCCGCTTCCGGACTCCGCGCCACGAGCGACCACAGCAGCCTGACGTCCTCATTCAACGCATACGGCAACAACGGCATCTGGCCGAAATGCATCAACTTGCTGGCCGCCAGACGCACCAACTGCACAAATTCGGAAAACTGCGCTCCCCTCCATCGCTCCAGCGCCAGCGCGGTCACAACCAGCACGGCAAACGTGACCGCATACAACCCGATCGAGATCAGCCACCGCCGCCAGCGAAACTCGAACGGCATCAGCACCGCCGTCCCGTCTGTCACCCGCCAACGATCCGGCAACGGCAGCCGCACCAGCCGCAGAAATCCTCCCAGCACCACCCACACGCCGCCAAAACAAACCGGCAACGACCACGCCGCGTTGCGCGCCTGCAACGACGGCACCGTCAGGCCCGCGCCCACCATTGCCAGCACCAACAACGCCACGGGCGCGTAAAGCGACCGGCCTTGGATCGTGCGCGCCGTCGCCCCCGGCCGAAGTTCCGTCACCAGGTCGAACGACAAGTGGTGGAAATCAATCGCCGCCCCCAGTGCCATCATCAGCAACAAGAACCAAGTTGCCGCCGGCCAGATCACCAGCGTCCACCAGCAGCAACCCGCCGCCAGCAACGCGCGCCAGAGTTGCCGGCCTCCCACCGCCGTCACCATGAAGTGCACGGTCAGGAACAACCACGGCAGCCCCGCATCGGCCGGCGACAATCTCGGCCCGGCCGCGGCCTGCAACCCGCCAAACGCGCTCGCCCACAAACAGGCGCTCGCGATGCCCGCCAGCCGGTGGTTCCACACGCGCCGCGACAAGGCATAGATCGGCCACACCGCCAGCGTCGTCAGCGCGCTCCACCACCACAACAAGAACACATGAAACGGCACCGGGCCGATTCCCGGCGTCAACTCCCGGTAGGCGGCCGCCGCGAGCTTCTCCATCACCCAACTGTCCGCCGCACGGGTGTTCTCGCCCTCCGGCCAACCCAGCGCCTTGTCCTGCGCCGGCAATGCCATGCCCGCCGCCAGCATCTTCGCGTAGCGGTAGCGCACCGCGTCCTGCCCCCAGAACATGGCGGTATCGTCGGAGCGGCTGAACGCCAGGTTTTCCAGCACGCGCGCTGCCTTGAACCACGTCGCCCCGCCCCAAAGCGCCAGCAGCGCCAGCACGACCAGCAACCGGCGCAGGTATTGAGGAAATGATGTCACTGGGATTTGGTTGTGCTGCTGGTTCTCCGAAGGAACTTCTTGCGCCCCTCCGGCGATTGGCGCTCGGCCAACAGCCATAGCCGAAGTCGCCCGCCAATTCAATCCTCGTCGCGCAGAAAAGCGCCTTTGCTTGCCGAAAATGTGGAAAGAAACCCTTGCGTTCGCGGGCGGAGTGGCCTATATACCCGCTCCCTTTTTCCGCCGTCCGTGGTCGGGCGGCGAGAGCGGCAGAATGCCGCGGCATGAGCCAAAAGGAACTGAACAACGTAGATAGAAAGTCGTATCACCGCCTCTCAGGCACGCCCCGTTGCGGCGCGTGGTCGTTCCCCCGTATGCCAACTGACAAGGAAAAGTCCAAGTCCTCCCACCCCATGCACGAGCTGTTCGCGAAGACCGCCCAGGCCATCGCCGAGGGCAGCGTCGTCAAGGGCCGTATCATTGAAATTCGCCCCGACGCCGCCGTCGTGGACATCGGTTACAAGAGCGAAGGCAACATCCCGATGCACGAGTTCCCCGATCCCGCCGCCATCCACGTCGGCGACGAGATCGAAGTGTTGCTGGAAAAACTCGAAAACGAAGAGGGCACCGTCGTGCTTTCGTTCGAGAAAGCCGAAGCCAAAAAGAACTGGGACCGCATCATCGTCATTTGCAACGAAGGCGGCACCGTCTCCGGCAAGGTCAAGGCCGTCGTCAAGGGCGGCATGATCGTCAACATCGGCGTCGAGGCGTTCCTGCCCGCGTCGCAGGTGGACGTCATCCCGCCGAGGAACATCCAGGAATTTGTCGGCCAGACCATCGAGTGCAAGGTCGTCAAGATCAACCAGGACCGTCGCAACATCGTCCTTTCCCGCCGCGAGTTGATCGAGCAGCAGCGCAACGAAAAGCGCAAGAAGCTCTTCGCCGAGCTACAGCCCGGCATGGTCGTCCACGGCCAGGTCAAGAACATCACCGACTTCGGCGCGTTCATTGACCTCGACGGTCTCGACGGCCTGCTCCACATCACCGACATGAGCTGGGGCCGCATCAACCACCCCAACGAAGTTTGCAAGGTCGGCGACATGCTGGAAGTGGTCGTGCTCGACGTGAACCGCGAGAAGGAACGCGTGTCGCTCGGCCTCAAGCAGCGCACGCCCGATCCGTGGGACAGCATCGAGAACAAGTATCCCGTCGGCATGAAGGTCAAGGGCAAGGTCGTGAACATCGTGCCTTACGGCGCGTTCGTGGAACTGGAAGAAGGCGTCGAGGGCCTCGTCCACGTCAGCGAACTCTCCTGGACCAAGCGCATCGCGCGGCCCAGCGACGTGCTGGCCGTCGGCGACGTCGTCGAAGCGGTCGTGCTCCAGATCTCGCGCGACGACAAGAAGATCTCCCTCGGCATCCGCCAGCTCGAACCGAATCCGTGGAGCAAGGTCGCCGAGAAATACAAGACCGGCACCCACGTCAGCGGCGTGGTTCGCAACCTCACCAGCTACGGCGCGTTCGTCGAGATCGAGGAAGGCATTGACGGCATGGTCCACGTCAGCGACATGAGCTGGACGCGGAAGATCAACCACCCCAGCGAACTGCTCAAGAAGGGCGACAAGGTGGATGCCGTTGTCCTCGAAGTGGACGGCTCACAGCAGCGCATTTCGCTCGGCCTCAAGCAACTCGGCGAAGATCCGTGGAAGGTGATCGCGCAGAAATACCGCGTCGGCGACATCGTCGAGGGCAAGGTCACCAAGCTCGCCAGCTTCGGCGCGTTCATCCAGTTGCAGGATGACATTGACGGCCTGGTTCACATCAGCCAGGTCAGCGAGGAGCATGTCGAGAAGATCAAGAGCGTGCTCAAGGTCGGCGATCCCGTTCGCGCCCGCGTGATCAAGATAGACGGCAACGAACGCCGCATCGGCCTTTCCATCAAGGCCGCCAACTATAACGCCGAACAGCTTGAAGCGGCTCGTGAGGAGTTCGACAAGCTCAAGCCCGGCGAAGACATGGTCGGACTCGGCGAAGCCTTCGAGGAAGCCGAGAAGAAGCAGGAGGAAGAGAAGAAGGACGAAGGCAAGAAGTAGCCTCCCGCCAAACAACAGACTCCGAAAGGCCCCGGTGGCAACGCCGGGGCCTTTCGCATTTTGGAGCGCGGTCCGCGGCGGCCATCACAGGTATTGTCCAGCGTCCAAGACAACCGCCCGCAGCCGTCCGTCGTTGCCGCTCACGAAGCCGATCTTCCCGCTGACGACGATGCCGCCGCAGGAAGCCACGGCGGAACGACGCCAGACCGGTTTCCCCGCGCGCGCGTCCAGCGCGAGCAGGCTGTAGTGGCTTTTTGGGTCCGCGAGGTAAACGCGGCCGTCGTCGAACGCGAGCGGGCCGCAGCCGCCAACGTTCGCCGTCCACAGCAACGCGCCCGTCCGCGCGTCGTAGGCTCCAAGCGCCTGCGAGCGGAGATAGACGTGCTCCGCGTCGGCGTCGAGGTTGACCGGAACCGGCGTTTCGCGGGTCCAGAGAACGTCGTGCGTGTTCGAGTCCACGCATTGCAGGACGCCTCTCGTGGTCCCTGCCCGAAACGCGATCAAGAGCCTGCCGTCCGACGCCTTCAGGAAAGGCGGCAGCGGAGCGTAAACGACGGCGTTATCCGTCAGCGCGCGGCTCCAGAGATGATCGCCGGTCGCGGTGCTGACCGCGTAGAGTTTGTTTCGCGACGCGGTGAAGACGGCCCCGCCGTGCTCCACCGGTGTCGAAAGGGTTTCGTTGGCGGCGAACGACGCCCGCCACTTCGGAGCGCCGGTCTCGCAGTCCCGAAGAACCAACTCGCCCTTTCGGACCCAGCAAACGCCGCCGGGCACGACGGCCAGCGTCAGGGGAGGTTGCACGGTGAAAAGCTCGTCGGCGCGCGACCAAAGCGTCTTCCCGCTGGCCGACTCCAGCGCCGCGCACTGCCACGTTGTTCCGTCCGGACGCGCCAGCACATAGACGCGGCGCTCGTCGGCGGCGAGGCGGCATTCCTGGAACTGCAACCCGCTTTCCCACAGGACCGTTCCGGTGAGCTTCTCGATGCAAACGATGCGTTGCCGGTCGCCGTGACCGCGCACAGCGAAGACACGCTGGTTGCGCACGAGCGGATATTCGCTGCGGTTGTCGGCGGAAAGACTGACATCGGCGAGCTGCCACGAGTCGCTCGCGCTCCGACCCTTCGGTTCAAGCAGCCATTTTCCCGCCACGGCCATGAAGGCGATGCTTGTCGCCGCCAGCGCGCCGAGGCGCAAAGCGCTCCGCCGCCGGACGGTTTTCCGCCGCTCGGACTCGATCTCCACGCTTACGCGCGGCCAGATTTTGTCAAAGCCGTTGTCGTGCGGATTGTTCATGGTTTTCGTGACCTGCTTTTCTACAACCTTATACGTTTCAAAGCAGAACAACGGGACAAAGCCCGGCTATCCCTTCAGCCGTTGAATCAGCCGTTGAATCCTCTTCTTTACGGCTTCCTGCGAGGACTGGCAGTGGCTGGCAAGCTCCTCCAGCGAGAAACCGCACACGTAACGCAACCTGAGAAGCTGGGCGTTGCCGCCCGACAGGCCAGCCAGCAACTCGACGAGCTTCTCCTGCCGCGGATCACTCACGGGCATCGGCGGCGCGGCTTCCGCCAGGCTCTGGAGGGAATCGCGCCGGCGGGCTTCCTGGCGCAGCATGTCCGTGCAGACGTTGCGGAGGATGGTGTGGAACCACGGCGCAAAGGGCCGCGACGGATGATACCGCCTCCGGTAACGCACCACGCGGATCAGGGCTTCCTGCACGGCGTCCTGGGCGGTGCTGTGGTTGCCGACGCGTCTTTCCGCAATGCGCAACGCCACTTCGTAGTGCCGCGAAGCCAGGAGGCGGAACACGCCTTCGTCCATGGTTTCCTGGAACCGGCGCATCAACACTTCGTCGGCGCAGTCGCTCTCGGTCATGGCCGCCGACTTTATGAAGATGGCCGCGGCGACGCAAGAAACAACCTCCGCACAGCGGCGGTTCCCGAAAAGCGACTCAGCATGTCCCTTCCCGCCGTTCTCCGGCGTATATCTGATAACGGTGGTTTGTTTTCCAAGGACGGCGGTTGGACATGAAGAATCCAAGAACACAGGAGACGGTTTGACGAAACATACATGGCTGTTGGGAGTTGGCATCGTTGGCTTGATGACGGCCGCATCGCTGTTGGCGGATGAAGGCAAGGACAGGCAGGAAGCCGGAACGGCGTCGCTGGCGGCGGTAGAGGACAAACCCGCTCCCACCAGCAAGCCGGAAACCAAGCCTTACCTGCCCGACGTGAAGGACGCCGCCATCTACGCCGGCAAGAAGACCTCCGTCGCCGACCTGGAGAAGCTTCCGCCCGTCATCAACAACAACCACCGCCAGGCCTACGCCGAACTTCCCGGCTTGCTCGTCTCGGAGATGACCATCCCCAGCCACATCAACATCAACTACCGCGGCCTCGGCGACCCGCACGAGTCGGCGTTCATGCTCATGCTCAAGGACGGCGTGCCGATCAGCAACAGCCTCTTCGGCGACCCGAACATCTATTACAGCCCCCCGCTGGAGTCCGTGCAACGCGTCGAGTTGATCCGCGGCGGCTCGGCGTTGCTCTACGGGCCGCAGCCCGGCCCGGTCGTGAACTACGTCACTTCACTGCCGCCGCGCGACAAGGCGCTCGCGTTCAGCACGCTGCACGTGGGCGGTTCGGAGGGGCTTTACTCCACGTTCAGCGAACTCAGCGGCACGGTCTGGCCGTTCGGTTATCTTGGCAACTTTCAGCACCGCCAGGCCGACGGCCCGCGCCGGAACAGCGACTACCGCGTGGACACCGGCGACGTGAAGCTGCTGTTCCATCAGACCGAGCAGTCGCGCTGGTTCTTCACCTTCTCAGGCTACGAGTCCGAGAGCGGCGAGGCGGGCCGGCTCACGGCCGCCCAATACGCCGCGAACCGCGACCAGACAACTCGGCCGTTCGACCGGATTTGGTTCGAGCGCTACGTGCCGACGCTCGGCTACGAAAACGAACTCTCCGCCGACACGCTGCTGGAGGTGAAAAGCTGGGGCGGCTACGTGGACCGATTCAGCCGGCGCCAGCTCGCCGCGGGCATGTTCACCAACCTCGACGACCGCGAATCCTACTTTGGCGGCGGCGACGCGCGCGCGCGGCATTACTGGGAGGCTTGGAACAACCGGCACACGCTCACCGGCGGTTTTACCTGCTACGGCTCCGACAACCCGCGCTCGCGCCAGCGCAACAGCGACCTGACCGCCACCGCCGGCGCCGACCGGTTCGCGCTCGACAACCACACGTTTTACGGCGCGTTCTTCGCCGAGAACCGCTTCCAGTTTGGGCGTTTCGCCGTCATCCCGGCCGTGCGCGTCGAGATGATCGAGATGCGGTCCACCGAGAACCGCAACGTCGAGGTCACCCGCCCGTTGCAGGACGTGGAATTCAGCGACGCCGTCCCGTTGGCCGGCGTGGGGCTGACCTACGACGTGACCAAGCAAGACCTGTTCTACGCGAACATCTCCCAAGGCTACCAGCCGCCGCGCTACGACGATCTCGTCAACCCGACCAGCAGCACCCAGCAGCCGTCATCGGAACTTGGCGTCGGAGAAACCTGGACCTACGAGCTGGGCATCCGCGGCACGCCGACGCCGTGGCTCTTCTACGACACCAGCGTCTTCTACATAGATTGGGACAACCGCATCGAAACCCTCACCTTCGCCGGCGGGAACAACGAGCGCGTCAACTCCGGCCGCGCGGAATTCTACGGCTGGGAAGCGATGCTCGCCGCCGACGTCATCGGCATCTACGACCAATGGGCCGACACCCGGCACGCGCAGCGGTTCGGCAGCTTGAGCCTCTTCGGTAACGTCTCGCTGCTGGAGGCGGAGTTCACCGCCGGCCCGCAAAACGGCCGCACGCCCGCCTACGCGCCGGAATACATCGTCAAGACCGGCGCCATCTGGCGCTGGAAGGACCGCGCGAAAGTCGCCCTGACCGGCGTGTTCGTCGCCGACCACTATTGGCAGGACAGCAACCTCGCTGGCACCGTCGGCACCGACCGCGTGCCCTCCTATATCGTGTGGGACCTGACCGCCGAGGTCCGGGTTTACAAGGATGTCGTCAGCGTTGTTGGCGGCATCACCAACCTTCTCGACGAAGACTACTACTCGCGCGTCCGCAGCGACGGCATTGACCCGGCGTCCCGGCGGAACTTCTACGGCGGCGTGAAGGTGACGTTCTAACCGGAGGGTGGGAGTTTGGAGTTTTGTCCCTTGGCTCCTGGGGTCGCAGAGAGCCGGGCTTGTCATCGCCGGGCTTCACAGGCATAACAAGCGCGCCATGAATTCCGCCAACCGTCGTTCCACCTGCAACGCCACGAAGAACACCATGAACCCACTGCAAATCCTTCTCCTCGTCTTGCTGGCGCTCCTCCCGACGCTCTGCTCGTCGGCCCACCTGGAGGTGCGCCGCGAGCTTCATTTCCCCCAACTGTCCGGCTACAAGACGCTGGCCTGCGACTTCCACATGCACACCGTTTTCTCGGACGGGAACGTCTGGCCCACCATCCGCGTCAACGAGACGTGGCGACAGGGCCTCGACGCCATCGCGATCACCGACCACATCGAATACCAGCCGCACAAAGCCGACGTGCCGACGAAGCACAGCCGCTCTTTCGAGTTGGCGGAGAGCGCGGCCAAGTCCCACAACCTGCTGTTGATCCGCGCCGCCGAACTCACGCGGGACACGCCGCCGGGCCACTTCAACGCCATCTTCCTCAACGACATCAAGCCGCTGGAAACCCCGGAGTTTCTCGACGCGGTCCAGGAGGCGAACAAGCAAGGCGCGTTCGTCTTCTGGAACCACCAGGGCTGGAAAGGCGAGGAGAAGGGCCGCTGGCTCGACGTGCATCAGACGATGTATGACAAGAAGTGGCTTCAGGGCATGGAGGTGGCCAACGGCGACGAGTATTACCCGACAGCGCACCAGTGGTGCCTGGAGAAAAACCTGACGATGCTCGGCAACTCCGACATCCACGACCCGGACCTTCGGAAGGAAAGCACCTCGCTGGATCACCGCACGATGACACTGGTCTTTGCGCGCGAGGCGACGCTCGCCGGGATCAAGGAGGCGCTGCTGGCCGGCCGGACCCTCGTGTGGTTCAAGGACCAGTTGATCGGCCGGGAGAAACTGCTGCGTTGGTTCTTCGACGCGTGCGTCCAGGTCAGCAAGCCCAACGTGCGCTCCAAGACGAGCATGTATGTCGAGGTGCGGAACAACTGTCATGCCGACATAAGCTTGGAGCCAACCGACCCGCCCAAGCCCGACCAGTCTCCCAATTCCCGCACGGTCGTCCTGCCCGCAAACAGCACGGTCCTGATGCGGGTTCCGATCGCCGATCCGGCCAAGCCCGTCGCGGTAAACTACGTGGCCAAGAACTTCCTCATCGCGCCCGGCAAGGGCCTGCCGGTGACGCTGAGGATTCCGAGTTCGGCGACGGCGGAGAAGAAGCAAGGGAAGTGACCTGCGCGCCAATGTCGCCGGGACTTGCGCGGCTGACGGCATTTCGTCACGTATCCGTGACGTGCGACGGCCGGAACCTGTGGTAGCTTTCTCCAACCCTTGCGAGAATGAACCTCAAGTTTCACCGCAACGTCTGGGCGCTCGGCTGGACCAGTTTCTTCACCGACGTGTCCAGCGAGATCATCTACCCGCTGCTGCCGGTGTTCCTGACGACGACGCTCGGCGCGAGCATGGCGTTCGTGGGCTTGATCGAAGGCATCGCCGAAAGCACGGCGAGTTTGCTAAAGGTCGTCTCCGGCTGGTGGTCGGACAAGATCGCGAAACGCAAACCGTTCGCGGTGGGCGGCTATGCGCTCAGCGGCCTCACGCGGCCGATAATCGCGCTCGCGGCCGTTGGCTGGCATGTGCTGGCAGCGAGGTTCATTGACCGCATCGGCAAAGGCATCCGCACCGCCCCGCGCGACGCGCTGCTGGCGGACTCGGTGCCGGCGGATCGGCGCGGCGCGGCGTTCGGCCTGCAACGCTCGATGGACCACGCCGGCGCAATCGTCGGCCCGCTCATCGCGTTCGCGCTGCTGACGTGGGTCACGAGCGACTATCGCGCGATCTTCTGGGTCGCCGCCGTGCCGATGGTGTTCGCCGTGGCGGCGTTGGTGTTCGGCACAAGCGAAGTGACGCCGGAGCGCGACGCGAAGAGCAGCGCCGCGCCATTCGTCGCGACGCCGAAGTTCAAGCGATACCTCGCGCTGCTGGTCCTCTTCACGCTGGGCAATTCCAGCGATGCGTTCCTCATCCTGCGCGCCAAAGACCTCGGCGTCGCCGACGCGATGCTGCCGTTGCTCTGGGTGGCGCTCCACGTCGTGAAGATGTGCAGCAGCCTGCCGGCGGGCGTGCTCAGCGACCGGATCGGCCGCAAGACGCTCATCGTCACTGGCTGGCTGGTCTATGCGGCGGTCTATGTCGGCTTCGGCGCGGCGAGCGAGGCGTGGCACATCTGGGGGCTGTTCATCGCCTACGGCTTCTTCTTCGGCATGACCGAGGCCGCCGAGAAAGCCATCGTAGCGGACTTCTATCCGAGCGAACAACGCGGACGTGCCTTCGGCCTCTATAACGCCGCCGTCGGTTTCGCCGCGCTGCCGGCGAGCTTGCTCATGGGCTGGCTCTGGCAGCAGTTCGGTGTGACGGTCGCGTTCGACACCGGCGCGGGCCTGGCCGGCGCGGCGGCGGTGTTGCTGGCGCTGATGCTGTAGCCGCGCAAGTTGGACTCGCTTTCGGCGCGGCCGGTGTGTTTCACTGGAAATCGAAATGAGAATCCGGACATCACTGCTCTCTCTTTTCTTTGCCGCCAGCATCGCTTCAACGGAACCGCCGAAAAGCGCGGAGTGGGAACTGGTCTTCAGTGACGAATTCGACGGCGCGACCGCCGGCCTCGACAAGCATTGGGATTTCCAGAACGGTCCCAGCGGCCACATCCTTTGCAGCCGGTGGCGCGAGAACGTGGTCGTCGAGAACGGCCTCTGCCGCCTGCTCAACAAAAAGGAGAAGCGCGGCGGTCAGGAATGGACCTCCGGCAGCCTGTGGACCACGCGGCAGTTCCGCTACGGCTATTTCGAGTGCCGCTACCGCTACGGCGCGGCGACGGGACTGAACAACTCCTTCTGGATCATGAACCGCCTGCCGGGTGGCGCGCCGGGCCGGTTCGAACTGGACATCAACGAGGGTCACGTGCCCGACCTCGTGAACATGAACATCCACAACTGGTCCGGCAAGCATTGGGCCAAGAGCAAGAAGTGGGGCGTTGAGGGCTGCGACCTCGCCAAGGAGTTCCACATTTACGGCTTCGAGTGGAGCGAGAAGGAACTTGTCTGGTATTTCGACGGCCGGGAAATCCGCCGAGAAACCAACACCGTTGCGCGTGGCCATGCGCCGGTCTGGCTCAGCTCGGCGATCATCAAGTGGGCCGGCCCGGTCACCGACAAGATTGACGGCACGAGCATGGATGTGGATTACGTGCGCGTTTATCAGCGGCGCGACGCAAAGCCGGCGGCGGGCCTCGATTTCAACGCCATGCTCCGCCCCGTGCCGACGACGGCGAAGTTCAGCGATCCCGACTACTACATCTGGTGCGGCACGATGGTGAAGGGCGACGACGGCAAGTGCCACCTCTTCTACTCGCGCTGGCCGCGCAAACTCGGCCACAATGCCTGGGTGACGCACTCGGAGGTCGCGCACGCCGTCGGCGACTCGCCGCTGGGGCCCTTCCGGCACAAGGACGTGGCGCTGCCCGCGCGCGGCAAGGAGTTCTGGGACGGCCTCTGCACGCACAATCCCACCGTCCTCAAGTTCGGCAAGCGATACTACATCTACTACATGGGCAACACCGGCGACGGCGCGGCGATGAAGACGCTAAATTGGACACATCGCAACAACCAGCGCATCGGCGTCGCTGTGGCGGATTCGCCCGACGGGCCGTGGAAGCGGTTCGACAAACCGGTCATCGCGCCGACGCCGGGTTTTTACGACGCGCTCTGCTGCGCCAACCCGACCGTCACCGCGCGGCCCGGCGGCGGTTACCTGATGGTCTATAAAGCCGTCGCCGACAAGAACAAGCTGCCGTTCGGCGGGCCGGTGTTGCATTGCGTGGCCACGAGCGACTCGCCAACCGGGCCGTTCAAGAAATACCCGACGCCGGTCTTCGCGAAGGAAGGCGTGGCGTTCGCCGCCGAGGACCCGTTCATCTGGTCGGCGAACGGGCGCTACTGGGCGATCGTGAAAGACAACGCGGGCCACTTCACCGGCGCGGGCAAATCCACCGCTCTCTTCGTCTCCGACGACGGCTTCGACTGGAAGCTTGCGCCGCATCCGCTCGTTGCGACGACCGAGATCGCGTGGGAAGACGGCGGCAAACAGAAGCTCCACTCGCTGGAGCGGCCGCAGCTTTACTTTGAGAACGGCCGGCCCGTGGTGCTGATGTTCGCGTGCGACGAGGACAAGAAGCGCGAGCACTCCTTCAACATCCGGATTCCGCTGGCGCCGCCCCGCTGACCCCGCGATGCAACCGGAACTTCCCTTCGCCGACGCGCCGTTTGCCTACCGCCTCCGCGAGAGCGCCCGCGCCCGCTGCGTGGGGTTGCGCGTGACTCTGCAACACGGCTTGGAGGTGGTCCTGCCGCGCGGCTGCGACCCGGCGGTGGTGCCGGGCGTGCTGCGGCGCAAGCAACGCTGGATTCGCGCCGCGCTCGACCGCATGGCCGCGCACCTGAAACTTTTCGGCCCGCCGCAACCGTGGCAGTTGCCGGCGCAGATCGAACTGCCGGCCATCGGCCGCGTCTGGCGGGTGGAAGCTGTCGAGACAGCCTCCCGCCGCGTGATCGTGCGCGAGGCTGGCGCGGACTGCCTGCGAATCATCGGTCGCATCAGCAACGAGAAAGCCTGCCGCGCGGCGCTGGCCCGCTGGCTCCTCGCACAAGCCCGTGAGCATCTGCCGCCGCGGTTGCACGCTGTCAGCGAGCGGACAGAACTTCACTGCCAGCGCGTCAGCATCCGGCAGCAACGGTCGCGCTGGGGAAGCTGCTCGCGGCACAAGACCATCTCGCTCAACGCCAAGCTCCTGTTCCTGTCGCCGGCGCTTGCGGATTACATCCTCGTCCACGAACTCTGCCATCTCGCCGAGATGAACCACTCGCGGCGGTTTTGGGTGCTTGTAGCGAAACACTGCCCTGATTATCGTCACGCCAACCGCCAACTCCGCGACATGTGGAAGCACCTGCCGCGCTGGGCGAGTTGAGCGAGTCGGCACAGTCGAGAAAGGACCAGTTTGAAGAACCTCATTCCAAGACTTGTTACAGTTCTCGTCCTAGTCGGCGGCATGTCCACCTTGCCTGCGCAAGAGTCGCGCCCGCCCGGACACAACGAAAGCCTGTATGGGAAGCGCCTCTCCTATCACAAGGTGGAGGGTGTGGGGCCGTGCATTGCGGCGGAGGTGGTCGGCAACCGGCTTTACGCCATCGGTCAGGGCAACTTCTACGTGCTCGACATCACGACGCCGGCGAAACCGAAGTTGCTGGGCAAGTTGTCCGGACTCGGCACAACGCGGCAGCTCTTCGTCAAAGACAACATCGCCTACGTCACCGCGCGGCAGGACGGGCTGTGGCTCGTGGACGTATCCGGTGCGGCGAAGCCGGCGCTCATCAGCCACTACGACACGGTGGAGATGGCCACGGGCATCTGGGTGTCCGGCGGGCTGGCGTTCATCGCCACGCGCTGCTATGGCGTCGAAGTTGTGGATGTGTCGAACCCGCGTCAGGTTCGCCACGTCAGCACACTGAAGACCGGCGAGGCGCAGTCCTGTTGGGCGAAGGACGGTTTGCTCTACATCGGCGATTGGGCGCCGCGCAAACTGCTGGTGGCGGACGTGAAGAATCCACGCCAGCCAGCCCTCGTAGGCGAAGCGCCGCTGGACGGCTACGGCGACGGCGGCTGCCTGCGGGGCCGGTTCTGCTTCGCCGCCACCGGCCACCATTCCCGCGCGCGCAACAAAGAGGAGGCCGAGGGCAAGGGCCACGGCTTGGAAATCTTCGACGTGTCAAAGCCGACGCAACCCGTGTTCGTCTCGCGCGTGAAGTTCCCCGTCCACTACAGCATCTTCAACGACATGTGGAGCGCGCGCGTGGCGGGCGAGCATTGCGTGGCGGCGGACACCAACAACGGCCTGTTTGTCGTGAACATTCGCGACATCGCAAAACCCGCCATCGTCGCCCACGCGCAGCTTCCCTACGTGGCGCAGCGGCAGATGTTCGATCCAGTCGGCGGCGTGGCGTTGGGCGATGGCATCATCTACGCCGCTGGCATCTATACGGGCCTCTACGTGGTTCCCGCACCGGGCATGGCGCAACCCGTTGTTCCGGAACCGGACCAACCGCTGATGCTGCCGCCTTTGTCAGAAACAGCGACGGCGAACCCGGATTTCCGCGTTTACCGTCCGGAGGGGCAAGTCAGCGCCGTGGCGATTCAAGGCGACATCGCATGGACTGCTTGCGGAGCGGACGGGCTGCACGGCGTGAAGCTGGGCGACGAACCAAGACGAGCCGCCGTTCATCGCGGCAAAGGCGAGATCTGCTACGTGAGCTACACAGGCAACCGCCTCTACACCGCCGAGGGCAAGGAGGGAATGGCCATCTATGAGATCGGTGCCGACCTCCGCCTGACCGAACTCGGCCGTCTAACAGTGCCCGGTCAGGGCGTGAAGCAAGTCGTCGCGCCCGCGCCCGGCCGGTTTGCATTGTTCCATTGCGGCGGCGCGACCGCGTATATTGCCGACGTGTCGGACCCGGCCAAGCCAACGCTTGTCTTCAAGGACAGTCAGGTCGGTTTGTTCTACGGCGACCAGCTCGTGGACAAGCTTTTCGACAATCGTTTCTTGGTCGCCTTCTGGCAACGAAGCGGGCCGGCTTGGTATGACATCAGCGGCGCGAAGCCCGTGCTTGCCGGCAACACACCCGACACGACGCTCTACAGTTGGACCGACGGCGCGTGCGCGCTGGGCGGCAAACTCCTGATCGTCAAGCGCGGCAAGCTCTTCGTGCTCGACCCCAACGAGCGCCGCAACGCAAGCGACCTCCCGGCCCACAGTGTGGACGGACTTCGCCTCGTCGGCAGACTGAGCGCTGGTGGAAATTGTCTGGCGCTATCCTCGCGCCATCAACGCGAAGTTTGGGTTCTCGACATCACCGACATCGCGCGCCCGCGTTTGAAGCGCCACCACTCCCTCTTCGGCCATCCGGGCGCCTGCGCGTTCTGGAACAACCGTCTCGTCATCCCGGCCGGCTACCAAGGTCTGCTTGTAGAAAGGTGAACTCATCCCATGAAATCAAACATTCACAACAACTGGCAAATGGGGCGGCGCGACTTTCTCGGCTGTGTCGCAGGCGGCGCATGGCTGGCCCTGCAACCGCCGCCCGTGCGGGCCGCAGACGCGAAGTCGCCGGCGCAAGGGCCTCTCTACTGGGCGTGGTGGGGATGGGAACCGCTCGACCACTACAAGCGCACCGGCGGCATCGTCGGCGCGGTGGACACGCGGTTGCCCTCGATGCCGCAGTGGTATGAGCGGCTGCACTCGGAGGAAATCGCACGCCTCATGTCCGGCCTCGGCGTCAACCTCGCCTGCACGCACTTCTTCAAAGGCTTCGGCCTCGCCCACGAGCGCGCCGAGCAGCAACGCACTGCCAGCCTCGTGAAGTTCGCCCACCGCCACAGCATCAAGGTGCTCGGCTACTGCCAGTCGCGCTCGATCTACCATGAGCAGTTCCTCGCCGAAGTGCCGAACGCGCAGGACTGGATTCAGCGCAACGAGAAAGGCGAACTGCGCACGTGGGGCGGTGCGAAGTTCCGCTGGGCGCCGTGCATCCACTGCGGCGAATTCCGCGACTACATGAAGCGCGCCATCACCGTTGGCTTGGAGGAGGTCGGGTTGGACGGTTTCCATTTCGACAACAACTACTGCGAGCCGTGCTACTGCCCGCGCTGCGAGCGGACGTTTCGCGCGTGGCTGGCGAAGCGCCGCCCCGACCTCCGCGACGCGAAACTGCCGCCGACCGAAAAAGCCCCGGCCCGCGTCACCGACCCTGTCACGCAGGGATGGGTGCGTTGGCGTTGCGAGAGTCTGGCGGAATATCAGGGCGATCTCGCGGCGCACGCGCGGCGCATCAAGCCCGACGTGATTCTCCTCGGCAATCCCGCCTATCCGCGCGACCCCAACAGCGCCTACGCGCGCAGCGTCTGGGCGCCGTTGCTCTGCAGCAAGCTCGACCTCGTGTTCGCCGAGAACGGTAACTTTCCCGGTGTCGAGGATGGCGTGCTCATCTCGCAGGTGCGCGCCTGCAAATATGCCGCCGCCGTCGGCTATCGTGTCGTCTCGACGGTGTGGAAGAAGAACAAGCTCTCCGGCTTGGGCCTGCCGGACGATGAGAACGCCATCGCGCTTCAGATCGCCGAGTCGTCGGCCAACGGCGCGCTGCCGGGCACGAACTGGGCGTTGCGCCCGCTCGGCGAAGGCGACCGGATGCGCGTGGAGCGGCCCGACCTCCGCGCCGCGCTGGCGAAACACCTTCGCTTTGCCCGCAGCCTCGAACCCTTGATCACTAACGCCAAGCCCGTCCGCGACATCGCGCTACTTCACACGTTCGCCTCGACCGCGTTCGACAACCGCGAAACCGTGGCATTGGTGCAGGGCGCTGAAGAGATACTAATCCGTGGCGGTTTCGCGTGGGAAGTGGTCTTCGGAGAGAACATGGCGCGGCTGGCGGAGTTCTCCGTGCTCGTCGTCGCCGGCCAATCGCACCTGAGCAATGCGGAGGTGAAAGCCATCCGCGCGTTTGCGGAGCGCGGCAGCGTGCTTGTGCTCATCGGCGACAACGGTCGGTTCGACGAAAACGGCCGCGAGCGGTCGCACGCTGCGTTCGACGGACTCAGCGGCGAACGCATCGTTCGCATGGAGGCCGCGGCGGTGCGCGCCACCGCTGTCAAGACGAACGAAGGCCGCGTCTCTCTGCCAGCCGGCTGGAAACAGGTTGCGGAAACCATCGCCCGCGCCGCTGGCGCCCGCCTCTCAGCGCGGCTGTGCGACGCCGACACCGTGACGTTGAGCGCCTGCGAGCTTGGCAAGACCCAGCTTGTCCTGCACTTGGTCAACTACGCCAGCGAACCAGCGAAACAGTTGAAGGTGAAACTGAGCGGGCGTTGGAAAGCCTGCAGCGCTGCGCGGCTGCTGACACCGGAAAGCCCTGAGCAGAAACTCGTGATTCAAGGCGGCCCAAACCCGGCGCTGGAAGTTTCGCCGCTGAAGTTCTACGGCGTTGTGGTTGTGGAATAGCGCCGTCGGCTCCTCATCGCGACTTCGGGCGCTTGTGCAGTTCCAACGCCTCGCGGAGTTGTTCCATCAGTTCGCTGCCGGACTTGACGCTCCGGGTGTTCCACGCGACGCGATACTTCTGGTCGAGGTCCAACTGATAGACCATGAGGTGCTCGTGATACAACCCCGCGCCGGCCACGATTTGGCCGTGGGGATCGAGCACGTAGCTGTCGCCGTAGCCGTAGCCTTCGTTCCGCAATCCCTCCAGCTTCGTGCCGACCACGATGTTGTTGGCGCGCAGGAAATAGACGCCGTTCTCAACCGCCCGCGCAATGTGGTCGCTCCGCACGGTCATATTATGATGCAGCGGATCGGACACGAAGTTGAAGTGCGGTGCGAAGATGAATCGCGCGCCCTTCAACGCGAGGATGCGCGTCGGTTCGATGTAGCCACCGTCGGAACAGATGACGATGCCGAACTTCAGCCCCTTCTTCTCGAACACGTTGAACTCGCGGCCCGGTTCGAAGTAGCCCTCATACGGTAGGGATTTGCTGTAGCGTCCCAACAGCTTGCCGCGCTCGATGACGGCCACAGTGTTGTAGAGCTTGTCGCCGCGCAACTCGTTGAAGCCGACCAGCAGCATCGTGTCGCAGCCGGCGGTCAGGTCGAGGACCCGCTTCATTTCAGGCGCGTCTGTTGTGAAACAATGAGCGCGCGCATCCTCTCGCTTCGCGTAGTAACCCGTGAGGAAACACTCCGGGAACGAGACGATATCCAGCTTCGCGTCCACCGCCTGCGCGAGACCCTTTTTCACCGTCGCGAGGTTGGCCTCGAAGTCGCCCTGCTGGCAGGCGCATTGGTAGTGTCCGACTCGCACAAAGCGCGGCCCGGCCTCTGCTGCTTGCGCCGCAAATGGAAACAGCAGGATGCAAACGACTACGTTCAGAAGAAGTCTTGGGATGGAGCGCATGGAGTTGTTTTCCTACCGGTTGCTGGATTTAACGGTTTCGACTGCGAAAGCTTTCACTTCACCTTTATCACTGGCAACGACCGCGAACGATGACGACTCTTGAATACATGTCGGGCGACTGCTGAGCTTGCTTTGAGATACGAAATTACCCTTGGCGTCGAGTGTCCACACGCCGCCGTCATCGGTGGCGACAACGATTGAGTTGCCCGTGACTTTCAACACGGCCGGCGGGCTGCTCAGCTTCTTCGACCACTGCTTCTCGCAACGGTTGTTGAACGCAACAACGAGACCGTTTGACAATGCAACGACGATTTCCTTCTTCCCGTCGCCATCGAGGTCACCGAGGTCGAGGTCACGGATGTCACGACCGCCGCCACGCGCGCCGGGGCCGAACTGGACGTTGTGGAGCGGCTTGCCTTGCAGATCCCACACCGTCACGCGGTTCCATGCGCCGGTGATCTCACTGACGACTTCCTTCTTCCCGTCGCCGTCGAGGTCCTCGAGGAAAATGTGATGACGCGTCTGATCCATCCAGCCGCTGACGTGCGTGTAGCCCGCCGGCACGCCGTAGAAACTGCGCGGCGTCGGGTCGAGCGTGCTGCTGTTGATGACGCCCAGCGACGGCCCGTCGGTGATCTTCCGCGAGGCGAGCAGGTTCACGCTGCCTTCCGCGCCTGGCACAAGGGCAAACTTATAGACCGTCCCCCAGAACTGTGGCAGCCGTTTCACGAGCTTGCCATGCTCGTCTATGATCTCCAATGTGCAGGCGCTGCCGACGAACGCCTGGCTCTTGCCGTCGAGAAACACGCCGGTGCCGACACCGTGGATGCCCTCGTGGCCCGGCGCGCTCTTGAACCAATACTGCTTCGCGGCGCGGAACACCGCAGGGTCCATCTCCGACACGAACGTCCACTTCCGCCCGCCCGCGAGGTCGAACGCGCAGACCTTCTCGTCCTCGCAGCCGGCCAGCAGCAGCTTATGCTCCGGCCACCAGTGAAGTTGGCGGATTTTGCCGTCGGTTTTCATCTGGCGAAGCTCCTTGCCGTCGGTGCCGAGCAGATGAACCGCTGTTTCCTCCGCAACGGCGATCAACTCGCGGCCTTCGGCGGGAATGACAATCATGTCTCTGATCGCGCCGCCGACATTGGCTGTGAATGCGCTCTTGAGTTCGCCAACCGACAACGCTGCTGCAAGCGCGACCTTCTTTGGCTGAGTGCGTTTCGCGCTGGCTTGTTCGAGCCACGCCGCAAGTTGCGCGGCAAGATCGCGTCGTGCAGCGTTGGACGGCTTGATGCCCTCGATGACCGTGCGCCCCTCGCGAAGCAACAGCGTCATGTAGCCGCTCGCGCTGCCGTTTCCCCTCACAATCTGGCTGTCGCTTCGCACGGCAGCAGCATCCGCGACGGCGACGGTTAGCAGCGCCGCGCCGCACGCCACCACTTCCATCCGGCTCGCTGCGAAATCCCATTCCACATCCACCGGCACATTCGCCAGGAACATCCCTTGCTCCTTGCCGGTCTGCGTGAGGCCCTTGCCGAACAGATAATCTTCGGCGAGCACAACGAGATCGCCTTTGTTGCCTTCCCACTCGCCAATGATGGCGGCAGCCTTTTGCGGCAGCATGAGCACGGCGGCATTGTCCGCGAGACGCAAGCATCGCAGGTTGTTGGTGTTTGTTCCCAGCAGCGCGAAGAAGATCCCGTGCTGGCCTTTCTTGACCGCTCTGTTCCATTCTTGCGTGATGATGCCGCCACCCGTCGTCCGGTTGAACACGTCCGCAGGCAGCACTGCCGCACCCGGCCGTCGCAACGCATTCTGCTTCGCGTCAAACCGGAAACCTCCGGCTTGGTTCTCCCATTTAATTTGCACTTCCATGTTCTCGCTGTCGGTGTGGAACGTCAGGTCGTCCACGACGAGCGCGTAGCGACCTGTGCGTTGCGCGAGCGTGCGCCGCCAGTTGCAGAACGGCGCCTTGGGCGTTTCGCCGACACAGAACGCCGTCTGGCCGATCACAGCGGCGTGGCGTAGCGCGGCGTCCATCGCCACCTGCGGCTCCACCATGCCGTCGGCTTTGGTCAGCACCTGGTTGAGGTAGCCTTGCAGGATCGTCTGGCCAGCGAGCCTCAATTCGAGCAGCGCGAACGTGTGGTAAGGGTTGCGCGACGCGCCGTTGAAGCCGTCAATCAGGATGAAATCGCCGCTCGCATCCGTCGCGCTGCGGAAGCTGGCGTTCTGGAACGATTCCTCCAGGGGGAAGCCGTTGTTGCGCGCGAGCCAGTGCGGTTTTGGCAGGTGGTTGATTGTCCATTTGCCGACAAGATCGGTCGGCTGTGCGGGCTTCACTGTCTCGTTGGGCCAGAACGACTGGCCGAGGCGGAAAACGCTCGTGTTGATGCCGGTGCGCTCACGATACGCCAGCCAGCGGCCGTCCTGCGTTAGATAGGCGACCTTGTGAAGGTAATCGAGCGCGGCGGAGTTCAGCGCCCAATCAGGCACGCGACCGGAGACCAGCAGTTCCTGGCCGCGCAGCAACTTCGCTGCGACGCCGTTGCGCATCGACTCGCGGTCACCGCTGAGCACCATGTAGGTGAAAACCGGCGCGATGCCGGTGCAATACCAGAAAAGGTTGTCGTTCTCGCCCGCGATCCACGCGTGCTCATGCAGCGGCGCGAAATGGAACTGCGCGCCGCGCACGCACTGCGCCCAAACCGGGTCTGCGTAATCGCGCTGGAAGTAGCGGCCGAGGCAGTAGAGCGCAATGGCCGACCATTGGCCGTGCCGCGAGCCAACCGCCGACGGCGACCGCGTCAGCAGATAGACGCCCTCGTTCTTGCGATGGTTGAGTTGCCGTGCGAACGCGTTCGTTACCTTCAGCCGCTCCTCGTCGCTGAAGACGGAACTTTCTTCGATGAGGTCCCAGAACAGGATCATCATGTGTGCGTTGTAGTGATAGGGGCCGGCGAGCGGGTCGTCCTTGTTCTCGATCATCTCACCGTCAATCTCGGTGATCTCCTTGAACGCCTGTTTGTCGGGGAACGCGAGCCGCAACGCCTCGCGCGCGTGGAACGCGTCGCCGGTCATGTAATAGGCCGCCATGCGCTTGCTGATACTGTTCCAGCCGAAGTAACCGACAGAACCGTAACCCTTCGACGCCTCCCACGTCTCCAGTTCGCGAACGCCGCGCGGCACGACGATGCCGTCACCGAGCTTGATTTCCATCATCCAGCCAACCGAGCGGGAATCGCCCGCTTTAAGTTTCGCGATGAGCGCGTCGGTCGCCACATCCACACCCTTCGCATCACTGCCGCCGACCACGATGACATTGTGGCCGCCGCCGAACGGATTGTGGACAGTCCGCAGTTCGTAGCCGCCCGCGCCGGGATAACGCAAATCAGTCAGCAGGAAGTAGCGGTTGTAAAGCTCGCTGATCGCCGCGTTGGTCGAACGGTTGCCGAGAAGGATCAGATTGCCTTTGATCGGCACAGCGGCCTCCGGTGAGTCATCGCTGATGACTGGCACCTTGCAGCCGCTCTGCTTCTCGATGGCCATCTGCAACCGCACCGCTTGTGCTTTGTAGATGCCGCTCGTTGGCGCGACGATGCTGATGGCCGGCTTGCCTTCACGAACGAGATGCGTCGTTAGATGCAACTCTTTGAGCTTCGTGCATTGCGGCGGCACAGGCGGCGGCAATGGCGGTGGTGGCGTCACTCCCCCGATGAGTCGCACACTGCCGATGAGCACCTTCGGAATCGAATGGCGATGCGAGT
Organism: Verrucomicrobiota bacterium; assembly: GCA_016222825.1. Taxonomy (GTDB): domain Bacteria; phylum Verrucomicrobiota; class Verrucomicrobiia; order CAIQCK01; family CAIQCK01; genus CAIQCK01. The sequence continues at coordinate 415,326 of JACRQF010000009.1, read as the reverse complement.
AGAGGTAAATCTGCGCGGCCGTCGTGTCCGGCGGCGCCATGCCGCGCAGGGCGATCTCGTTGTAGTCGTCGGTGTTCTGTGTGATGAGATGTGTCTGCTCAATCTTCTGTGACGGCAGGAATCGAAGCTGGACCACCGCATACTCCCTCGGTGCGTTCTTGACGGCGCGAACGCGCACCCGCACCTCGTAGCCGACGTTCGGTTTCACCGGCACGACCTGCGTTATCCCGACCTCGGCTTCCCGGTCGCCGTCCTCGATCAATGCCGCCTTGCCGCCGAGGTCATCCTCAACGACGGAGACGCGCTGATCCTTCCCGCGACCGCCGTAGAGCGACCAGCCGAGCGGCACTCCGTTGGCGCTCGCGCCATCGGTGAACGCCGGATTCTTTAGCGGCACTTCTGTCTCAACGCCTAACGCAACCGATCCAAGAAACGCTGCGGCCACTGAAAGAATCGCTTTCTTCATAAACGGCCGCAGACTACGCTGCCCACCCGGCTGGGCAAGTCAAAACCTCGTTCCTTCTACAGCGGCGTATTCATCTGATCTCTGGAAGGCAAGAGCGCAGCAAGGGAAACGGCTGCATTCGCCACTCCTCAGTTCACCAGTGTGCCGGCACGCCGGTGAGTTAAGGGGTGAAGAAGTTGTGGTCCGTAAGCGACTTTCCGCCGGGAATCGGGGCTGCCATTGGGCGCCTCAGATCGTGTGTTTTGTCTGTGACACGGCTCTTGCCGGCCCGCGCCCGACGCCGTAGTATCGCGCCCACTTATGAAAAAGCTCTCCTCGATCATGCTGGTATCCGTCCTCGGATTCTTCTTTCTCGCGGTTTCCTCCAACACACCCGCCGCCGAACTGGCCCACGCCAAGGACGGCTCCGGCGTCTGCGGCTACAAGGACACGCCCAAGCTGCCGTGGTATGGCTGGCTCGTCCACGACTGCGACCGCCCCGCGCCGAAGCGGGTCAACCCCGGCCCCGCGCCCGCGCCCGCGCCGGTGCCATCCGACGCCATCGTGCTCTTCGACGGCAAGGACCTTTCGCAATGGCAGACCAACACCTGGAAAGTCGTGGACGGCTGCATCGAGGCGGTCAGCGGCAGCCTCATCTCGAAACAGGAGTTCGGCAATTGCCAGGTCCACGTCGAGTGGATGTGCCCGGCCAACTTCGAGACCACATGGGGCAATCGCGGCAACAACGGCGTCATGCTGATGGGCCTCTACGAAATCCAAATCTTCGATTCCTACAATGAGAAGCTCTACCCCGACGGCCAGGCCGCCGCCATCTACGGCCAGAAGCCGCCGATGGTGAACGCCTGCCGCAAGCCCGGCGAGTGGCAGAGCTTCGACATCGCCTTCACCGCGCCAGTGTTCGACGGCGACAAGTTCGTCCTTCCCGCCCGCGTGACGATCTTCCACAACGGCGTGCTCGCGCATGTGAACGAGGAAATCCACGGCGAGACCGGCCATCGCATCGTCGCCCAATACAAGCAGAAGATCAGCAAAGGCCCGCTGCGCTTCGCCGGTCATCACTGCCCCGTGCGCTTCCGCAATATCTGGGTCCGGCCGTTCTGAGCGCCGCCGCCAACCTTATGGCCAGGACGATCCTCCTCATCGGCACGCTCGACACCAAGGGCGCGGAATACGCTTACGTCCGCGACTTGATCGTCGCTCGCGGCCATCGCGTGTTGATGATGAATGCCGGCATAGCTGGAGAGCCATCGCTCACTCCCGACATCAGCGCGGCACAGGTCGCGGAAGCCGGTGGTGGAAATCTCGCCGCGCTCCGCGCCAAGAACGACCGCGGCGCAGCCCTAGACGTGATGGCGCGCGGCGCGGCAAACCTCGCGGCGCGGCTCTACGCCGAGAGGAAGTTCGACGGCGTGATGGCGATGGGCGGCTCCGGCGGCACCGGCATCGGCGCGGTGGCGATGCGCGTGCTACCCGTTGGCGTGCCGAAGGTGCTGCTCTCTACGCTCGCCTCCGGTGATGTGCAGCCGTTCATCGGCATCAAGGATGTCACGATCATGTATTCCGTCGTGGACATCGCGGGCCTCAACCGCCTTTCTCGCCGCATTCTCGCCAACGCCGCCGGCGCGGTCTGCGGCATGGTTGAACAGGCGGTTCCGTCCGCCGAAGACAAGCCGCTCATCGCCGCGACGATGTTTGGTGTGACGACGCCCTGCGTGAACGCTGTGCGCGAGCAACTGGAGCGCGCCGGCTACGAAGTGCTCGTGTTTCACGCGACCGGCAGCGGCGGGCGCTCGATGGAGAGTTTGATCGAGGCGGGCTTCATCGCCGGCGTCGCCGACGTGACGACGACCGAATGGTGCGACGAACTGGTCGGCGGCGTGTTGAGCGCAGGGCCGCATCGCTTGGAGGCAGCGGCGCGGGCGGGCATTCCGCAGGTCGTCTCCTGCGGCGCGCTGGACATGGTGAACTTCTGGGCGATGGAGGCCGTGCCGGCGCAGTTCAAGCAACGCACGCTCTACAAGCACAGCCCGAACGTCACGCTCATGCGCACGACGCTGGAGGAATGCGCGAAGCTGGGCGAAATCATCGCCGCCAAGCTCAACACCGCCAAAGGTCCGACGGCGATGTTCATCCCGTTGCGGGGCGTCAGCGCGATTGACCGCGAAGGCCAGCCGTTCCATCTGCCTGCGGCCGACGCGGCGTTGTTCGGCGCGCTACGGCACAACGTGAAACCGCCGGTGGAGTTGGTTGAATTGGATTTGCATATCAACGACCCCGCCTTCGCTGCGGCGATGGCGGCGAAGTTGTTGGCGATGATGAAACGTTAAGGAGAAGAACAACATGCCTTTTATCCCTCGTGAAGAATCGTTGCGCCGGCTGCGGGCGCAGGTAACGGCGGGCCGACCGATTATCGGCGCGGGCGCGGGCACCGGCATCTCGGCGAAGTTCACTGAGCGCGGCGGCGTGGACCTCATCATCATCTACAATTCCGGCCGCTACCGCATGGCCGGGCGCGGCAGCCTCGCGGGCCTGCTCTCCTACGGCGACGCCAACGCCATCGTCAAGGAGATGGGCAGCGAAGTGTTGCCAATCGTCAAGAACACGCCCGTGCTCGCCGGCGTCTGCGGCACCGACCCGTTCCGCCTCATGCCGGTGCTGCTGAAGGAACTCAAGGCGATGGGCTTTGATGGCGTGCAGAATTTCCCGACCGTCGGCCTCTTCGACGGTGTCTTCCGCGCGAACCTAGAAGAAACCGGCATGGGTTACGGCCTTGAAGTCGAGATGATCCGCCAGGCGCGCGAACTCGACATGCTGACCTGCCCCTACGTTTTTAATCCCGATGAAGCGCGGGCGATGGCGAAGGCCGGCGCGGACGTGCTCGTGCCGCACATGGGCCTCACGACCAAGGGCGCCATCGGCGCGACGACGGCATTGACGCTGGCCGACTCGGCCAAGCGCGTCCAGGCGATGCGCGACGCGGCTGTGGCGGTGAACCCGGACATTCTCGTGCTCTGCCACGGCGGGCCGATTGCGGAGCCGGCGGACGCGCAGTATATCTTCGAGCACACGACCGGCATCGCCGGCTTTTTCGGCGCGAGCAGCATTGAGCGGCTCGCCGTCGAGCCCGCCATCGAAGGCCAGACCCGGAACTTCAAGAGCCTTGCACTGAAAAGGAGCTGAACCATGAACGGCAAATTCGTCATCGGAAAAGAAATCGCGCGCGATCAACTCGACTGGGGCCAGATGGGCTGGATCAGCCGTCCCTCGGCCAACGCGGCGAAGCAAATTTGTGAGATCGAGGTCACGCTGGAGCCGGGCTTCGGCCACAACTTCCACAAGCATCCCCGCCAGGAGGAAGTCATCCACGTCATGGCCGGCGAGATCGAACAGTGGCTGGCGGCCGAGAAACGCACGCTCAAACCGGGCGACTCCGTCTTCATCGGCCCGGACCTTGTCCACGCGTCATTCAACACTGGCAAGCAGACAGCCAAGTTATTGGTCGTCCTTTCGCCGTGCGTCGGCGACGGCGGTTACGAACTCGTGGACGTCAGCGCCGACGCCCCGTGGAATTCGCAGAGAAAGTAAAACCATGAACACACACCACAAATCCCTCATCATTCTACTGGCCCTCACCCTGTTGGCGTGGACTGCCACCGCGCAACAACCTCGCCCCAAGGGTCCGCCGCCGTCGCAAGGCGGCATTGCCTTCACCGCGTCCACTCTCCCAAAGGACGACACCGAAAAGAAGATCCTCGCCGTGCTCGCAGACGTCAACGCCACCCAGCGCCGTGGCAACATGACCGTGCCGGAACAGGACGGCCGCATCCTGCGCGTGCTCACCGAGTCCATCGGCGCCAAGCACGTCGTTGAAATCGGCACTTCGGTCGGTTACTCCGGCACCTGGTTCTGCCTCGCACTACGGAGCACCGGCGGCAAGCTCACGACATTCGACATTGACCCCGACCGCTCCGCCAAGGCCCGCGAGAACTTCAAGCGCGCCGGCGTGGATTCGATGGTGACGATGGTGCTCGGCGATGCGCACGAGACGGTGACGAAGATCAAGGAGCCGATAGACCTGCTCTTCCTCGACGCCGACAAGGAAGGTTATCTCGACTACCTCAACAAGCTGCTGCCGCTGGTCCGCCCCGGCGGCCTAGTCGTCGCGCACAACATGACGCAGCGCATGGCCGATCCGCGCTACGTGAAAGCGATTACGAGCAACCCGGCGTTGGAGACGCTCTTCATCAACATGGAGACCTCCGGCATCGCCGTGTCGCTGAAGAAGCGGTGATGGTCTTGCTTATCGAACCTCAACCGTCACTGATTCGATTAGGAAACCGGCCGGATCCTTGACAGGAGCGGTGGAGCGGAGGCGCAGGTAACTCAGACCGTTCGGAACGGGCACACGAGCGGCGAGCATGTCGGCGGGCTTGCCGTCGAGCGTGAGGGCGCATTCGGTTTTGTTCCACGCAAACTCCAGCGCGTGCCACTGACCGCGTCGGAGGTTCTTGCCGATGGGAAACGCGAACGCGGCTTGTTTCTCGCCCGCGTCGTCGCACGGGTCAAAAAAACGGTCGGTGAGACTGATTTGGCCGCCGCCGAACCCTTGCTCGACGCGCAGCCGCAGCGTGAGCTTGCCGCTCTGGCCAGCGGGGAAGTTCCATACCGCGCCGTCGGCATCGCGGTCGTCGGGACGACGGATGTGGAGGGCCTTGGCACCGGGTTTGTCGGGATGAGCGATGAGTTGCGGGCCTTGCACCCGGTCGCGCCAGAAGCGCTGCGCGGGGCCGAAGCCTTTGAAGACATGCCACGCGTCGAGATTGTCGAACCGCTCTGTCTGCGTCGTCTCCAGCAGCCAGTCGGGATCAATGAGGAGGCGGTGGCGGCGGTTCGCACCTTGGCCGGAGACGAGGAGAATCTTGCCGTCTTTCGTCACGGTGGCGTGCGGGTAGGCTGTGCCGCGGTCGCCGTCTTTCGGCGGTGATGCGTTGCGCGTCGGATCGCGATAGACTTCGCGGAAACCGCGCCACGTCTTTCCCTCGTCAGCGGAGATGGCGGCGTGGAGCGCGTCACGTCCGCCATAGACGCCGTCCTTGCCGACGCGCGGCGGCATCTCGCAGTTGTTCCAGAAGACGACGATGCGGCCGTCGGGCAAGCGCACGGGGAACGCGGGCGAGTTGGAAGAATGGAAGCGCGACCGTTTCGCCTCGGACCAGTTCACGCCGTCATTGGAGAACGATTCGTAGAGGAAGCCGTCCTGCGTGCGGATGAGCATCCAGACGCGGCCGTCCTTCAACTCCAAAACCGTCGGCTCGCATGCGCCGTAGTTGGAACCGTTGTAGCCGTCGTGGCAGGGCGCGGTGAGCTTCGCAGGCGAGCGGCGCCAGGTTTTGCCGCCGTCGTCGGAGTAGATGCACGTCGTCACGCTCGGCCCGGTCGGCGGCGCGGTGCGAACGCCGGGCAGCCAGTCGGCGAACGGCGCGATGATGCGGCCGTTCTTGAGTTGGAAGACGCCCTGAAGCGAGCCGCAGTAGCCTTCGTAGATGCGTTGCGGCTCGGTCCATCGCGTGCGGCCGTCGGTGGAACGCAGATGGTAGAGGTCAATGAACCGGTCCACGTTCGGCTTGCGGCCCCCGCCGCGGACCTTGGAAATGACGAAGTGTAACTCGCCGTCGTGGTCAAGCAACGGCATCGGGCCGCCCCACGGCTCGACGGAGAGGTTGAGCAACGTGTCCGGCCCGCTCCACGTGCGGCCGTTGTCGGTGGAGCGGAGGCGCAGAATCCGGACGTGTCCGCCCAGCGCGCGGCGGTGGAACGATTCGAGCGCGCCGTCGGGCATCGTGACGGCGTCGTAGGTGTTGGTCGCGCCGAAGTCGAGTGGCGGCTGCGGCGACGCTGCGGCCAGCGTGGCGGCCGTCGCGAAGGTGACGACGAGGATCGTTTTCATGGGCGCAGTTTGGAGGAGTCCATTGCCGCCCGCGCCATCGCTTGCATGTTCTCGATGGGCGTGTAACGCGGCACGGCACAGGCGCTGCCGAGAACGAATCGCCCGTCCATGCCACCGGCGCGGATGCAGTCCATCGCCTCGGCGTAAACCTGCTCCGGACGTGCTTGCAGGAGGCTGAGGCAACTAACACCGCCGATGAGGCAGAGCCGGCCGCTCGTCACGGCGCGCGTGTGGGCAACGGTCATGCCACTCGTCGGATCCAAGCCCTCCATGCCGTCGAGATGGTTTCCGTCCATCAGTGGCAAGAGTGGGTTGTAGTTGCCGCAGCAATGTTTATAAACCAACAGGCTCAGCGCATGCGCGGCTTCGGCGGCACGGCGGTAGGCGGGGACGCAGAGTTCGCGATACATCTGCGGCGAGATGACGCTGCCCGACGCGTAGGAGTCGCCAACGTAAATGCAGTCCACGCCGATTCGTGCGAAAGCCGTGATCACCTCGATGGAAGCGTCGGTCGCCATGCGGAACATACGGTGAACAAACGGCGGATCGGTCGCCATCAACATCAAGGCTTCCTCGCTGCTGCCGACTCGCGCGACCAGCGTGTTGATAGTCTGCGCGCCCGCCATGCCGACGACGAACAAGCCGCGTGCGTGCGCTTCGCGGGTCATCTCGCGAGCCGCGTCGAGGCAGCCGGTCGCCAGCAACTGCTCCGCCGACGGATACGTGATGGCCTCAATCTCCTCGATGGCGCGAACGGGCGGCGGCGGATTGAGCAGCATCAACTGCCCGCCGCCCTGCACGTCGAAGTAGCCGTCAATCTTCCCCGTGTGGCGGTCCACTAGCGCGAGCTTGCCGTCGTGGGGGCGCACTTCCTTTTCCTCGAACCACGCCCTCTCCGGCGTGGCGCGCACGCGCACGACATCACAACCGTAGAAGAAGCCCGCCTCAACCATCCAGCGCACGCCGAGCCGCGGATCAACCAACGCTTCCTCAAATGTGTGGCCGAGCGCGACGCAGGCGTGGTCGGTGAAGATGCACGGGAAGAACGGCACACGGTCGGGCCGGCCGCCGGTCATCGCTGCGCGCATGCGTTCACGGGAGGTCATGGATGAAAGTCACGAAAGCGGTTTGGCGCGGTAGGCGATGACGCGGACTTTCTCCATCGTGACGAGGCCGTCGCCGACCATCGCATCGAGTTCGGGCAGGAACGCCTGGATCTTCTCCTCCTTGTCCACGATCTCGATGATGACGGGGAGATCTTCGCTGAGGCGCAGGATTTTCGCCGTGTGCAGCCGCGAGTGCGCGCCGAAGCCCATCGGCCCGCGCAGCACCGTCGCGCCGGCGAGGCCGCGCTCGCGAGCCTTGAGCACGACAGCCTCGTAGAGCGGCTGGTGGTGCCACTTGTCGAGTTCGCCGATGAAAATCCGCAACAGGGTGCCTTCGCCTTCGAGTTTCATGGGAGTAATGCGTAATACGTAATGCGTGAAACGTGTGGTCAGGGCTTTTGCAGCCAGAGCGCGCAGACGCGGCCCAAATAGACCGCCAGCAGGCAGAGGACGTTCGAGCCGATGATGTTCGCCGCGACCCAGAGCCATTCGGCGTCGCGGGCGAGGTTGAGCGTTTGCAGACCGTAACTGGAGAATGTCGTGTAGCCGCCGCAGAAGCCGATCAGCCAAAAGTCCCGCCACTCCGGTTTCAGCCACCCGCGGCCCATCGCCGGGCCGGAGAGGGTGGCGAGGAAGCCGATGAGGAAGCAACCGCTGATGTTCACCAGCACTGTGCCGAGCGGGAAGACCGCGGCCCACGGCAGGTGTTTGCCTTTGTGATGCGACACCAGCCCGTTCAGTCCGTAACGGGCGAGCGTGCCGATGGCACCACCGAATGCGAGCAATAGCAGCTTGGACATCGGCCAGCGTCCTACGCCCGATTGGCGGTTTCATCAAGCAAGAAACCGCCGCGCAATACACGGGCATTGTGTTCTTCGTTGAAATTCCCCGCTATCGCCGTTAGATACGAGCCGGACATGCACACACGCACCATCCAAAACATTGCGGCGGCTTTGGTTTCAGCCTGCTTGTGTTCCGTCGCCGCCCTTGCGGCCGAAGAAACGCCTGACGCGATGGACATCATGCGACGCGTGCTCGCAAACCGGCCGGCCCTCAGCCTCTGGCTCGAAGCTGACCTGACCATCCAGCGCCGCACCGCCACCCGCTACGACCTGAACATCTTTCTCAACGGCGATCCCCACAAACTCCGCACCGTCTATCGCGTTACCGACCCGGAGGAGGCGGTTGGCATGACGGTGTTGATGATTGAGGGCGGCGACACGTGGCTTTGCGAGAAAGGCAAGGACGAGCCGCGCAAGCTCGCACCCGTCGAACGCGCCACGCCGTTTCTCGGTGGCGATTTTGCCTACGAGGATCTGGAGCTGGCGTTTTTGCGCTGGCCCAGCCACAAGTTCGTGCGCGAGAGCCGGCGGCTCGGCTTCGACTGCTGGGTCATCGAGAGCACGCCCGCCGCGGTCGCCGCCTCGCAATACAGCCGCGTCCTCATGTGGGTGGACAAGAAATACATGGCCGTCGTCATCGCCGAGGCCTACGACGCGAAGAACAAGCTGCTGAAAAACTTCGAGGTTAAAAGCGTCCGCAAGCTTGACGAGAAGGGCCACTACATCGTCGGCCAGATTGCGCTGGAGAACGTCCAGAAGAAGTCCCGCACCGTTCTGCGCATCCGTGAAGACCACGCTGGCCCGCTTGATCCCGCGCTGTTTGCGCCGGAAACATTCCTCAAGAACTCCGCAACGCCGCCTACGAAGCCGTAACGACGGCAGGTGTGGCTGAACGCGCCAGCGTTCAGAAACCGCCGGCCGAACGCTGGCGCGTCCAGCTACCGCAGTCAACTGGCACTTGACGTGACGCACGGCTTGCCGGAAAATAGTGCCGTCAACGTCAGGGATGAGTAGTGTCGTTACAGGCGCAGCCAGCATTGTTTACACGACCGCACAACTGAGGTTTCATGAAACATCGTTCGCCCATCATCGTCATCGTTTCCCTGGTTCTTTGCGCTGCCGCGTGGGGCCAGAATCCCGGAACGCCGGCCGGCGAGTTCGGCAAGGCCCGGCTTTACGTCAGTTCGAGCACGGGCATCCAGTATGCCATGATCCCGGCGGGCAGATTTATGATGGGCAGCAACAAGGGCAACGCCGACGAGGTGCCGGTGCATGAGGAGGTCATCACGGCGCCATTTTACCTCGGCATCTTCGAGGTGACGCAGGAGCAGTGGCAGAACATTATCGGCGACAAGCTGCCGAACCGCAGCGTCCACAAGGACCCGACGAACCTGCGTCTGCCGCTGGAGTATATCAGCCTGTCCAAGGCTCAGGAGTTTTGCAAACAACTGTCCGGCAAGGAAGGCCGGCTCTGCCGTCTGCCGACGGAGGTGGAGTGGGAATACGCCTGCCGCGCCGGCACGATCTCGGCGTATTGGTCGGGCGAGAGCAGCGACGATCTGGAAAAGGTCGGCTGGTATGCCGGCAACGCCGCCAGCCAGACGCGCGAAGTCGGCCTGAAACCGCCGAACGCCTGGGGCCTCTTCGACATGCACGGCAACGTCTGGGAATGGTGCGACACGCGCTACTTCAACCGTTACGACCGGCACTTGAACACGTCGGGCACGTGGGTGGCGCGCGGCGGCGCGGCCAACAGTCCCGCGCAGGATTGCCGTTCCGCCTGCCGCAAGGCGCTGTCCAATCTCGTCCAGCGAAAAGACCTCGGCTTCCGCGTGCTGATGGAAATCAAGCCGTGAGCGGCGAACGCCGGACGGCTGCCGGTGGTTTTCGTTGGTTCGTTTTCAGAAACAGTCCTACCTGACGCCTTCGGCGCGCTGGTAGGTGGTGAGCAAATGTTTCTGCACCTCGCCGGAGAACGTGCGATGCGCCTTCAGGATGCGCGTTTGTTCCACGAGAAGCTGCGCCAGCCGCAGGCTGAGTGATCGCGCCAGGTTGGCGGTGACCTTGAGCGCGGCGATGCTGTTCTGCTTCAGCAGCGCGCTGAATTCCTTGTAAGGCACCTTGAGCAGCAACGTCGGCTCCAGCGCCGTGCAGGTGGCCGCGCGCGGTTGATTGCCGAGCAGCGACATCTCGCCGAAGCAAATGCCCGGACCGTGCTGTGCGATTTGCCAGTTGGAACCCTCGTCCACCCTCTTGGTGACTCCGACGCTGCCGCTGACGATGACATACATGCCGTCGCCGGGATCGCCTTCCTTGAAAAGCGTCTGGCCCGGTTTGAGCGCCACGCTGTAGGTGAGGGAGTCCACGACATCCAGCTCGGCGGGCGTCAGGCCCTTGAGCGCAGGGACGGTGTGGAATTGGTCAATTGAGATTTCGTCGCTCATAATACTGTTTGTCCTCCATCCCGCGCCTTTGCGCAACCGTTTTTAGTTCTCACTTCTCCGCGACCACCGGGTTCTCCAGAGCGCCGAGGCCGGCGATTTCCATCCTCACCACATCGCCGCGTTTCAGGAACACCGGCGGCTTGCGGAAACAACCGACGCCCGGCGGCGTGCCGGTGGCGATGACGTCGCCCGGCTCCAGCGTGATCGTCTGGCTCAGGAACTCCACCAACGCCGGCACACCGAAAACGAGGTTGCGGGTGTTCGAGTCCTGCATGAGCTGGCCGTTGAGCCACGTGCGGATCGTCAGCCTGTGCGGATCGGGCACTTCGTCGCGCGTCACCAGCCACGGGCCGGTCGGCGCGAACGTGTCGGGTGATTTACCACGCGTCCATTGCTTGCTCTTGAACTGGAGGTCGCGCGCGCTGACGTCGTGGAAGATCGTGTAGCCGAAGACGTGCTCGTAAGCGCGCGACTTCGGGATGTTCTTGCCGCGCTTGCCGATGACGATGGCCAGTTCGACCTCGTAGTCCACCTTCTTGGTGACCTTGTGCAGCAGGATGGCGTCGCCGCAGCCGATGATCGAGGTGGGGAACTTGCAGAATAGCTCGGGAATCTCCGGCAACGGCACGTTTTGCTCGCGGCAATGGTCGGCGTAGTTCTGGCCGATGCAGAGCACCTTCGGCGGGTTCGGCACCGGCGGGCCGTATTTCACCTCCGAGAGAGGGAGCAGGAACCTGGGTTTGCGTCTCGCGTTCGCGGCGGCGGCAAGCGCGGCCTTCTCGACTTTGCGCGCGACGGCCAGCGCCCGCGGCATGTGGAGCAGGCACTCAATGCAGTGGAACAAACCCGAATACATCTTGAGCGCCGGCAGCGCGGCCGCGGCGGCATCGAGGTCCACCACAGAGTCACCGGCAACGCTGCCGACGCGCAGATGACGTTTCCATTCAAAGGTGCAGAGCTTCATGTTGGAGGCGCACGCCGGCGGGGCATGCCGTTGGTTCTCAGTCCTTGACCGGCGCAGCCGTCGGGACGGTTGGCGGCGCGAGCAATTGCAGCGTCGCGCTGAGGCTCTTGCCCTTCTGGCGCTCCTCGGCGCGAAACTCCAGCTCGGTCTTGCCGATGCGGATGATGTCGCCGTCCTTGAGGATGACGATCTGGACGCGCTTCTGGTTGACCCATGTGCCGTTGATGGAGCCGCCATCCTTCATCACCCAGTCGTCCTCCCAGAGCAGCAACGCGCAGTGATGCCGCGACACTTCCATGTCGTCAAGGCTCACGTCCGCCGTCGGCCCGCGGCCGATGGAGAGCGGCTCGCTCTCGACGTTGACCTCGATGCGTTCTCCGCTGGCTTTCTCGAAAAACAGCAGTGCCATAACAATGCGAAATCTAGCGGCAGCCTCCAGGCCGGGCAATGCGAAAACGTCCGCTCACTTCGGGTAATCCAGCGCTTCGGGAATCATCACCTTCGTCAGCGCGTCGGCGGCGCGGTCCTTGGCGAGGCGCGAGCCGGTGAGGCAACTGTCCAGTTTCACGCGCAGGCGGATGAAATCCTCCGCGCCCGCGAAACGCACGCACGGGCCGGCCTTGATCGCGTGAGCCTGGCCCGCTTCGGTCACGTCGCCGCAAGTGCGGGCGGCGCTGGCGATGCCGGGAATGAGGCCCTCGATCTCGTCCAAATCCTCCGCGCCGTAGCACGCGGCGCAGCCTTTGTCGTCCCACGCCGGGTGGCGGTTGTAACCGTGGACCAGCTCGGCGCAGATGCGGCCGACTTCGCCCGCGGCGCGCGCGGACTGGACGTGGCAGAGATCGGTCATGAAGTTCAACAAGCCCGGCAGGCCCTCGGCCACCGTCGGGTTCTCCGGGCCTTTCTTCGCCAGCTCAAGCACGTCGAGAATCTGATAGCGCGCCGCCAGCAGCCAGCAGAGCGCGTCGGCCAGCGGGAACGTCACGCCCTGGCGGTTGCTGTGGTAGAGCTTTACACCGTTGGCGTCGGTGGCGTTTTGCAGATGGTTGAGCGTCCAGAGCCACAACTGCATCGCCGTGCCGAGCGCGCACGCGCCGGTGCCGGGCCGCTCCGAGGCGATCTGCCGCAACTCGACGATCCACTGCTTCACGCGCGCAAGGAACGTGTCGGTCGTCATCGTCACCGAGAGCTGCCGGCGCTGGACCGACTCCGGCCCTTCGTAGGTCGCCTCCAACTGCGCGTCCATCCACTTGTGACCGAGGAATCCGGGGCAATCTTCCGTGATGCCGTAGCCGCCCATCAGGCTGACCGCCTCGCGCATCATCGTCGCGCCGTAGCCGGTGTTCCAGAGCTTCGTTGCCGGGCAGAGCACGTTGGCGAGCGAATCGTTCAGCACGAACTGCACGAGCGTGTCGTTCTGGAGCGCCTCGAATCGCTTCGCGTCGCGCTCGGCTTCCGGCTTCGAGGAGAGTTGCAGGAACTCGATCGCATCCTTCTCGGCCGGCGCGAGCGCGCGGAGCTGGGCGCGCACGCCTTCGATCTTTTTCTTGGCGAAAATCTCGTCCTTCAGCTTCTCCAGCGGGTCCAGCACGTCGAACAACCGCGCCGCCTCGAAGCCGAGCGACGACGCCGCCTCGCCCGTGGCCCAGATGTCCACCAGCCGGTGCACCACGTCCTCCTTGCCTTGCAGGCCGAGTTCGTAGCGCGGGGAGCCGGGCGCAGTCGTCTCGCTGCCGCGGAACCGGCTGCGCTGGTAGCGGATCAACGGTTCCACCGCCGAGAGCAACTTCGCCGAGGTCATCAGTCCCACCGTCACGCGCGTGCGGCGGAACACCGCCTCGATCATCTCGCTGTGGCTGACGTTCGGGACGATGGCGCCGTCCTTGATCGTGTAGCCGCCGATGATCCGGTTCGCGGGCACCTTCACGCTGAAGACCGGGTCGTTCGTCGAGGAAAGCTGGTGCACGAGCTTCTTGGTCGGCACGCCGGGATCGAACACGCCGGGGTCGGTGTTCTCGATGATCACCATGCAGCTCCGCTTGATGCGCGGGTCGGCCGTGTCCACGGCGGCCGTGACGATGTTCGCGAAGCCCATGTTTGTGATGAACCGGCCGCGCTTGTCCACCTGGAGGATTGGCTCCTTGCCGTCCTTCCATTCCGCCACGCGCACCTTGCCGCTGAGCACGCCCGTCTCCACACCCACATACGGCAACGGCTCCGTCAGCGCGAATGCCGCGCGCCACGGCTTGCGGTTCTCGCCGGGTTTGGGCGGGAGCGCCTTGGTCATGTAAAACGCCTTCTGCTCCTCCGTGCCGCACTCGTGGATCGGCGCGAGGCCGAGATTGCCCGCCAGGCTGCACGTCGCCGCGCCGCCGTCCACCCACGACAACTCAAACGCCACCATCGCCAGCACGAAATTCTTCGGCCCCTCCACAAACCCGCCCTGGCTCGGATCCAGGAACGCCGCAGTGATGCCGGACTCGTCGTAAGCCTGGAGCAACGCCGATTTCCCCGCCGTCCACTCGTGCGAATTGCGGCCGCCCTCGGCCACCAACCGCGCCACCGGCCCGCGCGCCACCGCCCGCGCCGACTGCACCAGCATCTGCAGGTCGTAGCGCTCGGCGAACCGCCACATGATCTGGCGCACATCGTCGCCCGGCAGTGTCCGCAACGTCTCGACGGTCTTGTTTTCTCCAGCTTTGTCCATAAACAACGATCCTTTCAGGTCACACAAAAAATGGGTCAACCGCAGCCATCCGTGGAGCCTGGCCGCGCCTCTTGATGCAGCCCGGATTACCGCCGGTTGGCCGTGGTAGTAAACAGTCCGCCCCCGCCGCGTTTCAAGGTTATTCGGCGGTATTCTTGAGGGCGGCGCCACTGGGCGCATCGCAATGCTCGCAAAACAAGCTGAAGTTTGCCCCACCGCCGGCGCGTTTTTTGAAACCGTTGCCGTCGGAATTCAAGCCTCAGCTTGTTCCGCCCCATCCGCATTGCCGGCTGGATGCCTTTGACCGATCTGCAAAATTTTTGTGGCGAAGTGCTTCAACGGTCGTTATGGTGCGCAATTCGACACATTGCACAAATGGCCACTGATTGGATAGTCATAGGCGGAGCGAGGCAGCACAACCTCAAGAACATCTCGCTCAAGGTGCCACGAAACAAGCTCGTGGTGATGACGGGCCTTTCCGGCAGCGGCAAGAGTTCGCTGGCGTTCGACACGCTCTACGCCGAGGGCCAGCGCAAATACGTCGAAAGCCTCTCCACCTACGCGCGGCAGTTCCTGGAGCAGATGCAGAAGCCGGACGTGGATTTCATTGACGGGCTGTCGCCGGCCATCGCCATCGAGCAGCGCACCGCTTCCAGCAACCCGCGCTCGACCATCGCCACCACCACGGAAATCTACGACTACCTCCGCCTTCTCTACGCCAGCGTCGGCCATTTGCATTGTCCAAAATGCGGCAAGACCGTGTCGCGGCAAACGGTCCAGCAGATCGTGGACACCGTGCTGACCGCGCCGGGCGGCACGCGGCTGATGGTGCTTGCGACGATGGTGGACGGCGAGAAGGGCGAGTTCCGTGACGTGCTCGACAAGATGAAACGGCAGGGCTTCGCCCGGGCGCGGATTGACGGCGACCTGATCGAACTGGCGCTGGATCCGCACAAAGGCGCCGCCGAGCAGCCCGCGCCGCTCAAGCTCGACAAGGCCCGCAAGCACACCATCGAGGCGGTGATTGACCGGCTGGTGATCCCGAGCGCGCAGTTTGGCGGGCCGGACAAGATTCGCGTGCGGCTCACGGACTCCATCGAGACGGCGCTCAAGTGGGGCGAGAACGTCGTGCGCGTGCTGAACGCGCCGCCGCGGCAGATGCCGGTGGTGACGCCGGTGCCGGGCATTCCCGCGCCGGCGGAGAAGTGGAACGAGACGGTTTACTCGACGCTGAACGCCTGCGTGGAGTGCGGCATCAGTTTCGGCGACCTGACGCCGGCGCATTTCAGCTTCAACAGCCCGCACGGCGCCTGCCCGGAGTGCCACGGCCTCGGCACCAAGCTGGTGTTCGACCCGGAACTGATCGTGACCGACCCGGAGAAGACGCTGGAGAACGGCGCGGTCGCTCCGTGGCGTCGCGGCGGCCGGCGGATGATCATTTACTACAAGATGCTCCTGCGCTCCGTCGCGAAGCATTACAACGTGCCGCTGGAAACACCGTGGAAGGACTTGAGCGAGGAGTTCCGCAAGATGCTGTTCCACGGCAGCGGCAAGGATGAGATCGAGTTCGGCTTCTTCCGCGGCGGCGCTTGGAAAGTGATGAAGCGGCCGTTCGAGGGCATCATCCCGAACCTGGAGCGGCTCTACGCCGAGACGGAGAGCGAGTTCACCAAACAGCGCCTTTCCGGCTACATGGGGCGCATCCGCTGCCCGAACTGCCGCGGGGCGCGGTTGCGGCCGGAATCGCGCGCGGTCACGGTCGGCGAAAAGACGATCATCCAGGTTTGCAAGCTCAGCATCGGCAAGGCGGCGCAGTTCTTCGAGAAGATCGAGCTGTCGCCGATGGAGGCGAAGATCGGCGAGGAAGTCATCAAGGAGGTCAAGAACCGGCTGAAGTTCCTGCGCGACGTGGGTCTCGACTACCTCACGCTCGACCGCGAGAGCGCGACGCTCAGCGGCGGCGAGGCGCAGCGCATCCGGCTCGCGACACAGATCGGCGCGGGCCTCGTCGGCTGCCTCTACATCCTCGACGAGCCGAGCATCGGCCTCCACCAGCGCGACAACGACCGGCTCATCGCGTCGCTGGAGGGCCTGCGCAACATCGGCAACACCGTCATCGTCGTCGAGCACGACGAGGACACCATCCGCAAGGCCGACTGGATCGTGGACCTCGGCCCCGGCGCGGGCGTGCGCGGCGGCCACATCGTCGCCAACGGCCCCGCCGCGGAAGTGCTCGCGTCGCCGACCTCGCTGACCTCGCGGTTCCTGCGCGGCGAGTTGAAAATTGAACTGCCCCGCAAACGCCGCGTGCCGCACGGCAACTGGCTGGAAGTGCAGGGTGCCCGCGAGAACAACCTCAAGTCCATCAACGCGAAAATTCCGCTCGGCTGCTTTGTCTGCGTCACCGGCGTCAGCGGCAGCGGCAAGTCCACGCTCGTGGACGACATCCTCCGCAAGGCGCTTTTCCGGAAGTTTTACGGCTCGAAGGAAAAACCCGGCGAGCACGACGCCATCCTCGGCGTGGACGAGCTCGACAAGGTCGTCGTCATTGACCAGTCGCCCATCGGCCGCACGCCGCGCTCGAACCCGGCCACCTACACCGGCATGTTCAACCACATCCGCGACGTCTTCGCGCACCTGCCGACGGCGCGCGTGCGCGGCTACGGCGCGGGCCGGTTCAGCTTCAACGTCAAGGGCGGCCGTTGCGAGGTCTGCAAAGGCGACGGCCTCATCAAGATCGAGATGCACTTCCTGCCGGACGTCTATGTGACGTGCGAAACGTGCCGCGGCCAGCGTTACAACCGCGACACGCTGGAGATCACCTACCACGGCAAGAACATCGCCGACGTGCTGGAGATGACCGTGGACGAGGCGCTGACGTTCTTCCGCGCCGTGCCGCAGATCGAGGAAAAGCTGCGCGTGCTCGCCGAGGTCGGCCTCGGCTACATCAAACTCGGCCAGCAGGCGACGACGCTCTCCGGCGGCGAAGCCCAGCGCGTGAAGCTCGCCGCCGAGCTGGCGCGCCACGCCACCGGCCGCACGCTCTACATCCTCGACGAGCCGACCACCGGCCTGCATTTCGCCGACATCGAGAAGTTGCTGGAGGTCTTGAACAAGCTCCGCGACGCCGGCAACACCGTGCTGGTGATCGAACACAACCTCGACGTCATCAAGTGTGCCGACTGGCTGATAGACCTAGGTCCCGAAGGCGGCGACGGCGGCGGCAAGATCGTCGCCGAAGGCTCGCCGGAGAAGGTCGCTGCCAATCCCAAGAGTTTCACCGGTCAGTTCCTCAAGCGCATGCTCAACGGGGCCAATGGCAAGCTGGCGTCGCAGGAAGCCGCCGTCGCAGCCAGGTAATTGCAGCGGTTTTCTGGCGGAGATGTGCCGAGGTGATTCGGGACCTTCGTCAGCGTGAACACCACATCTCTCCTTTCGCACTCTCAATTGGCTTGAGTATTCGCCGTGTTTTTGGCTAGTAGAGTGTCCATTCGCGGTTGTTAGCCAATGCGCGGGCCAATGGGAGTTGCGCAGTGGACGATCAAGGACGCTGGAAGAACGTTTTCAAGGAAGGTGCGACGAAAGAACCGGGGCGACGCCTGCGGGCGAGCGGACTTTGGGTTTGGTTGTGTTTGGGCTTTGCGCTCGCTGCCATCAGTCCTTCGCTTCGGGCGGCGGACAACATCTGGACCAACCTGGGCGGTGGTTACTGGGACACGGTTGGTGTTTGGTCACTCGGCATCCGCCCCACCAATTCACACAACATCTTCATCACCAACGCGACGACCAAGACGGTGACGATGGATTCCACTACCAGTGGCAGTTATCCGGCCAGTCTCACCATCTACAACCTGTCGCTTTGGGGGCCAGCGGGGACGATCAACACGCTCTATCTGAACAACTCCGGTCTGGCGGTTCCGCTGACGGTCTCCAACGACTTCACCCTCAGCACGGGCGGCGTGTTGCGCGTCAACAACGGCGCGGTGAATGTGCTGAGCAGCGGCTCGGGCCAGTTTACGGTGGATGGTGTCGTCCGGCTGGATTCGGGCACGATCACCGTCACGAACTCTCTGACGGTCATCGGGAACAACGGCGACGGCGTCGTGACCAACTCCGCCGGCTTGATGTCGTTGCGCGACGTGCGGGTGGGCAACGCCGCCGGTTCGGAGGGCCGCTGGTTCATCGCGGGCGGCACGAACCAACTAACAGCGATCTCTTACATCGGCTACAGCGCGGGCGCCACGGGCGCGGTTGTTGTCAACGGCGGCAGGCTTCTCGCCAGCAATGCCGCGTTGTTCGTCGGCTACAATGGGACTGGCTCGCTGATCATGTCCAACGGCCTGACGATGCTGGATCGCGCCCAAATCGGTTTCAACTCAGGCGGCAGGGGCAGCATGGTGCTGGCCGGCGGGACGAACCAGATTCTTGAGAGAACCTATCTTGGTTTCAACGCAGGCGGCACGGGCATCGTTGCAATCAGCGGAGGCGAGTGGATTGCCACGAACGACATCAGCTATGTCGGCTCCAGCAGCTTTGGCTCGTTTGCGGTTTCCAACGGGCTGGCGCGGCTGGGCCGGGTTTATCTCGGCTACAACGCGGGCGCGGAAGGCCTGATGACCATTGCTGGCGGCACCACTTATGCCACCAACGCCCTTGGCACTACGTTGTTCGAAGTGCGGCGCGGCACGCTGACGTTGACCGGCGGCACACTGGAGGTGGACCAACTGTTGATGACCAACACAGCCGAGGCATCGCTGGCGCTCTTCGACGGCGCGTTGCGCACGCGTGGGATGACCAACGGGGCGGCGATGGTGGTGGGCAACGGCGTGGGCGGAAGGATGGACTGGGAGTTGCTGGCGGGAACGCACTGGCTCGGCGGGGCGCTGACGCTGGGCGATGTAGCCGGCGCGACGGGCGCGGTAACGCTGCTGGGCGGTGAATTAATTGCGACAAACGCGGCGACGGCAGTCGGCAACAACGGTCGTGGCCTGCTGACGATTACCAACGCGAGCTTGTTGACAACCACCAACGCCTATGTCGGTTATGGCGCAACCAGCACGGGCAGCGTCGTGACGGTCGCGGGCGACGGGTCGCTGTGGACGGTCATTGGCAGCTTGCGGGTCGGCTGGAACAGTTCGTCAAATCGACTCGCCATCATCAGCGGCGGCACCGTGGCGGCCCTCAACAGCCACGTGGGCTACGACGACCTCAGCAGCAACAACAACGTGCTCGTCAGCGGTAGCGGATCGGTCTGGAGCAACGCGGAATACCTCGCCATCGGCCAGGGTGGCTCACGCAACAGTTTGATCATTTCCAATGGCGGCTCGGTTATCAGTGCCTACGGCCGGTTGGGTTACGCCGTCAGCAGCAGCAACAACACGGCGCTCATCACCGGAGCCGGCTCCATCTGGAGCAACAGCGGCTCGTTCCGCGTCGGCTACTCCGGCAGCGGCAATCGGTTGACGATCACCAACGGCGGCTGGGTCGTCAGCGCCGATGGTTACATCGGCACGGACGCCAACAGCAGCAACAACTCGGTGCTGGTGACGGGAGCAGGCTCCGTCTGGAGCAACACCGCCAATCTCTACGTCGGCTACGGCGGACCGAGCAACCGTCTGACGATTGCCAGCGCGGGCAGGGTCTATGCGCCGAACCTGGTCATCGGCGTGCAAGCCGGCGCGGACGATAACCTGCTGACGAACTCAGGCGGCTACCTTTTCGTGACTAACGCCGCCGGCACGGCGACGCTCGACGTGCGGCGGGGCCTGCTGGCGTTGAGCGGCGGCACGACCACGGTGGACCGGTTGATCGTGACCAACGCCGCCGGGCAGATGACTTTCAACGGTGGCACGCTGAACAGCCGCTACACCCTCTTCACCAACGGTGCGGAGCTCATCGTCGGCGATACGGGCGGCGGAGCCACCTTCAACGCCCTAGGTGGCCAGCACGGTTTTAGCAATGGCTTGGTCGTCGGCAATGGCGGCTACGGCAACTCTTTCAACATCACCAACACCGCGCAGGTGACGGTCAACGGTGATACGGTGATCGGTAAGGCGGTCACCGCAGATAATAACACGGCGCGAGTGTCCGGCGCAGGCTCCCTCTGGAACGGCAGCGGGGGGCTTTATGTTGGCAACGGCGGCGCCTCCAACGAACTGTCAATTCTCAATGGAGCCGTGGTCAGCAACGCATTTGGTTTGATCGGCTATGTGGACAACTGGAATGCCGTGGTGGTCAGCGGCAACGGTTCGCTTTGGAACAATAGTGGCACGCTTGAGGTTGGCCGCAGCGGCAACATCAATACGCTTTCGATCTTGGATGGGGGCGTGGTTAACAACGGCTACGGAATCATCGGCACTGAAGCCAGTGGTGTTGGGAACAAAGTATTCGTCAGCGGCACAGGTTCCGTCTGGAACAACACCATGCTCTACGTGGGCTCCACAGGCAGGTCGAGCAAGCTATCGGTTCTGAACGGCGCTGTAGTCAACAGCGATCAATGCCTTGTCGGCTTTGACGGACAGTTGAACTCCGTTCTGGTCAGCGGCACCGGCTCGGTTTTGAATTGCGCCCTGATGCTTGGGGTTGGCTGGGGCGATATCAGCAACACACTGTTGGTCCAAAGCGGCGGCGTGGTGCGCACTTTTCACGGGATTATAGGCAACCTTGAAACCGCCGACGGGAACTCGGTGACGATCAGTGACGTCGGTTCGCTTTGGAGCAACGGAGGCAGCATCAATGTTGGCAGGCTGGGTAGCGCCAATAATCTTACGATTAGCAATGGAGCACAGCTCGTCATAGCAACCGGTCGCTGCTCTATCGGGGTTGCGCCTGATTCATTCGCTAACACGATGCTGGTCACTGGCACCGGCTCGATTTGCGACATCGCCCAGAACCTCTATGTGGGTGAATCCGGCTATGATAACCGTCTCCTGATCACGAGGGGCGGTGTTGTGGTCGCACGCACGGGGGCTATCGTAGGAGAACAAGCGTCCGCAATTGGCAATGCCATTGAACTAACCGAGGGCACCCTCCTTGTCACAAATAGCAGTGGCACGGCTTCATTGGATGTGCGGCGGGGATGGCTGGCTCTCAACAGCGGCACCGTGACGGTGAACCGGTTGATTCTGACCAACGCGGCCGGCGTGGTCGCCTTTAGCAGCGGCACGTTCAACAGTGGCGGCACACTCGTCAGCAACGGTGAGCCGTTCAGCATTGGCGACGAGGGCGGCGGAGCCACCTTCAACGCCCTTGGTGGCCAGCACAGTTTCAGCAATGACCTGATTGTTGGTGAATACGGCGACGGCAACAGTCTCAACATCACGAATGCCGCGCTGGTGACTGTTGAGGGGTATGCTCGGATAGGCGCCATGATTGGCAGCATGAGCAATATCGTGACGGTCAGCGGCGCCGGTTCGGTTTGGAGCAACAGCGCTGGTCTATATGTCGGGCACTTCGGCACCTACAACCAACTCGCCATTCTGGATCGCGGCGTAGTGGCAGCTACCCAGGTGGTCGTTGGAGCAACGGCTTATTCCAGCAACAACACGCTGACAGTTAACGGCGGCCATCTATTCGCCACCAACGCAGCCGGTGGTAGCGCGCTCAACGTCCTGCGCGGCGCTTTCACGCTCATCAGCGGCACGGTGACGGTGAATCGGCTGTATGCCACCAACGGCGCGGCCAGCGTCATTGTCTTCAATGGCGGCACGCTCAACAGCGGCAGCAGCCTCGTCAGCAACGGCGCGGCGTTCATCGTTGGCGACACCGGCAACGGAGCCACCTTCAACGCTCTGGGCGGCCAACACGGCTTCAGCAACGGTCTCACCATTGGCAGCAGCGGCTACGGCAACCTCCTCAGCATTACCAACGGCGCGCAGGTTGTTGTCAGCGGCATGTCCGTCATCGGCGAGGACTCGATAGCGGACAATAACACAGTGATCGTTAGCGGAGCCGGCTCGGTTTGGAACAACAACGGCGATCTTCGTGTTGGTTATTTTGGCGCCTCCAACGTGCTTTCAATCCTGGACGGCGCCATGACCCGGAACACCGACGCCTACATCGGCTTCGACACTGACGCGAACAACAATGCGGTGGCGGTGATCGGCCCAGGCTCGGTCTGGAGCAACAGCGGGAACCTTAGGGTAAGTTACAACAACAACTTTGGGAATAACCTGACTATTGCCAACAGCGGGCAGGTCTTCGACGCCGCCGGCTACATCGGCAGTTGGAGCGGGGATTCCCGCAGCAACTGGGTTCTGGTCACTGGAACGAATTCCATCTGGAGAAACAGCGGCTCGGTTTTCGTCGGTGATGAGGGCCATGACAATACGCTGACGATTTCCAGCGGCGGCCAGGTCCTCAACACCGACGGCTACATCGGCAACAACGCCAGCGCAAGCAACAATGCCGTGCTGGTCAGTGGCACTGGGTCGGTCTGGAGCAACACCGCCTCCATCTGCGTCGGTGACTACGGATCCTTCAACCAGCTTGCGATTCAGAGTGGCGGCGTGGTCAATAGCGCCTCCGGTGTCATCGGCCAGAACGCCGGTGCGAACAACAATGCCGTGCTGGTGAGCGGCACTGGCTCGGTCTGGAAGAACAGCGCCATCGTCATTGGCAGCTACGGATCCTTCAACCAGCTTGCGATTCAGAGTGGCGGCGTGGTCAGCAACGGTTTTGCCAGCCTCGGCTACGGTGCCCTCGCGAGCAACAACGCCGTTTGGGTCAGCGGCACTGGTTCGATCTGGAACAACACCAGCTTCATCCGTGTGGGTGAAGCTGGGTCCTCCAACCAGCTTGTGATTCAGAGTGGCGGCGTGGTCAGTAGCCTCCACGGCGACATCGGCTACAGTGCCAGCGCGAGCAACAACGCGGTGCAGGTCAGCGGCTCAGGTTCGGCCTGGAATAACAAGGGTTTCCTTTATGTTGGCCGTGCTGGCTCCCACAACCAGTTTGCGATTCAGAGCGGCGGCGTCGTCAGCAACACCTCCGGCTACATCGGCCAGAACGCCGGCGCGAACAACAATGCCGTGCTGGTGAGTGGGGGCGGCTCGGTCTGGAACAACAGTGGCAGTCTTTATGTCGGCTGGTCTGGTTCCTTCAACCGTCTTTCGATCCTCAGCGGCGGCGTGGTTAGCAACACCGAAGATTTTCTCGGCAACACCGACGGCTTCATCGGTTACGACGCCCTCGCGAGCAACAACGCCGTGCTGGTCAGCGGCTCTGGCTCGGTCTGGAACAATAGAGGTGATCTCAGAGTTGGCCTCTATGGTTCATTCAACCAGCTTGCGATTCAGGGTGGCGGCCTGGTCAGCAACCGCTCCGCCAGCCTTGGCTTCGACACCTCCAGCAGCAACAACGCCGTGATGGTCAGTGGCTCTGGTTCGGTCTGGAACAACAGCGAGGAGTTGAATGTGGGCTATTCAGGCTCTTCCAATCAGCTTTCAATCATGGACGGCGCGCTGGTCAATAGCGCCATCAGTTACATTGGCCGTACTTACACCACTAACAACAGCGTGCTGGTCAGCGGCACTGGCTCGGTCTGGAATAGCGGCAGTGAACTTCGCGTCGGCAACTCTGGCTCCTCCAACACGCTTTCGATACTGGAGGGTGGCGCGGTCAGCAATGCCAACGGCTACATCGGCCGCAACGCTGGCGCGAAGAACAACGCCGTGCTGGTCAGTGGCTCTGGTTCGGTCTGGAGCAATAGCGGCGAACTCAGCGTTGGCTTCTTTGGCTCATCCAGTGCGCTTTCGATATTGGAGGGTGGCGCGGTCAGCAGCAGCACCGGCTCAATTGGCTACAATACGAGCGACAACGTCGTGCTGGTCAGTGGCACTGGGTCGGTCTGGAACAACAGCGGCAGCCTCTCCGTTGGCCACTCGGGCTCCAGCAACCAACTGAACATCCAAAACAGCGGCACGGTGCTGGCCACCAACGTGGTCTTGGGAGGAACCTATTTTTCCGCCGCCAACGCATTGATGGTCGCCGGCGGGCTGCTCATTGTCACCAATGCAACGGCCGGCGGCGCACTCGATGTCCGCCGCGGCACCTTCACGCTCAACAGCGGCACGGTGACGGTGGACCGGCTGCTGGCCACCAACGGCGCGGCCAGTGTCATCGCTTTCAACAACGGCACGCTCACGACACGCGGCTCGACCGTCTCCAACGGCAACTACTTCCTTGTTGGTGACGGTCTGGGATCCGCCCAGATGATTTTGGCAGGTGGAACGCATAACTACGCCAACGGTTTACGGGTCAACACCAACGCCTTGGTGATTTCTGAAGGCGCGACCATTACCAACTCCGTTTTCGGCAGCACTCTCGTCAACTTCGGCAGCGTTGAAGGTCGCGGCACGATCCACTCGCGAGTCGGCAACGAGGGGACGATCACCGCCACGGGCGGCACGTTGAGGCTCGCCGGCGGTTTTACCAACGGCAGCAGCGGGCCCGTCAACGCCGGCCTGCTTCGCGCCATCGGCACGGGCAGCGAACTGCGGGTGGACATGCCGTTTCATAATGCTGCAACCGTGGTGGCCAGCAATAACGCAACCGTGACCTTCGCCGGCGCGTTTCAGAACGCCGGCACGGTGAGAATCGCCAACCAAAGCCTGGCGACCTTCCAGACGGCGGCAACCAACACAGGCACGATTTCGGTGCAGAGCCAGAGCACGGCGAGGTTTGACGTCGGTCTGACCAACAACGGCACGCTGGCATTTGGTCCGACGTTGAATCCGTCCACGGTGATCATCACGGGCACGCTGACGCTGGGCAGTGGCGGCATCATCACCATGTCCCACACCAATGACACGCTGGTGATGCGCGGCAACTTCAACAACGTCTCCACAGACACTAACAACTTCAACATGCGTTGGGGCGTGATGACGTTCGGCGGGACGGCGTCCGGTGTGACGAACACCTTCGAAGTGGCCAGCACCAACAAAGGCGCGGTCTTCTCTGGATTCGACCGCAATATGGCGCTGGGCACGCTGAACATCACCAACCACATCAGTTTCGTGAACCAGATCAACAATGGCGGTGGGCTGGGCACCAACGAGGCGCTGTATGTGGACGTGCTGCACCTGTTCAACGGGGCGACAATGAAGCTGAGCCAGTTGACAGTTTACGTCGGGATGCAGTTCATCTACGAGGACGCCAACGGCGCCAAGGTCTTGACCGGTCTCGCCGGTGATGCGATTACGCAATTCAACAAGGACAGCCTTGGCCTGGCGAACGTGTTCCTGGACAACGGCGGCCAGATCGTCTTCGTCCCGGAGCCGGGCGTGGCGTCGCTGCTGCTGGCGGGCGCGCTCGCGTTGACGTTGGGGATGCGGAGGCGTCCGCGTCACGGCTGATAGGCTTTTCAAAGCCGCCCGCCCACAGACTCGACACAGCCACCTGGTTTCTGCCACAATCGGCGCGTGCGAATGAAACTCCAATGGCTTGCCGCCGTCTGCGCCGCGCTGCTCGCGGCGGGGCCGGCGGCTGCCGCGGAGACGCATTCGTCGGCGGAATTGTGGCGCACGGGCAGCAACGCGTTTCGCGACGGCATCTACGATGTCGCGGAGCGGCAGTTGCGGGAACTGCTGACGGCGTATCCGAGGTTTTCCAACACCGAGGAGGCGACGCTGTTGCTCGGCGAGACGCTGGTGCTGTCGGGGCAGAGCGAGGCGGCGCTGCAATGGCTGACGGCGGCGCTGGGGAAATGTTCGGCGGGCCGCTTCGCCGATGCGTTCGTGTTCTGGCACGGCGAGGCGCTCGCGCGGGTCGGCCGCTGGAAGGAGGCGGACGCACGCTACCGCGAGTTGTTGGAGAAGTTTCCGACAAGCCGCTACGTGGCGCAGGCCCAATACGGCCTCGGCTATGCGCTGTTCACGCAGGGCAATTTTAGTGAGGCCGATTCCATGTTTGCCTCGATCTCGCCGAAGTTCGCCTCGCGCGAGCTGCTGGGCGACGCGGCGTTGATGCGCGGACGGATCGCGCTGATGGCGAAGGACTACGGCACGGCGGAGTCGCACTTTATGTCGGTGACGGAGCGGTTCGCCAACCTGCCCGTTGGCTGGCAGGCGTTTTACTGGCTCGGCCAGTTGCGGCGCGAGCAGCACAATCTCGAAGGCGCGGCGGCGGCGTTCGACAAGGCGCTGGCGGGCAGCCGCGCCGCGCCGGCCCTGTCGGCGCTCGCCACGCAGACATGGCTCGCGCTGGGCGAGGTGCGGGTGGCGCAACAGCGCTGGACGGAGGCGGCGACGGCGTTCCGCGGGGCGTTCGCGCGCAGCGCCAGCGAGGCGGTGAAACGGTCGGCGGTGTCGCAGTTGAATGCCTTGGCGCCGCGGATGGCGCGGAGCGAGGACGCCATCGCGCTGCTGCGGGCTTTCGTGAACGAACACATGCAGGACGCGCTGACGACGCCGGTGTTGTTGCGGCTCGGCCAGATGCTCGCGGCGGCGAAACAGCATGAGGAGGCGCTCGAGTTTTTCCAGCGGCTGGCGGCGCATTTTCCGCAAAGCGAGGAGGCGGCCGCGGCGCTCTCCGGCGCGGCGTGGTCGCAACTGGCCTTGGGCCGCGTGGCGGAGTCGGCGAACGGATTCGCGCAGGTGGTGCGGGTCGCGAAAGACCCGGCGTTGCTGGTGCAGGCGTATTTCAAGCTGGGCGACCTGGCGTTCGCCGCCGGCGATTTTCCCAAGGCCGCCGACCATTACGAGAAGGCGCTGAACGCCCAGCATCGCGGGCCGCTCGCCGGCGAGGCGCTCTGGCAACTGGCGCTCTCGGCGGCGCAGGCGGGACAGGCCGACCGCAGCGCGGCGGCGCTGGAGAAATTCCTCGCCACCTACCCGCAAGACCCGCACACCGATGAAGCCTGGCTGCAACTCGGCCAGGCCTACGTCGCCCAAAGCCGATACGAAAAAGCCTGGCTGACGTTCGAGAAGTTGTGGGTCGGCCGCGAGCCGGGCAAGCTGGCGATGCAGGCGCGGCTGGCGGCGGCGGCGGCGCGCGACTCGGCGGGCCGGTGGTTGGAGGCGGCGCAGAACTACGATGAGATTCTGGCGTTGAAGCCGGCGGAAGGCGTGGCGGCGCTGGCGTTGTTCGAGCGCGCGCATTGCCTGGCGCGGGCCGGTGACGAGGTGGGGGCGCGGCAGGGTTTCGAACGGGTGTTGAAGGAGTTTCCAAAGACGTCGCAAGCCGTCGAGGCCGTGTTCTGGCTGGCGCACAAGGAGTTCAACCGGAAGGAGTGGGCCGAGGCGCAGAAACTGTTCGCCACGGTGCCGCAGCGATGGCCGGGCCACCGGCTGGCGGACAGCGCGTTGTTGTGGTCCGCGCGCGCCGCGCTGAACCGGCAGGCTTACAAGGAGGCGCGCGACATCTTGGAGGAGCTGTTGCAGAATCCGGCCTATCGCTCCAGTCCGTGGCGGGCTGACGCGAGGATGCTCGAGGCCGAATCGCTGGCGGAGGAGGGCAAGTTCGCCGAGGCGCTGCTGGTATTCGAGAGCGTCATGCGCGATTTCCCCGACACGCTGCAAGCCGACGAGTCGCTGGGCCGGCAAGGCGATTGCCATTACAGCCTCGCGACGGAGATCCCGGCGAACCCGAAGCTGGAGCGATATCAGAAAGCGATCGTGGCCTATCAGCAGGTGCTGAACAGTTTGCGCGTCAACAACGCGCTCAAGACCCAGGCGCGTTACAAGATCGGCAAGTGCTACGAGAAACTCGGCGAGACGACCAGGGCGCTGGAGAGCTATCTGGCGATCATCTACGAGACGAACGCCCAAGGGCAGATTGTCGCGGAGCCGGTGTGGTTTGCGCGGGCGGGCTTCGACGCGGGGGAACTGCTGGAAAGCCAGGGGCGATGGGCCGAAGCGGCGAAGGTGTATTTGCGGCTGATGAAGTCCGGCTTCCCGTGCAACGAGCAGGCGCGGCAACGGCTGGAGAAAATCCGGGCCTCCCACCCCGAAGCGGTCAGCGACGTGAAGTGACCGGCCCGCCCGCATCGGGAAATCCCCTATGCGAAAATCAGGTTTTTTCCCAATAGGCAAGTTGCAGATATGGGCTTATGTTGGATGTAATTATTCGGGGGCGAGGAATGTTTTGAAGCAACTGAGGATGAAGAACGATCGCAGAGACAAGGCAAACGAGTATGAATGCGACGCCAAGGCAACAAACCAATTCTCCCACTGCGCAGGAAATCGCCGTCTGTGCTTATGCGATCTGGGAGAAAGAAGGCCGGCCAAACGGTCGTGCCGTGGAACACTGGCTGCAAGCCCAGGCGCAACTCGAAGTTGACCGCCAGGAGGACTCGCTGCGCTCCGTCAACGAAGCCATCACGGCGGCGCTGGCTGAACACAAGGCCAGACACCTGCCTGTTTTTCGCAAAAGCGGCGCGAAGACCGTGGGTCAGCGGTGCTTGAGATCGCCGGCGTTGTTGGCGAAGTGACTCCAATCACCACCGAAGCCGATGTCGGGCGGCTTGCTTTGGTTGGGGGCAGCGGGTAGTGTCTGCCGCAATCAAAGAATCCTATGAGAACTCGTTTCCTTGCGCTCACCGTGTTCACTATCGCCGTGCTGCTGGGCGGGATCGCCGATTCCGAGGCTGCGCAGGCGGCCAAGAAGACAGCCACACTTTCCATCACGCGCCTCGACAAGGCCGGGGTGGACAAATATCTCGAATCACTGAAGGGCAAGGTCGTGATCGTGGATTTTTGGGCCACGTGGTGCCCGCCGTGCCGCCAGGAGATTCCCGGTTTCATTGAGCTTCAGAAGCAATACGGCGACAAGGGCCTCGTCGTGGTGGGGTTGTCTCTGGACGACGAGACGGAAACGGTCAAGGAGTTCTGCAAGACCCAAAAGGTCAACTATCCCGTCTTCGTCGTCGGCCAGGACACCACGGCCGCTTGGGGAAACATCGAGGCCATTCCAACGACGTTCATTCTCGACAAGGCCGGCAAAAAAGTGGGCGCGCCGCGCGTCGGCTACCACTCCAAAGAGGCGTTCGAGAAGGAAATCACGCCGTTGCTGAAGTGACGGCGCGGCCGGAACAGCAGCAAAGCCGGCAGATGGCGGCGCAACCCTCCAACCCACCGCCAAACAAGGACTTCAATCCATGCCATTGAAAGCTGTGATTTTGGCCGCGGGCAAAGGCACGCGGATGAAGGATCTGACGCAACAGATGCCCAAGCCCATGCTGGAGGTCGCCGGCCGGCCGGTGCTCGAACACATCCTGTCCGGTTTGCGCGATGCCGGCGTGGTGGATGCCTGTGTCATAGTCGGTTATCGCGGCGACGCGATTCGCGGGTATTTCGGCGACGGCTCGCGGCTTGGGATGCGCCTGATCTACGTGGAGCAGGCCGTCCAGAACGGCACTGGCAAGGCGCCGGAACTTGCGAAGGAGTTCGTGGGCCGCGACAGCTTCGTGCTCAGTTACGGCGACATTCTGGTGACTCCCGGAAACTACCGGCGCATGTGCGAGGTGTTCGCCGAAACCCAGCCCGACGCTCTCCAGACCGTCAAGCGCGGCGAGGACGTCACCAAAGGCGCGGTCGCCTGCTTCGACCAGGCTTTTTTCATGACCGACCTCATTGAGAAGCCGAAACCGGACCAAATCGAGGCGCTCGTCCGCGCCGGTAAACTCCGGCCCGGAGCGCCCGCCTGGTATAACGCTGGCATCTACATCTTCACGCCACGGGTGTTTGAGTTTATCGCGCGGTTGCAGAAGTCCGTCCGCGGCGAATATGAACTGACCGACGCGCTCATCGCGATGTGCCAGGCGGGGCTGCGCATCCGCGGCTTTGAACTGACGGGCCAATGGGCCGACGTGCGCGATCCGGAAGTGCTGGCCGAGTTGCGGCAGACGTTGGGCAAATCCTGAAGCGCAATCGCTGTGGTTGGGGGGGGCAACTCTCTCTCGGAAGAAACTAGATTCGGGCGGTGCATGCCAAGGAGGTGGGGGTGGGGAACCCCGCATGAAGAACACGCACACGCCCGAATCAAAGATCTCTTAATTCCTTCGCTTCCTTAGACCGGCGGAATATAGCAACTGTTCAAAGAAGAGTAAAGTTTTCATTTGTCACGCCCCCCTTCGACGCTAATTCCCTGCTGGCCAGTGTCTTGCACCGCGTTCTTCCGGGGGCTTGATCACTTCCGTGCGACGACCTCGATGGTGCCGCTGTTGCCCGACAGTGCCAGCAGCCAGGAGAGCGGCATGAAGACAACTTGCAGTGGCAGCAACGTCAGTTTCATCCAAAAGGGCAGCGGAACCCCCAGAGCGCTCAGCATTGAGTAGAGCAGGGTTTGGCGATACTCGGTCACCGCAAAACTGATGCGCACGTCGCGAAAGCCGCTGGTTTGCAGCAGCCGCGTCACCGCGCGCGGCGAATAGTGCGCCACGTGGAATGGGTAGTCGAAATGATACCAGTTCTCGCCGGCGAGTCTTGCCTCCAGCGATGCCAGGTTCGGAATCCGCAGCAGCAGGATCCCATCCTCCTTCAAAATGCGGCGCGCCTCCGTCGCAAACGCGACCGGATCCTCGATGTGCTCCAGCACATGCACGGCCACCGCGGCGTCGAAAAAACCCGTTTCAAAGTTCGCCGACGCCAGCGTGCCGCATCTCAAGCGCGAGGCATCCACCTTCCCGGCCGCCAGCGCAATCGCCGCTTCGGACGTGTCCACGCCGTAAGCTTCCGCGCTCTGATGTTGCAGCCGCTGCGCCATCCAACCGGACCCGCAGCCGATGTCCAACACGCGGCGGCAGCCTTTCACCGCCGAGAGAATGCGTTTCTGCTCCAAGACCGTGAATACCCGGAACATCCAGTCGAGCGGGCTGGAGCCGCGCTTGTAGTAATCAGCCCCGTAGCCCGTGCCGGCTTCGGGCGCAGGCAGCGCGCTTCGGTCCGCGAAGTGGAAGTCGCAGTCCGGGCAATAAAAAAAACGACCGCCGAACCGGCGGCGATCCGTGGGGCTGTTGCAGATGAGACAGTGCGCCATCAAACTCCAGTCATGTCGTTATCGCGGACGTTTTCTTCTACCTTGCCTGCCAGTGAAGACAAGTCAAATCCCGCTTGCGGGCCGTTGACTCGCCCTTGGTGGCGTGATACGGTTCGCGGCTCAATTTCCAACGGAAATGGCTACCGATTACAAAGCAACTCTGAACCTGCCTCAGACGGACTTCCCGATGAAGGCCGATCTCGTGACGCGCGAACCGCAGATGCTGGCACGCTGGGAGGCGATGAAGCTCTACGAGACGCTTCAGGAGGCTCGGCGCGACGCCCCGGCGTTTGTGCTCCACGACGGCCCGCCTTACGCCAACGGCAACGTCCACATCGGCACGGCGCTGAACAAGATTCTCAAGGACGTGGTCGTGAAGGCCGCTTCGATGACGGGGCATCGCGCGCCTTATGTGCCGGGCTGGGATTGCCACGGGCTGCCAATCGAGTTGAAGGTGCAGAAGGAGCTGGAGAAGAGCCGCGAGCGGCTGACGGCGGCGCAGATGCGCGAGCGTTGCCGCAAATACGCGGAGCATTTCGTGGACGTGCAGCGCGCGCAGTTCAAGCGGCTCGGCGTGTTCGGCGATTGGGACCGGCCCTACCTGACGATGTCGCCGGAATACGAAGCGGCCATCGTCGCCACGTTCTTCGACATGTGGCACCAGGGGTTCATCTACCGCGACACGAAGCCGGTTTACTGGTGTGTCACGTGCCGCACGGCGCTCGCCGCGGCCACCGCCGAGGCGGAATACAGCGATCACAAGTCCACGTCGGTTTATGTGAAGTTCCCCGTGAAGGGCAAGCTGGGTCATTTCGCGTTGATCTGGACGACGACGCCGTGGACGCTGCCGGCCAACCTCGCCATCGCGGTGCATCCCGATTTTGATTACGTCTGGGCGCGCGTCGGCGAAGAGACGTGGCTCGTGGCGGAGGCGTTGCTGCCGGTGGTGGCGCAGAAGGCCGGCGTCGCCAGCTACGAGGTGGTCTCGAAGCTCAAGGGCCGCGAACTGGAAGCAGCCGACGGCAAAGGCGTCGTGGCGCGGCATCCGTTCATCGAACGCGATTCGCCCGTGGTGCTCGCGACCTACGTCACGCTCGATACCGGCACCGGCTGCGTCCACACCGCGCCGGGCCACGGCTTGGAAGACTATGACACGGGCCGGCGCTACGGCCTGCCGGCGTTGTCGCCGGTGGATGACTCCGGAGTGCTGACGGTGGACGCGGGCATTTTTGCCAACCAGCACGTCTTCAAGGCGAACCGGCCGATCGTCGAGCATCTGAAGCAGACTGGCGCGCTCATCGCCGAGGAGGAGATCACGCACAGCTATCCGCATTGCTGGCGATGCAAGAACCCGATCATTTTCCGCGCGACGGAGCAGTGGTTCATCAACGTGGATCACAAGAACCTCCGCGACAAGGCGCTGCACGAGATCGAGAAGGTCCAGTGGGTGCCCGCGTGGGGCTTCAACCGCATCCAAGGCATGATCGAGGAGCGGCCCGACTGGTGCATCAGCCGCCAGCGCGACTGGGGCGTGCCGATCCCGGTCATCAAGTGCGAGGCGTGCAGCTTTGTGTTCGAGGAGAAGCAATACACCGACCAGCTCGTCGCGCTCGTCGCTCGCGAGGGCGTGGACGCGTGGTTCAAGCGGAGCGCGAACGACCTGCTCGCCGGTGTGCAATGCCCGCGTTGCAAGCGGCCGACGGAGTTCCACAAGGCCGCCGACATCCTCGACGTGTGGTTCGAGAGCGGCGTCAGCCATCGCGCGGTGCTGCGGCTGCGGCCGGAGCTGAAGTATCCGGCGGACCTTTACCTCGAAGGCAGCGACCAGCATCGCGGCTGGTTCCAGAGCGCGCTCTGGACCGCGCTGGCCACCGAGGGCCACGCGCCGTTCAAGGCGGTGGTCACGCACGGCTTCCTGATGGACCTGGAGACGAAGAAGAAGGTCTCGAAGTCCTACGGCAAACCGCAGGACAGCGATGTCTATGTGAACCGGTTCGGCGCCGACGTGCTGCGGCTCTGGACGATCAGCGAGGATTACCGCAACGACGTGCCGCTCTCCGAGGAGATCATCGAGCGCGTCGCCGGCACGTATCGCAAGATGCGCAACACCTTCCGCTTCCTGCTCGGCAACTTGAGCGACTTCGATCCCGCCCAGGACGCCGTGCCGGCCGCGAAGCTGGAGGAACTCGACCGATGGGCGCTGAGCCGGTTGCAGGGGCTGATCAAGACCTGCCGCGAAGCCTACGCGAGCTACGAGTTCCACCGCGTCTATCACAGCATCAACCAGTTCTGCACGGTGGACCTCTCGTCGTTCTACCTCGACATCCTCAAGGACCGGCTCTACACGCTCGGCAAGTTTTCGCACGAGCGCCGGAGTAGCCAGACGGTGATGCACATGATGGCGGCGGCGCTGGCGAAGCTGCTCGCGCCGGCAGTGCCGTTCACGGCGGACGAGGTCTGGCAATGCCTGCGCCCCGGCGGCGGACGCGAGGCGCTGGACTCCGTGCATCTGGCGTTGCTGCCGAGCGCCGACGACCAGTGGTTCGACGGTGAACTCGAAGCGCGCTGGGAGCGGTTTCAGGCGTTGCGGCAGTTGGTGGCGGTGGAGTTGGAAAAGGCGCGCGCGGCCAGCATCATCGGCAAGTCGTTGGAGGCGTCCGTCACGCTGGGCGGTGGCGACGCGGAGACAAAGGCGATGCTGAAGTATTTCGAGGCCCAACTGCCGGCGCTGTTGATTGTGTCGCAAGTGGCAATCGAGCTTGACCGCGGGGAGTCGTTTAGCGTAAAAGTCGCGCCCGCTTTGGGCCGGAAATGCGCCCGATGCTGGCGGTGGGAGCCTTCCGTGGGCCAACACACCGGACATTCGACGATTTGCGCGCGGTGCGTTAGCGTTGTAGAGACGTTTGAGAAGTTAAACTGAAAGATTTGCATGAAAAAGAAACTGACGAAAAAGGCAACGCCGGCCAAACCCGCGGTGAAGAAGGCGGCGAAGCCGGCGAAGAAAGTTGCTCCGCCAACCGTCATCAATGCGCTCGACACCACGGGCGGCGTGAAGAAGGCGCGCGGCGAGATGGGCAAGTATCAGAAACTGTTGCTCAATCTGCGCGACCACGTCATTGACCAGATCAGCGGCCTCGCCGGCGAGAATCTCCGTCACAATCCCCGCGAGACGGCAGGAGATCTCTCCGGCTACAGTTTTCACATGGCCGACACCGGCACCGACAACTTCGACCGCGAGTTTGCCTTGAGTCTTGTCTCCAGCGAGCAGGAAGCGCTCTACGAAGTCGAGGGCGCGCTCAAGCGCATCGAGACGGGCACCTACGGCCAGTGTGAGAGCTGCGAGAAGCCCATTGCCAAGGAGCGCCTCATGGCCGTGCCGTTCGCGCGGATGTGCGTCCGCTGCCAGTCCGAGGCGGAGCGCAACCGCAAGCGCGTCGCCGTGCAAACCGCCACGTTCGCCGAAATGACCGACGAGGCCGGCGAAGAAGAAGAGGAAGAATAGACTGACCTGCGGATTGCGGACCGCAATTCGCGTTTCGCAACTGCTATGAATGTGCTGGCGTTGACCGCCGCGGTGGTGCTTGCCCTGGACCAGGCCACGAAGTGGTTGGTCATCCATAACATTCATCCGCACCAGGAAATCCCCGTCATCAGCGGTTTCTTCAGCCTCACGCATGTCCTCAATCGCGGCGCGGCTTGGGGCATGTTCGCGCACTTCCCGCACAGCAACGTCGTGCTTGCCACGTTCTCGATTCTTACCATCCTGGGACTCTGGCTGATGCGCCGTTCGTTGGAGGCCATCAACCTTCCGCACCGTATTGCGTTCGGCATGATCGCTGGCGGCATCTTCGGCAACCTTACCGACCGCATCGTGCATGGCAGCGTCGTGGACTTCCTCGATTTCTACCTCGGCAGCAAGCTCGGCCACTGGCCGGCGTTCAACATTGCCGACAGCGCCATCTGTGTCGGCGTCTTCTTCTACTTGGTGGTGACGTTCTGGCCCTCCAAACCGAACACTGCCGTCCCCGAATTGCCGCCGCACCGGAAATTCGGCACGCCGCCAACCAAGTAGC
The DNA here is from genome assembly GCA_016222825.1 of Verrucomicrobiota bacterium. Classification (GTDB taxonomy): domain Bacteria; phylum Verrucomicrobiota; class Verrucomicrobiia; order CAIQCK01; family CAIQCK01; genus CAIQCK01. The sequence continues at coordinate 379,803 of JACRQF010000009.1, read as the reverse complement.
CGTTCCGCCATGAGCGACGGCACGCCTCACGCTCCGGTTTTCCTCATCGGCCCGACCGCCGCCGGCAAAACCGCTGTCGCCCTCGAACTCGCCCGCCGCTTCGATGCCGAGATCGTCTCCGCCGACTCCATGCAGGTCTATCGCGGCATGGACATCGGCACCGCCAAGCCCTCGTCCGCCGAACGCGCCGCCGTGCCGCACCACCTGATTGATGTGGTCGAGGTCAGCGAACGCTTCGACGTGGCTCGCTACGTCGCGCTCGCCAATGCCGCCATCGCCGGCATCCAGCGCCGCGGCAAAACGCCGCTCATCGTCGGCGGCACCGGCCTCTACCTGCGCGCCCTCACCGAGGGTCTCAGCGAAACGCCCGACGCTGAGCCCGCCCTTCGCGCAGAACTTGAAGACATGGGCCGCGAGCGCGTGCTCGACGAACTGCGCCGCGCGGATCCCGAAGCCGCCGCGCGCATCGGCCCGCACAATTTCCGCCGCATCGTCCGGGCGCTGGAAATCTGCCGCCTCACCGGCCAAAGAAGCTCCGATTTGCGCCGCCGGTGGCTCGCGGCCTCCGGGCGCGATGGTGCCGCCGACCCCCGGCCGCTCATGCACGGCTTGGAGCGCGACCGCGCCGACCTCTACGCCCGCTGCGGCGCCCGCGTCGAGGCAATGTTCAGCTCCGGACTGGCGGACGAAGTCCGCTCACTTCTGTCGCGCGGCCTGACTGAAAACACCACCGCCTGCCAGGCGCTCGGCTACAAGGAAGTCATCGCCCACCTCCGCGGCGAGGCCACGTTGCAGGAAACCGTTGCGCTGGTGAAGACGCGCACGCGGCAGTTTGCCAAACGCCAGCTCACGTGGTTTCGCCATCAGGCGCGGGTGGAGTGGATTCGCGTCGCGGCGGACGAAGACACGGCGTCCGTTGTTGGAAGACTGGCGGAATGTTTGCGAAAGGACGCGCGTCCCGCAGTTGGCGCTACTTGTGGCGGAACGTGATGCGGCCCTTGGTCAGGTCGTAGGGGGAAACTTCGACGGTGACCTTGTCGCCGAGGGAGATGCGGATGAAGTTCTGCCGCATCTTGCCGGAGATGTGGCAGAGGACGGTGTGGCCGTTCTCCAACTCGACACGATACATCGTGCCGGCGAGCAACTCCTTCACCGTTCCTTCCAACTGGACTGCATCTCCTTTGGGCATAGTCGTTATATTCCGTGCTGGTTCCGCCAAAATCCATTTCCGGCCAAAACCAGTCAGCACTCTACGGAAAACGGCGGGGAAGTAAATGGATTTCTGCTACCACCAAACGGTCACGACCATCAGTGGCAGCATCCGTGCCTTCCGTCTCGCGATCTCGCGGCTGTTGGGAATCAGGGCACGCGGGTCAATTCGTATTTCCGCGCGACGGGCTGGTTGGCCTGGTAAATCTGGTCCTCGAACTGTTTGGCGAGCGCGATCTTCTCGGCGACGGCCGGCTTGAACTCCACCAGGAACTTCTCCAACTCCGCGCGTTTGGCGTTGGCCGCGTCCTTTTTGCCCTGTTGGTCCAGCAGGGCCGCCTGGCGGCGCAGCAATTTCGGCCTGACCCACAGGTCACGCAGCGGATGGATGGCCTTGTCGTTGCGTTCCTTGTTCAGCATCGCCACCTTCAACGCCTGCTGATACTGCGGGGTCTTGTCGTTGCACTCCAGTTCCACGCCGAACGCAAGCTGGCTGTCGAGATAGGAGCCGACCAGCTCGCCGTCAATGCGCAGTTCGTATTTGCCCACCTTGAGGTTGCCGACGGTGATCTTCTCGTTGCTGTAGCGGTGGCCGGCGGAGGTGAGCTTGTAGCCGTCGGCGGCGTCAGGCGGCAGCACCCACGGCAGCGCGTTCGCCTTGAAGGTGAAACTGATCTTGTCATCGCCGACCTGGAGGTCGGTGGCTTTGCCGTTGACGCCGGCGACGGTGTATTTCCCCGTCTTTGGCTGTTGGCGAACGAAGAGGCCGGAAACGGTGCTGCGGGGGATCATGTCGCTGATGAGCGCGGTGGCCATGACGACCTGCCCGGGTGCGTCGGGATGGACGGCGTCCTTAATGAGGGTGAAGTTGGGGTTCTTCTTCCGTTCCTGCATCGTCAGGTCGTTGAGCGGCGCCCACATGTTGACAAAGCCCAGCCCGCGCTGACCGGCCATCTCGCGCAGCCACGTGCCGTAGAAGGCGAGCACGGCGTTGTAATAGGTGTCGCGCGGCTCCTGCGGCTTGCGCATCCGCGCGGCGCGCGAATCGTGCATTGTCGGCGTCATCGGCACCGCCGTCGCGCCGAGGGCGGCGATCTTGTCGAGCAGTTCGGTCATGCCTTTCTCGTAGGTCGCGAAGATTTCCGGCTCAAACTTCGTATAGCTGCCGTCGTTCATGCCGAGGAGGACGGTGACGTATTTCGGCTTGAACGCCGCCACGTCGTCGTCGAAACGCGCCAGCGCGTCCGCCGCGCGGTCGCCGCCGACGCCGCTGTTGTGGAATCGGATCCGCCGCTCCGGATAGCGCGTGTAGAAGAAGTCCTCCACATACTGCGTGTAGAGGCACTGGTGCGTGATGCTGTCGCCGAGGAAGACCAGCGTGTCGCCGTCTTTCAAATCCATCCCTGCGAGGATCGGTTTGAACTCCGGCGCGGGCGGCTGCGCTTGCTGCGCCATCAGCGGCGCGACGACCGTGAACAGGACGAGAAGGACTGTGAGGAATGTTTTCATGTTGGTTTGCGGTTTGCGGGTTAACGAGCCGGCGAAGTTTGTCCGACCGGCCCGCGCCTTGCCAGAACATTTTCCACCCGCGCCTCCCCCCATTCGCACGGATTGACTCGGCGCGCCGCGAACCGTATTTTCAGCGCCCATGCAAACGCCCCGCTACTCATTCCTCCTTGTCCTCATGTTCCTGCCGGCGTTGTGCGCGCCGCCTCCCGCCGCGCTCGCCTGGGGGCCGCACAGCGAGATCACACGCGCCGCGCAGGAAGTGCTGCCGGAGCGCGAGAAGGTCGCGGCGTATTTCGGCAGCGAGTGGCGGAGACTTCAGGACTACTCCCTCATGCCCGATTGGCGCAACTCCGTTCGCGAGGATTTCTTTCCCAACGACTTCCTCCTCTGGCCCGGCGTGCCCGCGCACATCCAACACATGATGCCGGAGGTGGCGGCCACGTATGAGCCGTATTTCCGCCGCGCGTTGCAGGCGCTCCGCACCGAGACGCCGCCCAACGCTGCCCGCTGGATTGGCAGCCTCATCCACTACGTCGAGGACAGCGGCGCGCCCTGCCATGCCACGCCCATCAAAGGCGAGATGCACAAGCGCCTTGAGAACTGGCTGGACGGAAAGGCTGTCAGCGTCACGGGCTACCAGCCGCAGTTGCTCGGCAAGGACGATGTCTCGGCCCTGCGCGGCTTGCTCGAGCGCATGAAGCGCCTCGTCGCCTTCTCCAAGCAGCGCGCCGAGGACATCTACGCCAAGGTCGAGGCGCTGCAACAACGCGAGGACCAGCCGGTCATCCTCGATTGCGCCAACGAATCCGCCCGCGCCGTCGCCGACGTGCTCCACACGCTCTTCACGCGCGCCCTCCCGGCGACGCCGTCCAAACCATCGCTCGCCGGCCGCGTGACGTGGCCCGCCAACGTGCCGTTCTCGAAACAGCCGGCCAAGGTCATGCTTCTTGGCACCGGTTACTGCACGCTCACCGACACCAACGGGGCGTGGTCGTTCAGCAAACTGCCCGGCAAGAACTACCGCGTCGCCGTTGAGCGCTACGGCGTCGGCAGCGCCATCGTCAAGGGTGGCGATTGCGCCGCCGTCACGCTGTCACCCGCCAACCCGCCCGGCAACCTCGTCCGCAACGGCGATCTCAAGCTGCGTTGGCTCGCCGCCAGCGCGCCCGATTTCTGGACCGCCATCCCGGCCTCGCAGAAGCTCAAAGGTTGGGAGAGTGACAACATCCGCGTCCGCTCCAACGTCGTCTATCGCATCGGCGTCGCCGACCCGCAGTCCGGCGTCCGCTACGGGGTGCGCTGGCGTTCCTCGACCAGTGCGCCGAAGACCGTTTCCACCAACATCGTCTGGTCCGCCGACATCGCCGAGCGCGAACTCCCCGCCGCCTCGTTTGCCGCCACCGCCCAGCTTCTCATCCTCACCGACAAGCCCCTCACCAACGCCGTCCGCCGCGCTTGGCTCGTGCCGGCGCAGTGACGACCGTTGGCAATGGGAGTGTAAAGGGTTGCTTCGGAGGTGTTCGCGGGCTAGGCTCCGGGCCGTGAAGTGGATCGTGTTTACCGCAGTGCTGGCCGCGACGGTGGTGTTTGCCCAAACGCCTTCCAAGAAGCTCGAACCTTATAAGAAATCCAAGTTCGAGGGGCGGGGGTTCGACACGAAGACGTTCACGACCAAGACCTTCCCGACCAAGGAGTTTGAAACCAAGCGGTTTGAAACGAAGGAGTTTCCCGTCCAAGCCAGCCCGGCGGTGGGAGAACGGTTTGACACCCATGCTTTCGCGCCGCCGGAGAAGAAGGTCAGTTGGTGGCAGAGGCTTTTTGGGACACACAAGTCAGACGCGAGCGGCAAGGGCGTTCCTGAGAAGAGCTTTGCCACCAAAGGTTTCACCGCCAAGGCGGCACAGACGAAAGTGGATGGGAAGACGCAGGAGAAGGTGGACCGCGTGTTGGACCCCAAGACGCTCGCGATGCCGAACATCAAGCCGACGCCGGAGGACTTGAACAAGCCGGTGGACAGCCGCCCCAAGAGTTTCCCGACAGCGACGCCAGTGCGTCGGTGAGACCGCGCAACGGCGTTTTCAGCGCCTGTCGCGCTTTGGCGTTGTCGAGCACCAGGTCGGCGGGCCGCGGTGGATTCATGGGCACGTCACGCGTGCTTTTCGCTTCGATCGTTTCCGTGGACCATCCAAAGCGTCGCGCGAGCCGCATCCCGATTTCGTAGCGGCTCAACCGCTCCGAGCCGACCAAATGGAACACGCCGGTGTGCGGCGAGTCCGCCAGTTCCAGCATCGCCGCGGCCAGGTCGCCCGCCGTGATCGGGCAGCGGAACTCGTCCACGAACAGTTTCACCGCGCGCCCTTCCCGCAGCGCCAGGCCGAGCTTCTCATCCAGCCCGCGGTTGCCGCGTGGACTCGGCCCGACAATCAGCGAGGTGCGCGCGATCAGCCACGCGTCGCAGCCGGCGCGCACGGCCTGCTCGGCCTCGAGCTTCGTCTGGCCGTAGAGGCTGAGCGGGCAGGGCGGGTCGTCCTCGACGTAGGGCGCGCCCTTGCGCCCGTCGAAAACCAGATCGGTGGATACAAACAGCAGCTTTGCGCCAAGCCGGCGGGCGGCTTGCGCGAGCGTGGCGGTGGCGTCCACGTTCAGCCGGCGGGCGAGATCCGGCTCGCGCTGGGCGCGGTCAGCGTCGGCCAGCGCAGCACAGTGGATGATGAGTTCGGGGCGGAAGTCGTCGAGCCTCGACCGCACGGCCGCGGCATCGGCAAGGTCGAGCGATTCGAGCCGGCCGGGGAAGTCCGGCGGCTGAAAGCTTTGGAAGACGCCGAGCGTGTCGAATCGCCCGGCCGCCCGGCGCGCGACGTGCGATCCGAGCAGCCCGCTGGCCCCCGTCACCAGCAGCTTCTTCAAGCGGCCGGCTTGGCCGTTTCCGCGGCAGCCGCCGGTTTTGCGCCGGGCTTCTTCGCGGCGCGTTGTTTGAGCGCCTCTCTTTTGCGTTTGATATAGGCCTTGCGGCGACGTTGCTTGATTTTCTTGTTGTATTGCTGACTCATAGGGCGCGCGGACTGTAGGTGAAGCCGCGCGCCTTGCCAAGCGAATTGAGCAACGTGTGAAAAAGGATTGCTGTATCGGGGCAGACGCACTATGAGACTGTTTCGTGATAACACGGCGGACAAGTCAAAGCGCGCAGCATGGCCAGGACCGTCTTTTCGCCCAGCGGGTCTTCATGGCTGTGGTTGTTGCGCTGGGCGTTTCCGTGATCGTGGCAGCGGAGCAAGCGCCAGCGGCCCCGCCCGGCAAGAAGTTGTATGAGGCCAAGTGCATCCGTTGCCACAAGGACCTTGATCCCACGATCTACGAAGACATGACGTGGAAGCGTTGGCTCTGGAAGATGAAGGACAAGGCGCGCCTCGACAATGAGGAATACGGCGACCTCTCCGACTACCTGAAGGGCGTGCGCGAGGCTGCCAAGTCCAGGAAGGCCCGCTAGCAGCCCGAGACACGCGGTTGTTTGCTTCTCCAAGTTCCGTAGGTTCATCATGAAAACTGTCTCCGCTTTCGCATTGGGAATCTGTGCCGCCGCTGTGTTGTTGCCGGACCTGCTTCTTGCTGCCGATGCCGGGCGCAAGCCGAACGTCGTCTTTGTGTTCGCCGACCAGTGGCGGGCGCAGGCGACAGGATTTGCCGGCGACCCAAACGTCCGCACGCCGGTGCTCGACAAACTTGCCACCCGCAGCGTCCGCTTTAACATGGCCGTGTCCACCTGTCCGGTCTGCTCGCCGTATCGCGCGAGCTTGCTGACGGGGCAGTATCCGCTGACGCATGGCGTGTTCCTCAACGACGTCTGCCTCAATGACAACGCCGTCTCGCTGGCGCAGGCGTTCCGCGGCGCGGGCTACCGGACCGGTTACATCGGCAAGTGGCACGTGGACGGCCACGGGCGGTCGAACTACATCCCGCGCGAGCGGCGGCACGGCTTCGAGTTCTGGAAGGTGCTGGAATGCACGCACGACTACAACCGTTCGTTCTACTACGCCGATGAGGACGTGAAACTCCAGTGGGAAGGCTACGACGCCGCCGCGCAAACCCGCGAGGCGCAACGCTACATTCGCGGGCAGGCGGCGCAGGGGCCGTTCCTGCTCGTGCTCTCGTGGGGGCCGCCGCACGACCCCTACCTCACCGCGCCGCAGCGGTTCGCCGACATGTATCAGCCGGACAAGCTCCGGCTCCAGCCCAACGTCCCCGATGGCACCGAAGCGGTGCGGAAGAAAGTGGCCGGTTACTACGCCCATTGCACGGCCCTCGATGATTGCCTCGGCCAGCTCTGGGCGACGCTGCGCGAAACCGGCATTGAGCGCGACACGATCTTCGTTTTCACCTCCGACCACGGCGACATGCTCGGCTCGCACGGCCGGTTCAACAAACAGGTTCCCTACGACGAAGCCATCCGCGTGCCGTTTCTCATCCACTGGCCGCGACTCAGTGAGCGCGAGCGCGTCGTCGCCGCGCCGTTTGGGACGCCGGACATCATGCCGACGCTGCTCGGCCTTTGCGGCGTGGAGATTCCGAAGACGGTCGAGGGACTCGACTTCTCGCAGCACCTGCGCGGCGGGTCGGCGCCCGGCGGCGGCGCGGCGCTCATCGCCTGCTACTCGCCGTTCGGCCAATGGACGCGCAAGGGCGGCGGCCAGGAATACCGCGGCGTGCGCACGGAGCGTCACACCTACGTCCGGACGCTCGACGGCCCGTGGCTGCTGTTCGACAACCAGAGCGATCCCCATCAGATGAAAAACCTCTGCGGCGACCCGCAATCGGCGGCGTTGCAGAAGGAACTCGACGCGCTCTTGCAGCGGAAGCTCCGAGAAAGCCACGATGACTTCCGGCCCGCAGCGACCTACATCGAGAAGTGGCGCTACGTCACTGACGCCAACGGCACGGTGCGCTACACACCGTAGGCGGCGCGACATTCAACGGCTGATGCTGACGCGAACGCCGTCGCGAGAGGGAATGCTCACGCCGGGGATGGTTAGCAGACCTTCCGCGTCGGCGGCGAGGCTCACCGGCGCGGCGTTGCCGATGCGAACGCTGAGCGGCTCCGACGGTTTGACCTTGAAGCGTTGCAGGCGTCGCAGGGTCAGGTCGGTGCGCACGGGATACGCGATGCCGGGGAAATCCGCCGTCACCGTGATCGTGTAACGGCCGAGCGTGTCTTCGATCTCCTTCCAATCCATGCCACGGTTGATCCAGCCGATGATGTCGCCGTCAGCCGGGTCGCCGTTGCCGGGGTTCCGGTCGGAGGAGGTGCGCGTGAATACCGGCTGGCTCTCGTCGAGCCGGAAGCGGCGGAAGCGTTCCAGCCACGCCTTCACGTCGGGCGGCGCGTCCTTGCCGGAGGTCGAGTGGATGCCGTTGTCCCAATAAACCGCGAACGGCTGCCGCGCCGTGGCCAGCGCACGATAGAACGGCGGGTTGTTCTGCCACGGGATCGAGCTGTCCTGCCGGCCGTGGATCATGAACAAGAGCGGCAAATCGCCTTTCGCCTCCGCGGCGAACTTCTCGCCGTTCATCCGCCCGAGCAGCGGCAGGCCCTCGCTTGTTTTCAACTCTGGCGGGATGGCGCTGGTCCAACACGACGGCTCCAGCCGCGTGGCGCTGCCTTTGGCGCCGAGGTAGGTGTAGCTGACGATCGGCACGTGGGCGTGGAGGCCGGCGAACAGTTCCGGATGCCGCCAGCCAAACGAAACCGTGCCGCAGCCGCCCATCGAACTGCCGGAGCAATACCAGCGGTTCGTGTCGGGCTGGTAATGACGCCGAACCCAATCGAGCAGCCAGAGGTTGCGCCGCTCGGTGTAGTTGGTGGGCACGCCCCCGGCCATGAGCTTGCGGTCAAAGATGTTTGAGTTGTAGCCGAACCAGAACGTCCAGATGGCCGGCGTGCCACCGTCGCCTGCTTCGTTGTGTGGACGGTTGATCCAGACGCGGTCGGTCGGCCGCACCACGACCTCGTCGCGCTCGATCCGCACGCTGAACTTGAACGACAGCCCCTCGCGCCAGCCCATTGTCCCGTCGCCGAACACCAGATACTCCATGCCGCCCACCACGCCGCCTTTCGCGTGGAGGTTCAACCAGAGCGGTTTGCCTTTGCCCGCGCCGGCTGCGTGTGGCGCGCCTTTGCCCAACCAGACCGGCTGGATGTCCCCGGATCTGGCCGCGACACCATCGCGCAGCGAGTTCCCTCCGGCAACGATCCGCGTGTCCTCCTTTCCTGCCGCATCGCTGCATGTCACTGCGAAGAACAGCCTGCCCCGCGCGCTTTTCCTGACCGTATGGACGAACAGCCCGCCCGTCGGGTCGAGCCGCTCGCCGCCGGTTTGGATGCGGAAGCCGACCGTTTCGCCGGCCTTCACACCTTTCTTGAAGGAAGCCGGGTCTTCCCACCAATCCCGCGCGCTGTGCCGCTCGATGTGATGCCCGACGCGCGCGGCCTTCGCAACGTCGGCGATGGGCGCGTCCGACAGATACACGTTGAACGTCGCGCCCTCCGGCGTCTCCTCTTCCTTCCACGTCAGAAACACCTGCCCGTCGCGCGCCGTCGCCGCCAACTCGCTGACCGGCACGGTGGCTTGCGCGACGCTGACAACGAAGAACAACAAGATAAAGGGGATTCGTGATGTGTTCATGGTTGCTGGTCACTGATTACTGAAACTCCTCGGCGCCGACAAGAACGGCCCCGGCGCGCTGACGCCGAACAACCGCGGCTCCCGCTGCGGCTTGGGATCCGCTTGCGGCGCGAGATGCTCGAAGAACTTCTTGAAACTCAGGCTGCATTGGAGACGGCGCTGGCCCTTCTCGTCTATCTTCGGGTTCACCGTGATGATCGCGCGGGTGAACGGCGGGGCGGACTTGATCTTCTGCGCGGCGGCGCGCGCTTCGCGGTAGCTGAGATGGCGATCCTTCACCACCGCGTCGAGGCGCTTGAGGTCCTCCAGCGTGATCGGCGCCCAGAGTTTGCGATACAGCGCCGGCGTCACCGTCGGAGCGAGGATGTTCACAATCCGCTTCTGGCCGGACTCCTGTTGCCAGAAAGCGATGATGAGGATGAACGGTTCGTCCACCTGGAACTGCCGCAACGCGTCGCCCATGTCCACCGACGAGCCGTATTTGATGGCCTTCATATTGCAGGGCAGGCCGCCGTGGAGCTTGTTGACCTCTTTGGGGATGTCCCACTTCTGCGTGTAGTCGAGCAGGGTGTAGCCGCCGAAGAACGTGTCGCGCACCCATTTTTCGAACACATAGCCGTGGCGTTGCACTTCGCGGCGCTCCTCTTCCGGTTTGGCGGACGCCAGTGGCGCGAGGAGCAGGAGTGCCAGCCATACGCGTAGATGCCGTGCCATGGCCGCAGACCCTGCCACAACGTGCGCCGCGCCGTCAATCCGGCCGCCTCGATTGGGGCTCCACATTTCTAACACCCCACAACCACAGCGCCGTTTCTTGGCGACTGGCACGATCAATCACACCCGCTCCGCTCCACGCAGACGCCCGGCGGAGGAAAACTCCCTAGGGTTTTTGACCGGTGCCGGAATCAGAAAGTTGCCTTATTGCCCGAACGAGTGCGCGAGTTGACAGTGAGCGCACTCATAAGTCGTTTTTGAGACACAGAACACAATCAACATGCGGTGCATAAAGACGAGAGGAACAGGAGCTATGAAGATGACGACGACGAGACGAAAGTTTTTGAAGAGCAGCGCGCTGTTTGGCGCGGGGCTGTTGTTGCCGTGGAAAGCGGCGCAGCGGGCGAGCGCCGCCATACCGGGCGGGACATTGGACCCGTTGTTGGTGCCGAAGTTCCAGATGCCGATGTTCATCCCGCCGGCGATGCCGCGCTCGCAAATGTTCCCGGCTCGGACCGGGGTGGGGATTGATTACTACGAGATCGCCGCCGCGCAGTTCCGGCAACAAATCCTACCGCGCCCGTTGCCCGCGACGATCACTTGGGGCTACGGCTCAGTCAACCATCCGGCCAGTTTCTGTAGTCCGAGTTACACCATCGAAGCCACGGTCAACAAGCCGGTGCGCGTGAAGTGGATCAACCGTTTGGTGGACGCCAGCGGCAACTATCTGCGACCTCTGGTGCCGGTGGATCCGACGCTGCACTGGGCCAACCCTCCAGGCCCGGTGGACTCGACGCCGTCGTTTGGCGCGACGCCCGGACCTTACACGGGGCCGGTGCCGATGGTGGTGCACTTGCATGGGGCGCACGTGGCACCGCACAGTGACGGTTACCCGGAGGCGTGGTATCTGCCCAACGCGCGCAACATTCCCGCGGGCTACTTCACCAAGGGTTCGCACTTCGACCAGATTGACCCGTCCAATCGGATCCCCGGCACCGCTGTTTATGAGTATCGCAACGATCAACGGGCAGGCACGCTCTGGTATCACGACCACACGATGGGCATGACCCGCTGCAACGTCTATGCCGGCTTGCAGGGCATGTATGTGCTGCGTGGCGGCGCTTCCGATTTGAAGGCGGGCGTGCTCCCTGGCGGCGCCTTTGAGATTCCGCTGGCCATTGCGGACCGCTCCTTCAACGATGACGGCTCGCTGTTCTATCCGAGCAGCCGCGCGTTCTTCGATGGGTTCACCGGGCCGTTCATCCCCGACAGCGACATGCCGCCGATCTGGAACGCCGAGTTCTTCGGCAACATGATGCTGGTCAACGGGCGCGCGTGGCCCGTGTTGCGGGTGGAACCGCGTCGCTACCGCTTCCGGATTCTGAATGCCTGCAACTCGCGATTCCTCATCCTGAAGTTCAGTCATCCGAGGCTGACATTCTGGCAGATTGGCACCGAAGGCGGCTTCCTGCCGGCGCCGGTGCAACTGCCGCAACTTCTCGTCGGCAAAGCCGAGCGGGCGGACGTGATCGTGGACTTCACGGGTCTGCCGGCCGGCACCGAGATCGTGCTCCAGAACATCGGCCCGGATGAACCGTATGGCGGCGGCGTGCCGGACGTGGACTTCGCCGCGTCGGATCCGATGACCACCGGCCAAGTGATGAAGTTCGTCGTCGGCTCACGCCGCGGCGTGGACTGGACCGTCCCCCCCAATGAACTGGCGTTGCCGGCCATCACACCGTTGGGCGCACCCACCCGGGTCCGGCAGCTTTCGATCAACGAAATGGACTCCGGCGTGCTGGCTGGCGTTGGCCCGCTGAGAGGCATGCTGGGCACGTTCAATCAGGACGGCACGCCCAATCCATTGATGTGGGAAGATCCGGTGACCGAGAACCCAGTCCTGGGCGAGACGGAGATGTGGGAGCTCCATAACTTCACCGCCGACGCCCATCCCATCCACGTGCATCAGGTGCAGTTCCAAGTGGTCAATCGCGAGCCGATGGGCGGCGTGCCGCGCGACCCGGAATCGTGGGAAACCGGCTTCAAGGACACGGTTGTCTCCTACCCCGGCGAGATCACGCGGCTGAAGGCCAGGTTTGATATTCCGGGCCTGTATGTCTGGCACTGCCACATCCTCGAACACGAAGACAACGACATGATGCGGCCCATCGTGGTTGCGTAAAAGCCACCGCAAGCCGGACCCTGAAGGCGCAGCGCGGCTGCCGCTCTAGAAGCGGCAGCCGACGCTGAGTTGCGGGCCGATGGCGTCAATCGCGCGGTTCTGGCGCGCCGGTTCGGAAAGGCCGGCGTTGGAGAAGTGGACGTATTCGGCCATCAACCGGACATACCATGTGTCGTTGATGTCGTAGCGGACGCCGAGATTGATGCCGAACTCGAAACAGAAATCCTGGCCGAGACCGCGGGGAGTGGTTGGGGCCGGATAATCCTGTGTGTTCGAAAAACCGAAGCCGACCATCGCGCCGAAGAACGGCACCAGCCGCCAGCCCGGCTGGACGAAGTTGTAGCGCGGTCCGAAGTCCAGGCCAACCATGCGCGACTCCGGCCCATGCGTGATCGCCATGCCGTAAGAGCGGAACGCAAACTCCGAATACCCGCGCCACCAGCCCTCGTCGTCGCTGGGGTCGTCCAGCTTCAGCGACGCCATCACCGACGCCGGCACCAGCGTGTAACCGTCAGAGGTCTTGGAGCGGATATTGGAAAACATGACGCCGCTGCCCGCCTCCAGCGACCAGTCGCCCTTCACCTCGGTGCCAAACGCCACGGGCCGCTGCTGCGCCTGCGCCGTCAACGCGCCGAGCGCGCAGCAAAGCCCCGCAGCCACGGCGATAAAGCGACGGCCCGGATTCTCCTTCAAATTGTTTCGCATAATCATCTCCTCTTACAGCCGCAGTTTCTACACCTCCGGAAGGCTATTTTCAATCTTTCCGAAAAAGACCGTCGCTTGGCCGGCTTCCGGCGGCCCGGATGCTGTTCACCGCCGCCGCATTAGCGCCGCGTAGCCTAGCGGGGCTTTGGGCAGACCCGCTGTGTCGAAGCGGAACTCGCGGATCCATTCGATGTCGAGATCGCGGCTGAACGTCGCGCGGATTTCCTCTTCGCTGACTGTCGGCGGACCGGGATCGAGCGGCTCCTTCGCGTTGCCGCAAAGCAGGAAGTAAGCGCTGCCGGGCCGTGTCACGCGCAGCACCTGCCCGACAAATGCGCTGCGCTGGTCTTTCGCCAGCGTGTGAAAGCAACCGCGGTCAAAGACAAACTCAAACGGTTCGCCAAAATCGGGCAACGCCAGCACACTGGCGCAGACGAAGTTCGCGTTCGCATTCGCCACGCGAGCTTTTTCCACCGCCCGCTGGACCGCGACTTCGGACAAGTCCACGCCGGTCGCTTCGAAACCCTGTTGCGCGAGGAAGATGACGTTCGTGCCCGTGCCGCAGCCGAGGTCGAGGGCGCGGCACGGTTTCACCACGCCGCTTTCCAAGAGCAGCCGCAGTTGCGCGGAGGGCCGGCCCGTGTCCCACGGCGCCGTTTGCGGGTCGCGGTAGGTTTCGTTCCAATCGCGGTCGGGCGTTGGCAATCGCCTACCTCCAGAACTCGCGCGGATCGGTGATCTTGCCCGTCAGCGCGCTGGAAGCGACCGTCGCGGGGCTGGCGAGGAAGACCTGGCTCTCGCGGTTGCCCATGCGGCCGGGGAAGTTCCGGTTGGTGGCACTGATGCACTTCATCGGCGAGTTGACGCGCCCGAAGGTGTCCTCCGGTCCGCCGAGGCAGGCGGCGCAGCCGGCGTTCTCCGTCATGCGCACGCCGGCGTCCACGAGAATTTGCCACACGGACTTGTCGCCAAGCTTTACCACGCGCAAGTCCTTCACGACCTGCGTCGTCGCCGGCACGCCGAAGGTGTCTATCTTCACGCGCCGGCCGTTGACCACGCGGGCGAACGCCACAAAGTCGCTGGTCTTGCCGCCGGTGCAGGAGCCGATGTAGGCGCGGTCGAGCGCGATGTGGCCGAGTTCGCGCGCGAGCTTGCGCTGGCCGGGGTCGGGATGGCAGGCGACGGTCGGTTCGAGCTTGGAGAGGTCGAACTTCTTGTCGTAAATGTAGGTCGCGTCGGCGTCGGGCTTCACGGCCTCGTAGTCTTTCTTCGTGCCGTTGGCGGCGGTGCGCTCGTTGACGTAGTCAAACGTCTTCTGGTCCGCCTCGAAAATGCCGTTCTTGCCGCCGGCTTCGATGGCCATGTTGGCGATGGTCATGCGGTCGTCCATGTTCATCGCCGACGCCCCGGGGCCGACAAACTCCATCGCGCGGTAAGTGGCGCCATCGAAGCCGATCTCGCCGATGACGTGGAGGATGACGTCCTTGGCCATCACGCCGGGCTGGAGCGCGCCGTCGAACCAGAAGCGCATCGTCTCCGGCACCTTAAGCAGGATTTTGCCCGTGCCCATGACGAAGCCGGCGTCGGTGTTGCCGATGCCGGTGGCGAACTCGCCGAACGCGCCGGCGGTGCAGGTATGGCTGTCGGTGCCGAGGAGCACCTCGCCGGGACGCGTATGGCCCTTGAGCGGAAGCGCGGTGTGGCAGACGCCGACGTAATGGTCGCCGTGCTGGCGGGCGAGCGGGCCGCGCGAGGCGTCGTATGTCCAGTGGCCGCGCGGGTCGTCAATGATGTCGTAGAAATACGGCAGCCCCTGCTCGCGCGCAAACTCGCGAAGCGTGTCCACATTGCGGTTGCAGAGCGCGTCGGTGGTAAAGATGTAGTGGTCCGGCGTGATGACGATCTTCTTCGGATCCCACACCTTCGCGTCCTTGCCAAACTCGCGCTTGAAGACACCGATGGTGCCCGGTCCGCACACATCGTGCGTCATCAGGATGTCCACGCTCACCCAGACGTTTTCGCCGGCATAAACCTTCGCCTTGCCGCTGGCTCGCGCGAGAATCTTTTCTGTCAATGTCATGCCCATAAGCTCTGTCCTGCTGGAAACTCAGACGGCGAACTTAAAGGACGCCCCGCGCTGTTGCAATGGGTTTTTCCCGGCTACGGCACCACTTTCTCTGCCACCAGCCGGCCGTCGGAAGTCTCCAGAAGGATGCGATAGCTGCCGGGGCGTAGTTGGGTGTTCTCGCCGACGGGCCGGCTGAAAACGCGTTGGAGGGTCTGGCCCGGCTCGACGCGCAACGCCGACGCCACGGGTCGCTCTTTCTCGCCCATCGGGTCGCTGACGATGACGCGGATGATCTCCAGCGGCCGGCTGTCGCCATTGTGAATCGTCACGTCGTATTCGAGCGACGGCGGCTCCACGAAGTAACGCGTAATCAGCACGCGCTCCAGCGTCACCCGCGCCTTCGAATCGGCGACGGCCGGCGACGGCGTGGATCGTTGTTCTATTCCATGCCACAAAGCTGCCACCAAGCCGGCGAGGATGACAAGGACAAGGACTGTGCCCAGACACAGCAACCATCGCCGTCGGGTCCGGCTTTGCGTAATCACTGCCGCGCCCACCGCCACGAGCCGCGTGCGCAATTGGGGCCGCGTCGGAGCAGGCTCTTGAGCGAGTTGTTCCGCGCCGCGTTGCACCGCCTCGAAGCTGCGCAGGATGGCGGCGCAGGAGGGGCATTGGCGCAAGTGCTCGCGCATCGCGGCGCGGCGCGCGGCGGGCAGTTCGCCGTCGAGGTAGGCCGACCAGTCCTGCGGGGCGTAGTGTTCGGATGCTTGCGTGCTCATGTCAGTGGCCCTCCAGTAACTTCAGCAGCCGGCAGCGCGCGCGGAACAGCATGGCGCGCACTTGTTCGAGGCGGCAGTTCATCGCCCGCGCGATTTCCTCGTAGGACATCTCCTCGAAGCTGCGCAGCGACACGGCCAGTCGCTGATTCTCCGGCAGACGGTCCATCGCGTCAGCGAGCCGCTTGAGGAACTCCTTGTTGAGCAGTTCGTGGCTCGGCGACAGCAAAGTCATCGGCTCGGTCTCGGCCGTATCGGCAGGCTCGGCGGACGCTTCCTGCCGCCGCCGCTTGCGCAGGTGCATCAGGCAAACGCGTGTGGCGACAGCCAGCACCCACGTGGAGAGTTTCGACTTTCCCTCAAACTTCACCACCGCGCGAAAGACGGCGATGAACGTCTCCTGGCAGACATCCTCCGCCTCCGCTTCGCCAACCATGCGCCGCGCGAGGTAATAGACCGGCCGGCGGTAGCAGTCGTAAAGCACCCCCAGTGCCGCGGGATCGCCGCGGCGGCACCGGCGCAGAGTTTCAACATCCAGTTCGGTCATGGGAGATGCCTCAACCGTTTGTTGCACGCCGTGGCTGAAAGTTGGACGAAATGCACGCGGCTGGTTTGGCAGAACCGCGGCGAGTCAGCAACGAGGAAATACAGCGCCGCCGGGAAATCAGTGTTGCGATGCGCCGGAGCCGCCGTTTTCGGCGAGGCTGGTGCGCAATGACTGGAGGTAGCGGGTGAGCAGGTCGGCTTCCTTCTGCGTCAGCTTGGTCTTCGCGGTCATCTGGTTCATCCACATGTTCCACGCGGGGGCGGGATACTTCTCGATCTTGAAAGCCTTGTGACACCGCCCGCATTTGTCGGCGTAAAGTTTTCTTCCTGACGCGGTTTCTTTCGGCGTCAGTCCGGCCGCGGTGGCCATCGCGATGGCAACGATCACAAACGTTAGTTTCATCAGAACCCGACTCCAGCAATCTGCCGCACGTCAATCCGGTCGTGCCCTTCGCGACCAAAATGCTGCTTGTTGTCCGGCTCGTCCAGAAAAATCCGCCGCAGACTTGTGGCCGTCGCCGGGTTGCGCGCTAGAACGCAACCTGTGTCCGCAAGCCGACCACGATCGCATCCCGCAACGCCTTGGAGCCGCCAGGGTGGAAGATGTATTGGAAGTCCGGCTGCACCGACCACCACGGCGCCAGAACGATCCGATAGGCCACCTCCACCGCCATTTCGTGGTCCGGAATGGGGCCGGGGTCGAGGTTAGGCGTGCCGCCCGCGGCTGCGACGGCATTGGCCGTGCGCTGAAGGTCGCGCACGACGTTGCTGACGCGCGCAAAATGCACCTCCACGCCGAAGAGGTCGTCGTCGCGGTCGGTAATCAGCCCTTTGTAAACCAACCCACCCGCCACGTAGAGATCAACCGGGTTGCGATGCCCTGCCAGCCACGGTGCGACGCGGCAGTGAACCCCCAAACCTTCGCCCGCGTCGGCTTTCTCCCGGAAGATCATCTGGTCAATATCCAGGTGAATGCCGCCGTTGCCCGTGTGCGTCAGCGGAATTCCGTTGGAATCGGCGAGGCTGACGCCCTGTGTATCGAAGCCCAAGTCGTCAAACCGGCCGCTGTGATACCAGCCGCCGAGCTTGTAAGTGCCCGGCAGACTTTTGGCGTTCTTTTCTTGGTTCAGCCGGTAGGCAATCTCGAAGAGCGCGAACACCCCTTCATTTTCATGCAGCCGAAACTGCGTGCCGGTGCGGTTGGCCGATGTTTGGTCGCCCACGTCGCCCTCCATGAGCGTGGTCATGAAGCTCAGTCGCTCGCCCGGCTCGACCCGCACGCGCGCGCCCGTGCCCGTCACCGGATAGCCCGGCCCGCCGCTGGGAACCGTCGCGGACAAGAACAACGGCCAGCCGGAGGCGGCGTTGAGGAACAGGCTCGCATAATCGCTGGCAACAAACTCCTCATCCAGCGCAAGCTGGCCCACGCGGACGGAGAGTTTGTCGTCGAGGAGTTTCTGCTCAAACCACAATTCATAGAGGCGGTGCGTGTCGAAGGCGGAAATGCCGCTGACTTCCAAATAGGCGGTGCCAGTCATGCCGGCAATGTCAGCGCGATTGTTCGGTTCCGTGCCGTGAATCCACAGGCCGCTTGCGCGGACACTGCCGCCCTTCCAGCCACCCATCTTCTCCACGTCTAAATCCAACAGCGTCTTGAGCAGCCCTTGATAGAGCGCGCCGCGGCGCACGCCGCCGCTGACGTTGGCCAAAAACTCGCCGGTGTATCCCATGCCGACATCGAACCCTTTTTCCGACCAGCGGCCACGCGTGCCGCCCCAGTCGCCGGTGAGCGTTTCGCGTTGCCACAGGTTCGTTTCCTCCGCTGCCACGGCCGTGTAAACAGCCAGACACAAGCAGCGGGCATGTTGCATGAAGTTGAGCGTGGTTCTCATGACGCTTCCCCTACGAAATGCCGCACGCGTGCAATAGCTGAAAGGCTGCCAGCGCGGCGCCATACGCCAGCAACGTCATGTAACCAAGCTGTAGCGCCGGCCACTTCCAGGAGTTGGTTTCCCGACGCGTGATGGCTTGCGTGGCGAGACATTGCATCGCCAGCACGTAGAAGAGCAGCAAGCTCACGCAGGTGGCCGTCGTGAACACCGGTGTGCCGTCGGCGCGGCGAGCGCGGCGCAGCGAATCGTAAAGCGATTCCGGGCTCTCCTCGGCCACGTCCTCGCCGACGCCATACACCACCGCCAGCGTCGAGACGATGACCTCGCGCGCCGCAAACGAACTGATGATGCCGATGCCGATCTGCCAGTCGAAGCCGAGCGGTCGCAGCGCCGGCTCGATGAAGCGGCCGAGCCGGCCCGCGGCGGAGTTGGCCAGCGCCGAGTGTGCGGTGATCCGCTCCACCTGTGCCTGCGTTGCGTCGGCCTCCTTTGTCGCACCACGCGCCCGGTGTTGTTCGGCCTGCTGCTGCAGCGCGACGGCTTCCGGTGGCGGTTCGCTCTTGGGATAAGTCGCCAGCGCCCAGAGTGCGACCGAGATGAACAGGATGATCGTGCCGGCCCGGCGCAGGAAGACTCGCGCACGGTCCAACATCACCAGCGAGGCCGTGCGCACGCTCGGCGCCTTGTAGCTGGGCAGTTCCAGCACCAGCGGGCGCGAGTCGCCCTTGAGCAGCGTGCGTTTCAACAAGAACGCCACGCCAACCGCCGCCAGCATCCCGGTCGCGTAGGCGCCAGTGAACACCAGCGACGCGCGCCACGCGCTGTCGGCGAACAGCAGCGCCGCCAACATGCTATAGACCGGAATGCGCGCCGAGCAGGAGAACAGCGGCAGCACAAGGATCGTCACGAGGCGGTCGCGTTTGTCCTCAATCACGCGCGTGGCCATGATGGCTGGGATGGCGCAGGCGTGGGCCGAGAGCATCGGCACGAACGCCTTGCCCGGCAGCCCGACGCGGCTCATCAGCCGGTCCATCACGAACGCCGCGCGCGCCAGATAGCCGGTGTCTTCAAGCAACGAGATACAGAAGAACAGGATGCAAATCTGCGGCAGGAACACCAGCACGCCGCCGCCGCCGCCAATGACACCCTTGACCAGCAGGTCGCGCAGGTCGCCATCGGGCATCACCCGCTCGACCCATCCGCCAAGCTCGGTAAACAGGCCGTCAATCAAATCCATCGGCACGCTCGCGAGACTGAAGATGAGGAAGAACAAGCCGAGCATGACGGCGAAGAACGCTGCCACGCCCCAGACCGGATGCGTCAGGGCGTGGTCCATCCGTTCCGTCCAGCGACCAGCCGGCTGCGGCGCGTGCTCGACGCACCGCTTCGTCACCGCATCGCTCCACGAGTAGCGTGCACGGAACCGGCAGCCGTCGCAGCCGCCGCAGACATTGCGCGTGGCCGGCGTTTTCATCTCGCGCAATGCCGCGCGCAGTTCCGGCAAGCCGCGTCCGTTTCGCGCCACGACGGGCACGACGGGACAGCCGAGTTCCGCGGCCAGCTTGCAGGCGTCAACGCGCGTGCCGCCGGTTTCAGCCAGGTCCACCATGTTCAGCACCACGACCACCGGCAGTTTCATCTCCACGATCTGGCTGATGAGAAAGAGGCTGCGGTTGAGGTTGGTGGCGTCGGCGACCACGATCACGCCGTCGGGCGCGCCGAATTCTGCCGACCGGCCCTGCAACGCGTTGAGCGCGACCTGCTCTTCCTCGGAACTGGCGCTGAAATCGTAGATGCCCGGCAGGTCAAGCAACTCGATGTCCGAAGCGCCGTTGGAGCATCGGCCGAGCCGGCACTCGATGGTCGTGCCGGGGTAGTTGGCCGTGTGCGCGCGCAGGCCGGTCAAGGCGTTGAAGAGCGTCGTCTTGCCGCAGTTGGGGTTGCCGGCGAGCGCGAAGCGCAGCGCGCGATCCCCAGATGCTTCCGCCAGATTGGAAAAGCAATCGCAGTCAGCACGCGCAATCATGGGAACCTCCACAGCAGGCGGGTTTGATGAGGACATGGTGGGCCAGCCGGCTCGACACACCGATGCACGCGCCGAGAAGCCCGAGGATGAGAGGGTTGCCCTGCCGGACCACGTGGACCTCACGCCCGACACACAGGCCCATCGCCATTAACCGGTGCATGGCTGTTTCCGCCGTCTCGATGTGGTGGACGACACCCCGGCTGCCGGAAGGCAGTTCGTTGAGCCGGCGACGCGGCGCCGACGGGCAATACGTTTCTTGGTTGGGCCGTTTCATGGAGTGGCTTCCTTTGCTTCTTGCGGGGTCATGGTTGCTTGACGTCAGCCTTTCTTCAGCCGGAACGAAATGGGCACTTCCACGCGCGAGCGCACGGCTGCATCGCCGACGCGGGCGGGGTGGAATCGCCACGCGCGAACGGCTTCGGCGGAAGCTTCGTCGAGGGGTTGGTGCCCGGAACTTTTCACGACGCCCACTTCGCCGGCGCTGCCGTCGGTCTGCACTTCCACCCACAGAATCACTGTCCCATGCCAGCCTCGCAGACGCGCGACTTGCGGATAGTTTGGCGGCGGGTTGTGGTCGTAGTCCGGCCGCGCGCGGGTGATGGCGACGGTTTGTGCCACGCTGTTGGTGGAGCCGGGGCCGCTGCCAATGTGGTTCGTGCTGGCAGCAAGGCTGGCGGCGCTGTCGGCGGACGCGGGGGCTTCCGCGAACCCGCTGTCGGCCACGGGAAGGGATGCTTTTGCGACGAAGATCGGCGTGGGCGTCGGCACCGTGAACGCGACCGGCACAACCGGGTTCGAGGGCGTGGCGATGATCCGCGGCGCGATGCTCGGCGGCGGTTGAGCGAGAGCCGGCGGTTTCCGGGCGGGATCAGGCGGCGGCGCAACCGGCGGCAACGTGGGCGCTGGCGGCGCGGTGATGGCGACGCTCATGGCCGCGGGAGCGGGAGCGCCGTCACCGCCGGGTGCGGGCGGATGGGAGAGCCACGCCGTGCCAAGTGTCCCCGCGGCCACGGCATGTATCGAGGCCGAGATGAGCAGCGCGGCGGACATGCCGCCATCGCGACGGACCGTTTTGTTGATCGCGGCGCGAGCGGTCCGCGCGCGGGGACGGGTGTCGGCGACCGTTTGCGCCCAATCAGTCATCGTGATCTGGTAGTGAGTTGCTTCCATCGTCCGTGGTCTCCGTTAGAATGTCAGCTTGACGCCGCCGTAGAAGTTGCGGCGCGGCGCTGGGTCAATGCCGTCGCTGCGGATGCGCGAGTAGTAATCCTCGTCAAAGAGGTTGTTGATGCCGGCAACGACGCTGACGATGTCCTTGTAGAGCCGGACCTCGGCGGTGAGATCCCACACGATGTAGCTGGCGACGCGATCGGTGCCGACCGCGCCGGCGAGGTTGCTGTCCTGCCAGTAATGGTCACCCACGAACACGCCAGTGAACGCGACCTTGGCGCGGTTCTTCCAGCGCCAGAGCGCGCCAGTTTTGAGGATATAATCGGGGGCGTAGGCCGGCGTTCGGCCGTTGTTGCCACCGCGGATGAACTCGGCATCCAGCAGGGAGACGTTGCCGAAAAGGCTCAGGCTGCCGAACCGCGCGGCGTGCCTGGTGCCGGCGCAGTGGTCGAAGAGGCCGATGAGGTCGGCGGAGATCATGGTTTCCCATCCGTAGAACTCCGCGCGGCCGGAGTTGCTACGCTCGATGTTGCCGCCGGCGAGCGTGGTGGTTTCGATGCGGTTGTCCCAATCAATGTAGAAGAGGCTGCTGTCGTAGAAGAGCCACGGAGTCGGGTTGCCGCGGATGCCCAACTCGTAGGTCCACGTCTGGCCAACGCCAAGGTCCGAGGGCGGCCGCTGGGTGTTGCTGGTCGGGTTGACAAGGTCGTCGTATTGGGGCGGCTGGTAACCTTGGGAGACGTTGGCGTAAAGCTGGTCTTTGGCGGTCACGTCGTAGGTCAGCCCCACGCCCACCAGCGGGACGACGTCGGTGAACGTCGTGTCTTGCAGCGCGCGAGTGACTTCGAGGTTGTAGTTCTCCCGCGTTTTCATCTCGACCATCTCGACGCGCACCGCCGGGATAACGGCGAAGCGGCCGAACTGGAACTTGTTCTCGGCGAAGAACGCGCCGTAGAGCGTGCTGTTGTCGAGGTCGAACCGGTCGGCGCCGCTCGTGGCGGTCAAGTCCGCGCTGCGTTGCCGCGAGCGGGGCGCGTCGGCTCCATAAGCGACGAAACCGCCCGTGAGCGTGTGCCGGTTGTTCCAAGCCTCCCAGTAATGGCGCACCCGCGCGTCGGCGCCGCCGAAGAAAAACTCGCGGCGGTCGAGGTTAGTCAGGGTGCCCGCGGCGTTCTGGCGGCGGCTGAACCGGTCCTGATAACCGCCCCAGCTTTTCACGGACAGCAGCGTGTCCTCGGAGAGTTCGTTTTCGTAGCCGAGGCTCGGCACGTGGCGCTCGACCCGAAGCCGGTCGAACGGACGCGTGGTCAGATCGCGGTTGGCGGTGTATTGGGCGAGCGTAAGCCGGCCGGCCTCGCCGCTGTCCGACTCGTAGCCGTAGAAGCCGAGATACCACCGCGATTGCTCGGTCTGGTGAAGTATGAGTTTCAGGTCGCCCGTGTAAACGCCATAGTCGGCGTTCGGACGCGGGCCGTCCGCCTGCCGGTAATGGAAATTGCCGAGGTAACCAAGCTGTCCGCTCGTGCCTGCCAACTCGCTGAATGTCGAATACAGACCATCCGAGCCTGCGGTGTGCAGCGTGCTGAAGGCCAGCTTCTTGTCGCGCGGCGGCAGCGAGGTCACGCAGTTCAGGACCGGGCCGGGCTGTGGGCCGTAGAGGAGCGCCGAGCCGCCGCGGATCAGTTCGACGCGCTGGACAGACTCAAACGGCGGGCTGTAATAGACCGTCGGATAGCCGAACCAGTCGGAGCTGACCGGCATGCCGTCCTTGAGCGTCAGCAGGAAGCCCGACTCGTGCGGGTCGCCCAAGCCGCGGTAGTTGATGTTGACGTGGCTGGGGACGGTCATCTCCGAGACCAACAGGCCGGGCAGTTCCGCGTAAGCCTGCCGATGGTTGTTGTTGATGACGGGCGGGATTTGCTCCATGTCGGCAACGGAAGTCTTCTTGCCGGCGTAGATCCGCGTCTCCTCCACCTCCGGCAGGAAAGGCGTTGTCTCCTGCGCGCTCTCGACGCGCACCACCGGCAGACGCGTCGTTTCGCCGCCGGCGGCTTGCGCCGCGGACGCGGGCTCCGCCGCACGGGCGGCGACGCCCGCCGCGAGTGCCAACGCGACGATCATCTGCGTGCGCTTTAACTTTCTTGTTGCTGTCATCTCATTTCCTGGTTGTGCTGCGAGACCGGCACAGTCCCACTTCCGGGCAGAGGGGTAGCGCGCCGTTTTTGCGGATTGCAGGCCCCGCCCGACTTGCTTTACCCTCCCAAACGAGAACTCGCCTGAGAGGGCTTGTTTCTCAATGAGGGCTGCGGCCTTGGGTGCCAATCCTGTCCGCAGTCCTCAAATTCTTTCGTCCCCGGTCAACGGGGTTTCATTCCAATAGAATCGTAATTTCTTGAACGTGCTCGGTTTCGGTTGCGATTTGCTTGCGGATAAAATCCTCCAGCCCCGGCTCGCCCGCCACGCGGGGCAGCATATCGCGGTAGGCTTCGAGGGCCTGCTGCTCGAACACCAGCGCTTCGTTGAGCGCGTCTTTCAACGACAGCGGCCCGCCGCCGGCTTCGACATTGACATTGATGCGCGGCGTCTCGCCCAGGATGCGGATGTGCTTCGCAATGGCCTCAGCATGTTCGAGCGTTTCCTGCATCGCCGTCTCGAAAAACTTGTCCGCTGCCAGCCGCTCCGTCCCGCGCAGCCGGTGGCGAAGCTGGAAATAGCGCAGGAACGCCTCCATCTCCTCGGCCATCAGCCGGTTCAACTCGTCCACAATCTCCGCGTGCTTGATTGGTTTCATGGTGAAATCACCCGCTCAACGGTCCTCGAACTTCCGGAACTGGCTCAGCGCCTCGCGCGCCGCCGGGTTGTCCGAAGTCAAAAACGTGATGAACCGCAGAAGATTCTCGCCCGTGGAGTGGCTGATCAGATGCTCGACTTTGCAACTATCTATCTCCGCCTGCTCCTCCGGCACGTTGATCACGTCGCGCAAGAACGCCTTGACCGCCGCTTTCTTGGCCATGATCGCCTGGGCGATCTTCAGTCCCTCCTCGGAGAGCTTGACCTGCCGGTGCTCGTCCTCAATGACCAGCCCGCGTGTCTTGATGTTGCGCAGGTTGATCGAGACACTGCCGCGCGTGATGCCGAGCCAGCGGGCGATGTCGGAGACGCGCGCCCAGCCGCCATACTCGCGGCCCACCTCATGAATCGCCACAAGATGGTGGGCCACGCTATGCGTGACTTCGTTGGCCTCAAATTCCTTCCACGTATCGGTCATGGGTTTGGATTATGCTGTAGATGTTTGATATGTCAAACAGGTTTTTTACAATTCATCCAGGCCGGTCATAAGGGATATGAATGCAACTACTTGTAGAACCGGTCCTATTTCGGCGCGCCGGTGAGGTTGATGACGACGGTCTTGGTTTCTGTCATCTCCTGCAACGCATAGCGCGGCCCCTCGCGGCCGACACCGCTGTCCTTCACGCCGCCGTAGGGCATCTGATCCACCCGGAATGTCGGCACGTCATTGATCATCACGCCACCGCATTCGATCTGCTGCGCGGCCCAGAGCGCGCGGCTGATATCGCGGGTGAACACGCCCGCTTGCAAGCCGTAGCGGCTGCGGTTCACCATCTCGACAGCGCGCTCTATGGACTCAAACGCCTCCACACACACGACCGGTCCAAAGACTTCGTCCGCGACTGCCTTCATGCCAGGCTGCGTGCCGGTAAGCACCGTCGGCGTCACCGTTGCACGGCCCGTGCGCTCGCCGCCGATGAGCTTGCGCGCGCCGTCGCGGACGGCCTCGGCAATCCAGTCGGTGACGCGCGCAGCGTTCGGTTCGTCAATCAGCGACGTGACATCGCTCGCGTCCTCCAACGGGTGGCCGATGCGCAGCGCCGCCACGCGCGACCGCAACGCTTCGGTAAAATCGCCCGCGACCTTTCCCGCGGCGTAGATGCGCTGGAGATGGATGCAGACCTGTCCGGAGTGCGCGAAGCCGCCGGTGGCGCAACGGCCGAGCGCCAGTTCCATGTCGGCGTCGCTGTCCACAATGGCCGCGCAGTTCGCGCCAAGCTCCAGCGTGACCGGTTTCATGCCGGCGACAGTGCGGATGTGTTTGCCGACCTCTGCGCTGCCGGTGAACGTCACCTTTGCTACATCCGGATGCGCCACCAGGAAATCGCCGACCTCGCCGCCGCCGCCGGAGACGGTGTTCAGGAAACCGGCCGGCAGCCCAGCCTCGGCGAACAACTCCGCGAGCATGTAACCGCAAATCGGCGTCGCGCTGGCGGGCTTGTGGACCACTGTGTTGCCGCCGGCAAGCGCCGGCCCGACCTTGTGGCAAACGAGGTTCAGCGGGAAGTTGAAGGGCGTGATCGCCGCGATGACCCCGCGCGGCATCCGCAGCGTGAAGCCGAGCCGCTCCGCGCCACCGGGATGCGCGTCCACCGGCACCATCTCGCCGACGTTGCGCTTGGCCTCCTCCGCCGAGAAGATCAACGTCTGCACGCTGCGTCCAACCTCGCCGCGCGCCTCGCGGATCGGCTTGCCGCTCTCGCTGGCGATGGCGCGCGCGAACTCCTCCGCCCGCTGCTGCATCAGCGTCGCGGTTTTCATCAGGACTTCGTAGCGCCTGTGGCTCGGCATCTTCGCGGCGGCAGGCGCGGCTCTCTTTGCCGCCACGATGGCTTGCTCCACTTCCGCGCGGCTCGCCTTCGGCGCAGTGCCGAAGGTCGCGCCGTCGTAGGGAACGCGCACATCGAATCTCGCGCCAGGTTTTACCCAGCGCCCGTCAATGAAAAGGTCGTAGTCGGTCTTCATAGCCAGGCCAATCTCGTCGTCCTCCGGCTGATTTCAATGCGCGCAGTCTAAACCGGCCAACGCTCGCACACAACCCGGCGTTACTTGGCCCGCGGTTCGTCGAGCATCTTCTGGAGCATCGCGAGGTCGTTCGTTGGCGCGCGGCAGGCGTAGTTTTCGCAAACGTAGGCGGTGGCTTTGCCGTTGAGCGGTTTGATGTCGGCGAGGAACTTCAACCGTTTCGCCATCGTTGTCTGGCGTGGGCCGCCGTCAGCCAGCAGCAGGATTGTGTTCGGCAGGTAACGCTCGCGGACGGCGCGCAGCATTGCTCGCGTGTCGGTGGCGTCGCGCGAACCGGCGATGACGATCTGGCAGTGCTTTGCCAGCGCGGCGTCGAGCGCGCACAACCACTGCGGCACGGCGGTCGGCCCTTGGCGGAAGCGCGGCAGCAGCCGCTGGAGCGACTCGCCGGCGATGGCGGCGTAACGCGGGTTGGCGGTGAACTGCGCGAGCTTTTGGAGATTGGCGATGGCGATGGCGTTGCCGCTCGGCTGTGCGCCGTCGTAGTCATCCTTCATTCGCGTGATGATGTCGCTCTGGCCGGGCGGCGTAAACCAAAAGCCGCCTCCCGCGTCGTCGTGAAACCGCGCGAGCATCGTGTCCGTCAGTTCCGCGGCACGGTCGAGCCACTGCGGATCGAACGACGTCTCATAAAGCTCCAGCAGGCCGGCGACGAAGAAGGCGTAGTCGTCGAGGAAACCTTCCACCTTCGCCTCGCCGTCGCGCCAGCGGCGCAGCAGTGTCTTCGTCTGCGGGTCGTAGAGCTTCGCGAGGACGAACTCCGCCGCGCGCGTGGCCGCCACGAGATACTGCGGCTCGTCAAGCGCCTGCGCGGCACGCGCGAACGCGCCAATCATCTGGCCGTTCCAGGCAGTGAGAATCTTGTCGTCGAGATGTGGCCGGACGCGGCGGCTGCGGACCTCGAACAGCTTCCGTTTCGCCGCCTCAATCCGCTCGCGCGCCTGCTGCGGCGTGCCGCCGAAGAGCTTGGCCATCTGCTCGAACGTCCGCGCCACGAACAGCACGTTGGCGTTCTTCGGCCCGTGGCCGGTGGGGTCATCCCAGTTGCCGGCCTCCTCGCAACCGAAGTATTCGCCGACGAACTTCGCCTCGTCCGCGCCAAGCAATTCGCGCAGTTCCTGCGTCGTCCACGCGTAGAACTTGCCCTCCACGCCTTCGCTGTCGGCGTCCTCGGCGGAGTAGAACGCGCCGCCCGCATGCGTCATGTCCCGCATGACGTAGCGCAACACGTCGCGGGCCACATCGGCGAAGAACGGCTCGCGCGTGATCTGCCACGCCTCGCAGTAGCTGACGACGAGTTGGGCGTTGTCATAGAGCATCTTCTCGAAGTGTGGCACGTGCCAGCGTTCGTCCACGCTGTAGCGCGCGAAGCCGCCGCCGAGCTGGTCATACATCCCGCCGAGCGCCATTTGCCGCAGCGTGTGCGCGGTCATCTCCAGCGCCTTCGCGTTGCCAGTCCGCTTCCAGTGGCGCAGCAGGAAGTTGAACTGCGCGGGTCGCGGGAACTTCGGCGCGCCGCCGAAACCGCCGTGGTCGTCGTCATACTGGCTGTGGAACTGATCGTAGCCAGCGCGCAGCAACCCGTCGCCGAGTTCGCCCGTCGCGCCGCCCGCGGCTTGCGTCGAGGCGATGACGTCGTGCAACTGCCGGCTCTGCTGGAGCACTTGCTCGTGCTGTTGCTCCCAGGCTTCGTGGATGCGCGTCAGAATATCCTTGAAGCCCGGCCGGCCGAAGGCGCTCCGCGGCGGAAAATACGTGCCGCCGTAGAACGGCTTCAGGTCAGGCGTCAGCCACGCGCTCAACGGCCAGCCGCCCTGGCCGGTCATCGCCTGCACGGCCGTCATGTAAATCTGGTCCACGTCCGGCCGCTCCTCGCGGTCCACCTTGATCGGCACGAACCAGCGGTTGAGCACCTCGGCGATCTCCGCGTTCTCGAAACTCTCATGCTCCATCACGTGGCACCAGTGGCATGTCGAGTAGCCGATGCTGAGGAAGATCGGTTTGTTCTCCCGCCGCGCCTTCTCGAACGCCTCCGGCCCCCACGGATGCCAGTCCACCGGGTTGCAAGCGTGCTGGAGCAGATAGGGACTCTTCTCCTTTGCGAGCCGGTTTGGTTTGCGTGGGTCGGATGTCATGGGTGCCGGACTCGGCGTCTTCTCGGCGCGCTCCACGTCGCAGGCCAGCAACGTGGCCACGCAGCCGATCAGAATCGTCAGCGAAACCTTCAACGCCCTGACTCTCGACCACGCCCGCCAGCCGGTCAAGCGACCGGGGCGCTTCCTGCAATCAGCCTCCCAGCGTCGCGGTCACCTTAATCTGGCAGGTCGGCTCGCGCTCGTCCCGGTTCTCCACCAACACCTTGATGAACGGTGGCTTTGTCTTCAGTTCGACGCTTTTCCGGCTGATGCCGCCGGGGAGGCAATCGAGGTCGCATGTGAGAATGTCGGTGCTGTCGTAGGCCAGGCCGTCGTTGCTGCCGCGCACGCGAAGCGTCAGGCCTTTGCGGGCGGCGGTGGAGAACTTGCACTCGATGCTCAGGCTGACACGGGCGATGTTGCCCAGGCAGATCGGCGGGCAATCGCCAAGCTCCGTCGCCGTGCTTGCAGCGAGCGATTCCAGCGTCATCACCGGCATCGGGAGCGTGAATGGCCGGCGCGTGGCAAGCACCTGCACGCCGATGTCTTCGAGCACCGATGTGCGCCCTTTGGCGCGCGGCACGTGGGCGGGGTCAATGTAACGCAGCGTGTGGAACGCGTAGATGAACGGCGACTCCACCAGCGTGTGGACCTCCGCGAACGCCGCCGCGTTCGGCTGGCTCTCGCGCGGGGCGACGGGGTTCGCTGCGTGGCGCATGAAGCGAAATCCGTCGCGGCTCGTCGCGTAGCCGATGCTTTCGCGAGTCTTCATGCGCGGCTGGTATTCCTTCGCGCCGCCGTAGAAGAGATGGAACTGCCCGTCGCGCCAGAACACCTCCGCCTCGGAGCAGCCGCCGTCATCCCACGCGCCGCGCTCGCTCGGCGGCAGCGCGGGGTTGTCTTTCCACACGGTCCACGGCCCTTCCGGCTTGTCCGCCGTGGCCACCGAGATCGGCCCGTAGTCGGGCGCGGTGGAGCCGATCGGGTGCTCGGTGTAGAGGAAGAACCTGCCGTTGCGTTTCACAACGCCACCGACGTAGCCAAAGTCGCGGAGGATGGGGTTTTGGTCGTATTTCGTCCAGGGGCCTTCCGGCTTCGAGGCGAACGCCAGGCCGATGTCCCACTTCGAGATGTGGCGCGCGGGCTTCGGCTTCGCCTGTTCCGCGCGGTTGTAGCCGGAATACCACATGATGAATCTACCGGGCGCTTCCTTCACGATCATCGCGCAGGCGACGTGGTGATCGTCCCAACTCCCCGCCGGGCCGACTTCGAGCACGGGCCGGTCGCCGAGCTTCTTCCACGGCCCCAACGGATGCGCCGCCGCCGCCAACCCCAAGCGATAGCCGCCCGGCCCCCAGCGAGCCTTGTCCTTCGGCACGCCATGATAGAAGAGGTAATAGGTGCCGCCTTCCTTGAACGCGTCGCACGTCTCGATGACCGACTCGTCCCAAGCTCCCGGCGTGCCGCACGTGAGGATCGGGTTCGGCCCGGGAACGTGGACAAACGTCTGGGTCGCGAGGAGGGCGATGGCAATGTGCGGCAGGTTCATAACGGCAATCGGCTATTTTGAAATCAAGACGACGTAGCGACCGGTGAACGTTACCGCTTCCACGCCGTTCTCGCAGATGACGACGCGCAGGCGGAGTCTGGCTCTGCCGAGCCTGCGCAGTGCGGCAAAGAGCCGGGCGAGTTGCGCGGGCTCCGGCCAGGGGCAGCGGGCCTCAAAATCACGCGTGACGGGACGGAGGTATCGGATTGAGCCGTCCTGGATGACGATGATGCCTTGAAGGCCGGCGTCGCGGAGCGCGAGCCAGAGCGCGGACCACCCGGCGAGCGTGGCGATGGCGCAGAGGCTGCCGGCGAAAGCGGTGCCTTTGTCGTTGCGGTTCGGCGCGAGCGGGGCTTTGAAGACGAGCGCGCCATCGTCGCAGCGGGCCGGCTCGATCTTCAGGCGGCGCGTCGCCGGAATTTCCGCGCGCAGTTTCTTCTTCAGCGCCGCAAGGTGGCTGGTCATTTGTTGGCGTGTTCTCAAAACTGTAGCGGTGGTCTCCGACCACCGAATCTTAGTTCAACAACAACAGCCGGCGGTCGGAGACCGCCGCCACAGGGCTTCACGGCTTCTTCCGCTCCAACAGGCCGAGGCTGCGCATCCATTCCTCGGCGCGCTTGGGCCAGGAGGTGACGGGCTTGTCCGACGGGCGCAGACCGTAACCGTGGCCGCCGGTGGCGTAGAGGTGCATCTCGGCGGGCACCTTGGCGTTCTTCAACGCGAGATAGTAGAAGAGGCTGTTCTCGACGCGGATGCCGTCGTCGGCGGTCTGGACGAGGAACGTCGGCGGTGTGCTGGCGGTCACTTTCAGCTCCGGCGCGAGTTCGTTGTTCTTGTCCTTGAGCGCGAGATAGGCCGGGTAGATCGGCAGCGCGAAGTCGGGGCGGCAACTGACGGCGTCAGCGTCGTCCACCGGATCATAGGCGCGCTTCTCGAAGTTGTTGCAGAGGTGCGCCGTGAGATGGCCGCCCGCCGAAAAGCCGAGCACCCCGATTCGCGCAGGATCAATCCCCCATTCCTTCGCCCGGAACCGGACAAGGCCGAGCGCGCGCTGGGCGTCCTGCAACGGCAGGATGTGCTTGTCGTCGCCGGGGCGTTTCGGGACGCGGTATTTGAGCAGCACGCCGGTGACACCGATGGAATTGAGCCATTTGCAGACCTCCGTGCCTTCAAGGTCCATCGCGAGGATGCCGTAACCGCCGCCGGGACAGATGACCACCGCCGTGCCGGTCTCCTTCCCTTTCGGCGGGCGATAGACGGCGAGGGTCGGTTTGCTGACGTTGCCGAGGCGGATGACGCCTTTGCCGGCGGGCTTGTTGGCGTTCGGCTTGGTCGTGTCGCCTTCCACACCGATCTCGCCTTTCTCGCATGGCGCGCCTTTTGGCCAAAGCGGAATCTGTTCGGGGCCGGCTGCGCCGAATGTCGGCGAAGCTGCGATGATCAGCGGGATAAAGCAGGAAGCGAGAATCTTGTTCATGCCGCGATGAAACCCGAAATCGGCGGCATGTGCAAAGAAGAATTCGTTCACTGCGCCAGCGGCGTCAGCCGGACGTTGCGGAAGTGGACTTCGCCGCCCTCGGACTGCAAGCCGACCGGCCCGGCCATCACCTCCGCGCCCGTCGCTTCGTTGACCTTCTGGCCGTTGAGCCAGACCGTGACGTTTGCGCCGCTGACGAGCAACTCGATCTTGTTCCACTGGCCCGGCTCCTTTTCATTGCCGGCGATTCGCTTCACGATGGAAACGTGGCCGGCGAGCTTGCTCTCCTTCTCGCTGGAGCGATCCGCCGCGCCGCGCAGCGGGAAACCGTGGAAGCCGAACGCATCGCCCGCGTTGCCGTGCTTGAGCTGCGTCTCGATGCAACGCGGCAGGGCGCGCGGCTCGCCGCCGATGCGGGCGAACAGGCCGCTGTTGCCGGGCGTGCCGGCCCAGCGATACTCGGCTTCGAGCTTGAAGTTGGTGAACTGCCGCTCGGTGTAGAGGTAGCCCATCGGCTCGCCTTTGCAGACGATCACGCCGTCGCGCGCGCTCCAGACCTGCTCCTGCTTCACCTTGGGGTCGTCCAGGAACGACTTCCACCCGGCGAAGTCCTTACCATTGAAAAGTTCGATGGCGCCCGGCCCGGTCTCGGCGAAAAGACTCAGGCAGCAGACAAGTCCGGCGACGATGGTGGGGAGAAGAGTCTTGTTCATGGACACAGTTATTTGCCGATGCCCGGCTGCAAAGGCGAGCCAAAAAAACAGCCACCGTGCTTGTCGGTGCCACTCTCTGCTTGTTGCCGTTCACCGCGCCGCCTAAGATCGCCTCGTTGGGACACAGCCACGCGAAAGGAGAAACTGCATGAACCACGGCAACGTATCCTCCGTCATCGCCAAGGGCCTGCTCGCGCTGAAGGAGCGCATCAAGGCCGCGGAGATTCCCTCGTCGAAGCTCGACGAGACGCTCAACATCGCTACGTGGAACATCCGCGAGTTCGGCAAGTCACCGCGCACCGAGGCCGCCATCCACTACATCGCCGAAATCCTCGGCCAGTTCGATCTCATCGGCATTGTTGAACTGCGCGACAACCTCACCGACCTCGACCGGGTGCTGAAGATCCTCGGCCCGACGTGGCGCGCGGTCTACTCGGATATGATCCCCGACGCCGGCGGCAATCGCGAGCGGCTGGGTTTCATCTACGACAAGCGCGCCGTCACCTTCAATGGCCTCGCCGCCGAGGCCAACGCGCCGCGCGCGAAGAAAGGGCTCGAATACCTGCCGGAGAAATCCTTCTGGCGCAGCCCTTACATGGCGTCGTTCAAGTCCGGCAGCTTCGACTTCGTGGTGCTTACGACCCACATCCGCTGGGGCGACAGCGACGAGGCGCGGCGGCAGGAGATCGCGATGCTGGCTGACTGGATCGAAGCCAAGCGGTTGGAGAAGACCAGCGAGGACAAAGACCTCATCGTTATGGGCGACTTCAACATCCCGTCGCGCACGGACGCGCTGTTTGCCGCAATCACCAAGCACGGCCTGCAAGTGCCCAAGGCGCTGCTTGGCGCGCACGGCACGAACCTGGAGAAGGACAAACGCTACGACCAGATCCTCCATTACCCGATCTACCCGGAGAACTTCACCAACGCCGGCGGCGAACTGGACTTCTACATCAGCGACGCCCGCATCAAGCAACTGTTCCCCGGCGGCATGACCAAGGAGAAGTTCACCTACCAGATCTCCGACCATCTGCCGCTCTGGATGCAAATCAATACCGACATTGACGGCCAGAAGCTCGAACAGATTATCCAGGGATGAAGCGTCCATCTCGGCGATTGCAAACAGCCGGACGCCGTGGCATTTGTTGGGCAGCGATTCATGAGCGATTCTTTTGATTTCCGTCCGTTGTTCGACGCGTGGCCCTTCGACCCCGCCAACGACCTCCGTGTCGTGCGCGGCGAGGACGGGCGCGAGTTGTTGCAGGTGCGCACGCCGCTGGGCATCGAGCAATACGAAGTGGACGGCCGCCCCGATGGCCGCCGGCCGCATGAGGCGGAATCCGAACTGGAATTCCAACTCGCGCGGCTGGCGGAGGCAAAGGAGGCGGGCGAAGAGGCTGCGTTCAAGATCAGCGCGGAAGACTGCATGGAGCTGTTCAACGAAGGCATTCTCTACTACTACCGCTACGTGCGGTTCTTTCAGCTCAAGGACTGGCCTCGCACCGCGCGCGACACGGCGCGCAACCTGCGCGTGTTCGACCTGGTCCGGCGTTACGCGGAGCGCGCGGAGGACCGGGCGCAGTTGGAGCAATGGCGGCCCTACGTGCTGCGGATGAACACCGTGGCGCGCGCGATGATCGCGCTCGACAACCGGCAGCACGAATCGGCGCGGCAGATCGTCGCCGAGGCGGTCGAAGGCATTGAGTCGCTGCCGGAGTTGGACAACCCGACGTTCCAGTTCGAGCGGGACCGTTCGCTGACGGCGCTGCGCGACCTTGCCAAACAGATCGAGCAAAGCCGGCCGTTGACCGAACTCGAACGGTTGCACCGGCAACTCCGGGAAGCGGTGGCCACGGAGCAGTTCGAGCGCGCGGCCGACCTTCGCGACCGCATCCGCGCCCTCCAGACCCAGGCCGGCGTTTCGTGACTTCGCCGCCGCTTCCGAGACGCGGATCAACCTTCGTCAAATCCTGTCACGTCTTCCCGGCCTACTTGTTGCACTTCTTGCAGACCTTTCCGTCCTTTTCCGCCCCCACGCAGCACGGGTGATCGCACTTCTTGCCTTCCTTCTGCGCCTTGTCACAACACGAGCCTTCCGTGTATTTCGGCGGTTCGGCTTTCTTCTCTTCGGCCAGAATCCCGCCCGTGCACATGCACGCGGCAAGGGTGAAAATCGTCAACGTCTTCAGGGCTTTCATTTTAGCATGTCCTTTGTTGGGCCGCCTTCGGCCACTTGGTTTTGTCCCCCACGCCCGTCTTTCCGATGCCACTCGGGTCCGCGCGGGTGTTGACACGTAAGTTTACGAGCGCCAACCCCGCTTGTCCACTTCGGGCGCCACGCGCGACTCCGGCCGGCGAGATTGGGGGACGCCATTGACGCGCCGTTTCAAACGATGGGGGAACTATCGCGCCAATGCGTGGCCGCCGGCGGCCCCCTGAAAAGTGGCGACTTCTTTGCGCGACGCTGCTAGGATGACGCGCGACATGAAACATTTTCTCTTCCTTTTGCTCATCCTCTTCTTCGCCGGCGTCCTCGCCAGCGCGGCGGAGGTGAATGTCACGCTCAAGAACGGCAAGCAAGTGACGGGCGCGGTCCTTGTGAATGACAGCGAGAAGCTGGTCCTCCTCGTGACGGCGTCCAATGGCGTTTATCGCCAGACGATCAACAAGAGCGACATCGCTGAGATCAAGGAACCCACCGCCGCTCCGGAAGGACCGGTTGGGCCAAAGGACCTGGAAAGTCTCCAGCGAAGGACCACGTCCGCCGAGGAGGAGTTCCGCCATCGCGAGAAGCTGGCCGCCAAGGCCCAGGACACGCTCGACGAGTTCATCCGCACCCGCCAGCGGGCCAAGGAGTCAGCCATGCAACGGGCGTCGTTGGACAAGCGGGAAACGGAGTTTAGAGTCAGGCTCTCTTCGGCCCGGACGCGCGCGGAGGCCGCCCGCTCCAATTTCAAAACGCTCTCCAAGGAACTCGCCGCCATGAAACAGAAGCTGGCGGAGAAGGAACAGCCGCCGAAGTAAGAAGCCGGCACCCGGCGGAGCCACCATCCAACAAGACGGGGCGGAACTCCGTCGAATCTCTTCTGAGTCCGCGGCTTGCCCGCCGCGAAGGCTCGTGTTAAGGAACCCGGAGCATGGAGCAGGCCACGCAACAACCAACGCAGAATGAACGCGACCCGCTGCGCCGATTCGGGCCGGCGCTGCTGGTCGCGCTGGCGTTGCTGCTGCTGCTGCCGGGCAACAACACGCTGCCGCTGATTGACCGCGACGAGCCTCGGTTCGCGCGGGCCACGCAGGAGATGATCGAGCGCGGTGAGTGGGCCGTGCCTCTCTTCAACTCCGACCCGGCGATGGACAACGAAGCGCGGTGGCGGGCCGTGGCCGCGGGGGCCAGCGCGGAGTCCGCCGGCTACCGCTTCGACAAGCCGATCCTCATCTACTGGCTGATGCGGCCTTGCTACGCGCTGCTCGGCGCCAACGAGTTCGCCGCGCGGCTGCCGTCGGTAATCTGCTCGGCGTTGCTGGTGTGGCTGACGTTTCATATCGGCGCGCGCTGGTTCTCGGCAACGGCGGGTTTCGCGGCGGGCTTTGGCTTGCTGACGTGCCTGCAAATGCTCATCCACGGCCGGCTGGCGGTGGCGGACATGCCGATGGTGCTCTGCGTGCTCGCGGCGCACTTTGCGTTGTTTGAACTGCTGCGCGAGGAATCGCCGCGCGGCCGGCGGCGGTGGTTCTGGTTGTTCTACGGCGCGCTCGGCGTCGGCTTCCTCGCCAAAGGCCCCGTCGCGGTCGTGACGCCGGCGGTGACGTTGCTCGTCCACCGGTTCGTCTTCTGGCGCCAACCGCTGCCGTGGCGGCGGCTCCGGTTGGAGTGGGGGATACCGCTGGTGCTGGCGATCATCGCGGCGTGGGGCATTCCCGCGCTGGTGCGGACGCACGGCTTGTTCTGGCGCATTGGCATCGGCGAACACATCGTCGCGCGCGGCCACGAGTCGTTCCAAGGCCACGGCTCCTGGGCGCCGCACTACTATCTGGTCTCCGCGCTGGTCAGCCTCTTCCCGTGGATCGCCTTCGCGGGCGACGGTGTGCGGGCGGTGCGGCGCGGCTGGAACGAGCGGAATGCGTTCCTTCTCTCGTGGGCCGTGGGCGCCTACGTGCTCTTCACCTGCTACCTGACGAAACTGCCCCATTACGTGCTGCCGGCGTTTCCGGCGCTGCTGCTGATGCTCGGCCAGGCGTTTGAGTCGGGCGCGGCGCCGACGCGCTGGACGAAACTGTGGTTCTGGCTCGTCAACGCCTTGCTGCTGCTCGCCGGCAGCGCGGTGCTGGCGGTGGCGCTGGGCGAACAGTTCGAGCCGGCGTTCTCCGGGCTGCGGTGGGTCTTGTTCGGCGCGGCGGGCGTCGTGTTCTCGCTGATGCTGCTCGGTCTGCTCTGGCGCGCGGGCCGCCGGCTGGCTTCGGCGCTGCCGCTGATCGGCCTCATCATCGGCACGACAGTCATCAGCGCCGGCCTGCGGCAAATCACGCCCGCCACCCAACTGCAACCTCTTTTCCAGCAACTGCCGCGCGACACGAAATGCGGCTGCCTCGACTTCGGCGAGCCGAGCCTCACTTTCTACGCCGCGCGGCCGTGGGAGTCGGTCGTGGATGCCAACGCCCTTGCTGCGTTTCTGGCGAAGCCCGGCCCGCGCGTCGTCATCTGCCAGGAACGCGAGCTGCGGTTGGGCGACTACATCAAACGGCTGCGCGGCAAACCGGTGAAGCCGTGGGGCGGGAGCGACCTCCTCCAACAACTGGCCGTGCTGGACGCCAGCGGTTGCCAGCGGCGCGACGTGCAGGGTTTTAACTCCGCCCGCGGCAGTTGGGTCTGGCTGCGGGTGTATTACAGGCTGTAGCTCACACCTTCACTTCCGGCACGTCGAACGGCTTGCGGTAGAAACCGCGGACGAGTTCGTTGGCCTTCGCGTTGTCCTTGAACCGCTCGTTCGCCTCATCCCATTCGAGCCACGGGCCGAGCAGCGACTCGCCCGGCTCCACGTCGTGGGCCTTGATGTGTGCGAGGTAACGGTCGAGCGTCTCCTGGAACAGCGGCAGGTTGCCGATCTGCGCGCGCATCTCCGCGGCGCCGGCTTTGCGGCCGAGGCGGTAGGAGACGTTGCCGGCGTGGCAGATGTTCGTGGAGGTGTGCCCTACGGCCACCTCGCAGTGAAGGTCTTCGCGTTTGCCGCTGCGCATCGCTGCGATGAAGTTCTCGAAGTGCCTCTCGCCGCCGGTGAACTTCTTGATCGACTTGCCGTCGTTGTCGAACACCGCCCCGGCGTGCATCAACACGTGGCCGCCTTCGCACTGCACGAGGGTGTCGGTCTTCACGCCGCGGTAGTTCGGTGCGTCCTTCGAGTCCTTCGACGCGAGCAGGTTGTGAACTTCGTAGATGACCGGCACGGAGTAGTCGTAGTAGCAAATCTGCGTGTTCGGCACTTCGCCAACGTCGTTGAACACGAACCGCCCGCCGATGCTCATCATCCGCTTCGGCAGGCCGGTCTCGCCGAGAACCCAGCGCGCCATGTCCAGCTCGTGGACACCCTGGTTGCACGACTCGCCATCGCCGGTGTTCCAGATGAAGCTGCAATCGTATTGGAGCTTGTCGCGGTAGATCGGCTCCTTGCGCGCCGGGCCGCACCACAGCTCGTAGTCAACGTAGTCGGGGATCGGCAGCGGCTCGGTGCGCTTGCCGATGGACTTGCGCGGCTTGTTGGCGCAACAGACGATGTATTTGATCTTGCCGAGCTGTCCGGAGCGGAGGAACTCGTAGCACTGCCGGTCGGTGTCGCGCGAGCGGGCCTGCGTGCCGACCTGCACGAGCCGGTTGTATTTGCGCGCGGCGTTGACCATCTGCCGGCCCTCCCAGATGAAATGCGCGAGCGGTTTCTCGACATACACGTCGCGCCCCGTCTCGCACGCCCAGATGACTGGCAGCGAATGCCAATACTGCATCGTCGCCACCGAGAACGCGTCAATGTCCTTCCGCTCCATCAGCCGCCGGACATCCACCACCTCGTCAGGCCGATACTTGAACCGCTTCTCGATTCCATCTGCCGCTGCCTTCAGCCGTTGGCGGTCCGGGTCGCAAACAGCGACGATGCGCACGCCCTTCTGGCTGCCGTGGCCAGCGATGTGCGCCCCGCCGCGCCCGCCGCAGCCGACGATGGCGACGCGGATTTCATCATTCGCGCCGAAGGTTCGCGCGCTTACCAGCATCGGCCATGCAGCGATCGCTACTGCTGTGGAGCGTTGGAGAAATTGCCGGCGCGTGAACGTAGTGTGATCATAGGGTTCGTTTAGTGTTTTCATAAGATTAGATCATTCGTTATCGCGTCGGCGGACTTGTCTCCTCACCGCCGGGTGGGGTTTCTTTGTCGGGGTCTTTGCGCATTTTGATCAAGTAGTAAGGCTTCGGCTTGCGTGACGGCTCCATATACGGAATCGCCCACCTTGGATTAGTGAAGTTGTCAAACCACAGCCAAGGATTAACCCAGTCTCGCTTCGAAGTCCTCATCAAGCAAACCGACGTTTTCCTGGTCCGACGTTTATAGTCCTCAAACTCACGCTGGACGAGGCACAAGGTTCGCCCTTTCTCTGGAACCTCGGTATTGGCCATTCCCCTGTCTGAGCTTTCATACGAGTAAACCGTGATAAGTGGATAGAACCATGTCAACGCTACCGCGAAGGCAAACGCAGCCGCTGGCAATACCCATCGATGTCGTTTAGGAAAGGCGACCATGGCAGTCTTCACTCTTGCAGGGCTGCTTCCGCAGGGATATTGTGCCACGGATGATGGATTGGACGCAATGCTCCGTTGTAGAACGCGTGCCGGGCAAGGTGAGCGGCGCGTGGGTGTTCAAGGGCACGCGCGTGCCGGTGCGGGCGCTGTTTGAGAACATCGAAGGTGGTGCCACGCTGGAGCAGTTCCTCGAATGGTTTCCCGGCGTGACCCGCGAACAGGCGCTGGCGGTGCTGAAGTTTGCCGAATCGTCGCTCGCCGAAGTCGTCGCCTGAGTCGGGTGGCCCATGCGCATTCTCTTTGACCAGGGAACCCCGGTCCCCTTGTGTGCCGCGCTCGCGTCGCATGAGGTCGTCACCGCATTCGAGGCGGGCTGGGCGAGGCTGAAGAACGG
The DNA here is from genome assembly GCA_016222825.1 of Verrucomicrobiota bacterium. Lineage (GTDB taxonomy): Bacteria > Verrucomicrobiota > Verrucomicrobiia > CAIQCK01 > CAIQCK01 > CAIQCK01. The sequence continues at coordinate 340,405 of JACRQF010000009.1, read as the reverse complement.
CGACCTGCTCCAAACTGCGGAAACGGAGTTTGATGTCTTCATCACTACGGACAAGAATCTGCAATACCAGCAGAACCTCGCCAATCGGCGGCTGGCCATCCTTGTCCTGCCGACCACCAACTGGCTGGAAATCCGCAACCACACAGCCGAAGTAGCCGCAACCGTGCAAGCGATGAAGCCCGGTGACTATCGCGAGTTGCGCTGGGCTTGAGCCAGATCGGTTGTTTTCCACGTCTTACGCCGCGTAGTGCTTCGCCACCTTTCGCACCGCTTCGGCTGCACCAAGGATGTATTCTTCGGTCATGCCTTCGTGGATCGTGAAGCGGATGCCGTTCTGGAGGATGGCTTCGACTTCGGGCGTTTGGTGCTTCGTGAAGTCCATCGTCGTCAGGCCCATCTCTCGCACGGGCCAGTGGCCGGCGAAGAACCCGTGTTTCTGGAAGACCGGCTCGCGATGCAGCGGCACCGAGATGTAGCCGGCGGAGCAGGAGACGCCCTCGGCGGCGAGCGCCTTGACGAACTCGGCCCGCTTGCAGCGGAACGCCTCCGTCTTGAAGCGCATGAAGTAGAACCAATAGACGCACCGGTCTTCGGGATGCACCTGGTGCGGCAGGATGCCGGGGACGCCGGCGATCTTCTCCGTCAGCAGGTTGCCAAGCTTGGCGCGTTTGCTGGCGACGCCTTCGAGCCGGTCCAATTGTGCAGCGAGGATGGCTGCAGACGACTCGTTCATGCGGTAGTTGGTCGCGAACATCTGGAAGCCGCCGAGCTTGAGCCGGTCGGCGCCCTTGTCACCGCATCGCTGGAGCAGCGGGCCGAACCGCTCATCGTTGGAGGCCACCACGCCGCCGTCGCCGCAGGTGATGTGCTTGGTTTGCTGGAGCGACCAACAGGCAATATGGCCGACGGTGCCGATGGGCTGGCCGCGGAACTTCGCGCCCCACGCCTGGCAGCAGTCCTCGATCAGGATCAGCTTGTGTTTGTCGGCGATGGCCTTCAGAGCGTTCATGTCGCTGGGGTTGCCGCAAAGATGCACGGCGATGATGGCCTTGGTCTTCGGCGTGATGCGCCGCTCGACGTCGGCGGGGTCGAGAGTGTAGGTGGTCGCGCCGAGATCAGCGAACACGGGCACGCCCTGCTGGTAGATGACGCCAATGACGGTGCCGATGTCGGTGATGGGCGAGGTAATGACCTCGTCGCCCGGTCCGATGCCCGCCGCGATGACGGCGATGTGGAGCGCCGCCGTGCCGGACGAGCAGGTGTGGGCGTATTTGAACGGATAGATTTTCTTGAACCGCTCCAACGCCAGCGTCGTCTGCGGGCCTTTCCAGTAGAAGAGCGTGTCCTGTTCGAGCATGGCGTTGAGCCGCTCGCGTTCGAGATCGCCCCAACGCTTGACCGAGGGCGGCATCTTCTTGACGGCCTTTTCGCCGCCGTTGAGCGCCAGCTTGGACGCATCGGCGGATTTGGCGGAGGGGACATTGGCGGCAAGCATGGCGGCCGACGTGGCGGCGATGAATTCCCGGCGTGAAACGGACGGATGATCTGTGTTCATAGATGACTCCTCGTTTGGCTAACTCTTCTTCGCGAGCAGGCGCCGCGCGTTGTCGCAGCGGATGGCTCGCAGTTGATCTTCGGTTAATGGCGATTCCTTCAGCTTCAGCAAAGCAGACTCGAAATAGAACAGTGGCGCGTGGGAACCGAACAGGACGCGGTCGGCAGGCACTTGCGACAACAACGTGCTGACGCCGCCCACACCTTCAATCATGGCGATTTCCATGCGCACGTCGCCTGCTTTCAAGAGATCAGGCGACAGGTGTCCTTTCAAATTGAGCAGTTCCAACCGAAGCCCCGGAGTCTTCTTCACTACATCGGCCAGCGGCTTAAGGTCCGTCGGCTCAACTTGCAGATGCGGGTGCATCATGCGCCGATCCTCCATGATCGCCGCGAGCTGCACCACCAGTCCGCGCTCCGTCGCGAGCCGCAGGAGCTTCGAGAAGTCGGGGGCGTCGAGTTTGTAGCCGTGGTAGTTCGGGTGGAGTCGAATGCCGGGCATGCGGTGTTCCTCGGCACAGCGGCGCAGGTCGTCCTCCCAATCGGGCAGCTTCGGGTTCACCGAGCCGAATGGAATGAGCAGGCCGTCGCCATGGCGGCGGCACTCGTCGGCGAGCCGCATGTTCACCGTGCCGATGTCGCGGTGCAGAAGTCCATCGAAGCTGCTCGCCCATGCTTGCGTGACGCCGTTGGCGCGGAGCTTGGCGGCGAGCGCGGCGGTTTCGTCACACGGCAGCCGGCGCAGCGGCCAGCGCGAGAGATAGACGTTGGTGTCTATCAAAACGGCCGGGGCAGTCTCTGCAGCTACCGCAACACTGTCGAGTGATGCCACGCCGGCAGTGGCCACGGCAATTCTGAGGAAAACGCGCCGGTCGAGAGCGCAGGCGGAACCGGCTAATGCCGGGACTCCAAACCCTGCAGCCGAACGCGCGGGACTTCCGTGGTTCGGTGTCCCGGCTTCAGCCGGCAAGGTGGCGGCAGGAGCGTTCCTCATATCTTGATTCCTTTCGCGCTCAGAATCGGCCGCAGCAGGCGCTTGAGGTTCCCAGCGAAGATGAGCCGCTTGGCGGCGTCCGGAAGCTCCGCGCCGTGGACTTTCGCGAGCTGCGACGCGAAGCTGCGTCCGCCGGCGTCGCTGCCGTAGAGGACGCGCTCGGCGCCAAGCTCGCGCACGGCCATCTCGGTGAAGCCGGCCGTCGGGTCGCCGCCGTTGATGTCGGCATAGATGTTCGCGTGCGGCCGAATGGCGCGGATACCGCGCTCCCAATCGCCGCCGGTGTGGGCGCAGATGAGCGTGGCTTTCGGATGTCGCGCAGCCAGTTCCGCCATGTCCATCGGCGTGGATTCACCGGGAAGATTGCCGGTGATTTTGATCCAGCAGTGTTGGGTTACGGGGGCCTTCAACTCCGCGGCGCGAGCGATAATCTGGTCGAGCAGCGGATCATTACAGTGGAGTGCGCACCAGAGCTTCACGCCGACCATGGGGCCGTCGCGGACGCAACGGTTGAGTTCGTCGAGGCTGGCCTGCGTTTGCTTCGGGTTCAGATAGACGAAGCCGAAAGCGCGGTCGGGGAACTTGCGAATAGCTTGGAGCACCTCATCGTTGGATTTGCGCATGAACTCCGGCGTCGGGTCGTAGTTCCACGTCATCCCCATCATGACGCACAGCCGCGCGATGCCGACGCGATCGGCATACTCGAGAAGACGCCCCAGCTTCTCCTCCGGCGTCTTGCCCGGCACGCCGGCGAGGTGCGTATGCACGTCCCAGATTTCGTGATTCATTTTAGTTCCGGACGTGCGGTCTATTCCGCCGTCCGTTCTGAACTTGCCGAGCGCATTATATAGCCATCACCGGAGTGGCCAGTGTCGCAGCTCTTACGGCAGAAGTCGCAATTGTTACGGTTCCGCCCACGCACGGACGCGCGGACACGCTGAGAACGCAGATTCCGAATCTCGAAGTTCATTTTCGGCTTTGGCAGACCGCGTTGGGTGCCGTTCTACTCCGTTCGGCGAAAAATGCAAGCTCACACGCCGGCAACCTTTTCGCGCTGGTTGCGGCAATGGCGGGAAGTGCGCTTACTTGGCGGTCTTCGGCTCCAGCCGCAGCGCGTGACCATCCGCCGTGAGGTCCATGTTCGCGATTTGCGCGATGTAACTCAGCGCCTCCAGCAGCGGGATGTTGCGCAACGCAAGCGTGATCGCCGGCGGCTTCGCGCCAGACGGGGTTTGAAGGATGATGTTTACACCGACCTTTTCCGGATCAAGCTCGCGGCTCTTGGCTGCCAGGAACTCTGCGACGGCCGACAAGGGCGCCTCCACAAACTCCATGCTCGGCATCACGATCCGCTTTGCCTTCTCAGCAGCAGCACCCGTTGGTGCGATGGGGCGGGGCGTCCCGGCTGCTAACTCTTGAGCAGGACCCAACATCAGGGCGTTTTCTGTCGTGGTCATCTTCAAACCGGCGACGTTCGACGCGTATCGGACCGCGTCGAGCAACGGAACGTTGCGGAGATTGAGCGTGATCTTGGCGGCCTGCGCCTCCTTCGGCGCATGAACGATGATGTTGATGCCTTTCTTGTCGGGATCGAGTTCGCGGCTCTTGAATGTCAGGAACCCTGCCACGTCTGCCAGCGACGCTTCCTGAAACTCCACGTGCGGCACCATGATCTTCGCAGCCTTCAGCGCGGCGCCCGACGGAGCGTCCGATGCGCTTGGCTTCGGGTTGATCACTACCTTGTCCGCTTGAATCACGGCTTGCGGTGTCTCGATCCTCACGTTGCCGCTCGCCGTCAAGACGCCGGTGGACTTGTCGTATGTCTGCGAATCGGAAGTCATATTGATCGTGACCGATTTCTCAGTGACCACAGGCTTGATGATTTTCGCCGTCACGAACACAACGAGATGCCGCTCTGTTTTGCCGGTCTTGGGTTTCTCCACCGGTTTGTCTGGGCCCCGTGAATCTTCACGAGCCATCCCGCCGAGGATCACCGTCGTCCCCGGCTCTATCGTTATACGGCTCTTGATCTTCCGTGTGGAGAAGACCGGTTGCGTGCGATGACCGGCAGGCATTGTGCCAGCGCTGGGGAGCAGTTTCTTTTTGCTGGAGTCGAGATCAATGAAGCCGAGAAATTCCACAACCTCCGGCTCGACATCCAGATCGAGCGTGCCGTCATTCGTGATTGCAGCTTCGACCCCGAGCATGGTGCCAACATTCTTCGTCTCGAACGCCTTTGGTTTCCACGTGCCGGGCTTCTTGTCCTTCTCCCATTCCGTGGGATAGACAAACTCCCGGACGATTTGGATGGTGGCGCGCTGTTTCGGCAACGTCGTCACGCGCGGTGTCGCGAGCACATCCACACCCGCCCCGTTGCTTAGCACCTTGAAGATGCTGTCAAACTGCTGCTGGGTCACTACCGCCGACACGCCGGCTTCCGGCTTGCCGAGCAGCCACTTCACCCCTGCTTGATTCGCGGCGTCCTCGGTTATCTCCACGAACTTCGCCTCGATGACGATCTGTGGCCCCTTGGGATCCGGTTTGTCCCCGATCTGTGCCAGCGCGCTCGTTGCAATCACTGCTACCGCTGCCGCCATCCCTGCCGCCAACGCGCCACGGCCCAGCGGTGCGCGATTGCGTCGCTCGTCCACGATGGCCCGCACGCGTTCCTCCAGTGTGGACGGCTGCGCCATCGCCAGCGCGTGCCGTGCGGATAGACGATGGCCGCCGAGAACGCGCACCGTTTCCACCAGCAAGTCCGCGTAATCCGAAGCGCTCGCGCCGCTGCGAAGCACCAGATCGTCGCACGCTTGCTCCTGCGCCACGCGCAACCGCCGCGCCGCCAGCCAGACCAGCGGATTCATCCAGTAGAGAGCGCACGCTGTCTGTGCCAACAACCGCGCAAGACAATCCCGCCGCCGGATGTGGCTGAACTCGTGACACAGCGCCGCCGCGAGCCGATGTTCGGGCCACGCGAGCGCCGCGTCGGGCAACAACACCACCGGCCGCCAAACGCCCCACGCCAGTGGCACGCGGCACGTCGGGGCGAGTCGCAGTTCAAACCTGTCGGCCAACCCACATTCGGCTGCCACCAAGCGCGCTACTGATTGCGCCGGCTCGCCGGCTAGCGGCGCGCTTTGCCGTCGAAGCCGCCGCAATCGCAAGCCGACTGCCAGACGATGGCCAAGAACCGCCGTCACACCAACCAGCCAGGCGAACACCACCACCGTGCGCCACGGAGGAAGGCTCCAAGACGCTGTCGGAACGACAACCGGTATTGTCGAAGCTGAAACCACAGGCGTCGCTGTTACCGGTGTCGGCGGCACAACCGTTCGCGTCGTCGTCGCGCCGAGTTCCACAGTCCACAACGGAGCGGCCATCTTCGTCAACGGCAGCGCGAGCAGCGCCGCCAAAGCAAGCAGCCATACCAGGTGCCGCGACGCCGCAGATGCGCCACGCCAGAGACCGATCATCAGCGCGGCCAGCGTCAGGATGATGCCGCTTTTCAGCAGCAGTTCACAAAGGACAGGAAAGACACTCTCGGCGTTCATGGAATTCCTCCTACCTAGCTTTGGCCTTTTTGATGACGGTCTCGATCCGCTGGAGTTCGTCGGGCGAAAGCTTCTCGTCGTCCGCCAGCGCGGCGACGGCATTGGCTAGCGAGCCTTCAAAGAACGTCTCAACGACCCGCTGTAGCGCCGAGCGGCTGGCTGTCTCGCGCGCCTCCGTCGGCTGATACACGTAGCGCGGGCCGTCCTCGTGGTGTTTGAGAAAGCCTTTCTCCTCCAGGATGCGCAGCAGCGCCCGCACGGCGGAGTAGCTCGGCGCGTCAGGCAAGCTGGCATGCACATCGGCAGCGGTGGCTTCGCCCTTGGTGTGGATGACGTCCATGATTTGCCGCTCCCGGCGGCTGAGGTCGTGGTGATTCCTTTTTGTCATGCTAAAATTTTAGCAGCCAGTCTGTCACCTGACAAGCGTTATGTGCTAAAATTTTAGCACTATGTCTGCCATCGAAGATGCCCGTTGGCAATCCGAGCGCCGCCAGCTTAGAGTCAGCGACTGTTGGATCAATAAAATGGCTGTGGAAAACTCAAACTCAATGGCATCCGCTCGCACCGAACTGCTCGCACCAGCGGGTAATTGGGACTGCGCGCGCGCCGCCGTCGAGAACGGTGCCGACGGCATCTACTTCGGCCTCGAACGGTTCAACGCGCGGATGCGCGCCGGTAACTTCACCACGGCCGACCTGCCGAAGCTGATGGAGTTCCTGCATCGCCGTGGCGTCCGCGGCTATGTCACGTTCAACATCCTCGCCTTCACCGACGAACTCGCCGATGCGAAGCGTTACCTGCGCGCCATCATCGCCGCCGGCGTGGACGCCGCCATTGTGCAGGATTCCGGCGTCTGCCGGCTCATCCGGCGGCTTTCGCCGGATTTCCCGATTCATGCCTCGACGCAAATGAGCGTCAGCAGTGTCGCCGGCATCGAGTTCGCTCAGGAACTTGGCTGCCAGCGCGTCATCCTTGCCCGCGAATGTTCGGTCAAGGAGATCGAGCAAATTCATTCCAAAATCCAAAATACAAAATCCAAAATAGAGTTGGAGGTTTTCATCCACGGCGCGCTCTGCGTCGCCTACTCCGGTCAGTGTCTCACCAGCGAATCGCTCGGCGGGCGTTCGGCCAATCGCGGCGAGTGCGCTCAGGCCTGTCGGATGCCGTATCAGTTGGTTAGCGATGGCCAACTTGTGCCGCTCGGCGACCGCCGTTACCTGCTCAGCCCGCAGGATCTGGCCGGGCTGGAACTGCTGCCCGACCTGCTGCGCGCCGGCGTCCACGCCTTCAAGATCGAAGGCCGGCTCAAGTCGCCGGAGTATGTCGCGAACATCACGCGCATCTACCGTGCGGCAATAGACAAGCTCATCCAAGAATCACCAATCACCAGTCACCAATCACCAATCACTCCCGCCGACCGCTACGACATGGAGATGTCCTTCTCGCGTGGGCTGCACACCGGTTGGTTTCGCGGCACGGACAATCAGGCGCTGGTCCACGCCCGCTTCGGAAAAAAACGCGGCGTCCTCCTCGGCGAAGTCAGCTGCGTGCAAGGCGAGTGCGTCCTGCTGAAACTACAGGCGCCGCTCAAACCCGGCGACGGCATCGTTTTCGACGCCGGTCGGCCCGACGAGAAGGAGGAAGGCGGTCGCGTCTATGATGTGGAGACACGAGGCACGGAGACGCTGCTCGGCTTCGGCCGAGGCGACATTGACTTCAAACGCGTCCACGTCGGCGACAAGCTCTGGAAAACCAGCGATCACGAGCTCGACCGCCGGCTGCGGCAGAGTTTTGCCGGCGACCAGCCGCACTATCAGCGGCCGGTGACGATGGAGCTTCTCGGTGGCGTTGGCCAGCCGCTGACGCTGATCGTGCAAGACGAAACCGGCCACGTCGTCCGCCTTGCCTCCGCGATGCCGTTGGTGGCGGCGCAAAAACGTCCGCTGGACACTGAGCGCCTGCGCGAGCAACTCGGCCGGCTCGGCGGCACGCCGTTCGCGCTGGGCGAGCTACGAAACCGGCTCGAAGGCGCGGTGATGCTGCCGGTGAGCGAACTGAACCGGCTCCGCCGCGACGCGGCGGCGCAATTGGAGGCGCTGCGAGCGCAGCCTAAGCGATGGAAGCTGAACGAGTGCGGAGTGCAGAATGCGGAATGCGGAACGGGGAAGGTTCCAGAGACGCAGGAAGCCAAATTGATCGTCCTCGTTCGCTCGATAGCGCAACTCGGCGCGGCGTTACGTTGTGGCGTAGAAACGATTTACTGTGAGTTCGAGGACCCGAAGAAATATCGCGATGCCATTCAGACCTTCCGCGCTGCGCACGCCGCGCTGCAAACGACGCATTCCGAAATCTTCGTCGCTCCGCCGCGCATTACGAAGCCGGGCGACGACTGGATTCTAAAACAAGTTCGTTCCTGCAACCCGGACGGCTATCTCGTTCGCAACTACGACCACCTGAAGTTCTTCACCGGTTGTCGCTGCGTCGGCGATTTCTCGCTCAACGTCGCCAACCCAATCGCGGCCGGCTATTTCATCAAACGCTTTGGTTTGGAACGCGTGACGGCCAGCTATGACCTCGACGCCGCGCAACTGGAGGCGCTGCTACGCGGCGCGCCGCCGGCGTGGTTCGAGATCGTCATCCACCAGCACATGCCAATGTTTCACATGGAGCACTGTGTCTTCTGCGCGTTCCTCACCACCGGCACCGACTATACCAACTGCGGCCGACCGTGCGACCAGCACGATGTGCGGTTGCGGGATCGCGTTGGCGCGGAACATCCAGTGCGAACCGACGCCGGCTGCCGCAACACGGTCTTCAACGCGCTCGCGCAGACCGGCGCGGAGCACGTTGCGCGGTTGATGGAACTGGGCGCGCGCCGGTTCCGCGTGGAATTCTTGAACGAACCGCCGTCGCAGGTCGCGCAGACGATCGAGAAATATCGCCAGTTGCTCGCCGGCAGGATTTCCGGCGCACAGCTCTGGCGGGAACTGAAGCTGTTGAACCAGCTCGGCGTCACGCGCGGGCCGATGGGGTGAGCGCAACGCCCGCTCCGCCTCAGCTTGACCTTGCGCCCCAAACCTTTTTAATTGCCGCCCATGTTATCGCCGAGTGTCATCATTTGCCGCATGCTGCTGGCCGCGCTTCTCCTTGCGCCGCTGGCGTCGTTGTGCGCGTCACAACCGGCGATCCGTGAGACGACCCTGCCGAACGGGCTCAAGGTGATCACGAGGGAAATTCACGCCGCGCCAACCATCAGCGTCTGGACTTATTACCGCGTCGGCTCACGCAACGAGCGGCCCGGCGTCACCGGCATCAGCCACCTCATCGAGCACATGATGTTCAAGGGCACGGCGACGCTCAAGCGCGGCGAGATAGACCGGCTGACGGCGCTGGCCGGCGGCAAGAACAACGCCTTCACCGACACCGACTACACCTCCTACTACTTCGCGCTGCCTTCCGACGCCGCCGCGCCGGAAGGAAAGTCCGGTCTCGACACCGTCCTGCGCATCGAGGCCGACCGGATGCGCAACTGCGCGATGGACCCGCAGGAGTTGGTGCACGAGAAACAGGTGGTGTTGTCGGAACTCGACGGTGGTGCAAACAACCCGCTCAACCGGCTCGATGAAGCAGTGCGCGCGGCGTCGTTCGCGGTGCATCCGTATCACTGGCCCGTCATTGGCTGGAAATGCGACGTGGAGGCGATCACGCGTAGCGATGTGCTGGGCTACTACCGGACCTATTACCAGCCCAACAACGCCATTCTCATCCTCGTCGGCGATTTCGACACCGCGAAGGTGCTCGAACGCGTGCGCGAGCATCTCGGCGCGATCCCGCGCGGGCCGGAGCCGCCGAAAGTCGTCAGCGTCGAACCGGAGCAGCAAGGCGAGCGGCGCGTCACGGTGCAGGGCGAGGGGCGCGCAGTTTACTTCGAGGCGATGTATCACATCCCCGCCACGTCGCACCCGGACATGTATGCGCTCGGCGTGCTCGATTCGCTGTTGACGGTAGGCAAAAGCTCACGGCTCTGGCGCGCACTTGTGGACACCGGCCTCGCCGCCGACGTGAGTTCGCTTTTTAGCCAGCAACACGATCCCGCTTGGGAAACAATTCTCGCCACCTGCCCCGAGACCGCCGACCGCCGGAAATTTGAGCGGGCGCTCGACGCCACCATCGCCGATGTGCAGGAGAAGCTCGTCAGCCCGGCGGAACTGGCCAAGGCTAAGCGCCAGACAATCACGCAGACCGTTTTCGCGATGGATGGCGTCAGCGACCAAGGCGCGCTTCTCGGCGCTTACGAGATCGTAGACCACTGGAACTACCTGCTCACGATGAACCAGCGCACGGAGCGCGTCACCGCCGAGGACGTCCGCGCTGTTGCGCGAAAGTATCTGGTCGCCAGCAACCGCACCGTTGGTTGGTTTGTGCCGACGAAGGTTTCCAAGGATCTTCCCGTGCCGACGAAGTTGAAGTCCGGGCCAATTCAGAGGAGGATCGGCGGCGGAGCGATGGAGCGTTGGGGTGATGGAGTGTTGGGAAAGAGGCTGCTGGCCCGCCAACGCGTGAATGCCTCGCTTCCGCTGCCACTCGCCTCGCTTGCGCCACGCGCCACGCGCACCGTGCTGCCAAACGGCATGGTGCTGTTGCTCCAGGAAAACCACGCCAATCCCACTGCCGCCGTCGCCGTCAACGTGGACGCCGGCGCGGCGTTCGATCCGCCAAAACGGCCCGGCCTGGCGGTGCTCACTGCTGCCATGCTCGGCCGCGGCACTGCCACGCGTCCGGCGGCGAAGTTCCACCAGGAACTCGACACGCTCGGCGCGGAGCTGGATTTCAATGCCACGATGGACGGCGCGAGCGTTGGCGGCCGTTGCCTCAGCGCGGACTTGCCGAAACTGTTGGAGCTGGTTCATGACGCGCTCTGCCGGCCCGCGTTTGCCCCCGCCGAACTCTCGCGCCTGCGCGCCGAACAACTCACCGCCCTCAAGGAAGACTCCGACAACCCCTACATCCTCTCGTTGCAGGAACTCCGCGAGGCGCTCTATCCCGAAGGCCATTCCGAACGCCACTACCTGCGCGGCGGCGAAGCGGAGATCAAGGCCGCCACGCGCTCCGACCTACTCGCATTCTACCGCCGGCACTACCGGCCTGACACGACTTCGCTGGCCGTCGTTGGCGACTTCGACGCCGCGAAGGTCGCTGCGCAACTCCAATCGCTCTTCGGTTCGTGGCAGGCGGCCGGGCCGCGCCCGAAGCTGGAATTGCCGCTGATTCCTTCACTCCGCCCCGAAGCCACCGGTCATCCGATCCGTCTGCCGATCTCCGACAAGGCTGAGGCGATCGTCCTCATGGGCGCGCGCGGCGTGACGGTTACCGCGCCGGACTACTTCGCCGCAATCACCGCCAACCACATCCTCGGCGGCGGCGAACTGCTCAACAGCCGCCTCCTCGCCTCGCTGCGCGAAAAGCAGGGCCTCACCTACAGTGTCTCCACCGAGTTCCGCGGCAGCCGCGCCGAGCGGCCGTGGACGCTGGCGATGCAGAACGACCCCAAGGATGTGAATACCGCCATCCGCGGCGTGCGCGCCGAGTTGGAGCGCATGCGCACCGCGCCACCGACCGAAGACGAACTCGACCAAGCCCGCGCGACGCTCGTCGGCGGCCTGTTACTGGCGATGGAAACCAATGGCGGCATCGCCGGCACGCTCTGCGACCTCGAACTCTACGGCCTCGGTCAGGACTGGATCGCGCGGGCCGTCGAAGCGATCTGGAAAGTCACCCCCGCCGATGTGCTTGCCGCCGCTCGCAAATATCTGCCCGCGCAAGACAAGGTCATCACTGTGATTGCCTCGCCGCAATGAGAGCAACGCTTCCAACCCAGCAGCCGGCCGGCCGCAGCGCAGCCGAAGGTGGATCGCGACCTCCGGGCGCGATCGCGGCTGGCAAGAGGAAGATGTCGAGCTTGCGGCGTGGGAAGCTCGGCACAAGCGCCGTTCTTTCGCTTCTCAATAACGATCGCGCCCGGAGGTCGCGATCCACCTTCCTGTCCATCTACGCCGTCCTTTGCTTGCTCTCTTGTGCCTGCTCCACCGCCACGCTTGCCGAAGACGCGCCGAATTGGAGTTTGCTCGCCCCGTTCCAGCGCACGATGACGCGAGCGGAATTCCAGTCGCGGCTCGACCGCGTCTTCTCTCCCGGCGGGGCCTTCCAAAAGTTCCTCGTTTACACCAACGACGGTGTCTCCGTTTTCAACGACGAGCAGCACAAGCAACGGCTCTACCGCATCGAGTTCGCGACCGACACGCGCCCCGAGGTGAAAAGGGCGTTCAAGACACTGGAGGAACTGCCGGCGCTGAAGAACCCGCCGGAGCAGCCGTTGCGCGGGTTGCGCATCGCGCTCGACCCTGGCCACATCGGCGGCGAGTTCGCGCGGATGGAGGAACGGCTGTTCAAGATGAGCAACGGGCCGGGCGAGCAGGAGGCCGTGCAGAACCTCATTGTCGCCCGCCTCCTCGCGCCGCAACTTCAGCGCGCCGGCGCGACCGTGCTGTTTACCAAGAACGATTTCAGGCCGGTCACCGACTCCAAGCCGGAGCAATTCCGCGAGCTGGCGGAGAAACACGTTCGCGAGAACGACGCCACGCGCCCCGACGTGCGCGCGATGGGCGAACTGGCACGCGAAGCGTTTCTGCTCGACGCGACCCGGAAGCGGATGGAACTGGAGTTTTACCGCAACGCCGAGCTTCGCGCCCGCGCTTCTCTCGTCAACGACAAGCTCCGGCCCGATTTGACGCTTTGCATCCACTTCAACGCCACCGGCGACGACGGTCGCCCTGCGCCCGACAACCGGCTGATGGTGATGATCCACGGCAACTACTCGGCTGACAGCGTGGACACGCCGCAGCGGAAGTTCGAACTCCTCTGGAAGCTGCTGGAGAACTCGCACCCGACCGAACTGGCCGCTGCCGACGCCATCAGCTGCGTGATGGGCGCTGACTTGAAACTGCCGCCGGAACCGGCCCGGCCAGGTCCGAACGCCGCGGCCACCGGCAACAACCCGTATCTCTGCGTCCGCAACCTCATTGCAAACCGGCTCTATCACGGCCCGGTGATCTATCTGGAGCCGTATTACCAGAACAACCCGACCACCTACGCGCGTCTGCTGGCCGGCGACTACGATGGCGAGCGCGAGTTCGGCGGCCAGCGTCTCCGCTCCATCTTCCGCGAATACGCCGATGCCGTTGCGCACGGCGTCATCGAGTTCTACGCGCACCACACCGTCGCGCGGTGAGGGGCCGCTTCCACGCTTGCCGGAACAAGACCCTGTCCGGTAACTTCGCATGTTGATGTGATGAAGAAGACCGATGCCAAACTAAAACCCGCCACGCTTTGCGTCCACGCTGGCGCGTATCACAATGAAGCCACGGGTGCCGTTACCACGCCCATCTTCACCGCGTCTTCCTACGCTTACCCGAACCCTTCGGGCCAGAACATCTATCAACGTTATTCAAACACTCCCAACCAACGCGTGGTGGCGGCCAAACTCACGGCTCTGGAGCATGGCGAGGATGCGCTGGTCTTCGGCAGTGGCATGGCGGCAATCACGACCACGCTCTTCGCGCTGCTGAAACCTGGCGACCACGCGGTTTTTCAGGAGGACCTCTACGGCGGCACCTATCATTTTGTTGAGGCGGAACTGACGAAGTTCGGCATCGAGGTTTCCTTCGTGAAGGTCGGCGATGATTTCGCGGCGCAACTCCGGCCCAACACGAAACTCATCTATGTCGAATCGCCCTCGAATCCGCTCCTGCGCTGCGTGGACCTCGCTGCCGTCGCCGCGCTCGGCAAGACGCGCGGCCTGCTCACCGTCATTGACAACACTTTCGCCACGCCAATCAACCAGACGCCGTTGGCTCTCGGCATTGACGTCGTCGTCCACAGCGCCACGAAGTATCTCAACGGCCACAGCGACCTCAATGCCGGCGCGGTCATCGCCTTAAACGACATCATTGCCCGCATCCGGCCCTGCGCCGTCAACCACGGCGGCATGCTCGACGCCCACGCCTGTTACATGCTCGAGCGCGGCCTCAAGACGCTGGCGCTACGCGTCGAGCGACAGAATGAGAATGCCAGCAAGCTTGCAGTCTGGTTGCAGAAACATTCTGCCGTCGCCCGCGTAAATTACCCCGGTCTGCCGAGTCATGCCGACCACGCCGTTGCCGCGCGTCAGATGCGCGGTTTTGGTGGCATGTTGTCGTTCGAGTTGCGTGATGCGGCGCAGGCGGTCGCGTTGCTGGGCAGGTTCAAACTCGCCACCGCCGCTCTCAGCCTCGGCGGCGTCGAGACGCTGGTGACCAGTCCCGCCAAGACCTCGCACGTCAAGCTGACCGCCGCCGAGCGAGCCGCCATCGGTATCAGCGATGCGTTGCTGCGCGTTTCCGTCGGCATCGAGGACGCAGACGATTTGATCGCTGACTTTGAACAAGCCCTGGCCGCGAAGTGAAACTGTGAAGATCATCGTTGACGAAAACATCCCGTTTGGCCGCGAGGCGTTTGGCCGGCTCGGCGAGGTCGTTACCATGCACGGCCGGAAGATGGACGCCGCCGCCGTCCGCGACGCCGACATGCTCATCATCCGCTCCATCACGAAGGTCGGCCGCGAATCGCTCGAGGGCAGTCGCGTGCGGTTCGTCGGCACCTGCACCATCGGCACCGACCATGTGGACGAGGCGTATCTGCGCGACCAGGGCATTGCGTTCGCCAGTGCGCCCGGCTGCAACGCCAACTCCGTCGCCGAATACGTCGTCTGTTCGCTGCTGGTGCTCGCCAAGCGCGGCGGCTACCGGCTCGAAGACAAGACCATCGGTGTCGTCGGCATCGGCAACGTCGGGAGCAAGGTTGTCGCGAAGTGCGAGGCGCTCGGCATGAAGGTCTTGCAGAACGACCCTCCGCTGGCCCGGCTCTTCCCGTGCGAGAAGCGGTTCCTGCCGCTGGAGGCGTTGATGGACGCTGACTTCATCACGCTCCACGTCCCGTTGACGAAGACTGGCGAGGACAAGACGTGGCACATGGCGGACACTGCGTTCCTGAAGCGAATGAAGCCGGGTGCCGTCCTGCTGAACACCTGTCGCGGCGCGGTGCTTGATAGCGCCGTCGTCCTTAATCCAAAATCCAAAGCCGAGTCTGTGAGACCTGCGAAGCAAATCCAAAATCCAAAATTGACCTTGGACGTTTGGGAGGGCGAACCAAACATCACGCCCGACCTCGTCACCGCTTCCGCCCTCGGCACTCCCCACATCGCCGGCTACTCCTACGACGGCAAGGTCAACGGCACGACGATGGTTTATCAGGCCGCGTGCAAAGCCATTGGCGCCACGGCCGACTGGGACGCCCGGCCCTTGCTGCCGCCCTCGCCCCACGCGCGCCTTACGCTCGACGCCACCGGCCGCGACGACGAGGACGTGTTGCGCGAGGCGGCGCTGACCGTCTATGACATCGAGGCTGACGACCGGCAGCTGCGGGCCATTGCAGGCTTGCCAGCGGGCGAGCGAGGTGCATACTTCGACAGATTGCGGAAAGAGTATCCGCAGCGCCGCGAGTTCCAGAACTCAACCATTACACTTCGCGGCGGTAGTGTAACCATCCGCCGGAAACTGGCGGGAATAGGATTCAGACTGAAGGATTAAACTATGAGCGAAGCACAAGCAGACATCGCCCTGATCGGCCTGGCCGTCATGGGCCAGAACTTGATTTTGAACATGAACGACCACGGCTTCACCGTCGTGGCTTACAACCGCACCGTCTCGAAGGTGGACGATTTCCTCGCCAACGAGGCCAAGGGCACCAAGATCCTCGGCGCGCACTCGCTCCAGGAAATGGCCGGGCTGCTCAAGCGCCCGCGCCGCGTCATGCTCATGGTCAAGGCCGGCAAGGCCGTGGACGAGTTCATCGAGTCGCTGCTCCCCGTGCTGGAACCCGGCGACATCATCATTGACGGCGGCAACTCCCTCTTCGAGGACACCATCCGTCGCACCGCCTACGTCGAGAGCAAGGGCCTTCTCTACATCGGCACCGGCGTCTCCGGCGGCGAGGAAGGCGCGCGCCGCGGCCCCTCGATCATGCCCGGCGGCTCGCCCGCCGCTTGGCCGCACGTGAAGCCGATCTTCCAGGCCATCTCCGCCAAGGTCGCCGACGGCTCGCCCTGCTGCGACTGGGTCGGCGAAGGCGGCGCGGGCCATTACGTGAAGATGGTCCACAACGGCATCGAATACGGCGACATGCAACTCATCTGCGAAGCCTACCACCTCATGAAGGACGGCCTCGGCATGACCGCCGACGAGATGCACGAAGTCTTCAAGCAGTGGAACGAGGGCGAACTCGGCTCCTACCTCATCGAGATCACCCGCGACATTCTGGGCAAGAAGGACGACGACGGCTCGGCGCTCGTGGACAAGATCCTCGACACCGCCGGCCAGAAAGGCACCGGCAAGTGGACCGTGAAAAGCTCCGCCGACCTCGGCGTGCCCACATCGCTCATCACCGAGGCGGTCTTCGCCCGTTGCGTCTCGGCGATGAAAGACGAGCGCGTGAAAGCCGCGAAAGCCTTCAAGCCGACCAACGCGAAGTTCGCCGGCGACCGCGCGGAGTGGATCGAAGCCATCCGCAAGGCCCTCTACGCCTCCAAGATGGTCAGCTACGCGCAGGGCTACATGCTCATGCGCGAGGCGGCCAAGGAGCACAAGTGGAACCTCAACAACGGCGGCATCGCCCTCATGTGGCGCGGCGGCTGCATCATCCGCAGCGTGTTCCTCGGTGAGATCAAAAACGCGTTCGACAAGAAGCCGAATCTCACCAACCTCCTGCTCGACCCGTTCTTCAAGAAAGCCATCAAAGGCTGCGCGCGCAGTTGGCGCAAGGTCGTCTCCACCGCCGTCAAGAAGGGCATCCCGGTGCCCGCGTTCAGCACCGCGCTGGCGTTCTTCGACGGCTTCCGCGCCGAGCGCCTGCCCGCGAACCTGCTCCAGGCCCAGCGCGACTACTTCGGCGCGCACACCTACGAGCGCGTGGACAAGCCCCGCGGCGAGTTTTTCCACACCAACTGGACCGGCACCGGCGGCCGCGTGGCCAGCAGCACCTATACGGTGTAACGCCGTTTCGTCTCGAAGAAGGCCGGGCGCGGCATCGCGTCCGGCCTTTTTTCTTGCGGTGATCCGGGGGCTTTCCCATTGATAAACCGTTCCGTCGTGATACGCTCCGGCGCAGGAGCAACCACAGAATCGCCATGCCAACGAACCCTACAGCCTACCGAGTGTTCATCGCCTCTCCCAGCGGCTTGGACGATGAACGTAGAACGTTCCGTGAGACGATCCACAAACACAACGAAGCCGATGGCTACGCCCGCAACGCAATCTTCGTCCCTGTCGGCTGGGAAGAAACGCTGGGTGGCAGGCGTCGTCCCCAGAGTGCGATCAACGAAGAACTTGATGCCTGCGACTACTTTGTCTTGGTGCTCTGGGACCGGTGGGGCACTGCGCCGGACGATACCGGCAAATACACCTCCGGGACCGAGGAGGAGTTTGATCGGGCTGCGAAACTTTTCAAGAAAAGGAAGCTACGGGAAATCGTCGTTCTCTTCAAGGCCGTGGACGCGAAGCAACTCAGCGACCCCGGCGACCAACTGAAAAAAGTCCTGGAGTTCAGAAAGAAGCTCGAAAAAACCAAAGAGATTTTCTTTCACAGTTTCGACGACATCGGCAAGTTCCAGGATTTGCTGAGCAAGTTTCTCCACAAGTGGGTTCGCGACGACGAGGATGGCGCCTTGGCGAAGAAGAAACCTCGCCGACCCAAAGGTGGAGGCGATGTGCTTGCGCCAAAGGAAAGTCCGGCGCAGCCACTCCAGCCGGCCCTATCGCCGGCCATCGGCAAGATGCTCGACGAAGCCGAATCACTGGCTGATAAAGGCAAGCTGACGGAAGCCGAGGTGCTGTTCTCGCGTGCGATCATCAAAAGCCGTTCGCCTTCTGTCCTCAACAGCTATGGATGGTTTTTGCAGCGCTTGGGGAGAATGTCTCAGGCCAAAGAGATGCATGAACAAGCGCTGGCCATCGCCCGCGAGGTCGGCGACCGGCAGGGAGAAGGCACCGCGCTGGGCAAACTCGGCATCGCCTACAAGAACCTGGGCGAGCCGCGCAAGGCCATCGAGTTTTACGAGCAGCATCGCGCCATCGCCCGCGAGATCGGCGACCGACGCGGCGAAGGCAATGCGCTTTGGAATTCGGCGCTGGCATATTACAAGCTGGGCCAGAAGGCGGACGCGATGGATCGAGCGGAGGCGGCGTTGGCGATTCGCGAGGCCATCGAAGACCCGGGCGCGGCCAAGGTGCGGGCGGCGCTGGCGAAGTGGCGCGGGGAAAGTGGAAAGTAGGAGAGGGATCAGGCGTGAGATGAACCCTTTGATAAACGGCGAACAGATGAACGACGGTTTCAATGAAGGCCACCGGTTGGCGAAGGACGCAGTCATCAAGTGGCTCAAAGAGCACCAGGTGAAGGCGTCGGATGCGGAACTGGAGGAGTTCTTCGAGAAACTGGAGACGATGGGTTTGAAAGAACCGAAGCGGGATCGGCTGTGGATTCTATCCACCCTCCGGGCACATGCGGCGAAGAGTGACGCGGAGATTGCCGCGATGCTGGGCCTGCCGCAGGAACTCATCGCGGCGCTTCGGAACGGGGGAAATCCCCGGAAGCTGATCCCCAAAGGGCTGTGGCAGACGGTGCAGGCGCATCGGCGGGCGGTGATTCAGGCCCATATCTCGACGCACACGCTGGCGGAGATTGCGCCGATGCTGGGTGTGACGAAGGAACGCGTGCGGTCTATTTGGCACTATATGGAACGACAGCGGCGGGCAGAAATCGCTAGAGGCGATTACGAGGGAGGCGGGGAAAGTGATGTGGAGTGCGGCGGCTTTACGCCGCTTTGGTAAGCGTGACCGAGGGGAGGAACCCGGAAAAACCGGTGTTTTTCTTTCCACGAAAACCGCGTTTTCCTGTGAAAAACTGAAACTTCTTCCCAGCTCCGATGCGGCGAAGGGGTCAACCACAGTGGGCGAGGGTGTTTCCATTCCGGCAAGGGGGTCAACCACAGTGGCTGACCATGCTTCCGATACGCCGGAGTGGTCGCCCACTGTGGGCGAGGGAGCTTCCGCTCTGGCGAGAGGGTCAACCACTGTGGGCGGATGGGCTTCCGATGTGGCGAATGGGTTGCCCACTGTGGCCGGGTGGGTTTCCAGTCCGGCGAAGGGGTCAACCACTGTGGTTGAGTGTGTCTCCGATGCGACAGAGTGGTCGCCCACTGTGGGCGGGTGTGTGTCCGGACCGGAAGAGTGCTCGCCCACTGTGGTTGAGTGGCTTGCCGGAAAGAAGCTGGACGCGCCGATTCGCGGCGACCGATGCTCCAAAACATTCCCTGAGAATCGGAACCGGGTTCGTTGCCGAGATGCAACGGACGCCGGGAGGATGGTTCTTTTCCCGGCGCTCTCCGGGCCGCTGTGGCGGATTTCGGGTGACGGCAGGAGCGGAGGAAAACCGACACCACAAGCAAACACAAGCGGCACCATTTATCCCGTCTTGTGAATGCGACGGCTGCCTGTGACTACGGCATCGGCTGCAACGCGATGGAGGTCTTGATGAGGTAGCTACACGTGCAACGGTCGGTGGCGTCGGGCATCAGCAGGAGGCCGCCAGCGGGGATGACGTTGATCCAACAGCCGGGACGGATGCCGCCGAAGTTGCTCGTGGCTTGCGGACGCTCGAGGTCCACGTAGCCGAGCGTCGCGGAGCGGAACGCCATGAGATGGCGCGAGGCGCTGGGGATGCCGCAGCCGTAGGAGCGCGGGAAGGTGAGCGTCTTCGGCTCACCGGTGACGATGTCCCAGCCGCGGGATTGGAAGAGGACGGTGCGGTCGTGGAGGATAGGGCGCGTGCTGTAGGTGGCCTTGACGTCCCAGCGGCGCTTGCCCGTGGCGGTGTCGAACGCCGCGAGCCGTCCGCCGATCTCCGAGACGAGCTTGAACTTCGAATCCTGGAAACACATCAGCAGCGTCTGATGCGCCTCGTTCAGCGCGAGCAGCGTGCCGAAGATTTCCTGGTCGGTTTCCCAGACGGGCCGACCGCTGGCGAGGTCGAGCGCGACGAGCCGGCCGGCGGGATGCGAGAAGCCGGGGTCGGGCTTGCCGCGTTTGCGCTCCATGGTGCGGTCGGCGACGGCCATCGGGCGGTCAATCGCATAGACCCGGCCGCCGCCGATGGCGATGGCGTTGTGGCGGATGGAATGCTCCGGCCGCCAGGTCCACTTCACTTTGCCGGTGGCGGCGTCCATCGCGAAGAGCAGGCCCGATTCAGTCCACTGCGTGCTCATGTCGGAGGGACGACCGAAACGATGCGTCACACGATGGCCGGTGTTGGCGACGCTGCCGACGAGTGTGTCGCCGGCGCAGGCGATCATGCCCCACTTGCCGGGCCGCCCGTCTTCCTGCGGCGCGGCGAACGTGTCGAGCAGCCGGCCGGTTTCGGGATCGAGGCGAAGGCACTTGTCCTCGGTGCGCACGAAGAGGCCGCGCTCGCCGATGCAGAGGCTGCTGCCGACGCCGGAGACGCCCATGAGGTGGTCAGCGTCGTAGGCTTGGAGGATCTTCGGCAACGGATACTGCCAGAGGACGCGGCCGTTGTAGGCGTCCACGCACGCGAGCGCGTTGAGGCCCTCGATGAAAAGCCGCCCCTTGTGGAAGAGCGGCGCCGGCCCGCGGCCGTGTCGGCTCGGCATCTGGAACTGGAGATCGTTAAACCAACTGACGCCGAGCGGCCCGCGCACAAGCGAGTCGGTCGAGCAGGCGGTGTTCGCCGCGTCGCAATACTGGTGCGTCCACGCGCCCGCGCCGGCCAGTTCGCCGCGCGTGGTCATCGTCATCGCACCGACCTTGCCGAAGCAGGTCTTGCCGCCATAGGGCCGCAGCACGCGGTTGACGAGCGCGGTCGGAACCGAGCCGGTTCCGTCGGAGAGAGATCGCCCCGACACGACGAGGTTGGCGAAGTAACGGGGGAAGTCACCTGTGCTGAGCTTGCCCTGATGAACGCTGACCCGCACGCCGAGCAGGCCCGCCTCGTCGAGCCGGCGGCGGAGGCACGCGGCTTCCTCCGCGCTCGCGCTAACGGCACAGATGTGGAGTTTGGTCTTTCGGGCCAGCGCTATCGCCAGCGAGCCGTCGCCGCACGCCACGTCGAGACAATAGCCTTCGGTGATTCCCGTCCGGCGGGCGATCTCCTCGGCAGCGGCTTCGGCGGCAGCGGAGTCGGCGGCCGGCAGTGGCTTCGCTGTGATGATCTTCGGCGAGGCGGTTTTGCCGGCGGCGAAGCAGTGAATGGCGCCGCTATCGGTGCTGACGAACAACCGTCCGCCTGCCGCCGCCAAGCCGAGCGCCGCACTATCCACCGGTTTGGTCATCAGGAACCGCCGCGCCGTCATGTCGAGGACGCAGACTTTGTTGGTGCCGCCCACGACCGCCTTGTCGCCAGCCACGATGAGGCAGGAGGCCGCACCGAGAGGATTCGGCACCCGCCAGATGGGCGCGTTGAAAACCGTCAGCTTCGTCGTCTTCCTCGTCTTCGCGTCGGTGGTCTTCCTCTCGCGCCACAGGTTGGCCCGATCCACCGCGGTGATCTCGCTTCCCGCCGCGCAGACGACGGTTTCGGGCGTCACCGCCATCACGAGCGAGTTCGTGCCGGGACGGAACCCGTGTTTGCCCGTGGCGATGTCGAACGCGTAGCCGCCGTTGAAGAAATGCGTGTCGGTCGCCACGACACTGGAACCGCCCACCTTGCCGAATGCCTGGAGATGGAAGTAAAGGAACTTGCCGTCCTCGCGGTCGAACGCCGCCGGCACGGCGCGTCCCGTCGGCACCAGCAGACGCCCGCCGATGACGAGCAGATCGCCTTGGGCTGAGACGCCGCTTCGCGCGGTGGCGGTCGGATGCGGTTGCGGCAGGACCATCGAGCCGGCGGTGCTGTTGCGCCACAGGACCTTGCCCGTGTGCGCGTCCACGCCGTGGATGAAGATTCCTTCTGATGGCCAGATGCCGGCCGCCCAATAAACCACGCCGTCCGCGACCACCGGCCCGCCACGCGCCGGCCAGCGTGAAATAAGCCGGCCGTTGCCGAGCACGAGGCTGTCGCTCGGCCCGCCGCGAATCTTCCACAGCAGTTTCCCATCTTGCACGCCGAGGCAGTAGAGGAATCCGTCATCGCTGACGACAAACGCCCGGTCGCGCCACAGTGCCGGCGCGAACCGCACGGGGCCGCCAGTCAAGAATGTCCAGCGTTCCTCGCCCGTAGTGGTGTCGAGGGCGGAGACTTTGCCATCGGCGGAGCTTCCGAACAGCAGTGTGTCGCCGGTGATGACGGTGTGGAAAGCACGGTCAAACGGCATCCGTGTGTCAGTGCCCGGCCACGCCGGTTGCGGGGCGTGACGAGGTTTGTAGCTCCAGCAGAGCGAGAGTTCCTCCGGCAAAGCGTCTGCCGTGTAACCACTGCGCATGGCGTCGCCGCGGAACGTCGGCCAGTCCGCCGCGAAGCCGCTGCTCGCGGCTGCGACAAGAAATGCGATTGCAGCCGCCCAACCGAAGTTCCGCTGAGTTGAGATTTTCATACGCTAAAGCTCCCGAACGGAATTGATAAGCGCGCCTATTTCGAATGCGACAGCAACCTGCGTAACCGCTTCGTTGCTTCCTCGCGATCAAGTTCGCTGGCCGCGACGGCGAGCGTCAACTGCTCCCACTCCGGCCCGTCGGCCTGCGGCTCGATTCCATTCAGTCGCAGAAACACGAGGCACGCGCCGAGCGCTGCCCGCTTGTTGCCGTCAATGAACGGATGATTCTTGCACGGGTAAAACAGATACGCCGCCGCCACCTCCGCGAGGTCCGCGTAGGGAGATTCGCCGCCAAAGCTCGCCTGCGGCGCGGCGACCGCCGACTCCAGCAGCGCCATCTCCCGGACTCCATCCGATCCGCCAAAGCGCGCAATGGCTTCCGCGTGAATTTCCCGGACGATTTCGACCGTGAGGTGAAAACAGTTGTCGGGCGTGGCCCTCATGCCAGCTTCTTCATCGTCCGGGCGTAATCCTTCATCGTCGCTTTGATGACACGCGAAACCTCCGCGCGCGACGGCTTGGGCCGCAGCGGCGTCAGCGTGATGGTGCCGCCTTCATGAACCTCCACGTTCACCTGGTCGCCGGGTTTCAGGTGCGCCAGTTCGATCAACGCGGCATCGAAGATGATGCCTTGGGAGTTGCCCACTTTGGTCAGTGTCTTGATCATGGCGTAATACTATGTTTGACGACTCCCAAACGCAAGCGCGGCGCCAGCCAGGGCCACGCACGGCCCGAACCGGTTTCAGCCGGCTTTCGTGTTTTGTTACTCCACCTTCACACGGCTTAACTCATACTGGCCGTTTCTCTCCGGAGCGTCCATCGCGAGGCGGAACGATCGCCGCTGGTTGCCGGGGTCTGCAAACTCGACGGCCAGGGCGTAGTCGCCGGGCTTCAACATTGCGGGAAGTTGGAGAGATTCGGTCACGTCGCGCTTGCCGGGAAGCCAATCGCGCGGATCGCTCTTTGCGTCCGCGGTGAAGACGGGCCGGCCCTCTGTGTCGAGCAGGGAGAAGCGGAGGATGTAGCGATGGTAGAGTTTGCCAACGCCGACGTTGGCCCATTTCATCTGGAGCGGGAGCGGAGAGCCGCGCTTGATGGTTTTCGGATGGGCCAGCTCTCGCAGAACGAAACGCGCGCCGGCGAGGCGGGCGAGTTTCTCCAGTTGAGGCATCGCTTCGGGCGGCACGCGGCCGACGTTGTCGTTGATGAGGGTGACGTGGTTGTTGAGCATGAAGTTCACCGCCGCGTCGAAGGACCATTTGCGGGATTGGAGATAGTTGTGGTCACCGAACCACTCAAAGACGATGGGGGCGCGTTTCCAAGTCTCGGCCATGCCTTCGACGGCGGCGTATTTCTTGGAGCCGATCCACGTCTTTTCGTGCCACGGCGAGCCGACACCATCGCGCCGGAAGCCGGTGCCGCGGGCCAGCGCGTAGGCGAGCACCTCGGCGTCGTCGGACATGAAGACCAGCGGCGTCTTGCGGAACGCGCGCAGGTAGAGGTCCACGATCTGTTTGCGGACGGCGGCGGGCGCGGGATGCGGCGTGTGCCATTCGCCCCAGATACCGTAGGAGCCGATGTCGAGGAATTCGATGGCGGGGTGGCCGTCGTAACGCTCGCCGAGCGCCTTCAGGAAAGCTCCGTGCTTCGCGAGATAGAGCGGGTCGCTGTAATCCGGCTCGATGCGCGGGATGCGTTTTCCGCCGCTGGTGGGGTCGTCGCCGCCGCGGAGGTATTCGTGGCCCTTGCAGCCGGCGTCGAAGAGCCACTTCGGCGACGTGTAGTAGCCGGCGCTGTGCGCGCTGCACGTCATCACGCGGAAGCCGATGGCTGCGCCGCGTGGTCTCCAGGCGGCGATGGCGTCGTCGAGCAGCTTCCAGTTGTATTGGCCCTCTACTGGCTCGGCTTCCGCCCAGCCAAAGCGGACATAAGCGACGGAGCAAGGAAACCGCGGCTCGTTCTTCGGGCTGCGCTGCTGGTTCATCCAGCCCTGGCCCGGATTGGCGAAGAGCGTGTCCACCTCGCGGAACTGGACGCGAACCATCTCAGTGTCGGCGGCGTCGAGGACCAATGGAGCGGCCAAGAGCAGGGCCAGAACACAGAGCATGGAGACGAGTGAGCGGGTTGTTGTGCGCATGGATGTAATCGCTGGTTCACCGAAGCTGCTCGCGGAGCAAGGCGGGGCGGTTGGTGGTAATGCCGTCCACGCCGGCGGCGACGAGCTTTTTCGCGATGCTGACGTCGTCCACGGTCCAGACATAGACTTTCAGGCCAGCGGCTTTGATCTTCGCCACTGCTGCCGCGTCGAGACGGGAGCGATAGTCGAGGTCCAGGCCGTCGAGCTTGGCGGCACGCGCCTTCTCGATCACCGGTTCGAGCGGCGGAACACGACCGGTTTTCTTGTCAGGCCGGAGGGAGACGACCCAGTAGAGCTGCAACTGCGGAAACCGCTCCCGCGCCAGCTTCATGACGTCGTGCTTGAAGCTGATGAGCACCAGTTGCTCCGGCTTCTTGCCGGACGCCTTCAGGACGCGCTCCAGTTCCGGCAGCACGTCGGCGCCGCACTTGATCTCAATGAACATCCGCTTGCCGTCGGGAATGGTCGTGAGCGCCTCGGCGAGCGTCGGAATCTTCTCGCCTTTCCACTTCGCGCCTTTCCATGAGCCAGCGTCGAGCTGGCGCAACTCGGTGAGCGTCTGGGCGGCGACGGGTTTGTCGAGTTTGGCGGTGCGTTTGGTGGTGGCATCGTGAATGACGACGACCTCACGGTCCTTGCTGACGTAGATGTCGAGTTCGTTGGCGTCGGCCCCTTGTTGCCAGCCGAGCTTGAATGCGGCGAGCGTGTTCTCGGCGGCGTCGCGCGACGCGCCGCGGTGGGCGATGATTTCGGCGGCGTGCAGGTTCAGGACGCTGGCGACGAGTGCGAAGAGAAATATGCGAGTCATGCGTTGCGTTGTGATAAACGCATTGGCGGCAGGATGGAAGCGGAATGTTGTCCGGGCTTGCGAGCTATTCGCTTGCGGCAGGAGCGCGGCTGGGGCTAATAGACGCGGCATGATCAAATCTCTGGCACAGTTTTGCGGGTGTCTCGTTCTTGGCACTGTCGTTGGTGCCGCGGACGCCAGCAGTGGTCTGGTTGGACATTGGCGTTTCAACGGCTGTGACGGGAATGTTGTGAAAGACCGCTCGCTGCTGGGGAACGACGGCGTCATTGACGGCGGCGAAGTGCGCAAGGAGAAGGCCGGCGCGTCGCTGGAACTCGACGGACTCGGCGGTCATGTGCTCATCGCGGAGAAGTCGCTATTCAACTTCACCAACGCCATCACAGCGTCGCTGTGGGTGAAGGCGGCAGAGTTGAGGCGGAACACGGTATTGTTCGGCGTGCCGCATACGAACGAGACCTGGACGACGCCGATGTTCGGGATGTATGCGGTCGAGGGCCGCATCGTTTATGGGATATGGGGAACTCGCGACACCGCCAAAGTGCTGGTCGAGACGGCGGAGCCGTTGCAGCTGGAAACATGGACGCTGCTGACCGGCACCTACGATGGCGCGGCGGTCCGGCTCTACGTCAACGGCACGCTCAGCGCCGAGAAGCCGCGCACCGGCCCGATTGCCCGTAACGGCCAGCCGCTCATCGTCGGCAAGGGCCTCGGCTACAGCAAACCATCGCTCAAGGGACGCGTCGGCGAACTGCGGCTCTACTCGCGGGCGTTGACGGCGGAGGAGGTGAAGACGCTCTTTGACGAAACCAAGTCTTCCTATGACCTCTCCGGGCCAACGGCGGCGAAGCCGAAACACAACGATGGAACGGTCATCGTCGAATCGCCCGGCACTGGCAGTGCCGCCGGCAAGCCGTGGCGGAAATATCCGACGCGGCTGCTGGAGTTGCTGGACGGCTATAGACCATCCGGCGACAGCGTGAAGCTCAACCGTTACGGCGGCCGGCTTGACCGGCCAAAGGAAGAAGCGACTGGATTCTTCTACGTGAAGAAACTCGGCGACCGGCAGTGGTTGATTGACCCGGAGGGTTGCCGCTACTTCAACATCGCTATCAATGCCGTGCGCGAGCCGAAAACCGTGAACAAGAACTTTGGCTCCGCGGAGAAGTGGGCCGAGGCGACGACGGCGTTGCTGCGCGAGAACTTCTTCAACGGGCTGGGCAACTGGAGTTCCACACGGATGCAGCAGGTGAAATCGCCGCTCGTTTGGGTGCTGCGGACGAACTTCATGTTCGAGTTCGCGAAGAAGAAGGGCCTGACCGAGCCGGCCTCCGGCACGGTGGGGTTCAAGAACCGCTGCATGCCGGTGTTCTATCCCGACTTCGAGGAGTTCTGCGACCAGTTCGCGCAGAGTCTCACAGCGACCGCGGACGACCCGACGTTGCTCGGCATCATGACCGACAACGAGATTCAATGCCCGGTGAATCTCCTCGACCGTTACCTCAGCCTCGACGCGGGCGATCCCGGCCGCAAAGCCGCTGCCGCGTGGCTCGCCGCGCACAAAAGCTCCGCCGACATCGGAAAGGCCACGCTGCGCGACCGCTACGAGTTCATTGCGTTCGCTTTCGAGCGTTACTACCGCATCGTCACGAAGGCCATCCGCAAATACGACCGCAACCACCTCTACCTCGGCTCGCGGATCAATTACCACCAGGGCGAGTTCGACAACCCGTGGTTCTGGAAGATGCTCGCACCGTTCCACGATGTCGTTTCGGTGAACTACTACGCCTTCTGGGGCCCGCAGGCAGCGCAGTTCGCTGATTGGGCGAAGTGGGGCGGGCGGCCGATCCTGATTACGGAATGGTATGCAAAGGCGATGGACGTGCCGGAACTCGCGAACACCCACGGCGCGGGCTGGCTCGTGCGCACGCAGGAGGACCGCGCCCGCTACTACCAGCACTTCGCGTTGAACGCGTTGGAGTTGAAGAATATCGTCGGCTGGCAGTTCTTCAAATACCTCGACGACCCGAAGGAATCCGTGGCGTTGGACAACGCCGGTGGTGCGAACAAGGGCATGTTTGACATTCACGGCCGGCCGCACAAGCCGCTGCTCGACCGCGCCCGCGCCGTGAACCGCGAGGCGTATCCTCTCATCGAGTGTTTCGACGAGAGAAACCGGCGGTGACAGCGGGGTCAGCGTTCGGATGCCGCCGGCTGAACGCTGGCGCGTTCAGCTACATGTTTTGTGTGGCGTTGATGCCGCCACCCTTCGCATGACTGACACTTCCAATCGGATCCGATCTGACCATCGTGCTTGACGCGGGATGATCCAACTGGTCGGATGGTTTCAAGCGCAGCCCGCCATTAGCTGGGACTGCAAACAGACCACGGAATCACCATGTCATTACTGGACACGCTGCGAAAACTTGGAATCATCCGCTTCGGCACCAAATCGGGAACTTACCGCAACGCCACGGAGCGACCGACGGAGTTCCTGATGGACGACGTTGGCAACGCCGAGAAGGAAGTCATCAACCTCAACGCGCTCGACAAGCCCGCCCCCGCACAGCCTGCGCCGGTCCCGCCGGTGATCAACGCTCAGCCAGTCGCAGCGAACGCCTGCGCGAAATGCGGCGGGGCCCTGAAGCCCGATGCGAAGTTCTGCGGTTCTTGCGGTGCGCCGGTGGCAGGCGTGCCGCCAGCGGCCGCGGCGACGGCCTCGCCGCCGAAGTCCTCGTCGAAGATGAAGGGCTGCCTGATTGGCGGGTTGATCGGGTTTGCGTTGCTGGTGGTGTTGCTGGTCGTGCTTGCGCTCATCGGCAGCCAGACGGAGCAGCCGAAGCAAACCGGAGATTCCAAACCCGCGCCACCTCCCGTGCCGCCTGCTTCGGCAACAGTGAAGGAGACTCCGGCTCCGGTTTTAACTCCGCCACCTGCCACAGTGCCGGCTCCGGTTCAAACTCCTGAGCCATCGGTAAACGACAGGTTCAAGCCCGGCGCACCGGCTGCGCCGCCCGCAATGCCGACTCTACCACCCGCCACGCCTTCGACCGATTACGTGCCCGGTGTCGCCGCGGCCACCCCGGCCCCGGCTCCGGGCGCGGTGAAGTATGATCGCTATGCCAACCCGAAGTTCGGGTTTGTCACGGAGCTGCCCGCGCACTGGGAGTCGCAAGTCAGGGACAACAGCCATGTGTTCTCGGGACCGAAAGGGGCTGAGGACTGCAATACAACGGTCAATTTCCAGTTCATCACCATGACCGCCGGCAACTCCTTGCCGCAACAACGGCGGGCCGTCATTGACCAGTGGAAACGTATGCAGGATTACCGCCTCGTGGAAGACGAAACCCAGAACTTCCAAAACCGATACACAACGGTTTACCTGCACGCAGGCTACAAGCTTCCCGGCAACGACACGCTCTGGGAGCAGATACAGGTCATCATCGAGCGGCAGCCCTACTACTACTTCATCGGCTACACCTCGCCCCAGCCGCTCTTCGAGAAGTATTATCCCCACCTCAAACACCTCATCCAGACGCTGCAGTTTACGCCGCTCCCGCAGTGAAGCCGCCGCTCACGCCGCCCGCGGCGCGGCCTTGAGCGCGCGGCGGCACTTCAGGATGAGCACGCCACCGTTGGCGAACGCCAGCCCCGTGCCGATGAGCATCAGCGCGATCATCGCCACTGGCGCGCGGTGAGTCGTCAGCGCAACCAACTGGTTCAGCACGACCATGCCGCCCCACACCAGCAGATACCACGGCGACGCCTTGCTGCGGACCGCGTCCTGTTCGACATAGACCTTGTTCGTCGCGGCCCACAGGCCGCCGAGCAGCGCGCCCGCGAGGAAGCCCATCGTCAGCAAGGCCCCAGACAGGTGCACGCCCAGGAAGTATGTGTAGAGGAAGAACGTCACGACCGGCACGGTCATCGAGATCGCCAGCGAGGCGATGGAGACGCGCTTGGCCTTCCGGAACGTCAGCAGCGTCACCAGCACGCCTACGATGAACATCGCCACGCCCGCATACCCCGCCACGCGCAGGAACAGCTTCATGTTGATGGCCATCAGCGCGACCGACACCAGCGCGATGATGCCCAGCACCGCGATCCGACGCGGCCACTTGCTTCGCGCTTTCGGCGCGCCGTCGGCAACGACGATCCCGCAGTTCGCGCAGAACCGCACGCCCGCGTCGAGCGCCGCTCCGCATTTCACGCATTGGCGATTCGTGTCCATGTCGTCATCCGTCCATCTTCGCGCCGCAGTTGGTGCAGAATCGCAAGCCGCCCTCGATCTTCGCGCCGCACTGCGTGCAGAAGGCGACCGCAGGCGCGATCACAGGAGGAAGCACCGGCGACGCTGCTGGTAGGGGCGCGGCCGCCGCAGCGGGAACCAGCCCGGCTTTCTCTTCCATCTCGGCGAGGAAATCCCAGAACTCCGGCTCGCGCGGCGCGAGTGGAACGAGTGAGCGCAACAGTTCCGCGCCGGTCTTCCAGCGGCCGAGATCGCGGCAGCACCGCGCCGCGAGCACGGTCACGACGGGCGACAAGCCGGCGTCGGCCTCCGCGAGCGAGCGCAGGTATTCGGCGAGCGCTTCCTCATTGCGCCCCGTCATCTGGAGCGCGACTGCGCGGTTCAGCCGGAGTGACAGGTTTGACGGGTCGGAGTTCAGCCCGATCTTCAGGTAATGCGCCGCCGCCTCCATCAACCCCATCGCGCCCAAGTCCAGTCCGGTCACATACGCGAGCCGGCCGGCGAAGTCCGCATACTTGGCGCGATACTCCGGGTTTGCGGCGAGGAACAACTCCAGCTCGTCCAGCAGCGCGTCGGTGTTGATCTGGCCTTCGCGCATGACCTCCGGCAGCCGCTCCTCGCGGACCGGCACCGGCAGGTCCGGCACGCCGAGCCGGGCGGCCAGCTCGGGCTTCGCGAGTTTGAGGTAAACGAGGTTGCTCATGGCGCGGGTCATTGCTGTTGCTGCTGATTCGGGGCGGCCGAGGCGATCGTCTGCGCCGCGCTGGCGACGTCGCGCAGGCCGACCGCGCCGCCCGTCGGTTTGACGGGAGGCCGGAGTTTGTCCATCGCCTCGATGTATTCGCCGACGTGCGTCGCCACGTCGCGCGGCGAGGTGTAGCCCAACTGCCGGAGCTTCTGCTCGATGGCCACCGGCGAGACGCCTTTTTCGGCGCTCTTGAGCACCCCGATGGCCTCCTGCATGCGCTCCGGGATGTTCTTCAAGCCCTGCGCGCCCGCCCCGGCCAGCGCGCCGTGGCGGCGGACGAGCATGTTGTCGAACTGCTTGGTCGTCTGGCGGAACCCCTCCGACATGAGCTTCTCCGCCTCCACGGCCTTGCCCGCGCTCATCGCGTTCTCGGCCTTCTCATACCACTCGTGCGACTTGTAGGCGACCGCCTTGCCGACCTGCGTCGGGTCGCTGAACTTCGCGCCCGGTTCGTGCAATGCCGTCTTCAGGTCGGCCGGCCCGCGCCCATACGCCTCCTTATGGAGCGCATCCACGCACTGCTGGTCCATCTTCTGCGCGAACTCGGCCGCTTCCTTCGCGCTGGCTGGCCGCGTGCCGTGGGCGGCGCGGTAAAACTCCTCGTTGTAAACTTCCTGCACCTTGCCCGCAGGCACGTCACGCACCCACTGGCCGGTCTTCTTGTCGTAGATGGAGTAGGTGACGTCGCGGTCCGCGCCGATCTTGAACGGGTCTTTCGACGGGTTCGTGGCGTGCGTCGGCTTCAACTCGTAGCGGTCGAGGTCCACGCCTTTCTGCGCGAGCGAGTCCTTCAACCGCTTCTCCACCGCCGCGTCGGTCTGCTTGTAGATGCCGCGGATCTCCTCGTTGAACGCCCCCTTCATGCCCTTGCCCTGGCGGTTCATCATCTGGATGGCGCGCTTGTCGCCCTGTATCTCCAGCACGGCGGCGCGCACTTCCTGCTTCGTGTTGGCGGCCGAGAGCTTCGCGACCCTGTCCCGCGCCTGTTGCTCGCCGGCCAGCCACGCCTCGTGGCGGGCAAGATCGTCGCCGCCCAACCGCGCCACGTCGTCGAGCTTGTTCGCGAGCATCTCGGCCTTCGCCGCGTCCACGAGTTTGTCGGCGGCTTCCACGCCTCGCAACGCCGCCGCGCCCGGCTTGGTGACCAATGCGCCGCCGAACGTGCTGACCGTGTCCACCGTCCCCATCAGCGCGTAGCCCATGCGCTTGGCCAGCGGCACGTTCGGGTCGAGCGCCTTGGCCCAGTTCTCGTAGCCGGTGACAGCCTTCAACGTGTCCACGGGATGCGCCACCATCTGGACCACTGCGCCGCCCGCCTTCTTCGCGGCCTCGGTGTAGAATTTGTTCACTTTCTTCGCGCTCTGGATCGGACTGCCGATGAGGTCCTTCGCCGTCTGCGCGCCCGTCGCGCGGAGGATCTCCCAGTTCGTCGCGTCCCGGGCGAGGTCCACCGCCGCGTCCACGCCGGCCTTTGCGGTCTTGGCCGCCGCGCGGCAAAGCTCGAACGTCTGCTCAGGCAGCTCGTTGAACTCCTTCTCCACGTTCAGGACGAAGTTGTTCTTCACGTCCGACCAGTAGCTCTGTTCGGCGTTCGCCTTCTCGCTCTGCTCGACCCACTCGCGCAGCTTCTCTGTCTTCTCCAGCAACCGGCCCTGCTCCCGGACCTCGGCCAGCTTCTGTTTCGAATCCTGCCACTTGTCGTAGGCCTGCTTCACGTCCTCCGATTGCCCCGCGTGGAGGTCCGCGACTGCCTTGTCGGCCAGCCATTGCTCGCGCTTCTTGTTGCGTTCGTATTGGTCGCGGGCGACCCAGCCGCGCTCTTCTCTGCTCCAGACATCGCCCTGCTCGTTGACCTCGCCGTCGCGGTGGACTTCCTGCGGGATTACCGGCGGCGCGGGCTGTGGAGGCGGAGGCGCCGCGACCGGCACGCCGCTGCCGATGCCGCGCAAGCCGTCCATCACGTCGCGCCAGCGCATCCCGCTGGTCAACAGCGTGAGCCACGCGCCCGCCGCCGCGGCTGCGCTCGCCGCCAGCGCCGCCGCCGCCGCGGATTCCGGTTCCACGGGCTGGCTGTCGTCCGAGATCTCACCGCTTTCCGCAGCACGGGCCGTATCCGTGGCCGCACCGGGGAGCGCGCCGCTGGCGCCCGCCGGTTGTGTTTGGGATGCCGGCACCCCGGCTTGTGTTCCAGCCTGCTTAGCAGCCGGTGGCACAGCCGTCGTCTGTCCGGGAGGGACGGCGCCTTGCTGCGTAGCCGTCGCGCCGCTCGCGACCGCGGGCCGGCTCTTGCCGCGCTTCAACATCGGTAGCGGGGCCGCGCCCGCCGCGCCCGGGGCGAGCGACACGGTGCGCGCGATGCGCAGGTCGGCTGCGTAGGCCGTATAGACCGCGCCGCGATACATCCACGATGCCAGGTCGTTGTGGCCGCTGTTGCTGGTGGACTGCTGCCCGGTGAGCAGGTCCACGTAGTAACTCGGGCCGCGACGCTGCGACACCGAACGAAACCGGCCGTTGTCCACAGCGGCGCTTTCCTTCACCGATGTGAGCGATGGTTCCCACACGCGGCTGCCGGCGTAAACAAACCCCGCGCCGTCTATCCCGTGGAACACCTGATAGCGTGGGCCAATTATCGGCCGCCGTTGCTCCAGCCTGCCCGTCGGCGAGTAGGTCAACAGGCCGTGGTTCTCGTCTTTGCCCGGTTCCCGCATGTAAAGGTTGCCGTCAGGGCCTCGGATGACGCCGGACGCAGGAGTGACCTTGTCGAGGATCTGCGCGCGGCCATCCACCGTCACGCAGGCGAGCACGTGCGGCCCCTCGCTGCAGTTCCGGTTCTCCGGGGTGTGGGCGATGAAATAGATCGCGTCGCCGACCATCGCGGTCTCCCAATTCGACGCGCAGGGACTGATCTGGCGGAGCACTTCGTCGCGGCGATCCTCGCCTCTGCGCGAAGGCCACGTGCCCGTCTTCAGGTCTTCCGTCGTCGCCGTGTTAGCCGTCCAACCGAGCGCGGCGACCGACTTCACGAACTTCCCGTCACGGTCGAACTGCACGATGTTCTCGGCGATGAACGCGTAGAGATTGCCGTCGTCGTCCACGCCCATAGGCCCGCCAATGGCCATCGCAGACTTGATGTCGTATCGGACGCTGATCCGGCCGCTGGGATCGTAGCGGAGCAGCGCGGTGCCTCCGCCCCGGCGCGCGCCGACGTAGAGGTTGCCTGCCGCGTCCACCAGTGGATGCTCCAGGAAGAAGTTCCCGGTTTCTGCCGGCAGCGGATGCTCCAGTTGCCCCGCCGGCTGCACCTCGAACACGTAGGCGTAGATGCGGAACGATTGCGTCAACTCGCCGACCGGCTGCTTGTTCGACAGCACCGTGACCCGCACGTTCACGTCGTTCCAGCCGGGCTTCACCGTCACTTTCCAGTCAGTCGTGCGCGAGGTGTTGTCGGGAGTGCCCTCCCAGGTCGCGCCATCCACCGTGATGACCTTGTCCGTCCCGCGCCCGAACCGCCGCTCCACCGTTGTGGAATCGTAGCTGCAACTGAACGTGACTCGCGGCGTCTCGCCCGGCTTCACGAACACCGTCACGCTCCCGCGCCGCGCCTTGTCGCTGTCGAACGCGGCATACCCCGACGCGGTGCGGTGGCTCAGATTGATGACACTGTGATCGCCCCTGAAGTCGCATTGCCGCAGCGCAAACTCCCCCTCGGCAGCGGATGCTTGCAGCGCGCAGGCGAACGCGCACACGGCAAGCGCGCGTCTTATCCATGTTGATGTGCCGCTGTGCATCGCCTCACTGCTTTGTGCTTCGCATGGAACTGACAAGCACCTTGCCCGTCTCGATCTCGATCAGGCGCTGCTTTTCCACGTCCGCGTCGCGGAACCGCGAGAACTCCAGCGTCAGCAGGTGGGTTGCGCCGAGTGTCTTGCCGATGGTGGCGCGGAATTTTTCTGACACCATGCCGCTCTGGCCGAAATTCAGTTCCTTCAGGATTTGCTCCACCGCCTGTCGGTCCACGAGAGAGAACTCCTTCTCCCGCGACAACACTTTCAAGCAACGGCTTTCCCATTTGGCGATCAAGTTCGATTTGATTCCCTTCGCCCATTGCTGAAGGGCCACAGGATCGGTCAACAGGACGTTGCTGATTTCGGCTCCCATGACCGCCAGACCGATCTTCTTTTCATCGTAAAGAAGCCGGTAAAGGGCGTAAACCGGCTCCTCCATGTCGGAGAATCCCAGTTCCACGTTCAGATCCATCTGCTCGCCGTTGCGGATGATCGTCAACGGAACGAAGTCGCCGACGCTTCTATTGCGAACGGCGTCCAGAAGATCAATCCGCTTCTTGATCGGCCAGCCACCGATGGCGACGACGATGTCGCCAATCCGGACTCCGGCCTTCTCAGCGCCGCGGCCCTTGGTGACGACGACGACCTCCATCTTGCCGTCGGGACGTTGCTGGGTGTTGAACCCGACTTGTCGCCGGCGCACGAAACCGTTGAGGAGTGGAGTGGCTTTGGCCAACTCCGCCTGCGTCATCGTGGCTGGGTTTGGTGGAGGTGGCGGCGCGGGCTGCTTCTTCTTGTTTGAAGGCGACGCGGCCGACGAGTCCACGGGCACGAATGCGAGGACAGCCAACGCCAGCAGGAGGATCATTCTTCTCATCGTGAGCGTCCCTTTGCGCAGCTACTCGGCGACCTGGAGATTCGCGCCGATCTGTTGCATGAGGCTGGCGAACTTCGGGAAGGTGATGGCGGCGGATTCGGCGGTGCGGATGATCGTCCGACCGGGAATGGCGCTCGCGGCGACGGCCAGCGACATGACGATGCGATGATCGTCGTGACCGTTCACTTCCGCGCCGGTGAGTTGGCTCCGCTCGATGACAAGGCCGTCGGGCAACTCGGTGACGCGCGCGCCAAGCTTCGTCAGTTCCTCGCGCATTACGGCGATGCGGTCGGTTTCCTTGATACGAGCCTGCGGGACGTTGGCGAGCGTGGTCTTGCCCTCGGCGAAACACGCCAGCGCCGCCATCATTGGCAGCGCGTCGGGCGTGGCGTTCAAGTCCAAGCGGCAGCCCTTGAGGTTGCCCGGCCGCACGCGCACGCCGTCGGGCGTCACCTCCACACTCGCGCCCATCGCCCGCAGGTAATCGAGCACGGCCTTGTCGCCTTGCGTGTCGTCGAGGTCGAGGCCCTGCACGGTCACGTCGTTGTCGCCGATGGCGCCGGCGCAGAGGAAGAACGTCGCCGAGGAAAAGTCCGCCGGGATGCGCCGCGTGAACGGTTTATAGCTCTGCCGGCCCGGCACGCGGAACTCGCGCCAACCGTCGCGCTCCAGCTTGATGCCGAGCCGCGCCAGCCAGTCCAGTGTGATTTCCGCGTAGGGAATCTCGTGCAGCAGCGGCACACGGATGACGCTGTCGCCGTCGGCCAGCGGCGCGTTGATGAGCACGCTGGTGAGATACTGGCTTGTTTTGCACTCGATGGAAGTCGTGCCGCCGCGCAACCGGCCGCGCACGACGATGGGCGGGCAGCCGTTGCCGCGCGTCGCCTCGGCCCAGCCGCCGAGGTCGTTGATGGCCTGGATGACGGGCCCGGCGGGGCGACGGCGGATTTGATGATCGCCGGTGAAGACAACCATGCCTTTGCGCAGCAACGCCGCCGTGGCGAGCGCGATGTTCACGGTGGTGCCGGAGTTGCCGACATCCACGACATTCTCCGGCACGCGCAATTCGCCGCCGGTGCCCTGCACGACCCAGACATCGGGTTGGCAGTCGAACTTCGCGCCGAGCGCGCCGAAGGTCGCCACCGCCGAGTGCGCGTCGCCGGACTCCAGCGGCGCTTCGATGCGGCTCTCACCCGCGGCGAGACTGGCAATGGCCACCGCGCGGATGGTGTGGGATTTGGAGCCGGGAATCGGGACCGCGCCATGCAACCGGGCCTTGGAGCAGATGAAATTCATAGCGCGCAGGCTATCACGGGTCGCTTTCGAGGTCAAAGACGGGAAACGAAAAGCGACCGGAAGCTTTCGTTGAAGCAACAGCTCCGCTACCCTTGCCGCAATGAATTCACGACGGATCATCGTGGTTGGTGGCGGGCCGGCCGGCATCTTCGCGGCCATCGCGTGCGCCGAGACCATGCCGCGCGCCGAGGTGACAGTGCTGGAAACAGGGCCGGAGTTCCTTGCCAAGGTCCGCATCTCCGGCGGCGGCCGGTGCAACGTCACGCACGCCTGCTTCGAGCCGCGCGAACTGGCGGAGCGGTATCCGCGCGGCGGGCGGGCGCTTATCGGGCCGTTCAAGCGATTCCAGCCGCTCGACACCGTCGAGTGGTTCGAGTCGCGTGGCGTGAGGCTGAAAACGGAAGGCGACGGACGGATGTTCCCCGCCAGCGACGATTCGCGGACGATTGTGGATTGTTTGCTGCGCGCAGCGGAGACGGCGGGCGTGAAGCTGCTGGCGCGACGCAGTGTGGAGCGCGTGGCGCGGCTGACGGAAGGCGGCTTCGAGTTGGCTCTTTCCAACGGCGACACGCTGCTCTGCGACCGCCTGCTGCTGGCGACGGGCGGTTGCCGCGCGGCTGCGGCAGGGGAACTGGCGGTGTCACTCGGCCACACGCTGGAGCCGCCCGTGCCGTCGTTGTTCACGTTCCACATCGAGACGCCGTGGCTGCGCGAACTGGCCGGTGCTTCCGTTGAGTCAGTGGAAGCGTCGGTGCCAGGCACGAAGCTGCGCGAGCGCGGCGCGTTGCTGGCGACTCACTGGGGCGCGAGCGGGCCGGCGATCCTGCGGCTGTCGGCGTGGGGCGCGCGAGATCTGCACGGCCTCAATTATCGTTTCCCGCTGCGCGTGAACTGGCTGCCGCATCTCAGCGCGGAAGCCGTTGCGGCGGCGCTGCACTCGCGCCGCCACGAGCAGCCGGCGCGGCTGGCGGTGAACACGCCGGTTCCGCCGCTGCCGGCGCGTCTTTGGGAGGCGCTGGCGCTCGCCGCGGGCGTGGGACGCGACACGCGCTGGGCGGCGTTGACGCGCGCGGCGCAGCACCGGCTCGTCCAGCAACTCATCCGCACCGAGCTTCCCGTCACGGGCAAGAGCATGAACAAGGACG
Source organism: Verrucomicrobiota bacterium (assembly GCA_016222825.1). GTDB lineage: Bacteria > Verrucomicrobiota > Verrucomicrobiia > CAIQCK01 > CAIQCK01 > CAIQCK01. Next base: position 302,571 of record JACRQF010000009.1, on the reverse strand, counting down.
AGTTTGTCACCTGCGGCGGCGTGCGGCTGGGCGAGGTGGATTTCAAGACGATGGAGAGCCGCGTCTGCCCCGGTCTCCACTTCGCGGGCGAGTTGCTCGACGTGGACGGCATCACCGGCGGGTTCAACTTCCAGGCTGCATGGACCACCGGTTGGATCGCTGGCCGAGCGATGGCGTGCTAACGCACAAACGAGCCTTGCACTCCGGGCCGGCGCGCTCTACAAAAGCACGCCATGAAACTTGACTCTGCTCTCTTTGCGATTGGCGCGGCGTTGTCGCTCACCACGGCGGCGTTCGCGGCAGGTGGCTCCACGGGACATGCGTTCTACGGCGATCCGCCCGACGAGCGCCACGCGTGGTGCGTCCACGACCAGAACCGTCCGCAGCCGAAAGTGGTCGCGCCGTTGCCAGTGAGCGAGTTGGAGGCGAAGGCCAAGGCGCCGGCGGACGCGGTCATCCTGTTTGACGGCACCGAGGCGTCGCTGGCGAAGTGGTGCTCCGACAAAAACCCCAACGAGCCGACGAAGTGGATCGTCAGGGACGGAGCGATGGAGTGCGTGCCGAAGTCCGGCTACGTCCGCACCAAGGAAGAGTTCGGCGACTGCCAGTTGCACGTCGAGTGGGCCGCGCCGAGCAAAGTCGAGGGCGACGGCCAGGGGCGCGGCAACAGCGGCATCTTCCTCCTCGGCGTCGAAACCCAGGTGTTGGACAGCTACAAGAATCTGACCTACGCCGACGGCATGGCCTGTTCGATGTATGGCGTCAACCCGCCGCTGGCCAACGCCCTGCGTCCGCCGGGCGAGTTCCAATACATTGACATCACCTTCCACCGCCCGATCTACAAGGACGACAAGTGCGTCCAGCCCGGCTGGGTCACCGTCTATTGCAACGGCATCCTCGTGCAGGACCGCACGCAGATCGAAGGTCCGACCGGCCACCGCGCGCGCACGAAAGTCGGTCCGCTGCCGGAGAAAGGCCCGCTGAAGCTGCAGGACCACGGCAACCCCGTCCGCTTCCGCAATATCTGGTATCGCCCGCTGCCCTCCACGGCCGCCAAGGGCGGCACCCGCGGCCCGCTCCCGGCCAAAGCTGTCGCCGCGGAGCGCAAGAAAATCGCCGCCAAGGTCCGCAAGGACGCCGCCGCCAAACCCGAAGGCTCCGTCGAGCAGATGCTTCGCTTCGCCGAATCGCTCGTCTATGAAAAGGACGACGCGACCTTCGCGACGATGGAGAAGCTCGCCAGCCAATACGCTGCGAGCCTGAAGCAACTGCCCGCCGACAAGGCCGGCGCGAAGAAGGACGAAGTCCTCCAAGTGGACAGCGCCTTCAAGTATCTGGCGAAATGGAACTTCGTGCCGGAGAACTTCGGCCCGAAAGTGGAAGTCGCGAACTTCATCAAAGCGCAGGGCTGGGACAAGAAGCCAAAGAAGAAGTAAGCCGTTTCCTCAAACCTGTCAGTAGTGTTTCTCGCGCGTCCGTCTCTCACGAGGCGGACGCGCGAATCGTTTTGAGGCGCCTCACTCCAGTTGCACCACCGCCACGTCTTCCGGCACTAGGCTCAGTTCAATCTGTCCGTCGCGGATGGCGAGTGTGCGGTCGCTGAGCAGCTCGCGCGCGGACTTGGCGCGCAAACCTTCGAGCGTGATCGTCACCGGCAGCGGCTCTTGTGTGGTTGCCCCGGGCGCTTCGTGGAAGACCGTCAGGAGTTTTTCGCCGAACCGCTCGACGTAAACGCGCGGGTGGTTTGAGCGGGCGCGCGTCAACGGCTGCCAGCCGGCCTCAGCGACGCGTTTGCAGAGCGGGATGTATTTCTTGAAGAGCGGGCGGTCGCGGTTGTAGAGCGCGGGCTGCGAGAAGTAATGGCCGGTGGAGGCGTCGGCGCTGAAGAAGCCGGGGAACATGCCGTAGGCGAGGCTGCGCTTCATGAACTTCTCCGTCAGCTCGGCGGGCCACGCGGGGAAGTGGGTGTTCATCAGGAAGCAATATGGCTTCGGCCCGCACATCGCGCGGCGGTAGAGCAGGTCGGCGTCGCTCATCGGCCGCCAGATGTGCGCGGCGGCTTCGGAGCGTTTCTTGCCGCGCTGGGCGGGCGGGTTCCAGTCCGTCTCGGTGCCCATCACATCGAGCCACGGCGCGAGCCAGCAGAGGCGGATGGGCGTGCTGTTGGCCATCATCAGCTTGCCCATCGCGTGGACATCCTCGGCCATCTGACGGTTGTATTCGCCGATGATGCAGCCGCGGAAGATGGCGGGCTTGCGGCTGTCGGGCGAGAACGTCAGCGGCAGGCGCGCGGCGGCGAAGTGTTCGCGGCGGAAATCGAGTTCGTCGGTGACGTAGCCTTCGCTTGAGTCAATGTATTCGCCGTCGAGGTCGCCCTTGCGATTCGGTCCGTAAACCTTCTCGCGCACCGCCGCCCCCCATTTGAGGGACCAGTCGGTGACATCGCCCTTGATGCCGGGCATGGAGTTCATGCTCCAGACGGCGCCGTTGCACCACGGCGTGTCGAGCAGGCGCGCGGTGAAGCTTCCGTTCTCGTCGTGGTAGCCGGACGTGAAGAGCGCTTTCGCCTCCGGTCGGCCGGCGTCAGCGAGGCGCTTGGCCTCCGCAAGCGCCGCCTCCACCGTGCGCGGCGTGTCCTTCTTCATCGTCATCCACCACGTCATCGGCTCGGTGTAACGGAACGTCAGGATACCGTGCGCGTCGTCCCACGCCGTCTCGTCGTTGCCTTCCTTGAACTTGAAGCCGAAGTCCTCCCAACCCTCGACCTTGCTGATCTTGTAGAACGGCATCCAGACGCCCTGCTCCGGCGTGCGGCAGCGGAAGTAGTCGGGGAAGAGTTCGTAATAACGCTGGAGCGCGCCGCGGAAACCGAGCCGCCCGTCGAACTTCGCCGTCACAAGCCGCACGCGCGCCGACGCTTTCTCCGGCGCGAGGCCGAGGTCGAACGCGATGAACAGCTCGTGGGTCGCGGCGTTGAAACCGCAGCGGTAGAACGCCGGCCAGCCCGCGTCAATGCCGACGAGCAGCCCCTCCTTGCCGCGCGCGATGGCCGCAAACGGATAGAGCGAGAGCCGCCCATTGGCGCCGGCGTTGAAACGCGAGGCATTCATATACTCGCCGGGCGCGACGGCGTTGGTCGCGGTGCGCGGGTTCACGAGCCATTGCCAGCCGTCGCCGCCAACGGGCGATGAATGGAGCAGCGTGATGGCGCGGTCCTTGCCGGTCGTGTCGGCGAGGTCAGCTTCGATGACCGTCGCGCTGTTCTTGCGCTCGCGCTTGCTTGTCAGTTGCAGGCCGAAATCCTTGGCGTCGTCGCGGAAGTCGGAACCGGCCGCCACGTCGCGAAACTGGAAACCCTCGCGCAACTTGCCCGCCAGCGTCACCGGCACGCCGTCGAAGAGCATGGAGCCGGCTGGCGCGGCGATTTGCCGCAGCGTTGCGCCGCGGAACCACGCCTTGCCGGTGTGACGGCGGAGCAGCAGATGGAGCGAGAGGCTCTTGATTGGCTTCGCCGGCAGGACAACGACCTGCCGCTTCTCCCAGTCGTGGGTGCCGGTGCTGAAGAACGCCGTCTGACCCCAGAGTTGGTCGCCGTCGGCATAGACGAGGTCGAGGTAGAGCGCATAATCGCTGTCGCGCGAGCCGCCGACGTTCTCAGCCTTGCTCCACGCCTCAGCGACGACCGGCGCGGCGGTTTTCTGATTCAGCACGACCGACTGCGAAGCGCCGCGCTGCGCGGTCGCGTCCGCGCCGTTGTCACAGACGAATGCATCGCCGTCGCGCGCGAAACCAATCTGCCAGCCGCGCCAAGCGTCGGCCTTCAACAGGTTCTCGCCGGCGCTCGTGGTCGTCAGGGATTGTTTGACGACGGCGGCTTCGGCGGTGATGACGAGCAACGACAACAGCACAAGCGTTCTCAGTTTCATAATGACTATTCCTTTGCGCTCTCTGCGTCCTCAGCGCCTCTGCGTTGAAATTCGCCACGCCGCTGCGCTTCACGGCGTCAGCTTCAAATGTTTCGGCGGCTCCTCCGGCAGGGTCCAGATGATCTCGCCGTGGCCGACGGCGACGTGGAGGCGATTGCCTTCGTCTGTGGCGCGCTTGAAGGCAGCGTCGAACGCGACGAAGTCGCCCGCGGCGACGGCTTGCGCGATGGGCTGGAGGAATGTCTTGTCGTAGTTCTGGACCATCTCGGTGTATTTCGGACGCGTGACGGCGCCGGTTTTGAAGAGGCCCTGCACTTTGCGGAGCGCGTAGCTGGCGAGCTTCCAGTGGCCGGCCTTGGCGGCGTGGTAGCAGATCCACCATCGCTCGCTGATCTGCGGCATGAGGCCGCCCCAACCAGGTTGGAGGTTGGCGATCTGGTCGAGCGTCAGCTCGCCGTGCTTGGTTCTTCCAACGGCAGGTTTTTCGTCGCTCATGGCCGGCGTGTCCTTTCCAGTGGCGCGCAGGATAGCTCTTTTCCCGACGCGAGTGAAGCTGTAGATTGTGCCGCGACGTGCCAGGGAAAAACGCTCATGACGCTGAGGCAATGGCTGCCGTTCGTTGAGACGGTGCGCGGATACAAGCAAAGCTGGCTGCTGACCGATGTGTCGGCGGGCCTGACGCTCGCTTTGCTGTCACTGCCGCAAGCCATCGCCTATGCGATCATGGCGGGCCTGCCGCCGATCTACGGCCTTTACTCCTGCATCGTGGTCGCCATCGTCGGCAGCTTGATGGGCAGCAGCGAGCACCTCGTGCCCGGCCCGACCAACTCCGTTGCCATCCTCATCGGCGGCATGATCATGACCTCCTCGGTGCCGGCGGTGAGGGAGAATCCAACCATCGTCATCCCGCTGCTGGCCTTGCTGGTCGGCGGCACGCAGTTGCTATTTGGGTTGCTGAAGCTTGGCAACTTGACCCAGTTCGTCTCGCGCAGCGTCGTCGTCGGCTTCACGGCGGGCGCGGGGTTGCTCATCGCGCTCAACCAGCTTGCGCCGCTGCTCGGCGTGAATCAGCCGAACGCCATCCACATGCTCCAATACGTCTGGCAAACGATCGAGCAACTACCCGGCACGAACCTCTACGCATTGGCCATCGGCGTCGCCTCGATTCTCGTCACGGTCAGCGCGCCGCGCTGGCTGCCGCGCTGGCTGCCCGCGCCGCTGGTGGTGGTCGTCGTCTCGGCGCTGGTCGCGGGGGTGTTTCATCTGGACGACAAGGGCGTGAAGCTGGTCGGTGATTTGCCGGCGAACCTGCCGCACGTCCAACTGCCGTTCTTCGGCGTGCGCATGTTCGCCGACATCGCGGACACGGCGCTGGCGATGGCGATCCTCGGCTGCATCGAAACGCTCTCCATCGCCAAGAGCATCGCGATGACCACCGACCAGCGCGTGGACAACAACCAGAGCTGCATCGGCCTCGGTCTGGGCAACATCGCCGCCGCGTTCTTCCAGTGCATGCCCGGCAGCGGCAGCTTCACACGCTCGGCGCTGAACTTCCTGTCGGGCGCCCGAACGCGGTTTGCCGGCGTGTTCAGCGGACTGTGGATCGCGGCCATCCTGATCGTGTTCGGACGGTGGGTGCATTACATCCCGCTGGCGTCGCTGGCGGGGCTGTTGATCGTGCTGGGTTTCAGCATGTTCCGGTGGCACCACATTCGCGTTGCGTTCCGCGCCACGCGGAGCGACGCCGCGGTGCTGATTCTCACCTTCGCTTCGGCGTTGCTGCTGAGCCTGCGGCAGGCGATCTACGTGGGCGTCATCAGCTCGCTGGTGCTGTTCCTGCGCAAGGCCAGCGCGCCGCATTTGGTGGAATACGACCTCGAAGGCGACTCCATGCGCGAAATCAAGGAGAAGTCCGAGCGCACCCATCCGGAGATTTCCATCATCCACGTCGAGGGCGAACTTTTCTTCGGCGCGGCCGAGTTGTTTGAAGACGAGGTGCGGCGACTCGCGCACGATCGCAACATCCGCGTTGTCATCCTGCGGGTGAAGAACGCCCGGCACCTCGACGCCACCGCCGTCATGGCACTGGAGGGACTGCTGAAGTTCCTGCGCGCTGGCGGCCGGTTGCTGCTCATCAGCGGCCCGTCGCCCGACGTGATGGGCGTGCTCAGCCGCAGCGGCCTGCTGGACGAGATCGGCCGTGACTGCGTGTTCGAGTCCGAGGAAAACCTCACCGCCTCCACGCGCAAGGCGCTGCTGCGCGCGCAGGAGTTCCTCGGCAAGGAGGCCAAGCCGGAAGTGCGCGTGTTCTACGAACAGTCGCGGGCCGAGAAGCAACAGAGCAAGCCCGGTATCTGAGCAGCGCAGGCGCGCCGGTGGACAACGCACTGCCCGGCTGTTACGGTAGCTGACGATGAGGAAACGGAGTCCATTTCCAAACATCCTGCCTCCACGCGCAGACGCCGGCGGCCCGGCAACCGCGCCGGGTGTCATCGAGACGATCTCGGAGGAAACGAAAACCAATCTTGCCCCGCCGTGGCACGTCATCGTGCGGAACGACCCGATCAACCTGATGACCTACGTCACGATGGTGTTCCAGAAGGTGTTCGGCTACACGCGGCAGAAGGCCGAGCGGCACATGATGGAGGTCCACAAGCGCGGCCAGTCCATTGTCTGGACGGGCGGACGAGAGCCGGCGGAGCATTACGTGCGGGTGTTGCAGCAATATCACCTGCTGGCCCTTATGGAACAGGCGGAACCATAGTGGCGCTTCATCTTCAACGACTGGCCGACGGCAACCTGTGTCTCGCGGGCTTGGACGAGCACTGGAGACACGTGTTCGCCGGGGTGCCGGCGCTGCTGGCCGAGCCGCAACCGCCCGCCGTGCGCGAGCGGCTGTTGCCTAGCCCTTCCAAGCGTGCCGACATCAACCGCGACTGGCGCGAACTGATCGCGCCGGAGTTGGAGGCGTTCTGGCGCGCGAACTACGAGTTGATGGCGGCAGACCTCGGACGCATGGAGAAAGACCCGGCGCATCGCGGCTGCTGGCGCGTCGTGTTTCCCGCAAACCATGCCGCCGCGTGGCTCAGCGCGATCAACCAGGCGCGGCTGGTGCTGGCGAGCCGCTGGGACGTGACCGAGGAGGACATGAACCGGCCCGCCGAGGACCTCAAACCGACCGAACGCGACCACGACATTTTTCTTATCCATCTGCTCGCGTATGTGGAGCAGTTGTTTATCGAAGCGGAGGAAGGAAGCGGGCAGTAATCAGCAACCAGTAATCAGGGGGCCGGTAATCCTCGCTTCCTCCGCCGGCAAGCACGCGCAAGCCACACAACCGCTCACTGCGCGAGTGGCACGGGGACGGAGCGGCCTTCGCGCTGGGCGAGTTGGTCGGCGTGGTCGTAGGTGCCGTAGAACGGCACGTTCGCATCGAGCCAGAGATAGAGCCGGCGACGGTCGGCGTCGGGCAACGGCGCTTGCGTGCGATGCGTCGCGTCGTCGAGGATCGCCGTCAACGGACTGGCGTCGGCGCCGATGCGGCCGGGTTGCGTCGCGATCTGGCTGATGCTGGCGCCGCCCCACTCATACCAGCGCAGGTGCGGCTTCAGGTTCTGATACGAGCGCGTGAAGTTTCCCGCTGTTTCGCCAGTCAGCACGAGTTTGCTCTTGCCGGGCGCGGGCTGACCGTCGTGGCAGCGCACGCAATGGCGGTCCAGCACCGGTTGCACCAGCCGCGGATAGCTCATCGGTCGCGTTCCATCGGGACCGGGCTGGAGGCGCGACGGAGCGCGGCGCATCGCGAGCGCGGGCCGGTTCGCGACGACAGTGCCGGGCGTTTCGTGGCAGCCGACGCAAGCGCGGCGCTCGCCCGGTTGCAGATAGACTTCGCTGCGCATGCTCTGCACCGCGCGGCCCGCGGCGTCCACGGCTTGGAAATAAAGCGGCTTGCCCGCCGGCGCGCGGAAGTAAGCCGAGCCGTCCTCCTCCACCGGCACCGTGCCAAGGAACAGCCTTGCGTTCTCGGCGTTCGCATGGCCGATGCGCGGGTTGTTGGCGGTGTGGATGCCGGTCTTCGGGAGCAGTTGGAAGACGCGCAGTTCGCGGATGGGCCGGTCCGGCGGCAGCGGCATCAGACTGCGGTTCACGTCGCTCAGCAAGAACTCGCCTTCGTTGCCGAGTTCGGGCGCGAGGTTGGAGCCAACGGCCGGAGGCCGCGCGCGCGGCGCAAGCGAGATCGGATACATCGAAGAGATAGCCGGGTCGCGATAGAGCAGTTCGAGGTTGCCGAAGCGGTCGAAGTAATACAACCCGGTGCGCGTGTCCTTCTTCTCGCCGGAACTCATCCCCGGCAGCGGGTCGAAGCTGAACGACACGAGGAACGCATCCTCCGACAGCGGCCACGGACTGTGAAAGTAGCTTTTCGGCCAGCCGGCGGATTCCGGGAAACAAATCTCCGGCGTCAACACATACGTCGCGTCGAGGATGTCCTCGCCGGTCTTTGCGTCGAGCCGTGCCCGCTTCGGGTCGAGCATCACCAGCGAGCCACCCACATCGGCGTGATGCGCCCCCGCCAGGAACAGCAGCTTGTCCGAGCCGGGAATCGGCCGCGGCTGGTAGCAGGCGTTGATGCGCATCGTGTAGTTGCCAAACAAACTGGCGGCGCCCGTGCCGTCGGCGCGGCTGGTCCAGAGACCGTGGAAGTTCGCCGCCGAGCGGTCCACGTAATCCCACCGGATGAACACGAGCCGTCCGTCGTTCATGACGAATGGATGCCACTCATCGGTCTCGTGGAACGACAGCGTGCGGATGTTGCTGCCGTTCGCGTCCATGCGATGCAACGTGTAAGTCGCGCACGGCTCCCACGCATTGTTGCAGCGGGCGAATCCGCCGCGACGCGACGACATGAACGCCAGCCCGCCGTCCGGCAACGGGCACGGATCGAAATCGTCTTCAACACCGCGTGTGAGCTGTCGTAGCGCCGAGCCATCTCTCGCCATCGAGAAGATGTGAAACGAACGCCGCTCCAGCGACGTAAACTCCGGCTTCTCCTTCGACCGCTCCGCGAACGCGAAGAACACCGTCCGCGCGTCGTAGGAGAGCGCGAGCGTGGTGAAGTTGCCGTTCGTCAGCCGGCCGCGGATGAGGTCGCGCGTCTTGAGCGAGTAGCCAGGCCGTTCGAGGACAAAGACGCCGCCGCCGCCCGCGACATTGCCGTAGTCCTGGAAGTAGCCCATGTATTCATGGAGCATCTGGCAGACGAACCGGTTGCGCTTCATGAACACCAGCGGCTGACCTGTCACGCGCGGATCAGCCAGCACCAGCTCACGAGCAAACCAACGCGCGCGGTGGTAGAGCGCGAGCCGGCTTTTGTTGTCGAGTAAACCCGCTTTCTCCGCCGCTCGTCGCAACTCCGCCAGCGTTGCTTCGCCCGTCCTCCCCCGCCAATGCTTCAGCAAGCGCGTAATGCGCGCAACGGCCTCGCGAATGCTTTCCACTGAACCTGCCGCGCGCCCCCAACGCTTTTCCTGCCGCGTCCAATCTTCTTCCACCGCGCACCGCATCTCCGCATCGGGCAGCGCGGCATTTACGGAGATGGCTGCAGAAGCCAAGACCAGCAGCCCAGTTCGCACGACAGCGACTAAACGGTTCATCCTCATGCCAGACCAGCCGCAGGCTACGCCGCACCCGCTGGCAGGACAATCACGAAACAACCATCGCGCAGAGTGCGATGACTACTTTACGTCCAGATCAAACTCCTGCGTCGCCACGCCGCCAGACTGTGTGCGGACTTCGAATTCGACGCGACATTTGCCAGTCGCGTCGGGCGTGCCGGTGAGCGTGCCAGTCTTCGCGTCGAGTTTCATCCACGCCGGGGCTTTGCGCAGGGCGAACGTGAGTTCCTCAGCTTCCCAAAAACCATTGCCCTTTGGCTCGTAGCGGTGCTGCGCATCGCCGAGCGAGCGGATGACGCCAAGTTGATACGAGAATGGCGCGCCGACTTTCACCGTCGCAGACGGCTTGCTCCAAAAATGCGGGTGTGGCATCTCGGCGAAATCGGAGCAGATGCTCTCGGTGCAGTGCGTGTCCACGGCCACGACGCGGTAGTAACATCGGTTCATGTTCGCGTGCGACGGCGTCGGCGAGACGACGGGCATCTCCGTGGCGGCGGTGCGGCCGAGGAAATTCGCCGGCACTTTGCCGCGCGTGTAAGAGTCGTAGGCGGTCTTGTGGACCGAGAAGCCTTTTTCGTCCGAGCCATAAATGTCGTAGGCCACCGGCCGCGTGCCTCGCGGGTTCGGCTCCCATCGCAGCACGAAGCCGCCGTCGCGCCGCTCGGCACGCACGTTGAGCGGCACGCGCGGGCCATCCCAGCGGAATGTCCACACCGGACTCCACTCACTCCAGAGGCCGCGCTTGTCGCGGGCGCGCACGCGCCAGAAGTAGGTCGTGTCGGGCGCGAACATGCCAGTGTAGGGCACGCACCACTGCCGGTCGCGGAGAACCACGTCGTAGCTCGGCCGAGATGGGATGCGAAAATCCTGGCGGTGGCTGACTTGGATGTGCCACGCGCGTGCGCCGTCGGTCGCGGGCCACTTGAACGTCACCATCGAGTCGCGGATCGTCGCGCCGGACGCGGGATACTCCGGCGTGGTGGGCGGCAAGGGCGGCTTCAACTTATCGCACTCGCGCCACTCCTGCGTGATCGTGATCTCGTGCGGGCCGTCCTGCTTGTCGGTGTAAACAAACTTATTCTCGCCCCGGCGGAGTCGGGGCAGCGACAGCGGCGCGGCCATCACGTCGGTTTCGATCTCCAGCGACTTGAGCTTCGCATCGCCGGTCGGGACCGTCACGACGACCTCGTAGTGATACTTCGCCGGCGCGCGCCGCGGCTGGAGCGCGTCGTCAATCGTCACGTTCGCCTTCAGCGGCCCGCGGGCTGCTCCCTCCCAGACGCGCTTCACCGTCTTGCCGCCGAGGCGCACGTCGAGCGCGAACTTGTCCTCCGCGTTGCCGCCGACGAACTCCGCCCGCAACGTCCCGCCGCAGATGGCCCACGGCGTGTCCACGGCATACACAAGCGTGCCAGACGCGCCGTCCTCGATCCGTGGCGCGTAGATGAACTTCGAGTTGCCGAAAACGGGCGGCTCGCGGTCCCACTTCTCGCTGTGGGCGGCGTATTTGCCGATGTTGTCCCAACGGAAAACCACGCGCTCGCCCGGCCGCAGCGTGTAGCGCATCTCATGGCCGCGCAGGAAATTCTGCCCCGCGCCATCGTCGCTGCCGAAGATCGCCGCAGAACTTTCGCTATCGCCCCAACCGCCAAACACCGGTCCGAAGTGAACCTCGCGCCGCACGAGATCATGGTCGCGCGCGCAGGCGTCGCCGCTGACGGGCCGTTCGTTCTCGCGGTCGAGGTAGAACACGCTCTCGTCTATGTCGAGAAACTGGTGGCGGTCGTCCACGACCGCCTCGCACATCACGTGGCCGTGCAGGCTGCGCGTCTTCGGGTCAATCGAGTATTTCGGCTTGCCCAAGCCCGCGTGCTTGAACAACGAGCAACCGCAGTTGCCCATGTCGTCGCAGAGATTCAGCCCGTAGGAGTTGAACATTTTCACCGGGTCGTGGAATTCGTTGTCGGGGAGCAGCGGCGGGCAGTGGTAGCGGTTCTCGCGCGCGGCCTGCCAGATGAACAACGCGCGCTCCTGATCGTTGGTCGCGCCGCGCGTGAAATCGGCCAGCAGGTTGTCGTAGGTGCTCCAGTCGCGCACGCCGTTGGCGACGAGCTTCGGCCAGAGCACGGGCCGGTCGCCGGTGTTGGCGATGGTGAGCGAGACATTCGGCTGGAACGCGACGTTGAAGCCGGTGTTGAAGCGCGTGTGGCTGTTCTCAAAATCAAGGTTGCCACCGAGCCGGAGCGAGTATTCGTGGCGCGAGCCGCGGATGACCTCGACGTGGCGCTTCGGCGTGGACGGAAGCTGCACCGGCCCTGCGAGTTCGCTTTCCGCGGTCGTGGACGCGACCTCATATTTGCGGCCGTTCTTGCGCGGGTCGGAGTTGTCCGACGCGGACATGTAAAGACCATCCCGCGTCCAGTGCGAGTAACGTCCGCAGCCCTTCTCACGGATGTCCTTGTGGACCGCGCGCGCCGGGCCGAGCGGTTTGCCGTCCTCGAACAACAACAGGCCCGACTTGTTCCCCGTGTCCTTGTCGCCCTCCTCGCCGAAGTCCATGCTGACGATGTAGCAATAGCCGTTCTCGGCGTGAAAGCGGTTCGGCGGAACCGGGTAACGCTTGAGTTCGCTGCCAAACGCCTCGCTTCCCGCGGAAGCGAGCACGACCAACAGGATTGCGACCTTGGTTTTCATCATTTCCTTACAATCGCCGCAGTCCAGCCTTTCGCGAGACGCAGTTCGGTCAATGTGGTGCCATCGCGCTCGGATGTTTCGGCCTTGAAGTCTGGCGCTTCGCGGCCGGTTTCGTCGAAAGCGTGGACCTCGTGTTTCGAGCGGTCGCCCCAGCCGAACGTGCCGCTGCGCACAGCAAGAATGCGCTCCTTGCCGATGAGCACGCCGGGACGCAGCTCGATGGGCGTAAACGGATACATCCGGCTGGTCAGTTGCGGGTAGGTCGTCTTGATGTGACCGCCATAATAATAATAGAGGCACGCGAACCGCAGGTGCGCGCGGATTTGGCGGGCGATGTCCTTCTCGGTCTTCTCGGTCAGGTGGTCGCCGAGACCGACGGGCGTGTAGAGTTGCGCGTGGATCAGGTGGTTGATGTCGCCGGTCTCGACGAACCGCAGGAAATGGACGCGCATCATGCTCTCGGTCTGCGGCTGGCCGTTGGCGATGAGCGGGCCCCAACGCAGGATGTCCTTCGCCTGCTTGATGCGCCACTCCTGGCTTAGCAGCGTAATCATCGCGGGCTTTTGGCGGATTTTCAGCGTCTTCGGGTCCATGAAGACCGTGTGGCCGTCCCAGCGACCGTCAAAACTGAAGGTCTCGCTCGTGCCATCCATCTCGTCCCAGTAAATCCCGCGCGCGCCAACCGCCTGCCGCGCCCAGTCGAAGAAGCTCGGGGCTGCGCGCCCGTAGCTGTTGTCAAGCGTCGGGCAGAACAGTGGCAACGGATAGCTATACGGGTAGTTAGCCTGTGTGCCGTCCTGATGGAGAATGCGCGCGTCGCGGTATTTCTCCGGCGAGCCGTTCTCCGTTGAGCAGAACTCATGGAAGTAGGTGACCGGTATCAACCCCGGCCGCAGCTTCACCAACCGTTGCAGAAGTTCCTTTGACCGCGTGGCCCAGCCGTCGGCTTCGAGGTAACCCGTGCCGTGCAGATAACGATAAGGCGCCTTGTCGGCGTAAGGAATCGTCGCGCAGGCATAACGCAGACCTCGGTTGTCCGCGAACGCCTTCAGTTCCGCGTCGGTCGGTTTCGGCGCCGACGCGCGTGGCGTGCTGATGAAACCCATCGGCCCGTCGAGCGTGAAGTTCACATCCAACGCACGCCGGGCCGCGTTCACAAAGTTCCAATAATCGCGCGACGGCACGGGGAAGAAGTTCCAGCGCATCGTGTAGCGGGCGCGCGGCGCAAGGCCGAAGCGTTCGTCGTTGATGCTCGCCACACCGCCCTCCAGCGCGCTGCGGCAATGCACCCGGAACACATCGTCGCGCGCAAGCAGCGCAAAGCCGCCAGTCTCCGTCGCCACGAACACCGACGGATGCATCGCCTGATGCTGCGAGCCTTCCTTCAACGCCTTCGGCCAGCCGCAGAGATGGAGCGACTCAACTTTCCGGCCCGCCAGCGGCACGCGATGATGGATCATCAACCCAATGTCGCCGTCGGTGAGGTTCTCGATGGTGTCCGTCACCTCAACACACTCCGCCTGTGATCGCACGCTGCGTTTCACGCGGAACGCCTTCGGGTCCGCGCAGCGAAACTCACTCTCGATGTCGAACGACTCCGCGCCCACTTTCACACGCAGCGCGCGCTCGCCGCGGGGTGTGGCGCGGTAATCCACGCGATGTGTCTTCGCAGGCACGAACAGCGATGGCCCGGTCCACACCGGCTCCTCTTCTTCCTCCCACTTCACGCGCTTTACAAACTCGGAGGGTTTGAAGGTCAACTCGATCGGCCCCAGCGTCAGCGGACTGGTCAGCGGCAGGTTGGGAACCGCCGCGATGACAAGCCGGTTGCCGGACGGTCGCAACAGCCGCGTCACGTCGAATGTCCAGCGATGCGACTCCGGGTCCGCGGTGCTGATGGACGACTTGGATTTCTCCTGCACGGCGAAATCCGGCGCATACGGCACGCGCCAGCCGGGGCTGGCGAACCAGCCGAGTTGGCGACCGTCGCGCATCGTGAGCGTGCGGGGTTTGTTGATGATGTGCTCCGGCTCCAACGGCTGGCCGTTGAGTTGGAGCCGCATCGCATAAGTCGAGCCGCCGACGCGGGGCGAGGCGAGCCGCGCTTGAAACGTCAACAACGCCACCTCCGCCGTCGCTGCCTCACGCGTCGGGAACGTCAGCGTTGCGGAGGCGCCCGCTTTGACGACAAGGTTGGTCGCGATAACATCGGCCGATGCTGTCGCGATACAACCGACCAGCACGGCGGTGGCGAATAGTGTCTTCATGAGGTTCTTCCGTTGATGTTGACGGCGCGCAGGCAGGAGACACCGGCGGCTTCCAATTGTTCCGCGCTGCCCGGCGCGACGCAGCTCCACGGGCCGGCGAGCGTCTCGTAGCCGCCATCGTCATACGCCCGGCGAATCGGGAGGTAGCCGAGGTAGCCGTTCGCGTAACCGGCCACGAACGTTGCACCCGCGGCTTTCAACGCGAAGCCGGTCTCGACGAACGGTTCGCCCGGCAACGACACCCAACTCACCGAGCCGAACCTCATCGCCTGCACTTCGGCGCATATCGGGCCTTCCGCGAGCTTCTTCGCCAGACGTAGTTGGTAGCGGTTCTTTGCGGTCGGATCTTTGGCGGCAAGTTTGTCGGCTTCGGCGAGCGGCGGACATTCGCGCGGCGCAAGCGTGAGCTGTGTGGAATGGTGGGCAACCGCTGGATTCACGAGAGGTTTCAACTCGGGAAGTTTGCCGAGCGCGGCGCGGCCAAGCGTCTCGCCGATGGACTGCACGTCGTCGAAGTTCGTCGCGACCTTGACCGTGTTGATGTTGCCGCAGCAGCCGTTGGTGAAAAGACAAACAGTGCCGGGAAGCTCGCGCTCAACCAACGCTGTCGCCGCGCCGGGGTAATCCGCGGAGACGTGCGGCAGCAACATCGCCACGACAGGATGCGCCGTGTAGTTGAGCAGCACGGCCAGCGGCTCGCCGTTGTCGCGCTCGAAGTGGAGGATGTTCAAGTCCTCGTCGAGCCGCCACGGCACGGCGACATCCTCCTGCGGCGGCAACGGGCCTTGGCGGCTTTCCTTTCCGTTGCGCAGCCGGATGCGTCGGTAACGGGCGATGCCCTCGACCTTGGCGATGCCGGAACGTGCGCGCGCCGGGACGCGGTTGCGCCATGCTTCAATGACCGTCGCCGCGAGTTCAGCGAGATGGTTCTCGACCCACTCCGACACGCCGCGCGCCTCGCGGAACGTCGTGAGGCCGATGGTCTCCGGCGTGGAGTGCGAGTGCGTCGCGGCGAGCATGACGGCGTCATGCTTGAGCGTCGTTGACGCCGCAATCCTGCGGCGAAGCTCGGCGGTGAAGTCGCGGCCGGGGCCGAGGATGGCGTTGTCGTAGCCGATGGAGTCCACCGCGAGGACGGCGACAGCATCGCGCCCGTCGTCGAGCACCAGCGCGCGAGCAAAGAGGTCGTCGTGGATGCTCTGGAATGGCGCATGGGTGCCGTTGCCGGAAGACGTGAGATACGGCACCGACAGCGGCGGCGTGACCCGGTGCTTCGCCGCGCCGACAGTAAGTCGTGCCGCCCCCGCCGTCGGCACGGAACTGCAGCCGGCGAACGCAAGGCCGCCGACCACCGCGCTGGAGTGTGCGATGAATTCGCGCCGATTCATCTGTTATGGGGCTGAAACCTCCAGCGTGCGTCCTTCCTCAGCCAACTCGGTATTGGGGAAGACAGACTTGGCTTCGGCGAGCAGCTTGGCGGCCCGGCTTTGGTTGTAGTGGATGAGCACCAGCTTCTTGACGCCGGCCTGCTGCGCGATGCGCGCGGCGTCCTTCGGGGGCGTATGGGCACCGTCGTGAATCAACAATGACACGCCCTTGGCGAACTCCGCGATGGGCGGATGCGGATGCGTGTCACCGGTGAAAACCGCGCACGCGCCGCTGGCTTTGTCGGTGACTTTATAGACCAGCGCCTGTTCGACGCGGTTGGTTCCCGATGTGTGGCGAGCGGCGAACGTCTCAAACCGCAAACCTGTCACTTCGAACTTGTCGCCGGCGTTAAGCGGCACCAGCTTGCGGTTCACCGCCAGTTCAGGGAAACGCGGCACTTGCAGGAACGCGTCGGCCGCTTCGACGACGCGTCGGAGGTTCTCGCTGGGACCGACGATGTTCAGCGGCGGGCCGGGGCGCTTGCGCAGACCGATGTAAAAGAGCAGTTGCGGCAGGCCGATGTAGTGGTCCTGATGGAAGTGCGTGATGATGATGGACTCCAGAGCCAGTGGATCGAACCCATGCTCGCGCATCCTCAGCGCCGCGCACCAGCCGGTGTCCACGAGATGCTTGCCGTTGATGAGGAAGCAGGCCATCTCGCGTTTCACGTCGGGGATGCACGAGGACTCGCCGATGATGGTGATCTTCAGCGGCGCGACCGGAGCAGCCGCAGCTTTCGCAACGAGAGCGCTGCTGAGGCCAGCCGCTGTTATGCGCGCGAATTCGCGCCGGGTCATGTTGGATGTTTTCATGGATTCGCCTTTCACTTCACTGTTTCGTAGCGCAGCAAGCGCACGGGGCCGAGCAAGCCAGAGGGCACCATTTCCTTATCGAACGGCAGGTATCGCTTCACGTAGGAGTTCAGCAGCCAGCCTTTCTTCTCCAGCTCCGCGAGCCGTTCCGGATTGCCGGCCAGTTCGTTGGCCGCCGTGTTCGTGACCTCGACTTCGAGAACGTTTACGCCGGCTCGGATCGCGTTGCCGACGGGCCAGCGGAAGGGCCGCCATGCGAGTGCGCCGAGGTCTTTGCCGTTCAGACGGACATGTGCTGAGTATTTCACCTCTCCGAGATCGAGATGCAGTCCTGCTTTCACGTCCGCAAGGTTGCGCGGAACATTGAACTCCTTCGTGTAGCGCACGGTGCCGCAGTAGCCCGGCCGGCCGTAATCGGCCCATGTCTTCAGCGGGCCACGGAGCTCTTCTCCGCGCATCGTCAGCTTCCAATCGCCCTCAATCGGGATGCTCTCGCCGGTTTGCTTCAGCGTGGGCCGCACCTCAGTCGCTTGTGATGCAGTCGGCCCCAACACAATTGTCCGCGCCTCATACGGTTCGAGCGTCAGCGACAGGCAAACGCTGTCACCCTGCCGGCTCCAAGTGACTGCTCGCGCCCGCTTGCCTGTGACGGCGTCCCAATACTCCGGCACGCCCGTGCCTAGAAGCGACGTGGTCAAATCGAGCGCGCGGTCGGACTCGTTGAAAAGAACATACACTTCGCCATCAGCCAGACGGCGGTGGATGTGTTTCACAGCAGCACAGACCGCGCTCAGCTTCAAGTCGGACGGTGGCAGCAAACCAAGCAACTCTGTTTCCGTGACCAGTGTGGCCCATGCCAGATTGGCCGGTCCTTTCGCGGCGTGCAGGTAGGTCTTGCCTGCGACCTGTTCCGGCCACTGCTTCACGAAGACGACCTTGCCGCCCGCTTTGGCAAACGCTTCCAGCCGAGCGAGTGCGGTTTCCGAAATCACCTTCACCGGCGGGACAACGACGGTGCGATAGCGCTGGCCGCTCTGGTTCACCAACGCCGCTGACTCCAGCTTCAACCCCGACTGCAACGCCTGCTCATCCACGAAATCGAAGTCGCGCTGGTTCTCCAGGAGCCGTTGCGCAATCGCCAGCGTTGCCTCGTTGGCAGTGAAGTCGCCCAGCCAGCCGCTCGTCGTCGGATAATAGAGTGCCATGGACGCCGCGGGTTTGCCCACCGAGAGCAGGTAGGACATGCGGTTGGCGTAGGCGTGCAGTTGGGCAAACTGCGGCCACTGCGGGCTAAGGTTCAGGTCGGGCGGACAGAAGTAGGGGCGGAACGTCTCGCGCGAAGAGAGATACGACATGGTTTGGAACAGGTTGATGCCGCGCACGAGATGGTGGTCGAGCACCCATTTGGCCTGCTCCACGCTCAAGCCGCGCCCATAGACGGCGTAGCCCTCGCTGAACGCCCGCGGCCGTCCCCACACGTGCGCGGCGGATGAGGCGAGCTTCGCGTAGTCGGCGACCTTGTCGGGCCATATTTGCCGCCAGATGGCGTCCACGCCCGGCACCTGCACCGGCCTCATGCACTTGAAGTAATCGCCGTTGAGCGCCACGAGCGTCTTCATGTCCTCCTCCCCGCAGAGGTGCATCTGGAACTCCATACCGTGCTGCGCGCACCAATCCGCCTGCGGCTTGAAGAAGTTGTCCCGGTAGAGATCGCTCCACACATCCCAATAGTCCGCGCGAATGCGCCGATCCTCGTCGCGCGGCTCCTTTGCGAACAGTTTCGGCAGATGCGGGCGCACGTCGTAGCCCTTGCGCCGCTCAAACTCCTCGAAGATTCCCTTCGTGTAGGGGACGCCAGGAAACGACGGCTCATCGCCCATGAAGCCCAGCACCGTGCGGCCGAACTCATCGCCGATGTGCCGGCGATACTGTTCGTGAACGTCCTTCAAGAAATCGCCGGTGGCCACCGGGTCGAGCGCGTCGAACAACGAGCAGCTCTCATCCTTCCTGAAACCGGGCGTGTGGATGTAGCGCGTCGCCGAGGTGCGGTATTCCGGCTTCACCTCCATCTGACCGGCCGGCGTTTTCTTCGCCGTGAGAATCTGCATCCGCTGCTGCGGCCGCTCGCGCGACACCTTGCCCCCGATGAAACCGCTCGGATAACAACCCTCGTCCGCAATCCAGACACGGATGCCAGCGCGCCGCGCCTCTTGCACCGCGAACTTCACGCGCTCGAACCACGCCGGCGAGAGATACTCCAGCTTCTCCAGCCCGTTGTAACACCACAGCATCACCGAGCGGACGTTCCGCGCCTTCAAGTCTGCGAGGTCGCGCCGGATGTTGGCGTCGGTCATCTCGCCGTTCCAGAACCACCACATCGTCAGGCTGTATTCGGCCGGCGGATTGGCAAACTTCTGCGCCGCATCGCGCACACTCGGCACGATGATTTTCTGCCAGTCGCGCTTCGCAACTTCCGCGCCTGCGCATAGCGGCGAAAGAACGACGACGATGGCCACGCCGGCAATGATGAAGGACTCTCGCAACAGTTGACCTCGTTTAATCATGGCTGTTTCCTCACAATCGCCGCGCTCCAACCTTCGCCGATTCGCAGTTCGGTGAACGTCGCTCCGTCGCGTTCGACAGTGGGGACCTTGAAGCTCGGCACCTCTCGGCCGGTGTCGTCATAGACGTGGACCTCGTGCTTGGAGGCGTCGCCCCAGCCGAAGAGGCCGCTACGGTTGGTCAGGATGCGCTCCTTGGCGATGAGGTAGCCCTCGTGCAACTCCACCGGCGTGATCGGATACATGAACTTCGTGATCGTCTCGTAGGCCGGGATGACGGTCTGGTCGCCATACCAGTGTGACACGCAGCCGTAGTCAAGAGCGGCGACCATGTTGCGGTAGGCGTCCTCCTCGCTACGCTCGGTCAGGTGGTCGCCGAGGGCGATCGGCGAGTGGAGTTGGGCGCGCGTGCAGTTGCTGATGCTGCCGGTCTCGCAGAAGCGCGGGAACTTCAGCTGCGCCACGGTGCGCGTGTGGGGCTGGCCGTTGGCGATGAACGGCCCGCGCGCCATGATCTCCTTGATGAGCGCAACGCGCCACAGCTGCGAGAGCAGCGTGACGGAGGACTTCAGCCGCCGGATCTTCATCGTCTTCGCGTCAATGTCGGCCGAGCAGCCGTCCCACGGCTCGCCGAAATGATAGGCGTAGGCGCTGTATTCCAGCTCGTCCCAATACACGCCGTCGGCCTTGATGTCGTTGAGGATGATGTCCACGTTGCGGCGGATGGCGCGGCCGTAGGCGTTGCTCTCCGTCGGGAAGAAGATGCCGTAGAACGGCTGGCCGTAGTCGGCGTGCGAGCCATCGCTGCGCAACACGCGCGCTTCGGGGAACTTTTTCGCCGCGTCCTCTTCGGCGTTGATGAAGCAGTGGAAATAGACGCAGCTCTTCGCCTGCGGAGCAAGCCGCCGGACGCGTTCGACGTAGCGTTTGTAGCTGTCGTGCGAGACATACTGAAACGACATGCCGTGCGTGTAGTGGCCCTTGTAGGTCGGATACATGATGCTGTCGCAGACGAGATTCGCCGACTTGAGCTTGATGAAGTTGGCGAACTGCTCATCCGGCCACTTCTCGGTGAGCGGCCCGCCGCGCAGAAACGCGAAGCAATACGGGATGGTGAAGTTCGCGTCGAGCAGCCGGCGCGCGGCGTTGATGAAGTCGAAGTTGTCAGGCCGCGCGACCGGCACAATGGCCCATTCCGCCGTGTAGCTCTTGCCGGGCTGGAGGACGAACTGGTTGTCCGCGAGTCCCAGCACACCGTCAGCGGCGTAGTTGGAGACGTGGACCTGGAATTCGTCGTTGAGCGGCAGCAAACCGAGGCCGGCCTTCTCCGTCACGCCGAATGTCGTCGGGTTTTCCGGCGCGGAGGAGGTGCCGATCAACCCGGCTGGCGAAAGGCCGGCGAGCCATATCTTCTTGAGCGGCAACGAAAGCGTAACCTCGTGCCGCTGCATAATCGGCAGGTTGTCGTTGGTGAGGTTCTTGAACGTGTCGCGAATGACGATGGCTTCTGCCTTCCGCTCGACCTTGCGCGAGTGTTCAAAGAACGCGTTGGAGCCGCGCTCCCACTTCCCCGCCGGCGTCGAGAAACGGCTCTCAATGCCAAGTTTCTCGCCAGCAACCTCAACCGCAAGCTTCGCGCCCGGCAGTTCCTTCACGCGGTAGGCGGTCTTCGGCGTCTTCACCGGCGCGCAAACGGTCAGCGGCCCTTGCGGCGGGCCGGCCTTCGGCTTCGGCGGAGGCGGCGTCGCGGCGAAGCTGACGCGGCAGTTCGCGGCGATGAGAGAGCGAGTGACACTCGGCTGGCACGCGTTTTCGATGACGAGGTGGTTTTCACCCTCTCGCAGCAAATCGGTGACGCGAAGCTCGAACTCGCCGGTCTTCACGCCCGCGATGGCGTATTGCGATGTGTCGGTGCTGATGAAGTCCGGCGCGTAGTAGGCCGTGAAGCGGTCCACCGCGACGAGCCGATGGATGCGGCCGTCCCTGCCCTTCATCTCCAGAGGCTTGTTCATCAGCCGCTTGCCGTCGAGCGTGGTGCCGTTGAGTGTGAGCTTCAGCGCCTGCGTGTAGCCGGCGACCTTTGGCGTGTTCATGCGCGCCTTGAGCGCGAGCACGGCTTCCTTGCCTGCGGGCGGCTTCGTGCTGGCGAACTTGAACGTCTGCTTCTCCTTCGGTTTCAACTCCACCTTGTCGAAAACCGGTGCGCCGCGGACGATGGCGGGCGCCTTCCCGTCCGCTCCGGCCAGCACGGCGACGTTGAGCCGCTGGCGGTTCATCGCCCACTTCTTCGTCGAGAAGCTCAACAGTTTCTCCGACCGTGCCTCGGTGCCGTCGGTGTCGAAGACAGCGACCTCGAAATTCACCGGCATCCCAACCGCTGGCAATTTGACGCCGAGCAGCGCCCACGGAATCGCGGCCTCCAACGTGTAGCCACGGTCGGTCTGCTGCGCGGCCACCACCGCGCCTTTGAGTGCGAGCGAGACCGGTTTGAAGCAATAAGCCTCTGGCGGACAGTCAGCCAGCGAATCGCCTGTCTTTTGAAAGTTCCCCGGACTGAACGCCAACTGGAACTGTCCTTTGCCGAGATGGGTGCGTGCGGCTTCTTCATCCGGAGCGACGTCGAGGTATAGCTGGATGCAATCACCCTTCCAGATGCCCGAGCCACGCTGGGTCTGGCGGATATTGTTGTCGGTGACATCGGCGGCGAGATAGAGCATGTCCTGCCGCCACGCAATCCAGACCTTCGCGCTGAGATCACTCGTGGATTTCCACGCGCCGCCGCCCCATGTCGCCTGTTCGGCGCGGTTCAACAGCAGCACGCCGGGGACGTTGGCCCATTCCTCCAATTGTCCATCTACCGCTGGCGGCGGGTCGGGTTTCATCGGAATGCCGATGACAGGCTCATCCGCAACCATTCGCGTGCAAACTACGCACGCGGCCAGCATCACCGCCGTGTAGCGCCTCATGGACCGGGATGATAGATGGCTGCCGCGCCAAGTCAATGGAGCCGTTGCAGGAGCTATGCCGTTGCAATCATCCCTTCGGCCGTTACACTGCTGTCCAGCATGAAGAACATCGTCATCACACTCCTGGCTTTCAGTGTCATCGCGCAGGCCGGCACGCCGTTGCCACCCGTCCTCCTCCAGCCTGGACCCGAATACGCCGACGAGGCGCGGATGTTCCAGGGCATCCCGGCCATCGAGCGCGCGCCCAACGGCCGGCTTTGGGCCGCGTGGTATGGCGGCGGCGTCACCGAGGACAAACACAACTACGTCGTCCTCGTCACGAGCGGCGACGACGGCAGGACGTGGCAGCGCGCGCTCATCTTCGATCCCGATCGCGACGGACCGGTGCGCGCGTTCGACCCCTGCCTCTGGCACGACCCCGACGGCAAACTCTGGCTCTTCTGGGCGCAACGGCCCGACAGCCGGCCTGCTGATTGCGTCGCCATTACAACCACAGAGTCTGGCAAGGCCGACGCGAAATGGTCCGCGCCGCGGCGCGTGTTCGAGGGTATCATGATGAACAAGCCGACGGTGGCCGCTGATAGCCGCTGGCTGATGCCGGCAGCGGTGTGGGGCACCAATGGCAGCTCACGCGTCGTCGCGTCGTCGGACAGCGGCAAGACGTTCAAACTTATCGGCTCGGCGAACGTCCCGGAACCGAAGGACCGTAACTGCGACGAGAACATGATCGTCCAGCGCAAGAACGATTCGTTCTGGATGCTCGTGCGGACCAAATACGGTATCGGCGAAAGCATTTCGAAGGACGGCGGCAAGAGTTGGAGCGATGTCGCGCCGAGCACGATTCCGCATCCAGTGACGCGCTTCTTCATCCGACGGCTCGCCAGCGACAAACTGCTGCTCGTGCGCCACAATCCGCCCGAGAAAGTCAAAGCCCGCTCGCACCTGACGGCCTATCTCTCCGACGACGACGGCAAGACCTGGAAAGGCGGCTTGTTGCTCGACGAGCGCAAGAACGTTTCCTATCCCGACGGCGTGCAAGCGGCCGACGGCCTCATCTACGTCATCTACGATTGGGAGCGAATCCGCGACAAAGAAATCCTCATGGCCGCATTCACTGAGGACGACGTCCTTGCTGGCAAGCTCGCCTCGTCCAAGGGCCGCCTGCGCGTCCTCGTCAACAAAGCCACCGGCGTCAATCCCGGCCCAGCCGCTCGCGGAAAGAGAACCGCCAACGCCGACGGCGCGCCGTTGCTCGACAGCCCCGCGCCAGAGATCGAGTTCGGCGACGGCCAGGGCGACACGCTTGTGCCCGGCGCGAAACTGTTCCTCGACCGCGATTACCCGGCGCACGAAGTCCCCGCAGCGTTGCGCGGAAGAAAGTTCGTCCGGTTCAGCATCGCCGGCGGCAAGGCCATCTGCCGCAGGCCGGGCGTTGTCTATGTGCTGACGCCCTCCGCCGGCCGTCAGCGCGACAGCCTCGCCTTGTGGCTGGAGAAGCACGGTTTCAAGAAGGTCAACATCCCCGAGTTCATGATCTTTGATGGTGAGCAAAACATCAGCTCCGTGTTCCAGAAAGCGATGAAGCAGGACGAGACGCTCGTGCTCGGAAAATGGGGCGTGCTCGTGCTCGCCGGCAAGGATGCGAAGCTGACGCGGCTCTCCTCGGAGGAACTGGCCGCCAACCCGGATACGCTGCCGTTGTGGGACGCGAAGGTGCCGTTCCCACCCTACGAGGCGACGCGCGACCTCGACGTGGTGACGCACGTCCAAGTCGAGCGCGCCCAACGCGGCGGCTACCACTACCTGCACGAGCCGGCGCTCGCGTGGCACAACGGTGTCCTCCACGCCGGCTGGGCCAACCACCCGTTGTTCGAGGCCAACGAGAAGGACGAACTGCTGCGTGGACGGTGCTCCACCGACGGCGGCCTGACGTGGGGTCCCGCGACTACATGGATCGCTCCGCC
The DNA here is from genome assembly GCA_016222825.1 of Verrucomicrobiota bacterium. GTDB lineage: Bacteria > Verrucomicrobiota > Verrucomicrobiia > CAIQCK01 > CAIQCK01 > CAIQCK01. The sequence goes on along the minus strand of JACRQF010000009.1, from coordinate 278,278 downwards.
GTCGCTCGGCGGCAAGTCGTGGAACCATCCGGTCATCTTCGCGCGCGAGGGCAAGCTCTGGGGATTCTTCACACGTTGGGAGAAGGAACTGCCGCGCGTGGAGATCTTCAACCTCGACGACGCGAAGCAGACGTGGCAGCCGGTGCAAGCGCACATCCCCGGCTTCATCCCGTTCACGCCGCCGCGAAAGATGCGCGACGGCAACTGGATCATGGGCGGTGAGCTTGGCTGGACCGAAGCCGCCATTGCCATCAGCCACGGCGACGATTTCAAACGCTGGGACACGGTGAAGATTCCGCGTCCCGACGCGATGAAGCTGCTCTTCCCCGAAACGACGCTGTTCGAGCGCGGCGACACGCTCATCGCCATCTGCCGGCCCCGCGACATGAAGACCGCTCCCGCCTCAATCAGCAAAGACTGCGGTCGCACGTGGACAACGCTCTCACCGAGCAACTTCCCGCTTGCCCAAAGCAAGCCGCTCTGCGGGCGGCTCAGCACGGGCCAGCAATACCTCATCACCTGCAACCTCGAACAAGGCCGCAGCCTGCTCTCCATCGCCGTCACCGCGCCCGGCGGTGACGCCTTCTGCCGCATCTGGAAAATCCGCCACCAACAGACGCCCGTGCGCCGGTTGCTCGGCTCCGCGAATGACAAGAAGACGAAAGTGGGCGGCAACACCGAGTGGTCCTATCCCGCCGCCATCGAGCACGAGGGCAAGCTCTACGTCATCTACACCCACGGCAAGGAAGACTGCGCCCTCTCCATCATCCCCGTCTCCGCGCTGGCGATGAAGTAGGCGCCGTTACGCTACATCTGGAAGAACGCCTTGGTCATCTCCACCCATCGCCGGAGCCGCGGGCGGTCGCCGTTGATCGTATAAACGTCGCGGAAGAGGATTTCGAGATTGCAGTCGCGGGCGGCGGCGTAGGTGGCCTTCATGTCTTTCTCCAAACGGTCCCAGTCAGGATTCGGACCGCTGATGGACGCGGGCGTCGGTTTACGGGAGAAGACATACTTTTTTCCAAGCAACTCGGCCGTGCGCGCGAAGTTTGACCAGCCGGAGACGGACACGGAGCGCAGGTTCGGAATCGCGTTCATGATCAACTCCAGCCGGTCGTCCACGCGTTCGCAGCAGCCGTAGTAGATGAGGCCGAACTTCTCCGCCAGCTTCGCGAGGTAGGGCAGGACGAACTCGCCATACATCGCCGGCGAGATCATCTCGAACTCCTGCGATTCCGCCCAGGCCCACAAGTCCAGCAGCGCAGCTGGCCGCCGCGTGTCCGCCGACGGCAGCGCCGAGACGTAGCCGTAGCTGCGCGGGCCGGCCATCTGGCTGTCGGTGTTGAAGTCCAGCAGCCCTTGCTTCTCGAAGAAGTCGAAGAGCGCGAGCCGGTCCTCCAGCATATACGCCATCAGCTTGTGGACCGCGTCGGGCGTGTCATAGACCCAGTAGAGCAACCGGTCGTTGCCGATGAACCGGTAAAGCTGCCACGTCAGGCCAAAGAAGAAGTTTCCGTTGAAGCCGAGGTCGCCGTGCTCGCCGACGTTGAACTCGGAGACGAACGGGTCGTAGTTGCCGAGCCGCACGGGCAGGAGGTCGCCCATCACGTCCTGGAGCGTCGCGTGAAGGCGCAACGTCTTCTCGCGATCCACGGCAATGGTGCGCTTGCGGAGCTTGGCGATGTCCTCCGGCGTGGCGATGGGGAAACTGAAGCTGTAGGCGATGGAACTGACCTCGCCCGTCAGCGAGCGCATTTCCACCGGCACGCCGTAGTCGGAGAACACCATCTTCCATCCGAGCCGGTAATATGGCTCCAGCACCTGGTCGTCGCCGACCTCCGTCGCCTGCCGCAGCCGGATGCGCATGTTCTTCTCGACGCTGCGCAGGAACGGGTCCTCGCAGAGCAGTTCGTCGTTGTTGACGTAGCCCTCGATCCAATCGGTCTCGAAGAGGATGACGGGCCGCTCCGCCTTGAGGTCGTGGACAGCGCGCCAGAGCCGTTTGCGTTCCTGCATAACGGGCAGCGACGCAAGCTCCATCCACTGCGTCGCGAGGCCCCGGATGATGTGGCGGTCTTTGGAAGAAATCATGTGGCCTTTCGCGGAGTCGGTTTCATCGTTGCAGCCAACGGTGGCAGATTACGCCGTCATCGGGCGCAAGGACAAGCTCTACGTCATCTCGTCGCTGCGCCGCTTCACTTCAAGAGTGCGAAGCCGCCGACCTCGCCGCCTTCGACGCGCACCTTCACCATGCCAATCTGGAGGCATGTGTCGGGAATCTTGAAGCTTGTGAGATTGCCGCTTCGCTCCGTGGCCGCAACCGCTTCCCAAATCGTTCCGTCGCAAGAAAATGAGAGTTTGCAGTTGTCCCGCTCCGACAGCACCGCCACACGCGTCGCCCGGCCGTCCGCCAGCGACAGCGGGAAGCGGTAGTCCAGATGCTTCACGTAGGTCCAGTAGTTCTCGCACCATGCCGCGCGCGTATCCATCGCGTATTCGTGGTCGCCATCACCCACCATCACCTTCCACAGCACATCCGTCTGTCCCTCGAACGGCAACCGGATTCGCCGCGCCTTCGCCAGTGGCGGCGCCGGTGCCAGCGCATAACCGCCGTCGCTCCGGTGGAAAACGCGCGCTGCCAGCCGCCCGCCCGCGAAACAATAAATCCACCACCCGCGTTCCTTGCCGCCGCACCAGACCGCCGGGTTGGGCGTCGTGATCTCGGCTTGCGTGATGACGGCGTGCGGCAACTGGAAACAAATGTCGGCGTTCCGGTGCGAATGCCCCGCGACCATCCACAACTCGCCGCGGCAGTCCGCCAGCGTCTCGCGAAACGCCTCCGGGATGCCGCGCTCCACCACCACATTGCCGAGCGATGGCTGATGCACCGCCGTCACCAGCGTCACGCCCGTCTTCCGGAATCGCGCGACCTGTTTCCGAAACCACGCCCGTTGTGCGTCATCGAATCGGCCGCAAGACCCGCCGTTGAGGAACACGAACGACACGCCTTTGATCTCGAACGCGTGATAGGCCGGCCGATCCGGAAACACCGTGTGAAACAAGGCCGCGTCGCTCTCGCCGACATACGTGTCGTGATTGCCGAGCGCCAGCTTCACCGGCACGCGCGGGTCGAGCCGCTCCAGCGCCGGTTTCAGCAAGCGAAACTCCGCGATGGCCTTTTGTTTTTGTTTCTCATCGGGAATCTGGCCGAAACTGAGCGACGCGCTGATGATGGTGTCGCCGGTGATCGCGAAGAACGCCGGCAACGGCTCCATCGCGTTTACCTCCGCTACAATCGGCGTGAGAATCTTCTCCGGATCGCCGTGGCCGAAATGCGTGTCCGAAGTCCAGACAGCGGTGAAGTTCTTCGGGTCGCGCGGATCGAACCGCGCCGCCTCCATTGCGGCCTTAAGCGAATCGAACCGCGCGTCGAGCGCCGCGTGCGCCTCGCGCCAGCCGGCCGCCGCCGTCACTCCGGCGAGACTCGAAAGAAACTGCCGGCGATTCAATGAAAGAGGATTCATCGCCATCTCACCAATCCACCACCGAGCCATCGTCGGGGTCATAGGTCTCGGGATTGCGCCAGTCGTGGTTGATCTTGGCGGCGAGCGCGTTCTCGTCCAATTCGATGCCCAAGCCCGGCCCGGTCGGCACCGCGATATGGCCTTTCTCGACGCGGAACGGCGTCTTGATGTAGCCCTCGCCGAGCGACACTTGCTCCTGACAGAGGAAGTTCGGGATCGAGGCGGCCAGTTGCAGGCCGGCGGCGAGCGAGATTGGGCCGAGCGGATTGTGCGGCGCGAGCGGCACGTAGTAAGCCTCCGCCATCCCCGCGATGAGGCGGCATTCGGTGATGCCGCCCGCGTGGCAAAGGTCCGGCTGGAGGATGCTCGCGGCGCGTTTCTCCAGAATCTCGCGGAAGCCCCACTTGGTGAAGATCCGCTCGCCGGTGGCGATGGGCAGGTGCGTGCCGCGCGCAATGTCCGCGAGCACGTCCACGTTCTGGCACTGGACCGGTTCCTCGATGAAGAACGGCTGATACGGCTCCAGCGCCTTGATGAGCAGCTTGGAGGTCTGAGGCTGGATGGCGCCGTGAAAATCAATCGCGATGTCCGCGCCGGAGCCGGCCGCCTCGCGTTTGGCGGCGAACTGCGCGACAGCGTGGTCCACCACTTCTTTGCTGGCGATGTATTTGCCGCTGCGCCCCAGACCCAGGCCGGTCTTGAACGTCGTGAAACCCAGCGCCTTCTTCTTTACAATGTCCTCGGGACTGCCGACGCCGGCATAGACGCGCACACGGTCGCGCGTCGGGCCGCCGAGCAGTTCGTGGACGGGCACGCCGAGCGCTTTGCCCTTGATGTCCCAGAGCGCTTGATCAATCCCGCTCAACGCACTCGTGAGAATCGGCCCGCCACGGTAAAACGCGTGCCGGTAGATGGCCTGCCAGTGATGCACGACGCGGCGCGGATCTTTGCCGACAAGATAGGGCGCGATCTCCTCCACGGCGGCCTTGCACGTCAGTGCGCGCCCTTCGAGGATCGGCTCGCCGAGGCCGACGATGCCGGCGTTGGTGTGGACCTTGAGGAAGAGCCAGCGTGGCTTGACGAGGAACGTCTTCATCTTCGTGATCTTCAGGGCATCACGCTTGGCGATCGGCGCATCCTTGGCGTGGGTTTGCTCGGCGGCTTCGAGGCGGGAGAAGAGCGCCGCCAGACCGGCGGCGCCAAACAGCTTGCCCGCAGCTTCGCGGCGCGAAAGACACGACTTGCTTCCAGTTTTCATTTTGTGTCGGAAACCAACGGTTGGAGTGCGTCCAAAACGGTTTGCCGGTCAGCGGACGCGCTGATGCAAGACTCCCGCAGCAACGCGGCGGCTGCGTCGGCCGGTTCGGCGAGGCGGTTCGGCGCCAGAAGCTTTCCCCGGCAAATTATCAGGAGTGCGAATGCACGGCCAGCTAGATGCTTGGTGTTCATGATGGCGGGGGAATTCTCCTAGTTCAACGTGGAGTGGCGAGTTTGTTCACGGCGGCGCGGCTCTCGACAGAGAGCGATGCGAGCGGATAGAACGCGCGGCGGCCGTCGGGCAGAATGAAGATGACGTTCGCGCCGCTGATGCCTCCGAACTTCGCCTCGAAGGCTTGACCTGTGATCGTTGTCCATCGCTGCGACGCGGGAGCGGTGCCGACACCGTTCGTAGCCAGCCGCCGCGCGAGCTGGGCAAGATGAAGGTTCGGCGGCGAGAGCGCGCCCGGCTGGATCGGTTCGTAATGCCAGCCGGTGCGTTGCTCGGATTTCCGCAGAACTCCCTTCAGCCCGACAAAGACCAAGCCGGACGGTCCCCAACCCGCCGGCGGCAGGCCCGACTCCCGTTTGCCGCGGATGTTCCAGAAAGTCGCGCCGGCTGCGCAGTGCAAACCCACACCCGGCGGGCCGCCCGATTTCCAGATCTCCGGGCCACCTTCGCCCGTGTCGAGGTTGGTGAAGAGGTTTTCGTAAGGCGCGCCCTTGTGATGGTCGAGCGTGAGCAACACCCCGCTGCCGTCGGAGATAACGTTGCCGAGCGCGTGTGAAACAGTGATCTCGTGGAAGAAGCGCGTCTTGAACTGGAAGCGCGTGACGAGGTTGTCCACGCCGTCGGCTTCGATGCCGTGATGGCCGGTCTCGCCTTTTGACAGCGCCCGGCGGTTCGCGGTGAAGACCACGTCGCTAACCGTGCAGAAGAACCCCTTCAGGTAGATGCCGCTGTCGCTGTTGTGGATAACCAGCCGCCGCGCCCAGCAATGCGCGCAGTTGTCGAACTGGATCGCGTTGTAGCCGTCCTCCTCCCAATGCGCGCGATACGGCTGGCGCGGAAACTCGAACGTGAGGTCCTCGATGCCCGACTGCTGCAAGTCGGGCGCAAAGGCGCACAGTGACGCCGACCATTCCGGCCGCAGGTCGAAACGCAGCGAGCGGTCGAGAACGACGGCCTTTTCTTTGACCTCGCGGATTCGCGCCGCGTAGCGGTAGCCGTGCCTGCCGACGAGCTTCTTCGCATCCTCCGGCCGGTCGCGGAAGATGTATTTCACGAAGCTGCCCTCGCTGTCGTCCTTCACCGACACCGCCACGTCCTGGCCGGCTTTGAACTGCGAGGCATCGGCGACGGGCACGCTCGTGTCGCCACGCTTGGCGCCGGGCGCTTCGACTTCCGTGAGCACCCGACCAACCGGATTCCTGCCCTTGAACCACACGAGGCCGCCGGACCACGACCATGCGGTCGTCGGTTTGCCGCTGCCCGTCTCGGCGGAGGTCGGGCGCAGCTCCTGGAGGCTCTTGACGAACACCAGCACCGTCTTGTCCGCACCCGCGCCCTTGAGCACGGTGCCGCTGCTGCCGATCTCCAGCACGTCGGACAGCACATAGCGGCCCGCGGGAATACCGATGACCTTGCCGGCAGCTTCCTCGATCGCGCGCTTGAAGGCCGCAGTATCGTTGCTCTTGCCATCGCCGACCGCGCCGAAGCTTTTCACCGACACCTCCGCCGCGCGCTCCGGGATCGCCTTCTCGCCGCGTTCGTAGCCTGCGAAGGAAAAATCCGGCAACACACCAGCGGGATTGTATTTCTCGCCGTGCTGGCCCCACAGTTCGGAGAACTGGGCCGCCTGTGACAGCGCGGCGACTGCCAGCAGGGCGACGGCAACGGCGAACGGTCTGACGTTGGCTAACATGAGCGCACAGGCTACGCGGCTGCGTGAAAGCGTCAACGCGAAAGAATCCTCCGGCGCGCGAAACACGCGCCCCGTCACTCTATTTTCCGAGAAGTTCTTCCAACGCCGACACGATCTTGGTCGAGGCGTCCACTTCGAGACAGCTTGAGATGGCGCGCCACGTTTCGTAGCCGCCGAGCGCGTGCTGCGCGGGCGTCGGCAGATAGCCGTGGTAGCCGTTGGCGAGCGCGAGGACGAAACTCGCCGGATGCCGGCGTTTCAGTTCGAGGCCGATCTCGCAGAAGACCTCGGCGGGAATCGCCCAGACGCGCAAGTCGCCGATCTTGACCACCTGTAACGGTGCGGAGACCCGTGGCGGAAAACCGGCCAGCGTGACGGTCTCGCGCGCATACTTCTCCTCGACAGTCACCATGCGCGGATAGGTTTTCACGCCCTTCACGACCTCGCGCGCCTTGTCCGCTTCCGCCTTTGTGGGCAGACGCAGGGCGAGCGTCACGTCCTTCTGCGCGACGCCGAGCGGCACCCAATCGCGATACGTCAGCATCTTCTCGACGCGCATGACCTCCTGCGCAACCTCGTTGGCGACGGCCTTCATGCGCGCGTAAGGCGGCTGGATCGTTCGCGGCTTGCGGTAGTCAATGTTATTGATATCGCCGCTGGCGCCGTTCGAGAGGATGCCGACGAACGGCGGATCGAGACGGTCGGCGCCGAGCAACTCTTGGACGCGGTCGGCGAACATGCCGAAGTAGTCTGCCGAAATCTCCCCGGCGCGCGTCCCGCCGACGTAGTGAAGCGAGTAGTTCGCCAGCAACGCCACGGGCCGGCCGTCGGCAGCGCGCACGGAGATGAACCACACCTGCGGGTCCGTCGGCCCGGCGGGTTCGAGCAGATTCGGATTCGGCGCGAGGCCCGAAGACTTGCCGCCGCCAGGATTGATCACTGAACCGGGATTCGTCTGCACCTTGTCGAAGCCACCGAACGGGTTCGGCAGCGGTGTGCCGGGCTTCATCTTCCAGCGGCGGTTGAACACCTGTCCCGGCACCTCGCCGCAACCCCACGCGATGCGCGCCGGCGCGAGGTTGTTGAGCGCGCGTATGACACCGTCGGTGATACGCCGCGCCGCAAATCGCTGATACGCCGGGTCCGCCTCGCTCTGGTGAACGCTCGTAAGCGTGCCGCACGAGTGCGAGTGCGTGGCGGCCATCGTCATGTTTTCCATCGGCAACCCCGTGGCCTCGTGAACCTGCCGCTTTGCGTCGTCGAAAACGCCGCGCTCAATCAGGCAAGCATCCACCATGGCGAACACCAGCTTCGTCATCCCGTCGTCAAGCGCGAGACATCGCACGAGTTGCTCATCGTGAATGTGCGTGGCCTTGGCATCCCAAAAACTCCCCGCCAAACTCGTGCCCAGCGGCGGCGTGATGTTGCTCGTGGCCGCACCGGCACGGAAGACGCGACGCGGTGAAGACTCGGCGGCATTTGTCGCAGCCCACGCCGCCAGCATACATGCCACAAAGATCGCGAGGATGTGGCTTCGTGTTCGGAGTCCCGGTTTTAGCCGGTGGGGCGAGTAGCCGGCTGAAGCCGGGACTCCAAACCGACTCGTCACCGCACGGTTCATGCGAAGCAAACTCATGGCTGGCTCGGCTGCTTGTTCGTCGCACACTTTGCGCGCGCGGCGAGCGCGTCGGCGATGCGACGGCCGGCTTCTTGATATTTCTCGCGCGTCATCACGGTCTTCTGGATCATCGCATACGGCGTCTCGAAGGCGATGCCGGGCATCTTCATCTCCTCCTGGCAAAAGCCACCGAAGCGCGGCGTGTTCCAACGCGAATTGTAGTCACCGGAGCGCGTGAACTTCTTCGCCGCAAATTCCGGCCCCAACGCCTCGCCGGCCGCATCGCTCCACTCTTTCGCCTGCTTCGCCACGTCCAGATATTTCTCCGACTTGTGGATGAAGGCGTAGATACCCTCCGCCTCGCTCGCACCCGGCGCGTGGAAATCACAGCCCGCCACTGGGCGGCACCGCTTTGCCCAGCGGCGCATATCCTGCTGGAACACCAGCGTCTCGTGGCGCATCGGCGGATTGCCCCACGCGCGGTTCACGTCGTAAGGGAAATTGTCTTTGCCATAGTCGCCCTGCTCCACGCCGTCAATATTGCTCAACGGCACCGCCCACACCAACGGCGCGGCGTCGCCGAGTTCCGCAAACCGCCGCAGCACGCCGTCGAGCACCCAGCCGCCGCTGACCTCGGCGGAGTGTTGTCGCGACATCAGATACAAGCCGGGCTGATCACCCTTCGGTTTGCCGTAGTCGTTGCTCAACCGCAGCAACGGTCGTCCGCCCTGGCTGACACCGATCGTGTCCACGCGCCAGTAGCCGCCGGTTTCCTTGACCATCCGCTCCAGTTCCGCTCGCCCATAGGGAAATGCGAACGCGAAGTCCAGCGAAGGCTTCGCGGCATCGAGCGTCCACGCCGCTTGTTTGCGCCCATCGGGAAGCTCGATCAGTTCCGGCGCATCGGTCCGATCCCAATCGCCGCCCGCAGGCCGGAACACCGGCCGGAAGTTCGCTGGATTGCCGCCGCCGAGCATCGTCTCCGGGCATTCGAGCACGAGCCTCAACTTGCCCAGCGCGCCGCCGCGCGAATGCGGCCGGCACACGCGGAAACAAAACCACAAACACTCCGGCCCGCCGTGCGGGTCCGGCGTGAACCGCACCTCCGTCCCCGGCCCGACTTTCTGCACGCGCACATTCGCCGCGTTGCCGAATAGAACGTCGGTCCTGACGATGATGTCGGGACTTGCTGCGAGCAGAGTCGTCGCACTTAACACCACAGCGAGGGCTAGGATTGGCGCTTGTTTCATTGTTCTCCTTTGCGGGGGCTACTGCTTCTTGCCGACGAAATAGCTGCACGCGTCGAGATCGAGTGTAAGTTTCGCTGCAGATGCGATGGGTTTTGCTCCGTCGGAAACGAGCGGGCTGAATTTGCCCGGCAACTCGACCTGCACCTTGAGCTTGCGGTTCGAGAGGCTGGCGACGGTGACGATCTCCTCGTTGCCGGCGCGGCGGAGGAAGGAGAGGACGGCGTCGGGCTGGTCGTTGTCGAGCCAGACGACTTCGCCGCTGGTCAGCGCCGGCTCGGTGCGGCGCAACTGACAGAGCTTCTGGTGGAACGCGAACTTCGCCTTCGCCTTCGGCAGACAGGCGGCTTCCCATCGCACTGGCCAGCGCGCGTAGATGCTCTGCAACGACGTATCGCCGATCTCCTGGCCGTTGTAGAGCAACGGCACGCCGTCGAGCGTGAAGTGGACGGCAGTCATCGCCGCCGCGCCGCGCTCGCCCATGACCACCTCCGCGCGCAGCAGGTCGTTGACGATGTCGTGGTTCTCGGTGTAGCGGATGAACCGCGCGCCGCGCGGGCGTTCGTCGCGCATCTTCTGCCAGAGCGCGCGCAACGACGCCGCCGGCAGGCCGCGCGTGAAGACGGCCTGAACCGCGTGGAGCCAAGTGAAGTTGTAGTTGATGTCGAACGCCTTGAGTGGATCGTCCTTGCGCTGGCCTTCAGCGAGGATGACGAGGTCGGGTCGGAGCGGTTCAAGCCGTGTGCGGGCTTCCTCCCAGAAATCCAGCGGCACGGCGTCGGACACGTCGCAGCGGAAGCCGTCCACATCAAAATCCTTCACCCAATGCTCCATGTTCGCCCAGAGATGCTCGCGGAGCTGGCGGTTGTTGAAGTCGAAGACGGGGAAGTTCCACTGGCCGGTCGAGATCTTTCCCGATGCGTCGCGCTTGAAGAACTCGGGATGTTTTGTCAGCGGCGACGTTGGCCCGCAGTGGAAATAGACGAGGTCCAGCAGCACGCGCATGCCGAGCTTGTGCGCCGTGGCGATGAACGCGCGCAGGTCGCTCTCGCTGCCATACTCCGGGTCAATGCGATTGTAGCCCTTGATGCGATACGGATTGCGCGGATTATTGGTGCCGGATGCCTTCTGGCGCTTGCTCCAGAACTCCTGCCGCATGTCGGGATCCTGAAGCTGCACGGGGCAGAGGTAGATGATGTTCGCGCCGAGTTCCGCCACCTGCGGCAGCCGCTTCGTCGCGGCGCGCAGCGTCCCCTCCGGCGTGAACCCTCGCAGCCAGACTTGATACATGACACCGCGCGTGAGCCACTCCGGCGACGGGCGGGCGTGGAGCGACGCGAGGTGTTTCGCTGGCTCGGCGGCGAGGGCGATGGCGGTTGACCAGAGAACGATCAATAGGAGTCGGGTTGTTTTCATGGGGTTAGAATCCAGTGTTCGGGAACCAGCGGCTGAAATAATTGTCGTCGAGTCGCGTGAGCGGAATCGTCAGTGGCTGGGGCACGCCGTTCTTGGCCCAGCGGGCGATGCGGTCGCGGTCGCCGAGGCGGCCCAGCACATCGAAAGCATTGCCGGGCGAACCTTCCGGCCAGCCTCTGTGCACCTGCGGGTCCCAGATGGCGATGCCGCTCGCGCCTGCGGCGTAGTAGTCGGCGACCTTCTTGCAGAGTTCCTGAGGCTTGCCGGTTTTCCAGGCGATGACGAATGGACAGACGCCCACCTTCGTGCCGGCCGTGATGCGCCGGTAGTAGGCCATGTCCGGCGGCGCGAACGACGTGTGGTATGCGAACCACGCCACCGCCAGTTCATCCACCAGCCCACGCTTGATCCACAAGGGCAGGTCGAAGCCGAACTTCCGGTTGTCGGCTTCCCTGCTGAACGTGCCGAGCGAAATCTTGTATCGCGCCTTGCGGCCCTGGGCGCGCGCAGTCTCGTCGAGCAACGCGCGCACTTCCGCCATGAACTCCGTCATGATCTCCGCGCGCGTCGCCAGGATGCGCGGGTCGTCCTCGGCGACTTCGCGCGCGTCAGCTTGGTGGCGTTCGCGGAACCGTTTGCAGAACGCCTCCTCCCACAGCATCATCGGCATCCCGCGGTTGAAGAGGAAGCCCACGCCCTCCGGTTGCAGCGCGAGCGTCTCGCGGAGAATCTTCAGCAGATGCCGCCGCACTTCCGGCACGGCGTAGCTCATGTAGAACGTCGGCGTGCCGTCGCGGTCCACGCAGCGCCACTCCGGGTGCGCGTCGAAGAACCTGCTGTTGAACGTCTCCTCGTAGGGCATGGACCCTTTCCAGCCGGCGGGCCGGAGCATCACGTGAAACTCGACGCCCTGCGCCCGAGCCGCCTCGCGCGCCACTCGCAGCGGATTGATTCCCTTCTTGAAAAGATCCTGGAGCGTGCGCGTGTAAGCCGCGTAGGTGCTGCTGGGGAAATCCGTGGTGCCCTCGCCGGGGATGTTGCCGACCTTCGAGGGATAGCAGACCAAATCCGCTCCGCACACCTGGAACCACCACTTGCCAATGTCGGAGTCTTCAAACCCACGAAACTCCTCCTGCAACTCAGCGGCGCTACGTGGGCGATAGGGCCATATCCAACTGTGCCCGTCGAACGTCGCGATGGATGTGCGCATCAGCGGCGCTGTGCGGCTCGCCGTCCAGTTCCGCGCTTCCTCTGCTGTCAGCGGCACCAGCTTCACGTAGCAAACCGTGGCGGGAAGACCGGGCAGTGGCGCGATTTCGACCGACTGGCCTTTCAGCTCAGCCACGGTGAGGAACTGTTCCTGAATCACGCCGCGACGGTTGGACAGCAGCGCGAGATTGCAAGCCATCCGTTTGAAGACCGGCTCGTCGCTCAATCGCGCCTTCATCCCATTCCCGCCCGTGCCGAAGCCGCCCGACGTTGTCGCCAAGCCGACATACACCGCGTGCCAGCCGCGCGCCGCCAGTGGCAGCCGCACCGCGGGCGGGCCGGTCTGCGCATAGGCCGAGAGCGCCGTGCCTTTCCACTCCGCCGTCTCGAACGGAATGAGCTTCCACTTTCCCTTCTCGCGCCGCCCGGTGATCAACGCGCCGGCCGGCCCGACCTTCGAGAAATCCGTCGCCACCACGGCGTTGCCCGCGCGCGCCCAGGAACGGGAGTCCGTCGGAAACAGTTCCGCCGATTCAGCGCCGTGAAAGACTGTAGCCGCGGCGATCAACAACGCCAGGCAGTGATAAACAAATCGGCGATTCATTCTTGGCGGTTTCAGCGTTGCGGTGTCTCCGTCTGTGAAGTGGAAATCCAACTTCGCGCATTCTCGTAAGCAATGGCGCGCACAAGCTGGCCGATCAGCTTCTCGTCCGCCGGCAGAGCGCCGGCTTCCATTTGGTCGCCGAGCCAGTCGCACAGCACGCGACGGAAATATTCGTGGCGCGTCAGCGAAAGCAGGCTGCGCGAGTCGGTCGTCATCCCGATGAACGTCGAGAGCAGCCCATAGCTGGCAAGCGCGTCGAGTTGGGCGCGAATGCCGAGCGCATGGTCGTTATACCACCACGCAGGGCCGAACTGGATCTTGCCGCGAACGCCGTCCTCGGCAAATGAGCCGGTCAGCGTCGCCAGCGCGGCGTTGTCTGCGGGGTTCAGCGGGAAGAGGATGGTTCGTGGCAGACAGCCTTCCTTTTCCAGATCGTCGAAGAAGCGGCAAAGGCTTGGGATGTCGCAGGTGTTGCCAATCGTGGCGTAGCCGCCCGTCGGCCCCGCGAGGTTGCGCAGGCGCGTGCTCGTCTGCCGCTGCGCGCCGATGTGAAGCTGCATGATCCAGCCGCGCCGGCCGTATTCGCAGCCGAGGAAGTGCAACATCCCGGAACCGAACTCAGCCAGCGCATGATCAGCGATCCTGCAACCCATCCGTTGGAAGAAGTTCAGCCGCTCGACGATGGATGCCCGGTCGCCGGCAGGCAACTCGTCCACGCGCAACGACGGCAGCACGTGCGGCGCCAAGCCGGACTTCGCCAAGCACGCGTGAGCTAGGAGGTCGTCGTTCAGCCGGTCGGAGGTGCAGAGGCACTCGACTTTGGCGCGCGCGACAAGCTGGCGCGCACTGAACTCCGGCGAGCGCAGCTTCTCGTTGCACTGTTCCCAAGTGCGCCCAGCGTTTTCCGGTGAGAGCATTTCGCCGATGCCGAAGTATCGTTTCAGTTCCAGCGCGGTCCAGTGGAAGAGTGGATTGCCGAGCGTGTGCGGCACCGCCGCGGCCCAAGCGTCGAACTTTTCGCGGTCGCTCGCGTCACCCGTAATAAGCCGCTCCGGCACGCCGGCGATGCGCATTGCTCGGTGCTTATAGGGATCGCTGGCGAGCCAGAGTTGTGTCAGGTTCTCAAACCGCCGGTCGTCGGCCAAGTCGCGCGCGTCGAGATGGCTGTGGTAGTCAATGATCGGCAGTCCCTCGGCGAACTCATGGTAGAGCCGTCGCGCCGTCTTGGTCTTCAGCAGAAACTCGTCGTGAATTGGCTCGGTCATGGCGTTCCTTACGGTCTGTCCAACTCGCGATAGACGCGAACCTCGAAGACACGCGCGGAATCGTCGCCGTTGGTTTCCTCGACCGTCAGGCGAAGCTTCGAGGCGATGATGGCCGGGAAACGATGGATGCGGTGGCGGAGGAAGTTGTTCTTCACCGCGAGCAGTTCCACCCACGCGCTACCGTTGAAATACGAGAGGCGGTAGTCCTTCACGCACTCCGTCACCATCGGGCCTTCGGGGAAGCGATGGTTGAGATTCGTGTCGAAAGTCAACTGGACCGTGTTCATCTCGAGCGGCTTGCGAAAATCGAGTTCGAGCCATTGCGGCATTGGCTGCTGCGGGTCGGAGGCCCAGAGATGGCTCGCGGTGCCCACGGTGCGCGAGACGCCGTCAATCACGTTCTCCGGCCGGTGGTCGGTCGCGAACCGCAGCGGTGGGTCGGTGAACATGGCATAATGCTGGCCCTTTACCACTGTCCACGGGCGAGTTCCACCACCGCCGTAAGCCCGACAGTTCTCCGGCAGGCTATCGGCGAGCGACCACGAGATGCCCGCCGCTTTCGGCAGCCAGACCCAGAGGTAAGGCTGCTCGACGGTGCAATCGAACTTGAACTCGACGAAGGCCGTGCGGCGGGCGGGCACTCGCGCGGTAGCGACGGCGAGGTCGTTGGTCGAGGAGAAATCGCCAAGCGACGCGCCACCACGCAGGCGCAGCGTGAGGTCAGCGGGCTTCTCGAGTTGTGAGGAGAGCCGCAGATGGACCGATCGCAGCCGCGGGTTCAAGCCGCGCGGGAACATCGTGGCGCGGGGCATGGCCAACTCGTGAGAATCGGCTCCCCGCAGGCGCGCGGTTTTCACCTGCTCGCGCCCGACCTCATTGAACATCTTCGTGCTCGATGCCGTCACCGTCGCGCCGCGCGCGAGATCGGCGGGGTCTTCGTTCTTCAACTCCGGGATGTATTGGTCGTGCTTGAGCAGCGTTTGCTGCAACTCGCCGATATGGCGCTGGCCGAGTTCGCGCGGCGTGACGCGATGGCGGATGCCGAGCGCGGCAGCGGTGCCGGCGGCTTGGCCGAGCGTCGCCAGCGTCGCCTGCACGCGCACGGTGCCGAGCGCGATGTGCGTCACGCTCATATGGCGGCCGGCGAAAAGCAGGTTGGCGATATTGACCGAGTAGAGACAGCGGAACGGGATGCTGTAAATCGGCACCTTGGGGTCACAGTAGTAAGGGCCTTCCTTGCCGGAGTAAATGCCCTTCGGATGATGCACATCAATGCTCCAACCGCCGTAGGAAATGCGGTCGGGGAACATCACGCCGTTCTGCGGATCCTGCTGCTTGAGGATGTAATCGCCGACAAGCCGGCGCGTCTCGCGCTTAGCGTTCATGTGCGGGACGTAGGCGAGCGCGTAGTTGCGAGCGCGGTCGCGCTCTTCCCAACCGTTCTTGATGAAGCCCCAGTAGCCGAACGTGATGCGGATGAGTTCGTCGCGCGCGCGCTCAGCGTCGTCGAGATCGTCTATCTCGCCCGGATGCTCCAGCCACCACTGGCCGCCGGTGAAGCCTTTAATCCTTCGCGTCTTGAACTCTTCGGGAGATGGCACCTTCGCGGCCCACGCGGGCGGCGTGTAACTCACCGGCTTGCCCTGATTCTCGGCGCGATAGGACAACGCGAGATTGCCCATGATGCAGCCGCTCATGGTGATCTTGTCGGCCTGCGGCGGCGCGAGGTCTTCCTGAAACTCGTCGCGCGACTCGCGGCCGAGGCGGAACTTCGCACCCGCAAAGAAGCCGACCCAACCGTCACCGGTGCAATCAATGAACAGCTTCGCGCTGTAGCGGCTCTCCTCCAGCGTCAACGTGTCCACCGCGCGAACGGCAGCGATGGTGCCGGCGTCCTTCATCTCCGCGGCGACGACGCGCTTGTTGAAGAACACGGTGAGGTTCTTCTCCGCCGCCGCGATCATTTGGAAGCCTTCGCTCTGCTTCGGGAAACCGCGCCGGGCGCGGATGAGCGCCGCCTCCTCGATGATGCCGCTCTCGCGGGCGTTGGCGTGCGAGACACTCGCGCCGCACGGCGGCACGCCCAACTCGCTGCTCGCGTTGCCGCCCAGCACGGGCCGGTCCTGCACGAGCGCCGTCTTCGCGCCAAGTCGCGCCGCCGCAATCGCTGCGCTGCAACCCGCCGTGCCCGCGCCGACCACGATCACGTCGTAGTCGCCCGCCGCCTTCATCTCACGCGACAACCCCGCCAGCCGCACACGCTCACGTTGGCAACCGTCGAAGTCCTGCGGCGGCTTGTATTGTAGGTCGCTGGTCAGAATCAACGCGTCGCACCGCCCGAAATAGCCGGTGAGATCGTGCAGCGCCAGCCTCACCGCGCCTTTCTGAAGCTCGAACTCGCCCGCCGATTCCCAAATCCAATCTTCCGTCGCCGCCGCACCAAACACATGCGCTGACTTCCGTCCGTTGACGATCACCGTGAACTTCCCCGGCGAATGCTCCTTGATCCAGTTCTTTGCGCGAATCCAGACGCGATACGTGCCGGCCCTTGGCACCTGAATCTCCGTCGTCGCGTCGCGAATCGGCGTGCCGACGCCGCCGGCCAGCAGATAAGCTGACCCCATGAGATAGACGAACTGCGTGTCCAGCCGCCACTCGCCGTAGTCCTTGAAGTCCTCCGCATCCACCCAGAGAAACCCGTCCACAACCATCCGAACCTCGCGCGCCGGCTTGTGGAATCGGGCAAGGTCTTCGAGACTGCCGGGCACCGGTTCGGATTCGGCCGCTGTTGCGACGGATGGACAAGCAGCGGCGAACGCGAAAAGAAACAGGACGAAGAAGTTCTTCTTCATGGGCGGAGGTTATCGAAGAATCAGACCGCAGAGCAAGCCCGCGCGCTTCTTCTGTGCGTTGCGTCTTCGCCTATTTGACAGTGATCAGGTAGGAGTCAGCAATGGATTTCGCCTCCCCGGAAACTGAACGCACATATTCCGCTTTCACCTGCGTTGATTTCACAGTGACGCGCATGTGGCCGGAGCCGCCCAGGATGGAGCCGGCTTTGTAACCGTATTCTTCAGCGTAGCGAGGGAGCTTGCCGTTGCTCTCGTTGCCCGGCTGTGGAACTTCCTGATAGATGATGCCGTCGAGGTCTTGCTTGGCGTAGAGATGGTCGTGGCCGTGGAAGACGATGGAGACGCGGTTCTGCACGAGCAGTTGATGGATCGGCGCGGGCCAGCCGGGACGGTTCTGCTTGAATCCATCGGTGCCGTCGGCGTTCTTGCCGCCCCACTCGTAGAACGGCGCGGCTTCCGAGCCGCCGCGGCACTGTTCGTCCGCGCCGCCGACGAGGTGATGGATGAAGACGAATTTGAACTTCGCTTTGCTTCCTTCCAGCGTGCGCTTGAACCATTGATACTGT
This sequence comes from Verrucomicrobiota bacterium, assembly GCA_016222825.1. Taxonomy (GTDB): domain Bacteria; phylum Verrucomicrobiota; class Verrucomicrobiia; order CAIQCK01; family CAIQCK01; genus CAIQCK01. Next base: position 260,795 of record JACRQF010000009.1, on the reverse strand, counting down.
TCCTCGCCGAGCGTGCGCTTCCAGTTGTCGCCTTTGCCGCGCTGCTTCTGCGTGAACCAGAACGGGTCGAGTGCGACGAACAACGCATCGCCCCACTCCCACGCGTAGTAATCCTGCAACAGACCGGCTTGGGGGTGTTTTGTTTTGTTGCCGGTAAAGAAGCCATCGGGAACGGGATTCGGGAAATAGCGCTTCCGCATCTGGTTCGACCAGACGGCGAGGTCGTCGGCGTCGCTGCCGCGCCCGCGCGGGCTTTCGCCGTCGTGATTGCCAAGCACAAGGAACAGCGGCGCGGACCGGCAAAGCTGGCCGAAGTAGAACCGCTGCGCTAGGTATTGTTTGGCGGCGTTCTCGCGGTTCTCGTGCTTCTCGGTCATGAACGTGTCGCCGAGATCCACGTGAAAATCCGGCGCGTCGGCGAGCGCGTTGGCCAATGTGCGCTGATACACCTCGGCGCTGGTGCGGTCGTCGAGATGCGGGTCGGCCGTGATGGTGAATGTGAACGAACTACCGCGCGAGCGCTGCGTGTGGAAGGCGCCTTCTTGAAGGTGGCGCAAGCTTCCAGCTTGCGATTGGTCATTGATTCGCAAGCTGGAAGCTTGCGCCACTTTTAATTGATAGAAATACTGCGTGTCGGGCCGCAGCGGGCCGATCACGATTTCGACGGGTTCGCCTTTCTTGAACTGGCGCGCCGGGGTCTGCTGCAAGTAACTGCCGCGCTGTGTTCCGTAGGCGATGCAGCCTTCGGCGTCCTGATAGGCGAGCACGCTGACCGTGACAGAATCCCGCGTGGGCCGGCCAAGCACTACATCGAACGAATGCACAGGCACATCGTTGCACTTGGAGTTCTGCGTGGGCTGCTCCTTGTTGCCTTTGCCACGGCCTTTCTTCCCTTCGGGCGCTGCCAGCGCGACACAGGCGCAAAGGCAAATCCAAGCCGCTGTCCGAATGACGCGAAAGCTCATCGGTTCTTCTTCCCGCCCTTTCCTTTGCCGCCGCGCTTGGGTTCCGAAGTCGGTTTGTTCGGGTCGTAGTTCGGGTTCTTGGTCGGCATCTGGGCGTTGACGGACGTGAGGTAGTCGGTCAGGCACTGGTTGAGTTCCTTGACCTTGTCGGGCATCTGCTGCGCGAGGTCGCGGCGTTCGCCGGGGTCTTTGGCGTTGTTGAACAGTTGCAGCGCGCCGGTCTCGTAGACGCGGATGAGTTTGAAGTCGCCGAGCAGTATCGCGGAGGCCGGGCCGATGGCGTCCTTGTCGTAGTGAGGGAAATGGACGACGAACTCCTCGCGCGGGCGCTTGACCGTGCCGTTGCCGGCGTTGGCGAGCACCGACGCGAAGCTGCCGCCCTCGACGCCCTTGGGCAGCGGTCCGCTCACGCGCGCCAGTTCTGCGATGGTGGGAACCAAATCCGCGCCGACCGTCCGCACGTGGGAGCAAACGCCCGGCTTGATGCCGGGGCCGCGGATGATGAACGGCACGCGCAGGCCGCCCTCGGACACCGTGCCCTTGCCGCCGGCCAGCGGCGGATTTTTCCCCGGCGTGCCGTGGTCGGTGGTGAAGATGACGTAGGTGTTGTTGGCGATGCCGAGTTCGTCGAGCTTCTTCAGCAACATCCCGAAGGCGAGGTCGAGGTCCCAATCCGCGGCCGCCTCCGCGATTTCCCGTTCGCTGAGGTTGCCGCCCCAACTCTTCACGATGGCGACGCTTTCCGGCCGCGCGTCGCCTCCGTTTCGTGAGGCGTAGTGCGACATCTGGAGGTAGAACGGTTTGCCGGCCTTGACCTGCTGCGCCATGAACGCCATGCCGCGCTCGGTCATGCCGAAGAGTTGCTTCGGGTGCGGATTGTCCACGTTGTCCGGGCCGCCGTTGCTGGTCGGGCCGTCGCTCGCGCCGAAACCATATTCCTTCGGATCAATCCGCCCCACGTGCCATTTGCCGAAGTGCGCCGTCGCGTAGCCGGCGTGTTTGAGCAACTTCGCGATGCTCGTCTCGCTCGTGGGCAGTTCGGTCGAACTCGGCGGCGGCAGCATGCGGGTGTTCCCGCCACCGCCGCTGTCCTTCTTGCCTTCGCCGACGAACGTCATGTGCAACTGCGCCGGGCTTTTGCCGGTGAAGAATGTGGCGCGCGACGGCGTGCAACGCGGCGACGGCGCGTAGAAGTTCGCGAACCGCATCCCGGTCTGAGCGAGCTTCTCGAAGTTCGGCGTGCGGACGAAGCTGCTCTTGGACTCCGGCACCGCGTCATCCATCCGCACCGACGTGCTGCTCCAGCCGTGGCCTTCGCCGAGGATGAACACGAAGTTGGGCCGCTGCGGTGTGGCGGCCAACAACGGCGCGCTGAGCAACGCGGCCATGAGCACCGAGACTGCTTTTAGCGTTTTCATGGTTGCCTGTCGTTCTCCCTGATTAAACTCCGTCCGCATGACAAAGTCGGCAGAACTCCGATTACAGTTCTGTAATTTTCGCGACTGGACAGGGCGGCCACCGAGACGTGCCGAGATAGTTCTTGCCGCCAATTTCCGCCGGCGTAGTATCGGCTCTATCGCTCGCGCAGAGAATTGCGAAGCTTAGAACAGAAATTGGAACCGGAGAACGGAGAAAAGCCAAATGAAGCACTGTCGGAGAACTCTACCACGTGCCGCGAGCGTCGCAGCCTGCGTCTGCGCCGGAATCATTCAATCGCATGTGTGTTTTGCCCAAGTGCCTCCTGCTACAGGCACAAACACGGCTCTGGCAGCGGTCGCGAATACCCCTTCGCAGATGTCTCAGGCTAACACTTATCGAGCCGAATCGGTTTCTGTGCTAGTGGAAGTTGCTGCTCTCAGTGCGCGAGTCGAAATGCTCACGAAACAATTGGAGGTCTCTGAGAAACTGCGACATGAAACCGACGAGAAGGTTATGAATCGCATTCTCTGGGTTGGCGGGTTTGTCGGCACGCTTTTTACAGTGCTCACCGGCTTAATGGGGCTGTTTATCAACAGCCGAATCAAAGATCCGGAAGAATACCGGGAGAACCTTCGAGCGCACCTCTTCCAAGAGGTTGAAGCAAGCCGGAAGGAAGTCATTGCGCACACGGATTCTGAGCTCGCGAAAACACGAGAGCAACTTCGGGAGGTTCAGAACGAGCACACGAAGACCATCAACGATCTGTTCGCCAAGGCGCGTGCAGAAGCAGAACGTTTTCGCACAGAGAATTCCGAAATGGTGTCTGCCCTCAAGAACCTCACCTCGCTCGGCCAGCCTTCACCGGGCGAAAAGCCGGAAGCCGAAACGCTCTATTACTTGGCTGAACAGTCTCGAGCAGAAGCAGGCGCAGAAGGCCGCGCGAGGGGTCTTCGCTATCTGCGACGGTTGGCTGATGCTGACATCCCCGCTAACCCACCAGTCCTGCACAACGCCGCGGTCTTGGCCAAGGAGTATGATTCGCAGGAAACCTCCATCCGCCTTTTCAGAAGGGCCTACGAAGCATCACAGGGGTCGGAAAGGTATGGCGCAACCCTCGCACACGAACTTGCGCTCGCGCACAATAGGCAGGAAAGCCTCCAACTGTTCGAAGAACTTTTGAGGAAACGTCCAGCCGATGACCGAATTTTCCATTTCTACATCGACGCGCTTCGTGCGCTTGAACTCTACCAAGAAGCCCAAACTTTGCTCGCGGAGAAAGACGAACTGTTCAAAGACTCCGCAAAGGTTCAGCGGGAATGGGCCGACCTCTTGGCGTCGATGGGTCGGCATAGAGAGGCGCTTGAGAAAGCTAAAAGAGCAACGGTGCTTGATCCCGCCGACGAAATTGCATGGGCCTATTGTGCACGCATCGCAATGTTACTTGGAGACTTGGACACAGCGAAGGATTCACTTCAGCATGCCATCAGTTTGGCAGACGAAACATCCCCTCGGCTTCCAGGGCATTTCAGAAGGTTGGCGGACGTTTTCAGATTGCAGGGCGATCCAGAGAACGCCAAGGCCAACTACAAAGCATCGATCATCGCCGCTCAATCTCCTTCGCGAAGTGTCATGTGGCTCAATCTCTTGGAAACTCCCGCCGATCAGCAGAAACTCGAAGCGGTTAGTGAAGGTGAGTAAGCTCCGGCTCCACAAGAGGCACGACGACCATTAGTAACCCGCAAAGCGCTGGCGCGTTGGCAAAAACTACTTCTCGCTCTGGTCATTCCGCTGCGGACGGTCACCTTGATTGTCACCGCCACCACCGCGCTGGCCGCCCTTGCCGCCGCCTTTTCCGCCCTTGCCTTTGCCGCGGCGGTCGTCCTTGCCTTTGCCCTTGCCGTCGCCGGGACCGCGCTTGGGATACTTGTCTATGCCCTGCGCGGCGCGCTCGGTGATGGTGCCTTTGGGTGTCAGGTCGCGGCCCTTGAACGCGGGATGATCGGCAGCGTAGCGGTAGGCGCGGAAGGCGGAGTTGGTCATCGGCAGCACGTCGCCGAGCGTCTTCACCGCGCCGTCGCGCGTGACGGGGTTGATGTATTCCCAGACGAGTTCGCCCTTGTCGGTCACTTCGAAGAAGTGGCCCTCGGTGTCGGAACAGATGAACGCGTTGCCGTTGGGCAGGCGCTGGCCGCTGGAGCCGATGTGGCTGAAGAAGCCGTGGCTGTTCACGGAGCTGTAGCTCCAGACGACCTGCTTGGAAATCTGGCGCGGCTGGTTGTGCGTGTCGTGGTCGTAGGTCTCGCGACGGTAGCCGGCGTCGGGCGGGTTGACATACTTGCCGGTGTCGCGCCCGCTCGCGTCGAGGAACGGATTGATTTCCAGGATCGAGGAACCCGGCGTTCGCTGGTAGAGATACTGGCCGTTGTTGAAGACCATGATGTGCCCCGGGCCGGGCAGGCCGGGCCGGATCCAATGCACGTCGTGCGAGCCGCCCATCTGCTTGTGGCCGGTCGTCGCGTTGTCCCAATTCTCCAGCACGCGCGGCGGGTCGCCCTGCGCGTAGCGGGCCGGGTCGCCGAAGCGGTAGAGGAAATCGCCCGCGGGGCCGGCGGCCTTGGCGATGCTGGCCTTCGGGTCGCCGGCGACGAACGTGCCGTCGTGATCCACGACGTAGAGCTCGCCCTGCACGGAGTTGATGACGATGTGGCCGGACTCGGCGTTGTAGTCCATCGAGTTACAGTGGAGCCAGTCGCGCTTGAGCGGGCGGCCGGGCATGTTGATGTTGATGCGGCCGGGATGGTCCGCGACGGTCTTGCCCGCGCCGACGTGGTTGGGCTTCGACGGGTCAAGGTCCTGCACGACGTGATCGAAGAAGCACCACTCCCAGATGACGTTGCCCTGCATGTCCACCTCGACGACCGCGTCCATCTGGCCGCCCTCCTGCGAGGCTTTCTTCGGGTCGGCCCCGGCGGCGACGGCTTGCTCGTAGGAGATGGATTTGTTCGCGATATAGAGCGTGGTGGGCGCGTTGAGCTTCTTGTTGAAGATGCGCACCCAATCGTGATGCGGCGCGTAGCCCTCGCGCTTCTCGGTGTATTCCCAGACCTTCTTGCCGTCCCAATCCACCTCCGTGAAGCCCGAGAAGCCGCTGGGGTCGTCCTTCGACGCGTCGAGGATGTTGCCGTTGTCGAGCAGGTGCGGGTTGGTGCCGATGGCCCACGTGTGGACGACGCGCCCCTCCATGTCGAGCAGGAAGGTCCGGCTGCCGACGCCGAAGAGCGTGTAGCCGTTGAGCGCCTTCTCCTTGTTGCAGAAGAGCAGTTCCGTCGGCCCTTGCAGCCGTTCGTAGCCGAACGCCGCCGTGGCGAGCATCGCGCTGAGGATCAGTGTGCGTTTCATGATGGTGGCTCCTTTAATTCTGTCGCTGGTCGTCGCGGGACGGACGGTCGTCGCGATTGTTGCCGCCGCGGTCGCCGCCTTTGCCGCCTTTGCCTTTTCCTTTGCCGCCGCCTTTGCCGGCAGGGCCGCGGTCGGTGCGCTGCTCTTCGGTGAAGAGGTGGAGACCGGTCTTGCCTTTCATGGAGGCGGGTAGCTCGATGACGCCTTTGGGGGTCAAATCGCGTCCGGCCAGGCCGGCATAGTTCGGCTCATAGCGATGGACCTTGAAGACGGCGTTCCACAAATGGCCGCGCATGTCTTTGCCGGGCAGTTCGCCTTGCGCGAGGATGCCCTGCCGCACCATGGGGTTGACGTATTGCCAGACCATCTCGCCGGCGGGCGTGACCTCGAACAAGTTGCCCACGATGCCGCCGCAGATGAGGGTGTTGCCGTTGGGCAGGCGGTGCGCGCCGGAAATCTCCGCCGAGAAGAAGTCAGTGCGGTTCTTCGCCTCGTAATGCCAGACGGGCTTGGCGGGACCGTAGGCTTTGCCCGGCTCAAGGGTGTAGCGGCCGCTGGCGTCCATCGGCAGCACGATTTCCTCGACGCTCGACCAACCGCGATCGTAGCCGTTGTTGAAGATGGTCATGTGGCCCGCGCCGGGATAGCCGTCGGGAATCCACAAGGCGTCGTGTTGCTGGACCAACTGTTTATCCTTGATGGTGCCGCACTTGTAGGCCGCGGGATTGCCCCAGCGATAGATGAGGTCACCGCCTTTGCCGTGCTTGCCGCCGGTGCGCCCGGCCGCCTGTTGCGTCGTGGTGCTGTGGTCAATGATCCAAATCTCGTTGCAGCCGCGAACGCTCAGGACGATCTGGTCGAGCTTGGCGTTGTAATCGAGCGAGTTCATGTGGTTCCAGAACGCGGCCATGGGGCGGCCGTTGCAGTTGACGTAAATCCGCTCCGGGTGCTGCGCGGGATCGCCGTAGTTGGGCTTGCTGCGGTCGGTGTCCTGGATCAGGTGGTCCCAGACGTGCCATTCCCAGACGATCTTGCCGCCCTTGGGCCGAGTGGGCTGGATTTCGACCACAGCGTCGGGCACCAAGTAGTCGTCGCGCATCATGTTCTCCTCGAAGCCGACCGCCAACGCCTCCTCGCGGGTCTTGCGCTCGACCATCAGGGCGAGGAAGTTGCCGTTGGGCAAAGGCTTGATGTCGTGGTGCAACTGGTAGTCGCGGGTGGCGTGGTCGAACTCCCACACGAGGTTGCCCTCCCAGTCATACTCCTCGATGCGCCCGCCTTCGCCACCGCCGGTGCCGCCCTGCACGCGCAACATGCAGGCGCGGACCATGTGGCCGTTGGGCAGCAGATAAACCGTCTGGCCGGGTTCATACTGGCTCTTCGTCCAGGAATGAGCGACCTGGCCGGCATTGTTCATCAGGTAGGTGGTGTGATTGTGCTTTGGCGCGAACAACGTGTAGCCGTTGTAGGCCTTCGGCGTGTTGAGGAAGAGGCCGACCGTCTGGCCGGGGTTCGGCGAAACCGGCGTCTTGTTCTCCGGCATGTCGTGCCGTCCGCCGCCGCCACCGCCACCACCCTTGCCGCCGCCGCGTCGTTCACCACCACCGCCACCTCCCTCGCGATTCCGGTCCTGGCCGTCACGGCGGGGCGGACGGTTTTCGGGCTGCTCTTGTGCGGTAATGACACCGGTGAAATACGCCACGCTGCCGATTGCCAGCAGCGTCAACAGCGCGCTCTTTGCCAGTCTGTGAGTGGTTTGTTTTGTCGTGTTCATGGTCTTTTCTCCTGTGGACTTGGTGTTCGAGGAAACTCTGTGTTCGACTTCTATTCGCGTCGGGGACGATCCTCCGACTTGCCCGGGCCGCGCCGCTCCTCCTGTTCGTCGCTGTTGCCCTGCCGCGTGTAAACCACGCTCAGTTCCGCGCTGGCGAGAATCTTGTCCTTCATCGCGGCGAGCAGAACCTCACGGTTGACCCGCTCGGGCGGGACGTTGATTTGCGGCGGCGCTGACAGCGCATAGACGGTGTAGATGTAGGTCTTCGCGCCGGGTCCTTTGGACTTCGGCGGTGTGTATTCGGCCCGCTCGTTGACGCTGTTGTTGCCGAGCGTGCCGATACCTTTTACGTTTTTCGGCAGGCTGCGAACGTCTGGGGGGATGTTGTAGAGAATCCAATACCACTTCGTCATGTCGGGCGCTTCGTGGTGCATGATGAGCGCGTAGCTTTTCGTGCCGGCGGGCGCGCCGGTCCAAGCGAGCGGGAGCGTGGCGCTGCTTCCGTCGGCTGTGAACTCCGCCGGCAAGTTCCCGCCATCAGCCACTTCGGTGCTGCTCAATACGAACGAGCCGCTGCGAGCCGGTCGTTGCGCGTTCGCGGCCTGCGGACGGTCGTCGCCGCCGCGCCGTTCACCACCAGCGCCGCCACTATCGCGTTCGCCACGTTCGCCGCTGCCACCACCACGCTCGCCGCGTTCACCTCCGCCACCTTTGCCTTTGCCCTTGCCCTTACCTTTTCCGCTGGAACCTCCGCCGCCGGGGCCGCCCTCGCGACCGGCGACGCGCTGCACGGGCGTTGGTTTGATGACGGGCCGGCTCTCGGCGTTGACCGGCAGCACGACGCGGAAGCCGAGATGATAGTAGGGATGATCCGGGTCCTGCGGGCCGCGATAATAGGACGGGTTGCGGTTCGACACGCGGCCGTGGCCGTTCTCGCCGTTATACCAGTTGCCGCCGCGCATGCCGCGATACGGCTTGCCGTCCTGCACGAGGCTGCCGCTCGCCGGGCCGGGCGGATTTTCGGCGGGACTGTAGGCGTAGTAGTCGCGCCCATACCAGTCGTTGATGAACTGCCAGACGTTGCCGCTCATGTCGTAGAGGCCGTAGCCGTTCGCGCCGTTCGAGGTCTGGCAACTCTCCTGCGCGCCCGGCCAGCCGAAGTCCGCCTTGCGATGCAGCTTGCCGTTGAAGAACCCCACCGGCGTCGTCCACGGTATCGGGCCGGCGCGAAACGGATTCTTCGACTCCGGCCAGTTCGCCTTCGTCCCGTCCGGCTCGTCGCCCCACGGGAAATTGCGGTAGGGATTGTGCAGGCCGCCGCGCCCGGCGTATTCCCACTCCGCCTCCGTCGGCAGCCGGAAGCCACTCTTATTGAAATCGCAATCCCACGTCGTCGTGTTGTAGCAGAGCGGCCGGCGCTGCTGCGCGCTCAGCCAGTTGCAATACACCGCCGCGCCCGGCCAGCGGATGCAGACGATGGGATGGTTCTCCTTCCGGTCGAGCACGGTGAATTTCCCGCCGCCCCAACCAATGCGGCTGTGAGGCGACATCTCCCGCGTCTCGCAAAGCAGGTCTTTTCCGCCGACCAGATACACGCCGCCCTCCCGCACCTCAATCATCCGCTGCGCCAGCGCCGAATTGAGGAACTCGCAATACTCCCGCGTCGTGACCGTGTAGATGCCCATGTAAAACGCATCCACCCACACCGTATGGATCGGCGTCTCATCGCCGCCATGCTTCGGGTCCACGAAGTTGTGATGGTCGCCCATCTCGAACTTCCCCGCCGGAATCAGCGCGAACCCGGCCATCTGCTGCTGCGTCGCCGCCTCGCCCGCGCCAGCCGCCACCAGCCACGCGCCCATCGCCACCGAGACCATCGTTTGCTTTTTCATAGTCATGTCCTTCACCTGTATTAACGCCGCCTCCATGACAGAACAGGCCGAGGTCTGATTACAGTATTGTAATTGTTCGCGAGTGGACTCCGGGAGCGGCAAGAGTTACAACAGGCGCGTGAAAGTGCTGGTCGTCGAAGACGAAAAGAAGATTGCGTCCTTTGTCCGCAAGGGTCTTGAGGAGCGCGGCTTCGTCGTGGATGTCTGCCATCGCGGCGACGAGGGTTACGAACTCGCCACGACACGGCGCTACGACGTCATCCTGCTCGACATCATGCTGCCGGGTCGCGATGGCTTGAGCATCCTGCGCAGCCTGCGGGAGAAGAAGAACACGGTGCCGGTCATCCTGCTGACGGCGCGCGGCGAGTTGAGTGAGCGCGTCGAGGGCTTGAACCTCGGCGCGGACGACTACCTGCCGAAACCGTTCTTCCTCGATGAACTCGCGGCCCGCATCCACGCGGTGCTGCGGCGAGCTTCCGGCGACGAACTCAGCGTCCTGCAAGCGGGCGATCTGTCAGTGAATCTTCTTACGCGCGAGGTTCGGCGTGGCGGCGCGGCCGTCGAACTGACAAGCCGCGAGTTTGCGCTACTGACGTGCCTGATGAACGCGCCGGGGCGCGTTTTCACCCGCACACAGCTTTGCGAGCACGTCTGGAACTATCACCACGACCCCGGCACCAACCTCGTGGACGTTTACGTCCAGCGCGTCCGCAAGAAGATTAACGATGATCCCGACCAGCCGCTCATCGAAACCGTGCGCGGCGTGGGCTATCGGTTTCGCAAGTTGTGAAAACTAATTCGTTCCGGCTCAAGATCGCCTTGCTGTCCGCTCTGGTGTCGGGCGGACTGCTGCTGGTCGCGGGCGCAGTCCTCTGGGAGCGCACCTATCAGGTCGAACTCGCGCGCATTGACCGCGAGATCCGCAACCTCGGCACACCGCATCTCGAACGCATCGTGGGCGGCGACCATTGGGTCCGGTTCGAGGGCGCGCTGCGGTTTGTCGCCGGCACCAACGCCGCGCCTGCTTTCATCCTCTGGGTGAAGCACGAGGACCGCGTCATTCACCAGTCGCCTCATTGGCCGAAGGAAATCTTGCCGGAAGGATTCCCCGCGTTGACCACCTATGAAGCACCCGACGGACCAAAGCCGGGCGAGCCACTGCCTCGACCTCCGCGCCGCGAGGAGCCGATTTCCGTGCAAAATCCCGCGCTGCCGCGCAAGGCGCCGCAATTCTACACGCGCGAGGCCGACGGCAAGGACTGGCGCATCGGCGTGATGGGCAATCCTTACGTGACGCTCATCCTCGGCGCGGACATCAACGAGTTTAACGCGGGCATGGCGCAACTGCGCCGCGCTTACTTCGCCACATTGCCGGTCGCGCTGCTGCTCGTCGCGGCGGGCGCGTGGCTCATCGCCAGCCGCGCGCTGCGGCCCGTGACCGCACTCACACAAACCGCCGAGCGTATCACCGCGCGCGGACTCGACCAGCGCATCACCGTGCGCGGCTACGAGGCTGAGTTCGCACGGCTCATCACCGTCTTCAACCAGATGATGGACCGGCTGGAAAAAGGCTTTAATCAGGCGACGCGGTTCAGCGCCGACGCTTCGCATGAACTGAAGACGCCGCTCACCATCCTGCAGGGCGAATTGGAGCAGGCCCTCCAAGCCGCCGAGCCAGGCTCCGAAATCCAGCACACCTACAGTCGTCTGCTCGACGAGATCGTCCACCTCCGCGCCATCGCCGACAAACTGCTGCTGCTTTCCCAAGCCGACGCGGGCCGCCTGCCGTTGCGGTGCGAGCGCGTGGACCTCAGCCGCGTGCTGGCTGACATCATTGAGGATGTTCACGCGCTCGGACCCGAATTGACAGTGGAAAGCGAGATTGAGCCGGACGTGTGTGTGCAAGCCGACAGCGACCTCATCCAGCGCGTCCTGCAGAACCTCGCGGCCAACGCGGTGAAGTTCAACCGCGAGGGCGGCCGCGTGCGGTTGGAACTGCATCGCGAGGGCGACAACGCCGTCCTGCGCATCGCCAACACCGGCGTCGTCATCCCGCCCGCCGACCGCGAGCGCATCTTCGAACGTTTCTACCGCACCGCCCAAGCCCGCGAAAGCCAGGCCGGCGGCGTCGGTCTCGGCCTAAGCCTCGCCCGCGAAATCATCCGCGCCCACAACGGCGACATCACGCTCGAACCCACTCGTGACGATCTCACGGAATTCGTTGTGCAACTGCCGCTCGCTCGCGGGTGACTTCTTTTAGCCAGACAAGAGTGTCTGGCCTACGGTTTCGCTCTCCATGCAGTCACTGCATTGCACAGCAACGACGCGCCGCTGCTTGCGAGCCTGAGCCGGTCGAGTGGGGCGTCGGCGCCTTCGAGGAAAGAGAGGTTGTCGGTCTTTGTCACGCGGAGCGTGTCGTCTTGGACTTCGACACTGTATGTCCGCTGCGCGGGCGAGGCGCGCAGCGTGAGGTTTTGCCACTTGCCGGTGGGTGTGAGGGACACCTCAATGGCTGGCTTTCCATTGCTGGCGCAGAGTGAGAGCGTGGCCTTCTGGTCGAGCTTCAGCCGCGCGTGCAAAACGAAATCATCCGTTGCGGGCGCAGCGAGCTTCATCTCCGCCGAGGCCCCGGCTTCCAGTTTCAGCGCGCGCAGGTCGAGCGGGCGGTAACGCGGAACGGTGCTGAGGTCGAAGACGCTCGGCCGCAGTTCGGAATCGTAGTCGGGAATGTCCACGACGGAAGCGCGGCCAGTGATCTTCCACGCGGCGGGTGCGGAGCCGATGGCGTCGCGGCGGAAGTTCTCGAACGCCAACAGGGACGGCTGGACGAAGACGATGTAGGGGAGTTGACGGTCGCTCTTTGCGTTCGGGCCGAGCGTGACCTCGCCGGCGGGGAAATGCTTCGACACGAAATCAAAGACGATCGTGTCGGTCGGCGGGCGGTTGCGGTAGCGGTAGGGCCAGTCCCAATGGCCCACGGTCATCGTCTGGCGCGTCGCCTTGAAGCCTTCCTTCGCGAGCCAGTCGAGTTTCTTGCCTTTCGGTTTCGCGATGAAGACGGTGGCGGGGCCTTGGAGCTTGAAGCGGTAGCCGAGTCCGTAGTCGGGCACGTAGCGCGTGTCTTTGCCCATCCACTTGCCATAGACCGAGCGCACGCCGCCGATCTGGAACGCGCCTTCCAGCGGAAACTCGGCGATGGAATACGGCGAGCCGTTATAGACGGAGGAGTTGATCCGCTCAGCCTGCGAGCTATAGACCGCGTCGCCGGCGCGCGCCGGGTCGTGCATGACAACGTTGCCGAGGAACGGATGCCGTTGCGGCTCGATGTCGGCGACGAAGTTCATCGTCTCCACCTCCAGCCGCAGGCGCGCCTTTTGGTAGAGGTTATACATCAGGTAGAAATCCTCGTTCGTGCCGCTGCGGAACCAGTAGCGCCATTTGTCGGTGCCGCATTGGTTGCGGAACGACGCGTAAAGTTCCTTCGTCAGCGGACGCGCCTCCAGCAACGTCGCCAGCGCCCCGGCGCGGTCGCCCGCCGCGAGCCGGTCAATGGCGTCCTGCGTCGCGATGGAGAGTTTGTAAATGCCGCGGATGAGCCGGAGGGCGTCGGTGAACTCGTAGTCGAAGAAGTAGCGCCGGTCCTCAGGGATCGCGGACCGCAACGCGCGCGTCTGCTCCAACAGTTCGCCGAGGTCGCGGATGCCGGCCTCGTAGGCTTCGCGTTTATAGCTGTAGTTGAACTTCAGCCCATCGCGCGTGCCGGCCTCGATGTTGAGCAGGTTGCCGATGACCGTGAACAGCGGCTCCATGACCTTGTAATACATCGGGATGGTCTTGAACCCGTCGTTCTTCATGCCGTGCGGATACTTCGCGTAGTAGGCGTCGTAGAGCGCGGCGACCTTCGGCGCGGCGGCCTCGCCGAACTCCTCGCGGCAGTAGCGCGCCAGGTATTCGCGCGGCTTGAACGCGGGGAAATCCCACAGCATCTCGGCGATGCCGCGAATCTCCAGTTGCTGGTGGCGCAGTTCGTTCATCGCCAGCAGCATGTGCTGCGTGTCGCCCCGCTGGAACATCGCGTCCATGTTGACCTTCAGGTAGGTCTCGATCGGCGTGCACTTGGCGATCTGCGGGCCGCCGCCGAAATACTGCGTGTGGAAATACTGCCCGTAACGCCGCTGTGGGTCGCGTTTCTCGGTCCAGAACTTTTTCGAGTAGCTCATGCCGTTCATCCCGGCGTCACAGAACCCGGTCGTGACGCCCGGTGGCACCTTGATCCAGCCCTCGTCGTAGAACTTCCCCATCTCGGCGTAGAGGCTCGTCATCATCTCTAGATCGGGATTCGGGTCGAGCTTGCGGACCAGTTGCGCCTGGTCGCTCAACGCCGCGCTGATGATCTCCGCGCGTTGCTGCGGCGTGCCGCCGTCGGGCAGGCTCGATTCCTCGTAGGGACCGTCCGCCCAACCGCGCAGGTTGATCTCCCAAACGACCTGCGGCGAGAACTCCGCCCAGCGTTTGATGTAGTGGCTCCAGAACTCGCGGAACGCCTCCGGGTGCAGCTTGTAGGAGAACTCCTTCGGCTTGCGCTCCGGGTTGTGGCGCGCCCAGTAGCTGTCCCAGAAGCCCGTGTCCGCGCCGATGCCCTCCATCTGGTGCTGCGTGATGAACAGCCCGCGGTCCACCGCCGCCTGCAACCGCTCGCGGTCCGGCTGCCAGTCAATGTCCACGAAATACCACGCGAACATGTTCATCTTCAGCCGCAGCGCCGCCTCCCACAGCCGTTCGAACACCTCTGGATGAATCGCGAACATGTAGCGGCTGTAGCGCGTGCGTTGCACCAGCCCGCTTTGCATCCACTCCATGAACTGCGGATGATCGTTCAGCGTCCAACCGCGATACTTCCAAGTCGGCTCCTTCGTCGGCCCGAAGTTGATGCGGTCGTCGAAGACCAGCTCCCCGCGCGTCGCCGGCTCGTGGTCCGCCCAAAACCAGAACGGGTCCATGCCGAGATGTTTCTGCTCGAAATCATAGACGCCGAAGATCGTTCCGCGCACGTTGCTGCCTGCGATGGCGAGCACCTGCTCCTTGCCGCCGGCGTTGTTGACCACGCGATACTTGAACACCTCCCACTTCCCCGCAAGGTCCTCCACGCCGACGCCGACCGACGCGAGCAACGCCTTCCCCTCCGCGCAATCCGCGCTGCCGAGCACGACGCACTTGCCAAACGCGTCTGCGAGCGAGTGGACGATGTTCGGCGTCACGCCGCTGATCTTCGTGATGTCGCGCTGTAGGTCCTTCGCGGCAGCCATAACGCCCTTGTGCTTGGTCTTCGCGAGCACGATGTAAGCCGGCTCTGCGTCTTTCACCAACTCGATGACAGGTCGCGTTTGTTCGGCAGCGAGAGTGAGTCCCGTCGCCAGCAGCAGAATTGCAGCACTTTTGTAGAGTTTCATCGGGGATTGGCCGGATTGAAGCCGCCTTCGAAGTGTTTGCCGCCAGGGAAGAACAGGAACAGGCACGCGCGGCGGTCGCTCTCGCCGATGAAGAGCGTGCCGTCAATGCCGGCGGTCATCGCGTCGAACTGGTAGGCGCGCTTGGCGTAGTAGGGACTGCGGTCCACCGTCAGCACGCCCCAGTCGCGGAAGCCTTCGCGGCCGGTGGTGTCGTAGCTGATGAGTTTGCACGCGTCCTCAAATTCTCCGCAGATCATGTAGAGCCGGTCGTCGGGACCGAGCACGCTGGCGCGGACACGGCGATGGATGCGCGGCTTGCCGAGGTTGACGATCTGTTCGCGGTCGGCGCGCATCTGGAAGAGGTAGCCGTCGCTGGTCGTGCCGAAAAGGTTGCCCTTCGCGTCAAAGACCCATTGCTCGACCACCGGGTAGCCGTGGTAGTTCCACGCCTCCCAATACTCGCCCGGAATCTGCATCGTCGTGCGCACCAGCTTCTGCGACGCCGGGTCAAAATAGACGATGCGGCCGTCTTCGCCGGAGGTGTAAACGCGGCCGTTCGCCGCGACGTGGAGCGCGCGCGGGACGCTGCGCCACGTCCGCTCCGGGCCGGAATAAACCTGCCGGTCAAGCGGCGAGCCAATGTCGCGGCTCTTTTTCGTCTCCAAGTCGAACACGAAAAACCGCGCGTGCGGATAGCTGATGCCGTAGAGCTGGCGTGACTTCGCGTCGAGTGCGAGCGCGTAGATCGAATCGCCGCGCACGGGCACGCCGAGGTCTTCGACGGGACAGGGCTCGCTCGTCAGCCGCGTGACTTTGTCGGCGGCGGAATCGTAGCGATAGAGGTGGCCGCCCGGATAGTTCGTGTAGGGCGCGACGACGTCCTTCCAGAGCTGTTCCTCGATGGCGCGAAAGCCGCCGGGAAACTTCTGCGTCAGCGGCGCCGGTGCGAGCATGTTCAAGCCGCCGCCGATGAGCAGCGAGCCGTCACTGTCCTGCACCAACGCGTGATGCACGCCTTTCGCGTCGCCGATGCGGCCGAGTGGGCGGACTTTGTTGATGGCGCGCTCGTAAAGGAACAAGAACGAGGCCGTCTTGCCGCTCGTGGCGCCATAGACGCGGCCGTTGCGGGCAGTGATGAGCGCTGTGATCGGGCTGTTGTCGGCCTCGATTTCGGTCACGTCTGGATAGCCGAGCGTGCGAAAATCCAGCCGGTGCGCGTCGAAGTTCGGGTTGATCCACTTCTGCGCTTGCGCTGTGGCCGCGAGCAACAGAATCGTCAAAAGGGAAGAAGTCGTCCGGTTCATCGCGTTTTCACCTCCATCTCATCCTTGGCGGGCGTGTAGCTCACGAGGCCCATGCTGAACGGCCAGCGGTTATCAATCTTGTTCGCCACGCGCTTCGGGTCGCGTTCCTCGATCGCGCCGACGAAGTAAATCTTCCCGTCCTTCTTGCCCGTGCAGGCGCCGCCGAGGCCGAACACGCGCCGGCCATCCTGCGTGCGCATGATACCCAGCTCGCGCCGTTGCTTGGTGGCGATGTCATAGACCACCAGCGCCGATTCCGGCGGCACCGCCTCGCCCGTGAGCCGCGCGGTGAACTTCCGCTCGTCGGCCACGTCCCACGATGTGCCAGCGTAGTCGAACGCCACCGATACCACCGGCGCGTAATAGATGCGATGGTCGCGCGAAATCGTCAGCGCCAGCGTCGAGACCGGGATGAGGCTCGGATCGGCTTTCAGGTAACGCTCCGCGCAGAGCCGCACCAGTGGCGTGATGCTGCCTTCGGGACCGTCGCGCACGTCGAACTTGAACAGCATCGAGTCGCCGACCACCACGCCATAGGCCACACGGTCCACCGGGTCCCACTCGATGACGCGCCAATAAACTTTGCGGTCTAGCAGCGGGTTCGACATCGTGCGCGGCGTGGCGCGCGGGTCAATCGGCAGCCGCGTCCCGCGCAGGTCAAAGATGCGATCCTGCTTCGGGTCGTATTTCCAGATGCGGCCGATGGGGAACGACCCGTAGATGTTCCCCTCGTCGTCGGCGAAGATCGTGCGGCAGATGTCCCAATCATCCACGCGGCCGAGGTCGGTTGTCACCTTTTTGCGCAGGTCGAACGTGTAGAGATGCCCGTCCTCCGCCAGCCCGTAGAGCCGCTGGTATTTCGGCTCCAGCACGAAGCCGAGCAGGCCCCACTGGCGGTTGATTTGGCCAAGGTTTTCCAGCTTGCGCTGCTTCGGGTCGTAGCGGAACCAATGCGGCCCGCGATAACTCGCCGGATCCACGCACTCCGGCCCGGTGTCCTCGCAGAAGTCGCCAAAGTAGATGCGCCCCTGCTCGTCCTCGCCCATGCGGACGTGGATTTTGCCGCTTGTGCGCACGCCTGCGCCGCGCTCGCCCTTGAACTCCGTCAGGTCGGCGATGTGGTGCATCGTCTTCGTGGCCGGGTCGAACTCGAAAAAGTGCGCCGCCTCGGCGTGCGTGCAAAGCCCGATGTAGAGCTTGCCGCTCTTCGCGCCGTAGAGGGCGCTCCACATGCTGTCCTCGCGCTCGCTGCCGCCGGTAAACCGATGTGCCTCGACGGTGACGATGGGCGACGTGGCGGGCTTGGGTTTGGTTTCGGCGAACGCGCCGGGCGCCGCCAGCATCCAGACCGCGGCAATCAGTGTAATGGGTGGTCTCATGTCAGTTCCCTGTTTGAAACGTGGTCTCGTCGGCAATGATCAGCGGGTAATCCGCCAGCGGCAGCGCGTCGAACGCGGAGATCCGGTAAACACGGCCGCTCAGTGGATCGAGCAGCGCAGGCGATTTGAGCTTTTCGCCGACTGTCACCTTCACCTTCTGCGGCGGCATGTCCTTCGTCAGATCGGCAGGTGTCCAGAAGAGATAGAGCGGCCGACCGCGCCGCTGGAAGGTCGCCGTCATCACCGCCGTTTCGCCCGCGCCCTCGACTCGCACGGGCAGGTCAGCCTTGCGAGTCTCGGCATCGAACAGCGCGCAGAGGTTCTGATACGCGAAAAAGGCTGGCTTCGGCGTGTAGTCCGAGCCGCGCAACAGGCCCTTCCAGTTCGTGCTGCCGCGATAGCCCACCAAGTCCACGATGAGGAAATACGAGGTCAGTTCTACCTCCGCGCGCAAATCGCTGACGATGCGCCGCAACAACCACTTCGCCTGGCGCGTCTCGTTCCAGTCGGTCTTGCTGAGCGCGCCCGCGCCGCCCTTCTGCGACGGGCAGCCGCACTCGCCCTGCCAGAGCTTGATGCGCGAGCCGTTGTGCTGCGCGAGCAGTTCGCGCACGCCGCGCACGTCCTCCTCGTAACCCACCTCCGGCAGTTCGCGATAGGGATGATAGGAAACCGCGTCCACGTGCCCCGCAAGGCCGGCTTCGAGGCATTTCTTCATGTAGTCCATCGGCACGCGGGCGAACGCGCCGCCGATGATGACCGCGTCGGGCACGCGCTGACGGATGATCGGCGCGGTGTCCTTCACCAGCTTTACGTAAGCCTCGGCGTTGGTTTTGCCGGGTTTCCAGAAGCCAGTGAGGTTCGGCTCGTTCCAAATCTCGTAGTGCCGCACGCGCCCCTTGAAATGCTCCGCGATCTTCGCGGTGAACTTCTTCCAGCCATCCATCGCCGTCTCGTCGAACACCGGCACCCAGCCAACCGCCGTTGCGTCGGCTTTCGGCGTATAGAGCGGGTTGCCGTAGCCGAGGTTGAACCACGGCTGGATGCCGATCTTCAGCAGCCCGTCCACGACCTCGTCGAGCCAGCCGAAATCATACTGCCCGCGCGTCTTCTCCGTGCGCGCCCAACCGGTCTGGCAGCGCGCCCACTTCACGCCGAGTTGTGCGGCATGCTGGTAAGTTTTCACGGGATCGAAATGCTGCCGGTCGAGCGTCTCGTAGCCGACCGACAACGGCGACGCCTTGATGGCCGACGACGGCCGGGGCTTGAGTTGGCTGGCGGCGGCGAGGCCGAACCCGTCGAACGGATTCGCGGTGTCGGCCTGGAGCCAAGAGGGTTTTAGCGCCACCAGCGCGGCAGTGCCAGCACTCCACTTGATGAAGGCTCGTCGTGAGTGGTTCATGTTTGCCGATACTACCCGTTCGCCCCAACTTCACAGCATCGTTTTGTGCAGAGCGGATTGAAAAATGTGCTGCGCCGTAGAACCACCCTGAATTTCGTCCTGCACAAGGGCCACGGTTCTTGTGAGTCTGCCGACTGTCACTGTGCCTCGGGCGGGGCAGACCACCCGATTTCAGAAGGTGGCGAACTCAACGTTCCGAAGCGCGGCGAAGCGTTTCGACTTCGGCAGTGGCATAGGCGCGACGCTTCTCCTGGAAGTAGTTGTATTCAGCCTTTTCCGCGTCTGTCCAAGTGTTGTTCTGTGTGTAGGAACCGCAGAAGGGAACGAGCAGATCCAACCAGCAGGCAAACGTGCGCTTTTCATTCTCGCTGACCTTGACACCGCAGTGTGCCGGCTCGAAGTAATCCATGATCTTGCTCTTGGAAGAGCCCGTGTGATACGGCGGCAGCATCACCGAACGACTGCGGGGTTTGAGCCACGTCATCCACGGATTCTTGTCGGGATTGCCGGAGGTGGTGATCGTCACATAGGACTGTGTGTAGGCGCGTTTGGGATCCACCTGTCCCGCGCCGATCAGCTTCACGGTTTCCGGCTTGGCTATCTCTCCGGTCAGGCTGATCTTGCTCTTCCCGATTTCTGAAGCGCTGTGGCACCTCACGCAGTGTCGGTCGAAGATGGGCTGGATTTCTTGAACGTAACTGAAGCCGTCCACCGGCGCATTCGCATCAAGCGAGCGCGGGGCGTTGACTCCGAGGTAGTTCTCGACGCTGTCCAGCCACGACTGGGATGCCAGTCGCCTCAGCAGCGGATGCTCCTTGCCCGCAAACGGCTTGAGCTTCTGGACCGGCTTGGAGAGGGCGATCGTCGTCTTGTAGGCGGCCTGCGTCCGTGTCCCCGATTGCATTTTGTTCTCGTGGCAGCCGACGCAGGAGAACTGCTCGCCGCTCTGGAGCGTGGACCAGCTTCGCATGGACTGGATGGTGTAACCCTTGGCGTCGAGGACTTGGAAGTAAACCGGCGTGTGCGCGGGCACCTCAAAGCTGCAACTGCCATCCGCTTCGATGTCCACTTCACCGAGGACATGCTTGACGTCCCAGCTGCCACTGTTCAGCGAGATCGGCGTCTGACAAAGACCGGTCTCGCACTCGCCGCCGTTCTGCCCGTAGCCCATGCGGGCAGCGCGGTATTCCAGAGCGATGACGCGGAGTTTCTTGGCCGTGCCGCGTGGGACACCGGCCAAGCCCGGCCCTTCATAGACGTCCTGCAGGGTGAAAATCCCTGTGTTAGTCCGGGAGCGAACGAGCGACGCGCGCACGGGAGGCGGGGTGCGGCGCATGACGGGAACGGCCAAACCTGTGCCTTGCCAGTTGTCAAACGCCAGAAGTTCGCGCACGCCATCCGGCTTCATATAATAGACGCCCAGCGGAGGATTGAAGGGGCCGAAGGGCGGCAGATACCCCTCCGGGCAGAATGAACACAGGAAGTTCTCCTCGTCGAACGCATAGGGATGGGAATACTGCGGGCCAAACTGTCCGAAGACATCAATCTTGAAGTCGAGGTAGGGTCTGGACGGATCCGGCGGCTCGGGCCGGACAAAGTCGGCGGACTCGCGTCCCAAGGACCCGTTGAGCTTGGTGTTGACGAATTCGATGCCTTTGCCCTCCTGCACGCCCTTGGAACGGTCAACGATGCCAAGCTTGCCCTTGTAGATGGAATGGTGTCCGGCAATCAGGGCGATGATCTTTTGCGAGCCGGGAATGCTCCGCGCGTGGATGATCGCCGCCGGGAACATGGTGTTGTTCCCGTAGTAGGCCGTCTGAGCCGTGCCGTCCGGGTTCATGGAAATCAGCGGATGGGCAAACAGCGCGTTGCGGTCGTTGTATTCCCAGCGGGTGAAAACGATGCGACCGTCCTCCAAAACCTGCGGGTGGCTCGTCATGAGCTGGTCGAACGTCAGGCGGCGAATATTGCTGCCGTCGGCGTTGCAGGTGTAGATGTTCCCACCGGCGCGATACCAGCAGTCGCTGATATGCACGTCGCGCGTGGAGGTGAAAACGATGCGGCCGTCCGGCAGGAACGTCGGCTCGCAATCGGCGACAGGCAGTGGTTTGCTGTTCTCCAAGAGCGGAAAGGTGATCTGTCTGATCCGGCGCGTTGCCAGATCCATCGTGTAGAGGTAATAGGAATCGGTCTCGAAATTGTCCCGCATGGAGAAGACCAGTGTCCGGGCGTCCCACGAGAGGTTCGGATAACAGATGGCGCCCTCAGGTTTCTCCAGCAGCACCTCATGCTTAATCGAGCCGTCCTCGAGGATGGTCCCCACGCAAAGCTGCCCGCCTTTCTTGAAACCGAAGGTGTAATCGCGGATCTGCTCATCGGGAAGGTCGTATCTTCCGGCCAGCCCTTGCATGCAGCCGAAAACGAAGTGCTTGGCATAGATGAACTGAGTAGCCTTCTCGCGGAGGGCTTGGAGACGAGCCTTGCGCCGGGCGGCGCAGGCATCGAGATACAGCGCGCGCCAACGCGGATCGCGCGCGGCGACTTCCTTGTCCACCAGAGCATCCAGCCGCTTCCACAAGGTCTTCACTTGAGGATCATTGTCGGGGACTCGCCCCAAGACCTTCTGCACCATGACACTTTCTTGTTCACAATCGCTGTCTGAGGTGAAGACACGAGCAATGTCGAGCCCGGCATCCTGATACAGCCAGTCACGTTCAAGGCGATAGCGCGGGATCGCAACGTCGGCCGGGTTCTTTCCAGAGAAGTCAGCGGGGCGGATGTCGTAGCAGGTGACTTCCGCGATCTGGACGTTCAGGTTCTTCCCATCGCCTGCCGTCGAAAGCCCCATCTTGCGACACCACGGGATTTGCGATTCCGGCATCCACGGTCCCGGATAACGCTGCTGGTAGGAGTCGTTGACGCGCACCTTCAAATAGCGGGTCGTGACCGGCGACCACTCCGCGAAGGCGGAGTTGGAGTTGGACGCCGCCGGCAATTCCTGGCCCTTCACCAGCGGCCGGAGTTGATCCCGACCCTGCGCATCGGCGCACGCCGAAATGGTCACATTCTTCGCCAGCACGTAAACCCAGGCGTTGCGCGCCACGAAGCGGATGCCCGACACCGTCCGTTCGGATCCCAGATCCAACACGAAGGTGACCGTCACGGGTGGCGCCGCCTTGGGCGGGCAGACTGCCGTGCTCTTACCCGTGCGCGTGTCATCGAGCAGGCAGGCGTAAGTGCCCAAGTCGCCGTCAATCATCTTTCCCGGCGCATACTTTCCCGGCGGGTTCGGATACCATTCCGCGTCCGTCCACACAGAAACCGGCCGGAACTCCGCCGCCGCCAGTGGACAAGCAGACAAGACCAACAGCAAAACGAGCCGAGCGACTTGAACGATAGAAGATGGAAGAACGCCGTTCATCAATGACTTCCGCGTCGTTCTCGCACTCCCCACAAGGCAGCGCAAGCGCAAAGAATCAGCCGGACCACTTCAGTCTCGCCGGCGCCCCACCGGGCATCATCGTCGCTTGGAACCGGTGTCACCGTTTGGAAGATGAGGCCGGTTTGCGAACGCAGTAAACCCTCTTCTCCGTGCGGATCAAGAGCCGGTCGCCCACGATTGCCGGCGTCGCCATGCACATGTCGTCGTCGGCCAGCTTGTTGGTGTGCAGCAGCTCGAACTTGTTGCCCGCCCGCAGGACGAAGGTCACGCCATCCTCGTTCAGGCAGAAAATCTTGCCGTCATAGGCCCAAGGCGACACGGTGAAATGCTTGCCCTCCGGAATCCGTTCGCGTTCAAACGCCGCCTCGCCCGTGGCGGGTCGCAGGCAGCTCATCATGCCGCGGTCGTAGAGCACATACAGCCACCCCTCGTAAATGAGCGTGGTCGGGTTGTAGGGCGCGCCCTTTGGCTGACACCAGGCGATGAACTTGTTGCTCGTCTGATCCGGCCCGAGCGAGATGTCGCCGGAGGCGCCCGGCCGGATCGCGTAGAGAGGGCGCTGGCTGTCGTTGACGTAACCCGCGCTGACATACAACAGCCCCTGATTCTCGTAAGGCGTGGCGATGGTGATCTTCGACATCCCCGTGAACCACCACAGCAGCTTGCCGTTCAGATCGTAGGAACGGACCTTGTCGGTGCCCGCAGTGACGATTTCCGTGCGCTGGTCGTTCCGCCAGATAAACGGCGTGGCCCAGTTGCTCTTTTCGTCGCGAACGACACGCCACACCTCCTTGCCGGTGCGTTTGTCCAAACACAACAGATACGATTCCACGTCGTTGTCGTTGACGATATACAAGTGATCGCCGTGAAGCACCGGTGACGCGGCGGTCCCCCAGCCATTGCGCATGGCGCGCGGCTCAAACCGCTTCGACCACACCGGGCGGCCTTCGAGGTCGAAACAGAACAGGCCCAGATTGCCGAAATAGGCATAGACCCGTTCGCCATCGGTGACGGGCGTTTCCGAGGCAAGACTGTTCTTGATGTGAATCGGCCCCTGCGGCGGGCCTTGGTGGACGGACTGTTCCCAAAGCAGTTTCCCGGAGGAGAGATCGAGGCAGATCACCTTGTGTTCCTGCTGCACCTTCGGCGCGTCCGGGCGGTTGCCGCCGAAGTAGAGGCCCTTCTTCGGCTCCTCCAGCGCCCCGCGGTTCACCGCCGTGGTCAGGAACACCCGGTTGCCCCACACAATCGGCGACGACCAACCGCGCCCCGGCACCTCGGTCTTCCAGGCGATGTTTTCCGTGGCGGACCAGCGGTCGGGCAGATTCGTCCCGCGTCCGATCCCTCGCGCCTCCGGTCCGCGAAACTGCGGCCAGTGCTCCTGTGTCTGGCCAGACAGCGCCCCCGGCGACCCCAACCACAAAACGGGCGCAACCAGCCCCAGCCAAAAAACCCGACACCGATCAGAGATGAGCATGTTCATTGTCAGAATAAGGAAAGCCGTAATCTGCGCCGCACTCTATGCAGCGGCTCCTGTGCTGGCAAGGTTAGGTTTCTGGCAACGCAACCTCACGAGTTGATTCAGGCGCTGAGGAGGTAAGGCTACGGTTGGTGCGAAGGTGTCGTGTCAGGATACGGCCCAAGAAACCTCTCGCCGTTGAAGTGAATCATGTGGTCCGGGTCTTCGGCGACCCAAACTTCCGTTTCCCAGGAAATCTGAGTGAGGAAGCTGCGCATGTCGGCGCGGCTGGCAAACGCGGTCACAAAGACCAACCCGGCTTTGCAGCCACGAAAGAGATCCTTCAGTTCCATTCGCCGTTTCGCGTCCACGGGGCCAGCGCTGGTCACAGCTTCAATCAACAGCAGCCAGTTCCGCCGCACGTCGTGAATGACTACGTCCGGCATCTTCGCTGGCGCTGGAACGACAACGCCGAGTTTTTTCAAGTAGTCGGTTTCGAGATGAAGGAATTTGTCTTCGGCGTCACCGATATAGAGGACCATGCCTCCGGGAACAAAGCGCGGACAGAGTTCCTCGATCACGAGTTTGATCAGCGGATTCTGGCCGCCGGGTGAAATGCTGACCGTCTTCCCGGAAGGCAAACGGACGGGGATGCGAGCGAGTTTCCGCTTTCGGCCCAGCTCGTCAAGGATGCGTTGACGGCTTTTGAGGTAGGCCGCCAATCGCTGCTGCCATTCAAGCGTTCCATAGCTGCGCGCCAAATCAAGCGATGTTGCCTCCACTTGATAAACAGTCTTTCCACTGTTGGTTGGCCGGCGGGGGTCGTCTGGGTTCCGAAGCAACAAGCCGGCCTCGACAAAATGTTTCACGGCTTCATCGCGGATGGTTTCGCGTGTGTTCGGCGCATACTTCTGGCCGTAATGGCGGGCGACGAATTCGATAATTGGAGTGATGCCGATCAACGGGTTTGAAGCTTCGCGCCATGACTTTTCAGGCTGCAGGCTGAGACAGGCCAGCAATGAGTAGGCCGCTGTGTCGTTGGATTGTCTTGGCCCGAAACCAAGCCTCTTGAGAAAATCAGCCGCCTCTTCCAGCTTCTGTTTTCGGGCGTTCTGCTTGGCTGCCATTAGAAAAGCTCCTTGTGAACTAGGTGGTCGAGTTCTTGTTGATTTGGAGAGCTATCGCCGAGGTGATGCCCCAGCGATTCAAGTTGTGAACGCGATGGATACCGAAGGTTGCGCAAGTCAGTGGCGTTCACTTGGGTATTGCCGTTGAATTGGCGAAAGTAAACGTCGAGCACAGTTGAGTTGAGAAAAGCTGCCAAGCCCCGCGCCAGATCAAGCGGCAAGCCCGCGCCGTGGGCATGGAAGTAATTAAGGTGGTTCTCAAACCCAACGCGGGCGGCGCGAATTCTCGACGGGTCATAAATGCAGGCTACGACGCGGCGGCGCTCCTCTTTGGCGGTGAACCGCTTCGCCAAAACGTAAACGGCAGACGGCACCAACAATTCTTGTGTGGCCTCGGTGTCGAGAATAGCGTTGGGCTTGCGGCTTGGTGTCTTCGGCCACTTCACATAGCCGCCGTTGAAGTGGCAGGGATAGATGAGCGGCACGGTGCCGTAGGCTGGCTGCGATACGAGGAATTGGCGTGCGCGAAAATCCACGACGCGGCCTGTCGAAACCTCCAGGCCGAGTTCCGCAAGCGACGTGCGAAACCTTGCGAGTATTTGCCGCGCTTCTTGCTGAACGTCGTCGGCAATGAGGTGGATGAACCGTTCGGGATCGTTAGACAAAACGACCTCGTCGTATTCGCACTCGCGCGCTGAGACCGGCGCGTTTGGAGCACCGCTGCTTGTTGAGACAACCACGGAACTCGGTTTTGTTGGAGACTTCACCGCGTGGAGAATGATGTTCTCTTGAAGGACTCCTTCACTCTCGAAGGCAACGGATCGTGATTCAAAAACGTGAAGACGCCGCAGGGACATCAGCCGCAGAAACAACTCGCGAAACGGGCGGAAGTAGGGACCGTTGGTGAAACTGCGCGGCGTGATGGCAACCATTTCGCCACCCTCAATGAGCAACTTGGCTGCGAGAGCCAGGAAACCTGTGTAAAGGTTGCTTGTCTCAATGCCGGCAGAGCGCAACAGAAGTCGCGTCCGCGAGTCGCTGTTTATCTTGCGATAAGGCGGATTGAGGATCGTCGCGTTAAAGGGCGTTTGCGAGCCGTTGAAAAGGTCGCCGCAGACCAGCGGCACCGCTGCTTCTATGAAATCGGCATTGTGAACGTCCGCAGTGAAATGAACGCCCAAACTGAAACAATGCTTGCGGCAGTGCTCAAGCGTGCGATGGAGCGGGCCAAGAAGCGATGTGTCCACTTCGTAGGCCACGACGTGAATCCTGTTCGGCAATGGCTCAACAGAGCATCGCGCTTGCACAAACGCTTGGATCAACCCGCCGGTGCCGGCGCCCGCATCGAAAAGCCGGACTTCTTTCTCGCGGCTTGTAAACATGGAAGCCATCAGTTCGGCGACGGGCAATGGCGTGGGGAATTGCCCCAATTCGCGCTGCGTGGAAGTTCGGCGCTTTGCAGCGGCAAGCACAGCCCGTTTATATGCCACGGCCGTAGATGATTCCTTAACCACCCGTTTATGCTGTCGGGCCGACGCTCGGTATTTAGTGTGTGTCAATCGAGCCATCGGTGTCAGTTTAGGCAAAGCCGTGGCATGGGTCAATGCGGCGTGTTTAGAGGGGCGATCGGGTCACGGAGATTTTGCGGCGTGCCTCTGAGGTCGGCGTGTGGCGCCATCACATTTTCCATCCGTCACGACAGGACGGCTTCAGGAAGCGGTTGAGTTCCGGCCGATTGGTGCAACGCATGGCGGCGCCATCCCATTCGACGCGGCGCTTGAGTCCCGCGAGCATCGCGATGTCGCCGAGCAGGGCGATTTCCGCCAGCGGCGCGGAATAGTCGAAGTTCGCGCAGGCGGGCACGCCGCCGCGGCAGGCGCGGAAGAAGTCGGACTGGTGCGAGCCTTTGATGCGCGGCAGCAGTTTGTCGGGCATCGGGAAGGCGCGGTGGGCCTCCTCCGGCACGATGCGGCACCCGTCCCCGAACTCGCCGATGGTCATGATGCCCTTGTCGCCCACGAGCAGCGAGCCGGCGCGCCCAAAGTCGCGTTTGTATTTCTTCTCCAGTTCAAGCACCAGCGGCGGAAGGTTCTGCCATTCACGCTTCGCGACGTTTCTCCACCTTTTCAACACCGTCTGCTCGCTGTATTGCTGGTCCGCCGCAAGCCCGTCGTAGAAATAGACTTTGACGGGATCCATGCCTTCGCGGGCGGGGAAATCCCAACGGATGCGGGTGCGGATGGGCCAGACGCCGCCGATGCCGCCGTGCATGTCCTCAACCTCCACCGCTTCCGGCGATTTGAGTTTGAGCGCCCAATAGGAAGGATCGATAAGGTGGCAGCCCCAGTTGCCAACCGAACCATTTTCGCGGACCTGCCCGATGGCGCCGGCCCAGATGTATTCGCACAGGCGGCGGCAGCCTTCGTTCGAGTGGCCGTGCTGCCCCATCTGCGTGACGACACCGCAACGCTTCGCCTCGTCCCTGAGCAGTCGCGCCTCATGGATGGTGTGCGTCAGGGGTTTCTCGACATACACGTGGATGCCCCGGCGGATGGCCATCAACGCCGGCGGCGCGTGCTGGTGGTTGGGCGTGGCAATGACCGCCGCGTCTAGTTCCCTGCCCATCACGTCGAACAACTTGCGATAGTCGGAGAACGTCTTGATCGCGGCGGTGTCCGCCGACGGGGCCACCTTGCGGATTTTCGCCAGAGCCGCCTCGATGCAACGCGGGTCCGGGTCCGCAAGCGCCACCACCCGTTCGTTGCAGGCTTGGGGCAACAACGTTCCGACGCCCTGGCCGCCGCAGCCGATCAGCGCGACGCGCAGAGGTTTCTTCGCTGGTGCCGCGCTTTGACCGCGCGCGTCCAAGACCGACAGGCCGCCGACGCCGGCCGCCACTGTTCTGAGAAATTCACGTCTCTTCATTTTTACTTCCTCTCTTACACGTCGAGCGGCATGCCGCACGCCTCCAGATGGCACTTGTGAACGATGTAGTCGTGCTCGTAGGTGTAGGGATTGACCATCTCCCCGTTCAACACGGCGGCGAACTCCCGCCACTGGTCTTCATAGCGATCCTTCAGGGGCGGCATCTCGATGGTCTGCACACCCTTCTTGAAGCCGCCGCGGTCTTCCTCCAACGCCAGCTTGAGAACGCCGCCGGACATGTTGCCCTTGGATTCCAACGGCTGGATGATGATCGTCCCCTTGTCGCCCATCACCGTGAGGTGCCGGCGCTGAAAGCCCTGCGCCTCGGTGATGCAGGTCCGGATCGTGGCCAGCCGGTCGCGGGAAAACTCGAACACGGCCAGACCGTTGTCGAGCACGCCGTCGGCGCGGGTGCGGCGGAGGAAGGGGCGGACTTTTTCAGGCTCGCCCATGAGCGTCACGACGAGGTCAATCAGATGGCAGGCGAGAATGTAAGGAATCCCGCCTTTGTAGGTTTTGATAAGCTCCCGGTAGCCGGCCCCGTCATACCGTCCCATCGAGGCGTCGAGATCGAACACGTTCCCGATCAAGCCGTCTTTCACCGCCTTGATGCAGAACTGCACGGCTGGGTTGTTCCGATACATGTAGCCCACCTGGACCGTCAGGCTCCTGGCTTTCGCCTCGTCCAGCAACTGCCTGAGCTGCGGCAGCGACTCGCCACACGGCTTGTCCAGATGAATGTGCTTCCCCGCCCGGATGCAGCGCAGCGCCGTCGGGATGGGCGCGTGCTCCTCGGTCTCCACCGCCACGGCCTGAAGACCGGGAACCGCGAGCAACTCGTCCGAGGTCATCCAAGTCAGACCCTTGTAGCAGTCGCTCTTCAACGCCTTCGCGCGCCGCGCGGCATCATCCTCCGCGACACCGACGACCTCGAAAAGATCCGTCAGTTTGCGCAGCGTCCCGATTTTGTTGGCGTGCTGATTACCCGTGCCGATCTGCCCGATCTTGATGCGCGGCCATTTGGCGGACAGCGAATTCTGCGCGGCGGACAAACCGCCCGGCAGAGCCGCCGCTGCTGCAGCAAGCCCGGAGGCGGTGAGAAAGGTGCGTCGCGACAAGGCTCGTCGAGAGTAGTTCATGCTCGCCGATACTACCCGCCATCCAACCCCTCCCGCACGGATTTTCTACAGAGCGGGTTGAAAGAACGTGCAGCATCGGCGGCACCAGCGCCAACAGCAACAGCGTCCAACCCCTCGACACAACTGGCTTCAGCGACCCGCCGACGCTCAACGATTTGCTCGCCGTGAAGAACAAGTTGAACGAGTTGATCGCGGCATTGCGGCGGTGAGGCCCTGCGAGCGCAACATCATTCCCCACTTCTCGAACTCACATTTCATTCGGCGGCGTGCAGCGCGGCCAGCGGCGCGAGCAGCAGGGCGGTGAGAGTTGCGATTGCGTTTTTCATGGATTCAGTGGACGCATGGGTCGCGTGCGGCGATCCGATGTCATTCCTCAATTGGACGACTCATTCTGTTTTGAGTCTCGCAGATTTCCGCGATCTGCCGACTGGGGTTTGGGGCGCGACATCGGTCGCCCTCCACTGGCGAAGCTCTTTGACCTTGGCTTCAGTTTTCTCCCGGAACTCCGGAAGCGCAGCCAGATTTCTGACCTCCCACGGGTCGTTCTGCATGTCGTATAGCTCCGGTGCGCCCGCGCCGTTGTCGATCCACTTATACCGGCCATCAAACTGCATTACCTTTCCGCCTTCGAGTTCGCTGTAAACCTCATCCCAATGCTTCTCGGTCTTGCCTTGCAGGAGGGGCAACAGCGATTTCCCCTGGGCCGATTTGGGAATCTCCAGCCCGAGCACATCGAGCAGGGTGGGATACAAATCAATCATCTGGACCAATGCCTCGGACGTTCGCCCCTGAGGCAGCACGCCAGGCCAGGCGACGATCAGCGGCACACGCACTGAGGGATCGAAGAAACTCTCTTTGCCCCACGATCGGTGCCGATACAGCATTTCGCCGTGATCCGAGGTGAAGATCACCAGTGTGTCCTCGCGAAGTCCGAGCTGGTCGAGTGTCGAAAGAATCTCGCCGACCATGACATCCACGAGGCTCACGTTCCCATAATAGGCTTGGATGCTATCCAGGACGTATGGCACGGCAGCCTTCGCGCTGCCCGTCTTCTTCGTCGCCGGGTAACGCTGGTTGATGTCGCGCAAGGTTTGCTCGACTAGCGCGCGATTCACCCGATCCCAACATTGTTGGGGCGCCACCCACGGCGGGTGCGGCACGATGAACGAACATTCGAGGAACCAGCGTTCATGGGCATGCTTCTTCAAGAACGCGATCATCTCATCCTTCCAGACCCAGTCTTCGAGATCCGAGAGCGGGCCGCTGAAGATGCCGCTCTTTGCGTTCAACACCTTCCGCCTTTGCTTCGGTGTTTGTTTGAACTGCGCCTCAGGATTATTCCAGTCGAGATCATCCCGACCGGTGATATGCAGCTTGCCGAGAACTTGCGTGATGAACCCGTTCCGGCGCAGCACCTGGGCAAACGACATCACGTCCCTAGGCGCCACAACGCCGTTTTGGTAAACGCCCGTGGAATGGGCATACCGGCCGAGAGTGAACGATGTCCGTGACGGGGTGCAAAGCGGAAACTGGCAATAAGTCTGCCTGAGATAGGTTCCCTGTGACGCCAGCTTATCCAGATTAGGCGTCGGCACGTGCCGGTCGCCCGCGAAGTTGAAGGCATCGTAAATGTATTGATCTGCCATGAGCCACAAAATGTGCTTTGGTCGGCGGGGCGCGGCTTCATCGGCGTGGAGCGCAGCCAGCGGCGCGAGCAGCAGGGCGGTGAGAGTGAGGATGCTGAGCTTGTTCATGATAAGCGGAATCTGCCACCGCCCGCCGTCCGTCGTCACGAAGAAATTCCCGTCAACAGAATCGGCTCCTGATTCTTGACGGATTCATTGCCGGCCATCGGCTGTTCACGGAGATTCCGCGGCGGTCGGTGAAGTCTGCGAGTTTCATCACTCACGCGGTGTCACATCGCCCACTCTTTGCGGGGCACGGGGCATTCCAACAGGCGGTTGACCTCGTCGTCGCCGGGGAAGATTTCTGCGGCGGGGTCCCACTTGAGCGAGCGTCCCAGTTTGAAGGAGGCGGTGATGATCTGTCCGAGGGAGGCGGCGCGGTGGCCGATCTCCTCATGCGCGCTGGGTTTCTGCCGGCTTCGGATGCAGTCGAACCAGTTCTGGTGATGCTTGTCGGCGCTGGCGGTGGTCTCGCGGTTCTTGATCTTCATCTCGTCGAAAATGCTCTCGGGTCCGCCCTCCATCTTGCGGCTGAACTGGACGGAAACCCACCCGCGCTCGCCGACAAACACGCCGCCCAGATAACCGTCCATCCGCGCGGTGTCCGGCACAGCGTGGTAGATCCTCTTCACGTCCTGCATGTCTTCCACCTGATGCAGGAGCGTCCCGTTGGCGTAACGGCAGGTGAGCGTCGGGAACTGCCCGGTCGAGGGATGGATGATCTCCACCGGACCGGATTCCTCCATGCCCAACGCCCACTGGATGTTGTCGGCGAAGTGGGCGTGCTCGTAGGTCACGACGCCCAGTCCGAAATCGGCGCACCACGCCCAGAACACCGAGCTCGGGGTGGGGTTGCGATGGTAGAGGCTGTTGTAGGGCCGCATGGGCGCGGGGCCAACCCACCGATCCCAATCCAGCCCCTTCAGCAAAGGCTCTTCCGGGAGCTTCGGGTTTAGCGGAATGTAGGAACTGCCGACGGTCGGCACGCTGATCTTTGGCCAGTGTGCAAATGCGCATTTCACTTTGCCGAGGCCGCCTCCCCGGATGAAAGTTAGGGCTTTGCGGATCACCGTTTTTGACCGGTATTGCGAGCCGGTCTGGAAAACGCGGTTATTGGCCCGCACCGCCTCGACCAGCTTGCGGCCCTGCCGGACGGTCATGGAGACGGGCTTTTCGCAGTAGATGTCCTTGCCAGCCTTGGCCGCCGCGATGGCGATGGGGACGTGCCAATGGTCCGGCGTGATGACCATCACGGCATCAATGTCCTTGCGCTGAAGCACCTCACGGAAGTCGGCGACGGCCGCGCAACCGCTGTAGGAGCCTTTGGGCAACAACTGGGCGTAGTTGGACTCGACGATTTCGCGGGTCTCTTGAAGCCGCGAGGCGTCCGGGTCGCACACGGCCATGACTTGCACGCCCCGGTCGAAAAGCAGGCGGGGCATGTGCCGTTTCCCCATGTTGCCGGCGCCGATCACGGCCAGGTTGATGCGGTCGCTGGGAGCCGTCGCGCCGTCCGCGCCCAGCGCAGACGAACGCACGATCATTGGAGCCGCCAGCGCTACGGCTGTGTCCCTGATGAACGCTCTTCGTGTGGTGTTCATTGTTTGCCGTAGATTTCGATTTCCGTGTAGTGGTTCATCTCGTTCGATGTGTTGCCGCTGCTGTAGAAGCGGAGATAGCGGCCCTTGACGCCGTTGACGGCAAAAGGACGGCCCTCGTTGGATTCGACATATTCCTTCTCCTTGCCCGCGCCCAGCCCTGACGAATTATCGTGGTCGTTGTTGAACACGGTCACGACGCCGTCAATGAACTTCGAGTCATTGGAAATCTGGCAGATGACATCGCGATACACGCGCGCTTCGCCGTGATAGTGCCACACGCAGACCGCGTAGATCTCGCGCTCCTTGCCCAGGTCAATCTGGACCCACTGCTTGCGGGGACCCAATTCGACATAAGTTTCCGCGTCATGTTCCTTGTCGCCGTCAGTGATGAGCGACAGCGTGCCGATGACCGGTTCAGCATCGCTTGATGTGACCTTGCAGCCCTTCGACAGGAGCTTGTCACAGCCCGCCGGCACCTCGACCGGCGGATACAGCTTGCCATTGCGCGGGGCCTCCAGATTCGGTGACCGAATGGGCCTTGGTGTGCCGGTGAACTGCGGTCTCGGCAGATTGATTTTGAGTTGAGTCTTGCCGCTATCGTCGCCGCCTGCCACCACCGCAAGTCCTCCGGCCATGACGGCAATCAGTATCGTTCCTGTCAGTTTCATGCGCCGATACTACACCTTCGCTACAGCTCCGCAGCATCGTTTTCTTCCGAGTGGGTCGAAAAATGCGCACCCTCTCATCCCAACGCCACCGCGCGGTCGGTCACGATGAGCGGATGATCGGCCAGCGGGGCGTCGGCGAGGGTCCATTGGTCACCGCGCTGTTCGGCACCGGCGAGTTGATAAACGGTGGACGTGAGCGGGTCCACGAGGACGGGTTGGGTCATCTTCGCGTCGGGGCGCGTGGCGAGCGTGAGCGCGATGCGCTCGTCGGGACGCTCCATTTCGTGGCCACAGGGATGCCAATAGACGTGCAGCGCCTTGCCGTTGCGGGCGAAGCCAGCGAAGACGATCTCCTCGGTTTTCACCGACTCGGCTCCGGCGAGGGGGGCGAAGCTCATCGGCAGGTCGGCACGGACGGTCTGGGCGTCGAAGAGTGCGCAGAGGCACTGGTAGGCGAAGTAGGCGGGCTTGGGCGTGTAGTCGGTGCCGCGCAGCAGGCCCTTGAAGTTGGTCTTGCCGCTGGGGCCTTCGCTGCCGAAGTAGTTCACGAGGTCCACGGTGTGGAAGTAGGAGACCAGCTCGATCTCCATGCGCAGGTCGGAGAGAAAACGGCGCAACATGAACTTCGCCTGGCGCTGCTCGGTCCACGCGTAGTTGGCGCGACCGCCCGCGCCGCCGGGCTGCGATGCCGCGCCGACCTCGCCATGCCAGAGCGCGATGCCGGGCTTGTGCTTGGCGATGATCTTGCGCCACTGACGGACGTCGGCTTCGTAGTTGTGCTCCGGCAACGGCCGGTAGGAGTGGAACGACGCCTTCTGGATGTGCTCGCCGAGACCGCACTCCATGCAGGCTTGGAAGAACTTCGTGTCCATGCCGGCGACCGCACCGCCGATGATGACGGCGTCGGGCCGGCGCTCGCGGATGGCAGGGACGGTAAGCTTGACCAGCTCGACGTATTTCGCGGCGCCGGGTTCTTCGGGCCGCCAGAAGCTCTTCCCCTGCGGCTCGTTCCAAATCTCAAAATGTTTCACCCGCCCGCGGTAGTGCTCGGCGAGCGCGCCAACGTAACGCACCCACGCGCGCCGGCCTTCCTCGGTGCGCGTTGGAATCCAGCCCACGGCCGACTCGAACGGCGCTTCGGGCGTGTAGAGCCGGTTGCCGAAACCGACGCAGAACCACGGCTGGATGCCGATCTTGAGCAGCCGGTCCACGACGGCGTCGAGCCACGCGAAGTCATACTCGCCGCGCTTGAGTTCCGTGCGGCACCAGCCGGTGTGGACGCGCGCCCATTTCACGCCGAGGCGGGCGAGATGCGGATAGGTGCGCTCCGGGTCAAACATCTTGCGGTCGAGCGTCTCGAACCCGACCGACAGCGGCGACGCGGCGATGGCGAGTGAATCGCGCGGGGCGACCTTGCCAAGCACGGGCAGCTTCGCAGTCTGCGCGAACAAGCTACTCGTCGTGGCGGCAAAGCAGGTGCCGAGGAACCGGCGTCGTGAGATGGCGTCCATGTTCATGGCCCGATGCTAGCCGCCGCGCACACGGCTGCAAACACGCATTTGTGCAGAGCGCGTTGAAATACGTGCAACCGGCTCGCTCCGGGCTTCAGCGCGTCTCGCCGGCGGCTCGGCAGTCCTGCAAGTCCACCGCACCTACGCTTTCCGCCGCCGGGTCGCGACGGACGTTGCGAACCTTGAGTCCGTCAATATGCCGTCCGCAAAAGGCCGATCGAGGCTGTTGCTCAAACGCGGCGGCGCCAATACTCACCCACAAGTCCTCCAGCGTGAAGCCCCTCGCGTGGGCGACGGTGAAATACGACGGCAGCCGCGCGAAACTCGCATCGCACTGGTCGCCCGCCGCGCGCCGGCCGCCCACGGGCTTGTTGCGTTTCGCGTAATCATCCGCCTGCTCGACGCGAAACCGGATGTTACGAAAGACCATGTCCTCCACAGGCCGCCCTGGCGCGCCTTGAACGAGAACACCCGACCCGCTTGTGATGTCGAGGTTCTCGAACGTCACGTTGCGGATGCGACCCAGCTTCGAGTCGGCCGCGCGGCGCTCAATGTCCGCAAACACCGGCGTCACGGCGCGCGCCATCGGCCGGCAGCAGGCGATGCGGATGTTTGAGAACGTGATGTTCTCCATCGTCCCGCCGTCCTTGAGGTAAAGGCCGATGCCGGTGTGGGTGTTGGTGATGACGCAGTTGGTGACCCGGATGTTCCGGAAATCGCCGCGCGACTCCGTGCCGAGCTTCAGCGCGGAGGCCGCCGACTCCAGCACGCAGTCGCTCACGGTGACGTTCTCGCAGGGATGTGCCTCCATCGTCTTGAGCACGATGCAGTCGTCGCCCGAGGAGATGCGGCAGCGGGCGATGCGGACGTTGCGGCACATGTCGGGGTCAATGCCGTCGGTGACCTGCCGGCGGTAGTTGTTGCGGATGGTCACGTCCTCAACCGCCACGTTCTCGCAACGCCGGAAGTGCAGCGTCCACGCATCGCTGTTGAGAATGGAGACGCCACGCACTGCGACGTCGCGGCAGTCGAGGAACCGCAGGATGCCCGTGCGAAACCCGAGCTTCGTGGTCACGCCCCAACGCCCGCCGTGGTCGGCCGTGGTCTGGCCGTTGATGACGCCGCGGCCGGTAATCGAGACGTTCCGCGCGCCATCAGCAAAGAACAAATGCCCCCAACTTCCGGACGCGTAGACACTGCCGCTGCCGCCAGCGCTGTAATCGCGAGGATCGGTGCTCACCCAGATCGTCGCGCCTGCTTCGAGGTAGATGTTGACACCGCTGGCCAGCCGCAGGCCGCCGCAAAGATAGTCGCCGGCCGGAAACACGACCTTGCCGCCACCCGCCGCGGCGCAAGCTTCGATGGCCGCCTGAATTGCGACCCGGTCATTTGTCGTGCGTTCGCCCCTCGCGCCGTGGTCGCGGACATTGAAAGCGTTGCCAGCGCTGCTGGCATCAAGAACAAAGCTCGCAAACAAGACTGCGGCGACGCCCCCTCGGATAAACAAGTGGTGCGAACCAGTGGCGCCGAAACAGCTTCTTGCTGATTCCCGAATGTCTGTCATAGCTGGCGCGACTTCATTGCGGCTGCGAATAGGACTTGTCATTTTGCCTTGCCAGTGAGTTTGCGTTCGCCAATGGCTGCCGCAATGGTCTTGGCGACCAGTTCGCGGCCTTCGTCCAGGAAATGCACGCCGTCTTCGCGATAGACGAGACTGGTTCGAGAAGTCAGCACGTTTCGGAAATCCACGAAGCAATCCAGCGACCCTGCACGCGCAATCACTGCGTCGGAAATAGCTCGCATGTTGTGTGCGTATGCAGGCAAGCGGTCCGCGCTGATGACGCCACGGCGCTCCATATCACGGATGGCGGGTGCTGCCGGTGCGGTTTCCACCCATCGCGTTGGTTGCCAGAACACAACAAACTCGATACCCAATGAGCGGCAGAGCCGGTCAAGGAAGTCATATCGTCTCGTCACGGAATCGGCAAACGCTCTCAGTTCGGGCGAGTTTTGGGGAATGCAGGTCATGGTCTGAGTGATTTTTTCCAACAGCTCCCTGGTGTAGGAAGCATAGGCGGCTGCATAAATGGGTTTGAGGATGCCGAACCACCGGTTGCGATAGCTCTCAATGATGCCACGAACCTTGCTGTAACCGAAGTGTGCCTCGGGTGTTCGGAACGTCGCGTAGTAAGTCGCGTCATTGGCGCCATCAAGGAAGATGACAAGATCGGGTTTTTCCGACTCCTCAATCAGCAGTTTCTGCAGATACTTTGCCTGCAGCAGACTGTTGAACGAGTTCACGCCGAAGTTGCGGACTGTCCAGCAAAGCCCCTCGGCGTCACGGTTGAGGTCGTGAGACAGGAAGCTCGGAATGGTCTTGGCATCGTCGTCTGTGCTGCCGCGTGTTGTCGAACCACCCAGTATCCACAGCAGACGATCGCGCGAAGGAACACCCGACCTGCGGTTGAAGGCCGTCGCGCGCGGACCTTCACGGTGCAGGAAAAGCGCATACGCGTCATAGCGCGCGCGACTGCCCTCGAAGCGGCTCCCGTAGAGGACAAAGTTGGACGACACAACCACGACGAAACTGACAACCTCGACGACAACAATGGCAATGAGACTCCACTTGGCGAGCCGGAACACGGTCCGGAGGATCTTCAACACGATAGCAGTCATGGCGTATTTCTTTTGGAACCTGAAATCTATCCCACTGTGTAACATTTCTCAGCATTGCACGACGACGTTGCTGCCGACTTCAACCATCGTGCCGGACGCCGCGTCACGATTCCATACAGATCGGGCCGAACACGCGCCATCACGCCCGATGCCGAATGGACTTCCTGAACGCCGCCGGCGAAAAACCCTCGGCCTTCGTGAACGTCACGCAAAAACTGTTGGCGCTCTGGTAACCGCTCAGGCCAGCGATAGCAGCGATTTTGTGATTTGTTTCGGCAAGGAGCTTCTTCGCGTGCTCCAGCCGCACATTGCGAATCTGTTCGCCCGGCGCGCGGCCCAAGTGGTCGAGAAACGCCTGGTGCAGCGCCCGCCGCGACATCGCCGCCGCGCGGGCCACATCCTCCACGCCAATCGGCTCGCGGAAACGCTCCCGGATGAACCGCAGCGCCTTCCCCACGCGCGGCTCGTTGACGGCGAGGATGTCGCTGCTCTTGCGCGTCACCACGCGCGCGGCGGGGATGCGGAGCGGTTCGCAGGGCGGGCGCGCGCCGCGCATGAGCCGGTCCAGCAACGCGGCGCCCTCGTAGCCTTGTTCTTCGAGATTGATGTCCACGCTGGAGAGCGGCGTGCGCATTGCGTCGGCAGCCAGGAGGTAATCGCCCGCGCCGACGATGGCGACCTGCTCCGGCACGCGCAGGCCGGCGGCGTCGCACGATTCGAGAACATCCGTCGCCAGATGATCGTTGGCGGCGAACAACGCGAGTGGCTTCGGCGACCGTTTCAATTGCGCCGCGAGCCACGCGCGACGCTTCGTCCATTCCCCGCGACCGCTGCGAAACGTTGCCGATTCGTGCCACTTGATCCACGCGCACTCATGGCCGGCCTTTTTCAGCACCGCCACGAAGCCGCGGCCCCGCTCGTCAAACGACCAGTTCTCCGCGTCGCTGAAGAACGCGAAGTGCTTGAAGCCGCGCGTCAGAAAGTGATCCGCCACCAGCCTCGCCGCATGGGCGTGGTCCTGCAACACACGCGCGAACCGCGGATTTGGCCGGCGCAAGCTGAAGTCCACCGTCGGACGGCGCACCGACTCGACGAACTCCGCCAGATCGTCGCCCGCGCCAAGCCAGGCGAGCACGCCGTCGCCCTGCCAGCCCCACGGGATGACGCGCTCGCGGGCGAGATTGGCCGAGAGATGCCAGCCATGCTCCTGGGCGTATTCGGCAATCCCCTTGTGTAGCCGGTAGTCATACCAGCCAAGCACGAGCAGGACGTGTTTTTGCTTCCTCATGGGAGTCTTTCGGCAGTTTTCGCGAACAGCGCGGAGCCGGTGTCAGCGTAGAGGAGCTTCCAGCCCGGCTCGCGTTGAAGCGCCTGCGTGACGGGCGACGAGGACGGCATCAGGACCAGAGTGGTCGGGTAGTTGGACAGGAGCGCGCGCCAGCCGTCGCGGCCGAGGGAGAAGTCAATCGAGCGATTGACGGCGTCGCGGGTGAACACCGAGACGTGCCGGCCGTCGGCGGAGACGCGGCATTGGCCGTGAAGCTGCCAGGCGGCGTATTCGCCCCACGGGAAGAAAACCGCCAGGTTGCCGCGCAACCGCTGCGCCTTCATGAATTCCACCGAGCCGACGGGATAGTAAATGCCGCTCGCGTTGGGCCGGTCCGGCACGCGCAGACGCCACGGTTCGCTGCGGAACCACAGCCCGACGATCAGCCCAGCCAGCGCCGCGGCAGCCGCCGGCAACAGGCGCTCCAGCAGCGGCATCGGCGCCCATGTCTCGCGCTCGCGCAGCCGGCGCAACCAAGGCTCGATGATCGGCGGCAACAGCACGACGGCGGCCAAGCCCAGCAGCGGAATCTGGCGGATCTGTCGCGAGCCGGCATACGCCATCAGGGCCAGCACCAGCCAGCAACGCGCGTCACGCAAGCGGGCCGCCAGCAGAACCGCCAGAGTCAGCGCGACGAGAACCTGGAACTCCGGGTAGTGGTTCGTGAGCCATGCCACCGGCTGCCACTCGGTGATGTCCTTGTTGCGGTCGCCGAGGATTTCCCAGACCATCCACCAGTAGCGGACGTGGTAAGGATTGACCAGCGTGGCCGCGGCAGAGGCGGCCGTGAGAATGGCAAGCCGTTTCATCGTTGCCGGCTCACGCCACGAGCCAACCGTCCACAAACCCATCACCACCAGCCCGATCAGGACGCCCGCGTGGAGGTTTACCCACGCCACGAACAATACGGGAATCCACCAGCCGACGCGGCCCGCGCGCAAGGCGTGCAGCAGTAGCACCAGCAACACAAACGAAATCATCGCAGGTCGGAACGGCATTCCGCCGACGGAAAGGCTCGGAATGGCCAAAGCAACCACCAGCAGCGTGCCGAGCGGCGACGCGCCCGCACTCCGGGCCGAGCGATACGCCAACACGAGCGCGCCGACCATAAACACCAGTGTAATAACTCGGAGCGCCGCGCCGCCACCGGCCAGATAGAAAGGATAGAGGAGCGCGCTGGCGAGCCAGTTGTGGCAAATCCACGGGCCGGTGGGCAGATAGGAATCGTGGTCCACGCGCGGGATGGCACCGGTTTCCCAGATCAACCGGCCTTGCGAGAGGTAGGCCCAAAGATCGTAGGTGGCGGCGTAACCGCAGAGATAAACCAGCGCGGTGCTCCAGACCAACGCGTGAGCGGCGATGACGAGGAGGCGCGACCGGTTCATGGCTTGGTTCTTCGGAGCACGGCGATGAGCGACACGCCGAACGGCAGCGCGCCGAACCGCAGCCAGCCGGCTTCCGCACCGAACAGCCAAGCCAGGAAGCTGTTCAACGGCGCGGGAAGATTGAAGATATCGGAGCGAGGAACCTCAGTGGGCGGGCGAGGCTTGCGCAGCCGCCGTTGCAGCACGCGGTAAAGCATCAACGGCGGGGCCAGCGCGACGTTCATGAAACTGAGCCGCGTCGTCTCCGCGCCGGACAGCGCCAGCAACGCCCGCAAGCCCTCGCGCGTGTAGCGGCGCTTGTGGTCGTTGATCTCATCATGCTCGCTCCAGAGCCATGGACAGGCCGGCACGGTTAGCACCATCAACCCGCCCGGCGCGCAAATCCGCCACAGTTCGCGCACCGCCGCCGTGTCGTCGTCGAGATGCTCGATCACGTCCAGCGCGCAGACCACGTCAAACGCGCCGTCGGCAAACGGGAGCCGGGGCAGTTCGCCCGCCACGAGCCGGAACGGCCCGCGCGAGCGCGAGAAGGCCAGTGCCCGCGGCGAGTTGTCCACGCCCACGACCGGGCCGAACTCCGCGAGCGCCTCGAAGCTCGCCCCCATGCCGCAGCCCACGTCGGCCACGCGCAACGGCCGCGCCGCCGGCGCGAAGCGGCGGATGAGCGCGGTGACAATCCTGAGCCGGCCGCGAAACCACCAGTGGGTCTGCTCGGCCCGGAAGATCTC
Organism: Verrucomicrobiota bacterium; assembly: GCA_016222825.1. Lineage (GTDB taxonomy): Bacteria > Verrucomicrobiota > Verrucomicrobiia > CAIQCK01 > CAIQCK01 > CAIQCK01. The sequence continues at coordinate 220,138 of JACRQF010000009.1, read as the reverse complement.
GTCGTAAAGCTGGTCGCGCATCGGCTAGAGCTTCTGGTGAAAGCCCGCGCACCTCATGCGCAGCAGGCCGCGGATGTCTTCGAGCGCCGTGCTCACGATCTTCACGCGCGAGTCGAGGTCTTCGATCCATTGGACGGGCACCTCGAAAATCTTGAACCCGTGTTTCTCCGCCAGCAGCAGCAGTTCGGTATCGAAAAACCAGTTGGTGTCCTGGACGTGCGGCAGCAGCTTGCAAGCCACCTCGCGGCGCAACGCCTTGAAGCCGCACTGCGCATCCGAAAACCGCTGCCAGAACATCGCCTTCACAAGCAGGTTGTAGACGCGGGAGATGACCTCGCGTTTTGGCGAACGCCGCACCTGTGAGGCTTGCAGCAGCCGTGAGCCGATGGCCACGTCGTAGCCGATGCTGATGCCGTGGATGAGCAGGGGGAAGTATTTCAGGTTCGTGGAGAGATCCACGTCCATGTAGCTGACCACGTCGGCGTCGCTCCGCGACCAGACAGCATGGAGCGCGCGGCCGCGGCCCTTGGCGTCGAGGTGGACGGCGCGGACGTTGGGGTGGGCGCGTTCGAGTTCCTGCGCGACGGCCCAGGTGCGGTCGGTGGAGGCGTTGTCAGCGATGACGATGCTGGACTCGAACCACTTCACGCCGGCCAGAAACGCCGTGAGCTTCTCGATGCTGCCGGGCAGGTCGTGTTCTTCGTTGAAGACCGGGATGGTAATCTCCACGCGCATGAGCGGATACTAAACGCCGCCTTCAGCCCGCGTCAACGGCGTCCGCGGCCTTCGCGGCGTTGACTTCGCGGGCGGGGGCGGGTGAAATGCGGCCGTGACTTCGGAACCCTTGAGTGTGGCTTTGACGCGGAGCCGGCGGTTGCGGCCGGAAGAGGCGGTGTTGATCGTCTTCACGCTGGTGCTGGCGGCGCTGGCGGTGATGTTCCACCGGACGGTGCATTTCCACTACCGGACGTTTTACGGTTTCGCGGGGCTGGCGGTGGTCGGGGCGCTGGTGATGTGGGCGCGCGAGGGGCGGGCCGGCGGCGGCTGGCGCACGGCGCGGGATTTTGCGCCGTTCGTGGGGTGTGTGCTGATCTACGAGAACCTGAACGAGTTTCTGCGCGACTTGCCGCTGGTGGACCGGACGGGCTGGGCGCTGGAGATGGACCTGCGGTTGTTCGGCGGCGTGCCGGCGTATTGGCTCGACGGCTGGATCAACGATGGCATGACCATGCTGATGGCGGTTTGCTACTCGGCGCACTACTTCATGGCGCCGTTGCTGGCCGTGGCGCTCTACCGGCAGCGGCAGGAGGTGGCGTTCCGGAACTTCATGGTGGCGGTGATGCTGACGCTTTATTTCGGGTTTGGCGGCTACATGCTGGTGCCGGTGTCGCCGCCATTCGCGGTGATCGGCAACAACGCGCAGCTCCACGAGCAGCTCAGGACCGACGGCGCGCTGATGACGGCGCTGTTGCACGCTTACAGCAGCGGGCCGCTGCGCTCGCCGCGGGATTGCTTTCCAAGCCTGCACACGGCGGTGACGCTGGTGACACTGGCGTTTGCGTGGCACCATGTGCGGCTGCTTTTCTGGCTGCTGTTGCCGTTCGGCACGGGCTTGGTGCTGGCGACCCAGTATCTGCGGCTGCATTTTGCGGTGGACCTGGTGGCTGCGGTGCCGTTCGCGGCGTTCATGGTCTGGTGGGCGCCACGGCTCAACGCATGGTGGTTTCGGGAGCGTGTCGCTATTTGCCCGCGCCCGCCGGCTTGAAGCGCGGGTCGTCAAAGACGAAGGGCGGGCGCTCACCGAGAAAGACTTTGTAGATGTCGTGGTTGGTCTTCATCATCTCGCCGAGCATCACCTTCCACGGGCGGTCAGCGACGGAGATGAGGCCGGTGTTGGCGGCTTCGCCGTTGTATTTGTCGAACCAGCGGCCCGTCACCGCCTGGTCCACGAGCGTGAACCACTCGATGCCCACGACGTAGCCGAGCGCGGCGGCTTGCTCAACGTAATGGCGGTAGGCGAGGCCGCGTTCGCGCTGGGTGGACACGTCCTTCACGCCGCCGGAGAGGCCGCTGTCGCCGGTCGAGCTGAAGTAGAACTCGCTGAAGAACATCGGCTTGTCGCCCATCCAGCCGCGGATGCGCGCGAGCAGGGCGGGGTCGAAGCCGTAGGTGTAGTAGTTGAACGAGACGACATCCAGATACTTGCCGCTGAGCCGGCAGAGCGTCTCGTCGTTAATCGTGCCGGGCTGGAGGCGGTTGCCGATAAGCAGGTGGTTCTTGTCGTATTTGCGGAACGTCTCCGTCACCACGCGGAAGTAAGCGTCAAGGAAGATGCCGGTGAACTTCCGCATGTCCTCTTTCGCGGCGGCGGTTTTCACCGGCAGGCCGCGCGCAGCGACCTCGGCGAACGACGCAAACGACGTCTCCCACGCACCATTGAACGCCTCGGCCGTCTTGTATTTCTCCTCCAGCATCTGCGCGAGCCGCCGCTTGCATGGATGCGAGCCGTCGAGCGCCGCGACGGCGCCGGGAACTTCCTCGTAGAGCGGCTCGTTGGCCAGGTAGTAGCCGATGAGCAGCGGATCGTCGGCGGCCGGCGGCAGCTTCTCTGCGAAAAGCTTGTCGCAAAGCACACGGAGCTTCTGCGAGAACGGATCGAACACGCCGTGCGTGCCGGGGATGTCGCGGAAACCTTCCCACGTCGCCAGTGGCAGGGACGTCACGTGCGGGAACTTCGCCTGCTGCCGCGCGCCCGCGTCACCCGCGCCGAACGCGCCTGTCGAGTTGAAGCCCCACTTCCGCACGCGCTCGATCATGCGCGCGGTGTAGGCGGCGGTATCGTAAGGGCGGCCGGTCTTGCGGATGGTGTTGACGAGATGGAACGAGAGGGCGTTCGGCTTCCAATAGTCGTTCGGATGAAACGCGGCCGCGAACTCGCCGTCGCGCGCGGGCAGCCACTCATAGACATGCTCGCGGCCGGCGAAGTAAGTGTAATCATCCGACGGCCCGAAGGCGCACACGCCAAGATGGAAGAAGGCGTTGCCCTCCGGGTCCACCAGAATCCACCGCCCCTCTTTCTTCTCGACGTGGAAGAAGCCGGTCCGCTTGAGGCCGAGCTTCTCGCCGCTGCCGGGCCACCCGCCGAACGTGTCGAGCGCCGGCGGTTTCAGCCCCGCCAGCCACGCCGCTTCGGCTTGCGTGTCCTGCTTGAGTTCCTCCTCCGACTTCACCTTGCCAGGAAAATCTGAGCGCGTGCTCTGACCGAAGCGGTCCACGAGCTTCGGCGCGTCGGCCGACGGCGCGCCGAACGTGATCTTCACCCGCATCGGTCCCGCGCCGGTCTGGCAGGGCGCGTTGAATTGCCACTGGAAAATCTTCCAGCCCCACTCGCGGTTGTCGGTCAGTTCCTGGAGGCTGTAAGGCGGAACCTCGAACGCCAGCGTCGCGCCGTCGCTATAGCGTAGCAGCAGCGAGTCGGCATTGCCTTGGTGGATGTGCGGCTTGGGCGGCTTCTGCGCGGGAAACGGCGTTTCCCGGCCGTCGCCGATCTTCCACGAGCCGCCCGCGGCGTAGCTGAAATCAATCTGCATCGTCGCGCGGAGCGACTTCACGCCGGCGGGCACGTTGACCGGCGTGAACGTCAGCGTGCCCTCGCCCGGCTGCAACGCCACCTCCACGCGCGCATCGCCGTCGAACTTGAGCGTCGCGCTGTTGCCCGACACGGTCGTCTCGATCGCTTTGCGCACGTCATCCCACTTCTCGCCGACGAAAACCGGGTGGGTGAGCGTGAACTTCCCCGCGCTGCCCGCCTCGATTGCCAACCCCTCGCGCGTCAGCCGCAACGACGTGCCCTGCGCGCGCGCGACCGGCGCAGGTTCCGCCTTCGCCCCGGCCGGCGCGCCGCCACTCCAGAGCTTGAAGGTGAACCACGCCTCGTTGTTCGCGTCGCGCGTCACGGCGGTGGTGAAGAGATAATCGAAGTTCGGCGAGTTCCACTTGCGCCCGTCTTGCACCTGATGCCAGCCATAGGGCATCGCCACCGTGAGCGCACCGCCGCGCGGCGCAATCAGCGCCACCGGCTTCGGCGCTCCCTTGAACACATACTGCTCGCCGCTGAACGCCGCCGGGAAAGGCCGTGCGTCCTCGCCCTCCAACTGGAACTTCCCGCCGTCCTTGAACTCGCCCGGCAGCGTCATCTCCATCCGGAACCCTTTCGTCGCGTCCGTCAGTCCCGTGAAATGCAGCGTGATCTCCGCGCCGTTGCGCTCCACCGCAAGCTTCGCCCCATGCGGATACTCGACGCTGGCAGCGCCGCCGCTCACTGTCGCGCCGGTTGGCTTGGTTGGCTTCTGCTCCGCGTCGAGCAGCGAGGGAAACCCCAGCACAAACTGACCGTCGTTCGGTATGGCGATGCAGAAGCCCTGCGATATGAGCGAGACGGCAGCGTTGGACGTGTTTTCGGCTCCCGCTGCCGTTCCAAGGCCGCACCCGAATGCGAGAAGAGACGCCAGCATGGAAAGCACGGCAGAGTGCGCCCGGCGGACGTTCCCTGCCCGCGGCAATCGAACTTCAAGATCCAGTTTCATTTCTTTCTGTTGAAGGTGGAGAGTCCCGTTCGAAGCGTCAAGCCTGCATGTCCAGCCGGCGACATCCCGCCTTCCAGGCGATCGCATGGGAGGCGCGCGGACTGCGCGGCCGGAAGACTCTCGGGCGCGGCTGGGCAACTCTTAGCGGCCACCTGTCATGGGCTTGGCACCGCGTTCCACAGCGCGGCGAGGACGGAGTAGTTGCAGGCCCAGCCGCTATCAACCTTCGAGAAGTCCACTTGTTCCAGCATCTCGCGCACGGTGGGCCGGACCTTGGCGATCAACTCCGGCTTCTGCGAGAGCAATGCGATTTGCCAGACCATCGCGGGCGTGGCCAGTGCGATCGGTTCGTAGTGATTGCGACGGCCACGCAGGGCCGGCGGCGAGAGGCGGTTCACGTCGAACTTCCGCCAAAGATCCATCACCGTGACCTCCGAGGCCACCGTGACGCCGAGCGGTTGCAGATAGGCGTTGGCGACTTCCTTCTTGGCGGCGTCCTCCCACGATTCCTCGCCCAGCCAGTCGAGACTGCGCCACGCGCGAAAATACGGCGCCGACAACATGTCTTCCGCGGTCGCTTCAATATGCCGGCGCAGGACCGCCTTCCGCTCGGCGGACGGTTCAATGCGGCGCAGCGTTTCCATGCGGAGAATGTGTTGGTTCATGAACATCGTGTAGCGGTGATCGCGGCTGCGCTCGATCTCCTTCGCCAGCAGCGCCCATCGCCGGCCGTTCTCCTCGCCGCCGAAGCGGTCGTAGGCTTCCTTCCAGCGCCCGTCGCCCGTCACGTCATGCGCCGCCGCGAGCATCATCAACAGCAGCGTGGCCGTCCTCGGCTCCCACCGGAGCATGCTGCCGCCAGCGTGCGCCGCGACGCTGCCGTCCTCGACTTGGATGCTCCACTGCGTCTTCTCCAAACGGCGGATCACCTTGCCGACGATCTCGCGGATGGCCGCCTTCTCTTTCGGCGAAGCGAGCCGGCTGCGGTGGTAGCGCCACAAGCCACACACGTAGAGGCTGTGCTGGTCGAGCGACGAGTCTTTATAGTAGCTCTTGCCGTCGGCCGGATGCGGCCCGCGCGGCACAAAACCCTCCACCGGGCTGAGCGTGCTCATGCGACGGAGTCCGCGATAGGCGCGGCGGGCCAGTTCGGCAAAAAACGCTTCGCCGGTCGCCTCTTCAGCGTCGCAGAGCGCAAAGAGCATCATGCCGGTCTGGTAGGCCGGGTCCTCGATGCCCGACCCGTAACCCCACGGCCGGCGTTCGCCCATCACGCGCCCTCGCGCAACTTCCTCGGGTTTCTCCAGCACTGCGAGACCGCGCGGCCCATTGAGCCGTTTGCCATAGGCGAGGTCGGTGGCGGGGCTGATGAAACCTTCGGCGTAGCCGCGGCAGAGCGTTTTCGTGCGCTCCAGCAGGTTCGTGTCCGCGAACGCGCCCGCCGCGAACAGAAACAGGCATGCGAGGACGGGGTGATGAAGAGGTTTCATGGTGCTGTGGCCAGGATTGCCGCTTGTCATCTCGCTACGGCACATCTTCCAGATAGACGCCGTCCTTGCGCAACTGCGCCTGGAGTCTGCGCACGTCGAACTTCGCCATGTCCGCGCCGGCGTTGAGCGCGAGCGCGGCGCAAGTGCCGACGCCCTGGCCCATGACCATGCAGTGCGACTGGAGCCGCACGGAGGCGAGCCCCTCGTGCGTGGTTGACGCACAACGGCCGACGACAGCGAGGTTTGGTAGCTTCGCATTGAGGCAGATGCCGAGCGGGATGTGATAGCTCTCGCCGACGGGCGGCATCATCTCACGCTTCTGGTCCACCCACGTCGTGTGGCCGGTGCCTTTCGGGTCGTGGATATCTATCATCCAGAAACCGTGGCCGATCGCGTCGGGCTGTTTCACGGCTTTCACGACCATCCGCGCGTCGAGCGTCTTCAGGCCGCGGATGCGGCGCGATTCGCGGATGCCGAGGCTGAAGCCCAACTGCTCGACCTCGGCCTCCTCGAAGCCGGGCATCTGCTCGCGCCAGAGGTCCACGTAGCGATAGACCTGCTCGCGCGCCTGTGCGGTGAGCCGCGTCAGTTCCTCCTCATGCAGCGGGTTGCCGGCCACGGGGCACATGTTGTAGGAGACCACCGGGTCGCGCGGACTGCTCAGGTAGGAAAGCGCGGCGGCTTCGAGGAACTGCGGAAACCTGCCTTCGTCGCGCAGCTTCTTCATGAGGGCGAAGACGCGTTTGGCGTCTTCGGGGTGCGCCTTGATGACAGCCGGGGCGATGTCGCGCAACCGGAACATCATCGTCATGCCCTGCACGCCGCCGTCACTCACGCGGCCAAAGTCGAACAGCAACCCGGCGTTGGCGGCGACGTCGCCGTCACCAGTAGCGTCCACGAAGATCTTCCCGCACACCGCCTTGCGCCCGGTCTTTGTGTCCACCAGCACCGCGCGCAGCCGCCCATCCTCGACGATGGACTCGACAGCAGTGAGGCCGCAGAAGACGCGCACGCCCGCGTCCTTGGTCATCCGGTCGAACACGACGCGCATCCCTGTCGAGTCGAACTCGTGCGTTTCCGGCTTGGTGGGGAAATGCGCCATGCGTCGCACAAACCGCCCGCCGCGATCCACCGCCTCTTGCACGAACCCGCGGATGACCTGCTTCTTGCGGTCGCTCGTGTGCCAGATGTTGACGAGCGCGTTGGTGGCCATGCCGCCGAGGCTTGGCCAGCGCTCCAGCAGGACGACCTTCGCGCCATGCCGCGCCGCGCAACATGCCGCCGAGATGCCCGCCGTCCCGCCGCCGCAAACGACCACGTCGGCTTCTGCAAGCACCGGCACTTTGCGTTCAGGAATGACGATGACACCGGATTGCTTGCCGGATGGCTTCGCAGCTTGTGCAGTCGTGGCGAGCGCACCGAGGCTGCCGCTTGCCGCGGTGAGGATGAAGTTACGTCGTGTGGTTTTCATGAGCGTCAGGGGTTGAAAAGTCTCTGCATCACAATCGGGCTTTCCGGGCCACCGGAGTTGATCAGAACCACCGGCTCGGCGACAAGCGCGTCGGCCAGGTCGGTGGCGGCGCGCGTGTCGAGCTTCTCGCGCCAGACGAGGTCGAACTGGAACTCCATCACGCCGTGCTCGTCGGCGACGAAGTTCGTATACCAGAAGTTGTTGAACAGCATCGCCAGCAACCGCTCCGGATGCTCCGGCGGCGTCTGGCGGCGCGTCCAGATTTGCGGGCTGTCGAAGCTGACCAGCGGCGCGTCGCGGCTCACCCAGAGCCAGTGGCCGTCCGGCGTGGCGTAGTCGGCCCAGCCGTCGAGCGCGATGTGGTCGCGGCAGGAGCCGGGAATCTGTTCCTTGAACGGCGTGAACGGCACGCCACCGTTGCTCACGCGCGGGAGCGTGCCTTCGCACGGCAGCGTGAAGCCGGCGTAGAGAATCTCGGGCGCTTCGGAGGAGATGCGGTTGAAGCGCAGCGTGACGCGGGCGCGCGGCTCGCGCTTCCAGAGTTCGAGCCGGCGCTGCGCCCACTCGACGCGCGGATGCTTCAGCCACTGCACATAGACCCGCGTGTGCGGCGTTTCCTCGATGGTCGCCTTGCCTTCCGCCGTGGCCGGCACCGTCTCGATGTGCTTCTTCCGCAGTTCGTCGCCGCGCGGAGAGCTGCCGGCGGCGCAGATGTCCTTGAGCAGCCAGCGCGGCGCAAACGCGTTCACCTTCACCGCCGAGAACTCGCCGACGTTGCCGACGAACAGCGGCTTCTTCATGCCGGCCCACTGCGAGGAAACCGGCCAGCCTTGGTCGTCGAGTTGGATCGTCAGGCCGCTCTTCGGCTTTGGCTCGGCGGCGGCGGGTTGTTTCTCCAAACGCAACCTCACGAAGCTGTCCGGCGCAAGGTTCTCGACCCAAAACTTCGCCATTTGGTTAGGCACGTTGTCGGGGAAGGTCGCCGCGGTGTTCTCGCGGCTGAGTTCGCCCGGATTTTTCGGCGCGCTCCATGACCGGATGCCGGTCTCGAAGAGCAACGGCAGGCGCGCGCCCGTGGATAGATCGATCAGCGAGTGATAGTCGTCGCGCAGGCAGGTCGCGGGTATCCGCACCCAGCCGCTGAACGGACGGCGCGACGGATTCGCCACGAACAAACCTTCGCCCTCCCGCAGCAGCCGCGTGCGGGCGCGCTGCGAGAGCAGCCACTCCGCCTGGCCCATCGGACGCCACGCGAGCATCGCCTTCTCGGCGAACTGCGCCTGCGTGTCGAGCGTCCACGGGAACGCCACGCTCCAACTTGATCCCCACGTGTGCTCGTCGAAGAGGCAGAGGTCTTTGTAGAGCGAATGCGCCTTGCTTGTGCCGCTGGCGGGCATCGGTCCCCAGAGCGGCGATTGCGCGGCGGCGAGCAGACGCTTGGCGACGCGCGTGGCAGCGACCTCGCGCGGGCCGGAGACGACACCGTTGGCCCACCAATCGGTGAATTCGCCTTCATGCTCCGGGACGTCACTACCGATGGCTTTTTCCATCGCCTGCATCGCCTTCGTCGCGGTGGTGAAGACCAGTTCCGGTTTCAGGCCGAGCTTGTTCCATGCGGCGACGAAATCAGCGATGGCTAGGAACGGCGGGTCGTTGTCCATGCGCCAGTGGTTCGTCATCGAGAGCATCAGCACGTTGTGCTTGTAGCCGCCTTTCTGGATGCGCGCGATTTGCTGGAGACATTGCTTGTGCGCGGCCCGCAGCGACGCCTCGTCGGTGCGAAAGAAATCGCCCGCGCGCGGCGGGCGGTAGCGCGTGTCCGACGCGAATGGCACCGGCCCGCGCCGCCAGTGCGCGCTCTCGAAGAAATCGTAGCCGTGGGGATAGGTTTCGTTCAGATAGACGAACAGCCGCCGCCCGTCGGGCATCTTCCACCAGAACGCCGACGGCCGGAAGAACGGCGGGCCGCCACTGTCGCTGTTGATGCTCATGCAGAGCCGTGTGACGCCGCGGTCGAGCAACGCCATCGCGCCGGCGCGCGGGAAGCCGTTCACGTCGCTTTGCAGCGCGACAGCCGGCTTGAACTGCCGCCAGAGATCCTCGGGAACCCAGCGCAGCATCGTCCGCCACTGCGCTGCGTCGAGGAACGGCGACTGGTTGCACGGCAGCGCCGCTACATCGAGTTGGCCGCTGCGGAGTGCCTTCAGGAAATCCTTCCGGCGCGACGGCGACGCCGCCTGCCACCAGTCGTCCACCGTGACGAGCGACTCGCACGTCCAGTGGAACCTCTGCGCGGCCGGCTTCGACATCGTCGCCAGCACGCCGTCGAGCGCAATGTCGAGGTAGCGTTGTTGCAGTTCCCGACACACGCCCGGCATGTCGGTGAAGCCAATGTCGGTGTGCGAGAAGTGGATGATGTAAATGCGTTGGATGGAGGAGTCTGCCAGCGCAGTTGAGGCGATGACGCTGGCTGCCGCCAAGATCGAGATGAAAAGCTGAATCGTTTTCATAGGCTTCTCAAACTGAACGCGCGAAGCGCCCTGGACTGCTGCGAGCATCACAGCTTTGTTCCAGCGCGGCGACTGGGTTTCGCTTGCAGTCACGCTTTCTCTGAAAGCGGCAATTCTTGCCGCAGTCCAGAGCTTTCGGCGTCATTGCCAGTAGATGTGTTTCGCCCAGCCGCGTCCAGTATTTACCCATACGATTGCGTTCGATCATAGCGGTCATCACGCTCCGATCGGTTTATGTCCAACTACGGCGCTCGCGCCAGCGCGGCGGCCTTCTTGAGCGCAACGCCGGCCTCGCCGCACTTGGACGTGAAGAGCAACGCCGTGGCTTTGTCCAGTTCGCGGCCTGCCTCGCCATTCCCGGCGCAGCGTTTGCGCAACTGATAGAGCGTAACCGGCAACCGCAGGTCTGCCGGCCTGAATCGCGCCGGGGATCTTCGCAGGCCTTGCGCGCGCGCCTGGAGCATCTCCAGGTAACGGTAGCCGTGGTTGCGCGTCGGCTCGATGACTGTGCCTTCGCCGTAGTCGTTCCACGTCGCGATCTGGATCAGCGGCGCGCCGCTCTTCAGCGCCAGATCGAGCGTTTCCGCAAACGTCTTCCCCTCGCGGTCGTCAATCCGCCCGTAGCTCTCGTGCAGGCCGGCCTCTTTGTAGATATCGTGATAGCCGGGAAACGCCACCGCCGCCACGAACTCGCCCGCCGCGCGCCGCGCGTAGAGGCGGTCGAGTTCCTGCCGCCACTCTGCGGGGGCGAGCGTCTTGCCGCCGGCGACGGGCGGCCATCCGAACACGCCGTCGGCGCTCGCGTCCTTCGCCAGATGCGGCAGCGCGTAGATGAATGGCCGTGACGACAAGGCGGCGCGCAGTTCGCTCCATTGGTCGCCTTTGAAATACTGCGGGCCAAAGACGAAGAGGACGGGGCGGCCGTCTCGCTTCACGTAAGCGTCGTCGCCGAACCAATGTTTCTGTAGCCATTGCAACGCCTGTTTGCCGCGGGCAACCGCGCGCTCCGCCTCGATGGCCTTGGCTTTGACCATCTGGCCGATGGACTGGTCCTCGTAACAGATCGCGAAGCGGAGGCCGGCTTTCTTGATGAAGGGAATCAGCCGCTCCGTGTTCCGGTGGTTCGCCGCGTAGTCGTTGAAGTCATCGGTCCCATACCAATCCACGACCACGCCATCGAGTCCCGCGAACTTCATCAGCAGGGCCTGGCACTCCAGCGCGTGTGGGTCGGCGGAATCGTAGAGGCCGATCAACGGGTAGTCATGCGAAGCCGCCTCCGACCGCCCGTCCACCCGGACACGATCGGGATCGAACCGTCCCATGCTCCAATGCCATCCCCACTGCCCGCTAAACTCCTTCGTGGTATACCACGGCATGTAGTGCGCCAACAGAAGCGGCTCCGCCTCGCCGCCGCGCAAGGAAGCCAGCGGCGCCAGCAGCAAGGCGGCGAGAAAAAAGCGCTTCATCATGCGCGTGCAGCCTGCCACCGTGCGTCGCCCGCGCGCCACACAAAACCGCTTCGGCGTCATTACATAGTGGTCATCATGATGCCGTCACGCAGAGCGTGACGACTACTTTCTCTCCGGTCTGAACTCGACGTTATCGAGATAGAACACCGCCGGCGCGTTCGCGGGCGAGACGATGACGACGCAGTTGAGCGTCTTGAAGTTCGGCGCGCAGGCGAGGTTGCGGAAGTGTTGCGAGGCTGCGCCGGGCAGGCGGACGGTGAGGTCGTAGGTGGCGGTGGCTTTCGGGCCGAGGGCGTAACCGATGTCGAAACGCGCCCATTTGCAGTGCGGCAACTGGAGCAGGCGCTTGTTGTTCGCAGTGAGCCAGCCTTGCGCGTCCACGGCGAGACGCGGGCCGAGGTTGTATTTGTAGGGATCGTCGCGCCATTCGTAAACGAACTGCGCGCCCGGCTCGACGCGCAGGTCGAAGCCGGCACGGAGGCGGCCTTCGGTCATCTCCAACATGTAGGTGATGTAGGGCAGGTAGGACGGTTTCTGTCCCGCGCCGTCGGCGACCTTGAGGCTGTGCTTGCCGGACGCGGCGGTCTCGTCGGTAACGGCGACGGAGTTCACGCCCGCCTCGATGCCAACGCCTGCGCCGCGCTCGGATTCGCCGAAGGCATAGTCCTCATAGGTGCGCAACGTTGGCTGCTGTGGGGCCAGTGAGCGGGCCGGGCGGTAATCGGCTGGCTCGCGCAACACTTTCATCTCCGGCCGCGGCCACGTGCGGCGGTCGGGGCTGGCGTAGTTGCCGACGCCACTGAGGTTGATCGGCTTGAAGCCGATCTTTTCGGCGGGCGAGTTGGGCTTGAGCCGGTAGTCGCGCGCGGCGGCGTTGACGAAGCGCGGGTCGGCCAGCAACGAGCCGCGGTCTTGCCCCATCGCGAGCCACTCGTTCCAGTTCTCCGCCTTCGGCCCGCGCGGGATGCCAGTAATGCGTGGCAGGCCGCCCGCGCAATGGATGAGGTTGTTGGAAAAGCGGCAGATGTTGTTGGTGATCTGGCGGACGGTATAGAGGCTCGCCGCGCCGCCGTCGTAGCTGATGATGTTGCGCTCGCAGCGGTGGCCGGACATCGGGTATTTCGGCCACGGGTTGAACTGGACCTGGTTCTGTTTGCCGCCGACGAAGATGTTGTTCTCGACGGTGTTGTCGAGGCCGGCGTTGAGCATGAAGCCGCCGAGCACGGTGTTCCAGACGACGTTGTCGTGGATGCGCCAGCCGCTGCACGCGAGGTCGAGATAGATGCCCCACGAGAAGTGTGGAATCTCGAACTTGCCGCCGCGCCCCGGGCCGTAGCCGCCGGAATCGTGGAGCAGGTTGTGGTGGATGACGTTGTTCCAGTTGAAGCGACGGTTGCGGTCGAGTTGCTCCTTGATGGGGAACCGCCAGTCGAGCGCGGTCGCCGCCTCGATGATGCTCGTGTCGCACGTGGTCAGATTGACGTGGTGGCCGTGGTTCCAGGCGATCTCGCAATCGTTGCCGACGTCCATGCCGATGGCGTAGCGCGGGCCGTCGTGGATGTGGTTGTGCGTCACCTTGCAGCGCGAGCAGCGGTGCATATAGACGCCGCCGCAACGGTTGTGGATGTGCCCCCAGCCGAAGTCCCAGATGTAATTGTTGTCCACGACGTGGTCGCTGACGCGGCTGTGGTCGGTGCTCGTGCCGATGATGCTCACGCCGTCGCCGGTCGTCTGCGTCATGTCGCAGCCCGCGACGCGGCAGGCGTGCGTGTCGTCGCCAAGATAAACGCCGGTGCCGACGTTGCGCAGGTCGCACGCTGCCACGGCGCAATTGCGCGCGGCTTTCATGTCAATCGCCCTTCCGCGGCAATCGCGGAGCGCGAGGCCGGTGATGCGGACGTTCTCGACGAACTTCCCTGCCTTCGCGTCGCCTTGCAGGACGAAGATCGAGCCAAGCGCCGGAACGGTGACCGAATCGCGCTTCGGAGCGCCCGACGGCGGCCAGAAGTAAAGCGTCTTGCTGTCGGGGTCCACATACCATTCGCCCGGCGCATCGAGCTCCTCCAGCAATCCGCAGAGATAATAAGGACAGCCCGGCGCGAGCACATAGACGCCGCGCGCCGCCTCGATCACACGGTTGGCCGCGTCCACGCGCTTGAGCGCTGCCCAAGTCTGCTCGTAGTTGAGCGAATCGTGAAACACCATCGTCGCCCGCTCCGGATGCGTCCACTTCGTCGGGTCGAGTTCGCCGGCGCGGTAGCCGAACTTCGTCTTCGTCCCTGGCTCCACGACGCGCTCGTTGAACAGCACGCCGCCGATGCGCGGATGTTTCGGGTCGAAGTTCGGCACCCGCGCCAGCGGCTGGCGTCGGCCCCTGAAGTAGAGCTGCTGAAACTTGCAGTCCGGCAGGTCGAGCTTGCTAAGATCGCTCTGCAACACCTTGCCACGCCACGGCCGCCACTCGTTCACCACCCGCCCGCCGCTGATGACAACCTCCTCGCCCTTCGCCGCCTCGATGGTCAACCCCGAGTCCTGTGGTTCCAGCGCCAGCGGTTGCTTCAAGTAGTAGATGCCGCCGCGCATCACGACTTCGGTTTTGAGCTTTGAGCTTTGAGCGTTGAGCTTACGCGCCGCGTCCCGCGCGCGTTCCAGTGTCGCGAACGGCTTCGCCTTGGTGCCGGGATTGGCGTCGTCGCCGTTCGGTGAGACGAAGAACTCGGCAGCGTGAATGGTGAAGGTAGCGAGTGAAATCGCAGCCGGGATGAATCGCCGGACGACTGTGTTCATGGTTTCAGCTTTGAAATCTCACCGCACATCGCGAGCGCCTGCATGGCCTTTGCGGTGGCGATGTAGGTGGAGAACTGGTAGTTGCCGCGATAGAGCGAGTGCATCCACCAACGGCCGCTCACGCGCTGCTCGCGTTTGAGCCACGCAATGCCGCGTTGGATGCGGGCGTTTTTGGCGGGAACACCGCTTTCACGCAACAGACAGATGGCGAGCGCAGTCATGAAAGGATCGCTGCCGGGGCACGCGGCGTCAGGCAGGCCCTCGAGGAGGTTGATGACGATGTCGGTCATGTGCGCACTCCAGTCATCTGTGTTGGCCATGTCTCGCATGCACCAGCCACCGTCATCGTGCTGTTTCGCCCACAACAAGGCGATGTCGGCGGCGCGGTCTTTCCTGCTCACGACATCCGGCATGAACGAGGCGATGCCGATGCGCAGCACGCGGTCGTAACAGTGGCGCGGCTTCGCGTTGCGCAGGAAGGCTTTCAGTCGCGCGACGCGCTGGAGCATGTCGGCGTCCTTGAGGTGGGCGAGCCAGCCGGGCGCCTCGACGATGGCGCGCGCGGCGTGCTGGCTGAGTTCGAGGTCGGTCGTCTCATACGGGATCTCGACAGGGTCCGCCATGTAGAAACCGCCGTGGCTGGAAAGCTGGAGGAGCATGACGCGCAACGCGCGGTCGGTGTCTTCGGAGAGCTTGCCGATAACATGCTTGTCCCACTGCACGAGGCCGGCCGCGCGCCACACCGCGCGCTCAGCCTGGGAGTAATAGGTGACGCCTTCCTTCTCCTTCGTGGATGGTTGCTTGTCCTGGATGGTTGCGATGAACTCCGCGCGCACCTCCTCGCTTGGCTTGCCGAGTTGTTTCGTCAACATCGGGCGCGCGAGCATGTAGGCTCCGGTCGTGTGGCACGCGACGCACTTCCTGCCACGCGTCCACGCCACCGCGCCGTCGTCGAGATACTTCGCCGCAGCGCGGATGCTCTCCGCGCCGAACCGCTTCACCTTCGGCTCATCGGCAGTCGGGATGGAGATGCGGATGTCACCCGAGTCGTATTGAAACTGCGGCTTCGGTTTTGACGGCGCGACGGATTTGATGTTGGAAGTTCCCTCTGGCGCGCCATACGGGTCGGCAGCGAAAGCTACTGCGCTGGCGAGCGCCGCTGTGCTTAGGATAATTCGAGCAATGGTCGAGCTCATTATGGTGGTTCAGATCGTCCACGGCGCGCTCAGCGGGCGGGACAACATCTTGTTGGCCTCGTCGTTGCCGGAGAACTTCTCGGCGGCGGGATTCCACTGCAGTTTCTGGCCGAGCCTGGCGGCGATGAAACCAATCTGGCACATCGCGGCCGTGCGGTGGCCGACTTCGGCGGGGATGATCGTCTCCTTGCGGCTGCGGACGCAGTTGATGAAGTCCTCCTTCTCGCTGATGCACGGCAGTTGGAGTTCGCTCGGGCCGGGTTTCCACTTCAACAGCGCCGGGTCGCTCGCTTTGAAGCCGTCGGATTGGAACCACGTGTTCTCGATCCAGCCCTCCGCGCCCTCCACGCGCACGAACGGCCGGCCCGCGTTGGTGTAGATCACCTCGATGCCGCTGGCGTAGCGGTAGCGCACCTCGAACCGCTGCGCCACGTCCCAGAGGTTGTCCTTGGGGAACTCGCCTTGTCCCTCGATCTCCACCGGGCCGGTGCGCTCGGTGTTCAGCGCCCATTGTGTGATGTCGAGGATGTGCGTGCCCCAGTTCAGGATCACGCCGAGGCTGTAGTCGCTGATGTGCATCCAGCCCGGCCCTTTGCCGGAGTAATCGAGGCCGGCTTGCCGGTAATGCACGCGCTTCTCGGTGTAAGGCCGCTCCGGCGCGTTGCCCTGCCACAGCGCGTAGTCCAACTCCGGCGGCACGGGCATCGGCGCGGGATTCTCCGCCAGCGGCGGCGGGTCCTTCGGCACGCCGGCGAGCACACGCTTGACCTGGCCGATGCGCCCGTTGCGCACGATTTCGCACAAGCGTTGGAACCTTTGCGTGGAACGCACCTCGGTGTCGGTGCGGAACACGCGCCCGTGTTTCTTGACCGCGTCGGCGATGGCGCGGCCTTCCGCGTAGGAGAGCGAGATCGGTTTTTCGAGCGCGATGTCCTTGCCGGCCTTGGCGGCCTCCACGGCCATGTAGGCGTGCCAATGGTCGGGCGTGGAAATCATCACCGCGTCCACGTCTTTGCGCGCGAGCACCTCGCGGAAGTCGCGATGGGTAGCGCAGCCTTTGTAGCTGCCAAAACCTGTCTTGTTCGCGTAATTCTCCTCGACCTTTTTCTTCGCCTGCTCCATGCGCCACGAGTCCACGTCACACACCGCGACGACCTGCACGTCCTCTGACCACAGGAACCACGGCAGGTTCGCATAGAACACCTGCCGTCCCGTGCCGATCATGGCGACGTTGACGCGGTTGTTCGGCGTGACCGCGCCGTCCGCGCCGAGCAAACGCGCGGGGAGAAGCGCTGGGAAAGAAGCGGCGCCTGTTGCAGCAATGGTAGTTCGAAGGAATGCACGTCGGTTCATGTTCATGTGTTCTGTCCTCGATGAGTGTCTTTCGATTACTGACGATCTGACGGCACGTCTTCCAGATAGACGCCGTCTTTCCGCAACTGCGCCTGAAGCTTGCGCACGTCGAGCTTCGCCATATCAACGCTGGCATTGAGCGCGAGAGCGGCGCAGGTGCCGACACCCTGGCCCATCACCATGCAATGCGATTGGAGCCGCACGGAGGCGAGGCCCTCGTGAGTGGATGACGCGCAACGGCCGACGACGGCGAGATTTGGAATCTTCGCGTTGAGGCACATACCCAAAGGGATGTGATAGCTCTCGCCGACGGGCGGCATCAGTTCGGCCTTCTGGTCGCTGTGTGTCGTGTAGCCAGTGCCCTTCGGGTCGTGGATGTCTATCATCCAGAAACCGTGGCCGACGGCGTCGGGTTGTTTAATGGCCTTGACGACCATGCGGCCATCGAGCGTCTTCAAACCGCGGATGCGTCGTGATTCGCGGATGCCGATGCCGTGGCCCATCTGCGGCACCTCGGCCTTGGCGAAGCCCGGCATCTCGCGCCGCCAGAGGTCGAGGTATTGATAGACATGCCCGCGAGCCTCCGCCGAAAGCCGGGTCAGTTCCTCCTCGTTCAACGGATCGCCGGTGGCCGGGCACATGTTGTAAAGGCCGTTGCCACCCGCTCGCAGGTAGTGCATGGCGTGGCGCTCGTTGAACTGCGGGAAGCGCCCTTGGCCGCGCAACTCCTGCATCATCTTCAGGACGCGCGCCGCTTGCTCGCGGGGTGCGGCGCGAACGGCCGCCGCGTCCACACCTCGCAACTCGAACATCATCGTCATGCCTTGGACGCGGCCGTCTCCCTCGCGGCCAAATTCGAACGGCAACCCCGCGTTGGCCGCCACATCGCCATCGCCGGTGGCGTCTATAAAGACCTTGCCGCTCACCGCCTTCCGCCCGGTCTTGGTGTCCACGAGCACCGCGCAGATACGGTCGCCGACGATGAGAGATTCGATGGCAGTCACGTTGCAGATGACGCGCACACCGCGATCGCGAAGCATCCGCCAGAAAACAACACGCATGCCTTCGGGATCAAACCAGTGCGTCTCCGGCCTTTTCGGATACTCGGCGTAGCGGCGGATGAACTCGCCAGCGCAATCAATCGCTTCCTGCGCGAAACCGAAGATGACCTGCTTCTTACGGTCGCTGGTGTGCCAGATGTTGACGAGCGCGTTGGTGGCCATGCCGCCGAGGCTGGGCCATCGCTCCAACAAAACGACCTTCGCCCCATGCCGCGCTGCGCAACACGCCGCCGAGATGCCCCCCGTGCCGCCACCGCAGACGATTACGTCCGCCTCGGCGAGCACAGGCACTTTGCGTTGCGGGATAACGATGACGCCGGCTCGGTTGCCGGATGGTTTCGCGGCTTGGGTGGTCGTGGCGAGCGCGCCGAGACTGCCGCTCGCAGCGGTGAGGATAAAGTTACGTCGAGTGAGTTGGGTTTTTTTCATGGGATTAGAAAGTAGTCCTCACGCTCCGCGTGAGGATAATCATGAATACCATCACGCGGAGCGTGATGACTACTATGGTTCGGCGTCATTGGGAAGATGGTATCAACTCCACACATACCACGTCACCTGCGGCGTTGCGGGCGTAGAGGCGGCTGTGGGCGAGGACGGGGACGGTCCAGCATTTACCCGGCAGGATGGTCGCGCGGGCGAGTGGCTTGTAGCCGGCGGGCGTCGCCTCGATGACGCTCAGGTCGCCCTTGTCGAGCAGGATCAGTTTGCCGTCGGCGGCCATAAGCGCGCCGCTGCCGAAGCCCGGCTCGGACCATTTCATGTCGCCCGTGGCGAGTTCGATGCAGGTGAGCTTGGTCGGGCCATGCGTCGTGCCGTTGATGCCGTAGAGGTGGCCGTCGAGCAGCACGCATGGGTTGAAGTAGTTCCGCATCGCCTTCGCGGACTTCCAGACGATCTCCGGCTTGCCGTCGCGCAACCGGAGCAGTGCGCAGCCGTTGCTCGTCGAGACGAAGAACCTGTCGCCGTCGAAGATCGGGTCGGGGGCGTTGACGGCGCGGCTGGTGTGCCACGCGTGCCGCCACAGTTCGCGGCCCGTCTTGAGTTCCACCGCGGCCACCGAGTCGGCGCTGAGGACCGCGATGGCGCGTTTGCCGCCCATAACGAACGGCACGGGCGTGGAGTAGCCGCACACGTTCGTGCCGGTGCTCCAGACGACCTTGCCGGTGCGCTTGTCGAGCGCCGCGCCCGCGCCGCCAACGTTCAACGCCAGCAGATCTCCCTCGACGAACGGCGAGCCGGCGAGGTCCCATTCGGGCAGGCCGATGTTCAACTCCTCTGCGATGTTCTTCGACCACGCGACCTTGCCCGTGGCCGCGTCGAGCCGGTGCAGATGGCCTTTCTTGCTGATGGTATAGACGTTCCCGTCGTCCACGGTGGGCGTAGCCAGCGTGCCGCCCTCGTAGAAACGCGGCGCGAGTGGGCAGGCATACGAGTGCCGCCAGATCACGCGACCGCTGGCCGCGTCGAAGCACCAGACGCTGTCCATGCCATTGGTGTTGCCCATCGTGAACACGCGCCCCTCGCTGACCGCGAATGACGAGAACCCGATGCCGACCGACGCGCGCCAGAGAATCTTCGGTCCCTCCGCCGGCCACGGCTTGAACCAGCCGCGCTCGGCGGAAATGCCGTTGAGATACGGCCCCCGCCAGCGCGGCCAGTCGGCGGCGCCGAGCGTGACGGTGGCGGCCAGCAAAGCGAGCGGCGGAAGTATCGCGTGGAAGTTCACAACAGTTTGGGTTCCCTAATGTTTCGTGGCGACGTCGCCAAGATAGTTACCGTAGGTCAGTGAGAGCACGGCGCCGATCAAGACCGCGAGAGCAATGCCGATGGTGCGGTGCGTCAGGCGGCGGCACTGGCGCCATTCGCGCAGGAGGATGCCGACGAGGTTGCTGATGAGGACCAGCATGATCATGTGGATGGCCCAGCTCGTGAACTTGTAGTGGCCCATCCGCACGTGGCCGAGGTTGTAGAAGAAAAACTGGCCATACCAGAACAACCCCGTCACCACCGCCATCGCCCAGTTCACCGGCAGCCGCGCCTCCTCCTGGCCCGCGGGCAATTCGATCAGTTCGCCGAGCGTCTTGTGCCGCGCGTGGAGCCAGAGGCAGTAGATCGAGGTCGTCAGGAACGCGCCGGTGTTGGAGAAGATATAGACGACGTTGCCGCGCCAGACGCCCGCGCCGTGCGCGCTCGCCACGTCGGCAATCGGCTCGCCCGCCTCCAGCGCGAAGCCATACACCGCCGAGAGCACGCCCGCCAGCAGCGAGAGCAGTAGGCCTTTGACGAGCGAGAACTGGCCGGTGAGTTGTTGCGCGCAGAGATCTCGCTCCTTTAGGCGCCCAGCCCAGCCCGCGCCGGCGATGCCGAGCGTGCCGATGACGATGCCCGCGATGATCCACTCCGCGCCCGGCTTGCTGAGCGTGGTGCCGAGCGAACCTTTCACCAGCGGCGGGATGAGCGTGCCGAGCACGCTGGAGAGGCCGACGGCGATGGCATAGGTCAGCGAGAAGCCGATATGGCGGATGGATATGCCGAACGCCGTGCCGCCGATGCCGTAGGCCGCGCCCAGCCCAAACGACGCGAGCATTGCGCTGGCCGGCGCCTCGCGAAGCACCGCGCCGAGGTTCGGGATCGTCAGCCACGCGCCGAGCAGCGGCAACAGGAACCAGCAGAACGACGCCTGCGTGATCCAGTAGCTCTGCCACGACCAGCCGCGCACGCGTTTCTCCGGCGTGTAGCAGGTGGCGGCAAACGTCGCGCCGACCGCGTGCATCGCGACGCCGAGGAGGGGATTGGAAGTTATAGGATCCATAGTTGCGTGGAGCAGGTTCACGACCCGGCGTAAGCGTTACCCCGGAAATTAGAAGGCGTGCTTCGATTCTGCGCGGCATGGTGTTTCTCAATGGCGGGCGTTTTCGTAACGCCGACACTCCTGTCCGCGAGAGTAGCAGCGAGCCTGTTCATGCTGCACGCCAGCCTGCCACCGCGCGGCGTCCGCGCGCCACAAGAAAATCCTTTCGCGTTTGCCTCCATCTCGTCCACCGGCTGTCGCAAACAAGTTCGACAGCCATTCCTTGCGAATACGAACCAGCGGGTTATAAGTTCCGCAGCGCATGGACACGCCATCAATTTCACCGCTGTTTCAAAACAAGCACTATCGGAAGGAAGCTGTTTTCAGGCCGCAGAACCTGTTGCGCGAGACGCGCCGCCAGAAGTCGCTCCCCCGCGGAAACGTTCCACCGGTGTGCGTGCTCGATCCCGACGGCGACATGGTGCGCCACCTCGTGCGCAATCAACTGGCAGAACGCAATCCGGCATGGGCGTGCTACCACACCGACCTTTATCAATTCCGCCGCAACGGGCAGATGTTCGGCGTCATCGGCTGCGCGGTGGGCGGCTCTTTTGCGGTGCTGCTGGCAGAACAACTGTTTGTGTCGGGATGCCGGTTGCTCGTCAGCATGACCTCCGCGGGCCAGATTCTGCCGGTCCGGCCGCCGCCTTATTTTGTGCTCATCGAGCGGGCGCTGCGCGACGAGGGAACCAGCCACCATTATCTGCCGCCCGCGCGGTATGCGCGCCTGGGCCGCGCGCTGGACCTCGCGTTGAAGCGCGGCCTGAAGAGCTTCACGCCACCTGTCGAGCGCGGCATCGCGTGGACCACCGACGCGCCCTACCGCGAAACCGCCGAGGCCATCGCCGCCGCCCGCGGCGAAGGTGTCCTCGCCGTCGAAATGGAGGCGGCGTCGCTCTACGCCTTCGCCGAGGCGAAGCGCAAGCCAGTGGTTTGCTTCGCGCATATCACCAACCAGATGGGCGTGGTGGAGGGCGATTTCGAGAAAGGCGAGGCCGACGGCAGCGTGGAGTCGCTGCGCTTGATCGAGGCCGTCGCGGCTTGCTGGAGGAACCCGCGACCGAGAACACGCCGGTCATGAAGTTTCGCGACAGCTGAATTGCTGCCTATCCCAAGGAGCGGCGGTCTGTAACCGCCGCCGCGTGCTGAACGACAAAGCTCGATCGTTGGAAATTTCCTTCGGCGGCAGTTACAAACCGCCGCTCCTTGTTCTTGCGATCACGGCCCATTGTGATGGTTCCGGTTCATGGCCGGCTGCGTCCGTCGTCGCGGACTTTCGCGAGGGTGGCGGCGAGTTCTTTGACGACTTCGGGTTTCTCGGCGGCAATGTCTTTCGTCTCGCCGGGGTCCTTGGCCAGGTCGTAGAGCTGGTGCCGTTTGCCACCTTTGGGGGCTTTGCTTTCGATGAGCTTCCACGGGCCGGAGCGCACGGCGAGGGCATCGTCGCGGGTGTCACCCTGCAGCACAGTGAGCTTGCGGATCGGTTCCTTGAGCGGCCCGCCGCGCAGGGCGGGCAGGATGTTGAAGGAGTCCTCGCCCGCGTCACTCGGCAGCTTCACATCGAGGATGCCTGAGATTGTCGCGAGCAGGTCGGTGAGACAGATGGTTTCGTCCGAAACCGTCGCGGGCGGGATCTGGCCCGGCCAACGCGCGATGAACGGCACGCGATGCCCGCCCTCGAACGGCGTGCCCTTGCCGTCGTGCCAGGGGCCGTTGGTGATATGGCCGAGGGCGCGGGCGTCCTGCTTGGCGGTGCTAAACTTCTCGCGCACGCCGCCTGCATCGCTGGCGAGGCTCAGCCTCGTGTTCTGCGTGCCTTTGAAATCCTTGGGCGTGCCGCCGTTGTCGCTGCTGAAGAACACCAGCGTCCGCCCGGCGAGTTGGAGCCGGTCGAGCGTCTCGAGAATCCGGCCGACGTTCTCGTCGAGTTCCTGGATGTAATCGCCGTAAAGCCCCGCCTGGCTAGTGCCGCGAAAACGCGCGGCGGGTGTGATGTGGGTGTGCGGCACCACGGACGTGAAATACAGGAAGAACGGGCGCTCGCGGTTCTCCTCGATGAAACGTAACGCCTTGGCAACCAACGTCTCGCTGACCTGATCCTCCACGCGCGGCTGGGCCAGGCCTTCGGGAAAGTCGCGCCCCTTGACAATGCGAAACGCCTCGCCCGGCTTGCGCCCCACGATGTCATGGTTCTCGATGAAGGCGCGGTAGTGGTCGTTGTGGTTCTGCGGCACGCCGAAATGGTAATCGAAGCCCGCCTCCAGCGGCCCGGTGATGGGCGGCTGGTTCCAGTCCGCGCTGTAGCCCAGATGCCATTTGCCGATGGCCGCCGAACGATAGCCCTGCGTCTTGAGCATCGAGGCGATGTTCAAGCGGTCACGCTCGATGTGGTAGTCGTTGCCCTTCCGGTGCAGCCGCCACGGATAGCGGCCCGAGAGCAGCCCATAGCGCGAAGGCGAGCAGACCGACGCCGGCGAATGCGCGTCGGTGAACCTCATGCCCTCGCGCGCGAGCCGGTCCACATTCGGCGTCTTGATCTTCGTCGCGCCATAGCAACCAACGTCGCCGTAACCGAGGTCGTCGGCGAGGATGATGATGAAGTTGGGCGTTGCAGGCTTGGTGTCGTTGCCGTGCAACGCGTCCAGCGGTGCTAGCAGCAGGGCGGCGAGGGTGAGGATGCAAAGCTTTTTCATGCCAGCCGCAGCGTGCCACCGCGCGCCGTCCGCGCGCCACAAGAAAAATCTTGCCAACTTTTTTCGGCAAAATAAAATTCGGGTCCGTGATGCCAGACAACTGGGACGAACCTGACGGTCCCCTCTGGGACGAGGAGGACGGCGTGTGGGATTCGGACCCACAAGTAAGGAGACACAAGATGACGAACCTGCAAATAGACGACGTGCTCGGTTTCGGCAATCTGCTGCGCGCCGCAGCGAACGAGCACAAAGCGAAAATGGTGGCGAACGATTACGACCCAACGGCCAAGATCGCGTCCACCACCACCACCGGCAACACGCTCGGCGACAAGAAAGCGCAAGCCAAGTCCGCGCAGATCGAGGCCACGCGCAAAGTGGATGAGGCCGAGAGCCTGAAGCAGTCCTACTACGACGACCTCAGCTCTTGGTGCGAGACGATGGCTGGCGCGGTGGGCAAGAGCACACCCGAAGGCAAGGCCATCCTCGCCATCCGCGCGAACCTGAAGGGTCGCGGCCCGAACACTCCCGCCCCGACTCCACCGGCTCCGCCGTCCGCGTAACCGGTTTTGTTCCGAGCCAACGGCGTTTGGACCGCGTTTAACAGCCGTTGGCCGCCGGTAAACGGTCGTTGGAAACGAGGCAACGGTCGTTGGAGCGCGTCCAACAGCCGTTACCCGCCAGCCAACGACCGTTGGAGAGCGCCAAACGGTCGTTAGTCCAAACCCAACGACTGTTGGCCGACATGAAACGGTCGTTAGCCAGCTTCCAACGACAGTTGGAACCGGAAAAACGCCCGTTGGAAATAAACAAACGGTCGTTATTTTCCGGCAAACGACCGTTTTGCGCCGACAAACTCAAGTTGCAAATGTTCAAAATGCAGTAGGTTAGGAGATAACGCCATGCCATTCGATCCCACCCAGCCAAAGCCCGGCTCCAAGAAGCTTTCCGCCCCCATCCGCGAAAACTTCATCGCCCTCAAGAGCCTCATTGACGCCATCCCGGCAGGCCCCGCCGGTCCCGCTGGAGCGAAGGGCGACCCCGGTGATCCCGGCCCTGCCGGTCCCGCAGGCAACGACGGCGCACCCGGCCCCGCCGGGGCGCAAGGCGAGCGCGGCGATAAAGGCGACAAGGGCGACCCCGGCGATCCCGGCGGGCCGCCGGGACCGCAAGGGCCTCCGGGAAACGACGGCGCTCCGGGCGCGGAAGGCCCCGCCGGACCCGAAGGCCGGCACATTACCAACGTGTGGGACAACGGCGATGGTCGCGCTGTCGTCCAGATGAGCGACGGCAGCAGCTACGGCCCATTCACCATCGCTAGCGGCCCCGAAGGACCGCAAGGGCCGCAAGGCGCTCCCGGCGAAGTCAGCGCCGCAGACCTCAGCTTCGCCATCGGTGGCACCAGCGCGAACAGCAACAGCGTGCAACCGCTCGACACCACTTTCGCCAACCCCGACATGGAAACGCTGCGTCAGAAGATTAACGAGTTGATTCAGGCGCTGAGGAGATAGGCGGACGTCGCCCGCCCCGAGACCTGTGTCGGGGTTGCGGCCGATCTTCGCCAGCGTCAGCATCAGGTCCTTGGTGCCGATGAAGTCGGTGGAGAGATGGCCGTCGCGCGCCTTGATGTTCTACCAATTATCCAAATGTTGTTTGTGGGGATGTGACCCCGGTGAATTCCGCCCGGTGACCATTCCGGATCGGCTGCGAAGAGGCATTTCGTCATCAACAGGATGGTGGAGGTCCGGTAGATCCGTTTCATTTTCCTGGGTGGAGAGCGTCTTTCATTCTTGGACTCGTCTGTCATCATTCTTCGATCTCGCTAGCATACTAAATTCATCGGAAACTGCTTTCCGGACGCTTTGCGGTCAGGTGGCCGTTTTGAAATGGGTCTTCACTTTTTGATCCAGCCGAGATCGACGAGGAAAGCGTCGGCATCAGCGAGTGCCTTGGAGTAACCCTCGCCACGATTGAAGAAGCGGTGTTCCTCACCGTCGTAGCCGACCAGTTTGCACGGCCTGCCTGCCTGCTTCATCGCACTCTCGAACGCGACGACGGAAGCGTAGGGAACCGTGGTGTCCTGCTTGCCATGAAGTATCAGGGTCGGCGGCGTGTGCGGGCCGATGTGATGGGCCGGCGAGATCACCTTCGCCTCCACGCCCAATCGCTCGGTGCTGAGATCCACAGCCTTGTCCCCTGGGGGCTCCCAGCCCGCAATGGAAGCGAGCGTGCAGGCGGGGTTGAAGAGGATCATGGCGTTGGGACGTTCGTCGCTGCCGAAACCGCTGATCGTGCCGGTGGCGGCCGCGAGGTGACCACCGGCGGAACCTCCGGAAGCGGCAATCTTGTTCGGATCAATGCCGAGACGCTGGGCATTTTCCCGGACCCAGGCGATGGCGGCCTTGGCGTCTTTCACGCATTCCACCACTTGCACGCCGTGCCGGGACTTCACGCGGTAGTCGGCGGTAATGGCGATCATGCCGCGCTTGGCGAAATGCCGGGCCTGATCCTTGAACTGGGCCGGTGAACCCCCATGCCAACCACCGCCGAAGAAGAACACAATCGCGGGTTTCTTCGCCTTGGGGTCCGACTCCCCAAAAATCCAAAGCTTCAGCTCGGTGGAGCCGATCTTTCGGTAGGTCTCAACGCGGGCGTTCTTGAATGTGGGTGGATAGGGAGACCGAGCGAACAGCGGGGCGGTGAGGAGGCAAAGTAAGAGACAGATGATGGATTTCATTCGGGGTCGGTGGGGGTTCGGTGCCTTTGTTTTCATGGCTTCAACTTCTTGTAAAGCGCGTCCAACGTTTGGCGGTTGAAGGCGGCAATCTGGCTTGCGAAATCGGGATACGGCTCGCCGTTGCGCTGCAAAAGGCCCTGCTTGAGCTTTCCGTCGGGCTGCACGACATCGCGGATTTGGCAGCGGTTGTAGCCCACGATGTAGGGTCGGGCCGCCGCCTCGCGCAAATAGGCACCGTAGGCGGCGACGGCTTCGGCGGCGTTGGGATATTGCACCCACATCGTGCGCGGGAACTCGGGCGTGGCGAAGGAGAACTGGTGATCGCCGATGATGATCGGCTTGCGATAGGTCTGGTGCAAACGGTCGAACAGCGCCGCATCGAAATGATCCTTCGGCTCTTTGGCGACGGGGTTGCCCGTGGGCTGAATCAGCAGCAAATCGATGTGCGGCATGGCTTCTTCGAGCACTTCGTCCGGGAGCGAGATTTGTAAATACATCTCGCCCCAAACCAGGTGATGCGGGTCGTTTTTACGATACGCGGGGCCGGCCACGCCGTAGAACGTGCGCGCGATGCGCCGCAGAAATTGCGCGTCCTCGGCGGCGACGGCGGGGGTGTCCACGCGCACCACATCGAAAGGCGCCGCCAGAAGTTCGGCGCGCGACGACGCTTTGACATCGTAGATTCTGGCGATTTTGGACAAGTCGCCGCGGTGTGTTTCCAGCAAGAAATCCACATAAGCAATCTTGCCCGGCGCCGTGGCGGCAAGCTGGCGCAGGGTGGACACCCAGTCTTTTTTGATAGTGCGCCGAGCGTCCTTCAAGTTCCACAGCGGCGTGTCCGTCCACATGTAACCGAGCAAGCGCGGGTTATCGCGCACGTCGCGGCATTGGCGTTCGATTCTCTTTTGCAGGTCACGCTGGAACTCCGCGTCGAAGACGTCGGGAAAGGCGGCTTTGTCGCGAAGAAAGCGACTCGTGGGCACAAGGTTCAAGAAGGACACGAACGGCGTATTCTCCCTGAAGGGCACGCTCGCGCCATAGCCGGCCGTGTTGAAATGCCACGCTTGAAACTGGCGGGTGATCTGCGTGGCCAGCGCCACATCGGCTCGCTGGGCGTTGCTCAAGCCGTCGCCGAGGTGGTTGATGCCCAGGTTGAAAAACGGATGGCCCTCGGGAGTCACCAACCAGAAGCGCCCG
The DNA here is from genome assembly GCA_016222825.1 of Verrucomicrobiota bacterium. GTDB lineage: Bacteria > Verrucomicrobiota > Verrucomicrobiia > CAIQCK01 > CAIQCK01 > CAIQCK01. The sequence continues at coordinate 192,740 of JACRQF010000009.1, read as the reverse complement.
CCGCTTTGCTGCAAGCGAAACCAGCCGGTCGCCTCCCAGCGCACCCGCGTGCTGCCGCCATAAGCGTCGGTGTCCGCGCCCTGCGTCGCACCGGGGCGGGCCAGCAAGACGAGGGCGCACAGCACGAGAAGAAGCGATCGAAGCGGCTTGAAGGGGATGTTCATGGTGGTTTTTCGCGAGATGTCCTCGGGGTCGTTAAAACTCAAGACGGCAACGGATCATTCATGCGTCTTCATCCACTCCGCTGCCTCGCGGTTGGCGGCGGTGATGGCGGCGAGCGCAGCGGTGTCGGGAGCCTCGTCGGCGGCGCGCAGGGCGCGGTTGCGGGCGGTGTTGCGGAGATACGCGCCGCAGAGATGGTAGCCCACGCAGCCGGGCAAATCACGCAGTGCGGTCAGGGTGGCGGCGTAGCCCGCGCCGTCGTGACGCTGCACGCCGTCGGGCTGGCGGATGGACACACACTGATCGGCTAGCAGCACGGGCTTGCCGGTGAGGTCGTGCCATTTACGGAGGTTGGCGGCGACTTCGGCGGGTTGTTTGAAATGCTGGAAGCTCAGCACGTCCACATACGGCAGCGCGGCGCGCACGACCTCCTCGGCGATTGGTAAGCTGGCCTCGTAGCGGTCGCCGAGGATGAGGTGGTGCTTGTCGTAGCGGCGGATGGCGTCGTGTGTGACCTGATACCATTTCGTCGCGAGCGCGGTGAGTTCGCGGCGGCCCGCGTCGGTCTTGAGCTTCCCGGGATCGAAGAGCGGCCCCTTCCACTCGTTGTGGGGACGCGTGTGGATCCACGTCGGACAATCGATGTAGAAGTAGCCGATGAGCTTCGGGTCGCCCGCCATCCGCGCGCAGTGATCGCGCGCGACGTAGTCGCACCAGTCGGCGAACTCGGTGCTGTTGAAATCCGGGTGGCGCGTCTCCACGTCCCATTGATGGAAATCCGCGAAGGGCAACTGATGGCAATACGGCAGCCCGAGCCACTGATATTCCTCGAAGGTGAAGGCGCGCGAGTGACGGTGGTTCGTCAACCCTCGCGTGACGACCTCCTGCGTCCAGCCGACGCTGTTGAAGCCCCACGCGCGCAGGTCGGGCGCGACGGCCTCCTTAAGCCAGCGCTCCATCGAGTTGCCGTATTTGCGCGCCCAAAGGTCGCCATTCGCCGTGTAGCGCAGCGGCGCGGGATCAATATGGTTCAGCGCGATCGAGAAGAATGGCTTGCCCTCCGGCGTGACCAACCACCAGTGGCCCTTGCGCTGCGCGAGCGTGAAGAACTTCCCCTCAGATGCGGCGCGAAGTGAGAGCGCGGGCGCAAGAGCGGCGACGGCGGCGCTGGCGAGAAAGTGACGGCGATTCATGGCGTAACTCGTAGAAAGATGGTGTTGTTCACAAAGCCATGCTGAAAGCTGAGGCCCTCGGAAACAAGTTTGCTGAGATTCGGCGTGACGTCGGGCACCTTCCCATCAAGTAGGTCCATGGCCTCATAGCCAAGGTCATCCGCGGTGATCAGGAGCATGTTGAGCGGCGGCTTGGCGGCGTGCAGCGCGGCCAGTGCCGCCAACAGCAGGGCGGCGAGGAGGGTGAGTGTGGGTTTCATTTCGATTTGGTCGTGATCTTGAAATGCCGGTCGGCAAAGTTGAGGTATTGCTGCCAATCGTAGGCGGTGATGTCGTGTTTGCCAGTGCGAAGGTGGTAACCGATGGATTCACCGACGGGCCTGTCCGCGGCGGGTGTCTCGCTGACACCGAGGCCGCGCAAGCCGAACAAGCGATAGACCGGTTCAGCGTGCAGCGCAGACAGGAACTCGCCGCGCGGGTCCGCCCAGCGGTCTTCGGTGGCGCTGGCGACATAGACCGGGCGCGACGCGATCAGCGCGATGAGTTCGTGCTGGTCCACAGGGAGCGCGGCCTCGTTGCGGGCGAACCGGCGGTAGTTCGGACAGAACCATATCTCCGGAGAATGGGTCACCGCCTCGCCGTAGATTCGCCGCGCCAACGCCGCACCGCCGGCGCCGGAGTTGTTCGAGATGGCGATGGCAAACCGCTCGTCTTGCGCCGCCGCCCACAACGCCGTCTTGCCCGTGCGCGAATGGCCGATCACCGTGACCTTCTTCGCGTCAATCGCAGCGACGGTTTCGAGATAATCCAGCGCGCGACTAAGCCCCCACGCCCACGCGCCGATGGTGCCCCAGTCATCATCCGCGCGGTCGGCGCGGCCGGCCTTCCGCAACGCATACCCGCGCACGCCCAGCCGCCATGCGTCGGGTCTCATAAACGTGCCGGAGCCGTGCTTGTCCTGCTCGACGTCCGCGCCGGCAAACGTGGCGAGCGCGTAGCCGCGCTTCAAGATCGTCTCCAACGGCCAGCGGCTCGCGTTCTCGCCGCGCTTCGTCTTCGTATCACGCGAAGGCTTGATGGCGGGGTCGTCGTGGACCCCCTGATTGCCGTAATTCAGGCTGAGGAACGCGGGTGCGGGTTTCGTCGCGGCGTTCGGAACGAACAGCAGCAAATCAATCCGCGGCGCATCGGCTTCCGGGAAAAGGCGAATCGTCACCTGCTTTCGCGTCGCCAGTCCGCCGAGCGCGTTCCGATCGGTTTCCGTAACCTCGCATCGCGGTTCCGTCTTCAACTCCGGCGTGCGCCCATAGACGTTCTCGACAAAGGCGCGCAGGATCTCCGGCCGCCGCTTCTCCCGCCACAACTTCACGTCCGCAACCCGCTGCCCATCGAGGCACACCAGCGGGTCCGGCAGCGTGTAAGCCGTCACCTTCGCCTCATCGTAATTCGTGTCCGGTGGTTCAGCAGAGTGCAGCGCGGCCAGCGGAGCGAGCAGGAAGGTGGTGAGGGCGAGAAGAGCGGCTCGTTTCATGGTTTGGGGCATCGTAGCCCGCCACTCCGTGGCGGGAAGAATAAAACATCATCACCAACTCCCGCGACGGAGTCGCGGGCTACGATCCCGGTCCTGCTGGTTTGCTCACCAGGACAGGTGAAGAAACGCCGTGAAACGGTCATCATGGGCGAAGTTGTGTTGCGGTGCCGGTCACTCCAACACCGGCTGGAGTTCGACGAAGTTGAGGATGAGTTCCTGGCCGATGGGAGCGCCGGGGGCGTCGGGTTTGGCCCAGTCGGTGATGACGAGCTTCGCGGTCGGGCCTGCGGCGCGGAAACGCAGCCAGTGATAGGTCATCCAGAAAGGCGTCTTGGCTGTGAACTGCTTCACTTCGCGGCAACTGTGGAAGGGATAACTGAAGCTGCCGGGCAAAACTTCCGCGCCGTCGAGCGTGATCGAGACGGTCTGCGTGGCCTTGCGGGATTTGCCGGCGCGCAGGTCACCGTAATCGGCGGTGATCAGCTTGAGCGAATAGAGCCGCCCCGGTTTCAATCCCTGTAATTGCTGGCTCACGACGTTCGGGCGTTTGGCGCTGCGCTTCATGCGCAGGAAGGCGTCGCCCATCGCGCCGCCGGGATAGCGGCCTTCGAGTGTTCCGTAGCCGGCGAACTGGCCCGCGCCGACCGCGCCGTCTTCGGCTGCGGCGATCTGCCAACGGGCCGTGCCCGACTCGAAGTCGGGGTCGCTCACGTGCCGCAGTTCGTAGGGATCGTTCAACATGCGCGTGGTCTTGCCCTCGATGCAGTAGTGCCGCAGGAGCCGGCCCATGCAATTGAGGATTTCCTCGTCAACGTAATTGGAGCGGTAGGGTTGGACGCCCCACAGGCCGAAGAACGCCGGGTCGGACGCGAGCAGTTGCATCTGCATGTCGAGGTGGACGCGGAAATCGCTCTGCGGATAACGGTTCGCGGTGCAGTAAGGCAGGTAGGCATACATCGGCGTGAAGATCATCCGCCGCAACGAGCCGAGGTGCGCGCTTTCGTAGCTCTCGGCGACGCTGAGGAACTGCGCACGGAGGCGGTCGAGATTGTCGGCTTCGGTCGGCATCTCGCCGGCATAAACCTCCTCTGAAAACGGCCAGCCCGCGCCGAGCACCGCTCGCATCAGCAGGTTGTCCGGCGCTGCGCCATATTTGCCGGCCGTGAACGGAATCCAGAACTTGCCGGCGGACTCCGGCAACTCGGCGAACCGCGCGAGCGAGCGCGCCAGCGGCATCATGAACCGCGTAGATTTCGCGCCGGGGTAATACTCGTCCACCTGCATGCCGGAGATCTTTGCCAATTCGAGGCCGGGCCGTTCAGCATGGGCGGTGGACGTGCCGGGTTTGAGCCAGAGTTCCAGCAGTTTCTCCTCGGTCCAGTCTTTCGTGTCTATCAGTCCGGGCGCCTGCACATTCGTCAGCCACTTTTTTCCCTGCGCAGTCCATTCCTTCTGTTCCGGGACATCCACGAGCGGACTCTCGATCATGTTGGCGTTGGGCAGCGTGTGTTTGCGCAGCCGCTCCCAGGTGTTCGCACCGAACGGCGCGATCTGCGTGCTGGAGGGATAGACGTTATACACCAACGCCGGGATGGCGCGGACGACCAAGTCGCTGGGCGCGCCGCTTACTTGCAACACATGCCGGCCCGCCGGCAACAAACGCATCGCCTCGCCGGCAGGTATGCGGTCGTCTCCCAGCACCAGCGTGCAATTCCCCGCGGTGCAGAACCACACCCAGCCGTCGCGCGGATTCATGAACTCGATGCCGCGGCTCTGGAGCAAACCGCGAGCGCGTGCATCCATGAGTTCGCTCACGAGGTTGTTGAGCACGCGGACCTGTTGTTTGCCGCCCGGCAGGACCGTGGCCAACCGTTTTACGCTGACGACTTCACGGCCAGCGCGATCGTGGAAAGCCGCCTGCAAATCATAAGCGCCCCACGGCAATGCGCTGACATTGAGCGTCAACGATTGCTGGCTCTGCGGTGATTTGATCTGCCGCGCCAACGCTTCCCGCCCCGTTTCGCGCGAGACGAGCCGGAACCGGAGAGTTCCCTCGCGCAACTGCTCGGCAGGCATCGCGAGTTGAACGTCGCACTCCACACGCGCGGTCTTGCCCGACTGCATCTTTCGCTGCCACGGGTCTTTCACCTGCACCCGCATCGGTTCAATCATCGCCTGCGCCGCCAAGCCCAGACTCATTCGCTCGACCGCGTCGCCCCTGCGGACCGCGACAGACGCCGCGCCGCCCGTCTTTTGCTCGCAGATGAAAAGGTCGTTGCGATTGCGCCACACGGGCTGGAGCGCGACCTCACCCAGCGTCACCTCGACCGCCGCGCCCGGCTTCAGCGTCAACTCCCGCTTCGCCACCGCCGGACCGCCCACTTCGAGCCGACGCGGCTGCTTGCTCCAGTTGCGGAACGTCGTCGAGACGATCCCTCGCGGCTCCGAGCGCGAAGCGTCAAACAGCACCGTCGCCGCGCCCGCCTGCACATCGGCCTGCGCCACGAACAGCCGCTGGATTTCCTTCGCCGCCAGCGCGCGGTTGTAGAGCTGGATGTCGTCCAACTCGCCTTGGAAGAAACCGTTGTAGAACCAGCCGGTCAGCCGCTCCTTGACCGGAGCTTTGCTGATGGGCAGCGACATCGGCTTGCGCGCCACCACGACCCCGTCTACATACATCGCGACCTGCATGGCCCGCGAATCGGCCACCACCGCCACGTGTTTCCACAGGCCGTTGAGCAGACTGGCGGGGGCGAGCAGCGAATCGTTGCTCCTGCCGTCGGCCCACTCGAAACTCAGGCGGTTGTAGCTGTCGAGGCTCAGGTGCAGATTGCGCGCGATGCCGGGGCCGTCATCCCCGAAGATCAGCCGATGCGTGTTGGGCGCCGCCGCCGAATCGCTCTTCACCCAGACCGCCAGTGTCACGTCACCGGTCAGGTTCATCGAATCCACCCCGCCGTATCGCGCCAAGTCCGCCTTGCTGTCGAACCGCAACGCGTGCCCGCGCGGCGAAGGCACCCACTCGACATTCTTCAACGTCGCGTCGTGGCCATGACCGGTCACATCTTTCGCGATGTCACCGCTGCCCTCGTCGAAGTTCCAGTGAGCCACCAGCCTCGGCTCCGCCGCGTGCAATGACGCGAGCGAAGCCAGCAGGACGGTGAGGAGGGCGAGGATTCGGGGGTTCATAAGTGAGGTGTTCCGATGCGTGCTTGCTTGGGATTCTACGGTCAAGGCTCCTGCCTTATTCCTCATCATTCCTGAGTGATTCCATCGGCGTCGTCGGCCAGTTGGAAGGTGGTGTAGGCGGTGATGCTCTTGCCGGGCAGGACCGCCGTAACGCGATTGCTCGCCGGGCTTGCGTTGACCGTGGCCAGCGGCGTCAGGGTGAACGACGGCTTGCTCACCGCGTCCTCCGTGACTTGATACTGGCGGAAGGCGAGCGGCTTTGTCACGCCGGCCAGTGTAAGGGATGCGTTCCGTTCCTCGCTGGACTTGTTGAGCAGATAGACGGTGGTCTGTCCCCGGGGGCTGCGCAAGGCCGCCACGAGGACCTCCGGATCGTCAGCGGAGGCGCCCAACACCGTCGAATGCTTCGCGGCAAATCGCGTCAGGATGCCAAAGCTGAAATACGGCACGGGTTCGGGCGTCACGTTCTTGTGGTAATCCCAAAGGTTCGGATGCCAGGTGCGGATCAGTTGCCACTGACCATCGAGATCGCCGCGGTTGGTGAAGCTCCACCGATTGAAGCCATCCACGCCTTCGTTCAGGCCGACCAACACCTTTTCCGCGTTGAGCAACTGCGCGGCGTAGCTCTTGGGGGCCTCCGATCGCGGACCGCCCATGGCCATCTTGTCGCCTTCATACGTCGCCATGAAGAAGTGGCCGAACTCGGCGACAAAGAACGGGATGTTGCGCTGGCGCGCGATCTGCACGCCCTCCCGATACATCGCCAGAGGCACCGCGGCGCGGTAGTCATGCACGCCCAGCGCCGTTGCGGCGGAATCTTGCGGGTCGAACTGCCCCATCCGCAGGTTGTGGCCGTCGGAGCCGCACACGGCCACCTCTTTCAAACCACGACGGTCAAGGGCCTCGCGCATCGCGAGGACGGCGGGCGTAATCGAGGCGGGCTTCCGGTCAGGCCCGATCCACCAGCAGCTCGCAAACCCCGGCTCGTTGTTGACCGTGACCCACCGGATACAGGTGTAACCCTTCGTCTTTATCAGTCGCTCGAGCAATGTCGTGTAGCTCCCGGCAAAATCCGCATCCGACCGAGGCGCGCTCTGCAGGCGATTGACGCCGGGATGCGCGTTCCACTCCACGTCCTGCCACATCATCGTGAAATACACGTCCACGTGATTCGACTGGCAGTGCTGGAGGATGCGCTCCAGCGTCTGCATCTCCTCGCTGTTCCAGGTGAACACATCGCGTTGCGGGTGATACATCCGCATGTCTATCTCGACCCGGACGAAATCCAGCCCCAGCCAGCGGGCGTGACGCAGCACGTCGTTCCACGCCGACTGATACGCAGCACGCACCGGCGGATTGCCGCCAAACGCACTGCCGCGGCAAGTGCGATTGTCGCGGCCGATCAGATCGGGATAGTGGAACACCGTCGGCCCGATCGCATGCCACGATGCCCCAATGCCGCCGCGCATGACGTGGACGGATTTGCCGAGGTCCACCGTGACCGCGATGTTGCGTTGGCCTGTCGGTGTCGAAGCAAGCCGTTGCGACGAGGCGGGCGACTGAGGCGCTGCATCAGCGGCGTGCTGCGCAGAGAGGGATGTGAGCAGCAGAGATCCGAGGAGTGTGAGGGTGTGTTTCATGGTGGCTGTCTTGATAATAGTAGCCGTCACGCTCCGCGTGACGATATGAAATTAAAACCATCACGCGGAGCGTGATGACTACTATACCGCCTCGTCAAACTCGCCGAGTTGCAACGGATAGCGGCCATATTCGCGCACGAGCTTCACCGCGTAGTCGTAGGCTTGGCCAGAGACGGAGCTGGTGACGGAGTGGTCGCTCTGGACGATCAGGCCGCCGCCTTTGGCCGCGTTGAGCTTGCGCAACACCTCGCGCTTGATCGCGTCGCGGTCGCCGCTCTCCCACGTCTGCACATCAATGCCACCGCAGAAACCGATCCGATGGCCGTATTGACGCCGCAACTCCACCGCGTCCATGCCGGCTTTCACCTCCAGCGGATTGTAGGCGTCGAGGCCGATCTCGATGTAGTCCTCAAAGATCGCCTTCGCGTTGCCGCAGCCGTGATAGATCGTCGGCAAGCCGTGCTCGTGCGCCAGCGCGATCATTTGCGCGACCCACGGCTTGAAATACTTCCGCCAGTAGGCCGGCGACATGAACGTGCATTTCTTGTAGGCCACGTCGCCCCAGATCGTGAAGCCATCGAGCAGGCCCGCGCCCGCCGCGATCTCCGCCTTCGCCATCGCGAGATAGAACGCGCCGATGCGGTTGATGACCTCGCCCATCTCGTCGGGATACTCGCCCATCCACATCATCATGTTTTCCTGACCGACGAGCCGTGTGAGGCATTCGCTCACCTCCATCATGCTGCCATAAACCGGAAAATCGGGCCGCAGCGCCTTGACCGTGTCGATCCACGGCGGCGAGTTGCGCTGGAAACCGTCGCCGACGCCGGCGATCTGGTTGTCGCCCGCGCTGAAGAACCGCCGCTTGTCGTCAGGCGGGTCGAACTCGGCGCGCTGTAGCTTCTCGAACGAGTCGGTCTCCCACGCGCGCATCTCCGGCATCGGGTAGGAGAAATGCTTGTGCATGATCGCGCCGAAACCGGTCTTCACCGTGACTTCTTCGGGCGTTTCCTTGAGCGTCTCGAACGGCCGTATCCACGGGTCCATGTTCGGGATGGTGACAATCCAGTCGAGGTCGTAGTGGTAGTAGGGATTTGCGTCCGCCGCGAGGCCGAGTTCCTCGCGCCAGCGTTTGGTAAAGCTGCCCCAGAACCAATCGCTGATCGGCACGCGATCCGGCTCCTGATGCCGCAGCGCCTTGTTCATGCGGTCGAGCTTCCGCAGCGTGTTCTCCTTGCGCGACGTGCCGTCGGCAACTTTCAGTGTCATGTCGAACATGCCCATGGTCGTTCTCCGTGATTCGTAACTCGTGATTCGTCACTTGAGAGCACTTTGAATAGCTGTGGCCACCTGCTTGCCCAGCAGGTCGTAGCCGTCGCCGTTGAAGTGGACGTCCTTCGGCGGTTGCACTTTCGCGAGGTGCGGCGTGATGAACGCGAAGAGATCGTTGATAACGACGCCGTGTTTCTTCATGAGTTCGGCGGCGGTGGCGTTGCGTTCGACGATGGAGACGGTGGTCTGTTTTTTCGGCGGGTCGTCGGGGATCGGCGTGGTGGCGGCCCAAATGAGTTTCGCGCCAGTCTTCTTCATCTGCGTGATGAGTTGCTCCAACCGCTGCGTGTAGTCGGCGATGGGCGTGTTGCGGTCGTGGATGCCGAAGTTAAAGTGGATGACGTCCCACTTTCCATCGCCAAGCCAAACATCCATCTTCTTGATGCCCAACGCGGTCGGGCCGCAGTTGGCCGGGGCGCGATGGACGTTGGCTTTGCCGGCGAGGGCCTTGCGCACGGCTTGCGTGTAGCCGCGTGAGACGGAGTCGCCAATGAGCAGCACGCGCGGCAGTTTTGGGTCGTCCTGCACGAAATCCCAAGCGTTCGACCGACCGGCGATCTTGTCGCGTTTGTGATGGGGCAGATAGAAACCGCCGAGGTTCTCCTGTAGGACGCGCTCCCATGCCTGCTGCTCCGGCGGCAGCTTGGCGACCCACACGGCGTAGCGTTCGTCAACCACCTTGTCCGCAGCGGCTTTCTGCGCGGCGGTTTCCTTGGCGTTGGTCGGCTCGCCTTTCGGCGGGGCTTTCTGTTGCGCGTGCGATGCGACGAGTGAAGCAAGCAGTAGGACGGCGACAGTGAGTTTGTTCATGGTTTGGTTTCCAGGTGCTCGCCTACCGATGCCACGGCGGCGAGAGGAAGGCGATGGCCTCGTCGAAGGTCGCTTTGCGGCGGAAGTTCACCGGATCGTAGGCGGGATCTTTCGGATCGGCTTTGGCCCAATGCGGATGCTGGCGGCCAAAATAGCTGCCATAGAACTGGTAGTTGCTGTCCACCCAACGACTCAAGACCATCAGTTCCATCGCCGTGAGCAGCTTCGTGTGGTCGTTCTTCGCGTTCTTTGGATTTGCGGAGTCGGTCAGCATCGCGATCAGCTTGCTGGCGTGGCTGCCGAGGCTGCGCGGTGGCAGATACGCGCCGTTATAGTTGCCGCGGTCTCCCTGCCGGAACGACGTGAACTCCGCAATGATTGGGCCGGCCAGTTCCTTGGACGCGAGTTCTTCGTAGGAGGTGTTGTAGAACTGTGTGACTTCGCCGGTGAGCTTGAGGTTGCCGGCGGCTTCCTTTCCGCTGTGGCACTTGACGCACTTGGCGTCGAACATCGGCTGGATGTCGGTCGGATAATGAATGACCTGGCCAGCCTGACCGTTATCGCACGGCTGCGGCTGCGGCGTGCTTGGCGCGCGCGCTAACGCCAGCAGTTTCGCCGTGGCGCCGCCCGCTGATGCGGTGTGGCTGGCTTGGCCGTGACAGCCGGTGCAGGAACGCATCTCGCCGGGCGCGTAGTTGACGTAGGTGCGCTCGCGCTGGAGTTCGCGGAAGTTTTCGTCGAGCGCCTGGAAGAAGATGCTGCGGCCGGCCGGCACGACGAAGTGCGCGGAGCCGTCCTTCTCGACCGGCACGATGCCCCACTGCACGCGCGGCCAGAGTGCGGCTTTCCACGCCGAGCTGCTGTTGGACGGCGACCATCGCCGGCCGGTGGACCAGTAGCGCGGCAGGGCTTCGTTGATGCGCAGCCATTTCACCTCGCCGGGCTGCACGCCTTCCATGCCTTGATAGACGTTCGCGACGACGCAGACGCCTTGGTTGCTTGCGGCGTATTTCGGATCGCGTTGCGACGACACCGCCGGCGGCACGCGTCGCGGGGTCAACGGCGTGGGATGCCAGCACGACAGATCCGCGTCGGCATGGACCGCGCGATGGCGGCCTTCGGTGTCAATCAAGTAGAGCGCATAGGCGTTGGGAACGTCTTTGTAATGGTCGGCGGGGTTGACCTTGTAAGAGACGAGAAACTCGCGGTCGCTGACGGGAAAAGGATGCGTGTAGAGGTGGCCGGATTTGCCGTTGCGGTCGCGTGTGTATTTGCCGTCTTTGGCCAGGAAAGCCCAGCCCGGTTCCTCACGCCGCGGAATGAAGACTTGCGGCGTGATATTAACGACGGGATAGCGCGTGTCACCCTTGATGAAGCCCGGTTCGTCTGGATCGGGACCGCGCTCGCGCATGCCCATGCCGAAGTCCACCAACAGGATCGCGCCGAGACAACCGCCTTGCGGGTAGTGGCACGTCCCGACGCTCACGAAGCGATGGCTGCTGCCCGGCAACGGCTGCGGATACATATAGACGGCCGTGTCGTCGTCGGCCAAACCGTAGAGTTCCTGCGGCCGGCTGCCGTCGGGGTTCATCGCCCAGACGGTCTTGGCCACGCGCGCGCCCTTGTCCACATATTCCCAGCGGTGATACATCACCCGCCCGTCATCGAGCATCACCGGACAAAACTCACTGACGGGACTGCGCGTGAGTTGCTCGACGTTCGAGCCGTCGGCGTCCATCCGGTGCAACCCCGGCGCGACGAGGGCCGCCGAGCCGCCGCACAGGATCGTGTGCTCGCAACGCGTCGAGGAGAAGATAATTTTGCCGTCGGGCAGGTAGTTGGGATGGATGTCGTCGGTGTGCCAGCCCGGCCGCCAGCGCGCCGCCTTCTCCGCTTCGTCCTTGGGCGGTTGCGAAATCTGCCGCAGAGCCTTGCCGTCGGTTCGGACTTCCCAGACGCGGAAACCGGCGTTGGGGTTCTCGCGGAAATCGAAGACGATCTTCTTGGCGTCGAACGACAGGCTGATCTTGCCGATGAAGCCCTTGCCACCCGGCATGTCGGTGGCGGTGACGACCGGCCGCTCGGTCTTGGTGCGGAGGTTGTAGATGTAGATGCCGTTGGCGGCGACGAACCGGTCGGGGCTGGTCCCGTTGTTGATGTCGGTGTAGTAATGGTCCGAGGAGTAAGGCTTGCGTTTGACGAAGACGATCTCCTCGAAACCAACATCGTTCGGCGTGACCTGACCCGCAGTGCCAGCGGATGTCACCGAGAATGCGTGCGGCACAAACAGGAATGCAATGGCGAGCAGACTTAGGATGGCTCTGTTCATAGTGGTTCTTCCATTCACGGCTTCGTTTCGCTCGTAACGAGTTTACCGGTCTAAAAGTTGAGCATCCGCAATTTAGCGCCAGTCGTCGAGACGATTTCTAGCTCTTCGAACCGCGCCGGTTTCCTCCGCAAACACCGCCGGCAAGGAAGAAACCCAGCCCAGCCGCCAACCTACACGTCGCAGACCTTCGCCGCATGGCGCAACGCCTCGATCTTGTCGGGCCACGTCGGGATGAACTCCTGCGCGACGAAACCTTTGTAGCCGATTTCCACGAGCGTCTTCATCACGGCGGGATAGTTGATCTCCTGCGTCTCGTCGAGTTCGTTGCGACCGGGCACGCCGGCAGTGTGGATGTGGCCGATGACGTCCTTGTATTGCCGCAGCCGGCGGATGACGTCGCCGTTCATGATCTGCACGTGGTAGATGTCGAACAACAGCTTCATCCGCGGCGAATCCATCCGCCGGATCAGTTCGACGCAGAAATCCACGTTGTCACCGAAGTAGCCGGGATGACCCTTCATCGGGTGGGTGTTGTCGCGGGTGTTCAGGTGTTCGAGGCAGAGGTTCACCTTCTTCTCCTCCGCGTAGGCGATCACCTGTTTCCAACACGCGATGCAGTTTTTCGCCGCCTGCTCGTCGGTGATGCCTTTCTCCCTCATGCCGGTGAAGGTGATGACGTTCTCGCAGCCGTTGGCGACGGCGAGGTCAATGCCCTCGCGCAGCTTCTTCAGGCAAAACTCATGGTTGGCCGGGTTGAGCGGCCCGCGCGAAAACCCGTGGCTGCCGACGAGCGAGATCTTCAGGCCGAGCTGGCGCACCATCGGGTAATGCTGCGAGCCGATGCCTTCCATCGCCTCCAGCCCGATGTCGCGGCAATGCTTCGCCAGTTCCTCGGCCGGCATCGGGTTGAAACACCAGCCCATGATGGACTGGCGGATGCGACGCTTGGTGATCTTGAAATCGCTCTCCACGCGCGGCGCGGCGGCGGCTGTGGCGGCGAGACTGGCGGTGGCGCACGCGGCGAGCGTGCCGAACATTTCGCGGCGGGTCAGGGATGGGTTCATGTTGGGTTCCTTTGGCGATGCGGAAGGGTCAGGTCCCGCAACGTCGTTATTTCTGCGGCTTGGACGGCGGCTCCACCATCGGGCGGACGGCGTGTTTCACCAGCCACGAGGCGCGGTCGGCGCTGCGATAGAGGCCGATCTTCTCGATGGGAAATTTCTTAAAACCGAGCTTGAAAGCGGGCGAGTCGTTGCGAAGCTGGAAGTTCAGCTTCGCGGCGTTCACGAAGCGCGGGTCTTGGTCAAGCAGGTTGTCCTGGAGCGTGATAAACGGCTTCGCCTTTTTCTCCATGCCGTCCCACTTGCCGCCCCAGCAGACGTTGCGCGCGACGAGGCTGCCGGTCGGCGACGCGGGATCGTTGTCGAGAATGCCGATGAGTTTCGGGTAACGCGTGCTGTAGGGCGGCTCGGTGAAGCGGATGCCGCCGAGCGTGCCTTTCTCGCGGCCTTCCTTGACGAGGCTCTCCGGCATCGCGTGCGCCCAGCCCATGCCGCGCGCGTCCACGTGGACGGCGGGCTTGCAGTCCACGAAGATGTTGTTGGCGATGGTGTTGTCGTGGCCGCCGCCGATGAACGCCGCGCGCGTGACTTTGTAGAAGAGGTTCGAGGCGATGGTGGTGCCGCAATACATGTCGTCGAGATAAACGCCGACGCAGCCGCGCCCTTCAAAGCCGTTGATGTGATGGAGATAATTGCAGCGGATGATCGTGCCGCGCATCGTCCAGTTGCGGCCGGAGTAGATCGCGCCGGCGTCGTTGCTCTCGTGGCAGACGCTGTGGATTTCGTTGAATTCGATGACGTGGTCGTTGCCGCCGAAACCGATGGCGGTGTGCGGCGAGTTCTCCAGCAGATTGTGTGCGGCGCGGTTGCCGACGCCGGTGATCATGATCGCCGGCCGATACATCCGGTTCCAACGGCTCCAGTGATGGACGTGATTGTTCTCCGCGAAGAGACCGGCAGGCGTGAGCGTCTTCAGGTTGCCGCCGCTGATGTTGATGCCGCCGTCGCCGGTGGCGTAGATGTTGCAACCGACGACGCCGGTGTTCTGTCCGTCGCCGACACTCACCGCCCAACTACCGACATTGCGGATGGTGCAGCCGGCGATGAGGCTGTTGGTGCAGCCCTTCATGATGAGGGCGGTGTTGCGCGATCCCTCGAACGTCAGCCCGCGCAATGTCACGTGCGTTGCGCTGGTCATCGTGACGAGGTTCGACAGCACCGACACCACCGCGCGGCCTTTCTCGACCGGCGCGGGCGGCCAGAAATAAAGCGTGCCGGCGTCGCGGTCGAGATACCATTCGCCCGGCTGGTCAATCTCGCAGAGCAGGTTGTAGCCGTAGAACCACTGGCCCTTGCGGTAGCCGTAACTGTGGTGCGGCTTCGCGAGCGTCAGGACCTTCCTCTCCGCGTTAATCGCCTCGACCCGCTGCCGTCCCTCCGCCCAATCCCAAAACCAATAGCCCAGCACCCAAGCGTTCTTCTCGCCGGCCCAGCGCGAAGGCCGGTCGCTGTCACAGGCGAAGACGCCTTCCTTGCAGCCCTTGGTGCCACGCACATCCACCAGCGTCCGACCAAGCACGTTGGTGATCTTGATGAACCCGTCGTTCGGATACCGCGCCAGCGTCATCGGCTGGTCGTTGAAGAAAAGCTCCAGTCCCGGCCCGCCGCCAAGCGCGAATCCGCCGCCCATTGCGCCGAAGTCGCTCACGCCGAGCGCGCGCAAATCCGCCTGCACCACCTGCCCTCGCGCCACCGGATTGAGCCGGTTCAACATGCTCGCGTCGCCCACCGGCTTCCAACTCGTCACCGTCTTGCCGCCGCTGATCCGCGCCGTCTCGCCTTTGCGGGCGCGATAGACGACCGGCGCCTTCGCGCTGCCAGAATCCACCGCCATCAACTCAAACGGCCGCGCCAGCTCATACGTCCCGCCGCGAAGAACGACTTCGATTTTGGATTTTGGATTTTGCGTTTTGGATTGGCGGACAGCGTCGCGGGCGCGCTCCAGCGTTGCGAACGGTTTCGCGCTTGTGCCGGGATTGGCGTCATTGCCATTGGGGGCAACATGGAACTCGGCGGCTTGCAGGCTGCCAGCTATGACGCAGAGGATTGAAACGAGTGAAAGGAGTGGTTTCATGAGAGTGGGTTGAACAATGTCTGAATGTCGCCGAGTATTCTCGCCTTTGCGTCGGCGGGCAGGCGGGTGAGGCCGGTGTATTCGAGCCAGCCGTTGGAGACGCCGACGCCTGCGCCGACCTGTCGGGCGAGTTTCATCTGCGCCGGCCACATCTGCCGGAAATGCCACGCGCACGGCCGCCACGGTTTGTCGCCAAGCGCGGCGAGATAACGCACCGGTTCCTGCGTGTAGAGCGCGTGGCCGAGCAGGCCGGGATAGGCGTGGTCGCCGCACTCGCCGTCGGCCCAGAGCACAAACGGCGACATGGAGCAGTCGCTGGTGAAGAACGCCTTGTCCGCGCCGAAACTGCGCACGAGCGCGCGGAGCTTGCGGTAAAACTCAATCGCCGCCGCCGAGGTTGGGCCGGCGTGGTTGGGATGATGGTCGTAGCCGAGGCCCGCGAAGGTTTCGTCCATCACGATCGCGTCGGGCTTCAGGAGGTCCATGATCCACTGGGCCTGCTGGAGCAGGTGCTCGCGCCATTGCGGCGAGGCGAGCGACGCGCGCCAGTTGTTGCCGACGGTGTCCGGGCCTTTCCACGGGAATGGCACGAGTTTGCCCGCGGCGTCCACAAGCACGCTGTCGCGCATCTTCTGGAAGAACGGCGTGGCGTCGTCGAAGAGGACCGGGTGCAGATAAACCGCCGCCTTTGCGCCCGCCGCGCGCGTGGCCTTGATGCGGTCGCGTATCTTGTCGAACGACATCTCCGCCGCGCCCTGCTTGTCGCCGCGCATCGCCTGCCAGGTCTTGCGGTCGGGCCGGATGTAATCGCCGAGCGTCGGGTAGTAACCGTGCTGCGTGGCCATGCCGACGCGGAACTCGCGGAAGCACGGCAGGTCGGTCTCGTAGCCGTCGCCACGCCGGTCTTTCTCACCCTGCGCCGACGAGAGGAAATCGTAGTAATGCACCTTCATCTCGCGCGCCCAGCCCGGCACGGCGAACTCCTCCCGGTGCGCGAAGCGATGGAACGACTGCCACGCCACCGAGGCGTTGCCCTGGTGCAGCAGCAGCCAGCAGCGTTGCGTGAGTGTCGAACCGGCGGCGACGGTGACGCAGCGGTTCGCTCGCCATGTGGTGTGGCTGCCTTTCTCCGCACCACCCGAACTGCCGAACAGGGGCTTTCTCGTGACGGCGCTGAAACGCATCGGCTCATCTGATGGCGTGAACAGCGCCGTCCGCCATGATAGTTGCGGGCTGAACACATCCACCACCGGCGCGAGCAACAGCGCGCGCGTCTCGCGCTCGGCTGGATGACTCGCCATCGGTTCGAGGTAATGGCATACGAACTCGCCCGTGCCGATGGGTTGGTTGCAGTCCTTGAGGAAGTTCTTCACGCCGAGCGCGGCGAAGCGTCCGTCGCCGAACAAGCCCGCCGCGTTCAACGGCACGTAAACCTGTTGCGCGCCGGTTGACCCGGCCGGCTGAACCGACGTGCCAAACCCGACCTCCACCTGCTGCGGACGGTCCGACGCGTTGCGGACGGTCAGCGTGGCTTCGAGCAGGTCGTCGCGCACGCCATTGCCGCTGTCGTGGAGTTGATGGCGCAGTTCCAGACGTAGCGGCCCGTGGGAGGCGTGGTAGCGACTGGCGTTCAGCAGGGTCACCTGCGTTTCGTCGAGCAGACGGCACGTGCCGTCCATGATGCGAACCAGTTCCGTTCCGACCCATGACCGGCCCTCGCACGCAACGTCGGTGAACAGCCGCGAAGTGTTGTTGCGCGTCCAGCGAAAGCGCTCCGCGCCGCGCTTCGCGGGTTTGGGACTGGGCGCCGCGACACGCGCCGCAGGCTTCGAGCCGGGAGAGCCGCACGAACCCGCCAGCAGGCCGCCGGTGGCCAGCGAGGTTGTGAGGAGGAACTCGCGTCGGTTCATAAGAGAAGATACTACGTGTCTGGTCTCGTCTCTTCTTGTTCGCCACGGCATGGAGGAAGACAGCCTCCGCCGCCTACTGCGCTTTCTCAAACGTCACCGGGTAGGTCTCGTTCTGGGCGGCTTGGAAGTAGGTGCCGGTCAACCGTGATGCGGCTTTGTCGAACGTGAGCTTGTAGAGGCAACCGGGATAGCCGGAGTCGCGCAGTTCCATGAACAGCCTCAGCGTGCCCCCCTCCCGCGAAGCTTCGGCGCGCGCCACGTTGATCGGGCGCGGGTTGAAGTAGCCGGTCTCCGCCTTGCCGTCGGCGGTGATGCTCTTGATCTCGATC
Organism: Verrucomicrobiota bacterium; assembly: GCA_016222825.1. Lineage (GTDB taxonomy): Bacteria > Verrucomicrobiota > Verrucomicrobiia > CAIQCK01 > CAIQCK01 > CAIQCK01. Next base: position 175,141 of record JACRQF010000009.1, on the reverse strand, counting down.
ATGTAGTCGCCGTCGGTCCGCGCCCAGCGGCCAATGAGCGGCTGGTAGTCGTTGGCGGTCGCTGCGGCGGGCGCGCTGGCCGGCACGGTGGTGGTTTGGGGCGAGTCGGCGGGCTGGCCGCAGGAGACGATGAGAGCCGTTGTCAGGGCCAGCAGGAGCGCGGCGGTCTTGTTTGCGAGAGAGGTATTCATGACGGTCTGTGTTGTTTCCACTTGGGCAAAATCATAAGGGGCAAAATCATGATTTTGCCAGCCATGATTTTGCCCTTCATCGGTCGTTCTCGCGGACCGCGTGACGCATGTTCGCCGACGTCCTAGCGCGCGGCGGTGGAAACGGGCCGGTGATAGAACGAGTTCCAGTAGGCGCGGTCGGTGGCGTAGATGTCCACCGGATCGTTCGGACCGAGGCTCTTCGGCAGGATGCCGAACCGCTGCATTTCGCGGATGTAATGCTCGTTTGGCCGGAAGCCGGGCATGTCGAAGCGCTTGCCGGCCGTCAGACGGTTGTGCGCGTCGCGGAGCGCGCCGAGCAGTTCGCGATAGAGCGGGTCGTTCGTGTCCTTGAAGGCCGGCTCCTTGCAGAGGCCGAGGCCGCCGGCTTCCTTCGCGAGCGGCGCGCGGAGCAAGAGGGCTTTTTCCGGGCGCGAGATGTTTTGGAGCGATTCGAGGTTATGGCCGTGCGCGCCGGCGATGGCAAGAGATTTGAATTCCTTGCCACGACGGTCGCGGTGCGTGCCACTGTGGCATTCACCGCAGCGTTGCATCATCGGGCCATACGGCAGATGCACCGTATGCGTGCCGCAGCCGAGCGAGGCGTAAGTGCCGGGATAGGTCGCGCTGGTTTCAATCCAGAGGCGCAGCGTCTTCCGCTCTAAGTCGCTCAGCTTCGCGCCGTGATGGCTGCCGTCGCTGAGCTTCATCAAGCGGCTCGCGGCGCTGCCGTAGCTGTAGGGCGGGCGGTTGGCGTAGGGGACGTTGCGCCCGTCGGAAATGAGGCCGCGCGTCGTTATGGTCCAGTAGCTGATGCAATACATCGCCGTCTTGTCGCCGCTGAGGTCCACCTTCGCCTCGCGGCGGTCGCTGTTGTGGCACTGGGCGCAACGGCGGTCGAGGATCGGCTGAATGTCGCGTGGGAAGTCCAGCACCGACGGCACGTCGCGAATCGGTTGCACCGGGCTGGGCGGACGTTTCATCGCCATCAACGATGCTCGCGCCGGCAGCGCCGCGCCCTGGCGGTTCTCGTGACAGCCGACGCAACCGAGCGTTTCGCCGGGCTGGACGGTGATGAAACTGTGCATCCGTTTCACCGCCATATCGTTCTTGTCGAGCGCGACGAAAAACAGCGAGCGCATCGCCGGCACCTCCAGGAACGCCGAGCCGTCCGGCTCCACCGGCGCTTCGCCGACCACCTCCGCCAGCGTGAACGACCCTCCGATGGTCAGCGGCTCCATGCCACCGGAGAAGTTCACCGGTTTCGGCAGTTGCTGGAGCACGAGCAGCTTCTTCACCGCGCCGCGCTCGACTCCGGCCATGTTGCGGCCGTGGTAGATGTCCTCCAGGAACAGCCGCCCCGTCGGCGCGCTGAGATCCACGCGCGCCGGGATGATTGTCTCGCGCTGCCGGGCCTGCACTGGCCGCGGCTCGTGACAATGGAACTGCGCGCGCTCGGACTCCTCCAGTTGGTGGATCATCTCCACGTTGCCGTCGCCGTCCATCACGAACAACCCTTTCGGATGCGCGACGAGGAAGCAGTCCTCGCTGAACGCATACGGGTCCTTCCAATCGCCGGTTTTGCTGACCGTGCGCACACCGCGCGGGTCGTCCGGGCCGAACCGCGGGTCCACGACCGCGATCGGGCCGAGATGCTCCGGCCGGCCGTGGCCCGGCGAGAACGACGCGACCACCTTCACCGTGCCGGGAATCGGCTTCGCGTCGAGCATTGCGACGCCGCCGGTCATGTTGCCGTAAAACACCGTCTGCCCCGTGCCGTCGGGATTCGACGTCCAGAGATGATGGAAATGCACCTGGCTGCGGTCCACGTATTCCCAACGCATGTAGAGCACGCGGCCGTCGGGCAGCATCCACGGCGTGTTGTCGTGGTCGTTGTTCGTGGAGAGCATCCGCACGTTGCCGCCGTCGGCGTCGCAGCGGTAGAGCGTCGCCACGCGCGTATACCAACAGTTCACGAACCGCCGGCATCGCGACGAGCAGAAGACGATGCTGCCGTCCGGGCAATACGTCGGCTCGATGTCATCGTCCGGGCCGTCCGTGAGCTGACGCAGGCCGCTGCCGTTCACGTTGATCTCGTAGAGGTGGAATGGATGCGTGCCGCCCTTGCGGTAGGCGAAAAGGACTTTCTTCCCGTCGTAACTAAGCTGCGGGTCACGCACACCGCCCTTCATATCCTCGAAAATCGTCGTCACTTTGCCCGTGCGTAAGTTCTTCCGGCAAAGCCGGCCGCCCTCGCTGTAGCCCCAATAAACACCTTCCTCTTTTTTGAAGCTAAGCCGCTGCGCGTATTCCGAATCGTCCGCGTAATTGCCGAACGTCACATACCAGTGATCGCGTCCCGGCACGCGCACGGCGAACACGATTTCCTCCACACCCTTCATCGGCCCGTCAAGGAACCGCGACAACATTGGCCCCGGAAACGTCTCCGGCATCTGCGCGGTGGCGGGCTTTGCCGTGGGCTTTGGCGCGGCGTTGAGCGAGGAACCCAGCGCGAGCAGCGCGACTGCTGTCGAAAACCATGCGACCATCCGTGAATCACACTTGAGGCGGATCATGTCCGTTTCATTACCAGAAACCCGCCGCGCTTGCCAGCACTCAACTCTTCAGGGTGGGGACAAAATGGGCAGGAACATTTCGGCGCAGGAAGATTGTCGAATCTTTTTGCCCCAGAATCTTCTTGCCCGATGCCGCCACCGCCGCACACTCATCACGTCAAGTGCTCATGCTCGCTTTCGTCTCACGCGATACGGCACGCTGGCTTCCCTGACGTGGAAGCCGATTTCCCGAGGCGGCTTGGCGGGCGGGGTGGCGAGTTCGCGGATGGCGTTGAAGAGGGACTTGATGGCTTGGTCGTGGCCTTCGAGCCGGTGTTCCAGTTCAGCGAGCTTGCGGGCGAGCACTTCGTTGCCGGCCAGCATCCGGCGCAGGCTGACGAAGGCGCGCATGATGGCGACGTTGACCTGCACAGCGCGCTCGCTTCGCAGGACGCTGGAGAGCATCGCCACACCCTGCTCGGTGAAGGCGTAGGGGAGGTATTTGATGTTCTTCCCCCTCTTGTTCAAGGTCACAGATTGTGATCTTGAACGAAGGAGGCTGTCGGCTTCTTCGATCGTCAGTTGAAACATGAAGTCTGCGGGAAACCGGCTCGGATTGCGTTTGACCGCTTGATTCAAGGTCCGAGTTTCGACCCCGTAAAGCCTCGCCAGATCGGCGTCCAAGAGCACTTTCTCTCCTCGCGCCAGATGGATCAGTCTCTCGACCCGTTCGATGGGAACCAGTTGTGTCACGTCTTGGCTGCTCATGGGTGTTGGATTTGAGATGCCAGATTGGCATATCAAAGCCTGAGTTTCTGGACTGACACTCCTTGTCCAGCCTGCCGCAATCTGGTTGATGGTTGAGAGTTGATGTTCAAGGTTCCAAATTGGAACCTTAAAGCTGCGGACGTTTGGGTTTCGTCGCGCGCGGGTTCAAATATGAAGCCGTCTCCAGTAGATTTCATTGCCGCCTGGCCTTCACCTCGCCGCCATCTTTAGCCTTTTTGCCGGCGGCATGGAAGCTGATTTACGTGTCTGGTTTCGGCGGGCGGGGCCGGGAGTTTGAAAAATGAAGGCGCAGGACAAGGCCCGCCGCAAGCCGCCTCATTCTGAAGGTTACTTCAGTTTGCGGCCGAGGAAGTGGTTGAAGAAGGCGTAGAGCAGGGCGTTGGATTCCTCGGTGGGGGCGTGGTCGGGGCGGTTGGACATGCCGACGCGGTGGGTGAAGCCGAGGAAGCGGTTCACGGCGACGGCGTGGCTGAGCGCGGCCCAGCGCGCGGGGAAGTCTTCCGAGCCGCCTGAGACGAAGAACGGACGCGGTGCGATCAGCGCGTGCAACTCGTGCAGGTCGCGGCCGGTTTCCACCATCTTTTTGTAAGCGCCGGTGCGCGGGTTCTCCGGCGTGATGAGGCCGCGCTTCGGGCGGGGATTGTTGGGGTCGAGGCCGAGATACCACGGCTCCCAGTAGTTCACGCTCGGGCGCTTTTCGTCGAACACGATGCCCGGATCGCTCACGGCGACGCAGGCGAACTTCTCCCACAGCGCGCCGGCGAACATCGCCCACTTGCCGCCATAAGAATGCCCCACCACGCCGATGCGCCGCGAGTCCACTTCGTGCCGGTTCGCGAGCGCGTTCCAGCAGTTGGCCGCGACGTAGGCGTGGAACGACAACGGCTGGCAGCGCGCGTCGCCGAGGTTGGGCTTGTAGGCGTCGCCGCCGGGCGTGCCGATGGAGAGCGTGACGAAACCGCGGCGGGTGAGCTGGTAGGCGAAGTCGCGCAACGGATGTTTGCCGAGGCCAACGCTCGTCTCCGGCTCGTAATAGACGACGAGCGCGGCGGGAAACGGCCATGCGCCGTCCGGCACGAGCAACCAGCCTTCGCCCGTCTGGCCCGGCGCAATGTCGAGGCGGACGCGGTGCTGCGTGAAATTGTCGCGATGCGTGGTCGCGAGCGTTTCCACGTTCGGCCGCTTGATGACCGCCGGCCACGGCCCCATCAAGTCGTGCCATTGCTTCAGGATTTCCGCGCGTCGGCGCGGCCAATCGGCGGCGCTGGCCATCCGCTGGCCGTCGTTGAACCGCAGCGGCGAGCGGAGGGAGTTGGTGGGCGCGGCGTATTCCGGCGGCGGCTGGAAAAACGGCGCGAGGAGTTTCCAAGCCGGCCCGTCTTCAGCGGCGGCGCCGACGCCGCGCAACGCGCAAATGCTGGCGAGGCAGATGAGAAACAGTTTGGCTCTCATTGTCCAGGAGCTACGAGCGGCCGACTACTTCACAACAATCTTCAGTTCCCGGATGAACCGGCGGTTCTCCGGCATGGTGCCGACGGTGACGCGGACCCACTCCGGCATCCGGTAGCCCGCCAGCGGCCGGACGATGACGCCGCGGCGCTGGAGGGCGTCGAACACCGCGCGGCCATCGCCGACGCGGACGCAGATGAAGTTGCCGACGGACGGGATGAACTCCAGTTTCATCTTCTTGAACTCGCCGCTCAGGTAGGCCAAGCCCTGTTTGTTCAACCGCCGCGTCCGGGTGATGTGGGCGCGGTCGGCGAGCGAGGCGAGCGCGCCGGCCTGGGCGATGGAGTTGACGTTGAACGGCTGGCGCACCTTGTTCAGCAGAGCGACCATTTCCTTGCTGGTGACGCCGTAGCCGATGCGCAGCCCGGCGAGGCCGACGATCTTGGAGAAGGTCCGCAGCACGATGATGTTCGGCGCGCGCTTGGCGGTGATGTAGCTGATCGTGTCGGGCGGGTTATCCAGGAACTCGAAGTAAGCTTCGTCGAGCGCGACGATGGTGTGGTTCGGCACGCGGTCGAGGAAGCGGCAGAGGGTGGCGTTGTCCACGCGCGTGCCGGTCGGGTTGTTCGGGTTGGCGACGAAGACGATTTTGGTGCGGCCGTTGCAGGCCGCCAGCATCGCGTCGAGGTCGTGGGTGTGGTCGCGGAACGGCACCTCCACCGCGCGCGCCTGGAACATCGCCGCGCAGAGCTTGTAAACGACGAACGCGCGGTCGCCGCAGACGATTTCGTCGCCGGGCGCGACGAAGGCGTGGAAGAGGAACTCGATGAGTTCGTTGGAGCCGCTGCCGAGGATGATGTTGTCCAAGCCGACGCCGAGATGTTTCGCCAGGCCCTGGCGGAGATAGAAACCGCCGCCGTCGGGGTAAAGGTGCGCGGTGGCCAGCGCGCGGCGCATGGCGGCGACGGCCTTGGGCGACGGGCCGAGGGGGTTTTCGTTCGACGCGAGCTTGATGATGGACGCGGGGCGCAGCTTCAACTCCCGCGCGACTTCCTCGATGGGGCGGCCCGGCTCGTAGGAAACCAAGCCTTCGATGTGGGGCAATGCGATGTTTCTGGGCATAAAACCTTCCGTTTCCAAAAGCGGCGGCGGAGTATAGCGGCGGCCCGGCGTCTGTCGAATGGTTTTTGCGGCTCAGCCGAGCTTCAGCCAGTGGACTTCGAGGCGGCCGTCGGCGTGGATTTCGGCGATGGCGACGGTGGCGGGATGGTGCATGCGCGGGCGGCTGGCCGAGCCGGGGTTGACGAAGACGACGCCGTTCTCGACGATCCGCTCCGGCTGGTGCGTGTGGCCGAAGACGACCACGTCGGGTTTTTCGCCGTCGAAGATCATCCGGCGCACGTCTTCGGTGAGGCCGTGCGGCCGGCCGGCGTGGATGACGAGGAAGGTCTTGCCGCCGAGCGCGCGGCGTTCGACGTCGCGGATTCCGTGGTCGCGCAAGTGGCCGTCGGTGTTGCCGAGGACGGCGGTGACGGGAGCGATGGCGCGCAGTTCGCCGAGGAGCGGCTCGCCGCCGATGTCGCCAGCGTGCAGGATGTGGCCGACGCCGGCGAACAACGCGGCGATCCGCGGATCGAGATGGCCGTGCGTGTCGCTGATGAGACCGATTTTCATTACCGATACGACATTGACTTTTGCCGGGCCGCCGCGCCAGCATAATCTCGGAGGGCGCGTCCGACTCCAAAACAGAAACACGATGACTCACGGGAAACTGCAACAGATACTGGTGACGGTGCCGCGGCGGCTGGAGCCGGCGTTCACGATGCACCTGCGTTCGCTGGCGGGCCAATGGCCCACGAGCTGGATGCCGGCCAGCGGCGACCGCGCGGAGATTTCGCTGTTCATGCCGGCGCGGCGCGGGACGGAGAAGATCCTGCGGTCGGTGCGGGCCTTCCGCGACATTTTGGGCGAGCTGGGCCTGGCGCCCGGCGCAATCCGCGTGCGGCGCAAGATCATCCTCGCGAAGGACTGGGCGCGCGCGTGGCGGAACAGTTTCGAGCCGGTGCGAATCTCGCCGACGCTGGTGGTGAAACCGACGTGGGCGAAATGGCCGGCGCGCGAGGGGCAGGTGGTGATCGAGATTGACCCGACGCTTGCTTTCGGCACCGGGCACCATCCGACGACGGCGTTTTGTTTGCGGACGGTGGAGCGGGTGATGAAAGCAAGCGGGAAGGGGCAAGAGGGAAGGGGCAAGAGGCAAGGGGCTGGGGGCCAGGTGTCCATGCTTGACTGCGGATGCGGCACTGGCATTCTCCCGATTGCGGCGGCGCTGCTGGGTTATGCGCCGGCGATTGGATTCGATTACGACCGGCAGGCGGTGCGCGTGGCGCGCGCGAATGCGAAGCTCAACCGCGTGGATCGCCGGCTGGAGATCATTAAGAGCACGTTGGAGGACTTTGCTTTGAAGAGCGGATCGGCCGGCAAGTTCAGTCTGGTCACCGCCAACCTCGCCTCGGATCTGCTGACGGGCAACGCGCGCCGGCTCACGCGGTTCGTGCAGCCTGGCGGCACGCTGGCGCTGGCCGGCGTGCTGGATCGCGACGCGCAGCGGGTGGCGGCGGTGTTCCACCGGCTCGGCTGGCGCACGGTGGCGCGGGAAAGCGCGGGCGGCTGGACCTCGTGGGCGATGCGACGACCGTTATGATGAGACGTTTGCGACGCCAACTTCTGCGAGTCGCCGGCGCGTTGCTGGGGGCCATCGGCGCTTTGATTTTACTGGAAGTGGTGGTTTCAGCGCTGGGCAGCGGCTCGCACCCCATTGCAAACTGGGCTGTTGAGCAACTGGGCAAGGTTTTCCAACCCGTTGGCCGCTGGTTCGTGGGCGCGCCGGACTGGGCGTGGATTTCCGTCATCATGGTTCTGGGTTTTCCGGCTGCTTTCCTGCTGACCTGGGCGCTGGACGAGGCCGGGATTGGCATCAAGCGCCAATACAAGCCGCGATGGATGGCGGGGATCTGGATCATTGTGGTAATGGTGATATGCGCCGGCATCCGGTGGGCACGGTCGGGGCATGGGTTCTAGCCGCGAATCCGGCCTGAATCCGGCTTGTATTGAGCTGTCTTCGTCATCCAAACCGACGGACAACCCACGGTGCCTGTGTTTTTTTGGAAGTATTTTCGCTTTTCCGCCAGAAAAGTGGTTGACAGGTGTGGGGGCGGTAGTTAGTGTCTGCGCCCTTAAATTTTGGAACTTGTGAAGACTTTTTTGCCTAAACCATTGGAAGTAACTCGTCAGTGGCATGTGTTTGATGCCAAAGGTGTCGTGCTGGGCCGGCTGGCCGTCAGGGTCGCCAACGCCTTGCGCGGCAAGGACAAGCCCACTTACACGCCCCATCTGGATGCTGGCGACTTCGTTGTCGTCATCAACGCCGCGCAGGTCAAGCTCACCGGCAAGAAGGAAGAGCAGAAGACCTACATGAGCTATTCCGGTTGGCGGGGCGGCGAAAGATACCGCACCGTCGCCGAGGTGCGCGCGAAGCATCCGGAGAACATCATCGAGCACGCCGTCAAGGGCATGCTCCCCAAGAGCCGGCTCGGCAAGCAGATGCTGACGAAGCTGAAGATTTATGCTGGCGCCGATCATCCGCACAGCGCGCAGCAACCCAAGCCGATGACGTTGAACTAAGCGACTTTTCGAGACTCACATGGCACCCATCGCAATCTCAACCGCCGCCGCCCGGCAGCAACAACTCCAGCAATACACGTGGGCCGTCGGCCGCCGCAAGACCGCCATCGCGCGCGTCCGCCTCGCCCCCGGCACCGGCAAATGGACCGTCAACGGCAAGCTGGTGGAAGACTATTTTCCCATCGAGTCGCATCGGACAGCCATCCAGCAGCCGCTGAAGCTGACCGAAACGGCCGGCAAGTTCGACGTTTTCGTCAACGTCATCGGCGGCGGCCCTCACGGCCAGGCTGACGCGGTGCGTCACGGCGTCGCCCGCGCCCTGAACAAGGTGGACGTCGCGCTGCGGCCGAAGCTCAAGAGCGCCGGCATGTTGACGCGCGACCCGCGTATGCGCGAGCGCAAGAAATACGGCCAGCCCGGCGCCCGCAAGCGGTTCCAGTTCTCGAAGCGTTAGTCGGATTTTCGAATCGTGCGAAAAGCCCCGGCTAACCGTCGGGGTTTTTTGCTTTGGAGGTTCGTGACGCGTGATTGGTGATTCGTGAGTCGTAAAGGAGTTTTGCGTTGCCCCGAGTCGCGAGTCACCAATTACGAGTTACGAATCACGACGTATGAACAAGGTCAAAGTCGCCATTGTTGGAGCCAGTGGCTACACCGGCGAAGAGCTGGTGCGGCTGCTGTTGTCGCATCCCGCCGTCGAACTGACGTGCGTGACGTCGCGCCAACAGGCGGGCCAGCCGCTTGGCAAAGCCTTCCCCAAGTTCGCCAGCCGCAGCAAGCTCGTCTTCACCGAGCCGAAGGTGGACGACATCGCGCGGCAGGCGGAGATCGCATTTTTGGCATTGCCGCACGGCGTGGCGGCGGAGTTTGCCGCGCCGCTGCTGGAGAAAGGACTGCGGGTCATTGACCTCAGCGCCGATTTCCGGCTGCGGAGCGCGGAGGTTTACAAGGATTTCTACGCGCACGAGCATCCGGCACCGGCTTTGTTGAAGGACGCCATCTACGGCAGCCCGGAACTTCGGCGAGACGCCATCCGCAAGGCGCGGCTCGTCGCTTCGCCGGGGTGCTATCCGACCAGCATCATCCTCGCGTCAGCGCCCGCGCTGAAGAACCATGTCGTCAAGACCACCGGCATCGTCGCCAACTCGCTTAGCAGCCCCTCCGGCGCGGGGCGCAAGGCGGAGCCGGACTACCTTTTCATCGAGTGCAACGAGAGCGTGCGCGCCTACGGTCTGCCGAAACACCGGCATCTCTCGGAGATCGAGCAGGAGTTGAGCCTGCTGGCAGCGACGCCAATCACCATCAGCTTCACGCCGACACTGGTGCCGATCAACCGCGGCATTCACACAACGGTCTATTTCGATCTAGCCAAGCCGCTCGCGCAGGCGGACGCGCAGAAGCTTTACGAGGATTTTTACCGGAACGAGCCGTTCGTTCGCGTAATGGAGCCGGGCCGGCTGCCCGATACCAAGAACATTGCCGGCACCAACTGCCTGGATGTGGCGGTGCGGATTGACCCGCGCACGAACCGGCTGATCGCGCTGAGCACGGTGGACAACATCGTCAAAGGCGCTGGCGGCCAGGCGGTGCAATCGCTGAATTTGATGTGCGGTTTCGATGAGACAACCGGATTGCTTTGACCGGCTCGTTCGCCGGTCCCGAAAAAACATGAAAGCGAAATACAAAGTCATTCCCGGCGGCATCACCGCCGCCAAGGGATTCCGAGCCGCCGGCGTTCATTGCGGCATCAAGCCGGCCGGCAAAACCGAAAAAGACACGCCGCTCGACCTGGCGCTCATTGTCTCGATGATGCCCGCCCACGCGGCCGCCGTGTTCACGAGCAACCTCGTCAAGGCCGCGCCCGTGCGCGTTTCGCAGAAGCACATCGCCAAGGGCCGCGCCCAGGCCATTGTCGCCAACAGCGGCAACGCCAACGCCTGCACCGGCGAGAAGGGCATGAAGGACGCGCTCGACATGGCGCGCCTCACGGCCGAGTTGCTCGCCGTCGCGCCGCATGAGGTGCTCGTCGCCTCCACCGGCCGCATCGGCGTGAACCTGCCGATGGAAAACGTGCTCAGCGGCATCCGCGCCGCCGAGCAGATTCTCAGCGACGAGGGCGGCGCGGCGGCGGCGCGCGCCATCATGACCACGGACAAGAACGCGAAGGAAATCGCCGTCACGCTGAAGATCAACGACCGCGAGGTCCGCATCGGCGCCATCGCCAAGGGCGCGGGCATGATCAACCCCTCGCTGGCGACGATGTTCTGTTTCATCACCACCGACGCCACCGTCAGCACCAACTGCCTCGACAAGGCGTTGCGGGCGGCGGCGGACCAGTCGTTCAACCGCATCAGCGTGGACAACGACACCAGCACCAACGACACCGTCATCATCCTCGCCAACGGCATGGCCGGCAACATCCCGCTCACGCTGGAGCATCCCGATTACCCGAAGTTCCAGGAGGCGCTGAACTTCGTCATGTTGAAAATGGCGCAGGCGATCGTCCGCGACGGCGAGTGCGTCACCAAGTTCATCAACGTCGAGATCACCGGCGCAGCCAGCGATGCTGATGCCCGGCTCGCAGCCAAGGCCGTCGCCAATTCCATGCTCGCCAAATGCGCCTGGTGCGGTGGCGACCCGAACTGGGGCCGCGTTCTTTGCGCCGTCGGCTACAGCGGCGCGCAGGTGGACCCGGACAAACTCGACCTCTACTACGACAAGCTGCACGCTGTTGCTGGCGGCGCGCCTACGGGCCTTCCGGCGAGGCGCATGAAAAAAGTCCTCACACAGCCGGAGTTCACCGTCCGCGTGGACCTCAACCTCGGCGAAGGCAAGTTTACCGCCTACACAACGGATCTGACGGAAGCCTACGTGGAGTTCAACAAGGGAGAGTAGCGTGAGTCGTAATCCGTAATTCGTGATGCGTGGTTCGTGTTTCGGCAATGTCGAATCACGAGTCACGAGTTACGAATCACGAGTCACGTTCAACAACCATGCAAGCCCTCATTGAGAAAGCCGACGTTTTGCTGGAGGCGTTGCCTTACATCCAGCGGTTCCGCAGCGAAACCTTCGTCGTCAAATACGGCGGCAGTTTCATGGACTCGCCGGACCCGAAAGTCCGCAACGGCGTCGCCGCCGACGTGGTCTTCCTCGAAGCCGTCGGCATCAACCCCGTCGTCGTCCACGGCGGCGGCAAGGCCATCACCCGCGCGATGGACGCCGCCGGCCTCAAGGCGAACTTCGTCCAAGGCATGCGCGTCACCGACAAGGCCAGCGTCGAGATCGTTGACCGCGTCCTCTCGCGCGAGATCAACCCGGAGATCGTCAAGACCATCGAGTCGCTCGGCGGCAAGGCGCGCGGCTTTTCCGGCGCGGAGATTTTCAAGTGCCGCAAGCTCGTTACCGGCGGCGTGGATCTCGGCTTCGTCGGCGAGGTCGTCGAGGTGAACACCGACCCGTTGCGGCAGTGCATCCACCGTTCCATCACGCCGGTGGTCAGCCCGATAGCACTCGGTGAGGACGGCCTCATCTACAACTGCAACGCTGACGTGGCCGCCGCGATGGCTGCCATCGCCCTCAAGGCGCGCCGGCTCGTGTTCATGAGCGACGTGCCCGGGCTGATGCGCGATCCAAAGAACCCGGCGACGCTCATTTCCAGCCTGCACATTGCCGAAGTGCCTGCGCTGAAAACCGCCGGCATCGTGGACAAGGGCATGATCCCGAAAGTGGACAGCGCCGTCGAAGCTGTGAAGTCAGGCGTGCATCGCGTTCACTTTGTGGACGGTCGCGTGCCGCACAGCGTGCTGCTGGAGATTTTCACCGACAAAGGCGTTGGAACGGAGATAGTGCAATGACAACCGCTGAGATCGTCGCCCTCTATGACAACTACGTCATGCCGACCTACGGCCGGTCGCTGACCATCGTGCGTGGCAAGGGCAGCAAGTGCTGGGACGCCGACGGCAAGGAGTATCTCGACTTCGGCGGCGGCGTGGCCGTCAACATCCTCGGTCACAGCCACCCTGCCATCGTTCGTGCGCTCAAGCAGCAGTCGCCGACCCTCATTCACTGCTCCAACCTCTACTACACCGAGCCGCAGGGTTTGCTGGCGAAGAAGCTCGTCGAACTGGCCGGCGCTGACGGAAAGTGCTTCTTCTGCAACAGCGGCGCGGAGGCCAACGAGGCGCTCTACAAGCTCGCGCGCAAGTTCGGCCACGACGACGGCCGCTTCGAGATCATCACGATGGAAGGCAGCTTCCACGGCCGCACGATGGCGGGCATCGCAGCCACCGGCCAGGAGAAGGTGAAGAAAGGCTTTGAGCCGATGATGCCGGGCTTCAAGCACGTGCCGTTCAATAACCTCGATGCCGTTCGCGCCGCCGTCGGCCCGCAGACCGCCGCCATCCTCGTCGAGCCGATCCAAGGCGAGAGCGGCATCCGGCCCGCGACACCCGAGTTCCTGCGCGGCCTGCGCCAGCTTTGCGACGAGCTGAATCTTCTGCTGATGTTCGATGAAGTCCAATGCGGCAACGGCCGGACCGGAAGATTCTTTGGTTTCCAATCCATCGCGCCCGATGTGGCGCCCGATGCGTTTTCGATGGCCAAAGGCATCGGCGGCGGTTTCCCCATCGGCGTTATCTGGACGCGCGCCGCGCGCAAAGTGAAGACCGCCGACGGCGAGAAGCCGCTCTGTGACCTTCTCGGCCCCGGCACGCACGCCTCGACGTTTGGCGGCACTCCGCTCGCCTGCGCAGTCGGCCTCGCCGTCATCCGCACGGTTGAGGAGAAGAACTTGATGGCAAAGGCCGTCGTGCGCAGCAAGCGGCTCAAGCGCGGCTTGAAGGCGCTACAAGCGAAGTTTCCGTGCATCAAGGAAGTGCGCGGCCTCGGCCTGATGCTCGGCATCGAACTGGACCGCGAAGTGAAGGACGTTGTCGCCCAATGCGCGGCGGCGGGCCTGCTGGTTGTGCCGGCCGGCACACATACCTTCCGGTTCGTGCCGCCGCTGACGATTTCAAACGCCGACGCGGATGCCGCGCTGGCCATTGTGGAGAAAGTGCTGGGACAGTTGTCATGAAACATTTGCTTTCCATCGAAGACCTGACGATCAAGCAGATCGGCGAGATTCTCGCGCTGACCAAGAAACTCAAAGCCCAGCGCGGCAAGCGCAGCCATCCGCAGCCGCTCAAGGGCCAGACCTGGGCGCTCATCTTCGCCAAATACAGCACCCGCACGCGCGTCTCGTTCGAGGTCGGCATCCGGGAACTGGGCGGCCGCTGCATGTTCCTCTCGAACAACGACATCCAGCTCGGCCGCGGCGAGCCGATCGTGGACACCGCGCGCGTCCTGGGACGGATGATCCACGGTTGCATCATCCGCACGTATCACCAGAAGGACGTGGTGGACTTCGCTGCCACCAGCGGCATCCCGACCATCAACGCCCTCACCGACGACGAGCATCCGTGCCAGATTCTCGCCGACATCTTCACCATCGAGGAAAAACTCGGCCCGATCAAAAAGAAGGTCATCTGCTTCATTGGCGACGGCGCATGTAACGTGCCTGCCTCGTGGATGCTGGCCGCCGGCAAGCTCGGCTTCGAACTGCGCATCGCCGCGCCGCGCAAATACCAGCCCTCTCCCGACCTGCTCAAGCGCGCCGGCGGGAAGATCATCGTCACCGACGACCGCGCGAAAGCCTCCGACGGTGCCGACGTGATTTACTCCGACACGTGGATTTCAATGGGCAAGGAAGAGGAAGAAGCCCAGCGTCTCGCCGAACTGGACGGCTACCAGATTAACGACCAGTTGCTGGCGCACGCTAAGCCGAAGGTTCTCGTGATGCACTGCCTGCCCGCCTACCGCGGCAAGGAGATCACCGACGACGTCTTCGAGCGCCACGCAGAGACTATCTTCGACCAGGCCGAGAACCGCCTCCACACGCAGAAAGCCATCATGGCGCTGCTGGCGAAGGGGTGGAAGCGCTAGCCGAATCACGAGTTACGAATTACGCATTACGCATTACGACTATGAAAATTGTTTTGGCTTACTCAGGTGGTTTGGACACCTCCGTCCTCCTTTCCTGGATCAAGGAAACCTACAACGCTGAGATGATCGCCTTCTGCGCCGACATTGGGCAGGAGGAGGAACTCAAGGGCCTCGACAAGAAGGCTCGCAAGACCGGCGCGTCGAAGATCTACATTGACGACCTCACCGAGGAGTTCGCGCGCGACTTCATCTTCCCGATGATCCAAGCCGGCGCGATCTACGAGAACCAGTATTTCCTCGGCACCAGCATCGCCCGGCCGCTCATCGCAAAGCGAATGATCGAGATCGCCCGCAAGGAGAAAGCCGACGCCGTCGGCCACGGCGCGACCGGCAAAGGCAACGACCAGGTCCGCTTCGAGCTGACCGCCTACGCGCTGGAGCCGAACATCAAGGTCATCGCCCCGTGGCGGGAGGAGCGCTTCCGGAAACAATTCCCCGGCCGCGCCGAGATGATCGCCTACTGTGCCGACAAGAACATCCCCGTCGAGGCGAGCGCGAAGAAGCCCTACTCGATGGACCGCAACCTCCTGCACATCAGCTTCGAGAGCGGCATCCTGGAAGACCCGTGGATGGAGCCGCCGAAGGACATGTTCAAGCTCAGCGTCGCGCCCGAAGACGCGCCGAACCGTCCGGAGTATGTCACGCTCGACTTCGTGCGCGGCATCTGCGTCGCCGTCAACGGCAAGCGCCTCTCGCCCGCCAACGTCCTGCGCACGCTGAACAAACTCGGCGGCAAGCACGGCGTCGGCCGCGTGGACCTCGTCGAGAACCGGTTCGTCGGCATGAAGTCGCGCGGCGTCTATGAAACGCCCGGCGGCACGATCCTCCACTCGGCGCACCGCCAGATGGAGACGCTGACGATGGACCGCGAGGTCGAGGTCATGCACCTGCGCGACTCGCTCATCCCGCGCTACAGCGAACTGGTCTATTACGGCTTCTGGTTCTCGCCGGAGCGGCTGGCGTTGCAGGCGCTCGTCGAGGAAAGCCAGCAGAACGTCACCGGCACCGTCCGGCTCAAGCTCTACAAGGGCAACATCATCACTGTCGGCCGCAAGAGCGCCCTCTCGCTCTACCGTCCCGACATCGCGACGATGGAGAGCGGCGAGAGCATCTACAACCAGGACGACGCCACCGGCTTCATCAAGCTCAACGCCCTCCGCCTCCGCGTGAAGGCGATGGTCGAGAAGCAGGCGAAGAAGTAGTCCATCGAATACGCTTGCCACAGCGCGCTGTTCTAACTTTAACGGCGGCTCTTCAACCATCATGAACACTCGACATCTACTGATCGTATCATTGTGCGCAGCGAACATCGCCTTCGCCGACACGACCCCGAACTATGCCATCTTGCCCGTGCTGCATCCGGGCACCGAGAAGCGCCACGAATCCTTCAATGAAATCTCGAAGAAGGGCGAGGCGCAGCTTGTCTTCCTCGGCGATTCGATCACCCATGGCTGGGATGGCGCCAAAGGCAAGGCTGTCTGGGAAAAACACTGGGCGCCGTTGAAGGCCGCCAACTTCGGCATCGGCGGCGATCGCACGGAGCATGTGCTGTGGCGGTTGGATCACGGCAACTTTGACGGCCTCAAGCCAAAGGCCATCGTGCTGATGATCGGCACGAACAACACCGGTCATCAAGGCCGCCCACAGAAAGAACTCAACGGCGCGGTTTATCAATGCTCCGCGCAGCAAACGGCCGATGGCGTGAAGGCGATCCTTGGCAAGCTCGAGGCCAAGTGCCCCAAGGCGAAGGTTCTATTGCTCGCGATCTTCCCGCGCGGAGCGAACAACGAAGACAAGTTGCGCCAGCAAAACGAAGCAACGAACGCAATCATCAAGGGCTTCGCCGACAGTAAGACCGTATTCTTCATGGACATCAACGCGAAGCTCCTGCAGCCCGACGGAACGCTTTCGAAGGAGATCATGCCCGACCTGTTGCACCCGAACGAGAAGGGCTACAAAATCTGGGCCGAGGCCATCCAAGCCAAGGTGAAGGAATTGTTGAAGTAACCACTCGCACCACAGCAAGCCCTGACGCTCCACCGTCCCGACATCACGACGATGGAGATCGGCGGGAGCATCTGCCCTTGGAATGAAAAGCCGGACAGGCGCGCCCGTCCGGTTACGGAAAGTCCTGAAGCGCGTTACACTTTCTTCAATTGCTCATAGCCCCAACGCAACATGCGCTCGGTGGTTTCCCAGCCCACGCAGGAATCGGTGATGCTCACACCGTAGCGCAGGTCGCGCTTGTTTTTCGGGATGGGCTGGTTGCCCTCGTTTAGGTGGCTTTCCACCATCAGGCCGATAAGCGACTGGGTGCCGCCTACGCGCTGTTCGATGACGCTGCGCCAGACTTCCTCCTGTCTGGCGAATTTCTTTTCCGAATTCGCGTGGCTGCAATCCACCATCAACACCGGCGGCAGTTTTTCGGAAATCAACTTCTGCACCGCCGCCTTGATGCTGGCGGGGTCGTAATTCGTCATCGCCCGGCCGCCGCGCAGCACGATATGCGCGTTGGGATTGCCGTTTGTGCGGACGATGCTCGTCACGCCGTCTTCGTTCATGCCCAGAAAACTGTGCGGATGCGCCGTGGCCCCCATCGCGTCAATCGCCACCTGCAAGCTGCCGTCGGTGCCGTTTTTCAGGCCCACGGGCATGGACAAACCGCTGGCCATCTCGCGGTGCGTCTGCGATTCCGTCGTCCGCGCGCCGATGGCCGCCCAGGAGATGAGGTTGGCGATGTATTGCGGGACGATGGGGTCGAGAAACTCCGTCGCCGCCGGCAAGCCCAGGCCGTTGATTTCCTGCAACAGCTTCCGCGCGATCTTCAAGCCGGTCTCAATGTCCTGCGAACCGTCCATGTGCGGGTCGTTGATGAGGCCCTTCCAGCCGATGATCGTGCGCGGCTTCTCAAAATAGACGCGCATCACGATCTCCATCTTGTCGGCCAGGTCCTTTTGCAGCTTCGCCAGGCGACCCGCATATTCCAGCGCCGATTTTTCGTCGTGGATGGAACACGGCCCGATGACCACGAGCATCCGCAGATCTTCCTGTTTGAGGATGCGGATGACGCGTTTCCGCGCTCTGGCCACAAGATTGTTCACCGCCTCCGGTGTGGGCGACAAGGCCCGCATCGCCCGCGGCGAGAGCAGCGGCACAATCTCTTTTACATGCAAATCCTGCGTGCGAAACATGGCGTCCAACATACCAGAATAGTTCCTTACAAAAAGAGCAAACACAGCCCAACCAGACTGTTTTCGAGAGTCCGGGAGTCCGCAAAGTCCGGGGTCACATCTTTGCGTTCAACATCTTGACACACGAGTTCTCTGGTCTCTGACGGGACTTGTTGGATTTGGACCGTCGCGCACCCAACGATGAATCGCAGGGCTGTTCTCGGTCCCCGTGACGAGGTCGCCCAAACGACAACGCTCATATCCCGGGTTGCCCTTTCGCTCGATCTCCGCTGCTCTCCGCAAGAGCACGCTGTCGCTCTATCGGCCCGGCAGAGCCACGATGGAGAGCGGCGAGAGCGGAACGGAATTCGAGATTTCGCGATTGCTGCGCAGGGGGCGAACTGCTAGCCTGCCGACGAAGTTCGGTTGGCCAAGGAACAAGGATATGACACGGGCAAACACGGTGCGACGCGGAAGGTTCGCGGGAAAATCTGCTCGCTGCAAGTGTCTTGCCTTGCTAACCGCGCCAGGACTTTTCCTGGCCACGGTCTCGCATGCCAATGTGCCGCTGACGATCAGCGCGGATGACGAACTGTTTCATAGCGTGGCAACGGTGACTGCCCGCGGTGGAGATGATGTGCAGACGTTTTCGGACGTAGCCGAGCCGAACGCCATGCTGACTGTCACGGCCTTCTCACCCGATCCCTACGGCGAACAAATTGCTCACTCCCGCGCGCACGGCTCGCTCCTGCTTTCAGACGGCCTCGTCCGGCTTGGGTTCCTGGGGGAATACAGCGCATGGGGCGGCGCGGGGATACATTCTTACAATTGCCAGGCCCAGATCGAGAACGACTTTCAACTCCTGATCGGCACATCGCCGGAATATCCCAACGGCACACCGCTGGCGTTCGATATCTCAACACAAACCATGGAACTCGATGGAACACCATGGTCGTCATATACTTGGTCATTGGTCCTGAACGGCGGCGAGTTGACGTTGGATCCCCTGCACCTGACGGGCCAGTTGGACGTGACGGCGGGCGGCGTGGTTACTGGCTCGTTTTTGTTCCTGAGCGGGACGGGCAACCGGACGGTGGATGAATCAGGCATGCGTCGCATGCAGATCAACATGAACTTGGTCGTCCCGGAGCCATCCAGCTTTGCGTTGCTGGCAACCGGCGGATGGCTGTTGCTGGCAAGGCGGCGGCGAACATCGTGTGGACGATCCCGGCTCGCAGCCATTGCAGCCTCCAATCGGAGCGCAACAAGCCGGAGTTCCGGCGCGCCGGATTGCCAGCATTTGACAGTGGCCGCCCCTCTTGGCAGCCTGACACCAGACTGTTGGATGGGAAGTGGTTCACGCAGCGTAAGTGGCGAAGAAGTTCAACCCCAACACTTCATTCAAAGGATACGGTGATGAAATCATTACGCAGAACATTGCTCAGTGTTTCGGCGTTTGTGCTGTGTTGGACGGGAGATTCAGCCCGCGCCGTCCTGGTTGGCCAGTGGTCGTTTGACACAAGCGGAGCCTCACAAACAGATTCGTCCGGGTATGGGAATACAGGAACACTGGGCGGGAACGCAACGTGGACGTCCAGTTGGTCGGGGCGCGCAGGTGTCATCAGCTTCGACGGCAACAATGATTTCATACAGGCGGCCGATAGCCCCAGTCTGTCCATTACAGGCGACATGACCGTTGCGGCGTGGGTTTATGTCAATGATCTCAGCGGCTTTCGTTCCATCGTGAGCAAGAACGGATTTATCTATCCAGCCGGGCCGGTGCCTTACGACTTTTATCTTTTCAAGGACACAGGCATACCCTCATTTCTGCGCGGTGACGACAGCACGTATGGAGGCGCCACTGGAGCGGTAGCAGTCAACGCGGGGGAGTGGCATCATGTGGCCGTGACCCAGTCCGGGACGGCGGTAAACTTTTATTTGGATGGAGCGTCCGCCGGCAGCGCCACTATTTCGACTCCGACTGCGGATGCTAATCAGCCCTTATACATCGGCAACCGCGGGGATTCTGGCACCGACTTCTACGGTTATCTGGATGACGTGCGGATTTACGACAATGCCTTAAGCGCCGGGCAGATTGCGGCACTCGTTCCTGAACCGTCCTCGATAATGCTGGTCTGCATCAGTCTTGGTGTTCTGCCATTGCGGCGACGCCTGCGCAAGAAGTAAGGCGTGCGGTTGCTCTACTGTCCCGACATCGCAACGATGGAGATCCGGGAGGGCAGCGCGGAGCGGAGCGTCAGGGCGCTGGAGTGTTGGAGTTTTGGAGTAATGGGTTTTTGGCTGCCGCACGACTCCATTATTCCATGACTCCAATACTCCATTGCTCCCTGCGCTCTGTTCTTCGTCTTGGCGGAGCGGTGAAGGCGAAATCCTCGTGTTTCCGTTTAAACATAACGATTTGGCATCGGGGCAAGCCGTGCCCCGATTCATTGGAGGCTCGAATGTGTTACGCGGGCGCGCCGATGAGTGTCGCGGATGCTCCGCGGAGTGCCGCGCCGACAGCGATGCGTTCCGCGGACACGCCGGGGACTTCCTTGGAGACACCGGAGTGCTCCGGGACGACGCCGCGACAGTCCGCGGCGACGGGACGCGGCCACTCGGAGAGGTGGCGGGATGCGCGGACGCGGAGGTTGATACGGGGCTGAGCTTGCCCCGATGACGCGGTTGTTCCTGCGAGTGCCTCGGAGAGGCGGGGGAGCGTCGCGGAAAGACCGCGGTGTGCCGCGCCGGCTCCGGGGTGTTCCGCGGGAAGGGCGCGGTGTGTCGCGCCGTCGCCGCGGAGGTCTGCGGAATGGGCGGATGGGGCCGCGGCGGCAGCAAGGCGCTCGGCGGCGTTGGCGTCAGGCTCTCTTGTCTGGCCGTTGGGGTGATCGGCGGCGGCGGAGCTTGCTGCGGAGTTTCGAGAACTCGCGTCCGGCGGGCTGCTTCTTGCCGCAGACGAGCATGCCCAGGTCCACCAACTGGCTGCTTTTGTTGTAGAGCTGGCGCTTGAGTGTGGCTAGTTCGGCGGCTTTGGCCCGGGCCTGGCTGAAGAGGCTGCGGGCCTGGCCGTCGGTGGCGAGGACTTGTGCGCAGAGGTCTTTGACTTCCCCGGCGATGATGTGGGGGGTCACGTTCTTTTCGACGCATCGCGGCAGTGCGTTCTCCACGGCGGCGAGTGCGCTGTTGGCGAAGCCGATGATGGCGACGAGGGAGTGTTTGGGCATGGCGTCTGGCGCGACTACGCTGCCGGCTTAAGCCCTGACATCTTTCAGTTCCCAACCCTTGCGCATGTAGGGTTTGATGAACTCGTTGGCTTTCTCGTTGTTGGTGAAGCGCAGCTTCTTGCCGTCCCAGAGGAGTTTTTCGTTCGGGAAACGCCAACTGATGGCGCCGAGCAACATCCATTCCGTGTAGGGGCCGGCGATGCCGAAGTTGGAGCAGGCCGGGGCGCCGCCTTTGCAGGACTCGATCCAGTCCTTGAAATGGCCGGGCGACCGCTTGATGACTTCGGCCGGCTTCTGCCAGTCTTTCATCCGGGCTTCGGGAACCATGCGGACGCTCTCGCCGCGGCCGCCCGTGGCCATGCAGCTCTTGGTGCCGACAAAGAGTTCGTTGAATCCCTTGAGATCCTGCTCGGTCAGGTCGCCGGGGGGCTTGAAGGACTTGGCAAACTTGCCTTCATACCAGTAGAGCTTCAGCGGCGGCATCTTGCCGGCCTTGACGTATTTGTTCGGACGCGCCGGGAACTCGAACACGCAGGCGTAGTGCGGATACGTCACCGGGTTGACTTCATCCACGGCGGTGCACTGGACGCTGGTCGGGCTGCCAAGTTGCAGGCCCCAGTTTGCCGGCCCAAGCATGTGGATGCCCCAGTCGCCGATCATCTGCGTGCCGTAGTCGAGGAAGCCGCGCCAATGCCACGGATGAATCTTCGAGCTGTAGGTGTGTTCGCGGGCGCGGCCGGTCCAGAGGTCCCAGTTGAGCGTCTTGGGCGTCTCCTCGACCGGCGGCCATTCCATGATGCCGCGGGCAAATCCGCCGCCGCTCCACGAATGCACTTCGGTGATGTCGCCGAGGTCGCCCCTCCAGATTGTCTCGCATGCGACGCGCGTGGCCAGCGAAGAGTAGCCCTGATTGCCCATCTGGGTCGGCACCTTGTATTTCCTGGCTGCCTTGGTCAACAGCCGCGCTTCCCAGACGCTTTGGGTCAGCGGCTTCTGGCAATGGACCGCCAAGCCCCGTTCCATCGCCCACAACGCGACGGTGGCGTGCATGTGGTCGGGGATGGTGATGGTGATGCCGTCGAGGTTCTTGCGCTCCTTGTCCAGCATCTCGCGGAAATCCCGGTAGAGCTTCGCGTTCGGGTATTTCGCGGCGGCCTTGTTCAGGAAATTCTCATCCACGTCGCAAAGCGCGTAGATGTTCTCGCCGCTGACATTGTTCACGTCACTCGCGCCCTGCATCCCGCCCACACCAACGCAGCCCAGATTCAACTTGTCGCTCGGCGCGCGCTTGCCGGAGCGGGCGACGGCGTGGCGTGGCACGATGGAGAATGCGGCAGCCACCGCCATGCCGCCGAGAAAGTTGCGTCGAGTGATTGGGGTGCCTGCGATTGGTTGGTTGTGCATAGACGTTTTCCTCTGAGTAAATGGGTTGTTTAGACCGCATGCTGCGCCGACCCTCAGGGGCTGTCAACGCCGAAAGCCGGTCGGCCGCCTCGACCTTGCCGCCATCTGGTTGAATCCCGTGCCCGAGCCGTCCAGCGGGGTGTTGTTGTTGGCAGGAGTCGGCGCTCGCGCCGGGGCTAACGCACGGGTTCCAGGATGCCAAGCCTCCACGGGAACTTGCCGTAGGGTTTGCCCTCGCGCTCGGCGGCGGTGCAGCCTTGGAAGAGGAAGCGCAGGCGCGCCGGATCCACCGTGAGTGTTTCGTCGCAGCCGTCGCGCAGCAGTTCGCCGTGGCTGATCGAGTCGGTCCACGGCGCGACACCGGGCGCAAAGCGGACGTTGGCGGCGGACGCGAACGGTTTTCCCCATGAGCCGGCGATGGGCCGCCAGTCGCCGTCAAGCCGGTCGGCGAGGAGCGCCTTATAATAACGTCTGCCGCCGGGACCGATGGCCTCGACCAGCGTGAGGAACTTGTCGAGGCCCTTGAGCCGGTAGGTGTGGCTGGCTTCGAAGAACTCGTCCTTCTTGTCCCGCAGGACCAGTTCCGGCCGGCTCCAGCCCTTGGGGAAATCGCCAAGCACCGTCCGGCTTCGCCAGAAGTTCCCGTCATCGCCGGTGAAGAAGAGCCAGGCGTGCGCGCTGTCGCAGATCACCCAGAAATCAATCCACCGCTGGACGTTCTCCGGCTTCCGCAGAAAGAGCATTGCCGGTTTGGTGAGCGTCTCCGGTTTGCCGGGATCGTCCATTGTCGAGAACGCGGGACCGAAGAAGCCGGTCTTCGGCGTTTTGTCCGCCCACTGGTAGATGAGATACCACTTTCGTTGCGGGCGAAAGAAGAAGAGTTGCGGCGCGCAATGGTAGGTCTCGTCGAGCGTGATGACGCGGCGCGGCGCGGCGTCGGCGCGCGCCCAGTCCGCGAAGCCGAGGTATTCCATGTTGGTGAGCTTGGCAGTCTTGATGGTCGCGTAGAGATGCCACCGCCCGTCGTGGAAGACAACAGTCGGGTCTTTCACCGCGCAACTCTGGTCCGTGGCTGGCGCCGGGCCAATGAGCGGCGCGCTGGCGGTCCACTTGAGCCTGCCCGCAAGAAGATCGGCGATGTCCGGCGATGGCGAAGCCGCCTTCAGACCACCTCCGCCGATGACAAGTCCGCCGAAGGCTGCCAGCGCAGCGGCGGACGCGAGACGCAGCAAACAAAATCTCGTTCTCATGGCACGCCGACTATGCCAGTAATCTTCGCCGCAGCCAACGGATTGCTTGCCAGCGTCCCCAAAAGGCGCATAATACCTCTGCTGTGCGCCCGTAGCTCAATTGGATAGAGCGTCGGCCTCCGGAGCCGAAGGCTGTGGGTTCAACTCCCGCCGGGCGCACCATCTTTTCTTCGGAAGATGCAGAGGAACCGCTGGCCGTTCCCGTAGCTGAATACGTTGATGCGAGCAGCCACGGGCAACGACAGCCTTCTCGATCTACAGCAAGACGTCGTGGCCGGCGCTACGTTCGTCATCGCCAAGGTCAATCGCCTCTTCTGCCAAAGCACCCCGCGCGCCCGTTCTTCTCCGATTTTTCTGTTGAAAGTTGTCGGGCAACAGATAGTCTCCGGCTTGTCGTTGATCACCAAGGAATGCGTGGGTGTGCTTGGCTTGGAGCAAGGTGGACATGGAGAAGAACTTCGACCGAGAAACGAAGCCGGGGTGGGCAAGGTCGCCGGTGCGGCGACCGCTTTCCTTTTCACGCGGCGTCAGATTCCTGCTGGCATTGGGCCTTGGCGCGCTGGCGGTTGTCTCGAGTTTTGCGGCACCCTTCGCGCAGAAAGTCCCGTTCACCCAGCCGGACGGGACGCAGATCGAGCTTTGGGGCGAGGGCGACGAATTTCACGCGGTGTTCGAGACGCTGGACGGCTACACAGTGGTGTTTGACCCGGCGGTGAAGGCGTATCACTACGCACAACTGTCGCCGGACGGCAGCGCGTTGTTGCCGAGCGGCGCGTGGGTGGGCCGGGACAACCCGGCGGCGCTGGGCGTGGCGAAGCACCTGCGGATCACGCCGGAGGCGAGGAAACAGCAGGCGCAGCAGCGGTTCCAGCTGTGGGATCAAGGGATGAACGTCAACCAGCGGTGGGCGAACTTGAAGGCGGCCCAGCAGATGGGCGCGGTCAATCCCAATGGCGACATCGTGATGGCGCCGCCGAGTCTGCCGACGGTGGGCACGAAGGTGGGGCTGACGTTGCTGGTGGATTTCAGCGACGACGTGGCGACAATCCCGCAGACCAACATCAACGCCTACTGCAACGCTGACGGCTACACGGGCTACGGGAACAACGGTTCGGTGAAGCAGTATTTCTGGGATGTGTCCAACGGGATGCTGACCTACAGCAACGTGGTCACGGTTTACGTCCGGGCGCCGCAGCCGAAGAGCTACTACAACGACACCACCAAAGACGGCGGCGGGCAGGCCAACCTCCTCATCCGGGACGTGATCGGCGTGTTGACGAACATGCCGAACTACGAGACGGAGATCCTGCCGCAGTTCGAGGGGCTGACGGTGGACGGTTCCACCAACGCCGTCGCATGCAACGTGTTTTATGCGGGCGGCAACGGCGGCGTCTGGAGCAAGGGCCTCTGGCCGCACTCGTGGGCGCTCTACAATGTCGGCGCGCAGCCGCTCTCGCCGGGCGGCAAGAGAATATGGCGTTACCAGGTCACCAACATCGGCACGTCGCTGTCCATCAGCACGTTCTGCCACGAGAACGGCCACATGCTTTGCGGGTTCCCGGACATTTATGATTACGGTTACGATTCCCGCGGCGGCGCGGGCGCGTTCTGCCTGATGAACTCGGGCGGGTTCGCGGGCAATCCCGCGCAGGTGTGCGCCTACCTCAAACGCGCCGCAGGCTGGGCCACGACGACGGAGTTGACGCCTTCGATGTCGGGGACGATCACGGTCGGCTCCTCCGGCGACGAGTTCAATCATTTTTATCGCTACGCCAAGCCGGGCGTGCCGACGGAGTATTTCCTGATCGAAACCCGCTACAAGAGCGGGCGGGACATGCTGATCCCCGGCTCCGGCATCGCCATCTGGCACGTGGACGAACTGGGCAACAAAGACAACCAAAGCATGACGCCCAACAGCAGCCACCTGAACTATGAATGCACGCTTGTGCAGGCCGACAACCAGTGGCATTTCCAGCGGAACATCGGCAGCGGCGACACCAACGACCTTTACTACGCCGGCAACAGCTCCAGCGGCTACAAGAACGAGTTCACAGACACATCCTCGCCCAACGCCCGCTGGTGGGACAATACGCTCTCCGGCCTTCGGCTGCGGAACTTCAGCGCCAACGGTTCCACGATGACCGTCACCATCGGCGAGGAGGCGACGACGGGTGATTACCTCACCACCGTCATCAACGGCAGCAACGTGATCCGCTCGGCCACGTTCATGCTCGCCACCAACGGCATCTTCAACACACTCATCATCACCAACGGCGGCATGTTGGTGGTCACCAACGGCGGCGTCGCCACCACCAACGGCGGCACCGTCTTCACCGCGTTGGGCGACGGCGTCATCGGCCACTCGGTCCTCTCCAGCAACAACGCTGCGGTGGTGACGGGAGTTGGCTCGCTCTGGAGCAACAACAGCTCGCTCTACGTCGGGTCGCTCGGCAGCAGCAACAGTCTCTCCATCGCCGACGGCGCGCGCGTGCTAAACAGTGCCGGTTACATCGGCTACAACAGCGTGGCGGCCAACAACTCGGCGCAAGTCACCGGCGCCGGCTCCATCTGGAGCAACAGCGGCAGCCTTTACGTCGGCTACCTCGGCTCCACCAACAGCCTGACCATCGCGGGCGGCGCGCGTGTCTTCAACGGCTTCGGCAACATCGGCAACTCCACCGGCGCAAGCGACAACCTCGTGGTGGTGACCGACGCCGGTTCGGTCTGGAGCAACGGCAACAACCTCATGATCGGCAACCAAGGCGTCCGCAGCACGCTCATCATCACCAACGGCGGCCGGGTGCTCGACGCCGGCGGCAACATCGGCTGGGCCGTCAACTCCACCAGCAATCTCGTCCTGGTCGCCGGCGCCGGCTCGGTTTGGAGCAACAGTGGCAGCGCGTATGTCGGCGTCAGCGGCTACGGCAACATGCTGCTCATCGCCAACACCGGGCGTGTGAACAACACCACCGGTTACATCGGCTACAACGCCACCGCCAGCAACAACACCGTCTGGGTGACGGACGCCGGCTCGCTCTGGAGTAACAGCAGCACCTTCTATGTCGGCAACAGCGGATTCGGCAACAGTCTGACCATCTCCAACGGGGGTCGGGTAATCAACGCCACCGGCTACATCGGTGGCAACAGTAGTTCCAGCAACAACAACGTGTTAGTGACCGGCGTCGGCTCGCTCTGGAGCAACAGTTTCACCTTATATGTCGGTAACAACGGTTTCGGCAACAGTCTGACTATTACCGACGGAGGCCAAGTATGGAACGGAACCAGCGGGGTCATCGGATCCAGTGCTGGTGCCGGAAACAACTCGGTGTTGGTGACGGATCCCGGTTCGGCGTGGAAGAATAGCGCATCCTTCTATCTAGGCTCTTATGGGGCCAGCAACAGCCTGACTGTTGCCAATGGTGGGAAGGTGTTTAATACAATCGGTTCCATTGGTTACTACACCAATGCCAATTACAACACGGCTTTGGTGACCGGCGTGGGCTCGGCGTGGAGCAACAATGGCTCTCTTTATGTCGGCAATTCCAGCCACCGCAACGACCTGACGATTGCCGGAGGTGGCCGAGTGGACAATTCCTTTGCTTACATCGGTTCTGGTGCGACAGCCACGGGCAACACGGTTTTGATTACGGACGCCGGCTCGGTTTGGAACAACAGCAACGTGCTTTACGTGGGTTACAACGGCCCGGCCAACAGCCTGACCGTCACCAACGGCGGCCAGGTGTTCAGCGTCGGCGGCACCGTCGGCGGCCAGACGGGCAGCAGCAACAACACCGTGCTGGTCGCCGGATCGGGTTCTGTCTGGTCGAACGCCGGTGCCATCAACGTCGGCGGTGCCGCAGGCTTCAATCGCATGACTATTAGCGCGGGCGGCGTGGTGATGACGCCGACCGGCATTGTTGGCAATGGAGCCTTCAGCGTCGGCAACACTGTGTTCGTCACCGACTCCGGTTCGGTTTGGAGCAACCTCTCTCTGACAATTGGTGGCAGCGGTGTCGGTAACAGCTTGGTCATTGCCAACACCGGTGTCGTCACGGCCACAACTTTTTCGAGCTTGGGCGCGGGCGCGGGCGCGAGCAACAACTCCGTCCTGGTGACGGACTTCGGGTCGGTTTGGAACGCCGGCACCAACCTGTATGTCGGCAGCAGCGGTCCCAGCAACCGCCTCACGATCGTCAACGGTGGCTGGGTGTTCAACACCGCCAGCTACGTCGGCTATAACGCCGGCTCCGGCAGCAACGCCGTGCTGGTCACCGGCGACGGCTCCGTCTGGAGCAACGCAAGCGCGCTGAGCATCGGGCGTGGCGGGGCGGGCAACTCCGTGACGCTGGCCGACGGCGGACAGGTTTTCGCCAGCGTGTTGAGCAACTACAGCGGCAGCATCTTCAGCATTTCGGGCGGCAGCGCGTTCTTCCCGCGCGTGACCAACGCTGGCAGCATCCTTCAAACCGGCGGTATCTTCGATCCTGACTTCTTCGACAACGCCGGCCTGCTGCAAATCACCAACGGCACCAACGTCGCCACGGTGTTCTTAAACCAAGCCGGCGGCACGGTGCTGCACACGGGTGGCCAGCAGGATGTGAACTGCGCCACCAATTTCGGCTCGTGGATCATTGCCACTGGCGCAGTGGCCAACCTGACCAACTTTGTCAACGAAGCCAGCGGCCAACTCATCGGCGCTGGCGGCACGCTCAACGGCTCGGTAACGGGCGGCGGCGCGTTCAGCTTTGGCAGTTCGCCCAACGTGTTCACGGTTTCGGGCGACCTGACGCTGCTTTCCGGCGCGACGACACTGATGGACTTGGGCGGCACGGGCGCCGGCTTTCTGGACCATCTGACGCTCGGCGGCCAACTCACGGCGGACGGCACGCTGACGGTGTTGTTGCAGAGCGGTTACACGCCGCAGAACGGCGACGTGTTTGACCTTTTCGATTACGGGTCGGTGGCGGGCGGTTTCAACCAGATGAACCTGCCGGGCGGATGGGCCTGGAACTGGGACGTGAGCCATCTGCTTGCGACACCGGGCGATCCGCTCAGCGGCTCGATCATTTTCAACCTGCTGTCCGGCTCCGGCGTAACGGACCTCGTGGACGGTGTGGTGACGAATGTCGCCGGGGTTTACACGTTCGGCGACAGCACTTCCTGGAACTGGCTGATCATCACCAACGGCGGCGCGCTGCTCGATACCAGCGGCATCATGGGAAACCGAGCCACGGCCGGCTTCAACACGGCGATCGTGACGGGGCCGGGGTCGGTCTGGAGCAACGCAAACATGCTTCACGTGGGCCTTGCCGGTTCGGTCAACCGGCTGTTCGTCACCAACGGCGGCTCAGTGCTGGCGGGCGAGGGATATGTGGGCTACGACGCCGGCTCTGCGAGCAACACGGTGTTTGTCGGGGGGGGAGGGTCCGCTTGGAGCAATGCGGGCGTGCTGGCCATTGGCAGCGGCGGTTTGGGCAACCGCGTGACGCTGGCTGACAGCGGGCAGATTTTCGCCAGCGTGTTGAGCAACGCCAGCGGCAGCCTCTTCAACATGTTGGGCGGCACCAGCGTTTTTCCTCGCGTGGTCAACGCCGGCGTCATCATCCAGACTGGTGGCGAGCAGAGCGCCAATGACGCCTCCAACTCAGGCTCATGGCTCCTCGCCGGCGGCATCGCCAACCTGACCAATCTGGTCATAGACGGCGGCGGAGTCTTCACCAACGCAGGTGGCGTGCTTATCTCGACCAACGCAAACGGACTTGGCGGCATTGGGGCGCACAACGGCGCGCTTGTTTTTAACAGCGGCGTGATCACCGCCGACCGGCTCGACATCACCAACTCTGTCTTCAACTTTAACGCCGGCACTTTGACTACGCACGGCGGCTCGCAGATCATTGCGCCCTTTGGCAGCAACTTCATCATCGGTGCGACCGCGGGTCAGATTGCCACATGGAACGTCCTCGGCGGCACCGCGTTCGTGGGGCAGGTTGCCGGCAGCACAAACAACACCGTGCTTGGCGCCGTGGCGGGCGCGACAGGTGTTGTGAACGTGAGCGGCGTAGGAACCGTTTGGACCAACGCATACGATCTGTGGATTGGCGGCGGCGGCGGCGGCAATCAACTGAATATTAGCGATGGAGCGAGGGCGGCGAGTTCCAATGCCTATGTCGGCTACACCGCCGCCGCCAACAACAATTCGGTCTTGGTAAGCGGCTCCGGCTCGTTGTGGAACATCGGCTCAAATCTGCATTTCGGCTACTTTGGATCCAACAACAGCCTGACGATTGCCAACAGCGGCCGCGTGCTTAACAGTTGGGCCTATATCGGCTACACCAACAGCGCCAACAACAACACCGTTTTGGTGACGGATCCCGGGTCGCTGTGGTCGAACAACCGCCCGCTTTACGTGGGCTACAACGGTCCGAACAACCAACTCGTCATCACCAACGGCGGCAAAGTGATGGGCGGCGCGATGGAGATGGGCCGCAACTCAAGCAGCACGAACAACTACGTGCTGGTCACAGGAACAAACTCATCTCTCCTTATGTTGGCTGGTCTCACAATGGGAGGCTCGAGCGCCCGCAACTTGCTGACGATTGCGGATGGCGCTCTGGTTTCCAACGGATTCACGACCATCGGAAGTGCCGGAAACAATGCAGTCGTGGTTACGGGGAGTAACTCCACTTGGGTTGTGGCCGGGCAACTTAGCGCAGGCTACGCAGGCCTTGGGGCGAGTTCCAGCCTTGCCATTAGCAATGGTGGTTCACTGCTATTGACAGCTCCGGGCGGGGGCCTTTACATCGGAAATGGCGCAGGAAACGCCCGCGTGCTCGTTACAGGTAGCGGTTCGCTTCTGACCAACAAAACCACTCTGTTCGTGGGGTATTCAGGCTCTGGCAACTCGTTGACGATCTCAAATGGCGGCAGTGTCGTTTCGCCTGACAGCGCGGTCATCGGCGCCACGTCTAGCATCAGCAACAACTCTGCCGCCGTAACTGGCAGTGGTTCGCTGTGGTCCAACGCAACCTTGCTGATGGTGGGCAGCAATGGGTCGGCCAGCAGTCTGACCATTGCCAACAGCGCGCGAGTGTTCAATGCCGCTGGCACCATCGGCTACGCCAGCAACAACAATTCAGTGCTGGTGACTGGCACGAATTCACTTTGGAACAACGCGGGGCCGTTGACGGTGGGCTATTCCGGTTCCAGCAACAGTCTCACGGTCGCCAGCGGCGGCGTTGTCATGGCTACCAACGTGGTTTTGGGATTCAACATCACTTCTACCAACAATCTCATCGCCCTCTCCGGCGGCTCGCTCTACGCGACCAACGCCGCGCAGAACGGCGCGCTCGATCTGCGGCGGGGCCGGCTGGACTTCAACGGCGGCACACTGGTCGCCGACCAACTGATTGTGACCAACAACTCTTCCGGCGCTACCAACGCGGTCTTCAATTTCAACGCCGGTGCGCTCACGACGCGCGGCGCGACGATTCTCATGCCGTTCGGCAGCAACTTTTTCGTCGGTGCTACGCCCGGCCAGACAGCGACGTGGAACGTGATCGGCGGCACCAACCTCGTGCAGCAGGTGGGCGGTAGTTCCAGCAACACCATTCTGGGCGGCTTCAGCGACGTCGTCAGCGCCCTGAGCGTCTCCGGCGCGGGCACGGTCTGGAGCAATTCGGCGAACCTGTGGGTGGGTGGCGTCAGCGCCGCCAACCAATTCACCGTCAGCGACGGCGCGCGCGCGATCAGCAGCAACAGCTACCTCGGCCTCAGCGCCTCTTCCAGCAACAACTCCGCGCTGGTCACAGGTGCTGGTTCTATCTGGAGCAACCTCTCTCTGACCATTGGCCGCGGCGGTGAAGGCAATAACCTGACCATCGCCAACTCCGGCGTTGTCACGGCCGCGAGCTATTCGCTTTTTGGCACGAGCATCGGTGCGCGCAATAACTCCGCGCTGGTGACGGGCGTTGGTTCGGTTTGGAACGCAGGCAGCAATCTCTATGTCGGCGACAGCGGATCCAGCAATTGCCTCACGATTGCCGACGGCGGGCGAGTGATCAACGGAGGCGGCGTGAGCAGC
Source organism: Verrucomicrobiota bacterium (assembly GCA_016222825.1). GTDB lineage: Bacteria > Verrucomicrobiota > Verrucomicrobiia > CAIQCK01 > CAIQCK01 > CAIQCK01. Next base: position 143,285 of record JACRQF010000009.1, on the reverse strand, counting down.
GCCAGCTTCATCGGCAACAACGCCAGTGCTAGCAGCAATCTGGTGTTGGTCACGGACAATGGCTCGGTTTGGAGCAACAACGGTTCCCTTTATGTCGGTTCCTATAGCTCCGGCAACCGCCTGACGATCAGCAACGGCGGAAGGGTTTTCAACAACTTCACCTACGTCGGCTACTACGCCAGCGGGAGTAACAACGCGGTGCTTGTTTCCGGCCCCGGCTCGGTCTGGACCGGCACCAATGTTTTCTACATCGGCGTCTCCGGCTCCAGCAACAACCTCACCATTGCCAACGGTGGCCAAGTGGCCAGCTTCTGGGGCTTTGTTGGCTGGAACACCAGCGCCAGCAACAACTCGGCGGTGGTCACCGGTTCCAGCTCGCTTTGGAACAACTCCACCACGTCGCTGGGCATCGGCAATTTCGGTTCTGGCAACCGGCTGACCGTTTCTGATGGTGGCCGGGTGTTGAGCAGCCAGGGCACCATTGGCAACTTCGCCGTTGCCAGCAACAACGCGGTTGTGGTCGCCGGCCCCGGCTCAGTCTGGAGCAACACCTACGATCTTCGCATTGGGGTGTCCGGCGTCTTCAACAACTTGACCGTTCTCAGCAACGGCATGGTCTTCAACGCCCATGGTGTCATCGGTGCCGCTGTCAGCGCCAGCAATAACTCGGTTTGGGTTGCCGGGCCGGGCTCGTTGTGGAGCAACAACGGCGTTCTCTACGACGGAGCCACAGGCTCATTCAACCAGTTGACTATCACCAATGGCGGACAAGTGCTCAGTCTCACGGGATATGTTGGCTATGCTTCCATGGCCAACAGCAATGCCGCGTTGGTGACCGGCGTTGGCTCCGTCTGGAACGCCGGCGGCAAGTTGTCTATCGGAGCTTTTGGCTCTGGCAACCGCCTCACGGTTGCTAACGGTGCCCAAGTCTTCGACGTCTATGGCACCATCGGCAGCGCCTCCGGAGCCGACAACAACACGGTTTTTGTGACCGATCCGGGTTCCGTTTGGAGCAACAACGCCAACTTCGATGTGGGTGGCTCTGGAGATGGAAACAGTTTGACCCTTGCCAATGGTGGGCGGGTGTTCGGCAGCTTTGGCAGCATCGGCAACAACAGCGACGGAGGCAACAACTCGGTGTTGGTGGACGGCTTGGGGTCGCTCTGGAACTGCAGTGCTCCCCTGATGATTGGTGCCGCCGGCTTCGCCAACAGCTTGACCCTTGCCAATAGTGGCCGGGTATTGGGCACGTTTGGCACGGTTGGCTTCTCCCAGAGTGCCAGCAACAACTCGGTCCTGGTAACGGACTCCGGCTCCGTTTGGAGCAACAGCCAATATCTGACGGTTGGGAACTATGGCCTCAGCAACAGCCTGACGGTTGCCAATGGAGGCCAGGCATTCAGCGCCACGGGTTATGTTGGTCGCTACAGCAGCGCCACCAACAACGCAGTATCGGTTTCGGGCGTTGGCTCCGTCTGGAGCAACAGCCATAAACTGTATGTGGGCTGGTCGGGTTCGTTCAACCGCCTGACTATCGCCAACAGCGGTGCCGTATTCAACACCCATGGCTTCATTGGCACTGCCGGTAGCGGCAGCAACAACAGTGTGCTCGTTACCGGCAGCGCGTCGTTTTGGAACAACGCAGGCGATCTTTTCGTCGGCGTGAGCGGCGCGTTCAACCGGTTGACCGTCACCAACGGCGGTTGGGTAGTGGACGCCAACGCCTTCATCGGCGACAACTTCGGCGCGAGCAACAACGCCGCGCTCGTTACCGGCGCCGGCTCGGTCTGGAGCAACGCCGGCGCGCTGAGCATCGGCCGCGGCGCGGCGGGCAACCGCCTGACGCTCGCCGATGGCGGCATGATCTACGCATCAGCGCTGAGCAACTTCAGCGGCAGCATCTTCAGCATGGCTGGCGGCAGCGCGCTGTTCGGGAGCGTCTTCAACGCCGGCAGCTTCATCCAGACCGGCGGCCAACAAGACGCAACCTATGCCACCAACTTCGGCTCCTGGGCCATCGCCACCGGCGCGGTGGCCAACCTCGGCAGCTTCGTCAACGAGGCAGGCGGTCAACTCATCGGCTCTGGCGGCACGCTCAACGGTTCCGTGGTTGACGGCGGAACGCTCAGCTTCGGCTCTTCCCTCGGCGCGCTGACGGTGTCGGGGGACATGATGTTGCTGGCCGGCGCGACGACGCTGATGGACCTGGGCGGCACCGCCGAAGGTTTCCTGGACCGCCTGACGCTCGGCGGGCAGTTCACCGCCGCCGGCACGCTGACGGTGTCGCTCCTGGATGGCTACGCGCCGCAGAACGGCGATGTGTTTGACCTGTTGAACTACGGGTCGGTGGCCGGCGTTTTCAGTCAGGTCAACCTGCCGGACGGAGAAGATTGGAGTTGGGACGTGAGCCACCTGCTGGCGTCTCCGGCTGATCCGCTCAGCGGCTCGATCATTCTTAGCGTGTTCGCCGGCGTGACGAACTTCGTGGATGGCGTGCTGACGAACGCCGCCGGTGTCTATATGCTGGGTGACGCCACGACCCGGAACCGGCTGATCGTCACCAACGGCGGTGTGTTGGTGGACACCAGCGGCATCATTGGGAACCAGTCCACCGCCAACTTCAACAGGGCTGTCGTGACGGGGCCGGGGTCGCTCTGGAGCAACGCGAACGCGCTCGTCGTGGGGTATGCGGGGTCGGCCAACCAGTTGACTATCACCAACGGCGGGGCGGTGTGGGCCGCCGAATCGCATGTGGGCTTCGACGCCGGCGCTCACAGCAACTCCGTGTTTGTCGGAGGCGCAGGCTCGGTCTGGAGCAACGCGGGCGTGCTGGCCGTCGGCGGAGGCGGCGTCAGCAACCGCGTGACGCTGGCCGAGGGCGGGCAGATTTACGCCGGGTTGTTGAGCAATCTCAGCGGCAGCCTCTTCGGCATGTCGGGCGGCGGGGCGTTCTTTACGCAGGCGGCCAACGCCGGCGACATCGTCCAGACGGGTGGCTTCTTCAACGCAGGCTCGTTCGACAACGCCGCGCTGTTGCAGCTTGGCCGTGGCACCAACGCCGCCGCGCTCTTCCTCAACGAGGCTTCCGGCGTCGTCCAGCAGAGCGGCGGCCAGCACGACGCGGCCACCGCCACCAACTTCGGCTCCTGGCTCCTCTCCGGCGGCGTTGCCAACCTCACCGACTTTGTCAATGAAGACCACGCCAGCCTGACCGTCGGCGGCGGCACGCTCAATGGCGCGCTCACCATCGGCAACACCGGCTCGTTCAGCCAGATCACCATTACCAACGGCGGGACGGTCCTCAGCGACGGCAGCGGTTACCTCGGCTTCCAGCTTGATTCCAGCAACAACATCGCGTTGATCACGGGCGCCGGTTCGCTCTGGAGCAATAGCGGCGGCGTTTACATCGGCAACAACGGCACCAAAAACACGCTGGTCATCAGCGACGGCGGCCAACTGATGAACACAGACGGCGTCATCGGGCGCAATGGCGGCGGGTTCAACTTCGGAGTGGTGACCGGCACTAACTCCCTCTGGACGAGCCACGCCAACCTGCACGTCGGCAGCACCAGCTCGAGCAACAGCATGGTCATCGCCAACGGCGGGCGCGCCACGGCGGATGGCACGGCCTACATCGGCTTGAACGGCTACGGCAACAGCCTCGCGATCACCAACGGCGGCCAACTCCTGAGCACAGGGGGCGGCGTCGTCGGCCGCAACGGCGGGGACAATACCGCGTTGGTCACCGGCCCCGGCTCGGTTTGGAGCAACGGCGGCGATTTTCACGTCGGCTACACGGGGGCGTTCAACCAGTTGACGATCAGTGACGGTGGCCGGGTGATGGATGATGCTTATGCATTCATCGGCAAGATGACCGGCGCGAACAACAACGCCGTGCTGGTGACCGGCACAAACTCGCTTTGGAGTTCCGCGCTGAACCTGCACGCCGGCTCTTACGGCTCGACGAACAGCCTGACCGTCGCGGATGGCGGGCAGGTCACCAACCGCAACGGTTACATCGGCTACTACCCGGAGGCGGGCGGCAACTCCGTGCTGGTCACGGGCACCGGTTCGCTGTGGAGAAGTCACCAGGAGCTTCATGTCGGGCGCGGGGGAACAGAGAACAGTCTGACGGTCACCAACGGCGGCCGGGTGTCCAGCGCCGCCGGCATTGTCGGCAGCCAGTCGGGTAGCGTCAACAACGCCGTGCTCGTTGCGGGCGCGGGTTCCCTCTGGTCGAATACCGCCGCCCTCAGCATCGGCGGCGCGGGCTGGAACAACAATCTCGCCATCAGCGCGGGCGGCGTTGTGTTCTCGCAGACCGGCATTGTCGGCAGTGCCTCCACCAGCAGCAACAACACCGTGACGGTGAGCGGCGCGGGTTCCGTTTGGAGCAACGCGGGCAGCCTCTATGTCGGTCTCACCGGTTCCTTCAACAGCCTGACCATTGCCGGCAGCGGGCGGGTGGTCAGCCCCTACGCTTATGTCGGCAACGCCGAGGCCGGCAGTAACAACACCGTGCTCGTCACCGGCGCAGGTTCGACATGGAGCAACAGCCAGCAACTGAAGATCGGCGTTGGCGGCTTCGGCAACAGCCTGACCATTGCCAACAGCGGGCTGGTGTCCGGCTTCCTGAGTTGGATTGGCAGCCAGAGCAACGCCGGCGGCAACGCTGTCACCGTGACGGGCACCGGCTCGGTCTGGCGGAACAGCAGCAGCCTCTACGTGGGCGACTTCGGCTATGACAATAGCCTGACGATTACCAACGGCGGCATGGTGGCGGGCGGTTATGGCTACGTCGGCTTGAACGCCAGCGCGAGCAACAACGCCGCCGCCGTCATGGGGAGCGGCTCCGTCTGGAGCAACAGCGGCGCTCTGGCCGTGGGCTGGATGGGTTCGCACAACAGCCTGATGATCGCCGGCGGCGCGCTGGCCTTCAGCGCGACCGGCTACGTCGGCTACACCGCCAGCGCGAGCAACAACACCGTGACGGTGGACGGCGTGGGTTCCGTCTGGAGCACCGCCACCAGCCTTTTCGTCGGCTCCAACGGCCCCGGCAACAGCCTCACTGTCATCAACGGCGGGCGGGCGGTCAGCCCTTACGCCTACATCGGCAACGGCGTCAGCGCGAGCAACAACGCCGTCACCGTCACCGGTGCGGGCTCCACGTGGAGCAACAGCCAGCAACTGCGCATCGGCGGCGGCGGCTCCGGCAACAGTCTGACCGTTGCCGATGGTGGCCAAATCCTCAGCGTCCTGAGCTGGATCGCCAACCAGGTCGGGTCGAGCAACAACAGCGTCACCGTCACCGGCGCGGGGTCGCTCTGGAGGAACAACAACAGCCTCTACGCGGGCGACGCCGGCCACGACAACAACCTTGTCGTCAGCGACGGCGGCCAAGTGGCGGACGTTTTCGGATACCTGGGCTTGGGCGGCACCGCGAGCAACAACACCGCAACGGTGACGGGGAGCGGTTCGGTCTGGAGCAACGGCAGCATTCTGGCCGTGGGCTGGTCGGGGTCGCGCAACAGCCTGACCATCTCCGACGGCGGCCTGGCGCTCAGCGCGACCGGCTACGTTGGCTACGCCGCCAGCGCGAGCAACAATGCCGCGGTGGTGACGGGCGCCGGTTCACTCTGGAGCAACAGCCACAGCCTTTTGGTCGGCTCCACCGGCCCCGGCAACAGTCTCACCGTCGCCGACAGCGGCCTCGTGACAGCCACCAACGTTGTCGTGGGCGGCGGTATCGCCTCCACGGGCAACCTCCTTGCTCTCTCCGGTGGCGTCCTCTACGCGACCAATGCCGCGCAAACCGGCGCGCTCGACATCCGCCGCGGCACGCTCGCACTCAACGGCGGCGTTCTCGTCGCCGACCTGCTCATCGTTACCAACAACACGACCACCGCCACCAACTCGGTGTTCACCTTCAACGCCGGCACGCTCACGACGCGCGGCAGCCGCATCGTTGCGCCCAGGGACAGCAGCATCGTCATCGGCGCTTCGGCCGGCCAGACGGGCGTGTGGAACATTTTGGCGGGCACGAACCTTGTGCAACAAGTGTCTGGCGGCTCCAGCACCACCGTGCTCGGCGGCGTTTCGGGTGCGGTCGGCGTTGTGAACGTCTCCGGCGCGGGCACGGTCTGGAGCAATGCCAGCGACGTGTGGGTGGGCGGCGTCAGCGCCGGCAACCAGTTGACTGTCAGCGGTGGAGCTTATGTCGTGAACCAAGACGGCCTTATTGGCGCGGGCGTCGGCGCGGGCAGCAATTCGGTTTTGGTCACTGGCCCCGGCACGGTTTGGAACAACACCAGTGTCCTTTATCCCGGCTACGGAGGCGGCTGGAACCAGTTGACTGTCAGCAACGGCGCGATCGTCATGTCCTTGAGCGGCTACATCGGGCGTCAATCCGAATCCTACGGGAACCTTGCTCTGATCACCGGCAGTGGCTCGCTTTGGACCAACCAGGACTTCCTTTGCGTGGGCCGCGACGGCGCCGCCAACGGACTGTCCATCAACGATGGCGGCCAGGTGGTCAACAGCTATGGTTTCATTGGCGTGGGAACCTCAGCCAGCAACAACACCGTCGTGGTGGCGGGAGCGGGTTCGGTCTGGCTGAACACCAACGACCTGCACGTTGGCCAGCGCAGTTCGGGCAACAGCCTCACCGTCGCCGATGGCGGCACGGTGATCGCGCCTGATGTCTGGGTCGGCACGCTCGACACCTCCAGCAACAACCTCGTCACCATCGCCGGCGGCTATCTCTACGCCACCAACGCCACCGGTGACGGCACGCTCGACATCCGACGCGGTGCGCTCGTCCTCAACAGCGGCACGGTGGTCGTGGACCGCCTCTACGCCACCAACGCCGCCGGCAGCGTCGTGAACCTCAACGGCGGCACGCTCGTCGCGCCCACGGTGCTCAACGCCGGCTCCTTCAGCCAGCGCGGCGGGTCGTTCGATCTGGCCGCGTTCGACAACAGCGGCTTGTTCGAGGTCTGGAACAATCTCACCATCGGCGCGGCGGTCGGGCTGACCAACCGCGACGGCGGGACTGTGCGGCTCGTCTCCAATGCGGTCGTGAGCATCGCCGGCAGCTTCGTCGTCACCAACGCGACGCTGGAGTTCGCCGGCGCAAGCACCAACGCCACGCCGTTTTTGCCGGGCGTCACCTTCCAGAACGGCGCGGCTGTCCAGTGGAGCGGCTACGACGGCGACTTCGGCGACCACGCCATCACCGGCAATCTCAACCTCGATCTTCCCTCCGGCCCCGGCCTCTCGCGCGGTGTCGTTGACAACGCGCGGCTCGCCGTCGGCGGCGACGGGCTGCTCTATGCCGGCAGCAACAACCTCGTCTCGCTCACGCTCACCAATGGCGCGCAACTGCTCGACAGCGTCGGTTACATCGCCTTCGACGTTGCCGCCAGCAACAGCAGCGCGCTCGTCAGCGGCCCCGGCTCCGTCTGGAGCAACAGCGACAGCCTCTTCGTCGGCTACCACGGCTCGCTCGCCTCGCTTACCCTCACCGACGGCGGCGCGGTTTCCGCCACCAACATCGTCGTCGGCTTCAACGCCGGCTCCACCGGCAATGTCATCACCGTCAGCGGCGGCCGGCTCTTCGCCACCAATGCCACCGGCGGCGGCGCGCTCGACGTGCGTTACGGCGCGCTCACCCTCAACAGCGGCACCGTCACCGTGGACCGCTTGCTGCTGACCAACGGCGTCAACAGCGTCTTCAACTTCAACGGCGGTGTCCTCAACGCGACGGAGATGCTCACGCGCCAGCCGGTGACGGTGGACGGCGGCACGCTGACGCTGGCGCACTCGTTCATCAACCTGCCGGAAGCGACGCTGCGGCTGAACAACGGCAACGTCTTCGTGCCCGGTTTCATGATCAACCTGGGCACGTTCATTCAGAACGGCGGGTTGTTCGACCCGGAGTTCTACAACAACAGCGGCTCCTGGCTGCTGACCGGCGGGACGAACGTGGACGGGGTGTTCCTGAACGAAGCGACGGGCGTGGCGCTCCAGAGCGGCGGCGAGCACAACGTGAACGTCGCCACCAACCTCGGCGTCTGGACCGTCTCCGGCGGCGTCGCCAACCTCACCAACCTTTTCATCGAATCCGGCGGCGTCTTCACCAACGCCGGGGGCGCGCTCATCTCCACCAATGCGGCGGGCCTCGGCGTGATTGACGTTCGCAACGGCGCACTCGTCCTCAACAGCGGCACAACCACGGTGGACCGTTTCTACGCCACCAACGGCGCGGGCAGCGCGCTGAGCTTCTCCGGCGGCTGGCTCGCCACGAAAGGCACGATTATCTCCAACGCCACGCCGTTTACCGTCGGCGATGGCGTCCAATCGGCCTCGCTCCGCCTCGACGGCGGCAGTCATCAGTTCGCCGACGGCCTCATCATCGCCGCCAACTCTCTGCTCACCGGCGCGGGTATCGTCAGCGGCTCCAACCTCGCCTACGGCGCCATCCTCGCCGACGGAGCCGGCGCGGAGTTGAGACTCAACGACGGCCTGCGGAGCAACGTCAACATCGGCGTCCTCGGCGCGCTCAACGGCGCGACGCTGACGCTGCCGTCGGGCACGCTGACCAACGCCGGGCTGATCTCCCTGAGCGGCGGTGTGCTCAACACGCAGGCGACACTGGTCAACCTCAGCGCGTTTGTGAACTCCGGCGGCACGTTCGAGGTCACGGGCCTCTTCGACAACCGTGCCGGTGCGGCGGTGACCAACGGCGGCAGTCTCGCCACTCCGTTGCTGTTCAACGCCGGCCAGTTCACCATGACCGGCGGCACGCACGCCGTTGGTTACGCCACCAATTTCGGCTCCTGGACGATCTCCGGCGGCGTGGCCAACCTCACCAACTATGTCGGCGAAGACCACGGCACCCTGACCGTATCCGGCGGGACACTCAACGGCTCGCTGACCATCGGCAACACCGGCTCGTTCAACCAACTCACCGTCACCAGCGGCGGGACGGTGCTCAGCAGCGGCAACGGATACCTCGGCTATCATACCAGTTCCAGCAACAACACCGCCTTCGTAACAGGCGCCGGCTCCCGCTGGAACAACAGCGGCAATCTCTACGTCGGCACCACCGGCTCGTTCAACCAGTTGACAATTTCTGATGGCGGGCAGGTGTCCAACAGCTACGGGCATATCGGCGACGACGCCGACGCGGGCAGCAATCGGGTGTTGGTTACGGGCGTGGGCAGCGTGTGGACGAACAACGGCCGTCTCTATATCGGCTACTACGGTTCCGGCAATTCGCTGACGCTGACCAACGGCGGTCAAGTGTTCGCCACGCGCGCCCGTGTCGGCGTCGTGATCGGCGCAAGCAACAACACGGTGCTGGTCAGCGGGTCTGGCACCGTTTGGAGGAACAGCGAGGAACTTTATCTCGGCGACGCCGACTCCGGCAACAGTCTCATCATTTCCGACGGCGGCCAGGTGTTCGATAGCAACGGTTACATCGGCAACTACAGCAACGCGGGCAATAACGCCGTCTTGGTCACGGGCGCGGGCAGCACATGGACCAACAGCAGCGATCTGTATGTCGGCAACAGCGGCTCCGGCAACCAGTTGACCATAGCCAACGGCGGCCAAGTGTTTAGTCGCACCGGTTATGTGGGCTATACGGCCAATTCAACCAACAACATGGTCATCGTCACCGGCCCTGGCTCGGCTTGGAGCAATAGCTACGACCTGCGCGTCGGCTACTCCGGCTCCAGCAACACGCTGACCATCGCTAACAGCGGCCAAGTGTTCAACGGCATCGGCTACATCGGCAACAACAACAGCGTCAACCATTCAGTCCTTGTCACGGGCGTGGGTTCTGTGTGGAACAATAGCAGTAACTTGTTCGTCGGCTCCACCGGCAGCGGCAACAACTTGACGATCACCAACGGTGGCTGGGTGGGCGCCGGTCTCGGCACCATTGGCTACTACGCTGGCGCGAACAGCAACTCAGCCGTCGTAACGGGCGTGGGTTCCACTTGGAGCAACGGCAGCGATTTGCGGGTCGGCTACTCCGGGTCCTACAACAGCCTGACGGTCGCCGGCGAGGGCCGGGTGTTCAGCGTGAACGGCTCCCTCGGCACGGGGGCGGGCGACAGCAACTGGGCCGTTGTCACCGGTGCTGGCTCCGTTTGGAGCAACAGCGGTGCGGTGAACGTCGGCGAAACCGGCACGAACAACAGCCTGACCATCACGAGCGGAGGCCAGGTCTTCGGCGCTTCCGGCACCATCGGCACTTGGGCGAGCGGCAGCAACAACTCGGTCTCGGTGACAGGCACTGGTTCCGTTTGGACCAGTGTCGGCAATCTGCAAATTGGCCGCAGAGGCGCCAGTAACAGCTTGCTCATCGCCAACGGCGGGCAGGTATTCAACGGCGACGGCTACATCGGCACCTACGATGTGGCCAGCAACAACGTGGTGTTGGTGACGGATCCAGGCTCGCTCTGGAGCAACAGCGGCAACCTGTTCGTCGGGTCGAACGGAAGCGCCAACAGCCTGACCGTCAGCAACGGCGGCGGCGTTCTTGCCTCCGGTGTCGTCGTTGGCGCGACGACCACTTCAGCCATGAACTCGGTTGTCATTTCCGGCGGCAGCCTCTTCGTGACCAACGCCTCCGTCAATGGCGCGCTCAATGTCTTGCGCGGCAGCTTCGTTCTCAACAGCGGCACTGTCACGGTCAATCAACTGCTTGCCACCAACTTTGCCAGCAGCGTTGTCAGCTTCAACGGCGGCACGCTCCACAGCGGCGGCAGCACGGTCAACAACGGCTCGATCTTCCAGGTCGGCGACGGCACGAGCGCGGCCACTCTCCATTTGCTCGGCGGCAGCCACAGCTTCGCCAACGGCCTCTTCATCAACACCAACGCCACGCTCGCCGGCACCGGCGCGATCACCGGCGTCATCACCAACGCCGGCAGCATCGCACCGGGCGACTCCGCGGGCATCCTCACCGGCAGCAGCAGCCTCACGCTGCTCGGCGGTTCGCTGCTGACGATGCAACTGGCCGGCACCAACGACTGGCTCTACGACCAGATCAACCTCGCCGGCGCGCTCAACTTCGGTGGCGCGCTCACGCTCTCGCTGCTGGACGGCTTCACGGTGAGCGCGGGCAACCGGTTCGACCTCTTTGACTTCACCGGCAGCAGCGGCGCCTTCAGCCTCACCAACCTGCCGGGGCTGGACCCGCTGATGTATTGGGACACCAGCGCGCTCTACAGCACCGGCGAGATCGAGGCGGACTGGATGACCGGCGCGTTGCAGGTGACGCTCGCGCCGTCGGCGGCGGTCGGCGCCGGCGCGCAGTGGCAGGTGGACGGCGGGGCGTGGCGGAACAGCGGCGACACGGTGACGGACCTCGTGATCGGCGAGCACACGCTGGCGTTCAAGGACGTGGCGGGCTGGATCAAGCCGACCAACCGCGTCGTGCAGATCGCTTTCGGCGAGACCACCGTGACCAACGGCAGCTACGAGCTGACGCCGACGCTGCTGGCGGCGGCTTCGCGCAAGACGCACGGCGCGGCGGGGACATTCGACCTGTCGCTGAACCTCAACTCCGGCGTCAACCCGACGGTGGAGCCGCGCAAGAACGGGCCGACCCAGGTGTTGTTCACATTCAACAAGGCGCTGACGGCGACAGATGGTGTGCTCAGCGCCAACGAGTTCACACTGACCAACGCGACCTACGTGAGCGCGAGCCTGGCCAGCAGCAACCTGACGTTGAACCTGACCAACGTGATGGATCGGGCGAAGGTGACGGTGGTGCTCAACGGCTTCAGCGACCTGGCGGGCAACGCGCTGGCGGGCACCAACGCGGTCCGCATCCGCTCCCTCTACGGCGACGCCAACCAGAGCGGGACGGTGAGCATCGGCGACATGGGCGCGGCGAAGGCCAGGCTGGGGCCGACGGTGACGGCGACCAACTACCTGTGCGACCTGAACCTGACCGGCTCGGTGACCATCGGCGACATGCAGGTGGCCAAGACCAACCTGACGCACACGGTGCCGCTGGGCGGGTTGGATTTGGGAGGGACAATGACGCCGGCAACCGGGTTTGCGCCGTCATTGATCGCGCCGGCCGCGGCGGTGTTCCCGGCGACGCTGGGCGAGGCGCTGGGCGCGGCGGAATTGGAGTGGAGCACCAACGGCGACGAAGCGTGGACAGCGACGGTGGCGCCGGACGGTTCTGTGGCGGCATGGAGCGGGAGCATCGGGGACCTGAACGTGTCGTGGGCGGAGACGACGGTGAGCGGGCCGGGGACGGTGAGCTTCGAGTGGAAGGTATCCTCGGAGTTGAACGGCGACTTCCTGGCGTTCGCGGTGGACGGCGTGGAGCAGCCCGGCCGGATCAGCGGCGAAGCGGACTGGCAGGCGCTGACGTTCAGCATTCCCTCGGGCACGCACCGGCTGACGTGGACCTACGCGAAGAACCGCGCCAACGCCATCGGCCTCGACGCCGGCTGGCTGCGGCGGGTGGTTTGGCAGAGCGGGCCCTGACGACTTGTAGCGCTGGCATCCTTGCCGGCGTTCTCTTGTGAAGAGCCGGAACGCCGCCGGACGGAGAATTGTGTAAGGATTCGGGAGTCAGCGGCTATAGAGGGTTGGTTCAGATGAACAACCCAAGAAACAATCTCAACGACAGGGGTGGTGACGCGCCAACTTGCCCGGCTCACTCCGCTAAAAAACATTTGCCAAGAGACACTCCATCGGAGATTCTCAGGCCAGCTTCTGCAAGCAAGAACATGAAGATGAAAGCCATGAGATGTTTGATCGCCGCGGCGGTGATGGCCGCGGCAATGACCGCGCAAGCCGCGCCTTGGCTGGGCTTGGTGAAGACGGGCACGACGTCGCAAACCAACGATGTCATTTCCCTCGGCACGTTGACCTTTAGCATGGACCTGCGCGCAGACACGGACACCCATAAGGTTTACGCATTGCAGTATGGGATTGCCACCTCCGCCGGCGTCGTCACCTATGGCACGACACCGGTGACGGCGCTGAACAGCCCGTTCACTGAGGGGGACCTGGACGATGGCCAACGGCCCCTGGTCGGCTCCGCGGTCAACGCTGGCAACTGGACAGTATGGTGGCACAGCGTTGACTATGCCGCTTTTCCGGAACAATCCATCGGCACCTATCAGTTCAACGTCAATGCATTGGGCGCCGGCACCTACGTGTTCACGCTGGGAAGCCAGGAGTTGCTGAACGACAACCCGGGCGAAGATCTCACCGATGCCGATTTTGCGACGCCCGGATCGTTTGTGTTGACGGTCGTGCCGGAGCCGGCCACGTGGACATTGCTGGCTTGCGGGGGCTTGATGGCGGCATGGCACAACCGCAGGCGCGACAGGCGCTGAACAGACGCCGTCTCTCATCCGCACGCTTTACAGGCCGGCGCGGCGCGGTTACAAGCATTGGTTCGCAACCATGAAATACCGCATCTTCCTCTGGTCCATCACGTCGGCGCTCGCCGGGTTTCTCTTTGGCTTTGACACGGTCGTCATCTCCGGCGCGGAACAGAAAATTCAGTCGCTCTGGGGCTTGAGCGCGGGGATGCACGGGCTGGCGATGGGGTCGGCGCTCTATGGCACGGTGCTTGGGTCGCTGCTTGGCGGCTGGCCGACGGACCGATTTGGGCGCAAGCCAGCGCTGTTGTTCATCGGCGTTCTTTACATCCTGTCGGCGGTTGGTTGCGGCTTTGCCAACGGAGTGGGGATGTTCATCGCCGCCCGCTTCATCGGCGGGCTGGGCATCGGCATCTCAACGGTCGCGGCACCGCTCTATATCTCTGAGATTGCTCCGCCGGCTTATCGAGGGCGGCTGGCGGGCATGTTCCAGTTCAACATTGTTTTCGGCATCGTCGTCTCCTTTGCCTCCAACGCGCTGATCGCGAAGTTCGGCGGAGAAGACGCCTGGCGCTGGATGCTCGGCATCGCGGCCGTTCCGTCCCTCATTTACACCGTGATGTGTTTCGGCCTGCCCGAAAGCCCGCGTTGGTTGATCGGCCGCAAGGGCGACCGCGCGGCGGGCATCAAGGTGTTGAAGCTGATCGAGCCTGATTTCCCGCAGGAGCGGCTCGACGCGCACGCCGATGAGATTCTGGCAGCGGCACGCGCCGAGAAGACCGTGGCGTCCGGGTTCTGGTCGTGGCGCTTGCGCGTGCCGATCTTCCTCGCGATTCTAGTCGCGTTCTTCAACCAGCTTTCCGGCATCAACGCCGTGCTCTACTTCGCGCCGCGCATCTTCGAAATGACGGGTCTCGGCAAGGAAGCCGCCCTGCTGCAATCCGTCGGCATCGGCGTCACGAACCTGATCTTCACCTTCGTGGGCTTGTGGCTCATTGACCGGCTGGGCCGTCGCACGTTGCTTTACATCGGTTCGTTCGGCTACATCATTTCGCTGGGGCTGACTGCGTGGGCGTTCTTCTCGGAACACTTCGCCATCGTGCCGGCGTGCATCTTCGCGTTCATCGCGGCGCACGCCATCGGTCAGGGAACGGTCATATGGGTGCTCATCTCGGAAATTTTCCCGAACCGTCATCGTGCCGAGGGCCAGGCGCTGGGCAGCTTCACGCACTGGGTTTTTGCGGCGTTGCTGACGACGTTCTTTCCGAAGATGGTCACCTCGTTCGCGCCGGGTTATGTTTTCCTCTTCTTCTGCGGCATGATGGTGCTCCAACTCATCTGGGTGAAGCTCATGGTGCCGGAGACCAAGGGCATCTCGCTGGAAGAGATGCAGCACAAGCTGGGCATCGAATGAAACCGAAAGTCCTCGCTGTCGGCGAAATCCTTTGGGACCTGTTGCCGTCGGGCAAACAGCTCGGCGGCGCGCCGGCCAACTTCGCCTATCATGCCCGCGCGCTCGGCGCGGAGGCGCGCGTCTGCTCGCGTGTCGGCAACGATCCGCTGGGCCGCGAAATCCTCGGCCGCCTCCGCTCGCTCGGCCTGCCGACCGACGGCGTCGGCGTGGACGCGACCGCGCCGACCGGCACGGTGTCGGTGGAACTCGCCGCCGACGGCCAGCCGCGGTTCACGATCCACGAGAACGTCGCGTGGGATCGTCTCGTGGCGGACGAGGCTTCGCTGGCGTTTGCGGCGCGGGCTGACGCGGTCTGCTTCGGCAGTCTCGCGCAACGCAGCGAGCCGTCTCGCGGCAGCATCCGCAAACTCGTCGCCGCCACGCCAGCCACGGCGCTACGCGTGTTCGACATCAACCTGCGGCAGCAGTTCTTCTCGCGTGAGGTCGTGGAGGAATCGCTGCGGCTGGCGAACGTGCTCAAGCTCAACGACACGGAGCTGCCGGTGCTGGCAGCCATGTTCGGCTTGACCGGCGGCGTGCGCGAACAACTGGCGGCGCTGGCGGAGCGGTTCGGTTTACGCGCAGTGGCGCTGACCCGTGGCGCGCACGGCAGTTTGCTCTGCGTAGCCGCGTCACTCCGTGACGCGGACCAAGACGATGGCTGGGGCCGGTCACGGAGTGACCGGACTACTTTCTCCTGGTCGGAACACGCCGGCTTGAGCGTGAAGGTGGTGGACAGCGTAGGCGCGGGCGATGCTTTCACAGCGGCGATGGCGCTCGGCTTGCTCGCCGGCCGGCCGCTCGACGAGATCAACCGCCACGCCAACGAGGTGGCCGCCTACGTTTGCTCGCAACCAGGCGCGACGCCGGTGTTGCCCGCGTCTTTCAAAGAGAGGCAGTAACTTCCGCCTCCGAAATCAGAACGCCGCGAGCCGACAGGCTTGCAACACCGGCTTGCTCGCGGTGCGCAATCGCTGGACCGACGAGCCGACCCGGTGCGCAAGGCTGGCGGTGGCGGATGCGAGCGTGACACCGAGATGCGGCTGGTTGGGGGCGGATTCCGTCAGGCTCGCCCAGCGGGCGGCCATGGTATTGGCTTCAGCCACGACGCGAGGCAGCACTGCGGCGACGGCGGGCGTGAGTTCCATGCCGTATTCGATGCGCTCTGGCTCGACACCGAGCACGACGATCTTGGGCTGGCGGTGGTTTTGAAGAAACCGGAACGCGCTGGTCAGGCCGATCTGGTGCATCGAGACGGCGGCCGGTGTTTCCTCCAGGTCCTCGACGCGCCCGGCATAGATCGTGCCGGGCGCGCCGCCAGCCTGCATCGCGTCAATGACCAGGATTTTCTCCGCAGTCTCGAGCAGGTGCAGGGAGTGGAGGATGGCCGTGCCGATTTCGGCGACGACCACCCCCGGCGGAACCTGGCTGCGCAACGCACGCACGGCGTGAACACCAACGCCATCGTCGCGCAGCAACAGGTTGCCGATGCCGGCAATCAGGATGCGGCTCTGCGATGATTCAGCCGCAGGCTGATCCGACGGAGGATGTGCCTTCATGGATACTCGAATACGCGATTTCGTGATCGAGATGGTGGCCATGTTTGTGTCCGTGAGAAGTGCGCACTTCCTGTCAGGCGCGGAAGCTTGGCACTGCGAACATCTTCGCGCCGGCTTTTGGCTGGACGACGTGGACCGCGCAGTCGAGGCACGGGTCGAACGAGTGGATGACACGCAGCACTTCGATGGGCTGGTTCTTGTCACGGATCGGCGTGCCGATCAACGCCGCCTCGACGGGGCCGGGCTGCCGCCGGTCGTCGCGCGGGGAGCAGTTCCAGCACGTCGGCGTCAGGACCTGATAATGGCTGATGACGCCGTTGTTGATTCGCACCCAGTGGCCGAGCGCGCCGCGGGGGGCTTCGGTGAGGCCGTAGCTGGTGGCCGAGGCCGGGATGGTCGGCTCGGCATAGACCGGTTCGCCGGGTTTCAACTGCGCCACCCAGCCCGCCATGGCTGTGGCGATCTTGATCGTCTCTTGCGCGCGGGCGCGGTGGCGGTCCACAACGGAGACGCCGCCGGTGTAATCGCCGTTGACCTTCATACGGGCGAGCGCGCCGACTTCGTAGGGCTGTGCCTGATAACGTGGCGCTTTCAGCCACGAGTAAGCGTTCGGCTTCGGGTATTGCGCGCTGGTGACGCCGTTCGCGGGATTGAGACCGCGCGAAGGCTGATACCAGGAGTGACTGACCTGTTCCGTGATGAACGAGAGGTTCACCGGTTCGGTGCGGCTGCCGGACTTGACACGATTGTCATCATCATCGTTGTCGTCATCATCATCGTCCGAGGAGCGCCGTGATTGAGCGCCAGCGACTACGCGACCGCGCCGCAGCAGCTTGGACTTGCCGGCGATGTCGAGATCGAAGCAGCCAAAGGCCAGCAGATTGCCGGGGCCGCGGCCGATGTTGAGATAATCCTTGTAAACCTGGCCGAACAACTCCACGTCGGGCAGGTAAACGTCAGTGATGAACGAGGTCAGTTCCGCCAGATAGCCGAGGAACTTGGTGATGTGCTCCTCGGTCACCTCGGAAGTGAATCCGCCGGCCAGATAGGTCGGCGGGTGCGGCAATTTGCCGCCGAAGATGGCGCCCATCTCGTGCGCTTTGCGGCGCATGGCGATGGCCTGCACGTAGTGGCCGATCAACGTCTGCGCGGTGGCGCCGGTGATGCGCTTGTCCACGCCCCACGTCGGCATCCAGGGCGCCTTGGCCGGGCCGTCCAGATAGTCCGGGATCGCCAGCAGATAGAAATGCAGGATGTGCGAGTCTATGAAGTTGGCGCCCATGACGAGGTTTCGCAGCCAGAGTGCGTTGGTCGGAATCTGAACGCCGCACGCGCTGTCGAGCGCGAGCACGGCGGCCATGGCGTGCGAGATGGGGCAGACGCCACAGATGCGCTCCGTGATGTGCTGCGCGTCGCGCGGGTCGCGCCCGACGAGGATGTTCTCAAAACCGCGGAACAAGGTGCCGGCGGCTTTGGCGTCCACGACCTGCTGGCGGCCGCGGACGGTGTCAATGGTGACTTCCACTTTCATGTGACCCTCCAACCGGGTCACGGGATCAATCGAGGCAACGAATTTCATGTTGTGTGTCTTTCTAGAGGTTCAGCGGGTTATCGGTTCAGCCGTAGATTGGCGCATAGAGCGGGTCGGGGCCGGGGAACGTCGGTTCGGTGCAGCCAATGCAAGGCGCGCCGGATTGCGCGCACCAACTGACGCCGTTGTTCCAGCGCAGCGAGTCGCAATTGCCGAACGTGCCCGGACCGCGGCAGCCGAGCATGCGCAGGCACTTGGGCGAGCCGCCGAACGTGGTGGCGTAGCCGGCGGTGGAGCCGTTGGCCGGGTTGTAGGGGCAGGTGGAGTGGATGGTGCGGCCGAAGATCGCGGTGGGCCGGCCAAACTCATCCAGGTCAATCGGATTGCCGAGGATGAACTGCACAACCGTGCCGATGAACCAATCCGGATGCATCGCGCAGCCGGGGATGTTGACCGTGGGCTTGCCGAGGAAGGCGCTGACGCTCTGGATGCCCGTCGGGTTCGGCCCCGCGGCCGGGATGCCGCCGTAAGCCGCGCACGTGCCGGCGCTGATGATCGCCACGGCTTTCGAGGCCGCGAGCTTCAGCGCGTCCTGGAACGTCACGTCCTTCCCGTTCTCGGTCCACACTGTGCAAGCATGGCCGCCAAACGCCGTGCTCACGCCGCCCTCGACGACCAGCACATAGCCGCCGGCGGAGATCTGCTGTTTCAGAGCCGACACGGCGAGATCGCCGGCGGCGCTCATCACAACCGTGTGATAGATCAAATCAATGTTGTTGATCAGCAGATCGTCCACGGTGGTGGCGGGAGCAGTGTCGGCGATCCGGTTGAGCAGCGACACCGAGCAGCCGTTACAGGAGGCTCCGTGCAGCCAGACCACCTTGGGCAGGTTGGAGCTGGCCAGGGCGGCGTGGAGTGCTTTCAACTGCGCGGGCAACAGCCCCAACGATGTGGCCGAAGCCACGCAATATCTGAAAAACTCGCGGCGTGAGACTGTCATAAGTCGAACCTTTCTCTATTACGACCCTGACTCGGTTAGGTCCGGTTCCATGGGTGCACGCTGCGTGCCAGAAGACTTCTTCCGTCGAGAAATGGTGGATACGCCTGAAATCAAGCACGATTTGCTGCTGCGCGTGTGCGCTGCCAGCCAACCGCACGGTCAACGGTGCGCGAAATCGCTGCACACACTTGTAATATCGCTCACAGTCTCTCCGCACTGGCCAAAGGCGCGTCAGAAAAGAAGGCTGCAACTGGAAAGTTCCCCACTCGGCTTCCGAGACGCAAACGGTTATGTAAACACCCGCGACTCTCGCCGCGTTCAGACAGCACGGTTTACCCTGAGTATCACGTCAGGCGGCGTGAGTGTGCTCAAGCTCCCCGGGCTCATGGCTCTGCGTGTGGCCGGAGTGCGCGTGCTCGTGAACGTGTTCCGCGCCGGGCTTGTGCATGTGGAGGTGGCTGTGTTCGTGGCTATGCACCAAGCTACCGTGTGAATGCTGATGCGTGTGGCTGTGCGCGTGTTCGATGGTGTGATTGTGTTCCTTCACGCTTGTCATGATTGACTCCTTCGATTTGCCTCGTTCTGTTCTATCGCTACAGTTCGCTTCCCCACGGGGCTGTGACCGCAATCGTTATGAAAAACTACGACACCCCGGGCATCCGTCAACCCTTCCTGACTGCCGGCATTTCAATTCCCAAAAAAGCAAACGGTGGGTCGCGTTGCCACGACCCACCGCTGCTGGTTAGTTGTTAAGTAACGGAAACTTGCGTCTCACGTTACGATGTTTCGCCTAGTCGTCGTCGTGCTCGTCGTCGTGTTCGTCGTCATCATCCGAGGACGGCAGACTGACCGAGGTCCTGGCGGTTGCTGTGCTGCTGGAGGTCGCGCTGTTCTGAATAGTCGCCCTCCAGTAGATCGTGCCAGACTGCGTCGGAGTGTAGGCCGGGAACTGGAAGTTCACGGAGTTGCCGCCGACCGGAGCGAACACCGACTGGGACTGGCGGTAGATCTCCGTGCCATTCCGCGTGCCGACGATGGTCGCCGGGCGCGGTTGATTGACCCTGCCCGCGTTGGCCACGGACAGCCTGATCGAGACGCTCTGGCCCGACCGATAGATCGTCGAAGTGACGCTCAAACGGCTGGCCCTCAAGCTCACCGTGCCCGTCGGCTGCGCCACGCCGCTGCCCGTCAACGCGACGGAGAGCACCGGAGCGCCGGCATCGCTGGTGGTCGCCAGCAGGGTCGCCGAGTCGCTGGTCGCAGCGGTTGGCATGTAGTTCACCGCCACGTCCGCGGAAGCGCCAGCCGCCAGCGTCAATGGCATCGCCGGAACGGAGGAGTTCAGCGTGAACGCGCTGCTGCCGTTCAGCGTCAGCGAGTTCACCGTGCCCGACGCGCCGCCGGAGTTGGTGAAGCGGACCGTGAGCGTCTTGCTCGCGCCGACGTTCACCTGGCCGAACGCCAGCGAGGTCGCGCTGACGCCGATCTGGCTCTGCGCGCCGGAACCCGACAGGGTGACAGCGACCGAGGGTTTGACCGGGTCATTGCTGGCGATCTGCAACGCGCCCGTGCTGGCGCCCGCGCTCGTCGGAGCGTAGGTCACCGTCACAGCCGCCGAAGCGCCAGGAGCCACCGTCAACGGGCCGGAGGTGCTCACCGAGAACGCCGCGCCGCTGACCGTGATCGCGCTCACAGTGAGGCTGGCAGTGCCGGTGTTCTGGATGGTCGTCGTCGCCGTCTTGCTGCCGCCGACGTTCACGTTGCCAAAGGCCAGCGAGGTCGGGTTGACGTTGATGTTGGGCGCGACCACGACGGCCGTGCCTGAACCGGTCAGCGCCACCGAGGTCAACGCCGCTTTCACGTCGTCCGTGGCCACTTGCAGGGCGCCGCTGTCAGCGCCCGCCGCCGCGGGTCGGTAGGTCACCGTGATCGTCACCGAGGCGTTCGGTTGAACAACAATCGGCGTGGCGGGATTCGACGAAGCCAGCGAGAAGTCGAGGCTGCCCGTCAGGCTCAAACCCGTCACCGAGCCGGCCGCGTTGCCGCTGTTGGTAACAGTAGTGGTGCGCGTCACAGTCGAGCCGACTGTCGCGCTGCCGAAATCAACCGCCGTCGGAGAGACGACCATGCGGCTGGCTGTGCCGGTGCCGGACAACGCCACCGCGATCTGCGGATTGGCGGGATCGTTGCTGGCGATGGTCAACGTGCCGTTGGCCGCGCCGATCGCTGAAGGCGTGTAAACGACGCTCAACGTCACCGTCGCGCCCGCCGCCACCGTGAGTGGCGTCGCTGGCGCGCTGGCCATCGCGAAGTCCGCGCTGCCGCCGAGGGCCAGCGAACTGACCGTGGCGCTGGCAGAGCCGGTGTTGCGAAGCGTGACCGACAGCGAGGCCGGAGTGCCGACCGCCATCGAGCCGAACGCAAGCGACGTTGGCGTGGCGCTGAGGCTGGCTGCTGCCGGGGCGTTGCCCGAGCCTGAGAGGGCGATGGTCGCCACGGGGGTCGTCGGGTTGTTGCTGGTGATCGTCAGCGTGCCGCTGTCCGCGCCGGCTGCTGCCGGGCGATAAACCACGGGAACCGTGACGGACGAGCCTGCCGCGACCGTGAACGGTGTCGCGGGAGCGCCCGTGCCGAGCGTGAAGTCCGCGCTGCCGCTCTTGGCAATCGAACTGACCGTGCCGGAGGCGTTGCCGCTGTTGGCGATGGTCACCATCAGCGTGCTGCTCTGGCCGACCAGGACCGCGCCGAAGCTCAGCGTCGAGGGCGACGCGGCGACGGCATTGGCCGCGCCGGTGCCGCTGAGGGCCACGGAGAGCGACGGATGAGCGGTGTCGCTGGTCGTGATGGCCAGCGAGCCGGAATCAGCGCCGGTGCCGGTGGGCGTGTAGCGAACCGTAAGGACCCGCGTTGCGCCCGCGGCGACCGCGAACGGTGTCGCAGGAGCGCCCACGAGCGAGTAGTCCAGGCTGCCCGTGAGGGTCATGCTGTTGACGTTCGCCGAGGCGGTGCCGGTGTTGGCAATCGTCGCCGTCATCGCGCGGTTCGTGCCAACGTTGACAGTGGCGAACGCCAGCGTCACCGGCGAGACGCTCATGTTGGGAGCGGTCGTCCCGGCGGGGAAATCGCTGGCAAGACCGGGCCACGTCCGCGCCGTGATCTCCGCGAGGTTCGTGAAACCGTCGCCGTCGGAGTCCAGAGGCTCAATCGAGGCATACGATCCATTCCCGAAGGCACTGCCGTAAGAGTTGCGCGAACCCGGGTTGGTCGCCGAGGTGTGGCACACGCCGCAGGAGTTGAGCTTCGTGCCGCTGGTGCCGTAGCGGGTGTTGAAGCTGTTCATGTAACTCGACACTGCGAACGCCGAGGGCCCTCCTGCGCCCATCCATAACATGGTTATGATCGAGAACAGTTGGAACAGTTTGATAGGACTTCGTTTCATCATAAGACTAACCCCTGAGTTTTCGTGCTGCCCTTCGGTAGGCGCGGTTGCGGCGTTATGTTTCATAGCGATGACTTTGCGAACATCACCTAGCAAGCAACGGCGATGCCACCGGCCGCGCGGAACGGGAATCGCGCTTGAAGCAGGCAGAATCGCCATGTTGCGGGCCGCGCCGCCGGTTCCCGCGCGTGAAACCGCGCGACTCTTCGCGCGGAACTGCGCGCGCCGGGGGGGGGGGCGATGGAACGTGTGTGTGCCAGAATCAGACCCCATCCTTGCCGTTCATGGCGTGTTGCCCAGGCTCCAAACGTCCGCCGGCTTCAGCCGGTTTGGACCGCATGTTGATTCGGGCAACGCAGATCATCTCCGTCGCTCCCGCCATTTCTGCCCCTAAAAGAGCAAACGGTGGGTCGCGTTGCCACGACCCACCGTCGCCTTGTTGTTGTTGTTTACGGAGAGTTTCCGTTTGGCGTTACTGGACTCGCCTAGTCGCGCTCATCATCATCATCATCATCGTCGTCGTCATCCCAAGCGGGCAACCTGACCGAGGTCTTGGCTGTCGTGCTGCTCGATGATGTCGCACTGTTCTGGATGGTCGCGGTCCAGTTGATGGTGCCGGACTTCTTCGGGGTGTAGGCCGGGAACTGGAAGTTCACAGCACGGCCGCCGGGTTGGGCGAAGACCGGCTTGGACTGCCGGTAGATTTCCACGTTGTTCTGCATGCCCACGATGGTCGCCGGACGCGATTGGTTGACCCTGCCCGTGTTGAGCACGGAGAGGGTGATCGCGACGCTGCGGCCGGGCCGCGTGATCTCCGAGGTCACGGCGAGACGATTGGCCTTGAGCGTCACCGTGCCGGTGGACGGCGGCGGAGGCGGGGGCTGGGCCACGCCGCTGCCCGTCAACGCCACGGAGAGCACCGGGGCGCCCGCGTCGCTGGTGGTCGCCAGCAGCGTGGACGAGTCGCTCGTCGCGGCGGTCGGGGTGTAGTTCACCGTCACGTCCGCAAAAGCGCCCGCCGCCAGGTTCAGCGGCATTGCCGGGTTGGCGGAGTTCAGCGCGAACGCGCCGCTGCCGTTCAGGGTGATCGAACTCACCGAGCCGGCCGCACTGCCGGAGTTGGTGATGCGAACCGTGAGTGACTTGCTCGCGCCCACATTCACGCTGCCGAAGGCGAGCGAAGCCGGGCTGACGCCGATCCGGCTTTGCACGCCGGCGCCCGAGAGCGTCACGGAGACCGTGGGTTTGGCCGGGTCATTGCTGGCGATTTGCAGGGCCGCGCCCGCGCTCGCGCCCGCGCTCGTGGGAGCGTAGGTCACGGTCACGGTCGCCGAAGCGCCCACAGCCACCGTCAACGGCGCTGCCGGACTGGCCGAGAACGCCGTGTCGCCGCTCACCGTGAGCGCGCTCACGGTCAGGCTGGCGGTGCCGGTGTTCTGGATGGTCGCTGTCGCCGTCTTGGTGCTGCCGACGTTCACGTTGCCCAAGGCAAGCGAGGTCGGGTTGACGTTGATGCTGGGCGTGGTCACAACGGCCGTGCCCGAACCGGTCAGCGCGACCGAGGTCAACGCCGCCGAGGGATCGTCCGTGACCACTTGCAGCGCGCCGCTGGCCGCGCCGGCCGCTGTGGGCCTATAGACCGCCGTGATCGTCACCGAAGCGTTCGGCTGGACCGTGATCGGCAGAGCTGGGTTCGTCGAGGCCAGCGAGAAGTCCGTGCTGCCCGTCAGGCTCAACGCCGTCACCGAACCAGCCGCGTTACCGCTGTTGGAAACGGTGGTGGTGCGCGTCACCGTGGTGCCGACCGTCGAGCTGCCGAAGTCGAGCGCCACCGGGGAGACCGTCATATGGCTGGCCGTGCCCGTGCCGGAGAGCGCAATCGCAATCTGCGGATTGGCCGGGTCGTTGCTGGCAATCGTCAGCGTGCCGCTGGCCGCGCTTGCGACCGACGGCGTATAGACGACGCTCAACGTCACCGTGCCGCCTGCCGCCACCGTGAGGGGCGTGGCCGGAGTGCCGGTGGCCATCTTGAAGTCCGCGCTGCCGCCGAGGGCGAGCGAGCTGACCGTGGCGCTGGCGGTGCCGCTGTTGCGCAGCGTGACCGACTGCGAGGCCGGCGTGCCAACCGACAGCGAGCCGAACGCAAGCGAGGTCGGCGTGGCCGAGAGGCTGGAAACCGCCGGGGCGTTGCCCGTGCCGGAGAGAGCCACCGTGGCCACTGGCGTGGTGGGATTGTTGCTGGTGATCGTCAGCATGCCGCTGGCCGCACCGGCGGCGGTCGGCGTGTAAACCACCGGGATGTTGATGGACGCACCAGCCGCAACCGTGAACGGTGTCGCCGGAGCGCCCGCACCGAGCGCGAAGTTGGCGCTGCCGCTCTTGGCGATCGAACTGACCGTGCCGGCCGCGTTGCCGCTGTTGGAAATGGTCAGCATGAGCGTGCTGTTGTTGCCGATGAGCACCGCGCCGAAACTCAGCGACGAGGGGCTGACGGCAACGGCGTTGGCCGCGCCGGTGCCGCTCAGGGCCACGGAGAGTGACGGATGGGCTGGGTCGGTGGTGGCGATGGCCAACGAACCGGATGCTGCGCCAGCCGCGCTGGGCGTGTAACGCACCGTGATCGTCGAGGAACCGCCTGGGGCGACCGCGAACGGTGTCGCCGGAGCGCCCACGAGCGAGAAGTTGAGGCTGCCCGTCAGCGTGAGGCTGGTGACATTGGCGGCTAAACTGCCTGTGTTGGAGATCATGGCCGTCATCGTGCCGTTGGCGCCGACGTTGACAGTTCCGAAGGCCAGGCTCGCCGGCGTCGCGCCGAGATTTGGCGCGGCCGGCGCATTGCCCGTGCCGGAGAGAGCCACCGTGGCCACCGGCGTGGTGGGACTGTTGCTGGTGATCGTCAGCGTGCCACTGGCTGCGCCGGCGGCGGTCGGAGTGTAAACCACCGGGACCGTGACGGACGCACCGGCTGCGACCGTAAACGGTGTCGCCGGAGCGCCCGCGCCGAGCGCGAAGTTGGCGCTGCCGCTCTTGGCGATCGAACTGACCGTGCCGGCCGTGTTGCCGCTGTTGGAAATGGTCAGCGTGAGCGTGCTGCTCTGGCCAATAATGACCGCGCCGAAGCTCAGCGAAGAGGGCGAAACAGCGACGGCATTGGCCGCGCCGGTGCCGCTCAGTGCCACCGAGAGAGACGGGTGGGCGGCATCGCTGGTGCCGATGGCCAGGGAGCCGGAGTCAGCGCCGATGCCGGAGGGCGTGTAGCGCACCGAAATGGTCGCAGAACCGCCCGCGGCGACCGCGAACGGTGTCGCTGGAGCACCCACGAGCGAGAAGTCAAGGCTGCCAGTCAGCGCGAGGCTGGTGACGTTGGCGGCGGCGGTGCCGGTGTTGGCAATCGTCGCCGTCATCGTGCCGTTGGCGCCGACATTGACGGTGGCGAAACCGAGGCTCGCCGGCGAGACGCCCATGTTCGGAGCGGTGGCCGGAGCGGGACGATCGGCCGGGTCATACGGGAAGGAGCGCGCCGTGATCTCCGCGAGGTTCGTGAAACCGTCCCCGTCGGAATCCAGCGACTCAATGGCGGCCAGCGCGGCCGCAGTGCCCAGACCCACATTGGCGATTTGATTCTCCATGTCGTTGCCGTAGGCATTGAACGCGAAGCTGGGGTTGGTGGCTGAGATGTGGCACAGCCCGCAGGAGTTGAGTTTGGTGCCACTGGTGCCGTAGCGGGTATTAAAGGTGTTCAGCATGCTCGACAACGCATACGCCGACGGCCCCCCCACGCCCATCCATAGGATGGCCATGACCGATAACAGATAGAACATTTTGATTGGACTTCGTTTCATAATACTTGCTCCGGTGCTTTCGCGCCGCCCTTCGGTGGTCGCAGTTGTAGGACTTGGTTTCATAGCAATCACACTGCACTGCCTGCGCCGCCCCCGGCGGTCGCGAATGTGGGCAAGAGTGAACGACCGCCCCGCGGCCATTTCACCAATGAGCGGGCCACCCACAGCCCGGTTAACAATCCAACTTCCATTCTTCTTCTACTTGCGTTGACTCGGCGCATACCACAGAAGGAAGCAACGGCGATGCCACCGGGCGCCGACACCGCAAATCGTCCGCCAAACAAGCAGAACCGGCATGTTCTCGATTTGTGCCGCCAGGCCTGGCGCGTGAAACCGCGCAGAGTTTCGCGCGGAACTGCGCGTCCCCCGCCAGCGCAGCGAGATTGCGCCCGTGGAGCGGCCAGTCTAGACTCCGCGGCGCGTTGCGATTAAAAGGAGTGAAGAAATGAACCTATCGAAGACGGTTGTTGTTGCGGCGGCTTGCGTGCTGGGGGCGTCGCATGGATTTGCGGCTTCCACGGCGGTCTTCACCGATGCGGTGGCCGTCTGGCATTTCGGCGACCTCAACTCCGCCGACGGCAAAAGTCCGCTCAAGCTCCACGGCAACGTCAAGCTCGACGTGGAACTGAAAGGCGCCGAGCGCGAGGCGTCGTTGTCGCGCGGCGGCGACGGCAAAGCGGCGGAGTTCGCCGGAGGCTGGCTCGACGCGGGCCAGGGCGGCGACGGGCGGCTGAATCTCAAAGGCGGCGCCATGACGATGCTGCTGCGGCTGCGGAATCCGTCGGGCCAATGGGGGCCGGGCGAGTTGTTCTGCAAACACGGCGGCCACGATAAGCTTGTCTATAACCTCTTCGTCAACGGCGACAACCTCGGCTTCGAGTTCGGCGCGGAGGGCCAGTCGCGGCTCGCCGGACAGGTTGCCGTTGCCGCCAGTTCGCTTGACCCGAAGCAGTGGCACGACGTGATCGTGCGCTACGACGGCAGCACTCTCGCGATGTTCGTGGACGGCGCCGCCGTCGCGCGCACGAAGGTCACCGGCTCGCTCCGGCAAGGCAACACCGAGCCGGTGTTCATCGCCCGGCGTGGTTTCAAAGGTCTACTCGACCACGCGGCCCTCTGGCAGCGGGCGCTCACCGACAACGAGATCATCACACTCAGCGGTGGCGAGGAAGTCATGAAGGCGCGGCGCGAGGCGATGGCGAAGAAGATCGAAGCCAAGATTGGCCGCGAGGGACTCACGCTCGCCGACCAACTCCGCGGTGCGCGCGAACTGCGCCAGCGGCTCTGGAACGACCCGCACCGGCCGCGTTATCATCTGTTGCCGCCTGACGGTTTCTGGAACGACATCAACGGCACCATTTACTGGAAGGGCCGCTACCACGTCTTCTTCCTCGGCCGGCTCGCGCCCGACCTGCCCACCATCCTCAGCGGCAAGGACAGCGACCACTCGCGCGAGACGTGGTTGCACGCCTCCAGCCGCGACCTCGTCCACTGGGTGCATCATCCGCCCGCACTGGTGCCGGTGTTCGACGGCACGATGCCACGCGGTCTCTACAGCGGCGACATGATGGACAACATGCCCGTGCCGACCATCATCGTCCACGTGCCGGGGCAGGGGACGTGCCTCTACACCGCCGAGGACGATGAGTTGATCCGCTGGAAGCCGCATCCGAACAACCCTGTCATCCCCGCCACCAACGCGCCGCCGGAGGCGATCATCTTCGACCCGACCGGCTGGAAGGACGGCGACATACACTACGCGCTCGTCGGCAACAAAAACAAAACGCCCGGCTACGAAGGCGACTCGTCCAGCCTCTTCCGCTCGTGCGACCTCGCTCACTGGGAATATCGCGGCCCGTTCTACAAGTCCGAGCGTCGCTGGACGGAGGAATACATGGATTGCGCCTGCCCCGACTTCTTCCCGCTTGGCGACAAACACATGCTTATCTCCCATGTGCATCGTCCGTGGAACCATCTCCAGTATTATATTGGCCGCTTCGACAAGAAGGCCGAGCGGTTCCTGCCTGAGCAGCACGGTTTCATGAGCTGGCCCGGCGGTTCGGTCTGCGCGCCGGAGACGCTGCTCGACGGCAAAGGCCGCCGCATCTTCTGGGGCTGGATCATGGAAGCCGGCCCGCGCACCAACGGCTGGGCTTCGGTGGCGACGTTGCCACGCGTGCTCTCGCTCTCCGGCGACAACTCGCTGCGCATCGAACCTGCGCCGGAACTGGAAGTGCTGCGCTACAACCCGCGCCACCGCGAGAATATGACTGTTTCCGGCGAACTGCTGCTGAAGGACGTGCGCGGCGATTGTCTGGAAATCTCCGCCGTCATCGAGCCGGGCGATGCGAAGGAGTTCGGCATCGTCGTTCGACGCTCACCCGACGCCGCCGAGGAGACGCCCATCATCTGCTCGCCAAGCGCGAAGACGCTGCGGACGGAGCTTGGGAAATCCACGCTCGACCCGCAGGTAAAATACGTCTGGATGAACGAAAACTGGGCCAAGGAGCGCAACCTTCCCGCCGAGAAACGATTCGCCAGCGAGCAAGTCGCGCCGTTCGAGTTGAAGCCCGGCGAGCCGCTGCGGCTGCGCGTCTTCCTCGACCGCTCGGTGCTGGAGGTCTATGCCAACGATCGCCAGTGCATCACCCAGCGCATCTACCCCTCGCGTCCCGACAGCCTCGGCGTCTCGCTCATCGCCCGCGACGGCAGCGTGAAGGTGAAAACGCTCGACGCGTGGGACGTTTCGCCGACGAACAGTTGGTAGCTCACGGCGGACGACCGAAATAGCGGATCGTAGTTATGAAGACATGGATCATTGTTGCAGCGGCGTGTCTGACACTGCTGACGTCTATAGCGTCAGCCGAGATTTCAGTCAGTCACCACCGCTCTATCCAGGAAGCCCTCGACGCCAACCCCGGCCGAATGGTTTACGTGCCGGCGGGCGACTACACGATCTCGGAGAAGATTCGGATTCGTGGCGACAACTCCGGGCTGTTCGGGCCGGGGCGAATCATCCAGACGAACACGAATTCTCCGATCATTCAGATTGAGGGTGCGGAGGGCGTCCAGCTTCGCGAACTGACGCTGACGCGGGCGGAGGGGAAGATGGATACGGGGAGCGAGGCCGTGGTCGCCACGAAATGCCGCAATCTCGTGATGGAGAACTTGCGCGTGCTCGACAACCGCACGCGGTCGGCGGCGATTGCGGTGCGGGAATGCACGGGCAGCCAGATTCGCGGCTGCCTGGTGCGAAACTACATGCGCATCAGCGTGGACGACCGCACCGCCGGCACGGATTGGGGCTATGCGTTCAAGTGCATTGACGGCACGGGCATCGAAGTGCGCTACAGCAAGGGCACGCTCATCCAAGGCAACCGCGTCATCGAGCAAAACCTGCTGCCGACGCCGGAAATCCAGAAGCAGTTTGAGCTTGGCAAGTTCGTGAAGAAGAATGCGAAGAAGGGCGCAATCATGAGCCAGAAGGCTTGGGACGCGGAATACACCGACAACTGGCGCCAAGGCTCGGCCATCATCGTCACCGCGCCTGAGGTCAGCGACTGCACGCAGATTCTCGGCAACTATATCGAGAACGCCGCACAGGGCATTGACCTCCACAGCGACCACGTCATCGTCGCGCAGAACATCATCAACAACTCGTTCATGGGCATGAAGGCAATGCACGGCTCGCGCCACGTGCTCATCATCGGCAACCAGTTCATCAAGAACGACCTCTGGAGCATCGGCCTGATGCCCGGCGCCGCTTCGCACGCCGCCGCGCCGGCCCATGAAGGCAAACCAGCGGTTGGACCGAACGTGGACGGCGGCTCGATTATCGCCAACAACATCATCTCCGACTTCGGCTACGGCCATTCGCACTGGATTTGGGGCGACAACGGCGCGCCGTTGCGGTTCAGCCGCGGCCAGAAACCCGACAACCCGCCGCTGACCGACGTCATCATCCAAGGCAACGTTGTCTATGACACCGGTCGCGACCAAATCATCGTGAACGGTCAGCCAAAGATCGAACCACCACGTTACAAATACGCCGTCATCATCGAGACTGGCGGGAACGGCCCGAGAGGTCTGCGCTTCTCCAACAACATCTTTCATCCCGGCGCACAAGGTATTTCCAACGTCGAACTCAAACCGTGAATGCCATGATGATTCGCCACCTCTATGTCTGGTTACTTGCACTCAGTGCCACCTGCGCCGCCGAAACTAAACTCAACGTTCTTTTCATCGCCGTGGACGATCTGCGGCCGGAACTGGGCTGCGGCGGCGCAGCGCACATCAAGTCGCCGAACGTGGACCGGCTGGCGGCGCGCGGGATGGTGTTCGAGCGGGCGTATTGCCAGCAGGCGGTCTGCAACCCGTCGCGCGCGAGCGTGCTCAGCGGCTGCCGGCCCGACACGACGCGGGTGATGGCGAACAACACGTTCCTGCGGCCGATGATGCCCGACGTGGTGACGTTGCCGCAGCATTTCAAGAACAGCGGCTGGCACACCGTCTCGCTTGGCAAAATTTTCCACCACAGCGAGCGCGAGCCGGGCGACGACCCGCACTCATGGAGCGAGCCGTCGTGGTATCGCGGCCCGTCCGGGCATTGGCACGCGAAAGAGTCGGAGGAGTTCATCCAGCGCCTGAAGAAGCTGCCGGAGAAGGAGCGCCCCAAGCTCATCCGCGGCCCGCCATTCGAGGCGGCGGACGCGCCGGACGATGTTTATCCCGACGGCCA
Organism: Verrucomicrobiota bacterium; assembly: GCA_016222825.1. Taxonomy (GTDB): domain Bacteria; phylum Verrucomicrobiota; class Verrucomicrobiia; order CAIQCK01; family CAIQCK01; genus CAIQCK01. The sequence continues at coordinate 112,356 of JACRQF010000009.1, read as the reverse complement.
GACGGCCGCGAAGGCCATTGAGACGCTGCGGCGGCTCAAGGACAAGCCGTTTTTCCTCGGCGTCGGCTTCGTGAAGCCGCACCTGCCGTTTACCTGCCCGCAAAAGTATTGGGATCACTATCCGGCGGACACGATCAAGCTGCCCGCCAACTACCATCCGCCGAAAAACGCGCCGGAGCCGGCGCTGCACAACTGGTATGAACTGCGCACCTACGGCGGCGTCCCCGCGACGGGCGGCATCCCCGACGCGATGGCGTTGAATCTCATCCGAGGCTACCGCGCTTGTGTCAGCTTCATGGACGCGCAACTCGGCCGTGTGCTGGACGAACTCGACCGGCTCGGCCTGCGCAAGAAAACCGTCGTCATCCTCTGGGGCGACCACGGTTATCACCTCGGCGAGAACGGCATTTTCACGAAGATGACAAACTTCGAGCTGGGCACGCGCTCGCCGCTGATCCTCAGCGCACCGGGCCAGAAAACCGCCGGCCGGCGCACACGCGCGCTCGTGGAGTTTGTGGACATTTATCCGACCCTGGCGGAACTCTGCGGCCTCCCGTTGTCGAAACATCTCGAAGGCGTGAGCCTCAAGCCACTGCTCGACGATCCGAATCGCGCGTGGAAGAGGGCCGCCTTCAGCCAATATTTGCGCCCCGGCAAGGACCGGATCATGGGCCGCTCCGTCCGCACCGACCGCTGGCGCTACACCGAGTGGACCAACGGCAAGGGCGAGGACGTCGGAACCGAACTCTACGACCATCAGACCGACCCAGCGGAGAACACCAACCTCGCGAAAGAGCCGGAGAAAGCCGCGGTCGTGAAGGAGATGTCGGCAGTGCTGCACGGAGGCTGGAAAACGGCGTTGCCATAAGGCACATGAAATGTTGGAATAGCTGTCGCCGCCCAACAACACCTTTTAGTGAATTACTCCAACACACAAGCCCGGCTGGCGGTGATCCTCTGCGCCTTCGGGATCAGCGAGGCGCAGGAATCTACCGGCTTGCCAGAGCACAAAGTATTGCGCGGCCACGCGGGGTCCGTGCTCTCGGTCGCGTTCTCGCCGGATGGCCGCGTGCTCGCGAGTGGTTGCCGCGACAAGACGATTCGGTTGTGGGATACGCGCACAGGCAAACTGAAACAGACACTGACCGGTCACACGGCGGATGTGTATTCGGTCGTGTTTGCCGCCGACAGCGAGACGTTGGTCAGCGGCGGCACCGATCAGACGATTCGCGTCTGGAATCTTCGCACAGGCCAAGTCGTGAAGACCCTCGCCGGCCACACCAACGTCGTGCGCTGGGTCAGTTTCGCGCCCGACGGCAAGACGCTGGCCAGCGCAGGCGGCGATTCGACCGTGCGGCTTTGGGACGCGCGCACGTGGTCGCTTCGCGCCACGCTCACTGAACATAAAGGCCGCGTAAAATTCCTGAGCTTCTCGCCCGATGGACAACTCCTCGCAAGCGCCGGCGACGACAAGTCCGTTCGCGTTTGGGATGTAGCGCGTGCCACGCTGGTCAAGACCTGGCAGGCGCATGAGAGAGGAATCGAATCGGTGATGTTCTCCCCTGATGGACAACTGCTCGCCACCAGCAGCAACGACGGCACCGTGCGCTTGTGGCGAGTTGGCACTTGGGAACTCCTGCACACGCTCACAGGTCACGAACTCGAAGTGGACTCCATCGGCTTCTCGCCCGACAGCCGCCTTCTCGCCAGCGGCGGCAAGGACAAGAAGCTTCGACTGTGGGAGCCGCACACGGGCAAGTTGCTCGCCACGCTGGAGGTTCACGACGACCGGGTCGAGTCGCTGGCCTTCTCTCCCGACGGTCAAATGCTCGCCACGGGCAGCGGCGGCAAGGACGCGACGATCAAGCTGTGGAAAGTGCTTCGTCTCCTTGAGAAGAACGGCGATGGCCTCAAGACCGAGCACTTCGACCGCGATCCCGGCTGGGAGGGAAAGAACAACCGCTTCACGCGAAAAGACCTGCCGCGGGTCGTGCAGAATTTCGGGTTCAGCGCCAGCAACCATGCGGGCAAAGAAAGCGGCGAGATGGGCGGGACGATCACGCGCTCCGTCACGCCGGCTTGGTATGCCGATCGCACCGCGCCGAAGACGTTGAATGACAAACTGACCGCGTCGGGAAGTTTCACACTGCCGCCGCAGCGGATGGAGGGAACGTTTCATTTCGGTTGGTTTAATTCCCAACGTCAGGGCTGGCGACCGTGGAGCGCGCTGGGGTTTCGCGTGCTGACGAAGGGGACCATCGCGCTGGATTACTGCACGCAGACCTGGCAGGCGGGCGGGCTGTTCACGCCGCTCGAAGTGAAGCCTGATGGTGTGAAGCACTCGTGGTCGCTCACCTGCGATCCCGATGGCAACGCGGGACTCGGCGCGATCACGTTCGTGCTCGACCATCATCCGCCGCAAGTCGTGAAGCTAAAACCGGGACACAAGGCGGCGGGCGCGACATTCGACCGATTCGGCCTTTTCAACCAGCAGTCCGCCGGCGCGGCGATGAAGGTCTTTTTCGACGACCTGCGTTATGACGGCAAGGCACAGGATTTCCGCGCCGATCCAAACTGGGAAGGCGTGGGCAACCGCACGGAGTTCAGGGAGCGGCGCTTCCGCGGCGCGCAGGATTACGGTTGGAGCGAGACGAATTTCGCCGGCGGACAGAAAGGCGAAATGGGTGGCATCATCTGGAGCGCCAACCCCGGCAGTGCGGAGGAAGGTTATTACGCGGACCGCGTGGGGCCGCTCACATTGGATCGGCCGTTGGTCGCGTCGGGGAAGATCGCGCTCAGACGCGGCTGCACCGACAGCGATTTCTATTTCGGCTGGTTCCAGAGCGACGGCTGGAAGAAACCGATTGGGCCGGCGGATCGCACCACGACGCCTTATGTCGGAATCATCGTCGGTGGCCCGGCCCACTCCGGCCACTTCTTCCGCCCCGGCTACAGCGGCAAGGACGAAGACCCGAAGCAGGTGGGTCCGGGCTACAACCGGCCCGGCCCGCACCTTCCTCCGGACGGCAGGCCGCGCACATGGACACTCGCCTACGATCCGGCGGGCAACAAAGGCAACGGCTCCATCCGCGTCACGCTCGATGCCGAGTCCGCCACGCTCGACCTGAAGCCCGGCGTCAAAGCGCAGGGCATTACCCTCGACCGGTTCGGCCTCTTTACCTGGCGGCCGGACGGCAACTCTAACGATGTCTTCTTCGACGACCTGACTTACACGGCGGCATCCAAATGACGACTAGGACGCAAGCGTATGGCGCGCAAGTGGCGAACGGCCGGTTCGTCGTCGTTTCGGACAACCATTCTTCATCGCAGGTGTTCAACTGGGAAGTGAAAGCCACCCGAGCCGACATCGCCCCGCTTCAAGTTGAGGAGTGATTCTGGAGACACGACCATGAAGACGACCCTGCCAACTTTCCTTGCCGTTCTCGCTGTCAGCGTGGCAGTCATTGCCGCCGAGTCCGAAACGAAGACGGGACTAAAGACCGAGCACTTCGACCGCGACCCTGGCTGGGAGGCGCGCAACAACCGCATTCCGCCGAAGCCCGGCCAGGTGGTCAAGCAGGACTTCGGCTACAGCGCCAGCAATCATGCCGGCAAGGCCGCGGGCGAAATCGGCGGTCGCGTCCAGCGCTCAACGACGCCGGCACAGTATGCCGCAGTGTTGACGCCAGCCAAGACGCTCAACGACAAACTCAGCGCCTCCGGCAGCTTCGCCATCACGTCGTCGCACGCGGGCGCGGGGGCGTTCTTCGGCTTCTTCAACTCGCAACAACCGGGCGGCAGCGGGCGGCCGATCAGTTCGCTCGGCATGGACATGGACTTCGAGGGCAAGGGCGGCCGGCTGGCGGTGCGGTTGCGGAGCGATGGCAACACGTGCTGCGGCACGTTTGTCACGCCGTATCTCCCCGGCAAATTCCGTCCCACGCCGTTGAAGAACGACGGCACCCGTTACCACTGGACGCTCGATTACGACCCGCAAGCCGCCGGCGGCAACGGTCGCTTCACCTTCACGCTGCGCAGCGACACACACACGACGCAGGACTACGGCCCGCTGCCGCCGCCTTCCGAGCGCGAAGCGCAGGCGCGTTTTCCGAACACGACCAAGTTCACCGTGGACCTGCCGGCGGAACTGCGGAAGGAAGGCGCGACCTTCGACCGCTTCGGCATGATGAACGGGATGAAAGCCGGCGGCAACGTGACATTGTTCTTCGATGACGTGCAGTTCAACGGCCAGACGCAGGATTTTTCCAAAGACCCCGGCTGGATCGGCGTGGGCAATCGCGTCGAGTTCGAGGACCGCGAGCAGACCGGCGGACACAACTTCGGCTTCAGCGCAGATACGAGCCACGCCGGCGGCAAGCCTGGCGAGGTCGGCGGCGCGTTCTGGCGCACCGAAAAACACTGGGGTTGTTACGCCGACCGCGTCGGGCCGTTGACGCTGGAGCAGCGGCTCGAAGCGCACGGCAAGATTAAGCTCGTCACCGCCGGCCCTGACGCCGACATGTATTTCGGTTGGTTCAACAGCGCCGACACGGACGTGCCGCCGCCGCAGGGCCGGAATTTCCTCGGTGTCCACGTCGGCGGCCCGACGCGCGTCGGGCATTGCTTCGAGCCGCAGTTCACGACCGGCAAAGGCAACCACGGCAAGGCCGGCCAAGGCCCGCTGCTCAAGCCGGGCAAAGCCTTCGAGTGGTCGCTGGTCTATGATCCCGCCGCCAACGACGGCCTCGGCGAGATTCGCGCGACGCTCGGCAGCGAGTCGGTCACGCTGCCGTTGAAGCGGGGCCGCAAAACTGACGGCGCCGCGTTCGACCGCTTCGGTTTCTTCACCGCCTCTGCCGGCGGGCAGATGGTGAAAATCTTCTTTGATGACCTGAGCTACAGTGCTGGCCAGCCCAAACCATAGAAGATAGAACTGGCGAGCATGACATCTATCCTCACAAGACTCCTCCTGGCGCTCGGTTGCTATGCGCTGCCCGCGCTCGCGCAACAACCCGACCTCGTCCTCGGCGCGTTTGAAGGCAAAGACATGGACGGCTGGCAGAGGAGCGGCGACGCCTTTCACACCGCGCCATTTCAACCCGGCACGAGCGGTCGCTTCAGCGGATTTGAAGGCAAAGGCGTCACTTGGAGCGGACGCGGCGGGTTCGAGACCAAGGGCGCGCTGCTCTCCCCGGAGTTCGAGATTCAGCGGAGGTTCATCAACTTCCTCGTCATGGGCGAGCGAAATTTGCCGGCGACCGTCGGCGTCGAATTACTCGTGGAAGGCCGCGTCGCGCGCGCAGCGAGCGCGACAGAAACGAGCGACCCGGCGCGCTTGCTCCACTGGCGGACGTGGGACGTGCGCGACCTCGCAGGCCGCAAAGCGCGCATCCGCGTCAACGACAACTCCGCCACGGGCTGGATCGCGGTGGACCAGTTCGCACAAAGCGACACACAGAAGAGCGCACCGATAAACGCCACCACGCTGATGCAGGAGACCTTCCGCCCGCAGTTCCACTACACCGCCCAAAGCGGCTGGCTCAACGACGCCAACGGGATGCTCCACTACAAAGGCCAGTGGCACCTGTTCCATCAGCACCGCCCGCCCGGCTGGCCCGCCACGGTCTGGGGCCACGCGGTCAGCGACGACCTTCTTCACTGGCGTCATCTGCCGACGGCGATTCCGTGCGAGGGCAAGAACGCCATCTTCTCCGGCTCCGGGTTGGTGGATTGGGAGAACGCCTCCGGCCTCAAGCGCGGCGACGAACTGCCGCTGTTGTTCTTCTACTCGCTCCATCCGGCGTCCGAGGCCGGCATCAAGACGACGCAGTGCATGTCCTTCAGCACAGACGGCGCGCGGACGATCGAGAAGTTCCCCGGCAACCCGATCCTCCGCACGCCCGCCACCCGCGATCGCGACCCGAAAGTGTTCTGGCACAAAGCGTCGCGCGCGTGGTTCATGGTCCTCTCGCTCTCGCGCAACAACACCGACCGCGACCACGCCACTTACGGCCTCTTCCGCTCGCGCGACCTCAAGTCGTGGGAACTGCTCCAGGAGATCGGGCCGGGCGCGTGGTATTGGGAGTGCCCGGACATGTTCGAGCTGCCGGTGGACGGCGACGCCAGCCGCACGAAGTGGATCCTGACGAAAGGCAGCGGCGACTACATCGTCGGCACGTTCGACGGCGCGCGGTTCAAGCCGGAGACGGAACCCATCCGTATCCATTGGCACAACACCTACTACGGCGCGCAGAGCTTCAGCGACGCGCCGGGCGGCCGCCGCGTCCAGATCGGCTGGATGAGCACCGGCGACAAGGCCGCGAGGCCCAACGTCTATCCCGGCATGCCGTTCAACCAGCAGATGAGCTTCCCGCGCGAACTCACGCTGCGCACGACCCCCGACGGCCCGCGCATCTTCCGCCAGCCCGTTGCGGAAATTGCGAAGCTCTACACGAAGACGCACGACCTCGGCGCGCGCCCGCTGGCGGCGGGAGACAACGCGCTCGCAGGCATCGCACCGGGCCTGCTCGACATCGAATGCGACCTCGACCTCCAGCAAGCAAGGCGCCTCTCGCTCAAGTGCCGCAGCGCGGAACTGAGCTACGACGTAAAGTCAGAGAAGCTCCGTCTCCTCCGCGCCGACCCGACACTCAAGCTCAAGGACGGCCGCCTCTCGCTGCGCGTGCTCATTGACCGCACGAGCATCGAAGCCTTCGTCAACGGTGGCGAGGTGGACGCGAGCGGTGTTTATTTCCCCGACGTGGCCGACCAGACGCTCTCGCTCACCGTCGAAGGCGGCCCCGCGCGCATTCGTCGCCTCGTCGTGCATGAGTTGCGGTCAATCTGGCCGGCATCTTCGGCGCCATGATGATCACGGCAAGAGTTGCGCCGGATAAGCAGTGAGTTTACACTCCGCGCGTGTGGCGCACTTGAAAGGAATCGGACTATGAAACGCAGATCGTTCTTGAAGGTGATGGGCGGAGTTGCGGGCGGCGCGGTGCTGGGCATCCGGCCCGTGCTGGTCAGCGAGGCGGAAGCGGCGGCGGCGAAGACCGGCGAGATGCACAAGCGCGTGCTCGGCCGGACCGGCTTCAAGGTTTCCGTCGTCGGCTTCTCCGGCCTCGGCCTCATGCACTACGACCAGGAACGCTGCAACGCCGAGGTCCACAAGGCGTTCGAGCGCGGGCTGAACTACTACGACGTCGCGCCCGCTTACGGCAAGGACGGCGACTGCGAGATCAAGATGGGCGTCGCGTTGCAGGGCCTCGACCGCAGCCGCTACTTCCTCGCCTGCAAAACCAAGAAGCGCGACGCGGCCGGCTGCCGCGAGGAACTCGAACGCTCGCTCCAGCGGCTCAAGACCGACCACTTCGACCTCTACCAGATGCACCACCTCGTCAAGCCGGAGGACGTGAAGACCTCGCTCGCCCCCGGCGGCGCGCTGGAGGCGATGCTCGCGGCAAAGAAGGAGGGGAAGATCCGCGCCATCGGCTTCTCGGCGCACACCACCAAGGCGGCGCTCGCGGCGTTGCGCGGCTTCGCGTTCGACACCGTCATGTTCCCGGTCAACTACGTCGAGTATTACACGCGCGGCTTCGGCAAGGACGTGCTCGCGCTCGCGAAGGAAAAAGGCGCGGTCGTGCTCTCCATCAAGACGATCAACTCCGGCGCGTGGCCCAAAGGCGCCGAGCGCACGCGCAAGTGGTGGTATCGCCCGCTCGAGCAGCAGGACGACATCAACCTCGCCTACCGCTGGACGCTCTCGCTGCCCGGCGTGGTCATGGGCTACCCGCCGGCGTGGATGGACTTGCAGGACAAAGCGATCACCGCCGGCATTGCCTACCGTCCCGCCACCGAAGCCGACGCGAAGAAGCTGGAAGAGATGGCGAAAGACTGCGGCTCCATCTTCAAGCGCGAGGAAGACCTCGTCGCCTGCCACTCGCCCTATCCGCACCACCCGCACGAGTGCTGCGAAGGAGAGTGGGCGTAGGACCAGACGCTCCAGGCTGCGAACCACCACCTGTTGCCCAGCGCCATCCGTGCCGTTCCGGGCGCGCTCAAACGCCTTCCCGATGGCTTGCGAACCGACCGGAATGCCCTAAATTTCGATCCCAATGCCCTGAGTTTCGTCCGGAACGCCCTAAGTTTCGTCCGGAATGGCTTAAGTTTCATCCGGAATGGCTTAAGTTTCATCCGGAATGGCCTAAGAACCGTCCGGAATGGCCTAAGTTTCGACAGGAATGCCTTAAGATTCGACAGGAATGCCTTAAGATTCGACCGGAATGACCTAAGTTTCGCAGTGGAAACGCTCCGTTTCGTGCGGAATGCCTTGGTTTTCAACCAGTTACGTGAAAGAGCACCGTTCTTCGTTATTTTCGATGGGGCCAGCGGCGAAACTCCAAATTCCAAACCAAGCATTGAGGCGCGGCAACGCGTTGTAGCGTCGGGCGTCTCGCCCGACAAGACCCGCCCAACAAGACCCGGCGCGTCAGGCGAGACGCCCGGCTCTGCATCAGCCCAAACCGTTCGCAACGGTCCCGACCCCGACACTCGACCCGTGCGCCTTGCCGAGGAAATCATTCTGCTTGCGCCGGACGGTTCGAAGGCGATAATGCCGCGCAAACCAAGGATGAGCGCAACCACGGCCACCCCAAAGCCAGCGCGACAGGCGGAGCGTGGATTTTGCCGGGCGGTGAGCTGGACGCCAAACAACGCCCCCTCAGTCGGCCAGAATCAGAATTCTTATTCGTAGGACGAATTGAACAATCACTCATGACTCGACTAGCTTGAATCGCTAGAAACCTCAAACAAAAGACACATGAGCACCGAAAAACCGAGCGACCAAAAGATCGAAGAACTTCAGTCGGAGATTACGAAGCTGCGAAAAGAACGCGATGCAGCGGAACACGCGAAATCTGAATACATGCAGAACGTTGCGCACCAACTTGCCGCGCCTATAAACGCCATAAAGCTCAATATCGATGCACTGAAGCGACCGCGAATTCCGCTCAAGACCGCACAGGGCCTTCTTAATTCAATTTATTGTCAGGGCACTATTCTGGCGCATTTGGTGAAGAATTTCTCCCTGATGTCTGATCTGGAGGCCAATCATAACCTTGAGAGTTTCCGCGAAGAGCCAGAACACGTTGACCTCTGTCTTTTGTGCGTCAGCTTCGTGAAGGATTTCCAACCGATAGCTGACGCCAAAAAACTCAAGATAGAGGTTCTGGAGAATGAGTTTGAACGTCATCGTCGGCCTCGGGTATGGGCAATCAAAAACTTGCTGTCCCAAGTCGTCTACAATCTCTTGGAGAACGCAACCAAGTATTCCGATCGCGAATCCGACATCACAATTGGCCTCGAAGTGAACGATACCTTCTATTCCGTGCGATTCACGAGTTCTGGCGCTCCAATTTCACCTGACGAGGCTAGAACGATTTTCAACCGGGGTGTTCGTGGTGCGGCGGCAAAAGCCCGACACCCTGCCGGCACTGGCTTCGGACTTTATATCGCGCGACGCATCATGGAAATCCACAACGGGACGTTAACGGTGGCCACAAATCGACATATCTCTGCGTTTAAAATGAATTGCCGAAAAGGGTAGGAGCTTTATGCCAACAGTTTTGTTTGCTGACGACGAATTGGATAAGATCGAGGGCCTGATTGAAATTGTAAAGTCGGAGGGTTATACCGTGCTTACTTGTTGTGACGCGTCATCGGCTGTGCGCTTGGCCACGACTCGCCAAATAGACTGCATAGTGATTGACGTGATGATGGATCCTGGTTCCGACTTGGGCGGAGACCCTCAGGTGGCCGGGTTGGCAGCAATTGACGCGATTCTAAAGCAACGTCCGAAGCAAGGGATTATCTGCTGCTCAGTAATAGGCGATCAGACAATCGTAAAACAACTCAAACGGCGCGGCGTTCTTTATCTGAAGAAAGGAGAAATGACCGCCGATGGCGCGTTCCGGATGATCGAAGCGAAAGCGACCGGTCGTTACAAGACCCAATGAATAGGAAGACTGTTTTCATAGTGGAGGACGACGATTATTTGGCGCGTTCGATGTCGGAAGAAGTCTCCGAGCTTGGCTGCAAGTGCGTAGTCTTCGGAGATTGCAAGAGAATACTCTTCCATCGGGGCGTGCCTCCTGACTTTGTCATCGCTGACCTCTTTGTGCCGCTAGGATCTGATGGTCCAGTCGTCCGTGGACTAGCTCAAACGCGCTACGCTGGTAAGGGTGTTTCGCTGTTGCGAGAAGCGCGACGGAAATGGCCAAAGTCCCGGCTTATTTTGATGACGGGATTGCCGTCAGAAGACGCCCACGAATGGTGTAAGCAGAATCAAGTAGCTTACGTGCTGAAGCCGATCGGGCGCGACGCAATCGAGCGCATGCTACAGCTTAGGAGATTGCGGGCTTTTGTCGTTCACGGAAGAAACACTAAAGCTCGCGCCAAGGCCGTTGCAGCTCTCAAAGCGGCAGGAATAGATCCGGTCGTTCTTATGAAACAGTCGAATAGGGGGCAGACTGTTATTGAGAAGTTCGAGCGCATCGCCGACTCATGCGACTGTGCCGTAGTCGTCTGGTCACCTGATGATTTTGGAGGATTGGCACGTGCTCCGCGATCCAATGAAAGTCGTGTGCGCCAGAATGTTTTGTTCGAACTTGGTTATTTTTATGGCGCTCTTCGGCGGCGTAGTGGGCGAGTCGTCGTTTTGGAATCAGGAGAGACAGAAATTCCCTCAGATTTGGCAGGGATCGCGAGGCTAGATGCGACCAAACCATTGGACGACATCGCAGCAGAACTCCGCAATGAGCTAAGACATCTCATAGCGTAGAGTTGCCGTAACCAGGCTCGCTCCATGACACCGGACATTCGTTCTGCGATTATCAATCACCCATGAAAATGCAAACTGCACTCCTATTTGTCATCGCCGCGCTTGTGGCGCTGCCCGTCGCCAGTCGCGCCGAGCACGACGGCAAACTGCAAATCCTGATCCTCGGAGACAGCACGGCGGAATGCAGTATTCCGCGCAAACTGGTGCCGGAAGGGCCGCAACTGGAGGACGTGATCCGGCAGGCGAATGCGCTCTGTAGGCTGGCGGCGGAGGGAATTCGGATCGTGGAGGGGGCGGGAAAGTAACTGCAATGCCGGCACCACGAGCCAAGCCGCGTCTATTTATTATCGCCGGGCCGAACGGCGCGGGGAAGACGACGTTTGCGAGCAAGTTCCTGCCGCATTACGCCCACTGTCTGGAGTTTATCAACGCCGACCTGATTGCGGGCGGGCTGTCCCCCTTCGCCCCGCAGGCCGCGGCTTTTCGCGCGGGCCGCTTGGTGCTGGAACAGATTCAGGCGCACCGCGCGCGGCTGTGTGACTTCAGTTTTGAAACCACGCTTTCAGGAAGAAGTTACGTGCCGCTGCTGCGGGGCTTAAAGGGAGAAGGCTACACAATCCATCTTTTCTTTCTCTGGCTTCCCGCTGTGGAATTGGCGCTGGCTCGCGTGGCGGACCGGGTTCGCCAAGGCGGGCACGACATCCCGGAAGCCGTGGTGCGCCGCCGGTTCGATAAGGGAGTCCAGAATCTGTTTCGGCTCTATCGCCCGCTGCTGGACTCGTGGACGATCTTCGACAATTCGACGGAAACGCCGCAGATCGTTGCTTCGGAGGAGGCTGGAAAGATCACTATCGCCAATCCCGATGTATTTGCTAGATTGCGGCGCACGACAGGAGTGGAATGAACGCCGACAAAACAAAGAAATTGGGTCGATCCCTGATAGCTCTGGCTGAGCAGGCGCTCCGCGAAGCGGTGGCCGAAGTCGTCGAATCACACCGCCAATCAGGCCATCCCTTGGTGGTATGGCGCAACGGGCGGGTGGAAAGAGTTTATCCCTCGGCGTTGCTGGTCCGCGAGAAGCCAGACAAACCCTACGGCCAATAGACGCCGCCAAGCGGCCGCGCAGAAATCGTAATCGGGTAGCTCATGACACAGGATATTCGCTCTGCAATTATCAACCGCCCATGAGAATTCAAACTGCACTCCTGTTCGTCATCGCCGCGCTTGTAGCAATGCCCGTCGCCAGCCGCGCCGAACACGACGGCAAACTGCAAATCCTGATCCTCGGCGACAGCACGGCGGAATGCAGCATCCCGCGCAAGCTGGTGCCGGAGGGGCCGCAACTGGAGGACGTGATCCGGCAGTTGCTCGCGGCGGAAGGCGATCTGCCGCCGTGCAACGTCATCAATGTCGCGCTCAGCGGCGAGTTCATCCACCGGCTGCTCGACACCGGCCGCTACGACAAGGTGGCGGCGAAGTTGCCCGGCCTCGACTACATCCTCGTCCGCTACGGCCTCAACGACGTGGCCAAGCGCGAGAACTTCGACACGAGCTTTCCGCAGGATTTCCACAAGTTGATCGCGCGGCTGCGCAAGGACCATCCCGCCGCGACGATCATCCCGATGACGGTCATCCCGATGGCGTTCAAGGCCGAGGGCGAGGACACCGCCAGCAAGCGCATCAACGACCTCGTGCGCCGCGTCGCCGGGGAGGAGAAGCTGACGCTCTTCGACATTTATCCGCGTTACTACGAGGAGTTGAAGAAGGGGCCGAACATGTTGAACTACCGCCGCTTCCCGCTGGCGAAGATACCGGAGAAGTATCGCGAGTTCGTGAAGCCGTTCGTGATGAACGAGAAGGAGCCGAAGGTGGTCGTCATGGACAACCAGCTCGACGCGCATTTCGGCAACCTGCCCGGCTGGTTTGGCGACCGGCATCCGAACCTCGCCGGCTACCACGTCATCGGCGACGAGACGGCGAAGTTCCTCGCGCCGATGATCCGCGCCAAGCTCGGCAAGACGAAGCCGGCAAGTGGCGGAAAGAAGTGAGTAACGCCGGCACCCAAGCGCGCCGTCAAACCTTCCACTTCCGCCGCTGGACGATGACGAGCATGGCGGGGAGGATGACGATGCTGGTGAAGATGCGCGCGCCGACGCCGAGGGTGAGGGCTTTGCCGATGGAGGCGATGCCGAGGTTATGCGCCAGGCCCAGACAGCCGAAACCGACGACGGTGACGAGCGAGCCGAGCATGACGGCGAGGCCGGTGTGCCAGACGACGTGGGAGATGTCGGCGTCGCGCGCTTCGCGGAAACGGTGCATGACGTGGACGCCGTTGGCGAGGCCGATGCCGATGATGAGCGGGAGCACCATGAGGTTGGCGGGGTTGAAGCTCAGGCCGCAGAGGCCCATGAGGCCGACCATCCAGACCGTGCCGAGCAAGTCGGGCACCATCGTGAGCGTGGCGGCCTTGAAGCGCCGGAAATCCACGAGCAACAGCAAATAGACAGCGACGCAGGCGTAGATGGCGGCTTTGTCGAAGCCTTCGCGCATCAGCTTGGTCATCTCGTAGTATTCGACCGGCGGGCCGGTGACGGGCACGCCGAGGCTGCGGCATTCGGTCAGGAACTTCGTCAGCGCGGGCCGGTTCCAGAGTTCGCCTTTCGGATAGACCATGACCTGCACCTTGCCGGTCTTGCCGATGAACTGGTCGCGCAAATCCTTCGGCACGGACTCCAGCGTGATCGGGCCGCTCTTGAGGCTGGCGCGGAAGCGCGCGAGTTGCCTGGCGAGGTCGCCGATGAAGTAGTCCTGGAACTTGCCGAGCCGCGCGGCGAGGTCCGCGTCGCCGCTCTGAAGCGTCTTCTCGAAGTTCTTCGCGGCGGCGAGGGCGTTGCCGATCGGTTTGACCAGCGCCTTTTGCCCGCCGTCGAGCGCCATTTCCTGGTAGGTGTCGAGCCGCTCGGCGAGTTTGCCGACGATGGCGGCGAGTTGCGCCGGCGCGACCGGCTGCGAGGCGGGTGGAGTGTCGAACACGCCCGCCAGATTCGGCGCGATGGCGGCAAGGATGGCCTGTTTCTCCGCGGCGTCGCCGAGGAAACGGCTGTGGAGCGACTCGACTTTCTTGACGCACGACAGCGCCTGCACGCGGCGCGTGATTTCCTCGGCTTGCTTCAGGTCCTTGCAGATCAGCGAGACCATCTCGGCAGTGAAGTCGCTCTCCTTCATCATCCGCGCTTCATAGATGACCGACTCGGTGCCGGGCGCGGAGAGGCTGGCGAGGTTGTAGTCGAAGCTGATCCGTTCCCAGTCTTTGACGGTCGGGATCACCAACGCCACCGTGATGGCTGTGCCGACGGCGAGAATCCACCACGGGTATTGGAAGAACTTTTCGACAAACGGCGGGTGCAACGGCTCGGCCGCGTCCACGCCGGCGGGAACGTCAGACGGATGCAACTTCGCGTCGCGACCTGGTTGGAACCGGCGCTGCACGGCCTGGAGCGCCGGCAGCACGACGATCATCGCCACCAGGCAGCACATCACGCCCATGCCGGCGATGAGGCCCATTTCGACGAAGCCCTTGAAGTTGTCCACCGAGATCGAGAAGAACGCCACGGCTGTCGTGATGGCGCTCATGATGATGCTCATGCCGTTCTGGATAATCGCCTCGCGCAACGCCTCCGGCCGGCTGCTGCCCCGGCGGCGTTGCTCGCGGTAGCGCGTGAGCAGATGGATGCCGAAGTCCATGCCGAGGCCGATGAGAATGATCGGCACGACCTGCGAGAGGAGGTTCAGGTGGCCGATGAAGAGCGTCGTCAGGCCGAACGTCCACGCCATGCCGATGCCGAGCGACGCGACGAGCATCAGCGGGAACCGAAAGCCCCGGAAGCCGGCCATCAGCAGCAGGCTGACGCCGACGAGCGAAACCAAGCCGAAGAACTGCATGTCCTGGCTGGTGGAATCGGCTTCGTTGACTGCGCCCGCCGGTTCGCCCGCGAGCGCGAGCTTGATGCCAGCGAACTTCGGGTCGCCCTGCTGGACTTTGCGAAACGCCGCGCGAGCGCCGTCCACGAGCTGGCGGAGCGCGTCCACGTTCCGGCTGTTACTGGTCGGCTGGATAAACATGAACAGCAGCCGGCCATCGAAGCTGGCGAAGTAACCTTCGCGCAGGTCGGCGGACATACCACCAGCCGACGGCGGCGTGAACATCTCCTCCCAGAACGAGCCCACCGGCGGCTGCCACGCGGGATCGGTTGCCGCGAGGCGCATCCGGTCAAAAAGCTGCGCGAACATCTCCAGCCCCTGGATCGCCTCGGCGTCGCTGCCGACCTTGCCGCGTTTCTGCTCGGAGGCGAACCGCTCATCCGCCATGCGGAAGAATCCCTCCAGTGTCGGCGCGGCGCTTAGCTTGCGCAACCACGGCGCTTCCGTCTCCAGCGTCTTGCGGATGTCAGCGAGATCGTTGGTGGAGGCGAGATAAAGCTCGCGCCCTTGGAGCGAACTCAGGTCGAGCCGGTAGTCCGCGCCCTTCACGAGGTTCGTCGTCGCGCCCGGCGCGACCGGCACGCCGAGGTCGAGCGCCGCCGCCGGCACGCGGGCCGCCTCCAGTTCGCGCTTCATCCGCGCGGCGAGGTCGCGGCGGGCGCCGAAGTGCGCCGGCTCGCATTCCAGCACGCCGATGAGCACGTAGGGCGTGCCGAACTCCTCCATCAACTCCTGAAACTGCGCGGCACTGCGGTCCTTCTCGGAGATGAGGTCGCTGTGGGCGGTCTTCATTTCCATGCGCGTGGCGATGAGCCAGCAGCTCGCGACGGTGAGCAACGCGGCGGCGGTCAGCACGGCGCGCGGCCAGTTCAAGACCAGAGCGGCCAACCGGGTCAGACCTTTCTCCCGGAAGAACGCGGATACGGAACCTTGATGTTCAGTCATGATGAATTTTTGCCGTGTTTCGCGTCTAAAGCCGGCATGGAACCTTCGATTGACGCGAAAAGGCGTGGTCGTTATAGTGCGCGCCCAATTCTGCCGCAAGCTGGATTCATCATGAACTATCGGAACATTGTTGTAGGAGCCGCGGTATTTTGCAGCGTCGCCACCGGCTTTGCCGGCCCGCGCGACGTGATGGTATTCTATCCCGGCGCGCCCGGCTCGCCGGAGGAGGCCAAGGACGTGATGGCCGGCTTCGGTGCGTATCTGGCCAAGGCCGCCGGCTTGCCGGAGGGCGCGCTCAAGGTCGTCTATGAAAACGACCTCGAAACCGGCCTCGGCGACATCGCCAAGAACAAGCCGGGTTTCGCCATCGTCGGCCTGCCGGTGTATCTGGGCCACGGCGCGAAGCTGAAGATGAAGCTGCTCGCGCAAACGGTGCCGGCCAACCGCAAGACCGACGGCTACTACATCGTCGGCCGCACGGACGGCCCCGCCAATCTCGCGGCGGCGAAGGGGCTGAAGCTTTCCAGCAACCAATTCTACGACAAGGTGTTCGTCAGCCGCATCGTGCTCGGCGGCCAGGATGTCGAGGCGTTTTTCAAGCTCAAGGAAGTCGGCAGCGGTTTGCGCGCCATCAAAGCGGTGGCGGGCGAAGAAAAGAAAGCCGATCTCGCGCTCCTTGATCAGAACCAATTTGACGCGCTCCCGGCGTTGCCCCTGGCGGCACAGTTGCGGGTCGTCCACAAGTCGCCCAGTTTGCCGCCCGCGCCGGCAGTCTTCTTCGAGGGCGTGGCGGCGGAGGCGGACATCGCCGCCATCAAGAAAGCGCTGTTCGGCATGGGCGCCGACGCGACCGTGAAAGAGTTACTCCAAACCATGACGCTGAAAGGTTTCGTCGCGCCCGACGGTGCCGCTTACGACGCGGCGCAGAAACTCTACAACAAGTAAATCTTCTCCGCGCCATGAATCGCCACGTTCAACTGGTTGCCATCGTCCTGCTCTGTGCGCTGTCCACGGGCTGTTTCTACGGCCGGCCGCGCATCAAGCAGCTTGGACCCGACCGCATCCTGACGGACGCGGAGGTCAAAAGGGCGGAGCAGAAGATCGTCGAGGCGGACAAAGCATGGGCGGCGCGCATCGAGCCGGCCAACGTCCAGAAGTCGCTCGACCTCCTCCGCGAGTCCATGAAGCTCGCGCCGCACAACACCCAGGCGCTTTGGCGCGCGGCACGCGCCTGCTACTGGCTCGCCGAACAAGCCGGCATCGCCAGGGACGAGCGCCAGCAATTCAGTCTGGCCGAGATCGGCGCTTCCTACGCGAAGCACGCCATTTTCGTGGATACCCACAGCGCCGAGGGCAACTACTTCCTCGCGTTGAATTTCGCCATGCAGGCCGACGCGGCGAAGTCCAAGGGCTTGGCGATGATCAAACCCATGCTCGACGCGCTCAAGCGCGCCAACGAGCTTGACGAGCAGCTCGACTACGCCGGCCCCCGCCGCGTCATGGCCCAGATATATTTGGAAGCGCCGTCATGGCCGACCAGCGTCGGCGACCCCGAACAAGCGATGGAGTTGCTGGAAGACGCGATCGAGGAGCATCCGAACTATCCCGAAAATCATCTCGTGCTCGCCGAGGCCGCGATCAAGCTGCGCCAATACAACAAGGCCCGCAAACACCTCGACCGCGTTCTCGCGGCGCAGCCTGCGCCCGGCTGGGCCGCCGAACTGCCCCGGTGGCAGGAAAAGGCGCGGGAACTGCTCAAGAAGCTGCCGCAAAAATAAGCGGTCGCGTCCGCGGCAGTGCGCCGCATGAACAAGCTCGCTCCAACCATCGCCGCCATCGTGTTCGACTCCGGCGGCGTCCTGCTGAAACACCGCCACGCCTTCCTGGAACCCGCCGCTGTGACCGAGGCGTTGCGCGAATTCAGCATCGGGGTGGGGGAGCAACATGCCGTTCAAACAGTGCGCGCCGCGCTCGACTGGCTCTCCAGCCAGGCCGGCTCCACGACCACCGAGGAAACCGCCGCCGCGCAGCGCGTGGAATACTATCGCCGCCTGCTCGCTGGCGTGGGCGCATCCGCCTCGCTGGAACTTGTGACGCGGTTGCGCGACCGGCTCGAAGGTCCGGAATCAGTGGAGCCATTCCCCGAAGTCCGTGAGGTGCTCGACGCACTACGCGCTCGCGGCTTGAAGCTTGGCGTGCTTTCCGACGGCTGGGCGAGCACCATCCATCTCTACGAGCGGCTCGGCCTCGCCGATTGCTTCCAGTCGTGGACGTTCTCGGCGGTCGTTGGCTGCTGCAAGCCCGACCCGCGCATCTTCGCCGCCGCCGAGTGCGACCTTTGTGTGGAACCAGCGCATATCCTCTTCGTGGACGACCTTCCCGCGAACGTCGAGGGCGCGCTGCGTTGCGGCTGGCAGGCCGTGTGGCTCAACCGCGCCGGCGACCAGCCCGCCATTCATCCCTCGCGGACGATTCGCGATTTGCGCGAGCTGGCTTTCTACTGCGGCGTTAGCCTCAACGTCTGACATCGCCCGTCCGCGCGCGGCACCGTGATCGTCCCGCCGCCGATGTTCAGAGTCACCGGCACCTGCCGCTCGTCGAAGTCGGTGCGGCGCACCAGCACGCGGTTGCCGAGCCGCACGGCGGAGACGACCGGACCTTGCTGGCGCGGCACGTCGAAGATGACCGGCTTTCCCTTTTCCAGGAACTCGCGATATTCAAGCGACGCGGCCCAGACCTCATGAAGGAGCCGCGTTTCCTCGGCGGTTTCGTCGCGCGGGCACCAGAGGAACAGCGTGTCGTGGCCGCGCAACAGGATATGCCAGAGCAACTCCTGATACTTCTCCGCGCTGAATTGCTTCACCGCTGGATCTGGTTCCTTCGGCGGCGCGGTCGTGTGCCAGTGGACGAACGGAATGCTCGGCGCGCTGGCGGATCTATGTTCGCCCGACTTCGATGCGACCAGCAGCAGGTTGTAGAACCAGCGGTAATCGCTGCTGGCGAAGTCATACCACGTCGGCGTCGCATACCACGTATAGACCACCGGCATCGAGACAGTGAAACCGGTCAGCGGGAACTCCTGGAACCACGGCCGGTATTTCGCGCGCTGGTCGCTCTTGAACGGCACGTCGGGCGCGAGCTTCTCGAAGTAGTCATACCAATAGCGCCAGCCGTCGTTGGGATAGACCGCGTAGTTGCCGACGAGCGCCTTGGGAAACCGCTTCAGCACCGGCTCGGCCAGACACTCGCGTTGCATCCGGCAGCGGATCTCCCGCAGCGCCTTCTGGAACGCGGCGAAGTCGCTGATGTTCGGGATGTGCTTGCAGCAGCGGCGGCAACGCTTGCTGTGTGCCCAGCCGTCGTTCCACTCGATGGGGCCGTCCACTTCCCAGTCCACGAAGATGAAATGGATGTCGAGGCCCTCGCGCTGGTAGGCGTCGAGGAAGAACTCGACCTGCTCGCGAATGGCCGGATGCCGGAAGCCGAGCGCGAACGGGCAACCCATCGGCCGTTTCGGCTCGAACGAGAAGTCGAAGAACGGTTTGCCGTCGTCGCCAACATGCGCCGTCTTCTCGTCGCCGTTGCAGAAGGCGTTCATGCACGAGACGGCGCTGATGGTGATTGGCAGTCCGAGCTTCTTCTGGAGACGACCGAGCCAGAGCGCGTCGCTCAAGCTTCGCTCGCGCCGCTGCGGCGCGGGGTTCCATGATGCGATGACTGGCAGGCCACGCTCGTCGAGGTTCTTCAGCAACTGCACCGCTTCGACTTCGTTGGTCGTGCCCAGCCCATGCAGCGGCCAAAGGTAAAGCGGAAGCCGCCCGTCGCGCGGGTATTTCAGGGGCTTGCTGTTCGCCAGCACCACGTCCACGACCTCGCGCTGGCTCATCGCCTTTTTCTTCTGCGCGAACAGCTCCGGCGTGGAAGCCACGAGCACGACGGCGAAGGCGGCGAGTAGAGTTTTCATGGCGGCCGTTCGCCGGCCGTCTCAGTCGAGCCGACGGAGGCGGATGTTCTTGAACGCGGAGGCGGTGTTGTAAGAGGCGATGCCGAGCGGGGCGGATTCCTCGATCTCGCCGAAGCGCATGCCGATCCGCTTGCCGGTGATCGTCACGTCCACGATCTGCTCCTTGTCAATCCAGCACTCGATCTTCTCCGCCGTCACGCGGACGCGGATGGCATACCAGCGGTCCTTGACGAACTCCATGCTCTTGGTCGTCTCGTTCTCCGAAGCATCCATGCCGTCAATGGACGAAATGCCGACCACGCTGCCGCCCCAGCCGCCGAGCACCAGCGTGCAACACGCCTTGCCCACCGGGAACGTCAGCCCGCAGAAGAAGTCGTAGCCGCCCACCCGCTTGCCCTCCAACTCGATCTCGTAGTCCGTCCGCGACAATGAGTTCGTCTCCACGAACGACACGCCCGTGAGATCGTTGCCCTTGCCAAGGAGAATGCAGCCGTCCTTCACCTCCACCTTCCCCTTGCCGATGAAGTTCGTCGGTTTCCAACCGTTCAAGCTCTTGCCGTCGAACAGCGACTTGCAGCCCTCCTCGGCCGCCGCCGGTTTTGCCGCGTCGGTCGTCTTGGCGGCCACGCACGCCTTGCAGGACGGCGCGTTGGTGGACTCGGCGGCGGAACAAGCGGCGAGCGCCACGAAGGAAATGGACAGTGAGAGGAAGCAGTGACCGAAGATGCGAGGCGTTTTCATGTTGGTGAATCTCTGGTTTCTGGTTAACGAGGCTAACATATTCCGTTCCGTTGCGCCCGACTATTTCGCGACGGCGCGCGCAACGCAAGGATGCAGCAGGTCGAAGCCACAACCAACGCAAGGAGGCTGGAGGCAAAATCATCAGGGGCAAAACCATGATTTTGCTTCCGATGATTTTGCCAAGAATCGTTCTTGGTGATGCGCACCGCTCTCACACCTGCGGATACTTCCACGGGCCGCGGTAGGGGCGGCTGAGAAGCTTGCTGGCCTCGGCGTCGCCGAGGATGGCGCCTTTCGCGCCGCCCCACTGAACACTGCGGCCGAGCTTGTAGGAGAGCATGCCGAGCAGCGCGCAGTCGGTGGAGCGCTGTATCTCCTCGATGTCGCTGACCGGGCGGCGGCGGGTCTTGATCGCGTCAAGGAAGTCGCTCCAGAGTTCCTTGATGTTCTGGTCGTCGGGCTTGCCGAGTTGCGGGTCTTCGTGCTGGACCGGCGCGCTCTTGGCGGAAGGATAAAACGTCCAGCCTTTCTGCCAGCCCATGTGGAGGGTGCCTTTCTCGCCGTAGAAGTAGCAGCCGACGTTCTCGCCTTTCTCGGTTTCGTTGCCAGCGAACTGGCGGTGCTCCCAGACGACGGTGAACGGCTCGAACTCGAACGTCGCCACCTGATGATCGGGCGCGTCGGTGGTTTGCTCCTCCTTCGTCAGCACGGGCGCGCCTTTGATCGGCCGGCCGCCGGTGGAATAGACCTTGCGCGGCCACTTCTCGCCGGTGACCCAGAGGACCTGGTCAAGCCAGTGGATGCCCCAGTCGCCGAGCGTGCCGTTGGCGTAGTCTAGGAAGTTGCGGAAGCCCTTCGGGTGAATCCGCTTGTTGAACGGCCGCAGCGGCGCGGGGCCGCACCAGAAATCCCAGTCGAGCTCCTTCGGCGGCTCCTCGTTGGCCTGCGGTTTCTCCGGGCCGCCGCCGTAGGAGACGAAGCAGCGCACCATGCCGAGCTTGCCGAGTTTGCCGGAGCGGATGAACTCGCGGCCGGAGACGTTGTGCGGCGAGATGCGCCGGTGCGTGCCGACCTGCACGACACGGCCGGTGTCGCGCGCGGCCTTCACCATCGCGCGGCCTTCGGCGATGGTGTGGCTGATGGGCTTCTCGACATAGACGTGCGCGCCGGCCTGCACGGCGGCGATCATCGGCAGCGCGTGCCAATGGTCCGGCGTGGCGACGATGGCGATCTCCGGTTTTTCCTTCGCGAGCAGTTCGCGGTAGTCCTTGTAACGCTTCGGCTGCTGACCGGCGAGTTGCTCGACCTTCCCGAAAAGCTGGTCAATCTGCCGCGTGTCCACGTCACAAAGACCGACGACGTCGCACGCGCCGCTGGCCATCGCCTCGCGCAGGATGTTGCCGCCCCACCAACCGCAGCCGATGAGCGTGGTGCGGTATTTTCTCGCGGGCGAGTCCGCGCCGAGGATGGAGAACGCCGGCAAGCCGAACGCCGCCGCGACGGAGGTCTTGATGAAGTTTCGCCGGTTCATGTCAGTGTCTTTCGTATGCTGCCGAAAACAACAACTCAAGCTCTCGCTGCCGGTTGCCGGTTTGACTGCCGCGACTATTTTTGTCGCCGATGCTGCTCGATGAGGCGCTTGAATTCCTCGAACAGGAAACCGGCGTCGTGAGGGCCGGGCGATGCTTCCGGATGATACTGGACGCTGAAGACCGGATGCTTCTTGTGCCGCATGCCCTCGACGGTCTGATCGTTGAGGTTGATCTGCGTGACCTCGACCTCGTCGGTGTTGAGCGACTGGGCGTCCACGGCGAACCCGTGGTTCTGCGAGGTGATGAGCACCTTGCCGGTGCGCAATTCCTTGACCGGCTGGTTCGCGCCGCGATGGCCGAACTTGAGCTTGAACGTGCGCCCGCCGAACGCGTGGCCAAGAATCTGGTGGCCGAGGCAGATGCCAAATATCGGCACCTCGCCAATCAGGTCGCGGACAGTGCGGTGCGCGTAGGGCAGCGCCTCGGGGTCGCCGGGGCCGTTGCTGAGGAAAACGCCGTCCGGTTTCAACGCCATTGCTTCCTTCGCCGTCGCGGTCGCCGGCAACACGTGGATGTCGAAGCCGCGCTGCCGCAGCCGGCGGAGGATGTTGTATTTGATGCCGTAGTCGAGCGCCACGATGCGGTAGCCCGGCGCGGGCAGCGCGTCGAACATGCCCTGGAACAAACCGGTCTCGCCCTTGGCGGCGCGCGCTTCGTCGAGCGTCGCGCCGCGCGGGATGTCCCAGTTAGCGCTCCACTGGCCGTAGCCTTCCCAGTGGAACGGCTTTTTGTGCGTGACCTCAACGACGTAGTCCACTCCGACGATGCCCTTCCACTCTTGCGCACGCTTGACGGCGTCGGCGTCGCTGATCGTTTCGGTGGAGATGAACGCCTTCATCGCGCCGCGCGTGCGCAGGTGCTTGGTGAGCCGGCGCGTGTCCACGCCCTGGATGCCGGGGAGATCGTGTTTCTTCAGGTAGGCGTCGAGCGTGAACTCCGAGCGCCAGTTCGAGGCGACGGGACTGAGCTGGCGCACGACGAAGCCCGCGACGTGCGGCTGCCAGCTCTCCACGTCGAGCGTGTTGATGCCGTAGTTGCCGATCTCCGGGTAGGTCATCGCCACGATCTGTCCTTTGTAGGACGGATCGGTGAGGATCTCCTGGTAGCCGGTCATCGAGGTGTTGAACACCGCCTCGCCGCAAGCCGACGTTCGTGCGCCAAAACCCTGGCCGCGAAAAACCAACCCATCTTCAAGTGCCAAAACTGCGTCCATTTATCCTTTCAATTGCGGCGCCGGCTCCGTGCCGACAAACTGCACATCCGCCGCGTAGCCGTGACCGCGCATCATCGCGGTCAAAAAGTCTCTCATGCTATCACGCGCCTCGCGCAACAGTGAACTGGCCGCCGCCTGTTGCAGCACGCTCTGACGCATGCCGCGCGCGATGGCGTCCCGGTCCTCTTCCGAGAACCGGTTCCACAACCAATCTTTCTCGTATTGGTAGGTCTGGTCAAACATATCCACGCCGACAATCTCCGGCTGGCCAAGCTCCACCGTCACGCGCCGCTTCTTCTGGTCCACGACGACGCGCAGGTGTTTCGACAGATCAAACCCGGCGAACACGCGCGCCTTGCCGAGGATCGAAACCTGCGCCGTGCTGATCAGGTCTGACCGCTTGTGCTTGTAATTGAAGACGATCACCTGCTCGGCCGAAAACGCCTTCGCTACGCGCTTGATCTCGGCGGCAGCGAAATCGTTGCTGATCTCGCGGCGCGTCGTCTGATTCAGCCAAAGCAACGTGGCCAGCACGCCCACCGCCGCAGCGCAGAGATAGCCGATCAGCGTCTTCATCATCACTTCACCGGCCACGCCGCGCGCCCGCCCACGATGGTCGCCACGGCCTTGCCCTTGAGAGACCAGCCGTGGAACGGCGTGTTGCGCGACTTGCTCGCCGTCTGGTTCACGTCGTAAACCCATTCGCGCGCAGGGTCCATCACCGTGATGTCCGCGTCCGCGCCAACCGACAGCGTGCCTTTGTTCAGCCGCAGCAACCGCGCCGGACCGGTCGTGAACTTATCGACAAGCTGCGGCAGCGTCAGCAGCTTCTTGTGGACCAGCGCCAACGACAACGCCAGTTCCGTCTCCAAGCCGAGGATGCCGAACGGCGCCTTGTCGAACTCCACCTCTTTCTCGAACGCGCAGTGCGGCGCATGGTCGCTGCATATCACCTCGATGGTGCCGTCGGCCAGACCCTCCAGGATCGCTTCCACGTCACGCGGCTCGCGCAGCGGCGGACTCATCTTGAAGTTGGCGTCGTAACCCTTGCAGCTTTCGTCAGTCAGCGTGAAATGGTGCGGGCACGCCTCGGCGGAAATCTTCACGCCGCGTTTCTTCGCCTCGCGCACGAGCCGCACGCTGCCGGCGCTGCTCAGGTGCTGACAGTGAACATGCCAGTCCACCTGCTCGGCTAGCATGATGTTGCGGGCGACGATGATCTCCTCGCCGATGCTTGGCCAGCCTTTCATGCCGAGCAGATGGCTCCAGTAGCCCTCGTGCATCACGCCGTCGCTGACGAGGTTGTTGTCCTGGCAATGGTCCATCAGCGGCAGCTCGAACATCTTCGCGTATTCCAGCGCGCGCCGCATGATTTCGTTGCTTTGCACGCAACGGCCGTCGTCGGTGATCGCCACGACGCCCGCACGCTTGAGCGAACCGATCGGCGCCAGCTCCGCGCCTTCAATGTTCTTGGTAATCGCGCCGGCCGGCAGGACGTTCACGCAGGCGACTGCGGCGGCGCGCTGTTTGATGAACGCGATGGTGCCGGTGTTGTCGGCGGCGGGCGAGGTGTTCGGCATGCAAACGACGCTCGTGAACCCGCCGAAAGCCGCGCAACGTGTGCCGGTCTCGATGGTTTCCTTGTCGCTGCGGCCCGGCTCGCGCAAGTGGACGTGAATGTCAATGAGACCCGGCGTCACCACAAGACCCTTCGCGTCCAACACTGGCGCGTCCGGCACGGCTTCGGCGGCGATTTTG
The DNA here is from genome assembly GCA_016222825.1 of Verrucomicrobiota bacterium. GTDB lineage: Bacteria > Verrucomicrobiota > Verrucomicrobiia > CAIQCK01 > CAIQCK01 > CAIQCK01. The sequence goes on along the minus strand of JACRQF010000009.1, from coordinate 87,325 downwards.
CCATCGCGCACGAAGACATCGCGCACAGCGTCCACTTTATTGGCGGGGTCAATCACCCGCCCGTTGCGAATCGTCAGATTGCTCATGCTGCCTCCTCTGCCGGCTGCGCGCCGGCGCACAAATAAAGCACCGCCATCCGCACTGCCAGACCGTGTGAGACCTGCTGCAGGATCACGCTGCGCTTGCAGTCCGCCAGGTCGCTGTCAATTTCCACGCCGCGGTTGATTGGCCCCGGATGCATGATGAGCGCGTCGGGCTTGGTGCGCGCGAAGCGTTCCTTCGTCAGGCCGAAGATGGCGGCGTATTCGCCGATGCTGGGGAACATCGTCTGCCGCTGTCGCTCGTGCTGGATGCGGAGCAGGTTGATCACGTCCGCGTCGGCGATGGCTTCCTCGATGTCGTAGCAGACGCGGCAGCCCATTTGCTCGAACACGCGCGGCACCAGCGTGCTGGGACCGGCGAGCGTCACGCGCGCGCCGAGCTTGGTCAGCAGGTGGATGTTCGACCGCGCGACGCGGCTGTAGAGGATATCGCCGAGGATGGTGACGTTCAGGCCGGCAATGCGGCCTTTCTTCTGGCGGATCGTGAACGCGTCGAGCAGCGCCTGCGTCGGATGCTCGTGCGCGCCGTCGCCGGCGTTGATCACCGAGACGTTGAGCCGGTCTGCAAGGAACTTCGCCGCACCCGCCGACGAGTGGCGGATGACGATGATGTCGGCGTGCAACGCCTGGAGGTTGAGCGCCGTGTCCTTGAGCGTCTCACCCTTGGTGATGCTGGAAGCGGTGGCCATGATGTTGACGACGTCGGCCGAGAGCCGGTGCGCCGCCAGTTCGAAGCTCGTGCGCGTGCGCGTGCTTGGCTCGATGAAGAGATTCACCATTGTCTTGCCGCGCAGCGCGGGCACCTTCTTCACGTCGCGCTGGCCGACCTCCTCGAACGTCAACGCCGTGTCGAGGATGTGGACGATCTCCTCCGGCTGGAGATCCTGGATGGCGATGAGGTCTTTACGGTTCCAGTTCATTCGACAACCACCTCCTCCGCGAGGACGCGGACCTTTTGTTCCTTCGATGTCGGGATGTTCTTGCCGACATAATCGGCCCGGATCGGCAGCTCGCGGTGACCGCGGTCCACCAGCACGGCGAGTTGGATGCGCGCCGGCCGGCCGAAATCGGTGATCTCGCTCATCGCCGCCCGCGTGGAGCGGCCGGTGTAGAGCACGTCGTCCACGAAGATGATGTGCTTGCCGGTCACATCGAACGTGATGTTCGTCTGCCGGGCCACGGGCGGTTTTTTGCGCAGCGAGAGGTCGTCGCGGTGCATGGTGATGTCCAGCATGCCACACGGCACCGGTTTGCCGAGTATCTCCTGGAGCTTGGCGGCGAGCCGTTGCGCGAGCCGCACGCCGCCGCCCTGGATTCCCACCAACACGATCTTACCCATGTCCTCCGAACGCTCGACGATTTCATGCGCCATGCGCGTCAGCGCCCGGTCCATTGCCACCGCATCCATCACACAAGTTTGTTTCATAAGCACAAAAAAGCCGTGCCGACCCGGCCCGCAGCCGCAGTCGCACGGCGAACATGAACTTCGAACTTCGTCATAATGCCTTCCCGGTCTCACTGGACCGGACTTAAAGGTGTATCAAACCGCCCCGACCATACCGGAGGCGTCCAAACCCGCGCAAGGCAAATTTCGAGAAGCCTGCGGAGAATTTCAGCGTCATCGTTTTCAGTTCGCCGTTTGAATGCCGGGAGGTTTTGCTTTAGCATAACCGCGAACCTTGACGGACAAACCAAAGCATCATTATGAACCGACGACAATTTCTCGCAATGACCGGGCTGGGCACCGGTTTCTCGCTCATCGTCCGCGCCGACGGATTCTCCGGCGCCACGCCGCCATCGCGCGAGCAGATCAGCAACGCCTTTGACCGTGTCGCGCCGCCACAGGCGGGCGTGGGCCGTTTTTCCGGCGAGCCGCACATGACGCTGGTGGACCTCGCGTGCGACGTGTTTGTCGCGGGCGGCGGCATGTCGGGCGTCTGCGCGGCGGTGGCCGCGGCGCGCAACGGCGCGACCGTGGTGCTCGCGCAGGACCGTTCGCGGCTTGGCGGCAACGCCAGCAGCGAAGTGAAGATGCACATCGTTGGCGCGAACTGCCACAAGGGCCGGCCCGGCTGGCGCGAGGGCGGGCTGATCGAGGAGTTTCGGCTCGACGATGCCGTGAACAATCCGCAGCGGTCGTGGGAACTGTGGGATCTGCTGCTCTACGACAAGGTGAAGAGTGAGCCAAATATCACGCTACTGCTCGATAGCGCGTTGTTCGCGGCGGAGACGAAGGACGGCGCGATCCAGCAAGTGATGGTGCGCTGCGACAAGACCGAGCATCTCTACCGCATCAAGGCGAAGGTTTATCTCGACTGCACCGGCGACAGCCGGCTCGCGCTGGAGAGCGGCGCGGAATTCCGCTGGGGCCGCGAGCAGAAGAGCGAGTTCAACGAATCGCTTGGCCTCGCCGCGCCTGACCGGCAGACGCTTGGCAGCAGCATCCTGTTCACGTCGAGCGACTGCGGCCGGCCGATGCCGTTCACGCCGCCGAAATGGGCGCGCAAGGTGACGAAGGAGCAGCTCCAGTTCCGCTCGGTGAAGGCGTGGGAATACGGTTACTGGTGGATCGAGTGGGGCGGCCAGCTCAATACCATTCGCGACAACGAGCGCATCCGGTTCGAGCTGCTCTCGATCGTGCTCGGCGTGTGGGATTACATCAAGAACTCCGGCAACCACCCGGCGAGCGACTCGTGGGCGCTGGACTGGATCGGGATGCTGCCCGGCAAACGCGAGAGCCGGCGCATTCTGGGCGACCATCTCCTGACGCAACATGACTTGGAAGGAAAGACAGGCGATTTCGCCGACGCTGTCGCCATCGGCGGCTGGTGGATGGACGACCATCCACCGAGCGGTTTCGACATGCAGGAGAACCATCCGTGCGTCCAGATCAAGATGGAGGAGGTTTACAACATCCCGCTGCGTTCGCTCTACAGCAAGAACGTCGGCAACCTGATGATGGCGGGCCGCAACATCAGCGCCACGCACGTCGCGTTCACCTCAACGCGCGTGATGGCGACGTGCTCCGTCATCGGCCAGGCTGCGGGCACCGCCGCGGCGTTCTGCGCGCGCCACGGCCTCGCGCCGCGCCAGCTTGCGCAGGACAAGGCGCGCGTGGGCGAGTTGCAGCAGGCGCTCCTGCGCGACGACCAGACGATCAAGAACGTCCGCAACTCCGACGCCCAGGATCTCGCGCGCGCCGCGAAGGTGACGGCGTCGGCGGAATACAAAACCTCCAAGGCTGCGAACGTCATCAACGGCTTCGTCCGCGACATGGAGCGAGACTGGAAGAACCGCTGGGGCGCGCCGATGACGCCGGGTGCCGCTTGGCTGGAACTGGCGTGGGACAAACCACAGACGATCAGCCGCATCCAAATCACGTTCGACAGCGGCTTTCACCGGGAACTGACATTGACCTCGCAGGACAGCGCCAACAAAGGCGTCATCCGCGCGCCGCAACCGGAAACGGTGCGGGACTACGAGATCACCGCTGTCGTGCCGGACAGCGACAAACCGGTGACGCTCGCGAAAGTCACCGGCAACTACCAGCGCCTGAACCGCCACACGTTCAAGCCGGTCGAGGCGAAGTCCATCCGCCTGCACATCACCGCCACAAACGGTGCCGAGGTGGCGAGCGTCTATGAGGTGCGGTGCTACGCATGAGCGCCGTCGCAAAACAGAAGCCGCTGATTGCGCTGACACCGGCCGTTCAGGAGAGGAGCGGTGGCGGACTGAACGGTTGCATCAACAAGGAATACACCGACGCGGTGCTGGCGGCGGGCGGGCTGCCGATGGTGTTGCCACTGACGGACGACGAGGCGGCGCTGGCGGCGCTGCTCGCGCCCGCCGACGGCCTGCTGCTGACCGGCGGCGGCGATGTGAACCCCGCGCTCTTCGGCGGCGACCCGGCGAACCCGAAGTTGGGAAGTGTGAGCCGGCTTCGCGACACGATGGAGTTGTTCTTGACGCGGCGGCTGCTCGATGAGGGCCGGCGGCCGGTGCTCGGCATTTGCCGCGGTTGCCAGGTGATGAACGTTGCCGCGGGCGGCACGCTGGCGCTCGACCTGCCGTCGGAAATCGGCGCGGCCGTCAACCACAGCGACCCGCGCCATTTCGAACTGGTCCATGACGTGGAGATTGTTCCAGGCACGCGGCTGCACGCGTTGGTCGGCGCGACGGCGATCCGCGTCAACAGCGCCCATCACCAGGCCGTGAAAGACCTTGCGCCCCGGCTGCGCGTGTCGGCGCGCTCAACGCGCGACGGTGTGGTGGAGGCGGTGGAACTGGACGGTTCGCAGTTCTTCCTCGGCGCGCAATGGCATCCGGAGCGGCTCCACGACCGGCATGAGCCGTCCGCCGCGCTCTTCCGCGCGCTGGTGGCAGCGGCTTCGTGAGAAGATCCGCTACTTGCCGGTTTCCTCCAGCTTTATACCCTCATACATCAGGCGACGCTTCACCTTGCCGTCTTTGGCGCGGCCGCGTGCAAAGACGAGCGCGTCGCTGCGCAAACCGCCGCAGGACACCGTCTCGGCATCAGCGCTTGTGCGGAAGGCGACAACATCCTCCGCGCCGTCCGCGAACCGCAGCCGAACGCCGACCGCGCCGTCGCCTTGGACGAGATCCGTCTTCGTCACCGGCGAGTCGCTGCCGGTGCGATGCGGCGTCAGCACTGAGAGAAACCGCCCCGTGGCGCTCTGCGTGGTCGTGGCGGCGGTGAGGTGCCATGTGTTCTTCATCTCGCCGCGCTTCACGCGCTCAGGCTCCGGCTCGTATTTGTCGTTCTGCGAAAACGCCAGGCCCGCGGGCAGCAGCAGTCGCACTTCCATCGTCGCCGGCTCGCGGCGGATTGTCACGAGCTGCTGTTGCTCGTCCACGGCGATCTTCTCATGCGCGTGCAACAACCACTGGAACGTCGCCGGTTTCGTTGCCGCCAGATCGTCAAAAATCACAAACACTCCCGGCCGCACATGCACCACGTGGCGGCGGAATCGCTTCAGTTTGTCGCCATACGCCGCGCCGGCCTCGCCCTCGGTGTAGTCGTAGCCCTCGCCGTGGAGGAACGCCGTGATCGCTCCCTTGGCCGCCGCGCTGCGCTGCACCTGGCCCTGGCTGTCCACCAGAATGCTGTTCACCGCCCGCGTCGCGCGCGTCCACTGGCTGTGATGCGGCGAGCCATACCACGGATAATATCCCGTCGCGACCGCCAGCCCGCGGCCGAACGCCTCGACGACAAACGCGTTCTGGTCGGCGTGGCCGTGGCTGACGCTGCCAAACGGGCTGCTCCGCATCAGGAAGCTGATGTCGCGTTCCTTGTCGCCCATCGCCGTGTGCATCGAGACGAGGCCCGCGCCGGGAAACACATGCGCCTGCGGCAACTCCTGCGGCGAGCGCGCCTTCAGCGCCGGGTCGTAGGTGGCGAGACTGAGCACATCGCTGCCCGGCTTGTAGCCCGCCGCGTCGGCATACCAGCGGAAGAACGGATTCTGCGTGAGCGACGAGAAGGCATACATCACCGCGCGCGGCCCGGTTGGCGGCCCGTGCTGGCCGTCGCCGAACGGGCAGTTCTCGTGATACGGCGTCGCCGTGTAGAGCGCATAGTTCGGCGTGTTGCGGAAAAACGGCTTCTGCATCAAGTCCACGCCGGTCGCCTGCCGCAGCGCCACGACGAAGTGCATCGCGAAGCCCATGTAGGCGCTCCAGTAGCTTGGACCTTCCTGCCAGCCGCCGTCATCGCCGCCCCACGCCGGATAGCTGGTCATGTAAATTGTCGTCACATACTCCAGCCACTGGCGCGCCTCCGGCCACTCGTGGATGAACGACAGCGCGCACTCGCCGAGGAAACCCGGCAGCCGGCCCGCGTGGCTGTCGTAGGGATTGCTTTCGAACGGCAGCTTTTGGAGTTTCTTCAGGAACTGCAACGCGCGCGCCTTCATGTTCGGCTCGATCTTCGCGCGCTCCTCCGGCGTGAACAGATCGTAAGTCCAGTCATAGGCCCGCGTGCCGCGCATCATCACCCACATCGGCGGCTCGTCGTAGGCGAAGAAGCTCGTCGGCCCCTCCGGGTCCCACGAGAAGAAGTAGAGCAGCCGCCGTTTCGCTTCGAGGCCGAGCCGCTTGTCGCCGGTGACCAGATACGCCAGCGCGCATTGCTCCATCTTGTCCATCGGCGGGCGCGTCGTGCTCATGATGCGGATGGCCCATGGCCCGCGCTTGCCCGGCTCCTTCGGCTGGTAATCCGGCTCCGGCACCAGTTCCTCGCCGACAGCCCTCTCGCACGATTTCACCAAGTCCTGCACTGCGCCTTTCAACTCGCCTTTCGCCGCGGCGCGGACTTTCGCGAGCTGCTCGCCGCTCAGGAACAACCGCGGCCGTGCTGCCGGCACGCTCTGCGCGACCTTGTCAAAGTCGGGCAGCGGAAACAGCCGCGCGCTCTTCGGCACTGAGAACAACCGCGCGCGGCCGAACACCGTCCCGTTCCTGGTCTCCACGCCGTAGCGCCAGAACCAGCGGCACGGCAGCAATGGTTCGCGCGGCACGAACACCGTCCGCGTCAGTCCCGAAAACGTCCGCGTGTCCTCCGGCGGGAAAAACTCCGAGTGCGACAACTGCAACGCATACGTCGCGCCGCGTCCCGCCGGCACCCAGATAAACGCCGGCGGGTTCACTTCCATGATCTGGCCGTCCGCAGGCTGATACGGCTTCTGCGCCGGCCCCGGCGGCGGATCGAGCGCCGGCCTCGATTCGGCCTTCTTATGTTCGGCGGCGCCCGCAGCGGGAAAGGACGGCGCGAAGCAAAAAAGCATCGCCAGAACAAGGAGGATAGGTCGGCTCATTGGATGGATGGGGTTGGCAATTTGTGGCGGTCTCAAGCGCCCTCATGCTATCGGGCCTGCCTAACGAAGCAAAGCCGTTTGTTTCAGGAAGGCACGAACCCTCATTTGTGTGTGGAAAACTGGCGCGCCCGGTAGGACTTGAACCTACGACCCTCTGATCCGTAGTCAGATGCTCTAATCCACTGAGCTACGGGCGCGCCCAAAGCGGGCCAGACAATAGCAGGACGGCCCGGCATTTCAACGGGGAAGTTTCAGGGAATTTTGAAGCTTCGCTCCGGCGGCGATATCGGGCTAGGATGCGGGAAATACGATGGCATCGGAACGAACATTCGGCGCGATTCTGCGGAACCGCGATTTCCTGAAGCTTTACATCGGCCAGCTCGGCAGCGGGGTCGGCGACCGGCTGCATCAGATGGCCTTGCTCGGCGTCATTCTTCAGGTGCATGGCATCGCCAACGTGTCGGAAACGGCGCGGCTGGTTTTCTTTGGCACGCTGCCGGTGCTGTTGTTCAGTTTGCTGGCGGTGGCGTGGACGGACCGTTGGAGCCGCAAGTTGACGATGGTGGCGGCGGATTTGTTGCGCGCGGGTTTTGCGTTCGCGATTCCGCTGATCCGTTACTACGATCCGTCGGTGCGGGCGCTCTATGGCGTGGTGTTCGTGATGGGGGCGCTGGCGACGTTTCACGGGCCGGCGCGTCTGGCTGCGATGCCGCAGATCGCCGAGCCTCGGTTGTTGATGGCAGCCAACTCGCTTTCCAACTCCAGCGGCGCCGTGGCCGGCCTGTTGACGATTCCGGTGGCGGGCTGGGCCGTGCAGGCGCTCGGACCCGATCCGTGTTTCGTGATTGACGGCTTCACGTTTCTTTTCAGCGGCGTGTTGATCGCGATGATCTCGCGGAGCTTGAAGCCGCAACAGGATGTGAGGCCTGAAGGCGCGAGTGCTCGCCGCACAACGTTACAGGACGCAAAAGCGGGTGTGGCCTACACACTGGCGCATCGCGAGGCACTCCCGTTGGTGCTGTCAGGCGGGCTGTTCGCGCTGGTGGGCGGGTTGTTGCTGGTGGAGGTGCTGGCGTTTGCGACGGCGCAATTGCGGCTGGCGGAACTCGGCGTGGGCTTGCTGGTCAGCGCCGGTGGACTTGGCATGGCGGCCGGGTTGTTGCTGGTGAGCCAGTCGGAACGGTTGCGGCATTTGCCCTCGTTGCCTTATCTGGCGCTGATCGCGATGGGCTTCTGCATCGCGTCGGTGACGCTGTCGCTGTCGCCGTGGCTCGCGGGGCTGGCGATGATCGGCGTGGGCGCGACGGCGGGAATGGCGTCGGTGCCGGCGGACACGCGGCTTCAGGAGATTGTGCCGGACGCGCGCCGGGGCGGCGTGTTCAGCGTGAAGCAACTGCTGGGCGCGCTGGCGTTCCTGTTCTCCCTGTGGCTGCAGTTTGGAACGAGCCTGTTGCGCGAACTTCCCCCGTCGGGCGTTCTGGCCGGGCTGGGCGCGCTGTGTGCCGCGGGCGGCGCCATGCTTTGTCTGTTGCATCGCGCCGCCTCGCGGCAGCCAGCGGCTTAAAGCGCTTCCTTCAGCTTCTTCCTCGCGTCGGACATCGTTTCCTTGCCGGCTTCGATGGCGGCGTCGAACTGCTCTTTCTTCTCCTTGAGGGCCTGCTTGCCCTTTTCGAGCACGTCATCCACGATGTCTTCCGCCTGATCCTTCAGTTCGTCCGCCCTCTTGGCGAGAATCTTGCGGGTTTCCTTGCCGGACTGCGGCGCATAAAGCAATGCGACGCCGGCGCCCACGACGATGCCGGCCATGAAAGCCACCAGCACGCCGCCTACGTTGCTATTTCCATTGTCTGCCATATCAGTTCTCCTTTTCAGTTGTCACATCATGTGTCGCCGCGCCGCCTTCGGGACGGCGCACAAAAAATTGCAGGAAGCCGAGCATCCCTTGGAAGAACGCCCGCGCGTTGACGAGACTGCCCATCACGCCGTTACGCACGGTGTGCCGCACGAACTCCGCCGTGGTCTCCGCCTTGTCCACCCAGCCGCGCACGTCCCGGACGATCGTGCCCACGGTTTCCACCTGGTTCCGCGCCGCGCTGGAGAGCTTTTCCAGTTCGACGAGCAGTTGCTCGCCCTTCTGCGACAGGGTGCGGAGATCGCCCGCGATGAGGTCCAGTTTGCCGTTCATCTTCTCCAGCAACTGCCAGAGCTTGAACGCGGCGACAACCGCCGCCACGGTCCAGGCGACGAGCACGCAGGCGATGACGACGAGGGCGTTGGCTGCATAGTCGGGCATAAGATGTTTGAAAACCTCCTGTGAATTTTGGGATACGCTACCAGAGCGGTCCGGTCTGCGCAAGCCCCGCTCTGCATTTCCTGCACAGGAGCTGACGAAACCCGCTTGCCTCGATGTTCCCTACGAACGTGTAGGGCTTGGGTTACGCCGCCCTAAGGAACCAGCCCTAGGAGTGAAGAGGCGCATTCCTACCCTAGGTGCAGAACATTGCCCTCATTGCCGCTGGCGCGAACCGCGCTTAGGGTCGTCGCGTTGTTAAAGAGACAACAAGCCGCGGGCGGGAAAGAAAGACCCTCCGGCGTGCTGGGAGAGAGTAAGACGAGGTGAATCGAGATCGCCTCTCAGATGCAGGAGAACAGCGATGAAAACGAGGGAACACAATATCAGCCGACGGGAGCTGCTGAAGATGGGGGCGATGGCGGGCGGCGCTGCTCTCTTTGGCACCAACGAAACCGCCAACGCCCAAGGGGGCATTGGCACCGAAAACTACCCCACCAGTCCGTGGATCACCCAACCGTTTCGGGATCCGCTCCCGATTCCTCAGCCAATGGCGCCGTCCGATGTAAGCACATGGGCCGTGCCGCCCAATCCCGCCGACCATCAGGTCTGGCCGTCGGCGCTGGGGCTGCCCGACCCGGTCTACTACAACATCAAGCTGCAAGTGGCCTCGCACAGCTTCACCACGTCCCCGGTCAGGCCCATCAACAAGGACGGCCGGCCGGTGAGCTTGTTCGACGCCGCAGGCCGGCTCATATCGCCGAGCACGCGCACCACGCGGCTGCCGCGCAGCACCATCTACGGCTTCAACGGCACCTTCCCCGGACCGCTCATCCACGCCAACTACGACCAGCCCTGTCTGGTGCGCTTCGAGAATCACCTGGCCGAAAATCCGCTGAACCTGCCCCGCGGCGACTTCGGCGACCCGGAGTTGAAATTCCTGACTCACCTGCACAACGGCCACACGGCGGCCGAGAGCGATGGCCAGCCGCACCACCGGCCGCACGCCTACAGCCCCGGCGAGTTTGCTGATAACCTCTATCTGAACACTTGCCCGGATGGTGATCACCGGGAAACGCAGGCGTTCCTGTGGTTCCACGACCACACCCACGGCCACACTGGCGCCAACGTCTATAAGGGCATGGTCGGTCTCTATTACATGTATGACACCATGGACTGTGACGACGAAAGGGTTGGGTTGCGGCTGCCGTCAGGACAGTATGACATCCCGATTGCGCTGTATGACGTGCGGCTCGACGACGGCGTGACGCCGCACACGGGCAATCACGACCAGGACGGCCTGAAGCACCCGGAGAACTGGGGACACACGTTCTTCGCCCACTACCCCAACCACGGCTTCGTTGGCGACATCATGACGGTCAACGGCACCGCCTACCCGGTGCTGCACGTGAAGCGGCGCAAGTATCGCCTGCGGTTCTTGGACTGCTCGATCTCGCGTCTCTACAACCTCAAGCTGGCGACCGGCACGCTGCGGGCCGCCCCCGGCACGCAGGGCCAATGGGAACTTAGCGGCGCGCGGCAGTGCATGCGGTTCACCCAGATCGCTGTTGATGGCGGGCTGCTGCCCAAGCCGATTGTTCGCAACGACATTTATCTCTTCCCGGCCAAGCGCCGCGAAGCGATTGTGGACTTCAGCCGATACATGGACGGCACACCCACCACCACGGGCGACGTGCTGTATCTCGTCAACACCCTGGCGATGACCGACGGCCGCAAGCCGACCGGGACCTGCTCGGTGCCGATCATGAAGATCGTCATTGACGGCGACCCGGCCCAGCCGGACCTCAGTGTCATGCCCGACGCCACCACCATCCTGCGCGAGCTCCCGCCGGTGCCCAATGCGGCGGAACTGGCCCGGCTGCGCCGGCGGAAGTTCGAGCTGGTGCGCGGCGGCGGCGGCAACGCCGAGGAGCAATGGCAGATTCGGACCGACAACGGCCCGGCCCTGCCGTTCGATCCGACCGTCTCCATGGCCGACGTGCCCTTCGGCAGCGCCGAGGTCTGGGAGATCGTCAACGGCGGCGGCGGCTGGGTCCACCCGATGCACTTCCACATGGAAGAGCACCGCGTCCTCACGCGCAACGGCGTGCCCTGCAAGGGCGACGACGTCTCGAAGGAAGACGTCATCGGCCTGGAGCCGGGCGAGACGGTGGTGATGTATCGGAAGTTCCGCACCTTCCGGGGCAAATATGTGGCCCACTGCCACAACCTCGCCCACGAGGACCACGCGATGATGTTCGGTTGGAGAATCGTGTAGGGGGGAGAGACAACCCCAAACACTGTGCAGGGGAGAGACAACCTCTGCACAACATGAAAAAGCAAAGCGCCGGGCGACCGGCGCTTTGCTGTCTTCAGCCCCGGCGCGGGCTGGTGACATCTCCACAACGACGACCCCGATCAGATGCTCAGCGGCGTCGCGCTGTGGATCGCGGCCTCCCGACGCGAGGGTTCACTTGCACGCGCTTGTTCTCCCGCACTGCCGCGAGCGCGCCCGAAAGTTGCGTTCTCTTCCTACGCTGATCGCGGGAATCGCCCTAGGGTGCCAACCCTAGGAGTGGAGGGCAATGCCCTATACTGCGTTCAGAATCCACCCTCATTGCCGCTGGCGCGAGCCGCGGGTAGGGTGCGCGCGTCAGTTTGAAAACACAGCCACGGGCAGAGAGAAAACCCGCCGACGTGCTGGGAGAGAGTAAGACAGTTGAAACAAGTGAACCATTTAGATGAAGGAGAACAGCGATGAGTAAGAGCGAACATAAGATCAGCCGCCGGGAGTTGTTGAAGATGGGGGCGCTTGCAAGCGGCGTTACGCTTCTTGGCGACCGCAACCCCGCCAACGCTCAAGGAGGCATTGGAACCGAAAACTACCCCACCAGCCCGTGGATCACCCAGCCGTTCACCGACCCGCTTCCGATCCCGCAACCCTTGGCGCCCTCGGACGTGAGCACGTGGGCCGTGCCGCCCGATCCCGCCGCCCATCAAATCTGGCCGTCGGCGTTGGGCCTGCCCGACCCGGTCTTCTACAACATCAAGCTGCAAGTGGCCTCGCACAGCTTCACCACGTCCCCGGTCAGGCCCATCAACAAAAGCGGCCGGCCGGTGAGCTTGTATGACGCCGCAGGCCGGCTCGTATCGCCGAGCACGCGCACCACGCGGCTGCCGCGCAGCACCATCTATGGCTTCAACGGCACCTTCCCCGGACCGCTCATCCACGCCACCTACGACCAGCCCTGTCTGGTGCGCTTCGAGAACCATCTGGCCGAAAATCCACTGAACCTGCCCCGTGGCGACTTCGGCGACCCGGAGTTGAAGTTCCTCACGCACCTGCACAACGGGCACACGGCACCGGAAAGCGACGGCAACCCGCACCACCGGCCGCATGGCTACAGCCCCGGCGAGTTCGCAGACAACCTCTATCTGAACACTTGCCCGAGTGATGATCCTACGGAAACGCAGTCGTTCCTGTGGTTCCACGACCACACACACAGCCACACTGGCGCCAACGTCTATAAGGGCATGGTCGGTCTCTATTACATGTATGACACCATGGACTGTAACGACGAAAGAACTGGGTGGCGGCTGCCGTCTGGCGAGTATGACATCCCGCTGGCGCTCTATGACGTGCTGCTTGATGACGGCGTGACGCCCCACACGGGCAACCATGACCAGGACGGCCTGAAGCACCCGGAGAATTGGGGACACACGTTCTTCGCCCACTACCCCAACCACGGCTTCGTCGGCGACATCATGACGGTCAACGGCACCGCCTACCCCGTGCTGCACGTGAAGCGGCGCAAGTATCGTCTGCGGTTCCTGGACTGCTCGATCTCGCGTCTCTACAACCTCAAGCTGGCGACCGGCACGCTGCGGGCCGCCCCCGGCACGCAGGGCCAATGGGAACTTAGCGGCGCCCGGCAGTGCATGAGGTTCACCCAGATCGCTGTTGATGGCGGGTTGCTGCCCAAGCCGATTGTTCGCAACGACTGCTATCTCTTCCCGGCCAAGCGCCGCGAGATGATCGTGGACTTCAGTAAATACCTGGACGGCACACCCACCACCACGGGCGACGTGCTGTATCTCGTCAACACCCTGGCGATGACCGACGGCCGCAAGCCGACCGGAACCTGCTCGGTGCCGATCATGAAGATCGTCATTGACGGCGACCCGGTCACGCCGGACCTCAGTCTCATGCCCGACGCCACCACTCCCTTGCGCACCCTCCCGACAATTCCCAATGCGGCGGGACTGGCCCGGTGCCGGCGGCGGAAGTTCGAGTTGGTGCGCGGCGGCGGCACCTCCGAGGAGCAATGGCAGATCAAGACCGACAACGGTCCAGCGCTGCCGTTCGACGTGACGCGCTCTATGGCCGACGTGCCCTTCGGCAGCGGCGAGGTCTGGGAAATCGTCAACGGCGGCGGCGGCTGGGTCCACCCGATGCACTTCCACATGGAAGAGCATCGCACCATCACACGCAACGGCGTGCCCTGCAAGGGCGACGACATCTCGAAGGAAGACGTCATCGGCCTGGAGCCGGGCGAGACAGTGGTGATGTATCGGAGGTTCCGCACCTTCCGGGGCAACTATGTAGCCCACTGCCACAACCTCGCCCACGAGGACCACGCGATGATGTTCGGTTGGAGAATCGTGTAGGGGGAGAGACAACCCCAAGCACTGTGCAAGGGAGAGACAACCCCTGCACAACATGAAGAAGCAACGCGCCGGGTAACCGGCGCTCTGCTGTTTTCAGCCCCTGTCGCGCCGGCATCCCTGCCGGCGTTCTTCTGACAGAACATCGGACCATCGCCGGCAAGGACGCCCTGCCGGCTGGAAGCCGGCGACACAGCAGGTTGGAAACCTGCGCTACAACGCTGGGGGCGGATGGATGCGCGCATTCCCAACGTAGCGCAGACTTCCAGTCTGCTGTATCGCGGGTTTCCAACCCGCCGGCGCTGCGCAGTTCCGACGGTCTGCCGGCTGGAAGCCGGCGATGCCGCGGGTTGGAAACCTGCGCTGCGGCGCGGGTGCCGGGTTGCGCGCGGATCGCACCGATGCCAAAACCCCACCTTGCCAGCCGTCGCCGGTGCGGTATGATGCGCCCACAACTTTCATGCTCCATATCCCGCGCCAACTCGTGCTGCTCGTCTGCTGCGCTGCCTCCGCTCCCGGCCAGTCGCCCGCGAACAGCTTCACCCTCCAACTGCCGGCCTCCGCCGTCATCGAGCCGGGCAGCGCCGCCGACGTCAGCGCGCTGGCGGAACGTCCCGTCGGCGCGGGCCGGCCCGCGGGAATCCACGGCTTCCTGAAAACAGCGCAAGACCGGTTCGAGTTTGCCGACGGCCAGCCCATCCGCTTCTGGGGCCTCAACTGGCCGGCGGACCACCCGGTGCCCGCCGGCAGCAACGCCGTTCTCGTCGCGAAGCGTCTCGTCCAGCAAGGCTTCAACGTCGTCCGCCTCCCGCTGCCCGCGGCGGGCCACGCGCAAGCGCGCGGCGATTTCGAGCAGTTCGCCGGTTGCCTGCGCAACCAGGGCGTTTACCTCGATCTGCTGCTGCCCGGCGACACCGGCCCGCGGGCGCACACCAACCGGGTCACGCAAGTCGCGCCGGGCGACGACGCCGGCATCGCGTTGATTGAAGTCGCCGGCCCGCCGCAAAACGCCGCCGCTGCGCGGCGCAGCGAACCGCACATGCCTCTCAGCGCCGCCGGGCCGGTGCGGACCACGGGCGACATCGTTGCGCGGCAGGGGACTGATTTTGTTTCCCAGACCGTCGCATGGGAGCGCGGCGTGGCGATGGTGAAGAGCCAGCAAACGATCTTCGGCCCGATGAGCTTCGGCGGGACCGTGGACCGGCCGTTGCTGGTCGGCGCGTGGTCCGCTGTCGCCGCCAATCCGTTCCGCGCCGAGCTGCCGCTCTGGGTCGCCGCGGTGGCGAGCTTCCAGCAATGGGCCGGTGTCTGCGTCGCCCACGACGCGCGGGCGCCGGCCTCGCCCGCCGCGCCGCTCGACGTTGTCACCTGGGCGTGGGCGCCCGCGTGCGCGCTGATGTTCCAACGAGGCGACGCCGCGCCCGCCAAGGGCAGGATGCTGTTCCGTCTCGATCCCGGCGCGCCAACGGCCGGCGTGGACGAAGCCGTTGCGGCCATCGCCGGCATCGGCATGACGCGGTTCTCCTGCGAGGCGGCGTTCACCAACGCGCCCGGCTGGCTGGTCCTCAACAGCGGCGGGCTGCCCGGCGTCGCCGCGATCAACCCGCGCACCGCCGATACCGGCGAGATCGTCCACGACTGGCAGAGCGGCCGGGTCAGAATAGACACGCCGCGCACGCAGGCGGTCATCGGTTTCTTCGAGAACAAACCCGTCGAAACGCGCGACCTGCGGCTCACGCTCGCCAACGGCGCCTTCGCCGCCGTCGCGCTCACCAGCCTCGACGGCGAGCCGCTGTCGAGGAGCCAGCGCGTCCTGCTGACCGCGACGGGCCGCGCCGACCCCTCCGGCGCTCCCCGGTTGGAGCCGGTGGCGGGCGAGGTCACGCTGCGCTCGCTTGCGCCGAGCCAGCGCGACCGGAGGATCTTCGCCCTCGACCTGACCGGCCGCCGCTTGAAGGAGTTGCCGCTGGTCGAGCGCGGTTTCAAGCTCCAGCCGGAGCTGAACGTCGCGTGGTATGAAGTCATCGCCGAGTCCGGGCTTCCGAAGCCGGCGGCGAATGAGAAGGAAGCCAAGAGTGAGAAGTAAGAGTTAGCGTTGCTGAACTTCTGCTCTCAATGCTTAGCCCGGATATTACACACGTTTCGTAGCCGCCGACGTAAGGAGGCGGAAAGGCTGTGGCTGGCAACGCGTCCGCCTCCTTACGTCGGCGGCTACAGCCTATCGGCGTTTCGTGCAGCGCGTGAAATATGCGGGTTCATAAAGACGGTCTGCTCATGGGCGGCGGCACGAGTCCTTTGTCTTTGTGCTGGGCACGGCTGGGGCTGCGCATGTAATCCGCCCGCCATGTGCTGGGGCACAGAAGTTCCTGCCGCTTGCCAGGCGAGCGGTCCGCGTTCACTTCCTGATCGCCGCCACCGCTGCTTCCTGAAACGCGCCGCGGACGACAGAGCCGTCGCCGTTCGGTTGAAGCTTCAGGCGTTGAATCATCAGCACGACGATCATGTTTTGCTTCGCGTCAATCCAGCCCTGCGTGCCGTAAGCGCCGCCGTGGCCGCACGTGCCGGGCGAGAGCATCGCCGTCACACCGGCCGGCTGGCGCACCACGCCCCAGCCGAGGCCGAACGACATGCCTTCGACGAAGCCGGTCTTCAACTCGCCCGTCTGCGTGCGCGTCATCTGCCCGACCGCGGCCTTCGACACGTAGCGCCGTCCGCCGCTCTCGCCGTCGTTGAGAATCATCCGGTGGAAGCGGACGAGGTCGGGCGCGGTGGAATACAACCCGCCGCCGGGAAACGGCGTGCGGTCGCGCGACGTCAACGGACCTTTGATGAAGTAGTTGCCCGCTTCTTCCAGGCCGCCGCCCTCGCGAGGCTGGTAGGCTTTGGCGACGCGGCGCGCCTGGGCCGGCGTCGGCCAGAACGTCGTGTCTTTCATGCCGAGCGGCTTGAGCAGGCGAGCGTCGAGAAACTCCGCGAACGGCCGGCCCGACACGACCTCGACGACGCGGCCGAGGACGTTGATGCCGGCGGTGGAGTAGGCCCATGCGCTGCCCGGCTCGAACAACAACGGCCGGTGCGCATAGGCCATCACCAGCTCGGCGAGCGAGCAAGTCGGGCGCGGCGGCTCCACGTTCGCGATGCCGGACGTGTGCGTGAGCAGGTCGCGCAGCGTGATCGGCCGCGCCGGATGCTTGAGCGTCAGCGTGTCCTTGCCGCGCCCGGCGACCATCCATTGGCCCTTGAACTCCGGCAAGTGTTTCTCAACCGGGTCCTCGACCGAAAGCATGCCCTCGTCCTGAAGCATCAGGACGCACGTGGCCGTGAGCGGCTTGGTCATCGAAGCGATCCAGAACAGGTCGTCTGCGCGCATCGGCTTCTTTGCCGCGAGATCGCTGAAGCCGACCGCATCGAGACAGGCGACGCCGTCGCGCCGCGCCACGAGCGTCACCGCGCCGGAGAGAACGCCGTCCTCTACAAACTTCTGCATCCGCTTCGGAATCTCCCTCAGCTTCGCCGCGTCCATGCCAAGCGCGGCGGGATTCGGCGGCGCGGCGAAAGCGGTGGCAACCAGAAGCAGCGACAGGAGGGCCAGGCTGGAACGAAGAACGGTCTTCATGGCCGGCGATGGTAACGCGACGCCCGCTGCGTGACAAGGAACGTTCGCCGCGCGACTACTTTTCGCCCCAGAGTTTGCATAACAGCTTGAACAACTCCGGGTCGTGTTCCTTCAGCTCGGCGCGGACGAACGGATAAAAGTCGTTGGTGCCAAAGAACGCCTCGGTGGCCTCGGCGAAGTATTCCTGGTCGTTGTTGAGCGCGTAGTGGCGCTTCTTGTCGCCGTGAATGTAGAGGACGGTTTCGTAGCTCTTGGAGGCGACGGCACGCTGGAAACACTCCTTGAGTTCCTTGTGGCCGTGGCCGAGGACCTTGTGGTGATAGGCGTGGGCCAGTTCGTGCAGCACCATCCACGGCTGCTCGCGCGTCCACTTAAGGAACGTCGCCGCGTTGGCAAGCTCCACGCCGCCGGCCTTCTCCGGGTTCATCCCGTGCTCGCGCAGCCAGACGGGTGACGGGTGGTAGCACATGCACTTGTGTTTCGGATGCGACAGTTCCACCCAGATGGGCACCTGTCGCAACTTCGCCAGCGCCTCCGCCGGCACAACGCGGCTGACGCGGTAGAGATGATCGCCCAGCAACTTCAGCGCCTCGTCGCACAGCTTGCGCTGTTCATTGCAGTCGAGTTTCTGGTTGACCAGCACCCGCCAGCCTTCGATCTGGCGCTCGTGGTAGGCGCTGGCCGGGTCCCACGGCTCCGCCGCAATCGTGCGAGGTGACGCGAGCAAGAGGACGGTCAGAGCGAGAGACTTGGCAAGGTGATTCATGGCTTGGGGGTGAATGACAATGAGTTTGTCCGGTTGGCGACCCACGCGACGGCGCGCGGGATAAAGTCCTCCAAGCCCGGCGTCTGTTCCGGGTGCGGGCTGATGGCGATGACGCGGCCTTTGCCGCAGCAGCCGGCGACGATGGCGGGCGAGTTGATCATAATGCCTTTGGGGGCGTTCTTCTCGGCGACTTCGGTGCGGAAGAACGCCAGCGGCTCGTAGTCAGGCAGCGACTCGACGTTGGCAGGGCAGAGGATGGGGCCGTTGGCGTATTTGCAGTCGAACTCGCCGCGACGTTCGCCGAGGATTTCGCGGCCCCGGCTGGTCAGTTCGATCTTCACCATCGCGCGGCCGCGCTCCCATTTCGGCGAGGCGGTTTTTGCATCAAGAATCTTCAAGCCCCACGAGAAACCGCTCGTGGCCAGATAAGCGCCGGCGCAGATGCCGACGTAGCCGCCGCCGTTCTCGACAAACTTCCGGATGCGTGCGCGGCCGTCCTCGCCAATGGACGCGGCTTCCTTGCTGCCGCTGCCGCCGGGGACGGCAAGCGCGTTGAACTGGTCGAGCGCCCCCGCGAGAATGTCGTCGCCGCAGACGCGCACAACGACGGCGCCTTGTTGCTTGCCGATCTGCTCGATAATCCGCGCCGCGCCAGTGCCGCCGGTGCCGCCGGCGTCGTAAACTGCGAGGCGAATCGGCGGCGGAGTGTTGGACGGGGCGCGCGCGAGCATTGTGTCCGGCGACAGCTTGCCGCCGGTCATGTCGAGACGCGCAAGCAACGCGAAGACCATGATGCGGTGCTGCCGGGCGCGGACGGACAACGCCTGGCTCTTGGTCGTGGTTTCCAGGATCAGCGCGTTCGCGCCGAGATGCGCGCCAGCGGCCCGGGCGAGGCTGCCGTCCACCGGCGGACCGCGCAGCGTGAAGCGACGGTTCTGGTTGGTGACGGTGGCGTTGACGGCGGCTTGAATCGCCGGCGAGACGGCCTTGCCGTCCGGCGTTGGGAAGACGATGACGCTGCTGCCAACGCTCTTGTTGGTCATGGCGTTGAAATCGGAGCCTTCGTGCAGGTCCACGACCCACGCCGGCTTCTGTTGCCTGACGAAGTTCCACAACGCCGTCGCCAGCGCGCCGCGCGCCGGGCCGCCTTCCTTCGCTTTGGGGAAATTGCGGTTGAGATTGGCCGACTCGGCGGGTTCGCCGGGCGTGTTGCGCTTGTTGGCCTTCAGCGCGACGACGTTGGCGCGCGGCACGACGATGAGCGTGCCGCGCGTGATGGGCCAGTGGCGGATCTGCTCGGCGGCATACGCGCCGGCCGGCTCGTCGCCGTGGACGCCGCCGGTGATGACCACGGTCGGCCCGGCTTTGCCGCTGTCGCGGACATAGTAGGGAGTTGCCGCCGGCGTGCCAGCGGCGATGATGCCGGCGGCCTGGTCAAGCGCCGGCGCAGCGGCAACACGCGGCGCTGGTGACGCGGCCGTTGCAGTGAGCGGCAACAGCGCGACGGCCAGCACCAGCAGCCAGGATTTCCATCCAGCGAATCGCTTCACGGGCGCGAGCGTATCAGCAACGCCAGTGAAGGCAAGCCGTCAGCGGTAAAACGCCGCGCTGCCGAAGCTGACGACGGAGTTGGTCTCCGGCTCGTGTGACTGGGCGTAGTCGAGGAAGCGCGCCGCCGCCGGCCGGAGAGCCGCCAGCAGCGTGTAGATGGCCGGGTAGCCGCAGATGCGCCGCGCGTCCTTGTCGGCAGCGATGTTGCACTGAAACATTTCCGCGTCGCAGGAGAGGATCGTGTCGAGCATCGCGCGGTCGTCGCGCTCCAACCGGGAGCGGCGCGCTTCGTCCATCGCCTCCTCGTCGCCGAACCTGCCGCCGATATGCGCGAAGTCCACACCGGCGATGACGCAGACCTTGCCGCGCCGCGCCTCCACGAGCTTGCGCAGTGCCTGTGTGAAGCCCGCCACCTGCGGATCGCCGAGCGGCGACGCGCCGGCCTCGCTGAACTCGTGGAAGGAGCCGACCAGCACCGGCGCGATACGAGCCTTGAGGTTGCCGCCGAAAATGTGCTGGAGCCAGACGGTCTGGAACTCGATGCTGTGCTCGGAGCGGTGCGCCCATTCGTCGTCGAAGAAACCGAACGGCAGCTCCGCAGCGAGCGATTCGAGCGCGTCGCGGTCGGTCTGCGCCGTGCCGAACGGCGTCGCGTAATCCTTCCGCAGCCCGCCGAAGCGGTGGCGCATCGGTAGGTGGCACGTGCCGAGGATGACGAATAGCTCGATGTCGTCGCGCCCGTGGAGTTGGCGGTAGGCGCGCGCAAACGACGGCCCGCCGCGGCGCAGGTCAATGTGCGGCGCAATGAGGCCGGCGAGCTGGCCGGCGGACGGGGCCGCGCCGGCCGGCCCGACGCCGGCGGCGGCGAGATGTTCGTTGAGCATCGCGGCGAGTTCCGCCGGCTCGTCGGGATAGCTCGCGCCGGCGTGCGCGGCGGGCCGCACGGGCGATTCGCGGAATTCGCGCACAAGCTGGTCGCGATATTGCTGGAACCGCTCGTTGTCGAGCAGCAGCGCCTCGTCGAGCTTGGCGATCACGCCGTTGAGCGCCTCGCTCGGCAAAATCTGGCCGGTGGCGCGCGCGAACTCCGCCTGGATGTCCACCACGGTGTTCTTGCCGGTGAGCCGCTGGAGAATGGGAATCAGCGTCGGCGAAACGACGACGGAGTTGTCCGTCCAGCGCAGCGCATCGCGCAGCACGACCAGCCGCCGCCCGTCGTGCTCGACGGGAAACGCCTCGATGGGGCGCAGCTTGGGTTTGTCGTTGGCGCTCACTTTGAGCCGAAACGGTCGCGCAGGTAGCCGTAGCACATGCCGGAGAAGCCGGTGGCGTAGGTGAGGGCTTTGCCGAGCAGCAACGACGTGAAGAGCACCGGGTGCTGGAGGATCAGCTTCGTGTGTTTGAGGTAGGCGGCCCGGAACGGGTTGTATTGGCGGACGGTCACGCCCTTGAACTTCCTGAAGTAAAGATGCGCCGACTGGCTGTAGTAGAACTGCTTCCGCGCCGCCTGCAACACCGTGCAGCCCTCGTGATGCCAGAGAAACGTCTCCTTCGCCACGCGATGCCGGAAACCCGCCTGCACGAGCCGCGTGTGGATGTTGTAGTCCTCCGAAAACAGAATCTGCTCGTCATACCCGCCCACCGTGTCGAACGCCTTGCGCGTCATGAACCGCGCGCCGCAGCGGTCGGGGTCGTCGTCAATCACGATCTTCTCCAGCGCCCGCGCCCGCGCCCAGAGCGTGTTGCCCGTCGAGCGCTCCGGGATGGAGAGAAAATCGAACTTCTCCTCCTCGGCGATCTTCACCAGCGTGGAGATCGTCCCCGGCACCATCTCCATGTCCGAGTCAATGTGGACCACATACTTCGTGTCCGTCGCCGCGACGCCCTTGTTGCGGCTGACGTGCCGCTCGACCGGCAGTTCGATGAGCCTCACGAACGGGAACTTCCGGCAGGCCTCCTGCGTGCCGTCGGTGCTTACCGCGTCCATCACGACCACCGCGATCTTCTCCAGCGGGTAGTCCTGTTTGGCGATGCTCTCCAGCAACCGCCGCATCTCCGCCGCGCGGTTCCGCACCGGGATGATGATCGCCACCGTTGGTTGTTCCATTGCCATGACTTGTCTCTCGTCCACGCAGCCACCGGCTGCAACACCATACATAACCCCGCCCTCACGCCGTTCAAGTTCAAATGCAGCAAAACAAATGGGGCGCGGCTGCTTGCGCAGCCGCGCCCATCCGCTACCACATCCCACGCATGAACTACTTCTGTCGCAAAGCCTGTGCCGGGTGTCTTCGGCTAGTCATGCCTCCTGAACTGGGGCTGTAAGTTTAACGAAGCAAGAGTGACCTTCGTCCTCGATGCAGACACCGTGGTGACGCCTGAGATCGAGGTGGTCATCATCCGTATGGATTGCGATGCATCGCCGCGGGCTGTCCGGGCGGGAGTGACCTGGAAATAAGAGTTGCGGCCGGCGCCGGCTGCGGAGTTGGCGGGCGAAGCGGAGCGTCGTTGGGACTGGTCGCCGCAAACCATCGTCCAACGGCGGAGGAGCGACGATGATCTTGTCGCTCTCTTGTTCTTCTTCGCCGCGCTTGTTGTTCCTTTGCTCACGTCACATAACTGCTGCATGGCATGTGCCACGGCATGGGGGCTGTCGAGAGAGATGTCCGCGGCGCGTCGAAACACCTGTGCAAGTCGGAGAACACGCAAAGAAGCCATCGCCTCCAGCCGCATGGAGGCTGAAATCTGCCAAGCGAAAACGCGCTTCCCGCACGCGCAAATGCGCACGGTTGCCCGGCGCGGACTACACCGCCTCCAACGTCAGCGACGCGAGCGGAACGAGGCCGGCGAGGCGCGTGTAGATGCCGGCGGGATCGTTGCCGCCGGTTTTTGCGCCGCTCCAGACCAGAACGGTCTCGTTCGTGACAAACATCGTCGCCTCCATCACCAGTTTCCATTGCGCCGTCGACGACGCCCGCCCCCCAACGCGGGCGGGCGGAGCGAGGCCCAACGCCGTGGCGTTGTCCGTAGCCGCGGACAGGAACTGGTCCAGCCACCGGCTGAGCCGGTCGTCTGAACGTGGCAGGTTCTCTGGCATCTTATCGTCTCCTCAGGTTTGGGTGTGTTTTACGTGCAAATTCGCGAAAACGCCCTGAAAAGCCCCCCGGAACGAACAGCTCGTTCCCTGGAACGAATAGCTCGTTCCCGGGAACCAATGACTCGTTCCTGGGAACCAATAGCTCGTTCCTTGGAACGAGTGGCTCGTTCCCGGGAACGGATAGCTCGTTCCTGGGAACCAATGACTCGTTCCCGGGATCGCGTGACTCGTTCCCGGGCGCGGATAGCTCGTTCCAAGGAACGAGTCGTCGGTTCCCGGGAACGGGCCACGCGTTGGCGGGCACCGATGGCTCGTTATGGCCACCAGAAAGCCGGGCGGCGGGATTGGGAAAACCAACCGCACGGT
This sequence comes from Verrucomicrobiota bacterium, assembly GCA_016222825.1. Taxonomy (GTDB): domain Bacteria; phylum Verrucomicrobiota; class Verrucomicrobiia; order CAIQCK01; family CAIQCK01; genus CAIQCK01. Next base: position 64,040 of record JACRQF010000009.1, on the reverse strand, counting down.
CCCGCCAGAAAGGAGGGCATGGCGGCGAGGGATCGCCATGCCGCGGGACGGGAACCGTGCGGTCGAAAAATCGGGTAGAGGAACGAAGCGGGTTAAGAGGCAGGGAGGAAAAACGGCCGGGGCGAGGGTGCGCAGCCATCCGGAGCACCGCGGAGCGGCGGAATCGTGAAGCGATGTGGCGCGAGGCCGGACACGATTTTCTCCTTTAAGAACGGCCCGCAGACTGACCAAACCAGCCCGGCCGACACAAGCCTAGACTGGCGAGAGTTGGCGAGAGCTGGCGGCAGTGAAGAGTGAAGAATGAAGAGTGAAGAGTTTCGGAAATTGCGGACGGATGAAAGCTTTCCGCCGGCCCTCAGTTCGCTTTTTGAAGTGTTACCCTTTTTCCGCGAGACACATTCTGAGGACACTTTTCCAGTGTGAAGCTTAAGTGAATTACGGCCGACGAAATGATCTGATGATCATCATCACCATCATTATGACCAGCCAAATGACAGCGACTTGCACAACAAACGCGACTCCAAGGAACACAATCATCTTCGCCGCATAGGAGATCCCAGGTAAAAGAAACAGAGACTCATGACCAAAATATAGCCCTGCCACATTCATCCACGTCACGACCCAACAGAATGATGAATCCACGACTGTCCACCCCTGCGATACGCATAGAATCAAACCAAGAAACGGCGCCAACTCAATCACCACTGCCGCGACCAATGCCGTGCGTTCAAGAGATCTCATACACAGTAGCGACCATCCATTCATGAGAGTTCTTTCGCCGGAAACCGGGCGACACTTTTTCCGGCCATGATCTCCTCGAAGCTCTTCTTTCACTGGCGGCGACTATACCGGTTCCGGCGCGCGCTGGCAGCAGCAAACGCTTCCTCCGTCCCGCCGGGTGCGGGCTGCCGTTGACGGGGGCGGCGGTGGTCGGCTAAGGTCGCTGCATTGGTGCGCGCGCACATGCGATGATTGACTGGCTTATACCGTTGCTTGCCTTGCTGCTGTTGCTGGGATTGTCGGCGTTTTTCTCCAGCACGGAGACGGCGCTTTTCTCGCTGGGGAAGATTCACACGCGCCGGCTGGCGGAGCAATCGCCCGCGCTCGGCGCGATCGTGGCCGCGTTGATCGAGATGCCGTGGCGGCTGCTCTCGACGATCCTGCTCGGCAACACCGTCGTCAACACGGTCGCGACGGCGTTGGTGTTCTGGCTGCTGGCGCAGCATTACCCCTCGTCCACGGCGGCGCTCGGCACGATTGCGATCATGGTGGTGGCGCTGGTGACGGTGGGCGAGTTGTTGCCGAAGCTGCTGGCGGTGCTCAATCCCATGCGGGTGGTGCGCGTGGTGGCGGGGCCGACGCTGGCGCTGGTGCGGATGATGGGGCCGTTGCTGGCGTTCTCGCAGGGTCTCTCGGACGCGCTGCTGCGGCTGGTGGCGCCGAAGGCGGCCAAGAGCACGGGCCTTTCCGACGAGGAGGTCGGCACGCTGCTGGAGATCAGCCTACAGGAGGGCGTGCTGCGCGAGACCGAGAAGAACATGATTCAGGACATCCTGCATCTGCGCAAGCACACCGCGAAGGACCTGCTGACGCCGCGCGTGGACATGGCGTGCGCGCCAGCCACGATGCCGAAGCCGGAGCTGATCGCGTTCCTGAAGAAAGCCGGCCACCGGCGCGTGCCGGTTTATGACGAGTCGCCGGACACCATCGTGGGCATCCTGGACGTGCGGCGGTTCCTGCTCTCGCCGGACGAGGACGTGCTGGAGATCATGGACCCGCCGTCGTTCGTGCCGGAGTCCATGAACGCGGCGCGGTTGCTGAAGAGTTTTCAGATGCACAAGCAACCGATGGCCGTCGTGGTGGATGAGTTTGGCGGCACCGAGGGCGTGATCACCATGTCCGACATCCTCGAAGAAATCGTCGGCGACACGGCGGGGGAGTTCCGGCAGCCGGAGCAGGACATCCGGCCGTTGTCGGATCGCGCGTGGCTGGTGCTCGGCGAGACGCGGCTGGAGGACCTCAACGAGCGGCTCGGCCTGCGACTGGATTGCCCCGGCGTCGAAACCGTCAGCGGGCTGGTGGCCACGCGGCTCGGCGGCATCCCGCGGCCCGGCGCGCAGGTCCGCGTCGGCGACATGCAGTTCACGGTCGAGCGCGTCGCCAAGAACCGCATCGTCGAGCTGCGGCTGGAGCGCACGGAGGCGAACGCATGAGCGCGCCGGAAATCATCGTCCTGCTGGTCTGCGTGGCGCTGTCGTTTTTTTTCTCCGGCATCGAGACCAGCCTGCTTTCGCTCAACAAAATCCGCCTCCGCGACCGCGTTCGGCGGCGCGACCCGCGCGCGATGATCCTCCAGCGTTACATTGATCGGCCGGAGCGGCTGCTGGCGACGGTGCTGGTGGGCAACAACCTCGTCAACGTCACCGCCACGGTCGTCGCGGTGAATGCGGCGCTGCTTTACTGGCCGATGCCGCCGCGCGCTGGCTTCGCGCTGGCGGTGGTGCTGATGGTGCTCGTGCTGCTGATCGTCGGGGAGCTGATGCCGAAATCGTTGTTCCGGTTTTACCCGTTCCGGCTGAGCATGGCGCTGGCGCGGCCGTTGCACGTCTGCGCGGTGACGATGACGCCGCTGACGGTGACGTTCGAGTTTCTGGCGGCGGTCTTCATGCGGCTGGCCGGCCTCGAACGCTCGAAGAAGGAGCTGTTCGTGAGCCGCGAGGAACTCATCTTCATTGCCCGCGAAGGCGAACTGGCCAGCCAGCCCTCGGCGGAGCAGCGCAAGATGATCGCCGGCGTGTTCGAGATGTGCGCCACGCCGGTGCGCGACGTGATGGTGCCGATGGTCTGCGTCCTGGCTGTCACGCCGCAGACCTCCATTGCCGAGGTGTTGCGGCAGGCGCGCGAACGGAACTTTTCCCAACTGCCCGTGCTCGACGCGGCCGGCAACCTCGCCGGCGTCATCAACGTCTATGAAATCCTTTTCAGCGATGGCGCTGTCGCCGCGAAGACGGCCGCCGATTTCTGCCGGCCCGCGCCGACGGTGGACAGCGCGGAGCCGCTCGACCGGGCGCTGGCGCGGTTGCGCGGCGCCGCCATGCCGATGGCCGTGGTGCTCGACGTAAAGAAACGGCCGCTGGGCGTGGTGACGATCACGGACCTGGTCGAGAAGATCGTCGGCGAGATTGCGTTGTAGCCTGCGGTCTGGGCGGCGATCTGTGGCGGGCTATTTGCTCAGCCGCGCCCGCTTACTGGCGGCGCTTGAGCAGGCGCAGTTCGGTGCCGGTGGCGAAGCGGGTGTTGTAGTCCACTTCGTCGAACGCGTGGCGGATGAGGAAGCAGCCGAGGCCGCCGGGGCGGACTTCGTCGAGGTCGCGGGACTTGATGCACGCGGGGTCCACTTGTTTGCCATAATCCCGCAGGCGGAACTCGACGGCGTCGGGCGACACGGTGGCGTGGATGATGATGTCCTGGGAGGCGTCGCCGCCGTAGGCGTGGCGCATGATGTTGGCGCAGGCTTCGTCCACGGCGAGCATGAGGTTGAAGGTGGTTTGTTCGTCGAGGGCCGCTTCGGCGGCGGCGCGGCGCACCAGCGCGCGCACCTCGGCCAGGTGGCGCGGGTGGCTTTTGATGGTGAGCGGGGGAAGGGTCATGGCTTCACGTAATGCAACGCCATCAGGGTCAGGTCGTCGTGACGGGCGGCGCCGCCGATGAAATGAAGCACGCTGCGGGAGACTCGCGCCACCGCAGCGGCGGCGTTGTCGTGGGGCTGGGCCAGCGCCTCGGCGATGCGGTCGTAGCCGAACTCGACGCCGCCGAGGTTGCGCGCTTCGCTCAAACCGTCGGTGAAGAGCAGCAGTGTTTCGCCGCCGCGCAGGGTGCGGGAGCTTTCATCGAAGGTCATCTCCGGCACCATGCCGAGGGCGGGACCGCCGCTGCCGGAGAGAGTCTCGGCGCGGCCGTCGGTGTGGAGGATCGGGTCGGGCAGGCCGGCGTTGGCGTAGCAAAGCTCGCCGGTGGCGGCATCGAAGGTGACGCAGATCATGCCGAGGAAGATCGGCGGATGCGGCGGCTGGCCCGTGGTCATTTCCGCGGCGAGCTGGCAGGTGGCTTCGCGGGCCAGGATGTTGTTCTTCGCGGCCAGCATTCCACTGGGGGACATGGCCTCGCCGGCAACGCCGCACGAGCGGCGCGTGTCGAAGAGGCAGCGCACCATGTAGAGCGAGGCGGCGACGCCTTTGCCGGTGATGTCGCCGATGATGAGGGCCACCTTCGTCGGCGAGAGCTGGATCACGTCGTAGAAGTCGCCGCCGACGGCGAGGGCGGATTCGTTGCAAGCGTGGATGGTGACGCCGGGGATGGGTGGCATTTCGCGCGGCAGGAAGCTCTGCTGGATCTGGCGGGCGAAATCGCGCTCCTGTTTTTCGCTCTGCTGTTTCAGCAGCGCCTTGTGCATCCGGGCGTTGCTGATGGCCGTGGCGGCGAGGCTGGCGAAGGCCTCAAAGAATTCACCATCATCCGGCTCGAAGACCGGTTTGCTCCTTGGATCAATCGCCTGGAGGATGCCGATGACTTTTCCATGCACGCGCATCGGCACGCAGATCATCGAGCGCGGGATGACGCCGGCCTTCTCCGCGGCGGCGCGGTTGAAACGCGGGTCGTTGGCCACGTCGGTGATGACCTGCGACTGGCCGTGCTGCGCGACCCAGCCGGCGATGCCGGTGCCCGGCTTGAGGCGGACGTTTTGCTTGACGCGCTCGCCGTATTTGCCGGTGGCGATGACATAGACCAGCTCCTTCGTGGTGGCGTCCACGAGCGCGACGCTGGCGGCGGTGGCGTCCATCGTGCGCTGGGCCACGTCAAGGATGTTGGGCAGGACGTCGTCGGGATCGAGGCTTGAGTTGATGGCGGCGGCGATCTCGATGAGGTTCGAGAACGCGGCCAGTTTCTTCTCGAGGCTCGCGGTCATTTCGTGGCGTCGGGTTTGGCGGCAGCCTGGGTGGCGAGCGCGGACTCCTTGGCGGCGGCGTGCGGCTCCGGTTGCTTCGGCGCGTCGGGTTTCTTCTGGCTGGAGAAGATGGACCAGGGGGCGAAGATCATCCGGAACGTGTGGGTGAAGTGCTTGGCGTTGTAGCCGGTCTCGCGCAGGCTCGTCATCATCATGCTGATGTTCTCGCGGTTGTTGCTCAGGAGGGAGTTCGTGGTGTCGAACAAAGTGCCGGCTTTGTCGAGCGTCGTGGCGGCCTTGTCAATCGCTCCGTTGCTCTTGGCCATCAACTCATCAATCTTGGGTTGAAGCTCGGCGGTGAGCTTCTGGACGCTGGCGATGAGCGCCTGCAACTTCGGCCGCGTCTCGCCGAAGGTGTCGTTGACGGTGGTCAGGGTGTCCTTGCCTTTCTCGGTCAGGTCGCGGGCGTTGATGAGGACGCTCTTGATGTTGTCGCGGTTCTCGCCAAGCATTTCCTTGGCTTGCTTGAGCGTGGCGTCAGCATTTGCCAGCGTGTCCTTGGCCCTGGCGACGGTGGCTTTGAGGTCTTCCTTGAAAGCGGGGTCTTTGATCACGTCGTTGACGTTGCCGAGCACCGATTGCACGGAGTCCAGCAACGGCGCGAGTTTCACGATCAGTTTGCGCGCGGTGTTGATGAGGATGTCTATGCCGCCGCTCTCGCCATAGAGTCCTTCGCCGGCCGCCAGCGCTGGCGCTTCCGGGTCGCCGGGCGTCAAGTCCAACTCCTTCTCGCCGAGCATGCCAACCATCGTGATCAGGGCCTTGGTCTTGCTGTTGACCGGGGTCTTCTTGTCCACTTTTGCTGTGACTTCGACGTAGTATGACTTGCTGGCGGGATCTTGGGGGTCTTTCTTGGGTTTGCTGAGGTCCACGAGTTTCACAACCTCGCCGCACTTGCGGCCGGCGTAGGTGACCTTGGTGCGTTCCTTAACGCCGCTGACGCTGTCGAAGTATATCGTCACCGTCTTGGAGTCCTGGAACAACATCGAGTGAAGCTCCCCCGCCGCCAAAACCATGAAGATTAGCGCGACGACACCGCAGAAGATGACGACGCCCGGTCCGGTTTTCTGGACTTTGTATTCGGCCATAAATGTCTCCGTTGATTACTTCGATTCGCCCAGGATGTCCTGCAGGTAACTGTCGGCGTCCTGGCGCACTTCGCTCTCCGGGTCGCCGTTGATGAAACGCTTCACGCCGGGGTCGGGATGCGCGCGGATTTCCTCCGGCGTGCCCACGGCCCAAATCTTGCCCTTGTTCAACAGGATCATCCGCGTGCCGATGCGGAACGCGCTGGTCATGTCGTGCGTGACGACGACGGCGGTGACGCCGAGGTCCTTGCAGAGCTTCAGCGTCAGCTCGTCGAACTCTGTGACGCGCGTCGGGTCCAGCCCGGCGGTCGGCTCGTCGCAGAAGAGCAGCTTCGGGTCGAGCGCCAGCGCGCGGGCCAGCGCGGCGCGCTTTTTCATGCCGCCGGAAATCTCCGCCGGCTTCAGGTGCGCAAACTGCGTCATGCCGACCAGCGAGAGCTTCATCTTGACCATGATGTCCACGGTCATCTCCGGCTGGTTCGGGTAGTGCTCGCGGATCGGCAACGCGACGTTGTCGCCGACGGTCATCGAGTTGAACAGCGCGCCGCTCTGGAACAGCACGCCAAACCGCCGCCGCACGTTGATGAACTCCTCCTCCGTCAGGCGCGTGATCTCGCTGCCGTCAATCCAGATGCGGCCCTGCTCGGGCTGCTGAAGGCCGATGAGCTGCCGCAGCAGCGTGCTCTTGCCACAGCCGGAGCCGCCCATGATGACGAGGATTTCCCCGCGCTTGACGCGGAAGTTGACGCCGTCGAGCACGCGCCGGCCGTCGTAAACCTTCACGACATCCTCCGCAACGATCACATCGTCGGGACCGATTGGCCCGCTCTTCGGCTGCGCTTCGGCGGAAGGTTGAGGGGAGGCGCCCATGTTCAGACAAAATAGAAGAATGCCGTCAGCACGCAATCGCTGGCGATGATCATGACGATGGACGTGACCACCGATTGGGTGGTGCTCCTGCCGACGCCCTCGGCGCCGCCGTCCACGATGAATCCGAAGTAGCAGGCGATGTTGCTGACCAGCGTGGCGAAGACGACGCTCTTGATCATCCCGGAGTAAACATCCTTGAGCGCCAGCAGCTCGAACGCTTTGCGCCAGTAGAGAAACGGATCCTGGCCGAGGAAGAAAACGCTGATCAGCCAGCCGCCAAACATGGCCATGAACACGCCCAGGATCGTCAGGCACGGCGCCATGATCACCATCCCCAGCACGCGCGGCACGATCAGAAAATGCACCGGGTTCAGCCCCATCGTCTCCATCGCGTCCAGTTCCTCCGCCACGCGCATCGTGCCGAGTTCCGCCGTGATCGCCGCGCCGCAGCGGCCCGCCAGCACGATCGCCGTCAACATCGGCCCGCTCTCGCGCATCACCGCCACCGCCACCAGGCCGCCGACCATCGCGAGGCCGCCGACTTTTTCCAGCGTCTCCGCGCTCTGCATCGCCAGCACCAGCCCCATGAAAAACATCACCAGGAACACGATCGAAAGCGAGCGCACGCCGATCAGCGTCATCTGGCGGAAGAGATCGTTCACCCGCATCTTCTTGCCGCGGAACGGCGACACGAACGCCCAATACAGCATGTCGTTGAACAACCAGCACCAACTGGTGACATGCTGGAAGAATCGGATCAGGGTGATCGGCATGGGAAGCGTCATCCGTTGACCGCCGCCGCCTACTTCGCCCCCCACGCCTGGAGCGCCTCCGCCTCCGTGGGATGGATCGTGAACACCTTGTCCAGCCGCGCCACCGAGAACACGCTCTGCACCGGCTTGCTCAGGTTGGCCAGCCGCAACTGCCCGCCCTGCGGCCGCAACTGCTGGAACGCGCCGATCAGCGACGCCAGCCCCGAACTGTCAATGTAAGTGACCGCCTGGAAATTCAGCAGGATGCTCGTCTGCTTCTGCTTGATCAACTCCGTCAACTTCGCGAGCAACTGCGGCGAGTGGTAAAGGTCCACCTCGCCGCTCACATCCACCACCGTCACCTTGTCCGCCGTTCGCACGCCAATGGTCATAGTCAGGACAGCTCCTTCCAAAAACTCGGCCCGTATCGTAGCCACAGCCCCCGCCGTTGGCAACGGCGTTTTCTCGGCTGGCGGAGGAAACCGGCGCTGGAACTCAGGGGAGGGTTTCCCCGCCGCCGTCGTTCACGGCGCGTTCTTCCCGATAGTCTGGCTCCACGGGCCTTGACCCGCCGCGCCGAGGGCCGCCACGCGGATGAAATACATCACACCCGGCGTCAGCCCCTTCAGGCTCGCCTTCGACTTGCACGTCGTCGCCACCTGCTGCCATGTTTTCAAGTCCGGGTCGGTGCTGAGCTGCACGATATACGCGCGCCGGCCGTCCACGGGATCCCAGACGAGATCGAGGCAACCGGCTTGGTCGCCCATCGTGATGGCCAGCCCCTCCGGCCGGAGCAACGGCACCGCCTTGCGCGCTCTCGACGAAACAGCATGGCCGCCGCTCACGATCTTCGACTCCACCCCGCCGCTACGCATCTGCACATACGTGCCCAGTAGCGCCGACTCCTGATCCCAGGCCAGTTCCGTCCTGTCGAGCTTCATCTGGGCCGAGGTGAGCTGGGCGGCGATGACGTTGCGGCTGCGGAACGCCTCCTCCAACTCGTTTGTGCGCGTGGAGTAGTTCGTCAGCGGCCCGGCGGCGTCTGGAAACTCCGCGTTGTCCGTCAACGCCTTCTCGCGCTGCCGCGCGAGCATGATCTTCTGCGGCACCGACAAACCTCTGATAGCGATCTTCACCTTGCCCATAACACTCCTTTCTTGGTCAGCCCGGTAGGGCGAGCCGTCCCGGCGAGCCGAGGTCGTCGAGATGTCAACAACGACGGCTCGGCGGGACGCCTCGCCCTACCTTCACAGACGAACGACGTTCTTTCTTGGTAGGGCGAGCCGTCCCGGCGAGCCGGGGTTCCTGCGGTGCCGGTGGCTTCGGCTCGGCGGGACGCCTCGCCCTACCTGCGTGTTTCTCTCTCACCAATTCTTCAACCAAACAGGCCGGTCTGCTGGCCGGTAAACGTAAGGCCAATCTTCCGGCCTCGCGCAGAGACCTTTCCGCACGGGGTTCTGCAACACGTATGCGAGCTTCTCTTCCAGCGAAAATCGGTCTCGCAGCCTGTGGTCGAAGAAACCCTCCTGCCACTCAATCCCGTGAAACCGCTTCTGATAGCTTTTCCACGCTTTGATGGTAGCCGCCACGCCCGGCTCGCGAGGGAAGGAGAGGATGCCGTGCGCGTGATCCGGCATCAGCACAAACAGCACACAGTGCCACTTCAGATGTTCGTGATAGTAAGCAACGGTCGAAAGAACTTTCTGGCCTGCGTCGTCATGGCATAGTTGGTTCCGGCCTTTTTCGCGGCAACAGATGGTGGTGAAGAAGAAACTGCCTTCTTCCACCCAAGGTGGGATTTGGTGCGGCAGCTTCTTTCGGACGGGCAGATCCATAACCGTGATAATAAGCGTTGTCGTTCCAGGTAGGGCGAGCCGTCCCGGCGAGCCGCAGTCCTTTCGACATCGACACGAGTTCTGAGAAAACCTGTTCTCAAATCGCGCAAGCCGGATGCTACGCCGCAGAGAGTCTTCTGCAAGCTGAATTTTATCCGTTGCAGGCGCTATGCTACGCAGGGCGGGCGCGCATCTTGCTGGTGCATCTGCGATGCTAATAAGTGTGAATGAGGCTCTATAAAAAGCTAGTGCCACGGAGAGAATAGCATCAGCAATTCATTACAGAGCATAAACAACATGATAGAAAGCGCCAGCGATTTAATGCGTAGCGTATGCATTGATAAGAGTTGCTCGCGCTATTCTACACGATGCAAATGCACCGCAAGAAATACAGGCTGAAGTCTGCAAAAAGCAGCAAAAAAACCGTTCTGGACGCCATAGGTGGACCGCGACCTCCGGGCGCGGTGGTGGTTGTCAGGAGAGAGCAACGGTGCTTGCGCAGCGTCTTGCGCGGCTCAATCGCGATTCATTTCACCACGCAGCCCGCAGGCCGGACCGGCTGAAGCCGGGACTCCGAACCCCGGACGCGCGCGCGTGATCGCGAAAGTTTGGAGTCCCGGCTTCAGCCGGCAGCCGTTGGGACGCAGAGGATGAGGCCGAAGAACGGAAGGAGCAGGAGGAGGTGCCGCACGAGCTTGCCAAAGACCGGGATATCCTTGTGTTTTCTTCAGAGATGCCTACCAGTCCCACTTGTAATGGACAACTTGAGAGGTTTCGTCATAAAGAAGAACGGATTTAATGGGCCAATCAGGACTCCGTTTGCGGTGGTAGACAACCACCCGGATATTCTCCGGCTTCCACCACCACGGCGGTTCATTCCAGAATGAACTGAGTTCGGAATCACTGTCCCACTTGCCCTGGTTCAACAGTTCGAGTTTTGCTTGTTTTACGATGTTCCTGACTGCTGCCGCTGTTGCGCGGAATCTGAAGAGATGTGTTCCGTCCAAACCACCGGAATACCAGACTCGGGCGTCTGTAATTTCGTTTGCCAAATCCGATCTTGGGTTTTCCAATAGACGACGAGCCAACCGATTCGCTTCATCTCTTCCGCGTTGCGGCCACCAATCAAAGTAACGCCCCGCATACCAAGTAATCACCCCTGCGCACAGTGTCAGTAATACAACCGCTTCCGCCTTGCTTCTCTCCCATTTTCGGACACCAGAGACGATGGCGCAGAACCAAAATAGAAAGCCAAAAGCCAAGAGCGTGAATTCAGCGTAGAAACAAAGAGCCGCAAGTGTGATGCACACATATCCTGCCACACTTCGATTTCCTGGACGCTTCTCCTCAATTTGCGGCGCGCTCATTTCACCTTATCCCCAAACAAAAACATCTGCGGTGGCGGCTCGCTGACTTTGCCGGGCTTCGTTTTCCCCTTTCCCCTTGCCCCTTGCCCCTTGCCTCCCTTGCCGCGTCCGTGCTCGTGCTGGGCGATCTTGGGCTGGCCTTCGGGGTCAATTCGCTCTCCTCCAAGTTATGCAGGATTTCCTTGGCGCGCTCGATGGCGGGGGCCAACGAGCCTTTACGCAGGGCGAAGATGACGCGACTTCGGCAATGTTGTTCCGCGTGTCGCTCCGGCTTGCCGTTTTCGCGTGTCTTTGAACATGGCATCGAGGTCAAAGTCAAAACGCGCGGCGAGCTTCTCGCGCGCCTTGCGCACCTCTGCCACAATCGGATCGTTCTTCATGGCCTATTCTCCTATCAATTCTTCCGGCGTGCAAATCACAGGGCAATCGAAACCTTGCGACCGGCAGACCTTCTCGATGCGGTCCACCATCTCCGCGTTCGCGATGTGCTTGCAGTTCCACGTCATCAAGAAGTGAACTCCGTGCGTAGCGGCCACCGCGATATGCGCGGCATCCGCGGCGGCCTTGCGCGGGATCACGCCCATCGCCACCAGTGCCTTGGCCAGCCGCAGCGCGCCGTCCGTCGCTTCCAGCACCCGGAATGGCTTCACCAGCGCCACCCGCTGCCGTGCGAGTGGCGCATCGCCCTGCGCCACCTCGTCGAGCACAAACTGAGAGACGCAAATATCGAAGTGCTTTCGCCGCCGCCTCCACCAGTCTTGTGTGATCTGCTGATGGGCCGCCACGATGACGTTGCGGCTGGGCCGCGCCGTCAGGTAGCTCACCACGCTCGTTTCGAGATACAACGCCGCCTTCATCACCGCGGAGTCTGTCACACGCTCCCGGCGAAATCAACCGCCGTGCCGCATCGCCGGACGGCTCCGGGCGCAACAGGTGGACCTCTGGGCGCGAATGCTCTCGGAGTCCGGGCGCGGCGGTGGAAAAAAGCTATTGTGCGACGATGCCGACATCGAATCCTCTGGTAGGGCGAGGCGTCCCGCCGAGCCGGGCCATTGCCGAGCCGGGCCATTGTTGCATCAAGCGCGCCGGCTCGGCGGGACGCCTCGCCCTACCTTGGCCATCAACTGACCCACTACCTTCAAGCGCGATTCATTTCACCGCCCAGCCCGCAGCCCGGACCGGCTGAAGCCGGGACTCCGAACCCCGGACGTGCGCGTGCGTGATCGCGAAGGTTTGGAGTCCCGGCTTCAGCCGGCAGTCGTTGGAACGCAGAGGATGAGGCCGAAGAGTGGAAAGAGCGGGAGGAGGCGCCGCACGAGCTGGCCAAATGATTGAGAGATTCAACTTCTTGGTCGGATGAGCCCGAAGATAAACCACGGCACGAAGACAACGACGGTATAAAACACTATCCCCAGAACCCATCCATCCCAACAATTCGGACTGTTGGGTGGGTTGATTACGCAAGCAACATGTTCGTTCCAATAAAAAAGCTTGGGAGAAAGTAGGTGTGGAATGTAGCACCACGCCGATAGCAAGATTGCAAAGATGTAGAGCGCATACGTGAATAACATCACAAGCTCTCTGCAATCTAGCAACATGCATAGGAACATAAGAACCCAAAGCAACGCCATCGTGAGGGGAACGAATCCAGCTAACAAGAACCAGATTTTGATAACAATCGGTATTCGTTTCATAGCCAACCCAATCACTTCACCTTATCCCCAAACAAAAACATCTGCGGGGGCGGCTCGCTGACTTTGGCGGGCTTCGCTTTGCCCTTGCCCCTTGCCCCTTGCCCCTTGCCTCCCTTGCCGTGGCGGTGCTCGTGCTGGGCGATCTTGGGCTGGCCTTCGGGGGTCAGCTCGCTCTCTTCGAGGTTGCGGAGGATTTCCTTGGCGCGCTCGATGACGGGGCGGGGGAGGCCGGCGAGGCGGGCGACGTGGATGCCGTAGCTCTTGTCGGTGCCGCCTTCGACGATCTTGCGGATGAAGATGATCTGGTCGCTCCACTCGCGGACGGCGACGTTGTAGTTCTTGACGGCGGAACAGGTGCGGGCCAGTTCGGTCAGTTCGTGGTAGTGCGTGGCGAAGAGGGTCTTGGCCTTGACTTCGTTGTGCAGGTGCTCGGCGACGCTCCAGGCGATGGAGAGGCCGTCGAAGGTGCTGGTGCCACGGCCGATCTCGTCGAGGATGACGAGGCTGCGGGCGGTGGCGTTGTTGAGGATGTTGGCGGTTTCGTTCATCTCGACCATGAACGTGCTCTGGCCGCGCACGAGGTCGTCGCTGGCGCCGACGCGGGTGAAGATGCGGTCCACGATGCCGACGGTGGCCTTGGCGGCGGGAATCCACGAGCCGATCTGCGCCATGAGCACCAGCAGCGCCACCTGCCGGATGTAGGTGCTCTTGCCGGCCATGTTCGGGCCGGTGATGACGAGCACGCGCGCCTCGGAGCCGTTCATGACGGTGTCGTTGGGCACGAACCGCTCCTCGGTCATGAGCTGCTCGACGACGGGATGGCGGCCGTCTCGGATCTCGATGCGCGCCTCGTCGTTGACCTCCGGGCAATGGTAGTTTTGGTGCCGCGCCAGTTCCGCGAAGCCGGCGAGCACGTCGAGGTGCGCGACGGCCGAGGCGGTCTGTTGGATGGCGGCGGTCTGCTCCAGCACCTTCGCGCGGACTTGGTGGAACAACTCCACCTCCAGCTTCGCCGCGCGCTCGTCCGCGCCGAGGATTTTGCCCTCGACCTCCTTCAGCTCCGGCGTGATGAACCGCTCGCCGTTGGCGATGGTTTGTTTGCGGATGTAGTTCTCCGGCACCTTGGCGAGGTTGGACTTGGTGATCTCGATGAAGTAGCCGAAGACCTGGTTGTAGCGGACCTTGAGCGAGGAGATGCCCGTGCGCTCGATCTCGTCCTGCTGGAGCTTGGCGATCCACTCCTTGCCTTCCTTGGACGCGCGGCGGATTTCATCCAGCTCCGGGCTGAAGCCTTCGCGGATGACGCCGCCGTCGCTGAGCGTGAACGGCGGCTCGTCGGTGATGGCGCGTTGGACGAGGTCGCACAGTTCGGGCAGCTCGATCATGCCGCCGCGCAACGTCATCGCCAGCGGCGCGGCGAGCGGCTCGATGATGCTCTTGAGCAAGGGCAGGGCGGCGAGCGATTCCTTGAGGCCGAGCAGGTCGCGGGCGTTGCCGCTGGCGGCGGTGAGGCGCGCGAGTGTCCGCTCCATGTCGCGCACGAGGCTGAGTTGGTCGCGGAAATCCGCCAGCACGTCGGGCATGTCGTGGAACTCGAAGACGACCTGTTGCCGCGCCTTGATGGCCTCGGCGTTGCGCAGCGGATGCGTGATCCACTCGCGAAGCAGCCGCGCGCCCATCGCCGTGGAGGTGCGGTTGAGCGCGGCGAAGAGCGTGGAGTTCTTCGGCGCGTCGTGCCGAAGCGGCTCGACGAGTTCGAGGTTGCGCTGCGAGATCGTGTCGAGCACGAGGAACTCGGCGGTTTGATAGACTTGCAGCCGGCGGATGTGGCTGACGTTGCGGCGGAGGGCGTTCTGGAGATAGTAGAGCGCCGCGCCGCCCGCGCCGATGCCGAGCGTCATCCCCGCGCAGCCGAAGCCGTCGAGCGATTGCGTCTTGAAATGGTCGCGTAGCGTGAAGAACGCCGTCTCGTTCTCGAAGATCCAGTCTTCGTAGCCGGTGATCATCGCGCGTGAGTCCGCCAGCAGCTTCGACAACTCCGCGACCTTCGCCGCCGGCGCGACGACCTCCGCGGGCCGCGTGCGCGTCAGTTCGTTGGCGAGCAGCTCGGGGGAGTCCAACTCCGTCAGCTTGAAGTCGCCTGTGGTCAGGTCGGCGAGCGCGAAGCCGAAGCGTTTGCCGTCGGTGGTGAGCGCGGCGATGAAGTTGTTGCGCGTGGCGTCGAGCATCCGGCCGTCGAAATGCGCGCCGGGGCTGAGGATTTGCGAGATGTCGCGCTTGACGAGCTGGCCGGGACGCGGCTCCTCCATCTGGTCACAGATGGCGACCTTGCGGCCCGCGCGCAGGAGCCGGCCGATGTAACTCTCGGCGGCGTGATGCGGGATGCCGCACATCGGGACGTGGTTGCGGTGGGTGAGCGTGAGGTTGAGCGTCTGCGCGCCGACCTTCGCGTCGTCGAAAAACATCTCGTAGAAATCGCCCAGCCGGAACAAGAGCAGCGCGTCGGCAGGAATCTCCCGCTTGATGCGGCGATACTGCTGCATCATCGGCGTCAGGCTGGAATCAGGGGTTGTCGTCACCGAGACGATTGTATAGCCGCGAAGCGCCGCGAATGGAACGGGAAAAGTTTTGGGAACGTGCGCGCGGGGCGGCGGCTGAGTCAGAGCAGGTTCGGCTGCGAACCCGGATAGGTCACGCGCGTTCCTTCCACGCGGGCGAAAGGCGTGAGCTTGTGCGGATGGACGCTTTTGCGGCTGGAGATGTGCAGCGCCGCGACGCCGCGCGCGACGAGCGCGTCTGCCACGAGGCTGCGATGACAGCGCGCGGGGTTGCCTTCAGCGCACATGATGGCGGTGCGGCTCTGTGCGCCGAGCGCGATGAGTTCGTCCAACGCCGCGGCAAACGCCTCCGTCTGCATGTAGTCGGCGTAACCGCGGAAGCTGAGGTTTTCCCAACCGATGTTTTGCGAGTCGGGCCGCGCATGGCGCAAACCACCGAGGCTCTTGAGATGAACGTAGCGGATGCCGGCGCGCGGCAGTTCGAGGGCGAGGCTTTCCTGGCTGAACTGCGGATTGTGGCGCGACTTCGGAACGGTGCGGACATCGGCGAGAGTTTCGATGCCGTGCGCCTTCAAGAGCGCAACGAACTCCTCCAAAGGATGAGTCGAGTGGCCGATGGCGAAGATTTCCACAACGCGGGGAAGCTATCACTGGCGATTTCGGTTCGCAATCGGCGCGGTGGCCTGCTAGTGGTTTATTGTGGGTTTGGATAGCGACACACTTTGGTGTTTTGGGCTGACAGGCGGCGCGGTGACCGCTCTGCTGGTGTGGGTGGCGTCCCGCCGGACGCCAAGGGGCGGGACCTTGCTGTCGTCACCAACGGCTCGCGCGCGCTTCGATTTGTTTCTGATCAGCTTCGCCGTCCTGTTTTTGGAACTGGCCGCGATTCGTTGGTTTCCCGCCTACGTATTTTCGCTGACGTTCTTCACCAACACCGTGCTGCTGGCGGCGTTCGTCGGGATGTCGGTCGGCTGTCTGGCCTGCGATGGTCGGTGGAAGATGCTGGGGCATCTGCCGGCGTTGATGGGCGCGACTTGCGCGGCCGCGATGGCGGTCTATGCGGCGGTGGGCGGCTCCTGGCTCGCGAGCGTGGACGTTGGCAATCAGCGCAGCCCTGAACTCGTTTACTTCGGCACCGAACTGTCCGGGCCGACCGCCGCGAAGCTGGTTGTCCCGGTCGAACTCCTGATGGGCGTGTTCTTCGTGCTGATCGCGTTGTGGTTTGTCGCGCTCGGCCAGATTCTGGGCAACAAACTTGCCGCGATCGAGAACCGCATTCAGTCCTACACGATCAACATCGCGGGGAGTCTGGCGGGCATCGTGGCGTTTGGGGTGATGGCGTATTGGGAGCTGCCGCCGGCGGCCTGGTTCGCGGTCGGGATGGCGTGCGTGGTCTATTTCCTGCGCGCCGCGGGACAACTCACGATCTCCAAAGCCGCGCTGCTGGTGGGTGTGCTGGCGGCGATTGCCGTGACCGGCTGGCGCGCCAAAGGCTGTGTCTTTCACTGGTCGCCTTATTATTCCATCCGCTACGAACCGAAGACGCGGGACATCTCGGTCAACGACCTCTCGCACCAGCGCATGGTGGACCGCACCAAGGCGGCCACGGCTTACGCGATACCATATCTGCTGCGGCGGGACGCCGGGTTGCCGCCGATCCGGGACGTGCTGGTGATTGGCGCAGGCACGGGCAACGACGTGGCCCACGCGCTGGCGCAGGGAGCGACGCGCGTTGACGCGGTGGAGATTGACCCGGCCATTGCGCAGTTCGGTCGCCGGCATCATCCGAACCGGCCCTACGACGATCCGCGCGTGCGGCTCATCATTGACGACGGCCGCTCCTTCCTGCGCACGACAAAGCAGCAATACGATCTGATCGTCTATGCACTGGTGGATTCGCTGACGTTGCACTCCAGTTTCTCCAGCATCCGGTTGGAGAACTTTCTCTTCACCCGGCAGGCTTTTGCGGATGTCGCGCGGCGCTTGAAACCGGGCGGCGTCTTTGCAGCCTACAACTTCTACCGTCAGGGCTGGATCGTTGCCCGGCTGCATCGGATGATGCGCGACAGGTTCGGTGGCGAGCCGCTTCTGCTCTCGCTGCCGCCGCGCGACGAGATCCGCGACATCGAGGGCGAGGGCACGCACATGGCGATGCTGTTGGGTGGCGCGGCCGATGCGCTTGATCCGATTCGCCAGCGATTCAACCGCCACGGAAGTTTCCTGTTCTACAACCAGAACCCGAATCTCCACCAGACAATCAACGGCTTCACGACAACAGAAGCCGATCTTGCTGGCAAGACGGCGGCGTCGAATGGCGAGGCGGTGCGCCTCAAGCCGGCCAGGCTGGTCGAGACGGGAACCTGGAAGTTGCCAGACGATGACTGGCCCTTCCTCTATCTGCGCGAGCCGCGCATCCCGGCGCACAACTGGCGCGGTCTGGCGTTGATGTTGCTTCTCTCGCTCGGACTGCTGGCGGTCTTCGCTCCCGTTCGCACGCTTCGCGGCGTAAACCCGCACTTCTTCTTCCTCGGAGCCGGTTTCATGCTGATCGAGACGAAGAGCGTGACGCAAGCGGCGCAGTTGTTCGGTTCCACCTGGCTGGTCAACTCCATCGTCTTCGCGGCGATCCTCGGCATGATCTTGGTGGCGAACCTCTACGTCCTGCTCGCGCGTCCGCAGCGCATGGCGCCCTATTACGCGGGACTGGTGCTCGCGCTCGCCGTCAATTTCTGCGTCCCGCTCGACTGGTTTCTGACGGACATTTTCGCGTTTCGGGTTTTCAAGTCGGCGGTGGTCATGTGTTTGCCGATCCTTTTTGCGGGCGTGATCTTTGCGTGCTCGTTTCGGAACTCGACCTCGCCGGAACTGGCGTTCGGCGCCAACATCGCCGGCGCCGTGTTTGGTGGATTGGTGGAATATCTCTCGCTGGTGGTCGGCTACCAGTGGCTGCTGGTGATAGCCGGCGCTCTCTATTTGCTGTCGCTGGTCGGACTGAAACGACTGGCGCCTGCTGTGATTTCGGTTCGCAAATAGCCGCGCCGGCTGCTACACGTTCGGCGTGCCTTTCGACAATAGTCTTCTCCTGTTTTTCGTGCTGCTGGTCGGCGTGGTGATCGGCTTCCTGGTGTGGTGGTCGGCCAAGCGCGCAGAGGAGCGGCGGCAGGCGCTGGCGGCGCTGGCAGCGTCGCGTGGGCTGGCGTTTCACCGTGAGGATCCCATCGGCGTGCCGGGCACATTCGCGCAGTTCGAGTTGTTCCATCGCGGCGATTCCAACTACGCTTACAACGTCATCCGCGGCGCGGTCGAAGGCCACAATTACTGCGCGTGCGACTTCCAATACACCACCGTCACCTACAGCACCGACAGCAAGGGTCACACACAGCGGCACGAGCACACCACCTACTGCTCGGCGGCGATTGTGGAACTGAACTATCCCGTGCCGGCGATCTGGCTGCGGCCGGAGAACTTCCTCGACAAGGCGGCGCATCTGGTGGGCTGCCACGACGTGGAGTTCGAGAGCGCGGAGTTCAACCGCGAGTTCCACGTGACGGCGGAGAACCGCGAGATCGCCTTCGACATTCTGAACGCACAGACAATGCAGCGGTTGCTGGCCGGCCCGTTCCGGCACATTGAGTTCAACGGCGCGGCCATCCTGGTTTTCGACGAGCGGACGTGGGAGCCGGCGACTTTCGCCGCAGCGCTCGACTTTGTGCGCGGCCTCGCCGAAGGGCTGCCCAATTACCTCTTCGACAAACTCCGCGAACGAGCACAAGCATGATGCCTGATTACTTTCCCATCCTCGTTGCGGCGGTGGTTCTCGCGACGCCGCTGCTCATTCTCGTGGCGATTTACAACGGCCTCGTCCGCCTCCGCAATCTTGTGCAGGAGAGCTGGTCGAACGTGGACACGGAACTCAAGCGCCGCTACGACCTCATCCCGAACCTTGTCGAGACGGTGCGCGGCTACGCGGCGCACGAGCGGGGCGTGTTTGAGGCGGTGGCGCAGGCACGCGCGGCGGCGGTGGCTTCGACGGGCCGGCCGTCGAGCCAGGCTGTGGACGAGAACCAACTGGTCCATGCGTTGAAGTCGCTGTTTGCGGTGGTGGAGAACTATCCGCAACTGAAGGCGAACCAGAACTTCCTGAAGCTCCAGCAGTCGCTGGTGGACACGGAGGATCGCATCCAGGCGGCGCGGCGGTTCTACAACGCCAACGTTCGCGACTACAACACGCGCTGCCAGACGGTGCCGTCGGTGTTCATTGCCAACGCGTTCGGTTTCCAGACGGCGGATTTCTTTGAGATCGAAGCGGCCGTTGAGCGGCAGGTGCCAGCGGTAAAGATGTGAGGCGCCAAGGATTCGAGTTATGCAGTAAGGGGTTTGTGTATGAAACTGATAATTATCACGAGTGTCGGATGTGCAGTCTTCTGTGGCCCACACGTTCATGCAGAGCACGCAGATGACTATTTGAAATACTCAATTCCACAAGACGTTCTTATAATTGGGCCGCATTCAGAGCGTGACCCGGATAAGAGTTCGATCAATTATCTTCTCCGGGATGTCAAGTCATCTGAGCACAGATTGGTTGGTTCTGAAGTTTACTACCGCACACAGTTAATCAAACGAACCCTATATAATAAGAACGGGGCATTGCATGGGGTGCAGCGCAAATGGCATGAAAACGGGAAGCTTAGCAGCGAAGAACCCTACAATGAGGGGGTCATGC
Organism: Verrucomicrobiota bacterium; assembly: GCA_016222825.1. Lineage (GTDB taxonomy): Bacteria > Verrucomicrobiota > Verrucomicrobiia > CAIQCK01 > CAIQCK01 > CAIQCK01. Next base: position 44,148 of record JACRQF010000009.1, on the reverse strand, counting down.
ATGGGGTGTTCAAGCACTGGAACGAATTAGGCCAGATCATTGGCCAGTATCGTATATTGAATGGAAACGGACGGCGAAGCATATACAACAACGAGGGCGTGTTGATCGAAGAGTCGGAGATCAGAAACAGTAAACCCAATGGTCTTCGCATGGAGATAGGCAGATTTGAGAAAGGGCGTTCACTTAAATGGTTCAAGGATGGGAAGCTGGTCGGCAAAGCATTTGCGTTTTATCCGAGCAACGAGATCAAGAACATAAGAAGCACTCTGACTGAAGAATACGCTGCAATATATACATGCTCACTGCACGGACCATGTATTGAGTTTTCGGAGAACGGTCTGGTAACCAAGAAATCGTGGTATATCCATGACCAAGAGGTGTCCGAGTCCAATTATGCCAAGGCAGCGAGAGACGATCGGAGCTTGCCGCCTTATTATGCTGATGCGGCTCACTACAAGAATCTCGTGGACGATAAGGTGAAGGCGTTGCTGGAGCGATACAGCAAGATGCCGCGCGTGCGGATTCCGCTGGAATTTGACGATCAGGGCAACCCTCTGCTTCCTAAAGTCTCTCCATGATCCTACGTGGGGCTTTCGCCGAGTTGGCATGTGGGGTGTTCATGGTTTCGACAGTGTGTTTTTGTTACCTGCGTCGCACGGCGTTTGTTTGCGGCGCAGGTGTGGCGGGCAGGGTGACGACCGGCGGAGCGTCCGGATCCGGCGCGACGGGCTTGCCCTGGAGTTCCAGCTCCTTCTGCCGAAGTTCTTCGGCAAGACGCATGGCCTGTTGGAGGAATGGTCTCGCTTCAGCAGGCCGATTTTCGGATTCGTAGGTGTCCGCGATGAGGCGGTAGAGGTCAATCGCGCGCGGTTTTTCGGCGAGCAACTGCTGGTAAACTTCGCGGGCGGCCGCGTAGCGTTGCTGGGCGTGAAGCGCGTTGCCCAGGCGCAGCCGGCCGCCGGTGCCGGTTGGGTGCAGTGCCAGCGCCTGCCGGTAGCAACTCTCGGCGCGTGTATAGTCGCGCCTGTGCATGGCCATTTCGCCGAGATTGCCGTAGGTCTCGTAGTAGTTCCAACCCGCGTCTCTTGCCTTCTCGAACTCGCGCTCGGCGGTGGCGCGCAGGGTGCCCTTGCCGGCGGATCGGCGCGAGGCTTCGAGACAGAGGCGGCCCATCGCCAGATGGCAGAGACCCGAATCAGGATTGTTCGACAGCGTGGTGCTCAGCAGGCGTATCTCCGAGCCGAACTGATACGCGCGCCAGTTGGACCAAGTGACGAGCGTCAACGCCACCACCGCGAGCGCACCGATCTCCATCCAGAGCCGGATGGAGGCGCGTTCGCGTTTGCAGAGCCGCTCAATGGCGAGGCCGCCCAGCAGACAGAGTCCCGGCGCGACGGCATAGAGTTCGTGTTCGAAAACGGCGCCGTAGTGGCTGCGGAAGACGTTCAGCGCGGCCACGACGCAACCGGCGAGGATCCACGCAACGCCGAATGCAAGCTGCGGTTGTTGCCGCGCCTGCGAGCGGATGGTCGCGACCAGCGCGACGAGTGTGGCGAGGCCGGCGAGTGTCAGGAACCACGAAGATGGCGTCAGTCCGTGGTCGTGGATGAAGGGCAGGGGACACGCCAGCCAGCGCAGCGCGACGAAAACGCCCGCCGGCCAATCGCGCAGCAAGCGAAGCGGCACATCACTCCAAGCGGGTAATGTTTCCCAACTCTCCGGCGACCATGAACCGTAGGCGCTGACCCACGAGCGATGAACGACGTGGACCGCGAACACCGCAAGAGCCACAGCGACCGCCTCCACCCATCGCGCTCGCGAGCGTTCCGGCGATTGGGGGAGGAGCAGTTGATCGTGGGCGAGCAGCAGCAGCGGCAGCAGCAACGACATGGAAGTTTCCACCGCAGCCAGCGCGGCGAAAATGCCGCCGACAGTCCACGCGATCCAGTCGCGTTGCGGACGGAGCCACGCGAGGCACGCGATCAGCATCATCAGCATGCCGAGGATTTCGCCGCGATGCGCCACCAGTCCGACCGCCGCCGCGCCGATGGGCATCAGCGCGAACAATCCCGCCGCCCACTGCGCAGCGGGGCGGCGGTCGAGCAGCCGCCTCAACAACGCGAGCAGCGCGAGCACGGTCAGCGCGTGATAGACGAGGTTCATGGCGTGGTAGCCGAGGTCGTCTTTCTTCCAAACGGCGGCGTCCACGAGCAGTGTGATTTGCCGCAGCGGCGCGGTTTGAGACGCGAGGCCGCGAAGGTCGGTCAGGCCTGCGACACCGCGCAACTCGCGCGCGGCGCGCTCGTCGTCGTAGGCCAGTTCGCTGGTCAATGAAATCGCGCACGAGGCGAGCGCGAGCAGCGCGATGGTTGTGTAAAGCCAGAACTTGGTGATCATGGAATTGAGCCGCAGCTTATAAGGGCTGGCGGCGCGCAATTCCAGATTGAACTTGGGGCGTGTTTGGACCGGAGACGTGAAAAAGATGCAACGAAACGGCAAAAAGAAAACGTTAATGGCGCTGGCGAAGGAGGTGAGACGTGCTAGATTTGGCCTGAAAACAGCGCCGAAATGCGATGTTTCAGAAAATTTGAAAAAAAATGATTTTGGGTGTTGACGATTTCGGGTCGCATCCATATAGTGCGCGCGCCTTCGGGAAAGAAGCAGTTCTTTAGCAGTGCGTCCCCGACAGAAAATCGGCGGACGGCTTTTCCCCTGAAGGGACGCCTGTGTGGCGATACGGTCTTTGAAAATTGAATTGTGCGATACGTGCGAGAGCCCCGCTCCGATGAACTTGTTCATTGGAGCACTTTGAGTCCCGGTCCATGCATAGCGTGACCGGGACGGCCAAAATCGCATTCCGAATCAGCGGCCACTTGTTTTAGCGAACAGGGTTGGTAGCCGAGCCACGGAGTGCGTTCTTCGTAAGATAACAAACCCGGTCCGCAAGGGTCGGGGATGAACTTTTCTACGGAGAGTTTGATTCTGGCTCAGAACGAACGCTGGCGGCGTGGTTAAGACATGCAAGTCGAGCGGGAATCTGCGGGTAGCAATATTCGTGGGTTTCAGCGGCGAACGGGTGCGTAACACGTGGGCAACCTACCTGAAAGAGTGGAATAACTAGCCGAAAGGTTAGCTAATGCCGCATGTGATCCAGAGAGTTCGCTCTTTGGATTAAAGCTGGGGATCGTAAGACCTGGCGCTTTTAGATGGGCCCGCGGCCTATCAGCTAGTTGGCGAGGTAACGGCTCACCAAGGCTTACGGGTAGCTGGTCTGAGAGGACGACCAGCCACACGGGAACTGAGACACGGTCCCGACACCTACGGGTGGCAGCAGTTTCGAATTTTTCGCAATGGGCGAAAGCCTGACGGAGCGACGCCGCGTGGGGGATGAAGGTCTTCGGATTGTAAACCCCTGTCAGCTGGGAACAAGGTCTCGTGGTGAATAGCCATGAGATTTGATAGTACCGGCAGAGGAAGCCGTGGCTAACTCTGTGCCAGCAGCCGCGGTAATTCAGAGACGGCAAGCGTTGTTCGGATTCACTGGGCGTAAAGGGTCCGCAGGTGGCGAGGTAAGTCTGACGTGAAATCCCGCGGCTTAACCGCGGAACTGCGTCGGATACTGTCTTGCTAGAGGACGGCAGAGGAGACTGGAATTCACGGTGTAGCGGTCTTCCGTGCCGGAGCTAACGCGTTAAGTAAGCCGCCTGGGGAGTACGGCCGCAAGGTTAAAACTCAAAGAAATTGACGGGGGCCCGCACAAGCGGTGGAGTATGTGGCTCAATTCGATGCAACGCGAAGAACCTTACCTGGGTTTGACATGCACCATGAAAGCCGATGAAAGTCGGTGACGGCCCGAAAGGGTGCTGGGGGTGCACAGGTGCTGCATGGCTGTCGTCAGCTCGTGCCGTGAGGTGTTCGGTTAAGTCCGGTAACGAGCGCAACCCCTATGTCCTGTTGCGAAGGCCGCAAGGCACTGCACTCTGGACAGACTGCCCTGTTTCAACGGGGAGGAAGGTGGGGATGACGTCAAGTCCGTATGGCCCTTACACCCAGGGCTGCACACGTACTACAATGCACGGTACAATGGGAAGCAATACCGCGAGGTGGAGCAAATCCTCTAAAACCGTGCTCAGTTCAGATCGTAGGCTGCAACTCGCCTACGTGAAGCTGGAATCGCTAGTAATGGCGCATCAGCTACGGCGCCGTGAATACGTTCCCGGGCCTTGTACACACCGCCCGTCACATCATGAAAGCCCCTTGTTCCCGAAGTCATACCAGCTAACCGTAAGGAAGCGGGTGCCTAAGGAATGAGTGGTGATTGGGATGAAGTCGTAACAAGGTAGCCGTAGGGGAACCTGCGGCTGGATCACCTCCTTTCTAAGGAGTCCATGAGTGGTTGAAATAGACCGCTCGGACATCTAAGGTCGAAGCTCTCAGCGTATCGCACAATTCAGTCTTCAAAGACACCGAAGCCCTGAACGAGAAATCGTTCGGGGCTTTTTGTTGCGGGCATTTCGCGCGTTCCGTGGTTTTACTTCCCGCCACCGATGATCGGCCAGTTCTTCACTCCAGAGCCTGTCGCCCGGCTCATGTATCGTCTCGCCAAGGCGCGCGCCGGCCAGCGCGTCATGGATCCGTCCTGCGGCAACGGCGTCTTCATCCGTGCCGCGCCCGTCGGCTGCAAACTTTTCGGCTGCGAACTCGACGAACGCTATTGCGCCATGCTCAAGAAGCTTCTCTCACAGCAACGCTTCATCTCCGGCGATGCGTTCACCGAACTGCGCCCCATCCACGACACATTCGATCTCGTCATTGGCAATCCACCCTTCAGCGCGCAGAGCCGCCTCGAACGCCGGCCCGAAGTGCTGAAACAGTTCGATCTCAGTGCCGGTCGTTGCTCCCAATGCCTCGAAGTCCTTTTCCTCGAACTCTTCTGGCGTCTGGCCAAGCCCGGCGGCCGCATCGTCATCATCCTGCCCGACGGCCCGCTCGCCAACCGCCCCTTCCACTACGTGCGCCGCTGGCTGCTCGACCGCGCTCAGATCGAAATCATCGTCAGTCTGCCGCGCGGCATCTTCGCCAGCACCGCCGCAAAAACGAACATTGTCGTCGCAAAGAAGCGTTCTCCATCGGCATCGCCACCACCCAAGCCGGCTTGCCTCATCATTGGCGCGGAGAACGAATGGTTGAACAGGGAAGACGGGAAGGCGCGAAGGCAAAGCCTCGCTTTCTGTCGTCGCGCCTTCCCTGTTCAATTCCATCGTTGTGGTCCTGTCATCCTCACTCCCGATGCAGACTGGCGTCCTGAAGCGTTCGCAGCCGCCTCTTCCGAAGCCTCGCAAGCCGTCGTCCGCATTGGCGACCTCTTTCATCTGCGTGGCGGCTTCGCGCGCTACGGCCATCAGCGCGAACTATTCGACCAGCCTGCGCCAGATCGCGTTTGTTTCATTCGCGCCAAGAATTTCTCGCACAGCGGCGGCCTGCGGCGCGATCACAACTGCGCTTGCATTGCCAAAACAGGCCCGATGTTTCGCGAGGCCGCCGCCGTGCGCGAAGGCGAGCTTCTTTTCGTCCGTGTCGGCGTTGGCTGCTACGGCCGGGCCGCTGTCATTCCGCCGGGGCTTGTGGCTCAAGCGGACGATTGGATTCACATCCTCACGCCGAAAGCCGGCGTGAGCGCACAAGCGGTTGCGGACTGGTTGAACAGCGCCCAAGGGCGCGTCGAGGTCCGGCGTCTGGCCAAGGGCGTCGGGACGATGAGCGTTTCAAAATCTTCGCTCGCCGGCTTGCGCATCCCTGCGCGCTTGTCCATGATTGGCCCGTCGGAGAGCTTGGACACGCGGAAGCGATAGGTCATGATAGAGGACGAGATCAGGGCGCGGTTGACGCAACGGTTTCTGACGGCCCAGACGCCGTGGGGGCGCTGGCGGCTGAACGCTTACGTCGGGTGGAAGAGCTTCCTGTGGCGTCTGGTTATCAATGTGACGCTCTTCGTCAAGCGCTCGCTCGATATTGCGGTGAGCTTCGTTGTGCTCGTCCTGCTTCTGCCGGTGATCGCGTTTCTGGCCGTGCTGGTGAAGCTGGACGGCGGGCCGGTGTTTTCCAGACAGGCGCGAATCGGGCTGCGGGGCCGCGAATTCAACATCATACAATTCCGCACGGTGGTTGTGGATGCGGCGGCGCGTTTGAGGAGCCTGACCGCGCAAAGCGAACAAGGGACGAGCGCGACGCCGAAAATGCAAGACGATCCGTTCGTCACAGAAGTGGGGAGCTTCATGCGAAGGACTGCGCTCGATGAGCTGCCGCAATTCTGGAATATCTTGAAGGGTGAGATGTCGCTGGTGGGGCCGCGCGCGCCGGTGCCGCGGGAGGTGGCGCACTACAGCCAGGCGGATCGCCGGCGGTTGTCAGTGAAGCCCGGCATGACCTGTCTTTGGCAGGTGGAAGCCCAGGGCGGTGGCTGGAGGGGAATTGGCAACATCGGGACGATGGGTTTCTCCAAAGAGGTGGCGCTCGACGTGCGCTATATCGAGAGTCAGAGCCTCTGGCTCGACTTGGTGATTCTGGCAAAGACAGTGCCGGCCATTTTGCTTGGCAGGGGATTGTGACGTCCGCCTGCGAGAATGGCTGTCGTCAGGTTTTTGTTTAGGATCTTGTTTTCGCTGGCGAACGCGCCGGGTTGTTGGTATTCCTTGGGCGAGGTAGCGAGGGTTTGCGTTCGTTTTGGCGCGGTCTGGGCCGGCTGCGGAAGCGCGCGGAAACTCGCGCTCTGTTTTTGAGCGTGTATTTGAGACGGAATCAAAGTAGCCTGAAGGAGAAGGAACTGAACTTATGAATATCCAGCCTCAAGGGAACACAGTCGCAGTGAGCGGCGTCACCGAACTCAATGCGGGAAACGCTGGGAGTTTTCGCGACCAAGTCAGGGCGGCGCTCACGGAGGCGCAAAACAACATAGACATAGACTTGTCACAGATGGCGTTCGTGGATAGCGCCGGGTTGGGGGCGCTGGTGGCGTTGCGTAAGACGGCCGGCGAGCGCAACGGCAGGGTCCGGTTGATCAACCCCAGCCCGCATGTGCAGCAGATATTGGAACTCACCCGGCTTCATCGGGTCTTTGAAATTGTGCGCCTGTAATCCTTGTCACAGCGGCACTGAGACTATGAAAACTCGAACACAAGGCGATACGCTGGTCATCACCGATTTCACCGAACTGAACACAACCAACGCGACGTGGTTGCAGGACCTTGTCCGCCAATCGTTGGTGCATGCCCACAAGATCATTGAGTTGGATCTCTCCAAGGTGAAGTTCCTCGACAGCAACGGGATTAGCGCGCTGATTTCCATCCACAAGACCATGTGCAAGCGTGGCGGCAGGATACGGCTGTCCGGCCCGACGCCCGCCGTGTCCCAGATTCTGCAGTTGCTGAGCCTGAACGAAGTGTTTGAAATCATCAACCCGTGACCGACGTGGTTACACCGCACACCAATCAAATCGGGGCGCAATTCCTTTCGCTGGTCTTCGCGTGCGACTTGCGTGAGTCCCGCGAGGTGTCGCGTTGTGTGAGGCAGTTTCTGGCGGCGGTTCCGCTGCCTGAGGACGACCTGCACGCGTGGGAGTTGATGGTGACGGAGGCCGCGAACAACGCGGCGGAATACGTCGCGGAGGAGGGGCGTCAGTTGTCGAACCGGCTGGAGGTGTTCTGTCGCGATCACGAAATCGAAGTCCGGTTGACGGACCATACGCCGGGGTTTGACATGCCTGCCCAGGCAGAACTGCCATCCATTGACAGCGAGAAGGGACGCGGCTTGTTTCTTATCCAATCCCTCGCGGACGAAGTGGAATACTTGCGCGGGCGGGCGGAGAATTGCATGGTGATCCGGAAGAAGCGACCGGCGCCGGTGGCCGGCACGCGCGCGGCAGCGGAGCCCGTGGTGGACTTGGGAAGCCGGTTCATAGGAGACGAGCAAACCTTGCAGGCGATGACCGAGGAACTGGCGTCGTGCTACGAGAGCCTCTCGGCAATTTTCCGTTTCACTTCCGCTTTGAACCGGCCGCAGCCGACCGAGGAATTCACCGCCACATGGATGCGCGAACTGCTGGCCATCGTCGAGGCAGACTGGTATGTGCTGCGGCTGGCCGACCCCGGCGGCAAGGAGCTTCGGATCTCCGCAACCTCTCTTCCCGGTTCTCTCGACTACTCGCTGTCGCTGTCGCCGGATGTGTCCCTGGCCAATTCCGTGGAACTGCGCGCCGCGCAATCGCGGCAGGACGTGTGGTTTGACGCCAACGCGCCTCTGGCGATGAGCGACCCGCTGTCCCATGTGGTCCGCCATTCCAACGGTCTGGCGCATCCGATCTTTTCGGAAGAGTCGCTGGTTGGAGTGCTGGCCATCGGACGGTTGTCGAGCGACGCGCCTTTCAAGGCCAGCCAGGCCAGCGTCATCCAGACCTTTGCGGATTTCCTTGGCATCCAGATCAGCAACGCGCGTTTCCGCGCCGAGCACTTGCAAGCCCAACTGACCGCCCGCGAGTTGCAGATCGCTTCCAACCTCCAGCGGTCGCTGTTGCCGGAAAAGCTGCCGCAGATGCCGGGGCTGGGCGTAGCCGGCTACTATCACAGCGCCCGGCAGGTGGGCGGCGATTTTTACGACGCGATTGCCGCGGACGGGCAGGGGCTGCTGCTGGTGATCGCGGATGTGATGGGCAAGGGCGTGCCGGCGGCGATGTTCGCGACCATCTTTCGCAGTCATCTGCACGCAAGGCTCGATTTGGTGAAGCGGCCGGGCGAGTTCCTGACGTGGCTCAACCGCAGCCTGTTCTCCGACTTGGATCGGATGGAGATGTTCATCACGGCGCAACTGGTTTACGTGGATCCGGTGGCGCGCCGGTTCCAGGTGGCTGGTGCAGGTCATTGCCCGCTGCTGATGACCAGCGCCGGCGGCACGCCGGTCGAAGTGGGCAACACCGGGTTCCCGCTCGGTATCATGCCCGACACGCGATACTCCGAAGAGGTCCGTGACTTGCCGCCGGGCGCGCGGCTGTTGCTCTACACCGATGGCGTGACCGACACGCAGAACGCCAGCGACGAGATGCTGGGCGCTGAGAGGTTGAAACAGAACCTGCAACAAATCATCAACCGCTGTGGAAACACCGCCCAGACAGTGCAAGACATGGCGGTCATGCTGCAAGCATTCCAAGGCAAGGAACTCGCCGCAGACGACCAGGCTTTCCTGGTCCTCGCAAGCGAATGATTTCACGACGCCCATACCCAGACCGCTTATGCCACAGAAAATCCTGATCGTTGACGATGAAGCCTTCATCCTCCGGGTCACGGAGTTGAGCCTGAAGAAGGGTGGCTACCAGTTGATTTTTGGCCGCAACGGAGTCGAGGCGGTTCAACTGGCGGCAAGCGAACTGCCCGCCCTCATCGTCATGGACGTGCAGATGCCGGAGATGGACGGCCTCACCGCGTTGAAGCACTTGAAGCAAAACCCCGCCACCGCCCGCATCCCGGTGATCATGCTCACGGCGCGCGGCCACGTCCTGACCCGCCAGGACGCGGAAGAATCCGGCGCGGCGCTGTTCCTGACCAAACCGTGCAGCCCGATGCAATTGCTGAAGGAAGTGCAGCGCATCCTGGGCGAGACCTCTTGACTTTTTTTCACCGCCACCGCCAAACGCAACAGGACATTGATACTGAGGACATTGATACTGAGGATGGAGAGAGAAAGGACTCAGCGCGAACAGCAAACGACACGCCACTCGGATGGAGCCATGTTTTTGAAGGAACGCCGTCATGAGCACAACGGAATCGCCACCGGAACATAAGATCAAGCAGGCGACGCCCATCGTCATTTTGAGCGTGCCGTTCGATATGGTCACGACTTCGCAGACCCTTGCTCTGGTCGAACAGATGATCGCGTCGCGACGGCCTCATTATCTGATCATGGCGGACGTGGATTTCGCGGTGCGGGCAATGAGGGATGTGGAGGTGCGCCGCATCCTGCTCGAAGCCCACCTCATCTTGAGCGACGGCATGCCGCTGGTCTGGGCTTCGCGCTGGTTGGGCAATCCACTGCCGGAGCGTATTGCCGCGCCCGACTTGGTGCCGACGCTGTTGCGAGCGGCCGAGGAAAAGGGCTGGCGCGTGTTCTTCCTCGGCGCCAAGGATGAGACCCTCGTGCGCGCCAAGGAGAAACTCCACGCACAGCATCCCCGCCTGCAGATTGCGGGCCACCTGTCGCCGCCAGCCGTGCCGTTGCAGGAGATGGACCACGCCGGCATCTGTCGCGCGATTCGGGATGCGAAGCCGGACATCCTGTTGGTCGCCTTTGGAAGTCCTGCCCAGGAGAAATGGGTCAACACGCGCTACCGCGCCGCGGGCGTGCCGGTTTCCATTGGCGTCGGCGACGCGATGGATTTTGTGGCCGGCGTGTCACCGCGGGCGCCGATGTGGATGCAGCAAGCAGGGCTGGAGTGGCTCTTCCGGGTGATACGGGAGCCGCAGCGGTTGTTCCGGCGTTACCTGTTGGACCTCTGGGTTTTTGGATGGGGGATCTTGGGGCAATGGTGGCGGTTGCAGGTGCGCCGACGCCGCGTGGCCAAGTATCGCCGGCTGATGGTGGTGGCCGAGAAGACCGAGTCCGGGTTTGAAATGGTAAGGATTCCGCCGCGGTTTGACGCGGCCGTGGTGCGAGAAAACGAATGGCTCTGGAAATGTTTCGCAACAGCGCCGGTTCACCTGTTGTTTGACATGACGCATGTGCAGTTCATTGACAGCACGGGCATTGGATTGTTGATCCGTTTGCACAAGACGCTGACGGCTTCAAACTGCCGCTTCGTGTTGGTGTCTCCTTCGACCATTGCACAGCAATCGCTCGAACGGGTGCGTGTCCCGGACCTGCTCGCCATTGTGCCCAGCCTGGCCGCGGCGAAAGACATCATTGCGGGACGGCCGGGCGGCGTGCAGGCTGCCGCGACGCTGGATTTGTCCTCCACGCCGAAACCGCTGATGTGGCATGGGGAGATTGTGGCCTCGAACGTCCAGGCGGTCCAGCATCTCAGCGAGAGCTATCTGGAAAGCTGCGCTTCGGAGATGAAACCGTGCGTCATTGATCTCGCTGGAGTCAGTTTTGTCAGCAGCGCCGGCGTCGGTTTGATGGGGCGCCTGAAGAAACTTGGCCGCCTGCGCGGCGTGGAAGTCGCCTTCATTAATCCCCAGCCGAACGTGTTGAAGGTCATCCAGACATTCCGGTTGGACAAGCTCCTTTTCGGCGAGAACGTATGACGCGCAGCGCAAGGGCGCTGCGGGGCGACAAATTGCGGTTGCAACTGGTCGCGTGTTCCATATCAATACCATTGCATGGCCACTGTTCTGCATCCCGAAGACTTCGCATGTGCCGCTGAGGAGCGCCTGAAACGGCTAGGCGCGGTGTGCCGCGCCTTTCCCGTCCGGCAGGTCGCCGATCTCTCGCACGACAGCACGGAACTGGTCTATCTGCTGCCCCATGAAATCATGGCAGCCGATGAGTGGGCGAATCTTCGCGTGCGGCTCGCCCAGGCCAACCGCCTCTTCATCGGCTGTGTCCCGACCGCCTCGACGTCCGGTGTCGTCAAGTTCCTCCGCGACGGTGCGTATGACGTGCTCGCGCTGGACGATTCCGACGAGAGGTGGAAGAGCGTAATCGCCCGGGCGGTCGAGAACCAGAAGCTCTGGCTCCAACTCTACGGCGGCAAACCGCTCAGCGCGGGCGACGTGCTGACCGGCCGTTCCGAGGCCGTGCGCGAACTGCGCCAGAAGATAGACCGCCTCGGTCCCACCGACGTCTGCGTGCTCATCCAGGGCGAATCAGGCGTGGGCAAGGAGCGTGTCGCGGCGGCGCTGCACAAGGCCGGCCGCGGCGGCCCCTACGTGGCGCTGAACTGCGCGGCAATTCCGAAGGATCTGCTGGAGGCCGAGCTTTTCGGTGTCGAGAAAGGCGCCTACACGGGCGCGTTGAAAGCGCGCGCGGGATTGGTGGAACAGGCCGAAGGCGGCATGCTCTTCCTCGACGAGGTTGGCGAGATGGAGCTTTCGCTGCAACCCAAGCTGCTGCGCTTCATCGAAACACGCCGCGCGCGTCGCATCGGCGGCGAGCGCGAGTATAACGTCAAACTGCGCCTCGTTTCCGCCACGAACCGGGATCTGGAAGCCGCCGTGGCCGGCGGCAAGTTCCGTCCCGACCTCTACTACCGGCTCGCGGAAATCACCGTTCAAGTGCCGCCCCTGCGCACGCGGCCTGAAGACATCCCGGAACTGGCGCTGACGTTCCTCCATCAGGCCAATGAGCGGTTCGGCAAGAACTTCGAGACGCTGGAGCCGGGGTTGATCGAGCGGTTCCAGCAATACTCCTGGCCCGGCAACGTGCGGGAACTCAAGAGTTCGATTGACCGGCTGGCGCTGATGTTCGACGGCCCCATGCTGCGCGCGACATGGTGGGACATGCCAGCCGGCGTCGCCGAGCCGGCCGCCGCCCATGCGGCTCCGGCGCGGGACGTGGCTGCGCTTGCGGAACCAGTGGCCACGCTGCCGAACGCCCGCCAGAAAATCGCGCTTGCCAGGAAGCTGCTCGCGGAAAGCAACAACGATTATAGCTGGGTCTGCGCGCAGTTGGGCATCAACCCCTCGACGCTCTACCGCTGGCGGAAGACCGGCAAGCTCGACTGAGCCGGCGATGCCGGTTGCTGAAAAGGGCGGACTCAGGGTTTCCGGCAAACCTCTTGCGCGCTCCAGAGGCCTTCGCTATAGTGCGCCCGCTCTTTGTAGGACGCCTACGTAGCTCAGTTGGTAGAGCAGCGGTTTCGTAAACCGCAGGTCATCGGTTCGAGCCCGATCGTAGGCTCCAGTTTTTTTGGTCGTGCTAGACGGGGCGGTAGCGGTGCCCTGACGGTTGGCGCAAGCCGGCCGGACCTGCAACCCGCTATAGCAGGGTCGAATTCCCGTTCGAGACCGCCGTGCCGGCGGAAAGAACTGCGCGCCGAGGCGTTGACGGCTGGGTTCCATGCGACGGAAGGCGGCGAACCCCGCCAGGACCGGAAGGTAGCAACGGTAAACCGATTTTTCCGTGTGCCGTGGAGTTGCCTGGCCTGAGCCGAGTCGCGCGGCATCGGCGCCGGATCGTCGGCCGACATCGGGTGCACGGCCTGCTTTCGGAAGCGGAGTATATGGAGTGTTGGAGAATTGGAGCAGTGAAGTCATGATTCTAAGAACTCGCGCCAGCGTCCCGGTTTCTGGTTCTCCAGCGATCTGCGCGCGTGGCCAAAACTCCATCCCCATCACTCCATTGCTCCATCACTCCATCACACCGGTTTCCTGACTCCCATGGCTCAATACCAAGTTCTCGCTCGCAAATGGCGGCCCCAGCAGTTTGACGATGTCGTCGGCCAGGAGCACATCACGCAGACGCTCGTCAACGCCATCAAGAGCAAGCGCATCGCCCACGCCTATCTGCTCGTCGGGCCGCGCGGCACCGGCAAGACCACCACCGCCCGCATTCTTGCCAAGGCCCTCAACTGCGAGAAAGGCCCCACGCCGACGCCGTGCGACAAATGCGCCGCCTGCCAGGAGATCACCGCCGGCAGCAGCCTCAATGTTCTCGAATACGACGCCGCATCGAACACGCAGGTGGACAAGATTCGCGAGTTGATCATCGAGAACGTCAAATACTCTCCGACCTCCGGCAAATACAAGATCTACATCGTGGATGAAGTCCACATGCTCTCCGGGGGGTCGTTTAACGCGCTGCTCAAGACGCTGGAGGAGCCGCCGGAGCACGTCATTTTCGTCTTCGCCACCACCGAGGTGTCGAAGCTGCCGCTCACCATCCTCTCGCGCTGCCAGCGGTTCGATTTCCGCCGGCTCGCCACCTCGCTCATCGTCAAGCATCTCGCCACTATCGCCAAGGACGAGAAGGTCCAGATCGAAGAGTCGGCGCTGCTCGCCATCGCACGCGGTTCCGAAGGCTGCATGCGCGACGCGTTGAGCACCACCGATCAGTTGATCAGCTTCTGCGGCAGCAAAATCGCCGAGGACGACGTGCTCGGCATGTTCGGCCTCGCCGCGCACGAGCGAATTGTGGAACTGGCCGGCGCGATCCTCGAAGGCAAGACCCGCGAGGCGCTGAAGATGTTCAACGATCTCGCCGAGTCCGGCAAGGATCTCCAGCGGCTGTTGACGGAGATGATCGAGCACTTCCGCAACCTGCTGGTGGTGAAGATGGCTGGCGAGCAGAGCGGGGCGGTGGACGCCACCGACGCCGAACTGGCTGAACTGAGAAAGCAGAGCGCGTCCGTGGACGCCGACGCGCTGCTGCGGGTTCTGGAGGTGCTCACCGGCGCCGAAGGCCGGCTGAAATACACCGCGTCGAAGCGGATTCTTTTCGAGGTCACGCTCATCAAAGCCAGCCAGGCGCGCGAGACGGCGAGTATTGACGTGGTGCTGCAAAAGCTCAACTCGCTTCGCGGCGGTGGGTCGCCGCCGACATCGGGCGCAGTTGCTGCCGCTTCCGCGAAGCCGGTCGCGGCTTCCAAACCCGCCGCCGCCCAGGCGCCGAAGCATCACCAAGACGCCGTGGCCGAGCCGCCGCCAACGCCAGCCTACTCGACATCCGCCGATCAAATGCAGGCGGTCTGGGCTTACGTCCACGAACATTTTGCGCAGGCTGCGCCGCTGGGCCGCGAGTTTCTGAACCAGGGCCGGCCGTTGAGCTTTGACGGTCGCGTGTTCACCATCGGCTTCGACCCGGAGTTCAAGTCGGCGATGGATTTCCTGAACTCGCCGCGTTTTCGGGCCGTGCTACAGACGAAGTTGCGCGAGTGTCTCGGCCACGACGTGGGACTTCACTTCGAGTTGGCCGAAGACACGGAACTTGATGCGCCGAAGTCCGAGCCGCCAGCCAGCGAGATCGCAGCGCCAACGCCCGCGCCAATCGCACCGACCGCGCCACCACCGGCAACGAAGCCTTCCGCGCCCGCGCCGTCCTCCCGCGACGCGAAGGATTTCCGCAACGACCCGCTGATCAAGAAGGCGCTGGAGATTTTCCGCGGCCAGATCGTCACTGTTCGCGCTTGAGACTGCCCACTGTTCACTGACCACTGATTACTGACTCCCACCATGCCCTCACTTGGAAAACTGATGAAACAAGCTCAGAAGATGCAGGCCGACGCGGCCCGCATGCAAGCTGAGTTGGCCAACAAGACCGTCGAGTTCACCGCCGGTGGCGGCGCAGTGAAGGTCGTCGCGAAGGGCGACGGCATGCTCGCCAGCATCGCGGTGGACAAGAGCGCCGTGAACCCCGACGACGTCGAGATGCTGCAAGACCTGCTGCTCGCCGGCGTCAACGGCGCGCTCGATGCGGCCAAGAAGATGAGCGAGGCAGAAATGTCGAAGCTCACCGCCGGCCTGCAATTGCCGCCCGGCTTCAGTCTGTGAGGAATGGAGTGGCGGAGTGATGAACTCTCCGCCGTTCCAAGACTCCAACACTCCATTACTCCATCACCCCGCCGCTCCGTTGCCGCCATGCCTGACTATCCCGCACCGGTTCGTCATTTGATAGATGCGCTGAAGAAGCTGCCCGGCGTCGGCCCGCGCTCGGCGGAACGGCTGGCGCTTTTCATCATGCAGAGCGATTCTCGGTTGGCGGAGGACTTGGCGGCAGCGATCCGCTCGGCGCGAGGCGGTATCAAGAACTGCTCGCGTTGCGGCAGCTACACCGCCACCGACCCGTGCGAGATTTGCGCCAGCTCGCGCCGTGACAAAGGGCTGATCTGCGTTGTGGAGCGGGCGGCGGACATTCTCCACATTGAGAAGACCGGCCAGTTCGGCGGCGTCTATCACGCGCTGATGGGCAAGATCGCGCCGCTCGACGGCATCGGCCCGGAGCAGTTGCGCATCGAATCGCTGGTGAAGCGGGTCCAAGCCGAGCGTCCGCGCGAGATCGTCATCGCCCTTGGCGGCGACGCGCAGAGCGAGGCGACGGCGCATCACCTGTTGGACGTGCTCAAGCCGCTGGGTGTGACCGTCACGCGCATTGCCAGCGGCATTCCCGTCGGCGCCGGTTTGGAATACGCCGACGAACTGACGCTCGGCCGCGCCATCACGGGACGGCAGCCGATTTGAACCGGAAAGCCGGAGTTGCGCCGGCAGGGATGTCGGCGCTACGGTTGCCCGTTGCCTTATGAGATACGACGCCGCTCATCTGCTGGTGGATGGCTACAGCATTATTTATGCGTGGCCGCCGCTGCGCGCGGCGCTTCGTCGCAATTTGGAGGGGGCGCGAGACCGGTTGGTGGCCGCATTGACGCCGATCCAGGACGCCACGGGCATCCGCGTGACGATTGTGTTCGACAGCCGGCATGGCGCGCGCGTGTCGGCCGGCGAATTGCCTGCGGGCTTGGATGTCATCTTCACGCGCAAGGGCATGACGGCGGACGGATGCATTGAGCGGCTGGTGGCTCGCGCGTCGGCGCCGGAGCAGTTTCTGGTGGCCACGAACGACCATGCGGAAGCGGCGATGGTGCGGTCGTTGGGCGGGCAGATCATCACGGCCGAGGAACTGCGGGACTGGCTGGATTCGGAAACGGGCCAGTTGCGGCGGACGGTCAAGGAACTTCGGGAAAATAGCCACGAACGATTTCTGCGGTCAAACCGTTGACAGGGGCGGACGTTTTCTATAGCATGGCCCGAAGATTTGGCGCGTTATTGGCGCCTGTGCGTGGAATGTTTCAAGAATGCTGAGTGATTGCCGGCTAGAGGAGTGTATTTAATGTCAATCATAACTCGTATCTGTTTGGTGGTGGCGTTGCTGCTGGGCGGAGCTTCAATCTGGTTGGGTCGGGAATTGGCGGCCGATATCAAGGAGCGCGACGACGCGAAGATCGCGGCCAAGAAGGAAGCCGACAAGGCCAGGGCGGACATGAAGACAGCCCAGGACGAAGCTGCGGCCAAGAAGAAGGAAGCCGACGAAGCCACGGTTAAGATGGCCGGCCTCACAGCGCAGGTGACCGAGCAGACGGCGAAGGTGACGACGCTGCAAGGCGAGATTGATGGCTTGAAGAAGAAGCTTGCCGAGATGCCGGCTGCTGCCGCAGCCGCGCCGAGCAACCAAGCCGAACTCGACGCACTCAAGACCAAACTCGCCGCCGCCGAACAGGCCCAGGCTGCCGCCGCGCAGCAAGCCAAGGAAGCCGCCGACAAAATCAAGGCGCTCACCGACCAGGTGGCCGCCGCGGACGGTGAGAAGAAGGTCATCGCTGAGAAACTCAAAGAGAGCAACGCCAAGGTCAGCTACTACGAGGGCAAAGACGGCGTGACGCTGCCCGAGGGCCTCTCCGGCAAGGTGCTCTACTACGACAAGACCTGGAATTTCACCGTGCTGGACATCGGCAAGAAGAAGGGGGTTCTGCCCAGCGGTGTCATGATCCTCCATCGCGGCACCGATATTGTCGGCAAGGTCCGCATTGCAACTGTGGACGACGACTGCTGCATCGCCGACTTCCTGGGCGACTTCAAGAAGAAGGAACCCAAGGCCGGCGACATGGCCATTCCTTGATCTTCGGCGGCGGTATGCGTTTTCCCCGGCCCCAATCTGCCGCGCGGTTGTTCCTCCTCCTGTGTGTGGTGGCGAGCGCGGGTTTGCTTGTCGGGTGCAGCACTCCTGAAGGCGGCAGTTCCATTCCGTGGAACCGTCCGCAAACTTGGGAACACCAGATGCCGATGGGCATCAATCCCGGCTACGCCCGCTGATTCCTCTTCACCCGGTCCATGAGAACTGCAAACGCGCTCGGAGTGTGTTTGCTGTTGTTCGCGCTTTGCCGGACGGTCGCCGCCGATGATCTCGCCGCCGCGCTTGTCACGCGGGCCGGCTCGGACGCGCTCGGCTACTTGCGCATCGAGAACCCGAAGACCTTCCTCGAAAAGCTCGACGCCGTTACCGCCAAGTTTGGCAGCCGGGTCAGCGATGAACTGCCGCTGATCGCCCAGCGATTCCTGAAGAACCCGTTGCTTGCGGGCATTGAGATGGACCATCCGTGGACCTTCATCTTTCTCAATCCCCGGCGTCACACCAACGACCTCGCCGTTGTCGTGGGTGTGAACGACGCGGCGGTTTTCTGCGACAGCTTCGGCAAGGGCGGCATCAGCAATGTCAAGGCCGACCCCGCCACAGCCGGCGCCGCCGTCCGCCACTTTAGCGAGACCGAGGATGCCTACGACCACTTGGCCTACATCGCCGCTCTCCGGGCCGGCAAAAAGGTCGAGCCGATCCAGTTCAAGAAACCAGTCACGAAGCAATACTACGTCACGGCTCGCAACGGCCATGGCGTTATCGTTGGCAGCAGGGCACTCATCGAGCAGCTTGCCCCAGCCACAGCCAAACTTGGCCACGACCGCGTCCACGGCGACATCGCCGTTGCCGTCCGCGTGCCAAACGTCCTGCCGCTCTACGAAAAAGAAATCCGCCAGCGGAAGGAATCCATCCTCGAAACCCTCCAGACCGTCGCGCGCGTGTCCTTCGCCGCCGCCGCCACGCCCGTGTCACGTCCCGGCAAACTGCCCGGAGCGGGCTTCGATGTTGCGCTCAACTTCGCCAAACAAGTCGCGTGGCTCGAAGCCGCCGCCGAACTTGATGGCGGCCGGCTCCGACTGCGACTTGCCGCCGCGCCGCTGTCTGGCACAGCATTCAGCCGGGCGCTCGCCGGGCAGCAGCCGCTTGACCTTGACGAGCCGTTGCTGGCGGTGTTGCCGGCAAACGTCGCCGTGCTCAACGCCGTGCGCTTTGTCAGGACGCCGGAGTGGACGAACCTTGTGGCAGGCATGATGCAACCTATCGTGACGGCGACTGCCGCCGGCGACGGCGCCCGCGACGCATTCCGCGCGTTGACGGAATCCTGGGGCGACGGCTTCGCGAGGGCCGTCCTCGCGCCGGCGACCAACCAGCCTTCCTTCAAGCCGAAGAACGAAACCGGCTCGCCGGGGAAGAACGCCTCTGCTCCGGTTTCGGCCTCCGGTTTCAACGTGGTGGAAGTTCTTCGCGTCACCGACGCAGCGCAGGCGCGGCAGGCCCTGCGGAAAGCCGTCGAGGTCGGTCTGCCGTTGGGTGGCGCCGGGCTGTTGTCGGAGCCGGCTCGCAGGTTGAAATACGAACCCGGCGTCGCGCGGCACGCGGGCGTTGAGATAGACCGGATCACGCTGGGCCCATCCGCGCCGGAGAAAGCCGCAGCCGAGCCAGCGCCGTCGGAGAACGGCGCCGCAACCCACTTCATCCAGCAGGCCGCCTTCGTTGGGACGTTTGGACTCATCGCCCAAGGCCCCGGCTCTACCACCAACATCCGCCGGCTCATCGCCGCCGCTAGGAAGCCGCCCGCCGCTGGCCGTCCGCCTGCGCTCAAGGCCGCCGCCGAGTCATTCCCGAAGAAGCACAACGGCATCTTCTTCATGAGCTTGGCGGATTATGTCGGCCTCATCCGCGGCGGATCGAGCGCCGCCGAGGACGTTCAGTTGCGCCGTCTCCAAACTCAACTGGACGAAGCCGGGGCCACGCACGCCGGATGGCTCATGCTCCAGCCGCGCGCCGCCTCGGTGGAACTGGTGTCGCCGCTCGACAAACTTCTCGACATCATGTTGAAGACGGCCGCTCCTGCCGCCCGCTGATGACTGTTGCCGTTTTCTGCAACCACAGACACGCGGAGACCAGGATAATCCACGCCGTCACGGTGATGAGCACCAGCCATTCGAGGATGGCGACGGCCCAGATGTCAGGACGCGCGGTCCGGCTGATGCGGACAATCTCAAAGGGAGTCTGCCGGGTGACCAGAGGATAAGCCAGGAACGCCGCGAAACTTACGAACGCCAACAGGCCGGCAACCGCCAGCCAGCGGGGCAGTCTCTCTTCCTTGTCGCGGGCAATCTCCACGCAGAACAACCCGACTGTCAGCAGTCCGCAGGAGAAAAAGGCAAACGCCGCCCAAAGATGCGGCACCAGATCGTTCATGGGAATCCGGCCAACGACGCTGCACAGCGCGCCGGACGCCACGCCCGCGACGGAGGCTGTTTGGGCCAGCGCCGTCTGAAGATGCCGCCCCAGCCCCGCCATAAACACCGCGATGACCAGCCCGGCGCAGGTCAGGCTCCCGTTGAAAACCGCCGCCAGTTTCGACACGCCGACAATTCCCAGTTCGCTGATGAAATGATTCAGCACGGAGTAATTTTCACCCTGCTCACCGTGAAACGGGAGCGCAGTCACCACGCAACCCGTGATTACGATCACCACCCCCAACAGGCCACAGAGGATTGTGAGTTTCCGTTGCCAGTCGAAGCTGTTCATATTCTCAAACAACCACTTTCGCTTCACCACTTGCCGCCGTCCTCCACGAAATCAACGATCCTCCAAAGATACAACGCCGCCGTGCTGCGATACGGCTTCCAGATTTCCCCGTGCCGGTCCAGTTGCTCAGGCTCCGGGAGCTTCCGCTTCCTGAACGCGATCTGAAACCCTCGTCTCACGCCCAGATCATGCACCGGCAGCACGTCCGGCCTGCGCAGGTTGAACATCAGGAACATCTCCGCCGTCCACCGGCCGATGCCCTTGATCTGCGTGAGCTGGCGGACGATCTCCGCGTCCTCCAGGCTTCCGCACTCCGCCAGCGTCGGCACCACGCCCAGTTTCACCTGCCGCGCGATATCCTTGATGTAGCCCACCTTGGGCCGCGAGAGGCCCGCCGACCGGAGCCGGTTCGCGTGAGTCCGCAGGACGTCCTCCGCCGACGGAAACGACGCCTCCGGATAGAGCGCCTTGAACCGCCCCAGAATCGTTGCCGCCGCCTTGCCGCTCAACTGCTGGTTCACCACCGCGCGCACCAGCGACTGAAAAGGCGCCTCGTCCCGCACCGTCAGCCGCGCGTCACTACCCACCGCGTCAATCACCCGCGCCATCACCGGGTCAACCGCCCTGAGATGCCGCAGGGCCTTCCGGTGCGAATCGTTTCGTTTCGTCAAAGTCGTCACAAGAGTGGCAGTATAGCCGGCCGGCGGAAAAGATTCGAGCCATCTGCTCTCTGCTCTCGGATTTCTGTTCTCCGATCTTCGCGAGTTTTTGGTCGCAAAGAAGACAAAAGTCACAAGACGGAAATTTCACATGGCGTGGGGGCCTGCGCGCGGCGTTTTAGTGGTCGAATCATTCCATAATGCGGCTAATGTGGGGGCATTCTCCCACAGGGAGGCACTTGCGCGGGGCAGGGGGGCATCGTAGTTATACGCGTGAAAATCGCTTGTCTGATTGTTGCGGCGGCGATGGTGCTGGCGACGGGATGCGCGACATCCCGCGTGGCGCGGAAGCCGTTGACGCAGGAGGAGGTCATCCAGTTGGCGAAGGCGCAGACGCCGGACAGCGAGATTGTCCAGCGCATCAAGGCTTCCGGCACGGTCTATCGCCTGTCGGCGGTTGAGATTCTGCGCCTGCACGATTGCGGCGTGAGCAGCAACGTCATTGACTTCATGCTCCAGGACTACGTGGAGGCGGTCCGCTGGCAGGAGCGCGAACGCTGGGGGCCGGCTTGGTATTACTACGGTCCGTATTGTTACTGGCACTGGCCCCACCGCCATTGTTGGTGACACCGTGTCGCGCCTCGAACCGCGGCGCCGCCGTTCTCAGTCCGTCATTCTCCGCAGTTGTTTGGGCGTGAGCAGCCACTCCAGCGTGGCGCAGCGGTCGTGGCGGAGTTCCCCGGCGGTGAGCTTGCAGAGGCCGGCTTTCTTCATCTTGATGGCCAGGTCGGGACAGCCCGCGACAAGTTGCGAAATGAACCGGCTCAGCCACGGCTCGTGGCCCACCAGCAACACACTCGACAGTTTGGCGGCGCGTTTGTTGACCGCCGCGACCAGCGCCGTCGGTTCGCCGTCGGGCGCGAGGTCGTCGGTGATTTCAATCCGCTTCGCCAGCTTCATCGCCTTGGCGATGATCCCGGCTGTCTGCCGGGCGCGCACCAACGGACTGACGAGGATGAGGTCGAACGAAACATCCATGTCGCGCAACGCGGCGGCAGCGTCGGACGATTGCCTCTCGCCCTTGGCGGTCAATTGCCGCCCGGCGTCGGTCATGCAGTCCGGGCCGATGTCTTCCGCTTCGGCATGTCGCAAAATGTAAATGTCCATGTTTGGCTCCTTGGCGACAACGTAGTGCGCTCCGGCTCCCCTGCAAACAACAAACCTCGAACGCCACCGGGGAACTCGTAATGCGTCAGTCTCGTGGGGCGGCTGTTTATTTCTCTTTTGCGTCCGTCGGCTTGCAAGGCGGCGGCGCGTCCCTATAATCGCCGCACTTTATGCCAATCGAAGAATGGGATCATTTGCAGGCGCGGTCGCCGTTGTGCAACGGCTGCCAGAAGCTTTTTGCGGACAAAGAGGACTACCACACCGCGTTGTCGCTCACGCCCGAAGGCTACCGTCGTCGCGACTTGTGCCAGACCTGCTGGAGCGCCACCGAGCGCGCCAACGCCGTGAGCTACTGGCAGGGGACGTTCCAGGTTCCGCCGCCGCCGAAACCGGAGGCGCTCAAGAAGGAGGACGCCGAGTCGCTCCTGCGGAAGTTCATTGACTCCAAGGATCCCGGCCACGCCAACGCCCGCTACATCCTCGCCATCATGCTGGAGCGCAAGCGCACGCTGCGGCATCGCGACACCACCGAGCAGGACGGCCAGAAGGTTCTCATCTACGAACACGCCCGCACCGGGGAGACGTTCCTCGTGCCCGATCCGCGCCTGCGGCTCGACCAGCTCGAAGCCGTGCAGACCGAGGTTTCCGCGCTGCTCGCCCCGCCGCCTCCGCTGACACCCGTGGAACAGGCACTGGCTTCAGCCGAAAAGGAAACAAACGCCGCCGCTGATTCTGCGCCAGTTGCAGAAGAGAACCCGCCGCCGAGTGACGCGGAGCCGCCGGCGTCCCAACCGTAGGATCATCCTTTTGCCGGGTCAGCCACGGCGTAGGTGAGGGCGGGATTACCGGGCCAATCGTTGCAGCCGAGCCACATCCGCGTCAGGGGACGCTGCGACTTGAAACCGTAGCGAGTCACAAGTTGTCGCGCGGGATGATTCACTGGCACGTCGGCGAAAACCCGCTGGCCGGCCAGCCGCGTGAGGCACGCGCGCAAGAGCGTCTCCGCCGTTTCGTTTGAGCGCGCCACCCACGGGCCGAGATGCCACGCGTTTGCGCCGGGGCGGGCGAGGAGAAAGCCGGAGGGAGTGGAGGGGGAAGAGGAAAGAGGGAGGGGGGAAGAGGTCGGATGGGAGATTGTCCAGCAAAGGTCGGGATGCTCGCCGAGGAGACGTTGAAGAACGGCAGGGCGCGGGACGCCGAAGGCCTCAGTATCCAGTGCCCGAATTGCATCTCTCTCATGCCCGCCAGCCTCGATCCTGACCTCTGACCTCTGACCTCCGACCCCTGCCTCCGCCACTGTCTCCACTCGCTCCAGTTCGTATTCGTCGCGGAAGCCCAGCGGCACATAGACGGTCTTGCCGGCGGGCGTGGCGTCGAGCTTGATGCACGGCACGCCGCGCTGCTGGAGCCATGCGATGGCGTGCTGAAGCAGGGCCTTGCCGATGCCGAGCCGGCGAAATCCCGGATGGACCAGCACCATGCCGATCCATGCGACCTTGCCGTCGTGGATCGTGGTTGTGGTCGTCCCGACGGGTTGGCCGTCCCATTCCGCGATGAAGCAGCCGTCGGGGTTGTAGCTGAGGAACGCGCGCCAGTCGCTTTCGACCTGGTTCCAGCCGGCGGCGGTCTTCATCTCCATCCCGAACGGGATGTCGGCGGGCGTCATCTGGCGAATGTGCAGTTCTGCCATGGGAGAGCAACTTTCTGCGGCCCACTAAACCACAACCGACTCCGCTGCCGCAAGCGCATCTCACGTCCGCCGTCTTGCCCTTTCCGCCGCTTCCGCTACCTTCTTGCGTTCAGCGGCTGGCATGAGGTCAGCCGCCCTTGGAGAAACGATATGCCTCACGCAATCCGCATTTACGAAACCGGCGGCCCCGACAAGATGCGCTGGGAGGAAGTCCCCGTCGCCAAGCCCGGCCCGGGCGAAGTCCTCGTCCGCAACACCGCCGTCGGCCTCAACTTCATAGACACCTACATCCGCTCCGGCCTCTATCCGGTGCCGTTGCCCACCACCCTCGGCATGGAAGGCGCCGGCATCGTCGAAACGGTCGGCCCGCGCGTGAAGGAGTTCAAGCCCGGCGACCGCGTCGCCTACGCGCATCCCATCGGTGCCTACGCCGAAGTGCTCCTGCGGCCGGCCGCGCGGTTGGTCAAACTCCCCGCCGGCATTGACGACCGCGTTGCCGCCGCCATCATGCTCAAGGGCATGACCGCGTGGTATCTGCTCCGCCGCACCTACAAGGTCCGCAAAGGCGACACCATCCTCATGCACGCCGCGGCCGGCGGCGTCGGCCTCATCCTTTGCCAATGGGCCAGGAGCCTCGGCGCGACCGTCATCGGCACCGTCGGCAGCGACGCGAAGGTTGCGCTGGCGAAAAAAGCCGGCTGCAAACACGTCATCGTCACCGCCAGGGAAAGCTTCGTCCAGCGCGTCAAGGAGATCACCCGCGGCGCCGGCGTGCCGGTCGTCTATGACAGCATCGGCCGCGACACCTTCATGGACTCCCTCGACTGCCTCGCGCCGCGCGGCCTCATGGTGAGCTTCGGCAGCGCCTCCGGCCCCGTGCCGCCGTTCAACCCCGCCCTCCTTGTGGACAGAGGCTCCCTCTTCCTGACGCGCCCGAAACTGTATGACTACACCGCCCGGCGCGAAGACCTCGTCACCGCGGCGCGCGAACTCTTCGCGATGGTGAAGAGCGGGAAGGTCAAAGTGACGATCAACCAGACCTATCCCCTGCGCGAAGCCGCCCAAGCCCACCGCGACCTCCAAGCCCGCAAGACCACCGGCTCCACCGTCCTCCTGCCATAGCGGGGAAGGGGAGCCACGGATCAACATGGAGTCACACGGATGGCGGATGGGATGGAGGCCGCGTGTCCTCGAGCGGCGAGGATGGGTGATGACAGACCAGTAATGATTATTCGGTTAAGGAATATCGGAATGGTTCTGAGAGAATCTTACCCAAACCGATTCTCCAAAGATCATCGCCTGTCGGGTCGCCTAATACGTCCCGAACTCCAATCAGCAGTGTGGTCTCTGTTCCTGGGTAAACGTCAAAGTCGAAGATACCTCCGCCATACCCGACTTCGATCTTCTTCCAATCCTTTCCTTCCAATCTGTAGAAGTCTTCGCTGTGAGTCGTATAGAATTTCTTTCCCGCTGGTTGCTTAAGGGGAGCCGGGCCGGGAAGCGCGATGATATTGGATGAATGGTTGGCAAAGATGAAGTAAGCCCACGAGGTTCCGGGAATCATCCCTTCATACTTGAACACCAACTGCGTCCTGACTTTCTCATCAACATCCTCGGAACTTATTCTCTTAAGAGGAGCAAGCTTCCTTGACCCTGGCACACACACAATAGGAAGACCGCCATAGTGAATAGAACTGCCAAGACAAACCGGAAAAATATTTTCGCTCTATTCATGGAGCATCTTTCAAACTGTCCGTGTTCATCCGCGTCTTCCTTCTTCTTCACAGCCTCTGCCGCAGGCTCTCCACATACGCGGCGGAGTCCTGCAAGGTGGACCGCGACCTCCGGGCGCGGTCGCTGTTGTTGAGTCCGAGTCTAGCGCGCCCGGAGGTCGCGCTCCACCGAAAAAAGGCGCGAAGCCGCCCAAGCCCACCGCGACCTCCAAGCCCGCAAGCCCACCGGCTCCACCGTCCTCTTGCTGTAGCGGGGCAGGGGACGTATTCCTGCAAAGTCCTGAGTTTGGGCCGGTTTTTCCGAGGTTCCGCCGTCCCAGACCCGGGTCTGGCGGGAGGGAACCGCGGTCTGGCGGCGGCAGTCCGTGGCCTGCTGGCGCCAGGCCGGTTCCCGGTGGCGGTAGGCCGTGGTCTGATGCCAGCAGTCCCAGGTCTGGCGGCGTGGGGCCACGGTCTGACGAGACCCGGCCGTGGCCCGGCGCGGCGGGGCCAGGGTCTGGTGCCGTCAGGCCGTGGTCCGGGGTCACCGGGCCGGGGTCTGGCGGGACGAGGTCGCGGTCTGGCGCGGCGCGTCCATGGCCCCGTGGCGCTGGGCCGTGGCCTGACGCCGCCGGGAAACGGCCTTGCGGCGCGCGGGCGGTTTTTCCTTGCCGGGATTCCGGGTATTTGATACCACGCGCGTTGTCCATCAACCTGAAGAGCCTGCGCGGAGTCTGCGTGGTCATGTCTGACGGAATCATCAAACTTGATGAGGGCTGGCGGCTCGACGAGGGCCACCATTTCGATGAGCCTCCCAATGTGCCGCCTCCCGTGCCCCCGCCTCTGCCGCGGCCCAAGGAGAAAGGCAAACATATGGACATGGTCCCGAAGAAACGCAGTCAGCGTTATCTCTGGTATAAAAACATCAGCGATAACATCGCCACGGAGGGGCCGAAGTTCGGCCTCACCCCCGCCGAGGCCGCCGCCACGAAGGCGTTGACCGACGCGATCATGGCGAGCATGGAAGCCACCGACACCGCGCAAGGCATCCTGGATGGCGCACGCACCACCGAGCAATCGGTGGAGGGCACCAACCTGACGCAGTTGCGCGCGAAAGTCCGCAACTGGAAGACGCTCCCCGCCTTCCCCGCCTCCGGCAGCGAAGGCGTGCTTCAGCTCAAGGGCGCGGAGGCCGAGTTCGACCCCGCCACCTACAAGCCCGCCATCCGCGTCAGCATCGAGGGCGGCAAGGTAGTCGTGTCCGGCGCGAAGAAAGGCGTCGAAGCCTTCGCCATCTACGCCCGCCTGCGCGGCTCGCAGACGTGGGAACGGCTCGCCGTCGAGAATCATCCGCCCTACTACGACACGCGCCCGCTCGCGCAGCTCAACGTGCCCGAAGTGCGCGAATACATGGTGCGCGGCGTCGTGGACGACCAGGAGATCGGCCTCGACAGCGACATCATCAGCGTCACCTTCGCCGGGTGACGCGCCCGCGCCGGCTGTAGCGGCGGTCTATGACCGCCGCCGCAGCGGCCCGCCACCATCGGCGCTCATAGAGCGCCGCTACAGAAAACGGAAATCGCTTGCGACCGCAGGCAGCGGTGAGGACTATGCCGGGAGAAGGCGAAGTGAGAGAAGAAGAACGGAGAAGGATATGAAACTCAAGATCGCTAAGGTTGTTGTGAGGGTGATTGGCACTCTGATCGCGCTGGTGGGTCTGACGTTGCTTGTGCCCCTGCTGCTGATGCTGACGACGCATACGCCCGCTGAGCAGAAATGGGTTTTGTTACTTGTCCTGCTGATGACTCTGCCGTTTGCTGTGTGGTTTATTTATGTCGGCTATTCGGCTTGGTTCAATCTATCGCCGTCCGTGGTCCGCCATGTGTGGGCCGTGTTTATGCTTATGTGTTTCTCTTCTATATCGAGTCGCATGGTAACTGGCACTCAAGCCGACATAGATTCGCCTTGGCTGGTGCCCGCATCCATCGGGTTGTTTCTCGCTGCGTGGGCCATTCATCGGGTCGTCTGCAAACAACTCAATCACTGGCTGTTTCCTGAGTTCGGATGACTGTCAGCGCGTCCAGAGGCCGCGCTCCACCCTGTTGCTTAATACCCGTCCGAGTTCGCTCGCGGTTTCGGCTCGCTGGAAGGCGGGGCGGGTTGGCTGACCATGTCCATGATCTCGGCGTCGTTGCGGACGGCGGCGGGGATGGCTTCTTCGCGGAACATGTGGACGGCGGATTTGACTTCGGTGGGGCATTTGGTTTCACAGATGCCGCAGCCGGTGCAGAGGCTCCAGACGATGTAGGGGCGCTTGGCGATGACGCGTTGCTTGGTGACGGGATGGATCAGCTCGACGTCGCGGAAGCGGATGGCCTTCTCGGGCAGCGGGCAGTGTTCCTCGCAGGTGATGCAGGACTCGTTCTTGACGAAGGGGATGCAGAGCTTCTTGTCGAACACGGCCTTGCCCATGATGAACTTCTGTTTCACGGACAGCGGCAGCAGGGCGATGGCGCCGGTGGGGCAGACTTGGGCGCAGAGGGTGCAGTTGTATTCGCAATAGCCGATGCGGCCGACGAACTTCGGCGAGAACGCGCCGTCGAGGCCTGCTTCGAGGAGGACGGGCTGGAGGGCGTTGGTGGTGCAGACTTTCATGCACTCGCCGCAACGGACGCAGAGGTCGAGGAACTCCGGCTCCGGCAACGCGCCGGGCGGGCGGATGAGGTCGGCCGGCAGTCCGCGGGCGGCGTGCACCGCGCCGGAGACCAGCGGCAGGGCCATGCCGGTGACGACGGAGCCGAGGAAGAGCCGGCGCGACGGCTCGAAGGGCGCGGGCGCGGTCTTGGGTTTGTCGAAGGTGAACTTGGGCAGGTCAATGGGGCAGTCGTCGAGGCAGTCGAGGCAGAGGTTGCAGGACTCCGGCTGGAGGAGACCGCGCTCGTTGAACGCGCCCATGCGGCAGCGGACGGTGTAGTCGGTCTCGGCCTTGCATCGGCCGCAGGCGCGCGCGGGGAACCGCCGCAGGAGCGAGAAGCGCGAGAGGATGCCGAGGAGCGCGCCGGTGGGGCAGAGGTTGCGGCACCAGAAGCGGCGCTCGACAAGTTCCAGCGCGAAGACGGCGGCGAGGAGGGCGAAGGAGACGATGGAGAAGGCGAAGGAGTTTTGCTGGAACGGCAGGAGGCGGGTCTTGAGGAAGGCGTAGATCGCCTCGGTGATGTCGGAGACGGACTCGGGCGCTTGCTGGTAGATGAGCGTGAACGGCGCGGTGACGGCGCGGTTCAACCACGGGTCGAGCGCGATGGCCATGCCGCGCACGAGGATGGAGAACGGGTCGAAGTAACCGATGAGTTGGCAGCCGAGCACGGCGCTGGTGAGCACGAGGCCGAGGAGGAAGAACTTCACGACGCGCCAGCGCCGGTCGGGCGGCGCGGCCTTCTCCGGGAGCGCGTGGTTGGTGATGTCCAGCAGCGTGCCGAGCGGGCAGATCCATCCGCAGAAGAACCGGCCAAGCACGAGCGTGAGCGCGACGGTGACGAGCGCCGGCCAGAGCGCGGCGATGAGCTTCACGCCCGCCAGCACGGCGGACGCGGCGACGAGCGGGTCGAGCCGGAAGAGGATGTTTGCGCCGAAGGCGATGGTGGGGCCGCCGTCGCTCTCGGTCTTGCGGAAGAGCCAGAGGAAGATGAAGAGGCAGAGAAGTTGCGCGGCGCGACGCCACCACTTCCAAGGGATGTGCGGCAGACGAAAGTTCACGCGGTCTCCGAGCAACAGCGGCAACGGCTCGGTGGTGCGCTAGACTTTGACGACCTTGACCTTGTTGAGGTCCATCTGGCCGAGGCCCATCGCGAAGCCGGCCTTCGTGGTCTCCAACTCGTCGGGCTTCAGGCCGAAGAGTGTGGAGGCGTAGGCGTCGGTGGCGACGGTGTCGGCGGAGGCGAACACGGTGTGGAGTTCCTTCACGTCGTCCTGCTTGCCGCCACTGGGGCCGTTGCGGAGCAGGATGCGCGTGGCGTCCATGACGGTGATCGTTGGGGTCAGGACGGTGTTGAAGTCGGCGATCTTCTGGTTGAGGCTCTGGTCGCCGGTGCCGGGGTGGAGCGCGTTGCGCTTGCCGCCGAGGATACCCATGATGTTCTTCAGGCCGAGCGTGAGGCGCGCGAGCTTGTGGTCCTTTGCGATGGGCATGTTGATGTAGCAATCGGCCGTGACGGCGTCCTTGTAGAATTCCCACTCGGCGATGCCCTTGCCCTTCTTGATCTTGACCGGCACGAACTTGCGGTCGTCCACGAAGGTGCAGGCGACGCGCGGGTCGTTCAGCGACTCGATGGCCGCGGGCGTGCCGCAACTGGCGTAGCAGAGGCGCATGTCCTGGCAGGTGCGATCGAAGACCATGACCTTGGACGCGCCGGCCTGGAGGCAAAGCCGGGCCATCGCCTTGACGAGCAGCGGATGGGTGTTGGCGGCCAGTTCGGGTTTGCGGTCCCAGGACATGTTGGGCTTGATGACGACGCGCGCGCCTTTCTTGACGAACGGCGCGATGCCGCCGAGCGGCTCGAACACTTTGACAAGGAGCGCCTCGTAGTCGGTGCCTTTGCCGACGGAGAGGATCGGCTCGGCGGTGGCGGCGTTGAGCGACTGCGGGAAAGCCTGGAAGATGGGCGGCGCGGCGAGCAGGCCGGCGGACCATGCAGTGAGCCGGCTGATGAACTGGCGGCGGTTGGAGGTCACGATGGGCGCGACGGCGGAGACAGATGTCGTTTTCATGTTAGTGCTTTCTTCGGGTCGCAGAGCCTACGTCATGGTTTTTTGCGGGGCAAGAAATTCTCCGACGACACTCGCGGCCCGACGGAGTCAATTCGACTGAGGCCCCAGCCGAATCTGTTGGGCATCGGACTCGGGGTGCTCGATCGCTTCGTAGATGGCGGACAACTGCTCGTGGACCAGATACCAGTTGGCGGGCCGGCGATTGCGGTCCAAGTCCAACATGCTCACCAGCAGGTCGGCCAGTTCGTTCCCCAGGTTGGGCGCGATGGTGCGGGGGTCTTTGACTGGCTCGGTGGCGTGCTTGATCATCAAGCCGAACTCGCTTTCGGAATCATGCACGGTCTGGCCGGTGACGGCGTGATAAAGCGTTGCGCCAAGGGCGTAGATGTCCACGCGCATGTCAATTTCCTTTTCGCCGCGAGCCTGTTCGGGCGCGACGTAATGGGGGCTGCCCAACGTCATGCCGGTGCGGGTCAACGCGGGCACGCCGCTGACCATGCGTTTGGCGATGCCGAGATCGCAGACCTTGACGACGCCGGTGCTGCTGATGAGCAGGTTCTCGGGCTTGATGTCGCGATGGATCAACCGTTCGCGTTCCCACGCGCTGTGCAACGCGGAGGCGACGCACATGCCGATGGCAGCCGTCGTTGCCTCGGTCAGCGCGCCCTCGGCGCGGATCAACTTGAGGAGGTTCGAGCCGTCCACGAACTCCATCGAGATGAAATGAGTCAGGCCGCTCTGGCCCGCGCGGAAGACCTTCACGAGGTTGGGATGGTCGAGGCGTTGGGCGGCTTCGGCTTCGGCCGCAAACCGTTGCAGGTAGGTGATGTTGCCGGAGAGAAACGGATAGAGCAGTTTCAGGCCGACGATCTGGCCGGTGCCCAGGTCGCGCGCGCGATAAACTTCTCCCATGCTGCCGCCGCCGAGCCGCTCAAGCAGTTCGAAGCCTTCGATGTCAACGCCTTGACTGTTCTCCATTCTGGAGCGTTCCTTGTTGCCACCATTTCTCGGATGGCGCGCGCAGTATGCGCCTTCAGGCCGGGTTGTAAACAATACTTTTGCAGCCGCCGCCTGTTGCTACTCGTGCCGCAGCGCCTCGATGGGACTGAGGTTCGCGGCGCGGCTGGCGGGGTAAATACCGAAGATGATGCCGGTGAGGCCGGAGATGCCGAAAGCCAGCGCGAGCGACGAGAAGGTGATGATGGTCTTCATGTCGGCGAAGTAGGAGACGATCATCGGCACAAGGACGCCCACGGCGACTCCGATGAGACCTCCGCCGAGGGAGAGTACGACGGTTTCGACGAGGAACTGGGTGATGATGTCCTTTTTGCGGGCGCCGAGGGCGCGGCGGACGCCGATCTCGCGGGTGCGCTCGGTGACGGTGGCGAGCATGATGTTCATGATGCCGATGCCGCCGACCAGCAGCGAGATGGCGGCGATGGAACCGAGCACAATGTTGAAGATGCGTTTGGTTTGCTCGGCCTGGCGGAGCAACTGCAACGGGACGATGACTTCGTAGTCCTTCTTGGTGTGAAAATGACGCAGCATCGCTTCGATGTCCGGCACGGCGGGTTCGATGGCGTCGGTGTCGGTCATCTGCACCGTGATCTGGTGAAGCTGGACGCGCTCGGCCTCGAAGCTGCCGGCGGAACGGCGGAAGAGGATTTCGCCGAAGCGGCTGCGCGCGCAGGAGAGGGGGATATAAAGGTTGTTGTCGAGCGGTTTGCCGCTGTCGGGCGCGCTGGCTCCGGGGCGTTTGTCCATGGAGGATTTCTCGCGCACCAAGCCGACGACGCGGTAGTAGTCCATGCCGACGCGCACTTCCTCATCGAGCGGGTCCTGGAAGGGGAACAACTGGTTGGCGAGGTTGACCGTCATGATGCAGACGTTGTCAATGTGGGTTTCGTCGTTTTGGGTGAGGAACCTGCCGCGCACGACGTCAAGTCCAGTGATCTGCGCGTAGCTTGGATGCGTGCCAATGATCTGGCTGGGGACGACGAAGCGGTTGAAGCGGACGCTGTCGCGGATGATGCGCATGGGCAACACGTGCTGGGCGCCGACGAGGGTTGTTTGCAGCCGGCCGGCGTCGGAGTAGGTCAGGCCATAGTCGCTGATGCGGCTGCGGCCGGAACTGCCCACGACGTTGGATTCGGTGGGTTTGATGCTGCGGATGATGATGTTGTTGCTGCCCAGTTTCTTGATGGCTTGCTGGGCTTCGTAGGAGCCGCCCTCGCCGATGGCGAGCATGGCGATGACGGAGCAGACGCCGAAGATGATGCCGAGCATGGTCAGCCCGGAGCGGAGCTTGTGGAGCAGCAGGCTCTTGATGCCCAGTTGAACGGTGAGGAGGATGGCGGGGGCGTTGATCATGGCGCCGGTGGCTCCTCGACTGAATCGTGCTCCAGTGCTTCGACCACGTGCTGGAGGGTGCGCTGGTGGATTTCGTGGTCAATGACGCCGTCTTTCATGTGGAGCACGCGGTGGGCGCGTTCGGCGACTTCTTCGCCGTGGGTGACGAGCACGATGGTTTTGCCCTCGGCGTTGAGCTTGTCGAGCAGGTTCAGGATTTCCGTGCCGGTGGCCAGTTTGGCCAGCTTCTCGCAATGGTCGTAGCACTCGTTGAGATCGCGGCCCTGGTAGAAGAGGGGCACGTAAATGTTCTCGATGACGCTGAGCTGATTAATAAGGTTGTAGGATTGAAAAATGAAGCCGAGCCGCTTGCCACGCACGGTGGACAACTCGTCATCGTCCATCTTCGAGACGTCATCGCCGCCAAGGTAGTAGGCGCCGGCACTGGGCCGGTCGAGGCAGCCGAGCATGTTGAGCATCGTGGACTTGCCGGAGCCGGACGGTCCCATGATCGCCACGTAGGAGCCGGCAGCGATGTCGAGGCTCACGCCGCGCAGGGCGTGGACTTGGATGGCGCCCAGATCGTAGGTTTTTTCCAGCCCTTCGAGCCGTATGATCGGACTGCTGCTCATGGCGACTGGACGGATGTTCTGCCGGTGGACGTCACCGCATTGGTGGAGCGGCCAGTCGGGGCGCCGGGAGCGCCGCGCACGGCGGGTTGTTTGAGGGCGGCCAGCGGTGGCTCCAACGGCTGGGCGGCGCGGCGCAGTTCGTTCAGCGGTTGCTGGAGGGTTTCCAGCGGCGTCGGCGGTTTTGTCGCGACTGGTTTGCCTTGGGTGGCAACGCCTTTGGAGCCAGTCTTGCGTTTCTTTGGCGTGCTCTTGCGGTCCGCTTCGTAGTCCTTGGCTGCGACGATCGAGCCGGACAAG
The DNA here is from genome assembly GCA_016222825.1 of Verrucomicrobiota bacterium. GTDB lineage: Bacteria > Verrucomicrobiota > Verrucomicrobiia > CAIQCK01 > CAIQCK01 > CAIQCK01. The sequence continues at coordinate 10,517 of JACRQF010000009.1, read as the reverse complement.
TCAATCTCATCCGATTCGGCCAGCAACGGCGCCAGCAGCACACTGTCGCCCTCCTTCAGTCCGGTTCTGATTTCAATGAACTTGTCGTTGTAGAGGCCGACTTCGACGGGCATGGGCTTTGCCTCCTTCCCGAAGCAAACCTGCTCGCCCTTGACCGAGGTGACCGCCTGGATGGGCACAGCCACGACATTGAGGAGGTTGGTGATGACGATTTCCGCCCGTCCGGAGACGCCGGGCTTGAGTTCGATTGGCAGCGGGTCGTCAATCAACACTTCGGTGACATAGACCTTGAGCGTTGGGTTATAGTAGCGGCTGGAGGAGTCCGGCAGCACGGCCACTTTGTGAACGTGGCCCTTCAGGCGCGAGTCCGGCATCGAGTCAATCGTGACATAAGAGGTCTGGCCCGGCCGGATTCGGGTGATGTGCGACTCATGCACCCGGATTTCGATGACCATCTGGTTGATGTCGGGCAGTTTGATAATCTCCTGCCGATATCGAATGGAGGCGCCCTCCTCGATCAAAACACTGGAATAAGAGCCGGAGCCGCTGGAACTGTAAACCACCAGACCGTCGGATGGGGCATGGATCGTGCATAGCGCCATTTGTTTCTTCATTTCATCGTAGCGTTCCTGTTGCAGGGCCAGGGTTCTTCGGCGCGCTGTCAGGTCGGCCTCGGACTGCGCTATCGAGCCGGCGGACCGCTGCTTAAGGCGTTCGAGTTCCTTTTCATACGATTCGACGTAAGCTTCGAGCAGCCGCCGCCTCTTCGGGTAATCGTATTTGATCAACAACTGCTGCGCTTCCTTGGCCTGTGCCAAGGCGACTTCTTTTTGCTTCAAGGCCAGACTGTCGGCCTGTAACTCCGACTTGGTTGCGTAGCCTTTTTCGTTCAGAACTTTCGTCCAGTTCAACCGGTCCCGGGTCCGTTCCAGGTCCTGATCCGCGAGGGTGATCCTGCTCTCCGCATCGTTCTTCAGTTGCAGCCAGTCGCCCAACATATATTTCTCCAAGTCGGACTTGGCGAACTCGACCTTCAACTCGGCGTCTTTGATATTGCTTTCAACCACGCTCTTTTGGATGGCGAGGGCTTGTTCGGCTTGGACGAGCGCGAAGCGGCTGCCCTCGAGCGTGATCTCCTGCGACTCCATGCTCTCTTTGATCTGGCTCGAATCGAGTTGCACCAATAGATCGCCTTTGCGGACAGAGCTTCCCTCCGGGACGATGCTGATGATCTTGGTCATCGTTTCGACTTCGGAGCGGATGGAGAATTCGTTCAGCGATCGCAACGTGCCGCCTTCGACGACCGAGATCAGAAAATCCCCGCGTTTGACGGTGTAGTAGGTGCGCAGGGTGGCGGTGCCCTGCGTCACACTGGTGGCGAGCCACGCCACGACGACCAGCAAGACCACCACAACGGCCGCCGCCCACCGCGGGTGTTGCTGGCTCCATTGCCAGAGCTTGCCCACGACAGGCTTGCCTTTCAGCCGTTGGTCCACCGCTGCATGCAACGAATCCAATCTCATGATGCGCCTTACTTATTACCGGAAAAGTCTGTCCGGCGGAATCAAATCTTCCTTCGCCGCCGGCGCCGCCACCTTGGCCTCGGCCGCCGGCGCGCCGGCGCCCTCGGCTTGGGGGATCGGCTGTTCCGCCATCCAGAAATCATCAATGTCCGTGCGGATCACGCCGAGGTTGGTCAGCAACGACCAGCGCGCCGCGTGATAATCCACCAGCACCCGCGTGAACGCGTTGAGGGCGGTGAGCAACGAGGACTGCGCATCCAGCAAGTCGCGCATCTGCGCGCGGCCCGCCTGCAACAGCAGCGTCGCGCTCTCGACGCGGCGATTGGCCAGCTTCACGGCGGCGGCCTGGATGTCGAAATCCTTCCGCTTCTGCTCCAGCGTGCGCAAGCCCACCCGCACGTCGTTGCGGATGTTGTCCAGCGACAGCGACAGCGAACGCAACTGCTGCTCGAAAGTGATCAATGTTCCCCGAAACGTGTTGCGCTCCCTCAGGCGATCCAGCGGCAGGTTCAGTTCCACGCCGCCGACTGTCTGGTATTGGTTGACGTCGAAGCGCGAGTAATCGTAGCCCTGAGGCTGGTTCAGCTTCACGCTGGCAAAGATGTTGAGGTCCGGCATCAATCCGTTCGCGGCGACCTCGATCTTGCGCTTGCTGTCTTCGAACTTGTCTATGTCGTTCTGCACATCGAGCCGGTGCTGGACGGCGATCTGGTGGGCGCGGTCGTCCGTCAGCGACACCATCGGCAGGCTGGCCTTTCGCAGTTCCTCCAGCGGGCGGTCATCCAGCACCAACTCCTCGCCCACGGGCAGGCCCAGCTTGATCTTGAAGAGGTCCAGCGAGTTCCGGTAATCCTGCGTGTCCTGGATGTAGCGGCTCATCGCCGTCAGCACGTCCTGGCGCACCTGGTCCACCTGATACGCCGCCATGCGGTCCACACTCAGCGCCTCCGCCTGGTCGCGCGCGCGGCTCAGGTTCTGGTAGGTCCCGTAATCGTTGCGGATCACTTCCCGCTGTTGCAGCAGCCGGAAATAGCTGGTCACGATGTCCACCGCGAACGTCTGCTCGAAACGCGCGAAGGAGCGGATGTCATAGACCACGTTCCGCTCCGCCTGCGTGAGGTCCTCCGTCGCGATCTTGTAGCCCGCGCCCCGCAACAGCGGCTGGGTGAAGTCCGCCAGGAACGGCGTCGAGGCGTGGATGCCGCCGCCGGTGTAAAACGCCAGCACGGAGTTGGCCATGCTCACGCTGAGCCGGCCGCCGGTCTTGAGCAGTTGCGTGACGCTGAAGTCCGTCTCGATGGACTGGTCCAGTTCGCCGCGGCTGTTGCGCGTGAAAGCCGCCGTGCTGGATCCCGCCCACTTCGGCTTGAAGTCGTAGCGCTCCGACGTCAGCGTCAACGCCGTCAGATAGACCCGCTCCTTTTGGAACTGATACTCACGGCTCTTGGCCACGGCGGTCTTGATCGCATCCACCAGCGTCATCGGCCGCTTCGCCGACGCCAGCCGCTGCTCGATGATCTCCGGGCCGGGAACCTCGGCGGGCTTGCGGCTGGAGTAGGGCGTGTTGATGGAGAACGTGCCGTTGGTCTTGCCCAGGATTTCCCCCTGCCGCTTGCCGATGATGCCGTAAACCTCCTTGTCCGCCGATTTATGGTAATGATCCCGCCCGCAGCCCGCCCACAGGCAGCAGGCGGCCAGCGCAACCGGCAATAAAAACCATCGGCGTGTTTCCATCATTCTCGCTGAACGGCGGTGGAAGCCCATGCAGGGCATGTTCGGTCACTTCCGAAAACCGCCTTCTGATGATTGCACAATGACGCGGTTGCGCTAAAGAAAAATTTTCGGCGTTATACCAAAGTAGTGCTCACGCTCCGCGTGACGCCGTGTGATGACTACTTCGCCCCCGCAAGCCGGAACACACAGAAGCCGAAGTCCAGTTCGCCCGCGGCGCGTTTGAAAACTTCCGGGACGGAATACAACACGAACCGTCTGTCTTCGCCCGGCGCGATCTCCAGCAGGCCGGCATCGCGCAGGATGCGGAGGTGCTTGCTGACGTTGTTGAAGTTCAGCTTCAACGCCGTGGCGAGTTCGTTGGCCGATTGCGGCCCCGACGCGGCGATCATCTGCATCAACTGCCAGCGCAACGGCGTTCCCAGAATCGCCAGCGTCTGCGCCGCGTCGAGCTTCGGCATTGCGGGGTTTGGGGCTGGAATCGGCGACGTGCGCGGCGGGGGCGGCGGAGGGGATGGTTCCATTAGATCAACCATGTGCCGCAGATTGCGCCTCGCAGCCGGTATTTGCAAGCCCGACGTTGGCCTGTCCAGTGTGGGAATTCACTCCTTGGACGTGGACGTTCACCCTTCCAGTGTGGTGTTCGACTCTTTGATCGTGGACGTTCACCTTTTGAGTGTGGCATTCGACCATTTTATGGTGGACGTTGACCAAACGAGTGTGACGTTCGAGCTTCCGAACATCGTTATTCTCCCTCCGAGTGTGGCGTTCCACCATTTTTGCGTGGATATCGGCGTTCGGAGTGTGACGTTCGACCTTCCAAACGTCGTCATTGACCGTTTGAGTGTGGGGTTTGACGTGAAGAACGTGGATTTTCTCGTTCTGAACGTGGCTTTCTTGCCTCCGAGCGTGGTTTTTCACCTCAAATCAGACGGTCACCACGTCGTTCCTGCAACAGGAAGCCCGATCGGCTCAATTCAACAACCGATACCAGTTGTCCCTCTGGCGCGGTTCGTAGCCCATCTCGGTGATGAGCCGATTCATCTCTTCCACCGTGATGCGGAAGGCCGTGCCGGCGCTGCTGACGACGTTCTCCTCCATCATCAAGCCGCCGAAATCGTTCGCGCCGAACTTCAACGCCACTTGGCCGATCTTCGGGCCTTGCGTGACCCACGACGCCTGCACGTTGTCGAAGTTGTCGAGGAAGATGCGCGAGAGCGCCAGCATGCGCAGATACTCGTGGCTGCCGGCGCGCTCGGCGCGAAGCTGGGTGTGCTCCGGCTGGAACGTCCAGCAGATGAACGCCGTGAATCCGCCCGTCTGGTCCTGAAGATCGCGCAACCGCCGGAGGTGCTCGATGCGCTCCTCCACCGTTTCGATGTGGCCGAACATCATCGTCGCGCTGGTGCGCAGCCCCTGCTCGTGCGCGCAACGCATCACGCCCAGCCACGCGTCGGCGCCGCACTTCTTCGGCGCGATGCGGTTGCGGACGCGGTCCACGAGGATTTCCGCGCCGCCGCCGGGGATGCTGCCGAGACCGGCCTCCTTGAAGCGGCGGATGACCTCCGCCAGCGGCATCTGGAACGCCCTGGCAAAGTGGCAGAACTCCGGCGGCGAGAAACCGTGGATGTTCACCTGCGGGAAGCGGCTTTTGATGAAACCGAGCAGGTCCAGGTAGAACCCGATGCCAAGCTCCGGGTGATGCCCGCCCTGCAACAAAATCTGCGTGCCGCCGACGGCGACAAGCTCCTCGATCTTCCGCGCCATCTCGTCGTGCGAGATGACGTAAGCCTCCGCCTCGCCCTCGTCGCGCGAGAAGGCGCAGAACGCGCAGCGCACGTCGCAGACGTTCGTGTAGTTGATGTTGCGGTCAACGATGTAGGTAACGATCTGGTTGCCGCGCCCGTCGTAAGCGTCGGCCTTCTTCTGCCGGCGTCGCGCGTCGGCCAATAAGCCCAGTTCGGCCAGTGGGAGCGCGGCGTGCAAGAGCATCGCCTCGGCGGCGGTGATGCGTCCGCCGTCGAGCACCTTGCCTATCGTCTGGTCGAGTGTCGCGTCGCAGATCATGCAGTTTGTTCGGGCGGAACGATGCTTCAGATTCGCGGCGCCGGCAACTGTTTGTTGCGTTCCGCCGCCATCAGCAGCCGGAGCGTTTTCCCGTTCGACAATCATGCGCGATGCTGCTATTCAGTGAAGGATGTTGCAGTTGAAAACAGATCGAGTTCCGCGGTGGAGTGTTGCGACCCACGCCGGGGTCTTGGTCTGTTTTTGCCGAGCGCAGATCTACATCGGTAAACCGTGAAGAGAGCTGTAAGTCAAAGGGCAGGAGTCAAAACCGAAGCACGTCTCTGGCGGGGGGTGTTTTCGTTCATCGCCCGGCTGTTTTCCATGCGCCGGCGCGCGTGCTTTGTCTCTGTGACGGCGCTCGCCGTGTTCCTGGGGGGGCAGATAGTGGCGTCGGGCCAGAGCGCCGTTTATTCCTGGGTCAACTTTGTTGGCCAGCCGGGCGGCTATGGGAATGCCGACGGTTCGGGCGGCGCGGCGAGGTTCAACGGTCTCAGTGGCGCGGCCTTGGACGGCGCGGGCAACGTGTATGTGGCAGACTGCTACAACCACACGATCCGGAAGGTGACGCCGGCGGGCGTGGTGACGACGCTGGCGGGCAGCGCGGGAAATGCCGGCAGCGCCGACGGCACAGGCAGCGCAGCGCAATTCAACTATCCCGCGGGTGTGGCGGTGGACAGCGCGGGCAACGTCTATGTGGCGGACAGCAACAACCACGCGATTCGGAAGGTGACACCGGCGGGCGTGGTGACAACGCTGGCGGGCAGCGCTGGGAGCGCTGGCAGCGCCGATGGCACGGGCAGCGCGGCGCAATTCAGCCTTCCTCAGAGCGTGGCGGTGCATGGCGCGGGCAACGTCTATGTGGCGGACTCTGGGAATCACACGATTCGGAAGGTGACGGCGGGCGGCGTGGTGACGACGCTGGCGGGCAGCGCGGGGATTTCGGGGAGCGCCGATGGCACGGGTGGCGAGGCGCGGTTTCGCTTCCCTGTGGGCGTGGCGGTGGACGGCGCGGGCAGCGTGTTTGTGGCGGACTATGAGAACCACACGGTTCGGCAGGTGACGGCGGGCGGGGTGGTGACGACGCTGGCGGGCAGCGCGGGCAGTTTTGGCGGTGCCAATGGCACAGGTGGCGCGGCGCGGTTCAACTATCCCGCGGGCGTGAGCGTGGACAGCGCGGGCAACGTGTTCGTGGGGGACAGCAACAACCATACGGTTCGGAAGGTGACGGCGGCGGGTGTGGTGACGACGCTGGCGGGCAGCGCGGGAAATGCCGGCAGCGCCGACGGCACAGGCAGCGCGGCGCGGTTTAACGTTCCTGCGGGCGTGAGCGTGGACAGCGCGGGCAACGTGTTGGTGGCGGACAGCAACAACCACGCGGTTCGGAAGGTGACGGCAGGCGGGGTGGTGACGACGCTGGCGGGCAGCGCGGGAAGCGCGGGCAGCACCGACGGCACAGGCAGCGCGGCGCGGTTTAGTTTTCCCGTTGGCGTGGCGGTGGACGGCACGGGCAACGTGTTTGTGGCGGACTACGAAAACCATACGATTCGGCAGGTGACGGCGGCCGGCGTGACAGCGACTTTGGCGGGCAGCGCGGGGAATGCGGGCAGCGACGATGGCACGGGTGGCGCGGCGCTGTTCAACGGTCCCAGCGGGGTCGCAGCGGACGGCGCGGGCAATGTCTATGTGGCGGACTACGCGAACCACACGATTCGGAAGGTGACGGCGGGCGGCGTGGTGACGACGCTGGCGGGCAGCGCGGGGATCGCCGGCTACGCGGATGGCACGGGTGGCTCGGCGCTGTTCAACTATCCTTACGGCGTGGCGGTGGACGGCGCGGGCAACGTCTTCGTGGCAGACAGCAACAACCACGCGGTCCGGAAAGTGACGCCGGCCGGCGTGGTGACGACGCTGGCGGGCCGCGGCGGAAATGGAGGCTATGCCGACGGCACAGGCAGCGCGGCGCTGTTTTACTATCCTTACGGCGTGGCGGTGAACGGCGCGGGCAACGTGTATGTGGCGGACTCTGGGAATCACACGATTCGGAAAGTCACGGCAGCGGGTGCGGTGACGACGCTGGTGGGCAGCGCGGGGATTCCGGGGAGCGCCGATGGCGCCAGCGGCGCAGCGTTGTTCAGCTACCCCAATGGCGTGACGGTGGACGGCGCGGGCAACGTGTATGTGGCGGATTCCGGGAATCACACGGTCCGGAGCGTGTCGCCGCAAGGCGATGTCTCAACCATTGGAGGCGACGCGGGCGTGATCGGCGGAGCGGATGGCAGTGGCCGTTCCGCGAACTTCGCCTCCCCGGCGGGCGTTGCGGTGGGCGGCGACGGGTTTCTTTACGTGGCGGATTCGGACAACAACCGCGTCAGCAAGGGAACGCCTGTGGACACGCTCTACGCGGTCATCTACAAGGTGCAGAGTTTCGGCCAGACAAACACGGGCGCGGCGGTGTTGCTTCCGGCGGAGCTTTTTCCGACGCCGTTTTCCTTTGAAGCCTATCTCAAGAAGACGCCGAACGGAACGGTCAACGGTGTGACGCTTGAATTGCCGGATGCCACCGTGCAGATACTCGGGCCGGGCAGCCTGCCGTCGAACCAGCTTGATTTTGAATACAAGCAGGAATTCGCAACGAAGACACAAATGGACACGGCGTTCGGCGCCGGCGCCTACACCTTTTCCATCAACGGCGGACACGATGGGGCAAGGTCGCTGTCGGTGAACTTGGCGGGGGACGGTTACCCTTCAGGCGCGCCCCACATCAGCAACTGGACCGAGGCGCAGGCCGTGTATCCCGCCGCGGACTTCACGCTGAGATGGGATGCGCTGCCGGGAGGCGCCACCAACGACTTCGTTCTTCTCCAAGTCCGGGAAATGGTGTCGGGGAATCCGTCGAACTTCGTCTTCCAGACGGCAATGCCGGGGGCCGCCAGCGCGCTGAACGGAACCCGTGCGTCTGCGGTGATTCCAAGCGGGACGCTCACACAGGGCCGGACCTATCTGGCCCAGCTTCTCTGGTCCAAGCCGGCGTCGGTGGACACGAGCAGCTATCCGGGAGCCGTGGGGATGGCGATGCATGGCATCCAGACCATGTTCTTTCTGACGACGACGACGCCGTCGCAGATGCTCAGCCCCACCAACAGCGCGAGGCTGACGAGCGGCTCGGTGACCTTCAGTTGGAACAGCGGCGTCGGCGTGACGCAGAATGCGTTGTGGGTAGGCAGCGCGCCGGCCAGTTACGATCTCTACGCGGCGCTCGAACCAGGCCGGTCGAAGACGCTGACGCTGCCGACGGATGGCCGGGCGATCTACCTGCGGTTGTGGTCGCAGATTGCCGGCGTCTGGCAGTTCATTGACTACAGCTACACCGCTTACCGGCCCTTGGGGATTGGCTTCGGCAGCGTGTTGCCGCAGGGCATTTTCAACAACGGTTACAGCCAGACGCTACAGGCCGTCGGGGGCGTGGGCGCCTACACATGGTCGTGGTCCGGGAACATGCCGCCGGGAGTCAGCCTCAGCGCAGGCGGGGTGTTGAGCGGGACGCCGACGGCGATGGGCATCTACAATTTCACCATTCAAGTCAGGGACGATGTGGGAACGACGCTGAGCCAGAATGTCAGCCTCACCGTCCGCGGGCAGGATGTGAGTTACGCGTTGGCGATGAAACAACAGCTTTTCTGGCAGACCAACGCCGGCGCGGCGGTGGTTCCGACGGCCAGCCTTGACCCGGCTCCGTATGCGTTCGCAACGATTCTGAAACAAGCGCCGACGAGCACAGTCAACAACGCCACCGTCCTTTGCCCCGACACATCCGTGCGCGCGCTGGCGGCGTTGACGCCCCCGCCGCAATACGGCGACTGGCTCTGGCAGACGAACTTTGCGACGAAGAGCGCACTGGACGCGGCCATTACCAACGGCGTCTTTACGTTTACGATCGAAGCGGCGCACGACGGCACCAACGCCCTGCCCGCGGCCCTGCCTGCGGACAGTTACCCCGCCACGGCTCCGCACGTCAGCAACTGGACGGCGGCGCAGGCGGTCAACTCGGCGGTGAACTTCACGCTCACGTGGGACGCGCTGACGGGAGCGACGACCAACGACTTCGTGTGGGTCCAGGTCAGGGACGAGGCGGGCGGCGGCGGCAGTCTCTTCGAAAGCCCGGCGTGGGGCCTTGTGGGCGCGTTGAACGGAACGAACAGGTCGGTGGTCATTCCCGCCGGGACGCTGACGACCAACCACACCTACCAGGCTCGCATCGGCTGGTGCAGGTTCGGCCCGTTGGACACAGCAAGCTATCCCGGAGCGGTGGGCGCGGGCGCCTATGCAAAAGAGACGGCGTTCCTCATCCAGACGACAGCGCCGGCGCAAATGCTCAGTCCGACCAACGGCACCGTCTTGGCCGAGAACGCCGTAACATTCAACTGGAGCCGCGGCGCCAGCGTCTCGCAGTATGCGTTGTGGGTGGGCAGTGCTTCCAACGGCTATGACCTCTATGCGCAGGTAGTCGGCACGAATCTGACGCGGACGTTGACGCTGCCGGCGACCAGCCTGCCGATCTACCTGCGACTTTGGTCGTTGATTGGCGCGGAGTGGCAATACGTTGACTACCGCTACACGGGGGCAACGCCCGTGAAAGCGCAGATGCTCAGTCCGGCGAGCGGCTCGACCAACAGCAGTTCCTCGGTGACGTTCACATGGAATGCCGGCGTGGGCGCGAGCCAGTATGCGTTGTGGGTGGGCAGCGCGTCGAACGGCTATGACTTGTGCGCGGTCGTCACGGGCACGAACCTGTCGCAGCAGGTCACCGTGCCGGCCACGGGCGGGCAGGTTTATGCGCGGTTGTGGTCGTTCATCAACGGCGAGTGGCAATACAACGAATACGGCTACACGGCGCCGACGCCCGCCAAGGCGGTGATGACCAGCCCGGCCAACGGCTCGACCAACAGCAGCGCGTCGGTGACGCTCGCGTGGAACGCCGGGGCCGGCGTGAGCCAGTATGCGTTGTGGGTGGGCAGCGCCCCCAACGGCTACGACCTGTATGCGGCCGTGGAGCCAGGCTTGTCACGGACGCTGACGTTGCCGTCGGACGGGCGGCAGATCTATGTGCGGCTGTGGTCGTTCCTCAACGGAGGCTGGGATTACAACGAATACAGCTACCGGGCGCTGACGACGGTGAAGGCGCGGTTCACGGGCTTG
>JACRQF010000022.1 GCA_016222825.1 Verrucomicrobiota bacterium | reverse complement strand
GGTCGTTGATGAACGGGGTGTGGAAGTTCAACGACTACTTCTACACGGCGTATCTCGCTCCGTGAGGGCGAGTGTAGCGCCGGCATCCCTGCCGGCGACGATTCGATACGTTACGAGGAAGAACGCCGGCAGGGAATGCCGTCGTTACGGTCAACTTCGGTTTTCGGGTTTATATCCTCCCATCAGGGACGGTGCGACAACCCAAGAAGCGCCGCTATTCACGGTGCGGCGGGAGAATCGGCTGGATGAATGCGGGGAAAGCGTTTACGAAATGACGGCGTGAAATCGCCGACGGCTCGCCCCTCTTCATCCCCGGCATCGCCTCCGACCGGAGGCGAGGTGAAGAGCCTTCGTGACCTCACGCCGCAGCAGTGGAAGAGCGGCATCGCGGCCTGGCTCGGCTGGCTCTTTGACGGGCTGGACATGCATCTCTACACGCTCGTGGCGGCGCCGTTCGTGATGCAGTTGCTCGACGCGGCTACGATGGCCGACGCGGCGGTGAAGGAGAAGAGTTCGTGGATTCAGGCGGCGTTTCTCATCGGCTGGGCGCTGGGCGGCGGGTTTTTTGGCCGGCTCGGCGACCGGCTGGGTCGCAGCCGGGCGTTGTGCCTGACGATCCTGACCTACGCGGCGTTCACGGGCCTCTCGGCGGTGGCGCAGACGTGGTGGCAGTTGATGATTCTCCGCTTCCTGGCGGCGCTCGGCATCGGCGGCGAGTGGTCCATCGGCTCGTCGCTGTTGTCGGAGACGTGGCCGCGGCACTGGCGGCCGTGGATCGCCGCGGTGCTGCAGACCGGCGGCAACATCGGCATTCTCGGCGCGTGCGCGGCGGTTTATCTGATGGCGGGCGTCAATCCTCGCTATGTGTTCCTCGTCGGCATCCTGCCGGCGCTGTTGACGCTCTGGATCCGGCGGCAAGTGCCGGAGCCGGAGGAATGGCACGCCGCGAAGAAGCGCGCGGGACGGGCCGAGCCGGGCGTGGCGGATTTGTTTCGCGGCGAGACGCGGCGGACGACGCTGCTGACGATGGCGGTCTGCGCGTGTTCGCTGACGGCGTGGTGGGCGTTCCTGTTCTGGCAGCCGCAACATCTGCGCAACCTGCCCGAGCTGGCGGCGTGGACGGCGGCGGCGCGCGACCAGTTGGTGAGCCGGACGTTCTTTTTCGTGATCCTCACGTCGGTGGCCGGCAATTTCTTCGCCGCGGCGCTGGCGAAACGGTTCGGCTACCGGCGCGGCATCCTGCTGATGTTCGTCGGGTTCTTTGCGGCGATGTGCAGCACGTTCCTCCAGACGCCGCACTGGCAGGCGCTGGTCTGGTTCTGGTTCCCGGCGGTGGGCTTCTTCTCCGGCGTGTTCGGGCTGTTCACGATGTATATGCCGCCGTTGTTCCCCACGCTGCTGCGCACGACCGGCGCGGGCTTCTGCTACAACATCGGCCGCGTCACGGCGGCGTTCGGCACGGTGTTTTTCGGCCTGTTCTCGCAGGTGGGTGATTTCCGGCTGGCGCTGCTTTACGCCAGCTTCCTGTTCGTGCCGGCCATCGCCATCGCGCTGGTCCTGCCGGAGCCGCGCGCGCTCTACGAAGCCGCGCCGGCGGATATGCCGGTGGATTGACGGCTGGTGTTGGAAACACGGCCGGATTCTGCTACAGGTATGTCATTCGACCAATACGATGGACGCAAAGGCAAGATTTGATCACGACACCCATTGACCTCGAACAGCTCGCCGCCGGTGTGCAACACGCGGCGTGGCTGGCTGTGGACACCGAAGCCGACAGCCGGCATTGCTACTTTGAGAAACTCTGCCTGATGCAGGTCAGCCATCCTCAAGGCGACTATCTGGTGGACACACTGGCCGGGCTGGATTTGTCTCCGTTGATGCAGGCGCTCGGCGGCAAGGAACTGATTCTCCACGGCGCGGACTTCGACCTGCGCATCCTGCGACGGACGGTGGGTTTTGTGCCGGCGGCGGTATTTGACACGGATATCGCCGCACGGCTGCTCGGCGTGCAACAGACCGGGTTCAGCGCGCTGGTGGAAAAGCACTTCAGCGTCCACCTGGAGAAAGCGTCGCAGAAGGCCGACTGGGCGCAGCGGCCCCTGCCGGAGAAGATGGTCAAATACGCCATGGCCGACACGCACTACCTCAAGCCGCTCTCCGACATCCTTCGCGCCGAACTGGTGCGGCTCGGCCGGCTCGAATGGCTCCAGCAATGTTGCGCCGACCTCATCGAGCGCAGCGCCGTCACCCGCGAGCGCGACCCGCAGATGGAGTGGCGCGTGAAGGGCTGGTCCGTCCTGGGCGGCGCGGGCCTGGCCGTGCTGCGCGAACTGTGGCGCTGGCGGGACGCGGAAGCCCAGGCGGTGGACCGGCCGTCGTTCCACATCCTCAACAACGAGCGCCTCATCGTGATTGCCGATCTGGCGTCGCACCGGAAGGACTTCCATCACCTGCTCCCGCCGCGCATGTCGCCGCCGCGCCGGCAGCGGTTGGTCGAGGCCGTGCATCGCGGTCTGCAAGTGCCACCGGCGGAGTATCCGATCCTGCCCAAAGTCCCCCGCACCAAGCCCGACTTCCGGGCGATGCGCCGCGCCGCCGAAATCAAGGCCGTCCGCGACGCCCGCGCGAAGGAACTCGGCATTGACTCCTCGCTCATCGCCAGCCGCGCTACCATCGAGGCTCTGGCCCGCGACCGCGAGGCCAAGCTCGTCAGCGAATTGCTGCTGCCGTGGCAGCGCGCGTTGTTGAAGCTGTAGAGGCGGCCACCGCCGCCGCCGAATCTACCGCAGCGTTTCCCGTCCCAGCGCCGCGACGCGCTCGCGCAGCGCCTGTGCGATTCGGTCGTGAGGCTCGGCGCCGATGCCCTGCCGCTCCAGATCGCGAGGATCGAGCGGCTTGCCGAAGATGATGGTGATCTGCTTCAGCCGCGGCAACGCCCGGCCCACCGGCAGCGCGTCGTAGCTGCCGTGGATGAACACCGGCACCACCGGAGCCGGAATCCGGCGCAGCAAGATGCCTACGCCCGGGCGGAATGGCAGCAACTGGCCGCTGGCGGAACGCTCGCCTTCGGGAAACAGGACGAGGTTCTTCCCTCGCCGCAGCACCGCCGCGCAAAACGCAAGGCTGGAGACGACGCCGCGCTCCGGGTCAATCGGCACGACTTGGCTCAGCCGGCTGCCGAAGCGCGCGAAGACGTTGCCGAACGCCACGCCGGTCCAGCCGGCCCAGTAGGTCTGGCGTTGCACGCGCGGACGCAGCGCCGCCGCGACGGCGAACGGGTCGAGATAGCTGGCGTGGTTCGGCGCGAGCACGAACGGCCCGCGCGCCGGCAGATGCTCGACGCCCACGGCGCGCACGCGGAACACGCCGCGCATGACGAGACGGTTGAACTCGAACCACATCGCGCTCCACGCCAGCGCGAGCGGGCCGAGCGGCTGGATCCACTGCTTCTGCTCGTCGGTGAGTTTCTTCTCCGGCTCGTCGAGCGGGTCAGCCGGCGGCGTGCGCTGGCCGGCGGCGGACGCGGCGGCGACTTCACGCAGCAGGTCGCGCACGGTTTGGACGCGGGCGATGGCGTCCTCGCCCAGTTCAACGCCGGCGAGCTGGCCGATCGTCAGCGTCAGGTTCAGCCACGCCATCGAGTCCACGCCGAGGTCGAGCTGCGGGCTGGTGTCGGGCGTGAGGCGTTTGTCGCTGTGGCGCGCCGCGAGCCATTGCCAGACGGCACTGGCGGCGGCGTTCTCCAGCAGCGCGCGGTCTTCGGGTGACATCAACCCCGGCGGCAGCGCGCCGGCTTGCGCCTCGCCGGCTTTCAACGCCGCCTTCGCGCCCTGGTATCGTCCGGCGAGCGTGTGGCGGCGGAGCTTGCCGAGCCGCGTGCGCTCCAGCGGTTCACTGACGATGACGTAGTCGCTGATGCGCTGGTAGCTCGGCAGTTTCGCGGAACGTTCCTCGACGGCGCGGCGGACCGCGGCGGCGACATGATGGCCGTTGCGCGCCGGAATCTTCGCCGGCTCCGGCACGATCACCGCGACGAGCCTGCCCCCGGCCTGCAACACGCCGATCTCGTGGATGACGCCGCTGGCGAGGTAGGCGTCTTCGACGGTTTCAGGGTCAATGTTCTTGCCACTCGCGGCGACGATCATCGTCGAGAGCCGGCCGAGGACATAGACGAACCCGTCGGCGTCAAGACAGCCGAGATCGCCGGTGCGAAACCAGCCGTCGGTGGTGAACGCGCCGCGCGTGTCGTCGGGCAGATGGCGGTAGCCGCTAAAGACGTTCGGCCCGCGGGCGAGGATCTCGCCCTGTTCGCCGGGCTTCGCGGCGCGGCGCGCGCGCGGCGGACACGGCGTCGCTTCATCGCCGGCTTCGCCGGGCCGGGCGTCGGGATCAATGCAAATCTCCACGCTGGGCGCCGGCCGGCCCGCGCTGGCGAGCCTGCCGCTGCTGGGCGGATTGATGGTCAGCAGTGGCGCGGTCTCTGTCAGGCCGTAGCCGATGGCGACCTGCCAGCCGAGACCATCGAGCTTCGCCGCCAGCTCCGCGTCGAGCGCCGCGCCGCCGGACGCCGCGATGCGCAGCGACGGCGCGAGCTGCTTGTGAAGCGACCGCAGCAGGAACTTCCCCGCGCTGACGCCGAAACTCCGGCGCAACCAGCCGCTCAAGCCGAGCAGCGCGTTAAACAAAGCGGCCCGGACGCGGCCGGCGGACTCGACGCGCGACTGGATGCCCGTCCAAAGCGCGCTGTAGAGTCGCGGCACACCCATCAACACCGTTACATCGCCCTCGTGCAGAGCGCGGGCGAGCTGCGGACCGGTCAGCGCGTGTGGCAGGACGATCATCGCGCCGACCGCCAGCATCGCGAGCAAGCCGATCACGAACGGATAGACATGGTGAAACGGCAACGGCAACAGCACGCGGTCACCGGCAAACGCGAGGTTCACCTCGACCACCATGTTCATTTGGTGCGCCAGGTTCGCGTGAGTCAGCGGCACGCCTTTGGGCGCGCCGGTGGTGCCGGAGGTGTAGAAGAGTGTCGCCGGATCGCCCGGCTCGATTCGCGGCAGCGCGGCGGCTTTGTCCGGCAACAACCGCCGCCAGCTTCGTCCGTCCTCTTGCGCGGCATCGAGCAGGATGAGTTTCGGGCCGGGCGCCGGGCAGAGCCTTTCGATTCGCGCCGCGCCGTCGGCGGTGGTGAAGACGAAGCGCGCTTCGCTGTCGGCGAGACAGTGGACGAGCGGCTTGTCGGCGAGTTGCGCGTCCAGCGGCACCACCACGCCGCCAGCCGCCATCACCGCCAGGGCCGCGACGATCCACTCCGGCCGGTTCTCCGCCAGCATCGCGACGTGGTCGCCGCGCCGCACACCGGCTTCGGCCAGCCCGCGCGCCAGCCGTTGCGCGCCATCCGCCAGTTCGCCGCAAGACCAGCGTTCCGCGCCGCTCTCCTGCAACGCGATCACGGCGGGCAAGTCTGCGCGGCCCGCCAGCGCGCACAACAAGTCCGGCACGACGCGCAGGCTGGGGCCGGGTTGTGGAGGCAGTGATGTCATCGGCGCGCCGCACCTTGCCCTGAATCGCCATGCTTTTCAACCGCGAGACTCGATGGCCGCCAACTCCCGGCTCGCGCTGGCCGCTGCGGTCTGCTAATAGTCAACGTCAAATGACTGAGGATCCGTCCAAGTTGCGGCGCGTCGGCGGCTTCGAGCTGTTGCAGAAGATCGGCGAGGGCGGCATGGGCACGGTGTGGAAGGCGCGGCAGATCAGCCTCGACCGCGTCGTCGCGCTGAAACTGCTCAGCCCGGAGTTTTCGGAAAGCGCGGAGTTCATCGGCCGTTTCCGCAACGAAGCGCGCGCCGCAGCGATCCTGACGCATCGCCACATCGTCCAGGTCTATGATGCCGGCAAGGCCGACGACGCCAATTACCTCGCGATGGAATACATCGAGGGCAAGTCCGTCCGCGCGCTAGTGGACGCCAAGGGAAAGATGGGGGAGACGGAAGCGCTCGACATCCTCCTGCCCGTGGCGACGGCGCTGCGTTACGCGTTCGAGAAGGCGCAGCTCATCCACCGCGACATCAAGCCGGAGAACATCCTCATTGATAATGACGGCGTGGTGAAGCTGTGCGACCTCGGCTTGGCCAAGATCCTCACCGGGCCGGAGTCGCTCAAGCTCACGCGCAGCGGCATGACGCTCGGCACGCCGTTCTATCTCTCGCCGGAGCAAGCCGAGGGCCGCGACCTCGACGCGCGCAGCGACATCTACGGCCTTGGCGCGACGCTTTACCACATGGTCACCGGCAACGCGCCGTTTGGCGACGAGGCGACGGCCGTGGCGATGATGAAACAAGTGAAGGAAACGGTGCCCGACCCGCGCCAGGCCCAGCCGCAGCTTTCCGAGGCCGCCTGCATGGTCATCGAGAAGATGATGGCCAAGGACCGGCGCGACCGTTACCAGAGCTGGGCGGAGTTGATCAGCGATCTCCAGCTCGTGCGCATCGGCCGCCACCCGGTCAACGCGCGCGTGCCGCCGGGCCGCTCCACGATGCAGCGGCGCGGGAACGCGCCGCCCGGCGAGCGGACGCCCCGCCCGATCGAGGCGGGGCCGATCATCGTGGTCGAGCAAGGCGTGACCGTGACGCCGCTGATGTGGGCGGGCATCGCGCTGATTGCCCTGTGCATGGTTGGCAGCGTGGTGTTGTTCGTGCTCAGCGAGCATCGCGAGCGCGACTTGCGCGCGCAGTTGGAAACCAAGACAGCGGTCGCGCTGGCCGACGCTGCCGCCCGCGCTTACTACGAGGCGGTGGAGTTTGCGCGCACGCACCCGCTCGATTACGACGAGGTCGCCAGCCGCTTCAAGCGCGTCCGGCACGACTTCGCGAAGACGGAGTTTGCCGGGCAGGCCGCCGAGCAGGCCGGCGAGTGGGAGAAGCGCGGTGTGGAGGCCAGGAAACTGCGCGTCCGCCGCGAGGCCACGGCGCGTGCCGTCCGCGAGGCCGCCGCGCGGCGGGAGGCCGAGGCGCGCTCCAAGGCCGAGAAAGCCGAGGCGGAACGCAAGGTCGCGCTCGCCGCGAAGGCTGCCGAGGAGAAGCGCCGCGTTGCTGAGGAGGCCGCGCGCGTCCGCCAAGCTGCGCTGGCCGCCTACAACGAGTTCTGTCCCGCGTGGCTCACGCTGCTGGGACGGCGCGATTACGCCACCGCGCTGAAATCCGCGCGGGACGCCGCCGCCGACCCGAATCTCGCGCCGCAAAAACAGATCATGGCCGCGCACGTGGCCGCCACGCAGCGCATCGCCGGCTTCGTGGCCAGGCTGCTGGCTCCCGACAGCCCGCTGCGCGGCAAGACGGTCGCGCTCAGCCGGGTTAGCGGCACCGTCGCCGCCGTCACCGCCGGGCGCAACATCACGGTCGAGAAGATCGCCGGCGTCGGCGCAACAGTGCCGGTGCTGACCATGACGCCGGATGATTTCCTCCGGCTCGCCGCCGCCGTCCTCAAGCCCGGCGACGCGGACGACCTGATCAACGGCGCGTTGCTGGCGCTGGCCGAGGGCCGCGTCGAGCCGGCGCGCGTCGCGTTTCAGAACATGAGCGGCCCGGCGGCGGAGCCGTTCAAGCTCATGATGGCCGGCATCGCCGAGGCGCAGACCGAGCGTGACGCCGCGGCGACGCTGGCCGATCTTCGCGCGCAGATCGAGGCGCAGCAATGGCCCGTCGCCTTCGCGCGGCTGCTGGCGCTCGACACGCGTTACACCAACACCGTCGCCGTCGCCGCCGCCGGCAGCGAACTGGCCGCCGCGCGCAGCCAGTTGATGGCGGCGCCTTCGGGCGCGGCCACCGCCGATCCGGCCGCGCGGCTGGCCCTCGGTGAAATCCGCCGCGCCATTGAGGCTCACGATTGGAAGCGGGCGCTGGCCATCTTTACGACGCTGGATGCGCAACTGGATGACGCGGCGGTTTCCGGCGCGGTTGCGCAAACCACGAGGGCCGCCCTCGAAGCGCAGCGGCAGCGCCTCATCGTCGAGTCCGGTCTGGTGGAGGCGGCGGCGCTCGGCGACGTGGCGCGGCGGCGCGCGGTCCAGAAGGCCGGCGGTTACGTCTGGGTCGTGAAAGCGGACGGCAGCGGCAACGCGGCGTCGTTGCAGGAGGCGCTGGAAAAATCCGACGACGACGACGCCATCGAATTGGGCGAGGGCACACACGTCGTGTCGAAGTTCGACGGATCGGGCGTGCAGAACCTCCTGCTCTACGGCCGTGGAGGCACGTTGCCGGTCGTCACCGATCTGCCGGGCAGCGAGACGAACGTGGTGGGCGGCTTCACGCTGGCCTGCGGCGACAACTGGCGGCTGGAGAACCTCCATTTCCAGTTCGGCGTCACGGCGCTGCAGCAGCGCGGCACCAACCTCATCGTGCGGGGTTGCGCTTTCAGCCGGCCGCCCGACGCGCGCCGGCCGGGCACCGTGCTGTTTGCGGAGTGCGGCGCCGACTGGCGCGTGACGTTCAGCAACTGTCTGCTCGCCACGCCCGGTGCGGACGCGGTGTCCGCGTATCCGTTCAAGGAAGCCGCGCCGCACTACAACATCGAGGTCCACCACTGCACGCTCTGGCTCGTGACCGGCACGATACTCAACACCGCCCGGCGCGCGGCCGAACGCCACTTCGCGCTAAACCTTCGCAACAGCGTGGTGGTGGCCATGCGCGCCGCCTCGACGGTCTGGACGCGTGAGTTGATGCGCAGCGGACTGACCTATGCCGGCGACCGCAACCTCGCCTACGTGGCGCGTTATGCGGACGAGACGCCGACGCTCGGCGACGAAAACTGGAAGGAGCTTTACCCCGGCCAGGACACGGCGTCGGTCATCACCCAGGTGCCTTACTCCGCGCTGACAGGGCTGCGGCGAGGCCGGCCGGCGCCGGCGTTGCGCGACTTCGCCTCGCCCGCGTCGGGCGACATGCGGCTGGTGTCCGACAGCGGCGGCGTGACGCTGGCCGACGACGGCGCGGAAGCGGGCGTGCGCTGGCCGGTGTGGCGGTGGGAACAATTCCTGAAGAACGTCGCCGCCACCGCGCCAAACGATCTGGTCGAGTCCGGCCCGCTGCTGGCGGCGGTGACGCCGCCGCCGTTGACGGAGGCGCAGCAGGCGCAGGCCGCGGCGGTTCCCCTCGCAGCGTTGTTCAAGGGCGCGGTGCGCGAACTGCCCGACAACCGCGTTGAGCTGTCGTATGACTTCGCCAGCACCAACCAGTTGGCCGACTGGCACGTCGTCGGCGCGGCGACGCCGACGGGCGCGGTCGCGGGGCTGTCCAGTTTCGCCGTTGGCAGCAACGCCGTGCGGAAGGTCGCGCTCGACCAGTCGCTGCTGGCGCACAACGCGCGGTTCAAAGGCGACGTGTCGCTCCAGTTCAACGCTGTCATCCAGAGAGGCGCGGTTGTGGCCGGCGTGCTGACCTTCCCCAACGAGCGGCTCGCCGCCGTCGCCGATCTCTCCAGCGGCTTGCGCGTGGTCAGCCGCGAGGCCACGTCGTTCGACGTCATCACGAACCTCAGCGCGAAGATCACCGGCATCCGCGCGTTCCCGATGACCGTGGGAACCGAAGGCGGCAAGCTGGTGGAAATCGTGCCCGACATCGGCGCGTTGGAAGCGCCGTTGCCGCGCGCGCACGCCGTGTGCGAACTGGCGCTGGCCGCGGACCGCACGCTGGCGCGGTTCTCTCAGGTCCGGCTCCGGGGCGCGCTTGACACCAACTGGCTTGCCGCCGCGCGCGCCTGGGCGGTGCTTGGCCCGGCCGCGATGGACACGAACGCCATCGTTGGGCCGACGCCGCCTCCGGCCGCGACGACGTCCACGAACCTCACGCCGGCCGTCGCCGCAATCGCCAGGACGAATTCCACGAGCGCCGTTTCGCCGCCGTTGAAGCAGTAGGAATGGCCGCGGCCCAACGCCCCGTTGGCGGAGTTCTCATCGCATCGGCGCACGGTTTGGTGGCGGCTCCAACGTGCCGGGAGCTATGCGCGTTGGCGGCGAGCTACGGCCGTTGGTGGCGCAGGAACCACTCGTAGAGCCTGGGGTTGCTGTAGGTTTCCGTCCACGAGTCGTGCTGCGCTTCAGGATAGACCGTCAGTTCCACCTCGCGACAGCCCGCCTTCTTCATCGCCTCCACCATCCGCTCGGACTCCGAAAGCTTCACCACCGGATCCTTGCCGCCGTGAAACGCCCACACGCCCAACGTGGCCAGCGCCCCGGCTTTCTTCGGGTCCATCAGCCGCGCTGATATCCAGTCGCCGCCGCCGCAGATCGGCGCCATCGCCGCAAATCGCTCCGGATACGCCGCGCCCAGACTCCACGTGCCGAAGCCGCCCATGCTGAGGCCGGTCAGATAGACGCGGCTCTTGTCCACGCGATATTTCCGCATCACGTCATCGAGAAGCGCCATGAGCGTCTCGTTGTCCCAACGCTGCCCCGCCGGACACTGCGGTGAGAGCACGATGAACGGAAAGTCCGCTTGCTCGCGCACGAGCTTCGGCGGGCCGTGGATGCCGACCTTCCAGACGTTGCTGCCGCGCTCGCCCGCGCCGTGCAAGAAGAAGATCAACGGATACTTCTTCTTCGCGCTGGCCCGGACGCCGTAATCCTTCGGCAGGAACAGCAGGTAGTTGGCGCTGACAGCACGCGTGATTTGCTTTCGGAAAGACTTGGCGCTTTGCACCGAGTCCGGTCCAGGCTCTGTTGTGGCTGCGCCGGCGCTGCCAAACCCGATCAACAACATGAGAAAGAGGATGCTCTTGTTCATAATAAACGCAACGTGTCGCACGCGGCGATTATGCAGATCGTGCGCGGACCGGCAACAGGTTTGCGCGCAGCAAGAGGCGGGGGACGCCGCCTACCGCCCGGCCAGTGCCACAATCTCTTCGGAGGTGACGGCGCGCAGGTTGGCGGCGGCGTAGGCGACCAACGCTTCGTAAGCGCTCCAGATTCTTTCGCGCACCTCCGCCAAACGCGGGCGGGAGAGGTCCGGCGCGTTCAAATCGAACGGCGGCTGCTTGGGGCGCGCGTTGCGGCCTTCGCCAGCGAAGTAGATGCCGCCCCAGCCGGTGCCGTTGGAGCGCGAAAAGTCGTTCTCGTGGATGAGCACGGTGATGAACGGCGCACGCGGGCCTTTCCATGCAGCAAGCTGGCTCTTGAGGCGCGCGGTGGGGTTGAACCCGGCGGCGTCCGGCGTGTCGAGCATGTTCCACCAGAACATCTCCTGCCGGCCGCCCACCGCCCAGCGCGTGATGCTGAAGTCGCTCGGCCGCGCCAGCAGGCCCTGCGCCCACTCGAACGGTTGCTCCAGCTTCGTCCCGATTTCGTGGCAGGCCACGACCATCTTTGCGCCGAGGTCGGCATAGACTTTCAGCGCGGCAGCGCGGATGCGCGGGTCGCGGCATTGCGGCGAGACGACGACCGGCCTCCGGCCGAAGACCTGCGCGACATAGCTGTAGCCGCCGGCTTTGTCACGCTGAAGTTCGCCCGTGGCGGGATCGAGTTGGTAGGTCTCGTAGTCGCGCAACGTCTTGGCAAGCGCGGCATCGTCGAGATCGCGCAGCCGTTGCTCAAAGCCGCCGTAGGTCGGATGAGGAGGGCGGACGTGGTAGCTGATGCACATGCCGCTCTGCTTGAGCCGCTGGATGACGTCAGGCCGCTTCTGCTCGTAGTGCTCGACGATCTGCGGCGTGAAATAGAAGTCGCCGCGCACCTTGTTCTTCTCGAAGATGCCGACGAGCCGCAGCACGGTCGCCGCGCTCTCATCCAGATGCGGCCAATCGTGCGTGTTGACGGCGAAGGTGATGCAGGCGCGATTGTCGGCGTCGCCGGTCTTCTTCTGGCCGAGAGCTTCGGTGGCTTTGTCCAACAACCGCTCCGCTTCGGCCATGTCGCCCCGGCCGGCGGCTTCGCGCGATTGGCGGTCGAGCGCCTCTGCCGCGGATGTGTCCACGCCTTTTTCTTTCGCAACCCGGAGCGATTCGTGAAACTTCCGCACCTTCGCGAAAATCCCTTCCGGCTTCCTCAGTGAGCCGATTTCCTGGCGCACGCATGGCACCTCTACGACTTTGTCCGGCGGATAGCTCCTGACGATGTCGCGAACCGTCTTGATCTCCGCCTTGTTCTCGCGGCAGAACTGGAACCACCGTTCGATAAACTCCAGCGAGCGCGCGAAATCCTGTTCGTGCGTGACGACACCGAGGACTTCACCGGGTTTCGCGCGGCGAAACTCCTCCTTGATCTTGTCGAGATGCTCCGCCCTGCGATCCGGCGCGAAGAAATGGTGCTTCAGGTGGAACAGGTCGCGGCCCTTGAACTTCGTCTTCATCAGCGGCGTGAGGCCGACATCCATCCCATCCACGTCGTAGAGGATGCCGTCGGGATAATCCAGCTCGTCAATCTCGATCTCGCGCAGCGAATCCCACCGCGCGTCCGGCCCCATGCACATCGTCAGCATCGTGTCCGGCACGGCGAGCTTCTGGAGCGACTCCATCATGGGAGCGACGGTGCCGCGGTATCGGCGGTCGCGCGTGTAACGCTCGTCGTGGCGGTTGGTGTGACCGTTCCAGTCGCCGTGAACGACGTTGTGGTAATGCACGGCGACCTCATGGCCGTTCTTCTGCCACGCTTTCACGCGCTGGAACCGCTCCTTGTCCGGGCAGATGAACTCGGCCCACTGCGGGTTGAACATCAGCGTCAGCTTCGCGCTGTAGCGGTCGGCCATCGCCACGAAACGGCAGAGCGCGTCCCACATCGGTGGATTCGCGGAATGCGCTTCGCAGTGGACGGCGAAGAACGTTGGCGGCGGCGTGCTCGCCATCGCTCGCGGCTCCACGCCGGGATTCTTCTTCTCCCAAGCGTGGAATGCGTCGGCCATCTCAGAAAGCGTTGCCCACTTCACCTTGCCCGCTTTCACCAACGGATCCACCGCATCCGTCAGCCAACGGTCAATGACGCCGAACGGCTTTTCCGCCTCCGGCCCGTCGCGAAACTCGCCCGCGTGGACCGTGATGTGGAAGACATTGACCCGGTCGGCGCGGGCGGCGTTCAGCGACGCGCGCAGCGAGTCGGCGAGGAAATCGAAATACTTCGCCTCGCTTCCCGCGAACTCCGACCGCCGCATCGAGTTGAAGTCCGTCCGCGTGAAGATGCCGTCCGGCAGATAAACGATCCTGCCGGTGGGATCGTGTTTGGCGAAGGCCGTGATGTCCTCCGCCGTCGGCCCGCCGGCCGGCCGCCACGGATGGATGCTCAGAAGCTCCGGGAACGTGCGCTGCACGCGCGGGTTCTTGTGGTCACTCATCACATCCAGCCCGGCTGCGGCTGCGGCGTCGAGCACCTTCGGGTAGAGATTGCCGCCGCTCCAGTAGCGGACGCGCGTCGCACCGGCCTTCTTGATCAGCTCGATCTCCTCCTTCATCACCGCCGTCCACGTCTCCACCGGCAACGACCCGCCGTTACGGCCCAGATGCGCGCCCTCGTGGAAATGGAGCGCGATCTCGTGGCCACGCTTCTCGAAGTCGGCGAGGATGCGATCGCCGGTCTTGACGCACACGCTGGTAAACGGTGTCTGCGCCTGCACGGTCATCTTGCCGCCGTGTTTCTCAACGATGGCAGCGAGCGATTGGAGATCGGCGACGTGGCGGAGGAAGAACGGGCCGCGATTGTAGTCAGGACCGGGCTGCGGCGGCATGCGTCCCGCGTCTTCGCCAACGAGCGCGCTCGGCTGCGCGCCCATCGGTTCGACGTGGACGCCGATGCAGAAAAGCAGCGGCGCGTCGGGTTCGGCAGCGAATGAGGTTGGGCCTATTGCGGCGACCGCGATGGCGGCGGCGAACGAACGAAACAAGTTGTTCATGGCGCTCTCCTTCAATCCAACAAACGTCCGGCGAGCGCGGATATTGGCGCGCTATTTCGCCGCGGGGCCGACGGTGAGCCAGAGATGGCCGATGGCTTTTTCGCCGCGCTCGTTGGCGCGCTCGACGCGCACGATGTAATCGCCGGGTTTGGCGAAACGGTGCTTGGTGACGGCGAAACCGTCCTTCGCCAGCGCCTTGACGCAGCCGTCAGACTTCACGGTCAGGGGCGCGGTGCCGTCGCCGAAGTTCCAGGTTTCCTCGCCGTGGGTCGTGCGGAAGCTGCGGACCTTGAACGTCACCGGCTCGCCGGCCTTGATGCCGAGCGACGGCGCGTAGGCGGCTTGGATGGAGGGCGTCAACTGGTCGGGATGCGCCTTGTCGAGAACCTGGACGACGGCGAAGTCGTAGGCGACGTTGCCGGTGACGTCAGTGACTTTGAGAATCTCGCTGTAGGTGCCGACGCGGTCGTAACGACGCGTGACTTTCGGGCCGGCGGCGGTGGAACCGTCGGTGAAGATCCAGTCGTAGCGGCGGATATTGCCGGCGGCGCTCCAGGACTTCGTGGCGTCGAGCGTGGCGCTGTCGCCGGCCCAGATGAGATGATGCGGGCGGGCAACGGCGATGAGCTTCGGAGCGTGTTCGCGCACGTAGGCTTCCCACACGAAAGCATAGCCTTCCTGCGTGCCCCATTTGCCGGAGGGCTGGCGGCAATGGATGTCGAAGTGCAGGTGCGCCCAACCGCCGCTGGAGCCTTCCTTGCCGAGCAGGCCAATCTTCTGGCCGCGCTTGATGGTCACGCCGGGCTTGATGGTCGGCTCGATGGAGAAGAGATGGCTGTAGCGGTAATACCAACCGCGGTCGTCCAGCACATAAACGACGTCGCCGCGCGCGCGGGCGGGCGTGTTGTCATAGCCGGGCAGTGTTTCGTTCGCGGCGGAGACAACAAGGCCGTCCGCGGCGGCGACGACTTCGTCCATGCCCTCGCAGCCGCCGAAGTCGAGGCCGTTGTGGTAGTAGATCTTTTTGACGGAAGGTTTTTCGCCGCCATCCACGAAACACGGCTCGTTGGCCATCTGCGTGCCGCTGGCGAACCACCGCGCCTTGAGCGGATAGCCAAACGTGCCCGGCTGCGTCCACGGCGAGCCGACGGGCCAGAGGCGCAGCCGCGCGTCCTTGTCGAGGCCCCACGCGTCGCGGTTGCTGTTGGTGTAGTAACCTTTGGTGATCGGGCAATCCACCTGCACGCCACCGATGGTGACGGGGAGGTTGTAGTTGGCGGATGTAAGCGTGGCGATCTTGCCGTTGATTTCCACTTTAACCCGCGCTATGCGGATGGCGTCGCGCAGCGCGTCGCGCGACTCTTCGATTGCGAGCAGCTTCACGCGTGCAGTGGAACCGTCGGAGAGCATCGCCTGCTGCGTTTCGCCAATACTGAGGTCCACGATGCGGTCGAGCGGCGCGCGCGTCGGCTGCGGCGGCTCGGCGAATGACGATTGCAGTGAGAAGACCAAACTGACGCTGAGAAGCGTTAGCACGATGGATGGGGAGTGGAGTTTCGTTTTCATGGTGAGCATACGATTGGATAACGGCCAAATTCTTTCGCGGCGCGGCACATCGCGAGGATGTTGGGCGCCGGCGTGTCGGCTTGGACGTAGTGCGACGGGGCGAGGATGTAGCCGCCTCCGGGCGCGTAGTCGCGCAAGCGGCGTTTCACCTCCGCCACGACGTCCGCCTCCGTGCCGAACGGCAGGACGCGTTGCTCGTCCACGCCGCCGTGGAACGTCAGCCGGCCGCCGAACTCGCGCTTGAGTTCCGCCGAGTCCATGCCGGCGGCGAGCGGTTGCACGGGATCGAGCACCTGCAAGCCGATGGCGATCAAGTCGCCGATGAACGGACGGATGCCGCCGCAACTGTGGAACATCATCTTGCAGGACGGGTTGACGCGGCTGAGATGTTCGCGCGCCGCCGTCCAACGCCGCCGCAGCCGCGGCAGGATCAGTTCGCGGAACATCGCGGGCGAATAGAGCGGGCCGGTCTGCATGCCGATGTCGTCGCCGCTGATCTTGTAGATTTGGAGGTAGCGGCCCGCCGCTTCGAGGCCGATGCGGTCGAGCGTCATCTGGATGTCGGTGATCTTGTCGAGCAACCGTCCGGCGAACTCCGGCTCGCACGCCGCGCGCTCCAGCCACCGCTCGAAGCCCATTAGGTAGATCGCCGTCTGCACAATCGGCCCGCCGAAGCGGCCGACCAGCGCGAGGTCGGTGTCCTCATACAACCGTTTCGCTTCCGCCGCCGCCGCTTCGCCGCGAGCCGGCGCGTTGGGGTCGGGCCACGAATAGGTTTCCAGATCGTCGAGCGTCGCATCGGCGAGTGGATGAAAGACCGGTTCGAGGTAGCTGCCGCCGCCGGGCTGGTGGATGCGCTCCAAGCCGACGCCCCACTCGTCCATCACAAGGCCCTCGCGCATCGGCGGACGGCGCGGAGCTTTGGAGGAGCCGAGCTTCACGGAGATGAGGTCCGCGCCTAGCGCTGCGAGCACCTTCGGATGCGGAATCGCTTCCTCCATGAAACCCATGTCCTGCTGTTCCTCGATCTGGAGGCCGAGGTGCTGCTTGAGCTTCACGTAGAAGCCCGGCACGGGATTGATGTCAATCGGCACGCGGTCCGGCTCCTGGTGATTCAGGGCGGCGACGACGCGTTCGCGGGAGGTCCAGTTCATGACGGCTTGAGCACGCCGGGTTTCGGCAGAACGAAGATCGCAGGACGTGGCGTCGTCGGGCAAGCCAGTTCACACGCGCCGCAGCCGGTGCATTTCGCAAGATCCACGACCGGTTTTGTCGAAAGACCTCCGTCGGTCTCCACCATCGCGATGGCTTCATAGGGGCAGGCGCGGATGCAGGTCGTGCATTCCTGGCCGTTGGCGAGAAGGCAAAGGTCGAGGTCCACCGCCGCCGGGCCGATGACGCGCAGGCGTTTTTCGGCCAGCGAGAGCCGCGTGATCGCTCCGCTGGGACAGACCATGTTGCAGCGGTTGCAGTTCTCGCGGCAGTAACCTTCGGTGAACTTCACGACCGGTGCGAACAACCCCGTGAGGCCATGGCCGCCGAAGTCAGGCCGCAGAATGCGTGACGGGCAGACGCGCACGCAGCTTCCGCAACGCACACAGACGCCGGTGAAGCGTGTCTCATCCAGCGCGCCCGGTGGCCGCAACGGCGGCGTTCCGCCCCGCGCGGTTCGTGTCAGCGCGCCTGCCGCTGTGCCGATGCACGCGACGAGAAAGCTCCTCCGACCCAGCCGCGCCGGATGTTCGTGATCGGGATGCTCGCGCCGGAGCAACTGCCGCACTCGCCGTCCGCCAAGCACGAGCAGCTCCTGCAACCCGCCCAGCGGACAGATCCGCGAGCACCAGACTTTTGGCAGAAGCAAATCAATCAGCAACGCCGCCGGCAGCGCGAGGCCGGCGCACACGCTCGCGATGGTGAGCGGCGTCCGCCACGCGCTGAAGAAGCCGTTGAAGATGGCGAGCGGGTCGAGCCAGATGAACAGCGGATAGCCCGCGCACGCGCCGCCGAGCGTCAGCAACGCGAGCCAGCGGCAGATGAACGGCCAGTGCAACCAGCGCAGCGGCGCTTTTGGGCGCAACTTGCCTTGCAGTTCCAGCAACAATCCGACGGGGCACGCGTAACGGCAGAACCATCGCGGGCTGAGAAGCACGAGCACCAGCGCCGGCACACCGAGGAGCACGATGAAGCCGGCGGTTCGCGTGGCAAGCGCCGAACAAGCCGCGACGAGCGGACTGAACGACGCCAACGGAACGGGAATCACCCACCACGGCAACACCAGCGCAACGCTCACCGCCAGTGCAAGCCAACGCATCGCCGCGCGCAGCCGCTTGCCGCGCCCGTTTGACTCTGTGGTCATAGCGAGCTATCCGAGATACGCGCCTTGCTCTCGGAGCAGCTTCTGGACTTTCGGGATGCTTACGTCGCGCAGTTTGCAGCCATCCTTCACTGCGACCGCGGCCGCTGCACCCGCCGCGTGGCCGGTCGTCAGGCACGAGCCGATGAGCCGGCCGTCCTCGATCAGTTTGTCGTCCATCGAGAAACTGCGGCCCGCTGTCAGCAAGCCGTCGAGCTTCTTCGGCAGCAACGCGCCATAGGGAATCGGCCAGCCGGGGGTTTTGGCATTCTGCGCGCCGCCAACCGCGACCACGTCGTTGAACTTCTTCGCCTCGCGCATCTCCTGGTAGGTCAACTGATGCACGCCGGCCAGCAACCGCGTCGTGCGCACGCCGAGTTGCGGCGCGGTTTGCAGCAGGAAAAGCTTATCGCCACCGGGCGTCTTGCGTTGCTTCTGCACTTGGTTCCAAATCTTGAGCCGATGCTCGAATTGCAGCCGCGTCAGTTCGTTGATGTCGAGGCCGTTGGCACTCGGTCCGCGGAGGTTCACCCAGCGGACGCTCGGCTGCGGCTCGATGGCGCCGAGCGACTTGATGCCCGCCTTCTTCAATGCCGCCTGGTCCGCGCGGTCCACGTTGCCGAGCCGATGCACCAACCCGATTGCGTGGAGCCGCTGCACGTGCTCCGCGCCCGCCGCCGCGAAAATGTCGCCGTCGCCGGTGGTGTCAATGACCACCTTCGCGAGGATCGCCTGCCGGCCGGCCTTGCTGTCGAACACCACGCCACGCACCGCGCCGCCGTCCATGATGACGTCGGTGGCCCAGCAGTGGAAGAGCGTCTTGACCTTCGCCTCCTGGATCATCTCGTCCATGATGAACATCGTCGCCTCGGGGTCGGTGGTCGGGTTGAACTTCGTCTCGCCGCGGTTGACGATGGCGTTGTCGAACTTCGCGTGCCGGTCGAGCAACTCGCCGCCGACGCCGCGCACGACCTGTGTCATCTGGCCGTTCTCCATTGCGTGGGTGCTGATGACGACGAGCACGATGCCGCCGGTCCACAAACCGCCGAAGCAGCCGTAACGCTCGACGATCATCGTCTGCGCGCCCGCGCGAGCCGCCGACACCGCCGCCGCCCAGCCCGCCGCGCCACCGCCGACGACGAGCACGTCGGTTTCCTGGAACACCGGCAGAGGACGCTCCGGCTGGATGACCTTCCCGTCGCGGATAAATGCGGGATAGCGCGGTTTGTCTTCGACGGCGATGGGCTGAATCTCCGGCTTCTTCTTCGCCTTGTGCTCGGATTCGTCGGCCACCACGCGGCTGGCAAACGCCGGCCCCAGCCCGGCGGCGGAGAGGATCTGAAAAAGCTTTCTGCGGGTCATGGAATCGTTCATGGCAAGGGTCTTTCTTGGAGATGGGAAGAATGTCTGTTTGAAATTGGCGCAACCATGCGCGTTCTTCTTAAAGCGCGAGCCACGCGC
The DNA here is from genome assembly GCA_016222825.1 of Verrucomicrobiota bacterium. Classification (GTDB taxonomy): domain Bacteria; phylum Verrucomicrobiota; class Verrucomicrobiia; order CAIQCK01; family CAIQCK01; genus CAIQCK01. The sequence goes on along the minus strand of JACRQF010000022.1, from coordinate 118,447 downwards.
CGTCAATCGTCAAACGCAGCGTCCTCGACAGTGCGGTGGGGCAAGACTCCGTCGAGCCTCCTCACGAGATGCACCGTGCTTTCAAGCAGAGGCTCGACGGAGTCTCGCCCCACAGCGATCTGCAAACGGTCAAGCGTTTATCAGCCCTGCAAATACTGCGCGGGGAACTTCCACGGCGCGCGGTATTCCGGCACCGACATCTTCGCGGCTTGTTCGTCGCCGACGATCTTCTCCGTAGCGGGATCGAACTTGATGCTGCGGCCGAGCTTGAGCGACAGCAAGCTCAGCACCACCGCCACGTCGAGGCGGCAGTGATACTGCGGGTTGCAACTCGGCTGCTGGCGCGACTTGATGCAGTCCACCCATTCGATTTCGTGGCCGGGTGACGGCGGAATCTTGTTCTCCACCGGCTTGAGTTCGCTGCAATTGTAAAGGGCGCGCGCCGTGAAGGTCTTGGCCTGCTTGCGCTCGACGACGTCCGGCTTGATGAGGTCGTTCATCGCCTTGCCCTCGGCGACGATGCGATGCTCGCCGTAGTTGCTCCAGAGGGTGCCGTTGACGCCGTGGAAGTAGATGCCGAGCCGGCGCTGCGGCACGGGATTGCCGTGGAGATCGAAGCCGTAGCTGTTGGTAAGCGACGACATCCACGTCATCGTCGTGTTCGGGTAACGCCAGAGGACTTCGTGGTTGTCGTAGGCGTCGCCGTCGTCCTTGATGATGTAGCGTCCGCCGACAGAGCTGACCTCGGTGGGATACTTCAGGTCGAGCGCCCAGATCGGCAGGTCAATGATGTGCGCCGCCATGTTCGGCGTCCAGCCGCCGCTGTAATCGAACCACGAGCCGTGATTATAGGAGCCTGAGAAGAGGATGGAGTTGAACGGAATCAACGGCGCGGGGCCGCACCAGAAATCCCAGTCGAGACCCTCCGGCGCTTTGGTGCCCGGCTCCTGGCATCCGACGCCTTTCTCGCCCTGGTTCATGACGTTGAACGTGCGGACGGCGCCGATCTTGCCGAGGTAGCCGGCCTGGATCATCTCGACGACGCGACGGTAGTTCTCGCTGGCGTGAATCTGCGTGCCGACCTGGCAGATGCGGTTGTGCTTCTTGACGGCGCTCTTGACCGCGAGGCTCTCGCCGAGGTGCAGCGTCATCGGTTTCTGCAAATAAAGGTCCTTGCCCGCCTCGCAGGCCATGATGGCGACGAGCGCGTGCCAGTGCGGCGGCGTGGCGATGATGACGGCGTCCACGTCTTTTGCGGCGAGCACCTCGCGGAAATCCGCGTAGGGCTTGCACGTCGGCTTGTATTCAGCGCAACCGGAGTCGCGCCGGCTCTTGGCCACGTCGCACGCGCCGACCACGACGACGTCGGGATGCTTGGAGGCGTTCTTGAGATTGGAACGGCCCATGCCGTTGCAGCCGATGAGGGCGACTTGAATCTTGGCGTTCGCGCCGAGCGCGGTGGAGGGCAGGATGTTGGGCGCGACGAGGCCGACGGCGCCGAGTCGCGCGGTTTTGCCGAGGAAGTCGCGGCGTGAGAGTTTGCTGGAATCGTTCATGGGGGCTGTCTCCGGTTTCGGGTTGGTTGCTGTGAGCGGTTGCATAGGCCGAATTTCGGACGCGCAGTTTACCGGACTCGCGCGGCGATGCCTAGCATGAACAGCGGCGTTCGCGGGTTTCGCTATTGACTGGCAAGAGTGGGTGAGGTAGTCAGCACCCAGTCAATCGTCATGGAGCGACCGCCAAACCGACATGAGCTTCAAGCACCGCAGACTTGTATTCACTGGTTTTATCCTGTTCTTGATCTGCGTCGGACTTTGGACGTTTCGTATTGAAATCCTTTGGCTCTTCCCTCCTTTTCCGATACCCTACTTGGAGATCGCGAAAGACGGAGAGCGAATCGTCTTGAAAGCATACCCAGACATTCCGGAGTCTCACCGCGGAGTGACTCGGGCGCTCGAAGAAGCAGGAATTCCGTGCGATGTGGTTTGCCTCGTGGACGTCGGGGAAACAAGTGCCGCTGTGTTGAGCATGCGTGATTGGAGTTTTTGGGAGAAACGGCGGCAACAAACGAGATTCTGGGGCGGAAGCGATCCGGGACCTTTGCTCTTGGTGCCTGTTCACGCAATTCTGGAAGCATTTGACGTGGTCGGCCAGCCAACAAATGAGATCGCATCCAGCATAGTTGATTTGTCTGCTCCTTTGGTGCAGCCGAAGAACCCAAGCGATCGCAAATGATGGTTGCGATAGGGGGGTGATCGCATTGTGGGCTGAACAGGATCCGCGGCGGGGCAAACACCTCAAGCGTGACCCCAACTCCACTACTCCGCTGCTCCGTCACTTCTTCAAATGCTTGTCGAAGAAGGCCGTGACGGCGTCGCGGATGGCTTGCGGGTCCGGTTCGGCGGGAGGCGCGTCTTTCGGCGCGGTCATGCCGTGGCCGCCACCTTTGACGCGGAGCAACTGGACCGGCACGCCGGCTTTCTTCAACGCGGCTTCGAGCCGCCCGGAGTGGGCGAACGGCACGGTCTTATCGGCGTCGCCGTGAACGATGAGGAACGGCGGGTTGCCCGGCTTGACGTAAACAACCGGGCTGCCGTCCTTCCACAGCGCCGGCTTTTCCTTGAACGGCACACCGAACAGGCCGAGCGGCGCTTTGGCGTCCTCGCCTTCCTTCGCGCCCTGGATGCCCGCGCTGCCCGCGGTGAAGTCAGCCGGCCCACAGTAATCTACGACCGCCTGCACGCGGCTGCTGACGCCTTCATAGCCGCCATGGCCCTCGAACCTCGCGTCGTTCATCGTGCCGAGGCACGCGACGAGATGTCCGCCGGCGCTGGAACCCCAGCAACCGATGCGGTTCGGGTCCACGTTGTATTTGGCGGCGTTGGCGCGGAGCCAGCGCACGCCGAGCTTGCAGTCCTCGATTTGCGCGGGCCACGTCGCCTCGCCGCTGAGGCGGTATTCGATGCTGGCGGTGAAATAGCCTTTGGTGGCGAGCAGCAGAGCGCCGTTGCCGCGGTGCGAGCCGCCGCTCCAGCCGCCGCCGTGAATCCACAGCACCGCCGGCATCGGCGTCGCGGACGGTTCCTTCGGCCGGGCAATCTCGGCGCGCAGCACGCGGCCGCCGCCCCTGCCGATTTCAACGTCGTGAATCAACTCGACGCCGGGCGGCGTTTGAAACTTCGGCGGCCCTTTCGGCCTCGCAGGTTTCGCGTCAGGATCGGCGGCGAGGCAGAACGCGACGGAAACCAGCAACGCGATGGAGAGTCGGAGTGTTTTCATAAGCTTTGGCTGTATCCATGCAAGGGCGGGGGGTGTTCAATGGCGTCATCACGGCTCAGTTCTGCCTGGCTGGTTCTTCCAACTGCGATTGAACCGGCGTGACGGTGGCGAGGTGGAGTTCCACTTCCTTCGCGATGCCGGCGAGCACGTCGGGATGATCCTTCGCCACGTCGAACCGCTCGCCCGGATCGCGGCCCAGATGGAACAGCAGCGGCGGGTCGTGTTTGGCGGGCGGGTCCTTGTCGTAGCCGGAACGCGTGATGAAGTGCGCCTTGAACGGCCCCTTGCGCACGGCGAAGAGCTGCGTGCCGCGATAGTAAAACATCGCGTCGCGCTTGCCTGGACCGGCGCCGAAGAGCAGTGGCGACATGTCCACGCCGTCGAGCAGCAGGTCGCGCGGGAGCGTCGCGCCGGCCAGTGCGGCGAATGTCGGCAGCAAGTCGAGCGAACTGGCCAGATCGCGGTTAACGACACCGGGTTTGATCCGGCCGGGCCACCACGCGATGCCCGGCTCGCGCATGCCGCCTTCCCACGTGGAGCCTTTGCCGTCGCGCAACAGGCCCGCCGAGCCGCCGTGCGTGTCGAAGATCAGCCACGGGCCGTTGTAGCTGGTGAAAAAGACCAGCGTGTTCTCCGCCAGCCCTTCGGCGCGCAACGTGTCGAGCACCTGGCCGACACTCCAGTCGAGTTCCTCCACCACGTCGCCGTAAAGCCCGCGCCGGCTCTGGCCGCGGAATTTCTCCGAGGCGAACAGCGGCACGTGCGGGAAGTTGTGGGCGAAGTAGAGGAAGAACGGTTTCGCCTTGTTGGCGCGAATGAACTTCAGCGCCTCGGCAGTGTAACGCGGCGTGAGCTGCGTCTGGTCGGGGCCGCGCTCGAGCACGGCCGCGTCACGCATGAACGGCGGTTTCCAATACTCGCTCTTCGGTTCAAAAAATGCGGCGCGACCCTTCGGCCCGACGCTGGTGTCGCGGTCCATGTCGTTCGAGTAAGGAATGCCGAAGTAAGAATCGAAGCCGTGGCTGGTGGGTAGGAACTGCGGATGATGGCCGAGGTGCCACTTGCCGACGCAGCCGGTGGCGTAGCCGCGCGACTTGAGCATCCGCGCGATGGTCAATTCGCTCGCGGGCAGGCCGCCGGCGGAGTTAGGGAAGAGCACGCGGCGTTTGTCGCTGCACATGCCGTTGCGGATCGGCAGCCGGCCGGTCATCAACGCCGCGCGGCTTGGCGTGCAGACCTCCGCCGCGACGTAGAAGTCGGTGAAGCGCATTCCCTGCGCCGCCATGCGGTCGAGGTTCGGCGTGCGAATGCCCGGATGCCCGTAGCAGGCGAGGTCGCCGTAACCGAGATCGTCGGCGAGGATGACGATGAAGTTCGGGCGCTCTCCGGCGGCGCGGGTCGAAACGAAGCTGGCGGCGAGCAAAACGGCGACGGCGCAGGATTGGATGAAACGATGTGATTTCATGGAGTCGCTGGAAAGGTTCCCGCCGCAGGAACGGCCGGCTGGCCAAGAGCCGCGACGTTCGAGGGCGGCAGGTGAATCATCGTATGCCGGCCGCGTGCATTTGCTTGAGGGCTTCCATCTGTTGCTGGTGGTATTCCTCGCGTTCGGGCCTGTGCGGCGTTTGCAGGTGATTCTTGAGATATTCCGAGGCTCCCTTGACGCCGCCGTATCTCTCCGCATACGCGTGCATGTCCTCCGACTGACCGTTGGGGAGCACAATATGCCAGCGACCGTTGCCGTCGCGCATCGCCGTCGGCTTCGGCGGAGGATTGGGCCACCGGCCCGTATTGCCGCCTTTGTTCGAGGACTGTTGCGACATGCCGGCAGGTTTTGGAGGCGGAGGCGGAGCCGCCATGATGTTCTCGGGTTGAATGACGGCGGTTTCGTTCCCCTTGGCCAGTGTCACGCTGCGGTTGTCGTAGTCCACCTGCTTCACAGTGACACCGCCGGGCAACTGGTCGCCTTCCCGCACGAACCGCGCCATCACACCGGTCCTTTCCAGGCTCGCCTCGGCGTGGTGCCCTTGGCGAATCATGCCGGTGACGCGCCACTCCGCGGCGAACTCAGGCACAGCACTGCCCGTGGTTGGATCCTGCGCCGTGATCGTTGGCGCAGCCAGACAGAAGACGAGAATCAGCTTCTTCACAAACAAAACTCCGCTCGGCGTTGCCGCGCTTTTCTACTCCGATTCATCGGAAATACAAGTCTGCGATTCTTCCCGGCTGCGTCACGCCTGCTTCTTCTTGCGCTTCTTCCCTGCCTTGCCCTTCTTTTTCGGCTCGTCGGAAGAGCCTTTTCCCTTGGAAGGCGCGAGATTGTCCAGGACGGCCTGCAGGCGGGCGCGCGCGGCTTTCGCATCGTCGCCGGCCGACTCGGCGGGCACGGGCTTCTCCACGAACGGCGCGTCGCTCATGTCGAAGAGTTCGCCGCTTTGGGTGAGATTGAAGCCTTGCTCGCGGACATACCAGCGCGGGCCGAGTTGCACGAAGATCCAATCGCGGGGCGTTCCTTTCTCGCCGCGCAGTTGCGGCGCAAAGCTGCGGCTGTCGAGCGTCACGCCCTCCGCCATCTTCGCGTCGGCCAACTCGACGAACGTCGCATAGAAGTCGCTGAAGTCCACGAGATCGTTGAGGACCTTGCTGGCGGGCATCCTGCCTTTCCAACTCGTGATGAGCGGCACGCGGGCGCCGCCCTCCAGCATCGAGCCTTTCTGGCCGTTGATCTTGCGCCCGTTGAGGGTTGATCGGTCGGCGCCGAACTTCGCGGTGCCATTGTCGGCGGTGAACACGATGAGCGTCTTTTCGCGCAGGCCGAGCTTGTCGAGTTCCGCGACGAGTTGGCCGACCTGCTTGTCGAGATAGGCGACGTTGTCCTCGTAGTAGTCCTTCGTGCCGGGCTTGCTGTCCGGTGTGCGCAGGATCGGGCCGTGGATGAGATGCGTCGGGTAATAGAAGTAGAACGGCTGTTCGCGATGTCGCCGCAGGAAGTCCAGCGCGAAGTCCATGCACACGTCGGGGCAATAGACGTCCTGCTTCGTTTCAATAAGCTGGCCGTTCTTGGTGTAGCTCGTCTTCCAAAACCACCCGCCTGCGGTCGGGTCGGTGAGCCATTCGTCGAAGCCCCAATCGCCCGGCGTGTCGCCCATCTGCCGCCATTTGCCCGCCATGCCGGTGACGTAGCCGGCCTGCTTCATCGTGCGCGCCAGCGACGGCTCGTTCCGGAAGGATGGCTGGCCGGCGTTCTGGTTTGTCGAGCCGCCGGTGCGGAAACCGTAACGGCCCGTGTTGATGACGCACCGCGACGGCCCGCAGAGCGGCGTCGAGTAGCAGTGCGTGAACCGGATGCCGGACTTCGCCAGCGCGTCGAGGTTTGGCGTCTTGTCCTTGAACCGGTCCGAGCCGTAGCAACTGACGCCATCGAGGCCGTAGTCGTCGGCGAGGATGAAGAGGATGTTGGGTTTCTGCGAATCCGCAGCTTCGACAAGCCACGGAACACACAGAAGACTCGGAAGGATGAGTTGTAGAATTCGTTTCATGTTGGGGTTCCTTATGTCGTGGCGGCTTGCTTCTTGGCCTTCTTGCGTTCTTTCTTCTTCCCCTTCTTTTCGCCGTCGGTTTTCTTGCGGGTCTTGGTCGCGCCGCCGGCCGGGTTGAGCTTGTCGAGCACGCCCTGCAACTGCTCGCGCGCGGCCTTCGCTTCGGGAGTTTGCGTATCGGCGGCAACCGGCTTCTGCGCGAACGGCGCGTCGCTCATGTCGAAGAACTGGCCGCTCTCGGTCAGCTTCCAGCCGTCGTTGCGGGCATACCATTTCGCGCCAAGCTGGACGTAAATCCATTCGCGCGGCGTGCCTTTCTCGCCGCGTAGTTGCGGCGCGAAACTCTGGCTGTCCATCGTCACGCCTTCGGGCAGCTTCGCGCCAGCCAGTTCGGCGAACGTCGCGTAGAAGTCGCTGAGGCCGACGAGGTCCTTGAGCACGCGGCCGGCGGGTGCGGTGCCTTTCCAGTTCGCGATGAGCGCCACGCGGCTGCCGCCTTCGTTGACTTGGCTCTTGCGGCCATCCACAGGACGGCCATTGATCGTGCCGACGGGCACGCTGCCGTTGTCGCCTGTGAACACGATGAGCGTCTTCTCGCGGAGGTTCATCTCGTCGAGTGCGGCAACGAGCTTCCCAACAATCTTGTCGAGATAGGCGATGTTGTCGGCGTAGAACGGGCTATCGCCCTTGCCTTTGCCTTTGGCCTTCTGCGCGCTACCCTCCTTGCTGTCGGGTGTGCGCAGGATCGGCCCGTGGATGAGCGGCGTCGGGTAATAGACAAAGAACGGCCCGTCACGGTGGCGCTTGATGAAGTCCACGACGAACTCGTTCTGCAAATCAGGGGCGTAGCTTGTGTCGGTAACCGGCACGGGCTGGCCGTTCTTGTTGAGCGCGGGCTTCCAGTAGCGTTCACCCTTGGACTTGTCCCAACGCAGGAATTCATCCCAGCCCCATGCGCGGCCGTCCTCGGCTGTTTCGAGATAGGAGAGCTGGCTCCACTTGCCGGTCATCGCAGTGGCGTAGCCGGCCTGCTTGAGCGTCTTGGCGATGCAAACCTCCTTGTCCGGTTTCGCCGCCGCGCCGCAGCCATTGTCGAGCACGCCGGTGCGGAACGCGTAGCGGCCAAACATACACAGGGCCCGCGACGGCGCACAGAGCGGCGCGGCGAAACATCGCTCGAACCTCACGCCCCCCGCCGCGAGTGCGTCGAGATTCGGTGTCTTGTAGGCCCCGCCGTAGCATCCGACGCCGGGAATGCCGTAGTCGTCGGCGAGGATGAAGATGATGTTGGGTTTGGAAGAGGTGTCGGCATCGGCGCAGACGCCAGCGGGCGCGGTCATGGCCGAAACAAGCCCAACGAAGCCGAGGATGCTCAATAACAGTTTTGCTCTGATCATGGTCGCTCCTTTCAAATGCGCAACGGTAGCAGGGAAAACACCGCCGCCGCGCTGTGGTTTCGGTCTTTTGTGATCAAGGCCGCCGCAGCGGAGCCGCTGTTTCATCGGATGAGGTGGGACTCCGTCGAGTCAGCTTCTGGCAGCCAAAGGGGGCCTGTCGCGCGGTCGCGCTATTGACCCGCGCGTGTCAGCCGGTATGATGCGCGGCCATGAACAACACGTTTGCACTTTCCCGTCGTCACTTTCTCGCCGCAGCCGGCGCGCTGGCGGTTCCCGCGATTATTCCCGCCTCCGCGCTCGGACGCAGTGGACGGCCTGCGCCTTCGGAGCGGATCAATCTCGCTTGTTTCGGCTTCGGCACGATCGCGCAATCGGTGACGCCGAACTTTCTCAACGACGAGCGCGTGCAGGTCGTGGCGGTGGCCGACGTGAACCGCGAGTCGGACCACTATGGTTATCAGGGCGAGCACAAGGGCGGACGCGAGGTCGGGCGGCGTATGATGAACAAGCATTACGCCAAGCAAACCGGCAAGGCCAACTACGACGGCTGCCGCGTGTATGAAGATTACCGCGAGTTGTTGGCGAAGGAAGACGTGGATGCGGTGGAGGTTTCCACGCCAGACCACTGGCACGCGATCATGGCGATCACCTGCGCGCGGCGCGGCAAACACATCTACGGCCAGAAGCCTCTCGCCGTGACGGTCGAGCAAGGTCGCGCGATGGCCGACGCCGTCGCCAAGGCCGGCGTGACGTGGCAGACCGGCAGCCAGCAGCGGTCGGCGACTTACTTCCGCATGGCGTGCGAGTTCGTTCGCAACGGCCGGCTCGGCAAGCTTCAGCGTATCCACGTCGTGCTGCCCGGCGGCCACCGCGACTTCAGCAAGCTGGCGGCGAAGCAGACGCCGGAGCCGGTGCCGGACGGGTTGAACTACGAATTGTGGGAAGGGCCCGCGCCGCATCGCGACTACCGGCCCGCGCTGATGCCCCTCAACTGGCGCTGGAACTTCGACTACTCCGGCGGGATGATCACCGACTGGGGCGCGCACCACATTGACATCGCGCAATGGGCGCTCGACATGGACCAGTCCGGCCCAGTGAAGATCGAGAACCTTCGCGCCGACATGCCCGCGCCTCGCGAACTCTACAACACGGCGAAGACGTTCCACTTCGAGTGCGTCTATGCCAACGGTGTCACGATGGTCGTGGACGACGAGTCCGCCGGGCCGAACGGCGTCACGTTCGAGGGCGAGAACGGCCGGAAGATTTACGTCAGCCGCGAAAAGCTGGAGTTCACGCCGCAGAGCCTGCGCCAGGAGAAGATTCGCGACAACGAGGCGCGCCTCTACGAGAGCAAGCACCACGAGCGCAACTTCGTGGACTGCATCTACAGCGGCAAGCCCACTGTCGCGCCGATCGAGGCCGCGCACCGTTCCATCACCATCGCCCACATCACCAACATCGCGTTGCGCCTGGGCCGGAAGAAGATCGAATGGGATCCGGCCAAGGAGCGTTTCGTCGGCGACGACGCGGCCAACAAGATGCTCGGCCGCCCGATGCGCCGCCCGTGGTCGCTGGACCCGAAGGTGTAAGCCCTCGCGCGGCCCCAGCGCGCGCCCAAATCTCCGCCGGTTGAAAGCTCATCTTGACATTTCGGCATTCGACGAAATATAGTGCCGGCCATGCGCGAGTTTATGAGAATCACCAAGGCGCTGGCGGACGACAACCGCGTGCGCGTGCTGCTGGCGTTGAAGGCCGGCGAATTGTGCGTCTGCCAGATCAGCGAGTTGTGCGGCCTGGCGCCTTCCACCATCTCCAAGCATCTCTCCATCCTCTACCAGGCTGGGCTGATCGAGTCCCGCAAAGAGGAGCGGTGGGTTTTCTACCGGCTGCCAAGCAAAGAAGCCACGATCGCCATCCGCGAGGCGATTGACTGGGTGCAGAAGTCGCTCGGCGGCACCCCGCAAGCCGCCGAAGACCGCAAGAAGCTGAAACAGATCCTGAAAGTGGACCCCACAACGATATGCCAGCGCCAACTTCGAAGATAAAGGTCCTGTTCCTCTGCACCGGCAACTCCTGCCGCAGCCAGATGGCTGAAGGCTGGGCGCGCGCGCTGAAGAGCGACGTGGTCGAATCGTATTCCGCCGGCATTGAGACGCACGGGATGAACCCGCACGCCATCCGCGTGATGGCCGAGGCGGGCGTGGACATCTCGAAGCAGCATTCCAAGATGCTCGACGAGTTGCGCGGCGTGACGTTCGACTACGTCGTCACCGTCTGCGGCCACGCCAACGAGCATTGCCCCCTCTTTCCCGGCAAGACGAAGGCCGTTCACGTCGGCTTCGAAGACCCGCCGAAGCTCACCAAGAACATGGACGACGGCGAAGCGAAGCTGGCTGTTTATCGCCGCGTGCGGGATGAAATCCGCCGGTTCGTGGAGACGCTGCCGGAATCGTTGAAGAGCGAGAAACGAGGCGAAAGAACTGAAACATGAAGAGTGATGTGAACGCGGAAACAGTTCGAGAAAAGGTCCGCAGTGGTTACGCCCAGATTGCCCTGCATGGCAGCGAGCGGCGCAAATCGAGTTGCTGTTGCGGCATGACTGCCGTGGACTCCGAAAAGCTGGCACGGCAGATTGGCTACTCGGCCGACGAACTGGCCGCGTTGCCCGACAGCGCGAACATCGGCCTGTCATGCGGCAATCCCAGTGCCCTAGCCGCCCTTCGCCCCGGCGAGGTGTTGCTCGACCTCGGCAGCGGCGCGGGCTTCGACGCGTTCGTGGCCGGCCCGAAAGTGGGTCCGCCGGGCCGTGTCATCGGCGTGGACATGACGCCGGAGATGCTCGCCAAGGCGCGCAAGAACATCGCGACCTATCGGGAGCGCACGGGTTTGGACAACGTCGAGTTCCGCCTCGGCGAGATCGAGCATCTGCCGGTGGCCGACGCGAGCGTGGACGTGGTCATCTCCAACTGCGTCATCAACCTCTCGCCCGACAAACCGCAGGTCTGGCGCGAGATCGCCCGCGTGCTCAAGCCCGGCGGCCGCGTCGCCGTCTCCGACCTCGCGCTGCTCCAATCACTGCCAGAGGCCATCCGCGAAATGGTGGATGCCCTGGTAGGCTGCGTGGCTGGCGCCGTTCTCATGTCTGAAACCGAACGCATGGCGCGTGAGGCCGGTCTGACAGACATTCGGCTCAACCCAAAGCAGGGTTACGTCGAGGCTTTGGTGGAAGGGCAGGATCCGCTCTACCTGAAGATCATGGCCCATCTGCCGGCGGGCACCAAGCCGTCGGATTTTATCACCAGCCTTGAAGTGAAAGCCCGAAAACCATGAGCGCAGAAAAGAAACGACTCGCCTTCTTCGAGCGGTATCTGACGCTGTGGGTGTTCCTCTGCATGATCGTTGGCGTCGCGCTCGGCAAACTGTTGCCCGACGTGACGGCGGCGTTGAGCAAGCTGGAGTTCGGCCAAGGTTCTCAGGTGAACGTGCCCATCGGCGTGCTGCTCTGGCTGATGATCTACCCGATGATGTTGAAGGTGGACTTCGGTGCGATTGGCGGCATCGCGCGCCGGCCGAAGGGGTTGATCGTAACATTGTTCGTGAACTGGCTGGTGAAGCCGTTCAGCATGGCATTGCTGGCGTGGATCTTCTTGCAACACGTCTTCGCTCTCTGGATTGACCCGGAGACGGCGCGCAGTTACACCGCCGGTCTCATCATCCTCGCCGCCGCGCCATGCACGGCGATGGTGTTCGTCTGGAGCTACCTCACCGACGGCGACCCGGCCTACACGCTCGTGCAGGTGGCGGTGAACGACCTCATCATGCTCGTGGCGTTCGCGCCGATCGTGATGTTCCTCTGCGGCGTCGCCAACGTCGTCGTCCCCGCGAAGGTGCTTATCACCTCTGTCGTCGTCTTCATCGTGATCCCGCTCGCCGCGGGCTGGCTCACGCGAACGACGCTGTTGAAATCGCACGGCCTCGCTTGGTTCGAGCAGAAGTTCCTGCCGAAGTTCCATCCGGTGATGATCGGCGCGCTGCTGCTGACGCTGGTGCTGATCTTCGCGTTCCAAGCGGAGAACCTGACGAGCCGCCCGTTTGCCGTGCTGCTCATCGCCGTGCCGATCATCATTCAGGTCTATTCCAACTCCGGGCTGAGCTACCTGTTGATGCGCCAGCTTCGCGTCGAGCACAACGTCGCCTCGCCCGGCGCGCTCATTGGCGCGAGCAACTTCTTCGAACTGGCCGTCGCCGTTGCCATCACTCTCTTCGGCGCGGACTCGCCTGCGGCGCTGGCGACCGTGGTCGGCGTGCTGGTCGAGGTGCCGGTGATGCTCTCGGTCTGCAACGTCTGCAACCGTTCGCGAGGTTGGTATCAGCGCACGACGGCATGTGAATCATGAACAAAGAACTCAAATTTGCAGCTTGGCTGACGGGTATCTTTGTCGTCGCCTACTTTTTGCCCCTGTCGAACGCAGCGGTTTCCGGCGCGATTCTGGAGGCGTTCAAGCTTCTCCAGTGGTATGTCCGTAACCACACGCTGGCGTGTGTCGTGCCGGCGATGTTCATCGCTGGCGCCATCAGCACTTTCCTCTCGCAACAGGCGGTGCTGCGCCACCTCGGTCCGCAAGCCAACAAGGTGAAGGCCTACGGCGTCGCGTCGGTCGCGGGCACGATTCTGGCTGTCTGTTCGTGCAGCGTGTTGCCGATGTTCGCCGGCATCTACAAACTTGGCGCGGGTCTCGGCCCGGCAGCGGCGTTCCTCTACTCCGGCCCCGCCATCAACGTGCTCGCCATCTTCCTCACGGCGCGCGTGCTGGGTTTCTCCGTCGGTGTGGGCCGGGCGGTCGGCGCGGTGGCGTTCTCCATCCTCATCGGCCTGCTGATGGCGCTGATCTTCCGTCGCGAGGAACAAGACCGCATCAACGCTCAGCCGCAGATGCCGCCGGACGACGCGCCGCACCGGCCGCTCTGGAAGAACTCGGTGTTCCTCGGCTGCATGGTCGGGTTTCTGATCTTCAGCGACTGGTTCAACCCCGGCAACGTCGTGGTGCGGACGAACGACGGAGGCCAGTTCGCCGCGGTCACGCTGCAAGAGATGAAAGACGAAGTGATGTTCCAGCTTCAGCAGGACTGGAACGGCCGCCCTAGCGGCGAGAAGGTGACGCTGCCGAAGAAGGAGATCGCGCAGATTGAAGAGGCCAAGACGTGGGTCATGTCCGTTTATCATGCCCGCTGGTATCTGGCGGGAGCGATGGGCCTGGCCGTGCTCTGGATGGCGTGGCGTTGGCTCACGCGCGACGAAATCACCGCGTGGATGGATAGCACGTGGGACTTCGCGAAGATGATAGTGCCACTGTTGTTCGGCGGCGTGTTTGTCACCGGCTTCATCGGCGCGCTGTTGCCGGAGAAGGTCGTCGCTGGCCTCGTCGGCGACAACTCGCTGCTCTCCAACCTCGTCGCGAGCGTCATCGGCGCTTTCTGGTATTTCGCGACGCTCACGGAGATCCCCATCTGCGAGGCGTTGCGCAAGCTCGGCATGCACGACGGGCCTCTGATGGCGCTGTTGCTGGCAGGCCCGGCGCTGTCGCTGCCGAGCATGCTCGTGCTGCGCAGCATCATGGGCCTGAAGAAGACGGTGGTGTTCACGCTACTGGTCATCGCGATGGGCACCATGAGCGGCATGGCTTACGGCACGTTCTTCAAGTAAAGGAGACAGACAATGAACCTATTGGTATTGGGAAGTGGTTGCGCGAAGTGCGCGAAGCTCTACGAACTGACCGAACAGGCCGCCAAGGAACTCGGTGTGCCTTACGAAATCAACAAGGTGACCGACCTGCAGCAGATCCTGGCGTTGCGTGTGATGATGACGCCGGCGCTGGTGGTCAACGGCACCGTCAAGCTCGCCGGCCGGCTGCCGTCGCTTGATGAACTCAAGACGATCCTGAAACAAGCGGAAGCATCATGAAACCGAAAACGATTGCCGCCGCCGCACTGCTGCTGTTTGTAGCCGCCAGCGTCGCGACGCTCGTCATCAAGGAGACGCGGCCCAAGCCGGCTCCCGCGCCCGAACCGGCCGGCATCGTCCTGCCGCATAAGGTTGTGGCCTACTACTTCCACGGCAAGCAACGCTGCGAGACGTGCCAGAAGATCGAGAGGCTCTCGCGCGAGTCGCTGGAGAACGGCTTTGCCGCCGACCTCAAGAGCGGGCGGTTGGAGCGCCGTCTCGTCAACACGGAGGAGCCGGCCCACGAGCATTTCGTAAAGGAATACGGCCTGAAATACCAGGCGCTCGTGCTCTCCGAACTGCGCGACGGCAAGCAGACGCGCTGGGTGAACCTGGAGAAGATCTGGGACCTCGTGGACAAGCCGGCAGAGTTCACGAAATACGTGCAGGACGCCGCGCGCGCGTATCTGGAGGTGAAGTGATGGACAACGCATGGCTCGGCGCGACAACGGCGTTGTGGCTCGGCATCCTGACCTCGATCAGCCCGTGCCCGCTCGCGACGAACATCGCGGCGATCTCGTTCATCGGCCGGCGCGTCGGCAGCACGAGGCACGTGCTGCTGACCGGCGCGCTCTACACGCTGGGCCGCGCGCTGGCGTATTTGGTGATCGCGGCGTTGCTGGTGGCGAGCCTGCTCTCCGCGCCGGGCGTGTCGCACTGGCTCCAGAAATACATGAACAAGTTGCTCGGCCCCGTGCTCATCCTTGTCGGCATGGTGCTGCTGGACTTGATGCCGGTCACGTTCACCAGCGGCGGCGTCAGCGAGCGGATGCAACAACGCGTGGAAGCGATGGGCATCTGGGGCGCGGGCTTGCTGGGCATCGTGTTCGCGCTGTCGTTCTGTCCGATTTCGGCGGCGCTGTTCTTCGGCAGCCTCGTGCCGTTGGCGGTGAAGTGGCAGTCGAGCGTCCTCTTTCCGTCGCTTTACGGCATCGGCACGGCGTTGCCGGTGATTGCGTTTGCGGTGCTGATCGCGGTGAGCGCGCAACAGGTGGGAAAGGTGTTCAATGCGACCAAACAGTTCGAGCGCTGGGCCCAGCGGATCACGGGCGGCCTCTTCCTCGCCATCGGCATCTACTTCTGCCTTGCCTACATCTTCGAGGTGTTCTGAGGCAGCCGAGGTGCGGCTTAGTGGCAGCAACTGCATCCGCCGCCATGTTTGGGCCGGCTCGGCGCAGGCGGCGGACCACCGTGGCTGCCGACGCCGATGAGGCCGAGGCCGCCGGTGATGACGCGTCGGATCGGCTCGCCGGTCTCCGGGTGTTTCGTCAGCGCCGCGTCCTTCATGCTCTGGCGGATTTCGTAGCGGCGCACTTCATCGCCCGGCTTGGCCGGGATGGTTTCGTAAACGTAGGTTGCCATAACGGTTCACCTCTTCAACCAGCCAGCCACCTTCTCGCCGCGATTCAGGTCTTCGACGGCTTGCCGCTCGCGCACGACGGCGTAACGGTTGCCGTTGACCAGCACCTCGGCGGCGAGCGGGCGCGAGTTGTAGTTGGAGGCCATAGCCATGCCGTAAGCGCCGGCGCTCAGTAACGCGACGCCGTCGCCTTCCTTCACGGCGGCGAGCTTGCGGCCTTTGGCGAAGTAGTCGCCGCTCTCGCAGATCGGCCCGACCACGTCGGCCACGAGCGTGCCGCGTGTCTGCCGCAGCGGCACGATCTGGTGATACGAGTCGTAAAACGCCGGGCGGATGAGGTCGTTCATGCCCGCGTCCACGATGACGAAGGTTTTCTCTGGCGTGGACTTCACGTATTGCACCCGCGTCACGAGCGCGCCGGCGTTGCCGACGATGAACCGGCCCGGCTCGATCAGGACGCGCAGGCCGAGCGGCGCCAGCAGCGGCACGAGGCTCGCGGCGTAACGCTGCGGCGTCAGCCACGCGCGTGCTTTCGGCGTGCGGCTCCACCATTCCGGCGTCGCGCTCTCCAACGCCGGGTCGTAGCAGATGCCGATGCCGCCGCCAATGCTGAAGAACTCGATGGCATAGAGCTGCCTGAGTTTCTTCACGAGCGGCAGCACTTTCTTCACCGCCTTCACGAATGGGCCGACGGAAGTGATCTGCGAGCCGATGTGCATTTGCACGCCGCGGATGTGGATGCCCGGCAGTGTCGCCGCGTGCGCATAGACCGCCTCCACGTCCTCGATGGCGATGCCGAACTTGTTCTCGTAGGTGCCGGTGGTGATCTTCGCGTGCGTGTGCGCCTCGACGTTCGGGTTGACGCGGATGGCGATGGGGGCGCGCTCGTTGACCTCCCGCGCGAGCCGGTTGATGCGCTCGATCTCCGGCGCGCTCTCGACGTTGAAGCAGTAGATGCCCTGCGCCAGCGCGTAGCGAATTTCCTCGTCCGTCTTGCCGACGCCGGCGAAGACGCACCTGCGCGAGTCGCCGCCGGCCTGCACGACGCGGAACAGTTCGCCCGCGCTGACGATGTCGAAACCGCCGCCGAGGTTGGCCAGCAGCCGCAAGATCGCGGCGTTGGAGTTGGCCTTCATCGCGAAGCAGACGAGGCGGTCCGGCAGCCCCGCCAGCGCCCGGTCGAGCTTCTGAAAATGAGCGGTGATGGTGTGCTGGCTATAGACATAGAGAGGCGTCCCGCATTCGCGGGCGAGCTGCTCCAGCGCGACGCCTTCGCAGTAAAGCCGGCCGTTCTTGAATTTGAAATCGTGCATGACGGGAATTTATGAGCCACAAAGAGGCACAAAAGCCACCAAAATTCCAGATCATCTGCCGCGACGCAGTGCGGATTCCTCATGAGGGCAACGTCAGCCGCGCGGCCCGACTTGGAACGCGGCGACGTATCGCAGTTGCCCGCCGACCCTCGCGTTCGGAGGCCGACTCGCCCGCGGATCCATCCGCGGCTTGACTCCGCGCCTCGCCGTGCTAGAAGCACCGGCTCTGGCATGAACGAACCCTGGCATCTTTGGCTCGACGACGCGCGCGACCCGGCCATGAACATGGCGCTGGACGAGGCGTTGCTGCGCACCGCGTCCGAACGCGGCCGTCCGCTGCTGCGCGTCTATGGCTGGAACGCGTCGGCGGTGAGCATCGGGCTGCTCCAGAAGTTCTCGCCGGATCTCGCGCCGGGGCGGGCCGTGGTGCGCCGGCCGACCGGCGGAGGGCTGGTGGACCACGCGCGGGACGCCACCTACACGGTTGTTGCGCCGCCGACGCACTCGCTTTACCGCCTGCCGACGCCGGAGTGCTACCGGTTGCTCCACGGCGCGGTGACGGTGGCGTTGAAACTTGCCGGGATTTCCGCCGATCTGGCGCCCTGTTGCGGGCCGAACGACCGCAACGTCTGCTTCGCCGGGCCGGTGCAATACGACGTTGTGGTCGCCGGCGCGAAGGTCGCCGGCGCGGCGCAACGCCGTCTCAAGCGCGGTTTGTTGCACCAAGGTTCCATCCTTTTGCCTCCGGCCGCCACCGCCTTCGGCCAGCCGACCGCGCTCGCCGGCGCGTTGCGGCTCGGTTTCGAGCGCGAACTCGGCGCGGCTTTCGAGGAGTTCCAACCGATGCCGGCGTTATTTGGCTTGGCAGAACAACTCTGTTCGGAGAAGTATCGGACGCGCCAATGGACGGAACGCTGCCGCGCATGACCTCAAACCAGAAGGATTAGCATGAAACCATTTGATATCGGCCTCATGATTTGGGCCACCGAAGCTGAAGAGAAGATCAACACCATCAGGGCCTTCGGCCTCGGCGTCGGACAGGTCGGTGTCGTTTGGCGCGACATTGACAGCCCCGCCAAGCGCCGCACGCTGATGAAGCAGCTCCAAGGCTCCGGCATCGAGTGGGTGACGCTCTTTGCCGCGTTCGAGGGCGAGAGCTACGCCGACATCGCCGCCGTGCGCAACACCGTCGGCCTCGTGCCGCTGGACCTGCGTGCCGCGCGGTTTGAGATCGCCAAGAAAATCAGCGACTTCGGCTGCGAAGTGGGCATCCATCGCTTCGCCTTCCACGTCGGCTGCGTGCCGGAGAATCCCGACGACCCGGCCTACATGCCCATCGTCCGCATGTTGCGGCTGCTGGCGGACCACTGCCGTTTCAACGGCCAGCAGCTCTGCTTCGAAACCGGCCAGGAGAGCGCCGACTCGTTGCTGCGCCTCATCGCCGACACCAAGGAAACCAACGTCAAGGTCAACTTCGACCCGGCCAACATGGTCCTCTACGGTTCCGGCGACCCCATCGAGGCGCTCGGTAAGCTCGCCCCGCACGTCGCCACCGTCCACTGCAAGGACGGCAAGTCGCCCGCCGAACCGGGCAAGCTCGGCGTCGAGGTTCCGCTCAGCCAGGGCGAAGTTGGTTTCGAGCGATTTATCGCCAAGCTCCGCGAGATCGGCTACGAGGGACCGCTCTGCATCGAACGTGAGATAGTCGGCGACCAACAAATCGCCGACGTGCGCCAAGGCATTGAACTGCTCCGCCGCCTCGTCGCCGCCCCGGTCGCGCCTCCGCCGCCTGAACCCGTCGCCCCGCCGCCCGCCGAACCCGCTGCGGTCGTGCCCGTGCCTGAAACGCCGGCCGCGCCAATGGAAGCGCCAGCGACGCCGACTGAGGCGCCTACAGATCCATCGGAGCCGCCCGCAACGCCGACCACGTAACGCAGCCCGGCACCCGGCCGATGTCGTGTCCGCGTCGGGAAAATACCAGTGGGCGTAGGCTTTCGTGTAGCGCCGCGGCTGCCGTGCGCCGTAGGATGCGCGCGTCGTTCAAACCATCTGAGCCAACTATGCGATCGCAACCTGCCATGAACACGGACCACCCCATTTCACGCCGCCATTTCCTCCATGCCACCGCCGGCCTCGCGCTGGCCGCAGGCAATCTCTGCCATGGAGCGGAGAAACGCCGCCGCCTCGCCGTTGCCTGCCGCGACGTGCTCCTGAAGACCACCGGCAAACCCACCTGCTGGGCCGCCATGAAGGAGCTGGGTGTTTCCTGCCTGGAGGTGGACATCACGCCCGACTTGCTCTGCCCCAGCCTCATCCATCCCGACAGGAAATACAGCCTCGCCGACCCCGACAGCGTGAAGCAACTCGCCGACGACCTCGCCGCCAATCGCGCCACGATCACGGCGTTTTGCATGCACAACAAGTTCGATGAAAAGCTGGACGAGGAGATCGCCTGGATGCGCAAGCTCCTGCCGGCCGCGCAGCAACTCAAGGTCAAGGTCATCCGCATTGATGTCGTGCCGCGCAAGACGCCGATTGACCAGTTCTTGCCCGTCGCCATCAAAGCCTGCAAAGCCATTTGCGAAATCGCCGAGGGCAAGCCGGTTCGCTACGGCATCGAGAACCACGGCCGGTTCACCAACGATCCCGACGTGCTGGAGAAACTCTTCGCTGGCGTCGGCTCGCCACAACTCGGCCTCACGCTCGACGCGTTGAACCTCTACTGGTTCGGCCACCCGCTGGAATCGCTCTACGGCATCATCGAGAAGTTCGCGCCACGCGTGGTCCACACGCACTGCAAGAGCGTCCGCTACCCGGAGGACCAGCGCAACGTCCGCCGCGCCATCGGCTGGGAATACGCCAAATACTCCGCGCCGATCTACGACGGCGACATCGACTACAAGCGCGTCGTGGCGATCCTGCGTAAGGCCGGCTACCAGGCCGACCTTTGTCTGGAAAACGAGTGCCTCAAACACTTCCCGCCGGAGCAACACGCGGCCGTCATCAAGAAAGAGCTGGCGATGCTCAAGACCCTCGCCTGACGCGAACCGCCTCACAATCGAAGCGGTCCTCGCGTGCCGCGCGAGGCTCCGCGGGTTCATGTTCATTCGGAGCTGCGAGACTCCCCAGAATCGGGGTTTTCAAATCGCTGCCGCACAGGCATAATCCGCCGCGGCGGCGGAAGCCGCGCAGTCGCATCACAACTCCAGGAGCCGAGATGAACACGACCAAAGGCGAAACCAACCTCTCTGAAACTTCCACCCTTTGCCCCGCGTCCGGTTGCGGCGGTTGTGCGTGCACAGGCTGTGCGGCGCGGATGAGCCGACGGCGGTTTCTTAAAGCGACGGCGGCCGTGGGCGGTTGGATGTTGGGCGGCAACAGCTTCGCGGCGGGTGATGCCATCGCATCGTTGTCGGTGCCGAAGGTGAAGATTTATACCGTCTATCTCGGCGGCGCGGGCGCTTGGCCGAAGCCGGAGTTCGACGCACCGGGGGAGAAGGCGAAGTTCGAGAGGTTCATCGCCAAGCTCATGCCGAAATTCCCCGATGTGGAACTGGTCGGTGGCGACCTCGTGGTCAGCGCGAAGGAGGCCCTCCCGAAAATCGCCGCGCGCGATGACGTGGCGGGCGTGCTATGCATCCACCTCGGCATTCGCGGCGACCTCGCCGGCATCGTCAACTGCGGCAAGCCCACCGTCGTCTTCAGCCAGCCATATAGCGGCCACCAGTGGATGTATGTCAGCCAAGCCCAGCGCGAGGGCAAACGCGTGGCGCTCATGGCCACGCGCGACTGGCGCGAACTTGCCACGGCCATTGTGTTGCTCAAGGCCGTCGGCCAGATGCGCCAGAGCCGGCTCCTGCTCGCTTCGGCGAAAGCTGGCGCGCGCGCCAAGGACATCCGCGAGCGGATCGGGCCAGAGGTCATAGACGTCACCACCGACCAGTTGATCGCCGCGCACAAGGCCGTGGACGAAAAACTCGCCACGGAGATTGCCCGCAGCCTGTTCATCAAGCCCGCGAAGAAGATCGTCGAGCCGAGCAAGGCCGAAATCATCAAGTCGGCGAAGATGTATCTGGCGATGAAACAACTCATGGCCGACGCGAAGGCACAGGCGATCGCGGTGAACTGCCTCGGCGGTATCCCCATCCAGATCCTGGGCTACCCGTGCCTCGGCTTCGCGCAGTTGTGCGACGAGGGTTTCGTCGGCGCGTGCGAGGCCGACCTCGACAGCACGTTGACGATGCTGCTCTTCGCTTACGCGTTCGGCAAACCGGGCTTCATCACCGACCCGCTCTTCGACACCTCCAAGAACGCCGTCATCCACGCCCATTGCGTCTCTCCGACGCGGATGGACGGCCCCGGCGGGACGCGCGCGCCATTCAATATCCGCACCCACCGGGACGACAACCGCGGCGCGTCGCTGGAGGTTGCGATGCGCGTCGGCCAGCCGATTACGTGCGCGAAGTTCATTGACGACGAGGCGATGCTGCTGAGCACCGGCCGGATCATCGAGGGCAAGCCGCGCCAGTTCGACGACCGCGGCTGCCGCACGCAGATCACCACCGCCGTCAACGGCGACGCGCAGAAGATGATGGTGAACTGGTGCGCCGACATGAAGAAGTATCGCGACATCCGCACACTGCTGCATCGCGTCGTCTTTTACGGCGACCACGCCCGCGCCGTCCATCAACTCGCCAGCCTGATGGGCTTCAAAGTCTTTCCGGAGTGCTGAAAACCATGAAATCCCTCGCACTATTCCTTGCGTTGTTCTCGCTCCTCTGCGTCCAAGCCACCGCTGACACGCCGCAGAAGCCAAACATTGTCGTCATTCTCGCCGACGACCTCGGCTACGGCGACATGCACTGCAACAACCCCGAGCGCGGCAAGATCCCCACGCCGAACATGGACCGTCTGGCCGCCGGGGGGATGCGCTTCACCGATGGGCATTCGTCGTCGGGCGTCTGCTCGCCGTCGCGTTACGCGCTGTTGACCGGGCGCTATCATTGGCGCACGCGGCTGCAATCGGGCATCGTTGGCGTGTTCGGCGAGCCACTCATCGCGCCGGATCGGCTGACGATCGCGGGCCTCGCCAAACAGCACGGCCACCGCACCGCTTGCGTCGGCAAGTGGCATCTTGGCCGCGACTGGAACGTGACGCAGGACAAGCGCGCGCTCTTCCAAGTCGGCCCAAAGGCGACTGTAGCCACCGACGAGCACCGCACGGCATGGCGGGAGGCATTTTCGAAGCCGATGGGCAATGGGCCGACTACGCGCGGTTTCGACGAATACTTCGGCACCGACGTGCCGAACTGGCCCCCGTATTGTTTCATCGAGAACGATCGCACCGTCGGCATCCCGACCGAATTGCTGCCAGCGGAGATGCTCAAGAACCACCTCGCCAGTCTGCAAGGCCCCGCGTTGAAGAACTGGAAGCTGGAGCCGATTCTGCCGACGCTCGGCGACCGCGCGTGCGAGTTCATCGCGAAGCAGTCGCAGGCGAAACAACCGTTCCTGCTCTATATGCCGCTGACCGCGCCGCACACGCCGCTGGCCGTGACCGAAGAGTGGAAAGGCAAGAGCAGCCTCGGCATGACCTATCCGGACTTCGTCATGGAAACCGACGCCGTCATCGGTCGTGTGCTCGACGCGCTCAAGAAAAACGGCGTCGCCGACAACACGCTCGTCTTCTTCACGAGCGACAACGGCTGCGCGCCTTACATCGGCGCGAAGGAGATGGAGTCGAAGGGCCATTTCCCCAGCGGGCCGTTGCGCGGCTACAAAACCGACGTGTGGGAAGGCGGCCATCGCGTGCCTTACGTCGTGCGCTGGCCCGGCGTCGTGAAACCCGGCGGCGTCTGCCGCCAACTCGTCCACCAAGCCGACATCATGGCGACGCTCGCCGACGTGCTCGGCACGAAGCTGCCCAATAACGCCGGCGAAGACAGCTTCAGCTTGCTGCCGTTGTTGCGCGGCGAAGACAAGCCGGTGCGCGCGAACGCCGTGAGCTGCGCGGCCCGCGGCATGGCTGGCCTGCGCAAGGGGCCGTGGAAACTGATTTTCGGCGCAGGAGGCGGTGGTTATGAGAAGGACGGTGGCACTGTCCCCGTTCAGCTTTTCAATCTCGACGACGACCTTGGCGAAACGAAGAACCTCGCCGCTGAGAAACCGGAACTGGTCGCGGAGATGAAAGCACTAATGGAGAAACTCATTGCTGACGGCCGCAGCACGCCCGGCGCGGCGCAGAAGAACGACGTAGAGGTCAAGATTCACAAGGGCGGCCCCGCCGTTCCTGGCAAGAAGCCGGCCCAGCGCGCCAAAGGCAAGCGGGCGACGACGAAGTGATGCTGAACATTCAGAGAATGCCATGAAACGAACCGCTCTCGTGCTGACCATCGCTGCGCTGTCTCTTCCTCCGCTCGCTCGCCCCGCCGAGCCAATCCCAAAGCCCAACATCGTCTTCATCCTCGCCGACGACCTCGGCTACGGCGACTTGGGTTGCTACGGCGCGACGAAAGTGAAGACGCCGGCCATTGACCGGCTCGCTCAACAAGGACGGCTCTTCACCGACGCACACTCGCCCTGCGCAGTTTGCACGCCGACGCGCTATGCGATCATCACGGGCCGCGAGTATTACCGGCTCGGCCGGCGATGGAACAAAGACTGCCTTGTCGAGCCTGAGCGGACGACCATCGCCTCGCTCTGCAAGTCCGCCGGCTACGTCACCGCGCTCGTCGGCAAGTGGCACCTCGGCTACGGCGTGAAGGAGCCGGACTGGAACGGCGAACTCAAGCCGGGGCCGCTGGAGTGCGGGTTCGATTCGTTCTACGGCACGGCGATGACGCACAACGAACCGCCGCAGGTGCTCGTGGACAACCATCGCGTCGTCGGCCTCGACCCGAACGACCCGATCAAAATCCTGCCTGCGCAGCCGCCGAAGCATCCGCACGGCGTCCTGCAAGGCGGCAAATCCGCGTTGGTGAAGCACGACGAACTTTGCGAGCTGCACACGAAGAAAGCTGTCGCGTTCATCGAGCGGAACAAGGACCGCCCGTTCTTCCTCTACTACGGCACGATGAACGTCCACGTGCCGATCACGCCCGGCAAACGCTTCCAAGGCAGCAGCGGCATCGGCGCGTATGGCGACTACATCCAGGAACTCGACTGGGCCGTCGGCGAGGTCCTCGGCACGCTCGACCGGCTGGGCCTCGCGGAGAAGACGCTCGTCTTCTTCACTAGCGACAACGGTGGCGTGCTGCACCGTGACGCGGTCAAGGCCGGCCATTTTGCCAACAGCGACCTGCTCGGCCAGAAGACCGATGTGTGGGAAGGCGGCCATCGCGTGCCGTTCATCGCGCGCTGGCCCGGCCGCATCCCTGCGGGCACGCGGGCGGGTGATTTCATCGCGCTCACCGACATGTTGGCAACGTTCGCCGCAGTGCTCGGCCGCAACCTCGGCCCCGACGAAGGCCCGGACAGCTTCAACGCGCTGCCCGCATTGCTCGACACGCCCGGCTGCAAACCGGTGCGCACGTTCGCGACGTTCATCGGCACGGGCGGCGTGGGCGTCCGCGAGGGGAAATGGCTGTTCTTCCCCAAACACGGCTCTGGCGGTTTCTCCACCGACCTGACCGGACCGTGGATGCAGCCGTGGAAGATCGGCCGCAAGACCAGCGATTACACCGCCAACGGCCAACTCAAGCCTGACGCGCCGACGGGCCAACTCTACGACCTTGAGAAAGACACCGCCGAGACGACGAACCTCTACAACGCGCATCCCGACATCGTGAAGCGTCTCGACGAACTGTTGACGGCACTGAGGAAGAAGGGAAACACTGCGCGAACACTTGCGGCTGGCCACTGAAGCAATGAACTCACGACGATTCTCCGAGCCGTTTTTCCTCCTGCTGCTTCCGTGTCTTCTGTGTCTTCCGTGGTCAGCTTCCGCCTCCGACGCGAAGCCGAACTTCGTCGTCATCCTCGCCGATGACATGGGCTTCTCCGACGCCGGTTGCTACGGCGGAGAAATCGCGACGCCGAACCTCGACAGGCTCGCTGCCGGCGGGCTGCGGTTCACGCAGTTCTACAACACCGCCCGCTGCTGGCCGACGCGCTCCTGCATCATGAGCGGCTACTACGCGCAGCAGATCCGCATGGATCCGCCGCGTGGCCGGCTGCCGGCGTGGGCGCGGTTGCTGCCGCATCGGCTCAAGCCGCTCGGCTACCGCAGCTATCACGCGGGCAAATGGCACGTGCTCGGCGCGCCGAAGCCGTGCGCGGATGGCGGCTTTGACCACTCTTACTGGTTCCAGGACTGGGACCGTTACTTCTCGCCGGTGCAACATTGGGAAGACGACGTGCAAGCGCCGCCGGTAAAGCCCAACAGCGGTTACTACGCAACAACGGCGTTTGCTGACCGTTCCATTGGCTTTCTCAAGGACCACGCGGTCAAACACGCCGCACAGCCGTTCTTCCTCTACCTCGCGTTCATCTCGCCGCACTTCCCGCTGCACGCGCCACAGGAGGACATCGCGAAGTATCGCGACCGCTACACCGAAGGCTGGGACGTGGTGCGCGAGCGTCGCTGGCGGCGGGCGCGCGAGATGGGCATCGTCAACTGCGACCTTGCGCTGCGCGACGAGAAACTCTCGCCGCGTTACTTCAAACCGGACCTGCTCGAAAGAGTCGGGCCGGGCGAGTGCCGCTACGCCGTCGCATGGCAGACCCTGACGGACGAACAACGGCGGTTTCAGGCGACCAAGATGGCCATCCACACCGCTATGGTGGACCACATGGACCGCGAGATCGGCCGCGTTGTCGAGCAACTCCGCGCGATGGGTGCTTTGGAGAACACGGTGATCTTCTTCCTCTCCGACAACGGCGCGGACGCAACGCTGCTGGTGCGTGGCGACGGCCACGACCGCGCAGCAGCGGCGGGATCGTGGCAGACGTTCCTCTGCCTCGGCCCCGGTTGGGCCAGTGCCAGCAATTCGCCGTTCCGCCGCCAGAAGGTCTGGGTGAACGAGGGCGGCGTTTCGACGCCGTTAATCGTCCACTGGCCCAAAGGCATCGCCGCGCGCGGCGAACTGCGGCGCGATGTCGGCCACGTGATTGACTTCGCGCCGACGCTGCTCGAACTGGCCGGTGGAAAAAACGTCGCGCCAGCCGGCGCACCGCCGTTGCCCGGTAAGAGTTTGGTGCCGGCTTTCGCGCATGACGGGGCGGTGGAACGTGAATTCGTCTTCTTCAACCACGAAGGAAATCGTTCGCTGCGGATGGGCGATTGGAAACTGGTGTCGGCGCGCGAGGATGAGGACGCGTGGGAGTTGTTCGACTTGAGCACCGACCGCTGTGAGCGAAAGAATCTCATCAAGGAACAGCCGGAGCGCGCGAAAGCGATGAAAGCGAAGTGGCAGGCGCTCGATGCGGAATTCCGGCGTCAGGCCGGTCCGACGGAACCCGGCAAACCCGGCAAAGCGAAATCCAAACGTTGAGAAGGAGAAAGCAATGAACCAACAGCATCATAATTCAACCTGTGCATGCGGCTGCCAACTGGACCGGCGGGAGTTTCTCGCCATTGCGAGTGCGGCGTTCGGCGGCATGGCGCTCGCGCCGATGATCGCCGACGCAGCGGAGAGCGCGGCAGCATCGCGGGCGTCGAAGCAGGGCGCAACGGTGCGCGTGGTGTTTCTCTATCCGCCATCGGCTACGTTCAAGACGAAGACCGACGATTGGTGGAGTTGGCCGGGCAACGACTACGACGCCGAAGGCCGCCAGAAGCAATACACGGCTGCGCTGCGAAAGATGGAGCAGAAGCTCGGCGTGAAGCTTGTCATGGACAACTCGTCCATCGCTGACGACGCGGGCGCGCAGCGGCTGGCGCAGGAGTTGGAGGCGCAGAAGCCGGACGGGCTGTTGCTGGTGATGTTCTACAACCGCAGTCTCGCACACGCCGATTTGTTGCTGAAAGCCGCCGACAAGCTCGGCATTCCCGCGCTCTTTTACATCGGCCTCGGTGTGAAGCACGGGCCGGTCACGACGTATCGGCGGCCGGGCGTTTACTTCATCCAGTCGTTGGAGAATCTCGGCGCCATCGAAAGCGGGCTGAGGATGATCAACACGAAGAAGCTCATGGCGCAAAGCAAGCTGCTCAGCGTTACCGACGTGAAGAAGCCGGCGGAAATCGTGGAGCCGTTCTTCGGCACGAAGATCAGTGTCATCCCGTTCGAGCGCTATGCCGATGAGTTCGGCAAAGTCGCGCTCAGCGCGGAGGCGCAACGATTCATCGCACGCTTCCGCGGCGGGGCGAAGTCCAAGCGCGGCATTACAAAGGAGGCGCTGGAGAACGCCGCGCGGGCGCACCTGACGTTGAAAAAGCTGCTCGCCGAGGAGCGCGCCGACGGCGTGGCGATGACCTGCCTGCGGCGCGGGATGCTCAAGCCGTGCATGAGTTTCTCCGCGCTGAACAGCGCGCTAGTGCCGGCGGTCTGCGAAAACGACCTGCCGGCCGCTTACGGCCAACTACTTGGCCAGTTGCTGCTTGACCAGCCGGGCTTCCAGCACAACCCGTGCTACGACACCGAGCGGAACCACTACTACGCCTCGCACTGCACCTGCGCGACGCGGATGCGCGGGCCGGTCGGGCCGGAGTTGCCGTATCTGCTGCGGCGGTTCGCGCACACAAATGAGGGCAGTTGCGCCATCCAGGTCTTTTGGAAACCCGACGAGCCGGTGACGATGATTCATTATTATCCCGGCAAAGAACCGATGCTGGACGTGTATGCCGGTCACGTCGTGAAATCGCACGCTATGCCGCCTGCCGGCGGCTGCACGACCAACGTCGAGATCGCCATCACCGACCGCGAGGACGCCTGCATGGTGAAGGGCCACCACAACCTCCTTTTCAGCGGCGACCACGCGCGGAAGTTCCGGCTCTTCGCGCAACTCCACAAGCTGAAGCTCGCCGAGAGCGGCTTCAAAGGCCCGTGGCCGGTATAGGACGTCCGTCATCCGAACGAGGTCGGCTCCGCGTCGTTTACTTTTTCGGCGACGCCTGATAGCGTGCGCGTCCGCAGTCCCGGTAGCGGCACGATACGAAGCACAAGAGAACACATGCGCACGATTCCTATATTCCTGGCCTTCTTCCTGATGGGCCTCGCCGATGCGATGGGGCCGATGTCCGACGCGGTCCAGAAGCAATACCAAGTCAGCAACGTTATGAGCACGCTGCTGTCGTTCTTCGTGTTTATCGCGTTCGCGGTGTTCAGCGTGCCTGGCGGGTTGCTGGCGGCACGTATTGGCAAGAAGAAGCTGCTCCTGCTCGGTCTTGGCCTGAACGCCGTTGCGCTGCTGGTGCCGTCGCTGCACGCGCCGAGCTTCGCGGTGCTGCTCGGCTGCATTTTCCTGCTCGGTGTCGGCACAACGTTTCTCCAGGTTTCCGGTAACCCGATCATGCGCGACGTGAGCGCCTCGGGCGCCTACAGCCGCAACCTCGCCTTCGCCCAAGGCATCAAGGGCCTCGGCAGCACCGCTTCGACGTATCTCGTCACCGCCGTTACCGCTCTCGTCATTTTCCAAGACATGGGCTGGCGTGGCGCGTTTCCGCTGTTTGCCGTGCTGATGGTGGTCGCGTTTGTGTCGGTGGCGATGCTGAAGATCGAAGAAACGAAGCCGAACGTGCCGCCGAGCATCGCTTCCAGCCTCGGCTTGCTGAAGGAGCCGACGTTCTTCCTCGCGGTGCTTGGCATCTTCCTCTACGTCGGCGCGGAAGCTTCGATGGGGCGGTTCCTCTTCCCCGGCCTGAAAGCCATGGGCATGGATGAGGCGACCGCCAGCAAGTTCGGCCCTGCGCTCTTTTTCCTGCTGCTGACCATCGGCCGGCTGCTCGGCAGCGCGGTGCTGATGGTGATGACGCCACGCACCTGTTTCCGGCTCTCGGCGCTTCTGGGCCTCGCCGGCGCGGGCATCATCATGACGGGCTCACCGACCCTCGCCATCGTGGGCGTATTCGCGGCGAGCTTCGGCTTCGCCAACATCTGGCCGATGCTTTTCTCCATCACTGTCGAGGAGAAACCGGAGTGCGCCAACGAACTCAGCGGCCTGATGTGCATGGCGATTTCCGGCGGCGCCATCGTTCCGCTGGTGATGGGCGCGCTGGTGGACGCGGGCATGAAGTCGTTCGCCTTCGTCGTGCCGGCGGCGTGTTTCGCCTACCTGCTGCTGATCTCGCTCCGCGGTGGTCGCAAGCCGGCGGCGAGAACTTGAGTCCGTGAAGTGACGACCAACTTCCATTGCGGGCGCTGCGGCGAGTGTTGCCGGATTCCGGGGCAGATTCATCTGACTGACGCCGACATCGCCCGGCTGGCGGCGTTACTGAAGCTGACGGAGCACGAGTTCATCCAGCAATACACTGACCTCTCCCGCGACCGCCGCGACCTTGTCATCAAGGGCGACCCTGCGTCGCCGTGCCTCTTCCTGATCGACAACGACTGCGCCGTCTATGCCGCGCGGCCGGAACAATGCTCGGGCTATCCGGTGAAGTGGAACAATCCCGGCTGGGAGAGAATCTGCCGGCCAAAGCCGGAGTGACCGTCGCCTGGCGCGGAGCATTGGCGTTCTTGTGCGCAGGCGGTTACCCGCCCTGGATGGTGCTCAGTTAAGGACCGGTTTGCAGGTGACTGCTTGTTCTTGGCCGCCGTTACGCCTTCTGCTGTTCCTTCGCCCAGGTGTCCCGGAGTGTGATCGTGCGGTTGAAGACCGGCTTGCCGGGTTGCGTGTCGGGATCGAGCACGAAGTAGCCGAGCCGCTCGAACTGGTAACGCTCGGTGGCGGACGCTGCCGCCAGCGACGGTTCCAGTTTCGCGGTCAGCACTTCGAGGTTGTGAGGGTTCAGGTGCGACTTGAAATCGCCGCCTGCGTCCGGCTCCGGCACTTTGAACAGGCGGTCGTAGAGCCGCACTTCCGCCTCGAACGCGTGCGCGGCGCTGACCCAATGGACCGTGCCCTTGACCTTGCGGTTGGCGGTCGGACCGCCGCTCTTGCTGCCGAGGTCGGCGGTGCAGCGCAACTCGATGACGTTGCCGGCGGCGTCTTTCACCACCTCGTCGCACTTGATGATGTAGGCGTATTTCAACCGCACCTCGCCGCCGGGGCGCAGGCGGAAGTATTTCGGCGGCGGCGTCTCCATGAAATCGTCGCGCTCGATGAAGAGCGTGCGGCCGAACGGAACTTTGCGCGTGCCGGCAGCGGCGTCTTCAGGATTGTTGACGGCGGCGAGCTGCTCGACGTGGTTTTCCGCCAGGTTGGTGATGACGACCTTCACCGGCCGCAGCACGGCGAGCCGACGCTGGGCGCGGCGATTGAGGTCCTCGCGGATGACGTTCTCCAACACGGCTACGTCGGTGAGGCTGTCACGTTTGGTGACGCCAATGTGATAGGCAAACGCCCGCAACGCCTCCGCGGTGACGCCGCGGCGGCGGATGCCGCTGATGGTGGGCATCCGCGGGTCGTCCCAGCCGGTGACGAGGTTTTCGTTCACGAGCTGCATCAGCTTGCGCTTGCTCATGACCGTGTAGCCGAGGCTGAGCCGCGCAAACTCGAACTGGTGCGGCAACGGACGCGGCAGGCCGAGGTTCTCCAGAATCCAGTCGTAGAGTGGTCGGTGGACCTCGAACTCCAGCGTGCAGATGGAGTGCGTGATGCCTTCGATGTAGTCGCTCAGGCAATGGGCGAAGTCATACATCGGGTAGATGCACCACGCGCCGCCGGTGTGATGATGCTCGGCGTGGCGGATGCGGTAGATGACTGGGTCGCGCATCCAGATGTTTGGTGAGGCCATGTCAATCTTCGCCCGCAGCGTTCGCGTCCCGTCTGGGAACTCGCCGTTCTTCATGCGCACGAAGAGGTCGAGGTTCTCCTCGACGGAGCGGTTGCGATAGAGGCTTTCCTCCGATTTCTGGTCCGGAGCGCCGCGCATCTTGTCCACTTCCTCGGCGGAGTGATCGCAGACATAGGCTTTGCCTTTCTTGATGAGTTGGAGCGCGTATTCGTAAATCTGCCCGAAGTAGTCGGAAGCGTAGAACGGCTCGACGGTTGTGGATTTCGGGTTTTGGATTTCGGATTGTGCGGCGGGGCCGAGGTGGAAATCCGGCTTGCCGTTGACCGTAATCGTCTCCGGCGTCTTGCCCTTCGGTTTCAGGCCGAGCCGGTCGTCGGCCCAGCCTTCGATGAGCCAGCGCACGTCCTGCTGGATGGACTCTACGTATTCGACATCCTCCTTGGTCGGGTTCGTGTCGTCCATGCGGAGGTTGCACTGGCCCTGGAACTCGCGGGCGATGCCGAAGTTGAGGCAGATGCTCTTGGCGTGGCCAATATGCAGATAGCCGTTCGGCTCCGGCGGAAAGCGGGTGACAATCTTCTTGGATTTGCCGGCGGCGACATCCGCCGTGACGATGTCACGGATAAAGTCCGTCGGCGTCGGCGCGCCGCCTGCCGCAGCAGGCGATGAGTTAGTCGGGTTAGCCATGCAGTCGATATTAAACGGCTGCGTGGCGGATGCAACCCGCAATCAGCCGCTCAATAACCGCCCGCGCCCAGCGCACCGCGCTTGTCGTCGGTGGGTTTGCCCGCCTTCTCCGCCGCTTCGCGACGGCGATACTCGTCAAGCATCGCGGCCGTGGCCGTCGCACCGCAGCGGCTACCGCCGAGGTCGCGGACCTTGATGAGACCGTCGAGATCGCGCACGCCGCCGGCGGCTTTGACTTGGACTTTGGCGGAGACGTTCGCGCGCATCAACGCAAGGTCGTGTTCGGTTGCGCCCTTGTAATTGTAGTTGCCGTCCTTTTGCTTCACGAAGCCGTAACCGGTTGATGTCTTCACCCAGTCGGCCCCGGCTCGCTCGCAAATCTGGCAGAGCTTCACCTTAATCTCGTCGTTCGGCAGGAAGTCGTTCTCGAAGATGACCTTCACCTTCGCGCCGTGCTTGTGTGCCTCGTCGCAGACGGCCTTCACGTCGTGCTCGACGGAATCGAAATCGCCGCCGAGCGCCTTGCCGATGTTGACGACCATGTCTATCTCCACCGCGCCGTCGCGGCAGGCCAGTTCGGTCTCGTAGCGTTTCGACTCGGTGCAGGAATTGCCGTGGGGGAATCCGATGACACAGCCGACGTTGACGCCGGTGCCGCGCAGCAGCTCGGCGGCGCGTTTCACAGCGTAGGGTTTGATGCAGACGGACGCGACGCGATATTTGGCGGCGAGTTTGCAGCCGTCCTCAAGGTCCTTGTCGGTCATGGTGGGATGAAGCAACGAATGGTCAATCATCCCGGCAAGTTGCTCGTAGGTGTATTTCATGTTCAGGCAAAAAAAGGTTGGAGAACATTGCGGGCGACTTTGACGGCGGCTTGGCGGCCTTCGAGCGTGTTGCCGAAGGTGCCGTCCTCGACTTCGATGCAAACGGGGCCGTCGTAGCCGACATCCATCAGCGCCGCTATGAACCGCGCCCAGTTGATGTCGCCGTAACCGGGGATGCGCGGCTGGTGCCACTCCAGAGGGAAGGCGAAGATGCCGACGTCGTTGATGCGCTCGCGGCGGATGCGGACGTCTTTGGCGTGCAGGTGAAAGAGCTTTTCCTTGAACTCGCGCAGCGGCGAGAGCGGGTCCATGTGCTGGAGGATGAAATGCGACGGGTCGTAGTTGAGACCGAAGTTCTTGCTGGCGATGTCGCTGAAGGCGCGCCGCCAGATGACGGGGGAGGTCATCAGGTTCTTGCCGCCGGGCCATTCGTCGCGCGTGAACAGCATCGGGCAATTCTCGATGCCGATCTTGATGCCGTGGTCCTCGGCGAACGCAATGAGCGGCTTCCAGGTTTTCAGAAACCGCGGCCAGTTATCGTCCACCGACTTCGTCCAGTCGCGGCCGACGAAGGTGTTGACGTTCTTCAGGCCGAGCTTTTCGGCGGCGAGGATGACCTTCTTGAGATGATTTACCGCCACCTTCGCAGCTTCGGGATTTGGATCGAGAGGGTTCGGGTAATAACCGAGGCCACTGATGCCGACGCCGTGCTTGGCGCAGAGCGCGTTGACATCGTCGGCCTGCGCTTTCGTGAAGCCAGTCACATCAATGTGCGTGATGCCGGCGTATTTGCGCTCGGCCTTGCCGACGGGCCAACACATGATCTCGACGCACGCGAGACGCTCCCCGGCGACGAAGGCTAGGACTTGATCGAGGTTAAGTTCGGGCAGGATGGCTGAGACGAATCCGAGCTTCATGGTTTGCGGTTTCCTTTGAGTTGTTTTGTTTGCTTTTGGGTGAGGGCAAGGTAGTTCTGGCTGCTGATGACTTTGCGACCGCTGCGACGTTCGAGATCGCGCCGGGCGCTGCCGGCCACCGCGCCGCCTGCGTGCGCGGCTTGTTTGTTTTCGGGAAAGCCCTGCGCGTCCTTGTTGCGCGCGATCTCCGTCGTGGCCGCTTCGCCGAGCATCGAGAAGATCAATTCCAGGTCGTTCATGTGGTCGCGCAGGTTCTCGCGTTTCAGGCGCTTGAACTCGGCGTATTCCGACGGCGTCATGCCAAAGGTGGCCTTGGAGATTTCGGCGGTGAGGATGGCGTATTCGATCTGCTCCTTCACGCCGCGCTTCTTCCACTCGTCGGTCAATTCGTCGCGGATGGCGATCGAGCGCATCCGTTTCTCGATCCAGGCATCGGAGTAACCCTTGGCCTTGTAGAGCGCGCGCGTGCGCTTGGTGGCCAGTTCCGGGTTCTCGATCTCCTGGATGCGCTCGTAGCCGACGCGGGCCAGCCAGCGTTTGAACGGCTCGGCTTTCGGGCTGGGGATGGATTGGATGAGGCGGAAGACGCCCTCAGTGTGCCAACACTGCAACGTCTGTAGTCCGCCCGGTGTGTCGAACTCAAGGCCAAGGGGGGGGACAAGTTGTCCCCCCCCCTTGAAAGCCTCGGCGAGGAGCGGGTCGCGTTTGCGAAGCTTCTTGAGGTAATCGGACGGATTCGCCGAATCGGTGAGCGCCGCCACCACGTCGCTGATGACAAACCACCACTCATTGTTGTGGATCGTCCGCCGGATTTGCTGCTTTTGGAAAAGCGCGATTCGTCTTTCAGGCACGGGTTTGTTCATGGCCTTGCCTCCTTCAATCAGACCGTCGTCCACTTTCGCGCCTTGTTGCTCTTCATGATCGCCTCGCAGACGGCGACCTCCTGGTGGCCGTCCCCGGCGGTGGCGAAGAGGCGCTCGCCTTTGCCACCGGCGATGGCGGCGTAGATGTTGCGGAAGAGCATTTTGAACGTGTCCGGGAAACCTTCGACGTGGCCCGGCGGATAATCCATGAAGCCCGCCGCCCCGTCGCCGAACGCGGGCGTGGCGCGCACGGCCGTCTCGTTCGCGCCGTCGCGGTTGCCGAAGCGCAGCATCTCCGGCTCCTCCGAGCACCACCACGCCGACTTCTTGCTGCCATAGATTTCGATGCGGATGCAGTTCTTGCGGCCGGCGGCGACTTGCGAGACGCCGAGATTGCCGCGCGCGCCGTTGGCGAACTGCAGCAGCACGCTCGCGAAATCCTCCGTCTCCACCTTGTAGCTGGCGTAATTCATCTTCGCGTCGCTCTTGGCGAACGTTTGCACCTCACCGAGCGGACGGCGGCGCGTCTTGTGGAACGTGCCGAGGTCGGCGAACACCGACGCGATCTTCGCGCCGAGGATGAACGACACGGTATCCATCCAGTGCGTGCCGATGTCGGCGACGGCGCGCAGCTTGCCGCCTTCCTGCGGCAGGAGTCGCCAGTTGTAGTCAGTGTCCTTGAACAGCCAGTCCTGCATGTAGGAGCCGTTGACATGGATGATGTCGCCCAATTCACCGCGCGCGACCATGCGATGGAGCGCGAGCACGGCGGGATAGAAGCGGACGTTGTAATTGACGGCAAACACTTTGCCGCTGCCGCGCGCGAGCTTCACGATTTGCGCTGTCTCGCGCGTGTTCATCGCCAGCGGTTTCTCGCAGACGACGTGTTTGCCGGCCTTCAACGCCGCCAGCGACATCTCGCAGTGAAACCGGTTCGGCGAGGTGATGTGAACGACGTCCAGGTTCGGCGAGCGTAGCATTTCGCGGTATTCACCGAAAGCCTCCGGGATGCCGAACTTGTCCGCCGCCGCGCGCACGCGGTCGGGCAGATCGCACAGCGCCGTGACGCTAACGCCGAGCCGACGCAGTGCTTCGAGGTGAACGGGGCCGATGAAGCCGGTGCCGATGACGCCGGCGCGGATTTGTTTTGTCATGGTTTGGAGTCCTGTTGAGATGTTTTGGTTGAGGCGACTTGGTCCGGTGATTCACAGACAACACGGAAGCCGACGTTGAAGACACGCTGCCACGATGGGTAGGACACGCGCGATGCGCTACGGCAATGCTTCGGCGCGTCGAAGAACGAGCCGCCGCGCACGACCTTGCCGTCAAGGTTGTCGGAGCACGTCCACTCGGCGGCGTTGCCGTGCATGTCGTGGAGGCCCCACACGTTCGGCTGGTAGCTGCCCACGGGCGCCGTCACGATGGCGCGGTCGCTGAAACGCGCGTCGGCCAGCGCGGCACCCTCAACGATGAGATGGTCGAGTCCGCCCGTCATCTGGAAAATACCGGCTGCCGCCGATTTGCCGGCGAATGTCGCATCGCCCATGTTGGCCCACGCTGAGAAATCCGCGTCGAGCGCGCCGAAGTGCAGCGGTGTCACGGTGCCCGCGCGGCAGGCGTATTCCCATTGCGCCTCCGTCGGCAACGTCACGTTCAGTCCCGTCCGCGCCGAGAGCCAACGGCAGAAATCCATCGCGCGAGTCCATGCGACGCGCACGGCCGGCTGGCGCGGGTTGTTGAGCGTCCGACCCTCGTCGTCGTTGCGCGCGTGGCGCTTGGCGTAGTAGCGCGAGTCGTGCGTGGCGTCGAAGCGGCGGAACTGCTCGTTGGTAACTTCGCACGCGCCCATCCAGAAGCCGCGTTGGATGCTCGCTCGCTTCGTCGGCTGTTCATCGTCAGCGCCAGCGGCATCGCCCATCACAAACTCGCCGGCCGGAATCCAGACGAGCTTCATCGTGACGCCGTCGCCGAGCGCGATGGTTTTTCCGGTCGCGCTGGCCGCGGCTTGGCGGCGTTTGGCTTCGTCGGCGTCGAACGGCCAGCCTTCTGGATTTTGGATTTTGGGTTTTGGATTTTGGATTGGGGACGCAGCAGCTTTCAGCACGGCGGGTTTGATCGCGGCATCGGTTTCGGGGTCTTCGGTCGGCCCGCCGTAGAGTTTTCGCAGTTCCATGCGCCGCTCGTGGACGCCGTCGGGAATTGGGAAGACTTCGCCCCATGTGCCGTGGCAGGGCGCGTTGAGATCAATCCACGTCACCAGCCGATCCATCGCTTCGCCATCGAGCTGCACACCGTGATGACCTTTGCGAAGCATCTGGATGAGCGGGCTGGTGCCGGCGTGAAACTCGCCCGGCACGAGCATGCTGACGTCGTCCTCAACTGCCGGCACGCGCACGTAGGCCCGCAACGCCTTGTAGGCTGGCGTGTATCTCAACCGGCCATCGGTGGCGGCTTTCATCTGCGGATGGAGGCGCTGGACGGACATCGGGCTGACACGCGAGCCGGCGTAGTCAGGACGTTTGTTCAGGGGCCGCAAATCGGGCTTGGCCGCTGCCGTGTCGCCGTCGTGGCAACTTACGCAGTAGGCGTCGAGCACCGGCTGAACCTCGCGCTCGAAATCGAACCCGCGCGCCGGTCCATGCCACGGTCTGAGGTCGCGCGGCGTGCGCGTGGCCGCTAGTGCGGGCTGTGGCTTGACAGTGTCGCGCGGCGTTTCGTGGCAGCCGACGCAGGAGACTTTTTCGCCGGGCATGGCGGTGAACCAGTTCCGCATCAACTGCACGGCCTGCCCGCCGGCGTCGAGCGCCTGCACGGCGAGCGGCGTGTTCGCCGGCACGCGAAAGAACGCGGAGCCGTCCGGCTCGACCGGCACGGTGCCGAGGATGCGCATGACCTCCCACGGGCCGTGAAAGCCGATCTTGTCCGGCCCGGCGAGGCCCGGGTAGCCGAAGTCATGGGCGAACACGCGCAGGCTCTTCACCGTGCCCGGCGGCACGCCTTCGAGGCCGCGGCCGGTGTGGAGATTGTGGACATAGACGAGCGCATCCTTGCGGCCCGGCTCAATGCGGTCGGGGATGGCAGGCGGCGTTGGCTGCGGCGCGATCGGCACCGGCTCCAGCAGCGCATAGCCCGGCTCTTCGTGCAGCAAGACGAGGTTGTCGAACACGTCGGCGAGGTAAATGCCCCAGTTCGATTTTGCCGACGGCCAGCACGCGACGAGGAAATGCTTGTCAGTCGCCGGCCACGGATGGAGGAACTTCGGCCAGTCGTCGCCGAGAAGGTTGTCGCGCACCTCGCGCCGCGCCGGTTCGCCGCGGCCGGAAATGCGGCACACGATGCTGTCGGCCTCGAAGAACCCGCGCGTCGTATCCATCACGATCAACTGCCCCATCCGGTGCGGCCCGTGGTAACCCGACAGGATGAGCGCGAACCGGCTGGAGTCGCCCGGCAGCGGCTTTGCGAAATACATCGCGTTCGGGTAATACGAGTTGCTGCCGTAGATGCCGCGTTGGCCGGTGCCGTCGGGGTTCATCACCATCAACGTGCGCTGATACATGTGTGCCTGCGCTGTGTATTCCCAACGGTTGTAGAGCACCTGGCCGTTCGGCAGCACGTGCGGATGCAGGTCATGGTCCTGGTCGAAGCACAGTTGCCGCACGCCCGTCCCGTCGGCGTTCATCTGATAGAGGTTTGTGACGCGCCGCAAGCCATGCCAGCAGGGCACCGCTTGAATCGGCGCCGTGCTCCCGAAGATGATTCGCCCGTCCGGTAGATAGCACGGATCCATGCAATCCACGTCCGCCGGCATGCGCGACACCTGCCGCAGCTTCGTCCCGTCCGCGTTGATCTCCCAAAGTTTCCAGTTCTCCGCATCGGCGCGTGTGAACAACATTCGTCGCCCGTCCCAGTGCAGTTTGATCTCGCCCACCCATCCACCGTCGGGCGGACGGAACAACGTTGTGAAACCGTCCGCAGGCCGCTTCAGCGACACCGTCGCGAGTTCGTTCTCCCAGCCGAGCTTCTTCGTGGACTCGTAGCATTCGTGGTTCGATGGCAGGCCGAGTTCCTTGCCGGCCACCCACGCCGGCCACGACCAGTTGCCCTGGTTCCACTTCTTCTCCGGCGGCTTGACGTGCTTGCGGCGCACCACCAGCAGCTTCTCGAAATTCAGCGCCGGGTTCGCCAACAACGCCTCGCGCTTCAGCGTCTCGAACCGTCTCATCGCATCCGCCTCGCTAGTGCGTATCGCCAGTTCGAGCGCGTCGAGCCGCGTCAGATAATCGCGCCCCTGTGGATACTTCGCGCCGTGCGTCGTGATGAGGTCATTGATCGCGAGCCGCAGCGATTTAATGGCGTGGTCGCCGGGAGCCGGCATGTCTGCCGCCCGCAACGGATGCGCGGCTGCAACGAGCAACGCGACCGCCAGCAGTGTCTTGAGGATGCTCATCGGCCTCCTAGTTTCGCTTCTGCTTCGACCGGGTCAAATCCAAAAGCACCCCCGCCGCCGGTCGCGCGGCTTGAATCGGGCCGAGACGGTTGTGGAACTCGTAGGCGTCGCCGCGATAGAGCGTCTGCTCGCGCCAGAGCGGCACGCCGCCGCTGAGGTAACCGGTGGATGTCACCAGCAAGCCCGCCGCACTGTTCACCACTTCCAACAACCGCGCATCACCGTCGCGAATCGAAACGGCCCGGATGACTTGATCCGCGCCCGCGACCTTTAGCTTCAGCCGCTCCGTCCAAGCTGCATAGAGCGATCCTTTGATAGCGTCCTTGTCCAGGCCGGCACAAAACCTCGCCACGATGTGGCGGCGTTCCAGAATCACCGGCACACCGTCGGCCAGCCGCAGCCGTTCGAGATAGTAAAGTTCGTCGTGCGGCTGGACGCGCAACGCGCCGAGCACCTCCGCGCCGGCCTGCGCTGCTCGCATCGTTTCGAACCGCAGCACGCGTGTGGCGGGCTTCTTGCCGGCGGCCTCGGCCTTGTCGGTGAAGCTCACCAGCGCGGCGAGGTCATAGTCGAGCGCGCCGCCGCGCACAAACGTGCCAACCCCCTTCTTGAACTCCAGCACGCCCTCCGCGACGAGGTTCGACACCGCTTTGTTGGCTGTGACGCGGCTGACGCCGAACCGCTCGCCAATCTCGCGCTCGGCGGGAAACTTGTCGCCCGCCTTGAACTCGCCGCCGCGGACCAGTTCGCGCAGCTTGTCGTTGAGCTGGCAATAAATCGGGTTCTTGAGCCGTGTCATGGTTGTGGCATAGCCACGCGCATTTGTTAGCACGGCCCGCGTTTTGCCGTCAAGCCCGGCATTGACAGATTCCAGCGGAGAAGCTAGAAACCGCGTGGCTATGCCACAAGTCGCTACAAACACGTTCTGTGCCCTGCTCATCTTCGGATGTGTTTGTTCCTCGGCAGATATGCCGCCGCGGCCCAACATCATCCTCATCAACTGCGACGATCTCGGCTACGGCGACCTCGGCTGCTACGGCGCGAAGGACATCCGCACGCCGCGGCTCGACCGCATGGCGGCGGAGGGCACGCGCTTTACTGATTTCTCTGTAACCTCCGCGCTCTGCACGCCGTCGCGCGCGGCGTTAATGACGGGGAAGTATCCGGGGCGCGTCGGGCTGGCGGCGGGCGTGTTGCGGCCCGATGCGACGAACGGTCTCGCGGGCAGCGAAGTGACGCTGGCGGAAGTGTTGAAGCCGGCAGGCTACGCGATCGGCTGCATCGGCAAGTGGCATCTCGGTTTCGTGAAAGGCATGAGGCCGATGGACCAGGGGTTCGACAGCTACTACGGCGTGCTGCACAACCTCGATCACTGGGAGACGAAGCATTTTGAGAAGGACGGCGGCATGCCAGTGCTGCGCGGTGATGACGTGGAAAAGCGACCTGCTGTGCCGGCGGAGATGACCGGTCTCTACACGGCAGAGGCGCTGAAGTTTATCGAGGCAAATCGCAAGCAGCCGTTCTTCCTCTATCTCGGCCACGCGATGCCACATCTGCCGTTTAATGCGTCGCCGAAGTTCAAAGGCAAGTCACAGCGCGGCCTCTACGGCGACGTGGTGGAGGAACTCGATGACAGCACGGGCCAAATCCTCGACAAGCTGCGCGCGCTCGGCCTCGCGGAGAAGACGCTCGTCATCTTCACGAGCGACAACGGTCCGGAGCGCAACACGCCCGGCAGCGCCGCGCCGCTGCGGGGGACAAAGCACACGGTCTATGAAGGCGGCCTGCGCGTGCCTTGCATCGCGTGGTGGCCCGGCCGCGTGCCGTCGGGCCGCGTCTGCGATGAGTTCGTGAGCACGCTGGACATGCTGCCGACGTTCGCGCGACTTGCAGGCACGGAGCCGAAGGTTCAGGAGCTCGACGGATTCGACATCTCGTCGGTGCTGCTTGGGGAGAAGGGCGTGCGTTCGCCGCGAACGACGCTCTACTCGCTCTACGGCTACGGCAAGAACCGCTTCGAGTCCATGCGCGAAGGCTGCTGGAAGTTACATCTTGGCGCGACGCCCAAGCTCTACGACCTCCGCAGCGACCTTGCGGAGACCACCGACGTCGCAGCGCAGCATCCGGAGATTGTGCAACGACTGTCGAAGCTGGCGGACGAAGTCCTCGAAGATATGGACGACAAGGCAAAGCCATCGCGCTACAATCAACAGAAGCAGCAGAAATCATCGCTATGAAGAACGACATGAGCATATCGCGGCGTGAGTTTCTCGCGACCGCCGGGATGGCGGCGGGCGGACTGGCGGTGTTCGGGAAGCTCCCCGTGGCAGATGCCGCGGTGCAGACGCCGAACGCGGACATGGCGGCGTTGCGGAAGGCGATGATGGACTCGCCCGTCGGCGTGGCGTTGCATCGCGCCAAGGTCTTCACCAAAGTTTTCCAGCAGCACGAAGCCGAGCCGTGGATCGTGCGGAAGGCGATAGCGCTGCGGGAGTATTTCGAGACCGTGCCACTCTACCTGCGCGAGCACGACGGCATCGCCGGCGCAATCAGCGAAACGCCCGGCGCGATGCCGTTGTTTGTCGAACTGGGCATCGCGGAGAACAACATCTACACCGGCGAGCGCCCCGACCGCGAAGCTTACCTCAAAGGCCAGGTGCCGCAGGACATCCTCGACTACTGGGCCAACCGCAACATGTGGGGTTTGTTCCGCACGCAAGTGGTCGGTTTGCCGCCCGTCAAGAACTACGACGAGTTGAAGCAGAACCCCGGCTACAAGTTCATCTCCAACCAGGGTCATCTCTGTCCGAGCTACAGCGAACTACTGCGTGTCGGCATCGGCGGCCTGCGGAAGAAAGTCGCGGTGCGACGGCAGGGCGAGAACGATCCGGCGAAGCTCGCGTTTCTCACCGCAGCGGAGCACACGCTGGCGGGGCTGTCGGTGTGGGCGCAACGCTACGGCAAGTTTCTCGCAAAGGACGGCAAGCCGGAGATGGCGCGCATCTGTTCGAAGGTCGCGACCCAGCCGCCGGAGACGTTCCGCGAGGCGCTGCAACTGGTCTGGCTCGCGTATCAAGCCATCCACATCGAAGGCCACGGCTACTCCTGCACGCCCGACCGGCTCGACCAGTTGCTGCTGCCGTTCTACGAGGCCGATGTCAAAGCCGGCCGGCTTGACGATGCCGCCGTGGTGCGGTTGATTGAGAACTTCACGCTCAAGATGTTCGACAACACTTTCTGGGGGCCGGAGCATCATCTGACGCAGGGCTTCGTCACCGGCGGCTCGACGCCTGACGGCCACGACCAGGCCAACCGCCTAAGCTGGCTCATGGTCGAGGGCGCGACGAACATGGCGTTGCCGGAGCCGCTCATCTGGATCCGCTGGCATCCGAAGATGGACCAGAAGTTCTTCGACTTCTGCCTCACGCGGCTCCAGCGCACGACTTGTTTCCCGATGATCTGGAGCGACAACGCGATCCCCGCCGCGCTGATGGAACTCGGCGTGTCGCGCGAGGACGCGTTCGACTACGTGCCGGTGGGTTGCAACGAACTCGCCGTGCCCGGCCGGTGCTACTACAACCCCGGCGCGAACGTCAACTACCTCGCCGCCATCGAGGCCGCCCTGACCAGCGGCAAGGGCCACAAAGGCCAGTGGAAATGGAAGAACGTCGCGCCGGCCGCCGCCGAGCTGAAGACGTTCGACCAGTTCGCCGCCGCCGTGGGCGCCTACATGCGCCGCCAGATCGAGCAGTCGTATGGCAACGAGATGAAGGTGCTGAAGGCGCAGATGGAATGGGGCGTGACGCCGCTGACCTCCTGCTTCTTCCACGGCTGCATCGAGAGCGCCCGCGACATGGCGCAGGGCACCAAATACAACATCCTCTCCTGCGGCGGCATCGGCTTCGCCAACGCGGTGGATTGCCTCGCCGCCGTGCGCGAGGTCGTGTTCGACAAGAAACAAGCCACGCTCGCCGAGGTCGCCACCGCCTGCGCCGCGAACTTCCAAGGCCACGAGCGGCTCCGCGCGAAATTGCGGACCGCGACGAAGCATGGCAACGACGACCCGCGCCTCGACGACATCATCGCGCTGGCCGAGCGCCTCCGCGACGAGCCGATGCAGGCCATCTGCCGCGACCCACGCGACGGCAGCAAGTTCGGCAACAGCCACGTCGTCCGCAGCGGCGCGGTCAAGCAAGGCCGCGTCACGCCCGCCACGCCCGACGGCCGGCTCGCCGGCACGCCGCTGGCCAGTTCGATGGCGGCGTCCGTCGGCTGCGAGCGCACCGGCCCCACCGCCGTGCTCAACTCCGTCTGCAAGCTGAACTCCAAGAAGAGCTGGCAGTGCGGCTATCAGGTCAACATCCGCTTCCACGCCGGCATGATCGCCGACGCCGGTCAGCGCGAGAAACTGCGCGCGATGCTGAACGTCTATTTCCAGAACGGCGCGCAGGAGTTGCAGATCAACGTTGTGGACAGCGCCACGCTGCGCGCCGCGCAGAAGGATCCCGACCAATACCGCGACCTCGTCGTCCGCGTCGCCGGCTTCAGCGAGTTCTTCGTCAACCTCACCCCCGACATGCAGGAAGAGATCATCGCCCGGACGGAGCACATGTGATGGAACACGAAGGTTGCGACCGTGGTGTCCTGCCGCACGGCGGCGCAGCTTCGTTTGAAGTCCCGGCTTTAGCCGGCTTCTGCAACCGCTTGATCATCCACGCGGAACCGGCTAAAGCCGGGACTCCAAACCTGCCAATGCCCTCGACTATTGCAGGAATCTTGCTTTCGGCTCTGGCGCTCTGCATTGCGATTCCCTCTTCGTTTTCCGCTGAACGGTCTGTGGCGGATGAAATTGTAAAACCCCATCGCCTGACCGTCACGTCAGTGACGCCGGTGCGCGGCACCGAGTATCCGGCGGGGACGAAGCGAATCACGTTCACCAGCCCGTTTGACGGCGAGGAGGATTGGGCGTTGTTCCTGCCGGGTGACACGCGCAAGAACACCGTCGTATATTTGCACGGCTCATTTGCCGGCGCGGACCAGATTTTCACGCGGAAGGATGTGCGCGAATTCTGGCTGAAGCGGATTCTGGAGGGGCGGCATCCGTTGCTGTCGGTGAACATGCGCGGCACCTCCTACATGAGTCCGGCTGCGACGGCGGACCTGACGGGGTTGCTCGACTACTGCCGCGAGAAGCTCGGCTGCGGGCGGTTTGTGTTGCTGGGCGGCTC
Source organism: Verrucomicrobiota bacterium (assembly GCA_016222825.1). GTDB lineage: Bacteria > Verrucomicrobiota > Verrucomicrobiia > CAIQCK01 > CAIQCK01 > CAIQCK01. The sequence goes on along the minus strand of JACRQF010000022.1, from coordinate 74,758 downwards.
GGGCGGGGCGTCGAGCGCAATGGCTTACGCGGTATTGCATCCGGAGAAGGTCCACGGGGTCGTGGCGATGGGGATGTGCGACATCTTCGCGCGGCTGGAGTTCGCGCGGCGGAGCAGCCAGCCGGTGCTCCAGAAGCTCGCGAAGACGGTGTTCGCCGCGTATGGCGGCACGCCGGAGGAAAAGCCGGAGCTTTACCGCGCGCGCTCCGTGCTGGCGCACACCGACCGGCTGACGATGCCGATCATCCTGACGATGGGCGAGAACGACGCGCTGATTCCCGTGGCGGAGACGCGCAAAATCGCGGCGGCGATGAAGGGGAAGAAGAACTTCACCTACCACGAGGTCCCGAAGGGCGACCACGACTCGGCGTTGTGGGTGGACGTGGACCTGGAGACGCTCCAGATACGGAAGTAGCGATCCATGCGGCTTTGACCTCCAGCTTTGATCGCGCATCGGAGCCATGAACCGGCTCGGGAGAGGTGGATCGCGGCCCCCGGACGCGATAGTCGTTGTGCAGTCACAAAACCGCGCCCGGATCACGATGCGCCTCATGACTTCGCTGTCTCGACCCATTCATGAGGAGGGACCGCAGAGGGGAGTTTCCGGTGAAAAAGGCGGAAGTTTCTATTTGACTGCCGGCACTTCGCCACTAGGATTCGCTGCTCTCTTCAAGAGAAGAAAGTTCAGCAACAGCAGACACAAAGGATATAACATCATGGCAATCATTGATTTTGGTGGAACGAAGGAAACGGTCGTCACGCGGCAGGAGTTCCCGATGGCCAAGGCGCGCAAGGTCCTCAAGAACGAGACCATCGCCATCATCGGCTACGGTGTGCAAGGGCCGGCGCAGGGGTTGAACCTCCGCGACAACGGCTTCAAGGTCATCGTCGGCCAGGCCAAGTCGTTCAAGCGTGATTGGGATCGCGCCGTCGCCGACGGCTGGGTGCCCGGCAAGACGCTGTTCGACATCGAGGAAGCGGTGCAGAAGGGCACAATCATCCAGATGCTCGTCTCCGACGCCGCCCAGCGCGCCATCTGGCCGCTCGTCAAAAAGAACCTGAAGCCCGGCGACGCGCTCTATTTCTCGCACGGCTTTTCCATCGCCTACAGCAAGCAGACCGGCGTGGTTCCGCCGAAGAACGTGGACGTCATCATGGTCGCGCCGAAGGGCAGCGGCACCTCCGTCCGCCGCAACTTCCTCACCGGCGCGGGCATCAACTCCAGCTTCGCCGTGGGCCAGGACGCCACGGGCCGCGCGGAGGAGCGTTGCATCGCGGTCGGCATCGGCATCGGCTCGGGCTACCTATTCCCGACGACGTTCCAGCACGAGGTGTTCAGCGACCTCACCGGCGAGCGCGGTGTGCTCATGGGCGCGCTGGCCGGCATCATGGAGGCGCAATACGAAGTGCTCCGCGCCCACGGCCACACGCCGAGCGAGGCGTTCAACGAGACCGTCGAGGAGCTTACGCAGAGCCTCATCCGCCTCGTGGACGAGAACGGCATGGACTGGATGTATTCCAACTGCTCCGCCACCGCCCAGCGCGGCGCGCTCGACTGGAAGCCGAAGTTCCGGAAAGCCGTGCTGCCGGTGTTCAAGGACCTCTACAACCGCGTCAAGACCGGCAAGGAATGCACCCGCGTGTTGACCGCGTGCGGCGCGCCAAACTACCAGGTGCAGTTGCAGAAGGAGTTGAGCGAGATTCACAACTCCGAGATGTGGCAAGCCGGCGCGGCTGTGCGCGCGCTGCGCCCGAAGGAGCCGGCGAAGGCCATCGCCAAAGGCACCAAGGGTGTCGCAGGCCGGCAGGCGAACTAAGCGCCTATACAAGTCAGATTCGTTTCGCAAGGGACAGCCTCCGGGCTGTCCCTTGTGTTTTGGGTGGGAAGAACTTCAATAAAGCCGAAGGCTCTGGACTGCTGCGAGCATCGCAGCGTTTTTGGGGGCGGGGATCACGTCACGGCAGTGGCCGAAAGCTGTAGTTCCTACAGCAATCCAAAGCCTTCGGCTTCACATGTGCTACGCATTCGAGCCAGCCCGTCGGAGCCAGCATCCCAATGCTGTTTTCACCGACGAAAATGCAATCTCGTCGAGCGGCACCTCGCCGGGCTTCAACCAGCAGAAACTTTCCACGTCATCCAGCGCGGTGGCGGACTCGACGGCGCGCGGGCTGGCGGCGTAGAAGATGTCAAGGATTGGATAGGTGATGCCATCATAATCATACTGGTTTGGGCAGGTGCAGAGAAACTCCAGCGGGCCGAGTTCGAGGTTCACTTCCTCGCGCACTTCGCGGCGTAGCGCCTCCTCGGCCGTCTCGCCGACATCCACGAAACCGCCCGGCAACCCCAGCTTGCCCTTCCCCGGCTCCTTCGCGCGACGAATCCAAAGCATCCGGCTCTCGCTGTCCGTTATCAGCGCGCCGACTGCGACGACAGGGTTGAAGTAGTAGGAGAAACCGCAAGCCGAACACTGGATAGCGTTCGTCGCGGCGCGGCGCACCGGCTGGCCGCACTTTGGGCAGCAGCGGAAGAACTCGATCGGCGCGGTCATGGCTTCTTCTTCGCGGTGGCTTTCTTCGGCGCGAACTCGCGGATCGGGAAATACTCGGAGTCGGTGCGGGCGGTTTTCAGAATCGCTTCGACCTTGGCGACGACTTCCGGGTTCTGCGCGGCGACGTCACGCTCCTCGCCGGGGTCGTTCTTGATGTTGTAAAGTTCTACCGGCTTCTTCGTTCCGAAGCGGATGGCTTTCCAGTCGCCCAACCGCACGGCTTGCGCGAAGCCGCGCTCGTGAAATTCCCAGTAGAGATAATCATGCCGCTTCTGCCGCTCCGGCCGGCCGAGCAGCGTCGGCGCGAAGCTGATGCTGTCGAGGGTCGGCGGTGGCTCGGCGCCGGCAAGCTCCGCCGCGGTGGCCATGAAGTCGCCGAAGTAACCGACGTGGTTGCTGACGACGCCGGCTTTGATCCGGCCGGGCCAGCGCGCGATGAACGGCACGCGGATGCCGCCGTCGTAGAGGTCGCGCTTCATGCCGCGCAACGGGCCGTTGGCGTCGAAGAACTCGGGGTCGTTGCCGCCTTCCTTGTGCGGGCCGTTGTCGGAGCTGAAGAGCACCAGCGTTCGCTCGTCGAGGCCGAGTTGTTTCAACTTCGCCAGCAGCCGGCCGATGTCAGCGTCCATGCGCGTGATCATCGCCGCCTGGCCTTTGTTCTGGTCGGTCCAGTCCTTGTCCTTGTAGATGCCGTGGTCGGGCACTTCCTGGCCGTTGCCGGTGCCGCGCGTGCCTTCGTTGTTCGCGTGCGGTGTCGTGACGGCGAGGTAGAGGAAAAACGGCTGGCCGCGGTTCCGCTCGACCCACTTGAGCGCGTCAGCGGCGAAGAGGTCGTGGCTGTATTCGACCCGCTTTGTCGCCCAGCCCTGGCCGAACTCCGCATAGCCGTAGCCGACGTTGCCCGGCGGCACTTCGTTCTTCAGCGGCACGCGCTCTTCGCCGCGCCAGAGGAACGCCGGGTAGTAGTTGTGCGCGTGGAACTGGCTGAGGTAGCCGAAGAAATAATCGAAGTCCTGCTTGGTCGGAATACCGCTGGAGCCAGGCTCACCGAGTCCCCACTTGCCGATGAGCGCGGTGGCGTAGCCGGCGTCGCGGAGGACCTTGGCCACCGTGACGTCCTGCGCGCGCAAAATCTGGCCCTGAGCGTTGTTCTTGCCGGCGTTGCCGCGCACCCAGCAATGGCCCGTGTGCTGGCCCGTCATCAGCACGCTGCGCGACGGCGCGCAGACGGTGGAGCCGGCGTAGAACTGCGTGAACCGCATCCCGTCCGCCGCCATGCGGTCGAGGCACGGCGTCTGGATCTTCTTCTGCCCGTAGCAGCCGAGGTCGCCGTAGCCGAGATCGTCGGCGAGGATGAAGATGATGTTTGGCTTCGGCGCGTTGGCGGCCTGCGACGGCGTCCAGGCGGCAAGGATGATGCCCAGCGTGAGAAGGAGTCGGAACAAGATCATGGTTTGGGTTCTTTCGATGCCTGGTTCTCGCACTGCCGCGCCCAGTCGTCGTGTCGCTTGCGCAACCGCTCGACAATGTCGGGTCGGTCGGCGGCATGGTCTTTCTTCTCGCCCACGTCTTCGGCGAGGTTGGAAAGGAAGAGCGGGAACCGTTGTGGCTTCTTGTCGGTGGCGGCGCTGTCCCAGGCGTTGCCGATGAGCTTCCAGTCGCCTTCGCGCACGGCCCATTGTGGGTTTTTGCCGCCGCTGACGTGCCAGAGCAGCGCGTCGTGTGGGCTGGGCGCGGCGGCGGACTTCAGCACCGGCACGAGGCTCCGGCCATCAATGTCCGTCCGCAGCAGCTTCACACCCGCCAATTCGGCCACCGTCGGCAACCAGTCGCAACCGTGCGCCACCTGGCCGCGCGCCGCGCCTTCTGGCAGATGGCCGGGCCACGACAGAATCGCCGGCAGCCGGATGCCGCCTTCGAAGAGGCTGAACTTCGCGCCGCGATACGGTCCCGCGCTGCCACCGCCGAAGTGCGCGCGCTCCTCGGTCGAGTGGCCGTTGTCGGACTGGAACACCACGATGGTTCGCTCGCGTAGCTTCAGGTCGTCCACGCGGCGCAGCAGCTCGCCGATGCGCTCGTCCATCGTCGCGAGGAACGCCGCGTAGAGGTTGCGCGGACACGGTAGACTCTTGAACCGCTCCAGCCACTTCACGTTAGCTTGATACGGGTAGTGCGGCTCGTTGATGGCGAAGTAGATGAAGAACGGTCGTTCCTTGTTCTCCGCCATGAATCGCGCCGTTTCCTCGACCATGAGGCTGCCGAAGAACCGGCCGTCGGCGAACACCTCCGTGCCATTGCGGTGGAGGTCGTGGATGTTCGGGCCGGCCCAGTAGAAGAAGTGTGACCAGTTATCTATGCAGCCGCCCATGTGGCCGAACGAGTGGTCGAAGCCCTGCGCGTTCGGCATCGTCTCCGGCGTGTAGCCGAGGTGCCACTTGCCGATGTGCGCCGTCGCGTAACCGGCGGCTTTGAACATCTCGGCCATCGTCACCTCCTCCGCCGGGAGCGCGCCCTTGCCGCCGCGCTGTGATGCGCAGTTGCCCGGCACACCACACCGCAACGGATAGCGTCCCGTCAGCAGTCCCGCGCGCGACGGCGAGCAGACCGGCGCGGCGGAATAGAACTGCGTGAAGCGCACGCCGCGCGCCGCGAGCGAATCAATCGCCGGCGTCGCGAGGTCCTTCGCGCCGTAGCAACCGGCGTCCACCGACCCTTGGTCATCGGTGAGAATGACGATGACGTTGGGTTTCGCAACGGCGTCTGCCGCGCCCGCGCCCGCGCCGGCCATCAGCGCGGCGAGACATACGACGAGGAAAGATTTCATGGGCAGCTTGTCTTCCTGTTTCAAATTCGCCGCCGCGATTTCGTGAAACGTCTGGATCACCCGCGCCACGGACGCGCGCGGTTCTTGTGCGCGGCGAACGCGTCGCGGGTGATCTGCGCATCCTCGGCGACCTGGAAGTCGAACATGCCGGCGAGAATGAAGTCGCCGCCGTGGGAGAAGGCGTAGTTGAAACCGTCGCGCGGCGGGATGGCGCCGGCGGCCATGACCTTGAAGGCGATCCACGGCTTTTCCACACCCTTCATGAACTCTGTCGTCTCCTCCGGGTTGTTGCACCAGTAGCCCGGCAGTTCGGCGTGCTCGGTCTTCATCGCTTCGGGCTTCGGCGCGGTGGGATACTTCAGGTGGTGGAGCGTCTTCACGTAGAAGTCGAGCGGCAGCTTTTCCTTCTCGCAGAACTGCACGACCACCAGCTCGTGGCAGGCGACGCCGACGGGCAGGCCGGTGGCTTTGATGATGCCGAGCATCTCGCCGATCTGCGCGCCCTTGCCCTGCTTCACCAGCGGCCCGGTGATCATGCCGGGCACGTAGAGCGCGTCCACGCCGCTGTCCACGAGTTGCGGCACGGCACGGCGGTAACTCGCCGGGTCGGCGACGCGCCCTTCGGCGTCGCTCCACGGCGCGACGATCCACTTGAGCTTGCCGCCGCGGTCGCGATACTGGCGGAAGAGCTTGGCGATCTTCGCGTCCTGGTGCGTCATAAACGCCGTGACGCCGTTGGCCTCGGCAGCAGCGAAGGTTTCGATGATCTTCTCATCGGTGTTGTAGTGCCGCGACAGGTCGTTCACGTAGCGCAGGTCGCGGCTGTGCATGAAGAAGGTGACGTGGTTGGTGCCGAGGATGAGCCGGCTGATCTCCAAGTCGCCGATCTTGCCCTTGGGTAGTTGGCCGGGGGCTTGGGCGACCGACTGCGTCACCGCCGAGGCTTGTCGCGCCGCCACCGTCGCGACAGCCGCCGAAGCGGCCAGCGACCGCGTGAAAAATGTCCGACGGTTGAGGTGGCTCTGCGGTTCGCGTTCTTGCATTGGCGTTTCCTTTCGTCGCGCTGGCTCATTTCCTCTACCACGCGCGGCGCAAGCTGGCAACCGGATTGCCAGCTTCAACTTGAAACGCCAGTCCGTCGCCCGCACACTGTCAGCAACCGTTTGAAGGAACAACTATGATTCTGTTGCTCGCCGCCATCGTTACGCTGGAAACCGACACCACCCGCGTCGCTTTCGACCCCGACCGCAACGGCGCCATCGTCTCGCTGGTGGACAAAGCCACCGGTCGCGACTTCGCCGCGCCGAAAACGAGCGCGCCGCTGCTTTACTCATTGAGCTTCACCAATGCGCCGTCGTTGACCGAGGCCGATGCGGCCGGCGTCACCGTCAAGCGCGATGGTGACTCCGTCATCATCGCCGCTGCGCGCCACACCAATGCCGCCGTCGCCGTCGAGTGCCGGTTCCGCACCGAGCCAAACTCGTCGCTCATCTTCGGCCGCATCGCTGTGCGAAACAACACAGGCCATCCGCTGACTGGCGTGCGTTTTCCGGCGCTGGTGTGGCCGAAACAGCTCGGCGCGTTGCCAGAGCGTGAGTTTCTTGTGTTGCCGCGCAACGATGGTTGCCTCATCCAGGCGCCGGGCAACATCGGCTGGCTGCCGTCAGCGCCGTATCCCGGCTCGGCCTCGATGCAGTTCCTCGCGCACTACGACGACACCGCCGGCTTGTATGCGGCGAGCTACGACAACCAGTGCTTCACGAAGAGCTTCGGCGTCGAAAGACGCGGCGACGTCTTCCGATTGGCGATGACTCACCGGCCGGCGATTCAATCGCGCGGTGAATGGCGCACGGAATACGACGTTGTCATCGGCACGTTCCGCGGCGACTGGCAGACGGCGGCGGACATTTACAAGCAGTGGGCGCTGAAACAACCGTGGTGCCGCCGCACGCTCGCGCAGCGCGTGGCCGACGGCGACGTGCCGCGCTGGCTGGCGGAGCCGTCGCTCTTCTACGCCTACAGCCTGCGCGGCGAAGTCGAGCCGAGAAAGATCGGCAACCGGCTGCCAACCGTGCCGGCCCAAGCCGAAGCGTGGCGCGAGCTGCTCGGCGGACCGACGACGTTCATGCTGATGAGTTGGGAGAAGCTCGGCCCGTGGGTGACACCGGATTACTTCCCGCCGTTCGGCGGCGAGAAGGCTTTCATGGCGGCGACAGCGGCGCTCCACGCCAAAGGCCACCGCACGCTCGTCTTCCTCTCCGGCTTGAACTGGACGCTCCGCAAGCAAGGCGGCTGCGACGCCGGCACGCTCGACGACACAGCAGTGTTTGAGAAGCGCGGCGCGGCGAGTGCCATCTGCGGCAGTGACGGCAAGCCGCTGCTTTCGGGCAAAGCCGACGCGGGTGTCGGCGAGCATGCGGTCGTTTGCCCCGCGACGCCGCAGGCGCGTGAGATGTTGCTCGGCGCGGCGCTGGAATGCCAGCGGCTCGGCATTGATTGCGTGCAGGCGGACCAAATTGTCGGCGGCGGCATGGCGGCGTGCTTCAGCGACAAACACGGCCATCCGCGCGGCGGCGGCAACTGGTCAGCGCAGGCGCTCTATAAGATCTTCGACGAGGTCCGTCGCGAAGGAAAGAAGCGCGACCCGGACTTCGCGTGGTCCATGGAAGAGCCGGGCGAGTTTTTCATCCCGGTGCTCGACACTTATCACGCCCGCGATTACGCGCAAGGCCGCTGGCCGCGCGACGGCGCGGGCGTCATCGGCGTGCCGCTCTTCACGCACGTCTATCATGAGTTCATGCACGGCTACGGCGGCGATTCGTGCGGCGTCTCCACCAACGCAGGCGGCAGCACACTTTACCAGCAAGGCATGAACCTCGTTTGCGGCAAAGCGCCCGGCGTGGCGGTTTGGACGCGCGCTTACGATCCGAAGGCGACCGACGCGGCGCAGGCGCGGTTGCTGCGCGGCCACGTCGAGTTGTGGCGCGGCCCGGCGCGGGAGTTCTTGGTGTTCGGCCGGCGCGTGGCGGCCAAGCCGCTCGACGTGCCGACTGTGCGCGGCAAATTCTACACCGGCGGAGACCGCAAGCCGCGAGAACTGGACGTGCCGGCCGTATTGCACAGCCAATGGCGCTCGCCGGCGGGCGACGAAGCGGCGGTGTTTGCGTGCGTTGCGAGCGAGCCGGTTTCATTCACGGCGTTCGGCCAGCAACTCAAACTCGCGCCGGGCGAGGTGAAGTTTCTGCCGCTGACTGTTCGCTGAGCACCGCGCGTCTCACGGCGCACACAGCCAGTCCAGCGTCGCGGGCGAGCAGATGTTCTTCATGAGCAGCACGAGAGTCTTGTCCGGCGCCGCGGTGGTCTGGCCGACGAGATAGACGCACGCGCCGCGGCCGGTGTGTTTGTAGGTCAAAAAGGGTTGCTCGCCGTCGGGTTGGTCTCTCTTGAAGCGGTCGGAGATGATGACAACCTCGGCGGAACGGTTCAGGGTGTCGCGACCGCTGAGGGGTGTTTCGAGCGTGAGCCAGCCGTCCGTCGCGAGGCCGGCGGTCAACGGGCATGACTGGAGAACCTTCAGGCGGCGCATCGTCGCGCCGGCGTGGGCGCGCACGCCCAAGAAACCGTCGCGGGCAAACGCGGTGATGCCCTCGCCTTCGTCGGCGCGACCGTTGGCGTTGGCGTCCAGCAGCAACAGGCCGGAGCAGGTGATTAGCAAGCCGCCGTCGCGGACATACTCGGCCATGCCTTCATACGCCGCCTGAGAGAACCAATCCGAGCCGCCGGGGACGAACAGCCGCTTGTAGCGGTTGCGCGCGGCGCGGGTCTGCGGCAGGAAAATGTCCGCGTCCACCGTTTCCGGCGTCAGACCGGCCTGCTGAATCATCTGGAGCCGCGACTGCAACATCCGCTCCGTGTCGCGCTTGGATTTGACCTCGAACTTCTTTGCGTAGTCCAACACGCCAATCTCTTTGTCGCGGGGACTGGTGCGCAGCGCGCTCGCCGCCGGCGAAGCCGACGCCTTTGCCTGCTCGCCCAGCGCCTCGCGCGGGACTTCGGGATCGTCGAGACTTTCCTTTTCCTTCATGCCGGCAAACACGTCGGCGGAGGGATAGAGACCACGAAACGCATCGGCTGCTTCTTTCGCGCCAACGATGCAAACGAAAGGCTGGCAGGGATGTTTGATCTCCACCGGGACGCCTGCCGCGAGTTGCTCGGTCGTGAAATCACCCAGCGTCGCACCGGTGACGGCATCCTTGGCGCGGAGCGGTGACGAGACGAGGCCGAGTGCGCGCGCATCAAGGCGCAGCCTGGCTTTGCCGGTGCCCCAGAGCGTGAAGCACGCCGCGCCGTCCTTCACGACGCTTTCGAGGATGCGCAGGCCGGAGTTGTCGGCGAGCGAGACTGGAAGACGCAGTAGACTTTGTGCGGTCTGGGCGAGGAAGGGCGCGGCGTCCTCACTGCAACCAGTCGTGACGAAATGCACGCCGCCGTTCCTGACCAGCAACGGCTCGCCCGTCGCGCCGCGCTTCAATGCCACCTCTGCTCCGCACAGCCGCACGGACTTGACGCTGCCGGACCAGAATTTTCCGCCGCTCTCTGTCGCGACGTAGCCGGCCAAACCCGGCCCGGTGATTTCCACGCCGCAGAACTCGCGTGTGAGGTCCTTCTCGCCCGTGAGATCGCGGCGCGCGGTCGTCAGGGGCGTCGCGATGACGAGCAGCTTGCCGCCGTCGGCGACGTAGCGTTTCAGGCTCGCCACCATCGGCTGCGACAGGCCGCTGCCCATGTCTTCGGGAATGATGATGAGCGAATAGCCGCGCAGGTTCTTCGGGTCGAGCGCGAACTGGCTCTCCAGCAACAAGCCGTCCACGTCGGTGCGGGCGGTCAGCGCGGTCATGAGCGAGCGGACCTTCTGGGCGTATTGACTGCCGGTCGCGAGCGGATGCTTCATCACAAACGCGTTCGGATGCACCGCGACGGCCACGGGCGCAGCGCTGCGTCCGCCCTGCCATCGCGCCGCGAAATCGAGCCAGCGTTTGATGTTTTCCTTGCCGCAGAAAAGGTCGAGTTCCTTTTGCTGCCGGCCGAGGTAGCCGGTGTAGAAGTCGCCGTTCTTCTCCGTGAAGCCCTTCACTTGTTTGTAGTAGCGGCGCATCTCGTCGAGATAGACCGGGCTCCGATACTCGAAATAGCTCACCGGCCGGCCGTGCAGTGCGTAGGCGTAATTGCGGCCGAGGTTCTGGCCGCGGTAACTGATGCCGAAATCCAGACACGCGCCGCGCACCTGCTGGTAGGGCTTGCCCGACTCGACACTGTAGGCGCTGAACCACTGCCGGTCGCAGAGCTTCTCCAGCGCGACGATGTCGTAGCCCCAGGCCCAGCTTGCTCCCGCGAACGGCTCCGGCGCGTAGGAACAGAAATGCGTCTTCAACCCGTGTTTTTGAGCGACCGCGCTGGTCTGCCGCACCAGTTCGTTGACGACGTGGCAGCGGTAGAGAAAATGTCGCCGCCACCAACGGTCCTGCGGGTCCACCGCCGGCATCTTCCCGCCGTCATGCTTCTCCCCAAACTCCCGCCGGCAAAACTCCGCGAACTCCGCCACGTCGTCCTCGTGCTTGTCCACGGCCTCCGAACAATCCACCTCATGCCACATGACGCCCGCGAGGCTGGGGAGCTTGCCGTAGTTGCGGGCCACCTCCTCGATCTCGTCGCAATAGAGCTTGATGAGCGCGGGATGATTCAGCCCCTCGAAGTCCGCGCCGGGATACTTCCCCGACGGCGTCGTCCAGGCGAGCCAGACCTTCATCTGATGCTTCGCGGTTTCTTCCAGCAACTCGCGCAGGTAGTCGCGCCCCTTCATGTAAGGACTGGTCTTGGCATGCTCGACCATCGTCGGGTGCAGGAACGGCCCACCGCGCCCCTCCTGCTCGAAGAACAGAATCTCCGTCACGCCGACATACGCCAGGTCCTCAACGAGCTTCTTCACCGGGAAGGGGTCGCCCATCGTCTTTTCCCAAATGCCGCGCGGCCCGCCCGGCGACATCCAGACGGTGACGTCCCGTCCAAACGTCGCGCCCGACCCTGTGGAGAAGAGCGCCGCTGCCAAGACAAGACGGTGGAACGCAGGAGAGACGACATCGTAGTTCTTCATGGTGTTGAACCTTGCCGGCATTGTAGCGGCTGCTGGTGGAAGCGCGAGCGATGATTCTTGGAGTGAGTTGGCTTTGTGCAGGAAACGAGGGTGGGGCGAGACTCTGTCGAGCCTGCATTGGGAAGCGGGGGCTCGACGGAGGCGCGCCCCACCGTCAAGGAACCCGCTTTTTACCGTTGACCATTCGCCGAGGTGCGCGCATGAAGAGGCCGCGACCTTGAACAGAAACTCCGAAGGAGAAACCATGAAGCAACGCCGCTGCATTGTGCTCCTGTTACTTTTGTGTATGACAGCGCTCACTAACTCATGGGCCGCACCGCCGGCATTGGTTCCCGCGCCAGCGAAGATGACCGTGGCGGAAGGGACTTTCCGGCTGACGCGAGAAACCCTTATCTGCGCCGGAACAGGCGCGGAAGCGGAAGCTCGCACGCTGGGCGTCGCCTTGAGAACACCGACCGGCCTGCCACTGCCGCTCAAAGCCGGCGAGCCGAAGGCCGGCGCCATCGTCCTCCAACTCGACCGCTCGCTCGAGCCTCAGCTTGGCGCGGAAGGTTATCGTCTCTCCGTCACACCGGCGCGTGTCACGATCTGTGCGGCGGCGGGGGCGGGGTTGTTTTACGGCGGCGTTACATTTCGCCAGTTGCTCCCGCCACAGGTGTTTGCCACTAAGCGAGTGGCGCGTGCTCTCGATGGTGGCTGGGCCGCGCCTTGCGTCGAGATTGAGGACAAACCTCGGTTCGCTTGGCGCGGGTTGCTGCTGGACCCGGCGCGGCACTTCATGCCGCCGGAGTTCGTGAAGAAGCTGGTGGACGTGATGGCGTTGCACAAACTGAACACCCTCCAGCTTCACCTGACCGACGACCAAGGCTGGCGCATCGAGATCAAGAAGCATCCGCTTCTCACCAAGCTCGGCTCCGTCCGCAAGGAATCGCCGATGCACGGCGACCGCAAGCGCGGCGACGGCAAACGCTACGGGCCGTTCTTCTACACGCAACGGCAAATCCGCGACCTCGTTGCCTACGCGCAGGCTCGGCACGTGACGCTCGTGCCGGAGATCGAGATGCCGGGCCATTTCCTCGCGGCGCTGGTGGCGTATCCGCATCTGTCCTGCCGCGGCGGGCAGTTCGAGGTGCGCACGCGTTGGGGCATCGAGCCGGACATTCTCTGTCCCGGCAACGACGCGGCGCTCGCGTTCGTCAAGGACGTGCTCGGCGAAGTCTGCGATCTGTTCCCCAGCCGCTTCATTCACATCGGCGGCGACGAAGCTCCGCGCGACCGTTGGAAAAGCTGTCCGAAATGTCAGGCGCGCCTCCGTGCCGAAGGTCTTACGAGCGAGGCGCAACTCCAGACGTGGCTCAACCGTCGCGTCGAGGAGTTCCTTGCGAGCAAGGGCCGGCGTCTGCTCGGCTGGGACGAGATTCTGGAAGGGGGTCTCACGCCCGGCGCGGCGGTGATGTCGTGGCGCGGCATCAAAGGCGGCATCGCCGCCGCCAGCGCGGGCCACGATGTCGTCATGGCGCCGACCACGCACTGCTATTTCGATTACGCACAGTCCAAGGCTCCCGGCGAGCCGGAGTGCATCGGCGGTTTCATCCCGCTCTCGCGCGTCTATGAGTTCGAGCCGGTTCCCGCCGAGTTGCCGGAGTCCAAGAGCCGCCACATCCTCGGCGCGCAGGGGACGCTCTGGAGCGAATACATGTGGACGCCGCGTGACGTGGAGTATTTCGCCTTCCCGCGCGCGGCGGCGCTGGCGGAGGTTGTCTGGTCGCCGGCCGAACAGAAAGATTTCGCCGGCTTCGAACGTCGCCTGCAAAACCATCTCCTCCGCCTCGATCAACTCGGCGTGAACTATCGCAAGGAACCCGCCGGTGCCGGAACGAGCGGGAGATGAGCACGGAGGTTTGAGGCAAAATCATCGGGGGCAAAATCATGTTCTCGTCCCAATGATTTTGCCCTCGAAAAACTGCCGCAAGTTGATACACACTCCGGCCCTCTTATGAAACTGACTCGCTTCATCGCCGCCGCAGGTCTTTGCCTCGCAATCCAAACCTCCTTCGCCGCCGACGCGCGGACGGTTGTTTCGCTCGACGGCGAGTGGCAGATCGCCGAGGGCGCGATGGACAAGCCGCCGGAGAGCTTCGCGCATCGCGTGCCAGTGCCGGGGCTGGTGGACATGGCCAGGCCGGCGTTCGCCGAGGTCGGCAAGAAGAGCGAGAAGCGGCAGGCGTTCTGGTATCGGCGCGAGTTCACGCTGAAGCAGCCCGTGCCGGAGATCGCGCTGCTGAAGGTCCACAAGGCGCAGTTCGGCACGGAGGTCAGGCTCAACGGCAAGGTCGTCGGCTCGCACCTGCCGTGCTTCACCCCGGCGTGGCTCGACGTGAAGTCGGTGCTCAAGAAGGACAGCCAGCCGAACGAGTTGATCATCCGCGTCGGCGCGGATCGCGATTCGATGCCGCAGGACGTGCCGACGGGCTGGGATTTTGAGAAGTATTTGTTCACCCCCGGCATTTACGATTCGGTGGAGTTGATCCTGACCGGCGCGCCCTACATCGTAAACGTGCAAACGGTGCCGAACATCGAGGCGGAATCGGTGCGCGTGGTCGCGGAAGTGGCGGCGGGCGAAAAATGGTGCGAGGGCGAAGTCCAGGCGACGGTTTCCCTGCGCGGCTCAACGCGGGTTGACGGCTCGCAGACCGGGCAGAAGGTTTACGTCCGCCCGCAGAAGACGAAGACGGTGGAATTTACCATCCCGATTCGGGACGCCCGGCTCTGGTCGCCGGAAGAGCCGTTCCTTTATGAGTTGACTCTCAGCACCGGCGCGGACGCGACGAAGACGCGCTTTGGGATGCGATCGTTCAGCTTCGACCGGGAAAAGAAGCGCGCGATGCTCAACGGCAAGCCCTACTTCATGCGCGGCAGCAACGTGACGGCCTATCGGTTCTTTGAGGACGGCGAGCGCGGCAACTTGCCGTGGGATCGGGAGTGGGTGCGGAAGCTGCACCAGAAGTGCAAAACGATGCACTGGAACTCGCTGCGCTACTGCATCGGGTTTCCGCCGGAGTTCTGGTATGACATCGCCGACGAGGAGGGCATCCTCATCCAGGACGAGTTCCCCATCTGGGTGCTGAACGGCCCGAAAAACCAATGCCCGGAGTGGCCCGTGGCGGAGAAGATCATTCCGCAATACACCGAGTGGATGCGCGAGCGATGGAACCATCCGTGCGTCGTCATCTGGGATGCACAGAATGAAAGCGGCACGCCGGAAACCGGCAAGGCGCTCCAGGCCGTGCGCAAGCTCGACCTCTCCAACCGGCCGTGGGAAAACGGTTGGGCCGAGCCGCAGGAGCCGGGCGACTGCGTCGAGTCGCATCCCTACATGCACATCCGCGGCTGGTGGCCGAAGGGGAAGCCGTTCAAGATGAGCGAGATCGCCGGCATGTCCGGCAAGCCGAAGTTGAACAAAGCCCAGCAGGCGCTCGACGTGCCGATCATCATCAACGAATACGGCTGGCTCTGGCTCACCCGCGACGGCCAGCCGACCTGCCTGACGACGAACGTCTATGTCCACGCCGTCGGCCCAAAGTCCACCGTCCAGGAGCGGCGGGAGTTCTACGCGCGGGCGCTGGCGGCCAAGACCGAGTTCTGGCGCGCGCACCGCGAGTGCGCCGGCGTGCTGCACTTCTGTGCGTTGGGCTACTCGCGCCCCGGCGACAAGCCGCGCCCCGAAGGCGGCGCCACCAGCGACCACTGGCTCGATGTGAAGAAGCTACAGTTCGAGCCGCTGTTCGAGAAATACATGAAGGATGCTTTTGCGCCGGCCGGCATCATGCTCGACTTCTGGGCCGAGGAAGTGCCGGCCGGCGAGAAGCGCGACGTGTCCGTCATCGTCATCAACGACCTTTACAGCCCGCTGCACAGCGAGGTCCGTTTCCGCGTCCTGAGCGGCACGAAGGTCGTATCGGAACAGACGCAGCCGTGCGCGGTGGCCGTGCTCGGCGACAAGCGGCTGACGTTCCCGTTCACCGCGCCCGAAGCGCCGGGCCATTACACGTTGGAAGCGACGTTGCTGAAGCGAAAAGCGCCGCCCGTGAGCAGTCTGCGCGACTTCAAAGTCCCGCCGCCCAAGTAGGCCGCGGGCATACAAACGGGACGACGTGCCGGACTTGTGGAGCACGGGAAGTCGGAAACCGCGCGGTTTCCTGCAGATAACTGGCGCGCCCGGAGGGACTCGAACCCCCAACCCTCTGATCCGAAGTCAGATGCTCTATCCAATTGAGCTACGGGCGCGCGCCGGGAAATCTTAAATCTGAAATGTGAAATCCGAAATTCAAAGGATGGGGTGGGCGACGGGATTTGAACCCGCGACGGCCAGATCCACAATCTGGAGCTCTACCAGGCTGAGCTACGCCCACCGTCCGCAACGATGCCCTCGCCGGGCGACCGCTGAGAGTCGGAAATTATCATTGGGCATCGGACCCGGTCAAGTTATCTTACCCGCGCATGAATCGAATCCGCCTGCTGTCTGAGCAGGTCGTCAACCAGATCGCCGCCGGCGAAGTCATCGAGCGGCCCGCGTCGGTCGTCAAGGAGTTGCTGGAGAACTCCCTCGACGCCGGCGCGCGGCAGGTTCGCGTCGGCTTTCGCGCCGGCGGGCGCGGCGCGATCACCGTGGCCGACGATGGCTGGGGCATGAGCCGCGACGACGCACTGCTCTGCTTGGAACGTCACGGCACCAGCAAGATCGCCGCCGCCGAGGACCTGGAAGATGTCCGCACGCTCGGCTTCCGCGGCGAGGCGATCCCGTCCATCGCCGCCGTGTCGCGTTTCACGCTGACGACGCGCGAGCACGACGCGCCCAGCGGCACGCGCGTCGAGATCGCCGGCGGGAAGATACTGAACGTCCAGGAGGTCGGCGCCGCGCCGGGCACGACAGTCGAGGCGCGGTCGCTGTTTTTCAACCTGCCCGCGCGCCGGAAGTTTTTGCGCACGCCGCAGACCGAGAGCGCGCACATTCATCACATCGTGACGCTCCATGCGCTGGCGCATCCAGCGGTTGCGTGGCGGTTGCAGGACGAAGATCGCGTGGTCCTCGACCTGGCGCCGGCCCGGACGTTGGCCGAGCGCATCCGCGAGGTTTACGGCGCGGAGTTTTTCCAGGATCTCGTGCCGCTGCCGGAATCCGAAATGGCCGCCGCGCGCGTCAGCGGTTTCGTCGGGCGGCCCGGCGTGAGCCGCGGCACGCGCGACCAGCAGCACGTCTTCGTCAACGGCCGGCCCGTCGAGAGCCGCGGCATCAACTTCGCTCTGCTGGAGGCGTATCACACCGCGCTGATGCGCGGTCGCTTTCCGGTCGCGTTCCTGTTCGTCGAAGTGCCGCCGGGCGCGGTGGACGTGAACATCCATCCGACCAAGCGCGAGGTTCGCTTCCGCGACGAATACGCCGTGCGCGCGGCCGTGACCTTGACGGTGCGGCGCGCGTTGGAGCCGCAAGCCACTGCCGCGCCGGTGCAGCCGGTGCGGTTGACGCTGCAACCTGAAACGGTGGATGCGGCGCCAGCACCGGTCGAGCAACGGTTGCCGCTGGCGCAGGCGTGGGACACCAAGCGTCGAGCGTCGAGCGCGCCGTTGCCGAGCGTGCCTGCCCCGACGCCGGACACTACCGAAGCTCCACGCCCCACCCCCGACGCTTCACGTCCGACGCAGGCCGACGACTGGCACGTGATCGGCGTGATCGGGCAACTCTACGTGTTGATCGAATCAGGCGAAGGACTGGTGCTGCTGGACCAGCACGCGGCCCACGAGCGCGTGTTGTTCGAGCGAATGCTCAAGCAACTGGAACAGGGCGCGGCGCCGTCGCAGCGGCTGCTGATGCCGGCGACGCTGGAACTGGAGGCGCGCGATGCGGCGTTCGTGCGCGAACACATGGCCGTGTTTCTACAAATGGGCATCGGCCTGTCCGAGTTCGGGCCGAAGGCGTTTCTGGTGGACGCGCTGCCGCCGTGGCTGCCGGCGCGGGTGGATTTGCGGCAGTTGTTCCGCGACATCCTCGACGAGGTGCGGGCTGGCGGCGCGTCGCTGTCGAAGCTGCGGCTTGGCGAGGACGCCGTGGCGACGACCGTGTGCCGCCACGCGGTGAAGGCGCACGATCCATTGAGCGTGCCGGAACTGGACTCGCTGCTGCGGGAGTTGCGCGCCTGCGACCTCCCCTACACGTGCCCGCACGGCCGGCCGACGATGATCCAGTTATCCTACGCCGAACTGGAAAAGAAATTTGGCCGTCGGGGTTGATTTCGCGGCCGGGAATCCCTAGCCTACGCGGCAGTCCGCCCGGTGTGGGACAAGCAGCTATGACCAAGGCCAAAGAACTTCGTTTGATCAGCTACGGCTCGACTTGCATCGGCCGGGTGCGTTCGATCAACGAGGATGCCTTCCTGCGCGACGACCACCTGCGGCTCTACGCGGTGGCGGACGGCGTGGGCGGCCAGCCAGCCGGCGAGGTGGCCAGCGCAACGGCGCTGCGAGAGCTGGCGAAGTTCCTCAAGTTCTACAGTTCCTCCGCGGGCGACCGCTCGGTGGCGACCATGCTCATGGCGCTGGGCAAGGTCAGCGACGCGGTGCTGGCGCGCGGCCTGTCCGACATGCGCTACCACGGCATGGCCACGACGTTGACCGCATGTTGGATCACCCATCACCGGATCATTCTCGGCCACGTCGGCGACAGCGAGGCTTTTCTCCTGCACGCCGGCAAACTGAAGAAGCTCACCGTCCCGCACACCGTGGCCGGCGAACTGCTCCACCGCGGCGTCAGCGAGGAGCATCCGGTGATGAAATCCTCGCTTTCCCACATGCTTACGCAAAGCCTTGGCCCGGAGCCGTTACACAACCCGCAGGTCTGCGAAGTCGAACTGAAGCACCACGATGTCCTGATGGTGTGCAGCGACGGTGTGACGCGGGAAATGACCTCGGCGGAAATCTCCCACGTCTTGCGTCAAAGCTCCGCGCCGGAACAGGCGGTGGAGGAGTTGTTGCGCATCGCCGACGAGCGCGGCGGCCATGACAACGCCACCGCCGTGGTGGTGAAGGCCCTGTAGATTCCGATTGCACAGTGGCGGTCCAGCACAAGAGAAGAACGCACCCATGAACCGTCGAACTTTCATCCGAACCGCCGTCGCCGCTGCAAGCCTCACATTACCGCGCCTCCAAGCCGCGGCGCCGGCTTTCAAACTCAACTACCTTCTCGGCTCCGCCATGTATGGCAACCTGCCGCTGGCGACTGTCATTGAGGAAACGCCCAAGACAGGCGCGCGGCTTCTCGATGTGTGGCCGCGCCGGCACGGCACGCAGCGCGAGCAGATGGATGAGCTCGGCCACGAGAAGGTCGCTGAGTTGCTCGCCAAGCACGGCGTCAAACTGGCGGTGAGCACGCGCTATGACCTGGGGCCGTTCAAGCTCCAGGACGAGATGGTCATTGTGAAAAAGTTCGGCGGTAGCGTCATCGTCACCGGCGGCGTCGGGCCGGTTGGGCTAAAGGGCGACGAACTGAAAAAGGCCGTGCAGGAGTTCGTCGAGAAGCTCAAGCCGCATCTCGCGAAGGCCGGCGAGCACGGCATCAGCATCGCAATCGAAAACCACGGCAAGAACCTCATTGATTCGCCCGACTCGCTGCGTTGGCTCGTCGAGTTCGGCAAAGACCTGCCGCTCGGCGTGGAACTCGCGCCGTATCACCTGCCGCAGGAGCCTGCGCTGATCGCCGGCCTCATCAAAGACCTCGGCAATCGCATCAAGGTCTTCTGCGCGTGGCAGCACGGTAACGGCTGCATGAAACCGATGCCGAAGGAGGAGGAACTGCTCCAGATGCCCGGTCGCGGCCCGCTCGATTTCACGCCGATCCTCGCCGCGCTCAAAACCGTCGGCTACACCGGTTTTACGGAGATTTTCATGCACCCGACGCCGCGCGGCATCCCGATCCTGCCCACCGCGGCCGAAACGACAGCGGAGATCAACCGCGCGCGGAAGTATCTGGAGAACTTGCTGTCCTCGTAGCAGACGGTGGCCGGCTAAAGCCGGGACTCCAAACCTTTAACCCGGCGCAGGCCCGTGCAAGGTTCGGAGTCCCGGCTTTGGCCGGTTCGGCCCGCGCGGCCAGCAAAACAGTCGTGGTGCGCGGTGGCGGTCGCGAGTATGATTGCCGCTGTCAGCGACTACAACGAACGGCATTTTATGAAAGCACGGCATCTTCTCTTGCTCGCTGCCGCATGTTTCTCCGCCAGCGCGATGGCGCAGCGACCCAACATCGTCATCTTCCATTGCCACGACATGGGGCAACACATCGGTTGCTATGGCATCAAGACGGTGCGGACGCCGAACCTTGACCGGCTTGCGCAAGAGGGCGTGCGGTTCGCGCGGTCGTTCTGCACGCAGCCGGGGTGCAGTTCGTCGCGTGCGTCGCTCTTCACAGGGCGCTACCCGCATAACAACGGCGTCATGGGCCTCACCCACGCCAACTTCGGCTGGGACCTCCGCCCGGAGGAGAAACATCTCGCGCAGTTCCTCAAGGAAGCCGGCTACGCTACCGTCGCCATCGGCAACGTCCACGAGACACGCTCCGGCCCGGCGCGTTGTGGCTACGAGAAGTTCATCAACAAAGGCAAAGCCGTCGAAGCCACCGACGCCGCCGTCGCGGAACTGAAACGGCTCGCCGCAGGCAATCAGCCGTTCTACCTCTACGCAGGTCTCATCGAGCCACACCGGCTTCCTTACCCGAAGGACGGCGGGCCGATGTCGGGCTTGACCGGTTTCCCCGGGCCGCATCTCAAGCCGGACGATTTGCTCGGCGTGCAAATCCCCGGCTACTTGAGCGATACGCCCGGCACGCGCGAGGAACTCGCCGGCCTCCAAGGTGCCATCAAGCACGTGGACGAACAATTCGGCCGATGGACGCAGGCGTTGCGCGAACTCGGCTTGGAAAAGAACACGCTCCTCATCGCCACCACCGACCACGGCATCGCCATGCCACGCGCGAAGTGCAGCGTCTATGAACCCGGCCTGCAAGTCATCCTGCTGCTGCGTCACGCGGGCCGCGCGGGTTGGCACGGCGGCGCGGTGCGCAACGAGATGGTGTCGAACATTGACGTGCTGCCGAGCATCCTCGACCTCATCGGCATACCTGTTCCCGCAAACGTGCAGGGCCGCTCGTTCTCGCCGTTGCTCGATGGCCACGCCTACAAGCCCAACACGGCGATCTTCGGCGAACTGACCTATCACGGTTACTACGACCCACAACGCAGCATCCGCACCGAGACGCACAAGCTCATCGCCAACTTCTCCACCGCGCCGGCGTTTCAGGACCCGTCGCAGATGTGGCGACCCAAGTCCGACACCGTCGTGCCAGAGAATCCCGCCACGGCGTTTCATCAGCATCTGGAGCTATACGATTTGACCGCCGACCCGTGGGAGCAGGTGAACCTCGCCAGCAAACCTGCCTGCGCCTCGATTCGCGACGAACTCGCCCGCCGTCTGCTCCAGCACATGAAGGAAACCGACGACCCGCTTCTGCGCGGCGCGGTCACGTCGCCGCAGCACGAGACGGCGCTGAAGCTGCTGCGCGGCGAGCCGGTCGAAAGGAAGGGGAAGAAGAAGTGACATGAAAACCACTCGCGTCCTCATCTGTGCGACGTTTGCCGTTTGCAGCGTGCAAGCGGCGGATTGGGAAGCCGGCGTCGCGAAGGCGATCATCACGCCGGAGAAATCCGTCTGGCTCGCGGGCTACGGCTCCAAGCGCGCGCCCGAAGGCAAGTTGCACGATCTTTGGATGAAAGCGCTCGCGCTGAAGGATTCTGCGGGCCGCCGCGCCGTGCTCGTGACGAGCGACTTCCAAGGCATCCCCAAAGCAATGGCCGACCGGGCGTGCGAGAAGCTCCGCCAGCGTTTCGGCCTGTCGCGCGCTCAGGTCATGCTCACCTACTCGCACAACCACTGCGGCCCGCGGCTCACTGGCGATCTCCATGATTATTATCCTGTGGACGCCACGCAAGAGGCGCTTGTGGACGAATACACCGCGCAGATGGAAGCAAAGATCGTCGAGGTTGTCGGCGACGCGCTCTCGAAGCTCGCGCCCGCGAGTCTCCGCATCGGCGAGGGACGCGCGACGTTTGCGGTGAACCGCCGCAACAATCGCGAGGCCGAGATTCCTGATTTGCTGGCCAAGGGCACGCCGCTGAAAGGTCCTGTGGACCATGCGGTGCCGGTGATGACCGTGAGCGACGCACAGGGCAAGTTGCTGGTGATGTTGTTCGGCTACGCCTGCCATCCGACGACGCTCAGCTTTACGCAGTGGTGCGGCGATTATCCGGGCTTCGCGCAGCTCGCGCTGGAAAAGAACCATCCGGGCGCGACGGCGATGTTCATCAACACTTGCGGTGCCGACCAGAACCCGCTGCCGCGCCGACGCGTCGAGTTGTGTGAACGCTACGGTCAGATGCTGGCCGATGGCGTGGAGAATGCACTGAAGCAGCCGTTGAAGCCCGTTTCGCCGGGCCTGCGCACAGCATTCGAGTTTGTGGAGCTGGCTTACGACAAGATCGTGACTCGCGAAGACTTGCAGGCGGAGCTGGCGAACAAGAACGCCATCCGCGCCCGCTGGGCCGCGCGGATGCTGAAGAAGCTCGAAGCCGGCGAGAAGTTCGCGGCGGCGTATCCGTATCCGATCCACGCGTGGCGACTCGGCGGCGAAATGCTCCTCGTCGGCATGGGCGGCGAGACGGTTGTGAACTACGCGCTGCGGTTCAAGAAGGAGTTCGGTCCCGGCACGTGGGTTTGCGGTTACGCCGATGATCTCGTATCCTACATCCCGTCGCGCCGTGTGTGGGAGGAGGGTGGTTACGAAGGCGGGCCGTTCCTCTACGAATACGGCCGCCCCGCGTTTCGCTGGGCGGGCGATGTGGAGGAGAGAATCGTTGAGTGCGTGCGACGGCTGGTGAAGCGAACAAATAAAATGCCATGAATCTTCAAATTCCAACTCCGACTGTCATTGCTTTCGCGCTTTTCATTGCGTCTCCTTCCATCTTCTCCGCGACCACGCTCCGCGTCGAACCCTACACGCTTCCCGCCGCCGAGTTGGGGCCGGAGAATCCACTGCCGATGTTCCGCGGCGACAAGGAGGACGACGTGCCGAAGCTCGATCCGGCGATCCCGGAAGCAGACAAACGTTACCTCGGCTGGCGCACGGCGTGGCGCTGCCTGCCGCACCGGATGCAGGACGGCTACAATCGCGACAAGAAGCCGCGCACGTTCGACTCGCTTGTGCTGGAGAACGAATGTCTTCGCGCGACGTTCCTCCCGCAGTTCGGCGGGCGGCTGGTTTCGCTTGTCCAGAAGCCCGACGGGCGCGAATTGCTCTCGCGCAACCCGGTCTTCCAGCCGGCGAACCTCGCGCTGCGCAACGCGTGGTTCTGCGGCGGCATCGAATGGAACACCACGCTGCGCGGCCATCACTTCCTGACCTGCTCGCCCGTCTTCGCCGCGGAAGTGCGCGGCACCGAGGGCGAGCCGGTGCTGCGCCTCTATGAGTGGGACCGCGTGCGCTGCTTCCCATGGCAGATTGATTTTCATCTGCCGCCCGGCTCACCGTTCCTGTTCGCGCGTATGCGGATTGTGAACCCGCACGACCGCGAGTTGCCGATGTATTGGTGGACCACCATCGCTGTGCCGGAACGCCGGGATGTGCGCACGCTGGTGCCGGCGACGACCGCGCTCAGTTTTAACCGCGACACTGGCGTGTCGCTGGTTCCATTGCCGATCTGGAACGGGCGCGACCAGACCTACACGACGCAATCGGCGAGCGCCTACGATTTCTTCTCGCGCTTCGCCGCCGGCCAGCGGCGATGGATCGCTGCGCTCGACGGTGAGGGGCGCGGCCTCTTCGAGACTTCCACCGACCGCTTGCGGGGGCGCAAACTCTGGGGCTGGGGCGTGGGCCAGGGCGGCCGGCGGTGGCAGGAGTTCCTCTCCGTGCGCGGCGAAGCTTATATCGAAATCCAAGCCGGCCTTGCGCAAACACAGTCGGAAAGCATCCCGATGCCCGCGCGCGAGACGTGGTGCTGGACCGAGGCGTTCGGCCCGCTCGAAGCCGACCCGCGCCGCATCCACAGCCCCGACTGGCAGCGAGCGTGGAAGACGGCGGACGAAGCGATTGAAAAAACTCTGCCGCGAATGCGCGTGGAGCAACTCGACACCAAGTTCGCCGCCGTCACGACGCGCGCACCAGAGCGATCACTCCACCTCGGTTCCGGCTGGGCCGCACTGGAGCGCCGCCGCTGCGCCGCGCAAGGTTCGCCGAACCCGATTCCCACCGAGCTGTCGTTTCCGCCGGAATCGCTCGGCGCGGACCAGCAGCCGTGGCTCGCGTTGCTGGAAAAGAGCGAGTTGCCGAAGCGCGATGCCGGCGAGGAACCGGGCGCATTGATGACACAGCCGGAGTGGCAACCGCTGCTGGAGAAGTCGGCAAGTTCGACGAACAGCGTTCATTGGCTGACGTGGTGGCATCTGGGCAACCTGCGCATGGAAGCGCTTGACCTTGATGGCGCGGAGAAAGCGTGGCAGGCGTCGTTGAAGTGCCAGCAGACGGGTTGGACGCTGCGCAACCTCGCCGTGCTCGCCGAGCGCCGCGGCGACAAGGCGAAAGCCTGCGATCTGATGCGGCAGGCGTGGCAAGCCGGCCCGCAGGTGGCGCCACTGGCCGTCGAGTATTTGCAGACGCTCACGCGCGCCGAGCGATATGCCGAGGCGTATGATTTCGTTGCCACGCTACCCGAAGCCGTGCGCGCCCACGAGCGCGTGGAACTGCTCTGGGCCAAGGCCGCAATCGAGACCGGCAAGCTCGACGGCGTCGAGCGTGTCTTCAAGCGCGAGTTCGCCACAATCCGCGAAGGCGAGGTATCACTGACAGACCTCTGGTTCGCGTTCCAGGAGAAGCGCCTCGCCGCCGTCGAGAAAGTCCCCGTGGACGACAAACTCCGCGAGCGCGTCCGCCGCGGCTTCCGTCCGCCACGCCTCATAGACTTCCGCATGTATTCGACGGATGGAAGCCGGGCGCGGCGGTGAAGGGTGGCATCAAGAGCTTGTGTCTGGACGATTTTTGTTCAACACTCCGCCTCACCATGAACAAGCATGCTCTTCTTCTCTCCCGTCGTGATTTCCTTCGTCACACCGCGCTCGCCGGCGCCGCCGCAGTTGCGTGGCCGCGACTCGCATCCGCAGCGCCGAGC
Organism: Verrucomicrobiota bacterium; assembly: GCA_016222825.1. Classification (GTDB taxonomy): domain Bacteria; phylum Verrucomicrobiota; class Verrucomicrobiia; order CAIQCK01; family CAIQCK01; genus CAIQCK01. The sequence continues at coordinate 49,969 of JACRQF010000022.1, read as the reverse complement.
GGCGGCAAGTGGCCGCCGCTGATCCCTGTCTTCAGCAAGCTCTACCAGGAACTGAAGCTCGACTTCGATCAAGCCGCCGAGTTGACGGCCGAGGCGGGCCTCGACGGCGTGGATTGTCCCGTGCGGCCCAAGGGTGAGATCGAGCCGGAGCGCGCGGCCGACGAGATGCCGCGCTACGCCGAGGCGCTGCGCAAACGCAAGCTTGGCATGCTGCTCATCACCAGCGGCATCAACAGCATGTCCACGCCGCACGCCGAGACCGTTCTGCGCACGGCGAAGAAGCTCGGCATCCGTTACTACCGGCTCGGTTTCAGCACGAACAGGGGCGGCGTTGGGACCCCCATATCCGAAATCAAAGCCCAGTTGCGCGAAGTGGCGGCGTGCAACAAGGAACTCGGACTCACCGGCGTCATCCAGAACCACTCGCCCTCCGGCAAGAGCACCTACGTCGGCGGCGACTTGCACGAGATGTATGAGATCGTGAAGGACTTCAACCCCAACCAAATCGGCGTCGCGTTCGACCTCTGCCACGCGCTGGTTGTCCACGGCGACGACTGGGGGGCGCGCTTCGACCAGCTCAAGCCGCACATCAAGGTCGCCTACGTCAAGGACGTGAAGCGGCCGAAGGAGCTGACGCCGTTCGGCGAGGGCGAGTTCAAGAACACGGACTACTTCAAACGGCTCAAGCAGATGAAGCTCACCGCGCCGCTCTCGATGCACATCGAGTATAAGTGGTGCCCCGAAGGCCAGGAGAAGACCCGCGCGGCGATGTTGAAGATGCTCAAGCAGAATTTGAGTGTCCTCAAAGGCTGGCTCGCTGCGGCATAAGCGCCGCTCCCGAAGGAGATCAAGTCATGAAACGTCCCTTTCGCTTCCAAGCGCAAGCGGCGCTCTTGCTGCTTGCCGTTCTTGCGTGTTCGCAGCCGACGCCCGCCGCCAACCTCGACGTGAAGCAGGTTTACGCGAAGAAGGCGACGTGGGCCGAGACGATGATCGCCACGCGCGCCAACTGCGCCGATTGGATCAAGGAAGCCAAGCCGAAGGAGAACCAACTCACCGCGACGCCGGTGCCGCGGCTCTGGGCGCAGATCAAGCGTGACTGGCCTGTCCAGAGCGCGTGGTTCGCGAAGGATCTGCCGCGCAACCGCCATCTCGACTGGTTCCTCCAATCCCACAACATCGGCTTCGAGCGATGGATTCTGGGTTTGATAACGAAGCGGCTCGGCGAAACCGCCGGCGCGCTGGATTCGGAAGTCGCGGAGCTTCAACGCGCGAAGGCCGGTCCGAACGATCCGCGCTGGCTCGATCTCTACGGCCGCGCCTGCCGGCTCGACGAAATTGCCACCGTCACGCGCACGCTTTGGTTCGGCGACTTGCGGAAGGTCTTCGAGACACAGATGGCGGAGTTGATGCGCTCGAAGGCGCCGTGCGAAGACGCGCGTTGGACGGCGATCAAGACTCACGCCACCAAATGCGCCGATACCGCCCCGGCGGTCCATGTCGGCAGCATCAGCGACCTGCGGCTGGCCATTGACGCCCTCACTACCGCGATGCCGGGACGCTTCTCCGGCGACGCACTGAAGAGGCAATTTGCGCAAACCGAACCGAAGTGGAGCTCCATCATCGCGGGATTGCTGAAGCAGGACGCGAAGGCGATGGAGCAGTTGCCCTCGCTCTATAGCGAGGTGCGCGCGTTCCGGCACTCGATGCTGCTAGCCGTGCGCGGCATGGACGGGTTCCTTAGCACGTGGTCGCGCGTCGGGTTGGAGCAGGAGTGGGAGGAACAGTTCGCTTCATTGCAGCGCGACCTCGGCAACCGCGCGCACTTCGACGCGGTTGCGCCAGAAACCTTCCGGCAGGAATCGTTGGTGATTGCCGGCGACCGCGACCCCGCCGACATCGTGCTGCGACGGACAGCGGTGTTGATCGCAAACCTGAAGCTTTCTTCTTTTGAGCCGGAACTGGCCGCGCTGCGTTCTGCCAACGCCGCCATCGCGCCGGCGAACACCGAAGCGCGCTATGTCCTTTTCGCCGACACCTGCCGGCTGCGACGGCAAGTCGCGTTCAGCAATCCGTTGCTGAGCTTCGACAAGCTGCTCTTCCTCAAGCGTCACCTCTGCATCTACAACCACATGTGCGACCAATACTACGGCGTCACGGCGCGGCCCGGAGGCTCGGTCTGCGTCCTGGAACGGCCGTTCAGTCCCGATGCCACCGTGCGCGACCTGCTCGCCAACTCCGTCGTCGAGCGCGGCCGGCTCAAGGGCCAGAAGCTCAGCGGCGGGCCGATGAAAGACTACAAACTCGGCTTCGACGGACTCGGCAATCTCAGCGGCGACGAGACTGAGGGCGGCTCGTTCATCTCGCCGGACGTGTCGTTCGACGGCAAGCAGATCGCGTTCGCCTACGTCGAGTGCCGCGGCGAGCGCGGCCATACCGAGCACACCGATCCGAGCCGGGGTCACTGGGACAAGGGGCGCAGCTATCACGTCTTCAAGGCCAACGCGGACGGCTCGCGGCTGGAGCAGCTCACCGACGGCACGTGGAACGAGTTTGATCCGTGCTTTATGCCGAGCGGGCGCATCGCGTTCATCAGCGAGCGTCGCGGCGGCTACCTGCGTTGCGGACGCATCTGCCCGACCTACACGCTGCACGACATGGCCGCCGACGGCGGCGATATCCGCTGCCTCTCGCCGCACGAGACGAACGAGTGGCATCCGAGCGTCGCCAACGACGGGCTGATCGTCTGGACGCGGTGGGATTATGTGGACCGCCACGGCGTGGTGGCGCACATGCCGTGGACGACAACGCCCGACGGCCGCGACCCGCGCGCCGTGCATGGGAACTATTCGTTCCGCGCCAAGCGACCCGACATGGAACTGGACGTGCGGGCGATTCCTGGCTCGCCGAAGTTCATCGCCACCGCCGCGCCGCATCACGGCCAGTCGTTCGGCTCGCTCGTCATCGTGGACCCGCGCGCGAAAGATGACGACGTGATGGGGCCGGTCAAACGCCTGACGCCGGAGATCGCGTTCCCGGAGAGTCAGGGCGGCACCATCAACTACGGCGAGGCGTGGCCGCTCAGCGAGGATTACCACCTCTGCGTCTATGACGCCGCCGCCGGCACGCACTCGTCGGGCGGCCCGGTGGGCAAAGGCAACTACGGCATCTATCTCGTGGACAGTTTTGGCAACAAGGAACTCCTCTACCGCGATCCGGCAATCGGCTGCCACAACCCGATGCCGCTCGCGCCGCGTCCCAAGCCGCCGGTGATCAGCGAGCCGGCTGTGCAACTCGCCGCCGGCAAGCCCGCGGAGGGCACGATGGCGGTGCTCGACGTTTACAACAGCCTCAAGCCGTGGCCGGCCGGCACGAAGATCAAGGCGCTGCGCGTTTATCAGGTCCTGCCGCAGACGCTCGGCTCGCAGGCATTGCCGCACACGACGGGCGTGCAGATTCCGTTCACGCTTTCGGTCAACGTTGCCCGCGCCGTTCTTGGCACGGTGCCGGTCGAGGCCGACGGCAGCGCGCATTTCATCGTGCCCGCGCGCAAGGAACTCTTCTTCCAGGCGCTTGACGAGAACGGACTGGCCGTGCAATCCATGCGCTCGGCGACGCACCTCCAGCCCGGCGAGAAACGCACCTGCCAGGGCTGCCACGAACCGAAGCCCCATGCGCCGCTCGCTTCGAAAGGCCAGCCGCTGGCGATGCGCCGTGCGCCGTCGCGGCTCCAGCCCGACGTGGACGGCACGAACCCGTTCAGCTACCCGCGGCTCGTCCAGCCAGTCCTCAACAAGCATTGCGTCTCATGCCACCAGAAGAACCCCGACAAAGCGCCGCGGCTCGACGCGGAGCTGGTGCAGATCAAACAGGGACGGTGGTGGGCCGACGGCACGTTCTACGCTTCCTACGTGAGCCTCGCAGAGAAATACGGTTTCTATGATTATGGTGGCCATGACTTCGGCGACGAGCGCGCCTACCGCACCATTCCCGGCCAGTTCGGCGCGCGGGCGTCGAAGCTCTACCCGTTGCTCGTGAATGGCCATCACGACGTGAAGCTCTCGCCGGAGGAACTGCACCGCATCACCGTCTGGCTCGACTCGACCTCGCCGTTCTACGGTGTTTATGAGAAGGAAGGCGGCCTCGTCCAACTCCGCGGCGAGGTTGCCAAGCCGACGTTGGAGTGAGGTCCCGCGCTATGACCGGCAAACAACGAGTCGCGCTCGCGATGCAGCACCGGCAACCGGACCGCGTGCCGGTGATGTGCCAGCTTGCGTTGGGACACTACTTCCTCAACACCCCGATTCCGCCGCATCGCATCTGGTTCACGAGCGAAGGTTTTGCCGAGGCGCTCGTGATGTTGCAGCGGCGTTATCGCTTCGACGGCATCCTCATCAACCTTCCCGGCCGGCCTGCGAACGTTCTCGACGACCTCGCGCGCATCGAGCGCACCAGCGACGGCGGCGAGCGACTTGTTTGGAAGAGCGGCGACTACACGGTCGTGCCGCCGAACGACAGCGCGCATCACTACGCGGCTGACGGTTCAACGCCGAAGCGCGCGGAGTTCGCGACGCTCGATCCCGACCAACTCGACAGCCTCGACGATCTGACCGGCTACATCTGGAACACCTACCACGTGCCGCGATTGGCGGAGAAGACGCAGCCCGGCCCGCTCAGCGAAGTGCCGGAGTATTTCTTCCGCACGATTGACCTCGTGAAAGCCGCCGTTGGCGACGAGGTTTCCGTCCACGGCGAAGTCTTCTCGCCGTTCACGCACCTGATGGAGCTTTTCGGCTACGAAGAGGCGCTAATGGGCCTCATGACCGACCCGGGCAAATGCCACGCGCTGCTGGACCGGCTCACGGTTGCTGCCAACGCGTGGGCCGTGGCGCAGGCCCGGCGCGGCGTAGACGCGGTGCTCATCTCGTCGGCGTTCGCGGGCGGCGGGTTCATCTCGCACGACATGTATCGCGAGTTCGTCCTGCCCTATGAGCGGCGGATGACGGACGCGATCCGGCCGACGGGCGTGCCGGTTTATACGCACACATGCGGCCGGATCGGCGACCGGCTGGAGTTGATGGCGGAAACGGGCATAGATGGTCTCGACACGCTCGATCCGCCGCCGCTCGGCAACGTCGAACTCGCGGACGCGAAGCGGGAGGTCGGCGGCCGGTTGTTCATCAAGGGGAACATGAACTCCGTGGCGCTGCTCGACTACAAGACGAAGGAGCAGGTCCTCGCCGAAGCCGGCGAGCGGCTCCGCGTCGGCAAGCCCGGCGGCGGCTACATCCTGAGCACGGCCTGCTCGGTTGCGCCGCGCGTCGAGCCGTGGAAGCTGGAGTTGCTCACGCCGCTCGCGGAGGAAATCGGCCGTTACGAGTGACGCGCGTCGTTGTTACTTGAGCAGCGTCAGCAGGATCATCCGCACGTCCATCACCGACTTGCCCGGAACCTTCAGCGCGCGCAGCGTCAATTCGCCGCGGCCCTGCTTCAGTTCCATCACGCCGAGCCGCATGGGCTTGAAGTCTTTTACATACGATTCGCCTGCGCGAGGAAAGCGGTCGTGTTCCTGCCCGCGCAACGGTGGGTCGTGCGCCTCGGAGACAGCCGCCTCAACGCGGCAGCCGTTCAGGCTCAACTCGACCACCGAACCAACGTCGCTTTTCGGGCAGGTGTAGTAAACGATGGCTTCGTAGCGGCCGGCGGTGGCGACCTCCACGTCCCACGTGATGCGGTCGTCGGCGCTGGTCCAGTTCGTGAAGAACGAGCTGTTCGGCGCGCGGGCGCTGCGCTTGACGTTGCCGTGAGGGACGCCATCGCGCGCGGGAAGTTGAGTGATCGGCAGTTCGCGATAGCCGACGGTGAAAGGCCGGTTGTTTTCACCAAGACCCGGCAGTAACGCTGCCTTCCACTTCTCGACAGCACCCGACAACCGCGCGGCAACTTCGGGCTGCTCCTTGGCAATGTCGCGGTCCTGGACGGGATCGGCAACCATGTCGAACAACTGGTTCGGCGCGACGAAGCGATGGCGTTGCGTGCGCACGCTCACCTTCTTGGCCCAGTGCGAGAAGATCATCCGGTCCGGCCAGTTCTTTGCGTCGCCGAGCAACAGTGGCTTGAGACTGACGCCGTCGAGCGGCTTTGTGCTGACGACCGGAACGCCGGCGAGATCGGCCAGTGTCGGCAGCAAGTCAATCGCGCCGGCGATTTGCGAGACCTTCGCGCCTGACGGAATGCGCCTCGGCCAGCGAATAAAGAATGCCGAGCGCACGCCGCCTTCGTCCACGGAGCCCTTCCGGCCCTTCATGCCACCGTTCCAGCGCAAACCGTTCGGGCCGTTGTCGCTGAAGTAGATGACGATGGTGCTGTCGGCGAGCTTGAGGTCGGCGAGCTTTCGCAGGAGCCGGCCGACGTTCCAGTCAATGTTCTCGCACATCGCCAGCGTCGCCCGCGTCTTGGCTAGGTCCTCGCGGTCTGGGTCACGATCGCGCAACTTCAGTTCGGCGTTGGCGAATTTCGCGTAGAACCGGTCCGGCACCTGCGCGGGCGTGTGCGGCGAGTTGAACGGCACGTAGCAGAAGAACGGCCGCTGCCGGTGTTGCTTTATGAACCTAATCGCGTGGTCGGTCAGGTCGTCAATGATGTAGCCCTTGCCCGTGACAAGCCGACCGTTGTGTTCCAGTGGCGCATCGAAATAATCGCCCCAGTGCCCGGAGCAGAACCCATAGAACTCATCGAAGCCGCGGGCGCGCGGATGATACGGATACTGCATGCCGTTGTGCCATTTGCCGAACGCGCCCGTCGCGTAGCCCGCGGCCTTGAACGTGTCGGCGATGGTCTTTTCGGCGAGGTTCATGCGCTCGCCGCCCGTGGACGTGCTGAAGATGCCGCTACGCGGGTGGTAGCGTCCCGTCAAAAACTCCGCGCGCGTCGGCGAGCAGACGGGGCAGACATAGAAACGGTCGAACATCGCGCCGGCGCTCGCGAGCGAATCCACGTGCGGCGTGGCTAGGTTGCTGTTGCCGTTGACACTGAGATCGCCCCAGCCTTGGTCGTCGGCGAGGATAATGAGGACGTTGGGCTTGCCGCTGGCCGCAGCGAAGGAGGAATGGCAGAAGACGCAAAGCGCGCAGAGAAGAGTCGTGATGAGTCTCATGACAAGTGTCCAACCGCTACTCCTTCACTTTAACCACCAGTGGCGCCAACATGCTCGGCGGACTGGTCATCGCCGTCACCTGCACCGGCTGGCCGACAGCGTGGAAATAGACCGTCAGTTCCTTCCGCTTCGCTGACGCGCGGAAACGGCCGTCCGCGCCGACGAACAGGCTCGGCTCGCCATCGCCAGAAAAGTCGGCGACGCCGAACGCAATGACGTGTTGCTTATCGGCAAGATGGCCCCAACCTTCGCAACGTTTGCCGGTCGCATAGACTGACGACCGCTCGCCTGCGCCGGTCAGCACGCGCCAGCCGTTCGCATCCTGCCGCAGCACGGCTGTTTCGTTCGGCCTGCGGAGGCAGCCATAGAGCCAGCTTTCAACGCCAAAATCCCACAACAGCGGCGGCTCCGGCAGCGCGAAGCGCGCGTCCACAGCCAACAACACCGGTGTCCCGGCCCGTTGCGTAATCTTCACCCACGATTTGCTGCTGACATATTCAAGCGTCACGGGGCCAAGCCGCAGCGTCACGTTGAATGGACCGCGTTTGAGAATCTCCGCTTTGCCAGGTGTCAGCGTGGTCGTAACACCCTCGGCGGCAAAGAACTCTGTTTTGCCGTGGGCGATGGAAGTCAGTAGCGGCTTGCCGTCGCGGCGAATCTTGTGGGCGATGGCGCTCGAAGCAACGGTGATTTCCTCCGCCGTCTCCGTTACCGTCAGTCCTCCTTTACCCGACCGCGCCGCGCCGCCAACCAACTCCACTCGATACGTTTCCGTTTCCATCGGACCGAGGCTGGACGTGAAATCCGCATCCAGCCTGCGCACGGAACCGTCGGGCCACTTCGCCATCGCAGTGAACTGCGCGGTCACCTCCTTGCCTTTCGCGTCGAACAGCCGTGCCGTCGCCGCATCGCGCAGCGCGCCCTGCGGTGTTTCCAGCGACGCCGTGACCGGATAGCCGAACCGCCGCAGGCCCACGATTTCGCTGACGGTGAACTCGATGGGCGCGGCGGATGCATGGGAGACAACGATGAGGGAAGTGAACGAAGCGAGCGAGATAGCAAACCTTCTCATGCCGCGAGATTGCCGGACATTGGCGCGAATGTCCACCTCACGCCGCATCGGGGCAGCCGTCACCGCTCGCACAGATGCAGCAGCCGCGCCACGGCGCGGGCGATGAAGGCCACGTTCGGCGTGTCGGAGTGGACGCAGAGCGTCCTCGGGCGGCACGGCAGCCGTTTGCCGGACTCGCTGGTGATCACGCCGTCGGCCAGCAAGACGCACACCCGCTCCACCACATCGTCAATATCGGTCCAGAGCGCGCCGCGTTCGCCGCGCGGCACCAGCGAGCCGTCGTTGCGGTAGCCGCGGTCAACGTAAGCTTCCTCCCACGCTGTCACACCCGCGCGTCGCGCCAGCGCAGCCACGCGCCCGCCGGCTCTTGCGTAGATCTTCACACCGGGCCAGCAACGCTTCACGGTTTCGACGTAGCGCCGTGCCACCGCGCCGTCGGTCTCGCTCGCGTGATAGAGCGCGCCGTGCAGCTTCACGTGATGCAGCTTCACGCTCTCGGCGCGCGCCAACCGCTCCAGTGCGCCGACCTGCTGGAGAAGCAGCAGCTCCATCTCGTCCGGTGTGATCTTGACGGGCGTGCGACCGAAGTCGCCGCGGCTCAACGGCCCCGGATGCGCGCCGAGCCGCACGCAAAACTGGGAGGCCATCGCGACACACGCTTTCATGGTGGCGAGATTACCGGCGTGGCCGCCGCAAGCGACGTTGGCGGATGAGATCCATCGCATCAACGCCCGTGTCCGCGTCAACGCTTCGCCTTCGCCAAGATCGCAATTAAGGTCGAGCTTCATGGTTGGAATGCGGATGCGTGTTTACGGATTCCCGCCCTTCGCTGCAAGCCCAAAACCTTGCGCTTTGTCGGGTGATCAAGTTGTTTTTGAAAGGGGACGGGGTTTTTTGGTTGCGGCGGGCGGCCAACTGTCTAGGATGGGTGCGGTTGTTTTTTTTACGCACTTATGGAGACTATGGACACAGTTTCAGCGGGGCCGGCAGCGGCCCGCGGAGTTTGTTTGCGCGGGACGCGCGCCAGTGGCGCGGCCGGCGGCGATGAGTGCGGCCGGCGGGGGACCGCCGGCGGACATCCAGTGTTTTCGATATTGAATTGCAGTAAACCCTTAACCTGTAAACTGAGTTAAATACCATGCCAGCTACCAAATCACCTGTTACCGATCCCTCCAGCGATGTGCTCCACCGCGAGCGCGGGCCGCTCGACGCGTTTTTCGCGCCGAAGAACGTGGCCGTCATCGGCGCCACTGAGAGCCAGGGCACCGTCGGCCGCACGATTCTCTGGAACCTCATTACCAGCCAGTTCGGCGGGACCGTTTATCCCGTGAACCTCAAGCGCAACAGCGTGCTGGGCATCAAAGCTTACCCGACCATCAAAGCCGTGCCGGAGCAGGTGGACCTCGCCGTCATCATCACGCCCGCCACCGCCGTCCCAGCCCTCATCAATGAGTGCGTCGAGGCGAACATCAAGTCGTGCGTCATCATCTCCGCCGGCTTCAAGGAAATTGGACCGGCCGGCGTCGAGTTGGAGCGTCAGGTCCTCGAAAACGCCCGCCGCGGCGGGATGCGCATCATCGGCCCGAACTGTCTCGGCGTGATGTGCCCGTTGACCGGCCTGAACGCAACGTTTGCCACCACCATCGCGCGGCCCGGCAAGGTCGGCTTCCTCAGCCAGAGCGGCGCGCTCTGCACGGCGGTGCTCGACTGGAGCTTGCAGGAAAATGTCGGCTTCAGTGCGTTCATGTCCATCGGCTCGATGCTTGACGTTGACTGGGGCGATCTTATCCATTACCTCGGCGACGATCCGCGCACCGAGAGCATCGTCATTTACATGGAATCCATCGGCGACGCCCGGTCGTTCCTGTCGGCGGCGCGTGAGGTGGCCCTCAGCAAGCCGATCATCGTCATCAAGGCTGGCCGTTCCGACGCCGGTGGCAAGGCCGCCGCTTCGCACACCGGCTCGCTGACCGGCAGCGACGAGGTGCTCGACTCCGCGTTCCGCCGTTGCGGCGTGCTGCGCGTCAACAGCATCGCGGAGATCTTCTCGATGTCCGAGGTGCTGGCCAAGCAGCCGCGTCCGCAAGGCCCACGCCTGACGATCCTCACCAACGCCGGCGGCCCCGGCGTGCTGGCCACCGACGCGCTCTATGCCGGTGGTGGCGAACTGGCGAAGATTTCCAAGGCAACGATCGAGGCGCTCAACCCCTTCCTGCCTGCGGCGTGGAGCCACAACAACCCCGTGGACGTAATCGGCGACGCTTCGCCGGAGCGTTATGCGAAAGCGGTGGAAATCGTGGCGAAGGACAAGGAGAGCGACGGTCTGCTGGTCGTGTTGACGCCGCAGGCAATGACCGATCCGACGCAGACGGCGGAGCAATTGAAGCCCTACGCGAAGCTGGACAAGCCGGTCCTCGCGAGTTGGATGGGCGGCGCTGACGTGGAAGCGGGCCGCAAGATCCTGACGCGCGCCGGCATCCCGTCGTTCGATTATCCGGACGTGGCGGCACAGGCGTTCAACTACATGTGGCGTTATGCCTACAACCTGCGCGGCATTTACGAAACGCCGAGCCTGCCAGTGGCGGGCGCGGACGACGCGCCGGACCGTGCGGCGGCCGAGGCGATCATCAACACGGTGCGCAAGGAAGGCCGGACCATCCTGACGGAGTTCGAGTCCAAGAACCTGCTGGCGGCCTACGGTATCCCGACCGTCACCACGCTTATCGCAAAGACCGAAGCGGAAGCCGTCAAGCTGGCGGAGAAGATCGGCTACCCGATCGTGCTCAAACTCTACTCCGAGACGATCACGCACAAGACCGACGTGGGCGGCGTGCAGTTGAACCTGCGCACAGCCGACGCCGTGAAGAAGGCGTTCCAGACGATCAAGACCTCCGTGGCCAAGAAAGCCAAGGCGAGCGACTTCCTCGGCGTGACCGTCCAGCCGATGATCAAGCTCGAAGGTTACGAAATCATCATCGGCAGCAGCCTCGACCCGCAGTTCGGCCCGGTGCTGCTGTTCGGCACGGGCGGCCAGCTCGTCGAGGTGTTCAAGGACCGCGCGCTCGCGCTGCCGCCGCTGAACACCACGCTGGCGCGCCGCATGATGGAGCAGACGAAGATTTACACGGCGCTCAAGGGCGTCCGCGGCCGCAAGCCGGTGAATCTGGCGGCGCTGGAGCAGCTCCTGGTTCGCTTCAGCCTGCTCGTCGTCGAGCAACCGTGGGTCAAGGAGATTGACATCAACCCGCTGCTGGCCTCGCCGGAGCAACTGGTGGCGCTCGACGCGCGCGTCGTCATCCACGACAAGAAGGTGAAGGAGAGCCAGTTGCCCAAGCTGGCCATCCGTCCGTATCCGATGCAATACGTCAGCAAGTGGAAGACCCGCAAGGGCGCCGAGACGGTCCTCCGTCCGATCCGGCCGGAGGACGAGCCGGCGATGGTGAACTTCCACAAGGCGTTGTCGGAGCGCAGCGTTTACTTGCGCTACGGCCAGCCGCTCCAACTGAGCCAGCGCGTGGCGCACGAGCGGTTGACGCGCATCTGCTTCAACGACTACGACCGTGAAATCGCGCTCGTGGTGGACCGCAAGAACGCGGCGACCGGCGAGTCGGAGATCATCGGCGTTGGCCGCATGGTCAAACAGCCCGGCACGAACGTCGGCGAGTTCGTCGTCGTGGTGGGCGATGCGTGGCAGGGCCAGGGCGTGGGCAGCGAGTTGCTCAAGCAGATCGTCCAGATCGCCCGCGACGAGAAGCTCAGCCTGCTCAAGGCCAAGATGACGAGCGAGAACGCGGCGATGCAGGCGGTGTGCAAGAAGCTCGGCTTCAAGGTTGAGCGCGGCACCGCCGAGCCGGCCGTGCGCGTCAGCCTGGCGTTGTAAGCCGGGCAGGTTCACAAGCGACAACGGCAAGTTCAACGCAAACGCGCCGGGGACTTCGGTTCCCGGCGCGTTTTGCTTCTTGGGGTTGATCCCTGAGAAACCGCGGGGGCGGCCTGGTATTGCCGCGAACCGGCTCGAATGCCTGGCGGGGGCATCAGGGATCTCCTGATGGTAAAATCAGGGCAGCCCCTGATAGACGCGCCGGTTCCGATGTCGGTAAGATGCGCGCCGAAAACAATGTCCTGTTCCAAATTTATCGTGATTGCGGTGTTTGTGCTGGCGGTGGTCTTCGGCACGCGTTGGTGCATTGTGACTTTTTATTCGGGAACCTACGCGCCGACCGACTCGCGCGGGTTGCAGGGAAACATGCAGCTTGCCAACCCCGTCAAAGCGGCGGGTCAAAACTCGGAGGTTCCTTTCAGCGCGATGACGCCGCCGTCTCAAGAAGCCCAAACATCGTCTGGAAGCTAGGTTGGCGGATCGGGTTGGCCGCTCTGTTGTTGCCGCCGTCCGGGACGGTTGTTAGAGTGAATGCCCCGCGGACTGACAAGGAAACGAGCAGCGCCCATGCGAGTGTTTCGAAACCTGCCGATCAAGTGGAAGCTGATGCTGGCGATGGTAGTCACCAGCATGGTCGCCTTGCTGTTGCTGGGAACGGCGCTGTTCTTCGCCGGCCTGCTCCACCTGAAGAATCTCGCGGTCCAGGAAACCGCCGCGCTGGCTGAGATCGTCGGCGGAAATTGTGCCGGCGCGTTGGAACGCAAAGATGCCAGGACCGCGCAGCAAGATCTGGGGAGTATTGCGGCCAACCCAACCGTCGAAGACGCCTGTCTCTTCACAGCCGGCGGCCAGTTGCTCGCGCGCTATACGCGCCGCGACCTGGCGCCACTGCCGGCGCCACCGGCCGGCCCGAGCGGGGAGAGCTTCGCCGGCGACCGGCTGAAGTTGTATCGCCCGATCAAGCACGACGGCAGGATGGTGGGCGCCATTTATTTGCAGGCGGACACCCGGATCGTGTGGGCGCGGATCAAGAACTACGCCGGCATGGGCATCCTGGTGATGGGCATTTCCATGCTGGTGGCGTTGATCTTCGCCCACCGGCTGCAAGGGTTCTTCTCCGCCCCGATTCTGGAACTGGTGCGCGTGGCGGAAGGTGTTGCGGGACGGAAGGACTTCTCGCTGAGGGCCGCCCGGTTGAGCAACGACGAAACCGGCCAGTTGACGGACGCGTTCAACCGGATGCTCGGCCTCATCCAGGAGCACGACAGCGGCACGCGGGCGTCGCAGAGCCGGCTGGAGAAACGCGTGGTCGAGCGCACCGCGGAATTGCGCAAGGCCAACGAGTCGCTGCAGGAGAGCGAGCAACGGCTGGCGTCGCTCATCCAATCAGCTCCGGTGGCCATCGTCATCCATGCCAGCGACGGCCGCGTCACCCGGACCAACGAGACCGCCCGGAAGCTCCTGGGGCTTTCGGAGTCGTCGGCGGTCGGGAAGCAGCTCTCCGACCCGGCTTGGACGTTCTTCCGCGAAGACGGCACGGTGATGCCACCGCAGGAGTTTCCCGCGGCGCAGGTCCTGGCCCGCCGCGAGATGCTGCGGAACTTCGTGTTTGGCGTCCAGCAGCGACAGACCCGGGACATCGTGTGGGGGCTGGCGAACGCCGTTCCCATTTCGGATTCCAAGGGCGGTGTGCAGGAGGTGGTCGTCAGCTTCATGGACATCACCGAACGCCGGCGGGCCGAGAAGGAACTGCGGGAGAACCACAACTTGCTGCGCACCATCATCGAAAGCAGCCAGAACCCCATCTACGTCTATAGCTTGGAGAACCGCTTCCTGTTGGTGAACTCCATCGTGGCCAGGAGTGTGGGCATGCCGGCAGAACAGATGATTGGCAAACATCTCAGTGAGGTTTTCACCCCGGCTGAAGTGGAGAGGCTGGAAGCCCGCAACCGCGCCGTGCTGGAATCCGGCCAGTCACAGGCGTCCGAGGATACCGTGCTTTTGAAGGGCGCGCCCCGGACTTTCCTGGTCAACAAGGCGCCCCTGCGCGACCACAAGGGCCAGGTGGTCGGTATTGTGGGCGTCGCTCACGACATTACCGAACGCAAGCAAGCCGAGCAGGCGCTCCAGCACCGGCTGGAGCTTGAGCACTTCGTGGCATCGGCTTCCAGCCGGCTCGCCAACACGGCGTTGGCGGAAGTGGACGTCGCCATCCGGGAAGTTCTGCTCGGACTGGGCCGGCACACCGGGACGGACCGCTGCTATCTGTTCCGGGTTTCCGACGACCTCGCCGTCGCCGACAACACCCACGAGTGGTGCGCGCCCGGCGTGAGGCCGCAGATCAGCGAGATGCGCAACGTGCCCACGGCGGCGTTTCCGTGGTATCTGGAGCGGCTGCGCGGCGGCGAACCGTTGCTGCTGCCCCGCACCGCCAACCTGCCCGCGGAGGCGGCGGCGGAGAAACGGCTCGCGCAGGCGGGTAACGTCCAGTCGCTGATCCTGGTGCCCATCCGCCACGCGGGCGCGCTGGTTGGGTTCATCGGATGCGATGCCATGCGGGCCGAGCGCGCATGGACCGGCGAAGACGCCCGGCTGCTGCGGACCATCGGCGAACTGATCACCGACACGCTGGCGCGACTGCGGGCCAGCCAGGCACTGAGCGACAGCCAGCGGCGGCTGCAACTGGCGTTGGAGGCGGGCCAGACCGGCACGGTGGAACTGGACTTTGCCAGCGGCGGCCTGCTCTGCGACGCCGTGGCGCGCGCCCAAAGGGGCCTGCCGCCGGATGGACCGATTACCTGGCAACAATACGAGATGACCATCCATCCCGAAGACCGCGCGCAAAGGCAAGCGGCGCTGGACCGCGCCCTCGACCCCGCCGGGAACGGCCATTTCACTCTCGAATACCGCGTTCTGGTCCCCCGTTCGTTCGCCGGAGCTGCCGGCCTGCCCGATGCCAACAAAACCGGGTTCTTGACCGTTTCCAAACTCTCATCGGGCCATTCTGGCTCACCTGATGCAGCCACCATGTCAGTTGGGGACTCCCCCACGGAGCACGGGGAACTCCCCACGGAGCGCGGGGAACTCCCCACGGAGCGCGGGGAAATCCCCACGCGACGCGTGGAACTCTCCACGCAACGCGGGGATCCCCCCACGGAACGCGGGGAAGTCCCCACGAAACACGGGGAACTCCCCATGGAGCATGGGGACGCCCCCACGGAGCGCGGGGAACCCCCAGGGCTGTCTGGCATCCCCGACAAAGCCTCCGTGATCCGCTGGATTGCCGCCGTCGGCCAGGTTTTCTTCAAGGATGACCGCCCCGTGCGCCTCATCGGCACCACGCGGGACATCACCGAGCAGAAGCAGGCAGAGGAGGCGTTGGCGCGCAGCAGGGCCAGCCTGCAAATCGCCCTCGACGCCGCGCAGTTGGGGCCGTGGCACTGGGACATCGTCACCGGCGAGCTTCACTGGTCGGCGGAGTGCCTGGCCGTTTACGGGCTGCCCGCCGACACCGTCATGACGTTTGAGGGGTTCCTGCGGGCCATCCATCCCGACGACCGCGAGCGCGTCCAAGCCGCGCTGCGAGAGGCCGTCGCGAAACGCACCGAATACGCCATCGAGAAGCGCGTGCTCCGGCCGGACGGCTTGATGAGTTGGATTGCGGCGCGCGGCCGATGCACCTACGACGACGCCGGCCGTCCCCTCCGCATGGACGGCGTCTCCTTCGACATCACCCGGCGCAAGCTGGCCGAGGAAATCCAGTGGGAGACCCTCCAAAGGTTGGAACTGGCCACGCGCGCCGCCAACGCAGGGCTGTGGGAAATGGATATGACGACCCGTCGGGGCTATCTCTCGCCCATCTGGAAGCGCCAGCTCGGCTATGCGGATGATGAGATATCCAACCGCGTCGAGGAGTATGAAGAACGGCTGCACCCGGAGGACCATGACCGGGTCTTGGAAACAGACCGCCGTTTCGCGGAGTCGCCGGAGACGCAACTTGAGAAGGAGTTCCGCCTGCGGCACAAGGACGGCAGCTACCGGTGGATTCTGTCCCGCGCCGAGATGAAGCGCGACGCGCAGGGCAAGCCGTTGCGGATGTTGGGACTCCATATTGACATCACCGAGCGCAAGCAGGCGGAAGAGGCGCTGAAGACGCTCAACGAAACGCTCGAACAGCGCGTGGCCGCGCGCACCGCGGCGTTGGAACAGCGCGGGAAAGAGTTGGAGGAAGCGCAGCGCGTGGCCCACGTCGGCAACTGGACGTGGGAGTTGGAAACTGGCTACGTCACGTGGTCTGAAGAGCTTTGTCGGATATTTGGCCGTGATCCAAAACTGCCGGTGCCCAGCTTTGACGAGCACCGGCAGTTGCTCACGGCGGAAAGCATGTCGAGGTTGAATGCGGCCGCGGAACAAACCACCCGGACGGGAACGCCCTATCAAGTGGACCTGGAGGTCATCCGTCCGGACGGCACGCGGCGGTGGATTGCCGCTCACGGCGAGGTCGCGGGCCGGGCCAACGGCCGGGTCGTGAGCCTGCGCGGCACCGCCCAGGACATCACCGACCGCAAACGGCTGGAGGGCCAGTTGCTGGAGATCAGCGAACGCGAGCAACGCCGCATCGGCCAGGACCTGCACGACGGCCTCTGTCAGCACCTGGCCGGCGTCGGCTTCATGAGCAAGGCGCTGGCCCAAAGGCTGTCCCATGCCGCCCCGGCCGAGGCCGCCGACGCCAGGGCCGTGGCCGACCTGATCCGCCAGGCCATCAGCGACGCCCGCGGGATCGCCGCCGGCCTTCATCCAGTGAAAAAGGAAGCCAACGGCGTGATGGTCGCGTTGCAGGAGTTGGCCGCCAATATCGGGAACATGTTCCGGATCCAGTGCGTCTTCAGTTGTGATCCGCCGGTGCTCATCGAGGACAACGACGCCGCCACCCACCTTTACCGCATCGCGCAGGAAGCCGCCAACAACGCCATCCGCCACGGCAAGGCCAAACGCATCTGGATCACACTGGCCGGGACGGAACACCGCGTCACGCTCACCGTGAAGGACGACGGCAAGGGTATTTCCCAGCCGCCGCCGGCCGGCCACGGCATCGGCCTTGACATCATGCACCACCGCGCGCGGGTGATCGGCAGCAACCTCGACCTCGGCCGCGCGCCGGAAGGAGGAACGATTTTGACCTGTTCGTTCCCAAGGAAACCGCTAGTCTGAACGGAGGACTGAGATGATCCAAACCCGAAAGAAACCGGAAGGCCGCAAGACGAACATCCTCATCGTGGACGACCACCCGATCGCGCGCCGGGGTCTTGCCCAACTGATCAACCAGGAGCCGGACCTCCAGGTTTGCGCCGATGTTGAGAACATGACGCAGGCGTTGGAGGTGATGGAGTCCCGCAGGCCCGACCTCGTCATCGTGGACATCTCCCTCAAGGAGAGCAGCGGCCTCGAACTGGTCCGAAGCATCAAGGCGCGGTTTGACGACCTGCCCATGCTGGTGTTCTCCATGCACGAGGAGGCGCTTTGCGCCGAACGGGCGTTGGAAGCCGGCGCGCTCGGCTACGTCATGAAACAGGAGCCGACCGAGATCATCATGGCCGCCATCCGCCGCGTCCTCGAAGGCCACACCTACCTCAGCGAGCTGATGACCAGCCGGCTGCTGAATAAACCGGCGAGCGCCCCAAGCAAGAAAGCGATGTCACCCCTCCACGCGCTCAGCAGCCGTGAGTTTGAGGTGTTCGCCCTCATCGGCCAGGGCAAGCGCACGGTTGACATCGCGGCCATGCTGCACCTGAGCGTCAAGACGATCGAGTCCCACCGCGCCCACATCCTCAAGAAGTTGAAGCTGCGAGGGTGGTATGAACTGTCGCGTTACGCCTTTCAATGGTTCAACACCGCGCCTGAAGCTCGCAGCGCGACAAACCCGCCTGCGGCTCTCCATGAACCATCCGGGGGCGTCGCCGAGCCACCGGATATCCCCCCGCCCCCCCTCGGGTGCGATCCCAAGTAGCGGACAATCCAGAGGCAGCCGTATTGGCGTCGAAGGGCGCGCCTCTCCGTGTTCGCCACTTCGCCCCCCCCTCGCCCGCCTTGCGCGGCGGGGCCGGCTTCGGGTAGTTTTGCGGCGATGAGCGATGTTGGAAAAATGCTGGTGCTGGCCGGGTTGGTGCTGGCGGGCGTCGGCGCGCTGCTCTGGCTGGGACCGAAGCTGCCTTGGGTGGGGCGGCTGCCAGGGGACATCACGGTGGAACGGCCGAATTTCCGCTTTTACTTTCCGCTGGCCACCTGCATCATCGCCAGCCTGCTGCTGACGCTGCTGGCGTGGCTGTTCCGTCGGCCCTGAGCGGCAGAAGATTTGATGAACCCGACATGGCAACGCTAGGCATCCGGCGCCCGCGCAACGTGAATTGGTTGCGCTCGGCGGCCATTCTTTACGGCGATTGGGGCACGAGCAAGGCCTATGTCGTCGGCATCGCGTTCGCGCTGGCTGGCTACGCCGGCTTCTGGCCGGTGGCGGCAGTGTGCGTCCTGACGGCGATTGTCGGGTTCAACTACAGCCGCGTCTGCAAATACTATCCCGACGGCGGCGGCGTCTATTCCAGCGCCAAGGCGCACTCCAAATGGCTGGCGATGATCGGCGGCCTGTTGCTGTGCGGCGACTACATCGTGACAGCCTCGCTGAGCTGCCTCGACGCGTTTCATTACTTCGGCGTGCATGAACCGGTGCGGTGGGGCGTGCTGGCGATCTTTTTCATCGGCGCGATCAACTTTTTCGGGCCGAAGCACAGCGGGAGCATTGCGGTCTTGCTGGCGCTGCCGACGGTCGCGGTGGTGGTGGTGCTCGGCGCGTTTTGTCTGCCACATCTGGGCACGGCCATCAGCCATGTCGGCCCGCCGCGCGGTGGATTGGGGGACAACTGGGTGGTCGCCGTCGGCCTGATCCTGACGCTCTCAGGCGTGGAAACCGTGGCGAACATGACCGGCGTGATGGAAACGCACGCGAGCGGGCCGGGCGCGCCGACGATCGAGCGGACGGTGAAGCGGACCATCTGGCCGGTGTTGTTGGAGGTGTGTTTCTTTACGGCGCTGTTTGCGCTGGCAATGAACGCGCTGCCGGGGCTGGTGGTTCAAAACGGCCACGTGCTCGCCCCGGACCACGCCACCAATCCCCAACATCGCGAACTGGAAGCCTCGATGCTGCGCTACATGGCCGAGGTCTTCGCGGGCAACTGGCTGGCGTGGGCCGTCGGCCTGGTGTTCGGGTTCTTGCTGCTTTCGGCCACCAACACCGCCATTGTGGGCCTGGTCAGCGTGATTTACATGATGGCGCACGATGACGAACTGCCGCGTCATTTCACCAGCCTGAACCGGTTCGGCGTGCCGTGGATTCCACTCCTGATCGCCACCATGGTCGCGCTGCTGGTGTTGGACGTGGTCGGCGCCGTCGAAGGCTTGGCGGCGCTCTACGCCATCGGCGTGGTGGGCGCCATCACGGTGGACCTCGGATCGTCGGCACTGAATCTCGCGCTGCCCATGAAACGGTGGGAGCGGGCGCTGCTGGGCTGCACGTCGTTGGTGCTGGCGGCCGTCTGGCTGACCATCGCCATCACCAAGCCTTACGCGCTGTTTTTTGCCGCGCTGGTTGTGGGGATCGGCTTTCTGATGACCACCCGATGGGTCAAAGGCCCCGCGTCAACCGCGCCCCTCGGCGTTGATGCGGCAACGGACACAAGCCCGGTGCTGGAGCCGGTCCTGCCCACGGACGAATCGGCCGCCATGTCGGCGACAGGAGCAATCCTAGTGGCGGCGCGCGGTGTGACCGACGTGTTGAAGTTCGCCATTGAGGAAGCCGCGTTGCGCCGGCACGTGCTCTACGTGCTCTACGTGCGGGAAATCGCCGTCACGATTCCGACGGAGTCGCACTGGCGCGATGACAGGGATGCGGTGGAGATTTTCAAGGCAGCCCGTGAAGCCGGCGCCAAACGCGGCGTGCAGGTGCTGCCGGTTTACACCACCAGCGACGATCCCGCGCCGATCATCCTCGATCTCGCCGCGACGCTAGGCGTGGAATATCTCATCATGGGCGGCACTCAACGCAGCCGGTTCGTCAACCTGCTCAAGGGCGACGTGATCGGCAAGGTGGCGCACCAGTTGCCGTCGAACATCCACCTGCTGATCTTTGGCTGAGCTACAACGCCCGCGACGCCTCGCAGAAACTCGAAGTGGCGTCCCGTTGCCGGGACGCCACTTCACTACTGTCGCAGGATGTCCGGGCGGACGCAGCCGCCCGGTTCCTGCTAAACCGCCTTGCCGCCGCGCTCGTCGGTGCGGATGCGGACGGCTTCTTCCACGTTCATCACGAAGATTTTGCCGTCGCCGATCTTGCCAGTCTTGGCGCTCTTGACGATGGCGCTGATCGCCGTCTCGACCATGTCGTCGCCGACGACGATGTCGAGCTTGAGCTTCGGCAGGAAGTCCACCGTGTATTCGCTGCCGCGGTAGATTTCCGTGTGGCCCTTCTGGCGGCCGAAACCCTTGGCTTCGGTCACCGTCATGCCCTCCACACCCACTTCGGCGAGCGCGGACTTCACTTCTTCGAGCTTGAACGGCTTGATGATGGCTTCAATTTTTTTCATGAATGGTTCCTTAGTTCGCCTGCGTTGAGATTAGATCAAATTGTAACCTTCTTCGCCGTGATCGGTGATGTCCAAACCCTCGCGCTCTTGGTCGGGCGCGGGGCGCAGGCCCATCACTGCTTTAACGGTATAAGCGATAATCGCCGTTCCGACAACTGCCAAAACGAGCGTCAGGCCGATGGCCTTGAGTTGCTCCAGCCAGAGCGTGTGGCCGACGATGTCCTTCAGGTTCGTGGCGAGGTTCCCGTTCACGTCCAGCACGGCCAGCACGCCGGTCAGGAACGCGCCCAAAGTGCCGCCGACCGCATGCACGCCGAACGTGTCCAGCGCGTCGTCGTAGCCGAGCCACGCCTTGAGCTTGTAGCACGCGAAGAACGGCACCAACCCGGCCGCCAGGCCGATGATGATGGCGCCCGACGGGTTCACGAAACCGCAAGCCGGTGTGATCACCACCAGGCCCGCCACCGCG
This sequence comes from Verrucomicrobiota bacterium, assembly GCA_016222825.1. Lineage (GTDB taxonomy): Bacteria > Verrucomicrobiota > Verrucomicrobiia > CAIQCK01 > CAIQCK01 > CAIQCK01. Next base: position 28,759 of record JACRQF010000022.1, on the reverse strand, counting down.
CCCGAGCAATAGCCCAGCACGCTGGGAGTGCCTTTCAGGATCCACTCCGCCGCCGCCCACGTGAAGCAGGCCACCGCCGTCGCGAGCGTGGTGGTCATGAACGCGTTGGCCGCGACGCCATCCGCCGCCACCGCGCTGCCGGCATTGAATCCATACCAGCCGACCCACAACATGCCTGTGCCGACCATGCAAAGCACCATGCTGTGCGGCGGCATCTTTTCCTTTCCGAAGCCGATGCGCGGGCCGAGGATCATGCAGAGGACCAGCGCCGACCAGCCGCTCGACATGTGCACCACCGTGCCGCCTGCGAAATCAATCGCCTTGATCGCGGCCTTCGCGTTCCAGACGCCGTTCATCAACCCGTCAATGCCCCACACCATGTGCGCCAGCGGGAAATAAACGACAAACATCCACGCTGTCACGAACGCAATGATCGCGCCGAACTTCATGCGTTCCGCAATCGCGCCGACGATCAGCGCCGGCGTGATGATCGCGAACATCATCTGATACATCGAAAAGACGTTGTGCGAGACCCAGAAGGAGTAGTCGGTGTTCGGCGCGGAGTCCACGCCCTTCAGGAACGCGAACTTCGTAAGGCTGCCGAGGAACGGGCTGCCGCTGGCGAACACCAGGCTGTAACCGCACAGCCACCACAGGATCGTTACCAACCCCGCGATGCCGAGGCATTGCGCCAGCACCGAGAGCACGTTCTTCTTGCGGACGAGGCCGCCGTAGAACAACGCCAGACCCGGCAGCGTCATAAACAACACCAGCGCCGAACTGGTCATCATCCAGCCGTTGTGGCCGGGGCCGGCCGTCGCCGAGGTTGGTGTCGCCAGTCCGTCAGCTATCTTGCCATCCTTGTCTTTCAGCGGCGCCGTCGGGTCGCCGTTGGTGACGTAGGCTTCCAGCGAACCGATGCGTTGTTCCAGTGTCGGCTCGGGTTTCTTGGGCGCGGCGGGCGTTGCATCCGCCGCCCACGACAGGCTGGCAGCACCCACGAGGAGCGCCGCCAGCCCACCGCGTAGCAGCACCCGTTTGGCAACAGGTCGTTTCAAATAGTTTCGTTTCATTTTGTTCCTTGCTTTGCGCTCGGGAGTTTTGCTCGCGACCGCGTTCACATATGTTTCAGTTTTGTTGTTTTGACACACCAAATTCTTGTTCGACGGATAGGTAAGCAACGCTGGTGCCAGGCCCGCGCACGCTTGGCGGCTGGATGCAGACTGGCGAATTTTGCGCGCGGTGGTAAAAAGAGAGGTGAAGGTGATGAAAACTGCCGACTTTGACTACATGCTGCCGCCCGAACTGATCGCGCAACAACCGTTGCCCGACCGGGACGCCGCCCGCATGCTCGTGCTGGACCGCGCCAGCGGCGTCATTCATCACCAGCAGTTCACGGCGTTCCCGCAGCGCCTGCGTCCCGGCGAAGTCCTTGTCATCAACGACACCAAGGTCATTCCTGCCCGCCTCATCGGCCACAAACCCACCGGTGGCGAAGTCGAACTCCTGTTGATCGAGGAACTCTCCGCCTCCCGCTGGCTCGCGCTCGCCCGCCCCGCCAAACGCCTCCACGAAGGAACCGAAATCGTCTTTCAAGAATCCGCTTGCCCCTTGCCCTTTGCCCCTTGCCCCGACCCTCTCCGCGCCACCGTCGAAGCCAAACGCGACGGCGGCGAGGTCGTCGTCCGTTTCACCGGCGCCGACGACCTTTTCGGCGCACTGCAGCGCGTCGGTCACGTGCCGCTGCCGCCCTACATCCGCCACGGCGAGGACGCTCCCGCCGACCGCGAGCGATACCAGACCGTCTTCGCGCGCCAGCCCGGCGCCGTCGCCGCGCCGACCGCCGGCCTGCACTTTACGCCGCGCACGTTCGAGGCGCTGGCCCAGCGCGGCGTCTTCGTCCACCGGCTCGCGCTGCACGTCGGCCCCGGCACGTTCAAACCCGTCGCCACCGACGACATCGGGCAACACACGATGCACATCGAGCGGTTCGACATCCCGCCCGACACGGCCGCCGCCGTCAACGCCGCCAAGCGCGACGGCCGCCGCGTCGTGTGCGTCGGCACCACCACCGTCCGCGCCCTTGAATCCGCTGCCGACACCGAAGGCCGGATTCGCGCCGGTTCCGGCGAAACCGACATCTTCATTTACCCGCCCTACAAGTTCCGCGTCGCCGACGCGCTGCTGACCAACTTCCATCTGCCACGCTCGACGCTGCTCATGCTGGTCAGTGCCTTCGCCGGCCGCGAGCCGGTGTTGCGCGCTTACGAGGAAGCCATCCGCGAGGGATACCGGTTTTACAGCTACGGCGATTGCATGTTGAGTGTTTGATACGTCATGCGTAATGCGTAATTGAGGTTTTACGCATTACGCATTACGCATTACACATGAACGCGAAGCTGAAACGCCCCTTCGTCTTCCTCAACATGGCCATGACGCTCGACGGCAAGACCTCCACCGTCGAGCGGCGGCCCACCGACTGGACGAGCAAGAGCGACAAGCGGCGCATGGTCGCGCTCCGCGCCACCGCCGACGCCGTCATGGTCGGCGCGCGCACCGCCGAAACCGACCGCACTAGCCTCAGTATCCCCGACGAGCGGCTCCAGCGCGCGCGTGTTCGCCGCGGCCAACCTCCGCATCCGCTGCGCGTCATCGTCAGCGGCAGCGGCTCCTTCCGCGAAAACATCCGCGCCTTCGAGCGGCGGGTGTCGCCAGTTCTCATTTTCACCTCTCGCCGCGCGCCGCGCGCCAAGCTCGATCGGCTGGCTCGGTTGCCGGACGTGCATATCTATATCATCGGGAAGCGCGCCGTGGACGTGCCGCTGATGCTCGACATCCTGGCGCGCGACTGGAAGGTGAAGCGGCTGCTCTGCGAAGGCGGCGCGAGCTTGAATTGGTCGTTGTTCGCCGCGCGCGCCGTGAACGAAGCGTTCGTTACGCTCTGCCCGCGCATCTTCGGCGGGGCGTCTGCGCCGACGCTGGCGGACGGCGCGGGGTTTCCGCGCGACGCAATCCTCAACGCGAAGCTGCTGCGCTGCGAGCGCAAGGGGGATGAGTTGTTCTTGCGATATCGGATTCTGACGCCGGCATGAGCGCCTGGGAGCGCGGGCAAGATTCCCGCGCTCCCAGACGTTGACCGACAGGAACGCTGCTCGCGCCGCTACTTCTTCGCCTCCCGTCTTTCAATCGGCACCCGGATGGCGAAGGTGGTGCCTTTGCCGACTTCGCCCTGCAAGCTGATAGTGCCGCCGTGGTCTTCGACGATTTTGCGGGCGATGGGCAGGCCGAGGCCGGCGCCGTGCTTCTTGCCCATCGTCACGAAAGGCTGCCAGACCTTCTCTTGCGACTCCGGCGGAATACCGCAGCCACCGTCGGCGACTTCGATCCGCACCACGTTGACTTCGCGCGCGGCGTGGAGCCGCAACGCGCCGCCGTCCGGCAGGGACTTAAAGACACGCACCTGACCGGACTCAATCAGATAGAGGTGTTCGCCCGCCGCGTCTTCCTCGAAGATATTGCCTTCGCCAGCGCGGGAAATCCATCGGGACACAGCGCAACGCGAAGGCGCCAGCGGTGGCGCAATCCAGTCCCTTGAATAGTTTGTTATTGGCCGGCGGACAGGTCGCCGGTGAGCCGAAGGACGTTGGCTTGCAACCGCTCATTTCGAGGTCAGCGCGCGCAAGCCTCTCTTGATGTCGGAGGGGCGGAGCACGACCAACCCCGTCTTGGCCGACGGGCCGGAAGCACAGTAAGCGTATTCGATGTTGACGCCGTGCTTGGCGAACTTGCGGGCGATCAACGCGAGCGCGCCGGGGCGGTTCTTTTCCTCTAGCGTCAAAACCTGCTGGTCCACGACCAGCGTGCCGCGCTCCTCAAAAACCGCCAGCGCCTTGCGCGGGTCGGAGCAAATGAGGCGCACCACGGCGTGATCCACGGTGTCGCTGATGGTCATCGCGAAGATGTTGACTCCCTCCGCCGCCAGCGTTTCGCAGACGTCGGCGAGCGTGCCGGGCTTGTTGGCGAGGAAAACGGAAAGCTGCGTGGTGATCTGGCATTTCATGGTCGGAGTCTCCTGTGGTTCGATGTTGGTTCTCGGAACGGTCAACGCTGGCCTCTGGCACTACCAAAGTCCAAAACGAGCTGCTTTGCAACTGCGGGCTGCGCCGCCGCCCGGCGGCCTCCGCGGCTACGGCACCGCCGCCTTCGACTGGCGCGGCATGGCGACGCGGCCGGTGCGCGCGATCTCGATGACGCCAAACGGCTCCAGCAGGTGCAGGAACTTGCCCAGCTTGCCCTCGTCGCCGGTGATCTCCACCATCAATTCCGCCCGCTGCACGTCCACGATCTTGCCGCGGAAGATGTCGCAAATCTGCATGATCTCGCTGCGCGCCTTGGCGTCGGCCTTCACCTTCACCAGCGCCAGTTCGCGATCCACGTATTCGCCCTCGCGGAAATCATGGACATCCACCACGTTCACCAGCTTGTTGAGCTGCTTGACGATCTGCTCCAGCGTGGCGTCGTCGCCGCGGGTGACAATCGTCATCCGCGAGAAGCCCGCCTGCAACGTCGGCGCGACGTTGAGCGTGTCAATGTTGTAGCCGCGGCCCGAAAACAGCCCGGCCACGCGCGCCAGGACGCCGAATTTGTTCTCCACCAGCACCGAGATCGTGTGTCGCATAGCGGCATCTTATAGGTCATCGCCCCGCTTCCTGCAACCCGTAACAAACAGTCGCAAAGCTGCGCCCGCTACGGTGCGATCTGCGACAACCGGGCTGGCGGCGCGGTGCCGGTGATTTCCAGAACGCTGTAGGCGGAGGTGCAGCCGTCGCTGACGAGCCGCAGCGTGCCTTCCGCCGGCTGCGAGAACGTGCCCATCAACAACGGGCCGTCGCGCACCTTGACGACACAGGCTTTGCCGCGCTGGGTGATGAGATAGCGCAACGGCGTTCCGGGTTTCAACTCGAACGGCGCGGTGGCCATCACAATGCGCTTGCCGGCGACGGTTTCGCACAGCTCCACCGCCGTCCGGGTGAATCCGAATGTGCGCTCGCAACCAGCACCCTGATGCCACGCGACGGCGAGAGCCAGCAGCGGTGCATCGGGGTCGGCCTCGACCATCTGGCCCTCGACGGCCAGCGTGATGTCGCCAAGGAGCAGGCACTTCAACGCCATCTGCGAGCGCGGCAACTGGAGCGTGCCGTCCTGCAAGCGATGCGACCCGTCAGACAAATGGAAATCGCCCAATTCCTTGCTGCTGCGGAAAGCGTAGCTCCACCGCATCTGGCCGTCGTCGAGCACGCTGAGCATGCCCCCGAATCCGGTTTGCAGGCGGCCGACGCCGACATGCTTCGCCATCGCACGGCTGCGCTCTACCGGGTCGGCGATGCTGTCAAACACCGGTAGCGCGGGCGCGGCGGGCGGTGGTTCAGCCGGCGCTAGCGCGATGGGTGGTGGAGGCGTCGGCGGAACCGGAGGCAACGGCATCAGCCGCGCGCGATTGAAATACTGCCATGTCTGCCATGCCGTGGCGGCGACGATCACCAAGCCCAGGAGCCGGATGAGCAGAGGCTTCCAGTTGAACGCCGCGCGCCGCCGCTGTCGCACGTGCGCCGGTGTCGTCAGCTCGACGTCAGCAACCGCCGACGAAACGGAGGCCGCGCCGAGCGAGAGCTTCACTTGCGTGTGCGACGGCTGGCGCCGGGCAAGGACGGCGTCCAGGTCTTCGATGAGTTGGCCGTGGTTGGCGTAACTCCACGCCGCTTCCGCCCGCATCTTGTCAATCACCTGGCCGACAAACGGCCCGATGTCCGGCCGTTTTTTGGACAGGTCGGGCGTCCTCTGGCCGGGCTGAAGCTGCGGTTCGTTGGTGAGCATCTGATAAAGTGCGTCGCCAAGCGCCCGGATGTCGCCGGCGCACGAGCCGTCGCCGGGCTGCGCCCGCCCCGCGAGCTTGACCATGCCGTCCGATTGCAGCCGAATTGCCTCGATGCTGATGCCGCCGTGCGTCAACTGCTCCGCGTCCCACGCCGTCTGGAGCGAGCGGGCGCAGTCGCGGATGATCGCGACGGCCTTCGATTCCGGCATCGGCCCTGCCGACCGCAGCAGATCGCCGACGGTGCCGCCGTCGCCTGTCCCGGCGGCTTCGAACGGGCCGAACGGCCTCCCGGTGTCGCTCATGGTTCTCTCTTAGAGTCGTTTCAGTTTCGGCCCTTTTGGTGTGTCCTCGATGACCCAGCCCTTGGCCTTGAGTTCGTCACGAATCTGGTCGGCGCGTTTGAAGTCCTTCGCCTTGCGCGCGGCCTGCCGCTGGTCGGCGAGCGCGGCGACGTCCGCGGGAGCCTCCTGCGCCTGCGGCATCCCGAAGCCGAGCACGGTGTCGAACCGCTGCCACGTCGCCAGGATTGCGGCGGCCTCGGCGGGCGGGACCGCGTTTTCCGCCAGCCGCTTGTTGGTGTCCCGGATGAAGTTAAAGAGGACGCCGAGCGCCGAACTAATGTTCAAATCCTCGTCGAGCGCGGCTTCGAACTCCGCCTGTAGCGCCGGCGTCCCTGCCGGCTTCGTCGTGGTGGCGGCAGAAACGCTGCCGGCCACCTCCCGCAGCTTCACCAGAAACTCGTCCATCCGGGCCAGCGAGGCGCGCGCGCCGTCCACGCCCTCGAAGGTGAAGTTGAGCTGGCGGCGGTAGTGCTCGGCGATCAGCGCGTAGCGCAGTTCGCGGCCGGTGTAGCCTTTCGCCAGCAGGTCGCGCAGCGTGAAAAAGTTCCCGGACCGCTTGCTCATCTTCTGGCCGTTGACGAGCAGGTAGGCGCAGTGCAGCCAGTAGCGGACGAACGGTTTCTCCGTAGCCGCCTCGCTTTGGGCGATTTCGTCCTCGTGGTGCGGGAAGACGAGGTCCTCGCCGCCGCAGTGGAGGTCGAAGCTCTCGCCGAGATACTTCATGCTCATCGCGCTGCACTCGATGTGCCAGCCGGGCCGGCCGCGGCCCCACGGCGAGTCCCAGCCGATGTCGCCGTCGGCTTCGTCCCACGCCTTCCAGAGCGCGAAGTCGCCGAGCGATTCCTTTTCGTATTCGTCGAGCTTCACGCGCTCGCCCGGCCGCATCTGGCCGGCGTCAATCTTCTTGAGCTGGCCGTAGCGGGCGAACTTGGCGATGGAGAAATAGACGGACTTGTCGGGCGCCTGGTAGGCGACGCCTTTCTTCATCAACGCGCCGATGAGCGCGAGCATCTCCGGGATGTGGTCGGTGGCACGCGGGACGTAGTGCGGCGGCAGGAGGTTTAGCGCGCGGCAATCGTCGAGGAACGCAGCGGTGAAGCGACCGGTGAGCTGTTGGAGCGGCTCGCCGGTCTGGCGGACCGTGCGGATGATCTTGTCCTCAACATCGGTGATGTTCATCACGTGGACGACGTCGTAGCCGCGGTAGGCGAGGTAGCGGCGCGCGAGGTCTTCGAAGGTGAACGCGCGGAAGTTGCCGATGTGGGCGAAGTCATAAACCGTCGGCCCGCAGGTGTAGATGCCGACGCGCTTGCCGGCCGGGTCGAGCGGCTTGAACTCGTCGAGGTTGCGCGAGAGGGTGTTGAAAAAACGTAGTGGCATGGTGTGAAAGATGCGTAATACGTAATGCGTAATGCGTAAAGCTTAATTACGCGTTAAGCATTACGCATTAGCTTCACGGCTCCAGTTTTACCCGCGGCGACTTCACCGCTCCCGCCGCCATCACGCTCACCACCGCCATCGCAGCAATGCCCTCGCCGCGGCCGATGAAGCCCATGTGCTCGTTGGTGGTGGCCTTGATGCCGATCTGGTAGGGCCTCACGTGTAATGCGTCAGCCATGCGCGCCTTCATCATCGGGATGTGCGGCGCCATCTTCGGCTCCTGCGCGATGATGGTGGAATCAATGTTGACGATGTTGGTGCCGTCGCGGCGGACTAGGTTGGCGACTACTTCGAGGATGACCATCGAGTCAATGCCGTCCCAACGCGGGTCGTTGACGGGGAAATGCTTGCCGATGTCGGCCTCGCCGATGGCGCCGAGCAGAGCATCGGCGATGGCGTGGGCGAGCACGTCGGCGTCGCTGTGGCCTTCAAGGCCCTTGTCGTGGGGAATGGTGACGCCGCCGATGACGAGCTTGCGGCCTTCTTTGAATTGATGAACGTCGTAACCGATGCCAACGCGGTTCATGGTCGTGGTCCGTGATCTGTAATTCCTGCATCCTGTTGCCGGCACTGAACCTCCAGCAACTGTTGGCGTGAATCATGGTGCAAACATGGGCCGAACTCAAACAGATACTCAAAGCAGCCGTGTCATGTCAGAACTTCACCGCGCAATACCGTCCAAACGGCGGCAGCGCGAGCGAGCCGTCCGCCTCGGGCTGCAACGGCACGGGTGCAGCGAGATGCGGCGAGTAGAGCGTTGGCTTTCCGCATAGCAGCCATTTGCCGACGCGCAGACGGAAATTTTCCGGCGAGCCGTCGCCGTAATAGACGACGTGGGCCACGTGCGCGCCGGACACACGATAGATGTCCACGAACATCAGCGGCTGCTTGCGGTCACCACCCTCCAGTTCGGCGGCGAAGCCTTCCTTCGCCACCTCGAGCACGGCTTTGAGGATGTCCGGCGTGCGCGCGGGCATCGCGGGACGCAGACCGCGCTCGCCTTCGCCGGCGGGCTGCGAGATGCGGCCGGGACATTTCTCGAAGTAGCGGACGTTGGGCTTGGCAGCGAGAGCGGGCAACGGCGAGCGTTCGCGCTGGCGGAAGTTCTCGTCGCACTCGCCGCTTAGGCCGGTAATGATGACGCCGCAGCCGCGCTCGGCAGCGGCGCGGATCGCCTCGCACTCGCGGTTGCTCAGACAAGTCTGGCTGGCGACAATGAGCACGTCGCGCGCACCGAGCTTGGCAAGATGCGGTTCCTTGGCAACGCGATAGGCGATGCGGCCCAGCAGCGCCTGCTCGAAGCCGAGAACGCTGTTGTAGGCGGTGCGATGGTCGAACGCCAGCGACCACAACGAGTGATAAACCCAGACGTTGGCGCACGGCTGCGAGTTGGCGTAGAGCGACTCGTGCGCGCGGTTGAAGCCCATGTAGCGCTTTATCGCCTCGTAAAACGCCGGCTGCTCGAAGAACGCCGAGCCGTCGCGCTTGTCGCCGGAGCGTAACGCCCAGGTCGCCGTGAGCATGTGACCGCCGCACGCGAGACACTCGGCCATGTCGAGTTCGACCGGCTTCGGGTCGCTCGGCAGCGTGATGCTGCCTTTGGCGCTGCGGAGCCAGTCGGTGGAGAGCGCGACGCGGCCGATGGCAGTGCCTTCCTTGAGGTGGCGCACCTTCGTTACCAACTCGCGGTCTAGCACCTGCGGCATGTCGTGGCTCTCGGCGACGGCGAGGTCGAGAAAGTCGCCGTTGTCGGGCAACAGCCGCGTGCGGTCCTTGCGCCAGAGCGCCGGGCAATCCTCGTAGGTGACGAACGCCGCGCCCGGCTTGGTGCGATGGGTGAAGTCGCGCAGTTCGCGCAGCCGCCGGCCCATGAGGTCCACGCGGAACCGAATCCACTCCTGCCAGATTGGGTCTTTCGCGGCCCACTGCGACGGGATGCGGACGTGGTTGAAGTGCGGCAGGCCGAACCGTTCGCGCGGGTTCGGATTGTGCGCGGCGAGGTAGCGCCGAAACGCCGCCTGGCAGCTATCGCAATGGCAATCGTAGCTCGTGCCGTCAAACTCGACGCCGTCCATGTCCGCATCAAGCAGGCAGCGGCTCATGACGCGCCGCAGGTAAGCGATGAACTCGTCGTGAATCGGGCAGGCCGACCAACGCCACGTCGCGCTGCCATAGGTGCGTTTGCTGCCGTCGGCGTTGCGCTGAATCCAGTCGGCGAGGTGTGGCACTTCGTCGAGCATCGTCTCGTAGATGACGGTGCTGAACTGGTGGTAGCCGAACACGCGAATGCCACGGGCGTGGGCGCGTTTGGTGAAATCCGCCGCGCGCTTCATCTCCGCGTCCTCGGCCTTGAGGCCGAAGCCTTTGTAGAAGTGCGTCGTGACGACGTTCACGCCGGCGGCGGCGAGCTTGTCGAGAATCTCGTCGCTGTGCATCCGCTCATACCAGCGTCGCACCCAACGTCCCGTCGCACGCCCGTCGCCAACGCCCGCGCCGTGGCCGCCGCGCGTGTAGAGATCAATCGGCTCCCAAAGCGCCCAAACCCAGCGCAATTTGCCCGGCGCGATCCAATCGGGCACGACGCCGGCTACTGCGGCGGCGTTTGCGGCGGGGCGGCCGAGCCAGAGTGCGCCGGCGGTAATCGAAGAGAGCGCGAGGAACTCGCGACGGTTGAGATGATGGATTGTGTTCATGGCGGGGTTAGCGTTTCGTGGAGCGCGGAGTCAGACAGTAGATATTGGCCCGGCTGCTGTCGGTTTCGCCGGCGTAGATGCGGCCGTCGGGCAACACGACCATCGCGTGGAAGATGCAGAGCTTGTAGTGCGGCAACACCACACCGTGGTTCTCCAGCTTGCGAGTCCGCGGATCGAAGACGAACAACTGCATCTGCGGAAAACCGCCGAAGCCGATGATGTGGCCGTTGGCGGCCTCGGCGAGCGCCGGGATGCGCGACGAACGCACGGGCCGACCGAGGAGTTCCACTTTGCCGTCGCTTGGTTTGAAGCGGCAGAGGTTGGCCGGCAGCGACGTGCCGAAATAAACCGCTCCGTCGCGCGCGCAACACGCCGAGTCGAAACCGTTGGCCCAGGATTTGTTCTTCGCGGGCGACACGTTGCGGAACGGCTCGGTCGGCACTTCGATGGTCGTGCGCTCGAACAGCCGCCGCTCGTGCTCGTAGCGCATCAGGTAGCAGCCGTCGGTGCGGACGGGCGCGCCCTTCGGCGCGAGCGCGCAGTTCCAGCAGCCCCACGTCACGCCGGCGGCATCGCAGACGAGGTTGTGGTGGGCCATCTGCGAAATGCGCCCGTAGTCCGTGACCGTGTGCGAAGCGAGGTCGTGGACGAAAAAGCGGTTGCCGGGAATGGTGTAGCCGGCGATGTAACGCCCGCGCGGGTCCATCGTCATCCCTTGGATGGCCTCGCCGCGCACCTGCGGACCGAGATCGGTGAAGAGACCCGCGCCCGGCTGATAACGGATCAGATGCCCGCCCTCGTAGCCGTGGCTGTGGAAGTCTCTCGGATAGGCGTCGGAAACGTTCAGACCCTGGCCGATGTAGAGGCTGCCGTCCGGTGCTTTCACGAGCGCGTTGTGGATCTTGTCCAGAATGCCGCTTGTTTTCAGGTCGTTTGGGAAGACCTCGCCGAGATCGCGGATGGAGTCGTCGCGTGGGTCGAGTGCCGCCAGCACGCGGCGCTTGCCCGTCAGCCCGCAGTAGAGCAGCCCGTCGTCGCCGAGCACCATCGCGGTGACAGCGTTTGCCTCGACCACCGGCACGCGCAGTTCCTTCACGTCATACGCTTTCATCGAACGCGACGGGGTGACTCCGAAAGCTCGCGGCCATGGCGCAAACAAGGTCGTCGTCGAAACTGCGATGGACTGCTTCAGGAAACTGCGCCGAGTGAGTGATTGAGTTCTCATGTATTTCGTTTCCTCCGTCACTTCCCGTCGTTGCTGCCTTCCACGCGGGCTGTGCCCAGCGCGGCTTCGCAGCCGTTCGCGAGCAGGTTCTGGACGATCCAGTTTCCGCGGCCGCCTTCGACTTTCAGTGACGGGCCGGGCTTGGTGTCGTGGCGGTCGTCGCGGACCATGCTGCCGGCGACCTTGCTGTTGGTCACGTCTTTCAACAGCAGGCCGATGTTGTCGCTGTCGAGGATCGTGCAGTTGGCGATGTTGAAGCGGTTGCACTTCTCGATCATCAACGCCGCCGGTTTCCGCCACGCGCCGTTGATGTGCAGGCCGTCGAGCGTGCAGTCGGCCGATCCGCGGAACACGACACCGCCGTTGACCTTGGCGGCATCGCCGTAACCGTAGAGCGGGTTGCGGTCGAAGTTGTTCGGGCCGACGACGATATTGCTGGAGTCCTCCACGAGCAGGTCGTGTTCGTAGCCCATGTAGAACGTGTTGCCGGTGATGACCACTCCGCGCGTGTCGCGGAGGTGGACATTCACCTTCACGTCGCTGAGCACGTTGCCGGTGATGGTGACGTGGCCCCAGCGCGCAACCGGCAGGTTCCTGGCGGGATTGCCGCGGCCAATGATGCGGATGTTGGCGCCGCCGGCGGGCTTGCCGCCGTGCTGGATGGTGCAGCCGGTGATGGCGACCTCGGCGGTGCCGGCGCTACTGCCGGAGCAGTCAATCAACACGTTCGCCGTCGGCGGCGCGTTGGTCGCCATGTTCATCTCGATGTCGCACGTGCCGATGTGGATGTTGCGGACGTTGCCGCCGCGCGAAACGATGCCGCCCCCGGCGCAATAACTGATGTGGCAGCCGCTGATGTTCGACTGGTGGAGGTTCACGTCGTCGTAGAACACGCCAACGCCGCGGTTGTGGTAGAGGTGACAATCGGCGATGAGGACGTTGCGGTTGCGCGACGCGAGCCGGATGCCGTGCCGCGCGTCGCGAACAGTCGTGCGCGTGATGGTGATCTGCATCGTGCCGTTCGCCTCGATGCCGTCAGCCTCCTCGTGCGCGCCGACGATCTCCAGCCCGTCCACCATCGGCATCCGCTGGCGTTCCCAAACGTTCGGCTTCACCTGGTCGGGATCGGCGCTGCCGGCGTGCGTGCCGACAAACCGAAACGCCGCGCCCGGCCCCGCCATGACGACGCGCGCGACGCCGTCACCGACCAGCGATGTGAAACCGGTCTTGTCGAGTTCAATGACGACGGGCTTGGTGATGCGATAGACGCCCTTCGGGAAACTGACGCGGCCGTCGCCGCTGTCCACAGCCTTCTGAATCGCCGCCGTGTCGTCGGTTTGCCCGTCGCCTTTGGCACCGCACGAACGCACGTCGGCCGAGAACGCCGGCTGAACGTGAAGCAGGAGGACGAGGGTTACAGTGGAACCGAACAAGGGGAGGAGGCGTGAGACGCTCATGCGCGCATTCAACCCAACCCCGCCGTCCGCTGCAAGCGCAGATTCAGGGCGCAGCGCGATGAGGCAGTCGTTGCGACAACGCAAATGCGCCGCGACGAGCCTCGTAGCCGCCGACGTAAGGAGGCGGAGCAGTTGACATGCAACCACGATGAGCACGGACTCGTCTATTGCGGCATCTCATGCGCACCACCGTTGCCTTCCATGCACTCCGCCTCCTTATGTCAGCGGCTACACTTGGTTGCGGCTTCGTTGCGCTGGGGAATTTCCGGTTCAACGGCCGGCGCTACTTCTGCCGCTTCGCCTTGCCGCCGTTGGGCGCGGCATAGACCACCTCGCGTTTCTTCAACGCCGGCGCTTCGCCCTCGCCGGTGCCGCGCTGCAATTCCTTGATCTGATCGCGCAGCAGCGCGGCGCGCTCAAACTCCAGCTTCTTCGCCGCTTCGAGCATCTCCGCCTCCAGTTCGCGCAGCAGCTCGACGACGTCGTAGTCGGCACCGGCTTCCTTGACGACGCTTGCCTCGACTTCGTGGCCCGCAACGATGCTCTGGAGGCTCTCCTGCACGCCGCGCACGACCGACTTCGGCGTGATCTTGTGGACGCGGTTGTATTCCATCTGCCTGGCGCGGCGGTAATCGCTCACCTCGATGAGCTTCTTGATGGAGTTGGTCATCACGTCGGCGTAGAGGATGACCTCGGCGTTGATGTGGCGCGCGGCGCGGCCGGAAACCTGGATGAGCGCGGTGGCGCTGCGCAGAAAGCCTTCCTTGTCCGCGTCGAGGATGCAGACCAGCGACACCTCCGGCAGGTCGAGGCCCTCGCGTAGGAGGTTGATGCCGATGAGCACGTCAAATTTGCCGTTGCGCAGGCCGCGCAGGACTTCGACACGCTCGATGGTGTCAATGTCGGAGTGGAGATAGGTGACCTTGATGCCGAGGTCCTTGAGGTAATCGCTCAGGTCCTCGGCGGTGCGCTTGGTCAGCGTCGTCACCAGCACGCGCTCTTTCTTCTCCGTGCGGGCGCGGACTTGCTCGATCACGTCGTCAATCATCCCGTCCAGCGGCTTCACCGTGATCTTCGGGTCGAGCAAACCGGTCGGGCGGATGATCTGCTCGGCGATGACGGCGCTCTTCTCCGTCTCAAAATCCGACGGCGTCGCGCTGACAAAGATCGCCTGGGCGACCATGGACTCGAACTCCGGGAAGTTCAGCGGGCGGTTGTCCAGCGCGCTCGGCAGGCGGAAACCGTGCTCCACCAGCGTCATCTTGCGCGAGCGGTCGCCTTCATACATCCCGCCGACCTGCGACACCGTCACGTGGCTCTCGTCAATCACCAGCAGGAAATCCTTCGGGAAGAAATCCAGCAGGCAGAACGGCCGCTGGCCCGGCGCGCGCCCGCTGAGGTGGCGCGAATAGTTCTCGATGCCCGAGCAGAAGCCCATCTCCTGCATCATCTCGATGTCGTAGGTGGTGCGCATCTTGAGCCGCTGCGCCTCCAGCAGCTTGCCACGCTTCTCGAACCACTCGATCCGCTCGTCCAACTCCACCTTGATCGTCTCGATGGCCTTCTCCAGCTTGTCGGGGGACGTGACCCAGTGTTTCGACGGAAACACGCTCGTGCCCGGCAGATCCTCCAGCCGCCGGCCCGTCAGCGGGTCGAACCGCGTGATCTTCTCGATCTGGTCGCCGAAGAACTCGATCCGCAGCGCGTCCTCGGCGTAGCTGGGGACCAGCTCGATCACGTCGCCGCGGACGCGGAAATTGCCGCGCTCCAGCGCGATGTCGTTGCGGTCATACTGGATGTCCACCAGCCGCCGCAGGAACGTGTCCCGCGGGAGCGTGTCGCCCACCTTCACCGGCACCACCATGTTCAACCAGTCCTCCGGCGAACCGAGGCCGTAGATGCACGAGACGCTGGCCACCACCACCACGTCCCGCCGCGTCAACAGCGCGCTCGTCGCCGACAGCCGCAGCCGCTCGATGGACTCGTTGATGGCGCTGTCCTTCTCGATGAACGTGTCCGTCTGCGGGATGTAGGCCTCCGGCTGGTAATAGTCGAAGTAGCTGACGAAATACTCCACCGCGTTGCGCGGGAAAAACTGCTTGAACTCGCTGTAGAGCTGCGCCGCCAGCGTCTTGTTGTGCGAGATCACCAGCGTCGGCCGCCGCAACCGCTCGATGACGTTGGCCACCGTGTAGGTCTTGCCCGAGCCGGTGACGCCCAGCAGCGTCTGGAACCGGTTGCCCGCCTCCAGCGACTTCGTGAGCGTCTCGATGGCCTGCGGCTGATCGCCGCGCGGCTTGAACTTGCTGACTAATTCAAATTCCATGCGCTAAATCCCGACCATACTTACCGCACCCAAACGTCCTTTGCCAGCCTCGCGGAACTTTTCCGTGCCAGCGCGCGGCGGAAGCGCTACAGTCGCCGCGAGTGAAAGGAGAGCCTTGAGCATGACGAGGAACAATGCCTGCACTAAAAAATGGTCTGTTCTGTCTTTCTCGATTATCGCGACACTCTGTTTGAACTGTATTAGTTGCCAGAGGCCGAGATCTTTTACAGAAGAAGAAGTCAAACAGTTCATTCGACCAGGCATGTCAAAGAGCGAAATTATCCAGCATTTCGGGAAGCCTTCCTTTGAAGATGACGGTGGAAACGGAACAACAGCGCTAAATTATCTCAATCGCGATGAACCCGGAAGACTCCGCGAATACGAGTTTTCAGGTTTTGAGGTTTTTGTTAGAGGTGAGAAGGTGGTGCGATGGAGTGCTATGCATTCCAGCACGAGGGTCTATAACTCTGGCGAGCGACTTCGGCCGCCCAGTAAAACCGGCCAGCCTACGGGCCAAGGCATCAACACGACGAGTGGTATTCCGAGCGTGTCGTTTCACATAGTGAGTGAGACGAACACCTCGGAGAGCATTTATATTGACACAAGCAACCTCCCACGGCTCGGCTACGTATCACGCAAACCGGATCTTCTTGTTACTGAGATTGAGTCTTTGTCGCGGGGGAAAACTACTTCCATCAGAGACGGGAAGCAGGTCGACACGCCGACTTTGGCTATCGGTTTAACAGCCAAGGATGCGATAATACTTGGGAATCTCACTAAAGATAATCTAGGCAAACAAATGCTGGTTATGATTGCTGACAAGCCCATTGTGGCACCCTTCATTCACGGAATCATCGACACAGGCTATTTGTTGCTAGAAGTTGTGAACGAATCGGGGGCCGCCGACCTGACGGTCGAACTTCAAAAGCTGATCAAGCGCAAATAAAGAAAGGTAAGTCTCAATGGCAAGTTGTTGCGGCCATGTTCGTCAGACAATGATTAGTCCATCTCTTCGCCAATCCGTTCGGTTTTTCGTCGCTGAAAGCATGTGCTCTGCCAGAGCGTTCCCAAAACCCGCCGGCTCGGGCGGATGGGATGACGAGTGAAGAGCTTGGGGAAGCTGTCGGCTATCAGCTTTCAGTTGTCAGCCAAAGGGGACGCGGCGGAACATGGGCTTTTCCAACTTGGCGCGCTGTCTCCACCCTGCCGACGGGTATCCAATCCCGGGAGCCAGCCACTCAACCCCCGGAGCGAGTCATTGGCTCCCCGGAGCGAGGCATCCGCTCGCGGGAGCGAGGCATCCGCTCGCGGGAGCGAACCACTGGCTCCTTGGAGCGAACCTCTCGACCCCGGGAGTGAGCCATTGGCTCCTGGGAGCGAGCTGCTGAACCCCAGGAGCCAGCCATCCACTCCAAGGAGCGAGCCGCTCGACCCCGGGAGCGAGTCATTGGCTCCCGGGAGTGAGCGATCGGCTCCAGGGAACGGACTATCCGCTGGCTCCAGCGGACTGCCCGTTGAAACATGGGAAAAACCATTTTTGACCCAAATCCATGCTTGGAGGATGCAACCGCGCGTTTTCGCGTCAAAAAACCCGTCCGCCGACCGGACGATGGGTTTTTTGGAGCAAAAGAACGACGCGCCGGCCATCAACTTTCAGTTGTCAGCCCAACGGGAGAGGTTGGCGCGGGCGTGGTTTCGTGGTAGAGAAAAGGCTTCGGTTTGGCACCCGATGAAACTGCAAACAAAAGACCTCATCCGCACGATGGTGGCGGCGTGCCTTGGTGTGGCGGCGCTTGCTGGCGTCGTGCCGGCTCGCGCACAGGTCGTTGACTCCAACAACACGGCGCGGTTACAGCCGTCCGCCGTGCTTGTGCCGAGCGACCTAAAACCTGAGAGCGCGCCGCAACCCGAAAGAGGCAGGGGACTGCCGCAGCCCAAGATGCCCGCGCCCACGAGTGAGCGGCGATCTTCAACGTGGGAGCGTTTTGGACGGCAGCAACCCTTTGTTGTTGTCAGCGACAAGACCAACGTCGTCATCCGCAGCGCCAAGGAAGAGGTGACGGCCAGAACCGGCGCGCTGGGTCCGGCCGCCGTGCTTGTGCCGAGCGACCTGAAACTTGAGAGCGCGCCGCAACCCGAAAGCGGCAGGGGACTGCCGCAGCCCAAGATGCCCGCGCCCGCGAGTGAAGGGCGATCTTCAACGTGGGAGCGTTTCGGACGGCGGCAGCCTTCTGCCTTTGTTTCCCAGACGCTCGACCAGCGGGGTCTTGAGCAGCCTCGCCGCCCAGTTTCGGACGCGCATCAGAACCAAGAACCTCGTAGCCGCCGACGTGAGGAGGCGGAGGCTTCTGTCTTGGAGGGAGACCGCCTCCTTACGTCGGCGGCTACGACCGGCAGGTTCATGAAAAAATCGTCGCAATCGGATCGCCCCGGCGTGGTCGCTGACACCACCACCATCGCCCGACCCAGCCTGCCGGACATTTTGCCGCAGATGCTGCCGATTGTTCCATCTTCCGCGCTTGGCTCGAACGTCGCGTCGGCTTGGTTGCCTCCTCCGTTCGTGCCAGCGCCAGTCGTGTTTGACACCGCGCACTTGACGGCCGCCGTCACCAACAGGGTCACCCTGCCCAGTCGGCCGAAAGAACCGCCGCCTCCATCTCCATCGGCTCCGTCAGCCGCGCTTGGCTCGAACGCCGCGCCGTCCCAAGTGTCATCCACGCTCCCGCCAGCGCCGGCCGCGCCCAAAACCAACCGTTTGTCCAAAGCAACGCAGGCGCAGGCGGCAGGCTCTTCAGACATTGCTGTTCCGCCAGCGGGTGGCGCTAACGCCGTGAAACCGCCGCCGAAAGCCGGAAAACCAACGGAGCGGAAGCATTCGACTGCCCCGCGCTCCCAATCGCGCCCGACCACCTCCGTCCAGCGCAGTCTGCCGGAAGCACTGCCACCTTCATCGCCATCAACTTCGTCTTCCGCGCTTGGCTCGAACGCCGCGCCGGCCTGGCTCGCAACCGGGTTTGAGCAGAAGCCGGCTGCGACTCAAACAGTCCGCGTTGCCGCCACCGCCACCTCCCCGACCCCGCGGCCAACTCCGACGAAAGACCCGGCGCCTTCGTCACCCACCGCCTCGTCCTCCGCGACGCCCCAGCTCCCGGCGGATCTGAAGCCGCTGGTGGATGAAGCTCGCGAGCTTTTCAGCCAGAAGAAATTTGAAGAGGCCGCCGCCAAATACCGCGAGATCCTCAAGCGCGACCCGGAGAACCTCTTCGGCCTCTCCAACCTGGCCGTCATCCGATTCCAGCAGGAGCGGCTCGAAGAAGCCGAGCATCTGCTCAACCGCGCGCTCCAGATTGCACCCGACGACGCCTACAGCCACGCCACCATCGGGATCATCTACTTCAAGCAGGACCGCATTGACGACGCCGTCGAGGAACTGACGCGCTCGCTCAAACTCAATGCCGACAACGCCGAGGCGCACAACTACTTGGGCATCGCGAGCTGGAAGAAGGGCTGGAGCTCCGCCGCTGAACAGGAACTGCGCCGCGCCATCGAGTTGCGGCCCGACTACCCCGACGCGCACTACAACCTCGCTGTGATCTACACGTCGCCCAAGTCGCCGTTCCTCGGCCTGGCCAGGTTCCACTACCGCAAGACGCTTGAGCTTGGCCGTCCACCCGACCCTGACCTGGAGAAAATCCTGGCCGGCGGTAAGCCTGAGAAGTAGCCGGAAGGCGGTGCAAACCTCGCAGTCCGCAACTCCGCGGCGGTTACTTCAGCGCGCTGCCGAGGCGGGCGTTGAGGTCCTGGATGTTGGCGTTGGGCGGCGGGGTGAAGAGGAACAACGCGTCGTCCAGTGGGAGGTTCAGCCGCACGGCGCTGAGGTCAATGGCCAGCGCGGGGTTGCCGCGAAGGTCGTTAACGATGACGCGATGGAGGAAGCCGTCGTCGAGGCCGATCCAGACCTGCAACGAGCCGATCTGCACGTCGCCGGGCGTGGCGGCGGCCTTGGGCCGGCCGATGAGGCGGCAGAGGCGGTGGCCGCCGAGTTCCTGCACGCCTTCGGTGGCGAAGCCGAGCTGCGCGCGGAACTTTTGCAGCAGCGCTGGCGGGTTGACTTCGTTGATGGGGTTGAGGCCGCGCGGGTCTTCCTTGGAGCCGGCGATGGGGCGGTTCATGTCGAGCTTGTAGATGCCGCGCAGGTTGCCCTGGCTGACGATCTGCCAGGCGATGTTGTCCACGCCGACGACGATGGTCTGGCCAAGGTCGCGGCCCTTGACCTGCATCATGAAATCCGCGCGTCCCTTCTCGACGGCGGGCTGGCCGGGGCCGCTCGCGGGCTGGCGCACGAAGCGCACCGTGCCGCTCTGGACGATGGAGATGGAGCCTTCGCGGATGTTCTTGATGAAGTTAGCCTGCCACGACTTCACGGCGGCGAGCCGCGTGTCGTGGAACTTCAGCACGACGTCCGCCGCCGGCAGGGCCGGCTTGGCGTCGGGCGTCTGTGCCAGCAACGGCGCGGCAGCGACGATGAGAGCAACGAGGTGTCGAATCACAGCACACAGTCTAGCAACGGACTGTGGAAACTCCAAATTCCAAAATCCATACCTGCCGCCCATCGCCCCGTCGCTTCACTTCCCGCCCAACCGCTCGATGGCGCGCGCGAGCTTCTCGCGATGTTGCAGGAGCGGCGTCGGGTCGGTGTTGAAGTGCGTCATGTCGGTGAATACTGACGCGGGCACCTTCAGCAACGCCTCGGCCGCGGCGTCCGGCTTCGATTTCAGCAACTCGCGCAGCAACGCGAAATACTCGTAGTCCTCGACGCCGTCGCGGAGGATTTCCCAGCGGAGCGAGTTGACGGGGCCGTCGAGGAACTTCTGCTTCCGGTCGTTGTCGCGGTTCGGCGGATAGATGAAACGGCCATCGCCGTTGCCCCAAGTGCCGCTCTCGCTGTAGCTCATCGGGTCTTCCCACGGGTTCTGCCGCGCGGGGGATTTGAATCGCGTGGGCTGGTTCCACCAGTTGGTTTCCCAGATGAGGATGCCCTCGACGCCGTAGCCCCACGTCTGCCAGAGCCACGTCCGCAGCTCGACGGCAGGATGGTCAATGAACTCCGTGCAATACGGCGCGTGCGGCCAGCAGCAGATATACCACCAGATTTGCTCCCCGGCGCGCTGGCGCTCGCGGCAGATGTCCGGCCGATGGTTCGGCGTCACCGGGCACCAAATGTCCACCGCGCCGGTCAACTCCGGTCCCGGCTCCTCCGTGAGCATCCGCGCCAGCTTCGGCGCGAGGCGTTTGATCTGCTCGTTGTTCTTGCGAACATTGGCGTAGTCGCTGCGCTCCGGCTCGTCATACCAATAGAGATACGCCTTGCGCAGCCAGCCCTTCTGTTCGAGATGCTCCGTGAGCTGGCGCGCGTAATCGCCCCAGAGCGCCTCGTATTCCGGCGTGCCCTGCTTGAACCCGCCGAACTCGCCGTCGTGCCACGGCTTGCCCTGGCCTCCCCAACCGAGGCCCGACAACGGCAGGCGGAAGGTGTTGAAGCCGAACTCGTCGAGGTAGCGCGTCGCCGCTGTGTCGAACTCCGCGAAGTCGAGCTTCACGCGCGGCGGGCTGGCGGTCTTATCGAACTGGATGCCGATCTTCGCCTTGCCCATCGGCCAGTAGGGCGAGATGCGGTGCGCGGCGAAGTTTTGCATGTATTTGTCCCAGACCGCCGCGAGTTCCTCGTCGGTGGTGAGGTTGTGATACGCCTTCACCATCCCCAGGCTGACGCCGAGCGCCGTCTTGAGCCGCGTCTCCTTCGGCAGCGTGAAGTTCCAGACATGGACGCGCAACGGCACGGTTGCCTTCCACGCCGCACGGTCGAATTTCGTGCGCGGCTTCTCTTTCAACTCAATCGTGCCTTGGTAATCGCCCGCCGGCACGTCTCCGGGAGCGAATACGGTGAACCACAGCGCCGTGTTGCGGCCCACGTCCGCGGTGAACTCCTCGCCCGGAGCCAGCGGCGGCAACGGGTCGGGCCACTCTTCCGCCACGCCCGTCGCATCCGTCGGCGTGTCCACGCGCACATAGGCAACGCGGTGAATGGCGATGTTCCCGCTCGGAATCTTCGCGCCGCGCGGCCCGCGCAGGTCGGTGACGCTGGCCGTGACGTGGGGCACGGTCTTCAGCGGATTGATGGCGAGTTGAAAGCTCTCACGCTCGTTCCGCGCGAGGCTGAGACGGATGACCGACTGCGCATCGCCTTTCGGCACGGGGCGGTGGCGGCTGATCTTCCGCGCCGACTCGCACCACCAGAGGCCGACCTTCGCCTTTTCCTCGCTCAGCCGCCAGCCGTAATCCGACGCGAACAGCGACGGCACGCTCAGCGCCACGCGCGCGGCGAACACGTCCCGCTGCCGCGTCAGGTCGCGCTCGGTGAACCGTAATTCATACTCGCCCGCGTCACGCATGTCATAGCCCAACTCGACCGCTTCCGAGTGGCCGGGGAAGAGTTTGACGCCCTTGCTGGACTTCGAGACGCGCTCGCCGCCGCGCCAGACCTCCAGCGTGGCGAGCACCTTGACCTGCTCGTCGGAATCGTTCCGCAGGCGCCACGTCGAGTTGTGGTCGCCGCCGGGCAGCGGATCGCCGAGCGTTTCGCACGCGGCGCCGAGCAGCTTGTCCGACTGTTGGACCTCCACGAAATCCGTGCGCCCGCGCCCGTCGGTGGTCCGCCCCGCCAACTGCGCCTCATAAGCGTAGCTGCTGACCTGGAATGATACCGACTTCGACTTGTCCTTCTCCGCGCTCTCGGCGCGCAGCCGCACATAAACCACGGCCGCGGGAAACATCTTCGCCGGCAACTCCACCGTCTTCTCGCCGAGGCCGGCCGCTTCACCCACCGATGTCCACGTCAGCCGGTCGAAGCTCATCTCGATCATGCACCGCCCGCTGACGTAATGGCTGATGCCGACCGTCACTTTGCCGTTGCGCTGGGTGTGGCTGCCAACCTGGTGCTTGTAGATGACGTAAGCGCCGGGGCCGAACGTCCAGCGGTTGCTGTTGAAGCCCGCCGTGTGCGCGTCGAGCGGGTGCGACGAGTTGCCGCCGTCGCCGCCGAGCTGCGTGCGAAAGCGGTAGAGGCTGTCGCGCAACGTCTCGCCCTCGCCGAGTTCGACGCCGGCCACGCGCGCGTGGACCGCCTGCACGGGCCGCAACTCCACGTCGTCGAACATCGCCGTGCCTTTCATCTGCCAGTGCCCAAGCCGCAAATAGGCGTCCGGCGGCACGCCGGTCGGCGCGACAAACACGAACGACTTCCGCTCCCACGCCTCGCTCATCGGGAGGTCGCGGTTGGCGAACGACGGCCCGCTGATGAGGCTGCCCGACGTTGCCGGCGCGCAGCGGGCGTGGAACGTGAAGCGATAGAGACGCGACGGCTCGAACTTCACCCCGTCGCTTCGCCAGAAGTTCGAGTCCCCGCCCGAACCGGTCACAGCGACGCAGCGCGTGCCCGTGCGACCGCCGCTGGCCCATTCGCCGGGCGGTGCTGACAGCTTCCAGCCGTCGGGCGCGTTGCCAGTGCCTTGCTCGAAAGAAGGATTGGGGACCTGAGCGCCCGCCGTCCATGCCATCACGAGCGTCAATAGTAACCAGAGCCGTTTCATGGGTGGCAGCATAGACGCGCGCCGGGGGTGTTTCAACGCCGGGCTGGAGCGCGGATTGTTACGTTTGGGTGCGTTGACTTTCCCTGTCGCGGCCCGTATAAAGCTCCTTTCCATGATAACGCGATATTCACGACAGCCGATGCGGGAGATTTGGAGCGAGCAGCGGAAGCTCGAAATCTGGTTGCAGATTGAGATCCTTGCCTGTGAAGCCCTCAGCAAGGCGGGTCTCGTGCCCGCTAAGGACCTCGCGGTCATCAAGGAGCGCGCGAAGTTCGAAATCGAGCGCTGCCGCGAGATCGAGAAGCTTACCAACCACGACGTCATTGCGTTCCTGACGTGCGTGAACGAGAACATCGGCCCGTCGTCGCGCTGGCTGCATTACGGCATGACCTCCAGCGACCTGCTGGACACGACGATGGCCGTCCAGATGCAGCAGAGCGCCGACATCCTGCTCGACGACTTGCGCGCGCTCCGCAAGGTCATCGCCCGCCGCGCCCGCGAGCACAAGATGACGCCGATGATCGGCCGCAGCCACGGCATCCACGCCGAGCCGGTCACGTTCGGGCTGAAGATGGCGTTGATGTATGACGAGTTTGGCCGCGCCATCCAGCGGCTGGAGAACGCCAAGGAAGCCTGCCGCGTTGGCAAGATCAGCGGCGCGGTCGGCACGCACGCGCACCTCGACCCGAAGATTGAGGATTACGTCTGCAAAAAGCTGGGGCTGAAGGCGGCGACACTTTCGACGCAGATCATCCAACGCGACCGCCACGCGGAGTTTCAGGCGGCGCTGGCCGTCATCGGCAGTTCGGTGGAGCGTTGGGCAACGGAGTTCCGGCATCTCCAGCGCACCGAGGTGCTCGAGGCGGAGGAGTATTTCGGCGAAGGACAAAAGGGCAGCAGCGCCATGCCGCACAAGCGCAACCCAATCACCTGCGAGCGGCTCGCCGGCCTCTCTCGCGTGCTCCGCGGCAACGCGCTGGCCGCGATGGAGAACGTCGCCCTCTGGCACGAGCGCGACATCACGCACAGTTCGGTGGAACGCGTCATTTTCCCCGACTCCTGCACGCTGCTCGACTACATGCTCTCGCTGCTGATCAAGGTCGTGGACCAGTTGCTGGTTTATCCGGAGAACATGGAGGCCAACCTCTGGAAGTCGAAGGGCCTGTTCTTCAGCCAGAGCGTGCTCTTGGCGCTGGTCAAGCGCGGCGCGACGCGCGAGGAAGCTTACAAGTGGGTGCAGGACGCCTCGATGAAGACCTGGCGCGGCACCGACAGCCTCCAGGTGAACATGAAGGCGCACCCGGAGATCGCGAAGCGGCTCTCGAAGAAGGAAATCGAGCAAGCCTGCGACTTGAAACAGCATTTCAAACACGTGAACTGGACGTTCAAGAAACTCGGCATCGAATAACCTGTAGGCCGCGTGCCCTCACGCGGCGAAATCATCCAATCATGAAAGCGAAGATTTACGTCACCCCGAAGAAAGCCGTGCTCGATCCGCAGGGCAAGGCCGTCGCCAACGCGCTCCACGGCCTCGGCTATGCCGCCGTCGGCGATGTCCACATCGGCAAATACATGGAGATCGAGCTGAAGGCGACCGACCAGGCCGCCGCGAAGAAGCAGCTCGATGAGATGTGCCATCGCATTCTCTCCAACCCCGTCATTGAGGACTATCGTTTCGAACTCGAGGGCTGATTGCCGTCCGTCACGTTTCACGTTTTACGCTTCACGCCCCATGAAATTCGGCATCATTCAGTTTCCCGGCTCCAACTGCGACCTCGACAAGCTCTGGGTCCTACAGGACGTGCTCAAACAGGAAGCCCGCTACCTCTGGCACAAGGACACCGACATCGGCGACCTCGATTGCATCGTCGTGCCGGGCGGCTTCAGCTATGGCGACTACCTGCGCACCGGTTCCATCGCGCGCTTTTCGCCCGTGATGAAAGCCGTGGCCGACCACGCTGCCAAGGGCAAGCTCGTCATCGGCATCTGCAACGGCTTCCAGATTCTCTGTGAAGCCGGCCTGCTGCCCGGCGCGCTGCTGCGCAACCGTTCGCTTCAGTTCCGTTGCGAGCATATTTACCTGCGCATCGAGACGACCCAGTCGCCGTTCACGAACGCCGCGCGCGCAAGCCAGATCATTCGCGTTCCTGTCGCGCACGGTGAAGGCTGCTACTTCGCCGACCCCGCGACGATCACGGAGATGAAAAAGAACGACCAGATTCTGTTCCGCTACGTGGACGCCAACGGCACGGTCGTTGACACCGCCAGCCCGAACGGCGCAGTGGAAAACATCGCTGGCATCTGCAACAAGGCCCGCAACGTCTGCGGCATGATGCCGCACCCCGAGCGCGCCTCCGAAGCCGCCCTCGGCAGCACCGACGGCCGCGTCGTGTTCGAAAGCATCCTCAACCATCTTCGCGGGAGCAAAGCGTAATGACTGATCCCAAAATCACCCCCGAAGTCATCGCTGACCACGGCATCACGCCGGACGAGTTCGAGCGCATCAAAGGCATCCTCGGCCGCGAGCCGAACTTCACCGAGCTGGGCATCTTCTCGGTGATGTGGAGCGAGCATTGTTCCTACAAGAATTCCAAGCCGGTGCTGAAGACGTTCCCGACCAAAGGCCCGCAAATCCTCGTCGGCGCGGGCGAGGAGAACGCCGGCGTCACCGACATCGGCGACGGCTGGGCCATCTCCTTCAAGATTGAAAGCCACAACCACCCCAGCGCCGTCGAGCCGTTCCAGGGCGCGGCGACGGGCGTCGGCGGCATCCTGCGCGACATCTTCACGATGGGCGCGCGGCCGATCCTGAACATGAACTCGCTGCGGTTCGGGCCGATTGACGGTGACGACGAGACAGCGCGGCGCAACAAGCGGCTCTTCGCCGGCGTCGTCGGTGGCATTGCGCACTACGGCAACTGCGTCGGCGTGCCGACCATCGGCGGCGAGGTCTATTTCGACGAGAGCTACGAGGGCAACCCGTTGCTCAACGCCCTCTGCCTCGGCCTCCTGCGCCACGAGCAGATCGCGCGCGGCGCGGCGAAGGGCACCGGCAACCCGGTCTTCTACGTCGGCCCCGCCACGGGCCGCGATGGTCTCGCAGGCGCGGCGTTCGCGTCGCGCGAGCTGACCGAGGAATCGCACGAGGATCGCCCCGCCGTGCAGGTGGGCGACCCGTTCATGGAGAAGCTCGTCCTCGAAGCCGTGCTCGAACTGCTCCAGACCGACGCCGTTGTCGGCATTCAGGACATGGGCGCGGCGGGTCTGACCTGCTCGACGTGCGAGACCGCCTCGCGCGCCGGCACGGGCATCGAGATTGACCTCGCGAAGGTTCCGCAGCGCGAGCCGGGCATGACGCCTTACGAGATCATGCTCAGCGAGAGCCAGGAGCGCATGCTCGTCATCGTGCAAAAGGGCCGCGAGGCCGAAGTGCAGCGCATTTTCGACAAGTGGGACCTCCCGTGGGCCGAGATCGGTTTCGTCACCGACACCGGCCTGATGCGCGTGAAGAACCACGGCCAGGTCGTCGCCGAGATTCCCGCCGCCAAGCTCGCCAACGACGCGCCGGTTTATTATCGCGAGGCCAAAGAGCCAGGCTACTTCGCCAAGACCCGCGCGTGGAAGGTCAGCGAACTGCCGCCGCTCACCGACCCGCAGAAGGTCCTGCCGGAACTGCTCGCCTCGCCGAGCGTCGCGTCCAAGAACTGGGTCTATCGCCAATACGACCACATGGTCCAGACGCGCACCGTTGTCTGCCCCGGCAGCGACGCGGCCGTCGTGCGGCTCAAGCTCGCTCAGCCGCCCGCGAAGGACCGCTACCTCGCCATCACCACCGACTGCAACGGCACCTACTGCTACCTCGATCCCAAGACCGGCGGCGCCATCGCCGTCGCCGAGGCCGCGCGCAACATCGTGTGCTCCGGCGGCCGGCCGCTCGCGTCCACCGACAACCTGAACTTCGGCAACCCGATGAAGCCGGAGATCTTCTATCAGGTCCGCGAGTCCGCGAAAGGCATCACCGAGGGCTGCAACACCTTCAATGCGCCGATTACCGGCGGCAACGTCAGCTTCTACAACGAAAGCCCGACCGGCGCGATTGACCCGACGCCCGTCATCGGCATGGTCGGCCTTATTGACGACGCCGCGCACATCACGACGCAGTGGTTTAAGAACCAGGGCGACGCAATCATCCTCGCTGGCAACGCCGTGGACAACGCCGACCCGTATCTCGGTCTCGGCGGCAGCGAATACGCCAAGCGCATCCACCACGTCAAAGCCGGCCTCCCGCCGCGCATTGACCTCCCGACGGAGAAGAAGCTACAGGACGCTGTCCTTGCGCTCATCCGCGAAGGCAAGATCAAGAGCGCGCACGATTGCAGCGAAGGCGGCCTCACCGTGACGCTCGCCGAGAGCTGCATCTCGAAACATCCCGGCCGCAACAACGCCGAGTTGATCGGCGCGAAAGTGGACCTCAGCGCCCTCGCCTCCGGCACGCGGCTCGACGCGTTGCTCTTCGGCGAAGCCCAGTCGCGCATCATCCTCAGCGTCGCCAAGGAAAACGCCGACGCGGTCGTCGCGCAGCTCAAGTCCCAAGGCGTGCCCGCAGCCGTCATCGGCACCGTCGGCGGCGACGCGCTGGAGATCAAGGCCGGCAGCGTTGCCAGCAAGTGGAACGTCGCCGACCTCTACGACGGCTGGTGGCATTCCATCGCGCGGAAGATGGCGTAGGAGTTCCGCCGGACGGCGATGTCGCGATTTGGGTGCACGCCTGGCGCGTGCCAACTCGCCTGCTGCCATTTCCCGTTCTACTGCCTGCGCTGCTACCCGGCCCCGCCCGCCCGCGAGCATCACCGCCGCGCCGTGAGCGCCGTCTTCGCAGCAAGGCGCTCGACACCGCCGGGCCAATACCCGCAGTCCGGACGAACGGCCTCGCGCCCGTCCGGGCCGGGCTTGGACGCGCCCGCCGCAACCTCATCTGCCTGGCGGCCATGCTTGATTCCGCGATGGGCGCACTCCGCTGGCCGACGAAAACACCCAGTCGCGCGACGGCCTCACTCAACCGTCCGGCGAACATACTCAATCGTCCGGGAACCTCACTCAGATGTCCGGGAACCTCACTCAGATGCCCGGGGAACCTCACTCAGATGCCGGGGGAAGGCACTCAACCATCAGTTTTGCAATGAATTGCGCATTTCAAGGCGATTCGACCCCAAAACCGGCTTTCCCTGTTCATTTTTGACCATTTCCACCCCCGCTTCCCCAGTTCTTCACTGACAGCGCCACGCTCGACACCGACAACCGCTGGCGGCTGTTGAGCGTCACCGGCCCGCAAGGCGAAGTCACCGCCCAGCAACTCAACGACACCGTCAACACCGCCATCGCCGGCACCGCAAGGAATCCCAGCGCCAGCATCGGCCCGTTCACCGGCGACTTCAGCGATCCGCCCACGCAGGGCGAAATGCGCGCCTTCCGCGATTGGGCCAACAGCTTCTTCTACGCGACGGCGAGATAAGGAATCTGTAGCGGCGTGTCTATGACCGCCGCCACAAATGATGCAGGCCGGGTCCCCCGTCCCGGCGAAATGATGATGAACAACCGCCACGTCGGGGACGTGGCCTGTTATGGGGATTGTCAAGCGAGCGGGTTGTGACTACATGTGTTTTCCTTTCTTGGATGACTTAGTGCATCGGTTGTTTGGGCGGCACACTCTGAAGTGTCGTGTCAGCTCTTCTATGTCGTGGCGAGCGCGGTGG
>JACRQF010000006.1 GCA_016222825.1 Verrucomicrobiota bacterium | reverse complement strand
AGCATCGTTCCGGCAAGTGGTGCACCTACAACACGCCGATGGACGGCTTGCGCGGCAACAGCATGAAGCAGATCGCCTTTCAGATTCGTCCTGGGAGCGAGGAGATCAACTGTTGCAGCGCCAATGCGCCGCGCGGCTTCGGTATGATCAGCGACTGGGCGTTGATGACCGATGGGCAAGGCCTGGTCCTGAATTGGTATGGCCCGTCCGCCTTGAGCGCCATGCTGAACGGCACGGCGGTGGCGATCAAACAACAGACGGACTATCCGCGCGACGGCCGGATCGTGCTCAACGTTTCACCGGAGCGCGACATGCGGTTCCCGTTGAAACTGCGCATCCCGCACTGGTCGGCCACGAGCCGTGTGCAGGTGAACGGCCAGCCGGTTCGCGATGTGAAACCGGGCGCCTATCTCGTTTTGGACCGCGAGTGGAAACCCGGCGACACCGTGCAGGTGGATCTCGACATGTCATTGCATTACTGGGCGGGCGAACGGGAGTGCGCGGGCACGACATCCATCTACCGCGGTCCGCTGTTGCTGGTTTATGAACTGGATCGCCAGTGGCCGGCCCTGAATCCAGCCATCCACTTCAGCGCCGGGTGGAAGCATCTCGGCCATTCATCGGTAACGAAGGTAATCGGCGCGTCCCTGGAAGCCTCGTTTGAAGGCACGGTTGTTACCTGGAAAGGCTGCAAGTTTGACGATGCCGGCAATGCGCGCGTGACGATTGACGGCAAAGAAATCGCCGTCGTGGATCAATACGGCCCGAAACGCGGCGATCCTTTCACATGGGAATGTCGCGACCTTCAAGCCGGCAAACACACTATCAAGCTCACGGTCCTCGCCGAAAAGAATCCCGACTCCAAAGAGCATTGGATCAATGTCGGCGGCATTGATCCGCCCGCCTATGCCGGGCCGATGTTCGACGCCGCCACGATGGACGGAAGCATCGTGCCCACCGACGGCGCGATGGCGCCGTTGCTGATGATGGAGTTCACGAACACCGATGGAAAGAAAGTGCGGCTGCGCGATTACGGCACCGCCGGCGAAGGCGGCGTCCATTACCTTTCATGGCTGAAAGTGCGGCACGTCAAGCCGGCGCCGTTTTCCGAAGCGAACCCATTACGCAGCAGCCGTTCCACGCGGTGAAGGGACGGAAGGCTTGAGGGCGCACGGCGCACGTCTTGCATTCGACAAGTGACTTGACGTCAAAGGCTTCACCAGCGCACGAAGTGATTTGCCAGGGCAGATCAAGGATGAACAGAAAATGAAAACATACAAAGCCTCCACCCTTTTCGCGGCCTGTGCTGCCCTTGCTCTCATCGTTTCACTCACTGCCGGGCCGCTCCACACGCAGGACGCGGACGGCTTTGTGCCGCTGTTCAACGGCAAGAACCTCGACGGCTGGCAGGGAGCCACCGAGGTCTATGCTGTCGAGGATGGAAAGCTGGTGTGCACGAAGCACGGCCCCGGCGAAAAGGAGAGCACTAACAAAAACCTCTTCACCACAAAGGAGTATGCCGATTTCATCCTCCGTTTTGAGTTCAAGCTGGAGCCTGGCGCGAACAACGGCGTCGCCGTGCGCTCTCCCTTGGAGGGACACATCGCTGAAGTGGGCATGGAAATCCAAATCCTGGACGACTCTGCCGAGTGTTACAAGAACCTCGCCCCTCATCAATACCACGGCTCGATCTACCTGCTGGCGCCGGCCAAGCGGGGACACCTGAAACCGGTGGGCGAATGGAACAACGAAGAGATCATGTTCCAAGGCCGCCGCGCCAGGATCACGCTCAACGGCGTCGTGATTGTGGAGGTGGACCTCGACAATCTGGAATACAAGAAATACCTGGACAGGAACACCGGCCGGATGCGAGCCAAAGGCCACATCGGATTCCTGGGACACGGCAGCCGGGTCGAGTTCCGCAACATCCGCATCAAAAAGCTTTGAATTCCATGACGACGAGTGCGAAATCTCTGCGGCAGAACAAGGACGAATCGAAAATGAAAACATACAAAGCATCTCCCCTCCGCGCGGCCTGCGCCGCGCTCGCTCTCATCGCTTCACTGAGCGCCGGACCGTTTCATGCGCAGGACGCGGACGGATTTGTGCCGCTCTTCAACGGGCGCGACCTCACCGGATGGGTGCCGTTGAATGTCGCGGCAGACACGTTCACCGTGCGCGACGGGATGATCATTGACAGCGGCTTGCCGATCGGGCTGATGCGCACGGCGCGGATGTATGAGAACTTCATCCTCGAACTGGAGTGGCGGCACATGAAGGAGGGCGGCAACAGCGGCGTGTTCACGTGGGCCGACGGGCTGCCGGCGGCCAGCGGGCCGTTCCCGCGCGGCATCGAGGTGCAGGTGCTCGATCCCGGTTATGCGAAGCGGCCGGGCGCGAACGAGTGGTTCACGACGCACGGCGACATCTTCCCCGTGCGCGGCGCGACCATGACGCCGACGGGCCGCATCTCGAAGACCGGCCAGCGCAGCTTTCCCATCGAGGACCGCACCAAGCCGTCGCCCGAGTGGAACCATTACCGTCTCGTCGCCAACCGCGGCGAGCTGCGGCTCTCGGTGAACGGCAAGGAAGTGACCGTCGGCAAGGATTGCGTGCCGCGCAAAGGGTTCCTCTGCCTCGAAGCCGAGGGCAGCGAGTGCCAGTTCCGCAACCTGCGCATCAAGGAGCTGCCGTCCTCGAACACGCCGCCGGAGCAGACGGCGAATCCCTACGAAGGCTTCCGCCAGCTCTTCAACGGCAAGGACCTCGGCGGTTGGAAAACTAATGACGCCGTCAACGCCGTGTGGAGCGCGCGCGGCTCGCATTTCGTGAGCAAGGGCGGCGTGAAGGGCCGCAAGCTCGACCTGTGGACGGAGAAAAGCTATCGCGACTTCGTGCTCTGCGTGGACTGGCGGCTCACGAAGAAGCCGGCGTTGAAGGCGCTGCCGACATTCACGCCCGACGGCCTCTACGCGCGCGACGAGAAGCGGCAGATCATCCGCAAGGAAATCCCCGACGCGGGCGACAGCGGCATCTTCCTGCGCGGCGACGGGCGCTACCAGGTGAACATCTGGAGCCAGCCGATGGGTTCCGGCGACATCAACGAACTGCACAAGGACGAGAAGCTGCCCGCCGACCTGCGCCGCCAGATGTTGCCGAAGCTGAAGGCCGACGCGCCGTTCGGGAAATGGAACCGTTTCTACATCACGCTCAAGGGCGACCGCGTGACGGTGGTGCTCAACGACCAGACCGTGATCGAGAACTGCCCGTTGTCAAGGGCGACCGCGTGACGGTGGTGCTCAACGACCAGACCGTGATCGAGAACTGCCCGTTGCCCGGCATCGCGCCCGAAGGCCCCATCGCGCTGCAATACCACGGCGACGACCTGGAGTTCACCAACATCTTCATCAAGGAGTTTTAGAGCGTGACGTCTCTTGCTGTTCCGCAAACGCGCCGAAGGCGCAGAAGTAACCCAGCCCAGGGCAAGCGAGTCTGCGAGCGCCGCCCTGGGTTCGGAACAAGAGAAACAACGCGCCCTGAAAGGGCGCGAGTAGAGGTCGCACTCTCGTCAGCCCGATTTACCTGCGCCCCTTCAGGGCGCATGGATTCTGCTTTCACAAACTCAGGGCGGCGCTCGCAGACTCGCTTGCCCTGGGCTGATTTACCACGGCCCCTTCGGGGCGTTTCAGAGGGAAGTGCTTCGCGCCACCGTTGGCTGCTTCTCAAGTGTCGCGAGACATTGTGTTCGGACCTGTCATGAGATTCTTCCGCTTTGTGTTGTGCCTCGCAACCGTGCTGCTGGCCGCGGCTGCAATAGCCGATGACCTGCCAGGCGATCTTCGGAAGGGGCAGCTTTTCGTTCGCGAGGCGGCCGCGGGTCGTTTGCTTGCGGTCGAGATGGGTGCCGAACGAGATGCTGTGACTCCGCTCGCTGAAGCCAACCTTTCGGTGACCGCGCGGCTCAGCCAGCGAGCCGACCATTTGTTGGTAACCGGAGTTGTCGAGGATGCGGGTGGCGGTGCCGACCGGGCCGTAGATGTTGTCTTTCGCCTGCCGTTCAAGCCGGCGTTGTGGTGGCCGCGAATCTCGGAGGTGGCCGCACCGGGCGCGGGGACGAACACAACGACCCGCACGGCTGAAAGCGATTTGCCGCCGGGAGCGGCCGTGCTCGAAGCGACAGAGGAGAGCGGGCTGACGCAGGACGTGCTGCCCATCGGTTGCGTCACCGATGCGAAGCAGCGCGCGGGCGTCGCTATCGCGGTTCCGCCGGATTCGCCGTGCCGGTTTCGGTTCGCCTACGTGGCGGACGCGGGCTGTTTGGAACTCACACTCCTGTTCGGCTTGAGCGCCGCTGCGCCGGCGGAGTTGAAGAGTCGTGCGCCGTTTCGTTTCGTCATCATGCCTGTGGACGGTCGCTGGGGGTTGCGCGATGCAGTGCGTCGCTACTACGCGATGTTTCCGAGAACATTCGAGCGCAAGACGCGGTCGAGTGGGCTGTGGTTGTTCGCCGTGCCGTCGTTCAAGCAAGTGCCCGACCCGGAGAACTACGCGTTCTGGGAAGGCCCCCGACTGAAGGAACTCGACCAGGCACTCGCGCACAAGATCGAAAACTATCCCTACATCATCGTCGGCCAGCGCGAGATCACCCATCTCAAGAACAAATTGTCCGGCTACGACGACGTGCTCGCCGCGTTGAAACAGGAACCGGCGCGGGACACGCCGCCGAGGCAGACGAAAGAGTGGGGTGGGAATTGGGCCGATGTGAAATCGTTTGTGGAAAGTTGCGGCCTCCACGACGCGCAGGGCCGATGGGTCCATCAACTCCGCAGCACCGAGTGGGGCGGCAACAGCATTACGTTCCCGCTGAATCCCAGCCCGTTGCTGCCGGGGCGCACGGTGTCGAGCACAGTGCTCAGCGAAGTTGAGGCGACGCTGAAAGATTATCCGCGCCTTGCGGGCATCTACGTGGACTCGCTCGCCTCGTGGGGCAGCTTCTACAATCATCGCCGCGAGCACTTCGCGGCGGTGCGCGCGCCATTGAGCCAGGACGACGCCGGTCGCGTCTGCATCCCGAACTGGATGCCCCACGTGGATTTCCTGCGCGAACTGCGGCGGCGGATCGGCGGACGGCTCGTGTTCGGCAACGGCATCCGGCCCGGCCGCGCGTTCTGCGCCTTCGAGTGCGACATCCTCGGCGTGGAGACCGCGGTGGGCGACCTGCGTCATCGCCGCAACCTCGACTTCTACCGCACCGTCGGCGGCGCAAAGCCGTTCCTGTTCCTGTTCTATTCCCCGAAGGACATCCCGCGCGCGACCGCCGAGGAATATGTGCAGCGGTTCATCGCGATGGGGTTGTCGCCGGAGGTCAAGGGCGAGCCGTGGGGCCGCAACAAGAAACGCGACGCGGACCTGCTGGCGAAGTTCCTGCCGATCTACCGTCGGCTGGACCTCGCCAGTTGGCAGCCTGTAACGCACGCGATGGTCGAGCCGCGCACGCTGTGGCTGGAGCGATTCGGCACGAAGCCGCCCGATCTTTACTTCACGCTCTACAACCCAACCGACGAACCACTTAACGCGCGCCTGACGCTGGACCACCGGGCGCTGGCGTTGACAGCGAAAGCCGAGATGAAGGAACTGGTCACAGGCGGCGAAGCGCTGGCGGTTCCGCCGAAGAGTTTGCGCGTGGTGCAGCTAGATTGACCGACCATGAAAATCTTCCAATGCACAACCCTGTTCACACCCGCTCCGGAACTAACGCGCACTTGCATCGTCGTGGAAGGCGGACGAATCAAGGACTTGGTCAGCCCCGCAGAAGCGGATCGCATCCCGGACGCGGAACGGATTGATCTTGGAGGCCGGTTGGTCGGACCGGGACTGGTGGACATCCATTGTCATGGCGCGATGGGGAGCGATTTTGCCGACGGGACGATTGAGGACGTTTCCAAGGCGGCCACTCATCATTTGCGCCAGGGAACGACCACCCTTCTGGCGGGAGTCGGCTCCTGCACTCTTCAGGAGATGAAGCAGGCGTGCGCGACCACCCGCGCGTTGATGAAGATCCTGCGGAACCTGCAGGGCGTTCACTTGGAGGGACCCTATTTCAGTCTCCAGTGGTTCGGCTGTCACTTGCGCGAGATGATCCGCAATCCGGACCGCGCCGAATGGTCGCTCTTGGAAGCCGACGCCGACGTCATCCGTTTGATGACTCTGGCGCCCGAACTGCCCGGCGCATTGGAATTGATTCGCCATTTCAGCCGCTTGGGAACGGTGTTTTCCATCGGCCACAGCGACGCCTCCTACGAGGAAATCGAGCGCGCGGCGGATGCCGGCCTGACGCACTCGACTCATTTTTTCAACGCCATGCCGGACGCGCATCGAGTCAACCGCGTCTTGCTTCCCGGCGTGCAGGAGTCCGTGCTCCTGATGGACCGCCTGAGCACGGAGATCATCGGGGACGGCATTCACGTCGGAGCGCGGCTGGTTGAGCTTGTGCATCGCTTCAAGGGACCCGGCCAAACCGCCTTGGTGTCCGACGCGCTGCGCGGCGTGGGTTGTCCGCCGGGCGATTATGCGTTCGGCCCGCGCAACGGCAAGCTCTGCCGGCTGATTGACCAGCCGCGGGTCGGCATTGTGCCGGATGATCCGACCAAACTGGCTTCGAGCGCGATTGTTCTCTCCGATGCGTTGCAGATCCTCGGTGGCCAGACGCGGATTCCGTTGAGCGATCTCTGGCAGATGGCTTCGCTCACACCCGCTCGCATCGTGCATCTGGACCGCCGCAAAGGCTCGATTGCAGCGGGCAAAGACGCCGACCTCTTGGTTCTGACTCCGGATCGGACCGTCGCCGATGTGTTTATCGGTGGTGAACGGGTTGCCCGATGAATCATGCGGCGCACTTGAGTGAGACGCCTACTATGAGACAACTGCTATGAACCGACGAACATTCCTCAAGAACTCAGTGACGATGGCCGCTGCGGCGTGCGGGATTCCGTGCGGCAGCGGCGCGCAGGCTCCGACCGCCGCGAAACAAACCCTGCCGCTGAAGATCGGTATCCGTGCTGCCACCATGAAGATGGTTGGCAACTTCGATGTCATCAGGACCGCCGCGAGCATTCCGGGTCTCATGGGCGTCGAGTTGCAGGTCACGGGTGGCAACCCGAACCTGCGCGACTGGGACGCTGTGCGGCGCTACAAGCGCGAGGCGGATCGTTGGGGGATGCGCCTCCCCACGCTGTCGGGTGTGTGGGACCGTGGCGTCAACATTGGCAGTCCGGGCGCCGCCGAGAGCTTGCGCCTCTCGATCCGCGCAGCGGAACTGCTCGGCAGCGGCGCGCTCTTGCTGGCGTTCTTCAAGAAAGACGCTCCCGACATGACGCGCGAAGATTCGTATCGCCCGATTGTCGCCATGTTGAAAGAAGCGGCACCGCGCGCCGCCGACTCGGGCGTCGTGCTCGGCCTCGAAAATTCCCTCAGCCCGGCCGACAACGCCAAGCTCGTGGACCTTGTCGGTCATCCGGCGGTCGGTGTCTATTACGACCTCCACAACATGGCCTTCTACGGCCACGGCGAGCAGGCGATTCCCGGCGTCAAACTTCTCGGCAAGGAGCGCATCTGCGCGGTGCATGTCAAGAACGACGACAAGCTCATCGAGGAACCCGGCCCGATAGACTGGGCGGCGGCGTTCCGCGCGTTCAACGACATCGGTTACGAAGGCTGGTATGTCTATGAGACCAGCCACGCGAACATCGAGGACTGCATTGAGGACACGAAGAAGAACAACGCATTCCTGCGCCAGCACGCGCGGATGCCGGCGGTGTAGCAAAGCGCGGGATTCCGCGCTTGTGTTCGAAGAAGCCGCAGCTACGATGCGGACGGAGTTCGATCAGGTCATGCAAGCCAATACACTGGCAGCACTGAGAGCAATGAAACGACGACAAGCTCTGCAATCCCTGGCCGCACTGGTGCTCGGCGGGACCGCCGCCTTGGCCGACCAGCCAACCGACCGCCGCCGCCGGCTTCTCTTCTTCAGTCGCAGCGTGCTCTTCGAACATCCCGTCGTTCATCGCGAGGGCAAGGCGCTATCGTTGGCCGAACGAACTTTCAACGACATGGTTCGGCAACTTGATTGCGACGTTGAGTGCACCAAAGACGGCTCGGTTTTCGACGGCGACTTGGATCAATACGCAGCAGTCGTTTCGTATTCGTGCGGCCGACCGGCCGACCTGATGAAACCGGAGAGCAAAGACGGCAGCGCGCCACTGACGGAGCGCGGCTGGAAGCGGCTCGACGCGGCGGTGCGCGCTGGCAAACCGCTCGTCGCGATTCATCCCGGCCTCTGGCTGTTGCCTGAAGCCTTCGGGGCTGATTGCCTCGGACACGGAGGCCAGCAGGTGGCGCAGATCAAAGTGGCGTCGCCGAAGTTTCCCGGCACGGAAGGCTTGGGTGACTCGTTCTCGCTGATGGAGGAATGGTTCTCGCTGATTCGGTTCGCCAAGGATCTCCACGTCATCCTCGTCCAGGACTGCGCGGGGATGAACAAGGACAAGCCGACCGACAAGCGGTGCTACGACCGGCCGCCGTTCCCGGCCACATGGGCGCGGATGCACGGCAAGGGGCGCGTGTTCTACACCTCGATGGGCCATCGCGAAGACGTGTGGGCGAACAAGATTTTCGCGGAGGTTCTGTTGGGCGGACTGTCGTGGGCGTTGGGGCGGCGCGAGGCCGACATCACGCCGAACCTCGAGCAGGCCGCGCCACAGGCCAACGAGTTCATGAAGCAATGAAGCCCAAACCAACCAATCTGACGCGTCGGCAGGTGTTCAAGACTGTCGGAGCCGGCGCGCTGGCCATGCCGTTTCTCATTCCGGCGCGTGCGCTTGGGAAAGATGGGTTCGTCGCGCCAAGCGAGCGCATTCTGCTCGGCGGCATCGGGCTGGGCGGGCGGGGCACAGCCGTTCTGAACTGGATGCTCGCCGAGACGGATGTGCAGTTCGTCGCCATCTGTGATGCGCGAAAACTCCGGCGCGAGGCGATCAAGAAGCTGGTGGACGACAAGTATGGCAACAAGGACTGCGCCATGTATCCCGACATCCGCGAGTTCCTCGCCACGCGCACTGACATTGACGCGGTGTTGATCGCCACCGGCGATCGCTGGCACGCGCTCGCGTCGGTGATGGCGATGCGGGCAAGGAAGGACGTTTACTGCGAGAAACCCTCGTGCATGACCATCGCCGAGGGCCAGATGGTGGTGGAAACGGCGCGGCGATACGGGCGCGTGTATCAGAGCGGCACCCAAGGCCTGAGCATGGCCAACCGCGTGTTCGGCATCGAGATGGCCCGCTCCGGCCGGCTCGGCAAACTGCACACGGCCTACGCGCAAATCGCGCCTTGGGACGATGCGTTGATGCGCCACGACTGGCTGCCGGCCGAACCGGAACCGCCGAAGGACGAGGTGGACTGGGACGCATGGCTCGGCCCGTGTCCGTGGCGGCCTTACAACTCCGCCTACGTCCGCGGCGGATGGCGAGGTCACTACGATTTCCACGCCAGTTGCATTGGCGAATGGGGCGCGCACACGATCGTCCAAGTCCAGGCAGGCATCGGCGCGCAGCACACCTCCGCAATCGAATACGAGTATGTGGACAACGCGTTTGGCGACGGCCTGGTCGCGCACTTCGCCAACGGCGTGAAGATGATCCTAACGCGCAACAACGAGTGTTGGCCGGGCTACTCCGGTCAGCGGTTCGACGGCAGCGAAGGCTGGGTTGCCAACTCCAGCGACGCGCACGACGCTTCGCGCGCTTCCAAGCCAATCCTTCTGGCCGAGTTCAAGCAGGTGATCAACGACTACGTGACTCGCACGCAGTGTCCGATGAACCACGCGCGGAATTTCTTCGACTGCATCAAATCGCGCCGGCCCACGGTCGCCAACCCGGAGGTCATGTATCGCGCGATGACCACGGTGCACGCCGCCAACATCTGCATGTGGCTCAAGCGCAACCTGAAGTTCGATCCCATCAAAGCCGAGTTCATCAACGACCCCGAAGCCAATCGTCTCCGCTCACGCGCGATGCGCGCGCCGTGGATCATGTGAATGACCGTCTCGCGAATCGAGACGACTACGATAAGAGAACCGCCATGAACCGAAGATCGTTTTTGAGAAGCTCAGTGGCGATGGCTGGCGTGTTGTCCACCCGCCTGCGGGCCGCGTCGCAGGTTGGCGCGCTGAGCCACGCGACACTCCAAGCGGGTGACCTCACCGCCGTCGTCGGCGACAACTCGGCCGAAGGCGAGCATCGCGCCGGCTACAACGGAGTGTGGAGCCTGCGCCACGCGGCGGGGACGCGCAGCGTCTTCGTGCCGGCCGTGGCGGGCCTGAACCTGGAGCACATCGTCACCGGCGAGCACCTCGACGGCGACAGCAAGCTGTTCTTCGAGCCGCGCAACGCGCCGATGAACTTCAAGCAACTCAGCGACAGCGAAGCGGAGTTGCATCAGCCGCCGACGCCGACGTTTCACGTGGAAAGCTGGACCCGCTTCCGGTTGGTCGCGCCGCATTATCTGGACATGAGCTTCCGCTGCGTGGCCCACCGGCCGGTGTTCTCGCGCGGCTACCTCGCGTTGTTCTGGGCCAGCTATATCAACGCCCCTGCGGACAAGAGCATGTATTTCCTGGGCGGCCTCGACAAGCAGAAGAGCCTCTGGACCCAATTCTGCACGCAATGGCACAACGACCAGAGCACCGTGCGCCACCGCGACGACGCGTTCGAGATGACGTTCGCGCCGGACAGCCGCGACACGCTCTTCAAGAGTCTCTCGCGCTTCCGCTTCGACGAGCCGTTTTTCTACGGCAATTTCGATGACCTCGTGTGGCTGGTGATGTTCGACCGCGCGGCGGGGATCCGCTTCACCCACTCGCCGAGCGGCGGCGGCGTTAACGCGGCGCTGCAAACGACGAATCCCGCATGGGACTTCCAATTCCTCGTGCCGAAGCCGGAGGTGATGAAGGAATACAGCTTCCGCGTCCGCACCGTCCTGCGTCCGCGCTGCTCGCGTGAGCAAATGCTCGCTGAGTATCAGAAGTGGAAGGCAGGCAGGTGAATTGGGGAGAGGGATGTCATCGGCGGATTGACAATCCGCCGATGGTGGATTTCTGCTTTACTCTTGGTTTGCTGTTTAAGTATTATTTTGAAATCGAAATTAAAGCCGTTTATTCAACTCAAGGACTCGCTCATGAATGCATCTATTGATCGCCGGCAGTTCATCCAGACAAGCGGACTTTTTCTCGGGGGCGTGGCAGCAGCGTTGCCGTCAGGACGCACGTCGGCGGCGGAATCGGGCGGACGTATGAAGAAGGCGGTCGGGTGGGGTATGATCGTCGAGCCGAAGTTGTCGGTGGAGGACAAGTTCAAGGTTGCGAAGGACGCCGGCTACGAGGGTGTGGAGGTGTCGCGCTACGCATCGAAGAAGGGCGCGACAGAGCCGAAGGAGCTTGCGCGGGCCAGCGAGAAGGTTGGTCTGCCCATCCACGGCGTTTCGAACGGCAGCAACCCGGATTTGAAGGAGGCGATTGATGATGCGGCGATCTATGGTGCCGACACGGTCCTGCACGTCGTGCGCACCGACCCCGAGACGTCGTTCATGGAAAACTACAAGCGCACGCAGGAGTTGATCCGGTCGGCGATTCCGCATGCCGAGAAGAAGCGCGTGAAGATTTGCGTCGAGAACGTCTGGGCAACCTTCCTCATCGAGCCGCTGACGATGGCGCGATACATTGACGAGCTTGGCAGCCCGTGGGTGAAGGCCTATTTCGATGTGGGCAATGTGATGCGATGGGGTTGGCCGCAACATTGGATCGAGGTGCTCGGCAAACGGATCGAGAAGATCCACATCAAGGAATACAGCCTGAAAGTCGCGATGAAGGAAGGGATGGGCAAGGGGTTCGACCTCCCGATCGGGCAGGGCGACATCAACTGGAAACGGGTCCGCGAGGAGTTGAAGAAGATCGGATTCCAGAGTTGGGCCACTGCCGAGGTGCGCGGCGGCGATCGGAAACGGATCGCGGAAATCTCCGCCGAGATGGACCGCGTCCTTTACGCTTGAGGAGTCTCCGATGAAGACACGCCGTCAATTCCTGCGCGCCGCGGCGATGACGGTCTTCGGCGCGCCCTTCATCCTGCCCGCCGGCCTGCGCGCGGCGTCGCCGAACAGCAAGCTCTGCCACGCTTGCATCGGCGTCACACGGATGGGCCACAACGATCTGAAGAACTTCCAGGACCATGAACGCCTTCAGATCGTCGCGCTTTGCGATGTGGACACCAGGCATCTGGATCAGGCGGCCAAGATCGTGCCCGGCGCGCGACTCTACACCGACTGGCGAGAGTTGTTCGAGAAGGAGTGCGACAAGATTGATTCGGTGAACGTGACGACGCCGGACCACATGCACTTCCCCATCGCCTATACGGCCGTCCAGCGCGGCAAGAACCTCTATTGCCAGAAGCCGATGTGCCACGACTTGGCGGAAGTGCGGACACTCACGGCGGCGGCCGTCAAGAAGGGCATTGTTACACAACTCGGCACGCAGTTCGCCTCCAGCATCGCTGACCGCATGACGGTGGAACTCATCAAGCGCGGCGCCATCGGCAAGATCAAGCACGTCTATCTCTGTTCCAACCGTCCCGCGCCGAACCGCCTCAAAGGCCCGCGCCCCGCCACGAGCGAGCCACCGCCGCCAGAGTTGAAATGGGACCTCTGGATCGGCAATGCGCCGACGCGGCCGTTCGCGCCCGACACGTATCATCCGGCGAAGTGGCGCGGCTGGCAGGATTTCGGCACGAGTTGGTGCGCGGACATGGGTTGTCACATCCTTGACGGCACGTGGCGCGGCCTCGGCCTGAAGGCGCCGACGAGCGTCATTGCCGAGGTGGAAGAATCGTGGAAGAACTCGCCGGAGCGCCGCGCGGACAACTGGCCGCATAACGAGCACGTGACGTGGATGTTCCCCGGCAACGCGATGACGGCAGGCAAGGAGTTGGTCGTGGAGTGGTTCGACGGGCCGGAGTTCCTGCCGCCGAAGGAGGCGCTCGCGCTCAATCCAACCGGCAAGTATCCGAAGGAAGCGGCGTTGCTGGTGGGCACCGAGGGCGCGATCCTGCACGAGCACCAAACGGGACCGCGGTTGCTGCCGAAGGAGAAGTTTCAGGGCTACAAGCGCCCGAAGCAGCCGCCGGCGCGAAATCACTATCATCATTATGTGGACGCGTGCCTCGGCGGCGCGAAGACGGAGTCGCACTTCGCGCAGACCGGGCCGATGACGGAGACGATTCTGCTGGGCACCATCGCCATTCGTTGTCCCGACCAGAAGCTGGAGTGGGACGCCGACGCGATGAAGTTCCCCAACTGCCCGGAGGCGGAGCGTTACTTGAAGCGGACTTATCGCGCGGGTTGGAAAGTGACCTGAGAGCCAAGGAGCCATCAACATGAATACCGCCACAGCTCAGGGACAAACTACGCCGGCTCGCTGGTATCACGGCGTGACGCGCTACCAATGGCTCGTGCTGGTCATTGCGTCGGCGGGCTGGATATTCGATGCGTTCGAGGGACAGGTGTTCAACATCACCCGCAACGACCTGCTCACCGACATCCTGCGCGCGGAGCACAACGCGCCAGAAGTGCGGCAGTGGGGCGATGTCTTCCTCGGTGTATTTTTGGCTGGCGGCGCGTTCGGCGGGATCTTGTTCGGCTCGCTGGCGGACCGCTGGGGACGCAAGCCGATCATGGTGGTGACGATTCTGTTCTACTCCGTGTTCGCCGGCTTGACGTATTTCGCGACGGAACTCTGGCAGGTCGGCGTGTTGCGGTTCCTGGTGGCGATGGGCGTCGGCGGCGAATGGGCCGTGGCGGCGACTTTGGTGGCGGAGGTTTTTCCACAACACGCTCGCGCGCACGCGTCGGGGATTTTTCACGCCACGAGCACCATCGGCACGTGGGTGGCGGCAGGAGTGGGCCTCGCGGTTGGCGCGCAGTGGCGTTACGCGTATCTGATCAGCGTGCTGCCGGCGATGCTCGTGCTCTGGGTGTGGGCGAGCGTGCAGGAGCCGGAAAGTTGGACGAGCGCTCGCGACAAGGCCGCGAAGGGCGAGGGCGGCAAGCTCGGCAGTTTTCGCGAATTGTTCTTCCATCGCGTCTGGGGACCGCGCGCACTGCTCGGCATGGTGCTCGCGGCCGTGGGCCTCGGCACGTTCTGGAGCGTGACGGTGGCCGGGCAGGATCTCGCGCTGGATTTACTGCGGCGAAGCGGTGTGGATTCGGTCGAAGCGGCCGCGAAAGCGAAGTTCGCTTACGGCGTCGTCGAGACAATCGGCATGGCCGTGGGACTGCTGTCGTTCGGGCCGCTCTGCGTGCGGCTGGGACGGAAAAAGACGTTCATCCTGTTGCAGATTCTCTCGTTGATCATCGTGCCGATCACATGCTATCTGCCGGCGACCTACACGCAGTTGCTTCTCCTCCTGCCGCTGATGGGCTTCGCCACGCTCAGCATTCACGCCGGGTTCGCGATCTATTTCCCTGAACTCTTCCCCAACCATCTCCGTTCGACGGCCGCCGGCTTCTGCTTCAACGCCGGCCGGCTGGTAGCTTCACCTGTCCTGATCTTCTCCGGCTGGCTGAAGGCACTACCGGGCATGAACCTCCAGTTGGCCATCACGCTGATGGGGATGCTGTTTGTCATCGGCATCGTGGCGGTGCTCTTCCTGCCGGAGACGAAAGACAAGCCGTTGCCAGAATCATGAGTGA
This sequence comes from Verrucomicrobiota bacterium, assembly GCA_016222825.1. Classification (GTDB taxonomy): domain Bacteria; phylum Verrucomicrobiota; class Verrucomicrobiia; order CAIQCK01; family CAIQCK01; genus CAIQCK01. The sequence continues at coordinate 154,952 of JACRQF010000006.1, read as the reverse complement.
TCTTCCCGACTATCTGAAAGTAAGTGCCGCCGAACTCGGCAAAGGCACGCCTGTGAAGGTGCGTGTTCTCGGCGATATGGCGTCCATCGGCCGCGATGTGGCCGAGGCGATGCGGCGCGAAATCCTCGACGCGCAGGCGGCGGGCCGCAACGCGACGCTCATCGTGCCGGTTGGGCCGGTGGAACAGTTCCCGTTGCTGGCGGAGATGATCAACAAGGAGCGCATCAACTGCCGCGACGTCGTCCTCATCAACATGGACGAATACCTCACCGACGATGACCGCTTCATCCCCGCCGACCATCCGCTAAGCTTTCGCGGCTTCATGGACCGGTTGTTTTACGACCGGCTCGATCCCAAGCTCGCGCCGCTGCTGGAGAATCGCGTCTTTCCCGATCCGCAGGACGTGGGCGTGGTGCCTCGACTCATCGCGAAGCGCGGCGGCGTGGACGCGTGTTTCGGCGGCATCGGCATCAACGGCCACTTCGCGTTCAACGAGCCGCCCGAGCCAGGCGAGACGATGAGCGTGGAACAGTTCGCCGCGTTGCCGACGCGAGTGCTGTTGCTCACGCGCGAGACGCGCACGATCAACTCCGTCACTGTCGGCGGCGAGATTAGCGTCATTCCACACCGGGCCGTGACGGTGGGCATGAAGGAATGCCTCGGTGCGCGCCGGCTGCGGCTTTACTGCAACCGACCGTGGCAAAGCGCCGTGGCCCGCCGCGCGTTGCACGGGCCGATTACGGCGGCGTGTCCAGCGTCGCTGATGCGGCTGCATCCCGACGCAGCACTGACGGTGGCCGACTACGTGGCTCAGCCGCCGAATATTATGTTGCGGTGAACGTCCTGCTCGTAAATACCAACCGGATGAAGCCGGCCATCGCGCCAATCGGCTTGGACTATCTCGCCGACGCGCTGGTTGTGGCTGGACATGACGTGCGGTTGCTCGATCTGTGTTTCACGAACAGTCTGGAGGACGACATCGCTGCCGCATGCCGTTCGTTTGCGCCGCACGCCGTTGGTCTCACGGTGCGCAACACGGATGATTGTTACTTCAGCGGCCAGGCTTTCTTCCTGCCGGAGATCAAACGCATTTTCGATCTGCTGAGGCAGCACACGGACGCGCCGGTCGTGTTGGGCGGCGTCGGATTCTCCATCATGCCGGCAGCGGTGATGGGGTTTTGCAGCGCGGACTTCGGTATTGCGGGCGAGGGCGAGGTGGCGTTCGTCGAGTTCCTCAACTCGCTTCAGCGCAGGCGTGCGTGGGAGACGGTGCCTAATCTGCTTTTTCGCGAGAATGGAGTTGTTCGCCAGAACCGAGCGGAGCCGGTGGATTTGTCGCGGCTGCCGGCGCGGCGGCGCACGTTTGTGGACAACCGCCGTTATTTCGCCGCCGGCGGTCAGGCGGGGTTCGAGAGCAAGCGCGGCTGTGCAATGCCATGCGTCTATTGCGCCGAGCCGATGGCAAAGGGACGCGTCACGCGCCTGATGCCGCCCGCAGCCGTGGCTGCGGAACTGGCCGCGCTGGTGGCGCAGGGCGTGGATCATTTTCACACGTGCGATAGTGAGTTCAACCTGCCCGCCGGACACGCGCGCGAGGTGTGCCGCGCGATCATTCAAGCCGGGTTGGGCGAAAAGGTCCGCTGGTATGCCTACTGCGCGCCGAAGCCGTTTGATGGCGAGATGGCGGCGTTGTTCAAGCGCGCCGGTTGCGCGGGAATTGACTTTGGCGCCGACAGCGGCAACGACGCGATGCTCGGCCGGTTGGGCCGGCCGTTCCGCGCGTGCGACCTCGCGGACACCGCGCGCATCTGTCGGGAGCACGGGCTTCGGTTCATGTATGACCTGCTGCTCGGCGGGCCGGGCGAGACGCGCGAATCGCTGCGTGAATCCATCACGCTCATGCGCCGGCTGGAACCGGACTGCGTGGGTCTGTCCATCGGGATGCGCGTTTACGACGGCACGGCCGCGGCGCAGTTTGTCCGGGACGAGGGCGAGCCTGAAGCCAGCCCGAACCTTCATGGCGCCACGCGGGGCAATTCCAACTTCCTGAAGCCGGTGTTTTACATTGCGCCGACGTTGGGCCGCGAGATTGTCGCCATCGTGCGCGAACTGGTGGCTGGTGACACACGCTTCTTCCTGCCGGAAGTCTCTTCCGATAACGCAAACTACAACTACAACGACAACACCGCGCTCGTGCAGGCCATCGCCGCCGGCGCACGCGGCGCGTATTGGGACATCCTCAACAAAATGGGGAAGCCGGGAACGAACTGATATTCACATGAAACTTCACTTTGGTTCCGAACGTGTTCTGGCCGTGGTCGCGCACCCCGACGACGCGGAGCTGCTTTGCGCCGGCACGCTGGCCCGCGCGAAGGCCGACGGCGCGGCCATTGGCATCGCCGTTCTCTGTAATGGCGACGGAGGCCAGCCGCCAAAGCCCATCCGCAACCTCGCCGCCGTCCGCCGGCGCGAGATGGATGCCGCCGCGGGGTTGTTGGGCGCGGAGCTGTATTGCGGCAACATCTCTGATGGCACGCTCGCCGATGACCGCCCGACGCGATTGTTGCTGACGGAGGTTTATCGCCAGTTCCGCCCGACGCTCGTGTTGGCGCACTCACCCACGGACTATCACACCGACCATCGCATCACCGCCGCCGTCGCCGAAGTCGCCTCGTGGTTTTGCGCATCGCGCGGCCAGAAGACAAAGTCCGCGTCGCTACCAAAGTCGCCTGCATTGTGGTGGATGGATACGGTGAACATGAGCGGTTTCGAGCCGGGCTTCTATCTGGACATCTCAAGCTTCATGCCGCTGAAGGAAAAGATGCTGGCGTGCCATCGCAGCCAGATGGCCCGCAGCGGCGACACCAGTTTCTCACCGCTGCTGGACCTGATGCGCCTGCAAGCTCGTGTCCGCGGCGCGCAAGCCGGTGTCGCGGCGGCGGAAGCGTTTCGCGCACACCACGCTTTCAAGCGCGCGCGGGCGTGGTAACAGATTCCCGCAAGAAGAAAGAACCATGAGCCAACCCAAACCAGCCACCTTCGTCCCAGCCGATGCCGGCGCATTCCGTTACGTCGAGAAGTCCAACCCGCAGAACTCCAACCTCCAGTTCCTGACCTACGGTGTCTATGAACTGAATGGGCCGATCCAGTCCAGTCCGCTGGCACATCCCACTGAGGAGGCGCTGCTGTTCTGTTGGCAGGGCGAAGTCGCCGTGTCGCTCGGCGGGGCGAGCTACACGCTGCGACACTACGACGTGCTCTACGTGCCGCGCGGCGCGGCCTATCAACTCGGCCAGAACGCGGGCGAGAGCCGCGTGATTATCTGCCGCGCGTCGGCGGACAAGGCGCATCCGCCATTTCACGCGAAGTGGAGCGAGTTCTCCCGTGACGAACGGCGCATCCGACACCTGAAGGGCAAGGACGTGTTCCTGATGTTCGACGTGAGCGAGCCGGCAGAGAAGCTCATCGCCGGCTACACGATCTTCCAACCCGGCCAGCGTTCGTGGCCGCCGCACAACCACACCGACCAGGAGGAAGTTTATATCTTCATCAAGGGCCACGGTTCTATGGAGGTCTATGGCGACGAGGAGACCAAGAGCTTCGTGCGCTCTGTGGGCGAGGGTGACGCGGTGACGATCCCGCTGCTGAACTACCATCCCGTCTTCAGCCAGGAAGAGGAGTTGCACTTCATCTGGTGCATTGCCGGCAACCGCTACTGGGTCGGCGACAAGAACAAGGACTTCATGGCCGGCAAGGTGGAGAAGCTGACGACGTAGTTGGGAGGCAACATGATTGCGAAACAGCTCGTAGTTGGACTGGCGCTGCTGGCGTCATCGCTGGGGGCGTTTGCGGAGTGGTCGCTGCACGAGCAGTTCGACCGCGTGCTTGTCTATGACGGCCAGTTCCTGCGCGAATACAGCTACAAGCCGCGGGACATCCGCGGGCCGCACAGTGGCCTGTTCATCTGGGCGGTCTCGCCGCAGAAAGACGGCAAGCTGAAGCCGTATTCAAAAGGCATGGAGATCAAGGGCGAACTGCGGCCGGGCCAGTTGCTGCTGTCGGGCGAGTCGCCGCTAAATCCGACCGTCGTTGAGTTTGTCGTCAGCGGCGGCAGCCGGCTGGAACTGGAGTTCGGCCTCTGCGACCTCGCGTTGGAGAAAGGCAACAAAGGCACGTTGCTGAAGGTCGAGATGCTCGCCGACGGCAAGTCGTCCACGGAGAAGGTGGTCATCGAGGAGAACCGCTGGCAGAAGAAGACAGTGGCGTTGCCGAAAGCCAGCCGCGTGCTCGTGCGGCTGATCGGGTCGCGCCGCGGCGGCGGCACGAACTGGACGGGCTTGGTCGTGCGCGGCGACGGTGAGGTCGGCACGCGCGAACAGACGCGCGCGCTGTCACCGAAGCGCGGCCAGATTGGCAAGATGGAGGCAAGGTTGCAGCCATCGCCGCACCGCGTTACGGCAAAGTCCGGCTACGACATCCTGTTCTACCGCGACAAACCGTTCCTGAGCTTCGCGACCAAGGGCAATCCTGCCGGCTCCGAAGAGATACAGGGCAAGCTCGGCTTCAACACGTTCTACGTCGAAGGCATGGGGTTCGGACGCTACTGGCCGGAGGGCGCGCCGGGCGTGGTGGTGCCGCCGGACTCGGTCATTCATCACGACCTGCGGCTGAGCCAGCAGCACGACATGCCGTTCAAGGCGACCATCAGCATGGCGCATTGCTCGCCGTTCCTGCCGCCGTGGCTGGTGAAGAAGGAAAAGCTCGGCCTCGAAGGCCACCAACTCCGGCGCGGCGGCGACACGCACACGTCGTTCATCAAGCCCGCCACGCTACGCTGGCACAAACGCGGACTCGAAGGCTGGGTGAAACCGTTCCTCGACCAGCCGTCGCTCTTCGTCTTCGGCCAGGAGGACGACGCGAGCCATTGGGACGATTTCTCGGGCGATGCGGTGGCGAGTTGGCGCACGTGGCTGCGGAAACGGTTTGGCGGCGACTTTAAAGCATTCAGCGATTACGTCGGCGGCGTGCGCGGCTTCGACAGCTTCGACGCCGTGCCTCAGCCAAAACGTCTCGAGCCGGATGAGCGGTTCGGTTTTCCGATGCGGCTCGCGTATCTGAAACTCCAATGGATTACTGAGAGCTACGGCGATTATTTGGCGGAGTTGTTCACGCACATGCGGAAGCTCGCGCCGGGCGTGCCGCTGACACAACGGTTTGTGAACTGGCCCGGCGGCCCCGCCGTCTGCAAACGCGTCGGGTTCGACTACAACTACATCTTCGGCCACCTCACCACCGAGGGCGTGCCGAACAGCTACGGCATCGGCAAGAAGATCTGGACCGGCATCTACGCGCACATGGGGACGCTGCCGTTGCCGCGCGGCGGCTCCATCGGCAAGACCTACGACCGGAAGATTCGACGCGGGCCGATGTCGCGCGCCGAGTGGGAACTCAACGCGTTCACCATCCTCGCCAACGGCGGCTGCGGCTTCGAGTATTCGACGCTCGTGCCGACATGGGGGCCGCAGTGGGAAACCTCGGCTCTCTACGACGCTGATGGCAAGCTGACGCCGACCGGCGAAGCCGGAGCGCCCGTCATCAAAGAGGCGCTGGAGAACGCGCGTTACATGATGCACTACGAGCAGCAGCCCGACGTGGCGGTCTTCCACGACGCGAGCTTCAACTCCACGCCGTTCGGCGGCGCTTGGGGCCAGTCGAAAGTGGGCATCTACACGCTCATCCGCGAAACCGGTTTCCACTTCGACCCGCTCGACGAAGGCGAGATGACCATCGAAAAGCTGCGCGGACGCAAGGTGCTTGTGCTGGCAGGCAGTCTCTCGCTCTCGCCGGAGGTCCAGTCGGCCATCCGCGATTACGTGCGCGGCGGCGGCACGCTGGTGACAGTCTTCTGCTCTGATGGCGCGGGCTTCCCCGGCTGCAACAGCTACGACTACGCCTGCAAAGTGCGCGCGAGCGCCGCGCAGAAATCGTTCGACGAGCCGAAAGCCGCGGCGCACCTCGGTGACGTGCTCGGTATCCGCGCCGGCGGCGGCGTGACGGCGCGCAAGCAGGTGAAGTCCGAGCGCCACGGCGCGATCTCTATGAAAGACTTCAACGCGCTCTCGAAAGAAGGCCGCTGGGTGAAACAGGACGCCTGCGCCGCGAAGTTGTCGCCGCAGCCGGAGGCGCAGGTGCTCGCGACATTCGAGGACGGCTCGCCCGCCGCCGTCGAGCATCGTTTCGGCAAAGGCCGCGCCATCACGTTCGCGTTTGACCTCGGCCTCATTGCCAACAACCTGACCGTCCCGCCGCTTTACGCGTGGTGGTCTGACTTGCTGGCCTCGCTTGGCTGCCGGAAGGTCGTGGACACCGGCAACTGGTTCGTCGAAGCCGGCGCGTGGCACGACGACGACGGCAACCGCCTCATCGTCCTCGTCAACCACGATGCCTTGAACCCACAAGAAGCGAAACTCCCCGACGGCAAGACCGTGCGGCTCGAAGCCGGCCGTGCGAAGACGGTCGTGTTCAGGAGATGAAGGCTTTCAGGATTCTGCTGATGTGTCTCGCCGTAGCACCGGCGTTTTCCGGGGGTATTGCCGTGCGAGCAGCCGACACCCAGACTTTGGCGCTGCAGCTCCAGAGCGAGCGGGCGCTCGATCGGATGAAAGCTGTCCAGACGCTCGGCGAGATGCGGAATGCCGAAGCCGCCGCATTGCTGGTGAAGTGCCTCAATGACCCACATATCGGGGTCCGAACCGGCGCCGCTGGCGCGCTTGTGAGGATTGGCCCGCCAGCCGTGCGGCCGTTGGTCCAGTGTCTTTCCAGTTCCAACAAAGACCTTCGCCGCGCCGCCGCGCGCGCGTTGGGCGATATCGGCGACATGTCGGCCGTGGAGGCATTGACGCCGCTGCTCGCCGACCCCGACGCGTCCGTCAAACGCGTTGCGGAGGCCTCGTTGGCGAGCTTGAACGCGAAGGCCAAAGCGGCGGCCCGCATGGAGGCCGAACGCAAGGCTCAATCGAAACCCAGTCCGCCAGTTGATCCGAACGCCACCGCCGAATTCAAGAGCAAGCAGGGGTTCTCATTCGCCTATCCGGCGCACTGGGCCATCGCAACGAAGGAACAGACCCGGGACATTGCAAGGGTGCTGAAGTCGGTGGCACCCAACATCCAGCAAGCCGACATGAACCGCGTGGCCGTGTTGGTTTACGACGCGGCTTCGCGGGAGTTCGCCGAGAGCCTCAACGTCGTGGTTTCCCGCGGCGCGATGCCCATCAACGACCAGAGCCGCGAGCAATACGCCGCGGCGGTGACCGATGGCTACCGCCGGGCCAGCGGCAACGTGACCGACATCAATGTCAGCGTCACGCAGGTGGCGGGGCGCGACGCCATGACCATCCGTTTCCTCGCGTCGTGGCCGCAAGTAAACAAGTTTGTCCGCCACTGGCAGGTCGCAGTGCCGGCCAAGTGCCAGACCTTCATCTTCACTTGCTCCGCGCGCGACGCCGACTGGGCGCGGCTGGAGCCGGTGTTTGAACGCATGATCAACAGCGTGCAGCTTGAGCCGGACATCGCGTCTTCCTTCGACACCCTGCCGGGCTATGCCAGAGGCATCATCATTGGCGGGCTCATCGGCGGACTCATCGGCTTCTTCATCATGGCGTTCATCAAGATCGCGGGCCTCTGGCGCAAACCGTCTGAATGACTCAGAGTTGAAGGCGCTGGGAAGCTTCGTCGTCCGCACCAAGTTCGTGACACGCGACGACAGGAGTGCGAAGATACGCCCGTCGGTTTGGTGATTGCCAACTTGGAATGATCGCAAACGCGTTCTCAACTCATAGGAGTCAGCCGTGACTGAAAAAAGAATCCCCGTCTATCTGCTTCTATTCCTCTTTGTGTCCGGCGTTGTGCCGGCTGCCGAGCAGCAACCAGCGGCTTGGAAGGCTGGCGTCGCGGTGGTGAAGATCACGCCGACGGAGCCGGTCTGGATGTCCGGCTACGGAGGGCGCAAGACGCCCTCGGAAGGTGTCGCCACCGACCTTTTTGCCAAAGCCCTTGCCGTCGAGGATGCCCGCGGCACGCGGCTCGTGATCGTGACGATGGACGTCATCGTCGTGCCACGGGCATTGCGCGACTGGCTGGAAACACAGTTGAAGGAGAAACACGGCCTCGCGCCCGGCTCGTTGATGATGAACGCTTCGCACACGCACTGCGGGCCGGAGTTGAGCGGCTCGGCGCTCGCCGGCCGCATGCTCAATCCCGAATACGCCCCTGCGATGGAGAGATACACGGCACGGTTGCGGCAGCATCTCGTGGCGGTTGCCGGTGAGGCGTTGAAGAAGCTCGCCCCGGCGAAACTCGACTTCATGCGCGCGCGCTGCGGCTTTGCGATGAACCGCCGCCGCCCGACGCCGACCGGTTACGCCAACGCGCCGAACTTCGATGGGCCGGTGGACCACGAAGTGCCGGTGCTGCGCGTCTCGGATCCGAAGGGCAAGCTCGCGGCGGTGCTGTTTGGCTACGCGTGTCACAACACGACGATGGGCGACTACCTGATCCGTGGCGACTACGCCGGCTACGCGCAGAAGTTTTTTGAGGAAGCGCATCCGGGTGTGACGGCGATGTTCATGACCGGCTGCGGCGCGGACCAGAATCCGTATCCGCGGCGCAGCGACGACCTTTGCCAGTATCACGGCCGCTCGCTGGCCGTGGCGGTCGCGGCGGCGCTTGAGACGGTGCCCAAGCCGTTGCACGGACCGTTGAGCGTGGCGTTCGCGGACGTGACGCTCGATTTTGCTCCGCCGCCGCCGCGAGAAGAGCTGGAGAAAGCCGCCGCCTCGACCAAGGAGCCGCAGCGCGGCCACGCTGCAGCCCTGTTGAAGCAACTCAAGAAGGAGGGCAAGATTCGCTCGACGTATCCGGCCCCGGTGCAGGTGGCACGGTTTGGCAACGACCTGACGCTCATCGCCCTGCCCGGAGAGACGTGCGTGGATTTCTCGCTGCGGCTGAAGCGCGAACTCGCTGGCCCGGCGGTTTGGGTGGCGGGCTACTGCAACGACGTTTTTGCCTACCTGCCATCGCTGCGCGTGCTGCGCGAGGGGGGCTACGAGGCGGCCAGCGCGATGTTGTGGTATTCGTTGCCGGGACCATTCACTGAGACGGTCGAGGAGCGCGTTGTGTCCGCAGTCCTCCGGATGGCGAGCTCGCCGATAAACGCCAGGTAACTCCAAGCAAGAGGTGGTCTGTTATGAAGAGCCTGATCTGCACTCTGTTGTGTGTGATGGTGCTTGCGGGGCCGTTGGTCGCGCAAGAGCCGACGGCGTGGAAAGCTGGCGTCGCGTCGGTGAAAGTCACGCCGGAAGGGCCGGTCTGGATGGCTGGCTATGCCTCGCGCAAGAAACCGTCGGAAGGCGTCGCGGCGGATCTCTTCGCCAAGGCGCTAGCCATCGAAGACGCGCGCGGGACACGGCTGGTTATTGTGACGATGGACCTCATCAGTGTGCCGCGACCGCTGCGCGACTGGCTGGAGAAACAGGTGAAGGAGAAGTTTCGATTGCCGCAAGCGTCGCTGCTGATGAATGCCTCGCACACGCACTGCGGGCCGGAGCTGCGCATGGCGCGGCTGGACGACGATGTCAAAGCCGAGTTCATCCCCGCAGCCGAGAAATACATGGCGCGGTTGCAGGAACAGCTCGTGGCGCTCGTCGGCGACGCACTGAAACGGCTCGCGCCGGCGAAACTGGATTTCCTGCGCGCGCGGTGCGGCTTCGCCATGAACCGCCGTCAGCCCACACCGACCGGTTACGCCAACGCGCCGAACTCCGCCGGGCCGGTGGATCACGAGGTGCCGGTGCTGCGCGTTCGCGATGCGCAGGGGAAACTCACGGCGGTGTTGTTCGGCTACGCGTGCCACAACACCACCTGCGGCGATTACATGATCCGCGGCGACTACGCCGGCTACGCGCAGCAGTATTTCGAGGAGACGCATCCGGGCGTGACGGCGATGTTCATGACCGGATGCGGCGCGGACCAAAACCCCTACCCGCGCCGCACGGAGGAACTCTGCAAGTATCACGGCCGCTCGCTGGCCGTCGCGGTGGACGCGGCGCTGGAAACCGTGCCGAAGCCGTTGCGCGGACCGCTGACGACGGCATTCGCGGACGTGACGCTCGACTTCGCGCCGCTGCCGCCGCGCGAAGAATTGGAGAAGATCGCCGCGACCGGCAAGAGGCCCAATGGCGAACATGCTCAGCGCATGCTCAAGCAACTCAAAGACGAAGGGAAGATTCGCTCCACGTATCCGTGTCCCGTGCAGGTGGCGCGGTTTGGCAACGACCTCACGCTGGTCGCCATCGCTGGCGAGACGGGCGTGGACTTCTCGCTGCGGCTGAAACGCGAACTCGCCGGGCCGGCGGTTTGGGTGGCCGGCTACTGCAATGACGTGTTCGGCTACCTGCCGTCGCTGCGCGTGCTGCGCGAAGGCGGTTACGAGGCGGGCGGCGCGATGCTTTGGGGTTCGCTGCCGGGGCCGTTCACCGAGACGGTGGAGGAGCGCGTCGTGTCCACCATCCTGAAGATGGCGCGCAAGCCGATTCAGTCCGTGCCGACGGCGGTGGATTTGAAGCTCGGCGAGCAGGCGACGGTGAAGATGTGCGACGGCAGGACCGCGAAGGTGAAGCTGCTCGGCGTGGAGGAGAAACGCGACAGTCTCCGCAAAGCCGTGCGCGGCGCGCTCGTGACGGTGGAGGTGAACGGCCAGAAGGCAACGCTCGATTGCGCGACCTACCATTTGCCGGTCAACGCCGGCGGCGTGCAGATAGACTGTCCGATCATCAAAGCCTACAACGAAGGCGGCGACCATTGGGGCCTCGACGCCGACGCGCGGCTGCGGCTCTGGCCGGCGGGCTACCCGTGGATCACGCCGGAGACGTTCCGCTATCCGCTCAACGCGCGATGGTTCGCCAGCCACACGCTCATGGCCAACCAGATCGCCGACGGCGAGCAGGTGAAGAAGAAGCCGGTCTATTATCATTGGGGCCTCGACTTCGGCGGCGCGGAGCGGATGGAGGACGTGCTCGCCGCAACGGACGGCATGGTCGTGTCGGTCGCCAACGAGGTTTTGGAAAAGGACAAGTATCCGCCGCTGGTGAAGCCGCGCCTCGACGTGCTCTACCTGCGCGACGGCCGCGGCTGGTTTTATCGCTACAGCCATCTTGACTCGATTGACCCCGCCGTGAAGCTCGGCGCGAAGATCAAGATCGGCCAGAAGATCGGCGTCCTCGGGAAGAAAGGCGCCAGTGGTGGCTGGTCGCACTTGCATTTCGACATCGTCGCGCCACAGCCGAGCGGGCGATGGGGCATTCTGGAACCTTACGCGCTTGTCTGGGAAGCGTATCACAACGCGCATCCGCTCGCCGTGCTCCAAGCCGTGGCCCGGCCGCATCAACTCGCCGCCGTCGGCGAGACCGTGACTCTCGACGGCAGCCGCTCGTGGAGCCGCAGCGGCACGAACCACATCGCCAGTTACACGTGGACGTTCAGCGACGGCAAGAGCGCGCGCGGAGCGAAGGTCCAGCGGCGCTTCCCAAAACCGGGCACCTACAGCGAGGTTCTCAAGGTCGCCGACAAGGACGGCAACATCAGCTACGACTTCGCCGTCGTGAAGGCCCTCGACCCCAACCAGCCCGACCAGCAGCCGCCGGGCATCCACGCCGCCTACTGGCCGACGTTTGGCTCCAAGGCCGGCGACGAGATCACCTTCAAGGTCCGCTCCTTCTACGTCGCGCCCGACGAAGGCGAGGAAGAATGGGATTTCGGCGACGGCACACCCACCGTCCGCGTCCGGTCCGACGGCAACACTCAGGCGCTCGCGCCCGACGGTTACGCCATCACGACGCACCGTTACCGCGACGCCGGTCATTATCTCGTCAAGGTCTCCCGTGCCAATCGCCGCAGCGAAACCGCCACCGCTCGCCTGAGCGTGATGGTCGCGCCGCGGTAAGAAGTGTTCCCAATGGAAACGCGACGATTTCTTGGAAAGGCGCCGGTTGTAGCCATTCTCGCGATGGTTGGTTTGCAGACGTTTGCCGGGGATCCGTCCGGCTCCTGGGTGCGGGTGACAGAGCACGCTGCGTTCAGTCCGCGCGACACGTCGGAGGACGCGGTATTCGGCGGCAAGCTGTGGCTCAGCAACGCCTACCACAACGGCAACAAACTCGTCCGCGATCTCTGGTCCTCGAAGGATGGCACGACATGGACCTGCGTCAGCACAAATACGCCCTACGATGGCTACAGCGAAATGGCGGTCTTCAACGGCAAGCTGTGGGCAGTCAAGGGCAGCGTGTGGAACTCCACCGACGGCGCGCACTGGACACGGGTGCTGGAGAAAACGCCGTTTGGGGTGCGCGGTTACGGGGAACTGGTGGTGCATGACGGCAAACTGTGGCAGCTCGGCAGTGGCGCGGATGTGTGGAATTCGACCGACGGCACACGGTGGGACTGCGTCACCAAAGCGGCAGCTTACGGCAATCGCGCCGCGGCGGCGGTCGCAGTCTATAAGGGGAAACTATGGTTGAATGGCGGCCGCACCCACGCGCCCAGCGATCCGCCAGAGAAACACTACCCAAAGATCACAACGCACAACGATGTTTGGTGCTCCGCCGACGGCGTGCGTTGGACGCGCGTGTTGGAACACGCGCCGTGGGCGCCGCGGCAGTGGTTCATCGGCAGGGAGCATGCCGGCAAGCTGTGGATCATCGGAGGGTTTGACAACCGCAACGGCAAGAACTTTGGCGACGTCTGGTTCACAGAAGACGGCGTGACGTGGAAGGAACTCGTTTCGGGGCCGCGCTTCTCGCCGCGCCACGAGCCAACCGTGTATGTTTTCGACAACAGCCTGTGGGTTGTGGCCGGAAACGCATGGCCTCTGATGAATGACGTGTGGCGGTTAACGCTGAGGTGACGCAACAAGAGGCTCTCGCACAGAATTACGATCCATATCCACCATGACCACAGCCTCTGGCAAACACATCGGGATGATCGGCCTCGGTTTGATGGGCACCGCGCTAACGGAGCGGCTGCTAGAACACGGCTACCGCGTGCGGGTCTGGAACCGCACGCGCGAGAAGGCCGGGCCGCTCATCGCGCGCGGCGCGGAGTGGAGCGACAACCCGCTGGCGGCGTGCGACCGCGTCATCATCAGCCTCTACACGAGCGACGTGGTGGAGGCGGTGCTCGAACAGATGCGCGACGGTTTACGCGCGGGGCAAATCGTGCTCGATACCACGACCGGCGAGCCGGAGCAGACCGCGGCGATGGGCGCACGGTTGGCGGCGCAGGGCGTGCGTTATCTCGACGCGCCGATCTCCGGCTCCAGCGAACAGACGCGGCGCGGAGAGGCGACAGTTATCGTTGGGGGCGAACGCGAGGCGTTCGAAGCGTGCGGCGATCTTTGGCCGGTGCTGGGGAAGAAAGTGTTCCACGTCGGACCGTGCGGCAACGCGGCGAAAATGAAGCTGGTGAGTAATTTGGTGCTGGGTCTGAACCGCGCCGCGCTGGCCGAGGGTCTTGCTTACGCAGAGGCGATGGGCGTGGAGCCTGCTGCCGCGCTGGAGGTGCTCATCGGCAGCATGGCTTACTCGCGTGTGATGGACGTGAAGGGGCGCAAGATGGTGGACGGCGACTTCGCGGTGCAGGCGCGGCTGTCGCAGCACTTGAAGGACGTGCGGTTGATTCTGGAGGGAGCGGCGGCGAGCGGCTTGCCATTGCCGCTGTCGGAGACGCATCGCCGGTTGCTGGAGCAGGCGGAGGCAGCGGGCTTGGGCGGACTGGACAACAGCGCCATCATCAAAATCATCCGCAAGCCAGCTTCATGAACGACCTGATTCTATCGCCGCGCGCCCGCTTCGCAGTCCTGGCTGCCGTGCTGGTGGGGCTTGTGTTCGACGGCGTGGAACTGGGCCTGATGCCGATTGCGTCGCTGTCGGTGTCGAAAAGCCTGCTGGGCGCGGCCTACACGCCGACGCTTGGCGGCGATTGGTTCGCGAAGTTCACGGCGGCGCTGATGCTCGGCGCAGCCATCGGCGGCATCGCGTTGGGCAATCTCGGCGACCGCATCGGGCGCACGCGCGCAATGGGCGTGAGCGTCCTGTTCTACTCGGTGTTTGCCGGGCTGGGGGCATTCGTGAAGACGCAGGAGCAGATGCTCGCGCTGCGGTTTCTCGTCGGGCTGGGCGTGGGCGGCATGTGGCCCAACGGCGTCGCGCTCGTCTCGGAATGCTGGCCCAATGCCTCTCGTCCGGTCGTGGCCGGTGTCATGGGCGCCGGGCTGAATGCCGGCATTCTCTTGCTGTCACAACTGGCGCGCATTTGGACCATCTCGCCGGACTCGTGGCGCTGGATTTTCAAACTGGCCGCGGTGCCGGCCGTGCTGGGGCTGATCGTCCTCTTCGCGCTGCCGGAATCGCCGAAGTGGCTCGCGTCGCGCGGTGCGGTGAAACAGACGATGCCACCGCTGCGTGAATTGTTCCAGCCGCAACTCGTGCGCCTGACGCTCGTGGGTATTCTCATCAGCTCTATTCCGATGATCGGCGCGTGGGCGGCCAGCAAGTGGATGATCCCGTGGGCAGACAAGGTGGGTGGCAGCGCGCACGTCGGCTACAAAGCAGCGACGCAGGGTTGGTGGGCCCTCGGCGCGACGCTGGGGAGCTTTGCCGGCGCGCAGGTGGCGAGTTGGCTGGGACGGCGTGTCAGTTACTTCCTCATCAGCATTGGCGCCACCGCCCTGACGGTCGCGATGTTCCAATTTACCGCGCCGCTCCAAGCGTCGTTCCATCCGGTCGTCTTCGCGCAAGGTTTCGTAGCCACGTTGTTCTTCGGCTGGCTGGCGCTCTATCTGCCGGAACTATTCCCGACGCGCGTGCGCGCCACCGGCAGCGGGCTGGCCTACAACTCCGGCCGTTTCGCCACGGCAGCCGGCGTGATGGTGGCGGGGATGTTGTTCACGGCGCTCGGCGGCGACTACGCCAAGGTCGGCGCGCTGTGCGCGTTGATCTACGCGCTCGGCATGGTCGCGATCTGGTGGGCGCCGGACACGGGTGGCCGGACGCTGGATGATTGAACGGCGGCTTTCGGAAGCTGATGTGCGCACGAAGAGGACGGCCGGCTGCGGAAACTGCCGCCGCACTGCTGCGACGTGGACGCCGCGGCGCGGCATTCCTGTTGTTCCACCCCTCAGTGCATCATCTCTTCCAGCGTCTTGCGGTCGGTGCCGAGCAGATGGGCCTCGCTCAACACCTTGTCCCGTTTCGCCAGGTGCAGCCGCAGCGTGCCTGATGAAAACGCCGATTGCCGGTGCAGTTGATCCAGGCTCACCATGTAATCGCTCATGGCCGTCTTCAGGTCCCGCGCCTTTGGGTGCAGCCGCATCTGCAGCCAGTTCAGCCGCTCCATCGCCGCCTTGAACGCCCCGCTCGGCACTTTCTCGAAATAATACCGCTTCGATTTCTCCGGCTCCTTGTAGTCCGTGAAGAGGAAACCCAGCAACGGCCCCGCCGCCGCCCAGATCTCATCCAGCGAACCGCCCAGGCTCAGCGTCGCCGGCAGCCGGTTGTTGGCCGCGCGCATCATGAACTCCGCCGACAAATGGTTCGGCGCAAGCTGCAACACCTGCTGCAACGTCTGGAGGATCGCCGCGTTGCGTAGCGCATACGCCGTCGCGCTCGCGCTTAGCGACCGCTGCGCCTGCCCGAACAGTTCCATCGCTTTGGCCAGATTCGGCGCGCGGTCCACGCGGGCCACCGCCGCCGCGTCGTCCAGCGTCGCGATGGAGAGGATTTGCATGCTCCAGAGCATCGCGGGCGAGTAAAGGACGGCGAGGTCGTTGAGGTTCTCCTTGTTTGCCTCCGGGATGGCGATGACCCGGCACTTGTCCAGCAACGCCCCGCGCAACTTCTCCGCCACCGCGCCCACCTCGCGAATCTTGCCGTCCACGGTCACGTCGCCGGTCATGCCGAAGCCGGGGTCAATCTGCATCCCGTCCAGCAGCGACAGCAGCAGCACCGAGAACGCGCCGCCGGCGGAGCCGCCCGATTGCTTGCTGTATTTGTCCCCGTAGCTGAACCGAATCTTGCGGCCCGCCTGCCAGACCGGGTGGCGCACCTTCAGCAACCGCTCCGCTTCCTCCATCGAAATCTGCGTGTCCTTGGCCACCTCGGTGGCGAAATCGCAGATCGTGTCGCGGTCGCCGCTGGTGCGCTCGATGGTGGCGATGATGTCCTGCGCGCCGCCCAGCCGCAACCCCGCATCGGTGCGGCGGACGTAAAGGGCTTTGATGCTGCTTTGGTTCTTCGCAAACGCCTTCGCGTCCTTCTGCGCCTCCGCGTCCGCAGTCGCAGCAACACGCGGCTGCGGTTGTGATTCGGCCGGCTTTGTTCTTGGTTGTTCTGTTTCCCGCCTGACCGCCGATAGATCGGCGTGCGGCAGCTCTTTTCCTTTGCCCTTGATTTCCAAAACTTCGATTTTATGAAAGGTTGCTATTGTGCCATCGCATCCAACCGCCAAACATCTATGGTTTGGTATTTCCCACGTGGAAAACAATCTGGCATCGCTAAAATCAGTTATCCACCGATTTACAAACTCGCCGTTAAAATACACGCTGACACCCTTCTTGCGAACCTGAAGCACCGATGTGTATTTGCAGTTCAATTCCAGACATTTGTCAGGGTTAGCAATTTTCGGATCTTTCTCCATTCGTTTGCCGTCCACGCCCGGGAACATAAACGTGTGAGAACCTCCCATTATCCAGAAGGCACAACGGTTCCGATTTGACACGTATTGAGTGACTGTCCTGCTTTGAGAACAGGTGAAGACTATTCGGAAGTCATATTCCTCCGGGGGTTCAAAAGGAATCTGCACCTTGGCCTGTCTGCTGCTGTCAGAAATCAGTTCATCCCCTTCCTTCTTCCACTCTCCACTGACTGCGTCTTTTGCCGGATCAATGAGCGGCATCAGATTAACGGCACGGGACCAATCGGCAGTATCCGTTTTATTCTGTGCAAAGGTTTGGTCTGGATCAATCAGCAGCAGGGCGGCTGCGAAGGCGGAGAGGCTGACTCGGTTCATGATTTTCCTCCGAAAGTTTGCGGGGTGGATTATACGCTCTGGCTTGCGTGTGACAAGAAAGTTGATGAGGCGAAAGCAAGAGGCAAGGGGGAAGAGGTCGGGGATCAGAGGTCAGAGGTCGGAGGTTGGAGGTCAGAGGCCAGAGGTCAGCCGGACACGCGCACCGTAGCGCAGGTTTCCAACCTGCTGTGTCGCGGATTTCCAATCCGCAGGCCCCCGCCCATCGAGCGCGCTACCTCGTGCGAACGCTCTGCCGGCTGGAAGCCGGCGATACAGCAGGTTGGAAACCTGCGCTACGGGGTGTGCGCCCAGTTGCGCCCGGTCGGAGGTTTAGCGCGGCGAGGAGTTCGTTCACCTTATGATGTGTGTAAGATGCTGTGTTTTTGGGCTTTGCAGATCGGAAAGACGTGGCAGGTGTGACCGAAAGTCACAGTCTGGCATGGCAGGATGGCATTTTCGGGGCCGAAAATGGCTATCCGGTAAAGCGGATTGATGTTTTCGTGGCCGAAAGAACGCATCTGGTATGGCAGGATGGTGCTTTCGGGGCCGAAAGGGGTCATCCGGCTTGGAAGTCCAGGCTTTCGGGGCCGAAAATGGCCATCCGTCGTGGCGGGCGGGGGGGGTCGGGGCCGAAAGGCCAGACTTGGGAACGAGGCAGCCACTTTCGGGGCCGAAAGCACCGGTCTGGGAAAGCGGGTGGAGGCTTTCGGGGCCGAAAGCATCGGTCTGGGAAAGCAGGTTGCAGCCTTCGGGGCCGAAGGCATCGAACCGGTTTGCGGAAGCAAGGCTTTCGGGATTGCAGGGCGCGGGCCTGTATCATCTTCTGGGCGCGGAGACACCGGTAAAATCCCTTGATTCGGCAGGCGGGGCTTCACTACGCTTTCCCCACGCGGCCTCATGGCGGGGCCGGAAGACGTGGGTTGGTTTGAGAAGATTGCGCATCATGAAAATTCTGGTGACTGGCGGTGCAGGTTATATCGGTTCCATTCTTGTGCCGAAGCTGCTCGGCGAGGGGCATGAGGTGACGGTGCTGGACAACTTTTTGTATCAGCAGACGTCGCTGCTGGACTGCTGCTGCAATCCGCGCCTGACGATCATTCGCGGCGATGTCCGCGACGCGCGGTTGCTGGGCGAGCTGGTGAAGAAGGCGGACGCGATCCTGCCGCTGGCCTGCCTGACGGGCGCGCCGCTTTGCGCGCGGGAGCCGATCATGGCGACGGCGGTGAACCGGGACGCGATCAAGGCCATCGCGGACATGAAGAGTCCATCGCAGATGCTCATTTATCCCTGCACCAACAGCGGCTACGGCATCGGCCAGGAGGGCATCGAGTGCGACGAGGAGACGCCGTTGCGGCCGGTGTCGCTCTACGGGCAGTTGAAGGTGGAGGCGGAGAGTTATGTGCTGGAGCGCGGCTGCCTGACGTTCCGGTTCGCGACGGTGTTCGGCACCAGCCCGCGTATGCGGCTGGACCTGCTGGTGAACGACTTCACCTATCGCGCGGTGAACGACGGTTTCGTGGTGCTCTTCGAGGCGCACTTCAAGCGGAACTACCTGCACGTGCAGGACGCGGCGGCGGCGTTCATGCACGCGATGAAGAATTACGACAAGATGAAGGGCCGCCCCTACAACGTCGGCCTCAGCGAGGCGAACCTCAGCAAGTGGGAGCTTTGCCAGGCGATCCAGCGGCATGTGCCGCGGTTCACGTTCCTGATTTCCGAGGTGGGCAAGGACCCCGACCAGCGCAACTACATCGTCAGCAACGCCCGCATCGAGGCGACCGGGTTCAAGCCGGCGGTGGGCCTCGACGACGGCCTGCGCGAGTTGCTGAAGGCTTACCAGGTGATTCGCCGGAACCAGTTTTCCAATGTCTGACGGTCTGGACAACCTCACCGCCGCGATTCTCGCGGGGGGCCTGGGCACGCGGCTGCGCGCGGCGGTGGCCGACCGGCAGAAGGTGGTGGCGTCGGTGGCGGGGCGGCCGTTCCTGATGCGGCTGCTGGACCAACTGGCGGATGGGGGCGTGCGGCGCGTGGTGATCTGCACGGGCTACAAGGCCGGACAGGTGGCGGAGTTGGCCGGCAGCGAGTATCGCGGCATGAACCTGCGGTATTCGCCTGAGCCGGCGCCGCTCGGCACGGCGGGCGCGTTGCGGCTGGCGTTGCCGCTGCTGGAAGGCGAACCCGTGCTGGTGATGAATGGCGACTCGTTCTGCGAAACGGACTTGGCGGCGTTCTTGCGGACGCACCGCGAGCGCAAGGCCGCCGGCTCGATGGTGGTCCGCGAGGTCGCCGACACGAGCCAGAGCGGCCGGGTGAGCTACGACGCGAACGGCGCAGTCACCAGCTTTGTCGAGAAAGGCGCGTCAGCCGGGACGGGCTGGATCAACGCGGGAATCTATCTGTTGGGGCGGGCGCTGCTGGAGAGCATCCCGGCGGAGCGGCCGGTGTCGCTGGAGCGGGAGATATTTCCGGCGTGGATCGGGCGCGGGCTGTGCGCGTTCCCGACGGCGGGGAAGTTCCTTGATATCGGCACGCCGGAATCTTACGCTGCGGCGCAGAAGCTGTTTGCTTAGTCACATGATTGTCAGCAGGACTCCATTTCGCATCTCGTTTTTCGGCGGCGGCACCGACTACCCGACGTGGTCTCGCGAGCACGGCGGGGCGGTGCTGGCGACGAGCATTGACAAATACTGCTACCTGACCTGCCGCTACCTGCCGCCGTTCTTCGAGCACCGCTTCCGGCTGGTGTATTCAAAGATCGAGGCCTGCCACGCGGTCGGGGAGATCACGCACCCGGCCGCGCGCGAGGTGCTGCGTTACATGAAGATGGAGCGGGGCGTGGAGATCCACCACGACGGCGACCTGCCGGCCCGCAGCGGCATGGGTTCGAGCAGCGCCTTCACGGTGGGGTTGTTGAACGCGCTCTACGCCCTCAAGGGGCGGATGCCCAGCAAACATCAGTTGGCGATGGAGAGCATCCAGATCGAGCAGGAGATGGTCAAGGAGACGGTCGGCTCGCAGGACCAGGTGATGGCGGCTTACGGCGGGTTGAACCACGTCGTATTCCATCCCAACGGCGAGATCACCGTGCGGCCGGTGGCGTTGACGCACGACAGCATCCGCGAGTTGAACGCGCACCTGATGCTGTTCTACACGGGCATCAAGCGCACGGCGGCCCACGTCGCCAAGAGCTACGTGGACCAGATCGGCGAGAAGAAGAAGCAGCTTCACACCATCCGCGACATGGTGGATGAGAGCATCTCGATCCTGAACGGCGGCAACGACCTGGCGAAGTTCGGCGACCTGCTCCACGAAGCCTGGCAGGCCAAGCGCAGCCTCAGCAGCCACGTCACCAACTCCGACGTGGACGAAATCTACGAAGCCGCGCGGGCCGCCGGCGCGCTCGGCGGCAAGTTGACCGGCGCGGGCGGCGGCGGGTTCATGCTGTTGTTCGCCCCGCCGTCCAAGCAGGAGGCCATCCGTGAGCGGTTGAACAAGCTGCTCCACGTGCCGTTCGAGTTTGAGTTCAACGGCAGCCAGATCATCTTCCTGAGCCACGAGGTGGACTACACCGACGCCGAAAACGCCCGCGCCAACCAGTCGCTCCAGGCGTTTCGGGAGTTGACGGCCCCTCAATCCTAGCGACGTTCCCCTTGAATCCGCAGGCCACCATCTTCGTTGCCGGCGCCGACACGCTCATTGGCGGCGCCATCGTCCGCCAACTGCGCCGCCAAGGCTGCGCGCAGATCGTGGGCGAGGGAGCCGGCGCGCCGGACCTGACAGATGCCGCCGCAGTGGAAGGTTTTTTCGCGCGGACCAAGCCGGCGCAGGTCTTTGTGGCCGCCGGCAGGTCGGGAGGCATCAGCGCCAACCAGAAGTATCCGGCCGACCTGATGCTGCACAACCTCCAGGTGATCACGCACGTCATCGCCGCCGCGCACCGGCACGGCGCCGCCAAGCTGCTTTACCTGGCCAGTTCCTGCATCTATCCGCGCGATTGCCCGCAGCCGATGGACGTCGCGTCGTTGATGGCCGGGCCGATGGAGCCGACCAGCGGGCCGTATGCGATGGCGAAAATGGCGGGTGTCACGCTCTGCCAGGCTTACCGCCGGCAGCACGGCGCACATTTTATCAGCGGCATTCCCGCCGACGTGTTCGGGCCGGGCTGCAAGTTCAACGCCGAGGATTCCCACGTCGTGCCGGCGCTCATGCTCAAGATGCACGAGGCGAAAAAGCGCGGCGCGGGCAGCGTCGAGGTCTGGGGCACCGGCAACCCGCGGCGCGAGTTCATCTACGCCGACGACGTGGCCGACGCGTGCATCTTCGTAATGGACAGCTACGACGAGGCCGAACCGATCAACCTCGGCGGCGGCTCCGACCTTTCCATCCGCGAAGCCGCCGAAGCCATCCGGCGGGTCGTGGGCTACACGGGCGAATTGCGGTTTGATACGACGAAGCCGGACGGCGCGCCGTTGAAACGGCTCGATTCGAGCCGGCTGCTGGCGATGGGCTGGCGTCCGGCGACTTCGTTCGAGAGCGGACTGGAGGCGACATATCGGAGCTTGCGGGAGTGGGAGTCGTCGCGTAAGTAAACACGCTCCTATGTCAAACGAATCCAACGGAACGGCAGACGCGGCGTTGCTGGGTCGCCTGAAAGAGAAAGCCGCGTGGGTCTGGCGCGAGACGCTGAAGATCCACGGCGTCGCCCCGGAAACGCGCGTGGCGTCGTCGCTGTCGCCGGTGGAAATCCTGACCACCCTCTACTACGGCGGCGTGCTGCGGTTTGACCCGCGCAACCCCCAGTGGGAAGGCCGCGACCGTTTCATCGCCAGCAAAGGCCACGGCTGCGTTTCCATCTATCCGATTCTGGCCGACGTGGGCTTCATCGCCCGCGAGGAGCTTGGCGGCGTCTGCAAGGCGGGGTCGCGGCTCGGTGGCATTCCCGACATGAACATCCCCGGCATCGAGACCACCAACGGCTCGCTCGGCCACGGCCTCGGCGTGGCGTGCGGCATGGCGCTTGCGCTGAAGCAGAAGCGCTCCGACGCGTTTGTCTATGTGATCGTCGGCGACGGCGAGCTTAGCGAAGGTTCCGTCTGGGAGGCGGTGATGTTCGCCGGCCAGCAGGGATTGAACAACTTGGTCCTTATCGCCGACTTCAACGGCATCGCGATGCTTGACTACTGCCGCAACATCATCGGCCTCGACCCGCTGGACCGGAAGCTGCGCGAGTTCCAGTGGGACGCCGTGACGGTGGACGGCCACGACATTGCCGCCGTCCATCAGGCGTTGACGAACTGTCGCCGAGCCGGCACGACGCGGCCCCAGGCCATCGTCGCGCGGACCGTCAAGGGCCGGGGCGTGCCGCAGTTGGAAAACAACTCGCTCTGCCACGTCAAGAGCCTCAACCCGGAACAGATCGCCGCGGCCATCGCGAACCAGCCATGAATCCTCTGCCTTCCATGACCATGCGCGACGTCTTCCTCGGCCGACTCTACGCGGCGCTGAAGGAAGGCGAGAAGGTGTTCGTCGTGACCGACGATTTCGGCGCGCCGACGCTCGACAAGATTCGCACCGAGTTCAAGGACCGCTTCGTCAACGTCGGCATCGCCGAGCAGAACGCGGTCAACGTCGCGACCGGCTTGGCGCTCGAAGGGTTCACCGCCTACGCCTACGGCATCGCCGGGTTCATGACGATGCGCTGCTACGAGCAAATCCGCACGAACCTTTCGATGGCGGCAGAGTTGAGGCCGCTGAACGTCAACATCGTCGGCGTCGGCGCGGGCTTCAGCTACGACGTGTCCGGGCCGAGCCATCATTGCCTCGAAGACATCACTCTGATGCGGCTGTTGCCCAACATGGAAGTGCTCTCGCCGAGCGATTGGGTGATGGCGTCCCGTTTCGCCGAGCGGTCGCTGCGCGTCAACAAGCCGAAATACATCCGGCTCGACAGCAAGCCCGTCCAGCAAATCTACCCGGAGGACATGAAGGTCGCGCTGGACGACGGTTTCCACGAGTTGGAGCAAGGCGCCGGCACGTGCGTCGTCGCCACCGGCTTCATGACGCAGGTGGCGCGGCGGGCGTTGGCGCAAACAAACGCGCCCATCGGCTTGGTGGACCTCTTTTCCTTCGCGCCGCTGAACGAAGCGAAGCTGCTCACTGTGCTGTCACGATACCAGCGCGTCGTGACCGTCGAGGAAGGCTTTATCCACCGCGGCGGACTCGATGCGCTGATCGTGGGCCTGCTGGCCAGAGGCGGGAAGATGATTCCCGTGCGAGCGCTTGGCGTGGACGACCGTTTTATTTACGACGTGGGCAACCGCCCACTCCTGCACAAGCTCGCCGGCATGGACGAGGAAAGCATCCTGAAAGCCGTCGCCGCGCCGGCCGCCTGAACCGAGAACAACCCTATGACCACTGTGGAAAACCTGAACTGGCCGTTGATGGACGACAATATCACCCGCGAGGACCTCGACGCGGTGATCGCCTACCTGCAACAACCGCAGCCGCGCCTGACGCACGGCGAGCAGGTGCGGGCGTTCGAGCGCGAATGGTCGGAGTGGCTCGGCGTGAAATACAGCGTGCTGGTCAACAGCGGCGCCTCCGCCAACCTGCTCACGATGGCGGCGCTGCGGGAGCATTTCGGCAGCGGCGAAGTGATCGTCCCGCCGTTGACGTGGGTTTCGGACATCGCGGCGGTGCTGCAAAACGGCCTCGACCCGGTGTTCGTGGACATTGACCGCCGCACGCTCGGCATGGATGTGGAGCAGGTGTTGCGGGAAGTCACGAGCGACACGAAGGCGGTCTTCCTCACGCACATCCTCGGCTACAACGCGCTGACGCAGCGGCTGCTCGACGAACTGGGCGCGCGCAACGTGCCGCTCATCGAGGATTGCTGCGAGTCGCACGGCGCGACGTTCAACGGCCGCAAGGTCGGCAGCTTCGGCCTGATCTCGAACTTCTCGTTCTACTTCGCCCACCACATGAGCACCATCGAGGGCGGCATGATCTGCACCAACGACGAGGGGTTGTATGAGACGGTGCGGATGCTGCGCTCGCACGGCATGGTCCGCGAGTCCACCAGCGAGGCGCGCCGCAGCCAATACATCGAGGCGCGGCCCGACCTGACGCCCGATTTCATCTTCGCGTTCCCCGGCTACAACGTCCGGCCGACCGAGCTGATGGGCGTCTTTGGCCGCTCGCAACTCAAGCGCCTCGACACCAACAACGAGGCGCGGCGCGAAAACCTGCGGCTGTTTCTGGCGGGCCTCGACCCGGCGAAATACCAGACCGACTTCGCCGTCGAGGGCAGCAGCAACTATGCCTTCACGCTCGTGCTGCAACAGCCCGACTCGGCGCTCTGGGGCCGCGTGGAGGAGGCGTTGCGCGCGAACAACGTCGAGTTCCGGCGCGGCCTCTCCGGCGGCGGCAACCAGCTTCGCCAGCCCTACCTCCGCCGCGTCCTCGGCGACGAGGAGTGCGAGAAGTATCCGAACGTCGAGCACGTCCATTTCCACGGCTGCTACATCGGCAACTACCCGGCGCTGGCGAAAGAGAAGATCCAGAAGCTCTGCGCGCTGCTCAACGCGCTCTGAGAAAACCCATGCGGGCGGCTTGCGGACGTGGTATGGAGATTGTAGAAGTTTCGTCAGATGCTTAAGAAACACCAAGTTGACCTCGTGCTGGTGAACCCCGGCGACCGTGCCCAGGTTTACCAGGCGCTGGGGAAGGACTTGAGCGCCATCGAGCCGCCAGTCTGGGCGGGATTGATGGCCAGCTTCGTGCGGGTGAAAGGGTTTTCCGTCGCCGTCGTGGACGCCGGCGGCGAGCATCTGACGGCGGAGGAAACCGCCAAGCGCGTCGCGGAAATGAATCCGCAGCTGACGGCCGTGGTGGTCTATGGGCATCAGCCGTCCGCCTCGACGCAGAACATGACGGCGGCGGGCCGTTGCTGTGCCGCGCTGAAGGCGACCTCGCCCGAAACGCCCGTGATCATGGTCGGCGGCCACGTCGCCTCGCTGCCGGAGCGAACGATGCGCGAGGAAAAAGCCGATTTCGTTTCCAACGGCGAGGGTCTCTACACGATGACGGCGTTGCTGGAGGCGCTCCAGTCGCCCGCGCCGCAGTGGAACAAGGTTCCCGACCTCTGGTATCGAGACAACGGCAATCTCTGCCACAGCGAAACGGCTGCGCCGCTGCTGAAAAACCTGGACGAGGAAATGCCCGGCATCGCGTGGGACCTGTTGCCAATGCAACTCTACCGCGCGCACAACTGGCATTGCTTCGGTCATCTCCAACGCCAGCCCTACGCGGCCATCTACACCACGCTCGGCTGCCCCTACCATTGCTCCTTCTGCTGCATCCAGGCGCCGTTCAAGAGCGGCGAGAAGGTCATCGGCCTTAAGGAAAGCGCCAACAGCTACCGCCTCTGGAGCACCAAACGGATCGTGGACGATCTGGAGTTGCTCGCGACCAAGTATGGCGTGCGCAACGTCAAGTTCGCTGACGAACTGTTCGTGCTCAAGCCCGGCCACGTCGAGGGCATTTGCGACGGCATCATCGAGCGCGGGCTGGATTTCAACATCTGGGCCTACGCCCGCGTGGACACCGTGCGCGACGCGATGATCGAGAAACTCCTGCGCGCCGGCATCCGCTGGCTGGCGTTCGGCGTGGAGGCCGCCAACGCGCGCGTCCGCGACGACGTGCAGAAGGGTTACGGTCAGGAGAGGATTTTCTCGACCATCAACCGCTGCCGCGACATCGGCATCTACGTCATCGCCAACTACATCTTTGGCCTGCCGGAGGACGACCTCCAGACGATGCAGGAGACGCTCGACATGGCGCTGGCGCTCAACGCCGAGTTCGCGAACCTCTACTGCGCGATGGCTTATCCCGGCTCGCAGCTTTACAACACCGCCGTGAAGGAGAACTGGCCGCTGCCGGAAAAATGGACGGGCTACTCGCAGCACTCGGTGGACATGCTGCCCCTGCCGACCAAGCACCTGCCCGCGTCGGAGGTCATCCGGTTCCGCGACCGGGCGTTCCAGGCTTATTTCAACAGCCCGAAATACCTCGACTTGGTCCTGAAGAAGTTCGGCCCCGACACCGTGGAGCACATCCGCGGGATGGCCTCGCACAAACTCGAACGGCGTTTCGCCTGAACCTGCTTTGAAGACGACCCTGCTCATTCCCACGCTCAACGAGATCAACGGCATGAAAGCGGTCATGCCGCTGATCAAGCGGGAGTGGTGCGACCAAATCCTCATCCTCGACGGTAACTCAACCGACGGCACCGCCGAGTGGGCGCGGCAAAACGGCTACGAGGTCTATGTCCAGAAGGAACACGGCATGCGGCAGGCTTACCTCGAAGTCTGGCCGCACATCCGTGGCGATGTCGTCATCACGTTCAGCCCTGACGGCAACTCCGTTCCCGAGTTGATCCCCGCGCTCATCGAGAAAATGCGCGAAGGCTACGACATGGTCATCGTCTCGCGCTACCTGCCGCCGGCGAAAAGCCAGGACGATTCGTGGCTGACCGGCTTCGGCAACTGGATGTTCACGACGGCGGTCCGGGTGTTGCACGGCGGCAACCTCACCGACGTAATGGTCATTTATCGCGCCTACCGGACGAACCTGGTGAGCGAACTCGACCTCGACAAGGACATTTCCTACTCCACGCCGGAGCGGCTGTTCCACACGCGGATCAGTTGGGAGCCGCTGCTCTCCGTGCGCGTGCTCAAGCGGCGCCTGAAGGTCGGCGAAATCCCCGGCGACGAGCCGCCGCGCGTCGGCGGCAAAGCCAAGTTGCAGGTTTGGCGATGGGGCGCGGCCTACATGTTCCAGGTCATCCGGGAGTTTTTCTGGTGGAAGTGAGCAAGTCGATCGCCTCGTGGGAGGTGCTGGAGGACCGGGAGGTTTTTACCGCGCCGCCGTGGATCAAACTTTCGCGCCAGCGCATCCGCCTGCCGGACGGCCGGGAGATTGACGACTTCCACTACATCCACCTGACCGATTACACTCTCGTGGTCGCGCAGGTTCCGGACGGCCGTTTCATCATGGAGCGCCAGTATAAACACGGCGTCGGCAGGGTCAGCCTGACGCCGCCTGCCGGCGGCATCGCGGCGGGCGAGGATCCCCTGCGCGCCGCGCAGCGCGAACTGCTCGAAGAAACCGGCTACGAGGCGGACTCCTGGCAACACCTCGGCCGCTTTGCTTGCAACGCCAACTACGGTTGCGGCAACGCCCATGTCTTCACCTGCCGCGACGCCCGCAAAGTCGCCGAGCCTGATTCCGGCGACTTGGAGGACATGGAGATCGTGCTGCTGACGGAGGAAGAGCTTCGTCGCGCGTTCCACGACGGCGGCATCGCGGCCTTGGGCGCGGTCGCTGCCGTGGCCCTCGCCCTCAACGACGCGCTTCGCGGCTGACCTCGAAGGCGAAGAACAGCGGGCGGCCGTCATACGCGTGGGTGAAGACGGGTTGGGGATTTCCGTGTGCCGCAAGGAACGGCCGGAAGTCGTTCTTGAACTGCTGCGTCTGCGGATCGCCCATCAGCACCGGCGAGAAAACAAACACGAGTCGCCGGAACCGGGAAAGCTGCTCCTGCTCCCATGCTTTGATCTCCTCGGCCGTGGAACGCGAGTTGAAGTGATTGCTCCAATACTTGAACCGGAACGGCCGGTCGAAGAAGTAGAACATGTGAAAACCCCGGGCGAACATGATTGGATCGCCATAAACCACCAGCGTGTCCTCCGGGCTGTAATGCGCCTGGATCCATCGCGCGAGCACGCCCCTGTCCCGCTGGCGGTCAATCTCAAAGTCGGGCCGCTTGTGATGAATGTAGGTCTCGAAGTAATCGTGATGCGTTGCGCAGATGCTCAGGAAAAATGCCGCGCCGACGAGCAGCCCGTAACCGTTCACTGCCGCCGGGGCCAGCCGGCGAACGTCGCTGCCAATGCCAACGCCGCCGCGCGCGGCCAGCAACGCCATCGCCGGCAGGGCAAGCAGCGCGTAGCGGTGCGTGTAGGTCATGGCAGCGCCCAGCAGCGCAAACACCGCCACCAACCAGAGCATCACGAGCTTGTCCGGAACGCTCCGGTTCTTGATCGCGTAGAGTGCGCCGACCAGGGTGAAGAAGCTGAACAGCAGGGGAATCGCCGGCCTGCCTTCGAGGCACTTGTCCAAATGGTCGGCGGTGGTCGAGTCCAGGAACATGCACCGGAAGGCGTAGCCGAGCTTCTCCGGGAACGTGAGCTTCTCCAGCATCGGCACGCCGCCGAGCGAGAAACGGTTGAACATGTCCTCGAACATCGTCGCGTGAATTTCCAGGAAACTACAGTGTGCCCACGCCGCATACGCGCCGGAGACCGCCAAGATCGTGACGACAGTGACCGCCGCTACGAAGAAACCATCGGTGAAAAACGTCCGCCAGGGCCGCTGCCGCAAAGCCAGCAGCGCCAGCGCCAGCAGGAAGAATCCTGCCACGTGCGACAGCCAGCCGGTGAGATAAAGCAATCCCAGGCACGCCGCAGCCACGCCCAGCGCCCAGCGCCGACCGGCGGTGGAATAGAGATGCAGACAGCACGCCATGCCGCAGATCAGAAACGCCGACGGCATCCACGCCGCATACCCCGCCTTGATGTGAATCAGCCAGATCAGGCTGCTCGTCATGCAGAGGACGGCGGCGAGGGCGTGCCAGCCGTCGAAAGCCTTCCACGCCAGCCACGCCATCAACAGCACCGCCGCCGTGGCAAAAAACGTCGAATACAAGATCACCGCCGCCGCAGAGACGCCGGCCAGTTTCACAAACGGCGCGTAGCAGAAACCCAGCAGCGGCGCCTGGCACGCGAAGAACTCAAACTGGAACCGTTTGCCCACGTAGGCGTAGGAACCTTCCGGGTCGCCGCTCTTCATGTCCGCCCAGACCGGGTCGTTCCGCATATACTCATGCAACGACACGCCCTTCTCGCGCGCCTTCAGCACATGCCCGATCGCCAGCGGCTTGTCTATCGCCTCACAACTGATGTCGTCGCAGGCGAAGATATCGGCAAAGAACATCCACGCGAACAGCGCCACGGTGACCGCGAGCGCCAGCGCGCCGAGCCATTGCCGGCTGGTGGGTTTCCGGACGGGAAGATGTGAATCGGCGTTATTCACAGCGGAAAGACCGGACGACTTCGCGGCTGAGGACGAAGCCGAGCAACAGGTAAGCCAGCACAGCCAATCCTTTGGCCGCGAACAACGTGACAGTGTCAGGACCAGACAACACCGCAAGCAGGGATGCCGCAAGGCTCACTAGTGCCGCTATTGCCGCGACCTGCCCCGCGCTCCACGCGCGAGGACGGCCCAGCCAAGTCCACAAAGGCAGGCCCTCCGCCGTTCCGGCCGGGTTGGCAGGGGTCGGTTCCCGCTTCGCGTCGCGCCCCTTCTTCGGGGAACTGCCGTGGTTCTTCTGGCTCATTGCACGCGTGGACTCTAGCAGAGCCAGACGGCCGCATTCAAACTCTTCGGCGCGCGCTCGCGCCGTGCTGTCGCCCAAAGACCTCTTTTCCAGTTGACGCTAAACTAGGGCAGAACTTAGGTTGAGCGCCGAAACATGACGACGAACGCAACCGCTCCGGACGAGGTGGCTTGGGCCTGTGAATGGTTCGAGATCGTGGCCAAACGGCCGCCATCGTTCGCGAAGCCGCATTACTCGATCCGCACGAAGGACTATGTGGCGGTGGTGACGGTGGACAGCGAGGGACGCCTCCTTTTGGTGCGGCAACTGCGCCCGGCGGTGGATGGTGTCACGCTGGAGTTTCCCTGCGGCCACGTGGAGCCGGGCGAAACGCCGGAAGATGCCGCGCGAAAGGAGTTGTTGGAAGAGACAGGGCATGTGGCGGAGCGGTTTGAACTGCTGGCCAACTTGTCCCCCGATACCGGCCGACTGGGGAACCGGATGTGGGTCTTTTTCGCGGGGAACGCCTGTCCCGCGCCCGGCCGGACAATCGAAGGCGAGGCGGGCGTTGATTGGCTGCGGTTCGAAGGTGGCGCGCGCGACCTGCTGGCGCAAAAGGATTTTTGCAGCGCGCTGAACTGGGCCGCGCTGCTGGCGGCGGTCCGCCGTGGACGATTGCGATTCTGATCCATTTGGAAACTCAAGGAAATGGGGACGAATGAAGAAAAGGACGACCAAACCCTATGACGTGTGCGTGGTGGGCGGCGCGGGCCATATCGGCGCGCCGCTGGCCGCCGTGCTGGCCAAGAAGGGCTACCGCACGTTGATCCATGACTTGAACCGGCAGGCAATGGACACACTGGCGGCCGGCAAGATGCCGTTCCTGGAAGAAGGAGGCGAGGCGATGTTGAAGGAGGCGCTCGCGGCGGACATGCTCGGCTTCAGCGCGAAGGTCTCCGCCATCCAAGGCGTCCCCTATATCGTTCTGACGATCGGCACTCCCGTGGATGAATTCCAGACGCCGGTGCTGCGGGTGCTGACGGATTGCGTGGACTTGCTGCTGCCGTATCTCAGCGACGAGCAAACAATCATCCTGCGCTCGACGGTGTTTCCCGGCGTGACGGATTACCTGCACGGTTACCTGCGCGAACGTGGAAGGAAAACGCTCGTGGCGTTTTGCCCGGAGCGCGTCGTGCAGGGGCTGGCGATCAAGGAAATCCAGTCACTGGTGCAGATGATCAGCGGCTCGACGCCGGAAGCCGAGGAGTCCGCGGCGAAGTTCTTCTCGAAGGTGGCCCGCAAGATCGTTCGCTTGACGCCGATGGAGGCGGAGTTCGCCAAGCTGTTCTGCAACACCTACCGCTACCTCCAGTTCGCCGCCGCCAACCAGTTCTACATGATGACGACCGCCGCGGGCCTCAGCTACGCGCGCATCCGCGCCGGGCTGATGGAGGACTACCCGCGCATGCGCGACCTGCCGGGCGCCGGGTTCGCCGCCGGGCCGTGCCTCTACAAGGACACGCTCCAACTGGCGGCGTTCTCGGACAACCAGTTCTCGCTCGGCACCGCGGCGATCCAGGTCAACGAGGGCCTGCCCTCTTGGATCATCAGCCGCCTCCGCCAGCAGTATGCGCTCAAGGAGATGACCGTCGGCCTGCTCGGCATGGCGTTCAAGGCCAACAGCGACGACGCCCGCGCCTCGCTCAGCTACAAGCTCAAGAAGCTCCTCAAGCCGCACGCCAAGACCGTGCTGACCACCGACCCGTTCGTGCAGGGCGACAAGGACCTGCTGCCGCTGGAGGAAGTCATCCGCCGCAGCGACCTGTTGATCCTTTGCACGCCCCACGCGGCCTATGCGAAGGCCGACTTGCGCGGCAAACCCGTCTTCGACTTATGGAACTTCTTCAACAAGTGACGGGCCGCCGCGTTTCGTGATGCACCAACCGCTGTCCATCGGCATCGTTGGACTGGGCTTCGGCAAGCAAGTCCTGCTGCCCGCCTTCCGCGCGGACTCCCGCTGCCGGGTGGCGGCGCTTTGCGGGAGCCACGCGGACAAAGCCGCCGCCGCCGCGCAATCCGCCGGTGTGCCCAAAGCCTTCGGCGGCTGGATGGGGCTGGTCGCGGACCCGGAGATTGATGCGGTGGTCATCGCCGCGCCGCCCGCCGTGCAAGCCGAAGCGGCGCTGGCGGCGGCGAAGGCCGGGAAACATTTGTTTTGCGAAAAGCCGCTGGCGTTGAATGCAGTGCAAGCCCGCGCCATCCTGGAGGCGGTGGCCGGTCGGAAGCTGGCCCACGCCGTTGACTTCGAGTTCCCCGAAGTGGATGCCTGGCAGAAGGCGAAAGCGGCGCTGGAGGCCGGCACGTTGGGGCGCATCCGCCACGTTGCGCTGAACTGGCGCGTGGAGACCTATGCTTACCGCGCGCAAACGGCGGGCTGGAAAGTTTCCGCCGAAGCGGGCGGCGGCACGCTCAATAACTTCGGCTCGCACACGCTCCACTATCTCGAATGGCTCTTCGGGCCGCTGGCGCGGTTGGCGGCGCGGCTGTCGCCTCCGGGCGGCGGCGCGGAAGCCCGTGTGGACGCATGGGGCGAATTCGCCGCCGGTTTCCCCGTCTCGGTTTCCATCGCCGCCGATGCGTTTCTGGGAACCGGGCACAAACTGGAAGTCTATAGCGACGCCGGCAGCCTGGTGCTGGAGAACCGCGGCGCTGATTACATCCGCGGCTTCACGCTCGCCGTCGCCCGCCGCGAGACGGGAGTGTTCAACACCATCGCTACCACGGACGGCGAAGCGGCGGTGGACGGGCGGATCGCGCCGGTGGGCCGGATTGTCCGGCGGTTTCTCGACGGCATCGAAAGCGGCGCGCCGGTCACACCGGGCCTGGCCGAAGGCTTGCGCGTGCAGCAGTTGATTGACGCGGCGCGCGCGGCGCACCACAGCGGCGGCTGGCAAACGGTCACGCCAACACCATGACGGCTTCACCCGAACTCGACATCGTCATCCCCGTTTATAACGAGGGCGACAACATCGCGCTCGTGCTTGACTCGCTGAGACGCGGCGTGAAGACCCCTTTCCGGGTGCTGATCTGCTACGACCACGAGGAGGACAGCACGCTCGCGGCGCTCAAGGATTACCGCGTCGAAGGATTCCAACTGGCCTATGTGAAAAACCGCGGCCGGGGCGCGCTGGGCGCGGTGCTCACGGGTTTCGCCGACAGCACGGCTCCAGCGGTGCTGATGTATCCGGCGGACGATGATTACAATGCGCCGCGCATTGACCCGATGATGGCGAAGTTCCGCGAGGGCTGCGACATCGTGGTGGCCTGCCGGTTCATGCCCGGCGGCTGCATGAAGGGTTGCCCCTGGCTGAAGGCCACGCTGGTGCGCGTCTCGGCCTTCGTGCTTCACCATCTGGCGCGCCTGCCTTCGCGCGATCCGAGCAACGGTCTGCGGATCTTCTCGCGCCGGGTGTTGGACACCATCCGGATCGAGTCCACTGTCGGTTTCGCCTACAGCATCGAGCTGCTCGTGAAATGCCACCGGCTCGGCTGGCGCATCGGCGAGGTGCCAGCGGCGTGGTTCGAGCGGCGCGCTGGCAAGAGCCGGTTCCAGGTCTTGAAATGGGTGCCGCAGTATCTAAGATGGTTCCGTTACGCATTTGCCACCACGTGGCTGCGGCGAGGGCCGGCAACGGTGACGTTGAAACAACCCAAACCATGAACCTGCGCGGAAAAAAATATCTTGTGACCGGCGGCACCGGCTTCATCGGCGCCGGCTTGGTCAAGGCGCTCGTCGCCGCCGGCGCGGCTGTGCGCTCGCTCGACAACGATTCGCGCGGCTCCAGGGAGCGCCTCGGCGAGTGCGCGAAGGACGTGGAACTGCTGCTCGGCGACATCCGTGATCCCGCCGCCGTCGCCGCCGCGGCCCAAGGTGTGGACTCCGTCTGCCACCTCGCTTACGTCAACGGCACGGAGTTTTTCTATACGAAGCCCGAACTGATCCTGGAGGTTGCCGTCAAGGGCATGACGAACGTGATTGACGCATGCCTCCGTCACAACGTCCCGGAACTGGTCCTGGCTTCCAGCTCGGAGGTTTATCAGACGCCGCCGGCCGTGCCCACGGACGAATCGGCGCCGCTGTCGGTGCCGGACGTGTTGAACCCGCGCTACTCCTACGGTGGCGGCAAGATCATCTCGGAGCTGATGGCCATCAACTACGGCCGCCGTCACATCCCGCGCGTGTTGATCTTCCGGCCGCACAACGTCTATGGCCCGAACATGGGCTGGGAGCACGTGATCCCGCAGTTCGCCCTGCGCATGGCATCGCTGGTGAAAGAGCATCCGGCCGGGACGATTCCCTTCCCCATTCAAGGCACCGGCAAAGAGACGCGCGCGTTCACCTTCATTGACGACCTCGTGGATGGCGTCCTGCTCATTTTGGAAAAGGGCCGGCACCTCGGCGTCTATCACGTCGGCAACGATCAGGAGATCACCGTCGAGACCGTTGCCTGCGAGGTAGCGCGCTGTTTCCGGCGCGACATCGCCGTGGTTTCCGGCCGTCTCCAGCCCGGCGGCACGCTGCGGCGCTGCCCGGACATCAGCAAACTCCGCGCGCTCGGCTTCCAACCGCGCGTCGCGCTCGCCGACGGATTGGCCCAGACCGTTCCCTGGTATGCGGCCAACGCTCATCTCCAACCCAAGAAATAAGGAATCAGTCATGTATCACCCCTCAAAGCTGGCTGCCGGCACCAACGGCAGCGTCGTCGTGGACCATTGCCAGAGCTGCGGCTCCACGGAGCTTGAAGACGTCATCTTCATCGGCTACCTCCCGCCGGTCAACACCATGCCGGCCATCGGCACGCCGCCCGCCGAACAACCCGCTTATCCCGCGCAGGTGCTCCGTTGCAGAAAGTGCCAGCTCGTGCAGATTGGCCTGGTCGTGGACCCGGGCATCCTGTTCCCGCCGACGTATCCTTACACAAGCGGCACGACGAAGATCCTGCGGGAGAACTTCGCCGAGTTGTCGCAGGAGGTGGCGAAGCTTTACCCGCTGAAGCCGTCGGACCTCGTCGTGGACGTCGGCTCCAACGACGGGACGTTGCTCAGCAACTTCACCCAGCACGCCCGCGTCTATGGCATCGAGCCGACGAACGCCGGCAAGCTCGCCCAGGGCCGCGGCATCACCACCGACATCTCCTTCTTCAACCGCGCGGCGGTGAGGAAGGCGCTGGCCAGTCAGGGCAAGGCGAAGATCGTCACCGCCACGAACGTCTTCGCGCACATCGAGGACGTGCATGAGATCGTGGATTGCATCATGGAACTGCTCGCGGATGACGGCATCTTCATCTCCGAGTCCCACTACTTTCTGCCGCTCGTCGAGACGCTGCAATACGACACGATCTACCACGAGCATCTGCGCTATTACTCGGTGACGGCGCTGAAGAACCTGCTGGAGCCACACGACCTCGAGATCATCCACACCAAACGCATCCCGACCCACGGCGGCTCCATCCGCGTCTATGCCGCGCGCAAAGGCAAATACCCCGTCCGCGATTCCGTGGCCGCGACGCTCGCCGAGGAAGCGCGCGAGTTGACGGACGCCAAGCTCAAGGCGTTCAAGAAGAACGTGGTGAACAGCAAGCTCGCGCTCTACGCGCTGCTCAAGAGCGTCAAGGCGGCGGGCGGGCGGATTTACGGCGTCGGCGCGCCCTCGCGGGCCAGCACCCTCATCAACTACCTCGGCCTCGACGACGGCATCCTGGACTGCGTGCTGGAGATCAAAGGCTCCTACAAGATTGGCAAATACATGCCCGGGACGCTGATCCCGGTAGTTGACGAGGGGCGGCTGTTCGAGGATCCGCCTGATTACGCGCTGCTGCTCTCGTGGCACATTGCGGATGAACTCATGCCCAAGCTTGCCGCCCGCGGCTTCAAGGGCCAGTTCATCATCCCGCTGCCGGAGCCGCGCATCGTCAAGCTGTGACCTCTCACGTTGGTTGGCTCGATGTGTTGGTTACTTCGGCACGTTGGCCG
Organism: Verrucomicrobiota bacterium; assembly: GCA_016222825.1. Classification (GTDB taxonomy): domain Bacteria; phylum Verrucomicrobiota; class Verrucomicrobiia; order CAIQCK01; family CAIQCK01; genus CAIQCK01. The sequence goes on along the minus strand of JACRQF010000006.1, from coordinate 119,362 downwards.
GCGCAAGGCTTTTCGTCAGGTTGGAAGCGGTGACGTGGTTCGCCCCGGTGTGGAAGTAGAGGAACTGATAGTGGAACGGCTGGGTGATGGACGTGGCGGTCTCCAATTGGCCGCGAACGTCGAGGCTGAGCGACGATGTCTTCACATCCTGGCGCAGATCAACGGCAAGGCCGTTGGTCATCACCCGTGACACCGAGTTCGTGATAAAGTAGTCGGCCAGTGCCTGCGCCAGCCCGATTGTCGGCGGTCCCTTGGCGCCCGGCAGGGAAGTGAACGGCATCCCGATGAGGCGTTCGTCCATGCAGCCGAAGGCATGGAGTGTCGCGCGGGCCGCCGCGGGCAACTGCGCCTCGCCTTGCAGCAACATCCCGTAGAGAGCAGCGCGCTGGTTCATCCAGGCCGGGGACTGGTTGGAGAAATAGAAGGCCGGTTGCAGTTGCACGAGCCAGAACCACGGGTTGCGGCGGAGGCTCTCAAACTCCGGCGGCGGCTGCGGTGGTTGGGTCCGGGCCGCCTTCCGCGCGTGGTCCATGATGACATCCTGCCAGTTCAGCAAGCTGATCGGAAAGCGGCGGGTGTCGCGCTCCTCCATCCAGGCCGCCGCCAGTTCGTATTCGCCGAGCGAGAGCAGGACGGGCACGCGGTTGCCGGTGTGGTTAAAGCTGTAGGCCGACCGCATGTCGGTGTAGCGGTTGACGTAACGCATGAACACCTCAAGGCACTGACGGTTGGCGAAGAAGCCGATCATCAGCGCGGAGAAAATGAGGTTGAGGCCAATCGCCCCGGCGGAGAGCCACGACACTCCGGGGGAGGTGGTTGCGGGGCGGGATTGCTCGACATTGGCCAGACAAAGTCCCAGCAGCAGCATCAGCGGCAGGGCGTGGTAGATCGCCATGTTGTCCATGTCGAACCACCCGTGGTAGAGGTCCATGACTGTGTTGAGGCCGAAGCCGGGCGCGGCCAGCAGCAGGACGACCGCCAACAACGGCTGCTCGAAAGGCCGCGACCACAGATTCCTGACCAGCCGCCACGCCGCTGGAATGGCGATGCCGCACAGAAGCACCGCCAGCGGCGCGCTGTAGTAGAAATGGTTGAGCACCATCGCGAGGCGGTTCAGCGAGAGCACGGAGTTCTCCGTGCCGGCGCCGGGCGCCAGGTATCCGTGCGTGAGACAGTAGGGAAGGCCCAAGACCCCGATGATGACCAGCGCCGTCAACGTCACGGTCCGGAGCACGCGCAGCGGAATGCGCTCTCGCCACCGGTAAGCGATGACGTAGGCGCAGGGGACCAGCAGCTCGATGCCAATCGGCAGGTATAGCGTGGCGCCGATCAGCCACGCTGGCAAAAGGCTCCACACCGGCCAGCGTTCGCGCAGGACGGCCAGCACGACGGCCAGGGTGGCCAGAAAGTAAAGTATTTGCAGACAGTAGTAATCCAAATGCCCGAAGTAGTTGTATAGCGTCACCCCTGAAGTCAGCATCAGCGCAAAGCAATGCGTCCGGCCCTGGAGCATCAGGCGGGCGACGAGATAACAGAGCGGCACATAGAGGGCCACGCTGAGCCGGGCCAGCCAGCGCCATGCTTCCGCCAGCCGGTCGTAGTCTTCCAGCCACGGCTGAAGCAGGCACTGGAAGACGAGCGAGTTCGGAATGCCCCGCCACTCGCCCTGCATGAAAGGATGAATTACCCATTTCATCGTCACGATGCCGTCCCCGGCCACATCGTAAATCCTGACCGCGCTCGTCAGGGCCACCGCCAGCAGGCTCAGCAGGACCAACAGCCATTTCCGGCGGGGCGAAACAAAGAGCGCCCGGTCCACGGCTTCCCAGGCGCGCGCGGCCCCGTCGTTGCCGCGCCACATCATCGTCGCGCAGAAAACGGCCGTCAGCGCGTAAAGCAAAGGCCCCCAGGGGCGCGAATACTTCAACGGTGTCAGGCCCCAGAACTGATAGTCCGACAGATGCGGAACCAAGGCGGCGGCGGCGAAAGGCAGCGCGCTGAGCAACAGAAGGAGAGCCAACACCCGGTGGGAGACTTCAGGGGACGGCTGCGTCTTCACGCCTGCCGTCCGGGTGTTTTTGCCGGCCATTGCGCCTTTCTATTGAACAACCGTCCCGCCGAATCAGCGTTTGCCACTCTGAATTTTCAACGCCACGACGGCATCGTGGGGGTCGGACGCGACCGACGGCACTGAGACCACCACGCCGCCTTCCGTCTGCGACACCTGCAACGGCCGCTTGTTCGGATCGGCCAGTAGATACGCGCCGGTCACTTTGCCTTTCACCGGCGGCAACGCGAGCTTCTGGCTGGCGGGCCAATCGAAGACGTGCAGGTAGAGCCGGCCGGACTTCTGCGTCACGCGGCCCCACGGGAGTTGCTTCTCGAACGGGCTGGCCGTCGTGCCGTGGATCGCCTCGCCGTTGACCTTCATCCAGCGGCCCACCGCTTCGAGCCGCTCGACGCTCGGCGGTGGAATCAGGCCGCCGGCGGTCGGGCCGACGTTGAGCAGGAAATTGCCGCCCTTGGACGCGGCATCGGCGAGGTTGCGGATCAACTGCTGGGCGGGCTTCCAGTTGTGGTCGTTGCGCTTGAAGCCCCACGTGTCGTTCATCGTCATGCAACTCTCCCAGTCCACGCCGGGGAAACCGCTCGGCGGAATCTGCTGCTCCGGCGTGCCGAAGTCGCCGCTGTCTTCGTGACTCTTGCTCATGCCTTCCATGCCTTTGCGGCCTTTGCCGACGCGATTGTTGATGATGAGCGAGGGCTTGAGCTTGCGCAGGAAGGCGTAAAGGTCCTTCCCGTCCGCCTCCGTCCACCAGTCGCACCACTCGCCGTCAAACCAGAGCACCGCCGTGTCGTAGTTCGAGATCAACTCGCGGAGCTGCTGCTTCATGAAGGTAACGTATTCGGCCTTGCGGTCGGGATGCATCTTGCTCGGATTGTAAGCGAGGCCGCCGGTCTTGGACTTGCCGGGGAACTGCGACGGATGATGCCAGTCCATGATGGAGTAATACGTGCAGAACTTCACGCCCTGCCGTTTGCACTCGCGGCTCAACGCCCGCAGCACGTCCTTCGCGTAGGGCGTGGCCTTCACGATGTTGTAGTCGGTCGCCTTGGTGTCGAACAGGCAGAAGCCGTCGTGGTGCTTCGAGGTGATGACGAGATACTTCATCCCCGCGTCCTTGGCGATGCGCACCCATTCGGCGGCGTTGAACCTCGCCGGGTTGAAATCCCTCGCCAGCTTTTCGTAATCCGCGACCGGAATCGCGGCGTAGCTCATGATCCACTCGCCGATTTCCTTATACTCCTTGCCCTGCCACTCGCCCGCCGGCGCGGCGTAGAGGCCCCAGTGGATGAACATGCCAAAGCGCGCCTCGCGCCACCAGCGCATCCGCGCCTCTTCCTTCTTCGCCGCCATCGAATCGGCCGCGAACATCGCGCCGCCGCCGAGGCTGAGCGATCCCAAAACCAAAACCGTTGCCGTTATTCTTGCCAGTTTCATGCGGTTCGTTCCTTTCGTCTGGATGCCTGCTACTTCACTTCTTCTTGGCGGCTCGCTTCGCCTTCTTTGCCGCGGGCTTCGGGCCTTCGAAGATCGGCGGAATCAACTCCGCGTTCCACGCGTCGAAGGCTGCTTGCAAGCGCGCCACCATGCCGGGCTTCTCGCCGGCCAAATCTTTGGCCTCGCCGATGTCGTTGTTCAAATCAAAAAGCTGCGGCGTGGCGTCTTTGCCGGGCTTTACCAGCTTGTGGCGCCCTTCGCGCACCGCCCACGACGCGCCGCCACCCATCCGCCAGAACAGCCGCTCGTGCGGCGGCGTTTTCACTTCGCCTTTCAGATGCGGCGTGATGTTCACGCCGTCGAGCTTCAGGCTGGCGGGCAACTTCGCGCCCGCCAGCGCCGCCGCCGTCGGCAGCACGTCGAGAGAGATCACAGGTTGCTCACAGACCGTTCCTTCCGGCAAACCCGCGCGCCACTGCACCACGAACGGCACGCGGATGCCGCCCTCATAGAGAGTGCCTTTGTTGCCGCGCAACGGGTCGTTGCGCGTCGGCGCGACGGTCTCCACCGGCCCACCGTTGTCGCTGAAGAACCAGACCATCGTGTCACGCTCGATGCCGTTGTCCCGCAGCGCCGCCAGCACGCGGCCGATGCCGTCGTCCATTGCGCTCGTCATCGCCGCGTAGATGCGACGGCGCTCGTCGGTGATGCCTGCGAAGCGGCTGAGGTATTTCTCCGGCGCTTGCAGCGGCGTGTGGACCGCGTTGTAGGCGACGTAGAGATAGAACGGCTCGGCTTTGTGCCGCGTGACGAACGCAGCCGCCTCCGCCGACAGCACGTCGGTCACGTAGTCCTTCAGTTCCAACGGCTCCTTGTTCCGCAGCAACGGCACGGTGTATTCCGGGCCGCCTTTCATGCCGGGCAGGTAAATGTGCCCGCCGCCGAGGAAGCCAAAATACTCCATGAAGCCGCGCTCGTTCGGATGAAAACACGGCGCCGCCCCCAGATGCCACTTGCCAATTGCGCCGGTCACGTAGCCGGCGGACTTCAGCACGTCGGCAATGGTCGCCTGGCTCAACGGCAGACCGACCTTCGTGTCTTCCGGCAGGTATGCCGGGTTGTTCTCGTGGCCGAACCGCTGCTGGTAGCGGCCGGTCATCAGCCCCGCGCGCGTCGGGCTGCAAAACGAATGCGATACGTAGCCGTTCGCGCAGCGCACGCCGTGTTTGGCGAGCGAATCTATGTTTGGCGTTGGGATGTCCTTGCAGCCGTTGAAGCCCACGTCGGCGTAGCCCAGATCGTCGGCAAGGATGACGACGACGTTCAGTTTGCGCGCGGCGTCCGCCAGCGTCGTTGCCGCCAACAGCGCGGCGAAGGCGATGAACTGTCTCATGGTAGCTCCTCGATTGTGATGTCCTTATACCACGCCTCGCTGGGCGGGCCGCCGTGGATTTGCAGGCCGATGATGCCGTGTTGCGGGATCTCTTCGTCCCGCTCGATGTAGTCCACCGTTTGGAGGCCGTTGACCGAAAGCTGGATGTGCCGGCCCTTGCAGTAAATGACGTATGGGTTCCAATCGTCACGCTTGAGCACCTTGTTCAGCGCGTCCATGTCGGACTTCGCCAGCATTTTCTTGCGCCGCGACTCGTCGTAGAGGCAGCCCCACCACGACGGATCAGCCATGTCGGCCTGATAGCCGCTGACCTCGTGGTGGTTCGGGACGCGCTTGGAGCGGAACTGGATGCCGGCGTTGGCGCCTTTGCCGAGCAGCTTGAACTTCAGCCGCAACACGAAGTTGGTGTAGCTCCGCGTCGTGCAGAGGAACTCGTTGCGCGGCACCTTCTCCTTCAACGAGCCGCCGACGACCGCGCCGTCCACGATGCGGAAGCTCTTGTTCGTGTCGCCTTCCCATCCGGCGAAGGTCTTGCCGTCGAAGAGGAACTTGCGGAAGCTGCCGATCAGCGGCTGGTCGGGGCGGCTTTTGATGATCGGCGTGTCGGATTCGGCGGCGAACGAGGTGGCAAGTGTCAGCGTCAGAGCGAGGATTGGAGGCAGTGTTTTCATGGCGATTTGGGGATTCACGTCGGTCCGGCGTCACGCCGTCATGCAGGGGCCGAGCGCGGCAGCGCGTCCAGCAGGCTGAACTCGCCCAGCAGTTCCCCCGGTCCCAGATAACACAGTTTGTGCTCCAGCGCGCCCGACTGCGCGCGCCTCCATCCGGACCTCGCCCGCATCAATCACATGCGCGCCGTCGCTCGGCTCGCCCTCGTGCATGATCCACGAGCCTTTGGGGAAGGAGACGGATTGCCGCCAACCTGGCACTTGTTTGAGGACATCGGGATCCATCGCGGCAAACGCGTTTGCTTCCATAAAACCAACTCCTTCTGCCGCTGTTGAAACGGCACGCACGCCAACCTGAACGCGCGGCGGAGCGTGCACGCCACGCCGAGTGCTGTCAAGCGGCAAGGCTTGCGCGGACGCTGACACCGCTGGCAAGACGCCACCGACAAAAAATCTCTTCCCCTCTTCCCATCTTCGCTGTTAAAAACTGCCCCACCATGAAACCACTCATTCGCTCCCTCTGCCTCGCATCCCTTTCACTCGCGCTCCTCTTCACCGCCGCTGCCGGCCAGGCCGCCGACACACGTTGCTTCGAGCTGCGCACCTACTATGCCGCGCCGGGCAAACTCGACGCGCTGCAAGCCCGATTCCGCGACTACACCTGCAAGAGCTTCGAGAAACACGGTATGACCAACATCGGTTACTGGCTGCCGCTGGAGAATCCCGACAGCAAGCTCATCTATGTGCTGGCGTTCCCCAGCCGCGAGGCGGCCACGGCGTCATGGAAGGCGTTTATCGCCGATCCCGACCGGAAGGCGTATTTCAAGAAGACCGAGGAAAACGGCAAGCTCGTGGACAAAATCGAGAGCGTCTATATGAACGCCACCGACTTCTCGCCGGAGGTCAAGGTTTGCTGCGCCGCCGAGCCGCGCACGTTTGAGATGCGCATCTACAAGGCTTCGGAGAAGAAGCTGCCGAACCTTCTCGCCCGGTTCCGCAACCACACCTGCAAGCTCTTCGAAAAGCACGGCATCACCAACGTCGCCTACTGGACGCCCACCGACCCGAAGCAGGGCGCCGACGACACGCTCATCTACATCCTTGCCCACAAGAGCAAGGACGCCTGCGAGGCCAGCTTCAAGGGCTTCCGCGCCGACCCCGCGTGGATCGCCGTCAAGGAAGCCAGCGAGAAGGCCGCCGGCGGCTCTCTCACCGCCAAGAAGCCCGACTCCGTGCTGATGAAGCCAACGGATTTCTCGCAGATGAAGTAGGCGGCGAAGTTCGCACCGGACAGCTTGCTGGATTCCGTCGAGGACGAAATGAATGAGGTGACCCGACGCGGGATGATCCGGCTGGGCATCCTCAGCACGACGGGGATGTTTCTCGCCGACCGCCGTGCGTTGGGTGCATCCGCGTTGCGGTCCAGCGGGCCTTTCATGGGCGCGTATATCCACCTGCCGACGTGGTTTTCCGGGAAGACCGATGAGGCAGCCCGCGAACGCGCGATCATCGAAAACCTGGACCGTTTTCGGGAGTCCGGGTTGCGTGTCTTGATTCCGTTCGTCACCACCACGAGTGGGCAGGCGTATTATCCGAGCGAGTTGATTCCCGGCAAGACGTGGGGGAAATGGGATCCGGTGGCCATCATGGTCCGTGAGGCACGCAAACGGGGCTTGCAGATCTATCCGGTGATGTGCGTGCTGGCCTGCGGACACAAGGAGCCGGCAGGCGTGCTCAAGCTGCATCCGGATTGGGCGTTGCGCGACGAGGCGGGCCAACCGCTCGGTTTCATTTCCTCGGGCCATCCGGAGGCGCGCAAGTGGGTCGTCGCGGTGCTCACGGAAATCGCGACCCGCTACCAACCCGACGGCATCCTGCTCGACTATTGCCGCTATCCCGGCACCGAGGCCCGGATGGACCCGGTGGCGCAGGCGAAGTTCGACGCATCGCATCCTGCCGAGAAGTTCCCGCCAAACAGCGCGGCGCTAAAGGAGGAGTTTCGCAAATTCAAGCGCGACTGCCTCACTGAACTGGTTGGCCAGATCAGCGGCGCGCTGCGGGCGCTAAGTCCCAAGCCGCGGATCGCCGCTTACATGTGGGGCGCGCAGGAGTTGAAAGGCACGCGCGATTGGAAGACCTGGGCCGCGCGCGGCTACCTCGACATGCTCAATCTCACGGGCTACGCCTACCGCGAGCAATTCGGCGACAAGTATCTCAAGGTCCTGGACGACCGCTTCCGCGACGTGGCGGCGGCGCTCAAGGAACTGCGCAACCCCGTCGAGTTCACGATATGCGTCGGCATCAGCACCAGCCACGGGAAGATCCGCGCGGCGCGTGAGATCGAAGATTATCTGGAAATCGGCAAGCGCCACGGCGTGCAAGGCGCATCCATCTTCACGTGGGAAACCCTGCAACCTTATTTGCCGGCGGTGAAGAAGGTCGGCTGCTTCGAGAAGTTCACCTCCGGTTTGCAGCCGCCGCCGACGCGATAACTGCCGCGCAACCGCGAGAGGCAGGCCCGCAAATCCTTCACGCCGAGGTCGTCACCGAGCGTGAGGAAGTTGAACCCGTCGCCGTTGTAGATGATGCGGGGCATGGACCTAGTGCCGTGGGAAATTGGTTCAGCGGCATTTGACGCGGTCAGCGGAGCCAGCAGCGGGGCAATAAGGGTGAGGATGTGTCTCATGGCAGTCACCATGCGCAGCCTGCCACCGCCCGCCGTCCGCGCGCCACAAGAAAGTCCTCGCTCGCGCCTGCGCGACAGGGCTTCCGTGTTTTTGGGTATTGATGGTTGGAGTTCAAACCTCGGTTTGCCAAGCGCATCAGCAGCCTGAAGAAGACAACGGCCCGGATCGTCAATCCGAAACCAAGCGCCTTCCGGGGGCGTCCGTGCGGTTCCTCCGAGACATCTGAGCCGGCCAAATAGTCGCCTGAGCCGGCTCAGGACACACCTGAGCCGGCCTAGGACTCTCGTGAGCCGGCTCACGTCCCGCCTGAGCCGGCCTGGGACATTCCTGAGCCGGCCTGGCTCCCGCCTGAGCCAGCTCAGGACACTCCTGAGCCGGCCTAGCCCACTCCTGAGCCGGCTCAGGAGACTCGTGAGCCGGCCTTGGAATCGCTAAAGGCCATGATTGGACATGTTTGTATGGAACCTGACCCGAATGTGCCCCGCGAAGGCGCCAAAATAGATGCCGCCGAGGTCTGGCAGAACTTCGTCGCTTTGAAAGAGGAAATTGACGCCATCCCGTGCCGCAAAAAGGGTCACCCGTGAGCAAAGCCGCAAGGCCCGCAAGGCGAAGTCAGCGCCGCCGATCTCAGCTTCGCCTTCGGCGCGACACAAACATGGTGCAACCGCTCGGCCTCACCGTCAGCGACCCGCCGAACCAAAGCGAGATGCAAGCCATCGCGAACAAGCTCGACGAGTTGATCACGGCGAGGAGCGTTGAGCGGGAGTCAACCTTCTTCGTCTTTGGCAAAGTATTGGGCCGTCTTTACAAGGAAATCCGGCTTGAGCGAGGTTGCCAAACCAACTTTACGGATTACTGCGAGTTTCTCCATGAGCTTCGAAAAGCCAAGGAAACCGCAAACCTTACCAAGGGGCTTTTCGCGAAGCGCGAACGTGGGGCGGAGAATCTCCTGCTCGACCTTGTCTTGCCGTTCATCTGGCGCCACGAGAAATAAGTTCATCTCGAGGTTCGGCTGCAATGCGAGGAGGTCACTCATCCGCAGCAGTCCGGAGTAAACGGCGGTGGTGCATTCGACCTCGAAGGCGGCAACAATGGAGTTGCCCTTCAGCCAAAGAACATCAATCAACTCAATCGTCCGGTTGGTCGCTTCGTTGAATTGGGTGGGCAGTTCGGAAACCATCCCCGGCATCTCGCCTAGATTGTTGCCCTGCCATCTCTTGGACCTATCATTGCGTGCAACCCAGAGGTCAAAGCCCATGTCCGCACCCAAGGCGAGCAAGTTGTATTGAATCTCGGTGTGTCGAGTTGTGGCAGTAGCCTCTTGTTCAGTGGACGCCTCCGCTTTGCTGACTGGTTCTTCCGATTCCTCCGGTTCGGGCACGCTCACAACAGTCGCAACCGTCCTCTTCCCTTTGCGGCGCTCGGCGGTGTAAAGCGGTTTGCGAGCGAGCTTCTTCGCGTCAACCGGTCGCATGATTGGCGACGTCTGGGCTTGCTTGAGGAGGGATAGTATCAACTCGCCGTCTTTCGGATTCGCAAATCGGTTCGGACTCATGCGGACGAAGCCTTTGAATTTTCCGCGGTCCGTGGGGCCGGTGAAGAATTGGACTTTACCTTCGAGCTCCGACATCGGGACTCCGTGTTCGGGCTCCAGTTGCACCAACGGCTTCACCTCGAAGCGCACCGGAAAAGCGTCATCAGCCCAAATCTTGCGTTGATCGTTGCTCGGACGAATGACCTCAATCGCTCCAACCCAGCGCATCACTCCAGTGAGGTAGCAGAGGAAGATGTCGCCCGGCTGAACCTTTGCCGCTGCCTTCCGCATTCGAGGCCTGAAGCCGGAAATGCTTGCGCCGGCTTGACGGAATTCTTTCCAAGTCGTCCCGGTAAAGAGGTCTAGCCAGTAGTTCATATTTCAGTTCCTTCGCAGCACTTCGCTCTCTCCTGCGCTGCTGGATGATGACAAAGCAGAGAAGGCGGCGCAATCGCTAAAGCGGGCGATTTCCGTGTTGCGCACGGCGGGCGCGATGTTCGAAGAGGGCGACCAAGGAGTCAGAGGCGCAAGATTTCTTTGGGACCAGGACGGCAAATGTCCGCTCCCCTTCCGTAGAATGCCTGCCCGTCAGGTAATCACGGATAAGGAGTCGAACAATGAAGCATCATGGAAAGAAGCGCAGTCGGGCTGAAGCCGCTGCCAACTATCGCACGACATGCCGTATCGCCTGCACAGTTATCTTCCGCACCACTCCGCCGCCAACGTCGCGTAGATGCCGGTGAGGTCGAGGAGGTCTTGGATCTCGACCCACTCGTCGGGGGCGTGCAGATGGTCGCCGCGGGGGCCGAGGAGGATGGAGGGCATCTTGCCGACTTCGCCGTAGATGCCGAGGTCGCACGAGAACGCCGCGCCGCCGATGCCGGGTTTGTCGCCGCGATAACGCTCAAAAGCTGAGACGACGGCTTTCACGGCGGCGCTGTCGGTGGGCGTCTCCCACGGTTTCACGTAGTGGTAGGCGCGTTCCAGCGTCAGCTCGAACGGCTGGAGCGCGGCATCTTTCGCGCCGTGCTCTTTCCAGAACTTGCGGAAGCGGCGGTAGAACTCGGCTTCGGTCATGCCGGGATGACACCAGACGATCCACGCGATCTTCGCGAGCAGCGGCGTGCCCATCTGCGTGAACTCGCCGGGCTTGTCGGTCGTGACGTGCCACGGCAGGACGTTGAGTTGCTTGCCGGGCGCGGTGAAGAGCGCGTGGCTGTTCTGCGCGCGCCACGCCTTCTGCCACTCTTGGAACAACTCGATGGCGCGGGCGGCGCCGTTCATCGGGTTGGCGATGGCCTTGCCCATGTAGGCCATGCCGCCCTTGCCGGTGAGCGTGAGGTCGCCGAGAAACGCGCCGAGGCACGCGGGGCTGACTTCCATGCGCGTCGGCTCGCTGACGATGGCGAGGTCGGCGTTGTGGCCGCGCAGGCGCGCGGCGAGCGTGCCGTTGCCGCTGGCGAATTCCTCGTCCACGAGGCTCTCGAACAGGATGTCGCCCACGGGCCGGAAGCCGAGGTCTTGCAGGATGCGCATTGCCCAGAACATCGCGGCGAGGCCGCCCTTCATGTCGGCGGAACCGCGCCCGTAGAGCCGGCCGTTCTTCACGACGGGCTTGTAGGGCCGGCAAATCTTCCAGTTGTCCGGCTCGAACGGCGCGACGTCGCAGTGGCCGCTGAGAAGGATCGCTTTGCCCCCGCCAGTGCCGTGCCAGCGCGCAACGACGTTGTCGCGGCCTTTCGGGTAGTTGCGGCCTTCGAGCCAAGACGGATGCTTGCGGATACCGCGCACGGCGAGCGGCGAGAAGACATCCACCTGCCACTTGCGTTTGCGGCATTCTGCCGCGACCCATTTCTGCGCGGCGGCTTCGTTGCCGTCGGGCGGACGGTTCTCGCTGGGGAAGCTGACGAACTTCTTCGTCCACGCGACGATCTCGTCGGCGCGGCAATTGACGGCAGAGCGGATGGCGGAGATGGCAAAATCATGGGGGGCAAAATCATGTTTTGAGAGATTGTCTTGTTTCATTTGTCCTTTGTGAGTGTTGTGAATTCGATGCGGTGGCGGTTGAAGTTTACCCATTGAATGCACTTGAGCGGCGTGTGTTGTAGGAAGAGCAACTGGTGGTCACGCATCGTGTCACGCGCGGCTGTCACTGCGGTGAAGGCAAAGGCCGTGTCGTCGGTCAGCAGGTGAACTGTTTGGTTGCCGATGGACTTTGAACCGCTGAGGACCGATACGGGCCGGCAGACCACGGAGGAGCCGCCCAAGAAACATGTGATGGCCTCGCGGTAGAGCGACACTTCGAGGAACGCACCCCAGTCTTGAAGCAGTTCAATCAGCTTGGTTTTCAGCCACGCGCTTTCCGTGTTCACGTCTCGCCATTCGTCATCCACGACTGAGAAGACGCGGCGCCGTGCCGCCGTTAGCTTCGTGGAGACGAACTCATGCTCGACTCGGTCGGTGCGGAGGTTGACCAAACGGCTGTGCTGCATGCCGGTCAGGAACAGGTAGTTCAGTGTCTGCTGCCGGTGCGACGGGCCGAGTTTCTCGACGGTCTTGGCTTCGACCATCAAGCCGTGATCGAACAGCAGGTCCATGAAGTAATCCTTCGCGAAACCGTCGTGGCTGACGCGAATGGTCACCTCGCGCTCTGCCGCACAAATACCGCGCTCCAAGCAGCGGGCTGCAATCTCCCGTTTGAACAGCAGTTCATCCAAGAACCGGCCGAACTCGTTATGCACTTCGAAGATCACGCCCAGAATGCGGCGGTCGATGGCGTGGAATTGCTCCTGATTGAACACCCGAATCTCGGTTTGCGGTTCAATCGGCATAACTGGCGAACGGATTTGGCAAAATCATGTTGGGCAAAATCATATTCCCCATGATTTTGCCCCTTATGATTTTGCCCTCTGCTTTACAACACGATCACCTCTCGCCGGTAGCTGTTGAGTTCGCGCAGGCCGGTCTTGGTCACCAGCACGCCGTCCTCATAGCGCATGCCGTATTTGCCGTCGCTGAGCCAGATGTCCACGTTGAAGAGCATGTTTGGTTGGATGACGAAGTCGGCGCTCTTGGAGAGCCACAGGCCCTCGACCTCGCTGCTACCCGTGCCGTGGGCCGGGCCGTAGAGCGTGAAGTTCTCGTAGCCGTAGCGCGACAGGATCTTGTGATAGCCGTCGAACATGTCGCAGCCGCGCACGCCGGGGCGGATGTTCGCGATGGCGTAGTTCATTGCCTCCAGCGCGGCCTCGGCGAGCTTGCGCGCGGGCTTCGGCATTTTGCCGATGGCGAACGGCCGGCACATATTGCCGCAGTAGCCCATGTATTTCGCGCCGAACGTGAACTGGACGAGGTCGCCCGTCTTGATGGCGCGGTCGGTCGATCGGCAGAGGCTGAGCGGCGTGGTCGGGCCGGAGCAGACCCACGCGGGATAGCTCATGCCCTCGGCGCCGGCGAGCACCATCTTCGAGCGCGCGACGGCTTCGAGTTCCCATTCGCGCTTGCCGGGCTTGGCGGCCCGGAGCGCGGCCTTCATCGCCTCCTCGGTGATGCGATAGGCCTCGGCGATGTAGGGAATCTCCGCGTCGGTCTTGATCATCTGCACACGCAACAAGAGGTCGTCGGCGGGAACGAACTCCGCTTTCGGCGCCGCTGCTTGCAGGTCGTCGAAGATCATCTTCGGGAAGATGTTCCAGTTCGCGACGCCGACGCGCTTCGGCGTGCCGCCGCAGGCGCGTGGCAGGAGCGTCTTGAAGCTCTCGCCGGAAACCTGTGGCACCCATTCCGGTGCGCTCGTCTCGACAAAGAGCTGGTTGATGCGAATCTCCGGCGCGTTGGAGAACTTCTTGGCGAACTCAAATGACTCCGGGCCGCCGGTGATGAGCACCGCCTTCCCCTCGGCGGGGACGATGATGCCGGCGAAGTCGAAGAACGGCCAGAAGCCGGCGAGGTAACGCGTGGTGCCGGTCTCGCTCTCGCTGCTGTAGCCGACGAAGCAGTCGAGTCCGGCTTTCTTGATTTCGGCTTGGAGCCGCGTGATGCGGCCGGCGTATTCGGTGGATGGAAGTGGTTTCAGTCTCATAGTGTCTCCTTGTTGATTACTTGCCCCACGAGGTAGCACCAGGTTGGGCGGCGAACTCCATGAACTCGTAAACTGCGCCGTCTTTCTCGATGAACACGACCGTCAGCCCTGGCATCGCCTCGAACGGGCCGAGCACGATCTTCTCACCCGCGGTGGCGGCCTTGATGCTGTCCACGCGGAACGCGAAGTGCGGCAGGTCGCGGACGACGCCTTTGACCGGCGAATCCGGCTCGAAGCGCAGGAACTCGACCTTGTATTTGTGCTTCAGCGGGTCAGTGACCCAGACCTTGCTGGCGGGCACGTAGGTCTCGCCGGGTTGTTCGTCGTCGGTGGGCAATCCGAGATGATGGAATTCTTTCATGGGAGTGGTGGTTGGTGATTGGTAACTGGTAATTGGTGACTGGTGATTTGCGATTGGTCAAACGGAAACCTCGTCGAGAACTTCGGCACCGTAGGGCGGGAACGATTCATGGATTTGCAGGTTGGCACCGGCCTTCTGCTCGCGCAGGTAACGGATGTAGCCGTTGACGAGCCTGTAAACTGAAAAACTCTCCGTCTTCAATTCTTCGACTTCTGCTGGCGGTAGATACCCTTCGTCGAGGCAGACGTTCAAATCATCCATCAGCTCCGCCAAGGAGCCGCGCGCTTGCAGCAGGAACCGGATGTTGTCGAGGTAATGATAGCGCCCATGGCCCTCGGCGATGTTGTTGGTGATTGACACGGCGGCTCTTCTAATCTGGCCAGCGAGACCGTATTTCTCGGCCTCAGGCAACCGCTTTACCACGTCATACATCTTCTTCCGAAACTCCCTGGCGGTTCTGTAAACCTCCAGTCGTTCGAAGCTCTTGTATGTCTTGGCCGCGGCTTCCATCTGTCCGATCCCAATCACCAATCACCAGTTACAAGTCACCAATTCCTACAGCTTCACAAGCTTGTTGGTGGCGGCCGACTTCTCCGCTGCCAGACACGCGCGCACGGCGGCGGCTGATTCCTCCGCCGTGATGACGGTGGGCTTGCGGTTCTCGAGCACGCACGTGGAGAAGTAGCTCAGTTCTTCGCGCAACGCGCCGGCACGCACGCCGTGCAACAGCGGCCAGTAGGTCGTATCAGGCGAGTGCCAGCCGGTCTTGTCCACGATGGAGAAATTCGGATGCGTCTCGTGGATGTGGATGGAGCCTTCGGTGCCGATGATCTCCATCCGCTCGTCAATCTGGAACGCCGTCGTGTCCGGCAGAAACCACGTGTCCTCCAGCACGCCGATCGCGCCGCTGTCGAAGCGATACATCGTCCAGCCGAGGTCGGGGTTCTTGAGCTTGCGGACGTTGACCGACTGCGCGTAGGCCGACACGATCTTCGCGCCGGAATACCAGAGCATCAGGTCGGTGTCGTGGACGCCGTCGCCGATGATCGGGCCGATCTTCGGCAGCACGGAGGCGCCGACGAAGGCGGGGATGTTCCGCCGCGCATACATCGAGACAATCTTGCCGATCTTGCCCTCGGCGATGGCGGCCTTGGCGGCGGCGTAGCGCGGGTTGAACCGGCAGATGTGGCCGACCGTGAAGAACTTCGACGTCGCCTTGGTCGCCTTCACGATCTTCTCGCAGTCGGCGACGGACGAAGCCATCGGTTTTTCCAGGAACACGTGCTTGCCTGCCTTGAGCGCCGCGACCGTCGGCGCGACGTGCTGGTCCCACATCGTCACGACGTTGACCATGTCCACGTTGGGGTCGGCGAGAAGTTTGTTGTAGTCGGTGTAGGTCTTCGCAACGCCGAATGTCTTCGCGACCTCCTTCAGCCGCGGCTCGTTGACATCGCAGAGCGCGTAAAGCTCGACGTGCGAGATGCCCGACAGCGCCTCGCAATGTTTCTCTCCAAACCAACCCAAACCGATGACGGCGACTCTGACTTTGTTCATGGCAGTTCTCCTTATGTGCTGGTGGCAGTTCGTTGGTGCGTCAAATCTCCGTCCACTGTCCCGGGATCGGCACGGGGTAGCAGCCGTTGGCGTCGGCCTTGACCGGCGGCTCGCTATCGTCGGTAAGACTATCAATGTTCGGGCAGAACTTGAAGTCCGATTTCATCGCTTCGTCCCACGTAATGACGCGGCCCATGTGCACCGCCGCGCGGCCCATGATATCGGCCAGGTTGGTCATTGCCGCGCGCTTGGCCTCATTGTGCGGCTTGTTGTTGCGGATGGCGTCGAACAACGCGTCCCATTCCGCCTGATAGATTGTGATCGGCTCCTTCTCCGCCTCCCATGCGATGTTGTCCGGCGTGCAACGCTGGTCCTTGTAGGTGTGCACGGTGCTGGCATGGATCGGGCCGGAGAACTGCGCAGCGCACTTGGTGCCGTGGACGAAGGTGGTGAACTCCTCATAACACTTCGGGATGTAGCGGACCACGTCGTAGGCCTTCGTGCCGTCGGCGAACGTCCACTCCACCGAGAACGAGTCGAGGTTCTGGCTGCAATCCTTGCTGTTGGCCACGCGACCGCCGATGCCGTGCGCGCTCACGGGATACTCGCCCTTGAGCCAGCAAATCTCGTCAATCTGGTGAATGTCCATCTCCGCCCAGAGGCCGCCGGAGACCCAGAGAAACTTCGTGAAGTTTCGGATTTGATAATGCAGGTCTTTCACATCCGCCGGGCGCGGGCGCAGCGGGCCGCTTGCACCCATGCGGTAGGCGCGGATGAGTTGGATCTGTCCCAGTTCTCCCTCGCGAATGCGGCGGATGAGTTCCTGACGGTTGCGCGAATGGCGGCACATGAGGCCGGCGGCGATCTTCAGGCCCTTCTTCTCCGCAGCCTCGCCCGCTGCGATGACGCGACGGCATCCCGGCGGATCGGCCGCGAACGATTTCTCCATGAAGACGTTCACGCCCTTCTCGACGGCGTATTCCAATTGCCCAGGCCGGAAGCCGGCGTAGCCGGTCAGCATCGCCACGTCGCCCGGCCGCAACGTATCAATCGCCTTCTTGTAGGCGTCGAAGCCGATGAACTGGCGGTCGGCGGGCACGTCCACGTTGTCGCCAAACTTGTCCTTCAGCGCCTTGTGTGAGCGCTTGAGCCGGTCCTCGAAGAGGTCGGCCATGACGACGAGCTTGGCGGGACCGTTGGCGGATTCGAGGGCGTTGACGACCGCGCCGCTGCCGCGGCCGCCGCAACCGATGAGGGCGAGATTGATGGCGTTGCTGCCCGCGGCGTGGACGTGGGGAACGGCGACGCCGGCGAGCGCAGTGGCGGCGACGGCCTTGCCGCTCCATTGGAGAAACTCGCGGCGCGTAGGTTGAGAGGTGGGTTGGGAGGACGGTGTCTTGGTTTTCATGGTTGTTCTGGCAGTAGCGTTAGCGAGGTTCGGCGCGCGCGACAAGAACACCCTTTTACAAAAACACGCTTTTCTTTTACAGAATCTTCCGACGGAGAAAGTCAGCCTCTGGAGGCAAATCGCGAGGAAGCTTGCCGCCGATATGTGGCGGGAGGACTGCCAAATCGCGCCGCGAAGAGCGTCGTCATGTGCTGCACAGAACCAAAGCCGGACTGGGCGGCGATCTGTTTCAGCGTCAGGTCGCTTTCGCGAACAAGACATTCGGCGCGTTGAAGCTGCACGCGGCGAATCTCCGCGAACAACGTCCGGCCCATCGCCCGCTTGAACCGCAACTCCAGCGTGGAGCGCGAAAGCTTCAGCGCGTCGCAAACATTCTGGACGGTCGCGCCCGCAGTGCCGTTCGCGCGAATCATCGCGACTGCGCGAGCCACTTCGCTGTCATCCACCGCCAGCACGTCCGTGGACTGCCGGGTCACCACGCCTTCCGGGTCGGCGACGAACTTGTGTCTGCGCGGCCGCTTGCCGGACATCAACTGATCGAGCAATGCCGCCGCCTCGTGCCCCACGCGCCGCGCGCCCGACTCGATGCTGCTCAACGACGGATGGCTCAGTTGGCAAAGCATCTCGTCGTTGTCCACGCCAATCACGGCCACTTCATCCGGCACCTGGATGCCCGCGAGGCGGCAGACTTCCAGAACCTGACGCGCGCGTTTGTCGTCGGCAGCCATCAGTCCCACCGGTTTGGGCAGCGAAGCCAGCCATCGGCCCAGCGACGCGCGGAAGCCTTCCCAGTTCCGCGTCGTGCGATGTTTGCCCGCATAAGTGCTGCACGCGAAACCCGACTCGCCGACGCGCTCGGCAAACTCCTGGCCGCGCTCCTGAGACCAACCGTTGACGATGCTCGCGGGATACCCACAGAACGCAAAGTTATGAAAGCCACGATCTAACAGGTGCTCGGCCGCGAGCCGGGAAATGGCGCGATTGTTCGGATGGAAATAGGGAATGCGCGAGGCAGGATCATACCATCCGAAGCCGCCGCCAAAGCCGACCGACGGGATGCGCGAGGCGGTGACCTGCGCCGCGACACGCGGATCGTCGAAGTCGGCGATGATGCCGTCGCCGTGCCAGGTCCTCAAGTCGGGCAGGCGCTGGTCGCCGAGCGAGTTCTCCTCGATATACACGCTCCAGTTGGCCAGCTTGCGCACATACGCGGCGACACCGGCCATGACCTTCACGTCATAGAGCTGCCGGGCATCGTAAATCAGGGCGACGTGTCGCATACGTCTAGCGTTTGCTCTCATCCTGACCTCGCCCCGCCTCCGGATCCAAGGCGAGAGCCGCCTTGATGCGAGGAGTTAAATGGGAGGCGATGACGCGGTTCCCGTAAACGGAGGCGTGGCCTTTGAAGCGGGAGACGTTGAACCGCGCCGGCTCGAATTCCGCCTCCGCGATGTCCACGACCGTCAACGAAGGTTTGCGGGTCTTCAGGCCGCGCGCGTAGTTCGTGTATTGGGGCTGTCGCCGGCCGTCCTTCCACCGCTGCACGTCGGGGATGAAGAGAACCACCGGCGTGATACCGCGGCGCTGGCTGGTCTCCAGATAGCGGTCTAACACGTCATCCATTGCCATCGCGCCTTCAGGGGTTTGCCACAGGTTGAACCCGCGCGCGGCGCGACCGTAGCGGACGTGATGAACCACGCAGCGGGCGAGTCCAAACGAATACGGAAATCCCGCCCGCAGCTTGAAGCCGGCCCAGAAATCAATGTCCGCGCTTCTGCCAACGGCCCGTTTCAGGTCGCGCCGGTCAAACGAATCGCCAAAGTCAGTGTGGAGGACGTTGCCGTGGAATCGCACCGTGCCGCGCGCCGGCTCCAGGCAGGGCGAGAAACTCAGCGGGTGCATCATTCCGCCGATGAAGAAGCGGTTGGCGTTGACCAGCCGGTCCATGTTCTCCTCATAAACCGTGAGGATGGCCAGCGCGGGCGCCAGACCTGCCTCGATGTGGCGCTGATACTTGAGCACGGCCTGAAGCGGGCTGTAGCCGTGGACGCCGAAGTTGCGGACATCCTGCTGCAATTCTGCTTCCAGCAGGGACGCCCAGGTTTCGTCGCCGTTGACTTCGACGCCTTGGGCAAAGGAATCCCCGTAAACCACGATGCAGGGCTTGCCGGTGTGAAGACGGTCCACTCGCGACCGGTCCGCGTTCGTCCGCACGGTGTAGTTGCTGCCGGCGGAGTTTGTCTCTTCACGTTGCAGGCCGGGCTGCAAATCCCAGCCCAACAACGGGTCATAGTGGGCGGCAATGGAACCAAGGTCATCCGATTTGAGTCGGGCAAAAAAACTGTCCACGCCAGCCTCCGCCACCACGGATGGGAAGAACCGGCAGCACGCCATGTAACCCGCGAAACACGCAAGCTCAACGACCAGAAAGCAGAGAGCCAGCCGCGCCAGGAAAGGAAACACCTTTTTGCGCAGTTTCTTCCGGTTCGAAGGCGTGTGCGTCATGACATTGAGCGTGGCACTGACTTTAGAACATCCCGGAGTCGAAGCAAGCCGTGTTTGGATTCACCGCGCCCGCTTGAAACTCTAGGAGTGACGACTGGAGGGCGAATGTGTTTCACTGGCGGCCAAGCAACGACAGGATCGCAACACTGGAGCGGAACAATGAGACAGCTACTCATGATGGCGTGGGCCTTGGCGGCGACCGGTTTCGTCGTGGCGGCAGAGCCGCTGAAGCCAGACCCGCAGCCGCTGATTCGCAAGGTGGCGGACCGCGTCATCGAAGAGCACGCCAGACCGGTGAAGTTCAACTGGGGCGAAGGCGTGTTGATGGCGGGCATGATGCGCGCGGGTGAGGTGCTGAAGGAGCCACGCTATATCAACTACGTCCGCCAGTGGGCCGATCATTGGCATGAGCAGGGCATTGAGCCGGTGCTGAACGGCAGCGGCAAGCGCGGCGGCTACTGTGGGCATTGGGGGCCGGGACTGCCGGTGCTGATGCTCCACAAGGAGACGAAGGAAAAACGCTACCTCGACATGGCCGGGCGGATCGTGGAGTTCATGCAACAGGCGACGCGCACGGCGGACGGCGGGTTGGGGCATTGGCGGGACAATCACGAGCTGTGGGTGGACACGCTCTACATGGCATGCCCCGTTTATGTGCGCTACGCCGCGGCCGCAGGGAAACCGGAGTTGGTGGCCGAAGCATCGAAGCAACTCGCCGTGTTCGCGCGCCACAACCAGGAACAGAAGAGCGGCTTGTTCTGGCACATGTATAGCGAGCCGAAGCAACAGCCCGTCGGCACGCTCTGGGCGCGCGGCAACGGCTGGACGCTGATGTCTTACGTCGAGGTGTTGCGGGCGCTGAACCGCAGCTCGACGGATTACGCCGCGCGGTCGAAGGAGTTCGCGCGGCTTGCGAAGGCGGTGCTCGCGGCGCAGGACAAGGCGAGCGGGCTGTGGCACACGGTGATGGACCGGCCCGACTCGTATCTGGAGACATCGGCGAGCGCGATGTTCCTCTACGCGCTGGCCGAGGCCCATCGCGAGGGCTTGCTAAGACTCGACGACGTGGGCGTGCTGCAACCCACATGGGCCGCGCTGGCTAAACAGATTAGCGACGAAGGCCGCGTTATCGGCGTCTCCAGCGGCACGGGGCCGGGCGATTACGAGAACTACGCGTCCCGTCCGCTCGGCACTTTCGACTGGGGCACGGGTGCGTGGTTACTGGCGGCTGCGACGATGGCCGCGCCGCAACGCGAACAGCCCCTCTCCCCAGCAGCGAGGGAGCGGGAGAAACCTCAGGCGTCGCGACACGGCTCGCTGAATGGTGGACGCGCTCACGAAGGCGCGAACAGATTCCCTCTCGCCATCCGATGGGTTAGGGAGAGGGGCTGGCTGCGGCTGACTGCACCGTTACAGTTTACCAGTTGTAGCAACGGCAGGGTCGGGGCGCTGAGGCCTCTCCCACATTCAAGCAGCACTGGGGAGGGCGACGCGTGAAACTGACGCGCTGGATACCAGGACTCGTCCTCGCTGGCTGGCTGGCGACGGCGTTCTACATGATCGCCACCGACGAGCAGGGCGTGCTCTGCCGGTTCGGGCGCGTCGTGGACGACCGCGTGCCGCCAGGCATCCATGTGAAGCTGCCGTGGCCGTGCGACGCGGTGACACGGCTGAAAGCGCGCGAAACGAAACGGCTCGGCCTCGGCGTGGCGCTCGCGGGACAGGTGACCGGCTGGACGCCGTCGCCGGCGGAGGTTGAACTGCTCAGCGGCGACAAGAACATCGTCAACGTCGAGCTGGTGGTCCAATACAACATCGCCGAGCCGGGCGATTACCTCTTCGGCAGCGTCGCGCCCGAAGATTTGCTCAAGGCGGCGGCTAAGAACGCGCTGCTCGAAGTCGTCGGCCGGATGCCGGTGGAGGAAGTGCTTTACGAGAAGCGCGTCGAGATCCAGCAGCGCGTGCAGGAGCGGCTGGCGGCGCTGGCGGGCGACTTCCGCGCGGGCGTGAGCATCAACTCCGTGAACATCCAGCGCGTCTATCCGCCGCCGGAGGTCGCGGCGGCGTTCAACGACGTGGTCAGCGCGAAGGCCGACCGCTTCCGGCTTTCGGAGGAGGCGCACGGTTACGCCAACGACCTCATTCCGAAGGCGCAGGGCGAGGCTTACCGCGTCGAGCGGCTCGCGGAGGCGTATCGGCAGGAGAAGATCGAGGTCGCCAGCGGCGCGGCGCAGCGGGTGCGGGAGGTGTTTGCGAAATACCAGACGGCGCCGGAGGACACGCGCAACCGGCTTTATCTGGAAACGCTGGAGCAATGCCTGGCCAGGGCGCGCAAGGTGATCGTGGACACTCGCGGCGGCCAGGCGCCGGCGGGCGTGAGTTTGATCGGACCGCAGTGACAAACGCAACAGAAGGATCCACCATGAAAGCACTCATCCTCGTCGGTCTTTTGTCGGCGGTGGCGCTGGCAACAGCCGCCGACGCCGTCACGTTGCGCGTGCGTTTCGGCATGAAGGACGCGGAAGGCACGGACTGGAGCGGCAGCGTCACCGCCACGCCCGGCAAGGTCGTCGAGATTCACGGCTGGCGCTGGACGCCGATGGACAAGGCCGAGGGCAATGAGTGGACGGTGAAGACGCGGTCCATCCCGGTGCAGAGTTCCGCGCAGCGCGAGAAGGTCCGTGCCGGCAAGCCGATGCCCATCGGCGACAACGGTGTCATCATCACGCTCGTCGACGTGATGCCGTCGTCGGAGATCGTGATCACCACCAAGCCCGGCGAGGCGAAGTTCAAACTGAGCGACCTGCCTTTCGGCAAGCGGTTGCTGCGGCTCGAAGGCAACCTGGAAATCGAGCGCGCGCCTGTAGCTGCGGCCGTCGCCGAGACGCCAGCCGACGAGGATTATCCCGCCGCCGTCGCGGATAGGGACGGCAACGTCTATGTCGCCTACGTCGCGTTCACGCGCGGCAAGGATTTCCCTGGCGCGCGCGAAGCGGTCGCCACGCCGGAGGTCAAGCCCGCCATCGAAGCGCGCGCGGCCAAGGCCCGCCTCATCGCCAAGCCCGAAGATCTCGACTATCTCGCGCAGAAGACCGGCGGCGACCAGGTGCAGCTGCGTGTCTGCAAAGGCGGCGTCTGGGGCGAGCCGATGCCGGTCAGCAAGGCGGGCGGGGACGTTTACCGGCCGGCGCTCGCGCTCGACGGCGCGGGGCGCGCCTGGGTCTTCTACTCGTCGCACGTCAATCCCGACGCGAACCTCGACCACGGTAACTGGGAGTTGATGGCGCGATGTTACGCCGACGGCAAGCTCGACAAGCCCGTCAACGTCAGCAACTCGCCCGGCCCCGATTTCGCGCCGGCCGCCGCCACCGATGCCAGCGGCAAGATCGTTGTCACTTGGATGAGCGGACGCGGCCAGAGTTTCGACATTTTTGCGGCGACGCAGGACGGCGACAAGTTCGGCGCGCCCGTGGCCATCGCCGCGACGCCCGCAAACGAATGGGATCCCGCCATCGCTGCCGACAAAAAGGGCAACGTCGCCATTGCGTGGGACACCTACGAGAAGGGCGACCACGACATTTGCGTCGCGCTGCGCGGCGCGGACGGCGCGTTCGGCAAGGCGACGCCCGTCGCGGCGACGCTGGACTTCGAGGTGCGGCCGGCAGTCGCCTACGACGGCCAGGGCGATCTCTGGATTGTCTGGGAGCAGAGCGGCGAGAACTGGGGCAAGGACTTCGGCGCGCTGAAGAAGACGGGCATCGGCATCTTCACCGGTGGCCGCTCGCTCGGCTCGAAGGTGTTGCGCAACGGCACAGAATGGCTCCAGCCGCCGCCGATTGTCGCCGCGCCGGCTGTCGTCGCCGGTAAAGGCAAAGGCAAGGGCAAAGCGCGGGCGGCGAAGTCGGCGGGAGCGCGGACCCAAGGCGCGCGCCAGCAGATGGCGCCCTGTTTCCCGCGGCTCGCCACTGACGCGCAGGGGAAGGTGTGGCTCGCGTTTCGCGGACGGCCGCCCGGCGGCGAATGGCGCGTGGCGAGTGGGCCGATCTTCAACGAGTTCGTCACGCGCATGGATGGCGAACGCTGGCTTGCGCCGGTCTGGTTGCCGCGGTCCGACAACATCCTCGACAACCGTCCCGGCTGGGCTGCCCTGCCCAACGGCGACATGCTACTGGCTTACTCCGGTGACGGCCGCGCCGCCGTGCATCCGCCCTATGGCGGCGGCGGCAAAGGCGCGGGCAAGAAAACCGCCGGCGCCGGCGCCGCGCCTGACCCGAACAACACTGTCTTTGTCGCGACGATCAGCCGCGTCGAGGCCGCGCCCGCGGCACAATTGGCCGTCGTTTCTGCCGAAAAGCCGGCCACACCCGCGCCCGCCGTTGCGGAAGAAGCCGCGGCGGCGAACACCCTCCGCGACTACCGCGTGAAGCTCGGCAACGAGACGCTGCGGCTCTGGCGAGGCGAGTTTCACCGCCACACCGAGCTGTCGTCCGACGGCGGCGGCGACGGCACGCTGCTCGACATGTATCGCTACGCGCTCGACGCCTCCTACATGGATTGGGTCGGCAACGGCGACCACGACAACGGCAACGGCCGCGAATACTCGTGGTGGATCACGCAGAAGACCGTGACGCTCTTCACGCTGCCCGGCGCATTCGTGCCGATGTATAGCTACGAGCGCAGCGTCAACTACCCCGAAGGCCACCGCAACCCGGTCTTTGCCAAACGCGGCGTGCGCACGCTGCCGCGTCTGCCGCTCAGCGACCCGAAACTGGAGAACCCGCCGCCCGCGCCCGATACGGAGTTGCTCTACAAGTATCTGCGCCGCTTCGACGGTGTGTGCGCCGAGCACACCAGCGCCACCGACATGGGCACCGACTGGCGGAACAACGATCCGGTCGTCGAGCCGTTCGTCGAGATCTACCAAGGTTGCCGCAACAACTACGAGCGCCCCGACGCGCCGCGCAGCGCCGTCAGCGAGTCAAAATCCAAACTCACCGCCGTCGAAGGCGAGAGCATCGGCGGCTGGCGGCCGAAAGGCATGGTCAACCTCGCGCTCAAGAAGGGCTACCGGCTGGCATTCCAGTCATCGAGCGACCACGGCTCGACGCACCTGAGCTACTGCAACGTCTGGGTGCCCGAGCCGACGCGCGAGGCGATCCTCGATGCGATGAAAAAGCGCCGCGTTTATGCCGCCACCGACCACATTCTCGCCGACATGCGCTGCAAGGCCGGTGGCAAGGAGCATTTCATGGGCGAGGAATTCACCACCGCCAAACTACCGACGCTCGACATCAAGCTCGTCGGCGTCAAACCGCTCGCGCGCGTCACGATCATCAAGGATGACGAGGTGGTCCACACGTTCGAGCCAAACCAGAAGGAAGCCTCCGTCAACTGGACCGACACGAAGGCCACGCCCGGCCAGACCAGCTACTACTACGTTCGCGGCGAACAAGTCCCCGACATCGAAGGCGCCACCGGCGAAATCGTCTGGGTCTCGCCGATGTGGATCAAGTATCAGCCGTGACGCCGCCGCTCAGCTTAGTAGCTGACGGTCGAGAGAGCGATATTGGATGGCTTCGCTGACGTGGTGCGACTGGATGGTTTCGCTGTCGGCGAGGTCGGCGATGGTGCGGGCCACCTTCAGGATACGGTCGTAGGCACGGGCGCTGAAGTTCAGTTGCGTCATTGCCATCTGGAGCAACTGGTGGCAGCTCTCGTCGAGCTTGCAGAACTGCTTTAACTCGCGCGGCCCCATGCGGGCGTTGCAGAACACCTTCCGCCTGCCGGCGAACCTCTTCGTCTGGATTGCCCGCCCCGCCAACACACGCGCACGGATTTTCTCGCTCGGCTCGCCGGTGATGTCAGAGGCCATTGCTTTGTAGGGCACATTCGGCACCTCGACGTGCAGGTCAATCCGGTCCAGCAGTGGTCCGGAGACGCGCGATCGGTAACGCTGGATTGCCAGCGGCCCGCAGCGGCACTCCCGCCGCGAGTCGCCGTAGTAGCCGCACGGGCACGGGTTCATCGCCGCCACGAGCATGAACTCGCTGGGAAACGTCATCGAGCCGATGGCGCGGGAGATGGTGACACGGCCTTCTTCAAGAGGCTGGCGCAAGACTTCCAGCGCGTTGCGGTGGAACTCCGGCAGTTCATCGAGAAAGAGGACGCCGTGATGCGCGAGGCTGACCTCGCCGGGCGTGGGGTTCGCGCCGCCGCCGATGAGGCCGGCGTCGCTGACGGTGTGGTGCGGCGAGCGGAACGGCCGCGTGGCGACGAGCGACTGGCCCGGTGCGATGAGGCCCATGATGCTGTGGATGCGCGTCGTTTCCAACGCCTCGTCGAGAGAGAGCGGCGGCAGGATGCTTGCGATACGCTTGGCGAGCATGCTCTTGCCGGTGCCGGGCGGGCCGAGCATCAGGATGTTGTGTCCTCCGGCGACGGCAACTTCGAGCGCGCGTTTGACACTCTCCTGTCCCTTCACGTCGGCGAAATCCACGTCGTAGGCAGCGTGGTCGCGGAAGAGCGCGTCCAAGTCCACGCGATGCGGCTTGAGGACGGCATCGCCGGCAAGGAACTCGGCCGTCTCGCGCAAGCTGCGGACGGGAATGACCTCGAGGCCGCGGACGACGGCGGCTTCGGCGGCGTTGGCGGCGGGAACGATGAGGCCGCGGAGTTTCGCCGCGCGGGCCTGGAGGGCGACGCTGAGGACACCTTTGACGGCACGCACGCCGCCGTCGAGGGCCAGCTCGCCGATGAGGGCGTAGTGGTTGAGCGTGTCGGCAACGCGGATGTCGTCGAGCTTCAACTGGCCGTCGCCCGCGAGAATGCCGACGGCGATGGGCAGCTCGAAGCTTGGCCCTTCCTTCTGCACGTCGGCGGGCGCGAGGTTGATTGTGACGGCTCCTTTGTGGTAGCGGAAACCGCTGTTCTGGATGGCGGTATAGACGCGGTCGCGGCTTTCGCGCACAGCGGCGTCGGGGAGGCCGACAATGACTGTCTTGATCTCGCCGTAGCCGGGGCAGTTCGCCTCGATCTCGACGGGAATCGCATCAATGCCATAAACGGCGACGGAGCGAATTTTTGCGAGCATGACCTCGGCGCAGATGAAAGCGGGCGTCGCGCACCAAGTCAAACGGAATCACATGTCGCTAACCGTGCGACCCGCCTCGCGCGCGGTCTTCGGCGGCGACAAGCCGCTCAACGGTGGTTTGGAGCAGCGACAGCGCGGCATCCGGAAACCGGAGCAGGAACGAACGGAACCGAATATGGTCCAGCGACATCAGCGTGGTGTCGGCTTCGGCTTTGAGTGTCGCGCTGCGACCGCGATTCAGGAACATCCCATATTCGCCGATGATGTCGCCGGGGCCCAGGCTGCGCACAGCCTGCGACTGGTCTGGCAGGAACACGGCCACTCGGCCTTCGCTCACGACGTAAACCCGGTCAGACGGGTCGCCGGCCTCGAATAGAGTTTCACCCGCGCACAAGCGTTCCGTCTCCATCATCTCCGCGAGCAGCGCACGCTCGGCAACAGGAATGCTCGCGAACAACGGGCAAGTGTTCAGGATTTGCGTCCGTGCGGCTGCGTTAAGAGCGGAGGTATTCATGTGTGCTTGATCGTCCTCCGGAAAGTCTCCGAACTCTGCTCAAGTTCCTCAAATGTGCCGGCGGCTACCAGCCGGCCCCCATCCATCAACCTAACCTCGTCGGCGGCCCGGATGAACTCCACGTCATGGCTGACGGCGATAATGATCCGGTCTTTCTTATGCTCCCTCAGCAATGCTGCGACGGTCGCGCGGCTGGCAGGATCGAGCGCCGAGGTTGGCTCGTCCACGACCAGCACGGGCGTGCGCCGCAACAGCGCACGGCAGAGGGCTACAAGCTGGCCTTGGCCGCCGGAGAGGTTGCCACCGAGCCTGCCTATTTTGAATTCAAGGCCCAGCCGCGTAAATGTGTCTTTCAGACCTTCTTGTCCGACAAAGTCCAGCACAGTCTGGTCCACCAACCGGCCACTGCGGCTGTTGCGGACGTCCACAACGCCGAAGAGGAGGTTCTCGCGCCACGTCAGATGCGGATGCACATTGTCAGCGTCATACGGCAGGCACGCGTCGCCCAGCATATCCTTCAAACTGCCCACCTCCGCCGCAAACAGTTGCCGGTTCTCAGGCTTGAGCAGACTGCCTGCCCCGTCGTCATCGGCGATCTCAGCCAAAGAAGCTGTCAGCGCCACGATGCACAAGGATAATGCCTGGTCGGGAGACGGCGCGGTCTGTTGGATGAATTCCAGACTCGAAGATCGCAGACGCCAGAGGCCCTCATCGAGAGGATAGGGGGAGAGCTGTGAATAGACGTGGTAGTTCGCAATGCCAAGAAGCTGACGATTCCCTTCGAGGAGTTTGCGCGCCAGTGCGACCAGCGCTTTGCCGAACGGTGTTTGGGGCAGCGACTGCAACTTCCGCCTTCCTGGCTTGCCGAGCAACAACCCCGTTGCAAGCTCGCGGTCGCACCTGCCGGCGAGCAGGCTTTCCAGCACCCAATGTCCGCGGTCGGCGTGACCTTCCTCGAAGGGCAGGACTGCGACTCCACAGGCCTCACGCAACCGCTCGCGCAGGCGATGGCGCGCGGCCACGATGTTCGGCGCAATAGCCGTGTGGCCGGACGACATCCCCGGCGACATGTCGAGCGCCTTCAGCCGACAGATCCGCCCCAAGCCGGCACGTTCGATTATATCCATGTCTTCGGCAGCCAGCGGAGCGCCTTCGGCGGCGGCGCCATTATCGGCAGACCTGCCGAAGAAGATGTTCTGGCGGATGCTCGTATCGAGCAGCGCGATGGATTGCGGCATGAGCGAGAAGATCGCAGCGCGGTCGGTGCCTGCCATTGTGTCAAGCGATGCCCGTCCATAGCGGATGGAGCCTTCCTGTGGCTTGAGCCGGCCGAGCAGGAGTTTCAACAGCGTGGATTTTCCCGAGCCGGCGCCCCCGACGATGGCGATCCACCGGCCGGGAGCGAAACTGGCAGTCACGTCCACCACGCCGCCTTGCTGCGTTCCATCGGGAGTGGCATAACGATAAGTCACGCGCTCGATGTTGATGGCCGCTGGTTCCGCCGAAGCGGCCGTGGCGGAACAGCTGTTCACGGCTTCCTGCGCTTCGTATTCCAGCAGGCGCCCCATGCTGACCCTCGCGATCTGGAAATCGAGCCGGAGAAAAACCAGTTCGGATGCTTCCTGGAACAACACCGGCAAAGCCCAAACCACCACGGGAACCAGAGCTACAGCGGCGCTGATGTTGGCTGTCTTGCGCATGTAAAGGACGACAAGAACCATCGCAACAAACGCCAGCACATAAGCGATGACATTGGCCAACCGCAGGCTGCTGTTCAGCCGGACATATTTCAAGAAGGTCTCGCTCCGCGCGACCAGCAGGCTCGTGAAATGATGCCGGATCTTCTGGTAAAGGTGACCCACCTGAACCTCCGGCGCGGCGCGCAGGAAATCCTCGAAGCGAGATTTGATGTGGTCATCCTGTTCCAGGTAATGCTCGTCCATCTCCTTCACCGGTCGAGTCGCGCGCATCGTCCAGAGCGCGCCAGCGACACAAGCCGTCGCGCCGACGACGGCCAGACGCCAATCCCGAAGGAAGAAGAAAACCAAATTGCCGGCGAGCAGCAAGACGCTCCACCAGACCTTCATCAAGTTCGGCCGACGGTCGCTGACGCGATTGAGGTCCACGGCCAGCCTGTTGACCGTCTCAGCGGGTGAATGCCGGCTGAAGAACGAATCGTCCTTGTTCAAGAGGTTCAGGAGGATCTCCGTTTCCAGATCGTCCCGTGAGCGGATGCCGAGCCGGCCGGTCGCGTATGTCTTCCAATACTCCACAGCACCTGAAACCAGTCGAACCGTGATGAAAGACACCAGCGCCACCAACGGCAAGCCGAGCTGGAACTGTTCCGAAAGTCTTTTCAACAACGCGGCGGCACCTTCACCACCGCCATCCGGTTCTCCTGCGGCACCGAGCGAAAGCGTCAACAAACCCAGCAGGTCGTTTTGGGCATACGTCAGGGCCGAGGCGAGCGCCCCGACCATCGCAAGTTCAATGAGGCAGCCGCGGTAGCGCGGATGCCAGATCGTGAACCACGTGTCGAGGCGCGACTTCATCTGTCGGCGGACTCCTTGCTACCCGGCTCGACTATCGTAGCGCTCCGGCGCGGGCTGCGGCCGAGGTGGTCTGTTGCCCACTCGCGGATGCGGTCTTTGATCTCCTGAAGATGGCCTTCACAGTAACGCATCGCTTCAAGCTGTCCCGGCTGGAATCGCCGGATGTGAGGACAACCGCCGTTGCATTCCGCCAGAATCGGGCATCGGACGCATCGCGGATCCTGCAACCCGTCATAAAGCAGCCATGGCACCAGATTGTTGAGCTTCACAGGGCTGCCCGGCTCGATGGAGCCATAGGCCCGCTCCGCCATGCCAATATCTTCGGTGCACTTGAAAAGCCGGCCGTCGGGACCGATGACCATGTTGAAGCGATCGGTGGCGATGCAGCCAACCTGTGTGGGCCGGAAATCGGCATGCACCGGCAAACCCAAAGCTCGCGCCTTCCGCCGTTCACGCGCTGCGATTCGGGCGTAAGCCGGATAAGTCATCGCCGCAAAACGCGCATGGCGACCGCCACACTCCGGGTCAAACACATAAGCGAAGAATAAAGCCTGAAGATGCCGGTGCAAATCGCGCCGGATCAACTGCCTGTAAAGCGCATCGAACCCCGCCTTGTCGTCGCGGACGATGTTGATGCGAAGATGCACCGGCAGCCGTTGTGCAGCGAATACCAGGTTGTTCAGCACCTGCCCTGCCGTATCCCGGCCGAGACGGTCGCGTTTTTCCGACGCGGGGATGTCCACAGTCACCTGCACAAACTTCAGGCGGCACTCGCGAAGCAATCGAACGACATCCCGGCTCAAGAGCATGCCGTTGGTGGCGAGGACGGCCGAGTATTTCACGCCGGCTTGGTCGCATGCCGGGATCAATCGCGAACTGATGCGGGCGATGGCTTCGGCAGTCAGCAGCGGCTCACCGCCAAACCAGCTCATATCCAGCGATCGTTTCCCCCGTGCGGACACGGCAATGTGACGGACAATCTCATCCTCACGGTCGCGCGTCAGCGTCTTGCCGTGGCCGGCCTTCTGGACACCGCTCTCAAAGCAGTAACGGCAACTCAGGTTGCAGGCCAGCGTGGGCGCGACGGTCACACCCAGTTTCCCGTTGTTGAAACGCGCCGTCTGGTCGCGCAACCGGAGCAGGTCGAGTTCATTGACCGACTTGGACACCAACAGGCCAGTCGAGCACAAGACATCCACGTCATCGGAAGAGGCTTGAGGTCGTGCAGGAATCGCGCAACCGGCCTTGAGATAACGCCGCCATGTCGAGGCGGTGATGACAACCAAGGAACCGTTGAAGCTGTTGAACACCGCCTTGCGACCGCGCGGGAGGTCCACCGCCATGTTGAATCGCGACGGAACCCATTCGTCCGCGAAAGATTCAAATTCCTTGCTCATCGTCATCTCTTGTCGGGAACCCATTATCCTACGCTCAGCAATGGTAGTCGTGGTTTTCGCGCCGGATCCAAGCTTGCCGCATCGGGTTAGGCAAAGCCGGTCTCAGATGCGATCCCGTTAAGTCTGTGCTTAGCCGCGAACACCGCCAATCGAAGTCGGATTGGGTGTATTGACAATCCGCCCCCAACAAGCTTGCCCCTCGACTTCACCAGTTGTCACAGCGCTCAAGATTTTGGCCACGTCTTTGATCGAAAGCTTCTTCTTGCCCTTCAGGACCGTTCCCTCGGGGAACACCAGTGTGACGCAGTTTGATCCGTCCGCGACGACCTTGACTGATGCAGTCTTCTTGATGGTTTTTTTGCTCATGATTCGCGTTCTTTCATGGCCAACCTCGCTGCACTCGGCGATCCGAAAACAAAACACGCAGCGGGCAAGTCCTTGCCTTCTTATTCGTCACCGCAAGCCACTACGCTGGCGCTGATAGTGCGTCAAGCTTGAAGTAACGAGGTGGCGGGTAACTCGTGCGCGCAGGGGCGCAGGAACATTCTACTTGAAGCGGCCCATCGCCAAGCTAGCATCAGCGCAATGGCTAAACAGAGTCTTGGAATGAAGCGTTCTCCCAAATGGAAGTTGGATTCGAGAAACTTCTTTCGCCTCTCCAATGGACTCCTGCTGACTGCTCCGCGAGAAGTTCCATTCAGGGAGATGTTCTCTGAAATTATCGGCACTCGTTGCTACCTGCCTTCGGCTCAGTTTCGGATCAAGCCGGGAGACACTGTGCTCGACGTTGGCGCAAACGTTGGGTTGTTTTCGATCTGGGCGGCATGGAACATCCCGTCGGCGCGGATTCTTGCTTTCGAAGCCGCGTCCGACAACTTCCTGGCACTGGCCGACAACGTCCGAAACAATCACATCACGAACATCTCCGCCTACCACTACGCCGTCGCGGATGGCCGCAACAAGCACGTGACCCTCTACCGCGGATTCCACGGCGGGATTCATTCCATCCGACCGGAATACCGGAACTGGAACTCATCGTCGGGAAGGCCGCGCAGGACCGAACGGGTTCGCGTGATCACGCTGGAACAAATTTTCTCCCGCTTCAAGATAAGCCATGCGGATCTTCTGAAACTCGATTGCGAAGGCGCTGAATACGACATCCTGCTTTCTGCACCGGCCAGAACCATCTCTCGGATTCGAAAGATCGTCGGGGAATACCACGACCTCAGCGCAAAGAGGCATGGCGGTGTGCTGAAGGAATTCCTGGCGGCAAACGGATTCCGAACCAAGTTCACGGCCGCGGGGCCGGACGCGCCTTGGGGAATGTTCGTTGCGACTGCTGGCTAATATCCGCGCGCCGGTCAGGAAACCATGATCCAATCCATTGTATTGCCGGGTCGGTTTCCGACGACTTTCTACGCCTATCCGGAGTTCACTCTGCTGAGCCGGAAAATCCAGGACGAAGTCCGGTTTGAGAACCTCAACCTGCTTTTCTGGGAATACCTTTTCTCAGCGGACTTCCTCGGTTTTCTGCGGAAGCACCTCGGTCGGGCGGCGGTCCCGCAAATCAAGTTCCTGGCCACTGTCATTGAGTCCAGCACCATCGCCACGCTTCGGGACCCGAAACGCTTTTATAACCCGGAGCGATATCTGGACGCTATCTCCTGCCTCGGCAGCTATCTGGCGGTGGCCTCAAATCTCTTACGACAGTTCAGCGGCGGAAACCTGCAAGAACTCTCGGCCTACGGTCTTACCTACGATACCCAGCGACCTCTCGGGAAGGTTCTGGCCTACGCTCGGAGTGAAAGAAACCCCATCATGGATTTCTACCGGACGCGCTCGAAGACGATCCGGGAACTCTTCGATGCCAATATTGTCAGCGCGGTGACCTACAGCTACACCGATATTTTGCATCTCGGCATTCTGTGTGAACGATTCCGTCGGCGTGGCAACACTGTGCTCATCCACGGCCACAGTTGGGAGAACAACGCTACTGATTACCTGGTCGAACACAGCCGCCGATACGCCGGTTTGCTCAAACAAACTGATGGAATCGTTATCTCAGAGGAAGGGTTGGTTGAGACTTTTAACCAACTTGCCGAGACAAAGAAGACGCAACAGATCGAGAACCTCCATCGCTTTGGCGATGCGCACATGTCCGGCAGCGGCAAGCAGAGTCTCGGACACAACGCGCTTGATGATTTGGATTTCGGGCGTCTGCGCCAGGAAGCGGCCCGGCAGTGCTCCAGGATATTCTCTCCAGAGCTGGTGATCCTGCACCGGCTTTCTTCCCGCGGCTGTTATTGGAACCGGTGCGTCTTCTGCCGGCACAACAGCCGGCACCGTCGGCGAGCCGGCGATCCGGATACGGAATCCGATGATCCGACTAGGTGGACTGCCAGCCTGCGCCAGCTTTCCAAGATCTCCTCGACCATCGTCTTCTGCGATCAGGGGATCAACCCAGAAGCGGCGACGGCGTTAGCCGTCTCGGCGCGTGACGCCGGCATTACTGCCAAGTGGTCGCTTCGGACTCGTATAGACCCCCGCTGGGATGCCAGACGCATCGCGACAATGGCTCGCGGGGGTTGCGCTGAGTTGATCTTCGGATTGGAGTCCATCAACGACGCCACCCTGCGCCGCATGAATAAGACCGCGCTGACCGGGAATGCCTACCGCTCAGTGACACAGCAGATTCATCGCGATTCCGCGGCGCACGGCATCTACAACCACTACTGCATGATTTACGGGTTCCCTGGCGAGGCTTATGAAAAATGCCGCCGAACCCTCAGCTTCCTGGCAGGCCTCATTCGCAGCGTTCCCAAAACAACCTTCAGTTTGAACCGATTCCAACTCCTGTTCGGGTCAGACGTTTTCAACTCACCGGCTGCTTATGGGATACGCTCAATGACAAAGGCCGCGTCGCTTTCCAACATGTTCTGGCATGACGAGCCCAAGGGCAAACGCTGCATCGAACTGGTGGAAAGCGGAATCGCCCGCTTCTATCGGACGATAGGCTACCGCAAGGACATCCTCGCAAACGAGGTTCTTAGACAAACCGTTCCGGCTTTCCCGTTGCTCAAAGCTGGGCATGCAGGAAACCCTTTCATGACGTGACCGAGCGCATGTGAAAGGGGCGTTTGAATCGCGCAGCCCCTCGCCAGAGAACGACGTCACATCGGGACGAGGGCGTCCCGCTCAACTCACGGTTAACCGCGCACGCCGCCGATTGCGGATGGCGTGCGGACGCCGTCCCGGATTAACTCCAATTTCCTGATGTGGAGGTAGCATTGTCCCGAAACCTCATCGGTTTCTACAGCGCTCAGCACTTTGGCCACGTCCTTGATCGAAAGTGACCGAGCGCATGTGAAAGGGGCGTTTGAATCGCGCAGCCCCTCGCGAGAGAACGACGCCACACCGAGACGACGCCGTCTAGCTCAACTCACGGTTAACCACGAACGCCGCCAATCGCGCTCGGAGTGCGCACCTGAATTCTTTCCTTCAGGGAATGCAGGTAACATTGACCTGAAACCTCATCGGTTTCCACGGCGCTCAGCACCTTGGCCACATCCTTGATAGAAAGCTTCTTCTTCCCCTTCAGGACCGTTCCCTCGGGAAACACCAACGTGACGCAGTTTGTTCCATCCGCGACAACCTTGACTGATGCAGTCTTCTTGATGGTTTTCTTTTTCATAGATGGCGCTCCTTTTTTTCGAGTTTCTGTTCGCGCTACTAATGCCAAAACAACAGGCCTGAATCAATACCAATCCCCGCAATGCGCCACACCACTTCTCATCCGAGAGTCACATCGCTAAAGAGCCTTTGGATGGACTCCAAACATTTCGGGAATGAACGTCGCAGCAGACGGTATGTAATCGCAGCCCGCGCGAACCGTGCGCGCATCAGGTCGCACCAGAGTTTCTGGGTGACGCTGCTGTGGCTGGAGGGTGTCAACGCGCACTTCTGGCATTGGAACGAACAGC
Organism: Verrucomicrobiota bacterium; assembly: GCA_016222825.1. Classification (GTDB taxonomy): domain Bacteria; phylum Verrucomicrobiota; class Verrucomicrobiia; order CAIQCK01; family CAIQCK01; genus CAIQCK01. The sequence continues at coordinate 84,136 of JACRQF010000006.1, read as the reverse complement.
CGCCGCCGCACCACTCGTATGCCCAGCATTGCGCACACTCGGAATCCAGCGGTTGCGTAGGCCGGGAAATGTTCGGCGGCGCGCTTGGATCGCTGGTGGCACAATTACCAAGCGCCGGGACGGCGCTCTGCCCGTATAGTTTCGGGCATGGGTAAATGTCGCCGCGCGCGTCAATCAATATCTCATCTGACCCGCACGTGCATAGACCGTGGGGACCTTCGGGTTGCGACGCGATAAGATGGGCGAACCCCATGTCCACTTCCGGGTGTCCGTTGATAACGGATTGGAGATAATAGACATAGAACTTCTCGTGTTCCCGAATCAACCTGCGCACGGCTGCCGCCGACCACGCTTCTCCGCCGCCCTCGTCGTCGGTGAGATGCAGAAACTTGATGCGCCGAAATCCCACCGCCTTCAAATGCTTCGCGATACCTATCAGGTCCGTGTTGCCGGGCGTGAGCACCGCTTGCGCATCCACTTTGGCTTTCGGACTGGCTGCGCGCAACAACTCCAGCCCGCGAAGCGCTGCTTGGTGTGAGCCGGCCCCGCTGGGGTCGCGCCGGTGGCGGTCGTGGTGTTTTCGAGGCCCGTCTATGCTGATTTGAACGGTGATGTCGTCGCTGGCCAGTTCCCGTGCCAACGGCGGCGTAATCAATGTGCCGTTGGTGATGACGTTGAAATAGGGAATCTTCCCGTTCGCGCGCCCTTCGCGACGAAGCGTCTCGATGAGAAACCGGCCTGTCTCCCAGTTGACGAGCGGCTCGCCGCCGAAAAACGATATTACCGGTTTTGAACCGGGGGTCCGCAGGATGTAGTCGGCGATCTGCCGGGCCGTCGCCACATCAAGATCTTGCCGCCGCGAACCGTTGGCTGCGTCGAAGCAGTAGGCGCATGCGAGATTGCACCGGCCCGTCAACCGCACCACGAAGCACTGCGGCCATTGCTGCGGGCGGCCGCCGCAGTTTCGCGCTTGTTGCCGCGGGCGTTCGTTGCCACGAATTTGAAGAAACAGTCTTTCCGGCTGCTTTGCGGCGTAGCCGATCACGGCTTCGCTCAGTATCTTGGCGGCTTTATTCGCGGCTGTCGTTGCCATCGCGAAGCGATGAGAGACTGCGCAGCATGGAGGTGTCAACCGGAAATTCCTGTTCAAGGTTTCCGGCGCAACCCATCATGCCAACAGAAAGTGATTGTCGCTCTCCGGCGAGAGGCGCAGTATCCCTCTTGAAGGATCGCGTTCTATGATGAAGTCGAATTCAGTCCTTGACGCATATCTCGGAATCTCATCCAAGACCCCCGAGGAGGCCGTGCTCCGGCTGCTCATCGAGATGGGCGCGCAATTCGTCGGCGCTGAGGAGGGGTCGCTCCTGGTCTTTGACGAGAGAAAGAAGGACCTCGTCTTTGCCATGACCATCGGCAGCGACGAATCCGAACGAACCTTGATCGGACAACGCGTTCCCATCGGCAGGGGCATCACAGGGCTTGCCGCGCAGACGCGAGAAGTTCAGATTGGCGCGCCCACCTTTGGCACGCGACAGGCAAAACGACGCGACGGCAGATCAGAGGCGCCCAAATCGGTTCTCGCGGCGCCCATGTTAATCGGCGACAGACTCGTTGGTGTGCTGACGGCTGTGAGTGTGCGCGCGGGGAAGCTCTTCAACAGCAACGATGCTTTGCTCTATGCGCGAGTCGCCGCAGTTGCGGGCGTCGTCGTCGAGCAATCCCGCCGGCTTGCCGCGGTGGAAGCTGCTCGAACAGATGCCCGGCGTCTCCGTGCCGTCAGCGAGCAGGAGCGCTGCGAGCAACAACTGCTGGATGCCGTGGCCCGAATCGTTCAGAGCCGGCCACGAGCGAAGGCGCAGATTGTCCGCCTGCTTTCCGACATCGCCGGATTGGTGGCGGAATGAACGCACCGAACGCCCGACTCATGAGCCTCCAAGCCGCACTTGAAGTCAGTCTTGAGAAACTGCGAGGACAAAAACTGCGCCCCGTCACCGTGGCGGTGGTGGACAGTGGCGTGGACGCGAAACATCAGGAACTGACGGGCCGTGTGGTTCGCGCCGTGCGGGTGGAAAGCGGCGCGAATGGACAGCGGATACGCAAGAATCCGGTTTCGCGAAACAACGACCTGTATGGCCACGGGACTGCCGTCGCAAGCATCGTCACGCAGATCGCACCCAACGCGCGCATTCTGGATGTGCGCGTTCTCGACGACCAGAACATCTGCACCGGTGAAACCATGGTCGCCGGTTTCCAGCATGCCATCGAGTCGGGGGCGCGAATCATCAATATGAGCCTGGCCGCGAATGCCAAGTTCGCCGGGGCGCTGCACGAGCTTTGTCAGACTGCCTATCGCCAGAACCAGATAGTCATTGCCGCGAGGCGAAATGTGCCGCTCACGGACGACGGTTTTCCCGCCGAGATCGCCACGTGCATCGGCGTGGACATCGGCAAGTTCCCTTCACCGCTGCAACTGCTTTTTGCTGAAGACCACGTCATCGAGTTTGTGGCTCATGGCGACCAAGTGGTGGTGGCTGCTGCGGGCGGAGGCAGGACGACAGTCACCGGGACCAGTTTTGCCACACCTGCGGTCGCCGGCATGTGCGCGTTGCTCGTCGGCGCAAATCCGGACCTGCGTCCGTTCGACGTGAAGAGTTTGCTTCGGGCCTTCGCGGCCAATCGCGCTTTGCTTCGAGCAACGAAACGTTGAAGTGCGGTGAGGCGGACTGCTGTCAGGTGACCTGTTGGGAATCTGGCGCCGCCCCCGAAAACTCTTCTTCAGGGATGCCCCGGCGTCGGGCCTGGAGGATGCTGCAGCGCGCATCCTCCTTCAGGCCGAGCGAACGACAGGTGCGGGCAAGCTCAAGCCAGCCGTCCGAGAACTTCGGCCAGTGGCGCGTGAGATCCTCGTAGTAAAGGCGGGCGGTCTCCAGGTCCTTTCGCTCGACCATGCCCTGCCCGGCGTGATAAAGGGCCGCCGGATTCGTGGGATCAATGTTGAGCACATGCTCGCAAAGACTGAGCGCCTCGTCGCTGATGCGGTCGCCGGCCACCGAAGCCTGATACACCTGCCAGCAGGTGTGGACCCACAAATCGAAAGTGTTGCGCTGAAGCGCCTGACGGCCGAGGCGGACGAAACCTTGAAGCAGCTCCGGCTCGAGGCGCTTGCCAACATTCATGAAGCATTCCGCGAGTTCATGCACGCCGAGGGGAACCACCACGCCTTTCATCGGCGTGATGCGGCGCGGACCGAAGAGCAGGTTGCGGATGCGCCGGTTGATTTGCTTGAACGCAGGGTCGGAGACGAACACCTGATAACGGTCTCCCTCGCGCGAGGCGGATTCGATTCTCTTGCCGGCGTTGATGGCAAAACCGCACTTGGTGAAACCCTTGGCGGTTCTTCGCGCCCAAACGAGGCCGGAGTTGATGCCCGCCGCAAGGCCGGTGCTGGACAGGCCCGAGAACAGGCGCTCGGTGTTGAGCGGGCAACCGAGCCAGCCGCATTTGAGCGTCACGGCCAGGCAGATCAGCAGATAGACATCGTTTGGCGGGCTTTCCGTGTGGAGGAAGACGACCAGTTCGTCGCCGACGAGTTCGACGTTATAGTCTACATGCTCCGTTTTGGAAAAGGTCTTGAAGAAGAATCTCGTCTGCCGGATGCAAAGGTCATGAAAAGCCGAGACGTAGTCGGCGTAGTCCTTCAGGCCCATCACACTGGCGAAGTCGCTGGAACTCACCAAGTCCATGAAAAGCACGGACGCATGGAGCGGGCCGCTTTCGCCTTCTTTCCACTGCACGGGAGGCTTGGGCACTGTTTCGTCAGCCATGACCTTACCTGATTTGCATGGGGTCGGGAACGGCCTTCGAGGTGGACGGGATGTCGGCCTTCTCTGGAGCGACGGCACTGGCGGAGGGGACGCTCATTGGCATTCGCTCCTCCATCAAGAGAGATTTCCTCGCGCTGCTCCGCTCGATGGTCGCGCGCTCTTGTTCCAGAAGCGTGCCTTGCTTCTCCTTCTCCGCCTTCAGACGCAGAAGCTCCTCAGTGGAGTTGACGGCATTGGTAGCAGGGGGTGCAGAAGACTGCGTGGAGGCGGGTGGCTTGGAATCGCAGCCCGACAACCCCAATGAGGCAACCAGCACGGCGAGCGTCATCGCCATCAGGCGCCGTGGCGATACTGTCGAATGCGATGCGCCCTCAGCTTGGGAAAGAAGAACGAGTCTCATGGCCGACAGTCTAGTTGTCCGGCGCGGGCGCGACAACGCAAATCCACCCTCGTCATCGGGTCGCCGACCTCTGGTTCTTAACAGATTCAACCAGTATCTTGACCTTCCCACTCGGCTCACCTGCTGCTTGTCGGCGATTGAAAGCCAAAACTGCTTAGTCCCACAAGCCGGGGACTCCTTCGGCCATCGTTTTGCCCCGGCACTTGGGGCAATAATTCACCTTCCCCAATGGAGCAAACGGATGTTTGCAGCCCGGGCACTCAAATAACTCCAGGGTCTTGCCGGTAGTCGAGTCCCAGATCCGTGCTACGGCATTGGGCCAAAGCCCCTTCTTGTCCTTGTTCGGGAAGGTTGCTGTGACCATCTTGCCGCAGTGCGCGCAGTAACCAGAAACCTTGGTGACAGCATCCCCGCCACCGCAGAACACCTTGGCGTTGAAATTGCAGTTGGTGTTGGTGCAGTTGAACGTGCGGATTTCGCCGGCGAAGGTGATGAGCGTGAAGGGCAGCAGGAACACGAGATTGCGCAAACAGAATCGCATGATAGGTCCTTTCATTGGCTGTCGAGTTTGTCAGTCAGGCATCTCTCATCTTGTTTCCAAGGGATTGTTCACTCGTCCCATGAACAGGATCGCGCCGGTATCCTTGTCCATCAGCAGGAAACAGAAAGGATGGTCAACACGAAACTCGGTAAAGCGGGGAACCGACTTGGTCGCAAACTCGACGGCTGTCGCCGCGGCTGCCTCGCTTCCTTCTTCGTTCACTTCAAGACATGCCTTGTGCTGGATCTGTGCTATCCAGATCAATCCCCGCGCGTCGGCACGCCCCGTGATTCCTCCGAAATCGGCCGCGCTGGCTGAGAACGCCAGCTTCATGCCGAGCGCTTGAAATGGCCGTATCAGACTGGCCCCAGACGCTGCCTTGAACCTTGGCAGGTTCAGCATCACTTCCGTCGGCTTGCTTCCGCCAAGATCGTCCACGATGGATCGCAGCGTCTGCATGGAAAGTGTCTTCTCAAGCTTGGGCAGTCCGTCCTTTTCGTTTGGCAGGATGATGACCATCGCCAGCGAAGCCGCCTTGTAAGGCATGGACAGGGCCGCGCAATCTTCGCGTTGCGTGCATGGGAAGGACGCGCGTAGCCGCATTGTTGGAACTGAAATCATCTCGCCGGAGGCTGTCTGGAACGGTTTCGGCTGCGTCAGTTTCTTGTCAAACTGGGTCGCCCAAATTCCCTTGAAGTAGATCGCGTTGAGCAGCACGCAGACCGAATTGGCCGAGAGCTCCTCAAGAATCCTCTCTATCTTGCCTTTCGTTTTTGCGGCCACCCAGCGGTTGATCGGACCAACATCAGGCGCGTCGAAGATTTCCGCGTGGTATTTCGACTTCAGCAGTTCCCTGTAATCACGGTGCACGAGCGCGCTGTCGGTCGTCAGACACAACCCGTTGGCTATCGAAAGCACATCACCAGACGCTCCCTGGAAACGGTTCATTTTCTCCAGAAGCTTCTGATTCGCCGCGTCCATTTTCTCCCGCGACAGCGCCTGGTTAAGCACGGTCTTCATCTCCGCTTCGGTGCCATCGCGCGCCCCTGTAAGCGCCATGGACATGGCTGTCCCTATGCTATAGGGAGAAATCACAATGTTCTTCGCGTCTTCTCTGGCCAGCTTTCGATAAAGCTGGAGCGCCGTTTCGTTGCAAGACCTGATGACCGCCATCTCATCGGAACTGATTCCGGTTCCCGCATGACAGGGCAGAGCAAGGAGAGGCATGAGCGCGAGCGCCACCGCCCCAATCATTTTTGAATCCGGCATCAATTTCATGTGTGTCTTTCGGATGAACCAAGGACATGTGTTACAGGTTGGAGGCCATTCTGTTGCACAATCTTCTGTTTGCAAATGAAATCCTATCGCATCAAGGCGCTGTCATTCGGCTGGACACGCAGGGTGGCAAGTTACAGAGTGCGCCGAGCTGTTGCATGCCTGGCACGTCTCAAATGAAGCTGCCGTCCTGGACCAGCCACACGCTGTGAAGAAACAGTTGATTCGCATCTCAATCCTTCAGTCCAGCACGACAATAACCGTTCTCTACACCTTCATGGGCTTTGTCCATCTGTTCATCGGCATCCCACTGCTCACTTTCGGCGACACTCAGCTTCGGCGTCCCGGCGGCGGGATGCGATTCAAACTTGGCTTTTTTCGCGCGACCGCCTAGGCTGCGCGAACCTTGACTGGACGGATTTGCAGCCGGCCAAGACGGACAAACCAAATCAACAGGAGATTCAGCGTAATGAAACAAGAAGTGACCAGACGGGACTTTATGAAGACCGCGGCTGTGGCAGGCGCGGCGCTCGGCAGCGTCAACATCCTCCACGCGCAGGCCAAGAAACCCATGAACGCCGTCATCATCGGCTGCGGCGGCCGTGGCAGCGGCGCGGGCAAGAACTTCCTCGACGCGTGCAAAGCTGTTGGCGTCGAAGGCAAGATCGTCGCCGGCACGGACGTCTTCGAGGAAAAGGCCAAGAAGTGCGTGAAGAACTTCGGCGTGCCGGAGGACAAGTGCTTCGGCGGGTTCGACGGCTACATGAAAGCCATCAACGAGCCGGGCGTCAACTACGTCATCATCGCGACGCCTCCGGGCTTCAAAGCCGCCCAGTTCAAGGCTGCCATCGAGGCGGGCAAGCACGTCTTCATCGAGAAGCCCGTCGCCGTGGACGGCCCCAGCGCGCGCATCATGTATGCCGCGGGCGAACTGGCCGACAAGAAGGGCCTCAAGGTCGCCGCCGGCACCCAGCGCCGCCACCAGGCCGGTTACATTGACACCATCAAGCAGATCCACGGCGGCGCCATCGGCGACATCGTGGCGTTGCGCGCCTACTGGGTCAACGGCGGCCCGATCTGGCACCGCGGCGACAAGGGCGAGACCGACATCGAGAAGCAGGTCAACAACTGGTATCACTACATCTGGCTCTGCGGCGACCATATCTGCGAACAGCACGTCCACAACATTGACGTGTGCAACTGGATCATGAAGGACCATCCCGTCAAGGTCTGGGGCCAAGGCTCGCGCCAGCAACTGGACGACCCGCGCTTCGGCGGGCCGAAGTCCGGCGAAATCTGGGACAACTTCGACTGCGAGTTCGAGTATCCCAGTGGCGCGCGCATGTTCAGCTACTGCGGCCAGATCAAGCGCTCCAAGTCCTCCGTCAGCGAGGGCGTCCAGGGCACCAAGGGCACCTCGAACCCCTCCGGCAGCTACCAGCTCTACGGCCAGAAGGACTCGTGGAAGTCCACCCTCGAACTCCAGAGCAAGAACCCCTACGAGCAGGAGCACATCAACCTGATCAACGCCATCCTGAACAACACCGAGTTGAACGAGACCAAGAACGTCACCGACAGCACGCTGACGGCCATCATGGGCCGCGAAGCGTCCTACAGCGGCGCCGAGGTCACGTGGGACCAGATCCTGAACTCCGAGTTCAAGTATGGGCCGGAGCTGCTCTACACCGACGCCTCCAAGATGACCTGGGGCGCGTTCCGGACGTTGAAGCCGCCGATGCCCAGCAAACACAACATCTTCAAGACGCCCGCGGAAGTTGCGGTGGGCTAGTCCGGTTTCCCGGCAAGATGTCGTAAGAGAAGCAGGGGCGGTCCGCAAGGACCGCCCCTCTTCGTTTCCGGGGAAACTAACCGGCCCGCGGCCAGCCCGCCGCCAGCCAGCATTCCCACGGCAAGTTGAAGCGCGAAACGGTTTTGGCGGCCGTGGAGATTGCCGCTAGATTCGCGTGCATGACGACCGTGTATGAAATCAAGCGCGCGGTGAGCCGGCTTCCCGAAAAGAAGCAGCAGGCTTTGGCGCGCTGGCTCCAAGCGCGGACTGACGACCACCTGAACGACGAAACGCTCATGGAGATCGCCGCCGAAGGCGCGCGCGCTGGACAGGCGGGAAGCGGCTCATGCAAAGCATAAGACGCGGTGAGGTTTGGCGGATAGATTTCGGTTTTCGGGTCGAAACGCCCGGATGCTCGAAAAGCAAATCGCAGAGCGAGGCGGCAGGCTTCCCCCTCAGACGCGGCTCGTTCAACCCCGCATAGCATCGGAGCTTCGCTCCGCTCCGTTCGATGCTATGCCTGTTTCGTCAAGCTCTTCCTTCATTCCTCGATTGTCGCCAAATCTTCTCCCGACGACAGTGGTCGCAACAACATCCACACGCCGTCTACCACCTTCCACGAACCAATAAGCCCAGCGATGAACGCTAGCGCGACGAACTTCGCGGTGATGTCGCCAGAAATCGTGAACATGACAAATGCTCCCGCTGGAACGCAGAGGTAAAGCAGACCAACGAGAACCTTCTTCACTGCAGACTCTCGTATGCTCTTGGCGCGCTCTTTCTGAAAGGTCGCGACGAGCGACGAAGCATCCTTATCGCCGACACCATTCTCTTGGAGGAACGCCATCACTGACGCGGGCGAATCGCCCCACATGATCCGTGAACGAGCTTCGATCTCGATGCTGCGTGCGAGCATTTTTTTGCCTAACGCAAAGATCAGCGACGGGAGCCAGCCGCCGATGGCGTTGTATTTGTCTCTGAATGAACCGGCTGGCTTCCGTTCGCTGCACCGTCTGGTTCGATCAATCACTTACCGGACTTTAACTTGGATTCCGTGAATGCCATCGGGATTGATACGTTAAAATAGAGCGTCATCTTAACTTTCCCGTTCTTTCGCGAAATCTCCATCTTGTCGCACGGGCCAGTAACGAGGGACTGCTTCTCAAGATTCGCCCCGATCTCCTGGATCAAGGAATACTCTTCATGAATCGAAACAACCTTAAACGCCGTTTCCGGAGTCAGACCATCGCCGCTCGCCGCGATGGACCGCAAGAGACCGTAAAAAATGCTCAGGTGGTAAGTATAGCTCGGCAGGTTCCCCTTTTCTTTGAAGCACATCGCAACTCGCAGGTGAGTGTCTGCATCAATAGGACACTTCTTCAGCCACGAATCCGCAATCTCTATGACGCGATCTGTCTCGCCGGCTCTGTAAGCCTTGACGAGATCTCCGTGCTCAGGCGCGACTCGCCACACCGGATAGAATTCAGTTTTCGGGTTCTTCGAATAGTCCAACCGCAATTGGGTGAAGTATTCGACGCCGGTTCCCGCCGACAAGTCGGGGCCGACTCGCGCAAACGCGAGAATGGGCCAAAGAAGTAACACGGCTAGCAAGTAATTCATATTCTTGATCGAACATTCTTATTCGCCGAAACTCGCCGGCAAGAGACAAACCAGCCGGTTGCTTTGAGCAGCCCCGGCGGGCCTGCACTCCCGCCGGGGCTTTTCATCCGGGCGATGCGGGCATTCCCATCGTCGCCTCACGATGTTTTGAGACGCTCCCGGCCCTATCCGACCCGGTTTGCCGCCGAAAGCCGGGAACTGCGATGTCCGCTCCACGCATATGCATGAGTATCGGCGGCGAAGTCTTTTTCCTCGACCGATGCCGCGCCTACGCCACGCGGCACTGGGCGATGTCGCTCCAGGGGCTCCAGCCGTTGGGGCCGAAGGCGGCCATGCGGAAGTAGTTCTGTTGCCCGTTTTCACCTCGGCCGGGATTGTCCGCTTCGATGCTGCTGATGGCAAGCGGTTTTCGTTATTGGTTCGGCGCGCGCTCGACGGGAACGCGCGGGCGCAAGTCCGGCGTGTTCTCATCAGCGGCGACGGCGGGCGCATCGCCTTCAGCAGCAACCGCGGCGGCTTCTCCTTCCAGTCGCCGCTGGACGTCAACAGCGCGCCCGTGGCGATGAAGCCGACGGGGCTGGCGCCGTTCACCGGCGACTTCAGCGAGAACCCCACGCAAAGCGAGATGCGCGCGTTCCGCGATTGGGCGAACGCTTTCTTCGGCGCGTCGGCGAGGTGAGCGAACTGTAGCGGCGCTCTGCGAGAGCCGGCCTGTAGCGCCGGTCTCTGACCGGCGATGGCATGATGACAGCCGGCGGTGAGACACCGCCGCTACAGGTGTAGGCCGGGTCCCCGACCCGGCGGAATTATCATGACGGATCGCCACGTCGGGGACGTGGCCTACAACCCGGCTCCGCGCCGTTTAAGGTGGCGCGGCGCTTACTCCTTCGCCCAGAAGTCCACGACGAAGACGTCGGCGAGGACCGGGCCGAGGCTCTTGCCGAACGCCTTGTGCGCCGGATGCGGCAGGTAGGCGTCGCGGTCGGCGTCGCTGTTGAAGGTGAGGACGAAGCAATGGGTGAAGCCCTTGGCGTGTTTCTCCGGGCTGGAATTGACGCCCCACTCCAGCGCGGCGATCTGCGGGATCTGGGCCTTGAGCGCGACGAAGGCTTTCTCGACCTCCTTGATCTGCTCCGGCGTGGCGCTCTCCTTGAACTTGAAGGAGACGACGTGGCGGAGTTTGCCCTTGGCGGCGCAGGCGTCGGCGGCGGACGCGGCCGGGGCGAGGGCGACGATGGAGGCGAGGAGGGCGATGAGCATCAGTTTCATGGTCGGTTCCTTGGGTTGAAGTTTCGCGCGAGCATAGCAACCGCAACGGTTCTGGCAACAGGCAAGTGATGGATGGAACCACAGGGGCGCAACCGGGCAGACGCGCCCCGTTCGCGGACCCGTGTAGCGCAGGTTTCCAACCTGCTGTATCGCCGGCTTCCAGCCGGCAGAGCGTTCGCACGATACAACGCGCTCGATAGGCGGAGACCTGCGGATTGGAAATCCGCGACACAGCAGGTTGGAAACCTGCGCTACGGTGCGCGTGCCAGGTTGCGCCCAACGACGGACGGAGTTGACAACGGGGCGGCGGTTTCGCACGCTCGGCCGGCGCGAATGCCGCGCTGATTGGAGCGACTCATGGCGACTGTGCAAATCCGAAAGATGACGAAGGCGGACCGCGTTGAAGTGAGCGAGCTGATTCACTTCTCCACCAACCACTGGTATCAAACCCACGGCCGCGCGCCGATCTTCAGCGGCGGGCCGGCGCTGACGGAGGTGTTCTTCGACGTTTACGAGGCGCTCGATCCCGGCTGCGGCGTGGTGGCCGTCCATCCCAACGGCCGGCTCATCGGCTCCTGCTTCTACCATCCGCGCGAGACGCACGTCTCCCTCGGCATCATGAACTCGCATCCCAGCTACGCCGGCTGCGGCGTGGCGCGGGCGTTGCTGGAGTGGATCGTCCGGTTCGCGGAGCGCGAGGGGAAACCGGTGCGGCTGGTCAGCAGCGCGATGAACCTCGACTCGTTCTCGCTCTACACGCGGGCGGGCTTTGTGCCGCGCTGCGCCTATCAGGACATGTTCCTGCCGGTGCCGAAGGGCGGATTGAAGGCGAAGCCGCCGGGCGTCAAACGCGTCCGCGCGGCGCGCCCCGGCGACGTGCCAGCCATCGGGCAACTGGAGCAGGAGCTGGCGGGCATCCGGCGGGAGAAGGATTACCGTTACTTCATCAAGAACCGCCCCGGCTTCTGGCACGCGTCGGTCGTGGAAGGCGACGGCGGGCGGATTGACGGCTTCTGCGCGTCGTCGGCGCATCCGGCTCTCAACATGGTCGGGCCGGGCTTCGCGCGCGGGCCGCAGGAGGCGGCGGCGTTGTTGTGGACGGAACTCGACCGCCATCGCGGCCGGACGCCGGTGTTTCTCGTGCCGGTGGATTGCGCGCCGCTGGTGCGGACGGCCTACGCGTGGGGCGCGCGGAACTGCGAACTGCACTTCAGCCAGGTGCGCGGGGCGTTCCAGCCTTTCCGCGGCGTGAACCTGCCGACGTTCCTGCCGGAGACGGCGTGACGATTGCGGTTAAGCGGATATTTCACACGTTTCGTAGCCGCCGACGTAAGGAGGCGGAAAGGCTGTGGCTGGTAACGCGTCCGCCTCCTTACGTCGGCGGCTACAGTCTATCGGCGTTTCGTGCAGCGTGTGAAATGTGCGGGTTAAACCGCATAGTCCCCAGCGCGGCAGAACCGCAACAGAATCCTCTTGCGCAACGCGAGGACCCCTATGCTTACCACTGGATGACGCAGGAGGCCCAGGTGAAGCCCGCGCCGAAGGCCACCATCAACACCAGATCGCCGCTCTTGATGCGGCCGGAGCGTGCGGCTTCGTCGAGGGCGATGGGCACGCTGGCGGCGGAGGTGTTGCCGTAGCGGTCGAGGTTGACGTAGATGCGGTCGGCGGGCACCTCGATGCGCTTGGCGAGCGCGTCTATGATGCGGAGGTTGGCCTGGTGCGGGATCACCAGCGCGATGTCCGCACCGGTGAGTTGGCAGCGCGCCAACGCTTCGGTCCCGGCGGAGTTCATCGCGGTGACGGCTTGCTTGAAGACTTCCTTGCCGGCCATCTTGAGGAAATGCAACCGCGCGTCCACGGATTTGTGGGTCGCCGGATGCTTGGAGCCGCCGCCGGGCATCTTGAGCAGGTCGGCGTGTTCGCCGTTGGCGCCCATGCAGGTGGTGAGGATGCCGTGGCTGCCGTCGCCGCGGTTGCGCAGAATGGCCGCGCCGGCGCCGTCGCCAAAGAGAACGCAGGTGTTGCGGTCCTGCATGTCTATGACCGAGGAAAGCTTTTCCGCGCCGATGACGAGGACGGTGTTGTAGGTGTGCGCGGCGACGAACTGCTGGCCGACTTCCAGCGCATAGAGGAAGCCGGAACAGGCGGCCTCCAGGTCGAAGCAGGCGGCGCGCTTGGCGCCGATCTTGTGCTGCACGAGGCAGGCCGTGGATGGAAACGGCATGTCGGGCGTGATGGTGGCGACGATGATGAGGTCAATCTCCTCCGGCTTCACGCCGGCCTGGGCCATGGCGCGGCGCGCGGCCTCGGCGGAGAGGTCGGAGGTGTTTTCCTTCTCGGCGGCGAAACGGCGCTCGCGGATGCCAGTGCGGGTGCGGATCCACTCGTCGGTGGTCTGGAGTTCGGGGCGCGCCTCGAACTCGGCGTTGGTGACAACGCGCGGGGGCACGTAGCTGCCGGTGCCGACGATGGAGACGGTCCTAGGCGGCAGTTGCGGGCGCGGGCTGCGCGGGGTGTTCTTTTTCATGCGTCAAACGGATTTCTTCGATGATGAGTGTGTTGACCTGGCGGGTGATGGCGTCGGCGGCGATGCGGAGGGCGGAGCAGATGGCGTTGGCGCTGGCCTTGCCGTGGGCCTTGATGCAAATGCCGTTGACGCCGAGTAGGATGGCGCCGCCGTATTCGTCGGGGTTGGCTTTCTTCTTGAGATCCCTGAAGGCGCCGGCCGCCAGCCACGCGCCCAGCCTGCGCATCGGCGTCGCCGAAAGATCGTCCTTCATCCAGGCGTAAATGAGCCGCGACGTGGCTTCACAGCTCTTGAGCACGGCGTTGCCGGTGAAGCCGTCGGTGACGATCACGTCTGCCTTGTCGTCAAACAAGTCGTGGCCTTCGATGTTGCCGACGAAATTCACAGGACTGTTCTTCAGCAACCGGTGGGCTTCCAGCGTCAGTTCATTGCCCTTCATCTCTTCGCTGCCGATGGAAAAGAGGCCGATGCGCGGGTTGGGAACGCCCAGAATCTGTCGCGCGTAAATCTCACCCATGACGCCGTAGTCGCAGAGATGCTGCGGCCGGGCGTCGGCGTTGGCGCCGAGATCGAGGATCAGGAACCTGCCGTGCTGCGACGGCATGACCGTCGCCAATCCGGGGCGCTCGACGCCCGGCAGGGTGCGCAGTTTGATCAACGCCGCCGCCATGAACGCGCCGGTGTTGCCCGGCGAGAGCACGGCGCTGGCCTGGCCGTCCTTGACCATGTCCACGGCACGGCTGAGCGAGGAATCCCGCTTCCGACGGATGGCCTCGACCGCCTTGTCCTCCATCGTCACCACCTCGGAGGCGTGGACGACGCTGAGACGCGAACGGTCAAACGACCGTCGTGCGAGTTGGGCGTTAAGCTCTTTCTCGATGCCGACCAGGAAGATGTGCTCGATCTGCGGATAAAGCGCGAGCGCCGTCGCAGCAGCCTCCACGACAGGCTGCGGCCCGTGGTCTCCCCCCATGGCATCAACGGCGATCTTCAAGGGCAAAAACGGCGAGCCGCGCGGACGCCCTTAGGCGCCCGCCTCGATGGAGACGACCTGGCGGCCCTTATAATAGCCGCAACTGGGGCACGCGCGGTGAGGTTGCGCGCTGCTGCCACACTGCGGGCACTTGCCCGTCTGCGGCGCGCGCCAACTGTTGGCCTTGCGCCGGCTGCGCTGCCGGCTCTTGGACATTTTACGTTTTGGGGTGCCCATATTACTTCTACTTTCTTGCGATTTTAATACGATCGAGCGCGCTCCAGGGCGTTCCCGTGCTGCCGGCTTCGACTCGCTTGGAGCCGGGGCTGGCCGCCTGTTTCGCGCACGAACAAGTTCTTTCGTTCAGGTCCTGACCGCAGACGGGGCACAGGCCCCTGCAATCTTTGCTGCACAACGGGTTCTGCGGAAGAGCCAGCAAAATATCTTCCCGCAGATTCTCAGTCAAGTCCGCGAAATCCTCCGTGGTCTCTATTTCACGGTGCACCACGAAGTCCCGGACCTCCACGGGCCGCTCGGCATCCTTCAAACAACGCACGCAAGTGATGCCCACGCACGTCCAAACCCGGCCTGTCACCACCAGCGCATGGCCCAACACCTGCCCGTGCAACCGGTAGTTGACCGGCGATTCGAAGCGATATTCCGGGTCGCTGACATCCAGAATCTCCACCGGATCCTCGCCCTCGAAGTCGCGTCCCTCGGCGGGGAAGTTTCTCAGGTTGATTTTCATCTTCGGCCTCCTTTCCCAAGGCGGCGCTGGAGCGCCGTCTCGACATACGGCGGCACGAAACCCTTCGCGCTGCCGCCCAGCCGGACGATTTCCTTGATCATCCTCGAACTCAGATACACGTAGTTGTCTTTCGGCATCAAAAACACCGTTTCCACCTGCGGCGCCAGGTTGCGGTTCATCAGCGCCATCTGGAACTCGAACTCGAAGTCGCTCACCGCCCGCAGCCCGCGCACCACCGCCACCGCCTTCTTCTCCTGCGCGTAATCCATCAGCAACGTCTCGAAACTGTCCACGGTGACGCGCGGCAGATGCCCCACCGCGCGCTGGAGCATCTCGCGGCGCTCCTTGACGCTGAACAGCGGGTCCTTGCGGATGTTGACGGCAACGGCGACGACGACCTCGTCAAAAAGCCTTAGCGCACGCTCAACCACGTCGAGGTGGCCGTTCGTGATGGGATCGAAGCTGCCGGGATAGATGGCACGGCGTTTCATTGCCACGCCATAATAATCGCCACGCCCCGCGTTCGCAAGAAAACAACCGGTGACGGCGAGGGCCGGTCTGACGCCTCGCCGCTTATGCTCAACTTTGTGGCGCGCGCGTTCTAGCCATCCGGCCCGCGTTGGGGCATAGTCCGGCCACGATGAAAACCACTTCCGTCGCCCTGATCGCCTCCCTGTGCGCCGCCATCCTGCTGCCTGCCGCGCCCGCCCGCGCCGATCAAAACATCTTCGCCCACGACAACCTCGTCGCGTGGTGCATTGTGCCGTTCGACGCCAAGAAACGCGGCCCGGAGGAGCGCGCGGTGATGCTGGAGCGGCTCGGCATCAAGCGGCAGGCCTACGACTGGCGCGCGGAGCACGTGCCGACGTTCGACGCGGAAATGGTGGCGATGAAGAAGCACGGCATCGAGTTCACGGCGTTCTGGGGGACGCACGAAGAGGCGTTCAAGCTCTTCCCGAAACACGGCGTCACGCCGCAGTTGTGGGTGATGCTGCCCAAGGCGGAAGCGCCGACGCAGGAGGAGCGCGTGAAGCTGGCGGCGCAGCGCATGCTTCCGTTGGTTGAGCGCGCGCGGAAGCTCGGCTGCAAAGTCGCGCTCTACAACCACGGCGGCTGGAGCGGCGAGCCGGAGAACATGATCGCCGTAACGAAGCTCCTGCGCGAGCAGCACGGCGCGGCACACGTCGGCATCGTCTATAACCTCCATCACGGCCACGACCACCTCGACCGTTTTCCCGCCGCGCTCGTCGCGATGAAGCCTTACCTGCTCTGCCTGAACCTCAACGGCATTACCAAGGGCGGCGACAAGCGCGGCATGAAGATCCTCCCGCTCGGTCAGGGCGACCTCGATTTGCAGTTGCTCAAGACCATCCGCGACAGCGGCTACCGCGGCCCCATCGGCATCCTCAACCACACCGGCGAGGACGCCGAGGCACGGCTCAAGGACAACCTCGACGGCCTCGACTGGCTCGTCGCCCAACTCGACGGCAAGCCCGCCGGCCCGAAGCCGCAACCGCGCAGTTGGCGGCCGCCGCCGGCGAAGTAGCGCCGGCATCCTTGCCTGTATCGCAGTTCTCGGATATAGAATCAGCCCGCAACCAATAGTAGCCTATGAAACAGACCCGCGATTCCCGCCTTTCCCGCCGCTCATTCATCCAGACCAGCGCCGCCGTCGCCGCGGCCAGCCTCGCCACGACGCGCACGACCTGCGCCGCCATCACCGACGCCGACCGCGCCGAGCTCAAGAAGACCCGCAGCTACAACCCCGACATGGAATACCGCCGTCTCGGCAAGACGGGCCTCTGGGTTTCCGCCGTCTGCCTCGGCGGTCACTGGAAGCGCATCAACAAAGTCATCGGCACGGACAGCGCGGTGAATCCCTACAACGCGCCGACTGACGCCGCCGTCGCCGCGCCGTTCCAGCGCAACCGCGAGGAGGTCCTCAACTACTGCATCAAGGTCGGCATCAACTGCATTGACTACGCCGGCGACAGCGAGCCGGAGGTTTACAGCAAGGTCCTCAGCAAGAAGCGCGACGCGATGTATATCGGCTACTCGCATCCGGCCAGCGAACTGCGCGTGCCCGAAAACCGCAACGCGAAGAAGCTGCTCGAACTCTTCGACGCCGGCCTGAAGCGTTGTAAGCTCGACTACGTGGACATCTGGCGGCTCATGGCGCTGGAGCGCGGCGGCCGGCACTCCGACGCCGACGTGGAGGCGATGATCGAGGCGCTCACCACCGCCAGGAAACAGGGCAAGTGCCGCTTCACCGGCCTCTCCACGCACGACCGCGTTTGGGGCAAGATGCTCGTCGAAAAATATCCCGACGTGATTCAGGTCATCTGCACGCCCTACACCGCCGGCTCGAAGGAATTGCCGGTGGACAGCTTCCTCGACGCCGTGCGCAAATACGACGTTGGCATCTTCGGCATCAAACCGTTCGCCAGCAACGCCATCTTCAAAGGCGACGGCTCACCCGACCACGCGGAGGTGGCCGAGGACGACCGCCGCGCGCGGCTCACCATCCGCTACATTCTCGGCAACCCCGCCATCACCGCGCCGATCCCCGGCCTTATCAGCACCAAGCAGGTGGACAACATGGTCCTCGCCCTCAAGGAGCGCCGCCAGCTCGACCTCGCCGAGCAGAAGGAGTTGCAGACCATCGCGCGCGAGATGTGGGCGAAGCTCACACCGGACTATCACTGGCTCAAGGATTGGGAATATGTCTAGAAACACATTCGGAGGTCCGGCTTTGGCCGGTTTGATTGTCGCGAGTTGCGCGGTTGCGGTCGTCGCGATGGCGGCTGATGCCTCGAAGAAGCCCGCCGACAACTCCTACTGCCTCGTCTGCCACGCCAACTTCAAGACGGAAGAACTGGCGAAGAACCACGAGAAGCATGGTGTCGGCTGCGAGAAGTGCCACGGCGAGTCCGACCGCCACAGCGCCGACGAGGACGGCCTGACGCCGCCGGAGATCATGTTCCCGAAAGAGAAGATTCTCGACGGCTGCGCGAAGTGCCATGCGCTGACCAAACTCCGCGCTGTGGAAGACCACGACGCGGCGTTTGCCAAGGACCCCGCCAAGCGCAAGGTCTGCACCGACTGCCACGGCAAGCACCGCATGGCCGTCCGCACGCGGCATTGGGACAAAGCCACCGGCAAGCTGATCAAAGCCGAGGGCGTGCGGATGATGCAGAAGGACACGCCCGCCACCAACGCGAAATAGCGCTCAACCGGGGCTTACTTCTCGATGCGGTAGAGCGCCGACCGCGTCCTCACGAACAGCGCCTTGCCAGAGACGGCGGCGGAGGCCATGCAGCCGTCCTCAAGCTGGTTCTGGGCAACTTGTTTGAACTCGCGCGCGGCTTCGATCACCGTCGCCTTGCCTTCGCGGTCGAAGAAATAGATGCGTCCCTCGGCTGAGATGGGCGACGCGGAAAACTCCCCGCCCACTTTCTGCTCCCACACAACCTCGCCGGTCTTCGCATCGAGGCAGGTGATGATGCCGTTGTCGCTCACCATGAAGAGCAGGTCGCCCATGACGATGGGCGAGGGCATGGTCGGCACGTTGCGCGGGGCTTTCCAGACGACGTGCGTGTCCGTCACGACGCCGCTGCCGCCGGGCTTGATCGCCCAGACCGACGCTTTGCCCATGCCGGTGCAGGCGTAAATCAACCCGTTGGCGACCGACACGCGCACGGCGACGGAGTGGTTTTTGCGTTCCTCGGTGCGCCAGAGTTCCTTGCCGGTGAGCGGGTCATAGGCGTAGAACGCCATCGAGCCGGGATCAATGAGGATCGGCGGCGCGCCTCCGAACGACGCGATCAGCGGCGTAGTGAACCCCTTGCGGAGGTCGCCCTCCCGCTGCGGCTTGCCGTCCTTGTCGAGGTCCTTGAAATCCATCGTGCGGTTGGTCTTCCACACTGTCTTGCCGGTGTTCTTGTCGAGCGCGACGACAAATTGGGCATCGCCGCCGTCGAAGTTCACGATGAACAGGTTACCGAACAGGATTGGCGACGCGCCGGCGCCGCGGACGTGGTTGATATTCAAGTCGCGCCGCTGCCAGAGCACCTTCCCGCTCTTCGTGTCGAGGCACGCCGTGCCCGGGTCTCCGAACGTCACATAAACGCGCCCTTCCTCGATCACCGGCGTCGGCGAGGCCGGGCTGTTGAGCTTGATGATGAACTGCGGCGTTTCGACATCGAACAGCTTCGTGTTGTGGAGGATCTTCCCGGTGTCGCGGTCCACACAGACGACGAACAACTGCTTGCCGTCCTCCGTCGCCGTGGTCATCCAGATTTGTTTGCCCCAGATAACCGGCGACGACCAGCCCTTGCCGTGAATCGGCGTTTTCCACTTGATGTTCTGCGTTTCGCTCCAAGTCACTGGCAGCCCCTTGGCATCCGAGTGCCCCATCCCATCCGGCCCGCGGAACTGCGGCCAGTTCTCCTCTGCGAAAACGAAGGTCGTGAATGCGCACCCCAGCGCCAGCGCGAAAGCAAACGGTTTCATCATCATGCCGCCAACCTAGCAAGCCCCCCCGCTTCCCGGCAACGTCATTTCATGCTGTCCACAAACCGCTCCATCCAGTCGCAAGCAATCAATTCGCAGCCGGCCACGGCGTCGGCTTCGGCCAGGCTTTGCCCCCAACCGACTCTTCCCGCGATGCGGGTGCGCCGCCACCGATGGAAACGCGCAAGCGGTCCATCAGGCTGCCGGGCCTGTGGCTCCATACGGACGTGGAGCCTTTCAACTTGAACCAGAGTGTCGCTTTCCCGTCGAAGACCTCATGCACGGCCTTGACCACGCCCGCGTGGAACGCCTTCGGCCCCGGATGGCCCTTGTTCTCGTAATAATCATCCTCGACGTGCGGGTCGCTCTCGGCCCTCAGCTTCGGATCCAGGTCCGCGTAGCACGCGTCGCAGTCGTGTCCGCAGATGACGCCGCCCGGCTTGATCTTCGGCAGCCACGCGAGGATGTCCTGCTTCACGTAGCTGTAGCCGTGGTTGCCATCAATGAAGACAAAGTCCAGGCTCTTGTCCGGGAAAAGGACACATGCCTGGGTGCTTGGCATGACCAGCGGCCGGACGATGTCCTGCCCGTTGTAGGCCCGCACGTTGTCGGCGAAGACCTCGAAGAAGGTGTTGTAGCGCTTGCGGAACTCCTGGTGGAACGGGACGTTCTCGCTGCCCGCCCAGGTGTCCACGCAGTAGAAAACGGCGTGGAGGTCCCGGATGTGGTTCGTGATGACGCGCGTGCTGCCGTTGCCCACCCAACTCCCGACTTCGAGGGCCGCCATGTTCTCGCGTTTGACCTTGTTCAGCAGCCGGATGAGCATCTTGGCGTCACCGCCGCCGATGGATGGCGTGATCCCGTCCTTCCACTCGGAGGAGTCGCCGAAGAAATTGAGCTTCTTTCGCAATGCTGACAGTTTCATAGTCCTAATCCTGGTTCACCAACGTCAAGGCCATCCACAACCGCCGATCACCGCTGCGCGCGCGCCGCCGCCTTTCATGAGCGTCTCCACCCCGGCCTTCATCGCCAGCGCGAGAACCATCTCTTCATCATGCCGCCAACCTAGCAAGCCCCCCCGTCTCCCGGCAACGTCATTTCGCGCCGCCACCGCCGCGCCGATGACACGCATCATGAATGGAGCAGAGGCGTTCGGCCTTCGCGGCACCGCGCGATCGGATCCCAGCCAGGAAACTCACGTCGTCCACTCCCGCAACAAAGAGCGCGCTTCACTGAAGGCGGATGTCACACGGCAGAGCGACGTCCTCACCCCACCGAGCCCGAAACTCAGACTCCCGGAAGACAATCTCCAATTCCTGACGAAGAAACTCTGTTCACCGACGACTATACTCTACTCACCGATTACGAAACTCCAGCAACCGATGGATATACTCTATTCCCAGACTAAGAAACTCTATTCACCTGCAAAGAATGTATAGTTACCGATGAATATGCTACAATCACTCATGGTTAAGCTACAGTCACCGATGAAGAACCTCTATTCCCCGATGACCCTTGTCAATCGCCTGAGAACTTGCTAAAACCATCAGAAAACCAGACCAAATCCCATGAACACACCCACCACAGCCTCACAGATGCCTGTCATCCCATTGAAAATCGCCATCCGGGCCGCTTCCGACATGACACGCTGGCGCATGTTCGACGAACTGCTCAAGGGTGAGCCACTCCCGGCCAGCGAACTGGCCAAGCGCATCGGTGTCCCACGCTCCAACATCTCCAAACACCTCGCCCTCCTCGTGGCGTTCGGCCTCCTGCGGCGTGGCTACGGCAACTGCTACAGCATCCCCGCCTGCTACCTCGTCCCCGGCCAGCGCGCCCTCGACTTCGGCGCCGTCCTGCTACGGCTCGACCGGCTCGATGCGAAGTGAAACTCAGGCTACTGAACACTCTACGCGTAAGGACTGCTCCAATGGCGGGCGATTGCCACTGCGTGTCAATCACTCGTCAAATGTGGCTCATATCTATCTTAATTCCGGCTGCCTTCATCTCCTTAGCGGCTTGGTATTGCCAAATACCGCCGGAATCGAAAGGAATGAATAGAACTCCACTATAATCAGAAGGAATTTCAACTCCCGCTTCGTAGATCGCAACGACTCGCTCGCGACCAAGGCGGCCAATGAAGAAGCCCAACTCTAAAATTACGTTTTGTCGTGCGCGACGATTGTAGCTTTCAGGCGGCCCGTTAACGAGTCCACCCCAATCATCCGCCGTTAGAAGCACCAACGCGAACGCAACATCGCTGTAATCGAGGAACTTCTCGATAATCGTTCTGCTCTTGTTTGGCTGCTCATGCAGAATGATTGGTTCAAGTTGTAGCTTTGTAAGTAGCCGTGCGGCGGCTGTCTTCAATGCGTCGTTGTGGCCGTGAACAACAAATACCTTTTTTGCGTTCTCCGGACGAGGTATCCGAGCCTGCCTATCGGCAGCTAAAAACGGAAGAAGGTCGCGCGCACGTAGGAAGACGCGAAGTGCCCGCTGGATGTTCTTCACGTTTCCATGACTAAGCCCGCGTCCTTCATGGTTGGGCGCTGGAATTGTAAGAAACTCTTCGGCCAATCTTGAATCGGGGGTGTGCTTCCGAAGCCACAGAACCGATTTGTTACGCCATCGCGCAACAGCGCTGCCCGGAGAAGTGTTCGGATGACGGATGTATTTGTCCGCCCATCGAATGAGCTTCTCGTATTCGTCTTTCGGGCTTATTGGCATGGTGTTTAGAGGGCTAACAAATCAATTGAACGATCGAGACGAGAGTTTCACCTCTGCACCCGCGCGCCGCCGCCCTTCATGAGCTTCTCCACCTCGGCCTTTGTCGCCATCGAGGTGTCGCCGGGGGTGGTCATTGCCAGCGCGCCGTGGGCCGCGCCGTAGTCCACCGCCTTCTGCGGGTCGCCCGTGGTCATCAGGCCGTAGATGAGGCCGCTGGCGAAGCTGTCGCCACCGCCGACGCGGTCGAGGATTTCGAGGTCGGGATAGGCGCGCGACTCGTGGAACTGGCCGTCCATCCAGCAGATCGCGCCCCAATCGTTGCGCGTGGCGGTCTTGGCGGCGCGCAGCGTCGTCGCGACGACCTTGAAGTTCGGGTAGGTCTTGACGGCGGCTTCGATCATCCGCTTGAACGCCGTCACATCAATGTGCAGCAGGTTCTCGTCCGCGCCCTCGACCTGGAAGCCGAGGCAGGCGGTGAAGTCCTCCTCGTTGCCGATCATCACGTCCACGTATTTCGCGATCTCCTTGTTCACCTCCTGCGCGCGCTTCTGGCCGCCGATGCTCTTCCAAAGCGACGGGCGGTAGTTGAGGTCGTAGGAGACCATCGTGCCGTATTGCTTGGCCTTCTGGACGGCTTCGATGACGACCTTCGGCGTGGTGTCGCTCAACGCCGCGAAGATGCCGCCCGTGTGCAGCCAGCGCACGCCGAGTTTGCCGAAGAGGGTGTCCCAGTCGAAATCGCCCGGCTTGAGCTGCGAAGCCGCGGTGCCGCCGCGGTCGGAGACGCCCACCGCGCCGCGCACGCCGAAGCCGCGCTCGGTGAAGTTCAGCCCGTTGCGCACCGTGCGGCCCACGCCGTCGTAGGACACCCACTTGATGAACCCGGTGTCCACGCCGCCCTGGAGGATGAAGTCCTCGACGAGCCGGCCGACGTCGTTGTCGGCGAACGCGGTGCAGACGGCGGTCTTCAGTCCGAAGCAGCGCCGCAGGCCGCGGGCGACGTTGTATTCGCCGCCGCCTTCCCAGACGCGGAACTCGCGCGCGCACCGGATGCGCCCTTCGCCGGGGTCGAGCCGGAGCATGACCTCGCCGAGGGAGACTTCGTCGTATTTGCAGGCGGAAGCGGGTTTGAGATTGAGCGCTGTCATGGCTGAAAGTGTTGTTGAGTTGTTGTGTGTCGCGAGTTCGCGAAACAGAAATTGCGGAAAATGCCGCGCCAACTCAAGACTTATCGCGCGGCGAGCGTTGCAGCATTGTCAGCGGCGCGGCGCGGCGGTAGAGTCGCGCCCGCCATGACCTCCAGAGAACGAGTTCTGTCGGCGTTGAATCATCGCGAGCCGGACCGCGTGCCGCTCGACCTGTCGGGCCACCGCTCGTCGGGTATCGCCGCCATCGCCTACGCGAAACTCCGCGACTTCCTCGGCCTGCCGAAGAAACCGATCCGCGTCTATGACCCGGTGCAGCAACTGGCCATCGTGGACGAGGACGTGCTGCAACGCTTCCGCGTGGACACGATCGAACTGGGGCGGGCGTTCGCGCTGACGGATGATTGCTGGGCGGATTGGGAACTTCCCGACGGCACGCCGTGCCAGATGCCGCGCTGGGCGCTGCCGGAGCGCGACGGGAACCGCTGGGTGATTCGGTCCACTAAGACCGGCCGCGTCATCGCGCAGATGCCCGACGGCGCACTGTATTTCGAGCAGACCTACTGGCCGTTTGCGGAAGAAACGCCGGACCACAACCGCATCGGCGACGTCCTGACGGAGTGCATGTGGACCGCCATCGCCTCGCCGCCGGGACCGCTGGTGGCCGGGCCGGATGGAATGAAGCTCCTCCGCGACGGCGCACGGAAACTCCGGCAACAGACCGACCGCGCCATCATCGGCCTCTTCGGCGGCAATCAACTGGAGATGGGCCAGTTTCTCTATCGCAACGATAACTTCTTCATGTTGCTCGCCGGCGAGCCGGAGCGGGCGCACGATTTCCTCGACCGGATCACCGAGATGTATCTGGGGAATCTGGAGAAGTTCCTCGGCGCGGTGGGCGACAGCATTGACGTCATCCTCTTTGGCGACGACCTCGGCATGCAGACCGGGCCGCAGGTTTCGCCGGCGATGTATCGGGAGTTCTTCAAGCCGCGTCACCAACTCCTCTGGAACCGCGCCAAACAGCTTGCGCCGGTGAAGGTGATGCTGCACTGCTGCGGCGGTGTGCGCGAGTTGCTGCCGGACCTGATCGAAGCCGGCCTCGATGCGATCAACCCGGTCCAGATTTCCTGCCGCGGCATGGACGCCGCCGGGCTGAAGCGTGATTTCGGCAAGGACCTTACGTTCTGGGGCGGCGGCTGCGACACGCGCGACGTGCTGCCGCTCGCTTCGCCGGAGCAGGTGCGCCGGCACGTCCTCGAACAACTTCGCATCCTCGCGCCCGGCGGCGGCTTCGTGTTCCAGCAGGTCCACAACGCCCTCGCGAATGTCCCGCCGCAAAACATCGCCGCCATGCTCGAAGCCGTCGCTGCATTCAATCATTCATGAAATACAAAGCCGTCCTTTTCGATCTTGATGGAACGTTGCTCGACACGCTCGACGACCTCGCGGATTCCATGAACGCCGCGCTGACCCGCGTCGGCGCGCCACCGCATCCGGTGGCGGACTACCGTTACTTCGTCGGCGACGGCGTGCTCACGCTCTGCCACCGTGTGCTGCCGACCGACCGCCGCGACGAGGCGACGATCAAGGCCACCGCCGCGGCGATGCGCGACGAATACGGCGCGCGATGGGCGGCCAAGACACGGCCGTATCCCGGCATCCCGGAACTGCTCGATGCGCTGACCGGGCGCGGCGTCGCGATGGCCGTGCTCTCCAACAAGAACAACGACTTCACCAAGCTCTGCGTGGAGAAACTGCTTGGCCGCTGGAAGTTCGACGCGGTGCAGGGCTTGGACGAAACGATCCACAAGAAGCCCGACCCTTCCGGCGCGCTGTCAGTCGCGCGGCGGCTGAAGCTCGCGCCTGCCGACTTCCTCTATCTCGGCGACACCAACACCGACATGAAGACCGCCGTTGCCGCCGGGATGTATCCCGTCGGCGCGCTCTGGGGATTCCGCACGGCGGATGAACTCACCGCCAACGGCGCGAAGGTGCTGATCGCGAAGCCGATGGATTTGCTGGCGCTCTGATCAGGCTCGCGGTTTCGTGCCGCCCTGCACACGCACGGCCACCGGCTCGGCCGAGAGGAACTCATCAATCTGCCGCGCGGCGCGCGCGCCTTCGGCGACGGCCTGGACAACCGTGGTGCCGCCGTTGACGATGTCGCCTGCGGCGAAGACGCCGGGGCGAGAGGTTTCCAGCGTGTCCTCGCGGACCCAGACCAATCCGTCCTTGGTGAAGCGCACGCCGGGCAACGCGGGCTTGAGCGCGTCGTCAAGTTGCTGGCCGAGCGCCTCGATGACGAGGTCGGCGGGCAGCACATGCTCCGAGCCGCGGATCGGCTCCGGCGTGCGACGGCCGCTGGCATCGGGCCGGCCGAGCTTGGTGCGAACGACCTTGAGGCCGGTGAGCTTGCCTTTCGCGCTGACGACGTAATCCAGCGGCGCGGTGAGCGTCAACAGGTTGACGCCAGCCTCGACGGCTTCGTCGCGCTCGTGCGGCCACGCGGGCATCTCGGCAAACGACCGCCGATAAACGAGCGAGACCTGGTCCGCGCCCGCGCGCTTGGCGGTGACCGCGGCGTCAATCGCCGTGTTGCCGCCGCCGAGGACGAGCACGGAGCCGGAAACGGTCACGCCTTTCTTTGCGCGCGCCAGGAACTCCAGCGCGCTGACGACGCCGGTCTTCGGCCGTTTGGCGCCGGGCAGCGGCGTGGACTTGCCGAGACCGATGGCGAGCAGCGCGGCGTGGAAACCTTCGGCCATCACGCGGTCGAGGTTGAAGCTCTTGTCGAGCGAGGCGTTGTAGCGGCGGACGACGTTGCCGCTGGAGGCGAGCACGTCCTGGATTTCGCGCCGCAGAATTGGGTCGGGCAGGCGGTCGGCGGGAATCGTGTCCTGCGCGGCGCCGCCGGGCGCGTTGCTGCGATCGAACAACGTCACCGCGTGGCCGAGCGACGCGAGCTTGGCGGCGGCGGCGACACCGGCGGGGCCTGCGCCGATGATGGCGATCTTCTTGTCGGTGGGCGCGGACGTCTGGACCGCCTCGGCGACCCAGCCTTCCTCGACGGCCTTGCGGGCGACCCAGCGTTGCAGGTGGCGGATCGGCACGGGGAAAGAGTAGCGCCGGTTGTTGCAGTGGGCTTCGCACTGCGTCTCCGCCGGGCAGACGTAGCCGCAGACGGCGGCGAGCGCGTTGGCCTCGCGCAATGCCTCGTAAGCCTCGCGGAACTTCCCCTCCGCGACAAGGCCGACGAACTTCGGGATGTTCACGCGCGCCGGGCAACCGCCCACGCACGTCGGGTCGTTGCACTGGCGGCAGGTCTTCGCCATCTGGATGATGGTGTCGAGCGCCTCGGCGCGGCCTTGTTTGTAGATCGGCTCGTAAACCTCGCCGTCGCGCGGCACGCAACCGGTCCGGCCGCCGTCGCGCATGATCTGCGTGCAGGCCGAGCAGGTGACGCACACCTTCAGCGGATCGAGCTGGCCATGTTTCTTCAACTCGCGCGCGAAGTCGGGATACGCGAACGCCATCCGGCCGACGCCGACGAGCGAGACCCAGCCTTTGCGGACGTTGGCCGCGCCGAGGTGCGGGAAGAACTGCCGCAGCCACGAGTTGCCGCCGCCAATCACCAGCATCTTCGGCACCGCCGCCTGCACGTCGCGCACGATGCGGACGAAGCGCTCGACGCCCGCGAGCGGCGGCTCCGGCGGCAACGGCGCGCCCGCCGTCGGCAGGTCGAACGGGCGGTTCACGTAGGGATTGAAATACGGATTGCCGATGGTGATGTTCACCAGTGGCGCGCCCTGGCTTTGGAGGAAGCGGACGATCTTGATCGGCTCGGTGAGGTCGGGCTTGGCCGGGTCGGTCTGGTCCACGCCGAAACCATAGGGATACGCCATCGCGTCGTAGGCGTTCAGGCGCGAGGTCACCATCAGGTCCGGCGCGGCGGCGCGAATCTTCGCCACCACGTTGCGCAGGAACCGCGAGCGGTTCTCGAACGAGCCGCCGTAACGGCTGTCCTGCCGCGTGTGCGACGCGAGCAGTTCCGACACCAGATAGCGGTGGCACGCCTTCACGTCCACGCCGTCGAACCCGGCGCGTTGCGCGCAGAGCGCGGCCTCCACGTAACAATCCTCCAGCCGCGCCAGTTCCTCGTCCGTGATGAGCGGATAGGCCGGCGGCAGATTGTGCGTCGGGTCGAGGAAGCGCGAGTGATGCGCGATGATCGGCTGCGGCTGGCGAATCGGCCGGCTGTAACGGCCCGAGTGCGTCAACTGCACCACCAGCATCGGCCGGTGCTTCGCGCCGCAAGCCTCGCGCGCGGCCTTGCGCGCCTCGCCCACGAGCTGCGTGAACGCGGCCACCGTCTTCTCGTGCAGCCACAACTGTCGCGGATTCGCGCGCCCCTCCGGCACCACCGCCGTCGCCTCCACCCAGAGCAGCCCCGCGCCGCCCGCGGCGAACCGCCGGTAGCGCCGCAGCGTGAGCTTGTCCGGCGAGCCGTCCGCCGTGCCGTCGCAGCCTTCCATCGGCAACACCACCATCCGGTTGGGCAGCGTGAAGTTGCCGGCCTTCACCGGCTCCAGCAGCGGCCGCAAGTCGTCGCTCAACTCCAAGTCCAAGCCCAGCTCCGCGATCCGCCGGCGCACCTCGTCCGGCGAGTGGAAATGAAATTGTTCGTGCTCCGTCATGGTCGCGAACTCTAACCACAATCTCCGTCGCGTCGGAAGCGAATTCCTGCGCCCAACCGCCCGCCCCGCGCATGGTCCCGCCGGATCGGGGGAGGGAGGAATCTCGTGCCAGACCGCAAAGCTGCGGTCGGGGCCGCCCGGCTCAAGCTGATGGCTGGGGGGCGCCCGGCGGCTGCTCTTATCGTTCCGCCGCACCCGGCACCGGATCAAATGGTTTTCATGCATGGTTGGGAATGGGCAGGGCGGGGTTCCGGGGGCTGGAAGAGGGTATTGCTGGAACCAGATATGGAATCACGGTTCTGTCTGCCGCCTTCAGCAGTGCCGTCATTTCTTGCGGGCTGTAAATCTCAATTTCGCTATCAACTACTTTGGGTCGAGCTGCCAATTCCGCTGCGGTCGGGCGGTCGCGCGGCAGAGGTTTCGATCAACGATTGACCTGCTGTCATTGTTTTGCTTCGGTGTATTCAGTAACGGCGGCGGGAACTGAAATGCCGGATTCCTTCAACCGTTTTCTTGCCTCCACGAGTTCCACGAAACCGGGAGCCGCTTCAATCAATCCGAGATTCGTTTTTGACATGCCAACGCATCGGCGTAGGATGCGCACCAGTGGCTGCGTGAAAACGAAGAGCATGGCAGACGAAGCAGGTGATTTGTTTGACCAAGTAAACAACAAGAAGAAGAAGTCGGAGAAGAACCATGAGCATCGGCTGCGCCTTGGGCATACATACTTGGGAAGGTTGCGGTTGCGTCAAATGCGGGAAGGTTCGCGACGAACAACACGATTGGAGTGCCGATTGCACTAGATGCTCCATTTGCGGAACCACTCGACGAGTCAGCCACGAGTGGCGCGGCTGCAAATGCCAGAAATGCAGCCAAAGGCGGAATCAAGAACACGACTGGAGCCAGGACTGCGAGAAGTGTTCGCGCTGCGGGCTTGAACGAAAGGCGGCGCACCAATGGAGCGGCTGCCAATGCTCCGTGTGCGGCAAGACCCGCGAAGAGGGACATGACTGGAGTCGGGACTGTCAGAAATGCTCAACTTGTGGTGGGACCCGGAGTGAAGGGCACGACTGGTCCAAAGACTGCAACAAGTGCGCGACATGCGGTGTGACGCGCGAAGAGGGGCACGACTGGATCAAGGACTGCGAGAAGTGCTCGAAGTGCGGCGCAACACGAGATCGCGCGCACGATTGGAGCAAGGACTGCCAGCGATGTTCGCGGTGCGGATTTGAACGACAGGCTGAGCACCTGTGGAGCGGTTGCCAGTGCGCCGTCTGCGGCAAGGCGCGCGACGAAGGCCACGACTGGAGCAAGGACTGTGAGAAATGCTCCAAGTGCGGCGCAACAAGGGAAGACGCGCATGATTGGAGCAAGGATTGCGAGCAATGCCCACGGTGCGGGTCCGAACGGCAGTCTGCGCACCGATGGAGCGGCTGCCAATGCTCTGCCTGTCGCAAGACGCGCGACGAAGGCCACGACTGGAGCAAGGACTGTGAGAAGTGCTCGAAGTGTGGCGCGACGCGAGATCACGCGCATGATTGGAGCAAAGATTGCGGGCGTTGCTCAAAGTGTGGGTTGGAACGCCAGTCTGCGCACCGATGGAGCGGTTGCCAATGCTCTGCTTGTCGCAAGACCCGCGACGAAGGCCACGACTGGAGCAAGGACTGCGAGAAATGCTCCAAGTGCGGCACAACAAGGCAAGACGCCCACGACTGGAGCAAGGACTGTGAGCGTTGCTCACGCTGCGGGGCCGAACAGCAAGCGGCGCACCAGTGGAGCGGTTGCCAATGCGCCCGATGCGGCAAGGCGCGCGACGAAGGCCACGACTGGAGCAAGGACTGTGAGAAATGCTCCAAGTGCGGCACAACAAGGCAAGACGCCCACGACTGGAGCAAAGATTGCGAGCGTTGCTCACGCTGCGGGTCCGAACGACAGCCGGCGCACCAGTGGAGCGGCTGCCAATGCTCTGTCTGTCGCAAGACCCGCGATGAAGGCCACGACTGGAACAAGGACTGTCAAAAATGCTCCAAGTGCGGCGCAACAAGGGAAGACGCGCACGACTGGAACAAAGATTGCGAGCGTTGCTCAAAGTGTGGGTTGGAACGCCAGTCTGCGCACCAGTGGAGCGGTTGCCAGTGCGCCGTCTGCGGCAAAACGCACGACGAAGGCCACGATTGGAGCAAGGACTGCGAGAAGTGTTCCAAGTGTGGTGCAGCACGAGAGAAAGGTCACGACTGGAGCCGGGACTGTGAGAAGTGCTCGAAGTGTGACGCAACACGAGATCACGCGCACGATTGGAGCAAGGATTGCGAGCGATGCTCGCGTTGCGGCTCCGAACGGCAAGCGGCGCACCAGTGGATCGGCTGCGAATGTTCTGTCTGCGGTAAGACGCACGACAAAGGTCACGATTGGAGCCGGGACTGTGAGAAATGCTCGAAATGCGGCGCAATAAGGGAAGACGCGCATAATTGGGGCAAGGACTGCGAGCGTTGCTCACGCTGCGGCTCCGAACGAGAGAATGCGCACCGTTGGAGCGGCTGCGAATGCTCTGTCTGCGGCAAGACGCACGACGAAGGCCACGATTGGAGCAAGGACTGCGAGAAGTGTTCCAAGTGTGGTGCAGCACGAGACAAAGGTCACGATTGGAGCCGGGACTGTGAGAAATGCTCGAAATGCGACGCAATAAGGGAAGGCGCGCATGATTGGGGCAAGGACTGCGAGCGATGCTCACGCTGCGGCTCCGAACGAGAGAATGCGCACCGCTGGAGCGGTTGCGAATGCTCCGTCTGCGGCAAGACGCACGACGAAGGCCACGACTGGAGCAAGGACTGCGAGAAGTGTTCCAAGTGTGGTGCAGCACGAGAGAAAGGTCACGACTGGTTAGAGGACTGCGAGAAGTGCTTGCGCTGCGGATTGGAACGACAAGCGGCGCACCGATGGAGCGGCTGTCAATGCACTGTGTGCAGGAAGACCCGGGATGAAGGGCACGATTGGAGCAAGAACTGCGAGAGGTGCTCGAAGTGTGGTGTGACGCGGGATCAAGGCCACGACTGGTCCGAGGAGGGCACGAAGTGCTTGAAGTGTGGCGTAACGCGGAGCCAAGGACCCGGCCGGAGCAAGGACTACGAAACCCGGGTGTTGCGGCTGCGGGGGGTGATCGAGATCGCCACCTTGGCGGATCTCCAGGCGATCAATACCGACTTGCGCGGGCACTATTGTCTGGTGGCGGACATTGACGCCTCGGAAACGAAGAATTGGGACGGAGGCAAAGGTTTTGCGCCCATCGGTTCAGTGTCCGAACCTTTTGCGGGCGTTCTCGACGGCGGCGGCCACGCTATCCGCAATCTCCATATCAATCGCGGTTGGGAAGACGACGTCGGTCTCTTGAGGGTTCTGGGCAGATCGGGGAAGGTTCGCAACCTGACGCTGGTGGACGCAAAAGTATCGGGCAACAAGTTCGTCGGCAGCCTGTCGGGAGCATCCAGAGGCAGCATCTCTGGTTGCGGAACCTCCGGCGAAGTGTCGGGCAACGAAAGATCCGTGGGTGGCTTGGTGGGGTTGAACCTTGGCAGCATCAGGGAGTGCCGGGCTTCCAACGAGGTCTCGGGCGCCGAAAAATTCGTCGGCGGTCTGGCTGGGTCAAACTCCGGCAGCATCACCCAATGCCAGGCCTCCGGCGAAGTGTCGGGCAAACATGCCGTCGGCGGTTTGGTGGGATGCAACGACGGCAGTATCACGGAATGCCAGGCCCGCGGCAGGGTGCTGGGCCATGACCGATTTGCAGGCGGGTTGGCGGGTCTGTCCAGAGGCGACATCGCTGATTCTCAAGCCTCCGGGGAGGTGTTGGGCAACGGGCATGTCGGCGGTTTGGTGGGATGCAACGAGGACGACATTGCCCGATGCCACGCTTCCGGCAAGGTGACGGGCAACAGATTGGTCGGCGGCCTGGTGGGGTTTGACAAAGCCACCGTCACCGATTCGTATTGGGACACCGAAACCACGGGCCAGCAGGACTCCCGCGGCAACGGCGAAGGCAGAACGTCGTTCGAGATGAAACAGCGGGCGACTTTTGTTGACTGGGATTTTCAAAGCGTCTGGCAAATCAAGGAAGGCGAAAGCTACCCGAGGCTGCGTTGCTTCGCCGACAAGGACGACTCCGGTGTGTTCGGGCAATAAACCCATCCGGCCGAATCCGCCCCGATACAAGGTGTCCAAGCCGTCTTCAGAAATGGCGAAAGAACCGCGCAAAAAATCCTTTGCCGAAACCGGCGGCGCGTTGCAGACTCGTGCGAGCCAAACGCCATGCTGACGACGCTGCGCATCAAAAACTTGGCCCTCGTGGCCGACCTGACGCTGGAACTCCAGCCGGGTTACAACGTCATCACCGGCGAAACCGGCGCGGGCAAGTCCATCCTCATCGGCGCGCTCAACCTCCTGCTCGGCGAACGCGCCGATCGCACGCTCATCCGCAGCGGCGAGGAAAGCTGCTCCGTGGAGGCGGCGTTCGACGTGTCGCAGTTGCGCGCGCCGCTCCGGCCGTTCCTCGACGAAAACGGCTTGGAGCCGTGCGAGGACGGCCAGCTTGTCGTCAAACGCGTCTTCACCGCCGCCGGCTCCAACCGCCAGTTCGTCAACGGTTCGCCCACGACGCTGAACATCCTTTCCGCCCTCGGCGAATGGCTCGTGGACATCCACGGCCCGCACGACCACCAGTCGCTGCTCCATCCCGCGCGCCAGCTCGACATCCTCGACGCCTTCGGCAACCTCGGCGGGCTGCGCGCCGCCTTCGCTGAACTTGTTGGCTGCCGCGCGACCGTCGAGGCGGAGAAGGCCGCGCTCATCGTGGATGAGAAAACCTACGCGCAACAACTCGACCTGCTGCGGTTCCAAGTCCGTGAGGTTTCCGACGCCAAGCTCCAGCCGGATGAGGAGGCGCGCGTCGAGCAGGATTACCGCCGCGCCAGCAACGCCGCCAAGCTCATCGAGTTCGGCCAGACCGCGCTGGCGCTGCTCGGCGAAGCCGACGACGCCGTGCTGACGCGCGTCGGCGAGATCGGACGCATGTTGCGCGAGTTGCAACGGCTTGATCCGGCCGCTGCGCCGCTCGTCGCCGGCCAGGAACAGGTGGTGACGGCGCTGCGCGAGTTGCAAGGCGAACTGGCGCATTACCTCGAACGGATTGAACTCGACCCGGCGCGGCTGAAGGAACTCGAAGAGCGGCTGAACCTCATCCAATCACTGCGGCGCAAATATGGCGCGACGCTCAGCGATGTCATCACCTTCGGCGAGGAAGCGAAGAAAAGACTCCACAGCCTCGAACAGCGCGACGCCGAACTCTCCCGGTTCAACGCCGAACTTCAAAAGCTTGACGCCGAACTTTGGCGCATCGGCCGGCAGCTTTCCGCCCAGCGCCGGCAGATCATCCCGAAGCTCAGCAAAGCCGTCATGAAGGAGCTGTCCGCGCTCGGCTTCCGCCAATGCCGCTTCGATGTCGCCCTCGAATCCATCCAGCCCGGCGATCTGTTCTCCAATCCGCAATCCGCAGTCCGCAGTCCGCAGTCCTCCGGCCTCGACACCATCGAGTTCCAGTTCGCGCCGAACCCCGGCGAGCCAGCCCGCCCGTTGCGCGCCATCGCGTCCTCGGGCGAAATGGCGCGCGTGATGCTTGCGCTGAAGACCGTGCTGGCGGCCGAGGATGAGATTCCCGTGCTGGTGTTCGACGAGGTGGACGCCAACGTCGGTGGCGAGACCGCGCACGCCGTCGGCGAGAAAATGCGACAGATTGCAGACCGGCATCAGGTGCTCTGCATCACCCATCTCGCGCCCGTCGCCGCGCAAGCCACCGCGCACTTCGTGGTGAGCAAGGAACTCAAGGCCGGCCGCACGATCTCCGACTTTGCCCTCCTCGACCGCCTTGGCCGCGTCACGGAACTGACCCGCATGCTCGGCGGCCAATCCGACGCCGCGCGCAAGCACGCCGAATCGCTGTTGAAGTGACGGTTGGGACCGGTCCTGGCGATGCCATCCTTGCCAGCGCGTTTTCGGTTTCAGGCTAACGAGCGAAGGCGGCCTTGGCAGTCGGCGGTTCCTGCGATGGCATCCGCTTAAAGTTTTCGTTCAGCACTTGTCCGCGTTTGACGCACGGCTGGAAAATGAGAAAGCGCGCGTCTGCCGTTCCCGCGGCCTTGCAGGGCCACCAGACGCCCGGCTCCAGCCGCTCGAAATCCACGTCGAGATCGAACTGTTTGATATAGACCAGCAGCCCGAAGGCGATGCTCACCGGTTTCTTCAGCCGGACCTCGCCGCGCGCGGGCTTGCGGTCCTCCTCGTCAATCCAAAGCTGCCCGACGACGCCGTCCACGACAACGTCGAAGAACTTCTGATACTGTCCGCCGATCTTGATCGAGCGGCCCGGCCGGCCACGGAACTTGTAAAGGATGCACCGTCGCCCGCGCAGTTCTTCGCGGCCGATTTCCTCGCTGATGAACGCCCGCTCCAATTCCTCGCCGCTGAACCGCGCGGTCAGGTCGGTCACCTGCTCGGCGTCCTTGGGTTTTTTGCCGTCGCGGATCGCCTGGCGGAACGCTTCCAGCCGTTTGGCTTCCTCTTCCTCTTCCTTGAGCGAGAGTGGTTTGCCATTGCGGCTGATCAGCCGGTGGAAGAGCATCTTGCCCTCGACGGGAAACACTTCCTGCACCTTCGTGTCGCGCTCGGTGGACTTGTGTGCCTTGTCGAGGGTTTCCACGATGGTCGTCTGGCGGAAGCTGTAGGGCAGCACCGGCAACGACGGCGGCAAGATCGTCGTCGCCGCTGTCATGCCCGCGGCCGCTGCTGCTAGAAGAACCAGTGTCATTTTAGCGGACTAGAAAGTGGCTCCAATGACTTCGTTGTGCAACTCCTTGCTGCGTTCGGCCGGACAGCCAACCTGCGGGGTCGTCCTTCTGCCCCGGCATCCGGCAGCAACACCATCATGTTCCCGGCGACTGGATGGTCTTGGCAAAGAGCATCGTCAGTCGCTGTTGCTGCTCGGCGGTCAACAGATTGGCGCCCTTCTGAAACAGCGAGTTGAACCGGGCCACCTGTTCCTGCGTCGTCGGCTGCCGCTGGTTGATCCGCGAGTAGATGATGTTGGCTTCGCGGCCTTCCTCCGGCGGCAGGGTGTCGAACGCGCGCTTAATCAACAGGGCCAGTTCCTGCGTTTCCTCAGGCGAGAGCCGGCTCAGGTCCGGAGTGGCGCTGGGCGCAGTCGCGGCGAGCGCCTTGGCCGACGCCGTCGCCGCCGGGTTGCCGCCGGGCAGTTGGGTGACGAGGACGATGATGGTGGCCAGCAGCAGGCAGAAGATGATTGTGGCGCCGAAGACGAGCAGGTGCGCCCTCCGTTGGATCGGAAGACTCTGGCGGCGCTGTTCGCGCTCCAATTGGGCGCGCATCATCGGCGTTGGCTCGGTCAGGTCGGATGGAAACACCGGACGTTGCTTGACAGGCGGCAGCAGTGACGCCGCTCCGCCGGCGCCGCGGCTCGCGAGCGGAGGCGGCTCGGCCGGCTGCGGTGGTCTGAACTCCTCCAGCACCTCGACGATCTCTTCGTCGTGTCCCAGCCCCGGCGGCGCGGCCGGGGCGGAATGAGGAACAATCAGCGATTGTTTGCAGGCAGGGCACACCACCGTCTGGCCGTGCGCATTGTCGGCGGCGGCCAGTTCCCGGTTGCAGTGCGGGCAGTTAAAAACAAATTCCATGAGTTCTTAGTTAAACCTCACGCATGCCGGAACCAAAGCCAAACAGGTTCTCAACCCGTTCGGCCCTTCGTCTGGCGTCGGAATCCTGGCGTCGCGCGCGGCGTGTTCTCCGTCAGCGATCCGGAGCAACAGCCGGGCAGTTTAGCGGGGCGCGGAGCAACCGGCCAGCGAAACTTTTCCGTGAACGCGAGTTGATGCCGGCTTTTGACATTCAGCCGATGTCGCTGCTGGCCAGCGTGACCGTTGCGCGCAGCGCCGTTGTCAAAGCGCCCACGAGAAACGATCCGACGGCTGTCGCGTATTTCAGTCTCTTCATCGGGGTTTGTGGGACGCCTGGCGCCCGGTTCTGTTTACAGCGGCATGCCACGCACGAGTCCGGCCCTGCGGAAAGGGGGAGATGGCGGAGAGGCAGGGATTCGAACCCTGGGTAGCTTTTTACAGCTACAACGGTTTAGCAAACCGCCCCTTTCGGCCACTCAGGCACCTCTCCGCTCGACCAAACCTGTGCGGCAGCTTACGCGGCCTTCCCAAAACGTCAAGCGGGGAAACGCACATTGCGCGGACATGGAGAAGACAGACGCGCGCCGCCGCCGGATGGATCGCGGCTAGGGAGACCCTTGCGGGTCCCCGCCAAACAGGTATTGGTCCAGATGCAGCGCGCGGACAACATTGAGCACGTTCAGCTGCGGATTGAGGAAAGTGACCTCCATGCCGCGCAGGCGGCCCTGTTTCTTGATGCGGAGCATGAAGCCGACGCCGGCGCTGTCCACGAACCGGACCTCGGCGAGGTCAATGGCGATGCGTTTCGGATGCGCGACGCAGCAATCCATGTAGCTCTCGGTGAGGTGCTTCACCGCCTCGATGTTCGAGGTCACAATCTCGCCGTGCCACGTCAGCGGCTTGGGCGACGGGGAGAGGTCCAGCGTCGCGATGGCGTGGATGCCGCGTGTGCGCTCGGCGATCATGTTCTTCGCCGCGTCGAGATTGGGCGCGATGGCCAGCATCTCCGGGATGCGCATCCGTTCCAGCCCCTTTTTCGCAGCGGTCGAGGGGGCCACCAGCACGAAGTGGCAATTCGATGCCGTCAGGCTCTTGTGCAGCCAGATCAGCAAGCCGACGCCGGTGCTGTCAATGAACTCCACGTTCATCAGGTCCACCAACAGGTGGGTGGGCGATGTTGTGAAGCATTTCCAGAGCCCGTCGTGGTCCTTCACCACGGCCGCGTCGAAGCGCGGCGGAATCCTCACCAACTCGAATCCCGCCCCAGTCTTTTCGGCCACCACCAGCGACTGGCGATAGCGTGCCGCGCGCTGCCGCCGGCGCAACTGCAACTGCCACCATTGCGCCAGCAGGCCGGTGGCCAGCACCCAGAAGTCGGCCACGCAATGCCGCGCCAACCGCCGCGGCTCGTGGCTCAGTCGGTGGAGCCATTCCAGCCTCGCGTTTCCCATCCACATCGGCGCTTGCGGAATCTCGCCCGCTAGAAAGTCAATCGTGGCGCCGACGCCGATGGAGACGGGCACGCCGAGCGTGCGGTAGTGCATGTTGATCCACTTCTCCTGCTTGGGGCATCCGAGGCCCACGAGGAGGAGGTCCGGCTTCGCTTCCTTGATCGCGCAGCGGATGCTCTCGTGGTCCATCTCCAGCAGCGGCGCGGACGGCGGCGAAAAGGAGCCGACGATTTGCAGGCGGGGATGTTGCGTGCGGAGCTTGGCCGCGGCGCGCTGGAGGATATCCTCCTTCGCGCCGAGCAGGAATACGCGCCAGCCCTTCTCAGCGGCGGAGCTTATCAGCAGCAGCGCGAGGTCGAAACTGGCGACGCGGTCCGGCAGCGGATTGCCCAGCCAGCGCGAAGCCCAGACCAGCGGAGTGTCGTCGCACAGAATCAGGTGTGCATCGAGCAGGATGCGGCGCAGTTCCACGTCGCGGGCTGCCAGCGCCACCAAGCCGGCGTTGGCCGTTGCCAAATAATAAGGCCGGCGCGATTCGATCATCTGGCCGATGATGGCGATGGTCTGGCCGGCCGTGACCACGTCGAACGGCACGCCGAGCATGACGATAGGGGCCGCCAGCTTGACGGTCTGCGATGGCGATTCCGTGCTGTTCATGACTTGGATTCTATTACCAGAAATCCGGGACCGCGCCATCAGCCGCGCCGGCGCCGTGCCGCTCAGCGGGCGGCGTCCCGCAACGCCTCTTCCAGCGTGCCGAACATGCGCAGGATGCGGCTGGTGCGCGTAATCTCCAGCACCAGTTTCACCGCCTGCTGTGGGCGCACGAGCCTCATGTCGCCGCCGCGCTCCGCGACGTGTTTGAAAACGCTGATGAGTGCGCCCAAGCCGAGGCTGTCTATAAAACCGACGCCACCAAGGTCCACCGCCACCTGTAGAAGGCCGGGCTGGTTGTCGAACCACGCAACGAACTGGGTGTGGAACGATTCTGCCACCGGCGCGTTCAGCGCGCCGGTCACTGTCACCACGCCGACGCCGTTTTTGGTTTCACATTGGATTGCCATAGGTTGTTTCGCCGCGGGTTTGTATCACATTGTGGGTTTCGCTGCCGCAACTTTCACCGGCACCGGCCGCAGGTTCCAAATCTCGCGCGCGTATTCGCGGATCGAACGGTCGCTGGAGAACCTGCCCATGCGGGCGACGTTGAGCGCCGCCTTGCGCGCCCACGTCGTCCGGTCGCGGAACAGGTCCGACGCGCGCTGCTGGGAGTCGGCGTAACTGCGAAAATCCGCCAGATGGAAATAGGTGTCGCCCCACTCGACCAGCGCGCGGTGGATGTCGTCGAAGAGGCCGGGCGCGCCGGGGCTGAACTCGCCCTGCCGGATGCTCGCCAGGACGCGGCGCAATTCGGCGTCGCGCTCCGCCCATT
This sequence comes from Verrucomicrobiota bacterium, assembly GCA_016222825.1. Classification (GTDB taxonomy): domain Bacteria; phylum Verrucomicrobiota; class Verrucomicrobiia; order CAIQCK01; family CAIQCK01; genus CAIQCK01. The sequence goes on along the minus strand of JACRQF010000006.1, from coordinate 45,470 downwards.
CGTGTGGCCGGTAACCGTCGCGCGACATGGCCTCGATCTGCCCGGCGCGGTGGCCAAAGATGAAGATGTTGTCGAGACCTACCGCCTCGGCGATCTCGATGTTCGCGCCGTCCCACGTGCCCATCGTGAGCGCGCCGTTGAGGGCGAGTTTCATGTTGCCGGTGCCGGAGGCTTCCTTGCCGGCGGTCGAGATCTGCTCGGAGAGGTCGGCCGCCGGCACGATCATTTCCGCCAGCGAGACGCAGTAGTCCGGCAGGAACACCACGCGCACCCGGCCGCGCACGTCGGGGTCGCGCGCGAGAACTTCGCCGATGGAATTGACGAACTTGATGATCCGCTTGGCCATGTGATAGCCGGGCGCGGCCTTCGCGCCAAAGAGAAACGTGCGCGGCACGAAGTCGCCCGCGGGGTTGTCTTTGATGCGGTGGTAGAGCGCGATGATGTGCAGTGCGTTCAGGAGCTGGCGCTTGTATTCGTGGAGGCGCTTCACGTGAACGTCGAAGAGCGATTGCGGGTCCACCGCGATGCCGTGGCGCTCGCCGATGAGCGCCGCGAGTCGCTGCTTGTTCGCCTGTTTCACGGCGAGGAACCGCTGGAGGAACTCTGGTTTTTCCGCAAACGGTTCCAGCTTGCGCAACGCATCGAGGTCGCGCACCCACTTGTCGCCGATGCACTCGGTGATGAGCGCGGCGAGGCCGGGGTTGCACGCCAGCAGCCAGCGGCGCTGCGTGATGCCGTTGGTCTTGTTGCTGAACCGCTCCGGCCACATCTGCGCGAACTCCGGCACGAGGTTGGCCTTCAGCAGGTCGCTGTGAAGCTGGGCGACGCCGTTGACGGCGTGACTGCCGACGATGGCGAGGTTGGCCATGCGGACCTGCTTGACCTCGCCTTCCTCGACCAGCGACACGCGCCGGATACGTTCGTCGTCGTTCGGGTAACGCAGCCGCACACTGTCGAGAAAACGGTCGTTGATCTCGTAGATGATCTGCAAGTGGCGCGGGAGCACCCGCTCCATCAGCGGCACGGGCCACTTCTCCAGCGCCTCCGGCAACAGCGTGTGGTTGGTGTAGCCGAGCGCCGCAACGGTGATCTCCCACGAGCGCTCCCACGGCACGTCCTGCTCGTCGAGCAGGTGGCGCATCAGCTCCGCGACGGCGAGCGCGGGATGGGTGTCGTTGAGCTGAAGCGCGTTTTTCTCAGCGAAGTTATCGAGCGACTCGTGTTTCTTCAGATGCCGGCGCACGGCGTCGCGCACGGAGCAGGCAACGAGGAAATACTCCTGGATGAGCCGCAGCTCCTTGCCTGCGTGCGTGTTCTCGGAGGGATAAAGCACCTTGCTGATGGTTTCCGCCCAGTTCTTCTCCTGGATGGCGCGCACGTAATCGCCCTGGTTGAACACGTCAAGCCGGAAGCCTTCCGCCGCGCGCGCGCTCCAGAGCCGCAGGATGTTCACGGTGTTCACGCCGCAGCCGATGATCGGGATGTCGTAGGGCACGCCGTCAATCATCTGCCAGTCCACCCACACCGACCGCGGCGGGCCATCGCCGATGGCGGGCAGGTTTTCGATGCGGCCATAGACCAGCACCGGCACGGCGTCTTCGGGGCGGATGATTTCCCACGGGTTGCCGAACTTCAGCCAATCGTCGGGCCGCTCCATCTGCCAGCCGTTGTCGAACTCCTGCCGGAACATCCCGTGCCGGTAACGGATGCCGTAGCCGTAGCCCGGATACTCCAGCGTCGCCAGCGAGTCGAGATAACACGCGGCGAGCCGGCCGAGGCCGCCGTTGCCGAGACCCGCGTCCGGCTCGTAATTGCAGAGCTGCTCAAAACTCAGGCCGAGCTTGCCGAGCGCCTTTTCCACCACCGGGCGAAGGCCGAGCGAAATGACGTTGTTCGACAGCAGCCGGCCCATCAGGAATTCCATCGAGAGGTAATAGACCCGCTTCGCATCGCGGTCGTAGTAGGTCTGCTGCGTCGCGAGCATTCGTTCCACGGCGAGGTCGCGGATGGCGCGGCTGAGGCTGGCGAGTTTGTCAAAATCGGTGGCGCCGGCGAAATGTTTGCCGCGCGAGTATTTGATGTGGTCCTGGAACCGCGCCAGAAGGGCGTCAGCCGTGATGTCGCCGTTGAGTTTGTGGGCCGCAGTCGTTGGCTTCATGCGCAGTTCTTTCATGCCAGACGAAACCTGTCTTGCTTGCGCCCGGTCCATCCAACCGCGCGCGGTTCTCCTCAGAACCGCCGCGATTGTATCCATCCCCGGCCCGCCGTCCAGCAAATCATCCGGCTGCGGCGAGCAAACCGCCGGTCTGGCTATGTGGTTTCCCGCTTGAGGAACCGCTTCAGGATGCGGGCGGCGATCTCGAAGTCCTTCCGCCAACTGCGTTGCACGGCGTAGAAGGAGGCATGCACCTTGGCGTCCTCGCTGAAAGAGTCCGCGCAGCCCATCGCGTCCGCCAGGGAGAACAAGCCCGGAGGCGCCGAGAGCCAGAGTTGTTCGTGCTCGTCCTTCAACGTCCCGGCTTGGGCCGGCGTCAGGGGCCGGTTGCCCACCCACGCGGCGTCGCCGCGGGCGATGCAGAATAATTCCGGCCACCGCTTCCAGAGTCCGCCGCAGCCCGCCATCTCGTAGTAACAGTAGGTTTCCATCGGTCTGCCCGCGCCGAACATCGGCGCGCGCACGGCGAGGCGCGGCGTGAGCAGCGGTTTGCCGGAGGAACGGTTGCGCAGCCAGGCGACAAGCGGCGCCGGCCACGTCAGCGACAACGCCAGCACCGCCGCGGCCTTCCCCACAAGGCTGGCGCGCCGGCGCTGCGACCTGGCGCGGCTGGTGAGATCGCACAGGAGGAAATCGTCCGCCACCTCGCTGAACACGCCGGTTTTCCACTTCATCAGGCTGTGGCCCCACGCAAACGATTCCCGCACGTCCGTCAGCGCACCCACATAGGTGTCGGGGCCAATGAAACTATCGGCAATCTCGGCGTTCGCGTCCACGTAACAGCCGGACTCCACGATGGCGTTGGGGCCGATCCTGGCGCCTGCGCCGATCCAGGTGTGGTTGCCGATCCAGCACGGCGGTTCGAGCCGCGCGTCCTGTGAAATCTGGCTGCGCAAGCCCACAAAGACGTCCGGCGCAAACTCGCGCATCCCGATGCGATCCCCGGCGGCATCCGCCATCCCGCCGAGCAGCGTGTTGAACCAATCGCCGTAATTGTCGAACAAGCTTCGCCCGCCTCCCGGCAGCCGGTCCAGCAGCACGATGTCGTTCGGCACAGGCAGCCAGCCTTCCGGTCCCCGGCCCTGATACTTGGCGCGCGCCTCGGCCACGGTCAACTCGCGCTGCTCCGGATGCACCTCCACGCGCGCGCCCCACGCTTCGCCGTTCGAGACGGCGGCGCGCACTTTCTCCGGCCGGTCGGCCGCCAGCACGAGAATCTGCTTTGCGCCGACGCTCGCCAGATGCGTCAGCGTCAGGTCGAGCAGGCTCCGGCCCAACACGGGGGCCAGGGCCAGCGGCGAGTGCCTTGCCAGAAAGGCCGTTTTCGCCCGATCCGCGGGGCAGATGATCAAGGCTTTCATCGGTTCATCCTCGGAGGTGTGGCCAATCCTGTCACCATCGCCGCCAGTCTGCCAAGCACCTTGTCGCCGGCCGGCGAATCCAGGACGATGTCCGCGTGCCGCGCCTGCGGCGCCACAAACCGCGCGTGCATCGGCTCAACCTGCTCCCGGAACTGCCGAAGCACCGAGGCGCGGCTGCGGCCCCGTTCCTTCCGGTCCCGCGCGATGCGCCACTGCAAACGCGTCTCGCCGGGAGCGTCCAGATACACGCTCAGCGAGTAGAGCCGGCGCGCCTGGGTTTCGCGCAGCAGCCACAACCCGTCCAGCAACACGATGGGCTTCGGCTTCCACGCGCGCGCCCGCCGCTGGCGCGTGTGCGAAGCGAAATCGTAACGCGGAATCGCCGCCGGCTCGCCGCGCTTGATGCGCGCGAGCGTTTCCAGGAACAAGCCCCACTCGATGGCGGCGGGATCGTCGAAATTCCGCCGGTCGCGCTCGCGCTTCGGCAGCGCGGAGAGGTCGCGGTAAAAATCATCCAGCGAAACCAGTCCCGCGTGGCGGCCGAGCCGGCGCTTCAGCCGCCGGGCGAGCCACGTCTTGCCCGAGCCGCTGCCTCCAACAATGGCTACGAGATGAACGGTCATTGGAATGTGGGTGGCCTTCTGCTCCGCGGTGACGCGCCCGACTATAGCAGCACGCAACCCAATCTCAAGCGGCCTGTTTGATTGCGCCAAACCCGCGGCGGCGCGAGGCGCAAAAAAACCTTGTGGAGGAAGCCGGGGACTTGTGCGAAGGTTCCGCCGCCGGTTCTGGAAACTGGCGCGGATGTGATTGCCATGCACGAAGTGTTGTCCAAAAAACAGTTAAGCCCGAACGTCACGCGATTGGACGTGATGGCGCGGCGCATTGCGGAAATCCGCCAGCCCGGCCAGTTTGTCATCGTCCGGCGCGGCGAAGGCGCGGAGCGGATTCCGCTGACCATCGCCGACGCCGACCCGGCTGCCGGCTCCATCGCGCTGGTCATCCAGGCCGTCGGCAAGACCACGCGCGACCTGGTGGCCCTCAATCCCGGCGACGCGATCCAGGACATCTCCGGTCCGCTCGGCCGGCCGACGGATTTGATCGCCAGCGGCCGCGCGTTGTGCGTCGGCGGCGGCGTCGGCACGGCGGTGATTCATCCCATCGCGCAGGGGCTGCGCCAGCGCGGCGTCGCCGTCGTGAGCATCATCGGCGGGCGGTCGAAGGAGTGGGTCATCTTTGAGGACGACCTGCGCAAGCTCGGCGAGGTGATCGTCTGCACGGACGACGGGAGCTACGGGCGGAAAGGTTTTGTCACCGACGCGGCGAAGGACGTGCTGGCGGCGGGCGGCGTGGATTGCGTCTATGCGGTCGGCCCCGTGCCGATGATGCGCGCGGTCGTGGCCGTCACCAAACCGCTCGGCGTGGAGACGATTGTCTCGTTGAATCCGGTGATGGTGGACGGCACCGGCATGTGCGGCGGCTGCCGCGTGAGTGTCGGCAACGAGACGAAGTTCGCCTGCGTGGACGGGCCGGAGTTTGACGGGCATCTGGTGGACTTTGATCTGCTCTGGGACCGGCTCGGCACCTACCGGACGCAGGAGCAGGAATCCTTGGTGCGACATGAGGGATCGTGCCGGATCGGCCTGGAGAAACCGAATGCCGGCTGACACGACGGGACGACATCCAGCGTGAGCGCCAAGATCACCACCAGGGAACGGCTCAAGATTGACCGGCAGGCCATGCCGGAGCGGGACGCCACGGCGCGCGCCGCCGGCTTCAGCGAGGTCAACCTCGGCTTCACCGAGAAGCTCGCGATGCTGGAGGCACAGCGTTGCATCCAGTGCAAAGAACCCCGGTGCGTTGCCGGCTGCCCGGTGATGGTGAACATCCCGCGCTTCATCCAGTTCATCGCCGACGGCGATCTCGCCGCCGCCGCGCAGAACCTGCTCGGCGACAACGCCCTGCCCGCCATCACCGGCCGCGTTTGTCCGCAGGAGACGCAGTGCGAGATCGAGTGCATCCGCGGGTTGAAAGGCATGTCGGTCGCCATCGGCCATCTGGAGCGGTTCGTGGCCGATTGGGCCAGCCGCCATGCGAACCAGATTGTTGCCACGCCCCCGCAGCCGACCGGCAAGAAAGTCGCCGTCATCGGCTCCGGCCCGGCCGGCCTCACCGCCGCGGGCGAACTGGTGAAGCTGGGGCACGAGGTGACGGTCTATGAGGCGCTTCACAAGCCCGGCGGCGTGCTGGTCTATGGCATCCCGGAGTTTCGCCTGCCGAAAAAGATCGTCCAGGAGGAAGTCGAGCGGCTCCAGCGTGCCGGCGTGAAGATCGAGTGCAACGTCGTCATCGGCCGCACCTACACGCTGCAGGAGTTGCGCGCGCGCTTCGACGCCATCTTCATCGCCAATGGCGCGGGGCTGCCGATGTTCATGAACGTGCCCGGCGAGAATCTCAAGGGCGTCTATTCCGCCAACGAATACCTCACGCGCGTCAACCTCATGGCCGCCTACCAGTTCCCCAGCGCCGACACGCCCGTCATCGCCGGCAAGCGCGTCGCCGTCGTCGGCGGCGGCAACGTCGCCATGGACGCCGTCCGCACCGCGCGCCGGCTCGGCGCCAGCTCCGCCATGATCGTCTATCGCCGCACGAAGAAGGAAATGCCCGCGCGCGCCGAGGAGGTCCACCACGCCGAGCAGGAAGGCATCCGCTTCGAGTTCCTTGTCGCGCCGGTGGAAGTCCAGGGCAACGACCAGCGATGGGTCACCGGCCTGAAGTGCCGCCGCATGGAGCTTGGCGAGCCTGACGCCTCCGGCCGCCGCAGCCCGGTGCCGATCCCCGGCTCCGAGTTCGTCATCGAATGCGACGTCGTCGTGGTCGCCATCGGCTCGCGCGCCAACCCGCTGCTCACCTCCACCTGCCCGGAGCTGAAACTCAACCGCAACGGCAACATCGCCGCCGGCCCCAACGGCATGACCAGCCTCCCCGGCGTCTTCGCCGGCGGCGACATCGTCCGCGGCGCCGCCACCGTCATCCTCGCCATGGGCGACGGCAAGCGCGCCGCGCAGGCGATTGACGGGTATTTGAAAGGGGCCTAGTTTCCGCCGGTTGCCGGGCTTCCGGGCGGAATGCGCCGGAAGCGGCTTCCCGGTAAGTGGCTGTCTCCAGGAGGCGGCAGTATGAAAAGGAACGTGAACACACTCGGTGCTGTCATGTTCGCCGCGCTGGCGGTCATGGTCGCGTCAGCGGCGGACAAGGACGCCGACACCCCTGCGTTCGCCGACGGCTGGCGGTTGAGCGGCATCCTCAAACAAGGCGGCAGGCTTCAGGCCAGCATGGAACACCCCGCGCACACGCCGCGATACGTCGCCGTGGGCGGCGAACTCGTTCCCGGCGCGCGCGTCGAGAAAATTGACGCCGCCGCCCGCTCCGTCACCGTGCGCCGGGGCAACCTCATCGCCACCATCCGTTCCGGTTCGTCGCCGGTCGTCGTCAAATCCAGTCCGCTGGCCGCGCCAACCCCGCACCAACCGTTTGCGCAGCCGTTCGAGCCACCGGTCCCGCAGCCGGAGCAGCCGGAACAACCGCAAGTGGCGGCGAAGGCCGGCCAGGACGCCAGCGGGCGCTGGGGCATCCATCTCAGCGACGGGCAGTTCCTCAGCGCGCAGGATTACGCGGCGCGCCACGGAGGCGCGGCACAAGCCATCGAACGGCTCAACAGCCGCCTCGCCGACGACATGTCGCCCGAACGAAAAGCCTTCGCCCAACAAATGCTCAACGCCCTGCAAAACGAGCAACCGGCCCCGGTGCAACCCGCGACCGCCGCCGGCGCAGTGCCTTCGCCGGCCAGCCCTGCCGTTGCTTCCGCCCCCGCGCCGGTTCCGCAAACGGCGGGTCCGCAGGACGCGGAGGCCGCCGCTGAAACAGCGCCTCGCCTGCAAACTCCGCCCCCCGCCTATCAGCGCGGGCGGAGGCTCAGCCGTTGATTTGAGGGGCGTGACCGAGTATTTGTGTGTGCGGGAAACAACAGGCAGGGCGAGTGATGCGAGTCGTTGGTAGGGCGAATCGTCCCGATGAGCCGCGTGCCGCGCTATCTGACGCCGCCGGCTCGGCAGGGACGCCTCGCCCTACCTGCAAAATCCTGTAGGCTTCCTACCCCGATACACAAACTTTCGGACAGCCTCTCTTTCCATGCCATAACCGCCAGAAACACAACGAATTCCGCGTTTCGCGTCTAGAAACCGTCAATTGAAAGGCCCCCATGCCTCACCGCCGACTCCCCAACACCGCCGCCACCGTCCTCCGCGCCCTCAAGGCCGCACGCGACACTTGGAAGAACAGCCGCCCCGCCGACCGCGCCATCACCAACGACCAATGGGCCAAGCTCGACGACGAAAACCCCGATAGTCTCCTCAGCCGCCTCATCAAGGAGTCCACCGACGTGAGCCTCGCCCTCGCCGCCCAAGCCCCGGTCACCGCCGCCCTCTCCCAGACCAGCGCGCGGCTGGCGATGTTCGTCAGCCATTTCCACCAAGTCCTCGACCTCGGCATTGTGCGCGGCCTCTTCGCCCCCGGCGCGCGCAGCTACTACGGCCGCGACATCGCCGCCACCGCCATCCCCGACCTTTCCACACAGGACGCCGTCATCGAAGCCGCCGAGAAAGTCGTCAGCGGCGAGGCCGCCCGCGCCGCCGCCGAGAGCGCCGGCGTGCCGCGTTGGGACGGCAACCCCGACGGCGGCACCATCCCTCACGTCCCCATGTCCCACCCCACCGCCGCCGAAGTCGCCGCCCTCCTCACCGTGCTCGCCGACCTCCAGAACAAGAGCCAGAGCGCCCAGACCAAGACCGACCTCGAACGCGAAGACGTCACCCGCCTCTATCCCGAAGCCCACGCCCTCGCCGTGGACATCTGCGACACGGTGGAGTTCTTCCACCGCAAAGACCCCGACGCCTCCAGCCGCCGCGCCAAGTGCGCCCGCTGGGGCGTCGTTTATATCTATGATGATGGAGAGACGCAGACGACGACGGCGAACGGCGCGACGCTAACGAACACGCCGGGCAAATGAAGCGTGAGTTCTGTGAAAAGAGCCGCATTCAATGCCTTGTCCTCAAGCGCGTTCCGAAGGAAGGACTAACCCGCCGCACCAGCACGAACTTGCGGGGATTTTGAGTAATCGTCGTTCGCCATGAATCGCTATCGCCAAGTTCATGGCCTTTTGTCTTCTCATGGCGAATTTAGGTGAACTATTCTATTCGGTGAAAATATGAAACTTCCCATTCAGCACAGGATTCTTATTGATGGCGAATACTGGGACTTTGAGCGTCCCATACTCGACGCGCGTCGGATTGGTGACCGAATCGTTGTGGTTTTCGACTACATGGCGTTTCCACGGAACGCGCAAGCGCGGAATTTGATGGCCTTTGATTTGCAGAAGAAGCATCTATGGACAGCGGAGCATCCGACCAACCAGACTTCCGATACGTATGTGAAGATCGTTTCCGAAGAGCCATTGCGTGCCTGCAACTTTGCTAGTTTTGATTGCCATATTGATTTGGAGACCGGGCGGTTGCTGCACGCAGAGTTCACGAAGTAAGCCGAACCACGAGCTTCAGCGAACGGCGCTTCGCGCCATTCGCTGAGACTTATCGTTAAATGACGCCTTGGTTGAACCGGAACTTGCGCGGCTTCCAGCGGTCGGCTACAAGATGCGGCCATGCGACACGCAATGATCATGGCGGGCGGCTCAGGCACGCGGTTATGGCCGATGAGCCGCGAGGCGTTGCCCAAACAGCTCATCCCCTTCATCGGCGGCAAGAGCCTGCTGCAGATCGCCGCCGAGCGGCTCGACGGTCTCGTGCCGCCGGCGCAGCGGTTCGTCTGCGCCGCCAACAAACACCGCGCCGTCATCCAGCAGTCGCTGCCCGCGTTCGGAGGCGACCATTTCCTCGGCGAGCCGTGCGGCCGTGACACGCTCAACGCCGTCGGCTTTAGCGCCGCCGTCATCGCCCGGCGCGACCCGGACGCCGTCATCGCCGTTTTCACCGCCGACCACATCATCGAGCCGGTGGACGAATTCCAGCGCATCGTCGCCAGCGGCTACGAGGTTGCGGAGAAGTTCCCGAACGCGCTCGTCACCTTCGGCATCGCGCCAACTGGCCCGGCCACCGGCTACGGTTATCTCCAGCTCGGCGCGCCGCTTGTAGGCCCGGTCCCCGACCGGGCGCCGCAGCAAGCGAAAGACGCCGCGTCGGGGACGCGGCCTACAGCCCGAGTCGTCGAGCAGTTCAAGGAGAAGCCGGACGCGGCTACCGCGCAGAGCTACTTCGCCGCCGGGGCGAGCCGTTACCTCTGGAACAGCGGCATGTTCATCTGGCGCGCGGACACGTTGCTCGACTGCATCCGCCGTTACTCGCCGGAGAACCACGCCGGCATCATGCGCATCGCCGATGCGTGGGACACGCCGCAGCGTGACGCCGTGGTTGCGGGAATTTATCCGACGCTGAAGAAGATCAGCGTGGACTTCGCCGTGATGGAGCCGGCCTCGCGCGACCCGAAGGTGCGCGTGGCGGCGGTGCCGATGCCGTTGAAGTGGCTCGATGTCGGCTCGTGGCCGTTCTTCGCGCAGACCTGCCCGCGCGACGCCGACGGCAACGCCATCGCTGCGCGCCACCTGTTGCGCCGGACGAAGAACACGCTCGTCGCCTCCAACGACCCGAAGCATCTCATCGCCACCATCGGCTGCGAGGACCTCATCATCATCCACACGCCCGACGCCACGCTCGTCTGCCGCGCCGACCAGGCCGAGGCGATCAAGGAAATGCACAAGCTCGTCGGCGAGCAGTTCGGCAGCGAGTATCTCTGAGGCGGCGTTGCCGAGGTGGCGCAAGCTTCCAGCTTGCGAATCTGTTCGTCATCACTCATCGCAAGCTGGAAGCTTGCGCCACTTCGGGGATCACTGGTTCCGCCGTTCGAGTTGCTCGACGCAGACTGTGACGGCGCGCTGGACGGTGCGGTCGTTGGCGAGATCGGCGGCTTCGCGCCGGCCCGGCAGAACGCGTAACAGGGCAGCCGTGTCTTCCCCCAAACCCGCCGGCAACTCGATGTCAGGCGCGAGTCCCTCGCCACCGCCGAACTTCTTTTCGTCCATGGAAACGATGTCGCCGTGCAGCGCCAGCGACGCGGTGCCGTTGGGCGCAGCAACGACGCGGACGACATCGCTGTGCCCGCAGGTCTTGGCCCCGATGAGAAGGGCGTGTCGGTGCCAGCGCAGCACGCCCGCGAGCGCCTCCGCCGCGCCGGCGGTGTTGAGGTTGACGAGCACGCACAGCGGTCCGCCGAGGCGCTGGCCGTAACGGCTGGCGAAAAACTGCTGCTGCGCTTCCGCCTGTGCCGGCCGCAGGATGAGCGCCGACTGGGCCGGCTCCAGGAACTGGCTTGCCACGTCGCGCACGGCCCGCAGCAGCCCGCCGCGGTTGTGCCGGAGGTCCAGCACCCAGGCGCGCGCCCCGGCGCGTTCGAGCGGCGCGAGCGCGGCGCGCAGGTCGCCGCCGGTGTGACGGTTAAACGAAGTCAGCCGCGCATAGCCAACCTTGCCGCCGACAAGTTGCGCGTCGCGGACGGATTCCACCTTGACCAGTCCGCGCTGCAACCGGCACTCGTGGGTCTTGCCCGTGGCGGGGCGGGCAACCGTCAGCTTCAACGCCGAGCCGGGTTCGCCGCGCAGGCGGCGGACCACGTCGTTCACGTTCAAGCCGGCGGCGCTCTCGTCGTTGATGCGCGTGATCAGGTCGCCTTTGAGCATGCCGGCCTTTTCCGCCGGCCCGTCCTTCATCGTTTCCTCGACAGTGACGGCGTCTCCGTTAAAACCGATCTGGATGCCGATGCCGCCGAACCGTCCAGCCCAGCGGCTCGGATCCACCGATTCCGCGCCCGGCTCCGCCCCCTGTTCGCATACCAAATCGTCCGGCGGCTCCCCGGTGTCCGGGCCGACGCCCGTCCGTGCCGGCGCGCCAAAGAGCACGCTGGCGCCGGCAAGAACCAGGAAGGCGAAGAGAGCGCCTGCCAGCTTCGCGAGCCCCGAAAAGATTCGAGTTTCAGATGACATGTTCGTTCGGTATGCCGCCACCGCTGCTCTCACTGTTGGAAATTAGCACAAGAGTTACAAGTGCGAAGTGCCGGGGATTGGTGCTGGCGCCGCCGCGGCGAGAATCGCCGTTGACAGTTGTTTGACGTTTCGATAAAAGGAACGCCGTTTTCTTAATCGGAACGTCCGTTCAAGGAATTGCCCATGCCGCTCGTGCTCAGTCTTGACAAAAGCCTCGACGTCCTCGAAGCCGTCGCCGGCCATCCCGATGGGATTGGCACTCGCGCGCTCGCCAAACAGATCCGCATCAACCTCACGAGCGTCCACAACATCGCCGCGACGCTGAAGCGGCGCGGCTATCTGCGGCAGGACGCGGGCAAGCGGTTCCTGCTCGGCCCGCGGCTGATGTTCCTGGCCCGCCACGCCGATTTCCTGAATGTGATGACGGAGAGCGCGCTGCCGCATGTGCGCGCGCTGGCGAAGCACGTGGGCGAGTCGGTGTTGCTCGCGGCGCTGGTGGACGGCCGGATCGTGCGGCTCATCTACATGGTTTCGCCACAGGCGCTCGCGGTGCAGGAGCCGGAAGATGTCGGCTCCGGGGCGTATTGCACGGCGACGGGAAAAGTGCTGTTGGCGGCCATGTCGGCGCACACGCTGGAGGCTTACATGAAGGAGACGCCCCTGGTGCGCTACACGCCGCGCACGCTGTCGTCGTCAGTGAAACTTCGCGCCGAGCTGGCGTGCGTGCGTCACCAGGGTTTCGCCACGACGACCGACGAGTTATGCGAAGGGGTGAGCGGCCTCGCTTTGCCGGTGTCCGATCCGTGGCGCAGCATCTCGGCGGCGCTGGGCGTTGGCGCGCCGACGGTGCGGTTTGGCCGGAAGCGATGCGAACATGTGTTGAACGAACTGCGGAAGACCGCCGCGCTGATCGCGCGTGCCTGGTGGAGCCAGAAAGGAAACAAATGAAGATTCCCCGTCCTATCATCATGTCGGCACTCGCCTGCTTGGCGGTGACTGCCGCGCCGGCGCAGGAGACGCGCGCAAAGCGCCCGGAGGTCATGGCGGTTTACTACCCGCATTGGCACAGCTACGACCACGGCAGCGCGTGGAAAGGCAATGGCTGGACGGAATGGGAGGGAATGAAAGCGGCGATCCCTCGTTTTCCGGGACACGAGCAGCCAAAGAAGTCATCGTGGGGCTGCTTCGATGAGAGCGATCCGAAATGGGTTGCGCGCGAGATAGACCTCGCTGCCGACCATGGGATCACGGTGTTTCTCTACGACTGGTATTGGTATAGCGGCGTGAAGAACATGGAGGAGGCGTTGGAGAAGGGCTTTCTGCGCGCGTCGAACCGCAAGCGCATGAAGTTCGCGCTGATGTGGGCCAACCACGACCGGCGCGACCAGTTCTGCCCGGAGCTTGGCACGCCGCGCACGGTCTGGCTCCCGTCGCGACACTCGCCGGGCGACCTGACGCGGATGGTTGATTACTGCATTGCGCACTACTTCCGGCAGCCGAACTACTGGCGGGTTGACGGCCGCCTTTTCTACAGCGTCTTTGAAGCGGACAAGTTTGTGAAGCAACTCGGCGGTCCTGTGGAAACCCGCGCGTTGCTGAAGCAGATGGATGCCCGCTTGCGCAAAGCCGGACTGCCGCCGATGCACTGGAATGCGATGGTGTCGAGTCCGGCCAGCGCCGCCGTGATGGAACAAGCCGGGTTCCTTAGCACCAGCCGATACAACGTCAACACCGCCCGGAAAGTCCGGCCTGACTTCACCGAGCGTTACGAGGATGTCATGGACGCCCACCGGGAGCATTGGGAGAAGATGGTGGCCTCGCCGCTGGTGGACCTTCCGGTGGTGACGATGGGATGGGATTCCACACCTCGATGCCGTCCGGACGTGCCGTGGCCATTCAAGAAGTGGGAGTATCCCTACGGCCATGTCGTCGTCGGCAATACGCCGGACCGCTTTGAACAGTTGTTGTGCGATGCTGCCCGGCACATCGAACGCGACCCACGCAAGCCGTTCGGCGTTCTCATCAACGCATGGAACGAATGGACGGAAGGCGGCTACCTGTTGCCTGAGGAACGAACCGGCACGGCGTATCTCGAAGCAATCAAACGCGTATTCGGCAAGTCCAACCGCTAACATTTATCCAAATGAAAATCCCGCGACGAAAACCACTCACCGCAAAGGTCGGCATCTTCGGTGTCGGCCACTACAACTACTGGCCGCAGTTCCCCGGACTGCTCGATGAGATGCACCGCAAGCTCGATCATCTCGTCAAGAAGGTCGAGGCCAACGGCGTCACTGTCACCAACTTCGGCATGGTGGACAACGCGCTCGGCTCGAGCGAACTGCTGCCGAAGCTCAAAGCCGCCGATCTCGATCTCGTGTTCGTGGACATGGTGACCTACGCCACCTCGTCCACCGTCGGCGCGATCCTGCGCGGGCTGGACGTGCCGCTGGTGCTCGTGGCGCTCCAGCCGCTCAAGGCGATGGACTACGAGCGCGCCTCGACTTACATGCAGCTCTGCAACGACGACTTCTGCTCGGTGCCGGAGTTTCAAGGCGTGGCGATTCGGCTTGGCCGCAAGGCGCCAGATGTGATTCTCGGCACGCTCGACGATGATCCAGTGGCGGACGCGGAACTGGCAGACTGGTGCAGCATCGCCAAGGCGCTCCACGACCTGCGGCGCGCGCGGATTGGCCACATGGGCCACGTGTTGGAGGCGATGCTGGACATGCACACCGACCCGACTGCGGTGACGGCGGCGTTTGGCAGCCATGTCGTGCAGTGCGAACCGGACGACATCCTGCGCCATTACCGTGATGAGCACGCAGCGGAGATTGAGGCGAAGAAGCGCGAGATTCTCGCCTTCTTCGACACGCCCGACCCGAAGTCGGATCCAATCACCACGAAGCTTACCGACAAGGACCTGCACGTCGCTGCGAAGGCGGCGGTGGCGCTGGAGAAGTTCATCGCCGACAAGAAGCTCGATGGGCTGGCCTACTACTACGAGGCCGAGGCCGGCACGCCGATGCGCGAGGTGGTGACAAACCTCATCGTTGGCAATTCGCTACTGACCGGCGCGGGCTTCCCGATGTGCGGCGAGTTCGACATCAAGACGTGCATTGCGATGCTCATCATGGACCGGCTCGACATCGGCGGCAGCTTTGCAGAGTTCCATCCGGTGGATTTCCAGCGCGGCTCGGTGCTGGTGGGCCACGACGGGCCACACCACGTCAACATCGCCGACAAGAAGCCTGTGTTGCGCAGCCTGCTGAAATACCACGGCAAGCCGGGCAGCGGCGCGAGCGTGGAGTTCAACATCAAGGAAGGCCCAATCACGATGCTAAGTATCGGCGTGAAAGCCGACGGGAAGTTCAAGTTTGTCGTCGCGGAAGGCGAGAGCGTGCGCGGGCCGATCCCGCCGACGGGCAATACGAACACGCACGGCGTCTTCAAGCCCGACGTGCGGACGTTCCTGAAACGATGGGTCGCTGAAGGCCCGACACATCACTTCGCGCTCGGCATCGGTCACAAAGCCGCGACCATCGCGAAACTCGCCGACGTGCTCGGCATCGAGTGCGCAGTGATTGAGCGGTAGCCGCTTCAGGCAATCCAACGGAAGTATCATTGACAATCAGCGGTCAACTGGCGTTACAAGGTAGTGTGACAAGTAGTGCCGGACGCGACCGAAATCTCTAGAGGAGTCGAATAATGAAGATGACCGCATTGAAGCTGGCTGTTGTTCTTGTTTTGTGCGCCGCCGCATGGGTGCGCGCCGCCGAGCCGGTCAGTCTCGACCAGAATTTCCGCAATGTCCCCGACACGGAGAGGCCGTGGGTTTATTGGTGGTGGGTCAACGGCAACGTGGACGAGAAGACGATCGCGCGCGACCTCGAAGCGATGAAGCAGGCGGGCATCGGCGGGCTGCTGATGTTCGACGCGCGCGGGTATCACGACGACCACATCGGTCCGGTGCCGGTCAAGATGGAGTTCATGAGCGCGGAATGGCGGAAGATGTTGAAGTTCGCCATCGAGAAGGCCGGCACGCTCGGGTTGGAGGTCAGCGTCAATCTCAGCAGTTGCGCGGGTGCATTGAAGGGGCCGTGGGAAGTCGGCGGCGCCAACTTTGCCTCACCGACCAACGACGTGCCGAAGAAGCTCGTCTGGACGGCGACGGAGATCAAGACGCCCAAGTTCACCTATGAACTGAAACAGCCGGCCGGGAGGAAGCTCTGGGACATCGGCGTCTTCGCGGTGCGCCATGATGATGCCCCGGCCAAACCTTCCGATCAATGGCAGGAGATCGCCAAGCTTGGCTCGCAGCCGGTTGTGACGGAGGTTGTGGACCTGACGTCGAAGGTGGACAAACAGGCGAAGCTGACGGTGGAGTTCGCGAAAGGCCGCTGGACGCTGTTGCGGTTCGGCTACATGACGATGGACGGCGATCCCGCTCACGCCGGGCAGCTTGTCACCGCGCATGACGTGGACGTGCTTGACCCGGATGCGGTGGAGCGTCATTTCAACCGCATGGGCAAGGCGATCCTGGAGGACGTGGGGCCGTTGGCGGGCAAGACGTTGACGCATTTTTACAGCGTCAGTTGGGAAGGGGCGATTCCGACGTGGACGCGCACGTTCGAGCAGGAGTTTTCGAGGCGTCGCGGTTATCCGCTACGGATATGGCTGCCGGCGCTGGCGGGTTTCACGGTGAAGAAAGCCGATGAGTCGGAACGATTCCTGCGCGACTACTACAAAACGCTCGGCGATTGTTTCCGCGACAACTTCTACGGGAAGCTGCAAGCGTTGTGCGCCAAGGCGGGCCTGAAGTGGCACGCGGAGTCGGGCGGCCCGTGGAACCGCAAGCTCGCGTCGTTCGCGGAGGCCGACCAGCTCGCGTTCCTGGGGCGCACCGACATGCCGCAGGGTGAGTTTTGGTTCACCGGCGCGTCGAAGCATCCGCACGACATGAATCGTCCGCAGGCGATGGCTGCGCACATCTACGGCAAGCGGCTCGCGGCGACCGAGGCGTTCACGCACATGGTGCAGCACTGGTCGGCTTACCCGGCGGTGCTGAAGCCGTTCGGCGACATCGCGTTCTGCGACGGCGTCAACCACTTCATCTGGCACACGTTCACGGCGTCGCCGGCGGAGTTTGGCAAGCCGGGCATCGAGTATTTCGCCGGCACGCACCTGAACCCCAACGTGACGTGGTTCCCGCAGGCGCGGGCGTTCCTTGACTATCTCGCGCGGTGTCAGTTCATGCTGCGGCAGGGTAACCCGGTGGTGGACGTGGCCGTCTATATCGGCGACAAGCCGTATCAACACTGGGGCCGCGGCACCAACTGGAGCACGCGCGCGACGTTGCGGCTCCCGAAGGGCTTCAACTACGACCTCGTCACAACGGAGGTGTTGGTGGACCGGATGTATCCCAGCGGGGGCGGTGGTCTCTACTGTGCCCCGGGCATCACCAACCGCATCATGGTGGTGGATCTCGACGAGGAAGTGATCTCGCCCGCGGCGCTCCGCAAGATCTCCAATTTCCGGGGCAGCGTCTCAGTGGTGCTCGGCGCGCGCAAACCGCAGCGCGCCCTCGGTCTCGCAAACTTCCCGCAGTCGGACAAGACCGTGCAGAGCGTCGCCGACACACTCTGGGCCAAGCCTTCCAGCTTTGCGGAGGCGATGGATACGAGGCGGCTGCTGCCGGATTTCGAGGGACCGTTTGATTGGACGCACCGCCGCGACGGCAACACCGATATCTACTTCGTCGCCGGCAAAGGCACCGCCGAATGCACCTTCCGCGTGATGGACAAGAAACCGGAACTGTGGGATCCCGTCACCGGCAGGATCACCGCCGCCGCCAACTGGCGCTTCACCTACGACGAGCGCACTGCCGTCACGCTCACGCTGCCCGAAAACGGCTCGGTCTTCGTGGTCTTCCGCTCCGCCGACATGCCGCGCCAGGCCGCGCCGCCGCCGCCGCCGGTGGGGATGGCGCTGGACGGCGCGTGGCGCGTGAGCTTTGAGCCGGGCCGTGGCGCGCCGGCTTCGGCGGAGTTCGAGCAACTCATCGCTTGGGACAAGCATTCCGACGACGGCATCAAGTTCTTCTCCGGCACCGCGACCTATCGGAAGACGTTTGAGTTGACGAAGGAGCAGGCGAAGAAATCCGTCCGCCTCCAACTCGGCGAGGTCAAGTGCCTCGCCGAAGTCCGCGTCAACGGCCAGGATCTCGGCGTCGTCTGGACCGACCCGTGGAGCGTGGACCTCACCGGCGCGGTGAAGCCCGGCAAGAACGAACTGGAGATCGCCGTCACCAACACGTGGGTCAACCGTCTCATTGGCGACGCCGGCCAGCCGGAGAACAAGCGCATCACCAAGACCAACGTGAGGTTCCTGCCAGAGCCTCCGAAGCGCGGCTACCTCGGCTTCTCGGCGAAAGATTCGCTGATGCCGTCGGGCTTGATCGGACCCGTGCGGCTGGAGTTCGGTCAGCGCCCCTTGCCCTAAGCCACAAACCGGCCGCCAAAAAGAGCACGCGCCATGCTCTACCGGAAACTAGGACAAACCGATCTCAACGTCTCGGTCGTTTGCCAGGGAACGTGGTCCGTCGCGACCAAGGACGCTTTTTGGGACGGCCAAGACCGCGGTGACTCGCTGGCGGCGATTCGGGCCGGGTTGGATGCCGGCGTGAATTTCTTCGACACGGCCCCGGCTTACGGCAATGGCGAGTCGGAGGAGATTCTCGGCGAGGCGCTGGGGTCGCATCGCGGCGAAGTCATCGTGGCCACCAAGGTCGCGCCCACCGACTTGGAGCCGGACAAGCTCCGCCAGAGTTGCGAACGCAGCCTGCGCGCGCTACGGAGCGACTACATTGACCTCTATCAGATTCATTGGCCAAGCAAGACGCTGCCGCTGGAGCCGGCTTGGCGGACGCTGGAGGCGCTGCGGCGCGAAGGGAAAATCCGGCACATCGGCGTGTCGAACTTCGGCAGGAGTTTCCTCGGCGAGGTGTCGCAGCTTGGCCGTGCGGAAAGCAACCAGTTGCCATACAGCCTGATTTGGCGCGCGGTGGAGTTCGACATCCAGCCGCTCTGCGTGGCCAACGAGATGGGCATCCTTTGCTACAGCCCGCTCGCGCAGGGTCTGCTCACCGGCAAGTTCCAAACCGCCGGCGAGGTTCCGGAGAAGCGGGCGCGGACTCGGTTGTTCTCCGCGAGCCGCAAGATGACGCGACACGGCGAGCCGGGCTTTGAACAGGAAACATTCGCGGCGCTGGCGGATATCCGGCGCGTCTCCGATGAGCTTGGCCAGCCGATGGGCCGTGTCGCGTTGGCGTGGCTGCTGGCGCAGCCCGGCGTGACGTCGGCCATCGTCGGCGCGCGCAACGCCGCTCAGGCCATCGAAAACGCAGCAGCGGCGGAGTTGCGGCTCGACGCCGACGTGATTGCACGGCTCTCAGCCATCACCGAACCGTTGAAGCATAAGCTCGGCAGCAACGCCGATCCGTGGGAGCATGTTTCGCGAATGGAGAAACCATGAACGTTTGCCGTTCCGCCTTTCTCGCCTTCGCGCTGTGCGCCGCGACGATTCACGCGCAGGCTCCCGCCGGAACAAAACCGCCGGCCACGAAGCAAACCGAAGAGCAGGCGTTGCGCAAGAAATACC
Source organism: Verrucomicrobiota bacterium (assembly GCA_016222825.1). Lineage (GTDB taxonomy): Bacteria > Verrucomicrobiota > Verrucomicrobiia > CAIQCK01 > CAIQCK01 > CAIQCK01. Next base: position 26,128 of record JACRQF010000006.1, on the reverse strand, counting down.
CTTGGTATCAGCGCGATTTGTTTGATGGGAGCCGGCGGGATTTGCTGGAGGCGGCCTTGGCGGGACCGATGAAGACGGAGCCGGAGATTGTCTTCGCCTGCCGCACGACGGTTCGCGAACATTGGTATGCCAACTTCGGCTACTTCGCCGAGGGCGACGCGCAGCAATCGTCAGCGCCGATCCGCAACACGCAGGGCAGGCTTTGCCGGCTGAATTTGCGGACGGGGAAACTTACGGTGTTGTTGGACGACCCGTCGGGCGCCGTTCGCGACCCGTGCGTCCATTACGACGGCGGGAAGATCGTCTTCTCCTACCGCAAAGGTGGCGCCGACGCTTATCATCTCTACACGATCAACAGCGACGGGAAGGGCCTGCGGCAGCTCACCGACGGGCCGTTCGACGACATCGAGCCGGCGTGGCTGCCCGACGGCGGCATCGTCTTCTGCTCGTCGCGGAGCAAGCGGTGGGTGAATTGCTGGTGCACGCCCGTCGCGACGCTTCATCGCTACGACGGCGAGGGACGCGACATCCGGCCGCTCTCCGCCAACATCGAGCACGACAACACGCCCGCGGTGCTGCCCGACGGCCGGATTCTCTACACGCGATGGGAATACGTTGATCGCAGCCAATTGCAGTTCCATCACCTCTGGGCGATCTACCCGGACGGCAGCGCGCAAATGACGTTCTTCGGCAACATGAATCCCGGCGGCGTGTTCATTGACGCCCGGCCGATTCCCGGCACCGCGAAGATCGTCATGATCCGGTCGCCGGGGCACGGCCGGACGGAGCATCAGGGCGGCGTTTCGATCCTGGAGCCGGCGAACGGACCGGACGTTAAAGAATCGGAGCGGGTGCTGAGTGATCATCCCTGGTTCCACGATCCCTATCCGGTTTCCGCGGATTGCTTCCTCGTCGCGGTCGGCGACCGGCTGGCGATGATGAACGACGCGGGCCGCGTGAACGTCCTCTACCGTTTGCCGGACGAACTGATGGCGGCGGGCATGGAGGTGCATGAGCCGCGCTGGCTGGCGCCCCGGCAGCGCGAGCCGGTCATCAACACGCGCACCGATGATTCGTCGCCGACGGGCACGTTGATCCTCTCCGACGTGTATGCGGGCCGCAACATGGCGGGCGTCGCGCGCGGCACGGTCAAGGAACTGCTCGTGATGGAGACCCTGCCGAAACCGCTGAACTTCAGCGGGTTTCCCGAACCGCTGACGTTCGGCGGCTCGTTCACGCTGGAACGCGTCGTGGGCACCGTGCCCGTCGAGTCCGACGGCTCGGCGCATTTCGAGCTTCCGGCGAATCGCGCGTTCTTCTTCGTGGCCCTCGACAAGGACGAGAACGCCGTCAAACGGATGCAGAGTTTCGTGTCCGTGATGCCGGGCGAGGTGACCGGCTGCGTTGGCTGCCACGAGGAGCGCACGCAAACGGCGGCGAGTTATTCCACAATGCGCGCCGCCACGCTGCGACAGCCAAGCCGGATTCGACCCATCGAAGGCATTCCGCAGGTGTTCGATTTCCCCCGCGACATCCAGCCTATCCTCGACCGTCATTGCGTCTCCTGCCACAACCCGCAGAGGCGCGAAGGCGGCGTGCTCCTCACCGGCGACCGCGGGCCGCTTTACTCGCACAGCTACTACATGCTCACCATCCGGCAGCAGTTTGCCGACGGGCGCAACCGCACCACCGGCAACCTGCCACCTTACCAGATCGGCGCCGTCGCCAGCCCGCTCATGAAGAAACTCCAGGGGCACTACGGCACAAACCTCTCACCGGCCGAGACGCGTGCCATCCGCTATTGGATCGAGGCGGGCGCCACCTATCCGGGCACCTACGCCGCGTTGGGCACGGGAATGATCGGAGGCTACTACAAGACCGCCAACGACGGCGGGCCGATCAACCAGTTGCCGGAAGTGCGCGCCGCGGCCGAGGTCGTCGCAAAACGCTGCGCCAGTTGTCACACCGGAAACCTCGTCCTGCCCGACGGCCCCTGCTTCGACCGCGCGGGCGAAGACCCGTATTGGATCTGCGGCGACCGCAACGCGGCCCGCTGGAAAGACCCGCAAATGATGGTCCGGCTGCGGCTCTCTCGGCATCTGCTCTACAACCTGAGCCGGCCCCAGGATTCGCTCCTGCTGCTCGCCCCACTGGCCAAGGAAGCTGGCGGCTACGCCACTGCCGCCGGCGACGCGCAAGCAAAGACCTGCCCGCCAGCGTTTCGCAACAGCGAGGATGCGGACTACCAGAAACTTCTTGGCGCAATCCGCAAGGTGTCCGGCGAACTCAACCGCATCAAGCGATTCGACATGGCCGGCTTCAGGCCGCGTCCGGAATACCTGCGTGAGATGAAACGTTACGGCGTCCTGCCCCCCACGTTTGACGACCGCAACGACCCGGCCGATCCCTACCAGCTTGACGCGAGCTACTGGCAGTTGTTCTCGCACCAACCGGCGAAGCTTCACTGATTTCGTCGCAGCAAGAAACCGCCTCGCAAGAGTGTCCTTTACAGAAGGACTGATGTTCGGCATAGTATCCTCGACATCAGGACACCATGAGAGACATCATTCGCCAAAAGCTTGCCGACGAGACACGCTCCGAACTGCCCGTGTGGACCCGCCGGGATGTGCGGTTGCCGACGGTGCCGGGAAAGGTCCACGCGGTGGTTGGGATGCGACGGTCGGGCAAGACCTGCCTCCTGCGCCAGCTTCAACGCGACCGGGTGGAGCAGGGCGCGCTGCGGGAGACACAGGTCTATTTCAACTTCGATGACGAGCGGATGGCCGGCATGGAAGCCGCGCAACTGCACTGGGTGCTGGAAGAGTATTATCTGCGGTTTCCGCAGCATCGCGACCAGCGGCGGGTCGGTTTCTTCCTGGATGAGATCCAGTCGGTGCGGGGTTGGGAAGGGTTCGTGCGGCGAGCCTTGGACACGGAAAAGATGGATCTCTTCGTGAGCGGCTCGTCCGCAAAGCTCTTGAGCCGGGAAATCGCCACGGCGCTGCGGGGACGGGCCATGGAAACAGTGGTGCATCCGTTCAGCTTTCGTGAGTTCCTGCGCCACCAAGGCGCCGAGCCGAAAGGCGACGCCACGTTCCTGCCCAAGGCGCAACGGTCGGCGGTGGAGAAGCTGTTCGCGGATTATCTGCTGTGCGGCGGCTTTCCCGAAGCCCAAGGTCTCGTGGCGCTGGACCGTCTGCCATTGCTGCAAGGCTATGTGGACGCCGTCATCCTGCGCGACGTGATCGAGCGGCACGGTGTGACCAATGTCGTCGCGTTGCGGCGCCTGACGCGCCAACTGCTCGGCGCGGCAGCCGGCCTGTTCAGCGTGCACCGCTTTTTCAACGACCAGAAGTCGCAGGGCGTGGCGGTCTCGAAGGACGCATTGCACGCGATGCTTGGCCATCTGGAGGACGCATTTCTTATCCGGCTTGTGCCGTTGCACACGGCCAGCGAACGGCAACGGCAGTCCAACCCGCGCAAAGCCTATCCGGTGGACCCCGGTCTCATCACTGCCTTCGATCGCTGCGGCAGGCCTAACACTGGCCACGCACTGGAGACCGCTGTGCTGGTGGAACTGGAGCGCCGCCGCTGCGAGCGCGCCTATGTGCGGACGCGGGAGGGCTTCGAGGTGGACTTCCTCGCCACGCCTATGACAGGCAAGCCTGCCTTGATTCAGGTCTGTGCTGATGTCAGCGATGCCGCGACGCGCCATCGCGAATTCCACGCCTTGGAAGCGGCAAGGGCCGAGCACCAGAAGCTACCCGCGTTGCTGCTCACCGCCAATTCCACCGGCCTCAGCCACGCCCGATCTGAAGCGCCCAAAGGCGTCGCGGTGCGCCCGGCTTGGGAATGGATGCTGGAAGGCGGAACGGGCGCGCTCTGAAGCGTTTGAATCCCTATGAAAACGAAGCTGATACGAACGTGGTTGTGCTGGACGGTTTTGTTGGCGGCGTCCGTGGCGGTCGCTGACGAGTGGTTCGCGCCGTTCAAGCGGGTGAGCGACTACAAGCCGAAGGGGCCGGCGCATTGCTTCCGGCAGTTCAACATTGACTGGAGCTGGATCGCGATGCGGCCGGACCAAGTGCCGGAGTTTCTCAGCGAGGCGGACCCGGTGGCGCTGGCGGAGTTTTGCCGGCGGATGAACGTGGACGGGACGGTGGTCATGGCGGTGCCGCATCACGGCTACTGCACGCACGAGACGCGCGTGGGCACGAAGTTCCCCGGCATGAAGGGCGATTGGTTCGGCCGGACCATCGCAGAACTGCACAAGCGCAAAATCGCCGCGTTCGGCTACGTCACGCTGAACTGGAACTGGAAGTTCATCCGCGAAAACCAGGGGCGCGATTTCATCCACGGCAAACCGGACGCCGACGGTGTCTGCTCGTCGCGATGCGTGATCTGCCTGAACGCGCCGGGTTATCTCGAACTCGTCGAAGGCTACACGCGCGAGGTGATGGAGAACTATCCGGTGGACGGGATGCGCTGGGACATCCTGATCTCGGCGAAGAAGGGCGGCCTGCATGGGTCGTCGGATTGCACGTGCGAGGGATGCCGGCGGCTGTTTCGCAAGCTCTACGGACAGGAGCTGACGCGGTGGCAAGATTTCGATGAGCGGCGACACATGGATTTCTACATCGCCACCACGACGCGGGCGGTGGAGCGGCTGCGCGCGTTGTGCAAGCGGATCAAGCCGTCGGTGGACATCTGGCAGAACTGCGTGAGCAGTTACCACGAGAACGACCTGAACGTCGGGCGGCGGATGGACATCGCCTACAATGAGTTTGCCGATTCATATCGCCTGATGCTGCTGCGCGGTGCGACCGGCAAGGCCTCGGCGATCAACGGGCTGATGAACAAAGCCAGCCCGGCTCCGGGAGCACCGTTGACGCCGCTCGACCACCGGGAATGGCGCGCCTGCCTCGCGCTCGGCGGGCGTTGCTACTCCTACTACGGCCACAAGCAGACCGACCACAAGACGCTGCTGCCGAACGACACGATACAGGCATGGCATCGCGAGCAACTCGCACCGTTCTATGGGATGGTCAGCCAGATCGAGCCGTGGCTGCGGGACGCCACGCCGGTGTCACACGTCGGCATCGTGTTCTCGGAGGCGACGCGGTTCCGTTTCCCCCGCTACGACCGCGCGCCCTACGTCGCCGCGATGGAGCCGATCGCCAACGCCGGCCTCCAGCGCAGCGCGCCCGTGGAGTTCGTCAACGTGCTCGATCTCGGCAACCCGCAGAAGCAAATCTCGCGTTTCAAACTGCTGATTCTGCCGCGCACCTCCGGCCTTTCCGCTGCCGAGCTTGGCCATCTGCGGCGCTACGCTCGCGCCGGCGGCAACCTCTTGGTCGGCGGTGACGCGCTGCGGCACGACGCGCGAGGAAAGGAACTGAGCGAGATGGCGCTGTCGCAGGAGTTGGGCCTCCAGCACGGCGACGCGCCTCCCTCCTCGCTGCACGTCCGGCCGTTCGGCAAAGGGAAGATGGCCTATCTCGCCAACGCAACGCAGGAAGCAATTGACCTGCTGGCCGGCCCCGCGCCGCTCACGGTCCAACCGCCGGAGATCCGCGTCATCCTCACGCGGCAAGAGAAGCAGCGCCGTTGGGTGCTGCATCTGCTGGACGACGGCCCCTGCACCGTGGAGATTCGCAACGAGTTTGCAAACGCGAGCAAGGTGGCGCAGCAGTTTCCCGCGTCGGGCTGGACCTGCGCCGCGAAGAAGACGGCCACCGGCCTGCGGATCAAAGCCAGCGGCCAAGCTCGCGACCGGTTGTTGGTGATCGAGTAGAGCGAAAGCTTGAACGCCCGGTGTCGCGCGGCAATACTGCTGCCTCGAACAACAAAGGAGTCTGCCCATGCGCTACACGCTTCTTTTTCTTGCCATGCTGGCGATGGCCGCGAGCACGCCGGCCGCCGACGGCCTGCCGGACACGTCGAAGATGAACGTCCTCTTGATTGACATCGAGGACTGCAACGCCGGCGTGTGGGGCTGCTACGGCAACCCAATCTGCAAGACGCCGAACATTGACCGGTTTGCCACGACGGCGGTGCGGTTCGACTCGGCCTACTGCCAGGCGTTCTGCTGCAACCCGACGCGCACGTCGTTCCTAACCGGTCTGCGGCCGCCAAGCACGCGCGTGCTTTCCAACGGCCACGTCATGAACGAGCACTTGCCCGCCGGCGTGCTGACGTTGCCGGAGATGCTGAAGAACAAGGGCCTCTACACGGCGGTCATCAGCAAGCTCTTCCATACGGTGGACTACGCCGAGCGCCAACTGGCGACGTTCGACCGCATCGAATTGTATGACAAACCCAAGGGTTGGAACGGGCCGGGACCGATCCTGGAGTTTGCGCCGGTGAAGCGCGCGCGCGCCGCTGGAAATCCGCCGCCACCCAAAGGCAAGGGCAAGGAGTTCAACGAGTGGCGACGCAAACAGTCCGACCGCTACGGCGATTCCGGCATCGCGGCGGAACAGGACGGAGATTACCGCAAAGCGCAAGTGGCCGTCGCGCTGCTGAGGGAGTTTGCGAAGACCAAAAAGCAGTTCTTCCTCGCCGTCGCGCAGGCGCGTCCGCACACGCCGCTCATCGCGCCGAAGAAATACATCGAGATGTATGACCCGGCGAAGATTCCCGCGCCACCCGCGCCGTTGGAGAGCTTAAAGGACTTCCCCTACATGAAGCGCGCCAAAGGCGGCAACCCGGACATCTTCACGCGGCAGCAGCCGACCCCTCAGCAGGTGCGCGAGGCCATCGCCGCCTACTACGCCTGCGTCAGCTTCGTGGACGACAACGTCGGCATGGTCCTCGACGCGCTGGAGAAGGAGGGCCTGGACAAGAACACCATCGTCATCTTTCTCGGCGACCACGGCTTCCACCTTGGCGACCACAACTTCTGGTCGAAATACTCGATGCTCGAGGCGACGCGGCGCGTGGTGTTCATCGTGCGCGTGCCCGGCGCGCCTGCCAACGGCAAAGCCTGCCGCGAGTTCGTGGAGTTTGTGGACATCGTGCCGACGCTGGCCGACCTGCTGAAGTTCGACGCGAAGAACGCTCTCGAAGGCATCAGTTTCGCGCCGCTGCTGGCCGACGCCGGGCGGCCGTGGAAGAAGGCCGTGTTCATGACCGACGGCAACGGCGACAACGTCGTCCGCACGCGCCAGTTCAGCTATCTGGAGTTCCCCTCCGGCAAAGCCGACAAGCCCAGCGCGCTCTACGATTTGCAGAAAGACCCGTGGGAGACGGTCAACCTCGCCGACGATCCCGCCTACGCTTCCGCGCGCAAGGAAATGGCGGAGTTGCTCCACGCCGGCTGGAAGGCGGCGCTGCCGAAATAGAAGTAGCCGCGACACTCCGTCACGCGATCACTGATCACTAATTGGTCGCGTCACGGAGTGTCGCGGTCGCTTTTTGCTGCGCGTTGGCGGGAAGCCGCGTAAACTGCCACCTCGTCATGAAACATCTAATTGCCGCCGCAACTGTTGCCGGGTTTCTGCTCGCTGGCGCGCCTGCGCCGGCCGGCGAATACGACTGCGACGTGGCCGTTATCGGCGGCGGCAGCGGCGGGTTTGGCGCGGCGCTGGCGGCGGCGCGGCTCGGTCTCGACGTGGTGTTGGTGGAAAAAGCGGACCGTCTCGGCGGCTCGTCGGTGCGCGGCGGCGTGAATTGCTGGGAACCGGGCATCGGTGGCACTGGCATACCGTTCGATCTCTTCAAGGAATTGAAGCGACAGCCGAACGCCGTCTCGATCTACTCGTTCGGACGCCACGGCGGCACGTTCGATCCCAAGCGTGAGACGTTTCGTTATCCTGGCGGTGAAACCGTCAGCGACCCGACCCGCCGCTATTTCGATACGCTCGAACGTCACGTCCCGCCCGGACAGAAGGCCACGCGGGCCTATCGCGGCGAACATTGGCACGGCGTGCCGTTCGAGCCGGAGGCGATGGCGAAGACGATGCGCGCGATGCTCGACGCGACCGGACGCTGCCGCGTCCTGCTCAACACCGCCTTCGTTGCTGCCGACGCCAGCGAGGGCCGCATCCGCTCGATCCAGTTGTCCAACGGCACCCGGCTGTGCGCGCGGTATTTCGTGGACTCGACCGGCGACGGCGCGGTCTGCGCCGCGGCGGGATGCCGGATGATGTTCGGCCAGGAATCGCGCGAGCGGTTCAACGAGCCGGATGCGCCCGAGACGGCGACGCAGCGCGTCAACGGCGTCACGCTGATCTATCGCGCCACGCCGGTGAAGAAGCCGTGCATCGAGCCGCTGCCCGAAGGCATTCCGGCGAAGTGTTGGTGGCGGAAGAGCTTCGTCGGCGCGCACGTGAACCACTATCCCAACGGCGACCTCAACATCAACATGTTGCCGACGATGGAGGGCGAGGAATTCATGCGGCTCGGCTACACCGCCGCGCTGGCCGAATGCCGGCGCCGCGTGCGCGCGCACTGGCATGACTGGCAGACGCGCATCGAGGAGTTCCGCGGCTACCGTCTCTCGTGGATCGCGCCCGCGCTCGGCGTGCGTGAGTCGCGGCGCGTCGTCGGAGAATACGTCCTGACTGAGAACGACCTCCTCGCCGGCTTGAGCGGCCAGAAGCACGCCGACATCATCTGCCTCGCCGACCACATGATGGACACCCACGGCGGCCACTCGAAGCACCGCGGCGAACTGACCGAGCCTTACGGCGTTCCCTACCGCTGCCTGATTCCGAAAGGCTTCCGCAACCTGCTCGTCGCTTGCCGCGCCGCGAGTTTCAGTTCAGTGGCGGCGTCGAGTTGCCGGCTCTCGCGGACGATGATGCAACTCGGCCAGGCCGCCGGCACGGCCGCCGCGTTGGCCAAGGAGTTGAACATGGACCTGCCCGCCGTGCCCGCCGACCGCCTGCGCGCAGCCTTGCGCCAGCAGCACGTCCAACTCGAACACCCGATGCCGGACATGCTGCGGTCGCATGTAGAGAAAGAGTAATCATGAACACCAACCGACGTGAGTTTCTCAAAGCCGCCGCCGGCATGGCCGCGACCGCCTGCTGTGCGGCGACGGCTGCACCGCAGCCGGCCAAGATCATTGATACCCACACGCATTTCTACGACCCGACACGGCCGCAAGGCGTGCCGTGGCCGCCGAAGGACGACGCCGTGCTTTACCGGACCACGCTGCCGGAACGCTACCGCGCGTTGCCCGTGCCGCAGCGGGTGGACGGCACGGTTGTTGTTGAGGCGAGCACGTGGGTCGAGGACAACCAGTGGATTCTCGACATCGCCGCGCGCGACCCGTTCATCGTCGGCCTCGTCGGCAACCTGCCGCTCGGCACGCCGGAGTGCGCAGGCCACCTGAAGCGCTTCGCGGCCAACCCGCTCTTTCGTGGCGTGCGCACGCGCGCCGGCTCGTTCGAGAAGGCGCTCGACGACCGCGCGTTTATCGCCGACCTGCGCGACGCAGCCGAGCGCGGGCTGAGTTTCGACATGCATTCGCCGCCGTCATGGGTGGCGCATGCAGACCGGCTCGCCAAGCTCGTGCCAAAGCTGCGGCTTATCATCAACCACGTTGCCAACGCCGACGTGACGGGCAAAGCGCCGTCGGCGGACTGGCAGCGGATGATGGAGAAGCTGGCGGCGCATCCGCAGGTGTTCATGAAAGTCTCCGGCCTCGTCGAAGGCACCAAGCGCCGCAAAGGTGACGCGCCCGCCGAGGTGGACTTCTACCGGCCCGTGCTCGACATCCTGTGGAAGCTCTTCGGCGCCGACCGGCTGGTTTACGGCAGCAACTGGCCCGTAAGCGAGCATTACGCGCCGCTCGGCCGCGTGCAGCAGATTGCGATGACCTATTTTGCCGGGAAAGGCCAGACAGTTCTCGACAAGGTGTTCTGGAAGAACGCGCAGGCTGCGTATGGGTTGCGGCGATGTTGAGAGATCACTCCGCCGGATGACGGATCATTCGCCGCAGGTCGCTTAGCAAGGCCGTTGAGGAGTATTCCGCTTCCGGCGGCATAACAAACCCGCCAAGCCGGTCGCCAAGAGTATCAAGCTGTTGGGCTCGGGCACGGGGCCGAAAGCCAGGTCGTGAGGCTGGCTCAGCCCTGTGTTGTCGAAGACGGAGAAACTGCCACCTCCGGAAGGAATCACCGAGATCCGGTTGAAATACTCAGCCACATACAGGTTTCCGCCGCCATCAAACGCTAGCCCGGTGGGCGTTTGGAATCCACTAGCGTAAATGGACCGGGTTCCGGTCGGAGTGTATTCATAGACCTTGCCGTTCCCGGCACCGAGCCCGTTGGACATGTAAACGTTGCCGGCTGCATCCGTCTCCAGCCCGCCGATATTGTCCATGTCGGTTGAAAAAACAGACTGACCGCCGCCGGAAGCGTATTTGTAGATCAACGGGAAGGTGTCGGTGGGATCGTAGGCCGATACGAACATGTTGCCACTCGGGTCAAAGGCCACGCTGTCCAGATACCCGCCGGGACTGTCGAAAGTGGATTGGCTCCCGCCCGGCGTAAATTTCAGGATGGCACCTGTCGATCCGGTTACCACAAACAAATCACCGTTCGAGTCGAAGGTCATTCCATAGGGGGTGAAACCGGTTGCGAACGTGGACTGGGCGCCGCCGGGAGTGAATTTGTAGATGGCTTGGTCGCTGTAGTCGCCCACGAACACATTGCCGGAGGCATCAACCGCGAGCCTGTATGGACCCGTGGTGTTGGCAAAGGTGGTCCGGGAGCCGGCACCGCCGGTGTAGGAGTAAACGGCGCCGTTGCCGTAGTCTGTCACATAAAGCACCGCCTCGCCTTTGGGGACGATGGCCGCGAACGCAATGGTCAGCGCCACCAGCGTCTTTCGCGACACGGCAACTGACATGAAGGATGTTTTCATAGCCAGACTTTTCCTTCTGCAACCAAGCTATCCTTGCTTGTCCTCGGTAACCGTGGGCGCAGTATCGGAATCAACCTGTGTCTTGTCGAGCCAGAACTTTTGACGCCGAACCGTCCAAATTCTTGGCTCGCTTGCGAGGAACTTTCCGGCAATGCTGACGGCCAGATAAGAGTGTCTGGCCTGCTAGAATGACATGAACAATTACCCCAAGAATGCGTGGACGCTGTGCTGGCTGATGTTTTTTGCCACGGCGCTGAGCTTCCTCGACCGCCAGGTCCTTTCCGTGCTCGCACCGAGCCTGATGAAGGAACTTGGGATGGACAACACCGACTACGCGCGCGTGGTAGCGGCGTTCACGTTCAGCTACATGATTATGTTCACTGCCGGCGGCTGGCTCGTGGACCGGCTCGGCACGCGATGGGGACTGGCACTGTGCATCGCCGTCTGGTCGGCGGCAAGCGGCGCGCACGGGTTCGCGATGAGCGCGCTCGGTTTGGGCGTGGCGCGGCTCTTCCTCGGCCTCGGCGAGGGCGGCTGTTTCCCCGCGTCCACCAAGGGCGCGTGCGAGTGGTTTCCAGCGGCCAAACGCGCGCTGGCCATCGGCGTCGCCAACGGCGGCTCGGCGTTCGGCGCGGTGCTGGCGCCGCCGCTGACGGCGTGGCTGGCGATCCGCTTCGGCTGGCGCGGGGCGTTTTTTGCAACGGGTTTGATGGGGCTGGCGTGGCTGGTGGCGTGGTTGTTTGTCGCGCGTTCAACGTCAGCACCAGCAACCGGCGCGACTCCAACGCAGCCCGCCGCGAAAGTGCCGTGGCGCGCGCTGCTGAGCGACCGCCGCGTCTGGCGGATTCTGGCGGGGCGGTTCTTCTTCGACCCGGTGTTCTACTTCTACATGTTCTGGATTCCGAAGTATCTCTCGGACGAACGCGGTTTCTCGCTGAAGGAGATTGGTGATTACACGTGGATCCCGTTTCTCGCGCTCGGCATCAGCAACATCGCCAGCGGGCAGCTTTCCGACCTGCTGGTGCGCCGCGGTTGGTCGCCGCGCAAAACGCGCGCGTGGCTGCTGGTGATCGCCGCGCTGGTGACGCCGGTTTCCGGCTGTGTCATCTTCGCGCCGTCGGCGGCGTGGGCCATCGGGCTGATGGCGGTGCTCATGGCGGCGCACGGCCTCTGGATCTGCAACTTCCTCGCCCACATCAGCGACCAGTTCCCGTCGTCGGTCATCGCGACGGTCGTGGGCCTCTCCGGCACGGTCGGCGGCATCGCGGCCACCATCGCCAACCTCAGCACCGGCCCGGTCGTGGACGCCTACGGTTTTACGCCGATCTTCATCTGCACCGGCGTGCTCTATCCGTTGGCGGCGGCGATTCTGCTTGTCGGCCGGCGAGCAGAACAAATGGCAACACCGTGAGCAAAGTCCTCTTCAGCCTGTTGATGCTTGCGGTTGCGCGGTCGGGGCTGGCAGTGGCGGCGGAAATCTCGCTTCAACCCGGCGAACTATGTTTTCGCGTGGATGGGCGCCCGTCCTTTTTGTTGGGCCGGAATCCCACCGGGACGGAGTGCGAGCATTTCGATGAACTGCTGACGTGGGCCGCCGGGTCCGGCGAGCGGATTCTCAGGATTCATCTCACGGTCGGTTTTCAACCCCACGCGGCAGCAGGCGCTGTGGACGAGGCTTGGGCGCGGCAATGGGAGCGCGTGTTCGATCTTGCCGATGCGAAAGGTCTGCACGTCCTGCCGGTCTTCGGCGTGTGGGCCGACTGGAACGACGGCAGTAGCGGACTGCCGTGGCACCAGTGGCACAGGAATCCCTTCAACGCGACCAAACGCGGCCCAGCGCGCTCGCCGGCGGAGTTGTTCGGCGACACGGAGTGCCAGCGGCTCTGGCTCGGCTGGCTGGAGTCGCTGGTGAAACGCTGGCAGGCGCGGCCCAACATCCTCGGATGGGAAATCTTCTCGGAACTCGACCTGGTCACGGGCGCGACAGAGGCGGCGGCGACTCCTTTCATTGAACGCGCCGCGAAATTCATCTGCGCCGCCGACTCACGGCGAAGGCCGGTGATGGCGTCGCTGTCGGGTGTGGGCGAATGGCCGCGGCTGTTCGCGAGTCCGGCGCTGGATTGCGTCCAAGTGCATCCTTACGCCGACGGCCAGCGTGGGAACCTCGACGAACTGATCCTCACCAGCGTCCGCGAGCGGATGCGCCGCTACGGCAAACCGGTGTTCATCGGCGAGAGCGGGCTGGATTCACGCGGCGCGCGCGACGGCTTGGCGAACGCGCCGCGCGCCAGCATCGGCATCGGGCACGCGCTGTGGGCCGCGTTGGTGTCGGGAGCGATGAACGGCCGGATGCTCTGGTGGGAGGACGGCTACGACCGTTATCAGCAACTCGACCTGCGCGCGAAACACGCATTGGCGGCGAAACCCGTCGCGACATTCGCCCGCCGCATGGACTTTACCGGTTTCCGGCCCGTGGCGACCACGCTGCCGCGCGAGGTGAAAGGCGCGGCGCTTGGCAACGAACGCTCGGTCATCGCGTGGTTCCGCGACGCGCACTGCGAACCGCCGGACTGGCCGATCCGCACTGTCGCGGCCCAGCGCGTCATGCTCGCGGTGCCCGGCGCGGCGCGCGATTGGACGGTGGAGTTTTTTGAAACCAGTTCCGCCCGGCGGATTGGAGAGGGGAAGGCTTGGCGCAAGAGCGACGGAATCCATGTTGCATTGCCGGCGTTTGAAGGCTCGGTGGCGTTGAAAATGACCGCGCGGGACTGACGGCGGCCGGTTTTGGATGAGGTGGAGTCGGTCGAGATAGGTTTCATCGCGACGATAGCATGTGGCAAGAGGGGGCTTGTGTTTAGCCTCCAATGCAGCGTTCCGGACTCACGGAACTTGGAACAGAACAAGATTGGATCCTGAACGGAAAGCACGGCCAAGGATTTTCTTGTGGCGCGCGGACGGCGGGCGGTGGCAGGCTGCCGCTTGCCATGAACAAGTTCGGCATCCTTCGCTTCTTTGCGCTGCTGCTGGGAGCAGCGACGAGCTTCCCAAACTTTGCAGAGCCGCAGGCGGCTGGTGAATTGTCCATTGCCGACCGCATCCGTCCCGTCGCCAAGGGAACCGGCTTTGCGATGGACGGTTGGTTCGTCTGGTGCGGCTCAGTCATCAAGGTCGGCGACCAACACCACATGTTCGCGTCACGCTGGCCGGTGACGACGAAGTTCCCCGAAGGCTACCGCCAGAACTCCGAGATCGTCCGCGCTGTCGCTTCGCGGCCGGAAGGGCCTTACAAATTCGCGGAGGTCATCATCGGCAAGCGCGAGCCGGACAAGTGGGATAGCGGCATGGCGCACAATCCCGCCATCTACAAGGTCGGAGACACCTTCGTGCTCTATTACAACGCCTCCGCCATTGGCACGCGCTACCGGCAGATCGGCATCGCCACCGCGCCGAGCGTCACCGGCCCGTGGACGCGCCGCGACAAGCCGCTCGACCTCGGCCTCGCCGCCGACGCGAACAATCCCGCCGCGTGCTTCGAACCGGACGGCAGCGTGCGGCTGTTCTGGCGCACGGTCAACCTGCGCGTGATCATCTCGGTCGCGCGGTCGTTCGAGGGGCCATACACGGTGGCCAACGACGGCGTCTGGCCCGCGGCGCGGCTGGAGGATTTCTTCTTCTTCAAACAGGCCGGCGCGTATCACGTCGTCTGCGAGGACAACGCCGGCAACGTCACCGGCCACGAACGGTGGGGCGCACATCTCTGCTCGCCCGACGGCGTCGCTGCCTGGCGGCCGACGGCGCAACCTGCTGCCTACGACCACACGATTCGTTGGACCGACGGCACCGAGTTCCATCCGGTCCGCCGCGAGCGCCCGTGGTTCCTGATCGAGGACGGCAAGCTCACGCATCTTTTCACGGCGGTCTATGATGGCGAACGGACGTGGAACCAACCCGTGCCACTCGTGCCGCCGCTGACGCTGACGCCGTCGCCTGCGACGCCGTGGAAACCGCCTCGCGACGATGGCGCCTACCAGAACGGCGGTTACTGGGCGACGCCCCTGCCGTGGCTGATGGAGACGCTCATGCGCAGCGACCCCGCGCGCGCCGCGGCGGCGTTCGTGGACGTGGTGGAGGATTTCCAGACGCGCAAGGACATCAACGAGTGGGTCAACGACCACGCGTCGAAGAAGCAGGGCGTGCGCGACTATTGCGCCAGCGCCGCGATGCCTCTGGCCGGCGCGAAGCGGCTGCGCGCTAGGTTGGGAGTCCCGGCTTTAGCCGGTTCCGGTGCCGTTTCGCCCATCCCAACACAGCCGGCTAAAGCCGGGACTCCGAACCCGATGCTGCCGCCAGAGTTGGCGAAAAAGTTCGACGCGGCCGAGAAGTGGCTGCGCGAGCAGGCGAAGCGCGTCCTGCGCGGCAGCTCGCGTGTCGGCAAGAACGGCGTGCGCATCTTCACGCCCGACGCCACGGGCGGCTACGGCGCGTTCTGGGTGCGCGACTGGAGTTACATGATTGAAGGTTGCCCGGAGGCGTTCACGCGCGAGGATATCCGCGACGGCTACCTGTTCCTCGCGGCGGCGCAGCGCGAGGACGGCTGTATGCCCGACCGCGTGCGCGCCGATGGCAAGGGCGTCTATTCGCCCGGTGGCGAAGCGAAGCCGTTCAGCAAGAACGGCTCGGTGGACCAGTCGCCGTTCATGGTCATCCTCTGCCATCAATACTGGAAGCTCCACGGCGACCTCGATCCGTTCCGCCGCACCGCCGACGCGCTGGAGAAGGCGATGCGCTTCACGCCGCGCAATCCAGCCAACGGCCTCGTCACGATCAGCAATGCGGCGCTGTCCCGCCCTTACAGCTTCCTCGACACGGTGCCGCTGGTGGGCGACCAGCAGTTCGACTCCGTGCTGTTTTGGGATGCCTGCATGAAGCTCGCCGAGATGTTCAACGCCGCCGGCCAATCCGACCGCGTAGCGCCGTGGCGACGCGAAGCGGAACGCGTGAAGAAGTCCCTCGTGACCTTGTGGAACGACAAACTCGGCCTGTTCGTGGCCGCGAGCGAAAAATGGCGCCAGTCGTCGGTGTGGGGTTCGCTGTTTGCGGTTTACTCCGGCATCGCGACGCCGGAACAGAGCGACCGCATCGCGCGCTATTGCATCGAGAACAACCACCTCATCGTCCACCGCGGTCAGATCCGCCATTTGCCAAAGGGCATGTTCTGGGGCCGGCCGGAGCCGGAGTTTGTCGAAAGGTAAGACCATGAAGAAGTTTTTGCTTGTCCCGGCGCTCGCGTTCGCTTGCGCCGCCACGGTTGTTGCGGCCGACAGCCAACGCCAGCCGCTCAGCGACGGTTGGCTGCTGCAATCGTCCGTGCTCGTGCCGGAGGACGGCGCGCGCGTCTCGACGACGGACTACAAGCCGCAGCGTTGGTGGAAGACGCGCGTGCCCTCGACGGTGCTCAGTGCGTTGACCCGCAACGGCGTTTATCCGGACTTTCGCATTGGCTTGAACAGCTTTCGCATTCCGGATGCGTCCGACGAGTTCAACCGGACGAACGATCTGGCGAAGTTCAGTCATCTGCCCGACAAGCGAAACCCGTGGAAGGACCCTTACTGGTATCGCACGGAGTTCTCGCTGCCGAAGGACGTGGCTGGCCGGCGCGTCTGGCTGAACTTCAACGGGCTGAACTACCGCGCCGACATCTGGCTGAACGGCAAACAAATCGCCGACGCGCAGCAGGCCGTCGGCGCGTTCTCGCGTTATCGCTTCGATGTCACGGAGCACGCGCGTGCGGGCCGGCGGAATTGCCTCGCGGTGAAGATGCATCCGGTGGATCACGTGGGCGTGCCGGAGACGCAGCTCGAGCCGTGCGGCAAAGACCGGAAGTATCGGAAGGAGATCATGAAGGACGTGACGCTGCCCATGATCTCCATAGGCTACGATTGCGCGCCGACGGTGCCCGACCGGCAGACGGGGTTGTGGCAGGACGTGTATCTGGAATTTACCGGCCCCGTTGCCATTCGCGATCCGTTCGTCGTTACGCGCCTGCCGCTGCCGGACACCAGCCGCGCCACGCTGGAGGTGTCGGCGGAACTCGCGAACGCCATGGCGTCGCCGGTGCGGGGCGTGTTGCGGGGGCGTGTCGAGGGAACGGAGGTGAGTTTCGAGCAACCGGTGGAGCTTGCGCCGAACGAGACGAAGCTCGTGCGCGTGGACCCGAAGCCGGTGATGGAGAGGCCGCGACTCTGGTGGCCGAAGAACTACGGCGAGCAACATTTGTATGAGTTCAAGCTGGAGTTCGAAATCGCAGCCCGCGACTCCGTCGCGGGAAACCCGTCACGGAGTGGCGGGCAACAAATCTCCGACGCCAAGGCCGTCACCTTCGGCGTCCGGCAGGTGACGCGGGAACTGCACAAGCTCGACGGGGCGCACGGGCTGCGCGTGCTCATCAACGGCCAGAAGATCTTTTGCCGGGGCGGCTACATCCAGCCGGAGGTCATGTTCGAGTGGGACGCGAAACGCATCGAGGCCGAGATTCGCTACCTGACCGAGGCCAACATCAACCTCATCTATTTCGAGGACATCCCGAATCCGCCCGACGTGTTCCTCGACCTGTGCGACCGCTACGGGCTGATGTTCGGCAACTGCTTCTACGGTTGTTACTGGATGCAGCCCGGCTCCGGGTTTCCGACCGACCTCGACCTGCTCGCGCGCGGCACGGTGGACATCATCAAACGCTACCGCAACCACCCCAGCCTCGTGCTCTACATGGCCATGAACGAGGGCGAGACCCGCGAGGATGTCTATCTGCGCTGGCGCAAGGAAATCATCGAGCGCGACGGCACGCGACTGTTCATCCCGTCCGGTTCGTTCCCCGACTACCGCACCAACGTCCCCGCGTGGATCAAAGCCGACCTGCCGACGGGCGCGAACGACTACAATCCGAAATCATACAGTTGGGTCGAGCCAGCGCAGTTCTTCCGTTGGATACGCGACAGCCGCAACTGGATGTTCATCTTGGAAAGCGGCGCGCCCTCGGTGCCGCCGATGGACAGCCTGAGCAAATTCATCCCCGACCTCGACAGCGCGCCCGCCGACAGCGACCGCTTTCCGCTGACGGCCGCGTGGGCGCATCACGACGCCTGCCACTACTTCAAGCCGTTCGACGATGCCGTGCGGCGGATTTTCGGCCGGCCGAAAAGCATCGTGGATTATGTCCGCCGTGCCGCCGTGCTCAGCGCCGACCAGCACCGCGCCATGTATGAGGCCGCCAACCACCGCATGTGGGACATCTCCAGCGGTGTCTCCGAGTGGAAACTCACCGCCTGTTGGCCCAGCGTCGAATGGCAAATCTACGACTGGTATCTCAAGCCGATGCCGAGCTTCTACTTCATCCGAAAGGCGTGCGAGCCGTTGCACGTCCAGATGACGCCCTTCGACTCGATGGTGAGCGTCATCAATCACCGCCTCGAAGTTCAACAAGGCCTTGAGGTTGCCGCGCAGCTCTACGACGTCACCTCAAAACTCTGCTGGGAGAAACGCATCACCACCGACGTGCCGGCCAACTCCTACAAGGAAGTCTTCGACGTGCCGCCCATTGTCCAGTCGGGCATGCGACCGGCCGTGCATTTCGTCAGGCTGCAACTCAAAGACCGACGGGGCGCCGTCGTCTCGAACAACTTCTACTGGCTGCCCTCGCGATACAACATCACTCAGTTGCCGCGGCAGGAAGACTTGATCGCGCTGGAGGAATTGCCGCCGGTCACCGTGCGCGCCTCGATGACGACGCGGGCCGAAGGCGCCGAGACGGTAGCCCGCGTCAAGCTGGAAAATCCCGGCAAGCAACTCGCCTTCTTCGTCCATGCCGCCATCACGCGGGCCTCCGACGGCGAGGAAATCGTGCCCGTGCTTTGGAGCGACAACTACATCAGCCTCGCGCCCGGCGAAGTCCGCGAACTCACCGCCCGTTTCGCGACCGCCGACGCGGGCCGAGGCCAGCCGGCGCTGGAGATCGGCGGCTGGAACGTCGAGAGTCCGTTCAAGTGCGCGAAACTCCAACCCTCAAAGTCCTGCGTCAAGTCCGGCGAAACGTTCACCGTCACTACTGCCATTACTGACACCTTCCTCGACGGCAGCCGCGTGCCGTTGCTCGTGGACGGCCAACCCGCCGACGCCCAATGGACCTGGGCGCGCGGCGCCAAGTGCGCCGAACTCATCTTCAAGCTGACCCTGCGCGAGCCGGGAGCGCATCGGCTGGCCGTGGCCAACCGAACGGTTGAGGTGATGGTTGAGAAGTAAGACGACTACGGCGCTTCCTGGATTTCGATGTCCTTGAACCGCACTTCCATCTCGCAGCCGGAGTGCATCTGGAGGGCGAAGTGGCCTTCGGGGCGGCCGGGATCGTCCTTGAGTTCGGTAACGGTGATGCCGTTGACCTTCACGACGACGTGGCCGCCGTTGGCGGTGATAATCATCTCGTTCCAATCGTCGGGCTTGAGATACGTCTTCTCGAAGTCGGCAGCCGGCTTTGCGGGAATCCACTTGCGGCCGTAGCTCTCGTAGATGCCACCGCTGCCGGTGTTGGGCGGACCGACCTGGACTTGCAGGCCGTGCGCCTTCTCCGGCTCCTTGATGATCGTGCGGATGTAAAAGCCGCTGTCGCCGGTCTGGCTCTTGAACTTGAACCGCACGGTGAAGTTCTTGAACTGCCTGTCGCTCACCAACAAGCCGTAAAGCTTCTCCTTTTTGGCGCGGCCGACGAACGCGCCGTCCTCGACGGTCCACTTGCCGTCGCCGACAGGATGCCAGCCGGCGAGCGTCTTGCCGTCCATCAGGGGTTTCCACATCTGGGCAGCCATTGTTGGCAAGGCTGCGAGCAGACATGCGGTTAAGGTGAGACAACAGAGGGCGCGGGCGGTCATCGAATGTTTCATGTCAGTTTTCTCCTTTCACAAGATGCTGGTGATAATGCTACGCTGTTGCGGCGTTTGCAATCCGATCATGAGAACCACACTTCGCATCCTCCGCTCCCTGTTGTTTGTGGCAGCATTGTTGTTGGACCCTCCCGCCACCCGCGCAGAAGCCAGCCCGCCAGCCGGCGAGTTGCTCTTCGGTGGCTGCGGCGGTGTCTATTTTCTGGCGGAGCCGGGCGAACTCACCGTCGAGGTCGTGAAACGCGACCGGAACCAGCGCGATACGCGCGTGGAGTTGCGCGCGATTCTCGCCGGGCCGGATCGGCGCGTGTTGCAGGAGGCGACGATTCCTGACGACGGCCGGCCGCGCGGCAGCGGCATGGAACCGGCCCAGCGATGCCGGCTATCGACGCGCGTAGAGCACAAGGGCGTCTATGTGCTGAACGTCACGCTCTCGCAGGACCGCTATGGCGAACACGCCGTCTGGGGTTTTCGTTCGAACTGCCCGAAGTATCTGATCGAGACGGCGCGCGGCCACCGCGACGCGCGGCACGAGGAGCCGATCGTGCTGGCGAGTCCGGAGCGCGCTGGCGACGTGTGCTTCATGCCGCGACGGGGCGCATTCGACATCGAGGTGGCGGGACTGCCGAAAGACGCGGCTACGCCGCAGGTATTTGACGCGAAGGGTGCGCTCATCGCAGCATTGAAGCCTGGTGAGAGCGGGAATGCGTCCGGCTCCTTCGCCGCGAGCAAGCGGCGCGAGGCCACGCCGTGGCGGCTGCATTTCGAGTCGGCGAAGGCGATTGTGAATATGGACGGCGTGACGCGATGGGATGACCACGATCTCCAGCCGAACCTCGCCTGCTGGACGCCCGATCTCGCGTCGTGGTTCCCGCTGTTGGAAAACCGCTGGCTGTTGACGCCTTGCAGCCGGACGGTCTATGGCCAGCCGGGCGAGCAGAAAGAGATTGCGCTGCAAGTTCGCAACGACGCGGCGCGCGAGCGGACGATTCAATTGTCGCTGGACGTTCCCGCTGGCAATTGGCCCGCGCGGTTGTCTGCCGAGCGCGTGAAACTCGGCGGAAAGAAGGTCACGACGATCACAGTGACTTGCATGGCGCCTGCGACTGGCGAAACGCGCGTGTGCCACGTGCGCGCGACGCCGCTCGACGAGTCCGGCTTCTCGACCTGCTCGACGCTGACGGTGAAGGCGGGCGAAGCGCCGGCGAAGAAACCGCTCGTCATGCCGCTCGTGCTCAAGCCCTACCAGCATGAGAATGAGCAATTCGGCCACCTGCCGGAGTTCCCGACCGAGAGCCAGGTTTACTTCGATCTGAAAAACCAGCCGTTCATCATTACTGGCAACGGCATTGCGACGTGGCGCGACGGTCGGTGGACGGCTTTCAAGCCCAAGGATGTTTCCAGCCCACTCTGCTCGAAGATCGCGTTCGACCGGGACAACAACCTCTATGCGCTCGCGACGGTTCGCGGCAGCGCGTCGTTGCTGCATTCGGCCGATGGTGGCAAGACGTTCGCCGCCTGCGCGATTCCCGGCCGGGCCGGCTCGTTCGACACTGAGGAGTTCACGGGCCACAATCTTCCCGACGGGCCGCCGCCGATTCTGCGTTACAGGCGCACGGCCAAAGACCCAAAACTGTTTTGGCGTGCGCTTCACGATTTGGAGTTGTTCCTGCCAAAGAAGGTGGACGACGGAATCGTGATGGGTGAGCCACTCCTGATTTCGAAGCAGTGCATTGGGTTGGCGGCGCATTCGGGCATTCCGTCGTCCGTCGTTTCGCGCGGCAGCAAAGTCCACGTCATCTGGGGCGAGGCAACCGACCCGAAGGTGAAGGTCGCGGGCGTGCCGGCGTTTGTCGCCACGTATGACCGCGAGACGGGTAAACTCGGCAGGCCCGCGCTCATTGGCTACGGCGCGCCGCCCAACGATATCCACAACACGCCGAGCATCACGATGGACAGCCGGGGCTTTCTCCACGCGCTCGCGGGCACGCACGGCCGGCCATTTCCTTACGCTCGGTCGCTGAACCCAAACGACGCCGGCGGCGGATGGACTGAGGCCGCGCCGATGGTCGAGAACCTGAACCAGACTTATATCGGGATGGTCTGCGGCCCCGACGACACGTTGCATGCGACGTTCCGGCTCTGGCAAACGGGCATGGAGCCTTTTCCGGCGAGCCACTACGCGACGCTGGCCTATCAGAGGAAGCGTCCCGGCCAACCGTGGGAGCCGCCGCGCATCCTGATCATGCCGCCGTTCTCGGAATACAGCGTCTTCTACCACCGGCTCACGATGGACCGGAAAGGCCGGCTGTTCCTCTCCTACGACTACTGGTCCACGTTCTGGTTCTACCGGAACGACCATTTCGGCCGGCGCCGCACGCTGCTGATGTCCCCCGACGGCGGCGACACATGGAAGCTGGCGCAGTCAGACGACCTGCGATAAAAGCGAAAACCGAAGTTGAGCCGGCTGGAACCACCCGGTCAACTTCGGTTTTCGGAATGAACAGGCTGGCGATCAGACCGCCATCGCTTTCATCGCCACATCCACGCCGCTGGCGGCGTCGGGGGCGTAGGCGTCGGCGCCAATCTCGTTGGCAAACTCCTGCGTGATGGGTGCGCCACCGATGATGATCTTGACGGTATTGAGTCCGGCCTTGCGGATGGCGGCGACGGTGTCCTTCATCGCCGGCATGGTCGTGGTCAGCAGCGCGGAGAGGCCGCAAATCTGGGCGTTGTGCTGCTTGATGGCGTTGACGAACTTGTCGGGGGTGACGTTGGAGCCGAGGTCCACGACGCCGATGTTGGCGCCCTTCCACATCATGCCGACGAGGTTCTTACCGATGTCGTGGAGGTCGCCCTGGACGGTGCCGAGGATGGCGGTGTATTTCGGCTTGATGCCGGCCTTGGCGAGCAACGGCTCCAGCATCGCCATCGCCTCTTTCATGGCGCGCGCGGCGATGAGCATCTCCGGGACGAAATATTCGTTGCGCTTGAACCGCTCGCCGACTTCGGCCATGCCGGGCACGAGTCCTTTTTCGACGATGTCCATCGGCACGACGTTCTGGTCGAGCAATGCTTGTGTGAGTTGCTTGGCTTTGTTGCGGTCGCCTTTGATGATGGCTTGGGTAAGTTCTTGCATCTCGCTCATGGTTGTCTCCGGGTAAAATGCTGTTTTAACTTGGCGCGGATAGTAGCGGGAACTGGGCCATTGTCACTAGAAAATTCTGCGCCCGGTGCGGTCAGCCGCGCTTCCAACGCTGCACCGCCTTTTCACCATCCGGGGCAGGCACGAACATATCGCTGCGCTTTAGGCCGAGTTCCTTTGCCGTCGCGATGGAGTAATCCAGCAGGCCCATCTTCGGATAGCGGCCGTTGGAGCCGAAAGAAAACTTCACGCCGGTGGCCTTGGCGATCTTCAGGAACGGCAGTTTCGGCAGCTTGTAGCTGCTGCTGATCTCCAAGGCGACGCGATGCTTCACCGCCGCGTCCACGACCTTCCGAATGCGCGCGGGCGTCCAGAATGCGTCGTAATCGGCGGCGAGCGGCGCGGGCAGCCAGGAGGTGTTGCCGAGGATGTCAATCGGCTGTTCCGAGATGATCTTCACGTGCCAGTCCACGAAACGATCCATGAACACCTGTTTGTCGGCCATATCCACGAGCGATTCCACGTCCTTGAGCCAGAGCTTGGTGCGCCGGCCGTCCTTGCCGGGAAACGTCATCGTGTCCGTGAGCACATAGTCGAGCTTCGCCAGCGCCTGCGTCGAGAAGCCGCTCGTCCAGTCAATCCACTCCGCCTGCACGCCGCGGAAAACCGGCTTGCCGGCGAGCATGTCGAGATAGCCCTTCAGTTCCGCGTCGTTGCTGAGGACGACCGGGTAGTCGTTCTCCTTTGTGCCGGCGTGCTCGACGATGCCGAACTTGACGCCGCGCGCTTGCGGCAGCGCCAGCACCGCGTCAATCGTGCTCTTGTCGAGGTGGACGTGAAAGTCCATCAGCGGGAAGTCGAGGCCCGTTGTCGTCGCCGGTTTTTCTTCCGCGCGCAGGCACGGCGCGACACACGCAGCGGTCGCGCTGGCGATGAAAGTTCGTCGGGTCATATTCATAGTATCTTCCTCACCTGCCGGCCGTGAACGCATTCAGATACGCCTCGCGGAATTCCTGCGCGGCCTTGGCGCTCGTGATGCAGCGGTCCCAATCCAGCGCAGGCCGAGAACCGAGCCTCGCCGGTGGAATTTCGCGTCCGCAGAAACGCGTGGCGAGTTTCTGAAACTCCGCGCCCCAGGCTTTGAGCTTGCCGTCCACAGTCAGCAGACCGGTGAGTTGGCTGCAATCGTTGGCCTGCGGATGATCGTGGAAACCCCAGTTCAACCAACCGCACGCGAGGCCCGCGGTCGTTTCCACTGCGCGGCGGCACCAACGCGCCTGCTGCTCCTCGGTGGCAGGCGCGGAGAGCTTGCCGTTCCGGAGCCGCATCGCGCCGCCGCCATACCAGCCGAATTCCGCCAGCACCACCGGCTTGCCCGGCGCGGCCACCTCGCGCACGACGCTTTCGAGATAGGCGAGGTTGCGCGCCTCGTCCTCCGGCTTCGTGTAGTCGTAGAGGCCGCCGGCGTTCGGATAGAAATGGACTTCGAGGAAATCGAGGAACTTCGCCTGCCGCGACGGACGGAACGCTGGCCAATGCGAGCCGCCGCCCGATGCCGGCACGGATGATTGTAGCAGACCGACGGTCACCAACGCCCGGGGATCGGCTGCCTTGATTGCCGCCGCCTGCCGCCGCGTCCAGTCGTCGGCGCGTTCGTCGCGGAACTGCTGATAATCGAGCAACAGCCGGCTGCCCGGCGCGTCTTTCCTCGGCGGCACGGCAACCTCGCCCCACTTCAGAGTCGCCGCGTCCACGCCCCACGTTTTCGCGGCGTCGGCAGACGAACCGTAGTGCTGCTTCAGCCACGCGTTCCAGCGCGAGCGCATGTCGGCGCTGTCCCAGCCGACCGCTGGTTCGTTCTTGAGGTCGTAGGCGAAGATGACGCTGCGCCCGCGATAGCGCGCCGCAAAGAGCTTCCAGAAATCCGCCAGTGCGCACAGGAACGCTTCGTTGGCGAAGTGATCGGTGCGCGCCCACTCCGGCAATGTCTCCCAATGGTCCGGCCCCGTCGGATGGACGTAGAGGCCAGCCTCCTCGGCGAGCGCGAGGAATTGGTCGAACTTCTTCAGTCCGTCGTCATCGAGCGCGCCCGGCTTTGAGTAGAACGAGCCGAAGCTGATGAAGACTCGGACGCAGTTGCCGCCCATCTCGCGCAGCCGGGCGAAGTCCCGCCGCGTCGCCTCAGCGTCGAACTGTTTCCATACCTGCGGCGCCCAACCGGTGCCGGGCCGGTAGTAGTTGATGCCAAGCGGCACGAACGGCTTGCCCGCGTCGGTGGCGAACGTCCGTCCGCCGGCAGCGACACGGATTTTCGGCAGAACATCGGCGCCGAGCAATGCCGGCCACGTCGCAGCGAAAGCGGCGAACAGGGCGAGGCGGCGAAGGAGAACTTGTCCGGTGGTTGTCATGGTTGCGAGGCGGGCGGCGCGGGTTGCTTCTTTTCCTCTCCCTTGCCGGGAGATGGCAGCCAGCGCGGCCACCACTGGGGATTGGAGAGCGGACCGGTCAGCTCCATCTCGAACGCCTTGGTGAGCGGGTCCAGCACGACCGCTTTCACCGGCAACAAAGGCAACATCAGGATTCCGCCCTCGCCCATGATGTGCGCCAGCACGCGGAACTCGAGGTTGCCATGAATCTTCCACCGCCCGCGGCCGGTCATGCGATGCGGCGAGGCCCGAATGAGGACCGGCTCGCGGCTGTTCGGATCGGGCAGGTGAACGTAGCCTTTGTCCACCAGGAATGTCGTGTCTATGTCGGTCGCCGGCGGATTGGTGAAGCGGTTCGGGAACAACAAACCGAGCCGCGTCGAGAGCGCGCCAAAAATCGGGATGGTCCAGAGGCGACTGCCGACGATGTGGAGGTCGCCGACGGCATGGATCGTGTTTTCCTGTCCCCAGACGCCCGACGCGCGCACGTTGCCTTGGAACATGCCGCTGACCTGTGCATAACCGAACATTGCCTTTAGCAGTTCGCCGCCGTTCTTCACGTCGTCGAACCGCAGCGACGCCTGGTAGTGCATCTGGGTCTGGCCGAGATCGAAACTCGCCTGCCCTGCCTGCAGCGTGCCGCCGTAGAACTGCGCCACAAAGTTGGTCGCGCCCAGCACACGGTTGGTGTAGCTGATCTCCGTTGAGAACCTTCCCACGTGAAGCCGCCACCAGTCCACCTCCGGCGCGGC
>JACRQF010000021.1 GCA_016222825.1 Verrucomicrobiota bacterium | reverse complement strand
GCACCCGGCGGGTGATTTGAGATTGGCGATTTGAGATTTCAGATTCAGCGCGCATACGCCCGAATCACTTTCTTCAGCGCCGCGCCGATTTGCTCGCAATGGTGCGGCTCGTAAGTCGGATAGGCGAAGCAAGTGAAGGTGTGGCTCTGATGCCAGAGCGCGTTCGGCACTTCGACCTGACCGTAGTCCGCGCTGGCGGCCGTCGTGTATTCCTTCGACTTGAACGGAAAGCCGGAGCGGCCAAAAGCATTGCCCTCGCGAAACGCGCGCTCCGTGTGGCACTGCGGCCAGAAGACCTTCCAGCAAGGCGCGCCCTCGGCGGCGGCGGCCTTCACGAACTCGCCGATGTCGCAACGCATCTTCTCGATGTCGAGCGAGAACGCCATGACGAACCAGCCGTTCTGGCGCTCGGGAGTGTCTATCGGGCGGAACTTCACGAGTGGCTCGTCGGCGAGCGCGTCCATGATGATGTGCGCGTTGCGGCGGCGGCGCGGCATGTTCCAGGTTTCCATGCGGTCCAGTTCGGCGAGGCCGATGGCGCAGGTTGAGGCGGTCCTTCACGTCGTAGCCGTGGTCGCGGAAACTGCGCGCGATCCACGCGAGGTCTTCGTTATCGGTGGTGACCATGCCGCCCTCGCCGCCGGTGGTGAAGGTCTTGCTTTGGCAGAAGCTGCAACCGGCGATGTCACCGATCGTGCCAGTCTTCTTGCCCTTGTAGCTACCGCCGAACGCCTCGGCGTTGTCCTCGATGACGAAGATCTTGTGCTTCTTCGCGAAGGCTTTGATCTTGTCCATGTCGGCGACGTTTCCATAGAGGTGGACAGGCATGATGGCCTTGGTGCGATCGGTGACAAGCTTTTCAGCAGATTCGACGCTGATGCAATGGTCGTCGAGGTTCACATCGGCGAAGCGCGGGATGGCGCCGGCCTGGACGATGGAGAAGCTCGACGCGATGAACGTGTAGCTCGGCACGATGACTTCGTCGCCGGGGCCGATGCCAAGTGCGGTGAGGGCAACGTGGAGGGCGGAGGTGCCGTTGGTGGTGCTGACGGCGAACTTGCTGCCCTGCCACTCGGCGAAGCGTTTCTCGAACTCCATGCCCTTGCGGCCGGTCCAGTAGTTGACCCTGCCGGAGCGCAACACGGCTTCGACAGCCTTGATGGCATTCTCGTCGAACGTGGGCCAGTGCGGGAGTTTGTCTTTGACGGTGGGCGTGCCGCCCTTGATGGCGAGTTTGTCGTTGCTCATGGTTTTCTCCTGGTTGTGTTTGGTCTCTAAAATCTGTCAGCTCAAACCTCTGCTTGGCCGGAAGATTTAGCCGAGCGTCTGGTTTTTAGCTACCCGGTTTACCACCGGTTCTGATACTTTTCTGACACGCGGTCGCCGCGACAGATGAAACTCGTCTTTCAAACACTGACCACCGGATCGGAGGAAGGGTTTGCCTTCAAATCCATCCGCACCCGCCAGTTTGATTGCCCGTGGCATTTTCATCCTGAATACGAGCTGATCCTCACGCTGCACTGCCCCGGTTACCGCATGGTAGGCGACAACATCACGCACCTGCGTCGCGGTGACCTCGTGCTCATCGGAGCGCGCCTGCCGCACATCTGGCAACGCGACTCCCACAGCGGCGCGTCCCCGGCGCACATCCTGTTGGCACAGTTCGACGAGAACTTCCTCGGCGACGCCTGCATGAGGCTGCCCGCGATGGCCGCGGTCCGGCAGCTTTTCCGCCGCGCCGCCGTCGGTCTCCAATTCACGGGCCGCACGCGCGACCGCGTGGACGGCCTGATGCACGCGATGGCGCACACGACCGGCCTGCGCCGGCTCGTGTTGTTCCTGACTGCGCTTGAGGCGATGGCCACCTCGCACGAAGTCCGCGCCATCGCCAGCGCCGGGTTTGCGACTGAACTGAACCCGTTCAACCAGGAACGCATGGCCGGCCTTCTGAAATACATCAACGACCGCATTGACCAGCCGATCCGCCTGAGCGAAGTCGCGAAGGTTGCCCACATGAGCGAGGGCGCCTTCAGTCGCTTCTTCCAGCGGCACACGGCGCGGACTTTCCCGGCGTTTGTGAACGAGCTGCGCGTCGGTCGCGCGTGCCGGTTGCTGGCGGAGACCGAGCAGAGCGTCACTGACATCTCACTGGCCTGCGGCTTCGCCAACCTCTCCAACTTCAACCGCCAGTTCCTGCGGCTCAAGCGCGCCACGCCGAGCGAATTCCGGCGGTGGATCAATCCGGCGAACCCGACAAAGTAAGGATCACTCGCAATGAAGCCACCCATCCGCTCCGCGTGTCTGCTTTCGTTGTTCATTTTTTTCGCCGGCCTCGCCGCGTCGAGAGCAAACGACTGGCCGACGTGGCGGCATGACGCGGGGCGGACGGCCGCATCGCCTGTGGAACTTCCCGGCGCGCTGCATCTCCAATGGAAACACCAACTACCACGGCCGACGCCGACGTTTCCCAACGACCCGCGGCTGTGCTTCGACAAATCCTACGAGCCGGTCGTGGCAGGCAAGCGGATGTTCGTGCCTTCGATGGTGACCGACACCGTCACAGCGCTCGACACTGAAACGGGCGCGGAGCGATGGACGTTCTTCGCCGACGGTCCGGTGCGATTCGCGCCGGTGGCGTGGCAGGAGAAAGTCTATTTTGTTTCTGATGATGGATTCTTGTATTGCGTGAACGCCGTTGACGGGCGGCTGCTCTGGAAGTTCTCACCTTTCGATCCAGAGCGCAGAGCTTACAAGTTGCTTGGCGACGAACGGCTAATCTCGCGCTGGCCGGCGCGGGGCGGTCCTGTGCTTGCGGACGGAATCATCTATTTCGCCGCCGGCATTTGGCCGTTTGAAGGCGTCGCGGTTTGCGCGGTGGACGCGAACACTGGCGAGGCACGCTGGGTCAATAAAGACTGTTCCTTCGTCAAAGACGGCCAGTTGGATCACGGCGAGCGGTTCGACGGCGGAGTGTCGCCCCAGGGCTATCTCGCTGTGCTCGGCGCGAAACTCATCGTGCCTTGCGGGCGCGCGCTGCCGGCGTTCTTCGACCGCGCCACGGGACGGATGGAGCCTTACACAAGCGGCTGGGGTGGGCGCGTGGCGCTCGCAAAGGGAAGCTGGTATGCGTGCGGCATCGGCGACTGGCTTTTCCAGAGCGGCGACCTCTACCGCCTGCGAGCGGACGCGACCAGCACACAGCCGCCGAAGCCGGGCGATTTCGTGCGCGTCGCGGATTTCGCCCAACAGATGAAAGTCTCGACAGCGACAATGGACCGCTGGATCAAGCAGTTCAAACTCGACGTGGTGAAACGCGACGGTGAGGACTGGCTCAAGATTCGCAGCGGCGATGAAATCACGTATCTCTCATGGTGGACTTCGCGGAAGAACTCGCCACCGCGGCCCGGCGAGCAACATGTGCTGGAGACGCGCGTGCGGGTGGACGTGGACCCGGCCAACGCGAAAGAACTGGCCGTGTCGCGCGAGCCGGTCCTGACGGAGAAGGCGATGTATTATTCCCGTCCGTCAACCGCTCCCGTGTCGTTGGTTCGCGACAGCAATGATGACCGCATTCAGCCTCGAACAGCCAGCTACACTGAGGTTGTCGCGTGCGATCTCTCCGACCTGCCGGGATGGAAGGCGACGGTGCAAGGCGGCTGGGGCCTGCCAAAGCAGTTGGTGGCATGGAGCGCGGCGCGCTTCAACCAACTCTGGAATCTGCCATCATCGCTCAAGGTCCACATCAAAGCCGGCCAGCGTCTCTTCGCTGGCGCTTCGGGCACAGTGGCGGCTGTGGAGATTCCCGGCGAAGGCCAGTCGCCGAAGGTGTCGTGGCGCGCGACGATATCCGGCACGCCGCATCGAATGCTCACGGCTGACGGCAGACTGTTCGTCGTCACTGTTGAAGGGACCCTCTACTGCTTCGGCAAAGACAAAGTTTCGCAGAAGACCTACGCCGTTGCGTCGAGTCGCCCGGCAACGTCAACCGACTCATGGGCGGCGCGCGCAGCGGAGATTCTGCGGCACAGCGGCGTCCGTGATGGTTATTGTCTCGCATTGGGCGTGGGAAGCCGGCGCTTGGTCGAGGAACTGACGCGTCAGGCTGCGCTTCGCATGATTGTGCTAGAACCCGACGCCGAGAAGATTGCGTCGGCGCGGCGTGAGTTTCACAAGCTCGGCCTTTACGGCTCGCGCGTCCATGTGTTGCCGGGCGATCTCTCGACGTTACGGCTCGCGCCTTATCTGGCGAGTCTGGTCGTTGCGGGAGAATCGGCGGAGAAGAGTCTATCCAGCGACCAGTTCACGGCGCGGTTGTTTGCATTGCTGCGACCGTATGGCGGCGCGGCATGCTTTACGCTCCTGCCAAACACGCGCGATGCTCTTGCGCGCCAAGTTCGCTCGGCATCACTGACTGGCGCTGAGTTGACCACGAGCGGCGAGTTCACACTCCTTGCGCGCCGCGGCGCGCTGCCCGATGCGGCAGACTGGGCACACGCGAGCGGCGATGCGGCCCATACTTTCGCTTCGCTGGACCGGCGCGTAACGGCTCCACTGGGTGTCCTGTGGTTCGGGGGCGGCTTGGATCGGATGGTTCCGTGGGTGGAGGGCGATCCGCCGTGCTTGCCCAACGAAGCAGAACCGTCGCCTTACGCGGGAGCAGGACCGCCACCGCGTGTCGCCGGCGGGCGGATGTTTGTGCAGGTTGGCGACCAGCTTTTCGCCTCCGACATCTACACGGGTCGGCACCTTTGGAAGAAGACGGCGAAGTCGCTCACAGAGTTTGCTGCGACTGAGGACAGCGTCTATGCCGGCGCAGCGGGAAACTGCGTGCGCCTTAACGCCGCAACCGGCGAACAACTCGGCGTTTTCCCTGGCGGCTGGCAAGAGGTTCGCGTGCGCGGTGATTCGTTGGTCGGCGCGGCGGGGAAATCGCTCGTGTGTCTGGACCGCCACAGCGGCGCGGTGCGCTGGAAGCTGGCGGCTCAGCGGGACGGTTTCAGCTTTGCGGTCGGGAGCGACCGCGTTTTCTGCGTTGACTATTGGCGACTGGAACACCGGCGGAAGGACGATCCAAAGACGCAGGAAGCGGAAATCGCCGCGCTGAAACTCGCCAGCGGCGAGGCCCTCTGGCGAATCCAAACAACCACGCCTGCGACGGCGCTGCCGAAGCCGAAGTGCTTCGATCCACCGCTCAAACCCCAACTGTCGTTCTCCGAGCCAAGCGATGTGCTGCTGCTCACGCGCAACCAAGCCACGGCGGCAGGGTATCGCGGCGCGACCGGCCAGTTGCTGTGGTCGAAGGAGATTCCCTGTAAGATGCCGCCCAAGTCGTTCACCAGCTACCATCCGCCGATCGTTCTCGCCGACTGCTTTGTCACGCACGGCGGCGAGGTGATAGACATCGCGACAGGCGAGTCGAGCAAGACGCAGTTGTGGAAGAAGGTCAACGCCGGCCGGCGCGGCTGTGGCCGGGCGATTGCGTCCGCGCGGTTGCTGACGGTGCGCGACGGCAACGCTTCCTACTGCGACTTGGAAACGAGGACGCAGACGTTCCTGCGCGGCATCCGCGCCGGCTGCACCAGCAACCTCATTCCGGCCGACGGCATCGTCACCGCGCCGCACTACTCGCGCCACTGCAACTGCAACTGGCCACTCTCGTTCTCAGCGGCGTTCGTGACCATGCCGGAAGCGCCGGCGTGGGACCTCGCGCTGTCGAAGGAGGTAAAATGAATCAGCACCCAAGGCAGAACATGAATCGCCGGAGGTTCATTTCCGGCGTCACCGGCACGACCGCGGCAGCACTGACACACGCGATTTCGGTCAAGGCGCATGCGGCTGGTGACGACACCATCAAAGTCGCGCTCGTCGGCTGCGGCGGACGCGGCACCGGCGCGGCGAGCCAGATTCTGAGCACGACCGTGCCGGCGAAGCTCTGGGCGATGGCGGACTTGTTTCCCGACCGCTTGGAGGCGAGCCTGGCGGCATTGACCAAAGGTCAGCAACGAGACTACGACCGCGATGCGCATCAAGGTTTCGCCGCGAGGGTGGATGTGCCGCCGGAGCGGCAGTTCACTGGCTTCGACGCTTACAAGCAGGCGATCGACAGCGGCGTGGACCTGGTGATCCTGGCGACGCACGCGCATTTCCGGCCGACGCACTTCGCCTACGCTGTCGGGAAGGGCAAGAACATCTTCATGGAGAAGCCGCTAGCCGTTGACGCGCCGGGAATCCGGCAAATCCTGGCGGCCAACGAGAAGGCGAAGAAGAAAGGCCTGAAGGTCGCGGTCGGACTGCACAACCACCACAGCCCGCGCGTGCAGGAGACGGTCAAGCGCCTGCTCGATGGCGCGATTGGTCCGGTCAACCTGCTGCGCTGTTACTGGAACATGAGTTTGCTTCGCGACACGGCGCCGCGCTCCTCCGACATGACGGAGATGGTTTATCAACTCCGCAACCCATATCACTTCCAGTGGCTCAGCGGCGACTACGTCGTGGACGCGCTGATGCACTACCTCGACATCGCCAACTGGATCAAGGGCGCGCATCCGGTTTCCGCTCAGGGCATGGGCGGGCGGACGTTTTACGGCGAGACGCAACTGGGCGACACCTTCGACCATCACGCCGTCGAGTTCGCCTACGAAGACGGCGCGGTGATGATCGGCTTCACACGACAGATGCCGCGCTGCTGGAACAGTTCCTCAGTGCACGCGCACGGGCCGAAAGGCCGCGCGGACATCACGCGGGGCAAGATCACTGGCGAGCAGGAGTGGCAGTTCAACGGGCCGACGGTGAATCCGTATCAGCGCGAGCAGGACGTATTGATGGAAGCCATCCGCCAAAACAAGCCGCACAACGAAGTGGACACCGCCGCCGCATCCACGATGACCGGCATCATGGGCCGCATGGCGAGCTACTCCGGCCAGATGATCCGTTGGGAAGATGCGATCAAGTCGGAAGTGCGGCTCGCGCCGGAGCGGTATGCTTTCGACGCGCCGCCGCCGGTCGTGCCCGGCGCAAACGGTCATTACCCCGTCCCGACGCCCGGCGTCACAAAAGTCCTCTGACGCACCGGAAACTTCCCCTGACGGCCAGCGCGAGGACTACTTCAACAGCCGGCGCAGACGATCCCAAATCTGCGTAACCAAACTCGCTTGCGCCGTTTCTCCGGAACCTTGGACTGGCACCCAGACAGCCTCCCATCGCTCGCTGCCCAGCCGAAACAGCACGCTGCACGAGCGCGCGCCGCGACTGTCCGTGCTGACTTCGCCAGTGGCAATGGCCCATTCGCCACCGACCGCTGCAACCAACGACTTCAGTTCTTCCTTGCTGCCGTCACCCAGCTTCAGCGACTCCCGCATCGCCGCCGCGCTTGGCGCCATGTGTGCGCCTTTCAGCAACCGCGCCGTTTCCGGCAAGCCGGCCAGCCTCGCCGCGAGCCGGCCGCCAGTGCCGATCTCCACCAGCGTCAGTTTTGCGCCACGCTCCAGCAATGTCCGCGCAACCTGCTGCTCCAGCGTCGCCTCGCCTTCAGCGTAAATGTATTCGCCGAGATGCTGACGGATCTTCGCCGCCAGTTCCTTCAGCCGCGCCTCCTGCTCTGGGCCGTTGCCGGGCAGCATGAACTCGAAGTCCACCCGCCCGCCTTCAAACTGCGAGCCGACGATGACATCCGGCGGCAACGGCACGTGCTGGCTCATGGTCTGATCAATCAGCGACTGGCCGATGCCGACAAACCGCAACGTGATGGAACTGCCGGGCGAGCGCACGCCGAACTTCTGCCGCAGATACGGCACCAGTTCGCTCTTCACCATCGGCTGCAACTCGCGCGGCGGGCCAGGCAACGCGACGACGACCCTGTCGTTCCACTCAAACACGAGGCCAACGGCAGTGCCTGCGGAGGCTTTCAGGTAAGTGCCGCGCGTCGGCACCATTGTCTGGCGGCGGAGGTTCGGACGAATCTGGTCGCGGGGTGTCTTGAGGCGTTGCTCCATCGCCGCCAGCACGTCGGGCTGTTCGTAGAGCTTGATGCCGGTGAGTTCCGCCAGCGCGTCGCGCGTCACGTCGTTGACCGTCGGGCCGAGACCGCCGGTGACAATCACCAACGGCGCTTTCTGAGAAGCAGCGCGCACGGCTTCCTGAATGTCGCTGACCTTGTCGTCCACGATCGTCGAGCCGACGCAGTGACAGCCAAGCGCGTGGAGCGTGCGGGTGATGAAAACGGTGTGCGCGTCGGGAAAGACGCCGCGCAACAGTTCCTCGCCGGTGACGACGATGGCGTAGTCGAGATGCGGCTTGGTTTCCGCCGCCGACAACGAAGCCGCGGCAAGCAGGAGCGGAAGCAGAAGTCTCATGGCTGCATAGTATGCTGGATTCAATTCCAAGCTTCAACTAGGCCGTTTGCTCTGTCATGATTTGCCACCATGAGAGCCTGCTTCACCGCAACCGCCGCGCTTCTCGCCGCCTCCACCCTCCTCGCAGCCGAGCCACTTAAGGTTGGCGTGGCCACCGTGGACATCACGCCCACTGGCCCGGTCTTCATGCACGGCTACGCGGGCCGCAAATCGCCATCCACTGGCGTTTTCAAAAACCTCAGCGCCTCGTGCGTTGTCTTCGATAACGGCCGCACGCGCGCCGGCATCATGGCGATTGATGTTTGCTACATCGGCACACAGCAGCTTGCCGGCATCCGCGAGGCAGCGGAGAAACTCGGCATTCCGCCACAGCAGATGATGGTGAACTCGTCGCACACGCACTGCGGGCCGTCGTTCAGCAGCAAGAACGCGGACTATCTGAACTTGTTCGGCGCTCGAACCTCCAATCTCGTCGCCGCAGCGGTTGCCGATCTGAAAGACGCAACACTCGACTACACCGTCGGCCAATCGTTAGTGGGCCTCAACCGCCGACAAGTCGGCAAGGACGGCAAAGTCGCCGGCATCGCGCCAGAGCCGCGCAAGCGGATTGACGTGGAGGTGCCGATCCTCCGCGTGCTCGACGGCACCAACGCGGTGCGCTCGTTGCTCTTCAGTTACGCGTGCCATCCGGTGACAATGGGTGGCTACGAGATCAGCCCCGATTATCCCGGCCCCGCACGCGAGTGGATTGCCGCCGCGTTCACGAACTGCCAGCCGGTCTTCCTGCAAGGCTTCGGCGGCGACGTGCGCCCGCGCATCGCCACGGCCAACGGCAAGTTCGGCTATGTGTTGGTGGACGGAAAGCAGATGCTCACCGAGTTGGGCCACCAACTCGGCCGCGACGTGGTGAGCGCCGCCTGCGTGCCGCTGCAAACTATCGCCGCGCCGCCGAACCGCCCGTTCCCGCTGGCAGGCGTCAGCGAAAAGCTGCCGCTACCACTGAAGGCGATCCACCCCAAGAATCCGAAGCCGACACGCGAGATGGAGTTGGCCGTGCTGCGCATCGGCGACCTCTACATGGTTTTCGGCCAAGGCGAGCTGTGCCTAGAGATCGGCATGCGTATCAAACGCGAGTTGGCCGACTGGAGCAAACGGACGCGCGCGCACATCTGGACCTGCGGCTACTCGCATTGGGGCGGCGGCTACATCCCACACGCCGCGGCGTATCCCGAAGGCGGCTACGAGGTGAATTCCTCCGGCGTCGGCCCCGGCGCGGAGGCGATCATCGTCCGCCGCGCTGTGGCGATGGTCAAAGCATTGCAGAGCAAGAAGTGAAACAGGAGACCTATCCATGAAGAACCAACCTATCGGCCGCCGTTCTTTTCTTGAATCCGCTACCCTGTGCACGGCAGGAGCTTTTCTCGGCAGCCCCTTGGCGTTTGCGACCGGTTCCTCTCCACTGAAGATCGAGCAGCCATTCCACGGTGCGGTGCTCAACCACCGCCACGGCAATGCCATGGATCGCGGGCTAGCCATCCGCGTATCCGGCAAGGCGCCGGCCGGCGAGAGGGTCTTGGTCAACGGCAAGGAGGCGGAGCGGCAGGGGGAGAAGTTCGCGGCGGAAGTCGTGCTGCGGGAGCGCGAGACGAACATCACCGCCACGTGCAAAGGCGCTTCGGGCCGCCACGAGGACCGCGTTCGCGTCGTCTGGGACCGCCACTCGTTTCCCCGTTACCGCTTCTCGATAGACGACAACAGCTTCTTCCTTCGCGACATCTTCCAGAAGAGCTACGGCTCGTTGTTCGACTGCTTCTACATGGCGATGCTGCGCGACCTGCACAAGAAGTATGGCGTGAAGTTCACCATCAACATCTACTACACGACCGAAGACGGCTTCGACATCTCGCAGTTCCCCGACCGCTACAAACCCGAATGGCGCGACTGCGCGCACTGGCTCAAGCTTGCTTTCCACGCCTACGCCAACATGCCCAACCGGCCGTATCAAGATGCGCCGCCGGAGAAGCTAATCGCCGACCTCGACAAGGTGAACGAGCAAATCCATCGCTTCGCCGGCGCGCAGAGCTACGCGCCGCCGACAGTGATTCATTGGGGCATGACGCGGCAGGAAGCGCTCAAGCCGCTTTTCAAGCGCGGCGTCCGCGTGCTCAGCGGCTACTTCCGCATGCCAAACGGCCGCTACGATGTGAACTACCGCTACGATGACGTCATCTCCGAATACGTCGGCACCCACGACGCGTGGAAGGACTTCAAGACTGGCATCGTCTGCTCGCGCGTGGACATCGTCTGCAACTCCACGCCGGTGGAGCGAACCGCCGCCGTGTTGGAGCCGCTTTCGAAGGACCCGAACAACGCGGAAATCATGGACCTCTTCACGCACGAGCAATACTTCTGGCCGTTCTACACCCGCTACATCCCAGACCACCCCCAACGCCTCGACGCCACCATCCGTTGGGTAACCGAGCACGGCTACAAGCCGGTCTTCTACCACGAAGGATTCCTGGGTGCGCCGGTGTAGCGCGGCGCCAACGATTAGATTGTTCTTCAACGCTTCAATTCGCACTACCTGCCACATGCAAAACCCGCGATTCATCACAACTGTCTGGTTTGGTGCGTTGGTCCTTGCGGTGTCGCTCCTGCCTTCCGCTGCTTCTGATTCCCTGAAAGGAGATTGGATTGGCACGCTGCCCGGCGTTGGGAAAATCGTGTTAGAATTTGGGGACGAGTATCGCGGACACAAAATAGGTCGGCTATTTTGGGTTTTTCAACAAGAACGGATTCGGTGGGTAACATCTGATTCGCACATCCGCATCTATAAATATCCCGGGCTCCTGAGAATCGAGAACGACCCGGTATTCATCTTGCGCCACACTCAAGAAGGCCAACTTGTCTTCGAATCAGGCGGGCTGGTCACACCATCAACTCTTGCAAGTCTTCAACCTTGCGCCTTCGAGAGAGCGGCAAGAATCAATTTTGACGATATCGCTGATTTTCGCCGAAAGGACAATCAGTATGAAAAGTTCTCAAAACAGGGAGAATTGCAGCCGCTTCCGGAGACTTTTCCAAAGGAGTTCATAGACGTTTCGGTGTTGCTGTTTCAGAATCGAAATCACGAACTTTACGCCCTGCTCAAGCACCCCAAGATATCGCCCGAGGTGCTGGCCGTAGTGGCCGAGAAATGCCTTTCCGCAACAACGAACAGTGAGTTCGGATTCTTGCGTCCCCTTGTGGCATCGCATCTCAACATGCCTCCAAGTCTTCTGGGCCGGTTCCTAGAAGCATCTGATGACCCTTGCTCATGGCGTGCTGTTGCACTGCATCCGAAAGCTCCAGCCGGAGCCAAGGAGCTTTATCTGCGTAAGATCAAGGAAGGAACTGAACGAATACGGTCCTTGGTTGCACGCGACCGACTCGCCCCACGCGAAGCGTTGGAGGCCGCCATCGCCAAGAAGGAACGCTACCCACTGCAAGAATTAGCAAGGAATCCCAGCGCGCCTTCTGACTTGCTGGCCAAAGTCGCAACTGAGGGCGGCTGGGCTGCTGCCAGCAGCCTTGGTGCGAACCCGAACGCGCCCTCTGAAGCTCTTCTCAAACTCGCGGAAAGCACTGACAAACAGGTGCTTTGGTCGTTGCTGCGCAATCCCCAGGCTCCATCTGCGGCAGTCGAAAAGGCTTTGAGAACTCTCGCCGGAAGCCGAAGCTCCAACCAGCGTTCGTCGGCAGCCCAAGACGCACGCTTGCCTGCTGCCTTGTTTCCCAAGCTGGCAAGCGACTCTTCCATTCAGGTTCGGCTTGCGATGGCAAAGAACAGGAATGCGTCTTTCGCGCTCCTTGCCCAACTGGCAAGGGATTCCAATCGGTGGGTGAGCGAGCATGCGCGTGCCAATCTTTCCCGGAGATTCCCCGCATTGGCCAAGGGTGCGCTGGCCGCATTGCCACCGCTGGATCGCTTGAATCCAGCAATGAGTCTCGAAGAGGAGTTCATTGCCGCCGTCAGAGCCGGCAACGTCGAAGATGCCCGCCGGGCTATTCGTTCAGAAGATGCGCTGGAAGATATCAGATGGGAGAACGCTGTCGCTTGGATTCTCCAAGTCAATTTCGACCGGTTGGCAGTTCTTTTGCGCGAGGAAATCGCGCGTCGCGGGGGAGAGGCAACTCGTGATATGGTAGGAAGCAGACATCTTCGTGCTGTTCATGTTCCTTGGCTGAAACAGGAAGGACTGCTTGCTGAACCAAACGGTTCAGAAGCATTGCTTCATGCCATCAAGAATCGGCAAAGCGAGTTGGTTCGTGCTTTGCTGGAAGTTGGAGTCTCCCCCAACCCCAAGGAACCGGATAGGTTGACTCCGTTGGCTGCGGCTTGCGCAAGCCGAGATATAGCCTGCATTCGCGCCTTGTTGAAGGCAGAGGCCGACCCTGCGCAAGTGTGTGAGGGTGGCCAAACGGCTGCCGATATCTCGGCACAGACATTCTTCATCGCCGGCCTCAAATTAGTGGACAGAAGCGGGAAATACCGAAAGATGCTGATTGACTTCGAGCGTGAATTTCCTTCAACCGCTCAATCATCGTTGCTTGGTGCGTGGAGCAACAAGAAGGATGGTTTTGAAACCGTTGCATTTCAGCTTGCAGAAGACGGCACTGGATTCATGGGCGCTTCAATCGCTGCCATGCCAATTGCGTGGCGCCACAAGTCCAAAGACGAAATCGAAATCGTTCCAATCACAGAACGAGGTTTGCAGCGAGGATCCTCTCTTGGTCTTCATTATGATTCCGCCTCGACTACGCTGCTTCTCGCCATCAAAGAAAGAAAGACCACATTCTACAGAATCAAGTAGCTAAACCTGCAAATGAAACGCGAAAAGTCTCTTCTCTTGGTATTGTCGGCTTTCTCGCTTGTTTGGGTGCAGACAAGCGAACAATTACTGGCTGACACCACCTGCGACGCTGTGGTGAAGGACCTGCGCGCGTTGGTCGCGGGCGACAAGGGACCGAAGATCAAACCGCATTTCATCCCCCTGCCACCGGGCGCAGCGCGGCCGGCTGGTTGGTTGAATGATTGGGCGCGCGACGCGGCGGCAGGCATCACGGGACATCTGGACGATCGCGCGGACGTCCCTTGTAACCGTGCTTGAACACACCACTTCGAGGCGAGGGGCGTGAAAGCCAACGGCACAGGCTGGCCGCTGGAGCAGTGCGCCTACTGGCTCGACGGGCTGGTGCGGCTGGCCTACATCCTCGACGACCCGCAACTCATCGCGAAGGCCCGCGCGCGGCTCGATCCGGTCGTGGACGGCGTCAACCGCGGCGGCGAGTCGTTCGTCTATTGGCAACCGCGCAACATCCTCAGCGTTGAGATGGACAAGGCCAATGGCCAGTTCAACAACTGGGCGCACTCACACATGGGCCGGGCGCTGGTTGCCTACTATCAAGCCACCGGCGAGCGGCGCATCCTCGACGCGCTGGTGAAGGCATATCGCGACTATCCGCTGCCGGAGTTCTCGCCGGTGTTTTATCCCGTCAACGGCATGGTCAACCTCGACCCAATGCTCGACACCTACATGATGAGCGGCGACGAGAAGGTGCTGGCCAATGCCCTCGCCTCAATCCGCCGACCGAGCTTCCAAAAGATCGTCGGACAGTGGAACAGCGGCGATATCGTCCACGGCCACACGGTCATCTTCTACGAGAACATCCGCGTGCCGGCGTTGATGTATCCGTGGACCGGCGACCGCAAGCTTCTCGACGCCACGCTCGCGACGATCCGCTGGTCCGACGAGCGCCACGGATTGCCGATTGGCCTCGTCTCCGGCGAGGAATACCTGGCCGGCATCGGCTCGACGCGCAACGTGGAAACCTGCAACGTCGCTGCCGGGCCGTGGACGTTCGGCACCCTGCTGCGCATCACCGGCGAGCGCGGCTGGGCCGACCGGATGGAGCGCGCGTTCTTCAACGCCGGCCCCGCGCCCATCGCGCGCGACTTCCAAACGATGAGCTACTACCAAAGCCCGAACCGGCTCAGCCTGTCGCTGCCGTGCGACCGGCCGGGCTGCCCCGGCAGCGCGCTCGGCGACAGCTATCGCTTCACCGAAATCGGCCATCCAGTGCTCTGCTGCGTCGGCAACTGCAACCGCATCGTGCCGAACTACATCATGAGCATGTGGATGGCCACGCCCGACCGCGGCGTGGCGGCGACGCTCTACGGCCCGTGCCGCCTGCGCGCGCAAGTGGCCGACGGCGTGCCGGTGGAGATCGAGAGCGAGACGAATTACCCGTTCGAGGAGGAAATCCGTCTGACGGTGCGACCGGCGAGGAAAGCCGAGTTTCCGCTCTACCTCCGCATCCCCGCGTGGTGCAGCAGGCCGGTGTTGTTGGTCAACGGCCGCAGTGTCGCGCTGAAGAAGGACAGCAAAGGTTTCGCGAAGCTCCTGCGTTCGTGGGTGAGCGGCGACCGGGTGACGTTGCGCCTGCCGATGCGCGTGGAGGTCGTGGAAAGCCGCGAGACACCGTTCCCGCAAGACAAGTATTTCTCGAAGCGTTCGCTGTCGAAGCTGACGGAGGTGAACAATCCGTTCGCGAGTGTGAACTACGGCCCGTTGCTGTTTGCGCTGCCAATTCCCGACGAGACTCCCGACCAGCCGGTTAAGAACGCTGTCTACAACTACGCGCTGGATGCGGCAACCGTAACGCGCGGCGCGAAGCTGCTCCGTCAGCCGCTGCCGGCCCATTGGTCGTGGCAACTCGACGCGCCGCTGAAGCTCCAGCTTCCCGCACGCCAGTTCGACTGGCAACCCACCGAACTCCAGCCGCTCCCGCCCGCGCCGGTCAAGGACGCCAAGCCCGCCACGGTCACGCTTGTCCCCTACGGCTGCACCAAGTTTCGAGTCAGCATGTTCCCCGTAGTGGGCGGCCAGACGCGCAAGCCAGCGAAGCGGTGATGTTTTGCCGAGCAAGGCTCCACCACCTTTCCATCTTGTCTGGCCAAGGACAGCAGCGTAGGCTGCGCGGCGTCAGTGGTCGCGCAAGTTGAAGTGCCAACGAAAGGAAAACCCTATGAGTGCCGAAGAGAGCAAGTCTGTGACACGCCGCCAGTTTCTGGAGACAACCACTGCGGCAACATTGGGGGCGCTGGCAGAGAGCCAGCCAGCGTCGGCAGCCAGCGAGCCGGCATCGGGCATGAAGTATCGCCGACTCGGTCGCACGAACCTCAAGATTTCAGAGATCGGCCTCGGCTGCGCCAGCGGGCTGCGCTCGCACCAGCTTGGGCCGGAGTTGTTCAACAAATACCGCGAGGAGCTTCCGGCGATCACGAACAAGCTGCTGGACCTCGGCGGCAACTTCGTCGCCACCTCCGCCAGCTACCACGACACCGAGGAGATTCTCGGCCGCGCGTTGAAGGGCCGCCGCAAGGAGGCGTTCATCTTCACCGCCACCGGCAAGCGCGACGCCGCGGCCGTCATCGCCGACTGCGAGCGGAGCCTCAAACGCTTCCAAACGGATGTCATTGACGGTTACTTCGGCCACGGTGGTTTCAGCGACGGGTTTCGCGAGGCGGCGCAGAAGCTCAAGAAGCAGGGCAAGATTCGCTTCATCGGCATGAGCTGCCACATCCCGGACCAGCATCGCATCCGCGTCGAGGCGGGCGACGTTGACTTCATCTTCCAGCCCTACAACTACATGAACCTCGCCAAGTGGACGGAGGAGACCGACGAGGTCAGCACGGAAGACCTTTTCAAGCTGTGCAAGCAGAAGGATGTGGGCGTGATGGTGATCAAGCCGATGACCGGCCACTTCGTCCCGAACTGGGCCAAGAAGACCGACGACCCAAAGGTGGCGGCCATGATCAAGAAGCTGAAGGTGTTCGGCAAGCAGAACCTCTACCAAGCGTTCCTGATGTGGGTGCTCAAGAACCCGAACGTCTCCTGCGCCATCGTCGGCATGGGCACGACGCAGGACGTGGTGGAGAACTGCGCAGCGGTGGAGCAGAAGTTCACCCTGCTCCACGAGCGCCTGCTGGAGCAATACGCGTCGCTGGCCACCAAGGACTATTGCCGGATGTGCGAAACCTGCGTGTCGGCCTGCCCGGCGGGCGTGCGCATCCCGGACATCCTCCGCTTCCGCATGTATCACCAGAACTACGGCCACGAGCGCGACGCGCGCGAGCTTTACGCCGCGCTGCCGAGCCATCAGCAAGCGACCGCCTGCCAGGAGTGCCACCAGTGCGAGCAGGTCTGCCCCGCGCGGCTTGCGATCGCCCGTAAGCTCAAAATCGCCCACGAGTTGCTGGCGTGACACGCCGGCCTTCATGAAACGCTCGCCGTTTCTTTGCGGGCGGACGCTGGTTGGCTTGCTCTGCCTGTGCGCAGCGGCATTCGCCGACGACGCGCCGAAGATTCCCGTCTGCATGGTCGTGGATGACCCGGCGCCGTTCATCAACATGCGCTCGCTCAAGGACACCAACGTCTGCCGCGAGATTCCCACGGCGTTCTACGTCGAGGTCGGCCAATGGGCCAGGCAGAACGGTGTCAAAGGCAAGTTCAGTGTCGTCCCGTGCATCGGCGGCATCAAACCGATTGACGGCTCGCTCGGTGAATACCCCGGCCACACGCGCGAGGAGCGGCTGGCGTGGATCGCGATGGTCAAGGAGTTGTATGCGCCGCGGTTCACCATCACGCCGGAGGTGATCACGCATTGGTATGTCTGGGACATCGCGGCGAAGCGGCTCGCCACCGGTCCGCCCACGGAAAACGACTGGCTGCATACGCAGCCGCTGGCGGCGCAGACGCATTACATCGCCGAGGCAATGCGGATGCTAAAGAACGCGGGCATCGAAGTTGGCGGCTTGACGATGTGCTGGTCGTATCCGAAGGAGAAGAACGCCACATTAGGCGAAGCCGCTGTCCGCGCGGCGGAGAAAGTGTTCGGCCTGAAATATGTGATGCTCTTCAACGACACCGGCGATCAGCCTGGAGTCATCTACCGGGGCGACGACGGCGCGATGGCGGTCTCGCTCCGTCCGAATGTCACCGACGTTTACGACCACACCTTTGGCAAGAAAACCAAGCAGGATGTCCTGGGCGACGCCGACCGCTACATCACCGCCAACGGCCAGCGTGGCCTCTTCGTCGAGCAGATCAAGAAAGGCAAGTGCCTCGTGTTCTACACGCACGCACAGACGCTCTACGGCAACGGCACCAAGAGTGGCTTCCGCGTCTTCCAGTTGGCAGTCGAGCGGCTCCACCAACATTACGGCAGCCGCATCAAATGGATGACCGGTCTGGAAATCTGCCGCAAGTTCTGCCCGCCGCGTTGACCGGCCGCCTCCGTAAACGCCCGGCCACCAGCATCACCAGCGCCGGGCCGAGCAGGACAGCGGTCGAAGGCTCCGGGACGACTTGGTTTGCCGGAATCAGCGTGAAGTAGCTGTCCTTGGTCCAACTATTGTCGCCCGTGTGCAGCGAGTAGTATTCGATCTTCATGAAGTCGGCGCTCACCGTGGCCAGCGAGAAGCCGTAGAGGCCGTTGGTGTAGAGCACTGAAACGCCCGGGTCCGGATCCACCACGACAGGGTCCGCAGGCGCGCCACCATTGCCCGCCAGCAACTGGATGATTGTGTTTCCGTAGTCGTTGGTCGTGCTGGCGACGGTTTCGTTGTGGATGTGGCCGGTCACATAAAGCTGGACGCCATTGGTGCCGAGTGCGTTCCAGAAATTCGACCGGGTATGGTTTCCGGCGGCATTGTGGCCGAAAAAATGCTCCGGCTCCCCCTGTCCTTCCGTCATGAAGAT
Organism: Verrucomicrobiota bacterium; assembly: GCA_016222825.1. Taxonomy (GTDB): domain Bacteria; phylum Verrucomicrobiota; class Verrucomicrobiia; order CAIQCK01; family CAIQCK01; genus CAIQCK01. Next base: position 11,504 of record JACRQF010000021.1, on the reverse strand, counting down.
CGGCACATGGGCCATGAAGACTTCGTAGGCCGAGTTCGCCTGCTGAAATTGTTGCGTGATCCAGGACCGGTCCATTTCGTGATAACCGCTCCCGCTGTCATAGAAATACTGGTCGGCGACAACAAACGTGGCGTTGTTGGTGGTGAAGGAATAGCTGAAGCCACGCTGGTCGTCGCCCAAGCCGTTGTTCGGACCATTGAACGGCACGTAGTTGTGGAACGCATCGTAGTAGGCCTGCTTTAGTTCGGGGATGACCGGCCCCTCGCTGTCGTTATTCTCATGGTTGCCGCGCACGGGATAGATCGGGATGCCCGTGCCCGTGTTGTAGTCGAAGACCGGCTCCATGGCCGCCTTCCAACTGACAAACTGTTGCGCGAAGGAAACGTGGGCGGACTCGTTGGTGTCATTGCCGTTGATCAGATCGCCGGCCACCAGCACCAGGTTGGGATTCAGCGTGGCGATCTTCTCGGCGATAGTGCGCAAGTGCGTGCTGACACCGTTGGTGGTTGAGCTGCGTTGGCCCCGGGTGTCACCCAGCATGACAAAGGACCAGTCGGCCCACAACACCGGCGCACACAGGAGAAGCGCGGACACATATATGATGACTCGCGGCATCAGTTTCGTGTTCAATGGCCAAAGACCCTATTCCCTGACGAGCGCAAGGCTACGCTGCGCCTTTCGGTTGTCCAGACAATTTCCCCATCTGGCTCGACGACGGCGGGGTGTTTGGCGGATGATGCGACCACAAACCATGAAACACGTTTTTCTGATTCTCATCGCCTTGCTGCTTGCGCCGCCGGCGCCGCTGCGTGCCGCCTCCAAGCCCATCCCGCAAGTGCAGGCGGAACAAGTGCTCCACGATGTCGCCATGCTCGTTGAGCACCACATCATCCGCTCGCCCGACTACTGGCTGGAGCACGTTGTCACGGGCGGGAAATGCGACGGCGCGAAGGTGGCGGCACTGTTGGAGGAACTGGCGCAAGTGTTCAAACCTGTGACGACCACGGAGGAAGCCATCGCCGTCATCGCAGAGCGCGGCGTCATCGGCCAGCCGCAGTATTGGAGGAAGAGCGCGGTGTCAGGCGGAGTTTGCGCGGCGCAGAGCGTGGCCACGGTCTTGAACGGCGTCGCCAGCCGCCTCCCGACGCCGCCGCCGAAATCGGTGAACACAAAGCCGCTGGAGCCGGCACCAGCCGCGCGGTTGCGGGAGAGCTATGACATCGTCATCGCCGGCGCGGGCACGGGCGGCGTGGGCGCGGCCGCGCAGGCGGCGCGAATGGGCCGCTCGGTATTGCTGCTGGAGGAGACGGACTGGGTCGGCGGCCAGATGAATGCCGCGGCTGTCACCTCGATGGACGAGGGCCGGACACTCTGCCGCGAGCGTGGACTTTACCGGGAGCTGTGCGGGCTGATCGCGGCGCATTACCGGCCGCTGGGCATCAATTGGGAAACCGCCTACTGGCTCCGCCACGTCTGCGTGGAGCCACGCATCGGGCAACGGCTCCTGCTGACAATGCTCGGCGACGCGCGCGGCGCGGGCGTGCTGGACCTGTCGCTCCGCTCGCGTGTGGCGAAGGTTTTCAAGAACGGCAACACCGTCACTGGCGCGGAGGTGGAGATCGTCACGCCAGAAGGCCGCGAGACGCGCCGGGTGCGAAGCCGCGTGCTGATTGACGCCACCGAATGGGGCGACGTCATCCCGCTCACCGTCGCGCGTTACCGCACGGGTAACTGCACCAACGACGCCATCAACCCGGCGCAGCGTGTGCAAGCCAACACCTGGACCGCCGTGGTGAAGCACTACCCGCAAGGCGTGCCGCCGGAGTTGCTCATCACCCGCCCGCCACCGGGCTACACGAAGAATGTCCACGCCGCGTTCGCGCGCTCGCTTTGCGACGGCGAGAAGATTGACACGAAAGCCAAGCCGTGGACTTGGACGACGTTCATCGGCTACCGCGCCATGCCGGACAGTTCGCGTCCCGGCAACTCGCCACCCATCACGCGCACGCACTTGAACTACAACAACGATCACCCCTCGACCGTCGCCGAAATCGAAGACCTCGCCCGCCGCCGCGCCACCGATCGCGACATGCGGCTCAAGACGCTGCACCTCCTCTATTACATCCAGACCACGCTTGGCAAGAAGGACTGGGCCGTCGCCAACGACGAGGGTTACGACTCGCCCTACAACCGCGCGGAGATTGACGCGTGGCTCAAGGACCAACCTGACCTCGCGCCCTACCGCCCGATCCTCTATCACTTCTCTGTGATGCCCTACACGCGCGAGAGCCGGCGCATCATCGGTCTGCACACGCTCGTCGCGCGCGAGATCGAACGATTTCCCGGCAAGCCCACACGCTTCCCGCACGCCGTCGCGCTCGGCGATTACGCGGTGGACCTGCACGGCTCGATGACGCCGAAGTATCTGGAGGAGGGCCTCGACCGCCCCGAGGATATTCCGACGGAGAAGTTCGGCTCGCGCGGCGTCGGGCCGTTTCCGATTCCGTTCGAGTGCTTCATCCCGGAGAAAGTGGACGGCTTCCTGCCTGCGGAGAAGAACATCTCCCAATCGCGCATGGCCAACGGTGCGACGCGCCTCCAGCCGCACACGATGCTCATGGGCCAGGCTGCGGGCGCCATCGCTGCCCTCGCCGTGCAACGCAACATCCGCCCGCGCGACCTCGACCCCGTGCTCGTGCAACTCGCGCTCCTCGACGCCGGCGACGTGCTCTTCCTAACCCCGATTACCGACATTCGGCGCGACAGCCCGGACTGGAAACCCGCGCAACTTGTCCTTACCCACGGCTTGATCACAGACGAGAAAGGTAAGTTCAATCCGCGCGGCAAGCTCACTGCCGCCGACCTCGCGCTCATTGTCACAAAATTGTTCCCGTCAGCACCCGCCCTGCCCGCCACCGGCGATGCGCCGATCACAGGCGGACAATTGCTGCAAACGCTCACCAGCAGCATCGCGGCATCGGACCGGCCGTTTGAGTTGAAGGCAACGCTCAAAGACCCAACGCAGCCCGTCACCCGCGCTGAAGCCGCGCAGGTGTTGACGAAGCTGCTGGAGCAGCGCGCCAACGAGCCGCGAGCCGCCAAACGCACCGCGTTGCCGCCGGCGGATCGGTTCAACTACGTCATCGGCACGCAGACGTTCGGCGCGGCTTACCAGTTCACCGACAAGACACGGCTGGTGGAGACCGCCGAGGCCATCCGCGACATGGGCGCCAACGTCATCAAGTTCGAGTTGGCCCGCCGCTACGCTTCGCCCAACGGCAACGTCCCCGCGGCCGACTCGTCCATCCAGTCGCTGGCGGACCTGGCGCGGCGGGAGCCGTCCCATCGCCACGTGCTCGACATGCCGTTCGCTTATTACGTGTTGTGGGCGCACACGTTCAGCGGCGGCGAGGGCAAGTGGCGGCGCGGATTCTCGAAGGAGGACGCAGCGAAGGAATACCGTGAAATCCACGACCTCACCGCCCATCTGCTCAAAACCTACAGCGGCACCGGCAAGACGTTCTTTCTCGGCCACTGGGAAGGCGACGGCTTCCTGCGCGGCAGCGTGAAGAAGGCCGACGACGCGAAGGTGACGCCCGAAGCCGTGCAAGGGATGGCGGACTGGCTCGCCGCGCGCCAGCGCGCCGTGGACGACGCCAAGCGCGACACGCCGCACCGCGACGTGCAAGCGTGGCATTACACCGAGGTCAATCATGTGAAGCTCGCGATGGACGAAAACCGCCCTGCGCTCGTGAACCGAGTCCTGCCGCAGGTTCCCGTGGACTTCGTCTCCTACTCCAGCTACGACACCGCCAAGGATCCCGCGCTGCTCAAGCGCGCGCTCGACTACATCGAATCCAAGCTCACGCCCAAGCCCGCCATTGCCGACAAGCGCGTCTTCATCGGCGAATACGGCTTCCCCGCCATCCGCCACTCGCCGCAGGAGCAGGACCGCCTCTCGCGCACCGTGATGCGCGCCGGCCTCGAATGGGGCTGCCCGTTCATCCTCTACTGGGAACTCTACAACAACGAGGTCGCGTCCGACGGCCAACAGCGCGGCTTCTGGCTCATTGACGACAAAGGCATCAAACAGCCCGTGCATGAGACGCACCGCCGTTTTCTCAGTTGGGCGCGCGCGTTCGTTGCCGAAAGACAGTCGCGCGATGGAAGGAATCCGACAGAGGCTGAGTTCCGTGAGGCTGCCACACGCGAGATATGAAGTGGGGCGAGTTTCCAAACTCGCCCTGCGCGCTTATGAACGGGGATGGGCGAATTCAAAACTCGCCCTACTCACAAACACCCAGCTCCCTGTCACTGCCTGTCGGCCTTGCTCATAGACTTAAGCGCGCGCAATTGCTGGGCGCGGAATTCCCGGCGATCAGGATTATCGTCGCTCTTCATGCGTTCCCGCACGTGCTCAATGGTCGCTTGAAGACCACCGTGCCGGTCCACATAAGACTGCATGTCCATCGCGTGGCCGTTGGGGAAGACGACGTGCCAGCGACCGTTGTCGTCCCGCATCGCCGTGGTTCTTTCAGGCTTCCCCCATGACTTCTGCTTGCCCTCCTTATCCTGCTGCTGTTGTTGCGCCACGACTACGGGTTTCGGCGGCGCGGCCATCACATTCGCCACACGGATTGTTACGATGTCCTTGCCGTCGGTCATCGTCACGTTGCGGTGCGCGTAGTCTATATCCAGCACGACAACATGACCCGATAGAGTGTCGCCCTCCTTCACAAACTTCAGCATGACCCCCGGTCGCTCGACGCTGGCCTGCTCCTGGCCACCCTGGCGCATAATGCCCGTGACGCGCAGGTCGGTCGCCCACGGCGGCACATCTTTATGGTTCTTCGCGTCCTGCGCCCAAAGCGCCGGAACCACCGCACACAGCATCAACAACAACATCAGTCTATTCACGCCTATTGCTCCTCTGATTTCGGCAGCGCGCGTTTTACTCCAAACCCACGCAAAAGCAAGCCTGCGCTTTTACTACTTTCGTTGGACTCGGCAAGCTCGACGGTCTATTTCAACACTTCCGCCAGCGTCACTTCGCGCTTCTCGGCCAGCGAGCGTTTGCCGGCTTCGAGCACGGCGATCACCTCGACTTCTTCCTCGATCGGCACGCTCTCTTTCTTCGTGCGAACCAGTTCGATGAACTTCTGGAGCAGATACCAGTAAAGGTCGGCGAGGTTCGGCGTCAGGGTCTTCCAGCCTTTCGTGCCGTAGAGGTTGATCTGGTAACCCGCGCGCATCCACTCCTTCTCGGCCACCATCAACATCAGGTCGCGGCCGTTCTCGAAACGCACGCGAACGATGTTGCGGCCCGGCTGGCCGACGTTCAGGCACGAGACCGCGCCGCGGCCGAGGACGGCATAGGCCAGTTCCAGCGCGTGAATCCCGTAATAAACCAGCTCGTTGCCGCAGATGGACGTCGCGAGATTGATGTTGCCGAGCGACGGCACCTCCTTGGCCAGCGCCACCACGTCCGGCACGAACCGCAGCGAGCTGGCCGACATGAACGGCGTGCCCGCCTTGCGCGCCACCTCCGCGATCTCCTTCGCCTGCTTTGCGGTCATGGCGAGCGGCTTGTCGCAAAACGTCGGCACGCCCTTGCGCAACGGCGTGAGCGCGTATTTCCAATGCTCGCCCGTGCCGTCGTCCGGGATGGCCACCGCGTCCACGCCCTCGGAGCATTCGTCGGCGCTGTCGCAAACCTTCGCGATGCCGCAAACGTCCGCGAGCTTCTCCGCCGCCGATTTCACCGGGTCCCAAATCTTCACCACCTCCACGCCCTCGATGCGCTTCTTCGACGCCACAAACGTCCCGACGAACCCTTTGCGCTTGGCCTCGTCGAAGCCGTTGCAGCACGTCGAGAACGCCGTGCCGTGATTCGATCCCTGCACGCGCTCCGCGCCCATGTAACCGTAAGTCGCCGCCGAGATCAGGCCGAGCCTGAGCTTCGGAAGCTCCGCCGCGCCCAGGATGGACGGCAGACCCAGCGGCGACGCGAGCGCGCTGGCAACGACGGCGGTGGAGGATTGTTTCAGGAAAGTCCGGCGAGAGGTGCGGCTATTGGCATTCTGGTTCATCGTGCTCCTTATCATAACGCGGTTGCGGGAAATAAGTTGCTGTCCATCTTGCCGCCGCCATCGCCAGAGAGCAAGCGTTTGGATTGCCAAAAACGGGCGGCCGCCGACACCGTCACGCGCGCCGCTGTTGAAAAACCGGCTGCGTTGCTTCATCATCCGCATCCAGCGCCATGCCCAAACATTCACTGCTCGCACTCATCGGCTTCGCGGAAAGCGCCGTCGCCACCGTCAACGGCCACCGCGACAAAATCACCGCCAAGAATCCCTTCCCCACCAAAGGCGTCGAGTCCGTCCAACAACTGCTGAAGGATGTCGTCACCGCCGACAGCGCGCTGAAGGAACTTCAAATCCAAAAGACCCGCAAGGCCGCCGACCTGCGCCGGCTCAAACGCCAACTCTACGACGCCGCCAGTAATCTGGTGGACCTCGGCGCCGGTTGTTGTGGCAAACTGACTCCCGAGGGCCGCGCCATTTCCTCCGTCCGCAAGAAACTCCGCCCCCGCCGCTCACCAAACACCGTCCCGCCCAAGAACGCCAAGTGACGCGAACAGCCAAACGGTCGCAGACAGCCGCATAACTGTCAGCGCAAGAGTTCCACCGGCCTTCGGGACAAGCCAAAGAGCTTTTGGAACCGAACCACCGGTCGGTGGATTCTAGGAAAGAGCTTTCAGCCCCGGACCAACAACATTTGGAGTTGTTCCACCAGCCGGGGCAACTTTGGCCCCACCGATTCAGTCTCGTGCAAAGCACGTTTGGTTGGCTGCAAATCCTTTTGGAACGAGCCAAACGCCCGTTATCCACTCGCCAAAGGCCGTTTGGAAGCTGCTAACGACCGTTGGAACAGCAAACAACAGTGGGACCAACCAACCTCCACCAATTTACATAATCTCAACGACCGTTTGAATTGTTCCAAAACGTGGGGCCGAAACTGCCCCGGTATTCGGATAGGGTCAGAAAATGCTGTTTCAGCTGAAAAACGCTCGTTTCTAGCGGTCAACTCCGATCTGAACCGCTTGGTCTTTTGGATTCATCAACCGTCCGAGAAAGAGGAGGGTTCCGGTTGCTCGGTCACGGATGAAAAACAGGAACGGATGGTTTGCGCGGAAGGTTGGGATGAACGGAACCGTCTCCGGCAGGCCGGCGGGGGCCGGTCCAAAGGTGACGGCCGCAGCCACTGTGCCTTTTTCATTCACCTCCAAAGAAGCCTGATGCAGCACCTGACTGAGAAAGAGCGGTCGCTGGTCGCTGATACCGCTGAAGTCCGCCCGCGCGTTGTCGAAGGACTCCTTCATGCCGAGGCTCTTCAGGATGCGGGTCATGTCGTAGTTGGACGTGAGCGTGAACTTCGGCAACACGATTGTCACTTGCCGTTGCTCCAGCGTGCCCAGCCAGCCGCGTATTTCGTCCGCGCTCAGTTTCTTTTCCAAATCGCCCAAGCCGGTCGCTGATCGTGGCAGCAGGATGACCATTGAAAGCTGGCCGCCTCTGTAAGCCAGTTCCACTGCAACAAAGCCCTTGGTGCCGGGATAAAGTTTGCTTTTGTCCTGTTCGCCCCTGGCGACCTCGCGCGGCGTTGCGAACTGGGACCCATCTTCCTCAAACGCCGCGTAACCAACCACGACAGGTTCGTCGTGATGCATCATCGGTGTGCGAATCTTGCTACCGCCGTAAAGGAAATCGTCGTCTTTCGTCAACTCTGCAACAAAGTGATTGAGCCACTCGCCGCGGAAATAGATCCCGCTGGCCAGGACCAGACGGGTTTGATCCGTGATTGCGCCGGGTGGCAACGGTTCCTTGATTCGACCTTGGGTTTGTTCGGCGCACCACGCGTTGAGTTTCTGGCGTGACGCATCTGGCTGGCCTGCGAAATCCATGGACGCGACCGCGCCGATTCCATAGCAAGCATTCAGTGCATCCAGAAAGGGTTTCTTGAGCGAAAAGGTTTTCTCGGCCCAAAGCCCGTTCGCTATCCGCAGTTCATGATTGTCGAGGGTCCTGTAGAGCGCATTGAGTTCCTGAGCCGTTTGCTGCGCTTGAGCCTGGAAGAACTCAGCTACATAGTAGTTTTTGGCCGTAGCAGCGCGCCGATTCTTGGCGTCGAGCGCCGCGCTCAGGGTCGTGATTCGGTCGCTGACTTCCTTGGGAACCGGTTTCTTCGCGTTGCCGAAGCGCTTTCGTAATTCTGCCATGCCTTGATGAATCAACGCGGTGTTCCAAGGGGTATTTGCTGCGTCCCCTCCCGCGCGGCGTGCTTCAGCCGGGAAGCGCAACACCTTGCCCATTTCGTCCGCCGTGTTTCCGCGCGCACCCTCGGCGGCCATGGCAAGCGCGCACGCGAGAGAATACGGCGAGAAAAAAACATTCCGGTCTGGCGTCTCCTTCGCCATCTGCTGGCAAAGAGCGACGGCGAAATCATTCACCGTCGCCACGGCGGGGTTGCGGCTTGTTCTTGCAGCTTCAGTGACGGGCCGCTGAATAACGCCGCCTTGTGTCGCGCCAGGAAGACCGATCAATACAATAACACCAGTGAAGAAGACTCGGATAAACTCGGATTGCATGGCGGTTTTCTCCTGTTGTCGTTGTCATCAACCCCCGACTTCTAGTTGTTCCTCCACCCACTTCTTCGTCTTCGTCATCTCGACGGGTTCGGGCTTGATGTGCTCGATGATGCAGGGCAGCGGGCGGCGGAGCTTGCGGATTTCGGAGATCAACAGCGGGCAGTTCATCGCGTCCGCGAACGCGGATCATTCGCGTGGCGTGTTGGCCTTGGCCTGTTCGTAGAGGCTCTCAACGGTTTCACGGACGAAAAGTTCATCGCGCAGTTTGAGGTAATCGCCCTGGCCGATCTGCCAGGAGGAGAGCAGACGGGCGACTTTGGAGGCGGGCATCCGTTCCATGAGAACTTCCACCGCCTCGGCGGTCGTCGCGGATTCGTTGGGCACTGTCACGCTCATAGCTCAAACCATTGTTGTGATGAAGGTCACCGGACTCTGGACAATCATCCGGCCCGAATATCGGCGAATGACGCGGTCGTCACAAGTCAAGAATTGCCCGGCCCCCGCTGCTTCGGCGCAGGCAAGGTGAAGGGCGTCGAGTGGCGAGAAACCGGTTTGTTGGAGAGCCAGCGCGCGGGCTTTGATGGCGGCGTCGAGCGAGACGCGGCGGGTTGCGAGACACAGACATTTCTCGACCCAGTGGCGGCGCAGCCGACCATAGCCAGGACATGCCCGGTCATGCAAGCGTGCAGGTGAACGGCCAACTACAAGGAGTGTCGTCTGTCAGGTTTCACGACTGCGCTGCGGTTTGAAACGAGCGAATGCTTTTACTGAAGTTGCTTCTCCACCCACGCCTTCGTCTTCGACAACTCGGCGGCTTCGGGCTTGATATGCTCGATGATGCAGGGCAGCGGGCGGTGGAGGTTGCGGATTTCGGAGATCAGGAGCGGGTAGTTCATCTCGCCGCCGCCGGGGCCGGGATAGCCGACGTTGTCGCCGGCGGCGTTGAGCTTCATGTCCTTGAAGTGGACGACGTGGATGCGGTCGCCGAGTTCGCGGAAGAGGCGGCGCATCTCATCCTCGCACTTCGGGTAGAGCGCGGGCGAGATGAAGTTCGGCGGATCGAGCACGAGGCCGACGCGGTTCGCGGGAAACGGCGCGAGGACTTCCTTCGCCATCTCCAGCGTGCCGATGACGTGGAGGAAGAACGGTTCGAACGCGACGCGGCCAGCGATGGGGTCGAGGACCGGCAGCACGATCTCCCGGATGGCGCGGTGGAGTTGCGCGACGGTCTCGGGCGTGTGGTTGCGCGGGTCGGTGCCGCGGAACTGCGGCGAGCAGCTCGCGCTCCAGGTGACGAACTGGCGGCAGTCGAACAGCGCGGCGTGCTCGGCGACGAGCCTCATCGTGGCGATGCTCGACCGCATGAAGCCGGTGTCGTCGGGGCGGAAGAGGTTGAAGTAGGTGCCGAACGCGGCGGTCTTCAGCTTCAGCTCCTTGAGCGCGTCGGCGAGTGATTTGAGCTCGTCGGCGGTCGGGTGGAAGAAGAACGAGAGCTGTATGGTGTCAAAACCAGCGGCGGCTATGGCCTTGGCTTTCTCCTGCAACTCGGCGGCCGAAGCGCCCTGTAGCATCATGCCGAGCCGGATGTTATCCTTCGCGGTTTCGGCTCCGAACAGTTTCGCTGTGCTGAGACCGGCAATGGTTGTCCCGAGTGTTCCAAGGAAACCGCGACGTGTGATCATTGGGAGTATCAACTGCACCACGGGCGCTGGCGGTTGGCTTTGGCCTTCTCGATGGCTTCGCGGGCGAGGGTGACGTCCTCGGCGATCTGCCAGTCGAACATGCCGACGAGGATGTGGTCGCCGCCGTTCTGGAAGGCCCACTGGAACGCCTTCTTCGGCGGGATCGCGCCGGCGGCCATGATCTTGAAGGCGATCCACGTCTTCTTGACGCCCTGCATCCGCTCGGCGACGGCCTTCCAGTCCTTGCACCAGTAGCCCGGCACCTCGGCGCACGGCTTCTTCATGTCTTCAGGCTTCGGGGCCGTCGGGTAGTCGAGGTGATGAAATGTCTTGATGTAGAAATCGTTCGGGACGCCAGCTTTCTCGCACGCCTCGACGACGCCGAGATCGTGCGCGCCGACGCCGCCGGGGACGTTCTGGTTCTTGAAAATCTCGACCGCCTTGGCGATCAAGTCCACGCGGCCGCCGGCCAGCAGGCTGTCGGACATGCCGCCGTGCATATAGACCGCGTCGGCGCCTTCCCCGACGAGCCGCTCCACTTCCTCGCGGTAGGCAGTCATCGAATCGTCGGGTTTGCTGATGGGGCAGATGATCCACTGCATCTTGCCGCCGCGCTCGTTGCGGTGGCGCTTGAGCAGGCTCAGCGCACGGGCCCGGTTGCTCATGGACATCGTGTTGACGCCGTTCTCCTCGGCGACCGCCAGTGTTTGCAGGATGCGCTCGTCGGTATGGTAGTGGGCGGATAGTTGGTCAACATAGCGAAGGTCGCGGCTGTGGGTGAAGAGGTTGAGTAGGTTGCCGCCGAGAATGACGCGGCTGACCTTCATGTCGGCGCCGATCTTGCCCATCGGCAACGACTGCGCCGGAACCTTTGGCGCAGCGGACGACGGAGCGTCAGCGGCCGATGCGGTGGCGAGCGTGGTGGCCGGAGCGGCCAGCAGTGATTTCGCGATGAACTCCCGACGATTGATTTCCTGCGACATGACAATGCTCCTCTGGTTGAGACTCAAGCGGGCGATTTCTCATCTGACACTTCACGGCGCGAGAAACGCCGTGTAGAAGTAATCGGTGAACTTCCACGTCCCGCTCATCAACGACCACAGCCGCACATACACCGGCCCGCCGTCCACCGGCAGCGTCAACGTCTGCGTCAGATTCGTCCCCACCACCGCCGC
>JACRQF010000002.1 GCA_016222825.1 Verrucomicrobiota bacterium | reverse complement strand
GCCGACAAACTCCGCGGCTACATCGGCCTCTGCATGGACCTCATGGAGCAGCCCGACAAGGTCCTCGCCGCCTGCGAAGCCCTCCAGCCGCACATGTTCCAGATCGCCCTCTCCAGCGCCGACCCGACCAAGACGCTGCCCATCAGCATCTGGATGCACCGCGGCTGCGTGCCGTTCGTCTCGCAGGACCACTTCGACAAGATCATGTGGCCGACACTCAAGCCCATCGTGCTGGAGCTGTGGAAACGCGGCCATCAGGTCCTCTTCTACGCCGAGGGCAAATGGGGCGCGCACCTCAAGACCTTCCGCGAACTGCCCGCCGGCAGCATCATCTTCCACTGCGACCGCGACGACATCTTCGAGGTCCACCGCGTCCTTGGCGACAAGTTCGCCATCAGCGGCGGCATCCCCAACGTCATGCTCGCCTACGGCAAACCCGAGGAAGTCCGCGACTACACCAAAAAGGTGATCCAGACCGTCGCGCGTGACGGCGGCTACATCCTCGACGCCGGCGCCATCGTCCAGAACGACGCCAAGGTCGAGAACATCCAAGCCATGACCGACGCCGGCCGCGAATTTGGAGTTTATTAGAGGAACAATGAATGGCCCGCGAAATACGCGAAAAGACGCGAAAAGAATTTTTCTTTAGCGTCCTTTAGCGTGTTTCGCGGGCAAATCAAATAATTGAAATAGGAGACGACCATGCCTGACCAACCTCAAACCAATCCCGCCCCCAAGCCCGGCACCGTCGTGCCGTGGGAACAGAAGATCAAGGAACTCCCGCCGATGACCGGCCGCGAAGACCTCGTGAAGCAGCAGTGGGAAACCTACGACGCCTGGGCCTACACCTACATCTGGCACCTCGTCGTGTCGTTTTGAAGCAGCAAGTCTAAGCACGACTCAAGCGTCATCACCTTGGCCTGCCAGCAACCATGTGTCGGTGCATTCGACCACTAGAAGAGCAGTTCAAAGCCTCAACCGTAAGGCGCATTCGTCGAATCCAACAGCGCGTGGACAACTTGGCGTTGGTCGCGCCAGGCATGCGGTCATTTCTTGTCGAATTGAACGGATGCTTGGAATCCGGCTTGTTGCTATCGGCACTGATGCTTACTGGCGTCGTCCTCGAGAACTCGACGAGAGAACTTCTCGTCAGATACACCGCTAAGGCTGCCGCTTTGAAGGATGTTTCGGTTAGAGAAACACACGAAGTTGATCCAGAAAAATTTTACGAGGAGAGCAAGTCGCCACGGTGGGGTTTTTCGAAAATGATCGATCACCTTGTGGCCTTGGGATTATTAGCTGCTCGTCGAGCCGATAAGTTCAAACAATTCTATACTAAGACTCGCATCCCACTTCATCACGGGTTGGTTCGCAGAATCAGCGGAGGCGATGACCCCTTTGGCGGGCTGCTCCGGGACACTATGCTCGAAGAGTTGATTGAGGAACGGGGGATAGAGATAATCAAGAAAGGCGTGTCGCTTGTGGAGAGCTTGGATAGAATTGCCCGGCGTGCGGAAATAATTGCGGCAAATCCTGTGATCGGGATCATATCTCCGACATTTGCGATGAGCGGCCAGCCTCTGTCTTCAGCGACTCACGTAATCACGCAGCCTGGAGGGAATCCGTAGGAACTCCTTCACAACCGACTCGTCGGTCGTTACCGGCCGGATTCCCAAATCCCCGGCCAAGGCCACGCACTCGCGTTTACGCTTCCGTCAGCTTTGCGGCTTTAAGCACCGCGTTGAGCAGGCCGGGTTTCAATGACTGGTTGCCGTGGACGGGAACGGTGATGATCGCGCGCTCGCCGGGCTTGCCGTAGATGTGGTGGCTGCCCTTGATGCGATCGAGTCTGCCAGCCGTGTTCCATGTTGCTCCATGTTGCGCCAAGAACGCCTTGGCAAGCCGAGGCTGACTGCGCTAGATTTGCCGCGTGAGCACGGTGCAAGAAATTGAATCGGCGGTTCGGCAGCTCCCACGTGAGGAAGTCGAAAAGCTTCAGGCGTGGCTTCAGGATTATCTGGAGGACGAGTTGGAGTTGACCGACGAGTTCAAGGCCAGCATCGAGCGCGGCAAACAGGACATTGCGGCAGGACGAATGCGGGAACATCAGCCGTAAACGGCGATGAAGCCCGCCCAGCACGTCTATTCCCGCGAGTTCGACAAGATATTCTTCCCCCTCCAGCCCGAACTTCGGGCGCAGATCGTGGCGAGAATCACCGAGATGGGTTCGCGGCTCGACCGGTTTCCGCATCATCGTTTGACGAACCGTTCTGAGTGCCGGCTGCGCGTCGGAGACTGGCGCATCATCTACGAGTTCGATCTACAACGAAATATCATCTATCTCATTACGCTCGGTCATCGCGGGAAGATTTACAAATGACGCGGTTCAGTGGGCACTGACGTAGTCCCGTAGGTGGATGGCAACGCGCGGGAACTCCTTCACGACCGGCTCGTCGGTCGTCACCAGCCGGATTCCCAAGTCCTCTGCCAGAGCCACGAACTCGCAGTCGTAAGCGGAGCGGTTTGAGCGCCGGACAAGCTCAAGCACGGCGGACGAGGTCACGGCATACTCACGGCCGCGCAGGAGATGTTCGGCGGCTTCCATCTGCCGCACGGCATCCTCGAACGAAATGGCGCGGCGACGGAGGTAGAGAGCGAGGACGTTGCGGAACTCCGACCGCCACAACAGCGGCGCGCACCAGACATCCTTCCGCGCCGCCTTTTCCGCCATCGCCGTCCAATCGCCAGGAAGAAGCAGGTAGGCGATGATGTTGGTGTCCACCACGATCACGGGCGGCCCTCGCCCTTCGCGATGCGCAGCAATTCATCCGTCAGGGCCGGCCCGGCGACGCGACGGCGAACTTGCGCGACCTCTGCCAGCAGCGCCTCCATGTCCACCGGCTGGCCTTCCAACGTCCGGCCCAGGATGTCAATCACCTCCCAGTTCAAACTGCGGTTGTTGGCGTTCGCGCGAACCTTGAGTTTGCGGTGGAGTTTGGCCGGCAAATCTTTGATCGTCAGGTTCATTGTGCGCACCAAAATGGCACCGGAATGGTTTCTAGTCAATCCAAGAAACTTGGCTTCACCGCACCAGCACTGGCCCCTCGAAGCCCGCTCCCGCCAGCGTTGCCTTATTCCCGGCCGCGGTCTTGTTGAAACCGATGAGCGTGGTCTTGCCGCCGAGGGTCAGGCGGACGCCGAGGGCGGTGGCGGTTTCGAGGCGCTCGACTTTCCAGTCGGCGCGCTGGCCGGCGCGGTGGGGAACAATGATGGTGAGCATGCCGAGGGCGCCGCGCTTCTCCTGCGTGGCGGCTTCGACGTGCCATTGGTTTGGGAATGGTTTCTTCGGCTTCGGCTCGAAACCGTCCCATTGGCGGAACGCGAGCGGCGCGGGCGAGAGATAACGCACGGTGACGCCGGCCTTCGGCTGCTCAACGGAGAGTTGCGCGGCCTTGTCGTCCACGTCGAACGCCTTCAACGAGTGCAGCATGAACTGGAACGTGGCGGGTTGCGCGGCGACGAGGTCGTCGTGGATGACGATGACGGGCGCGTCGCCTTTGACGAACGCGACGTTGCGGCGGAAGCGTTTCAGCCGGCCGCCGTAGGCGTCGGTGGCGTCGCCGGCGATGTAATCCCACGCGGGCGTGAACCGCTCGTCGGCGATGCGGCCGTGCGGCGCGGCGCTGTGTTTGATCTGGCCCTCGCCGTCCACGAGCACGCTGTTGTGCGCGAGAGTGCTGTGGACCCATTGGTAGTGGAACTTACTGCCGTGCAGGTCGCGATAGACGCACGTCGTCAGCAGCGGCTCGCCGTAGGCGTTCAGTTGAAATGTGTTGTGCGGGTTGTGGCCGTGGCTCTGCGTGCCGAACGGCGACGATTTCATCAGGAAGTGCACGTCGTCGCGGGCGTTGAGCAGTGTTGTATGCAGGCTGGCGATGCCGATGCCGTGGAAAATCTTCGACTGCGGCAGGTCGGTTGGTGGCTTCGCTGCGGGCAGCGGCGGCAGGTTGGCTTCATAGAGGAAACCGAGCCAGCCGCCCTCGCCTTTCATCTTCCACGTCTCGGTCCACCAGTGCCAATACGCGGCGTGGCCGCCGTCGGGCTGACTGCCTTTCATACGCTGGTGATACTCCATAAAGCCGCCGATGCCGCTCGATGGCGGGCGATACGCGAGGTCGCTGAAGCCGGAGTTCGGCGAGCCGGGAGGCGCGATGTAGAGCGGATAGTCGCCGACCTGCGCGAAGAACGGCTTCTTCAACCCATCAATGCCAAGCGCCGACTTCGCGACTTGCAACCACCAGACCGCCTTGCTCTGGTAGCCGGCCCAATAGCTCACGCCCTCGTGCCAGCCGCCGTCGTCGTCGGCCCAGACGGGATAGCAGGAGTAGAACTTGTTCACGGCGTAATCGAGCCACATCTCCGCCTCCGGCACGTCGCCGAGCAACGCGATGGCCGTCTCGGCGAGCTTGTGCCAGATGCGGTTGCCGTGGCTGTTGAAAGGCTTATTGAGATGGCCCGTGCCGCGCGAGATTTCGCCGCTCGCCCACGCGTCCTGCGCACGCCGCGTCATCACGGCCTGGAATTTCGCGCGGTCCTCCGGCGTCAGCGCATCGTAGGCCCAATCGTAGGCGCGCGACGGCCGGAAGAGCATGACCTTGCCCGCCTCGCAGTTGAGCTTGAAGTTCGTCGGCCCGTCAGGATTCCACGACGCGAGGTGCATGATCCACTTGCGCGCCGCCTCGCCGTATTTCTTCTCGCCGGTGATGAGATAGACGAACGCAATCGTCTCCGCCTCGCTGCAAGCTTTTCCGGCGGTCTCGCGGTTCGGCCACCAGAACTTCACGGCATGGTCGTTCTCCTTGTCGCGCGCCGAACCCATCTCCGTCGGTTCCGGCGTCGGCCCGGCCTTGATGTATCGGTCGGCATCGGCGCGGAGCTTCGCAAAGGCTTCCGCCTCCTTGCCGCGCGCCAGTTCGCGCAGCCGCGGCAAATCCTCCGGTCGCATGAACAATCGTGGATGGTTTTGCGGCACGCGCTGCTTCTGCTCCGCTCGCGTCGGCATCGGAAACGCCACCGCATTCGTCGCCACGGCGACCGAGCGTGTCGCGCTCCAATTAGAGACGTTGCCTTTCTTCGTCGTGAAGCGGTAGCGCCAGAAATACGTCCCCGCTACGAGCGGCGCGTTGTGCGTGTAGGTGTTCCACTGGAAGCCGCTGGCCGACTGCGCATCGCTGAAGTCCTTCTTCCGCGCCCACTCGATGGCGTAGGTCTGCGCGTCCGGCTCGTGGAGCCAGATGAACGACGGCGGGTTCAGCCGCACCGCCGAGCCATCAGCCGGCCGGTAGCCAATCTCATCCGGCTTCGGCGCGCGGTTCTGGACCCGCGGCGGCGCGGCGGCGACCGAAACGGCATAAGCGACGAGAAGAGTTGCGCGCAGCAACAGCGATAAGTTCATGGAGAAAGTTGGCCGCCGTTTCGCCACGAAGGCAAGATGTTTTGCGGCGGTGGTCACGCATAAACCACCAGGTCAATCTGCTCCGGCAGCAGCCGCGCGACCCGGCGGATGATGTTGCCGCGAAGCACATTCAGCAGCACGCTGCGCCGCTGGGTGCCCAGGATGAGACGCTCGGCGCCAATCGTGGCGGCGATGTCCACAATCGTGTCGGCTGGCGAATCGCTCACCGCGTAGCACGGCCGGAACGCCTGACCGCCCAGCTTCCCTTTTGCGTAGGCAAAAATGCGCGCCGCTTCGTCGTCATCCTGCCATTTGCGGGCGAGATCGCCTTCGGCAAGCACCGGCTGTTCGCGGATGAAGGCGACGTAAAGCGGCCGGCGCGTTTCCTGTGCTTCCTTGATGGCGAATTCGAGCGTGCGGTTGATGCCGCGCACGGCGCAGAGCAGTGGGCTGCCGGAAACGGCGGCGGCCCCGATGTTGGACTCGGATGCAGGCGATGCCAAGACCGGCTCCGCCGCGCGGGTCTTCTTCTCCTTGCGCTCCTTCACAAGCCCGCGAAGGATCAAGCCCACCGCCAAGACTGTAACAGCAAAGACGCGTGCGTGGGGTTTGTCCACGAACAGCGAGATCTCAATCGCCAGCATGATGAGGAAGGTGCAGAACATCAGCCCGCGTTCCCATTTGGCGAGCGGGAGCTTCCGGTCGGTGGAACTGGCGCCAAGGTTGGTGGCGATGGCGCCAACAACGCCCACCGCGTAGAGATCGGCGAGGCCCGCCATGTCGCTGACGAACAGCACAAGCCCGACAGGAACAACGGTCGCCATCACCATCGCGAGCGTCGGCACGCCGAAGCTGTTGAGCTTCTGGAACGCCGACGGAACTTCGCCGTCGCGCGACATCAGGAACTGGATGGAAATCAGGTCCACGATGGCGGTATTGACCGCCGAGAGCAGCAGACAGCCGAACACAATCGAGACGGCCCAACCCGCGATGTGACCGACCGTCGCGCCGAGGGAGTTGCCGACGAAGACCTCGGCCATGTAGCGAAGCATGTAGTCGCGCACGCCGGGATGGCCGGGAGCGTTGACCTCGCCATTGCTGGCGTGCAGGCCGGAGAGGGCGTTCATCGCCAGGCCGAGCAGCGCGGTGAACACGCAGACTTCGATCATGACGATGAACGTGGCGGGCGTGGAAGTTCGCGAGACCGACGGCTTGGCGTCCGTGCTGCCGGGATTGAGTTTCATGACACCGGTGGCGTTGGCGATAGCTTCGACGCCGGAGAGGGCCAGCACGATGCCGACGAAGCCGTTCCAGTTCGCCCAGAAGCCGCCGTGGAGCGGCTGGAGGTTGTGCACGGCCTCTCCGAGGTGCGGCAGGCTGAAGAGACTGAGGATGACCACGACGATGACGGTCGGCACCGAGATTAAAAACGCCAGCCCGCCCGTGTGTTTCGGGCCGAAGTAGTTCAGCACGCCGATGACCGCGATGGCGATGGCAGCGAGTTTCTCCGGATGCGGCACGCCGAGGTATTGGAAAGCCGAGAGCGCGCTGATGGCCGCGGTGACGATGTAGTCTGCGACCAGCAGAAACGCCCCGACGATCGAGATCATTTCCGACCGGTGCCGCACGCTGGCATAGACGCCGCCGCCGTCGGGGTAATGCCTGCAAATGGCGATGTAGTTCAATCCGACCAGCGCCGTGAGCAGGCACATCGGCGCGATGAGCCAGAACGAGCTGTAGCCGGCCACGGCAAACGCCAGGCCGATGACGTAGGCTTTGCTCGTGCCCCAGTCGCCGTAAAGAATCGCCGCCGCGCGCGGCACGTCCACATTGCGCGGTCGCTTCGTATTCGATGCAATCATGGTCCAACAACAAAGTCCGCCCCTTGCGAAGGCAGACGGGTTCCAGCAAGAAGAGAGGTAATGGATTCCGAAGAAGCCGGAATCGGGAGACATCCCTTGCCCTTAATGTTATCGCCGACGAGGTTAGCTGTCGGGCTGGAACCACTAAGTGTTCCCGATGCTCGCAGGCATCGTTAGCCCCAATCCGTTTCCGGAAACTTCTGGTTTCCCCGCTGGTCCCGCTCAAGCGGCACCATTAGGCAGACAAAGAACTGACGCTATGTTCGCGAATGCGACCGGCGTTGTCAAATCGGTTCCTCCCTACTCCAGCCCCGTATCGAGCAAATTGCGGGCGCTCTTGGCGAGACGGTCGGCGTCGCGACGGAGACGCTTGGCTTTGGAGGCCTGGTTGTCTTTTTCGAGTTGGTCGGCCAACAGACGGGCCACGCCGGTCCAGGCGTTCATCGCGAAGTAATCACCGTGCGGCTCGCGCTGCAATTCCTCGAACTTCGAGAAAACGTAGCGCAACGCATCATGCTGGCGGTTGTGCCGGGCGGCAAACTCCATGTAGCCGGAGACAATGACGCGGAACGCCACCAGTTCGCGGCCCTGCGTGACGACGGCGTCGCGATAGACGCGCTCGGCGGCATCGAGGTTGCCCTGTTTCTCAAAAGCCGCAGCGCGCTGGGCGATGCTTTGCAGCAGCAGGTCCGTGCGGTCGTCGGCGCGGGATTCAAGTTTGTGCTGCTGCCGACGCAACACTTTGGCCATCTCGCCGTCGCCCGCAGCCGCCGCGGCCTCCCACTGGTCAGTCAGCGCGAGCACATCGGGGTAGTTGCGGAACGCGCCGCGCATGGCCAGCAGCAGCCGGTCGCTCTTCGCGCGCGGCGCGGCGGTTTGCTTGAGATGGTCCAGCAACGCGGTCCACGCGGGCAGATTGCGGGAGCAGGTGTTCACGGCCAGTTCGAGCGCGTCGGCGGCGAGGGCTGGTTGTTTCAGCGCGGCCAAAACTTCCGCGAGCCAGATCAACCGGCTCGCCTGGCGGTAGGCGGGCGAGCGGCGCTGCGGGTCGGCCAGCAAATGAAGAGTCTGCTCCTTGATGATCTCGCGCGTCTGCGGGTCCTGCGTGTAGCCGGTGGCATAGCGGTCCTCGGCGTAGCGGCCGGCAGAGAAATCCCACCGTCCCGGCGCAGCCTCGAAGCCCAGCCACACGTGGCCGCCGCGCCGCCCCTCGCCCAAGAGCGGCATCGCGGGAATGCCGTTGGCCTTGGCGGTGATGGAGGCGAAGTAAGCGCGGTCGCCGCAGATGCCGCCGACCTTCTTGATCTCCGCCAGCGTGTAGTCCTTGTAAACCGAATCACTGCCGAGCAGGCGGTTTTTGTTGTAGGGCGGCATGTTGTAGGTGTCGCCCCAACGCGATTGCGCGAGCCGCATGTGTTCGCGTGCCCACGCCAACTCGGAAGCGGGCACGGCGGCGTTGACGACCCAGACCAATTCCCACGGCGCCATCTCCTCGATGCGCGTGCGGAGCAGGCCGCGCTCGGCGGCGTTACGGAAGTCGAGGTAACGCTCCCGCGCATCGAGCAGCGTCGGCGGGTTGTTCTCGGAGAACGTGCCCGGTTCCGGCCGGAGCGCCACCGGCTTGTCGAACACCAGCGCGCAGGCCAGCGCGAGGTTGCGATACTTCTCCCGGCCCACCGGGTCCGCGCCCCATAGCCGCGCCCAGTGCTGGAGCACCTTCTCCGGGTCGTCGCCCTTCACCGACTCGCGGTAATCCTCCAGCGACGGCCGGTGCATCATCAGCCATTGCAGGAACGGGCGCAGTTCGGTGTCGGCGGAGATGTAATCGAGCGAGTTCGTCGTGACGCTGCGGAGGAACGCCGCCTGCGCAACGGCCAGACCGATGACCTCGTCGTTGACGGCGAGGTTGAGACTCTGCGCGCCGCCGGGCGGCGGCAGCCCCTTGATGAATTCGCCCACCGCGCGCTCCACAAATTCCTGGTGACGGCCCCACTCGTCCTTCTCGACCGCGGCGACCGTGGAGGCGCGCAGATCCTCGGCGGTGATGGGGCGTTTGTAAAGCTGCGCGCCATCGGCGATCGCCGCGCCGAAAAGCACGGCGAAGCCCGTCAGTGCTGGCAGCAGTTGTTGTCGGCGCACAGCCATAACCTTCCGCGAAGCTGCGGCAGGCTAGCAACCGGAGCGTCCCGCATCAACCACCGTTTGGGCCGGCGACTTCTGGACTGGTGGGCGGTGCAGAGCTTGAAGAGGCACAGGTAATCGACGATCAAAGCCATCCGTTCGGGACCGGGGCGGCTGACGGTATCGGGATAGGCGCTCACGGCAGCCCGCAGCGCGCGGCGGAAGTCTTCCAGCAGCCGCCGGGACCGCAGTTGCTTCTCGCCGAATGGCAGCGACCGCGTGCGCTCAGGCGATGGCATCGTCGTTGGCATCACGGTGCCATTAGGCCGGCACGGGCGGGATTTGCACAGCTACAATTCTATGACAAACACTTTACGGACAGGTGAAGATCAGAACTGGCTGGAAGCTTGCGCCACCTTTTCTTGCGCGGGGTTGGGATGGCGTGTAGATTCCGCGCCCGATGAAGGCGGTTTATTTCAAGGAGCATGGCGGACCCGAAAAGCTGCAGGCCGGCGAAATGTCGGAGCCGAAGATCGGGCCGGACGAGGTGTTGGTGCGCGTGCGGGCGTGCGCGCTGAACCATCTCGACATCTGGGTGCGGCAGGGACTGGGCATGTCCATCGAGATGCCGCACATCAGCGGCAGCGACATCGCCGGCCTCGTGGCCGATGTCGGCGGGAACGTGAAGCACATCCGCACCGGCCAGCAGGTCGTGATCGCGCCGGGCATCAGTTGCGGGCAGTGCGAGCATTGCGTCGGCGGCAACGACAGCCAGTGCGTCACCTTCGACATCATGGGCATGCGCCGGCAGGGCGGTTACGCGGGATTCGCCAAAGCCCACGCCAAGGACGTGCATCCGGTGTCGAGCCGGCTTGGTTTTGAGGAGTGGGCCGCGGTCCCGCTGGTGTTCCTGACGGCGTGGCACATGCTGGTGACGCGCGCGCGGCTGGCTCCGGGCGAAACGGTGCTGGTGCATGCCGCCGGCAGCGGTGTCGGCTCGGCGGCCATCCAGGTGGCCAGGCTCTGCGGGGCGCGCGTGCTGACGACCGCGGGCAGCGACGAGAAACTCGATCTCGGCAAGCGGCTCGGCGCGGATGTCTGCATCAACTACGACCGCGAGGATTTCGTGACGCGGACGCTGAAGGAAACGTCTGCCCGCGGCGTGGACGTGGTGTTCGAGCACATCGGCCCGGAGATGTGGCCGAAGAACCTGCGTTGTCTGGCGCGCGGTGGGCGGATGGTGTTTTGCGGCGCGACCACCGGCGCGGAGGCGAAGGTGGATGTCCGCATGGTGTTCGTGAACCAGCAGTCGCTCATTGGTTGCTACATGGGCGGCAAGCGGGAGTTCATCGAGATGCTGCGGCAGGTGGAGGCCGGCAAGCTGCGGCCGGTGGTGGACCGGCGCTACACGCTACAGGAAGCGGCGATGGCGCAGCAGCGGATGCTCGACCGGAAGAACCTCGGCAAGATCGTGCTGGTGGTTTAGCGGAGCGCGGCGTTAAGTTCGGCCCGATCAAGCGAAAGGCATTATGGAAAGCAACCCAAACATCGCCCTGAAGCGGGATTGCCAGGCGATCCAGATACCGTCCGGTCATGTTGCCACGCTGTCGGCGGGCACGGAGGTGGCGATCACGCAGACGCTCGGCGGCTACACCGTCTCGGCGCGCGGCGCGCTCTACCGCATTGCGCCGCATGACGCCGACGCGCTCGGTTTCGACAAACCCGCGGCGCCGGCGAAGGCCGCCAGCGGGGGCGCGGTGGACAAGAAGGTTTTCGAGCAACAGGTCTGGGACGCTTTGAAGAACTGCTACGACCCGGAGATTCCCGTCAACATCGTGGATCTAGGCCTTATCTACGACATGCGCACGGCGCCGGCGCCGCAGGGCGGGCGGCGCGTGGACGTGAAGATGACGCTCACCGCGCGCGGTTGTGGCATGGGGCCGGTCATCGCCGCCGACGCGCGGCAGAAACTGCTCGGTCTCGCCGGTGTGGAAGACGCCACCGTCGAGGTGGTCTGGGACCCGCCCTGGAACCCCAGCATGATCTCGCCCGAAGGCAAGAAGCGGCTCGGCATGGCCTAGACGGACGGTTGCTGTTTTGCGCCGGCGCGATGCGGGCGGACGTGGCGCGGCACTGGCTATTTGCGGAGAGTTGGAACAGCCAGCGCGTCCGGCGGACCAGGCGCCGGCGGCAGAGCTTCAACGCTGGCAGTCGGAACAGGATTATTTCAAGTGGTGCTGGCGCTTGCCGCTCGCCGAGCCGGGGCCGATTGCGCTTGGTGGGCCGGGCTATGCGTGCTGCTGGCGGGATGTCGTGGCGCAGTGGGAGAACCCCCGTTTCTGGGAAACGGTCAGCGCCGTGGCGCGCGCGATGACGTTGACCGGCCAATACAGTCACCGGTTCGGCATTTCCGATTACATCCCCTGCGGCAATCCCGTCTTCGCCACCAACGGCCTGCCGGCCGGCACGCCCACTATCGCCTTCGTGCTCAAGGTCGCCGGCTATACGAACGCGCTGATCGGCAAATGGCACCTTGGCTACGGCGAGAAGTATTACCCCGAGTGATTCGGCTTCGACGTGACCGAGGGCCATTCCTACCTTGCGCCAGGCAGGAAATACGATCGCTTGGATGCGATGCCGTCCATTGTGGATGGAAAAGAAGTCTTCGGTTTCAAGAACAAGCAGCAAACAGACATACTCACGGATCGCGCGCTTCATTTCGTGCGGCAGAATCGCGCGAAGCCGTTCTTCCTGTTCTTCAATCCCTTCGTCACGCACCAAGGCTACTGGAGCACCGTGCCGGACGAGGATGTCGCGCTCTACAAAGACAAGCCGCTGACCGTTACCGACCTCTCGCGGTTCCCCGAGGCGAAGATGGACGAAGCGGGACTGCGACGGTTGATGCGCATCTACTACGGCTCCATCGCCTGCGCCGACCGCAACCTCGGACGGCTCTTGTCGGCGCTGGATGAGTTGAGCCTCACCGAAAACACTATTTTCATCTTTATGGCCGACAACGGCATGAGCTGCCGCTGCTCAAAGGCGAGCATGGCGTGAAGTGGCGCGGCTCCTGCTGCGACACCTACGACATGTTTTACCTGGGCAACAACGGTGAGCAGCCGCACGTGCGGATGGTCCGCACCGACCGCTGGAAACTGGTCCTCTATCTCGACGCGGACGGCCACCCGCTTGACAACGGCAGCCGCCACGAACTGTTCAACCTCAAGAACGACCCCGAAGAACTTACCAGCCTTTACGGCAAGCCGTCCGTCGCGACCGTCCAGCAACAACTCGACAAGCAACTTTGCACTTGGATGTGGGAAGCCAGTGTGACGAAATAGCACCAGACCAAGGCCGAAACATTTTCTGCACAAAGGACAGCCAGGTAAACTACAACCGAAAGGAGCGCGAACATGGGCAAGATACACGTCGGACTGAACACCGAATTCTCACGCAGCTCGGACAAGCCGTTCGAGTGGGCGGTCCAGAAGGCCGCCGAGATGGGATACAAATACATCGAGCCGATGGTCCACTTCGGCCGCGAACTGATGAGCGAGGCGGGCTACTTCCACACCGTCTCGATGTTCGACGACCCCTACCGCATCAAGGACGCATGTGACAAGGCCGGCCTCATCATCTCTGGCCTGCAATCCCACGGCCCGCTCGGCCGGCCCGAGGTGCATGGCGAATATATCAAGCTCGCCATCCGCGTCGCCGCCGAGATCGGCGTGCCCGTCGTCAACACCGACGAAGGCATGAAGGCCAAATGGACGACTGAGGAGGAAGACTTCGTCCTCATCAAATACACGTTGCAGGAAGCGGCGTTCATCGCCGAGCGCCGCGGCGTGAAGATCGGCTTGGAGCCGCACGCGCAATACTCGCGTCATCCCGACGGCCTTGACCGCATCTACAACTTGGTAAAGTCACCCGCCATCGGCATCAACCTCGACACCGGCAACGCCTACCTCTGCGGCCACGACGTCTATGCGTGGCTGGAGCGCGTCGCCTCGCGGCTTGTCCACCTCCACGCGAAGGACATCTCCGTGAAACACTCCGAGGCCGAGCGCGGCAAAGTTACCGGCACGCCCGTGGGCTGCGCCTGCGGCGAGGGCGTGCTCGACTGGGCGCGCATCATCAAGATCGTCCGCGAGAAATGCCCGCGCGACATCGTCTTCTCCGTCGAGTGCGGCACGCCCGACCAAGCGGCGAAGAGCCTGAAGCATCTGAACTTGCTGTTGGGATCATGAAGCTTCTGGGGCTGTTCACGTCGTTGTGTTGCTGGCTTCTGGGTGGCGCGGTGACGATTAGCGTCGCTGCGCCGCCTCCGCCGGCACCAGCGTTGCGGAGCGAAGTGGAAGCGGTGCTGGCCAAAGCCGCTACAACGAAGGAGCCGGCGCGCAAGCTCCGCATCGTGCTGCTGGCCGACAAGAAGGATCATCGCGAGCACGAGCACGACTATCCGGTCTGGCAGGAACGATGGGCGTTGCTGCTCGGCGGGCGTGCGGCGTCGAAAGCCGAGCAGGTGAATCTCTACGGCCCCGCCAACGCCGACGCGAAGGCCGCCGTTGGCGCGGGGAACGTGGAAATCGCGTGTGCGTGGAACTGGCCGACGGAGGAGCAGTTCGCTTCGGCGAACGTGATCGTGGCGTTCTGCTACCTCGCGTGGACCGACGAGCATCAGCGCCAGATCAAGCAATACCTCGAACGCGGCGGCGGGCTGGTGCTGATTCACTCAGCGACGTGGACCAAGCCGAAGGCCAGCGCAGACGTGGCGGCGCTGGTGGGCGTGGGTGGCTTCACACGTTACCGCCACGGGCCGATGCAAGTGGAAATCATTGCCGCCGAATATCCGATTTGTCGCGGGTTGCCACCGAAGCTCTCGTTTCTCGACGAGCCTTACTGGCCGCCGACGCCGCCGCTCGCGGGCGATCGCGTGACCGCGCTGGCGGTGTCGCGCGAGAAACCGGACAAGGAGAGCGAGCAAACGGCACCGCAGCCGATGTTCTGGACGTGCCAGACGGGTCGCGGCCGTGTCTCCGGTTGCGTGCCCGGCCACTACACGTGGACGTTCGACGACCCGTGGTTCCGGCTGCTGCTGCTGCGCGGCATCGCGTGGGCCGCGGGCGAGCCATCCAGCCGTTTTGATCCGCTTGTGTTGCGGGGCGCGCGCGTCACGGACAAATGATAGCTACGGGGTTGACCTCGCTGCGTTCCGAACGTCAATCCCATGGCGGTGAAGGTATTCGATGACTTTGTTTCGATTGGCCTCGAACAAATCCGACAAGACGAGGCCGCGTTCTTCGCCAGTGCGATAGCGGAAATACCAGACCGTGTCCGTCCGGGAACCAAACCTGCGCCGTCCCGACTTCGCTTCAATTTGCTCTGTGACGGACTCCAACCCGGAGAGCCGGATTTCGTGAGTGGTGGGCATGAACCAGAGGCCGGTCTTAACGGTCAAAGCCGCCGGCGTGACCCGGACCGACTCCAGCGCAATCCCCGGCACGACAAGAACCGGAATCAAGAACGACGCAAAGAAGAAGCCGGGCGCCAAACGGCCGCCGATACGGTGGCGCCAGCACCACCACGAAACTGGCGCAACAACGATAAATGCCAGAATCCACATGACGTAACGCATGGGCGCGCTCCGAATGCTCAGCGAGCCGTCGGCGGCCTTCGTCACCGACGCCGCGCCAAACAACTCCCCATACAAGCCCGCCGCACCAGTCGGGCCAGCTCCGCCCGGTTCCGTCTTGCCAAGCGTCGCGCCGGGCGATTCGGTTGCAGGCTGGTTGAAACTGGGGAACAACTTGATCTTCTCCAGCCGGGCGTCGCGATAGGCCGCTTGCCTCAGTTCTGGTCTCAAGCGGATGGCCTGTCCCAAACTGTTCAATGCGGCTTCGGGCTGCTGCAACTGAATCCGCACAACGCACAGGTCATACCATCCCTGCGCATCCTTGGGATAGAGACTGAGGTATCGTCGGAGAACCCGTTCGATGCGATCCCAGCGGCCCAACTGCACGTAGGTTGCGGCGAAGTTCTTGAAAACCGCCGCCGGCAAATCCCTCCGCTGGATGAGTTGATCAATCCCCGCATCCATCTCTTTGAACTTCCCGCGGCTGGCCAGAACCGAAAGCATCTGCATGGCGGCGTTGAGGTTGGCCGGGTTGCTTTCCAGTTCGCGTCGCACGGTTGATTCCATTCCCGCGAGTTGCTGAAGTTTCCTGATCTGGTCGAGGATCTTGCCGACCTCCCGGTTTTCTTTGTCGAGCATGCCGAAGTTCTCAACCAGCTTGGTGGCTTCGTCGAATCGTTCGAGCTTGGTCAGGAACTCCGCATAACGAAAGGTCGTCTCGACACTGGCCCGGCACAGTTCCAAAGCCTGCCGGAAAGCATGTTCCGCCTCGCTGACAAGTTCCGGTTGACCGCCTTGCGTGGCCCGCCACACATAAAGCCCCGCGTGGGCCGTGCGCAGCTTCGAGAAGGCGCTCCGGGCCGCGTCGTTGCCTTGGAATCGCGGATCAGCCAGCAATGCCGCCGCGTAGTCGGCCCAGTATTTGCGATTGGCGGCCACCATCTCCGGCGTGAGCGTCGGCAAGGGGTCGCGATTGAGCTTCATGATGATGCCGTGCGGCTCCAAATAGGGATACATCCACGGCAACACAAAACTCTCTTCGACATAGAACCCGCGGTTGTTGCGCTCCCTCTCGAACATATGCCGGGCGATGATGGCGTTGAGAGCGTTGACCGCTTGCACGCCTTGAATGTTCACGCGGCCGTCAACCACCTGCACGCGTTCTCCGGGCGCCGCCGGCCGTCGTTGAAGTTCCTCGGCGTAGACCGGCCGGGGTCGGTTCCTCCGAAGTAGATGCTTCCATCGGGAATGGACCGCAGGATGTCTTCTCCAAACTTCCGCAGCAGCGCCCGGTCCCAACGCACGAACGCTTCGTAAGCGCCGAAGGTTTCCAAGACCGGCTGAAACAGTTGGACCGCGAATGCCGGGTCGCGCACTGTTCCCTGGTCCACTCCGGTCCGCGCGCGGAGGTTTGTGTAGAGGTTCGAGACGCTGTTCCAATCTCCTTGTTCCGCAGCGGCAAAAAACTTCCCTATCTCAGGCGCAATCTGCAACCCCAGCGTCGCTCCGATGTCCGCAGTTTGTTTCCGTTTCGAGGAAGCGAAGGAAGTCAGGACTTCGTCGTTCAGCTTTGACTGAGCAGGAGGCTCCTGGCAGGCCGCGTCAACCGACAGACACAGCAACAGCCCGGCGACTATTGTCCGTATCATGGACGGAAGATCTGTTGAGCGCATAAGTTCCGAGTTCGATAAACCCGATGCCTATGGGGCAGCTTGGTTACCAAAACCTCCACCAAGGTTTCGGGGACTTGAATTCAGGGTTTCCGCCTCGCGGGATTGCGGCGGGGTTTTCATGCGTCCTTTCAAGTTCTCTGGCCCACGCGATCGCTTCTGCGCCCTCATGTGTTTTGCCTTCCTGCGGGTCCATGAGCAAACCGCCTGTCATCTCCGCCAAGACCGCCGCCGCGATGACGGCGCCGAGGAATTCCTCCCTCGGCGAATGCGCCGAGAACATGATCTTACATGGGGACGACTCGGGGATTTCAAGGTAGCGCAAGTCATCTAAACTGAGGACGGAGTAGAGAGACTCGAAGCCACCCGGCTTGCCCTGATACTCACATGGGAGAACCCCCTTCAGCGTGACGATATCGAGATTGGTATTGATCTTGAGCGGAAACCCCCGGTCGGCGATGGCAGCCTGCCATTGCTGCGGACTGGGCATGCGCTCCTTTGGGAAATGAACAGTCAGATCAAAGGACACAACAGACCTCCTGGTCCTCAGGCTGATTCACGGTTCTGGCCAATCCGTTTGTTATGCCTTCTTCGCCAACAGTGCGGCGCTGTTCGCCTGAATCTTCCGGATTGCTTCGAGGATTTCGTCCATCGCGCCGCGGTTGGCCAGGAGCATGTTCTGGCTGATCGCGACCATTGTCTCACAGGCCTGCTTGTTGCCCTTCAGGTCCTTGAAGCTCTCGCGGTAGGCTTTCAGGCGGTCGGCGCTCCAGAGGCGCTTGTAGCCGCGCGAGTTGATCGCCTCATCGAGCAGGCCGTCGTAATACTGCTCGCGATACGGGCTGGAACACGGCACGCCTTCGGCGCGCAGGGCTTCCATGAACCGGTCGCGTGGCAGGCCGTTGAACTGCTCCGCGTTGTAGATGAACGGGTAGAGATGCCACGAGGGCTTGCTGTTCTCCGGCAAACGGATGGGCGTGATGCCGGGAATCTTGCCTAGGTTGGCGCTGAGATGGGCGGCGTTGGCTTGGCGGATGGCGGTCTGCTCCTTCAGCTTGTCGAACTGCTGGAGCAGGAGCATGGCTTGGAACTGCGTCATGCGATAGTTCATGCCGCGAGTGAAGCTGCCGGTGCCCTTGAAGTTGCCGCACGACCGGCCGCAGTTGTGGTAGGCGTTGCAGCGGTCAATGATGTCCTCGCTCATGCTGGTGATGGCGCCGCCTTCGCCGGAGGGGATGTGTTTGGACTCCTGGAAACTGAACCCGCCCACGTCGCCGAGCGTGCCGCACTTGCGGCCCTTGTATTCGCCGAGCCACGCCTGGCAGGCGTCCTCGACGACCGCGAGCTTGTGTTTCTTGGCGATGGCGTTGATTGGGTCCATGTCGCACGGCATGCCGTAGATGTGGACCGGCATGATGGCGCGCGTGCGTTCGGTGATGCGGCTCTCAATGCTCTTCGGACACATCGTGAGCGTTGCCGGGTCGGTGTCGGCGAACACCGGCAGCGCGGCGTTGGCGAGGATGGCGTTGTAGGTGGCGATGAAAGTGTAGGGCGAACAGATGACCTCGTCGCCGGCGTCCACGTCCATGACGTGCAGGCCGACGATGAGCGAAGTGGTGCCGCTGGCGACGCCGAGAGCTTTCTTCGCGCCGAGCATTTCGGCCCATGCCTTCTCGAACTCCGGCACGTGCGGGCCGGAGAGGCGGAACCACTTCCGGCTGCGATAGACCTCCATCATCTTCGGCTCCCATTCCTCGCGCCACTGCGGCCAGGCCATCCAGCCGCCTTTGTGGACGGGCGTGCCGCCGAGCAGGGCCGGCTTGTTGGCGTCAGCGGCGCTGGAGATGGCGGGCATCGCGAGGGCGGCGCTGGCGGTGGCGGTGGTCTTCAGAAAACTGCGGCGGTTCATGTTTGTGTTCATGGCGTGCTTTCGGTTGGCGTTGGCTGTTGGCAAATGCTGGCGTTGATGGACTGCCGATATACTCCGATGCCAAGCGAAGTCAATCCCTGAATACGGACCGCCACCGTGACAGGGCGCGGCGGCTATGGTAGCGTCAGCGCCGTGAACAACGCCGGACAAGATGAATTCGACATGACGGCCGACGCCATAACGCCGGCGCAGCCGAAGGTCTATACCGTCACGGAACTGACGCGCGAGGTTCGCGAGGTGCTGGAGACTGAGATCGGCGAGGTCTGGGTCGAGGGTGAGATCTCCAACTTCCGCGCGCAGGCGAGCGGGCACCTCTACTTCACGCTCAAGGACGCCGGCGCGCAGCTTTCGGTCGTCATGTTCCGCGGCAACGCGGCGTCGTTGAAGTTCAAGCTTGGCGACGGCTTGCAGGTCATGGCGTTCGGCGAACTCAGCGTCTATGAGGCGCGCGGACAATATCAACTCATCGCACGACGGATGGAGCCGAAGGGTTACGGCGCGTTGCAGCTTGCGTTCGAGCAGCTCAAGCAGAAGCTGGCGGCGGAGGGATTGTTCGAGGCGGCGCGCAAGAAGCCGGTCCCGGCGTATCCGGAGCACATCGGCATCGTCACCTCGTCCACCGGCGCGGCCATCCGCGACATCCTGAACATCATCGAGCGCCGCTTCCCGAACATCCACATCGTCATCGCCCCGGCGCGCGTGCAAGGCGACGGCGCGGCGGCGGAGATCGCGGCGGCGGTGGATGAACTCAACGCGCTGGACGCATCCGGCCGCCTGCCGCTGGACGTGCTGATTGTCACGCGCGGCGGCGGCTCCATCGAGGACCTCTGGGCGTTCAACGAGGAGGTCGTCGCGCGCGCCGTGGCCCGCTCGAAGATTCCGACGATCTCGGCCGTCGGGCATGAGATTGACTTCACCATCTGCGACTTCGTCGCCGACCTGCGCGCGCCGACGCCGAGCGCGGCGGCGGAACTGGTCGTGAAACAGCGGCTGGAGCTTGCCGAAACCGTCGCGGCTCTCGGCCAGCGGCTGGAGCGCGAGACGGAAACGGCGCTCGACTCGCTCAAGCATCGGCTGGAACTGGCGGCGACGAGTTACGTCTTCCGCCGGCCGGCCGAGCTGGTGCGACAGTATCAACAGCGCGTGGACGACGCGCTGGCTTCCATCGAGAATGCTGCCGGGCAATGGCTCAGCGCGCGGCGGGGCCGGCTCGAAGTGTTCCGTGAACAGTTGGCGCGGCTCAGCCCGACGGCGCGTGTCGCACAATATCGCCAGCGGCTGGAGAACTTGGCTGAGCGACAAGCACACGCAATGAAAAGCTGGCGGCAGGAGCGACAGCACGCGCTGAAAGAACTGAGCGGCCGGCTGGCCTTGCTGAGTCCGCAGAACGTCCTGAACCGCGGCTACAGCATCACCGCACGCACCAGCGACGGCAAGGTGCTCACGTCGGCGGCCCAAGTCCGCAAAGGCGAGCGCATCCGCACGCGGCTGCGCGAAGGCGAAATCGAATCGGACGTGGCGTAGAACTTCCCATGACAACCACCAACCGTTCGTTGATCTCCCATCGCGTCGAAGGCTTCACCGAGTCCGTCATTCGCGGTATGACGCGGCTGGCGCAGCAGCACCGCGCCATCAACCTCGCGCAAGGCTTCCCCGACTTCCCCGCGCCGGAAGCGATGAAACGCGCCGCGATGGACGCCATTGCCGGCGACATCAACCAATACGCAATCACCTGGGGCGCCAAGCGCCTCCGCGACGCCATCGCCGCGAAAGTGAAATGGTATCCAGGCATCGAGGCGGACCCGGAGACGATGATCACCGTCACCTGCGGCTCGACCGAGGCGATGATCTCGTCGTTGATGGCGATCATCAATCCCGGCGACGAGATCGTGGTCTTCGAGCCGTTCTACGAAAACTACGGCCCCGACGGCATCCTCTCCGGCGCGACGCCGCGCTACGTCACACTGCGCGAGCCGGACTGGACCTTCGACGAGCGCGAGCTGGCCGCGGCGTTCAACGAGCGCACCAAGGCGATCATCATCAACACGCCGAACAACCCGACCGGCAAGGTTTTCTCGCGCGAGGAACTGGCGGCCATCGCGAAGCTCTGCCAGCAATGGGGCGTCGTGGCGGTGACGGACGAGATTTACGAACACGTCATCTACGACGGTCTCCAGCACGTCAGCATGGCGACGCTGCCGGGCATGGCGGAGCAGACCATCACGATCAACGCCGCGAGCAAGACCTACAGCGCCACCGGCTGGCGCGTCGGCTGGGTCATAGCGCCGCCGCGCCTCACCAACGCCATCCGCAAGGTCCACGACTTCCTGACGGTGGGCGCGCCCGCGCCATTGCAGGAGGGTGTGACGACGGCGCTCGGCTTCGGTCGCGACTACTACGAGGGCTTGGCTAGCGAGTATGTGGAGAAGCGCGACTTCATGCTGGCTGCGCTGGAATCGGCGGGCTTCCGCTGCTTCACGCCGCGCGGCGCTTACTACATCATGACCGACATCGCCGGCTTCGGCTGCCCCGACGACGTGACGTTCGCACGACAGCTCGTCGAGCGCGCCGGCGTCGCCGCAGTGCCCGGCAGCAGTTTCTATCACGACCGCGCGCTCGGCCGGCAGAGGCTCCGTTTCGTCTTCGCCAAGCGGATGAACACGCTGCGCGAAGCAGCGGAGAAGCTGGCAAAGGCGCACTCAGTCAGCAAAGGCTGAGACGGGGGTCCAAACCCAATGTTGCCTCCGCAGGGCGTCGGCGTATAATCCGGCGCGGAATCAAGCGGAGGATGTCATGAGCCGCACGTTATTCACTACCGCCACAGCCGTTTTCTGTCTTGCTGCCTGCACCATGGTCGCGCAGCAACCCGCTCCAAGTTCTACTAACTCATCTGATAGCGTGCCTCACGCTGTGGTCAGCTTGGCAGTTGGATTGGGAACTGCACCGAGTTCCAACGGCACTTCCCGTATCGCGTCTGGCATCCTGCTGAAAGCGGTCACTTTCACTGGAGGCGTAAGCATTGCGAAGGGCCGTTTCTCGAGATTTCATGCGATGACGGCGGGTTGAGCCGGCAAGGATGCCGGCGCTACGGTCCACCTCGGTTTGCGCAAGAAGCTTGGCGCGGCGGGGCGGTTTCGGGTAGGAAGGAGGGACCATGTTCAAGCCTTTGATAGATTGGTAGCTGCCGATCGGGCGGGGCTGCCAGTCTCAGAGGCTTGCGAGGTCGCGGGGCGGCGGCGGAGTCTCCACAAACTCAACGCGTCGGTCATTTGACGCTCGTCGTAATTCAGCAACATCTCCGGGTCTTCTTTCCGAATGGTCTCCACCAGTTCGGGATGTTGGTCGAGATAGGTGTGCCACCTGTCTTTGAGAACCGCGGCCATGAAGGTGGCGCGCGGCGTGACTCCCCGCATGATGTCAATCGCTTCCTTAACGCGAATCGGGATGGATAACCCACTGCGGTAAGACCTGTCTTCTGGTTTCTTGTGATAGCTCATAGCACTATGTTACACCTGTTACACTTGATGTCAATGCGCCGCCGAAAATAATTTGAGAAAAAGTGTTGACGCATTGTAGCAACTTGCGTTACAAGATGCGGCGTTATGAATAACCGTAACAAAGACGCTAGCAAAGCTTCCCCGAAAACAATCCCCGCCGCCCAGCCGTCCGCGGCTAAATCGCCGGCAGAAGGCCGGAGCATCGTTTCAATACCGGCAGTGCATACGATGGCGCTGCGGGCGATGATGGCGCAGTCGCGGCGGGTCCAGCTCTCGGACGAAGTGCGCGTGCTGATCGAGGACGCGGCGGTGGCGCGCGGGCTGGGCGAACTGGTGGGCGGAAAGTTTTTCCTGAAGATCGCGGAGTTCAAGAGCTGAGGCATCGCTGAGGCCAAAGCATGAGCACGACACAGGAGCTTCCAGGGATCACGGCGCAGTGGCAGCCGGTGGAGCGGCTATATCTGGTGCGGGAGCTGGCGGCGGTGGCGTGCGTGGTGGCGGAGCCGGCGCGGAAGACGCGGCTGGCGGAGACGATCCACGCGCTGGCGAGCTGGGAGAAGACGCGGCTGGAGGCGTGCCGCGAGGCGATCATGGCGGAGTTGGCCGAGGCGCGGGTGTGGGCGGCGGAGGAGCCGGAGGTCAGTGGTCAGGGGGCAGTGGTCAGTGGTCAGGGGGCAGTGGTCAGGGGGCAGAAGACAGAGGAAGGAGCACGATGAACCTCGAACTGGACCTGACATGGCGGCTGCCTCTTCGGCGGCGGTGGGATTATGTGAGGAGGAGGAAGCCAACTGCTTTTCCGCTGCCTTGGTGGGTGCTGATGCTGCTGGGCGGGCCGGTGCCGGTGATCGTGGCGCTGGTGATTGTCCGGGTGGCGCTGGAGCTTCTAGTGGTCAGTGGTCAGTGGTCAGTGGTCAGCGGCCAGCCGTGGCCGTTGGAGTTGCAGGTGGCGGGGGTGGTTGCGGCGGGCTTGGCGGTGTGGGGGCTGTGCGTGTGGGGAGAGAGGATGCTGCGCCGATGAAGACTTACGAGAAGGCGGACGGGAAGACTTTGGAGCTGCTGGCGGCGGTGGTGAAGGCGCGGCATCCGGACCTGGAGGCCGTGCGGTTCGACGTGCTGAAGGTGTTCACGGATTCGGACGGGCCGGCGCTGACGCTTGGCGGTTACACGGCGCTGGCGTGCGTGCGGATCCTGCCGCTGAAGCAGCGGACGGCCGGCCGTGGCGACGCGGAAATCCTGGTGGACGGCGAGGTGTTCGACGCGGCGACGGAAGCGCGGCGCAAGGCGATCCTGGACCACGAGCTGACGCATCTGGCGCCGAAACGGGACAAGCAGGATCGGCCGATGCTGGACGCGCTGAAGCGGCCGCGGCTGGTGATGCGGCTGCATGACTGGCATTTTGGCTGGTTCAATTCGGTGGCGAGTGGTCAGGGGTCAGTGGCCAGTGGACAGACGCCGGCACGGCCCGCGGAATGCGGAGTGCGGAATGCGGAGTGCGGAATTGCTCCCCGCTGGGGCCGGCGGGATCTGGCGCGGATGGCGGCGATGGTGGCGGTCTATGCCGTGGACCAGGCGGCGAAGAGGATAGAACAGAGACTTTGAAGGCTATACACACCAAGAAAAGCGGGCGGCGGGAGTCCGGCGGAGCCAGTAGCGGAACCAACCAGAGCAGGCCATTTTCTGCGAGGTCCGCGAAGTGTTTGGTAAGTGGCAAAACCGGCGCCGCCCGCGCCGTCGCGGGGAAGCAAGGCGGGAAGATGGGCGTCCCGCAATCCAAAATCCAAAATCCAAAAACCCAAAAGCCCTTCAGCGTTTCGCTGTTACTGGCGGCGTCGGAGTTGAACGCCATCGGCCACCGGCTGCGGGCGTCGTCGGCGGCTTTGAAGCGGATCGGTCAGACAGGCCAGGCGCTTCACCACTTTTATGCCAGCGCCAGCATGGAGGCGTCTGTTGAAATGAACCGGATTGTCGAACAGGAGCGTTTGCTGACCATCATCCACAGCCAGGTTGCAACGGCGATAACGGAGATGCCCGTCATCCGCCGATTTCCTTTTTCTTCCCCCCCCCCCATTTCCCCCCCCGCGCGCGGTTGTTCCGAACGCAAGCGACCGCAGTTCCCTCAGCGGCCACAGGGCCGTCTGGCTCGACCGGGCCGCGCCCCCCCTTGGCTGCGGTTGGCTCTACCTCAGTGCCGCGCGCGGGGAATTTTTGAAGTGACCAGTGGCCAGTAGTCAGAAATCAGTAACCAGAAGGAAACCAAAAGCATGATGACGGACGCAGAGAAACAGCAGGTGAAGGCGCGGTTTGACGCAATCGAGAAGGAACTGCCGGGGCTGAAGTTCAAGCCGCGGTATGAGATGGCGGTGCAGGTGCTGCCGCTGGACCGGCGGCCGGCGACGAAGCACGCGTCGCCGTATTTGCTGCCGTGGCTGGGTGTGTCGAAACTGGAGCGGGCCAAGCCGGGCCGGAAGCCGAAGGCCCCGGCCGCGCCGGCATCGGCCGCTGCGGCGGCGCCGGCGGCGGGCGTCAACGGGCGGGACCGGATGATGGACGCGCTGGAGTTCATGGGCCAGACGCTGGTGGACCTGGTGGCGACGCAGATTGCGATCCGGTTCGAGGCGACGGGCGCGCGGTTCCAGGAGCGGACGGCGGCGGCGGAAACGCAGTTGCGGAAGCTGCGGGACGTGCGGCGGGAGTTGATCGAGGCCAAGGCCAAAGGCGACGCGAGCCGTGCGGATGCGCTGGCGCGGGAGATGGAGAATCTCCAGGCGTGGGCGGCGACGGGGCCTCGGGCGGCGGCGGAGGTGGGAGCATAACTGGCAGATTGGAAATTGGAGATTGGAGATTGGAAAAGGAACCAAGCATGACAACGAAGCATAAGGAATTGCGCGTGCCGCCGGCGTCGCCGGCGGGGAACATCGAACTGGTGGCGGTCGGGCAATGCGTGCCGTCGCCGACACAGCCCCGGAAACATTTCGATCCGGAGGCCATGAAGGAGCTGACGGCCTCGATCCGCGAGCATGGCATTGTCCAGCCGCTGATCGCGCGGGACCTGGGGCCGGGCACCGTCAACGGCAAGCCGGCGGACCATCTGTTCGAGATCGTCAGCGGCGAACGGCGCTGGCGGGCGGCCGGCGAGATCGGGCTGGAGCACGTGCCCTGCCTGGTGCGTCCGATGACGGACGGCCAGGCGATGGAGATCCAGACCATTGAGAACCTCCAGCGGGCGGACCTGCATCCGATGGAGGAGGCGCGCGGCTACGAGGCGCTGCTGGCCCGGTGCGCGTTGACGGTGGACCAGGTGGCGGCCAAGACGGGCAAGAGCAAGAGCTGCATCTACCAGCGGCTGCGGTTGTGCGCGCTCGTGCCGGAGGCGGAGAAACTCTTTCTGGACGGCAAGCTGGACGTGTCCACGGCCTTCCTGGTGGCAAGGGTGCCGGTGAAGCTCCAGAAGAAATGCGCGGAGGAGGTGGCGGGCGTCCACGACACATACGACCCCACGCCGATGCAGGTGCGCCAGGCGCGGGAGCACATCGAGTGTAACTACATGCTGCGGCTGGCGGATGCGGCGTTCGACGTGAAGGACGCGCACCTGGTCAGCGCGGCGGGAGCGTGCTCGACGTGCCCGAAGCGGACGGGCAACGACAAGGACCTGTTCGGCGACATCAAGGGCGCGGATGTCTGCACCGACCCGGACTGTTTCCGGGAGAAGGTGAAGCAGCACCTGATCGCGCTCAAGCTGCGGATGGAGGCGGCCGGCCGCGTGGTGTTGCCGGAGGACGAGAGCAAGAAGCTCTGGCAATACGGCTCGCTGAAATACAACTCCGCCTACGTGGACCTGAAGGACCATTGCTACGAGGACCCCAAGCGGCGGACCTTCGCGCAACTCCTGGGCAAGGAAGCGAAGAAAGAGGCCGTGGTGGCGATTGATCCGGACGGCAAGGCGCATGATCTGCTGACCAAGGACCGGGTGGCGGAGGCGTTGAAGGCGGCGGGAGTGAAGCCGCGCAACCTGCACAACCCGGCCGATGATGCCAGGGAGCGCGAGAAGCAGAAGGAAGAGCGCGCGGTGGCGGCGGAGGTGGCGCTGGAGTTCCAGGAAGCGGTGGGCAAGGCGGCGGTGAAGGTGAAGCCGGTGGAGTTTGCGCGGTGGATCGTGGCGGGCCTGCTGGAACTCTACGATTACGACGAACGGCCGCTGGCGGCGGCGGCGCGGCGGTATCCGAAGCTGGAGGACAAGGACGATGCCTATGTGGCCATGGGCGAGGACGTGGGCAAGATGAGCCTGGAGGAGGCGACGGCGCTGATTGCGGAGCTGATGGCGGATCCGGATGAGAAGGCCGACGCGAAGCTGTTCAAGGTGGACCTGGCGGCGCTGACGAAGAAGGTGAAGGCGGAGAGGAAGAAGCAAGCGGAGGAGGCGAAGCGGCAGGAGGCAAGCGGCAAGGGGAAAGAGGCCGGTGGCCAGAAGGCAGAGGCCGAGACACTTAAGAAGGACGGAAAGATTCCGTATTGAGCAGATGTGCCGGCCGGGCGCGCGAGAGGTGTTCGAGGTGTCGAACCGCGCGCCCGTGCCGGAGTGCGCCGTTACTTTTTAGCAAGGAAACAATAAACCACAGAAAGGACACGAAGGACATGGAACCAATAACGAACCTGACGTTTGGCGCCGCCATCGAGGCGTTGAAGCGCGGCGAGCGGATAACGCGGGCCGGCTGGAATGGCAAAGGGATGTATCTCTGGCTGTTGCCTGCTGCCCAAGTCAAGGCTGAATGGTGCCGCGAGCCGCACCTGAAGGAGGTGGCGGAAGCCAATGGCGGGCAGATCGAGTGCCTGGGCAGCATCCGCATGATGACGGCGGACAAGAAGGTGCTGACGGGCTGGCTGGCTAGCCAGACGGATATCCTGGCGGAAGACTGGGAGATTATCGTCGAGTAGGCAAAATGGACCTGTCGGCGCGTGCTGACAGGTTCCTTTTTCTTATGAGCGCGACAACGAAAATTCAATGGTGTGACGCGACGCTGAACCCCTGGGAAGGATGCACGAAGGTTTCGGCGGGGTGCGCGAATTGTTACGCGGAGACGAGAGACCGGCGACGGCTGACGGAGGACCGTGGGCATTGGGGGCCGGGCGTGTCCCGGCGGCGGGTGAAGGGGTTTGAGGCGGCGGCCCGGACGATGGAGAGGCAAGGGGCAAGGGGCAAGGGGCAAGATGGAAGGCTGCGGGTGTTTCCGTCGCTGTGTGACTGGTTGGACCCGGAGGTGCCGGTGGAGTGGCTGGCGGAGTTCCTGCGGGTGGTCCACGAGACGCCACATTTGGACTGGCTGCTGCTGACGAAGCGGCCAGAGCGGTGGGCGGAGCGGGTCATGCTCGCGCACAATGAGATCACTCCTTGCGCAAACAATCTTCCGCTTTCTTCGCTGCTGGTAAACTGGTTGGGAGGAAAACCTCCCGCCAATGTCTGGCTGGGCGTGACGGCGGAAAATCAGGCCGCGGCGGACGCGCGGCTGCCGGAGTTGCTGCGGATCCCGGCGGCGGTGCGGTTTGTGAGCGTGGAGCCGATGCTGGGGGCGGTGGATTTGCGGATGGGTAAGAGGAAAGAGGAAAGGGGAAAGAGCCGGATTGGTTCACCACTTGCCCCTTGCCCCTTGCCTCGTTTGGATTGGGTGATTGTGGGCGGTGAGACGGGGCCGGGGGCGCGGCCGTGCAACGTGGACTGGATTCGGGACGTGGTGCGGCAGTGCAAGGCTGCGGGCGTGCCGTGCTTTGTGAAGCAACTCGGACGGACCATTGTGGACCGCAATGACGCGGGTTTCGAGGGCGATCCAGGGGATTGGCCGATGGACACGCACTACTCGGATTTGGACAGCGGATACCAGGGCGCGCCGGTGCGCGTGTTGCTGAAACACTACGCCGGCGCGGACCCTGCGGAGTGGCCGGAGGATTTGAGGGTGAGGGAGTTCCCACAGATCAGAGGTCAGAAGACAGAGATCAGAGGTCAGACATGAACGCGGAGCTTTTCATCAACAGCGTGGCGGTGTCGGGGCGTGTGCGGGTGGATCCGGCGAGCGTGCGGGACGCCAAGGGGAACATCCGGGCGGAGTTTGACCTGGTGCAGGAGGTGGGGGCGGTGGTGCGGGTGGTGCCGTGCGTGGTGACGGGCGACGGGGCGGCGCGGGCGATGCAGGAGATCAAACAATGCCAGCTCGTGGTGGCGGCCGGGGAGATCGTGACGCCGGGCGGGCTGTCGGCGCGGGTGTGGGTGAAACAATGGTTCATTGCAGAAAAATGAGGTGCGAAACATGGGCAGGAACATAACCCGGCAGAAACATGGGGCGAAGAAGGGGCGGCTCTGCACCTGCTGCCGGCGCCGGCGGCGGGCGATGGTGATCCGGCTGGGCCATTGGTTTCGGAGCAAGCTTTGTGCGCACTGCCTGGCGCAGCGGAAGATAAGCGGCAACGCGAGCTGCCGGAAGCCGAAGCACGGGCTGCCGGTGTCGCGGCGGCGGGTGGTCCGGGCGGCCTCGTGTGGGTTTCACGGCGTGGAGGCGTTCAACGTGACCGGGCCGGCGGAACGTGCGCTGGCGGCGATGAACCGGGGGAGCGGATGGTGAACACAAAGCGGCGAGGCAAAATCATGGCGGGCAAAATCATGCTGTTGGCATCGGCGGAAACGGACGGTGGGGACAATCGCAAATGAACGAACCGACCAACCTGGAACAGCCGGCCCGGATGGAACACCGGGCTTCTTCTTTGGGCGAAATGGGCAAGGGGGAAGAGGTGAGTGGCAAGGGCGAGGATGCGTTGCGGGCCTTGGTGGTGCCGGTCTGGTCGGACCTGATGGAGTGGGAGCTGACGCCGGCGGCCCGATCGGTGGCGTGGACGATCCTGAGCTGGTCGCTGAAGCTGGGCCGGATGGCCACGCTGCCCTTTACCGTCCAGGACCTGGAGCGGCGGACGGGCGTGGGCCATGCCAACGTGATCCGTGCGCTGAAGGACCTGAAAGGGTTTGCGATGATCCGCCGCTGCGGCGACGGCTGGCAGCTCGTGCCGCAGAGCAAGCTGCACCGCTGGGGCGGCCGCCGGCGGCTGGTGGACTCCAGCCAGTTGGAAACCGCGCTGAGGATAGACGCGGCCCAGGGCTGTGACGTGTCGGCGGCGGATTTTCCGGCGATGGAGGAACCGCGGCTGGATGTGGCGCTGGCGGAAGTGACGGTGGCGGGTGCTGTGGCGGCGGAGAAACAGGAGATTGGAAATCGGAGATTGGAGATTTGGCGTGGGGAGGGGGGCGACGGAACCGGGGGAGGGGCCAAAAATTTTTTGCCGGCTGGCGGTATCGAATCGAAACCAAGCCGGCTGCCGGCCCCTCTTAAAGCGCTTGTCCCACCCCCGTCACCTCTGACGCTCTCTAAAGATACTCTTAATACTCTTAAGAGGGAGCCCGGTATCATTTCGATACCACGCCAGATTGTCGCACCCCTTGGAACGCCGGAAGCAGGGATGGATGGGGAGGATTATCTTGATCCGCACGCGCTGGATGAAAAGACCCTGATGGCCCGGTTGAAGCGGGCGCTGGGCGAGGAAGGCCGGGACGGGATGAAAGCCAAGGGCGGCCGATGGAGGATGCGGATCCGGGGAACGATCAACGCAGCCGACGATCCAACGACGGCGGAAGCCATGCGCTATGCGCTCAACGAGTTCGACCGGCGCAAAGCCGAGGGCAAACCTGTGGACAGCGCGGGCGGTTTTCTCTACGGCGAATGGATGGATTACTGCACCCAGCACGGCTGGAAGCTGGTGTGGAACGCGCAACAGAAACCTCAGTGGGAGCGGTGCGCGCCGTTCAGCTTCCACGGCTGGCGGCAGTCGCAAAAGCGGTCCGCGAAAACCACCCCGAAAACCCCACAAAAACAGCCTGTTTTTTCTGTAACTTGAACCCACGATAAACACGTGACTTAGGAGAACAAAATGAAGATTACTGAAGATAACTCCAAACCCGCCTCCAAACCACTCCGGCCGGCCGCGAAAAAGCGGTCGCGGCGGCGGGACCCGCGCGTGGCGGCGGCGCTGGTGCTGGTCCACGAGCATGGGATGGCGATCACGGAAGCCTGCCGGGAGGTGGGGTTGTCGCCGTCGAACGCCTCGCGGACGCTGGGGAGCCAGAGCACGGGCGAGCGGTTGTTTGCGGCGTTGCAGATAGACTGCGGGATTACCGACGTGGATATCGTCCAGCCGGTGGCCAAGCTGCTGAAGAAGAAGAAGGTTCGCGAGGACGCGGTGACAACGGTGCGGCTGGAAAAGGAGCCGGAGCTGTTCGAGACGCTGTTTGACAAGGCGTCGGGCGCGTTCAGGAAGGATGCGCCGACGGAACTGGTGGAGGATGATCTGGACGCCCAGGCGAAGGGGACGGAGATGGCGTTGAAACTGGCGGGGCAGTTCGATCCGGAGCGTGTGAACCGGGTGTGGAATGACGGCGTGGTGGCGGGCGGCCGTGCGGTGGTGCCGCTGCTGCGGAAGCTGGAGCCGCACCTGGACGAAGCGGGCAAGCAGATTCTTCGGGACGGCCTGAAAGACCTGGCGGCGGGAAGGCTGGTGGGCTGATGAAAGCTAAAACTTACAGGCTGAAAACTTATAGCGTCCTGAGATATTTGAAATTGGAAGAGTGGAGGTTAGGCAATGGGCAGTGTCCGAAGTGTTTTGGCTGCGCGCCACGGCGGGGATGGCACACTGAAACTGTGGGGCATAAACCGAACTGCGGTTTGGCAAAGGCATTGGCGGCGGCTGGCGGAAAAGTTGTTTTTGAAAGGGCCAACCACAGCAAGAACCGGCGGCTACTCAACCGATGGTTTCGGGCAAATCATGGTTCTGCTGTTGGGGTGTTGAAATGGTTTAACCAGGAAAACTACCCCTTTTACGTGTCAGGGGAGTGACCTTATGGCTTACACGCGCCGGATCACTTCAACGCTGCTGACGGGGATTGCCTCGGCGATCGCGCTGGACATGCCGGAGCTGAAGGTGGAGCCGGCGAAGGCCCGGCCGCGGGAGCCGATCCCGGATGATCCGTGGGAGTTCATCACGCGCTGCGGCTACACGTTTGACGAACTTGCGGCGCCGGGGGTGCAGCCGTTGCGGCGGTATCCTAAGAAGGCGTATCTGAAGCGGCTGGTCCGGCAGTGGCAGAAGCATCCGCAGATCCGGGTGAAGAAGTCGCGGCAGATCCTGGTCACGTGGCTGTTTGCGGCGCTCTACGTCCATGCGGTGCTGGTGCGGCCGGGCACGCGGGTGGCGTGGTTCTGCCTGGACCGGGTGCGGGCGAGCAAACATATCCGGAGCCGGGCGTTTCGCATCTATGAGAACATCCCGGATTACTTCGACAAGCCGCTGGCGCGGATGGCCGACGGCGTGTTGAGCGTGTATCACGATGGCGAGGGGACGCTGCCGACGGCGTGGATCGTGCCGATGGCGGCGGAGCAGCGGAAGCAGGGCGACGCGGCCGACAAGATGCGGTCGGAGACGTGGACGCACGGCTACCTCGATGAAGCGGAGTTCTACCCGACGGCCTCGGAGCTGATCCACTCGCTGCTGCCGTCGTGCGCGAACCTGGCGGTAGTCAGCTCGCCCAACGGCGACACGTTTGTCAACCGGCTGGGCTACTCGACCGACATCGAGAACCCGATTGCGCCGCTGGACAAGCCGAAGAAGACGCGGCTGATGAAGGGCATGGAGGTGTGGGACCGCTACGGGTTCCATCATATCGAGGTCCATTACTCGGCCGACCCGGACAAGAACCCCGAGACGAAGGCGGGCAAGGCCTGGTATGCGCGCGAGCGGCAGCGGTATCCGGACTCCAAGAAGTGGCGGCGGGAGATGGAACTGGACAGCACGGTGGCGGCGGGCCTGCCGGTGTATGCGGACACGGAACTGATCGTCCGCGCGCCCCAGGCGTATCGGCCGACGCTGCCCTTGTTCTGCGGCCGTGACTTCGGCTTTGCGAATCCCTACGCGGTGTTCTTCCAGGTGGAACCGATCGAGGTGGACGGCGAGGTGGAGAG
The DNA here is from genome assembly GCA_016222825.1 of Verrucomicrobiota bacterium. Lineage (GTDB taxonomy): Bacteria > Verrucomicrobiota > Verrucomicrobiia > CAIQCK01 > CAIQCK01 > CAIQCK01. The sequence goes on along the minus strand of JACRQF010000002.1, from coordinate 85,389 downwards.
CTTTGCCGTGCGGATCCTGCTGGAGGTGCGGATGTGCAACCTGACCATCGAGGCGTTTGACCGCAACTATGTGTCGGTGCAGCAGGCCAAGTATTTCCCCGGTGCCAAGGCAATCGAGTATGGCGACCCGGCGGGCGAGCAGCGGAAGGACACGAGCGCGATGAGCGCGATTGCGGTGTTGAAGGCGCGCGGGCGGACGGTGTTCCACCGGTCGAGCAAGGTGGACGCGCGGCTGGCGAAGCTCCAGGCGATCATCAGCCTGGGCTGGCTGCACGCGGACCCGACGATGGCCGGCGGACTGCTGGGCGATCTGGCCGGCGGCTATTACCGCGACGCGCACGGCGAACCGGTCAAGGATGATGTCCACGACCACGGCCCGGACGCGTTTGGCTACGCGATTGATTGCATCTTTGATTTCGATGACCCGGAGGCGCGCGGTGTGCCGGTCTATCATCCGGGCGGGCTGGACGACGTGCGGACGGGTTTGCAGAGCGAAGGCAACGTGTGGCGGCCGACGGTGGCCGATGAGAGGCGACGGCGGTGATTAGGGTAAGAGGAAAGAGGCAAGAGAGATGAGCGATGTCAACTGGACCAGCGACGAATGGTTTGCCCGCGAGTGTGCCGGCGAGATAACGGAGGAGTTCAAGGCGTGGTGGGTTTCGTATTACGGCGTCCCTGGAGATTACGGGGATGTTGGCGATTCGACGGCCGAGTATTTCGTGCGGTGCGCGTTTGCGTGGCGTGGATGGAAGGCTCGTTCAATGAGCGAAGGGACACGGCAGTGAGCGAATCCAAACCCAAGAAACAACGGGTGCAGTTCACGTTCGATGAACGCAGTTTGGCGTCGGAGGATACGCTGCCGCCGTCCGGCCGTATTGTGGCGGGGATACTGGCCGGGAAGGAATGGCACGAAACATCGCCGTTTTGCCGCAGCTTCTTTGGATCGCCGTCTCCTGTAACGGATCTGCCGTTCAAGATTATCGAAGTGGAAGGCATTCCCGAAGGTTGCGCCGTGGTGGGAGACCCCGAAACCCTGCGGGATCTGGTGCTGGGGCGGTTGGATCCGGAGGCCATCCGCACGGCGGTGGAGCGCGGGCGGCTGGGCTTTGTTTGCCCTGACAAATCACACAAATAACTCTTGCGTCACTCTGGCGCATTTGCTATAAGAGTGACTGATGCAGATGGTGCGCTGACGGGTGGGATGGATTGGAGCGGCTGACGCGAGTCGGCCGCTCCCTTTCCTTTTCAATCAGCGCCCAATAACTCGAAACGGCAAGTCGAACGGGCGGGCTATGGGCGACACGATACCGACCTTTCCGGGCGCGGCGGATCCGAAGGCTTCGCTGCTGGAATACATCCTAGAGCGATACCGGGACTCCGAGAAGGGGGACCGGGCCTTCAAGGAACGCGCGCTGCTGAACTGGAACGCGTTCAACTCCAAGCTGCCGGCGGAGGTCCGGGGCTTCAACTCCATCTACGATCCACAGACCTACATCGCCACGGCGGGCACGGTCGAGCAGTGGATGGGAAACGTCTTCAACCGCGAGAAGGTGTTTGACCTGGAGCCGGACGGCGGCCAGGACGATCTACAGACGGAGCTGATGCGGGAGCTGATGGGCTACGTGCTGCGGGAGAAGATCAAATACAAGCTCACGCTCAATTACCAGGCGATGGAGGCGGCGCTGTTTGGCAACGCCGTGATGCAGCACGACTGGACGGAGTTCATCGTGCGCGGCCGGGCGGGGATGTATGGCGCACCCGGGGAAGAGTCGCGGGAGATGTGGCCGCGGAACCGGGTCAAGTCGCGGTTTGACCTGTATCCGGCGCGGACGGGGGCGACGTGGCAGGAGATGCCCTACACGCTGACGCGCTCGCTGGTGCCGCTGGAGGACCTGGAAGCCAACGCGGCCAAGGCGGGCTTTGATCCGGCGGCGATCGAGAAGCTGAAGGCGGAGGCGTTCACGGTGGACGGCAAGGACGCTTCGGTGATCGGGTCCAATGACGAGCGGCTGATTGACCTGTGGGAGCTGCTGGCGTCGGTGGGCTACGACGTGAAGGGGAGCAAGAACGCCGGCGCCGACGGCGGCAACCACGCGGTGAAATACGTCGAGGTTCTGCTCTACTGCGAGAAGCCGGCGTTGAGAGACGGCTGCTCCTGGATGGCGCTGGTGGCGAACCGGCTTTACCTGCTGAAGGTGATGATGAATCCCTTCAACCACAAGCTGAAGCCCTATTCGGAGATCAAGTTTGCGCCGATGCTGGGGCACTTCTGGCGGGCGTGGGGGCTGCCGGAGATCGTCGAGCCGATCCAGATGATGCTCAACATCCGGCACAACCAGTATTCAGACGGGCTGGACCTGGCCAACGATCCCATGCGGCTGATCGGCAAGGATGCGGGCATCGGGGACCTGACCGCGCTGGCGCGATGGCCGGGCGCGGCGATCAAGTGCGGCGATCCGAACGCGGTGAAGGAACTGACGCGGCAGGGGGCGAGCGTGGAGATCCTGCGCGGGCTGGAGCATCTGTATGCGCAATTCCAGCGGCTGAGCGGCCGGACCGACGCCAGCGGCGGCATGACGGGGGCGGTGACGGGCATGGACCGTGGCGCCGACACGGCGAGCGGCCTCTCGTTGCTGCTCCAACAGCAATCGCGGCAGGTGATGTTCAAGCTTGCGCTGGCGGAAGAGACGGGTGTGACGGACGGCCTGCAGATGACGGCGGAAAACCTAGGCCAGATACTGACCGAGGCGGTAATCGTGCGCGGCGTGAAGAACGAGACGCTGGCCCGCTACGGCTACGGCCGGGACGTGAGCGTGAAGCCGGAAGAGATACAGGGGCCGTATCGGTTTTACGCCGTAGGCTCGACGCGCTCGATGGAAGACCCGCAGATGGCGGGCATCATCCGGGCGTGGGCGAAGGAAGGCGCGGCGGAGCCGGAGATCCGGGCGCGGCTGAAGCTGTTCGAACTGTTCAAGGTCGTCGGCGAGATGGCGGGCATCAAGCAGACAAACCGCTTCCTCAAGAGCGAGGAGGAGATGCGGCAGGACGCGATCAACCAGATCCAGGGCGTGCTGGCGCAGCTCCAGGGCCGCGGCGGCGCGGCCATGGGCGGCCAGCCGGCGATGATGGGGAGGGCCGCGTAAATGGGCGTGTGGGAAGGCATCAAGGCGATGCTGCCGCCGCGCACGGCGCCGGTGCGGCCGTCGCCTCCCAGCGAAGGCGAGCCGACCGAGACGGAGCTGATGCGGCGCGTCAACCTCGCGGCGCTGCTCTCCACGCTGCCGGCCAACAAGGCCTTTGCGGAATACGTCAACCTCGTGTTTGCCGAAGTCGAGAAGGCCAGGGACGAGCTGGTGGACATGAAGCCGGAGGATCTGGCGGGGCTGAAGGGCGTGGCCGCGCAGAGTTTTATCCGCGGGATGGTGTTCGCGCTGGCCCAGGTGGCGGGCGCGTGCAAGGCGGGCCTCGAAGCGGGCCGGAAACTCGAATCGGTCAAGGCGAAGCAAAAATCACCATTGACACAAGTAACTCAAATACGATAATCTCGAACCATTGAAGTTCGCGGGGGGACCGCGGACGAACCGGTGGAACCACCGCGAGTGGGATCGCGGCCACCGCCACAAGCGCGCCAGCCAGGAGAACGATCATGGCTGAGCAACAGAACGGGACACCAGGGCAACCGCCGGCGGGCACGGGCGCGCCAGCGGCCTCTCCTCAACCTCCAGCGGCAGCGGCGGCCCCGCCGCCTGCGACTTCACCAACCCCTCTCATGTCCGACGCGGACGTGGTGGCGTTGACCGGTCACAGGCCTGCGGCGCAGCCGGCGGCCCCGGACGGCGGCGGCGGGGCTGGTAATCCACAACCTCCCGCGCAAGGTCCGGCGTCGGCCGGGCAACCCTCCGGCGCGGGTGCAGCTCAACCTCCGGCCACTGGCGGGCCGGCCTCCGTGGAAATCGAGCCAGGGCTGGTGGTGGAACTACCGGCCGACATTGCTGGCAGCCTGGCCGGCCTGGGCGAAGAGGCCCCGGCGGCGGGCGGCGCGGCAGCCGCGGCCGCGGGTGCGGCGGCGGGCGGTGACGGTGCAGCGGCTCCGGTGGACGACGCGGCGCGGGCGGCAAATGTGCTGAAGAAGCTCAAGCCGACGGGCAGCGAGACGCCGGAGCAGATCGAAGCAAACGCAGTGCGCGAGCTGGTGCAGAGTGAAAAGTTCAAGGGCCAACAGGCCGAGAAGCTCGGGGCGGTGAGGCAGATCGCGGAGGCTCTGACCAAGACCTACCTGCCATTGTTCGAGCTGGACGGGGACGGCAAACCGGTCCGGCTGTCGTTGAAGAACGTGCAGGCGGCGATTGGGAAAGAGGAGGTTGAACGGCAACTGGCGGAGCTGGGGGTGAAACTGGTCCCGGTCCACGCGGCGGAGGGGGGCGACGGCGCCACCGTGCTGCGGGCGATCAAGGAACAGGTGGCGGACACGCTCATTCCCGGCAAGGAACTGAACGCGGCGCAGAAGCTCCAGACCCTCAAGACGCAGATGGAGACCGATCCGGATCTGCGGGAGAAGTTCGAGGAGGCGGTGTCGGAAGCGCGGTTCAACCGGCAGTTGGAGGCGGCGGCGAAGCTCCAGGCGGAGAAGCAGGAGCGGGAACGGCAACAGCAGCGGATCGCCCAGGAGACGGACCGTGCGCTGGAGCAGTTCGAGAAGCTGCCGCACAAGGACGGGTTGCGGCCGGTGATGGCCTCCTGGGCCAAACGGCTGGACGGCCAGCCGCTGGTCGGGGCGTTGCGCATCGAGGTGCTTCGCAAGGTGGCGGAGGCCGAGACGCTCAAGCCCCGCGTTCAACAGACCTACCGATCTGGATTCCTCGCAGGCCTCAAGCATCGCGGCCAGGTGGCCGCCGGCACCCTGCCGGGCGAAGGCGCTCCCGCGGCCATTACGGGCGCGGGCGGCGGGGCCGAGGGCGGCTTGGGCATCACTCCGGAAGCAGCCACGCGCGGCTTTGCATAAACCCTAACAAGCCAAAACGGCAAAGCAACGGAGGAAGATTCCAATGAGTATTGTGCGTGCAACAACGGTGACGACCAGTGTGGACACGTCGCTGCGTCCCAAGGACATCAGCAACGAGATCCTGAAGGTCCGTCCGGAGAAGAAGAAGGTTCTCGTGATGCTCACGGCGATGGGCAAGATCACGGTGGACGACTACGAGTTCCAGAACAACCAGCAGGGCATTGATCCCGGCTCGGTCACGGTCCAGTCCATCGTCAACGCGGGCAACAAGACGGTGCAGCTCAACGCGGACGACGTGAAGGCGGTCCGGGTCAACCAGACCTGGCGCCTGAGCCATGCGTTCGCCTTCAAGGTGACGGCGGTGGATTACGATACGGCGGTCGTCACGCTGAACACCGTGACCGGCCTGAACGCCGACGGCGGGGACATCATCGCGCTGGGCGCGGCGGCGTTCTCCGAGTTGTCGGCCCGGCCGACCAATGTCAACCGCACGCCGACCGTGGGCGTGAACTACGTGCACACGCTGCGCGATTCGACGGCCGAAAGCCGTCACGCGGAGAACGTCAAGTTCTTCGGCGGGCCGCGCTCGTTCCACGATCGCGAGACGATGCTCTACGAGCACGGGCGCTTCATTGACCGCGAGCTGCTCCTGGGCGAGCGCGAGAAGACCACCTATGGCGGCCAGGTCATCTATCGCACGGGCGGGCTGCTCTACCAGATCCAGAGCAACATCCGCGAGTTCGACGGCGGCCGGCTGAGCTACTACAAGGCGGTGGACCTGGTGGCGGCCGACACCCGGCTGAGCCAGTCGGACACGCTGTGGCTGCTCTGCTCCAACAAGGGCGCGGCGCTGTGGACGAAGCTCGTCTACGAGAAGCACATCCCGACCACCGTCAACGAGGTGTTCGGCATCAACGTCACCAAGATCCAGCTTGGGAGCAAGTTCCTGAAGCTCTATCCGGTGGACCACCTCAACGACTCCACGCCGCTGGAGAAGACCATGATCGTCGTGGATCCGGCCTTCGTGGAGATCGTCACCACGCAGAACCAGACCACCAAGCAGCGCCAGTGGATGCTGGAGAGCAAGGTGGAAGGCCGCAAGACCGACGGCACCGACGGCAACACGACCGAAGTCCTGACCGACTTCGGCCTGCGCCTCCAGAACGAGCAGGCGCATTCCATCTGGTGGGGCGTGGACGACGTGCAGCTCTAACAAACCAGCGGGCGTTGTCATGCGCGCCCGCGCGATGGGCCGCCGGCGGAGTGGATGCCGCCGGCGGCCGATACCCAACCCGAAGCGCAAACAGCAAACAGCAATCAACGAACGGAGAGACGAACATGAAATTGTGGAAGCAGATCAGCGGTGTGACAGTGATGGTGGCGGCAATGGTGGCATTGGTGGCGGCGACGCCGGCGGCAACGAGCGCGGAGGATCCTCCGCTGCGCAGCTTCAGCCGGTTCACGAACGCCACCTGGACGGCGACCGGCACGGGCGCGGTGGCGTCGGTGCTGTTCCCGGCAAACCCGAAGCGGGCCGGCATCCGGTTGTTTACGACCGGCTCGGTCTATATCGGGTCGCGGGGCGCAAGCCTCACGCCGGCGGGCTACGTCGGCGCGAACACCAACAACATTCCGAAATACCCCGGCAGCACGACCAACGATCTGCCGGTGGGCGTCGGCGTCCTGCTCAACTCGAACACGCTGGGCAGCACGTGGATCCCGGTCGAGGAGATCGGCACGGATGAACTCCTGTTCCGGCCGCCCTCCACGGGCACGACCGTCAACGTCTCCGGGGCGGAGATCATCATCAAGCGTTAGCCAGCCCCGAAACCCGCAACCAACCAACCAACCAGAAGGGATACGACCATGATATTCGAGAGCTACAGCAAACGGTTCGCGCTCGTGATGGACAACGGCAAACGCGCGAACTTTCTTCCCGGCCCGGATTACGTCATCAACGGCATTGGTGACAAGATCTACTTCGGCCGGCTGGACACGGCCTCCAAGGCGGTGCAGAAGGCCGCGGGCCTGGGCGAGGAGGAGTTGAACGCCGTTATCATGGCGTCCGGTTCCTTCAAGCACGGCGTGCCGTCGGCGGCCGGCGTCTGGAAGCGCGAGGCCCGCGTGGCGGCTGAGAGCAAGGTCAACAAGCGGGCGGCGTTCGAGGCGATGCTGGGCGAGCTGAAGGACGAGGAGCTGATCCAGATGATCGCCTTCCTCAAGCTCGATGTGCCGATGGGCGCGCCGAGGGAGCAGCTCGTGAAGATCTACGCCGACGCCAAGTTTGGCCCGGCGGAAACTCCCGCGCCTGCGGCGCTGGCCGGAATGCCAGCGGCAACGGCGGTTGCTCCCGCGGACCCGGCCCAGCCGAAGGCCGTGCGGGTGCGGAAACCGAAGGCGGCGGCTCGGGAATAACTTGGCGAGGGGGGCCGGCACCCCCGGCGTGTGGGTGTTCTTCTGGCGCGTCACACGCTGGGTCCCAAGCCGGCCCCCCGACCCTTCACACCATGAACCTCGCGGGCCTCTACTCCGAAATCCGGGACGAGATCCTGCACCGGCCGACCCTGACCGATGCGAAGCTGTTGGCCCAGGTCAACCTGATCCATTTCGAGTTGCAGAAAGGTGTCAAGTCGCCGTCGTCGCCGGCTCGGCGTTACTGGCAGTGCCAGAAGAAGCTTTCGCCCACGATCGCTTATCCGGCGTCGGGCGCGAGTGTGACGGTGGCGGCGGACTGCCGGAAGGTGCGGCGGGTCAAGGCGGTCCTGGAAGGCGGCGGCACGTCGCCGATCACGGGCGCGAGCGAGGAGGAGGTGCAGCGGCTGCTGCGCGAGGACAAGGACAGCCGGGCGGCGGGCAAGGGCGGTTTCTCGATCGTGACGCGCTGGTATCCCGTCGGCACGTCGGGCGTGGGGCTGTATCCGCGGCCGGTGGAGGCGCGCAACATCGAGGCGGATTATTACGCGATCCTGCCGGACTACACCGCGGCCAACGCGCCCACGCCGGTCGTAACAGATTGGTTCCTGGAAAACATCCCGATGGTTCTGGCCTACGGCGTGGCGGCCAAGATGACGTTTGGCCAGCGGGAATCGGATTTCTCGGCGCAATGCCGCGTGGAGTTCCAGACGCAGTTGATCGCGGCCCTGGAAGCCGACGCGGAGGAGGAGCAGGGCGAGAACGCGACGGTCTATCGGCCGCCGCTGCGGGGCACACGGTTCGAGAAGTAGGAGAACAACATGAAACGATTGATTGCTGTGATGACGATGGCGGTAACGCTGATGAGCCAGTGCCGGGAATGTCCGGCGCAGACGCCGGTGGGGCCGAACCAATCGGCGGAGGTGACGCTGACCAACTCTGCCGCGATCTACGTCGGTTTGACCAACTGCCCGTCGTCCGTCGGCACGCCGCTGGTCACGAGCCTCTTCAACCTCGGCGGCGGCGCGCTCGAATACACCTGGTATTCGACCGGGGGCGTCTGGCGGCCGCTGGCCGGCGGCGCGTCGGTGAACATCGGCCCGGTGCCGATGGTGGACGGCGTGATTTACATCCGGCTGATGACAACCACCAACACGGTGGCGCGCTGCCGGCGGGAACTGCGGAAGTAGCGTGGAGGACAGAGAACAGAGATCAGAGGTCAGAAGACAGAGAACAGAGGACACGATGAAGATCGAACCTGAAACGCGATTGTGGCCGGTCATAGTGCTGGCGATGCTTTGCGCCGGCGTGCTGGCGGTGTGGGGACAGATCAACGAAACCCCCGCGCCCGCGGGGGCGAGTTACTTGGCGGGCGACGGCATCACGATCAGCAACCTCACCATCAAGGTCAACGCGCCGTCGCTCTACTCGAACATTTCCAGCGGCGGCGTGACGCTGCCGTGGGCTTCGATCACCAACGCGCCGTCGTTTGCGACGATCCAGCAGGTGGCGGACGCGGTGATCGGGGCAATGACGGTGTTTGCGCCGACCAACCTTGTGACGCCGGAGTTGTCGGGGACGTTCACGAACGGCGCGAGTGTGACGAGCGGGACGGGGACGTGGTTCAGCATCATGCCGTCCGGGCCGTCGGGGTTCCAATGGCTGACCAACGGCGTGGCGGTGGCGGGCGCAACAGACCTGACGTGGACGGTGAGCGCGGAGACGGGCGTGCTGGTGAGTTTCAGCGCGAGCTACACAAACCATTTCGGGACGGGCGTTGGGGTGTCCACCAACGCGACGGTGACGGGGCCGGCTGTGGTTTATTACGGTCTGGCCTCCGGCCAAAATCCAACCGTGGTGTCGGGCGGCAGCGGTTACACGCAGGACGACATCCTGACGATGGACGGCGGCGAGCTTGGCGTGCCCGGCACGGAGTTGAAGTTCAAGGTGGACGTGACCGACGGCGTGGTGACGGCCATCCCGTCCTGCGAGAATAACGGCACGGCCTGGCCGTTTGGGTGTTACATCACGGTTCCATCCGACCCTATCGCCTGCACGGGCGGCACGGGCATCGGCTGCACGGTGAACATGTCCGGCAAATGGCAAACCCCCCCGATGCAATGACCATGAAAACCGACGACGCCGCGCAGACTTCGAACGTCCTGACCTACCCCTGGCTGGCGGGCATTCTTGTTGTGCTCGTGATGGCGCTGACATCGGCGTGGGGGATGGACATCAACACGCGGGTCAACCGCATGGAGAACACAGTGGCGGAGATCAAGACCGAGATACGCGAGTTTATGGGCCGACAAACCGAACAGCATCGGGCGATTTCCGAGAAGATGGGCGAGATCGTGACGGCGTTGAAGGAGATGCGGCAGTAGCAGGTGAGAGGTCAGAGAACAGAGGACAGAACAACATGAGCACGAGAACGGTTCAGATCATCGAGGCGTGGATTTACGGTTTGGCGGCGGCGTTTATCGGCGGCGCGGCGACGGCGATCACGGCCGACCAGGCGTTGAGCATGGCGCACCGGATGGGCATGGACGTGCCGGTCCTCAACTTCAAGGCCATGGGAATCGTGGCGCTGGCGGCGGGCATCTATTCGGCGGCGATGTATTTGAAACAGTCGCCTCTGCCCAAATTCAAGATTGCGGAGGATGCGCCGGCAAACCTGCCAAAGGTTGTGCCGCTGCTGCTGGCGGCGCTGGCTTCGGCGCTGGTGCTCTCGGCTTGCGCGACCTCGCAAAACCGTGCGGCGTATCAGGCGGCGGGCGCGGTGAAGATTTCGGCGGAAGCGGCGATGGAGGGCTGGGCTGCGTGGTGTAAGGCTGGCAAGGCCGATGCGGACGAGATTCGGACGGTGGAGAAAGCCTACCGGGCCTATGCCGCCGCGCAGAACCTCGCGGTGGACGCCGGCAAGGCCACCGTGGGCACGAGCGACGCCGGCAAGCTCCAGACGATGTTGAAGGTGGCGGCGGCGTGTGAGGCCGATGTGGTGGCGCTCGTGCTGAAGTTCCTGCCGGCGGACGTGGCGGAACAAATCAAGCAATAAGAGGAGAACAATGAACAAAGAGAGCAGATGGAATTGGATCACTATTGGCCGCGCTCAGCGCGGTTGGACGGTTGAAGTTGAAGGAGCAATCGAAGCTCATACCCAAGCGTCATGGCGTAGGGACAAGATCGCGTCCGGCGCGCACCGATGGCTGGTCGCAGCCATCATACTTGCATTTATGGACTGGAGGCGTCAGGTGCAGCAAGTTCGCAATATCCCAGGCCCGTTTAACAACCGCGACTTGGCATCTCAATGAAACCTCTCCTCCTGTTGGCGGTGCTTTGTCTGGCGTTCACGGGCTGCGCGGCGATGTTCCGCGGCCTGGCCTACGACCCCAGCGCGCCGGGCAGCTTCGAGGAGCAATACGCGGAGTATCAGAAGGCGGTCACAAGGAAGAAATGAGGAAGATACCAATAATTCTCGTTTTGGCCTGTCTGCTGCAATCGGGCTGCTCAGCGTGGTTTGTTCCCAACCCCTATTACAGCCTGTGCGGAAATGCTGCCTTTGAGCAGCAGGAAAAGGAATGGGAGAAAGCGGCCGAGTATTGGGCCAACAAAGAAGCCGAGATCACGAAAGGGAAATAACCATGCCAGCGATTGTCATTCAACTGTTGCAGATCATCCTGCCGATCATCATCAAGGAAGGGCCGGCTGCCGTGGCGGCCGTCAAGGAGTTGTTCGACAAGAAAGAGCCGACCGCAGAGGACTGGGAGAAACTGCGCGCGCGCAGTTACGAGAGCTTCGGCATCCCGCCCGCGCCGCCGGCCTGACCATGAACAAATCCCTCACAATGGCCGTGCTGCTGTTTCTGGCGCTGATGCTGGGCGCGGTCGGCTCGCTGTGGATGGAGTTCATGGAGGAGAGGGAAGAGGCGGAGGCGTCGAGCTTGAGCCAACGGCCATGAAGATACAAACACTCGAAATAAAGGGCGGCGAGATTTTAACCGTCGAGATACCGGCAGGAACACCCAATAGCGCGTTTCCCGATATTGCTCAAGCCCTGTGCGCCGGAGAAAACAAGCCGGCCAGGGTGATCCCCTTGCGGCCGGGCATGACAATCGCCAAACTGACCGACGCCAAGCTTGCGGAGGTTGGCCTCGTGCGCTCCGCCGGTTTGAAAGAGTTGCTGGCAAAACTGAAGCACGGGGACTGCTGGTGTCCTATGGGCATCGGCAACCCGATGGTGACGAGCCACCCTGATTACTGTGTGAAGGCACAGGCGTTATTCGACGCTCTGCCATGAAACGCCTGCTTTCCATCCTCGCTTGCACGGCCGCGCTTTCGGGCGCGGCTTTCGCGCAATACGCGCCGCCGGTGATGCAGTCGCCGGCGCCGGGATCGGCAATGACCAACAACCCGGCGACGTTCACCTGGAGCAGCGGTGTTGGGCCGACCAGTTGGGCGCTCTGGATCGGGCCGACGACGGGCACTTACTCCTACCTCGCGCAGTTCTATGAGAGCGGCGGACCGGCGGCGGTGACGCTGCCGGTGGGCGGCAGCAACTTTGTGGTCCGGCTTTGGTGGAACTACACCAACGTCTGGCACAGCAACGATTACGCCTACGTGCTCTGGTCGGAAAAGGCCGGCATGGCGATGCCGACGCCGGGCGGACGGCTGGGGGTGAACCCGGTGGCGTTCTCCTGGAGCGCGGGCGTGGGCGTCTCGGAATACGCGCTGGACATCGGCACGAACACGGGCGGCGCGACGCTGTTGACCGGCAGCCAGGGAACGAACCTGGGCGCGTCGGTGAACCTGCCGGCGGGCGACTCGACGCTTTATGTCCGGCTGTTCTCGAAGATCGCCGGCTCGTGGCAGAGCAACGATTACACCTATACGACGTTCAACTCGAACGTGGTGGGAGGCTGGATCTCGATGGATTACCGGCCGCCGGGGTTCTTGTATCAGAACCTGACCTGGCCGAACTCGAACACCATCGGCTCGGACCTCTGGCGGGCCATCCGTCAGTTGCGGGCGGAGGCGAAAGGCTTTGGCGGGGTGTCGCACAACTTGGACGGCAGCCATCCGGCCGGCTCGATCCTCTCGCATCACATCCCGAATCACACACTGACCAACGGCATCCACTACGATCTGAATCAGGCTGCCTACTTCCCCGGCCGGCCGTCGTTGACCAACATCAGCTACAGCGGTTTTGCGTGGGCGGCGTTGATGACCAGTGCGGTCGTCAGCGCGACGCCGCGCTTTGTCACCGCGCCGGGCACCGGGACGCACTTCACGATTGTGAGCGGCAACGGACGGCCGGCGATTGACGGCGGAAACCCAGGGTATTGGAACAACCCGTCCACGCTCACGCTGCTGAGCGGCAACTATGTGACGCCTGCGACCGTGCAAGTCTCGTTCAACGTTGAGACCAACGGCGAGTTTGAGACGACGAACTACGTTTGTGAACTGCTGACCGGCGGCGATTATCTCACCGAGCCGCCGCTGGCTTTCGAGACCGACGGCAACGGCTGCATTATCGTCATTGACGCGGGCAACCTCCAAACGCTGGCCGGCAGCGTGCTGTTCACGAACCTCGTGGCGGGTGACTGGTTCAGGCTCAACAGCCAGACGCGGACGTGGACGGGGATCGTTGAATCGGTGGCGGGCGACAAGGCGTCGCTCTGGCTCAACTCGCAGCCGCCGTGGACCAACGCACCGGGCCTGACGGCGAGTTACGCCACGGGCGTTACAACCAATACAACGGTGGCCGCCAGCGCGTGGGAACTGTTGCCGCAGCAGTGGCTGAATTTCTCGCATCCTGTCGAGAATACGAACAACACCGGCGGGACCATCCTGCTGGGGCCGAACGGCCTGAAACTCTGGTGGCAGTATTTCCGGTGGGACATGGCTTACGGCGGCAGCGAGTTCGCCAACCTCTACCCGCCGTGGGTGGACGCCTGGGGGATCACGCCGCCGATGAGCAACGTCTTTGCGCTGGTGGTGAAGCCTGTTTCACCAGCGGCGATGTTGATCGGCTCCGGCGGCGTGCAGTTCTGGACCAACGCGGCTTCAATGCTGATGCTGCCGTCGGCGGCTCTGATGACCAATGCCGGCGGCGCGTTGTCGGGCGGGATCTCCGTGCGCCAGTTTTGGGGCCAGCCGGCAAGGTTCATGGTCAACGCGGCGGATTCACTCAACTCGACGGGCGGGGTGGTGGTGATTGCCATCGGTCAATAGTCATTGGTCATTGAAGAAAACGAACATGAAACGCGAGACGAGCAACTTCATCGTGGTGGTGGTGGTGGTGTATGCGCTGGCGTTTGCGGCGATGTCGTCCTGGGCGGTGACGACAAACGATTACAGCTACACCGGGCCGGGCATGGTGAATCTCAACGTCACGATCCCGGGACCGACGGAGCGCATGAGCGATAGCGGCTGGCAATCCATCACAAACGCGAAGACCTCATTCCGCGCGTGGGCGACCAACGAGCATTACCTCGACGGCCGGCATAAGACCGGATTTGTTTCCTCGGCCATGATCCCGACGGGGGCGATTGTCCGCGCGCACTTCGAGAGCAACGTGACGGCGCAGCTCTGCGCCAGCAACGGCTACGCGCAACTGCCCCTCTCGGATGTTTATCTCCAGTGGTTCTGGTCAACCAACATTGCGACGACGAGCAGCGTATGGGTGGTCAACTGGCCGTTGGCGTTCAGCAACCAATGTTGGTGGGCCGACGCTGGCGCGCTGATGTTCGACAACGGGGCGGCGTCGCCCGGCAGCTACGGGACCAACGAGTGGGTGTTTGCGCGCGCGATTGCGTGGACAACGAACACGGTGACGGTGGTGGTGAACGTGAGCGGCAGTTACTCGACGGGAAAAACCAACCGGGTGTGTGTATTGGGGCTTGGGCGGTAAGAGGGAAGCGGCAAGCGGCAAGAGACGGAACATGGGGAAAGAGATCATAGAATGGCGGCGGGAGCCGGTGCTGGGGCTGGTGGCGGACGGTCCGGAAACGGACCTGAAGCCGCGCGCCTGGCGCGAGGCACACAACGTCCGCTACGAGGCCGGCGCGGTCAAGAACGCGCTCGGCTGGTCCCTGTTCAGCGCGCCGCCGGCGGGCGACGGCACGCCGGTGCTGGCGATTGTTCCGCAAGGCGACACGGAAGGCCTGGCGCGGGTGCTGGTGGCCACGGGCGCGAAGTTCTACCGGCTGCTGCCGACGGGCGGCTTGACGGCGCTGGCGGGCGGGCCGTTCCACGCGGACTTGAACAACCGCTGGCAACTGGATCAGTTCGCCAACATTGTTTACGCGGCCAACCTGGGCGACCCGATGCAGGAGATCCTGCCGGCGGAAGACGCGGCCGCGGCGCTCGGCGGCAACCCGCCGCGGGCGCGGCATCTGGTCCAGTTCAAGGGCCATCTGCTGGCCGGCTGCATCATCGCGGAGGCGACGGATTACCAGGCCATCGCCGGCAGCGGCCTCGATGGCGTGGGTGACGGCCTGGAGGACTGGAACCCGGCCGACCCGAACAGCGACGCGGAACTGCGCGACATCCCGGAGGGCGGCGGGCCGATCATGGGCCTGCTGCGCAACGGCTCCTATGTGCTGATCCAGAAGGAAACCACAAGCCTGCTGCTCTCCTACATCGGCCTGCCGCTGGTCTATGACGTCCAGGAGCTGCCGCAGAAGATCGGCCAGCTCTCGCCGTTTGCGGCGGCGGACTGCGGCGAGGCGGGCGTGGCGTTCGTGTCGAGGAACGGGTTTTACCGGATGGACGCCGGCGGCAACGTCGCCAACATCGGCGAGCGCGTGGCGCGGGCGTGGCTGTCCGACCTGATCTTTGCCGATCGTGAGCGGACCTATGCGGTCGGCCTGAAGGAGCAGCGGGAGTTCCTGCTGCCGTATTCCAGCCTCGCGGCGGGCGTCGGGCCGTTTGGCCGGGCGATGGTGTGGGATTGGGGCCACGATGCCTACGCGACGCGGGATTGCCCGTTTACGGCCATGGGCGTGGCGCCGGTGCCGAAGGCAACGCTGGCGCAGATGCAGGAGACCTGGGACAGCCTCAACATCCCCTGGGTGCAGTCGAGCAACATCGTGACGTGGGCGGGCGACGCCGACGGCAAGCTGTTTGTCTATGGCAACCCGGAGATGTCGGCCGACGGCGTGCCGATGACCGCGACGCTGCGCAGCGGCCGCACGGCGCATGGCGATCCGTCGCGGGTGAAGCTGGTGCAGCGGGTGTTCGTGCAGGTGTCGAACCTCAGCGGCAACCAGCCGTTGAAT
This sequence comes from Verrucomicrobiota bacterium, assembly GCA_016222825.1. Lineage (GTDB taxonomy): Bacteria > Verrucomicrobiota > Verrucomicrobiia > CAIQCK01 > CAIQCK01 > CAIQCK01. Next base: position 69,697 of record JACRQF010000002.1, on the reverse strand, counting down.
CTGGATATCGGCATGAGCGACACGCCGGAGGGCGCGCAGACCTGGACGGCGAAAGTGCCGGTGACGGCCAGCGGCTGGGTGGACATCGAGGCGGCGGCGCATTACCTCGATTACCGGCTGACCAAGACCGGCGGGACCTTTGCGCTGGAGGCTTACGCGCCGGCCTACCGGCTGCTGGGGGAATGGTGATGAGACTCGAACGCCAAATGCTCCTGTCGTTGACGCCGAAGCTCTCGGAGGTCAACCACAGCCAACTGACAACCGCCCACGGCAAGCTTGTGGACGCCATCAACGGCAAGGCCGACAAACCGATGGGAATCGCCCCGCTGAACATGACGGTGACGACGGGCAGCCCGGCGGAGATGCAACTCATCGCCGACAAGGTGGACGCGATTCTGGCCGCCATACAGGCATGAACAAGCCCGAACCTTTTGCGGTGGCGGTGATCCGGGACCTTGGCCCGTGGCGGGAGTTCCTGGCAAGCGAGGTGTTGCTGGAAATGCACAAGCGCGGGTGTTGCGAGGACGTGCTGGCCACGCTGGGCGAGATCGAGCGGCGGCATCAGAAACGGCCGGACGAGTGCGAGTTGCGGGTAGTGACGGCCAACCGCGAGGTGCCGGCGGGCGAGGTGTTCCTGTCGGTGCTGGCTGTGCTCGTGACGGATATCGGCGTGGATTCCCAGGGCCGGCGCGTTCTGAAGCTGTGGTATGGGTGGGCGCGGCCGGGGCTGGGCGGGCCGGCGCTTCGCTGGGGCGCGGACCGGTTGAACGGGATCCGCAAGGCGCACCGATGCCAGGCAATCGAGACGTGCAGCGGCCGTTCGGAAGGGGCTTACGCGCGGTGGATTGAGCGGAACCTGGGACTGCAACGGGTCACCACGCTTTACAAAAAAGTGTTCACAGACTGAAAGGCGGCAACTATGGGCGACGAACCGGCACGAACCACACAGACCGAAACACGGAACAACATCCCGATCGAAGCCAAGCCGCTGGCGGACGCGCTGGCCCGGCTCGGCATCTCGAACATCGGCGATTACGGCTCGCGCGACGCGGGCTATTCGGCCGGCTACCGGACGGAGCTGGACAAGATGGCCGGCGGTTACTACCTCGATCCGGCCACCAACCCGACGCTGGCCAAGCGGGAGGCGGCGATTGACACCAACGCGGCCGAAGCCTTCAGCCGGGCGCTGGCGGACAGCCAGAGCGCGGCGGCCAAGGCGGGCGGGCTGCTGGGCGTCAAAAGCCGCGTGGCGAGCGCCGAAGCGGGCCGGCGGGTGGCGAGCGACGCGGCCGCCGCCAAGGCGAATCTCGAAGCCAGCAACTACGCCACGGAGCGGGGCAACCAGTTGACGGCGCTGGAGAAACAATACGCGCTCTTCCGCCAGCCTCTGACCGATGCGCTGGAGGCCCTTGCGCGCCTGACCGGCACGAGCGGCACGAGCGTGGTCAACGTCGAGAAATCCGGCGGCGGTTTCCTCGGCGGGCTGATCTGAGGAAGGGAAGAGGCAAGAGGCAAGAGGCAAGAAAACAGAGGACGCGATGAAACCTTACCGATGGACGCCGACGCCGATGGACCAGCAAATGATGGAACTGCGCCGGCTGCTGGAGAGAAACGGCGGCATGACGGCCGCAGCGCCCGGCGGGGCTGCGCCAGCCATTCCGCCGATGGACCTGCCAGCCGTGGAGAATCCCGACGCGGCCAAGGCGTTTGCGCAGGCCATGCAGCCACCGGCCGCGCCGGTGTTTGGAGACGTGCGGCCATTGGACGTGATCGGTGCCAACGCCGACCGCGCCGCCGCGGCGGGAACCGAATTGGCGGCAGCCGGCAAAATTGCCGCCGGCAACGCAACCGGAGCGGCGGGCGCGATGCGTTCACTGCCAGCGGGAGCGGCGGCCGCCGGCGCGGCGGGCGGGCCGATGGGGATGCTGACCGGCGTGGGCGGGATGCTGATTTCGACGCTGCTGAGCCAGCTTCTGAAAGAGGACGAGGCAACGCCGGTGGCCGGCTCGATGCAGCTCCAGCCGGGCGCGCCGTATGAGCCGCCGGTGGTGCCGTCGTTCAACGACAACGCGGACCTGGACCGCCGGCTGCTGGGCCGATGGGCGTGAGCCAGAGGTCAGAGGTCAGAGGTCAGAGATCAGAGGACAGAGAACAGAAACAACAGGCAGCAAGATATGAACACCAACGGAACCTATCGCGCGCCGCAACTGAACTTCGCGCCGGTGCTGGCGCACGGGGCTTCCCGCGTGCTGGCCTCGCGCGGCCGTCCGCTTTCGATGTTGCTGGCCAGCGTGCTGCACTCGATGGGCGGCGGCAGCCGGCAGCCGGACGAGATCTCCGAGCTGGCCCGGCAGCTCCGCGCCTACAACGAACAGTTCGCGGCGGCGTTCAACGAGAACAAATTCAGGCGGCTGCCCCTGGAGAACGCCGCGGCGGACGAGCAACAGCGCCACGCGCGGACGATGAACCCGCTGACGGAAGCCTCTGCCGCCGAATCGGCCAAGGCCGCGCCGTTCCACACCCAATCCGCGCAACAGGGCGCGGAGAGGGGCGCGCTGGAGCTGGGCGGGGCGCGGGCGTTTGCCGTGCCCACCGGCCGTAAAAACCCGGACGGCTCGCCGGAGATGCGGGCGATGACGCCGCTGGAGGTCAAGTCGGCGGAGCATCAGCAGCAACAGGAGTTCGACCAGGCCGGCACGGCGGAGAAGTTCAAGCGGCAGTTGGCGATCAAAAATTGGGATGATGACGCGCTGCCGCCGGGCACGACGGACAGCCTCGGCGCGTGGGAGACCTGGGCCCAGGCCAACGGCGTCGAGGTGCTCAAGCCGGAGGCGCGGGATTATTCGCCGAAGGCGGCGGATGCGGTCCACCGCGAGACGGCCGCCAAACACATTCAGTTTCTGTCAGACCTTCAGCGCCGGCTCGAACAGGGCGACGCGGTGACGGGCGCGGTCAACCTCAACTTCGGACCGGGCGGCATGCTGGACGGCACGCCGAAGCTCCGGCCGGAAACCAAGCGCAAGATCATGGACATCGAGGCGCGCAAGAACGCCCTTTACAACCGTCTGGCGGAGCCGGCGTTGTTTGGCGAGAAGGATCAGCCGTTGTTCACGCTCAAGCCGGAGGAGTTCCGGATGCTGGTGGATCCTCAACCTCCGCAGCCGGAGCCGGCCGTGGCGGCAGCTGCGCCCGCAGCCGCGGCGCCGGCCGCGCCGATGGGGATGAATAACCCCACCAACCTTTTCAGCGGTCGCGGGGCTAATCCCTACTCGCCGGAGCCGGCCGCTCTGGAACCGCCGCCGGCGTTGCGGATGCCGGCGGGCCAATCGCTCGGCGCCCAGCTTTTTCCCGGCGGCGCGCCGCCAGCGCCCCGCACCCTCGATCCCGCGACGGCGCGGCAGTTCTACGAGGCCGCCGGCGGCGATCCGCAGCGGGCGCGGCAGATGGCCACGGAAGCCGGCTGGATCGTTCCCCGGCTGACACAGTAGGGGTCACACTTATGGCGGATATCTTCGACGCGATCCACGCGGGGACCGGTCGGCCGGAAGCGCCGGCCCCGGAGCCGGACATTTTCGACGCCATCCACACGGCCGCGCAACCCGCGCCCGCCCGTCCCGCCTCGGCCGTGGGCCAGGTCAACGAGATGCTGGCGCGCCAGGATGCGCCGATCCTGACCGCGCCCGGCCCGATGCCGCCGGAGCAGCGCCAGCGGTTGCAGGCGGCCTGGGACCAGCTCGTGGAAACCCAGCGGCTGACGCGGCCGGCGTTTCGAGTCGCGGAGGATGTGGCGGTCGAGCAGGCCATCGAGGGGCTGCGGCCCAATGACATCACGGTATCGCCGGGCGTGCTGCGCGAGCACAAGGGCACGGTGGCGGACCAGTTCGAGCGCGGATTGCGGAACCTGAGCAACCCCGCCACGGAAACGCTGCCGGAGTTTGCGGGCGCGGCGGTGCGGTTGCCGCTGACGGGCTTGAAAGCGTTGGGCGGCGCGGCCGCCGGCGCGGTGCGCGACGTGGCCGGAGTTCCCGGAAACAACATCGAGCGCGGCGCGGCGCGGCTGCCGCAAGGCAAGGGCGGCGTCGTCACCGAAGGCGTGGCCGGCGCGGTCGGGATGCTGCCGGATTTGGGCCTGGCGCTCGGCGGTCAGGCGATGGGAATCCCGGTGCCGGCGACGTTTGCGGCGTTGTCGGCCCTGGACACGCTGGAGCAGGGCGGCAGCCGGATGGACGCGCTGAAGTCCGCGACTGTGGCCGGTGTGATCCCTCGCGCGTTCAAGGCGGGCGAGCTGGGGGCGTCGGGTTTGCAGATGGAACTGGTCCGCCGCGGCGTGCTCTCGGCCAACAGCCGGCTTCTCCAGAAGATCGGCGAGGGCCTCGGCGGCGCGGCCGGCGGCACGGCATTCCAGATGGCGGCGGATCTTCCCAAGAACCCGGACGGCTCCGTGGCGTGGGATCGGGTCGGCGAGTCCGCCATCAGCAATATCGCGCTCATGGCCCTCAAAGGCCGCGAGTGGTTGCCCGGCGAACCCAGCCGCACCCAGCGGATCATGGATTACAACCGCACGGCGGTGCGCAACGTGCCGGGCATGGTGGTGGAGAATGTTCCGGTGGACCGCGAACCCGCGCCGCCGCCTCCGGCGCCGCAGCTCCCGCCGGCCGTCCGGCCGATCGAGCCTGGCGCAGAACCCGCGCCGCGTCCCCAACCGCCCCGCCCGCCCGCGCCGGCTGCCGCGGAGCCGGATGCCGTGGGCCAGATCCTTGGCGGCGGGATCAGCCATTTCGAGCCTCCGCCTCCGCCGGACCCGCTGGCGGTCAAAATCAAGCCTTACGACGGCAGCAAGGCAACCGCCGGCTACACGTTCCTGGATTGGCTGGAGGAACACGCGCCGCGTGGCATCCGGCCCGAACAGGCCGGCGTGATGGGCGATTACAAGGACGCGGCCGAAAGCATCATTGCCGGCGCGCCGAAAGGGATGAAGGGCCGGTTGCAACGGATGCTCGGCCCGCTCGTGGATCCCAATCGCGCGGCGGGCGCGGAGCCGATTGACAACGTGGCGTCGTGGGCCGGCGGCGGCCTGGCCACGGCGGGCCAGGATGAAGGCGGCCAGGGCGCGGGCTGGAAACAGATCACGACTCCGGACGACGTGCTGGAAACGCTCCGCCGCGAGCTGACCTCCGCCAAGAGCGCCAAGAAAGCGGCGAAGACCGAAGGCGACATCTTCGACGCGATGGGCGAACAGCGCGCGACGTTCGAGCGGCTGGCGCTGGGACGGAAACACCTGGAGGGCGTGCCGGTGCTGGACCTGGTGGACGCGACCGAAGGCGACCCGTCGGCGTTTGTGGAACTGGCGGGCAAACCGGCGCGCGTGACGGCCGTGGACCGCGAGCGCGGGACGGTGACGATCTCCGGCGAACATATCGGCACGCAAACGCTCGATATCAACAGCCAGGTGTATCCGGACGACGCGCGGATCCGGACGGAGGCCAAGCCTTCCAGCCAGATTTCAACGGGCGCGGTGCCGGCAACGAAGCCGGGCGCGGCGGAGTCAACCCCTTCTCCAGCCGTCGAGCCAAGTGCCGCCGCCCCCGTTCCCCTTCCGGTGGACGAACCGACGGCGGAGGATGTGCGCCGCGGGATGCTCGGCGTCCGGATCGCGGCGGCCGCCGGCGGCGACAAGTCCGCCAAGGCGTGGCTTGCGGACAAGTGGCCGGTGGAATTTCCGGTGGAAGTGCGGAAGCGGATGGACGAGTTAAGCCGGAAGCCCGCACCAACCACACCCGGCACATTGGAAACCGTCGCGGATGATGGAGAATTTAGGACTGAGATTGTAAAACCTTCTGCGCAGGATGACCAGGCGTTGGTTGATCGTGTTGAGTTTTTGGAGAACGAGTTACAGAATGCGGCCAGAAAATCCCTTGTTGATTTGCTTGGCGACTTGCAGATCGGACAACTCCGCTATGGGGTGTCGCTACCGGAATACGCTAAGCTGCTGGAGGCGGCTTATGAGAAGTTGAAGCAACAACCCGATGTGGCCGGAGACCTCCCCTCCGTCGAGCCAACCGACGCCGATGTGGCCGCGACGATCCTGAAACAGGACGAGGATCTAAAGACTGGCAGGCTGGAGGTTCGAGAGGACAAGCCCACCGCGCCAGCGCCAGCAGGCCCAGCAACGCCATCCACACCAGCGCCAGCGCCAGTTGGTCCGCGAGACGTGAAGAATAGCGGCGCATCGCCGGAGAGTATAGCAGAAGACCAGAGGACAGAGGACAGAGATCAGAAGCCGGCCCGGTTCAAAGCGGAGCGGATGGAAGGCGGCTGGGCGGTGCGGGACCTGGAGCAGGGCGGGAAGATGGTGCAGTTTTACAGCACGGAGACCGTGCCGGACGCGGAAGCCCGCGCGCGCGCCACGGCCGACGAACGCAACGGCGTCCAGAAACCAGAGCCGGCCGCAAATGTGGTGGCGAAAGAAAAAACTGCCACAATTACCCCGCTGGGCTTCGAGCGGCACGTGGAACTTGCGCGGCTGGTGGCCGACGCTTTGCAGCGCGGGGAGAAGCTGGACAATGCCGGGCTGCTCAAGATGGCGGAGCAGGCGTTTGGCGGCACGCGGGGCCAGGGCACGTTCACACCGCGCGACGCTTACGACGCGATGGAGGCGGGTCTTAACCGCTACATCGAGCAGAGTGGGATCGTGGACTTCAGCGACCCGGCCGGGACGTTGAAGCGGCTGCTGGAAGTGACGGATCGGCTGGCGCGTCAGGACGATCGCACGAAAGGCCAGGTGGAGCTGCAACAGTTTTCGACGCCGCCGGGCGAGGCGTTCCTGGCGGTCCACGCGCTCGGCGACATCCGGGGTTTGCTGGCGCTGGAACCGTCGGCCGGCAACGGCTCCATTGCCACGATGCTGCGGATCGCCGGCGCGAAGGTGGCGTGCAACGAGATTGACCCGCGGCGCGCGGCCTTGCTGCGGTGGCAGGGGTTCGACGTGACGGGCGTGGACGCGGAGCTGCTCAACAGCCTTCTGCCGCCGGAGATCCGGCCGGACGTGGTGGCGATGAACCCGCCATTTTCCTCCAAGGTCGGCGTCAAGGCCCACAAGACCGAGTTTGGCGCGCGGCACGTGGCGGAGGCGCTGGCGCGCGTGAAGGCCGGCGGCCGCGTGGTGGCCATTGTCGGCACGGGCATGGCACACGAGCGGCCGAACTTCGGCAAGTGGTGGGACGGGATCGAGAAGAAATACACCGTCCGCGCCAACGTCGGCGTGTCGGGGAAGTTCTACGGCAAGTTTGGAACGGGCTTTGACAACCAGATCCTGGTCCTGGACAAGACCGGGCCGACGCCGGGCAAGGACCGCGCTGAAAGGTTGACGAGCATCGTTCGCGGGAGTAACTTAACGCCAGAACAGGTTCTTGAACGTCTGGCGCCCATCAAGGACAGAACCTATGCCACTGACAAGCGACCAACTCAACCAACAGGCGGCCCGCCTGCTGGCGACCTTTTTTCAGGAAGCCGTCCCGCCGTATCGCCCGCCCCTGTTCCGGCTGATCGAGTGCCTGCTGTCGCCGGACGGCCTGCTGGAGCTGCCGCCGGGGATGTGGCGGCTGGACTTCAATCGCTACCAGGAATGGACGGACCTGGCGGCCTCCAACCCGGAGGGGCTGCTGGCGGAAGTGCTGGAGTTCCTGAATCAGTCGAGCGACCCCTCTTTGCCCACCTCAAAAAGCCTGCCGGCGCTCAAGCAGTGGGCGGCGCGGCTGGTGGAGGGCGTGCAGAGCCAGTTGCCCAACGCGTTTCCCCAGGAAGCGATCAACGAGTAGGCAAGGCGGTCAGCGAACAGTATCGCGCCTACGTTCCCACCGTCCTTTACGAAGGCGCGCAGCCGCATCCCGCCAAGCTCGTCGAGTCCTCCGGCATGGCGGACGTGTCGCATCCGCCGATCACCTATAGCCTCCGGCTGCCGGCGGAGGATATTCTGGAGGGGCGGATTTCTGACGCGCAAGCGGAAGCGGTAACACTGATCGGCCAGCGCAACGAGACGAAGCTGCCGGACGGCACGCGCGCGGGGATGTTGATTGCCGCCGGCACGGGCGTGGGCAAGGCCCGCATCGTGGCGGCCGGCATCAAGGACGCGATGCTGCGCGGCGAGAAACGGTTTGTGTGGGTGCTCTCGTCCACGACGCAGCTCAAGAACGTCAAGGACGCGCTGCGGGCGCTGGGCCTCAGCGACGTGCCGCTGCTGATGCAGCGCGAGTTCACCAACAAGGACCTGCCCGACCAGGATGGCATCCTCGTCACCCAATACAGCCAGATCCGCCAGGATTACAAAACCAAGGGTGGGCCGAAGATCGAGCAGATCAAGAAGTGGCTGGGCGACAACAAGGGCAGCTTCTGGATGGACGAGGCGGGCAACCTCAAGAACGCCGTCGGCAGCGACCAGGGCGGCGCGACGCCGGACGAGGGCACCGCGCAAGGCATGGCCGCGCTGGCGCTGACGCGCGGCTTCAAGGATGCCCAGGTGGTGTATGTCTCGGCGACGCCGGCGACGGAGCCGCGCCACTTCGGCTACATGGTCGAGCGGCTGGGCCTGGTGGGCGATGGCGCGCCGTGGCCGGACCTGCCGGCGTTCATCTCCGCGATGGAAGGCGGCGGCCTCGGCATGGTCGAGACGCTGCTGCGCGACTTGAAACAGGTCGGCGCGTATTGGGGGCCGTCGCTCTCCTACGAGGGCGTGGAATACGACCGGCTCCGGCACGAGCTGTCGCCGGACGAAACCCGGACCTACAACGACATGGCGGACCTGTGGGCGGAGTTGCAGGAGGCGTTCGACGAAGCCAACGAGCAGACGCACGCGCCCAAGGGGAACAAGTTCAGCGCGTTCTACTCGGCACAACAGGGCTTCTTCCTCCAACTGATGACGGCGCTGCAACTGCCGACGGCGTTCAGGCGCGCGGAGGCGGCGCTGGCCGACGGCCGGTCGGTGGTGTTCACGCTGTTCAACACGCGCGAGGGCGACACGGCGCGCAAGGTCAAGGCCGCGATCGCCGCCGGCGAGGACCTGGAGGGGCTGGACCTCGGCCCCAACGGGATGCTGATCGAACTCATCAAGCGCCAGTTCCCCGTCGAGATGTTCACCGAAGTCACCGACCCGGTGACGGGCCAGACCACGAGCGTGCCCGTCCTCGATGACAAGGGCGAGCCGGTCTTGAACCCGGACCTGGTGGCGGAGCGCCAGAAGTGGATAGACAAGGTGACGAAGCTCCGGCTGCCGGATAACCCGCTCGATGCGATCGGGAAGAAGTGGGGCTGGAACAATGTCGCGGAGATCTCCGGCCGCGGCAAGCGGATGGACGGCGGCAAGTGGGTTCCCCGCAAGGTCAAGGGCGTGGCGGATGATGAAGTAAACCGCATGGAGGTGAAGAAGTTCCAGGACGGCAAGGTGCGCCTCGCCGTCGTGACGGCCGCCGGCAGCGAGGGCCTGGACCTGCACAGCTCGCTCGATGTGAAGAACCAGCAGCGGCGCGAGCTGATCGCGCTGCAACTGTTGTGGAGCGCGGACAAGCAGCAACAGACCTTCGGCCGCGTCCACCGCAGCAACGAGGCCAACCAGCCGTTTATCAACCTCGTCCACACCAACGTGGCCAGCCAGCAGCGCCTCGTCAACCAGGTGGCGAAGAACCTCGCGGCCCTGGGCGCGGCCAGCCAGGGCGAGCGCGGCGCGTTCGCGTCGAAAGGGATGTTTGAGCATGGCGACCTCACGGACGTGTATGGCCAGACGGCGCTCCTCCAGGTCTATAACGAGCTGATGAGCGGCAGCAAGAAACTGCTCCAGCGGATGGGCGTCCTGAACAAGGACGGCAACGTGAAGCAGTCGGCGGCGCCGGACGTGAACAACTTCCTGAACCGGCTGATGGTGCTGCGCGTGGCGGACCAGAACCGCGTCTTTGAACGGTTTGCCAGGCTGCGGGACAATGCCGTGGAGATGGCGCGGGCCAACGGCACGCTGGACACGGGCGTGGAGCAACTGCCCGGCCGGGATATGCGCGTGACGGGATCGGAAGAAATCTTCAAGCACGCCACGGGCGCCACCACGAGCCTGCGCGACATCGAGGGAGAGGTGAAGTCGCCGCGCATGACGTTCGAGCAGGGGCTGAGCAAGGCCAATTACAACCGGCTGCCGGACAAGAAGGCGCCGGCGTTCTACCAGAACACCAAGAGCGGCAAGGTCTATGCCGTCGAGCATCTCGAATACAGCACCGGCGACGGCGAGCGGCAGATGTTCCGGCTCACGGGCGCGTCCGGCAACAGCCACAGCATGAAGCCGTGGGAGGTTCAAACCGAACTCTCCAACGGGACGTTGCTGGACCTGTCCCGCAAGGAAGCCGAAAAACTCTGGCGCGAGCAATACGACGCCACGCCGGAATGGGTCACGAAGAAAACCACGCTCCTGACCGGACTGACCACGCCGGTGTGGGAGAAGATTTTCCCGCAAGGCAAACAGGAGTTTGATCCGCCCGTCGTGGCCACGGAGCTGACGGACGGCACGCGCGTCCTGGGCATGGAGATTCCCAAGGGCAAGGTCAGCGCGGTCAAGCAGCGGTTTGGCATCGGCGCGGAGCTGGCGAACTCCTCGGCGGCCGATGTGTTTGCGATGGTGATGGACGGCGCGGAGGTGGAACTCGATAACGGCTGGAAGCTGCGGCGGTCGAAGGTCCGCGGCGAGCGCCGGCTGGAACTCGATCCGGGCTATGCCGACGCGGGCCGTGAGCTGAAGCGGCTCGGCCTGTTCTCGGAGGTGCTTTCTTTCCGCGAGCGGTGGTTTGTGCCGACCGATGAGACGGAGGGGCCGAAGGTGTTGGAGAAGCTGCTGGCCGCCCACAAGGCCATCAAGGACGCCACCGCGCCGCCCAGCCCGCCGGCGGGGGCGGGGGCAAGCATGGCCAAACCAACGGACCAGTTTGGGGAGCCTGGCGCGGGTTTATCGCTTGCCCGCGGGGCGGGGGCGGATTATACTTTGCCGCATGGAAACGAAGCCCTCTCCCCAGCCGACCGGGAAGTTGCAACCGCTGCCGGAAGGTATCTTGCGACTGTTCACGGGACCGAAGCCGCAAGGTTCACGCCGCTCTCAGGGGTATTCGGGCAGCGTGCTGTATCCCCAATCCTCCGCGCCCAATCCCGCGCCGCCGACTCTATCCAACGCTTCCTAGGCGTTCGCGTTCTTGTTTTTGAGACGACGGGCAAAGCCTCGCCCGTCAACGGCTTTGTTCTCGATTCCGACCCCGGCATCATCTTCCTGTCCGCCGACGCCAAGGCGGGCGTCCTGGCGATCATGGGTCACGAGTTTACGGAGAGCCTTCGCCGGCAGTCGCCGGAGCTTTATCAACGGTTGGAGAATCTGCTGACGCCCCTGTTGCATGGGGTGGAAGATTACCGGAAGGAATGGGAGGCTTTCGAGTTGTCGAAAGGCCGGCGGATTCGCATTGGCGAACCGGAGGCGCGGGCGGAGTTGATCGCGGATGTGGTGGGCAATGCCTTTTGCGATCCGGAGTTTTGGAGGTCCCTGCAACGGCGATCCCACGCGGCGGCGGACGTGTCGAGCAACACGCTGGTCGCGCTCGCACAGATGTCGGCCGCGGGCCTGGTGGGCCGATACGGCGTGGATGGATACGTCAGCCGGGACGCATGGAAGATCATCCGCACCGCCGTGGTGGACGCTTTGACGGGTTTGGCGGAAACGCCGGCGGCGGACCGGCAGGGCGGACAGAAGGGTGGCGGTGCGGGCGCAAGCGTCTCCAGACCTTCCGACCAATTCGAGGACGGCGGCGAGCCGGTTCCCGACGACGTGGCGGCGGCGCTGCGCGCGGCCGACATCAGCGCGGAGGAGACGCGGCCGACGGTGGGCGCGGCCGTGGGCCGCGAGGATGCGGCGGCGGGGCGGTTCGTGTCCCAGGCGTTGATCGAGGAAATCGAGCGCGGCGGCACGCTGCCGACGCCGATGGAGCGGGCCTTTGGCGACTGGCGCAAACGCGAGGGCGATACCCGCTGGCAACAGGTGGCGCGCGGCCTGCGCACCATCGGCAACATCATCCGCAAGAGCGCCACCGACACGCTGGAGATGGCGGGCGGCCGGATCAAGAGCGAGCTGCTGCCGCGCGTCAACGGCTACTTTGACGATCACGAGGCCCTCAACGGCGTGTTCTCGGCGCGGCTCTTCTACGCGATCAAACCCGTGCCCGTGCTCAAGCGGCCGCAGTTGCGGCGGGACATCGAACTTTACTGGCTGGTGCGGGAGTGCCGCAAAGAGCCGTCGCCGGCGACGGAGCGGAAGCTGCAAGAGGCGGGCGTGGCGGACCGGTCGCCGGAGCAACTGCTGGAGGCCATGCCCGCGGCGACGCGCGCCGTGTTGCAAGTGGTCGAGTCCATCTTTGCGCAGACGGTGCGCTACTCGAGACAGATGGGCGTGAAGGTGAAGGACGCGCGGACGGGCCAGTGGCGCGCCTCGCGGATGGAGCCGGAGGGCTACGTGCCGCGGGTGATGCGCGAGGATATTGCCGCCGTGCTGCGCGAGCCGAACCGCAACCCGGCCGAAAGCGAGCGGCTGATGTCGGAGCTGGTGGAGCATATCCGGGCCACGCGGTTCCGCCCCGAGGGCGCGCCGGCGGGCAACCCGGCGGCCGATGCCCAGGCGTTTGCCCAGCAACTGCTGGCGCACTACAAGGACCCGAACACGCGGTTTGATTTCTTCGGCAATCTGGAGATGGGCCGGATCGGCGGCCTGCCGCCGTCGTGGTTTGAATACGGCTTCGACAAGCTGGCGCCCTCCTACATCGCCGCGTGGGCCAAGCGGATGGCGCAGATCAAGAACTTCGGCCAGGCGACGGACAAGAACCATCCCGACTTTTGGGAGACGCTGCTGGGCGAGGGCCAGCCCGACGCCATCAGCGAGCCGAATGCGCGCACCTATGTCCTGAAGCTCAAGAACGCTCTCGAGGGCAAGCAGGAGCGGGACATCCTGGATCGGGCGCTGGGCGAGCGGCTGCGGGCGTGGGCCACGGTCTCCAAGCTCTCGAATCCGTTCACGGCCATTCGCAACTCCGTCCAGGTCATCAACGCCGGCACGGTGTTCCAGTGGAAGCACACGCTGCCGCAGATGTTCAGCCCGGAGAAGATCCGCAACAACATCAAGCTCGCGCGCGAGGCCGGCGTGCTGCGCAGCGACCTGGTGGCGGGCTTTTTCGAGGTGGGCGAGTTCACTGAAAAACAGAAACAGTTGATCGGCATCGGCCTCAAGCTGGGCGGGTTCACCGCCACGGAGCAATGGCAGCGGGCCGTGGCGATCGGCGCGGCATACTCCTGGACGCGCGACGCGCTGGCGGAGATGCGGGCCAACCCGAGGAGCCACAACGCGCTGCGCGCGCGCGGCCTGTTGCTCTCGCTGGGCGTCAACCCCGACGCGCTGGAGATGGAGGGCCTGGGCGGCATGGAGGGATTGAAGCTTGCGCGCGCGGCCTCGCGCGGGACGATGTTCGCCTACGACCCGCGGCAACTGCCCTTGTGGGCCGACACGCCGAAGGCCCGGTTCTTCATGCAGTTTCAGAAATACGGGATCCAGGAGATGCGCTTTGTCGGACGGCACGTCATTGATCCAGCGTTGCACGGCTACGTTGTGGACGGCCAGCGCGTGCGCGACTTTCGGCCGCTGATGTTCATCCTCGCGGCCATGGCCGGCGGCGCGGGCCTGCTTTGGCTGCGCGAAGCGGCGTTCAAGCGTGCCAACCCGGACGCCTCGCTGCGGGAGATCGTCGGCGCGGCCGAAGCCGGCAAGATGGAAACGGCCGTGAAGGAAGGGCTGATGAAACTCTTCCACACGCTGACCTATGCCGGCGCGTTCGGCATCCTGGGCGACTGGTCGGAGAACGTGCTGGCTTTCTCGAACCGCCTGCGCGGCAAGAACCCGCTCCAGCCGCCGGGCCTGAGCGCGATCCTCAATCTGTTCGATTACGCCATCAAGGCGATCCAGCAAGGCGGCCGGCTTACGCTGCGGGACCTGCACGACTGGTTCAACGCGGAGTTTCCCGGCTACGCCTATACCGAGGCGTTTGCGATCAACGTCGGCGGCAAGATCGCCCAGATGGGCGGCGACTCCTGGAAGGCGGCGGAGCTGCAACAGGCGCGGATGGACGAAAGCAAAATCCGCCGGCTGGCCATCCGCTACGCCGATGAAGCCGGCTTCGATCGCCCGTTGCCGCGTCCGGGCGGGCCGAATTATTCTCCCAACTCGCCGGAGTATCGGGCGCTGCACGAGGCGCTGTTGACCGGCGACGTGGAGGCCGCGCGCGAGGTCCGGGACCGGATGGAGGGCAAGGCCGGGTTTGGCGGCGATGAGTGGCGGCGGGCGGTGCAGCAGTTGCGCGGCGCCGTGGCCGTCGCGGAACCGGCGCGGCTGGGCGGCTTGATTGCGCCCGACAATCGGGAGTTTAACACCGACTTCCGGCCTTGGCTTATGCAGCGCGAGCCGGGCATGGTGTCGGCGCTGGACAAGCTCCAGAAAACCTACCGCGACACCGCGCACGCCGTCGGCCTGATGGGCGACCCGCGCGAGATCGAGCTGAACCGCCGCAACGCGATCATCACCGAAGGGCTGGGCAAGCGCGGCCTGATGGAGGGCGCGGTGAAGTCTGCCGCGATGACAACCGGCGGCCTCTCCGCGGACCAGGCCACGGAGGCCATGAACAAGGCCAAGCTCAACCGCGTGTATGGCAAGGGGCCGGCCGTGCTCGAGGAGTGGAAAGACCGGGCCTTGCGCGGCGAGCTGGACGGCGCGGGGATCGGGCTGCTGGTGCAGAGCCAGGCCGGACGAATCAAGCTGGCGCAGAAGATGAGCGACACCTCGTTGACCGATGTGGAGCGCCGGCAACAGGTCGGCGAGATGGGACGCCACGCGCTGGTGGAGCATCTGAACGCGCTGCGGTCGGCCCAGCCGATGACGATGCAGGAGATCCTTCAGGCGGCGGGGAAGAACTGACGGCCGTGATCTTCCATTGCCTCAGCCTCGGCGGTTGGTGGTTCCTGCTGGTGTAGGACCCGGACCGGCGCGGGCCGGGCGAGGAGTGGAAGGGGCCTTGCGACACAAGCGGAAGCCGTGCGCTCCGGTCGTTCGAGCTGGCGGGCGTTGCCCTGACCCTCGTGGATTGCTGTGGCGACGCCACGCTGGTGACGAGCAACTATTGAAAGGTCAGCGTGCGGGCGGTGACCAGACCTTGCCAATGGCGAGATCCTTTAGCTGGATCATCTGCACACGGCCGCTGTGGGTTTCCGTGACAAGGGCTTGCACAGAGTTGGGGATGTAGGTGGTGACGTAATGCGCGGAGGGAACGGGCGTCGGGGAGGACGTCCACCGGCCAAGCCAAAACGCAGCGAGCAGGGCGAGTGTGGAGAGGGAACCAATCAGCGCCCACTTGGGCCATCGCGGGGATTTGATCTCGTTCATAATCCGATTTCCATTCTTGCCACCGCCGCGCGCAACGCGTCGTCGCGCCAGGCGGCGTAGTGCTTCAGCAGTGTCTGCCCGCCGTCCTGGTGTGTCAAGAGCCTTGCGGCAATCGCCGGCGCCACGCCCGCCTCCAGCGCCCGCGTGGCGAACAGCTTCCGCAGCGTGTGATGGTTGATCCGGACGCCGGCGGCGGCGGTTGCCAGCATCAACGCGTAGCGGGCCGAGACGCAGAGAAACAGCCGCTCCGGTTTGTCTCGCGCGCCGGCCGCCTGGCGCGCGGCATCGAGCGCGGCCTTGCCGATCGGCAGGAGGGCGGTGCGGCCGTTCTTCGCGTGCGCGCCGTCCAGGCGGACCGTCGCGCGCTCAAAATCCACGTCGCCAATCCGCAGCGCTGTCGCGGCCTGCACGCGCATGCCGGTGGCCGCGAGCCAGAGGACAAGCAGCGTCTGATGCGTGGTGGTGGGTTTCCCGCGCCGGGCCGCGCGCGCGCGGAGAGCGTCCACGGCCCGCTGCCATTGCTCGTTGGTGGGAATCGTCCAGGGATGGTCGGGCACGGTCAGCCGTTGCAGGTCGGCGGTCGGGTCGCGGTCAATCATCCCCTTGCGGCCGGCCGTGCGGAACACGGCGCGGAGGATCGTCAGCGCGCCGTTCACCGTGTCGGGCGCGAAGCGTTTGGAGAACTTCGCCTGCCAGTCGGCCAGCATCTCCGGCGTCACGTCGGCCGCGTCCATCGCCAGCAGATCCGGCCAGTCGTTGGCGATGCGGAGGATGGACTGCGAGTAATAGAGCGCGGTGTTGGGCCGGCGGATGCGCCGGGTCCGGGCGCCCGTGATGAGGTGGAGGGATTCCCAAGCGCGGTCGTCCACCAGCTTGAGCAGCGAGCCGACTTGCGATGATCTGAGGCCCAACATGGCAGCGAGACCACTGCCGCGTTTCTCCATGACGGAGGGAGGTTTTAAGCTGGCAGCGCCTGCTTGTCAACGGTTAGCTTCTGCAAGGCGGCGCGGGCCGCCTGGGCCAGGCCGCTGGCGCGATGGCCCGGCGGCCCGATGTTCAGCCGGAATTTTTTGAGCCTTTTGGACCGCAACGACGATGACAACTTTTTTCCAACCGTTAATAGATTGGTATATGGCGACGCTGGATTCGGATAGATTGGTATATGGCGACGCTGGATTCGGGCGGTTATCCGCTGGTGGCGCTGCTGATGGCGGTCGAAAGCTCCATCGCGCCGCTGCCGAGCGAGGTGGTGATTCCGCCGGCGGCGCACCTTGCCTACACGACGGGCCGGTTCAGCATGACGGGGCTGGTGATCGCCGGCGCGATTGGGTCGTGGGTCGGCGCGACGGTGATGTATTGGGCGTCGCGGTGGCTGGGCCGGCCGTTGGTGCTACGCTACGGCAAATACATTTTCATCTCGCCGGAGAAGATCCACGGGGCGGAGCGCTGGGCGGCGCACTACGGCTCGATGGGCATCTTCATCTCACGGCTGCTGCCGGTGGTGCGGCACCTCATCGGCATCCCGGCCGGCATCGTCGAGATGAACTACACGAAGTTCTCGATCTACACGCTGCTCGGCTCGGCCATCTGGAGCGCCGTGCTCTGCTACATCGGCGTGGTGGCGGGACAGGACGAGAAGCTGATGGCGGGCGAGTTCCACCGCATTGCGATGTGGCTGGCCGGCGCGGCGTTGGTGCTCGGCGCCATCTACTACTTCTTCGTCCACCGGCACATGAAGAGCGCGAAACGTGAAACGTAAAACGTGAAGCGGCGGGAGACTCCGCTGCGCTTACCGCCCCGACACGTCGAGGCAGGCGCCTTCCTTGGTGCTGCGGACGTAAACGCGGCCGTTGCTGACGGCGAAGGTGTTCCAGCACTTGCCTTGGACGGTCTGGAACTTGCCGAGCTGCTTGTAGCCTTTCGGCGAAGCCGCGATGAGCACCAGTTCGCCGGTGTCGCTCAACGCGAGGAAGTTGTTACCGACGAGCAGGACGCCGCCGGGGCCGAAGTTGTCCTTCGACCACATTTCCTTGCCGGTGGCCAGCTCGACACACTTGATGGGGCCGGTGCCGAATTGCTTGAAGCTGAACGGCCCGTAGAGATAGCCGTCCTTGACGACGGGCGTGCTCCAGTGGTTGCAGATGGTGTTGCCTTCGGAGCGCCAAAGCTCCGTGGCGGTGAACTTGCCGCCCGCCTTGGCGATCCTCGCCGCGCCGGAGCCGACGCCGTAGCCGGCCGAGCAATAGACAATGTCGCCCGACACCACCGGCGACGCCGCCGTTGAAACCTTGAACGGAAACGCGTAGCGCCAGAGTTCCTGGCCCGTCGCCGGCTCCACGGAGACCAGGCCGGACTTCACGAAGAAGATCACCTGTTTCACACCAAGGATGGTCGCGACGATCGGCGAGGCGTGCGTCAGTGTTTCGCTCGCGCCTTTCCACGCCACCTTGCCATCCTTCTTGTTGATCGCCGCCAGCGCGCCGCCATCGCCGCCGCAAACGAAGATGAGGTCGCCGTCCAACACGGGCGACGCCGCGCTTTGCCAGCGGATCATCTTGCCTCCGAGTTCTTGGCAGAGGTCTTTCTTCCAAATCTCCTTGCCGCTCCGGGCGTCAAGGCAGACGAGCGCGAGCTGCGCGGTCAGCACATAGACGCGGTCGCCGTCAATCGTCGGCGTCGAGCGCGGGCCGTCGCCGCCCTTGTTCTCCTTCGTGCCGCTGTCGCCGCCGCCGTCGTATTTGGCCGAGCCGAGAGGCTTGGCCCAGAGCTGCTTGCCGGTCGCGGCGTCGAGCGCGACACAGGCTTCATCACCGCTGCCCAGCACCAGCGTGCAAACCCTGCCGCCGCCGACCGAAAAGCAACTGAACCCGCCGGGTGTCTGCGTCTTCCAGACCACACGCGGCGTGGCCCACGTCGCGAGAATCTTCTCCGTGCAGATGCCGTCGTGGTTTGCGCCGCGGTATTGCGGCCAATCGTCGCCGAAGGCGAGCCTGGCGCCGGCAAGAATGAGAAGGACCAAGCTTGTTCCCAGAATGGCGTGGACTGAAGAAATTGGTTTCATGGCGGAAAGGGTCGCCAAAAACCGAAGCTCGTCAAGCCTAATGAGCCTCCGGCGCGATTGACAGGCTGGGACGACCGTGGGATTATGCGGGCCATGAGCAGAGGTCGTTGGCTCGTGGTTCTTGGAGTGGCCGGCGGAGTGGCGCTCGCCCCGCTGGGACAAGCTCAGAACAGACCCTATCTCGGGTATGTCTATCCCGCAGGCGGCCAGCAGGGGACGACGTTTGAAGTCAAGGTGGGCGGACAGAATCTGACCGACAACAGTGATGTAATTGTCAGCGGGTCTGGTGTGACGGCCCGGCTCGTCCAATACTGCAATCCCCTCGACAACCGTGAATCCGCCTTGTTGAGCCAGCAACTGCGGGAGTTGAAGAAACCGGTTGCCAGGGCTGCATCCACGAAAAAGACCAGGGAGGCGGCGCCTTGGACGCCGCAAGTGATGGATCCGGCGACGGCGCTCATGATGAGAAGGATTGAGACGCTGCTCCGCGAAGACGTGCGCACTCCGGCCTGTGCTGCGTTCCGTGGCGTTGCCTTCATTGAGGTTGCCATCGCCCCGGACGCGCCACCCGGCGAAAAGGAACTGCGGGTGGTGACGCGGCGCGGCGGCGCATCGAACCCGATGGTTTTCCATGTGGGCCAAATGCCCGAGTATTGCCGCAAGCCGATGATCACCGCTCCGCGTCAAACCCTCGGCAAGGAGGCGCTGGCGCTCCGCAACCGGCCCGCGAGCGAAGCCGAGGATCGGATCCAGATTCCCTGCACCGTCAACGGCCAGATCGCCTCCCGCGAAGTCAACAGTTACCGTTTCACCGCGCACAAAGGCCAGCGGCTCGTGATCACCACGCAAGCGCGGCAGTTGATTCCCTACGTTGCGGACGCCGTGCCGGGATGGTTCCAGCCGGTGCTCGCGCTCTACGACACGGAGGGAAAGGAGGTGGCGTATGACGACGACGACCGTTTCACACCCGACCCCGTGATCCTTTACGAAGTGCCCAAGGACGGCGACTACGTGCTCGCGATCTACGACGCGATCTACCGCGGACGAAACGATTTCGTCTATCGCATCACCATCGGCGAAATGCCGTTTGTGAGGAGCATCTTCCCGCTGGGCGGCCGGGCGGGCAACCTGCGTCCGGTCAGGATGAAAGGCTGGAATCTTGGCGACGCCGAACTGACGTTGCCCGCACAGGACGCCGAGGCGGGCATTCATCTGATCGCCGCGAACAGAGACGGCGCCGTCTCCAACCCCGTGCCGTTCGCGCTCGACACGCTGCCGGAAGCGTTTGACAAGGAACCGAACGACACGCCGGCCCGCGCACAGAAGATCGCGCTGCCCGTCATCATCAACGGGCGCATTGACAAGGAGGACGACCAGGATGTCTTCCAACTCGACGGCAAGGCGGGCGACACGGTGGTGGCGGAAGTCCATGCGCGCCGGCTCGATTCGCCGGTGGATTCGGTGATCCGGCTCACCGATAAGACCGGCCAACTGCTGGCGTTCAGTGACGACCGCGAAGACCTCGGCGCGGGCGTCAACACGCACCATGCTGATTCCTACTTCATGGCGAAGCTGCCCGTTGACGGGACTTACTACGTGCATATCGGCGACACCGGACGCAAGGGCGGCGAGGAGTATGGCTATCGGCTGCGCATCAGCGCGCCGCAACCCGATTTCGCGCTGCGCGTCGTCCCTTCCAGCACCAGCCTCCGCAGCAAAGGCGACACGATGCTGACTGTGTTTGCCATCCGCAAAGACGGCTTCGCCGGCGAGATCAAACTGGACTTGAAGAACCCGCCGCCGGGATTCACATCGCTGCCGTCCACGCTGACCGCCACACAATCACAGGGGCGGTTCCGGTTCAAGGTGTCGTCCATTGTGACCGAGAAACCCGTCAACCTGTCCATCACCGGCAGCGCCCGGATTGATGGAAACGTGGTCGTTCACGAAGCGGTGGCGGCGGAAGACCGCATGCAGGCATTCTTGTGGCGTCATCTTGTCCCCGCTAAGGATCTAAAGGTCTTCGTTTTCGATCCCAACAACAGGAACCTGCCCCAACGCGTGCCGCCCGAGCTGACCCCCGAGCAGTTGGCCAAGGCGCAAGCTGTCGTGGCGGCGGCGGAGGCGAAAGGACGCAGGTTCACCGAGAGACAGGTTGCCGGTTTTGCCCGCGGCATCAAGGATCTCTATGAGAAGGGGCTACTCACGGCCCAATTCTACGGCGACAAGATCGCGGAACTCGGCCTCGCGCGATGATCCTTCGGCCCGGCTTCCGTGATCAGGGCTTGGAAACCAGGATGCCCTTCTTCTGGGCGGATTTGATGATTTCGTCGAGGCTTCCTTTTTCAGAGACCGACGGCGGCCGGGGGCCGGGCTTCTGTTCCGTCAGCATCCGCCTCATCGCCTCAAGGATGGGATCCTCCTGGGCCGTGAACGTCACCCTCCCCACTTCCTTGTTGCCCCGCTTGGTCGAACCGAAGAACACGATGCCTCCACCTTGCACGCCTTGTTCAAAGACGAGCCGGGCTCCTTCGAAATCATTCGGCCGGATGATTTGATAAATCAGCTTCTTGGCATTTAGTGCCAGCACATTTGTTCTCCTGCGCAGATCGTTCGGAATGCTTGGATGAGTCTTCAGTTTCTGGAGTTGCTGTTCGAAGAAGTAGTAGAAGCGCGATTCCTTGTTCAGTCCCAGGAACTCCACTTCAAAAGCGCCCGGCCTTGAACTCATGACCAAGTCCATGAACTCCTTGTTGGTCTCAAACGGCGGCTGAAACCGTCCGGCGGATATTCCCTCGTTGATCTTCCCGACCGTGTCCCGGCTGACCCGAAGTGTGACGCGAACGTGGATGAAAACGTCCCCTCCCGCAGCCGCGGGCACTTTGGCAGTTGAGGCGATGGTCGTGCTGCCAAGGTCAACGATGTCCTGGGCGATCCCGGAAGCCTTTGGCGCGGTGTCGGCGCTCTGCGGTTTCGGATGGTCGGCCGGGAACGCCGATGAGCATGAGACCGTCAAAGCAAGAATGGCTGCTGTGACCCGCAGTTCTCCCAAATGCGATGTCCGTTTCATGGTGTGGATGCTGCCGCGCGCTGGTGGCGCGGGCAAGAAGTTTCTTGCAGCCGCTGATCAGCGGCGACGGTTGAGGCAAAAGCAATTGACTCCCGCGATGGACGGGAACACTCTTCGGGCTGCGGCATGAATCGCATGATCGAAGCGACGATCAGAGACTTGAACCCCCAAAGCGAAAGCACTGATTCATGAATGATCTGACGATTCCCTGTAGTTCCGATGAGCTGTTGGGGCTTTATCGGAGCGAGAACGAAGCCTTCTGGTGCGAGACCGGGGAGCGCAGGACGCTGGCGCTGTTCGCCCGCGCCGCGCGCGAGGTGCCGGCTTACGCGGATTTCCTGAAGAAGCACGGCATCGAGCCGTCGCGCATCCGCACGTGGGCGGATTTCCAGCAGGTGCCCGTCACGGACAAAGCCAGCTATCTGCGGCAATATCCGCTGAAGGACCTGGCGTGGGGAGGAAGCCTGCTTGGAAAACCTTTGGATTTCGCTGCGACTTCCGGTTCGACCGGCACGCCGTTCTACTTTCCCCGAAGCGAGCAGTTGGAATGGCAGTGCTCGACGATCTTGGAGATGTTTCTGCGGCACAGTTCGTCCCAGCGTCGCGGGCCGGTGGCGGTGATCAACGCGTTTGCGATGGGGCCTTGGATGGGGGGCATGATGACATACAAGGCGTTCGATCTCGTCAACCAACGGGGCAAACACCCGGTTTCGGTCCTATGCACGAGCAACAACAAGCCCGCCATCTTTGAGGCCCTTCGGAACTGGGCGACCCACTTCCAAGAGGTGATCGTGTGCGGCTACCCGCCCCTGATCAAGGACGTGGTGGATGAGGGAGCGGGGGAATGCGTTGATTGGCGACAGTTCCATTTGCGGTTTCATTTCGCCGCGGAGGCGTTTTCGGAGGATTTCCGCCAATACGTGGCGCGGACCGCGTGCCTGAAGAATCCCTGGCTGGATACCCTGAGCATCTACGGCTCCGCGGACCTCGGGGCCATGGCGTTTGAAACCCCTTGGGCGATCCTGATGCGCGAACTCATTACGGCGGACGCTTCCTTGTCGGAATCGTTGTTCGCGGGGAAAACGGCCACGCTCGCCCAGTTCAATCCTTTCTTCGTTCAATTCGAGGCTCCGGGCGGCACGGTGTTGGTGAGCGGCAACAACACGATCCCCCTGATCCGGTATTCCTTGGGCGATGTCGGGGGCGTGCTGAGGTTCTCGGAACTGACCCGCGCTCTGGACCAGCAAGGGACGACGTGGAAAGAGCGGGTCCAGCGGGCGGGTCTGGAATCCTACCGGTATGAGCTGCCCTTCGTCTATGTGCATGAACGGTCGGATTTCGCGGTAAGCCTCTGCGGCGCAAAAATTTTTCCTGAAACCGTCCGGAAGGTCCTGATCCAGGAGAGCTTCCAACGATTTTGCACGGGCAAGTTCACGTTGCTGGTGTCGCATGACGAGAAGCAGAACCCGCATCTGGAAGTGCATGTGGAGCGCAAGCGGGACGGCACGGCTGCGGAGAAAGAAGAACTCGACCTCCAGGAGGCCATCGTCGCGGCGCTGCTCCGCGAGAACGCGGAATACCGCTCGGCCTGCGAGCAGATGCGCGAGAAAGCGTTGCCGAAGCTCGTCTTCTGGCGGTTTGAGCATCCCCTGCATTTCGGGCCGCACGCGAAGCACAAGTGGATCAAATGAGCGTGAATCGGTCGCCGGAGGGAGCGCCTGATTCCCAATGAGATTCCTCGCGCCGGCCGTCAGGTTTGGTTTGACACTGCGCGGGCCATGCACTATCTGGGCATCCATGAGCACCGACAAGAATCACTCCTCCGTCCATCGTTGCACGTGCCGCGAAACCAGCCGTCGGCCCCGGCTCTTGCTCGACCGCCGGCGGTTCCTTGCGGTCGGGTCGGGATGCGTGCTCGGCGCGTTGGGCGGTGTGGCCGCCGACAAGCTGCCGCCGGTGGACATCGGCGCGCTCACGAAGTTCTCCGAGGACGGCATCTCGGAGGAGTTCACCAAGAACGATTTCTTCGTCATCCGCTATCAAGGCCGCCTGTTTGCCGCCAGCACCACCTGCCCGCACATGGGCAGCCTCCTCCAACGCGACTCGCAGGACGCCACGCGCATCAAATGCACCACCCACGGCTCGGTCTTCGATGGCGAGGGCCTGGCCACCGTCGGTCCGGCCTCGAGCGGCTTGGTCCGCCACGGCATCTCGGTGAACAAGGACGGTCACGTCATGGTGGATCCCAGCAAAGAGTTCCATCAGGACAAGTGGGGCGACAAGGGCTGCTACGTAGAGGTGAAGTGAGCGCGTCTCGCGGATGGCTTCTGAAAGCGCGCCGCCCGTCGCATTTTTCGCTTTCAAAATAGCGCCGTTCGCCTAATCTCCGCTCGCCATGCCAAAAGAACATTCCTTCAAATTCTCCTTCGGGCCGTGGAACCTCAGCGAAGGCGCTGATCCCTACGGCCCGCCCACCCGGCCGATCCAGACGTTCGACTGGAAACTCGCGCAGCTTAAGAAGCTCGGTTACGACGCGATGATGTTCCACGACGACGACGCCGTGCCGGACCTCGACAACAAGTCCGCCGCGCAAGTCCGCGGCGAGGCAAAGGCGCTCAAGAAGAAACTCGACGACGCCGGCGTCGCGGCCGAGATGGTCGCGCCGCGGCTCTGGTTCAGCCCGATGACGATTGACGGCGCCTACACGAGCAACTGCCCCAAGGCCCGCGCCTACGCCATCGAGCGCACCAAGCGATGCATTGACATCGCCCGCCTTCTCGACACCGAACTCATGGTGCTCTGGCTGGCGCGCGACGGCACCTATCTGCGCGAGTCCAAGAGCTGCAAGCGCAGCGTGGAGTATCTGGTGGAGGCGCTCGACGCGATGCTCGGTCACGACAAGAAGATCCGCATCGCCATCGAGCCGAAGCCAAACGAGCCGATGGACCACGCCTACATCCCGACGATCGGCCACGCGGTGGCGGTGGCGCACTTGACGCGCGACCCGAAGCGCGTCGGCTGCGTGATGGAGTCGGCGCACTCAATCCTCGCCGGGCTGGATCCGGCGGACGAAATTGATTTCGCAATGGCGTTCGGCAAGCTCTGGTCACTGCACCTCAACGACCAGAACGGGCTGAAATTCGACCAGGACAAGCCGTTCGGGAGCAACAACCTTCGCGGCGCGTTCAACCAGGTCCGCGCGCTCTGGCGCAACCGCTACGGCAGCGGCGGCGAATACGTCGCCTTCGACGTGCATCCTTTCCGCAGCACCAAGCCGGAACATTGGACCGCCCACCTCGACAACAGCCGCCGCACGTTCCTGCGCCTGCTGGAGAAGGTGAAGAGCTTCGACGAAGCCGCCGCGCAGAAGCTGATCGCCGACCGCGATTACCAGGCGCTCGACCAGATGGTGCTGGAGCATTTGATGGGTAAGTAACGGGAGTTGTTGTCCGCCCCGCATGAGAGAAGGGACGCCGGAGTCGGCGTCCTTTTTCGTTTGCCAGGACAGAGAGCGCCAGCGTGGCTCAGACTTTCCGCACGACGCCGAGCTTGCCGATGAGCACATAAACCAGCAGCAACGCCGTCGGATAAAGCACGGCGCAGGTGATGAAGATCGGCGTGTAACCATACGTGTCCACCACCCGACCCGTCGTCAACATCGCCAGCGCGCCCATCCACGAGCCGAGCGCGCCACCGAGGCCGGTGACGGTGGCGATGGCGTTCTTCGGAAACACCTCTGCCGGGAGCGTGATGTTGCTCCAACCGCCGTGGCAAAACGCCATGCCGGCCACCAGGAAGAGCGCCAGGATCGGCTGGCTGATCTGCGTCACCAGGAACAAGCAGAACAAAAGCGTGACTGTCATCAGGATCATCGTCGTCTTGCGCGCCCTGTCCAATTCCCAGCCCCGGCTGATGAGGAAACGCGGGATCGCGCCTCCCATGAGGTTGCCGAGCGCTGCCGCCGCATACGGCAGCCAGATGGACATGGCGATCTGTTTCAGGTCGAAGCCGTATTGCTTCTGGAAATAAGGCGGCACCCAGAACAACAGGAAGTAACTCACCGGGTCCGTCAACGCGCGCACAAGAACGCAGCCCCACGTCTCGCGCATCCGCAACAACCGCCCCCAGGCCGGCGGCGGTTCCTTGCCGGTTTCCTCGGCGCGACCTTCGAGAATCAACTGCCGCTCCTCCTCGCTCAGTCGAGGATGCTGCCCCGGCGGCTTGAAGAACAGCATCCAAGGCACGAGCCAGACGAACCCCAAAGCGCCCGTCACCAAGAACGCTGCCTGCCAGCCCCAATGGACCGCGATAACTCCCACGATCGGCGCCGCAGCCACCGAACCGAAGGCAGTGCCGGCATTGAATATCCCGATAGCCAGGGCGCGGTCTCGCATCGGAAACCATTCGCCCACCGCCTTCACGCCGCCGGTGAAGCTCCCCGGCTCGAACACGCCCAGAAGAAACCGGCAGAACGAAAACTGAGCCACCGTCCCCGCCAGACAGTGCAGCATGTTGGCTACCGACCAACCCGCAACGAACAGGGTGAAACCGAGGCGCGTGCCGATGCGATCAATGATGCGCCCGCTCACGGCATACATCACGCCGTAGCTGGCGAGAAACCAAGCCGTGATCTTCCCGTAGTCGGCGTTGGAGAGACTGAGTTCTTTGCTGATGGTCTCCTTCAACACCGACAGCGTCTGGCGATCAAGATAGTTCAGCGCCGAGGCGAGGCAGAGCAGGACCGCGATATACCAGCGTAGATGACGAATGGGTGGTTTGTTCATCGCGCCACTTTCCTACCCTGAGAGCCGTCCGGATTACAACAACAGAACGGCGCCTGGCGCAACCGATGTCAATGAGCGAACGAGCGCCCTCGAACGAGCGCCCCCCCCCAAGCAAGGCCACGGCCGGCAGCAGTCACTGCTTCAATCACGGCAACGAGACGCCTCTTCTGCCAGCCATGCAGCCGTTTCCGGCGCAGGTGATTTCCTGACAGGCGCTCGTATTCTCCCGTCTCGCGCGCCGTGGCTCCTTGAACCACGGTAGGACTCGCCGAGAACAAGAAAGACGCTGGTGTTGATGCAACGACGGATTGCGCGGGCGCGAAACGGGGGAACGTCCCTGATGGAGTATGGGATGCTGCTGGCTTTGGTAGCCATTGTCGCCATGGTGGTGGTGAAAACCTCCGGCAGCAGGACCGCGAGCACCTACGACAACATTCAGAACCAGTTGGCGGCCCACAATGTTGACAGCACGGTGCCTCAACCGCCCGGCAGCTCGGCGGCGGCGACATCGGGCGGCTCCGGCGATTCCGGCGATTCCGGCGGTTCCGCCGCTTCCGGCGAATCGGGCGACCAGGGTGGAAGGAATGGCAACAACGGCAGAGGCCGCAACAGGAACAACGGCAGGAACCATGGCAGGAACCATGGATAGCCCGCGCTTTTGCCGCCGGAGCGGGCGTGTGTAACCTATGCGGCTAGCGGTTCACCGTCCGCCGATGCTCGACCGGCGTTGGGGGCGCGACGTCCGGGCCGTGGAGGTAAATCCAGAGCAGACGGTTCAGCGCGGCGGCGCGGTCGGCGGTAAGTTGGCCTAGGCTCAGTCCGCCGGACTCGGATTGGCCGTAGGCGTTGGGCGGGTTCTTTTCACCGGTATCATAGGAGGCCGGGATGACCCGATGAATGCGCGGGTTGGCTTGCGTCGTGAACGCGTCCCACATCGGCACACCCGCAAGGTCGTAGATGCCGGCCGGCACGAGGCCGAGGATCTGCTCGATGGTGCGAATCACCGACGGGCCGTCGTAACAGCGCGACACCACCGCGCCGCGCCGCGCGAACGGGCTGAGGATTATCAACGGCGCGCGATGCGCATCCAAGTGGTCGAAGCCGCCGCCGCTGTTGCCCGGCAGGATCAGAATCAGCGACTGTTTCCAAAACTTGCTGCGGGTGAAGGCGCTGACCACGCGGCCGATGGCAACGTCGTTCTCGCAAGCCAGCGCGCGCGGACTGCCGGCTTTGAGGGCGGTGCCGGCGGTCTGGTTGTTGGGCAATGAGACCACGACCAGCCGCGGCAGGGTGCCTTGCTTCAGGATTTTGTCGAGGTCGCGGAGGAACAGGTCGGCGCGCTTGATGTCCGCGCCCGCGCTGATGTCGCCGGGCCAGTTGGTGCCGGCGGTCCCCTGGTAGATGGCGCCCTGCGCGAATTGGCCGTAGGCGCGGCGGCTCAAGCCGACGCGTCCCGCCAGTTCCCACAACGTCGCCGTCGTCGGCCAGAGCAAGGGCGCGGTGCCGGCGTCGCCCGGCTCAACGGGAGGTTTCCGGTTGCTGCTGTAGCCGCCACCGCTGCCGGACGACTTGGTGGAACTTGTCGTCTTCTTCTTTTCCTCGACCGGCCATTTCGGCATTCGTGGCCGCGCGGCGCCCATGCCGCCGAAGAACAGGCCGCTGTCGCCGGCAAGCAGCGGGCCGTCGAGATAAAAGTTGTCGCAGAGCGCGAAGTTGGCAGCGAGCGCGTGAAGATTGGCGGTGATATCGCGGCCAAAGTAACAGAGCCACGGATCGGCCGCCGCCCTCGGCACGTCGCCGAACACGCGGTCGAAACTGGTCCGCTCCTGGACAATGACGATGACGTTGTGAATCGGAGACGACTGGCCGATCCGGCGCGGCACCGGCAGTTCGGACGGAGCGGCGGTGCTCACGCGGCGGCCGGCGCGCTGGTCGTAGTCGTGAGCCTCGCAAACGCGCTGGCTTTGGAGCTGGAGTTCGGCTTCGTTCGGCAGCGGCAACACCTGAAGAAGACCGCGGCTGACGCGCTTGGTATAGACGTTCTCCGCCGGCGTGCCGCTCAGGTCGCGCGCGCTGGCGATGTAAAGCGTGTCGCGGTTTGGCGCGACGGCGACCGCGGTCGGGCACCAGCCCGTGGGAATCATGCCGGCCACCTTGCGGCGCGTGGTGTCAACCACGAGCAAATCGTGGTAGAGCGCGCTCGCCACGAAAAGCTGTTTGCCGTCGCGCGAGACCGCCATCGCTTGCGGGCGGCACGGCTGCGCGCCGGCAGCGCCGCTGCCCAATTCGATGACGGCGACCCGCTTGCGGGCGGCGATGTCCACGACCGCCACCTCGTCGTTGCCGGCACAAGCGACGTAGAGCAGCTTCCCGTCCGGCGAAAGCGCCAGTGCCACCGGCTGTTCGCCCACCTTGACGCTGCCGGCCAGTTGTTTCGTTTGCAGATCCACGATGCCAACGGTCGGTTCGCCCCAATGAGCGACGTAGGCGTGGTGGCCGGCCTTGTCGAGCAGGACTGCGAACGGCCGCGAGCCAACGCGGATGGTGGCAGATTGTTTTGGCTCGGCGGGATTGCGCACATCGAGGAGTGCGAGTTGGTCGGCCAGGAGGTTCGCGACGCAGAGTGTCTTGCCGTCCGGCGTCAGCGCGAGGCCCGCGGGGAAGAACGGAGCGCCCGGCGATCCGAAGCTGAACCGCGCCAGCCGGGCTTCTTGCCACCAGTTGCCCAGATCGTGGACGTTGATGGTGTTGGCCGCGCCGCCGGAGGAGAACACGCGCCGGCCGTCCGGCGAGAGCGCGACACCGCAGAAGAACGCGTCATTGTTGCCGGCCGTGGCGATGGGAAATGCCTTGCCCGTCGTCGCGTCGAACAACCAGAGCGATTGCTGGCCCGTGCCGCCATGCGAAATCACCACCCAGCGGCCGTCCGCCGACTGCGCCATGCCAAGCGGCAGGTCGCCCACGGGCACCAGCTTGCCCGGCGGCTCCGGCATCCAGTCCCAACCGCCCACGAGCGCCGGCGCAGCGATGTTCGCGTCCGCCGCGAACGCGTGAACGCCGCCCAGCACCACCATTATCAGCGTCGCTAAAACTCGTTTCATGGTTTGCAGAACTTCGTCGGCCATTGTTGCCTCCGCCCGACACTTTGGCGAAAACGACGGGGTTTGACGAGAAAATTTCCCGGCGTTACAAAAGGCGTCGCAGCCGCCGCCGGGCTGTGGCAGAATCGGCGGCACTATTTTGGAGAAGAACGTCATGTCATATCGAGCCTGGTTTCAGTGCATCAATCTGGAATGCGGAGCAACCTACCCGCTCAATTCCATCGTCTATCATTGCAGGAAGTGCCGCTCCCTGCTGGAAGTGCAGCACGACACGAAGCAACTCGCCCGCCGCAGCGCCAAGGCGTGGAAGAAACTTTTCGAGGGGCGCTACAAGACCACGCAATGGCCGTTCGGCTCCGGCATCTGGGGCAAGAAGGAGTGGGTGCTCCCGGAAATCGCCGACGACAACATCGTCTCGCTCTACGAGGGCGGCACCAACCTTTTCTGGGCCGAGCGGTTCGGCAAGCTGCTGGGCTTGGACAACCTCTGGGTCAAACTCTGCGGCAACACCCACAGCGGGTCGTTCAAGGACCTTGGCATGACCGTGCTGGTCTCGCAGGTGAAGCAGATGATTGCCGAGGGCGCGCCGATC
Source organism: Verrucomicrobiota bacterium (assembly GCA_016222825.1). Lineage (GTDB taxonomy): Bacteria > Verrucomicrobiota > Verrucomicrobiia > CAIQCK01 > CAIQCK01 > CAIQCK01. The sequence goes on along the minus strand of JACRQF010000002.1, from coordinate 39,602 downwards.
AAGGCCGTCGCGTGCGCCTCCACCGGCGACACCTCGGCGGCGCTGGCGGCGTATTGCGCGGCGGCGGGCATCCCGTCCATCGTCCTGCTGCCGAAGGGAAAAATTTCCATCGCCCAGCTCGTCCAGCCCATCGCCAACGACGCGCTCGTGCTCTCGCTCGACACCGACTTCGACGGTTGCATGAAGGTCGTCCAGGAAATCACCAAGGACGAAACGATTTACCTCGCCAACTCGATGAACTCGCTCCGAGTCGAGGGCCAGAAGACCGTCGGCATCGAGGTGGTGCAACAGTTCGATTGGCATGTGCCGGACGTGTTTGTCATCCCCGGCGGCAACCTCGGCAACGTCTCCGCCCTCGGCAAGGGCCTGCTCATGATGCGCGACCTCGGCATCATCACCAAGCTCCCGCGCATCGTCGTCGCCCAAGCCGAGCGAGCCAATCCGCTCTATCGCTCTTACAAGAAGAAGTTCAAATCGTTCGAGCCGATGCAGGCCGGCAAGACGCTGGCCAGCGCCATCCAGATCGGCAACCCCGTCAGCATTGAGAAGGCGATCCGGACGCTGAAGCAGTTCGACGGCATCGTCGAGCAGGCTACCGAGTCGGAACTGGCCGATGCTTCGGCACTCGGCGACAAGATGGGCATGTTCAACTGCCCGCACACTGGCGTGGCGCTGGCAGCGCTCATCAAGCTGGTGAAACGCGGACAGATTGACCGCTCCGAGAAGGTGGTCGTCGTCTCCACCGCGCACGGGCTGAAGTTCACCGAGTTCAAGGTGCGCTACCACGAGCGACAGCTTGAGTTCCCCAGCCGCCACGCCAACCGGCCCATTGAGTTGCCACCGCGCGTCGAAGCCGTCCGCGAAGCGCTCCAGCAGGCCCTCAAACGCCGCAGCCTGCTGCGGGCGTGAGGCGGGCGCGGTTCCTGATCACGCTTCCTTCTGCATCTGCTGTTGCTTCGGGGCGCTCTGCACCTTCCGCTGCCAGGAGTCATACCAGAGCGGCGGCATGAACTTCGGCGTGAAGACGTGACGCACGGGGCCGAGCTTGTAGATGTTGCGCTGCAAATACTCCTGCTCCGACCAGAACTTGTCCGCAAGCTTCAGCTTCTCCGGCGTCCATTCGTCGTCCTTGGGCTGGCCGATCTGGCGGTCGAGCGATTCCAGTTCCATCTTGCAGCGCCAGTGCGCCAGCCGCCACGTGGGCTTCACGGTGCGGGAGAGTTGGTCCCACTGGAAACGCGACACGCGCAGGTTCGCCTTCGTGCGGTCGCCCCACGGCAGCATCCAGTCCGCCCAACGGTCGGCCATGTTTGGCGGCGTGCCGAAGTAGCGCTTGGCGTAATGCCGCAGCGCGTGCGCCGGTTCCTTGTATTGGCCGCTGCCGAGGCCGGCCAGCAGCGCCTTGTTGCAGTCGTCGAACACGCCTTCGCTGTAAGCCTGGAAACCGTCCGCGCCCTGCGCCGCGATGCCGGCGAGCGTCGCGGGGATGCGCGCCGGCGCGATGGTCTGGCCGTATTCGATGTGCAGCGTGATCGCCTTCAACCAGCCGGGCGCTTCCTTCGCGGCCCAGTCGTTGAGCAGCGCGTGCTCCTCCGGCGTCCACCACCACGAGCAGAACCACGGCTCGATGCCGGGATGATGCTTCCCGGCGATGGCGTGGATTTCCTTCATCAGCCGCGCGAACGTCAGGATCCACGGCTTGCACTTCTCGCAACCACAAGCGCCGTAGTCGTAGGCGAACGCGGTGAACGCGCTCAGCCGGATGCCGCTCGCGGCGAACGCGCCAAACCAATGCTCGAAGTTTTCAAAGATGACCTTGCGCGCCTCGTCGTGGCTGGGACAGATGAGCTGGCCCTGAATGCGCGGCCCCTTCACGGCGGCGTAATGCGGCCGGAGCTGGTCGAGATAGACGTGGTTGGGCGTGACGATGAGATTCAGCGCCAGACCCAGCTCCTGCGCCGCCAGAAACGCCTTCTTCTTCCGGTCGAACTGCTCCTTCGCCAAGTCCCAGAATGCGTCGGAGGTGAAGGGATTGCAGATATCGGTGGTGGTGATCCAGTCGCCATAGCGGTTGAAGCCCCACCATTTCATCTCGCCGAGATACGCCGCCATCTCGCGCGGCCACATCGCCTCGTAGGCGTTGCCAAAATGGGCCGGACAGTAACACTCGCGGATTGGAAAGATGGGTGTGCTCATGGCACCAGAGTTTTAGCCGCAACGGAGCGCAAAAGGCAGGAGAAAATGGCGGGGAAGGGCAAAGTGGCGTGAGCTTCCAAGCTCGCGCACGGTTCTCGCCCAGGCAACGGTGGGCGAGTTTGGAAACTCGCCCCACTCAGCAAAACGCTTGCTGTTTGCGCGCCAACCGCCTAGTTTCCGCGCCACGCAGAGGTAGTTCCGAGCGGCGCGAGAGTCTCCAAAATGAACCAGGTCCCGTTCCGGAAAAGGGCATGGCCGTTGTGGGTCGGCGCGATTGCGCTGGCGGCGGCCAACGTCGGCATGTTCGCCTTCATGCGCGCCATCGGCGTCTTCCCGCAGATGAGCATGTGGGGCGCGCAGGTTTACAATCTCCTCGGCGTGAAAGTGGACGCGCCATTCACCATCTACCCGCTCACGCCGCTGCTTCTCGATGTCCACAGCATGATCAACTTCGGCATCGTGCTCGGCGTGGCGGCGGCGGCGCTCTTGAGCGAGGAGTTCAAGCTGCGCAAGGAACACTGGACCGGTTACGTCGCGGCGCTGGCGGGCGGCGTGTTGATGGGCTTCGGCACGGTGATCATGCCGCCGTGCAACGTCGGCGGTTTCTACTCGGCCACGATGGCGCTGTCGTTGAGCGGCCCGCTGACCGTGCTGGGCCTGCTGCCCGGCGCGTATCTGGGCGGGCTGTTGATGAAATGGCAGGCCGAACGCGCGGTCGCGGTGCTTGATTTCAACTCGATGCCGAAAGGCGAGCCGGTGCGCGCGCGCTCCTCGTCAGCGCAACCGCTCATCGGCGCGGCGGTGTCGCTGTTGCTGCTGGCGGCGGCGGGATTCTACGCTTCGTGCGGCCTGACCAAACACGCCGGGTTGCTGCTCTTCGGCGCGGCGTTTGGCGTCATCTTCCAGCGTTCCCGGCTCTGCTTCACCTCGGCGTTCCGGGAGATTCTGGTCAGCGGCAACGGCACGGTGATGAAATGGGTGCTCGTGAGCACCGCGCTTGGCACCGTCGGGTTTGCGCTGCTGAAAGCCAGCGGCTACCAGCCGATGCACTTCGTGCTGCCGGTGGGCATGCACACCGTCGCGGGCGCTTTCGTTTTCGGCATCGGCATGTCGCTCGCGGGCGGTTGCGGCATCGGCGTGCTCTGGCGCTCGGCAGAAGGCTACACGCGCGCATGGGTCGCGCTGCTGGCCGGCATGATGACCGCGGGCAGTTGGGTCCTCATCTACGGCAAGCACGTCGGCGAAGGCTGGCTCTACGGCAAGCCGGTGTCGCTCGCGAACTACGGTGGCTACATCGGCGGCACGGCCATCGTCTTCCTGTTCCTTGCCGCGTTCTACGGTTTCATCCTTTTTGTGGAGGCACGCAAACGTGAGAGAGCTTAACGCCATCCGGGTGGACGACCATCATTACCAAGTGGACATGCGTGGCTGGGTCTGCCCGTATCCGAAATACGCCGTCGAAGGACTGGTCCGCAAACTCGACCGAGGCCGGCTCGACCTGCTCGTGGACTGTCCCTCCGCCACCGAGGACGTGCCGAAGGTCGTCAAGGCGATGGGCGGCTCCGTGACGGAGATCAACCAGATCGGCGGCGGCGAGTGGCAGATCGTGATCAAGAAATAGCCGTTGGCCGCGTTGTCCATCACATCACTGCTTATGAAAACAGCCGCGACTGCCGTCATTCTCATGCTGCTCGCCACTGCCGTTGCCGTGTCGGCCGCGCAGGCGAAGGGGCGCAATCCCGTCAAGCTCACCACCGTCGAGTTGAAGACCAGCGAGCACGTCTTCAAACAGACGCCGCAGGGCGAACTGAAGCTCTACGTCCACTATCCGCCCGACTGGAAGAAGAGTGACAAACGGCCGGCCATCATCTTCTTTTTCGGCGGCGCATGGCGTCACGGCACGTCCGCGCAGTTCGAGCCGCAGGCGGCGTATCTCGCCGCGCGCGGCCTCGTCAGCGTGCGCGCCGACTACCGCATCGCCTCCAAGCACAAGACCACGCCGGAGAAGTGCACCGAGGACGCCAAGAGCGCCGTGCGCTGGCTGCGCTCGCACGCGGGCGAACTGGGCGTGGATCCCGACAAGATCATCGCTTCCGGCGGTTCGGCCGGCGGCCATCTGGCGGCGACGACGGCCCTCGTGCCGGCGCACGAAGCGAAAGAGGATGACGCGAAGATTTCCTGCAAGCCCAACGCCCTCGTGCTCTTCAACCCCGCCCTCCACTTCCCCGAACACGCTGTCAACGACGCCGATGGAAAGCCGCTGAAGGATTTCTGGCCGACGCCGTTCCTGAAAAAGGGCGCCCCGCCCGCGATCCTCTTCTTCGGCACCAAGGACCGGATGGTGACGCAGGGCCAGGAGTTCCTCGCGAAGTCGAAAGCACTTGGCAATCGCGCCGAGCTATACACCGCCGCCGACCAGCCTCACGGCTTCTTCAACCGCTCGCCGTGGACGGAAGTCACCGCCCGCCAGACCGACATCTTTCTGGCCTCGCTCGGCTATCTCCAAGGCGACCCGACGCTCAAGCTCCCCGCCAACGCGCCGTCATTGAAACGCGAGGAATGACCGCGCGGTGCGGTTGCATCTGAGCCTTCAGTTGGCCTCCGACAAGCCCGTGCGCGCCTAGGTCTGCCGCGGCTGCGCCAAGAGGCCGTCATCGGCGTGGAGGAGGCACTGGTCGTGACGGCGGCGGATGCGAAAGCGGACGGGTGCGCGCGCGGGGGCCTAGTTGGTGCTGTGGACCAACCTGGCCGCAGAGGATTTGCCGGCCGATCTGGCGAGCTTGCTCTACCGGCAACGCTGGCGGATCGAGATGTTTTTCCGGTGGTTGAAGTGCGTGCTGGGCTGCGGCCACTGGCTGGCCGCCCGTCCGTCGCCTGTGCGAAAGCCGAAGCGTTCGGCAGTCCATATCTCCTCTGTGACGATCACAAGTGGCTGGAAGCTTGCGCCGCTCCGGTCGCTGCCGATATAGTCCGCGCCTATTTCTTTTATGGCAACGACGCGCAAACAATACCCGTTCGACCTCATTGAGCCGAAGTGGCAGGGCCACTGGGAGGCGAACAAAACCTTTCGTGCCGACGATTCACCAGTCACCAGTCGCGAATCACAAGTCACCAAACCCAAGTTCTACATCCTCGACATGTTCCCGTATCCGAGCGGCGCGGGTTTGCACGTCGGCCACCCGGAAGGCTACACCGCCACCGACATCCTCGCGCGCTACAAGCGGATGCGCGGCTTCAACGTCCTCCACCCGATGGGCTGGGATGCGTTCGGCCTGCCCGCCGAGCAATACGCCATCGAGACCGGCACGCATCCGGCCCAGACGACGGCGAAGAACATCGCCACGTTCAAGCGGCAGATTCAGATGCTCGGCTTCAGCTACGACTGGGACCGCGAGGTGGACACCACCGACCCGGAATACTTCAAGTGGACGCAGTGGATCTTCCTCCAGCTTTTCAAAAAGGGACTCGCCTACCAGCAATCGGTGCCGGTCTGGTGGTGCGAAGGTTGCAAAGCTGTGCTCGCGAACGAAGAGGTCAAGGACGGCAAGTGCGACCGCAAGGGCCACACCAACGTCGTGCGCCGGCCCATGCGCCAGTGGCTGCTGAAAATCACCGCCTACGCCGACCGGTTGCTGGAAGACCTGAAGCTGGTGGACTGGACCGAGTCCATCAAGGAGATGCAGCGGAACTGGATCGGCCGCAGCGAAGGCGCAGAAGTAAAGTTTCAAATCGCAGACTCCAAATCCGAAATCGTCGTCTTCACGACTCGTCCCGACACGCTTTTCGGCGCGACTTACATGGTGCTCGCGCCCGAGCATCCGCTCGTCGAGAAGGTGACGACCGATGCGCAACGCGCGGCGGTGAACGCCTACCGCGAAGCGGCGTCGAAGAAGAGCGAACTCGACCGCACCGACCTCGCGAAAGAGAAGACCGGTGTCTTTACCGGCGCTTTCGCGGTCAATCCGGTCAACGACGAGAAGATTCCGATCTGGATTGCCGACTACGTAATGATCAGCTACGGCACCGGCGCCATCATGGCCGTGCCGGCACACGATGAGCGCGACTTCGAATTCGCCAAACAGTTCGATTTACCTATCAAACCAGTGGTGGCTTACCGAGAGATGGTGAAAGCTCGTCAGCACGACTCGAAGTTCGGCTACGCAGTTGGTTTGCCGACGGAATTCAAAACCGTCATTGACGGTGTGGAGACTTCCGTCTTTGCGTTTATAAATGCCTGCGAGTCAGGGGAAGGATATTCTGTCAATTCCGGCCTCATCACCGGTTTGCCAACGCCGGAGGCGAAGCGGAAGATCACGGCATGGCTCGAAGAGCGCGGCCTTGGCAAGAAGGCGATCAACTACAAGCTCCGCGACTGGCTGTTCTCGCGACAACGCTACTGGGGCGAGCCGATTCCTGTGGTGCATTGCGCGAAGTGCGGCGTGGTGCCGCTTCCGGAGACGGCGTTGCCGCTGACGCTGCCGGAGATGAAGGATTACACGCCACCGGCGAGCGGCGAGCCGCCGCTGGCGAAGGCGACGGAGTGGTTGAAGGCGACCTGCCCAACATGCGGAGGGCCGGCGATGCGCGAGACGAACACGATGCCGCAGTGGGCCGGCTCGTGCTGGTATTACCTGCGGTTCATTGACCCGAAGAACCCGCAGGCGTTCGTCGCGAAGGACAAGGAAAAATATTGGATGCCGGTGGACCTCTACGTCGGCGGCGCGGAACATGCGGTGCTGCACCTGCTTTACGCGCGCTTTTGGCACAAGGTGCTGTTCGACCTCGGCCACGTTTCGACGCCGGAGCCGTTCATGAAGTTGGTCAACCAGGGCATGATCCTCGGCGAAGACGGCCAGAAGATGTCCAAGAGCCGCGGCAACGTCATCAATCCCGACGAAGTCGTGCGCGAGTTCGGCGCGGACTCGATGCGGCTTTACGAGATGTTCATGGGACCGCTGGCGGACACGAAGCCGTGGAGCACCGAAGGCATCCAGGGCGTGCATCGTTTCCTCGGCCGCGTGTGGCGGCTGTTCGTGGATGAGAACTCGATGGAGGCTTTCGAGCAGGCGGTGGCGGCGGGCACGCCGGCGGAGCAGGCGCTCGCGTCGGTGAAGCTCTCGCCCGCGATCCAGGACGTGAAGCCGACGGCAGAGCAGTTGAAGCTGCTCCACGCGACGATCAAGGCGGTGACGGACGACCTGGACGCGATGGGTTTCAATACCGCCATCTCGCGGATGATGGAGTGCGTGAACGAAGTCATGCGCGGCATCGCGGCCGGCCAGCCGTTCCCAAAGCGGATGGCGGAACAGTTTCTGTTGCTGGTGGCGCCGTTTGCGCCGCACCTCGGCGAGCAGCTCTGGCAGTTGCTCGGCCATCAGGAGTCGGTTGCGTATGCGCCGTGGCCGGCTTACGATTCAGCGTTGCTGGTGGCGAAGGAAGTCGAGATCGTGTTCCAGGTCAACGGCAAGCTGCGCGACCGCGTCAAAGTCGCCGCCGGCCTCAGTCAGGCCGAACTGGAGAAGGTGGCGATGGCGAACGAGAAGGTCCGCCAGCACACCGCCGGCAAGACCGTGCGCAAGGTCATTGTGGTGCCGGACAAGTTAGTCAATATTGTCGCCGCGTGATGGTGGTCGTCACCCGCGGCGGGAAGCGGTGAACCGATGAGCCGCCCGGATTGGGATTACATCAAGGGCTGTTTCAGCCTGACGCCGAAAGAGCGTGTGGTGGTGATTGCCGCCGCTGCGGTGCTTGCATTAGGCGCGGCGGTGAAGTATTGGCGTGAGAGCCGCGCTCCAGTGGGTCCGGCCGCCGTGCCGAGCGCCGCTGCGACGTCGTTGAAAAAGTAGCCATGCAAAAACTAAGTTTCGCCGAAGCGATCGAGAAAATCCGCGCGGAGGATTCGCGCTACGCGGAGGACGCCTATTATTTCCTGCGCGAGGCGCTGGATTTCTCGCTCAAACTTTTCAAGAAGCCGACGCACGGGCCGGCGAAGGATCGGCACGTGACCGGGCAGGAGTTGTTGCAGGGCATCGGCCAGTTCGCGCTCCAGCAATACGGTCCGCTCGCGAAGACGGTGCTGGAATTCTGGGGCATCACGCGCTGCGAGGATTTTGGCGAGATCGTGTTCAACATGATCGGTGCCGGCCTGCTCGGCAAGACCGAGAAGGACAGCAAGGAGGATTTCAGCGGCGGCTACGACTTCAACGACATGTTCGTGAAACCGTTCCTGCCGTCGAAGAAGCACGCCGTCCACAAGCCGCGTTCGTCGTCACGCAAAGAGAAGCCCAAGGAAACGGTTTAGCGCCGACGCGAACGTCGGGCGGGTTTCCGCTGTCCAATCACACATGAAACACACGCTTTGTCTTCTCAGCCTGCTTTTCACCATGACTGCCATGACCGCCGCCAAAGACCTGAAGATTGACCTCAGCGCGCTCGACGGCGGCTCGGTGCGCCGGGCGGTGCTCGATAACGGCATGATTGTTCTGTTGCGCGAGGACCACAGCGCGCCGGTGGCCAGCGTGCAGATGTGGGTGAAGACCGGCAGCATCCATGAAGGTTCGCGGATGGGCGCGGGCCTCTCGCACATCCTGGAGCACATGCTGTTCAAGGGCACCGAGAAGCGCGGCGTCGGCCGCATCGCGCAGGAAGTCGCCGACAAGGGCGGCCACATGAACGCCTACACCAGCTACGAGCGGACGGTGTATCAGGTGGACATCCCCGTGGACGGCGGCCAGCCCGGCACCACCAGCGGCCTCGACACGGCGATTGACGTGATCGCCGACTCGATCATGCACTCGACGCTGCCGGAGGACGAATACAAGAAGGAGCAGCAGGTCATCCTCCGCGAGCTGGCGATGAACCGCGACGATCCCGACCGCATGACGGCGTTGTTGCTCTGGAACACCGCCTACACAACGCACCCGTATCGCCACCCGATCATCGGCTACGAGGAAATCTACCGCCGCCTGACGCGCGAGGACGCCTACAACTACTACAAGTCGCGTTACTCGCCCGACAACATGGTCTTCGTCATCGTTGGCGATTTCGACTCGGTGAAAGTCGAAGCGCAAGTGCGCGAGACGTTCAAGGACTTCAAGCGCACCGCCGTCTCGCCGGTCTTCATCCCGGAGGAACCGGCACAACTCGGCCGCCGCGAAGCGCACGAGGAGCGCCCCATCAACCTCTCCCGCCTCTGCCTCGCCTGGCACATCTGTGATGCGCGCCATCCCGACGCCGTCGCGCTCGACCTGCTGGCCTACGTCGCCGGCCACGGCAAGAGTTCGCGCCTCTACCAGCAACTCCGCGACCGCAAGGCCCTCGTGCAATCCGTGAGCGCCTCCTCCTACACGCCCAACTACCCCGGCTTATTCCTTGTGGCGACCACGCTCGAACCCGGCAAGCGCGCCGCGACCGAAAAAGAGGCGCTGGCTGAGATCGCGAAGTTCACGACGAAGCCCGTTTCAGCCGCCGAACTGGAAAAGGCCAAGAAGATGGCGCTCGCTTCCCAGTTCGCCAGCCTCAAGACGATGGCCGGCCAGGCGTCGGACATCGGCGTGAACGAGACCGTCGCCGGCGACTTGGAGTTTACGCGCCGCTACCTGGAGCGCGTCGCCACGATCACCGCCGCCGACATCCAGGCGGTCGCGCGCAAGTATCTCCGCGACGACAACGTCTCTGTGGTCAGCATCAACCCGCCCGGCACGCTCGGCAAACTCGCGCGCGCCAAGGCCGGGCGTGCCGAGATCGAGGTGAAGCGGTTCGAACTGCCCAACGGGATGCGGCTGCTCGTGCGCGAGGACCATCGCCTGCCGTTCGTGAACCTCTACGCCGCCTGCAAGGGCGGCGTGCTGGCCGAGACTGACACCAACAACGGCGTCACCGCGTTGATGTCGCGCCTGTTGCTCAAAGGAACCAAGACACGTTCCGCAGAGCAGATCGCCGACGAGATCGAGAGCGGCGGCGGCTCCATCGGCGCCACGGGCGGCAACAACAGCTTCGGCATTTCCGTCGAGGCCCTGAACGCGGACTTCAACAAGGCGCTCGACGTGCTCAGCGATGTCTGGCTCCACCCGGCGTTCCCCGAAGCCGCCGTCGCCCGCGAAAAACAAATCCAGCTCGGCGCGATCAAGAGCGAGAAGGAAGTCCCGACTTCGATGGCGTCAAAGCTGTTGCGCCGCGCCCTGTTCGGCGCGCATCCCTACCACATGACCTCCAACGGCACCGATGCCAGCGTCGGCAAACTCACGCGCGCCGACATCGCCGCCCACCACGACCGGCTCGTCGTGCCCGCCAACATGGTGCTGGCCGTCTGCGGCAACGTGAAGGCCGACGACGTGCGCAGGGCCGTTGAGAAACTGTTTGGCAAACTCAAGCGCACCGGCGCGAGCGACGTGCTGCCGAAACACCCGTCCGCAGCGCCGCTGACGAGCGTGGCGCGCGTCGAGGAAATCGCGCCGCGCCAGCAGGCCGTGATCTTCATCGGCTACCCGAGCGTGACCGTCGCCAACCCCGACCGGTTCCCGATGGAGGTGCTCCAGGAAGGGCTTAGCGGACTCAGCTCGCCGCTGTTCCAGCGCCTGCGCGACGAACTGGCGCTCTGCTACTACACCGGCGCAAGCCAGCTCGTCGGGCTCGATCCTGGTTACTTCCTCTTCTACATCGGCACCGACCCGGCGAAGGCCAAACTCGCCGAGACGGAGCTGATGAAGGAGATTGGCAAGATTCGCGACGCGGGCCTGTCCGCCGGCGATCTTGCCCGCGCCAAGGCCAAGCTCATCAGCGAAAAGAAGATTGCCTTCCAGTCCAACGCCGACCTGGCCGCCGAGATCGCCCTCGACGAGCTATACGGACTCGGTTACAAGTTCTACAAGGATTACGAGAAGCGATACGAAGCCGTGACCACCGCCGACCTCCAGCGCGTCGCGCGGAAGTATTTCGGCGCCGCCGCGGCCATCGCCATCGTGCGGCCGAAGTAGTCGCGTCACTCCGTGACGCGAGATGAAATGTTTGATGCGCGCGCCACGAAGTGGCGCGGCTACAGGAAAGGAACCATGCCCGAAGTCCAACAACAAGACCCGATGGCTGAGCAGCACGACACCGAGCTGTTCTACATGCTCGTGCGGATGATCTCCACCAACGCCCTGCTCGCGCTCGGCAAACTCGCGCCGGAAGGCCAACAACCGCCGCCGCCCGACCTCGAAGCCGGTGCCGCCTTCGTGGACATGCTCGGCATGTTGGAAGCCAAGACCACCGGCAACCGCAACCAGCACGAAGACCAGATCATCAAGAGCAGCCTCGACCAACTCCACATCATCTTCGTGGAGGTCGCCCGCAAAGCCGGCGCCGAGGTTCCGCCCTCCGCCCCCGACGCCGCCCAACCCGCCGCTCCGACTCCGCAACCGGAAGCTCCCGCGCCAACACCCGCGCCAGCCGCCGAGCAACCCGCCACGCCACCCGCCCCCGCCGGCCCACCGCCGGAAGAAAAAGTCAAATATCGCAAGTCCTACGGCGGAGGCTAAACCGTCCGGGAGCGCGGGCACCCTGCCCGCCGCTGCTTGGGAAGTCCGTGACGACGGTGCAGTTCGAACGTATTACTGCTGCTGCGTGATCCGCGGCCGAAACGACTTACTTCATCGCCGCTTCGATCAACTCCAGCCACAGGTGCAAGATGAGCGTGTGGGCTTCCTGGACGCGGGCGCCGTCGGGGCTGGCGATGATAATCTCGTGGTCGGCGCGGCCCGCGGCTTTGCCGCCGTTCTTGCCAAGCATCGCGACTGTGACCATGCCGCTGCGCTTGGCGGCGTCGAGGGCGTTGAGGATGTTGGCCGAATTGCCGCTGGTGGAGAAGACCACGAGCGCGTCGCCTTTGCGGCCCAGCGCCTCGATCTGGCGGGAGAAGATTTCGTCGAAGGAGAAATCGTTGGCGATGCAGGTCAGCGCAGTGGCATCGCTGTTGAGGGCGACGGCAGCCAGCGCGCGGCGGTTGCCTTTGTAGCGGCCGACGAGTTCCTCCGCGAGGTGCATGGCGTCGGCGGCGGAACCGCCGTTGCCGGCGGTGAGAATCTTCCCGCCCGCCCGCAGCGCGCGGGTCATCGCGTCGGCGCTGGCGCGGATGGAGGCCTCGTGATTGAGCACGCTGGCGATGACGCGGCTCGCGTCGGTGATGAGGTCGGTCAGGTTGACTTGCATGACGCGAATGTTGGCTGGCGCAAGAGGGAGCGTCCAGCAAAAGTTTTCGAACGGAGATTCTGCCCGCTAAACCTCGCGAAAAGACGCTAAAGTGGAAATGAATCTTGGCTCTTCAGTTTTCGTGTGTTTAGCGTGTTTAGCCCGCCCCGGTTGAATCTACCACGAGGTCGCCGGAACAGTGTGAACACTTGAACTCAAAGTCAGACATGGCTTCTCCTTTCTCACCGCCATCAAACCCACGAATACTTTCTATGCGTCCCTCCCCAGCTAAAACAACCTCAAGAACTCGGTGTAACAATTGCCGGGGAAGCCTCTTTATTCAACGCTGAGTCGCCGATGACGCGGAGGCGTGTGGGAGTTTCCGACAGCGCCGCTTCGTTCCGCTTGCCTTTCGGGCGCAATGGGCCTACAAACGCGGCGCATCAGCCAGCAGGGCGCGGCGAACCGCTGACCGCCGGACGGTCAACGGCACGCTGAACGAGCAACAGTCCGCCGGCCCACAGGCACAAACGGAACCGTCGTCACCATGAGATTCGGCATCAACTCCTTCCTGTTCACGTCGCCCTTCACCAACGACAGCACCAAGCTTTTCAAGACCTTCAAGCGATGGGGATTCGACACCGTCGAGATTCCCATCGAGGACCCGTCGCACATTGACCCGGCGCACGTGAAGGCGGAGTTGGACAAGGCCGGCCTCGTGTGCGGCTCGGTTTGCGCCTGCCTCGGCCCCGACCGCGACCTGCGCGGCACCGAGGAGCAGCAGAAGACGGCGCTCGACTACATGAAGAAGTTGCTCGACCAGATGGTGGTGCTGGATTGCCCGTCGCTCATCGGGCCGGTGTATTCGTCGGTGGGCCGCGCCGATGCCGTGCCGCCGGACGAATACAAGCAGCAGTGGGCGACGGTGGTGAAGAACCTCCGCGAGCTTTGCGCCTACGCCGGGAAACGCGGCCGGCAGATTTGCATGGAGCCGCTGAACCGCTTCGAGACCGACTTCATCAACACGGTGGACCAGGGCCTGAAGATGATCCGCGACGCGGGCAGCCCGGTATTGAAGCTGCACCTCGACACGTTCCACATGAACATCGAGCAGAAGGACCAGCCCGCCGCCATCCGCAAGGCCGGCAAGTTGTTGGCGCATTTCCACGCCTGCGGCAGCGACCGCGGCACGCCGGGCGGCGACCACATTGACTGGCCGGGCATCGCGAAGGCGCTCAAGGCCGTGCGCTACGACGGCGACGTCGTGATCGAGTCGTTCACGCAGGATGTGAAGGTGATCGCGCGCGCCGCGGCGATCTGGCGCAAGATCGAGCCGAGCAACAAAGACATCGCCGTGAAGGGCCTGAAGTTCGTCAAGAAGGCGCTCAAGTAGGCGGCGCCTTTTCGCCGTCTCGTGCCCGGAGCGCGGGGTTGCCATTCGGCGGCGGTTCGTCCATCTTACCGCGCGCCGGTGAGGACCGGCGCGAGGATGATTTGTATGAGTCGCGTGACGGCCATCATTTGCGGTGTGTTGCTGTTCGGGCTGGGGCTTTTCTTCGGGATGGTGGGATCGTTCATTCGCACGCTTTCTCCGGACACTCCGCAAGCGCCGAAGAGCGCGGCGCGCGCCGTGCCGGCCGTGAATCCACCGCAGCGGGCAGCGCAGACCAAGTCATCCGCCGTGAAGCAACCGCCGCCGGCTGTGGAGTCGGCGCTGAGCCAGGCGCTCGCGATGGTCGCCGTGGCGCTGGCTGAGCAACCGGCCGCGCCCGCGCCGCCTGTTGCCGTCGCGCCACCTCCCGCCGCGCCCGTGGACATCACCACCAATGTTCCGGAACAGCATGCGCTGGACGCGCTCATGTCGGACACCGCCAACGAAACCGCGCAAGCGGAGCCGCCCGCTCCCGCGCCGCCACCGCCTCCTGAGCCGCCATCGCCATCGCAGCCGGACCCGATGGCGGGTCACTGGGTGTTTGACCGGCAGCTTGGCTGGCTGTGGTTGCCGGAGAACACCACCTCCGTCGTGATCGTGCCCGTGATCGAGGTGTTTCCCGGCGGGCTGATAACCATTCACTCTGGATCGAGGACCGCGACTTCAAGAGCCACACGGAGAAATGCCGCGCCGCCGCCGACTCAACTGCGCAGGGGCAGCGTCATCCAGCACGATGCGCCGGGCAGCATGCGAAAGCCTGCCACCTCGCCGTTTCCCAACAAAAACTGACGGTTGCGTGGGGCAGGCGCGGCTGGTCACGCCGGGCGGCGTTATTTCTTTTCTTCCTCTTTCTTCTTCTTCTCCAGTTTGATGGAGACGGAGTTGATGCAATAACGCTGGCCGGTCGGCGCGGGGCCGTCGTCGAAGAGATGGCCGAGATGACCGCCGCAACGGGCGCACAACACCTCCGTGCGCTGCATCCCGTGGCTGTTGTCCGGTTGGAGCCGGATGTTCTGCTTCGCCTTCGCTGCGAAAAAGCTCGGCCAGCCACAGTGGGAATCGAACTTGGTTTCCGAGGTGAACAACTCGGCGTTGCAGGCGGCGCAACGATAGACGCCCACGTCGCGGTTGTTCCAGTATTCGCCGGTGAACGCCCGCTCGGTGCCTTTCTCGCGCAGGATGCGATACTGCTCCGGGGTGAGAATCTTCTTCCACTCGGCGTCGGTCTTGGTGACTTGGTTGGTCATGGTGGAACCTCCGCGTTGGGCCGGGGCCGCGGGCTTGCCCTCGCCGGCGGCGAAGGAAACCGCGGCCAGCAACGCCAGTAAAGTGATGGTTGGTTTCATGCCGTGATATTCTACGCGAACCACGGCCTTCGTGCCAACCCCGCACAACGAGACGGCGGAGAAGACGCCGCCGCGGTTGAGTCTCGCGCGTCATTGACTGGCACAATCAATCGCACCCCATCCTCGTCCATCCTCTTGCGCCGGGCGGGCCGGTCGTCTAAACTGGCCGCCAGAAATATCGCAGGAGGTTGATGATGAACTATCCGTTTTGGGATGTGCCGGTCAGCTACGGGGTGTTGATGGCGGTGATCGCCGTCTTCCATGTGTTCGTGTCGCATTTCGCCATCGGCGGCGGGTTGTATCTGGTGGTGAGCGAGCATCTCGCGCGCAAGGCCGGCGATGCCCGGCGGCTGGAGTTTCTGGAGAGGCTGTCGAAGTTCTTTGTGCTGACGACGCTCGTGGCTGGCGCGCTGACGGGCGTGGGCATCTGGTTCATCATCGGCCTGATTTCGCCCACGGCCACGGAGGCGCTGATTCATAATTACGTCTGGGGCTGGGCGACGGAGTGGACGTTCTTCGTGGTCGAGATCGCGGCGGCGATGATCTACTTCTACGGCTGGAAGACGATGGCGCCGCGCGCGCACATGGCGGTGGGGTGGATTTACTTCGTGTTCGCGTGGCTGTCGCTGTTCATCATCAACGGCATCGTCACGTTCATGCTCACGCCGGGGCAGTGGCTGGCGACGGGGGATTTCTGGGACGGCTTCTTCAACCCGACCTTCTGGCCGTCGCTGGTGTTGCGCACGGGTGTGTGCGTGATGTTGGCGGGCCTCTACGCGTTGCTGGTGGTGGCGCGGTGCGAGGCGGGCGGGTTCAAGGAACGGACGGTGCGCTGGTCGGCGGGGTGGGGCGTCGCGGGTCTGGCGGTGACGGCGGTGTGCCAGTATTGGTATTGGAAGGCGATCCCGGCGGCAGTGACGGCAAAGGCGCTGCAAACGATGCCGACGCCGATTCACTCGATGGAAATCTCGGTCTGGCTCGCGGTGGCCATCGGCGCGCTGCTGGTGGTGTTCGGCCTGCTCGCGCCGCGGAAACTCGGCTACGGCGCGGCGGCGGCGTTGATGGTGCTGGGGCTGGCGTGGTTCGGCGCGTTCGAGTGGTTCCGCGAATCCATCCGCAAGCCCTACATTCTCGCCGGCTACATCTACGGCAACGGGGTGGAGGTGGCACAGGCGGACCGTTACAAGAAGGAGGGCCTTCTCGCGCAGATGGCATTCAAGACCGGCGACGACGGGGCGGATTTGTTCCGGCACGCCTGCCAGAGCTGCCACATGCTTAACGGCTACAAGGCGCTCAAGCCGGCGTTCGATGGCATGGACCGCGCGTTCATCGCCGCCATCGTCCGCGCAACACACCAGCTCAAGGGCAACATGCCGCCGTTCCCCGGCACGGCTGCGGAGGCGGAGAAGATTGCCGGCTATCTGGGCCATCATACGGACAAGCGCCCGCTGGCGGAAATCTACAAGCTGGAGGGCGTGGAACTCGGCCGGAAGGCCTACGCGATTCGCTGCGGCGTCTGCCACGTCATCGGCGCGGCGAGCGACAAATCGCAGTCGTTCGCGGGCCAGTCCGCCGACGACCTGAACAACATGCTCAACACGGCGGCCGATCTGGGCGAGGGCATGCCCGCCTACACCGGCGACGCTGCGGAACGCAAGGCCCTCGTGGCGTTTCTCCAGGAACTCGGCAAAGGAGGCAAAAAGTGAATCTCCCGGACTACCAATTCATCTCAGCGCCGCTCTGGCTGGTAACGGTGCTGCACCTGCTCACGTTGAGCCTGCATTTCATGGCGATGAACTTCCTGCTCGGCGGCGTCATTATCACGCTGCTGTCGAACGCGCGGAAGCGATGGGACGACGCGACGGCGGTGAAGTTCGCGCGGCTCTTCCCCGCGGCGACGGCGGCAACGGTGACGCTCGGCGTCGCGCCGTTGCTGTTCCTGCAACTGGTTTATCCGCGCCAGGTTTATGCGGCCGCCATCGTGAGCGGCTGGTTCTGGCTCGGCGTGCCCGCGGCGGTGATCGTGGCCTACTACGCGCTCTACCGCGCGTCGTTCGCAGGCCAGCGGACGGGCAGGGCCGGCAAGGCGGTGTTGCTGCTGGCGCTGGCCGGGCTGCTCTACGTGTCGCTGGTCTATAGCTCCGTGTTCTCGATGGCGGAACAACCGGGCCTCATCCGCGACCTCTACGCCAGGGACCAGTCCGGTTTCGTCTGGAACCCGGCGGTGGGCGACTACGCGTTGCGCTGGCTGCACATGGTGTTCGGCGCGCTGACGGTTGGCGGCTTCTTTGTCGGCCTGCTTGGGCGCAACGACGTGGAGGTGTTCGCGACCGGCAAACGGTTCTTCGTCGGGGGCATGGTGGCGGCGGCGCTGGTCGGCATGGCTTACCTGCTGGCGTTGCAGGAACATCTCTTGGCCCTCATGCGCTCGCCCGCCATTTGGGCGTTGACGGCGTCCGTCCTGCTCTCGCTCGTGTCGC
Organism: Verrucomicrobiota bacterium; assembly: GCA_016222825.1. Classification (GTDB taxonomy): domain Bacteria; phylum Verrucomicrobiota; class Verrucomicrobiia; order CAIQCK01; family CAIQCK01; genus CAIQCK01. Next base: position 21,981 of record JACRQF010000002.1, on the reverse strand, counting down.
TGCATTTCTTCTTCAAGAAGAACTTCTGGCTCTCCGGGATAATGTTGTTCCTGTCGCTGGCGGGAATGGTTTTCGTCCGGCACACGGTGCGGCTGCTGAGGCTCGCGGGAGAATTCGACCTGGCTTCTTGGCGCGTGGCGCCGCAATGGTCGCCGTTCGCGATGTTCCTCGCCTGCTTTGTGGTCATGCTGGTCGTGGTAGCCTGGATGCTGCGGATGTTCTTCGGCGCGAAAAAGAGCGCGGCGTAGCCGGCGACGTTTCGCTTGCGCAGAAAAGCTGTTGGAGTCGGCGGGGGAACTCGCTATAAACACCGTCACTGTTCAAGCTGCGGGCGACCGCATCTTACCGGGCAATGGCCCATGTTGGTAGGGTTATGAATCGAAGCGAACTCGAAACCATGTCGCGCAAGCAGTTGCTGGCGATGGCTGAGCGCGCCGGCATTTCCGTCCGGCGCGGACTCGGCAAGGCTGGTTTGGTCGAGTTGCTGCTGGCGGCTCCGCCGGAAACGCCCGCTGAATTGCCCGCCAGCTACGGCCGCACGCGGCTGACGCTCGTTGAGATTGAGCCGCACTGGATTCACGCCTATTGGGAAATCACCGCGTCGGATTGCCAGGCGGCGCGGGCGAAGGCGGGGGCCGGGGAAACGGCGTGGGTGCTGCGTTTCTACGATGTCACCGATGTCGAGTTCGATGGCGGCAACGCGCGCGACAGCTTCGACGTGCCGGTGGATGTCTCCGCCGGCAACTGGTATGTGAACCTTTGGTCCGGCGGGAAAACCTACTGCGCCGAGATCGGCTTGCGCGCGGACGGCGCGTTCATGCCGGTGAGCCGGTCCGGCGTCGTGCAGGTGCCGGCAGCGGCGGAGGCGCCGCGCGCGGAAGCGGAGTGGATGAAAGTCGAGCCGCTCACCGGCGAGACCGCCCCCGCCGAGGAGCCGGCGCGCGAAGAAGTGCCCGCGCCCATTGCAGTCGTGGCGGACGAAGCTGGCGAGCCGGCGCCGGTGATTGTCGGGACCGTTTTGCTGCCCGCCGCCGAGCAGCCCGTCGCGGCCGGTGCTGCCGCCGGGAACATGGCCGCTTCGGAACCGGCGCGCGCTGCGGTTCCGGAAACATTTCCTTTGCCACCACCGCCGCCGACCACTGCTGAATTCAACGCCGCGACGGCTTCGCAAAGCGCCGCGGCAACCAACCGGTGGTGCGAAGAGATTCACTCGCCGCCGGGTTCCATTGGCAATGGCAACGGTCACGCGCCGGCCGCGACCGAGCACCCGGCTTCGCAGGAGTCGCCGGCGGCGGCAGAGCCGGAGAGCGCGCCGTCGTCGCACAGTGTGGAGCGTTTCGGCGCAAGCAGTGGCGGTCTTGGCGCGGCGGACGAGCGTGCGCCTTCGATCAAACTGGAGTTGAACGCCGAACTGGTCATCTACGGCCGCGCGATGCCGGGCCAGACCGTGGAGGTCTGCGGCCGGCCTGTGAAGGTGAACCCGGACGGCACGTTCAGCGTGCGGATGGCGTTGCCGCTGGCCGGCGACGACGCGGCGCGCGGCAAGTAACAATGTCCCTCGGATACCTTGCGCTGGTCTTGCACGCGCACCTGCCCTTCGTGCGCCACCCGGAGGACGACGATTTTCTCGAAGAGGACTGGCTCTACGAAGCCGTCACCGAAAGCTACATCCCCCTGCTCTGGACGATGGAAGGGCTGGCGGCGGACGGCGTGGAGTTCCGGCTGACAATGTCGCTGACGCCGACGTTGGTGGCGATGCTCAACGACGAGTTGCTGCGCCAGCGATGTGAGCGCCGGCTCGACCGCCTTTGCGAGCTGGCGGAGAAGGAGGTCGAGCGCACGCGGCACCTGCCCGACTTCCACGACAACGCCGTCTTCTACCGGGACCGCTTCCGCGCAGCGCGCGAGGACTACAGCAACCGCTGGAAGCGCGACCTGGTCGGCGCGTTTGCGCGGCTGCAACAGGCCGGCAAGCTGGAGATCATCGCCGCGGCGGCGACGCACGGTTTTTTGCCGCTGCTGCGCGCCAATCCCGCCGCTGTGCGCGCACAGGTGCTCATCGGCGCAGGCGACTACGCGGAAACGTTCGGCCGCGAGGCGCGCGGCGTCTGGCTGCCGGAGTGCGGTTATTATCCCGGCCTCGACGGGACGTTGAAGGAGGCGGGGTTGCGCTACTTCTTCGTCGAGAGCGACGCCATCCAGCACGCCAGCGACCGCGCGAAGTTCGGCGTCCACGCGCCGCTTTACTGCCCGAGCGGCGTGGCGGCGTTCGGGCGCGACCCGGAAGCCTCGCGGCAGGTGTGGAGTTCGTCGGAAGGCTATCCGGGCGATCCCGATTACCGGGAGTTTTACCGCGACATCGGCCACGACCTGGATTTCGACTACATCAAGCCCTACCTCCATCGTGACGGCCGGCGTGTGAACACCGGCATCAAGTATCACCGTGTCACCGGCCGCACCGACAGCAAGGAGCCGTATGTGCGGCAGCGCGCTCTCGACAAGGCGGCGATGCACGCGAAACATTTTGTGGAAAGCCGCCAGCGGCAGGTCGAGGGGCTGCGCGTCGCGATGGGACGGAAGCCGGTGGCCGTCGCACCCTACGACGCGGAGTTGTTCGGGCACTGGTGGTTCGAGGGGCCGGTCTGGTTGAACTACCTCTGCCGCAACATTGCCGGCAACCGAGACTCTTTGGAAATGATCGCCGCGTCCGAATATCTCGCCGAGTATCCGGTCAACCAAGCCGCGACGCCCGGCGCGTCGAGCTGGGGCTACAAGGGCCACAACGAAGTCTGGCTCAACGCCGCCAACGACTGGATTTACCGCCACCTCCACGCCGCCGCCGACCACATGGTTGAGCTGGCCGGCCATTTTCCAGCCGCCGACGGGCCGACGCGTCGCGCGCTCAACCAGGCCGCGCGCGAGCTGTTGCTGGCGCAGTCGAGCGACTGGGCGTTTATTATGACGAGCGGCTCGATGGTGCCGTATGCGATTAGACGGACGAAGGAACATTTGTTACGATTTCAAAGACTTTACGAGATGGTGAAAGAGAATCGCATTTACGAAGAGTGGTTGGGGGAAGTGGAAGACAGAGACAACATCTTTCCCCGGCTCGATTATCGCGTTTATCGCGCGGACTACAAGTTTGCCTCGGAACGCGGGCAAGCGAGGGAAGCAGTGAATTTGAAAACGAAAGGCAAGTTATGAAGCTCGATCCGATTTCGGAAATCATTGACGGTCTGCCCAACCTCTGCGGTTGGGATAAGGAAGTGGAGAAGGTCACGCGCGCCGGCGCGCCGGTCTATGCGGGCCGCACGCCGTTCCAAGCGGACCGGCTCCAATCGGCGTTCGGAATGGCGCTGCACATGCACCAGCCCCTGATCCTGCAGGACGGCGACATGACGTCCTCGCCGATCATCGGCAACCTCCAATACATGATGGAGCGGCAGCACGTCCACGGCATGCACGATGCGCCGGTGTTCGCGTGGTGCTACAGCCGCATCGCCGACTTCATCCGCGAGCTGGCCGACGGCGGCCGCCATCCGCGCATCATGCTCGACTACTCCGGCGAACTGCTGTTCGGGCTGCGCCAGATGGGCCGCGGCGACATTCTCGACAATCTCAAGACGATCGTCCACGACGACCGCTACTGGCCGTGCGCCGAATGGCTCGGCACGATGTGGGGCCACGCCGTCGTCCCTTCGACGCCGGTGCCTGACATCCAGCTTCACATCCGCGCGTGGCAACACAACTTCGCCGCTATTTTCGGCTGGGAGGCGCTGCGGCGCGTGCGCGGCTTCTCGCCGCCGGAGATGCACCTGCCGAACCATCCCGACCTCGCCTACGAATACGTCCGCGCGTTGCGCGAGTGCGGTTTTCAATGGCTGCTGGTGCAGGAACACACTGTCGAGGAAACCGACGGCCACGGTTTGCGCGAGCGCTACCTGCCGCGCCGGCTCGTTACCCGCAACTCGCGCGGCGAGGAAGTCTCCATCATTGCGCTGATCAAGACCCAAGGCTCCGACACCAAGCTGGTCGCGCAAATGCAGCCGATCGGCGAGGCCCGCGGCCTCCATCCGCGCGAGCTGGCCGGCCGGCGCGTGCCGCCGATGGTGGCGCAGATCGCCGACGGCGAAAACGGCGGCGTGATGATGAACGAGTTCCCGAACAACTACAAACCGGTGTGGCACAGCCTCGGCACCGAAGGCGTCGTTGGCATCAACGGCACCGAATACCTCGAACTGCTCGCGGCGGCGGGCGTGACAGAGAAGGACTTCGCGTCCATTCTGCCGCTGCACCAGCACGCGCTCTGGCAGCGCGTCGGCGACCAGCCCACGCCGGAGAACGTCGCCAAGGCCATCGAGGAGGCGAAGCGGAGCGACCACCGTTTCCACATGGAAGGCGGTTCGTGGACGAACAACCTGAGTTGGGTGCATGGCTACGAGAATGTGCTCGACCCGATGAACAAGCTCAGCGCCGCGTTCCACGAGAAGCTCAACGGGCGCAAAGTGGACACGCGCAGTCACGCCTACCGCAACGCGCTCTTCCACAACCTGGTGGCGCAGACCAGTTGTTATCGCTACTGGGGGCAAGGACGCTGGACGGAATACGCGCGCGAGATTTGCCGCCGCGGCATGGCAGCGCTGGGCGGGAGTTTTTAAAAACCCGCCGTGAGGGCAGAGAAGCGGGGCGGCGCTACATCTTCGCCGTTTCGATCAGTTCCTTCAGGCGGGCCAGGTAGCGCGCGCCGAACGCACCCTCGACGACGCGGCGGTCGCAGCCGAGCGTCAAGCGCAAGACGTGGCGCGGCAGGATCGCGCCGGACACGACGACCGCTTCCTGGCGGATCGCGCCGATGGCGAGGACGGCGGTCTGGCCGGGCCAGATGACTGCGTTAAACTCCGTCACTCCATACATACCGAGGTTGGTGACCGTGAAATTGGCTTCGGCGGCGTCGTGCGCGTTGAGTTTGCCTTCGCGCGCCTTGGCGGCCAGATCGGTGAGTTCGTCCGCGATCTGCTGGAGGGACTTGCTCTGGCAGTCGTGCAGCACGGGCGACACCATGCCGTGAGGCGTGTCCACGGCCACGGCAATGTTGGCAGAGCTGTTGGGCCGCCAACTGCGGCCGAGAAACGTCGCGTTGATGCGCGGATGATCCGCCAGCGCGTCGGCGGCAAGCTTGACCATGACGGCGGTGAGTCGCGGCGCATCCTTGCGGGCCTTGCGCCATGCGATCAAGTGCGTTGCGTCGGCGACGACCGTGATGTCGTATTGCGGAATGTCCCGGTGCGCCTGCGACATGCGCTGCGCGAGCACTTGCTCCGCGGGACTGAGAAGAACCTGTTTGGCCGCCGTCGCGGCCGTTTCCCTGGGAGGCGCTTCGGGGACGCCTTTTCGCTGCGCGATCACTTCCTCAACATCGCGGACGATGATGCGACCACCGGGACCGGTGCCGGACAATCCCTCAATCTCCACGCCGCTGGCCATGGCGAGCCATCGCGCGCGGTCGGTAATGGGGGCGCGCGGAGATGATTGCGGCTCAGCGGCGGCTTGTTCGGCGGCAGCCTCCTCGGCGGCGGGTTCTTCCCCGGCTTCCTCTTCGGCGGCCTCCTCCACGTCCTGCGCGACTTCCTCCGCGGCTTCAAGCTCCGGCTGATCATCTTCGATGATGCCGAGCACGTCGTCGGCGCTCACCTCTTCGCCGGCGTCGCACAGAATCTCGCCCAGCATCCCCTCCACCTGGCTTTCGATTTCGAGAATGGTCGTGGACGTTTCGACTTCGAGAATGACATCCGTCTTCTGGATGTTATCGCCGATCTCCTTGTGCCACCGGCCAATGACAATCCGTTCGCCGGCGGGAATGCCTTCCGGAAGTGTTATCTCATATCTCATGCGCGCTCAAACTTCTCGCTCCTTTGCTGCCGGAACTCTACACCCGAAGCCGCCGCCTGCCCACAGAAATTTTCCTCGCAGCGTTCCACGCGAGGCATGGCTCAACGGCGACCCCAAGCAGTTCCGCCAGCCTGAACGCTGCCGTCCGGGCTGGCGGAAAGTCCTTTGCCGCGTCACGCGATGCGAACGGCGGCCGGGTTGCCGCGATGCTCACTTCTTTTTCTTCTGCTCTTCCTTGTCGAAGGAGGCGTCGAACGCGCGGGCGCTGCGCGGGAAGTCCACTTTGCGGACGAACGCGCAGGCTTCCTTGGCGCCGTGCTCGCGATCCATGCGGCTGTCTTCCCACTCGACGCTGAGCGGGCCCTGATAGTTGATGTCGTTGAGGGCGACGATAATTTCCTCGAAGTTGATGTCGCCGTGGCCGAGGGAGCGGAAGTCCCAGTAACGGCGCGCGTCGCCGAAGTTGATGTGGCCGCCGAACACGCCGACGGTGCCGTCGCCGTGGCCCCACCACACGTCCTTCATGTGGCAGTGGAAGATGCGGTCGCCGAAGCGGCGGATGAACTTGACGTAGTCCACGCCCTGGTAGCCAAGGTGGCTCGGATCGTAGTTGAAGCCGAACGCCGGGTGGCCACCGATGGCCTCGATGGCGCGCTCGGTGCTCGCGATGTCGAACGCGATCTCGGTCGGATGCACTTCGAGCGCGAAGCGGACACCGAGCTTCTTGAATTCGTCCAGGATCGGCTTCCAGCGCGTGGCGAAGTCCTCGTAGCCCTTGTCAATCCACGCCTGCGGCACCGGCGGGAAGCTGTAGAGGTAGGGCCAGATGCTGGAGCCGGTGAACCCGTTGACGACCTTGACGCCGAGGTTCTTGGCGGCCTGCGCGGCGCGAACCATTTCCTCAGCGGCGCGCTTGCGGACGCCGTCGGGCTTGCCGTCGCCCCAGACGTGCGGCGGCAGGATGGACTTGTGCCGCTCATCAATCTGGTCGCAGACGGCCTGGCCGACGAGGTGGCAGGAGATGGCCCAGGTCTTGAGGCCGTGCTTGGCGAGGATCTCGTGGCGGGTATCGCAGTAAGCCTTGTCCTTGGCGGCCTTGATGACTTCGAGGTGATCGCCCCAGCAGGGGATTTCAATGCCGTCGTAACCGAAAGACTTCGCTTTCTGGCAAAGGACATCGAAGGTGAGATCGGCCCACTGGCCGGCGCAGAGTGTGACGGGTCTAGCCATAGAAAGTATTCTCCGTTGATTGTTTGAACGAGCGCGCACTTGATAGCGGAACCACGGAGCGCGGGCAAGAAAATTAGCGCTGCGGGCGCGCACAGGATCGCCGCCAGGCGGCGGTTCAGTGCTGCTGGAGAAACTTCCAGAGAAGGAAAAGGAAGCAGCCGAGAGCGCCGACCGCCAGCACAAGGATAATGCTTTGGATGACGCGGCTGGACTTGTCCACCTTCTTCTTGAAGGGCGAGACGTTCTGGAAAATGGTGCTCGGACGCGTGGCGGTGGTCTTGAGGTCCACGCCCGCCTTGACCGGCGGCAGCGGCTTGCTGCTGGGGCGCTTGCCCTCGCTGTCGTAGCGGCACTCGATGCTGCCAAACTTCATCACCTCGCCGCCCACGAGTTTGCGCGGCTCGCCCGGCGGGAGTTGCTCGTTGTTGACCTTGGTGCCGTTGGTAGAGCCGATGTCGCGCAGCACGTAGCTGTCGCCTTCCGCGACCAGTTCCGCGTGATGGCTGGAAACCGAGTCGTCAGGAATTTGGACGGCGTTGTCGGCCGCGCGGCCGATGGTCACTGTTCCGCCGGAGAGCGGGAACTCGTTGGCGGGCTTTCCCTGAATGAGAAGGACGAGCTTTGGCATGATGGTTATCTCGCGTTGGTGCGAAAACTACGCCGCTACCGCGCCCTTCGGCAAGCGAAAACATTGCGCTCGCCGGAGCCGGTTCACGCGGCGCCGGTCTTGAGCCGCTTCAGTGTCTTCAACACCGGGTTGGCCCCGCGACCGAAGTAATCGTGCAGTTTTTCGTATTCCGCGTAAAGTTGGCTGTAAATCTCGTGTGAGGCCTTGTGGGGCCGATAGTAATCCGTTCTGACGCGCGCCATGTGCCGCGCCGCGTCCTGGAGCGTCGGGTAGCCGGCCGCCGCCTTGCCGGCCGCCACCGCGCCGTGCATCGCCGCGCCATGAGCGGTGGCCTGGGCCGAATCCACCACGCGCACCGGCTTGCCGGTAACATCGCTGATGACTTGCAGCAGAAGCTTGTTCTGGTCCGGCAGGCCACCGCAAGCCACCATGTCGTGGACCTCCAAGCCGGCCTTGGTGAACGTCTCGACGATTTTGCGGGTGCCGAACGCCGTCGCTTCGACGAGCGCGCGGTAGATGTCGTGCCGCTCGGTCCTGGTCGTCAGACCGAGCAACATGCCGCTGAGGTTTGGATCCATCAGCACGCAGTGGTTGCCGCTCCACCAGTCCAGCCCCAACATGCCGCACTGGCCCGGCTTCAACGCCGCCGCCCGCTCCTCCATCAGCCGCGACACCGTGAGCCTGCGCCGCTCGGCTTCGAGGCGGATTTCCAGCGGCAGCGCCTCGCAGAACCAAGACAGCAGTTCGCCGCCCGATGTCTGGCCCGCTTCGTAGCCCCACATGCCCGGCACAATGCCGTCCTCGACGCAGCCGCCAACGCCTTCGATGTCGCGCCGCTCTTTCGCCAGCAACACGTGGCATATCCGAGGCCCCATCACCATGCAGAGCCGGCCCGGCTCGATCACGCTGCATGCCGGCACCGCCGCGTGGGCGTCCACGATGCCCACGGCCACGGGCGTGCCTTCCTTCAGGCCGGTCAGCGCCGCGCCCTTGCGGCTGAGACCGCCGGCGCTGGCGCCAATCTCATAGACCTCGAGGTCGCCGAGCTTCTCGTCGAGCAGGTGTTCGAGCTTCGGATGCAGCGCCTTGAAGAAATCGAACCGCGGATAACCGCCCTTGTCCTTGAGCCACATCGCCTTGTAACCGGCCGCGCTGTTGTTGCGGCGCGAGTGGCCCACGAGCTGCCACACAATCCAGTCGCTGGCCTCGATGAACTCGTCGGCGGCGTCATAGATCTCCGGTGCTTTCTCGACGATCTCGAGCAGCTTGGAAAAGAACCAGCCGGGCGAGTAGCGGCCGTTGTAACGCCTCAGGAACTCCTCGTTGCGCTGGCGGGCGATCTCGTTGATGCGGTCAGCCTGCGGCTGCGCAGCGCGATGGCTCCAGAGCTTTGCCCACGCGTGCGGGTTGGAGCGCCATTGCGGCATGAAACACAACGGCGTGCCGTCGGATTCCACCGGCAGCAGCGTGCTGGCGGTGAAACAGGTGCCGATGCCGATGATGTTTTCCGCGCGCACGCCGGCGCGGCGCATCACAGCCGGCACGGCGGTCTTGAGCACGTCGAGGTAATCCTTCGGGTCTTGCAGCGCGAAATTGGGAGGAAGTTTCGCCGTGCCCGCGCCGTTGGGCAGCTTGTGGGTGATGACGCCGCTGGCGTAGTGGTGGACGGCGCTGGCCACTTCCTTGCCGTCCGCGACGCGCACCAGCAAAGCGCGCCCGCTCAACGTGCTGAAATCCAATCCAAGAACGTATTTGGTGTTCATCCTATTTTGTTGCGGGCTGATTATAGGACGTGAGCCGTGCGGAACAAGAACGGAGTGCGATATGGAAAAGAAAAAAACATTGCCAAACGCGGAAGAACCCCCGGCCCGCTGCCGTCAGTAATTCTCAAACACCAGCTGCCGGCGCGCGAAATCAAACGTCGTCTTGAACTGCCGCATCAGCTTGTTGCCCATCACGCCGCAGATGTTGTCCGGCACGGTGTGGCCGCTGACCTTCATGAACTGCACGCGTCCGATCTTCAACGAGGTCACCACGAACGGCGAGCCGACATACGAACCGCCCACGCCGGTGATCCATCGCTGGTTGGCCGGCGGCGATGACACGTCGAAGAGTTGCAGGTTCTGCGCCACCTTCATCGGCAGCATCACCTCGTCATCCGACCCCGTGTCGAGCATCAGGCTCAGCGACGACCTCTTGCCTGCCTTGACGATCTCGGCCGGGACCACGAGCTTGCCGTAAACCACGTCGAACGGGATGACATCGGCCAGCTTCCGCTCGTCGGGCTTGTAGTCGCCCGCGCGGCCCAGCGTCAACTGCCGCCGACGCCAGTCGAACGTCACCCACCGGAACCGGCCCAGCGTGGTCATCCCGATGATGCCGCTGTCCACCGTTTGGCCGCGAATCATGCCCAAGCCGTATTGCCGGTATTGCTCGGTCAGCACCACCACCACGGTGTTGTGGACCTCGATGCCGCCGAGGCGCATCTTCGACAACCCGCCGGGAAACACCGCCTGCTCACCGCCGACGCCGCGCACCGTCGCCGTCTGGCTGCCGGTGTCGAACAACGGCAGCTTCAGCTTCTCCACCAGCGACGGCGAGAGCACGTCCGAAGCCGCGCCTGTGTCCACCAGCATTGGCACACGCACGCCGTCGTTCAACACTACATCCACCATCGCGTGCGTGTCGCCGCGGCCCATTGCGTCCGTCATCGGCAATGTCGTCGTCTCCGCGCCGTCCAGCCAGGAATGCGCCATGTAACTGATCGTGCTCTCGCCAATCTTCATCGCCTGATAACCGGCGATCTCCGGCTGCACCCGTTGCGCCCGCATCTGCTCGACGTTGGTTTGCGGCAGCCGTTCCGAGCGCGCATCCTGCAGCCCCGCGCAGCCACCGAGCAGTGAGAGTGCGACCGGCGCGAGGCAGGCGACGAACAAACGACCGGCGTTATCCACTCCCTCGCGCTTGTTCGTGTCGCCCGGCATTGGTCAAACCTCCTTCACGCGCTCTGGCTTGCCGGTTTCCAGCGAACGGCTCGCCGCCGCCACCACCGCGAGGCTCTTCACCGCGTCCGCATACGTCGAGCGGACCAGCGCCGGGTTCTTCTCCCGCACCGCTTGCAGAAACCGCTCGATCTCGGTGACATAATAGTCTTTTGGCGAGCCAGCCTCCTTCGCCTCGCCCTTGATGGCGCCGCTGGCTTTACCGGCGGCGAAATCCAGCGACGCGCGGCTGTCGGCGGTGCGCAACTCCAGTTCACACGTCCAGCCCTTCTGCGCCCACGAATGATAATGGCACCCCACCGCGCCGCTCGCGAACCGGTAGGCCATCGTCACCGTCTCCGGCACCGTCAACGTCTCGCTCCGGGGCGTCAGTTGATTCGATCCGAACGCATGAACCTCCGCAATCTCGCCCGCGACGAGCCGGATGATGTCCACCATGTTGATCGCCTGGTCCAGCAACGGCCCGCCGCCCTGCTCCGCCAGCTTGCGCCATCCCAGCGCATCCGGCTCGAACAGCAAGCCGCACGCCATCTGCGACACCGCGCTCGTCACCGTCTGCCCCTCGAACCACCGCTTGAACTCCTCCACCATCTCCGCGTAGCGATACATGAAGCCCACGGAATGGACCACACCCGACTTCGCCACCGCCTCGGCAATCTTGCCCGCCGTCTTCAAGTCCGCAGCCGGCGGCTTCTCACAGAAGAACGGAAGGTCCTTCCGACAACACAGTTTGATCGGTTCCTCGCGAGCCAGCGGCGGCGCGCAGATGAACACCACGTCAATCGGCTCCGCCTTCAGCATCAGCGCCGCGTCTTCGTAAGCCGCGCCTCCGTAGGTCGCGCACGCCGCACTCGCCTTGGCGCGGTCGGTGTCGCACACCGCCGCGACCGGCTTCTCGCCGAGCAATGCCGTGAGTGTCTTCAGATGGCGCTGGGCCATGCCGCCCGCGCCGATGAAAGCAATTCGCAAATCAGCCATGAGTCCTTTCGTTTGGGAACTTAACCTGTTTATCAGACGCGTCCAGCGAGGTCACGCGAATCTTCGGCAAGCAGTCCTCGCGCCCGATGAGCCGGCACGCGACACGCCGGAAGCGGACGGAGCGTCAAGCGAAGACCGGCGGCTGGTGGGCCGCAGCCAGGGGAGCCTCGTTATCCGACCCTCCACTCAAAAACTGATGGTGGTCTGGACGTAGCACCAATTGGCGTCTTCGGCGTCACCGTTCGCGGCAACGCTTCTTACGGATTGCCGGATGTAGTCGCCGATGAAAAAATGACCGTAGCCCGCCTCCAGTTTCAACCACGGCAGCGGGGAGTAACGGGTGACCACGTCCACTTCGGTTCCCACATGCGAATCGAAAGCCGGATGAATGCCGTAACCGTTGGCGTTTCGTCCGTTGCCCAACTCGGGGTAAAGAAGATCGTTCGTGTCGGCCAGCCAGAAGCCCAGGCAATCCACCGCGACGGCCAAACCCTTCAGCGGCGTCAGGGATGCGGAAACACGCGGGATGTGCATGTTGCGCTGGCAGAACAAGTCCATCTGTCCGTAGAAGCCATGACTCGTCCCGAAGAGGTTCTCGAAGGTCTCGCTCTTTCCGTCCGTGGAGTTGCTGTCGCCCGACCCGCCTTCGTAGCCGACGCCGAGGCGCGGCGCTCCCCAGACGTGGCTCCAGGTATAGCCACCATTGCCGAAGACGGCGTAGGATTCCTGATCGAGGCGCCTTCCGAGGGTTGAGTTGTTAATGGAACCGGATTGGCCGGCGGCTTCGACGCAGTAATCCCAGCCCCCCAGCTTGCCGGGCAACGACTTGAAGCGCATGCCCACCGTGTAGATGTCGCGCGCGGTGGCGGGTGTGCCGGGCACGTGGGGGGCTGCGGCGCTCACCGCGTTGGTGTCGGCGTTGCGGGCAAGGAAATAGAGTTGTGTCTCCTGCCACGGCAACAGCTTCTGGCTCGACGCATAAACGCCGGAGAACCAGTCGTGATCGTTGGACTCATTGAAATGATTCTGGCGGGGCACGACCACGTGACCCGCAAACGCATCCACCGCGAAAGCGTCCGTTACAAACCGCAGCCTGACCGCGTCGAACACACGGCCGGTAACGCTCCAGCCCGAGATGCCAACGAACCGCTGGTCGCCGTAAATCAACTCCTGCCGGCCGGCTTTCGCCACGAGGGGAAACTGCCCGGGGTCGCCCAGTTGGATGAAGGCTTGCTGCAAATCGCACTCATCGGCGTCCGGCGAGGGCGCGCGTTCATCCCAGAATTCGTTGTTGCGGCGCGCCTCGGCAAACACCGTGAACCACGAAACCGGCGAGTAGCCAGCATGAAACTTCTCGCGCACCCACAACTCCTCGTTGTTGTTCGGCTGGCCTCCGCCGATGAAATCCGTGTTTGGATTGATCGGCGTCGTCAACGGTTTCGCGCCCGACGGCGTGGCGGTCATGGTGCCGGCAGCGGGAACCGCGCCCTCGGAGTTCGCATAGCGCAGGCGGAACTCGCCGCCGAAGTCCCACGCCCGCGCCGCTTCGGACTCCTTGCGCAGCCAGTTGTTCAGCAATCCGGTGTTCGCGGACTCCGCCGCCGTCGCCAACAGCAGCACGACCGCCGCGAACAGAGCTTTTGCCGTCATGACCGCATTCGGTTGGTGGATGTCCGCCGCCATGCTCAGGCCCGGTCCGGCCGCCGGCCCAGACAGCTCTCGACCGCCTCCAGAAGGACCGATTCGTCCAGGATGGGTTTGGTGAGGTAATCGTCGAATCCGGCGGCGGTAAACTTGCCCCGATCAGACGGCATATCGTGGGCCGTCAATGCAATGACGGGGACGGTTTTGAGCGCCGCGTCTGCGCGAATTTGCCGCAACACATCGAGGCCGTCCATGTCCGGCAACGAGATGTCCAGCAACACCAAGTCGGGGATTTGTTCCCGCAGGCCCTCGCAGGCGGCCGTGCCGTTCTCATACTCGGCCACCTCGTAGCGCCCGCCCAGGATCGCCCGCAAGAGCAGGCGGTTGTCCGGATTGTCCTCCACCACGGCGATCTTCTTCAAGGCGCGTCCCGTTCCCGTTCCAGTTCCGGCAGAACCCGGTCGAACGCGGCCTCCAGTTCGCGCAACAGCGGCGGAATCGGTTCCATTTGTTTGTCCATTGCCAGTCGCTCGATCCGGTCGGCCAGCCCCTGCACCGCGCGCGCGCCGACGTTGGCGGCGCTGGAGCGGATGGGATGAACGGCGCGCTGGATGGCGTCGGGGTCGCCGGCGCGCTCGCCCTCGCGGGCGGCTTCGAGTTTTTTCGGGACGTAGTCCAGCACGATGCCGAGCATCTCGCGGACCAGTTTCCGTCCGCCGATCTTCTCCAACCGGGCTATGGCCGCCCTGTCCCAACTGATGTCATCGCTCACGAGTTACTCCTTCGTTCGTCCGGCCGCACTACCGGCGGATTCTCCGCAAAGACCGTGCCGGCGTCAACAACGAGAGACAGCGTTCTTCTCACGCTCCCGTGGCCGGAGGGGAGCCTGAAGGCAACGAGTCCTTCAACGCGTGCAAGTGCACGCGGCTGGGGCGGTTCTTGAGCATGCCGTTGAGGACGCGCTCCAGGTCGTCGCCCCATTCCTCGGCCTTCTTCAAAACGGCCTGGGCTTCGGAGCCGAGCCGCTTGGCTTCGTCGGCGGTGAGTTCCTTGGCGGTGACGACGAAGACCGGAATGTGCCAGTGGCGCGGGTTCTTGCGGATGGTGTCGAGGAACGCCATGCCGTCCATCTCCGGCATCATGATGTCCAGGAGGATGAGGTTGGGCGTGAAGTTTTCCAGCACCGCCAGGGCTTCGCGGCCGTTGGTGGCCATGCGCAGTTCGGAGACGCGGCCCTGGAGGTGGGCGGCGAAGAGGCGGCGGTCGTCTTCGTTGTCTTCGACGACGAGGATGCGGGAGCGGGGGATGAGGCTGATGACGCGCAGGAGGTCTTCGCGGGAGACGGGTTTTTGCAGCATCTCGACGGCGCCGAGGACGGTGCCGCGCCGCTCGCGGGCGACGACGCTGACGACGATGACGGGGATGTCCTTGAGGTCGGGGTCGGCTTTGAGGCGGCGGAGGACTTCCCAGCCGTCCATCTGCGGCATGAGAAGGTCGAGGGTGATGAGGTCGGGCTTGATTTCCTTGGCCATGCGCAGGCCCAGCTCGCCGCAATCCGCCGCAACGACGTGGCAGCCGAATTGTTCGATGAGGTTGGTCAGCAGGAGGCGGGAATCGGCCTCGTCGTCTATGATGAGGACGAGTTTGTCCCGCAGGGGCTGGGTGGCCTCCATGGCGCGGATGCGGCGGGTGACTTCGGCGGCGGCCTCGGCGGCGGAGAAGCCGCGGACCTCCGCGAGCGGCGCGGGGCGGATGGTGATGCCGGCGGAGGTTTGGCGGGCCGCCAGGATGATGCTGAAGGCGGAGCCTTTGCCGACTTCGCTGGTGACTTCGAGACGGTAGCCCATGAGTTCGCAGAGGGCCTTGGAGATGGTGAGGCCGAGGCCGGTGCCGCCGTATTTGCGGGTGGTGCTGGGGTCGGCCTGCTGGAACGCCTCGAAGATGACGGCGAGCCGGTCTTCGGGGATGCCGATGCCGGTGTCGGTGACGGTGATGCGCGCCGGCCGGTGCGTGCCTTCCTCGACGGCGACGCTGACGGTGACGCTGCCGCGCTCGGTGAATTTGAGGGCGTTGCCGACGAGGTTGATGATGACCTGCTTGAGCTTGCCGGCGTCGGTTTCCAGCGGGGCGATGTGGTCGGGCAGTTCGGCGGCGAGCTTGACGGGGCGGTCGCGCAGTTGTGGCTCGAACTGGCCGATGATGACGGTTATCAACCGGTCGAGCGTGACCATCGAGGTTTCGATTTCCACGCGCCGGGCCTCGATCTTGGAGAGGTCGAGGACCTGGTTGATCAGGTCGAGCAGGTGTTTGCCGTTGGCGACGATCCGCTCCAGGAACGTCAGTTCCTCAGAGTGCAGGTTGCCGCCCTTGTTCTTGAGCAGGATGTTGGTGAAGCCGATGACAGAGTTCAGCGGCGTGCGCAACTCGTGGCTCATGTTGGCGAGGAACTGGCTCTTGGTGCGGCTGGCCGTCTCGGCGGTTTCCTTGGCGTGGCGCAGCTCCTCCTGGGCGCGCTTGCGCTCGGCGATCTCCACCGCCAGGTCGTCGCGGGAAACCGTGACGGATTTGAGCTTGTCGGTCATTTCGTCGAAGGAGCGCGCGAGCTGGCCGACTTCGTCCTGCGATCCGGTGCCGACCTTGTGGTTCAGGTCGCCGGAGCCGATGATGGCGGTGCCTTTCTGGAGCCGTTCGAGGGGCAGGACGACGCCGTGGTCGAACAACCACGAGATGGCGATCAAACTCACCGCGATCATCGCCACGGAGGCCAGCATGATGACGATGCTCTGGTTGCGCGCCAAGACCGCGCTCTGGCGGCTGAGCGCGGCCAGTTCCGAGGCGTCGGACACCATGGTCTGGGTGCGGGCGTCCAACTGGCCGACAAAACGCTGCTTCAATTCAGGCGAGACTTCAGCGTCCGCGGGAAGCTTGCCGCGCTCGGCCTGAAGTCGCGCCAGACTGACGAAGATGTTCCGGATATCCTGGTGGTTTTGGCGGAATTGCGTGAGGATGGAGCGGCTTTCGGGGTCGGCGAAATCCGCGCTGTTGAGCAGCCGCGTGAGGGAATCGTGTTTCATCAACCACTGCGTCTGCGCGCGTTCACCGCCGTGCAAGACGTAGTCCGTCGTCAGAATCCCCAGTTCGAAGAGGCCGCGGGTCAGTTCGTTCGCCAGCGCGCTGTCTTGCCAGGCTGCGTTGATTTGACGGAACGCC
Organism: Verrucomicrobiota bacterium; assembly: GCA_016222825.1. Taxonomy (GTDB): domain Bacteria; phylum Verrucomicrobiota; class Verrucomicrobiia; order CAIQCK01; family CAIQCK01; genus CAIQCK01. Next base: position 5,400 of record JACRQF010000002.1, on the reverse strand, counting down.
GTCATCAACGTCACCGAGGCGAGCGCAATGATGCCCAGCGAGCAGAGGATGATGATGTGCAGCTTCGTCTTGATCTTCATCGTCTTGGCTTCACCGAATGATACTCACCGCCGACGGTTTGACCGAGAGCATTGCGTCCAGACGGACAAACTGCAAGTAGTTTGGCATCGCCGCGCCCTCTGCCTCCTGCCTGCTCATGGCCCAGCGCGCCTGATCTTCCATCGCAAGCAGCAACGACTGGCTGAGCCTTACGCGCAGATCCAGCCAGGGCCAGAACCGGTTCAGCGCCGGTTCGCTGATCGCAAGCGCGCGGGCCACGGTGGTCTTGGCGCGCTGCGGGTGTCGTCGCGCAAACGTCTCCGCCGCCAGGAACGCGCGCAGGAGGCGGCGGACTGTTTCCGGGCGCTTTTCCAGAAAGGGATTGCAGAGCAGCAGGTTGTGGTATTCCACGTGGAGCTCCGGTTGCTCGAACACCACGGCGTTGTCGCCCAGCAGCGCCAATGCCTGGCTGATGAGCGGCTCCCGCAGCGAACACGCGTCCACGTCGCCGCGGGCCAGCGCCTGGGGAAAATCCGCGGGCGTCAGGTTGTGGATCGTCACGTCTTTCTCCGTCATGCCCTGTTTCAGCAGGAACATGTGCAGGAAGAAATGCACCGCCGAAGCCTCTTGCGTGGCGACGCGCTTGCCTCTCAGGTCCGCCGCCCTGGTGATGCCGCGGTCTTTGCGCGCGACGATCCGCGTGTCGTTGTTGGACGAGCCGATGCTTGCCACGAGGGAGAAATCACGGCGCTTGAAGCTGCTGAAAACGACCGGCGTCACCGCCGCCGTCGCCGCCAGCACCTCTCCTGCCAGCATCGCATCCAGCGCCAGCTTGCCGCTCGCGTATCTCCGGACCGACACCGCCGCGCCCTCGCGCGCAAAACAACCTTCGGCATCCGCGATGATCGCCAGCGCCGCCAGCGGCGCCATGCCGATCCCTAGCGCCACCGGCATCCGCGCGCGCTCCGCGTGTTCCGGCGTCCGTTCCGGCTTGCATGAGAAGTTCGTCACCACGGCGAGCGCCACGAAAACACACGGCGCCGCCCAACGTGCGACGACCCTCGCCCTCGTTTCTCCCCGGAGCGTTGTCATGGATTTCTAGCGAATGATGCTGACCGCCGACGGCTTCACCGCCAGCATGGTTTCGAGATGGATGAACCGTAGGAAATTCGGCATCGCCCTCTCTTCCGTCAGGTGGCTGCCGATGACCCAACGCGCCTGATCTTCCAGCGCCACCAACAACGATTGGCTCAGCCTCACCCGCAGGTCCAGACGCGGCCAAACCCGCTGGAGTGTCAGTTCCGGCACCGAAATCGTCCGGGCCACGATGCTCTGGGCGCGCGCCGGCTGGTTCTTCGCGAACGCCTCGGCGGCAAGCAGCGCGCGAACGATCTGGCGCGCCGCCTCCGGTTGTTCCCTCAGAAAACGCTCGGAGGCCACGAGGTTGTAATACTCCACGTAAAGCCCCGGTTCTTCAAACGTCACCGCGTTGGATCCCAGCAGCGCCACGGCCTGGCTCGTGAAGGGTTCCCGGACGGACGCTGCGTCGGCTTCACCGCGAGCCAGCGCCTGTGGGAACCGGGCCTGCGGCATGTATTGGATCTCCACGTCCTTCTCCGACAACCCTTGCTTCAACAAAAACATGTGCAGGAAGAACTGCGCCACCGAGGTCTTTTGCGTGGCGACGCGCCTGCCCTTCAGGTCCGCGGGCCGGCTGATGCCGCGGTCTTTTCGCGCCACGATGGTCACGTCGTTGTCCCACGAAGCAATGCCGGCCAGGATGCGGAAATCCCGCCTCTTGAAACTGCCGAACACCACCGGCGTGTCGCCGGCCACGGCAACCTGCGCCTCGCCCGACAGAAGCGCGTCCATGGCGATCACGCCCGTCGCGCATTTCTTCACGTTCACCGTCACGCCCGCGCGCGTGAACAATCCCTCGTGGTCCGCGAGGATCGCCAGCGACGTCAGCGGCAACATGCCCACCGCCATCGTCACCGGCAGCGCCGCCTTCGGAGCCTGCTGGGGCTCGCTCGAACAAACCAGCCAGGGGTCAAAAACAACGAGCGCGCAAAGGGCCGTCAACTGCGCGGCGGTCTTCGCTTTCGTTGCCCGGTTGGTGGTTGTCATGAAGTTCCCTCTTGCCGACAAAAACTCTAATCCAACGACCCTCGGAACGGAAGAGTTTTTCTCTCCAGTTCGTCGCGCCGGCTACCGCCTGCCGTGGTTGAAACCAACCGCTGCGCGCTTCAGCGTCGCGCCTGCGTTGTCCTGCACGGCCACGCCGGCGCACGACGGATCCACCCGGATCACCGCCGGCCGGTTCTGGAAGACATTGCCGCTCATCCGCAGATCGCGACCGTTGGGCGCAAACGTCACCGCCTCCTCCGCGCAGCCCTCGCCAAGCGCAAACACGTTGTCGCGCACAATGACGGGACCGTAGGCGCCCTTCTCCTCGTGCAAGGTGAAGTAAAGCTCCGGCCAGCGCCGATACTCGCCGGTCTCGTAGCTCCGCCGCCCGCGACGCGGGTCGCTCTCGCCCTTGGTGGTGTTGTTCACGAAGACGTTGCCTTGGAGGATGAAGTTCTTCGGCTGGTTGATCCAACTGCCGCGCCCGCCATTGCGGAACGTGTTGCCGATGATTGTCACGTCCTCGCACGACTTCTCCACGCTCATCACCCGCGAGCCGTTCGTGCCGTCCACCATGTTGCCGGTGACCGTCGCGTTCTTGCAGAACTCCGCCAGGAAGAATGCGCCCATACGAGAGCCGATGATGTGGTTGTTCGCGAAGACCACATTCCGGCAACGCTGCACGTGCATCGTGTCGCCCAGCGCGCTGAGCTGGCAGCCCGTGATCCGCACGTCGCGTGCGCACATGATGTCCACCCCACCCTTGCCTGACGCCGAGCCGGTGGGCGCATAAAGCCCGTGGAACGTGCCGGCGAAGTTATAAGCGAGCTGCACGCCGTCGCCGCTCGCGCCCTGGAAACGGATCGGCTTCCCGCCCGGCTGCTCCGACACTTTGATGTGGTCCGCAGCCGACTCGACGACAAAATATTGCCGGCCTCGTGTGATGTTCTTCGGCAGTGTGCCGCCGAAGAAACACAGCCCGCTCCTCGGCTCCGCGTCCTTGCTGACCCCAACCGGCTTCACGCGGTTGTCGAAACACACGCGGTCGTCGCCGTCGCTCATCCGAATGCCGGCACGTGTGAGGTCGTTGCGGAAGTAACGCCGCGCCCGTTCCACTTCCCACGCCTCGTAATCCTCCGGCCAGACGATGACCTGCCACAGGTAGCCGTAGTCCCACATGAACTTGCCGCTCTCCAGCAGTGTGCAATTGTCCACCGTCACGTGGCGCGCGAACGTCTCCACCTCCGACTCGCTCTTGGCCTTCGCCGCGCCGTGGACGCTGACGACTGCGCCCGCGATGCGCTCGGAGCTGATGTCGCGGAAGGTCAGGTTCTCCGTGCGTCCGCCCGCCGAGGTGGTGATGAGGATCATCCGCGTGTTGACGTTCGGCTCCCACGTGTTGTCGTCGCGCTTGGGGTCGAAGCAGCGGCATGTGAAATGCCCGCCGCACCCGTTGAAGTCGCGCACATCCTGGCCGCTGAAGACCACCCCGCGCGCCTGGTCGCCCAGCTTCTCCGGCAGGTGGAACCTCGCGCCATAAGCCGACACGGTCGTGCGCGACGACAGCGAGACCGGCGTGCCACCGCTGACGAAGTAGTCGCCCGGCGGAATGACCACCGTCCCGCCGCCCGCTTTCGCGACCGACTCAAAACAACGCGTCAACGCCGGCGTGTCGTCCGTGGCGCCGTCGGCGCGCGGCGAGAAGCTCGCGAGATTGAACTGCCCGCCTTGCGCCGGACAGCGCGGTGCAGCGACCAGCCAGCCCACGAAGAAGCACTTCATGCCGAATGCGATCAGCTTCATTTCATATCCTCAATGTCCCGCCTCACCGTTGGAAAACCGTCTTGCCGCCGACAATAGTGCGCAAGACTTTGATCTTGCGGATGTCGTCTTCCGCGCAGGTGAGGTAATCCCGGTCAATGACGACGAGGTCGGCGAGCTTGCCGGGTTCGAGCGAGCCGAGCTTGTCCTCGTCGAAGCTCAACCACGCGGCCCAGAGCGTCACCGCTCGCAGCGCGTCGAGCCGCGAGAGTCTCTGGTGCGCGCCATAAACGTTGCCCCGGTCGGTTTGCCGCGCGACGGCGATCCAGAGCATCAGGGCGGGATTGAACGAGTTCATCGCGTGGTCGGGATCGAAGCCAATCATGTGGTCGCTGTTGACCGCGACAGGAACGCCGGCGCGCGCCCACTCGCCCAAACCGATGAACCGCTCGGCCCACGGTTTGCCGTAGATGTCCGCCATCGCCTCGGCGTCGCGATAGTAGAGATAGCCCTGCGTGTCCACGCCAACGCCGAGTTCCTTGGCGCGGCGCGCGATGGTGGGCGTCGGGAAATAGGTGTGGAGCAGGTTGAACCGCCGTTGCTTGATGCTCGGGTCGCTCGCAGCGACGGCCGCGATGGCATCGAGCACGGCTTCCGTTCCGGCATCGCCGGTGACATGGATGCTCATCGGCCAGCCAAGCCGGTTGACGGTCGCGAAAACCATCTTCAACTCCTCCGGCGTGTAATAAAGCTCCCCGCAATAGTCCGGGTCGGTGAGCCGATAGAACTGGATGCGCTTTTCGCCGTAGCGCTCGCTCAATCGCGTCGTGCCCCAGTGGATGCCGCCATCGAGCGTCGTTTTCATCATGACAGCACGCACCCAGTCATCGCCGTCGCCGGGTTTGAAGCCGAGATTCTTGATGTATTTCTCGACCGCTTCCGGTGTTCGCGCGGAGAAACGGAATGTCGCCCGCATCCGCGCCGTGAGTTTGCCCTGGTCGCGCAGTTAGGCATACAGGCCGACGCCGTCGCGGTCTGTGGCGCGCTCGAAGATGGTCGTGATGCCGACCTCGTTGTAACGCCGCAGCAACTTGCCCAACGCCTCCATCGTCTGCTCGCGCGTCACGTTCGGTCGCGGCATGAGCTTGCGGAGCGACTGGTTGCCGCCACGGATGAGGACAGGCTGGCCCGCGTCGTCGCGGACGATCTCGCGTGCTGTGGCAGACGCCTGTATCCGCGTGGAACGAGCGATGATCCGTTCACGCGAATGGCGGAGCGCATCATTCACGCGTCGCCCGATTCGACGCGCGGGAGCGCGATTCAAGCGCGGCTCGATCACCTGATCGCGCTGACGCGCGCGCATAACGCGAGGGGCATCGTGTTTTACGAAGTGAAATTCTGCGAACCGGAATTGTTTTACATTCCCGCGCTCCGCAAAGGATTGCAAGACGCGGGAATCCCGTCCGTCGCGGT
>JACRQF010000020.1 GCA_016222825.1 Verrucomicrobiota bacterium | reverse complement strand
CCGATCCATTGCTGCCCCTCACGCACCACCTGATGATAGACATCCTCCGCGATGCGCGTGCCGACGGCGCGCGAACTGTCGGCGTTCTGGACGTTGGTGGAGATGCGCAGGTCGTCCTGGAAGATCGTGGCCGTGCCGATGTCCTCGCCCTGATACTTCACGCCCTGGAAAACGGTCTGCTTGATCTTGTCCACGATCTCGAAGTTGCGGTTGAGCAGGACGCCGCCGTAGGCCACGCCGACAAACCGGTTTTGCAGATCAAAGATCGGCGCCGCGGCCTTCAGCATCAGCCCGGAGGTCTCCTCGCGCTCGGGCCGCGGCCGCGCCTTGGGCGTGGGGATGAACTCGAACCGGGCGCGTTCCGCCAGCGCGGCCGATTCCTTGCGCAGTTGGTCGCCCGTCACGACGCAGGTGGCGGCCACCGGCTCCCGGCGCTTCAACACCTGGCCGACCAACGCATCCCCGCTCTGGTCGTCGCCGGCCATGCGCGCGTTGGTCACGCGCAAGACCACCACGCCCGACGCGTCGGTGATGCCCAGCACATCCAGGCCTTCCCGTTCGCGGAACGCCGCGAGCGACTCAGCGACCTTGTCCCGGTCCCTGGAGAACGAGCCGTCGCGCACGAACGTGCGGTCGGCCACGAACCGCACTTTGTCGCCGATCCGGCCCAGGTGGTTGAGGAAAATCTCCCGCGCGGCGTTGAGGTCGGTGCGGACCTTCTCCTGCGCTTCGGCCACCACGAGGCCGCCGATGATCTGGACGCCCACCACGCCGAAGGTGACGCCGACGATCAAGCACACCAGCAGGAAGCCCAGGATCAGTTTGGTCGCAATCGGGATGCGCGCCCGGCGCAGGGCCGCCAGGGAAAGTCCCCAGCGTCCCCGGTCTCTCGGCTCGCTTGGTTGGCTGTTGGTGGTCACTGTGCCTGTAATCCCGGCGTGGTCCCGGCGGACCGGGCCACGCCCATTGTCGTTCTCGCTGCCATCCGTGCACCGGCCTTCAAACCTGGGCCAGCACGCCTTCGATCTCGGCGAAAATCTCCTCGTCCTCGAAAAGGTTCTGCTTGATCGAGCCGGACGGGCAGCTTGCCACGCACGTGCCGCAGCCTTTGCAGAGCGCCTCGTTGATGACCGCCTTCTTCTTGGCCTCGTCGAACGTGATGGCGGTGTAGGGGCAGAGCGGGACGCACGATTTGCAGCCGCTGCATTCCTCTTCGATGATGGATGCGGTGTTCGGCTCCTGCTCGATGTGGCCCTTGTCAATCAGCGCCATCGCCTCGGCCGCCGCCGCGCCGGCCTGCGCCACGGTGTCGGGGATGTCCTTCGGCGCCTGGCACGCGCCGGCGATGAACACGCCGTCGGTGAAGGTGCTCACCGGCGCGAGCTTCGGGTGGCGCTCCAGGAAAAAACCCTCCGAGCCGCAGCTCATGTTGAACATCCGGCGCACGTCCTGCGCGTCGGGCTGCGGCTCCAGGCCGACCGACAGCACAACCATGTCCACCGGCAGTTTGCGCACGCGACCGAGCAGCGTGTCTTCCGCCTGCACGATCAGTTTGCCGGTGTTGCCCGCTTCCGGATAAACGTCGGCGATCTTGCCGCGGACGAAGTGGACACCCTCGGTCGCCACGCTCTGGTAGAACTCCTCGAACGCTTTGCCCGGCGTGCGCATATCAATGTAGAAGTTGTAGATCTCCGCGCCGGTGTGCTCCTTCAGCAGGTGCGCCAGCTTCAGCGAATACATGCAGCACACGCGCGAGCAGTAACGGTTCGTGTTCTCGTCGCGGCTGCCAATGCAATGGGCGATGGCGATGGTCTTCGGCTCCTTGCCGTCGCGCATGACGACGTGGCCGGCGGTCGGGCCGCTGGCGTTGACGAGCCGCTCCACCTCCAGCGAGGTATAGACGTTCGGATACTTGCCGTAGCCGAAGTAAGGCGTGCGCTTGGCGTCGAAAACCTTGAAGCCGGTCGTGATGATGACTGTGCCGACGTTGATCTCCTCGAAATGCTCCTTCTGCTTGAAATCAATCGCCTTGTTCTCGCCGCACGCCTCGACGCAGGTCTTCTTGCACTTGTCGCCCACGACCGGCGATCCGTCGGGGTTCTTTGCGCCGCGCTTGAAGTTCAAGCAAAGCTCCGGGTCAATCAGCACGACCTGTGGGGTGGATTGCAGGAACGGGATATAGACCGGGCGGCGCTTGCCGAGCTTCTCGTTGAACTCGTCGGGGAACTTCGGTTCCTTAAAGACACAGTGCGAGATGCACTCCTGGCAGCCGATGCACAGTTCCTCGTTGATGTAACGCGGCTTGCGCTTGACCTGGATCTTGTAGTTGCCGACGTAGCCGTCCACCTTCGTCACCTCGGAGTAACTCCAGAGCGTGATGTTCGGGTGGTTGCCGACCTGCGACATCTTCGGCGTCAGGATGCACGCCGCGCAGTCCAGCGTCGGGAAGGTCTTGTCGAACTTCGCCATGTGGCCGCCGATGCTCGGCTCGCGCTCGACCAGATAAACCTTCTTGCCGGCGTTGGCCAGCGTCAACGCGGCATGGATGCCCGCGATGCCCGCGCCCACGACCAGCACGTCGGGATTGATCGGCACCCTCTTGGTCTCCAGCGCGCGATGGGCGGCGACGCGGCGCACGGCGGCGTGCATCTGCGACTTGGCCTTCATCGTGGCGGCGGCGCGGTCGGTGTGGACCCACGAGTTGTGCTCGCGGATGTTGACCATCTGGAAATAGAACGGGTTGATACCGCCCTTCTCGGTCGCGTTGCGGAACGTGTGCTCGTGCAGCAGCGGCGAGCAACTCGCGACGACGATGCGGTTAAGCTTGTGCCCTCGGATGTCCGCTTGGATGAGGTGCTGGCCGGGGTCGGAACACATGTATTTGTAATCGCGCGAGACCACGACGCCGGGCAGTTTCTCGGCGAATTTGGCCACCGCCGCCACGTCAATCGTGCCGGCGATGTTATGGCCGCAATGGCACACATACACGCCAATCCGCGGTTCTTCAGTTTGCTTGATGTTTACCATGATAGTGTCCTCTTACGCTTGTCGAGTGGCTTCCTCGACCAAATCTATGACGTCTTTGATTACCAGTTTGCCTTCCAGGCCCGCGGTCTTGAGCGCGTCCTGGAACATCACCAAATCCTTCGGGCACGCCACCACCAGCGTGGTCACGCCCAACGCCGCTGCTTCGCGCACGCGGCTCTCGGCAGGGCGTTCTTTCACACCTTCCACGTCCTCCATCCAGATGCGACCGCCGCCCGCGCCACAGCAGTAGCTGCGATTGCGGCTGCGCTCCATCTCCACCAATTCCACTCCCGTCGCCTGCAACACACGACGCGCCGGCTCGTAAATGTCGTTGTAACGGCCGAGGTAGCAGGGATCGTGATACGTCACGCGGCCGGCGACCTTGTTCTTGAACGCCAGCTTCCCCTCCGCCACCAACCGGTCCAGCACCTCGCTGTAGTGCAGCACCTCGACGCCTTCGAGGTTGTATTCGTTCTTCAACGCGTTGAACGCGTGCGGGTCGGTCGTGACGATCTTCTTGTATTTGCCCTTGCCCATCGCCTGGAGGTTCTTGTCGCGCAGCATCTCGAACAAGCCTTCCTCGCCGATGCGGCGCACGTCGTTGCCGGCGTTGCGCTCGCCTTCGTAGAGGATGCCGAAGTCCACGCCGGCGGCCTTGAACATGTTCGCCGTTTTGCGCGTGCTCTCCTCCAGCCGCGGATCGAACGACGCGTAGTCGCCGACGAACCAGAGGTATTCCACCTCTTCCTTGCGGGCGTCCTTGATCTTCCAGCCGAGCGGCTGCGTCCACTTCGCGCGCATCCGGTCGGACTTGCCGAACGAATTGCCGTAGCGGTTGAAGTTGTTGAGCGCGTCCTGGACGGTCTTCGCCATCTGGCCCTCGCTGACGAGGTGCCGGCGCATCTGGATGATGATCGGAATCTGCTCGTTGAGCACCGCGCAACGCTCGATGCAGGACATGCAGGTGGTGCAGGCCCAGATCTCGTTCTCGGTCATGACATCGCCGATGAGCTTCTCGCCGTTGCCGTTGGGCTTCGCGAGACCGGCGTGGATGGCGTGCTTCTTGAGCTTCTGGACAAGCTGCTGCGGCTCCAGCGGGAAGCCGGAGTTCGCCGCCGGGCACGCGCGGTCGCAACGTCCGCACTCGGCGCACGAGAAACCACTGAGCAGTTGCTTCCACGTGAACTCGTTCCACTTCGCCGAGCCGGCCGCGAGTTCCTCGCCGCCGCCGGCAATCGAGAGGTCGCCCGCCGGGCGAAGGTTGCCGAAGAAGACGTTGAACGGCGACGCCAGCAGGTGCAGGTGCTTCGAGTAGGGCAGGTAAACAAGGAAGAACAGCACCGTGACCATGTGGATCCACCACATGGCCTTGGACAAATCGCCAGCCGTCTCCTTTGACATTCCCCCGAACGCCATCGCCACCAAACTGCCGAACGGCGTCCAGCCGCTCGCATGGTGGCCCTCGGCAACCAATCGGAAACCTGCGCCGAACAACGTCGTCAGCATCAGAGTCCCGATGAGCGACAGAATCAGGTTCGCGTCCCAGCTCAGGTGCAGGTGCGCCGGCGGGAAGAACACGCGCCGCACGACCGCTGCGCCAAGCGAGACGAGCACCGCCACCGCGAACACATCGAGGAAGAACGCCGACGGGCCAAACTCATCGGGATACGGAATCGGCAGGACGGGCAGCAGGCCGCGGATGAGGCTCCAGTTGAAGCAGATGACATAGACCACGAAACCCCAGAAGATGAGGAAGTGGGCCAGGCCGATGCTCGGCTCGTTGAAAAGCCGCGGCTGGAGCAGCACGTGCCGGACGAACCGCATCACGCGCGCGCCAAGCTGGTCGAAGCGGTTCTCCGACCGCGCCTTCAGCAACAGGCCGACCAGTTGCCACGCGCGGAAGCCGAACACCCCGAACGCACCGAGCGTCAACACCCAGAGCACCGCCCAGGAGGGCAGGCCCATCAGCGAGATTCTGACTGGATCGAGGTCCACGGTCGTTTATCCCTTCTTGGCTTTGATTTTCTCCGTCAACGCCGGCGTGATCTCCAGCGCGTCGCCGACGACGCCGTAGTGGGCGACGTTGAAGATCGGCGCCGCCGCGTCGGTGTTCACGGCGATGATGCACTGCGAACTCTTCATGCCCTCGACGTGCTCCGGCGCGCCGCTGATGCCGAGCATCACGTAGAGCTTCGGCTTCACGTTCATGCCCGACTTGCCGACCTGCCGCGACAACCCCAGCCAGCCCTGGTCAATCACCGGCCGCGAGCCGCACACCGCGCCGCCGAGCGTGGCGGCGAGGTCTTCGGCGAGGTCGAGGTTGTCCTTGGTCTGGATGCCGCGACCGACCGCCACGAGGAAATCCTTCTGGGTGATGTCCACGTCGCCCGCTTCGGATTCGAGGTATCGCTTGAAATGAACCTTCGGCGCGGCGAGCGTCACGGCCACGTCGGTGACCGTCGCGGCCTTGTCGGAACGGCCCTGCTCGACCGGGCGAACGCCGGGCAGGATGCCGATGATCGCCGGCTTCGCGGACGCGGTGACGGCGGCTTCCATCTTGCCGCCGTAAAGCACGCACGTCGCCGTCAGGTTGCCGCCTTCGGCCTTGAGGTCTTTGCAGTAGTTCAGGAACGGCACGCCGAGCTGCGCCGCGAGCACCACGCCGACGTCCACCGAGAGGTTCGTCAGCGGCACCAGCACGGCGGCGGGCTGCTTCTCCTTGATGAGTTGCGCAAGCGCCGTGGCGAAATTCTCCGGCACAGGGTCGGCCAACGCCGCGTTGTCGGCGTAAAGCACCGAGTCGGCCGCGCCGAGCTTCTGGGCGAGTTCGCGCGCGTTGCTGCCGAGCAGGACGGCTTCCAACGGCGCGCCGGCCTGGCCCGCGACTTCGCGGCCCAGCGCCAGCAGTTCAAACGTGATTTCGGAGACCTGGCCCCGCCACGCTTCCGCTACAATCCAGATGTTGCCAGCCATGTTCGTGTCCTCCTTAAATCAGTCCGCGTTTCGCCAACAGCTCACAAATCTTGTCAGCCACTTCTTCGGGCGAGCCTTCGATCATCTCGGCATGGCCGGTGACCTGCGGCTTCGCCATCTGTTGCACCTCGACCGTCGTCGCCGCCTCGACCGCGGGGGCGTCAACAGTCTCGATGGTCATGGACTTCATCGCCGCGCGCACTTTCGCGACCGGCACGTAGCGCGGCGGCTTCTCGGCGGCCTGGATGCCCAACACCGCCGGCGTCGGCACTTCGTATTCGCCGCGCACGCCGCCTGCAAACTCCTTGATGACCGTGGCGGTCTTGTCGGCGAGCGCCACCTGCGTGACGACGCCCGTGTAAGCCCAGCCGAGTTGCTGCGCGATCGGCGCGGCCATCAGCCCGTCGAGGTCGTCAATCGCCGAGACGCCCGTCAGGATCAGGTCCACCGGCAGCAGGCCCGGCGTCTTCGCGATCGTCTCGCCGAAGAGCTTCACCGCGGTTTGCGTGCTCTGCACCGATTCCACGCCGCAAATCTTCACCGCGCGGTCGGCGCCCTTGGCGAGTGCCGTGAACAGCACGTCGTCAATGTCCGGCGCGTCCAGCGTCAGCAGCGTCACTTTTCCGCCGTGCTTGTCCTTGAGCAACAGCGCTTGTTCCAGCGCATGATCATCACGCTCATTGATGATCGTGCGCAGGAAACTTGTGTCCAATGACTTGCCGTCCGGGCCGACTTCCAACTCTTCGACCACGTCCGGCACCACCTTCATCAATACGAGGATATCCACGGTTCAGTCCTCCAAGGCTTCGGCTAATAGTTCGACCACATCCCGCACCACCATCCGTTTCTCGCCACCCGCAACCTTCAGGGCGTCTTCGAAACGGGAAATCTCGTAGGGGCAGCTCACGGCCAGCACGTTCGCGCCGGTGTCGAGCGCTTCCTTCACGCGACGTTCGGAGAGACGCTCGCAACCCTTTTCCGCATAGTAGGTGTCGAGCCACATCCCGCCGCCGCCGCCGCAACAAATCGAGTTCACGCCACTGTGGTTCATCTCGACCAGCTTCACGCCGGGGATGGCCTGCAGAAGCGCCCGTGGTTCCTCGTAAAAACCGTTGTGCCGGCCGAGCGCGCATGCGTCGTGGTAGGTGACCGTGTAGTCGAGCTTCTTCTTGAGCTTCGGCTTGAGTTGCGCCAAGTGCTGCGCGAAGAACGGCGTCGTGTGATGCACCTCGAAGTCGCCGCCGGCCGCGGGATACTTGTGCTTGAGCGCGTCGTAAGCGTGCGCGCCGCCGGTGACGATGCGGTTGAACTTGTATTTCCGCATCAGCTTGATGTTCGCATCGGTGAGCATCTCGAACAGGCCCGTTTCGCCGGCCATCCGGACGCATTCGCCGGCGCACTTCTCCTCGTTGCCGAGGATCGCGAAGTCAATGCCGAGCGCCTTGAAAAGCTTGGCCGTTGCGCGGTTGCCGTCGTGGCCGCGCGGGTGATACGCCGGATAGCACTCCACGAACCAGAGCACGTCCACCGCCCGCTTGATTTCGGCGATGACCGGCACCGGCACGGGCGAGGACTTCGCCCAGAGGGCGCGTTTGCGGGGCGACTCGCCCATCGGGTTGCCGTAGCGCATCGTGTTCTCGAGCGCCTTCTGCAACTCGGCGGGCACTTCCTTCAGGTGCGTGAAGACCTGCTCCTTCACGAGCGGCAGGAGCACCTCGGTGAGCTTGATGCCGCGCGGGCACTTCGCCATGCACGCGTAGCAGGTGACGCAGTTGAGCAGACCGGGGTTGTTGAAAACTTCCTCGATCAAGCCCGCTTCCAACATCGTGATGATCGCCCGCGGCGGAAACGCCAGGTCGTCGCCGTAGGGGCAGGTGGCGGCGCAGGTGCCGCACTGCATACAGCTATACACCTTTTGCCCCTCGGGAAACTTCGCGAGGTTCTCCAGCGTCATTACGCCGTTGCCGTTGTCAGCCGATGGGGTTGCGGTGCTCATTGCCCTTAGTCCTTGGAACTAACCCTGAACGATTTCCTTCACCAACTCACGGTTGTGATCATAGACACGCGCAATGAGCGGCATCTGACCCGGCAGCGAGTGCGTCGCGCAGCCAAGACACGGATCGTAGGCGCGGAACGCCATCTCCACCATGTTCAGCAGGCCGTCGGTGACGTTGCCGTTCTTGATGAGGCCCTTCGCCGCCTTGTCCACGCTCATCGCGATGCGCGCAGCGTTGTTGCCGGTGGCAACGACCATGTTCGCCATCGTGATCAGGCCGCGCTCGTCGGTCTTGTAATGATGGAACAGCGTGCCGCGCGGCGCCTCGACGATACCCATGCCCTCGACCGGTTTGTTGGTCGGGACGCGGCGAACGTCGGGGCTGGTGATTTCGGGGTCGTTGATGAGCTGCTCCATGCGCTCGGCGGCCTGGATCATCTCGATCACGCGCGCGTAATGAATGGCAAGCGTGTGATGGACCGGCTTGCCACCGAGGGTCTTGTAGAACTCCTCGTAGGCGGCCTGCGCCTTGGGCGTGGCCATGCCGTCGGCGGCGTTGAGGCGCGCGAGCGGGCCGACTGAGTAGATGCTCGAGTCAGGACCTTCCGCGAAGCCTTTCCAGCCGCGGCTCTTCAGGAAGGTGAACTTCATGTAGCTCCACGGCTCGACGTGCTCGGCGACGTAATCGCGATACTGCTGCGGCGCGAATTTGCAGACTTCCTTGCCGTTGCAGTCCACGACGCGAATCTTGCCGTCGTAGAAATCCACCTGGTTCTTGTCGTTGACCTGGCCCATGTAGCAGGTCTTGTGCGTGTAGGTGTCGCCGGTGATGAGCTTCACGTATTCGGGATTGCCGAGCACGATCTGCTTGAGCACCGCGAGCGTCCACTCCGCGAACTCGACGCCGTCCTTGGCGAGTTGCTTAAACTTCGGCAGGTCCTCGGCCGCGAGCGGCTTGCTGACGCCGCCGGGCAGACCGAGCACGGGATGCACAACCTTGCCGCCAAAGTAGGCGATCAACTCGCGCAAACGGCGGCGGGTGCCGATGACCTTCTTGCCGGCTTCGAGGCCGACCTTGCCGATGACACCGACGATGTTGCGCTCCGCAGCCGGCGCCTGCGGGCCGACGATGAAGTCCGGCCCGCCCAGCACGAAGAAGTGCAGCGCGTGATCTTCGAGCGTGAAGGTGTTATAGACGAGGTCGCGAATCTTCCGGCCCGCGCTGGCCGGCTCGGTCTTGTAAAGATCATCGAGCGCCTTCGTGGCGGCCATGTGGTGCGCCGTCGGGCAAACGCCGCAGATGCGGCTGGTGATTTGCGGCATGTCCTCGGCGGGCCGGCCCAGCGAGAACACCTCGAAACCGCGCAGTTCCGGCACCTGGAAATAGGCGCGCTCGACATCGCCCTTCTGGTCGAGGAACACGTCAATCTTGCCGTGGCCTTCGAGGCGGGTGATGGGGTTGATGCTGACGTGGCGCTGCTTCTGATAGGCCGCGTTGGCTTGCGCGGCGCCTTGATTAAAAGCTTGTTGCGTCTGTGGATTCATACTCAGGCTTCCTTGGGGAGATTGACTTTGCGGCGCAGCGTGGATTTCGCGAGGCCGTAACGGTAGAATGTGCCGATCGGGTCGGGGATGCCCGCGAGGACCTTGCTGATGCCAGCCTCGTCCTTCGGGACGATGTTCGCGGCGATGGAGGACATGATCTTCATGCCCTGGTCATGCACGCGCGAGGTGCCACCGAAACAACCGGTGCAGGGCATGCCGCCCTTGGTGCAAGCCGCCTCGCAACCGCTGCGGGTGGCCGGCCCCATGCAAACCACGCCTTGTGCGAGGAAGCATTTCTCCGGGTCCATCAGGAACTGGTGCGGCCGGCGGAACTCCTCGATGCTGAGGTTCGCCGGCTTGGTCTCTTTGCGCGGGCACTCGTCGCAAAGCGCGATGTCGGGCGCGATGACGGAGCCTTTCGGCGGCAGCTTGCCTTCAAGCAGCGCAGTGATGGCGGCCTTGGTGAGCTTCGGCGTCGGCGGGCAGCCGGGGACGTAGTAGTCCACATCCACCACTTGGTCGAGCGTGCGCACGACGTTGTGCAACGCCGGCAGCGTCGTCTCGCGCCCTTCCTCGGTGAACGAGACCTGCGGACGGGTCTTGGACTCGTTGACGATGGTGGGGCACTCCTCATAGTTGAACTTGAGGATTTGCTCGCGGGGGAACTGGTTGGCCATCGCCGGGATGCCGCCGCTGACGGCGCACGCGCCGTAGGCGATGAGAAACTGGCTCTTGCGGCGGAGCAGCTTGGCCATTTCTTCCTGCTCGGTCGAGCGGATGGCGCCGTTGAGCAGCGTGGCCACGATGGACTTGTCGGGCATCGCCTCGATGTCCTTGTATTTGAAGTCCATCGCGACAGGCCAGAGGACGATGTCCACGACCTCCACCACGCCAAGGATGTCCTCGGCGAGGTCCACGACGGTTTCTTCACAGCCTCCGCATGAGGCGCACCAGTAAAACGCTACTTTTGGCTTAGGCATTGACTGTCTCCTTCTTGCCGTGAACGGCACAACCACAGCCGGTGGCCGCTTCCTTCGCGGCGACGTGCTGGGCGAAATGTTCCATTTCCGAATCCCAATCGTTGAACTTCTGCGGCAGGCCGAGCGGGCCGAGCTTCTGGACGGTCTCGACCATCTCGTTGACGACGCGCTTGACCTTCTCGCCCTCGGCGGCGGAAATCCATTCGAGGCGCACGCGCTCCGGCTCGATGCCCATGTCGGTGAGCATCCGCTTCAAGATGTCGAAGCGCCGGAGCATCTTGTAGTTGCCCTCGACGTAGTGGCAGTCGCCCGGATGGCAGCCGCCGATGAGCACCCCGTCGGCGCCCTTGGAGAGCGCGTCCACGACGAACTGCGGGTCCACGCGACCGGAGCACATGAGCCGGATGACGCGCGTGTTCGGCGCGTATTTCATGCGGGAAACGCCGGCGAGGTCTGCAGCGGTGTAGGTGCACCAGTTGCAGAAGAACGCCACGATGCGCGGCTCCCACGATGCGGATTGGACATTGGTATCAGACATGACTGAGCACCTCTCTGGGTTCTTTGAGCATTGGTTTATCGGCAAAAAGACGATGGGAATGCCATTCCACGCCACGCGAGCGCGTGGACACTGGCCCGGGAACCGGACCTGTTTTCTGCTGTCGTTTGATCCACCATGCAACCTCAACAATAGCCACAGCGATCATCCTTACCATTTTCACGCGTCCCGTCTGCTCGGACCGGACACTCCGAAAAAGCGGCCCCATGCTAGCCGAGCGGCACATGCGTCACTACACCATGATTGGCTTTCTTATAACTCGTATTGCCTTGCCCGCTCATGATGACGGCTCCGCGCCATCCCGTTTCAGTTTCCAGTCAACGGGGAGCCGGAACCAACGAATCGGCGACAGTCCTGTCGCCGAGTGAACGAAGCTGGAATGTCGGGGTGAATCGGCCTCAATGAACCCTGCGATGGGAAAGGCTGCGCTTCTTGCAGCCCTTTACACCAATGGATGACTAATGGCGCGCGGCGGACTCCATGCTTGCGCTGCCGCCCGGCGGCTCGTAACCTTCGCGGCTTTTTATGCTGACGATTTCGGGAATGACAAAGGCTTTTGGCGCGCGTGTCCTGTTCGAGAACGCGACGCTGCAGGTGAACCGCGGCGACCGCATCGGGCTGGTCGGGCCGAACGGCGCGGGCAAGTCCACGTTGTTCTCACTCATCCTCGGCCACGACGCGCCCGACGAAGGCGAGGTCGCCATCGAGCGCGGCGCGGCGATCGGCCATCTGCCGCAGGAAAACGTGCCGGTGGGCGACGAGACGGTGCTGGAACTGGCGACGGCGATCACGCCGGAGATCACGGCGTTGCGGCGCGAACTGAAAGCGTTCGAGGACGGCGACGCCACCGAGACGGAGGATTTCCACAAAACGCAGTCGCAGTTCGAGGCGCTCGGCGGCTATCAGCTCGAACCGAAGGCAAAAACGATCCTGCGAGGGTTGGCGTTCCGCGAACATGATTTCTACCGGCCCGCGAGCGCGATGAGCGGCGGCTGGGTGATGCGCGCGCACCTGGCGCGGCTCTTGGTCCAGCAACCCGACCTGCTGATGCTCGACGAGCCGACGAACCACCTCGACCTCGACGCGCTGCGGTGGTTTCAGGAATACCTGAAGACGTATCCCGGCGCGATCCTGATGATCTCGCACGACCGCGAGTTCCTGAACCAACTCGTCGGCAGCATCGTAGAAATCCGGCAGAACCGGCTGCTGCGTTATCGCGGCAACTACGACGAGTATCTGGTCCAGCGCGAAGCGCAGGCGGAGCAGCTTCTGGCCGCCTACAAGAACCAGCAGCGCGACATCCAGCGGTTGCAGGAGTTCGCCGACCGGTTCCGCGCCAAGGCCAGCAAAGCCTCGCAGGCGCAGGCGAAGCTCAAACAAATCGAGCGCATGGAGAAGATCGAGGCGCCGGTGAACGACGCGCGCACGATCAAGTTCCGCTTCCCGCAGCCGCCCCGCAGCGGACATCGCGTGATCGCGCTGAAGGACATCCACCACGCTTACGGCGACACCGTCGTCTATCGCGGCATGAACTTCGAGGCCGAGCGCGGCCAACGCATCGTGCTCGTCGGCCCCAACGGCGCGGGCAAGTCCACGCTGCTGAAAATCCTGGCCGGCGCGCTCCAATTCCAGTCCGGCATGCGCGAGCCGGGCATGAACGTCAAAACCGGCTACTACGCCCAGTATCGCGTGGAGATGTTGAAAGCGGAGCGCACGGTGCTGGAGGAGGCGCTCGACACAAAGCGGGTGATTTCCGTGGAAGCCGCGCGCACCGTGCTCGGCTCGTTCCTGTTCCGCGGCGACGACGTGTTCAAGCCGGTGGCCGTGCTCAGCGGTGGCGAGAAGAGCCGCCTGGCGCTGGTGAAGCTGCTGCTCGACCCGCCGAACCTGCTGTTGATGGACGAGCCGACGACGCACCTCGACATGCCGAGCATTGACGCGCTCATCAGCGCGCTGGAGCAATACGAGGGCACGCTCATCTTCATCAGCCACGACGTTTACTTCATCCGCAGGCTGGCGCGGCACGTCCTGCACGTGAACGCCGGCCAACTGACGTCCTATCACGGCGATTACCAGTATTACCTCGACAAGACCGCCGCCCTCTCCGCCCAGGCTGCGCTCACCGCCGGCGGGAAAGAAGAAGCGCCCGCGACAGCCGCGACCGACGACAAACGCGCCCGGTTACGCGACCAGAAGCGGCTCGAAGCCGAGGCGCGGCAGTCCCGTTCCCGCGACCGGCGGGCGCAGCAGCAGATCGTGGACAAGCTGGAAAAGGACATCGCGCGGCTGGAACAGCGACAAAAGGAGTTGACCGCCGAGTTGGAGAATCCCGACACCTACCAGCAGCCCGGCCGCGCCGTGGCGGTGAACCGCGAGTTGAGCGGCGTCACCGACGATCTCGCGGAGGCGACGGCGAAATGGGAGCAGGCGGCGGCGAAGTTGAGCGAGACGGCGGGACCGCCGGCTTGACGGACCAACGTCACACGGCCGCAAGCCTGCAAATAAGTATTTTCAGCCGTGCGGCGCTGTGGTAGAAGCCACCGGTTGATTCTCGGTGGAAAGATTGTTCAAGAAAGAAGGAATACGGATTTATGGGTTTGCACAGCAGTTTGAAATCATCCGGCACGTTGAAAGCGAAACGCAACGTGCTGAAACGGTTTGAACGCGTCGAGTTGATGAAGAAACGCGGGCAGTGGAAAGCCGGCGACCGCGTGTTCGGTCTGCCGAAGACCAAGCCCGAGTAGCCCAATCCCGCTCCGGCTTCGTGCCGTGAAGACTTCCGACGAGTCTATTGGCGTGCGCTTGCAGCGATTTCTCGCCTCCGCGGGTCTGGGATCGCGGCGCGCCTGTGAACAGTTGATCGTGGCGGGCCGCGTCCGCGTCAACGGGCGCGTCGCTGCGCTCGGCTCCCGCGTGCAGCCGGCGGCCGACCGCGTCACGTTGAATGGCCGCCCGCTGAGCACGCAGCGGCTGACCTATGCCGCGCTTTACAAGCCGGTCGGTTACACGTGCAGCAACCGCGACAACCACGCGGAGAAGCTCGCGATTGACTTGTTGCCGAAGGACTGGCCGCGGGTGTTCAGCGTCGGGCGGCTGGATCGCGACAGCGAAGGATTGCTGCTCATCACCAACGACGGCGAGCTGGCGCAGCGGCTGGCGCATCCGCGGCACAAGATTCCGAAGACCTACGAGGTCGGCATCCGCGGCTCGCTGACAGCCGCGGAGATGGAGCGGTTGCAGAAAGGCATGGTCATCGGCGGCGAACGCATGGTGGCCGACAAGGTTTTTGGCGTGCGGCCGGCGGGCGAGACGTCCACGTTTCAGATGGTGCTCAGCCAGGGCAAGAAGCGCCAGATTCGTGTGATGCTGGCCGAGCTTGGCCACAACGTGATTCGCTTGAAGAGGCTCAGCATCGGGCCGATCAATCTGGGCGACCTCAAGCCCGGCAAATGGAGACTGCTCAATGATCAAGAACTGGCAAAATTATCTCGCGTGTGTTAGCGCGTTGTTCGTCGTGTGTTGCGTGGCGGGCGCTGCCGAGTTGGCGACCGTCACCGGCGACCACGTCAACGTCCGCGCCGCCGCCAGGGCCACTTCCGAAGTGCTGATCCAACTCAACCAGGGCGACCAAGTGGAACTGGCCGAACCGGTGCCCGCCGCCAGCGCGCCTGAGACCGTGGTCTTCGCAAAAGTCCAGATGCCGCCCGCCGTGCGCGTCTGGGTCCACAAGAACATGCTCGATGCCGCCGGCACGACCGTCACCAAGACGGATGTCCGCCTGCGCGCCGGTCCCGGCATCAGCTATACCGTCGTCGGCAAGATCAACAAAGGCGATGTCATCCAGCCGGAGCAAACACAGGATGATTGGGTGAAGATCAAGCCAACGACCAACTGCTTCGCTTTCGTCGCCGCCAAGTATCTGCAAGCCTGCGCCGCCCCAGCCGGCGCGCGCCCCGTTGCGCCGTCAACTCCGGCGACTCCACCCGCAGCCGCTCCCGCGCCAGCTCCGCCAGCCGCGGCTCCGACACCGGCGACGCCCACACCCATGCCCGAGACATCAGCCGCGCCCGCGCCACCAGCGCAGCCGGTTGTGGTCGAGCCGGGCGCGCCGCCAGTCGTGGCGCCCGCGCCACCGCCGCCGGTTGAAGCGCCGGTGCCGGCGAAACCGGAAAAAACCACGGCGAAGGAACAAGCTCTAAAAAAAGCTGAAGCGGCGGCTGCCAGGAAGGAGAAGCCGCCGAAGACGGCCAAGGCGAAGACGCCAAAGCCCGCGGCAAAAAAGACCGCGCCGAAGCCGGCGGCCGAACCGATCGCCGGTCTGCCGAAAGTTGAAGTCGCGAAAATCGAGCCGCAGAAAATCGAGCCGCCGAAGATTGTCGAGCCGCCCGCGCCTGTCATCGCCAATCCGGAAACGCCAAAAGTCGAAGCGCCGAGCGCTCCGCCGCCGCCACCCGTGCCGGCCGCGCCTGAGATGGCGAAGGTGGAAGCTCCCAAAGTCGAGGCCCCGAAAGTGGAACTCCCGAAAGCCGAGCCGCCGAAAGTCGAACCTCCGAAGGTGGAACCGCCCAAAGCAGAGTTGCCGAAGGCGGAAGCACCGGCCGTGCCCGAGATGGCAAAGGTTGAAACTCCGAAGGTCGAGGTGTCGAGCGCTCCGCCACCGCCGCCCGTGCCAGCCACGCCTGAAATGGCGAAGGTGGAAGCTCCCAAAGTCGAAGCCCCGAAAGTAGAACTCCCGAAAGCCGAGCCGCCGAAAGTCGAACCTCCGAAGATTGAAGCGCCGCCAGCGCCAACAGTCGTTGAAATGCCAAAAGCCGAGCTTCCGAAAGCGGAACCGCCGAAGGTCGAGGCGCCCAAGGTGGAAGTTCCAAAAACCGAGCCTCCGTCTGCGCCGACGGTGCCGACGATTGCGCCGCCCCCGCCGCCGGTGCCGGCCGTCGAAATGGCAAAACTTGAAGCGCCCAAAGTCGAGCCGCCGAAGGCCGCGGTTCCGAAGGTGGAACCGCCCAAGGTTTCGCCACCCAAGCTCGAAGCCCCGAAAGCGGAGATTCCCCAGCCCTTGCCGCCGCCTGCGCCGACGGTGCCGCTGCCGGCGCCCCAGATGGAGGTCGCGAAAGTTTCGCCGCCGGCAGTCCCGCCGCCACCCGCGGTGCCGACGACCGTGCCGCCCTCGGTTGTCGAAGATCCATCCACGAAGATCGTCACCAAGGAAGGCTGGGTGCGCCCCGCCACCGGCCTCTTCAAGAAGCCTGGCACGCACCAACTCATGTCCACCGACAAGCCGCTGGCGATGGTGCTCAGCTTCCTCGCCAGCACGAGCGTCAATCTCGACCAATACGAAGGCAAGCACGTGCGCGTCACCGGTGGCGAACATTGGCAGAAGGGATGGAATCAGCCGCTGGTCCGCGTCAACCAAGTCGAGTTGTTGAAGTAAACAAATCGTCCGCTCACGCTTATGGCCGCTGAAATCATTGACGGTCGCATCATCGCCAACCGAATACACGAAGAGACCCGCGCCGAGGTCGCGCAGCTCAAGGCACGCGGCATCACGCCCGGCCTGGCGGTAATCCTCGTCGGCGAAGACCCGCCGTCGAAGGTCTATGTCGCCAACAAGGAGAAGATGGCGCGTGAGTTGGGCTTCCACTCGGTCTTGAAGCAACTGCCCGCGACGACGAGCGAGGCGACGCTGTTGGCGGAGATAGACGCCCTCAACGCCGACACGCGCATTCACGGCGTGCTCGTGCAGTCGCCGTTGCCGAAGCCGCTCCGCGAGGAGACGATGTGGGAGCGGATCGCGCCGGCGAAGGACGTGGACGGTTTTCATCCGATGAACCTCGGCCGGCTCGCCGTGGGCCAGTCGTGCCTCGTGGCCTGCACGCCGGCAGGCGTGATCGAGATGCTTGTGCGCAGCGGTGTGAAGATCGCCGGCGCGAACGCGGTCATCGTCGGCCGCAGCATCCGTGTCGGCCGGCCGCTGCAACTGTTGTTGAGCCTCAAGAGCAAGACTGGCGACGCGACCGTGACGGTCTGCCACTCGCGCACGCCGGACATCGGCGCGTTCACGCGGCAGGCGGACATCCTCGTGGCGGCCATTGGCCAAGCGCGCTTCGTGAAGGCGGACATGGTCAAGCCGGGCGCGGTGGTGATTGATGTCGGCATCAACTCGGTGCCGGACGCTACGAAGAAGAGCGGCTCGCGGTTGGTGGGCGACGTGGATTTCGACGCGGTAAAGGAAGTCGCCTCGAAGATCAGCCCGGTGCCCGGCGGCGTCGGCCCGTTGACCATCGCGATGCTGATGAAGAACACCGTCAAAGCGTGCGTCAGCCTCACCGCAACCGCCGGCGCGTCATAGCCGCCCGTTGGCGGCAGCATCACTCCTGTTGGAACCATGCCACCGCCCAGCACTCCACCAGCCAGTTCGAGCGCCTACAAACCGTTGATCACGCCGAGCAGCCCGACCGAGAAAACGGCGGCGTGGCCGTTGTGGCGGCTGGGCATAGGGCTGCAACTGCTGCTCGCCGTGGTGACAGTCCTGCTGACGCGGATGGGACGGCAACCCGGCTGCGCCGCGGCGCTGTTGCCGGTCTGGTTCCTGTCGTTCGTGCCGTATGTGCTGGCACTGCGATACGCGCGGCAGTTGCCGCCGTCGGTGGCGCTGCGGGGCATCTTCGTGTTCGCGATTTTTTTCCGGGTGACGCTCTGGTTCGCGCCGCCGATGCTCTCCAACGAAGTTTACCGCAGCCTGTGGGAGGGACGCGCGCAGACGTTCGGCCACAATCCCTACGTCGAAACGCCCGCGTCTCCGAAGATGGGTTTCCTCGCGCCGGAGATGATCGCTTACGTCGCCGCGCCCACCATGCCCGCCGTATCCCCGCCGCTGAGCGAACTGTTGTTCCGCATGGTCGCGAGCATTTCTTCGCACGACCCGGACCTGTTGAAGGCGTTCTTCGCTTTCGTGGATCTCGGCGTGGTGTGGCTGGTGATGCGGTTGCTGCGGCTGCGCGGGTTGAACGAAAACATGGCGCTCATCTACGCGTGGTGTCCGCTGCCGATCGTGGAGTTTGCCGGCAGCGGCCATTTCCTGACGCTGGCGATGTTCCTGGCGCTCTCGGCGGTCTATCTGGCGACGCCGCAAATCCCCCGGCGGCGATGGGCCGGTGTGATTGAGCAAACGCTGGCGGCGGCGAGCCTCGCCGGCGCGGTCTGCACGCATTACTTCACGCTGCCGCTCGTGCCGCTGGTGATGCGGCAGATCAAGGCGCGTTACTGGCTGTTGGTGCCGCTGATTGTGTGGCTGTTCTACCTGCCGTTTGCCGAAGCGGGCGCCCGGTTCTTCGACGGCTTGCGGCAGTGCGTCGGAGGTTTGCAGTTCAACGACTCGGCCTTCAGCCTGCTCGCGATGCTGTTCGACACGGACTGGACGCTGCTGCTGCCCGGCGGCGTCCAAGTCGCGCACGCCGTCCCGAAGCTGATCGTCGCCGGCGCATGTCTGGCCGCGCTGGTGGCGGTGATCCTTCTGCGCGTGAACACGATCCGATCGTTCTACATCGTCACGGGCGTCTTTCTGTTGTTCAGCCCGGTCGTGTATCCGCATTATGTGGCGTTCCTGGTGCCGTTCCTCTGCTTCTATCCGAATCCCGGCTGGATGCTGCTGAGCGCGACGGTGTTGCTGAGCTACTGGGGCGGACTGACCGGTTCGGGCCACGGCGAGGTGTCAACCGGCGTGAGAATGATCGAGTATCTGCCGGCATTCGCAATGATGGTGGCCGGCCCGGTGGTGGCCTATCTCTTGCCGCCGCAGCCGCAGGCGGAAGCCAGGCGCAAGCCCTGAAACGCAACACGCAATATCAACAGGGTGTTGCGTAGGGCGTTCTACTTCTTCGCCGGCGCCTTCTTTGTCCCATCCAACAAGTGCCGTATCGCCAGAACCGGATGACGCCAGAGCATCCGCGGGCCGGCGTAACGCATGACAGTCTGAATCTGCGCACGGCGGGCCGGCTGGTAGCAGTGAACCGGGCACTTCGCGCACGTCGGCTTGTTATCCTGAAACGGACATCGCTCCAGCCGGAGTTGGACGTAATCCCACAGTTCTACGCATTCCGCGCAGAGATGGCCCGATCTGCCGTGTTGGTGACTGCAATACAACCGGATCATTGCCAGGACGGTGCGCCGCTCGCGGGCAAACCTGCGGGAGTCGGACGATGCGTGACTCGTGATCCGTGATTCGTGACTGGTGATTCGATGGGACGTCATACCGCTTTCGCCGTTCCTCTTACGCATTACGCATTACGTTTTACGAATCTCCTCACGCCGCGCTCACGTCCAGCATCCTCTGGATCGGCGCGCGGGCGCGGCGACAAGTTTCGGCGTGCAGCTCGATGCGGTTGGAAAGGTCGCGCAGGCAGTCGCGGAGTTTCTCCAGCGTGTTGAGCTTCATGAAGCGGCACTCGTTGCAGCGGCAGTTGTCGGTCGCGGCGGGGATGAACGTCTTGCCGGGGCATTCTTTCCGCAGCCGGTGGAGCATGCCGATCTCCGTGGCGATAATGAACTCCGCCGCCGGGTTGTCGCGGCAAAACTTCACCATCTTCTCGGTCGAACAAACCTCGTCCGCGAGCTGGCGGACCGGCCCGACGCACTCCGGATGCGCCACCAACGGCGCGGCCGGATGCTCGCGCTTGATCTTGCTGACCGCCTCGTGCGTCCACTGGACGTGGACGTAACAGACGCCGGGCCACAGCTCCATCGCCCGGCCGGTCTTCTGCATCACCCACTGCCCGAGGTTCTGGTCGGGACAAAACAGGATCGGCCGGCTCGCCGGGATGCTCTGGACAATCTTCACCGCGTTGCCGGACGTGCAGATGACGTCGCTGAGCGCCTTCACGCCGGCGCTGCAATTAATGTAGCTGACAACGCAGTGCTCCGGATGCCGCTGTTTCCAAGCCGCGAGCGCGTCGGCGTTGCAGGAATCGGCCAGCGAGCAGCCCGCGTCGGGATCGGGCATGACGACCGTCCGCTCCGGGCAGAGAATCTTCGCCGTCTCGCACATGAAATGGACACCGCAGAACGCGATGACATCCGCCGACGTGGCCGCCGCCTGCTGCGAGAGGCCGAGCGAATCGCCGACGAAGTCCGCCACGTCCTGGATTTCCGGCAACTGGTAGTTGTGCGCCAGGATGACGGCGTTGCGCTGGCGCTTCAGGTCGAGCACCTCATCCCGGAGCGCGTCGAGCGCGGCCGGCGGCGGTGATTCGAATGTTATCGTTGGCGCAACCATTTCGCCAATTGATAGGCGAGAACGCAGGCGCTGTCAAACGACGGTCGCGGCCGGAGCTTCACGGAAGCGCCGGACTCTGGTAGTGTCCGCCTGACATTTTTGCGGAGAACAACGCATGAAACTTTCAAGACGAGGCTGGCTGAAGAATGCAGGTATCGCCTGCTTTGGAGCGACGGCAGGCGGAATGGCGACATCGTTGTGCAGCGCCTCGACGACGCCGAGCGCGGGCGCGCCGCCGTTGCCGTGGCCCTACGTGAAGCTCGACCCCGACGCGGTCGCAGCGGCGGCTTATGAGATGCACTACAAGGCCGGCTGTTGCTACGCGGTGTCCGGAAGCATCATCGGCGAGTTGGCCAGGAAGATCGGCGCGCCTTACACAAGCTGGCCGACGGCGCTGATGACTTACGGCGGAGCCGGCGTGGCGGGTGTCGGCAGCCTCTGCGGCGGGTTGAACGCTGCGGCGATGGTCACGTTCATGGTCGCAGGCTCGTCCGAAAAGGAGAAACAGGGCAAGGCCTCCGAAATCACGCGGGACATCTTCAACTGGTATGCGCAGACGCCGCTGCCCTCGTTCCGCCCCGCGCAGCCGAAGTTTGAAAACGTCCAGATTGTCAGCCGCACCAACCTTTGCCACATCTCGGTCACCAAGTGGTGCAAGGCGTCGAAGTGCAAGATATCCTCGAAGGAGCGGGAGGAGCGTTGCGCGTGCCTCAGCGGGTCGGTGGCGAAACATACGGTGGAGTTGCTGAACGCTCATCTTGTCGGCGAGTTCAAACCGGCGCACCCGCTGTCGGTCGAGACGCAGTCGTGCCGCAAATGCCATGACAAGGGCAGCGTGCTCGAAAACGCCCGCGCCCAGCAGGATTGCGGCGTGTGCCATTTCACGAACTCGTCGCATCCGAAGCTGTAGGCAATGAACATCTCCCGCCGAGCCGCCGCGAAAGGTTTTCTAGCCGCGTTCGCCGGCGGTGCGGGGTTCGGCCACGGCAATCCCGTCTCCGCGGCGGACCTCCGCAACGCGCCGCAGGAGACTCTCAAGACACAGGTCTGCGTCATCGGCGGCGGCAGCGGAGGCACGGGCGCGGCGCTGGCCGCGGCGCGCGCGGGCGCGAACGTCATCCTGCTGGAGCGCGAATCCATCCTCGGCGGAACCGGCACTTGTGCGTGGGTCTGTGTCTGGCAGCCGATCATGGGCGCCAACGGCATCCCGCGCGACCTCCACGCCGTGATGAAGGAAGACCCGTCGGGCGTGTCGGATGGCGACTACGCCCGCAGCGGCATGGCGGGGCGGGTGAAGGACGGCAAATGGCTCCCGAAAAATCCCGGCATCGTGTATGAGCCGCGCACGTTCGACTATGCCGCCCGCGAGATGCTCGAAGCGACGGGCCGGTGCCAGACGCTGCTGGCGACAACGTTCTGCCGCGCGCGCGTGGACGGCGACTCGATCAAAACGGTGGAGGCGTGGTTCGCCGGCAAGCGACTCCTGATCGAGGCAGACGTTTTCATTGACTGCACGGCCGACGGCGACGTTTGCGCGGATGCTGGCTGCGAATTCCACATGGGCGAAGACCCGCGGCCGCTCTACGACGAGTCATCCGCGCCGGAGCAGGCCGCGATGTCGCTCAACGCGCTGACGCTCTGCTACCGGATCACCGACACGGGCGTGCCGCAAAAGCCGTATTTGCCGAAGGGCGTCAAGAACGGCAGTTGTCCGCTTGGCGCGTGCTACACGAAGATGCCGAACGGCGACGTCGTGGTGAACGCCGTCGGCATGCTCAAAGGCAACGCCATCCTCTGCATGGAGCACAGCCGCCTCATGCGCGAGGCGCAACGCCGCGTGTATGCCCACTTCCATTCGATCCAGACGGAGTCTGCCGGCAAAACGCAGTGGAACACATGGACCCTCTCCGGCATCGCGCCGCGCATCGGCGTGCGTGAGACCCGGCGGATTCTCGGCGACTACGTGCTGACCGAGAACGACTGCCGCGGCGGTCTTGCGAAGCAGTCGCACAAGGACATCATCGCCATCGCCGACCACGCGATAGACCTCCACGGCAAGCGCGGCCAGCACGCCCGGCTCGACGGGCCCTACGGCATTCCATATCGCTGCTTGCTGCCAAAGGGCGTGCGGAACCTGATGATTGCCAGCCGTGCCGCCAGCTTCTCGCACATAGCCGCGTCGTCATGCCGGTTGCAGCGCACGATGATGACGCTTGGTCAGGCCGCCGGCAACGCCGTCGCTCTCGCCATCAAACACCGCACGGACCCGCGCCGCATTGATGTCGCCGAACTCCAGGCTCGGCTCCAGTCGCAAGGCGTGGACATCACCGAGCCGGCCGGGAAGGCGCAAGTCAAAGGTTGATCCATGAACCGTTGTCATCGCTGGCTGTCGCCGCTGCTCCTTGCTTGCAGTTTGACGGTTGCCGACGAGTCATCACCACGCGGCGCGGTCCTGCATCTGGATTTCTCCCGCGGCACGGAGGGCGTGCGTTTGATGCACGGCGCGAAGCGGGTCACGGGCAGCTTCGGCGGCGCGATTGAGTTTACGACGGCGCTGCAATACGCCGAAACGGACTTCACGCGCAAACTCGATGGCGTGCAGGCGGCGAGCATCGGCGGGTGGTTCTACTTGAGGCGCACGGGCGAGGGCGCGTTTCTGTTTCGAGGTCAGCCGCAAATCGCGTCGCTCGGCGAACGCAGGTTCCCGCCGATGCTGGATTGGGTGAACTTCTTCCTCGGCGCGGACCAGCACGGTTTCTTCATGGGCTGTCTGAACGGCAACGGCCAGATGCCGTTCCCGCTGGTGACGCTCGACGCGCTGCGGATTGACGCGTGGCACCAACTGGCGCTCGTGAAGGACGCGCAGGGCGGCCAGAAGTTTTATCACAACGGCGTGCTCGTCCACACCGACGCCGACTCGTGCTGGGCCGGCAAGGTCTGGCCGTTCCGCGACACGGCCGACGGCGAGCCGCTGCGGTTGGCGATGCCGCAGGGCGGGCTGGTCGGCGAAGCGTGGGTCGTGCCGCGCGAGTTGGGTGCTGAGGAAATCGCCGCCGACTTCGCGGCGAAGCGGGCACGTTATCATCCCGCACTGACGCCAACGCCAGTGGCGATGCGCGAGATAGACGCGCATCCTCAGGCAGGTCAGTGGCGCGAGCCAATCACGGCAAAGAATTGGCCGAAAGAGCGCCAGCGCATCCTAGCGGGCGTGATGAAGATTCTCGGCCCGTTTCCGGAACGCGTCGTGCCGCTGGAGCCGAAGGTGCATTCGGAGGAAGACTGCGGCAGTTACCTGCGGCGCAAGATCAGCATCCAGGTCCAGCCCGACGACCGCATGCCCGCGTGGCTTCTCGTGCCGAAGAAGCTCCGTGGCCGAGTGCCAGCGATCATCTGTTTCTACGGCACCAGCGGCACGGGCAAAGACACTACCGTTGGTCTTTCCGGCCCGGAACCGGGCACGCCGCCGCGCAAGAACCGCGCTTTCGCGGTGGATATGGTCGAGGCGGGCTTCGTGGCGCTCGCGCCGGACTACCTGCGCGCTGGCGAACGTCTGCCGCCGAGCGGCAAGCCTTACGACACGACCGACTTCTACCGCCGATTCCCGAACTGGTCGTGCGTCGGCAAGGATGTGTGGGACAACATGCGCGCGGTGGACTACCTGCAATCGCTGCCGTTCGTGGACGGCCGGCGCATCGGGATGGTGGGCCATTCCTACGGCGGCCACAGCACCATCTTCGCGACCGCGCTTGAGCCGCGCATCAAGGCGGCGTTCGCCAGCGGGCCGGTCTCCGACTTCCTGCACTTCGGCATCCACTGGGGCGTGCCGCCGGGTTCGAGCGGCAGCGCGTCGTTGCCCGGCCTGCGGCCCTACGTGCTCGACCACACGCTGCCGCTGCCGGTGACGTTCTACGAATTCACCGCGCTCATCGCGCCGCGTCCGTTCGCCGTCTGCCAGGCCGTCGGCGAACGCCGCCCGATGGAAGAGGAGAACCACGCCGCTGTCAGCGAGGTCTATCGCGCACTCGGCGCGAGCGACCGCGTGAAGTATTGGTGGGTGCCCGGCGACCACGACTTCCCGCCCGCCGCGCGCAAGGCGGCGGTGGAGTGGTTCAGAAGATGGCTGCGGTAGGACAAATCATGCGCATCGCACGAAGAGAATGGGTCGGTTGTCTTGGTGTCGCCTTGTTGGCTCTGGCGACCGCGCAGGCAGAGAGCGGCTTTGTGCAGTTGACCGGCTGGGGAGGCGGGAAACCGGAGGAGATCGTTCCGCAGGCGGCGGAAGTCGGCTTCAACGAAATCATCGTGTGGAACCAGGACACGAACTATCTGCGCCGGCTCGTCGAGGTCGGCGCGCAACACGGCATCGGCATCTACTCCTGCGTTCATCTGAGCGACGTGAAGGATTGGAAGAAACGCCGGCCCGGCATCGCGCCGCCGTTGCAGGAGATGAACAAGGAAGAAGACGCCGCTCTCTCGCGTATCGAGGCGGACAAGAGCAAGGGCAAATCGCGCTACCAGTATGGCGGCGAGCCGGTCCAACCGCTGGAGGTTCTCACTGCGCCGATGCTTTGTTTCCACGCGCCGGAGGTGGTGGAGTTTTTCAAGGAGCAGATCCGCAACATCCTCGCGGTGCCGGGCATCAAAGGCGTGGCGTTCGACTACTTCGGTTACCGCAACTACCGCTGTTGCCGGTGCGCGCGCTCGATAGCGGCGTTTGAAACGTGGCAGAGGCAGCGGTCGGCACTCGCTCGCGACGCGGCGCAGGAGCAGTTCTCGCTGGAGACGCTGGTGGAGTTCAACAACACCCTTGCCCGCCATGCGCGCTCCATCCGACCCGGCGCGAAGGTCCAGTGTCATGTCTATCCCGTCTTTCTGCCCGAACCGCTCTACGGCAACCGCCTTGATGTGGACTATTGCGGCCAGACCGCCGCGTGGTATTTCGAGCCGCTCTGGAGCCTGCAGAAGACCCGCGACTACGCCCGCGTCATCTTCGGGCAGGAGAAAAAGCACTTTGACCGCGCAGAAGGCGTCGCGCTCGTCGGCGTGTATAATCAGCCAAAGCTATACCCCGTCAAAGGCCCCGAACGGCTCGCGCAGGAACTCCAAGCCATCCTCGACGGCGGCGGCGACCGCGTGCAGGTCTGTTCGCTCAACGACGTGCTCAAGGACCCAGCCACCCGCGAAGTCTTCAAGCGGTTCTTCAAGACGCCCCGTCGGCCGTGCGAAGAACGACAATAGGTTGGCAGTTCAGTTCACGCCAGGCCGAGAATGACCGGTCAACCCGGCTCAGGGACGCGGAGTGGCCAGTGTGTTCTGCAGATCAATCATGACCTGCTGGCTAACTTGGAGAAGCCCTTCCCGCGGACGGTCGAGATCAACAATCAAGAACATGACCGACGAAAAGGCGACGGCCAGCGTTCCGGAAATGAAGTGGGTGCGCTTGCCGGCGAGACCCGCCAGATAGCCCATGGAGGACATGCCAAGAACCGTCAGCAAGTAGAGGACGTAAGTGATGACCGGCGGAATGCGGCCTCGCAACGCGGCCTGCACCCGCTTGGTGTGAAGCTCGATCAGTTCGTTAAGGCTCTGGACGAAGAGGCCGGCCGCGACCGAGCCGGGGTTCTTTTCCGCCTCGGCGGCGGCCGCCGCCCAGAGTCGGTCGTGGATTTCCCGCGACCTGACAAGAACCGGCTCGATGTCTGGCTGCCGGACTGCTGCCAGCCGCGCCTCGACGTATTCGCACAGGAGCGTCCGGATTTCCGCGCGCCTCGGCTCCGGGACAAACCCCGCGCGCAGGAAGGCGGTCTGCACCGCGCTGGCCTCTTCGCGAACCGCCTGCCGTCGGGCGTCGTAGCGCGCCGACACCATGCCAAAAGTGAACGCCAGCATGAAAGCGAGCAGGCCGAGGACGGCGCCCACCATCGAACCGGTGGATGCGTCTTTGACGTCCGCGCCCTTCTGGCTTCTCCATCTCCCGATGCGGAACCCGCACTCCACTGACACAAGCACGAGCAACAAGATCATGGGGAACATCCCCCAGATGGGAATCGCATCAAGTAACTGAGTGTTTTGCATCGGCATCATCCTTGTCGTGATTTAGAACTGCTATGCGTCCCGAATGACCTTTATCCGGCCGCTCCGCGCAGCCTCGCCGAGCGCACGGTAGTCGCGTTCGTTCTGCTCGGCATAAGCGACCGCGAAATCCGCCACGGCTTCCTCGAAGCGGTCGCTCTTCCCGAGATAACCGCTGATCAGCGCCGCCTGGCCGCTCCGCGCATGGGCGCGGGCCAGCGCCCAGCCGCAAAGTTCCGCGTAACAGGCCAGCATTGCCGGCGAGAACACCTCCACCTGCGGTTTGAGCTTCATGTCGCGCAACTGGCGGACATAGAAGTGCCGCCCGGCGGCGCCCGTCGTCCATCCAAGGAAAATGTCGCTCGCGGACTGCATGAGCCGCTGGCCGGAAACGATGCGCTCGCCGCGGCTGGCGAAAGGACTCTCCCCCGCATACGGCTCCAGCACCGACGCGCGCGCCTCCTTCACCTGCAAAAAGAGCGGGTCGCCGGGACCGGCCATCAACAGCGCCACGGCGCAAAACGTCCCGACACTCCCGACGCCGACCACCTTCGTCGCGGCGTCCATCAACCGATACCGGTCGAGGAGTTGGCGGCGCTCGAAGGCCAGGCTCTCGCGATACCCGGCCAGCGCCTGCGCCAGTTGCGCCTCGAACTCCCGGCCTTTGTCGCCGGGACGGTGGAAAAGGAGCGGAGGATTGTCGCAAATCACCAGCCTGCCTCCCGGTCCGCGCGTGAGCTTGGGAAACCCTTTTCCCGCGGCGCCCTGCCGGGCGTTTTTCCTGATCCGCTTGCGCAACCGCATCCGGTCATCGGCCTCCTTGATCACGGCCTCGACGGCCTCCGCATCAATCCGCGAATACCACATATCGAGCGTGCGCATCGCGGCGAACTCCGCCGTTCTCCGGCGATACGCGCGGACGCAGGTGGACGCGGCGGCCCGCGCCTCGGACGCGCGGAAACGATTGACGCCGGCCGCCACCACGAAACTGGCGGCCAGCCGTTTCACGTCCCATTCCCAAGGCGCGACGAGCGTCTCGTCAAAATCATTGATGTCGAAAACAAGGCGCCGCTCAGGCGTGGCGAAGCCGCCGAAGTTCAGGAGGTGGCAGTCGCCGCACGCCTGCACGCGCACCCCCGTGGCCGGTGTCCGCGACAAGTCCGCCGCCATGATGGCCGGCGCTCCGCGGAAGAACGTGAAGGGCGAAACGAGCATCCGGCCGTAACGGATCGGGATCAGTTCGGGCAGCCTTCCCAAATTGCTCTGCTCGATTAACCGCACGGGATCGGGCCGGTCGGCCGGCGGCGACCACCCGGCATGGCTGCGTCGCGGACACTTGTCACGCAATCCCTTGCCCTGAGCCGTCAGAATCTCCCTTGATGGTGATTCCTTGCGCGCCGGAGCGGTCGCCGCCCGGTGATCACTCCTTGTCTTCATGGGCAAGTATAGAGGAAAATGACCTGCCAGGCGAATGGAACCTGCACGGAGGCCCCGAACGGCATTCGCCGCGACTTTGCCGTTGTGCCGCAACCGCCGCTTGCTACACTGCCGGCGAAACCACTGAGGAAACCTATGTCTCGCTGGAAGAGTGCTTTTTTGTGGGCAGGGCTGGGGTTTGCATTAGCCGCGGCGGCCATGGGGATGGCCATAGCCAGGTCAACGTCCTCCACGGCTGCCATTGGAATCATCTTCATTCCCTTCTCTGCCGCAATCTTCTCCATTCCGTTCTTCATTTTTGGTTCCTGCGTTCCTGACCTTCTCGAATTGTTCCGGGACAAATTCCGAGAGCAATCAATCGCAAAGAAGCTGCGCGCCGTGACCGCCCTGGGTTTGGCTGTTTGCGGATTGTGTTATGCCGCCGATGGGATTGCTTTGACCATTGTGGTGAACAACGTGCAAAAGATGAATGGGGCGGAGCTTGACGAGTTTCTAGCGCATTCAATGTTCAGGAAGAACAAGTTTGCTCTTGGCGCTCTCGCGCAAAACCCCAAGGCGTCGGCGGAGATTCTTGACCGGGTGGCGCGGATCCCGAATCCGGAGCTCCACCATCGAATGGGTTCACTTTGGCCGGTGATGGGTGGAAACACAAAAGGGCTGGCCGTCATGCGGCTGATAGCGATGCACCCAAGTGTTTCAGCAGCGACGCTGTCCAATCTCTCAAGCAGCCCGGACGAATACGTGAGGCACGCGGTTCTTTCCAATCCAAAGACGCCGGACTCCGTGATTCACGATGCCTCTGGCAAGCGCAGCCAACTGACGGACTGGGCGCTTGCCAGCAGTCCGAAGACGTCCGTGGACATTCTCAAGAAGCTGGCGGAAACCGGCGACGAATACACGCGTTCCAACATCGCCCGAAACCGCAGCACTCCAGTCGAAATGTTAGCCAAGTTAGCCAACGATCCTGTCTGGCATGTGCGACGGGATGTTGTGGCCAATCCCCATACGCCCGCGGAAACAATCGCAAGCCTCGTTAATGATCCCGACGAACGTGTTCGAGAACTCGTCGCCTACCAACTTCGGCAGGGACAAAAGCGGGGCAATTAAGCACTCGTTGGTGGCTGCCCGGCGACCACGACTTTCCGCCAGCCGCGCGCAAAGCGGCGGTGGAATGGTTTCGCCGATGGCTTCGGTAGCACGCAGTAATCGCCAAGAGTTTGATGTTGTGGTGCAATCGCCACCGCGTCAAACTGCTGCCGAGATTCTCTATGCAATGCAAACTGAGTTCGGCAATCAAATGGGGAGTCTTGACGCCCTTCGCATTGTTTGTTCTTCTATGGATCGTTGGGATATTGCTGTGCCAAATCCCAAGCAAGCGAGTTCACGTGCGCGGTGAACTCGACCGCAGAAGCTGGGTTGTGCGGGACTATGAATCGGGAGACTCGTATCGCGTCATCATGACGTCGGGCCAAGTGCACTTCTTCTATAAACAGGAGAAACAATTGCAGGCGACGAATGATGAAAAACTGATCATCGAGTTCGAAGGCGAGATCAATCCAATCAAAATGCCGTGGGAGAAACTGGAAGTCGTCGGCGTTCTCGGAATGTTCCAACTTGAGCGGCTTCCAATAACAAAGACGACCGCAGAACGCTGAAGTCATTCCTTCGCCTTCCTCACCAGATGATTCATCGGCTCAACTCCTTGTTCTCGACAGGTTCCTCGGGGCTCGTTGAAGAGCAACAACTGATTCCGAAGTCTGGCCTCACTTCGCGTCGAGCCTGTCCAGCCGCAGCAGGACAGCGCCGAAGTCGAGGGCGCGCTGGCCGGGGACGAGGTAGCAGGCGGGGATGCTGTAGAGGTCGCCGTAGCCGCGCCGGAGCATCCCAAGCTGCATGAGTTTGGCGCTGTGCTTGGCGATGTTGGTGGCCGGAACATGGAGGCGTTTGGAGAGTTCGGACACCGGCAGGGCCTCGCCCTTGAGGAGTTCGTCGAGGATGCGCCACCGCGTCATGTCCGAAACGGCGTTCACGAGGCGGGCCAGCGGGATGACGGGCATCTGTGTGGTTGCGGCGGTCGTAGTCATAGAGTTTTCCTTGTTTTCAACAGGATTACAGCATGTTTTGGCGGTTCTGACAACTGTTTTACAGGATTGCAGGTTCTTGAATAGTGTTTGGATATTCTGCCATAAAGATGGGTGCTTCTTACATAAAGTTGGGACGTTCTTCACAACAGTTGGAAGGTTCTTTAATAAAGTTGCGCCGTTCTTCAAGTAAGTTGGAGGGTTCTTCAAGTAAGTTGGAAGGTTCTCCCATTAAGTTGGAGGGTTCTTCACACAAGTTGGAGCATTCTCTAATAAAGTTGCGCGGTTCTTCTGGAAAGTTGGGGCGTTCTTCCGGGAAGATGGGGATTGTCAGTCGGGGGCGCAGCGGTTCAATGGCGGGGGCGGAACAGAAGTCAGTTCCGATGAGGCACAATGAGCCGGCGACGCCAAGGTTCTTCGGGCGGCTGGTTCGACAAAGGTGGAGGCGGAATTCAGCGGCGCGCGACACCGTTGAAGGAAGTCCTGGAAGCGCAACGAAGCTGCTTCGGACGGCTACGCCTTCGTGTAAACCTGCGCGCCCTTCTTCACGAACTCCTTCGCCTTCTCGTCCAAACCGCGCTTGAGCGCGTCCTGCTCGGCGACGCCCTGCTCGGCGGCGAACTTGCGCACGTCTTCGGTGATCTTCATGGCGCAGAAGTGCGGGCCGCACATGGAGCAGAAGTGCGAGAGCTTGGCGCCCTCCTGCGGGAGCGTGGCGTCGTGGAACTCGCGCGCCTTGTCGGGATCCAAGCCGAGGTTGAACTGGTCCTCCCAGCGGAACTCGAAGCGGGCCTTGCTGATCGCGTCGTCGCGGTAACGGGCTGCGGGATGGCCCTTGGCGAGGTCGGCGGCGTGGGCGGCGATCTTGTAGGCGATGACGCCGTCGCGCACGTCGTTCTTGTCGGGCAGGCCGAGGTGCTCCTTCGGCGTGACGTAGCAGAGCAACGCGGTGCCATACCAGCCGATCATCGCCGCGCCGATGGCGCTGGTGATGTGGTCGTAGCCGGGCGCGATGTCGGTGGTGAGCGGGCCGAGCGTGTAGAACGGCGCTTCGGCGCACCACTCAAGCTGCTTCTCCATGTTCTCCTTGATGAGATGCATGGGGACGTGGCCGGGGCCTTCGTTCATGACCTGGCAGCCGTGCGCCCACGCGCGCTTGGTCAGGTCGCCCTGCGCCTGCAGCTCGGCGAACTGCGCCTCGTCGTTGGCGTCGGCGATGGAGCCGGGGCGCAGGCCGTCGCCGATGCTGAAGCCCACGTCGTAGGCGGCCATGATTTCGCAAATCTCGTCCCAGTGCGTGTAGAGGAAGTTCTCCTGGTGATGCGCGAGGCACCACTTGGCGAGGATGGAGCCGCCGCGGCTGACGATGCCGGTCATGCGGTTGGCGGTGAGCGGGATGAAGCGCAGCAGCACGGCCGCGTGGACGGTGAAGTAGTCCACGCCCTGCTCGCACTGTTCGATGAGCGTGTCGCGGTAGAGTTCCCACGTCAGGTCCTCGGCCTTGCCGCCGACTTTTTCGAGCGCCTGGTAGATCGGGACGGTGCCGATGGGCACGGGCGAGTTGCGGATGATCCATTCGCGCGTCTC
The DNA here is from genome assembly GCA_016222825.1 of Verrucomicrobiota bacterium. Lineage (GTDB taxonomy): Bacteria > Verrucomicrobiota > Verrucomicrobiia > CAIQCK01 > CAIQCK01 > CAIQCK01. Next base: position 108,263 of record JACRQF010000020.1, on the reverse strand, counting down.
GTGGATGTTCTTGCCGGTGGAAAGGTCCATGACCGTGTCCGCGCCCCACTTGATGGACCAGCGCATCTTCTCGACCTCCTCCTCGATGGAGCTGCCCAACTCGCTGTTGCCGATGTTGGAGTTGATCTTCACGAGGAAGTTGCGGCCGATGATCATCGGCTCGCATTCGGGGTGGTTGATGTTGGCCGGGATGATGGCGCGGCCGCGGGCGACTTCGGAGCGGACGAATTCGGGCGTGATGGGGAACGGGATGTTGGAGTGATGGAGTGTTGGAGTGAGGTTTTGGAGGCCGAGGTTTTCGCGGATGGCGGCGAACTCCATCTCCGGCGTAATGACGCCCTGCCGGGCGTAGTGAAGCTGGGTGACGACCTTGCCGGGTTTGGCGCGGAGAGGCTTCTGAAATGCGGAAAGCGGGATGCGGAATGCGGAATCGGCAGAGATTGGCTCGCGTTCCTCCACATCGGCGCGGGAGAGTATCCATTCGCGGCGGAGTGCGGGCAGGCCGCGGGCGACGTCGCCGTGGTGCGACGAGTCGCCCCACGCGCCGCTGGTGTCATAGACGCGGACGGGAGCGTTCGCCATGACGACGCCGTTGGCGGCGCGCGTCGGCGTCAGTTCGATCTCGCGGAACGGCACGCGCACGCCGGCGTGCTGCTTGCCCGCGACATAAACTCTCCGCGACTTCGGCCACTGGTCACTGCTGTGGCCCGAGCCGTTGTTGTTCTCTGCTGGTTTGGTCATGATGTTGCCTGTAGCGCCGGCATCCTGCCGGCGTTCTTTCCGTCACACTCGCCGGCAAGATGCCGGCGCTACAAAAAAAGCCATCCCGGCGAACCAGGATGGCTTCTCAAAATGTCATCGCAGTTCCCTTCGCCGGCATTACCCGGATCAGGTTCAGTGGGTCGCCCGAACGTATCGGGCCTCTCAGCCTGGCCATTGCGACTGGCCTTCGGCTCCCCAACGCAAAAAGAACGCTGCCTCAGTGGCCGCAACCGCAACCGCCGCTCTGGCCTTCACTGTCAGAGCCGCTGCCGCAACCCTGGCTTTTATCGCCCGAGCCGCAACCGCCACCGCAACTGGCGTTCGGGTTTATAATCTTAAAGCCCGCGCCCTGCAAGCTGTCGTCGAAGTCCACCGTCGAGCCGCGCAGGTAGTCAACGCTCATGCCGTCCATGACAATCTCGACGCCGTGCGCGTTCACGACCGCGTCGTCGGCCTGTTTCTCGTCGAAAGCCATGCCGTATTGCATCCCGCAACAGCCGCCGCCCTCGACGTAAATGCGCAACGGCTTGCCCTTCGTCTCTTCCCTGCCGTCCCGCACAAGCTTTAATTTCGCCGCGGCTTTTTCCGTCAGCGTGATCGCGTTTTCAGATGTCGTTTCCATAAAGTGGCCGAACCTAGTGTGACGGGTTTGGTTGCGCAAATATCATTTCGCCGCTGGCGTCAGCACCTCGCTCAGGGTGAGCCGGCCGTCGTAAAGCGCCTTGCCGATGATGACGCCGACGAGGTTGGACTTGCCGAGCGCGCGCAGCTTGTGAACGTCGGCGGCGCACGAAATGCCGCCGCTGGCGATGACACCGGTCGGTGTGGCGGCGAGCGCGTCGGCCATCTCAGCCATCGCGGCGAAGTTCGGGCCTTGGAGCATGCCGTCCTTGGCAATGTCCGTATAGATAATGGTCTTCACGCCGGCGGCGGAAACCTGCCGGGCGAAATCCACCGCCTTCAACGTCGAGGCCGCCACCCAGCCGCGCACGGCCACGAAGCCGTCCTTGGCGTCCACGCCGACGGCGATGCGGTCGCCGTGGCGTTTGACGAGGCCGGCGACGAAATCGAGCGATTCACATGCCTTGGTGCCGACGATGGCGCGGGTGACGCCGAGTTCCAGCGCGCGGGCGATGTGTTCCTCGGTGCGCAAGCCGCCGCCGAGTTCGACGGGAATCTTGACCGCGTCGAGGATGCGCTTGAGCGCGTCCCAGTTCTTCGGCTCGCCCTCGAACGCGGCGTCGAGGTCCACAACGTGCAGGTAGCTCGCGCCTTCGCCTTCCCACTGTCGCGCGAAGGCTGCGGGATCGTCGGAGTAGGTGGTCACGTCGCCCGCGCGCCCCTGGCGCAGCCGGACGACTTTGCCACCTTTCAAATCAATTGCGGGGAGGATGAGCATGGGAAGCGTAATCCGTAATTTGCAGCTCGTGATTCGTCGAATGGCTTATTTTGCCAGCGCCACGAAGTTCTCCAGCATCTTCAGGCCGATGGCCTGGCTTTTCTCCGGGTGGAACTGCGTGGCGAAAACGTTGTCCTTCCAGATGGAGGACGCGAAAGCGCCACCGTAGTCGGTGCGCGTGGCGATGAGTGTGTCGTCGGCAGGCTTCGGGAAATAGCTGTGCACGAAATAGACGAAGCTGCCATCCGCGATGCCGCGGTAGAGCGGGCAGTCGGGCTTCACGATATCGAGCTGATTCCAGCCCATCTGGGGGATCTTCAAGCCGGGCTGGTCGGTGAAGCGGACGACTTTGCCGGCAAAAATGCCGAGACCGGCGGCGCAACTGTTGAACTCCTCGCTACGCTCGAACAGCGCCTGGTAACCGACGCAGATGCCCAGAAACGGCCGTCCGCTGCGGACGAACTCGCGCACGGCCTCGAACAGCTCCTGCCGCTTCATCGCGTTGACGCAGTCGTCGAACGCGCCGACGCCGGGCAACACCGCCGCCTGCGCGTCGCGCATCTCTTCCGGCCGCGCGGCCAGGCGCACGTCGGCGCCCACCTTCTGCAGCGCCTTCTGGACGCTGCGGAGGTTGCCGGAGCCGTAATCAAGCAAAGCAATCACGCCCGCAGCCTAAACGACTCGCGCCGGTTCGCGCAAGCGTGTCCGGTGGTGGCGCCGAGCCGGCACATTCGGGCGTGACTTGGACGAAACGACGCCTAAGATTCGGCGTCACGAAAACCGCCATGAAAACTTTTCGCCCGCTCCGCCTGTTGTCTGGAATTGCCGCTCTCCTGGCCGCCGCGCTGCCGTCGCTGGCGTTCACGCCGCCGCGCGACACGGCGGGGCCGCTCACCGTCAGCATCGCCGATCCCGGCGAGGTGACGGCGCTGGAGAAGTCGCTCGCCGTGCCCGTCACGCTCGGCAACGCCGGCGACGAGCCGCTCTCCGGCGTCGTGCGCATGGCGGTGACCGACGACTGGCGCGTCGAGGGCGAGCCGGCGCGCAAGTTCACGCTCGCGCCGAAGGCCACGCAGACGCTGCCGTTCTCGGTCGTCGCCGGCAAAGGCACCTACGCGGCGCTCTATCCGGTCCACGCGCGCGTCGAATTCCGCGCAGCGAAAGGCAAACTTCAAACCGCGCACCCGATTCTGATTCTGTCGGTATCGCGCGAGGCGCTGGCGGCGGAGAAAAAGACGGAGCCGCCGGCGGTGGCGCGCGCCCCGCAGCGCGGGCCGCTGAGCTTGATCACAGTGAAGTCTTTTCAGACGACCATCGCCGTGAACGGCAAAGCTCCGGTAGCGAAACCGGCTGGCTGGCAGGGCAGTGACGCGGCCACCGGTTGCGGCGTGGGGATTTCCGACGAGGATCGCGGCGAGAGACGGCGCGCGTTCAACGTGCATCCGCCGTATCGCAGCGGCTGGGGCGACGCGCTAATGGATTTCCGCATCGCGCTGCCGAAACAGAAGCCGATCCACCTCGACTTCGCCACCGCCATCCGCGACAGCAATCCGAAACGCGAGGGAGCGAGCGACGGCGTGGACTTCCGCGTGCTGGCCAGCGACGGCGGCGAGTTCAAGCAACTCTTCGCGCGCTTCTCCGACGCCAAACGCTGGGAGCCGGCGCGCGTGGACCTTTCAGATTACGCGGGCCGCGAGATCACGTTGCGCTTGTTCACAGGGCCGGGACCGAAGCACAACACGTCGTGCGACTCGTCGTTCTGGGCCGAGCCGACGATGTGGGTCGGCGCGCCGGTCGTGGCGGAGCCGGAAGACCGGCGCGCGGCGCGGCGGCAGGCGGCGGTGCGCGCGGCGCGCGCGGCGCTGGCCGGCGATGTGGTTAACTGGACATGGAAGTTGGCGAACGAAGCGGCCACGGTTGGCGCCGCGGTCGTGCCCGGGCCGAACGGGCTGGCGGACGCGTTCATCGCGTTCGTGGACGACAAGCGCGAACTGGTCTTCGACGGCTTCACGTTCGAGGTGGGTGGACTGCCGATTGCCGCGGGCCGGGCCGGGCTGATTTGCGATCGCGTGGAGGAGAACTTCCGCGGTGGCAGGGGCGTGCTCGACCATTATCTGCTGAAAGGCGACGAGCCGGTGCGCGCGCAGGCGAAGCTCTGGGCCGAGAAAGGCGCGCTGCGCGTGGCGTTCTCGATGCCCGGCGCGAAACGCGACAAGCGCGGCGAACCGAGGTTCACACAGTTGATGCTCGGCCCGGCGTCGGAAAAGGCGCGGCGCGTTTATGCCGGCTTCGGCAACGTGATCCAGGATCCCGGCAAGTTCGAACTGCGCGGCGGCGGCTTCACGCTCTCGACGCGGCACGCGGGCGCGGACTTCGCCAGCGGGTTGTCGCTGGTGCAGGCGGTGGACATCTTCCCCGACTCGCTGCGCGTGGACCCGGAAACGCGGCACTGCTCGCTGGTGGCGCACCACGACGCGACGTTCTCGCTGGTGCCGTCGCAGCGTGGGGCGTTCGCGGCGGCGCGGGTGTATCGCGCCATCGCCAACTTCAAGCCGGCCGGCGGCGTCGCGAAGATTCAGGGCAAGATTTGCCTCGACCAGTGGGGTGGCGACTACCGCGAAGCGGCGGAAGGGCTGGAGAAAGCCGCGCGCTACGGGTTGACCGACGCGGTGTTCGTCAAGCACGTCTGGCAGCGATGGGGCTACGACTACCGGCTGCCGGACATTTATCCGCCGGCGGGAAACCAGGAGGACTTCATGGCGATGGTCGCCGCGTGCAAGCGCAACGGCATCCTCTTCTGCCCGCACGACAACTACATTGATTTCTATCCCGACGCCGACGGCTATTCCTACGACCACATCCTCTTCAACCCGGACGGCACGCCGCAGAAGGCGTGGTTCAACAAGGGCCGCGACGCGCTGAGCTACCGCTGGCTGCCGACGGCGTTCCAACCGTGGCTCGACCGCAACTTGCGGCTGATGAAACGCGGCTTCGCGCCGACAAGCTGTTTCGTGGACGTGTTCACGGCGATTCCGCCGATTGATTTTTACGACCGCGCGGGCCGCTTCTATCCGAAGATGGTTTGCGCCGAGCGATGGGGCGCGGCGTTCGACCGCATCCGCGCGGTGCTTGGCAACAACGCGCCGCAGATCAGCGAGGCGGGCCAGGACGGTCTCATCGGCCATCTCGACGCGGCCCAGAGCGACCACAGCGGCTGGATGCCGGGACAGGAGACGCATTTCAACTGGCGGATGCCGGCGGGCGACGCCGAGCGCGTGCCGTGGCATGACATGGCCAGCCACGGCGCGTTTGTGCTGCTCGCAGGCGGCTTGGGGCCTCGCTACTCCGGCGAAGGCAACCAGTTTCTCCACGGCTACGCCAGCGATGATTACCTGAGCAACACCGTCATCGGCGGCCGAAACCCGATGTGCGACGGGCCGTTCTCGCGGCGCGCGGTGATGACTTACTGGTTGCTGCACGATGTCTGCGCGGTGCTGGCGCGGAGCGAGTTGCTGTCGCACGAGTTCGCCGGCGACAACATCCACCGGCAGAGCGTGAAGTTCGGCGGCGGCGCGACGGTCCACTCCAACCGCGGCGCAAGCGACTGGGAGGTCGGCGGCGCGACTCTGCCGCGCTACGGCTTCATCGCGCGCGCAGGCGAGTGCGAAGCGGGGGTGACGCGGCGCGACGGCGCCATCGTTGGCTTCGCGCGGAAGCCTGGCGAGTTGTTCGCCGACGCACGGCCGGACGCCTCGGAGAATCCGGGCTGCGTCGAGCCGCGCGTGCTCGGCATGGAGGACTTGGGCGGTGGCAGGTTCCGGCTGCGCACCGAATGTGTCGTGAAACGCGCCGTGCCGGAGGGTTACCGGGCGTTCGTCCACTTCACCGACGAGAAGCGCAGCTTCAGCGAAGGCATTGTGTTTCAAGGCGGATGGAAGCTGGACACTGCGAAACTGGCGACGCCGGGAACTTATGCCGCCATCATCGAAAGCAGCGTCCCCGACACTGTAAAGGTGCCGGCAACGGTGGCTGTGCGCTGTGGCCTCTACCATCCCGGCAAAGGCGGCCCGCGGCTGGCCATGCTCGGCCCGGTGGACGGCTCCGGTCGCGCGCGCTGCGGCAAGATCGAGATCAAACGCGAGGATGGGCGCGTCGCCGTCGCTTACCATCCGGAGCCGCCCGATCCCGACCTCGCGGCGAAGCAGGAGCGCGTGAACAGCGCGGGCAAGGTCGTGGACTTCGGCCCGGTCGCCACCAACGGCGCGTTCCGGCTGCGCCACGGCTCTGGCGAGATGGAACTGACGCCGCTGCCATCGTCGCCGCCGTTCCAAGCAACGCTGCGGCTCGACCGGCTCGGCGCGGGCGGCAGAAAGGCTGAGCGCATTGTGACGCTTGGCAGCGATGGCAGGCCGTCCGGCGAGCAGCAGTTTCGCCAGGACGGCGACGCGCTGCAATTCGCGCACGACGGCAAGGCGTTCGCCTATCGCGTTCGGTTCGCGAAGTGAGTGTGCGGCGAGTGTATGTGCAGATGAGCAGCGCCTCCGCTGCAAGCATTGTTTCGACAATGCGCGGCGCGACTGGGCTGCGCGGTGGCGGAGTGATCGAGCGGAGGCGGTGTCTTCAAGAACGGCTGCCGCTTGGGACGATGGCCTCTGGGCAGGGCAAACGCCGGGCAAAGGCCGCTTCGACAGCTTTCCGACGAACGTGGCACGGGTGCTCTCTTCCGATGTCAACCGCCCCACACATTGCACAGAGAACTTTGTGCCGTATTGCGGTTAGGCCGTCCTACAACCCTTTCTTGAGAAACTCCAGATACGCCTTCACGTCGCGCGTCATGCCGGCGAAGCGGGCGATCTCCTTGTCGTCGGCGCTCATGACGACGTAGAGCGGCAGTGCGGCGTCGCCGAAGCGCGCAATCTGGAAATCCTGGTTCTCCTGGCCGCGCGGGCCGCCGTCGGTGTAGAGCCGCACGCGGACGAACTTCTGGAGCGCCGCCTCGACCTCCGGCTGCGGGAACATGCTGATCTCCATCCAGCGGCAGTTGGTGCAGGTGTAGCCGGTGAAATCAATGAACACGTTCTTCCCCTCGGCCTTCGCCTGTTTCAGCGCCGCCGCGTAATCGTCGCTCCACGTCAGCTTTTCCTGCTGCTTCAGCGCGACCGGCGTCGGCAAATAGGAATCAATCAAGTTCGGCGGCGGAATCCTTACCATGCCCGGCGTCATCACCAGCGCCAACACGAAGAACACGAGGCTGAACATCACCCGCACGCCGCCAACGCCTTCCACCGGCTCCTCGTGCGGCATCCGGAGTTTGCCGAGGATGTAGAGGCCGGTGAGCATCGCCAGGACAATCCAGCTCGCCAGCACCACCGGCGTCGTGAACACGTCCCACTGCCAGATCAGGTCGGCGTTGCTGAAGAACTTCATCGCCGCGGCCAGCTCCAGGAAGCCCATCACGACCTTGGTGGAGTTCAGCCAGCCGCCGCTCCTGGGCAGCCGCGCGATCCAGCTCGGAAAGAGCGCCAGCAGCACGAACGGCGCGGCGAACGTCGCGCTGAACACACCCATGCCCACCAACGGCCAGAACCACGCGCCCTGCGTGATCGCCACCAGCAACGGCCCGATGAACGGCGCAGTGCAGGTGAAGCTCGTCAGCGTGAACACCAGCGCCATGAACATCGCGCCGACCGTGCCCGCGCCGGCGCGCGACTGCGCCGCGTCAATCCACGACGACGGCAGTTGGATTTCAAACAACCCGAACAGGCTCAGCGCGAACGCGACGAAAAGCAGGCCGATGCCGATGTTCACCAGCGGGCTGGCGGCGAACTTGTTGGCGCTGCCCGCCCCCAGCAGCAGCGTGAGCACCACGCCGACGAGCGTGAACGTCGCGATGATGCCGAGGCCATAGACCACCGCGAGTTGCAGCGCGCGCCGCCGGTCGTGCGAAGCTTCCTTGGTGAAGAAGCTGACGGTGATCGGGATCATCGGGAAGACGCACGGCGTCAGCAGCGAGACGAGGCCGGAGATGATCGCCAGCAGGATCAGCCCGCCCAGCCCGTCCGCCTGGCCGCCGAATTTCTCCGGCGCGCCCTTCGCTTCCACAGCCGGCGCGGTGGAAACAGCCGCGACAAACTCCGCCCGCGGCGCGCCCGGCTCGATGGTGAATTCCGCCGCGAACGGCGCGGTCATCGGCGGCAGGCAGCTCTGCTCGTTGCAGAGCATGAAGCGCATCTTGCCCTCAATCTTCTGTTTGCCTACAGCCGCGTCCACCTTGAGCGCCAGCGGCGCGGTGAACTCCATCTTCCCCTCGTGCTGCTCGACATCCATGTCGAACGCCGTGTCGCGCACGCGTTTCGGCTCCGGACCGGTGAACGCGCCGGCTTTCCCGACAACGGCGCTCTCCGCCAGCGTGATCGTCGTCTTCTCCGGGCCGCCGGGTTTCTGCGTGAGCGAGTAAAGGTGCCAGCCTTCGTCCACGACGGCGGTGATGACGAGTTTCACCGTCTCGCCGGCGCGCGCGACCGCCGGCTCGACGCGGGCGCTGACGGCGATGTGCCGGGTGGGAAGCGCGGCTGCGAACACAGCGGACGTTCCCATGGCGATCCACGCCAGCAGCCAAAGTTGTCTCGGTAAAGTCATCTTCATAGCAGCCTCAGGGGCCATACACGGCCAGGATTTCGTCGGTGGCGTCGAGCGTGTCGGCGCCGATTGGCACGAGCCGGTAGCCGAGGTCGCGCAGCAACCGGCAGCACGGCTCGTGCGTGTTGCAGCCGAGATCGGTCATGGCGTGCGTGCCGAGGAAGACTGTGGGATGGCGCCGGGCGAGCAGCTTGCGCGCGCCGTTCAAAGCCCGCACCTCCGCGCCCTCGATGTCCATCTTCACGAAATCCGGCAGCGGCAGCCGGCCTTGCTCGACCAGTTCGTCCAGCGAGACGGTCTCGACCTGGAGTTCGCCTCCGGGCAACAGATGGCCCTGGAAGTTCGAGCCGCAGGCGGTGAAGGTCGCCACACCGGAGGCATCGGCGACGGCTTTCTCAATAACCGTCACGTTCGCCGCGCCGTTGAGGCGCAGGTGCTCGCGGAGGTGGGCGATGTTATTGGGCATCGGCTCGAACGCGAAGACGCGGCCCGTGGGGCCGGTCAACGCCGACGCCAGCAGCGTGTAGAATCCCGCGTGCGCGCCAACGTCGAACACCACGCTGCCGGGCGTCACCGTCCGCGCGAAGAGCGCCTGCTTGTCGGCCTCGTAGTTGCCGAGCCAGGCGTCGTGGATGCTGGAGCCGACGATCCATCGCTTGCCGCGCAGCGGGCCGCTGAGGATCGGCATGCGCACAAAGCCGGGCACGAGCCGCAACGGCAGCCGCAGCAATCGCCGAAACAAGGATCTTTGGGTTCCGCAGGCGCTCATAAGTAACCGGACTTTAGTAACGATTGCTCCGTTGACTGCCAACTGAATTCCACCCTACGACACGCGCCCGCGCCCCGCCACTGTTTTGACAGCGCGACTCGTGTCAACGCCGTCCCAAACCCAAAGGCGCCGGCGACCACCGGCCGTCACAGCCGCCAGCCGCTGCGACAGGCCGGGTTGAGATGCTCGTTGGCCTTCGGGCAGTTGGCGAACTTCATCCTTGCCGCGTCCCACTCCAGCTTCCGGCCGCCCATCTTGATCGAGATGATCCCCAGCAACGCCAGCTCCGTCAGCGGGCCGCCGTAGGAGAAATCCGAGCCGGCTTTGCGGCCGGCACGGATCGCGTCGAGCCAGTCCTGATGATGCTCCTTCACGCGCGGCAGCGTTTTCTCCGGCCGCTGGTAAGCCTTCATCTTCGTTTCCGGCACGATGCGCACGCCGCTTGCGCCGTGCGAGCCGTAGGTGATTGTTCCCTTGTCGCCGATCACCGCCGCGCCGATCTCAATGTCGTTGCGCTCCGGCTCCAGTTCCGGCGGGCGCGGGATGCGCTCGGTGCCGCTATACCAATGCAGCGTGACCGGCCCGCGGCCGGCCTTGGCAGGGAACTCGAAGGTGGTGATCTGGCCGGTCGGAAAAACGTCGCCCTGCGTCTTCAAGTCGTAATCCTTCGCCGTGGATTGGACCGTGGCGGGCGCGCCGAGGTCCAGCGCCCAGAACACCGGGTCCACAACGTGACAGACCCAGTCGCCGAGCGTGCCGTTGCCGAACGGCACCCAGCCGCGCCATTTGCCCGGCGCATAGGCCGGGTTGTAAGGCCGCCCCTTGGCCGGCCCCAGCCAGAGGTCCCAGTCGAGGTCGCGCGGCGTTTCATGCTTCTCCTTCAAACTCGGCAGGGCGTTGATGCCGGAGTTCACCTTGTTGCAGCCGGCGTGGATGGTGTGGACCTTGCCGATCGCGCCATCCCCAATCCATTCGCAAAAGATGCGGATGGACTCGGTGGAATGGCCCTGGTTGCCGAGCTGCGTGACGACGTTGTGCTCGCGCGCCGCCGCCATCAACCGGCGGACTTCGTGGACCGAATGCGCGAGCGGCTTCTGGCAATAGACGTGTTTGCCGCGTTTGATCGCCGCCATCGCCGCCACGGCATGCGTGTGGTCCGGCGTCGAGACCGTCACCGCGTCAATTTGCTTCTCCATCGCATCGAACATCTTCCGGAAGTCCTTGAAGCGCCTCACGCCCGGAAACTTCTGGAAGGTCTTGGCGGCGCGCGTTTCGTCCACGTCGCAGAAGGCGACAAGGTTCTCGCCGGAAACGCTCATGATGTCGCCGTGGCCCATGCCGCCGACGCCGATGCCGGCGATGTTGATCTTCCCGCTCGGCGGCGTCTGACCGCTGCCGGCGATGACGTGGCGCGGCACGATCATCGGAGCGCCAAGCATCGCGCCCGCCGCGCAGCGTTGGAGGAAGTTCCGGCGCGAAAGGCGCGTGGGATGAAGCGGCGGGCGGGTTGAGGAGCGGTTTGTTTCCAGTAGTGATTGCGAAGTCTTCATGTGCGTTCGCTTTGAGACTTAAACCGGCTCGCGAGATTTGACAATTCTCAAGTTCGCGGCGCGAACCGCAAGCCTTGCCGCTGTCAGCGTCCGCGTTGGACATGACGCAGTGACTTTGTTAGCCTCGCCGCGTTCGCTTGGAGCCAAACTTATGACGCCATTTCTCGCGGAACTCCTCGGCACGATGTTGCTCATCATCCTCGGCGACGGCGTCGTCGCCAACGTCGTGCTCAACAAGACCAAAGGCCAGAATGGCGGGTGGATTGTCATCACGGCCGGTTGGGCGTTCGGCGTGACGGTCGGCGTGTATGCGGTCGGCGCGTTCAGCGGCGCGCACCTGAACCCCGCCGTGACTGTCGCTCTCGCTTCCATCGGCAAGTTCGACTGGGCGTCGGTGCCGGTTTATGTCGCGGCCCAGATGATCGGCGCGTTTCTCGGCGGAGCCATCGTCTGGCTGGCGTATCTGGCGCACTGGCCGGCGACGGACAATCCGGGCGGAAAGCTGGCGGTGTTTTGCACCGGTCCAGCCATCCGCAACACCGTGGCGAACCTGCTCACGGAAATCATCGGCACCTTCGTGCTCGTGCTGGGCGTGCTCGCTATTCTCACGCCGAAGAACCTGAATCCCGCGCATGGCTGGGATGTGGGCTTTGGACCATTCCTGGTGGGCATCATCGTGTGGGCCATCGGCCTGTCGCTCGGCGGCCCGACCGGCTACGCGATCAACCCCGCGCGCGACCTCGGCCCACGACTCGCTCACGCCGTGCTGCCCATCGCCGGCAAAGGCGGCTCGGACTGGAGCTACTCGTGGATTCCGGTGGTCGGGCCGATCATCGGCGGCTTGATCGCGGCGCTGCTCTACAAGCTCTGTTGGCCGGCTCTCTGAGCTTTCTCCTATGAAACATATCCTCGCTCTCGACCAAGGCACGACCAGTTCGCGCGCCATCGTTTTCGACCGCAGCGGCAGCGTGGTTTCTTCCGCGCAGAAGGAGTTTCGCCAGATCTTCCCGAAGCCCGGCTGGGTGGAGCACGACGCGCGCGAAATCTGGGCGACGCAGTTGCACACGGCGACGGAGGCGATCCGTAAAGCCGGGCTGACCGCAACGGACATCGCCGCCATCGGCATCACCAACCAGCGCGAGACTACCGTTGTCTGGGACCGCAAGACCGGAGCGCCGATCCATCACGCCATCGTCTGGCAGGACCGCCGCACCGCCACCGCTTGCGACCGCCTCAAGGCGCGCGGGCTGGCGACGATGATCCGCCGAAAAACCGGGCTGGTCGTGGACGCCTATTTCTCCGGCACGAAGCTGGAGTGGATTCTGCGCCACGTGCCGGGCGCGCGCGCACGGGCGCGGGCCGGTGAACTGGCGTTCGGCACGATTGATTCCTGGCTCGTGTGGAATCTAACTGGAGGCCGCGTTCATGTGACCGACGCGAGCAACGCCTCGCGCACGATGCTGTTCAACCTGCGCACAGGCGACTGGGACGACGGGCTTCTGGAACTGCTCGACGTGCCGCGCGAGATGCTGCCGGCGGTGCGCTCGTCGAGCGAGGTCTATGGCGAAACAACGCTCTTCGGCGGTGCGATTCCGATTGCGGGCATCGCGGGCGACCAACAAGCGGCGCTGTTTGGACAGGCTTGCACGCAACCCGGCATGGTAAAGAACACCTACGGCACCGGCTGCTTCATGCTTATGAACACCGGCGCGAAGCCCATCGCGTCGAAGAACAACCTGCTGACGACCGTGGCGTGGCGCATCGGCGACCGGACGGAGTTTGCGCTGGAGGGCAGCATTTTCATCGCCGGCGCGGTCGTCCAATGGCTCCGCGACGGACTTGGCATCATCAAGTCCTCCTCCGAGGTCGAGTCGCTCGCCGCGCGGGTGCCGGACACACACGGCGTCTATCTGGTGCCGGCGTTTGCCGGACTCGGCGCGCCGCACTGGGACGCCTACGCGCGCGGTTTGATGGCCGGCATTACGCGCGGCACGACGGCGGCGCACATCGCGCGCGCGGCGCTGGAAGGCATTGCGTTTCAGGTGGCCGACGTGCTGCGGGCGATGGAAGCCGACGCAGAAATCAAGTTGAAGGAACTGCGCGTGGACGGCGGCGCGTGCGCGAACAATCTGTTGATGCAATTTCAGTCCGACCTGCTCGGCGTGCCGGTGGTGCGGCCGAAGGTCACGGAGACGACGGCGCTCGGCGCGGCGTATCTCGCGGGACTCGCTGTCGGCTTCTGGAAAGACCGCCGGCAGATCGCCGCGCAATGGCAGGTGGACCGCCGCTTCAAATCGACGATGAAGCCCGCGCAGCGCCGCCAGCACGAGGCTGGCTGGCGGAAGGCTCTCACGCGGGCACAGCGCTGGGAAGACGCGGAAGACTGATTCCGCTGAGACGATCGTTCATCATCCCGCGTTCGTCTTCTCCAACGGCAAGCCGTTGAGTTTCGCTTGCAAGAAACCGCCGCGCAAATTGGCGACGTTCTTAAAGCCGCGGCCGTGCAATGCGCGCGCCGCCAGATAACCGCGCAGCCCCTTCTGGCAATACATGAGGATGTTGAACTTATGAAACGGGCGCGCTGCATTCGGCGACTCGCCCGTTCCTGGCTGTTCGGCACGATCACCATCAGGTTCACGTCGCTGTTTTCGTCGGGCGTGTCCCAGGCGTGCGAGCCGAAGAGCCAGGTTTCCTCCGGCTGAAACTCCTGCACCAATCGGCGAGTGGCTTCGCCAAGCAGTTCTGCTGTGACCGCTTTCACGCGGCGAAAAAAGCGCGTCTGCTAGCTCGATGGGAAGTTTCTCCTTCGGAAGCTCCGGAGGCGGGGCCGTGGACATCCTCGGCACCATTCGCAGCGCGGAGTTGGCGAAGAAGGCGTAACGCGTCAAAAATCAGGAGGCTGACTTCGTGGCAGTGCCAAATCGCGGCGACCCTGGCTTCAGATGCGGTTTCAACGCCTCGAAGCGGAATTCGATCTCCGCAATCTCTTCCTTGTTCAGTTGCAGTTCCGAGAAGATGGGCTTCGCAGGAATGGTTTGTTTGGGGCCGTATTGACGTGAAACCATCGTTTTGAACACGCCGCGTTTCTTCCAGATGTATAACTGGAAGCCGCGCAGCCCGCCGCCGGGGAGATGGTCGCCCAGGTTCGCCATCAACAGGAACTTCGCGTAGGCGTCCCTGAGGAGCGCCGAGTTTTTCCCGCTTTGCTGGAGTTCCCAGATCCTGGTGAGGACATCCGCGTAAACCGCACGCTCGGTGATCAGCCCTTCGGTGCCGAGGTGCGACTCGTAGAGCCAGCCAAACCCGCCGCGGGCGCTGAACACGCGACGAATGGGCGGCCGTGCCGCCGCCAAGGCCCGCGTGCGGGCGATGATGGGGGCGGCCTCCTCCTTCACGTAACCGAAATGCGGGAACTCTTTCGCCAGTTCGATCAACAGCGGCACCGATGGGACCGGCCCCTTGTAGGCGACGCCGCCGGTGGTCTGGATGATCACGGGCCGTTTCGCGACCGCCGCCAGCGCCCGCCAATACTGACGCATGTCGTCTTCCGTCCGGCCGGAGTCCGGTGGCCGCGAAATAATCGCCGCTGGCTCGAGCTTCTCGGCATGTCTCGCGAAGACGAGCATCTCCGCCGTGTCCTTGCCCTGCACGCCGAGGCACAGTGCCGTGCGCAAGCCACGCGCCGCTTCGGCCAGCACCTCCATGCCGCGGAGCTTTTCGTCGTTGGTCAGGAGATCCACGCTGTCGCCTGACTGCGGCCAGATCATGCCGGGACACCCGCCCCAGTCCACAAAGCGCGCCTGGTTGGCGAGCACGTCGAAGTCCACCGCGCCCGATTCGGTGAAGGGCGTCGAGAGGATCGGGAACGGTCCGCGGATTCTTGGGTCTGCGGCGGCCGCGTTGGCGGGCGGGCCGGTCTGGCGCTCGCCTGCCCGCAGGATCGTTCCGGCCAGAACGCCCGATGCGCCCGCGATCGCGGCCCTGAGCATCTGGCGCCTTGAGATATGCCTTTCCATGGACATAACCTTCTTTGTCTTCATGCATCCAGTGAAGCAAACCCCTTCGATTCATTCAACAATAAGACCACGGCATCGTGGCTGAATCGGGGTCCGGTCTCAATGAGGGGATGGCACGGGCAATCAAGAGTGAAGAGCACGGTGGATTTTGATTCGTGATTCGTAACTCGTGATTGGTGACTGGGGATCGGTCAGGCTATGGACGTGGGACACGGAGGGGAGATGGGGCAGGAACATTTATACCGGCGCGCAGATTAAGCTTGCCGTTTTGCTGTTTTCGTTAAGTCTAACGCGTGGCAACCTGTGGGATCGAAATGAAGGCTTCATCCAAAGCCGGCGGAAGCGTTTTGCGGGAGACTCCCCCGTCTCGACCGGACCACGCCGCCTTCAAAATCAAGAAGGAGTTTTCCAGACGCAAGCGGGCCGAGGAGGCGATGCGCCGCACCGAGACGCACCTAGCAGCCGCGCAACGGATCGCGCACGTGGGCAGTTGGGAGGCGGAGTTGCGGAACCTGGAGGACTTTTCGCGGAATTCGCTGTGGTGGTCGGACGAAACCTTCCGCATTTTCGGCTACGAGCCGGGCGCGGTGCAGGTGACGCACGAGTTGTTTGGCAATGCCGTCGCGCCAGAGGACCGGGCGAGGGTGTGGGCCGAGGTCCAGACAGCCTTGCGCGAGCACAAACGCTACGACGTGGAGCACCGCATCCTGCGTCCCGACGGGGCGTCGCGCGTCGTCCACGAATACGCCGAGGTGGTCTGTGATCCCGTGACGGGCCGGCCCACGCGGTTCATCGGCACGGTGCAAGACGTGACCGAGCGCAAGCAGGCGGAAGAGATGCTGAAGGAATCGTCCCGCGTCATCCAGGACCTCTATGACAACGCACCGTGCGGCTATCACTCGTTGAACAGCGACGGCGTCTTCATCCGGATCAACGACACCGAACTGAAGTGGCTCGGCTACGCGCAGGAGGAGGTTGTCGGGAAGATGAGGCTGACCGACCTGTTGACGCCCGCAGGCGTGCAGGTTTACGAGCAGACGTTTCCCGTGCTGAAGGAACGCGGGTGGGTCAGCGACATCGAAACGGAATTGATTCGGAAGGACGGCACGGTGCTGCCGGTGTTGCTGAACTCGACGGCCATCCGGGACTCCCAGGGCAACTTCGTGGCGAGCCGGACGACGCTGTTCGACGTCACTGACCGCAAGCGGGCGGAGGCGGCGTTGCGCGAGAGCGAGAAGAAATTCCAGCGGATCGCCGCGCACATCGAGGATGCGATCTACAGCGTGGACGCGCTGACGCATGAGTTCCGCTACCTCAGCCCGGGTTTTGAGAAGATGTTCGGCTACACGCTGGAAGACATCCAGGTCATGGGCGGGCGCGTCGCTTTTCTGTCGCGGGTGATTTTCAAAGGGAAGTTTGACGAACAGAAGAGGCGGTTTGAGCAGTTGAAGTTGCAGCCGGCGGACCGGGTTGCGATTCGGGACGAGGAGTGGTGGCGCTGCAAAGACGGGACCCTGAAGTGCATCGAGGACCGCTGGATGCCAGTGTGTGAGGAAGGGCGGCTGGTAAGCACGGACGGCGTGTTGAGCGACGTCACCGAGCGGAAACGGGTGGAAGACGCGTTGCGGACCAGCGAAACGCGCCTGATCGAAGCCCAGCGCATCGGGCACATCGGCAGTTGGGAGGCCGACCTGGTGACCAGCAAGCTGACGTGGACGGAGGAGATCTATCGGATTTTCGAGTTGAATCATGGAACTTCCGGCGTGACTTATGAAATGTTCCGCAAGACGGTCCACCCGGAAGATCGGGAAAGGGTTCAGCGGACCTTCGATAATTCCGTCAGCGACAGGTCCCCCTACGACATCACGCACCGCCTGCTGCTGCCGGACGGGCGGGTGAAGCACGTCCGCGAGAGGGCGGAGACCTTCTATGATTCACAAGGCCGGCCGATCCGGTCCGCGGGCACCGTGCAGGACATCACCGAGCAGAAACGGGCGGAGGATGCGTTGCGGGCGTCGCTCAAGGAGAAGACGGTCCTCTTGAAAGAGGTGCATCACCGCGTGAAGAACAACCTCCAGATCGTCATCAGCCTCCTGAACCTCCAGGCCGTGCGCATCCGAAGCCCGGAGGCGCTCGAGGCCATGCAGGAAACCGCCAACCGCGTCCGCTCGATGGCGCTGCTGCACGAGACGCTTTACCTTTCGCAGAGCCTGGCGCGGGTGAACTTCGCCAGCTACATCGAGAACATTTGCAGCCACCTGTTCCGCTCCTACGGGCCGAAGGCGGCGCGCGTCAGGCTGGAGCCGCGTCTGGAGAATGTTTCCATTGACCTGGACCAGACGGTTTCGTGCGGCCTGATCGTCAACGAACTGGTTTCCAACGCGCTGAAGCACGCCTTTCCCGAAGGGCGCTCCGGGAAGATCACGGTCGAGTTACAGACGGCGCCGCAAGGCGAGATCGTCCTGAC
The DNA here is from genome assembly GCA_016222825.1 of Verrucomicrobiota bacterium. Taxonomy (GTDB): domain Bacteria; phylum Verrucomicrobiota; class Verrucomicrobiia; order CAIQCK01; family CAIQCK01; genus CAIQCK01. Next base: position 90,661 of record JACRQF010000020.1, on the reverse strand, counting down.
GGTGGCCGATGACGGCGTGGGCTTGCCGGCGGGGCTGGATGTTCACCAGACCGAGACGCTGGGCCACCAGTTGGTGTTCATGCTGGCGGAGAAGCTGCACGGCACGGTGGATGTGGCGCAGAATCACGGGACTGTCTTTCGCATCGCGTTTCAGGCAAGATACGGGGAGGAACGGATATGAACGAGCATCCGCGAGTTTTGGTTATTGAAGACGAGCCGATCGTGGCCGCCGACCTGAAGATCCGCCTGGAGATGCTGGGCTGCAAGGTGGTTGGCTCCGCAGCCAGTGGCGAGAAGGCGCTGACGCTGGCGGGACAACTGTTGCCCGATCTGGTGTTGATGGACATCCGGCTGGAAGGGGCGATGGACGGCATCGAAGCGGCGCAGCAAATCCGGCAGCGGTGGCATCTGGCGGTGGTGTATCTGACGGCTTTCGCGGATGACACGACGGTGGAGCGCGCCAAGGTGACAGAGCCGTTCGGCTACATCCTCAAGCCGTTCAAAGACCGCGAGCTGAAGACGGTCATCGAGATGGCGCTCTACAAGCACCACGCGGAGGAGGAAATCCGCCGGCTGAACGAGACGCTGGAGCTGCGCGTCCTCGAACGCACCTCGGAGCTGCAAACCGCGATGAAGGAAATCGAGTCGTTCTCCTACTCGGTCTCGCATGATTTGCGGGCGCCGCTGCGGGCGATGGACGGCTTCAGCAAGGCGCTGCTGGACGACTGGGGCGACAAGTTCGATCAGCAGGCGAAGGATTACCTCCACCGCATCCGGGCGGCGGCCCAGCGCATGAGCCAGTTGATAGACGGCCTGCTGGCGCTCTCCCACACGTCGCGCCAGGAGATGCGGCGGGAGAAGGTCAACCTGAGCGCGCTGGCACAGGCGGTCGCGGCAGAGCTTCGCGAGCGCGAACCAAAACGCCCGGTTGAATTCCAGTGCCAGCCCGGGCTTGAAGTGACGGGCGACGAGCGTCTGTTGCGCGTGGCGTTGGAAAACCTGCTGGGCAATGCGTGGAAGTTCACCAGCAAGCAGGCCAACGCCTGCGTCGAGTTTGGCGCGTTGCGCGGGGCGGAGGGCCGGAACGAGTATTTCGTCCGCGACAATGGCGCGGGTTTCGAGATGGCCTACGCAGACAAGCTCTTCGGAGCGTTCCAACGGCTGCACACCACCAGCGAGTTTCCCGGCTCGGGCATCGGGCTGGCTACGGTGCAGCGTATCATCCACCGGCACGGCGGCAAGGTGCGGGCGGAAGGAGCGGTGGGCCAGGGCGCGACGTTTTTCTTCACCTTGCCGCCGCCGGCATGACACACAGGAAGGAACAGACAACATGAAAGGCACAACCATCCTTTTGGTCGAGGACACTGCCGACGACGAGCATCTTGTCAAACGCGTGTTCACCCAAATCAACCTCATCAATAACCTCATGGTGGTGAGAGATGGGGCCGAGGCCCTAGACTACCTTCACGGCACCGGCGTCCACGCCAAACGCGACACGACGCAGATGCCCGCTGTCGTGTTCCTGGACCTGAAGCTGCCCAAGGTGTCGGGGCTGGAAGTGCTCCGCCGCATCCGCGCCGATGACCGGACCAAACTGCTGCCCGTCGTCATCCTTTCCTCGTCGCAGGAGGAGCAGGACCTCATCCACAGCTACCATCTGGGCGCGAACAGTTACATCCACAAGCCGGTGGACTTCACCGAGTTCACGGAAGCCATCCAGCAACTGTGCTTTTACTGGCTGTTGCTGAACGAGCTGCCATTGCCCAAGTGGAAGCCATAGCGCACGGCGCCCCTGGAGAGCCGTGGACACATTTTCTGTGATAACGAAGCGGAATTGCCGGCAGCCGATGTTGGATTTTGAGGAGGTTGGACTATGAGAACCATCGCGACGCGGTTTCTCCTGCCGTTTGGCGTCGTCGCCATCCTGTTCTCGATCTTCATCTTTCGCGAGACCTACGTGACGAGCCAGTATCACGCCAACGATCGGATTGGCCAGCAAGCGGCGATGGCGATGGAGTTTAACCTGGCCATCCGCGAATACGTGTCCGAGACGATGCACCCGATCGTCCAGAAGATCGTGGGCAAGGAGGACTACATCCCCGAGATGATGTCGCCCATGTTCGTCTCGCAAAGCGTCTTCGAGAAAGTCCAGAAGCGGTTTCCCGGCTACATCGTCCGTTTCATCTCTGACAATCCACGCAATCCAGCCAACCAGGCCAGCCCGCAGGAATTGCGGGCCATTGATTACTTCCGCCGAAACCCCACGGTCAGCCAGAAGACCGAGCAGATTCAGATCAACGGCCAGCGCTATGTCGCGCAGTTCAAGGCCCGGCGGATGAAAGCGGAATGTCTGCGCTGCCACGGCGACCCGAAGGACGCGCCCGCCGCGTTGGTGAAGCAATACGGCGTGACGGGAGGCTTCCACCGGGAGGTCGGGGACGTGGCGGGACTGGACACGGTGGCGATTCCCGTCGAGGCGGTGGTGTTGGCGATGGCGTCCGAGACGAGCTGGAAACAGATGATCATGGCCATGTGGCTGGCCTTCCTGTTCGGGCTGATCATTATCGCGTTCCACCTCGTGGTGTCGCGGCGTCTGTCGGCGATGGCACGGCACATCCGGGAAATCGCCGCCACATCGGAGATCTCGCGGATGACGCCGCTGGAGATGGACGAGCGCGACGAGATTGACGTGCTGAGTGTCGCCTTCGACAAGCTGTTTGAGCAGTTGCGGACGATGCAGACCTCGCTGGAGCAACGGGTGCAGGAGCGCACCGCCGACCTGGCGCGGGCCAACGACGGACTGAAACAGGAGATTACCGAGCGCCAGCGGGCCGAGGAGGCGCTGCGGCAGTCGGAAGAGAAGTTCCGCAGCATCGTGGAGTCCTCCCCCGCGGCGATGCACTTCTACCGCCTCGAATCCGACTCACGCCTGGTGCTCACCGGGACGAATCCGGCGGCTGAGCGCATTAGCAGCGGCGGACACCAAAACCTGGTTGGAAAAACGATTGAGGAAGTCTTCCCCAACCTCCGGGACACGCAGGTCCTCGAACTCCACCGTAAGGTGGCCCGGGGCGACCTGGGGCCGCAGGCGTTCGAGATGCCCTACAAGGACGAGCGCGTCTTCGGTTTTTACGACGTGCGCGTGTTTCGGACCGGTCCCGGCATCATCGCGTCCATCCTGGTGGACATCACCGAGCGCAAACAGGCGGAGCAGGAGTTGCGCGCCTACAGCCATCGCCTGGCGCTGGCCACCGAGGCGGCGGTCATGGGCGTCTGGGAATGGGACGTCCTTGCCAACGCCGTCACATGGGACGACCGCATGTTTGAGATGTATGGCATCCCTTCGACGGAGACGATGACCTACCAGCGATGGGCCGAGATGATGCACGCGGAGGACGTGACCCAGGTCGAGCGTCAGTTGCGCCGCGCCGTCACGGAAAAGAAGGCGGGATACTTCAACTTCCGCATCATCCGCGGCAACGACGGCGCGGTCCGCCACATCCAGGCGGCCGCGAGCGTGATCGCCGACGAGAGAGGACAGGTCACCAACGTCGTGGGTGTGAACTTCGACATCACCGGCCGCAAGCTGGCGGAGGAGGAAATCCGCAAGCTCAACACCGAACTGGAGCAGCGCGTGGCCGACCGCACCATCCAACTCGCCGCCGCCAACCGGGAACTGGAGAGCTTCGCCTACTCGGTGTCGCACGACCTGACGGCGCCGTTGCGCGGCATTGACGGCTGGAGCCTGGCGTTGATGGAGGACTACAGCGAGCGACTGGACGAGCGGGCGCGCCAATACCTAGGCCGCATCCGCGCCGAAACGCAGCGCATGGCCCAGTTGATTGACGACCTGCTGAAGCTCTCGCGCGTGACGCGCGCCGAAATGCGGACGAACCCGGTGGACATGACCGGCCTGGCGGAAAGCATCGCGCTGCGGCTGCAAGAAGACCTGCCGCACCGGCAACTGGAGTTTGTGATCCAGCCGGGGCTGGGCGACCAAGGCGACGAGCGGCTGCTGAGGATCGCGCTGACCAACCTGCTGGGCAACGCCGTCAAGTTCACCAGCAAGCGGCCCGCGGCGCGAATCGAGTTCGGCCTGACGCACGTGAAGGACCGGCCGGCCTATTTCGTGCGTGACAATGGCGCGGGTTTTGATATGGCTTTCGCCAAGAAGTTATTCGGCGCGTTTCAACGCATGCACAGAGCTTCGGAGTTTCCGGGCACGGGTATTGGACTGGCCACCGTGCAGCGCATCATCCAGCGCCACGGAGGCCGGATATGGGCTGAGGCGCAGGTGAACCAAGGCGCGACCTTCTATTTTACGCTCGATGAGGCGTCATGAGTGACACGTCAGAAACCATCTTGTTGGTCGAGGACAATCCGAGCGATGTCGCCCTGACCCAGCGGGCGCTGCAACGGGTCTGCATCACCAGCCGGCTCGTGGTGGTCGAAGACGGCCAAGAGGCGCTGGACTACCTGTTTGGGAGCGGCATGCACGCCGGGCGGGACATCTCCCAACTGCCCGGCTTGGTGTTGCTCGACCTCAAGCTGCCCAAAGTGGACGGCCTGGAGGTCTTGCGCCGCATCCGCGCCAACAAGCGCACCCGCCGGCTGCCCGTGATCGTTCTCACCTCTTCGAAGGAAGAGCAGGACGTGGCGGCCGCCTACGACCTCGGCGCCAACAGCTACATCCGCAAGCAGGTGGACTTCGCGCAGTTCGACGCCGCCATGAAACTGGTGGGCGCGTATTGGCAGGGCTTGAACGAGCCGCCACCGAAAGTGAGGTCTCAATGACCAGGCCGCTCAGCCTCCTGATGATCGAAGACTCGGAGAGCGACGCGGACTTGGTGGTGCGCCGGTTGCAGAAGGCGGGCTACGAAGTGCGCGCGGAACGGGTCGAGGACGCTGACGGGATGAAGGCGGCGCTGGTCCGGCAGTCGTGGGACGTCATCATTTGCGACTATTCCCTGCCGCAGTTCGACGCGCCTTCCGCGCTCGCCCAGTTGCAGCGGGCCAAACTGGACATTCCGTTTCTCATCGTCTCCGGCGCCATTGGCGAAGACACCGCTGTGACGATGATGAAGGCGGGCGCGCACGACTACCTGATGAAGAGCAACTTGGCCCGCCTCGTGCCCGCCGTGGAGCGGGAAATCCGCGAGGCGCAGGTGCGGCGGGAACGCCGCGTGGCCGAAGGGGTCATTGCGCGGCTGGCGGCCATTGTCGAGTCCTCGGATGATGCCATCGTCGGCAAGACCCTCGACGGCATCGTCGTGAACTGGAATTCAGGCGCGGAGAAACTCTACGGTTACATAGCGGCGGAGATCGTCGGATGCCCCATCTCCATTTTGATTCCTGCGGACCGTCCCGGCGAACTGCCGGCGATCCTGGAGAAAATCAAGCTCGGCGACGTTGTCTCCCACCTTGAAACCAAGCGCCGGAGGAAAGACGGGAAGATCATCGACGTGTCGCTGACCATCTCGCCGATCCGGGATGCGGCGGGCCTGATCGTGGGCGCGGCCAGCATCGCGCGCGACATCACCGAGCGCAAACGCGCGGAGCACGCCGTCCTTCAGGCCAAGGAAGATTGGGAGCGGACGTTCGACGCGGTGCCCGACCTTGTGGCGATCCTCGACAATGAGTATCGGATTATCCGCGCCAACAGGTCCATGGCGGCCAGGCTGGGCCTGCCGCTGAACAAGTGCGTCGGCCAGACGTGCCATTCCGCCGTTCATGGGACCGACGACCCGCCGGAGTTCTGCCCGCACAAACAGTTGCTCGCGGACGGCATCGAGCACACGGCGGAGATTCACGAGAACCGGCTGAACGGTGATTTCCTGGAGACCGTCTCGCCCCTGCGCGATTCGGAGGGGAAACTCATCGGCAGCGTCCACATCGCCCGTGACATCACCGAGCGCAAGCAGCGGGAACAGGCGCTGCGGCATTCGGTGTCGCTGATGCAGGCCACGCTGGAGTCCACGGCGGACGGGATTCTGGTCGTGGACCTTCAGGGGCGGATCGTGGATTTCAACGAGCGTTTCATCCGCATGTGGCGGTTCCCGAAAGAGATGATCCCCGAATGGAAGAACCGCGACCTGATGACGGCCAGCCGCGACCAGCAGGCTGTCCAATTGATGCTGGGCCAACTGAAAGACCCGGAAGGCTTTGTCGCCAAGGTGCAGAAACTCTACGCGCATCCGGAGGTCACCGGCTTCGATGTGCTGGAGTTCAAGGATGGACGGGTCTTCGAGCGTTACTCGCTGCCGCAATGCATCGAGGGGCGGCCGGTGGGCCGGGTCTGGAGCTTCCGGGACGTGACCGGCCGCAAGCTGGCCGAGGAGGCGCTGCGGACCAGCGAAGAGCGCTACCGCCTGCTTTTCAACAGCAGCTACGACGCGGTGATTGTTTCCGAAGGGCCGGGCGCAAACGGCCTGCCGGGCAAGATCATCGAAGTCAACGACGTGGCCTGCCAGCGATTGGGCTACAGCCGGGAGGAGCTGACCCAGAAGAACCTTTCCGACATTGACGCCCCGGAGTTTCTCCCCCTGCTCCCGGAGATCATGGAGAAGCTCAAGGAGAAGAAGCATGCCCTCTGGGAGGCTGTGCATGTGGCCAAGGACGGGCGAAGGATTGCGGTCGAGATCAGCGCGGACTTGTTCCAGTTGAACGGCAAGCCCACCATCCTGTCGGACTGCCGTGACATCAGCGAACGCAGGCAGGCGGAGGAGAAGCTGCGCGAGAGCGAGGAGCGGTTCCGCCAGATCTTCGAGGAAGGCCCCAGCGGCATGGCCATCGTCGGCGCGGATTTCCGCTACATCCAGGCCAACACCGCCTTCTGCAAGATGCTGGGCTACACGGAAGAGGAACTCGCCTCCCTGACCTCCAAGGACATCACCCATCCGGAGCACCTCAAACAGGATGTGGAATCCGTCGAGAATCTCCTGCGGGGAGATATTCCGGTGTATCGCACGGAGAAACGTTACATCCGGAAGGACGGGGAGATTGTCTGGTGCTCGGTCGTGGCCACCGTCATCCGCGACAAGCAGGGACGGGCGATGTATTACCTCGTGATGGCCCAGGACATCACGGAACGCAAACGCGTGGAAGAAGGTCTGGCCCGCGAACAAAGCCTCCTCAACAGCCTCATCACGACCATCCCCGACAACATCTACTTCAAGGACCTGAACAGCCGCTTCGTGCGAATCAACGAGGCCATGAGCCGGTCGTTCGGCCTTCGCAACGCCAGCGACGTCGTGGGCAAGACGGATTCTGATTTCTTCGCCGCCGAGCACGCGCGTGAGGCGCTCGAAGACGAAAAACGCGTGATGGGCCGCGGCGAGTCCATGATCAGCAAGGAGGAGAAGGAAATCTGGCCGGACGGCCGCGTGACGTGGGTGTCCACGACCAAGGTGCCGTTGCGCGACAAGTCGGGCAAGATCACCGGGCTGGTCGGCGTGTCCCGCGACATCACGGCCCACAAACAGACGGAGGAGGAGATTCGGGCGTCGCTCGAAGAAAAGACCGTGCTCCTGAAAGAGGTGCATCACCGGGTGAAGAACAACCTTCAGATTGTGATCAGCCTCATGAACCTCCAGGCCGTCCGCACCAAGAACACGGCGGCGCTCGACACCTTGCAGGAAACCGGCAACCGTGTCCGCTCCATGGCCCTGCTACACGAGACGCTCTACCGGTCGCAGAACCTGGCGCACGTGAACTTCGCCAACTACATCGAGAACATTTGCAGCCACCTCTTCCGTTCCTACGGGCCGAAGGCGGCCCAGATCAAGCTGCGGCCCCGTCTGGAGGAGGTCGCGATTGACCTTGACCGCGCGGTGTCGTGCGGCCTCATCATCAACGAGCTGGTTTCCAACGCGCTCAAACACGCCTTCCCCGGCGGGCAGGGTGGGCACATCGAAGTCGAGTTGCGGACGACGCCGCAGGAACAGATCGTTCTGAGAGTCGCCGACGACGGCGTGGGTCTGCCGTCAGGGCTGGACATTCACCAAACCGGGACTCTGGGCCATCAGTTGGTGTTCATGTTGGTGGAGAAGTTGCACGGCGCCGTCGAGATCACACGCGACCGCGGCGTCGCCTTTCACATTACATTTCAAGCCAAGCAGGGAGAATAGCATCTATGAATAGTCATCCTCGAATCCTGATTGTTGAAGACGAGCCGATTGTGGCCGCCGACCTGAAAGTCCGCCTGGACCTGCTCGGGTGCCAGGTCGTCGGCTCGGCCCCCAGCGGCGAAAAGGCGCTGACGCTCGCCGGCCAACTGCTGCCCGACCTCGTGCTGATGGACATCCGGCTGGAGGGCGCGATGGACGGCATCGAGACCGCGCAACAGGTCCGCCAGCGGTGGCGGTTGCCCGTGGTCTATCTGACGGCCTACGCCGACGACACGACGTTGCAGCGTGCGAAGGTGACGGAACCGTTCGGTTACATTCTCAAGCCGTTCGAAGACCGCGAGCTGAAGACGGTCATCGAAATGGCGCTCTACAAACATCAGGCCGAGGGCAGACTTCAAAAATCCGAGGAGAAATTCTCCAAAGCGTTCCAAGCCAGCCCAACCATCATGACCATCGTCTCGCTCAAGGACCGGCGGTATATCGAGGTCAACAGGGCATTCGAGCAATACACCGGTTACACCCGCGACGAAGTGGTCGGCCAGACGACCTCGGAAATAGAGCTGTGGGCCAACCCGCAGGAACTGGAGCAGGCCTTCCGAAAGCTGATCACCGAAGGCAGCTACCGCGACGTGGAAGCCCGCTTCCGCTCGAAGAACGCCGAGCCGCACATCGCGCGACTGTCGGCGGAAATCATCGAGTTCGGCGGCGAGCGTTGCATCCTGACCGTGGCCGAGGACATCACCGACCGCAAGCGGACTGAAGAAGAATTAAACCAGCACCGCGACCACCTCGAAGAGATGGTCAAGGAGCGCACCGCCGAGTTGGAGGCGTTCTACCGGGCCATGATCGGACGCGAGGAGCGCGTGATCGAGTTGAAGGAGGAAGTGAACCGGCTCTGCGCGGAACTGAACCGCCCGCCCGCCTATCCCCCGGTCTGGCGGCGCGACACTCCCGGCGGAGGCGCGCCCGGCGGCCCCGGCAAGGTGTAAGCCAGTCGAACCCCGATGCCTCCCAACGACACCAACCTGGAGCGGCGGCTCGACGACCGCGGGGGCGACCCGGAAAAGTCCCGCCGGATTGCCCTGAGCATGATGCAGGATGCCGACACGCAGCGGCAACGCGCGGAGAAGGCCCTGAAGAAGCTGGAGGAATCCATCCAGCAACTCGAAGATGCCAAACGCTCCGCCGAGGCGGCCAACCGCGCCAAGAGCGTGTTCCTGGCGAACATGTCGCACGAGATCCGCACGCCGATGAACGCCATTCTCGGCTTCTCGCAGTTGATGCAGCGCGACCCGGTCCTCACGCCGCAGCAGCGGCAGCACCTCGACACCATCAACCGCAGCGGCGAGCACCTGCTGGCGCTCATCAACGACATCCTCGAAGTCTCCCGCATTGAAGCCGGCCGCACGACGTTGAACACGACGACCTTCGACCTGCACGCGCTGTTGCACGACGTGGAGATGATGTTCCGCCTGCGAACCGACGACAAACAACTGCGCCTCGTCCTCGAGCGCATCGGCGAGGTGTCGCGCTTCGTGGTCACCGATGAGAGCAAGCTGCGCCAGGTGCTCATCAACCTCCTCGGCAACGCCGTCAAGTTCACCGACAAGGGCGGCATCACCCTGCGCGTGCAGACGCAGGCGATGGACGGCAGGGCCTTGCGCCTGAGGGTGGAGGTCGAGGACACCGGGCCGGGCATCGCGCCGGAGGAAATGGAGCGGCTGTTCGACCCGTTCGAGCAGACCCGCGCCGGCCGCCGCGCCGGCAGCGGCACGGGCCTAGGGCTGGCCATCAGCCGGGAGTTCGTCCGGCTCATGGGCGGCGACATCACGGTGAGCAGCCAGCTCGGCAAAGGCAGCGTCTTCCGATTCGATGTGGCCATCGCCGCCGGCGAATCCTCCGCCGTCGCGCGCAAAACCGAGTTGCGCCACGTGCTGAGGCTGGAGCCGGGCCAGCGCGCGTATCGGGTGCTCATCGCCGACGACGTCGAGGACAACCGCACGCTGCTGCGCAATCTGCTCGAAACCGTCGGCTTCGAAACCACGGAGGCCGCCGACGGCGAAGAAGCGTTGCGTCTCTACGAACGTTGGCGTCCCGACCTCATCCTTCTGGACCTGCGCATGCCGGCCGTGGACGGCTACGAAGTCATCCGCCGCATCCGCTCCCGGCACGACGCGCCGCCGGTCAGGCTCATCGTCGTCACCGCCAGCGCCTTCCAGGAAAGCCGCAACGCCATCCTCGCCGCCGGCGCCGATGATTTCATCATCAAGCCTTACCGCGAGGCCCGGCTGCTGGAAACCATCCGCGAGTTCCTCGGCGTCAAATATGTCTATGCCGGCGAGACCGCCGCGCCTCCGCCCGCCGGCTCCACCACCAAGATCGAACGCGCCTCCCTGGCAGCCCTGCCGCGCGACCTGACCGACGCGATGCGCCAGGCCGCCATCAACGCCGACCTCGACCGCGTGCTGGAACTCATCGGCCGGATCGAACCGCATGATCCCGCGCTCGCGCGGGCGTTGCAGCAGATGATGGAACGGTTCGACTACAAGAAGCTGCTGCATCTCCTGCAACCGGAAACAAACTGACCCACCATGCAACCCGCACCGCCCTCCCCCGCCCCCAGCATCCTCGTCGTGGACGACACCCCGGAGAACCTCCAACTGCTCAACGGCATGCTCAAAGGCTGCGGCTACAAATCGCGGCCGGTTCCCAGCGGCGAGTTGGCCCTCCGCGCCGCCCAGAGCGACCCGCCCGACCTCGTCCTCCTCGATATCAACATGCCGGAGATGAACGGCTACGAGGTCTGCAAGCGCCTCAAAGCCGACCCCCAACTCGCCCCCATTCCCGTCATCTTCATCAGCGCCCTCAACGAGACCATGGACAAGGTCAAGGCGTTCGGCATCGGCGGCGTGGACTACGTCACCAAGCCGTTCCAGTTCGAGGAAGTCCACGCACGCGTCGAAACCCACCTCAAGCTCCACCAACTCCAGAAGGAACTCGAACGCCAGAACCGCCAGCTCAAGGAAAACTACGACCGCCTCCGCGAACTCGAAACCCTCCGCGACAACCTCGTCCACCTCGTCGTCCACGACCTGCGCTCGCCGCTGGCGATGATGGCGGGCTACGTGGACCTCATCAAAGTCAAGATCGCCGCCAAGCTCAACGCGTCGGAGACCGGCTACATTGACGTCCTTGGCAAACACACCGCCAAGCTCCTCGACATGGTCACCACCCTGCTTGATGTCAGCCGCATGGAATCCGGCGAGATGCCGCTAAACCGCCAGGCGTGCGACATCGCCGCCGTCGCCAGGGAAGTCGTAGAAACCTTCGGCGTCCTCAAAGGCCAGCGCCGCCTCAGCGTCGAGACGCCCTCCGCGCCGCTGAGCGTCCACGCCGACAAAGACGTCCTCCAGCGGATCATCGCCAACCTCATCGGCAACGCCGTCAAGTTCACGCCCGACGGCGGCCGGATCACCGTCACCCTCAGCCGCAAGGATTCGATGGCGCGCGTGGCTGTGACCGACACCGGCCCCGGCATTCCAGCCGAGTTTCACAAGAAAGTTTTCGAGAAGTTCGGCCAGGTGGACAAGGAAGCGCGCCGGCACTCCACCGGCCTGGGCCTGACCTTCTGCAAGCTCGCCGTCGAAGCCCACGGCGGCAAGATCGGCGTCGAAAGCGAGGTCGGCAAAGGCAGCACCTTCTGGTTCGCCCTGCCGCCGGGCTGACGCCCCAGCCAGCGCCAGTTTCCGCCGCTCAACGAGCCGGGAGTGCTTGCATCCGTCCCGGCGTTCCGCTAGGTTGCGCGCGTCAAGAAGATGAATCCGAGGATTCCACCAACCATTGACGTTCCCGGCCACAGGCCGCCCGCCGGCTGCATCGGTGCCGGCCTCGTCGGCGCGCTCGTCCTGCTGGTCGCGTGGACCTCGTTCTACACCGTGGGGGCGGAATACGAAGCGGTGGTGCTGCGGTTCGGGAAGTTCCACACGAAGGTGGAGTCGGGGCTGCATTTCAAACTGCCGCTGGGCATTGACCAGGTGTCGGTGCTGCCAACGCGGCGGCAACTGAAGATGGAATTTGGTTTTTCCAGCGCCGGCTACAGCAACCCCGACCAGGTGGGATATGAGCCGGACCGGGAAAAATCCATGGTCACCGGCGACCTGAACGCCGCACTGGTGGAGTGGGTGGTGCAGTATCGCATTTGCGACCCAAAACAGTATTTGTTCGATGTGCGCAATCCCGGCCAGACGTTGCGTGACCTGTCCGAGGCGGTCATGCGCGAAGTGGTCGGCGATCGCACCGTGGACGAGGTCATCACCATCGGCCGGCAGGAGATCGAGATGGCCGCGCTCACGCGGCTGCAAGAGATGGTCAAACAATACAAGCTGGGGTTGTCCGTGGATCAGGTGCAGTTGAAGAACGTCAACCCGCCCAAGACGGTGCAAGCGTCTTTTAACGAGGTGAACAAAGCCCAGCAGGACCGCGAGAACGCGATCAACGTCGCCAACGGCGAATACAATAAAGTTGTGCCGAAGGCCAAGGGCGAAGCCCAACAGACCATCAGCACCGCCGAAGGCTACAAGGCCAAGCGCGTCAACGAAGCCGAGGGTGACGTCGCCTCGTTCAACGCGATGCTGGAGCAATACGTGAAGTCGCCCGAAATCACCCGGACGCGCATCTACCTGGAGACGATGGGCGAAATCCTGCCGCAGGCGGGGCCGAAGATCATCATGGACGAGTCGCTGCGCCAGTGGCTGCCGGTCTTGCAGCAGACGTTGAAGACCGGGGAGGCGAAACCATGAAGCCCGGCAATCTCATCGCTCTTGCCGTCGGCGCGTTGGTCGCGTTCTTCGCGCTTGCCGAGATTTGCTACACCGTGAACGAAATGGAGCAGGTCATCATCACCCAGTTTGGCAAACCGGTGGGCGAACCGGTCGTCGAGCCGGGCCTGCACTTCAAACAGCCGTTCATCCAAGCCGTCAACCGCATCGAAAAACGCTTCCTCGAATGGGATGGCGCGCCGGTGGGCATCCCGACCAAGGACAAGACCTACATCTATGTGGAAACCTTCGCGCGGTGGCGGGTCAAGGAGGCGATGCAGTATTTCCTGCGCATTCGCGACGAGCGCAGCGCCGGGTCGCGGCTCGAGGACATCCTAGGCAGCGAAACCCGCAACGCCGTCGCCAAGCACGAGCTGATTGAAATCATCCGCACCGACAAGAACCGCAAGCCGGCGCAGGACGATTCGCTGAAAGGCCCCGCGGGTTCCGCCGTCCTCGGCTCCGTGGGCGCGCTGCCACCCATCAAAGTTGGCCGGTGCAAGATCGAAGAGGAAATCAAGAAAGCCGCCGAGGGCAAACTCGCCGATTTCGGCATCGAATTGCTCGACCTGCGGATCAAGCGCGTGGACTACAATCCCGAAGTCCTAGACAGCATTTACAAGCGCATGATGAGCGAGCGGCAGCAGATCGCCCAAGCGTTCCGCTCCGAGGGCGAAGGCTCCGCCGCGCGCATCGCCGGCCAGAAGGAGCGCGAACTCAACGACATCCAGTCCACGGCCTACCGCGAGGCGCAGCGGATTCGCGGCGAAGCCGACGCCAAGGCCGCCGAGATTTACGCCCGCGCCTACACGCAGAACGCTCAGGCCGCGGAGTTCTACGCCTTCATCAAGAGCATGGAAACCTACAAGAAGGTTTTCGCCAAGGACTCCACCCTGCTGCTCTCCACCGACAGCGATTTCTTCGGCCTGCTCAAGCGCGCCGCCTCCACCGCGACGCCGCCTCCGCCATCCGCCCCCGCCGCGAAACGTTGATCGGCCGGCGGCTCCAGCGCCCGCGACACGCCGAACCTTGGGCCTTCAGACCGCGCGACGATTCCCAACCAGATCATTCCGGACAGGCAAACGCCTGCGAGTCGCTGGCCAGGGGAGTGGTCGCGCCTCCGAACCAAGCGGCGATCCTACCGAACCAATGGCTGGCCTCGGCAAACCGTTCACTCGCCTCGACGAACCGCTTGCTGGCTTCAGCGGATCGTTCGCCCGCCTCGGCGGACAACTGGACGGCTTCAGCGGGCTGCCCGCGGGTCTTGGCGGAGAGCTGGCTCACTTCAACGGTGAGACGGTTGACCTCGGCGGAGAGCCTGGCGATTCTGACAGAGAGCCAGCTCATCTCGGCGGAAAGCCTGCTGACTTCGGCGGACCATTGGCTGAGTTCAACGGACCATTCCGGGATGGCGGCCGGGCTTTGGCCGGACGCGTTGAACGCGGAGCTGTGCGGAGGTTTCTCCGGCGCAAGGCCGGCAAGCTGCAGCAGGCGCTGTTCTGATGTCGGGCCGATCACGAGCATCTCCTTTCGACGGCGCGCGCATCTTATGGAGCCACTCCGCTTCTGACAAGCGCCTTTGTGCATCCGGTGTCTTGTCCGGCGGGCCTCGCAACTGAAACGGAACGCCAGCTCCCCGCAAAAGTTTGTTGATTCCCCGCAGCCGCCCGCTATCCTCGCGCGCCATGAATCCAGAAGAACTTCGCCCGTTTGTCGCCAGCAAGCTCGCCGCCGCCAAGGCCATAGTGCCCAAGCTCACCGCCACCGTCGGCTTCGACGGCTTCGTGGACGAGATCATCCGCGTCGTGGACAAGCGCGAGGCGCTCGACAAATACACCTTCGTGCCGACGATGACCAAGCTCGCCGAGAAGGTCGCCGGCGCTGCGGGCAAGAGCACCAACATGCAACTCGTCGTCCAGATGATGAAGCTCGGCGGCAACGGCCCCATCATGGCCAACGCCCTCGCCAGCATGGGCCTGAAGGTCACCTACATCGGCAACCTCGGCTTCCCGAACCTCCACTCCGTTTTCGAACCGATGGCCAAACGCGCCAAGGTCATCAGCATCGCCGACCCCGGCCACACCGACGCGCTGGAATTCGAGGACGGCAAGATCATGCTCGGCAAGCACGAGACGCTCGGCGACGTGAACTGGCAAAACATCGTCAAGCGCGTCGGCCTGCCGACACTCAAGAAGCTGCTGACGGGCAGTTCGTTCGTCGCCTATGTGAACTGGACGATGCTGCCGCACATGAGCGACATCTGGCGGCAAATCCTCTCCAAGGCGCTGCCGAAAGCCGAGCCGAAGCACAAGCCGGTCGTTTTCTTCGACCTCGCCGACCCGGAGAAACGCACCGCCGCCGACATCCGCGAGGCGCTCGACCTCATCCAGAAGTTCGGTCGCTTTTACCGCGTCATCCTCGGCCTGAACCAAAAGGAAGCGCACGAGATCGGCGAGGTGCTCGGCATCAACACCGACGACGAGTCCAAGGATTCGATCCAGGAACTGGCCGAAAAGATTTTCGCCGCGTTGAAGATCGAGCGGCTGGTGGTGCATCCCACGGCCTACGCGGTGGCGGTGGACGCGAAAGGTTCCGCGCTCGTGGACGGGCCGTTCTGCGTGAGGCCGCTGATTACGACTGGCGCGGGCGACCACTTCAACGCCGGCTTCTGTCTCGGCAACCTGCTCGGGTTCGACAAGGAAATGTCGCTGCTGGTGGGCGTCTCCACGAGCGGCTTCTACGTCCGCACCGGCAAGAGTCCCGCCGTGGCCGACCTCGTCAAGTTCATGCGCAACTGGCCGTCGAACTGAACGACCATTGCGTCATTGGTCATTGGCCATTCCGTGGTCTGCCGCGGCGCGCTTGGCTTTCCGCCGCCCATTCCTTATAGTCTGGCCCATGCCAACCAAGAAACACGCCACATGGGGCGGGCGCTTCACCGCCGGGCCTGCCGAAGCCGTCCAGCGTTTCACCGAGTCGGTTTCGTTCGATTACCGGCTCGCGCCTTACGACATCCGCGGCAGCATCGCCCACGCGAAGATGCTCGCGAAGATCGGCGTGCTCTCCCGCGCCGAGTTCGCCGCCATCGTCAAGGGCCTTGAGCAAATCGGCATGGAAATCGCCGCCGGCAAGTTCACCTGGCGCGCCGACCTCGAAGACGTCCACATGAACATCGAGTCCGAGCTGACCCGGCGCGTGCCCGCCGGCGCAAAGCTTCACACCGCCCGCAGCCGCAACGACCAGGTGGCACTGGACGTAAGGCTCTTCGTTCGCGACCAAATCCAGCTCGTCCAGGGCGACCTGCGTGATCTCCAGTGGTCGCTGCTGATGCTGGCGGCGGCCAACGACGACGTCATCATTCCCGGCTACACGCATCTTCAGCGCGCGCAACCGGTGTTGCTCGCGCATCACCTGCTTGCCTACGTCGAAATGTTCGACCGCGACCACGGCCGCCTCAACGACGCGTTCAAGCGCACCAACGTCTGCCCGCTCGGCTCCGGCGCACTCGCCGGCTCCACGCTCCCGCTCGACCGCGAGTTCATCGCCAAGGAACTCGGCTTCGACGGCGCTACGCAGAACTCGATGGACGCCGTCAGCGACCGCGACTTCATAATCGAGTTTCTCGCCGACGGCGCGCTCATCGCGCTGCACGTCTCGCGGTTGGCGGAGGACCTCATCCTCTGGGCTTCGGCGGAGTTCGGCTTCATCCGCATCGCCGACGCCTACACCACCGGCTCGTCGCTGATGCCGCAGAAGAAGAACCCCGACATCGCCGAACTGGCGCGCGGCAAGACAGGCCGGGTCTATGGAAACCTCGTCGCGCTGCTGACGCTGCTCAAAGGTCTGCCGATGACCTACAACCGCGACCTGCAGGAAGACAAGGAGCGGCTCTTCGATACCGCCGACACGCTCCGCTCCACGCTCGGCGTGCTGGCTGACATGCTGTTGAACACGCGCATCGTCCGCGAGCGTTGCGAGTCCGCCGCGAGCGATCCCGCGCTGCTGGCGACAGACCTCGCCGACTATCTCGTGAAGAAAGGCGTCCCCTTCCGCCAGGCCCATCACATCGTTGGCGCGCTCGTCGCCGAAGCTGAGAAGCTAGGCAAACCGCTGAACGCGCTTCCGCTGGGGTCATTCCGTCAACTCTCGCCCAAGTTCGGCACCGACGTGCGGCAGGTCTTTGACGTGCGCCGGGCGCTCGCCGCCCGCGCCCTCACCGGCGCGCCGTCCTCCGCAAATGTGCAGCGGCAATTGAAGCGGTGGGAGAAGTTGCTGAGCAAGTAGTGGGAACTGTTTCCCATGAGCCGCGACACGGTATACGACAAAGGCAAGCATCACCTCGAACAGGTGGAGGAAGAGGGTTTGTCCGAAGATTACGCTGTCCATCACATCGCGTTTTTCATGCGCTGGCTCGTTGAGAACAGCCTCGTTAGCGAACATTTCCTTTTTGAGTGCGCCGACGATCTCGACTCTTACAAGGCAGGGAAGCTGAGCTTGCCAGCGTTGCTGTGGAAGGCATGGGATGGCTGCCTTGCTGAGGACATGTTATCTGATAAGGGAAACGCTTTTGCGCGGGACTATTTCGATTACAAGCGGGGAACGTATCTGACAGATCTCCAGAAAACCCTCTGCGACAAACTGCCGAACACATACCACATCCCATTCACTGAAGAGAACTGGCTGCGATTGAAGCCGGTCATTGATGAGCGGTATCAGGCATGGCAGAAGTCGCCAGAGTTGGTGCATCAACCACTGACGTTTCTGGAGCGTCACCCGTTTCTTCGTGGATTGGCAACGACTTTGGGGATCGTTGCCTTCTTTCCTTTTGGCTACGGCTTACTCGTAGCAGTTCATGCGGCAATGGAGATCGCTGTTGGCGCACCATCGGCAGTGGCTCGTCCATCCGAAACGTGGTCTTCACTGCGATTTGGCCTGCTTCTTATGGCCCCATTCGCTGTCGCACTATCGGTGTTGCTGGCAATAGCCTTCGTTCGGAGGCGCATCAGGAGTCGAAGTTTGCAGACGGACTAAGACTGCTGGGCATTTGCTGACGCGGCGTGGATGGTTTAGAAAAAAGAGCGCGACCGAAATCCGGTTTACCAACAATGAAACCTCGCAACCGCAAAACATGGGAAGAGACCGCGCTTATCCTCGCGGAGACTATCGCGAGTTGCCGGTCGCAGGATCCTTATGTGCAGGTCGGGGCGTGCGCCGTCCTACAGGACAACTCGGTGAGTCTCGGCTACAACGGGCCGCCGCCAAAGGTGGAGATTGACTGGTCGGACCGCGACGGCCGGCTGGCGCGGGTCATTCACGCCGAGGTCAACGCGCTGCGCTCGGTCGGCCCCGGCCAATGCAAGTTCCTGGCCGTCACGCTGCTTCCGTGCCGGAGTTGCATGACGTTCATCGCCTCCAAGGGCGTCAAGCGGATCGTGTTCCGCGACGTTTACGGCCGTGACAAGCTGGCCTTTGCGCTGGCGAAGGAGTTCGGCATCGAACTGGTCCGGATTCCGCGGAAGCGGAAGCGAGGCTGAAGACCCGCGCCGGAGGGTTTGGGTAGTCAATGCCTCCAACTTTGGCCCCGTATCGGGGCCATGAACCCGTGCGACGGCAGCGCTGAAGGCGGACCTCCTGGCGCGATAGCGGCCTGCAACAAGAGCGGTCCGTCACTAAGAAATTGCCACAAGCGCCAACCGGGGGTAATGTTCGGCAGTTTCTTATGATCGCGGCGACCACCAAGCAGGCCCTTCCCGAAACCGGCGCGTTTCAGCCGGGAGGTGTCGCGTCTTGCCGCGCGGACGGCTATGAGCGGCTGATCCGCTACGTTCGCGAGAGCGGCGCGTCGGTGGAGACGCTCGATGCCGTCCGCGAGCAGCGGTTGCGGCAGACGGTGGCGCATTACCGCCGGTTTCTCGCTGATCTGATGAGTTGGCCGCAGTTCCGGCAGAGCATCCTGATCGAAATGCAGTTGCGCGACCTGCGCGGCGGCCGTCAGGGCGTGAGCGCGCAGCAGGCGATCCAGTCGTTGCTGGTGGAGCACCAGAAGGACGTGCTGCTGGGCGTGCTGGAGAGTTTCACCGGCAACATCACCGCCCGGCAGGCGCGGCACATCCTCTTCCAGTTCGGCGCCGAGGACGACATTCCCGCCGCGCGCCGGCGCTGGCTGTTGCCGGGCGAGTTGGTGTCGCTGTTCGACAAGCTCAAGCTGCACATCAAGCGCGACTACCCGCGCTACAAGGCGGCGCAAACGGATTTGTTTTTCGCGCAGGTGCGGCTGGTGTATGACCTCGCGGCGCGGATGACCTCGGGGCCGGACCAGTTCCACGACGCGTTTCAGGAAGGCTGCATGGCGCTGCTGCACGCGATTGACAAGACCGCCAACACCACCGGATGCCGGCTCTCGACGTGCGCGCAGGAGTGGATTCGCGGCGCGATGCTCCGTTTCCTGCAAGGCCAGCGCACGCCGGTGCATGTGCCGGTGAACGCGCTGCCGCGGTTGCGGCAGTTGGAAATTATGCCGCAACGGGTGTCGCTGGAAACGGCATGGGCGGACGGCGGCGAAGCGCACGATGAGCAACTCACGCATCCGGCGGAGGCGCTGGCGCAAAACGAAATCCGCCCGCTGCTGGATCGGCTTTTTGAGTGCCTGACGGATAAGCAACGGCAGGTGATCGTGCTCCGTTACGGCCTCAATGCCGACGGCGTGGCGCATTCGCTGGAGGAAACCGCGCGGCTCATCGGCATCAGCTTCCAGGAAGTGGACCGGCGCGAGAAGCGCGCCATCGAGCGCGTCCAGAGCTGCGGCTCGCGCGAGTTGCTGCGCGAACTGGCGCTCTGTTTGGCGTAATTTGGATTGCAGCGAATGGCAGGGCGCGACCGCCGGTCGCGCCCCACCCGTAACAACGCAACCGCGACATTCAATTTCAAATGAGCCAGCCAGTTTCCCCTCAACACAAACTTCGTCTCGGCGTGCTCGGCTCCGGCAGCGGCACCAACTGCCAGGCGTTGCTCGACGCGTGCGCCCAGCCCGGCTTCCCCGCCGAAATCGTCGTCATCATCAGCGACGTCGAGAACGCGAAAATCCTCGACCGCGCCCGGCAGGCTGGCATCGAGGCGCTTTACCTCGCGCCGGGCAAGTTCCGCACCAAGCTGGAGCCGGACGTGGAGCAGCGTTACGTCGCCGCGCTGCGCGAGCGCGGCGTGGAACTGGTCTGCCTCGCCGGTTTCATGCGCGTGCTGAAGGACGACTTCCTGAAAGCGTTTCCAAGCCGCGTCATCAACATCCATCCCGCGCTCCTGCCGGCGTTCCCCGGCTTGCAGTCGTGGAAGCAGGCGCTCGACTACGGCGCGAAGGTGGCCGGCTGCACGGTTCACTTCGTGGACGCCGGCGTGGACAGCGGCCCGATCATCGTCCAGGCCGCCGTGCCGGTGCTCGACAGCGACACGGCGCAGACACTCCACGCCCGCGTCCAAATCGAGGAACACCGCATCTATCCCGAAGCCGTGCGGTTGATCGCCGAGAGCCGGCTGGTCATCGAAGGCCGGCGGGTGTTGCGCCGTGAGTAAGAAGAAGCCATCGCCGCCGAAAGTCCGCCGGCTCTGGAGCATCAAACCGGTGGAGCGCGTCAAGCCCAGCGCCAAGGTTTACTCGCGCAGGAAGCTTCGGCCGCTTGCGGCCGACGATAGCACTGCTTGATGCTGGTCATTCTTCCAGCGTCGTCAAATCACCTTCCGACAAGCCCTGCGCCCGCGCTTTCAGCACGCGGCGCATGATTTTTCCGCTGCGCGTCTTGGGCAGTTGTTTGACGAACGTGATCTTCTCCGGCTTGGCAATCGGTCCCGTCTCATGGCCGACATGGATCTTGAGTTCCTCGGCCAGCGCCTCGCTCGGCTCGTGGCCAGCCTTGAGGATGACATAGGTGTGGATGGCGTGGCCTTTGATTTCGTGCGGCAGGCCGATGGCGGCGGCTTCGGCGACGGCGGGATGGCTGACGAGCGCGCTCTCGACTTCCGCGGTGCCGAGACGGTAGCCGGACACTTTGATCACGTCGTCCACGCGGCCGATGACCCAGAAGTAACCGTCGGCGTCTTTGCGCGCGCTGTCGCCCGTGAAATAGACGCCGGGGTATTTGGTCCAGTATTGTTTCACGTAGCGGTCGGGGTCGTTGTAGATCGTGCGCATCATGGCGGGCCAGGGATTCTTGAGCACCAGGAAACCTTCTTCGCCAACCGCCACGGGTGTGCCGGACTCGTCATAGACGTCGGCCTCGACGCCGGGGAACGGTTTGCTGGCGCTGCCGGGCTTGAGCGGCATGGAGGGCAACGGTGTGATCATGAACATGCCGGTTTCCGTCTGCCACCAGGTGTCAATGATGGGGCACTTGCCCTTGCCGATGACGCGGTGATACCAGCGCCAGGCTTCGGGGTTGATCGGCTCGCCGACCGAGCCGAGCATGCGCAACCCGGAGAGATCGTGGCGGTTGGGCCACGCCTCGCCGAAGCGCATGAGGCCGCGGATGGCCGTCGGCGCGGTGTAAAAGACGGTGATGCCGTATTTCTCGACCATGCTCCACCAACGGTTCGGGTAGGGGAACGTCGGCGCGCCTTCATACATGAAGCTGGTCGCGCCGAGCAGCAACGGCCCATAGACGATGTAGGAGTGGCCTGTGATCCAGCCGGGGTCGGCCGTGCACCACCAGCGGTCTTCTTCTTTCAGGTCGAACGCCCACTGGAGCGTCGTGGCGACGCCGACCATGTAGCCGCCGTGCGTGTGCAGGATCGCCTTGGGTTTGCCGGTCGTGCCGGAGGTGTAGAGCATGAACAACGGATCTTCGGCGTCCATCACTTCGGTGTCGCTGCGAGTGCCGGGCAGCGACTTGGCCACCGGCAGACCCATCAGATCGTCGAACCAATAATCGCGTCCCGACTCCATCTGCACCGGCTGGCCCGTGCGCTTGACGACGATGACGTGCTCGACAGTGGCGCACCGCTTGAGCGCCTCGTCCACGATGTTCTTCAACTCGACGATCTTGCCGTTCATCCAACTGCCGTCGCAGGTGATGACGATGTTGGATTGGCTGTCCTCGATGCGGCCGTGGAGCGCTTCGACGGAGAAGCCGCCATACACGACCGAATGCACTGCGCCGACTTTGGCGCAGGCGAGCATGGCGATGGGCAGTTCCGGCACGCGGCCCATGTAGATGGTCACACGGTCGCCCTTTTTGACGCCCATGCTGCGCAGCACGTTGGCGAACCGGCAGACCTCGCGGTTGAGCGCGTGGTAGCTGAACGTCCGCAATTCGCCTTTCTCGCCCTCCCAGATCAGCGCCAGTTTGTTGCGCCGCCAGGTCTTGATGTGGCGATCCAGACAATTGTAGGCGATGTTCGTCCGCGCGCCGACGAACCACTTGAAGAACGGTTTGTTGGAATCGTCGAGCACCTTGTCCCACGGCTTGAACCATTCAAACTCCTGCGCGCGTTCGGCCCAGAAGGCCTCCAGATCGCGGCTGGCCCTGACCGCCTGCTCGTCGCGGTCCTTGACGCAGGCAGCGGCGATCACTTCGGGCGAGGGAGGATAGATTTCCGGCTGGGGATCGTTTGGCATCGTCTGGTTCCTTTCTATCAGTTGTGTCGAGCTTCAATCAGACCCGGTCGCGCGGCCGACGCGGCAGTCGCACCGGATGAGCAACTATAGTTCTTCATTCGCGACGCGCAAATTGAGTCACGGTGTTTTTCTCCACCCCCCTGCCAAGCCACCGCCCCTGCGCCTGCCCTGCCCATGAGTGGAAGCAGATGGACAGAACGCGGGCATTTCCGTGGTTGACTTGCCGGGTTTTCCGCGTAAAACAATCCGCCCCATGAACCATCTTAGACCCAGTTCCACCACCCGTCGTGAATTTCTCAAGACCTCCGGCCGCGTTGCCGCGGCGTCGGCGCTCGCGGGCGCTGTCATCCCGCGCGTCCATGCGGCCAGCGGCGACACCGTCCAGATCGCCCTCGTGGGCTGCGGCGGACGCGGCACCGGCGCCGTCATGAACGCGCTGAACACCGCCACGCTCGGCCCCATCAAACTGGTGGCGATGGCGGACGCGTTCGAGGATAAGCTCAAGAAGAGCCACGAAAGTCTGAGCAAGAACCAGAAGACCAAGACGATGGTGGAGGTGCCAGAGGAGAAGAAGTTTCTCGGCTTCGACGGCTACAAGAAGGCGATGGATTGCCTGAAGCCCGGCGACGTGGTCATCCTCACGACGCCGCCGGCGTTCCGCTGGGTGCATTTCACCTACGCCATCCAGAAGGGCCTCAACGTCTTCATGGAGAAGCCGGTGACGGTGGACGGCCCGACAACCCGGCGGATGATCACGCTCGGCGAAGAAGCGGCCAAGAAGAACCTCAAGGTCGGCGTCGGCCTCATGTCCCGCCACAACAAGGCGCTGCAAGAGCTGGCCAATCGCATCCACGGCGGCGAGCTAGGCGAGATCATCCTCATGCGCGGCTACCGCATGCACGGCCCGGTTGGTTACTTCGCGTCGCTGCCGAAACCCGAGGGCATCAGCGAACTGCGCTACCAGGTGCAGCGGTTCCACAGCTTCCTATGGGCCAGCGGCGGAAACTACAGCGACTTCTACATCCACGTCATTGACCATCTCTGCTGGATGAAGAACGCATGGCCGGTGTCGGCGCAGGCGCTCGGCGGCCGGCACTACAAGAAAAGCCCCGAGGGCATCGAATACATTGACCAGAACCTCGACACCTATTCGGTCGAATACACCTTCGCCGACAACACCAAGTTCTTCTACGACGGCCGCTGCATGAACGGCTGCGAGAACATCTACAACAGCTTCATCCACGGCTCCAAAGGCTCGGCCATCGCCTCCAAGCACGGCGACCAGGGCTTGCCATCCGCCATCTACAAGAGCCAGCAGCCGAAACCTGAAGACTTGGTGTGGGAATCCAAGGTCAGCAAGGAAGAGCAGAATTCTTACGACAACGAATGGATGGACCTGATCGCCGCAATCCGCGAGAACAAGCCTTACAACGAAGTCAAGCGCGGCGCCGAGGCGAGCCTCGTCACCTCCATGGGCCGCATGGCGGCGCACACCGGCCAGGTGATCACCTTCGACCAGATCCTCAATAGCGACCACGAGTTCGCGCCGGGCTTGGACAAACTCACCGAAGACTCGCCCGCGCCATTGCAGGCCGGCCCCGACGGCAAGTATCCCGTCCCGATGCCGGGCATCACGCGCAAGCGCGAATACGGCACCGCCGCTTAGTTCGGATCATCGCACCCCTGACTGCCGACACTCAACAGCTATGAAATCATCCTATCTCTCCATTGGAACAATGTCCCTCGCGCTGGCGTTCGCTGGCAACGGCCAGGCCGCCGACAAGAAGGTGGACTTCGTCAAGGACATCCAACCCATCATCGAAGAGCAGTGTGTCACCTGCCACCGCGCGGGCCACGCGGCCGGCGATGTGGCGCTCGACACCAAGGCCGCCGCCCTCAAGGCCAGCGGCGCGGGCAAGAACATCACGCCCGGCAATCCGGCCAAGAGCACGTTCTACACGACGACGGTGCTGCCGGCGGATGATGACGGCCTGATGCCGCCGAAATCGAAGGGCGGGCCGTTGTCGAAGGAGAAGATCGCGTTGATCAAGCTCTGGATCGAACAAGGCGCGGAGTGGCCGGACGGCGTTGTGTGCAAGATAAAGGCGAAGGCCGCCTCCGCCGAGGACGCCGCCGCCGAGAAAGCCGTCGCGACGACGGCGGAGATTCACAAGCGCATCGTGGCCAAGCTCGACGTGAAGGACGCGGCGCAGATGAAGGAATACAGCGTCACCATCCCCGGCTCGGATGTGACGTTCACGATGGTGCCGATTCCCGGCGGCGAGTTCACGATGGGCAGCCCCGACAACGAGCCGGGCCACAAAAAGGAAGAAGGCCCGCAGCGCACCGTGAAGATCAGCCCGTTCTGGATGGAAAAAAACCTCGCGACCTGGAACGAATACGAGTTGTTCATGTTGCAGGAGGAGGAGAAGAAGACCCGCGCCGCGCACAAGACCGACCCCGAGGGCGACAAGGTGGCCGACGCCATGGCGCGCCCCTCGCAGCCTTACGTGGACATGACGTTCGGCATGGGCCGCGACGGGTTCCCGGCGATCAGCATGACGCAGCACGCGGCGTCGCAGTATTGCAAATGGCTTAGCGCGAAGACCGGGCAGTATTACCGGCTGCCGACGGAAGCGGAGTGGGAGTATGCCTGCCGTGCCGGCACGAAGACGGCGTATTTCTTCGG
This sequence comes from Verrucomicrobiota bacterium, assembly GCA_016222825.1. Classification (GTDB taxonomy): domain Bacteria; phylum Verrucomicrobiota; class Verrucomicrobiia; order CAIQCK01; family CAIQCK01; genus CAIQCK01. Next base: position 65,425 of record JACRQF010000020.1, on the reverse strand, counting down.
CGATGACGCGTCGAAGCTCGGCGACTACGCGTGGTATGTCAAAAACTGCGGCGGCGCCACCAAGAAGGTCGGCTTGAAGAAGCCGAACCCGTGGGGCCTCTACGACATGCACGGCCTGCTCTGGCAGTGGACGCTCGACCAGTTGCAGCCCTACACAAAGGACGCCCAGACCGACCCGTGGGTGAAGCCCACCAAGCCCTATCCGCACGCCACCCGCGGCGGCTCGTGGCAGAACGAAGCAGACCGTTGCCGCAGCGCCGCGCGTTACGGCTCCGACCCGTCGTGGAAGGTGCAGGACCCGCAATTGCCGAAGAGCATCTGGTATCACACCGACGCGCAGTTCGTCGGCTTCCGCGTCGTCCGCCCGCTGACCGTGCCGCCGCCGGAGCAACTGCACCACCTCTGGCACAGCGGCGTCGAGAAGGGCGACTAGAAACACGCCGCCAACAGCTACGGTTTCTCGTAGAACTTCGCGAAGCCCGGCGACTCGAAGGTTTCGACCTTCTCGCCGGGCTTCTGCGTTATAAACACCTCCGCGCCGGGCGTTGACTTCACCAGCTTCAGCCCCGCCTTCGGCCCCATCACGCTGACGCACGTGGACAAACCATCCGCGGTGATGCCATCGCGCGCGATGACCGTCACCTGGCAATGGCTGGTCAAGCCGATGCCGGTGCGCGGATTCACGACATGCGAGTAGCGTCTGCCGCTGATTTCAATGAACTGGAAGAAGTCGCCCGACGTTGACAGTGAAGCGTTCGAGAGTAAAACGTGCCGCGCCGGCTCCCTCTCCGCGGCGGGCGAATAGGGCAGCGGCAGGGCGATGCGCCAGCCGGGCTTGCCGGGCGGCGGGTCGCCCGCGGCCATGTTGCCGCCGCCGACCACCAGCGCGCGGACGATGCCGCGCTCGCGCAGCACCGCCACCGCCTCCCCAACCGCGTAACCTTTCGCAATCGCGCCGAGATCGAGCCGCATGTTGGGCACGAGCAGCTTGGCGGTGCGCCGCTTCGGGTCGAGTTGGATGTTCTTGTAACCGACGGCCTTCCTTGCCGCTGCGAGCGCCGCCAGGTCGGGCAAGCGATGCTCGCGTCGCGCCTTGCGCCAGAGCCAGACACACGGGCCGACCGTCACGTCGAACGCGCCGCCGCTTCGCCTGGAAAACTCCTGTGCCCGCGACAGCACGAACCACAACGGCTCGCTCAACGCCACCGCCTGCCCGCTGCCCGACGTGCGCGCGAGCCGGCTCAGTTCGCTCTCCGGCTCGTAGTCGCTCATGATGGCGTTGATTTCCTTGATCCGGCGGAACGCGGCGCTGGCGGCCTCCTCGGCCGTCTTCTCATCCGCCGCATAGAGCGTGATCTGGAACCGCATCCCCATCTGCGGCCGGGAGAACTCGTGGCGTTCCAGCGCCAGCGCCGATGCGGCGCACAGCAGCGAAAGCGCCAAACTGAGAAACCCGGCTTGCTTCATCGGCAACTTTATGACCCTGCCGAGACGGAGATTTGGATGACGGCCCCGTCGTCCTGTTTGGCAGCGACCACCGCACACTGGCGGCCCGCTTTCTTGGCCACGACCATGCCCGTATCGCCCATGTTCATGGTGGTGTCCACCTCCCATCCCTGGCTCTTCAACTGTTCCTGGTAGAACTTGCCGGCCTCGGCAGCGGAAGCGGTGACGTGGAGATGCACGATGAGTTGCGCGCCTTGCGAGGCGGCCATCTTCACGACGGCGCCCTTGTAGATGGGCACATCCTTCGGGAAGTTGTCGGGCAGCGCGACGCCTTTGTCGCCGGTCGCCATCTTGAGTTTGCCTTCCTTGGTGTTCACCTCATAGGTGGCCTGGCCGTTCTTCTCATCAATCTTCACCTGGCCGTCTTTGGTTTCGTAAGTGGAACTCTTGCCGCAGCCGAGCGAAAGCGCGACCAGGGCAATCAGACTCATGACTATTCTCTGTGACATGGAACAGACTCCTTGTTGATGTGGTTCGGGTTGACTGCGAAGAACTTACACGCAGCGGCTGCCACGGGCCAGTGGATTTGAAGCAGTCTGACCGGGACCGTCTTGCCACATGCCCACGGTGCCGGACGTGCCTCGGTGTCGCGTTCCAGATCATTGACGACATCCTCGATTGCACCGCCACCACCGAGCAGCTCGGCAAGACCGCCGGCAAGGACGCAAAGACGAACAAGGCCGCCGACCCCTCGCTGCTCGGCTTGGAAAAATCGCGCGCTTCGGAAAAGCCGGCGAGGCGCTGCGCGCGCTGGCGGATTATTTGTTGAAGCGCACCTGCTGACCGGGCTGCCAGCCGTTCCGCCCCCTCATCGCGCTAGATGTGGATGCACAACTTGTAGAAGCGCGACAAGCACCACACAAAAGTTGGAATCGTGGCGAACAAGCTGATCGCGATGAGCGCCGTCGCCACCCGCTGAAGGATCTTGTCCATGAGCTTCCGCCGGCGGCGACGATGGCGGCTTTTGTGCCGGGTGTATTCGCCCCACAACAGCTTCCCTGCCCACAGGAGAACACCAATTTGCATCAGACTGCTGGCAGGAACTGTCAGCACCGCCGCAAGGTCGCCCCTCGGCTCGGAGCTTTGCCCGCCCGCCTCCATCGCCTCGCGCGGACCGTTGAGAGGGCTTGGCCCTTGGTTGATCAGGATAAACACTCCCAACAACGCCGACGGCAGCCAAAGCGCGAACAACACGGTCAGCAGGTGCCCCAGGGAAGTGTGCGAACTTCCTCCTTCGAGTCCTGTTCCTTCAATGGCTGGTGCTCCGATCATTTTTACAGCTTCAATTTCAATCTCAAGACCTGGGCTTGCAATGCCCGGCCTTCGCCGCGTCCAGCGCCGCCAGCGCCGCGGCCGCCGCTCTCTCGGCGGCGCGTTCGCCTTCCAGCGTCGCCATGGCCCCGGCCAACTCTTGCTGCATCTGCTCGCGCCTTCCGCGGTCGCCGAGCAACCCGGCCACCGCTTGCGCCAGCAGTTCCGGTTGCGCGCGCTGCTGGATGAACTCCGGCACGATCTCGCGACCGGCCATGACGTTCACGATGCCCAGATGGCGCACCGTCACCAACCACCGCGCCACCGCGTATGTCAGCCAGCTTACCCGATAAACCAGCGCGTAAGGCAATCCAAAAAACGCGCACTCCAGCGTCGCCGTGCCGCTGGCCACCATGCCGGCCGCCGCGCGCTGCATCAACTCGCGGGCGCCACCCACGCACACCTCCACCGGCTCGCCCTGCGCCAGTGTCCGCGCCAGCGCCGCGACTTTCTCCGAAGCCGCCGCCAGCTCGAACCGCAACCCCGGCCGCTCGCGCCGCAGCAACCGCGCCGCGCCGAGCATCGGCGGCAGGATGCGCTCCACCTCCGCCTCACGGCTGCCCGGCAGCAGCGCCACGAGATTTTCCTCGCGCTTCACCTCGCGCCGGTCGCGGCTGAGTTGTTCCACCACCGGATGACCGACGAACTCGACGCGCAGCGCCGGCGCGTGCTCTCGGTAGAAATCCTTCTCGAACGGGAACACCACCATCATCAGGTCCACCAGCTTCGGGATTTCCTTCACCCGGCCGCGGCCCCAAGCCCAGACCTGCGGGCTGATGTAGTAGAAAACGGGAATGCCGCGCAGCTTCATCTGCTTCGCGAAGCGGAGATTGAAGCCGGGATAGTCGGTGAGAATGACGGCGTCCGGTTTGCGCTGCTCGGCCACGCGCACCAGTTGCCAGAAGAGCCGCCGGAACTTCGCGTAGTTCGCGAGCACGTCGGTCAGCCCGACCACCGCGTGCTCGGTCAGGTCCAGCAGCAACTCGACGCCCGCCGCTTTCATCGCCGGCCCGCCCGCGCCGAAAAGCTTCGCGCCGGGCCGCTGCCGCAGAATCTCCGACGCGACCCGCGCGGCGTGGTTGTCGCCGCTGATCTCACCGGCGATCATCATGATCAACGGCGCTTCACGTTGCGCGCTCATCGGCCGGAACGAATCTGGTCGGTGATGGCGAGCGCCACGTCGAGCGCGCGCTTGGCTTGCTCGCCGCTGACCTCCGGCGCGCTGCGGTCGCGCACGGCGGCGACGAATGACGCCAGTTCCAGCCGCAGCGGCTCGCCCTTCTCGATCGGCACCGGCTCGCGGATGATCGTCTTGCCGGCGAACTGCGAAACAACCGTCGCCGCCGCGCCGGCGGTGGCGAGCAGCTTCGCCAGCAGGCCGCTCTCGCGCACGTCCTCGCCGGCGCGCGCGATGCGGTAGATCTGCCCCTCCTGGCGCATGTAATCGAGCGAGAGGTAGCTGGTGCTGGTGAAAAGACGGATCTTCCGCAGCCGCTCGGCGCTGACGCGCGAGCAGGTGAGGTTGGCGACGCAGCCATTGGCAAACCGCAGCCGCGCGTTGGCGATGTCCTCGCCCGACGAAAGCACCGGCACGCCGACGGCGTCCACCGACACCAGCGGCGACTTCACCAGATGCAGGATGACGTCGAGATCGTGGATCATCAGGTCGAGCACGACGCCGATGTCCGTCGAGCGGCCGGGATGCGGCGAGAGCCGGTGCGACTCGATGAACCGCGGCTCGGCGGCGACCTGCTCCAGGTATTTCAACACCGGGTTGAACCGCTCGACGTGGCCGACTTGCAGCACGAGCTTGCGCGCCTGCGCCAGCCGCACGAGTTGCTCGGCTTGCGAGCCGTTGTCGGTGATCGGCTTTTCGACGAGCAGGTGCTTGCCGCGTTCGAGCAGAGCGCTGGCGACCTCGAAGTGGTGTTTCGTCGGCGTCACGATGCTCAGCGCGTCGCAGGCGTCGGCGAGCGCCTCGGCGGTGTCGAACACACGCGCGCCGCTCTTGGCCACCGCGCGCTCGGCGGCGGCGCGATGGACATCGAACACGCCCACCAGTTCCGCCTCCGGCAGCTCGGAATAGACGCGCACATGGTGCTGGCCGAGATGGCCGACGCCGATGACGCCGATTTTGACCTTGTCGCTCATGATGGCGCGGCGACTCCGGTAATGACGAGTTTCGCGCCGTCGGCGGCGGCGAGGACGGCGTCCTTGTCGAGCATCAACGACCGCCCCGCCTCGACGGCGAGGACGGCGATGCGGCCCGCGGCGCAGCTCTCGATGGTGCGCGTGCCGACCACGGGCACATCGAAGCGCATGTCCTGGTTCGGCTTGGTGACCTTGACGACGACCGCGCCACCCTGTTCGCCGGCGAGCGCGCCGCCGCGGCGGATGCACTCGTCGGTGCCTTCGAGCGCCTCGACGGCGAGGACGGTGCCGTTCTTCACCACGACGGTCTGGCCGATGTCGAACGCGCTGACGCTCTTGGCGATCTTCAGGCCGAACGCGATGTCCTCTTCCTGCTCGCGCGACGGCCGGCGTTTGGTGATCGGCCCGGCGGGCGCAAGGTAGTCTTCCATGAACGTCGTCGCCGGCAGCAGCGTCACGCCGTCCTTCTTCAACTCCGCCGCGATGGCGCCGAAGATCGTCTCCGCGTTGCGCTCCTTGAGCCGCGCGATCATCGCCATCAGCCGCAGGTCGGGCCGGATGTCGCGAAACAGGTTTTTCGGCGCGATCTGGCCGGCCATGATGGTTTCGGTGACGCCGCGCTGGGTGAAGGCGCCGATGAGCCGGCCGAGCTGGCCGACCTTGATCCACTCGACGTGATCGGCCGCCTGCGCGATGTCGGGCGAGGTTTCGCTCTCAAACGCCACGGCCACCACCTGCCGCACGCCGCGCGCCCGCGCCGCGCGCGCCAGCAGCAGCGGATACGCCCCGCTGCCCGCGATGAGACCGAGTTGTTCCATACGTCAGCGATCACTCCGGCTGGCTACACCGCCGAAGCCGATGGGCTGGCACAATTCCAGCCGGTTGCCGTCGGGATCGTAACAGTAAATGGAGTGGAACCCGCCCGCACCGGCCTTCAGTTCAGAGACGCACTGAATCTTGTGCGCCTGCAATGCCGCCTTCGCGGCGCGCACATCGGTCACCTCAATCGCGACGTGCTGGAGGGGATTGATGTTGGTGTCACGAGCCTCGATCAGGTGCAACTCCTGCGGACCGAGAAAATACCAGACACCGGGAAAACTCAGATCGGCGGGCCGCTTGATCGGAATCAGCCCCAGGATGCTTTCATAAAACGCCCGCGAGCGCCTCAAGTCGCTCACCACCAGCGAGACGTGCATGATCCCGCGTCCCTGAAATGCTCTCTTGCCGTGTGTCATGCGCAAACTTATACCCACCGTCAACCTGCCGCGACAAGCGATTTGTCCGGGCCTGCCGCTGTGATCACACCGCAGTTTCCGCCGCCAGCCGGAACTTCACAGCGCGTCCCGGCCGGCACTGCGCCAGGCGGGCCACGTCGTGCGCGTCCACGACGCCGAGCTTCGGATAACCGCCCACGGTCGGCCCGTCGCGCATCATCACAATCGGCTGGCCGTCCTCGGGAAACTGCACCGTGCCGACCCGCAGCGGCTCGCTGACCATCTGCCATTGGCCCGGCGCGAGCGGCTGGCCCGACAGCCTGTAACCGACGCGGTCGCTCTGCGGCGTCACAGTCCATGTCTGTTCGAGGAACGCCGTGCGGTCTTTTTCGCTGAAAGAGTTCCACTGCGGACCCGGCCAGACGCGCAGGATTGGCGTCGCGTCGTAATTGCGCCGCTCTTCCCACACCACGCTGCGGCCCGCCACGCCTGCCGGCAGCCGGAACGGCGCGCCGGGCGTCCGTAGCAGCACATCGCCGCGGACCAGCGGTGTGCCGAGCCGCCCTCGCGCATAGACGCTCGCGCTGCCAAGTTGCAGCGGCGCGTCGAAGCCACCTTCCACCGCCAGATAGGTCCAGACGCCGCTGCGGTTGCGCAGAAATCTGACTTCGTCATCCGCGCGCAGCCACACCGCGCGCCACGTCGGCACGCTGGCCTCGGCATCCGCGCCGCAGACGGCGATCCAGCAGTCGTGCAACGCCAGGAACTTCGCCCCTTGCAGCAGCAACTCCACGACGGGAGCCGTTGGCGAATTGTCGAGCAGCGCGTTCGCCCAACCCGCCGCGTGATCGTCCATCGCGCCGCTCGGCGGCACGCCGAACCGCCGCCAGCCGGCCCGGCCGCGGTCCTGGAACGTCGCGCCGAGTCCCGGGTCGAGAACTTCAAGCAAGTGCGCGCTCATGCCCCGTTACTCCTCACAAACTTCACACGGTCACCTTGCTTCAACAGAAACATCGCTTCGTCGCCGCCGTCGGCCGAGCGGCGCGTGGGGTCGAAAATCTTCGCCGGCGTGTGACCGATGATGTTCCAACCGCCGGGAGTGTCCACCGTGTAAATGCCCGTGTGCTGGCCGCCGATGGCCACCGAGCCGGCCGGCACGCGCGCCCGCGGCGTCGCCAGCCGCGGCGTGTGCAGCCGCGCGTCCAAGTCGCCGAGATACGGGAAGCCCGGCGCGAAGCCGAGCAGATAGACGCGGTAGATTGGTTCCGCGTGCAGCTGGCAAACTTCCGCCGTCGTCAACTCGTGGGCGCGGGCGACGCGTTCAAGGTCGGGGCCGTCGTAGGTCACGGGGATTTCCTTCACCGGCTCCGGCGGCAGCGCGAGGGTTGCCGCCATCTGGAGTTGCTCCAGAATGTCCGGCATCGCGGCGTCGAGGCTTGGCACTTCGCGGCCGCTGAACTCCAGCAGCACCGTCGTGCAAGCCGGCACGAACTCCAACAGTCCCTCCGGCGGGTTGCGCTCCAGCGCCGAGCGGATGGCGACCGCCTTCGCGAACGCTTCGTCGCCCACCTCGTCGGCGAAACGCACCAGCGCCGCGTGCGGCCCGTAGGGTGTCCAGTCCATCGTGGTTACAGCGGTTTGACGCGCATCGTGACGACGCCGCGCCACGGTTTGCCCGGCTCCAGCGCCGCGAAGCCGGTGTCGGCTACGCCGCGCGCGTGGAGGTTGAACGCGTCGGTGACGCAGGTGTAAGGCTCGAAGCAGATGACGGGCCGCTTCGGCGCATAGACGACCCAGTGCCGGAACGCAGCGTCGGCGTGCAGCACCACTTCGTATTTCGAGTCGGGATCGTGCAGCACGCACGCCGAGCCGCGCGCGTCGAGCTGTGTCGAGGTGAAGACATCGTCGAGGTTCGTCTCGCCGAGTGGGCGCATCCGCTGCCATTCGGCGGGCGTGAGTTTGCCGGTCGGCAGGCAATCGGGCGTCAGTTCCATCCGCTCGCGGCACGGCACCTGGATCTGGCAGCGGTCGCGCGCGCCGGCCGGCGTCAACGGCAGCGGATGATACGGATGCACGCCGAATCCGAACGGCATTGGCTCGTTGCCGAGATTCTCCGCCTTCGCTTCCATGATGAGCGCGAGACCTTGCAGCCGGTAGGTGACGGTGAGCCGGCACGGCCACGGCCAATGTTCCTTGAGCGCGTCGTCGAACTCGCTGCTGATGACGCCCGTGACCGCCGCGCCCGCCGGCGCATCCGCGCTCATGGTCTTCACGCGCCAAGGGCGGTTCAGGACAAAACCGTGGATGGCGTTGGCGTTCTTTCCCTTCACCGGCATCTGATAGGTCTTGCCGCCGAACGTGAACTCGCCCCGCGCAATGCGGTTCGGGAACGGAAACAGGATCGGCCAGCCGAAGCCGCTGCTGCCGGTCAGGAGTTGCTCCGGGTTGGCCGGGCCGGCGAGAAACTCCACCGTCGCGCCGCCCTCCGTCTCCAGCGCAAAACGCAGGCAGTTGAAACCGGCGCGAGGCAGCACGACGGCGGTGGTTTTCGCCTGCGCATCGCGCAGCACGATCTCCGGCCCGTGTGGCGCAGAACGTTCCTGGATCGAGAAGGGGTTGGTTGCCATGACTGATGACTGGTTACTGGTTAATTACCTCCGCCGGCTCGCAAAAGCCAGTCCGAGTTGCACGACCAGCCCGGCCACGAACAGCGCCGCCGCGAAGAAATACGGCGCGCGCAAGCCCCACGCCTCGCCCGCAAATCCCGCCGCCACCGGGCCGAGAAAACTGCCCGCGCCCAGCACCATCTCCGTCCAACCCGCGCCCGCCGCTTTCCCCTCGAACGCCTCCATCGCGTAGAAGATGCTCGCCAGATAGACGGCACCGTTGATGAAGCCCAGCACAATGAAGCCGGCGAAAAACAGCGGCACGCTCGACGTAAGCGCGATGGCCAGCGCGCCGGCCACGCCCGCGACATAGCCCGCCAGCAGCGGCCACGTCCGGTGATGCCACGCGTGCGTCCAGCCCATGATCAGAAACGCCACCACCGCCGCCCCGCGCGACGCGCCGAAGAGCTGCCCGTGCAACGACGGACTCACGCCCAGATGCGTCGCCAGTTGCGGGAACATCGCCTGCACCGCGCCGAAGCCGAGCAGCACCGTCAGGTTCGCCAGCCAGCCGGCCCACATGAAACGCAGCGCCGTCGCGCGGCCCACCGGCACGGGCATCGCGTTGTCGTGGCCCGACGCCACGCGCGTCCGCAACAGCAACAGCAGCGGCGCCGCCAGCGTGATCGTGCCGAACACCGCAAATGACCACCACGGCTCCACCTCGTAAAGCTTCCCACTGCCGACCGAACCGACGCCCAGCCCGATGTTCCAACTGATGCAGTAAATCCCCAGCACGCGCACCAGCGCCGCGCCGCGCCGGCCCTCGCTGAACCACGCGATCAGCGTCGGCCAGAACAACGCCGCCGCCGCGCCCGCCGCGCCGCAGAGCGCCAGCAGCGCCGCGAACCGCGTCTCATACGCGCACGCCCACATCAGCGCGCCCGCCACGACCAGCCCCGCCACCAGGAACGGCATCCGCCCAAACCGGTCCGACAGTTTGCCCGCCAGCGGCGACACGACGGCATAGACGATGAAGAACATGCCGCTGAGCCAGCCGAGCCGCACCGCGTCCATCCCGGCGTCCGCCGCGCGCCGCGGCACGGCGAAGAACAGCGTCGCCATCACGCACATGTCCATGAGCAGCGCCAGCGCGTAGCCGATTTGTTCGCGTCGAAACATTGGGGCGATGGTGTCGCAACCGCGCCTGCCGGTCAACGCTGCGTGCGGTGGCGGTAGCGCCGGCACCCCTGCCGGCGGCGTGGCTTCTGTCCTGCAGACGAACCGCCGGCAGGGATGCCGGCGCTACTTTTTTCGAGTTGCTCCTGACGGCAAAAGGTGCGGTCATTGCGCGCAGAGGTTGTTGAGAGAAAGGCGACCCTATGAAGAACGGCTGGTTGAGGAAGACGGCAACGATGACGACAGCGATGATCTGCGCGGCGGGGTTGGCGCGCGCCGGCGACTGGCCGCAGTGGGGCGGCAATGATCCGGGCCGGAACATGGTCTCCACCGAGACGGGATTGCCGGCGTCGTTTGACGCGCAGGGCGGGGCGCTGGAGAACGTGCGCTGGATGACGCCGCTCGGCGGGCATATCTATGGCAACCCCACCGTCGCCGACGGCCGCGTGTTTGTGGGCACCGACGACAAGCTGCTCTCCGACGACGCGCGCTTCCGCCGGACGCAGGGCGGCATGGTCTGGTGCCTGGAGGAAGCGACGGGCAAAATGCTCTGGCGGCTCGTCGTGCCGGAGCGGTCGGCGGCCCGGCTGCCGGCGGGCACGCTTTACGGCCAGCAATACAACGGCACCTGTTCCTCGGCGGCGGTCGTGGGCAAGCGCGCGTTCCTGGTGACGACCGCGTGCGAGGTCGTCTGCCTCGATGTCAACGGCCAGGCCGACGGCAACGACGGGCCGTTCAAGGACGAGGCGCGCTACATGGCCGGCGAAGGCCAGCCGCCCGTCACGCTAGGCCCGCGCGACGCGGACATCATCTGGATGTGCGACATGGTGGAACAACTCGGCGTCTGCCCGCACGACGTGGCGAGCTGTTCGCCGCTGGTGGACGGCCGCATCCTCTACACGCAGACCTGCAACGGCGTGGACAAGCCGCACAAGGTCTGCCTCCGGCCCGACGCGCCGAGCTTCATCGCGATGGACACCGAGACCGGCCGCGTGATCGCCACCGACACCGAGGGCATCGGCCGCACCATGTGGCATTGCGCGTGGTCGCCGCCGTCGCTCGGCGTGGTGCGCGGCAGGAAACTGGTCTTCTTCGGCGGCCCCGACGGCATCTGCTACGCGTTCGAGGCGCTGAAGTCCGTGCCGGAAAAGCCGGTCCACTTCAAGAAGGTCTGGCAATACGACTGCGTCCCGCCGAAATACCGCCAGCCCGAAGGCAAGCCATTCGACTACTACATCGGCGACAAGCGCAAGAAGAACTCCACCAACAAGAACGACGGCACCTTCCTCGGCCCGAGCGAGATCATCTCCACGCCCGTGTTCCACAACGGCCGCGTCTATGTGACCATCGGCCAGGACCCGGCGCACGGCCGCGGGCGCGGGCTGCTGCACTGCATTGACGCCACCAAGACCGGCGACATCACCCGGAGCGGCCGCGTCTGGACCTACGACGCCATCGAGCGCACCATCTCCAGCGTGGCCATTGCCGACGGGCTGCTCTACGCCGTGGACCTGGCCGGGCGCGTCCATTGCCTCAACGTGAAGACCGGCAAGCCGCATTGGGTCTATGAGACGCACGCGGAATCGTGGGCCTCGCCGCTGGTGGCCGACGGCAAACTGTTCGTCAAGACCAGCAAGCGCCTCCACGTCTTCGCGCTGGGCAAGGAACTGAAACCGCTGGCGGAGATCAACATCGGCTCGCCCAGCTCCCCCATCGCGGCCAACGGCACCCTCTTCGTCTCCTCGGCCCGCTCCCTCTACGCGGTGCGCAAAGGCGCCAGGCTTGCCTCGCCTCCCGCCGAGCCGGAGCCGGCGAAGCGTTGACGGCGAAGGTTGCAACCACCCGCGCGCCGTGTTTGAATGACGGCAAATCCATGAGCGCAAAACGAGCGGTGCAAGACAAGATGGCGACAGCCGCCGGGTTGGTGCCGATGATCGTGGCCTACTTCGGCAAGCCGGGCAGCTACAGCCATGAGGTGGCGGCGCGGCGGTTCCCGCGCAACGCCGTGCTGAAATCCTGCCGGATGATCTCCGACGTGTTCGAGGCGGTGACGCGCGACGCGGCCGATTACGGCGTCGTGCCGATCGAGAACACCCTCGGCGGGCCGATCTACGACACCGTGGACGAGCTGATCCGCCAGAACGAGCCGCCCATCGGGCTGACGGTGTGCGAGGAACTGTCGCTGCACATCATGCTGTCGCTGCTCGGCCGCAAGACGGCGCCGCCGAAACGCATCTACTCGCATTTCGTGCCGCTGAAGCACTGCGGCGACTGGGTGCGCGCGCGCTATCCGGGCGCGGCCATCCTGGAGGCCGAGAGCACCTCGGAAGCGGTGGAGCGCGCCGCGAGCGAGCCGGATGCCTGGGCCATCGGCAACCGCGGCGCCGCGGCGATGCACAAGCTCCACATCATCGTCCCCAGGCTCGGCACCCGGGCGGAGAACATCACGCGGTTTTATCTGCTCGGCCGGCATCCGGGCGTAACGCGCACGGCCACGCACTCGTTGCTGGTGTTTGGGCTGCAGCACCGTCCCGGCTCGCTGGTGATGGCGCTGCAGGTGCTGCAGAAGCACAAGATCAACATGACACGCATCGTGTCGCGCGCGCTGCCGCACAACCCGGAGGAGTATCTCTTCCTCGTCGAATGCGAAGGCACGATGACCCAGCCGCATTTCCAGAAGGCTTTTGCCGAGCTGACCGTCAAGTCACGGCATCTGCGGTCGCTGGGATCGTTCCGGGTGGTCGAGAAGTTTGAGTGAGGAGAGAACCGGCCCGGCTCGCGAAGGATTGGTGGGCCCGGCTGGATTCGAACCAGCAACCAAGGGATTATGAGTCCCCTGCTCTAACCGTTGAGCTACGGGCCCCCAAGGCGCTTCCGCAAACGCCCAGCGCCGCTGTGGGGGAATCTGCGGGGGACTTGCCTCTCCAAAAGACCCATCGCCCGCCGCTTCGACTCCGGCGCGAGATGCGCGTAACGCAGCGTCATCTTGATCTCTCGGTGTCCCGCGAGTTCCTGCACAGTTCGCAAATCTACCCCGGCCATTACCAAAGGCGAGATGAAAGTGCGCCGCAGCACCTCTGGCAGGGCATCACGGGGCATTTGATTTCCGCCTCCGCGGCAAACGCCGGGACGGCCGGCCGCGCGCCAGACGGCGCCGTCATTCCGGCCACGCGCATCGGCGTCATTTCTTTTCCTGTTGCTTGAGTTGCTCCAGCGCCGCTTTGATCTCGGCGGCGGCCTCCTTCGCATTCACCGTCAGGTTTCGCCACGCGATCCTGCCGGACTTGTTGATGATGAATGTGACGCGCGCGCTGACCTTCTCCCTCGCGGCGCCATACAACTCGCTAACCTTGTGGTCGGTGTCGGCGACCAGCGTGAACGGCAGTTTGTAGTGCTCCGCAAACTTCGCGTGCGACTCGACCGAATCGTAGCTGACGCCGAGCACCATCGCATCCAGCCCCTTCAGCGCCTCGAAACCGTCGCGCAGATCGCACGCCTCGATCGTGCAGCCCGGCGTGAAGTCCTTCGGGTAGAAATAAAGGACGATGTTGTGCCGGCCGACCCAGGCGGCGAGGTTGACCGGCTGCGGATGCGCGGCCGCCTGAAACAGCGGCGCCTTGTCGCCGACGCCGGGCGGCGCTTCCGCCCACGCAACCGGCAACAGCATCAGACACAGGCAATTCACCGCAAGAAGTTCCAGTTTCATCATTGGCCCAATCTAGCAGCTTGGCAGGCTTGACGAAACCGGGACTGTGGAAAACGCGGCTCAGTCGTTCACGATGGGCTTCTCCGGATCAATGCCGAGCCAGCACGCCGCCGCCACCAGGTAGAACACCGCGATCGAGTAGAGCGGAGCGTTCCACGAGTGCCAGTCATCCAGGCACCAGCCCACCGCCACGCCGCAGAGCGTGCCACCGAAATTGCCGAACATGTTCATTGCCCCGCTGACCACGCCCGCGTGCCGTTTGCCGATGTCCAGACACACCGCCCACGACGGCGCCATCGCCATCGCCGCCAGCGCGCCCGCCGTTACGAACATCGCCACCGCGCCGAGCGGCGAGGAGGTCGCGATCACGCCCATGATCGCACACGCCGCCAGCGGCAACCCGGCCATCGCGGGCAGACGCCGGCCGACCCGCGCGTTCCAACGCCGCCGCAGCGCGTCGCTCAGCCAGCCGCCCGCCATCACGCCCGCGCCAATGCCGACCAGCGGCAGCGCCGACAGCCAGCCGGCTTCTTTCAGGTTGAACCCCCGCGCGCGCTGGAGATACGACGGCAGCCACGTGAAGTAGAAATACCAGCCGTAGATCATGCTGAAATACATCAGGCACAGCAGCGCCAGACTGCGGCTCCGCAGCAGCCGCGCCCACGGCACGGCCGGATGCGCCTCGTTGGCGGGCCTCGGCTCGCCAATCAGCGTGCGCTCGGCGTCGTTCACGGAGCGGTGGCGATGCGGGTCGTCGCGAAACCACCGATACCACGCCACCGCCCAGACCACGCCGACGAGGCCGAAGATTTCAAAGCACCGCCGCCAGCTCACCGCGCCGAGCAGCGTCACCACCAGCGGTTGCGTGATCGCCCCGGCAAACGGCCCGGTCATTACCACCACACCGAATGCCCGCCCGCGCATCCGTTCCGGCAACCAGCGGGCATAGACGCACGAGATGCTCGGATACGTTCCCGCCTCGCCCATGCCGAAGAGCAGCCGCGCCGCGAACAATGAAGCGAAGCCGCCGACCCATCCCGTCGCCGCCGTCATCAGCGACCACCAGAGCACGATCCGCGTCAGCATCAACCGCGCGCCAAACCGGTCCGCGAGCCAGCCGCTTGGCACCTCAAACAACGCGTAAGCGAACGTGAACGCGCTGAACACCAAGCCCATCTGCGAATCGCTCAGATGCAGATCCGACTTGATCGCAGTCGCCGCCGTGGAAATGCAGACGCGGTCGAGGTAAGCCACCGCCGCCAGCAGGAGCGTGAAGACCAGCGCCACGTAGCGCGCCCGCGTCGGCGTGGAGGAGCCGCTATGTTCCGGGGTCTCGCTCACCGCTTCCGCTTTCCCTTCGCCTTCTGCCACTCCGCTTCCATCTCCTCCAGCGTCGAGTCCTGAGGTTGCTTGCCGCGCGCGGCCAACGCCGCCTCCACCTTGCGGAACCGCGCGGCGAACTTCTTCGTGCATTGGTTCAACAGATCCTCCGCCTGGAACTTCTCGAACCGCGCGAGGTTCACCAGCGCGAACATCAGGTCGCCGAGTTCCTCCGCCGTCTTCCGGCGGTCGCCGCGCTTGAGTTCGTGGCGCAACTCGCGGACCTCCTCCTCGATCTTGTCGAGCACCTCGCCGGCGCGGCTCCAGTCGAAACCGACGCGGGCGACCTTCTTCTGCACCTCCTGCGCGCGCATGAGCGCCGGCAAGTGCCGCGGCACGCCGTCGGTGACGGAGGGGCGCTTGTGCTTCTTCTCGGCGTGCTTGAGCTTGTGCCACTGGTCGAGCACCTGGCCGGCGGTGCGGAGCTTGCGGTTGCCGAAGACGTGCGGATGCCGCGACACGAGCTTGTCGGCGATGGCCCGCGACACGTCCTCGAAATCGAACCGCTTCTTCTCCTTCGCCATCTGCGCGTGGAAGACCACCTGCAACAGCAGGTCGCCGAGTTCCTCCCGCAGGTCCGCGTCGTCGCGCGACTCGATGGCGTCCACGACCTCGTAGGCTTCCTCGATGACGTTGTGCTTGATGGAGGCGTGCGACTGCTGGCGGTCCCAAGGGCAGCCGCCCGGCGCGCGCAACCGGGCCATGATGCCGAGCAACCGCGTGATCTGCGATGTCTGTCGAGCCATGCCGCGAGTGTAGGCGGCGCGGTTGGAAAGGGGCAAGAGGGAAGAGGAAAGAGCGTGCGGGAGCAAGAGCCACAAGGTGGATCGCGGCCTCCGGACGCGATCACCCGCGGGCAATTCCGGCCGCGCCGCTCTTGAATTTCTTCATTACATCAAAGCGAATAGAAAGAACCCTAAGATCATCAGAACTATGGATGACAGAATGGTCTTCCATGCCTTGTCTATCTTCTTCTTCAAGCCGAGGACCATGAGAACAACTCCCATTCCGAAGATAATCAAACCCGATTCATTCAATGGCTCTATGGGCCAAAAGTTTGGGGTGAAGAATCTCAGAACTCCAAACACCCAAACGAGAACTAAAGCGAGATTCATATCGGAATCTTGGTTTCTGAGAATTCCTCGAACCCAAAAGAACGCCGGCACTAAGACGTGTGCGGAAAGCGCAGTGACGTATGCAATGGACTCCATGCTTGATTGCACAAGAAGTAGCGGCTTGACCGCCGTCTTTTTTCTCACACCCGCCCACCTGCATCAAGCCTGCAAATCAGCTCAAACAACGCTTGCCAGCCGCGGCGGCGCGGACGTAAAATTTACGCCGTTGTTCTGAGGTTCCGGTTGTTTCAAGGATGTAAAAGGAGCTGTTTGTGAAAGGCTGCGCGCAATTCGTTTTCACGCTTCTGCCGTCCGGCAACGCCCCGGACCGCCGCACTCTCGCCGCAGATACTTTTCCGCACGCCCTGGATTCTACTGCCGCCGTTGTAGTGCGCGCATCGATGACCACGCCGCCGGGTCGGGGACCCGGCCTGCAGCGCGCAACGGAAGTTCATCATCGAAGCGACGAAGTTCGTGACGAACGAGACGGTGCTGGTCTGGAGCGGCGTGAAGGTGGGCGGCAACGATCCGAGCGGCGTCTATGCGCGCGTGGACGGTCTCGATACGACGGGGACGCTGACGGTGGAAGCCGTGTAGCCGCCGACGTAAGGAGGCGGACGGCTTTCTCACTTGTGACGCCCTCCGCCTCGTGACCTCGGCGGCTACGGGAAAGGGTCGCGCCCCGCTCGCGGCGCTCACGGTGGAAGCCGCATCGTAGCCCGCCACGCCGTGGCGGGAATGTCATTTCAATCCCGCGACGGAGTCGCGGGCTACAATTCAGAAACGTAAAACGTGGTTGAACTTTGGACGGCGGCCTCTAGGATGCGCGCGTGCCAACCCTATCATTCGCTTTCGCCAACCAGAAGGGCGGTGTCGGCAAGACGACGACGGTCGTCAGCCTCGCGGCTTGTCTGGCCGACGCGGGCAAACGCGTGCTCGTGATTGATTTCGACCCGCAGGCCAACGCCACCAGCGGCCTCGGCCAGGAGAAGCTCGAAGGCCACAGCGTTTATGACGCGCTGCTCAACGGCCATCCGCTGACCGCGCTCATCCGGCAGACGGAATTTCCGAATCTCGACCTTATTCCGAGCGAGGAAGACCTCGCGGCGGCGGAGGTGGACGTGCCGCGCGCGGAGCGGTTCCTGGAGCGGTTCAAGATGGCCGTCGAGCCGATCAAGGCGTCGGGCAACTACGATTTCATCTTTGTGGATTGTCCGCCGTCGCTCGGCGTGCTGACGATGAACGCGCTGGTCGGCGTGGACCGCATCTGCATCGCGCTGCAATGCGAATACTACGCGCTGGAAGGGCTGACGGTGATCCTGCGTGTGGTGGAACATCTGCGCAGCAGCGGCGCGAACCCGGCGCTGGACGTGGAGGGCATCGTGATGACGATGTTCGACAGCCGCACCAATCTCGCGAACCAAGTGGTGGATGAGGTTCGGAAACATTTCGCCGACAAGGTTTTCAAGACGGTCATCCCGCGCACGGTGCGGTTGAGCGAAGCGCCGAGCTTCGGCAAGCCGATCATCCACTACGACAAGCATTCCGCCGGCGCGACGGCTTACACGGCTCTGGCGAAGGAATTTCTCAAGCGCCAACGCGCCGCGGAGCCGCCGCCCGCCGCGCCTGTCGCTGCGCCCGCGCCTCTCGAGGCCGCCGCTCCGGCCGCTCCCGAACCGGCCGCCCCCGCCGCGCCCGCGCCGCCAAGCCCTCCGACGGCGTGAGCCTTTCGTTTTCGCTTTGGCGAACCTTGTCGTATGGTGAGCCAAGGATAGAAAGGAAGAGATCAGTGAGAACTCTAAGCATGTTGGCAGTGGTGTTGGCGCTGGCCGCCGCGCCGGCGAGGGCGGAAACCTTGCAGCAATCCGTTGACCAGGCGCTGGCGGTGATCAAGCGATTCAAGGCGATGCCGGAGAAATCCATTCCGGAGGAAGTCATCCGCGATGCGAAA
This sequence comes from Verrucomicrobiota bacterium, assembly GCA_016222825.1. Taxonomy (GTDB): domain Bacteria; phylum Verrucomicrobiota; class Verrucomicrobiia; order CAIQCK01; family CAIQCK01; genus CAIQCK01. Next base: position 47,306 of record JACRQF010000020.1, on the reverse strand, counting down.
GGCCTGGCGGTGCTGACGGTGGTGAAGGCGGGGTTCATCTTCAGCGCGCGAGGCGGCCAGGGCGTGGTGCTGGCGCGGACGCCGGCCGGTTGGTCCGGGCCGTCAGGCATCGGCACCGGCGGCGCGGGCTTCGGTCTGCAAATCGGGGTTCAGGCGACGGAGTTCGTGATTGTGTTGAACACGCCGGCGGCGGTGGCGGCGTTTGCGCAAGGCGGCAACGTTGAGTTGGGCGCCGACCTCAGTGTCGCGGCGGGTCCCGTGGGCCGGCACGTGGCCGGCGGCGTGATGCCAACGGCGGCGGTTTACACCTACAGCCAGAGCCAGGGTCTTTTTGCGGGCGTCTCGCTGGAAGGCACCGTCATCATCACGAAGAAGGAGCGCAACGCCGAATACTACGGCCGCGCCGTGGAAGCCGGCGACATTCTCGGCGGCAAGGTTCCGCCACCCGCCGGCGCGATGGCGTTGATCAAAGAACTGGATGCATCCTCCGCTGGAGCGATGCCGCCGGTGCGCGCGCTGCCGGCGACAGACGCGCCCGCCGCCAAGCCAGCAAAGAAACCGTGACGAATGTAACGAAACGAGACTCCGAACCGATGTGATGGTTGCACGCTTTGAAGCGTTCTGGTAGTGTTCGACCTGACGATGCGGTTCACTCCGACGAGAAGTGAACGAGGAATATGGACGACGACAGCAACAAACCGGGCAGAGGCCAGGAAACCGAGTCGGACGACTGGGTCAAGCAGACTTCGTTGTATAAGGAGTTCATCGCCGAGCGCGAAGAGATTCTCCGCCACAAGTGGCTGGAGAGCGAGAAGGCCGGACACGACATCGGGTTCGAGCGCGCGCTGGTGGACTGGGTGGCGAAGTATCGGACTCAATGGCGGCGGTGGCGTCAGGAGTCGGGCGGCAAGACGGACACCACGGCTTAGCAGCGTGGCAGATGAAACACGGCCGGTAATGTTCCCAAGGGGAGCGCGATTCAGGAAACTTCTTTCAAGGTGCTCCAGACGGCTTGCGCGGCGACGAGGCCGCGTTTGGAGGTCAGTTCGCCGAGCGAATACTCGATGCCGGTGTAGAGGAAGTAGCCGTCCGGATAATGTCCGGTGAGCATGCTGTGCATCTCCTGGGCCACGCGTTTGAGGAGTCTCTGGGTTTCAGGACGGCCCACCTCGTTGGTTGAGCCATTGGCCAGCGGCACCACCATGTGGCGCATGGCGTTGGACCACCGCAGCATCTGGCACACGACCAGGCACGGCATATCGTGGGGGGCGCATCCGAACAACCCGATCAACCGCGTGGCCGCGCCGCTCCTTCTGCTGGAGCCGTTTGTGCCGGCCATCGGATCCTTCACGCCGATGCAAACGCAATGGCCGTCCGTCAGCACACGATGCTCATCCCAGAAAGCCGCGTCCTGCGCCAGGGCTTCGACACTCATGTGCCGGTCTTCATACAGCAACAGACAGTGGATCGTGTCGCTGCTGGACTCCGTCGCGAAGCTCTTGAAGTGCTCCTCTTTTTGCTGCTGCTGAAGATTGTGCCACAAAATCATGCGTTACTCCTTACGGCCGAGCACGGCAGGAAGCGCGCCCCTTCGGCTCACGCTTCCCACCGCATCCTCAGGCGATCAACTCGCCGCGGCCCGCTGCTTGCGCGGCAGCGACTTCCCCCCGCGGGGCGCTGCCACCGCCGGCGGGCGAGCCGCCGCTGTTGTCGAGGCAATCTTTCCTCCGCCTCCGGACATGCCTCGCTCAATGTCCTTACATTAATGAACGGAGGAAACATCCGCAATCAGTGGAAACCCTGATTTTAGCATCAGGAGTTTCCTGATGTCCCTCCGCCCCGTTTTTGGGCTGTGAACGGAAAAAAAGGCGAAATCATGGCAAAAACCGATAGTTTTGGCTGATTTCACCCCCCACCGCCGTCCCGCCTGTTTTGCGGCTATCTGACGCCTCAACGGCTCGGATTGATCCGCTGGAACAACTCCAGCCAGCCCAGCGTCATCGCATCCGCCATCTGCTTCGAGCCGCGCAACTCCTCCGGCGTTCGGCCCCAGTAAAAGCCGATCCAGCCGCTGGCGAACTTCTTCGACCGCTCGATGAACGCGCCCAACTCGTCCGCGCCACAGCTCAACGGGAAGGTTTCCTCAATGACCACCGGCTTGCCGACGCAGAAACGCTGGAGCGTCTGGAGCGACTCGTCGAGCTTTCCCTTCTCCGGATAGATGTGGACGCTGACGTAATCCATCTCCGCCGCCGCTGCCTGCGCATAACCCGGCGCAATCGGCAACAGCCCGACCGTGATCAGATGGCGACGGTCCACCTCGCGGATGGCCGACGCCAGTTGACGGACCCATGCGCGGAACACCTCGCTGTGGTCGCGGCCAGCCGCGTCGAGCGTGATGCGCTGAACGAAATAGAACCCACCCAGCGAGGTTGGATACAGCCACGCACCGGGAGCCAGACGCTCGCCCGGCACCGCCGGCTCGTTCATCAGGTCGTAGGCAAAGACGCCGTTGCGGCCGGCGCACTCGCGGGCAACGGCGCGCCAGAAGTTCGCCTGCGCCCGCCATCGCTGAGGCTCGTCCAGCGCGTCATACCAAGCCGGCGTGTCCTGTTTGCGGTAGCAGGCCAGGCCCGTGAGATCGAGATAAAGCCCCAGTTCCTCGCAGAGTGTCACCAGCTTTCCCAACCGCGCCAGCGAGCGCGCGTTCGGCCTGTCCGGCCCGTCCATGAACCGTCCGAACTGCAAGTGGACGCGCACCACGTTCGCGCCGAGCGCCTTCATCTCGCGGAAGTCCGCCTCCACCGTCGGCCACTCGCTCTCCCAGTAATCCTCGATCAACCGGCTCTTGAAGTCGTGGTCGTAATTGAATCCCCACGGTGTGAACGTCTTCCTCGACGGCTGGCAGACAAACCCTTTCCCATCGCCGCCGACCGCAATCCACTCGCGCTGTGCCGCCGGCTGGATGGACCCTGATGATGGCGCCGTTCGTTTGCGAACGACGGGGTTGAAAATGCCAAACACGCCGGGGCGCGAATCGCCGGGCGCGGCTTGCTCGCCCGGGTTGGTTTCGCAGTGAAAATGGGCGGTGCAACCTCCATCTGATCGAATCACGACTGGAAGGACGACGGGCAAAAGACTGTCCGGTGGCGGCATGGAAAGGCGGAAGCGGGCGTCGTCCACCTGGACGGTCACGACGGAACCGCCCCTGCTGCCGGCGGCGAGTTGGAAGGAAAGCTCGGCCTCGATGGCGCGTTTCGAATAGTTATAAAGCCGCAACTCGGCATCCGGTCCTGCGGCCCAAGCCCGGCGATCAAAACCGTTCTGTTCGATGTTGCAGAATCCGGGTCCGTAAACCTCCTGAACAGCAGGGATTTTGCCGGTCTGTTGAAGCTCGAAACGAAGAGCATCGGGATTGCTGACCGCAAACACGCTGTTCAAACAGATGCCTTTGCCCTGGAGATGGAACTTGATGGTTCCGGCCGGGGAAGAGCTGAAGACCTCCAAGGCGCGATCGCCTGTGTCGTCTTGGAAAAGCAGGATTCGGCGCGTCCTGTGCGGGTGGAAGAGGAGATCGGCCTCGTTGCCAACCACACGAAGGGAACCATCCGTCTCTTCTTCGGCCCTCACGTCGAGAATGGGGGCGAAAAGCAGAAGGGCATGGGGCCCGCTTGAGTCCGTGGAATACTTGAGAAAATAAGCATGGGCGGGTTGGCTGCCGGCCGCCTTGAGAAACTCTGCGCCCTGTGCAATGAAACGGATGCACTTGCCGGACCTGGCCTGGACATACCGGCTCCAATACTCGTCGGGAATGATGCAGAAACGGTTCAGCCGCGGGAAGATCGAAGGCGCGTAGATCACCGCTCCATTCTCGATGGCTTGGAACCGGGGCGTTTTCATCCATTGGTCCATGAGTTCCCACTTCAACCCTTCCTGTCGTTTGGTCTGGGCCATGGTTTCGTTATGGATACCCGTGGCAGTGGCCACCAGGAACGCGGTGATGAAGATCGCGGGGACGGACAGGATTGCTGGAAGCCTAGCCATGAAACACCAAGCTGACGCACTCAACAGGGCGGCTCCAAAAGTGGAGTAATAGGTTCCCGTGTAGCCGATCAGCCACGAGGTCCATGCTTGATACTTGCCGTTGAATGCGAATGGAAGGTTGGGAAGCACCATCAACAGGAGGGCCAGACTCACAATCCATCGCATCTTCACCGGCGAAGTCCGGTCCATGCTCCGCGTCACGTAAACGGCCAGCCCCGAAAAGGCCAGCGCTTTCACGAGGATGGCCGCGTTGATGTTCGCCAGGGTCTTGAGAAGAAACGGAAGACTGGGCTGCCCGTCGCAAAGGACAGACAACTCTGAAAACGAATGTCCACTCCCGAAAGGGCTTCTCGCAAAGAACTGCCATGTGGGAATGGACGGCTGCACATAGGCGGACAGCGTGGAAAAAACCTTGGATGCAGAAAAAGCTCCGGAGAAGACGTTGCCAGCGTAACCCGACGGAAACACCATGCGGAACCCAAAATACGCGGTCGAGAAAATCACCACCGGGCACAACGAGATCAGGAGGTGTTTGACCCTGAACGCCGCCCACCCGAACCTCGCTTGCAGCAACGGAAAGACCGGAAGAAGACAGACGAACATCTCGCTGTATTGCAGGGCCAGAAAATAGAAGACGGCAGAGGCCCAACCCCAATGCGTTTTTCCCGATCGCAGAAACCGTTCTTGGCACGCCAGCGCCAGAAGGAAGAAACTGAAGGGCAGGCTGTAGACAACCGGGGATGCCACTAACGGGAAGAACGACCAACTGTCCTGGAGGGTGACAACCCAAACGACCGAGGAGAAGAAACTGAAATGGAAAGACCCGCTGACCAGCCACAGAAGATACCCGAGTAGAACGGCGTTGCTGACAGCGCTTAACAGGGCCAGGGCATTGACCATCAGGTGTCCCCCAAGAGCCTCGCCGATGTGGTGAACACCGAAGACCGTAATCCCATGCAGAGACATGAAATGAATCCGACCCTGCGCTTTGGCGGCTTCAAACATCCCCTTGTAAGACTCTAGCGCATTCCACATGTCATCGCTGGTGCAGTAGCCCGAATTCAAAAAGGGCCAGAATGTCAGCAGCGACAAGAACAAGAAAAACAGCGTGTAGGGGAACACATGGGCGGGAGCCGGTTCCTCCACGCGCGGCTCTTGCCGGAATGCCTCGCGCTCCTTGTCTCCGTTGATCCAATCCATGCGCCGCGGAGATTACCGTCTCGCTGTGGTTTCGTCCATCCCGTCGCGTCTCAGACCGTAACGGGTCAACCAGTTTTCGCGAGCAAAAGGTTGTTTTGCCGGCGCAGGCTTGGCATAAAGAAACAGTCGTTCGCAAGAAGATCATCTTTGAACAATGAGTCGAACTGCTCACAAACACGCCAAGAAGGCCGGCAAGAAAGCTCCTGCCGGTAAGAAGGCCCAAGAGGAGAAACCCAAGGCCGCGCCTGCCGCTCACGTCAAACCTGTGGCGGCGGTTTCAAACCGCCGATCCGACAAAGACCGGCGGTCAGAGACCGCCGCTACAACCGAGCCGCCGCCCGCGCCCGCGCCGGAGGCCGCGCTACCCGTAGAAGAGCCGAAGAGCGCCGCGGAGGTGATGGCGAAGAAGCAGCGGGAGATTTCCGTCTCGGAGTTTTTCCTGAAGAACCGCCACCTGCTCGGCTTCGACAACGCCCGCAAGGCGTTGCTGACGACGGTGAAGGAGGCGGTGGACAATTCGCTCGACGCGTGCGAAGAGGCCGGCACCCTGCCGGAGGTCTGCGGGGAGTTGATCCAGGTCGCCGAGAACCGTTACCGGGTCGCCATCACGGACAACGGCCCCGGCATCGTGAAGGCGCAGATTCCGAAGGTGTTCGCGAAGCTGCTCTACGGGTCGAAGTTCCACCGGCTGCGCATGAGCCGCGGCCAGCAGGGCATCGGCATTTCCGCCGCCGGCATGTATGGCCAGCTCACCACGGGCGTCTCGACGAAGATCACGTCGAAGATCGGGCCGAAGAAGAAGGCGCACTACTACGAACTGCAGATTGACACGCGCAAGAACGAGCCGCACATCGTCAAGGACGAGGAGATGAACTGGGACCAGCACCACGGCACGCGCGTCGAGATCGAGCTGGAGGCGACCTATCAGCGCGGCCGGCAGAGCGTGGACGAATACATCCAGGCCTGCGCCATCGCCAACCCGCACGTCACTTTCCGCTATCGCCTCTGGCTGCTGCCGAAGGAGGAGAAACCCGCGCCCGTCGCCGAAGGTCAGCCGGCGTCTGAGATTTCAAATTTGAAATCTGAGATGAAGGCTCCGGAGCCGGAGTGGATCGTCTTCGAGCGCGGCACCAAGCAACTGCCTTTCCAGCCTCAGGAGATCAAGCCGCATCCGCACGGCATCGAGCTGGGGATGCTGATGCAGTTGCTGAAGAACACCACAGCCCGCAACGTCCGCTCGTTCCTGCACAGCGAGTTCAGCCGCGTCAGCGACCGCGTGGCGTTGGAAATCTGCCAGCGCGCCGGCTTGGAGCCGAAGTCGCGCCCCAGCAACGTCGCGTTCAAGGAGAGTGAGAATCTTTACAAGGCCATCGGCGAGACGAAGCTGATGAACCCGCCGCTCGATTGCATCTCGCCCATCGGCGAGGAGCAGATTCTCGCGGGCCTGAAGAAAGAGGTCCAAGCCAGCTACTACGACGCCGTCACGCGCGCGCCGTCGGTCTATCGCGGCAACCCGTTCCAAATCGAGATGGGCCTCGCTTACACGAACCCCGGCCAGCCGAAACAGGCGGCGGCCAGCGGCGAAGGCCAGACTTCCGAAGAGCCGATCCGCTTGCTGCGCTTCGCCAACCGCGTGCCGCTCCTCTACCAGCAGGGCGCGTGCTCCATCACCAAGGCCGTCATCGGCGTGGACTGGAAGAACTACGGCTTGAGCCAGCCGCGCGGGCAGTTGCCGATGGGGCCGGTGACGCTCTTCGTTCACATGGCGAGCGTCTGGGTGCCGTTCACCAGCGAGAGCAAGGAAGCCATCGCCAGCTACGACGAGATCATCCGCGAGGTCACGCTCGGCCTACAGGAGTTGGGCCGGCGGCTCTCGGTCTATCTCAGCCGCCGCCGCCGCGACCTCGAGGCGCAGCGCAAACGCGACTACATGCAGCTTTACGTCCCGCATCTCGCGCTCGGCCTGAAGCAAATCCTCAGCCTCGGCGACAAGGACGAGCAGAAGATCATCACCAAGCTCAAGACGATGCTTGAGCGGACGCATTTGCAGACGTAATTGGACATGACCATGAAGAAACAACCCGCGATTACCAAGGCAACTCTGCCGGCCACGCTCCGCCGGATCGTCGAGACGACGCCGGTCTATGACATCCACACGCATCTCTACGACCCGGCGTTCGGGCCGCTGCTGCTGTGGGGCGTGGATGAACTGCTGACCTATCATTACCTCGTCGCCGAGGTGACGCGCGCCGACGCGATCCCGTATGACGCGTTCTGGAAGCTGCCGAAGACGCAGCAGGCCGACCTCGTCTGGCAGCGGCTCTTCATCGAGCGGACGCCCATTTCCGAAGCCTGCCGCGGCGTCATCACCTGCCTGAACTCGCTCGGCTTCGACGTGAAGAAGCGCGACCTCGCCGCCGTCCGCAAGGAACTGAAGCGTTGGACGCCGGAGCGGTTCGTCACGCGCGTGCTCGACGTGGCCCGCGTCCGCCGCGTCGTCATGACCAACAACCCGTTCGACCCGCTGGAGCAGCCGGTGTGGAAGAAGTCATTCGCGCGCGACGAGCGGTTTGAAGCGGCGCTGCGGATTGACGAAATCCTGATGGGCTGGCAGGCGAACGCGCCGAAGCTGCGGGAGTTCGGCTACGACGTGGAGGCGGAGATCAACGACAAGACCGCCAGCGAAGTCCGCCGCTTCCTCGCCGACTGGACCAAGCGCATGAACCCGCTCTACTGCGCCGTCTCGCTCACGCCGGAGTTCGCCTTCCCGGACAACTCCGCGTGCGGGCAGCTCATCGAACGTTGCATCGTGCCGCATTGCCGCGACCACGGCATCCCGTTCGCGCTGATGATCGGCGTGAGCCGGCAGGTGAACCCGGCGTTGCGGCTGGCCGGCGACGGCGTCGTGAAGCCGTCCTCCGTGGAGGCCGTTACCAACCTCTGCGCGAAGTATCCGGAGAACAAGTTCCTCGTCACGATGCTCTCGCGCGAGAACCAGCATTCGCTCTGCGTGGCCGCGCGGAAGTTCCGCAACCTCCACGTCTTTGGCTGCTGGTGGTTCCTGAACAACCCCGTCCTCATCGAGGAGATGACGCGGATGCGGCTGGAGCTGCTCGGCCTCGGCGTGACGCCGCAGCATTCCGACTGCCGCATCCTCGACCAACTCATTTATAAGTGGGACCACTTCCGCAAGATTCTGACGCGCGTGCTCACCGACAAATACGGCGACCTGCTCGCCGCCGGCTGGAAGCTGACGCCCGCCGAGATCGAGCGCGACGTGAAGATGCTGCTCGGCGGGGAGTTTGAGCAGTTTCTCAAGCGATAGGCAGTCCAAGAAAAGTTGGCAATGAAGAAGACCAAACCGGCAGACACCAAACCAGAAGCCGCCGCCGCACCGCGCGTCATCTCCAAGAAGGACGCTGCCAAGCGCATTGACGAGGTGGCGGTGGAAGTCCACACCGACATTATCAAGAAGGCCCGGAAGCCGGAGATGCGCTTCCCGATCCGCGCACTCTCGAACGTCAAATACGACCCGAAGAAGGGTTACTTCGAGATGATCGGCAAGGAGGCGACGCGCACGCTGACCTACAACACGGTCAAGACCTTTGCCCAGTCGGTGCGCCTGCTCGCCACGACGAAGAACGACCTGCTGCTCAAGGACGACATTGCCGGCAAACGTGAGGTCTATTACAACGCCAAGAGCTGGGGCGAGTGCCGATTCGACGAGCAGCCGGAGAGCGACACGCTCCTCGACGACATGGAGGCGATGCTCGGCGTCAACCGCGAGCAGCTCGGCTACATCCCGGAGGAGCGCGGCGGCGAAGTGACCGGCCCGCTGACGGTGATTGACCGCGACCCGGCGACGCACGAGGAGATTCGCATCAACTGCGCCAAGCTCGGCACCGGCGCGTGGAGCATTCCCAGCCAGGTCGAGCACCTGCGGTTCGAGACGAAGGCGAAGTTCGTCCTCGCCGTCGAGACCAGCTCGCTCTTCCAGCGTCTCGTCCACCACCGCTACTACGAGACGGCGCACTGCATCATCATCTCGATGAGCGGCGTGCCAACGCGCGCCTGCCGACGGTTCATCCGGCGTCTCGCCGACGACCAGAACCTGCCCGTGCTGGCGTTCACCGACGGCGACCCTTACGGCTACGGCAACATCTACCGCACGCTCAAGGTCGGCTCCGGCCAGTCCGCGCACATCAACAAGTTCTTCTGCGTGCCGCAGGCCCACTACCTCGGCGTGACGCCGCAGGACATCATTGACTATGACCTGGAGGACGCGACGCATCCGCTGGAGGAAGTGGACATCAAGCGCGCGCAGGACGCGCTGAAGAACGATCCGTTCATCAAGCACCACGTGGAGTGGCAAAAGGCGATCGAGCAGATGCTCAAAATGGGCGTCCGTATCGAGCAACAGGCCTTCGCCAAGCACGGCCTCAATTACGTCCTGGAGGAATACCTCCCCGACAAGCTGAAGAAGAAGACGTTCCTGCCGTGACGAGGCGCGCATTGGCCTTGTTTGCTCTTGAATAACCCCGAGCGACCGTTACGGTAGCCGCGAGATCGTTCGCCTTGGTGAGATTGGAACAAGGATTCTCATGCAGATCACGTTGATATGCGCCGACGATGACATCTGGGCCTCGGGCATGAGGAGCGTCTCCGCTGCCCTGAAGCGGGCCGGCCACCAGACACGGATGATCTTCGCTGGCTCCACAAAGGCGTCGCTCGACGCGTCCGTGATGGACAAGGTCACATCGCTCGCCGCAGACTCCGGCATCATCGGCATCAGCTCGATGTCGCGAGGCTCCACCCGCGCCAAGATGATTATCGCGGGCCTGAAGCCGCTGAAGAAACCCATCGTCTGGGGTGGCATGCATCCGACGCTCTACCCGGAGGATTGTGCGCCGCACGCCGACCTTGTCTGCCGCGGTGAGGGCGAGGGATTCATGATTGAGTTGGCGGAGCGGGTCGCGGCGAGCCGGCCTTTCACGGACATCGCCAACGGCGCTTATAGCGACAACGGCCAGCTTCGCATCAACGAACCCCGCGTCCTCATCAGCGAACTGGACAGCCTGCCGTTTCCCGATTTTGCGCAGGAGGACGAATACGTCGTGACCGGAAACGGCGAGGTGCTGCCGAACCTCAAGATGCGGCAATCGCCCTCCATCCTCTTCAGCGGTTCCCGCGGTTGCCTCTACAACTGCCACTACTGCTCGAACTCGCAGCTCAGGGCCATCTACCGGGACAAGGGCCGTTACGCGCGCAAGATGACGGTGCCGAAGTTCATCGCCGCAGCCAAGGAATGCCGGAAGACGTTTCCAAGCGCGACCTATATCTATTTCACGGACGAAGATTTCTTCGCGCGGCCGATCGAGGAGATTCGGGAGTTCGCGGCGGTCTATCCAAAGGAAGTCGGGATGCCGTTCGAGTGCATGGTTTCGCCGCGTCAGGTCACCGACGAGAAGATGGAGTTGATGGTCAAGGCGGGGATGTGGCGGGTGGATGTCGGCGTCGAGAGCGGCAGCGACGAGATCAAGCGGCGGATTTTCAACCGGCCCGTGGACAACGAAACCGTGCTGCGGGCGGCGACGGCCATCAGCAAGCATCCGCGGGTCGTCGCCTACTACTTCTTCATCATCGGCAATCCCTACGAGCAACGCGCGGACCTCCTGGGGACGCTCGGCATGATGAAGAGCCTGCCCCCGCCGTCGTTCATCCGCGCCTACAGCCTCGTGTTCATTCCCGGCACCAAGCTCTTCGAGCGGGCCTGCAACGACGGCATCATCAAAGGGATCGAAGACAGCGGCTTTGAGATGGATTTCCTCGCCGGACTGGATCCTTCGACGCACAGTTGGAAACAACAGAACCTCTACCTCAACAGCCTCCTCTTCCTCATGGCTGGCAAGGCCACGCGCTCATGGGTCGGCCTGTTGCCGAGGTCACTCCTGCCGCTCCTGACGAAACCTTCGCTCATTGACTTCTGCGACCGCCATCCTGCCATCGGCAACGCGCTCGTCAGCATGGGACAGAGCGCCGTCAAGGTGCGCCGGGGAGCGCTGGCGCTGGTTTCCAAGGTCCTCAAAGACAACACCATCGCCTACGGTCTGCAATTCGTTCGCAAGAAAGCCGCGAAGAAGTAGCCCGCCCTCACGGCCGGATCCGCGCCGCATAGTGCGCCGCGATGCTCGTCAGCGAGAAAGAGAAAAGAAACACCGCGGGCAATATGTCGCCGCCGAAGAGGACGTAAGCCAGCCCGAACAACGCCGGCGTTTCGCAGAGCGCGAAAGCCAGGATCATCAGCCCGCGTGAGAGGTTCGCGAGGCTCTGCGCGTCGGCGTCCTTCCGCAGGCGCGTCGGCGCGAACACACGGATGAGCGCCGAGAGGAGGACGTTCAGGAAGCCCAGCGAAAACATCACGACCGCCAGAGGATGGTCCATGTCTGCTGCCAGCCGTGTCCGCTCCGGCCACCAACTGTCCACGGTCAGCGCGACCGCTCCCATGGCGGCCACCGACGCCGCGAAGCCCGCGAACAGCACCAGCATCAGCCGCTCATGCCGGTGTCGCATTTCCTGTGGGTCGGGCGTGCTCACGGCGTCATGCAATCACCCGCCGGGCCTCGAGTCAACCGAAGCATCGCGTCCAGTTGAACCGGCTGGCGCGGCAGCTTCTTCAGATCAAAACGCGCGACCAACTCAGCCGGCATTGCTCGCTCTCCCGGCGCAGCCCAGCCGCAACTGGCGGCGAGCGCGCCGACGACCTGCGCAGCGGGAATGCCCGCTTCGCGCAGCGCGGCGAGCCGCGTGGAGTCGCGGCGCTTGGCCATCCGCTGGCCGGCAGCGTCGAGCACCAGCGGCACGTGAAGGAAACGCGGCGGCGTCAGGCCAAGCGCACGGTAGAGCAGAAGCTGCCGCGCCGTGGAGGCGAGGAGATCGTCGCCGCGGACAACCTCGGTGATGCCTTGCGCGTGGTCGTCCACGACCGTGGCGAGCTGGTAGGCGGCGATGCCGTCGTTGCGGAGCACAATAAAATCACCGAGTTGCCGCGCCACGTCGAAACCGCGCCGGCCGTGCAGCGCGTCCTCGAACTCGATGCGCGCGCCGTTTGCGACGAACCGCCAGCACGGCGCGCGACCGGTCTGGCGCTGGGCGTCGGTGCCGTCGCGATACTTCCCGCGACAAGCGCCCGAATAAACCGGGCCTTCCTCGCCTTCGTGCGGCGCGCGAGCGGCCGTCTCGATCTCCTTCCGGCTGCAAACGCACGGATAAGCCAGCCCTGCCGCGCGCAACTTTTCCAGCGCCGCCGCGTAAGCCTCGCCGCGCCGGCTCTGGAACATCGGCTCGCCGTCCCATTCCAGCCCGAGCCAGCGGAGGTCTTCCATCGCCTGCTCGACGAAACCCGGCTTCACGCGCGGCTGGTCGAGGTCGTCCACGCGCAATACGACCCGCCCGCCCGCAGCGCGCGCGGAGAGCCACGCGACGAGGAACGTGCGCGCGTTGCCGAGGTGCAGTCCGCCGCTGGGCGTGGGAGCCAGCCGGCCGGTGACGGCGGAAGTTAGAGAATGCGAATCCACTGCCGGTTCTTGTATGTCCGCCGCCGAAACGATGTCAAGACGGCGGCGCACCCAATGACGCGCGCCAGTTGCGCGGCGGCGGGGCGAGTCGTAGTGTCGGCCGGTTTCGACGAAAGACACAACGATGGGTTCGTTTGCCTGCCCTCATTACGACACGGCCAAGGACGGTTGTCTGCGGCTGAAGACGGACTGCGTGCCCGGCCGGCGCGGGTGCGTGCTGCGCGGCAAATCGGTGTTTGCCTTTTCCGCCGAGGAGCGCGTCCGCGAACTGGAAGAGGAAAAGAAATCGAAACCATCCCGCCGGCGGCGCTGACGTCGCGCCGCGTCACTTCGCCACGGGGATGACGACGATCTCCACGTCGAGCGCGCCGGAGTTGTCGGACACCGGCTGTTCGTTCACGCGCAGGTAAAGCTGGCCCATCTCCTTCACGACGAGCTGCTTCTCGCTGCCCACCTCGAACGGTTCGGTGAAACCGATGCGGCCGATGAGCGCGCACGTCGTCAGCTTCGGACAGGGCGGTGTGCGGCCGGTGCCCTCGGTGGTGCCGTTGGGGCCGCAGGTGGACTTGGCGCGGCGCTCGAATTGATAGGTGCCGGAGGCGGCGAAGTTCACCGTGTCGCCCTTGCGCAGCATGATCCGCGTGTCCATCCAGTCGGCGTTACCCTGCACCTTGATCTGTGACGAGGACGAGAACGCGACGGCCAGCGTCGGCTTGCCGGTGTCGGTCTTCTTCTCCGGCCCGCGCAACCCCATCGGCAGCGTCGCCACCTGGTAGCCGTGCAGTTTCAGTTCGCGCACGCACCAGTCGTAGTCGAGAAACGCCACCACGCTCACGTCGTCGAAGACCGCGGTGGAATCGTCGGCCGCCAGCATCACGTTCAACGGCTCCTGCCGCTTGGTGACGCCGCTCCGCAGACTCCCGCTGTTGAACTTGGCGGTGACTTTCTCGTCATCGCGCGTCATTTCCACAAGCTGGTATTGTTTCAGCACCACCGTCGGCACGGGCACGGGCTGCACCCGGATATTGTCATCGCCGAGCGAGAAGCCGCCCATCCCCAGTCTGACCGTGGAGCGCACCGCCGTGTCCACGTCGCGCAGGCCGAGGCTGAACTGGCCGCCGCTGAGGATGGCGCCCTTCGCGGAAATCTTCATCGGGCCGACCAGCCGCGGCTGGAGCGCCAGCGTCGTCGGGCCATACTGGCTCTTATAGACCGCGCCGTTATAGACGCGCCACGCGAACGGGTCGGCCCGGCCGCGCGGGTCCATCACCTGCCAGTCCGAGAACTGCGCCGGGTCGTTGAAGTTGTAGGCCAGCTCGATCTGCCCGTTCGGCAGCAGGCGCTGGAAGCCCCGGATCATCTGCCGCAACTGCGTCTCCGTCGCGGGCGGCGGCCCGTAGCGCGGCCCGGCGCGCCCGAGGAAATTGGTCGTCAGCCGTGCGTCCACCGTCTGGCGGAACCAGTCCAGATCGAGCTTGCCGGTGATCTTCAGCCCCTCGATGGCCACCGACGTGCCCGGCGCGGCGAGGAACACCTGGCCCAGGCCGGCGACCTTGCACGGCGCGCTCAACGCCGGCACGCCCGTGGCGGCGGCGGAGAAGTTCGTCGTATCGAAACTGAACGCCACCTCCTGCGCCTTGCCGGGGATGGGCGCATTCGTGGCGTGCGCCAGCCAGCTCGCCTCCTGCGCCAGGAACAGGCTGAACGTCTGCGCCGGCGTGATTGCCACGCCCGCCTGAAGCTGCTGGTTGTCCATCAGCCCGAAGTAACCGCCCGCATACTGGGTGCCCTTGAGCACGAAGCCCTTGAACGAAACCGTCACCGGCCCGTTGAACCGCGCGCGATGGAACAGCGGCACGTCCTCCGGCACCGCCTTCTGCAGGAACCCGTCCCGCGTCTCCCACGGCCCGCTGCCGTCCGGCGCCTTGTCGCCGGGCTTGGTCACAAAATCCTCCAGCACGTGCTGGAGCTTGAAGTCATAGGTCAACTCCGCGCGGTCATCCGGCAGCAGCCGCACCACGCAGTGGAACAGCTCCCGGATCGTCGCCTCCTCGGCCGAACTGCTCGCCAGCCGCCGCGTGCCAAAGCCGGGGCCGCCCTCGGCCTTGTTCGTCTGCGTCACCGCCGGCGCGGGCGTGGGATTCAACGGCGGCCGCACAAACGGCCCCTGTGCCGCCAACAGCGGCCCCGCCGCCAGCGCCACTGAAAGGGTGATCAACCTGATTCGCATGGGCGTATTTATTACGTCCAGCCCCCTCCTGAGTCAAACCGGATGCGCAGCCGTGGATTTGCAGGTGTCCGCGCGCGCCGGAAGCGGTATAGTCGCCGCCAGTGAAAGAAGAGCTTCGAGGAGATCATGGCCAGAAAAGGTGTCACCGAGTTTTCAATGAGAGAACTCTCATGAATAGATAGTCGCTACACCAGTTCTACATTTCCCATGATAACCGATCAAACGCACAAACTGCTTGGTATCCTTGAATCCCGAGAGGCGCATATTCTTCACGTTGAAATGCGTGATGGCGAGGTCTTTCTCCTTAAAATCCATGGTCCAATCGACACATCAATTTATGGATCAGCAGGGGGGTGGAACGCAGAAGTGATTTCTATGGTCAGTGATCCAGATAACAAATTTCACAAACCCGGTAATGGCTTGGATTTTTATGAATATGATGTCAAGAGCGTTACTGACACAACCACCAATGAGTTGCTTTTCGAAGCAGCCTCTGGGTCCTGATCTTCGGCGCTGGAAGTTTATCCTAACGCCCCGATGATGAAGAATGTATCTCGCGGAAAAGGGGTGGCACTGCGAGAAGCGAACTGAGGGCCGACGGGAAGCTTTCATCCGTCCGCTTCCATCTCTCTGCCGCGGCGCGGCAACGCCGGGCGCAACCGGGCACACGCACCGTAGCGCAGGTTTCCAACCTGCTGTGTCGCGGATTTCCAATCCGCAGGTCTCCGCCCATCGAGCGCGTTATCTCGTGTGAACGCGCTGCCGGCTGGAAGCCGGCGATACAGCAGGTTGGAAACCTGCGCTACACGGGCCTGCGAACGTGGTGCGTGCGCCCGGTTGCGCCAACCCCTTTTTCGTCCCCTCAGCCCGTCCCCTTCGGTGTCATTTAATTTGAGTCAACGCGAGTGAGCACGAGAGTCTGTATTTCACCTGACTTTTCATCGTCAAAGGGACAATCTGCCGCCGTTGCGATGATACGATTCTTGACCTCCTCATTTGCATGATTGTTCCTCAGTTGATGTCTCCATCAAGCATAGATATCCACATGACGCGCGCACCCTGAAGAATTCATTCCAAGGGAAGTCATTCTTCATAAGCGGTCTGGGGAGCAGCGGTAGTTTGGCCCCTCTCCAAACATATCTGGTCATAAAAGAGAGTTTTCGTCATGCCGGGTTCTCTCCAAAGTCATTCTCCCCTCACTTTGACCCGGATGGTCTACCCCCCCCCCCGCAACATTCCAAGAAACTTCACCGCAGTCGCACGGTTCGGAACCACATCATACGCCAACACCACCCGTTCACCCAGGGTCCACGGTTGCCTGCGCTGTTTGCCGATGTCTTCATGGGATATTTTGGCGACCTCGAACAAGCTCTGAGGCCACAACCCCGGCTCGCCGATGGCAATCTTCGTAACATCCCTTGTCTGCACTCGCCTTCACTTTCGGCTGCGTTACCGAACGCGAGTGTGGTAGAAGTGGCGCGTCATGAAGACGCCGCCCAAACTCCGGCTTGCCATCTGCGCGTTTGGGTTCCTTGCTGCTCTTGCCGCTACTGTGGCGACCTCGGCTTCGATGCGTGAACAGATCGAAGCGGATTGGCTCCGGCAGGCGGAAGCATGGCGGGAAGAGACGGCGCTCACCCAAGCCGACGCCGCCGGCGCGGTGGACGGCGTGAAGGACGGCAAATACGCCTTCCACACCGCACACGAGCCGAACCCGTGGTGGCAGGTGGACCTTGGCGAGCCGCTGCCCATCGGACGCATCGTCATCTTCAACCGGCTCGACTACGCGCCCGGCCTGCACAACGCCGACTCGCTCCGCATCCTCGCCTCCGACGACGGGAAACAGTGGCGACTAATCCACGACCAGAAAGGCAAACACTTCGGCGGCATCTCCGGCGCGCCGCCGCTGGAGGTGAAGTTCCAGCCGGGTGAAGTGAAAGCGCGTTTCGTGCGGCTCCAGATTCCCAGCGCCAAGCCGATCTACTTCCATCTCGATGAGGTGGAAATCTACGGTTCGACGGAGCCAAGCAAGAACCTTGCGCTTCACCGGCCCGCCACGCAGAGCAGCCTGAGCCGCTGGTCGAAGAAAGCCGCGCCCGGTCCGCCCGATATGGCGGCGGCGATTAACCACTTCATCGAGCGTGGCCGGCGGCTGGCGACGGACTTGAAGCATCGAGGCGTGGACACCGCCGCGTATGAGCGCGAGTTCGACGAGGTTGCCGTGAGGTTCGGAGTCCCGGCTCTAGCCGGCGCCGTTCCCCCTGCGGCTTCCCAACACCCGCCGGCTAAAGCCGGGACTCCAAACCTCGATGCGGAAACGCAGCGTGCTCTCTACTTCAAAGTCCGCTGGGCCATGCGGCGATTGGCGTTTCGCAAC
Organism: Verrucomicrobiota bacterium; assembly: GCA_016222825.1. GTDB lineage: Bacteria > Verrucomicrobiota > Verrucomicrobiia > CAIQCK01 > CAIQCK01 > CAIQCK01. The sequence continues at coordinate 29,881 of JACRQF010000020.1, read as the reverse complement.
CCGCTGCTGGACTTCGATCGGTTGCTTATTGTGAAACGTTTCTGTCAGGAGACGTATCCCGATGTCTGCCTCAATCACATGCCGTGGGTCTCGCGCTCCGGCGGCGATCTCTGCGTGCTCACGTTCGCCGGGCCGGACAACGCGCCGCAGGTGAAGCTCATCCTCAACGGCGCGCTTGGCCCCGGTCACGTCCACGGAGCGGACCTGGACTGGGATGGCAAGCGCATCGTGTTCGGTTACGCGAAGGCGAAGAGCGACCAGCCGCCCGACGGTTGGCTCGACCGCACACAGAGCTATCGCCTCCGTCGCACCGAAGAGCCGATTCACATCTTCGAGGTCGCTGTGGACGGCCGCGGCCTGCGCCAGCTCACGCGCGGCGAATGGAGCGACCTCGACCCGACTTACGCGCCCAACGGCGACATCGTGTTCGTCTCAGAGCGTTGCGGCACCTCGCTCCAGTGCAACGAGTTCAACAAGGACGAGACGAGCTGCAACCTCTACGTCATGCGCCCCGACGGCTCCGGCATCCGCCGGCTCAGCGTGAGCAAGGACGGCGATTACCTGCCGCACACGCTCGACGACGGCACCATCGCTTACACGCGCTGGGAATATCACGAGCGAAGCTGGGCGTTCATCCAGTCGCTCTGGACCGTCCGCCCCGACGGCACGCAGGCCGACGCGATCTTCAAGCAGCACTTCGTCAACCCGTGGGCGCTCGAAGATTTCCGCTCCGTGCCCGGCACGCGAAACCAGAAGCTCGCGTGCGTCGCGGCGGGCCATCACACGCTCGCCGCCGGCCCGGTCTGCGTCATCACGCCAGGTCTCGGCGTCAACGACCCGCGCGGCATCAGCATCGTCACGCCCAACGTCCTCCCACCCGAGGGCGGCATGGACGGCGTGCCCGCGCCCGAAGGCGGCGTGCGCGATGCCGGTGGCTACTACATGCACCCGTGGCCGTTGTCGGAAAATACTTTCCTTGCCGCTTACACCTACGGCACCGGCAAGACCGGCCTCGCCAGCGAAGTGGACCCCGCCGGTTACGCGCTCTATCTCATAGATGTCTTCGGCACGAAGGAACTCCTCTACCGCGACCCGGCGATCTCGTGCTTCACACCGATGCCGTTGCGCGCGAGGCCGCGTCCGCCTGTGTTGCCCGATCTCACGGTGCCGAAGGAACAGTTCGCCACGTGCGTGTTGAGCAGCGCCAGCTACGGCTGCGACGGCATCGCGCCGGAGCGCGTCCGCTACGTGCGCATCGCCGAGCCGATCGGCTGGCCTTACGACAACGCGCACGGCGGGCAGCGTTACGGCGAAGACCACGGCTACGGCGGCCCCGGCGCGGAGCGGAAGAACCTCGTGAGCTGGACGCCGATCCGCATCCTCGGCGACGTGCCGGTGGAAAAGGACGGCAGCGCGAAGTTCCGCGTGCCGGTGGACACGGCGGTCTATTTCCAACTGCTCGACGAGAACCGGATGGAACTGCGGCGGATGCGCTCGTTCATCAGCTTCCAGCCCGGCGAGCAGCGCGCCTGCACCGGCTGTCACGAGAGCAAGACCGTCGCGCCCGTGCCCGCGCGCCACAGCGTCTCCATCGCCATGAGCCGCCCCGCTCGCGACCCGCAGCCGCCGCCGTGGGGCGACCGGCCGGTGAGCTTCCTGCGCGACATCCAGCCCGTGCTCGACCGCCATTGCGCCGCGTGCCACACCGGGCTGAAACCAGAGGGCGGCGTTGATTTCTCCGGTGGTCTTATTGCACACGACCCGACCATTGTTGGTTACGGCCACAACCGCGCCTACGAGACGCTCCTTGCGAAGAACCTCGTCTCCATCTCCGCCGTCCGCGCGCAGGACGCGAGCATCACGCCGCCGCTGGCTTACGGTTCGCACAAGAGCAGGCTCATCACCTGCCTGACCGACTCTGCTCATCGCGGTGCGGTGAAACTCAGCGAAGACGACCGTCTGCGGTTGGTAATGTGGATAGACGCCAACGCCCCCTACCACGACCGCTTCGTCAACAAACGCGCCGTCAAGCCCGCCTACGATCTCGCCGGCGACAGCGCGTTGCTGAAGAACCTGACCGAACTGCACACTCGCCGCTGTGCCACCTGCCACGAAGCCAAAACAGTGACACGCCCGGACTGGATCAACCTCCACGCGCCGGCGCAGAGCCTGTTTCTGACTGCGTCACTGGCGAAGGAAGCCGGTGGCCGTGGCAAGTGCGGCAAGTCGGTTTACGGCAGCCAGACCGACGCCGACTATCGCGCCGCGCGCGCGCTCGTCGAGGCTGCCGTCATGAAGGCGTGGGAAAGTCCCCGCCGCGACTTGGCGTCGTTGCAGCGGCAGCGCGACAATTGAACAACGCCCCTGACGGGCGAACAGGAGTCCACTAATGAACAACTCGAAACTGACGATGATGCTGTGCGCCATGCTGCTGTTGGCCTTTCTACCCACTTTGCCGGCCCAGGACTCTCCCGCGCTCAAGCAACTCCGCGAGACGCGCAAGCAGTTCGCGCACAAGCAGCGGCGCGTCATCTTCAACAACGACGGCTGCGACGCGCTCTACCTGCCGAAAGGCGAGAAACTCTCCGTCGAGAAGTTCCTCGACAAGCGCACGACGCCGCTCAAGGGCACACAGGTGGACGCCATCGCCTACTGCTCCATCAGTTCCGGCTTCAGCTTCTTCACGCACCGCACGAAGGTCGGCACACTGCTGACGCGTCAGCCCGGCGACTTCGGCATCCGGCCCGACATGCGGAACATCACGCAGGAGATGGCCGACATGGGCACCGACTGTCTGCAAGCCGTCCTCGAGTTCGCCCACAAGAACAAGATGGAGTGCTTCTGGTCCATGCGGATGAACGATACCCACGACGCGGAGTATCGGCCGGACAAGCCTTATCTGCTCTACCCACCGCTCAAGGTGGAGCATCCCGACTGGCTCGTCGGCGACCCGATCAAGCGCTCGCGTTTCGGGCGGTGGAGTTCGGTGGACTACGCGCGGCCGGAGATTCGCGACCTCGCGTTTCGGTTCATCGAGGAGGTCTGCCAGAACTACGACGTGGACGGCGTGGAGTTGGATTTCTTCCGTCACCTCTGCTTCTTCAAGAGCACTGCCCACGGCGGCAAGGCCACCCAGGCCGAACGCGACATGATGACCGACCTGATGCGCCGCGTGCGCGCGATGACCGAGGAGATCGGCCTCAAACGTGGCCGTCCCATCCTTGTGATGGTGCGCGCAACGGACTCCGTGGACTTCAACCGCGACATGGGCCTCGACGTGGAGCGTTGGCTTCAGGACGGCCTGTTCGACATGCTCGTCACGACCTGTTACTTCCGGTTGAATCCGTGGGAGACCAGCATTTCGCTCGGCCACAAATACGGCGTGCCGGTCTATCCATGCATCAGCGACTCGCGCGTCAAAGGCGAAGGCCGCTTCCGTCGCGGCTCGGTGGAGAGTTATCGCGGCCAGGCGGCGGAGGCGTGGGCTGCCGGCGCGGACGGCATTCATCTTTTCAACCTCTTCGATGTCTTCGGCGGACGTTCGCCGGTCTTCAAGGAGGTTGGCGACCCGAAGGCGTTGCGGAAGATGGACAAGCTCTACTTCGTCACCGTGCGCGACGGCAAACCCGACTCATGGCTCGCGGGCGGCTCGAAATACCGCAACCTCCCTGTTCTCACGCCCGCATACTCGAAGACTGTCACGGCGAGCAAGCCACTCTCATTTGACATCGCCGTCGGCGAGGACTTCGACGCTGGCACAAAGGCTAAGGCGACTCTACATCTCCAAATGCCGACGCTACGGAACATCGGCGCCGTCTGTGTGAAACTCAACGACCACGAACTCAGCGGTGGCAAGCTGGCCAAGGACTGGCTTGACCTCAACGTCAGCCCCGCATGGATCAAGAAAGGCGCCAACAAGATTGAGATCACCGTCAACCCGCAGCCCGCCGCCTCCGAAGAGACATGGACCGTTGCCTACGAAGCCGACAAGCTGCCCGCCAAGCCGTGGCATCGCGATAGCGGCTCACCACGCACCGAAGAAAAGCTCGCGAAAGGCGCGCTCACCATTGCCGATCGCGGCAATGTCCCTGGCGACTACCACTACTACCGTTATCCGTGGGGCGCTGATCCCGCCGGCAAGTCGGTCGTCGAAACGCGCGTGAAAGTCGTCTCCGGCCTGAGCCGCGTTATCATCACCAATGGCGAGGCGCAGGAGCGGCTGGAGTTGCTACCCGACCGCATCGAACTCTGGAGCCGCAAGACGGTCCGCCACGCGATGGACACCACGAAGGATTTCCACGTCTATCGCATCGAGACGCAAGGCAAGGACATCAAGGTCTTCGTGGACGGCGAGCTTCGCCTCAACGCGCCCGGCGCCTACGTCAAGACCGCCGTCAATCGCAACGAACTCTGTTTCGGCGCTTCCGACAGCACCAGCCTCGGCGAAGCCTGTTGGGACTATGTCCGCGCTCGCGTGGACAGCCAGTCGTGCCAGGACGTGGTGCTCAGCGTGAAGCATCCGAAGAAGTGAGATTCCTCTCCTCCCGCCGACTCTCGCCAGAATAGGCTTGTTTCAGCCGGCGCGGCCCGGTAGTCTGCGGGCCGTTCTTAAGGAGTTAATCGTGACCGACCTTTTGCCAATTGGTTTCACGTTTCCGCCGCTCCGCGACGCTCCGTTGGACTGCACCCCCAGCGCCCCCAATCCACTCTTTCGCGCATCCGCTTTTTCAGCCGCACGGTCCCGTGGCGAGTCAGCATGGCTCTGGGTCGGGTCATGCGCTCCTTTCCGCACGGACCGTGCGGTTGGTTTTCCAACCCCTCGCCGGCAAGCCCGGGCGGTAACCCGTCCAGCCCAGCCGACGAGCCACTGGAACAAGCCGACGAGTTACTCGTCGGAACGAACGAGCTTCTCGTCGAGCCCGACAGGCTATTGGTCGAGTCCGACGGGCTTCTCGTCGGTCCGGACGAGCTATTCGTCGGAGCCGACGAACGACTCGTTCCAAGGGGTTTTCAGGGCGTTTTTGCGGAATTGCACGTAAAACAACCCAAAGACTTAGGGTCACGTTCCCGGTCTGGCTCAAGGCAAAGCTCGCCATCACACCAAAGAATTAGGATGGCGTTGGGCCTCACCCCTGCGGAGCTGTTTGAAGTCCGGCAGCGCCCCCGGCGAGAAGAACGGCTACTGGCTGAACTTCGGCAGCGGCTGGAGTCATCTCCACAACGACGACCCCGCCCAGATGCTCACCGGCGCCGTGTCGAGGCTCTACTACGAAGCCCAGGCGGGGCGAGACTCCGTCGAGCCTTCCGCCTCGACCGGACCGGCAGCGGCTCGACAGAGTCTCGCCCCACCACAATGGAAGCTCATCATCGAAGCGACGAAGTTCGTCACGTTCGAGACGGTGCTGGTCTGGAGCGGCGTGAAGGCGGGCGGCAACGATCCTGTTGGCGTCTATACGCGCGTGGACGGTCTCGATCCGACGGGGACGTTGACAGTGGAAGCCCTGTAGCCGCCGACGTAAGGAGGCGGACGGGTTTCTCATTCACGACGCCTCCGCCTCGTCACCTCGGCGGCTACGGGGGAAGGACCTCGACCCGCTCGTGTCGCTGACGGTGGAGGCCGCATCGTAGCCGCGTCACGGAGTGACGCGGCTACGAACGGCGCGGGATGATACTTTGGTATCGGCCCGCCTGGAGAACCGGAACATCGCTTGACGCGTCGGGGGCGCATCGGATAGAAAGCTCCACCGATTTTCAACGGAGCAAACCCATGAAAAGCACGAACCGCAAAGCCGCCAAGACCGCCGCCCCTCGGAAACCCGCCGCCGCCAAAACCTCCGCCCGCAAACCCTCGGGCCGGATCGTCAAGCGGTTCAGCGCCCCCGGCGTCCAATACGCCGTCATCGAGATGGGGAAGGTCACGCGCCTCGCGCTGATGATCACGCCGACCGGCCGTGGCCCGGTCCACTTGCAGCTCGGCGAGGCGTTGCGCAGCCTGCGCACGGTCCTGGAGAAACAGGCCGAGAAGATGAACGTGACCGTCCAGACGGTTTTCCTCAAGGACCTCAACGACCAGACGCTGTGCGAGCAGATCCTCGCGGCGCGTTATGTGGACGAGCCTCCCGTGACGACGTTCGTCCACCAGCCGCCCTGCTCCGGCGCGGCGCTGGCCATCGAGGTCTGGGCCACCGGCGGCAAGACGGTGTATGTCGAACGGCCCGCGCCCAACGTGCTCCAGGTGAGCATGGGCAACATCACCTGGACCCATTGCGGCGGCATCACGCCCCGGAACACGACCGGCAGCGTTTACGCGCAGTCGCTCGACGCGTTCCAGCAGATGAAGCAGAAGCTCAAGAAGGCCGGCGTCGAGATGGACCACCTGATCCGGACCTGGCTTTACCTCGGCAACATCACCGGCCCCGAAGGAGACCTCGAACGCTACATGGAGCTGAATCGCGCCCGGACGGATTTTTACGAGGGCGTGAAGTTCGGCCGCGGCCACGTGATGGCCGGCGTGCGGCAGGCCGTCTATCCGGCGAGCACGGGCATCGGCATGTGCGGCTCGGGCATCACGATGAGCGCCACGGCGATTGACACGGACCGCAAGGACGTGTTCATCCTGCCGCTGGAGAACCCGCAGCAGACGCCGGTTTACGAGTATGAGGCGGTGTATTCGCCGAAAAGCCCGAAGTTCGTCCGCGCGATGGCCGAGGCAATCGGCGACTACGTGGTCATCTGGATTTCCGGCACGGCGAGCATCGTGAACTCCAAGACGCTGCACACCGGCAACCCCGGCAAGCAGGCCGACCAGACGCTCACGAACATCGAGTTGCTCCTCTCGCAGAAGAACCTCGCGCGCCACGGCGCTCCCGGCGCGGGCGCCACGCTGCGGGATCTCGCGAAGCTGCGCGTTTACGTCAAGCGCCCGCAGGACTACGAGATCATCCGCAAGGTCTGCGAGAAGCGATGCGGGAAAGACATCCCGATCATCTACGTCGTGGCGGACGTTTGCCGCTCGGATCTGCTGGTGGAGATGGAAGGCCTGGCCTTCGCCAAGCGAATCCGTTAGGACGGGCGGAACGCCTGTTCCTCAGCCATCATCAATCTGGTCAGGCTCAACGCCTCGATGAAATCATTTGCCTTGCTCATCGCGCTGCCGTCGTTGCTCCTCGCCGCCGAACTGCCCCCGCCCGTCCTGCCCGCGGGCGTCGGCGTCAACATCCACTTCACCAAGGGCCACGAAGCCGACCTCGACCTCATCGCGGCGGCGGGGTTCAAGTTCATCCGCATGGACTTCGGCTGGCAGGGCATCGAGCGCAAGAAGGGCGAATACGACTGGTCAGCCTACGACGAACTGACGGCGAACCTGGAGAAGCGCGGCCTGCGCGCGATCTACATCCTCGATTACTCCAATCCGCTCTATGAGGAGACGTTCACCGCCACCGACCGGCGCACGAAGCGGGAGCGCAAGGAGATTGCCTCGCCGCAGCGCCCGGAGAGCGTCGCGGCGTTTGCGCGCTGGGCCGGCGCGGCGGCGAAGCGTTACCGCGGCCGGCACATCATTTGGGAAATCTGGAACGAGCCGAACATCAGTTTCTGGAAACCGAAGCCGGACGTCGCCCAATACATCACGCTGGCGCTGGCGACCTACCGCGCCGTGCGCGCCGCCGACCCGCAGGCAACGATTGTCGCGCCCGGCTCGTCCGGGTTCCCGTGGGAGTTCTTCGAAGCGATGTTTGCCGCCGGCCTCCTGAAGCACCTCGACGCCGTCAGCGTGCATCCGTATCGGCCCTACCACCAGCCACCGGAGAGCGCCGCCAGCGACTACCTGCGGCTGCGCGGCCTCATCGCGAAATACGCTCCCGCCGGCAAGCGGAACCTGCCGGTCATCAGCGGTGAGTGGGGCTACGCCACGCACGACAAGGGCGTCTCGCTGGACACGCAGGCGGCGTTCATCGCCCGCCAGCAGCTCGCCAATCTCCTCGACGGCGTGCCGCTCTCCATCTGGTATGACTGGAAGAACGACGGCACGGACGCGACCTACAACGAGCACAACTTCGGCACCGTGGACCACGGGTTGAAGCCGAAGCCGGCCTATGTCGCCGTGCAGACGATGACACGCGAACTCGCCGGCTACCGCGTCGCGCGGCGGCTCTTCCAAGCGAGCGACGACGATTTCGTTCTCCTCTGCGAAAACGCCGCTGGCGACCACAAGCTCGCGGCCTGGACGCTCGGCGAGCCGCACGCCGTCACGCTCGACCTCGACCTGGCGGGCGCGGACCAGCTCACCGCGGTCAACGGCGACGGCAGCGGCTACGCGCCGCGGGTCAGCCGCGACCGGCTCACGCTCGACCTTGGCCCGCTGCCGAAATACATCACGCTGCGCCAGCGCACGTGCGCGCTGACGATGGCGGCGGCGTGGTCGGCGTCGGCCAGCTCCGGCGTCCTCGTCGCCGCCGGAAAAGCCGGCGGCGCGCAGGTGCGCGTGACGCTGCGCAATCCTTATCCCGAACTGTTGCGCGCGGTGGTGACGGTGGACGGATTGGCTGGTGTCAAACCACTGACGGTGACACTGCCGCCGCAGCGGACCGTCACGCGCGAGATTCGCTGCACCCTCTGCCGGCGCGACACCGCCTCCACCGCCGTCACCGTGCAGGCGGAGTTCCAGCGCGAGACCGACGCAAGAACCTGGACGACGTTCGCGCGTTCCTCGGAGCGCCTGGCGTTCGTCATCGCCAACCCGCTGAGTGTGTCGCTCGCGCCGGTGGCTGACGGCCTGCGGTTGCACATCCAGAATCCGTCGGGAGCCGCGTTCGCTGGCGTTGCTGTCGCGGGCGGTTCCACGAACAAGATCGCGCTTGGCTCCGGCCAGCGCGAGGCGGGCATCGTCCTGCGCGGCGTCGCCAGCGGCCCGACGGGCGCGCAGTTGCGTGACAGAGCCGGCAACGTCGTCGCGGAGGCGTCGCCCCAAATCCATCGCGCCATCGAAGTCCCGGCGTTTCGCGCGTCGCTCGACGGCGACGCGAAGATCGCCGCCACCGCGAGCATCGTCCTCGCCGACGCGCCGGGCGGGAAGGACGCGCCGTTCCCGAAAGCGTTCCGGCTTGATTACAGCTTCGGCGACGGCTGGCGTTTCGTCCGTTGCGTGCCGGATGTCCCCAAGCCGCTCGCGCTCCCGGCGAAACCGCAGGCGCTCGGCGTCTGGGTCTTCGGCGACAACTCCGGCTGCACGCTGAACCTGCGCGTGAGCGACAAGAGCGGCCAGACGTTTCAGTTCGCCGGTCCGAAAATTGACTGGACCGGCTGGCGTTGGGTGACGCTCGACATGGGCCTCCGCCGCGCCAGCCACTGGGGTGGCGCCAACGACGGCGTCGTTCACGGCGAGTTGCGCTGGGACTGCCCGCTGCTGCTCGACGGCCTCCGCCGGAAAGCCGCCGGCACCGTCTGGTTCGCCGGCCTGACGGTAATGACCGCCGACTAGCGGCGCGTCCTCGGTGTTTGACTTTGGCTGCGGTTCGGCTTTTGATTCGACAAACTTAACGAGGCTCCACCATGCGATCCATCCGTCTTTACCTTTCCGTCCTCATCGGTTCCTGCGCTCTCGCATCCGCTGCTGCGCCTGTGCCCGAAGGCTGGACCCACGCCGCGCCGCGCGACGAAATCCGTCCGGCGTTCAGTTTCAGTCCGAAGGGCGGCCCCGACCGCGCCGGCAGCTTCGTCATCCAGAGCGACGCCCGCGAAGGCTTGGCCGGCTGGTGGATGAAGACGTTTCCGGTGAAGGGCGGCCAACATTACCGCTTCAGCGCGTTGCGCCGGACAACGAACATCTCGCTGCCGCGCCGCAGCGCGCTCGCCCGCGTGATCTGGCTCGACGACAAGGGCCGGCAGGCAATGCTCGATGCGCCGGAAACGCGCGCCTTCCGGGCCGGCCAACCGGCGCGTTCCGAACCGGAGTATCCGACCGACAAGGCCACCGACGCGCGCGGATGGACGGAGGTTTCCGACACCTATCGCGCGCCCTTGGCGGCGACGCGCGCCGTCGTGGAGTTGCATCTGCGCTGGGCCGTTCGCGGCAAGGTCGAGTGGAGCAACGTGTCGCTCGCCGAGGCCGCCGCGCCCGCGCCGCGCATCGTGCGGCTGGCGACGGCGCATTTCCTGCCGCGCGGCGGCAAGACGCCGGCGGACAACTGCCGGTTGTTCGCGCCGTTGATCGAGGAGGCCGCGCGCCAGAAAGCCGACCTCGTCGTGCTCGGCGAGACGCTCACCTACGCCTGCACCGGCTTGAAGATGGCCGAGGCCGCCGAGCCGGTGCCCGGTCCCTCGACGGAGTATTTCGGCACGCTCGCCAAACAGCACAACCTCTACATCGTCGCCGGACTCGTCGAGCGCGATGGACACCTCATCTACAACACCGCCGCTTTGATCGGTCCCGACGGCAAACTCGCCGGCAAATACCGCAAGGTGACGCTGCCGCGCGGCGAGGTCGAGGCGGGTGTTCAGCCGGGCCACGAGTATCCGGTGTTCGACACGCGCTTCGGCAAGGTTGCCATGATGGTCTGCTACGACGGATTCTTCCCGGAGGTGGCTCGGCGGTTGAGCAACCGCGGCGCGGAGGTGATCGCGTGGCCGGTCTGGGGCTGCAACCCGCTGCTGGCCGCCGCGCGCGCCTGCGAGAACCATGTCTATGTTGTCAGCAGCACCTACACCGATCCGTCGTCGAAATGGATGATCTCCGCCATCTTCGACCACGAGGGACTACCCGCCGCCCAAGCCGACAAATGGGGCACCGTCGCCGTCGCCGAGGTGGACCTCAACAAACGCCTCCGCTGGTCGAGCCTCGGCGATTTCAAAGTCGAGTTTCCCCACCACCGCCCCGCGTGGGACAAGGCGGATTGAGCGCGGGTGCGCTACGGTTGCGCGCGTTGTCGCAACTCGGCGTGACGCGTCTTGCCGCTGATGGTCTTCGGCAGCGACGCGACGAACTCCACTTCGCGCGGATATTTGTAAGGCGCCGTCACCCGCTTGCAGTGGTCCTGCAACTCGGCCCGGAGCGCGTCGCTGGGGGCGAACTCTTTGCGCAAAACCACGAACGCCTTGACGATCTGGCCGCGCACGCCGTCCGGCACGCCGACGACGCCGGCTTCCAGCACCGTCGGATGCTCCACCAGCGCGCTCTCGACCTCGAACGGCCCGATGCGGTAGCCGGAACTCTTGATCACATCATCGGCGCGGCCCACGAACCGGAAGTAACCCTCGGCGTCGCGGATGACGCGGTCACAGGTGAGATACCAGTCGCCGCAGAACCGCCCGGCGTTTTCGGCAGGATTGTGCCAGTATTCACGGAACAAGCCAACCGGACGGCACGGGGCGATGCGGACAGCCAACTCGCCTTCTTCTCCGTCCGGCACCTCGCGCAACAGCTCGTCCAGCACCGCCAGTTCGAAGCCCGGCGTGGCACGGCCCATCCAGCCCGGCCGCACCTCGTGGCCGAGCGAGCGGAAGTTGCCGACGAGCACGACCGATTCGGTCTGGCCGTAGCCTTCATAGATGGTCAGGCCCGTCGCGGACCTCCAAGCGTTCAGCACCTCGGCGTTCAACGGCTCGCCGGCGCTGACGCAATGCCGCAGATGCGGAAACCGCCACGCCGACAAATCTTCGCGCACGATCATTCGCAACGCCGTCGGCGGTGCGCACCACGTCGTGATCGGATACTGCGCGAGCGTTTGCAGCGCCGTGACCGGCTCGAACTTCCCGCCCGCGCCCAGCGTGAACACGCACGCGCCCATCTGCCACGGCCCGAAGAAGCTCGACCACGCCGCCTTGGCCCAGCCGGTGTCCGAGATGGTCCACAGCACATCGCCCGGCTTCAGGTCGAGCCACAACTGGCCCGTCACACGATGGCCGAGGCCGTAGCTGGCCTGGGTGTGGACCACCATCTTCGGATGGCCGGTCGTGCCGCTGGTGAAATAAATGATGCCCGGCGCGTCGCTGTGCGTCGGCTCCGGATCGAAACCGGGATCGGCCGCGCGCAGCCCGGCGTCGAAATCCTTCCAACCGTCCTTCGCAGCCGCTGCGTCCGCTGCGTTCACGCAAATTCGTATTCCCCGAAAATCTCCCGTCTTCGCCGCGCCGTCGCTGTCGGTGATGATCGCGCCAGCCTCGGCGGCCTCCGCGCGGAGCCGGATGTCCTTGGCGGTGAGCAGCGCCGTGCCCGGAATCGGCACCGCGCCAAGGCGTATCAAGCCCAGCATCGCCAGCCACCATTGCGGCACGCGCGGAAGAACGACGAGCACCCGGTCGCCGCGGCGGATGCCTTGCCGCGCAAAAAACGAAGCAGCGCGGCGGGAACTTTCGGCGAGTTGCCGGAAAGAAAACCTCTGCTCGTGGCCGCCGGGACTGTCCACGACCCACAGCGCCACCGCCTCCGGGCGCTCGGACGCCCAGCGGTCCATGACATCGCGGACAAAGTTGAAGTGCAGCGGCGGCTCAACCATGCCACGACTCTACCGCCACCGCCGCGAAACTGAATCCGAAAATGACTCCGCTCTGCCGCCAGCAAACGGCTGCGGGCGTTTTTGGGCTGTAACTGAGTCCGCGTTTCGGGTTTACTGGCCGACGAAACGCCGCTGGAGCAAGAATCTGAGATGTTGACGCAGGTCAACACGCCCGCCACCGGCGCCCGGTAGCATTCGGCAAACGTCAAAGCCAAGGAGTCTCGGAGCCAACATGAACCAGTCCATTGCCCGCCGATTCAAACCGTCTCAAACCCTCGCTCTTCTCGCGACCGCCGCCGTCATCGTGCCCGGCCCGGCCGTCCGCGCCGCCGACGCCGGCAGTTCGCCCGCGCCGCAGCCGGCCTACGCCACGGCGTTGCCGAAGCCGGCGGCGCCCGACAACCCCCTGAGTCTCTTCGAGGGCAAGCTGGTGTTCGACGTGCAGGAGCGCGCGCGGGTGGAGGGGCGCGACAACAACTTCGATTTCAACAACAACCTCAACGCGGCGACGGACGACCTGTTTGTGCTGAGCCGGTTCCGGCTTGGCATGCTGGCCCGGCCGCTGGACTTCATCACGCTCTACGGGCAGGGGCAGGATGCGCGCGAGTTGGGGGCGCGGAGGAAGTCGGTGCCGTTCGTGCTGGGCGCGGAGGGCGACGACCCGTTCGACTTGCGGCAGGGCTGGGTGGAGTTCGGAAACCTGAAGAAGTTTCCGCTCAGCCTGCGCGCCGGCCGGCAGGAACTGCTCTACGGCGACGAGCGGCTTGTGGGCAACTTCGAGTGGAACAACTTCGCCCGCACGTTCGACGCAGCGAAGCTCCACTACGAGAATCCCGACGCGCGGTTGTGGGTGGACGGCTTTGTCGGCCATGTCGTGACTATCGAGGGCCGGGGGACGGGCGAGAATGTCGGTTTCATCACGAATGACGCCAACTGGAACGATACGCTCGCCGGTTTCTACCTCAGCACGACGCTGCTGCCGGTCCAGACGACGGACGTCTATCTCTTCTACCGCCAGAAGCCGAGCAACGATCCGGTTTACACGGACAGCATCGGCAGTCCGGCGGCCCGCGCCTACGACATCGCGCAGGAGATCTTCACGATGGGCTTCCGGGTGAAGTCCACGCCGGGGAAGTTGAACGGCTTCGACTACGAGGCCGAGGGCACTTATCAGGTCGGCCGCTCGGCGGGGCAGTTCGTCGCGGCGTTCCCCGGCCCGCAGATGCTTGAACACAACGCGTTCGCCGGCCACGTCGGCGCCGGCTACACGTGGGAGAAGTGGGACTGGAAGCCGCGGCTCAGCGTCGAATACAACATCGCTTCAGGCGACTCCGATCCCAACGACAACACCGACCAGTCGTTCCTGAACCTCTTCCCAACCAACCACAAGTTTTACGGCTATATGGACTTTTTCGCGTGGAAGAACGTCCACAATCCCGCCCTCAGCCTGAAGCTGACGCCTTATCAGGACCCGAAGGCCGCCTGGCGCGCGTTCACCGTCCAACTCGACGGCCATGCGTTCTGGCTCTACACCAACGAGGACGCTTGGTATCGCGCCAACGCCGTCACCCGCGTGCGCCCGCTCAACGCCGCCGCCCGCTCCGCCGACCCGTTTGTCGGTGAGGAGATTGACCTGACGCTCGCCTACTCGCCGTGGAAGTTCCTCAAGCTCCAGGCCGGCTTCAGCCATTTCTTCGCCGTCGACTACGTCCGCCAGACCGCCGCCGGCGCCAACGGCGACAGCGACGCCAACTTCGGCTACCTCCAAGCGACCGTCAGCTTCTGAGCCGCCCCCGGCTTGTGCCGCATCGGCGGCTCCGCTAGAGTCGGACCGATGGCTGCGGACAGTTCACAGGAGTCAATCACCGGCACGCTGGAGCGGATTCTCTACGCCAACGAGGAGAACCACTACACCGTCGCGTCGTTGCAGCCGGAAAACCGCCGCGAACCGATCACCGTCGTCGGCAACCTCGCCAGCGTTCAGTGCGGCGAAATCCTCAAGCTTACCGGCCGCTGGACGACGCACAAACAGTTTGGCCGCCAGTTTCAGGTCGAAAAGTTCGAGAGCGTGCTGCCCGCCACCGTCACCGGCATCAAGAAATACCTCGGCAGCGGCCTCATCAAGGGTATCGGACCGAAGTTTGCCGACCGCATTGTGAACCACTTCGGCGACCGGACGCTGGAGGTCATTGACCAGTTCTCCGCCAAGCTACGCGACGTGGATGGAATCGGGCCGGAGCGCGCGCGGCGCATCCGGGCGGCGTGGGTGGAGCAGAAGGCCATCCGCGACATCATGATCTTCCTCCAAAGCTACGGCATCAGCAGCTCGCAGGCGGCGAAGATCTACAAGCAATACGGCAACGACGCGATGCAGGTCGTCAAGGCCAACCCCTACCAGCTCGCGCGCGATATCCACGGCATTGGATTCAAGACCGCCGACGCCATCGCCGCGAACATGGGCGTTCCCGCCGACTCGCCCCGCCGCATCCGCGCCGGCATCCTGCACGTGCTGGAAGAACTGACTGACGACGGTCACACGTGCTGCCCGCACAACGAGCTTTGCCAGCAGACCGCCGCGCTGCTAACCGTGGGCGACGACAAGGTGAAAGCCGAAGTCCTCTCGCTGGCTGCTGACCGCGACATCGTCATCGAAGACGACCTGATCTTTCTGAGCCGGATGTTGCGCGCCGAAACCGATCTGGCCGCGCGGCTGCTCGCGTTGACGCAAGCGCCGCTCGGCTTGCCTGAGATCAAACTCGACCTCGCGCTGAAATGGTTCGAAGAGAAGAACGACATCGCGCTCGCGTCGGCCCAACGCGAGGCAATCAAGACCGCGCTCACTTCCAAGCTCACCGTCATCACCGGCGGTCCCGGCGTCGGCAAGACCACCATCACCCGCGCCATCGTCAAGATCCTCCGTGCCAAGGAATGCCGCGTCCTGCTCGCCTCGCCGACCGGCCGCGCTGCCAAGCGCTTGAGCGAAAGCACCGGCGCGATTGCGCAGACAATCCACCGCCTGTTGAAATACGACGCCGCCACGCACGGCTTCGTCCACAACGAACGCAAGGCGCTCAACTGCGACCTGCTCATCGTGGACGAAGCTTCCATGCTCGACCTGCCGCTCGCCTGCCAGCTCATGAAAGCCGTTCCGATGTCGGCGTCGCTGGTGCTCGTCGGCGACGTGGACCAGTTGCCCTCCGTCGGCCCCGGCAACGTCCTGCGCGACATCATCGAAAGCCGCGCCGGCCGCACCGTGCGGCTCACGGAGATTTATCGGCAGGACAAAGCCAGCCACATCGTCGTCAACGCCCACCTCGTCAACTCCGGCCAGATGCCGGCGGCGGACACGAAGGTCGGCGCCGACACCGCGCCGCTGACAGATTTCTACTTCATCAAGCAGGACGACCCGGAGAAAGTGCTTCAGACCATCATCGCGCTGGTGAGCGACCGCATCCCGAAGCGGTTTGGTTTCGAGCCGTTCGACGACATCCAGGTGCTCGCGCCGATGCACCGCGGCGTCTGCGGCGTCGAGAACATCAACCGCCAACTCCAGGGCGCGCTCAACCCGGTCGGCGCGAAGTTTTCACTGAAGCTCAACGAGCAGCAAGTGGAGCGTTACGGCCGCGTCTATCGCGTCCGCGACAAGGTGATGCAGATCAAGAACAACTACGACAAGGACGTCTTCAACGGCGACCTCGGCCGCATCGAGGCGATTGACCCCGTCGAGCAAACGCTGTCGGTGACGATGGACGACCGCGCCGTGATCTACGACTTCACTGACCTCGATGAACTGCTGCCCGCCTACTGCATCAGCATCCACAAGAGCCAGGGCAGCGAGTATCCCGCCGTCATCGTGCCGGTGCTGACGCAGCATTACGTCATGCTCCAACGCAACCTCCTCTACACCGCCATCACCCGCGCCCGGAAACTCGTCGTCCTGATCGGCTCCACGAAGGCCCTCTCCATCGCCGTCCGCAACAACAACACCGCCGCCCGCTACACGCGCCTGCGCCACCGGCTGCAGGCGGGTTAGCCGTCTTGCGAAAGCGGCGGCGGGGCTTTCGCTGCAAGCTCCTCGCAGCGTCTCAACAGCGCAGCGGCGACGCCATCGGCGGGCCAGCGTTGGAGGATCTCGCGGTAGGCGGCGGCGGCGCGGGCGTAGTCGCCGCGCTGGTAAAAAGCGAAGGCTTCCTCGGTCTGGCGGCGCAACTCGGCCTGCTCCGGCGTCTCGGCTTCGGCTTCGCAGAGGAGTTCATAGACAGTGACGACGGTGGTCTTGCCTTTGATGTTGGCGCGGTCCACAGGACGCGCGCTGATGGCGGAGCCGGCCTCGGCGCGGGTGGTCTCGCTGATGAGGATGCGGGTGCCGTAAAGTTTGTTCAGGTTCTCCAGCCTGCTGGCGAGGTTCACGGTGTCGCCGATGACGGTGTAGTTCATCCGGTGCTCGCTGCCGATGTTGCCGACGACGACGGGGCCGGTGTGGAGGCCGATGCGGGTGCGGAAGACGGGTTTTCCGGCGGCACGCCATTGTTCGTTGAGGCGGTCAAGCTGGCGCTGGTTGGCGAGGGCGGCGCGGCAGGCGTCGGCGGCGTGGGCGGGGTTGGGCCGCGGGGCGTTCCAGAACGCCATGACGGCATCGCCGATGTATTTGTCCACGGTGCCGCTGTGTTGGGCGATGCCGTCGCTCATGGCCTGGAGGTAGGCGCCGAGATGCTCAACGATTTCTTCGGGGCGGAGCTGCTCCGCGACAGGCGTGAAACCGGCGATGTCGGAGAAGTAGATGGTGGCGTTGATGCGCTCGCCGCCGAGCATCGCCTCCTGTCCGCTGCGGACCAGGTCGCCCACGAGGTCGGCGGGGACGTATTTGCGGAACGAGCGGAGGTTGGTCTTCATCAGCGCCATCGCGTTGCCAAGCTCGCGGATCTCGCGAATGTGCGAGAGCGGCGGGTCGGAGGGCGCGAGTTCGAGGCGGCCGACGGCGTGCGCCTCGCGTTGCAACTCGACGAGCGGGCGGGACGCCCGCCGCGCGAACCCGAAGACGCCGATGAGCGACGCAACCAGCACGGCGGCAAACGTGGCGGCAAACCACGCGGCGTTCCGGTTCACGTGCCGCATCACTTCCTTCTTGTCGAGCACCATGCCGATAAGCAGCCGGTCGTCGCGGCCCGTCACGAAACAGCCGCCCAGGTAGTTCGTGCCGTGGTCGGCGAACTCAAACGTCCTCGTGCGCGCCGCGACGGAATCCGGCGCAAACTCCGACAGCCTCAGCGGGACGGTGTGCGAAGCCGTGTGAACGGCGTGCGCCGCGAACCGTCCGGGAATCTGCCGCAGAAACGCCTTCACCGTCTCGTCGCGGATGCCGTTCGCGTCGCGGAACAACATGCCAGTCCTGGCGTCAATCACCATGTTCCGGTTGGGATGCGCGATCACCCGGCGCGTGCCGTCGCCTTCCTCCCCGACGATGAACGGATAACCCGGCACTTCGGGGTCAATCGCCGCGAGGTAGTCGCAGAGCTCGATCGTGCCGAGGTCCACGCCCCAGACGCCTTGCAACTGCCCCGCTCCGTCATACACTGGCGTCGCGCAGGTCACGCCGGTCGTCCGGCGGTCGCCGGGGCGGTGCGGCCAGAACTCATAAGTGGAGGTCCAGATCGTGGCGCGGGCGGTCTTGGCGGCTTGATAGAACGGCCGCGTCCGCGGGTCGTAGCGGTCCGCGGGAAGCTGCTCCAGAAACTGCCAGTCCGTTCCGCTCCAGCGGGAAATCCGCCGGCTCCATTGGCCGTCCGGGTCCAGCGTGCGCTCCAGCAGATTGACGACCTGGTTCGTCCCGCGCAGCAGGGCGAAAAACTCGCCCGTCGCCTCGACCCCGTAGTAAACGCCGTCCAGTTCGTCATTCACCTCGAACGACGGTGCCAGCGCGGCGGCCACGCGCTTGAAGTCGCCGGCGCGCGGCGGCCGGTCCGCCATGACCTTCAGGTTCAGCCGGTTCTGGTCCTGCGCGACATCCTGCAACTGCTTCAACTGCGCGCCGACGCGGGCCACCGTCTGCTGGACGATTGTTCCGGTCAGTTCCCCCACGGAGAGCCGCCCGAAGTGGAACGTCGCCAATCCCATCACCGTCATGGAAACCACCAGCGGCGTGAGAATCGCCAGCGCCAGCAGGAACCGGAAGTTGTGGGTGCGTTGGTTGCCGTTCATGTCGCCGTCCATCGGGCCGTCGCGCAGCTTCTTCATTACGCCCATTGCCGTCCGCGGCGCAATGGTTTTCCAGAAGCGGATGACGGTAAAACAGGAGGGTGTCCGAGAGTTTGTGTATCGGGGTGGGAAGCCTGTAGGATTTTGCAGGTAGGGCGAGGCGTCCCTGCCGAGCCGCCGGCGTCCGATATGCGTGGCCCGCGGCTCATCGGGACGATTCGCCCTACCAACAAATCGCATCACTCGCCCTGCCTGTTGTTTTCCGCACACACAAATGCTCTGACACGCCCTAAAACAGAGATGACTCGATCAGGTTGCACGTCTGGCTTGTGCTTGCCGGCGTGGAGAGGTAATCATCATCCCACACATTCAACCGAAACTCACCATGACCACACGCCTCATCCTCGTCCCACTCTGTCTCATCACCACCGTCTCCCTGGCCGCCAACGCGCCAAAGCTGCCCGCAGTCCCGGCCAAGTCCATCGCCGTGAAGAAACAACTCCTCTTCTCCGATGACTTCCAGGGCGCCGCGCCGAAGGAATGGCACAAGGTCGTCCCCACCTTCACCGTCGAGAACGGCGCGCTCAAGGGCACCCAGACCCGCGACAAGACCATCCCCGCCGCCAACGGCAAACCCGAGATCAAGGCCCACGCCGCCGTCCACGGCCTCGCCATCCCCACCAAGGACAGCGTCGTCGAGTGCCGCATCAAGTTCGACGGTGCCACCATGATTGACGTCGAATTCGACGACCGCGCATACAAAGGCTCCCACTACGGCCACCTCTGCCGCGCCCAGGTCCGCCTCAACGGCGTCACCATCATTGATGAGCGCGACGGCGGCATGCGCAACGACATCCGCGAGATGCGCAACGACCCGTCCAAGAAAGCCGAAGTCGCCAAGCTCCTCGCCGGCCGGCAGGTCACCTATCCCGCCAAGCTCGAAGCTGACAAGTGGTATGCCCTCGTCGTCGAGACCGTTGGCGACGAGATGCGCGTCACCCTCGACGGCAAACCCGCCGCCTACCTCAAGTCCTCCGGCATCGCCCACGCCACCAAGTCCAAGATCGAACTCGGCGTCGCCGGCAAAGACGGCTGGTTCGACGACATCAAGGTCTGGAACGCCGAGACGGTGAAACGGTGAAACGCGCGAGAAACAATGTAGAGACAGCGACGCAACAACATCACCGAAGAAGACGATCTCAAATCCAGTATGGAAGCCAAGTCGAAGAAGTTCGTCGAAACAAACACAGAGATTTACGCGAAGGCTGAATGTAGCAGCGTAGACATCTGGCAGGTTTCTTAACATTCAAATGACACTCCGAAAATGAAACCACTCATACAAAGAGTATTACGGTCGAGAGCCGACCTCGTTGAACTAGGCGTTGTCGCGCTTTTTCTTGGCCTAGGTGTCAACCTCTTGGCGACTTGGCTAGATAAATATCTGCAAGGATTTCCTCCGTCACAGTGGCAGTGGCTGACTGCGCAACGCGTAGAATTGTTGATTGCGGCTCTTTTAATTGTGATTGGAGTTTGGTTCTTCGTGCGAGTGCTTCTGAGAGATCGAGTGATAGAGAAACAGTTTGAGGGTGTAATCCTGTTCAACAAAGAGAAACGGAAGTCGATACCGATATATGGTTATAAGTTTGCACGAATGTTGTCCGACACATTGCGCGCCGTGTTCATTGAAAACCAAGCTCTAAAGACCGCATGGGATGCAGAGCCGCTATTCAAGAATTTCCATGACAAGAAGTCCGATGAGGCTTCAAACAACAAAAACAAAGACGAGCCTGACAAGGGTGAAGTGTCCTACGTTGCTATTTGTAAATGTGAGTTTTCCCCGCAAGACAATCCAGTTTCCGAAAAGTCTATTCTAATCGAAGGAGTTGAATTTTGCGTTCTGGAATTACTGTCATTGCACCTTTCTGAACATTTCGACAACATGGAAGGTTGCGAGCATGAGGTAACCACCATAAAACGAGAAGACATTCCGGGAATACTACTTCAGAATAGAATCCTATCTCTGCTTTCAACACCAATCGAAGACCGACAAATATTCATAACGTCAGGCATCGACAAAAACCCACCCAAAGGCGAACTCCATGCGATTTACGCATCCAATGGCGCACAATACAGTCGGTTTGACTTAATGCTGCCAAAAGGCACAAAAATAATCAGGCCCGAACCCGGAAGCATAAAACTGGAGCACAAGCGATTTGAACTTGAGATTCATATCAGTTTTCAAGGCTTTTGCAAAAACCTCCCAGCATATTTTGAAGACCTCTACGTCGGGATTGATGAAGAATCTGTAGATGCACGAATAGTTAAGTTTCAAGTCTACGGAAAACTGCAACGACGTGCACTTTTGCTTTTCAACGGCTGGCGTTACTACGAATGGATCGATTCTTTCTTTAACTATTTCGAACAAAGCGTCTCATTCGAAACGTTTCTGAAGAACATTGATTGGGCTTCAGTTGCCACGAGAATCAGATCCTCTTTAATCCTCGAAAGTAAGAGAGCTATGGCAAACTCGAAACGCAAAGAACGGATTCAGGCGACTGGCAAGACGTCCGGAGAAAGCCGGCCTTCTCAGAATTAGAATCGCAACCGAATTCAACCATGAGTGCCCGTGATGGACATGAAATCCGGCAACGTCCATTTCAGACGAATACCGGATTAGGCTTGCTTTCATGTGACGGGAAAAAGTCTCTCGAAACGACCAGTGTTCTCTCCTTGATTGACCTCCCTTTTGTTTTGTGTTCCTCTGCCCTCCATGAAATCACTGGTTCTTCTCCTCGCGATTGTCCTGGCCCAAACGGCGGCGTTCGCCGATGACGCCAAATCCCTCCTCGTCCAGCCGGGGAAGGTTGTGGCGCAGCCGGACCTCAAGCAGCCGCTCGGCGCGGAGTGGAAGGCGGTGAAGGGAACGTGGGAGCCGAAGGACGGCGAGTTGGTGTGCGCGGAGGTGCCGGCGGACAAACATTCCGCGGTGCTGTGGCATCAGGTGGGGTTGCAGAGCGCGGTGATCGAATGCGAGTTCCTGTTCGATGGCGGCAAGGTGTTCATCATCGGCTGCGACTCGGCCAAGGGCCACGTCGGGCGGGTGACGATCACGCCGAAGCTGGCGCGGATCACGGAAGACGCCTCGGCGGTGAAAGGCAAGACTCCCCCCAAAGTCCTCGCCGAGGCCACGCTCGACTTGAAATCCGGCCAATGGTATCCGGTGCGGCTGGAATGGACCGGCGACAAGATGGCGGCGTGTGTGGCTGGCAAAGAGATCAAAGGCCAGAACGAGAAACTCACCGTGCCCAAGGCCCGCTGGTGGTTCGCCGTCGGCGGCGCGAAGGTGCGGGTGAAGAACGTGAAGGTTTGCGAGGGGAAATAGGGGGAGACGGAAGCTAATAACGATGGGCTGCCCGCTCGCAAGGAGCGTCTCGCCGCCCATCCCACTGCCGGCTCTCGCTCTCTTGCGCAAAAAGCTATGAGTCAAAACCAAACGCCCTGATGGCCGCCAGTCACTGGATACTTGCTGTCAGACCACCAAGCGGCGTGCGAACCGCCCGGTTTTAGCGTGCGGCTTCCGCGGCCTTTACCACGGCCTTCAGCTTTGCGAGGCCGGTCTTGGCAGCTTCGAGGGCGGGCAGCTTCCAGTAGTCGGGGTTGAACAACTCCAGCGACAGCACGACGTCGCAGTGGTTGGCGGCGAGGTTCGCCAGAATCTCTTTCAGCGGCGCGATGCCGTCGCCGGGCCAGATGCGGTTGGCGTCCTTGATCGTGTCGCGCGGCGGGTCGGCGGGGTAGTCGTTCATGTGGAAACAGTGGGTTGCCTGCCGCCCGAAGAGTTTCAGCGCCGACGGCTCGACGCCGCCCTTATACATGTGGAACGTGTCGAGCAGGACGCACGCGTCGGGATGACCGGTCTTCGCGACGACGTAGGCGGCTTCCGCCGCGTGGCTCAAGTTGGTGGAACTGCCCCAGACTTCGAGCTGCGGCACGACGCCGGTCTTGCGGCCGAGTTCAAGAACCGCGCGGTAGCGCTCGGCGACGCGGTCGAGATCAATCCGCGCGGCGCGATGCGCCCCCGCCGGCGGCGCGGCGATGCGCGTGCCGCCAAGTTGCGCCACCAACTCCATGTCGCGCTGAAACTGCTCGATGCCCTTGGCGCGCTGGGCGTCGTCATCCACGATCCACTGCGCGAAACCGATCGCGTCCACGATTTTCAAACCGAGGTCCTGACAACGCTTGCGGAGATCCTTCAACGAGCCGCCAGACTCGGCGAACTTGGCGATGTCGCCGGTCCACGGTTCGATGCCGTCGTAGCCGGCCTTGGCGGCGACCTCGATCTCCTCAACGATGCCGAGCTTCTGTCCGCGAATCGTGCCGGTGTTCAGCGCAAAACTGAAGCGACGGCACGCCGGTTGGGCGGTCGTTGTTGCAGCGGCCAGCGGCGAGGGGCCGACGGCTGCCGCGCCCAATGCGACGCCAGCACGATTGAGAAGTTGTCTGCGAGTCAGTTTTGAGTTCATGAATGATTTGCTCTTCTTCTAGCCGGAAATGCGCCGACGGGCAACTGTTGGCAATCACGCCAGCCGCTCCGGGTCACTTGCCGAGGAACTTCACGGCCGCTTCGGTGCGGGAGTGGACGTGGAGTTTGCGGTAGATGCGGCGGATGTGGCTGCGGACGGTGTCGGTGCTGATGCCGAGCTTGTCGGCGATCTCCTTGTATTGCTTGCCGCGCGCCAGCAACGAGAGCAGTTCGCGCTCGCGGTCGGAAAGGTCGTCGGAGCCGGTTGGCGCGGGCTTTTCCGCCTGGAAAAAATGCACGACCTGCCGCGCGATCTCCGGCGACATCGGGGAGCCGCCGGCGCGGACCTGTTCGATGGCGGCGAGCAGTTCGGTGGGCGCGGCGCGTTTGAGCAGGTAGCCGCTCGCGCCGGCGCGCAACGCCGCGAAGATGAGCTTCGTGTCGTCGAACATGGTGAGCATGACGACCTCCGTCTCCGGCAGAAGGCCCTTCAGTTTCTGCGTGCATTCGATGCCGGACATCTTCGGCAGGTTGATGTCCATGACGACGACATCAGGCGGTTTCTCCGGCAGCGCTTTTAGCGCGTCTTCGGCCGACGGAAACGTGCCGACGCAACGGAAGCCTTTGCGGCTGGCGATGAGGTCGGCGAGGTCGG
Organism: Verrucomicrobiota bacterium; assembly: GCA_016222825.1. Taxonomy (GTDB): domain Bacteria; phylum Verrucomicrobiota; class Verrucomicrobiia; order CAIQCK01; family CAIQCK01; genus CAIQCK01. The sequence goes on along the minus strand of JACRQF010000020.1, from coordinate 6,018 downwards.
CGCGGAGGTGGGAGTCGTCTTCAACGATGGCAACGGTGATGGGCATGGGCGTCGTGATGCGTAATGCGTAATGCGCAACTCGTGATTCGTCACTCGGTCTTGAGCGGCAGGGTGAATGTGATCCTCGTTCCTTCGCTGGGGGCGCTTTCGAGATGGCAAGCGCCGCCGATGGCGGTGAGGCGCTCGCGCATGTTCGCCAAGCCGTGGCCGTTGGCGCGCGCGGCGGAGTCGAAACCGTGGCCGTTGTCGGCGATCTGGACCCGCAGTGACTGCGGCTCCAGCGCGATGCGCAGTTTGATCTCGGTGGCGGCGGCGTGTTTGACGGCGTTGTGCAACGCTTCCTTGACGGCGAGCAGCAGGCTGTGGCGAACATCGGATGAAATCGGCGCGGCGGGCACGTTCTCCGGCAGGTCCTGGCTGAGCCTGATGCCGGTGGCGGCGAGGTATTCGGCGGCGTAGTCGCTGAGGTAGCCGATGAGCCGTTCCAGCGAGTCGTTGCCGGGATTCACGGTCCAGACAATCTCGTCGAGCGTCTGGGAAACCTCGCGGGCGGCGCGGGAGATCTTCTCGGCGCGCGCGGAGGCTTCGGGCGCAAGGCTGGCGTCGCTGCGGGCTGATTCGCTCAGGAGAGCGATGCGGGTGAGCTTGGCGCCGAGGTCGTCGTGCATGTTCTTGGCAATGCGGGCGCGCTCGGCTTCGAGGGCGCGCTCACGTTCCAGCGCACGCAACCGTTTTCGCACGCGGTGCAAAACGACGATGCGGATGGTGGCGGCCAGGAGCGACAGCAGCGTGACGAGCACCGCGGCGCGAAACCACACCGTCTGCCATGCCGCCGCGCGCACCGTGAAGTCGAGCGTTGCGCCGGTCGGATTCCACACGCCTTCGCTGCTGCACGCGGTGACGTGGAACCGGTAGTTGCCGGGCGGCATGTGAAGGTAGGTCGCCGCCCGCTCCGCCCCGGCTTCGATCCAGTTATCGTCCGCGTCTTCCAGTCGGTAGCGGAAACGCACCTTCGCGGGCGAGGTCAGGCTCAACGCGGTGTAGCGCAGTTCGATCCTGTCGGGCAACGGCGGGACTTCCACGCGGCCCGACGCCGGCAGGCGGCGCGGCTTGCCGTCCACGATCAACTCCTCGATGTGCACCGGCGGCGGTTCGGAACTGACGACAAGCGCCTTCGCGTTCACTTCAACCGCGCCGCGCCGCGTGGCAAACCAGAAACGGCCGTCGCGCGCGCGGCAGGCGGCGTTGTGGCTGCCGTCGGAGAACTCGAAGCTGCCGAGGCCGTCGCTGCGGCCATACGTAACGCAGTCCACCGTGGCGCGCAGGCCCGCGGCGGCTTCGTCGAGGTCGTGGCGCGCGGCGCGGAAGAGGCCTCGCGACGAGCCGAACCAGAGGTTGCCGTCATCATCGGCGACGATCTGGCGGATGTCGTCGTCGGGCAGGCCGTGGCGCGTGGTGATTTGTTTGAAGCTGCCACCGTCGAACCGCACCAATCCGCGGCGGGTGCCGATCCACAGCGACTCCGTGCCGTCGGCGAGGATCGTCTGGATCGCCGCGCCCGGCAATCCGTCGCCGCGGCTGAAACGCTGGAAGCTGCCGTCGCCCCGGCAGAACAGATCGCCTTGTTGCGTGCCGGCCCAGAAATGCCCGGCGCCGTCCTCGGCGAGCGCGGTCACGTCGCGCAGGCCGTCGTGGGTCGGAAAACGCATGGCCTTGCCGTCCCGCCACAGCAACAACCCTGCGTTCGACGTGCCGATCCAGAGCGCGCCCTCGCGGTCCTGGTAGAGCGACTCGATGCGCTCGCCGTTGAAGCCGATGTTCCTGAACACGCCGTCCTGCCATCGGATCAGCCCGGCCCCCAGCGCGCCAAACCAGACGCCGCCGCCGCGGTCCGCGCACAACGTCGTGACCAAGCCGCCGGGCCAGCCATTGGTGCTGGTGAACTGCGTGAACCTCCCGCCGACGAGCCGCAACGCGCCGGCGCTGCGCGCGCCGAACCAGAGCGCGCTGTCGTTGTCCTCGCAGATGGAGAGGACGATGTCGCCCGCGAGGCCGTTGCGCGCGTCGTAGAGGCGGATGCCGCGCCGGCGGAGCTGGTTCAACCCGCCGCCGCCCGTGCCGACCCAGAGATTGCCTTCGCGGTCCTCGTGAATGGCGGTGATGAAGTTGTGCGAGGTTGGCACGCGCTCGATGCCCGCGTCGTCGAGGCGGTAAAGCCCCTGTCCTTTCGTGCCGATCCAGAGCACACCATCGCGGTTCTCCGCGAGCGTCTGGATTTCCGCCGCGCCGCCGCTCCACGGCATCTGGCCCATGAGCAGCGTCTCGCCGCGCTCGTTGAACTTGCGCAGCACGTCCGCGCGCGCGAGCCAGCAGCCGTCGTCACGCCGCGGCTGGAACTGCGGCAGCGACACATCGGTGGCGAGCGTGATGAAACGGCTGCCGTCGAAGAACCCGCACGAGGTTTCGGTGGTGAACCACGTCCGGCCGTGAAACCCGGCGATGCAGTTGACCGCGCCGCTTCCGGCGATGCCGTCGGCTTCGCCAAACTGCGTCCACGTCCCGTCGCGCCAGCGGGCCGCGCGCAGGTTCGGAAGCCCGGCCCACACGCCGCTCTCGCCGTCGGCCACGAGCGACGTGGGCCAGTTCTCCGGGTCGTCTGAAGGTTGCGTCACCGTCTCGAACACGCCCTCGCGATAACGAACGACGCCGCCGCGGCTCAGGCCGATCCAGAGCACGCCATCGCCGTCCTCCGCCAGAAAACGGACATTGCCGGAGACCAACGCGGGCGTGTTGGCGGCGGTGAAAAGGCGGAAGCGCACGCCGTCGAACCGCGCCAGCCCGCGCGCGGTGCCGATCCAAAGATAACCGTCGTGCGTCTGCGTGATCGCGGCGACGGCATCATCGGGCAGGCCGTCGTCCACGTCCCATCGTTGCAGGAGATAATCGCCCCCCGGCGGCTCCTCCGCCGCGCGCGAAGCCGGCCAGGCCAGGCACGCCAGCACGGCGGCCATCGTCATCGCGCGAAGGGCGAAGCGGGTTTCTCCAGACTTGCTCACGGCGCGCGCAGCCTACCCCGGCGCGGCCCGCATGTTAAAGAGCATATTTGTGCGACTATTAAGTGCGGGCGCTCCCGGGGACACTGTGGTAAGTTAATGATCAGCAAAGGCGTAAGAATGAACCTCCTCGCAAGCGCAACAGGAGTTACGACCATGAACACGATTCCGAAAGCAGCGATGGGCGCCGTAGTTGCCTTGGCAGTCGCCGTCGCGTGGGCCGAGCCGAAGCCGCCGGAGCCGCCGCCGCTGGAGAAGCCCGCGCCGCCGCCCGCCCACGTCAACTCCTCCGAAGGCATGGCGCCGCTGCCGTATCCAGCCGTGTTCCAGAAGCGCCAGGAAAAGAAGAACCCGCCCGTGCCGCCGGTGCTGGTGACGAAGATCCGCACCGCCGACGCCGAGGACTGGGCGCGCACGCCGAACGATATCAAGGGACTGCTCCAGTCCATGAGCAGCGGCATGAACGTCAGCTTCTCCTCCAACATCAAGAGCTTCAAGGACATCTCCAGCGACCCCGCCAAGAACCCAGTGCTCTATCGTTCAGGCTACAAGCCGTTCAAGCTCGACGAGCGCGAGGCGAAGAACCTCCGCCAATACATCCTCAACGGCGGCACCCTCATCTTCAACGCGCTGGTCGGCCATCCCGATTTCTACAAGTCGGCGCTCCAAGCCGCCCGCGACATCCTGCCAGAACAGCCGGTCTATCAGTTGCGCATTGACCACCCGGTCTTCCACTCCTTCTACAACATCGAGAAGGTCAAGTATCGCGCCCGCACCGTGAAGGACGGCATGGTGCCGTCGCAGATTTCCTACCCGCATCTCGACGGCGTGGACGTGGACAACCGCACCGCCATCTTCATCTCGCGCTGGGACTTCTCGTGCGGCTGGGAATCCAACAAGCACGAAGCCTGGGGCTACGAGAACGAAGACGCCCGCAAGCTCGGCGCGAACGTCTTCAGCTACGTCACCGCCATGCGCGACGCCGGACGCAGCGTTGGCAAGAGCGTCGAACTGATCAACGCCGACAAGAAGACCGCCGGCAAGTTCCGCGTCGGCCAGGTCATGCACAACGGCATGTGGCGCACGCGAACGGCGGCATTCCCGATGCTCCTGAACGCCTTCCACACCGTTACCGGCACGCCCGTCTCGTTCGAGTTGAACCAGGTGAGCCTCGCCGACTCGTCGGTGTATGCCTATCCGTTCCTCTACCTGACCGGCACGACCGACTTCACCCTCAGCGAAACCGAGCGCGCGAACCTGCGCCGCTTCCTCGCCAACGGCGGCGTGCTGTTCGTCGAGGCGGGCGAAGGCCGCGCGTCGTTCGACACCGCGTTCCGGCAGGAGATGGCGCAAGTGCTGCCGGGCCGCTCGCTCGCGCCGTTGCCGGCGGGGAGCACGCTGTTCCGTGAACCGATGGGCGTCGCCTCAGTAAAAGCGCGCCCCGCGCTTGCCGCCAAGCGCAGCAACCAGGTGGAGATGGCGCCGGAGATTTACGGCATCGAGTTGAACGGCACCATGTCGGTCATCTACAGCCCTTTCGACCTGAGCGCCGGATGGGAAGGCGCGCTGGCCCCCTACGCCCTCGGCTACGAAGCCGCCGACGCCAAGAACATCGGCATCAACATCCTCTTCTCCGCCGTCGCGCGATAAGCTGCGCGAAACTTCTATCGCTCGGACAGCCGTATCGCTTCCACAGCCACCTCGACGCCGTCGAGGCTGCCGGGGTCGAAGCGCAGCGAGGTGATGATGCCGCGCCAGCGCGGGTTGTCGGCAAGGCGCACTTTGACCTCTTGGAACTCGCCGCCGCCCTTGACCGGAAAATGCACGCTGTTGGCTTCGCTCTGCGGTGACGACGACGTGGCCCAGAATAACTGGCAACCGATGTCGCGGCTCGCTTTGATGCGGAAGACAATGAACGGGAACTGCCGCGCCGCCGCGCGCAGCCTCGGACTGCCGAGGATCGGGTCGCGCCCGCGCGTCGTGAAGCGCAGCGCGCCGCCTTCGACGCGCAGGTTCTCGACGTTGCCGCTCCAGCCGAGCGGGTCTTTTGCGGCCGAGAAGTTCCATGCGGTCGCCAGCGGCTCATCGGGGATGTCGTAGGGGCCGAGGCCCACGTCGGCGGGAACCATCAGCTTCGGCTTCGGCGATTTCGGCGCGAAAACCTGACGGATGGCTTCGAGGTAGCCGAAGCCGAATTCGCGGTGCGGCTCGATGTAGCTGCCCTCGCCCCATTCGTTCCACGCCTCGACAAAGAGTATCTTCAGCTTGGGCGGCTGCTCGCGCGAATCGAGGAACTTCTTGCAGTCGAGCAGATGTCGCTTGAACAGTTCCGGCGTGCGGTTCGTGCGCGCAAGCGCGGTGTCGCCGTGCCACGGGCGCGAGTCCCAGCCGCCGCAGACGGGCGGGATGAGCTTGAGGATGTTCGCGGAGGCGATGTCCACCCAGACGGGCGGGAAGCCGGCGATGGCCGTGGCAAACGGCGCGCGCTTCGCTCGGTTTTCCTCCGGCGTCATGTTCAGGTGCGGCCAGTTGTAGGCGCTCACGGCGTCGTAGCCGTAGTCCTTCATCTTCGCCAGCAGGTTGGTGCCGCTGTTGATGCACGCGACGAGGTAGAGGCCGCCGAGGCCGGCGTCCCTGCACATCTGCCGCATCCGGTCGAACGTCGGCTTCACCTTCTCCGCGCCCATGTCGCGCGCGGGGTTTTGAGAGGAGAAGATGACCGCCATCGGTTTGCCCTCGACGGTGACGTAGTTCGGCCGCTTGAAATAGTTCTCGATCCAGAAGCGCGTGATCTTCTCCCAGTCCTCCGGCGAGTGCGAGCCGTGCGGGTTGTGGTTGGCGTAGAGGAGGCAGAACTTGATGAGGTTCTGGTAGCGCGCCTTGAACAGCGCGTCGTGCAGCCCGTGCTCCAGGTGCCGCACGCCGCGGTCCCAATACCAGTCGTAGAGGAAGAAGTTGACGCCGT
>JACRQF010000019.1 GCA_016222825.1 Verrucomicrobiota bacterium | reverse complement strand
GAAACTCGCCTGCCCTGCCTGCAGCGTGCCGCCGTAGAACTGCGCCACAAAGTTGGTCGCGCCCAGCACACGGTTGGTGTAGCTGATCTCCGTTGAGAACCTTCCCACGTGAAGCCGCCACCAGTCCACCTCCGGCGCGGCGAGGATGGCGCTCCACGTCGTCTGCTCCGGCTTCTTGAAATCAAACGTCGCCTTGACGCGCGATGCCGTCGGCGGCGACTTGAAATGGTAAGGCTCGATCAGGGCCACGACGTTGCTGCCGAGCAGCCGCGCCAGTTCAATGGGCTGGACCTCGCTCTTGTCGCACGACAGGTCGAGGCGCTCGTTCACGCGGTCGTAATCGAACCGGCTCTCGACGCGGCCGCTGGGCACCTCGATTTCAAAGCGGCTCGCGTGGAACCTCGCCGGGTCGAGCTTGAACCGCGTGTGGATGTTGGCCGCGCGGCCCGTGCCGGCAGCAAGCGCCCCGATCTTTACCGTGCCCTCCGCGGCTGTGCGGCTCGCATCACGCCAGTTGCCGCTGTAGCTCTTCAGATCGAAGTTCACCGGCGTTTCCGGCCGGTAGCGGTCGAGCGTCTCCCGCAACGCCGGCGAGAGCGCCGGCTTCAACGACACAACGTCGAGCACGCCGCTGCCGCTGCCACTGAAGTCGGCCGTCTTGAAATGGTATTGGTAGCTGCCGCGCAGTTCGCCTTCCGGCCTCCGCAGAGTCGCGTCGCGGAACTGCAGCAGGTTGTGGCCGTAGCGGAAGTTGCTGCGCGTTGCGTCGGCGCTCAGCGTGTGCCATTCCACTGGGCCGGTTTCGAGATGGCCCTCGCACTCGCTCGTGTCCAGCTTGAGCCAGTTGCCGGTCCAGCGTCCGGCGCTCAACACCGGCGGCTGCGCGAGTTTGAACTCCCGCAGCACCTTCACGAAGTTGCTCGACAACAGTGGCGACAACCGCAGCGACTCGGCATTGGAGTTGACATCGCTGAAAATGAAATCCTGCTTCGTCAGGTGGCAGGAATAGTTGGCCTGAAGTGTCGTGATCTCGCCGGGCCGCTCCGCCGAAGGCTTGAGGTCGGCGATCCCCTCAGTCAGCGTGATGACGTCATTGCGCAGCACGCCGCGGCAGGCGGCGCGCTGGACCGGGATGCCGCGGAACGTGGCGTCGGACACCGACACGCGGCCGTTCTCGATCGTCGGGTGCTGCGGGTCGGCTTCGGTGCGGTGGATCTCGAAGTCCAACTTCGGGTTCACGGCCCAAGTCCAATCCTTGAGCATCCGCTGCCAGCCCGGCGGCAGGAACGGCGAGAGCTGTTTCGCGTCCACGTCGCTATGCACCCGCGCGCCGGCCGCCTTGTCCTTGAAATCGAAATAGCCCTCCTCGACCACCATCGCGCCGCCGGCCACCTGCACCGTCAGTTTCGGCACGCTCAGCCGGTCGTTCGCAAGAATGACGGTCAGTTCAACGCGCGGCAGCGGGTCGCAGCGCCACTCGGCCAGTTGTTGTTGCAGTTTGGTCGGCGCAAATTGGCCGAATGCCTTGAAGTCCGCGGAACTGCGCAGCGTCACGCGCGCCTCCTTGCGCTGGAAATCGTAATGGCCGTCGCTCAACGCCACCGTGCCGCCGCCGAGCGCCGCTTCGAACTGCTCGATCCGCAGCTTCTGGCCGCCGTAGCCGATGCGAGCGTTGAGGGAATCGAGCGGCAGCTTCGGATACGCCACCGGGCCGCCTTGGATGACGAGCATGGCCGTGGCGTTGGTCATGTCATCGGCGTTCGCCGTGAAGTCGAGCGCCAGCGTCGGCGGCTTGGCGAATTGCAGCGAGCGCACTTCATCCGAGATTTTGCGCACGAGCTGCGTGCGGCGCTCACGTTCCGCGGCGTCGGGCGGCGGTTTCGACTTCGGCGCGGTCGGCAGGGTTAGCCGGCCCGTCAGCGACAACTCCAACCGCAGCACTTCGCCGGTGAGCCGCTCCACCTTGAGGACGTTGCCCTCCTCCAACCGGACAAGGCCGTTCAGACGGTGCGCCTCGATGCGTTCGGACTTCGGGTCATCGAAGAACAGCGGCACGGCCAGTTCGCCATGCTTCAGCGCCAGCGCGGTCACCGGCAGTTGCCGCTGCCATAGACGGGGCAGGTCGAACAGGATGCCGACTTCTTTCGCATGAACCAGCGGTTTGTCCGGCGTCCGCACGTCACCGAGCTTTACGCCGCGCGCCACGAGGCCGGTGGGAATCTCCACGTGGATGCTGTCGAAGTTGAAGGCGATGCCGCGCGCGGCGAGCTGCTGGACGACCAGTTGCTTGACGGAGTCCGGCACGCCGTAGAAGTGGAGCCAGGCGTAGCTGCCGGCAAGCAACAGCAAGACCAGCCAGAGCGCCAGTCGCGCGAAGTAGAACAACCTCCACAGCGTTTTCCAAAGCCGTTTCATGTGAGCCGCACGCCACAAATCTGCGCCGAACCGGGCGCGGCCAGCAAGCACTTAGTTGGAACGACACACCGGTCGCGTCTCGCCACAGCATAGGCGCCGCGGGCGCGCAAACATAACGCGCTTTGTCGCTCGCTGAACCGTTTACTTCGCCGACGGCGCTTTGGGCGCGGGGGCGGTGACTTTCGCGGGCGGCAGGTTCGTTTCAGGCCGCTTGAGCAGGTCTTTGGTGAGAGTGCCGGTGGTGGAGGCGCTCAGCTCGAAAATCGCGGGCTGGCCGGTGAGCAGGCCGTAGCGACCCTTGTCGCCGGTCTCGTGGCCGAGCGACAGGCCGAAGGTCTTGTTCGTGCCGCTTTCGTTCACGTCGAAGCTCAGCGTCCATGCCGGCTTGTCGAGACCGAACTTGGCCCTGTCGGCGGCGCTGGTGCTGATGAATTTCTCGGCGTTGAGGCCGGTGACAGCCCAGAGCACGTCATCCACGACGTTGGTGTCGAGCACGCCCTGCACGCCCGGTGCGAGCTTCCACTTGTCGTCTTTCTTCTCGATGGCGATCGCCGTCGCGCCGTGCTGGCGGGTGAGCTTGGTGACCTTGGATTTCTCGGTCGCGATGAGCGTGCGGTTCCGCAGCGCGAGCGCGGTCTTCGGCAGCTTCCCGAACGTCTCGCCATCCACTGCGTAAATGTAAGGCTCGTCGGCGCGCTTGACGTAGATGAGCTTCTTCTCCTTGTCCTCTTTGCCGAATTGCAGCTCGATCACTGTCACCAGTTCCGGCTTCGCGGCGGGCGCGGGGGTCGTCGCGGTGGCGGCGTTCGTGCCGGCGGCTTTCGACGCGACAGAAGCGGCGGGGGCGTTGGTGCCCGTGGCGGCCGGCGTTGCGGGAGCGGGCGGCGGGGGCGCGTCTTTCTTGACGGTGACGGTGTAGTAAGGCCGGTCGAGGCCATACTTGGCGAGGTCGGTGACGACATCGGCGACGAACTCCTTCACTTCGAGACCCGTCAGACTCGTGAGGAGGTTGCTGACTTCGTTGTTCTCAGCCGCGATGGTTTCCGGCTCGGTCAGCTTCCAGTCATCCTTCTCCTTCGCGAGGCGGATGGGCTGGTTGGCGAAGCTGATCGCGATCTGGCGGGCGTCGTCGGCATTGAAATCGGCGAGCTTCTTCTCGCGCAGATCGTTGACGGGGACGTTGAAGTCCTTGAGCGTATCGCTGCGGACGGTGAGCACGGTGTCGGAGCCTTTGCGCTTGCAGTAAACCTTCGTCGCGTCGTCCTTCACAGCCGCGCCGAACTGGACAGTGATCGCGCCTTCGTGCTCGGTCGTATAGACGGTCACTTCCAGTTGCGGCTGGTCGAGGCCGTAAGTGGTCAGGTCGGCGGCCTTGTCGCTTGCGAACGACTCGGCCTGCAAGCCGTGGAGCTTGTCCAGCACGCCGTCCACCTTGCCCTGGTCGGCGCGGGCCACGAGCGGCTGGGCGATGCGCCAGATTTTGTCGGCGGCGGAAGCGGCGGGAGCGCCGGGCTTCGACGCCTTGACGACCTCGATGGACTTCTTGCCCTGGAGGATTTCGAGGCGGTTTGCCTGGAGCGTGCTGAACTCGGCGACCGTCTTGTCGCGCAACTCGTCCACCTTGCGGTCGAGCTTGGCGAGCAGGCTCTTGTCCACCATCAGGATGTCGTCCTTGCCAGCGAGTTGGACATAGACAGTGCTGCCCACGGGTGAAGCTTTGCCGAGCTTGACGACGGTCTGCTTGTCCTTCCTCCAGAACGTCAGTTCCACCGGTGGCTTGTCGAGGCCGTAGTCGCTGAGCTTGCCGCCCTTGGCCTTGAGTTCGGCGGGTGTGATGACGCCGTCGCGGTTGAGGAACTCCAGCGCGCTGCAAATGCTGTTCGCTTCGCTGCCGCTGGCGCGATAGACGAGCGGCTCGCGCAACTGCCACTTCTCCTTGTCCTTTTCGATGACGACGCGGCCGACAAGGTTGGAGGTGTTGAGCGCGACCTGAATCTTGGTGATGTCGTCGCCCTTGAGGTCAACGAAGACCCGCTTGGCGCGCGATTCGCGGTCAGCCGTGGACGGCAACTGCGAATCCTTCAACCAGATGAACAGACCCATCGCGGAAGCGATGACCAGCAAGATGAGGGTTGTCTTGGGTTTCATGGTTCTGAAAAGAGTGAAACGTTACCTGTAATGCGTGATTCGTGATTACTTGCGGCGGCTCATCCAGACGGCGATGCCGATGACCGTGATGACGCCGGGGATGCCCAGCAGGATCATCACGCTGAACATCGTGAACTTCGGGCCGAGAGCGAACTTGAATTCTTCCGGCGTCTTCGGACTGATCGCGATCTTGTCTTCGCGCTGGAGCAACCAGTTGATCGCGTTGAGGAAGAAGTCACTGTTGGCGGCTTCCATCACATACTTGTTCATCAGGAGATTGGAAGTGCCAACCACGACCATCCGGCTCGCGCCGACCTCGACGCCGGAAACGTTGCCGCCGCGCTCGACGGCGACCGCCATTGTCAACGGCGCCTTCTTGTCCACAGCCTCGTCGGGCTTGGCCTCGCGCCGTTCCATCGCCTTGAAGTCCGTCTCGCCCCAGCAGTTCTTCTCCGGCGACTTGACCAGCCAAGTTACCTTCGGCTTGTCCGGGCTGGCTTCGGCGCCGCCGGCGTCAATCGCGTCGAGCGAGCGGCAGCGCGGGAAGAAGCAGTTCAAGTCCCTGATCTTGTTCACGATCGGGTGCTGGCCGTAGTCGCCCACGGGCGTGTCGAACGTGATGCCTTCGCGCAAGCCGAGGATCGAGACGCGCATCATGATGAGGTCGTTGTCGAAGCGGATGTTCCACTTCTCCATCAGCGGTTCCAATGCCGTGTCGGTCATCGGGTCAATCATGGCGAACACCCGGCCTCGGTTCTCCAGGAACTTGCCGACGAGATCAACCTCCTCTGCCGTCAAGCGCACGGTCGGGCCGGCGATGACCAGCACGTCGCAGTCCTCCGGAATCTTATGTTTTTCGGTGAGCTTGAGCTTCTCCACGAGCATGTTGTCCTGCTTCAGCTTGGTGCTGATGGTCGAGTAGCCCTTCGACTCGTCGAAGCTCTCCGGGTCCTTCTCGCCGTGGCCGGTGAGGAAGTAAACCTTCCGCTGCTTTTCTTCGGTGACGGAGAGGATGGCGGAGGTGATCGCCTGCTCGCCCTTGAACGCGGTGGCCTTCGGCGGCTCCGGCTGCCACGGATTGCCGCCGGCGGAGAACTCCATGATGTCGCTGTCGCTGAGGTATTTCTTCTTGTCGCCGCAGAGCACCGCGACGGTGTTGGCGGTGGTGACCGCGTGTTTCTGAATGAGCTGCGCCGCCATCGGGTCGCGGTCAATGTCCACGACCTCGAACTTGATGTTTTTGCTCAGGTTCTCGTATTCCTTCATCAAGTTCTGGAGGTCGGTCATCAGCCGCGCGTCGTTGTTGGACATCGGCTTGAAGAACATGATGACCTGCACCGGCTTGGTGAGCTTGCGGGCGATCTCCTTGGTCTTGTCGGAGAGTTTGTAGTAAGCCGACCGCGTCCAGTCGAAGCGGTAGTCGGTTTTCTGCGTGAACCAGTTCGGCGGCCAGAACCACTCCGCGTGGCGGTAGGCCAGGTAGTTCAGCATGATCATGATCGCGCCGGCCAGCAGCGTCGTCAGCACCACGTTGGTGCCGATGGCCGTCTTCTGCCCAAGGCCGTGGATCGTCTTCTTGGTGGGTTTGGTAGGAGGATTGGACATGGTTTCGGTCCTTCAAAAATGTGAAACGTCTATCTCCACTTCCGGGATTCAACGATTTTCTGTGTGCAGAACAGCACAAACACCGTCGCGCTGACGTAGAGGATCACGCGCCGCAGATCCAACTGCCCGCGGGAAAAATCGCGAATGTGGTCAATGGAGCCGATGTAGCCGAAGAACGACTGCAACCACGCCGGCCCGATATTCATCATGAAGCCCAGGAAGAACATGATCGCGATTAGCACGAAGCTGACGATGGCGGCGATGATCTGGTTCTGCGTCAGCGACGAGGCCATCAAGCCGAGGCTGACATAGAAGAACCCGACCAGCATCGTGCCGATGTAGGCCATGATGACCGGACCCCAGTCAATTGGCGTTGGCGCCGCGGCAAACTGGTTGAGCAACCACGAATACGACAACGTCGGCAACCACAGCAGCGCGAAGAACGTCGCCGCCCCGAGGAACTTCGCCCAGACGACCACCACGTCGCTCACCGGCGCGGTCATCAGCGTCTCGATCGTGCCAAGGCGTTTTTCTTCGGCGAAGAGCCGCATCGTGATCACCGGCACGGCCATCAACATGCCGATCCAGTAGAAGAACGAGCCGAAGAATATCTGCATGACGCTCACGTCATTGGTGCGGCCGTCGAAAGCCATCACCAGCATCCAGAACCCGACGCCGTTCAGCACGAGAAATGACACCATCACCAGATAGGCGATTGGGGACAGAAAATAGGCTGCAATTTCCCGCTGCCACAAGGTGCAAAGCTTGCTCATGTTACTTTTCCTCCTCTTGCTTCGTCGCTGGTGCTTCGACGCGCGTGATGGACACGAATACGTCCTCCAGCGTCTGGCGCACGCGCGACAATTCGCGCAGCGTCCAGTGGTTGGCCGCCGCCTTCTCGTAGATATGGACCCGCACGTCGTTGCGCGGCGGCGCAAAGACGGTCGCGCAGACGAAGCCGTCGCTGCCGGCTTCGATGGCAACATTCTTCACACCCGGCAACGCTTCCAGTTCGCGCTCGATGACCGCGCGGTCGCCGCGGATTTCCGCGCGCACCGTGCCGCCGCCTTCGATCAGCTTGGTCAGGTTCTCCGGCGTGTCGCTGGCGACCACCTTGCCTTTGTTGATAATCATGACGCGGCTGCAGGTCATTTCAACCTCCGGCAGGATGTGCGTCGAAAGCAGGATGGTGTGCCGCTTGCCGAGATCCTTGATGAGCTGGCGGACTTGGCGGATCTGGTTCGGGTCGAGGCCGATCGTCGGTTCGTCGAGAATCAGCAGGTCGGGATCGTGGACGAGCGAGTCCGCGAGGCCAACGCGCTGGCGGAAGCCCTTCGAGAGCTGGCCGACGATGCGGCGGCTCACGTCCTTGAGGCCGCAACGTTCCAGCACCTCGTCGGTGCGCGTCTTGCGTTTGGAACCGGGCACGCCCTTGAGCGCGGCGCGATAGTTCAGATACTCCGACACGCGCATCTCCAGATAGAGCGGGTTGTTCTCCGGCATGTAACCGATCCGGCGGCGCACTTCCTCCGACTGTGTGAACACGTCGTAGCCGGCCACCGTCGCCTTGCCGCTGGTGGCGGGCATGAACGCCGAGAGGATGCGCATTGTGGTGCTCTTGCCCGCGCCGTTCGGCCCGAGGAAGCCCACGATCTCGCCGCGTTTGACGGTGAACGACAGGCCGTCCACCGCCGTCACACCCGCGTATTTCTTGGTCAGGTTTTCAACAGCAATCATGGTTCGTTTCTCGCATTGCTCTTACGTATTACGCATTACGCATTGCTCGTAGTAATACGTAACTTGTCTCACTTCGCTTTCACTCGCACACTATCCACATTCTGCACCACAAACGGCCCGCGCCGCACGCTGGTATAAACCATCATCGTCACCGAATCGCCCGGCGCAACCTCGCCCAGCGCGGCAGCCACGTCGCTTTCCTGGCGCACGTCCAGTCCGCCGATCCGCGCCACCACCAAGCCGCGTCGAACGCCAGCCTGCCACGCCGGCCCGCTGCGTTCAACGTCTGTCACAATCATGCCCTGGCTCGCCGTTGCGCCCAGCGCCTGCGCGATCTCCGGTGTCAGCAACTGCAGTCGCACACCCAGTTTGCTCCACGCCAACTCGAAGCCGGGCACTTTTGGCACCGTCGTCAACGTCACGGTCACCTGCAAACTTTTGCCGCTGCGCCGGAGCGTCAGGCTCACATCCTGCCCGGCGGCCTTGCGCAACAGCCGGCTCTCAAAATCCACGGTGTCACGCACCGGTTCGCCGTCCAGCGCCGCAATCTCGTCACCGACCCGCAAGCCCGCGCGCTCGGCCGGGCTGCCTTTCTGGACCGAGGCCACTGTCAATCGTCCGTCTTGGGCCGCCACTTGCGCGCCGAACCAGACGCCTTTGCTCTTCTCCGGCCGGAGCAGGTCGCTGAGAATCTGCCGCACTCGCTTGACCGGGATCGCAAACCCGATGCTCTGCGCCTCGGCCATCATCGCCGTGTTGATGCCGATAAGCTGGCCATCGAGGTTGATCAACGCGCCGCCGGAGTTGCCCGGATTGATCGCCGCGTCGGTTTGCAACATGTCTTCAAACACCACTTCACCTTCCCATGTCGCCTTCCGGTTCTTGGCGCTGAGCACACCGCGCGAAATCGTGTTTTCCAATCCATACGGATCGCCCAGCGCGATCACTGTCTCGCCCAGCATCAGGTCGTCGTCCGCCGCCAGTTCGATGGCCGTCAGTGGCTGCTTCGGCTCGATCTTCAACACTGCCAGATCGTGCTTGGCGCTGCCGTTGATGTAGCGCGCCTCATGCTTGGAGCCGTCGGTGAGCGTCACCGTGATCTTCGAGGCGCGCTCCACGACGTGCTGGTTGGTCACGATGTAGCCGCCTGGCTCAACGACGACGCCAGAACCCAGGCTGTAACTGGTATAGGCGCGCTGCGGCCGGCGGTATCCGTAGAACTCGTAGAGCAGATCCTCAAACGGGTCACGGTAGCCGCGCGTGACGATGCGCTCGGTGGAAATGTTAACGACCGTGCGATACGCTTTTTCGATGGCCATCACCGTCGCGTCGCGCCGCGCCGAACTGGGCGCCGGCCGCTCTGCCGCGCCGGTCAGGGCCTGGCAAAGAACAAGAACGCCAAAAACAACTGGTAAAATCCGCATTGCGCTCGTTAGACCTTTCGACACCCGTGCGCGTTGAAATAAAATTCGGGTCTGGTGCTCCGTCCCGTTGTGAACAGCGGTCGGAAAGGGAACCCACGCGGCGCGGACTACAACGACCGCTTCTTGCGCTTGCGCGCACGCTCTTCCGCCAGCTCCTTCTGGTCCGGCAACTTGAAGGAAATCTTCCCCTCAGAAATCTCCTTCAACGCAATTTCCATGTGCGTGAGGTTGCCTTCGGTCGTTGTGAGCGGCCGAAATCCTTCGATCAACTGTCGCACCCGTCGCGAAACCATGTTGATCAAAATATGCCGGTTCGGAACCTGCTGTAGCGATGCTTCCAAATATTGGTTCTTCAAAACGTTCTCTCTCCGTCAGTGTCTGATTCCAAGCTCTGTTACGAGCGGGCTAATAAGTCTTAACCACCGGCGATAATCAAGCCTATTCTTAGCAGTTTTTGCGCCGTTCCGGTCAGCCCATCCGCAGGATGTCTATTCCGACCAGGCACACGTCATCCTCGATAGCGTCGCTGTGGGAGAACCGGCGAACATCGGCAAGCAGTTGACCCAGCAGTTCATGGCCGGGCAGTTCAGCCAGACCGCTCACGGCCGCAATCAAACGATCCTTGCCGTAAAACTCCTGGCCGGGGTTCTCGACCTCCAGAATGCCGTCCGTCAGCAGCAAGACCATGTCGCCGATGGCCAGCATGCATCGGCCCGTGGGATAGACAGCGTCCTTGAACAGGCCCATGGCCGGCCCGTTGCGGCCGGCGACTTGCAGCAAACCGATAGTGCCCTCCCGCCGGCGCAGATGCACGGGGTTGGGGTGGCCTGCGTTGCTGTAGAGCATCTGCCCGCGTTTGACATCGGCGATCAGGTAGAACGCGGAGACAAACATGGTGCGGCCGAGTTCCTGGAAGAACCCGGACAGGGTGCGGTTAAGCTCGCCGAGCATCCGCCCGGGGTCGGCGGTCTTGACGCTGAGCTCCTCCACCAGCGACCGGAGCATGGCCGTCACCAGCGCGGCGGAGACGTCGTGGCCCACCACGTCGCAAATGAACACGCCCACCGCTGTGTCCGACAACTGGATCACGTCAAAGTAATCGCCCCCGACGGAACCCGCCGGAATGTAGTGACTGAAGAACCGCAGGGCGCTCTGCTCCGGCGTCGCGCCGCGCGGGATGACGGGGAAATGGTGTGGCAGCATCGCGGTCTGCAATTCCTGCGCGATCCTCAACTCCTCCCGCATGGCCGTGTTCTTCTCCTGAAGCTCCCGGGTGCGTTCCTTGACGCGTTGCTCCAGTTGCTCGTTCATGGCGCGCAGTTGGTGTTCCATCCCGTGTTTGTAAAGGGCCATCTCGATGACCGCGCGCAGGGTGCTCTCCGAGAACGGCTTGATGATGTAGCCGAACGGCTCGGCAATCTTCGCCCGCTGGAGCGTGCTCTCGTCGGCGTAAGCGGTGACGTAGATGATGGGAATGTCAAATCGCCTGTGGATTTCCTCGGCCGCCTCGATGCCGTCGCCGTTCCCTTTCAGCACGATGTCCATGAAGACCAGGTCGGGCTGCCGCGCCGTGACTCGTTGGATGGCTTCCTGTTTCGACGCCGCGATGTCCGCCACGTCGTAGCCCAGGACGTTCAAGCGCGCCGCCAGTTCCCGCGCAATAATCATTTCGTCTTCCACAATGGTAATGGTTGCTTTAGTCATGATTTGCCTCCCTCGGCGTCGGGTGGCTGTGGAAAAGTGATCGTCACAGCCGTGCCCGGGCCGGACTCAAATTTGATGTTCCCGTCCAGCTGCCGCGCCAGATCGTTGACGAGTTGCAGGCCCAAGGTCCGTGTATGCTGCCAGTCGAAATCCTTCGGCATCCCTTGGCCGTTGTCACTGACCCGCAGCGTCAGCGTATCATGGCCGTTGGGATGAAGCTCGACGGCCACTTCGCCCGTGCGCGCGCCGGGGAAGGCGTGCCGCAGCGCGTTGGACACCAGCTCGGTCACGATCAGCCCGCACGGCACCGCCACGTCCACCCCGACCAGGACCGGCTGGGTTTCAATCCGGGGGGCGATCATCGCCCGGTTGATCCGAAGCGCCTGGAACACATCCCGCACCAGGTCCTGGATGTAATCGGCGAAGTCAATCTTCGTCGCGTTGCCCGCGCGATACAGCTTCTCGTGGATCAGCGCGATGGATGTGACGCGGCTCCGGCTCTCGTTCAGGATTTCCTCCAGCCGCGGGTCACCGATGGATTGGGCGTGCAGGAACAGCAGGCTCGAAACAATCTGCAGGCTGTTCTTCACGCGATGATGAATTTCCCGCCGCAACAGCACCTCGCGGCGGAGCGCCTCCGCCATTTGCTCCTCCTTGCGTTTCATCTCCTCGACCCGTTTGCGCTCCGTGATGTCGCGCGTCACCGTCGCAAAGCCGGTGAGCCGCCCCTGTTCGTCGTGCAGGGCCGTCAACACCGTGCTGACGTAAAGCCGCGACCCGTCCTTGCGCACGCGCCAGCTCTCCTCCTCCCACCGCCCCGCCTCCGCCGCCCCGCGCAACGCCTCCGCCGGCTTGCCGCGCTCGCGGTCTTCGGGAGTGAAGAAGCGCGAGAAGTCCTGGCCGACGATCTCTTCCGTTTGATAACCCGTCGTCGCCTCCGCCGCTTCGGTCCAATTCATCACCCGCCCCTCCGGATCGAGCATGTAGATGGCGTAATCCTTTACCCCGTGCACCAGCACCCGGAACCGCTGCTCGCTCTCGCGCAACGCCTGCTGGATCCGCCGCCGCTCCGTCACGTCCCGCACCGCAGCCGACACCAACACCCCCTGCGCGGTCTTCAACGGGCTGAGACTGATCTCCACCGGAAACTCCGTGCCGTCCTTCCGCCGCCCTGACAACTCCATGCCGATGCCCATCGGCCGCGTCCGCGGATCGTGAATGTAACCCTCCCGTTGCGCCTCGTGATGCCCGCGGAATTGCTGCGGCACCAGCACCTCCACTTTCTGCCCGATCAACTCCGCGCGCGGATAGCCGAACATCCGTTCCGCCTCGCCGTTCACCAACACGATCGTCCCCCTCTCATCGGCGATCACCATCCCGTCCGGCGCCGCCTCCAGCAGCGAGCGGAACAGCCCCTCGCCGTCCTCGCCTTCCTGTTTCCGAACTCCATCGTCATGCGAGTCCTTCATAGATGGCCTAACATCGGCCCGTCGCGCCAAATGGCAAATGAGATCGGGCACAGTCGCACGGGCATCCGGCCAGTTCTGATTCTCACCAGTCCGTGAAGTTCCCGTTGCGTGGCTGTAACTGCACAAACTCCACCGGTTCCGGCTCAATAGCGCCGTGATGCACGGCCGCCGCCCTGCCACTTCTGCGAAAGCAAGAGCGTTCGCCAAGCCATCTCGTCTTTGTGACGATCACAAGTGGCTGGAAGCTCGCGCGCCACTTTGGAAAGCAATCGCGCTGTGGATGGTGAAACTGGTAGAACCGGAGGCGACCCAACATGAAACACCGACGTTCCGCCCAAGCCCAACTCAAGGCGTTCGTGCGCCGCATCGAGACGGTGCTGCGCAAAGAATACGGCGTGCCCGTGGTCGCGCCGGCCCGGACGTTGCTCGACGCGCTCGTGGAGACGATCCTCTCGCAGAACACGACCGATACAAACTCCAGCCGCGCATTCAAGGCGCTGCGCCGGCGGTTTCCACGCTGGAGCAACGTGCTGGCCGCTCCGCTGAGCGACATCGTGGCGGCGGTCCGCTGCGCCGGCCTCGCAAACACGAAAGCTCCGCGCATCAAGACCATCCTCGCGCGGCTCAAGGAAGAACACGGCCAGATCAGCCTGAAGCACATGGGCAAGATGAACAACGCCACCGCGATGGAGTATCTGCTGTCGTTGCCGGGCGTCGGCCCGAAGACGGCGGCTTGCACCCTGCTCTTCGGCATGGGGCGGGACATCTTTCCGGTGGACACGCACATCCATCGCTTGTGCCGGCGGCTCGGCATTGTCTCCAGGTTCGCCAGCGCCGAGCGGACGCAGGATGAGATGGCGGCGCTGGTGCCGAAGGGCCGCGCGCTGTCGTTGCACGTCAACCTCATCCGCCATGGCCGCCGCGTCTGCAAAGCCCAGCGTCCACAGTGCGGGGGCTGCGTGCTCGCCGGGATGTGCGATTCCGTTTCCGCCCTCAACGTCACCGGCGGACGAGGCGCCAGCGGACAACGTGCTACCAAGGTAGGATGATCTCCCTTGTATTGGATATTGCACCGGCGCGCGCGGTGCGTAGAATCCGCGCCATGAAACTTGCCCCGCGTTTCCTGGTCCTCGCCTGCCACATTGTTTCCGTCGTCCTCATCGCCGCCGCCGCGTTTGCTGCCGACGCGCCGCCGGGGTTCGTCCCGCTTTTCAATGGCAAGGACTTCAGCGGCTGGACCGTGCCGGAGAACGACGGCGGCCACTGGAAGGTGCTCGACGGCGTCATTGATTACGACGCGCGCAGCGAGGCGAAGAAGGACAAGAACCTCTGGACAGAGAAGGAGTTCGGCGACTTCACGCTGAAGATTGATTGGAAGATCAAAGCGGTTCACGGCCTCTACAATATGCCGGAGGTCTTGCCCGACGGTTCACACAAGAAAGGCCCGGACGGCAAGGACATCCTCACGCCCCGCCCGAACGCCGACAGTGGCATCTACGTGCGCGGCGTCGGGAAGGCGCAGATCAACATTTGGTGCTGGCCCATCGGTTCCGGCGAGGTTTATGGCTATCGCATGGACAAGAAGATGCCGCCTGAGGTTCGCGCCGGCGTCACACCGAAGGTTTGCGCCGACAAGCCGGTCGGTCAGTGGAACACCTTCGAGATCACGATGAAAGGCGACCGGCTCACCGTCGTGCTCAACGGCAAGACCGTCATTCAGAATGCCCAGTTGCCCGACGTGCCCGCCAAAGGCCGCATCGGCCTCCAGCACCACGGCGGCTTCGACGCGAAGAAGAACGAATACTCGCCCGCTTCCAGTCTCATGCAGTTCCGCAACGTGTTCATCAAAGAATTGAATTAACCCACAACTCCGAGCCACCACATGAAAAAGCTGATTCCTCTGTCCCTCCTCCTCTGTCCCGTTCTCGCCCTCGCCGCGCCCGTCGCCAAGAAAGACTGCGCGGTCAAGCCGCCGAAGGGATTCACCGCGCTGTTCAACGGCAAAGACCTCACCGGCTGGTGGGGCGCGTCCACCGAAGACCCGCGCAAGTGGATGGCGCTGTCGCCGGAGGAGTTCAAGAAGAAGCACGACGCCAGCGTCGAGGACATCAACCAACACTGGCGCGTCGAGAAGGGTGAGCTGGTCAACGATGGCAAGGGTCTCTACGCGACGACCGAGAAGAACTTCCGCGACTACGAACTGCTGATTGACTACAAGACCGTCGCGAAGGCCGACAGCGGCATCTACCTCAAGGGCGTGCCGCAGGTCCAAATCTGGGATTGGACCAAGGAAGGCGGCAAGTGGAAGATCGGCGCCGACAAAGGCTCCGGCGGCCTCTGGAACAACTCGCCCGGCGCGCCCGGCAAGGATCCGCGCGTCCGCGCCGACAAGCCGTTCGGCCAGTGGAACCACTTCCGCATCGTCCAGTGCGGCTCGCGCACGTGGATATGGTTCAACAACAGGCTCGTCGTCGAGAACGCGATCCTGGAGAATTACTTCGGCCGCCGCAAGCCCAACGCGCCGCCGCCCGCGGCAACCGAGCCGATCTCGCCGATTCCGCCCGAAGGGCCGATCCAACTCCAGACCCACGGCGGCGAAATCCGTTGGAAGAACATCTTCATCCGCGAGATTCCGGCTGCCGAAGCGAACAAGTGGCTCCGTGGCAGCGACCCGAAAGGTTTCAAGCCGGCCTTCAACGGCAAGGACCTCAAGAACTGGGCCGGCGCGGTGGATTGCTGCGACATCAAGGACAAGGCGCTCGTCTGGAAGGAAAAGAAAGGCGGCACGCTCTTCACGAAAGAGCAATACACCAACTTCGTCGCGCGGCTGGAGTTCAAGCTGCCGCCCGGCGGCAACAACGGCCTCGCCATCCGTTACAGCGGCCAGGGCAACTCCGCCTACGAGGCGATGTGCGAGCTGCAAGTGCTCGATGACAACTACGAGAAGGTGCGCGGCAAGATTGACCCGCGGCAGGCGCACGGTTCGGCCTACGCGATGGTGCCTGCCGCGCGCGGCTATCAGCGGCCCATCGGCGAGTGGAACTACCAGGAAACCACTGTCAACGGCCCGACGATCAAGGTCGAGTTGAACGGCACGATCATCCTCGACTGTGACCTGAGCAAAGTCACGGAGACGATGGGCAACAAGCCGCATCCCGGCAAGGATCGCACGTCGGGCCATTTCGGTTTCGCCGGCCACAGCGACCCGGTCCAGTTCCGCAACATCTTCATCAAACGGCTGAAATAGGTGAGCTTGTTGCGCGTCAGCTTTGCGGTGTGGCTGGCGGCCGGTTTGTTGCCGGTCGCCGCCACCGCTGCGGAACGCGCACGGCCCAACTTCATCCTCATCGTCACCGACGACCAAGGTTATCCCGACCTCGGTTGCATCGGCTCCAAGCCCGTTCTCACGCCTACACTCGACCGCCTCGCCGCCGAGGGTGTGCGCGGGACGAGCTTCTACGTGACGTGGCCCGCCTGCACACCGTCGCGTGGCAGCATTCTCACGGGGCGTTACCCGCAGCGGAACGGCCTCTACGACATGGTCCGCAACGACATGACCAACTACGGTCATCGTTACACGCCGGAGGAATACGCTTTCTCGCCGGAGATGACAATCGGCCTCGATCCGCGCGAGCAGACCATCGGTGACGTGCTCAAGCGCGCGGGCTACCGCACCGGTGTCGTCGGCAAATGGGACATGGGCCAGGCGCGGCGGTTCCTGCCGTTGCAGCGCGGCTTCGATTTCTTCTACGGCCACGGCAACAACGGCATTGATTACTACACCCACGAGCGCTACGGCGTCCCCTCGATGTTCCGCGGCAACGAGCGCACCGAGGCCGACAAAGGCACCTACGCCACCGATCTCTTCAAACGCGAGGCGCTGCGGTTCATCGGCGAGAGCAAGGACCGGCCGTGGTTCCTCTACCTCGCCTTCAACGCCCCGCACGGCGCGTCGTCGTTCGGCGCTGATCCAACCGACCGCAAGACGCGCGAGGGCGTGCAGGCGCCGGAAAAATACGTCGCCATGTATCGCGGTAAGGTGAAAGACGAGCGGCTCGCGAAATACTACGCAGCCGTGACCTGCATGGACGAGGCCATCGGCGAGATCATCGCGCGCCTGAAGCAGTCCGGCGCGGGCGAGAACACGTTCCTCATGTTCCTCTCCGACAACGGCGGTAGCGGCAACGGCGGCAACGCGCCGCTCAAGGCCGGCAAGAGCACGATGTGGGAAGGCGGTCTCCGTGTGCCGTTTGTCGCGTGGTGGCCGGGCCGTGTGCCTGCCGGCAAAGTCACCGACGAATTCCTCACTTCGCTCGAACTGCTGCCCACCCTCGCCGCCGCGGCGGGCGCGAAGCCGACGCCGGGCGTGAAGCTCGACGGCTTTGACCTGCTGCCCGTGCTGCGCGGCGAGAAGAAGTCGCCGCGCACGGAGATGTTCTGGCAGCGCCGCAGCGACAAAGCCGCGCGCGTCGGCCAGTGGAAGTGGGTGGAGTCGGCAAGAGGCGGCGGCCTCTTCGATCTCTCCACCGACCTCGCAGAAACCCGCGATCTCTCGACGGAGAAACCCGACGTGCTCGCCCGCGTGAAAGGCCGGTTCGAGGCCTGGCGCAAAGAGATGGACGCCGCCGAGCCGCGCGGACCGTTCCGGGATTATTGAGACGCAGGATGAATAGACACCACCCACTTAGCCGCCTGTTGTTCCTCAAGCAACTGGTTGTCGCCTGCGTCGCCGCTCTGTCGTGGTCCTCGGCGATTGGCGCGGAACCGACGATTTCGCCCGCGCCGGAAGGCTCGTTCAGCATCGTGGTGATTCCCGACACGCAGAAATACCTCGGCCGCGGCACCAAGGCGCAGCCAAAGAGCACGAACGAGGTGACCAACGCTGTTCTTCAGCAACACACGCGTTGGATTGTGAACAGCCTCGACCGACAGCGGATCGTCTTCGTCAACCACGTCGGCGATATTGTGGACAAAAACGTGACCGATCAATGGACCGTCGCGCGCCAGTGCATGGACCGCCTTCATGGCCGCCTCCCCTACGGCATCGCGCCGGGCAATCACGACCACGGGCGCGCCACGAACACCACGTTGTTCCAGCAGTTCTTTGGCGCGGCGCGGTTCGCCGAGATGCCGTGGTATGGAGGCGCATTTGACGGCGCGCGCGAACCCAAGGCTTCCGGCAACAACGCGAACAGCTTCCAGCTTTTCTCGGCGGGCGGAATGGAGTTCGTCTTTCTCCACCTCCAGTGCAACGCGCCCGACGACGTGCTCCAGTGGGCCGACGACGTTCTCCGCCGGCACGCGGGGCGGCGGGCGCTGGTGACGACGCACATGGGACTGGGGCCGTTGCAGAAGCCGAAAAATGAGAACGAGTTTACCACCGCTCCGAAAGGCCTGATGCAGTGGAAGAAATGCCACGGCGAGCGCGGCAACACGCCGGAGCAGATGTGGCAGAAATGCTTCCGCAAGCACGCGAACCTGCGGCTGGTTTTCTGCGGCGACCAGAGCCGGACTCAGGCGATGCGGCTGACGTTGCAGAACGACGCCGGCAAGCCGGTCCACTGGCTGTTGTCGGATTACATGCAAGCGCCAGAAGGCTGGCTCCGCGTGTGCCGGTTCCTGCCCGGCAAAAACCAGATTGAAGTCCGCACCGTGGATTCGCGTGACGGCCGGCTTTGCGAGGGCACGAAGCTCATACCAAGGTCGGCCGAGCACCAGTTTCAGCTTGATTACGAAATGACAAAGTCCAATCTCTGAGTCCAAACCATGCCATCGAACACCACAATGAACACACACTTGCTCCTCAACCGTCGCTCGTTCCTGAAAACCCTCGGCACCGCCACGCTGACGACGCCGTTCTTCACGCGCAACCTCCTCTCCGCGCCGCCGAGCCGCGTGTTGCGCCACGCCAGCTTCGGCGGGGCGGGCATGGCGTGGGCCGACATCCAGGCGATCTGCTGCAACGACTTCGTCAAGCTCACCGCCGTCGCCGAGGTAGACATGAAGCGGCTCGAAGGGTTGAAGGCGAAGTTCCCCGACGTGAAGGTGTATCAGGACTGGCGGCAGTTGCTCGACAAGGAGGGGAAGAACTTCGACTCCTGCAACGTCGGCACGCCGGACCACATGCACGGGCCGATCTCGATGGCGGCGATGCAGCTCGGCAAACACGTTTATTGCCAGAAGCCGCTCTGCCACGACCTCTACGAGGTGCGGCAGCTCACGCTCATGGCGCGGAAGAAGAAGCTCGTGACGCAGATGGGCATCCAGTGTCATTCACAGAAGGCGTATCGCATGGCGGTGGCGCTCGTGCAGAAGGGCGTGATCGGCAAGGTGAAGGAAATCCACACGTGGAGCAGCAAGAAGTGGGGCGATGCGGGCGAGCCGCCGGCCTCGACCGAGCCGGCGCCGGAGGGTTTTGACTGGAACCTCTGGCTCGGCGTTTGCACGGACCGGCCGTTCATCGGCAAGGGCTACTATCATCCCGGCAACTGGCGCAAGCGGCTCGATTTCGGCACGGGCACGTTCGGCGACATGGGCTGCCACATCTACGACCCGATCTACGAGGCCGCCGCGCTCACCGCGCCGATCAGCGTGCGTTCCGAAGGTCCCGCGCCGGACAAGTGGAACTGGGCCATCAACGCCGTCATCCGTTACGTCTTCCCCGGCACGAAGTTCACCGAAGGCAAGACCGTCAACGTTACCTGGTATGACGGCGACGAGCGTCCACCGAAGGACATCCAGGCGCTCGTGGCCGAGCCGGCGAAGCCCGACGACGCGAAGGCCGACCCGAAGAAGAAGCGCAGGAACAGCGGCCCCATTCCCGACCAAGGCTCGATCGTCATCGGCACCAAGGGCGTGATGCTTGTGCCGCACATCGCGATGCCGAAACTCTTCCCGCTGGACCAATACAAAGACTTCCAGATGCCGGAAGTGACGAACGACCATCACTGGACGCAATGGGCGGAGGCGTGCATCGGCAAGGGCAAACCTTCCGCCAACTTCGACTACGCCGGTCCGCTGACGGAAGCGGTGATCCTCGGCAGCGTCGCGGTGCGATTCCCGAAGACAACGCTGGAGTGGAACGCCGCGAAGCTGAAGTTTACCAACGTGACGGAGGCCAACCAGTTCGTCCGCCGCCAGTATCGCAGGGGTTGGGAAGTGAAAGGACTGTGACCATGAAGAAAACGGAATTCATCGGCGCGTTCGCCGTGGCGCTGGCGGCGGCGGGTTGTCTCGTGATCGCCGGCTGCGCCAGCCCGCAACAATCGGGCGGTGGCTGGACCAGCCTTTTCGACGGCCAGTCGCTCGACGGATGGGAGCAACACAGCGGCAAGGCCGAGTATCGCGTCGAGGACGGCTGCATCGTCGGCAAGACCGTCGCCAACACCGGCAACTCCTTCCTTTGCACGAAGCGCAACTTCAGCAACTTCGTCTTCGAGTTCGAGTTCAAAGTGGCCACGAACATGAACTCCGGCGTCCAGTTCCGCAGCGAGTGGTTCGATGAAGAGAAGACGCTGACGATTGACGGCAAGCCGAAGAAGATCCCCGCCGACCGCGTCCACGGCTACCAGTATGAGATTGACCCGTCATCGCGCGCCTACACCGGCGGCGTCTATGACGAGGCCCGCCGCGGCTGGCTGGCCGACCTCAAGGAGAAAGAGGCCTCCCGCAAGGCGTTCAAGCAGGGCGAGTGGAACCAGGGCCGCATCGAGTGCCGCGGCGATTCCATCAAGACATGGATCAACGGCGTGCCCGCCGCCGACTTCAAGGACTCGATGACCCTCTGCGGCGTCTTCGGCCTGCAAGTCCACGGCATCGGCAAGAAAGGCGTGCCCGGCAGCGAAATCCGCTGGCGCAACATCCGGATCAAGAAACTGAAGTAGCGCTGCGCCGCAAAGTGCCGGCGCTGCTTTGCGACCGGACAATGTTCATAAGGAAACTCATCTCATTTGCGGTTGCCTGCTCGGCGGCGGCTGTTTGTTCAGGCGCTGGCCCTGGCAAAGCGCGCCCCAACTTCCTCGTCATCATCAGCGACGACCAGCGACCCGACACGATCCACGCGCTCGGCAACCGCGTCATCCGCACGCCCAATCTGGACAGCCTCGCTGCCGGTGGCACGGCGTTCACCCGCGCGACGGCGGCCTATCCGATCTGTGTCGCCAGCCGCGCCGAGATTCTCACGGGCGTCTGCAGCTTCCGCAACGGTGTGCCTTACGGCGGCGGCAAACTCAAACCGGGGCTGGCGTTCTGGGCGGACACGCTGCGGCAAGCGGGCTACCGCACGTGGTATGTCGGCAAGTGGCACAACGACGGATCGCCGAAGACGCGCGGCTACATGGAAACGCGCGGCCTCTACACCGGTGGTGGCGGCGGCAAGGAGCAGACGTTGCCGCGCGACTGGGCCGGGCGAGAGGTCACCGGCTATCGCGGCTGGACATTCAAGACCGACGACGGCCGCGCCGAGCCGGAGAAAGGCGTCGGCCTGACCGCCGACATCAGCCGCCGCTTTGCCGATGCCGCCGTCGAGTTGATCAACCGCAAATCTGCCGAGCCGTTCTTCCTGCACGTCAACTTCACCGCGCCGCACGACCCGCTGCACCTGCCTCCCGGCTATGCCGGCAAATACGATCCGCAGAGCATCCCGCTGCCACCGAACTTTCTGCCGGAGCATCCGTTCGAGCACGGTAACCTCCGCGGTCGCGACGAGCTTCTCTGGCCGTGGCCGCGCACGCCAGGCGATGTCCGGGGCGAACTTGCGGCTTACTACGCCGTCATCGAACACATGGACGCACAGATCGGCCGCGTCCTCGTCGCGCTGCGCGAGAGCGGTCAGGCGGAGAACACCATCATTATTTTTTCCACCGACCAGGGCCTCGCGGTTGGCAGTCACGGATTGCGCGGCAAGCAGAACCTCTACGACCACACATTCAGCGTGCCGCTCATCTTCAGCGGCCCCGCTATCCCCAAGAACCGCCGCATCGCCGCGCAGTGCTATCTGCGCGACCTCTTCCCGACGACGTGCGAGCTGGCCGGCGTGAAGATTCCCGAAACCGTCCAAGGCAGGAGCCTCGTCCCGGTGCTGACTGGCAATGCTGACACGGTCTATCCGCATCTCGTCGGCTACTTCACCGACACGCAGCGCGCGATCCGCACTGACCGCTGGAAGCTCATCTGGTATCCGAAGCAGCAGCGCTATCAACTCTTCGACCTTGCCGCCGACCCCAATGAACTGAAGGACCTTTCCGCTGATCCGCAGCATTCGGCGATGCGTAGTGAGTTGCGGACGAAACTGGAGAAGTGGTTGAAGGAAAATGAAGACCCGCTTCTCCAAGGAAGCCACTGATTGCGTCCGCCGTTCGCCGTAGCATTGCTTTGAGCGGTCGGTTTCGGGTAAAAGAGCGCCATGAAGCTGCCATCCATCCTCATCGGAGCGCTGCTGGCGCTGGTTAACCTCATCACTCCTTCGTCCGCCGCCGAGCGCAAACCCAACATCATCCTCATTATCGCCGACGACCTCGGCTATGGCGATCTCGGTTGCTACGGTCAGCAGAAGATCCGCACACCGAATCTCGACCGCATGGCCACCGAAGGCACGCGTTTCACGCAAGCCTACTCCGGCAACGCCGTCTGCGCGCCGTCGCGTTGCGTGCTCATGACCGGCCTGCATCCGGGCCACGCCTACGTGCGCGACAACCGGAGCGTGAAGCCCGAAGGACAGGAGCCGATTCCCGCCGAGAGCGTCACGATCCCGAAGCTGTTGAAGGCACAGGGCTACGCCACCGGCGCGTTCGGCAAGTGGGGCCTCGGACCGTTTGGCAGCAGCGGCGATCCGCTGAAACAGGGCCTCGATCGGTTCTACGGCTACAACTGCCAGGGCAAGGCGCACAATTTTTATCCGACCACGCTCTGGGACAATGACAAGCAAGTCACGCTCGACAACCCGGAGATTGACGCGCACGCGAACAAACTCCCCGCTGGCGCCGACCCGAACAACCCGGCGAGCTACAAACAATTCATCGGCAAGCAATACTCCGCCGACCTCATCGCCGAACAGGCGCGGCGCTTCATTCGCGAGAACAAGGACCGTCCGTTCTTCCTCTTCTTCCCGACGACGGTGCCGCACCTCGCGCTGCAGGTGCCCGATGACTCGCTTGCGGAGTATCTCGGCAAGTGGTCCGACCCGCCCTACGCCGGCGGACGTGGCTACCTGCCGCACTTCGCGCCGCGCGCCGCCTACGCCGCCATGATCACGCGCATGGACCGCGAGATCGGTCGCATGATGGACCTTGTAAAAGAACTCGGCCTCGACGACAACACGATCTTCCTCTTCAGTTCCGACAACGGCCCGCTCAACGGCACGCACACCGGCTTGGCGGGAACCGATGCAGAGTTCTTCAACTCCGCCGGTGGATTGCGCGACGGCAAAGGCACGCTTTGGGAAGGCGGCATCCGCGAGCCATTCATCGTGCGCTGGCGCGGGCGCGTCGCTGCGGGCAAAACCTGCGACCGCATCGTCGGCTTCGAGGACATTCTGCCGACATTCGCAGAACTTGCGGGTGCGAAAGACACGACGCCGAAGAACGTCGACGGCATCAGCTTCGCGCCGACGTTGCTCGGCCAGAGGCAGGCGCCGAGGCCGTTCCTCTACCGCGAGTTTCCTGGCTACGGCGGCCAGCAGTGCCTCCGCGTCGGCGACTGGAAAGCCATCCGCCAGAACATGCTGCCGCGCGGCAGGGGCAAGGCCAAAGGCAAGAAGGCCGAGCCGAACATGCGCATCGGGCTTTACAACCTGAAGGACGATATCGCCGAGACCAAAGACTTCGCCGCGGAGTATCCCGACATCGTCGCGAAGATGGAAAAGATCATGCGCGAGCAACACACGCCGTCGTCGGTGTTCCCGTTCCCGGCGCTTGATGGAGACAAGACAAAATGAAAACCTGCTGGCTCTCAGTCATCCTGGTCGTGCTCACTTCTGCCCACGCCGCCGAGCAGAAGGTCACGAAGTTCGCCCGCTTCCAACTCGACAAGACCTCCGCCTACGGCGTGGTCGAAGGCGAGGTCATTCACGAGATTTCCGGCACCCTGTTCGGCGAGTGGAAGCGCACGGGTAAGACCCATCCGCTCGCGAGCGTGAAGCTGCTGCCGCCAACGCGGCCCAGCAAGGTGCTCGCGATGGCCGGCAACTACCGCAGTCATCACCCCGGCCAGGTCGTGAACCCGAAATTCGAAGTGCCGCAGTTGTTCCTCAAGCCGCCCTCCTGTCTCATCGCGCACGGCGCGCCCATCGTCCTGCCGAAAGGCACCACCAACGTCCATCACGAAGGTGAACTGGTAGTGGTCATCGGCAAGCGCGCACGGAACGTGCCGAAGGAGAAGTCGCCCGGCTACGTCTTCGGCGTAACGTGCGGCAACGACATCAGTGCGCGCGATTGGCAGAAGGGCGACGTGCAATGGTGGCGGGCCAAGGGCAGCGACACGTTCGGCCCGTGCGGTCCGTTCGTTGTGTCCGGGCTGAACTACGGCGACATCGACCTCCAGATGCGCGTTAACGGCGAAGTCCGCCAGCATCAGCGCACGAGCGACCTCATTCACAACGTCGCCGCCATCGTCAGCTTCGCCAGCCAGCACATGACGTTGGAGCCGGGCGATCTCATCTACACTGGCACGCCCGGCGAGACCGCGCAGATCAAGCCCGGCGACATCTGCGAAGTGGAGATCGAAGGCATCGGCGTGCTGCGGAACAAAGTCACCGCCGCGCCGTAGCTGCTGTCCAACAGAGGAGAGGTTCAATGATTCCGATGATGCGAGCTGTAATTGGGCTGCTCTTTGCGGTCCCTACGCTGTCCCTGTTCGGTGGCGTTGCCGTCGCCAAGGAAGCCGCCGTGGCCAAACCGAATATCATTTTCATCTTCGTGGACAACTTCGGTTACGGTGACCTCGGTTGCTACGGCTCGAAGCTCCATCGCACGCCGCACGTGGACCGCATGGCGGCAGAGGGCATGCGGCTGACGAGCTTCTACAGCGCCAGCGGCGTTTGCACACCGTCGCGCGCCGCGTTGATGAGCGGTTGCTACCCGCGCCGCGTGAACATGCACGTCAGCGGCAGCGGTTCACCGGTGTTGAAGGTGATGGATACGAAAGGGCTTCATCCCAGCGAGATTACCATCGCCAAGCTGCTCAAGGGTTGCGGCTACACCACGATGTGCATCGGCAAATGGCATCTCGGTTGCCAGGCGCCGTTCCTGCCGACAAAGCACGGCTTCGACTATTTCTTCGGCATTCCCTACAGCGACGATATGACGCCCTCGAAGAACAACCCGCACTGGCCGCCGCTGCCGCTGATGCGCCAGGAGAAGGTCATCGAAGCGCCTGTGGACCGGGACTATCTCACGAAGCGATATACAGAGGAGACGATCCGTTTCCTCACCGAGAACAAAGACCGCCCGTTCTTCCTCTACCTGCCGCACGCGATGCCCGGCAGCACGGCGCGGCCGTTCGCCAGCCCGGCGTTTCAGGGCAAGTCCAAGAACGGTCCCTACGGCGACAGCGTCGAGGAACTCGACTGGTCCACCGGCGAAATCCTCGCCGCGCTCAAGAAGCTCGGCCTCGATGAGAAGACGCTCGTGGTCTGGACCTCCGACAACGGCGCCGTCCGCCGCAACCCGCCGCAAGGCAGCAACGCCCCTCTCAAAGGCTGGGGCTACGACACCTCCGAGGGCGCGATGCGGATGCCGTGCGTCGTGCGCTGGCCCGGCAAAGTCCCCGCCGGCAAGGTCTGCGACGAACTCTGCGCGATGATGGACTGGCTGCCGACGTTCGCGAAACTCGCGGGCGGCGAGCCGCCGAAGGACCGCATCATAGACGGCCACGACATCCGGCCGTTGATCTTCGGCGAGTCGGCCGCGAAGTCGCGCTACGACGAAGTGGGTTTCTTCTACTACATGATGGACCAGTTGCAGGCTGTTCGCGCCGGCCCGTGGAAGCTCTACCTGCCGCTGGAGAAGAAGGTCATGAGTCTGCGGCGAAACCAGGAGAACATTCCCGCCGCCCTCTACGACGTGCGCAACGACATCAGCGAGACGAAGGAGGTTTCTGCCGAGCATCCTGAAGTCGTCGCGCGCCTCATTGCGCTCGCCGACAAGGCTCGCGCAGGCCTTGGTGATCTCGGCCACGAAGGCAAAGGCCAGCGTCCGGCCGGCCGCTTCGAGAACCCAAAGCCGCACACGCTGGCGTCTGTCTCCGCCGCTCTCGCCCTTCATCCCGACAACCCGCACTACTTCCTCTGGCGCGGCAAGCAGGCTGTGCTCATCACCTCCGCCGAGCATTACGGCGCGGTGCTGAACCTCGACTTCGATTACGTAAAGTATCTCGACACGCTCGCCCGCGACGGCTGCAATCTCACGCGCACGTTCACCGGCGGCGCTTACTTCGAACAGCCAGGGGCCTTCAAGATCGCCCGGAACACGCTTGCGCCCGCGCCCAACCGCTTCATCGGGCCGTGGGCACGCAGTGGCGAGAAGTTTGACCTCACGCGCTGGAACGACGCCTACTTCGCCCGGTTTCGCGACTTCGTCTCGCAGGCGGACAAATGCGGCGTGATCGTCGAGGTGAATCTCTTTTGCCCGTTCTACAAGGACGACCAGTGGAAGCTCAGCCCGTTCAACATTGCCAACAACGTCAACGGCCTTGGCGGCATCACGCGCACCAACGTCTATACGCTCGACAAACACGGCGGTCTGCTCGCTGTGCAGGAGCGCATGGTCCGCAAGTTCGTCGAGGAGTTGCGCGGCTTTGACAACATCTACTACGAGATCTGCAACGAGCCTTATTTCGGCGGCGTCACGCTCGACTGGCAGCGCCGCATCGCCGACGTGATCGCCGACGCGCAGAAGGACCATCCGAACCCGAAGCTCATCGCGCAGAACATCGCCAACAAGACCGCCAAGGTGCGCGACCCGCATCCGGCCGTCTCGATCTTCAACTTCCATTACACCCATCCACCGGTGGTCGTGGCGGAAAACTTCGCGCTCAACCGCGTCATCGGCGAGAACGAAACCGGCTTCCGCGGCACGCGCGACGAGGTCTATCGCGCAGAAGCCTGGGACTTCATCATCGCGGGCGGCGGCCTCTTCAACAACCTAGACTACTCGTTCACCGTCGGCCACGAGGACGGCACGTTCGCCTATCCGCCAACGCAGCCGGGCGGTGGCGGTGTGGAGTTTCGCCGGCAGCTTCGCGTGCTGAGCGGCTTCATCAACCGCTTCGACTTCGTGAAGATGAAGCCGGCCGACCATCTCGTGAACGCTGGCCGAAGCGATGAGGTGTCCGTGCGCGTGCTGGCCGAGCCGGGCCGGCAATACGCCGTCTATATCCACAACAGCCCGGCGTCGCGATGGAAGGACAAGACGAAGCTGAACACCGGCGATTTCCAGGCGAACCTCGCGTTGGAGGCGCCCGCCGGAAGCTATCGCGCGGAATGGATCGAGCCGGTCTCCGGCAAGATGCTGTTGACCGAGACAAAGGTCCACACCGGCGGCCCGCTCGCGCTACCGTCGCCGCATTACACGCAGGACATTGCGCTGCGGCTCACCGTGGCCGTCCGGCCCTGAGCCGGGATTCCGGCAGGTTTCCTTCGCCACAATGGCGCTGCGCAGCAGCCCCGCCTCCTCACGTCGGCTGCCATGGCTCATGGCCCCGATGCGCTCGCCTGCTCCGCCGTGCCGGCATTGCCTGCGTCGTTGGAGCCGAACGCCGCCTGCCGGCGTTCCGCGGGCGACTGCTTGAAAAGCGCGCCGACGATGGTGTGGCTGTGGGCCGTGCTGGACGTGGCTGTTGCCGGATTGCTCGTGCTCACCGTCCGGCTTTTGAAGAAGACGCCGGAGCAAACGGTTGTCGCAACTCTTTCCTCGCCTCCCATCCCGGAGGCTTTATGATGAGATCCGCTTATGGACGTCATTCAACGCAACGCCACCACGCCGTTCATCACCAAGGACGGCTCGGAAATCCGCGAACTGATGGCTTACCGGAACTCCTGCATCCGCAACCTGAGCCTCGCCGAGGCCCTGCTGCCGCCGGGCGGCGCGACGCAGGAACATTATCACGTGGAAACCGATGAGATTTACTACATCCTCCGAGGCCGCGGCCTGATGCGTGTGGGCGATGAGGAGCGGACCGTCGGGCCGCTCGACGCCATCGCCATTCCGGCCAACCAGCGCCACAGCATCGTCAACACCGGCGACGAGCCGCTGGTGTTCCTTTGTTGTTGCGCGCCCACCTACGAACACGACAAGACCGTGATGACGGCGTGACAGCCGGCCCGGTCACCCGCCCAGCGACCGGAAGAACTCGGCCAGCGCCGCGCGATAAACCTTCTCGCTCGTGGCGAAGCCGTTGTTGTGGTCGCCGCGAATCTCCACCAGCTTCTTCGGTCCCGGCGCGGCGGCAAACAACCGCTCCGCCTGGCTGAACGGCACGATCTCGTCCTCGCGGCTGTGCAGGCTCAGCAGCGGCGCCTTCACCGAGCCGATCTTCGAGAGTGAATCGTAGCGGATGCGGCAGATCAGGTGCAGCGGCAGCCACGGATAAACCGCGCGCGCCATCTCCGGCACACTGGCAAAGCCGCTCTCCAGCACCAGCCCGCCAACGGGACGCTGGCGGGCGAGTTCGACGGCCACCGCGCAGCCGAGCGATTCGCCCTGCACGACGAGCCGCTCCGGCGCGACCGATTTTTCCCGGCGCAGCCAATCGTAAGCGGCGAGTGCGTCGTTGTAGGTGCCCTGCTCGGTCGGCCGGCCCTCGCTGCGGCCGTAGCCGCGGTAGTCGAAGATGAAGACATTGACGCCAAGGTCGCGGAGGATAAGCAGCTTATCGAACCGGTGGCCAATGTTGCCGGCATTACCGTGGCAGAAGAGGACGGTGAGTTTCGCGCCGGGCTGCGGCACATACCAGCCATTGATCTTCACGCCGTCGGCGGTCGAGAGCGTCACGTCTTCAAAACGCAGATAGAAATCCGCCGGCGTGTTTTCGACATGGCGATAGGGAATGAACACGCTGCGCCATTCGAACCAGCGCAGGAAAATCCAAAGCAGCGCCAGCAGGGCGATCCATTTGAAAATCTGGATTGTGATGTCGCGGGTCATCATAAACCCAAGCGCCGGCGCTGCGTCGCTCACATGCAGAAAATCGTCAGCTTCTTCGGGCCATGCGCGCCGAGGACCAGGATGCGCTCGATGTCGCCCGTGCGGCTGGGGCCGGTGATAAGGCACATCATGCTCGGATAGCCGCTGCCGTAACGTTGCTTCAGCGCCGTAAACGCCGCGGGCAGGTCGCGCAGCAACTGGTCGCGCCGCGCGAGCACGACGTGATGCGGCGGCAACACCGACAGCGCGCGGCCACCGGCGCTGCGGGTGGTGACAACGACCGAGCCGGTCTGCGCCACGAGCGCGTCGCACTCGGTGATGCCGGCGTCGGACGATTCGAGTTCGTCCAGGTTGTAACGGCCGCCCGTCTGCACCACCGCCAGGCCGAGCACGGCGAAGGCGTAGTTGGTCAGTTCGCCGGCGTGCGTCGCGATTTTCTTCCAGCCTTCAGCGTGGGCCAGCGCGAGAAGTTTCTCTTGAAGCTCGTTGCGGTTGGCGACGAGTTGGAAATCAGTCTTGAGTTCCGCCGAGTTCTTCGCGAAGAGCGCCGCGCGCTCGTCGAAGCTGTCGCCCACCGCCGGGAGCCACGGCCTGAAGTCGGTCGGCCGCTTCTCGTGGGCCGGCACGCGCTGGCCGGGGCCGGAGAGCAGGCCCGGCTTCGGCGCGGCGACGCGCAGCGCCTCGCGGATGCGGCCGAGTATTTGTTCGCGCTCGCTCACGATTTCCTCCCGCGCCAGTAATCTTTGAAGGTCTTGAGGGCCAGCGGCGGCGCTTCGCGCGACTGGGTCCACGCAATCATCGGGTCGAGCCGCGTGCCTTTGACGAGGCCGTGGAACTTCTGGCCGAGCCAGCCGAACTTCACGCCGAGC
Source organism: Verrucomicrobiota bacterium (assembly GCA_016222825.1). GTDB lineage: Bacteria > Verrucomicrobiota > Verrucomicrobiia > CAIQCK01 > CAIQCK01 > CAIQCK01. Next base: position 486,579 of record JACRQF010000019.1, on the reverse strand, counting down.
CGGTAAAGCAGCGGATAATTCATCAGGATGACGAAGCCCTTGAAGATCAGCTTCTCCCACCACGGCGACTTGCAGCGGATGGCGTTGCGGCGGTTCTGGAGCAGGTGATGATGCAGGTCAATCTTCACCGGGCACGCCTCGCTGCACGCGCCGCAGAGCGACGACGCGAACGAGAGGTGCTTCCACTCCGCCAGCCCGCGCAGGTGCGGCGTGAGGACCGAGCCGATCGGCCCCATGTAGGTCGTCCCGTAGGTGTGGCCGCCGATGTTTTTGTAAATCGGGCAGACGTTGAGGCACGCGCCGCAACGGATGCAGTGCAGCGTGTCGCGCTGCTCGGCGTCGGCCAGCAGGCGGGTGCGCCCGTTGTCGAGCAGCACCACGTGAAACTCATTCGGGCCGTCCGGCTCGCCTTCCTGGCGCGGGCCGGCGATGAACGTGTTGTAGCAACTGACCGCCTGCGCCGCGCCGGCCGTCGCCAGCATCGGCAGGAAGAGCGCGAGATCATCGAGCGTCGGCAACACTTTCTCGATGCCGATGAGCGCGACGTGAATCCTCGGCAGCGAGGTCGAGAGCCGGCCGTTGCCCTCGTTGGTGGTGAGCGAAATCATGCCCGTCTCGGCGACGGCGAAGTTCGCGCCAGAGATGCCCATGTCGGCGGCACAGTATTTCTTCCGCAACGTCCGCCGCGCGATCATCGTCAGCTCTTCCGGGCTGTCGGTCGGCGCACTGCCGAGCTTCTTGTTGAAGAGGTCGCTGATCTCGTGGCGCGTCAAATGCATCGCCGGAAAGACGATGTGGTAGGGCGCTTCCTCGCGGAGCTGGACGATGTATTCGCCCAAGTCCGTCTCGACGACTTCGACGCCGGACTTCTCCAGCGCCTGCGCGAGGTGGATTTCCTCGCCGGTCATCGCCTTCGATTTGACGATCGAACGGACGCGGTGCTTCTTGGCGACATTGACGATGTAATCACACGCTTGCTGGCCGGTGCTGGCCCAGAAGACCTTCGTGCCGCGCGCTTCGATCTTGCTGACGAACTCTTCGAGATGCTTGTCGAGGTGGTTGACGGCGTCCCACTTGATCTCGGCGGCGGCCTGACGCGCCTCCTGCCAGTTCTGGAACCGCGCCTTCTTCTCGTCGCGGCCGACATAGTATTTGCCGAGCGCGCTCTGGATCCACGAGCGGTGGCGTAGGTCTCGCGTCATCCGCCGGGCGGTTTCCTTGAAGGTTTGGGCGACGGTGTTCATTGCTTCGCCAACACCTCCGCCAGGTGCATCGTGCGCAACGGCTTCTTCTGCCGGTCCGCCAGTCCTTGGATATGCATGAGGCAACTCGAATCGCACGACACGATGTAGTCCGCGCTGGTCTTGAGGGCGGAGTCGCACTTTACCTCGCCCATCGCTGTCGAGATCATCGGGAACTTCACCGAGAACGTGCCGCCGAAACCGCAGCAACTCTCTGCCGCGTCCATCTCGACCAGTTCCAGCCCCTGCACCTTCGCCAGCAACGCGCGCGGCTGTTTCTTGAGGCCCACCTCGCGCAAGCCGTGGCAGCCGTCGTGGAACGTCACCTTCGCCGGGAACTTCGCGCCCACGTCGGTCACGCCGAGCTTAGTCACGAGGAAATCGGAGAATTCCCAGACTTTCGCCGCGTGCGCCTTCGCCTCGGCTTCGAGCGGCGTGCTGTGGAACAGTTCCTTGTAGAACGTCATCATCATCGCGCCGCAGGAGCCGGAGACGCCGACGATGATCTCGGCGTTGCGATACATGGCGAGCACCTTCTCCGCCACCGCGCGCGCCTCGTCCCAATAGCCGGAGTTGAACGCCGGCTGGCCGCAGCAGGTGAAGTCCTCCGGGTAGTCCACCTGGTGGCCTAGCCGCTCCAACACCTTGACCATGCTGATCCCGACCTGCGGATAGCACGCGTCAATGAAGCACGGTATGAAAAGCGAAATCTTCACATGTCCAACCAAACAAACTGCGGTTACGCCCTACGCCGAATCCGCGCAGGCTAAAACTTCCGTTTGTTTGGAGCAAGCTTTTTGGCGCGGCGATTCAGCTTGCGAACACCGAGGCTGATCGAACTACGCGGTTGCCTTGCGGCGCTTTTCCTTCTTCGCTTCGCACTCGTCGCGGAGCTTCTGGCGCTCGCTGAGCAGCGTCTGCTCCAGGCTCAGGAGTTTTTCCACATCGTCAGCGGCGCGGGCGGCGGCGATCTTGTCGCCGAAGGAAAGCTCCAGGTCGGCGATCTTCGCCTTGTAGATGGAGTCAATCTCCGCGAGCTGCTTCTTCTGCGCGTCGGTCAGCTTGCGCTCGGGGCCGAGCGTCTTGCCGATCCGTTCCATCGCGAGGTCGTAGGAGGATTTCAGGGCCATGGGAATCTCCGGTTGCGCCGATCAGCCAGCCTTCTCCGCAGCCTCTTGCGCCAGCCGTTCGCGACGTTCGATGAGCCATGCGCCCCAGACGCTCAGTTCGTAGAGCGCGCAGAGGACGACGGCCATGACGAGTTGGGTGAAGACTTCCGGCGTCGTCAGCAGCGCACCGGCGACGAGCGAGAAGACGATCCAGAAGCGGCGGCCCTTTTTCAGGCCCTCGTGGCTGAGGACGCCCATCTTCACCAGCGACAGGATCACCACGGGCGTCTCGAAGGCCAGCCCCATGCCGAGCATGAAGCCGGTGACGAACGCGACGTATTCGCCGACGCGCCAGAACGTGACGTCCACATGCATCCACCGCGCCCAGGCGATGCTGACGGCCAGCGCCCGCGGCATGATCCAGAAGAAGCAGAAGCCCGCGCCGATGAAGAACAATCCGCCGCCAATGGTGAATGCCGGCCAGAGGTAGCGTTTCTCGCGCCGCGTCAGCGCCGGCAGGATGAACTGGCCGATGTAGTAGAGGATGAACGGCAGCGCCAGGATGGTGCCGGCATACACGGCGAGCTTGATGGAGAAGATGAAGACTTCGCCGGGGCCGATGGTGTTGAGGAACTTGCCAGGCTCGAAATCGTTCGGTTCCCTGAGCTTCGCCAGTTCCAGCGGGAAGGCTTCCTCCAGAAGCAGGCGGTTGAGCCGGACGAGATCCTTGCCGCCAGGCTTCTGTTGCAGCCACTCCAGCGCCTCGTCGCTGAGCTTGATGTTGGCGAAACGCTCCGGCGTGTGGATGCACTCGCCTTCGGTGATCTTGTTGAGGTCATCCACCAAGGCCGACCGCAGCGACCGGGTCGAAAGCTTGGCGGGGTCTTGCGCCTGCAACTCCTTCTTGGTGCCGTCGGAGAGATGTTCGGCGAGGTATTTCGAGAGGGCGTCGGGCGGGTTCTTCAGCTTGGCGGCGAGGTCGCCGGCGTGGCGCAGATCGCGCGTGACGAACGGCACCGGCTCGCGGAGGACCTCGGCGACGCCGTAGAGCGGCCACTCCAGCGCTGCCATGAGCCACGGCAGGCCGTAGAACGCGACGGAGATGGTGACAAAAATCGCCGCCAGCGATTTCAGGAGGGTCCACCGCAGGTCTTCGAGGTGATCCAGAAACGGCTTGGTTTCCAGCTCTCCCTCTTCGTCCAACTCGGTGTCGGGAGGCGGCGTATCGGATGGCTCGGCCATGGCAGGTCTTGCCGAACGCCCCGCGCCAGTGCGCGCGAGGCACGCGCTTTAGGACTTGGGCGTCTGGTCTTTGTCCGGCTCGGTGGAGGCGGTTTTCGGCGGCTCAGGCTTGTAAGGCTGCTCGTCCGGGGCGTTGGCGGCCTTGGTGACTTCGTCCTGGATGTCGCGCGTGGCTTTCTTGAATTCCTTGATGCCCTGACCCAGGCCCTTGGCCAGATCGGGCAGCTTCTTCGCGCCGAACATCAGCAGCACCACCAGGAGGATGAGGATGATCTGTCCCATCCCGAGGTCCCAAACACCGAGTATTACGTTCATATCGCTTCTCCGTTCCTAAGATTCACCGAAGGTTAAGGCCTTCACGGTCAAATGTAAAACTCCAACTCCGCCGGACAAAACGGCCCGGACACGCGCATCATCCGGGCCGTTCCGAATTGAAAACCAGCCGTCGCAATTACTGGCCGGTGATGATGAATTCGGCGCGGCGGTTCTTCGCCCACGCTTCTTCGCCGTGACCGAGGTCGGCCGGCTTTTCCTTGCCGTAGCTGATGGTCTGCAGCTTGTTGCCGTCCACGCCGGCGCCGGTCAGATACTCGCGGCAGGCTTGCGCCCGGCGCTCGCCCAACGAGCGGTTATACTCGGCGGTGCCGCGCTCGTCGCAGTGGCCCTCGATGGTGATGATCTGGTTCGGGTTCTCACGCATGTAGGCGGCCATGTCGTCGAGCTTCGGGCGCTCGCTCGGATTGACGACGGAGCTGTCGAACGCAAAATGCACAGTGTCGGCGGCGAGACGCGGGGGCTGGTTGCGCTGGGTCGGGTCTCCGCTGCGCGCGGGCATGATGCCCAGTGCGTCCGGGCTGGGGGCCACAGCGACCGGGCCGGCGCCTTCCAAACCGCCGGGGCCGGGGCCGGGAACGGCGTGGGACTTCTTCTTGCAGCCAACCATGCCGGCGCTGAGAACGACGGCGATGCCGAGGACGCTAATCTTTGTCAATAATCTGGTGTTCATCTTCTCTCCTTACAATCCAACATGTTTTTCGCAATGCCAAATCCGAGGCTCAGCGCGACCACGCCGGCGCTGTGCAATCGCCCAGGACGCGCAAATTCGGGTTGAGTTCTATCGTCCGGCCCGTAAAGGCGTCAAGGATATAAAGCGACGACCGGTGGCTGACCGTCCGCGCGTAAACGATATGCCGGCCGTCGGGCGCCCAGCACGGGTCCTCGTTGTCCGCGCCGTCCTGCGTCAGCAGCATCTCCTCGCCGGTGCGCGATTTCAGGCCGAACACCTGGAACTGCCGGCCGGCGCGCGCGGAAAAACAGATATCCGGCACTTCCGCCGACACCGACCAGCTCGCCCAATCCGGCTCGGTCTTGTAACCGCCAAACGTCACGCGCCGCGCCTCGCCGCCGGAGGCCGGCACCATGTAAAGCTGGGGCTGGCCCGCGCGGTCGCTGACGAAGCAGATTTGCGAACCGTCCGGCGACCAGCACGGCGAGGACTCCGCCTGCCGCGTGCGGCTCAGCCGCGTCAGCGCGCTGCTGGCCAGATCCATCACGTAAAGCTCCGGGTTGCCGTCCTTGCTGAGGATGACGGCGAGCCGCCGCCCGTCGGGCGAGATCGCGCCGCCGGTGTTCAGGCCGGGATAGTAGGCTACGCGGCGTGGCGCGGGCGCGGCGACATCGGGCATGATGTAAACGTCCGGCCAGCCGCTGCGGTAGCTCGTATAGACAAGCGTGCGGCGGTTCGGGCCGAAGCGCGGTCGCACGGTGAGCGTGTGGTCGTTGGTGAGGCGCTTCACGTTTGCGCCGTCGTAGTCCATCACGTAAATCTCCTTGCTGCCCGTGCCGTTGGCGACGCAGGCGATCCTGGTCTGCGCGATGCCCGGCTTGCCGGCGATGTTGCGCACGATCTCGTCGGCCATCTGGTGCGCCACGCTGCGCGGGTTGGAGCCGTCGCCGGCGCAGACCTTCTGGAGCACCGGCGCCGAGTGGCCGCGGCTAAAAACCGCGCCGTTAAGCGCGCCGCCCGTCACGGTGCCGCGCACAATCACCTCGGCGTTGGCCGCGGGGACGTAGTTGAACCAATCCGACCGCACGAGATCGGTGGCGAGCACCGCGGCGATCTGCTGCGCGTTCGCGTCGCCGCCGAACGGCTCGACGGCGATGTTGATCTTCGGCGCCGCGCCTTTGCTGATCACAATCCGCGCCGGCGTGGCCGCCATGACAACGCCCGCCACCCCGCACAAAACCAAGACACTCCACATACGATGTTTCATCAGTGACTCCTTCAAAATCAACCCGGCCCCTTTGGTTTCAACTCGAACGCCACCGGGATGTCCACATAGGCGTTGCCCAGGCCGGGCGGCAACGGTCGGATCCGGCGCACACTGTTTACCGCAGAAAGCACCGACTCGTCCATCACGGGATTGCCCGACCGCTGGTCGAACCAGACGTAGCTGATCGTGCCGTCGCGCTGGATGCGGATGAAAACCACGCAGTTCAGGCGCCCCTGCAACTGGCTCGGCTGCGTCCATGCGCGGTCCATCGCGTCCTTGATCAGCAGATAATACCAGCCAAACTCCGACGGCAACCCGCCGCCCGCGCCCGGCCCGGTGCCGGGGCCGCCGCCCGTGCCGGGCCTGTTGCCGGGACCGATGCCTGCGCCCGCATACTGGCCGGGACCACGGCCCTTGCCCGGGCCCGACTGCTTGCCGATGCCGGTGCCGGGGCCGGTGCCGCCGGAAGAACCGTAGCCGAGCTTGTTGAACATGCCTTTCTTGAAACTGTCCGCGTTGAAACTGCGGGCGGCTTGCTTGCTCTTGCCTTTGCTGTCGGCGGGGCCGGTGCCCTTGCTGTTGATTGCTTTGGAGTTTGGCACGCCAGTCTTTGGCCGCTGCACCAGCGTGGTGGAGGTCTTGATCTTGTTTGTCGCTTCGACCTTTGGTGGAGGAGGTTTAACTTGCGCCTTGGGCTGTGGCTTGGGTTTCTCGATCTTCTTCGGCTGTTCGGTGTGAATCGCGGGCTTGCGCGTGTCTTCCTTCGGCGCTGGCGTGGGTTTGACCGTGTCGAATTTCGGCGCGGGTTTGGGAGCGTCCTCCACCACCGCGGGCTGGCCGAGCGGCGCGGGCGCGGGTTCGTCGGGAGGCGTCGTCGAGGGCGGGGATGGTTCGGAGTCGCCGCCGCCTTCGCTGCCGCTGCCACCACCAGGATCGCCACCCATGCCGAGTTCGAGCCACACCGGCTGGTCGGCCTGCTTCGGCGCGAAAGCCGCCCACATCATGACCGCGCCAATCAGCGCGGCATGCAGCACCGCCGAAACGAACAGGTTCCAGCGATATTTCGGATCGTCCGTTTTCGCTTCCATCGCTAACGACTCTGGCCTTCGCTCAGCGCCACGATACCGACGTGGCTGATGCCGGCGCCTTTGAGCGCGTCCAACACCAGCACAAACTTCTCGAACTGCTGCTGTTTGTCCACCCGGATCAGCACCGCCACGTCCTGGTCTTCGTTGTGCAGCGCGGTCATGGATGCCCGCAGCGTGTCGAGGTCCACCGGCGAGCGGTCAATGTAAATCTGCCCCGCCTTGTCAATGCTCACCGTGCGGCCTCGCGTCGGCTTCTGCTGCTGCGCCTTGGCGGCCTTGGCGAGGTTGACCCCGATGGACTGCTCGAACAGCGGGGTCGTGATGATGAAGATGATCAGCAGCACGAACGCGAGGTCCAGCAGCGGCGTGATGTTGATCTCCGCCAGCACCGACAGATGACGTTGGGAGAAGCGGCGCATGGCAACCTCACTCCCGCACGAACTCGCGCTCCAGCGCCGTCGCCAGTTCGCTGGCGAAGTTGTCCATCTCCACCGTGATCCCGCGGATGGTGTAAACCAGCCAGTTGTAGGCGAACATCGAGGGAATGGCCACGAGCAGGCCAACGACCGTCGTGATGAGCGCTCCGGAAACGCCGGGCGCCATCGTCGTAAGGCTGGCGTTGCCCTGGATGGCGATCTCGCCGAACGCGTCCATGACGCCCCAGACCGTCCCGAGCAGTCCGAGGAACGGCGCTCCGCTGACCGCCGTCGCCAGCATCAACAAGCCCTGCTCCAACTTCAACCCCTGCTCCGCCACCGTCCGCTCGATCACGCCTTTGATATGATCCATCTGTTTGAGCGTGACGCGCTTGCCCCCGGCCGGCGCGAGCAATCCCATCGCCACCGTCGGCTCGGACTCGACACCGTGATAATTCTTCAGTTCCTTGCAGCCGGCTGTGTAGATTTCAAAAAGCGAGCAGCCCTCCACCTTCACCCGTTGGCTGAAAAGATCGAACGCGCTCTTCTCCGACCGGAACGCCTCCAGGAACTGTCTGTTCAACCGCCGCGCGCGGCTGATCTCGCTGAACTTGGTGAACATGACCGTCCACGAGAAGATGGAGAACACCATCAGGACGCCGATGACGACCTTGCCCGGCAGGTGCGCCTCGGTGAACGAATAGGAAATGTCCGCCAGCGGCAGCGTGAACAGGAAATCGGGAATCATATTGGGGTTGCATTCTAGCGGATTCCGCGCGGTTTACAACCATTTCAGAACAGCGGCCCGGCGACCGTTCCCGCGGCTGCCCTTTTTTTGGATCGCCGGCAAGAAAGAAAATGGTGGCAAGGGTCGGAGCAGAGCCAGGATGAATTCACACCTGGACTGGCACCATCTCGATGGCGATTGACGCATCGTCTTTGAACACCAGCCTCAGTGCGTTGAAGATCTTGCATTGTTCCCTGGGCAATTCGTGGATCATCGCGGCGCCACCCCCGGCGGTAATGAAGATGTGATAGCCGTCGAGGTCATACTCATAGAACCCATGAATGTGGCCGCAAATGATGCATTCGATCCGGTTCTTATACGAATCCAGAACCATCCGCAATTCGTGCCACGCATCCTCTTTCATTACCGACCGGACGTGTTCAAGCGGTGGCGGAACGTGGAACAGGACGACGAATCGCTTCCTATCATGCTTCTGCAACTGATGTCGGAGAAACTCAAGGTCGGCTGTTTCAAAACTGCCCCTTGAATTATCAAGACACACCAGAACCGCCCGCTCCAACACAATGGCGTATGTGAACAGGCCGCAACATTCTGCATAGCCGGGCAGATCATGATTGCCGCAGAGCGCGAACACCGGCGCTTGCGCTCGCGTGTTGCAAAACTCCATCACCGCCACGAATTGTTCCGTGGCACCCGTCTGCGCGATATCTCCATTGATGATGAACAGATCGGCTTGATGGCGCAGCACAGCGCCGAACACCTGTTTGCTCTGATCATCAAACCCGGTGCAGCCAACGTCGCCCACGACGACAACCTGCCGCACGTCTTTCAACTCGATTTCTGTGTTCGTGGTCCGTTGGAAAGCGGACTTCATGGACTTCTCCTGTTCACATACTGGGGGCAACCCTCAATCTGGAATGCCCTATTTGACGCGCCCTCGGCACAACTTCCCTCCACATCGCCCCATCCAAAACACAAAACGCGTGGAGCGAAATTCCCGAACTGCCTTTCGGCCCTCGGACCATATTTTTCGCTCGCCAAAGAATATAACTCCTAATCAATCTCCCCACACTCAACTCGGCACGAACACCAATTGTGCCGGAAGATACACCACGGGAAAAACCTGGTCATTCGGGGAGAATCCGGTTGTGGATTAGGAATAGTGCTTACCCCGGCACATCCCTTGCGGAACAGTCAACGGGTGGCATGTTCTTATCAGCACGACGTGAAAGCTAAAAAGCTGATGTGAAAATCACACGCCGTGCTTTTTTTCATGCTTCGCTCAACGCGGTGGAACCTGACCAAGAGTAGCGATCATCAAGCCGCTTGTTCACGCAACGGAAGCGAGAATGGTCCCCGTGCTCTTGCTGCAACCTGGTGCTCGGCCATCCAACCGCTGGTTTCCACAGCTCTGACGCGTGTATCCGGCTTGTCGCGATTGAAACGCTTCTTCAACTCAACCTTCGCCTCGCCGGGGCCGAAGATCCGAATGTCATCGGCATGGCGAACCGCCGTGATGATCTTGTCGTAGTAACGCTCCAACCGCTTTGTGAACCTCCTCTGCAACTTGTTATCGGCCTGGACTTGCCCTGTTTCGTAGGGGGCCGTCGAACGCACGCCAGCAAACCGTCCCGGCTGCCTTTCAGCTTTGGACAGGATCACCGTGGTTCTTCCCGCCTGGCCTGACATAACCACAATCACGGCCTTTCGATGGCCAATCCACAAACTCGCTCTGGTTTTCATAGATCTCTTCCTTTCTCGCCAGCCGTTTGTTCAAGCGTGGGCATCTGCGTGACAGCATTCGGGGAAATGCGTTGGCAATCGCTCCTCCGACGCTCGGGCCTTCGTTCGCCACCAAACTCGTTTTGGTCGTCTTCATGTCCGGCCCTCTGCTTGCTGGTGCGACTTATGAACGACATGAGGCTTATCACCTCATGTCGTCCTGCCCCCTCCATGAATCACCATACTCCCTTAACGTCGATCCGCCATCCACTGTTCCAACAAATCCCGCCGCGACAACAACGGTTTCAGCAGTAAGCAATCTCCCTATGCCAACACGAGATTCTCCCCGGATTGTCATAATTCTGCTTTGGCGTATTCTGCTTCACACAACGGGTGGCGGCCCTACCCACCATCCCACCATAGCTGCCCGTTTGAGTCTCGGCGGACCGAGAGAGCCGTCGAGGCTCGCCTCTTTATCCCTTGAAGCGTTGTCATCATCATCGCTGCGGTCAGTTGTTTTGATCCCGTTCACCAAGCACCCGGCCCTGATGTGGAGCATGAATGTGCTCACTTGCTATTCCGTTTAAGAGGACGAAGTTCTCATGTAGCCAAAGAGATTGATGGGCTGCGTAGGACAAGGCGGAAGCAGTCCCAGTGACAGCGAGATTTGAAGTGACGCGGGTGGCGTTTGTGATATTTGAAATCCAGTTTTGTGGGAGGTGATTCCTCAGGCGATTGGCCGATCTCGGCGGTTCGATCGTTCCCCTTGTGACCAAGGGGCCTCCCAATTCCTTTTGCTGTCACCGCTGCGAAGCCGTTGCGAAGCGACGCGGCAGTGGCATAGTGAATTAGCACAGCGTTAGAGAAAAGTTCCTGACGTGAAACTCAGAACAACAACTCGAACGATGTGCTAATTTTTTGCCCTCATTCGGTTTTCAGTGACAAATAGATATGAACTTCCTGGTTGTTCCGCGTCCGGCGCGCGCTACACTGCGGCTGCTTTGGCAAAGATGAAAGCCATGACCCCGGTGGAACGTTGTTTGACCGTGATTCGCGGCGGCATCCCCGACCGCGTGCCGGTCTGCCTGCACAATTTTCCGATGGCGGCAAAGGAGGCCGGCATCCCGCTCGAAAAGCACCTCACCGATCCGCAAGCCGCCGCGCGCGCGCATCTGCACGCGGTGGAAAAATACGGCTACGACTGTGTCCTGATTGACCTCGACACGACCTTGCTCGCCGAGGCGATGGGCGCCAAACGCGATTGCACGCCAGGCGAACCGGGCCATCTCGCCGCGCCCGCAATCAACAGCCTCGCCGAGGTCGGCAAACTCAAACCCGTGGACCCGGCTCGCGACGGGCGCATTCCGGTGGTTCTTGAAGCCGTGCGCATCATCGCCCGCGAGACGGGCGGACGCGTGGCCATCCGCGGCAATGCGGACCAAAATGCGTTCGCGCTCGCGGTGTTGCTGCGCGGCATGCAGGAGTTCCTGATGGATCTGGCGGAGGACCCGAACAACCCGGCGATTGTTCAGTTGCTGGAGGTCGCGTATCAATCACACATCGCCACGCACCGCGCGCTCAAGGCCGCCGGCGCGCACTTTACGTCGCTCGGCGACAGCGCGTCCGGGCCTGACGTGGTTTCCCCGGCGATGTTCCGGCGGTTCGCGCGGCCGTATCAGGAGCGGCTGGTGCGCGAACTGGCGGCCGACGGCGTTTTCGTGGCACTGCACATTTGCGGCAATACGACGGCGATTCTGGATCAGCTTGCGGCGTATCCGTTCTGCGGTTTCGAGCTGGACTACAAGACCGACGCGCGCCGCGCCAAGGAAACCGTCGGTAAGAATCACGTTCTCTTCGGCAATGTGGATCCCAGCGGCGTGCTCGCGCGCGGCACGCCCGCGCAAGTTCGCGACGCCACGCGACAGTTGATCGAAGTGTGGAAGCCCGGTGGCAAGTTCATACTCAACGCCGGCTGCGCGATTCCCGCCACCACGCCGTCGGAAAATCTCCGCGCTTTCATCGAGACGGCGCACGAATTCGGAAAATACGATTGATGTCGTTTCACCGCGCCTTCATTTGGCGTCGTCGGTCATCGGAAAAGGAGCAGATGGTATGTCTCAACAACTCACTCGTCGCAAATTCCTGAAGACCAGTGCCGCGCTTGGCTGGGGAATCACCCTCAGTTCGGTTGCGCGGGCCGCCGACGCGAAGGCCGCTTCGTCGAAACGCGGGAAGCGTGTTTACATCATGACCGACACGGAAGGAGTGGCTGGCATCCTGGATTCCGAGAACTGGTGTAAGCCCGAAGGCCGCTACTACGATTTGGGCAAGGAGCTTCTCACCGCCGAGGTCAACGCGGCCATCGCGGGCTTTGCCCGTGCCGGGGCCACGGAGTTCCTCGTCGCCGACGGGCACGGCCACGGCGGGATCAATCCCAAGCTGCTCGACCCGCGCGCGGAACTGGCGCGGAACTGGTCGCCGCCGCCGTATCCGTTCAGCTTGGACGACAGCTTCGGCTACGTGGCGTGTGTCGGTCAGCACGCCATGTCGCGCACGGAACACGCGCATCTGGCTCACACGGGCAGTTTCGGCGTGTTCGAGACGACCATCAACGGCACGGCGGTCGGCGAGTTCGGCGAGATGGCGCTCTGCGCGATGCAGTTGGGCGTGCGTTACATCTTCGGCTCCGGCGATCTGGCGTTCACGAAGGAAGCCCAGGCGTTACTGCCGGGCATCGAGACCGTCGCCGTCAAACGCGGCACCACGCCCGGCCGCGGCGACGAGTGTGACCGCGACGCCTACGCAAAGCGCAACCTCGCCGCCATCCACGCACAGCCCCAACGGGCGCGCGCGATGATCGCTGCAGGAGCCGAGCGTGCCCTTCGCCGTGCCAAGAGCGACGCGAGTTTTGGCATCCTCACCCTCAAGCCGCCGTTTGAGCGCGTGACGATCCTCCGCCGCCAAGCAGGCCAGCCCAAGCGGATCGGTCGCTCCAATCACCCCGGCGATGGCATCGCTTTGATGAACGCGCCGATGAAGTATGAGGTCTTGAAAGAATGATGAGGACTATGAAGCTGCCTCAACTGTTGCTTGCTTGCGGATTGAGTTTTGCGCCGATGAGCCACGGCGCGGACGAATCCGAACCGGCCCCAACGCCGTGGGAGCAGATCCGCTCGGTGCCGATGAGCGGCGACTTGCGGGTGTTCTGGGATGTTGGCGGGCGCGACCGCGCCTTCAACGAAGAGCAGGCCGCCCGGCACGGTTTCAAGATGGTGGACTTGCTCGGCACCTACTCCGACTACCCCGGCAAACAGAAGGAGAACATCAACACGTTCCTCGCCACGAACCGGACCAATCCGTGGAACAAGCCGGAGTTCTTCGAGCGCATCGTCAAGCGCAACATCGCCGCGCGCGGAGGTAAAGGCGCCATCTTCGTCCACGACATCGAGTTTGATTTCGAGGAGGACGTCGAGAAAGCGTGGGCCGACGAGGCCGCCCGTGCCGCGTCGCGCGCAAAGACCAAGGAGCAGTTTGCTGCCGCCTACTTCCGCGAATGGGCGACGTGGTTCTCGCTGCCGTGCGATTGGGCGAAGAAACAATGGCCGCGCGAGCCGGTCGGTATCTACGGCCCGCAACCGTTCCGGCGCGACTACTGGGGCCTCGCCGGCAAGAGCGCGAAGCAGATAGACGGCACGCACCGCACCGACGCCGAGCTTTGGCGGCACATTGACCGCCACGTGGATTTCTATATCGCCAGCGTCTATGTCTTCTACGACGACCCCGGCTCGATCTACTACATCGCCTCGAACATCGAGGAGAATGTCCAGCGCACGCGCCGCTACGGCAACAAGCCGCTCTACGCCTACGAGTGGCTCCGCTACCACGACAGCAACAAGAAGCTCGCCGGCCAGGAACTCGCGCCGTATCTGGTCGAGGCGATGGCGGTGCTGCCGTATTTCAGCGGCGCGCGCGGACTGGTGTTGTGGGGCTGGGAGCCGAAAGGCAAGGGGCAGTATTATCATTCGCTGCCGCGGTTCATGGATAGCCTCGGCCGCGTCTCCGATCTGTCCGCGAAGATCGCGAGGGCGAAGCTGGTGATTGATGAACCGGCCCACGTTCTGTGGAAGGAGAAGCGTCCGCTCGTCCGCAAGCTGCGCGTCACGCCTGACGAATGGATCGTGATGGCCGTCAATCCGTGGCAGAGCGAGGGGGAGAAGAAGGAGATCACCGTCTCGTGCGGCGCGAGATCCGTTTCGCTGACGCTTGAAGGCCGCCGCACGGACATTTTCCACGTGCAGGGCGGTCGTGTGAAAGCCCTTGGTTCTCGATGACTGGAGACAAGCATGAAACTCGGAACTCCTATTAGTCGTCGCCACTTTCTGGTCGCTGGCGCGGCAGCCGCTGCGGTTTTGCCCTTGCGCGGGGTCTTGGCGCAGAACCCGCCGGGGAACAAGGCCAAGATCACGCTGAGCCGGGACCAGGCCCATTCTCTCTTCAAGGAGGTGGCGGCATGGATCCACCAGTTGAAGATTGACGCGGAGTGCATGGCTGTGGTCGGCGACCGTCCTGTGGAAGGTCTTTCCATTTTTATCCGGGGCGAATGCGCGCGATTGCTGGGTGTCGCGGCCAGGGAGTTTGATGAGCCACGGTATCGAGAGGCGGTGCTGGCCAGCGCGAAGCTTCTCGCTGACCGTCAATTGCCCGAGGGCGTCTGGAATGACGGGATTTTGCAGGGAAACATCTACCTCTGCGATTCCACACAGGCCTGCAACGCGCTGTATTCGGCGCTGCCGTTTGCCAGCAATTCACAGAAGCGTCTTTTCCTCACGGCGCTGGATGCGTTTGCCAACTATCTGCGGTATGGCTCCGACACGGATCCTTCCGGCATGGGCCGGGGCGGCTCGAGAGGTTTCCTTTATCCGGACGGAAGCGTCGGTCTCGGTTACCGGCACAACGATGTCGGCCCGAACGGGCTTTCCAAGCCACACCTCGATGCCACGCCCTTCCCGGTCGCCAGTGGCATTGTCGGCGCGCGCTTCTCGAGCATGTATGCGTCGTTGAATCAGAATCCGTTCTTCAGGGCGTTCAGCAAGAAATCCATCGAGTGGCTCAGCCGGACGGGAACAACCGGCGAGGGATATGTGCGTTACTACCTGCCGCCCCGGCAGGTGAAAGGCACCCGCTGGGAACTGGCGCTCACAGCGTATTGCGGCGAAGGCTGGTTGTGGACCATGTATCAGACGGTGGATGGCGACGAGGAGCGAAAGAGGCTCAAAGACGCGGCGCGAAAATGGATAGACTGGATCGTCTCCACACAAAACGACCGCGGCCTGTGGGACCGCGGCGATGAGGGCAACTTGGACCGCTCGCCGTTGGCGCCGTTGTTCCTGATGGGCTACCACAACCTGTTCGGCGACCGTGAAGATGTCGTCGCGGCGCTCAACAAGTTCCTGGCCAACGTCGCAGACCCCGCGCGTCGCGACGCGTTCTTCTTCATGAGGCGAAAACGATCCACTGTGTTCACGGGCCTGATGCTCGCCGAGTATCTTTGGCCAGGGAGGGTTTTTGGAAAAACAACATCCTCGTGAAACTGCGCAAGCTTGCTGGAAAAGGAAACCATGAAACTCTGTCAAACAGTTCTGATGCTGACGGTCTGCGTCTTCTTGGCTGAACTCGCCGCTGCGGCCGAGTTCAAAGATGCGGAAGTTTTTGAGATGTTCGTCGCGCCCGTCGGGCCAAAGAACCCGCGCAACAGCGAGGCGGCGATCATCCAGCGCAAGGACGGCTCGCTATTGCTGGCATGGACGGAGTTCTACGCGGGCCAGGGCGCGGACCACGGGCCGGCGCGCATCGCGGGCAAGCTCTCGCAGGATGGCGGGCGGACTTGGGGCGGGAAGTTCACGCTGGTCGAGAACGACGGCGGCTGCAATGTGATGGAGGTCAACCTCATTCGCCTTCGCAACGGCGATCTCGCGCTCTTTCATTGCCAGAAGAACACCGAGTCCAGCGACTGCCGCATCATGATGCGCACTTCCGCCGACGATGGGAAAACATGGAGCGTCGGCAAGCAACTCAGCCCGGATGGCAAATACACGGGCCTCACCAACGGCCGCTGCATCCGGCTGCGGAGCGGGCGCATCCTGCTGGAGGCGTGGGAAGGCGGGGACAGTTATTGCGTTCTCTCCGACGACGACGGCAAGACGTGGCGCGACAGCCAGCGTGTGCGGCCGGCGAAAGGTAAGTGCTACGAGCCAGCGTGCATTGAACTGGCCGACGGACGCGTGATGATGCTGATGCGCACTGGTTTGGGAGGTCAATACAAGAGCCTCTCGAAAGACGGCGGCGCGACGTGGAGTGAGCCGGTGCCGACGTCGCTCGTCGGCTCCGACGCGCCGGTTGCCATCACGCGCATCCCGACTACTCGAAACCTGCTGGCAATTTGGAACCACAACCCCGGCGCCAAACGGCGGAATCCTTTCACGGCGGCAATCTCCAAGGACGAAGGCGAGACGTGGACGAACTTTCGCAATCTGGAAGACGCGCCCGACGACGCGTGGGCGTATCCAGCGGTCACTTGGGTCGGCGACCGCGCGCTCATCACCTATTTCAACTACAAGGGTGGCCTGTCGCTGAAACTGCGCAGCCTGCCGGCGGGTTGGTTCTATCAAGCCGACCGCGCTTCCGACCGCGACCGTCTGCGCGCGGAGTTCCTGAAGATGTGCGACGCGGCTTGCGCGGAACTGAACACTCCAGAGCGCAAGGTGCCTTTCTACCATGACTCCTACGCGGTGCGGGCGCTGGCGGTGGCGTTTGACCTCACAGGCGAGCGGAAGTATCTGGAGGTTTGTCGGAGATGGTCGGACCGGATGATCGAGTATCAGGACGGCATGACACCCAAGGGCGCTTACTGGATGCATTACGGCCGCAAGCCGGGCGAGACGAAGGGCGAGTGGTATGTTGCTGATTGCGCGAGCATCGCGATGGGCGTGCTGGCGACTGCGGTGCGTTGCGAGAGCGTGGCCGACCGGCAACGCTACATGGACTCGGTGATGGCCTACACGAAGCTGGTGCTGGACAACTATGTCGGGCCGGGCGGCGGCATCACCGACGGACTCTGGAGCAAGTTCGACGGCGAATGGTGGTGCTCATCGGGCATCTTCGGCTCGGTCGCGTTCATGCTCTACGCGGAGACGGGTGACGAGAAATACCTGAAGGTCGCTCGCGGCACGCTCGACTGGCTCAACAAGATGGATTTCCGCAAGGCCGAGCACATCGGTTTCAAGGAGGCCGCGCCGGCGGTGGTGATGTATGTCTTCGAGGCGTTCTCCACGGGGATGGCGCACCTCGAGCTGAAGAGTCCGCTCGGCAAGGCGAGTGTGGGACACATCCGTGCGGCGCTAGAGTGGATGCGCGAGAACCAGCGCGGTCGCGGCGCGAACTGTCCGTGGGACTACAACAAGCAATGGGGCTGCAAGCTCGGCGGCCTGCCGTTCCATCAATACGTCTACGCCCGCCACCTGCCCGACGGCGCGGCCATCGCCGCCGCCGCCGACCAGGAACTGCGCTACCTCGCCACTCAGGTCTTTGCCGCCGGCGAGCCGAAGCTGACGCAGTTGGTCTGTTTCACAATGATGTCCTACGCGGAGAAGATCAGTCCCGGCGCGATCTATCGGAAGACGAAGAAGTAATTGCGCGATGGAGTGGCGCGATTGCCTTACAAACCGCTTGACCCGACGCAGCACGGAGAGCGACCATCACGTTGCCACAATCGGAAACTGCTATGAAGACGAGCCTTTCGCGACGCACATTCCTCAAGGTTGCCTGCCGCGGCGCCGTAGTGGCGCCGTTCATCCTCCAGACCAAACGTGCAGGGGCTGCGCCGGCCAACGAGCGCATCACAATGGCCTGCATCGGCGTCGGCAACCAGGGAGGCCACAACACGCGCATGTTCCTGGCCGACCCGCGCGTGCAGATCGTCGCCTCGTGCGACGTGGACCTCGCGCGCGCCAAGGCGATGGCCGCCACCATCGAGGACCGCTACGCGAAACAAACCGGCGTGAGCAGCTACAAAGGCTGCAAGGTCACGCAGGACTTCCGCGAGTTGATCGCGCGCCGTGACATTGACGCCATCATGATCGGCACACCGGACCATACGCACGCGGTTATCACCATCGCCGCCGCGCGCCACGGCAAGGACATCTATTGCGAGAAACCGCTGGCTTACTCCGTCGCGGAGGGCCGCGCCGTCGTCGAGACGGTCCAACGCCACGGCCGCGTGCTCCAGACCGGCACGCAGCGGCGCTCGGTGCAGACGTTTCGTGCCGCCTGCGAACTGGTGCGCAACGGCCGCATCGGCAAGTTGCACACTGTCCGTTGCGTTCCAGGCCGTGGGTTTGGCGTGCGCGGCAGCTTCACCGGCTTGGAAGCGCCGCAACCGGTGCCGCCGGATTTCAACTACGACCTCTGGCTCGGCCCCGCGCCGTGGATGCCTTACACGCCGGCGCGCTGCCATTTCAACTTCCGCTGGATCCTCGATTACGGCGAAGGCTACATCAGCGACAACGGCGTGCATGCCGTGGACCTCGCCACGTGGGGCATGGGCGTGGACCTCACCGGGCCGGTGGACATTGACGGCAAGGGCACCTTCCCGACCGACGGCATCTACGACGCGCCGACAGAGTTTGAGATCACGTGCCGTTACGCGAACGGCATGAAGCTGGTGCTCGCCAGCGGCGACGGCTTCGGCGTGCGGTTCGAGGGCAGCGAGGGCTGGCTTCACATGAGCGGATGGGACGTCACCGCCAGTTCGGAAGACATCTTGAGTTCAACCATCCGTCCCGGCGAAAGCCGCGTCCGCACCGGCTCTCTCCACCACGCGGATTTCATTGACTGCGTCCTCTCCCGCCGGCTGCCGGCGACGCACGCGGAGTTGGGCCATCGCGCTGCGAGCGTCTGCCATCTCTGCTTCATCTCGTGCCGCCTTGGCCGGCCGCTGAAGTGGGATCCGGCGCGGGAAATCTTCCCCGGCGACCCGACCGCGAACCGGCTCTTGTCGCGGGCGATGCGCGCGGGGTGGAGCATCTGATCCGAGAACCAACCCGGCCGCAGCGCCGGCGTTTCACCCGCGCAGTGGATCGTGCCCGCATGATCCTCTTTGCGCCGCAGTTCAGGGGCCGATGCCGCTGCGGAAGACTTACTTCGTCGCTTTCTTCTCAGGCTCCTTGACCGCGCCGGCGTCGAGTTTCTTCTTCACCTCCGCCAGTTCCTTGCTCAACCGCTGGTGTTCCTTCTTCACGTCGAGCACTTCCTGGCGCAGGTCTTTGAGGTTGTCGGAGGGCTTGTTGACGGCGCGCAACGCGGCGATGGCTTTCTCGGCTTCCTTCTGCTGCGGCGTCTCCTTCGAGGCGGAAGCGAAGGTTTCCAGCAATGCAATCGCCTTCGGGTCTTCGAGCGTGCCGAGCGCCTTCATCGCCGTGAGTTGGAACCGCTCGCGCTTGTGGTTGAGGAAGCCGGCGAAGAACTCGCGCACGGCATCGCGCGACTTCTCGTTCCGCGCCAGGAACGCCAGCGCGTCCAACGCTTCGCCGAAACCGTAGCTCGTGAAGACCGCCTCTCGCTTCGTCAGCGTCTCGCGGAGCGGCGCGATGAACGCGGGGTCGTCCTGCGCGCGCATCGCGGCGATGGCGGCCTCGGCAAGACGGTTGCGGTAGGAGTCGCCTTTCAGGAAGCGCAGCAACGTGTCGCGCACGGCGGGCTGATGATACGGCGCGAGTCCTTTGAGGGCTGTGGTGAGGATGACGGGATTGCGCTCCGTCTCGATGCAGCGGAGGAGGGCGTCCTGCGCGCGCGGATGGAAGAAGCCGGCGATGTCGCCGATGACGGCGTTGCGGGCGCGGGCGTCGGGTTGCTTCATCGAGGCGGCCAGCGCGTCGAGGGCTTCGTCGGTGTGAATCTTGCGCAGGCTCTCCGAAGCTTTGGCGCGCACGCCGTGGAACGCGTCGGTGCTCAGCGCGGCCTTGAGCTTCGCGACGGTGGCGGAATCCTTCTTGTCGGCGAGTTGCTCGGCGGCAAGGAGGCGGCCGATCATGTCGCTTTTGTCGGCGAGTTGCGCGTAGAGCATCGCGGTCGGCGGCTTGAAATTGATCTTCGCCAGCAACGCATATTCCGGGTCCACGCGCACGATTTCCGGCGCCTGCCGCAACGGCACGTAGAAGTCCTCCTCCTTTTCCTTCACGTGGACGCGATGATCCACCGTGCCGGCCTTGGACTTGAACCGCAGCGTCAGCGGGAACTGGAAGAGCATGACGTTGTCGTTGACCGCCTGCGTCTGGCGGATGCTGACCTTCGCGAGCTTGGTCTTCTCGTCCCACTTGTAGCTGGCCTCCAGTTCCGGCTGGAGCGCGTGATAGACCCACTGGTCGAAGAAACGGTCGAAGGAGCGGCCGGAGAGTTCCTCAATGATGGCGTTGAGGTCCTCGGTGACGACGATGCCGAAGGCGTGCCGCTCGACGTAGGTCTTGATGCAGCGGCGGTAAAGTTCGTCGCCGAGCTGGCTGCGGAGCATGTGGAGCACCCAGCCGCCTTTCGGGTAGGCGCGGTAATCGAATTGCTCGTAGGGCGTGCCGTAGCGGCGGAAGTGGATGGCGCGCGGCGGCGAGTTGGTCCGGCCGAGGACGTTCTGCGCGTCCTTGTAGAGGCCGTAGAGCAACTCATCGCGGCCGTGGCGGTCGCCCATGTAGAGGTTGGCGTAGTAGGTGGCGAAACCTTCGTTGAGCCAGAGGTGGCTCCAGTCCTTGCACGTGACGAGGTTGCCGAACCACTGGTGCGCCAGCTCGTGCGACACCAGCACCTCGCTCGACGAGAGCGTCTCGGTGTCGGCGCGGTGGAGCGTGCGGTCGGTGAGCGTCGTCAGCGTCGTGTTCTCCATGCCGCCCCAATGAAAATCGCGCACCACCACCTGGCCGTATTGCGCCCACGGATACGGCACGCCGATCTCGCGCTCGAAAAACTCCATCGCCGGCTTCGTGTCGGCGAACGTCAGCGCCGCCTCGGCCGCGTCGCTCGGCGGCGTGTAGAATTGCAGCGGAATGTCGCGATACTTGTCCTCCAGCTTCGTGAAGCGCCCAGCCGCGAGCGTGATCAGGTGCGTGCCGTGCGGCTTGTCCTGCAACCACCGCACCGCCACCAGCCCGCTCGCGTCCTTCGTCGAGGAAACCTGCCGGCCGTTGGAAAGCACCGTCATCCCCTCCGGCACGCGACAGGTGATCTCCGTGGTGAACTTCGCGTTCGGATAGTCGTAGCACGGGAACCAATGCCGCGCCTCGTCCGGCTCGCCCTGTGTCCAGACGTGCGAGTCGCCGTCAGGGTAGCCGGTCGCGGGCGTGCGGAAATACAGACCCTGTCTTGGCTGCGCCGAGTAACGGATCGTCAGCTTCGTCTCGCGCCCCACCGGCACCGGTGGCGCAAACGTCACCACGATCTCCTTGTCCGTCGCCTGATGCCCCGCGAGCTTCGCCGAGCACGTCACCGCGCTCACTGTGAGGTCCACCGCGTCGAGCCGCAACTCATCGAGCGGCTTGGCGATCGGCTTGAACGTGAGCGTCGCCTCGCCGCGCACCGTGCGCTTCTGGAAGTCCGGCGTCACATCCAGCGCGACGTGGCGGATGTCCACCTTGCGGTCGGGGGCGTATTGCATGTTGCCGGGCGATTCCACGCTTGCGGCCGAGCCGGCGCAATGGCGGCAGAGCAGCGACTCGGCCCCGGTGGATTCGGCAGCGAGCGCTGCGCACGACCAAAGCGCCGCAACGCACACGATGAACAGATGGCAGGCTTTCATGAACCGCAGCTTCTAGCGTAAACCTGCCGCCTTGCAAAGCTTCATCGTCGAAGCGCGTTCGTTGTCCCCTGGAACCGACGGCCCGCCGATTTTCGAGAGGGTTACTTCTTCCCATCCTGTAAACGAACAGGCGACGCGGCGCGTTTCTCCCATTCCCGCACACCGCCGGGCACGATGCGGAACATCGGATGCGCCTTCGGCCTCTTCACGCCGCGCAGCCGGCGATACACCTCCGGCGAACGCACCCGCAGTTTCGCTCGCAGATGCTTCCACTCATATAGCAATTGCCCCCGCGTCTCCGTCATCCGACCGGTGAACCTCCGCCGGGCGATCTTCGCGGTGTCGAAACGATAGCCCCGCCGCGCCGCCTCCGCCGCCAGCCCCGCCTGAAACGCCGCCATCGCCGCCAGCGGGTCGCGCGCCGCCCGGAACCGCGCAAGCTGCGGATGTCGCGTATAACCGCGCGTGCCGCCGCTCAAAACCTTCTGCGCCAGCAACGCCTCCCGCCACGCCGCGACGAGTCCGCGAGCGTCGAGATAACCGGGATGAAGCGTCCACAATCGCATGGGCCAACGGTGCGATTGGCCGGCGAATAAATCAACCCTTTCGAGTCCCAAGGGGAGTCATCGAGACGAAATCCTTTTCCCAGCCCGGCTGCTGAGCGATCCTCCAGCAGCCATCCGCTTCCGAGGAAAGATATCCGTCGCCGCTCCAAAAGACTGCTTTTCCCCAGCCCGGATACTTGGCGGTGGTCGGGGTCTTCTCTCTTCGCCAGCTTCGCCCCTTCGATGCGGTCGCGTCGCCATCCAAAGCCCAGCTTCGATGCTTCGAAGTGGTCAAGACGCCGTCGCGAGCACCCCCAAACGTCTTCGAAGCCCTCGCGACGCCGTTTTTACCCCTCCAAAACACTTTGGAAGGGGGCGCGACGCCGTTTCCACCCCTTCAAAACGGTTTTGAACCGCTCACGACGCCGCCTTGACCACCCCCAAACGCTTTTGAAGCCCTCGCGACGCCGTCGCGAGCACCCCAAAACGGTTTTCCTGGACAAAATCTTTCAGTTTCCACAGGAAACCGCGGTTTTCATGGAAAGAAAACATCGGCTTTTCCGGGTTCCGCCCTTCCGCAGCGTATGCCAAGATCGGTTCCATCGGCGTCCGATCTCCCGATCAGGTGGAGGAAACCTTCCTTATCAGTTTCCCGCCTTGTGACCGCAATTCCCGCTTCGACCTTGGTAATCCGCAAACGCTATAGAGAACACAACCAACGAGTAAGCGAGGCAACATGGTTCTCGTTGGTTAGATTAGCTGCATTTTCGATGATTCCACTTTCGAGAAAACTCCAAATCTCCTTGGCCATCTTTGGTTCAATGGCGGCACCGATGAAGAAGGTGTGCGGCCGAACTTGGTTCCGAGCGAAGGCTTCGTTGATTCGGCTCAGTGCCGTGCGCGCGGTCTTCCAATGCTCATCCGCGCCATTTGGATCTATACCACCTTTCAGTTCGCCCAGAGCAAGGAACGAGGCCGGCGACTTCAACATTTCTTGGTCCAAGGCATCAGGTCCGCAGTTGAGCACGCTCAGATCCACATGGCTGCGAGAGACGGCGACAGTCACGTTGTAGTAAAGCGTGCGGGAAGCTTTGCCGCTCTGCCAAGCCAGTCCACGGAGATGCACTTCAATTCCAGTTTCATCGTCGGGTGCTTCGGCCCACTTGCCAGTTCCGGCGTGGAGCCAACGGTAAGACTTCCCGGCGTTCTTCAAGTGGGCGATGACCGACCGCGTGAACTTCTGTTGAGCCAGAACTCCGCCCAAGTTTCGCATCGAGCCGCCGAGGGTGTCACCACGCGTGAGCAAAAAGCGATACACCAATTCCTCGACGAAGGCCGCGCCAGCGGGTTCGAGAAAGTTCTTGATGAGTCCCGCGATGGCTTTCTTCTCGTCCGCTGCTTCCAAGTGCGATGCCGCTTTGTCAGATACACCTGCCGCAGTGAGCAGTGCGGATTGAATGTCCTCCATCTCCAAGAGTTCGGCCGCTGTCTTTGCACGCGAAGCCGCCAATTTCAATGCCCGTGCTCTCTCCACGAAGGGCGTGGCGCGATGGTTTCTTTCGAGCGCGAGGGCGATGAATCCGGCTCGATAGGCTTCGCGCGTCGTTTCCAGTTCACTGGCCGACTTCAGATGCTGGCGAAATGATTCCTTCATGGCTCAGAGTTTCTTCCAGAGGTAAACGCACTTGCGAAGTTCCTGACGACCCCAGCGCCCCATTTGCTGGCTGCTATTGCCTTTGCCGCGCGGCAGAACCCAAATCTTCTCCACGGCCAGGCCCGCCGATGCGGCGAAGTCGGAAAGGATCAGGTCCACGGGAACCTCCTCTCCATGATACCGAACGTTGTCGTTGACCATTATGACATGCCCGCCAGACTTCAACACGCGAGCAAGTTCAAACACTACTTGCGCCATTTCCATGAAGTAGTTCGCGACAAGATCGGGCACATTGGGGTTGCTCAGTTCGTCCCGCTCCCTTGCGGCGATCAGCAGGCCGAGCACTTCCTGCAAAGCGGCTTGTTGTTCGTAGGCTCCCTCAATCGCGCTGTAGCGATAGCCCGCGCCGAGTTGGGCATAAAGCGCGCAGAGTTCAGCCCTCTTGCTTTTGTTTTCCACTGTGGCAGACAGAAGCGTCTGGCGTAGGCGGCGGATGTCGTTCTCGTTACTGCCGCAGAACGCCAGTTCGAGCGCGTAGGTGCGCGTATAGTCGTATCGGTTGCAGTAAGGCGGCGAAGTCAGAACAACGTCGAACTTTGACTCCGGTAATTTGGGCAGCGCCGTGAGGCAGGAGCCTTCAATCACTTCCACATTGCGGGAAAAGTTGCCACCGTTGCGAGTCTGAAGGTCCTCCACAAATTCCGCGAGGCGCTGGCGAACAGCTTCATTGAACGCTAGGATTGCGCCTTTATTGAACGGGCGGCCTAGAGTGCGGCCCGAACGAGAATCCCAGCGAAGATATTGTCCGTCCTTTCGTGTAAAACTCACCTCTTCCAACACCGAGAGACAGGCGAACCACAGGAGAAAACGCATGTCCACGTCGGCGATGCCATCGAGAAACCGAAGATAGGCTGACATCTGCGCCTCGGTAGTTGCCGAAAATGCGTCTTGTGTGATCCGCAAATGAGGGAAGTGCCATCCGGCTTTCGGCTTGTCCCAGTCGAGAGCGTTTAATCGTTCTACCACTCGCTTGAACGCCACAGGGTCCACGCGATCGGCCGCAAACCTCGCGTGCAGCGCGTGAACACCGACTGGAAGCAACTCGATGCCCGTGGCCTTCCAGCGGCGGGCACTGGCGCGCGTCAAGGTGGTGCCTGTTCCAGCAAAAGGATCGAGCACATGAGCCGATTCGTTCCGAGCGATGTCCAAACAATCAAACAGGTAGTCCACCAACTCTGGCGAGAACGCTTCCTTGTATTTGAGCCAACGGTAAAACGGCGTGACCTTGCTGGCTTGAAATGAAACAAGCTTGCGAGTAAGCAGCGGGTTGGCCACCAACCGTGAGGCATAACGCTCGTGTAGCTGGCCACGCGCGGATGAAGAAACCGTCGCTTTCGCGGGGCGAAGAATCGGATAACGCACGCGGTGCCGTTCCGTAACAGCCACTTCGAGCAACTCGGTCATTAGTGCAGCAGCCGTCTTGCCTTCCGCGAGAGCTTCTTCTTTCAGGAGGTAGTGCAGTCCGGCGGGGATTGGATACGCAACGGTTTCGGTTGCCGCTTCCCGCCGCGGAACTGGCGGCTCGGATACAACCGTTTTTCGTTTTTGAACTATTGGCCTGAGTTTAGACGGACGCATTGCGTGCGAGATGTCTTCTACTCCGAGTTGCTTTGCTTTGGAAGGCATTTCGCGGACAACTACCCGCCTTCCAACGATTACCCCGTCCACGACTCACTTCCCATCCGGCCAGTGCCACGTCTTCAAGTCGTCGCTCCACGCGATGCCGATGCAACCGTGGGTGAGGAACTTCACCGGTTCCGGTTCGGGGCCGGTGCCGTGGAAGACCATGACGTAGCGGCCGATGCCCGGCACGGCGCGGAGGTCGGCCACGTAGCCGGCGGTGATGCGGCCTTGCGCCCACGACCAATCTTTCTGGCCGAGCGTGATGAGCGGGCCGGCGTCGCTCCATTGGCGGAGGTCGGCGGAGGTTTTCACTCCGATGCCGTTGTGCGGGGAGTGGAACATGAGGTAGCGGCCGTCGTGGACGAGGACGCAGACGTTCTCGCCCGCCTTGGCGCTGCCGGCGAAGGTCCACGCGCGCAGGTCGCGCGACCAGCTCATGCTGACGCCGTTCTGTTTGAAGAAGCACCACCATTTGCCGGGGTCGTCCTTGTCGGGCATGAGGTAGGCGTCAATCATGCGGCCCATCTTCTCGACGGGCGCGTCGGGGCCTTTGACGCGGATGAGTTCCGGCTCGGACCAGCGTTCGAGGTCGGGGCTGCGCATGAGGTAGAGCCGGGCGGTGGCGTTGCCGTAGAGTTCGCCGTTGGGCTGCGGATAGGTGGAGGCGCAGAGGAGCCACTCGCCACCGTGCTGCACGACGCTGCCGGGACTGACGAAGTTGAGGTTGAGGTCGCGGCGCGTGAGCTTCCGCACCGGCGTCCACGTGCGCAGGTCGCGGCTGGTGCTCTTGGCGAGGCAGAGATAGACGGCGTTGGTCTCGCGCTCGCCGACGGTGAAGAACATGTGGAACGTGCCGTCCTGCCAGAGCAGCAGCGGGTCGCGGTAGCCGATCTTCTCGTCGCCCTTGAAAAGGATGGGCGAGGGGAGGGCACTCAGCAGCGCGCTGTCGGTGGCGTGGGCGCAGGCGGCGGCGAGAAGGAGCGCGGCGATGAGGCGCGACAGACGGAGGAGGAGTTGCATTGTCGGAAAGGTTCTCACGCTGGGTGCGATGTTGTTGCCGCCCCTGCCGGCTGTCCAGAACGAATTCCCGGTGGCGGCTCGCGGCGCGCCAAGAAGCTGCTTGAACACGCGAAGCGGCTGGTGTCTCATGGCGGCATGAGAACGTTCTTCTTTCCTCGCATCGCAAGCATCGGCCTGATCATTCCCGCGCTCTTCGGCGCGTCGGCATCCTTTGGAGAAACCACCATGACTTCATCCGGCAAGAACCAATACTTCGTTTACTTCGGCACTTACACGGCGGCGAAAAGCAAAGGCATCTACGTGAGCCGCTTCGACACCGCGACGGGCAAACTCGGCGCGCCGGAACTGGCCGCCGAGACGAAGAACCCGTCGTTCGTCGCCGTCCATCCAAACCGGCGCTTCCTCTACGCCGTTGGCGAGATTGCCAGCGTAGGCGGCAAGAAGGGCGGCGCAATCAGCGCATTCGCGATTGACGCGGCGACGGGGAAGCTCACGTTGCTGAACCAGCAGTCCACCGTCGGCGCCGGCCCGTGTCACGTCAGCGTGGACAACGCGGGCAAACACGCGTTCGCGGCCAACTACGGCGGCGGCAGCGTGGCGGTGTTGCCGATCAAGAAGGACGGGTCGCTCGGCGAAGCCTCGGCGTTCGTCCAGCACACCGGCTCCAGCGTCAATCCGAAGCGCCAAGCCGGCCCGCACGCACATGCCATCAACCTCGACGCGGCGAACCGCTTCGTCTTCGTGCCCGACCTTGGCCTCGACAAGGTCATGATTTACCGCCTGAACGCGGCCAAGGGCGCGCTCATTCCCAACGAGCCGGCGTTTGGCGCCGTGCCGCCCGGTTCCGGGCCGCGCCACATCGCGTTCCACCCGAACAGCCGCTTCGCCTACGTGATCAACGAGATGTTATGCACGATGACGGCGTTCAGCTACGACGCCAAGCGCGGCGAGTTGAAGGAACTGCAAACGCTCTCGACGTTGCCCGTCGGCGAATCCGTCCAGCCCGGCTACAGCACGGCGGAGGTGCTGGCGCATCCGTCGGGGAAATTCGTTTATGGCTCCAACCGAGGCCACGACACCATCGCGATCTTCGCCGTGGACGCGAAGAGCGGCAGGCTCACGCTTGTCGGCCACGAGTCCACGCAGGGGAAAGTCCCGCGTTGCTTCGGCATAGACCCGACCGGCGCGTATCTGCTGGCGGCGAACCAAAGCACCGACAACGTCGCCGTCTTCCGCATTGATCAGCAGACCGGGAAGCTGACGCCGACGGGCCAGAGCATCGAGGTGGGCGCGCCGGTGTGCGTGATGTTCATGCCGGTGAAGTAACCGGCGCGAGGCGCAAGCGGGCGATCCGTCCGCCTATCGTTCTTCGGGTTGCTCGCCTTTGCCCGCGTCGGGCTGGCGTGCCGGCTCGATGTTGGCGTTGCGGGCCTCGATTTCGAGCCAGTTGTTGAAGGCAAGGTCGCGCTGGCCGGGCTGGCCGTAGCCGAAGAAACGCTCGCCGAACAACAGCCGGTGCCGCAGCGTTTTCTCCGCCTCTGCCAGCTTCTTCGGGTCGGCCGGCTTGCGCTCCTTGACCTGCACGATCAGGCCGCCGGCGGCGGTGTCAATGAAGTCACTCAACTCGCCCGGCGCGAGGAACTCGCACGCGGACAACACCAGCCGCCCGTAGGGCAGGTCGCGCGGCGGCTCCGAAACCGTGAACGCCGGCGGCGTCAACGACTTCACGCCATTGGCGGCAGCGAGATGATCCAGCGCCGGCTTGGGCTTGCCCGCCAGGTCGAGCGCCGCCTTGAACTTGGCGTATTTCTCGCGACCGTCCTTGCGCGCCATTTCCAGCGCGCGCATCCGCTTGAGGTCCTCCACCACCTTCGGGCGCACGGCGTCGAACGCCGGCAACTCGCTCGCTTTGCGCGCGACGAACTGGATGAAATAAGCGCCGTCCGGCGCAGGCACGAGTTCGTAAGGGCTGTCCGCGCTGAGCGTCATGGCGGCCTTCTGGAATTTCGGCGCGGTGATGAACTTCAGTTCATCCTTCTCGCTGAAGAAATCCGTGGTGGCCATCGCCAGACCTCGCTTTTGGACAACAGTGGCCAGGTCGGGCTTCTTCTCGGTGGGGTTGCGCGGATCGGGCAGGACGGCGTCGTTGATTTCGCTGGCCGCCTCGTTGACCATCTTCATCGCGCGCGGCCGGGCAATCTCCTTGCGAATCTCGTCGCGAACGGCGTCGAGCGGCTTGACTTGTTTGGTCTTCGGATCGGTGAAAGCTTCCTTCTCCTTGTTGTAGCGCTCCTTGATCTCGTCATCCGTGACCTTCACCTTCGGCAGGTAATCGTCGAGACTGAACTTCAGGTAGCTGACCTTCACGCGCTCCGGGATGCGGTAGGTTTCCTTGCTCTTCTCGAACTCGTCCTTGATCTCCTTGTCGGAGAGATTGACCTGCGCGGTGTAGTTGGTGGCGCTGAACTCGACCACCGCGATGGAAAGCTGCTCGTTGGCCTCGTTGTAAGCCTGCTGGACGTCCAGCGGCGTCACCTTCGCCGTGCTGGCAACAATGTCCTGAAGCTTGTCAATCGCGAGCTGTCCTTGGACGATGGACACGAACTCCTCCTCGTTCAAGCCCCACTGCGGCAGCATCGCGCCAACGAACCGGCGGTAACGCTCCGGGTCAAATCCCTTGTCGCCTTGGAAAAGCGGCAGTTGCTGGATGAACTCCACGGCATTCTCCACCGGCACATGGATGCCCAGCTTCTCGATCTTGCGCGACACGAGCAACCGCTGCCACGTCGGGGCCTGAAGCTGTTGCTCCATGCGGCGGCGGTCAATCATCTGTCCCTGCCGCAGGTAATACATGAGGCAGAACGCGCGCTGCTGCTGCTCGAATTCCGCGTAGGGCACGGGCTTGCCGTTCATCCGGCCGGGACTGGGACGCGCCATCCGGCCCTCGGGGCCGCCGCCCGTTTGCGAACCCCAGAACACGAACGTGATGATTATCACCACGGCGACCACAGCCATGGTGACCTTCTGATGACGACGAAAGATATGCAACATAAAGGCTGGCGAAACTAGCGGCGGCGCTCGGAACGGTCAACGAAAAAGGTGACAGGGAAAAGGGTGCCAGAAGCGTTCCGGCCCCGCTGTTTGGGCAACAGCGACTTTTGAGGCGCGACGCAACAAAGAAACTTGTTTCAGCGGCGGACCCGCGCTAGTTTCCGCGTCGTGGTGGCGAGCACAAACCCGAGCGGCAATAAGGACAGATTGAGCGGAGACAGGTTTATGGCAAAGAACATCGGTCGGCGTGGATTCTTGAAGAACTCGTTGGCGGCCGGCGGCGCGGCGCTGGCGTTTCGCAGCATGGAAGAAAAAGTCCTGAGCGCGGAGAGCGCGGCGGGCAAACCGGTGGCCCCGACGGCCAAGTCGGTGGCGCCGCTGGAGATGCCGAAGGGGAAGATCAAGAACCTCGAAATCAGCCGCGTGATCTGCGGCGGCAACCTCATCGGCGGTTGGGCGCACAGTCGCGACCTCATCTACGTCTCGCCGCTTATCAAGGCGTATCACACCGACGAAAAGATTCTGGAGACTTTCCGGCTCGCCGAGAAGCGCGGCATCAACACCGCGCTGACCAATCCCGTCTCCAATCGTGTCATCAACACCTACCGCAAGGAAGGCGGCAAGATGCAGTGGATCTCCGACTGCGCCGCCGGCGATCTCAAGGATTCCATCAAAAGCTCCATAGATAATGGCGCCGACGCCGTCTATGTGCAGGGCGGCAAGTGCGACAAGATGGTCAAGGATGGCCAGTTGAAGGCGCTGGAGCAAGTGATGAGCTTCATGAAGGACCAGCTTGTGCCGTGCGGCCTCGGCGCGCATGAGTTGGAGACGGTGCGTGCGTGCGTCAAGGCCGGGTTCGAGCCGGATTTCTGGGTCAAGACGCTCCACAAGGACGACTACTGGTCGGCGACGCCGAAGGACAACCGTCGCACTTTTGACGAGATCAGCGGCTCCAAGCGGGAGCACGGATTGCCTCACGACAACATGTGGTGCAGCAACGCGCAGGAAACCATCGCCTACATGGCGACGTTGAAAAAGCCGTGGATCGCCTTCAAGACGCTGGCCGCCGGCGCGATCCACCCGCGCAACGCCTTCCAGTGGTGTTTTGAGAATGGCGCGGACTTCCTCTGCGTCGGCATGTTCGATTTCCAGATCGTTGAGAACTCCGAGATCGCCGTGAAGGCGCTTGCCGCCGTCACGCAGAAGGGGCGTGCTCGCGCGTGGATGGTGTAGGCGGGGCGAATCATCTGCGTTGCTGGTTCTGGAAACGTCGTCTGGTGCGAGGGACGTGCTGTTTTCCCGCCGGACAGGCGTCGGGTCTGCCAGCGAAAGGCTTTTGCTCTCAGTCGTTTTGATGTATGAAGCCGTGCGAGAGCATGTTTGTGCTAGTAGTCAAACCGCGGTTGTTCTGATATATGAATCCTTACGCAAGAAACAGGATGAAAGCGTCATTGATTTCGGCAATTGTCCTCGTGGCGGTCTTGGCCTGCAGTGTGCTGCCGGGACAGGCGCAGGATCCTTTTATCGGCCTCGGTGGTGGGGTGCCGGAAACCCAGATTGACAAGTTCATATTTCCCAAGCTGGCGCAGATGGGTGCGCATCCTGCCATGTGTTCCGATGCGGTGTTCATCCGCCGGGTTTTCCTGGATATGCTCGGCACGGTGCCCACCGCCAAGGAAGCCAGGGAGTTCATTCTGGACTCGGATCGGAACAAGCGCCGCGCGTTGATTGAACGCGTGCTTCAGCGGGATGAGTATGCCGACTACTGGGCGATGAAGTGGAGCGACATCCTGCGGGTGAAGGCGGAGTTTCCCGTCAACCTGTGGCCGAACGCAGCGCAGGCGTATCACCGCTGGATTCGGGCGTCCCTGGCCGAGAACAAGCCGTATGACAAGTTTGTGCGGGAGATGCTCACATCGAGCGGCAGCAACTTCCGCGTGGGGCCGGTCAACTTCTACCGCGCCGTGCAGAACAAGAATCCGGAAGGCATCGCCATCTCGGCGGCCATGGTGTTCATGGGATCGCGGGCCGAGTTCTGGCCGAAGCATTATCTGCCGGGCATGAAGCAGTTCTTCGCCCAGATTGGATTCAAACCCACACGCGAATGGAAGGAGGAGGTTGTATTCTGGGACCACAGCAAGATCACTAACAGCACCCCGGTGATGGCGACCTTCCCGGACGGCACGCAGGTGCAGTTGCCCGTGGACAAGGATCCGCGGGATATCTTCGCCGACTGGCTTATCCGTCCGGAGAATCCGTGGTTCACCCTCAACATCGTGAACCGCATGTGGTCGTGGCTGCTCGGGCGCGGCATCATCCATGAGCCGGACGACATCCGGTCGAACAACCCGCCGAGCAATCCCCAGTTGCTGGCTTACTTGCAGAAGGAGTTCGTGGCGTCCCGTTACGACATGAAGCACATCTTCCGGCTGATTCTGAATTCCAGAACTTACCAAATCACTTCAGTGGTCAGGTATAACAGCCCGCAGGCCGAGGCCAATTTTGGCTCCTATCCGCTGCGCCGTCTGGATGCAGAGGTGTTGATTGACGTCATCAACAAGATCACCGGCACATCGGACCTATACACCAGCGCCATCCCGGAACCGTTCACGTTCATCCCCGACAACAAGCCGGCCGTGGCGTTGCCGGACGGCAGCATCAGCAGTTCCTTTCTGGAATTGTTCAGCCGCTCACCGCGGGCCACGGGCATGGAAAACGAGCGGGTTCACAAGCCGCTTCCCTCGCAGCGGCTGCACATGCTGAATTCGAGCCACATCCAGCGCAAAATCGAAGAAGGCCCCAAGATGAAGGCGCTGTTTGAGGGCAAGCGCAAGACGCGCGAGATCATGGACGATCTCTACCTGACCATCCTGTCGCGTTTCCCGAACGGAGACGAGGCGAGGCTGGCGGAGGCACATGCCAACTCCAAAGTCGTCAAAGGACAGGAGGGATGGGTGGACGTCGCATGGGCCTTGATGAACAGCGTGGAGTTTCTTTATCGGCATTGACTTTGGCGGAATAGAGTTCGAGATTAAAAATAGCGCCGGCTTGGCCGGAAGAAAAAGAAAGGAAGTAAGCGCATGAGCACAGAACGCAATGGGAAATCGAAGTCACTGGGTCTGGATGCAACCGGTATCTGCACACCGGTTTCCAGACGTGAAGCAATGCGCCGCGGCCTGATCGGCACGGCAGGACTATGGCTGACAGACCGTCTGGCTCCCGGCGTTCTCGCTGCGGTGACACAGCCGGCCGCCAAAAGCGCGGCTCCTGTCAAGGTCAAGGCCAAGTCGGTCATCCAGATCTTCCTCTGGGGCGGCATGTCGCATAACGACACGTGGGATCCGAAACCGGACTCCGGCTACGATTACACCGGCGCGTTGAAGGCGGCGATTCCGACCAAGGTGGACGGGATACAACTGGGCGAGCTGTTTCCCGAGCTGGCGAAGCAGGCCGACAAGTTCTCTCTCATTCGCAGCATGACCCACCGCAACTTCGGTCATGAGACTGCGGCTTACCTGATGCAGACGGGCCACACGCCCGGCGAGCGACTGGCTTATCCGAGCGTTGGCGCCGTGTTCGCGCTCTCCAAGAACGCGACCTACAAAGGGTTGATCCCGCCCTTCGTGGTATTGACGCAGCCGGCAGGCCGGTTCTCGGAAGCGGGTTTCCTGCCCGGCAAGTATAAGCCCTTTGCCACGGGCGGCGACCCGAATGCGGCCCGGTTTGAAGTGGAGGGCGTTGTTGCCAAGGGCATTACCGATGAGCGGCAAAAAGCGCGGCGGGACTTCCTCCAGAAGATGAACACGCTGGGGAACTCGATGGCGCAGAATCCGCAGGTTGCGGCCTCGGCCGATGCTGAGAAACAGGCGTATAACCTGATCCTCGGCGAAGGCAAAGACGTATTCGACCTCAACAAAGAGAAGCCGGAACTGAGGGACAAGTATGGCCGCAACATGTTTGGCCAGGAGTGCTTGGCGGCGAGGCGGTTGGTGGAGGCCGGCGTTCCCTACATCGTCATCAACTACCCCGCAGGCTGGGATTCGCACAAGGACCACTTCCAGACCATGCGCCGGCAGTGCCCGCAACTGGACCAGGGTCTGGCGATGCTGTTCCAGGACTTGCACGATCACGGCCTGTTGGAGAGCACGATCGTGTGGTGCAGCGGTGAATTCGGCCGGACGCCGAAAGTGGACTGGCAGCCGCCTTGGAACGGTGGCCGTGGTCACTACGGCAACGTCTTCACCGTGCTGGCTGGCGGCGGTGGTTTCAAGGGCGGCCAAGTCGTCGGGTCGTCGGACGCGAAGGGTGAAGAGCCGAAGGACCGGCCGGTGTATCCGGTGGATTTCCTCGGCAGCATCTACGCGCTGGCGGGCATAGACGCCAACGGCCTGTTGCCGCATCCGCTGGGCATCGAAGCCAAGGTGTTGCCGCTTGGCGAAGAAGGCGTGAAGTCCAACGGCATCCTCAAAGAGATCATGTAAGAAGTCAGATCGTAGCCGCCGACGCAAGGACAGCGAAGCGCAAGACCGCTCACGCGTCCTTGCGTCGGCGAGTGTAATTCGTGAAACGGAGTTCCTCATGAGCATATTCCGATGGCAGGCAGTTCTGGTATGGGTTGCGTTGCTGGCATTCGCGTCAGGCGCGCAGGCACAGCAGAGGCCCTATATCGGCTTCGTCTATCCCGCCGGCGGCCAGCAGGGCCAGACGTTTCAGGTTTCACTTGGCGGGCAGTTCCTGGACGGCGTGGACACAGCGGTTGTGTCCGGCCAAGGCGTGAAGGTCAAGATCATCGAATACAACAGGCATCTGAGTCCCCAGGACATCATGCTGTTGAGGGAACAACTAGATGAACTGAAGAAAGGTGGAACGAAGGATGCCGAAACGAAGCTGCTCATCGCCAAGATCGAGAAGAGAATAGCCGAATATGTTCTGAGGCCGCAGAGCGTCGCCATCTCCAACATGGTCATCGCTGAAGTAACGATCACTTCCGACGCAAAACCCGGTGAACGGGAGTTGAGGTTGGGCACGCCGCGCGGGTATTCGAACCCGCTGGTCTTTTACGTGGGCCAACTGCCGGAAGTCAGCGCGGAACCCATGTCAACCAGCGAACTCCAAGTGCTCGGAAAGGAAGCGGACAGCCTGCGCAAGCGAAGGCGCGTCTTGGCGGCGCGGGGCAACACTGGCACTTCCGACATGATGACGGGCGGCGGCTCGGAGTCGCGCGGCAGCATCTCCGAAACCGAGGTGCGCATCCAGGTGCCATGCACCGTGAACGGCCAGATTGGTTCCGGCGAAATCAACCGCTACCGGTTCCAGGCGCGGAAAGGCCAGCGCCTTGTCATCACGGCCTTGGGCCGGCAACTCATCCCGTATATCGCCGACGCCGTGCCCGGTTGGTTCCAGCCGGTGTTGGTGGTTTACGACGCGCATGGGAAAGAAGTCGCGTATGACGACGATTTCCGTTTCAAGCCCGACCCGGTTGTTTTCTTCGAAGTGCCGAAAGACGGCGAATATGCGTTCGCCATCTACGACGGCATCTACCGAGGCCGCGAAGACTTCGTTTATCGTGCCACCATTGGCGAACTGCCGTTCGTGAAGAGCATCTTCCCTCTGGGCGGCCGGATAGACACCGCGCTCACGGTCGAGATGAAAGGCTGGAATCTTCCCTCAACCCGGCTGACGCCGCCCACCAAGGACGTGGAACCTGGAATCTACCCGATCGGCGTGCGCAAGGAAGGTTTCTACTCCAACCGCGTGCTCCTGGCTCTGGACTCACTGCCGGACTGCCTGGAACGCGAGCCGAACAACACGCCGGCCACCGCGCAAAAAGTGCCGATGCCCATGATCGTCAACGGCCGTGTTGACGTGCCGGGCGATTGGGACGTGTTCCAGTTTGAAGGCCGCGCCGGCCAGAAGATCGTCGCGGAAGTCTATGCGCGCCGGCTGGATTCCCCGTTGGATTCCGTCCTCAAGATCACCGACGCCGCTGGCAAACAACTGGCGTATAACGACGACAACAACACGGATACCATCTCCAACCTGAAAGACGTTGACTGGGGCGTGAACACCCACCACGCGGATTCCTACATTCTCACGACCCTGCCCGCAAACGGAACCTACTATGTCCACCTCGGCTCCGCCGACCGCGCCGGCGGCGAGGAATATGCCTACCGCCTGCGCATCAGCGAGCCGCAACCCGACTTTGCGTTGCGCGTGACGCCGTCCAGCGCCGGTTTCCGCAGCAGCGGAGCCAGCGCTTCTGTCAGCGTTTTCGCCATCCGCAAGGATGGTTTCGAGGGCGACATTACGCTGGGCCTGAAAGACGCGCCCCAAGGCTTCTCCTCATATGGCGGCACCATCGTGAGCACCCAGCGCATGGCCAACCTGTCCCTGTCCACCTCCCTGGATGCCACGGAAGAGCCTGTCGCGCTCTCCATTGAAGGCCACGCCACCATCAAC
Organism: Verrucomicrobiota bacterium; assembly: GCA_016222825.1. Classification (GTDB taxonomy): domain Bacteria; phylum Verrucomicrobiota; class Verrucomicrobiia; order CAIQCK01; family CAIQCK01; genus CAIQCK01. The sequence continues at coordinate 450,492 of JACRQF010000019.1, read as the reverse complement.
GGCAAGCAGGTCTCCCGCGAAGCCGAGCCGTGCGAAGACCGGATGCAAGCGTTCCTTTGGACGCACCTTGTTCCCGCGAAGGAGTTCGTCGCTTCTGTTCATGGAAACCAGGAGGTTGCCGCGCCGCGCAGGGGTGGGAAGAAGGGCAAGAAGTAATTATTTCAAAGAACTAAAAAGAAGCGAGGCTGGCATTCACGCCAGCCTCGCTTTCTTTCTGGGATAATCAGCGACTACTTCTTCTTGCCCGCGGGGGTGGTCGTTTCCGGCTTGTCCTCAATGTTTGCCTCGCACTCCGCGACCTTCCGGTCATACATATCCTTCGTCAACAATCCGTCTTCGAGGAGCTTCTTGAGCCGCCTCAAGTGCTGGTCGGCGCTCCTTCGGTCATATTTCTTTACCTCAGCCGCGGCCGAGATTTCCGCCGTGAATTCATCGCGGCTCAGCTTGCCGTCATTGTTCTTGTCCTTCGCCTTGAATGTGGACTCGGGTTTGTTGGCTGCCTTCCACTCGGTGAGGTTGACACAACCATCGCGATTGGTGTCGCACTGCTTGAATTCCTTCTTTACGGGATCCTCCGTGGTGGACCTTTCAGTGGTCCTCTTCTTTCCTTTCTCCGCGGCGCCCGCAACTGCGGCACAAAGGACAATGACGGCAAAAACTCTGATAATGGATTTCATTTGTCTCCGTGGTTTGAATTCGGCTGCTGAACTGCGTGCATCGCGCATACCATGGCCGCATCCTACATCGCGGTCCAGAGCCGTCAACGCAAAAAAATCCGCTCCCATCTGCGCGTTCGCTGTCTTCTGCGCTCGGCAAATGTGTGCCGGCTTGGTAAAGCTATGTCCGCGCCGCCGTGCAAGGCCGCGCGATTGGAGAATAACGCCATGCCAACAAAGAGGAAGCAGACCCAACCCAAAGCCTTCGTCCAGACCGCGCAGTCGTTGATGAAGGGCCTCGACCGCTGGCGGCAGGTCGGCGCCGACGAGGCGCGCATCGTCCGCGAGATGACGCTGCGCAATGAACTCTCCGGCGGCACGCCCGTTGTCCGCGCGTTCGAGGAGAATTGGCGCAAGTTCACCGGCCTGAAATACGCCATCACCGTATGCAACGGCACCGCCTCGCTCTACAGCGCGTTCTTCGGTCTCAAGGTCGGCCCCGGCGACGAGGTCATCTGTCCGACCTACACGTGGATTTCCACCATCGGCCCTGTGCCGCTGCTCGGCGCGCGGCCGGTCTTCGCCGAGTGCGTGCGCGATGGCATCACGATTGACCCCGACGACATCCGCCGCCGCATCACCAAGCGCACCAAAGCCATCGTCGTCGTTCATCTCTGGGGTTGGCCGTGCGACATGGACGCCATCATGGCCATCAGCCGCGAGACGGGCATCCCGGTCGTCGAGGATTGCTCGCACGCTCACGGCGCGCTCTACAAAGGCCGCGTCGTCGGCTCCATCGGCCACGTCGGCTGCTGGAGCTTGCAGGGAACGAAGCCGCTCAGCGCAGGCGAGGCCGGCATCATCGCCACCAACGACACCGAAGTATTCGACCGCGCCTGTCTGCTCGGCCAGGTCAATCGCATGGTTGGCATGGACCTCGTCACCAACCGCTACCAACATCTCCAGCCGCTTGGCACGGGCATGAAGTTCCGCGCGCATCCGCTCGGCGTCGGCATCGCCAGCATTCAGCACAAGAAACTCGCCGCGCTGAACAAACGGCGCGGACATTTCGTTGAGCAGATGGAAGCTGGTCTCGCCGATATTCCGTGCCTAAAGCCTATCGCCACCGCTCCCGGCTCCAAACGCGGCGGCTACTACGGTTTCCCCGTTCTCTACGATTCCGCCGCGCTCGGCGGTGTGCCGCGCGAGAAGCTCATCGAGGCCATCAACGCCGAGGGCGTGCCGGCCAGCGCGGGTTTCTACGAACTGCTGCACCGCCTGCCGTATTTCCGCGACGGCTTCGATCTCTTCGGCAACGGCCGCGGCCCCATTTGCAGAACCGACTCGACGAACTTTGATGCCCCGTGGCCTGGCTACAAAGACGGCGACTTCCCCGTCACCGAAGCGATGCACGCGCGGCTGTTGTTCCTCCCGATGCTCAGCGATCCGGCTCCGAAAGCAGCGGCGAGAATTCTCGAAGCGATCCGGCGCGGGATCAGCATGGCGGGCAAATAACGGCTACTTGGTGACGATCACGACAGCGACTTCATCTTTGTCGGCGGGGATGACAGCGGGCTTATGCCGTTTTTTGCCGTTGCCTTGCAATCTCCGCTACAAGCTCACGCTCAGCATTGAAGATATCGTCCGCCTCAAGTCGAAAACCTTTGATCGGTGACCCTTCAGGTTTCCACGCGATCTCTCGCCAGAGAGCCAAAATGTAAAGGCCACCCTCAGAGCCACGAACCCGCTCCAACAGACTCTGTCCATACGCAGAATAGGCCGCGCTGCGGAGAAACTGTGGTGCTGTGGCAATGGTTGTAGCGATCCCACCAGAAATCGGAAGACTCTCTTCTTCGGCAAGCATCATCACACGCGAAATCCGTTTCTCGCGTGCCTTCTCCTTATCTCGCTTCGCAGGCTTTTTCGGCTGGAGATGAGAAACGTTTACAAGATGCGCACATAGAGGGCAGTAGCACCCGCACCGGCTTTCGAGTTTCGTTCCGGGTTTCTCAACCAAGTCGAACGAAGTGGTCACATATGATCCGAAATAATTGCTGAACTCCCGCAAAAATTCTCTTTCCGGACGAGCAGACTCTGGAAGGTTGAGGTAATGCTCCTCAATCCACTCGCATGCGGCTTCTGCAGCAGAGACGTCATCATGTGACTTCTTGAAGGTGATAAGCCCTCGGTCAATCGCGTCGCCCAACCAAAGCAGCAGCTTGTAGCTCTTCTTCTGGATAGCAACTGCAGTCCTTATTTGGTCAGGCGGGAGCATTGTTGCTTGCTACATGATCTCCGTCAGCATCCCGCCGATCTCAAATCTGGCCGGCGGCTTGGGCGGTGACGCAGGCGACGTCACAGCCTGCGGATGGGGAAGCCGGCTGTTGGTATCAGTGCCCAGCAGCTTATACATGCTGGCGGCCCCGTTTTCCTGGACCAGATTCTCGTCCATTGTTCCGCCCATCCTCTCTTGAAAGGCTCTTACTTGATCACGCGGGCTTCGACGCCCGCGATCTCGCGGTTCGCGAACTCGTCGGTGAGAAGCCACTCTTGGTAGAGGCGTTCAATCTGCCGCAACCATCCCTCGACCGATGAGCGCGTCAGCGTAGGCTTCACGCCTTTCGGGCGGTCTTCGTCGCGGATCGGCGGACGGATGCGGTCGGCGGGTGGTTGCCAGGATGGATCGAAGACGAGGGCTGGCAGGGTTTCCGCGGGCAACAAATGGCGATACAGGAACGCCTGCATTTTGTCCTCGGCGGGCACAGCTTCGCGAACGATTTCGCGGTCGCCGACTTTGATGGTGCCCACGACGGTGAGGTTGACTGGCTTTTCCAGTTCCGTGAGGGTGGTTTTCAACGATAAGCCCACGATCTCTTGTTTGGCTCCCAGCGTGGTGCCAGCGGACTCGAAGCCCTTTGGCAGGTCTTTGAAACTCAGCTTGATCGGTCCGTCGTAGCCGTCCTTGCGCATCGCGAAGACGGTGACGTTGGCGGCACCTTTGCTGGGCATAACGAACCGGGAGGGTATCAGACGCAGCGCAAAATCGGGCTGCGGCTGGCTGATCCGAAGGCGGTAGGCATATTCCTTCCCGGCCTTCCGCCGCGTGTCGCAGAGGTGAACGTAGTATTTGCCGTCGGCAGGCAGCTTCACCATGAGGTAGGAATCGGCGTGGTCGGTGTTCAAGCCCGATCCCGCGTCGAAGTGATCGTCGTTCACCGCGATGATCTTGCCGTCCGCGCTGGTGACTTTGACAAAGGAATCGAGCGGGGAACCGAGCCGCCGCGCCTCCACCTCGGCGACGATGGTCTCGCCGGTCTTGCCTTCCACTTCGAAGACATCCCAGTCGCCGGCGCGATCCGACCTTCCGTTGATGATGATGGGCATCTGCACCTTCTGTGCCTTGGAGGGTTCGTCGTTGGCATCGTTGTCCATGCACTCCGGCAGCGTGTCCAAGGCGAACGACACCTGGTTGGAAGCGAATTTCCCGTTCTTGGCGGTGATCAGATGGTGGCCCGGTTTCGCGTCCTTGGGCGGCAGTGCTGGCGTGGTCTTTTCCAGATTCCAACCGTCCATCTCGACCTTGACCTCCTCGCCCACGCGGCCACCGAGCGGGAAGACGCTCGTCACGTAGGGCAGTTCGCCGATGGTAATACGATAGACGAAGCTCTCGCGCCCGCGGAACAGCGCCTCGTTGATGGCCAGCAGATACTCGCCGTCTTCCGGGACCTCGTAATAGATCAGCGGGTCGGGGCTGAAACGGAAGTCGTCGTTGTAGGCGACCTCTTTGCCGTTGGCGTCGTAGAGCCGCAGCACGGCTTGGAACCAGCCGGGAACTCCGTCGGGGACGTAGGGCACCAGATCGCGCGCCTTGGCGAAGATGACCAGCCGCTGGCCCTTGTTCGCCGCGAAACGATACCGGTTCATCTCGCCCGCTGCGATCTGGCCGTTCATCGTGCACGGCAATGTAATGCGTATCTCCTCTTCCACCCGCGGCCTGTTGCGCTGGGCCAGGGACTCTTTACCGAGCAAGGGGAGTTGCATGGTCTTCATCGGCTTGCGGGCGACTTCGGGCGCCTGGCTCACGTAGAACGGCAGCGGGTTGGAGACACCGCGCTTGGTGATCACGCGGATTTCACGCCGGCCGGGTTTCGCGTCGGGCGACACCGTGATCTCAGCGAAGACAAGCTCGGTTTGCGAGCGAACGGCAGGATTGCGCTCGTCTTCGTCAAACCTCCTCTGGAGCCGGTCAATCATCTTCTGCTTGGCCAGTTCCTTCTCGGTCTTGGGAGGTTCGTTCTTCCCGTCCTTCTTGGGTTGCTCTTTGGGCTTCTCCAGCTTCGCGCTGCATCGGATGCAGACGGTCGCGTCAATCGCGTTGGCGGTGGCACACACCGGGCAAAGCAGCGAAGGGACCGACTCGCCCCCGGTATCGGGGCCGATGGGCGCGGGAAACTCATACGAGGCCATCTTCGCGACCATCCCGTCGTCCACCGTCGTTTCCTTCCTCCGCAACTGGTTCAGTTGCTGGGCGACCAACCCCATCTCCTGGTTGTCCAGAATCCGGTAGGCATCCACCAGCCGCGCGGTGACACCCTCGCCGCTCACCACCACATCCGAGGCGTAGATGAGCGACTGCCCGCCCAGCCGGATCGGGAACGTGGCCCCCTGCTGGCCGCCGGCGGGATAGACGAACCCGATGTATTGGCCCTGCGCCATGACTGAAGTTGCAGAAGCCACGAGGATGGCCAGCACGAAGATGGGAAGTCCGTTGAGTCTGCTCATGAAACTCTCGATTCTCTGTTCTACCGGCTACAGGAGTTCCTCGAGCATGCCGGCGGATTTCATGCCTTCGTTCTGGGCGTCGAGGACGTAGGCGTCCAGGCCCCACGGATGAGGCAGTTTGGCGGTGGCGTCTATGCCGGCCAACAGATACATGCTGCCCAGCAGGTCCACCGGATAGACGGGCCGCTCCTTGACGTTCTCGCCTTTCTCGTCGGAGGAGCCGACGACGCGGCCGCCCTTGAATCCGCCGCCGGCCACGAGCACGGTGAAGACGCGCCCATAGTGATGGCGTCCGCCGTTCCAAGGCGGCTCCCAGGAAACCTTCGGCGACCGGCCGAACTCGCCGGTGCACCACACGAGGGTGCGGTCGAGCAAGCCGCGATCCTTCAGGTCGGCGAGCAACGCCGCCAGCCCCTGATCCAGGCTCGCGCACTGGCTCCTCATGGTCGCGAAGTGGTTGGAGTGCGTGTCCCAGCCGCCGGGGAAGCTTATGGTGACGTAGGGCACGCCCGCCTCGACCATCCGCCGCGCGGCGAGGCATTCCTGCCCGAACGTTGTCCGCCCGTAGCGGTTCCTGACTTCGGTGGGTTCATTCTCGAGGTTGAAGACTTCCTTGCCCTTGCCGAGGATCAACCCGTAGGCCTTCTGCTTTTGCGTTTCGGCGGCGGCCATGTCGGGGGCCTCCGCAAGGCCGTTGCCCATAAGGTTGACCTTGTCGAGCAAATCACGGCGGGCCTTCTGCCGGCCCTCGTTGATACCGCGGTTGACGATGCCCTGCACCTCGAAGCGGTCGGCATTCGGGTCGCCGCCGGTCGCGAAAGGTTTGTAAGCGGGGCCGAGGAAACCCTCCTCGGAAAACCGCCCCGCCGCCTGTAGCATCACGATGTAAGGCGGCAGCAGCCCCTTGTATTCATCCTTCTTCGAGAAGGCGAAAATCGCGCCGATGCTCGGGTAGGCCAGCCGGCCGCCGGGCGCGTGGCCGGTCTGCATCAGGTAAGCCGCCGTCTCGTGGCCGTCGTTCCCGTGCGTCATGCTGCGGATGAGGGAATACTTGTCGGCGTGCTGCGCTAGCTTGGGGAACAGCGGTGTGAGCTGGATGCCGTTCACGTTGGTCGGGATGACCCGGTCGAACTCGCCGAGGTAATCGTAGCCCGTGCCCGGCTTCGGGTCCCACGTGTCGTTGTGCGACATGCCGCCCCACAAGAAGATCTGGATGACCGACTTGGTCTGGCCTTTCTTGGCCTTGGTCTTGGCCGCCGCGTCGCGCGCGCTCTTCTGCTCGGCGAGAATCTGCTCGGGGGTCTTCGCGGCCTCGGCCGCACGCGCCCGCGTGCTCAAATCGCCCGTCGCGATCAAGCCCGCCGCGCCCAACGCCCCGCGTCGAATCGCCTCACGCCGGGAGAGATGCCCTTGATTGTCTGAACTGTGGTTTGCACTCATGACTTCATACTCCTTTCAACTCGTTCTTCGATTGCCACAAAACACTAATGCCGCATCAAAAACTCGGGGGTGTTGATCAACGCCCAGGCGACATCCACCCATGCGTCGCGGCCGCCGGCCACGCCAGTCTTGGAATGTTCTTCGAAGGCCTTCACATCCGCATCGGTCGGGAACCGCGACAGGATGGTGAGGTATAGCCGCTCGGCGATGTCCTTCGGACTGCCGCCTGCGGAGATCATCGCGGCGAGTTTGGAGCCGCTCTGAAGTTTGCTCTGGATGGTGGCGGAGTTCAGCATGTGCAGCCACTGGGGCGAGGCCAGTTCGTTGACGCGCTCGGCTTCCATGCCCGTGGAGCGCGACGAACGCCCGAACAGCGTCAGGAACGGGCTGGTGATGCTGCCGTCGGCCAGCTCCACCGCCGTCATGTCCTTCGGAATGTAAGTGAACGGCTCCGGCACGGCGCTGGTATAAAGGTCGGAGCTGCCGGTGATGGCGTTCAACGCGTCAATCAGCACCTCGGCCTCGACGCGCCGCAACGGGTAGCTGGCGAAGTTGGCCTTCGCTTCCGGCGTCTTGGCCTTCTGGATCGAAGAGAACTGGTAGGCGGTGGAGGTGAAGATCAACCGCTTCAGGTGCTTGAGGTCGTAGCCGCTGGAGACGAGTTCCTTTTCCAAGAAGGCGAGCAGTTCGGGGTTGCTCGGCGGGTTGTTGTCGCGGATGTCGTCCGGCTCGTGAATGATGCCGCGTCCCATCGCCCACGTCCAAGTGCGGTTGGCGATGGCCTTGGTGAACCACGGGTTTTCTGGCCGGATCAGCCAGTCGGCAAACACCTCGCGCGGGTCGCGGTTGGGCGGCACAGTTGTCTTGGTGCCGTCCGGGAACACAGCTTCGAGCGGGCCGTTCTCGGTGAGCGGCTTGGGCAGCGCCTGCGGAATCACGTTGGACGCCGACACGGCCTTGGCGACCGAGTCCACTCCGGGTGCGATGTTGCCGGGCGCGTTGTTGGTGCTCAGGTTGAGCGGATTCCAGAAGACGATCTCCTCTTTCCACTCGCTGGTGGGCTTGTAGCCGACCTGCGAGAAAAACGCCGCCACGCCGGCGCGGCGTTCCTTCGGCCAGAAATCCATCCGCGTGCCCATGAACGCCAATCCCACAGCCGAAGCGATGCCCTCCGGCGTGCGGTCCTGGATGGCGCGGTAGAAGTTGACCGGCCCGTCGCGGAAATCGCTCCCGCTGGAGGTGAGCAGTTCGCGGGCGAGTTTGTCGTAGGTCTTGTTCTTGACGATCGCCTCCCACATCCAACGGTGATAAGCCTGCGCTGCGTTGGGCCACACCTTGACGGGGAACTCCGCCTTGACGCGCAGGATGTCGCTCCACCGCATCGCCCAGTAATCCACATGCGCCGTCTGGCCGAGGAGTTTGTCAATCAAGGCGACGCGCTTGTTCTTGTCCTGGTCCAGAATGAACGCCTTGGCCTCTTCCGCGGTGGGCAGCTTGCCCGTCAGGTCCAGATAGACGCGCCGGACAAACACCGCGTCCGAGCAGAGCGCCGGCTGAATGCCCAGCGTCTTCAACTTCGCGAAGATGATCTCGTCAATCTTGTTGGCCGGCTTCGGCGGCTCGGAACTCTCCATCAGGGCGGCGACCTGCCTGCTGGCGACCAAGCGATACAATGCGGTTTTCGCCTGCTCGGCGAGGCCGCGCTTGTTGTCGGCAACGTCCACGGCGGCGGTGTAGGCCGCGCGGGTCTTGTCGGCTTCCGCCTTCAACGGCGCGGCTGCGGCCTCCGCCTCCGTCGCCGCCTTGTCGTCCGCGACGTTCGACTCTTTGGCCGCGGCGATCCGCCGCTTCAAATCTGCCACGTGCCCTTCGGATGAATTCCTTCGCGTCTCGGTCTGGCGCAACCGCTGCTCGGCGTTGTTGGACTGAACCGCCGCTTGCTCCATCTTCCTCGCCACCGGGGAGAGAGTCGCCTTCGCATCATTGGCCGCTTTGCGCTTGGCGGCGGCATCGGCGGCGGCTTGAGCGCGCGCGGCGTCGAGTTGGAGGAGCGTCTTCGCCGCTTCCTGCGCCGCCTGATTTGCGGTCGTCAGGGAAGCCACGCGGTTCTTGGCTTCGACCACGGCGCCGTCGCCCGTCTTCCGAAGCTCTTCGGCCTTGGCCAGCTTTTGCGCGGCGGCGTTGACCTTGGCCAGCGCCTCCTGCACAACTTTGTCGGCTTGAGCCTGCGCTGCTTTGGCTGCATCGGCTGCTTTGCGTTTGGCGACGCTTTCTTCGGCGGCCTTCTTCTTCTCCGCTTCCGGCTTGGCCGCATCAGCCGCAACTTGCTTCGCGCTGGCCTCGGCGGCTTGGGCGGCCTGCTCGGCGGTCTGGGCAGCCGTCGTGGCCGCAGCCAACGGCTTCTTCACATTCTCCAGTGCTTCGTCGGCGGTCTTCTTCTCCGTCTGCGCTTCGGTCAGCTTCTGCGTGTTAGCCGCGAGTTGGGCCTGCGCCTGCAGCACGTCCTTTTCGGCTTGAGCCAGCGCAGCCGCGGCATCCGCCGCTCCTTTGCGCTTGGCGGCGGCTTGAGCGACCGCCTGCTTCTTTTCCTCAGCCAATTTCTCCGCAGCCGCGGCGGCTTGCTCGGCTGCCTGAGCAGCGGTGGTGGCCGCAGTGAACTGCTTCTTGATGCCCGCCAGAGAAGCGTCGAGCAGTTGCTTCTGCGCCGTTGCGCGGTCGAATTTCTTCGCCGCTGCGTCCGCCAGCTTCTGCGGGTCTTGCAGAGCTGCCTGGGCCTTGGCCAAAACTGCCTTGGCATCGTCGGCCGCTTTCCGCTTGGCCGCGGCGTCGGCTGCGAGTTGCTTCTTCTGCTCCTCGTTCCTGCCGGCGCGCTCGGCCATGACCTTCGCCGTCGCCTCGGCAGCCTGCGCGGCTTGCTCGGCTGCCTGTTGAGCGCCGGTGGCGTCGGCCAATGTTTTCTTCGCGCTCGCGAGGGCTTCGTCGGTTCCCTTCTTCTTGGCTGTAGCGTCGGCGAAATTCTTCATGGCGACATCGGCCTGACTTTGCGCCTTCTGCTCGTTTTGCTGAGCCTGCGTCAGCGCCGCTTTTGCGTCGTCGGCGGTCTTGCGTTTGGCGGCAGCTTCGGCGGCGGCCTGCTGCTTCTGCTGATCGGCTCTGGCGAAAAGGGCGGCGATCTCTTTACTTCGGGCTTCCGTCGCCTGCGCTTGCTTCTCAGCCGCGTCGGCAGTGCCGGCAGCCGCAACGGCCTGCTTCTTCGCGCCAGCCAACGCGTCCTCAGCGGCTTTCTTCTCTGCTGCCGCACCCGCTCCCTTGTTGTTGGCTGCATCGGCGGCAGTCTGCGCCTGTTGCTGTCTCTGCTGAACCTGCGCGAGGGCCGCCTTCGCATCGTGGACAGCTTTTCGTTTTGCAGCACCTTCGCGGACGACCTGCGCGAGTTCGGCGACCGATATGGCCAGAGCGTTGGCGTTGTTCGCGGCGGACTGCGCCTCCTTTTCGGCCGCGTCAGCAGCACCAGTGGCCGCGGCGACCTGTTGCTTCGCGGCGCCCAACGCGTCTTCGGCTGCCTTCTTTTCTGCCGCCGCAGGCGCTCCCTTCTTCGCGGCTGCATCAACGGCGGCCTGCGCCTGTTGTTGTTTCTGCTGAGCTTGGGCGAGCGCGGCCTTTGCATCGTCGGCTGCTTTTCGTTTGGCGGCAGCAACCTGCTTTTGCTCCTCGGCGTAGGCGGCGCGCTCGGCAATCGTCTCGGTCGTGGAGATCGCCACATTGAAGCCGTCGTTCGCTGTCTGATAAGCGGTCGTGGCTGCGGCCTCTTCTTTCTTCACGTTGGCCAAGGCGTCGTTGGCGGCCTTCTTCTCCGCTTCCGCGCCCGCGACTTTCTTCACGGCCGCATCGAGGGCAGCCTGCGCCTGCTGCTGCTTCTGCTGGGCCTGTGCGAGCACGGCCTTCGCATCGTCAGCAGCTTTTCGTTTCGCAACGACCTCACCAGCGACTTGCGCGAGTTCGGCGGCTGAAATCACTCTGGCGTTGGCCGCAGCCGCTTGGGCCGCTTGCTCCGCTGCCTGATGCGCTGCCGTGGCCGCAGCCGTTTGCTTCTTGGTGTTGGCCAAAGCCTCGTCGGCTGATTTCTTTTGCGCTTCCGCTTCCGTAAATCTCTTCGCGGCCTCGGTGGCCGGAGCCTGCGCTTGCTGCTCACTCTGCTGTGCCTGAGTCAACGCAGCCTTCGCCGCGTCAGCCGCCTTGCGCTTCGCAGCCGCGTCATTTGCCGCCGCCTGCTTTTCCGCCTCGGAAACCACCTTCGCGTTTGCCTCAGCCGTCTGCGCCGCCTGCTCGGCTGCTTGATGCGCGGCCGTGGCAGCGTCCAACTGCTTCTTGACGTTGGCCAAAGCCTCATCGGCGGCTTTCTTCTGCGCCTCCGCCTCCGCCAGCTTCTGTGCGACAGTGGCGACTTGGCTCTGCAAATTCTGCTCGCCCTGTTGTGCGCGGGTCACGCCACCCTTCGCCGTGTCAGCGGCTCTGCGCTTAGCGGTCGCGTCAGTCACGGCCTTCTTGGCTTCCTCGTCGACCTTGTTAGCCGCGTCGGTGGCAACCTTCGCCGCAGCCTCGGCTTCCTTCGCCGCCTTCTCCGCCGCATCGTAAGCCTGCTGCAAGGGAGCCGCGGCAGCCTTCGCTTCCTCAAGCGCCTTTTCCAAGGGCGGCTTCGCGATAGTCGCATCGTTCAGCGCCCGGATGGCGACGACCATGTTATCCTCGGCCTGCTTCAACTCGGCCGCGCCCGACTCGCTCGCCAACCGTTTCGCTTCGGTGGCCTGCTGTCGCTTCGAGTCGGCCACCCGCCTCGCCTCGGCCGACGCCGCGTCAGCCTTCTGCATGGTCGCCCTCAAAGGCCCGACCGCAGCCTCCGCCTCCTTGGCAGCCTTCTCCGCCGCCTCGTAAGCAGCCCTCGCCTTGGTCTCCTCGACTGGCTCGCTCGGAGCAGCCGCCGGCTTTGGTTGCTCCGCGGCTTGAGCCGAAGCGCAAACGAAAACTGCAAGGGTGGAAGTCAGAACGAGAGATAGGAAACTGCTCTTGGCCTTGGTGACCGATACAATAGCTTCAACGCCGTTCTTCATGAGTCAACCTCGTCAGACTATAAAAGTATCCTGTGTTTTTCAACTGCACGTCAGAGTCGCCTTGCTACGCTCAATGACAAACGGCTGTTGTCGCATTTGCCGTCAATATGATTGCTCCGTGGACCGTAATCCTCAACAAAATCCCAATGAGCCAAAAGTATCAGCAGTTGCGCATGAGTTGAAATGGGCAAGTCAGCGGCGCGAGAACTTCAGGGAGCGCACGCCCCACGCGGGCAACTCGAAGTTGAGCGCCAGCTTGTTGGAGGTTTCGACGACGGCGCCAGTGTCGGCTTCCTCGACGGCAGACGACGACGGGAACCCCGACACGGCGACGTGGACGGTTTCAGGTGAGGAATTGCAGACGAACAGGTAGCGCGATGTGCCGCGAGCCAGTTCGCGCCAGCTCACGGCGGGGTATTTGAGGCTCATGCCGGTCTTCTCGCGCTCGGAAAGCGACTTCGCCTCGGCAGTCTTGGTTTTGTCGGCGAGCGTGACGGTGGTGGGGCCGCTGAGTTGCTTCACCGTCAGGTCTCGGCGCGACTCGCCAAACAGGAACACCTCGCCGAGCTTGCGCTCGCCCGTGAGTTGGCGCGCGGCGGTGGCGTAAGCTTCATACCAGATGTCGTAGCTTTGACGAACGCCGGTCCGTTTGAACAGCGACCATATGACGACGCCTTTCGCGCCATGAATGAGGCCGCAATACACATCGTGCCGGACCCACGCGGGAATCTGGCTGAAGAGCGCCGGGTCGGGGTCCTTGCAAAGTTCGGGCACCAGCAGCGGCACGCGACGACCGCGAAGCTGGCGGACGGCTTCGACTTCCTGCTCCATGCCCCAACGCACCCAGACGCGGCGATCCTGGTAGCCCGCGTAGTTGACGTAACAACCTTTGCCGATGAGGTCGAGGTTGGCACCGGTTTGGACGAGAGCCTTTGCGTCCCGGTGGTTCGGGTCATACATCCAGATGGGACGCTTCAATGGGTCGGCTGCGCGGATGGCTTCGGAGGCAGCCTTCATGTAGGCGATCTCGTTCTTGCGCCAGTAGCGGATTTCCTCCGGCGCGAGATACCACCAACAAATGTTCGTGCGCGCAGCGACCTCCGCGACTTGCTTGGTGATGGCTTCTTTGATCTCCGCCTCGGTGAGGACGAGCGGTTTGTCGGAGTGGAACTTCATGTCCAGTCCAATGGTGTAGGGGAAGGGCAGGCCCGCCTTCTCGTTGGCTTCGAGCGCCTCAAACTTCTTGTTGCCATACACCGGCCCGTGCATCGTGAAGCCGTTGGCCTTTTCGCGGTCCGGTTTCCCAGAGTAACCAGAGAAGGGGAAGATCCGCCCTTGCGGGTAGATGCGGTCGGCGGGAAGCGACGCGGCGGGGTCTGGCGCTGGGTCGAAGAAACCGCCGCCCGCGGCAGCGGTTTGGGAGCAAAGGAAGAACTGCACAGCAGCCAGTGCGGTCAGCAGAAACGAAGGAGTAGGGGATTTCATTGGCGGCAAGTCCTGAAGGGTTTACTTCCAAGCAGAGCGCAGTTCGTGCGCCTCCAGCGACGTGAACTGCGCCGCACCGCCCTTGATGGAGAGCGTGAGCGACCGGTCCTCCGCCTTCGGAATCACCGGCATCGGCACACAGGCCAAGCCGTCGCTGGCGAAAACCTCGAACGCGGTGCGGTCGGCATAGATGATGAGGCGCTGCCGGCCGTTGCGGAGCGGTGCAGGGGCGCGGTGGTTATTGACGACGAGTTCTTGTTTCGCCGCGTCGTAGGCGATTTCAACGCCGCGGACGTTGAATGTGACCGTCGTGTCCGCTGATGGCGCGAAGTCGGCGCGCACCTCGAACAACTCGCCGCTGACACCAACGAACGGATTCGCGTCGCCGTCCTTCAGTGTCCGCGCGCCGGGACGATGGGATTTGGCGCGCAGCTTCTCCAACTCTTTCACCGGTGTCCACGTCAACCGCGGTCCTTCGCCCGTGCTGATGAGGCTCAGTTCCAGCGGCAGGCTCATCGCCTGGTTGAACGGCATGCCGTGGGTGGCGGTCTGGAGCCAGCCGATCTGCACAACGCGGCCTCGCGGATCGTGGCTGAATGTCTGCGCGGCGTAGAAGCCGCGACCGAGATGACCTTTGAGCATCGGCGTCTCGGGTGTGAAGATCTTGCCGTCGAACGCGCCCACCCTGTAGTCGCTGCTGGCGGCGGTGAGCACCCACTTCTTGCGCGAGGCGTCGCCGTCCACAGGCAACTCGAACAGGTCGGGGCACTCATAGAAGCCGGGGATGCGACTCTGGAAGGTCCACGTCTTGAGGTCGGGCGAGGTGTAGAACGCGATGCAGCGCATCTTCTCCTTGTCGGTCTGCGTTTTGTCCTCAGTATAGACGGCCATCACCCACTGCGTGGACGGCGCGTGCCAGAGCAGGCGCGGGTCGCGGCCGGTGTGCTTGACGACCGGGTTGCCCTCGAACTCGGTGAACGTGCGGCCGCGGTCGTTGGAATACACCATGCACTCGCCACGGCCGGTGCTGGTGAACGCGGCGACGATCAACTCGTTATCGCCCTTCCTCCAACCGCTGCTGTTGGCCTTGTCCACGACGGCGCTGCCGCTGAAGACCCAGTCCCCGTGCTTGAGCGGATGGATCGCGATGGGCAGTTCCTTCCAGTGCACCATGTCCCGGCTGACGGCGTGCCCCCAGTGCATGTTGCCCCAGTTCCAGCCATAGGGATTGTGCTGGAAGTAGAGGTGGTATTCGCCGTCAGCGAAGACCATGCCGTTGGGGTCGTTGTTCCAGCCGCGCTTGGGCGAGAAGTGAAACTGGCCGCGCAACGGCTCGCGATAGACTTGGTCAGCCGCCCAGATCGAGTCGGCCTGCGTGACGAGGTCGAGCGCCTTCGACTCCGCCGGCAGTTTCGCGGCGCGCAACGTCGCCTTTCTGCCGCGCCACGCGCTGATGTCGAGGTGGGCGAAAAAGCCGGGCTGCTCGTCCAGTTCGATGTCGAACTCCCGAACGACGACACCATCCACGAGCAACGAGCCGAGGCACTTCCTGGCTTTGCGCGCGTCGGTCTTAACGGGCAGGTGCAGGTAACGCTTCTCCAGCGTCAGCTCGCGCTCCAGCACGGCGAGTTTCGATGCCGGCGGGGCTTTGCGCGAGTCGCTCAGGACAATATGGTCCACGTTGAGGTGGCCCCAGCCTCCGGTGGCGTTGTCCACGATCTGGATGACGGCGGTCTTGCCGGCGAGATCAGCCACGTCCCACGCGGCGGGTTCGAGTTCCTCGCTGCCGCCGGGCTGCGAGTTGGGGCCGGTGGAGGCGCGCGCGACCTTGTCGTTCACGAGCAGGTTCATGCAGGTCTTGCCCTCCCATCCGCCGCCGCCGATGAGAAAGTTGATGAACTTGCGCTCGATCTTGAATGGCGGCGAGGTCAACGTGCCGGTGGGTCTGTCGCCGCCGTGGAAGCTGTTGACCAGCCCGTGGCCGAGAAAACCGCTGACGTGCATCTGGCGTGGCAGCGTTCCCTGCGCCGGCCCCGGCCCGAACGCCTTGCCCGTGATCTTCCACTGGCCGTAGTCCTTGCCCTCGAAGTCGGCGAGGACGATGTCATCGGCGGCGCGGGCGGAGAACGCGGCAAACGCCGCAACCAGCAGGGAAGAAAAGGGTTGGCTCATGCCCGCATTACAGCGCCATCACGCGGCGGTTGTCAGCAACTAAAGCGGCGCGAGCTTCCAGCCCGTTCTGATCTTCACCAGTCCGCAAAGTTTCTGTTGTGTCATTGGAACTGCACTGATGCCACCGGTCTTGGCTCAATACGCCGGCAAAGTGCATCTGTTGCGCCCGGATGAGGCATACACCCAAGAACCGAAGCTCGACAGGCAAGAGGCCCTACTGAGCCGGACGAACGAGGACTTGGACAGGCTTCGCGCTCTTGATGTCGAAGCTCAACGCGCCGTCGCGGCCGGCGGAAATCTCGCGCCTCGCGTCTCCAACCGTGACGGCGAACCGCTGGCGCGGGGCGATCTTCATCGCTCCACTGCACACTCGCACCATTGCGCCAGCAGGCGCTTTCAGCGTCCATGCGAGTTCGCCCGCGCCGCAGCGCACCGCGCTGATTTCGACGGCACCCGACTTCGGTCGCACAGAAACCGGCAGTCGCTCCAGCACGACGGCTTCACCATCAACCAGTTCGACCGCGGTGCGCGCTTCTTTGCCGACCGTTGTCGCGAAATCCCTGCCGGTGAGCTTGCCGTCTTTGTTGAAATGCCGGACCTGCACGAGACATCGCCCGCCGGGCCAGCCGTAGTTGCCGGCGTGCGTCGCGATGATCCGCTCGTGGCCGAGCAGGTAGCCGGCGTGCAATTCGATGGGCGTGAACGGGAAAACGTAGGGCGAGATTTCGTGCTCGTAGTTGTAGCGTGTGCCGACCAGCAGCGTGGCCATCTTGATCGCCCGGACCCAGTTGCCAAAGTCCATCCGGCTGCTGGCGTAGCCGAGCGGCGAGTCGAAGTTGCCCTCGTAAGCCCACGTGTCGTTGTGCTGGATCTCGACCATGCGCTGCGGCTTCTTTGCGAGCAACTTCCGCGTCGCACACGGGCCGTTGCCCATCAGCGTGCCGCCCTTGGCGCGGATGCGGTCAATCACCGCCATGCGGTGCCCTTCGCCAAGAAGCGTCGTGATGCCTATCTCGTGGTCAATCGTGTAACTCTTCCTGTCGAGGATGCACGAGTGGCCGTCCGGGATGCTGTGTGTGATAAGCGGCGCGCCGTAGCCGGTGGCCTCCATCTCGTCCCAATAAAGGCCGTCGGCCTTGATCTCGTCGAGGTAACGGTCGGCGACATCGAGCATCGCGCGGCCGAAGCTGTTGCTGAGCGTGGCGACGACGCTCCACGTGAGGCTGTAGATGCCGCTCCATTCCGTCGAGAGCTGCCGGCCCTTCACATCGGTGAGCCAACTGTCACGAAACCGCTCGTGGCCGCCGTCGGAGGTGTCTCGTTGCGAATCGTAATAGACGAGCACCTTGCAGCCCGGCGACGCCTCGCGGATTTTCGCAGCGGCCTCGCGCAGCCGGCGGCGGAAGTCGCCCCAGTAAGGGTCCATCACGCCCGTGCCGAAGCCGATCTTCTTGCGGTCGTGCTTCGGGTCCACCCAGCCGCCGCAGTAGCAGGCGTAACGGATGCCGAGCCGCTGGAACTGTTCGCGGATTTTCTCCACCGGCGTCGCGAGGATCGTGTCCGGACTGAAGAACGTCCACGGTCCTTCGACGGTGTAGTTCGATCCCCAGTCGGCGCGTACCAGATTGATGAAGTCGAAGTAATCGCTCGACGCGACGGGATAAACCGACCAGCACAGCGTGCAGGAGCCGCCCGCCGGCAGACAGAGCATCTCCGTCCGCAGCCCGGCGACAGCGGCTTCGTTGTTGTAGAACAACGTCGCCTGGTTGCGGAACACGTCGTCCTCAATGATCAAGCCAAGACCAAGACCCGGCTTCGGTATCGCGACATATACGCTGGGATTGCCATTGGAGTAATACTCGTTGATGGCGGGGTCGGGATTGCCCGCGAGCCGGACGCTGGCGGCCTTTCCCTTCAACGAAAGCTCGTGCCGCACAAGCAGGCCGAGTTTCTGGTCGCGGCGGAGGTTTGTGATCTCGTCGGCCACCTCGACGCGGCGCGGCAGGAACCGCACCGTGCGGCGCAGCCGATAGTCCGGACCTTCGGCGACAGCGCGGTTGCCGCTGGCGCGGACCTTCCACTCCTTCTGGCCTGTCGCGTCAGCCCTCGCCGCCGGCACGAGGCGATTCAGGCCGGCGTTTGGATAGGAGATCGCCGTCCCGAACTCGAACTGTTGTCCGCCGGCGTTGATGGCGAAGCCGCCGCCGGGCAGCAGTCGGCCCTTATAAGCCGCCGGTCCCGCGCCAGGCGTGCCGCGATTGATGACGTCGCGATCGGCAATGTCCTCCGACATCGTCGGGCTGGCGCCGGGCTTCGTGCGGATGACGAGATTCTTGATGACGAGGTCGCCTTTTGTGTGCGCAGCGGTCGCCTGCGAACCATTACCCATGTTCGTGATCTCCAGCCGGTTCTCCGACATCGGGTTGGTCAGGTCGGTCACGTCGAGCACGAGCTGGTAGGGATTGCCGGCGTAGAACTTCATCTTCAGCGCGCCCTCGAAGTCCGACGCGTAGAGGACGCGCCACGAGTTGTTCCCGAACCACGAGTAAGGCAGGTTCGCGCCGATGGGCGAAACGACGGGCTTGTTCACGAGCCGACTGATGGCGCGCGACTTGGCGGCGTTCACGACCCGCCCGTTCAGGGTGAGCTTCATGAAATACATCGAGCCGCCGAAGCCTTTCGCGTCGAACCGCGACGATACATCCAGCAACACGGTCGTGTCCTTCTGCGGCAGCGTGCCGAACTCAAACGATCGCGTCTGCCCGAGCGGGATGCGCGTCTCCTCGCGAACGACGGCAATTTCTCCGGCGAAAACCCGCACAATCAGGAACGGCAGCAGGAACAAAGCGATGAAGTGTTTCATGGCGTTTCGTTCATATCATCCCATCCGGCACGTCGAGTCAACGGACACGTGAACAAAGAAGAGAGATTCCCGAGCGGAGCAATGCTTCGGTTGGCCGCCCTACTTGCGAACGCGCGACACCCGGAACTCGCTGAAGCTCGGCCAGTGCTCGGCGTCGGGCGGGCCTTGGTAGCAGTGGAGACTGATCTTCGCCGGGGCGTTCGGCGGTGCCGGCAGGTCGCCCGCGCCGGCATCGAGCCAGGCGTCGGTTCCCGCGATGCGATATTGGCCGCGAATCCGGCTGCCAGCCACGAGCAGGCGCACGCGCACCGTTGTCGCGGTGATGGGAATCTTCGCGAGCGTGCGAGTCTTGTCGGCTTCCTCGCGGCCCATGACGATGCAGACCTCCTTGTTCACCAGTTCCAGCCCCAGCTTCACCATGTGGCTGTCGTCGTAATACCACGCGAGGTTGGCTTGTTCGTATTGGTGCGTGGGACGGTTGGCGATGCTGACGGCGACCTCCACCTCGCCTTGCACCGTGTCGGGCGCCGGGCGAACGAGCACGTTCTTGACGTTGTTGGCCTTGCCCCAAAGATTGCCGGGCAAGACACGGATTTCGAGCGCATGGTCTGCGATGCGCCACGCGGTCTTCTCCTCGCGCACCCAACTCCATCCATCACCAAGCTTGCCGGCAAAGTCGTCCTTGAACAACACCTCGTCGGCAGCGCAAACCGACACAAGCAGGAGCCAGAGTGTGGTGAACGAACAGCGGATGGATTTCATCTGAAGTCCACGGTCGGATCCTCGCCGGGCCGGATGGCGATCTCGCGCGAACCAAACTCCGTCTGGTCGCCGCGCGCGCTGATGGTGTAGGTGCCGGCAAGAATCTGGAAGCGGGCGGGATTGTCCACCAGCGCCGCGACAAACCTGCCGTTCTGCTGAAGCTCGACGCGCGGGAACCTCCCGCTGCCGGGCTGGTAGGGCGGGACATTGACGACCACGGTCAGCACGGCACACGGCACCTCCACGGCCTTGCGCGTGGTTTCGCCTGCGCGGATCGCAAGGTCTGGAATTGTGTAGTTCTGGTTGGTCGGCAACTGCACTTCGACGGAGTAGTTGCCTTCCTGCGCTTGGAACTTGGCTGGCAATTCCGTAACGGAACTGACAAGCTGAGAGCCGGCTTTGAGATGAATCAACGGCACGCGCGCCAAAGGCCGGCCGCCAGCGGTGAGCATCAGTTCCAGCGTGCCGGTGCCGGTGTTGATGAGCAACTCGGTGATTCTGCCTGCTTCAATGACGACAGGGCGGGGCGCGCTCTCCGGCGCGGCACCGACGCGAACGGTAACATTGTAGGGACCGGGCGGCAGCTCGAACCGGCCGGGGTTCTCGGCGAGCACGGCCGGCTGAACGCCTGGATTTTGCGCGTGCCGCACCGTGATGACGGGCATCTGAGCCGGTCGTCCTGCGCCCTCAACGACGGTCACTTTCAGGCGCGCCGCGCCGACAGGAGCGGGCGGTGGTGTTGGCGGCGGTGGTGCCGCCCCGCCGGTTCGAAAGTAACACATCTTCCGGGCGGGCTTGCCGACGAAACACATGAACTCGAAACCGTATTTGCGGATAACCTCCAGCGCCATGCGGGCCAGGTTCTCATCGCCGCCGAAGTCCAGCATCCAGTGGTCGCCGTCCACGATCTTCCACGAGCCGTTGATTTGTTTGACAATGGTGCTGGCGGGATTGAAGGGAAGGGCGTCCTCGCCTTCGATCGGGCCGGCGGGTGCCTGGCCGTTGACGAGCCAGTATTCCATCGCAGGCCGAGGCGGGCCGACGGCGCAGTGTTTGTCGAACCGATAGTGCTTGATCACCCGGACCGCATCGCGCGCATCAGCCTCGCTGTCACCAAAGTTACCCAGCAACAGTTGGCCGGCCGAGACCACCCACTGGCCTTGAAAGAATCTCGCTTCAACCAGATCGGGATTGAAGCCGACCTCTGCGTGCGGCGGCGCGGCTCTGCAAGCCGCAAATGTGACAGCAAACACCGCCACCGCGACGAGCGTGAAAGGGAAGAACCGTTTGAAGACGCCAACGCGTGAGATTCCGTGCATAAGCCATTCCTTTCCAACTGCCGTGCAAATTGTTGCGCCAAACCAACCGTTCGGGGCAATTCTGCCACCCACGGGCATGAATGCAACCTTGGATTTGCATCCAACAGAATGTCCCGGCCGGCGCCTTTTTCCGCTTTGGCCGGTTTCCATTTTGACAAAGCTTGGCCCTTTCGTTAGTTTCTGCGCCTTCAGCGGCGGGAATGATCGCGCCGCGGCGTTGCCGGATGGTGTAATGGTAGCACGGCAGACTCTGGATCTGCCTGTCTAGGTTCGAATCCTAGTCCGGCAGCCATTTTTTGCGGGGAATTTGAATACTTTTGCTTTTGACCACAGATTATGGTTGTGGCTGAGCCCATTCGAATCCGCGTTGGTCAAACTACCCTTATCATCTACAAGCGTCGGGATGGACGATTTTCGCTCGTTCACCTGTTCCAAGGGCGAAGAGAATTTGAGACATTTACCGACGAAAAAGAAGCCAGGGAAAGGGCTAAACAACTGGCCGTAGCCAACAATTTCAGCAGGGTGGGAGAGATCAAGCTGACGGGAAACAAGTTGGCCGACTACGTGACTGCCTTGAAAGCTACAGATCAGGCCGGCGTTTCGTTGGTTTCAGCCGTGGCAGCATTGGGCCGCAGGAGTTGCGGTCTGGAAATCAAATCCATGTTCGTGATAGACTGTGCGCCATGAAGCCATGCTTCCTTGTGCGCCTTCTGTGCCTTCTGGTGGCCGTTCTCTCCGCCTCGGCGCGCGACGCCGACTATCAAACCATCGCCACCACCAACGTCATGGTCGCGATGCGCGACGGCGTGAAGCTCGCCACCGACCTTTACCTGCCGGCGAAGAATGGCGCGGTCGCGTCGGAGAAGTTTCCCGTCATCCTCACGCGGCTGCCTTACAACAAGAACGGCAGCAAACGCTTTGGCGAATACTATGCGGCGCGCGGCTACGTATTCATCGCGCAGGACACGCGCGGGCGCTATGCGAGCGAGGGCGTCTGGCACATGATGACCGACGACGGGCCGGACGGCGTGGATTGCGCGGCGTGGATCGGCCGGCAGCCGTGGAGCAACGGCAAGATCGGCATGATCGGCACCTCCTACGTCGGCGGCACGCAGCACGCCATGGCACTGGCCCGCGCGCCGGAACTCGCGACGGTCATTCCCGTGGACGCGATGTCCAACCTCGGTCGCCAGTCCATGCGCAACGCGGGCGCGTTCGAGATGCGGTTTTGGAACTGGATCATGCTCAACGCCGGCCGTGGCAGTCGCGCGGGCCGCGACCCCGCCACCGGCGCGATGCTCAAGGAAATGGGCGAGAACCGATTCCATTACCTGCTCAACCTCCCGCTTCGCCGCGGCACGACGCCGCTGAAGTTCTCGCCGGAATACGAGGAGTGGCTGGTCGAGGCGATGCGCCACGGCACGGACGACGAGTTCTGGCTCCAGAACAACATCGTGGACCATGCCGACCGCTACAAAGACATCCCGGTCTATCTCGTCGGCGGCTGGTATGACTCGTGGGCCGGCAACACGACCGCAAACTTCGGCGCACTCACCAAGGCGCACAAGAGCCCCGTCTATCTCATCATGGGTCCGTGGATTCACGGCCTCCAGCGCGCGTCGTCACACGGTCAGGTGGACTTCGGCAAGGACGCCGCCATCGCCGACGAACTGGCTTGGCGGCTGGAGTGGTATGACCATTGGCTCAAGGGCCTCGACAACAGCGTCGGCAAAGCCGCGCCGTTTGCGACGAAGGTGCGCGTCTTCGTGATGGGCACCGGCGACGGCCGCAAGAGCGACAAGGGCTTGCTCAACCATGGCGGCTTCTGGCGAGACGAGAAGGAGTGGCCGCCGGCACGGGCGCGGCTCACCGGTTATTATTTCCAGCCGAACGGCGGCCTCTCACCCCAAATGGCCGCTGGCGCAAAAAAGCCGTCCACATCCTTCACCTTCGACCCGCGCCAGCCGGTGCCGACCGTCGGCGGCTGCATCTCCTCTGGCGACGGCATCATGCTCCAAGGCGCTTGGGACCAGCGCGGCGGGTCGCACATCTGGAACTGGCCGCTGCCGATTCCGCTCTCGGCGCGCAACGACATCGTCGTCTTCCAGACCGAGCCGCTCGCCGAGGACATCGAGGTCACCGGCGAACTGGAGGTGAAACTCTGGGCCTCGTCGTCCGCCGTGGACACCGACTTCACCGCCAAATTGCTCGATGTCTATCCGCCGAGCGCGGATTTCCCCGGCGGCTTCGACCTGAACATCACCGACGGCATCGTCCGCGCGCGTTTCCGCGAGACGCTGAAGAAGGAGAAGCTGATGAAGCCCGACACAATCTACCCGTTCATCATCAAGCTATACCCAACCTCCAACGTCTTCAAGAAAGGCCACCGGATCCGCGTGGACATCTCCAGCAGCAACTTCCCGCGCTTCGACGTGAACCCGAACACCGGCGAACCGCTCAACGACAACCGCCGTGTCATCTCCGCCGTCAATACCATCCACCACGACGCCGCTCATCCGTCGCACATCGTGCTGCCGGTGATTCCGCGCTGAACCTTCAGGGATATGAACTTCGCCCCCATTCCTCGACTCGTCGCCGTTGTTGCACTGGTGTTCGCGCTCCAGCCTGTGCGCGGCGCGGAGGATGCCGCCAACAAGCCAGCTTCGCGACAACCCACGCCCGAACTGCTCCAGCAATACCTCAAGCGTTTTCCCGACGCTGACACGAACAAGGACGGCAAGCTCACGTTCGACGAGGCGCGGGCATATCTGAAGAAGCTCCGCGAGTCCGGCCAGCCGCTCCCCGGCAAGCGCGAGGCCAAAGCTGCCGCATTGCCCGCGCCCGATCACAAGGACGTGCGCTACGGCCCGCACGAGCGCAACGTCTTCGACCTCTGGCTCGCGAAGGCCGACAAGCCGGCGCCGCTGGTCGTCTTCATCCACGGCGGCGGGTTTGTCGGCGGCGACAAGTCCAAGCTCAGCCGTGACGGTCTCCAGCGCGCCCGCGAAGCCGGCGCATCCGTGATGGCGATCAATTACCGTTTCCGCCAGCACGCGCCCATTCAGGACATCCTGCGCGACGCGGCGCGAGCGATCCAGTTTGTGCGGCTCAACGCGGCGAAATACAACCTCGACCCGAAGCGCATCGGTTGCTTCGGCGGCTCGGCGGGCGCGGGCACGTCGTTGTGGCTGGCGGTGCATGACGACCTCGCAAACCCGAAGAGCGACGATCCCGTGTTGCGCCAATCGAGCCGCATCAGCGCCGCCGCGTGCATCAGCGGGCAGGCGAGCTACGACATGACCGAGTGGGGCAAGCTCATCGGTGAGTTCAAGAAAGAGTGGCGGCGCGGCGACGCAGAGGATATCGAGTTCTACCACTTTAAGAGCGAAGCGGACTACAAGACGCCGGAGGGCAAGCGCGTTCTGGACGATTGCAGCATGTATCGTCAACTCAGCCAGGACGACCCGCCGATCCTGATGATCAGCACTCAATCAGCCGCCGAACCGGCCAACCGCGGTGCCTACGTGCATCATCCGCGCCACGCGCAGGCGATCAAGAAACGCGGTGACGAGGTGGGCGCGAAGGTCCGGACGCATCTGGAGGACGACGGCACCGCAAACACCACGGTGGTGGCCGTGGAGTTCCTGCTCAAGCATCTCGGCGCAACATCGCCCTCCGCTTCGAAGGCAAAGCAAGGTGATTGACAACGTCCCACGGCGGCTTTCTATTTCAACACATGAGCACCAACGACTGGCAGACAGAGTTCCGGAAGATCTACGACCGCGGCGTCGCGGTATGGAACGAAGGCCGGCGCTCGCCACACACGATGTTTAGCAAGGAGGACGCGGCGTTTCTGGCCACCATCGGCTGCACGACGCAGGAGCTGTTTGATTTTGTGGACGACTTCCACCGCTACGGCGAGCCGGACTTCGAGACGACGCTGGCGGTGGCGACCATCCGGCGCGATTACTTGCTGAACGTGATGGGCGGCAGGCAAACGGGACGCGTCGTTTCCTCAGCCACCCTGCCGGCAAAGACGGCCGAGGTGGACGGCATCGCATGGCTGCCGCGGATCATTGCGAAGGCGCGGCTGAAGCTGCGCGGCGAACTGCCGCCGGACTTGATGTATGGCTGCGGCGGCGACCGGCCGTTCCTGCGGAAGATGAACCTGGACCTCCCGCGTTTCCTCAAGCTGGTCTGGGAATGCGGCGACGACACGCGTCGGATCGTTGAGGCTGTGAAGAAGTCGGCGGGACTTTAGCTCACTTCGACGCTGCGGCGAGTTCCATGCCAGTGAAGGCGTAGAGGGTGGCGGAATTCAGTTCGAACTTCAGTCGAACAGTCTTCCCCCTCAGTGCTGCCAGCGACTTCCCGTTCTTCCAACGCACCACGCCGTTGGTCACGTTGGCGGTGATTGGTTCGCAATCGGCCAGCGTATGGCCGGACTCGCCGACAACTTCCACACGCACGGAACCGCCGCGAACGTCGGCGCTCACGCGCAGTTCATCACTGGCACAACGCATCAGCGGCGTGAGGATCGTCGCGGGGCGGCCCGGCTCCTGCGGCTCGTAGCCGGCGAAGCCGTCCACGCGCAACCGCGCGAGGCAGGGCAAGCAGTGGCGTTTCCAGCCACGATGGACCTCGCGGCTGCCACCGTAGTAAATCCAGAGCCGGCCATCTTTGATAATCGGAGGGCCAGCTTGTGCGTAGATGCAGCCGCCGTCGTAACTCTCCTTCGCGCCGCGCGGGATGAACGGCGTGCCGGGCGAGACGCGCTGCCACATCACCGAGTCCGGACTCCAGACCAGTTCGCAGTCCACGGTCTTGTCGGAGCCGAGGTTATACATCATCACGAAGCCAAGGTAACCGTTTGCGTAGGGGAACGCCGGCATGCAGTAGGTCTGGCGCGCTTTGCTCTCGGCCGGCGTCGAGCGCAACACGAGCGCGGGCTTGCTCCACTTCAGGAAATCCGCGCTCTCGGCGCGTGAGACGAGCCGCTCGCCGATGTAAAGCCGTGTGATGAGCACGTGACGGCCGAGCCAGTCGTCCCAGAACATGTTGCTGTGCGTGTCGCCAGCGGTGCCGAGTCCGTCAGGTTTGACTGGCTCGGACCAGTGAATGCCGTCGGCCGAAAAGCGCACGCGCATGTTGTCGGGTAGCCGCACGCCGATGTCGTAGATCATCTTGTAACGCCGCGCCGGGTCGGGGTCGTGCGGGTCGCGGCAGACGCCGACGTTGGCGACATCGCGCGCGACGGCGTTGTTTTTCGTGGTGCCGTCGAATCCGTGCAGGCCCAACTCCGGCTTCTCCCAGACGATGCCGTCCTTCGAGGTCGCGTAGCAGAGGAACCAGCCGACGTTGTTGATGGTGCGCGGCGGCATCATCTTCTCGATGACGTTGGAGTCGGCGAGCACGCACTTATACCAGAGCTTGAAGCACCGCTCGTTCTCGTCGTAGGCGACGTTCGGGTAGAGGTTGTTGAGTGCGTTTTCCCAAGGCTTGTCCGCGCGGAAGAGCGGGTTGTGCGCGTCTTTCGTCACCGATCCGAGCACGAGTCGCGCGTTGCTGGTCTCGGCAACGACGCGGCTGTCGAGCAACAGGTGCTTGAGGCGGTTGCGGAGTTGCGAACCGGTGATGACGTCGTTCTGCTGGCAACTCGCGGGCGAAACGGCTCCAGTGACGAGAACCGCGAGGGCAAAACGGAACGTCCAGCCGATGAGCGCCACACAATCGTCGAGTTGATGTTTGTCCTTCATCGTCGCGCTCCGTATCATGGTTGCGGGTCATGCCAGCCGTGGCTCCGCGAAGCCCTTATGGCAGACAGCCTGAGGGTGGACATCCAGAGCAATCCCTCTGGTGTCAAAGCGGTGAATCGGGAGCGAGCCTCTCTCCCGAAACGCAAGCACGTTGGGGCAAGGGAATCTGCCTTCCCAGTCCGGCGTGACCCAGTTGACGGATAGGTTAAACCCAAATCGGACAAAATCCCATCCGATCTTTCCGGTGCCGCAAAGCTATTCACAGGCGGAGCGTGTCGCCAACGAATGTTGGGTCCTCAGCGCTCCGCTATTGGGGCACTGAGGCCCGCGCATTTCCAACGCCGCCGCCAAATGCGGACTTGTCAGCGGCGGGTTGGCGACGG
This sequence comes from Verrucomicrobiota bacterium, assembly GCA_016222825.1. Lineage (GTDB taxonomy): Bacteria > Verrucomicrobiota > Verrucomicrobiia > CAIQCK01 > CAIQCK01 > CAIQCK01. The sequence continues at coordinate 423,766 of JACRQF010000019.1, read as the reverse complement.
ATGATGTCCGGAAGATCGCCGACTGGACTATCAAATCGCCATGAACACCCACCGCACACCGACCAGCCGCCGCGCGTTCTTGAGGCGCGCCGGCGCGGCAACCGCAACCGCAGTTGTGACCGGCTGGTTGCGCCCGGCCTTCGCTGCCAATGACGCTCCCAAACTCGTAAAGACTGACCTCATTGGTTCGATGAAAACCGGGAAGGCCAGACCGCGACCCGACTTGCTCGACGCCGAATCGCCAAAAGGGCTGGAGGTCATCCAACTCACCACCGAACAGGGCGTGCCGTGGGCGCACCTCTACATGGAGGCGCAGGTGTTTACGATGGACTCGAAGCGATTCGTCCTGCATCGCTCGGCGACGGCGCACGGCGGCAACAAGAACGACCCGAAACACCAGTATTACCTCTGCGACATCGAGAATTACTGCGCCCTCTCGCCGCTCACGCAGGAGACGGGCTGCGTCGCGCCGTCGGTGTCGCCCGATGGCAAATACCTCTATTACTTCGTGGACGAGACGACGGTCGGCGGCGGCAAGTTCGCGCTCAAGCGCGTCAACCTCGACGGCACCGACCGGCGCACGTTGCTTGTCGTGGACGGGCCGTTGCCGGGCACGAAGTTCCGCCCCAGCCGGCTCTACCCGATCTCGACGATCTCATCGGACAGCAAACGGCTCGCGATCTCCGGCTTCCTCGGCGACGGCCAGACCGACCCGCCGCCCTATGGCCTGATGGTGTTCGACTTGGAGAAAGCGACGGTCAAGCTCATCCTCCACGGGCCGACGTGGTGCAACCTGCACTCGCAGTATTGCCGCTCGACCGACCCGGAGGCGTCGCACGACATTCTCATTCAGGAAAATCACGGCTGCGTCATGACGCCCAAGGGCGAATTGAAGAAATTGACCGGCGGCGACGGAGCGGACATCCATGTCATCCGCGACGACGGCACCAGCTTCCGCAACATGCCGTGGGGCCGCGACGGCAACGAGTTTTGTCAGGGCCATCAGTGCTGGCGCGGTCGAACGACATGGGGCATCACCAGCACCAGTTCGCGCAACCCGCGCGGCGCGTTCCTCATCGAGGGCAGCGCCGCGCCGCACACCGGCCACGTTGGCATCAAGACGCCCGGCGGCGTCCGCAATGACCTCACGCGAGACTTGAAGGAATCTCGCTTCAGCCACTTCGCCGGCGACATCACGGGCCAGCGGTTCATCAGCGACGCCGGCCCGTTCGACAAAGGCGGGCGCATCTTCGCCGCCGAGTTCGGCGAGCCGGGCAGGGATGCGCTCCGCAACTGGAAGTATCTGCTGAATCCGCGCTCCACCTGCATCAAACAGTCGCACATCCATCCGTTCCTGTCGCCGAACGGCAAGCTCGGTTTCTTCAACTCCGACGAATCCGGCATCCTCCACGCCTACATGGTGCGGGGATTCTGAGGTGACAACGTCAGGACGTCAGAGCTTGGCCGCGACGTCGGCGAGCGAGGCGCAGTTGTTCACGGACAGCACCGGGATGGAGGAATCAATCCGTTTCATGAAACCCGCCAGCACCGTGCCGGGGCCAAGCTCGATGAACCGCTGGAAACCTTGCGCCAGCAACCAGCGCATCGAAGCCTCCCAATAAACCGACGAAACAATCTGCCGGACCAGCAAGTCGCGAACTTCCTCCGGTGTTGTTGTCGGTTTGGCTGTCACATTGGAAACCACCGTCACCTTCGGCGCGGCCAGCGTTGCAGCCGCCAGTGCGTTGGCCAGCGGCGCTTGCGCGCTCGCCATCAAGCGCGAGTGATACGCGCCTGCCACGTTCAGCGGCAACGCCCGCTTCGCGCCGCGTGCCTTCGCCTGCTCGCACGCGGCGGCAATGGCGCTCTTCTCGCCGCTGATGACGATCTGGCCGGGGCAGTTGAGGTTCGCCACTTCCGCGCCGCTTTCCTTGCAGACCTCCGCGCAAGCGGCTTCGTCCAGGTTCATCACGGCGGCCATTGTGCCGGCCGTCGCTTCGCAAGCCGCCTGCATCGCCTGGCCGCGCAGCCGCACCAGTTTCATGCCGTCGTCGAAACTCATCGTCCCCGCCGCCACGTGCGCCGTGAATTCGCCGAGCGACAAGCCCGCCGTCGCCGCGAACTCCAGCGACTTTCCCTGGCTGCCCAGTTCCGAGCGCAACGCCTCCAGACACGCGATGGAGGCCGCGAAAATCGCCGGCTGTGCGTTGTCGGTCCTGGTCAGTTCCACTTCCGGGCCGTCGAAGCAAATGCGCGCCAGATCATAGCCGAGCGTCGCGTTGGCGCGCTCGAACACCTGCCGCACCGCGGGCGATGCCGCCGCGAGATCCTTGCCCATGCCGACGACTTGAGCGCCCTGGCCGGCGAAAAGAAGTGCTGTTTTCATAATTCGTAAAACGTAATGCGTAAACGGCGACGGATGATTCGTAACGAGCCACAGGGAAAAAGCCAACCCGAATTTACGCATCGCGTTTACGTTCTATAAATCTGAATCCGCACAAGCTCCATTGCTCGAGCCGTTGTCGCCTCCAGCAGAGCGCCCGCCTGCGCCATCGCTTCCTCCAGCGGAATAGGGCCGGCCATCAGCGGCAAAGCCGCCGCGAAACCGGCGCGCTGGAATGCCGTCTCCGCGTCTGGTGCGAGCGAGCCGCCGATGGCGATCACCGGCACGCCGAGCCGCCGGGCGAGCCGCGCCACGCCGAGCGGCGCCTTGCCGTCGAGCGTCGAGAGATCGAGCCGGCCCTCGCCCGTGATGACGAGGGCTGCGCCGCGCAGTTTTTCCGCCAGCCGCGCGTGCTCGATGACGATCTCCACACCCGGACGAAACCGCGCCCCAAGGAACGCACGCAGCCCCGCGCCCAGCCCACCTGCCGCGCCGCCGCCGGGAAACGTTGTCAGCGACCTGTAATCCGCATTCCGCATTCCGCATTGCGTAATCACCTTTGCCCAGTGCCGGAGGTTCGCGTCGAGTTGCTTCACCATCGTTGGTGTCGCGCCCTTCTGCGGGCCGAACACTGCGCTCGCGCCGCGCGGGCCAATGAGTGGGTTGCGCACGTCGCTGGCGACGAGGATTTCTGGTTTCTGATTTCTGATTCCTGATTTTGGAAACTCAATCTTTGCCACGCGATCCAACGCGCCGCCGCCGATGCCGGGGAGCAGCTCACGGCCTCGGCCGTCGAGCAGCCGGGCGCCGAGCGCTTGCGCCATGCCCGCGCCGCCGTCGTTGGTGGCGCTGCCACCGATGCCGACGATGAGCCGCCGGCAGCCGCGCCGCCACGCCGCCACGATCAGTTCGCCGGTGCCGTAGGTGGTGGTGACGAGCGGGTTGCGTCGCGCCGCCGGCACGAGCCGGTAGCCGCTCGCTTCGGCCATCTCGATGACCGCCGTCTCGCCGTCGCCGAGCACGCCGAATGCCGCGCGCACGGGCTTGCCGAGGGGCCCCATCACGCGCTGGTGAAGAATCCTCCCTCCCGTGGCCTGCACAAGCGCGCGGAGTGTGCCTTCGCCGCCGTCAGCCATCGGGGCTTTCACGACACGTGCCCGCGGCCAGGCCCGCCGGACGCCGCGTTCGATGGCGTCGGCGGCTTCTTCCGCAGTCAGCGAGCCTTTGAATTTATCGGGAGCGGCGACAATGGTGATCATGGCGACATTTCGGAGAGAGGTGATAGGCCGCCAGCGGCGGGCCGGCAAGGAAAAACGCGTATGTGCCAGTGCGATACCGAGCCGGTGGTTTATTGGGAATTCCTGTTGCTATTCCTGCGCTTTAGCGTAAAGTCGCCGCGCTCGCAGTAGGCAGTATTCAGCAGTGAGTTGGTAGATTGTCAGGCAGCCTCGATAGCTGGTGATGATCCGAAACCCGAAGAAGTCGGGAACAGTCACCGCCTAGCTCCCACCGCAGCAGAAGGAAAACATAATAAAATGGCTACAAAGCTATTCGTAGGCAACCTGTCGTTTAACACCACCGAAGGCGATATTCTCGACCTGTTCAAGCAGGCGGGCAACGTCAGTTCGTGCGAACTCATCGTGGACAAGTTCACCAGCAAGTCCCGCGGGTTTGCGTTCGTGACGATGGGATCGCAAGAGGAGGCCACTGCGGCCGTCACTCAATTCAACGGCAAAGAACTCGACGGCCGTGCCCTGACGGTCAACGAAGCCCGCCCGCGCGAGGAGCGTCCCCGTGGCGGCGGCGGCGGTTACGGCGGCGGTCGCGGCGGTGATCGCGGCGGTCGCGGCGGCCGGTATTAAGCCGTTCGCAAGCCCGTGGATTTGCGTCCGCGGCTGACGGAACTTTTGTTCTGACAAAAGGGCGTCTCGTGCAAACGAGGCGCCCTTTTTGTTTCAACCTGTGTGCATCTCGCGCGGAAACGGGGCTGCCGCGATGCGTTGGCTGGAGCTTGGTTTAGGCGGCTTTTTTTACAAAAAAAGATGATTGATATTCGGAGGCTTTTGGCTACTGTTCCGCCGCTCGCAGTTGGAAGCGGTTCGCGGTGAGTTGGTAGATTGTCAGGCAGCCTTGATAGCTGGTGATGATCCGAAACCCGAAGAAGTCGGGAACAGTCACGCAAGCTCCCACAGCAGCAGAAGGACAAGAGTAAGATAATGGCTACAAAGCTATTCGTAGGCAACCTGTCGTTTAACACCACCGAAGGCGAAGTGCTCGACCTCTTCAAGCAGGCCGGCAATGTCACCGCGTGCGAACTCATCACGGACAAGTTCACGGGCAAGTCCCGCGGCTTCGCGTTCGTGACGATGGGATCGCAGGAGGAGGCCAACGCGGCCGTCTCCCAGTTCAATGGCAAGGAACTCGACGGCCGTGCCCTGACGGTCAACGAAGCCCGTCCCCGCGAAGAACGCCCCCGTGGCGGCGGCGGCGGCGGCGGTTTTGGCGGCGGTCGTGGCGGTGGTCACCGCGACGGCGGTCGTGGCGGCCGTCGGTAATCCGACTGCGGAACGATTCTCGTTCCCAAACAAAAGAGCGTCCCGCGCAAGTGGGACGCTCTTTTTGTTTGCTGCGAAAGCCGTCGGCTATTTCGTCGTGCCCCAGCGGTGATGGAGGAACCTTTCCCAGGGTGAAAACACAATTTTGTCGGCGAGCAGGCCGATCACGATGATCACGAGCATGATCGCGATGACCTGATCCATGGCGTGCAACTCGCGGCCGTAATGCAGCAGGTGGCCCAGGCCGAAACCGGTCAGGATCGTCACATAGACCTCCGCCGCCATCAGCGACCGCCACGCGAACGCCCAGCCCTGCTTCATGCCGCTGACGATGAACGGCAGCGACGCGGGCAGCTTCACCCAGACCCACGTGTGCCAGCGGTTCGACCCCATCGTCTGCGCGGCGCGGGCGTAGATGGGCGGGATGTTGCGCACGCCGTTGTCGGTGGCGATCACGACCGACCAGAGCGTGCCCATGATGACCACGAACATCATCGCCGCCTCGGTCTGGCCGAACCACAGCAGCGCCAACGGCACCCAGCAGACGCTCGGCAGCGTTTGCAGGCCAAGCGCAATGATGCCCAGCGTGTCTTCGCAGAACTTGAACCGCGCCGTCACCAGTCCGAGCGGCAAGCCGAAGATGACGCCCAGCGTGTAGCCCACCAAGAGCCGGCGCATCGTGACCAGCGCGGCGTGGCCCAGCGTGCCGTCGCGGATCGCGCCGAAGATGTATTCGGCCACACTAAGCGGCGACGGCACCATCACCGGCGACCAAATGCCCGCGCGCACGAGCGCCTCCCATGCGGCGACCAGCGCCGCAAAGAAACCCGCCGCTGTCAGGATGCGCTTCATTCCGACACCTCCGAGCCGTTGGACGGCCAGTGGCGTTTCAGCGCCCGCATGATCTGCGCGGCGTGCTCGGCCAGGCTGACGCTGTTGATGTCGCGCGGGTGCGGCAGGTCAATCCGGAATTCTTCCTCGATCCGGCCAGGCCGCGGCGAAAAGAGCACCACGCGCTCGCCGAGGCAGGCCGCTTCGCGCACGTTGTGCGTGACGAACACGATCGTCTTGCGCCGCTTCTGCCAGATTTCCTGAATGTCGCCATACAACTGCTCCCGCGTCAGCGCGTCCAGCGCCCCGAACGGCTCGTCCATCAGCAGCACGCGCGGATTCGGCGCCAACGCCCGCGCCAGCGCCACGCGCTGCTTCATGCCGCCCGAAAGCTCGTGGATGTTGGCGCGGTGGAATTTCTCCAACCCGACCAGTTGCAGGTAGAATTGTGCCACTTCGTTTCGCTCGCGGTTGTTCAGGTTGGGCTTGAGCTTCAGTCCAAACAGCACGTTGTCCATCACGTCGAGCCACGGGAACAGCGCCGACTCCTGGAACATCACCATCCGGTCGCGGCCCGGCCCGGTCACGAGCCTGCCGTCGGCGAGCACGCGGCCGCTGTCGGCGGTGTCCAGCCCGGCGATGATGTTCAGCAGCGTGGATTTGCCGCAACCGCTCGGCCCGACCAGGCACACGAACTCGCCTTCGCTCACCGTCAGGCTCACGTCGTCGAGGGCGTGGGTCGTCGCGCTCTTGGTGCGGAACGTCTTCGAGACGTGCTCCACCTCCAGCTTCAGCGGCGGCACGGGGCGAAGTTCTTCGTGGATCACGCTCATGGGATTTCCACCAAACCTTTGTCACGCAGGACCTCGTTGAGCAACTTCAAATCATAGATGCGCGACAGGTCCGGCTTCCCGCGCAGGAACCCGATGCGGTGCGCGTCCTCGGCGGACCGCAGCAGCGACGCGCGCACCGGGTCGTGCGTTAACTCCAGCCGCCGCCACGCGCCGTCAAGCACATCGCCCGGCAGCGCCTTGGTCGTCTCCGCCTTGATCTCGGCGTTGAGGAGTCGCTTCGCTTCGTCGGCGTGCTGGTTGATCCACTGCGTCAGCTCCACGTGCGCGGCGATCCAGCGTTTGAGCAACGCCGGTTTTGTCTTCAGGAACCGCACGCTGCTCACCAGATGCGTCGTGACATACCGGCCGCCGGTCTGCGGCCAGAGCGCACTCTCCTCCAGATACACGCGCCCTTTCGTCTCCAGCACCAGCCGCGTCACCCACGGCTCCACTGTCCAGACCGCGTCGAGATCGCCTTTCTGGAACAGCGCGAGCTGGTCGGGATTGGCGGTCGGCACCACCAACGCGTCGCCGCCGGTCATCGTCACCCGCAGACCTTTCGTCGCCAGCCACGCGCGCGCCGCCACATCTTGCGTGTTGCCGAGTTGCGGCGTCGCCACCTTCCGGCCGCGGAAATCCCCGTCCGTTTTGATGCGTCCGTCCGGCTGCACCACCAGCGCCGCGCCGCCGCTGCACGCGCCGGCCACGATGCGGACTTCCTCGCCGCGGGATTTCAGGTGGGCGTTGATGGCTGGGTTCGGCCCGACGTAGGCAATGTCGAGGCTCTTTGTGAAAATCGCCTCCATCGCGCTCGGCCCGGCGTTATAAACGAACCACCGCACTTCCACATCCGGCCCCATCCGCTGCTCGAACCAACCTTTGCCTTCGCGACTCAGCCCGTGCGCGATCATGGCTTGCGCATGGGTGACATTCGGAAAATGCCCAACGCGCAGCACGGTTTTCTCCGCGAACGCCGGTGTGGCGAGTCCAATGAAACCGCAGACCAACAAGATGATGGCCACTAGATGCATTCTCTCCTTCTCGGCAACAAAAGAAACCGAGTGGCGGCTTTTCGCAAGCTGTATTTTTTGCAGCGCGAACGCTGGAAAGCATAACGCCGGTTCTGCCGTGCCGCCACGACAATCCGGAGTCGCGCGCGACGCCACCAAAATAATCTGGCCGCCACCGCCAGCCGCCGCTAACCTGCGGCCACTGTGGCCAACGAAACTCCTGATCTCCTCGTCATCGGCGCCGGCCCCGGCGGTTATGTCGCCGCCATCCGCGCTGCGCAACGCGGCGCCCGTGTCACGCTCGTCAGCGACGCGCCACCGGGCGGCGTCTGTCTCCATCTCGGCTGCATCCCGACCAAGGCGCTGCTCGCGAGCGTCGAGGCGCTCCGCACCGTGCAGCGCGCGGGCGACTTCGGACTCGACCCAGCCAGTGTTGGCGCCGAGCCGCGTTTGGCGGCCAGCGCCATGATGACCCGCACGCGCAAGGTCATCAGCACGATGAGCAAGGGGTTGGAGTTCCTGTTCCGCAAGAACGGCATCCAGTTCGTCAGCGGCCGGGCGCGGCTGCTCGGCGGCGGTCGCGTTCACGTCGGCGACCAGACTCTCTCCACGTCGCGCATCATTCTCGCCACCGGCTCGCGGCCCGCGCCTACGCCGCCGGGGCTGCCGCCCGTGGACGGCCAGCGCATCATCAACAGCAACCACGCGCTCCATCTGGCCGAGCCGCCGAAGAAGCTGCTCATCATCGGCGGTGGCTACATCGGCTGCGAATTTGCCTGCATTTTCCGCGCGCTCGGCTCGGAGGTCACGGTCGTCGAGGCGCTCGCCAATCTCCTGCCCGGAATGGACGCCGAGTTGGGCGTGGCGCTCGCGAAGTTCTTCCGCAAGGCCGGCATCGAGGTCCGCGTCGGCGAGACGGTGACTGAGTTCGATCCAAGCTTTGACCGTGTGCTCATCTCCGTCGGGCGCGTGCCGAACAGCGGCGACCTCGGCTGCGACGACGCCGGCGTAAAACTGACATCGCGCGGCCACGTCGTCGTGAACGAACGACTGGAGACGAGCGCGCCAGGCATCTACGCGATCGGCGATGTTGTTGGCCGGTTCCCGCTCGCGCACGTCGCGAGCGCCCAGGCGCGCGTGGCGGTGGCGAACGCACTCGGCGAAACAGCGACGATGGATTATACCGCCGTGCCCGGCGTGGTCTTCACGCATCCGGAGGTCGCTTCCGTCGGCCTCACCGAAGCGGAGGCGCAAGCGCAGGGTCGCGCTGTGCGCGTCGGCAAGTTCCCGATGGCCGCGCTCGGCCGCGCGCAGGCCAGCGGCGAGACGGATGGCTTTGTGAAACTCGTCGCCGACGCGGAAACGCACCGGTTGCTCGGCGGCCAGGTCATCGGCCCGGCGGCGGGGGAGTTGATCGCCACCATCACGCTCGCCATCTCGCTCGGCGCGACGGCCGAGCAGGTGGGCCACACAATCTTCACGCACCCAACTTTCGCCGAGGCCATCGGCGAGGCGGCGGAGGCAGCGTTCGGCTCGCCGGTGCACATTTTCCTGCCCAAACGGCCATGAAAGACTGACGGCGCATTGAGAGAAACAATATGGACTCACTGACATGGGACATCGTGAAACTGCTGGGCGTGGCAGCGCTCGTGCTGACCAACGCTTTCTTCGTCGCAGCCGAGTTCGCGCTGGTAAGTGTGCGCCGCAGCCGCATGGAGGAACTGGTCGCCGCCGGTCACACGAGCGCGAAAACCGTGCTCGCCGCGATGCGCAACCTCGGCACTTACATCGCCGGCGCGCAGGTCGGCATCACGATGGCCAGCCTTGGCCTCGGCTGGCTCGGCGAACCGGCGCTGGCGCACTTGTTGGCGCCGCTGTTTAGTTGGACGTCGCCGATGCTCGCGGAAACCGCCGCGCATACGATCGCCGTGGCGCTGGCGTTTGTGTTCATCACCTTCCTGCACGTGGTCTTCGGCGAGCAGGTGCCGAAGGTCGTCGCCGTGCAACGCGGCGAGGCGACGTCGCTGTGGGTGATGCCGCTGATGCGGTTGACCGTGGCACTGATGCGTCCGCTGGTCTGGGCGCTGAACGGCGTCAGCAATGGCGTGGTGCGGTTGCTGGGACTGGAGCCTGAAAGCGAACTGCACGGCGTTCACTCCGTGGACGAGCTTCAGATTCTGGTCCGACAGAGCCGGCAAGCCGGCGTGATAGATGAACTGGAAGGCAAGCTGGTGGAGCGGGCCTTCCGCGTGCCGGACCTGACCGCGCGCGATGTGATGGTGCCGCGCACCGACCTTATCGCGCTCGACGGCCGGCTGCCGGCGGAGGAGTTGCTCAACCGCGTGGCGCGCAGCGGCCACCAACGGCTGCCGGTCTATGATCGCACGCTCGACAACATCGCCGGCATCCTGCACGTGCGGGATGTGTTCTGCCACCTGCGACAGTCGAATGAACCGCCCGACATCCGCAAGCTGGCGCGTGCGCCGTTGTTCGTGCCGGAGACGGTGCGGCTCGATGACCTTCTGCGCAGCTTCCAACAACAGCGTTCGCAGGTTGCGGTAGTCACCGACGAGCACGGCGGCGTCGCCGGCATGGTGACGCTCGACGACGTTGTTGCGGAAGTCTTTGGTGAAGTGCAGGAACCGGCGGATGCGCGGCAACCCAGCATACAGGAGATGCCCGACGGACGGCTGCTGGTGCGCGGCGACGTGCGGCTGCGCGAACTGAACGACCGTTTCGGCTGGGACCTCGCAGACGAGCAGGCTGACTCCATCGCCGGCTACGTCACGAACCACCTCGGCCGGCTCGCGCACCCCGGCGACACCGTCGAGACGCCGCAGGGCATCATCACCGTCGAGAAGATGGCGCGGCTCAGGATCTTGCTCGTCGCGATTCTGCCGAAGACACGGCAGCAAAGCGCGGGAGGCGAGCAGGCGTAGCGAGTCACCTCAACAGTTCCCAATGGCCCGCCAGCCTTGGCGGACGCGGCACAAAGCGTTTGACCAGCAACATGCCGAAAACAAAACCGCCGATGTGCGCCCAGAACGCAATGCCGCCCGCGCCGCTGCCGGCAAACAGGCCGAACGTGCCGCTGAGCAGTTGCAGCAGAAACCAGAAGCCGAGAAAGATGACCGCGGGCAACGCGACGATGTCGAGAATGAAGCCGAGGGGAACCAGTGTCAGCACTTTGGCACGCGGGTAGAGCACGAAGTAGGCACCCATCACGCCGGCGATGGCGCCGCTCGCGCCAATGGTCGGCACTTGCGAACCCCAGTTGGTGGCGATGTGAAGCAGACCCGCCGCGACGCCGCCCATCAGGTAAAACAGCAGATAGCGCGCGTGGCCGAGCCGGTCCTCGACGTTGTCGCCAAAAATCCAGAGCACCCACAGGTTGCCAATGATGTGCATGAAGCCGCCGTGGAGAAACATGGAGGCGAAGATCGGCTGCAGCAGCGCGCCCCAACCGGCTTCGTTCCATGCCCAGCCCCGCAAGTCGGCGTCGGTGTAGAACGCCGGCACGATGCCATACCGGAGAGTGAACGCTTCCAGGCGCGGGCCGAGCGCCAGTTCATGCAGAAACACCGCCACATTGATCACGATCAACGCAACCGTCACGCCGGGAAAACACCGTGACGGGATGTTGTCGCGCAACGGGATCATTTCTTCTGCAGCGGGACGAAGCGGCTGCCTTCCTTGTTCTTGATGAGCAGCAACACGCTGTCCTTGGCGTTCTTGACAACTTTCTCAAACTCGCTGACCGAGGTCACGGGCTGCCGGTTGACCTCGACGATCAGATCGCCCTCGCGGACGCCGCGGCGGTAAGCAAGACTGTTCGAGTCCACATCGGTAACGACGACACCCTTCTCGCCCTTGTAGTCGAGCTTGCGTTCCAACTCCTTGGTAAGGTTGGTGACGGTTACGCCGAGGTTCGTCACGTCGCTCTCTTCCTCAGCGGCGGCCGCCGTGGTCTCGCTGGCGCTGCCGACAGTGACAGAGAGAGTGACTTCCTTGCCCTTGCGGATGACGACGACCGTGGACTTCGCGCTGGGCGCGGTGGCTGCGACACGGTTCCGAAGCTCGTTTACGTCCTCGACTGGTTTGCCGCCGAATTGGGCGATGATGTCGCCTGGCTGGATGCCGGCCTTCTCGGCGGCGGAATCCTTGTTCACCTGCGCCACGAGCACGCCCTTCGTCTGCTTCACCCCGAACTGTTGCGCTAGGTCTTCGTTCAAGTCCTGGATCATCACGCCGAGTTGGCCACGCTGGACGGGCTTGCCGGCCTTCAGGCTCGGCAACACGCTGGCAATGATGGACGACGGCACCGCGAAGCCAACGCCGGTGTTCCCGCCGCTGGAGCTGTAGATGGCGGTGTTCAGACCGACGATCTTGCCTTGCAGGTTCACGAGCGGGCCGCCGGAGTTGCCGCGGTTGATCGCCGCATCCGTCTGGATGAAATCCTCGTAACCCCCGCGGCTGTCGAGCACGCCACTACGGCCTTTCGCTGACACGATGCCGGCGGTGACGGTTTGCGGCAAACCATACGGGCTGCCGATGGCCACCACCCAATCGCCCACGCGCAACGTCGTCGAGTCGGCCAGCGGCACGCTCGGCAGGTTCTTGCCGTTGATCTTGACGATGGCGAGGTCAGTCTTCGGATCGGTGCCGACGACCTTCGCGTCGAACTCGCGCTTGTCGCTCATGAACACCTTCAGTTCGTCCGTGCCTTTGATGACGTGGTTGTTGGTGAGGATGTAGCCGTCTTTGTCAATGAGGACGCCGGAGCCGATGCCTTCCTGTTTGAACTTTCGTGGCGTGCTCTGGCCGCCGCGACCGCGCCGTTGCGGCACGTCCTCATCTTCGTCACCCTGGTCACCGAACATGTCCGGGCTGAAGAACCAGTGGAAATTGCGCGGCATGGAAACGTATTTGGTCGCCACGATGCTGACGACGGCAGGCTTCACCGAGTCGGCAACCCACGCAAACGCGTCGCTCAACGACTGCGCGGCTGCCAACGCCTGCGTCGGCGGCGCGCTCGGTGTCTGGGCCGTCACGGACGACACGCCGTGCCCCGCGAACCACGCCGCGGCAACGGCAACAACCGCAAAACTGATGATGACCTTCCAATTGTTCTTCATGGCTTATCCACTTTCATTGCTTGTTTGCCGCGCTTCGACGTGGGCTGGTCGCGGCATCTTCACCTTGCTTCTGGCAACTCCACGTCAGTTCACCGTCCTTCAAATCCACTCGGACTCGCGAGCCGTCACTAACCTCGCCAGCCAGCAACCTCTTTGACAGCGGCGTCTCCAATTCGCGTTGAATCATTCTCTTGATCGGCCGCGCGCCGTAAACCGGGTCATAGCCTAACTTGGCCAGATGTTCCTTGGCTCGGGCTGCAACATCCAGTGTAATCCGACGTTCCGCAAGTCGCATCGAGAACCGCGCAAGTTGGATGTCCACGATCTTCACCAGTTCCTCTGGCCGCAACGCGTGGAAGACGAGCACCTCGTCCACGCGGTTGAGGAACTCCGGCCGGAAATGCCGCCGCATCTCGCCAGTCACTTCTTCTTTCATCCGCTCATAGTCGCGCTCGTTCGTGAGCTTCGCGTCAAGGATGTGCTGGCTGCCGATGTTGCTGGTCATGATGATGACCGTGTTCTTGAAGTCCACGATGTGGCCCTGGCCGTCCGTGAGCCGGCCGTCGTCGAGGATCTGGAGCAGCACGTTGAACACGTCGTGGTGCGCCTTCTCAATCTCGTCGAAGAGAATAACCGCAAACGGCCGGCGGCGGATCGCCTCGGTGAGCTGACCGCCCTCTTCGAAGCCGACATAGCCCGGCGGCGCGCCGATGAGCCGCGACACGGTGTGCTTCTCCATGTATTCGCTCATGTCAATGCGCACCATGTTGTGCTCGTCGTCGAAGAGGCACTCCGCCAACGCGCGACCCAACTCCGTCTTGCCGACGCCGGTGGGGCCAAGGAAAATGAAACTGCCGATGGGTCGATTTGGGTCCTTCAGCCCGGCCCGCGCACGCATCACAGCGTCAGCGACAGCCGTGACAGCCTCGTCTTGGCCGATGACGCGATTGTGCAGTTCGTCGGCGAGGTGGAGCAACTTTGCCTTTTCGCCTTCGAGCAGCTTCGCCACTGGAATGCCCGTCCAGCGGCTGACGATGAACGCTACGTCCTCGGCATCCACTTCCTCTTTCAACAGGCGCGCGCCCTGCTTCGCCAACGCATCCTCGGCGGCTTTGAGCTTCTTCTCCAGCTCCGGCAGCTTGCCGTATTTCAACTCGGCCAGCTTGTTCAGGTCGTAAGCGCGCTCGCCTTTCTCGATCTCGATCTTCGTCTGCTCAAGCTGCTCGCGCAACGCCCGCGCGTTGCCGATGGTCTTCTTCTCGTTGTCCCACTGCGTCCGCAATGTGCCGCTGCGGCCTTTGAGTTCGGCCAGTTCCTTCTCCAGCGCCTTCAGCCGCTCCTGTGACGCGGCGTCCTTCTCCTTCTTCAACGCCTCGCGCTCGATCTCCAGTTGCATGATGCGCCGGCTGACTTCGTCCAGCTCCGTCGGCATCGAATCAATCTCCGTCCGCAGCCGCGCGGCGGCCTCGTCCATGAGATCAATTGCCTTGTCCGGCAGGAACCGGTCGCTGACGTAGCGGTTCGAGAGCGTCGCGGCGGCCACCAGAGCGGCGTCCTTGATTCGCACACCGTGGTGGACCTCATAACGCTCGCGCAAGCCGCGCAGGATGCTGATGGTTTCCTCCACGCCGGGCTGGTCCACGAGCACCGTCTGGAACCGCCGCTCCAGTGCCTTGTCCTTCTCGACATGCTTGCGATACTCGTCGAGTGTCGTCGCGCCGATGCAATGCAACTCGCCGCGCGCGAGCATCGGTTTGAGCATGTTGCCGGCGTCCATCGAGCCTTCGGCTTTGCCCGCGCCGACGATGGTGTGCAGCTCATCAACGAAGAGGATGATCTTGCCTTCAGCGCTCGTGACTTCCTTGAGCACCGCCTTCAGCCGTTCCTCGAACTCCCCGCGGAACTTCGCGCCCGCCACGAGCGCGCCCATGTCGAGGCCGACGATCTTCTTGTCCTTCAAGCCTTCAGGCACGTCGCCGCGCACGATCCGCTGGGCGAGTCCCTCGACGATGGCCGTTTTGCCAACGCCGGGATCGCCGATGAGCACGGGATTGTTCTTCGTGCGCCGTGACAAGATCTGAATGCACCGGCGGATTTCGTCGTCGCGACCGATGACCGGGTCGAGCTTGCCGGTTTGTGCCAGCTTCGTCAGGTCGCGGCCGTAACGCTCCAGTGCCTGATAGGTTGCCTCCGGCGTTGACGTTGTCACGCGCTGGTTGCCGCGGACGGCGGCGAGCGATTTCATCAGCTTGTCGTGCGTCAGGCCCGCTTCACTGAGCAGCCGCCCGCTGGTTTCGCGACGGCCTTCCTCTACCAACGCCAGCAGCAGGTGCTCGACGCTGACGTAGTCGTCCTTCATCCGTTTCGCCTCACGCTGGGCCGCGTCGAGCAGCCGCGCGAGCCGCTGGCTGGCGCGAATCTCATCCGCTCCGGGGCCGGTCACGGACGGCTTGGCGTCGAGCGCGTTGGCGATGGCGTCAGCGATGTTCTGCGGATTGCAGCCGGCGTGTTGGATGAGCCGCGGCGCAAGGCCCTCGGCATCCTCCAGCAACGCCGCGAGGACGTGTTCTGGTTCCAGTTGCTGGTGATGATGTCGCGCCGCGACCGCCTGTGCCGCCTGTAGCGCCTCCTGCGCTTTCTCAGTGAATTGGTTCAGGTTCAAATTATCCTCTCTTGCCGCGCTTCGCCCTGTTGAGGCGAAACGCCCGGCTCGCTCTCACGAACGGCCGGGCGTTCACCTTCAATGGTTCTTCCGTGGGCCGATTCGATCCGGCTCGGTTCCGGTTACGAAACCTTCACCTGGATCTGCTTCGGCTTCACTTCGGGCCGTTTCGGCATGGTGATCTTGAGCACGCCGCTCTCGTAGGTCGCATGGACCTTATCGCTGTCCACGAGTGTTGGCAGCTCGATCGCGCGATGGAACTTCCCATACCACCGCTCCGCGCGAAAATAGCTCTCTTCCTTGACCTCGGTGCTCTTCGTGCGCTCGCCCTCGATGTAGAGGGTGTTTTCGCGCAGGGTGACGCTGATGTCTTCCTGCTTCATGCCGGGCAGTTCACACTGGACCACCAAGTCGTCCTTGGTCTCGTGCATGTCCAGTGCGGGCGTCCAAAACGCCGCGCCTTCCGCGGTCCCAAATTCCGGGAACCGGATGAGCGACGTGTTGAATAGCCGGTTCATTTCCTCTTGCAGGCCCTCCAACATTCGGAGCGGCTCTGCCGTTCGATGCCATCTTACCAGTGCCATAGTTCTGTCCTCCGTTTTAAGTTTTCGTTTGTTTCACTTGCCGCGGCCTCGTGCCGCGGCCTCGCGCCACGTAAACCCGCAGCACCTGTGCCAGCGGAGCCGCTGACCCGCAACAGCCTGAAAACGGGCTGAATTCCGCAATTTCACCCTGCCGCGCTGCGTCATCTTTTCGCAACTCCTCGCGCCCACCTGTGAAACCTCGCGCCAGTTTTGCTCACGGCATTGCAGCAACGGCTACTTCTTTTGGAGCGACCGCATGTAGTCAACGAGGCTCTTGATCTGGGCATCGGTCAGCTTGTCCTTGTAAGCCGGCATTTTGCCCACACCATTTTTCGTGATATCGAACAAAACGGAGTCCGACTTCTTCACGATTTCAGGGTCAGAAAACGATTTCACCCCCTGTTTCTTCCCAATGGGAGTGTCTCCCGCGCCCGTGGCACCGTGGCACATCTTGCACTTGGCAGTGTAGAGCGCTTCACCGGTCTCTTCGGCGACACTGATGTTTCCGGCGGCAATTATTACCGTCCCGCAAACCGCCATTGTCTTGAGCAGCTTCTTCATCTTTCTCCCCTTTCTTCTTTGTGACCACGAATCGTTTTGAACCGAGGCCAGCCGAATATAGGCGGCGGAAAGGCGAACGCAACTCGAGGGCAAACAACTTCCCCAAGACAACTCCGTGCGTCCAGCGTTCAGCTCTTGAGCGCGTCGTCGAGCCGACGCCAAAGTTCTTCCGGCTCTTCAAGTCCAATGGAGAGACGGATGAGGTGGCGGGAGACGCCGCAGGACTCGGCCCAGTCCAGTTCGGTGTAATGCGCCAGCAGCGTGAACGGACAGGCGAGCGTGAAGATGGTGCCGAGGCTGGGGCCTTTGCAGACCGTCATGTTGTCGTAGATGCGCGGTGAGGCGGTCTCGGCGTTCTTCGGCAGGAACGTCACGAGCGCGCCCCAGCCACCGTCGGGCCGGCGCACGGCTTCGTAAACTTCGCTGAACTCCCACTTCGGATACCAGACCTTCTCCACCGCCGGATGCGAACGAAGCCGCTCGGCAACCAGAAGACCGTTGGCATTGTGCTGCCGCATCCGCTCCGGGAAGCTGCGCGCCTGCGTGTCGAGCACCGTTGCGTCGGCGCCCCAGAGGAGTTCCTCGTGCTGCGAACAGACGATGGCTTTCAGCACGGCATGGAACGGCGAGCGCGGATGGCAGATGAGAGCGCCCCCCATCGCGTTGCCGGTGCCGACGATGTATTTGGTGAGGCTGGTGGCGATGAGGTCGGCGTGGCGGCTGAGGTCCACGTTGAACGGCGTGGCCACGACGTCGTCGGCAACCAACGGCACATGGTGCTCGCGCAGCAACGGCTGGATGCGGCTGAGGTCGGCGGAGCCGAGCAACGGGTTGCCGGGAATCTCGCCGAAGCACGCTGCGAGCGACCGGCTGTGGATGAGCGCGTGCAAGTCGTCGGCGATGGTGTCGAGGTTGTGGAGCAGCGTTGCGCCGTGACCGAGTTTCTGCTGGAGCTTCAGCGTGTCCACGTAGGGGAAACCGAGCTGGGCGGTAGGGAGGCCCGGGCTGCGCCGCATCACCGCCCGCAGCGCCTCAAACTGCGCCGTCATGCCGGTCGGCGTCAGGAAAACGTCATCTTCCGCACAATCGTAGTAACCGGCAAGCTGCCGCCTCAAAGAGCGGCGTGCCTCCTCGGCATCCGAGTCGCCACTGCGACCGGCGAGGATCGTTTCGGCCTGGCGCGTGGAAACGATGAGACCGGTGTGTTGCCAGAACGCTTTCAGCGCGAGCGCGCCAGCGTCGGTTGTGACAATGCCGTGAACGCCGTCGCGAGTGACGGTTTGCGCGGCAGCGCCGCTGTTCTTTCGGACGAACTCCGCGCACATCGCCGCTGAGCTTGCCGACGGAAACGGCAGGCACGGCTGGCCGCCGCCGATGTGGCGCGCCAGTTCCTGCACGAGCGGATGGATGACGAAGCGCGGATAACCGCTGCTGAGCCACGCCATCACCTCCGGAGATTTTTCCTCGTAGCCGACGACGTCCCGCCAGCGAGGCAACGCCACCGACACAGCGTGGACGGAATCCGGAATCGGCCGGCCCAGTTCCTCCGCGCGACAGATCGGGTCTCGCAACAAGTCTCGTTGGCTCATCCGATCACCTCGGTAAGCGCCTGGTCAATGTCGCGACGCAAGTCGGCGACATCTTCGATGCCGACGGAGAAGCGGATGAGGCCGTCGCCGATGCCGACTTTGCGCCGGACCTCGGCGGGCACTTGCGCATGCGTCATCGTCGGCGGATGACAGACGAGGCTCTCGACGCCGCCGAGGCTTTCGGCGAGTGTGAAAAGCCGCAGTTTGCGACAGAACTCCAGCGCCTTCTCCGTCGAGCAGTCGAACTCCGCGATGAGAATGCCGGAGCCGGCTTTCATCTGGCGGCGGGCCAGTTCGTGCTGCGGATGGCTTGGCAAAAACGGGTAACGCACCATGCGAACGCCGCGGCGTGTTTCCAGCCAGCGCGCAAGTTCGAGCGCGTTGGCGCAGTGCCGCTCCATGCGGAGGGCAAGCGTGCGCTGGCCGCGTGTGGTGAGCCAGGCGTCGAACGGTGACGGTTGCAAGCCGAGCGCCTTTTGGGCGAAAAGCATCCGCTTGTGCCACGCCGTGTCGTTGGTGGCAACGATCCCGCCGAGGCAGTCGCTGTGGCCGTTGACGTATTTCGTGGTGGATGAGAGCGACATCGTCGCGCCAAGCTCCAGCGGGCGCTGGAGATAGGGCGAGGCAAAGGTGTTGTCCACGACGACGGTCGCGCCGACTTCCGCCGCGACAGCGCTGATGCCGGCGATGTCGAGGATCTTCAGCAGCGGGTTGGTGGGGCTTTCGAGCCAGACAACGGCGGGTTTCTGGCGGCGGATTTCCTCCCAGTTGGCGGGCTGGCTGAGGTCGCAGTAGCGCGCCACGAGGCCGAACTTGTTGAACACGCGCTCCAAGAGCCGGTAGGTGCAACCGTAGATGTTCTCCTCCGCGAGCACGAGGTCGCCGCTCTTGAGGCAGGAGAGGACCGCCGTGATCGCCGACACGCCGCTGGCGAAACAGGTGGCGAACTGCGCGCCTTCGAGCGACGCGATCGCTTCCTCGACGAGCCGGAAGTTGGGATTGCCGGAGCGGGTGTAGTCGAAGCCGTCCGGGTTGTCCTTCTCGAACGTCGAGGTCATGAACACCGGCGGCATCACGGCGCCGGTCGTGCCGGCGAAGCCCCGGCCTTTATGCACGGCCCGCGTGCTGAATCCATCCTGATTATCGGTTGTCATAGGTTTTCGTCCGTTCGCGGGAATCTCATATCACGTAGTCCGCCCCGTCCGCCTGCTCCCCGCGCAGTTTGCGGACGCGCTCGCACAAGTCAGCCACCGTCACATGCTCCAGCACGGCCACCATCGCCGTGCGCACTTCCAGCATCACGCTGCCGACGGCTGCCTGCACTTCATCCACACGGGCGCCGCGCCGGTGAGTCTTGGTCGCGGCGGGCAGCGGCACCAACGCGCGTTCCACATGGCGCAGCAACGCCGCGAGCGTGATCTCCTCCGGTGGCCGGGCGAGCCGGTAGCCTCCCGCGACGCCACGCCGGCTCTCGACAAAGCCGCCCGACTTCAAGTCGTTCAGTATCTGTTCGAGGAAACGCTTCGGGATGTTCCGCTGTTCGGAGATTGCCTGAATCCGGACGATGCCGCTATCGTAAGTTTCGCCTAGCGCAACCAAGGCCCGTAAAGCATATTCACCGCGCAACGAAAGTCTCATGGCACCGCGAACTGTAGTAATCTCTATCGGGATGGTCAAGTATTAGTTGCGCGCTCCAGAGTGCCACGAAAACATTCTTGCTACTACGAACATGGAATTTCTACTAAATGTCTATTGACATTAAGTAGATTAACTGTATCCTGTCGCCACTTTTTACTTACGACCATGACAAACAACCTGAAATCGCAGAACGAGTTGTTGAAAGAGAGCAGCCCGACGCTTGCCGGCAACATCGCGCAAACGCTGGCCGACGCCGGCGCTACCAGCTTCTCCGACGACGACAACCAGTTCCTCAAGTTCCACGGCATCTACCAGCAGGACGACCGCGACCTGCGCAAGACCGGCAAGAAGTTCATTATGATGATCCGCCTTCGCGTGCCGGGCGGCGTGCTGACGCCCGCGCAGTATCTGGAACTCGACCGGCTTTCGACCCAATACGGCAACAACACCCTGCGCGTCACGTCGCGGCAAACGCTCCAGTTCCACAGCGTCCTGAAGTCGAACCTGCGCGCGACGGTGAAGGGCATCAACGACGCGCTGTTGACGACCATCGCGGCGTGCGGCGACGTGGTTCGCAACGTCACGGCCTCGCCCTCGCCGGCGAGCGATGGCGTGCGGGAGCATATCCTTGCCGAGGCGCGCAAGCTTTCCGCCGCTTTGGCGCCGCGCACGCCGGCGTATCACTCGATCTGGATTGACGGCAAGGCGCTGGACCTGGCCGACGAGAACGTGAAGAACTTCGTGGACCCGCTCTACGGGAAGTCGTATCTGCCGCGCAAGTTCAAGATCGCCTTCGCCATTCCGCCGGTGAACGACGTGGACGTGTTCGCCAACGATGCCGGGTTGATCGCCATCGTGGAGGGGGGGAAACTTATCGGTTTCAACCTCGCCGCCGGCGGCGGCATGGGGCGCAGCCACGGCAACGACGAAACCTTCCCGCGTGTTGCGGACGTGATTGGCTTCCTCACTCCCGACCAGGTGGAACAGACGGTCCGGGCGGTCGTGACGATCCATCGCGATTTCGGCGACCGCGCCAACCGCAAACACGCGCGCCTGAAATACCTCCTCGCCGACCGCGGCGTGGAGTGGTTCCGCACGGAACTGGAGCAGCGTCTCGGCTTCAAGCTGGCTCCAGCGCGGCCGTTCAGCTTCACAAAGCAGGGTGATGCCTTCGGCTGGCATGAGCAGGCTGACGGCAACTGGTTCCTCGGCTTGTTCGTGGAAACCGGACGCATCAAGGACACCGAGCGGCGGCAGATGAAGACGGCGTTGCGGAAAATCGTCGAGCAGTTTCGCCCCGAAGTCCGGCTCACCCCCGGCAACAACGTGTTGCTGGCGAACGTCCGCGCCGAGCAGCGCGAGGCCATCACGGCGCTTCTCGCCGTCCACGGCATTTCTGTGGCGCGTCAAGGCTCCGCCGTCCGCTGCGCCTCGATGGCGTGCGTCTCGCTGCCGACGTGCGGGCTGGGCCTGGCTGAGAGCGAGCGTTACCTGCCCGACTTGATCACGCGCATCGAGGGCCTGCTCGGCGAAGTCAGCCTTGGTGACGAGGAGATCATCATTCGCATGACCGGCTGCCCGAACGGCTGCGCGCGGCCTTATATGGCGGAGATCGGTTTCGTCGGCAAAGCGCCGGGCAAATACCAAATCTGGCTCGGCGGCAACGAGGCCAGCACGCGCTTGAATCGCCTCTGGAAGGACATCGTGAAGGACGCCGACGTCATTGCCGAGTTGCGCCCGTTGCTGGGGCGCTATGCACAGGAGCGCCGCGCCGGCGAACGGTTCGGCGACTGGGTGGCGCGCGTGCTGTGGGCCGAACAACCTGCCGCGAACTGAACAACCATGACTCCCGAACAAATCGCCAAAGCCAACGCCGAGTTGCGCGACAAGTCGCCGCTCGAAATAACCCGCTGGGCCATCGCGCAGGGCGGCGGACGCGCCATCGTCTCGACGAACTTCCGTCCTTACGAGGCCGTCATCCTGCACCTGGTCACGCAAGTCCAGCCGGACATCCCGGTGCTCTGGGTGGACCACGGTTACAACCGCGCCGCGACCTACAAGCACGCTGAGCAACTCCGCTCGTTGCTCAAGCTGAACCTCAAGGCCTACATCCCGCGCGTCACGCGGAAACATCGCGAAGCGATCTATGGGCCGGCGCCGCAGTCCGACGACGAAGAGGGGCTGAAGAAGTTCAGCGCGGTGATGAAGCTGGAGCCGTTCCAGCGCGGCATGAAGGAACTCGCGCCGACCATCTGGATCACCGCGTTGCGCCGGACGCAAAACGCGATTCGCGCCGGCCTCGATATTGTCATGGCCGACCCGAACTTCGGCGCGCTGAAGGTCAGTCCCGTGTTCCACCTCACCGACGCCGACATGGAGGCTTATCTCCAGCAGCACCATCTGCCAAACGAGTGGGACTACTTCGATCCCGCCAAGGCTGACGAGAAGCGCGAGTGCGGCCTGCACACGGCGTGGGGCGGCAAGGCTGTGAACGCCTGAGCGCCGGCGCCGGGTTCTTTTTCCCATGAACAGCTACCATCTCGACCACCTTCAGTATCTCGAAACCGAGGCCATCCACGTGATGCGTGAGGTCGCCGCGGAGTTTGAGCGGCCGGCGCTGCTCTTCTCCGGCGGCAAGGACTCCATTTGCATGTTGCGGCTGGCGGAAAAGGCTTT
This sequence comes from Verrucomicrobiota bacterium, assembly GCA_016222825.1. GTDB lineage: Bacteria > Verrucomicrobiota > Verrucomicrobiia > CAIQCK01 > CAIQCK01 > CAIQCK01. The sequence continues at coordinate 401,309 of JACRQF010000019.1, read as the reverse complement.
CCGTCCCGCCGACATCCCGATGCCGTTCCTGAACATCGAGACCGGCCACGAGTTTCCCGAACTCATCGAGTTCCGTGACCGCCGCGCGAAGGAACTCGGTGCGAAGCTCATCGTCCGCACCGTGGATGACGCCATTGCGCGCGGCCTAGCCACGGCCTCGGCCAGCGAAACCAGCCGCAACCGGCTCCAGATTCCCGTGCTGCTCGGCGCGATCGAGGAATTCCGCTTCGACTGCTGCATCGGCGGCGCGCGGCGCGACGAGGAAAAGGCCCGCGCCAAGGAGCGGTTCTTCAGTTTCCGCGACGGCTTCGGCCAGTGGGATCCGAAGAACCAGCGGCCCGAAATCTGGAACCTCTACAACGCCCGGCTCAGCCCCGGAGAAAACATGCGCGTCTTTCCGCTCTCCAACTGGACCGAAATGGACGTGTGGGAATACATCCGCAGAGAGAAGCTGTCTGTGCCCAGCATTTATTTCAGCCACGAGCGCGAGTGCTTCCGCCGCGGCGGTCAATGGCTGCCCATCCCGCCACCGCACTCCGAGAACGGCCATCCCGATCCCTACGCCGGCGCGCGCCCAAAGCCGAACGAGAAGCGCGCGAACCTTATCGTCCGCGTCCGCACCATTGCCGACATGATCAGCACCGGCATGATCGAATCCCGCGCCGACAGCGTGGACGACATCGTTGCCGAAATCGCCGCCGCCCGCGTCACCGAACGCGGCACCCGCGCCGACGACAAATCTTCCGAAGCAGCGATGGAGGACCGCAAGAAGGCCGGTTATTTCTAATCTCCAGTTACCAATTACCAATTCTTCTTCCCATGCCCATCCCCGCTCATCATCCCGTTGACATCCTCCGCTTCAACACCTGCGGCTCCGTTGATGACGGCAAGTCCACGCTCATCGGCCGGCTCCTCTACGATTCCAAGAACCTGATGGAGGACCAGATCGAGGCGCTGGAGCGTTCCGCCGACATCACCGGCGGCGGCCAGATCAACCTCGCCAACCTCACCGACGGCCTCCGCGCCGAGCGCGAGCAAGGCATCACCATTGACGTGGCTTATCGTTACTTCGCCACGCCGAAGCGGAAGTTCATCGTTGCCGACACGCCCGGCCACGTCCAATACACCCGCAATATGGTCACTGGCGCCTCCACCGCCAACCTCTCCATCGTTCTCGTGGACGCGCGCCAGGGCGTCATCGAACAGAGCCGCCGCCACACCTGCATCGCGTCGCTCCTGCGCATCCCGCACCTTGTCATTGCCATCAATAAAATGGATCTCGTAGGCTGGAGCGAAGAGCGCTTCATCGAGATCCGCGACCAATTCGAGGAGTTTCTGCCGCGGCTCGACATGAAGGACGTGAAGTTCGCCCCGATCAGCGCGCTCAACGGCGACAACGTCGTCGAGCCGTCGCCGAAGACGCCGTGGTATACCGGCCCGACGCTGCTCGGCCATCTCGAGAGCGTCCACATCGGCAGCGACTGGAACCTCAACGGTTTCCGCCTGCCCGTGCAGTGGGTGAACCGCCCGAACAACCCGACCGACGCACGCCTCCACGACTTCCGCGGTTTCAGCGGCCAGATCGCCGGCGGCATCGTCAAGGTCGGCCAGAAAGTCATGGTCCTGCCCGGCGGCAACATCAGCCGCGTGAAGGAAATCTGGACCTACGATGGCCCGGTGACGGAAGCGTTCTGCCCGCAGTCCATCACGCTCGTCCTGGACGAAGACATTGACGTGAGCCGCGGCGACATGATCATCGGTCCCGATAACCTCCCCGGCGCGAGCAGCGACCTGCACGCGAAGGTTTGCTGGATGCACCCCCGCCCGCTCCAATGCGGCCGGCGGTATCTGCTCAAGCACACCACCCAGACCGTCCAGGCCGTTGTCACCGCGATTGAGGACCGCATCAACGTCTCCACGTTCGAGCCGGAGCCGGACGCGCCCGACCTCGCGTTGAACGACATCGGCGAAATCCGTCTCAAGACCTCCAAGCCGCTCATCTTCGACGGTTACGCGACGAACCGCCTGACCGGCTCGTTCATCCTCATCGAGCAAGGCACGCACGCCACCGTCGCCGCCGGCATGCTCTTCCCGCCCACCGAAGCCGTGAAGCCCGAATACACCGATTTCTCGATCTGAGAGTTTCCCCGCCGGAATTCAAGCGATGCAGCGCGCATGGCTCCCGGCTGGCCCAGCTTGTAGAGTCTTCGTCAGATGCGGCCCCAGCGGTGGACTCTGCGAGTGCCGCCGTAACGGAGACGGACGCGTTGGGGAGCCGTCACCGGCTCGCTGATGTTTCGCTTCGCCCGGTCGAGCATCTTCTGAAACTGGCTGGTTTCGGCTTTCATCGAGACGGGCTTGTCCACGGATTCGATGTCGTGCAGGTCGTAACCGCAGTCCACCATTGGTCGCGGCCGGTTCGCCGTGGCGTCCTCTTCCTTCCTTTCCAGCGCAATCTTCAGCCGGAGCAACGCCAGCTCGCACATGCTCTTCTCTGAAAACCCTTCGGTCTCCTCGACGATCTTGATGAACTGCCGGCCGACGGAAATCCCCTGTTCGGTGACCTTGCGCTTGGAAAGATCCTTCACCTCGAAAATGAACCAGATGTTCCTCAGAGGAACCCGTTTCTCCAGGAACCGGATATTGTAGTCGCTGCCATCCCGCGTCACGTAATGAACCGCATCCGCCGCACACATAGTTTCCATGCCTTACAGCGTCTCACAGAACCCATCCAATAGCGACAACCGATGGCGACTCTTTTGGGTCATTTTGCGGCGGACATCGAGACGATCACTCGCAGCGCTTGGGGTGGACCACCTGCGGGCGCGGTGGCTGTTGTCGAGTATTGGCCGCGTGCCTTCACGCGGCGTTGGGCATCATCCAGCGCCCGCTGAGGGCAGCGGGCCTACAACATGGTGCCCGTGTTCCCCGCCGGCTGCTCAAAAAGCGCCAGACAGGCTCCCGGAGACGTAAATACCGCACCCCCAGCCACAAGGGGCGATTCCCCCGCCTCCGGGGGCCAATCCCATTTGATTTGGGATGAATCCCAAACGATATGGGATGCATCCCAAATGGTTTGGGATTGATCCCGGCCGGTTTGGGATACATCCCATTTGGCCTGGGATGCATCCCTTTTGATATGGGATCAATCCCATGCGCTCTGGGATACATCCCAAACGGTTTGGGATTCATCCCGTCCGGCTTGGGATGCATCCCATTTGATTTGGGATCAATCCCATACGGTTTGGGATTCATCCCTTCCCGTCCGGGATGCAGCCCCTGCCGGAGGGGATTCACCCCTTATGGCAGAAAAAGCATCCCTTGCGGCGCGGGATGCATCCCTTCCCGCCTGGGAGACAATCCCTGCCGGACGGGATTGATCCCTTACGGCTCCAAAGGCATCCCCTGCGGCGCGCAATGTGTCCCCCAACGCGCGCCATGCATCCCCCGGCGCGCGCAAACCATCCCCCGGCCGCCCGCAACGCTGCGACGGCGCTGGAGATGAACCCGGAGCGCCCGGCCGGCCGCCCCGGCGGGCGAGGGAAGCGAAGGCGCGGGCGGAAGAACGCGTATGGCGCAGCGAGGATGACGAGCGGGACTGAGGAGATAAGAACCGAGGATGTCCCGAAAATTTGTATATTGAGATAAGAAGCCTGTAGGATTTTGCAGGTAGGGCGAGGCGTCCCTGCCGAGCCGCCGCCGTTCGATATGCGCGGCCCGCGGCTCATCGGGACGATTCGCCCTACCAACAAATCGCACAACTCGCCCTGCCTGTTGTCTTCTGCACACACAAATGCTCGGACACGTCCTAAAACCTTCCCCCGGCGCTGCGATTTGGTGGACCGCGCCCTCCGGGCGCGGTGGCTCTTGTTGAGTCGAGGCAAAGCGTGCGCGGAGCGCCCGCTCCACCTTTTTGCCCCAGCGGCAATTCCGTGTGCGCCGGTCCCAGCCCGTGGGGCGTCGAGGGCTGGGAAGATGGCCCGGAATAGCTCTCGCCAAATCCCAACCCGACCTGTTACAAACCGAATGAGCCTAGGCAATGGCTCCGGCTATTTCGACGTGCTGTAATTCTGCTTCCGCAAGAACATCGAGTATTTGGCAAGAGGCTGCTGGGAATCATTACGTCATGCAACAGTGCCGAATTTGCGGGCAAGAGAACGAAGACGACGCGAAGACCTGCGCGAAGTGCGACACCGGGCTATTCGTTCCGACAACACTTCGGAAAGTGTCCGCCGCGTGGGAACGAATCCGGCCCATTTTTCGATGGCGACCGACTTCCATCATCCTGATCTTCTACATCGTTTTACATTCCTTAAACATCTTTTCCAGTCGCATAATCTCGCATGATTACCATGGGCACGGGCAAATGCATTGGGCGCGCTTCTTTGGCAAGGGTTGGGCATTGAATCTGTGCGAAGCAATCCTTTGCTTGTCTGGTTATTTGATGATGAAACGCCATACCAAGGTTTGGCTTCTCGCTGGCGCGTTGGCGGTGTCAGGGACGTTTGGCATTGAAATTCTAAGGTGGACGGGGCATCTCGGCACGCCTCACTACGTGGATCCCGTCTTCGATGCACTGTTCTGGTTCTTTTATGGTTATGCGGTCATTTACGCATTGCAGGAGAGTTGCCGCATTCAACAGCGTTCCGAGAAGCCTGCGCCATAGTTTGTGCGACGACTTTCATTCAAAGCGGAAACTGAAGAGAGGCCGTTTAACCGCATCTACAATCGCTGGCTCTACTCCACCCCGCCCGCGATTGATTTTTCCCCGTTACATCGCCAGAATGACTGCGCCTTGTGAGGCGTGAGCATGTCTGAGCCGGGAAACAATTCATCGCCGTCGGAGCGCGGGTTCTGGAGCCTGATCGTGACGCAGTTCCAGAATGCGTTCAGCGACAACGCACTGCGCAATCTCGTCATCTTCCTCATCGTCGGCGCGGGCCTGTCGCACGAGGAACGCGACCGGATGGTGCTCATCATCGGCACGCTCTTCTCGGCGCCGTTCATCCTCTTCTCGATGGCGGGCGGGTTTTTGGCGGACCGGTTCAGCAAGCGCGCGGTGACCATCGGCACGAAGGTGTCGGAGCTGCCGCTGATGATGCTGGCGATCGCGGGTCTGGCGCTGAACCTGCACGGCATGCTGCTCCTCGCCATCTTCCTGATGGGCGTGCGCAGCGCGTTGTTCGGGCCGGCGAAATACGGCCTGCTGCCGGAGTTGCTGCCGCCGAGGCGGCTCTCGTGGGGCAATGGCGTGCTGGAGCTGGGGACGTTCGTCGCGATCATCCTCGGCACCGTGGCGGGCGGCTGGCTGTGCGAGACGTTCCGCGGGCGGCAGATCTGGTCGGGCGCGGCGCTGCTGGCGGTGGCGGTGGCCGGGCTGGCGGCGAGCTTCGGCATCAGCCGCGTGCCGGCGGCCGATCCGGCGAGGAAGTTCCACGCGAATTTTCTCGCAGACCTGTTCGCGCAGGTGCGGCTCATCAGCGGCGACCGCGTGCTCTGGCTGTCGGTGCTCGGCAACACCTACTTCTGGTTCCTCGGCATGTTGCTGCAGCTCAACATCGTCTTCCTCGGCACCGACGTGCTGCGGATCAGCGAGACGCAGATCAGCTACCTCATGGCGGCGCTGGCCATCGGCATCGGCGTGGGCAGTTTCGCGGCGGGCCATCTCTCCGGCGGCAAGATCGAATACGGCCTCATCCCGTTCGGCGCGCTCGGCCTGTGCGTGTTCGGCGCGGCGCTGGCGCAGCCGGGCCTGACGGCGACGGGCGTCGGCTGGGAACTGGCGGCGTTCGGTTTCTTCGCGGGCTTCTTCGCCGTGCCGGTGAACGCGCTCATCCAGCACCGGCCCGACCCGGCGCGCAAGGGCGGCGTGCTCGCGGCGGCGAACCTGCTCTCGTTCGTCGGCATCTTCGCGGCGTCGGGCGTCTATTTCCTGATGACCTCGGTGGCGCATCTCTCGCCGCGCGCGGTGTTCCTGCTCAGCGCGGCGGCGACGCTGGCGGGGACGGTCTATGTGCTGGTGCTGTTGCCGGACGCGCTGCTGCGGTTCGTGTTCTGGATGCTGACGCGCACCATCTACCGCCTCCGCGTCGTCGGCCGCGACAACATCCCGGAGCGCGGCGGCGCGCTGTTCGTCTGCAATCATCTCTCGTTCGTGGACGCGCTGCTGCTGAACGCCTCGACCGACCGGCCCATCCGGTTCATCATGTTCAAGGACATCTACGATCTGCCGCTGATCCGGCCCGTCGCGAAGATCATGCGGGCGATCCCAATCTCCTCGCAGCTCCGGCCGCGCGAGATGATCAAGTCGCTCCGCGAGGCGAGCGAGGCGATCAAGGCCGGCGAGGTCGTCTGCATCTTCGCCGAGGGCCAGATCACGCGCATCGGCCAGTTGCTGCCGTTCCGGCGCGGCTTCGAGCGGATCATGCATGGCGTGGACGCGCCGGTGATTCCCGTGGCGCTCGACGGCGTGTGGGGCAGCATCTTCAGCTTCGAGAAGGGCCGCTTCGTCTGGAAGCTGCCGCATCGCGTGCCGTATCCGGTGACGGTGAGCTTCGGCAAGCCGCTGCCGGCGACGGTGACGCCGTTCGAGGTGCGGCAGGTCGTGCAGGAACTGCAGAGCGAGGCGTGGCAATACCGCCGCCGCTGGATGCAACCGCTCCAGCGGAAGTTTGTGCGCGGCGCGCGGCTGCACCCGTGGCGTTTCGCGATGGCCGACGGCCGCACGCCGAAGGTGACTTTCGGCGCGGCGCTGACGAAGACGGTCTATCTCGCGCGTCGGCTGCAGAAGACGTGGGAAGGCCAGGAGATGGTCGGCATCCTGTTGCCGCCGTCGGTGGCGGGCGCGCTGGTGAACTGGGCCGCGCTGCTCATGGGCAAGGTGCCGGTGAACCTCAACTACACCGTCTCGAACGAGACGCTCGCCTCCTGCGCGCGCCAATGCGGATTGAAGACGGTCATCACGGCGCGGGAGTTTCTGGAGCGCGTGAAGCTCACCGTGCCGGCAGAGGCGGTTTTCATCGAGGACATCGCCGCGAAGCCGACGACTGGCGAAATGCTCGCGGCGTTCGCGCTGGCGTGGACGTTGCCCGCGCCGCTGCTGGAGCGCGCCGTCGGTCGCCGGAAGAAAGTCACTCTCGATGATCTCGCCACGGTCATTTTCTCCAGCGGCAGCACCGGCGACCCGAAGGGCGTGATGCTCAGCCACTACAACATCGCCGCCAACGTCCAGCAGCTCGGCCAGACGTTCGCGTTTGACGGCAACGACCGCGTGCTCGGCATCCTCCCGTTCTTCCACTCGTTCGGTTTCACCGCCGCGCTGATCCTGCCGGCGGTGCTCGGCACGGGCGTGGTCTATCATCCCAGCCCGCTCGACGCGCGGGCCATCGGCGCGCTCACCGGCCGATACGGCGTCACGTTCCTGCTGGCGACGCCGACGTTCCTCCAGATGTATCTGCGCGGCTGCGCGCCGGAGGACTTCGGCAGCCTGCGGTTCGTCATGACCGGCGCGGAGAAACTCCCGGAGCGGCTGGCGCAGGCGTTCGAGGACCGGTTCGGCATCCGGCCGCTGGAAGGTTATGGCTGCACCGAATGCTCGCCCGCCGTGACCGTGAACACGCGCGATTTCCGCGCCGCCGGCTTCCGGCAGGTCGGCGCCAAGCGCAACACCATCGGCCATCCGTTGCCCGGCGTGAGCGTGCGCATCGTGGACCCCGACACGATGAAGCTCGTGCCCACCGGCCAGCCCGGCCTCATGCTCATCCGCGGCCCGAATGTGATGAAGGGCTACCTCGGCCGGCCTGAGAAGACGGCGGAAGTGTTGCGCGACGGCTGGTATGTCACCGGCGACATCGCCACCGAGGACGAGGACGGTTTCATCGCCATCACCGACCGCCTGAGCCGCTTCAGCAAGATCGGCGGCGAGATGGTGCCGCACGTGAAGGTGGAGGAGAAGCTGCACGAGCTGGCCGGCGTGACGGAGCAGACGTTCGTCGTCACCGGCATCCCCAACGAAAAGAAAGGCGAGCGGCTCGTCGTGCTGCACACACTGCCCGACGACAAGCTCCAGCCCGTCCTCGACAAACTTCCCCAAGCCAATCTGCCAAACCTCTGGGTGCCGCGCGCCAACCAGTTCTTCCGCATCGAGTCCCTCCCTCACCTCGGCACCGGCAAACTCGACCTTCGCAAAGTCCGCGAGATCGCCGCGCAGCGTTCAACAGCGACGGCATAGGACGGGCGTCTGCCACCGTCCGCGCGTTGACACCTCCGGAGCGGCGGCGTAGCCTACGCAGCAATGAGCGGATCGCACAGAACGCGGTGGATGGGTCTGTTGCTGGCGGCGGCGTGCGGGGTCGCGGCGCTGGCCGATGAGATCCGGCACAACGATGTGCTTTACCTCGACGAGGCGGGGATGAAACCGATTCCGCTCAAAGCGCGCGTCGGGACGCAAATCACCTTCTCGCGCGGCGCGTCGGCGGCGCTCGGGTCGCTGCGCGCCGGCCAGACGGTGCAACTGATCGGCTACGCGGAGAGACGCTATTACGTCGAGAAGCAGATCGCCCTCGGCAAGGTGCGCGGCTGGGTGGACGCAGAGGCGCTGGAGCCGCTGACGCTGGAGCAGCGCGCGGTGTTGGACCAGCAATGCGAGCGCGCCAAGACGATCAAACCCGCCATCGCCCGCCACGAAGTGCTCATCGGCATGACGCAGCCCGAAGTGCTCGCGGCCGTCGGCCAGCCGCAGGAGAAGAGCGGTTCGCGCACGGCGCAGGGCGATGAGGAAACGTGGGGTTACGTTACCTATCGTTACGAGCCTTACACCCAGTCCTCGCTCGTCAACGGCTATTATGTGACGCAGACGCTGAATCGCAAGGTCGTCAGCGGAGGCAGGGAGGTTGTTTTCCGCAACGGCGTGGTGACCGCCATCCGCGCCAAGGAAGGCGGCGCGCAAGCGCAGGAAATGCCCCCGCCCGTTGTGGTGCCTGTGCCGGTCATCATCCCGCAGCCGGTGATCCCTCACAGGCACGGAGGCCGAGTCTCACCGCCTCCCGCCAAGAAGCCAGGCACGCCGCCGAAGGGCGCGCCCACGCCACCAGGAACCATCCGGTTTCAGGACGCAAAGAAACCTGCCGCCGATGGCAAGACTGCCGCGCCCACGCCCTAAGCACCCGCGCAACTACGCGCGGCTCATGTAGGCGCCGTCGTTGGTGCGGACCTTGATCTTCTCGCCTTCCTTGATGAAGAGCGGCACCTGGACCATGAGACCCGTTTCGAGCTTGGCGGGCTTGGTGACGTTGCTGGCGCTGTCGCCCCGGATGCCATCCGCCGACTCCACGATCTTCAGTTCCACCGTCGCGGGCAGTTCGACCTGCGCCGGGAGGTTGTCAACGAACACCACGTCCACCTGCTGGTTTTCGACCAGGAAATCCTTCGCGTGGCCGACGAGGTCTTCCTGCAACACCGTTTCCTCATAGGTCGCCGAGTCAATGAAATGGTAGCCGGTCTGGTCCTTGTAGCTGTATTCCAGCTTCCGGGTTTCCATCGGCACCACCTCCACCTTCTCGGTGGAGCTGAACCGCACATCACTGGTGCGGCCGTGACGGAGACTGCGCAGACTCGCCTGCACAAACGCGCGCAGGTTGCCCGGCGTGCGGTGCTGGGTGTCGAGCACCACGCACACTTCCCCGTTGTATGCGGTGCTGGGTGTCGAGCACCACGCACACTTCCCCGTTGTATTTGATCGCCATTCCTTTGCGAAGATCGTTTGCTGACGCCATACGACTTTATCTTTCTGTTTTCTTTCGGTTACAGCGGCCTTCTCGTGCCGCCTTACATTTACACAGTTACATGATTTTGAACTTCGGCAAGTCCTGCGAATCCACCAGCCCGACCGGCCGAAATGCCTTGTCCACGACCACCAAATCGTCAATCTCGCGGTTGTTGAACACCTTCACCGCTTCGACGGCCAGTTGGTCCTCGCGCACCACCGTCGGCCTGCGCGTCATCACCTCGTCTATCTTCCGGCCCAGCAGTTGCTCGTCCTGCTCGATGTGCCGGCGGAAATCGCCGTCGGTGAAAATGCCCGCCAGCCGGCCGCGCTTGTCCACGACGCTGATCGAACCGCTCTTGGCCCGCGTCATGGCCATGATCGCTTCCTTTACCGTGCTGCCGGCGGCGATCACCGCGTTGCGCTCGCCGGTGCGCATGATGTCCTTCACCTGCAACAACAGGCTGCGGCCGATCGTGCCGCCCGGATGCAACCGGGCGAAGTCGCGCCGTTTGAACCCGCGCGCCTCCAGCAGCACGATTGCCAGCGCGTCGCCCATCGCCAGCGTCGCCGTCGTGCTCGCCGTCGGCACGAGATTCAGCGGACACGCCTCGCGGTCCACGGCCACGTTCAACAACACGTCGCAGTAGCGCGCCAGCCGGCTCTTAGGCCCGCCGGTCACGGCGATGAGTTGCACGTCGAACCGTTTCAGCGCCGGCAGCATGTTCAACAACTCGTCGGTCTCGCCGCCGTAACTGAACGCCAGCACCACGTCGCCGTCGGCCACCACGCCCAAGTCGCCGTGGAGCGCGTCCACCGAGTCCAGCACCACGCTCGTGGCGCCCGTGCTGGTGAGCGTCGCCGCCACCTTATGGCCGATGATGCCGCTCTTGCCGATGCCCGTGACGACAATCTTGCTGCGCCGCTTCAGGCACGCCAGCAGCAACTCCACCGCGCGTTCAAACTGCCGGCCCGCCACAGGGTCGCCGAGCCGCGCGCGCAGCTTGCGCAACGCCGCGATCTCCAGGTCCAAAACCCGCCGGGCACTGTCCACAACATTCATATTTATCTCTGGTCCGCCGAAACGAGCGGCGCATCGTGCCAGCGGCGGTTGTGCTTGTCAAGGTGGCCGTCGGCGCGAGGGAGACTTGATTTCCAGCGGGCGCGGAGAGACGATGCGCGGCCTCTGGTGTTTAGGCAAATCTGAAGCAACAACAAGGAACCGAAACCATGAAGCGAACCTGCCGATTCGAACTGACCCTCGCAATCTCCCTGCTGGCCGCCGCCCTGCTCGCGCCGCGCGCCGCAGCCAACGTGACGCTGCCGGCGATCTTCTCCGACCACATGGTGCTGCAAGCCGACGCTTCCGTGCCGGTCTGGGGTTGGGCCGAGCCGGGCGAGAAGGTCACCGTCACTTTCGCCGGCCAGACGAAGAATTGCACCACCGGCGCCGACGGCAAATGGATGGTAAGGCTTAGCCCGATGCGCGTCAGTGCCGAGCCACGCGACTTGATTGTTTCCGGCAATCCAAAATCCAAAATCCAAAATCTAAAATTTACCGACATCCTTGTCGGGGAGGTCTGGCTTTGCTCCGGGCAGTCGAACATGGCGATGACGGTGAATCGCGCGAAGGATTTCGAGCAGGAGAAGGCCGCCGCGAACCTGCCGAAGATCCGCCATTTCCGCGAGTCCTCCGGCGCTGCCCCTGCGCCGCAGGAGAAATGCACCGGCAAGTGGGATCTGTGCAGTCCGGACACGTTGGCCGGTTTTTCGGCGACGGCCTATTTCTTCGGCCGCGAGGTGCATCGCAAGCTCGGCGTGCCGGTCGGCCTCATCAACTCTTCCGTCGGCGGCACGCCGGTGGAGGCTTGGACGAGCTGGACCGCGCAAAAAGATTTCGCCGAGTTGAAACCGCTGTTTGAAAGCTGGGAGAAGAAGCAGGCGACGTGGGACCCCGAAAAAGCAAAGGCATCCTACGAAAAGCATCTCGCCGCCTGGAAAGAATCCGTCAAGAAAGCCAAGGCCGCCGACACCAAGGCTAAACGACCGCCGCGTGCGCCCGTCGAGCCGCGCCTCGATCCCTGGAAGCCCGGCAACCTCTTCAACGGCAAGATCGCTCCGCTGGTTCCCTACGCCATCCGCGGCGCGATTTGGTATCAGGGCGAGAGCAACGCCGGCCAAGGCCAGCTCTATCATCTCCAACTCTCGGCGATGGTGAAGGACTGGCGCGCGCGCTGGGGCAGCGACTTCCCGTTTGCCTGGGTGCAACTGCCGAACTTCCACGCCGCGCAAAAGGAGCCGGTCGAGGACACCGGCTGGGTGCTCGTGCGCGAAGGCATGTTGAAGACGCTCGCGCTGCCGAACACCGGCATGGCCATCACCACCGACATCGGCGAGGCCGGAGACATCCATCCGGTGAACAAACAGGATGTCGGCAAGCGGCTCGCCATGTGGGCGCTGGCGGACGTTTACAAACAGAAGGGTGTCGCCTCTTCCGGTCCCATCGCCTGCGGCCACAAGATCAGCGGTGACGAGGTGACGATCATCTTCAAGCACGCCGATGGCGGCCTCGTTGTGAAGATTGGCGAGTCGTTGGTGACACCGCGCGCGGACTCGCCCAGCGTATGGCCGGAGGGACTCGGCGGCTTCGGCACGATCCGCGGCTTTGCCGTTGCCGGTGCGGACAAGAAGTGGCATCGCGCCGCCGCAAAGATCGTCGGCGACACCGTCGTCGTGAAGTCGCCCGAAGTGAAGCAGCCCGTCGCCGTCCGTTACGCCTGGGCCGACAATCCCGACTGCAATCTCTACAACCGCGCCGGCATCCCCGCGTCGCCGTTCCGCACGGACGACTGGAAATGAGGAGGGCGCGCGGCGAAATGCGCCCAAAGTCGTATTGAAGCTAACGCGCCGGTCGCAATAGTATCCCGCCCTGTCACTAACGCCAAACCATCGAACCATCATGAATACCACTGTCCGAACCGTCCTGCTCTCGACCCTTCTCGCCTTTGCGCCCGCGCTTCTCGCTGATGTGCGGCTGCCGGCGATCTTCTCCGACCATCTCGTGCTCCAACGCGACGCCAGCGTGGCCGTCTGGGGCTGGGCGGAGCCGGGCGAGGAAGTCAGTGTCTCCGTCGCGGGCGACACCCAGGCAACCAAGGCCGGCAAGGACGGCAAGTGGATGGTGAAGCTCGCCAAGCTCAAGGCCGGCGGCCCGCACACGATGACGGTGAAGGGCAAGAACACGCTGACCATCAATGACGTGCTCGTCGGCGAGGTCTGGCTCGGCTCCGGGCAGTCGAACATGGCGATGACCGTGCAGTCGTCAAACAACTTCGAGCAGGAGAAGGCGGCGGCGAAGTTCCCGCAGCTCCGCATGTTCACCGTGGACCGCAACCCGCAGCGCACGCCGCAGACCGACTGCAAAGGCGAGTGGAAGCTCACCACGCCGGAGAACGTCGGGCCTTTCTCGGCGGCGGCGTATTTCTTCGGGCGCGAGCTGCACCAGAAGCTCGGCGTGCCGGTCGGCCTCATCAACTCCTCCTATGGCGGCACCGACATCGCCGCGTGGACGAGCGAGGACGTGCAGATGAAAGTGCCGGAACTGAAGGCGGCGTTTGAGAAGTGGGCCAAGGACGACGCGGCGTATGTGCCGGAGAAGGCCAAAGCCAACTTTGAAAAACAGATGGCCGCATGGAAAGAGAAGGCCAAGAAAGCCCGTGCCGCCAAGGAACAGCCGCCGCGCGCGCCGCGCCCGCCGGTCCAGCCGCGCCTCAGCCAGAACCATCCCGCCAACCTTTACAACGGCATGATCGCCCCGATCCTTCCCTACGGCATCCGTGGCGCGATCTGGTATCAGGGCGAGCACAACGCCAGCCCGGTCGGCGGCCCGCTTTACGCGAAACAGCTCCCGCTGCTCATCAAGGACTGGCGCACGCGTTGGGGCTATGAGTTCCCGTTCGCGTGGGTGCAGTTGCCGAACTTCATCCGTCCCGGCGACGGCTGGATGCTCGTGCGGGAGTCCATGCTGAAGTCGCTCTCCGTGCCGAAGACCGGCATGGCCATCACGATGGACATCGGCGACCCGCAGGACATCCATCCGAAGAACAAACAGGATGTCGGCAAGCGGCTCGCGCTCTGGGCGCTCGGCACGGTCTATGGCGAGAAGGTTCCCGTCATTTCCGGCCCGTTGCCCGCCGGGCACAAGATCCGCGGCAACGAGGTCGTGCTGTCGTTCAAGCACACCAACGGCGGTCTCGTCGCCAAGGGCGGCGCCCTGAAGTGGTTCGTCGTCGCCGGCGCGGACAAGCAGTGGAAGCCCGCCACCGCGCGCATCGAGGGCGACAAGGTCGTCGTGTCGAGCGCCGAAGTGGCCAAGCCGGTCGCGGTCCGTTACGCGTGGAGCGACAATCCCGACTGCAATCTCTTCAACGGCGCCGGCCTGCCCGCCTCGCCGTTCCGCACCGACAACTGGCCGTGCGAACAACCGCCGGCCCAACCGCAACGCAAGTAAACCTGAGTTTCAAACCGACAACCAACAATACAAGCAACCATGAAGACACAACTCATCGCACTGACACTGATCCTCTCCCTCGTCGGCGGCTCCGTCTGTTCGGCGGGCGAAGCGAAGATGAAACCGATCTTCGACGGCAAGACGCTCAAAGGCTGGGCGCCCAAGGGCGGCACGGCGGAGTATCGCGTCGAGGATGGCTGCATCGTCGGCAAGACGGTCGAAGGCAGCCCGAACACGTTCCTCTGCACGACGCGTGACTATACCGATTTCGTGCTGGAGTTTGAGGTGAAGTGCGATCCCGAACTGAATTCCGGCTGCCAGATTCGCAGCCATGTCCACGAGAAGGACTGGACCGATCCGGAGAACCCCAAGCGCGTCCGCAAGGCCGGCACCGTCTATGGCTATCAGTGCGAGATCATGAAGTCCGGCGCCAACGCCGGCAACTTCTGGGACGAGGCGCGCCGCGCGAAGTGGCTCGACGACTTCAGCAAGAAGCCCGAGGCACAGAAGGCGTTCAAGGACAACGAGTGGAACCGTTACCGCATCGTCGCGCAAGGCGACCGCATCCGCTCATGGGTCAACGGCGTCCCCGCCGCCGACTTCTGCGACAAGACCGACGCGAGCGGTTTCATCGGCCTGCAGGTCCACGGCATCAAGAAGGGCACCGGCCCGTTCCAAGTGCGCTGGAAGAACGTCCGCATCCGCGAACTGAAGGCCGGCGAAAAGGTGGATTGATGAAACGGTGTCTTCTGCTCCTGTGCGTGGCTGCTGCGTTGCTGACGACCGGCAGCATAGGCGCTTCCGACAAGCCGAACATCGTTCTCATCATCAGCGACGACCAAGGCTGGGGCGATTACGGCTTTATGGGCCACCCGCAGGTCCAGACGCCGCATTTGGATAAACTCGCGGCACAGTCGCTGGTCTTCCGGCGCGGCTACGTGCCGTCGAGCCTCTGCTGCCCGTCGCTGGCGAGCATCGTGACGGGACTTTACGGCTGGCAAACGAAAGTCGCCTGCAACGACCCGCCGCTGCCGAAAGTCGTCGCGAAGGCCGCCAAGGGAAAAGGGAAAGGCAAGAGCGCTGGCAAGGGCCAAGACCCGACGTTCATCAAGCAGGCCGAAGAGATGAGCCATTTCCTCGACGCGCAGCCAACGTTGCCGCGCGAACTGGCCAAGCTCGGCTACCAGAGCTTCCAGACCGGCAAATGGTGGCAGGGGCATTACTCCAGCGCCGGCTTCACGCACGGAATGTCAGCCAGGGAACGATCCAAAGGCGGCCGTCACGGCGACGACGGGCTGAAGATCGGCCGCGAGACGATGCAACCGATCTACGACTTCATCGACCAGGCCGGCGGCAAGCCGTGGTTCGTCTGGTATGCGCCGATGCTTCCCCACCAGCCGCACAATCCGCCACAGCGACTCCTCGACAAATACACCGGTAAGACGCCTTCGCCGCACATCGCGAAGTATTGGGCGATGGTGGAATGGTTCGACGAGACTTGCGGCGAGTTGATGGACTACCTCGACAAGAAGAAGCTCGCCGACAACACCATCGTCCTCTACGTCACCGACAACGGCTGGATTCAGCAGCCCGACAAAGCGCCCGCGCGCTCCGATTCGAAGCTCTCGCAATACGACGGCGGCTTGCGCACGCCGATCATGATCCGCTGGCCCGGCCGCGTCGCGCCGCGGATGGTGGACACGCCGGTGAGCAGCATTGACATCGCGCCGACGCTGCTCCGTGCGTGCGGCCTAAAGCCGGCGGCGGCGATGCAAGGCGTGAACCTACTCGACGAACAAGCCGTGAAGGAGCGCAAGGCGATCTTCGGCGCCTGCTACACGCACAACGCCGTGGACATCCACGTGCCAGCCACGAGCGTCACCTACCGCTGGTGCATCGCCGACGGCCGCTGGAAGCTCATCATCCCGAATCCCGCCAACGTCACTGCCGCGAAGAAGCCCGGCCGCGAGGTGGGCGTGGAGCTTTACGACGTCATCGCCGATCCCCACGAGGAGAAGAATCTCGCCTCCGCGCAACCCGACCGGGTCGCGCAGTTGACCAAACTGATTGACGGCTGGTGGTCGGCGAAACCGTAGCAGAGTTCTCGCATGAAAAACCTGATCACCCGCGTAACTGTATTGTTGCTGGGGATGACGAACCTTGCTCTGGCCGGCGCTGCGTCAAAGCCCAACATCATCTTCATCCTCGCCGACGACCTTGGTTGGACCGACCTCGGCGTGCAAGGCTCGAAATACTACGAGTCGCCGAACATTGACCGGCTCGCGTCGCAGGGCGTGCGGCTCACCAACTACCACCACTGCCAGAACTGCACGCCGACGCGCGCCGCGCTCATGAGCGGCCAGTATGCGCCGCGCACCGGCGTCTATACCGTCGGCGGCATTGGGCGGTTCAACTGGCAAATCCGTCCGCTGCGCCCCGTGGACAACGTCGAGAACCTGCCGCTGGAGAAAGTCACCGTCGCTCAGGCGCTCAAGTCCGCCGGCTATACGACGGCCATCTTCGGCAAATGGCACCTCGGCCAGAATGGAGAGTTTCATCCCGGCAAGCGCGGCTTCGACGAAGCCATAGTCACGATGGGCAAGCACTTCAATTTTGTGACACAGCCGCCGGTGGATTACCCGAAAGGCATCTATCTCGCCGACTGGCTCACCGACAAGGCGGTGGATTTCATCAAGCGCCACAAGGACCAGCCGTTCTTCCTCTACCTGCCGCATTTCGGCGTCCACTCGCCGCACGACGCGAAGAAGGAACTGATCGAGAAGTTCAAGCCCAAGCCCGGCGTCGGCGGACATAACAACCCGACCTACGCCGCCATGATCTACAGCGTGGACGAGAGCGTCGGCCGCGTCATGTCCACGCTCGACGAACTTAAGCTCGCTGACAACACCGTGCTCATCTTCGCCAGCGACAACGGCGGCGTCGGCGGATATGACCGCGAAGGCCTCAAGGCCGGTGGCATCACCGACAACGCGCCGCTTCGCAGCGGCAAGGGCAGCCTCTACGAAGGCGGCATCCGCGTGCCGTTCATCGCGCGCTGGCCCGGCGTTGCCAAACCCGGCACCACCTGTGGCACGCCGGCCATCCATGTGGACCTCTATCCGACGTTCCTCGACATCGCCGGCGCGAAGCCGCCTGCCAACCACACGCTCGACGGCGAGAGCCTCGTGCCGCTGTTCTGCGACACCAGCGCCGCGCTCAAACGCGAGGCGATTTTCCATCACTTTCCCGGCTACCTTGGCGCGGGCGCGAACATGTGGCGCACCACACCCGTCGGCGTCATCACGGCGGGCGATTGGAAGTTGATGGAGTTCTTCGAGGACAACCGGCTCGAACTTTACAACCACAAGGACGACCTCGGCGAACAGAAGAACCTCGCCGCCACGATGCCGGAGAAGGCGAAGGAGCTTCACAACAAGCTCGTCGCGTGGCGCAAGTCGGTGAACGCACCGATGCCGACGCCGAACAAGCCTGATCTCAACGCTCAAACCAACGAAGGCAAGAAGAAGAAAGGCCGCGGCAAAGGCAAGAAGCAGGCTGCGGAATCATAGGACGGCAATGTTATGCGTCGTGTCGTGACGATTTTGGCGGTGAGCGCTGCGCTCGTGCAAGCGGCCGAGCGGCCGAACATCCTCCTGATCTTCCTGGACAACGTCGGCTACGGCGACCTCGGCTGCTACGGCAACCGCGAAGTAAAGACGCCCCACATGGACCGCCTCGCCGCCGAGGGCGTGCGCTGCACGGAGTTCTACATCGGCTCGCCGAGTTGCTCGCCGTCGCGCGGAGCAATCCTTACGGGCCGTCATCCGGTCCGCAACGGACTCAACTATCAGCTCAGTTCGGACGAAGGCGGCGGCCGGGAAGGTCTGCCGCGCTCGGAGAAGATTCTCCCGCAGTATCTCAAGCCGCTCGGTTACACCTGCGGCGCATTCGGCAAGTGGAACATCGGCTTCAGCCCCGGACTGCGCCCGACGGAGCGCGGCTTCGACGAGTTCCTCGGCCACAAATCGGGCAACATCCATTACTTCAAGCATCTTTACCACGGCCAGAACGACCTGCGTCGAGGCACCGAGCCGGTGGACCTGCGCGGCCAATACTCCACCGACCTGTTCGCGGACGCGGCGATGGACTTCATGCAGCGGCACCACGCGAAGCCGTGGTTCGTTTACCTGCCATTCAACGCCGTCCACTACGTCGGCGCGCACAACTGCGAGCCGGGCGAGAAGGTTGAGTGGCAGGTGCCGGCAAAATATCTCGCGCTCTACGGTTGCCCGCCGGATGAAGCCGGCCAACGGAAACGTTTCCGCGCCGTGCTCACCGCGCTCGACGATGCCATCGGACGGGTGCTTGCGAAGCTGGACGAACTCCGGCTGCGCGAACGCACGATTGTCTGGTGCATCTCCGATAACGGCGCATTCATGTTGAAAGACCGTGGACTGGAGGTGCAATCGAACCAGCCGCTGCGCGACGGTGGCGTGACCACTTACGAGGGTGGCGTTCGCGTGCCGGCCATTGTGCGCTGGCCAGGACGGTTCAAGGCCGGCAGCGTCTGCCGTGAAATGCTGTCGAGTCTCGACGTGCTGCCGATGGCCGTGGCCGCAGCCGGCGGCGCGCTGCCCGCGGATCGCGCGTTGGACGGCCGCGATCCGACCGCGACACTTGCCGGCGAATCGCCGTCACCCCACAAGGCGCTGCACTGGGTGTGGGACCAGGGCCGCAAACAGCAGTGGCGCGCGATGCGCGAAGGCCGTCTCAAGATCGTCCGCCGCGCCGACAACGAGCCGTGGCAGCTTTACGACGTGCGCGCCGACCCCGGCGAGACGCGAGACCTAGCAGCCGAACAACCCGGCACGGTCGCGCGACTCAACGGCACGTTTCAACAATGGCTTTTGTCGGTGAAGCGCGACGCGAAGTCGCAGTGATGAAACAGAGTCCGTGAACCTCCGGAACACCATGAACACAACCACCCGCCGCACGTTCCTCAAACAGTCCACCGCGGTCGCCGCCAGCGCGGCTGCATTTCACGTCGCGTCGAATCTCCGCGCGCAGAGCGCGAACGAGAAGTTCACGCTCGGCATCGTCGGCCCCGGCGGCATGGGCACCAACCTGCTAAAGACCTTCGCCGGCTTCGGCGACGTCAACATCGCCAGCGTCAGCGACGTGGATGCGAATCGTCTCGCCGCCGCGGTGAAGAATGTCGAGACGCTCAAAGGGAAGACGCCCAAAGCCGAGAAGGATTTCCGCCGCATCCTGGAGGACAAGGCCGTGGACGCGGTCGTCATCGCCACGCCGGATCATTGGCACGCGCCCGCGACCATCCTCGCCTGCGACGCCGGCAAGCACGTCTATGTCGAGAAGCCCGGCTCGCACAACATCCGCGAGGGGCGGCTGATGATCGAGGCTGCGCGCCGCAACAAACGAGTCGTCCAGGTCGGCACGCAGAGCCGCAGCACGGCCCACGTGCGCGCGGCGATGGAGAAGCTCGCAGGCGGCGCAGTTGGCGATGTGCTGGCCGTGCGCGTCTGGAACAGCCAGCTTCGCGGCAACATCGGCAAGAAGCAGCCTTGCGATCCGCCGCCGCATCTCGACTTCGATGCGTGGGTCGGTCCCGCGCCGATGGTGCCCTACCGTCCCAACCTCCTGCCGAGCATCTGGCGCTGGTGGTTCGCGTTTGGCGCGGGCGATATGGGCAACGACGGCGTCCACGATCTCGATATTGGCCGCTGGGGCCTCTGCGCCGGCGACCGCCATCCGAACCGCATCTGCGCGCTCGGCGGCAAGTATTTCTTCGACGACGACCAGCAATTCCCCGACACGCAGACCGTCGTCTTCGAATACGACCTCGACGGCGGCAAGAAGAAGCAGCTTATCTACGAGCAGCGCATCTGGGCGCCCTATGTGCAGGAAGGCCACGAGAATGGCGACGGCTATTACGGCACCAAGGGCTACATGATTCTCGGCAAAGGCAAAGGCTGGGACCTCTTCGCTGCGCGCAACAAGCTCGTTGAGAAAGGTGAGGGCAAGGTTGACCTTCCTGCGCACACCCGCAACTTTCTCGACTGCATCAAGACAGGCGCGCACCCGAACGCCGACGTGGAGGTCCACCACTACTCCGCCTGTCTCTGCCATCTCGGCAATATCGCCACGCGCCTCGGCCGCACGCTCCAGTTCGACCCGCAGAAGGAGCGGTTCCTCGGCGATGACGATGCCAACAAGCTCGTCCATCGCGAATACCGCCCCGGCCACTGGGCCGTGCCGAAGGGTGTGTGACAAAGGCCGCGCCAACCGCAGCAGAACCGACCGCCATGAAACCCAGACTCATTCTTCTTCTCACTGCCAGTGCCTGTTGGATCAGTGTCGCGGTTCTCGCCGCCGACCCGATCCCGATTTACCAGCCCAAGGTGAAGACGGCGGACATTTACTTTCATCATCCCGGCGCGAAACCGGCGCTGAAATACAACCACGACGTGGACATCGTGAAGTTCAAGGGGAAGTTCTTCGCCGCGTGG
This sequence comes from Verrucomicrobiota bacterium, assembly GCA_016222825.1. GTDB lineage: Bacteria > Verrucomicrobiota > Verrucomicrobiia > CAIQCK01 > CAIQCK01 > CAIQCK01. The sequence continues at coordinate 380,509 of JACRQF010000019.1, read as the reverse complement.
AACGCCAACGAATCCCACGGCGAGGACGTGCCGGGCCAATACAACTTCCTCAGCGTCAGCGACGACTTCGAGCATTGGTCGGCGCCCGTGCGGTTGTTCACGCGCGACGCCGCGGCGGAGAACCCCGTCGAGACCGACAACCAGTGGCAGCCGATCTTCATCAACTGGCGCGACGAGACGCTGTTCTGCGCGTGGTGTGACTACAACGCCCGCAAGACCTACATCGCCACCTCCACCGACGGCGTGCGCTGGCGCAACCGCGAAGTGCCCACCGCGCCGCCATCGCTCGCAGGCCAGGTCGTCGGCTTTCCGACCAACCACGGCCTGCTCACGAGCAAGGGCGTGATGATGTTCCCGTGCAGCCTGCCGATGGTCGAGGCGAAGTGCATCGTCGGCCACACACGCTACGCGGGCGTGTTGCTCAGCAGCGACGGCGGCAAGACGTGGACGTGGAGCGAGCCGATCGAGGCGTTGCCGTGGTCGAAGTTCGGCGAGAAACCGGCGGAGTTCGGCGGCGAACTCGTCACGATCTGGGAGCCGATGCTGTTCGAGCAAGCCGACGGCAAAATCGGCCTGCTCATCCGCAACTCCACCGCGCAGGACAACCGGGAGCGCGCCGAGAAACCGCACCGGATGCTGCTCTACGCCACCAGCAGCGACCACGGTCGCACGTGGACCAAGGCCCGCTCCGTCGAGGTGGACACGATCTGCTCGCGCAACTTCGCCACCTCCGGCGTCGGCACGCGCGACAGCCTGCTCATGGTGATGAACGACAACAACGTCCGCGTGCCGGAGCGCATCAGCCGCGACCGTTACTTCCTCTCGCTCTTCTGCTCGCCGGTGTGTGACCCCGACCTGCTGCTGCCCGGCCCCATCGTGCAGCCGGGAAGCGGCTACGCGTTTTATCCGAACGGCTTCGTTGACGGCGGCAAACTCTACGTCGCCTACACCTATCCGCGTGGCATCCATTGCAGCGTCATCGAGCCGCTGCCGGACTTCACTCGCCCGTTCCTGCTGCCGCGCGAGAGCCGCCCCGGCCTGAAGATCGAGAACGGCATCGCGCACTTCGCACAGCGTCAATCAAGTCTCGGCCTCGTGCTGACCGAGAAGTTGACCCGCCAGCCGAAACTCCGCCTCGCCTTCGACGTGAACATCCACCGTTACAACGGCCTAGACTGGCCCGTGCTGACGCTCGGCGGCAAGATGCGCGCCGGCACCGCCATTCGCGCCATCTACAGCGAGCAGACCAAGACCGACGTGTTCCAACTCGCCGTCGGCGGCAACAAATGGGCCGACATCGCGCCGTTCAAGATGAAGGAGTGGAACCATTTCGAGATCGAGCTGACGGCCGGAGGTTTCTCCATCTCCGTCAACAACTCCCCCGCGCAGTCGCTCAAGAAACCGCTCCTCCGCAAAATCTGTTTCGGCGGCCTCTACGTCGCCCCCCAATGGCCGATGGGCACGGGCCAATCCAGCGACATGCGGCTGAAACTCGACTCCATCAGGGTGGAATGAAACGGGGAATGCCGAGGATCACTGCGCATGACCGAGCTGTTGGAAGCAGAATTTGGCATCGTTGACGCTGCCAGCAGCTTTGCCTACACTGCGCAGTCGTAAGGAGTATTGGCGTGCCTGCAAAACGGAGAAAACCAAAGCCGCATACAGAGTTCTCGGCTGATCGGCCGATTGATTCAGCACGAGCAGATCGCTTGGGACGAAAAGGCTTCGCGGACGGTTTGGCGAAACGCATCCAAGCTTGGCGTGGCCGGGATTCGCTGGTGATCGCGCTTTGTGGAGAGTGGGGATGTGGAAAAACGTCGCTCAAGAACATGGTGGTTGAGCGATTACACGGAGGAAAGGTTGCCAAGGTGGACTTGCTGGAGTTCAATCCTTGGCAGATTTCCGGACACGATTCTCTAACGGCGGCTTTCTTTCGCGAATTGGCCGCTGTGCTTGGCAGCGATTCTTCCGACGAGGTGTCCTCTGGCGCCTGTGTCGCCAAACTCCGTGCCTATGCCAAACTTGCTGCCTTGGGTGCAACTGCAATGAAGTGGGTTGCCCAAGCTGCTCGTGTTAGCGGCGAAGATTACGGCCTGGCGATAGAAGCAGGCGGAAGCGCACTGGCTCAAGTCGGTGGAGTGGCCGGGCAGGGTGCGGACGCTCAAGAGGCGGGAGGCAAGGCGCGGGAAAGATCTTTGGCAGAACTCAAACGGTCGTTGGCCAAAGACATGGCTGCGCTGGAACGGCCAGTCCTCATCGTAATTGACGACATTGATCGTCTCACGTCGGACGAGATTCGTGAAGTCTTTCAACTGGTTAAAGCCAACGCCGATTTCCCAAACCTCATCTACCTGCTGATGTTTGATCGCGACATCGTGAGTGGTGCGCTGGATGCCATCGCCAACGGGCGCGGACACGACTTTCTCGACAAGATCGTGCAGGTTTTGTTACACGTCCCGCAACCATCCTTGAAAGATGTGCGTCAAGTGTTGTTTGAAGGTCTGGACGCGCGTCTCGCCGAGACAGGTGTGAGCGAACGTTGGGACTCGCAACGTTGGAGTCGGCTGTGGTTGGAGGGTCTGGCAGGCTACGCATGGAGATGACACCAAGAAATTTCGCAGAAGGCACAGAGAAAATCCCTCACCTATGAAAATCCCTCACCAGTTCATCGCCCTTGTCCTGCTGCTCGGCAGCCTTCCACTCCACGCTCAGACCAAACCCGCGCCGGTCATGCCTCCGCACACGCGCACGGAGGATGTCGTCTATGGACGCAAGTTCGGCGTGGCGCTCACTCTCGATGTCATCAAGCCGGAGAAGCCCAACGGGTTCGGCATCGTCTATATGGTCAGCGGCGGCTGGAAATCCGCCTATTCGCCGAACACGCCGACCTACTACGCGCCCTTTCTCGAACGCGGCTACACCGTCTTTTCCGTGCGGCACGGTTGCCAGCCGAAGTTCATCATCCCGGAGATCACACAGGACATCCATCGCGCCATCCGGTTCATCCGCCACAACGCGGCGAAGTGGGGCGTGAATCCCGACAAGCTCGGCATCAGTGGCGGCAGCGCGGGTGGCCATCTGTCGTTGACGATGGGCGTGCGCGGATGCCCCGGCGACCCGAAGGCGAAGGATCCCGTGGACCGCGAGAGCAGCGCCATCCAAGCCATCGCCTGCCTGTATCCACCGACCGATTTCCTGAACTACGGCAAACCCGGCGAAGACGCCGTGGGCGTGGGGACGTTGAAGAACTACAAAGACGCGTTCGGGGCCGAAGCCGACACGCCCGAAGGCCGCCAGCGTCTTGGCAAGGAAGTCTCGCCGATCTACCACGTCACGCCGAAACTCCCGCCCACCTTGATCGTCCACGGCGACCAGGATTTCCTCGTGCCCATCCAGCAGGCGGAGACCTTCGTCGCGAAAGCGAAAGAGGCCGGCGTCACCGCCAAGCTCGTCGTCAAACCGGGCGCGGCCCACGGCTGGGCCGATCGCCAGCCGGATTACGCGCTATTTGCCGACTGGTTCGACCAGCACCTGCGCGGCATTGTGAAGTGATTGGAGGGCAAGATCACCCGCAGAACGTTCATCCAAAACGCGGCAGCCGCAGGCGCGGCATCCTTGGGATCGCGCCATTTCGTTTTCGGCGGAGAGTCCGCAGAGGTTGGCCATCTTCGGAAGGCGATGGACCGCGCGGCGAAATGTTGCCTCGCATGGCTGAACCCCGAGCAGGAGTTCCTGCCAACGGGCGGCTACGAGGTAGCGCACGATACGGGCCGTTGGTGGGATGCCATGCTGCGGTTCGAAGCCGCAACGGGCACGCAGATTCCCGCGCACGCCGACGCCGCGATGATGAGGAATCTCCGGACGTTGACCGACAACCCCGCCGCACTCCTCATGAACACGGCGCGCCTGCCCGGACCGCTGGAGAAGATCAAAGTCAATCCGCACAACCTCCGGGAGTCGCTGCTGGCCTGCACAGCGCTCGTGCGGCATCGGAGAAGTGACTGGGCGCGGCAGCAAGGTCGCAAGCTTGTGGGAACGATCCACAAGCTGCTCGATCCAGACAGCCAGTTGAACTACGAGAAACTGGCCGTGATTGCCGGCGGACCGCTCACCACCGACCAGTTGATGGTGCAGCGTTCGCCTGCGGGCCAGTGGTTCAATGCCACGGCAACCACAGGCCGCGCCATCGAAGCCATCGTCTGGTTTCACGAAGCGACCGGCGACGCGCGCGCAATGGAGCTTGCGAAACGGCTCGCCGAAGTGCATCTGCGGCATGTGATCGCTCCGACTGGCGACGTGCGCGCTGAGTTGCGTGATCCAAACCACGTCGGCCACACGCACTCCTATTGCGGCACTCTTCGCGGCCTCTTGCTCTACGGCCTCGCGAGCGGCGACAGGCAGTATGTGGATGTCGTGGCCGCCACCTATCGCAAAGGTCTTTGGGGTGCCGCCATCAGCCACTCCGGTTGGACACCGCACGATCAGGGCAAGATTCGGTTCGCGGACAAGGTCGGCGATCCCATCGGCGAACATGCGAGCTGCGGCGATGTCGCACAGATTGCGCTGTGGCTCGCGCTGCGCGCAGGGCAGACGGACTTGCTCGATGATGTGGAACGCCTGGTCCGCGCCCGCCTGCTGCCATCGCAGATCGTGAATCCCAAGAACCCGCGCAGCGACGGAGCGTGGGGCGTTTATTCGCATCCGTTCGGCCAAGGAGCCATCCTGGATGTGTTCGCGGCCGTCCTGCATTCGCTGGCCGACTTCCATGAACACATGGTCACGCGCGCGGCGAATGGCGCTCTCTCAGTGAACCTGCACTTCGACATCGCCACGCCCGCGCTCACGATGCGGTCGAAGCGCGGCACGAATGCCACACTGCTCATCACGCCGAAGCAATGCTGCGACCTACGCATCCGTGTTCCGGCGTGGGCGTCACGCGAGTCCGTGCGGCTGGCCATTGCCGACAAGCCGCTGCCTTTGCGTTGGGACGGCCCCTTCCTCGTCATCGCCAGGAACAATGTCACAGCCGGCAGCGCTATCACACTCCAGCACGACCTGCCCCAGCGGCAGACGGTCGAGGAAATGCCCGTCAGCCATCGCAAATTCAACCTGACCTGGCGTGGCGATGAGGTCGTCTCGTGTGAGCCAAAGGTGCCAATCTACCCAGGAAAGAGACCGTTGTGATCCCCCCCCGATGATTGCGAAACACCTCCTCATCCTTTCCGCCCTGAACACCGTGCGCGACTCGCTTCGGGCACTCCACAAGATTGAACGCTAGACAAATCCGTCGGAGTGTTGTCGAATCATCGCCCGACAAAGGAGCCAACACCAACATGCACCGTTTCATCTGGATTCTTGCGACCGTTCTGTTCTGCGGCCATGCCGCCATCGCTGGCGAAAAGCCGCTCGTGGTCTTTGATTTCGACGACGGGCTGAAAAATGCCGGCACGCTCGGCGGCGCGGGGAAGTTCAAGGTCTATGCGGTCGGCGAGGAGGCGGGCTTCGATCTGGGGCCGTTCGGCCGATGCCTCGACCTGACAGCGGCCTCGCGGCACGGCGGCGCGGGCGCGAAAGAGCCGCCCGCAGGCAGCGCAGTGGTGTTCCGGCACGAGGCGCTCGACAAGCTCGATGCGTTCACTATCACGCTCTGGTCGCGACAAAGTCCGCTGGCGCATGGGTCGAGCGCGCGGCTGTTGTCCAAGGATGGCTCGTGGGATCTGTTGCCCGCCGCGGGCGGCGCGGCGCTCGCGCTGGGGCCGGGAGCCGGCAAGGTGTCGTATAACCTCCTCGGCAAGACGCGGGAGAAGCTGGAAGACCGCTGGCGCTTCACGGCGGTTGTCGTCGGGCCGGAGAGCGTGCGGGCTTATATCGGCGGCATCGGCCAGCCGCTGGTGCTCTGCGCAGAGAAACCGCGCACGGAGCACAAAGCCGCCGCGCGCGGCGATCTGTTGCTCGGCACGTTCGGCGGCATCCGGCCGTTCAACGGCTGGCTCGACCGCGTGCGTGTCTTCGGCGCGGCGCTCGACGAGAAAGCCATCCACGAGATCTTTGACGGCGATGTCGCCTCCGCGAAGCACGTGAAACCGTCGCAGGTGTTCGACCTCGCTCGGCCGGCGGCGAAGACGCACCGGTTCCAGTTGAAGTGCTCGGACATCCCGTTCTCGACGCGCTGGCAAAAGAACAAACAGGCGCCGGGCATCATGGAGTCTTTCCACACGACACAATGCCTCTGGGTCTATGGCACTGGGACGAACTTTATCCAACAGATCAAAGGCATGGGCATTGGCTACCAGGGCGCACTCAACGGCCTCCAGGGCCAGGAGCACTCGACGACAAACCGTTCCGCGCGCGGCGACACGTCGGGCCGGCACGAGGACCTCGACGGTAACAAGAACACGCCGCACTGGATGGTGACGTTCGGGCCGAAGACGTTCACGGGCTGTTGCAATCATCCCGCCTTCCGCAAGCTCTTCTTCGACGCCGCCAAGCGCCACCTAGACGCGGGCGTGGACTCGTTGCACGTGGACGACTGGGCGATGAACGCAAGCTGGGTGCTCCACGCGGGCGTCTGCTTCTGCGAGCACTGCCGCGCCGGTTTCCGCGAGTGGCTCCAGAAACGCTGCACGCCCGATGAACTGCGCAAGCTCGGCGTCAACGACATCGCGACGTTCGACTATCGCGAGCACATGAAGCGGAACGGCGTGCCGGACGCGGCGACCTACAAGGAGAAGTTTCGCGAGCTGCCGCTGACGCCGCAGTTCACGGACTTCCAGGTCGAGAGCATGAGGGTGTTCTTCCGTGAGTTCCGCCGCCGGCTCGACGAGTGGTCGCCGAAGAAATACATCCCGGTGTCGGTCAACGCGTTGTTCATCAATCTCCACGCGCACCACAATCTCTGCGGCGTGGACGTGGTGGACTTTTTCCACGGCGAGTCGTCGCAAAACGCCGACTACCAGACCGAAGCCGAATACGTTTTCGCGGCGAAGGCGGCAGAGGCGTTCGGCGTGACGCAGGTGGTCTCGCCCATCCCGCGCTCGACGGCCCGCACGCGCGCGGCGATCGCCACGACCTACGCGCTGGGCCAGCCGCATCTCGTGCCGTGGGACATCTACATGGGCAGCGACGCGACGGGCGTCCAGCCGCGTTACTTCGGCACGCGCGAGCAATACGGCGACCTCTGCGACTTCATCCACGGGCACAAGGCGCTCTTCGATGACCACGAGTCCGCCGCCGAGATCGCCGTGCTCGCCAACGCCGACGCGCCGGGCAAAGGCTCGCTCTCGCAGTTCTGCAAACAGCTCACGCAGCGGCAGATTCCGTTTCACCTGATCCTCGGCGCGAGCCAATACGCCCGCGTGCCGGTGCGCGCCGCCGACCTGCGCGCCGCGCGGGTGGTAGTGGAGTTCAGTCCGGCCGACTCGTTCTGCGAGGAGGATCGGAAGACGATCAAGGCCGCACGCGAGTCCGGCATGGTCCGCTTCGTCCCGCCGACGGCCGACCTCACCGCGATCACGAAGCTGCGCGGGATGGAGTTGCTGCGCGTCGAAGCGCCGGAGGGAATCTACGCCTTCCCGCGTGTGAACCGGGCGAAGCGCACGGCGGGGATTCATGTAGTCAACTGGAACCTCGCCGCCAACGGCGAGCGCGCGGAGCTTTACCGGAACGTGACGCTGACGCTGCTCCAGCCGCAGCGCTGGGGCAAGCTCGCCTCCGCGACCTGGCTCCAACCGGGCCAGAAGCCGGTCAAGCTGAAGCTGGAACGCCACGACGACTGTGTGCGGCTGACGCTGCCGCAGATCGAGACGTGGGGCGTCGTGGAGATCAAGTGAGATTGGTTTGCAGTGGACGCGAGGCAGCAACAACTGGCAAGAAGAGTGTATGAGCAAAACCAAGGATAAGATTCGCAACGGCCAACCGGCGATTGGCGGCTGGATCATGACGGGCAATCCCGCCGTGACCGAAATCATGGCGGAGGAGGGCTTCGACTTCCTCGTCGCCGACATGGAACACACGCCGATCAACGTCGAGACTTTCTACCACATGGCGCTGGCCGTGAAGGGAACCGGCTGCGAGTTGATGGCGCGGCTGCCCGCGTGCGACATGGTCGTTGCCAAGCAGGTGCTCGATATGGGTGCGGCGGGCATCATTGTGCCGTCCGTGAACTCGCCTGCCGAGGCCGCGCAGACCGTGGCGATCGCGAAGTATCCGCCCGACGGCATCCGCGGCGCGGCGCTCTGTCGCGCGACCGGGTTTGGCAGGAACTTCAACGACTACTACAGTAACCACAACCGCGAGGTGCTTGTCGTGGCGATGATCGAGCACATCAGTGCGGTCAAGCAGGTGGACGCGATTCTGGCGACGCCAGGCCTCGACGCGATCTTGGTCGGCCCGTATGACCTTTCGGCCTCGATGGGAATCCCCGGCCAGTTGCAGCATCCTGACGTGCTCGCGGCGCAGCAGGTCATCCTCGCCGCCTGCCGCAAACACAAGGTCGCGCCCGGCATCCACGTCGCGCCGGTGGATCCGAACGACGTGGCGAATCGCCTCTCGCAAGGTTTCCTCTTCGTGCCGTGCGGCATAGACACGTCGTTCGTGCGCGAAGGCTGCCGGACGATGTTGAAGGCGAGACGGTAAGTGGTAATCGGTGGTTGGTTATTGGTGATTCGTGAAACGTGTCACCAGTTACCAGTTACCAATCACAAGTATGGAAACAGTCCTGGTCACAGAGTTGGAGTTTCGGAAGGCCGAGAGCGTCTTCTGCGAGGCGGAGGACTTGCGTTGCGAGCCGGCGGCGGCTGACGAATCGGCGCTGGCGGAGGCGGTGGCGGCGCACGGCGCACGCGCGGTCATCGTCGGCGTTGCGCCGTATCGTGGGCCGCTCTATGAGATGCTTGGGAAAAAGAAAGGCGCGATCATCGCCCGCTTCGGCGTCGGCCATGACAGCGTCAACAAGCCGCTTGCACGGCAGCACGGCATCGTCGTCACCAATACGCCGGGCGTGCTGGATGTCAGCGTCGCGGAACACGCGCTGTGGCTGATGGGCTGCCTCGCGCGAAAAGTCAGCCGACTGGAAGCGAGAATGCGCGCGGGCGAGTTTGCTGGCGAGGTCGGCATGGAGCTTCGTGGCAAGACGCTCGGCGTGCTTGGCTTCGGGGCCATCGGCCGGCGCGTGGCGTCCATCGCGCATTTCGGTTTCGGCATGAAGGTGATGGCGTGCGACCAGATTCCGCCGGAGAAGATGGCGGAGGCAATCGCCGCCAACGGCGTGGAACGCTACACGACTGATGCAGAGGAGCTTCTCCGCCAAGCCGATTTCATCAGCGTCCATCTGCCGGTTGTTCCTAGCACGCAGCGGTTCATCAACGCGACCCGTCTGGCGTGGCTCAAGCCCGGCGCGATGCTCGTCAACACCGCCCGCGGCGCGGTGCTCGACGAGGAAGCGCTCTATGACGCGCTTGCGGCGGGCCGGCTGGCGGGTGCGGGGCTGGATGTGTTCGAGCGCGAGCCGTATGTGCCCGCCCACCCGGGCAAGGACCTGCGCAAGCTGGAGAACGTCGTTCTCACGCCGCACGTCGGCTCCAACACCCGCGAGGCCAATCGTCGGATGGCGGAGGCGTCGCTGGAGAACGTCCGCTGTTTCCTTGCCGGCAAACTCGATAAGCTGGCCCGCGTGGACCAACCCTGACCGCACGACACTATGAACCCAGCGCATCCCACGCACGTCCGCTACAAGGTGATCGCGCTGGCAGTCGCGCTCGCCGCCGTCACTTATCTCGACCGCGCCTGCATCGGCACGCTTGCGCCGGACATCATGCGCGACCTGGGCCTGAGCAAGGACCAGATGAGCTGGGTTTACAGTGCGTTCGCGCTGGCCTACGCGCTGTTTGAAATCCCGACGGCGTGGTGGGCTGACCGCCGCGGCACGCGCAACGTGCTGACCCGCATTGTGCTCTGGTGGTCGGGCTTCACGATGCTCACGGCGGCGGCGTTCAACTTCGTCTCGCTTATCGTGACGCGGTTCCTCTTCGGCATTGGCGAGGCGGGCGCGTGGCCGAGCGTGGCGCGGACATTCTCGCGCTGGGTGCCGAAGTCGGAGCGCGGCACGGTGCAGGGCATCTTTTTCAGCGGTGCGCACCTGGCGGGCGGCGTGACGCCGATGATCGTGGTGGCGCTCCTGCATTTCATGAACTGGCGGGCGGTGTTCGTCGTCTTCGGACTGGTGGGCTTGGTCTGGGCGGCGGTCTGGTATCGCTGGTTCCGCAACGATCCGAGCGAGCATCAGGAGGTGAACGCGGCGGAACTGGAGAAGATCACGTCCGAGCGCGAGCCGTCGAACGGCCATCACGAGGGCTGGGCGTATTGGAAGCGGTTGCTCAGCCACCGCAACACGCTGCCGCTTTGCTGCATGTATTTCCCGAACAGCTACGCCTTCTACTTCTGCATCACGTGGTTGCCGACCTACCTCAAGGAGAAACACGGCCTCAATGCGATGGAACTCGGCCTCTTCTCCGGCCTGCCGCTGATTCTGAGCGTGGCGGGCGACCTCTTCGGCGGCGTGACGACCGACCTCGTGACGAAACGCTTCGGCCTGCGCGTCGGCCGTTGCGGCGTCGGCGCGTTCGCTTACGTGCTGGCTGGCTCGGCGATGATTCTCGCGGCCATTGTGCCTCAACCGATGTTAGCAGCGACGCTGATTGCGACGGCTGTCGCCGCGAGCATGTTCACGCTCGGCGCGTCGTGGAGCACCTGCCTCGACATCGGCGGCAACCATGCGGGCGTCGTGAGCGCCGCGATGAACACCTCCGGCGCGCTCAGCTCCGTCGTCAGCCCGCTGATGGTAACGTGGCTGCTGAGCAGCTTCGGCGATTGGAACGCGCCGTTGTATGTGATGGGCGGCCTCTTCCTCTTCGGCGCCGTCTGCTGGGGCTTCATCAACCCCCACAAGCGCATCTTCGAGTGATGCCGCTTGACCCGGGTTCTCACGCTGCTCATCGCATGTGGCATGGAGGCGGAAGTTTCCCTGGGGGAGTTGGACTTGGAGTTTGAGATTGCGCTTTCCGCCGCTGCGGTGTGCTAGAATCCCGCCGTGCGCTTGGTTCTCGAAATTGAAGACGGATTGCGCGTCAGCGCGGAGAAGGCGTTCGTCCTCGCAACCATGCTGAAACTGCGTGGCGTGCTGCTGCCGTGGTCGGCGGTCGCCGCGGAGCCGGCGGAACTCACAGAGGCGGAGGCAGGCCGGCTGCGGCAAGCGGCGTCAGCCGCCGGCGTGACGATCACCGGATTGACCCGAGTGATGGCGGGGACAGAGCACCGGCTGGCCGGCGGCGACACTTCGCGCGCGGCGGCCCTGGCGCGGTTGCAGGTGGCTGTCCGGCTTTGCACGGAGCTGGACGCTAGGCTGGTTTGCCTTGAGTTGCCGGCTCCGAAAGCATTGCGCGGCAAACTGCGCCCGGACCAGGCGCGAACACTGGCGGCTGAAGTGTTGCGCCGTTGCGGGCCACTGGCGGAGTCGCGGCGCATGACGTTCTGCGTGAGCGGCGGCGGACGCGGCTCGGCAGAGAAGCTGGTGCGACAAGCGGACCACCCGAACATCCGCCTCGCGTGCGATGCGGCGGCGCTGAGGCAGTTGGCGCAGCCGGCTCGCGACGCGCGGCTCGTGCGCGCGCGGCTCGTGCGCGCGCGGCTTGGCGACGATCCGAGGCTGCTGGGCAGGTTGCTGGGCGCGCTTGGCTACGAGCATTGGCTGTCGCTGCGGCTCGGAGGCGACGAGGCCGACGCGGCGGCGGCGCGAGCATGGCTGAAGGAACTCCGCTCCGCCGCGGAGTGACATATTCGCCGCCGGTTCCGAACCGTTTCGGTTTTAGAGCGACCAGCCCTGGCGGTATTCGCGGTGGAGGAGCTTGTTGGCTTCCTTGTCGTTGGTGATCTTCATGGCCGGGCCGTCCCAGAGCAGCTTCTTGCCCGCGCGCAACGCGACGTTGGCAAGCAATGGAGTTTCCGAGAGAACGCCAGCGTGATCAACGAAGTTGGCGCCTGGCGCCGGCCCGCCCCGGCAAGCGTCCACAAACTCCTTGTAGTGTCCCGGCGAGCGCGGCAGCGTCTTCGGCGGGCGGCCGTAGGCTTTCTGTTTCGATTCGGGAAAGATCCGGTGGCCGGAGATCTTGCCCTTCTCGCCGACATACATCACCCCATAACCCCGACGCTCGGACTTCATCTCCTCCGGCGAGGGCGGCAGCAGGCCGCCGTCATACCAACTCAACTTCACCGGCGGCCGGTCGCCGCGGGCGGGAAACTCAAACCGCGCGATCACGCCCAGCGGATAGACCTCCGGATACATCTTCGTCGAGCTGGCTTCGACGCTGATCGGATGCCGCAGGTCGAGCGCTTTGAACACGGTGGAGAGCAAGTGGCAGCCCATGTCGCCGAGCAGGCCGGTGCCGAATTCCCACCAGTTCCGCCACACCCACGGATGATACAAGGGATGATAGGGGCGCTCCGCAGCCGGGCCGAGCCAGAGATTCCAGTCCAACCCCTCCGGCACCGGTGGCGTGTCCGTCGGGCGGTCCTGCAACGCCGGATAACTCCAAAACCGCGGACCCCAGCCGACCTGCACTTTATGCACCGGCCCGATTGCGCCATCCGCGATCATCTCGCGCGTCACGCGGTCCTGCTCCGTTGCCTGGCCTTGGTTGCCCAACTGCGTCGCCACGCCCGCCCGTTTGGCTTCCTCCGCCACCGCCCGCGCCTCGGCCACCGACCACGTCAGCGGCTTCTCGCAATAGACATGCTTCTTCCGTTTCAGCGCCGCCATCGCAATGACCGCGTGCGTGTGGTCCGGCGTGGCGATCATCACCGCGTCCACGTCTTCCTTCGCCAGCAACTCGCGATAATCCGCGTAGGCTTTGCAGCCGCGATACTGGCCGGACGGCCGTTGCTTCCCGTAAAACTCGTCCACCGCGCGGCGCGCCGGCTCGCGGCCACCCGTCTTGCCCTCTTTGCCCTGCCCCCAATTCCACGAAAGGAAGCCGGCGCTCTCGCGATCCACGTCACAGACGGCGGTAACCTGCGCCTCGTTGAAGTCCAGGAAGTTCATCAGGTTGATCGTGCCTTGGCCGCCGACGCCAATGCAGGCGAGCGTGGTCTTCTGGCTGGGCGCGACGTGGCCCGGCCCGCCGAGCACGTGCCGTGGCACAATCGTCAGCGCCGCCACCGCCGCGGTCTTGCCGAGGAACCTGCGCCGCGACATCTCGGAACCGTTGCGGACGGGCGCGTTTGTCTTTGAGGAATCAATTCTGCTCATCGTCGTCTCTCCGTGCAATCAAACCAAAACTCGCGCTGTCAATTCCACCGTCGCACTGGCACGACGGCGTTGCTTCATTGCCCAAACTGCTGCCGGACAGCCGGAGCCGCGCGGCTCGCTCCGGCGCGAGGCGGCCACCGGGGACGATGCGGCGAAGCTCTTCTCAACCGGCTTCTCCGCCCGTCGCGCGCGGCGTCACTGCCTGTCGGGATTCACCTCTTCGGTGCCTCTATACTTCTTTCCATCCCACCACTGCACATGGCCGTCCACATAGACCACATTGCCGCCAGCCTCGCTGTGATTGTCCTGGGGGTCGTAGAACCCCGCCTGCTTCTCCTTGTCGCTGTCCCACGCCAGGCGCAAGCCCGCGGCGTTCTTCACCTGGGCGAACCTGAGCGCGCGCCGGCCGGTGAAATACGAGTTGTATTCGTATTGATACTCTTTGCTGAGACTGGTGGGCGACCCGCGGCTGGGGCACTTGAAGACTTTCAGGTTGCGCGTGTAGTTCTTCCGGCAAAACGTGTTGACCTGTTCATCCAGCAGCATCGGCGCGTTGGCTTTGGGTTCGTCGTAGAAAGGCAGCACATCGTCGTTGTCCTTCGCGTAGGCCACCGCCATCTTGTGGATTTCCTTCAGGCGGCTGGCGCAGGAAAGCCGGTTGCCTCGTTCCTTCACGCCGGTGATGGCCGGCAACAACATCCCCGCCAGGACGCCGATGATGACAATGACCACCAGCAACTCCACCAACGTAAAACCACCGCGGCCACAGATTCGATTGGACAGGTTCTTCATTGCTTGCCGGGCACTATATCACGCGGCCCCTCCGCGGCCAGCATCTTTTACCGCGACGGAACGGGATGCGGCGTGCCCACGCCCGTTTCGGAACGGGCATGGAAGCTCCTCTGCGCCGCCCAACGCGTTTGCTGGAAGACCGCCAAGCCGGCAGGTTAGCGTTTCCGGCCGCGTTGCTCCTGCGCCCACGGCTTCAGATGCCGGCGCGGCGTGTTCTTCTGCTCGGTCTTCTTCGGCGCGATGCGCTCGCGGGCGCGGGCGCTGATGACGAGCGGACAGCCTTGGAAACCAAACGCGGCGCGCAGCCGGTCGCTGAGATACTTCCGATACGAGTCGGTGAAAAGCGCCGGCAGGTTGACGAACACCAGGATGCGCGGCGGGCGCGTGCCGGTCTGCGTGGCGTAGAAGAACTTCAGCCGGTGGCCGGACCTGGCGGGCGGATGGCGCGCGGCAATGGCGTCGGCCAGCACGCGGTTGAGCAGGCCGGTGGTGACGGTCTGGCTGAGCTGCTGGTCCACTGAATGAACGGCGGAGACCAACCGGCCGAGGCCCTGGCCGGTCTTGGCGGAAACAAAGACCACCTGCGCGAAGTCGAGGAAGAACAGGATGTGATGGAGCTGCTCGATGAACTCCTTCTGCACCTTCTCGCCGATGAGGTCCCATTTGTTGACGGCGATGATGCAGCCTTTGTTGGCGGCGAGAATCTTGCCGCCGATCTTCTTGTCCTGCTCGCTGACGCCGAACGTCGCATCCAGCACGAGCACGGCGAGGTCACATCGCTCGATACTCAGTTCGGCGCGGCGGACGCTGAAGAACTCGACGGAGGTGTCCACCTTCTTGCGCGCGCGGATGCCGGCGGTGTCAATGAGCACGTAAGGCCGCGTCTCGCCGCCGACCTCGACGCTGAACGGCACGTCCACCGAATCGCGTGTGGTGCCGGGCACGTCGCTGACGATGACGCGCTCGGCGCGGACGAGGCGGTTGACGAGCGAGGACTTGCCGACGTTGGGCCGGCCGACGATGGCGATCTTGAGGGGTATTTCGGGTTTTGGATTTTGGATTTCGGATTCCGAGAGATCGGCTGGCAACACTTTAACGGCTTCGTTGAGCAGTTCTTCGACGCCGTGGCCCTGGATGGCGCTGACGGGGAAGACGTTCTTGAAACCGAGCGAGAGAAAATCCACCAGAAGGTTCTGTTGGTTCTCTGAGTCCACCTTATTGACGGCGAGGAAGATCGGCTTGCCGCTCTCGCGGAGCTGGCGCACCACTTCGTGGTCGAGCGGCACGACGCCATCGCGGGAATCCACGACGAGGACGATGAGCGCGGCGTCCTGGATGGCAACGCGCGCCTGTTGCCGCATGGCGGCGACGATCTCATCGCTGGCCTGCTCGCCTTTGACGAGGCCGATGCCGCCGGTGTCGAGCAGCGTGAACCGCACGCCCTCCCACTCGGTGTCCACGCTGATGCGGTCGCGGGTGATGCCCGGCTCGTCGTGGACGATGGCGATGCGTTTGCCGACGATGCGGTTGAAGAGCGCGCTTTTGCCGACGTTGGGCCGGCCGACGATGGCGATGATAGGTAACATCAGATACGACTAGGTTTTGAGGTTTACGACGGTGTTGAACTGCTTCACGCCGTCGAACAGATACCAGATGAACGAGACGGCGGTGAAGAAACCGGCGGCGTAGAGCGGCCATGCGATCGAGGCCGGGTCCATCTTCAGCATCACGCAGGCGAGCGTGACCATCTGGCAGAGCGTGGCGACCTTGCTGACGATGCGGGCCTTGACCTTGACCTCGCCGACGACGATGTGAATGAGCAGCGCGCCGGCGATGAGCAACACGTCGCGGCTGACGACCAGGATCGGAAACCAGAGCGGCAATTTCGGGAACGCGCCGCCGGGATTGATCGCCAGCAGGATGATGACGGTCATCAACAGCATCTTGTCGGCAATCGGGTCGAGCACGCGGCCGAGCTGTGACTGTTGGTTGAACTGCCGCGCAATGAACCCGTCCACCGCGTCGCTGAGCGAAGCCACGACGAACACCCAGAACGCCAGCAACCGATGCCATTCCTTCGCCGCGCCGTCCGCGTAGCCGACGGCGTAGTATATAAGCTGCGACAGGCACACCGGCACCAGCAGGATGCGCAGGATGGTGACTTTGGTGGCGAGCGTAATCATGAAGGCAAGAGGTAAGTGGTAAGAGGCAATCGCTACAACTTCAGCCGATCGCGGGCGGTGGCGAGGCGGTGGAGGACGCGGTCGCGGCCGAGGGTTTCGAGCAGGTGAAACAAGCTCGGCCCGCCCGCCTTGCCACTGACGGCGACCCGGCACGGGTGAATGAGCGCGGCGGCTTTCACGCCCGACTCCTGCGCCAGCGCGCGCAACGCCGCGTCGAGGGCCGGGTGCGTCCACTCAGTTAGGCCGGCGTAGCGGGCGCGCAGCTTCTCCAGCAACTCCCAGCTTTGCGGCGCGCCGCCGAACGTCTTCACGATGACATCGCGGTCGGTGGTGAAATCGTCTTTGAAGAAATAGGTCGTCCACTCCGGCAATTCGGTAAAGAGCTTCACCTTCTCCTTCACGAGGCCGAGCACGCGCAGGACGTAGTCATCCGGCTGGCCGGCGGTCAGGCCGGTCTTCGCAAGGAACGAGCGCGCCATCTCGTTGAACCGGCCCGGCTCCATCTTCAGCATGTATTGCCCCTGCATCCAGTGCAGCTTGTCGTGGTCGAAACGCGCGTTGTGCCGCTGAACCTGCGCGAGGTCGAACCGCTCGACAGTTTCGGCGAGGCTGAGCAGCTCCACGTCGCCCTTCGGCGACCAGCCGAGCAGACAGAGGAAGTTGCGCACCGCTTCGGGCACGTAGCCCGCGTTCATGTATTCGTGCAGCGCCGCGCCCTTGTCGCTCTTGCTCATCTTCGAGCCGTCGCTGTTCAGGATGAGCGGGATGTGCGCGAACTTCGGCGGCTCCGCGCCAAGCGCGCGGTAGAGGGCGATGTGCTTGGGCGTGTTCGAGAGATGGTCTTCGCCGCGGATGACGTGCGTGATCTTCATCTCGATGTCATCCACGACGTTGACGAGGTGGAACACCGGCACGCCGTCGCGGCGGACGATGACGAAGTCGGGGTCGGCCATCTCGGTGTCGTTGAGCGGGCGGGTGACGTTGCCGCAGATGAGGTCGGGAACGGTGATCGGCTCGCGCGTCATGCGGAATTTCACCACGATGCCGCCTTTTTCCTTGTCCTCGAACTCGTAAGCCGCGCCGTTCTCGATGAGCCGCCGCACGTAGTCGCAGTAGATGTCCTTGCGCTGGCTCTGGAAATACGGCCCGTGCACGCCGCCCTTCTCCGGCCCCTCGTCCCAATCAAGGCCGAGCCACCGCAGGCCATCGAGGATGACCTGAACCGCCTCCTCGACATGCCGGGCCTCGTCCGTGTCCTCAATGCGGAGCACAAACGTCCCGCCCGTGTGGCGGGCGTAGAGGTAATTAAAGAGCGCCGTCCGCGCTCCTCCGATGTGGAGGAACCCGGTGGGCGACGGCGCAAATCGAACTCGAACGTCTGACATAAGGCGCGGCAATCTATCAGCCGCCCGCCCGCCGGTGCAAGAGGGGAGAAAGACAGAGTGAAAAATGACCAGGCAAAATCTACCGCATGGATTTTGCTGCGCGTTGGAGCAAGGCAGCGTAAACTACCGCTTCGCATCGAACATTGGCGACGTCAGAAGACCGATGATGAAATTTATGAATAACGACAGCTTACTGCAAAAAGAAGCGAAAATGATGAAACTGGAGAAGCTCATCGCCCATCGCGAGGGCATCTCCACGAAACCGTTCCCCGTGCCCGTCAAGGAATTGCTCAAACGCTACGAGCAACTTTACACGGGCGCGATCAGCGATGTGCTGCGCGAGTTCTGCCTCCTCGACCAGTCGCTGCCGGGCCACCTGCGGCCGTTGCGCGACAGCGATGTTGTTGCTGGCATCGCGTTCACCGTCAAGAGCGCGCCGAACGTGAAGATCACCGGCGAGATGACGTTCCGCACGCAGATGCTCGACGAGATGGGCGAGGATACGTTCGTGGTGTGGGACACTTCCAACGACGAGCGGGCGACGCTCTGGGGCGGCGTGATGACCGCCACCGCCTACGGCAAGGGCGTGAAGGCGGCGTGTATTGACGGCGGCATCCGCGACACGAAGCAGATCCTGGAGAAGCCGTTCCCGGTCTATTACAAATACCGCATTCCGAACGGTTCGCTCGGCCGTTGTCTCATCACGCACTATCAGGTGCCGATCAAGATCGGCGACGTGGTCATCAAGCCCGGCGACGTCATCTTCGCCGACTGCGACGGCGTGGTCTGCGTCCCGCGCGACATCGCCCACGACGTGCTGGTGCGCGCCGAGGAAATCCGCGCCAATGAAAAAAAGATCTTTGGCTGGGTCGCCGAGGGCCAGAGCATCCACCAGATCACGGAGAAGGGCGGGTATTTCTAATACCCGCAGCGTTGGCGTCCGACCTCAGCGGGTCTTCGAACCGCTGGCGTCCACGAAACGCGCGATGCGGTCGCAGGCTTCGATGATCTGCTCGTAGGCTGTCGCGAAGCAGGCGCGGACGTGGCCGCGACCATTTTCGCCAAACGCCGTGCCGGGAACCACCGCCACTTTCTGTTGCTGGAGAAGGTTTACGGAGAAATCCTTCTCGCTCAAACCCGTCGCCGTGATATCGGGGAAGGCGTAGAAGCTGCCGCGCGGCGAGTGGCACTTGAGGCCGATTTCGTTAAATCGTCGCACGATCAGGTCGCGCCGGCGATGATACTGCTCGCGCATCCTCAGCACCTGGTCCCAGCCGTGTTTGAGCGCTTCGAGGGCGGCTTCCTGCGCGACGATGGAGGCGCACATCATGGCGTATTGATGGACCTTCATCATTGCGTCAATCAACACCGCCGGCCCGCACGCGTAGCCGATGCGCCAGCCGGTCATTGCGAACGCCTTGGAGAAGCCGTGCAGAAAAATCGTCCGCTCCATCATGCCGGGCAGGCTGGCAATGCTCGTGTGAGTGCCCTCGAACGTCAGCTCGGAGTAAATCTCATCGCTGAACACCAGCAGGTCTTTCTCGCGGCAGAATTCGGCAATCTTCTCAATCTGCTCGCGGCTGCACGTGCCGCCTGTCGGGTTGCACGGCAGGTTGAGCATGAGAATCTTCGCGCCCGGCTGCCACGCGGCCCGCAGGGACTCGGCGGTGAGCGCGAAGTTGTCTCGCGCAAACGTCGGCACCGCGATGCCCTCGGCGTGGACGAGCCGAATGCTGGGATGATAGCTCACGTAGCACGGCTGGTGGAACATCACCTTGTCGCCGGGATTGCAGAACGCACGGAAAGCCAGGTCGAGCGCTTCGCTGACGCCGACGGTGACGATCGCCTCATCATCAGGCCGATACGAGACGCCGAAATGCTCCTCGACGTAGGTGGAAATGGCCCGGCGCAGTTCGATGAGGCCGAGGTTGGAGGTGTAGTAGGTCTTGCCGTGTTCCAGCGCGTAAATCGCCGCCTCACGGACGTGCCACGGCGTGACGAAGTCCGGCTCGCCCACACCGAGCGAGATGACGTCCTGGCCTTTCATCTTCGCGACCAACTCGAAGAAGTCGCGGATGCCGCTCTTGGGCAGGGCGGCGACGTGCGAGGCCACCCATCGTTTGGGATCGTTGCTCATGACGACAGCGGTTTAGGGGGTGACGTTGAGCCGCGAGGTTTGCGCCTCACCGCCATCGAGCAGGAAGCCCTGCTCCTTGTAGCAGCGCAGCATGAAATGCGTGGAGGTCGAGAGCACACCCTCGATGGTGGAGAGCTTCTCCGAGACAAACGCCGCGACTTTCTGAAGCGAGCCGCCTTTGACGAACACCAGCAAATCGTAAGCGCCCGACATGAGGTAGCACGATTCAACCTCGTCGAATCGAGCGATGCGATCGGCAAGCCGGTTAAACCCGCCGCCGCGTTCCGGCGTGACCTTCACCTCGATGACGGCGCGCACGGCGGTAGCCGCAGCGGCCTCGTGCGAGAGGTCGAGCACCGGCCGCCAGCCGAGAAAGATCTTGTCCTTCTTCAACTGGTCGAGATGCTGGTTCACCTCGGCCTCGGTCAGACCCGCAACCTTCGCCATCTGGCTGGTCGAGAGTTGGCCGCCATCAATCAAGAGTTTTAGAATCGGGTTCATAACACGGCGTTAGAATCGCACAACGAGCGCGCTAATCCACACTTTTTTCACGCGACGCGCAAGCCGCCTCTGCGCTAGGCTGCGGCCAACGATTATGAGAACAATTCTCTCCCTGACGGCGCTCGCCGCATTAGCGTCGGTTGCGCCAGCTCAAAACTGGTCGGTCACTTCGCCCAACAGCCAGGTTCACCTCGCCGTTCAGCTTGCGAAGAGCGGACAGCTTTCCTACCGCGTTGAGTTCGGCGTTGGTGATAAGCGCGCAGTCGTCGTCGCCGATTCGGCGCTGGGTCTGAAGCTGCGCGGGCAGGATTTTGTGGATGGGTTGAAGTTCGACGCCGCGCAGCCGACGCGCGCCATCGAGGAGAAATACGAACTCATTCACGGTAAACGGCGGCTCTGCAAGAACCGCGCGCAGCATCAGACGCTCGCGTTCCGCAACGCCGCCGGCCAGCCGCTGGAGTTGGACCTGCGCGCCTACGACAACGGCGTCGCGTTCCGCTACCGGCTGCCCGGCAAGGGCGGCTCGCAGACGCTGGAGAGCGAGGCGACGGGGTTTGCGTTGCCGGAAGGCACGAAGCTCTGGATGGCGCCGAGCGACAAGGCCACGATGTGGACGCCCGCCTACGAGACGTTTTACGAGACGGAGGTGGCTGCCGGCACGCCATCGCCGCTCGGCAACGGCTGGTCATTTCCGGCATTGCTGCGGACGCCCGGCGGCCCGTGGGCGCTAATCACCGAGGCCAACGTCGGCCCGAATTTCTGCGCCACACGACTTAGCAGCGAGGCTTCCGGTGGCGTCTATCGCATCGCGTTACCGCTCGCCGGCGAGGGCAACGGTGTGGGCGCGGTCCAGCCCAGTTCCAAGCTGCCTTGGGAAATGCCTTGGCGCGTCATCGTCGTAGGCGATGGGTTCGGCGCGATTGTTGAGTCCACGCTCGTCACCGACGTCTGTCCGCCGTCGCGCGTGAAGGACACCAAATGGATCAAGCCCGGCCGCGTCGCATGGAGTTGGTGGTCGGACCCGCCCAGCCCGCAGGACGGCGCGAAGCAAAAGAAGTTTGTGGACCTCGCCGCCGAGATGGGCTGGGAATACATGCTGGTGGACGCGAACTGGGACATCATGGACAACGGCAACGTCCACGACGTGCTGCGCCACGCCAAGGCCCGCGGTGTCGGCGTGCTGCTTTGGTATAACTCCGGCGGCCCCCACAACATCGTCACCGAGAAACCGCGCGACACGCTCACGCAGCGCCCTGTGCGCCGCTTCGAGCTGGAGCTGCTCCAGAAGTGGGGCGTCAAAGGCATCAAGGTGGATTTCTTCCAGAGCGACAAACAGAACGTCATCGGCCTTTACCACGGTCTCCTGCAGGACGCGGCGGATTTCCAGATCATGCTGAACTTCCACGGCTGCACGTTGCCGCGCGGTTGGGAACGGACCTGGCCGCACTTAATGAGCATGGAAGCCGTGCGCGGCGCCGAGTGTTACATCTTCGACCCGAAGTATCCCGAGCGCGCGCCGGTGCAAAACACCATCCTGCCCTTCGCGCGAAACGCCGTCGGCCCGATGGACTTCACACCTGTGACGCTTTCTGACAACAAATACCCGCATCTGACCACCGTCGCGCACGAACTGGCGCTGTCGGTGATCTTCGAGAGCGGCTGGCTGCACTTCGCCGACAAAGCCGAGGCATATCTCAACCTGCCTGCCGCGCCGAAGGATTTCCTCAAGCACGTGCCGGTGGCGTGGGACGACACGCGATTCGTCGCCGGCCACCCCGGCGAGTTTGTCGTGCTGGCGCGGCGGAAGGGCGGCACGTGGTATCTCGCTGGCATCAATGGCCAGAACGAGCCGCGCTCGCTGGACATCCAAACGAAGTCGTGGTTACCGGCAGGCCGTTACGAGACGGTCCGCATCGGCGACGGCACGGACGCGCGCAGTTTCGACAGCCAGACTCAAACCCTCGAAGCCGGCGGCAACATCAACGTCAAGATCGCGCCACGCGGCGGTTTCGTGGTGACGCTGAAACCCATGAGATGAAAGCGCATCGCCACACGCTCCACGTCGTTGACGCGTTTACTGCCGGAGCTTTCGCCGGCAATCCCGCTGCCGTCTGCATCCTCGACGAGCCTGCTGATGAATCGTGGATGCAACTCGTGGCCCGTGAGATGAATCTTTCCGAGACGGCCTTCCTGCATCCCATCGAAGGCGGTTACTCGCTGCGGTGGTTCACGCCGATGGTCGAGGTGGAGCTTTGCGGACACGCGACGCTCGCCAGCGCCCACACACTCTGGGAAACCGGCGCGCTCGCCGATGATCAGGTTGCCCGCTTCCACACATTGAGCGGGTGGCTTACGTGCCGGCGGCAGGGCGGCTGGATCGAGATGGATTTTCCCACCACGCCTGCCGTGCCTTGCGCGACACCGCCCGGATTGAGCGAAGCACTTGGCGCCGAGCTGCTCTGGACCGGCAATAACGACATGGATCATCTCGTGGAAGTGGCCAGCGAACGCACGCTGCGCGGACTGAAGCCTGACTTCACCGCCATCGCTCCACTGACGGTGCGTGGCGTAATCGTCACCTGCCGAAGCGAATCGCCGGAGTTTGATTTCCTGTCGCGCTTCTTCGCTCCAACGGCGGGCGTGAACGAAGACCCGGTCACCGGCTCTGCCCACTGCACCCTCGGTCCCTACTGGCAGGCAAAGCTGGGCAAAAGCGATTTTACTGCCTATCAAGCCAGCGCCCGTGGCGGCGTGGTGAAAGTTGGCGTGCGTGGCGATCGCGTGTTGCTGCGCGGCCAGGCCGTTATGATGAGTCGGGTGGAGTTGATGCATTGAGATACAAAGCTCTTATGAAGACTGCTGCATCTGTGGTTGCCGCCACATCACTCGCGTGCGCCGAGTCGCCGTCGGGCGATCGCACGGTCGTGGAGAAAATGCCCGGCCTCATCGCGTTCTGGACGTTCGGCGAGGAAGGCGGCCAGTCGCGCGTCTCCAGCGGCACGGAAGAGAAACACCCACTCACCGAAGTCGGCGGTCCCATCGCGCGCGTCGCGGGCGGGCCGTTCTCCGGCTACTCGGCGGAACTGAATGGCAAACAGTTCTTTCGCATCCGCTACGCCGAGACGGGCGACCTTAATATCTCCGGCAAGGACGCGCAGGTCTCGATGTTCGCCGTCGTGCGGCTCATTGACCTTAAGGTCAGCCGAACCGTCGCCGGCATGTGGTGCGAAGGCAAAGGCGAGCACGACGACAGTGGCACGCGCCAATACGCGATGCTCCTGAACATGCCGACCTACGGCGGCCCGCGCAGACTCGTGCCGCACATCTCCAGCGAGGGCGGCGTCACGCGCCGGGCCGACGGCAGCGCCTTCCCGTGGTGCTGCGACTACGCCGTGACGGCGCACGAAGTGCCGGAGGAGAAATGGGTGACGCTTGGATTCACCTACGACACGCAATACATCCGCGCTTACATCAACGGCGTGCTCGACGCGCGCCGGCTCAACCCGGCGAAGGACAAGCGCACCGACCGCTATTTCACGCACGAAGGCCCCGGCGGCAAGGACCGCGGCATGAACCCGTATTTCCACGGCCGCGGCATCTTCTGCTACGACCCCGCGTTGCACGCGAAGACCAAACCGATGGGAGGCTCCGACTTCTGCGTCGGTGCGCGCTATGCCGTCGGCTCGGAGTTCCCCGAAGGTGCGACGACCAAGGGGCGTTTTGGCGGCCTCGCCGTCTTCAACCGTGCGATCACCGACGCTGAGATAAAGGCTCTGCACGCCGCCGCGAACATCGGGGCACTCAAATGAAAGTGCGCAGAGCCACCACAGCCGACTGTCCTTTGCTGGGCGAATTGAACCACCAGCTTATCCGCGACGAAGGCCACCGGAACCGGATGACGGTTTCGGAACTGGAGCAGCGAATGCGCGGCTGGCTGGCCGGAGAATACATGGCGATGATATTCGAGTCCGGCGGTGAAGTGGTGGCTTACGCGCTTTTCCGCGAGCAACCGGACGAGATTTATCTGCGCCAGTTGTTCGTCGTGCGCCATCACCGGCGGAAAGGCATCGGGCAGCGTGCAGTTGAAATACTGCGCTCAGAAATCTGGCCGGCGAATAAGCGACTGACCGTCGAGGTGCTCGTGCGGAACGAAGCCGCCGTCGCCTTCTGGCGGGCGATGGGTTACCGCGATTATGCGCTGACGCTCGAAATCATGCCGCAAACCAACGAGTGCCCATGAGAACAAGCACAATCACGATTGCACTGCTCGGCACGCTCATGACGTCGTCGCTCACGGCCGCCGAGTGGCCGCAGTTTCGCGGGCCGGACGCTCGGGGCGTGGACGACAGCCGGGCGTTGCCGGTGCACTGGAACGTCGAGACCGGCGGGAACATCCGGTGGCAGACGGCGATCCCTGGCTTGGCACATTCGAGTCCGATCGTTTGGGGGGATCGGGTTTATGTCACCACGGCCGTGGCCGCGCGGAAGTCGGAACTCAGGGTCGGCCTCTACGGCGACATTGCTTCCGTGGACGAGCGCGAGCCGCACCAGTGGCGACTGCTCGCGCTGGAAAAAGCGACGGGCAAGATTGTCTGGAACACGCTGGGCCACGAAGGCGTCCCGAAGGTCAAACGCCATCCCAAGGCGAGCCACTGCAATTCCACGCCGGCCACCGACGGCAAGCGCATCGTCGCGATTTTCGGTTCCGAGGGGCTGTTCTGTTTCGACAGCGACGGGAAGCTGGTTTGGAAGAAGAATCTCGGGCCGATGGATGCCGGATATTTCCAGATGGCCAGCGCCCAATGGGGCTTTGCGAGTTCGCCGATCATCCACGACGGCAAGGTCATCGTGCTCTGTGACGTGCTGACGGATCCGTTCCTCGCCGTGTTCGACCTCAGCGACGGGCGGGAACTCTGGCGCACGCCGCGCAAGGACGTGCCGACGTGGGGCACGCCTGCCGTGGTGGATGCCGCTGGTCGCAAGCAGATCGTCATCAACGGCTGGCATCAAACCGGCGGCTACGATTTCGCCACCGGCCAGAACCTCTGGTGGCTAGACGGCGGAGGCGACATTCCCGTGCCGACGCCGATCTTCGCGCACGGCCTGATCTGCTTCACCAGCGCACACGGAAAGTTCCGGCCCATCCGCGCGATCCGGCCAAGCGCGACGGGGAACATCACGCCCGGCGACCCGGGTCAGACGAACGATGCCATCGCGTGGGCACACGCCCGCAGAGGGAACTACATGCAGACGCCCATCGTTGTGGGTGACTTGCTTTTCGCCTGCCTCGACAACGGCCTCCTGACTTGTTTCAACGCCAAGACCGGCGCGGTCCACTACAGCGAGAAGTTGGCCGCGACCGGCGAAGGTTTCACGGCGTCGCCGGTGTCCGATGGCCGACATCTCTACTTTTCCAGCGAGGTGGGGAACGTCGTCGTGGTGCCCGCGAGCGAGCGTTTCTCTGTTGTATCCACCAACCGTCTTCCAGCCGAATGCATGGCCACGCCAGCGATCAGCGACGGCATGTTGCTGTTTCGGACGCGTGACAAACTGATTGCTGTGGGATCGAAGAACTGAGAGGCCCGTGAGACGAACGGACAAGGAAATCGCCGACGGGCGGTTGATTGACGAGATCATCCGCGGCAGTTTGGTATGCCGCGTGGCGATGGCGAAGGACAACGCGCCGTATGTGGTGCCGATGTCGTTCGGCTACGACGGCGCGGCGATCTACCTGCACACCGCGCTGGATGGGAAGAAGATCGAGTATTTCGTGGCCAATCCGCAGATTTGTTTCGAGTTCGAGCGCAATGTGGAGTTGCGGCGTGACCCGCAGATCGCCTGCAAGTGGAGCTTCAACTTCGAGAGCGTGATCGGCTACGGCACCATCAGCGAACTGGTCGAGCCGGTGCAGAAGGAGCGCGCGCTCAATGAAATCATGCGCCAGTATTCCGGCAAGAGGTGGCCGTTCGAGAGCGCGTCTGTGGCGAATGTGCGCGTGTGGAAGATCTCCATCACTTCGATGACTGGAAAGCAGTCGAAACCAAAGACCGCCGTGTGATGAACATCCGTCAGGCAATCACAAAGGAAGACATCGCTACTGCGCGCGCGTTGTTCGAGGAATACGCCGCGTGGCTCGACGTGGATTTGTGCTTTCAGGGATTCGCCGCCGAACTGGCGGGCTTGCCCGGATCTTACGCGCCGCCACGCGGGCGGTTGTTACTTGCGTGCGCTGGAGACGGTGCGGCGGGATGCGTTGCCTTGCGGCCGTTGGGCGAATCGGTTTGCGAGATGAAGCGGTTGTTTGTGCGACCGGCATTTCGCGGGCAGGGCGTGGGCCGGATGTTGGCGGAGAAGGTTGCTGCCGAAGCCAGGGTCATTGGCTACGCGAACATGAAGCTGGACACACTGCCCGCGATGAGCGCTGCGACCGCGCTCTACGCGTCATTGGGCTTCACGCGCATCCCGGCTTATTACGCCACGCCGTTGCAGGATACGATCTTCATGGAGTTGAAACTGTGATCGCTCAAGCGGCGCCAACTTGCATGCGAAGACAGGCTATGCGCCTCGGACCTTTGCGCGGGTTCATTCTGGGACACCTGCTTCTCTGCACTGTCTTCGCCGCGCCAACCGATGCGCCACAAACCATCGGCCTCGACGGCAAGGCGCTCCTGCAACTGCGCGGCGAGGCAGTGAAAACTGCGGACTTCACGAAGTCCGCAAGTTTAGCGGAGTCGCTGAAGATGCTGCGCAGCAAGGCCGGGAAACGGCTGACTGAGCCGCTCGTGGCTGTCACGGACAAGAAGGTCGCTTCGCCCAGCGGCAATCGGCACGATTACGTCAGCCTCGGTCGTTACTGGTGGCCGAACCCGAAGACGGCAAGCGGCCTGCCCTACGTCCAGCGCGATGGCGAGGTGAACCCGGAGAACGACGCCTACGACAGGCCGCGCTTCGAACGCATGGTCGAGGCGGTGGAGCAGTTGTCGCTTGCGTGGTTCCTGACGGGCGAAACGCGCTACGCCGAGCGTGCGGCGCGGCAACTGCGCGTCTGGTTCCTCGACGACGCCACGCGCATGACGCCGCATCTCAGACACGCGCAACTCATCAAGGGCATCAACGACGGACGCGGCGTCGGTCTCATTGATGTGCGCGGGCTGACGTCGGTCGTGGACAGCGAGGTGTTGCTGCGCGGCGCGAGCGCGTGGCGGGCCGAGGACCACGACCAGTTGGTGGCGTGGTTCCGCGACTATTTCAAATGGTTGACCACGAGCAAGCACGGGCGGGACGAGGCCGCCGCGACCAACAACCACGGCACGTGGTATGACGTGCAGGCCGCCACCATCGCGCTGTTCATCGGCGACACTGCGAGTGCGCGGCGGATTTGCGAGGAGGCCCGCGCGCGCCGCATCGCGAAGCACATCGAACCGGACGGCCGCCAGCCGCTCGAACTGCGGCGCACGCTATCGCTCAACTATACGCTCTTCAACCTCGACGGCCTGTTCCGCTTGGCGCGACTTGGCGAGCACGTCGGCGTGGATCTGTGGCATTACCGCACTGACGACGGTCGCAGCATCCGAGGAGCGCTGGAATGGGTGCTGCCGTTCGCCACGGGCAATGCGCAATGGAGCCACAAACAGATCAGCAAACAGGATTTTCGCCCACTCGTGCGCTTGCTGCGCCAAGCGGCGCGGGTCTATAACGAGCCGGCCTACGAGAAGACCGCCGGCCAGTTGCCCGACATCGGCGACGAACTGCTTTGGGTGAATCTCTTTTATCCGCGGTAGAAACGCTTCAAGGACCAGCGCCGCAGAGTTCTACTTTGTCCGCATGGTCAAGCGAAGAACGATGGATCGGCTGAACGACGGCAGCGTCACGGTGTTGTCGGAGAGCTTTGCGCTGCTCCATTTGTCTTTCCACGGGTCGTAGGTCTTCACGTTTGTCGGTTTGATGCCAGCTAGCACCTCTGACAAATCCAGCTTCACGTCGTCGAGTGTTTCCGGTGCTTTGCCGTCGGCGAGTTCGCTGCGCCAATCATTCTGCGAATCGCGGCACCAGACAAGCAGCGTGCGCTTGCCTTTGAGCACGTAGATGCGCAGCCGTGGATGCGGGAGTTGCATCGGCTGGAAGTTCTCGGTGGGCGGGTCGAGGTCTTTCACGACGGCGGCAAAACGGGCGAAGTGGTGCCAGAGGTTGTTCCAATCCACGTATTGGTTCCAGTGCCAGCAATGACCCGGCCCGGCCGCGCCTGCGAAAAACGGCGCGAAGAGCACGTCATGAAGGACGATGCCGGCGGTGTCCTTCGCATAGAGCTTGAACGGCCCCGCGTGCTGCGGCTCGACCGCGCCGCTCTCGGCAAGGAGGACCGGCCGGCCAGGTTTGTGGCCGAGTAGTATCCGCACTGCGTCGGCGGCGAACACGTCCACGGGACCGTGGCAGATTTCATACTTCGCGCCGCAGTCGAGATAACGGTGGACCTGCGCGACATCGTTGCCGGGCATGGTGCTGAGGCGCTGGTAGGGTTTGAGCCCCCAATCGCTGTCGTAGCTGCCGAGACTTTGCATGGCGAGGTTCCTGGGGAAGAGCTTGTGCAGTTCCGTCAGCATCACTTCGCTCCACGCCGCCACGTCGCCACCCGCGACACAGTTGACCTCGTTCCACAACTCCCAGCCGAAGATTTCCGGCCGGTCGCCGTGTCGCTGCGCATACCACGCCAGCTTGCGCTTGAACTGCGCGCGGCTGCGCTCGCCTTCGATGAAATCGGCCGTGTTCGCCGCCGGGCCGCCGTTGGCGATGAGGTGCAACGGTTTGGCGGCCCACTTCTGGTGGTATTTCGGATCGAGCGAACGAAAGTGTTCGAGGCAGAGCTTGAGCCGGATGCCGTGCTTGCGGGCGAGCGCGAGCAGCGCATCAATCCGTTTCGCCTTCGCCTCGTCATACTCGCCGCTGCGCGCGTGCTCCACGTCGAAGAAACCGCTGCTGAGCCAGATGCGGGTGAAGTTGCCGCCGTTCTTCGCGAGCGTCTGGAACCAGCGTTCCATGCAGGCCAGCCCCTTGGCCTCGTCGCTCTCGCGCGCGTCGGGATGGACCATGTTCAGGCCGATGGGGATATAGGGCTTGCCGTCCGTCAGTTCGAGGTAGCGCGTGTCGCGCGGGCTGACACGGACGAAGGCGGGGTCGGCTGCGGTCGCAACGGCGATAGTTGCCATCAATAGTAACAGTTCTCGTCTCATAATCGGGCTACTCAGGTTTCAGTCTTCGGCTCGCTTCCGGCAACTTCAGCGGTTCGATACCCAGCGCGGGCGCGGGCGAGCCGCGCTGGAAACGGAAATCGCCACGTTCGACGCGCACGAATCGCGGGTCGGCGGCGATGCTGCCATCGCGCAACTCCAGCGGCAACTTTGCTTTGACGCTGTAGTCACCGAGGCGCTCCCAGACGAGTTGGCCGGTCTTGCTGTGAAAGATGTTGTTCGGCATGGCGGCAAGGCCGTTGGTGGCGCAACGGAAGAGGATTTCGCCGCCGGCGTGAAAAACGTTGCGCTCGAACACCGCGCCGGTTGTGCGGGCCATCGAGACCTTGGCGTTGCCCGGTGTGATGAAGACATTGCCGCGCACGACGTTGTTGGTGGTCATGTGGAGATGCACGGGCCACGCGACGTTGACGGAGAGGTTGCTCTCGACGAGGCAATCGCGCGCCTGCTCGTCGAGGTAATAGGCCGACGCACCGTAGCCGCCGAGATCGGTGATGTCGCGGACGACGTTGCCGCGCACGACCACGTTGGTGCAGAAGGTGATGTAGATGCCCGCGCCGTCATGCAGTTCCCGCATCGCGCGGTAGATGAGGTTGCGCTCGATGACGTGGCCGTTGCTGCCGGCGGTGAGCGCGGAATACGGCGTGTCGTGGATTTCGTTGCCGGCGATGCGGTTCCGCTGACCGCCGACGGAGACGGCGACGGCGCTCGGATAAAGTCTCCCGACGCGATGGACGTGGTTGCTGGCGGCGACGCACTCGCTGCCCTGGACTTGGATGCCGCCCGCACCGGTGTCGCGCACGTGGCAGCCGGTGATATGGAGTTGCTGGCAACTCCACGTGCGGATGCCCTTGCCAGCGACGTTGAAGACCGTGAGGCCCTGAAACCGGCAGTCGTTCGCACAGACCGCGTGAACCGCGCCGGCAAACGCGCCCGCGCCGAAGCCGCCGGCCCTCAGCGGCGTGGTTGTCACGGTAAACGTCAGCCCTTTCAGTGTGACGCCGCACACGGGCGCTTTGGGTGTGCCGTTGAAGCGGATGAGCGACTCCATCGTCGGCGCAAGCACGTCGGCGCGCCGCATGTCCTCGCCGGGTCGCGGCCAATACACAACGCGGCCGGCGCGTTTGTCGAGGAACCACTGGCCGGGCGCACGCAAGCCCTCGCGCACGTTCCAGACGACATACTTCTTCACGCCGAACGCGCCGGGCGGATGACCGGCCGGCGTCGAGAACGTCAACATCTGCGTGGCGGGATCATGCGCCACGAGGCCGACGAGAGATTCGTCCCACATGTGATAGACCGTCACCTCCGCGCTCGCCGTGTCCAGCCACGGGCCAAGGTCGCCGGGCCGATAATGCATCGTCGTCAGCTCTTCCGTCGTGGGTTTGCGTTTCCAGCCGCCGCCGCTGGTGCTCATCCACGGCACTTTGAAATCGGTCAGGTGTGTAAACGTGCCGGTTTCCGGCAGCCGCGCACGCTGACAGAACGAGCCGTTGACAACGAGCATCCGGAAATCCCATTTGCCGCCGGCTGCCTCCGGCACCGACGCAGCCCAGCAATGCTCTCCGTCGCGCTGCCAGCCGGTGATGCGCCGTCCGCCGACGAGCACGGGTGTTTCACGCGGCGCAGCTTCAATCACGAGGCCAGAGTCGGCCGCGACCAAGTCGAGCGGCGCGCCGAGAAAGTAACGGCCGCCATGCACGACGATGCGGGCGGGTTTCTGCGCGCGCGCGGCGTCGCGAGCCTTGGCGAGTGTTGCGAACGGCTTGTTCTTCGTGCCTGCGTTCGCGTCGTTACCGTTTGCGGCGACATAAAAAACGGTCTCCGCACCGCCGGCGGAGGCGGCGAGGACCGAAGCAAGAATAAGTGCAGCGGCAAGAGCTTGTGGTGGATGATGGCGTTGGCTTGTGCTCATGGTTCAGATGGCGGGATTATTTGCACGCGCAGTGTCAGCGTCCAGCATTCTCTGAGGCGAAGCGGCGCCGGTGGCCGGGGAATTGGTTTGATTCGGATGGGCAAAGACGCTATCGCTGCCGCGTCATTCACCAGAATGCGGAAAGGCCACATGAAGAATCGAAGAAACCTGTTCCCTCCAATTGTTGCGTTGGCATTCCTTAGTGTCGCAACAGCTTTCGCCGCTGGCGTGCGCATCGCCGCCTTCCAGGCCGATGTCACGCCGCCGATTGGCTCGCCGCTATGTCACGGCAACGTCTCGAACGTCGTGACAATCGTAGACCCGCTCACCGCGCGTGGCGTGGTGTTGCTGGCAGCGGGACAGAAACCCATCGTGCTGTGCGCTGTGGACTGGGTGGCGAACAGCAACAGCGGCTACGACGAGTGGCGCAAGGCGCTCGCCAAAGCCACGGGCACGACCGTCGAGCGTGTCGCGGTCCACACCGTCCACCAACACGACACGCCGGGCTGTGATTTCTGCACCGAGGAACTGCTGGCAGCCCACGGGTTGACCAACAAGTTCTTCAACGTCCCCTTCGCTCGCGAAGCCATCTCGCGCACCGCGCAGGCCGCACGCGAGGCGTTGCGGCAAACGAAAACCGTGACACACGTCGGCATCGGGCAGGCGAAGGTGGAGCAGTTCGCATCAAGCCGTCGCGTGCTGGGTCCCGATGGGAAGGTGAAATACGTCCGCTCCAGCGCCTGCCGCATTCCCGCGGCCCGCGCCGAGCCGGAGGGCGTGATTGACCCGATGGTGCGGGTGCTGAGCTTCTGGGACGGCGACCAGCCGCGCGCGGTGCTCAGCTACTACGCGACGCATCCGCAGAGCTACTACGGCCGGGGCGGCGTCAGCGCGGACACTGTCGGCATCGCCCGCGCGAGGCGCGAGGCGGCGCTGGCCGGCGTGCCGCACATCCATTTCGACGGCGCGGGCGGCAATGTCACCGCCGGCAAATATAGCGATGGCGCACCCGAAAACCGGCCCGTCCTCGCCCAGCGGCTGGCGCGCGGTATGGAGGAGGCGTGGAAGGCCACACGCAAATCACCGCTAAGCGCCGCGGACGTCGAGTGGCGCGTGAAGCCGGTCGCGCTGCCGTTGCGCGCGGAACTGAGCGACGAGGCTCCCGCCCTCAAGATGCTCGCCGACACGAAGGCCGGCTTCCGCGACCGTGCGCGCGCGGCGCGGCAACTGGCTTGGGCGCGCCGCTGCAAGGCGGACCATCGGATTGACCTGAGCTGCTTGCGAGTGGGAATCGTTCGCGTCCTGCACATGCCGGGCGAGTTGTTCGTCGAGTATCAACTCGCCGCACAAAAGATGCTCCCCGGTGCCGCGGTCTGCATGGCCGCTTATGGCGACGACGGTTGCGGCTACATCGGCACGGAGATCGCCTACTCGCAGGGCGGCTACGAAACCACCAAAGTCTCGCAGGTCGCGCCGCACGTGGAGAAGGTGCTGATGGACGGGATGAGGGTGTTGCTGCAACGCTGACTGACGGCTGCCTACCGCGTCTTCGGCCCGGCGACGACGTTGTCTTTCACAACACTTCCCTTCGCCTTGCCAATATCAATCGCCGGCTTCTTCTTCGTCTGACGGCGGCCGATGTCGGTGATGACGTTGTTGGAAATCAACAGCCGGCGGCATTCGCCCTCGGTCCAGACGGCCTGGCCGTCGAGACCGCTGAAGCTGTTGCCGGAGACGACGACATCGGTGGTTCCGTTCAGAAACACGCCCGTTCCCGCGTCCTGACTCATCGGGTTTGGGCTGTCTTTGAGCCGGCGGTCCTTGCCTCCGACGTAGCTGTTGCAGAAGTTGTTTCCCGTCACGGTAATCCGGCCACTGGCGGGGCCTATGGCGATGGAGTTGGTGTGACAGAGCGTGAACGTGTTGGCCGAGACGGCACAGCCCCACGCGTCGCGCAGGTCCACGCCGCCGCCGAGGTGGTGGGCGATGACGTTCGCGCTGAGCGTGATGCCGTAGCAGTCGCGGTCGAGGATGACGGCGATGCCGTTGCATTCCTCAATCATGTTGCCGGAGAGGACGGAGCCGTAGGTGTTCTCGATGACAACGCCGTGGCGGAGATGGTCGTCCACGTTGTTGCCGTTCATGGTGAGGTTGAACGAGTCCACGCAACGCACCGCGTCCAAGTTCTCCTCGAACTGGTTGGCGTTGACGACGATGTCGTGGCAGTTGGTGAGGTTGAGGCCTGCCTGCGCGTTGTAGGTGATGTTGCAGTGAACGACGCGCGGGTTCTCGTAGCAGTCCACAAGATTGATGCCGTGGCCGCCGTTGTGGTCCACCGAGAGACCGTGGATGAACATCTCCTGCACGAACTCGGCGCGGATGCCGTCGCCGCTGTTGGTGCTACCGCTGACGCGGAAGTTGCCGAGTTGCACGCGCCAGAGCCGCGACTTTCTGTTCTTGCGGTCGGCCGGCGCGACAATGAACGCAGGCTGGCCGTTAGTGTTCTTGTTGATGAGGTGCGTCGCCGCGCCCGCGCCTTCGATGCGGGCGTTCTCGCGCACGAGCCGCAGCGGCTCGGTCAACTCGAAGTTGCCCGCGGGCAGCACGACCATGCCGCCGCTGGCGGGCAGAGCGTCCAGCGCGGCCTGGAGGGTCGGGTGCTTCGCGGCGTCAATGACCGCGGGCGGCGCGTTGGTGGCGGCATTGGCGAGAGGGAGCATCGTCAGCAGAGACGACAGGAAAAGTCCTCGATGGAGTTTCATATTGGTTCGTCTTTCACACAACTGGAAGCGGGCAAGCCTCAGGCAGACACCGCTTCAAGATTTGGCACTGAGCACTTCGTAGAAGCTGAAGGTCTTGGCCTTGCCGCGCAACTGAGTGTCGGGCATCAGCCGGCATTCGAAGCTGTCCTTCACCGCTTCGTAGGTCGTCTGCGTGATCAGGATGGTCGTGCCGAACTGTTTGTTCAGCGTCTGCACGCGCGAGGTTGTGTTCACGCCATCGCCGATGACGGTGTATTCGAGCCGCTTGCTGGAGCCGATGTTGCCGACGATGACGTCATCGGTGTGGATGCCGATGCCAATGGCGATGGGGGGCTTGCCGGAGACACTGCGCTCGCCGTTGATCTTTCCCAGCAGCGCCTTCATCCGCAACGCCGCCTGCACGGCGCGGCGCGCGTGGTCGGGTTGGTCGCCGAGCGAGCCAAACACCGCCAGCATCCCGTCGCCCATGAACTTGTCGAGCACGCCGCCCTGTTCGAACACCGCCTCGACCATCTCGGAGAAATAGTTGTTCAGGAACGCCACGACCTGTTGTGGCGCAAGCTCCTCGGCCATCGTCGTGAAGTTGCGGATGTCGGAGAAGAGGATGCTGACGTTGCGCATCTCGCCGCCGAGGTTCAACTCGCCCTTCAGGATTTTCTCGGAAACCTGGGTGGCGATATAGCGGCCGAAGACGTCCTTCACGCGGTCGCGCTCCTGCAAGCCTTTGGCCATCTCGTTGAGGGCCGAGCCGAGCTGGCCAAGCTCGTCGCGGCCGGCGACGGTAGTGCTGGCCGTGAGATCGCCGCTCTTCACCCGTTGCACCATCGTCAGCAGTTCGTGGACGGGACGTTTGATGGAGACGGACAACTGCCACGCGATGACAAGGCTGGCGACGACGAGCACGATCAGGCCGAGTGCGAACTCATCATACAACTCCTGCAACAGCGCGAGCGCCTCCGACTCGTCAATTTCGGCCAAGAGAAACCAAGGCTTCGGATCCACCGTCGCCGGGTTCTTGATCGTGCGGTAAATCATCAGACGCTCCACCCCTTCGTTGTTGCGCTGCACAACCGAGCCGTGGCCGCCGGTGCGCCGCGCTTCCTGAATGGCTTTGTAATGGGAGACGTCGTCGTTGATCCGCTCCGCCTTGGGATGCGCCAGGATGTGGCCATCGTTGGACACGAGCACAGCGTAGCCGCTCTGGTTGAACCGGACCGTCTTGAGGTAGTTCGACAGCATCGTCTGCAAATCGAACCGCACCTTGAGGCCTCCGAGGACTTCTCCGTTGGCATCTTTGACCGGCGTCCCGATGAGGATAACGTGCTTCTTGAAAACCGCCGACTCATACGCGTCGGAGACGAAGTCCTTGCCCTCCGCGGTGAAAGCCGCGCCGATGCGGTTGACCGGCTCGGTTTCTCCCGTGACGCTCGTGGTGGCCAGCAGGCGCATGTCCTTGTCCACAACGCTGACCTGTAGATAGCGGCCGTCGAAACGCTGGAGGTTTCGCAGCGGTTCGGTCAGTTGTTCGGCGGATGCCTTGTTGCGCAGCAACGGCGCAAGCGTGCGCCCCACCGCGTCGAGTTGTTGCCCGACGCGCTCCTCGCTGGCTGCGAGCTGCGAGTCCACGATGTCAGCAACGTTCTCCAGCTCCACCACCAACTCGTGCGACACGACGGCCTTCGATGCTTGATAACCCCAGACGCCGATCACCGACGCCGCCATCAGCGCCATGCCCGCGAGCGCCGTCATCACCATCAGGAAGAACCCCCGTCCGAATCGTGCGAACCCGCGCCGCCAAACGACACCAATGAACCCTGCCACCAGCGCTGCCCAGACCAGGGACACAACTGCCAAGGATTTCACGATCTCGGTCATCGTTCACCTCTACCGCGTCGGCAGAATACCTGTCCGCCTGCGGCGATGCAACACCGGCGCTTCTGCGCCGCTACTTCCCTGCCAGCTCGATGCGGTAAAGGTGCGTCTTCGTCCGCGCAATGAATGCTTTGCCGGTGACCGCCGGCGTCGCCATGAAACCAGCCTCCAGTTCGTTCGTTGCGAGTCTCTCGAACTTCCGGCCTGGCTTGATCACGGTCGTCTGGCCCTTCTCGTTGAAGAAGTAGAGCCGGCCGTCCACAAAGATCGGCGACGCCGAGAAACTGCCGCCGAGTTTCTCCTGCCAGATTTGCGCGCCGGTCTTCGCGTTCAGGCAAGTCAACGTCCCGCTGCCGTCGTGCAGCATGTAGAGCGCGTCGCCGACCAGCGCGAGCGACGACTTGAGCGCCGCCATCTTCGGCTCCTTCCACGCCACGTGTGTCTGCGTCACGTCGCCCTTGCCGTCGGGCCGGATCGCCCACAACTCCGGCTTCATGAAGCCCGTGCCGACATACACCAGTCCATGACCGAACACGGGCCGCGGCACGTTGGAGAAACCGCAGATATCACAGAACCAGATTTCTTTCCCCGTTTTCGGCTCGTAGGCATAGGCCCGGAACGCGCCAACGCTGATGAGTTGCTCACGGCCGCCGACGTTGATCACTTGCGGCGTGCAAAAAGCTTTGCGGAAGTCGGGCTTCTTGCTCTCCAGTGCCGTCGCCGCGCTGCGCTTGGTCTTCCAGACAATG
The DNA here is from genome assembly GCA_016222825.1 of Verrucomicrobiota bacterium. Lineage (GTDB taxonomy): Bacteria > Verrucomicrobiota > Verrucomicrobiia > CAIQCK01 > CAIQCK01 > CAIQCK01. The sequence goes on along the minus strand of JACRQF010000019.1, from coordinate 343,668 downwards.
CGGCCGGTGTTCTTGTCGAGCGCCACGACGTATTGCACGTCCCGGCCATCGCAATGGAGGATGTAAAGGCCGCCGTAGATCATCGGCGAACTGCCCGCGCCCTCCTTGTGATCAAGCGTCAACTCCGTGTTCTTCCAGATCACCTTCGCCGTCGCCGTGTCGAGGCAGGCGCTGCCGCTGGTGCCGAAGCAGACATACACGCGGCCCGGCTCCAGCACCGGCGTCGGCGACGCGTGGCTATTGGTCGGGTTCTTCGGCGGCGGCTCCGCGACATGAAACACCTCCACGTCGTGCAGCAACTTGCCCGTCTCGCGGTCCGCGCAAGTCGCGCGCAGCGAACGGCCGTCCTCCGTCGCCGTCGTCATCCAGATCTGCCGGCCAAGCACCACCGGCGACGACCAACCCTCGCCGGGAATTGGCGTCTTCCAGCGCACGTTCTCCGTCTCGCTCCAAGTGAGCGGCAATCCGGTCGAGTCCGAATGCCCGTCACCCGTTGGCCCGCGGAACTGCGGCCAGTCATCCGAAGCGAGTGCGGTGGCGACGAGGAGAGGAAGAAGCAGAAGTTGTTTCATGGCTGTTTCTTGTCGGCAGTCTGGATGACAAAGCTCGCCGGCGCAAACGCTTTCAGGCTGGTGGTGAACACGCCGTTTCTAACAGCGACGGGCTTCCCTATCGCGCAGCCGCGGAGGCCCACCGGCTGTGCGCTCTTCGCGTTCATGCCTGTCGGCAAACGGACCTGGCATGAGCCGCCCTTGCCCGCGAGTTCCCAGAGTCGCAGAACAGTGTCCGCACCATCGGGATTCTCGCCGAACGCCGTCACCTGCACGCCTTTTCGCGACAGTTCCAGCCCGCGCTGCACCAGCGGTAGTTTGCCGGTAGCGCCGTCCGCCGCTATGGCGAGCAGCGGCGAGCGAGTTTCCAGCGACGGCGCGATGAGTGCGACGTCAGCCTCGTAGCGGTTGACCGACCAGATCCGCACGCGCACGGTCCAAGTGCCGGAGTTCCAGAAACGGAAGTTGGTCGTCCATTGGTTGTTGAAGAGGTTCACGAACGCCGTCGCCTTGTCCGGTGCGAACTCAGGATCGTATTTCCAGCCGCCCGGCCTGCCGAGGCTCAGCAGCGGCGTATCGGGCGCGCAGAAGCCGGCGCCACGCCCCTGCGCGTCGAGCATCGCCACGCCCGTGGTAACGGCGTAGAGGTCGTGGTTCGCGCCGGGGACGATGTCGCGCGTCGGATCAATGATTGCGCCCGGTCGCCCGACGCGGAAGCGCGGCGACTCGACCTTGAATGGCAGACAAATCCAGCCCGCCTCTGGCCACGGATCGGCGGGCTTGTCATGGAGCGTGACTTCGAGGTCGGCCCACGGTGCGTCGGCGTAAAGAATTAGCTTCGTCGTCACCGCGTGCGGCAGGTCAGGCCGAGCCGCGCTGGTCATGGCGGCGGAAACCGAGACGGGCGTTTGCGCAATGCTGAGCTTGCAGTCGCGTGGCGACGCAGCGCGATACGGCGCTTCGCTCGACGGCGGCAGGTAGGGTTTGCCGAGTTGGTTGACCGCCCACTCGGCGCGGCTCTTGACGTAGGCGCTGACGTAGGCCGCCACGCTGTTGGAGTCGAAACGCTCGTAGAGATATTGGCCGAAACCGGGATTGATCAATTCGCGGCCCGTGCGCTTGTCCACCAGCGAACGGATCGAGCTGTTCGCGGGGTCGAGGGCTGCCTTGAAGAAGACGCTCTCGATGGTGGCCGTCTTCTCGTCAGCACGGAGCTTGGTTGGCGGCAGTTCCGCCTTCGCCGGCACGAAGACGCGGTAGCCCATCGCTGGCACGTCGCGCGCGACGAAGCGCAGCAAACCGCCGCTCGACTCGACCGGCACGGCGTCGCCGCCATCGGCGGGTTTCAGTGCAGCAACAGCCATGTCGGCTTTCACCGAAACTTCGCCGTTGCGCTTCCATGGCAAAGGATTGAAGACAACGATGCGCCGGCCGTTGCCGCCGACAGCTTGTGCCAGCGCGCGCAGTTCGCGGTCGAGCAGCGGCGCGGTCAGGTCGCGGGCCTTCTCGATGTAGGCGGTGTGCTCGGCCCAGGACTCCTCGTGGCGTTTGAAATGACCCTTGGCCATTACCTGCCGCCACGCGTCGCCGTAGCCGAACTTCGCGCCGCCTTCATACTTCACCAGCCACCAAAGCGCCGCGCCCCACGTGTGTTCGCCGTAGAGCAGGCTTTGCTCGTAGGCGTCGTTGATGACCGACTTTGAGCCGGAAGGTTTCACTCTCCACGTGTCGAGCAGTGTGCCGAGCGCCTCGGTGGTGGCGATGTCGGGGCGAATGTTGCGACCGATCTTTGCGCCGAGTGGATCGCACATCGGGCCGTGAATCCACGTGTCCGGCATGTCGCCGCGCACAACCTTCAGCTTCGGTTTCTCCGCCAGCACCGCCTCGGCAAAATCCGAAAGCCGGCCGATGCGGACCTTCACGCCGGGCAACTGCTTCGCGGCTTGGTCGAGCAACTTCTTCACCTCGCCGGGCGTTGGCGGGCCGTGGTTGTCGCCGGTGTGGATGAGCGCGAGCCACGTCTTGTGCGGCCAATCGCGCGGTGGCATCAGCCCGCTGCCGTAGCCGCCCGCGCTGTAATAGGTCAGCAGCCGCGAGCCATCCGGCCCCTCCCACCAGAACAGTTCCGGCACGCGTGGCGAGCTGCTCGCGGAGTTGCAGCCGATGTGCAGGAAGTCCACGCCGGCGCGCTTAAGCAGGGTCGGCATCACCCACGCGTGGGACGGCACATCGGTCATCTTTGCGTCGCGTGGCAACGGCAGGCCGAGCCGCCGCGCGATGCGCGAGGAGTGGCCGAGGCCGCGCACGAGGTCTTCGAGTTCGAGCGTCTCGGTGTGCAGCGTGAACGGCAGCGCATGAAGCACGAAGCGGCCATCCTTGAGCGCGCGCTCGACGCGGATCTTGCGCTCCGGCGTCTGCTCCGGCCAGTCGAGGATTTGGTGCAACGGCCAGCCGGGGATGGTCCATGCGAACTGTTGCGACGGCGGCAGGTTGCGGTTTTGGTCCACAACCTCCAGCGCTTGGTCAATCATCGTCGTCCGGTAGCGCGCGACGACGTTGCTGGCCATTTCGGTGTAGCCGATGTCGAAATGCGTTTTGAAGACGACGACGACTTGCTCAATGCTGGCCGTCTTTGCCACATCGGCTGCCAGCGCCCGCGTCAGGCCGACGACGAGCGCAACCAGAACCAGAAGGAGTTTCCGTTTCATATAATTCTTCCGACGAGGGGTTATTCTGCTTCGAACTTCGGCTCACACCGCCCACGGCGCGCGGTTGGCGCGGGTCAGCAGCCGGTTGGCCGCGTCGTCACTGACGAACCGCTCGGCCACCGGATCCCAGCGTAGTTTCCGCTTCAGCCACATCGCGATGTTGGCGAGATGGCAAATGGTGGCCGAGCGATGACCGATCTCGATGGGCGCGGCCGGCTCGGTGCGCGTTTTGACGCAATCGAGAAAGTTCCGCATGTGGTTTGTGCTCGTGCCGAGATGGACTTCGTTCGCGCCGATGATCGAGGTCTTGAGCGATTCCGGCTCCGTGAAGAAGCCGTCGGAACCCATCTCCACCCAGCCTTCGGTGCCGATGAATCGGCACTGCGCGATGGTGCGGTCGGGATCAGCTTCGGTGTCGGTGGTGCAAGCCAGTTCGACGCCGTTGGCGTAGCGCGCTCGGAACTTCACGATCTTCGCCACATTGAAGAGTCCCGCTGTCGGCCACTCGCTGCCGTCGTCCTCGATCTCGACCGGGCCGGTCAGCTCGGTGTTGTTGCCCCACTGCGCCATGTCGAGCGCGTGCGCGCCGAGGTTGGTCGTCTGGCCGCCGGAATAGTCCTTCATGAACCGGAACGTGTAGAGGCAGCGGTCCTTGTGATACGGCTCCCACGGCGCCGGCCCGATCCACATGTCGTAATCGAACCCGTCCGGCACCGGCATCGGCGACCACTCGCCCGGCGGACCGTGGCGGTTCCACGTGCCGATGCGCGTCTCGATCCGCTTCAACTGGCCGATGCGGCCGTTGCGGACCAGCTCGCAACCGAATCGCGTCAACGGCCGCGAACGCTGGTGGCTGCCGGTCTGGACCACGACACCGGCGCGACGCGCTGCCTCAACCATCGCGCGACCTTCAGCGAGCGTGTAGCTGAGCGGCTTCTCGCAATAGATATCCTTGCCCGCCCTCGCCGCCAGGATCGTCATCACCGCGTGCCAGTGGTCGGGCACGACGATCACAACCGCGTCCACGTCCGGCCGCGCAAGCACGTCGCGGAAATCCGCGTAGGCGTCGCAGCCGCGGAATGTCCCCGCCCGCCGCCGCCCGGCGTAGGTTTCTTCCACAAGCTTCTTGGCCGGCTCGCGGCCGCAGAACTGGGTGACGTTACGATAGCCGCCGCTGCCACGGTTGACGTCACACACCGCGACGATCTGCGCGTCGGCTTCCGCCAGGAACGCCTTCATGTCCTGGAAGCCCTGATTGCCCGTGCCGATCATCGCGAGGTTGACGCGATTGCTCGGCGCGAGCGCGCCGCGTGCCGACGCAGGGATGAAGTTCGGCGCGCTCATGGCCGCCAGCGCGGCCGCCGCCTTGCCGGCGGTTCGCAGAAACTGCCTTCGCGTCACTCGTGGCTCGTGTGTCATAGTTGCGGTTCTCCGTCAGGTTTCGGTCAACGCCGCCAGTGTGGCGCAGCGGACGCGATTTGACAACGCAGCAGGCGCGAAAACCTATGCCGAGGGGATGTGGCGCGCTTTGGAGGTGGAGCAGGGGGGGGTTGACGAAATGGGCGGGTGTGCCTTATTAAAGACCCTTTTTATGCGCCGCGGAATCAGGCGGCAAAGGCAGCGAAACATGCAATTGACGGTTCAAGACGTTCGCCATTTTTTGAAAGCGCCGAAAAGCAAGATGCAACCGTGGGCCCGCGAAAGCGACCTGCCGTGCCACGGCGCAGGTGGACAGGTCTGCTTTAGCCAGTCGGAACCACTCACCGCGCCCCAGTCTGTCAGAAGGTTGAGAGTCAGGCGATGAATCCTGGCGTGCTGTTGGCGGCGGCTGGCGCTGCTATACTCATCAGCATCCTCGGTGCGTTTCGTGCGCCGCGCGGGTGGCTGGCGACTCTGCTCGCGGGAGCATTGGCGGCGGCCGGCGCGGCCACATGGATTTTGACCACAGGCTCCGCGTGGGAATGGCGGAGCGCGTTCCTCCTCGGCGGCCAAGCGGTGCATCTGCGGCTGGACGGCGTGAGTGCGTTGTTTCTGGCTTTGCTGGCCGTGGTGGGCGGAGCCGCTGGCGCCTATTCGCGTGAGTATTGGGCGGATGCTGCGCACTCGTGTTCGGCGCCGCGAGGCCGCGCGTGGTGGAGCGCGCTGCTGCTGTTCATAGGCTTGGTGCTGCTGAGTTCGAACGGCCTGCACTTCCTCATCGCATGGGAGTTATTCGCTGTTTCCGCCTTTTTCCTCATCACCCTTGACGCGCGACGGCGCGAGGTGCGGGCAGCGGGCTGGCTTTATCTGGCTGCCTCGCATACGGGCACGCTGGCATTGTTTGCGTTCTTCTCGCTGCTGGCAACGCGGACGGGGAACTGGGACTTGGGACCCATGCGCAATCATACGGAGCTGGCGCCCCTGTTCTGGCTGGCGTTGTTCGGGTTTGGCGTGAAGGCGGGCATGTTTCCGCTGCACATCTGGCTGCCCTCGGCGCACGCCAATGCACCCAGCCACGTCTCGGCGATCCTTTCGGGCGTGGCCATCAAGATGGGCATCTACGGTATCGTCCGTTTCAGCGGATGGATGCCGGTGCCGGACGGAGCCGGCTGGCTGGTGGCCGGCGTAGGGGTGGTGAGCGCGGTGCTGGGCGTGGCGTTCGCGCTGGGACAGCACGATCTGAAGCGGTTGCTGGCTTACCACAGCGTCGAGAACATCGGCATCATTCTCATGGGTGTCGGTTTCGCGCTTGTGGCGGCGGAGCATGGGTATCCGGCTTGGGGTGCGCTGGCGCTCGCAGGTGGTTTGTTGCACGTGTGGAATCACGGCTTGTTCAAAGCGCTGCTGTTCCTCGGCGCTGGTTCCGTGCTGCACGCCACGGGCACGCGCGAGATGAGCCGCCTTGGCGGACTTTGGCGTGCCATGCCGTGGACGGCGTCGCTGTTCGCGCTGGGCGCGGCGGCGATCTCCGGGCTGCCGCCGCTCAACGGGTTCGTGAGCGAGTGGCTCGTCTATCTGGGACTTTTCGATGCCGTCAACCAACCCGGCGCGGCCGTGGTCGGAGCAATACCGGCCATCGTCTTGCTGGCGGTGACCGGCGCGCTGGCGCTGGCTTGTTTCGTCAAAGTGTGCGGCGTGGTGTTCCTCGGCGCGCCGCGTTCGCACGACGCCGAACACGCGCACGAGTGCGGCGGTTGGATGCGCGGTGCGATGCTGGTTCTGGCGGCGGGTTGCGTGGCCATTGGTTTGGCGCCGTTTGTCTTTTGGCTGGCGGTGCATGCGGCGGTGGCCGCGTGGCGTGGAATTTGGGCGGACGCCCCGATGCCGGAGTCCCTGGCGACGCTGGGTTTCGTCCACATGGGATTGGCTGCATCAGGAGTGGCCGGCGCTGCATGGCTGTGGTGGCGGGCGCACCGGCACGGTTGGGCGCGCGGGCTGACTTGGGATTGCGGCTATGCGGCCCCGACTGCGCGCATGCAATACACGGCCGGCTCGTTTGCCGGCATTATCACCGAATGGTTTTCTTGGATTCTGCTGCCGGAGCGGCACGAGCATCGGCCGACCGAAGAGTTTCCGCAGCATGCCGAGTTTGAAGAGCACACGCCGGAGACTGTGCTGGAGCGGGTGATCGAACCGGTCGCGCGGCTGGTGATGTGGGCTTCCGGCATGGCCCGGCGGCTGCAACACGGACGGACCCACGCCTACATACTTTACCTGATTCTCGGCCTGATCGCGGTGGCAGTCATGGCGGTGTCGTGGAGCCGTTGACATTGAACCACCGCGGGTCGCGAAAGAGACAATTACTGACAAGACATGTATCTGAATCTGGTTGAGCTTGCTGAGTCGTTCGGCGTTTCGGAGAAAGTCGTTGATGACTGGATTCGCGATGAGGAACTGCCCTATGTGCAGGATCGTGGCCGGCTGTTGTTCGACCGGGCGCGCGTGGCCCACTGGGCGGCCGAACACGGACTGACGGCGCGGGCTGGATTTCTGGCGTCCGAGAACGGCGCCTTCACCACCGGCTTGGAACTGGCACCGATGCTGCGCGCCGGAGGAATCTGGCGCGATGTGCCGTCGTCGGGCGTGATCGAAGCGCTGGAGCGGGTGATCGCTTCGTTGTCGAGCATTCCCCAACCGGTGCGTGCGCTGCTGGCGCAGCGGCTGCATGCCAAGGGCGGCATCAACTGGGCGCCGATCGGCGGCGGCTTCGCACTGCCACACTTCAGCACACGGGTAACGCTGGGCCGGAACGCCGGCGTGATCGCGCTGCTCCTGTTGCGCGACGCATTGCCGCTGGCGGAACCCGCGGCGGACGGCGCGCCGGTGACGCGGCTGTTCTTCTTCATTCCGCCTTCGCCGCGCGCGCATCTCGATACGCTGGCCCGCCTCAGCAAGGCGATCACCCAGGGACCACTCCGTGGCATGGTCGAACGGAGCACATCGGATGAGGAACTTTTCCGCGCCTTTGCGGCGGCGGACGTTTCAGGCGGCGCCGAGAGGAGCATGTAATTGATTTCGGTTCTTGAATTCTTAGCCCGGTTGGCGGTGTGGCTGTTCCTGGCACCGTTGCTGCCGGGCATCATCAACAAAGTGAAAGCGTGGGTCGCCGGACGGCGCGGGCCGCCGGTGCTGCAGCTTTACTACGACTTGGCGCGGCTCTGGCGCAAAGGCGTGGTTCTGAGCATGCTCACGTCGCCGGGATTCATCGCCGGGCCGGCAATCGCCTGGGTGGCGGTGCTGGCTGCGGCTCTGCTGCTGCCGTTGGGACCGCTCGGAACGTCGCTGAGTTTCCGCGGCGACGTGATCTTACTGATCTATCTGCTGGCGCTGGCGCGTTTCTGCACGGCGTGGGCGGCGTTGGAAACCGGCTCGGCCTTTGAAGGCATGGGCGCTGCGCGCGAAGTAAGCTACGCCGTGCTCGCGGAGGCGGCTGTGATCACGGCCGTGCTCACCCTGAGCATGCAGAGCGGCAGCGTGTCATTGAGCGCGATGCTTACGCCGTCAGCCGGGCCGGGCGCGGTGCTGCTGGCGGTGGGGCTGTTCGCGGTGCTGCTGGCGGAGAACTGCCGCGTGCCGTTCGACGACCCCAACACGCACCTCGAACTGACTATGATTCACGAAGTGATGGTGCTGGACCACAGCGGGCCGCCGTTTGCGGCAGTGCTGCACGGCGCGGCGATGAAACTTCTGCTGTTCTCCGTCCTGCTGGTGCAGGCGGTGCTGCCGGTGGGTGAACTGTCGGTGGCGGCCGCATCCGGGGCGATGATCGGCGGCGTGCTGCTGGTGACGGTGGCGGTCGGACTCACGGAGTCGCTGACAGCCCGTGTCGCCTTCCGCCGCGTGCCGTTGCTGCTGACGACGGCGTTCCTGCTCTGCGTCTTCGCTTTGTTGATCGCGTGGAAAGGAGGCGCGGCGTGAATGACTGGCTGAACCTGCTCATTGGTCTGGCGATGGGTTTGAATCTCGTTGCGTTGGGCACCGGCCGGCTGCCGTCGCTGATCCGTGTCGCTGCGCTGCAAGGCGTGGTGCTGGGCATCATGCCGCTCGTCATCGAACACGAACTACGTCTCTTGGGGGTGGCGGTGGCGGTCGCCACGGCAGCGATAAAGGGGCTGGTGATTCCGGCGCTGTTGCGCCGGGCCATGCGCACGGCCAACATAGACCGGGACCTCCATCCGCTGGTCGGGTTCCTGCCGTCACTGCTGCTGGGGGCGGCGGGGATGATTGGCGCCGTGGTGCTGGCGCACCGGCTGCCCTTGCTGCCGGAGCATCACGAGTCTCTCCTGGTGGCGGGATCGCTGGCGTCCGTGCTCACGGGCCTGTTGCTGCTGATCGGCCGCTCCAAGGCCATCTCGCAGGTCTGCGGCTACCTGATTTTGGAGAACGGCATTTACATGTTCGGACTGCTGCTCATGCATTCCGTCCCGCTGCTGGTGGAGGGCGGAATCCTGCTCGACCTGACGGTGGCGATATTCGTCACCGGCATCATTGTGGACCGCATCCAACGTGCGTTCGACTCGCTCGACACACGAAAGCTGACAGTGCTTCGAGAATGAGAGAACTCCTTTTGATCATTGTGCCCCTGGCGGCGGCGGCGTTGGCGGCGATTTGGCCGGACAACCGCACGCGCCCGTGGTTCCTGCCGGCGGCGGCGCTGGCGCACACGCTGCTGGCCTTCGGGCTGTTGTTGTTCCCGCCCGCCGCGCCGTTCCATGCATGGTTCGGTTGCGACCCGCTGGCCCGGGCGATGTTGCCGGCGGTATCGCTGCTGTTCCTCGGCTGCGCGGCCTACGGCGTGCCGTATCTGAGCTTGCGGGCCGAACGCTCGAACCGCGTCTTCGTGCCGGCGTTCCTCGCGGCGCTGGGCCTGATGAGCGCGGCGCACATGGCGCGTCATCTCGGCCTGCTGTGGATCGCGACGGAGGCGGTGACCTTGTCCTCCGTGCCGCTGCTGCACTTCAACAACACCCCGCGCGCGTTCGAGGCGACGTGGAAATACCTGCTCGTCGGCGGCACGGGCATCGCGCTCTCGTTGCTCGGCTCGTTTTGTCTGGGCTACGCCTCGCTGCACAGCGGCGGGGCCGGCGACTTGACGTTCGCGGGACTCATGTCGCAAGGCATCCACCTGTCCCGGCCGTGGGTGCTGATCGCGTGGGTGCTGCTGCTGGTCGGCTACGGCACGAAGATGGGCCTGGCGCCGATGCATACGTGGAAACCGGATGCTTACGGCGAGGCGTCGGGCATCGTCGGCGCGATGCTCGCCGGCGGCGTGACCACCGTGGCTTTCACCGCCATCCTGCGCGTGCGCGCGGTCGTCGAAACGGCGGGCGCGGGCGTCGTGGCGAACCGGACGCTGATGGTCATCGGCTTGTTCTCCGTGCTGGTGGCCGCGTTGTTCCTGCTCTCCGCGCGCGACTTCAAACGGATGCTGGCCTATTCGAGCGTCGAGCACATGGGCATCCTCAGCCTCGGCGCGGCGCTGGGCGGCGCGGGGCTGTGGGCGGCGTTCTTCCACGTGTGGAACAACAGCATGACCAAAGGCGCGCTCTTCCTCAGCGCGGGCAACATCCGCCGCGCGGCCGGCGGCCGGACTGTTGACGAAGTCAGCGGCATGTCGCTCATCACGCCGCGTTCGGCGGCGCTGTTCGTCATGGGGTTGTTCGCCGTGACGGCCTGTCCGCCGTTCGGGCCGTTTTTCAGCGAACTGCTCATCGTGAAGAGCGCGTTTGCCACCGACCACGGCTGGGCTGCGGCGTTCTTCCTCGGATGTCTGGTGTTGGCGTTCTTCGGCCTGACGCGCGTCGTGTTTGCCATCGTGTATGGCCGGCCGCGCCAGGCGGCGCGAGAGACGGACCCGCGGTTCCGCGAAACCCTCGCCGTGATCGCGCCGCCGGCGCTGTTGCTGCTGCTGTCGTTGTTGCTAGGCCTGGCCACGCCGGAGGTGCTGCGCCAAGCATGGACGGCGGCGGTCCAGCAACTTTCTTCCACGCCATGAGACGAGACACTCCTTTCACCTTGCTGACCAACGGCGCCGCGCTCTCGTGGGCCGACGTGTCCGAGTGGCCGCTGGCGGAGTTTCTCCGCAATGTCAACGCCGAGCTGGATCGCGGCGAGCGGCTGATCAGCTTCTTCGGCGTGCCGGAAGGCGACGCGTTGCGGCTCGTCGCCGTGCTGGCCTTCGACGCCGGCAACACGCTCGCCGTCGGGCGCAGCCAGCCGTTTACCGGCTCTTTCCAGGCGCTGACCAGGACGCACGCGCAAGCGCATCTTTTCGAGCGCGAGATTTGGGAACAACACGGCGTCGTTCCTGAAAACCATCCGTGGCTCAAGCCAGTGCGCAAAGACCACGGAGCCGGCCCTGCGGTGGGTGACTTCTTCCGCGTGGACGGCCGCGAGGTTCACGAAGTCGCCGTCGGGCCGGTTCATGCGGGCATCATCGAGCCGGGCCACTTCCGCTTTCAGTGCGCCGGCGAAGAAGTGCTGCACTTGGAAATCGCGCTCGGCTACCAGCACCGCGGCGTCGAGGAAGCCATCGCCGGCGGACCGCACCACTCGACGGTCTATCAGATGGAAACCGTGGCGGGCGACACGACCATCGCCCACGCCACCGCCTATGCCAACACCCTTGAAGCGCTGGCCGGGACCGAAGCTCCGCTGCGGGCGCAGTGGCTGCGCGCCGTCGCCCTTGAACTCGAACGATTGGCCAACCACACCGGCGATCTCGGTGCGCTGGCTGGCGACGTCGCGTTTTTGCCGACGGCCTCGGCCTGCGGCAAAATCCGCGGCGATTTTCTCAACCTGACCGCGCTGCTTTGCGGCAATCGCTTCGGGCGCGGCCTCGTCCGGCCCGGCGGCTGCCCGTTGGACGGCGATGCAGAGCGCCTGGGCCGGTTGCGCGAGCGCCTCGAAACCGCGCTGGCCGAGGTTCAGCAGGCGGCGGCGTGGCTGTGGGACGCGGCGTCGGTGCGAACGCGTTTTGAATTCACCGGCCAACTGGGCGCGAAACAGGCGGCGGCGATTGGATTGGTCGGGCCGGCGGCACGCGCGTGCGGACTGGTGCGCGACGTGCGCTTTGACCACCCCGCGGGCTGGTATCGCTTCGCCCAGGTGCCGGTGTCCGTCTGGCCGGATGGCGACGTGTTCGCCCGCGCCCGTGTGCGCTGGCTGGAAATCCAACGCTCCGGCGACTTTCTGCGCGAGCAGTTGGACGCCGTTCCCGAAGGCGAAACGATGTCGCCGCTGCCCGCGCTCGCGCCGAACTCGCTCGCGGTGGCGCTCGTCGAAGGCTGGCGGGGCGAGGTCTGCCACGTCGCGCTGACAGGCGCGGATGGCCGGTTGCGACGTTACAAGATCACCGACCCGTCCTTCCACAACTGGACCGGCCTGGCGCTGGCCTTGCGCGGCCAGGCCATCTCGGATTTCCCGTTGTGCAACAAGAGTTTCAACCTGAGCTATTGCGGCTTCGACCTGTGACGCCGCGCTGAACCCATGTCTGTCCACGACACACTCCTGCATCGCCTGAAACGCGGCTGCGAAACGATGGCCTATCCGAAAGGTCCGGCCCCGGCACTGCCCGACCGCCACGGCGGGGCGTTGAAAGTCGAAACCGCCAAATGCACCGCCGGTTGCTCCGCCTGCGTGACCGTCTGCCCGACGGAAGCCATCGCTCGTCCAACCGGCAAACCCGTTGCGCTCGACCTCGGCCGCTGCATCTTCTGCGCCGAGTGCGTCAAGGTCTGTCCAACCAAGGCCATCACCCAGACCAACGACCACCGCATGGCGGTGCGCCGGCGCGAAGACCTCGTGCTCGGCGACACGGCCAAGGAACAAGTCCGTCTGGCGCAAGCGCTCGACGAGAAGCTGCGGCGGCTCTTCGGCCGTTCGCTGAAGCTGCGGCAGGTCAGTGCCGCCGGCTGCAACGCCTGCGAGGCCGACACGAACGTGCTCGGCACCATCGGCTGGGACCTCGGCCGGTTCGGCATTCAGTTCGTCGCCTCGCCGCGCCATGCCGACGGCTTGCTGATCACCGGCCCGGTTTCGAAGAACATGGAACTGGCGTTGAAGAAAACCTACGCCGCCTTGCCGGAACCCAGGATCGTGATCGCGCTGGGAGCTTGTGCCATCGCCGGCGGGCCGTTCATCGGCCATCCGCAGCATCACAACGGCGCTTCCGGCCTCGTGCCGGTGGACCTATTCATTCCCGGCTGCCCGCCGCATCCCCTGACAATCCTCGACGGCTTGCTGCGCCTGCTCGGCAAGCTGGAAGAGCGGCGTTAAGCATCGCGAGTTTCCCAAGCCGCCGACGGGCTTTCGCGCCGCTTGCGAAATCCGCCGCGCTGTGTAGAATGCGCCGGCTTTTTCAAACGGTGAACACCCAAAGGAGCATGACATGCGCAACACGTTGATGACTTGGAAGGACACGGTAATGGAGTTCGTCATCCACAAGGGATTCGACCTCCTCGGCGCGATAGCCATCCTGCTGGTCGCGGCGTTGGTGGCGCGCTGGATCGGCAGGCAACTCGAAGGCTGGCTCGGCAAGCAGAAGATGGAACTGCCGATCCGCAACCTCATCGTGCGCGTCGTCAAGCTGCTCATCTTCGTGCTGGCGGGCGTGCTGGTGCTGGAGAAGCTCGGCGTGGCCATCGCGCCGATGATCGCGGGCATCGGCGTCGCGGGCGCGGGCATCGCGCTGGCCATGCAGGGCGTGCTCAGCAACCTCGTGGCCGGCTTGCAGATCATCTTCGTCAAACGCTTCCGCGTGGGCGAGTTCGTCGAGATCGTCGGGGAGACCGGCACGGTCGCCAACGTCGAGTTGTTCTCCACCATCCTGGTCCGCCCGGACAAATCCCAGGTCGTCATCCCCAACAAGAAACTCATCGGCGAGATCCTCCACAACTACGGCACCATCCGGCAAGCCAGCCTCAGCATCGGCGTCGCTTACGGTTCGGACCTGGACCTCGTGCTCGCCACCGTCCGCGAAGTGCTCGCCGCCAACCCGCGCGTGCTGAAAGACCCGGCGTCGGCCGTCGTCGTCAGTTCATTGGGCGACAACGGCATCAACCTCTCCGTCGTCCTCTGGACGGCGTTGCAGGATTTCGGCGCCGCCCAGCATGAGATCTACGTCGCGGTCATCGAGCGGTTCCGCCAGAAGGGCATCGAGATACCCTTCCCCCAGCGCGAGGTCCGCCTGCTCAACGCCCCCGCCGGCGCGGCGTAAGGAAACCTCCGAAAACAGCTCTTGGCCGGACAGGAGTGTTCGGCCTACTTGAAGATCTCGTTCAACAACGCCGCGAGGCGGTAGCCGGCCAGCGCCACGCGCTCACGCACCACACGCTGCGCGTTCGCCACGTAAGCCGCGCTTGGCGTGTCGTGCGGTTCGAGGTCGGCGTAGGCGGCGCTCTTCGCAAGCTCGTGGCTTTCCTGCGACCAAGTCGCGAAAAGTGCCATCGTAGCCGCGGACGTAAGTCCGCGGACTTCGTTCGTCCCGCCCCCGGTCATCCGCGGACTTACGTCCGCGGCTACACATTGCGCCTTGATCGCCGCCAGTTTCGCAATGCCATCGTTCGTCAACGGACGGGCGATGGTCGTCTTCAGCAGGCCCACGCCGCCGTCCCAATACGAATGCAGGTTCGCCGCGCCCGTCACCGCAAACTCGTTCCCGCCGCGGTCGCCGCCGGGATGCTCATCGGTGACGCGCGTGGCGCAGTGCAGCGGCTGATGGATGTCGCCGACGAAGTGCAGCAGGTAACGCAGTTGGATCGCCTTGGCTTGCTTCGTGGCCTTGGGCAATTGCAGCACGGCGACGGCGTTGGTCAGCGCGTTGATGATGTTGACGCGGTTGCTGGTGACTTGCGGCACCGTGCCGTCCGCGCTGAAGGCGATGTCAAAGTAATGCGCCGGCCCGTCCGCGGCGCTCTTCACGTCATCGGCCCAGCAACAGGCGGTGGGGAAATCGCCGGTGCGCAGGGCCATGTCCACCCAGCTCTTGCCGAGCTTGATTTTCTGCGGCGGCACTTTCAACGCGATCAGCTCGTTGCAGCGCGCCCGCGCGTTGTTCGTCAACCGCTCCTTTGCCACCTCCCCCACCACCATGTGGCCGGTCGGCGACCAAGCTACCGAAAGGAGAATGGGAATTAAGAAGAAGCGATTCATCCTCTTCTTATTTTGCGCCGTCTTTTTCTTTCGCAACTTCAACGCCATCTTTCGAAACCTTCACGCGAGATATCGTCTTAAACAGCTCATGAAGTTGATCAAAAGGATGTTTGCTCTGATAGCGCATTTTGGGGGCCTCAAACAAACTCATGGAAAGTCGGTTGATCAGCTCGGGGGAGAATTCCGTCTGTTTCTTCGATTCCCATTCCATGACGAGTTCGGCGAGCCAACTGGCTCGCAGCATATCGGCTGCAAATTTGCGATTGGTGAACTCGGCCTGCGCGTGCTCTTGGAACCAATGGTCGTTCCACTTGATATAGAAGACCGCCGTCGAAATGAAAAGCAAAGTGCCCGGAGTAAATGAAAGCAAATTGTGCCAGTCGAACTGCGGAGTGTTCATCAGTTTTGAGACAATGCAAGCAACCCAACCGGCTGACAAGAACAGCGTCGGAAGACAAATCCAATGAATTATTTTGCGTTTCGCTACCGTGGCTTGGGATGCCTGCCAACTCCTCTGGTCATCAATTTGTTTTTGATACTGCGCCAGAAGATTACGGCGAACGAGGGTGTTACTGCGCGCGTCGAATTCCTTTACCAATTCGGCGTGCTTCTGTTCGCGTTGTTCGAGTTCCTTTTCTTTTGCCTTATATCGAGACTCAAGGTCGTCTGCCTTCGTTTGGTATCGCTCATCGAGATCGGTCATCTTTTCCCGGAGCAGCCGCGTGAATTCCTCCGTCTGGGTTGCGGCTGACTGCGCAAGCTTGGCGGCTTGTGTGGCGAAATCGGAAATTGTCACTTGCGCATACTGAAAAATCCGTTGTTCATTCTCGGGCAGCGATGAGGCAATCAGTTCGCCGTGACGACAGAGGTTGAAATGCTTGTGGAGAATGTCTGCCACCTGACTAGCAAAATCGGGCGCACTATCATCTACTCGGATTTGGAAATAGGCAGGGGATTTTTCACTTGAGTAATAACTAATTGCTCGGTTTGGCGTGATATTTGCAGTCAGCGAATTCAGTTCGAGGAATTCGCGCTTCTGTAAAGATGCCAGGACGGCCCCCACCTCTTTATCTTGACCCAGCGTGTTCGTCGTCAAATTGCGTGCGAAGCTTTTGCTGAACAAATTCGTGCTGATATGAAAATCAGAGATGCTTGTAACTGTTGGAATCTCTTGCAGCACATCAACAAACTTCTGAAAGACAACGGCAGCAGGCAATGGTTTTAGGTAAAACTTGTGTTCGCTCATTGCTTATATGTTTTCACGAGAGAGCCGGAGCTTGCGCCCCGGCTCTCCCAAGTGTTTCGCTATCTCATTCTTCTTCTTTATCCCGCGATGGCGCGGGCGGGTTCGCTCCAGGGGCCTTGCTGGTTGTTGCTGCCGACGGCGCAGAGTTCGAACCAATACTCCTTGCCGAGGGTCAGGCCGGGCACGACGTGGCGGCTGCCGCTGGGCGTGGCGATCTGTTGCATCTTGGCGCGGTCGAACGGGCCTTCGCACATGCGCAGCAGGTAGAGCAGCGGCTTGGGGCGGTTGCCGTTCCAGGTGACTTCGACGTCGCCGGGGTTGTCGCCGTGGGAGGTGGCCACGCCGGTGACTTTGGCGGGCGCGCCGACGGCGGGGGAACGGCCGGGTTCGTAGTTCGGCACGGGCAGGGTGTCGAGCTTGGCTTTCTCGCCCTTGGTGTTTTTCTCGGCGGCCTGCAGCAGGTTCTCGAAGGCAACGTTCCACTGGCCGTCGGTGGTGTCGCGCACGTCGAGCAGGCGCGAGGCTTCGTCGGCGGCGTCTTCGGAGTTGCCATTGTCGGCGCCGAGTTGGGTGTTGACGGCGGTGAAGGCCGTCAGTTCCGCAGCCACGTCCCCGATGGCGGTGTTGCCGGTGCAGGCGTTGATGAGGCGCGCGCCTTCGGTGACCTTGATGGGGATGGGTTGCTCTTTGAGGTCTCTGCGTAGTTTGCTCATGCGTTGTGTGTTCCTTTCGGTTTTTCCATATCTTGCTCCAGTGCCATATTTGAGGCCCGAGCCGTATGTGCCCACGACTATCTCCTTTCGATTGGGTGGTGGTTTTTCCTTGGCCGCAGAGTAGCTCTCGGCCGATAGGATTCAAGGAGAAACTTTCGGCGGAAAGCCTGCCCGCGGCTCGCGGTGTCTTGCGTTCGACGCGGCGAGTCTTGCGCTCGGTCTGGCGAGTCGAGCGCTCGGCGTGATGAATCTTGCGTTCGGTTCGTGGAGACGATCGCTCGACGCAGAGAACCGAGCGTTCGGCGGAAGAAGTCGAGCGTTCGACGCGCCGATTCGTGCCCTCGATGCGACGGGCCGAGCGCTCGAAACAAAGAATCGAGCCCTCGGAACGGAAAGACTTGCCCTCGGAACGGAGAATCGAGCCCTCGATTTTCATTTTTGGTTTCAAAAATCAAAATCGAAACCTAAAACTCGACGAATCGAGGGCAGGATGGATGGGGGCTTTCTCTGGTTAAGATGCTGCTAAAACGCGCTTTGCGCTGACGGAGAGGCGTTCGGGCCGGAATTCAGGCCGGCGGCGCGGCGTCTGGCCCGGGGCTGGCAAAAAAAGGCCGTTTTCTGGCTTGAAGCGAACGCCGGGACGGGAGTAAAAGGCGGCAGTTCAACCCCGAGGAAACCATGCCTACATTCGACGCAAACCATCCCCAGAACGGCGACGAAGTGGAAGCCGACTTGCTTCGCAACAACTTCAACGCCCTCAACGACCGCGACGGCGAACTGGCCGCGCAGATCGCCGCCATCCCCGCGGGGCAGCAAGGACCGCCCGGAGAACCCGGACCCGCAGGGCCGGCGGGAGCGGACTCCACTGTGCCCGGACCGGCCGGGGCCGATGGGCGGGGCATCGCCAACGTCCGCGACAACGGCGACGGGCGCGTCGTCATTGACATGAGCGACTACACCAGCTACGGCCCGTTTTACGCGGCCAGCGGACCGCCCGGGGCCACGGGCGCGCCGGGCGAACCGGGGCCGGGCTTCAACCTGCGCGGCGATTGGGATGCGTGGACGGGCTACGCGCGCGCCGACGTGGTGGCCTACAACGGCAACCTCTACGTCGCCTTTGCCGACGGCCTCTCCGGCCCGCCGCCGGACATGGACGCGCGTTGGCGGCTGCTGACGATTACCGGTCCCGCAGGCGCCGCAGGCGGCCCCGGTCCGCAAGGTGATCCGGGGCCGGCAGGTTCGCCAGGAAATGACGGCGCGCAAGGCCCCGCCGGACCTCAGGGAGAAGTGAGCGCGCAGCAACTCACCGACGCGATCAACGACACGGCGAGGAACCCCGCCGGCATCGGCCCGTTCACCGGCGACTTCAGCGAGAACCCCACGCAGAGCGAGATGCGCGCCTTCCGCGATTGGGCGAACGCCTTCTTCGGCGCGGCGGCGAGGTGAACGAACTGTAGCGGCGCTCTGCGAGCGCCGGCCTGTAGCGCCGGTCTCGCCGGCGGTGAGACACCGCCGCTACAGGAAAAGGTGGAGCGCGACCTCCGGGCGCGCTTTCCTCTTGCTGAACAGCAACAACCGCGCCCGGAGGTCGCGGTCCACCACGCAGAGCGAGATGCGCGCCTTCCGCGATTGGGCCAACGCTTTCTTCGGCGCGGCGGCGAGGTGATGAGTTGATTCGGGCGTGTCCGAGTATTTGTGTGTGAGCAAAAATATCAGGCAGGGCGAGTGATGCGATTTGTTGGTAGGGCGAATCGTCCCGATGAGCCGCGGGCCGCGCATATTGGACGCCAGCGGCTCGGCAGGGACGCCTCGCCCTACCTGCAAAATCCTACAGGCGTCCCACCCCGATACACTAACTTTCGGACACCCTCGTTGATTCAGGTGAGGAGGCGATGAGGAAACCGCAAAATAGCCGCGTCACTCCGTGACGCGATCATGGATGATTCCGAATCGCGTCACGGAGTGATGCGGCTACGATTCGCGACCCGACGGCGCAGGGCAATCGGTCGCGGGGATTCTGCTGCGCGGGCGGCGTCAGTTGCTCTTGCCGACCGGCTCGAAGAGGGCGAGGACGCTGGTGAAGCCGTGGACGAAGGTCTTGTCGCCGACGGGGCCGATCTCGCCGTTGCAGAAGAAGCCCGCCAGCGGCAGCGGGCCGATCTTCTCGCGGATGAGGCCCACGTCGTGGTTCGGTTTGCCGAAGAGGTTTTCGCCGCGGCCGAGGCAGGAGAAGAGCAGCGCGCCCTCGGGCGGGTTTTTCGCGAGGGCAACTTCCTGCTTCTCGATCAGCTCGCGCAGGTCTTCGTTGGCGGTGACGCCGTCGCGCAGTTGGAACTGGACGGTCTGGCCGGAACGGATCTCGCGGTCGCCGATGGCGATGGCGCCGTTGTTCGGGTCGAGGCCGACGATGTTGCGGATGAGGAAGTCGCCGCGGTGGAAGTCGGCCTGGTATTCGTTGATGACGCGGCCGATGAAGAGGGCCTGCTGGGCGAGCTTGCGGTCCTGCTCGGAGAGCGCCTTGAGCGTTTCCTGCAACGCCACCACGGGCGGCTGGTTGGCCAGTTCGACGATGATGTTGCGCTGGGCCTTGGTGACGATGAGCGGCTCGCCGATGGGCCGGCAGCCCTGGCTGACGATGGCGCGCAACCGCACCGCGCCGCAGAGCGCCACGCCCACCGCGCCGTCCTCGTAAACTTTCTCGCCGATCCAGACGCGGTTCTCGCCGGCCTGCCGCGCGCCGCTGGCCAGCCCGCCGACCAGCGGCCGGCCCGGATACGCCGCGCTGAGTTCCTCCACCGCGCGCGTGGCGTCCATGCTGAAAGGGTCCGGCAGCAGCACCAGCGAAGGCTCGTCCTCCGGCCCGATGCCCAGTTCCGAATGCCAGAACGCGGGGCCGTTGGACTCCTCCACCTGCTGCTGCGTGACGCGGAACGGCTGCACCGTCACGCCCGGCAGCGACGCCGCCCAGAGCGCCACGGCCGGCGACCCCTCCACTTCGCGATCCACGCCGATGATGCCGCCGCCGGTGCATCCGATGAGGCACCGCGCGCCAAGCCGGAGGTGGATGTCTTCGATGAGGTCCGGCAGCGCGCCGACAAACTTCGGCGAGACGAAGAGCATCGCGAGGTCCACCTTTGCGGCGCCCAACCCCGCGCGGGTGCGTTCGCACAGATCGTCCGCGATCTTGTCCGCACTGGTCTCACTGGAAATGGCTGCCGAGAATTTCATCCGGCCTAAAATGCGCGCGCCGGACGCCTGGCGCAAGCGGAAAGCCTGAAGCAAAGAAAACTCGGGCGCATCCGGGCACACGCACCACGCTCGCGGCCCCGTGTAGCGCAGGTTTCCAACCTGCTGTTTCGCCGGCTTCCAGCCGGCGGCGCGTTTGCACGAGACAACGCGATTGTTGGGCGGCGGCCCGCGGATTGGAAATCCGCGACACAGCAGGTTGGAAACCTGCGCTACGGTGCGTGTGCCCGGTTGCGCCCATTACCGTCCCTTTGGAGTTTTCCGCCATGCGGATCAGCCGTTGGGCCGATACGACGCGACCACCAGTTCGCTCAGGAACCGCTCCGGGTTCTCCACGGCGGCGCGCGGCAGGGCGAACTCGTTCCGGCCGGAGTTCTTCCCGGCGAGCTTGAGGCCGAACTCGTAGTCCTTGAACAGTTCGTCGCACACGTCGCGCACGGGCCTGCGCGCCCCGAGGGCGCGCTCCACCACGGCTTCGGCTGCGTCCGGCTCGAAACGAACCTTGAAGTCGTGCTTCTGGCCGAACCGCTCGGCCCACTGGTCCGCCAGTTGGCGGGTCACGAGGCGCGGCTCGTAGTCCGGGTCGGCCAGGAGTTTCTCCAGTTCGCGCGCCGGGTTTTCCACCAGCTCCGCCGTCACGACGAAGCTGCGGATGCTGCTCGACGGCAGATGGAACTTGAAGTCGCGCAGCACGCGCTCGCACACCGTCATCAACGCCCGCGCGCCCGTCCGCTCCACCGCCGCCTGCCGCGCGATGGCGCGCAAGCCGTCGTCGGAGAAGAGCACGTCAATGCCGAACGCGCGGAAGCTCTGCTCGTATTGGTGGATCACCGAGCCTTCGCTCCGCTTGAGGACGGCGAAGAGGTCATCCTCCGACAGTTCGTCGCAGACGACGCGAACGGGCAGCCGGCCGACGAACTCCGGCTCGAAGCCGAACTGGATCAAGTCTTCCGTCGTCGCCTTCCGCATCAGGTCGGCGCGGGGGATTTCGCCGCGCAGTTTCGCGCCGAAACCGATCTGCGCCTCGCGCAACCGCGAGCGGGCGATGTCTTCGAGCTTGTCGAACGCGCCGCTGACGATGAAGAGGATGTGGCGGGTGTTGATGGTCGGGCGCTTGACCTTGCCGTGGCGCTGGAACTCCATCGCCGCCTGGAGCTGGCCGGTGAGGTCGGTCTGCGAGCGCAGCGGCACCTCGGTTTCCTCCATGAGCTTGAGCAGGTTGCTCTGCACGCCGCGGCCGGAAACGTCGCGGCCGGTGTTGTGCGAAGCCGCGGCGATCTTGTCTATCTCGTCCACGTAGATGATGCCATATTGGGCGAGCTTGACGTTGCCGTCGGCGCGCGTGACCAGCTCGCGGACGAGGTCCTCGACATCGCCGCCGACGTAGCCGGTTTCGCTGAACTTGGTGGCGTCGCCCTTGACGAACGGCACGCCGATGAGCTGGGCGATGCACTTGATGAGGTAGGTCTTGCCAACACCGGTCGGGCCGATGAGGACGACGTTCTGCTTGTGATACTCGCGTTCGGCCTTGCCGGCCTCGGCGAGCTTGACGTGGTTGTAGTGGTCGCAAACGGCGATGGCGAGGACCTTTTTGGCCTCATCCTGGCGGATGACGAAGCGGTCGAGGTGCGTCTTGATGTCCTTGGGCCTGAAATGGAACTCGAAGGCCAGCGGTTTCTCCTCGGCGGCCTCGCCATGCTCTTCGGTGGCGGCTTCCTCCGGCTGGCCGGGCATGCTGACAAAAACAGCCTTGTCGCCGAACTGCTGCTTCATGAACTCGGCGAGTTTCTGCTGCACCTCTTCCGGTGTCGGCGGATTGTTCGCTTGCGGCTTCATTGCGGGCGAATATACACGGCGGCCTCGGCGCTGCCCAATCATTCCGCGCCAAGACGCCCTTGCGGGGGCGATTTTCTTCGCCTAAGATGCAATTCCTATTTGACGGGCTTCGGGCTGATTTGCTAAAAGCCTCGCGCCTTTCATGGTTATGGCGTTCAGAATTCATCTAATTCGGGCGGTCGGCGGCATCCTTGCAGCCAGCGCAGTGGCTTCGGCGGCGATGGCACAAACCGCCGGTGACTACTTCATCCTCAAGACCGGCCAGCGCCGCGACGTGGTCATCACTGGCTCCGACGCGAAGAACCTCTACTACCAGACGCCGAGCGGCAACGCCCCGATGCCGTGGTCGAGCATTGCCAACTGGAACCTCGCGGAGCGTAAAGGCGTGAGGGAAGCGTTGGCGGCCGTTGACGCCGGCAAGTATGCCGAGGCGCTGGCGGTGCTGAAGCCACTGGCGACCAGTTACCTGGTGCTGCCCTCGCCGTGGGTCCAGGATGCGGTCGTCGCCGTCGTCCGGTGCCACACGGAACTGAAGCAATTTACGGAAGCCAACGCGGTCGCAAAGGCGTTCGGCGAAGCGCAGCCGACCCAACTGAACCGCGTGAAGCCGTTCCTGGCCGTCGGGCTGGCGGGCGAGAAGAAATACGACGAGGCCATCGCCGCGCTCGCCGAGGTCGTCAAGGCCGCGGTCGGCAAGCTGGTGCTGACACCCGCCGAGGCGCGGATGTTCGGCCAGGCCTATCTGACGCTGGGCGATTGTTTCGCCGGCAAAGGCGACGAGCAGAAGGCGCTGGAATGCTATCTGACAACGGCGGTCCTGTATTATCAGGACGACCAGAGCGCCCGCGTCGCACAGGCCAAGGCGGATGAGTTGAAGAAGAAACTGCAACCCAAGACCGCCAAGGCGTCCGATCAGTAGAATCTCTTCACCGAAAAGTGAATGTGTATCGCATCAGAGCAGGAGAAAACGACAATATGAGAAACAAACTCACCACCCTCTTCACAACGTCCCACCGCTGGACAGCGACCATCGCGTTGCTGATCCTCGGAGCCGCGTTGCCCGGTAGCGCCCACGCGGCGGCCCAGCAGGAAACGCTCTGGGACACGATCAAAGCGGGCGGTCCGATGATGATCCTGACGCTCATGCTCTCGGTCGTCACCGTCGGGCTGATCCTGGAGTGCGTTTTCCGGCTGCGCGTGCCCAAGGCCGCGCCGAAACCCATCGTGGACCAACTGCAAAAGGCCGTCACCGACGGCAACTACCAGGAAGCGTGGCGCGTATGCGACAAGAACCCCTGCTTCCTGACCAACGTGCTCAAGCCCGCCATCCAGCGCGTCGGCCGCGGCAAGGAAGTCGTGCATGAGATCCTCGCCGACCACGCGCTGAAGGAGGCCATGGGCTGGCGCGCGCGTTGCAGCTACCTCTCGATGATCGGGGTTATCGCTCCCATGTTCGGTCTGATGGGCACGGTCGTGGGCATGATTCACGCCTTCGCCGCCCTTGCCGGCGGCGGCATCATCGCCGACCCGACGAAGCTGGCCGGCGCCATCTCCGAGGCGCTCGTGAACACCGCCGCCGGTCTGTTCGTCGCGGTGCCTGGATTCATGGGTTTCTACTTCTTCCGCAACAAGACCCAGGAGATCATCGTCGCCGTTGAGGACATCATCAACGTCCTCCTGGAAGACGTGCCCTACGAGCAGCTCCAAGGCATCAAGATCGGCCCGCAACTCGAAGTCGAGCTTGCCGGCGGCGCAGCCCCGGCCGCCGCCGCGCCGGCAGCCGCAGGCGAAATGCCCAAGGCCGCCCCCGCCGAGGGCGCCGTCATCGTGCCTTGCCCCAACTGCAACGCGCAGATTCCGCAAGGCATCCCGAACTGCCCGAACTGCAAGTCCACCCTGGAGTGGGCCTGAGCGGCCATTGGCGGCCGGCGTCGTGATGGTCTAGACTAGTTTGCAGTAAGCGCGAGACAGCCATGAAGAAAGATTCCAAAGCCAACGCCTTCATGAACGAGATGGAGGACCCCGATATTTGTATCGCGGCCATGGCGGACATCTTGTTCGTGCTGTTGACCTTCTTCATGGCCATCTCCTCGCTGGACGTGATGCGCGCCACGATGGAGGTGTCCCTGCCGGAAGCCATCAGCGCGCGTGAAATCAAAGAACGCGACGGATGGGCCTACATCCACGTCACCTGGCAGCCGGTCGAGCGCGTCGCCGAGACCTTTTTCGAAGAGAAGAAATACACCGAGCCGGAGCAACTGGCGCCGATCCTCAGCCGGCGCATGAACGACGTCGGTATCAAGAGCGCCTACATCCGCGCCCAGAAAGATTGCCCCTACGTGTTCATCTCGCGCCTGACGAAGGTCATCGCCGAGGCGGGCATTGCCAACCTGGTCTTCGGCACCTTCGACGCCAGCGGCGCGGGCGCCAAGGCAAAAGCAGCGGCGAAAAGTAAATGAGAACCCACGAACCCCAGGAACAGGAGATCGGTTTTCAAATCACACCGATCGTGGACATCGTCGCGCTGCTGATCATGTTCTTCATGTGCACCGCGGCCACGGTCAAGCCCGAAGGCCAGATCGGCGTTTCCCTCCCCGGCTCCGGCGAAGGCGGCGCGGTGGTCGAGATGGAGGTTTATCTCGGCATCCAGCCCGACGGTTCCGTCACCTTCAACGAAGCGCCCGTCGGCACGCCGATGGACGACAAGCTGCAGGCGTTGCGCGACAAGCTCAAATCCCTCATCGGACGCTTCGGCGACAAGTTCCCCGTCTATATCGCGCCAGCCCCCAACAGCATGCACCAGCGCGTGATTGACGTGCTCGACGCCTGCGCCGCGTCCGGCGTCAAGAACCTCTCCTTCTCCGAAGTCGCCGGCTGACGCGGCTCCACGGCAGCTTCAGCGTGTTGGCGCGCGGTTCTTCCGCCCAGTCCGCGCCTCTGCCATCGTCGCCGCTCTTGAAAATTTCCCGCGTCCTGTCACACTTCCGCGCCAACAGAAAGGAAACTGACTGCGCGATGAAACTCGGACTCGTCACCTACAACCGCGCCTCGAAGTGGGACCTCGCCACCCTCATCAAGAACTGCAAGGCCACCGGCTTTGAAGGCGTGGAGTTCCGCACCACCCACGCCCACGGCGTCGAGCCGTCGCTCACGCCGGAGCAGCGCAAGGACGTGAAGAAGCGTTGCGCCGACGGCGGCCTCACCATCTGGGGACTCGGCAGCACCTGCGAGTTCCATTCGCCCGACCCGGCCGTCGTTCGCAAGCAGATCGCCACCTGCGCCGAGTTCGCCCAACTCGCCGCCGACATCGGCGCGCGCGGCGTCAAGGTCCGCCCCAACGGCATCCCCAAGGACGTGCCCGTCCACAAAACCCTGGAGCAGATCGGCAAGTCCCTCGCCGAGTGCGGCAAAGTGGCCGGTGACCTCGGCGTCGAAATCTGGCTGGAGGTTCACGGCAAGGACAGCCAGCACCCGCCGCACATCCGCGAGATCATGGACCACTGTGACCAGCGCGCTGTCGGCGTCTGCTGGAACTCCAACGCTCCCGACCTCGTCAACGGCTCCGTGAAGGAATACTTCAACCTCCTGGCCAAGGACATCAAGAGCTGCCACATCAACGAACTCTGCAACCCCGCCTATCCGTGGCGCGAACTCTTCGCCTGCTTCAAGCGGATCAACTACGACCGCTTCACCCTCTGCGAGATCGCCGAGACCACCGACCCGGTGCGCTTGATGAAATACTACCGCGCCCTCTGGCTGGAGTTGCAGCGGTAGCGGCGCGTTCCGACAGTCTGGAAATCGCGGTCGTTAGTCTGGAACCCGCTTCTTCCAGACTGGAATGAGTGTCCGCTATTCTGGAACCAGCGATAGCTAGTTTGGAAATGCCCTCCGTCAGTCTGGAGATCACGATTTCCAGTCTGGAAATGGCGTCCGTCGTCTGGAAACGGCCTCCATCAGTCTGGAAACGGCGTCCGTCAGTCTGGAAAACACGATTTCCAGACTAGAACCGCCTTTTCCAAGCTGGAAATCGCGATTTCCTGCGGGAAAACGCAGAATTCGCTCCGGCGGCCTCGAAGTGTCGTTCCAAACCCGCCGGGCCACTCAAAACCCAGGTGGACGACGGCTTATGCAATACGCCATACGCAATACGTCCCGTCTTCTCACGGCTCGCTTGACTCCAGAGGCGCGTGGCGCTGCATCCAATCGTTGCCCAGCTTTTCCAGCGACTCCGGCGGGAACGCGGCATGGGCCAGCGGGATCACCAGCCGCTCCTCGTCATGAAAATGAGTCCGCAGGATGCGGAAGGCCAGCAGCAAGAGGCTCCGGGCTTCCGTGACGGCCATCGGCGCTTGCGGCTTCTCCAAGAGCCGCATGTATTCCTTGTGGCTGGAGTAGAAGTGCGCGAACTGGCCTTTCTCCGTCAGCAAGGCGTCCAGCGGCGAGAACAGCAGCATCTCCTCCGCCTCGGCGTGGTCGCGGATCAAATCCTCCGCCAGCCGCGCCAACGCGGCGACTTCGGCGGACGTGGCCGCTTCCGGCAGCGCGCGTTCCATGTAGCCGAACATGCTCGCCAAAAACTTGTGCTGGCTGACCAATACATCGGTGGCTTTCATGGAACCTTTCTCCATCCCGGCGTCTTTTGTCATCATACTCTAGCCCTGCTTTCTCGTCCGCAACAGCGCCAGATGGTCGAATCCTGATAGCGTCCTAGGGAAAAACCCCACCGGGTCCGTCGCGGGCGGGCTCCTGATTCTTCCCGGAATCCACGCGGCGGCTTCTTTCCCACGCCGCATCAAGCAGGACGGGATTGTTGTTAGGGGGATTCCCTAGGAGCCACCGGGAAACTCTCCTGATTGCGAAAGGGTAATTTTAGCATAACCTCCCATGGCTATTTGCAGTAAGGCGTTCTTGCCGCGGACGGCCGCCGGTTGCCCGTAGTGTATGATCAAACTGCGAAGGAAAAACTACGGACCCTGCGCCCAAACCGACCAGTCACTGTCGAATGATTTGAATGGAAAAAACGAGACCCGTGTTTTCGGCACAAGCAAACTCATTTCCCCGCTGGCTGGCGCTGGCCTTCGGACTGGCGCTGGCGGTCGTGCTGGGCGGAGGCATCGGGTTCTACCGCACACAACAGCGGCAGGCGCGGCAGAGCGTGGAAGCGCAACTCAAGAGCATCGCGCAGTCGAAGGTGAACCAGATCGCCAATTGGCGGACCGAGCGGCTGGCGGATGCCACCACAGTCGTGGAGGATCCGTTCTGCAGCGCGGCGGCCACGCGCTGGCTGGCGGCGCCCGGAAAAGAGGACGCGGAGAAACTCATCGCCCGGTTCCGCTCGATACAGACACACTGGCACTTTTGCGATGTGAGGCTGGTGGACGCCACCGGACAGTTGCGCTTGAGCGTCAACGGCCCTCTCCGCCCATTCGGCATGGAGGACACACGAGCTTTGGCTGCGGCTCTGCACAAGCGGCGGCCCGTGATGACCGACCTCCACATCAGCCCCAACGACCTCTCGATCCATCTTGAGGTCATCGCGCCTCTCTTCGCCAAGGATGGTGAAGCCGCCAAGCCGGTGGGCGCGGTCCTTCTCAAATCCGACGCCCAGCAGTTTCTCTATCCCCAGATCCAGTCGTGGCCCACGCCCACCCGCACCGCCGAGACGCTGCTCGTCCGGCGGGACGGCGGGGACGCGCTCTGCCTGAACGAACTGCGTCATCAGAAGGACTCGGCGTTGAAACTGCGCATTCCCTTGAGCCGCGTGGAGACGCCGGCGGTGATGGCGGTCCTCGGCAAGGAAGGCGTGGTGGAAGGGGCGGACTACCGCGGAGTCCAGGTGTTGGCGGTCCTGAACGCCGTCCCGGATTCGCCCTGGTTCCTGGTAACCAAGATGGATGCCGAAGAGGCTTTCGCCGGCTGGCGCGTGCAAGCCGGTTTCATCGTGGCATTGATGCTGGTGCTTGTGGCGATGTTGCTCGCCGCCACGGGCGCCGTCTGGCAGGCGAACGGAAGAGAGCGCGTGCAGATGCAGGCGGCGGAAGCGCTGCGCGAGAGCGAGGGACGGTTTCGCGGATTGTTCCAGAGCGTTCCATCGGTCGCGGTTCAAAGCTACAAGCCCGATGGCACCACCCAATACTGGAATGAAGCATCCGAGCGGCTTTACGGCTACACCGCAGCAGAGGCCATTGGTCGGAGCCTGCCGGACCTCATTTTCCCGCCGGAAATGCGGGAGGGTATGAAGGAGGCCAGCCGGCAGATGGCCCAGACAGGGCAACCCATCCCCCCGTCCGAACTTTCCCTCATGCGAAAGGACGGATCGCGCGTGACGGTCTTTGCGAGTCATGTCATTGTGCGGACGCCGGGGCGCGAGCCTGAGTTATTCTGCGTGGACATTGATCTCACCGAGCGCAAACAGGCGGAGGAGAGACTGGCGCATCTGAGCCGGCAACATGAACTTGTCCTGCGTTCAGCGGCGGAAGGGATTTTGGGGTTGGATTTGCAGGGTAACCACACGTTCGTCAATCCGGCCGCGGCAAAGATGCTGGGCTACGAAGCCGGGGAACTTCTTGGCCTTCCCAGCCATAGCATCTGGCACCATACCAAAGCTGACGGAAGCTCATACCCCAAGGAAGAGTGTCAAATCCACGCCGTCTATCGGGATGGCACGGTGCATCGTGCGTCCTCCGAGGTGTTCTGGCGAAAAGATGGCACCAGCTTTCCCGTTGAGTATGCGAGCACGCCCGTCTATGAACAGAGTCGGCTGATAGGCGCTGTGGTCACTTTTTCGGACATCACCGTGCGCAAGCGTGCGGAGAATGAAGTCCGCAAGCTCAACGCCCACCTCGAACAGCGCGTCCAGGAGCGCACCGCCGCGCTGGCCGCCGAGATTGCCGAGCGCAAGCAGGTGGAGGAGTCGCTCAAACTGTTTCGAACGCTGGTGGACCGGTCCAATGACGCCATTGAAGTCCTTGACCCGGAAACGGGACGGTTTCTCGATGTGAATGAGACGGGCTGCCGGGACCTTGGCTACAGCCGCGAGGAATTCCTGGCCCTGAGCGTTTTCGACATTGATCTGCTGGTCAATCCATCCACATTCCAAAG
Organism: Verrucomicrobiota bacterium; assembly: GCA_016222825.1. GTDB lineage: Bacteria > Verrucomicrobiota > Verrucomicrobiia > CAIQCK01 > CAIQCK01 > CAIQCK01. The sequence continues at coordinate 314,636 of JACRQF010000019.1, read as the reverse complement.
CAACATGGAAGTGGCCGGGAAATCAGGCGGCATGACGTGGGTGGGTGTCCATCGCCGGAAGGACGGCTCGACATTCCCCGTGGAAGTCCACATCAAGCGTGTCCAGCTTGACCGCGACTACCTCGTCGCCTCGGTTCGTGACACCACCGAGCGCAAGGAGGCGGAAGAGAAATTGCGGAGTAGCCAGGAGGCGTTGCGGGCGCTGGCGGCGCGGCTGGAGGCGGTGCGCGAGGAAGAATGCCAGCACCTGGCCCGCGAAATCCACGACACGTTCGGCCACGCGCTGACGGATTGGAAGTTCGACCTGGCCTGGCTGAGCCGGCGGCTGGCGGAGGCGGGCATCAACGGCCAGTCGCCCATCCAGAGCAAGCTCGCCGCGATGAGCCAGCGCGCCGAGACGGAGATGGAGTCGGTGCGGCGCATTTCCGGCGAACTGCGGCCGGCGCTGCTCGACACGTTGGGGCTGCCCTCGGCCGTCGAAGGGCTGGCGCGGGATTTTCAGACGCGCACGCGCATCCGGTGCCGGCTGGCGCTGTTGCCCGATCTGCCACCGCTGGACGCCGCGCGCTCGACGGCGATTTTCCGCATCTTGCAGGAGCTGCTCGACAACGTGGTCCGGCACGCCAAGGCCACGGCGGTGGGAGTCCGGCTGGCGGCCAAGCCGGGCTGGGTGGAGCTTCGAGTGCGGGACAACGGCTGCGGCATCCCCGAACGCGCCGCGACCAGCCCGGGGTCATTGGGGCTGCTGGGCATCCGCGAGCGCGCCGCCGCGTTCGGCGGCGAGGTGCTCATCGAGGGCGTTCGCGACAAAGGCACCATCGCCACCGTGCGCCTGCCGGTGACGGAAGCATCGAAAGGAGAATAAGATTCCAATGGAACAGCAACTTCAAAAGCAACCGCCCCCAACGCTGCGGGTGTTGATTACCGAGGACCACGCCAGCACACGCATGGGCATCAAACATATCCTGGAAGAGGGGTTCCCGAGTCTGTGTTTTGGCGAGGCAGCCGACGAAGCCGGCACGCTGGCGCTGCTGGCGCAACAGGCGTGGGACCTGCTTATCCTCGACATCTCCCTGCCCGGCCGCAGTGGCGTGGAGGTGCTGCGCGAGGTCAAACAGCAGCAGCCGAACCTGCCGGTGCTGGTTTACAGCGCGCACCGCGAGAATGAGTTTGCCATGCACATGCTGCGCGCAGGCGCCGGCGGTTACCTGACGAAGGAGCGCGCGCCGGAGGACCTTTGCCGGGCGGTGCAGCAAGTCCTGACAGGCGGCACCTATCTCAGTGAGAACCTGAGCCAGCGGCTGCTGGGCGCGATGAAATCAGGCGGCTCGGTCCTGCTGCACGAGAACCTCACGCCGCGGGAGTTTCAGGTGCTGCGGCTGATTGTCGCGGGCAAGACCGGCAAGGAAGTCGCTGAGGAACTGGGCCTGAGCCAGAAGACGATCAGCAGCTTTCGCACGCGCATCCTCAACAAGCTGCGCCTTGGCTCCACCGCCGAACTGATTCAATACGCCATGCGCGAGCGGCTGTTCTGACCGCGGCGAGTTGAATAGGTTTGTCAACGCGCGCAGGGGGCGATATATGTAATCCGCCGCCGATTCAGAGCGCGCGATGCCGCCAAGCAAACAAGGTCACGACACAGGCAAGCCACTTCACCTCCTGATCATCGAAGATTGCGCCGACGAAGCGCAGTTGCTGGTCAGCCTGCTGGGCGAAAACGGCTATGATGTGGTTTCGAAACGCGTGGACACGTCCGAGGCCATGCGCATGGCGCTTGATCGCGGATCGTGGGACATCATCATCTCGGATTACCACATGCCGCAGTTTGACGGGCTGGAGGCACTGCGGCTGGCCCAGAAGCGAGCGCCGGACATCCCGTTTATCATGGTCACCGGCACCCTCGGTGAAGAGGTGGCCGCCGGCATCATGAAGGCGGGCGCGGACGATTTCTTGCTGAAAGACAAACTGGCGCGGCTCGTGCCGGTGGTGGAGCGCGCGTTGCGCGAGGCCGAGGAACGCCGGCAGCGCAAGAGGACGGAGGAGGCGTTGCGCGTGAGCGAGGAGCACTTCCGCCAGATCGCGGAGAACATCCGCGAAGTCTTCTGGATGGCCGAGCCGCTGACCCGGAAGATGCTCTATATCAGCCCCGCCTACGAGGAAATCTGGGGGCGCTCCTGGGCCAGCCTCTACGAAAACCCGGCTTCGTTCCTGGACGCCGTCCATCCGGAAGACCGGGCGCGGGTGGTCAAGGAACTGGCCGTCCAAAAAGACGGCCTGCCCTTCGACCACGAATACCGCATCATCCGGCCTGACGAGGCCATCCGGTGGGTTCGGGATCGCGGCTTTCCCGTCAAGGACAAGACCGGCCGGGTTTCCTACTATGTTGGCGTGGCGTGGGACATCACGGATCGCAAGCAGGCTGAAGAGAACATTCGGAATCTCAACGCCGAACTGGAACAGCGCGTCCTCCAGCGCACCGCCGAGTTGGAAGCCGCCAACAAGGAACTCGAAGCCTTCAGCTATTCGGTCTCCCACGACCTGCGCGCGCCGCTGCGGGCCATCAGCGGCTTCGCGAACGTCCTTACCCAGAACTACGCGAAGCAGCTTGACGAGGAAGGCCGGCGCACGCTGGGCATCGTCTGCGCCGAGGCCGGGCGGATGGGCCAGTTGATTGATGATCTGCTGGCGTTCTCGCGGGCCGGGCGGCAGGCCATGCACCTGCTGGAGATTGAGATGGGCGTGCTGGTCCAACGCACGTTTGACGAGTGCGTGGCCCACGCGCCGGGCCGCAACATCCGGTTCACACTGCATCCGCTGCCGACGGCGATGGGCGACCCCGCCTTGCTTCACCGCGTCTGGACCAACCTCATCTCCAACGCCATCAAATACACCCGGCCCAGACCGGTGGCCCAAATCGAAATCACCGGACAGGCCGGCAACAACGAGGTCGTTTATTGTGTGAGAGACAACGGCGTCGGTTTCGACATGGAGTATGCGTCGAAGCTTTTCGGCGTGTTCCAGCGGCTCCACAGCGACACGGACTTCGAAGGCACGGGCGTGGGACTGGCGCTGGTCCAGCGCATCGTCGTGCGCCACGGCGGCCGCATCTGGGCGGAAGCCAAGGTCGGCGAAGGCGCCGCCTTCTATTTTACCCTGCCCGGCGTTATCGAGGCCGGTTCCTGATGCTTCGAGAAGCGAGTGCCAGCAGTTCGTTTCCTGCTCAGGCGCGGATCATCGTCAGCATCATCTTGAACCGGACGGGCGCTTTCAAGGCGTGCGGCTCGTTCGCCGGCATGATGATGAACTCGCCGGCTTTGACGCGGTGGACCTTGCCGGAGATGGTGATGTCCGCCTCGCCATCGAGCACGTTGATGAGCGCGTCGAACGGCGCGGTGTGTTCGCTGAGACCCTCGCCCGCGTCGAACGCGAACAGCGTCACCGTCCCGACCTTCTTCTTGACGATCTGCCGGCTCACAACCGAGCCGGCCTGGTAATCCACCATGCCGAGCGTGTTGAGCGCCTGCGCCTTGAACTTCGCGGTTTCGTCTGTGTTGAGGTTGTTTTCCATGTGGGTGTCTCCGGTGTTGAGTCAGTGTTTGTGCTCTGCGGCCAGCGGTTTCGCGGCATGCGCGACGCGCTCGACGTAGTGGATGAATTCGACATACGCCTCGACGTATTCGCGGCCGGCCTCCGCGCTGCTGTCGGCGTTCTCCTTGGCGGCGTGGGCGCGGTCAAACCGTTTCCGGATGCCGCCGGCGACGGCTTCGGCCAGTGATTGCGCCAACGGCTGCACGGAGCCGCTGATCAAAGCCGCGTCAGCCCGGGCAACCGCAGACTCCACTTCGGCGCCGGCCGGCTTCAGGCCGGTGTAGGCCGCGCCTTCGCCGGCCCGGTGAATCCTCACGAGCGTCTCGAAGAAATGCCCGTCGGCAAGCTCCTTCGCGTCCGCGCCGAGCTTCCTCACCGCCAGCGTCTTCTGGAACACCGCGCGAATCTCCGCTTCACGGCCCTTCTTCACCCACTTCAACGCGGGCGTCACGTTGCCTTTCTCCAACGCCATCTTCGCGGCGGCCACCACCGGCCCGTCCATCGTGTCGCAGTGGGCGCGGGCAGCCGGCGACGCGAGCAGCCAGACGCACGCGGCGGCAAGGGCGGGTTTGCACAGCTTTGTCTTCATCATCATGTCCTCGGTTCGTTTCTCTGATAAGGCTACCCTAAAACATACTCGAAGAAACGGGATTGATGGATATCAACGAATACGCGTTTGGGTTCCTTGTGGCTTGGAATGAAGTTCTGTTACGACGGCAGTGATTTCAGGAATAGCTCGATCCATCCGAGCAACTGTTGCGGCGCGAGGCCGGTCCAGAGCACGACGGCAAGGGAAACCAGAAGGGCGAAGTTCAAGAACCACGGCGCAACGATGCGGTCGGCGGCGGGGTTGGCGGCCAGTTCGGCTGGCTCGGTGACATACATCGTCTTCAGGAGGATGAGGTAGTAGTAGAGACTTACGGCGCTCATGGCGATGCCGAGCGTGACGAGCCAGAGCAGGCCGAGGTTCTTCGGGTCGGCGCTCAGCGCGGCAGTAAAGAGATAGAACTTGCCGAAGAAGCCACCGAGCGGCGGAATGCCGGCCAGCGACAGGACAAAGAGCAGCATCAGGAACGTCAGGCGCGGCGCGCGCTTGTAGATGCCGGCGAAGTCCTTGAAGTCGTCGCCGCCAACGCGGGCGCTCAGCGCCGCGACGATGCCGAACGCGCCAAGGTTGGTGAACGCATAGACGATGATGTAGAAGAAAACGCTTGCCGCACCGAGGGCGTTCGCTGCAACGAGACCGGTCAGGATATAACCCGCGTGGGCGATGGCGGAGTATGCGAGCAGCCGTTTGACGTTGCGCTGGACGATGGCGGCGGTGTTTCCGACGACCAGGGTGACGGCTGCCAGCGTCGCGGCGACCGCGATCCAGCCGCTGTTGAACGCGCCCCACGACGCCGAGCCTTGCGCGCCGTCGAACCCGATGAACAACGCCTTCACGAGGATGAAGAACGACGCGATCTTCGAGCCGGTCGCGATGAACGCGGTCGCGGGCGTCGGCGAGCCTTCGTAGGCGTCGGGCGCCCATTGGTGGAACGGCGCGACGGCGATCTTGAAGCCAAAGCCGACGAGCGTGAACAGCAGTGCCACGCCCAGCATCGCGCCGTTTCCATGCAGGCCGGTCATCGCCAACTCCGTCGCGGCCTTGCCGATGCCCGCCAGCGTCGTGTCGCCGGTCAGGCCGTAGGTCCACGCGAGGCCAAACATCATGAACGCCGAACTGACCGCGCCGAAGAGGAAGTATTTCAAGCCGCCCTCGGCCGAGCGCAGCATGCCTTTGTGGAATGCGGTGAGGATGTAGAGGCAGACGCTGAGCAGTTCCAGCGAGACGAAGATGGCGATGAGTTCTTCGCTGGCGACGAGGAAGTTCATGCCGAGCGCGCCGAAGAGCAGCACGGCGTAGTATTCGCTCACGTGGGTCGTGAACGGATACGCCATCGAGATGAACACCGTGATGATCGTCACGACGACGATGACGATCTGGAAGAACACCGTCAGCGGATCAAGCACCAGCGTCCGCAGCGGGCCGACGTAAGTGCCGTGGGCTTGAACCTGGCCGAACTGGACGAACAGCATCACTCCCGCCGCAACCAATCCGAGCGCCGTGAGCCAGCCAAGCACCCGAAACCGCGTCGCCGGGTCGCTCCGTCGCAGCACGACGAAGTCCACCGCCAGCGCCGCAAACGCGGTCACCACCAGCGCCACTTGCGGCAGCAGGTTCAGCAAAAGCTCGATGTAGGACAGGTTCTTCATTTCGCCAGCAGCGACACCAGCGGGTTGACGCTGAGGTTGATCATGTTCAGCAGACAGTTCGGATAGACGCCGACGATGATGGTCAGCGAAATCAGGATGACCGCGGCGACTTTTTCCGGCACGGAGATCGGCGGCATCTCGCGCAGGTGATGCTCGTCCGCCGTCCGGCGCTCGCCATAGAACGCGCGCAGGATCGTCTGGAGCGTGTAGGCGAACGTCACGAGGATGCCGAAGCCACACGCAACTGCCAGCCAGGGAAACGCGCGCCATGTGCCGACCAGCACCTGCAGTTCGGCGACGAAGCCACTGAAGCCCGGCACACCCATCGAGGCCGCGCCCGCCAGCACGAACGTCACCGCCGCGAACGGCATGATGTCGTAAAGCCGCATTCCTTGCAGTTCGGCCAGCACGCGCGTGTGGGTGCGGTCATAAACCATGCGACCGACGACGGCGAAAAGCAGGCCGGCAATGATGCCGTGGCTGAACATCTGGAGCATCGCGCCGCTCAGCCCGATGGTGTTGAGCGTCACCAGCCCGAGCAGCACGAAGCCCATGTGGCTGACCGAGCTGTAGCCGATGACGAATTTGAAGTCCTTCTGCACCAGCGCCACCATCGCGCCGTAGATGATGTTGATGACCGCGATGACCGCAATGACGCCGGCCCACGCTTTCGCGCCCGCAGGCATCAGCATGATCCCGGCACGCAGGCAGCCGTAAGCGCCGAGTTTCATGACGACGCCCGCCAGCAACATCGAGGCAGCCGTCGGCGCGGCGACGTGGCCGGTGGGCGCCCACGTGTGGAACGGCCACATGCCCGCCAGCACCGCGAAGCCGACAAACACGAGCGGGAAGCACCAGGTCTGGAACTCCGGCGTGAACGCGGCGTCCTTGAGCGCGAGCAGATTGAAGCCCGCCGCGCCGGCCGGGCCACCGGCCTTGACGTAGAGCGCGATGATGCCGACGAGTGCCGCGGCGCTGCCGACGAAACTGTAGAGCACGAGCTTCATCGCGCCGTATTCCTTCCGCGTGCTGCCCCAGATGGCGATGATGAAGTATTTCGGGATGATGGCGATCTCGTAGAACACGAACAGCAGGAACAGGTCCATCGCCAGGAACACGCCATAGACGCCGCCGATGAGCGGGAAGAACGCGAAGAACTCCTTGGTGCGATGCTCGATGTTCCAACTGAACAGGATGCCGGTGACGCAGATGAAACCGTTGAGCACAACGAGCGGCAGGTTGATGCCGTCGTAGGCAAGGAAGTAGTTCGCCTTCACCGACGGAATCCACGGCACGTCGCAGACGATGCGGAACGCCGCGGCAATCGGGTCTTTGGCGTTCTTCACCGCCTGCTCCAACTCCGGCACGGCAGCGTTGTAGGACCACCACGCGCCCAAAGCGAGCGCCAGCCCCGCCGCGCCGAACGCGAGCGCGATCCAGCGGATGCGGTCCCGCTGTTCGCGCGGCTGGCACAGGATCAAACCCGAGCCGAGGAACGACAGATAGATGGTCCAGTCAAGACTCATGAGTTCATATTCCCGCCACGCGCGCCACGGCCTGCGCGGCAGGCTGAAACAACACAACCAGTTTCATCGCTGCTTGGTTGGTCAGGTTGATGAACGGCGCGGGGAACACGCCCGCCACGAACATCAGCGCCACAAGCGGCACGATTGCCAGCAGTTCGCGCCGGCTCAAATCGGGGAACTTCACCCAGCGTTCGTTCAGCGGCCCGGCGAACACGCGCTGGATGAACGTCAGCAGATAGACCGCCGTCGCCAAAAGACCGATGAGCGACACCGCCGCGAACGGCGTGATGATCGGCCACGCGCCCTTGAAGATCATGAATTCGCCGACGAAGCCGTTGAGGCCCGGCAGGCCGAGCGAGGCCATCGCGCTGATGCCGAACAGGCCCGCGAACACCGGCGCGACGGCCCGCAGGCCGCCGAAGTCCTCGATGCCGCGACGGCCCGTGCGCTCCTCAATGAAACCGATCATCATGAACAACGCCGCTGCGGTGATGCCGTGGTTGAACATCTGGAAGATCGCGCCGTTGAGTGCGCAGGCTTTTTCGTTCAGCCAGTTGACGTTGGCCGGCCCGCCGCCTGTCGCGTGCGCCACGGCCACGATGCCGAGCAGGCAGTAGCCGACGTGGTTCACCGATGAGTAGGCAATCATTCGCTTGAGGTCGAGTTGCGCCATCGCGGCCAGCGCGCCGAGCACGATGGTCAGCATCGCCAGCCACGCCAGCGTCGTCGCACAGGCCGCAATCTCGTGTGGGAAGATCGGCAGAAGGATTCGCAGGAAGCCATAGACACCCATCTTCGAGAGCACGCCCGTGAGCAGCATGGTGCCGGCGGTCGGCGCTTTGGTGTAGGCGTCAGGCAGCCATGTGTGGAACGGCCAGACCGGCACTTTGATCGCGAAGCCGAGGAACACACCGGCGAACAACGCCATGCCAGCGGTCTCCGGCGTGACGTTGAGGCCTGCCTGTTTCAGCAACGCCGCGAGCTTTGCCGCCAGCGCGCCGTTCGCCGCGAGATCGCGCAGCACGATGAAATCCCACGTGCCGGTGGCGAGGTAGATGGCTTGGAACGCCAGCAGTAGGGCAACGCTGCCGACGAGCGTGTAGAGGAAGAACTTCAGCGCCGCGCGCTCCGCCCCGTCGCCGCCCCAGAGTTTGATGATGAAGAACATCGGGATGAGGCCGGCTTCCCAGAAAATGAACCAGTGGAAGAAGTTCAGCGCCGTGAACACGCCGAACAGCCCAGCCTGCAACGTCAGCATCAGCGCGTAGTAGGCCCGCAGATGCTTCTGGATCGGCGACGACACGAGCAGCGCCACCGGCGTGAGAATCGCCGTCAGCAGCACCATCAGGATGCTCAGGCCGTCCACGCCGACGAAGTAATCCACGTGGATTGCGGGAATCCACGGCGTCTGCTCAACGAACTGCAAGCCGGGATACGCGCCGTCGAACCGCGACCACAGCGATAGCGCCTCCACCAGCGCCAGCACGCTCGTCAGCAGTGCCACGCCGCGCGAGGCGGATTCGCTCCGCTTCGGCAGCAGCGCGATGACAAGCGCGCCGATCAACGGCGTGAACGTCAGCCAACTCAAGATGTGAGAGTTCTCTTCCATCGGATCACTTCAGGAAAAACCAAAACGCCAGCAAGGCGGCGGCAACAGCCACGAGCCGCAGATACGACTGCACGCGTCCGTCCTGCAATGCGGCGAAACACCGGCCCATCAGCCTCACCGTGCCGCAGCTTCCATCAAAGCTGCGGTTGATGGCGTGTTCGTCGAACTTGTCATTGATGAACGACAAACCGCGCGCCAGCAGGCCCATGCCGACGGTAACGCCATCGAGCAGCCGGTCACCGAGGTCCACGACGACAGCGGCGATATTGGCAAACCGCACGACCGTCGCCTCGTAGAGTTCGTCCCAATACCATTTGTCGCGGCAGAAGTCGCGCAGCTTGCCGAGTTTGGCCTTCAACGGGTCCGGCTCGTCGGCGGCCAGCGGCTTGACGCCGTAGAGAAGGTGGCCGACGCCGAGGCCCGCGAACGCCAGCGCCGAAGCGGTCGCGATCACGAACCAGTTCACGTGGTGCGGCGCGTGCTCCGGGCTGAGGAAATGGTGGATGAGGTTCGCGTGTTCCGGCAGGCCGCTAAAGCCCATGAACGCGCTGAAGATCGCCAGGATGACCAGTGGCACGGTCATGACGGCGGGACTTTCGTGCGGCACTCCGGGCACCGTCTCATGTTGAGTTTCTGCCTCCTCGTGGCCGACTTGTTTGTGCCCAACCGTCGCTTTTTCGCCGCGATACTCGCCGAGGAAGACGAGGCACACCTGCCGCCACATGTAGAACGCTGTCAGGAACACGCCGATGCAGCCGAGCGCGAACGGCCCTTTGTGGAACCAGCCGCCGCCCCAGTTGAACGCCGCCGTCAGCACCTCGTCCTTCGACCAGAAACCCGCGAGCGGGAAGATGCCCGCCAGCGCGAGCGTGCCGACGAAGTAGGTCCAGAACGTGACCGGCATGTGTTTCTTCACGCCGCCCATCTTGAATACGTCCTGCTCGTTGTGGCAGCCGTGGATGACCGAGCCGGCGCCGAGGAACAGCAGCGCCTTGAAGAAGCCGTGCATCAGCAGATGGAACATCGCCGCTGCCATGCCGCCGACGCCGAGGCCCATCACCATGTAACCAAGCTGGCTCACCGTCGAGTAGGCGAGGATGCGTTTGATGTCGTTCTGCGCGATGGCGATGGTCGCCGCCATGATCGCCGTGAACGCGCCGATCCACGCCACGAGCGTCAGCACCTGCGGGCTGGCTTGGAACAGCGGGTAGGTGCGCGCGACGAGGAACACGCCCGCCGCCACCATCGTCGCCGCGTGGATGAGCGCGCTGACGGGCGTCGGGCCTTCCATCGCGTCGGGCAGCCAGACGTGCAGCGGCCACTGGCCCGACTTGCCGACCGCGCCGCAGAAGATGAGCAGCGCAATCGTGCCGGCGAGCGAGAGGCCCATGATGCCCGGCAGACCCGCCAGCGCCGTCGCCTGTTCCAGCGCGCCGGTGTGGTCCGGCGTGTAGAACTGCAACGTGCCGGTCGCGTGATAGAGCCAGAGCAAACCGGCAAAGAAACCGATGTCGCCGAGCTTGGTGACGATGAACGCTTTCTTCGCCGCCGCCGCCGCGCTGGGCCGGTGATACCAGAAGCCGATGAGCAGGTAGCTGGCGACGCCGACCAGTTCCCAGCAGATGAAGAAGAGCAGCAGGTTGTTGGCAACAACGAGACCGAGCATCGCGCCGGCGAAGAGCGAGAGGAACGTGAAGAACCGCGTGAAGTTCTTGTCGCGGTCCATGTAGCCGAGCGAGTAGATGAAGATGAGCATTGAGACAAAGCTCACCATCGTCGCCATCGCCGCGGTCAATGGATCGAGCACGAAACCGAGTTTCAGCGACGTGGTGCCGTAGCTGAACCACGTAAACTCGGTGAGCCAATGCCACGCTTCGTGCGTTTGCATCGCCGACCATTGCCGGCCGGCGTGAGGCAGGAGACCGCGGAGAATGGACTCGGCCAGCGCGCAGAACGACAGCAGCGTCGAAATACCAATCGCGCCGATGGCAAGCCCGGCCGAAAGCTTCCGGCAGCGCCGTGGCAGCAGCGCGCTCACGCCGCCCGCCAGAAACGGCAGCAGCGGAATCAGCCAGAGATGGCTCGCGATCCAGGGAATGTGAGTCGCCGGTTCCATCAACCTTTCAAGCTCCTCATTCCGTCCACTTCGATGGACTTGTAGTAGCGGTAGATCACGATCACGAGCGCCAGCCCGACAGCGGCCTCGGCGGCGGCGATGGTGATGCCGAAGATGGCGAACATGACGCCACTGAGTTGCTCCGGATGCGGGCTGTAGCGCCAGAACGCCACGAGGCTCAGGTTGGCGGCGTTGAACATGATTTCAATGGACAGCAGCACGACAATCGCGTTGCGCCGCGTCACCGCGCCGAACAGGCCGATGACGAAGAGGAGGCTCGCCAGGATTTGGAAATGGGCCAGGGTGGTCATTTGCGGTGGGAAATCTGTTCCATGGCGATGACGATGGCGCCGATCATCGCCGCCGTCAGCAGCAACGACACGACCTCGAACGGCACAACCCAATCCGTCATCATCTTGCGGCCGATGTCAGCGACGTTGCTTGCGACGCCCGCCGGCGCAGTCTGTGACATTGCGGCGTTGCTCCTGATTGCGAACCAAAGCACCGCGCCCACGGTGGCGGCGATGGCCATGCCTGTAAGCCAGCGCAGGCTGAAGAATCCTGGCTCATCCTCGGCGGTGAGATTGTGTGTCAGCATGACGGCGAAGATGGCGAGGATGGCGACTGCACCGACGTAAACGAGAATCTGCACCCAGCCGACGAAGTCCGCGTTCAGGTAGAAGAAGAAGCCGGCGATGCCAAAGAAGAACAGGACCAGCGACAGCACCGCATGGATGAGGTTCCGCAGCGTCACGGCCCAGACGGCGCCGGCAACGGTAATGAGGCTGAGGATGATGAACGCGGTGTCCATGACTCAGGAAGCGTAACGATAAACCCGCGGCGCGCCGGCGCGGCGGGAGACGAAACGCGAGATGACGAGATACGCGGCGACGACCAGCGCCGCGGTGATGATCCACGCGACCGCGCTCTGGAGGAACGTGGTTTTCGGCAGGTAGAACCAGACCGCCGTGGCGAAGATGTTGAAGAGCGCGAAGGGCAGCATCGCTTTCCACGCGAAGGCCATCAGTTGGTCCACGCGCAGCCGCGGCAGCGTGCCGCGCAACCAGATCAGCCAGCAGACGATCAGGAAGCCTTTGAGCATGAACCACGCCCACGACGGCAGCAGCTTCGGCCCATGCCAGCCGCCAAGGAAGAGCGTCACGCCGAGGCCGGCCATCGCCATCATGCCGAGGTATTCTGCCATGAAGAAGAGCGCGAACTTGAAGCCGCTGTATTCGACGTGGAAGCCGGCGATGATTTCCGATTCGCCCTCCGGGATGTCGAACGGGCTGCGGTTGCTCTCCGCCGTTGCTGCGATGAGGAACAGGATGAACCCGGCGAAGCCCCACGGCGTCCAGACGAACCAGCCCTTCACGTCGAGGAAACTGTCCGTGCCTTGCGCCGCGACGATCTGCGAAGTGCTCAGCGAGCCGACGATCATGACAACCGGCACGGCGGCGAGCACGAGCGGGATTTCGTAGCTGATCATCTGGGCGACGGCCCGGAGCGCGCCGAGGATGGAGTATTTGTTGCGGCTGCCCCAGCCGGCCATGAAGAGCGCCAACTCGCTGCCCGCGCCGACCGCGAAGAACGCGATGACCGCCGTGTCGAGGTCCGTCGGCGCCATGTTCCGGCCAAACGGCAGGAACCCGAACATCAGCAGCGCCGGCGCTAACACAATCGCCGGCGCGAGAAAATGGACGAGCTTGTCGGCGCGCGCCGGCACGATGTCTTCCTTGGTGAGCATCTTCACGCCATCGGCGACAAACTGAAGAAGCCCGAACGGCCCGACGCGGTTAGGACCGTAACGGTTCTGGATACGCGCAAGCATCTTCCGCTCCAGCCACGTTGCCAGGCCGAAACAGAGCGCGAAGACGCCGTAGATCGTCACGCAAATCAGCACGACCTGGGTGCCGGCGGCGACGTTGTGCGCGGCAGCCTCACTCATCGGCTGGCCACAGCATAGCTTCGACACACCGTTGCCAGCAGCGACGACGAGGCCGACGAGCCACGCGCCCAGTGCAACAAAGAGTTGGTCGAAGAAGTTATACATCTGTTTTTGGCGGAACCGGCTGCGCTGGCGGCACGGCGGCAGGCTTCGCGATCGGCGGCGACACCTTCTTTTTGCTCTGGCTCAACCGCGCGTCCACTTCGTCAGCTTCAGTTGGCCGAATCTGGTGATAATACTCGTTCGACTTCAGCAGCGCGGCTTTGTCGTGGAGCATTCCGCCGAATCGGTCGGTGCCGGCGAGTTCATAAACCTGGTCCATTTTGATCGCGTCGAACGGACAGACCTCGGCGCAAATCTGGCACTGCATGCAGACCGAGTAATCAATGTCGAACACGCGCGGCCGGCGCACGGGTTTGCCGGTCTTCGGGTCGCGCTCGACCTCGATGTAGATGCATTGCGGCGGGCATTCCTGCTCGCAAATCTTGCACGCCACGCAGCGGAGGTTGTCGGGCGTGCCGTCATAGACCAGAAAGGGGAAGCTGCGCGAGTTCTCCGGCAGCGTCACGCGCTCCTCGGGATACTGGACGGTGGTGAGGCGTTCCGGGTCGAAGTAGCTGCGGATGAAATTCCGCGCCGTGACCACCAACCCTTGGAGCAAGCCGTTGCCGAGCATCAGCGGTCCACCTCCCCCCGCACGATGTCCACGCTGCCGAGAATCACGATCACGTCAGCCACCTTGTGACCGAGGCACATGTCTTCCAAAATCGTCAGGTTGATGAAGCTTGGCGCGCGCACATGGTAACGATACGGCCGCGTGCCGCCGTCGCTGACGAGATAAAAACCGAGTTCGCCCTTCGGCGCTTCGATGCGGCCGTAGCCGTCGCCAGCGGGCACTTTGAAGTTGCGCATCTTCACGCCGGCGTCGAACGGCCCTTCCGGGATGTCGCGCAGCGCCTGCTGGAGAATCTTGACGCTCTCGCGCATTTCCAGGATGCGGACGTAGTAGCGGTCGTAAACATCGCCAACCTCGCCGAGCGGCACGCGGAAATCGAACCGGTCGTAGATGCCGTAGCGGTCCACCTTGCGAATGTCGTAGTCCACGCCGCTCGCGCGGAGCATCGGGCCGGTGACGCTGGCATTGATGGCCAGTTCGCGCGGCAGGATGCCGACCTGCTGCGTGCGGGCGAGAAGGATTTCGTTGCCGGTAATCAGCGCCTCCAGTTCGTCGAGGAAGCGAGGGTAGTTCTCCACGACCTTGCGCGCGCACGCCAGCCAGTCGTCGCTCACGTCTGCGCGCACGCCGCCGAAGCGCATGTAGTTGCACATCATCCGCGCGCCGCTGACCGACTCGAAGAGGTCGAGGATCTTCTCGCGCTCGCGGAATGCATAGAGCAACGGCGTGCCCCACGCGCCGGCGTCGCTCAGCAGGAAACCGGCGAGGCAGGAGTGGTTTATGAGCCGCGTCAACTCGGCCATGATGACGCGGATGTATTCGGCGCGCTCCGGCACCTTGATGCCGGCGAGTTGCTCGACGGCATGGCAGTAGGCCCAGTTGTTGCTCATCGAGCAGAAATAATCCAGGCGGTCGGTGAACGGAATCGAGCCGAGCCAGTTCATTTTCTCGGCGAGCTGCTCGTGGTTGCGGTGCAGATAGCCGAACACCGGCTTCAGGCGCTTGACCTCCTCGCCGTCGAGCACCACGTCCATGCGGAACACGCCGTGCGTGGACGGATGGTGCGGCCCCATCGAAACCTCAATCGTTTGGGTTTCGATGGCACCTTCCTTCGGAATCAGCGTGTAGCCAGACTCCGGCGTTGTGAACGGTTGAATCATGCTGGTTTCACCGGCGCTGCGGACGGCGCGGGCCAGTGTTTTTTCGCCTGCTGCAGAACTTCGTCGTGTGGCGTCGGCTCCCACTCGTGATCATCCGGCTGCTGGTAGTCCTTCCGCATCGGAAAATCCTTGAAGCCGTCCCACATCAGGATGCGCCGCAGATCGGGATGGCCCTTGAACCGGATGCCGTAGAGGTCGAACGCCTCGCGCTCCTGAAACTCCGCGCCGCGGAACAGCGGCGTGATGCTCGGCAGCGACAGCATGCCCTCACGGCCATCCGTGCGGCAGCGAAGCTGAAGCGGCCCGTGCTTCTTTGCCATCGAGTAGAAGTCATAGACCACTTCCAGAAAGCCCGGTAGGTCCTTCTCTACATCTTGGCCGCCTTCCTTCACCTTAACCTTGCGCGGCAGCCAGTCCACGGCGCAGAGGTTTGAAACGTAATCCATCGCCAACTCGGCGTCGTTTTTCAAAAACCGCGCCACCTCGAGCAAATGCTCCCGGTCCACGACGAGCGACCGGCCCTCAATGGCAAGCCGAACGCTCGGCACCGCGGCTTCGATGCGATCTTTGATTTGGTTCAGTGTTTCCATCTCACTCGTCACTCATCACTCATCACTCTTCACTTCGCCTCCGGCCTCACCTGCGGCTCCGGCTTCCACACTTCCGGGTTGCGCGGCGGCTCCAAGTCATGCTCGCCATACGCTGGCACCAGCCACTCCGCTTTTTGCTCGCGGTCGTAGGCGCGAAGCTTGCGCTTGCCGGTGAGATGGTCCTGCTCGATCTGCTTCTGGAGCGTGATGAGCGCGTGCAGCAATGCCTCCGGCCGCGGCGGGCAACCGGGAATGTGGACGTCCACCGGGATATAGCGGTCAATGCCCTTGAGCACGTTGTAACCCTCCTTGAACGGCCCGCCGGAAATCGCACACGCGCCCATCGCGATGACGTATTTCGGCTCCGGCATCTGGTTGAATAGCCGCACCACCTGTGGGGCCATCTTCTTCGTCACCGTGCCGGCCACGATCATTAGGTCCGCCTGCCGCGGCGACGGCCGGAACACCTCCGCGCCGAACCGCGCCATGTCGTAGCGCGCGCAAGCCGTGGCGATCATCTCGATGGCGCAGCAAGCGAGGCCGAATTGCAGCGGCCAGATGGAGTTTTTCCGGCCCCAGTTGTAAAGCTGTTCGATGCTGGTAACGAACACACCGGCTTTCTGCAACTCGCTTTTTAGAGACTCGTCCATCGCCATGACTTGCCTCACTTCCACTCCAGCACGCCCTTGGCCCACGCGTAGGCCAGCCCACCGGCCAGGATCGCCAAGAAAATCGCCATTTCGACCAAGGCGAACACGCCGAGCTTGTTGAACGCCACCGCCCACGGATAGAGGAAGATCGTCTCAATGTCGAAGATCACGAAGAGGATGGCGAAGAGGTAGTATTGAACGCGAAACTGCACCCATGCGTCGCCTTTCGACTCCAGCCCGCACTCGTAGGTGGCCTGTTTTGTCTTCGAAGGCCGCCGCGGCGCAAACAGCCAAGCCAGCGCAAGCGGCGCCAGCGCGAACACCATCGCCGCGCCCAGCAACACCACCAGAAAGACGTATGGATCGTAGTTAGCAGTCACAAACCTTGGGCGGGCGTTCGGCCCGCTTTCAGAAGCGGCCAAAGCTAGTGGCCTTGCCCAGCCCTTGTCAAGGCAGCCGACTTTTCTGGTAGAGCGCCTTCGGTGTCATTTATCCATGAGGCAACGGGCCTTGGCCGGCACGCACGCAGATTCGTCCGAAGTCCTTGCGGCTGCGCTTGACACGAAACCGTCTCTCCGTCAATCTCCGCCCCAAGAACCTGCCTCGGTTCGCCTCTGAAAAGCCCGCCGAGTTTAGGTGAGTAAGTATGTTCAGCGCTTCTCGCGCTCTCTGGAATTAACGCACATGATTCACCGAGCTGCACTGACTCCGCTTGCACTCGCGCTACTCGCCGCGACTTCCATGACTGCGTTCTGGAGCTTTCTCGCACTCGACACCGAACTCCAAAACGCCAAGTAGATCGTCGATCCACACCCGCCGCTGCCTTATCCCACCGCGTTACTCCGAGCGGTTTATCCATTCATCTGGCTTCTGCCGGCGGCAACCTTCGTGGTTGCGCTCCTCTTGCTGCGCCGCAACGAGATTTCCAGCATTCACGCAGCATGGTTCATCTCGTCAGTCACACTCGCACTGTTCGCTTGGTTCCTGTTCCTCGCCGTCGCTTTCTTTCTCGTCTATTCGCAGAGTGGCCACTACATCAGACCACTCGGCGGCCGATGAGCACTTACTCGAATCCAACCGAAGCGCCAAACGCTGTAGCGAACCGCTCCGCACGTCATGGCGGCTGCTTCCGGCCTTTCCGCCCCCCGTGCAGTCGCCGCGCCGTGCTCCGCGGTCGCTGAGTTTGGGGTCGTTCGGCCACTCGACACGACATCACTATGAAAACGACTCCATTCTTCCTTGGATTGGCCATCACCGCGGGCCTTTTTCTTGCCGGTTGCGCACCGCCAGGAGGCAAGTCAGACACGGTCGCAGAGGGAGTGATCTTCTCCGTTGAGTATCAGATGGAGGGTGGGCGCACGGGCGGCTTTACCCGTCTCAATGACTCCAAGGCCGTGCCCGGCGGAAACGGCAGTTGGAACATTGATGCTCATGGGCGTCTGACGCGCGAGTTTCTGCTCATCACAAGACCCCAGCGCCAGGATTTGGGGCCGCTGGTCATTCCCGCACATCGTTTGGTGAGCGTTCAGTTTGGTGACGGCGGCATCAAACAGGTCAATGAAAGCCAGCCAAGACCGGGGAATTAACGGTTCAAACATGGGAACATGGCCGAACAAGATCGCTGGAGCGAACGCGGGCGGGCCACGCCAGTTGCCAATGCGGAAACGCTGGGCCACCCACGTTGCTCAGTTTTAGCGTTCGGGAACTGTGCGAAAGCTATCGCGTCCTGGCGCGAAAAAAAACTCCGCCTTCAACCTGAGCCGGCAGCTTCACTTCGCGGCTTTCTTCATCGCCTCGACGTGGGCGAGGATGGCGTTGCGCATCGCTTCGACGGCTTTGGGCGTGTTGGTGTGGCCGGCGGCGACGTCTATGTGGATGCGCTTCTTGCCGGGAATCGCGTTGTAGGCGGCATAGACGCTCGACGGCGGGCAGGTGGTGTCAATGAACCCGACCGTGACGATGCCGGCGGCCTTGCTGCGCGTGATGAAGTTCACCGCGTCGAAATAGCGGACTGTCTCGACGACGTTCGGTGGCGGCGTCTCGCCGGTGGCGATGAACTTCGGCCATCCGTTGACGCGGCCTGTTTTGAAACCGGTGTGGTCGCAACCCGCCGGCACGCCCGCCGCGAAGAACGTCACGCGCGGGTCGAGGCCGGCGGCGACGAGCGCCTGGAAGCCGCCCTGGCTGCTGCCCTGGACGGCAAGGATGCGGCCGTCCCACTCCGGCTGCGCGGTCAGGAAATCGAGAGCGCGCACCAGCCGTAGGAACATGCCGAGGAAATAAACCGTCTCTCGCGATTCGCGGCCACGACGGGAATACTCCTTCAACTCGCCGCTGCTGAGATTGGTGTAGAACTCCGCCGGTTTGCCGTTGGGAATGCCGTGGGCGTTGATGTCGAGCGCGAGCAGTCCCTTCTCCGCCCAGCCCGCCGCGCCGCCGAGGCCGGAACTGCGCACGCCCGCGCCGTGGACGAGGAGGATGGCCGGCAGGCTCTTCGGCTTCGCGCCAGCAGGCTTCGCGAAGTAACCGCTCACCGGCGCGCCGATGCAATCAGCTTGGAGGTCGAAGCAGTCCACATCTTTCACCAGCGACTTCACTGGTGTCAGGCGCGGGTTGATCGGCACGGTGGCGAGTTTCTTCTTCTGTGCCGCCCAGAACTCGTCGAAATCGCTCGGCGGCGGCATGCTCGGCTTGATCTTGAGCGGGTCAACCGCCGCGCCGCCGAGCGCGATGCGCGAGAGCTTCTCCGGCCCGACAAATCCGGCACGGCAGAGCAGAAAGCCCGGCTCGTCGAGCTTGCCGGTAACTGTCGCGCTGCCGCCGGTGAGTTTCACCTTGCCACTGGTAGTTGGTGGCACGCCGTCTTTCGTGATCGTCCAACTCACCTGTGCATCGTCCACCGGCTGCTTGTCGAGCTGCAGCTTGATGGTGAACGTGACCGTCTCGCCCTGCTTGTAGATCGCGTCAGCGCGGTCGGCAGTGACGCTAAGGACGTAGTTGGTGCTGGCGCTGGCCCACGTGGAGACGAGGGCGGCGAGGGCGATGAGGATGCGTTGTTTCATTTTTGGCTTGTGGTGAGGTTGAAGTTATCGAGGTGGAACACGGTGGACCTGGTGGCGTTGCTGGTGAAGCCGACCCACGTCAGCTTCTTGAACTGCGGCTTGGCGAAAGGTTGGTCCTTGAACTCGCGCGTCGGCTGGCCGGGGACGCGCACGGTGAGCGACCACTTGCCAGTGGCGGCCTTGCCGAGGCCCGCGGTCATCTCGAAATGGACCCACTGGCCCGGCGGCAGCTCCATCGTCTGCTCGCCGACCTGGAGCCGGGCGTTGCGGATGCGGAGGTGGATGGCGGTGTGGTAATCGCCCGTGCTCCAATCGCGCCACTCGAAGTCAATCGCGCTCGCCTTCTCGATGCGGAGGTCGAACGAGTTGGAGACGACGCCGTTGGTGAAGTTGGGCTGGTAGTAGAAGTGCGGGTTGTGCGCCGCCGAGAGGCCGGGCGCGTCGGCAATCTTGAGGCTGTGCTTGCCAGCGGCGGCGGTCTCGTCGGTGACGAGGATGGAGTCGCCTTTGTTTTCGGTGCGAAGCGTGCAGCCACCCGGCGGTTTGCCGACGGCGGTGCGCTCGAAGCTGTCGCTGATCTGAATCGGCGGCGGTTCAGGCGGGAGTTCCAACGCCGGGTAGGTCATGCGTTTCGCTTTCGCGATCCATGCGCGGTCGCCATAGACGCCGGCCTTGGACGGGTCGAACGGTTTGAAGCCCATCTTCAGCGCGGGCGAGCCGGAGCGCAGCCGGAAATCGTTCTTGCGCGGCGCGACGAAGAGCGGGTCGGCGACGACGCTTGCTGTATCCTTGCCGGCCTTCTGCCAATCCGTGAGCGACTTGCCGGCGAAATCAATCTTGCTGCCCGCGCTCCAGTAACAGTTGCTGCGCGAGACCTGCTGCACCTTATCCCAGCGGCTCGCGAACAGCGGCGAGTTGTTGGTCCAGTAGACGATGTTGTTCTCGAACGTGAACGAGAGATGCTCCTCGACGCGCGTCGCCTGAAGCTGATGCTGGCGGCTGTTGGCGAGGATATTGTTGCGAATGATGTTCTCACGCCCGTAATGCTGATGGAAGCTGCCGGTCTTGGTGTCATAGACGAGGTTGTTCTCGAAGAGGATGCCGGTGCTGCCCTCGTCGGTGTAAAGGCCCCAGCCGCCGTAGCTGTAGGCGTAGATGTCGTGAAAGACGTTGTCCCCGACGCGCGTGCCTTGCGACGGGCCGAGCGTGTAGATGCCGCCCATGTCGCTCAGCAGGCCCCAGCCGAGGTGGTGGACGTGGTTGAACTCGACCTTGTTCCGTTTCGCGAGGCACTCGCCGTAACCCCACGTCCAGCCCGTGGAGATACCGGTGTAGAACATGTCGGCAATCTCGTTGTGCGTGACGCGGTTGTCGCCGCTCTGGCCAACCCAGACGCCGACCGCGCACGGGAAAATGTAGCCGCCGTGGCGGATGATGTTGTTGTCCACGGTGACGTGGCTCGTGCGCTCGGCCTCGTTCTTCGCGATGCCCATCTCGCCGACGCGCACGCCGCCGGCGCCGAAGTCGTGGACGTAGCAGCGGCGAATTACGCACTCGCGGCAGCCTTTGCGGAACCAAACGCCATAGATGCCCATGTGGCCGATGTCGCAGTCCTCCAGCGTCACGTGCCGCGCGCCGTCCACCTGCACGACCGCCTCGATGCCCGCCGCGGCCTGCATCGGCTCAAACCCGCCCTCCGGCGTCAGCCACTGGCCGTGATGGAACGTGAGTCCGCGAAAGCTGACATGCTCGACGAACTTCCCCGCCGCCGGGTCGCCGGCGATGACGACGAACTTCTCCGCCACGGGCGCGATGACCTCTGCGCGCTTCATGTTCTCGCCGGGCCGCGGCTTGTAGTAGAGCGTGCCGTCACGTGCGAGGAACCACTCGCCTGGCGCATCGAGCGCGGCGAGAAAGTTCTCAAAAATGAACGGATTGTTCCTTCGCCACGGGTTCCACGGTTTCATCCCGCCGCCGTTGGTAACGAGCGTCTTCTCTTGCGGGTCCACGCTGTCGAGGAAGCGCCGTGTGTTGTCCCAGTTGTGATAGACGACCAGATTCACGTCCTTAAGCTCCTGCGGCGAGAGCTTGGCGATGGCGGCGAAATCCGCGTCACGCAGCCGGATCGTCTGGCGGGCGTTTTTCGCGCGCGACTTCGGGCCGCCGGCTGAGCCGTCGAGCTTCTCCTCCTGCACATCAAGCATGTGGAACCAGAACTTGTTCGGCGTGCGCGCCCGTGTCGCGCGGCGACCGTTCACGAAGAGCTGTTCGAAATACCATTTCCCTGTCGCCACGTCGGCGACGCGCGTCTTCCAGAGGCCGTTCTCGTTGCGCTCAAATCCGCTGATGACGCGTCCGCCGCTGAACACCGGCCGTGCGCCCTTGGCCGCCTCGAAGCTCACCGGGGCCTGCGCCGTGCCGCTGTCTTCCGGCCCGAGCAACAGCGACTCGGTGAACGTATAGCGGCCGTTGGCAACAATCACGCGCACAGCTTCCTTGAGTTGGCCCGACGCGCGCAGTTTCCGCAGCGCGTCGCGCGCGCCGTTGAGTGAGGCCAGCGGGCCGTCGGTGCGCGCTTTGTTTGGTTTCGCGAGCCGGCCCGACCAGACGTCGTTGCCGTCAGGCGCGACGTAAAGGTCGAGAGCGTGAGCAGAGACAGAGAGGAAAACGACGAAAAGGAAGTAATGAATGGCTCGCGAAATCATGCGCGAGTTTCTCACGCTTGGCGGGCGCGAAGGCAAGCGGATTCCTACTCCGCGTTGAAGTCCAGCACGAACTTCTGGCTGCCTTTGCTGATGGTCACGACGCCGTTGCCGAAGTCGGACTGGATGAATGGGCTGTCATAGACCTTCCGTGGCGCGTAGTTCACCGGCACGCCATCCACCTGCGGCGGTTGCGAGTAGTCGGCGAATAACGTCAGCGTGGTCTTGCTCAGGCCGCTTGTGTAGTCGAGACGGCGGTTCTCCCACTTCAACGGGTTGGCTGAAACGGCGGCCTGAAACGCGGCAAAGTTCTTGCAGTCGGACTTGCGCGCGACCTCGATGATCACCGGCGAGAACTCGTCCACGCATTTGAGCCACTCGCCGGTATCGGTCCGGCCTTTCTTCTTTCGGTGCTGCTCGACGGAATCCGATTCCCATGTCGTTGCGCCATTGACCACTCGCACAGCGGCGAAGGCTTGTGGGGCTTCGGCAAACACCCAGCCGTTGGTCTCGACCCGGCGCAACGCGGCGTCAAACCAGACCCGCTGGCCGTGCGCGCCTTTGGAGGTCTTGAGCCGCTGCAAGATGAGAACACCGCGTTTCTGGACCGACCAGTTCGCGTTGTAGTAACTGCCGCGCTTTGGCTGATACGGCTGCGCAAAGATGCGCGCCGTTGGGTGACCCGCGAAGATCACGCCTTCCCAGCGGTTTTGGCTGCTGATGGCGGTCCAGTCTTCGCATGGCCGCGCCTCGACCATGCTCGTGCCCATCACGAAGTCGGGCGTGCAGTATGTGTAGCGCAACAGGCTGCCGCCGTTGGGCCGCAGCGGATAGAGTCCCTGCGGAACGAAGAAGGGATGCTTCGGGTCGCTGACGTAGTTCAGCGGCGGCGCGTCCTTCTTGCGCGGCTCAGCGAGACCGGGCCGGCACGAGAGGTATTCGTAAACACCGCGGCCCGCCACGTCGAGCGCGAGATCCGCGACGACGGGCGACGGCCGCCAGAACGTCGTCGCGCCGCACATGTGGCTCGGATGCTGGCTTTTCGCGCGGCCGAGACCGAAGTGGAACCACGCCAGACCGTCCATGCTTGTGCCAGCAGTCGAATCGGCGCCTTGATAACACCGGTGCCGGCTGCCGCCACGGACGCCGTTGATCTGCTCGATGGCCCAGTCGGCCCAGAACAGGTCGAGCAGCATCGCGAAGCGCCGGCGCAGGACGGGATCATCCGCGAAGTCGGCGAGGTTATACCAGCCGCCGAGCGTGTATTTGTTGTAGCCGGAGTTGCACTCGACCAGCAGGCCCTTCGCGGCGCGCTCGCGGGCGTGACGCTTGAAATAGCCGTCGAACGCCGCTGCCATCTGCGCGGGCGTCGTGCCGTCGGCGTAGCGGCGAGTTTTGTAGTCGGCATGCTTCGCAAAAATCTGCGCCGCGCCCCAGAAGCTGGCCCACGCCTGCGCGTGATGATTCTCGCTGCCCCACTTCCACCAATCGCGCTCCGGTAGCGTCATCTCCAGCCGGCAACGCGGCCCGGCCCATTGCCAGAGCATGTCGAGCAGCGCCGCTTCGGCCTCGGCGCTCATGCGACCGGGGAAGTGTTTACTCTGCCGGCTGAAGAGGAACCAGATGCGCTCCAGGATGTAGGCGTGCCAGTGGAAGCCGTCGTCCTTAAGCGACGCGGGGAACTCCTTCTCGTGCTCGGTGAGAATGGCCTTGTCAGCGTCAGTGGTGCGTTCGTTAAGCCAGTAGGCGGCGAGTGCAAAGTCCTCGTAATGCCAGCAACCGTCCGGCGGATACGGCCGGGCAAGTTGCGCGCGGAGCACCATGTCGCGGCGGGCGTCGGCGTCAGAGATCACGCGTTGCACATCAGGCTTGGCGAACACAGATGTTGAACCGCAAGCCAGCAAGGTGAGAAATGGCACGATGAGGCGCATGATTGTCTTTGTAGCCGACTTGGCCGGCTTGCTCAAGGCGTCCCTGCTTGCTTCTCATACCGCACGCGCGCCAGCCGCAACATGCTATCGCGCTCGCCGGTCTTCGGATCGAGATAGTTCTGCGCGCCGAAACCGACGAGCAGTTCGCCGGGGCCGACGCTCACCACATCCGCGTAGCCCGAACCGGGCGTTGCGTCCACGCACGTCGAGTCGGTCCACGTCCGTCCGCCGTCCGTGCTGAACGCGATCATTGCGCCCGGCCGGCCGTAGCACATGACCACGACGCCATCGGGTAACACTGCAAGTCCCGGAAAAGCGCCCTGCAAGCCCGTGCGCGCCGGCTTCGACCACGTGCGCCCTTCGTCGCCGCTCACGCTCCACATGATCGGGTTGTCCTGGCAGTTGAGGTCGTTCGCGTTGCCGGTGCGCATCACCGCGAGCCACTCGCCATTCGGCAGGCGACGCATCGAACCTTCGTTGTAGCCTTCGCTACCGATCTGCTCATAGCCGATGGTTGTCACGTAGCGCCAAGTCCGGCCGCCGTCGCCGGACTCGCAAACATAGCTGCGCGAGTAAGGCCGGCCGCGGTCATAAGGACAGAGGGCGTCGTCGCCTTTGAACCAACCCGCCATGAACGCCGCCAGCGAGCCGTCGCCGCGTTCGATGATCGAGCGCATGAACAGCGGCCCCTTGTGCGGGCCGTGGCCCATCGCCGCCTTGGCTTGGGGCACGTGGAACTCCACCGCGGACTTGCTGAAACGCCGGCCGTTGTCGGTGGAAACGAACTGGTCCGCTGCATACCAACCTTCGCGTCCTTCGATCGGCAGGCAGCGATAAGCGAGGCCCAGCACGCGGCCGTCCTTGAGATGAAGGCCGCCGACGCCGAAACCGCCCGTCGCGCCCTGCCACGTGCGCCCGCCGTCCGTGGAGAGCTTGTCCGCGCACAGCAACGTCCCGTCGCGGAGTTGCAGGAACCTTTCGAAGTGCGTGCCGGGACCGAACGGCTGCGACGGCTCCACGGTCACGCGAAACCGGTCGCGCGGGCCGCGCACCTTGATGGCGAAGTTGCGGTAATCCACGCGACGACTGGAGCGTCCGACGGCGTCGGCGACGATATGATGCACGCCGGGCGGCCAGCCGCGAGTGTCGAGTTGAAGCGCGATGCTGCCAGCGTCCGGTTTTCTTTCAACCGTCAGGAACGACTTCTTTTTCGCCGCGTCGTAACGGAAGCCCGGCAGAGTATCGCGCTCGGCTATGTAGTAGGGATTCGTCAACTGCAAGCCGGCAACCGACGCGCCGCGAAGCTCCACGGGAACCGTGATCGTCTGCCCCGCTTCAATGGTCGTCGGCTCCACGTTGAAACCGGTTATCGCGCGGCTGGCGGCGATAGCGGCGTCGCCCAAGTCTTCCAGAAAGACCCGGTCTCCCTTCACGACAACAGCAAAATCGTGGCGCGCGGCCACGAACGGCCCAGGCGCGGGCCGGCTGCTCGCGAAGAATGTGAAGGTGTTCGTGCCTTCCTTCCAGCCACGCGTGCTGATCTCGATGGCGAAGACTCCGGCGCGCGGGTCGCGGTCGAGTTCGCCGTTGTCCTTCAGGTGATACTTCCCCTTTTCCGCCACGTAGGCCAAGCCGTTCGAGAAGATCGGGAAACCGGGCGGCGTCTGCTTTTTCTTCACCTCTCCCGCCGTGCGCAGAAGGAAACTGCCCACTTTGACGCCGTCGGCAACCGCTCGCGCGCGGACCACGAAGGCGTTGCCCAACTGCAACTCCACCGGCTCGATGCGAAACTCCTCCAGCCGGATGCGTGGCGTCGCCCCTGCCGCAGCCAACGCGGCGGCGGATGCTAGCAGACAGCAAGTCGCCGCGTGGAAGATCGGGCGGCCGATGGCACACAGGTTCATGTTCATTATCCTGCAACAAAGCGGCGCGACATGCCGCAACAGCCGGCGTTTGATCTAAACGCCGTCGGCTGCGACGCGCTGGAGATAGTCGCCGTAGGCGTTCGGGATGGCGCGGGCCAGTCGTTGCAACTGCGCGGCGTCAATGAAACCGAGGCGATAGGCAATCTCTTCAGGGCAGCAGATCATCAGGCCCTGCCGGTCCTGGACGGCTTGCACGAAGTTCGCGGCCTGAAGGAGCGACTCGTGCGTGCCGGCGTCGAGCCAGGCGATACCGCGGCCGAGCTGCGCGACGCAGAGTTTGCCACGCGAGAGATAGACGCGGTTGAGGTCGGTGATTTCGAGTTCGCCGCGCGGCGACGGCTTGAGGTTACGGGCGATCTCCACCACCTCACGGTCGAAGAAATAGACGCCGGGGACGGCGTAGTTCGAACGCGGCTTCTTCGGCTTCTCCTCGATGCTGATGGCATGGCCTTCGGCGTCGAACTCCACCACGCCGTAGCGTTCGGGGTCGCGCACGGGATAGGCGAAGATGGCCGCGCCGTCGGTCGTGGTGGCGCATTGACGAAGAACTTCCGCCAGACCGTGGCCGTAGAAGATGTTGTCGCCGAGGATCAGGCAAACGGTGTCGTTGCCGATGAACTCCGCGCCGACGCGGAAGGCGTCGGCCAGGCCGCGCGGCTCGCTTTGCTCAGCATAACTGAACTTCATGCCCCACTGGGCACCGTCGCCGAGCAGGCGACGGAATCCCGGCAGGTCGGCCGGCGTGCTGATCACGAGCACTTCGCGGATGCCCGCCAGCATCAGACACGAGAGCGGGTAATAAACCATCGGCTTGTCATAGACGGGCAGGATCTGCTTGCTCGCCGCCATCGTGATCGGATAAAGGCGCGTGCCTTTGCCGCCGGCCAGAATGATGCCTTTCATTTTCCTCCTCGTTTCGCGTAGTTCCGGTCAATCCATTGCTGATAGCCCGCCTGTTGCTGGATGGCAGCGACCCACTCCGGGTGGTCGAGATACCATTGCACCGTCGCGCGCAGGCCCGTCTGCAACGAATGGCGCGGCGTCCAGCCCAGCTCGGCCTTGACCTTCGTGATGTTCATCGCGTAACGCCGGTCGTGGCCAGGGCGGTCGGTGACGTGCTGGATGAGCGACGTATGCGGCCGGTGCGGCGAGGTGGGGAGCAACTCGTCCAGCAACGCGCAGATGCCGTGGACGATGTCGAGGTTGGGCGGCTGGTTGTCTCCGCCGATGTTGTAGGTCTCGCCGACGCGGCCGTTCTTGAGAATGGCGCGTATTGCCTCGCAATGGTCCTCGACGTAGAGCCAGTCGCGGATTTGCTGGCCGTCGCCATAGACGGGCAGCGGGCGGCCGTTGATGCCGTTGAGGATCATCAGCGGAATCAGCTTCTCCGGGAACTGGTGCGGGCCGTAATTGTTCGAGCAGTTTGTGATCGTCACCGGCAGGCCGTAGGTGCGGGCGTAGGCGCGGACGAGGTGGTCGCTGGCAGCCTTGGAGGCGGAGTAAGGCGAACTCGGATCGTAGTGCGTCGTCTCGGTGAACGCGGGGTCTTTCGGCTTGAGCGAGCCGAAAACCTCGTCGGTGGAAACGTGATGAAACCGCGCCACCGCCGGTTCGACGATCTTGTCCACGAGCCACGCCTGCCGCGCCGCGTCGAGCATCACCTGCGTGCCGACGATGTTGGTCTGCACGAACAACCCCGGTCCGTGAATCGAGCGGTCCACGTGCGACTCGGCGGCGAAGTGGGCGATGGTGTCCACGGTGTGCTCGCGCAGGAGCTTGTCCACGAGCGCGCGGTCGCAGATATCGCCTTGGACGAAGACGTGGCGGTCCGCGCCGGGCAGGGTCTTCAGGTTCTCCAGCGTGCCGGCGTAGGTGAGGGCATCGAGATTGATGATCTTCACCGCCGGCTCCACACGGAGCATGTAGCGGACGAAGTTCGATCCGATGAAACCTGCGCCGCCGGTGACGAGAACGGTTTTCATGCGTCAGGCGGCCTTCCAGTTGCGCAGGGCGATGGCGACGGCCTCGTGGACCTCGGTCATTTGGATGCCGGCCTTCTCGCGTTTGGTGACATCGAGAACACAGTTGGAGCGGGGCGTCTTGGCGGCGATCTGCATGAACTCGGCCTCGCTGGAGAAGAAGTTGAACTCCTTCCGGCAAATGCCGCTCTTCTTGATCATCTCGGTGATTTCGCGTGTCGTGATCGAGCCAGGGTTGGTCATGTTATAGACGCCGAACGGCACGCGTTTAGTCCAGCAAGCGATGGCCGCGCTGACAAACTCTTCCAGTTGCGAGAGCGAGTTGCGAGCGTCCAGCAGCCGCTCATAGCGCATCACCTTGGAGATGTAATTGCGGGCGCTGTCCACGTCGTTGAACGGGATGCGAAGCCGCCAGACGTAGCAACGCGGGTCGTCCGCCAGCACTTCCTCGCCGAGTGCCTTGGTGCCGCTGTAGAAGCTGCAATTGTTCTGGCGGAAGGAAAAGTTCGGCGGATCGGTCTCGGTGAAACCGCTGCCATCGGCCTTGGCGCCGTTGTAAATGCAGCCAGACGACACGTGGCCCCAAGGCACGCCTGCGCGTTCGCACGCGGTGCTGATGATGCCCGGCAACACGACGTTGCCGAAGACGCACTCGCTCTTGTGAAGCTCACAGGCGTCCACGTTGGGCTTGCCGGTATAGCCCGCGCAGTTGATGAGAAACTCCGGCCGATGCTCCTTCAGGTAGCTGGTCAATTCCGCCAGGCCGGTGTAGTCGAGGTCCTCCCGCGGGTAAACTTTGTAAGCTGTGCCCGTCTGCTCCAGATGAGCGCAGAACCTCGAACCCACGTAGCCGCTGCCGATGAGCAAGATCATATTGGTTGCCTACCTCTGTTTGCCTTTCAGTTCGTGCCCTTCCTTATACCATCGGGCGCTTTTGGACAAGCGCCGTTATGGCTTCGGGTGCAATCCGAAAAGGCGACGGCCAGCTTCCCACCTGTAACGCCAGATGCCTGCCCGCGCTACTTTGTTCGCGCGTCGCGCAAGCCGCGGAAACCGGCGATGCTGCTGCGCTTGACGGGCAGCATCGTCGCGCCGGTGACGGCGTCGCAGCCCGCGTGCGGGTCCATGAACGAGCCGCCGCGAATCATGCGGTAGCCGTCGAGACCGGCGTGGAACGAAGTCGCATACCAGTCGAGTGTCCACTCGGCGGCGTTGCCGACGAGGTCGCACACGCCGTAGGGACTGGGGAACTTCTCAAAAGTCCCCACCGGCGCCAGTTCCGCGAAACCGTCTGTCTCGCCGTCGCCGTTGCAACGCCACACGCCGCCGGCGTCGGGCGCTTCGTCGCCCCACGGATACTTCCGCTCCGGTTTCGGGTTCGGCGACTTCTTCGTTTCATCGCCGTCGAGGAACAGGCCGCCGCGCAACGTCTTCTCCCACTCCGCCTCCGTCGGCAGCCGCAGGCCGCACCAATCCAGGAATGCCGTCGCGTCATACCACGTGACGTAGTTGATCGGGAATTTTTCGCGGCCCGGCGCGACGGTGTAGGTATCGTTGTCGCCGCGCGTGATGCCGCATCGCTCCGTCTTGGCCATGTGCTTGTGCCAGCCGCTGCCGCCCTTGCCGGTTTCGTTGAGGAAGTCGGCATACATGCCGACGGTGGTTTCGTGTTTCGCCATCCAGAACGTCGGCAGCGTTGCGTTCTCAACCTGCGTCTTCGACTCATCGTAGCCGCCGCCGGGAACGATCTTCATTTTGAACGCACCGCCCGGCACGCGCACCATGCGGATGCCGCGCACGCGGACCTCGAGTGACGGCGCGTTGGTCAGGCCGAGCGAGCCGAGACCCCACCAAAGCATCTTCTTCTTGCCGCCGGACTCCACAATGTCGTGGTCGCCACGCAACGCCGTCTGCGGGATCAGTTTCCAGCTTGCGTTCGCGCTCTCGCGGAAGCGGACGAACACATACGCCGGCGCGGCGGGCGAGAGGTCCTTCACGCCGAGTTCATACTCGATCTTGAAGAATGGCCCGCCCATCTCGGAGTTTTCGAGCTTGGCGGTGGCGTTGCTGACGGGGAGCCACTGGGCGGAGGCCGTCTGGCACACCAACGCGGCGAGAATGGAGGAACAGAGCAGATGTTTCATGATGGAGACGATTTTGACGCGGAGGCGCGGCGTAGTGTCGCCACGCCTCCGCGTTCTTACGACTGATCCAGGACTAAACGTTGTCGGGAATCACCCACGGCGCACGGTAGGTGCGCTTGAGGAACTTGTTGGCCTCCGGCGCGTCCTTGAACGTCTCGGTCGCCGCGTCGAAGGCGAGCTTCTTGTTGCCAACGCGGTAGGAGATGTTACCGAGGTGGCAGAGCATTGCCGAGTAGTGGCCCTGCTCGACGTTGGCCGCCGGCTTCTGGCGGTTCTTGATGCACGCGATGAAGTTGTCGTGATGCTCCTTGTCCGCCTGGCGGCCCGGCGCGGCCACGACCGACTCGGCCTTGGCGTCGAACACCTGCCAGCCGTCGCCGTGGCGGCCGTAATACATGAAGCCCTTCGTGCCGAGCACCTCGATGCGCGTGGCGTTGAACGCCCAGTTCGGAGGCAACTGCCCTTTGTCGCGGCGGTCCATCGGCGTCTTGGTCATGTAGGGCGTCCAGAGCGCCGACTCGAACAGCATCGTCAGCTTGCCGAACTCGAACGTCACCATCTGCGTGTCAGGAATCTCGCGGCCATCGGTGAGCGCGCAGACGCCGCCCGCGTGGCAGACGGTGTCCGGGAACGGCTTGTCGCCGATTAGCGCGCGCGCGAGGTCAATCTGATGCACCGCGTCGCCGGCGATGGCGCCGCAACTGAATTCCCAGCGGTCGAGCCAGCGGCGGCTCGGGTCGTAGGGCACCACCGGCGCGGGTCCGCACCAGGTCTCGTAGTCGAACCCGGGCGGCACCGGCGCGCTTTCAGCCGCCGGCTTCTTGCGCATCGGGTGCTGCATCATGTTGAAGACGCGCACGAGATAGACATCGCCGAGCTTGCCGGAACTGATGTAGTCGCGGGCATCGCGCAGATACTGGCAACTGCGGCTTTGCATGCCGACCTGGATGACGCGCTTATACTTGGCGGCCGCCTCGATCATCTTGCGGCCTTCCCAAGCGCTGTGGGTCATCGGTTTCTCGACGAACACGTCCTTGCCGGCCTGGCAGGCCATGATGGAACCAAGCGCGTGCCAATGGTCGGGCGTGGCGTTAATGACGGCGTCCACGCGTTTGTCTTCCAGCATCTTGCGGAAATCCTGCGTCGTCTTTGGCGGCTTGCCCTGGGCTTCCTCGATTGCGTCGCGCGCGCGGGCGAAGCGGCGCGAGTCCACGTCGCAAACGTAGGCGATCTCCGTGTCCGGCCTGCCGGCGAACATGGTGGCGACGTAGGTGCCGCGACCGCCGCAGCCCATCAGGCCGATGACAACTTTCTCGTTGGCGCCGGCGGCGTGGGCTTTGTGTTGGGAGACGATGGCGAAGGTGCCGAGGACCGACGCCGAGGTGGATACGAACTGGCGACGACTGATCGAATCAGAAGGCTTCATGCCGGCAGTATCGGAAGATGAAGCCGCCACGTCAAGCGTCGGAAACGGTCTGTCGGAAACGATCGGGATCTTCCCCCGACAGCAGGCTGGAGTCTCCGTGGGATTTGGAGCTTCCTGCTGGCATGGTTGAGCCCAGCCGGACGAGAACTGCATTGTTCGACGCCATCTTGCAGGCGCCCAAACGATCAGGCCCGCGCAACCTCGACGGCTGCGCGGGCCTTCTCCTGCAAACACTTGTGCGGCTCTTACCGCTCGATCAGTGTGTCCACTTCCGGCAGCTTGCCGACCAACGGCAGGGCGTAGGTCTTGAAGCTGTCGGCGATGTTGTTGCCATTGACGACGAACAACGGATCGAGGTGGCGCGTCTTGGCGGCCACGTCGGCCAACTCAATGCGCTTGTAAGCCACCTTGTAGGGCGCATCGCTGACGCGCTGGATGGCCACGGAGCCGTCGTGCTCGCCCGATACTGCCAGCCGACCCGCCTCGTGGGCGGACTCGCGCGCCTCGCGGGCGTCCGATTCGGAGACGCATCCGGCAAACGAGCGCTGGAGGTAGCCGAAGGTGTCGGCGCGCACGCGCTTGATCTTGAGTTGCTTCTTGATGAGGTCGGCCAGGAAATCGCCCAGCACGCCGGAACCGGAGAGCTGGACGTTGCCGTGGCTGTCGCGCTCGATGGGCGCGCCGGACATCTCGGCGAGTTTCGCGGCCATCGGCCGGCGGTGTTCGTCGTGGACGCCTTCGCTGACGGCGATGAGGCAGCGGCCCCATTTCTTGTAGGCCGCGTCCACGTCGGCGAGGAACTTGTCGGCATGGAACACGACCTCGGGCACATAGACGAGGTGCGGCCCGTCGGCCTCGCTGCGGCGGCCGAGCATGGAGGCGGCGGTGAGGAAGCCTGCGTGGCGGCCCATGATGACGTTGATCTTCACGCCGGGCAACGCGAGGTTGTCGAGGTTGTCGCCCATGAACGCGCACGCTACGAACCGCGCCGCCGAGCCGAAGCCGGGCGTGTGGTCGTTGTGCTGGAGATCGTTGTCAATGGTCTTCGGCACGT
This sequence comes from Verrucomicrobiota bacterium, assembly GCA_016222825.1. Taxonomy (GTDB): domain Bacteria; phylum Verrucomicrobiota; class Verrucomicrobiia; order CAIQCK01; family CAIQCK01; genus CAIQCK01. Next base: position 282,294 of record JACRQF010000019.1, on the reverse strand, counting down.
GGAACGCCCGCAACTCGTAGCGGTGCTCGCGGCCCATCTCGTTGACGATGCGGCAGGTGTCGGAGCTGTCGTTGCCGCCGATGTAAAAAAAGTAGCGGACGTTCTGCTTCTCGAACGACGCGAAAATGCGCTTGCAGTATTCCGCGTCGGGCTTGTCGCGGCTGGAGCCGAGGGCTGATGACGGCGTGCCGGCGATGCGCTCCAGCTTCGCGTGCGAGAGGTCCTGCAACTCGACGTAATGTTCCTTGACGATGCCGGAGACGCCGTGGACGCAGCCGAGGATTTTCTCGATGCCCGGCTTGCCGCGCAGCGCCTCGATGACGCCGACGAGCGATTGGTTGATGACGGCGGTCGGACCACCCGACTGCCCAATGACGACATTACCGCGCAATGTATGTGGCATGTTCTTTCGTTCCTGACTCTTCTATGGGCGCCGGCCACCGGTTCTCTATGGCACTTGGGCCGGCAAATTTAGCGCGGGATTAAGCCGGGAAAACCAGCGCAACGCAATGGAGAAATTGCGGCTATTCAGGAGTCGGGAGCGTTGGCCCCCGCGGGCGCTGCCGGCTTGTTTTTGCGCCAGCGTCCAGCATACCATGAAGCCTATGCGCAAAACCGGTTTCTTCCTGCAAAGAGCCCTCTGGAGTCTGGTCATTTTGGCGTGGGCTGTCGGGACGATGAGGGCGGCGGACGATCAGGCCGCTGTGGGAAACTGGCCTGCATGGCGGGGTGACGGCACGGGAGTTTCCGGCGAGAAAAACTTGCCCGTCGTCTGGAGCGAGACCGAGAACGTCGTCTGGCGCACGCCGCTGCCGGGCGAGGGCAATTCGTCGCCGATCATCTGGGGCAACCGCGTTTTCGTCACCGCCGCGCTGGATGAAGGCGCGAAACGGCTCGTCATCTGCCTCGACGCCCGGAGCGGCAAGGTTCTCTGGAAAACGGAACTCCTGCCCGACGAGAAGACGCTGCTTTATCCGAAGACCGGCTTCGCCGCGCCCACGCCGACGACCGACGGCCGGCGCGTTTTTGCGTTCTTCGACAGTCCCGGCTTGGTGGCGCTGGACATGGAGGGCAAAGTGATTTGGAAGCGCGCGCTGGGACCGTTCAAGGCGGTGTATAACTTCGGCACCTCCACGGTCCTCTACAAAGACATGGTCATCCAGTCCTGCGACCACAAAGGCGACGCCTTCATCGCGGCGTTCCGGCAGAGCGACGGCTCGGAGTGCTGGCGCACGCCGCGAAAATCATCCGGCTTCGGCCACTTCGGCACGCCGATGCTGATCCAGGTCCAAGGCCGGCCGCAACTGGTGGTGAACGGCGAGCCCGTCGTCTCCTACGATCCGGACAGCGGGAAGGAACTTTGGTCCTGCCGCGGGATGAAGGTGTGCGTCGGTCCCAGCACGGTGTTCGGCCACGGTTTGGTCTATGCCTCATCCGGGCGGATTGGGCCGGTGATGGGCATTGACCCGAGCGGGAGCGGCGACGTGACCGAGACGCATGTCCGCATGAATCTGACGACCGGCGGCCCGTATGTTCCCTCGCCGCTCATCTATCCGCACCTGATGGTGCCGGGCGACAACGGCAAGATGCTCTTCTACGGCGCGAACCATGAACTGGTCGTGGACGGCCAGGTGCGCGACCACTTTAGTTCCTCGCCAACCGGCGGCGACGGGAAGATCTATTGGTGCTCGGAGCGGGGCAACACCTACGTGATTGACGCCAACGCGCTGACCGCGACTCCACCGACGGTCAAGGTTCTGGCCGTCAACCAAATCAAGGGCGTCTGCCTCGCCAGTCCGGCGGTCGCCAGCGGCCGGCTTTTTATTCGCACACTGGAGGCGCTCTACTGCATCGGGAAGGAACGCGCGCCGGTCGTTGTGCAAAAGACCAAGGCACTGACCGGCACGTTTGCCGAGCTGCGCAAGCGATTCGACGACCATCAGGCCTTCTGGCAAAACGAAAAGGAGGCGCAGATTCGTCTGGAGACGGTTGAGGCGATTGCCAAGCTCGACGGCCCGGAAGTCATCCCGTTCCTGCTGCACGTGGCCGTGAAGGAGCCGCACTGGGACATCTGCGAGGAGGCGGCGAAGTGTCTGGCGCGCAAAGGCGAGCCGGCGATGGATTCGCTGATCACGCTCCTGCCCGACTCGCGTCCGTTCATCCGCACCATCGCCATCAACGAACTTGGGCGCATGAAAGTCGCCAAGGCGGTTCCCGGCCTGCTCAAGGCATTGAGCGACAAGGAGCCGCTCGTGCGCAGCGCCAGCCTTCAGGCGTTGACCAAGATTGGCCTGGCCGGCACGCCCGACTTCTCCCAGATCGTCACCGCGATGATCGCCGCGCTCTCCACGACCGAAGAGCCGGTGGTCCGGCAATCGGCGTTGGAAGGTCTGGCGGCGTTGGCTGACAAAGTGACCGCCCAACGCCGCGAGGTCGTCGAGGCGCTCAGAGCGGTCGAGGCCGGCCCGAATCCCGGTTTGGCTCAAAAAGCCCGCCAGATGCTTGCGCCCACGGGAATCTACGGTCGGTAGAAGACACAGATCATTCAGCCGCGTTCTGTTTCTCCAACACTTCCGCCTCAGCGTTCACGAGACAGTCATACATGGCGTTGGCGTCTTCGGCTTCGCGGAGTTGGGCGAGCAACGGAGACTTCTGCGCCATCAAGCAGATGCGGGCGAGGGTGTGGAGGTGGATCTTCACGTCCTGGCAGCAGACGAGGAAGAAGAGATCGGTGGGCCGGCCGTCGGGCGAGCCGAAGTGGATGGGCTGGAGCGCGCGGCCGAGGACGATGAACGGCTCCTCGGAGAAGGCGGGCTGCTGGTAACGCGAGTGCAGCAGCGCGAGGCCGCCGGGGAAAGCCGTGGGGCAGAGTTCCTCGCGCTCCTCGACGCTGGCGAGCAGGACGCGCGGGTCATAAACCCGGCCGGTGCTCGCGGCCAGCGCCACCATGTCGCGGATGACGGAGGCTTTCGTCTTGGCGGTCATCCGCGGCGCGATGAACGCGGGCTGGATCAGGTCCGGCATGATCGCATCGGTCGGGAACGCAGTCTGGGTGGCGCGGGTGCTTTTTTGATGATACTCGGCCAGCGGTTTGTCGGCGAGCTTGAGGATGCGTTGCGAGGCCCACTCGTCAATGTCCCGCTTGCGAAACACGGGGCGCTTGCCGCGCAGTTCGCAGGGAATATCGTGGTTCTTGACGAGCCGTTCGATGTCCGCAGCGGTCAGGTGCAGGTAGTCCGCGACCTCTTGCTGGCTGAGAACTCGATATGGCATAAGCTGGACTCGGTGCTTTTCCGATCGAGACCGCCGCGTTGCGGCAGCGGTTACTCTTGCGTCATATCAAGGAAGCCTTCGAGCTGCCGGATGCGCGTCGGGTGGCGCATCTTGCGCAGCGCCTTCGCCTCGATCTGCCGGATGCGCTCGCGGGTGACTTTGAACTGCTTGCCAACTTCCTCCAGCGTGCGGCTGTAGCCGTCGGCGAGGCCGAAGCGCAGCTCGAGCACGCGCCGCTCGCGGCCGGTCAGCGAGTCGAGCACGTCGTTGAGCTTCTCCTTCAGCAGCGAGTAGGCGGTCATCACCAGCGGGTTCTCGGCGGTTTTGTCTTCGATGAAATCGCCGAAGCTGGTGTCGTCGCTGTCGCCGACGGGCGACTGGAGCGAGATCGGCTGCTGCGCCATCTTGAGGACGGCGCGGACGCGGTCCACCGGCATCTGGATTTCCTCGGCGACCTCCTCGGCGGCCGGCTCGCGGCCGAGTTCCTGCAGGAGCTGCTTCTGCACGCGCATCAGCTTGTTGATCGTCTCGATCATGTGCACCGGGATGCGGATGGTGCGCGCCTGGTCGGCGATGCTGCGCGTGATGGCCTGCCGGATCCACCACGTCGCATAGGTGGAGAACTTATAGCCGCGGGGATACTCGAACTTCTCGACCGCCTTCATCAGGCCCATGTTGCCTTCCTGGATGAGGTCGAGGAAGGAGAGGCCGCGGTTGGTGTATTTCTTGGCGATGCTGATGACGAGGCGCAGGTTGGCCTCGACCATCTCGGACTTGGCCTGGATGGCCTTGCGCATCCAGCTCTTCAACTCGGTGTGCGCGCTGGGGATTTCCTCGACGGACATGCGCGCCTGCAGCTCAAACTCGTGCAGCTTGCGCTCCAGTTCCTTCGCGCGGGCGTCATGGCCGTGGCCGTTGGCGCGGAGCCGCTCCAGTTCAAACAGCGACGCCTCCGTTTCCTCGCGGAACTTGTCGGCCTTCTCGACGAACTCCTCGAGCACCTTCGGCTTGAAGAAGAAATCCTTGAACTTGGCCTGGACCTTCTTGTCGGCGTCCTGCACGCCGCGGAGGGCTTTCTTCCGACCCGCGCCGGAGAGCTTGATCGCGGCTTGGTAACGCTTGTCCACCGCGTGGTCGAGCTTGGCGACCTCGCTGGCGAGATTGGGCAGCGCCTTCATGTATTTCTCGCGGCTGTCAATCTTCTTGTCGAGGATGACGCGGTCAAACCGCTCCTTGTTGCCGCCGACCAGGTGTTCGGGAAAATCGAGGCTCTTGTAGAGCTTGCGCATCTTGTCGTATTCCCGCCCTTCGAGCAGCCGCAGCGCGATGGAAAGATACTCCTTCGCGATGAAGCCGAACCGATGCAGGATCTTCGTCATGTTCAGCTCGGCGGTCTCGATGCGCTTGGAAATCTCGACCTCCTGCTCGCGCGTCAGCAGCGGCACCTGGCCCATCTGCTTCAGATACATGCGGACCGGGTCGTCGAGGATGTCGAGGCGCTCGGTGGGCTTTTCCTCCTCCGGTTCCGGCGCTTCCTGCTTGAAACGGTCCACCTCCGACGCCTCGATGATCTCGATGTCCATGCCGCGCAGCAGGATCAGGATCGCGTCAAGCTCCTCCGCCGTCGTCACCGTGTCGGGCAACGCGTCGTTGATGTCGTCGTAGGTCAGGTAGCCCTGTTCCTGGGCCAGCTTGACCAACTCTTTGATTTTCTCGTTCCGCTCTTCCTTCGCAGAAACAGCAGGTTTTGCAGCAGTATCAGGCGTCGTCGCGCTCTTCTTAGGCATAGTCATCCCATTCTAAACGTCAAACCCTCACGGGCCGAAAGTCGCGCAATATGAACACCTCACCTGCGCAAGTCAAGGATTTGCTTCTGGATTCGCTGAATCTGCTCCGTGGAAAGGTCGGGCTGCCGCAACTGGCTGGTCAGCACCTCGATGCGGCTCTGGGTCCAACGCCGCCGCAACGCCTGCGCGCAGTCCAATGCCGCCTGTTGCGGCGAGGGCGGCTGAAGGAAGTCCACGAGCAAATCCGCCAGCCATTCCTGCGCGTCGGGAAACTCGTCGAGCAACTGGTCCGGGCCGCGCCAATCTCCGGCGGCATGAAGCTGGCGGATCATCGTGAGCATTTCACCCGCGGCGCTGCTCGTCAGCCACTGCGGATCAATCGCCTCGCAGGCCGGCGTGACGACGCCTTTGCAGCCAAGCACAAGTTGCAGCAGCATCTTCTCCGCCGGCAACGGCGCTGGACGCGGCGGCTGCTCAGACGGAGCCTCGGCTTCCGGCGTCGGTTCGGCGGCGCGCTCGCGGCCGCGGCGCAACTTGCCCATTTCCTCCAGCAGCGCCGACTCCGGCACGCCGAGCCGCGCGGCGCTGCGCTGGACGTAGGTGGCGCGCAGGACGGCATTGGAAACCTTCATCAACGACTCCGCCAGCCCGCGGCTGATCTGCACCTTGCCCGTGTCCGTCTGCGGATTGTGCCGCGCGCAAAGGTAATCGAGATGGAACTCGAAGAACGGCCGCGCCCCCGCGATCACCGCGCGAAGTTTGTCCGGCCCTTCGTCGCGCACTAGGCTGTCCGGGTCGTGGCCGGCGGGCATCGTGGCGACGCGCACGACAAGACCGGCGGCGAGCAAAGGGTCCACGCTCTTCACCGCCGCGCCCTGCCCGGCGGCGTCCGAGTCGAAACAAAGCACCACTTCATCCACATAGCGCCGCAAAATGCGCCCGTGGTCGTCGGTGAAAGCCGTGCCTTGCGACGCGACGATGTTCTGCACGCCGCTGGTGTAGCAGGCGATCAGATCGAGTTGGCCTTCGCAGACGATGGCTTGCTTCGCGTCCACCAGCGCCCGCTTGGTCTTGTCGAGACCGTAAAGCACGCGGCCCTTGGTGAAGATCGGCGACTCTGGCGAGTTGACATACTTCGCCGTCTTTTCGTCGCCGGCCAGCACGCGGCCGCTGAAGCCGATGACGCGCGCCTGCTCGTCGCGAATCGGGAACATCAGCCGCCCGCGAAACCGGTCGTAATAGCCGCCGTCCTCGCGCTCGACGACCAGCCCGGCCAGCGCCAGCAGTTGCGGCGGATGCTTCCGCGACGCGCCCCACTGCAACGTTGCGTCCCAAGAGTCCGGCGCGTAGCCGAGCATGAACTCGCGAGCCGCCTCCATCGTCACCTTCCGCTTCTTCAGGTAATCGCGCGCGATCTGCGCCGCCGGTTCCTTCATCAACTGCCAGTGGAAAAAGTCCGCCACCTCGTCGTGCAGCTTGTAGAGTTGCGCCTTCTGCGGCGCCGCGCTGCGGTCGCGGTCGGCGCCGAATTCCAGCGGGATGTTCGCGCGTTTGGCGAGCAACTCCACCGCCTCGCGGAACTCCAGCCGGTCCCAGAGCATGACGAACTTGATCACGTCGCCGCCGACGCCGCAGCCGAAGCATTTGAAGAGCTGCATGTTGGGGTTGACGTTGAAAGACGGCGTCTTCTCCTTGTGAAATGGGCAGAGCGTCTTGAACGTCGAGCCGGTGCGCTTGAGGTTGGGCAGATAGGAGCCGATCACGTCAACGATGTCGTTGGCGTGACGCACCTGGTCGAGCACGTGATCGGGAATCAATCCAGCCACGCCGCCACTATGCGACGCTCCGCCACGAGCGGCAAGCCTGCTCTGAACGTTCGGGTTGCGCTCACTTCCCGCCGAGGGCCACTTGCCACTGCTCGTCAAACAACCCCGCCAGCACAACTTCCTCGTTCACCTCGCCTGTGAGTGTCTTCGTTAGTTTGATCACCGCGTAGTCGCCGAGGCGCGGGAAGAGCAGTGCGTTGGTGCCGCGGAATTCCTTTTCGCCGAACGTGTGGCCGCTGTTGAGCACGATGTAACGGCCTGGGTTGAGCGGGTTCGGGCAGATCATCACCAGCACGTGGTCGGCGGCGGAGAAGGAACGTTGGATCTTGGAGCGTGGGGCGCGGAGCGTGATGGCGTCCTTCGTCCATTTGATCGGCAGGCTGTCGGCGATCAGGTCAATGAGCCGGTTGCTTGCCGGGTCACCAAAGAGAATTAGGTTGTGATTCCTAACTTCAGCCATAATGACTTTGCAGTCGTCTTCCACTCGCACATCGGCGCGCATCCACTTCGCGAACTCCTTTCCAAACCGCTCAAAAGTCTTTTTGGCGTAGTCACTTGGCACCGGGTTGTTAGGCACACCCGTGGGACGCACGCAGAGGAACGACTCCATGAACGCGTCGTCAATCGGGCCTTGCAAGCCTTTGCGTTTATGGGTGCGAAGGGCGGCTGAAGTATAGTCGGTCCAAACACCCTTTTCCTTCCATACCACGAAGCCTATTTTTGCGCCACTAGGCGTATATCCAGATTGCACTTTGAACGGTTGACCGTCAACGATGGCCTCTCGCCATCTTTCTGGATTCAACAGGCTAAGGCGCGCAACATTCCGGGTCTTTAGGAACACTCTTTCTCCTTCACACCGAGCTTCGACATCGGCGCGTTCGTAATGTTTCTCCAACAGCCCCAAATACAGCCAGGAGCAAGAATTGTAGCGCGTCGTATAGGTGGTAAAGCGAATACGATCGGGAGAACTTACGCGCTTCGCCACCGCTTCATTGATGAACCTGTCGCTCGCCGCCTTGCTCTCCGGATGCCAGCGGTGTGGCGTCTTCGCGGCGATGAGGAAAATGGCGCGCAAGTCGCTGGTGAGCCAGTTCAGGCCGTCCGGCTTGAACTTGAAGCCTTCCCGTTCCAACGCCTCGCGCATGGCGACGGTGCAGCGGATGGCCGGGTCGTCCTCGCCGGCATAGGCGACCAAGGGGACGTTGAAGGCGTTCAGCGCGTAATCCTCGGCGTCGTAGATGTGGAGCGTCTTCTCTTGCGTCGGCGTGAGGTTGGCGAGCCTGCCGGCGGTGTATTTCTTCGTGTCGGTGAATCCCGCGCCGGCCTCGACGGCAGCCCACTTGTCGGGATAGTGCAGTCCGAGATGCCATGCGCCCGCGCCGCCCATCGAAAAGCCGCGCAGCACGATGCGCTTCTCGTCAATCTTGTATCGCTGCTGGACCGACGCGAGCGCCTCGAACACATCGGTTTCGCCCGCCCAGCGGTAGGCGTTGTTGACGCGGCCGAAGACTGCCAGCGTGATGTGGTCCACGCCCGTAGCGCCGGCATCCTTGCCGGCGTTCTTGGAGCGGCCTGCTCCCGGTGACGCCGTCAGGGATGCCGGCGCTACGTCGTGCGACGCGATAAAGCTGACTTCGTTCAGCGTTGAGCCGCGCCCATGAAGCACGAGGTCGAGGCGGACGGCTTTCTTGCCGTCGTAGCTGTCAGGGATGGTCAGCGCATACGGTTGAACGCTGCCGTCCACGCGCGAGCGATAGGCGCGCACGAGCCGGCCTTTTTGCACCGGCCACGACGGCTTGTTCGCGGCGAGTTCTTTTGCGCGCGCCAACCCGCGGTCGAGCGCGGCGAGCGCGTCGGCCACGTAACGCCTCGAGTAAAACTCTTCGTCGGCGTAGCGCAGAATCCAGTCGGCGGCCTTGTGATAAACCTCCACGTCGGCCAGCAGCGCCAGGTCGGCTTTCTTCGCCGTGAGTTGCTTCAATGCCGCCGCCAGTTCGTCGGCTTTCGCGCGGATTTGCTGCTTCTCGGCGTCGGTGGGATGGTAGCGTGGCGCGGGCTTGGACGCAGCCGTTGCGATGTCTGCGATGCCGCACAGAAACGCGGCCAGCAGCGTGGCGACGCTCGTTCGAAAACCTTGTGTCCTCATTCCAGTTCCTTCCGCCGGGTTGGCCTTACTTCTCCGTCGCTTTCCAGTTTTCGTCGAACAGGCCTGATGCGACGCTCGTGCCTTTGATTTCGCCGGAGGTTTCCTTGGCCAGCTTCAACACATCGTAGTCGGCGAGTTGCTGCCAGTTGAGGGCGACGGTCTTCCGAAGCTCGCGCGTGCCGAGCAGGTTGTCGCCGCTGTTGACCACCATGTAGCGGCGCGGGTTATAGGGGTTCGGACAGATGAACGTGGGCACGTGCTCGTTCGCGTCGAAGTTCTTCTTGCCAACGCGAAGGCTGGTCTTGTCCCAATGAATCGGCAGCTTGTCGGCGATTTGGGTGATGAGACGGTTGCTGCCGGCGTCGCCGAAAACGACGAGGTGGCTGCTGGCGATGTCCTCCTTGGTGATCTCAGTGTCGTTCTTGATGCGGATGTCGCCGCGCAACCACTTCGAGAACGACTTCGCAAAGCGGTCCACGGCGGCCTTTGCGTAATCGTTCGCCAGCGGATGCTGCGGCGTGCCGGTCGGCCGCACGCACACGAAGGAGTCCATCAGGAAATCGTTGATGGGGCCTTGCAGACCGGGGCGTTTGCGCAGAGTCGGGTCGGCCAGAAGCTGCGCGTCGGTGACGTAGCTCGTCGCCCACTTGCCGCCTTTCTTCTCGAACAGAATCTGCGGCGGCGCGGGCGGCGGAAGCGGCGCGGCGGCGCGACGCACGCCGAAAGCCGGGCGCGCGGCGGGTGCGGCGGCTCTCGGCTGTTGCATCGGGCCGAACGGGAACATCTGGCCGTCGAGCGTGATGCTCTGCCCCGCGACCGGATAGGTCAGGATCAGCCGCGTGACGTTCTTGGTCTTGATGGTGCGCTGTTTCTTGTCGGCGCTGGTCAGCGCGTCCACTTCGGTGCGCGCGTAGCCGGTCTCGACGGCGTCCACGGTGATGTCGAAGCAGCGGTTGTAGCGCAGCGAGTAGGAAACGAACCGGATGTGCGGCGGCGGCTGGCGACCCTTGACGCAGGCTTCGTCAATGAACTTGTTCGACTCGGCCTGGCTTTCGGGAGACCACTTGTGCTCGGTCTTTGCGCCGACGAGGAACACGCAGCGGATGTCGCTCGTGACCCAGTTGAGGCCGCTCTGGGTGAACTTGTAGCCTTCGCTCGCCAGTTGCTCGCGGGAGGTGTGGAGCGCACCGATGGGGCCGTCCTCTTCGCCGCAGTAGCCGACCGTCGGCACGTTGGCGGCGTTGAGCATCCAGCCGACTGTGCCGTAAATCCGCCCGACCGCCGCCGACGCGGAGGAGGGCGCGTCGCTCTTGTAATCATTGCGCGAGCCGCCTGCGCCGCTGCCGCCCGCTTCGAACGCGACCCATAGGTCCGGGTAATGCAGCCCCATGCCCCACGCGCCCGCGCCGCCCATCGAAAAGCCGCGCAGCACGATGCGCTCGGGGTCAATCGCGTAACGCGCCTTCACCGATTCCATCGCCTCCAGCACGTCGGTTTCGCCGCACCAGCGGTAGCCGTTGTTGAGCCGGCCGAAGACTTCGAGCCGGATGTATTCCTGCCCGGCAGTGGCGGGTTTGCCGGTGTCGCGCGCGGCGATGAAGTTGGCCTCGTTCATGGTTGGCCCGAATCCGTGCAGAATCACGTCGAGCCGGATCGGCTTCTTCGGATCGTAGCTGTCGGGAATCTTCAGCCCATAAGGCTGCACGCTGCCGTCAATCCGCGAGCGAAAGCCCCGCACGATGCAGCCCTTGGCGGCCGGCCACGACGGCTTGCCCTCGGCGATCTGCTTGATGCGCGCGAGGCCGAGCGCGAGCGTGTCGAGTGTGTTCTTCACGTCGGCGGCTGTCCAGAACTCCTCCTTCGAATAGCGCAGCATCCACTCGGCGGCCTTGCCGTAAACCTCCACGTCGGGCAGGAGGCTCACGTCCACCGGGAACGCCTTTTTCGTCATCGCCTCCATTGTGGTGATCGCCCGGCCGATGGGCAGGGCTTTGTAGGCTTTCTGGAATTCATCAAGCTTGCCGCGGATTGAGGCCAACTCCGAGTCCGTCGGCTGGTAAGGCGGCGCCACGTCCGGTTGCGCGGCAAACACGCCGCCCGTGACCAACGCCGCCACCACTGACATCAGCATCTTCTTCATGATCGTGTCCTTTCAGCATTCAACTCCCTGCTTTGGCCGGAATCCGCCGCTATCCTGCCAGCGAAGCCAAGCCGCGCAAGCTCAAACAGACAGCGGGCGCGTTACGATGCGCGGAACGCGAGCCGCGGGGATTGACACCCGCTTGCCGGGCGGCCTGCTGAGCGCCAAACCCGCGCGAATCCATTGTTCCAAACGGAGGATCCCCGCTTCCGAAAGAACGACCGGAAGACTTCTGCGTGACATCCCTCCATGCCAGCCATCCGGCGAATATGAGTAGTTATTTCCGGGACACTACACTATTTTTTTGCCATGCAACGCTGCCGATTCGCCATCTTCCTTCTGGCGCTGACCGCCGCCGCGCTCGCCTTCGCCGGCGACGCGGACCGCGAGGCGCGCCACCTGCGACGCATCAAGCAACTGACCTTCGACGGCTCGCGCAGCGGCGAGGGTTACTTTTCGCCGGACGGCAAACAAATCGTCTTCCAGAGCACGCGCGCGCCGCTGAAGCCGGGCGAGGCGGAGAATCCGTTTTACCAGATTTTCACGATGGACCTCCGCGACGGCGAACTGCGCCGGCTCAGCCCCGGCGCCGGCAAAACCACCTGCTCGTTCTTCCGGCCCGACGGCAAGCGCGCGCTGTTCGCCTCGACGCACCTCGACCCTGGCGCGCTCAAGCAGCAGCGCGAGGAGATCGAGTTCCTCAAGAGCGGCAAGGAACGGCGCTACTCGTGGGACTTCGACGACGCTTACGACATCTTCGACTGCAAGCCCGACGGCAGCGACCAGCGCCGGCTCACCGACGCGAAGGGCTACGACGCCGAGGCGAGTTATTCGCCCGATGGCAAGCGCATCTGCTTCTGCTCGTCGCGCGACGGCGACCGCGAGATCTACGTGATGGACGCCGACGGCAAGAACCAGCGCCGCGTCACGCACGATCCAGGCTACGACGGCGGGCCGTTCTTCTCGCCGGACGGCAAATGGATCGTCTATCGGCACTTCACGCCGGACGACACGAAGGCGGAGATCGCGATGGTCCGCCCCGACGGCAGCGGCAAGCGGCAGGTCACGAAACTCGGCGCGATGAGTTGGTCGCCGTATTTCCATCCCAGCGGCGAGTGGATCGTCTTCTGCTCGAACAAGGACGGCGGCTTCGGAAACTTCGAGCTTTACCTTGTCCGCCCCGACGGCGCGCAACTGACGCGGCTCACTTATCGTGACGGTTTCGACGGTCTGCCGGTCTTCTCGCCTGACGGCCGCCGGCTGATGTGGACCTCGACGCGCGCCGGCGGCAAGTCCCAGCTTTTCATCGCCGACTTCGTGGAACCGTGGACGGAGGGCAAAGAGGAAAGCGGAAAGCGGAAAGAGGAAAAGAAGACGGCGTTTGAGCCGGCGGCGATCTTGAAGGCAATCACCTACCTCGCCTCGCCTGCGCTCGAAGGCCGCAAGACCGCCTCGCCCGGCGAGCGCAAGGCGGCGGCGTTCATCGAGAAGAGTTTCCGCGCGAGCGGCCTGCGCGGCGTGACGCAGCAGCCGTTCGAGTTTCAGTCCGGCGTCGGCCTCGGCCCGGGCAACTTCTTCGAGGCGACGCTCGGCGCGGAGAAGACCGCCGGCGCGGTGGACGCGGACTTCGTGCCGCTGGCGCTCTCGGCCAACGGCGAGGTCGAAGGCGAGGTGGTTTTCGCCGGCTACGGCATCGCCACGCAGGGTTACGACTCGTTCGCGCACCTCGACGTGAAGGACAAGATCGTGCTCGTGCTGCGTTTCCAGCCGGAGGCCGCGCCGGAGAAGGAGCGGGACCGGCTCCGCCATTTCGCGCCGCTGCGGATGAAGGCGATGACGGCGCGCGAGCGCGGCGCGAAGGCGTTGTTGGTGACGACCGGGCCGAGTTCGTTGCCTCGCGACCAACTCATCACGCGCAGCGGCGACGGCAGCTTCGCCGACAGCGGCATCGTCGCCGCGCAGCTCTCGCGAAAGCTGGCGGAGAAAATCTTCGCCGCCGCCGGCAAGGACCTGAAGGCGACGCAGGACGCGCTCGACAAACTGGAAACGCAGGGCGGCTTCGCGATGACCGGCGTGCGCGTGAAAATGCGCGTGGAGTTGAAGAAACAGACTGCCACCGGCCACAACGTCTTTGCCTTCATCCGCGCCGGCGCGCCCGACCGGCTCAACGAAACCGTTGTCGTTGGCGCGCACTACGACCATCTCGGCTACGGCGGCGAGAACTCGCTCGGCGCGGGTTTTGAGGAGATTCATCCCGGCGCCGACGACAATGCCAGCGGCACCGCCGGCGTGCTGGAACTGGCGCGGCATTTCGGCAAACGCGCCAAATCCCTGCGCCGCGACGTGCTCTTCGCGTGCTTCAGCGGCGAGGAGATTGGCGTCCTCGGCTCGTCGGCGTTCTGCAAAAAGCCGCCCGTGCCGATGTCCAACATCGTCGCGATGGTGAACATGGACATGATCGGCCGGCTGACAGAGCAGCGGCTCGCCGTGCAGGGCGCAGGCTCGTCCGCCGTCTGGCCGCGGCTGTTCGAGCGGTTCGCCGCCGGACTGCCGCTCTGCGTGGTGCTCAGCAACGACCCGTATCTGCCAACGGATTCATCCTCCTTCTATCAGGCGGGCGTGCCGGCGCTGAACTTCTTCACCGGCTCGCATCGCGACTACCACCGCCCCACCGACACCGCCGACAAGATCAACGCCCCCGGCGAAGCCGCCGTGCTGGAACTGGTGCGGCGCGTCGTTGAAGACCTCGCGACGCGCCCCGACCGTCCACGCTTCGAGAAGGTTGCCGAGCGTTCGCCGATGGGCGTGGGCCGCGAAAGATTACGCACTTATCTCGGCACGATTCCCGATTACACCGAGGGCGACCGTCCCGGCGTGAAACTCAGCGGCACGCGCCCGGGCAGCCCGGCGGACAAGGGCGGCTTGCGCGCCGGCGACGTGATCGTGAAGTTCGGCGGCAAGAAGATCCTGAACATCAACGAATACACCTACGCGCTCGACGGCGCGAAGATCGGCCAGCCGGTGGAGATTGTCGTGCAACGCGACGGCAAAGACGTGACCCTGAAAGTGACGCCCGAACAGCGGCGGTGAGCGTCGGATTGGTTTTGCCAATGGCTTTTCGCGATGGCATACTGCCGCCGACGGTTGGCAAGGCGAACAAGCGCAGTTGCCGGCCGGCGAACAACAATGCTTCCACTTCGACAACGAGGACTCTTCGCATGAAACACCCCGTCACTTCATTCCTGCCGGGCGCCATTCTGGCTGCGGGGCTTGGATTGCTCCCGCTCTTTCCGGCGGATTCTCCCGCTGCCGACGCCAAACCGCTCCAGGGCGTTTGGCGCGGCGCGCGGTTCAGTTCTGGCAAGGGCGAAGACCCCGACAAAGGCGTCGCGCTGGAACTGACCATCAAGGACAGCCACATCAACGGCAAGCGATTGCCCGAAGAGAAGCCCATCGCCGAGGGTGACTTCAAGCTGTCAGCCGACGGCAAGTGCATGGACGCCACCGGCAGCACCGGCGGCTTCAAGGGCAAGACGTTTCCCGGCATCTTCAAGATCGAAGGCGACATGCTGTTCTGGTGCGTCACCACCAACGGAAACACCCAGGACCGCCCCACCGGCTTCGTCGCCGAGCCTGCCAAGAAGAGTTACCTGATCATCGTGAAGCGGCAGGAGTCGTAGCGGCTTCGGCGTGGCACACACTTCAAAGGGTCAACTGTGATTCAACGTAGCGCGGTCTTTGTTCTATTGTCGTTCGTCCTGCAAGTCGCGCCGGTGCCGAAGGGGGCTCAGGCGGCTGAAAACTTCTTTGCCAACCCAAGCTTCGAGAAGCGCGGCGGCGGCGAAGACGGCTGGCGCGTGGACAAGGATCGCGGCACCGTCTGCCAGTTTGCCGTGGACAACGCGGCGACGGCCGCGGGCGATCACAGCATCCGCGTCACCATCGGCGAGGTGAAGGGTTGGGGAACGCAGTTTGGGCAAGGCGTGCAAGGCGGCAAAAAGGGAACGACCTACACCTTCGCCGTGCTGGCGAAAGCGGTGAGGGAGCCGGTGGTCGTCCGTCTGCAAATCGAGCGCCGCGCGAAACCTTACGACCGTGTGATGGCCAGCGGCGAGGTCACGCTGGGACCGGAAGGCTGGACGGAGCTTCACCACACGTTCAAGGCGGAGAAGGATTGTCCCGAAGGGTGGTTTGCCTACATCAGTTGCCGGCAGACCAGTTGTGAATACCGCGCGGACATGTTCCGGCTCTACGAAGGCGACTACGTGCCTTACGCGCAACTCGCGCGCAAGCAAGAGGAGGCCGAGGCGGTGCGGTTGTTCGACGGGAAGGCTCCGCTGCCGCCCGTGCTCTCCGGCGTGGCCGGCAAAGGCGATCTCTGCGCGGCAAACAGCTCCCTCGCCTTGGTCCTGCGAAAAGGCTCGAAGGGGCCGGAGTGCTACTACCGGCTCGGCGAGCGGATGGTCAGGGGCTTGACGCTCGTCGCGGCGGGCGCGGGCGGCGACAAGACCCGGGCGGTTGACTCGTTCAAGGTAATCGAGAACACCGCGCGGAAGATCGTTCTCGAAGCGAGCGCAACCACCGAAGCCGGCAAGAAACTCACGGCGCGCTACTCCGTCAAGCGCGGCCAGCCGATCATCGAGATACAAGCGGGTGACGGGACGGAGAGAATCCGGGTCGAGGCGCGGGCCAAATACGCCGTGCTGCCGGACCCGTTCTGCGGCGACCTGCTCGTCAGCGCCGACGCCATCCAAGCCCCGCGGTTGCGGTTCCCGAGCGAGCACATGCTGGTGGAACTGCTCGAAGACCGCAACGCCATCGCGATGAGCGTCTGGCCCTCCGCGAGCCAGCAGGTGAATCTCAACCTCGACGGCTCCGGCAACAGCCGCGCGATCTCTGCCGCGGAGATTGGTTTTTCAAAAGAGACAGTCCCCGCCGTCTGGGTCGCCCTGCTGGCGTCGCCGGACATCTGGCACGAGAAACGGCAGGGCGACCTCCATCCGGTCAAAGACACAAAGCTCGACTGGAAGGTGCCTTTCCGCGCGGCGTGGCGCGCCGACTACCCGCGGACGGACGGGCTGACCGATTCGTGGAAATGTCCCATCCGCGTGAGCACGAACCGTTACGAAGGCGTTGGTTTCGAGTTGCGGAAGGCGCGGACGATCTGGACTTCGGCGCGCGGCAGCTTCGCCTATCCGCCCTGCATCGAAGGCGACACCTGTTTTCTGCGCAAGACGAAGTTCGAGCCGGTGCCCGACATCCAATACGACGACAACCGCTCGGCGGTGGTCTATCCGTTCGGCACGCTGGACGGCAGCCCGGCGGGCGTGTTTGCCGTGATGGACGTGCTGGCCGCCGCGCTCGAAGGCACGCCGAAGGCGACGCTGCCGGACGATCTCCAGATCAGGCGCGTCGAGCGCGACAAGTGGCCGGCCACGTGTTTCGTCACCGGCGAATACGAAAAAATCTTCGACGCCGGCGAGGAAAAGACGAAGAAACAGTTTCTGCTGGAGCGGCTCGACGCGATGCACAACTTCGTCCTCGGCATCCGCAGCCGGATGGACGAGTTCCTCGTATGGGGCAAGAAAACACACGCATGGCTCGCGAAGACGAAGGCGGAGAAGCCGCAGCTTGTCGCGCTGGCCGACGAGTTCGACGGCTGTCTCGCCCAGTTCGGCAAGATTTACGAGAAGCGCAAACTCGACGAGCGCACACCGCCCGCCGCGCGCGTGCTGATTGAGCAGGTCATCCAACTCATAGACAGCAACGAGGAGAAAGAGAAGAAGCTGGAGAAAGCCAAACAACTCGGCCGCGACACGCGCACCATCGGCGGCAACCAGGACAGCGCCATCGGCGAGTTCCGCATGTTCACCAAACGGCTTCGCCATCGCGCCGGCATCCGCATGACCGAGGCGCAGGACGACGCGGCGTTCGAGTTCGCACGCGAGATGCGGCAGCGCACGATGGAGATGCTCCATTGTGCCTTCGGCCACGAAAGCGCGGCGGCGGACTAAGACATGAAATCCAAATCCCTCGGCCGTCTTCTGATTCTCGGCGCGATCAGTCTCACGCTCTCCTGCCAGCGGCAACCCGCGGACGCACCGCCGCCGGCCCACACGCCCAAGATCGTCAAAACGCCCGGCGGCGCGGAGATGGCGCTGATCCCGGCGGGCACGTTCACGATGGGCGGCGCGAGCGGGACCGACGACGCCAAGCCCGCGCACAAGGTTTCCATCAGCGCGTTCTACATGGACACGCGCGAGGTGTCGCAGAAGTCCTACGAGGAGTTGATGGGCGTAAACATCTCCAAGTTCGAGGGCGACGACAACCCGGTCGAGCAGGTGCGCTGGACACAGGCGGTGAAATACTGCAACGCCCGGTCGCTCGCCGAGAACCTCAAGCCCTGCTACGACGAGGCGACATGGCAGTGCGACTTCTCCGTGAACGGCTACCGGCTGCCAACCGAGGCGGAATGGGAATTCGCCTGCCGCGCCGGCACACAAACCGCCTACTCCTTCGGCGATGACGCGGCGCAGCTCAAGTCCTTCGGCTGGTTCAAGGGCAACTCGGAGAAGAAGACGCGTCCCGTCGGTGGAAAACCGGCGAACGCGTGGGGTCTCCACGACATGCATGGCAACGTTGGCGAGTGGTGCAACGATTTCTACGCCGCCGACTACTACAAGGACAGTCCGCCCAAAGACCCGCGCGGCCCCGGCCAAGGGCAGAAGCGCGTCATCCGCGGCGGCAACTGGAGCAGCCCGCCGGAGAAATGCGCCTCAGGGTTCCGCGCCGCCGACGCCCCCGGCCTGCCCGACGTGTGCCTCGGCTACGACGTGTATGGCTTTCGCTGCGTGAAAAGCGCCGCCGGCAATTAAGCCGTGATCATGCGGTTGAGCGCCACCGGCCCCTCACCCTTTTCCTTCTCGTTATTAAAGGGCGGTGTGAGAGCTGCTCTGGCTGTGTGGTTGCGGCTCACACACCGCGCACGGGTTTGGCGGGTGTGCTGGCGGTCAGGGCGCGGTTGACGGCGTTGAGGTAGGCTTTGGCGCTCGCCTCGACGACATCGGTGCTCGCGCCGCGGCCGACGAGCGGCTCGCCGCCGCCGAAGACCGCCTTCAACGTTACCTCGCCGACGGCGTCTTTGCCGCTGGTGGTGGCGCGGAGCTGGTAGTCGAGCAACTTGCCGCGTTTGCCGGTGATGAGGTCAATCGCCTTGAGCACGGCGTCCACGGGGCCATCGCCGGTGCTGCCTTTCAGAAGCACATCCTTGCCCTTGCGGAGCTTGACGGCCGCCATCGGCACGGCGTTGGTGCCGCCAACAAAGCTGATGTGATCCAGCGTGTAGGTTTCGCGCACGACGCTCGCCTCGCTGTCAACGAGCGCGATGAGGTCGTCGTCGTAGACGAACTTCTTGGCGTCGCCGATCTTCTTGAACCCGACGAAAACGCGGCTGATTTCTTCGTCGCTGAGCTTGCAGCCGAGGTGCTGGAGCCGGCGGGTGAGCGCGTTGCGGCCGCTGTGCTTGGTGAGCGGCAACTCCGTTTCGCCCCAGCCGATTTTCTGCGGGTCCATGATCTCGTAGGTTTCGCGCTTCTTGAGGATACCGTCCTGGTGGATGCCGGCGGAATGCGCAAAGGCGTTCTCGCCGACGATGGCTTTGTTGCGCTGGACAATGAAGCTGGTGTGGCGGCTGACGAGCTTCGAGGTCTTGACGATCTCGCGCGTGTCCACGTCGGTGCGCACGTCCTTGAAGTAATCGCTGCGCGTCTTGATGGCCATGACGGCTTCTTCGAGGCTGGCGTTGCCCGCGCGCTCGCCGATGCCGTTGATGGTGCACTCGACCTGCCGCGCGCCGTTGGCGACGCCGGCGAGGCTGTTGGCGACGGCGAGGCCGAGGTCGTTGTGGCAATGGACGCTGATGATGGCGCTGTCGCCGACACGCTGGGTCAGGTGTCGGATGACGCCGCCGAACTGCTCCGGTATGGCGTAGCCGACAGTGTCGGGAATGTTCACGGTCGTCGCGCCGGCCTCGATGACGGCGAGCGTGATCTCGGTGAGGAAATTCAGCTCCGTGCGCGCGGCGTCCTCCGGCGAGAACTCGATGTTCGCGCAGAGCTGGCGGGCGCGTTTGACGCCCTCGACGGCGAGGCGGAGGATTTCCGCCTGCGCCTTGCCGAACTTGAACTCGCGGTGGATCGGCGACGTGGCGAGGAAGACGTGGATGCGGCCGAGCTTGCCGGCGGGTTTGACGGCTTTGCCGGCGGCCTCGATGTCCTTGGGCACGCAGCGGGAAAGGCCGCAGATGACCGGGCCTTTGCCGCCGGGCGAGGTGCCGGCGATCTCGGTGCTGATCCGGCTGACGCTTTCGAAGTCACCGTCGCTGATGACAGGGAAGCCCGCCTCGATGATGTCCACGCGCAGCTTCGCGAGCTGGCGCGCGATCTCCATTTTCTGGCGGATGTTCATGGACGCGCCGGGGCACTGCTCGCCGTCGCGGAGCGTCGTGTCGAAGATATAGACTTTGTCTGACATGTTCTTAACCAGCCTTTCCGTCTTCACCTTACTGCTCTTGCTTATCCTGTGCTTGTCCTGTTGTCACCAAACAAAAAAACCCACCGGCCTCGCGGCCGATGGGTTGGTCGAAACTGTCTCTGCGCTACGCCGAGACACAACCCGCCGGCCGCCGCTGCAGTAGCAGCAGCCCCAGACCGGTGAGTTGCAAGGCGTTCATCACGGCGCGCACAGTAGTCCGCCGATGCAGGCGCGTCAATGACTTTTCCAAACATCTCGGGTTCCCTGAAACAAGGGTTTGAATAGGATGTTGCATAAGCGTCTAATGGGTGCCAGAAATCTGGACACCGAAACGCCGGGCCGCCCGCAGAACACGAGTGTCCGTGGCGGCGCTGGCGAAAGGACGTCATGGCCAAGAATCGAGTGATGGGCAAAATCATCTGGACGCTGGTCCTGTTGCTGCTCGCCGGGGGCGGGGGATACGGCGCGTGGTATTTCTGGCTGCGCACGGACAGCACGCCGCAGTATCAGACGTCGCCCGTTGCGCGCGGCGAGCTGACGCAGGCGGTGACGGCCACGGGCCAGCTTAATCCGGTCCTCAACGTCCAGGTTGGCAGCCAGATTTCCGGCATGATCATGAAGTTGTTTGCGGACTACAACTCGGTCGTCAAGGAAGGCCAGGTGGTCGCGAAGCTCGATCCCGCCACCTATGAAGCGGTCGTCCACCAGGCCGAAGGCGACCTCGCCAACGCGCGGGCCACGCTGGAACTGGCGCAGGTGCAGGCGGGGCGGCAAAAGGGATTGCGCGCGAAGGATCTCGTCCCTCAAGCCGACCTGGATGCGGCGATGGCGGCGCTCCATCAAGCCGAGGCGAGCGTGAAGCAGAAGGAAGCCTCGCTGGAGCGGGCGAAGGTGGACCTCGCGCGTTGCACGATCTACTCGCCGGTGGATGGCATTGTCATCTCGCGCAGCGTGGACGTCGGCCAGACCGTGGCGGCGAGCTTGAATGCGCCGACTCTCTTCGTCATCGCCAACGACCTGACAAAGATGCAGATAGACGCCAACGTCGCCGAGGCCGACATCGGCAACGTCGAGGTCGGCCAGGACGTGAACTTCACCGTGGACGCGTTTCCGTATCGCACATTTCACGGCAAAGTGACGCAGATCCGCAACTCGCCCATCACCGTCCAGAACGTCGTCAGTTACGACACGGTGATCAGCGTTAACAACAATGACATGAAACTGCGGCCCGGCATGACGGCCAACGTCTCCATCATCGTCGCCCAGCGCGAGAACGTGCTGAAGATTCCCAACGCCGCGTTGCGATTCCGCCCGGTGACCGCGGCGGACAGCGCCTCCAAGAACGGCGGCTCGCCGTCCGTTGCGGCAGGCGGTGGCGAAGGCGGAAGGTCCCGCGGCCCCGGCGGGCCGGGCCGGCGCAAGGGCGAACGGACGATGGCGCGGACGGTCTACACGCTTCCCGGCGGCGCGACGGACGACAAGCCGCAGTTGGCGCAAATCAAGATTGGCATCAGCGACGGCGTGAACACCGAGGTGCTCGAAGGCTTGAAGGAAGGCGACAACGTGGTTACGGCGCAGGTTTCACAACGGAACTCGACGCCGGCGGCTTCCAGCCCGTTTGGCGGCATGCGGCGGTTCTAGGCAAACGAATGAACGCGGTCATCCAACTGGACGACGTTCGCAAGACCTACCACACCGGCGAGGTGGAGGTGCTCGCGGTGCGCGGCGTCTCGCTGGAGATTCATCCGGGCGAGTTCGTCGCCGTCATGGGTGCGAGCGGCTCCGGCAAGTCCACGCTGATGAACATCCTCGGCTGCCTGGACCGGCCCACGGGCGGGCGCTACTGCCTCGACGGCACTGATGTGTCGCAACTCAGCACCGATGAACTGGCCGACATCCGCAACCAGAAAATCGGCTTCGTGTTCCAGGGCTTCAACCTCCTCTCGCGCACATCGGCGCTGGAGAACGTCGAGTTGCCGATGCTCTACGCCCGGCAGCACATGCGCAGCCACGAACTGCGAGAGAAGGCGTTGCGCGCGCTCGGCATCGTCAGCCTCAGCGACCGCGCAGGCCATCATCCGAGCCAGCTTTCCGGCGGCCAGCAACAACGGGTCGCCATTGCCCGCGCGCTTGTGAACCAGCCGGCGCTCGTGCTCGCCGACGAGCCGACCGGCAATCTCGACAGCCGCACCAGCGTCGAGATCATGGGCGTCTTCCAGCAGCTTAACGACCGCGGCATCACCCTCGTCATGGTCACGCACGAGCCGGACATCGCCCGGTTCACCAAGCGCAACGTCGTCATGAGCGACGGCCGCGTGGTGTCCGACACTCCCGTCACCGACCGGCTGTTCGCCGGGCCGGAACTGGAACGCCTCCAGTCGCTCCTCGACCCGGCGCTTCAAACGCCATGAGAATCCTTGTCACCATCAAGACCGCTCTCCGCGCGCTGCGCCGCAACAAAATGCGCTCGGTGCTCACCGCGCTCGGCATTATCATCGGCGTCGGCGCGGTCATCACGATGGTCGGCATCGGCAACGGTGCGAAGGCGCAGATCGAAGCGCAGATCGCCAGCCTCGGCCAAAACGTGATCCTCATTTTCTCCGGCAGCATCACGCGCACCGGTGTGCATAGTGGCCACGGCGGCGCCGGCACGCTCACCGTGGAAGACGCCGAGGCCATGCGGCGTGAGATTCCCGGCGTCACCGCCGTCAGCCCGGAACTGCGCTCCGCCGCGCAGGTTGCCGCGGGCAACCAGAACTGGCTGCCGCAAATCCTCGGCGAAGGGCCGGACTACTTCGATATCCGCCAATGGCCGCTGGTGGATGGCGCGCCGTTCACGGAACTGGACGTGCGCGGCGCGAACAAGGTGGCCGTCATTGGCAAGACCACCGCGCAGCAGCTTTTCGGTGATGAAAGTCCCATCGGCCAGGTCGTGCGCATCAAGAACGTGCCGTTCACCATCGTCGGCCTCCTGTCATCGAAAGGTCTCTCGGTGATGGGCAGCGACCAGGACGACGTCGTCATCGTGCCCTACACCAGCGCGATGAAACGCATCCTCGGCGCAACAACACTGCGCTCCATCATGGTGCAGGCCGCCGACGCGAGGCAGCTACCCGTGGTGCAGCAGCAACTCACGGAGTTGCTGCGCCAGCGCCATCGCATCCAGCCTGGCCGGGACGACGACTTCACCGTGCGCGGCCAGCAGGACATCGCCGAAATGGCCACCGCCCAGTCGAAGACAATGACCATTCTGCTGGGCGCCATCGCGAGCGTCTCGCTGATCGTCGGCGGCATCGGCATCATGAACATCATGCTCGTCAGCGTCACCGAGCGCACGCGGGAGATCGGCATCCGCATGGCCGTTGGCGCGCACGGTCGGGACATCCTGCTCCAATTCCTCACCGAGGCGATCACGCTCAGTTCCATCGGCGGCGTGATCGGCATTGCAACCGGCATTGGCGCATCGAAGATCATCTCGGTGAGTCTCGGTTGGCCGACGCTGATACCGGTGGTTTGGGTCGCCGGCGCGTTCCTCTTCAGCGCCGCCGTGGGGATTTTCTTCGGCTTCTATCCCGCCCGCAAAGCCTCGAAGCTCGACCCGATTGACGCGCTGCGATACGAGTGAAGCAGCTTGCGCAGCCAACGCCGCTACCGCATCGCCGACGGCAGCCGCGACACATCCACACCTGAACCTTTGCCCACCGCCGGCTTGGCGATTTGCCCGTCGAATGGCTGCTTGAATTCCACCTTCATCCACCGCGAGCCTTTGTCCTGGCCCGTGGCGCGCTGGTAGTCGCCGAACGTCTTCGGCGAGTAGAACGTCTGGTCGAGGCGGATGAAGCGGGTGTCGTAGAGGTTGCGGTCGGACTGCCAGCGAACGCCTTTCCAGATGCTGATCTCCGGCGGCGGTGTGCCCGCAATGACCGAGTCGCGCAGCGTCACCGCGCCGCCGGTGGCAAGGAAATTCAAGTTGGAGAATGTCACGTGCCGGGCGTCGAGCACGGAGCCAGCGGCCACGCGCACGTCATTGCTGCCGGCGACGCGGTGGATGAGGACGTTGTCGAGGCGCAGGGTGCAGACGCCGTTCGTCTTCGGACCGCCGGTGACGACCAGCGCGCGCCACGCGGACGACTGGACGACGGAGTTGCTGACCGAGTGCTCGTTCGTGTCGAGGAAGTAGAGGTCGTGGCCGAGGCAGTCCTTGATGAGGACGCGGTTGTAGTGCGAGACGCTGTCGCCCACGTCGCAGATGCCGGTGGAATTGCCGCTGGAGACAAGGCCGTTGACGCGAATCTGGCAGTCGTCGTGCGCGCTCACGCCGTCGTCGCCGCAGTCAACCGCCTTCACGTTCTCGAACAAGATGTTGCGCGAGTAGCCGTGGATGTTGAAGCCGTCGTTGTGGACGTGAGTCGAGGTCACGTTGCGGATGACCAGATGCTCGCAACGCCCGCTGAGGCTGACGCCGTTGGAGCGGATCGGCGCTTCAATCCGGCAAGCGCCCAGCTTCTTCGCCGGGTCAATCTTGATGTAGAACGCGCCTTTCAGCGTGCGCGCGTCCCACGGCCTGCCGCCCGTGCTCTTGCGCACGATGGGCGCGTCGGGCACGTAGGTCCATTCGCCGGGCGCAAGCTCCTCGGCTTTCTTCAGCGGCTTGCTGGGGCCTTTGCTGGTGCGGCCCATGTGGTTCATCTTGCCGTCAAAGACGAAGAACCATCGGCCGAGGTTGGCGGGATTGACCGGCAACAGATTGCGGTTGCGATAGAGTCCGGGCGAGACCATCTCCCAATCTGTCGGCTTCAGCGGTTCCGCGCCGTCGAGCGTCGCGCCGTGGCCTTCGAGCTTGATGGGTCGGCCCGGCTCGCCGGACTTGTTGTGGAACGCCGCCGATTCACGGTAGCGACCCGGCGTGAGATGGATCGAGTCGCCCGGTCCCGCCGCCGCGATGGCGCGGGCGATGGTTTTGAACGGCCCCGCCGCCGAGGCGTCGTCACCTTTGGACTGATCCACCTTCAGCTCGCGGCTGAAGACCGGCCGTTTCTTAAACGCCTCGTTGTCTTCCTTCTCGCAGCTCTCGGTGAACGCGCCGTTGTCGAGGCGGACATGGAGGCTCTTCCACGCCTGCTCGGCCAGGCGACGGTCTTTGCGCTGGTCCATGAACTCCCGCAGCACGCGCTCGCCGTCGGCGCCGAACTTCAGCAGCGCGTTGCCCACGGGGCGGTAACCCCAGTCGGCGTCGGCGCGCGCGCAGCCGTCGCCGAGCTTGGCGTAGAGGTTCTTCAACGCCTCGATCATCTTCGGTCGCAGCGGCTCGAGTTCCTTTTCTTGCTGGCGCGTCCCAATCATGCCGAGCGACGTGGCGGCGCGGTTGGAGACGACGACGTTGTCCTGTTTCGTCGCCTCGATGAGCGCCTCGATCGCCTTCGGGCTGTGGGTGACGTTCCCCAGCGCCTGCGCGGCGGCGAAACGGACGAAACGGTCGGCGTCGTTCAGTCCCTTCGCGAACACCGGCACCAGTTCCTCCTTCGGCATCAAACCGAGAGCGCGCATGGCGACGACGCGCACGGAGGGGGTGCCGTGCCCGGCGGCGGCCTTGGCGAGTTCGGCGCGCGGCAGCGGTTGGATTCTCGGCAATGTGGACACGGCTGATTCCATGAGCGGATGCGCGGGAAAACGCTGGACCGCCGCCAGCAGCTTCGCGGCGCTCTCCGGGCGGTTCAAGTCGCGCAAGGCCTGCGCGGCGACGCAGCGGACACCGTGCTCCGGATCAGACAGGCCCGCCTCGATGAGCGGCACGGCCTGCGGGTCCTTGGTTCTCGTGAGCGCCAGCAACGCCATGCGGCGGACGAGCAGGTTGGCGTCTTTCGCCAGCGGCGCGAGATCGGCCACGGCCGCCTTGGTCTTGCCGCGCGCGACTTGCGCCAGCACGCGCAACCGCAGCAGATCGTCCTTGGATTGCAGCGCGGCCAGCGGCTGTTCGGGGACGTTGCAGTATTCCAGATACTGCCAGTCGTCGCCGACTGCGAGCGCCAGCGGCACGCTGCGTTCATGGAACGGCTTCCATCGTTCCGCGAACGGGCTGGAGGTCATCGCAGCCACCGCCGTCTTCGAGCTGCGCGTCAGCCAGAGGCAATCCTCGACGGTCTTCAACTGCGCCGGCCCGTGGCTGCCGCCCCAGACGATAAGCTGGTCCACGACACCGTCGCGCACCCATGTGTCGAGATCGAACTGGATGTGGCCCGCGCTGATCGTCGCGCCGACCGCGGTCCAGAACTGCGGCAGCCTCG
Source organism: Verrucomicrobiota bacterium (assembly GCA_016222825.1). GTDB lineage: Bacteria > Verrucomicrobiota > Verrucomicrobiia > CAIQCK01 > CAIQCK01 > CAIQCK01. The sequence goes on along the minus strand of JACRQF010000019.1, from coordinate 256,306 downwards.
GCTGGTTGGGGTTGAGGCAGACGCCGAGCTTCTTGCCGCGCTTGGCCAGCTCGGACTTCAGCTCGCGCAGGTAGGCGGTGACGGATTCGCCGCGGAGCGCCTGCCAGTCGTAGCTTGTCGCGTTGCGGCCAAACGGCTGCGTGCGCGCGTCAATGCCGGCGCGCCGCTTGAACTCTTGGACCACCGGCTCGTTGAATCCGAACTCGTCTGGAAAGCGCAGGCTGAAGTTCTCCACGTAAGTCAGGAACGCCATGCCGTCGTAGCCGTCGCGGTCCATGAACTTCAGGTGCAGGTCCGCCAATGCCTTGCGCGCTTCCGGGTAGGCGAACTCGATCGGCCCGCCCTGCCGCAGCACGCCGCGCTTGTCCACGGGCACCCATTCGGGATGCCGCTGTCGCAGCCGCGACTCGCTGTTGTGCGGGAAATCGCCGAAGCACGGCGTGTCAGCCGCCGCGCCCCAGTCGAACATCGTGCTGACGCCCCAGATTTCCATCCCGCGCTTGTGCGCCGCCTCCACCGCGAGCCGGTCCACGGCCAGTTCCTTGTCGAGCCGCAGCAGGTATTTCCAGAATGACGCGTAGCGGCAGTTCTCCTCGCGGAACTGCATCGTCTCCAGCCAGGCCGCCTCCTGCAAGCCGCGCCAATACACGCGCCGCACGCCGATCCGTTTCAGCAGCTCAAACGACGCCTCGATGCTCGCCTTGGAATCAATCGGCAGCCACGAGCCGAGCCAGTGGTTGTCGCCGGTGCTGATGAAACAGTCGAGGATGGGCGGCTTGGCTGGCGGCGCGTCGGCAGCGGGCAGCGTTGAGGTCAGTGCGAGAAACGCGAGGACGCAGCAGGAAAAGCGGTTCATGACAGAACAAGGTTGTTGGCCAAGTGGAGCTGAGAGTCAAGCACCGAGGGGGCGAAATCGCAGGAGATCACGGCTGGTTCACGAAGAGACGCAGGCGGTTGGAGGCTTCTATGGATGTGGGTCGCGATGCCCGTCTGGGAGCGCCTCCCAATCCACCGCCACTCTTTTCGCGGGCATTCGAGCGGTTTGAAGCCGCCCATGAACCCGCCCTGCCGGAAATGGCTTTTTTCGACCACCGGGATGGCTGCCGTAGGGGCCGCCGGCAGGGGATCCAGCCAAAACGCTACTCCGGCCGCGTAAACATCGCTTTTCCAGTGCATTATCCAGCGCCAGTCCATGTCCGGCTGGCGTCAGGTTGTGCAAAAGTGGGTTTCGATTTTCATTTCCGGAACCCAAAACTCAAAATCGGAACCCACTTTTGAAAATCTGGCGTCAGTTTATGAGTGTAGCGCGCCAGTTTTTCAAAAGTGGAACCCAAAACTCAAAAAGTGACGCCAGTTTTTGAGTGCGGCGCGCCAGTCTCGTAAAAATGAAACCCGAAACTGAAAAAGTGGCGTCAGTTTATGAGTGCAGCGCACCAGTTTCGCAAAAGTGGAATCCGAAACTCAAAAAGTGGCGTCAGTTCTTGAGTGCGGCGCGCGCGGAAGTGAGCGGAGCGCGCCAGTTTTTCAAAAGTGAAACCCAAAACCAACAATCTGGCGTCAGTTTTTGAGTGCAGCGCGCCAGTCTCGCAAAAGTGGAACCCAAAACCCAAAAAATGGCGCGCCATTCCGAGAGCCGCGCGCGTTCTCGAGTCCGCCTTTACAGCTTGCCCCGGATGCCGGCGACAGCGGTGTGGGCGAGCGCGTTGCAGCGTTTGCAGTAGTCGTCGCCGGTCTTGTCTATCTCGCCAATGCTGCCGGAGCCGTGGATCGCGCAGGCCCAGTCTTCGCAATGGCCGCGCTGGCCGAACGTGTGCCCCAGTTCGTGGAGGACGATCTTCCGCACCCGCTTGTAATGCAGCGCGCGATCCTGCGCCTCGCTCCAGAAAGCCGGGTCGAGGCGGCAGATGGAGACGACCGCCGCAGCGCCGTCGCAACGGGCGATGCCGGTGCTCCAGTTCATGTCGAGCGTGAACGTGTCCTTGGGAGTCAGCAGGACGCAGCGCCCTTGGCCCCGCACGCGGGCGAGGACGGCCGCCAGCAACTCGCGCAGCTCCCACTGATGCCGCTTCGGCCTCGCGGCGACGGAAAGGTCCAGGGGATTCTTCTCGACGCGCACCGGCAGGCTGAACCGCCGGTGCAGGAACTCCTTCAACATCGCCAGCATCGCCTCGTCGGCGATGCCGTCGTTGAGGATGACGATGTCGCGCTGGAGGTTGACCGTCGGCCCGAACTCCATCTCCCGCGCCGCCAGGCCCAACAATCCCGCCACGCAGAGCGCCGCATACAGTTTGATTCGTGTTCGTTGGATCATCGGACTCATCGGTTGCCTCCGTGACTGGCTAACAGCTACGCGCTCCCCGGCGAAACTGCAAGCCGGCGTTCATTCGACGTGATTCGCTCCCGCGTTCGGGCATTCGCGATTCGTCATCGAAAACTCGCATTGTGAAAACGCTGCGCTAGATTAGCTCACTATGCCATTCCTGAAACGAACTCCAAACGGCTGCCAGCTTTCGGTGCGCGTCCAGCCCGGCGCGTCGCGCAGCGAAGTGGCGGGGTTGCACGGCGCGGAACTCAAGGTGCGCGTGAAGGCGCCGCCGGTCGAGGGCAAGGCCAACGAGGCGCTGCTGGAATGCCTCGCGAAACTGTTTCGCGTCAAGCGCAGCCAGTGCGAGCTGCTGCGCGGCGAAAGCTCGCGAAGCAAGACGGTGTTTGTGCGCGACCTGAATGAAGCGTTGGCGCGGGCCGAACTTGCTGGCAAGATCGCCGGCATGAAACCGCCCGCCGGGACCAGCAAAGAGGAGAGAGGTTGATTTCTCCGTCGGCCGAAGCACCGCGCTGCCGCGGAGCGGAGTGTTTCTGTTTGAGTGGAAGATCATGGACGAACCGACAAGAGCAAAGCTGACGAACGAGGAGATCCGGCGTTACTCGCGGCACCTGACGCTGCCGGAGGTGGGCGTGGCCGGCCAGGAAAAGCTCAAAGCCGCCAGCATCCTCTGCATCGGCGCGGGCGGGCTGGGATCGCCGGCGGCGATGTATCTGGCGGCGGCGGGCGTCGGTCGGCTCGGCCTGGTGGATTTCGATGTCGTGGACGAGACGAACCTCCAGCGGCAGATCATCCACGGCACCGGCGCCGTCGGCCGCTCGAAACTGGAGAGCGCCCGCGCGCGGCTCGGCGACATCAACCCGAATGTCACCATCGAGTGCCACGCCGCCCGGCTCAGCAGCGGGAACGCGCTCGACATTTTTGGCCGCTACGATGTTGTCATTGACGGCACGGACAACTTCCCGACGCGCTACCTCAGCAACGACGCGTGCGTGCTGTTGAAGAAGCCGAACATCTACGGCGCGATCTTCCGCTTCGAGGGCCAGGCCAGCGTGTTTGCGCCGCATCTTGGCGGGCCGTGCTACCGCTGCCTCTTCCCGGAGCCGCCGCCGCCCGGCATGGTGCCGAGTTGCGCCGAAGGCGGCGTGCTCGGCGTGCTGCCGGGCGTCATCGGCGTCATCCAGGCCACCGAGGCCATCAAGCTCATCCTCGGCAAAGGCGACGCGCTCCTGGGCCGATTGCTGCTCTACAACGCGCTCGACATGAAGTTCCGCGAGATGAAGATGCGGCGCGACCCGGCATGCCCCGCGTGCGGCGAGCGGCCGACGATCACGAAGCTGATTGATTACGAGCAGTTCTGTGGCGTAAGAGGCGAACCAACCATGAATGAACAACCCACTGGAGACGAAATCACAGCCGTCGAGTTGGCGGCGATGTTGAAACGCGGCGAGAAATTCACACTGGTGGATGTGCGCGAGCCGGACGAGTGGGCCATCTGCCGCATTCCCGGCGCGACGCTGCTGCCGTTGTCGGCGCTGCCGCAGCGGTTCGGCGAGTTGCCGAAGGACGCCCGCCTCGTGCTGCATTGCAAAGCCGGCAAACGCTCGATGAAGGCGCTCCAATTCCTGCGCCAGCAGGGTTACGCCAACCTCAAGAGCGTCAAGGGCGGCATTGATGCCTGGTCCACCGACGTGGACCCAAGCGTGCCAAGATACTGAGGGATTTCTCCGTCAGGCCGAGCAGCCGGCGCGACGCGCGAGACGCAGCGTTTCGTCGAACGACCGGATGCCGGTGGACGCGCCGATGGCCTGCACACAACTCGCGCCGACGGTGTTGGCGAACATGCCGGCATCGCGCACGCCGAAACCGCGCAGCCGCGCGGTGATGAATCCCGCCAGCCACGAATCGCCCGCGCCAGTGGCGTCCACGACTTTCTTCGCGGGCGCAGGCGGCACATACACTGTCTTCGTCGGTTCGGCGGGATCGCTGAGCAGGCAGCCTTCCTTGCCGAGCTTGACGCCGACGATGCCTTGCGCGCCGGCGGCGCGGAAACAGGCGATGATTTTCTCCGGCGACTCCTCGCCGCTGACGCTGCGCGCTTCGTCGAGGCTCGGCACGAAGATGTCCAGCCACGGCAGCGTTTTGGCGAGGTTGTGGAAGCCTTTCGCGCCGGCAACGCAGTCCAGCGAGGTCAGCGTCTTCGGCGCAGCGCGACGGATGGCGCGCAACGCGCGGCCAAACTCCGATTCAAGCCGTGGCATGAGGCCGAAGTAACCGAGCGCAACGGCGCGGCTGCGTTTGATGTAATCGAGCCGCGCGATGATGTCAGCGGCGGTGAGCTGGTTGCCGCAGCCGCCGGTGTGGAAGAAGGTGCGTTCGCCGCTCGGGTCCACGCAAACGACGGTGGCGCTGCTCTGGCCGCGCTTGTCCACGATGACGCCGCCAAGGTCGAGGCCGGCGCGGCGCAGGCGTTGGTCGAGGAACGCGCCCCAGTTGTCGTCGCCGATGCGGCCGAGCGCGCCCACGCGCAGGCCGAGCTTGGCAGCGGCGATGCCGACGTTGCAGACGTTGCCGCCGGTGTGCAACTCGACAGCTTCGCTGTGGAAGAGCTTGCCGAACCCAATGGGCCGGTCGAGGGCGATGGGCCGGCCGATGACATCGGCCACCATGTGGCCGGCGACGATGAGATCAAAGGATGGTTTCATTGATTTGGTGACGCGAATGATAACTGACTTCCACTCCGGTGGCGACGACGCATTTGTCGCGGTGCGCTGCTGGCTCCGCAAGAAGCGGGGCGTTCTGTCAAACCAGCCCGGCCACCTCCAAACTAAAAGGAGGCGCGCCCGAAGGCACGCCCCACTTGGCGAAACTGCACACCCGTCGGCCGCGGCAGCCGGCGCATCCCGGCTGGCTCCGCGTCAGGACGTTTACGGCACCAGGAAGTTCTTTCCCGTCGTCGGATCCTTTACCACCGAGCCGGGCGCGAATCCGGTCACGTCCACCAACGGCCCGTTTGGATTCCACGGGCTTTTCACGAGACCGGGCCGGTCGGTGCGAAGGCCCAATGGAATTGCTGCTCCCGGTGGAGGCGGAGGCGGGGGTGGAGGTTGCTGCGCTCTCGCTTTGCGCTCCTCGCTCTGTTCGACGGCGTTGCCCACGAGCGCGCCGGTGAGCGCGCCCGCGCCCGCGCCAATCGCGGCGCCCTGCCAGCCGCCGACCGCGCCGCCAATGGCCGCGCCGCCGAGCGTGCCGTAGCCCGCGCCTTGTTCGGTGGCGGTGCATCCAGCCAGCACCACGACTGCGGCCAACATCGCTGCTGCAAGTTTCATTTCCTTCATAGTCACTCCTGGTCAAATGAACTTCGCCAACTTCGACGAATCCTACCCCGCAATTGTTCAAATCTCAACCTACTGTTTTCTCTCCGGCGCAAAAAACGTCCCGCGGATTTTTCTTGAACCGGACGGGTGGTTTGGAGTCAAAAGGAGGCATGAAGAAACATCTGCTCTCTCTCCCGTTCATTCTCGGCCTCGTTCTTTGCGGCGCGTGCGGCGTGGCACTTGCGGTGGACGATGCGAAACCTTTCATCGGCCACTGGGCGCTCACCATTCCCAGCGGCGGCGCGGGCTGGCTCGGCGTCGAGGAAAAAGACGGCGGCCTGAAAGCCAGTGTCCTCTGGGGCGGTGGCAGCGTGTTACCCGCCGCCGGCGCAAAAGTCGAGAACGGGAAGCTGGTCGTCACGCGCGTCCAGCAGCCGAAGAGCAAGGACGGCAAACCGGGTAAGAAGGTGACTGAAACGATCACCGCGACGCGCGACGGCGATTGCCTCAAGCTCGTTACGGTCAAGTGCGCCGAGGGCGGCAAGGAGTTCGGCCGCGCCGAGTTCTCCGGCAAGCGCATCCCGCCGGTGCCGGCCGCGCCGGATTTGTCGAAGGTGAAGTTCGGCAAGCCGATCCGTCTCTTCAATGGCAAGGACCTCAGCGGCTGGAAGGCGCTCAATCCAAACGCCCCGAACGGCTGGAGTGCGAAGGATGGCATCCTGGTCAACGATGCCCCTCAGGAGCCGGGCAAGCACAAGGGCTACGCAAACCTTCGCACGGAGCAGGAGTTTGAGGACTTCCGGCTCACACTGGAGGTGCGCGTTCCGAAGGGCGGCAACAGCGGTGTTTACTTGCGCGGCATCTACGAGGTGCAGGTGGCCGACACGTGCGGCAAGCCGCTCGACTCGCATAATATGGGCGGCGTTTACAGCCGCATCACGCCGACCGTCGCCGCCGAGAAGCCGGCGGGCGAGTGGCAGACGATGGACATCACGCTGGTGGACCGCCACGTCACGGTCATCCTCAACGGCAAGAAGATTATTGATAACCAGCCGCTGCTCGGCTGCACGGGTGGCGCGCTGACCTCGGATGAGTTCCGCCCCGGCCCGATTTATCTCCAAGGCGACCACACGAGCGTGGACTACCGCAACCTCGTGATTCGGCCAGTCGTGAAGTAGCGGCAAAGCTCACGGCATCCACCGCGTCTCATTCAGCCAGCGACGCACTTCGGGCGCCTTCGGATCGTCGGGGCGCAACTGGAGGAATTGGATGTAGTGCTGCCGCGCCTTGGTCTTCGTCTCGGCGCGTTGCGAATAGATCTGGCCGAGTGCCAGATGCGCCTTCGCGAAATTCGGGTCCACCCGCAGCAACGCCTCGAACTGTGGCCCGGCTTCGGCGTAGGCGCCGCGCTGCAGCAACAGGAACGCATCCTGATAGCGCTCCTGCGGCGTGCGCCGATCCGGTGGCGGCGCTGGCGGCGGCGCAGGATGCGCTGTGGGCAACGGCAGTTTCATCGGCGCCGGTTCCTCTGTCCGGGTGATCAGTTTCGGCGAGGGCTTGACAACGGGTTTGGCGATCTCGCGGCTGGCGGCGCTCGACCTGCTGAGACGCGACCGCACGGTGGCGGCGTCGGGGGCGGTCGGGAACCTTTTCAGGAACGTCTGGTAGGTTTGATCCGCCACGGTGCGGTTCTTGAGGTAACGGTCCTGCAAATCGCCCAGGTGAAACAACGCGCGGGCGTCGTTCGGGTCAAGTTCCACGATCCGCTTGTAAGCGGCGACGGCGACGGCGGGCAAACCGATCTCGGCGGCGAGCGGCGCGGCGCGGCGCAACGCAGCGACGAAATCCGGCTTCAGGCGGACGGCCTCCTGGAAGCTCTGCAACGCCGGCGCTTTCTGGCCTTGTTGCAGGAATAGCTCGCCGAGCCGGAAGTGCGTGAGCGAATTCAGCGGATCCAACTCGACGGCCTGCGCGTAGGCGGCGCTGGCGCTGTGGGTGTCGTGCTGCTGCTGGTAGTGGTCGGCGAGCGACAGCGAGACCTCGGCGGCGTCGCGGTTGCGGCCAGCGGCCTTCAGTTGGGCGATCAACGCGTCGAGCGCGGCTGGTTGCAGTTCCGAGGTCATCGTCACCGTCGGCGTCGGCGTGCTTGTGTTTACGATGATCGGCGCGGCCGCAACAACCGGCTGCGCGTTGGTGGCGGCCGGCAACGGCGACGGCGGCAGGTTCAGGTCAAGCTCCAACTGGCGCGTCGAGCGCAGCACCGTGAACCGCAACTGCGAATCGGGCGCGAGCGCGCTGTAACGGCGGTAGAACTCCAGCGCGCGCCGCTTGTCCTTGAGTTCCAGCTCATAGAGCCGCGCCATGTTCAGCGCGACCTGCGGATTGTTGGGAGCGACCCGCAGCGCCTCGTTCAGCCACGTCTCGGCATCGCGCGGCCGGCCCCGACGGCATGAGATCACGGCGAGGTTGGACAACGCTTCCGCGCTGTTCTTGTCCATGTCGTAGGCGTTGCGCGTAGCGCGGAAGGCTTCGTCGAGCTTGTTCAAGTTCAGGTAGGTCGCGCCAAGAAACAGCCACGCCGGGACATTGCGCGGGTCGAGCGCGGTGCAGCTTTGGAACTGCTCCAGCGCCGTGGCGAGGTCGCGCTGGGCATACGCGGCGAGGCCGAGGTTGTAGCGGAACGCGGGATTGTTCCTGTCACAGGCGACGGCCTTCTGAAACGCCTCCGCCGCCTCCTTCGGCTTGCCGAAGTCGTAGAGCGCCATGCCGTAGAGGTTCTGGCAGCGGGCGTCGCCGGGCAGGTCGCGCGCGGCCTGTTCGAGCAGATAGACCGCGCGGACGAGGTTGGTGGTGCCGCCGCGCGCCAGCGCCTCGGCGCCGGCGTTGACCTGTGACTGCGGATCCAGCGGCCCGCAGCCGGCCACCAGCGACACCGCAACCGCCACTAATAGTGCCAACACTTTTTTCATGCTTCCCGCGCGTGTGCGAGCTATCATGCCTAACGCCGTGTGTCAAGATAACCACCACCTCATGCAAAGACGAGCTTTCTTGCGGCAACTCGGTGCTGTCGCGGCGGGCGCATTGCTGTTCGCTGCCGCCGCTCCGGGCCGGGCGCAAAGGCCGTCGTTGTCCGACTCACCCGCCGAGGTGGCGCGCCGGTCGCGTGTGGTCATTGTCCGCGACGCGAGGTCGGTGGAGTTCTACTCGCCGCAGATCGAACGCGTGACGCGAATGATCGAGCGGGGCTTGGTCGCGCTGACGCAGGCGGCGGACGCCACCGCGGCGTGGCGCGAGTTCGCCAAGCCGGAAGACGTGGTCGGCATCAAGATCAACTCACTGCCCGGCCCGGCGATGGGCACGCGCCACGAGATCGTGAACGCCGTGGTGAACGGCCTGCGCCGCGCGGGCGTGCCGGCCAGGAACATCATCATCTGGGACCGGTCCGATGAGAATCTGGTGGCGGCGGGCTGGGAGCTTCGCGATAGCGGCGAGGGACCGTTGTGTTTTGGCACGATGCCGAACGTGGGTTGGGACAGCCGGGTGTATTACCGGGTGCCGCACGTTGGCACGGTCATCTGGGGCGACCTGGAATTCGGCGAGCGCGAACTGAGCGAGCGGTCTTATTACTCGCGCATCGTCAGCGAGCGGGTGACCAAGCTCATCAACATTCCCGTGCTGATGGACAACAAGCACGTCGGCATCACCGGCTGTCTTTACAACATCGCGATGGGGTCGGTGGACAACAACCGCCGGTTCCAAACCGAGAGCATGCACTACGACGCCGGCATCGCCGAGCTTTGCGTGCGGCCGCCCATCAGCGAGAAACTGGTGTTGAACATCCTCGACTCGCTCGTGGCCCAGTATGCCGGCGGGCCGCGGTTTGAGCCGCAAGCGACGTGGACGCCGGGCGAGATCTGGCTGAGCCGCGACCCGGTGGCGCTCGACGCGCTGGCGTTGGAGGCCGTCGAGAAGCGCCGCAAGGCGGCCAACATGCCGAGCCTGCGCGACCGCGGGCGCCATGTGCGCTTTGCCACCGAGATGGGCGCCGGTGTGGACAACCGCTCAAAGATGGACATCGTCGAGTTGAACCCGTAAACTCCACGCCACGTCATGCTGCCATCCAAACGTCTCATCGAAATCGCCGTCGCCGTCGGGATCATCGCCGTTGTGCTCTGCCTGTTCGACTGGTGGCAGCGGTCGCGGCTGGAGCGGTTCCGCATCGAGACGCAGAAGCAGTTCGTCGCCGACCTGACCGCCGCGCTGAAGAACGCGCTGCCACCGCCGGAGAGCAACCCGCTGCTCCGTGACGATGCGTCCATCCCGCCGGTCGGGATCAGCTTCCACAACAACCCGATGCCGCGCGGCACCGGCCAGCTTGAGATTTTCAACCTCGCCAGTTCGTCCGCCTACACCGACTCCAGCGGCACGCGCGTGACGGGCGAACTCAGCAACGGCACCCCGCGGCATTTCTCGCTCGTCGTCGTCGCGCTGGTCGCCCTCGACGGACACGGCAAGGTGTCGCGGCGGCAGCCGATTCTCTTTACCGGTCTGGCCGCCGGCGAGCGCCGGGCCTTCGAGACGACGCTGAACCTGCCTCTGGATCAGTTCGCCGCCCACCGTTTCGAGTTGGACGCGGCCCGTTAAGACGCGCGTGTCGTCGCCGCGCGGGCATTGTGTCCGCGCGTGCTTGACCGTCAGCGTGACTGACTCTAGATTACGCGCGCAATTGGAGAGTTTTTTGTGAACCGGCATCTTTTTATTTTGCTGTTGGCAGCCGCGCTCGCCGCGCCGGATATCGCCCGCGCGTTCGGCCCCGCCAATCCGCCGCCGGGCGTGGACAGTTTCTCCGGCGGACCGATGGCGCTCGACCTTGCCCACGACCGGATTTTTCTCTGCGACTCCGCCAACAACCGCGTGCTCGTGTATGACATCAGCGCTGGCGCGCTCGGCCCCGGACCGCTCGCGGTCATCGGCCAGCCCGACGCCCAGTCCGTCGCGATGAACGCCACCAGCGAGCCAACGCCGAACGGTTGCGGGCTGTCGTTCCCCAACGGCATCGCCTACGACGCGGCGCGCGACGGCCTGTGGGTCAGCGACTTGCTCAACAACCGCGTCCTGTTCTTCGACACGCGTGTTCTGAAGAACTTCCTCCCCGCGGATTTTGTCATCGGCCAGAGCGGCTTCGGCCAAAACGAGATGCGCTGCGGCGCCCGCGGGCTGGCAGGCCCGGCCGGGCTGGCGCTCAGTGTTGACGGCAACAGGCTCTGCGTCGCCGACTCGCTCAACCACCGCGTGCTGCTCTTCGCCGTGGACAAACTCGTTCACCTCCCCGCCGCTGTCGCCGTCGTCGGGCAGGAGGATTTCACGGGCTACGAGCCGGGCACGAGCGCGGCGGCCTTGCGCGCGCCGTCGGGCGTGGCTGTGGACGGCAACAACCAGCTTTACGTCGCCGACACCGGCAACAACCGCGTCGTGGTATTCGACGGCAACGCGCCGTTGACCGGCGCCGGCGCCTACGTCGTGTTCGGCCAGCAGGATTTCACAAGCGCCGTGGCCGCCAGCGGCGCCGGAGGTCTGCGCGCGCCCACCGGCGTCACACTCGACGAACTTGACGCGTGGATCTTTGTCACCGACGCCGGCAATCATCGCATCGTCGGCTACAGCGGCCGTTCGGACGATCCGCTGTCCGCCGCCGCCGTGCTCGGCCAGCCTGACATTGAGTCCTGCGAGCCGCAAGCCGCCGATGCCGGCCTCGACACGCCCACGGATGTCGTCTTCGACCTCGTGGAGAAGAAGCTCTGGGTTGCCGAGAGCGGCAACGCGCGGGTGGGTTTCTACAAACTCGGCGGCAACTGACCGCGAGCCGTCACGTCGCCGCGCCGGTGTAAACGCGCGGCACGCGCTTGGTGATCGAAGTCATCGCTTCCCACGGGATCGTCCCCGCCCACGCCGCCAGTTCCACCGCCGTAATGCAATCGCGCCCCTGCCTGCCGACCAGCGCCACTTCCTCGCCGGGAGCCAGGTCGCGGAACCGCGCGTCGCTCACGTCCGCGATGGTCTGGTCCATCGTCACGCGGCCCAGCACCGGGCAACGGTGGCCGCGAATGAGCACTTCGCCCCGGTTGGAGAGGTCGCGCGAGTAACCGTCGCCGTAGCCTGCGCCGATGATCGCCACGCGCATGGGCTGTTGCGCCACGAACGTCCGGCCGTAACTGACGCTGCGGCCCGCCGCGATGCGTTTCACCAGGATGACGCGGCTCTTGAAGCTCAGCGTCGGTTGCAGTTGCGGCACCGGCGGCAGCCCCGGCGGCACAATGCCATACATCATCAGGCCGGGCCGCACCACGTTGAACAGCGAGCCGAGCCGCCGGCTGCCTGCGTGGACGTTCAGCACGCCCGCCGAATTGTCCGCGTGCCGCAGTGGAATCCGCACGCCGGCCCCTCGCACCACGGCGTGGAACTTCTCCACCTGCTCCAGTGAAAACGCCGCGTCGTCCTCCGCTGACGGGAAATGCGTGTAGATGCCCTGCAACCGCAAATTCGGCAGCGCCGCGATACGCTGGATCGGCTTGACCGCCTCTTCGTGCCAGAAACCGAGCCGCCCCATGCCGGTGTCCACCTTCACGTGGACGGCGAGTGTCTTTTGCTGCCGCGCCGCCTCGCGCTGAAACCGCCGCGCCTCGTCGAGCGAACTGATCGTCGGCATGACGTTGTGACGCACCGCCGTCTCCACCTCGGCCGGCAGGCTGGAGCCGAGCAACAGGATTGGCCAGCCCGCGCCGACCGCGCGCACGCCAAGCGCCTCATTCAACGTCGCCACGCCGAAGATGTCCACGCCGCCGTGCATCAATGCGCCGGCGATTTGCGGCAGGCCGTGTCCGTAGGCGTCGGCCTTCACCACCGCCAGAATCTTCACGCGCGGTCCGACCCGGTGCCGGATCCACGCCAGATTGTTCCGCAGCGCGTCAAAGCTAACCTCGACCCAAGTGCGATAAAGTTCAGTAGGGTTCATTGTTAAAACGTAAGACGTAAAACGTGAAACGTGACCAGGATTTCTGTCTCACGTTTTACGTTTCACTCCTCACTTTCACAAACGCCGTCTCTCTCAAGTAGATCGGCTCCACCTTCCCGTCGCCGGCGCGCTGCGCGGCAAACCGCCGCTCCGCCAACTCGCCGACGAACGTCGCGCGCGGATAGATGTTCTCCTGCGGAAACCGCGCCAGCGAACCGAGCCGCCGCGAAATCTCCGGCTCGTATCGCTTGATCTCCGGCCCGACGAACAGCGCCGGCTCCATCACCAAGCCGGCCAGGGCGTCGAGCGCAACGATTTGCAGCGGCACGACCGGTTTGCTAGCCGTTGTCAGCGCGAAGTAAACCTCCTCGCGGCGCGCGTCCACAACGGCGGCGACCGCATCGGCCTGGCCGTGTTCGAGCAGCAGCGCCTCCATGCTGCCCGCGCCGACCAGCGGCTGGCCGTGAGCCAATGCAAAACCTTTCCCCGCGGCGATGCCGACCCGGATGCCGGTGTAGCTGCCAGGTCCCAGTCCGACGGCCCACAATTCCACGTCGCGCGGCACCAACTCGTGCATCCGCAGCAACTCGTCAATCGTCGGCAACAGCAGTGACGAGTGGTGATGATGCGTGTCGAGCGTGCGCTCGCCGATCAAACACCCGTCGCGCCGCAGCGCAACTGAGCCGACGGGACCGGAAGTGTCGAGAGCCACCGTGATCATCAGTGTCTGCTTTCTGTCACGCCGATCTTCCGTTCGTTTTCACCAGCGATCTCGATGCGGATTCGCACCGCGTCCGCCGGCAGCACGTCGCCGAGTTTCTCCGCCCACTCGATGATCGTCCAGCCGTCGGGCGCGAGTTCCTCCTCGATGCCGATCTCGACGGCCTGCTGCGGCCTGTCCAGCCGGTAGAGGTCCACGTGATACAGCCGCTGACCGTCGCGGGCGGCGTGCTCGTTGACGAGCGTGAATGTCGGGCTGGTGATCGTGTCGGTCACACCGAGGCCACGGGCAATGCCCTTCGTGAGTGCCGTCTTGCCTGCGCCGAGGTCGCCGCTGAGCGCGACAACCGTGCCTGGCGGCCAGCCGTTGGCCAACCGTTCGCCGAGTGCGACGGTTTCCTCGACGCTATGCGTGACGTGGTTGGAAGTGGTCGTAACCGTCTTCATCAAGAGGTCGCATTCTGCCCCTGTGATCCAGGAGCCTGATGCCTTCGCCGCAGGTGGTGAAACCGAGCAAGCTGAGCCGCAGACGCGGGAACTTTTTCCTCCAGGCGCGCTCCAGCTTTTTCGAGCGTTCCGACGGCACGGTGAACAGCAGCTCAAAATCCTCGCCGTCATGGAGCGCGCGTTGCAGCGAGCGGCCCGCCGCGAGGGCGATGGGAACCGCCGACTTCCACACCACCGCGCTGATGCCGCTCTCCCGGCAAATGTGGCCGAGATCGCGCGCGAGGCCGTCGCTGATGTCAATCATCGCGCCAACGCAACCTTGCTTCGCCAGCCACTGCGCCTCGGCGATGCGCGGTGTGAACTTCAGGTGTTTGCCTGCGATGGAGCCGCCGAGCGCGCCTGTGACATAGATCGCGTCGTTGGGGCGCGCGGCGGAACGCAGCTTCATTGCCTGCGGCTCCACCTCGCCGGCCAGCGCGACGCTCAGCCAGAAACGGTCCGGCGTCCGCACCGTTTCGCCGCCAACGATGGTAACGCCGAACTTCCCAGCCGCCGCCGCCAGTCCGCGATAAACCTCCCGGACAAACCGCACCGGCATTTCCTCGCGCAGCGTCGCGGTCACGAGCGCCCAGCGCGGCCGGCCCGCCATTGCCGCGAAATCGCTGAGCGGACGCGCCATCGCCTTCCAGCCGATTTGGAACGGCGTCGCGCGCTGGTCGAAGTGGACGCCTTCGACGACGGCGTCGGTCTTCAGCAACAATAGCCGGTCGCCTGCGCCGCGACCGATCTGCACGGCGGCGCAATCGTCGCCGATGCCGATGCGCACATCGCGTCCGCGCGGAAGCTGCCGCTTTAGCAGCGCGATCAAACCGCGTTCACCGAGTTGGCGGAGCGTCGTCTTCACGGTTCAGGCAGGAAGAGCAGAAGGATGAGGTTGGCGGTGTTGAACAGCGCGTGGACGGTGATGGGCACGAGAATCGTGCCGGTGACTTCGTAGGCAAGGCCCAGCATCGCGCCGAGCACGAACACGGGCACGAAGGCGTTGAGGTTGATGTGGACCGACGCGAACAAAAGCGAAACCACCACCAGCCCGCCGGCAACGCCGAACCGCTGTCTGAACGCCGGATACATGAAGCCGCGGAAGAACACCTCCTCGAACACGGGCGCCAGGGCGACGGCGAGCGTCAGGAGATAGCCGCGCATCAGCGGGTGTTTCGCGTCGCGAATCATCTTCAAGATGTCCTGTTCTTCCGGCGTGATCCCAAAAGCCAGCAGCACGGCCTGCCAGATGAACATGGTTCCATAAACGACCGGGACCACCAGCAGGCACAGCAGGACGGCGCGGCCCATCGCGGGGCCGAGGGGGCCGCGCTTCAACCCAAACGCGTCGGCCAGCGTCACGCCCTGCTTCCGCAAATAGACGCCGATGAAGATCAGGCCCGCCACGTCAAAGGTGAATCCCATCACGACCGCCCCGGCCAGCGGGAGGTCGCTCCTGGCGATCCAGTGCAGCTTGAACGCCGCGAGCGCCACGAGATTGCCGAGCGACCAGGACAAAAGGATTGCCCCGCTGACCAACGCCAGCGCGCGCAAACCCCACGGTTTCGGTTCCAATGCCATCGCCCGAAATATGGAAGCCGCCGCTTTTGAAAGCAACGGGAAAGGTGGGGGATATAACGCGTAATACGTAATGCGTAACTTGTGACTCGGCGAAGAGGTCACCCGAGAGTTACACATTACGCGTTACGTATCACATTTTTCGCCTATCCCTGCCGCCGCGCTTCCTCTATCTTCCCCCCTATGCCTTTTTCAAAACTTGGTCTATCTCATCACGCCCTCGAAGGCGTCAAGGCGGCGGGCTATACGGACCCGACGCCGATCCAGTTGCGCGCGATCCCGCTGGTCCTCGCGGGCCGCGACATCATCGGCAGCGCGCAGACCGGCACCGGCAAGACCGCGGCGTTTGCCCTGCCCATCATCACCAAGCTCGGCCAGCGCGGCAAACTGCGGGCGTTGATCCTGGAGCCGACGCGCGAGTTGGCGGCGCAGGTGGAGACGGCGTTCCGCGACTACGGCCGGTTCACCGACCTGCGCGCCGTGGTCATCTATGGCGGTGTCGGTTATGGCGCGCAGGAGAAGGCGCTGCGCGAGGGCGTGGATATCGTCGTCGCCACGCCGGGCCGGCTGCTCGATCACATGGAGCAGGGCCGTTGCAAGCTTGATCACGTCGAATTCCTGATCCTCGACGAAGCCGACCGGATGCTGGACATGGGCTTCCTGCCCGACGTGAAGCGAATTATTGACCGCTGCCCGGCGCGCCGGCAAACGATGCTGTTTTCGGCCACCGTTCCGCCGGAGATCGCGACGCTGGCGCAGTGGGCGTTGAAAAATCCTGAAACGATCGAGATCGGTCGCCGCCGCTCGCCTGCTGAAACCATCCGGCACGCGCTCTATCCCGTGGCCGACGATCAGCGCGACGAACTGGTCACCGAACTGCTCAAGCGCACGGAATACGACTCGGTGCTCGTCTTCTGCCGGACGAAGGACCGTGCGGATCACGTCGCGGCGATGTTGCACCGCGGCGGCCATCTGGTGGCGGTGCTGCACTCCAACCGCACGCAGAGCGAGCGGGAACAGGCGTTGCGCGGCTTCCGTGACGGCCGTTTCGAGGTGCTGGTGGCCACCGACATCGCCGCGCGCGGACTGGACATCGAGGACATCAGCCACGTCATCAACTACGACATGCCGCAGCACGCCGAGGATTACGTCCACCGCATCGGCCGCACGGGCCGCGCGCTGTCCACCGGCGACGCGTTCACGATCATGACCGCCGATGACAAGAAGCAGGTCCACGCGATCGAGTTCTTCATTGGCCAGAGCGTCCCGCGCGTGAAGCTCGACAACTTCCCCTACAAATACACGACGCTGCTCGACCCGGAGGCCGAGAAGCGGCTGCGCACGATGGGCCGCCGGCGGCGGTAGGACGAATGCGGAATTCGGAATGCGGAGCGCGGAATGAACGCTGAATCCAACGACACCAGCATCAATCCGCCAGCCGTCACCCGCAATCCGCAATCCTCCATGATCCGCTCCACCGGCGCGGTGGGTGTGGCGACGATGACCAGCCGGGTGTTGGGGCTGGCGCGCGAGATGATCTTCGCCAGCTTCATGGGACAGGGGTTGGAGGCGTCGGCGTTCTTCTACGCGTTCACGATCCCAAACCTGTTCCGCCGTCTGCTCGGCGAAGGCGCGTTGAGCGCGGCGTTCGTGCCGCTGTTTGCGGAACGCCTGCACAAGGAAGGCAAGGAGGCGGCGTGGCGCGCGGCGAACGCCGTGGCCTCGGCCGTGTCCGTCATCCTCGTGGCCATCGCCGTGCTGTTCGTGGGCGGCTTGTTGCTCGCGCTGGTCGTCCTGGACATGAGCGCGGGCAACCGGCTCATCGTGCGGCTGACGGCGACGATGTTCCCCTACATGGTCTTCATCTGCCTGGCGGGGCTGGCGATGGGCGTGCTCAATTCCATGCGGCATTTTTTCGTGCCGGCGTTCTCGCCGGTGCTGATGAACCTCGTGCTCATCGGCTCGGTCTTCGTCCTCTGCCCGCTGTTTGGCACGACGCTCGACGCGCAGGTGATGGGGCTGGCGGTCGGCGTGTTGTTCGGCGGCGTTGTGCAGCTTGCCTACCAGTTGCCGCAGCTCTGGCGCGAAGGCTGGCGTCCGTGCTGGTCGCTGAACTGGCGCGATGAGAACCTGCGGCAGGTCGGGAAGCTGCTCGCGCCGAGCGTTATCGGCGTCGTTGCCTACCAGATCAACGTCATCGTCGCGCGCACGCTCGGCTTCCTCGTCGGCGACTATGTGCCCGCCGCGCTCAACAACGCCGACCGGCTGATGGAGCTGCCGCTGGGCGTGTTCAGCGTGTCGCTGGCCACCTACATGCTGCCGACGCTCTCTTCCATCGCGGCCCGCGGCGCGATGGAGGAATTCCGCCTGGAAATCGGCCGGGCGCTGCGGTTCCTGATGGTCGTCACCGTGCCGGCGACGGTCGGCTTGATCGTGCTCAGCGAACCGATCGTGCGGTTGCTGTTCGAGCGCGGGCGGTTCGACGCTGCGAGCACCTGGCACTGCGCGTATGCGCTGGAGTTCACGGCGGTCGGGCTGGCGTTCTACTCCAGCACGAGCATCCTCGCGCGCGGCTTCTATGCGCTGAAGGACACCCGGACGCCGATGATCGTCGCGCTCTGCACGATGGGAGCGAACCTTGTGTTTTCGCTCTGCCTGATGTGGCCGTTGAAGGAAGGCGGGCTGGCGCTGGCCAACTCCCTCTCGGCGGTGTTGAACTCGATGATCCTCTTCGTCCTGTTGAGCCGCCGCCTCGGCACGCTGCACGGGCGCTCCATCGCCTTGGCGGTCGTCCGCGTCTCGGTCTCGGCGTTCATCATGGCGGCGGCGTGTTGGGGCGCGCACCACTGGCTGGCCGGCTGGCTGACGCCCACGACGCTCGCGCACAACCTTGCGCTGGTGTTCGGCCCGATTGCGGTCGGTGGAGTGGTATATTTCGCGGCGGCGTGGATGCTGGCGCGCGAGGAAGTGCGGGCCATTCTCCACGGATTCCGACACGGTTGATGCAGCATGGCTGATCCCAAAACATTCGCCGACCAACTCCGCGACGTGCCGAGCAAGCCGGGCGTCTATCTCTTCCGCGACCGGCTCGGCAAGGTGATCTACGTTGGCAAGGCATCCCGGTTGCGCACGCGCTTGCGGTCGTATTTCCAGCCGTCGCGCAGCCAGAAGTGGGACCGGAAGTTCAAGGCGCTCGTGGACTCCATTGAGAGCTTCGAGTTTCACACCGTCCACAACGAGCCGGAGGCGCTGCTGCTCGAAGGCAAGCTCATCAAGGAATTCAAGCCGCGCTACAACGTCAGCTTCCGCGACGACAAACGGTTCCTGCTCCTGAAGGTGGACCCGCGCGAGGACTGGCCGCGGTTCCGGTTCGCGCGGATCAAGAAAGACGACGGCGCGCGCTACTTCGGCCCGTATGTCCATGCGACGGCGCTGCGCAAGACCGTCACCTTCATGCGGAAGAAATACGGCGTGTTGACGTTCGGCCGCGGCGCGCCGACGGAGCGCGAGCGGAAATACACCAGCTTCCAGGTGCCGGCGCGGCTGAGCGACTGCACGGCGGACCAATACCGCCAGCGCGTTGAGTTGGCGTGCGCCTTCCTGGAGGGCCAGCACAAGGAATATCTCGCCGAGATCGAAAGGGAGATGCAGGAGGCCGCCGCGGCGCTGGAGTTCGAGAAGGCCGCGGAGTTGCGCGACGTGCTGGAGGGTTTGCAGGACACCGTGGCGGTGAAGACTCGAAAGTTCGCCCGCGAGATGCCCGGCGCGATTGACGCCACCGTCGAGTTGGAGGAACTACGCGGCGTGCTCGGCTTGGCGTCGCCGCCGCGCGTCATTGAGGGCTTCGACATCAGCCACATCAGCGGCACGCACAGCGTCGGCTCGATGGTGCGTTTCAAGGACGCGCGGCCCGACAAGAACAACTACCGCCACTTTCGCATCAAGACCGTCGAGGGCGTGGACGACTTCGCCAGCATCCGCGAGATCGTTGGCCGCCGCTACCGCCGCATCCTGGACGAAGGCGGCGCGCTGCCGGACGCGGTGCTGATTGACGGCGGCAAGGGCCAGCTCGACTACGCCCGCGCCGCGCTCATCCAACTCGGCCTGCCGTCGCTGCCGGTGTTCGGCTTGGCAAAGGAACACGAGGAGATCGTTCTGCCCGACCGCGCCGAGCCGGTCCGTCTGCCAGACAACTCGCCCGCGTCCCGGCTGGTCCGGCGCATCCGCGACGAGGCGCACCGGTTCGCGCAGAAGTATCACTTCCAACTTCGCAAACAACGCATTGCCGAGAGCCTCCTGGACGAGTTCCCCGGCCTCGGCGTGAAGAAAAAGCAGTTGTTGCTGAAAACCTTCGGCTCCGTGAAGCGCCTGCGCGCCGCGACCGTCGAGGAAATTGCGGCAGTGTCGGGCTTCGGCGGCAAAACGGCGGTGGAGTTGAGGAAGTTTCTTGATGAGCACACGTCAACCGCGGGTGGTGATGTGCAACCTACGGTTTTGCCTGGACCTTCAGCGCCAGATCCCAATCACGCTCGCCGTTGAGCCAGACGGTGTATTCGGCAATCGCGGCGATGAGGAACGCGTAGCCGGCTGCGTCGCTGAGTTCGGCGTCGGCGCCCGCCGGTGATTTCCCAATGCTGATGCCGGCCGGCACATGGCCTTTGTCGTTGAAGACTTTCTGCCAGAAGCGGAGGCCGTCGGATAGCTCCAGCGCCAGCCGGGCGCGCACCGTCTCCGGTCGGCTCAGGAACAGCAGGCCGCTCGGCTTGCCGTCGTCCAAGCGCGCGATCCAGCGGCTGTCCTCGACGGCGTTCAGCCAGCGCTTCTGCAACTTCGCCATCGTGAAGGGAAGTTCCAGCTCCACGCGGCCGTCCGGTTGCGGCGCGGCGACGATTCGCAACGCCTCACCACGACCGCTGACTGCCGTTGCGCGACCGGCGGCATCGAGCGTCACCGTCGCGCTCGCGTCGTCACCGGGCGTCGCGGAGGCCAGCAACAACTTCAACGGCCCGCGCGCGCGGACGAGCAGGCTTGAGGTGGTCCATGCCATCTCGACGAGGCCGCTCTTGGCGAGCACCGGCAGATCGGCGAACCTCCCGCTCACGCGCGCGTCGGCAGCATGGTGCTCGCGATACCAGCTTTCCCACGCGGCGGAAAAAGCCTCCATCAGTTGCAGCGCGATGGCCGCGCCGCAAAGCAGCATCGGGCCGTGACGCGAGCCGGGCGACAGCGCGGGTTTGTCGGAGCGGTAGAACGCGAGCTTTTCGCCCACGGTGAGCGCGGCATCATCGAACGGCGTCAGGCCCGGCTGGCGCGGACCGTTGTCGTGCCAGAGATCGGCAAGCCGCAGCGACGTGAAGACCGCCGCGATGAAACTCTTGGCGAAGTCCGCGCCGAGTGGCTGCGACGGCTGCGCGAGGACGTGCATCCGGTAGTTGAGCATCGTCTCCTCCAACGCGGCAGAGACGCTGTTGGTGCGGTTGTGGCAAAGCGCGCCGGCCAGCGCGCCGCCGGGGCCGTCGTAGCTCTGCCACGGTATCAGCGGCAGACAGCGCGTCTGGAGCATCTCGTCGTTGGCGAGCATGGCGACGGCAACGCCGAGCGCGAGCGGCACTGTCGGGTCGTCGTAGCACGCGCGGTCGCCGCGGAGCAGACAGGCGGCGGCGCCGCCGGCTTCTGCGTCCGGGCACAGCAGGCCGGCGCTCATCAGCATCGTGGCGAGGTCCAGCGCCAGCGCGTTGCTGGTCATGCGCGGCGGTTTCGGGAAGTCCTTGACCACGCCGCCGTCGCGCGTCACGGCGGCTCCGTCGCCCCACCAGAGCGGGCAGATGCCTTTGCTGACGCCGAAAAGCTGGTCGCTGCCCAACAGGACCCGTTGATAGAACGGGAGTGGATGTTTCCGCAGGACGCCGAGCGCCCACGGCTCGCGCGTGGCGCGGTAGTAGAGGCAGAGTGCGTCGGCGAACCATGCGCCGTCGCCGAGCATGTTGCGGCGGGTGTCCAGCACCCAGCGTCCGTCGCGCGGGCGATACCACTTGTGAACCATGCCATCCTGCGGTGACTTTGGATCTCGTCGGATGTGATGAGCGGTGACATACTCGCCGAGGTCGCGCGCGAACCGGCGCAGTTCCGCCTGCGTCCACGGTTCTGCGGCGCGGGCGGCGGACGCAGCGCACACTTGCGCCGCCATCGCCGCCGCTGTCAGCCAAATACCAAGCCACATTCTCATCAGGAAGTTTCCGGGTGAATCACGATGAGGTTAGGTTAAGCGTCCGCAACGCCCGCCGCAATGGCGCAGTTCCCGACAGGGCGCCACCCGGTTCTTGTTCACCGCGTCACGCTTCGGCCGTCCGCTTACGGGCTTAACCGGATAAGGGTCGCCTCGCCCGGTTCCAGTCGCAGCGGAAAGACGGTGTGGCCCGCCTCGACGCGCGCTGCCACGGGGAAGCCGCTCGCGTAGTCGAGGTCGGTGACGGACTTGAACGTGCCCTTCACGCGCACCGTGCTCTCCGCCGCCGCGTCTGCGTCTGGATTGAGCACGCAGAGGTAGCGCGTGCCGCCTTGCTGGCGCAGCACCAGCTCGAACGCGTTCTTGTCGTCGCAGGCCGCGCGGTCGGTGG
Organism: Verrucomicrobiota bacterium; assembly: GCA_016222825.1. Classification (GTDB taxonomy): domain Bacteria; phylum Verrucomicrobiota; class Verrucomicrobiia; order CAIQCK01; family CAIQCK01; genus CAIQCK01. The sequence goes on along the minus strand of JACRQF010000019.1, from coordinate 234,253 downwards.
CGGCTTCGATCTGCGCGATCAGCTTGTCGGCAAACCCGCGGGCGGTCTTCAACTGCGCGAGCGGCTTGAGCAGCACGACCACTTTCGACGGGCCTGCTTGGGCTTCGAGTGTGTCGCCTGCCTTGGCGGAACCGTCCGCCCATTCCCATCGTCTCTTATCAGGGAACTCCAGTTTGAGCGCGCGGCCGTGGAGCGTGGCGTTGAGAAGCATTGCCGAATCGCGGCCGAGTTCGTTGTAGATGCCGAACGGGCCGATACTGACGAGCAGGCGCGGCTTGGCGTTGAGCCATTTCGCGATTGCGCTTTGCAGCCGCTCGTCGAGGTAGGGCGCGTATGGCAACACCAGCACGTCGAAATCATCGAGCCGCGCGCGGCCGTCGAGCAGGTATTCCTCGTGAACCAGATCGAAGTGGTGGTTGCGCGGGTAGAGTTCCCAGAAGAGGTCGTAGATTTCCGCCTGCGACGCGCCCGCCGGGAAGCCGTTCCGCATCGAGGCGGTCGGCGCGAGCACGCAGAGGCGTGGCGCGACGAGACGGCTGTCGAGCAACGTGCGTTGGAGCCGCTTGAGCTTCTGGAAATAGACCGGCAACGCGGCGGTGCGATAGCGCAGCGTGGTCAGCGCGTAAGCCGGGTCAAAGTAGTTGCCGTCGTAGTGAGTGAGATACTCCGCCGCCGTGTAGGAATACCACCAGACCTGCAGGAACGTGTTCCAAGCCGTCATCCGGAAGATATGCTTCTGCGTGCCGTGGCGGCGCGGCAGTTCTTCATACATGCGGTCGTGGTCCTCCTGCACGCCCCAGAAGTTTTCGTATTGCGCGATCGGCTTGTGGCCGTTGTGGCGGCTGATGCTGTTGAGCAACATCAGCGTCGGCATGAACGTCCGCCCGCTGTTGTGGAACCCCATCATGTCGCACGTGTCGACGAGGTTTGGCATGTTGAAGCTGCGGAACAGGTTGCTGTTGTCGGCAAAGACAGGTTTGGCCGGATCGCTCTTCTTCCACGCGCGATAAATCAGCCGGCACCAATCCTCATAGCTCGCCTCGCGCCACGCTTCCCACTCCGCCGCGAGCGGCTCCGCGCGTCGGCGCTCGACGACGTTGCGGTCGGGCGGCGGCTGGATGTCGTTGAATGACGCATAGCTCGCGCCCCAGCGGCGGTTCAGCACGGCGATGTCGCCGTATTTCTTCTTCAGCCACGCGCGGAAATCCGTCTCGGCGTATTTGCCGTAGCCAACCTCGCGCTGGCCCTTCTCGGTTGCGACGTAAGGTCCGTAGGCTTCCCACTGGAACTCATAGAACAGGTAGTCGTCGCGCGAGCGGAACGTGCGGCCCATGTCGCCGACGATCTCGCGAGCGTAGTCGCGCACCGCAGGATGCCACCAGTTGAGTTGCGCGGTGCCCGTGGAACGCTTCGACAGTTTGTCTCCTGGCGGCACGACGTGCAGGATTTCCGGGTCGGCCTTCGCGCGGTCGAGCAGCCACTTTGGCGTCCAACTGCCGTCGTGCAGCGTCATGAACAGCAGCAGGCAGCTCTTCTTCGGAATCCCGGACGCGCGGATTTGCTCCCACTGCTTGTCGTAGCTCGACCAATCGTAGTGGCCCGGCTTGTCGCTGCGCGGACCGCCGACACTGGTGCTGTGGACTGGATCAAAGCAAAGCGGCTTCTCCAACTCCTGAAACTCCGACGAACTGCGGTTGGCGTAGATGATCTGGTTGACTCGGCCATCACCGCTGATCGCCGGCAGCGCGGCTTTCAATGGAGCGGGCGGCGGACGCCAGCGCAACCCGGAGGCGCGACAACGTTCCGTGGCGTCGGCAATGGCGCGTTTCGCGTCGCTGCCGAGCGCGTCGAGTTCGGCGTTCAACGCGGTGGCTTGCGTGTCGAACGCCCCGGCTTTCGCGACGTTCTTCAAGTCGAGGAACGCCTCGCCGTAAGCGCGATAAAGCTTAGCCAGTTTCTCCTCCGCCTGCTCCATCCGCGCGCCGAGCTTGGCCGCGCCGATGCGCAGGCAGCGGCGCACGTCCTCCTTCACGAACGCGGATTTCACCAGCGTCTCGTTGTAACGCGCGGCGCGGGCGAGGATCGGGTCGTTGCGTTCCTTCAGCGCGGCGAACTTCTTCAGCGGCGCACCGCCCAACTCCACGCGATACGGGTCATACACCCACAGGTCCGCGATGAGGTTCTCTCCGACCTTGACCTCGCGAATCTGCACGTCGTCTATCCAGATCGTCCCGTGCGCTTCCTTTAGATAAAGGCCGAGGGAAACCGGCGAGCCGGCGTCCTTCGGCACGCGCACGTAGCCGCTGCGATATTGCCACTCGCCTTCCGTCTTGCGGCGCGTCGGCAACAACTCGACCGACTTCATCTTCCAGTCGGCCTTCTTGTCGACGGGGCGGAAGTTGAACCGCACATGAAACGCGCGCTCATCAAGCTCCGCCGACTTGCGGAACCAGTAGCCCACCTCATAGCGCGCGCCAGGTTTCATCGCCGTCGAACTGCGCGACACGAACGCGCAGCCGTTCTCGTCCGGCGCGACGATCTTCAGTGACTGCCGCCCGCCATGTGCCACCGCGCTGTCGGCGGAATACGGGTAGCGCGTCATCACCGCGTTGCGGTCGTCGGAATACCACACCCCCCAGCCCGCCACGCCTTGCTCGAAGTCGCAGTTTGCAAAGCCGGCGTTGTCGTCGGCTGCGGTGACGGCGGCAACAAGCGCGAGGAAGACAACGGGCAGGACTTTCATGGTGGCCTTACTTGTGTTGTGACGCCGAATGTTGCTTCGGTGGCAGGATCATCAACGATTCGATGGCGGCGGCGAGCTTCGCCGGATCGCCTTTGATCTTCGCGTAGTAGTGGCGGGTGATGGGGCCTTGTTCCCATGTCGTAACGCCTTCCTCGTCCACGACCACACGGCCGCCGCGGACGGCTCGCCAGAACTCCGGCTCCGGGCCGCGCACGGCGTAGAGCGCCGCGCCTTGGTCCCAACTCGGCTGGCCGCCTTCGATGGCGGGGCGTTTGCCGAACGGTTTCAGCTCATAGGCGCGGCGGACGGGGTTGTTTTTCGGCGTCTGTTTCAATGCAGCGCCGGTGATGAGGACGTTGCCGACCTCGAAGCCGTGCCAGACAAGCTCGGTGGGCCACTCCGCTGCGACGACACGCGCGGCCTCGCGGTGCGTGCGGATGTTCGTCTCCGGCCGCTTGCTGGTCGGGAACTCGCCGCCCATCACGACGAGCCGGTGAACCTTTGTCAGCACCAGCGCCGGCTCGCGACGCCAGAGTTCGGCGAGGTTGGAGAACGCGCCGACGCTGCAAATCGTCACGCTGTCGTCGGGCTGCGCTGTGAGCACGCGGCGATACACGTCGAGCGCGTCGGGCATCTGGTCGTCGGGCTTGCCGTCGTGCGGGAACTCGTCGCGCAACGCAAGCGTGTAGGCGCTGGTGCGCTGGAGATCGGTTGGGCCGACTTTGTCGGTGCCGATGGGGATGTTCGGCCGGCCGTAATAGGTGTTGATGACGTCCACGGCGGCGGCCGAGGCGTTGGTCTTGTCCTTGCGATTGGTGACGACGGCGAGCAGTTCGCACTCGCCGCGGTCGGCCAGCGCGTGTAGGAGCGCCAGCGTGCCGGCATCGTCACAATCGCCCGACATGTCGGTATCGAGGATGATGCGAACCGGCGCGGGCTTCGGCTTCGGGCCGAGCGCCTTGTTGACGAGGAAGCGCGGCTTGGCATCGGGCGAGACGAACTTGCCGACTAGCACGTCCTCCTCGCGAAACTTCGCCATGAGGATTTCCGCGTCAGTGTGGCGATTCCAGTCGTAGAGAATGTGGATGAGTCCGTCGGGCGCTTGGAAGCCGTCCGGATAGGACACGCTCGCGCGCTCGTCGAGCAGCAGGCCGCCGCGCCAAGTCTTGCCGTCGTCGTCGGAGAGGAACGCCGACATGTGCGACCGCTTCGGCAGCCGCTCTGTGGTCGGCCCGTTTTTCACGAGCAACAGCCGGCCCGACGCGAGCCGCCGAATGAAGAACCGCGCGCTGACGTTCTTGATCTCCGCCGGTTTCGGCTCGGTCCACGTGCGGCCTTGGTCGGGGGAATAACTCTCCGCCATGCCATACTTGGTGCGTGCGAGCATCCAGAGCCGGCCGTCGCGCAACTCCACGATCATGTGCTCATCGAAGTCGCTCTCCGGGAACGCCACGCCGCCGCGCCGCGTCCACGTCCTGCCCTGATCAGTCGAGACGAAGACGTGCGCCATGCGGTTCGGGTCGAGGTCGTGGTAAGCGTCGCGGAACGTAAGCGGCTTGATCTTGTCGCGCGTCCAGAGCGCAACCGGCAGGAGCCATTCGCCGTTCTTGAGCACGGTCGGCTTGCAGAGCGTGCAGCCGTCGGCGATGCGAACAGGCTTCGACCAGACCGGCTCGGCGGCGTCGGGATTGTCGCAGCGCATATACCAGCTTCCAGCGCGACCATCGAAGAACCCGACCAAGCTCTGGTCAAAGAACAGCCAGACGCGGCCTAGCGGGTCGGTCCAGACATTGCCGACGAGCGCACGCCGCTGCGGCTTGCCGGTCGGGTCCGGCGCGCCGACGGCGAGGCGCGGCTTCGACCACGTCGTGCCGCCATCGTCGCTTGTGGCGAGGAGGAAGTAGGCGTCCGGTTTGTCGCCGTTGCCCGTCCAGCAACCCCAGATGCGCCCCTTGGGCGTGCGGTCCATGCCGACGATCATCGCACCGTGCCGCGCCTCGTCCTGAAACTCCGGGCCGGGCGCCGTGATGACGACGGGCGGCTGCAATGTCAGGTCGAGCACCTCGCGCGGTGGCGGCGGCACGACCGGTTCAGCGGCGTTGACGCAGACGGCAAGTGCAATCGCGGACAGTTGGCTCAGGCAATCAAGCTTCATGGTTTGATGGCGATCTGGTTCTTCGCATTGCGTTGAAGACGGAACACGCCCGTCGTCTTCGTGCTGCCGACTGCGGCCGTGTAGCCATACGTTCCGCAGAAGCCGCGGAAACGCGCGCGGCCATTCGTGTCGGTCTTCAGCGTCAGGCGTGTCTTCCAGTCGTGGTTGATGAGCCGGTCGAGCGCGCGATAGGCGGGCTTGGGATTCATGTCTTTGTCGAGCAGGCCGCCGAGCGCCTTGTTCTCGTTCTCGTAGGCGGTGCCGTCGCCGAGGTTCCACCACGTCACGCCCGCCATCGCGGGTGTGCTGAACCAGAGGCGGTAGATGTTCGCGACGATGGCGGCTTGAAGCTCCGCGCCGTTCTCGCCGACGCCGGGGATGGTAATCTCGGTGATGTAGAGCGGCAGGCCGAACCGGCCGAGTTGACTGTAAACGTCCTGAAGATGGGCGGGCACGTAGAGCTTGCCGCTGAGCACGGAATCCCGGCTGACGTGGAACTGCATACCGATGCCTTCGACGCGCACGCCGCGCTGCAGCAGGTCCTTCACCAGCGCCATATAGTCGTAGGTGCCGTAGTGAGCCTGAAGTTGGCCGTCATTAATGAGCAGCTTCACGTCCTTCGGGAACAGCCGGCCCGCTTCCTGGAAACACCACGCGAGGTAATCGTCCGGCACGGCGTGCCATTCCTTGAAGTGGACGCGGCGCGGAAGCTCTTCGTTCACCGCGTCCCAGATCGGGATGTCGCGCTTGTAGCGTGCGGCGATCCCGGCCATGTGCTTCGTGCTTTGCTGTAAAAACGTTTTCGGATCGTCGTGCGCAGTCCAATCGGGCATGAACTTGTTCTTCGCATACATCAGCGCGTGGCCTTTGGGCGTGATGCCGTTGGCCTTGCACCACTTCACGAGCCGATCCGGTGGCGGACGGCGCCAGATGCGCGGTGAGTCCTCGGCGAAGCGCGGCTTGCCTTGCTCTGGCTCCAACTCGCGCCAGTAGAACGGCAGCGTGGCGAAGTTGAAGAGGTTGGTGAAGGCCGCCTCGTATTTGCGGTTGAGTTCCGGCGTGGCGAGCTGGTCGAGGACGAAGAGGTTGCAGCCGAACAGGAACTCGTGTGTCTGCTGCCGCACCTCCACCGTCGCGTTGGCCAGAGGTCTGCCATCGTTGCCAATGACCTCGATGACCGCGTCGCCTTTGCGGTGCTTCTCGATGTCGCGCTCGATGCGTCCGGCCACGGCGGGATCGCTCCAGAGTCTGCGATAGATTTCGGGCACATCGGCTGTCCACGCCGGGGGAGCAACCAGCAGGACGGCTGACACGGCGATAACGGCAGGGTAGTTCCTCGCTTTCATTGGCCTGTAGTTAATCAACGAGCACGTCCGACAGCGAGACTGAAGTCTTGTTCAACGCCAGGTCGAGCCGGAGCAGCGCATACAACAGCACATCGCCCATCGTGGTCGAAAAGCGTCGCCACGGCCTTGTCCTCGCGCTCGTCCCACTAAAGATGTTCGCCCCATGCGATCAAGCCCCACCTGCCGGTATTCGGTCTTGCCGGTCAGCTCGCTCAAAATCTCCAGACAGCGGAGGAAAGCAAATGGTCTCACTTCGCCTCCTTGTGCGCCGCCGGCCGATTGCCGAGCGCCTGCGCGCCTTCCGTCAGCAGCTTGAGGAAGTCGCTTTCGCTGCCGAGCACCAACGTCGTGTTCTCCTTCAGCGTGCCGCGATACGCGTCCAGCATCCGCAGGAACTTGTAGAACGCCGGGTCGAGCGCGATGGCGGAGTTGTAAATCTCAATCGCCTTCGCGTCGCCCTCGCCCTTGAGCGTCTCGGCCTTGCGGTTCGCCTCGGCGAGGATCGTCGCCTTCTGCTTGTCGGCCTCGGCGCGGATCTTCATCGCCTCCTCCTGGCCCTCAGCGCGGAACTGTTTCGCCTCGCGCTGCCGTTCCGCGCGCATCCGCTCGAATACGGCGTCGCGGTTCTGCGCGGGGAAGCCGAGCCGTTTGATCCGCACATCCACCACCTCGATGCCGTAACGCGCCAGCGCAGTCGCGCGGCACTTGTCACGAATTTCCTCCGAGAGCTTGTCGAGCTTCATCTCTTCCGGCTTGGTCGAGAGCAACGCCGCCAGCGGCGTCACGCCGAGCTTGGAACTAAGCTCGCTCCAGAGCACGTCGCGCAACCGCATCTCCGCGCCGAGCGTGTCGCGCACCGCGAGCAGGAACTCCCGTGGCTGGGCAATCTTCCACGCTACGAAGCTCTGGACGACGATGTTCTTTTTGTCCTGCGTCAGGAACTCCGAAGGCGTCGCATCATAGAGGCGCACGCGCTTGTCGAAACGCAGCACGCCCTCCCACGGCCATTTCAACGCCAGCCCGGCGTCGTCGAGCGTGCGCACCGGCTTGCCGAACAACGTGACGATGACGCTCTCGCTCTCGCGCACCGTGAAGAAGCATGTCCAGATCGCTGCCGCCACGACGGCGATAGCCAGACAGGAGAGAAGTTTGGGTTTCGGGTTCATGTTACTCCTCGGGAATCGTCGGACGCGCGGGCGCGGGCGCGGACTGCGCGGCTGGCCCCAACAGCGCCTTGAGCCGGTCGTTCAGCAGGTAAATCTGCCCCTTGCCGCGGCGGTCCACGACGTAAAGCTGTTGGCTTGGCAAAATCTCCTCCATCAACTCCAGATAGAGCCGCTCCGCGTGGGCCGCCCGCTGCGCGCCGAGTGGCTTCACCGTCACCGCGAACCGCTCCGACTTGCCGGTGCTGTCGGCGATCTTCGCGTCACGCGCGGCGGTGGCGGCCAGCACAGTGTTCGTCGCCGTGCCACGCGCCAGCGGCAACTGCTCGTTGCGATAACCTTCCGCTTCGTTGATGACGCGGCTCTTCTCCTCGACCGCGCTCGCCACGTCGCGGTAGGCGTCCACCAGTTCGATCGGCGGATGCACGTCCTGCAACCGCACGCTCTGCACCTCGATGCCCGCGCCGCATTCGTCGAGCCGCTTCTGCAAATACTCCATCACAGTCCGTTCGGTCGCCGCGCGGCCGGTCGTCAGCATCGCCTCCGCCGTCGCGCGCCCCGCCGCGTCGCGCAGCGCCGCCTCCGCGAGCGCCTTCACCAGCGATGGGGGATCCACCGTCGCGAACAGATACGCCACCGGATCCTTGTCCACGAAATGAATCGCCATCGTCACCGCCACGAGATTCTCGTCCCCAACGACCGTCGTCGCCTCCTCCGGCACGAACTGGAAGCCGCCCTTGTGCTCGTAGTTCCACTCGTAAGCCGTTGGCTCCGGTGGCGCAGACACTCCTGTCTGCGCCGGCTTCGTCCAAGTTTCCCACCACGGTTTCGCCGCCGCCGGCTCCACACTGCGCAGACCGACCTGCACGCGCTGCACGCGGCCCGGCAACACGCGCGGCACTTCATCGCACGGCCACGGCCAGACGCAATGCAGTCCCGGCCCCAGCACCGCCTGCTTCTTTCCGAAATGCAGCCAGACACCGACCTCGTCCGGTTGAATCACCGTCAGCCCCGTCGCCAGCCAGCCGATCACGACCACAGCCGCCGCCGTCGAGCGCGCACCGCGCGGATGCTCGCGGCAGAGCTTTGTGACAGAAGCGCCGAACTGCTTCATCTCTTCCGCTTCCCGCTTCCACGCCACCGCGAGCTTCGCCGCCCACTCGCCACTCCAGAGCAGGCGCAGCGAATTGCAGACGACGAGCAGCGACGCGATCTGATGCGTGATCGCCGCGCCAATCGGCCCGATCCAACCCTGCGACGCCGCGAAGACCGCCGAGCCGTTGAAGCCGATGGCGAACCACCAGATGTTGCGATGGATGGTCGCGACGACGCGCCGGCAAAACTCGATGGCGAACGGAATCTTCTTCAGGTCGTCGCTCATCAGCACGACATCGGCGGCTTCGAGCGTGATGTCAGCCCCCAGTCCGTGCAACGCCACGCCCACGTCCGCCGCCGCGAGCGACGGCGCATCGTTGATACCGTCGCCGCACATCACCGTCGGCAGGCCGCGCTGCTGAAGCGCGCGAATGCGGCTGACTTTGTCTGCCGGCAGCAGTCCCGCACCAACTTCGCTAATGCCGACGCGCTCGCCGACAGCACGGCCAACGCGCTCGTTGTCGCCGGTCAGGAGGAGCACGTGCTCAATGCCGAGCGCGCGAAGTTGCGCGACGGTGTCTTTCGCGTCATCACGCGGTGTGTCCATGACGGCGATGGCACCGGCAACCGCACCGTTGGTGGCGACCAACACGACGGTGTAGCCGACTTCCTCCAGTCGAGTGATTCGCGCCTCGGCTTCCGCTGGAATCGCGATGCTGCGCTGCTGGAGAAGCTGGCGATTGCCGATAGTGACGCGCGAGCCGTTGCACTCAGCAACCATGCCGAGACCGGGCGCGGCTTCAAAACGCTCCGCCCGACCCAACGTAATGCCGCGCCGTTTCGCCTCGGCAACGATGACATGTGCCAGCGGATGCTCGGAGTGCGACTCTGCCGTCGCCGCAAGCGCAAACATCTCGCGCTCGTCGCCGGCGAATGCGACCACCTCGACGACGCGCGGCTTGCCGGCGGTAAGCGTGCCGGTCTTGTCGAAGACGACGGCGCGGACGCGGGCGAGATGTTCGAGGTAAACGCCGCCCTTCACCAATACACCGGCGCGCGCGAGGCGGCCGATGCCGGCGGCGATGCCCGTGGGTGTGGCCAGCACCAGCGCGCACGGGCAGGCAACGATGAGCACGCTGACGGCGCGAATCAACCGCGCGTTGAAATCGCCGCTGGAGAAGAAAAACGTCGCCAGGCCGAGCGCCAGCACCGCCGGCACGAACCAGACGGCCCAGCGGTCGGCGCGTTGATGGACGGCGGCTTTCTTCTCCTCCGCTTCCTCGACGAGATGAATGATCTTGCCGAGCGTCGAGTCCTCGCCGACGGCGGTCACACGCACGTCGAGCGAGCCGACTTGGTTGATGGTGCCGGCGAAGACCTTGTCCCCACCCGCTTTGCTGGCGGGAATGCTCTCGCCGGTGATGGCGCTCTGATCCACCGAAGACGAACCCTCCGTTACCTCGCCATCCACCGCGATGCGTTCGCCGGGCCGCACCACGACGACGTCGCCGGGTCGAATGTCGGTTATGGCGACTTCCACGATCTCGTCGCCGCGCCGGACGTGCGCCGAACGCGGCACGAGGCGGATAAGCTTCTCGATCGCACCGCGGGTGCGGTCCACGGCGAGTTCCTCGAGCCAGCCGCCGACGAGCATGATGAAGATGACCTCGGCAGCGGCGAAGTATTGGCCGATGGCGAGCGCCGCGCACGCCGCGATGGCGATGGCGAGGTCGCTGGAGATTTTGCCGTGGAGCAGCCCCCAGACGGCGTCGCCGAAAATCTTGTAGCCGCCAACCAGCGCGATGAGCACGGCAATGTCGAACAGGCCGACGTTTTTGATCCAGCCGAGCCAGTAAAGAGCGAGAAGTGCGCCGATACCGGCGATGAAGAGCGGCTTGCCGAGTTGTTTCCAAGGCGTTGGCATGGTTGACGCGTTCCGCAGTCTATATCAGAATGCCGCTGTCGCTGCAAAGTTTCGCGTCATGCAACGCCATTTTATTACTATCCTGACGCTACTGCTGATCGGAGCGGGCGTGTGGTTCACCGCCCGCAACCGGCCGGCGGACTCTGGCGACGCTGCGACGCCGGAGGACGCCATCCAAGCGATGCTCGACGCCAGCCGGCGCGGCGATGTCCGCACTTATCTCGATTGCTTCACCGACGCGATGCGCCCGCAACTCGACGCGACGCGCCAGCAGATGGGCGAGGCGCGGTTTCGCGAGTATCTGGCGGAGTCACAGGCGCCGATGATGGGCGTCGCGACGACGCGGCTGGCGGAAGCGCGGCCAGACCGCGCGCGCATCGAGGTGGAGTTCATTCTTCGGGACAAGAACCAGCGCCAGACGGTCGAACTGAAGAACGAGGGCGGCCAGTGGCGGATCGAAGCGATGAGCCAGGCGGTCCATGCGAAACCGCCGATTCCCTACGGCACGAAGGTGTTTGAGGAACCGAAGCCGGAGGCGAACCCGCCGTCGTCCTAGGTTTCGCCCAAGGCAAGCCGGTAGCGTTATTGCCGGTCGCTGCTGGGCTTGGCGGGCGGATATTCCGGGGCCTGCGTGATGGTTTGCTGGTCGGCTTTGGATGACAGGTCAATCACGAGCGACGGGACCCATTCGCCGGTGACGTTGGATTCGAAGACCAGATCGAAGGGGCCGATGCGAATCTTGTCGCCGTTCTTCAAGTCGGCGCGTTTGACGCGGGCGCCGTTGACGGTGATGCCGTTGGTGCTGTTCGCGTCTTCGATGGTCCACGCATTGCCTTTGGTATGGATGACGGCGTGGCGTTTGGAGACCTGCGGGTCGGTCAGTTGAACCGCATTGTCGGCGTCCCTGCCGATGGCGGTAATGGATTCCGCGACCGGAAACGCCAGATCCACTTTGGCGCCCTTGTATATTGCGAGCCGTGCCTTCATGCTTTTCTCCTTGCGGTCATCATTGGACACGACCGGGCCGTGCGCAAGTCAGATTATTGCGCGTAATCGCCAGCCTTGCGCTTGTCAGACTATGGATGCGCCGCTAGACTCGCGGCGCTGTGAAAACTTCTGCCTTGTGTCTCACACTGGCGCTGTTGGCGGCCTCTGCCCGCGGCGAGAACCTCACCCTCTGGCTCACCCTCAACGAGAAAACCATCGGCCCCGCTGTCGCATGGGACGGCTCGGCTCGCGTCAGCGACGGCGGCAAGGTCACCGTGCGCGAGTGGCTCTTCGAGGACACCGACAAGCTTGACGGCGCAGCCTGGCAGGCGCGCACTCAGCACGGCAAAGGCACGGTCAAACAAGGCCGCAATGTTCGCCGCTCCACACTCGGCAAAGGCTTGTTGCTGGACGTGAGCGCGCCGCTGTCGGCCACGCTGGCGTGCTCGACGAAACTTGGCGACATCGCCGTGCCGCTGGCTGACATCGCGAAACGGCGCGACATGAACTTCCTCGACGAACGCGTGCGGCTGCGTTGCCTGCCGGACGTGCAATCGCTGACGAGCGGCGGCGAGGCGGAAGATGAGTTTCCGAGCATTGCGGTTCTGCCGGATGGCCGGGCGGCCGTTGCATACATTGCTTGGAACGGGAAGAAAGACCGTGTCTGGCTGCGCGTCGGCGACAAAGCGGAACCGCTGACCGAAGACGGCGATTTTCACGAGCCGCGCGTCGCGGTGAATGGCCGCGGCGAACTCTGGTGCGTCTGGGCCGCCAACGACGGCAAGCAATGGGACCTCTGGGCGCGCACGCCCGGCAAGCCCTCGATCCGGCTCACGCGCTCGACGCAGAACGATTTCTGGCCGCGACTAGCCCGCACCAAGAGCGGCGATTTCTGGCTTGCGTGGCAGACGGTCGCGGAAGACCTCCACTACGAAGTCATGCTCGCGAAGCTCGGCAGTGACGGCCTCGGCGCGCCCGTGAACGTCAGCGATGACGTCGGTGACGACTGGGAGCCGGCGATTTGCGCCGCGCCCGACGACCGCATCGTTGTCGCGTGGGACAGCTACCGCAACGGCAGCTACGACATCTACGCGCGCGAGTTCCGCGACAGCAAACCGCTTGGTCCGGCGATGCCTGTCGCCGCGTCGGCGTTGCGCGAGGCTCACGCGAGCGTCGCCGCCGACTCGAAGGGACGCGTCTGGATCGCGTGGGACGTGAGCGGCGAGAATTGGGGCCGGCATCCCAAGGCCGCCGACACCGGGCCGACCTGGTATGCGAAGTCCAGCGGACTGCATGGTTGGCGGCGGAGCGACGTGGCTTGTCTGGAGCGCGGCAAGCTCTCATGGCCCGCGCAGCCGTTGATGGAGACTTCGCCGGTGCCGGGCGCGAGGTGGATCGAATATCCCGCCGTTGCCGTGGACGGCCGCGACCGGGTGTGGGTCATCTACCGTTTCGAGAACGACGTGCAACCGGTCGTGCCGCCGACGGGCGGGCGCACGGCGCAGACCCATTGCATGTGGTTGCTCTTCGCCACGTGCTACGACGGCGAGAAATGGTCGCGGCCGATTGTGTTGCCGCGCAGCAACGGCCGCCAGGACATGCGGCTCGATACCGCACTCGACCGCGACGGTGACCTGCTCGTCGCCTTCGCCGGCGACAACCGCACGCGGCTGAAGCCCGCGATGCCGGTGGACCATGACGTATTTGTCGCGTCGCTGCGAGGCTTCGGATCGGCGACGCGCCCGGCGCAGTTTGCCGCCGTGGACGATCTCGGCAAGGTCACGCCCGCCGACGCCGACGCGGAGCAGAAACCGTTGCCGCGCGAGTGGAATGTCGGCGGCAAGATCTACCGCCTCTTGCTCGGCGATACGCACCGCCACACGGACATCAGCCAATGCTCGAACGGCTACGACGGCTCGTTGCAGGACGGCTATCGTTACGCGATCAACGCCTACAAGCTCGATTGGCTCGCCATCAGCGACCACGACCAGGACATCCTCAAGCACCGCAGCGACCGCATCGCCCGCCCGCGTCAGGACTACGCGTGGTGGCGCTCGGAAAAATACTGCGACCTCTACAGCATCCCCGGCCGGTTCCTCGCGCTCTACGGCTACGAACACGGCGGCAGCTACCAGCAGCGCGGTGGCCATAAGAACATCATCTCCGACGTGCGCGGCCGGTCCGTGCGCGAAGACGACTCGCCGGAGGAGCTTTTCCGCGTGCTCGCCAACAGCGGCTGCATCGCCATTCCGCACCAGCTTGCTGACGCCGGCTCGCGCATGGATTGGGACAAGTGGAACAAGGAGCACGAGCGCGTCGCCGAAATCTTCCAGGTCCGCGGCAACTACGAGTTCGCCGACTGTCCGCGCGCCGCGCGCATCATGACGCCGGGCAACTTCATGTGGGACGCCCTCGCCAAAGGCGTTCGCATCGGCATCATCGCTTCCAGCGACCATGGCCAGACCCACATCGCCAACGCGGGCGTCTGGGCCACCGACTTCAGCCGCAAAGCCATCCTCGATGCGTTGCGCGCCCGCCGCACCTTTGGCGGCACAACCAAGGTTTCCATCCAAACGCGCATCGGCGGCAAACCGCAGGGCGAGGAGATTGAAGTGACGGCCGCGCCAAAGATCGAGGCAAAGCTTGCCGCCGCCGAACCGCTCGCGCTCGTCCAGGTCGTCCGCGACGGCCAGTTCGTTTATACGAGCAAGCCCAACGCGACCGAGGCCACGTTCACCTTCACCGACCCGGCGCTGAAGCCCGGCCAGAGCGCCTATTACTACGTCCGCGCCCAGGTCGGCACGAACGATCTAGCTTGGACCTCGCCGATCTGGGTGAGCCGCAAGCCGTAGCAACGTCGCAGTCCGCGGAGCCGGCGCGTTTGACTGACAGTTCGGATTAGCCCGACACATCGCCAGTTCCACCTGATCCAGCCGTCAACTTGACAGCTTCCCGTCGCGGTCTATACTTCACCCAACCAAGCCCACTGGCCAAAGGCAGCGGGCGTTTATTTTATGCAACCCGAGGAATCTTCATCGCCCGACGAGCCGCCATCGGCAAGGTCGTCACTGAAGGCATTCATTTCGTCCGGCAAAGGCCACTGGCGCGACGTCAGCGATGACGACTGGAACAGCCACCGCTGGCAGCTCCAGCACCGGCTGACCAACCTCAACCAGATCAACGCGCTGCTCCGGCTCACGCCCGAAGAAGAAGCCGGTTTCAAGCTCTCCGGCCACAAGCTCGCCACCGCCATCACGCCTTATTTCTTCAATCTCGTCGAAACCGACGATCCCGGCGGGCCGATCCGCCGCCAAGTCATCCCGCGCATTGAGGAAACGCACACCGCGCGCTGGGAGATGACCGACCCCTGCGGCGAGGAAAGCCACTCGCCCGTGCCGGGCCTCGTCCATCGTTATCCTGACCGCGTGCTGCTGCTCGTCACGGACCGTTGCGCGTCCTACTGCCGTTACTGCACGCGCTCGCGGCTTGTCAGCGGCGCCAGCGATTACGATTTCCATCCCCACATCGAGCAGGCACTCGCCTACGTCCGCGAGCACAAGGAAGTGCGCGACGTGCTTGTTAGCGGCGGCGACCCGCTGCTGCTCAGCGACGAGAAGCTCGACTGGCTGCTCGGCCGGCTTCGCGCCATCCCTCACGTGGAGTTGGTGCGCATCGGCTCGCGCATCCCGGTTTTCCTGCCGCAACGCATCACGCCGGGACTTTGCGCCATGCTCCGCCGGCATCAACCGCTCTGGATGAGCATCCACACCAACCACCCGCGCGAATGCACGCTGGAGATGAAGGCCGCCTGCGAGCGTCTCTCCGACGCGGGCATCCCGCTCGGTAACCAAAGCGTCCTGCTCCGCGGCGTCAACGACGACCCCGTCACCATGAAGGTGCTTCTACAGAAGCTGCTCATGATGCGCGTGCGCCCCTACTACATCTACCAGTGCGATCTCATCACCGGCTCCGCGCACCTGCGCAGCAGCGTTGGCCGCGGGTTGGAGATCATGGAATCGCTCCGCGGCCACACCACCGGTTACGCGGTGCCGTCCTACGTCATTGACGCCCCCGGCGGCGGCGGCAAAGTTCCCGTCAGCCCCGAATACGTCGTCTATCGCGACGAAGAGCGTGTCATCTTCCGCAACTACGAAGGCAAGGTCTTCGAGTATCCCGAAACCCTGCCCGACGCTGCGGTCCAGCCCGCCAAGCCGCGCCAAGTCGAAACGGTGTAGCCACAGAGAAGCACAAGCGATGCTTCTACCGCGGTGGAAAATCTTTGTGTTCTTTGCGTTCCTTTGCGGCTAACCTCTCCTCAACCAAACGCAGTCAGGATCAAAGTCCATGTTTACAATACAATTGAATCGCGGCGTCAATCATCGGGTTCTCTCCGGCCATTGCTGGGTCTATGAGAGCGAAATCGCCAAGGACGCTCCCACCCCGCCCGACGGTTCCATCGTCAAACTCCTCGACGACCATGGCCGGTTCCTCGGCCTCGGCCTCTACAACGGCAAATCCCAGATTCGCGTCCGGCTCATCTCGCGCCACAATGACGAGATCAACACCGGCTTCTTCCACTACCGCCTCCGCGCCGCGTGGGAACACCGCCAGCGTTACGCCCCCACCACCGACTGCTGCCGCGTTGTCGCCAGCGAAGCCGACTCGCTGCCCGGCCTGATCGTGGACAAATACGGCGACCACCTCGTTCTCCAGACCCTCACGCTTGGCTTGGACAACCGCAAAGCCGAACTTGTCAAGCTCCTCGTTGACCTGCTCAAGCCCGCCGCCATCATCGAGCGCAACGACGCGCCCGTTCGCCGTTACGAGGGACTCGAACCCGTGCGCGGCATCCTCCACGGCCAGACCGACGGCCGCGTGAACGTCGAGGTCGGCGGCCTGAAGTTCTCCCTCAACCTCCTCGAAGGCCACAAGACTGGTTTCTACCTCGACCAGCAGGTCAACTACGCCCGCGTCGCCGCCCTCGCCGCCGGCAGGAAAGTCCTCGACGCCTTCAGCTACATGGGTGCGTTCTCCCTCTTCTGCGCGCGTGCCGGCGCGGCCAGCGTCACCGCCGTCGAGATTGACGCCGACAACGTCGCCGCCGCCCAGGCCAACGTCCAGGCCAACGGCCTCGCCGACCGCATCGAGTTCCGCACGCAAAACGCCTTCGACCTCCTCTCCGCCGCCCAGAAGGCCGGCGAAACCTATGATCTCATCATCCTCGACCCGCCCTCCTTCACCCGCACCCGTGCCAACGTCCCCGAAGCTGCGCGCGGCTACAAAGAAATCCACCTCCGCGCCCTGCGCATGTTGGCCGCGCCCGACGACCGTGCTGGGAACGCGGGCATCCTGCCCGCATCGGGCGACGCAACTTCCACAGCGGCGGCGGGCAAGATGCGCGCGCTCCCGGGAGGCGGCATGCTCGCCACCTTCTGTTGTTCCCACCACGTCCCGCGCGAAATGTTCGAGCAGATCATTGCCGAAGCCTCCGCCGACGCGCACCGTCCCGTCCGATTGCTGGAGCGCCTGGGCCAATCCCCCGACCATCCCATTCTCCCCGCCGTGCCGGAGACGGAGTATCTCAAGGGCGCGATCTTGCAGGTGATGTAAGCCCGAAAACCGAAGTGGAGCGTGGCGCCGGTTCCCTTGCCGGCTCGGCTTCGGTTCTCGGGATGAAAGCGCCAGCCTCGTCAGAGGTCGGCAGCCCGTTCGTCACTATCCATGAATCGTTCGGCCAGAAGTTCTTCCCTGGCCTGTTCCAAGTGGTGGGGTTGGAGCCCCTGCGGAATCCATTCCCTCTTCCAGATGGACAACGCACGCACTGCGATTTCCGCTGCCGTCAGATGACTTTGCTGCTCGATGGTTGTCATATACGTCCTCTCTCAACCAGTTTCACCGCGCTCCTCAGGCTCAATCGAAGTGTTGAGCCAAACGACGCGGTCACTCTAACCTGGAACGCGGAACTGTCATGTCGGGAAAGCCGTCCGGGCCTGTCAGCAAACGCCTGTCAGAAGACGCCTCGGCAAATCCTCCCCGTTCGCTTCCGCGAAAAGCGCCAGAGATGAGGATTGATCGTGGTGATCGGGCATGGTAAAGACGCGCCCAATTGTTTTGCGGCACAACCGTCATCGAACACTCTATGAAAGGCATACCGATCCTTCACGTCGAGGCCAACTGCATCGCACGGGCTTGGGAACTCTCGCTTATCGAGTTGCACAAGAACGGCTGCAACGTCAAAACCGAATACGACAAGCCGACCGACCCGCCCAGCAAAGACGCCACGATGGTCATCGCGATCACCGAGCCGCTTTCGGAGCCGATGATCCACATGGATTTCCCGGGCGGCCCCGTCGAGCTTCAGGAATACGTCATGGAGGTCCTCGAAGGCATCAAGGACCATCTCGTCCGCGACCCGAACGACCCGAAGGACACGCGTTGGGAATACACCTACCACCAGCGGCTTTTTGGCTACGACACGCCCGGACTGAAACCGACCGATCAGATTGAAACCATCTGCCGCAAGCTGGTGAAGACGCCGCACACGCGCCGCGCCCAGGCGGTGACATGGAAGGTCTGGGAGGACAACGACTGCTACGATCCCGCGTGCCTCCAGAGCATCTGGTGCCGCATTCTGGAGGAGGAGGCCGACCAGCCGGTGCTCAGCATGAACGTCCGATTCCGATCCAACGACGCCTACAAGGCCGCCTTTATGAACATGTTCGCACTGGTGCAGTTGCAGAAGAAGATCGCCGCGCGTGTCTCGGAACTGCTCGGCCGCGAAGTGGCGTTGGGCCGCTACTGTCACATCGCCGACAGTTATCACATCTACGGCTCCTACTTCCGCGAGTTCGAGGGACGTTTCCTCGGCGCGCTCCAGAAACGCACGTTCGAGCAACGCACGATGCGCTACGACGACGTGAAGGACATGATGGAGGAAGCCCGCCCGATGTTGCTGGAGAAGGCGAAGAACATGTGACGCCCGCACCAGCCGGCGACGCGCTCAGATCGCGCCGATCTCGGCGAACGAATCCACGATGCGATCCGCGTCCCGGAGCTTTTCGCGGTCGTAGGTCGTGGTGATGGCGATGCACTTCATGCCCGCCCGCCGCGCCGCCTTTACGCCATGTGGCGCGTCCTCGATGACAAGGCAGGTTTCGGGTTTGGAGCCAAGCTCCTGCGCCGCGTGAAGAAAAATGTCCGGATGCGGCTTGGAGCGAAGGCCGAGGGCGACAAGCGAGAAGATGTTGCCGCCAAACAGTTGCGACAACTTTAGCCGCCGGTCCACGATCCGCAGCAGTTCCTCCGCCATCGCCGTCGCGATGCAGGTCTTGTAGGCCGGCTGGACGCGTCGGAAAAACTCCATGAAGCCCGCGATAAACCCGACGTGTTCCTCAAGCTGCTGGCGAACCAGTGCCATGCGTTCCTCGGAGAGGAGGCGCGCGTCACCAGAAATGCCGCACTCCACCTTTGTGATCTCGACCGCCTCCAGCGCCGACCGGCCGCTGAGCAGGTGCTTGAGCTTGTCGCGGTCGTAAGCGACGCCACGCCGGCGCAGGAACTCCGCCTGCGCCTTGTCCCACATCGGCTCGGTGTCTATGACGACGCCCTCCGCGTCAAAAATGATCGTGTCCATCATCGCGCGCCGGCCGTTGACGTTGATGGCTCCTTGGGAGGCGAGAACAGGAACCGCGCGTAGCAGTAGGCGATCAGTTCATCCATCACCAGCCGCACGCCCTGGCTGGCTTTCCACCAACGCTTCGGGTCGTAGTCGCGGTCCTCGATGGAGATGATGCCCACCCGCGTGTGGCCTCCGAGCACCTTTTCGAAAAGCAGCCAGGACCGCCGCGCGTGCGCGCCGTGCGAGATCACGTTGAGGCCCTGCGGCATCGCGTGGTGCTGGTGCAGCCAGGTGTTCAGCGCCGCCGCAGAGGCGTGTGTCCGGTCCTGCCGCACCCGTTCGGCAGGCACGGCTTGGACGACTTCGCGGTTCAAGCCCATGCTTACCAGCAGGGCCGCGCCAAGGTTCGCGTAGGTCTGGTATTCCGACAGATACGCGCCTTGTTCCAGCGATCCGCCCGTGACATACACCTTGCGGTAAGGGTGTCGCTTGAATTCCGCGATGGCTTCCTTGAAAACGTAGTCCGGTGTCCAGCCCTCGACGACCAGCGCCTCCGCGGGAACTGGAGCGGTGACTGCAAGAAAAGAGTGGATGTTCCCGACCACGCCGGCGACCAGCGCCGCCGTCACCGCCAGCATCAGCGCCCAGCCCCGCCACGTCGGCGCCAGGCACTCGCGGCGTCGGAACAATCCCCAAAAGGGTGCGTGTGGTTTCATGCCTTTGTCATTTTGCCGGTTTCGCGGGCACCCACGCAATGATGCGCAGTGGGCTGCCGCTTCCGCCTTTGATCTTCATCGGCAACGCGATCACATGCGCTCCCGTCGGCGGCAGCTTGTCCAACGCGGCCACATTCTCAAATACCAACACCTCGCGCTCGCACAACACGCGGTGCGCCTCGAACAGCTTCGACTGGCCGTAGTCTATGCTCGCCGTGTCCAAGCCGACCGCCTTGATGTCCCGCTCGGAGACGAGCCAGCGCGCGGCGTCCGGATGCAGGCCGGGGAAATGCAGGTTGTCCACGCCGGCCTGCCCTTTCTCAGCCGTGCCGAGATACTTCTTCGCGTCCGGCCAATACCGCGCGTAGCCGGTCCTCAGCAACACCATCGCGCCGCGCGGAATCCGCCCGTGCGCCGACTCCCACGCTTTTAGATCCGCAACCTCAATTCGATAGTCGGCGTCCTTCAGCGCCTTGGCCGACACATCCACGACCACCGCCGCGCCGATGAGTTGCTCCAGCGGCAACTGTTCGACGCTCTTGCGGCCTTCGGCGAAATGGATGGGCGCGTCCAGGTGCGTCCCGCCGTGCTCGGAAGCCTTGTATCGGTTCGCTGCGTAGAAATAGCCCTTGGGCGTTGCACCGCAGAACTCCTGTTCCAGGACAAACCCGGAAGCCGTGGGCCAATAGATCGTCTCGCTGGAGTATTCCTGCGTGAGGTCAATCCACCGCCCGCCGGCGAACGGCGGCGTTTCCGCGCAGCACACGATGCCGAGAAGAACCGGCGACAAAAGGACCGAGAGACAGCAGAGAAGTTTTTTCATACGAACAGAATCTACTCCATCCACACACACTCATCCTCGCGCAGCAGGCGCAGGACGATCTCTCACCCTGCGCCTGCCCGCAACTGAAGCTCTGCAATGACTAACTGCTCCTGCAAAAGCCGGAACTACACATCCTGCAGCTCGCCGTCGAAGTAAGCCTCGAACGCGCTGAGGTCCATCAGGCCGTGGCCGGAGAGGTTGAACACGATGACTTTCTTGCGGTTTTCCTCGCGGGCCTTGATGGCTTCCTCCACAACGGCGTGGATGGCGTGCGACGATTCCGGCGCGGGCAGGACGCCCTCGGTGCGCGCGAAGAGCACGCCGCTCTTGAACACGTCGGTTTGCTTCACCGCGCGCGCCTCGATGAGGCCGAGCTTGAGCGCGTGGCTCACCGTCGGCGCCATACCGTGGTAACGCAAGCCGCCGGCGTGGATGGACGGCGGCATGAAGTCGTGGCCGAGCGTATACATCATCATCAACGGCGTCGTCATGGCCGTGTCGCCGAAGTCGTAGCGCAGTTCGCCTTTCGTGAGCGACGGACACGCCGCCGGTTCGACCGCAATGATGCGATACGGTTTCTTCTCAGCGATCTTCCTGCGGAGGAACGGGAACGCGATGCCGGCGAAGTTGCTGCCGCCACCCGCGCAACCGATGATGATGTCCGGGTCCTCGCCTGCCTGCTCCATCTGCTTGATCGCCTCCAGACCGATGACGGACTGGTGCATGCAAACGTGGTTGAGCACGCTGCCGAGGCTGTATTTGGTGTTCGGCGTCTTCACGGCCATCTCGATCGCCTCGCTGATGGCAATGCCAAGGCTGCCGGCGCAATGCGGATTCTCCTTCAGCGTCTTCTTGCCGAACTCCGTCTCGTTGCTCGGACTCGAATGCACCGTGGCGTCCCAAGTTTCCATCAGCATCCGGCGATAGGGCTTCTGGTGATAGCTCACCTTCACCATGAACACCGTGCATTCCAGCCCGAAGAGCCGGCACGCGAGCGCAAGCGACGAACCCCACTGGCCCGCGCCGGTTTCGGTGGCGAGGGACTTCACGCCAGCCTGCTTGTTGTAGTAAGCCTGCGCGACGGCGGTGTTGGGCTTGTGGCTGCCGGCGGGGCTGACGCCTTCGTTCTTGTAGTAGATGTGCGCCGGCGTCTGGAGCGCCTGCTCGAAACGCACCGCGCGCAGCAACGGCGTCGGCCGCCAGAGCGACAGAATCTGCCGCACCTCGCCGGGCACCTCGATCCAACGCTCGGCGCTCGCCTCCTGCATCACGAGCGACTCCGGGAAGATCGCCGTCATGTCCGACGGGCTGATCGGCTGCTTCGTGCCGGGATGGAGCGGCGGCGGCATCGGCTCCGGGAAGTCGGCATTGATGTTATACCACTGCTCTGGAATGTCGGCCTGCGTCAGATCGAAACGTGTTCGCGTAATCATATTTCTCCTTGTTGCGGGTTCGTGTTGAAAAACTCAGTGCCGGAAATGCCGAAAACCGGTGAAGACCATCGCCACGCCGCGCTCGTCGGCGGCTTTGATGACGTCAACGTCGCGGACCGAGCCGCCCGGTTGGATCGCGGCGGTCGCGCCGGCTTCGGCGGCAGCGATGAGGCCGTCCGGGAACGGGAAGAAGGCATCGCTCGCCACAACGCTGCCTTTCAGCGGCAACTTCGCCTCGCCAGCCTTCCACACCGCGATGCGCGAGCTGTCCACGCGGCTCATCTGGCCCGCGCCAATACCGAGCGTGCGGCCGGGGCCGGCGTAAACGATGGCGTTGGACTTCACGTGCTTCACCACGCGCCAGCCAAAGAGCATCGCCTGCATCTCCGCCTCGCTCGGCGCGCGCTTGGTGACCACCTTCAGTTCGGCGGCGGCGACGGACTTCGTGTCGCGATCCTGCACGAGGAAGCCGCCCGCCACGGAGCGGAAATCCACGCCGGGAGCCGCCGCGGGGTTCTGCTTCATCCGGATGAGCCGGAGGTTCTTCTTCTTCTGGAGCAACGCCAGCGCATCGGCGGCGAACTCCGGCGCGATGATGACCTCGCTGAAGATTTCACTGATCGCCTCGGCGATGCCGAGGTCAAGCGCGCGGTTGACGACGATGATGCCGCCGAACGGCGCTTGCTTGTCGGTCTCAAACGCCTTGTCCCAAGCCTCGCGCAAAGCCGCACCCTGGCCGACGCCGCAGGGGTTGGTGTGTTTGAGGATCGCGCATGTCGGCGCGTCGCTCGCGAACTCCGCGATGAGGCCACTGGCTGCGCTGATGTCCAGAATGTTGTTGTAGCTCAGCTCCTTGCCATGGAGTTGCTCGAAACTCTCGCGGAACGGCCCGAACAATGCCGCGCGCTGGTGCGGGTTTTCGCCATAGCGAAGCTCCTGCGCCTTCATGCCGGTGATGGCGCAGCGGTCGGGCCAGGCGAACTCGCCTTTCTCCTCGCAACGGACCTTGTGGAGGTAGGCGGAGATCGCCGCGTCGTAGGCGGCGGTAGTCTGATAAACTTTGATGGCGAGCTTGCGACGGAGGTTCGGGCAGGTGTCGCCGTCGTGCTTCCGAACGCTCTCCAACACCACCGAATAATCGGCAGGATCCACAACGACCGTGACGCTGGCGTGGTTCTTCGCCGCGCTGCGGAGCATCGAGGGACCGCCGATGTCAATGTTCTCGATCGCCTCGTGCAACTGGACGCCGGGTTTGGCGACCGTCTTCTCGAACGGGTAGAGGTTCACCACGACGAGGTCAATCGGCTTGATGCCGTGCTTCGCGGCGGCGGCCTCGTGCTCGGCGTTACCGCGCAGGAAGAGCAGCCCGCCGTGGACCTTCGGGTGCAGCGTCTTCACGCGGCCGTCCATCATCTCCGGGAAGCCGGTGTAATCGCTGACATCCATCACCTTCAGCCCCGCGTCGCGCAGGGCCTTGGCGGTGCCGCCGGTGGAAAGAATTTCGACGCCGAGCGCAGCCAACTCCCGGGCGAAGTCAACCAAACCGGTCTTGTCGGAGACGGAGATGAGGGCGCGTTGAATCTTGGACATGCGCCGGAGCGTAGCGAGACGGAGCGCGCTCGTCACGGAGATTTTGAGGCCCATGGTGAATGTGGGTGTCCCACTGTCCCACCCCGTCTCGTGCGGTCCGATGAAGGCTGTCCGATGAAGCTTGACCCGCTTGGCAGGGCGTTTCATTCTCTGCGGCCAACGGGCCATGATTCCAATCTGTCCCAAGTGCGACGCGCAGTTGCTCAACCTCCGATTCAAGGAGGTGGAGGTGGATTTTTGCGAGCGTTGCCGCGGGCTGTGGCTGGACGCGGGCGAACTGGAGGCGTTGATGCGGCAAACCGGCGGTTCCGCCGACGATCCACTGATGGCATTTCAGAATCAGCCCGGCGCGACGCCGTCGCGTGAGCGCAAACATCTCTGCCCGCGCTGCGACCAGACCTTGCGCGAGGTCGCGGTGCCGCGGCCGGGCGCGGGGCCGTTGCATCTGGATCGCTGCCCGCGCGGACACGGGCTCTGGTTTGACGCGAGTGAACTGCGGCAGTTGCTGGCGTTGTTCCCGCCGGCGAGCGGCGCAACGCACACAATTGCTTTTTTGAACGAGTTTTTGGGACCCATCAATGCAACCTGAACATGGAGGAATGAAATATGAGTGTGATTGCCAGTATTAGCTTGTTGGTGTTTATCGGCTTGATCGTTGTCGCGGTGATCGTGATCGCCTGGGCGATCGCCACCTACAACGGCTTCGTCCAGCTTCGCAACCAGCTCGACAACGCCTGGGCGCAGATTGATGTGCAGTTGAAACGCCGCTACGACCTCATCCCGAACCTCGTCGAGACGGTCAAGGGCTACGCCAAGCACGAGCGCGAGACGTTGGAGCGCGTCATCCAGGCACGCAACATGGCCGTCAGCGCCAAGGGCGTCGGCGAGCGCGCGGAGGCCGAGGGCATTCTGACGGGCGCGCTGAAGTCGCTCTTCGCCGTGGCCGAGGCTTACCCGGACCTGAAAGCGAACCAGAACTTCATGGGCTTGCAGGAGGAGTTGACCTCCACCGAGAACAAGGTCTCCTTCGCGCGGCAGTTCTACAACGACAACGCGATGACCTACAACACGCGCATCCAGACGTTCCCGGCGCTGTTCATCGCCGGCATGTTCCAGTTCACCAAGCGCGAGTTCTTCGAGGTCAAGGCCGGCCCCGAGCGCGAAGCGCCGAAAGTGTCGTTCTCGTAACACTGCCGTCTGCCTGCTCCCATGTGGGAACAAATCCGCGCCAACCGCCGACGCTCGGCGATGCTCATCTCGCTGATGGGTGTCGTGCTGGTCTTGCTCGGCTACTGCGGCGGCGAGATGGTGCTCGGCGGGGGCGGCGGCTTCATCGGCTTGATCGTGGCGGTTGTCGTCCTGCTGGCGCAACTGGCCATTTACTTCGCCGGCGCACAGGCGTTGGTGCTGGGCGGCGCGGGTGGCGCTGAGCTGAGCCGGGACGACTGCCCGCGGCTCTTCAACATCGTCGAGGAGATGCAGCTTGCGTCGGGCCTGCCGGTCACGCCGAAAGTGTTGTTGATCCAGGACCCGTCGCCCAACGCGTTCGCGTTCGGCCACAAGCCGGAGAACTACACCATCGCCGTCACCAGCGGCTTGCTGCACCGGCTCAACCGCGACGAACTCCAGGGCGTCATCGCTCACGAGACAGGCCACCTGAAGAACCAGGACGTGCAGTTCATGATGCTCGCGGCCGTCATGCTTGGCTCCATCGCCGTGCTCTCGGAGATCATCTGGCGCACGATGCGGCTTGGCGGTCGCGCGCGGTCGCGCTCCGATTCGCGTGGCGGTGGCCAGGCACAAGCCATCCTTCTCCTCATCGGGCTGCTGCTGGTGATTCTCGGCCCGATGATGGCGCGGCTGCTTTACTTCGCCTGCTCGCGGAAGCGGGAGTTTCTCGCCGACGCCAGCGCAGCGCAGTTCACGCGTTATCCGGAGGGACTCGCGTCGGCGCTGGAGAAGATTGCGCAGGCTGCCGAGCCGCCGGCGTTCACCAACAACGCCAACACGCCGATGTTCATCGTCAACCCGCTCGCAGCGACGGCGGAATCGAGCAGCGTCTTCTCCACGCATCCACCCACCGGCAAGCGCGTCCGCATCTTGCGAAGCATGGCCGGCGCGGCGCTGGCCGACTACGAGGCCGCTTACCGCAAAGCGCATGGCGGCGGGCTGATCGGCGCGCAGTCGCTTCAATCCTCGCCGGCCCAAGCCAAGCGCGACGCGTCCGACGAAGGGCCGGTTCTTGGCCGGCGCGAAGCGCGCGCCACGGTCCGGCGCAATGCAGGCTACGTGCCCGTTCGCTGCACGTGCGGCATGGAGATCGGCGTCCCGCCGGGCTACGAGCGGAAGGATGTTCGTTGCGTCCGCTGTGGCAGCGTCTGGCCCGTGCCTGCAGCGCAAACGGCTGTGCCACCGGTTCTGGCCGCCGCGCAACCGCTGCGCTACACGCGACGGATCAACGGGTGGGAGTCGTTCCGCTGCGGCTGTGGACACGCGGTCTTGATCAGCCCCACGTTCAGTGGCAACTCCATCCGCTGCACCGGCTGCGGCCGGCAAATCGAAGTCTCGACGCTAGGCACAGCGCGGAACTGACGCTGCGTCCCCGCACGCCGTCCGCAACCGGACGATTGTTGTAAGGAATCCCCGCCCAAGTGCTATATACGGGATGACATGAGGAATCAGGACGACGACGAGGCGGTGCGACGGGAAGCGGAGCTGGTGCAGGCCGTGCAAGGTGGCGACACGCGGGCGTTTGAGCCGCTGGTGGACATGCACCTCGACTACTTGCGGGCGTTTATCGCGCTGAAACTGCCGGTAGCGCATCTCGTCAACGAGATTGCCCACGAGACGTTCGTCTTCGCCTACCGCAACATCCACCGTTTCACCGCCGGCACGTCCTTCCGCGCGTGGTTGCGCGCCATCGCCGCCAACCTCGTCCGCGCCGAACTTCAGCGTTACGCCCGCGAGCAAGCCAACCAGTTCACCTACGCCAGACACCGGCTGCTGGAGCAAGAGCTTGGTCGCTCGGACGCGGAAGATGCAGTGGAAATGGATTTCCTGCGCGACTGCGTCGAGGAACTGCCGCCGCCGATGAAGGAGTTGCTCACGCTGAAGTATCGCGAGGAGCTTCCGACGGAGGAAATCGCCGGCCGGCTCCAGCGCACGCAGACATGGGTGTGGCAAGTGTTGTTCCGGCTGCGGCAGCAGTTGCGCCAATGCGTCGAAGGCAAACTGGCGGGAGGCCAGCCATGATCGCCAACGAGCAACTCATCGCCTATGTGTCGGGCACACTCGCGGCGCAGGAGCGCGAGCGGCTGGAGGAGCAACTCGCTGGTGATGAAGCGGCGCTACGGTCGGTGGTCGAGCAAGAGCGGCTGGACGCGGCTCTGCGCGCGATGTTCGGCGGCGCGGCGGAGCGCGAGCAGGTGAAGCGAGCGATTCTCGAAGTTGTTTCCGGCACCAGCTACCAGGAGATCAAGAGCAGCGTCATGCACGACATTGTCGCGCCCTGCTTTTCGTTCCGCGACTGGCTTGCCGGCTGGCGCGGCGTCTTGGCCGGCGGGCTGGCTGCGGCGGCGTGCGCGGCACTCGCGTTCCTGTTGTGGCCGCGTCCAGAGACGGTTTCCCCGATCCAGTTTGCGCGACTCAGCAGCGTGCGCAACGCCGTGGTGGTCGTGCGTGATGACGGCGAATTCGCGGCGAAGGATGGCGCGGTCTTGCAGCCGGGCGACGCAGTTCGCGTTGGCGACGGCGCGGCAACGGTGGTTCTTGCCGATAAGACGCGGCTGATGTTGGCAGAGCGGACGGAGTTGAAACTCGGTGGCGATGCCACGCGCGAGTTGCAGCTCCTCGCGGGCCGGCTCACGGCGAGCGTCGCAAAGCAGCCGGCCGACCGGCCGCTGACCATCCGCACGCCGCTGGCGGTCGCGCGCGTGGTCGGCACAGAATTCACGCTCAATGCCGCGCCGCGCGCGACGCGGATCGAGGTGAGCGAGGGCTTGGTGAAGATCGCGCACGTTGGTGTGGACAGCGCGGTGGAGGTGGCTGGCGGCGAGTTTGCGCTCGCCGTGCCCGGCAATGAACTGGTCGCCGGCCTGCTGCCGCCAAAGGAACAACACGCAACTGCCGGCGATGGTGATTTCGTGACGCGGCCGTTTTCAAGCGACAGCCCGTGGAACACCGCCATAGGTTCCGGCGCGGC
This sequence comes from Verrucomicrobiota bacterium, assembly GCA_016222825.1. GTDB lineage: Bacteria > Verrucomicrobiota > Verrucomicrobiia > CAIQCK01 > CAIQCK01 > CAIQCK01. The sequence continues at coordinate 206,459 of JACRQF010000019.1, read as the reverse complement.
CTACGCGGACGTGCAGTCGCCCGCGCTCGACTTGGCCGGCCACGGCGGGTCGGTGCGGCCGGCGTCGCACTTCCGACCGGTGTTTGTCGCGAAGCCCGGCGATCCGCCGACGCGGCTCGTCGCGCGCTACGAGGACCGCGAGTTTGCCAGCGTGCCGGTTCCGACCGACGCGCTAGGCGACGGGCGCGAGCGGCCCGGTTGCACGGTGATTGATCCGGCGCGTGGCGTGGCCTACGAACTGACGAACGCCAAGCGCCGCGGCGGCGACATCGAGGCGATGCTCTGCGTGCCGGTCAACCTGCGCGGGCCGGGCATTGGCGGCAATCTCTTTAGCGGCCTGCCGATGATGGCGGGTGTCATCCGCGCCGGCGAACTGGAGCAAGGCATTCGTCACGCGCTGTGCGTCTCGGTGTTGCACGCAGGGCTGAACCGCCGCGGGCCGGACGGCGGGCCGTTCGTCTGGCCGGGGCGTCACATGCCCATCGAGGAGAAGAAGCTCGCCGCGATGGGCGAGTCGGGAAACATCTTCTACGGCACGCGGCTGGCGCTGCCGCGCGACTTGGATTTGAAAACGCTCGGCGTTGGCGACAGCGGACCGGCCTTCGAGATCGCGCGGGCGCTGCAAATCTACGGCGCTTACGTGACGCACAGCATTCCCACCGCGCCGGCGCGGGACGGCTGGAAGCAGCCGCACGCGCAGTTCCTGGCCGAGTTGCCGATGGAGACGGACTGGCAAAAACTTGATGCGGAGGTGTCCAAGGTCGTGCGGTCTTTGAAGATCGTGACGGGGAAGTGAGCTATGGAAAGAAGCTCAAAGCTCAAAGCTCAAAGCTCAAAAGAGGCTTCAAGTTCCGGGTTCCAATGCCAATTTGGAGCTGTGAGCTTGGCCGTTTGGAGTTTCTTTGGAGCTTTGAGCTTTGAGCTTGGAACTTCCCCTTTAGGCGCCACCGACACGAACGCTCCCGCCGACTTCACCATCGGCACCTATGTTGTCGCGCCGTCACCGGAACGCTTCGGCGTGAACCTCCGAGAGCCGTTCGACTACAACAACTACACATTCGACCCCGGCTTCGAGCCGATCACCATCCGCCGACAGGCCATCGCTACCGGCGGCGGCACCAATTACATCGAGAACGCCAGCGGCGCGACCACGTCGAACTGGCGGCAGATCGCGGACGGCTTTTTCGACGGCGCGACGGTGCGCGTGTATCGGCCCTCGACCAATGGAGGCTCGCTGTTGCTTGTCCGCAGCGCGACAGTGGCGAACTACGTGACGGACGGTTTTCGCCGACTGCACGTGCTGCCGGTCGTGACGAACACCTACACCGACACGACCGCGACGCCAGGCGTGACCTATGAGTATCAAGTGCGCGCAGTGAACAGCTCCGCCGCTGTCTCGACCAACTACAGTGGCGGTGCGTCCACAGCGGGCATCGCGACGGCCGCGGCGCTGGCCGGCTCAACGAGCGCGTCAAACCCGACGTGGACGAACAGTTTCTACAACCGCGGCAGCGCCGCGCCCGCCATTCCCGCCAACGTCACCGCCACGCCGCTCGCCGGCGCGGTGCGGTTGGACTGGACGGCGAACGCGGAGACGGACCTCGCGGGCTATTACATTTGCCGCCGCACGCAAGGAGCGCCGCAGAACCGGATCATCCTCGATAGCGACGGCCCTGCGGCACAATCGAATGACGTTTATTTCGTCGAGGCGACCTATGTGAATCCGCCGACGCACCGGATGCACGACCGGCTCGGCCGGAACACGCTCAATGACCAGTGGACGTTCCTCGCTGGATCGAGTTGGCCTTACGGGAGGCCCGGCTCGATCACGCGCGACGACTCCACGGTCTGTCCGGAGAACGGCGGCGGCAGCAGCCTGCGCCTCGACAGTCCCGGCTCGCACGAGGTCCGCATCCAGCAGGCGGCCTTCTCGAACCCGCAGTTCCACGGCGGCTACTATCCCGCGCTTACGCCGGGCGTGACGTATCGCGTGGAGGTGTGGCTGAAACAATCTGGCGTGCCCGGTGGCACGGTGCGTTTCGCGCTGACAGCGCCCTACAACAGCATCTCCAATACGTTCACCGTCACGTCGGACTGGCAAAAACACTCTTATCTCTTCACCGCGCCGGCGATGGGCGCCGACGGCACCATTTCCTCCATCACACTCGCGTTCAACGGCCCTGGCACGCTGTGGGTGGACAACCTGCTGTTCTACGAAGACGCCGACGGCAACCCCGCGACCTATCCGCCGTTCACGCTGCGGCCCGCCGCGGCGCAGGCGCTGGCGGACTATAGGCCCGGCCCGCTCCGCATGAACACCGGCGTGAGCACGAGCCGATGGGGCGTCAGCATGGACGACTTCCTTGCCGAGGAGCCGCGCATCGCGCCGCAATGGGGCGGCGACGGCGGGCGCGTGCGGCCGGACGATCCTTACAAGCTGCCGATGGTGCTGCGCATGACGCGCGACGCCGGCGGCGAACCGTGGATTATCGTCGGCACATTCATGGACGAGCAGGAGTGGCTGCACCTGATGGAGTATCTCGCCGCGCCCTATACGCCCGGCACCGACACGCCCGCAACGAAACCCTACGCCTACCTCCGCTACTCGCAGGGCCAGCAAGCGCCGTGGACCGATGTGTTCCCGCGTCTGTTCATTGAGTTCGGCAACGAGCAGTGGAACCCGATGTTCGAGAACACATTCGCCAGCGGCAACACTTGCGGCCAGTTCAGCGAATACTTCTTCAACATCGCCAAAGGCAGTCCTTACTACGCCGGCGTTGCCAGCAAGCTCAACCTCATCGTCAACGGCTGGCACATCTCCACCGGCCAGACCAACGGCTACGGTCACGCCGCGTCGCTCGCGTCGCCCAGTTCGCAGTTCAACGACATCGCGACCTACATCGGCGGCTGGGAAGCCGGCATCGCCGTCGGCGGCACCAACGTCAACGACATCGGCTACCAAGGCTACATGATGTATCTGCCGACGTATATCCGTTATTTCGCCGACCAGCACGCCGCCTCGCGCGACGCCAACGCCGCCGCCGGCCATCCCTACAAGATCGCCGTCTATGAGGGCGGCCCCGGCTACGCCAATCCTTCGCCCGGCCAGCCCTACGAGCCGGTCTCCGAGGTCTATGGCAAGTCCCTCGCCGCCGGCGTCTCCACGCTCGATACCTATCTCTACCACTCGCTCAAGCAAATGGACCCGCAGTGCTACTTCACCTTCGGCGGCGCCTACAACTGGGCCAGCCACGCGCTCGTCGCCAACGGCTACCACCCGCACACAAGCTGGCTTGCGCTCCAGATGCGCAACCGTTACGTCAGCGGCGCGATGGTCGCCACCGCCATCAACAGCGCGCCCACCCTCGACGTGGACGCGTGGACCAACCGCACCGGCGCGGTCGTCGTCGCCGCGATGCCCAACGTCCCGCTCATCCAGCCCTACGCGTTCCGCGACGGCTCCAACTACTCCGTCTTCGTCCTCTCCCGCCGCATCAACGGCAACACGCCCGTCACGTTGCGGCTGCCGTTCAACTCGGTGACGAACGCCACGCTCTACGCGCTCACCGGCGACCCGCGCATCGGCAACAGCTCCAACTACAACATCGCCGTCACCGAACAGGCTGTAACGAACTTCTCGCAGAACTACACCTTCTCGATGCCGCCCGGTTCCGCTTACCTCTTCAACTTCTCCGGCGTGACGACCATCAGCACGCCCGCCGCGCCCACCGCCACCATCAGCCGCGCGCCCGGGCAGACCGGTTCCACCACCACGCCCGCCGCGCAGTTCACCATCAACTTCAGCGAACCGGTCAACGGATTCACCGCGGGCGACATCATCATCGGCGGCACCGCAGGCGCGAACCTCGCCACCATCACCGACACGGGCACGACCGCCGGCATGACGTTCACCGTCCTCGTCACCGGCATGACCAACAGCGGCAGCGTCACCATCCGGCTAGCCGCGGGCGCGGCCACGGGCGTCGCTAGCGGTCAGGCCAGCCTCGCCTCCAGCGCCACCGACAGCGGCGTCAGCTATTCAGTTCCCCCGCCGATGAACCAGCTTCTCGCCTACGACGACTTTAACGTCGCCACCAACGCCACTCCCGTGCCGCCGTTCCTCAACGGCGTCGCCACCGGCACCAACTGGACCGGCGCGTGGGTCGTGCAGGGCTTCAACGGCGGCACCAACTACACCGACGGTTTCAAAGTCATCGCAACCAACGCCCTAGCATTTTCGACGCTGCGCACGAGCGGCAACTACGCCGGAGGCGGCGGCACCAACTACGCCACCGCTGGGCGCTTCCTCGACACGAGCGCGTTCTCGTCGTGGGCGTTCAACAAGAACGGCACCAACGTCGTCGGCCTCAGCGGCACCGAGTTGTGGATGAGCGTGCTCATGCGCAAGAACATCGCTGATGACAACATGGTTGCCGTCATTCTCCACAACGGCACAGCCGCTTACAACGCCATCGGCAACAGCCGGCTCGGCGTCGGCTACTACGGCGCGATGTCCAACAACAGCGGCACGCGCTACTGGTCGCTCGCCGTGCGCAACGCCGCCGACAGCAGCATTGACGTCATCCGCTCCAACGTCCCCATCGTCGCCGGCCAGACCGCGTTGCTCGTCGTGCGGATGCGTTTCGGCGCGACCGACACCCTCGACCTTTTCGTGAACCCCGCCTCACTCGGCGGCGACGCGCCCGCCACGCCCAGCACGACTTGGACCACCACCGGCGCGAGCGATGTCTTTTTCCGCGCGCTGGCGTTCTCCGGCCAGACCTCCCTGAACAACATGGCCCTCGACGAGATACGTTTCGGCGACACCTACGCCGCCGTCACGCCGCCGAACGCCGCCGGCACGGTGCAGTTCAGCGCGTCGGGCTACGGCATCAACGAAGACAGCGGCAGCGCCACCATCTACGTCACGCGCACCAGCGGCGTCACCGGCGCGGCCAGCGTGGACTACGCCACCAGCGATGGCACCGCCATTGCCGGCACTGACTACACCGCCACCAGCGGCACGCTCACCTGGGCCGACGGCGACGGCAGCGCCAAGAGCTTCACCGTGCCGATCTTGAACGGCGGCACTTACGAGGCCGACGAAACAATCAACCTCGCACTCAACAACGCCACCGGCGCGCCGCTCGGCAGCCCGTCCGCCGCCACGCTCACCATCTCCAGCGTCATCACCGCCGCGCCGACGGGCGTGGCCTTGCTCGCCGCCAGCGACACCGGCGCTTCCAACAGCGACCGTCTCACCAGCCTCGACAACAGCGTGCCTGCGAGGGCGCTCACGTTCCGCGTCTCCGGCGCCATCACCGGCGCGACCGTCACGCTCTACGCCGGCTCGACCGCCGTCGGTTCCGCCACCGCCAGCGGCGCGGAAACCGACGTGACCACCGATGGCGCGACGACGCTGGCCAGCGGTGTTCATTCCATCACCGCCGCGCAGACCGCTTCCGGCAAACTCGCCTCCGCCGCCTCGCCCGCCCTCGCCGTCACGATAGACAGCGCCGCGCCAGCGTTGCTGTCCGCCGTCTCGCGCAAAGTCCACGGCGCGGTCGGCGCGTTCGACCTGGCGCTGAACCTCAATCCGGCGCTGAACCCCACGGTCGAGCCGCGCCGCTATGGGCCGACACAGGTGTTGTTCGCGTTCAACAAAGCCATCGCCGCGACCGACGGCCTGCTCAGCGCCAACGAGTTCACCCTCACCAACGCCACCTACGTCAGCGCCAGCATTCTCAGCAGCAACCTGACGTTGAACCTGACCAACGTGGTGGACCAGTCGCGCGTCACCGTCGTCCTCGACGGCCTCACCGACCCCGCCGGCAATGCGCTCGCCGGCACCAACGCCGTCCGCGTCCGCGCGCTCTACGGCGACATCAACCAAAGCGGCACGGTCTCCATCGGTGACATGCACGCCGCCAAGAACAACCTGAGCCGGACGCTCACGGCCACCAACTTCCTCTGCGACGTCAACCTCACCGGCACCATCACCATCGGCGACATGCAGGTGGGCAAGAACATGCTCTCCCACACGGTTTCGCTCGGTAGCTTCAATCTCAGCACCCCAACACTCCAGTTCTCCACCACTCCGACCCTTGCCTTGCCCGCCGCCACGATCGGCGAAGCGTTGGGCGCGCCCGCGCTGGCGTGGAGCACCAACGGTGACGAGGCGTGGTCGCCCACGATTGCGCCGGACGGCTCTGGGGCGGCCTGGAGCGGCAGCATCGGCGACCTGAACGTCTCGTGGGTGGAGACAACGGTGAGGGGGCCGGGCACGCTGGGCTTTGAATGGAAGGTGTCGTCGGAGCCAAACAGCGACTTCCTGACCTTCTCGGTGGATGGCGTGGAGCAGCCCGGCCGCATTTCCGGCGAGGCGGACTGGCAGGCGCTGAGATTCACCATTCTTGCAGGCAGTCATCGCCTGACCTGGACCTACGCGAAGAACCGCGCCAACGCCTTCGGCTTCGATGCCGGCTGGCTGCGGCGGGTGGTTTACCGCTGACGCGCGGACGATTTCTCCAACATCAACACCGCTCCGCCACCAGGCGGCAACTCCACCGGGAATGCTGTCAAAAGCTCCGTCGTCTCTCGCGGCGCCGCCTTCCGGGATGTGAGGGCATCAGGAAACTCCTGATGTTCGAATCAGGTATTTCCTGATATTGACAGCATCCCGGTTCCGCGAGAGAATCCGCGCCGTTGAAGCGGCGGCAGTGGAGGTTGTGTTCGGTGGAAACCGGAAAAGCATTGCGGGTTGTTGAAAGACGTTGGGGGACCAGCGTTGACCGAAGGGCAGTATCTTCGCATCCGCATTCGCGCCGACAGGGCGAAGCGTCCCGCTGTCCCCCTGCCTCTTACCTCACTAACAACCTTGTGTCCGCCATGAAAACATCTGCAATTCCAGCCATAAGTTCGGAGACAGTCATGCGGCGCAAAGAAAGGTGGAACATGAATGGTCTTACAAGTCGAACTCTGCTCGCCCTGTCGGGCTTTCTCCTGCTGTCAACGCCGCTGTCGGCATCAGCGGATCAGCTTGGGGATTTCACCTACTCGACGAATGCCGTTGCCGCCACCATCACCGGCTACACCGGCACCAACGCCGTCTTGACCATCCCCAGCACGATCAACAGCCTGCCCGTCACCAGCATTGGGGCTTGGGCGTTCTTTAACTCCACCATTGTGAGCACGGCTACGATCCCGAACAGCGTCACCACCATCGGGGATGGGGCGTTCTTCAACTGTGGCAGTCTGAGCAGCGTCGCGATCTCCAACGGCGTCACCAGCATTGGCAATCTGGCGTTTGGGGCCTGCACCAACCTGGCCGGAGTGTATTTCCAAGGGAACGCTCCCATCCTGAGTGGAGATGTGTTCTACAATGACGTCAACGCGACCATCTATTATCTGGCGGGAACCACGGGCTGGGGCGCGACGTATGGCGACCGTCCGACCGCCCTCTGGACGGGCGGACAACTGACCGGTTCGTTGCAGGTGACCCTTGCTCCGGCGGGTGTTGTAAGCGCGGGCGCGCAATGGCGAGTGGACGGCGGCGCTTGGCGGAATAGCGGGGCGACCGCCACGGATTTGGCGGCCGGCAGCCATACGGTGGGTTTCAGTTCAGTGACCAACTGGATCGCGCCGACGAACCTGACGGTGGCCATCACCAGCGGCCAGACCACGGTTGCGAATGCAAACTACATGGCCAACGCGGGCTTGGGGTTGGCTGCGGGTTATCAGCACACACTGGCGTTGAAGTGGAATGGAACGGTCTGGGCTTGGGGACGGAATCTTTACGGCCAGTTGGGCAATGGAGGCACCAATACCGCCACCACGGCGGTGCAAGTGAGCGGACTCGGCGGAGTCACGGCTCTCGCCGCTGGATACGACCATACGTTGGCCTTGAGATCGGACGGCACGGTTTGGGCGTGGGGATACAACGCCTACGGCCAGTTGGGCAATGGAACAACCAATAGCGCCAGCACGGCGGTGCAGGTGAGCGGACTCAGCGGAGTGGTTGCCCTTGCCGCGGGAATGTATCATAGCGCGGCGTTGAGATCGGATGGGACGGTCTGGGCGTGGGGATACAATGGCGACGGGGAACTGGGCGACGGAACGATTGTCAATCGCGCCACGGCGGTGCAAGTGAGCGGACTCAGCGGAGTGATCGCCCTTGCCGCGGGAACGTATCACAGCGTGGCGCTGAAATCGGACGGGACGGTCTGGGCGTGGGGATCGAACTTTGGCGGTCAACTGGGCGACGGGACAACGACGGAACATAGCGTGGCGCTGAAGTCCGACGGGACGGTTTGGGGATGGGGCAATAACGGCGACGGGGAACTGGGCGACGGAACGACTGTCAATCGCGCGACACCGGTGCAGGTCAGCGGACTCAGCGGCGTGACAGCCATCACGGCGGGATCGCGCCACACCTTGGGATTGAAAGCGGACGGGACGGTTTGGGGGTGGGGATTGAACTCGAGCGGGCAGTTGGGCGACGGCACCACGGTCAATCGTTCGACGCCCGTGCCGGTGAGCGGGCTTAACGGCGTGAGGACGATTGCGGCCGGATGGGAGCACAACGCGGCTTTGAAAACGGACGGGACGGTTTGGGGATGGGGATACAACACCTTTGGCGCAATAGGCGATGGAACAACAGGAGAACGCGACTTGCCGGTGCAAGCGGTTGGTTTCACCACGCTGCAAGACGGTTCTTTGCAGGTGACGCTGGGACCGGCGGGGGCGGTGAGCGTCGGAGCGCAATGGCGCGTGGACGGCAGCGCATGGCAGAACAGCGGCGTCACGGTGACGAATCTGGCGCCGGGCACTCACACGGTGGGTTTCAGCGCCGTCAGTGATTGGATTGCGCCGACGAACTTGACGGTGACCATCAACAGCCTGCAACTCACGACCACCAATGCAACCTACATAACACCCGCGTCAGGGCGGGCGCAGATGCTGAGTCCCGCCAACGGAGCCACGCTCAACGCAACCTCAGTGATGTTCAACTGGAGCAGCGGGACAGGAGTGGACCAGTATGCGTTGTGGCTGGGGAGCACGGCGGCAACCAACGACTTGGCTGTTTTGAACGCGGGCACGAATCTGTCGCAGACAGTGACGGTGCCGGCGAACGGCCAGGCGCTCTATATGAGGTTGTTATCATTCATCCAGGGCGCGTGGTATTACTACGACTACAACTATATGGCGCCCGTGGTGGTGAAAGCCGCTATGCTGAGTCCCGCCAACGGGACCACCAACAGCAGCAGCTCGGTAACATTCACATGGGATGCTGGAGTGGGCGCGAGCCAGTATGCGATGTGGGTGGGCAGCGCCTCGAACAGCTATGATCTCTATGCCGCCGTCGTCGGCACCAACCTGTCACAGCGGGTCACCGTGCCGGCCACGGGCGGGCAGATTTATGTGCGGTTGTGGTCGTTCATCAACGGCGAGTGGCAATACAACGAATACGGCTACACGGCGCCGACGCCCGCCAAGGCGGTGATGACCAGCCCGGCCAACGGCTCGACCAACAGCAGCGCGTCGGTGACGCTCGCGTGGAATGCCGGGGCCGGCGTGAGCCAATATGCGTTGTGGGTGGGCAGCGCCTCCAACAGCTACGACCTGTATGCGGCCGTGGAGCCGGGCTTGTCACGGACGCTGACGTTGCCGTCGGACGGGCGGCAGATCTATGTGCGGCTCTGGTCGTTCCTCAACGGAGGCTGGGACTACAACGATTACAGCTACCGGGCGCTGACGGCGGTGAAGGCACGGTTCACGGGCTTGGCCAACGGGGCGACGCTGGGTTCCGCGAGCGCGAACTTCACGTGGGATGCGGGAGCCGGCGTGAGCCAATACGCGCTCTGGGTGGGCAGCTCGGCGGGCGGCCATGACCTCGCGGCGTTGGCGACGGGCACGAATCTGTCGCAATCGCTGACGCTGCCCTCGGATGGGCGGCAGATTTACGTGAGGCTGTGGTCGCTGATCAACGGGACGTGGAAGCAGAACAACTACGTGTTCACGGCTTATACTGCGCCGCTGTCGCGGGCGGAGATGCTCAGCCCGACCAATGGGGCGACGTTTATTTCAAACCCGGTGACGCTCATTTGGAGCGCCGGGACAGGGGTGAGCCAGTATGCATTGTGGGTGGGCAGCACGTCGGGCAGCTATGGCCTTACCGCGCTGCTGGTGGGGACGAACCGGACGCATCAGTTGACCTTGCCGCTGGATGGCGGGCCGATCTGCGTGAGGCTGTGGTCGTTCTTCAGCGGCACGTGGGAGTTCAATGACTACACGTATGCGACGAGTGGCGCGGCCGTGAAAGCGCAGATGACCAGCCCGGTGAACGGGGCGACATTGAGCGGAGCCTCGACGACGTTCAGTTGGAGCGCGGGCACGGGCGTGAGCCAGTATGCGATGTGGGCTGGCAGCACGCCGGGAAGCCATGATCTCTACGCGGCGGCGCTGGGGACGAACCGGACGCAGACGCTGACGCTGCCCGTGGACGGCGGGCCGGTGTATGTGCGGGTGTGGTCGTGTATCAGCAATGAGTGGAAGTTCAACGATTACTTCTACACGGCGTTCCTCGCGCCTTGAGGGCGGAAACAGAAACGGCCATCGTTCACCGTTGGCGCGCGGAAGATTTCTCCAGCATCAACACGGCGCCGCCGCCGGGCGGCAACTCCAGCGGGAACGTCGTCGAAAGCTCCGTCGTCTCGCGCGGCAGCGGGCTTGCGCCGCCGTCGGCGCTGAGGTTCAGCACGCGGCTGAAACGGTCGTTGGCGATGATGAAGGTCTTCAACGGCACGTAGGGCGAGAGGTTGATCGCGACGGAGAAAAATGTCCGGGGATTCTCCGTCGGCCGCCAGTCGAGATGGAGATTGCGCTCCGGTGATTCAATGTCGCGCTTCACGCGGTCGTGGAGTTTCCACTGCCAGTAGTCGCGGAGCTGCTTCACCTCGCCGAACGGCGCGAGCGATACGACGATCTCACCCCGGCCGTGTGGCGCCCGGATCGCCAGTGGCGCGCCCGCGTCGTCGGAGGCCATGATGACGCAACTCGTCTTCACCCGCGCCGTGTCCATCCGCCAGCGCCACGACGTTGCTGGGTTCTCGAAGCGCGCCTCATCCACGCCGAACGTTTCCCACATCAGTCGCGCCAGCCGCCGGCCCCACGGATCGAACAAGCCCGGCGGGCCGGAACAGAGCAGCGTGCCGCCGTTCTCCACCCACGCGAGCAGTGCGTCCTGCAACCAGCCGGGCAGATGCGTCGTGCCGCCGAGCGCCAGCACGTTGTAGTCGCCGAGCGCTTTCGGATAATCGCGGAACATCTCCTCATAAACCACCGCCGCCTGCCAGCCACCGGCCCAGAAGGTTTCGAAGAACCGGCTCTCTTCCCGCTCTACCGCCGGGTTCATTAACCGCGATGAAGCCGAGCAAACGACGCCGAGTTTCGGGCTGACGGGCCTTGTCGCCACGAACACCGGCCACAATGGCTTGATCTGCCGCGCGATCTCATCCAGCGCCGGCACCGTTTCCGGCACGCTGACGCCGTCCTTGCCGGCGGCCAGTTGCAGCCAGAGATTCCGTGAGGCGACGGCGTCGAGCCATTTCGCGGCCGGCCCGCGCAGCCAGCGACCTTCCGGCGCGCTCCAGTCGAACGAATCCGCCCAGAGCCGGCGGTTGATTTGCGTCGCGAGCGCCGAGACCAGCGCCCGCGTCTCGCCACCACTGACGAACTCGCGCGAGTCGCCGCCGCCGTCGGCCAGCGAGTAGTGCGAGCAGCCGACCGTGCGCTGGATGGCATAGTAATCAAGCGGTCGCTCGCGCCATGCCTCGCCGGACAGCCGCTCCAGCCGCATCAACAGATAAGCGCGCGGCGAGCCGCGCCGGGCTGCCAGCATCGTCTCGCGCAACGTTCGCGTCACCGACTCCTGCCAGAACGTGACGGCGTCTCGCCATGCGGCGGTTTGCGCGGCGTCCGGCCAGGCCACGTCGTCGAGCCGTTTCAGTTTCGTGTCCCACCGGCCGTTCAGGTCACCGACGGTGGCGTAAGCGTTCGTCAGCCAACCTCGAAATGACTGAAGCTTGAGTGGCGAGCCGGCGGTGATCGGCGGAACGGAAACAGAAAAGGAAATGCCGACGAGGTTCGTCTGGCTCTTGAGCGCCGCCGCCTGCGCTTCGATGCCGCGCACGAAATTCGTGCGGGCCAACGGATCGAACAACACGTCGTCGGTCAGCAACAGCACAAGCCGCGCGAGCAGGTTGGCGCCGGCGGCAATGCGGAACTTCTCGACAATCAGGTTTTGCGGGAAAATCTGGCCGAGGCTGACGCGAAGCTCCGGCACCGGCTGCGGGCCGGGATGCTCTGCGGTTTCGGCGGGCGGCGTTTTCGTCAGGAGCCGGATGTCGGCGAGGTGGAATCGCGCCTGGCGGGAATCGCCAGCGTCCATGCCACGGGGCCGGTCGAGGCCGATGGCCAGCGACCGGAGCCGCGAGAGATCGAGCGCGCCGGTTTTGGAGAGATCCACATCAAATTCGTTCCAGCCCGGCGCTCCGAGCGCGAGCGGCTGCGGGGCGACGAAGCGCCGGCCCGCCTGGTCGGTGATTGCGAGATCCAGCGGCGGCTCGAACGCCCCCTCGGCGAGCGCGCGGATGCGCAGCGTGGTGTAGCCGCTCCAGTTGGTGCGCGCCAACGCGAGTGTCGCCCATCGCGGCCCGTCGCCGCTCAGAGGCAGGATCATCCGCAATGCGATGGCGGATTGGCTGCCGACGGCGACGAACGCCGTGCCGCCGACGCGCGTTCGGCCGGCGCCTGTCCAGTTCTGCGCCTTCGTCGCTTCATCGAGGACGAGCGATTGGGCGGAGACAGAGAGGGAGAAGAGAAAGAGCCACAGGTGGGCTAAGCGCAAGACGCCGCAGATGGTTCCCGACGGTGGGGCGAGACTCCGTCGAGCCACTGCTTTGGCCGAAACGCTTCGACGGCGGAGGCTCGACGGAGTCTCGCCCCACCTTTGGGAGTCACGGCTCCGCCGCTCTGTGTTCATCCGTGGCTTCAAACCGCCGTCCGTTCGCTACGAGACGTTCAGTTCCTTCTTGATGCCGAATTTCTCTATGCGCTTGCGCAGCGTGGCGCGGGTGATGCCGAGCAGCTTGGCGGCTTGGACCTGGTTGCCGTTGGTTTCCGTCAGCGCGCGGCGGATCAACTCGCGCTCGACCCACGGGATGATCTTGAGTTGGGACTGCCGGCGCGCGTTCTCGAACAGAACGCGGGCGGCTTCGTTGACGGCGGACTCCGGCGTCGCGGCAGCGGGCGCTGACGGAGTGGCGGCGGCTGGCTCGGCGGGTTTCGGCGCGGCGGGCCGCAGGACTTCGGCTGGCAGGTCAGTCGGCAGGACGTAATCGCCCTTGGCCATGATCGCAGCGCGATGGACGACGTTCTCAAGTTCGCGGACGTTGCCGGGCCACGTGTGGTTCTCCAGCGCGCTCAACGTGTCGGGCGCGACGGTGCGGATGCGGGTTTTGCCGGCTTCGCGGAGGCGCTGCAGGAAGTAATCCGTCAGCACCGGGATATCCTCGCGCCGCTCGCGCAACGGCGGCAGATGGACGCGCACGACGTTGAGCCGGTAGTAAAGATCCTCGCGGAATTGCTTCTCCGAGACGAGCTGCTCCAGCGGTTTGTTGGTGGCGGCGATGACGCGCACGTCGGCCCGCAACGTCTGCGAGCCGCCGACGCGCTGGAACTCGCCGTTTTGCAGCAGGCGCAGGATCTTGCTCTGCGTCAGCAGCGGCATGTCGCCGATCTCGTCGAGGAAGAGCGTGCCGCCGTCGCATTGCTCGAACTTGCCGATGCGTTGCTGCGTGGCGCCGGTGAACGCACCACGCTCGTGGCCGAACAGCTCGCTCTCCAGGAGTTGTTCCGGGATGGCGGCGCAGTTGATGGCCATGAAGACCTTGCCGGCGCGCGGGCTGTGATGATAGATGGCGCGGGCGACGAGTTCCTTGCCGGTGCCGCTCTCACCGGTCAAGAGGACGGTGGCGTCGCTGTGCGCGACTTGGCCGATGCGTTTGAAGACGGTCTGCATCGCCTCGGAGCGGCCAACGATGCCCTCGGTGTGGTCCTCGGAGCGGAGCAGCGGCTCATAGGAGACGACCTGCCGCATGTCGCGCGCGGCCTTGAGCGCGGAGTCAATCAGCGCCTTCACCTTCGGCACGTCGAACGGTTTGAGAATGTAGTCGAACGCGCCGCGCTTCATCGCCTCAATGGCGGTCTGCGAGGTGCCGTAGGCGGTCATGAGGATGACCATCGCCTTGGGATCGAGCTGGCGGAGCTGTGTCAGCCCGTCGAGGCCGCTCTCGCCGCCGAGGCGGATGTCGCAAACCGTCACGTCGGGCTTCTCGCGGCGGAAGGTCTCAATGCCTTCGACCAGCGAAGCGGCGGTGAGCACCTGTCGCTCCGGCGATTCGAGGTTTCGCCGGAACGAGTAGAGCATGTCTTGCGCGTCGTCTATGACCAGTATTTTTTCCATGACCGGACCCAGTTGCTGCCGTATGGTGGGTCAGCTTTAGGCTGCTCCATCAGGGCGGCGGAAATCTAGAAGTCGCGCGGAGCGAAGTAAATCGAATTTATGGAAGCAGTCAGCCGATGAAGTGGTCGCTAACCATCGCCAGGGCGTTTGGCATCCAGATACGGGTGCATTTCACGTTTTTCCTGCTGCTGCTCTGGATTGTGGTGGAGGCGCGTGCGGCGGCGGGCTGGGGCGCGGCGATGTGGGGCGTGGTGTTCATTGTGGCGACGTTTACGTGCGTCGTGCTGCACGAACTGGGTCACAGCGTTGTGGCGCAGCGGTTTGGCATCAAGGTCAGTTCCATCACGTTGCTGCCCATCGGCGGCGTGGCGGCGTTGCGCTCGATTCCGCAAAAGCCGGCGCATGAGATGGCGATCACCGTGGCCGGGCCGCTGGTGAACGTGCTGATTTTCGCCGTGCTCTACGTCGTTTACTGTTGGGCGCCGGACCGTGTGCCTTACTTCCCCGGCTTGGTGTTGATGCCCGGACTGCCAACGGATTGGGGGGAACTGACCGGGGTCTTGTTGCTCGTGAACAAGTGGATGATCGTGTTCAATCTGATTCCGGCTTACCCGATGGACGGCGGCCGATTGCTCCGTGCGGTGCTGGCACAATGGCTGCCGTATCCACGAGCGACGGCTATCGCGGCAACAATAGGACAGGTGATAGCGGGCGTGTTTATCTTGTATGGCTTGTGGGAGCCGGGCTGGATCATGCTGGCCATCATCGGCGTGCTGATTTTCCTCGCCGCGGGCGCGGAGGAGAAGACGGTTCGCTTGCGCGATGCGTTACAGCACGTTCAGGTGGGCAGGGTCATGACACCGGTGTTTGTGGCCGTCGGGCCGGACGACGCGGCGGGTGGTTGCGCGCCCTGGATTTTTCAGCGCGGCCAGGATGACTTCCCCGTGATGGCTGACGGCAGGCTCTTGGGAATGCTGACGCAAAGCGCCGTGCTGGAAGCTGCGCGGCGGAATGGCTCGGTGCGCGCGGCGGAGTTGATGATGACGAGTTTTTCCAGCACGCGGCCGGACGCGCCCGTGGCGGAAGTTCACGACTCGATGCAGGCCAGCGGGCAGCGCACGGTGCCGGTGATGGAGGACGGCCGGCTTGTCGGGCTGTTGACGTTCGACAACATCAACCGCTATTTCATGACCCGTTCCGCGGGGGCGGCCAAGGACGGTGCGCAGACATAATCGGGTGGCGCAAGCTTCCAACTTGCGCCAGCTTCAACAGACCCATGACGCGGCACTTTGCCGCGCTTGACTTTGCGGCGGCTTGCCGCAACGCTCCGCGCTCTATGAAACGAATCGGTGTTTATACCAGCGGGGGCGACGCGCCGGGCATGAACGCCTGCATCCGCGCCATCGTCCGCACGGCCATCACTCGCGGCCTCGAAGTCACCGGCATTGAAGGCGGCTACGCCGGCATGATCGCGGCGAAGTTTCTGCCGATGAACATGCGCTCGGTGTCTAACATTATCTGCCGCGGCGGCACGATCCTGAAAAGCTCGCGTTGCCCGGAGTTCAAGACGCAGGAAGGCCGGGCAAAGGCGGCGGCGAACCTGCGCGCGGCGGGTGTTGACGGGATCATTGGTATCGGCGGCAACGGCACCTCCGAGGGAGCGCACAACCTCTGGCTCCAGGAGCGCGTGCCGCTCGTCGTCTGCGCCTCGACGATTGACAACGACCTCTACGGCACCGACTACACGCTCGGCTTCGACACCGCCATGAACACCGCGCTGGAGGCGATTGACCGCCTGCGCGACACTGCCGCCGCCCACGACCGCACGTCGTTCATCGAGGTTATGGGCCGCAACAACGGCTATCTCGCCCTTTACGCGGGCCTCGCGGGCGGCGCGGAGGAAATTGTGATTCCCGAAGTGCCGACCGACGTGGACGCGCTCTGCCAGCGGCTGCTCGACGCGCAGAAGCGCGGCAAGACCAGCAGCATCGTCGTCGTCGCCGAAGGCCCCGTCACCGGCGGCGTCGTGGCGCTCGCCGAGAAAGTCGGCGCCAGCACCCATCTCGACATGCGCGTCACGGTGCTCGGCCACGTCCAGCGCGGCGGCGCGCCCACCGCCCGCGACCGCATCAACGGGAGCCGGCTCGGCGCGGCGGCCGTCGAGACATTGCTCGCCGGTGAAGCCGACAAGCTTGTCGGCCTCGTCAGCGGCCAGACGCGCCTGACGCCGCTGGAAGAAGCCTACACGAAGAAGAAACCGATCAATCAAAAGCTGATGGACCTCGCCTACATCCTGGCGAGATGACGGGAGGAGAACTCCAAGACCATGAAACCATTTGCATTGCCCGCCATCCTATCGTCGCTGTTGCTCGCCGCGGCGGCGGTTCTTGCCGACAACAAACCGGGAATGATTGACGACTGCCATTACGCGGACGACGCGGCGGCCCAGAAAGCCTGGCGGCCGATGGGCGGCAGCGCGCCCGCCGCGGCGGTGACGCTTGACGGCCGCAAGGCGTTGCGCCTGCCGTGCAACTTTGCCGGCACGACCATGGAGCGCGCGTCGTGGGACCGGAAGGTGAAGCTCGACCTCGTGCCGTGCCAGGGCATCCAGTTCAAGGTCTTCTGCAAGAACCCCGCGCCGGTCTCGCACTTCAGCGTCTATTTCCAGAGCGGCGGCGGCTGGTATTCCACCGGCTTCTTTCCCGAAGCCGCCGGCTGGAGCACCATCACGATCAACAAGGCCAGCACGCGCTCGGAGGGAACGCCGGCCGGTTGGGGCAACATCGAGACAATCCGCATCTCCGCGTGGCGCGGCCGGAACGAGGACACGGAGCTTTTCGTGAGCGACTTGCGCATGACCGGCGTGCTCGGCGTGGATGCGAGCGTCGCCGTCGTGCGCGGCGAATCGCTGGCGCGCGGCCGTTCGGGCGAGTCGAAAGCCGCCGACCAATTTGCGGAAGGCGTGACGCAAAACCTCGCCGCGCTTGGCATCGGTTGTTCGATGATTAGCGACCTCGACCTCACCGCTGAGCGGCTCGCCAAAGCCAAGCTTGTTATCCTGCCGCACAACCCATCCATGCCCGACAGCGCGGCGGATGCACTGATAAAGTTCCTCGGCCGTGGCGGCAACCTGCTCGTCTTCTACTGCCTGCCGGCGAAACTCCGCTCCGTGGTGAAAATCGAAGGCGGGCCGCACACCAAGGCAAGCCATCCCGGCCAGTTCTCCGCGATCCGCTTCACTGACGGCGCTCTGCCCGGCGCGCCCACGCTCATCGGCCAGCGTTCGTGGAATATCAACGCCGCCAAGGCCGTTCCCGGCGCGAGCCGCGTGCTGGCGGAGTGGCTCGACGACAAGGGCCAGCCGACCGGCCATGCCGCCGTCGTTGCCTCCGACAACTGCATCGTGATGAGCCATGTCTTGCTCGACGACGACCTCGTCAACAAGCGCCGCATGTTACTGGCGATGGTTGGCCACCTCGAACCCGACATTTGGTGGAAGACCACCAACGCCGGCATCGCCCGCATCGGCCAGATCGGCGGCTGCAAGAACTTCGACGAAGTCGCCGCGCTGATCACGAAGACTGCCAAGGGCAACCGCAAAGCCAAGGCTGCGCTCGACTCCGCCCGCAAGCTCCGCGACGAAGCCGTGGCGCTCGGCGTGAAGGAGAAATACGTCGAAGCGACGGAAAAAGCAGCGGCGGCCACGCAGCGGCTCAACGAGGCGTTCTGCATGGCGCAGCAGCCGCTCAAAGGCGAGTTCCGCGCGTTCTGGTGCCACAGCGCGTTTGGCGTCGAAGGCATGGAGTGGGACGAGGCCATCAAGCGGCTCGCCGACAACGGCTTCACTGCCATCGTCCCGAACATGCTCTGGGGCGGCGTGGCGTTCTACAACAGCAAGACGCTGCCCGTCGCACCCGATGTGGCGGAGAAAGGCGACCAGATCGCCAAATGCATCGCCGCCTGCAAAAAAAACGGCGTCCAGATTCACGTCTGGAAGGTCAACTGGAACACCGGCCACCGCGTGCCGAAGGAGTTTCTCGACAAGATGCGGAGCGAGGGCCGGCTCCAGATGAGTTCGAGGGGCAAGGAGGAACCGTGGCTCTGTCCCTCGCATCCCGATAACCAAAAGCTGGAAATCGCCTCGATGGTCGAGGTAGCGCGCGATTACGACGTGGACGGCATCCACTTCGATTACATCCGTTATCCCGGCGGTGACCATTGCTTCTGCCCCGGCTGTCGCGAGCGGTTCGGGAAAGCGGCGGGCGTTGAAATCAAGAACTGGCCGCAGGACGCGCTCGGCAAAGGTCCGTTCCGCCAGCAGTGGCTCGACTTCCGCCGCAGTAACATCACCGCCGTCGTCAAGGCCGTCAGCGAGCAGGCGCGCGTCGCGAAGCCGAAGATCAAGATTTCCGCCGCCGTCTTCCGCAACTGGGCCACCGACCGCGACGGCGTCGGCCAGGACTGGAAGCTCTGGTGCGACAACGGCTGGCTCGATTTCGTCTGCCCGATGGACTACACGGAGAGCGACCGGCAGTTTGATAGTTGGATTGCGCTCCAGAAGGATTGGGCGGGCAAGGTGCCGGTCTATCCCGGCATTGGCGTCAGTTCCTCCGGCTCGCGGCTCGGCGCCGACCGCACCATCGGCCAGATCGCCATCACGCGCCGTCACGACACGCGCGGTTTCATCATCTTCAACTACGGCGTCACCGAGGCCAAAGACCTCGTGCCGATGCTCGGCCTCGGCATCACTGCCAAACGTTGACCGGCCGCGCGCGCCGAGCAACGTCGAAGACAGTCAAAGCTCTCGTCAAGTGGCGGGAGGCGGGGTAAGCTACGAATATGTCAATTCGGATTCGCGTCTTGATCATCACGATGTCGGCGGCGCTGCTCTTCTGCGTGGCGCTCGCGGCGTATTGGAAGACGATCCCGCGTGGCAGCGTCGCGCCGACGGCGGCGGTGTTGGAGGGATTGAAGGTCCAGATCATCCGCTGCGAGCTGGGCGCGAGGGAAACAGAAGCGGTGCTCAAGGTTCATTTGCGCCTGCGCAACGACGGGACCGCGCCCGTGCGGCTGGGGCCGGGGTCGTTCTGGCTGCTCGACGCCGAGGGTTTGCCACATCTGGACCGTTATGCGGCGGAGAAGCCGGACGAGCCGCCGTCGAAACTGGCGCCGGGCCGGACAGGGCCGGAAATGGAGTTGAAGTTCACCCTGCCGCCCGGCCTTCTCTCAAAGTCGCTGGTGCTGTTGATCGGTGAAGCGCCCACGGGAAAAGTGGCTGGCAGTCCGCCGCCCAGCCGGGGGATTCGCGTGCCGTTGAAAGAGGACGGCGCGCCCAAGGGGCCGTTTGTCGAAGGAGAGTGGAAGACTTACACCGGCACGCGCTGGCAGTGAGATCGAACCGCTGAAATGGAAAGCCACGAATGAAGAGAAGCATGACGATCTTGTTGCGATGGATGCTGGCGGCGGTAGTGCTGGTCGGGCTGGCCGGGTGCGGAACTGTGGACAAGAATGATCCGACCTATAACACGAAGCAGATTCTAATTCGCGACACGCGACCGACCAACTGACCGCCGGCAATTGCGGGCATCATCCCTTTCCCATCTGCTCGCCGAACTTCTGCAGCACCCTGAGAAAACCCGGCGCGAACTGCCGCACGTCTGCCTCGATCATTTGCAGCACCTCCGCAAGCGTAAAGAAGCGCCCTGATTCGATCTCGCGCGGGTTCGGCTGAGGCAGTGCGTCCGTTTGCAGCGTGTAGAACGTGACGTGCTCCCAACCCGTCTCGGCGCACGCGGGAATCTTGAAGAGGCGCGTCAGGCTCGTCCCGCCTTCCAAGCCGAGTTCTTCGCGCAGTTCGCGGCAGGCGCAGGTATCGGCGTCTTCGCCGGCGTCGTGATGGCCGGAGGCGGAGGAGTCGTAGCAGCCGGGATACTTGTCCTTCGTCTGCGAGCGTTTCTGGAGATAGAGCTGGCCGTCGGAATTGAACACGAAGATGTGGACGGAGCGGTGCATGAGGCCGCGGCGATGAACCTCGCCGCGCGTGGCTTGGCTGACCACTTCGTCGTTGGCATTGACGACGTCGAAAAGCTCCTGCTGGTTGTCGGTGGTCATGGACGTAATGGAGCGACTTCTACTTCGGTTCCGCCGCGGGCGCGACCAGTTCGCGTGTCAGCAACAACCACTGCGCCAGGCTCAGTTCCTCGCCGCGCGCGGTCGGCAGCAAGTCGAGACGTTTCAGCGCCGCTTCCAGTCTTCCGGCATTGACCGTTACGCCAGTCGCCAGCTTCGGCAGCACGCCGCGCAGCATTTTCCGGCGCTGGCCGAAGCCGGCGCGCACCAGTTCCTTGAACGGCGCTTCGAGGGCTGGCTCCAGCAGCGGATGCGGCGCGAGCCGCAGCGAGACGACGGCGGACTCGACGGCCGGCGGCGGGATGAAACAGCGCGGCGAGATGATGTGTTCGCGGCGCACTTCATAGTAAAGCTGCGTGTAGAGCGTCAACGCGCCGTAATCCTTCGAGCGCGGTTGGGCGGTGAGCCGGTCGGCGACCTCGCGTTGCACGGTGAGCACCATGCGCCGGGGCCGCGCGGGCGAGTCCACGAGCCGTTGCAGGAGCGGCGTCGCGACAGAGTAGGGAAGGTTGGCCACGACCTTGAACGGCGCAACCGGCGCGAAGTCGAACTCCAGCGCGTCGGCGTGGACCAGTTGCAACTTCTGGCGGCGGCCAAAGCGTTCGCGGAGAAACTCGAAGAGCCGCCCGTCCTTCTCGACGGCAACGACGCGGCGGGCGAGCTCCAGCAGCAACTCCGTGAGCGCGCCGAGGCCGGGGCCAATCTCCAGCACGGTGTCGTCGTCGTGCAAGCCCGCGGCGTCCACGATGAGATAGGCGATGTTCCGGTCCGCCAGGAAATTCTGGCCGAGTGCCTTGCTGGGTTGCAGCGCCAACTGTTCCAGCGCGGCGCGCGTTTCGTTCGGTGTCATTAGGAGGATGATTCACCAACCGGCGTCCGGGCGCAAGCCGGCGCGCGCAACTTTGCAGCTCTGCAACTTTGCAAAGAGGCTGGTGTTCATCTTCCCACACCGGCAAAATGGCCGGGCGGATTCCTTGGAGACAACCGGGAGACATTATCTATGAGAACATCGGTTCTGAGAATGCTGGTTTTGGGCTGCGCGCTCGTGCTCGCAGCGCCGTCATTCGCGCTTGGCAAGGAGAAGGGGGCGGGCGGCCGGCGCGCCGGCGCGTTGGGACCCGTCGAGGAGGCCCTCGCCAAGCTGGAACTGACCGCGCAGCAGAAGACCAAGATCGAAGAGTGCAAGACCAAGTTCAACGACTACGTGCGGGCCAGTCAGGAAGAACTGAAGGCGGGGAGGAAGGACAACGACCCCGCCAAACGGAGACAAGCCGTGAAGGGCCTTGCGGAGAAGCGCCAGGAACTGATGGACGGCATCCGGGCCGTGTTGACCGACGAGCAGAAGAAGAAGTTCGACGAAGCAATGCCCAAGCCCGCCGCCCGCGGCAAAGGCGGCGCGAAAGGGAAGCCGAAAGCCGGTGGCACCGTCACCCAATAGGCCGGCTTTGTCGTCCGGACACGACGTGCTCGCGCGCAAGGAAACGCCATGAACGCCACCGTCAAGAAGATCGGCCGCGGCACGCTCGAACTCCAGCGCGGCGACATCACCGCGCTCGCCGTGGACGCCATCGTCAATGCTGCCAACGTCCACCTCCAGCACGGCGGCGGTGTGGCGTGGGCCATCGTCCGCAAAGGCGGCGTGGTCATTCAGGAGGAAAGCGACCGCATCATAGCTGCCCGCGGCCGGCCGCTGGAAACCGGCGAGGCGGTCATCACCAGTGGCGGCAAGCTCCCGGCGAAGTTCGTCATTCACACTGCCGGCCCGGTTTGGGGCGACGGCGACGAGGACGCCAAGCTCCGCCGCGCCTGCCTGTCCTCGCTGAAGCTGGCCGACGAGAAGAAATTGAAATCCGTCGCTCTGCCGGCGATCTCCACAGGCATCTACAGGTTCCCGCTCGACCGAGCCGCACGCATTCTCCTGGCGGCCGCCGCCCAGCATCTCGCCGGCCCGACCGGTTTGGAGCGCGTCATCTTCTGCCTGTTCGACGAGAAGACTTTCGCTGCGTTTGCCGAAGCGATGGCGGAACTCTGAGCCGGGCTGCCGTCCTCGCGAAGAGGCGCGGCTGCTTACTTGCCTTTCTTCAAGTTTCTGTCGAAGAACCCAAGCACGAGGGGACGCAGATCTTGCTGCTTCGGCTGGAGATGAAAGGAGTGCGGCCCACCCTCGACAATTACGAGCTGGTGTTCGGCGCCCGCCTTCTTCAGCGCGGCGGCGAATGCCTCGGAGTCCGCGACGGGCACGGTTCCGTCCGCCGTGCCGTGGAGGATGAGGATGGGCGGGTTGTTCTTGTTCGCGTGCGTCATCGGTGTGGCCTGGCGATACAGCTCCGGCGCTTCGCTTCGTTTCTTCCGGAACATCGCCAGGTCCCGCGACGCAAACCACAGCGTCGGCCCGTAGAGGTCCACTCCCGCCTGCACGCGGCACGAGAACTCCCCGTAAGGCCCGGCCGGGTCCAAGCCCGACTCCGGACTGGTCACTGCCACCATCGCGGCCAGATGTCCGCCCGCGGAGCCGCCGATGACGCCGATGTGGTCCGGGTCGAGATGGAGCCGCTCGGCGTTCTTGCGGAGCCAGCGGACGGCGGTCTTGCAGTCGTGAAGGTTCTGCGGCCACGTGGCGGTGGTGCTGTCTTTGGTCGCGAGAACGTAGTTGATGCTCATGCCAACGTAGCCATTCAGCGCCAGCGTCGTGCCGATGTTGATCTCGCGGGCTGCGCCCTTGTCGCCGCCGGACCAGCCGCCGCCGTGGATGATGACGACGCCGGGGCAACGCCGTCCCTTCGGAACCTCCGCCGGTAGGTAGAGGTCGGCTTTCTCTTTCCGATCGGCACCGAGGTAATCCACGTCCTTCTCGATGCGGACGCCTTCTGCTGCCGCAGCAGCAAGCCCGCAAGTTGCGAGAGTGAACACGATGGTAATGAGTGCGATGTGTTTCATGATTTCTTTCTGCTGGTAGTGCCGGGCCTCGGAGTGACGATGTTGTCGTTGACGCGGTTACGGTCACCGGTGACACGGATGGCTTCGCCCTGTCCCGGCTTGGCGGTGTTGTTGTCGCGGCAACGGTTGCCGCGGACGATGTTGTCATCACCATTGACGCGGATGGCTTCTTTCGCTGAACCGGTGACTGTGTTCTCCGCCAGCGTCTGGTGCGAGCCTTCCAGGATGATGCCGACGCTGCCAGAACCACGGACGATGTTGCCGGAAATATCGTTGGAAGCGGAGTTAGGGCGAATGAGGATCGCGGAGCCGCGCGTGTTGAGAAACTGGTTTTCGAGAACCTGGTTGCGGACGTTCAACTCTGGCTGGCGGCACCAGCGCCAGAGGTTGATGCCGGCGTCGCAAGACTCGAACCGGTTGCCTCGCACGAGGCAGTTGTTGGCGTCGTTCATCTCCACGCCCACGCGGCAGCCGGTGACGGTGTTGCCCACCGCGCGGCAGCCAACGGCGAAATGGTCGAAGTCGATCGCTTCGTCCACCGTCTCCTCGATCGTGCAACGTTCCACCACGCCCTCGGTCACGGAATACATCGCCACGCCGCGGCCATAACAACACCGTATGACGCAGTCACGCACGACGAGCCGCTGAACCGGAGGGCCGATCGGTCCGCGCTCGTAGCTGTAGGGGCCTTCGGCGAGCACGCCACAGCCAATGACATGGCCGGAGAGTTTTGGATCGTCCGCGCGACGGCCGCCGTTGAGAGTCAGCCGCTCAATGACGATGTTCGCGGCCGAGCCTTGGATGCGGAAGATGTTCGGCGCTTTCTCGCGATAAAGCCGTGTCCCGGCGGGCGCGGGGAACTCCAGGGGTGCTTTGAACTCCAACCGCCCCGGCTCCACGCGCGCCACGGTCGCGAGAAAATATGGCGCCGGCTTGCCGGTGAAGGGATGAACCTTGCCCGGTGCCACGAAGTGCAACTGCATCCCCATCGTGAAACCTTCGACGCGGTCCACACGCAGCGAGGTCGCGCCGGCGAGTGCGGCCTCGACCGACTGCGCGTGCGGTAGCGGCGGCAATCGCAGCACCGTGCCCGACTGGCCGCGAATGGTGAGATTCGTCGCCGCGCCGATCTTCAGGCTCGTGCCGATAAGGTAATCGCCCTTGGCGATGATGACCTCGCCGCCGCCTTGCTTCGCAGCCTGGTCAATCGCGGCCTGAATCGGCTGGTGATCGTTTCCGTTGAACTGTCCACTGCCGTCCTGAGCGACCATCAGCGGTTCAGCCGATGCGACGCGGATCGCGAAGGCACAAAGGGCAGCGGCAACGACAGTGTTACGGCTCATGGGTTCTCGGTCTGGCTCACCAGCGGATGCTCTCGCGCGCCTTCGGCTTCCTTGATCGGCCAGCTTGCGCGCAGCGGCGACTTGTAGGGGCCGATTTTCTCGACGGGGATCGGCTTGAAGCCGAGCTTGAACGCGGGCGAGTTTTTCCTGAGGCGGTAGTCGTCCTTCTTCGCGTTGACGAAGAGCGGGTCGGCCACGAGTGAGTGTGTGTCGTTGCCGGCGGCTTGCCACGAGGCCCACTCGTCCATCGCAACGGCCTCGCGCACGGTCACGTCGTCCACCCAGATCGTGCCGGCGGACTGGCGCACATCGAGCCGGACGCGGAAGGACTTCATCTGTTCCCTGTAATCTCGGTCGCCCGGCGCGGGGAACTTGAAGATGACCTCGTATTCCTTCCAATCCGTGCCGGCGGTCGTCGAGGTGTCCTTGGCCCAGAAATAGACTTTGTCTATGTAGCTCTGCGCCATCAGCGCGATCTTCGTGTCCGGCGCGGCAGCCTTGATGCGCGCGCTGAGGCGGTAGAACTGACCGGTCTTCGCGTTGATCTCGCCACTGACAAAGTTCGGGCACAACTCGCGGCCGCTGGAATCCTTGGCGGTGCCGCGACCTTCAATGCGTAGCGATTGCTTGCCGGAGAACTTTACGTTTGCGTCGAGCACAGCCTTCGAGTCAGCCGGCTTCACCTGCCATTTCCAGCCAGTCAGCTCGCTCTCCTCGAAGCCGGCATTCGGCGCGAGATTCGGGCCGCTGGCTTCCTTGATCTTCTGGATGCCAGTGACCATCGGCTGGCCGTAATGCCAGAGGAGGTTGTAGTCGCACTCGTTCCTGTCGAACGCGACATTGCGCATGCCGTAGAGTTTCGGCTTCGGGTCACGCCAGGCAATGATGTTCCGCTTGAGCACGTTGCCGCTCATGATGGTGTGGTCGGGCAACACAGCCTGTGTCGGGTGCGTCTGCATGTTGCGCATGTTCTTCCACGCCGGTTGGCTTGCGACGGACTCGTAACCTTTGATCATCGAGGGCAGGTGGTTGGTCCAGTAACGATGCTTGTCGGTCCAGCCGCTGTATTCCACCTGCACGAGCCGGCCGTCCACGAAGACATTGTTCTCGACGACGTTGTCGCGGCCATTGTGAAGGTGGATGCTCGCCCGCGAACAACGCGCGACGATGTTGCCGATGACGTCCACGCCGCCGGTGTTGTCGTCGAGATAAACGCCCCACGCGAAGTGCGGCGAGAACCAGCGGCCCTTTTCGTCGTGGCCGTAGCCGAGCATGTCGTGGAAGTAGTTGTAGCGGATGACCGAGCCGCGCGAGCCGATCCAGTCGCGCCCGCCGGTATAGACCGCGCCGGTGTCCTCGGTTTCGAGGTTCATGTGGCGGATATGGTTGTATTCGATGACGAGGTTGTTTCCAGCGAACATGATGCCCATGCGCGGGCCGTCGTGGATGAGGTTGTGCGAGGCGCGGTTGCCGCAGCCGCTCATTCCAACGCCGACGCCCTGCTTGTAGAACACGCCGACGTGGTGGATGTAGTTGTTGTCGGCATAGTTGTTCGCGGGCGTGAGCGTGATGCGGTCGCCGCCGCTGAGCGAGACGCCGCTGCTGCCGGTGTCGTGGATGTCGCAGCCAACGACGCCGTTGTCCTTACCGCCGCTGATGGAGACGCCGCTGCCGTGGTAATCGCCGACGTTGCGGATGACGCTGGCCGCGATGACGCAGTTGGTGGTGTCCTTGAGCGTGATGGCGGTGCCTTCGCAACACTCGATTATGAAGCCTCGGAAGGTGACGTTGGCCGTGCCGGGACCAAGGTCGAGGATCGTGCGCATCGTTGGCGCGTAAACCTCGCGCTTCTTCAGCGGCGCGGGCGGCCAGAAGTAGAGCGTCTTCTCCTTCTTGTCGAGATACCACTCGCCCGGCGCGTCGAGTTCCTCCAACAAGCCGCGCACGTAGTAGCGGTCGAAGGTGCGGATCGGGTAGGAACAGTTACCTGTGAGCGTGATCGTGCGTGAGTCGCGGTCAATGCTCTTGATGCGGACGATGTCGTTCCACCAGTTGTAGCGCGCGAACACGAACACCTCGCCATCCTCCGGCCGCGCCCACTGCCGCGCGTCGCTGGTCTTATATTGTAGCGTGCGCCGGTCTTCACCGGGGATTTCGGCATACATCGGCCACGGCTTGCCGTCGGCGTAAGCCCAGCCGCCGCCGTAGGGATTCTTCGGGTCGAAGTTCGGATAGCGCGCCAGATGCATCCGCTTGCCATCGAAGAAAAGCTGGCGGAACGCGTTCGTCACGCCTTGCGCGCCGACGTTCGCTTTGAGGATGTCGCCCTTCCACGGCTCGAATCCGCCGACGGTCTTGCCGCCGATGAGCAACGGCTTCTCGTTCTTCCATGCCTGCCAGGTGACGCCGTTGTCACGCGCGTCTAGCTTGAGCGTCTGCGGCAGCGCGTAGGTGCCGCGCCGGACGAGGACTTCGATCTTGGATTTTGGATTCTGGATTTTGGATTGGCGGACAGCGTCACGCGCCCGTTCCAGCGTTGCGAACGGTTTCGCCTCGGTGCCGGCGTTAGCGTCGTTGCCAGCCGGTGCCACGTGGAATGTTGTTGGTTTCGGGGCCACGCCGCCAAAACTTGCGGTGGCCACGCCGAACAGTGCCAGACAGGTAAGCCAGATTCCTTGTTTCATAGGTGTTGCCTTCTCATATCCGGCTTGAACCCAGCGTTGTCCAGACAGAAAACCAATGGCACGACCGCCGGTGGGCAGACTGCCAGCTTCACCGATCATCCCAGACCATGTTCAGGTCTAGCGAAGGTTTGGCGCGCGCCGCCCAAAGATCGAGCAACACCATCGCCAGGGTATCGCCGCGCGTAATGGTTTCGTAGTGACTGTGCTTCGAACTGGCGCGTGGCAACGGCGAGCCGTCCTCGAAGAACACGTCCAGCGCGGTCTTAGCGAATACATCTGCGCGGTCGAGGAATTTCGCGTCGCGTGTGAGCCGATACGCAGCGACCATGACGGCGATGGCGTCGGCCAGCGCGCCGGGATAGAGTGTGATGGCCAGGTCAGGATCGCGCCGCAGGTAGCGGTCGGCGGCGGCGAGAAAGAGCGTTCTGTAGCCGTCGAGCTTCACCTGTTGCCAGCGCGACAGGCAGAGCATCGCCACCTGCGCGTCGGTGGACTCGCCGTAGCCGGTCTCCCACGTGTGCGTCCAGGAATCCTTCTTGCCTGGCTTCTTGATGCCACGTGCGGTGTAGGTGTCGGTCGGCTCCAGCGTCGAGGCGCGCACGGCCTTAAGGAAACCGTTTCCGTCAGGCGCGAGGTCGTGCTTGATGGCGAGGAACGTGCCGTCTATCCGCTCCGCGCACGCGCGCATCTTCTTTGCGAGCGGCACTGGCACTCTCTTCGCGCCGTCGTGCAGGTCCATCGCCAGCGAGACGTTGCTCTGCGGCCAGACCAGCTCCGGCGTGTTGCTCTCGGCGGGAATGATGCCGGTGGTTTTGTTGCGCCGCGCCTCGAACGAATCCACGAGGCACTCGATGGCCTTCAACATCTCCGGGTCTTTCGTCCGCTCACACGCCGCCGCCCACGTCGCGATGTAGAAGCCGCCGTGGCGCGGGAACTCATAGCCTTTGCGCGCGCTGGTCTTGGCCGTGTCCCAGATGTCCATCGCGTGCCGCGAAAACGCGCCGGTTTTGTGGTCGGCGATCTGGTGGTTCCATAGGCCCGTGGCAAAGCGATGGCACGGTTCTGGCGCGAGCGCGAAACAGCGATCCCACAACACCCACGGCCGGTAGAACTCGTGCGGCGCTGCCGGCGCGGTGGAGGCTTCCTTCACGAAGTCCCACCCCTGATGCTCGCCCCAAGCCATCAACCCCTTCGGACTTTGGCAGTGCTCGAAAAACCACTTCAACGCCGCGTCGGCTTCGGCGGCGTAACGCATCTCGCCCGTCGCCTTCGTGAGCGCGTAGAGCACTTGGTAAAGGTTCTCGTCGTGCATCGGGTTCGCGCCGGTCAGCGTGCGGTCGCCGTTACGGATGCCGCTAATGTTGCCGGGCGGTTTTTCCGGCAGCTTCAGCGTCTTGCGGTCGAGCGTGGCGGCGAACAACGGCGACTTCACCTCGCCATAGACATCCCGCCCGTGCTCGATCATCGCATCAGCGTAACGGCGGACGATGTCGAGGTAACGGCTGGCTGCTTGTGCTTTCTCTTCCGCCAGCACACAGGGTCGGAAGGCAGTGAGCATGCCGCTGCTGGCAATCAGGAATTCGCGTCGGTTCATGGTGGTTCCTTCAATGCCCGTCACTTCACCGGAGCCGGCACCAACAATCGGTCAGGCGCTTGTGCCCAGTAAGGCGGGAGGTTGTCGCTCAATGAGATCGTATAGTCTTCGAGTGCGCCTTTTGGAGCGCGCGATGGCGCGACCGACCATGCTTTGCCGTCCTGGCCCGGCGGGACTTCGACCTTGAGTGCGACCTTCTCCGTTTCGCCGGTATGGCCCGAGGCGGTTTCGCGGCCCGACGGATCGAACACCGCGAGCTTCGCCGTCTCGCCGGGGCCGGGCGACGCGAGCGTGACGGTAAAGGTCTTGGTCTTCGGCGGCACGTAGAACCAGAGCCGGCCGCTCTCTCCGATCAACGCCAGCTCGCGGCCGAGGATGACGGCGTGGTCGTTGTGCAGCGTGACCTGCCCGGCGTTACGGACCGTGCTCAGGACGAGGTTGTAGATCCCGCCCGATGGCACCGGGACTTCGACGTTGGCTGTCTTGCCGGGTTCGATGTCGCCTTTGGCGAGCGTCTGCTTCTTCGACGAATAGAGGTTCCATCGCGCTGGCTCGATGTTGGTCTTGCCGACTTTGCGGATGGTGATGGTGGCGCGGAACTTCTCCTTCGCGCCCAGTGAGGCGATCATGCCGAAGTTGCCGCGGAGTGAGACGGGCGTGACGCTGGCGGGCGCGACTGTCTCGGCGAGGGGCTTAAGTGGCTGGCCGTTATAGGCGACTTCGCGGGCGCTTTTCGACTCGAACGCGCGCGATTCGACCCACGCGCAGAAGGCGAGGTTGGCGACGTTATCGCGCTCGATCTGCTTACGATAGCTGCGCAGGTCGCCGAGCGCGTCCTGCAGGGCCATGAAATCGCCGCTGGCCCGTGCGCGGCTGGCGGCGGCGCATTTCTCGGCGTGTGTCAGGCCTTTCGCGAGGAACTCCACGCGCGCCGTGGCGGTCACATCGTCCTTGGCGGCCTTCGCAGCCTCGTCGAGCAGCTTCCGGCCGCGCGCGAACGCCGCCGGCGGGAAACACACGTGGGCCATGCGCGGATAGAGCGCCCAGTTTGCCTTCAGCTTCTTCTCCACCGCGCGGAACCGCTCGCGGTTGGTCGTCGTGTAGTTCTCCCAGTAGTCGAAATAAGCCTTCACCTTCTTCGCCGCCGGGCCGAAGCCCGCGTAATACTCCGCCAGCACCTCGTCCGCCTTCTTGTCGAGACAGCTCTGCCAGCGCGCGAACAGATACGTCTGCGGCCCCTGTGTCGCCCACATCGCCGTCAGCGAGTCAAAGTCGGTCGCGATCATCCCGTTCCGCGCGTGGTGCGCGAACTCGTCGGCGAACTGGCGCGTGTAGAGATACGGCATGCAGTAGCCTTCGAGCGTGTAGTTCGGCCGCAGGAACAGCTTGCAGCCGGTCTTCGCCCAGCCCTGCCACATCGCGATGCACTGCTTGTGCTCCGCGGCGGTGCGCGGGAAGAACGCGTCGGGCACCAAGCCAATCCAGACGTGGTCGTTCAGCGTCTCGCGCACGGGCGGCGGCGCGTAGTTCACGTAGGCGTAGCCGGTGACAATGGCATCGGGGTCGTGTTTCGCGGCCAGTTCCTGCACCGTCCGCCAGAAGCGCGCGTAACGGTCGGAGACGATGCCGTGGTTGCTGAACCGCTCCGGGTAGAGCTTCGCGTCGGGCCGCGGCGCGTCCCACGACTTGCACCGCTCGCACACGCAGCGGCCGAACACGTCGTTCTCGCAACCGTTGATGTTCGGCTTGTTGCCGGGACTGGCGGCGCACGCCTTCAGCCAGTTCTCGATGATCTGTGCGTGGAAACCGGAATTGGAGACGCACATGGCGGTCCGATCGCCACGGTTGCCGTATTGCGGGCCGCGCTTGCCGTCTTCGAGCAGGTTGAACCAGTCGGGATGTTCCTTGCCATACTGCTCCCACCACGTCGTGAACGAATGGCCCCATCGCATCTTCCGCGAATGGCCCATGCGCTGACGCCGCAGCCACGTCTGCTCGTCCGCGCGCACCTTCCTTAACGCGCTCGCCGAAAACGTGTCGCCCGCCGACGCGCCGGGCCGGCCGTCCAACGTGCTGCGCAGCCGCCGGATGATGAGCCGCGGCGCAACTGTCCTGTCCGTGTCGGGCACCGTGACGTTCTTCGTCGCGGGGATGTGCTCGCCGAGTTGCCCCGGCCAGAGCCAGCGCACGCCCATCACGTTCTCCAGCACTTCATACACGCCGAACAACGTCCCGGCCCACGTGTCCGGATCGAGCGGCCGGCCATCACCGTCGCGGCCCACGATGTAGAGCGCGCCACTCGCCGCGCGCAACGTGAATGAGTCCGGCGAAAGCTTCGCCACGTCGAGGCCCACTTTCGCAGCGGCGGCGGTTGGGCCGAGATAGACGCGAGCTACCGGTTCCTTCGGCTCCTGTCCCTCGTTGATGACAGACAGCTTCGTGCCCGTCGCTTTCTCCACGTGATAGACCAATTCGTCCGCCGAAAACTTCACCACACGTGTCGGCGTCGCAGGCAACACGATGACAGCTTTCGCCTGCCCTTCGACAACCAGAGGCACGTCAGCGTGGGCGGCTGGAAGCAGAAACAGCGAGGCACAGAACAAGGAGGCTTGATGGAGTTTCATGTTCAATCCGGTTTGGATGCTCGTTTTCAACTGATTGCTGCAAACTGCCGGCGTAGTTCCGCGACGGATTCGAAAATCGCTGTGACCTGCGCATCGGTGACGGTGTTGTCCATGTTGATGCAGCAGACGCCGGTCAGCCACGGGTTCGCCGATTGGCCGACGAGGCGGATGATCGTCGTGCGAATCTCCTCCGGCGTCTGGCGCGTAATGCTGACGGGGTCGAGCCGGATGTTCAGGAACGTGTGGGGCAGATGCTCGCGGACTTGCGCAACGTCGCCGCCCCAGCCGACGTCGAGGAAGTCGAGGTGCGGCACTTTCGCGTAGCTCGCGGCGAAGCGGTGCGGGTCTTTGCCGCAGTGATGGATGCCGAACGGCCGGTGCCGCTGGCTCCAGGCCACGTCCACCGGCAACACGAAGCGCTCGTAGTCCTCTGCCGAGATCATCGTGTTGGAGCACTCGGAGTGCAGGCGGACTGGCCGACGGAAGTGGCGGACGTTGCGGTTGACGGAAATGGAACTGCTACCGGTCTCGGATTCGACGCAGGCGACGAACCGCTCTATGGCCGACGCTATCTTGCGGAACTCCGCCGCGACCTGCTCCGGCGCGTCGGCCATGTCGAGGAACAACTCCTGCCCGCGCAGGTCGAGCGCGAGGTTGAGCACGCCCGCCCAACCGATGTCGCCGAGCACGTAGCCGTGCCGCGTCTTGAGCGTGTCGCGGAGCCGCTCGAACCGCTTGAACGCCGGGCTGCGGAACGGCGCTTCGGGATCTATGTCGAGCCGTTCAAGATTCGCCG
Source organism: Verrucomicrobiota bacterium (assembly GCA_016222825.1). Taxonomy (GTDB): domain Bacteria; phylum Verrucomicrobiota; class Verrucomicrobiia; order CAIQCK01; family CAIQCK01; genus CAIQCK01. The sequence continues at coordinate 173,828 of JACRQF010000019.1, read as the reverse complement.
GCACGATGTCGGGCGGAGCCTCGGCCCGGTAACGGATTTCGCAGCCGAACATTTCCGAAACCAGATAGCCGGCGGCGTTATGCACCGCGCCGATGATCGGCAGGTCGCGGTCGCGGTCCGCGCCGAGTCCATAGCGGCCGAACCGCTCGTGCAGCACCGCCTCCATTCGCCGCTCGCTTTCGACGCGTTTGGCCGGATGGTAGAAGAAGTCCTCGTCGAAGCTGATCCCAGCGTGCGCGTGCCACCACGACGGGTGCAACACAATCTCCACCGGCAGCATGTCGTTGCCGAGCAGTTCGTTCTTCAACATGGGCTTGGCCGTCATGCGTCAGATGATTATCCGAGACCCTCCACCTTCCAACCATCGCGGTAGGTGCGACGGACGAGTTTTGTGGCCTCGGGGCTATTTGTGAAGGTCAACGATTTGCGATCCCATTCCAACCACTGGCCGGCGACGCGGTCGGTAGCCGCGCTGACCAGCACGGTCTCGGTTAGCGGGCCGCCGTGGCTGAAGTCGGCGCAGGATTTGCGTCCTTCGAGAATCGCATCCACCCAGTCGCGGTAATGGTCCTGGCCCTTGAGGCGCGGATATTTCTCCAACGGGAAGTTCTCCTCCGGCAGCACGAACGGACGGCCGCCGCCGTAGTTCTTGAAGATGCTGCCCTGCGTGCCAATCCAGAACGTGCCGGAGGTCGGCACCTCGGGAATGCCTTTGGGCAGCGCGATGCGGCTGATGTCGGGGCGCAGGTCGCCGTCGTGCCAGGTGAGCTTCACGGTGTCGGCGGCGGTGATCGGGCTGCCGGCGAAGATGAGTTCGACAACGCGCTGCTTGCCCCACAATGGCCCGCTGCTGCCGGGCGTGGTCTGCCGCACGCGCAACGGCGCGGTGAGTTTCAGGGCGTCGAAACTGGTGTCGAAGTGATGGCAGCCCATGTCGCCCATCTCGCCGACGCCGAAGTCGAACCACGCGCGCCAGGTCTTCGGATGATAGGTGTTTTCCAGATAGGGCCGCGGCTCGCGCACACCGAGCCAGAGGTCCCAATCCAGCCCCGCGGGGATCGCGTCGCCCGTCGCGCGAAGCTCGGTGTTCTTCGGCCACCAACTGAGCGGCTTGTTTTCCCAGAGGATGACCTCCTTGATTTTGCCGATGGCGCCACTGCGGATGAGTTCCACCGTCATGCGGTTCTCAATGCTGGAACGACCCTGGTTGCCAAGTTGGGTGACGACGCCCGCCTTGGCGGCCTCCTGCGTGATGACGCGGCATTCGTGGAGCGTGGTGGCCATCGGTTTCTGGAGATACACGTGTTTCTTCGCGCGCATCGCAGTGACGGCCTGCGCGGCGTGCATGTGGTCGGGCGTGCCGACGGTGATGGCGTCGAACTTCGCCGCGTGGCGGCTGAGCAACTCGCGCCAGTCCTTGTGCCATGACGCGTCAGGAAACGTTTTCGCAGCCACGCTGAGGGACTTCTCATCCACGTCGCAGAGCGCGACGATCTTCATCTTCGGATGACTGGCGACGCTCTTCATCGTCCGACCACCCATGCCGCCAACGCCGATGCTGGCGACCTGGAGTGTCGAGTTGGGCGAGGCGCTTCGAAGGATGGCGGGGAAACCGAGCACGCCGGTGGCGGCGGTGGAATAGCGGAGGAAATCACGGCGATTCATGTGTGGGTTGTCCTTTCTTGGTTGGTGGGAGAGCGGGGCTTACACCACGACTTTGGTGTTGCCGCCTCGTTCGAGGTTGATGTCCATGTTGGGCTTGTTGGTCTTCCACGCGCCCGCTGTGAAGTCGGGGACATCAATAGAGTTTGAGCGGTTCAGCACGGACCATTCACTCAACGGGACGACCGCGCTCCAGGCGGCGGCGTCATACACGTCCTGATCGAGCGGCAAGCCGTTGCGCAGACAATCAATCAGCCGCCAGTCCTCCAGCAGGTCGGAGCCGCCGTGACCGGCTTTCATCTTTGCGGCGAGTTCATGCACCTGCCGGGTGATCTTCGGCGTGTATTTCTCCTCCAGCGCCTTGAACTCCTCGGCGGAGACCCAGGCGTGGTTTCCCTTGCAGAGCTTCGGCGGTGGCGGATCGAAGAGCGCGGCGCCCTTGGTGCCGTAGATGCCGTGGAAAAGGTTGTGCGGCGACGGCGAGGTGGCGTCGTGCTGGAGCATGATGGTGCGGCCCATCGTCGTGCGGATGGTGGTGACGTTCATGTTGCCGCGATAGGTTTTTTCGGCGAACGGCTTGAAGAACTCGTCGGTGGCGGCCAGTTCGCGCGCGCGGGCGTTCATCATGAAATCCTTGCTCTCGACGGAGACGAGGAACTCGAACTTGTCGCCGCGGTTGATGTCCATCACTTGCGCGACCGGGCCGAGGCCGTGCGTCGGGTAGATGTTGCCTCGTCGGGCGGCGTATTGCTTGAGCCACCACATGTCCCAATACATCGTCTTGGAGAAGTTGTTCCGCATCTTGCTGGTGTTGTAGGCGCAGTCGGCGTGGACGACCTCGCCGAAGAAACCCTGTCGCGCCATGTTCAGCGTCATCAGTTGGAACGGCAGGTAGCTGTCGTTCTCCATCATCATGCAATGCCTGCGCGTCCGCTCGGCGGTCTCCACCAGCCGCCAGCATTCCTCGATGGTCCCGGCCGCCGGCACCTCGGAAGCAACGTGTTTGTCGTGCTCCATCGCATAGACGGCCATCGTCGCGTGCATATACCAGGGCGTGGTGATCATGACCAAATCCACGTCGTCACGCTCGCATATCTTCTTCCAATCCTCCGGGCCGGTGAGAACGTCCGGGTTGTGCGCCGTGCCGGCGAGCCGCTTCTTGGCGGCGTTTGCCTTCTCAGGCCGGATGTCACAGAGCACCCTAATGTCCGTGCCTTCGATACGGCTCATGACGTTCAAGTGGCTTGGCCCGCGCTGGCCCAGTCCGATGATGGCGATCCGCACCTTCTCCAGCGGCGGCGCGGCGAAGCCCGACATGTTGAACCGCTGCACGTGGGCCTTCTCTAATTGCTTGCCCGCCTGCGCGGCGTCATTCTTGTTTTGATGGCCCGCTTGCGGTGTTTGGCCGTGGAGGAGGCTGCCGCTGGCGAGACCCAGGCCCGTCAGGCCCGTTGTTTTGAGGAAGTTTCTCCGGTTGGTCTTCATAGGTTCAGGTTGCTGGTTATTGGTTGCCAACAGACAAGGCATTATTCGGCCTCTTGCGACCGTCAGCCATACCACAGAAGGGCGCTTCCGTAAACGCAGCGTTGCGCCTCCCTGCAACATCGTTTTAGAGTGGGCGACCGAGGCTGGCCTTGGCGCGTTGTCGGGCCGGAACTCTTGATGAACAAGAAAACTCGTGTGGTTGTTGGCATGAGCGGCGGCGTGGATTCCAGCGTCGTCGCCAGCCGCCTGCTCCAGCAGGGCTATGAGGTCATCGGCATCACGATGAAACTCTGGCCGGAGGCGTGCCAGAACCGCATCGAGGAAAAGTGCTGCGGCCCGCAAGCGGTGGCCGACGCGCGGGCGGTGGCGCAGCAGCTTGGCATCCCGCACTACGTGGTGGACGAGCAAGCGCAGTTCCAGAAGCGGGTGATTGACTGCTTCGTGGCCGAGTATCGCGCCGGCCGCACGCCGAATCCGTGCGTGCTCTGCAACGAGGGGCTGAAGTTTGGCACGCTGCTCGACAAAGCCCGCTCGCTCGGCGCGGACTGCGTCGCCACCGGCCATTACGCCATCCTCGAACGCGGCGACCGGATGCGCGTTCGCAAGGGGCGCGACGAACGGAAGGACCAATCCTATTTTCTCTTTTCGCTCAGCCAGCCGCAACTGGCGCACGCGCTGTTCCCGATGGGCGACGTGACGAAACCGGAAACGCGCGCCATCGCGGCGCAACTCGGCTTGAAGGTCGCAACGAAGGAGGAGAGCCAGGAAATCTGCTTTGTCGCCGACGATTACCGGCGGTTCCTGCGAGCTGCGGGCGTGACGGAGCACACCGGCGACATCGTGGACACCGCCGGGCGCGTGCTCGGGCAGCATCCGGGCATTGAGTTCTTCACCGTCGGCCAGCGGCGCGGACTGGGCATCGCCACCGGCCGGCCGCTCTATGTGGTCGCGCTCGATGCGCCAAACAACCGCGTCATGGTCGGCGACGACGCGGCGCTGGCGAGCGCGGAATGCCTCGTCGAGCGCTGCAACTGGGTTTCCATCGCCGCGCCGGATAGGCCGCGCGAGGCGAGCGTCAAGATTCGCAGCCAGCACAAAGGTTCCGCCGCAGTCATCGAGCCGCTCGATGCCGGCGCGCGCGTCCGCGTGCGGTTCGCCGGGCCGGAGCGCGCCGTCACGCCGGGGCAGGCGGCGGTGTTCTACGATGGCGACTTGCTGCTCGGCGGCGGTTGGATCGCCCAGACCAAACCGGCCGAAGTTCTCAACTCCCGACCCACATGATTCGCGGCATCATCTTCGACATGGACGGCACGCTGACGGAGCCGCACATTGATTTCCAGGCGTTGCGTCGCGAGCTGGGCGTGATGGTGGGCGACATCGTGGACCACCTGAAGTCCGTGGACGACGCCGAACGGCAGCGGTTGGAGACCATCCTACATCGCATCGAGGAAGACGCGGCCGTGAACGCCACGTTGCAGCCTGGCGCGGCGGAGTTGCTCGACACGCTGCGAGCGCGCGGCATCAAGCTCGGCCTGCTGACGCGCAACACGCGCAAGTCGGTGAAGACCGTGCTGGCCAAGTTCGGCCTGCGCTTTGACGCGACGCTGACGCGCGAAGACGGGCCGCACAAACCGGCGCCGGAGCCGGTGCTGGCGCTGGCGCAGCGATGGGGATTTCAACCGACCGAGATGCTGGTGGTTGGCGATTACGTCTATGACCTGCGCTGTGCCCACAACGCCGGCGCACGAGGCGTGCTTCTCGTCAATGACAAGATGCCGGAGTGGGCGCACGAGGCGGATTATATCATTCATCGCCTCGACGAACTGCCCGGCGTGATCGAAAGGATTCCATGAGTGCTGCCAACGCTTATTGTGTCGTCTTCGTCACCTCCGGCTCACGGCGGGAAGCGCGCCGGATTGCGCGAGCGTTGCTGGAGCAACGGCTGGTGGCCTGCGCGAGCATCGTCTCCGGCGTCGAGTCGCATTACTGGTGGGAGGGGAAGATTGACCACGCGCGCGAGTGGCTGCTGGTGATGAAGACGCGCCGCGGCAAGTTCCGAGCCGTGGAGCGGGCGGTGAAGCAGCTTCACAGCTACCAGGTGCCGGAGATCGTCGCGCTGCCGCTGGCCGCCGGGCAAGGGGACTACCTGCGATGGATTGACGGCAGCCTGTCGTCGCAATGATTTGATTGCCTTGCGGTTTTGAAGAAACTAAAGTCTGGCGCGTCTGAAGAAGCACTATTTCGTGGGAAGGAAACTGATTGTTATGAGAACTTTGACCACTGTAACGAGCCTCGTTGTTGCGGCGGTGCTGGTCCACGCCCAGGAACCGCAAGTCGTCCGTGCGATTCCCGTCGGGCCGCCAGTGGCCGGGCCGATGCTGAAAAAGCGGATCGCCGTCACGCGCTTCGACAACAAATCCAACTGGCAGGGCCAGGTCGAACTTGGCACCGGCTTCGCCGACTCGCTGGCCGACGCGCTGATCAAGTGCGGCCGGTTCATCGTCGTGGAGCGCGCGGAAATCCAAACCGTGATGAAGGAGCAGGATTTCGCGCAAAGCGGACGCACGGTGGACACGGCCAACGCGCCCAAGGTCGGCCAGTTGCTGACGGCGCAAATCCAGATCACCGGCAGCATCCTGAGCGTGGACACGCGCACGTCCGACGGCGGTGCGGCGTTCGGTTTCAAGGGATTCAACATCGGCGCCAGCGGCGGCAAGGCCGAAGTTCTGATCGCGCTGCGGATCATTGACACCACCAGCGGGCAGGTGCTCGACTCGCAGCAGATCAAAGGCATCGCCCGCAAGTCGGGATTGTCGTTTGGATTTGCCTCCGGCGACTTCCGCGGCGGCATGGGCGGCCTGCAGAAGACGCCGCTGGGCGACGCGGTGGTTGACGCGCTCAACCAGGCGGTGGCGGCGATTTCCTCGCGGCTGGAGCAGGTGCCGTGGCAGGGCCGGATCGTGAAGGCTGACGCCGACAAGATTTACATCAACGCCGGCGCGAACTTCGGCGTGAGGCCGGGCGACCGCTTCTCCTGCTATCATCCGGGCGAGGCGTTGATTGACCCGGAGACGGGCTTGAACCTCGGCGGCAAGACCACCAAATACGGCCAGATCGAAGTGGTGGAGGTGTCCGACAAGTTTTCGATTGCGAAGCCGATGGGCGGCACGGGCTTCGCCGGCAAGGACATCATCAAGATCGAGTGACCTGATTTCCCAAACAGAGGTGGCGCAGCGGCGCGTTGACGAAAGTTGACGCGCCGCTCGCTTTTGCGGCGGTCAAGGGTTGGCCGGAGCCGCGGGGGGCGCGGGCTTCTTTTGCGGGGCGTCGCCGCCGAGCGATTTGAGCTTCTCGGCGACGGATTTGTTCTTAGGCTCGATTTCGAGGCCCTTGCGGAGTTGCTCGCGGGCAAGGTCTTTCTTGCCGAGCTTGAGGTAGATGTCGGCGAGATGCTCGAAGACGGTGGCGTCTTCCTTGGCCGCGTCGCTCCTGGCCGCTTCGCCGACGTATTGGAGCGCCTTGCGGTAGTCGCCCTTGCGGTAGTAAACCCAGCCGAGGCTGTCGAGGAACGCGCCGTTCTTCGGCTGCGTCCTCAGCGCGCGCTTGACCAGTTCCTCGGCTTCCTTCAGGTTGATGTTCTTCTCGGCGAACATGTAGCCGAGGTAGTTGCAGGCTTCGTCGTTCTCAGGGTTCAGCGTGATGGATTGGCGGAAAAGCTGCGTGGCGAGGTCAAACTTTCCGGAGCGTTCGGCGGCGGCGCCATAGTAGAAGTAGAACGAGCTGTCTATCAGTTCCTTGTCTTCCTTGCGCGCCTTGGCCATCGCCTCCGCCTGCGCAAACGCCTCCACGGCCTTCGGGTAATCCTTCATGTTGCTGTAGATCAGCCCGTGGAAGTAAGGCACGCGCGCGGTGACGGGGAACCGTTCCTTGGCGCGCTGCAAGGTCTGGAGCGCTTCCTTGGGATGCTTCTGCGCCACTTGCAGCCGCGCCACGCGCAGGTAAAGCTGGAGTTCCTTCGGGTTCAGGATCAGCGCCTGTTCGTAGTTCGCCTGGGCGCGGTCGAGCATCTTGCTGTCCTCGTAGAAACTTCCGAGCAGCAGATAGACCTGCCAGTTCAACGGCTGGCGTTTGACCATCTCCTCGATCTGCGCGGCGCCTTGGGTGAACTCCTTCTTCGCGGCGTAGGCGTAGGCGAGGCGCTCGCGGACATCAATCGCGTCGGGCCGCTTCTCCAGCAGTTTCTTGTAGATGGCGATGCCCTCGTCAGGCCGGCTGGTCATGACGTAATAGCCGGCGAGCCGGAACGGGACGCTCAGGTCCTCCGCCGCGAGCTTCTGCGCCTTCTCGTAGCACTCGATGGCGCGGTCGGTCTTGGGCTTTTGTTTATAGACACTCCTGGCGGCCTTCTCGGCGTCCGGGGCGCGCATCGTCAACGCGTAGAGGTCGCCAAGCGTGGCCCAGTAGCGCGCGTCCTCGCTCTTCTGCGCAAACGCGCGCTCCAACGTCTTCAGCGAGTCGGCAACCTTCTGGTCACGGAGATAACACCCCACGAGCGACTGATTCGGCCCGATCTGGAGCGGGTCGAGCTTGCTGGCCACGGTGTAAGCGGCGGCCGCCTTGTCCCGCTTGTCCACGCTCTGATAGGCGATGCCGAGGAGCAGTTGGATTTCGTAACGCTTCGGGTTCGCCGCAGCCGCCTTGGTCAGCACCGCGAGCGCCTTGTCATTCTGCTTGCGCCGCAAATACTCCGCGCCGAGCTTGGAGGCCAGTTCCGCCTGGCCCGGATCAAGCTTCAACGCCGCCTCGTATTCGGCGATGGCCCGCTCCGGCTCCCGCCGCAATTCGTAGAGATGGCCCGCGGCATAATGCGCCATCGCCTCGGCGCGCGCTTGCGCTTCGGGAGAGAGTTGGAGGGTGTCGCGGCTTGGCGCGCGCTTGACGGTCTTCGCCGCCGGCGGCTGCTTCGGCTTCGATGGCGGGACGGGCGCGGCGGCGTCGCACCACACGCCGCCAGCCAGCATCAAACCACAAGCCGCCGCTCGCGCAAGCCGGTTGGCTGCGCGTCGGAAACCTTGTCGGTTCTTCAACACAAGCAATCTTTCCCGCCATGCGCGCCGGCTTATGCCGGCGCGCGCTTCCGTGGCTACCGTGCCGGCCGTGCGCCGGCGCGGCCTACTTCTGCCACGTGCGTTTCATGTGACGGTGCGCCTTTGAACGCTTCCGCCGCTTGTGCCGGTTCATCTTTGCCTTGCGACGCTTCTTGATGGATCCCATGGACTATTCCTTCGGACAGTTTACTAAGAAATTGTTCGGCGGCTCACGCCACCACTTTGTTCAACGGATACTCGATGATACCTTCCGCGCCGACCGCCTTGAGCTGCGGAATGATCTCCCGCACGATGCGCTCGTCAATGACCGTCTCCACGGCCACCCAGCCGCGCTGGCTGAGCGTGCTGACAGTCGGGTTGCGCAACGCCGGGAGCTGCTTCAAAAGCTTCGGCAACTGCTTGCGCTGGATGTTCATCTTCAGGCCGACCTTCTCCTGCGCCGCCAGCGCGCCCTTGAGCAACATCACCAGCACCTCGATCTTGCGGCGCTTCCAAGCGTCGCTCCACGCCTTACGGTTGGCGACGAGTTGCGGGAACGACGTCGTGAGCGTGTCCACGATGCGGAGATTGTTCGCCTTCAGCGACGAACCGGTCTCCGTCAGCTCCACAATCGCGTCCACCAGCCGGTCGGCGGCCTTCACCTCGGTCGCGCCCCACGAAAATTCCACGTCCGCCTGCACACCGTGCTTCTTGAGCCAGCGGCGCGTCAGTTCCACCACCTCGGTGGCGATGCGCTTGCCCTGCAAATCCTTCACGCTCTTGATCGGCGAATCATTCGGCACCGCCAGCACCCAGCGCGCCGGCATCAACGTCTGCTTCGAGAACGCGATCTCCGCCACCGCATGCACATCGCTGGCGTTCTCCTCGATCCAGTCCTTGCCCGTCAGCCCGGCGTCGAGCGACCCCAGCTCCACGTAACGGCTGATTTCCTGCGCGCGGATGAGGCGGATCTCCATCTCGGCGTCGTTGATCCGCGGCACATACGAGCGGCTGCTGACGTTGACCACAAAGCCCGCCTTCGCCATCAAGGCAAACGCCGACTCCTGCAAACTGCCCTTGGGCAGCCCCAGCCGCAGCACCTTTGTCGAATTGTTCTTCGTTTCTTTCACAATGAGCGGCGAACTATAGGGAGGCCCCCGCCGCAAATCAACGATTGTTTCCGCTAAAACACAGCCTGGAATCCGCCGCCACGTCACAGGCTTTGAAATGGGAGCGACGAGAGGAGTTGCCTCGCTCTTTCCTCAAACTGGTTCGGCACGCGGATGGCCCATGTCAGGGCTGGCACGTTCATGGATTCTGCGGCACGCATCGCGGGCCACGTCCCGCCGGCGGTTTCCTCCATTTGCTCGCAAGGAATGCCGGCCTCTTGCAGAGCCTCACACGCGCCATCCAAATACAGAAGCTGCTCTGTTCGGAACACGATGGCGAATTCTTCTTTCTGCTTTACCATGTGCGTTACTCCCATCTACGACCGTTGTCGTCGGCGAAGGCTGGCGCGTGGTCCTGACAGCGCTATTGAAAAGAATTGTAGGCCGTTTGGAATTCTTTGTAGGTCTTAAACTTGTCCGGGTAAACCTCCACCACTGCCTGTTGAAAGGTCACGCCGTCGCCCAGCTTCAACACCAGTGACGCAAACCGTCGCCGGTCCACCTGCGTCAACAAAAACCGCACCAGCTTCTCGCAGGTCCGGTCATACTCGCGCCGTTCGCTCGAATCAGTCGGCCATTGGGTGACGTTCAGCAGATCGACGAGCGAATACGTGGCGGTGCCGCGGCGTTCGCTCCCGCGCTCGCCGCCGGCGATGCCTTTGTTTTTCTTGTAGGCGTTGCCTTCCTCAAAATACGAGACTCCCTGGTAGACCCAAAGCGGCACCCGCTTGGGGAAGAAGCGATACAGCACGCAGCTCGTCACGGGAAAGGCCAGGTGGCGGCTGAAGGTCGCGCTGTTGGCGGGCGCTTCGATGAACATCTCGCTGCCCTTGGAGGTGCAAAAGATTCGCCCCTTGCCAATCTCCGTGCAAAAGGAGAACCAATCATTGCTTTTTGCGAAGATGAACAGGTGGCTCTTGCCCGTGCGGTAATCCTTCGTCAGCCCCAAGTCCTTCGTGATGTAATCGTAATACGCCTCCGCCTCGCGCGCGGCCCGCTGCGCTTCGGCCAGCTTCTGGAAATGGATGATCATGTGCTCGGTCTCGCCGTGCCGCCACTTCGCGCCGGCCATCGCCTTCTTGCCCCAATCCTCCAGCGTCTTGTCGCTGAGCTGCTCCAAAGACTTCTCGACAAACGCCGCGCTTGCGCCGGGCGCCGGTGCCGGCGGAGCCGCAGGCGTTCGGGGAGGCGTGGGGCGGAATTGAGCGGCTGCCAATGTGACAACGCAGAAGAGCGCTGTCCCTGCTCGGAGAAAGGGCGCTTTCATGGCTGCCTTGTAATGACCGGCGCCGCGCTTGTCAAGCGCGGTCACGGCCAGCGACTGCAATCGCACCAGAACCCCCACCGTTGCGTGCGGCGCGGGTTGGACGTGCTGCGAAAGACGTTGACACCCCACGACGAGAGGCACAACCTCGCGCCCATGAACGGCACCGAGCCACTCATTGTCATCGCGGGCCGACGATGCAAATGCCCGCCTCGCCTCGGCGGCAGTCAGCTTCCCGCCGAGGCCTGATCAAAGGAACGAATGAATACCAAACTCAAATGCTCCAACTGCGGTGCGGAGATCACCAACCTGAACTTCGGCTTCGGCAAGTGGAATTGGCTTTGGATGCTCGTGGGCTTTCTGCCGCTGCTCTTCGTCTTCTGGACCTTCTGGCAGCCGAAAGGCGACTACCGCAAGGACCTCGTCGTCACCGTCGTCCACACCCGCGTCGCCCCGGACAACATCAACGTCCTTGCCAAGATTCGAAACGAAGGCAAACACGACTGGCAAAGCGTGGAGGTGCTCGCCGAACTCTACGGGAAGGACGGACAGTTTCTCACGCAACAACCGCAGAGCATCAACGGGGCGCTACAGCCGGGCGAGGAGCGGCAGTTCCGTTTCGTCTTCTACCCGCCCAGCGGCGAGCCGCTCTCCACTCCGCCGAAGATTGTCCTCAAGCCGGTTCAGGCGCATCACTTCGCCTTCTGAACACAGCACAGAAGGGACATGGCGCAGGGTTGCGTTTGGATGAGTTCCGCGTCACGGAGTGACGCGGCTACTTGTGCTGCCCGCGGTGGCAGCGTTTGACTTCGATCTGGGTGACGGCTTTCTGCAAGGAGGCTTCGACGGTGGCGATTTCCTCATCGCTCAGTTTCTGGGCCATGCGCTGTCCGGCGGCCATCCGGGCCGCAGAGTCGGTCGAGTTTTTCTGCCACGTCCTTCGCTGGCGGCTGCGCCAGTCCATGAACAAGCTGCGGGCCGGTCGCGCCGTGACACGCCGAGCCGCGCGTGAGTTGTCGCGAAAAACGGGCTCAGCAACGAGCCTGATGATGCATCGGGAAACCACCTAAGGGTATGCAAGACTTGGCTGCCGCGAAACGAGGTTTTGTCCCAGTAGAACAGGGTTTTCCAGCCTAGGGATGCGACGCGGGTTGGCTGTGATTGCTTGTCGGCACTTCACAGCAAAAGCGCCCGCGCCTGTGGAGAAATCACCCGCGGTGTGCGTAGTTTCGTTCGCGGCGCCGAGAATCGCCGAGAGCAGCGACTGGAAGGGACCAGTCAGAGAGGTGAAAATGAACAGGCAGCAACGCAGTGATGCAGGTGGACAGATTCTCGGCCACGCGAGGGCGTGGACAGTAACGTGGGGTTTGGCGCTATCGTGCGCCACAACGGGGGCGGCCTTGCCGCAATCCTTGAAGACGGTGCCGTCGCCGGAGCCGGTCAACCTCGGCGATTTCCTGCGCTCCGAGCCGGGCCGGCTCAACGCGCAAGGATATCCTACGCCCACCGCGCAGGCGCGGGCGGCGGCGGTCGCGCTGGGCAAGGCGCTGTTCTGGGACATGCAGGTCGGCAGCGACGGCCAGGCGTGCGCGTCCTGCCATTTCCATGCCGGCGCTGACAACCGCACGCGCAACCAGGTCAGCCCCGGTTTGAACGCGGGCGACACCAGCTTCCAGGTGGCCGGGCCGAACGGCGCGGTGACGCGGGCGAACTTCCCGTTCCACCAGCGGGCCAACCCGGACCGGCAGGACTCGCCCGTCACGCGCGACGCCAATGACGTGATGTCCTCGATGGGCGTGTTTCTCTCGGACTTTGCCGGCGTGCCCGCGGGCAATGGCCCCGCCGTGCTGGGCAGCGGCGGTTTGCGCGACCAGTTCGTGTTCGCGGCCGACCCGGTCTTCACGGTCGGGGCCAACCGCAACACCCGCCGCGTCGCGGGGCGCAACTCCCCGACGGTCATCAACGCCGTCTTCAACTACGACAACTTCTGGGATGGCCGCGCGCGGAACATCTTCAACGGCGTCAACCCTTTTGGCCCGCTCGATCCCGACGCGAGGATTTGGGTCAACAACGGCGCGCCCGGTGCCGCGCCAATTCGGGAGGTTTGCCGCATCCCCGACGCCAGCCTGGCCTCGCAGGCAGTGGGACCGCCGTTGAGCGACATGGAGATGAGCTATCGCAACCGCACGTTCCCGCAACTGGGCCGGAAGATGCTTCAGCGCAGCTTGCGTCCGTTGCGCGGCCAGCAGGTGGCGGCCAACGACAGCGTGTTCGGATTGCCCAACGCGTTGGGTCTGCAACTGGCGGCCGGCGATGCCACCCGGGGACTGGTCCCAATGTTGAATCGCGAGCAGACTTACGTGGCGCTGATCAAGATGGCGTTCCAAGACAAGTATTGGGACGGCGGGAACGTGGCCTTGGCGGAAGGCAGCTTCACCCAGATGGAGGCTAACTTCCCGCTGTTCTGGGGCCTGGCCATCCAGATGTATGAAGCAACCCTGCGATCGGATGAGACGAGGTTCGACCGCTTTCTCGAACTCGGCCCGCGGGCGAGGCTGACGGACTCCGAGCAACGGGGCATGGTCGCCTTCTTCAGCATAGCCGAGGACTACGAGAGCCTCGCTAGGCCCGTCGGCTGCTCGGGTTGCCATTCGGGACCGCTGTTCACCTCCGCTTGGACGAGCCTCATCCGCGCCGGCGAACCGCAGGTCGTGCAGCGTCGGGTTGGCAACCTCCTGGTGCCTGAGGTCATCCCCAACATCGTGCCGGCGATAGCTCCGGGCTTCCTGCCACTTGGCGCCATCGAGTTGATGGTGCTTCGCAGCGGGCGGATTGGGTTTTATGATGAGGCCTACTACGACATCGGCGTGCGGCCGACCGCCGAAGATGTTGGGCGGGGCGCAGCCGCGCCTTCGGGATTGCCGCTCTCTTATAGCTGGCTGGCGATCATGAAGTTCAACGGACTGCTTGACCCGGAATTGACCGCGCCGTTCGTCCCGACGCCGACACAGCCCGCGGCGTTCGCGCATCTGCCGGTTGCGGCGGATGGCATCCACAAGGTGCCCGGCCTGCGCAACATCGAGTTGCAGGGGCCGTATTTCCACAACGGCGGCGCGGCGACGTTGCGGCAGGTCGTGCAACACTACACCCGCGGCGGCAACTTCCCCGCCAACACCAACCTCAGTCTCCTTGGCCCGATCAGCTCGCTCGTGGGCAAGGCAGACATGCAGAACGATCTGGTCGCCTTCATGCTCACACTGACCGACGACCGGGTGAAGTTTGAGCGCGCGCCGTTCGATCACCCGCAACTCTTCCTGCCCAGCGGCAACGGCATCAACCAGAATGGCACCCAAGCCGAGGTGCCCATCACGCTGCCGGCGGTCGGCCGTAGCGGACGGGCCGTGCCTATACCAACCTTTCTGAGCCTTCCCCCCACCCAGCCCTGATCCAGCCCCGCCGGCGGTTACTTGCGGGCCGCGTGCTGGCTGGCGGCGGGCTGGCCGCGGTGGCGGCGTTTGACTTCGATCTGGGTGACGGCTTTCTGCAAGGAGGCTTCGACGGTGGCGATTTCCTCGTCGCTCAGCTTCTGGGCCAGCCGCTGCTCGGCGAGCTTGCGGGCGGCCTCGGCGTTGGCTTCGTCAATCTCCTCGGCGCGGAGGGCCATGTCGGCCAGCACGCGCACGGTCTCGCCGGTGATTTCGGCAAAGCCAGCGCCGATGGCCATGACGGTTTCCTCGCCACCACGGATGATGCGCAGCTCGCCGGGGACAATCGTGGTCATGAGCGGCTCGTGACCGGCCAGCACGCCGAGTTCGCCGGCCGCGCCGGGCAGCACCACCATGTCCACCTGCTCGGAATAGGCGACGGCTTCCGGGGTGACGATTTCGAGTTTGAGCGTGGTGGCCATGTGCGTGAGGAGTGATTGGTAATTCGTGATTAGTGATTCGTGATCGGATGATTACCAATTACCAGTAACTACTCCTTAATCTCCTCAATACCGCCCTTCATGTAGAAATTGCCCTCGGGCACGTCGTCGTGCTTGCCGTCGAGGATTTCCTTGAAGCCGCGGACGGTCTCCTGCACGGGCAGTTGTTTGCCGGGGCGGCCGGTAAAGACCTCGGCCACGGTGAACGGCTGGCTGAGGAAGCGCTGGATCTTGCGTGCGCGGAAGACGGTGAGTTTGTCGTCGGGCGAAAGCTCGTCCATGCCCAGGATGGCGATGATGTCCTGCAGGTCCTTGTAACGCTGGAGGACGCGCTGGACGCCGCGGGCGACGGCGTAGTGTTCCTCGCCGACGATGTCCGGCGTGAGCGCGCGGCTGGTGGAGGAAAGCGGGTCCACGGCCGGGTAGATGCCGATGTCCGTCAGCGCGCGGTCGAGCACGATGGTGGCGTCGAGGTGCGTGAACGTCGTCGCCGGCGCCGGGTCGGTGATGTCGTCGGCGGGGACGTAGATCGCCTGGAAGGAGGTGATGGAACCTTTCTTCGTGGAGGTGATGCGCTCCTGCAACTCGCCCATTTCGGAGGCGAGCGTCGGCTGGTAGCCGACCGCGCTCGGCGTGCGGCCGAGCAGCGCGGAGACCTCGGAGCCGGCCTGCGAGAAACGGAAGATGTTGTCAATGAACAGCAGCACGTCCTGGTTCTTCTCGTCGCGGAAATACTCGGTGATAGCGAGGCCGGAGAGGGCCACGCGCAGACGCGCGCCGGGCGGCTCGTTCATCTGGCCATAGACCAGCGCGATCTTGGACGCGCCGAGGTCGTCTTGCTTGATGACGTTGGCCTCGCTCATCTCGTGGTAAAGGTCGTTGCCCTCGCGCGTGCGTTCACCGACGCCGGCAAACACGGAGACACCGCCGTGCATCTTGGCGATGTTGTTGATGAGCTCCATGATGACGACGGTCTTGCCGACGCCCGCGCCGCCGAACGCGCCGACTTTGCCGCCCTTGAGGAACGGGCAGATGAGGTCAATGACCTTGATGCCGGTGGTGAGCACCTGCGGGCTGGTGGACTGCTCGGTGAGCGGCGGAGCGGCGCGATGGATCGGGTAGAATTTCGTCGCGTTCACCGGCCCGCGCTCGTCCACGGCCTCGCCGATGACGTTGAAGACGCGGCCCATGACGCACTCGCCGACGGGCATCATGATGGGGTTGCCGGTGTCGGTGGCCTCGAAGCCGCGCTTGAGGCCCTCGGTGGAACCCATCGCGATGGAGCGGACCCAGTTGTCGCCGAGGTGCTGTTCGACCTCGAGCGTGAGCTTGGTCGTCTTGCCGCCGACGGGGAACTCGACGGTCACCGCGTTGTAGATGGCGGGCAGCTTGTCCGCGGACTCGAACTCGACGTCCACGACCGGCCCGATGATTTGAACGATTTTGCCTTTATTCATGTGTCACTAACCTTACGCCGTCGCCATTTGGGCGGAGGCAATCTCCAAAAGTTCCTTCGTGATGCTGGCCTGACGCATCTTGTTGTATTCGATGGTCAGGTCCTTGATGAGCTGCGCCGCGTTGTCGGTGGCGTTCTTCATCGCCACCATGCGGGCGCTGTGCTCGCTGGCGCGCGCTTCGAGCAGCATCTGGAAGACGAGATAGTTCACGTAGTGCGGCAGCAGCGTGCCGAGCACTTCGCCCGCCGACGGCTCGAAGAGATACTCGACGCCGGTCCGCTCCAGCGTCGCGCCTTTGAGGTCGCCGTTCATGCCAGCTTCCACGGCATGGAGTTCGCCGACCGGCAGCAGCGGGCGCAGTTCAAACTTCTGGTTCAGCGTCGAGATGAACCGCGTGTAGAGCACGTCCACGCCGTCCACCTCGCCCTTGGTGAAAAGCTCCTGCGCGAACTTCGCGATGGCGCGCGCCTCGCTGAACTGCGGCGTGTCCTTGTAGGAGAACTCCGCCGCGAGCTGGCGCTTGGTGCGGGCGATGAACTGCGAACCTTTGCGGCCCGCGCAAATGTAGAGCGTCGTGGCCTTGTCGAGCTTGGCCGCCTCGCGCATCAGGTTGCTGTTGAGCGCACCGCAGAGGCCGCGGTCGGTGCTGATGAGGATCACCGCGCGTTTGCCGGTGTGGTGCTTCTCCAGCAGCGGATGCTTGAAGTCGCCGATGTTGGCGGTGACCTCGGCGAGCACGGTGTTCATGAGCGCGGCGTAAGGCCGGCCCGCGAGCGCGCCTTGCTGCGCCTTGCGCATCTTCGAGGCAGCCACCATCTGCATCGCCTTGGTGATCTGCGACGTGTTCTTGACCGACTTGATGCGTCGGCGTAAATCGCGGGGACTGGCCATGGTCTAAAATCGTTTGCGCCGGGTTCGGACGACGTAGCGCCCGCGGGCTTCTCTCACGTGAAAACCGATCTCGCGCTGCGGCGTTTCCTCGGCGGGCGCGGGCGGCTCAAGCATCTGCCTGAGCGCCGTGAAAACAAGCTTGATGGCCTCGTCGTGTTCGCCGACGCGGCCTTCCAGTTCCGAGAGCTTCTTCATCACGTCGGCCGCGCTGATCTGGCCGAGCTTCACCAATTGCTCGCGCATATAGACGAAGGCCCGGACGACGCGGACGCTGGCCTCAACCGCCACGGGACTGTTGAGGACGGTGGCGAGCATGATCGCGCCGTGTTCGGTGAAGACCCAGGGGAGTTTCCGTTTGCCGCCGTGTGAACTTGAAGTCGCAAATTGCGACTTCAAGTTTGCAAATTCCTGCCGTGTAAGCTGAAACGCAAAGTCCTTTGGAAAACGTTCGCTATTGCGTCGGACCTGCTCATTGAGACGCTTTAGCTGCACTCCGTAGATTCTAGCCAAATCCGAATCCAGCATCACACGCTGACCGCGAATGGTCAGGATGAGGCTCTCGATCCTCACCTTGCGTTTGATTGCTGTTGCGTAGTCCATGATTTGGTCGAGTATGCGGTCGCAATTTGCGACCGCATGTTTCATTCCTCGATATTTACCTATACGTCTGTTTGAACTCCGTGACCGCTGCCTTCAACTCGGCAATCAGCGCGTCGTTCAACGCCTTTTCCTTTAGAATCTTCGCCATCAGGTCCGATTTCCGCGACGTGAGGTAATCGGTCATCCGCGCCTGGCAATCCTTCAGCTTGTCCACGGAAACGTCGTCGAAGAAGCCGTTCTGGACGGCCCAGAGGACGCCGACCTGCACCTCGACCGGCACGGGGTTGTATTGCGGCTGCTTGAAGACCTCCACGATGCGCTTGCCGCGTTCGAGCTGCGCCTGCGTCTTGGCGTCGAGGTCGCTGCCGAACTGCGCGAACGCCGCCAGTTCGCGGAACTGGGCCAGTTCGCCCTTGATGCGGCCGGCGACCTGTTTCATCGCCTTGACCTGCGCGGCGGAACCGACGCGCGACACCGACAAGCCGACCGAGATGGCGGGACGGATGCCCTGGTAGAACAAATCGGTTTCCAGATAAATCTGGCCGTCGGTGATGGAGATGACGTTCGTCGGGATGTATGCGGACACGTCGCCGAGCTGCGTTTCGATGATCGGCAGCGCGGTGAGCGAGCCGTTGCCGGCCTTCTCGCTCAGACGCGCGGAACGCTCGAGCAGGCGGCTGTGCAGGTAGAACACGTCGCCCGGATACGCCTCGCGGCCCGACGGACGACGCAACACCAGCGACACCTGACGGTAGGCGACGGCGTGCTTGGAGAGGTCGTCGAAGATGATCAGCGCGTCCATGCCGTTGTCCATGAACCACTCGCCCATCGCCGCGCCGGCGAACGGCGCGAGATACTGGTTGGTGGCGGTGTCGGCGGCGGACGCCGCGACGACGATGGTGTAAGGCATTGCGCCCTGCTCTTCGAGGACGTTGATGACGCGGACGATGTTGGACTGCTTCTGGCCAATAGCGACGTAGATGCAGTAGAGCGGCCGGTAGCTCTTGTCACCGGCCTGCTCCGCGGCGCGGTTCATCCGCGCCTGATTGATGATCGTGTCAATGCCGATGGTAGTCTTGCCGGTGGAGCGGTCGCCGATGATCAACTCGCGCTGGCCGCGGCCGATCGGGATCATCGCGTCCACGGCCATGATACCGGTCTGCACGGGCTGGCTGACCGAGCGGCGCTTAATGATGCCGGGGGCAATCTTCTCAACAGGATAGAACGTGTCGGACTGGATGGGGCCTTTGCCGTCGAGCGGCTGGCCGATGGCGTTGACGACGCGACCGAGGAGGCCCTTGCCGACAGGCACGCTCAAGAGCCGGCCGGTGGTGCGGCATTCCTGGCCTTCCTTGATGTGGGTGTATTCGCCCAAGATGATCGCGCCGACTTCGGTCTCTTCGAGGTTGAGCGCGATGCCGTAGATGTCGTTGCCGAAATCTATCATCTCGTTCAGCATCGCGTCGGTGAGCCCTTCGATCTTGGCCACGCCGTCGCCGATTTCGCGGACGGTGCCGACGTTCTGCTTGGCGACGCCGCGCTTGGCGCCGGCGATCTGTTGTTCGATTTCTTGAAGGATGTTCGCCATAAAACGGTTTCCTGCTTACAACGCTGCGCCCAACTCCCGCAGCCGGTTGGCCACGCTGCCGTCCCACACGTCGCTGCCGACGCGGACGCGCACGCCGCCGATCAACTCCGGGTTCACTCCAAACTCAGCGGCGATGGGCCGCCGGTAAATCTGCTGCAACTGCGCCGTGATCTGCTGCTGCATCGCCCCGTCCAGCGCGGCGGCGCTCTCGACGCGGGCGGTGTTGCGCTCAATCTCCAGCCGCACCAGCCGCTCGTAGGTCTTGAGGATCGGGATCAACTCGCGCGGCTTGGCCGCCGCGAGTCCGCTCACGATCGTGCGGACTTTGTTTTCGTCAAGCCGCCCATCGGTCAAACTGTCGCGGTAAAGCGACCGGGCGACGTGACGGGCTTCTTTGGAGACTTTCATCGAGATTCGTGACGGGTTACGCCACCAGTTGCTTCGAGGTTTCCTCGGCCAAACGCCGCTGATCGTCCGGCGTCAACACCTTGCCGGTGACCTTGGCGGTGGTTTCGACCACCAGCCGGCCGACTTCGCGTTTCAGCTCGGTCAACATGCGCTGGCGATCGAGATCGGTCGCCTCGCGCGCCTTGGCGATGAGTGCTTCGGCCTGCGCAATGGCCTGCTGCAACTGCTGGTCGCCTTGGCGTTGCGCCGCGGCGCGCGCCTCATCAATCAACTGCTGCGCTTGCTTGCCCGCGTCGGCGATAATTTTCTCGCGCGCCTCCTGCGCCTTCGCCAACTCCTGCTTCACCTGCTCGGCCTGCGCCATGGACTCCGCGATACGACGGCGGCGTTCCTCCAGCAGGTCGAGCAGCGGCTTGTAGGCGTATCGGTTCAGCACATACAGCACCACCAGCATCGTCAGAAGCTGCGCGATGAAGTGCGGCCAATCCACACCGAACTGCTCGAAGAAGCCCGGCGCGTGCGTTTGCGTTGCCAGTATTATCGGGATCATAAATATGCCCGTGACCCGTCAAACAACGCGCGGTCAAAAGCCCCGCGCGCCGTGATGGTGGTGGCGGGCCGCTCAGTTGCCCAGGAACAGCGCGTAAAACGCGATGGCCTCGGCGAACGCCATGCCGAGAATGCCCATCACCAGGATTTTGCCGAACGCGCCGGGGTTGCGGCCGATGGCGTTCGTCGCGCCCCAGCCGACCAGACCGACGCCGATGGCTGCGCCGAAACCGGCGATTGCCACGGCAAACTTCGCGTTGAACATGGGCGCAGCCGCCTGCGCCAGAACTGCCAACTCGCTAATCATTCTTGCTTCCTTTCTCAACTGCTTTTCACTCCGCGGCCATCGCGGCGGCACCGGCCGCGCGACGTTTCAACCGCGAAAACTTGTCTTATTTCCGGCCGATCAATGGCCTTCTTCCTCGTGCATGATCGCCGCCGTCGTAAACGCGGCGCACAACAGCATGAACACCAGCGCCTGCACGACACCGACAATCAGCTCCAGAAAATAGAACGGCAGCATCGTCAGGGCGGAGAACGGCGGCGGGATGACGACGGCCATCGCCTCCAGCAGGTTGTCACCGGCGTAGATGTTGCCAAACAAACGAATCGTCAGGCCCAACGGCCTCACGAAGAAGATTGAAACCAGTTCCAGGAGCCCCACGAACGCAAACACCGGCACCAACACGAGCAGGATCGCCCCGTGCATTCCGCCCTTCGGTGCGAACAGGTGCTTCAGCGCGCCGCCAACGCCATGCGCCTGCACATACCAGACGCACCAGAGCACCGTGAATGTCAACGCCATCGCGCCGGTCATGTTCACGTCTGCGTTGGCCGGCCGCAGCAGCGGCGTTGTTACCTTGAAACCATGTTCCGTCGCGTGGCCCCAGCCGATCGTCGCGAAACCGGGAATCAGTCCTGACCAGTTGCAGCAGAGGATGAAGATGAACACCGTCGCCATGAATGGGAACGTGCGCTTGACGAAGTCCGGCCCGATGATTCCCTCCAATAAATCGTGCAGTCCCTCGACGACGAACTCCAGGAAGTTCTGCAATCCGCCCGGCAGCAACTGCACCTTCCGCGTGCCGAGTTGCACCAAGGCAATCAGCCCGGCCGCGACGATCCATGCCACCAACATCGAGTTGGTGACCGGCAGCGGGCCGATGTGAAACAACGGCTCCGCGAACGTTGGCATAACGTGTTCTGCTGTCATCGAAAATGGCGCGAAAAAACGCGCGGACTATAGGCACCCCAACCGGGCCAAGCAAGCGTTTTCCAGGGGACGTTTTCAGAAAATGAACCCGGCGGATGCGCGGGAAAATCTGATCAGCCCCTCCCGCGTCATCCGCCGGGCATGCGGCTCAAGTGGGCCGCAATGTTGTGGTTATTGATTGGGAGAAGGCGGCGGCGGATTGTCGCCACCAGCCTGCGAGGGGGGTGGCCCAGGCTTGATATGCATGGTAAAGCCTTGCTTGGTGACGGCCTCGCGGAACTTCTCGTCTTCGCGCATCTTGCGGAAGAAATCTCCCATTTGGTCGCCGGAGACCTTCTGTTGGTTGCCGTCGGCGTCGGTGTAACTAAGCGTCGCGGTGCCGCCGCCAAAAGGACCGCGCCCGCGTCCGCCGGGGCCGCCACGGCCACCGGGACCGCCGCGAAAACCGCCTGACAAGCCCGGTTCGCCCTCGGGCTTTTCCAACACCAGCGTATAGACGGTCTTGGGCATGCCTTCGTGGATGATCTCCAGCCGCGCGGTCGTCGCGAAATTGCGCTTGTCCAGAAGCTCCTGGAGCGTTTCCACCTTCGTCAACGGCTGGCCATCGGCGCGGAGCAACACGTCGTTGCGTTCGATGCCGGCCACGGCGGCGGGGCCTTCGTTGGAAATCTCCGTCACCACCAACCCGGCGTCTTCGGGCAGGCTTTGCAGATACTTCTTCAGGTGCGACCGCGTGGTTTCCCTCAGCGGCGTGACGCGCAGGCCGATCCATTTCTGCGGCCCCTTGTTCGTTGTGGCTGCGGTGTTGGTGACTCGCTTCGGTTGCGGCTTGGGTGGCACAAGAGCGGCGGTGTCTGTTTGGCTGAATCCGGCGGCCGCGAAGAAGGCGACCGCCAATCCGGCGACAAGAGTTTGCGTCCGTTTCATGTTCGATTTGCTCCTCAGTTGGATGTTGCGATGAAACACTTCCGACACGCGCAGAATCCCGCCTTTGCCCCGTTTTCACGATGGGTTTGGGATGAACCGCGTCTTTTCAGGGACAGACTCATCAAGAACAACGATGAAGGTTTCTCAGGAGAACCGAAGTTTCTCTTCCAGTTCGCGGATGCCTCGGGTCATCGGCAATTGTTTTCCGTCCTGTAGAACCACGACATACTCGCCCTTGAAAAGCGGCTGCAATTCCCGGACCTGGTCGAGATTGACCAGCGTGGATCGGCTGATGCGCAGGAACTGCTTCGGGTCGAGTTGCGCTTCGAGCGCCGCCAGCGTCTCGCGGAGGATGTGGTTTTGCTTGCCGACGTGCAACACGACGTAGTTGCCCGCCGATTCGATCCACTCGATCTGGCTGACTTTCACCAGCACCACGCGCTCGTTCTCTTTCACGGTCAGCCGCTGGAGGAAGGCCGGCGCGGGTTTGCGGTCGCCCAGCAATTGGATCAGCCGCTTCGAGACATCGGCGGACTGCTGCCGGCCGATCTGATCGCGCACCCGCTGCACCGCCTCCTTGAAACGCGATTGTTTGAACGGCTTCAGCAAATAGTCCAGCGCGTGGACCTCGAACGCTTTCACGGCGTGCTGGTCGTAAGCGGTCACGAAGATGACCGCCGGCAGCGCGTCCTTACCGAGCCGGCTCAGCATCTCGAACCCATCCATTTCCGGCATCTGCACGTCCAGAAACAGCAAGTCCGCCGACTGCTTCTTCAGGGCTGCGAGCGCTTCGTCGCCGTTGGCGCATTCGCCAAGGACCTCGATGTCCGGCTCTTTGGCGAGCAAGGTTCGGATGCGCTCGCGCGCGAGCGGCTCGTCATCCACGATGAGCGTCTTGATTTTCACGTCGAGGCTTTCGGTTCCGGTTCGGGGCCGGCCGGCTCGAAGCGAAGCGGGATTTGCACGCTCACCGAGAAACCGCCGTCCGCCGCAGGTTGCATGACCAGTTGTGCGTCGGTCCCGTAAAGCTCCTGGAGCCGCGCGCGGGTGTTGGCCACGCCGATGCCGGGTCGGCTGGCGGCGGGAGGGGAGGTAAACACACCCGTGCCAGAATTGCTGACGGTGAGATTCAGAAACATCCCCTCGCGCGCGGCGCAAATCGTGACAACGCCGGGGTTGCGCATCGGCTCAATACCGTGTCGGACGGCGTTTTCGGCCAGCGGCTGAAAAATCATGACCGGCACCAGCGCGTTGAGCATGGCCGGCTCGATGTGTTTCTCCACACGCAGCCGGTTACCGAGCCGCATCTGCTCGATCTCCAGATAACAATCCAGAAACTCCAGTTCCTTCCGCAGCGACACCTCGTGCAGATTGGAACGGTCGAGCGCCAGCCGCAACAGGTTGCTGAGGTTGGCAATCATGTCGTCGGCGGCGTGCGGATCCTTGTGGACCAGCGTTGCGATGGCATTCAGCGCGTTGAAAAGGAAATGCGGATGCAACTGCATCTTCAGCGCCTGCAACCTCGCCTGCGCCAGACTCGCGGACAGCTCCAGCGCATTCCGTTCGCGTTCCTGCGAGCGGCGATAGTAGGTCAAAGCATGAACGGCACAAACGATCACCCAATAAACCGGAACATGGGACCGCGCCCGCAGCCAGAACCACGAACTGGACGACGGCCTGCGACCGCGGCGCTCTGGAGACCATCCGCGGGAGCGGTCGGTTTTGGGTTCCATCCGCTCTTCGACGGAAGACGAAGGCGCGTTCGTGCCGCTGAGGGATTGCTGGCGTCGCTGCTGCCAGTCACCCCACCACGGCGTCGGCGGTAACATCCAGTCCGCAATCCAGCCGCAGGCCAGCACCGCCAGCGCGCAGCCCGCCAGGTGTCCCGGCACACTCAGCAGCAACATCTTCCGCTCGAACGGCAACCGCTGCGTCAGCCAGACCACCAGCGGCGACAACAACGCCCACGGCGCCCAATCGCGCACGGATATCCGCAGCGCCTGTTCCCAACTGAACCCGACGGCGAGGAAGAAATAACCGGCCATCGCCAGCGTCAGCAGCGTCCAGAACGCCAGACACGCGCCGCACACGATCAAGATTTTACTTCGGTGGTTGAGCACGTTGGGCATTATAAACCGTTCGGTCGGATGCGCGCCAAGGGTAAATTCCGCCGCCGTCACTCAGCCACGACTGCGGGACAAAAGCCTTCCTTTCCAAGGCCAAACAGGCGAAATCTGGGATGAATCGCAGTGGACGAAGAACTGCCGTTCACTTCGGTTGGCGAGCCAGCAACTGGAACGTCTTGTGGATGAACTCGATGTCAGACCGCACTTGCGGATAAACGGCCGTCGGCGCCCATGAGATGACCCGGTAGGCACACTCGCTTTCCTTGCCGATATAGACGGTGCAACAGAACTGCCGCTCGGTCCCGTCCTGCGTGGCGCGCGCTTCCAGCCGCATCGCTTCGAGATTGTTGATGGTCGTCTTCTCCTCCTTCTCGACCACCACGTCGGGGTTCAAGGCGCGCAGGTCCGCCAGGCAGCGGTCCCGCAAGTCCAGCAATGACGGCGTGCCGCGCTCGGCATAAACGCGGGTCTGGGCGCGGAGCGTGTGCTGATGCAGCACGGCGATGGTGTCTTTCGGACGGGATGACGCCCGTTCCTCCAGCCAATCGCGCGCCGGCACGATGAAGCCAAATTTCCACGGCTGGCTGATAAAGTAGCGTCCACCGCGGGCTCCTGGGTGGTCGGGAATCTCTCGAACATGCGGCGCGCTTTCGATCTTCCAGAGTTGCTGGGTGTAGGTGAAGATGCCCACCAGCGCGCCCAGCACCAACCCGATCGCGCCGGCCAGGTGGCCTCCATACGTCCGCCGGTGGCCCGGAAAGTAAATCTTGATGAACCCGATCAACGCCAGCAGAACCGACAGGCCGCTGCACACGTAACGTGCGTAGTGGGTCAGCCACGTCAGGCGATACGCCTGGTTCGCTGCCAGCCAAGGACCGAGAAGTCGCTCCAGCGGGATAAACGCGGCCAGCGCCATCGCCACCGACGCATAGACAAAATGGTTTTTTCCCTGCACGCGCGCCCTCCAAACCCACGCCAACCAGGCGCCGCCCAACACGACGAAGGCCATGTAGATCAGCATCTCCACCATCGTGCTTTCGTAATCCCAGGGTGTTGTTGAGCGAAACGGATTCATCAGGCGCAGATGCGGGTTGTGGCGGCTTACGGTTCGCGCAGCGGTAGGCGGAACTGCTCGGCGATCTTGCCGAACGCGATGTCGCCTTCGACGACGTTGAGGCCCGATCGGATCGCAGCGTCTTCCTCCGCCGCGCGGCGCCAGCCCTTGTTTGCAATCTCCAGCACGTAGGGAAACGTCGCGTTGGTCAGCGCGGAGGTCGAGGTGCGCGCCACCGCGCCCGGCATATTGGTCACACAATAGTGAACAACGCCGTGCTTGATATACGTCGGCGCACCGTGTGTCGTCGGCCGCGAAGTGGCGATGCTCCCGCCCTGGTCAATCGCCACGTCCACGATCACTGCGCCACGCTTCATTTGTCTCACCAAATCTTCGCTCACCAGCACCGGCGCTTTCGCGCCCGCCACCAACACCGCGCCAATAAGCAGGTCCGCCTGCAACGTCGCGTCCCGGATATTGTAGGCGTTGCTCATCAGCGTCGTGATGTTCTTGGGCATCACGTCGTCCAGATAACGCAGCCGTGGCAGCGACACATCCAGGATCATCACGTCCGCGCCCAACCCCGCCGCCATCTTCGCCGCGTGAGCGCCGACAATGCCGCCGCCAATAATGACCACCTTGGCCGGCGCCACACCCGGCACGCCCGCCAACAGCAGCCCGCGTCCTTTGAATGGCTCCTCCAGGTATTTCGCGCCCTCATGCACCGCCATCCGGCCCGCGATCTCGCTCATCGGCACCAGCAACGGCAACGACCCATCCGCCGCCTGCACCGTCTCGTAGGCAATTGCTACAATGCGTGTTTTGATCGCCGCCTCGACCAGTGCGCGGCTCGCCGCAAAATGGAAGTAGGTGAAAACGACCTGCTTCGGCCGCAGTTGCCGAAACTCCGACGGTTGCGGCTCCTTCACCTTCACGATCATCCCCGCTCGCGCGTAAACCTCCCGCGCCGAGCCAACCATCGTCGCGCCCGCCTCGCGGTAATCCCCGTCGCCAGCGCCGCTGCCCGCACCCGCGTCGCGCTGCACCAGCACCCGATGCCCCGCCTGCCGCAATGCGTGCGCGTGGACCGGCAGCAAGCCAACCCGATACTCGTGGTTCTTGATTTCGCGAGGAACGCCGATGACCATGCCGCGAAGATTAAGAGCCCCGCCCCGTTGCTGCAAGGGAGAATGCGAGCCAACGGTCTTCGAACCGCCAATCAACGCACGGCCCAAAAAAGAAGCTGGCGCGTGGACGACCGCAAGCCTTTCGGTCTCGCTTTCGTGACACGCGCCAGCTTCTTGTTCACCGTGGTGAAGAAAACTGTGGGAGGCCCCCTGACGCCAGGGGGAACGACCAGACCGCCGAGTCGGTTGATCGCCTGAGGAATCACCTCCCACAAAAATTGGCTTTCAAATAACGCCGTCGCACATCACTTCCTCTAACGACAACAAAAAGTGGCCTCTTCAAACAGAATTGCAAGCGAAACTTCTGTCAGGTTTTTCCGATTCTCGCGCAGAACTTTCACCGTCGTCCGCTGCGCCGGCTCAACCGCCGCGCGCCATCGCATCCAGTAGCGTCCTCGCCCTGCCCATTGCGCACGCGCGGTGACTGATCGCGTTCTTCACGCCTTCGTCAAGCTCCGCAAATGTCAGCACCTGGCCTGCCGGCACAAAAAGCGGGTCGTAACCAAACCCGTCTGCGCCGCGCGGCTCAAACAGGATGCGGCCCTCGCACGTCCCCGCGCACCACGCCACCGTCCAATGACCACGCGCCTCACAAGGCACACCGGCCCGTTTAGCCGCTGCCGCCAACGTCGCCAGGCCAGTGATCGCAATGACACATTGAAAGCGCGCCGTGCGCTTTTCCGCCGGCACGCCGGCCAGCGCGCGCAGGAGCTTCGCGTTGTTCTGCAAGTCGGTGGGCCGGGGGCCGCCGGCCTCCTGCGCGTAACGCGCCGACATCACGCCCGGCGCGCCGCCGAGCGCATCCACTTCCAAACCGGAGTCGTCAGCCATCGTCAGCGCGCGACTGTCGGCAAGCTGAGCCGCCCACACCGCTTTCTTGGCCGCGTTGCCGACAAACGTCGGCTCGTCCTCAACGACATCGCCCGCGCCAGGCAGGGCGTCGAGGCCAATCACCTCGAACCCCGCACCGAGGATGGCGCGAAGTTCGCCGAGCTTGTGCTGGTTGCGTGTCGCCGCGAGTAATCGCATGGGCGGACAAAGTGCGGACTGCTTGCGTGGAAGGCAAACAAAAACCACCCGCCGTGATACTTTGTTGTTTGCCGCGCCTGAATCCACATGGAAATTTCACCGATGCAGATGAAACCGGTGGACATGCACGTGCATATTGTGGGCAACGGCTCCAGCGGCAGCGGTTGCTGGGTGCGGCCCCGCGGCCTGCACCGGCTGCTGGCGGCGTTCATGCTCCACCACAACGGCCTGCCGCAAAACGCGCTCACCGGCGACCTCGACCGGCTCTACGTCGAGGCGCTGCTGAGGTTCCTGCGCGCGTCCTCGCTGGGCGCAGCCGTGATTCTGGCGCACGACGACGTATATGACGAAACCGGCCGACGGCTGGAAGGTGTTGGTTCGCTCTACGTGCCGAACGATTACGTCCTCGGCCTGGCGCGCCGGCATCCGGAGTTCTTGCCGGCGGTTTCGATTCATCCCGCCCGCCCTGACGCAATGGAGGAACTCGACCGCTGCCTCGCCGCGGGCGCGGTGATGATGAAGCTGCTGCCAAACTCGCAGAACATTGATTGCAGCGACCGGCGCTACACCTCATTTTGGGAGCGGCTCGCCGAAGCCGGTCTGCCATTGCTCGCGCATACCGGCGGCGAACATACCGTGCCGATCATCCGGCAGGAATGGGCCGACCCGCGCGTGCTGGGGCGGCCGTTGCAGTGCGGCGTCACCGTCATCGCCGCGCACGTCGCCGGCAAGGGCGGCGTGTTCGACCGCGACTACTTTGGCGCGTTCGCCGAGATGACTCGCCGGCACCCGCGTCTCTACGGCGATCTCAGCGCGGTGAACATCCCGTTTCGCAGCCGGCATTTTCGCGCTTGTCTTCAAGAGCCGCTTGTCGGCCGGCTTCTGCACGGCAGTGATTTCCCCGTGCCGGTGATTGGTCATTGGGCGTGGATGCGCGGACTGGTGGACTGGAAGACGTTTCGCCGCCTGGAGCGGGAGACGAATCCTCTGGAGCGCGATCACCAGCTCAAGCGGGCGATGGGTTTTCCGATGGAAACCTTCACACGCATCTGGCATCTTCTGCGCCAGCCAGAAAAAACGGTTCACTAAGCCATGAGACATTTATTCGCCCTCCTCCTCGCCCTCACACAAGCCATTGCCGCCGACACGCAGCGGCCCGGCGACAACATCGCGCTCGGCAAACCCTACGCGCTGGACCCGCGGCCGAACTACGGCTACTGCACCGACCCCGGCGACAAGACGCAACTGACCGACGGCGTTTACACGAAGGGCTATTTCTGGACGCAAAAGAGCACCGTGGGCTGGAACAGCGTCGGCGGCGTCACCATCACCGTGGACCTCGGCTCCGTCCAGCCGATTCGTGGAGCGTCGTTCAACACGGCGGCGGGCCGCGCGGGTGTGACGTGGCCGGCGAGCGTCGTTGTCCTCGTCAGCGACGACGGCAAGAGCTACTACCCGGCCGGCGAGTTGGTCAACCTCGGCATGAAACGCGGCGCTGCCCCAAACGACTACGCCATCCACCGCTATTGGACCGACGAGTTGCGCACGCACGGCCGCTTCGTGTCCTTCCTCGTGATGGCGGGCGGGTCTTACACGTTCGTGGATGAGATCGAGGTCTATCGCGGCGAACCGGACTGGCTGAAGCTGCCGTTCAGCGGCGAAGGTGTGACCGACGCAAGAGCCTACCAACTTCACGCTGCGTTCGAACAGCGCATCCGCAAAGACCTGCTCGCCGTGCGCGAGGCCGCTGCGAAGCTCAAAGGCGACGCGTCGAAGCCGATTCTGACTGAACTCGACGCCATCGAGCGCGAGATTCCGCTGATGTCGCGTCGGCACGATCCAAAAGCCCGCGTTACGCTGCCGCTGAATCCGCTCCACGAGCGCGTCTTCCGCGTGCAGGCAGTGGTTTGGCGTGCGCAGAAACTCGCACCGCTCTCCGCATCGCCGGCGAATCCTTGGGCTCCGCTCGACATTGCCGGCACGCCATCGCGCGGAACCGGCAGTGTCAGCGTGGCAATGATGCAGAACGAGTTCCGCTCCGGCGCGCTCAACATCAGCAACGCCGGCGAGAGCGCCGCCGAGTTGCGTTTGCAGATCACCGGTCTGCCCGGCGGAACCAACCCGTCTTGCGTCACCGTGAATGAAGTCGCGTGGACCGACACGCGCAAAGGCATCGCCGTGGCGGCGGCGTTGCCGGAGGCGCGACGCGATGGTGACGCGTTCATCATCAACGTGCCGTCGGGCATGACGCGGCAGGTGTGGTTCACGTTCCATCCCACCGACATCAAGCCGGGCGCGCATCGCGGCACGATCTCACTCGCCACCGGCAAGACGAAGCTCCGCGTGCCGGTAATGCTACGCGTGTTTCCGCTGCGATTTCCCGACCAGCCGTCGCTCCACCTGGGCGGCTGGGATTACAGTGACGCCATCAAAGGCCGCGACGTGACGCCGGAAAACCGCGACGCGTTCATCCGCATCTTGCGTGCGCACTTCGTGGACTCGCCGTGGGCGACGGGCAACGTGATGCCCTACAGCCAGGACACAGCCCGCTTCGACGAATGGCTCCAGCTCTGGCCCGGCGCGCGGCAGTATTGCATCTTCGCGGCCGTCGGCGAACAGATCGGCCGGGCAAAGAGGGGCACGCCGGAGTTCGACGCGAAGGTTCGCGAGTGGATCACGTTCTGGGCCGGCCACGCGAAGAAGCGCGGATTGCGTCCGGAACAACTCTGCGTCCTGCTCGTGGACGAACCCGCCGAGGCCCGGCGCGACAACATCATACTGCCGTGGGCAAAGGCGGTTCGCGCGGCCAACACGGGTGTGAAGATTTGGGAAGACCCGACCCACCGCGATCCGGCTGCCGCCAATCAAGAAATGATGGCGCTCTGCCACGTGCTCTGCCCGAACCGCCCGATGTTCCTGGAAGGCGGCGAAAAGTTCCGTGATTACTTCGCGAAGCGCCACGCCGCCGGCACGGAGTTGGCGTTCTACTCCTGCAACATCGGCGCGCGGCTGGCCGACCCGTATTCGTATTTCCGGCTGCAGGCGTGGACGGCGTGGCAATACGGCGCCAAGGCATCGTTCTTCTGGGCGTTCAGCGATTCCGGCGGCGGCTCGTCGTGGAACGAATACGCCATGACGCACTCGACCTGTTACACGCCGATCTTCCTCGAACCCGCCGCCGTCACCGGCAGCAAGCAGATGGAAGCCATCCGCGAGAGCGCGGAGGACTACGAGTATTTCGTCATGCTCCGCGACCGCATCGCCACCGCGGAAAAAGCCGGCCGGCAAGGCGCTGCCATCGAGCGCGCAAAAAAGCTTCTCGCCACCGCCGCCAACCGCGTCCTCAACGCTCCCGCCGCCGACAAACTGATGTGGGCCGAGTCGAAAGACCGCACGCTCGCCGACAAGGTGCGGGTGGAGATGCTGGAAGCGATGAGCGCGTTGGCTGCGAGCGCCGGTCGTTGATCGCGCCGCGAGTAATCGCTCGCTACCGTCGCGCCGCAGTGCTATAAGCATCGCGTCACAGGAGAAAGAGCTATGAAACCTTCTACATGGTCGCTCTTGCCAGTTGCCCTCGCAATTTGTCTTCACTCATCTGCCGCCGCGTCGCCAGAAGAACTTCCCGACATCCGCGTGACGCGCGGTATCTGCGTAGTGCTGGGCGATGCGAAGTGCGAGATGGCCTTCAAGCTGGCCAAAAAAACCGAATTGATGGTCTACGTCCAGTTGTCGGACGCCGGCGCTGCGGAGCGGGCGCGGTGGCGTGCCGACGCGGCGGGGCTTTACGGCACGCGCGTGCTTGTTGAGAGCGGGCCAATTTTTAAACTGCATCTTGCCGACAACATCGCCGATGCGCTGGTGGCCGTCGGCGATGCCACCGCGATGCCGGAGGCCGAGGCGCTTCGCGTGCTGCGTCCGGAAGGAGTGGCGTGGCTCGGCAAGAAGAGGCTGGTCAAACCGTTTCCGTCGGGTGTGGATGACTGGAGCCACTGCTACCACGGTCCGGACAACAACCCACTCTCGCGCGATGCCGTTGCCCGCGCGCCTTATCTCACACAGTTCCTGGCCGACCCGCGCTATGCGCCATTGCCGCAGGTGGCGGTGACATCGGCGGGGCGCATTTTCAAGGCGTTCGGCCACATCGCCTTCAAGGAGCGCGAGGAACCGTGGCTCGACACGCTCGCAGCGTTCAACGGCTACAACGGCACGCTGCTCTGGCGGCGCGAGATTCCGCCGGCGTTGATGGTGCATCGCAGCACGCTCATCGCCACGCCGACGGTCGTTTATTTCGGCGACGACAAGTCGTGCAAGATTCTCGACGCGGCGACGGGCAAGTTGCTCGGCGAGATCGCGCCGCCCGCCAAGACCGCCGGCGGCACGTTTTGGAAATGGATGGCGCTCGAAGGCGGCGTTCTCTACGCGCTCATCGGCGAGCAGGAGGAGCGCGACCCGGTCATCCGCGCCAAACGCGAGACGCACGGCTGGCCGTGGAACCCGCTGTCACCCGGCTACAATAAACCGGAGCACACGTGGGGTTTCGGGCAGACGTTGCTGGCGATTGACCCGAAGACGAAGAAGGTGCTCTGGCAGCATCGCGAGACGGAGCCGATGGACAGCCGCGCGCTTTGCGTGAAGAACGGCCGCCTTTTCGCGTTCCGCCACGGCTCGTATCTGGCGTGCCTCGACGCGAAGACCGGCAAGGAGCAGTGGCGGAAAACGAAAGACAACGCCACCGCGCTCTTCGCCTCGATCGGCGAGTATCTGCCGCGCCAAGATTGGCGCACGAATTGGCGCACGACGAACTACCTGAAGTGCAGCGACAAAGCGCTCTACTTCGCCGGCCCATCCGTCAGCAAGCTCCTCGCCGTCTCCACTGAGGACGGCAGCATGTTGTGGGAGCATCCATACAACAATTACCAGCTCGTCATCTGCGACGACGGCCTCTACGGCTTGAGCGGGCAGATTGACCAGGATCCGACGCGGAAGTTTGATCCGATCACCGGCAAGATCCTTACCGAGGTCCCGTTGGGCCGGCGGGCTTGCTCGCGAGTGACCGGCGCGACGGACGCCATCTTCTGCCGCGCCGGCGAAGGCTCCACGCGGCTCGACCGCGCCAGCAACCAGCCGCAACTTATCTCGCCGATGCGCGCGCAATGCCACGACGGAGTGACCATCGGCAACGGCCTGCTCTACTGGTGGCCGTCCACGTGCGACTGCAACCTCACGCTCTACGGCATCACCTGCCTCGGCCCGGCGGGCGACTTTGATTTCAGCCGCAAAGCTGTCGAGTCGGAACGGCTGGAACGGTTCAGTGCCAGCGACGATAAGATTGCCGCGTTCGACGAGTCGCCCGCCGACTGGCCGATGTTCCGCGCGAACCACTCCGCCAACGTGACGACCACCGCGCCGATTCCCACCGTGCCGCACTGCAAGTGGCAGGACGGGCCGGGCGTGTCGTTCACGCCGACCGCGCCGACCGCCGTGGGCGACCTCGTTTTCTTCGGCGGCTCCGACGGCATCGTCCGCGCGATGAGCGCCGCGTCAGGCGAACTGCGCTGGAAAGGCTACACCGGCGGCGATGTGCGTTACCCGCCGACGATCTGGCAGGGGCGCGCGCTCGTTGGTTCTGGCGACGGTTACGTTTATTGCTTCGAGGCGAAAACGGGCCGGCCGCTCTGGCGGTTCCGCGCCGCGCCGGTGGAGCGGCGCATTCCGGTCTATGGCTCGCTGCAATCCACATGGCCCGTCGCCAGCGGCGTGCTCGTGGCGGACGGCGTCGCCTACGTCGCGGCGGGCATCGTCAACTATGACGGCACGCACGTCTATGCGCTCGACGCCGCCACCGGCCGGCTCAAGTGGCAGAACAACACTTCCGGCCACCTCGACGCCGAGGCGCGCACCGGAATCAGTGTGCAAGGCCATATGCTGGTGGCCGACGGCAAACTCTACCTCGCCGGCGGCAATGCCGTCTCGCCCGCCATCTACGACATCGCCGACGGACGTTGTCTCAACGAACCAGCGGTGATGCATCATGTTTCAAAAAACAACGTGCCCGGTTCCATCAGCCCGCGCGGCAGCGAACTCTATCTGCTCGGCAACCAAATCCGGGTCGGCGGCAAACCGCTCTACGCCCACCCGAAATACGCGGTCTATGACAACAGCGTCGTGAACAAAACCCTGCTCGCGGCGTCCGGCGACCGCGCCATCGCTTGGGTGAACAGCTCCGCGCTGATGGGCTTCACGCGCAACGATCTGCCGGCCGTTACGGAGAAGTTCCTCGCCTCATGGGGCAATCCGCGACTTCCCCAACTCGCCCCGCTCTGGGCGAACAAGTGCAAAGACATCATCGCCCTCGCCGTCGCCCCAAATGCAGTCGTCGTCGCAAAGCCGGCGGAACTGACCGCGCATGATTTGCAGGACGGCAAGGTTCTCTGGACCCAACCGCTCCCCGCCCCGCCCGTCCCGTGGGGCCTCGCCGTCAACCGCGACGGCCGCGTCATCGTCACGCTCGAAGGCGGCCAGGTGGCCTGCTTCAGCGCCATCAAGCGATAGAACCGCTCATCGTTTCTCCTTCGTGTCCGCGCTCAGGACAACGTGCGACTTCGCAGGCACACTGCACATGAACTTGCCATCGCGCACCTTCGCAGCCGTCGGCTTGGACGCCTCGCCGCGTGCTCGGAAGCAAAGAACCTTCTCAGCGCCGGGTGCTGCGATGGTTGCGGTCGCGGTGGTTTTCTGTGGATTGTGGATGACCATGAGCCATTGGCCGTCCGCGATAACTTCCAGTGCGCGCAAGCCGCCAGGCAACTCATGCCGTTTCACCTGCGCGGCGGGCTGGCTGTCGGCGGGCGAAACTTCGACGGTGAAGAACTGCTCCGTGCCAGCGGCGTAGGTCTTTTGTTCCTTCTCGCCGGACTTCACGCTGTGCGTGTCGCGCAGGACAATCTCGGTGCTTCGGAATTTCTCCGGCGGGTCCGTGTAGAACGTTTCTGACGGCTCGGTGATGACGTCGCTGTAGTTGTGTTCGTGGAGCCGCACGCGCAAGTCGCCGTAGCCGAACGTCCTGTCGTCCTGCTTCTCGATCGGCAGCTTCAAGCCAAGTCGCACGCGGCCGTGGATCGAATACGCCTTCTCGTCCGCAAGAGGCCGGATGGCGAGCGTGCCAATGAGGCGCTTCGGCGTCATCAGCCATTCCTGCTGGCCTTCCCAATTCGTCAGTGTGGACTTGCCGCTCCACGCGACGTTCTGGATGCGGTAGCGCGTCGTCAGCGCAGCGAAATCCTTCGCGATGGTGACGGCGTTCTCTTCGTTCGCCGACAGGAAGCGGCACGAGCGCCATCGCTGGCCGTCGGGCTGGAGCCGGAACTGGCTCGTCACCACCTGCAACGCCGAATCGAGCGGAAACTGCTTCTCTTCCTTCGAGGTCAGCATCGCGCCGACGAACGTGTCCTTGCCCTGCGCACCCTTGCCGTGGTCGCGCGTGGTGCCGGCGAACGACCAGCGGCCGAACCGCCCGCGCGGCCCCTGCACGTCGCGGTCGTAGTAGATGTAGCCGTCGCGTTGCGGCGCTTCGGGAAAATCGCGCCAGAGCGTCGCGGCGTAGATGCCGTAATAATGGGCCGGCTTCACCCACTTCAGTTCGACGTTGGCGACGCGACGGTTCTGCGCGGCGAGTTCGACTTCTTTCGGCCGGAACGTGTGCAGCATCGAAGCGACGATGTCCGGCCCGATGGGTGATGCGCCCGCCCAGTAATGTTTCCAGAAACAGTCCGTGTAATACTCGGGCACACCGCCCGGCTCGACGTTGTTCGGATAATACGGCGCGCTCGCCAGCACGAGGTCGCGCGCCACGCGGCTGCCGGTCAACTGCCAGTAGCGCGCGAGGTGCGTCACATTGATCTCGTGATAGACGAAGCACTCGTTCTGTCGACCGAGGTAGGTGAACGCACCGTCGGGATAGAGCGAGTTGGCGATGAGCTTGAGGAACCGCTCTGCCTCGGCGTGCCAGCGCGGCTCTCCAAGGATGCGCGAGGCCAGTTCCATCAGCAGGAGGTAGTGGACGTCCATGTTTGGATACCAGCCCGCGCCGTGGCGGTCCACCTTCTCGCCGTAGGTCTTCAGTTGGAACTCCGTCACTGCACGCGCCGACGCTTCCCATTCCTTGCGCTTGCTCGGCGGGATGAGTTCGGGATACGTCGTGCGCAGCAACAGATATGCCTCGAACGTCGGCACGTAGCAGAAGCGGTTGATGTTCGGGTCGTGGCCGGGCATTCCCTTGCCGCCGGTGCGGCCAACGTTGAGGTCGCCGCCACGATGATTTTGAAAGACGCCCTGCATCCAGCGCATTACCTGCGCGATCAACGCCGGGTCGCCGCGCAACGGGCTGTCCGGATGGCACGCCGCCCAAGTCATGATGTAGGTTCGCCCGCCGAAACCGGCGAACTGCCAGAAGTTCTCGATGGCCTTGTAGCCGGCCTCGCCCTTTGGGAAACGCTGTTTCACATCGCGGCAGCGTTTGGCTTCGTTGAGCACCGCTTCCAAATAGGGATTGCCTTTGGGTTCCACAACCGGCGGCAGTAAAGTAGTCGCGTCACTCCGTGGCGCGGTTATTGACGCCGATGTCGCGTCGGAGAGTAACGCGACTACGTCATCCAGCACCGCTTTCGCCGATGTGCCCATGCCGGTCGCAACCGAAGCCTCCGCGTCTTCCACGAGCCACAACAACACAGCTCGCTTCCGCGCCGCTTCGACCGGCGACGACGACAGCGCCTCCGCTTGTTTCCGTATTTCGGGCAGCATTTTCAGCGCTTCGTTGAGCGCGGTGCGGTTCTGCTGTGCCTCCTGTTCCTCGCGGCGCACGCGCTCAGCCTCGGCGAACCGCCATTTTTCCCGCTGAGTCGCCAGCGCACGCTGTTTGGCCTTGTCGCGCACGATGCGGAAGTCGCCGAGTTGGATGTCCAGCGGCGAGGTGTTGTGCGCCGGGCGCTGGATCATGAACTGCGCGAAGACTACCTGACTGAGGTCGCGCAGCGGATCGCCGCCAGTCGGCGTCGCGAACTTCGACAGCGACGCCTTGCACTCACGCCAACCGGTGAAGTTGAGCGTCACGGCCTCGGCGGTGTTGATGTAGTAGAGCGAGCCGCGCCCCTGCGGTCCCGGCGCGCCGAGTTGGAACTGCAACCGATGCCCGCTGCCGTCGCCTTTAACCCAAAAGCGAATGCTGCCCGCGTCGGCCATGTCGAGCGGCTTCTCGAAGCTCAACGTCGCCCACGTAAACTCGAACGGCTTGAATCCGCTGCGCCACCGCTGAACGCCCGTGCGCGCGCCGTCGTCCGGCTGCGGCTCGAGCGTGGCGTTGTCCTTGTGCCGCCACTGGTCCACCAACGCCTTGTCACGCGGCCACTCAAAAGCTAAATCGGCAGCCGAAGCGGCAACGCAAGCCAGAGCAAGCGCACAAGCAACGAGAGTCGTCTTCATGATCATCAAGGTTCCTTCGCCACAATCCGCGGCTCGCCCCACACGGCCCAGTCGAAGCTGAAATCGCCCATCGCGTCGGTGATGATGCTCAGCACAACCGTCTGACCGGCGTAGCGCGCGAGGTCAGCCGTTAGCGGCTTCCACGCGCCGGGACGCAACTGCGCCGAGCACGCTTCGCGGCCATTGATCTGCACGATGAAGCCGACGCCGTGGGAATTGGAGCCGTCGCGGATACCGGCGAAGGTTTCCAGCCGCGCGGGCGTCGCCGGCAGCCGCAGCAGATAATCCACTACCAGTCGGCCGTTCGGCGGCGGATGCGTATGCAATGCCGGCTTCTTCGCGCCGCCGACGACCGCGTTGCTGGGCGCTGGGCGCATGAAGCTCTGCGGCATGCTCTCCGTGCCGTCCTCGGCAACCAATGCCGCCGTGTGCGGGGCCGTCCGAAGATCGAGCGGAAACTTGGCCGTGTGAGGCTCGGCAAAGAGCAGGCAAAAGCTCCCGGGCAACGCCGTCGAGACGGCATAGCGATTCTTGCCCGCCGGCTCCAACTTGAGTTCACCATCAGCGCCCAGCGCGACGCGAGGCTGCCGTGGGCTGTGGACGATGACTTTTCGCGGCTCGTGCGACTCAGCGACCACGCGCGGTCGGAGAATCTGCGCTTGATCGAAACTCGCGTTGCCTTTCGGGCCGGGATTGGCCTCCAGCCGCAGCACGATCTCGCGTCCGCGCAATGGCGAGAGGTCGAGCGTCAATGGTGCAAGGCTGGTGGCAGCATGAGCCTCCGCCGCGAGTTGCTGTTTGCCGGAGCGAGCCTCCACGCGAAACGTGACGCCATCAGACTTGCCGGCAATCTTGCGCAGTCCCACATTGGCAACAAACCGGATCACCGGCCGGTCCGGCAACCGTAGCCGGTATTCGATGAACGTCGCGCCT
This sequence comes from Verrucomicrobiota bacterium, assembly GCA_016222825.1. GTDB lineage: Bacteria > Verrucomicrobiota > Verrucomicrobiia > CAIQCK01 > CAIQCK01 > CAIQCK01. The sequence continues at coordinate 135,797 of JACRQF010000019.1, read as the reverse complement.
GGCAATCCTGCGCCGCGCCACGGCGGATGCACGAAGATGCCGTCCGATTCCATCGCCACGTGGCCGCTGGATTCGTCCTGCAATGTCTGGCTTTCACTCCGTCGCTCGATACCGTCCTTCAACCGCACACCGACGGCAACACGGCCCTTGAAATCCCAGAGCCGTGCCACTTCGGAATCGCACACGTCGAGGCTGATGGTCGCCATTGCGTCGTTGATGCTCGCGCGCCGCACGACCGCGCCCTCGGGCAACGCGGCGATATGGAACGCGTTGAGGTCGCGCGGCTGTTGCAGGTGTGTGTAGCTCTGCGACGGGTCCAACCCGAAGAGCCGCTTCTCATCGTAGGCCAGCCAGCCGGCAACAGTCCCCGGCACGCGCGCCTCGCCGGCACCCTCAATGCGCCGGTAGACCTCACGTTTGTTTTCGTCAACCAAGACGGCTCCGTTCTCCCGTCGTAAGGCCGCCCTTTCGCCGTCAGCGAGCCGATAGACCATCAACGCGTCCTTCGGCCACGGCGCGCTGAAATCCGGCAGCGCCCGCGTGCGCTGGAAAAACTGTGCCTCCTTGAAGAACGGCGCGAGCAGGTCGGCGGAACCACGAATTTGGCGGGAGCTGGTGTGCGCAAGCGTCGGGATGACGCCGAAGTGATCGTAGCCGCGACGCCACGCTTGGTAGAGCGGACCACTCGCTGGATTGGACATGCCGAGGTAGCCGTAGATAGCCGTGTGCGGTGTCAACAGCGCCGAGCTAATCGGATGCGCCATCGCAATGCGGCGGTCGTTCCACGTTCCGTCGGCGTGGTTGAGGCCGTAGAGATGTCGCTGGGCAAACTCCTCGTAGCGATACGCGACCTCATTGAGGCCCTCGCCGGAAATCGCCACGTCGGACAGCGCGGCACGCAGTTCGCGGTGGAGCGCAAGGATGCCTTGAGCGCAGTTCATGCCGTCCATGAGGCCGTTGTTGTCGTTGAAAATGCAGAGCGTCTGGTCGAGGTGGAGTGCGTCCGCGTGGTGCTTGGCGCACAACTCCTTCATCCGCCCCACGAACAATTCGCGCCACGCGCGGCTGGCGGGGTTGATGTAGGCGAATTTGATTACCGGCTGCGCCCGGTCCCAGAGCCACCAGAGCGGCTCGTTGGTGAACCGGTCGCGCATGTGCTGGGGCTTGAACTTCTCGTAAAGCGGATGCAGCGGGTCGCAGCCGAAGTAATTCACGTGCGGCATCACGCGGAAACCGAGCGCGTGCGCCCGTTCGTTCCACGGACCAAACTTCGCGTCGGCGGTGTAGTCGGGGTAATTCCGGTCGTAGCCGTCATGCCGCCAGTTTGGCACGTAGAGGAGCGTCTGTTCTGGCTTGAGCCGCCTCGCCAGTTCGTCGAGCAACTCCATCTCCATCGGCACGATGACGACGGCGCGGATGTCGCGCGCCCACTTCGGCTGCGTCGCGCGCGCCGCGGTGATATCGAACGCCTTCTCCGCCCACTCGCGATAGAGCCGCGAGCCCTCCAGCCACGAACCGCGATACGGCTTCAGCCGCCACGTGACCGATTTCACCTCGCGCACGTTTGCGAACGGCGCGGGCACTTGCGTCTCGAAAGTCAGCGTCATCCGCCCGGCACGCCGGCGCACGACGAGTTCCTTGAACTGCATCGTCGTGTCGTCGCTCATGACGAGGAAGCCGCCGCGTTTGCCTTGGAGCAACACAAACTGCGCCTCCCAACTCATCGGCCAGGTGAAGCGATGCTCGCCATCCGGCGCGTCCGGTCCGAACCGCAATCCGCTGTGGCCCGGCACGAGCACCTCGACGCCCTCGGCGAGTTCCGCGACACCCCACGACACACCGACGAGCGGCGGCATCTTGACAGTTGCTTCCTGGCGGACGACGAGGTCGTTGCCCTCGGTCGAGACGTGTTGCGTCACTTGAACAGTCTCACTTGCCGCGAGCACCTTGTCGCGAGCCACGCGCGCGCCAACAGTCGGCTCGGCTCCGTTCGGCACAACGAACCTCTCGCCCGTGAGCCGGTGTTGCAGACGCACGAGCACGCCGTCGCGCGACCAGTCGAAGGCGGGGTTTTGGGCGCTGGCCGCGAGGCTGCAGATCGCGCACACAGCAAGGAGAAGGCATGTATTCATGCGGATTCCGAGGCGGCAACTGTGGACCGCGCACGCGCTTGGTTTTGTCGCTTGATTAACCAAGGGAGTCGTTCACCGCTCCGCCAAGCAGTTTGACGTTCAGACTGCCGCCGCTAAAAAGCATCTCCTCCAGCGCCGCCTCGACGTGCTCCAGAGCCAGCGCTCCGGCCGCGCCTGCGTGAAGCTGATATTGGGCGCAGCGACGCATCAGCTCCTTAATGAACGCGGGGCTGGCCTTCTTGGTTTTTCGCACGATCACCTCGACCAATTCGTCAGGCATGGTCAGGCCACGGGCGTAGAGTCGCACCAGTTTTCGCCGTCCGTCGTCGTCCGGCAACGGAAACTCGATGGCCTGGTCTATGCGGCCGGGACGGGAGGCCAGCGCAGCTTCGAGTTGATCCGGCCGGTTGGTCGTGAGCACGAACAGAACCATCGCGTCCTCGCGCAAACCGTCCATCTCGTTCAGCAGCTTGTTGAGCAGGCTCTCCTCGCACGCGCTGCGCATTTCTTCGCGCGCTCGGGCGATCAAGTCCACGTCCTCGATCACGACCATGGCCGGTTGAAGGAACCGGGCAAGTTGGAAATACTGGTCGAGCAACCCCATCTGTTCAGCCGTGATCAGCAGGGTCGTGTGGTCGCGCAGTTGGCTGGCCAGATATTGGATGGTGTGGGTCTTGCCGGTGCCCGGCGGTCCATAGAAGAGCAACCCCTTTTTCAGCGCCAGACTGAGGCTGCGCAACCGCTCGCGCTGCGCCAGGAAGCCCTGAACATTGCGCTCCAACAGTTGCAGCGTCTTCTCGGGGAGAATGACTTCCTCGCGCTGGACGGAACGAAGCCGATGCACCTTCACGCTGCCTGCCTTGCCGGAATAGCTGCGCGCGGCCTCCAGCGAGATGACCTTGCCGCGATAGGAGCCGGTCTGGTTGATGAGACGCTCCACTTCGTCCAGAAACACCCGCGAGAGGTTCAAGCCTGTTTCACCCGGCGGCACGGCGATCTCCAAGTGAACGCCCTCGGCTTGGCCGTAGCTCATCGCGGAGGTGATGAGCACCGCAAAAGGCACCTCGCCTGCGCGTGCGAGCCAGACGGCGTGCTGGAGGCAACGGGCCGGCTGCGTTTCGCCCGTGTCAATCTCATCGTGCTGGAGCGGGCCAATGAGAACAGGCCAGTGCCCGTCGTTGACCAAGTGCGCGATGGTCAGTGTCTCGTGCCCCATCTGCGGATGAACGCCGATGAGTTGCGCCGGGTAGCGTTGGCTGAAGAGTTGTTCAAGCGCGAGCTGCAGGTCCACGCGGGACGGGACCGGAAACGTCCGGCCAGCGGTGACCAGCTTCTGAGCAGGCACAGAGCCAAAATGCTGCCTGAAGAGGGGGCTGACACGATCTTTGAGTTTGGAGAACCGGAAGAACATAACGTCATCGGCTTCTGCTTTATCTGTCTGTCTGTTCGTAATGGAAGCGACGGTCCTTTGAAAGCGCAAACTGCCGGAAGTTGAGAGCGGCCTTCGCTTCGGCAAAGGACTGCACTGCGGCGCCACGCGTTGGATATGAACGCCGAGCCGCGGCCATCGGCAAGTTCAAACAAACCGCCGGCCTCACGGAGTCGGCGACGGCTGGCTCTGCGGGATCATGGACTTGATCATCTCGCGCTGGCTCTCGACGAATTTATCGTAGCTCTGCATCTGTTCCGGCGTCAGCACGGCGCGGAGGGCTTCCTTCTTGGCGTCGAGCATCTGGTCCATACGCTGGAAGTTGCCCGGAGTCGGCATGCTGGCGTCGGACTGTTGAGTGATCATCTGCTGGTATTGCTGCTGGAGGATGCCGCCGACCTGTTCCTGCTGCTGCGCGCTGAGCTGGAGCATTGGCGAGAGTTGCATCATCTCCGCCTGGCTCGCCATCTGGATTTGCTGGCGCTGCTCCTCGGTCTTGTATTGTTGATAGCCTGTCCACTGGTCGGGGGTGAGGACCTGCTTGAGTTGCCCCTCGAAGTCGAACGTTGGGCGTGATTTCATGTCCTCCGCGGTCAGCTTGCCCTCGAACATCTTCGAGGCCATCTCCACGCTTTGGTCGGTTTGCTTCTTCAGCAATTCCTGGACGGCGGCGGCTTGTTCGTCGGTCAGGTGCAGGCGGGATTTCAGCGCGGCCATTTTCATCTCCGCCTGCTGCCGGACTGCCACGGCGATCATCTTGCCCATGCCCGCCGGTCGCGGCCCGGCGGCGCCAGCACCGGCAGGCGGCTCTGGCTTGGCCAGGTCGGTCACTTGCCGCTCTATCTCAGACATCAGCGCCGACTTCTCTTTCTTCAACCGGCGGATTTCGTTGCTCTGCTGGGCGAGCATGTGCTGGAGCTTGGCCGGATGCGGCGTCGCGGCCGCCGCGCGGGGTTGCTCTGGTGCGGGTGCGGGCGAAGCGACTGGTTTGACCATGGTCAAACGCAGCGTGAGCGCAAGAGCGATGGCGAGCAAACCGCCCAGCGTGACATACAACGCAATTCTCATACGGGTTTCCTTTCAGCTACTTCCAATCCGCAGCCAGTATATGGGTGCGATCACACTCCGTCGAGCTTCCACATCTTTTCGATAGAGCTTGCTTGACGGAAGCCCGTCCCGCCTATCCGAACGCGGCAAACAGCGCGCGCATCTCCTCCTGGACCTGCGCCGGCTCGGCCAACGTCTGGGCGATCTCCTCGCGCAACAGCGCGCGGTAACGCCGGCGCAAGCGATGCACCGCCACTCGCGCCGCCTCCTCCGAGATGCCCAGCGCCGCGGAAGCCTGGGGATAGGAGATCGTCGTCTTGTCAGCCATCAACAGCGGCTTCAGTTGTGTGAACAGCTCCGCCTTGCCGTCGGCAGCGCACTCATCGCGGAGCCGCCCCACGACGCGCTCCAGCAACGCCACGGCCCACGCGCGGTCGTAGAGCGTGTCCGGGCTGAGATCGTCGCGGAGGTCGAGCCGGTAGCGCGTGTCGGCGCCGCGCCAGTCGAGCGAGAGATGGGTGGCGTGCGCGCCGCGCTTCTGTCTGCCGGCGCGGTCCCATTCGTTGGCGAGGAAGTGTTTCAGCGACGCCAGCAGAAATGCCCGGAACCGCCCGCGCTCGGCGCTCAAGCCTTCGAGATAGTTCTTCTGGAGGAACCGCTCGAAGAAAGTCTGCGTGAGGTCTTCCGCATCCTCCTTCGAGTGGCCGTGACGGCGGACGTAGGCATAGAGCGGATACCAGTAACAACGGCAGAGTTCCTCCAACGCGACGTCCGCCTGCGGCGAGTTCTTGCGCCCGGCCAAGAGCACGTGTGTCCAGCGCGTGGTGACGAAGCCCGCGTCGGCGGCGGGCGAAGTTGTGTTGGCGTCGGGATTCATCGTAGCCGCGTCACTCCGTGACGCAGAAATGATAATTCTGATGGTCGCGTCACGGAGTGACGCGACTACTTTGTCTGGAACACCAGCATATACGGCACGGCCGGGTTGTTGGCTGTGTCACGAAAGCTGTTGAACTTGCCGCGATTGAACCAGAGCACGTAGGTCTTGCCTGGCTGGAGTTTCACGGGAAACACGCACGTGCGCTTGTCGGTGAGGTAGTGGATGTTGCCGTCACCCTTTTGCGGGAATGTCTCGTCGGAGATTTGGCAGATGGCCCACATTCGGTCGGTTTTCATGTCTTTGCTGAACGTGACGCTGATCTCCTTCAACGCCGGGTCCACCGCGGTGTCACCGGCCTGCGGCACGGTCTTGACCACCGACGGCGGCATGTTTTGGACAGTGACGGGTTTGTCTTCGGCGGCCAGCGCGATGGTTGCGAGCGTCGTCGCGGCCAGCAGGATTGCAATAAGACTCTTCATGTTTGCTGCTCCTTTCATGGTTTCGTTTTCGATTATCTGAAACGGTCGCGATCTTCCCATCCGAGCGATTTGATGCCGGGACGATTCAACGGCTTGTTCAAATGCACGACCCAGCCTTCGGTATGTCCCTCTCCGGGTTTCTCGCCGCGGCGGCCCACCCCCACGATGGTCAATCCGTCGGCGGAAATGCCAGTGGCGAACTCCAGACCCCATCGGGTCAAGTCCAACTTGTAGTGGTCGCGAAGCAGCGACTGCAGATCGCGCCCGCCGTTCACGCTGTCCCAGACCAGGCAGCCGTGCGACGGCGCGCGCCGACGCGAAGGCCAGTGCAGCCAGCCCACGACCACCGCGCCGTCGTGCGAAGCGGCATTGGCTCCGCTGGTGAAAGGCCAAAGCTCGGTCTTGCCGCCGGTGGCCGTCCAGCGGAAGGCCTTGTAGCCCGACATCCCCGCCACCACCTTGCCATCGCCGGAGACAGCGCGTGCAGCAGCGTTCCACTTTGCCGATACGCCGAGCTTCATCATGCCGCCGTCGGCCGTCCAGCGGAAGGGCCAGCCATTGCGGCCGAATCTGTCGTTGCCGCTGTCGCCGACGATCACCGAGCCGTCGGCGGAAACAGCATAGGCGGCAGTATGGGTGCAATTGGACAGTGAGCCGATGTCCACCGCGCCGCCCGCGGTGGTCCAGCGAAAGCCGATATCGCCGCGCTGCGACATGGACATCCCCACGACCACCGACCCGTCCGCGGAAACACCATGAGCGACACTGCTGATATCGTCGGCCCCGTAGCGGATGCCGCCCATCCCGCCCGCCGCCGTCCAGCGAAACGCCCGCGTGGCCGCCGACCGGCGGTAGTTGCTTTCGCCAACGATCACCAAGCCGTCGGCGGAGACCGCGTGGGCGATGCTGCCCGGAAACTCGTCCGACAGTTTGCCGAGGCTGACGATGCCGCCCGCGGCGGTCCAGCGAAACGCTTGTGTTGTTGACCCTCCCCCGTCGTTGGTCTGGCAACAGCCCACCACCACCTTGCCATCAGCGGAGACTGCGAGCGCGCGGCTTTCGGTGAAGCCGGGCAGCACGCCCACGCCGCTGAAGAAGGATAAACTTCTAATTGGCGTCGGCACGCCGGGGTCGTGCAGCTTGTTCAAGGCCGCCAGCGCCGCCTTAATTCGCGGGTCATCGCGCGGACCCAGACCAGCGCCCAATAGACCCGTCGGGTAAGCCCGTTCGATCACCAGAACGTCGGGCGGCTGACTTTCAACCACCAGCCGCCGATTCACCGTGATGGCGGGAACTGCGCATGTCATGGATGACTCGCAACTCATGAACACGCCCATGTAGATACGCTCCCCGTTGGCGATCACCACGAACGGCGTGCCCTCGACGGGCGGGCGCGGGATTCTGGCCATCGCTTCCGGACGCAGCCGCATGGAATGCTCTGTCCAGTTGTAGCTCACGATATCCGCCTGCGAGATGAGGGGAGACTCCGCCAGCCGCACGTGAGAGAAATCTGTCCTGGCATAGCCGTATCGTTTGTCCACCGGTTCGGCCGTGAGGTAGATGCCAAACGAGTTGCTGGTTTCAGTTCCGCCAGCCTTATTCGTCCATGAATGGGGGACAAGCGGCTCGGCGGAAGCGCACCCAAAGAACAACAACACGAACCCGATGGCAGCGATCAGCGGTTTCATGGCGAGTTAGACGGGATTGGCTCCAGAAAGCTCCGACGACTTTTTGCGATGTCGCTGTTGATGCCGACAAGGCAGACGAGGTCCGCCGTGAAGCGCAGCTTGTTGCTCATGGGATTCCTCATGGAATCTCTCGCTTCTCGGCTTCCGTCTTCTTTCGAATCTTGTGCATCGTGTTCTTGCGGCAGGCGGGGCAATAGCCAAGGCACCGCGGTTCGCCCGCCGCTTTGTAGCGCACGCCGCCGGAATCCCAGATGTCGCGCTTGTGGCCACAGGGACACTCCGCGAGCCACTCTTTGGTCCCCGCCCTGACTGCGGCGAACGCCTTGGCCGGGAGGATGAATTTGAGAAAGCGATGTTCTGCTGCCATGTCGTGCTAGTCTCCTTGTTTCGCCCAACGGTAGCTGATCTCCAAGCTGTCGCCTGCAGGGATCATCCGGTCAATGAACAACTCAATGCGTCCGTCGCGCGTGCGCTCGATCATGTCAGCGGGCGTCTTGCTGAGCAGCCGCGCGCCAGCGGGCAGCAGATGATGCTCAATGCGGCGCGTGCGGATAGCGCCCGGCCAGTGGCGCGTGACGTATTCGAACTCGCCCGGCTGCGGCAGTCGCTTCACCAAGCCGGTTTCCGTTCCCTCCATGACATAGGAGAACTCCGCACCCGGCTTCACTGGCTCCGCCAGCGGCGCATCGTAACGCAAGGTCATTTTGCCCGTGCGCGTAACAGAGAATCTGAACTCCCTCCCTTGCGCGTCCGTGAGCTTGTCCACGTGAATATAATCGGAGTTGTAGAGGCGAAGTGCGCTCAGCGGTTCGCCGGTCGTGTTGCGTTGCGTGACGGCCAGCTTGAACCGGATCGAGCCGTCCGGCTGGAGGTCTTTCACCACATCCTGAGTCAGGTCGGCGCCTGGAAGCGACTTTTCCTTGCCCGCGTTGAGCGCGTTCACAATCGCCTCGGCGACCTCGACGGCGGTGAAGTTGCCCGTGATGACGGCCTTGTCGCGAATCACGGAGCGGATCGTCGGCGCGGAAACCACTTTGCCGTCGAAGACCACTGCCAGCCGTTTGCCGATGTTCGCACTGGTAATTTCGGCGAACCGCTTTGCGCCAGTTTGGTTGAACTCAACCTCCACCGAGACGGCCGAACGCGCCGTCGGCGAGACCACGACCGACGCGCGGGCCACCGCCGTCTCGTCGAGCAGGATTTCTCTGCGAACACGCAATGTCTCCTTGCTCCCGGGATCGGGGAGCGCGTCGGCGGGCGCGTTATCGCCGGCGTCGGCGACGAGACGGAATTGTAGCCGCGGCGCTGGCTTCGCATCGGCAGGCGGCCTCGAGTCCGGCACGGCGGTTGGCGAGGCCTCAGCTTCAACGGCACGCAACTCGGCTTGCCGCAATTCCACCGCGTTCTTGGCCGCCTGATAGTCGGGCGCGGCCACGACCCCCGCCTTGTGTTGGGCCTCGAGGATTTGAAGCAGGTGCTCCGCAGCCGCCAGCCGCACACGGGCGACTTGCACGGGGTCGCCGCCGATTTCGGCTTGCAGCAACGCCACATTGTCTTTCGCCGCTTGAAACTTGGCAGCGTCAAGCATTCCTGCCTTGAACTGGGCCTCCGCCAAAGTCGCAGCTTCCTGGGCTTGGCGGAGTTGCACGCGGAGCACTTCGAGTTTGGTATCCGCCAGCGCTCTTGCTGCTGCACGCCGTTCCAAACGCACCGTGATCGGCCACGGCTTGCCACCTTCAGGCCGGAACTCGCCGATGACATACGAGCCGTCGGGTTCCGCCCTCAGCGTGCCTTCGCGGAAGACAAACCGGCCGCGCTTGTTCCCAAACTTATTGTTGCCCACGCTAAAGAGGATATTGCCCAGCGCATCCTTGACCTGGCAATTAATCCCGTCGCCAAAGAGCGGATGCTCGATGACACCGATGAAATGGCTGTTGTTCAGGAAACCGGCGTGAACGTTTCCTTGCTCGCCGAACGTGAAGACGATCCGTGCGTCCGGCGATCCCCAGCCCTCAATGAGCTTCCCGCGTCCGCCATCCACCACACGCGTGATGCCCGCGCCGGAACTGAGATGTGACGGTGCTGAAAGCGGGGCAGTGGCGGGCGGCGCCATCCACAGCGTTACGATGCGTTCCTTGCCGCCCGAGGCAAGCAGCTTTCCATCGGGCGAAAAGGCAACCGCATTGATGTTATAGTCGCCGGCCTCAGTGTCGCCTTTTGCCCGCCTTGGCGTTTGGAGTCGCGCGATTCTGCGGCCGTCCCGCAAAGCGAAGAGAGCAACGTGGCCGGCTTCAGCCGCGAGCGGGCCGGGGCTACTGGCTGCGCCAGCGACGATGTCGCCGTTAGGACTGACGGCAACCTGACCGAATTGTTCCTTAACGATACCCGCTTCCTGTTCCAAAGCGGAAAAGCGTTGGTTAAACCTAATGCGGCCGTTTTCCATAACAAGGTCGAGGACATGCAGAGCGACCGCACCCACGGCAAGCGTGCGGCCGTCTTTGCTCAGGTCAATGCCCGCAACCGGATGGGGAAGTGCCATTTCGCCGAGGTTCGCCCCGGTCGCACAGTCCCATGCACGAACAATCCCGGAACTGGCAGCGGGCCTGCCCCCGCCCATGTCTGGCCATCCGCCAACGTAAAGGACGCGCGCATCCGGGGAAAACGCCAGTCCCGTAATCGGCCACATCCCGACCGTCAACTTACGTTTTTGCTGTCCGTCCCGCACACTCCAGATATAGACATCATTTTCTCCCGCTGCCGCGATCAACTCGGAATCGCGTGAGAACGCCAAGCTATAGACCGGCCGGGGATATGGAAGCGTCGCCCGCAGTTGCAGGGTCCGAGCATCCCAAAGCTTTGCCTCGCCGGGAACAGGGCCTGCACCCGACGCCAACACGTCTCCCGATGGTGACACCGCGAGCACCATGCAACTCTTCCCGTCCTTATGACCTGCAAAAGACACCAGGACCTTGCGAGTGTTCGTGTCCCAAACCTTGATCTCCCCTCCGAAATTGCCGCTGAACAACCGCTTCCCATCCGGCGAGAAGGTGACTGATTTCACCACCTTCATCATCTCCTGTTGTTCTACCAGCGTTGTTGCGACCTCCCACTTCTCTGACGCCACAGATACATGCGCGTCCTGGCCCTTCTGGATGCGCACTGCGATGGGCAACGGCGCGCCGGTTTCAGGCCGGAACTCGCCGAGGACATACGAGCCGTCCGGTTCGGGCGACGGTGTGCCTTCGCGGAAGACAACCCGGCCCCGTTGATGCTCGATCATGGGTCCAACCCTGCTGCCGCTGAGGGTCAGGAGCACGTTGCCGCAGGAATCCTTGACGAAGAAGCTCAGTCCCCCTCCCCACCACTCGCGCTCAATGGTGGCCGTAAAGGGTGAGTCGTTGACAAAATCACAGCTCAGAGAGCCTTTGCCGACCTGAAAAACGAGCCTTCCACCCGGCGCACCACGACCCTCGATGACGGCCCTGCCGCGCCCTCCTTTCGCCATTGAGATGCCGGGACCGGCAGTGGCTTGCTGCGACATGCTAGGCGGCCCAACCGAGTGAGCGGCGGCCCGCGTGTTGAAGATCACCTTGCCGACGATGCTGGATAGGGGAACGGACTGGGGCGATTGGTTGCGCCGCTCGATCTGGAGCGCGCCATTCGACGGCCCCGCCTGTGCCACGCGACCGAGCACGGCCTTGCCGTCCGCTTTATAGACGATGATATCGCCGGGCGCGTAGGCGTGGGCCAGTTTGTAAACCAAGACGTAGCTCTGCCGTGGAATCTCCGGCGCGACAACATCCGACGCGGCATAATACGGCGCGACGACCCATGTGCGCAGGGCCAGTGCGATCGCCACGCCAATCAAAATCTCCCAGAACAACTTGCGTCCGCGATGCCGCGCACTGGCAGCGGCCTGTGGATCCAACTTGGACAACTGTTCCAGCGGCATCGCCCAACCTCGAAGCAGCGAGATCGCCAGTTTCAGCAGGAGAAGGAAGGTGATGAAAGCGATGATGGATGCGCTGGCTCCCGCAAACCACAGCACACCAACAATCATGACGATCTGAAGCATCGCGATCCACGCCGCAGGCCAGTGAATCACCCGCTGTCCATCGCAATTCCCGACCAGCGGCAGCCGCGGTTTCTTCGTCACGCCCCAGCCGCGGCGGATGACGAACCAACCTACCGCGACAGCGATGGCGATCCAGACCGTCATGCGCGACATCTCGTTCCATGAACTGGCAGGCTCGAACGCGGTCGCGGGCATCATTAGCGTCCATGTCGGGGCGAGGAACGCCACGCCTACCGCCACGACACCGGCAACTGCTAGAGCCAGCAATGCAGCGATGACCTTCCTTACCGTGCTGACTTTGGCTGGCAGCGCGGCTGCGGCACTCGCGCCCAGTTTCATCGCCGCAACGCGCATGAGGAAGCACACTGCCACCAAAATAAGCACCCACGGCAATTCGCGGGGTTGGAACACCAGACTCCCCGTTACCAACCACACCACCAGTGCTATCATGAGATTGACACCCAATACCGCCACACCGAGCGTCCCGCAGAACATTAACACGCCCGGCCAGTAGAGATACCGCTGCCCGTCGCGCTCCACGAATAAAGACAGGCTTCTCCGCAAAACGCCTCCGCCAACGCCGGCTGAAGCCGGCACACCAGCGTGCGCCGCTCGACCGTCATCTGCCTTGAGCTGATCGGCAGTGATGCCATGCGCACGTGCCCATCCCGTGGAGGCGACAAACTCCCGCCGCATCTTGCGCCACTTCGGAAGCAATGACGCGAGAGCAATAACCGAGAGAGCAGCAAACAACCACCGCGCCGGGTTCGGCGCGTCCAACAACAAGCCGATGGGGACACTGAGCGCGATGAAAAGCAGTCCTGCGAGCGCAAAACGTCGTCCATCTTCCATACGCTCATCTTTTGTCATGTGCGAATACGCTTCGCGAAAACGCGGCGATTGCGGAAACAGAATCGGCGGATGGGTGAGCAGCAGCAACTCCTGAAGCCATCTCAAACCTCGCGCCAGTGGCGAGCGTTGCGGTGCGCTTGGCGTTGACGTGCTGATGACCGTCTCCACCTGCGTCCTCACTTCGGCGGCGGTCTGGTAGCGGCGCTCCGGTTCCTTTTCCAGCGCGCGCAGGACGACCTCGTCGAGGCGCACGTCAATGACAACCTTCCTCGACGGCGGCACAAATTTGCCCGTGGGCAGTTCGCCGGTGAGCATCTGGTAGAACACGACGCCAAGCGAGTAGATGTCGGCGCGATGGTCCACGGCTTGCGGATGTTCGCGCTGCTCCGGCGCCATGTATTGCGGGGTGCCGACGACGCCTGTAGCGGCGGTCTCTGACCGCCGATGTTCCGTCCTTTCGGCATCGCGGCGGTCAGAGACCGCCGCTACAATCTTCGCGACGCCGAAATCGGCGATCTTCACCACGCCGTCTTTGCTGAGCAGGATGTTCTCCGGCTTGATGTCGCGGTGAACAATGCCGCGGTCGTGGGCGAACTGGAGCGCGTCGCAAATCTGCGGCACGATGGCCAGCGCCTCCTTCGGCGCGAGCCGGCCCGCGTTGAGCAACTGCCGCAGCGTCACGCCGTCCACGAACTCCATCAGGAAGTAGAAGAGGCCGTCGGCTTGGCCGAACTCGTAGAGCGTGACAATGTTCTGATGGTGGAGCTTGGCCAGCGCCTTCGCTTCGCGAGCGAAGCGTTCAGCGAACGACGGGTCATTCGCGACGCTCGGCGGCAGGACCTTCAACGCCACGAGCCGGTCGAGGTGTTTCTGGCGCGCCTTATAGACCGCGCCCATGCCGCCACGACCCAACAGTTCGAGGATATCCAATTGTGGGAACTTCGCCGCCAAATCCGCTGGAGTCGGCGGCACGAATGTTGCAGCTTGCGGCCCGCTGGCGGTGTCGCCCGCCGCGCCTTGCTTGAGCAGGCAGGCCGGGCAAAGCCCCGCCAGCGCGCCCGCCGGCAACGGGGCGCCGCACTGAGGGCATTGGTTTCCGTTTGGCATGGCCGGATTCGCCTGAGACGTATTCATACACCTACCTCAGAAGCGAATCCGAGGATTTGTTACAGGAAAACTGCAACGAGACGGGCGTCGGCTCAGTTTCCGAAGCGCATCGGCTTCAGGTTTACGCCGCACCCCCAAATCCTCCGCGCTTCTTCGCAGTAGAACAGGTAGTTCTCCAGCGACACATCGGGCGGAACGCGGTGGTCGGGCGTGGGAATGAAGCCGCCTTCCTCCACCAGCGGCGTCAGGCGCGCCATCTCGCGCGTGATGTCGGCTTTGGTGCGCGCGAGCATGTGCTTGTCCACGCTGCCGATGATGAGCATCTCCTTGCCGTATTCGCGACGGAACGCGACGGCATCGCCGTTCCACGTGCCGACCTCGATGGGGAACATGCAGTTCACGCCCGCGTCGAGCCAAAGCGGCGCGAGCGCGTCTATCTTGCCGTCGCAATCCACCCAGCAGACATCCACGCCGTGGCGACGCAGGAGGCCGGTGATGCGTTTGTAGTGCGGCACGAGGAACCGTTTGAAATGCTCCGGGCCGAGCAGCGGACCGGTGTTGTAGCACATGTCCTCCCACACCGCGCACGCCTCGAACTGCGCGCCCGTGCCGAGGATGCGCTGGAGCACGCCGACGATGCAGTCCGCGACCGTCTCGACCATCTCCTCGAACCACGCCGGATCGTCATAGACGACCATCGAAACATTCTCGACGCCCATCCAGTTCCGAATCCATCCGTAGAGGCTGCCGCCGGGCAGGATGATCGGGTGCGGGCGCTGCGGGTCGCGCCAGAACGCCACGCGCTCGTCCCATCCCATGCAGGTGTTGTCGAGCATCGCGACGACGCCCGCGGTGCCGTAGCGAAATTGCGGTTCCGCCTTCGGGAAACGGTCGGGATGGGTCGGGTCAAGCCGCCATTTGTAATGCTCCCGCCACGTCTGCCGGTCCACGAGCAAATGACTGTCGTGCATCGGGATCGAACTCATCACCTTCTTCTTCACCACGCGCGCGCCGTCGGGCTGCTGGAGGAGTTCGGATTCGCCGCGGTCCTCCAGCACCTTCACCTCAAACGCCGGCGACAGCCCGACGTTACAGCCAGTGTGCCACGCGAGGTCGCCGCCGAAGAGGCTCACGTCGAACCCGAAGCAATCGGCGACGTTCTGCCGCGTGACGCTACGCGGCAATCCCTCATTCTGCCATCTCGCCAGCGTCTCTTCCCAGAAACTGAAATCATAGAGCGGCGCGCGGTCGCGCGGCTGGTAATGCATCGTGGCAATGAATCGTTCCCGGTCGTTCATGGTCGTGATGAATGATTTGGTTCTTGTTGTCTGCCGCAGCTACTTCTTCTTCGGCATCGCGCGCGTCGCGCCGGTGGAAATGCCGCCGTCCACCAGCAACGTCTGGCCGGTGACGTAGCCGCTCGCCTCCGACGCCAGAAACACAACCGCGCCGTCGAGGTCCTGTGGCTGGCCGGGACGCTTCAGCGGAATGCGGTCGCAGAGATACTCGACCCACTCCTGGTTCTCATACATCACCGCGTTCTGCGCGGTCTTGAACCAGCCGGGCGCGAGGCAATTCACAGTGACGCCGTGGACTCCCCAATCGTCGGCGAGGCTCATGGTGAGTTGCTTCACGCCGCCGCGGCTTGCGCCGTAGGGAGCGAGGCCCGCGTAGCCGGCGACGCACGTCACGGAGCCGATGTTGATGATGCGCCCATATTTCCGCCCGATCATGTGCCGCGCCACCGCTTGCGCGACGAAGAAAGCGCCGCGCAGATTGGTGTCGAGCACGAGGTTCCAGTCGTCCCACGTCACGTCGAGCGCCGGCTTGCGGACGTTGCAGCCGGCGTTGTTCACCAGGATGTCTATCTTCCCGTAGTGCGCCACCGCCGCCGCGACCGCGCGCTGGATGCTGTCGTGGTCGCGCACGTCGAGCGCCAGCGGCAACGCCCGCCGGCCGAGCGATTCGATCTCGCGTTGAAACGACACGAGCGTCGCCGCGTCACGGCTGGTGATGACGAGGTCCGCGCCGGCGCGGGCGAGCGCGCGGCCGAGATACTGTCCCAGCCCGCGGCTCGTGCCGGTGACCATGGCAACGAGGCCGGTGAGATCAAAGAGGTTGGTGTTCATGGCTGTTGTTCCGTTGGCTTCAAGATGACCTTCATCAAGCCCGGCTCCTTGCGGTAGAGCCGATCAAACCACGCCGCGCCCTCCGCGAGCGGCGCGACCGCGCTGACAAGCGGAGCCGCTTGCACCGCGCCGCGGCCCAGCAGGTCGAGGCAGTCGGCATACTCGCCGCTCGATGCGCACGAACCGCGGATCGTCAGTTCACGTGCCACCGCAATTTGCAGCGGCAGTTCCACCTTCGGCGTGACGTTGCCCACAAGCGTCACCGCGCCGCCTTTGCGCACGCCGCGCACGGCGAGGTCCACCGTCGCCGTGACGCCAACGGCCTCGAAAGCGTGGTCCGCGCCGCGTTTGTTGGTGAGCCAGAGGATTTCCGCAATCGCGTCGGCGTTGGCGGAGTTGATGGTGGCGGTCGCACCGAGTTGGGCCGCCACCGCAAGTCGATCCGGCGCAACGTCCACCACGATGATCTGCTCGCAGCCCGCCACACGTAACGCCTGCACCAGCATCAGTCCAATGATACCCGCGCCAATCACCACGGCCGCCTCGCCGCGCGACACCTGTGCGAGCCGCGTAGCGTGAAGCGCGATGGAAAGCGGCTCCACCAGCGCGGCGTGCTCGAAAGGCAGCGCGTCCGGCAGGCGATAGAGGATGCGCGTCGGCACGGCGACGAACTCCGCGAACGCGCCGTGCTGGCGGTATTCGTCGCACGAAACGCCGAGCACGCGGCGGTTGCTGCAAAGGTTGATCCGGCCCACGTGGCAGAAGTCGCACTGGCCGCAGTAGATGGTCGAGTCGAACGTCACGCGGTCGCCCGGTTTCCAAGCCGTCACCGCGCCGCCGGTCTTCGCGATCACGCCCGCCGCTTCGTGGCCCATGATGATCGGCGGCACGCGCCGGCCGGTGCTGCCATCCATGCCATGCACGTCGCTGCCGCAAATGCCGCACGCCTTCACGGCGATGAGCACCTCGTCCGGCCCGAACTCCGGCACCGGCATGTCTTCGATGGCGAACCCTTTGTAAGCTTTGAGAACCAGCGCTTTCATGACTTGTCTGGCGGCGGAGGTTAATGACCAGCGCGCACATCGTAGGCGAGCAGTTCGTTCAAGTGGCGGATGTAAAGTCGGCCGTCACAAATCACCGGATGCGAAAGGCATGGTGGTTTGTTCTCCCACGGCGGCATGAAGCGGCTGACGACCGTGGCGCGCTGCGGCGTCACGTCCACCAACGACATGGAGCAATCGTTGCCGAGGCAATACAGCCGGCCGTCGGCGTAGCTGACCGACGTTTTGCCGATCTCGCGGGCGTTATACAGCGTTTTGCCAGTGGCGAACTCCAGACAGACGAGGCCCTTCTTGTAGAGCCGGCAGCCGCTGCCGTAAAGATAGCCGTCGAGCAACATCACGCCGCCGTGGCAGTTGTCGAGGTCGGTGCCGAACCATGCCTCCGTCACGCCCCGGCCGTCGGCGTTGATCTTCACCATGCGCCCGCCGGCCTTGTGGCCGCTCGTCACATAGACCGCGCCGTCGTGGAAGATCGGCGAGGTGACGTTCTGGTCGCAGGTGCTCGGATGCAAGTGGTTCCAGAGCAACTTGCCCGCGCGCACGTCCACGCTCAGGATGGTTTCGTGCGCCAGTGTGATGAACTGACGCACGCCGCCGTGCGTGACGACGATTGGCGACGTGTAGGCGGCGCGGTCGGTAATGTCAGTGTTGGCCCAGATCGTCGCGCCGGTTTTCTTGTTGAGCGCCACCACGCGGCCTTTGGTCCCGCCCGGCGTGCAAAGCAGCATGTCACCCTCGATGATGACGTTCTCGGTAAAACCCCAGCCGCCGGAGCGAGCGTCGAAGCGTTCCTTGAGGTCCACCGACCAGAGTGGCTTGCCAGTCGCTGCCGTGAAAGCCGTTAGCAACCCGTGGGCGTTCATCTGGTAAACTACGCCATCGTTGTAGGTGGGCGTCGTGCGCGCGCCGGGCTGCGCGCCCTTCCACGCCCGGCCGTTCGGCGATTTCCACTTCAGCTTCCCGTTCAGGTCCACCGCCAACACCATCAGGTCGTCGTCGAAATCACCGGTCGTGAACATCACCCCTTCGGCAATCGAAACACACGCGAAGCCCTTGCCACAGTCGGAGAACTTCCAGAGCAGCTTCGGCCCGTCCTTTGGCCATTCTTTCAGCAGTCTGGTATCGCGCGAACGGTTGTCGCGGCTTGGCCCGTGGAACTCCGGCCACCACGGCTCCGCCGCCAACGCGCGGCCGCCCACGAAAACCGCCAACATTGCGAGCGCGAGTCGCAAAACCAAAGCTTGTGGGAGAACAACCGTCCGTGCTGGGTGCTGGCTCATGCCCACGAGATTCCCGAACCCGCGCCGCCGCGTCAAGCTCAGCTTCCGCCGCCCCGGCCGCCTTACGGCTTGCGCGCTTCGCCGGGCTTTTCGGCTTCGTCAATCAGCATGATCGGGATGCCGTCGCGGATCGGGTAGCGCAAGCCGCACGCGGCGTTCTGGCAGGCCAGCCGGTCGCCTTCCACCTTCACCACGGACTTGCACTTCGGGCAGACGAGGATGTCGAGCAACGCTTTTTCAATCATACAGTTTCTCCGCCTCCGCCAGCGCGGCGGTCAGCACCCGGCGCACCGGCACCTTCGCCTTCGCCGCGGCGCTCTTGCAGGACTCGAACTCCGGCGACGCCGAGACAATCCTGCCTCCGAGTCGGCCAACTTTCACTTCGATGCGGCCAAACGCGGTCTTCACCACCACGATCTCGCGGTCGAGTTTGAGCCGCTGCGCGTCGGTGCGCCGGACGCCGAACGCCGTCGTGTTTTCCAGCAACAGGCGCGAGAGCCGGTCGGCGTCGGCGGGCGCGCAGAGCACGCTCAACAACACGCCCGGCCGGTTCTTCTTCATCTGGATCGGCGTGTGGAACACATCGAGCGCGCCTGCGGCGAGCGCCTTGTCCATCACGTCGCCGAGCACCTGCGCGCTCACGTCGTCGAGGTTGGTCTCCAACACCGCCACGCGGTCGGACTCGCGCCCGTCGCCGACGGCGCTGTCGCCGAGCAACGCGCGCAGGACGTTCGGCGACTTCGGCAGGTTGCGCGAGCCGAGACCGTAGCCCACCGCCCGCACCGCCATCGGCGGCATTGGCCCGAATTCCGCCGCGAACTCCCGCAGCAGCGCCGCGCCCGTCGGCGTGATCAACTCCGCCTCTTCGTCGCCGGCGAACGTCGGCACGCCCTTGAGCAACTCCACCGTCGCCGGCGCGGGCACGGGAAACCGCCCGTGCGCGCAGTCCACGAAGCCGAAGCCTGTCCGCAGCGGCGCGGAGGCGACGACCCGCTCGACGCCCAGCGCGCGCAGCCCGATGCACGCGCCGACGAAGTCCACGATGCTGTCCACCGCGCCGACTTCGTGGAAGTGGACCTTCTCCGGCGCGACGCCGTGGATTTTTCCCTCCGCCACCGCCAACCGCCGGAACGCGCCGATGGCGCGCCGCTTCACCTCGGCGCTGAGCTTGGAGGACTCGATCAGCCGCTGGATGTCGTTGAAGCTCCGCCCGTGATGGTCGTGCTCGTGGTGATGATGGTGGTGGTCGTGCTTGTGGACGGCGACATCGAACTTGGTCCCACTGATGCCCTGCCGGACGCCGCGCGCGGCCGAGATTTCAAATTCGTCAAGCGCCAGCTTCGCCAACTCGCGGCGGAGCGCCTTGAGGTCAAGGCCGAGATCAATCAGCGCGCCGATAAGCATGTCGCCGCTGATGCCGCCGACGCAGTCGAGATAGAGACATTTCATGCCAGCCGCAGCCTACCCGCAGAACGAGAGCTTGTCCATGACTGGCGCGCCTGCTAGAAAAGCGCCATGAAACCCCAAATCGTCGCCACCGACAAAGCACCGAAAGCCGTCGGCCCCTACTCGCAAGCCGTCCGCGCCGGAGAGTTCCTGTTCTGTGCCGGCCAGATTCCGCTCGACCCCGCCACCGGCCAACTTGTGCCCGGCGGCATCCGGGAGCAGACCGAGCGCGTGTTGGGGAACATCAAAGCCGTCCTCGCCTCGCAAGGCATCGGCATCGAGCACGTCGTGAAGACGACCGTCTTCATGACCAACCTCGCCGACTTCGCCGCGATGAACGAGGTTTACGCGAAGAGTTTCCCGGCGAACCCGCCCGCCCGCTCCACCGTGCAAGTCGCCGCGCTGCCTAAGGGCGCGCAGGTGGAGATCGAAGTCATCGCGGCCTATTGAAGCGGCGGCCGTTTCCGCCTGCGTTTTACGCAGCTTTTACTTGCCCTCGCTTCCGCGCCGTCTCATAACTTGGCGCGCATGAAGATTCTGGTCGTCGAGGACGAGCCGGTGTTGCGCGACGGGTTGGTGGAACTGCTGTCGGGCGCGGGGCACAGCGTTGAAGCGGTATCCGACGGTCTCAGCGCGACGCGGTGGGGGTTGGAAACCAGCTTCGACTTGGTGCTGCTCGACCTGATGCTGCCGAAGCTCGATGGCCTCGAGGTCTGCCAGCGGTTGCGCAAGGCGCGGCCGGCGCTGCCGATCTTGATGCTGACGGCGCGCGGCTCGGAGGAGGACAAGGTGCGCGGGCTGCGCACGGGCGCGGATGATTACGTCACCAAACCGTTTGGCGCAAAGGAACTGCTGGCCCGCGTCGAGGCGCTGGGTCGCCGCGCAAAGGCCGCGCCTGCCGGCCCGGATGTGGCCGAGACGGACGACTGCCACTTTGACTTCGGCCGCTGCGAGGCGAGGCGCGGCAAACAGATCACCGCACTGACGCCGCGGGAGGTTGGCTTGTTGCGCTGGCTCCATCGCCATCGCGCCCGCACTGTCTCTCGCGCGGAATTACTGGAGCAGGTTTGGGGCGCGCGCGCGGACATGGAGACGCGCACCGTGGACATGACGGTGGCCAACCTCCGCCAGAAGATCGAGCGCGACCCGGCGAATCCTAGGATCGTCGTCTCGGTCAAAGGCGTCGGCTACGCATGGGGCAAGCGATGAAGATCGCCGTGAACAAGACCGCGCTCGCGTTTGTGTTGACCGCTGTCGCGTTGGCGGTGCCAAGCGTGTCGTGGTTCGTTGTCGGTTCGCGCGAGGTGACGACGGAGGCGTTGCGGTCTGAAGAAGCGCCGCGCCGATCCGCCGAGGTGCTGGCGGAGCGACTCGCCGACCGGCTCGGCTCGCGACTTGAAACGCTGCGCGAAGCCGAATCGCGCCGGCCCTTCTACCATTACCAAAACCTCTACCACGATCCGAAGGGCGCTTACGTAGGCGCGGCCGTGATTCCGTCGCCGCTGGCACACGGGCCGGCGGACCCGCTGGTGCGCGCGCATTTCCAGATAGACGCAGCCAGGCGGCTGACGCTTCCGACGTTGAACGACGAACTGCCGGATACGGCCGGCGCCGCGGTTGAGCCTGCCCAGCGCGCGCTCCAGCGTGAGTTGCAGACGGTCGCGGCAGCGTGCCTGGAGAAACTCCGTTCCACGCAGCCATCAACGTCCTCCACCGGGACGGACGAGACGAGAACGGAAGTCATGAGCGCCGCGGCGTATGAGCAGAATCTCAGCGCGAGCCGGCTTTACGCCGCCATCAAGAGCGGCAAGCCGGGTGAGCGCCCTCGAATGACGAAGGCGGGCGAGGTTCGCGTCCGCGTTGGGCCGTTCCGTTGGCACACGATCGTAATGAACGAAACCGACACACTCGTGGCGTTGCGCGAGGTGCGGGCGCGCGACGGCATGTTGGCGCAGGGATTCGTGATAGACGAAGACGCGATGGGCGAGTTGTTGCGAGGCGCCAAGTTCCCGACTCAGTTTCTGCCCGGCCCTCCGTCGGACGCCACGGAAGCGGCGGTGCCCATCGCGCCGGCGTCTTGGCGCGTGTCGGTGTTTGCCGGCCACGCGATGGCGGTGGCTCGCAACACCGGACGCGAGGCGCAAGAGAGTTTCAGAGAGTCCTTCACCAAGGGCGTGATGGGGGCTGCCGCCGTCGGGTTGTGCGTCGTGGCGCTGGTATGGTGGACGGATCGGCTGGCGCGGCAGCGGTCGCAGTTCGCGGCGGCGGCGGCTCACGAATTACGCACACCGCTGACGGGGTTGCGGATGTATGGCGATATGCTCGCCGAGGGACTCGGCGATCCCGCGCATACGAAGGACTACGCCCGCCGCATCGCCGGCGAGGTCGAGCGGCTCAGCCGCGTCGTGGGCAACGTGCTGGGCTTCACGCGGCTGGAGCGCGGCGCGCTGCGCGTGCGGCCGGAACCGGGCGATCTTGCCGTGATCGTGCGTGACTGTGTCACCCGCCAGCAGCCTGCGTTGGAGGCGGCCGGGGCGCGAGTGGAGACAATCCTCGCCAGCGATCTGCCTCTGGTGTGCCTCGACCGCGATGCGGTTGCCGAGATCCTCCAGAATCTTCTCGACAACGCGGAGAAATACACACGCGCGGCGGCCAATCGCACCATTCGCGTGACGCTCGCCCGCGACGGCGATTCGGTGACGCTTGCGGTCGCCGATCATGGTCCGGGCGTTTCCGCCGCCGTCCGCCGCCGGCTCTTTCGTCCGTTCGCCCGCGGCAGCGATGCGGACTCGCCGGCGGGTCTTGGCCTCGGACTGGCGCTGGTGCAGGCGCTGGCTCGCGCTCACGACGCGAAGGTTGGTTGCGATGACGCGCCCGGCGGAGGCGTGGTGTTCACGGTGAAGTTCCCCATCCAAGCAGCGCCGGCGTCCTGACGGCGTCGCGACGCGCAACGCGCGCCTCACCAGCGACCGTCCCTCTTTTACAGCCCTTTTACTTTTCCGTCGTCGCATTGCCGGTATGTTGAGTCGCAGTGGAACAACAACCACCGGAAAGGAGCCGACGATGAAACCAAACCCAATGCAACCTCTAACCAGCCGCCGACTGCGCGCGCGCGGCTTCACGCTTGTGGAACTGCTGGTGGTGATGGCCATCATCGGCGTCATGGCGGGCATGGTGATGCCGCAGATCGCCAAGGCGATGGAAAAGATTCGTCGCACGGCGTGCTCCAACAATCTTCGGCAAATCGGCCTCGCTCTCCACGCCTATGCGCAGGACAGCGACGGCCGCTATCCGTTCACCGGCTCGGTGGGCGACAGCGCGAACAAACACTTCGCGCTGTTGTTCCCTCGCTGGATGAACAACGAAACCGTGTTTGTTTGCAAGAGCGCCGCTACGCGCGGCTACCGCGCCGACGGTGTTTCCGAAGGGTCGTCAACAGGTGGCGCCCGCACCGACGCGTTGAAGGCGGGCGAGAACTGCTACGCCTACGCGTTCGGCCTCGGCGGCCCAAACACGGAAGACCTCCCGCTGGCGTGCGACCAACTCGCCGAAGCTTCCTTGTCCGCGCAGCGATGGGCGAAACAGGGCTTTGGCGGCAATCACAGCGACGAAGGCGGGAACGTCCTTTACCTTGACGGGCACGTGGATTTTCTCCTGGCGGGCACGCAAGGAGCATGGCCGGCTAAGAAACAGAGGCTGCAGGCGCTTGCTTCCGGGAAGTTCTGCGCACCCGCCAACGCCGAGCGCGCGCCTGACGACCTGGCCGTTGCGCAACATTGACCTCGCTGCGCGCTTGGCCGGCGGCGGTGGTTGTGCTACACCGTCGCCATGCGATCCTTCCTGCCAGCCGCCCTCTTCGGGTGGGCGCTCACGGGCGCTCCCGTGGTCAGCTTGTGCGAAGTGTTCGCTTTGGAGGAACGAACATGAACCGTCGCGCATTGCTGCTACTGGTCTGTTGGAGTTTGTGCTGGCTGCCAACGCTCGCCTCAGCGGGCGGCGACGCGCGAGCGGCGACGGAGGGACTGCTAAAGCGGCTGCTGCCCGCATACACCCGGCAGTTTGTGTTTGAGGTCATCCCGCGCGACGCCGCGGGGGATGTGTTTGAAATCGAAAGCCGTGACGGGAAGGCCGTCATCCGCGGCAACAACGGCGTCGCGATGGCGATGGGGCTGAACTGGTTTCTCAAACATCACTGCCACTGTCACGTGTCGTGGTATGGCGACCAACTGAACTTGCCCCAGCCGTTGCCGCGCGTGGAGCCGAAGGTCCGGCGCGTGAGTTGGGCGAAGCACCGCTACTTCCTGAACTACTGTTGCTTGGGCTACTCGCGACCGTGGTGGGACTGGAAGCAGTGGGAACGGCTGATTGACTGGATGGCGCTCAATGGCGTGAACATGCCGCTTGCCGTTACAGGTCAGGAGGCGGTCTGGCAGGCAGTCTGTCGCCGGCTCGGCATGAGCGACGCGCAGATCACGGAGTTTCTGGCCGGGCCGCCGTATCTGCCGTTCCAATGGATGGGTTGCCTCGACGGTTTCGGCGGGCCGCTGCCGAAGAAATGGATTCCACAACACGAGGAACTGGAGAAGAAGATTCTCGCCCGCGAGCGCGAACTCGGGATGACCCCGGTGCTGCAAGGTTTTACCGGCCACGTTCCCGCCGCTGTCGCACAGCTTTTCCCCAAGGCGCCGCTTCAGCGCATCAAGTGGATCGAGTGGGAGACGCACCTGCTCGATCCGCTCGACCCGCTCTTCGCGAAGATTGCGAAGATGTTCCTGGAGGAGCAGACGCGGCGGTTCGGCACCGACCATCTTTACGCGGCGGACACGTTCATCGAGATGGTGCCGCCAAACGGTGACCTGAAGTATCTGGCCAACCTGAGTCGCGCCATCTACGACGGCATGGCCGCGAGTGATCCGCAAGCCGTGTGGGTCCTGCAAGGCTGGGCGTTTATGTTCAGCAAGAAGTTCTGGGAGCAACCGCGCATCAAAGCGTTCCTTGACGCCATCCCGAACGAGCGGATGATCGTGCTCGACCTTTACTGTGAATCCACGCCGATGTGGGACAAGACCGACGCCTTTTGCGGCAAACCGTGGCTCTGGTGCAATGTCCAGAGCTTCGGCCGCACCGTCGGACTCGGCGCGGCGCTGACGCGTAACAACGACGGCCTGTTCGCCGCGCGGCGCGACCCAAAGAGTGGCAGTCTCGTCGGTCTCGGCTTCGTCAATGAAGGGCTTTGCTATAATCCCGTCGCCTACGACCTGATGTTCGAGAACGCATGGCGCGATGAGGCGGTGGACTCAAAGACGTGGCTTGCCGGCTACGCCCGGCATCGCTACGGCAAAGACAACGCCGCCGCACAACGCGCGTGGCAGACATTGCTCGACACGGTCCTCAACACACCGACCCGCAGCGTGTCCGCAGTCACCACCGCGCCGGCGCTGACTCGCGGCCGTTGGATGACGCCCTATGACGATGCTCGTCTCGCCGAAGCGTGGCGTGACCTGCTGCAAGCGGCCGACGAACTCGGCAGAACCGATACATTCCGCTTCGACCTTG
Source organism: Verrucomicrobiota bacterium (assembly GCA_016222825.1). Lineage (GTDB taxonomy): Bacteria > Verrucomicrobiota > Verrucomicrobiia > CAIQCK01 > CAIQCK01 > CAIQCK01. The sequence continues at coordinate 110,639 of JACRQF010000019.1, read as the reverse complement.
TGAACGTCGCGCGTCAGGTGCTGACCGACCACGCTAGCAAGCTCCACGGCGACATGGCCAAGGCGTGGCGCGCGAAAGACGTCGCAGCGCTTGAGAAAGAGTCGCAGCGGTTCCTGGACCTGATCGGCGACCTCGACGAACTGCTCGCGACGCGACAGGAGTTTCTACTCGGCGGCTGGCTCGAAGCGGCCAAGCGTTGGGGCGCGACGCCCGCCGAGCGCGCGAAGTGCGAATGGAACGCCCGGCGCGTGCTGACGCTCTGGGGTGAGACATTTGCGATCAACGACTACGCGCGCCGTCAGTGGTCCGGGATGCTCAGCGGCTACTACGCGCCGCGGTGGAAGCGTTTCCTCGACGCGGCAGCCGCGTCGTTGCGCGAGAACAAGCCTCTGGACAGCAAGCAATACAACGCGGAACTGCTGAAGTGGACTGCGCAATGGTCCGACCGCCGCGAGAGCTTCCCGACAAAGCCGCGCGGCGATAGCATCGCCGTCGCGCGGAAGCTCTGGACCAAATACTCCGACGGGTTCAAACCCGAGCCAATCACGCAGGACGCCGTCAGTTTGACAACTGGCAAGCCGGCGACGTGCTCAAACGCGTTGTCGCAGTATCCCGCCCGCCTCGCGAACGACGGCATGCGCTCCGACACCGACCGCTACTGGGCAACCGATGTGCAACGCGACCCTGCAGCGTGGTGGCAAGTGGACTTGGAGAAACCGACGATCGTCGGCCGCGTGGTCGTCGTCTGCTTCTTCGGCGATAATCGCCACTACGGCTTCACCGTCGAGGTTTCCAACGACGCGCAGCATTGGGAGAAGGTCGTCGACCGCCGCAACAACAAGGAGCCATCCACCGACGAGGGCTACACTTGCACTTTCGCCTCCCGGCCAGTCCGCTACATTCGCGTCACGCAAACCCACAACTCCGCCAACACCGGCCGCCATCTGGTCGAGGTGATGGCTTTTGAAAGGTAAGACGATGATCCGCTCTGTTGCCCTTCTTGTTCTCTTCGCCAGCAGCGCACTGGCGGCGCAGGTGATTCCGCAGCCGCGCGAAGTGATTGCGAACGGCGCGGACTTCGTGCTTGGCACAGACGCCGCCATCGTGCTCGGCAAACCGGACGACGAGCAGGACCGGTTCGCGGCGGGGATGCTTCGCGAGGAGTTGAAGGCGAAGATTGTCTCCAAAGTGAAGCGGCCGATCCTCATCGGCATTGCCAGCCGTGACACGGTGGTGCGCGAGGCGTGCGAGCAGCGTGGCTTGAAAACGACGGCGGAACTCGGTGACGAAGGCTACGTGCTCGACGTGAACGCCGACGCCGTTGTTGCGGCGGCCAACGCACCCGCGGGCGTGTTCTATGCGGTGCAGACACTGCGGCAACTGGTAAAGCGGTTGCCGGACGGGCGCGTAGCCATCGAAGGCGTGCGCATCCGAGATTGGCCAGGGCTGCGCTATCGCGGATGTCAGGATGACGTGAGCCGCGGGCCGGTGCCAACGATGGAGTATTTCAAGAAGCAGATTCGCACGCTGGCAGCGTTCAAGATCAACGTTTTTTGCCTCTACACCGAGCACGTCTTCAAGTTCCGCAAATATCCGCAGATCGCGCCGGAGGGCGGCGAGATCACGGCCGAGCAGACGCGCGAACTCATCGCCTACGGCAAGAAGCATCATGTTGAGTTGCTGCCGCAGATTCAGTCGTTCGCGCACCAAGCGCACATCCTGAAGCACCCGGAGTTCGCCGAGATGCGCGAGATGCCGGAGGGCGGCCACGTGTTCTGCCCGCTGAGCGAGGGCACCTACAGGCTGCTCGGTGATCTCTATTCGGAGTTTGTGCAGGTCCACGACATGAAGTTCTTCCACGTCGGTTGCGACGAGACGTTCGAGCTAGGCAAGGGCCGCAGCAAGGAGAAGGCGGCTGAGATCGGCGTGGACGGCCTCTATCTCCAACACATGAAGCGGCTGCGCGACATCCTGAAGCCTTACGGCAAGCGGTTGATGTTCTGGGGCGACATCGCGCTCCATCACAAGGACATGATCCCGAAGCTGCCGAAGGACTACGTGGTGATGAACTGGACCTACGGCGGCGCGACGAACTACCTCGCGCGGCTGGAGCCGTTCAAGGCGGCGGGCCTCGATCAGTGGGTCTGCCCCGGCGTGAGCTGTTGGAACCAGATATTTCCCGACTGCGTGACGGCGCGGACCAACATCGCGTATTTCGTCCGCGACGGCGCGGCGATGGGCGCGCAAGGGATGCTCAACACCGCGTGGGACGACGACGGCGAGAATCTGACCGAATACAACTGGTATGGCTTCCTCTGGTCCGCCGACTGCGCGTGGCAGCCGGAGAGATTCGACACCGCGCGTTTCGATGCGGCGTTCGCGCCGGTGTTCTACGGCGCTGACGTGCTGGAGCTGACGGAGGCGATCAACCTGCTCGGCAGTTTGCACCGCGTGTTGCGCGCGCCGCGCTCGACGGACTCGGCTTTCTGGGAAGACCCGTTCACCGGACAGCGGCCCGCCGGCACCGACCTCGCGAAGCGGCTGCAACAGATCGTTGAGTCATCAGGCCGCGCGCGGACGCTCATCGGGCAAAACCGGTCGAAGGTGCGCGCAAACGAGGCGAGCCTCGACGCGATGGTGTTCGCCGCAGGCCGCTGGAGTTTGCTGGCGAAGAAGCTCCTGATTGCCGACGAAATCGCCGCCGCCTACCGCCGCGCCGCGGACGAGCCACAGAGCCGAAGGCTTGCGAAAGCGGCCTTGCGCGACGGCGCGGCGCGGTTGCGGGCGATGGGAGATGAGGTTATTCGTTTGCGTGACGAGTATCGCCGGCTCTGGTTCGTCGAGAACCGGCCGTATTATCTGGAGACGATTACGGCGCGCTACGACGCGCTGGCGGAGCGCTTTGAAGCGAAGGCGAAGCAACTCAGCGAGACACTCGCGACTTATGAGCAGACTGGCTTCTTGCCGGAGCCGGAGAAGCTTGGTTTTGGCGACCGCAGCGCCATCCGCCGCAGCCGCGCGCCGGAGCCGTTCGAGCCGCCGAAGAATTTCGCCGCGCGCTGCAAGTGGTGGAACAGCGACTGGAAGCATCGCGTGCTGGTGAAACTGGACGCCGGGAAGTTCGAACGCACGGATTATCCGGTGGAGGCGACGGTGAACTTCACCAAGCTGCTTTCTGGCGCGGCTCTCGATCCGTCGTCGGTGCGCGTAGTGGAGGATGGGCGCGAGTTGCCGAGCCAGTTCGACCCGTCCGCGAAGTTTGACGCACAGCGACACGCCGCCGGCAACGTCGTCTGGATCGCGCGTGGTCGAACGCAGCCGAAGACACCACGGTTCTTCTACATCTACTTCGACAGCATGCCGAAGCCGGCAGCGAACTACGCCGGCCTCAAGACGCGCGACAACTGGGTTGAGAACGCGGCGGTCAAGGTGCGGCTCGGCGCGGAAGGCGGTCATGCGTTCATCTGGCAGGTGAAGGCGCTCGGCGGCCTCGACATCACCCAGCCAGGCGAGCGCGGTTGGGCGGGCTTCTTCGACGTGCGCGGCTACCGCAGCGAGCCGTTCTCGCTCACTTGCGAAGCGCGCGGGCCGGTGCTGGTGCGCTATCGCATGAAAGCGGCGGATGGTTTCACCAAGGTCGTCAGCTTCTACGGCGACCAGCCGTGGTGCGAGGTGCAGTTGAGCCAGCCCGTGAGTGATTGCTGGAACTTCGACGACGCCGATCTCATGTCCGCGTCGAGCAAGACGCCCGGCCAGTTTCGTTTCTCCAACAGCCGGACCGGCAGCCTCTCGAAGCCGGGCATCTTGAGCGAGGCGGAGCCGGCGACGACATGGGGTGCGAAGTTCCGTCCCGACGGCTTGACGCTCGCATGCGCCACGCCCGACGGGACGGCAACGCATCGCGCCGGCCCCGGCGGCGGCATGGGCGGGGTTGGTGTTGATGGCGCAGGCGGCGCGCCGCATTTCGTTGTGTTCGGAGGCGTGCTCGACGGCAAAGCGAACCTTGCGAAGACGATGGAGGACTTGCGGCGAACGATGACGCTGGCAAATCCGCCGACGTTGTCCGTGGCCACGGTCGAAACCCGGCCGTAGTCTAGGCTTGGCTCGACGCGGTCGTCGGCGTAGTCTGCGCCCGTCACCAATAACCTTGCAGGAGCTAACATGAAGACCACTCGCATTTCCTCGCATCAACTCACGCGTCGTCAGTTCATCACTGCCACTGCGCTCGCCATCCCCACGTTGCGCGTCGCCGAAGCGGCGGCTGACTCATATCAGATCGGCTGTTACACGCGACCGTGGGGTGCGCACGACTGGCGCGTGGCGCTCGATGCCATCGCCGAGGCCGGCTACCACTACTGCGGCCTGATGACGACGAAGGCGCCGCAGCGGTTGGTCATTTCCGCAACGATGCCGTTGGAGGAAGCCGCGCAAGTCGGCGAGGAGTGCCGCAAGCGCGGCCTGACGCCGGTGTCAGTCTATGGCGGCGGTTTCACGCTGAAAACGCCCGCGGAGGCGGTCGAGGGCCTGAAGCGGCTTATTGACAACGTTGCCGCCGCGCGTTCGGTGAACCTGCTGCTCGGCGGCACGGACGCGAAGGGCTTCGACATTTACTACGGCGCGGTGGCGGAGTGTTGCGACTACGCCACCCAAAAAGGCATCGGCATCAGTGTCAAACCCCACGGCGGTGCCAACGCCAACGGCGCGGAGTGCCGCAAGATCATCGAGAAGGTCGGCCACAAGAATTTCCGCATCTGGTATGACCCCGGCAACATCTACTTCTACTCCAACGGCAACCTCGATCCAGTAAAGGACGCCGCCGGCGTGGCCGACCTCGTCGTCGGCATGTGTGTGAAGGACTGGCGCCCCGCCAACCCGCCGCCGGCGAAGAAACATCCGCTTGGTTACGGCGGCGAGGTTTCGCTGACGCCGGGAACGGGCCGCGTGAATTTCAAGGCCGTGCTGGAGACGCTGAAGAAAGGCGGCTTCACGCGTGGCGCGCTCATCGTCGAGTGCCTGACGGGAACCGAGCTGCCGGCGCTGTTGGCGGAGGCGAAGAAAGCGCGCGTCTTTCTGGAGAAACTGACCGGCCAGAAGGCGTGATTGCCAAGGCAATCGCGACTATCAATCGTAGAGGTGCCTGCGACGCGCTTTCAGTGATTCTTTCTTGCAGACCGGGCAATGCTTGAAGTCGGCGATGTTCGAGACCGCCACAAACGGACCGCGGCAATCGGGACAGGCGTAAACGCGGCGAAGCGTGCCGGAAGTCGTGTCCCAGAACTCCAGCAATGGTTGTGGTGTCGGTTCCTTTCTCATCCAGCGGATTTGCGCGGACTTGCCGCACTTGGCGCAGAATCCCGTAACTTGTTCGAAGCGGATTCCCCCGCCGATGTTCATGATGATCTTGAACTGACAGCCGTCCGTCGTGCAGGCCAGTTCATAAGTAGTGCCCGCTACCGCCACTCCGCCGAGGGCAAATGCCCGAATCGCCAAGACCAAAACGAGCAGGACAAGTGTGCCGCGACTTTTGAAATTGTAGTTGGTTTGCATCAGTATCTCCTTGTTTGAATCTGCGCCTATTTTGGGAAACGCAGATCAATCAACTTGCAACTGTTCGCGATAATCTCCGCAAGATCGGCGCTGGGGTTTTCCGGCACCGCACCGGGATGAGCGATGGTTCGGCTGTAGTGAATAGTGAACGAGTCGCGGTAAAGGCGCGCGTAGCTTACGGTGCGGTAGCTGTTGATGGGGGTTGTCTGCTTCACGGTCTTGTAGCCTTTGAACCAGAAATAGACTTGAGTGTGATATTCGTTGTCGCTGAACTGATACACCGGAAAACGACACTCGTGCTCATCGTCAGCAGATTCTTTCCGTTCGAACTTCTTGGCTTTGCCCCAGGAGATTTTGAACAGCCGCTGAGCGTCGGCGGGGCTGGCATAATGGACGATGCCGAAAATGTAGTTGTCTAGCGGTCCACGAGCCGGATCCTTCTTCCCAAGGCTCAATATGCCTCCTTTGCCGCAGGCGGGTGAGATACCTAGTTTCTCTGCGCCCGGCAAGTTGTCCAAAACCTGTGCCCCGGCGAGCCGCGGGTGAACGCGCGCCCCATCGCCGGGCTGGAAACCTGTTCCTCCACCAGCCGTTGGCAACGGTGGTGGTGTCGCGGGTGATGGTGAGGTCATGACGGGCGGCTTTGGCGCGCCGGTGTAGCGGCCATAGACTTTGACGTTGAGTTGCTTGTTGGCGGGAACCGCCGCGCCGGGCGCGGGTGTTTGTTCAAAGATACAGTCTTCCAGACCTTTTCTCGGCGCGGGATCGCCATAGACGACGCCGTTGAGCGCCATCTTTGCGACGGCGAGAATGCTGTTGGCGTTGTCCAGGCGATAGCCGATGACGCTCGGCACAACCTGCCCGTGGATTTGCAGCACCACGACATGGCCGGGCTTGACCTGCTGGCCCGCAGTCGGTTGCTGGCTCTTGACGGTGTTCTGCTTTCCAGCGGGCGCTGTTTCGCTGAGAAACTCGGAGTTAGCGAGAAGTCCGACGCTGTTGAGTTGTCCATAGGCTTGCGCGGCCTGCATCGTGACAACGTTCGGCACGGTCACTGCCGGCAGCGACTCGCCGGCCGCGGCCACGACGATGGTCACGACGGTGTTGGAGGCGACTTCCATGCCCGCAGACGGATCCTGTGCGTTGACTTCAGCGAGGTCAGGCGAGGACGGTGCCTGCGGCATGCGAATGGATTTCGGCGTCAGATGTTTGTTTCGCAGCAAGTCGGATGCAGCACGCTCGGTCAGGCCGACGACGGACGGCACGACGAGTTTGCCGGAGTCCATCGAGTCGGCTGTGGTGGTTTTGTCGGTGGTGGCCGGCGGGATGGAAACACCGCTGGCGTTCGCGGCGCATTCCTGCGCCTTGATGGCGATGATCTTGATCCGGCCAAGGCATGCTTCCACGGCGGAGCCGCCGGCGAGATAGTCGCGGCTGTCGGCGGAGATCGTTAGCGATAGCTGGGTAAGCGCCTTAAAGTCCGGCAGCGCGGCAAGCGCGGCCTTGGCGTTGTTGAGAGCGGTTTCGGCGGCGGCGATGGATGACAGCGCGGCGTCCCTTTGTTGAACGGCAGTGTCGAGGAGGTTCTTGACAGTCGCCGTGGCGGCGACGATTTCGCCGATTCGCGTGGCGAGTTCGGGATGAGTGGCCAGCAACGGCCCAAGCGTCTGTTGGGTCGTGGCCTCGCAGTTGGCCAGGGCATTGTGTTCCGAGCGGATGATTGGGCAGGAAGAATCGATGAAGATCAGGCTTGTCTTGGCGCGCGCCAAATCGGGATTGGCGGCGTCAACCAACGCGCGCAGATCGTCGGCAGCTTTCTTGGCTTGAAGAACCTTTTCGGCCAACTGCTTCTGCGCGTCGAGTTGGTCGCGGATGGTCTTGCAGCCGTCGAGAACAGGCCGGGCGAGCGCTTCGGCCTCGGCGGCTGCGGCAACAGCGATGGCGGCGTATTGTTGTGCCGTCTGCACGTCTTCAGCTTTGGGAGGCTTGGACTTGGCGACGAGGTCGGCCGCTTTGCAGGCTTGATTGCGCGCGTCGGCGGCGCGTTGCTCGATCGCCTGGAGTTTTGCGAGCACAGCTTTGGGGTCGTTGGCAGTGGCGGCCTTGACGATGGCGGCAGCTTTGTTCATCTCGGTAGCGAGGCCGGCTGCGGCGACGAAGGTTCCTTTGCAATTGCTGGCGGCTTGCGCAGCGGCGAGGACGGAACGCAACGCGGCGTCCATCGCCTTGCGCGCGGTATCGGCATCAGCCTTTTCATCGGCGGCTTTCTTGAGATGTCCGCGCAGGTCGCCAAGGCAGGCGGGCATGGGCGGCAACGGCGGCGGCGGGGCCGCTTTCCGGGTCAGTGGCACCGAGAAGAAGCGCGGCTGGTTTGCGTTGAGCAGAAACTCGGCCGAGATGTCCCGCATCGTTTCAACGTAATCTGGGTGGGTCACCTTTGCCCGCAAGCCGCCGGCAAAGAGTTGCGATGCGGGAAGATTGGCGGTGTTGTGCGAAGTGAACGTCGCTTCGCCCTTGCCACCGGTTGTGTCGCTGCTTTTGGACAGATTAGCGCCTTCGGGCGGTTTGCAAAGTTCCAGTTTCACCCCGGCCCCAGCGATGGGTTTTGGATCGGCCGCATCGTAAACCTGCACGATCAACGTCACGACATCGGGAGCCGGCCCACTGTCAGACGGTTCAAGCATGAACGTCACCGCAGCCATGCCAGCCGGCTTGCCGAACTGCCAGGACCCAATCATTTCCAGCGTCACCGACTTGCTTTGGAATGCGTAGCCCTTTGCCCAGACCGAGACGGGGACCGTTTCGCCGGCGCTGGCACTCGTGTTCAACGTGGTGCGCCCATCGGCGTCCGTGATCTCGCCGGCGACGCCGGGCGTGGACACGGATGCTCCTGCGATGGGTTTCACGGCTCCAGCCTTGTCTTTGCCGTGAACGAGGACCTTGATGCCGCGAAGACCGCCCACGCTGGCGTCAACGCCTTTGCCAAACCATTTCTTGAGCCACTCCGCCAGCCAGCCTGCGTCGCTCTTGAACGGCGCCATGCGCACGTCCAACGTCGGTCCGGTGACCTGCACTTTGGCGTCCTTGTAACCGGCAGCCGTGATCGTGACGGAGCCGAGTTCGGCGCGAACCGTGGCCTGGCCATTCGAGTCGGTCTGGACCGAATAGTAACGAGTGGAAGTCCGGTAACCCGTGACGGTGGCGTCCTTGAGCGGTTTGCCGCCGTCGCCATAGACGGTGACAGTGACATCGTATTGGGAAGCCGCGAATACCTGCTGATGAACCGCTGGCGACAGAAACCCCAGCACCAATGCAAAGAGGACCAACAATCGCCCGCCAACTTTCCACTCCGCCTTGTGCCTGCTCATGACGCGCTCCTTGTATCCGTTGTGGCAACATCACCGGGCATTGCCCGACACGCCCGCGGCAATACCTTGAACTCCAATTCTCGAAGCTGTCGTGACCGCAGGGCTGGCGAAAGACTATGCCTGCGTCACTGCCCGCACAAGACGGAAGAACGCCGTAATCCCTCGTAACTGCCAAGGCTACTTCTCATTCCCTGCAAAGATGAGACGCATTGGGCCGAGTGGCTGACCGAGGTTGACGGAAACAAGCGCTTCAGATGGGATGATCTTCCAGCCTTCGGTCTTGCCGGCGGACTCGCCTTCGGCCTGGGTCGCGGAGAACAGGAAGCGATTCGAGACGGTCGTGCGGGCAGTGCGTCCGTCGCTGAGCTTGATCTCCAAGTAGGCGTGGCCCACGCCGAAGATGGCGCGACTTGGATTGCCGAGCGTCACGTCGTTGGCGAGCCGCAGCAGTCTCAGCTTCTCGGTCGGAATCGGAATTCGCTTCTCGCTCGCGAAAGCGTTGCTGTTGCGCATAGTTGGGTCGAGCCGCGCCTTAGCCACGTGCTCGCCGTTGAGCGAGACGCCGATGTCAGCGCCATCCTCACCCCACCAACACAACGCCAGCGTCGCAGCGGTTGCTTTCTTGAGCGTCGCCTCCGTCACGACGACCGACGGCCGCGGCTCCTGTTTCTTGGTGTCGGTGATCCGGCCCGGCTCGCGCCACTCGAACTCGCGTAGCATCTTCGCGCCGGAGCGGAACTGCACGCGCACGCGCTCGCCGTCCACCGTCACGAGATACAACCCGGCCGGCGGGCCGGAGAGATGACCCCAGTAGTAGCTGAGTTCCTCCCTAGGCATCATCAGCGTGCGGCGCTCCTCCATCGGCACAAGTTCGGGGCTGGACTGGCAGGTAACGCCCTGGATTTGCGTGATCGTTGCGCCGTCGAAATGGCGCACCCACGCGGCGGTGTTGTGCGTGTGGCCGCAGAAAAAGGCGTCCACGGGAAACTGTTTGAAGATCGGCATCAGCGAGTCGGTGAACTTCTGGCTGCTAAAGCCCGGCCGGATGAGCGTCCAGAGCGGATAGTGCGCGAACAGGAAGATGTGCCTGACACCCGCCGCGCGGGCGTTCGCGAGCAACTCCTCCGCACACTTCCGCTGCGCGTCGAAGTCCTTCGCTGCAAAGTCGAGGAAAACGAAGCACGAATTGCCGTAACGGAAGCCGTAGCAGTTTTGCGTGACGGTCACGCCCAGCTCCCGCGACAGCAGTGGCAACGCCACCTCCGGAAACGCCTTGCCGCCGGCGTGCTTGTCGTGATTGCCCACTGCGATGAAGAGCGGCAGCCGGAAGCGTTCAGTGACGTCCTTCATCGCGAAGGCCAACTCTTCCTTCATTTCATCGTGGTTGGCTTGCCGATAAACGCGCTTGCCGTCTTTCATCCCATAGGTGCCACCCTCGGCGATATCGCCGGTCTGACAGACGAACGCCACGGGTGGCTGGCAATCCTTGACACTCCGGGCGATGCCGGCGATGACCTTGCTCACCTCAAACTTTGGCCGCGTGTAATGCACGTCGCCGAGCACGACGAAACTGAACGGCTTCGCTGACTCCGACAGCGCCGGCAGTTCGGCGGCATGCGTGGAGAAAGTGGTTGCGCCAGCCAGTGACAACGCCAGGCAGCACCGAAGGACGATTCTCAGCAGGTTTCTCATGCGGCCAGCGTAAGCGTTCAGTTGCGCCGCGACAAGACTGCATGCGGTCTTGTGTCTTGGCCGGTCGCGTGGTTCACTCGCGACCGTGAGCGGAATCATCGGTCACACGATGTATGCGGTGCTCGGCGCGCGCGCGGCGGAAGCACGGCGGCTGCCGGTGGCGCCGTTGCTGCGCCGACAACGCGCCAGCTATCTCTGTGGCGCTTACCTTGGCTGCGACATCCAGACGCTGCCCGAAGCGGTGTGCGTGGACACCGGCCGCGAGGTCGGCTACGGCACGGTGCCGTTGGAGAAAAGCCCCGTTACCGGCGGCGCGGTGCGGCCGTGGAAACTTGCGTTCGCCGGTCGCGAATACACCGCTCGCGACATTCACCGGTTGTTTTACGGGCGGTCGCATCTCGTCTTCGGATGGAGCGCGGAGGAACAGCGCTTGCAGGAGCCGTGGGATCATCTGGCGGATTACTTCGCGTGCGCGGCGGGCGATGCGCGGACGATTTTCAGGCCGGGCGAACGGTCGCTGGCGTATCTATTCGGCACGCTGGCGCACATCGTCGGCGACAGCCTCATCAAGTCTGTCCAGCCGGGTCTGACGCTGCATTTGCTCGACGGTAAATACACCCCGCGCAATCGGCCGATCCAGGATCTCATCACTTTCCACGAAGTTGGCTGCAAGGAACTGAAGCTCAACTGGTCCGACTTGCTCGCCGAACTTGCCGCCGCGCCGGTGGAACCGTTGCAGCCACACGCGATGCGTATCGGCGAGCGGCGCGGTGAACTAGGCCAGCAGTTCCGCGGCGGCTGGCGACCCGACCTCGCGCCGTTGCTCAACGTCGTGATGGCTGAGAACCGCCGTTACCTCAAGGCACTCATTCCCGGTTGGCTGAAGGAGATGGAACTGGAGCGCACGGAGCGCGGCTTGGACTGCTCGGAGGACATGCGCGCCATCAGCGGCCTGCGCTACGCCGAAATGGTGGCGCTTGCGGAGAAGGCAGATTTTCGCCACGCGCTTTGGCAGATCGGCGAGGCGGTGGCGGACTCGTTCGCCGCAGTCGTGCAGATCCAACCGCTGCTTCACGACCTGCCTGAAACCGAGAAGACGCGATGAAACTCCACCCCCTATCCGTGCTCCTGCTGGCGCTCTGCGCGATGACCATGGCCGCCGACGCGCACGCCGAGAAGACCAACTTCACCAGCGGCATCCTCGCCGGCATCAACGGAGTCTTCGACGACCCCGGCAGTCTCGCTGGCGGGCCGCCGACGGTCTGCCACATCAACTGCCATCATCCCGACACCATCCGCGAAGCGTTGAAGAAGCCGGCGACCGGCCACATCGCGTATTTAACGAAAGTCCGGCGCATCGTCGAAGAGCAAACCGGCTTGCCCTATGCGGTCCTTCATTATTCGCAACTCGGCGGCGGAGGCCTCGACCGCACGCGTATCAAGGCGGTGCTCATCACCATGATGGACAAGGGCATTTCCTCCGACCACACCGAGCGGCTGCTGGCGACCATCCGGGCGACGAACCTGCCGACATTTGGCTTCTGCGGCGGGCATCAGCTCATCGCTCAAGCCTTCGGCGGCAAGGTCGCGAAGATGCGGCCACTCGCGCCGGGCGAGAAGGACCCGAATCCCACGCGCTACACGGGCTGGTTCAAGGAGTGGGCGTTCCTGCCTGTGAAAATCGTCCGGCGCGACCCGCTCTTCGACGGCTTCGGTGAAACGGTGGTCGTGCGCGAGTATCACGCCTACGAGATCAAGCGGCTGCCGGAGGAATTCGACCTACTGGCTTCCAACGACGCCTGCCGCGTGCAGGCCATCAAGCACAAGTCGCGGCTGCTCTACGGCACACAGTTCCACCCGGAGCACTTCGACGCCGGGCATCCCGACGGCGAGAGAATCTTGCGGAACTTTTTCAGAATCGCTGGCATCCTGAAACCAGCCGCCGACACCACGAATAAGACCAACACACCATGAGCGACACACCCGACAAACCCTCCGTTGCCATCCTCGTCACCAACGATGGCATGGGCAAATCCGAGCCGGCGTTGCAGCACAAGCTGATGCAGACCTACCTGCGGCTGCTCGGTGAGACGGGCCACCTGCCGGGGGCGATTTGTTTCTACGCCGACGGCGTGAAGCTGGTCGTGGAAGGCTCGCCGGTGCTGGAGCAGTTGCGGGCGCTGGAAGCCAAGGGCGTGTTGCTGCTCATCTGCCAGACCTGCCTTAATTACTTCGGCCTGATCGAAAAGGTCCGCGTCGGCATCGTCGGCGGCATGCCCGACATCATCGCCGCCCAATGGCGCGCGCAAAAGGTCATCACGATCTAGGCCGTGCCGCCAGTCGCGTTACTTCGCCGGCAGAACCTGAATCGCGTCTATGGCGACGTTGCCGTTGGCCTTGTCGTTGGTGACCTCGACAACGCCGGCTTGCGCCGCGTCGAACTGGAAGACGCCGAGCGAGATGAACGTCGGCTCGATCGTCGGGGCGACGCGCTCGTTGACGCGAATGAGCTTCTCGCCATCGGCGCTACGGACGGTCACGGCGGCGTTGGACGCGCGGTTTTCGTGGGGCTGGTAGGCGAAGCGGACTTCGTAGCGGCCGGTCTTGGGCACGGTGAACTTGAACCGGGCCAAGGCTTTGCCTTTCGGACTGTGGTAGGTGTAGGAGGTGCCGATGAAGTTCATCAGGCCGGTGCCTTCCTGCCACGTGCCAATCAATTCGGCCTTGTCGTCGTCAACCACGATCCCCGGCAGTTTGGCGGGGTTGAAGTATTTCATGTCAGAAGGCAGGAAATCCGGCGCGCCCGGAGGATCGTAGAACCTGCCGTCCACGGTGTCGCGGCGGGTCCAACCGCGCTGGTTCATCAGCCCCTTGAGTTCATCGAGATAGGAATGGAACACGTCGCGCGGCGTGCAGTTGTGGCGGAGGCAGACGGAGGCGGCCTTGCCGACGACCTCGCCCATCATGCCGCCGGTCTTCATTACGCGGATGGTGCCAAGAGCCTCGTGCGTGACGCTGACATTGCGGCCGGCCATGAAGAGATTCTCGATGTTGCGCGAGTAAAAGCAGCGGTAGGGGACCGGGTAGCCTTTCTTGGAATCCACGGAACGGTCGAACGCCGCGCGTGAGATGAACGGGTCGTTGGGAAACTTCTTGGCGTAGCGCTCTTCCGGATAGTGCAGGTCAATGCTCCACGTCGTCGGCACGCAACCGTCGGGAAACTCCTTCTTGTTGGCCACGTCGTCGCGCGTGAGCACCACGTCGCCGAGCAACTGCCGCGACTCGCGCGGGCCGCCGATGTAAGCGAGCCACTCCAGCTTTGCGTTGGCGTGCTCGGCCTTGCCGCCGCCGTTCTTCATCGCGTTCCACGCGCCATAGACTGCGCGGAAGTTCCAGTCGCGCATGTATTCGAGGTCGTGGATCGGATGCTTGTCGAACCCGGTTTCCCAGAACCACGGCCCTACGCCCTTCTTCGGATAGGGAAAATCCTCCATCGCCAGCGGCAACGCCCACGGGACATCGGGGAACGATTGCGGCGAGTCGGCTTGTTTGAACCGCCACATGTTGCTCATGCCCATGTGGCCCTTCTCCATGATCGTGTGGTCCGCGCCAGCCAGCACGCCGATGGTTCCGTGGCCGGTGCCATCAACAACCAGCTTCGCCTTGAACCGCCGCTCCTGGCCGGTGCGCATGTCCGTCGCCACGACGGCCGCGATGCGCTTGCCGTCTATCTCCACCGCTGCGCCGCGATGATTGAGGAATAGCGAAATGTTCTTCTCGGCGCGCACAGCGGCCTCGCGCTTGGCGTCGTCGAACTCCTGCGTCGTGCCGGGCGATTCCTTCGGCCGGTCGGCGAGTTCCTCGATGATCTCGCCGAGGCGCGGATAGAGGCCGGTGCGCGTGCGCCCCTGCGGCCAGACGCGAATCTCGGCGCTGCCGTTACCGCCGAGCACCGGGCGGTCCTGGATGAGCGCGACCTTGCAGCCCATCCGCGCGCCGGAGACCGCCGCGCCAAGGCCGCCGTAGCCGCCGCCGATCACGACGAGATCGAACGCGCCGGCGTCCAGCGGCTTCTCCGACAGACCGAGCAGCTTCTTGCGCCACGCCGCCATCGCCTTGAGATCCTTCGGCGGCTTCGCCGACGAATCTTTGGTGAACAGAATCGCATCGCAGCGTCCCGCGAAACCGGTGAGATCGTGCAGCGCGACCGTCGCCTCCGGGTTCGTGATTTCCACCGTGCCGCCGTCCTGCCAAAACCAATCCGCGCCCTTCGTGCCGAATGTTTCCGCCAGCGGCTTGCCGTTCACCAGCACCTGGAACTTCCCCGGCGTGCCCGGCGCTTTCCAACGCGCCACCCAATCCTTCGTGCGAACGAAAACCTTGTAGGTGCCCGTCCCAGGCAGAGTCACCGTCGTCGTCGCGTCCTTCACCGGCTCGCCGAGGCCGTGCGCGAGCAGATACGGCGACCCCATGATTTCCACAAACTGCGTGTCGAGCGACCAACCGCCGTGGTCCTTGAAACTCTCGGCTTCGACAAGGACTTGCTGGGCGGCGACGGGAAGGGTAGTGGCGAGCAGGAGGGCGAACATGCTTCGTTTCATCTGGTTCATGGTGGCGCGGATGATGCCAAAACGCCGTGAAACGGCAAGCTCCAAGCCGGGGTCTGACTTCACGCGTGTATTTCGCGTGGTATCAGCGTAGACTGCGCTCGTGAAAACCGATGGGACGAATGCGAGGAATAAGAAGAATGCAGGGAACGGTTCTCATCTTTCCCCTGATTCCCATTCCTCCCCAGCCCCGAACGCATCATTCCCCCGCGCGGCGATTACCAGACCCTTCACTCCTTCCACAAGGCCGAGGTCGTCTTCGACATCACCTTCCGCTTCGCCCACAAGTTCTTCCTCAAGGGCGACCGCACCATAGACCAGATGATCCAAGCCGCCCGCTCCGGCAAAAAGAACCTCCTCTAAGGCAGCAAGGCCGCCCGCACTTCCAAAGAGACCGAGATCAAACTCACCAGCATCGCTCGCGCCAGCCTCGAAGAACTTCTCGACGACTATCGCGATGATCTCCGCGTCCGCGAACACCGCGAGTGGGACAAGAACTCCCGCGAGGCCCTCTACGTCCGCCGGCTCGGCCGCAAGGTTCCGCAGACCTATGAGCTTTATCGTGAGTTTGTCGAGACGCGCCCGCCGGAGACCATCGCCAACATCGCCCTCTGTCTCATCCACCAGGCCAACTATCTCATTGACCGGCAACTCGACCGTCTGGAGCCGGATTTTTTCAAAGAAGGCGGCCTGCGCGAGCGCATGCCCCGCGCCCGTCTCTCCTACCGCAGCCGCCAACAGAGTGGTCAGCCGTGAGCCGCCAACCCGGCCATCACTCGCCTTACTCCCATTCCTCCCCTCATACTCGCTTCATTCAGCGGCGATCTTGATCGTGTGCGTCACCGGCACGAAGGCGGCCTTGATGGCGGCGGCGAGCGGGGCGCGCTTGGCTTCGGTGGCCTTCACGATTGCCTCGCGGTCGAGCTTGCCGGCGGCGTCGCGCAGGGCGAAGAGTTCCTTGATCTCCGGATCCTTGATGTCGGCGGCGGTCTTGAACTTGCCCTTCATCAGGTCGTTGAAGATTTGCTTCACCTGCTTGGTCTCGTAGCTCTGCTTTGCCAGCACGGCGTCGTCCACTTTTTTGAAGGCGTCGGAAAACGGATTTACCGCGAAGTCGGCGGCGAGGTTCACGCCGCGTGCGAGTTGTTCGGTGGAATAGGTCCGCGTCTCGGTGCCCCATGTCACCTTGTAGCTTTTCGCTTTGCCGTTCTTGCCGGCGAGAGTCAGGCGATTCAGGGTCTGGTTGAACGGGATGAGCGTCATTGCCGAGCGGATGCTGCCGTCGCTCTTCTCGTCGCCGGCGGCGCAGAACGGATAGCGGCGGCTTTCCAGCGTGATCTCGCCTGCTTTGCTGGAAACGACCTTGTGCCCAGCGGTAACGGTGGCTTTGCCGCTGGCGAGGTCCACGGTGAACGTGCCGATGTTGCCATCGAGGCCCATCGCTTTGAGGTATGCGTAGGCCATCACGAGCTGGCCCGCCCAGCCGGGATGCACGCCGTCCTTGCCGGCGATGGCGTAGTCGGGGGCGTATTTCTGCCGCGCCTCGAAGCCGGCGGTGAACATCGGCCAGAAGACGTCGGCGAAGGCGACCTGCTCCTTCGCGGCGATCTCGATGTCCATGTTGCGGAGCTTGCAGAGGCTGAGGTTCAGGTCCTCCACCGTGCCGCTGGCGGTCTTGACCCAATGCGGCATCTTGCCGACGCAGCCGGGCGAGCCGAGCACGACGCGCGCGCCGGCCTGCTTGAACGACTGCACGATGGCGGTGGTCTTCTCGCAGTAGGTGTTGCCGATGCGATCTTCGTAGGGACGATACTCATGATCATTCATGCCGTAACAGGTCGTGGCGATGGTCGGCGAGAAACGGAGACAGTCGTTGGTCATGCGAGCGAGGAAGCCCGGCGCGCGCTCGCCGCTCCAGCCATATTGGCGCACCGTGACGCCAAGCTGTGGCACGCAGACGGTCAGGTAGGTTTCCATGATTCGCGAATACATCTTCTGCTCGGTGATCGAGTCGCCGCAGATGGCGAGCCGGTCGCCAGGCTTCAGCAACAGTCCGGTCGTGGCAGGAGCCTTGACCGGCTCGAACTTGGCGAAGAACGGATCGCTCGGCTTCGTTTCCAGCGGCGGCGCGGCAAGGACGGTGACGAACGAGAGGACGAGAACAAGGAAGGATAGTTTGTGGCGCATAGTTGGGTGCACGGAGTGTTCCGATTTCCGGCAGGCGCGTCAAGTGGCGAAAACGGGCCGCTCGCCTGTCGGTGAAGGCTTACTTCAGGTTCTCCTCAAACAACCGATACGCCTTCTCGCGCATCGCGTCGGGGAAATCGTGGTCACAGTCGGGATGCTCGACGAGGAGGTTGGCGGGCTTGCCGAACAGCTCGTAAACCTTCGCCGCCGCCGCGACGACGCGGTCCACGCTTTGCCACTTGAAGTTCGAGTCCTTCAGCGGCGCGTTGATGAAACAGACCCGTGGCGCGAGCGCGCCGACCATCTCGTGGAAGTCGAACGGAATCTCCGCCAGCCGGCCTGCGTAGTTCGCCAGCTTCAGCATGTAGCGCGTCTGGCACCAGCCTTTCTCCGGCTGCCACACCTTCGGGTCGCCGCCGTAGTAGTCGAGGTAGGAGTCCAGCCCGCAGCTCGACACGATGACCTTGATGCGCGAGTCGAAGACGGCGGTGTAAACCGAGTTGTGCCCGCCGAGCGAGTGGCCGATGACGCCGAAGCCGCCGCGCTTCACGAATGGCAACGACTCCAGCAGGTCGAGGCCGCGGATGTTGTCCCAGACGGCCTTCAACGTGCCGCTCTGCCAGCCGAGCGCTTTGAGGTCGGGCTGGTAGTTCGCCAGCAACGGATACGACGGCGCGAGCGTGACGAAGCCGCGCTCGGCCAGTTCCTGCGCGTATTGGCGGTGCGGCTTGCCGCCGAGGCCGACGACGACTTTGTGGCCGAGGTCAGCGCTGGTCGGATGGAGGCAGAGGACGGCGGGAACTTTGGATTGCGGAGTGCGGGTTGCGGAATGCGGAATGAGGAGATAAGCGGGCACTCGGCCGCCGGGTTCGGAAGCGTAGGTGATGAGCCGCCGGACGTAGGTGCCGCAGTCGGTTTCCTCTTTTACTTCCATGTCGAGCGGGCACCGCTTCGCCTTGCCGGGCAGCGGCCCCATGATTTCCTGCATTGCCGCCAGGATGCTTGCGCGGCGCTTCTGCCAGTCGGCGATGGTTTTGACCGGGGCGACCTCGCCGCGCGCGTCGCGGTAGGTCAGTAGATTGCTGCGGTCGAGTCGCGGTGGTTGGTTTGACTCTGCGGCCGAGCCAACCGCCGTCAGGATGAGCAAACTTGTCAGGAGCGCGCAATGTTGCGTGTTCATGAAGCCCTCAGCGGTTCAGGCGCTCGTGCAGTTCTCGGACTTTGCCGACGATGCGCTCCTCGATATCGGGCTTGTAGTCGGGCGCTTCGTAGCCGCCTTCCTTCAACACGCGCAGGCTGGGGATGTAGCCGCCGTAGTCGTTCGAGTAGCCCGCGACCCACACGACCGCCTTGCCGGCCAGCTCGCGTTTCAACCGCAGCGAGTAGTCCACCACGACCTCCGCGCCGAGCGTCACCATCGTCAAGTCGTCGCCGAGGCGGATGACCTGCACCGGATAGTTGCGGGACGGGACGGGCTTCTTCGGGTCCTTCTGTTCGCGCTCCAACGTGACGTATTCGAGCGCGCCGCGAATCGGCCCGCGCACCGGCCGCACATGCGCCGCCATCGCAGCCTCGACCGCGAAGGCCAGCGTGCGGCCGTGTTGTTGCGCGAACTCCAGCGGTTTCACGTAGGGAATCATGTAATGCCGCGGATAGGGATTCTGGTCGGCACCGCAACCTTCCATGAACATCGCAGTCAGGCCGGGTCGCCCGGCTTGCAGCGTCTCCTGCGCGAAGCCGGCGTAATCGCCGTTGAACTCGTAGCGCGGCACGTTATTGGTCATCGAGGTCGAACTGAGCGTGGTGTTGTGGCACGCGTAGCTGAACAGCACGGCGCAGAGGTTCGTGCCGGGCGATTGCACCATCAACACCGGCACGTTGTGGTCCACCGGGCCGTCGGGGTTCGGCGCTCGTTTGGAGTTTGGGTCGGTCTTCGGGAGCGCGTAGTTGAGCCGCCGATTCATCGCGAAACCGCATCGCGCGTGGGCCTGGCTGAGCCGCGCGGGGGCGAGCTTGCTGATCGCTTCGTCCACGATGCGCGCGAGCCGCTCCTGAAGGAACGCCGTGTAATGGCCGGCGGTCTTCTCGCCTTCCTTGATCTCGCGATACTCCGGTCCGCAATGCGTGTGCGACGCGTTCATCACCAAGCATTCCGGCGGCAGCTTGTGGCGTTCGGCGGCGTGCTTCTCCACTAACTGCCGCAGCCACGGCCGCACGCCGATGATGTCCATCGTGACGATCACCAACCGCTTGCCCTTCTCGTCCTCCAGCGCGAGCGCTTTGGCAAACAGATCCTGCGCCGTGCCGTGTGAGGGCGATTTGCGCGCTGCGTAGCCGGACATCCACATGTTCGTCTGCGGCGTGATGACGGCGGACGCGACACCCGCTTTCCAGAGGTAGTTGGTTTCGACGGTAGCGGCGAAACCTTGGTTCGCGCAGAGCGCCAAACCGACCGTCAGCAATGAGATGAATCTTGCAGTGTTCATTTTGTGCTCGCGATGGCGGTGCCATCAGCCTTGGTTGGTTCCTCGATGGTGACTTTGTCCTTGCCGAACGCCGTGATGAGGTCGGGCAGGTCATAGACCTTCAGCGCGCCGTGGACGGTTGTGATCAACTGGTCTTTCGCCGCCGGCTCGCGGAGAACGCTTGCCCACGACGCCAAGGTCCGGCGCAGTGTCAGCGATGCAATCAATTGCGGCTCCAGCGCCGCCGCATGCAACGCCGGGATGCCCGCCGCTCCGACGCCGACGAGATGGACGTTGCGCGGCGTGCCTTTCGCTTCGTAGCCGGCGAGGAAACGCGCGCAGACTAGCGCGTCCTCCGTCCACATGCCGACTAGCGATCGGCCGAGCAGGTAGGAATGATAGAAGTCGCCCGCCACGGGACCGAATGACCCGCTATACCATTTCCTCGCTTTCTCCACCGTTTCGCCGAGGCCGCGCAGGTCCACGGCAAGGACGAGATGACCTTGGTTGACGAACTGCTCGATCGGCCCGCCCGGCGCGGCGTCGGTCTGCTTGCCTTGTCCGTGGAGATAGAGATAGGCGTTGCCGTCGGGCTTGGGCGGCACGAATGCGAGCGCGGGCAGCACGATGCCGGCCTCCGGCTCCAACACGAGTTTCTCGATGCGATAGGCTTGGCGTTCAACGCTGCCGGCGGCGCGACACTTCGCCGGCCGCAGTTTGTCGAGCGGGCGCACACCGGCGACTTCCCGCACTTTTGCGAGCGCCTCGGTATTCGGAGTCTTGGCCCAGAGCTTCTTTCGTTCGACCACGAGTTTCTTCGCCGCCTCAACGTTCAGGTCAAATACCGACTTCTCGCCGGGCATGAGCATGACCTGGCCTTTCTCGGAGCACTGGATCTCCGGGTCTTTGCGGATCGGGAAATCCGGCTCGATGATGTCGTCGTCGCTCTTCAGCAGCCAGCGGCGCATCCAACGCACCGCGCCGACGCGAAGGTGGGTGCTGAAGCCGTGCGGCTCGTCCGCCTCGACGATGTCCACGTGGTTGGCGAAGCCGAGTCGGCCGTAGATGCGTTTGGCCTCGCGGAACGAATCCCACGAACCGGTGATGTCGAACATGTCGCGCGTCGCCACGCACATCAACGTCGGTTTCGGCGCGCGCACGATGACGTAGTCGCCGTGCTCCATGCCGAACGCGATCTGGCCGAAGATGTTTTGCTCGCCGTCCTGGCCACCGATCCTCTCCAGCAGCTTGCGGAACGACGTGAGATAGCACGACGGCGCTGCGGCGACGATGCGGTCGTCGAGCGCCATGAGGTAACTGGTGAGCGTGCCGCCGCCGGAGTTGCCGGTGCAGCCGATGCGTTTGGGATCTATCTCCGGTCGGCTCTGGAGGTAGTCAATCGCCCTCATGCCGTCCCAGATGCGGTAGGTGGCGACGTTGCGGCCAACGAGAATCGAGCCGATGCCGACGAGCGTGTGCTCGGTGGTGCTGCCGAGCGCGGCCTTGCCGTCGGGCTTGAGCACCTGCGCGCGCTCGCCTTGGCCGATGGGGTCGTAGCAGAACGCGGCCAGCCCGTTCTTCGCGAGCAGGATGCTCGCGCGCTGGTAGGTCTCGGCTCCCTTGCCGTTGGAGCTGTGGCCGCACGGCACGATCACGCCGGGGTAGGGCGGCGGCGTCTTCGGCAGGTAGAGCAGGCCGGTCACGTGGTGCTTCGGCTCGCTCTCGAAGATGACCTTCTCGACGCGGTAATCGCCGCCGTCCATCGTGCCGGTGACCTTCGCGTTGAGCGGCGTGCGCTTCGGGAAACCGCCAAGTTGCCGCTCGAAGAACTCGCGCCGCTGCTGCTGCCACGCGGCGATCTGCTCCGGCGTCTTGACCCTCTCATAGTCGGCCTTGCGTTTGTCGAGCGCGGCGAACGCGGCGGCCTTGAGATAGGCGTCGAGCATCGCGAGCGGCGCGTTGGTGCCTTTCGGCGTGGGCGGCGTTGGTGGGAGGACGTTGAGGTCTTGGGCGTTTGCGGCGCAGAGCGTCAGACTCAAGCTCCAGACGGCGAGATGTCGTTTCATAGATTCTCCTTCGCGCGAGGCGCAGTCGGCGGGCCAATCCATATCACCTGCCGCGCAGGAATCCAAGCGGGGGTTTTGACCACGAAGAGATTGCTATGCAGAACTGCGTGGCAAGTCACCCGACGATGTGCGAAAAGAACGCTGGCAATGAAACACAACATGATCTGCCAACGTCGTCTTCTTCCCGGCATTATCGCCATTCTTCTCCTTTCTCACACTGTTCTTGCCGCCGGGTCAGAGCGCTGGCCGGAATTCCGCGGCGAGTGCGGCGGCGTCGCCGACGGCATGAAATTGCCGGCGGTCTGGAGCACGACCACTAACTTTATCTGGAAGACCGGCATTCCCGGCAAGGCTTGGTCGTCGCCAATCGTGTGGGGCGACAAGGTATTCGTCACGTCGGCGGTAAGCGGGCAGGATGTCGAGCCGCCGCGCAAGGGCCTTTACGTCTGGCGGTTTTGGGGCACGCGCGAGTCCGAGGAGTATCGTTGCATGATCTACTGCCTCGACTTCGCCACGGGCAGGGTCCTGTGGGAACGCGTCGCGCATCGCGGGCCGACGCGGGCGGCGATCCACATGAAGAACAGCTACGCCTCCGAGACGCCCGCCACCGATGGCGAACGCGTGTTCGCGTGCTTCGGCAACGTCGGCCTGTTCTGCTACGACATGGACGGGCGCGAAGTCTGGTCGCAGAAATGGGGCTTCTTCCCGACGCGCCTCGGCTGGGGTCCGGCAGCGTCGCCGGTGCTGCACGGCGACCGCGTCTATGTGGTCAACGACAACGAGCGGGCCTCCTTCCTCGCCGCGTTCGACAAGCGCACGGGCAAGCAGGTCTGGCGCGTCGAGCGAAACGAGCCGAGCAACTGGTCCACACCGCTGGTCTGGGAAAACGAGCGCCGCACCGAGATCGTCACGCCCGGCCGCGGCAAAGTCCGCTCCTACGACCTCGACGGCCGCCTCCTGTGGGAGTTCTCCGGCATGTCCGACATCGTCATCCCCACGCCCGTCGCCAGCCGCAGCCTGCTCTACGTCAGCTCCGGCTACGTCAGCAACTCCCTGCGGCCGGTCTATGCCATTCGGCCCGGCGCGTCCGGCGACATCTCGCTCAAGGACGACCAGACCAGCAACGACTTCATCGCGTGGTGCGACCGCAAGGCCGGCCCTTACAATCCCTCGCCGCTGCTCTACGGCGACCGTCTCTACGTGCTCTACGACAAAGGCTTCCTCGCCTGCTACGACGCGAAGACGGGCAAGCCGGTTTACGGCCGCCAACGCCTTAGTCCCGGCGCGACAGCATTCACCGCCTCCCCGTGGGCGTGTGACGGAAAAATCTACTGCCTCAGCGAAGACGGCGAGACGTTCGTCGTGCAAGCCGGCCCGGAGTTCAAGCTCCTCGGCAGTCATCGCCTTGACCAGATGACGCTGGCGACACCGGCGGTGGCGCGCGACAGCGTCTTCATCCGCACGTTCTCGCACCTGTGGAGATTCGGAGCGCGGTAGAGAACTTAACCGCGCCATCAAAGGTCCTTCCACTGCCA
Organism: Verrucomicrobiota bacterium; assembly: GCA_016222825.1. Taxonomy (GTDB): domain Bacteria; phylum Verrucomicrobiota; class Verrucomicrobiia; order CAIQCK01; family CAIQCK01; genus CAIQCK01. Next base: position 87,172 of record JACRQF010000019.1, on the reverse strand, counting down.
CAACAGCGAAGGCATGGCAATAGTGCTGGACTAGTCCCAGCGGCGGTTTAATCTCCCGTCCATGAGCGCGACCAAGACCCTGCAAGTCTCCTGCGTCCAACTCCATTGGGCCAAGAGTCTCGAACGCAACCTGGAGCGGACGCTCCATTACATCCGCCTCGCTGCCGAGGAAGGCAGCCGCGTGGTGGTGTTTCCGGAGGCGAATCTGACGAGCTACTACTTTCCCTATGTGGCCCGGCTCGCGCCGGCGGCCGTCCAGCGCGCGCTCGACAAGACCCGCCGCGCGGCGAAGGAAGCCGGCCTCTGGGTCATCGCGGGCAGTGTCCGTAAGACCGCCGATCGTTTCCTGAATCTCGCGCATGTGATCTCGCCCGCCGGCGACGTGACGCACGAATACGCCAAGGTCCACATGGCCGGGCGCGACGAGCGGAAGTTCTGCCGCGGCGGCAACAAGGTGTCGCTGTTTGAAATAGACAGCGTGCTTTGCACGCTGGTCATCTGCCGCGACGGGCGGCATCCGGAGTTGTATCGTCTGCCGGCGATGGCGGGGGCGCAGGTGTTGTTTCACCCGTCGTGCAGCTCGGATGAGATCGAGGCGGTGTGGTGGAAACGCGTGGCGGGCCGCGCGCAGCAGCCGGTGGGGCCGAACTGCAAGATGTTCCATTGCGTGGCGAACACGGTGGGGCAGTCGCCCGACGGCCTGCAAACCTCCAGCGGCCAATCGTTCATCCGCGAGCCGTCGGGGATGCCGCTGGCCGAGGCGGGCTGGTATCAGGAGGAGATGATCACCGCCGTGCTCGACCTTGCCCGCGCCGACCGCAGCTACGCGCTCGACAGCCTGAATGACCCGCCGTTTCTCAGCCGCCACTGGCAGGCGATGGTGAAGGAGGTCAAGGCGAGGGCGGACCTGAAGCCGGAGTGAGGGAGGCTGCGCTGCCAGGGGGTGATGCGCGCCATACGATCCTGCGGTTCCAATGACTTGCGTCCGTTCATGAATTGGCCGTGGATGAAACACGGCGAACGCCTTGACTTTCGCGGCGGCAGAGATGATGCTGCGGGCCATGTCCCCGGCCGATGGGGACGGCACTATGCGATGCAGTAAAAGACGGGGCCTGAAACCGGCGCTGTGGCGGCTTACGGGAGCGGCGGCGCTCCCGAACCGGGAGTTTCCAACACCGTCACTTTTTCAAAATCGAACGGATTTTGGAAACCACCCTTGCAGCCGCATCCCTCGCCATGAGCCCTGACTTCCGGCAGCGGAACATCCAACACCACGCGGTATCCCTCTGCGCGAAGGGCGCGGCGGCCATCGCCGTGCTGGTGCTTGTGTCGTGGGTCTGCGACCGGTGGCAATGGGGCACGTTTGGCGGAGACTATGTGCCGATGGCGCCGCTGACGGCCTGGCTGGTGTTGCTGCTGAGCGCCGCGTTGTGCCTGCGCAACCGCGGGCCGGCGGATTCGCTCGCGACGGCCGGCGGGTATTTCGCGGCGGCGGTGGTGATCGCGTCTTGCGCACTGGCGCTGGCCCCGCGCGTCAGCGGCGATGTCTGGGTGGTGGAAAGCTGGCTGGCCGGCACGCAGGCCAGGGCCGGTGGCGCGCCAGTGGGCCGGATGTCGGCGATCACCGGCGCGGGGCTGGTGCTGGCGGCGCTGGCCTTGCTGGCGCAACTGCCGCCGATGGGCCGGCGGAATACGGCGCGGCAGTTGGCCGCGATGTTCGCGGTGTTGCTGCTGCTGCTGGACCTCATGCCGCTGCTGGGCTACGGGATGGGCGAGCCGCTGCTTCACGGGACCGGCTGGGTGCCGATGGCGCTGGCGGCGGCGGTGGCGTTGGCGCTGCTGGGCGCGGGCCTTTTGTTTGCGGCGGGGCTGGACCGGTGGCCGTTGCAGATGGTGTTCGAGGACGCCGCGCCCGGCCTGCCGCCGTTCCGGTTCTTCGGCCTGGCGCTGCTGGCGACGCTGCTGTCCATCATCACCGCCGTCGGGGCCGCCGGCTTCCTCTTTCTCAAGCATCTGGACGCCGTGGCGCGCAAGAGCGCGATGGACAACCTCGCCGCGATCACGGACATGAAGGTGCGGGATATCGTGGACTGGCGGGCGGAGCGGCTGGGCGACGGCCGCTCGTGGCTGCTGAATCCGTTCATGATGGAGGCGATGGACGCTTTCCTAAAGGACTCGACGGGGGGTGTCGCGCCGGAGCGGCTGGCGCGGTGGCTCGATGCGTTGCGGGAGCACAACCAGGCTTCGCGCGTGGTGGTGCTGGACGCCCAGGGCCGCGTGCGCATGACCTGCCCGGCGGAGAGGAAAGGCGACGACCCCGTTGGCACGAGCTTCGCGCGGCAAGCCATGCGTTCCAAGCAGGTGGTCATGTCCGACCTGCACCGCGACCCGTTGAGTGGAGAGGCGGATGTGGATCTGGCGGTGCCGATTCTGGCGTCGGCGGGCGGCGAGGCGCTGGGGGCCATTGAGATGAACGTGGACCCGAGGCGGGTTCTCTACCCGCTGATCCAGGCGTGGCCGACACGGAGCCGGACGGGCGAGGCGCTGCTGGTGCGGCGCGAGGGCAACGACGTGCTGTTCCTGAACGACCTGCGCCACCACGAAGGCGCGGCGCTGGCCCTGCGAAGACCCATCGGGAAGAAGGAACTCCCCGCGGCGATGGCGGCGCGGGGCGAAACCGGTTGCGTCGAGGGCATGGACTATCGCGGTGTGCCGGTGCTGGCCGCCATCCGCGCCGTGCCCGGCACGTCGTGGTTCCTGATCGCGAAGATGGATCGGGATGAGGTCCAGGCCGGGTTGCGGCAGCAGACTCAGATCATCTGGGGCGGCATGGGCTTGCTGGCGATTATCTCCTGCCTGACAGTGGCGCTGCTCTGGCGGCGGCACGACGCGCGGTTCCTGCGGCGCCAGTTGCGCAACGAACAGGAGCGCGTCGCGATGGCCCAGCGCGTCGAGCACCTGATGAAGAGCGCCAACGACATCATTCTGCTCACCGACGAGCAGTGGCGGATTGTCGAAGCCAACGACCGCGCGGTGGAGAGCTACGGCCATTCGCGGGAGGAGATGCTGCGGATGCAGGCGACGGAGCTGCGCGCGCCCGAAGCCGGCGCGGCGCCCGTGCAGCAGGTCTGGCGGCTGGACCACGACGGCACCGCGATGTTTGAAACCATCCACCGGCGCAAGGACGGCACGACGTTCCCGGTGGAGTGCAGCGAGCGGCTGGTGGAGGTCGGCGGCGTCCGCTACGGACTGGCCATCGTCCGCAACATCACCCAGCGCAAGCAGGCGCAGGAACTGGCGCGGCAGAGCGCGGAAAAATACCGCTTCCTGTTCGAGAACATGCTCAACGGCTTCGCCTACTGCCGGATGATCCAGAAGGACGGCCAGCCGCCGGACTTCGTTCATCTCACCGTCAACGCCGCGTATGAGAAGCTGACGGGTCTGAAGGACGTGGTCGGCAAGAGCGCCACGGAAGCCGTTCCCGGCATCCGCGAGGCCATTCCGGAGTTGTTTGAGGCTTGCGAGCGGGTGACGGTGACAGGCGTGCCGGAGCGGCTTGAATTCTACCTGGCGCCGTTGCAACGGTGGTTCGACCTCACGGTTTATAGCCCCGCCAAGGACCACTTCGTGGCCGTGTTCGACGTGATCAACGAGCGCAAGCGGGCGGAGGAGGAACGCGAGATCACCGTGCAGTTGCTCGGCCTCTTCAACACCGCCGGCGACCTGCGCGATCTGACGGGGGACGCGACGCTGCTGTTGAAGGAGTGGCTCGGCTGCGACGCGGTCGGCGTCCGGTGGCAGGTGGACGGCGATTTTCCGTATCTGGAGACGCACGGGTTTCCGGCGGAATTTGTCCAGCTCGAAAACCACCTCTGCGCGCGCGACGCCGCCGGGCAGGTGGTGCGCGACAGCGCCGGCAACCCGGTGCTGGAGTGCATGTGCGGCAACGTGCTCTGCCGGCGCTTCAACCCCGCCCAGCCGTTCTTCACCGCGCGCGGCAGCTTCTGGACCAACTGCGCGACCGAACTGCTCGCCAGCACCAGCGAGGCCGACCGCATGGCCCGCACGCGCAACCGCTGCAACGGCGAAGGCTACGAGTCGGTGGCGCTGGTGGCGTTGCGCACGGGCCAGGCCGTCCACGGACTGTTGCAGATCAACGACAAGCGCCGGGACCGCTTCACGCCGGAACGCATCGCGCTGTTGGAGCGGCTGGCCGACAACCTCGCGATGGCCATCGCCCACCGCCAGAGCGAGGAGGCTTTGCGGGAGAGCGAGGAGCGATACCGCGGGCTGGTGGAGTCCTCGCCGGACACCATCTTCATCGCTTGCGGCCGGAAGTTCGCCTACATCAATCCGGCCGGCCTGAAGCTTTTCGGCGCGACCCGGCCGGAGGAACTGCTCGGCAGGACCGTCCTGGATTTCATCCATCCCAACTCCCATCCGGTGGTTCTACAGCGCATGGCGTCCATGGAGAGCCGGCCGGGGCCGGTTCCCATCATCGAGGAGCAGTATCTGCGTTTGGACGGCAGCGTCGTGGACGTCGAGGTGGGCGCCATGCCCTTCACGTATCAGAACAAGCCCGGCGCGCAGGTCATCGTGCGTGACATCACCGCGCGCAAGCGGGCGGAAGAGGAGGTTCAGAAGCTCAACGCCGAGCTGGAAATGCGCGTCATCCAGCGCACCGCCCAGCTTCAAGAGGCCAACAGCGAACTGGAGGCGTTCTCCTACTCCGTGTCCCACGACCTGCGCGCGCCGCTGCGGGGCATCAACGGCTATGCGGCCATCCTGGCCGAGGACTACGCAAAGCAGTTCGACGAGGAAGGCCGGCGCGTGCTCGGCACTATATGCGCGGAGTCCGAACGCATGGGCCGGTTGATTGACGACCTGCTGGCGTTCTCGAAGGCCGGACGGCAGGCGATGCTGTTGTCGGCGGTGGACATGAACGAACTGGCGCAAGCCGCCTTCAAGGAGTGCGCCGCGCAGGCGCCGGGCCGCGACATCCGCTTCAACCTGCATCCGCTGCCGCCGGCGCACGGCGACCCGCATCTGCTGGCCCACGTGTGGGGCAACTTCATCTCCAACGCGGTCAAATACACCGGCGGCAAACCGGCGGCCGAGATCGAGGTCACCGGCCGCGCCAAGGACGGCACGGTGGTTTACTGCGTGAAGGACAACGGCGCGGGTTTCGACATGAAATATGTCCAGAAGCTTTTCGGCGTCTTCCAGCGGCTGCACAGCGAGGCGGAGTTTGAAGGCACGGGCGTCGGCCTGGCGCTGGTGCAACGCATCGTCCAGCGCCACGGCGGCCGTGTGTGGGCGGAAGCCAAGGTCAACGAAGGCGCGGCGTTTTACTTCACGCTGCCGGCCCGGCAGAAAGAGATCGCACTATGAACACGGCCCCTGAAATCCACATCCTCCATCTCGAAGACCGCGCCGCCGACGCCGGCCTGGTGATGCGCGAGTTGAAGCGGGAAGGCATCGCGTTTGACGCGAAACGGGTCTGGACGGAGGCGGATTTCCTCGCCGGCCTGCGGACGCCCGCGCTCGATCTGATTCTGGCCGACTATTCGCTGCCGTCCTACGACGGTCTCTCGGCCCTGGAGCTTGCGCGCAAGGAACGCCCTGAGGTGCCCTTCATCTTCGTCTCAGGCACGCTCGGCGAGGAAACCGCCATCGAGGCGATGCACCACGGTGCGATGGATTACGTGCTCAAACAGCGGCTCACCCGCCTCGGGCCGTCGGTGCGGCGCGCGTTGCAGGAGGCGCAGGAACACCGGCAACTGGCCGAGGCGGAGCGGCAGTTGCGGCTCGGCGAGGAGCGGCTCCGGATGGCGCTGGAGGCCGGCCAGATGGGCGTGTGGGAATTCGACCTGACCGGCCACACGTCGTGGCGGACGCCGCGGCACGACCAGATTTTCGGCTACACCACGCCGCTGGCCGAGTGGAATTACGACATCCTCCTGCAGCACGTCGTGCCGGAGGACCTTGAACTGGTCAAACACGGTTTTGCGCAGGCCCTGGCCACCGACCGGCTCAGCGTCGAGTGCCGGGTGGCGCGGCCGGGCCAGGAGCCGCGCTGGATCGCGCTCCAGGGACGCGTCAGCCGCAACGAGAAAGGCGAGCGCGCGCGGCTGATGGGCACGGTGAGCGACATCTCCGGGCGCAAGCTGATGGAGAGGGTGCTGCGCGAGAGCGAGCGGCGGTTCCGGTTGCTGGCCGACAACGCCAGCGACTTGATCTGGACCCTGGACACGTCGGGCCAAATGAACTACGTGAGTCCCTCGGTCGAACGGCTGCTGGGCTACACGCCGACGGAAGCCCTGGCGCGGTTCTTCGATCAACTGCTCGTGGCGGCTTCAGCCACCACCGTCCGCAAAAAGCTAGGCGAGATCATTCCCAAGATGCGGACCGGCGAGCGCGTGCATGAAACGGTCGAGTTGAAGTTCGTCCGCAAGGACGGCTGGCCGGTCTGGCACGAAGTCACTTGCAGCGGGATGTTCGACGCGTTCGGCGAATTCGCCGGCGTCGTCGGCGTCAATCGCGACATCAGCGAGCGCAAGCGGGCGGAGGCCGCCTCCGAAGAGCGCGCGCGGACCGCGTCATTGGCGGCGGACATCGGCCAGACCTTGATCCGCGGCGGCGCGTTGCGGGAACTGCTCCAGCACTGCGCCGAAGGCATCATGCACGATCTGGACGCGGCGTTCGCCCGAATCTGGACGCTCAACGAGCGGGAAAACGTCCTGGAACTCCAGGCCAGCGCCGGCCTCTACACCCACCTCAACGGCCCGCACGGCCGCGTGCCCGTCGGCGAGAAGTTCAAAATCGGCTGGATTGCCCTTAAACGCCAGCCGCATCTGACCAATCAGATCGTCGGCGATCCGCGCATCAGCGACCAGGAGTGGGCCAGGGCCGAGGGGATGGTGGCATTTGCGGGCTACCCGTTGATCGTCGAGGACCGGCTGGTGGGCGTGATGGCCATGTTCGCCCGGCATGCGCTCACGCAGGGGGTGCTCCAGGCCCTCGGCACCGTCGCCGACGGCATCGCCCTCGGCATCCAACGCAAGAGCATCGAGGAAGCCCAATCGCGGCTCGTCACCGCCGTCGAGCAATCGGCGGAGGCCATCATGATCACGGACGCGCAGGGCACCATGCTCTATGTAAACCCCGCCTTCGAACGCAACAGCGGCTACTCGCGGCAGGAAGCCCTCGGCCAGAATCCGCGCCTGATCAAGAGCGGCAAGCACGACGCTGCCTTCTACCAGCAGATGTGGGAGACGCTGGCCCGCGGCGACGTGTGGCATGGCCATTTCACCAACAAGAAGAAGGACGGCACGCTTTACGAAGAAGAGGCGACGATCTCGCCCGTGCGGGACGCCACCGGCCGCATCGTCAACTACGTGGGCATCAACCTCGACGTTACCCGCGAGACCGCGTTGGAAGTCCAGCTCCGCCAGTCGCAGAAGATGGAGGCCATCGGCACGCTGGCCGGCGGCGTGGCCCATGAGATCAACAACCCGATCAACGGCATCATGAACTACGCCCAGTTGATCGCCGACAAACTCCCCGCCGACAGCGGCCTGCAAAAATACCTGGGCGGCATCACCAAGGAAACCGACCGCGTCGCTCACATCGTCCGCAATCTGCTTTCCTTCGCCCGGCAGGACAAACTGGGGCGCAGTCCGGCGAACTTGAACGACATCCTCAACGCCACTCTCACGCTGGTCCAGACCGTGATCCGGCACGACCAGATCACGCTGGAACTGGAGGTGCCGGGGGGGCTGCCGCAGATGGAATGCCGCGGCCAGCAGCTCGAACAGGTGCTCTTGAACCTTCTGACCAACGCGCGCGACGCCCTCAACGAAAAGTATCCGGCCTTCCACGAGGACAAGATCATCCGCGTCAGCGTCCGCCGCTTCGAGCAGGACGGCGCGCCCTGGATTCGGACGACCATTGAGGACCACGGCAATGGAATCCCGGAGGGAATTCGCGGCCGCATCTTTGATCCGTTCTACACCACCAAGCCGACGGGCAAGGGCACGGGGCTGGGCCTCTCCATCAGCTACGGCCTCGTCAAGGATCACGGCGGCCGGCTGCATTTCGAGACCGAGACCGGCCGCTTCACGCGGTTCCACATGGACTTGCCGTTAAAGGGAGAGAAATAGGTCATGGCACGCATCCTGGTCGTGGACGACGAAGAGAGCCTGCGAGACACCCTGGCCGCCTTCTTGAGCAATGCCGGCTACCAAGTCGAGACTGCTGAAAATGTTTCGGCCGCGCTGGAACGGCTCAAGGAGGGGAGCTTCGACGTTGTGGTGTCCGACATTGTCATGCCCCGTGTCACCGGCGTTGAACTGCTTCAGACAATCCGACAAGGATCACCGCGCGTCCAGGTGATCATGATGACGGGCCAGCCCACCATCGAAACCGCCGCCGCCACCGTGCGGGCCGGGGCGTTCGACTACCTGTGCAAGCCGGTGCCCAAGGATGCGATTCTGCGCTGCGTGGGGAACGCCGCGAAGCTCAAGGCGACCGAGGACGAGCGGGCGCGCATGGCGGATGAGTTGGAACGGCAGCATAAGCAGTTGCAGGACAACTACGCCCGCCTTCGCGAACTGGAGACGCTGCGCGACAATCTCACGCACATGATCATCCACGACTTGCGCGCGCCGCTCTGCATCGCGCTCGGTTATCTGGATTTGATCAAGGAGACCGCCGCCTCCAAACTCGACAGCAAGGAAACCGGTTACCTGAGCACGACTCTGATAAACATCTGCCGGCTCAACGACATGATCGGCTCGCTGCTGGACATCAGCCGGCTCGAGACGGGCAACATGCCCCTCAACCGCCGCGCCTGCGACATGGGGAAACTGGCCAGAACCGTCATGGACTCGTTCCAGTCCCTGCTCGACGCGCGGCAGCTCGCGCTGGAGTCACCCGCGGAACCGGTCATGGCTTCCTGTGACGAGGAGGTCACCCGCCGGGTGCTCGGCAACCTGCTCCAGAACGCCCTCAAATTCACCCCCAAAGACGGCCGCATCCGCATCACCGTGCGCCGGAAGGACTCGATGGTGTGGCTGGAAATGGCCGACAACGGCCCGGGCATTCCCGCCGAGTATCACGGGAAGATATTTGAGAAATTCGGCCAGGTCGCCAGGACCGTGCGCCAATACTCCACCGGCTTGGGCCTGGCCTTCTGCAAACTCGCCGTCGAAGCCCAGGGCGGCCAGATCGGCGTCGTGAGCGAGGCCGGCAAGGGCAGCGCCTTCTGGTTCACCTTGCCGCCGTCGTGAGTCGGAGGCCGGCGGGGGATTCGCTCTGTTTCTCTGGCGCATTGTAAAGCGAGGAAAACGCTTGACCGTGTTTCGCGCGCCCGTGAGAGTCGCCCGGTGGTGAGGTTCTCACGGCGCACAATCGGACTGGTGATTGCGGCGGCAAGTCTTGTCGCGGCGGTCGTCTGGTTTTGGCCGCGCCGGGCGCCGGGCGGCGCCGGTCTTCTTCCAGCCACGACGCCGGTCTTCGCGCAGTTTCCCAATGTCACCGCCACGGCGACCCGCTGGGCGCAAACACCCGCGGCCGCGATGGTGGCGAAGTTGCGGGAAGGTTCCTCCTCCCAGGGAGCTGGCGGGTTGATGTCGAAACGCTGGGCCAATCTGCTCGACGCGGTCGTGCGCGGGGCAGGGGAACTGGCGGAGGGTGAGGCGTTCGTGGCGCTCACCGGCCTGCAGACCTCGCCGCGGATCGCGCCGCAGTTGGTGGTCGCCATCCAGTTCGGCGCTCGCGATCCGCAGGCGCGGGCGTGGCTCGGCCAACTCAAAAGCCAGTTGAAGCGCGAGTTTCCGGCGACGGTGTTCAGCGACCAGCGGTATTTCAAGACCGACTACCAGCAGTGGCGGCTGGAGCCGGGCTTGGAAATCTGCGCCGCCACGCTGGGAGACCGCCTCATCCTCACGCTTGGCGCCGCGCCGATGATGGAGGTGATTGACCGTCACCGCGATGGGTCGCGCGAAACGCTGGCTGGCAGCGGGCCGTTCCGCGCCACGCTCGCGCGCCTGCCGGAGCGCGCCGACTGGTTGCTGGTGGCGCAGGCGGGGCCGTTGACGCGGATGCTCGATCCGTTCCTGCAATGGCTGCCGCAACTGCAAACGCTCGCAAAGCCGCTGGCGCAGCTCGACGCCATCGGCGCGGCGCAGGTCTTCGATGGCAGCCAGGTGTTGGACTCGGTGGTGGTGGCGCACAGGGAGCCTCCGAAGCAATCGCATCATCACTTCAAACCGATGCTGCTGGAACGTCTGCCGTCGTCGTGCGTCGCCAGTGCGATGGCTGACATGCCGGCGGGCGAAGTCTATAACTTCATCATCCGGACGACGCTCACGCTGGGCCATCGGGAATGGATGAAGGTGCTCACGCTTTTCGAGACCGGCTGGACCGCGCAGCAGTCCGACTTCGCCGGCGACGTGCTTGGCGCGCTCGGGACGCCGACGGCGGTGGCGCTGGATTGGCCACCAGGACAGCGACGTCTGGCGGTGCTGTTCGGCGCGCCGCTACAGAAACCGGACCGGTTGAAGGCCGTCATGCAGCGGTTTGACAAGGCGCAGCCGCCGCTGCGCTGGCGCATCGTCAAGGATTGGCTCTGGCTGTCACCCTCGGAGGATTCGCTGGAACGCGTGAGCCAGACCGCGCGAGGCGCTGCGCCGACGCTGCGCGCCGGCATCCAGCGGCAGGCGACTCTCGCGACGAACGGCGGCTGGTGGTGGCTCTTCGCGGATACAGCGCGGTTGGCGACGACGTTTGGCGTTTCAACTGCGACGCAACCGCTCCTGACCAGTGTGGTTCGCCGAGGCCGCTTCGACGAAGCCACAGCCGTCTCGCCGCTGGGCAGTATCGTGAGCGCATGGCTCGCCATTGAGGCGACAGACCGCCCGCACGAGGGGAGGAAGTAAGCCGCGGCCGGCTACCGCACGACGAGCAGGCTTTCTTTGCCGCTGCTTTCGTTGCCCACTTTGTTGCGGAGGAAGTCGAGAATTTCGTTCTCCAGCCGGCTGCAGGAACTGCTCCAGTTCTTCCGGCCGGTGAGAAGCTTCACGCACGGCCGCAGGCCGGTGAACTGGATGAACCGCGCCGGGTGGCCGCTCAGGTCGCGCACGGTCTTTTCCAGTTCCTTGAAGAACACCAGCTCGAAGCCGTAGCCCGCCTGCACGGCGAGTTTGCGCAGATCGGCCGAGAACGCCGCCGGCTTGTCGCTGTCAATGACCTCGCAGCAGCAGGCCAGCACCCGTTCGAGCACCTCGTTCAGCGCCGCCTCGTCCACGACATCGCGGTCGAGGTCGGTGTGGAAGTAGTGCATCACCGCGTGGGCAATCTGCCGCGCCACCCACAGCTCGATCTTGCCGATGGTCGGGTGTTCGGTGATCTGGTGGGCGAGCTGCTCCAGCGTGAGCGGCTCGCACCGGCCGTCCAACCGCACCACAAAAATCACATCTTCGCGCACGTCAATCATGTGTCTCCATTGCTGCCGGCCCGCGCGGCGCCGGCTTAAGATTTGTTGTTCAACTCCAGAATCGTGTGCATGAACTCGTTGATGTCGCGGAACTGGCGATAGACCGACGCGAACCGCACATAAGCCACCTGGTCGAGTTTGCTCAGGTGTTTCATCACCGACTCGCCGATGGCCGTTGCCGGCACTTCGCGGTCGTATTTGTTGCCGAGATCCTCGACGATCTCCTCGACCGTCCGGTCAATCTGCTCGGTGCTGACCGGCCGTTTCTCGCACGCCTTCAGCAGGCCGCCGGCAAGTTTGCGCCGGTCAAACTCCTCCCGCCGTCCGTCGCGCTTGACCACCAAAAGCGAAGCACGCTCGGTTTCCTCGTAGGTGGTGAAACGATGCCCGCAGCCTAGGCACTCCCGTCGGCGTCGGATCACGGCCCCGTCGCGCGACATCCGGGAGTCTATGACCTTATCATCTATGTGCCGGCACTTTGGACAGAGCATTATGTTCAGACCTCTACGGGCTGTGGCTGTCTCGTGGCTAACATACAATCCCTTGGGCTGTCAAGGCGCTTTTTCCATTCACCCGCCTTGACACTCGCTCGCCGCTCCAACATTATCCGCACGGAAAGAAGGAATTATGGCAGATTTTCAACCGTTCCAAGCTTTAACCTATAACCTCGACCGCGTCCGCCAGCAGCCGGAGCGCGGCGCGGGCCTTGCCGACGTGCTTACCGAGCCTTACGACAAGATCACGCCGGAGATGCAGGCGGCCTACTATGCCCGCCACGACCACAACATTATCCGTGTCATCCTCGGCCGTGAGGAACCGGGCGATACCGAGCAGCGCAATAAATACACGCGGGCGGAAGAGTCCTTCCGCGCGTGGCAGCGGGAAAACTTCCTCGTCCGCCGCGAGCGACCGGCAATCTTCGCCTACGAGCAAACTTTCCGCGTTGGCGGCCGGGAACTCACACGCCGCGCATTGATCGGCCGCGTGCGACTCAGCCGGCCGGAGGAAGGTCACATCCTGCCGCACGAGCGCACTCTCAGCAAACCGAAGGCGGACCGGCTCAACCTTTTGCGCCACTGTCGCGCGCACTTCGGCCAGATTTTCCTGCTCTATCCCGGCACCGGCGCGGAACTGGCATCGGCACGCACCGCAGCGACGCCGATGGCGAAGTTCGAAGACCAATTCGGGATTCATCATCGCCTCACGGCCATCGAGGATGCCGCTGCGCTGAAAACCGTGCAACAGACGTTGCTGCCGCTGAAGTTTTACATCGCCGACGGACACCATCGCTTTGAGACGTCGCTCAACTACCGCGAGGAGATGCGACGGCAGCATCCGAACGCCGGCCCCGACGCGCCGTTCGAGTTTACGATGGCGACGCTCGTGGCGATGGACGATCCCGGCCTCGTCGTGCTGCCGACGCACCGCTTGGTCCACAACATCGCCAACTTCAACGCCGATGCGCTGCGCCGCTCGCTGGCGGAATGGTTCGACCTCGAACCCGCCGCGAGCCTCGACGCGTTGCAGGCGCGCTTGGCGCAAGCGACGGCTGATGATCACTGGTTCGGTTTGTTCTTGCCGACTGGCGGTTTCACGTTGTTGAAACTGCGCCGCGACCGCGACCGCGCACCGCTCTTCGCCAGTCAGCCGCCGCTTTGGGCCGACCTCGACGTCGCGATTCTCCACACGGTCATCCTCGACCAGATGCTCGGCATCAACGAGGAGAAGCTCCGTGAGGAATCCAATCTCCACTACCTGCGCGAAGCGACGACGGGCGTGGAGAACGTCCGCGGAGGGAAAGGACAGGCGTTCTTCCTGCTGAACCCGACGCCGGTGCGCGCCGTGCAGGCGATTGCCGACGCGCGTTCGCGGATGCCGCAGAAGAGCACGGACTTCTATCCGAAGCTGCCGACCGGGATGACAATCTACGACGTGTCTGTGTAGTGGCGACTCTGCTGACTACAGCTTCCTTACAGCGACTTTAGGCAGCAACCGCCGCATCTGACGCGCACTGCAACCGTTTGGCGTCGGTGGACAGGCCACATGTGCCGCACCGGCTGCCACACCCCAACGCAGCGCTTCCTGCAAATCGAGCCCTCGCGACAATGCCACCGCGACCGCCGCCGCCAGCGCGTCGCCTGGCCCGACGTTGTTGCGCCGGGGCACGCTCGGTGAGCGCGAGGTCCAGCAGCCGTCCGTCGTCGCGAGCACCGCGCCTTGCGCTCCGCGCGAGATGACGGCCGCTTCCGCGCCCATTTGCACCAGCTTCCGAGTCGCGCGGGCCACCGCTTCGGTGGTTTCCAGCCGTCCGCCGAGCAGTCGCCGCGCTTCGTGAACATTTGGTTTCACCATGAACGGCTTCGCGCGCAAGCCGAGCCGCAACGGTTCGCCGTCGGTGTCGAGGATGACGCGCACGCCGCGGCGGTTGGCCACGCGGATGATCTCCGCATAAGTATCCGCCGGCAGGGCGGGCGGCAGACTGCCACTGATGACCAACAGCGCCGCGCGCGGCAGGTTGCGTTCGACGGCATCCATCACCTGCTGCAATTCACGTGCTGACAGTCGCGGCCCGGCGGCGTTCAGGCGCGTATGCACGCGGCCGCCAGTCTCGTGAATGTTGATGTTCACGCGTGTCTCGCCGGCGATGGGCACCAGCTTGGCGCGAATGCGCGTCTTGCTGAAACGGTTCAGGAAATCCATCCCCATGTGACCACCGATGGGAGCGATGGCCAGTGTCTTTCCGCCAAGCGCATGCACGGCTCGGGAGACATTGATACCTTTGCCACCGGCTTCGCGGTTCTTGGAGATGATGCGGTTGACATCGTCACGCATCAGCCGGCGAACTTCGACCTCCACGTCAATGCACGGATTCAACGTCAGCGTTAGAATCATGACAGCCCCGCCTTGCCTGCGTGGATCGCGCAGGCGCGTCTCAAAATGCGTCGCGCCAGGGCCAGTTTGCCCGCGCGCCGCGGCCGTTCGACGCTGCCGTCGCGGCCGATGATGATGATCTCGTTGCGGTCGGAGCCGAAGCCCACGCCGGGCCGGCTCACGTCGTTCGCCACGATCATGTCGAAATTCTTCCGTTCCAGTTTCCCGCGGGCGTTGGCCTCGACACGCTGTGTCTCTGCCGCAAACCCCACCAGCACCTGGCTGGGCCGGAGGGATTTGCCAAGCGTCGCCGCGATGTCCACGGTTGGTTTCAGCGTCAGCACCAGTTTCGTCTTTCGCTTTCCGTCGGTCTCCTTCTTCATCTTCTGCCGCGCCCGCGCCGCGGGCGTCCAGTCGGCCACCGCGGCGGATAGAATAATGATGTCCGCGCGTTTCGCACGCCGAAAAACTTCGCGCGCCATTTCTGCCGCCGTCTCGACGAGGACCCGCTCCACGCCGCGCGGCGTTGCCACTGTCACCGGCCCGCTGACAAGCATCACGGTTGCGCCTGTCTCCCGTGCCGCCTGTGCCAGTGCGTAGCCCATCTTGCCCGACGACGGGTTCGACAGGAATCGCACCGGGTCGAGCCACTCGCGAGTCGGGCCGGCTGTGATGAGGAAGTGCATGAGGTTGGTAATACGTAATTGGAGGCCGGCTTACGTATTACGCATTGCGTTTCTTCTTCCGCTTCAGCATCCGCTCAATCTCCGCCACGATGCCGTCCACGTTCCAGAGGCGGCCGAGTCCTTCGTAACCGCATGCCAGCAGGCCGGCCTCCGGGCCGATGAAGCGCGCGCCGCGTTTCTTCAGCGTCGCCACATTCTGTTGCGTCGCCGGGTGGAGCCACATCTTGCCGTTCATCGCCGGCGCAACCAGCAGCGGCGCCTGGCAGGCGAGCGCAATCGAACTGAGCGCGTCGTCGGCAAGGCCCAGTGCCAGCTTCGCGATGACGTTGGCCGTTGCGGGGGCGATCACGAGCAGGTCCGCGATGTCGGCCAGCGAGACGTGCTGCGGCTTCCATTCCGCTGGCTCGTCAAAAAGGCTGAGCGTCACCGGGTTGCGCGAGAGCGTGGAAAACGTCAGCGGCGTCACCAACTCCGTCGCCTCGCGCGTCATGATGACGTGGACCGTGTGGCCGGCTTTGACCAGCTTGCTGACGAGGTCGGCGGCTTTGTAGGCCGCTATCGAACCGGTCACGCCAACCAGAATTGTGGCTTTGCTGCTCATCGCTTCGTTACTCCGTTTTAAAACTTTGTCGTGATGTCCGGCACCGCTCGGCATTCAGAATTGCCTGCATCCGCCGATAATCTTCCTCAATGGAGCCGCTCACAATCACATAATCGTATTCGCGCCAGCACGCCATCTCGCGCCGAGCCTCCGCGAGTCGCCGGGCGATGGTTGCCTCGGTGTCGGTGCCGCGCTTGCGCAGGCGCTGTTCGAGTAGTTGCAGCGATGGTGGCATCAGGAACACGCTTACCAGCGCACGGCGAAGGCGCGGGTCCGCCTTGGCGAGCTTGCAGACGATGGCAGCGCCCTGCACGTCAATGTTCAGCAGAGCATCACGACCCGTCGCCAGCAGCTCCTCGACTGTTTTTCGCAGCGTGCCGTAATAGTGGCCATGAACCTGTGCGTGCTCGAGGAACTCACCATGCGCCACGCGCTTTTCGAAGTCGTCGCGAGTCAGGAAGTAGTAATCGCGGCCTTCCTGTTCGGCACCGCGCGGCGGGCGCGTGGTGCAGGAGATGGAGCGCACGACGTTCCCGTCGGCTTCCATCAGCCGGTTGCAGAGCGTCGTCTTGCCGCCGCCCGAAGGCGACGATAGCACTATCAATAAACCCTCCTTGGGTTTCATGGGCGTTTATTCGATGTTCTGCACCTGCTCGCGGATTTTTTCAAGCTCGGCTTTCAGCGTCACCACCGTCTGAGTGATGGCTATATCGTTGGCCTTGGAGCCGATGGTGTTGATCTCGCGGCCCATCTCCTGCGAGAGGAAATCCAATGTGCGGCCCACCGGCTCGCCGGAGGCAAGACAGCCGGCGAACTGGTCGAGATGGCTCGAAAGGCGCGTCAGTTCTTCGGTGATGTCGGCGCGGTCGGCGAAGATGACAACCTCTTTGAGTAGTCGCTCGTCGTCCAGTGGCAGTTCCACGCCGGAGTTCTTGATGCGGGTGTGAAGTTGCTGCTGGTAACGCTTTGCCACATTCGGCGCTTCAACACCGACCTTCGTGACGCCGTCACGAAGAATCGTCAGCCGCTTGTTCAGGTCGGCCGCCAGGTGTTTGCCCTCGCGCTCGCGCATCTTCACCAACTGGTCGAGCGCGCGGTTCAACGCCGTTTCCACCAGTGGGCCGAGCGAGCCAGCGTCCGTCTCCGCCTCGACGACGCTCACCACACCCGGCGCGCGGAGGATTGCGTCCAGCGTGATCGAGCCGTCAATGCCTAGTTCGCGGTGCAGCTTCTTCGTTGCCGCGAGATAAGCTTTCGCCACCGCCACGTCCACTCGCACCTGCGCGCGTGGCTTGTCTGCGCTGGGATGATAGCCAACGGCGACGTTGAGGCGGCCACGGGCGATGCGGGTGTTGATGATGTCGCGAATACGCGGCTCCAGCTCGATTAACTCGCGCGGCAGGTTGATCGTGATGTCGCTCTGCTTGCGGTTTACGGAGTTCAACTCGACCGTGATCTTCACGCCGTGGCGCGAACACTCGCCACGGCCATAGCCAGTCATGCTTTTCATAGCTTCACAATCTCCGCCACCTGTTGCACGTCCTTGTCGCCGCGGCCGGAGAGGTTGACGATGACGACCTGGCGCTTGGTCATCTTCGGTGCGAGCTTCACGACGTGTGCGACGGCGTGCGCGCTCTCCAGTGCCGGGATGATGCCTTCCTTTTCGGCGAGAAAACGGAACGCCCGCAATGCCTCGTCGTCGGTGGCGTAGGTGTATTCGATGCGCTTCTGGTCGCGCAGCCAAGCGTGCTCCGGTCCGACCGCCGCGTAGTCAAGACCCGCGCTGACCGAGTGCGTTAATTCGATCTGACCGTCGGCGTTTTGCAGCACGTAAGTCCGCGTCCCTTGCAGCACGCCAAGCGAGCCGCCGGCAAACCGTGCCGCGTGATCTCCCGGCCGGATGGCGCGCCCGCCGGCTTCGACGCCGATGAGCCGCACTTTCTTGTCGCCAAGGAACGGATGGAACATGCCGATGGCGTTCGAGCCGCCGCCGACGCACGCGACGATTGCGTCCGGCAGACGTTTCTCTCGCGCCAGAATCTGTTTGCGCGCTTCCCGGCCGATGCAGCTTTGGAAGTCGCGGACCATCATCGGATACGGATGGCTGCCAAGCGCGCTGCCGAGGATGTAATGCGTCGAGCGGACATTCGTCGTCCAGTCGCGCATCGCTTCGCTGATGGCTTCCTTGAGCGTGCGCTGGCCGGCACTGACGCCGACGACCTTCGAGCCGAGCAGCCTCATACGATAGACGTTCAGCGCCTGGCGGGCCATGTCCACTTCACCCATGTAGATGACGCACTCCAAGCCGAACATCGCCGCCACCGTCGCCGTCGCCACTCCGTGCTGGCCCGCGCCGGTCTCTGCGATGATCCGCCGCTTGCCGAGCCGCCGCGCGAGCAACACCTGGCCGAGGCAGTTGTTGATCTTGTGCGCGCCGGTGTGAAGCATATCCTCGCGTTTGAGGTAAATCTTCGCGCCGCCCAGTTCGCGCGTCAGGCGCTCGGCGAAATAAAGCCGCGTCGGGCGGCCGGCGTATTCGCGCAGATAATAGTCCAGTTCGCGCCGGAACTTCACGTCGCGCCGCGCACGGTCGTATTCGGCTGTCAGCTCCTGCAGCGCCGACATCAGCGTCTCCGGCACGAACATGCCGCCGTAGGGACCGAAGTGCCCCTGTTTGTCAGGTTGTGATTTCAGTTTTTGCATTACAAATAAACTCGCGGATACGCTCGTGATCCTTCTTTCCCGGCGAAAGCTCAACGCCGCTGCTCACATCCACGCCGTCAGGCCTCGCGGCGGCGACGGCCTCGCGGACGTTCGCCGGCGTCAGACCGCCCGACAGGATCACCGGCCGGCCAAGCTTTTTCGCTTCGCGCACGAGCGACCAGTCGAACGTCTTGCCCGTGCCGCCATGAGAGGTCGGACTGTAGCTATCGAGCAAAACAGCGTCAACGACCGAGTAGCCAGCCAGCGGCGCCAGACTCGCGGCGTCCCCGACGCGGAACCCTTTCCAGACCTTCGCGCGATCTTTCCATTGCGCGCAAAACTCCGGTGTCTCTTCGCCGTGGAGTTGCAGCGTGTCAAAAGCGCCCGCCGCGAGCAGTCGTTCCACCTCTTCGCGCGACGGATTCACCAGCACAGCAACGCGTTGGACGTGGGGCGGCACCAGCTCCGTGATGCGCGCCGCCGCCTCCACCGTGACGAACCGTTTGCTGCGAGGCCAGAGCACGAAGCCGAGCGCGTTCGCACCGGCGTTCACCGTTGCCAGCGCGTCGTCTTCGTTCGTGATGCCGCAAATCTTGATGAGCATGAGGGCTTGGTTCGTAATTCGTGATTGGTGATTCGTGATTCGTGATTCGAATAACGAATTACGAGTCACGAATCACGCTTCGCCAATCAGTTCTCTCACTTTCGCCGGAATGTCGCCGCTCCGCATGAGCGACTCGCCGACGAGGATGGCGTTGGCGCCGCAGCGGGCCAAACGCTCCACGTCGGCGCGGGTGTGAATGCCGCTTTCGGCGACCAACGTCTTGCCCGCCGGCATCCGCTTCGCCAATCGCTCGGTCGTTGCAAGGTCCACCTTGAACGTCTTCAGGTTGCGGTTGTTCACGCCGATGATGCGGGCGTTGGCCTCCAGCGCGCGGTCCAACTCTGCCTCGTCGTGAACCTCCACCAGCGCGTCGAGCCGGCATTCCGCCACGGCGCGCAGCAGATTCATTAGTGCCTCCTGCTCCAGACACGCCACGATCAGCAGCACGCAATCCGCGCCTGCCGCCACTGCCTCGTGGATTTGCAGATCATCCACGATGAAATCCTTCCGCAGCAACGGCAGCTTCACCGCCTCGCGGATGTGGCGCAGGTAATCGAGATGGCCTTGGAAGAACTTCTCGTCCGTGAGCACGCTCAGGCAGGACGCGCTGCCGCGCTCGTAGTCGCGGGCGATGGCTACCGGATCGAAGTCCGGCCGGATGACGCCCGCCGACGGCGACGCCTTCTTCACCTCGGCAATGAGCGCCACACGCCCATCCGCCCGCCGCAGCGCCGCCGCAAAGTCGCGCCGCTCGTTCCGCTCCGTCGCAAGCCGCTTCAGCTCTGTCGCTCGCGGTTGCAACGCAGCGACTTCGACGCGTTTCCGGGCGATGATGGTGTCGAGGATGGTCATTTTGTGAACGGCTTGGTCTTCAGGGTGTTACATCCACGTGATCTGGTCCGAAGCAACCAGCTTGTTCGAAAAGGTCGGCGAAAATTGTTTGGATTGCCTTGAGTTGTTCATAACAGAACGAACGCTCGATGATTAGCAACTCCTCAGCTCCCGAACCACCAATTCCGGCGTATGCATGCAGCCCTAAGTCAGCCTCTACAAGGCTGAGGCCTGTTCTTCTTGTGCAAAGGTGACGTATGTGTTGTTTGTCACGGGACAAAGCTACCCTTCCGTTGGAGTGAACAATACAGTCTCGAACCTTCTGAAGGTCAATTATTACCTCACATTTCTCGGCTGGAATACCGCGCAGACCCGCGACTTTCTCCAGAAACTTATTTGTCCGATCCAATAAGTTTCTTCCACTCAGATCGCCTAAATGCAAATTGAGATATTTTTGCTCACTAATCTTATCGCATACGGCTCTCAACTGGGTCTCTACCAAGCCGAATAAGGAGACGACGAATGAATAGCGTAGCGTAAAGGTGAACGTCTCTTCAAATTGCCGTTCAACGATCTGCAGTTCGGCGTGCATCTCGCCTACTAGGGACATTTCGTCCTCGTGATTGTTGACTTCGACCGTTTGATATTCAGCACGCAATCGGCCTAGTTCTAGGTGCTTTGCTTCCTCCAGTTGTGCCTCAACAGTTTGGAGAAACTCACCCAGTCCATGAAATGAACTCATTATCCCCATTCTGAAGAAATCCACTTTTAATTTCATTGTCAGTTCAGAACAACGAGGGGCTACTCCAAATCCTTTGCCTGCATCCGCTTTGTCGGACATCCCGCCTTCAGCCACGGGGTGACGAACGGGTCGAGGTTGCCGTCCATAACGCTTTGGATGTCGCTGGTTTCCCGGACAGTGTGAGGTGTTTTCACAGGCCGCTGTCGTGCGCCTGCCAAATCACCTCGTCGGGTGTTTCTGATGTTGGCCATGATCGCCTTGCAGCAAGCCGCAGAAGGAAAGGTCTTCATCCAAGTCAGGCCAGTGCAGCCCAAAGGGGGAGATTTCGATGTGGTTGAGTTGTTGGGCGTTGCCGCCAGCGAGCCGGGGATTGTCTGCGACAGAAAAGCGAAGTTCATCTCCGCTTTCCATCGTGACGACGATGCAGCCTTCGCGATAGGAGGCCGCGCGCGCTTTATCGGTCAAGGTGTTCATGCCACTTCTCGATTATACGTTGTCGGTTCTCTTCCGCAAGCTCCTGCGCCCGGGACAATTCCTTGATCTTGAGACCTTGCGATTCACGAAGCTCAACCTCGGCTTCAACATTGAACACGGCCTCGCCACCGCCGTATCGCACGTGGACGTGGATGGGCTGGTGCTCGTTGCTGTAGAAGAAGAACTTGTAGCCGTCCTTTTCAAAAATGATAGGCATGGCTTCGCCTCGGTTACTCCAAATCCTTCGCCTGCATCCGTTTTGTCGGACAGCCGGCTTTGAGCCACGCGGTGACGAACGGGTCGAGGTTGCCGTCCATGACGCCTTGGATGTCGCTGGTTTCGCAGCCGGTGCGGAGGTCTTTGATCATCCGATAGGGCTGGAAGACGTAGGAGCGGATTTGATGGCCCAAAGCGATGTCGCCCTTCTCGCCGTAGAACTTCTCCATCGCGGCGCGCTTCTCGTCCATCATCTTTTCGTAGAGGCGCGAGCGTAACACCTTCATCGCCGTCTCGCGATTCTGGTGCTGGCTGCGTTGGGCCTGGCACTCGACGATGATGCCGGACGGCATGTGGGTGATGCGGACGGCGGTCTCGACTTTGTTGACGTTCTGGCCGCCCTTGCCGCCGGAGCGGTAGGTGTCGAGTTTGATGTCGGAGGGGTTGATCTCGATCTCGACGTCGGTGTCCTCGATTTCGGCGATGACGTCCACGCTGGCGAAACTGGTGTGGCGGCGGGCGTTGGAGTCGAACGGCGAGATGCGGACGAGGCGATGGACGCCACGCTCGCATTTCGTGTAGCCGTAGGCGTAATCGCCGGTGACGAGGAGCGTGGCACTCTTGATGCCGGCAGTCTCGCCTTGGAGAATGTCGAGCAACTCGCTCTTGAAACCGCGTGCCTCGGCGTAACGCTGATACATTCGCAACAGCATATTGGCCCAGTCGCAGCTCTCCGTGCCGCCGGCGCCGGCATGGATGGAAATGATGGCGTTGTTGCGGTCGTGCGGCTGGCCGAGCAACGCCTGCAACTCCAGCGCGTCGAGGTCGGATTGGAGGATGGCGGCCTCCTTGTCGAGGTCCTTGAGGGCTTGGTTTCGCTGCGCCTCGTCGGTTTCGGCGGCGATCAGTTCCGCCATCAACTGGGCGCTTTCCAGTTTCTTGACCGCGTCTGAAAGCAACTCGATGCGGCGGCGCAGGGAGGAGGCTTCGTTGTGAACTTCGCGGGCCTTGTCTTTGTTGTTCCAGAAGGCCGGGGCGGCCATCTGGGTTTCCAGCTCGGTCAGGCGTTTCTGGCAGGTGTCGAGGTCAAAGAAACCTCCGAAGATGAGCGAGGCGCTCCTCTTGGGCCTTGATGCGATTAACGATGTCTTCGAGCATAACTTGTAAAAACTTCACCTATGGCCCACAGCAGCGTCAAACTGATGCAGGCGAAGGCGAACACGTCACCATAGCGCACGTAAAAAGTCAACGGCCGCGCCGCGCCGGCGGGCATCACCGGTATCGTGAGCGTCTTCCAGCCGGTGATGAAGATGTCATCTTTCGGTCCGCCGTGGATGTAGTCCACGATGCGGCCGAGCGTGTCCACATAGCCGCTGAGGCCGTTATTGGCGCAGCGGATCATCAACGTGCGCGTCTCGATGGCGCGGAAGACGGAGCAGGCGGCGTGCTGGTAGGCGCCGGCGGATTCCTTGAACCAGCCGTCGTTGGTGACGTTCACGAGCAACGTCGCGCCGCACCGGACGAAGTTCCGTGCGAGATAGGGGAACGTGTCCTCGAAGCAGATCAGCGGCGCGATGCTCACCGGCGGCGAGTCGAGGCGCTGCAACGTGTATTCCGTGCCGTGATCGAAGCTGCCGGGGATTGGCGTCAGGTATTTCATGAACGGCAGCCATCGCTCCAGCGGCACGTATTCGCCGAATGGCACGAGGTGCATTTTCCAATAGGGTTTCTGATGGCGGAGGTTGGGCTGGACGAGGAAGGCGGCGTTGTAAGAGCGCGCCGTCTTTGGGTTCTCCCAGCCGTCGAGATCCATCGAGCCGGTCAGCAGATAAGCGCCGGTGCGTTTCACGACGTTGCTGATTGTCTGGAAAGATTCCTTGTCCCAGCGAAAATACTCCGGCGTCGCCGTCTCCGGCCAGAGGATGAGTTGCGGCTTCGACACGGAAATCGCAGTTTCTGTCAAGTCGCGGAGTTGTTTGCGCGAGAAGTCGGCGAGCGCCTTGTCTTCCTTCACCTCCTGCGGAATGTTCGGCTGGATGAGCGTGACTGTGAGCGGTTCGCCTCCGGGCTGATGCCGCATCACGGCGCGCATGCCGTATTGCCAAGCCAGCAGCGCCAGTCCTATCGCGACGAACAGCTCGATATGCGGACGCCGGCCGAAGCCGCGGTCGCGGCGAAATTTTTCGACCGTGAGCACGATGCCGAGGTTGAAGAGGCAGAGGATGAACGAGATGCCATAGACGCCGGTGATGTCCGCGATCTGCGCGAGGCCGAGCGCCGCGCCGGAGTTCGCGTGCTGGCTGTCGCCGAGTTTGTTCCAAGGGAAACCGGTGATGACCCAGCCGCGCAGCCATTCCTGCGCCACCCACGTCGCCGAGAGCAGGAACATGATTGCGAGGTTTGCGCCGATGCTGCCGGAGCCGAATCGTCGCGTTGCCGCCGCGACCGCCGCGCCCCACGCGCCGAAGTAGATTGCGAGATAGCCGGCCAGCAAAGCGACCACCGCCTGACCCCACACCCACGTCAGCACGGCCAGGATTTCTTCCAGCGCCGGCCAGCCGGCGGAGGTGACGTGCCGGATCCAGTTGAAGACGAAGAAGAAGAACACGAAGCCCGCGAGCCAGCCGATCCAGAAGCCTTCGCGCACCGAGCGTCCGCGCGCCGCGTAGAAGAGCGGGATGAGCGCGAACCACGTGAGGAAGCCGAGGTCGAACTTCGGGAACGCGATCACCAGCAACGCGCCGGTGAGGACCGCGAGAAACCGCGGCAGCGCGAGGTCAGGGCAGGCGATGGCATTAAACAGCAGTTTCAGCACGGCGTGGTTTCCGCTTCCTTGCGTCAGCGGCTGCGGTTCAATCCGTCACTTCCCGCAGCACTTCTTGAATTTCTTGCCGCTGCCGCAGGGGCACGGCTCGTTGGGGCCGACCTTGCGCACATCGCGGCGCACGGGACGGGCGACGTTGGCGATGGCTTCCTCGACGGCGTCGGTGCGCACGGCTTGCGCGGGACGGCCCTGCGACGGCGCGGACGGTGCGGCGGCTCCGCCGAAAGCGGCAGACTGGGCGTGCAGCAGTTGCTTTGGCAGTGCGGCGAGGAATTTCTCGAACGCCGCAAGCGTGGTCGAGGAGCGGAAGGTGTTGCTGGCGATCTCCGTCTTGACCTGGATCTGCATTTCCTCGAACAACTTGAACGCCTCGCCCTTGTATTCCACCAGCGGGTCGCGCTGGCCGTAGGCGCGCAGGCCGATGCCGGTGCGCAGGGCGTCCATGTTGTAGAGGTGTTCCTGCCAGAGGCGGTCAATCGCGTTCAGGACGACGTAGCGTTCCAGCGTCTTGAGGCCGACGGGGTCTTCGTTCGCTTCCTTCGCGGCGTAGGCGCTCTTCACGCGCTCCATCAGGAACGCCGCCATGCGCTCGGCGGCGCTGCTCTCGTCCTTGTTGCCGCTCGTCTGCTGCAACACCGGGTCCACCTGCTGCCGGCGCAGGCCGAGCGGGAAGGTGAGATTGGCCCAGTTGATGAGGCCGGTCACGTCCCACTCGTCGAATGATTTGTCGGCGGGCAGATGGCTCTCGGCGCGGTCGGCGATGACTTCCTCGATGACCTCGAAGATCATCGTGCGCGGGTTCTCGGTGCGCAACACCTCGTTGCGGAAACCGTAGATGACCTCGCGCTGCTTGTTCATCACGTCGTCGTATTCGAGCGTGCGCTTGCGGATGGAGTAGTTGTGCTGCTCGACGCGCTTCTGCGCCGTCTCGATGGAGCGGTTCAGGAGGCGCGACTCGAGCGGCTCGCCTTCCTTCATGCCGACCTTCTCCATGATGTTGGCGATGCGGCCGCTGCCGAAGAGACGCATCAGGTCGTCTTCGAGCGACACGTAGAAGCGGCTGCTGCCGGGATCGCCCTGGCGCGCGCAACGGCCGCGGAGCTGCCGGTCAATGCGCCGCGCCTCGTGCCGCTCGGTGCCGATGACGTGCAGGCCGCCGATCTCCGGCACGCCGGGGCCAAGTTTGATGTCGGTGCCGCGGCCGGCCATGTTGGTGGCGATGGTGCAGGCGCCGCGCTGGCCGGCGCGGGCGATGATCTCGGCCTCCATCTGGTGATACTTCGCGTTGAGGACGTTGTGAACGACGCCGGTGCGCTTGAGCATGCGCGAGAGCAACTCGCTCGCCTCGACGCTCACGGTGCCGACGAGGACGGGGCGACCCTTCTTGTGCTCCTCCTCGATCTCGCTGACGATGGCGTTGTATTTCTCGCGGCGCGTCTTATAGACGATGTCGTTGTGATCGTCGCGGGCGCAGGGACGGTTCGTCGGGATGACGGCGACGTCGAGCTTGTAGATGTCGTGAAACTCGGCTGCCTCGGTGTCGGCGGTGCCGGTCATGCCGCCGAGTTTGTCGTAGAGGCGGAAATAATTCTGGATCGTGATCGTCGCGAGTGTCTGGTTCTCCTGTTCGACCGAGACGTTTTCCTTCGCCTCCACCGCCTGGTGCAGACCATCGCTCCAGCGCCGGCCTGGCATGAGGCGGCCGGTGAACTCGTCCACGATGATGACCTTGCCCTCCTGCACGACGTATTCGACGTCCTTCTCATAGACGCAGAACGCGCGCAGCAACTGGCTGATGGCGTGCATGCGCTGGCTCTTCTCGTCGAACGCCCGCTGCACCGCCGCCTTCTGCTTCTCGCGTTCTTCCTTCGGGAGCGACGCGTCCAGATCCAGGTCGTGGAAAACGTTGACGAGATCGGGCAGCACGAACGATTCCGGATCCTTGCTGAGATACTCGCGGCCCTTCGTGGTGAGATCGGCCTCGTTGCCCTTCTCGTCAATCGCGAAGAACAGCTCCTCTTTGAGGCTGTGGAGTTCTTCCTTCTTCTGGTCGGCGTGCAGCTCCAACTCGGTCTTGTCAATCAGCTTCCGCATCTCCGGATCTTCCATCAGATGTGTGAGCTGCTTGTTGGTCGGCATGCCCTGCTTGACCTTCCAGAGGAGCCGGCCGGCCTGGCCCGATGCGCCTTCATTTTCGTTGCCGGGCGTTGCGGCTTTGGCTTTCTCCAAAATCTGCTGCGCCTCGCTGACAAGCCGGTTGCAAAGCATCGTCTGCGCCCGCACGAGGTCGGCCACTTGCGGCCGGTATTGCTGATAAATCTGGATGTTCGACGACGCGACCGCCGGGCCGCTGATGATCAGCGGCGTGCGCGCCTCGTCAATGAGAATCGAGTCCACCTCGTCCACGATCGCGTAGAAATGCCCGCGCTGCACCTGGTCCTCCAGCGACGTGGCCATGCCGTTGTCGCGGAGGTAGTCGAAGCCGAACTCGGAGTTCGTGCCGTAGGTGATGTCGCACTGGTATTGCTGGCGGCGCAGCGGCGGCGGCTGGTCGTGCTGGATGCAGCCGACCGTCAAGCCGAGAAAACGATAGACCGCGCCCATCCACTCGCTGTCGCGCGCGGCGAGGTAGTCGTTCACCGTGACGAGATGCGCGCCTTTGCCGGTGAGGGCGTTGAGGTAGAGCGGCAGCGTTGCCACGAGCGTCTTGCCTTCGCCGGTCGCCATTTCCGAGATGCGCCCATTGTGCAGCATCATGCCGCCGATGAGCTGCACATCGAACGGGATCATCTCCCACTTGATCGCGTGGCCGCGGACCATGATGTCCTGCCCCCACAACCGGCGGCAGGCGTTCTTCACCGCCGCGAACGCTTCCGGCAGCAACTCGCTGAGGATTCCCTGCTCGATTTGGTGTGCCTTGCGGTAAACCGGCTTCGCGTCGTCGCTGCGCAGGTCGGCCTGAAGCTGCCGCGCCTCCGCCAGCAGCTTGTTGATGCCGCGCGTCTCGCGTTCCGTCTCGATCCGCGCCTTGAACTCCTGCGTCTTGGCGCGCAGTCCGTCGTCGCTGAGCGACTGAAACTGCTTTTCGATTTCGTTGATGCGGTGAACGACCGGCCAGAGCTTCTTCAACTCCCGCTGGTTCTTGTCACCGAAAATCTTCTTTAACATCCACTGGATCATAGTTCCCTGGCGTCATGCCATGCCCGTTGTGGGCGCGGCGGAACCGTCTTACTTACTCCCCGGCTTGACCAGCAGCAAGCCCCGTTTACAGAGCGGGCAGTTGGTGGGATCGAGCGTTTCCACCTGAAGCTGGCCGAGCGACTGCGTCGGCACGCCAAAACTCACCGCCCCGCCGCTGCGGTCCACGACCACGGCGATGCCCGCGACCTGCCCGCCGTTGGCCCGAACGATGTCGAGCGTCTCTTGCACACGGCCGCCCTTGGTGATCACGTCCTCCACCACGAGGATGCGCTCGCCCTGGGCGATCTTGAAACCGCGCCGGAGCGTCAGCTTCCCGTGGTCGTCCTTCTCGACGAAGATGAACCGTTTCCGTAGCTGCCGCGCCACCTCCTGGCCGATCACCAGCCCGCCCATCGCCGGTGCGATCACCGTGTCAATCGAGCCGGCGTCGAATTTCCCCGCCAGCGCCGCGCCGAGCCGCTCCACCAGCGGCATCTGCTGGAGCAGCAGTGCGCACTGGAAATACTGCCCGCTGTGCAGCCCGCTGCGGAGCAGGAAGTGTCCTTCAAGCAACGCGCCCGTCTCCCGGAACGCCTGCAACAATTCTTGGTTTGTCATGATGCGGAGTTTCGTATCTTATAGCGCGCCATTGGTCAACAGAGGACCACGAGCAAATGAGCCTTTCCAAGCCAAGCGAAACGCTGACTGAACGCGGAAGCGCAGAGGACGCAGAGAGCCGCAGAGCCTCTGCGAACTTCGGCTTTCTCTGCGTCTCTGCGTTTCATCCGTCGCGGCAATGGCGGAACAACTTTTTCACACAACTATGAACTCCCTCGCACTCTGGAAACGTTACCAAAAATATCTCTACGACAACGACGCGCTCGGGCTGCGGTTCGACATCAGCCGCATGAACTTCACCGAGGCGTTCCTGAAGCAGATGCAGCCGCGCGTGAAGAAAGCCTTCGAGGCCATGGACGCGCTCGAGGCCGGCGCCATCGCCAACCCTGACGAGAACCGCATGGTCGGCCATTACTGGCTCCGCACGCCGCAGCTCGCGCCGAAGCCGGAACTGCGCAAGGAGATCGAAGAGACGCTCGCGAGCATGAAGAAGTTTGCCGCGGACATCCACGCGGCGGGACAGTTCAAGAACCTGCTCGTTATCGGCATCGGCGGCAGCGCGCTCGGCCCGCAGTTCGTTGCCAACGCCCTCACCACGCCCGCCGACAAGCTGCGGTCGTTCTTCTTCGACAACACCGACCCCGACGGCATGGAGCGCACGCTGGCGCAGCTTGATCTGTCGAAGACGCTCGCCATCGTCATCTCCAAGAGCGGCGGCACGCCGGAGACGCGCAACGGCATGCTCGTGGCCGCCGACGCTTACAAGCGCGCCGGGCTGGACTTCGCCAAGCACGCCGTCGCCATCACGATGACCGGCAGCAGCCTCGACAAGCAATCGCAGTCGTGGCTCAAGCAGTTCCCGATGTGGGACTGGGTCGGCGGTCGCACCAGCGAGACCAGCGCCGTTGGCCTTCTGCCCGCCGCGTTGCAAGGCTTCGACATTGACGGCCTGCTCAAGGGCGCGCGCCTGATGGACGAAGCGACGCGCGTGAAGGACTACCGCAAGAACCCGGCGATGTTGCTCGCGTTGATGTGGTTCTGGGCCGGCGGCGGCAAGGGCAAGAAGGACATGGTCATCCTGCCCTACAAGGACCGTCTCGAACTCTTCAGCCGTTATCTCCAGCAACTCATCATGGAGTCCATCGGCAAGGAGCTCGACCTCAAGGGCCGCAAGGTCAACCAGGGCATCGCGGTCTATGGCAACAAAGGTTCCACCGACCAGCACGCTTACATCCAGCAGCTCCGCGATGGCGTGAACAACTTCTTCGCCACGTTCATCGAGGTGCTCAAGGACGGCGGCAACCCGCTCGAAGTCGAGCCGGACGCCACCAGCGGCGATTATCTCAGCGGCTTCTTCCAAGGCACGCGCCGCGCGCTCTACGAGAACGGCCGCGAGAGCATTACCATCACCATCCGCCACGTCTGCCCCGGCTCCGTCGGCAAGCTCATCGCCCTCTACGAACGCGCCGTCGGTTTCTACGCCGCGCTCGTGGGTATCAACGCTTATCACCAGCCCGGTGTCCAGGCCGGCAAGAAAGCCGCCGACGTCGTGCTCGGCATCCAGCGGCAGATTCTCAAGCATCTCCGCGCCAACCGCGGGAAAGCTCTCACCGCCGCTGCCATCGCCAAGGCCATCGGCAGCACCGATGAGGTTGAAACCGTCTTCAGGATTTGCGAGCATCTTGCTGCCAACGAACGCGGCGTGCAGCGGCAGGCCGGGAAGACGGTGTGCGACGCGGCGTATGCGGCAGGTTGAGCGGGTGGTTTCAAGCCAAGGAGTTAATCATGAAACGACTGTTGATGGCGTTCGGTGTCTTCTGCGCGGCTCTCACGGCGCGCGCCGAAGCGCCGGCGGGCTACAAGCTGCTGTGGCAGGAGAACTTCGACGGCGACAAGATTGATGACTCCAAATGGACGGCGGTGGTCGAGCCGCGCAAGGGCGGGCAATCCGTTGCCGACGCCGTGCGGGTGAAAAACGGCGTGTTGACCATCACCACCTACACCAAGGACGGCAAGCATTGCACCGGCTTCCTGACGACGAAAGACAAGTTCGAGACGACCTACGGCTACATCGAAGCGGCCATTCGTTTTCGCACCACGCCCGGTCAGTGGGGCGCGTTCTGGATGATGCCACACACCATCGGCAAACCTCTCGGCGATCCCGCGAGGGCCGGGACGGAGATTGACATCGTCGAGCACCGCGCCTGCGACGACAAAGGCAAAGACATCAGCGGCAGCTATGTCATCAATCTCCACTGGGACGGCTACGGCAAAAGCCACAAGACCGAAGGCACGAAGATCACGCCGCCGTTCAGCGCGATGCCGTTGCCGGGCGAATGGCACTCCTACGCGCTGCATTGGACGCCGAAGCGATACACCTTCTACTACGACGGCGTGGAAAAGTGGACCACGACCAACGCCGTTTCCCACCGCTGCGAGTATCTCCTGCTCACCTGCGAGATTCAGGACAAGGGTTGGGCTGGCAACTGCCCCGCTGAAGGCTACGGCTCGTTGGCGAACAGCAAGACGAAGATGGAAGTGGACTGGGTCCGCGTCTGGCAGGTGCCAGCGAAGCCGTGATCGCTGGCGGTCGAGCCGCGCGGCCGATCAGATGACGAAGTAGGCTGCTTCGGGATGGTGGACGATGATGGCGGCGGTGCTGGCCTCGGGGTCGAGCAGGTAACCGGAAGTCAGGCTGACGCCAAGCTCTTCCTTGATCGGCATGAGCCGGAACATCTTCTCCTGTTCGGCGAGGTCGGGCAGGGCGGGGTAGCCGAAGCTGTAGCGCAGGCCGCGCGGCGGCTCCAGCCGTAGTTCGCGCTTGACCCGGTCGTTCATCCATGCGGCGACCGCATCGGCGGTCTCGACGTAGAGGCCGTGGACGAAATAGCTGTGCGTGTAGTCGTTCTTCGCGTTCAGCGCGTCGCAAATCTCCGCGCCGCGCGCCCCAACCGTGGCAAGCTGCATCGGCAGCACGTCGCAGCGGTCGCTCTTGACGCCGAGCTGCCGCGCGAACGCCGGCGTCGGCGCAAAGTAGTCGGCGAGGCAGAGATTCTTGCTGTGCGCGGTGCCGGGTTGCTGGCGCGGGAAGTTGAAGCGCGCCACCTCAGTGAGGTCGGCCAGCGGCACGCCGTCGGTGGCCTCCTGAGGATTGTAGACGATGAGCGCGTCGCCTTCGCTGGCGCAGGGGAAGTAGCCGTAGATGGCTTTCGGCGTCAGGTAGTTTCCGGCGACGAATTCGTCTTCGAGTTGATGCAGCAGCGGTTCGAACTTCTCCTTGATGAGCCGCTCCTTGTCCTTCTCCTTCGACCCGCCCCACTGGAGCAGGAAGAGCGTCTTCTTGTCCACGAGCGGGAAGATCTCGCGCGGGTTGACGTAGGGCACCACGCGCCAGCCCCAGAACGGCGGCGCGGGCGGCTCAATGCCGGCTTTCACGCCGCTGCGGAGCACGCGCGGGCCGGCGGCGGTCGCGGCGCGTTGTTGTTCGAGGCGCTGGATCATGTCGAGCGATTCGCGCGCGGCCTGATGCTGCGCGGCGATGGTGCCGGCGCGCGTGGCGGGGTTGACAAGCTTGTCGCACCAGTTGAGGCCCTCGAAGGCGTCCTTGGAGAAGAAAACGCCGCCGGAATAAAGCTGCGTGCGCGCCTCGTCCACGAAGCCGGCCTTGTAACCGAAGTTGCGGTTGATGGCCGCGCCGCCGATGAGCACGGGAATCTGCAGGCCCTGCTTCTGAAGCTCCTGCACACAGATCGGCATCTGCTTCGACGTGGAGACGAGCAGCGCCGAGAGGCCGATGGCGTCGGCGTTCACCTCGATGGCTTTGTTGATGATCGCCGAAACCGGCACCTGCTTGCCGAGATCGAAGACGGTGTAACCGTTGTTGCTGAGGATCGTCTTGACGAGGTTCTTGCCGATGTCATGCACGTCGCCGAAGACGGTGGCGAGCACGACCTTGCCCTTGGTGGAGCCTTCCTGCTTCTCAAGGAACTGCTCCAGGTGCGCGACGCAACGCTTCATCGCCTCGGCCGACTGGAGCACGAACGGCAGGATCAGTTCGCCCGCGCCGAACTTGTCGCCGACCTCCTTCATGGCCGGCAGCAGCACGTTGTTCAGCACATCCACCGGCTGGCGGACGAAACGCGGCTTCACCGCCGCGAACGCCGCATGAACGTCGGCGTGCTTTTGCGCGAGGAAATCCGTGGCGGTCTTCTCTGCGTCCGCGCCGCCGAACAGCACCTCATTGATGAGCGCCTCGGCGCCGTCGGGTTTGCGGTGGACGATCTTCCAGTGGATTTTGCCGGCGGCGTCCAGCTTCGCGAGTTCCTCGTCCTCCTTCGACGGGCCGCCTCCGACGACGGTCTTCTGCTGCTCGAAGTGGGCGATGAACCGCGTCAAGGCGTCGTCGCGGCGGTTGAAGACCATGTCGTCGGCGAGCGCGCGTTCCTCGCCGGAAATCTCGGCGTAAGGTTTGATCTCGGCGGGATTGACGATGGCGGTGTCGAGGCCGGCCTGCACGCAATGGTGGAGGAAGACGGAGTTGAGGACGGCGCGGGCGGGCTTGCCGAGGCCGAAGCTGACGTTGGAGACGCCGAGGCAGGTCAGCGCGCCGGGAATGCCGGCCTTGATGCGGCGGATGCCCTCGATGGTTTCGGCGGCGGAGTTCCTGAACTCGGCGTCGCCGGTGGCCAGCGTGAACGTCAGCGCGTCGAAGATCAGGTCGTGCGGCTCCAGCCGCCAGCGTTTGGTGACGATGCCGGCCATCTTCTCGGCGATGTGGAACTTCAAGTCGGCGGTCTTCGCCATGCCGCCGTCTTCCTTCGAGATGGTGAGCGCGATGAGCGCCGTGCCGTGTTCCTCGGCGATGGGGCAGACGGCTTCGATGCGCTCCAAGCCGTTTTCCATGTTGATGGAGTTGAGCACGGCGCGGCCGGGATACACCTTCAGCGCCGTCTCGAACACCTTCGGGTCGGTGCTGTCAATCATCAGCGGCGCTTCGATGCTCTGGGCGAGCTTCTTGACGAGGATGCGCATCTGGTCGGCTTCGTCGCTGCGCTCGGTGACGGCCACGCAAACGTCCAGCAGGTGCGCGCCGCTCTCGACCTGCTGGCGCGCGACCTGGACGATGCCGGCGTAATCGTCGGCCAGCAGGAGCTGCTTGATCTTGCGCGAGCCTTGCGCGTTGACGCGCTCGCCGATGAGCGTCGGCGGCGGGTTTTGCAACAGCGCCACGCGCTTCATCGCGCTGGAGACGTAGGGGGTGAAAGGGGGCATGGGAATCAGAGGTCAGAGGTCAGAAGCCAGAGGTCAGTTTAAGACGCGTTTCTTCGGCGTGACGCCGCGGAGTGTTTCGATGACGGCCTTCATGTGGTCGGGCGTGGTGCCGCAGCAGCCGCCGACGATGTTCACGCCGAATTCCTCCACGAACTCGCGCAGATGCCGGGCGAAGTCGGCGGGCGTTTCAGGATAGACGGCGTGGCCGTCGCGGTTTTCCGGCAGGCCGGCGTTGGGGATGATGCTGATCGGCAGGCGCGAGTTCTCGCAGAGGAACCGGACCGAGTCGCGCATCTCCCGCGGGCCGGTGGAGCAGTTCAGGCCGATAACATCCACGCGAAGCGCCTCCAGCGTGGTCATCGCCGCGCCGATGTCCGTGCCGAGCAACATCCGCTGCGTCACGTCCAGCGTCACCTGCGCCTGGATCGGCAGGCTGCGGCCGAGCGCGCGGAAACATTGGCGGAAGCCGGCAATCTCGGTCTTCACTTCGAGCATGTCCTGCGACGTCTCGATGAGCAGCAGGTCGCAACCGCCTTCGATGAGCGGCTTCGCCTGCTCGGCGTAGAGCGCGGCCAGTTCGTCGAAGGTGATCTTGCCCAAATCCGGGTCGTCGGTGCTCGGCAACATGCCGGAGGGGCCGACGGAGCCGGCGACGAAGCGCGGCTGCTCCGCCGTGCTGAACTTGTCCGCACACTTCCGCGCGAGCTGCGCGGCGGCGAAGTTGAACCTGTAAACGTCCTCGGCCGTGCCGTGGCCGTATTCGCCGAGCTTGAGGCGCGAGCCGCCGAACGAGTCCGTCTCCAGCACATCGCAGCCGGCGGCGAGGAACGACTCGTGGATTTCCGAGATCACGTCGGGCCGCGACAGCACCAGCCCCTCGTTCCAGCCTTCGCGGCCTTCGAGGAAGTCCTCCTTCCGCAGGTGGCGCGACTGGATGTTCGTGCCCATCGCGCCGTCAAAGACGACGACGCGGCGGTGGACGGTATCGAGATATCGACTCTCCATAAGGCGCGGCAACGTAGCAAGCCCCCGCCCCTATTTCAACACGCGTCCGCAGAGCTTCTCTCATGGGGCGGGCTGCTGAAACTCCAAGTCCCCGACGCATCTGCAATGGCAATGCACGATGCGATTGCAAGCGGCCCCGGCTGGCATGAGATGGATCGCAGGCGGCGGAACAAAGCTCTTCCATCGGGAAACGCGGGCTGTTTGCGCGCCGGCATCGGGACTGGCTGCGTCACCGGACTGCGTGGCACGACGATTGCCCTATCTGGATGCATGAGTTTGAAGCAGGCACACCGGACCGCTGGAGGGGCGTTGGCTCCCGGCGCCGGACGGCGCGGCGTGGCGGTGTGCAGATGGGTCCCGATGCGGAAGCCGTAGAACGAATTTCATCGCAAAGGTGGCGGATCCAAGTGCGAGCTGGCGGCTCATGGATCCGCAACCTGCTTCCGAGACGGAAAGGCGGAGACGAATATCATGATGACGAAACCATTTACGAATCAGGGGCTGGCGCTGGCGCAGTTTGCACTGGTGATGTCCCTGATCGCCATTCTGGCGGTCCTGATGGTCCGGGCGATGACGACGACGCCCCTGACACAGTGGGTGGCGCGTTAAGCTCGAAAGAACCTGCATAGCCGTCGCGTCCTGAGCCGTAACCATGCAGTTCAACCTCAGCCCGAAGGGCTGAAACACGAGTAGCCGTGGGTGAAACCCACGGAATGCTCGAACGAAACACGGCCTGAACCCCAACGGGGTTCAAGCAGCCGCTTGGTCACTGATCCATGTCCCACCGTTGCGATTGAACCCCTCGCGGGGTTCAACCGGTCTTGCTGGGTTGTCCGTGGGTTTCACCCACGGCTATTCATGTCCAAGCCCTCCGGGCTTGCTCGCACCTGCATGGTTGCGGCTGAGAGCGCGCACCCGCCGCGGTCTAACCGTCCGGCGGCCCGCCCAGGTTCTTGCGCATCGCCCGATACTCCTTGGCGATTTCCCAAACGCATGCGATCACGATCCCCGCGTAGAAGACAAGGGCAAGCTGCCCATCAATCTTCAGATTCTCAAACTTCGTGTCATACACGTTGTCCATGACGGCCAGACCCGCCAGACCAAAGGCGAGGAAGCTCGACACGGCGAAGACCATCCATCGGACCGTATTTGACTGCGTGCGAACGGAGAAAAGCTGGCCTTGCATCCCCAGGCCGATGCCGAGGTAGAACAACGAGCGGAGATGCTCCGTCTGCAACTCCAGGAACCCAAACAGCATCATCGCCACCCCCAAGATCGAAAACGCCGAGTAGAGCACGAATTGCATCTTCGGATTCATCATCATCTGCGTTTGAGTTCCTGCGCTCATCTACCTTGCGGCGCAATCTGCTCTGCCAGCACGCGCCCCGCAAGGGGGAAAGCGCCACACCCAACCAGGACTTGGGATGAGGGATGAGTGAGCTGCCGAGGAAAACGAAGGAAAACCGTCAGCGTTCAGTGGAACCACGGAATGCGCGGAAGGACACGGAAAGGGGGAGCCTCCGGACGCGCTAGGCGCTATCTTCGCAGTGCCACAAGCAATGCGACCATGACAACAACCGAAACCGCTATCAGACCGTATGCCCGCCAATACAATTTGCGATGGCGAGCATCCAGCAATCGCGGTCCGAAGGAAAAGAACTGTCCACGGCGATAAAGAGGCAACCTGGCATAAAAGAGCGTTGCGACTCCGGCAACGCCTGCGGCAACAGCGGCGAGAAACACGCTCAACACGCCGCCTTTGAGCACGTGCAACAACAAGGAAGAGGTGGCAATCGCAGTGACAGAAACGATGATCGGCCCAACGAAGAGCACGACCATGTCTAGCGGAAGAGGAGTCCAATCTTTGAACCACTTTCTCATGTTAGCCTAACCTTTAGGAGAAGACGGATTTCACCTTCTCCGCGCATAGTCCTCCCGACGGCTGGCGTGGGCAAGCGGGAAACCGGTTTGCCGGCGGCCGGGGCATCAGGAATCTCCTGATGCCAAATTCAGGGTTTCCACTGATTGCGCGCGTCTTCTCCGATTCGGTAGTATCCGCGTCCAATAGGTAGCCAATGAGGATCAACGCACGAACACTCGAAGAGCTGACGCCGGCCGAGGCCGCCTATCTCCAAATCCCCCTCTACGGCCAGGCGATCTACGGACAAGCCGTTTACATGAGCCGCGCCGAAGCGCAACGGCGGCTCGACGAAGCCTTGCGCAGACAGGAGCAGAGTAGAACTATGAGCAACGAAAACCTGATATCAGCGACGATGACGGCCGAACAAAAAACGACCGCCATTGGAAAACTACAGGAGTCGCGCGCGGCCATCCCCGTGCTGGCCAACATGCGGCCCGAGGACAAGGTCGGCTTCCAGATCGTCGGCAACGCCCGCGCGGGCATGGACGAGACCGTCCTGCGGCTCATGGAAGCCTACCCGAAATTCATGCCCGGCTGGACCACGCTGCAAGAGGTCAAGGACGACCAGAAGTATCGTTTCGATCTCTTGGAGATTCTGGCCGAGCACACCACCTACGGCGACGCGTTGCGGGACACCATCACCATGGCCAGCCATGACAACTACGGCGTTTACCGCGCCTTCTACGACAACGTCAAGAGCGCGGCCAAGCGCGGCGTAGCCGACGCCGACGCCATCCTGCCCGAACTGGCCGTTTACTTCGAGCGCATCAGCCTCGGCATGGCCCGTGCCGCCGCCGCCCGCGCCGCCGCCGCCGCCGCCAACACCCAGCCCGGCGCTTGAGCGAGCCGGCGGAAAGCATGGCCATGCGACCAACGAGGCCGGCCAGGGAGGCAAGATGTCACCTCAAGCGACCAACGAGGCCGGCCAGGGA
This sequence comes from Verrucomicrobiota bacterium, assembly GCA_016222825.1. GTDB lineage: Bacteria > Verrucomicrobiota > Verrucomicrobiia > CAIQCK01 > CAIQCK01 > CAIQCK01. The sequence continues at coordinate 50,196 of JACRQF010000019.1, read as the reverse complement.
AGCAGAACGTCACCTCAAGCGAGCATCGGGCTGGCTTGGGGTGACGCGCGCGAGCCTAAGGTGGCTTTTCGTCACCTCAAGGGAACGCAGAAGAGCCAAAGGTGGCTTTTGACCACCCTGGGGTGGTAATCGGCGCCCTAGGGTGATTCTGCGGAACTTAGGGTGACGATTTACCACCCTAGGCTCCCGCCAACCACCCTAGGGTGACGCAGCAGAGCCTAGGGTGACGTTTTACCACCCTGATTTAACTCTAAGCCGGCTACAGCAGCCATGTTACGTGTTTTTCGATGCCAAAACATGCCGCCAGCTCCATGTGCGCCCGCCGACGCCATTCCGGCCATCCAGCGGGCAGCCAAAATGCCCAAACCACTGACCCCTGACCCCTGACCACTGCCAACTGGAAATACCCATGCCCACATTCGATGCCAACAACCCCCAAAACAACCGCGTCGTGGACGCCGACTTCCTGCGCGACCAACTCAACGTCCTCAACAACAAGATAGACGCCATCCCCGCCCCGCAACAAGGGGTGCCCGGAGAAAAAGGCGATACGGGCGATGCCGGCCAGCCCGGCGTCGGCGTGCCGTCGGGCGGCGCTGTCGGCCAAGTCCTTGCCAAAGCCTCCGGCACCGACTACGACACCCTCTGGGTGGACCCGTCCGGCGGCGGCGGCGCGTTGCCTTGGAGCGCCACCATCCCCGCCGGCGCGCTGGTGAACTGGGGCGGCATCGAGAGCGCCGTCTTCTGGTGCGTGGACAGCACCAGCGGCGCGGCGTTCCGCTTCGGCCGTTACCAGGGCAGCAACGACGACTTCGCCGTGGTGGTCAACAACGCCGCCGGCGTCCAAGCGATGCTCGTGGCCAACAACAGCGGCGAGAACGCCGTCATCCTCGGCTCCGGCAGCGCGCATGACGTGGTGTTGCGCACCAGCAACGCCGAGCGCCTGCGCGTGCGCGCCGACGGCGGCATCGTCCTCACCGGCCTGCCCGCCGAAGACCCGCACGTCTCCGGCCAGCTCTGGAACAACGCCGGCGTGCTGAATGTGTCGGCAGGATGAGGAAAGAACCACGGAATGCGCAGCCAACGGGAAGGCAAAATCATGGCCGACAAAACCATTATTTTGCCCCCAGTGATTTTGCCCAAGAACAGTCCTCCTTTACATGACGCAGCCAGAGGCGGAGAATGGTGACGAAACGGAACGCGAAAGGAAACGGAGGAATAGAACATGACGCAAATAGAACATCTTATGACTGTCGACGGAGTGCCACTCGTGTGCGGGCTGCTCTTCATTGGGTTAGGCACCCAAATGCGTTTCTTCCCGCAGTCGTTTACGGCGCGCGATCTATCTCGTCCAGAGAACGCAGCATTTGCCGATAACGCGCGGCGCTATTCATTGTTCTTCTTTGCCCTGGGGATTGCCGCGGTCTTGTTGGGCCTATTCTGTTTGTTTGGTCCAAAGATTCGATGATCTTACAGGAAAAAGACCAGCCACTGCCTGAGAATGCCCCGAAGCCGGACGTGAAAGGAAAGTTGTGATGACTGAATCCGTGAAGAAACGTCCAACGGCCGTTACGGTGATCGCGTGGTTCTGCATCATTGTCGGCTGCTGGGGAACTATCGTCACTGCTTGCCAAGTCTGGAACGGGCCGCCGCCGGCTCCCGCCGACTCTGACGAACAATTCGGTTTTGGCAGACTGAATTATCCTTTGATGTTGTGGATGAAAGACTTTCAGTCAGTGTGTAGCATTGTCGAACTCATTGCCGGTGTTTGTTTGCTCAAGCTCCACGCATGGGCGCGCGCGGCAATCGAAGTGGTCTCATGGCTTGAGATACTCATCCAATACATCTTGCCCGTTATCGGGGCGGTTTGGACGATTTGTTACTATCCAAGAGTCCGGCATATGCTGGCCGACCTTTCCGCGTGGAGCGTTACAATCACTTTCGGATTATTTATATTCCAATTGGCGATGGGTGCCGCCGTGAACGGAGCGATCATTTATTACCTGCGGAGCAAGAAAGTGCGCGAGGCTGTTGGGTGACCGGAAGAAGCCGGACGCGAAAGGAATGGAAAGCAAGCGGTCAGAAGTCAGCGGTCAGCAGTCAGAATCTGAAAGGAACGAATGAAGACGATCAGTCGAAACCTGCTGCTGGTGGCGATGGCGTGGATGCTGGCGGGCGGCGCGGCGGCGTCGGCTGCGGAAATCCACGAGGCCATCATTGCGGGTGATCTTGCGAAGCTGAAACAGTTACTGGCCGGCAAGCCGGAGCTTGTTAACGCCAGTCATGAGAATTTCGGGACGCCCCTGCATCTTGCGGCGCTGCTTGGCAAGAAGGCGGTTGCAGAGTTCTTGCTGGCAAACAAAGCCAACATTAGCGCGAAAGCATGGGCCTCTGAATTCACCCCGCTTCATTGCGCGTGCAACGACAAGGATATGGTCGAACTGTTTCTAGCGCACAAGGCCGACATCAATGCCAGGACAAGCGATGGAGGAACGCCTTTGCGTCTCGCCATAGTAACCAAGAACATGGCCGTGGTGGAAACGTTGCTGGTTAACAAGGCCGCCGTGAACACCAAGGACAACAAGGGGTCCACACCGCTTCACTCAGCAGCATTTTACGGTCACGAAGACGTGGCAGCGCTGCTGCTGGTTCACAAAGCTGATGTGAATGCGAAAGACAACAAAGGGTCCACGCCGCTGGATGTGGCCGAGAACAAACATCGGCCTCAAGTGGTCGGGTTTCTTCGAGCGCACGGCGGCAAGAGCGGGAAAGAACTGGGGAAAGAATGAAGACGATCAGCCGAAACCTGCTGGTGCTGGCGAAGTGAATTGAGCGTGAGGAGTGAAAAGTGAAAAATTTGGGAAAAGCGAGGAGGCTATGACACAGTTTATAGAGAAGCGTCCTACGGCCGTCTCGGTGATCGGTTGGTTCTGGATTATTGCTGGAGGATTCCTGGCACTGGCGGCCGGAACGTCGCTTTTGCACCGGCCAAACGAAAGCGTAGTCAACGATGCGGCCAAGCAACATGCTTTTCTAGGGATGGCGGCTCGATGCTATGCAGTCTCCGGTGTGCTTCTACTGACCACGGGCGCAACCGCCATCGTGTCGGGAATCGCTTTCCTCCGCTTGCGGAAGTGGGGACGAACTGCGCTGGAGGTGATTTCGTGGCTGGCCGTGGCATACATCACTGTCGCTGTCGTTGGAATGATCGCCATGATGTCGTTCTATTTGAGCGGCGTCTCGGTGCTCTTCGGAATTCTTCTTGCGGGCATCAGTGGTGCGTTCTATTGGGTGCCGCTCGGCTTCATCATTCGCTCCTTGCGAAGCAAGAAGGTGCGTGATGCGGTTGCATCACCGCCGCGGGTAACGCCGTGAATCGGCAGGAGGAGAATGGTCCCGAAGCCGGACGCGAAAGGAATGGAAAGCAAGCGGTCAGCCGTCAGCGGTCAGCGGTCAGAAGCCGAAAAGGAATGAGCATGAACGACATTGAGAGACTGGAAAAGTTCATCCGAACGCGAAACCGTAAGAGTCTTCTGGACATCTCAGAAGCCTTCGGAGTTGTTTCTGATCTTCACTGGCTACATTGGCACAAAGACTCGATGATGGGTCTCTTGATTGGTCTTCTTGGTCTTGAACTTATAGGCCGGCAAAACCCGATTGATACACTCTTCGGTGGCAGCGCGTTAGAAAAGTGTGGATCGGCACTCGTGCTGTGTGTGGTGATTAAGGCTGTCGTGGAGGTGTATAGAACCGCGAAACTCATAAAGATATTCAACCGTTCTGCCATTCAGAACGCGAACGACCTCATAACCTGGATAAAGGAACGAACCCCCAGCGAGAGCGCAAAATGATAGTGCGAGCTGTAGCGTAGCAGCAGCCGGAGAATGGCCCCGAAGCCGGACGCGAAAGAAATGAGAAGCAAGCGGTCAACCGATAGCGGTCAGCGGTCAGAATCTGAAAGAAAAGAATGAAGACGATCAGCCGAAACCTGCTGCTGCTGGCGATGGCGGCTAAGAAAGAACTAAGGGAGAACAGGTGATGGCCAAACTTCTCACCAATCTGACTTTCGAGGAGTGGGTGCGGTATCTGTTCGATCATCCTGTCACGGACCCGGGGTGGCATTTTGATATTGATGCGGACGACGCGAAGTTGGAGCCGCAACAGGTCGTCTCCTACGCCACGCGGCTTTTTGAAGGTGCAGGCGAGTTGCTGGCTCCCTACACCGACGCGCAGGTGAATCAGGGGCTTTGGTTCCTGATTAGCGAGGGCGTGTCACCGTTGTATACGCTGAATGACCCAGTCGTGCCGTTGCCAGATCGCGTTGGTTGTGTTCGCGCCATTACGGAAGTCTTCAAACAGTGTTTTCTGCCACGTTGCACGCCACACTTGTCGGCCATGGATGAACCCGGCGCAGGCGCGCTCAATCCAGTCTGCTACATGTGGTGGGATATCTTCCCGCTGCGTGGAGAACCACAAGATGAGTCGCGGCGGGAGATTAATGCCGCGCGCCTTTTGGTGATGGAAACAACGCTGGAACTTCCGTCCGTGGCTTGCCAGGAAAGCGCGCTGCACGGTTTGGCTCACTGGGGCATTTATTACAAGGAACCTTGTCAGAACATCATTTCCGCGTTCTTACGGCGTCACCCTGATTTGCGTCCCGAACTGCGGGAATATGCGGAGTGTGCGAAGCACTCACATGTCTTGTAGTCATGTCAGTGAATCAGCCGGCTGAGAATGGCCCCGTAGCCGGATGCGAAAGGAATGGAAAGCAAGCGGTCAGCCGTCAGCGGTCCGCGGTCAGAATCTGAAAGGAATGAGGAACGAATGAAGACGGGAGGAGAAGCGATATGGCCAGTTTGCTAACCTTCTGGATAATCATGTTTGCGTCGCTGGCTGTCACACTGGCAGTGCTTAACCTCTTTTATTCGGTCTTTGGCGCCAACTTGGGTTTGAAGGGTTTCGGGCGAGAGACGACGATTGCAGTAGTCGTGTCGTTGCTCCAAGCCGGCGTTCTTTGGGCCGTGTTTCAGGCTACCGGGTGGGTCTTTGACAGAGCGTTGTTTGGATGCGCGGCTGTGCTTTATGTCTGCTACAAAGCCACGCATTGGAATGAAAGCGTTTTCGAAGGCATCTACGCTATGGATGACTGGGCCATCGCAGCAGTCGCCTTCACCCAATATGGATTGCTCGTTTCGGCCAGCTTCGTGCTGCCAACTCTTCTCAGCCGATGATGAAACCGCCAGGTGAGGTCGGTTATCAGAGGGGTTTGACGGCGATGGCTTTGGGATAGACGGGGCAATGGAACTGGCAGACGCCGCAGCCGGTGCAGCCGTCGGATTTGACCTCGATGTAGCTGTCGGCGTGGAGGCCGATGGCGCGTTCGCCGACGGGGCATTTCTCGATGCAGGTGTTGCACTCCTGGCCCATCGTCCGCAGGCAAAGCTCCTGCGACCATTCGGCCAGGCCGATGCGGACGGAATCCACGGTGGTGGGCATGAGCGCGCCGGAGGGGCAGGCGGTGGAGCAGGGCACGTCGTTGCAGAGAACGCAGGCTTGTTGCTCCGGGTCAATGTAGGGCGTGTTGCTCATCTGCGGGTCGTCGGTGAAGTAAGTCTTGATGGCTTGGACGGGGCAGACCTCGACGCAACGGCCGCTGCGGGAGCAGGCGGTGAGGAAATCGTTCTCCGGCTGCGCGCCGGGCGGGCGCAGGAGTGTCGGACGCCACGGGGTCGGCGGCGGCGGTGGCGGCGGCGGGTTCACAAGCTCGTCGAATCTTTCCAGCGGCCGTTCCACCGTTTCCGCCAACGGTTCCACGACGCGGTTCAGCAGCGCGCGGAAGAACTTCCGCCGGTCGCCGCTGCGCTTCTCAAAAGGTTCCAAATCCATTGCCGGGGAACATATCATCTTTCGTGCCGTTTGTGAGAGGAAAGATGTTGGCAAATGGTGAATGGGGAAGAGAAACGGGATTTGCGCCAGCCAAATATGGACGCGAAAGGGGAAAGCGGTTCTTGCGATCCGCGTGAGGTTCTTGAATGACGCATTCGGCGGAGTGTGAGGACTGTCATATGTCTCTGCGTGAAGCCGCGCAGTGCGGTGCGTGAAAGCGCGCAACATGGCGGATGGCGGGTGACGGATTGCGGGAGCGCGTTTCTGCGCAATCTGCTGAGGATGAAATCGTTACTCGTTTTTTTGCGTGTTGGCGGCACGGGAAATGCGGAGCGCAGCCAAGGAACTTGCGAACGGGCGATGGTCACACTAGGTTCACGCGTTTTACCGTGACAGTGACTATCCGAAGACAAGCCGATGATGCGGACTGAAGAGCTATACGATCTGATCTACGTTTTTGCTTTTTGCCTGGGCGGACTGGCGTTCGCCTTCGGGCCGATTGTGATTGCGCGCCTGCTGGGGGCGCGGAAGACGCGGCAGACGGCGAACAAGACGGGGCAGTTTGTGGAGTGCGGGATAGACCCGATCGGGGACGCGTGGATCCGCTACAGCGCGGTCTATTATCTATATGCGCTGGTGTTTGTGGCGTTCGCGGTGGACGTGCTCTACCTGATCCCGGTGGCGTTGGTTTATAACAGGGAGTTTGCCATCCGGGACCTGGTCGAGATGCTGATCTTCGTCGGGATTCTTGCGTTGGTGATCGTTTATGCGTGGAAGAAGGGCGTGTTTGAATGGAACCTGAGAAAAGCTGCTCCCAAGACCTTTCGCAGATCGTAAGGTTTGCGATGCTGGACGACGTGTTGTCGCTCGCGCGAGCCAACTCGCTCTGGCCGCTGACGTTTGGCCTGGCCTGCTGCGCCATCGAGATGATGGCGGCGGGCGCGTCGCGCTTTGACATCTCGCGGTTTGGCGCGGAGGTGTTCCGCCCGTCGCCGCGGCAGGCGGATGTGATGATCGTGGCCGGCACGATCAACAAGAAGATGGCCCCGGCGGTGAGGACGCTCTACGACCAGATGCTCGAACCGAAGTGGGTCATTGCGATGGGTAACTGCGCCATCTCCGGCGGGCCGTTTGTGTTTCCGGGCCAATACGCCGTGGTCGAGGGCGTGGACAAACTTTTCCCCGTGGACGTCTTCATCCCCGGCTGTCCGCCGCGGCCGGAGGCGCTCATCGAGGGAATCCTGAAGCTGGAAGAAAAGCTCACCGGCAAACGCCGCTGGCCCGAGGTCATACCGCAGTGATCAGCTCTCTCCAGGAACTCGCGGATCAATTCAACAAGTTGATCGCGCAGGATGTGCCGCTTCCCACGACGCCGGCGGTGCCGGTTGCTGCCGGCGCGCAGGTCGGCACGGCTGCGCCCGAGCCGGCAAGTCCGGTGCAGTTGACGGATCACGCGGCCAAGGGCTTCCATCTGGACGTGCGCCTCCGGCCTGAGCGCGTCGTGGCCGCGGCAACGCTGATGGACGAGAACGGTTTTGCGATAGACGCGGTGACGGGTGTGGATTGGATGGCGGAAGGCCAGATGGAAGTGGTTTACGACTTCTTCCATCCGGCCCACGCGTGGCGGGTCGTCGTGCGGGCGCGCGTGCCGCGGGAGAAGCCGGAGCTTCCGACGATCTCGGAAATCTATCCGGGCGCGAACTGGCACGAGCGCGAGACGCACGAGTTCTTCGGCATCGTCTTTCTCGGTCATCCCAACCTGACGCCGCTGCTGCTGCCGGAGGACGCGACGTATCACCCGCTGAGAAAGGACTTCAAAGCGTGAGCGCGCTGAGTGCTTTGTCATCCGGCGAGACGAAGGGCGAGACGTTCGTCATCAACGTCGGCCCGCAGCATCCGGCCACGCACGGCGTGTTGCGGCTGAAGATGACGATGGACGGCGAATACATCACGCGCGCCGAGCCGGTCTGCGGCTACATCCACCGGATGCACGAGAAGATGGGCGAGAACCGCACGTGGGCGCAGTTCCTGCCCAACACGGGGCGCATAGATTATCTCGCGGCGATGGCTTACAGCCACGCCTACGTGGGGGCGGTGGAGCGGGCCGCAGGCATCGCGGCGCCGCCGCGCGCGGAATACATCCGCGTCATCACGTCGGAGTTGAACCGCATCTCCAGCCACCTGGTCTGGTTCGGCGCGTTCCTGCTGGACCTCGGCGGGTTTACGCCGCTGCTCTATGCGTTTGACGACCGGGAGAAGATTCTCGACATCCTCGAAGCCCTGACCGGTTCCCGCCTGACCTATAGCTACTATCGCTTCGGCGGCGTCTGCAACGACGTGGATGACGATTTCATCCGGGGCACACGGGAGTTTGTGGCCTTCATGAGGCCGCGGATGAAGATGTATCACTCGTTGGTGACGGACAATATCATCCTGCGCAAGCGGCTCATCGGGATTGGCGTCATCAGCGCGGAGATGTGCCGCCAATACGGCGCGACCGGCCCCGTCATTCGCGGCTCGGGCGTCGGCTACGACGTGCGCAAGTCCGAGCCTTACTCCGTCTATCGCGACCTCGACTTCGATGTGCCGGTGTATCCCGAAGGCGACTGCATGGCGCGCTACCTGGTGCGCATGGAGGAGATGGTGCAGAGCCTGCGCATCATCGAGCAGGCGTTGGACAAGCTGCCCGCCGGCCCGGTGATGGCCAGCGGCGTGCCGCGCACGCTCAAACCGCCGGCGGGCGACTGCTGCTTCGCGGTGGAAGCCGCGCGCGGGCGGCTGCTGGTGCGGATTGTCAGCGACAACAAGGAGATGCCCTATCGCGTCAGGCTGCGGACCCCGTCGTTCTGCAACCTCAGTCTCTACGAAGAAGCGAGCCAGGGCATGATGCTGCCCGACGCGCTGGCGCTGCTGGGCAGCCTGGACCTGGTGATCCCCGACATTGACCGCTAGAAACCCGGCATGAGCATCATCGAACCCTTCCGCTTGTTGCTGTTCCTGGTCGGCATCATGGCCTTCGTCGGCCTCAACGCCGCTTATCTGGTCTGGGTCGAGCGCAAAGGCGCCGCCCGGTTCCAGCGGCGGCCCGGCCCCACGGAAGTCGGCTATGGCGGCTTGTTGCAGCCCATCGCGGACGGCATCAAGCTTCTTTCCAAGCAGCTCCATGTTCCGCCGGGCGCCGACGGCGTCCTGTTCCGCGCGGCGCCGCTGCTGGTCATGATTCCCGCCATGATCGGCCTGGCGGTGGTTCCTTTCAGCGAATCGCTCGTGGCGCGGGACACCAACGTCGGCTTGCTGATGATCTTTGCGTTCGGCTCGATCAACGTGATGGCGATCATGCTCAGCGGCTGGTCCTCGCGCAACAAATACGCCATCATCTCCGCCGCGCGCATCGTCTCGCAGGACGTGGCCTACGAAATTCCCATGCTGCTGGTGGTTGTCACCATGCTGATGGCGACGGGCACGATGAACCTCAACGAAATCGTCCAGCAACAAGCCGGCTGGTTCTGGCGCTGGAACATCTTCCGTCTCGACGTGAACCCGCTGATGCCGCTGACGTTCATCATCTTCTTCGTCTGCATGCTGGCCGAGACCAACCGCGCGCCGTTCGACATGGCCGAGGCCGAGAGCGAACTGGTGGCGGGCGCGTTCACCGAGTATGCCGGCATGGGGTTTGGCGTGTTCTTCATAGCCGAATACGCCAACATCATCCTCGGCTGCGCGTTCGCGACGATCCTGTTCCTGGGCGGCTGGCAAAGCCCGTTCGGCGTCTGGTCCGGCGTGTTCTGGTTCTTGCTGAAGATGTATGTGCTGGTCTTTACCGTGATCTGGGTGCGTTGGACCTTTCCGCGCACGCAGTTCTACAACCTGCTGAACCTCTCCTGGAAACTCCTCATTCCGATCTCGTTGTCCACCCTCATCCTGACTGCCGTCGTCATGAAGGTCCTGAAATAATGAAAGCGCTTCTCAAGGAAATCGGCAGCGGGTTCCACAGCCTCGTGACGGGCATGCGCATCACACTGGGGCAGTTTTTCAAACCGCAGGTGACGGTGCATTACCCGCACGAGACGCTGAAGATGCCGGTGCGTTTCCGCGGCCATATCGAACTGGTGCGCGACCCGCAGACGGGCAAGGCCATCTGTTTTGCCTGCAAGGCGTGCGAGAAGGCGTGTCCCAGCGACTGCATCATTGTCGAGGGCGTGAAGCGGGAAGGCGAGAGGCGGAAATCGGTGACGGAGTTCAAGCTCGATTTCACCAAGTGCAGCCTTTGCGGGTCGTGCGTCGAGGCGTGCAAGAGCGAGGCGATCCGGTTCTCCAAGGACTACAACCTCGCCAGCGTCAGCAAGGAGGAATTCATCATGGACCTGTTCAAACGGTTGGAGTCGGAGCAACCCAAGCCGCCGCAGGCGCAGCCGGAACAATCCAAGGAGGCGGCCTGATGGACCATTTTCCAGCCCAGGATCTGATCGTCGGCACGGTGTTTCTCCTGTGCGTGGCAACCACGGTTGCGGGCGCGCTGCTGGCCGTGATCACGACGCGCATCGTCCGCGCCGTCTGCGGTCTGGCGATCTGCTGCGTCGGCATCGCCGGGCTTTATTATTTCCTCCACAGCCCGTTCCTCGCATTGATGGAAATCCTCGTCTATATCGGCGCGGTTTGCGTGACCATCATCTTCGGGATCATGCTCGCCGAACCCGATCTGACGTATGAGAGCAAACGCGACACCACCGTTCTGTGGGGTATCGTGGCGCTGTTGGCGGGCGCGGCGATCTGTTGGGGGTTGTCCCGATTGGGGCTTCAAGGACCGTGGCCCGCGCCGCCGGCCCAGGTCAGCGACGGTTCCACGAAGGCGATTGGCGTGTCGCTGCTGAGCACCTACAGCATGGCGTTCGAGGCGATCTCGCTCGTGCTCTTTGTGGCGATCCTTGGGGCATTGGTGATCGCACGCGCCGGGAGGACCAAGGCATGAAGCTCCTGCACGCATACGAACAGGCGGACGTCTTCCTCGTGGTTGCGGCGTTCCTGCTGGCGGTTGGGATTTATGGTCTGATCCGGCGGCGCACGCTCATCGGCATGTTGATCTCCGGCGAGATCATCTTCTCCGCCGCCTCGCTGAACTTCATGGCGTTGAACCGTTTTCACGCGCCCGACCCGACGGTGGGGCAGGTGTTCGTGCTGTTCATCATGGGCCTTGCAGCGGCCGAGGTGGCCATCGCGCTGAGCATCATCATCGCGGTCTATCGCAACTACCACTCCATCAAAGCCCGGGAGCTTGCCGATCTGAACGGATAGCCGCATGGAGACACCCCAGGACATTCGATTGCTCGCCGCCATCCTCGCGCCGCTCGTTGGCGCGGGGCTGGTCATGGCGAACGGCAAGCGGCCCAATGTTCGCGAAGCCTGCTCGTTCCTGGCCGCTGCGGCGCTGTTTGCTGTCACGGTCTCGTTGGTGCCTGACATCCGCGCCGGCAAAACGCTGCACTTTACCGTGTTCGTGTTGCTGCCGGGGCTGAGCGTGACGCTCCGCGCCGACGCGCTCTCGATGATCTTCGCGGTGTCGGCGTCGTTTTTGTGGATCGTCACCGTGTTCTATTCGGCGGGCTACATGCGCGGGCTGGGGGAACACGCGCAGACGCGGTTCAACACGTGCTTCGCGCTGGCGCTGTTTGGCGCGATCGGCTGCGCGTTCTCCGACAACCTGCTCACTCTTTATCTCTTCTACGAAATCGTCAGCGTCACCACCTATCCGCTCGTCGCCCACCATCAGGACGAGGAAGGTTACGAAGGCGGGAAGAAATACCTCGTCTATCTGACCGCCACCGCCAAGGGCCTCGTCCTGCCGGCGATGGTCCTCATCTACGTCCTGGTTGGCAACCTCGACTTCGCCACCAACATCCGCAGCGGCATCCTGCCGCCGGATGTGCATCGCGGCATCGTCACCGTCCTCTACATCTGCTGCATCCTCGGCTTCGCCAAGAACGGCATCATGCCGTTGCACCACTGGCTGCCGGGCGCGATGGTCGCGCCGACGCCGGTGAGCGCGCTGTTGCACGCCGTCGCGGTTGTGAAGGTCGGCGTGTTCTCGACGGTGCGTGTGATGCTCTACGTCTTCGGCGTGGACCGCATGGATGCGCTGAACCTCGGCCTGCCTACGGCCTACTTCGTGTCGTTCACCATCCTCGTCGCGTCCATCATCGCGTTGAGCAAGGACAACCTGAAGGCGCGGCTCGCTTATTCGACCGTCAGCCAGCTTTCCTATGTCATCCTCGGCGTGGCGCTGCTGACGCCCGCGGGCATTGAGGGCGGTCTCGTCCACATCGCCAACCACGCGTTCTCGAAGATCACGCTCTTCTTCTGCGCCGGCGCGATCTACGTCGCCACGCACAAAAAGAACATCTCCGAGATGAGCGGTCTTGGTCGCGCGATGCCGTTCACTTTTGGCGCGTTCGCCGTCGCGTCGCTGAGCATGATCGGCGCGCCGCCGGTCGGCGGCTTCGTGAGCAAATGGTATCTGCTCAACGGCGCGTTCGACGCCGGCTCCATCGGCATCATCGTGGTGCTGTTGGCGAGCACGGTCCTGAATGCAGCCTACTTCGCGCCGGTGGTTTATGACGCCTTCTTCGGCAAGCCGTCGGCGGAGGACGCGAAACACCATTTCAAGGAAGCGCATCCGACGATGGTGATTCCGCTGACCGTCACAGCCGGCATCTCGGTCGTCATCGGGTTCTATCCCGACTTCTTCATGCAGTTTGTGAAAGCAGTCCTGCCATGAAACTCGTCGCTCTCATAGATTACCTCCGGAACCGGCTGAAGACCGTCGTGCGCGTCTGCTTCGCGCTGCTTGCGGTGCTGGAGCTGCTGGATGCAGTGCCGGCCATCGTGGACAAGGAACATGCGCACACATGGGCCGAGCACGTGCCCGGCTTCTGGGCGCTCTGGGGTTTTGTGGGATGCGCCGTGCTGATCGTCGTGTCGAAGTGGTTTGGCCATCTCGGCATCATGACGCGGGAGGATTACTACGATGAGTGACCTCTGGCTTCATCCCGCGCTGATTCTGATTCTCGGAAGCGTGCTGATTCCGCTGGTGCCGGCGCGTTTGAAGAAGGCGTATCTCTTCCTCATTCCCGTGCTCGTGTTCGCGCGCATCGTCGGCATGGCCAAGGGGACGTTTGGCGTGGTGCAGTTCCTCGATTGGACGCTGACGTTCGGGCGCGTGGACGCGCTGAGCGCCGTCTTCGGCTACATCATGAGCCTGATGTGCGTCGTCGGGACGCTCTACGGGTTGCACGTCAAGGACAACGCCCAACACGTCGCTGCGTGGATTTATGTTGCCGGCTCACTCGGCTGCATCTACGCGGGAGATTTCATCACGCTGTTCCTCTTCTGGGAACTGATGGCGTTCTCGTCGGTTTTCCTGATCTGGCTGCGCCAGCGGCCGGAATCACTCGGTGCTGGGTATCGCTACCTGCTCGTCCACGTTGCGGGCGGCGTGGCGTTGCTGGCGGGCATGGTGCTCCACTGCAAGGCGACGGGCAGTTGGTCGTTCGACGCGTTCAATGTGCAACAACCAACGCTCGCCGCGTGGCTGGTGCTCATTGGCTTCATCCTCAACGCCGCCGTGCCGCCGATCCACGCGTGGCTGCCCGACGCCTACGGCGAGGCGACCTTCAACGGCTCCGTCTTCCTCTGCGCGTTCACCACGAAGACGGCGGTCTATGCGCTCTGCCGTGGTTTCCCCGGCATGGAAATCCTCGTGCCGCTCGGCGTCATCATGGCGCTCTACGGTGTCGTCTATGCGGTGCTGGAGAACGACTGCCGGCGGTTGCTTGCGTATCACATCATCAGCCAGGTCGGCTACATGGTGGCCGGCGTCGGCCTCGGCACGCAGATGGCCATCAACGGCGCGTGCGCCCACGCGTTCGCGCACATCCTCTACAAAGGACTGCTCTTCATGGGCTGCGGCGCGGTGCTGCACATGACCGGCCAGAGCAAATTCACGGAACTCGGCGGCCTCTACAAGAAGATGCCGTGGACGTTCGTCTTCACGCTCATCGGCGGCCTCTCGATCTCGGCGTTCCCGCTCTTCAGCGGGTTCGTCAGCAAGTCCATGATCGTCTCGGCCGGGTTTGAGGAGCACAAACTCTGGGCCGGCTTCCTGCTCATGCTCGCGTCGGTCGGCACATTCCTGCACACCGGCTTGAAGGTGCCTTACTTCATCTGGTTCGGGAAAAACAATTGCAAGAAGGAAACATGGGATCGGGCTGCGGAGCCGCCGTGGAACATGAACGCCGCGATGATCGCCGCGTCGGCGCTCTGTATCTTCATCGGTTGCTACACGCCGTATCTCTACAAGATGCTGCCGTATCCCGAAGCGGCGGGCGCGTATCATCCTTACACGTCCTACCACGTCTCCGAGACGCTCCAGCTTTTGCTGTTCACCGCCGTCGGTTTCTTCTGGCTCATCAAGAAACTGGAGCCGGAGCCGACGATCAGCCTCGACATGGATTGGTTTTACCGCATGGGCGGTCGCATCTTCCTCGCGCTCGCGCGGAAGCCGATCCAGCTCGCGGACAACTTTGTCGGCGAGGTTTATCGCCTTGCCGGCCTCATCCCGCTGATGATTTCCGCGCGGCTCGCGGGGAAGTTCGACAACCGCGTCATTGACGGCGCGGTGGACGGGCTGGCGGAGCTTGTTTGCCGCATCGGCAACCGGCTGCGCTTCGTTCAGCGCGGGCAGATGCAGGAAAGCTTGGCGATGGCCTTCGTCGTCGCGGCGGTCCTCATCGTCGTCTTTCTCCTCTCGCACAACGCATTCGCACGATGACCCTCCCAGCCTCCAACATGGACTTCCCGATTCTCAGCGTGCTGATCTTCAGTCCGCTGGCGGCGGCTGCCGTCGCGGCGATGATCCGCAACGAGAATATCCTACGCTGGTGGACGCTGGCGTTCACGACGGCCGCGGCGGCGTTCTCGCTGTTGCTCTGGCAACGATTTGACGCGACGACGGCGGCGTTCCAGTTCGCGGAGCAGGCGGCGTGGATTCCGTCGCTGAAGATCAACTACGCCGTCGGCATTGACGGCATCAGCCTGCTGCTGGTGCTGCTGACGACGTTGGTGATGCCGCTCTGCGTGCTCTGCTCGTGGCGCTACATCACGGCGCGCGTGAAAGAGTTCATGGTTTGCCTGCTGGTGATGGAGACGGCGATGATCGGCGTGTTCTGCGCGCTGGACTTCATCCTCTTCTTTGTCTTCTGGGAGGCGATGCTGATTCCGATGGCGTTGCTCATCGGCATCTGGGGCGGTCCGCGGAAGATCTACGCGGCGATGAAGTTCTTCATCTACACCATGACCGGCTCGGTGTTGCTGCTGGTCGCAATCATCGCGCTCTACTTGAAGGTCGGCAGCTTCAGCATCCCGGACATGATGGGGCGCAACTACCCGGCGGATTTCCAGTGCTGGATCTTCCTGGCGTTCTTCATCTCGTTCGCGATCAAGGTGCCGATGTTCCCGTTCCACACGTGGCTGCCCGCCGCGCACGTCGAGGCGCCGACGGCCGGCAGCGTGCTGCTCGCGAGCGTTCTGCTGAAGATGGGCACCTACGGCTTCCTGCGGTTCTCGCTGCCGATCACGCCTCACGCGACACACGTCTTCACGCCTTACATCCTGTGGCTGTCGGTGGCGGCGATCATTTACGGCGGCCTGACGGCGCTGGCGCAGACCGACCTGAAGAAACTCGTGGCGTATTCGAGCGTCAGTCACATGGGCTTCGCAACGTTCGGCATCTTCGCGCTCAACGCCAATGGCATCGAAGGCGCGACGCTGGTGATGGTGAACCACGGCGTCACCACGGGCGCGCTGTTCATCGCTGTCGGCATCATCTACGAGCGGTTGCATACGCGCGACCTCGGCCAGACGGCGGGGATGGGCAAGTTCATGCCGGTGTTTGCCGGCCTTCTTGGCGTCTTCTGTCTGTCGTCGCTGGCGTTTCCCGGCACCAACAGCTTCATCGGCGAGTTTCTCGTCCTTGCGGGCGGTTTCAAGGTTTCCAAACTCATGGTGATTTGCGCCGTGCCGGGCGTGGTCATCGCGGCGGCTTACATGCTGCGGATGTTGCAGAAGGTCGCTTACGGCCACGTTGACAACCCTGACCACTCACGGTTGGCCGACCTGAGCTTCCGCGAGGTCGTCACGCTCGTCCCGTTGCTGATTTTCGTTTTCTGGATCGGCCTGCATCCGCAGCCGTTCCTCCACGTCATGCACGCCAGCGTGCAGCATCTTCTCGAACAAGCCAACGCGCCGTTGGCAGCCACCGCCGTCGCGCTTCGGTAACACCATGACCACTTCCTTCATGGCATTCCTTCCAGAACTGGTCCTGCTCGCAGGCGCGCTCGGATTGTTCGTCGTCTGCCTCGGCGACCATGGCGCCCGCCGGGCCAGAATGACCGCCCTCGCCGTTTCCGTCGCCACGATGATCGCCTGCGCGTTCTGTTTGGGGCAGGAAGCCGTCCTTTTCGACGGCGCGTATCGCGTGGACCTTTTCTCCCAAATCCTCAAGCTCGTCTTCGCGTTCGGCTACACGCTGGTGGTGCTGCTTAGCGGCGGCCTCGACGACATCCGCGAGGACGTGAAGCCCGAATATCACCTCTTCCTCGCGCTCAGCGTGTGCGGGCTGGTCCTGCTCGTGAGCTGCGTGGACATCATCACGCTCGTGGTCGCGCTGGAGTTGTCGTCGTTCCCGCTCTACCTGCTGGTGGCGATGCGGCGCGAGCGCGAAGACCGGCGCAGCCAGATGGAGTCGGCCATCAAATACATGATGTTCGGCATCGCGGCCAACGGCATCATGCTCTTTGGCATGAGCTACCTCTTCGGCCTCACCGGCACCACCTCGCTGCCGGTGATGGTGGAGAAACTGCGGCCCATCCTCCACACGCCGCTGGTCATCGCCGGCATCGCCATTACCTGCTGCGGCCTGTTGTTCAAACTCGCCGTCTTCCCGTTCCACTTTTGGACGCCGGATGTCTATCAAGGCGCGTCCAACGAAACCGCCGGCGTGATCGCCTCGCTTTCCAAGATCGGCGCGGTGGCCGTGTTGGTGCGGTTCATCTCGCTGGCGTCGCCGGACAGCCGGAGCCTCGTCATCCTGCTGACCCTGCTGGCCGCCGTCTCCATGTTCTACGGCAACCTCATCGCGCTCATGCAGAAGGACCTCAAGCGGCTGCTGGGATTCTCCGGCATCGCGCACGCCGGCTATGCGCTGGTGGGCTTCGTGGCGCTCGACAACGCCGGCTACACCGCCGCGCTCTACTACATCGTCGGCTACCTCTTCATGGTGCTCGCGTGCTTCGTCGTCATCTGCAAAGTCTCCTGCGACGGCGACAACGTCGCGATGGACGAACTGGCCGGCCTGCACCGCCGCTCGCCGTTGCTGGCGCTGACGTTGGTGGTGGGCATCTTCTCGCTGGCGGGCGTGCCGCCGTTCGTGGGCTTCATGGGCAAGCTCACGCTCCTCTCCGCCGCGCTGGCCAAGGGCCACCTCTTCCTCGTCATCGTCACCGTGGTCAACACCGCCATCGCCATCTACTATTACCTCTGCATCATCCGCGAAGCCTGTTTCCGCGACGCCAGCCAGCGCCCCGCCATCGCGCTTGACGGGTCCACGCGCGCCCTCTGCGTGCTGCTGATGGCCGGCATCCTCGCCCTCGGCGTGCTCCCCGCGCGCGTGCTCGACGGCGTCTCCGCCTCGCTCACCTCCCTGAACCCGCCCGTCGCGACGAAGGCGGCGCAGCGGTGAAAAGGATGCCGCAGCGGAGTGACGCGGCTAAGAGCAGCGTCCCACCGGCGCAGAGCGAGATGCGCGCCTTCCGCGACTGGGCGAACGCTTTCTTCGGCGCGGCGGCGAGGTGAGCGAACTGTAGCGGCGCTCTGCGAGCGCCGGCCTGTAGATATGGTTTCCGACCGACGAATGTGGATCGTTGGCGGAGCGGCGGTTTGAAACCGCCGTTCCTTGACTATGAAGAAACCGGCGGTCAGAGACCGCCGCCACAGGCCGCTTCCCGTTGGCGTGTCCGCCGCCGGGCCAACGCCAACAGCGCCAGACCACCGCCGAAGAGCAGCCCCACCGAAGGCTCCGGCACCTGCATCTGGAGCGTCCCCGGGTTGGTATTGCTGAAGAACAAATAGAGCGGCGCATCCAGGCCGCCGCCGGAGGCGAAGATATCCATATAGGCTCCGGTCTGGCCATTGTAACGCGCGATCCGATCGTTGGTGTAATCGGCCACGTAGAGGTTGTCGTCGGGACCGAAGAGAAGGCCGGTGGGATTCCCCAAGCCGCCGCCGGTGGCAAAGTCGTCCATGTAGGCGCCCGTGGTCCCGTTGTAACGCTTGATGCTCGAGGTTCCGTAACTGGCCACGTAGAGGTTCCCATCCGGACCGAAGACAATGCCCTGTGGACCGCTCAAGCCGCCGCCGCTGGCAAACGCACCTTCTGCGGCGAACGTCGTGCCATCGTAGCGTCTTACCGTGTTGTTGCTGATTTCGCTGACAAAGAGGTCGCCGTCAGGACCAAACACCAGCGAGCGGGGCTGCGCCAGGTCGAAGCCAAACGTGGCCAGGTAGTCGCCCGTGGTTCCATCGAGGCGCATGAATCGGCCCGTGGAGAGATGGGTGCCATAGACATGACCGTCGGATCCAAAAACCAGGTCGTAGGCCTCGAACGTGAACCCGGCCCAGGCACCCATGTCGGCGCCCGTGACGCCGTTGTAGCGGTGAACGCTATAGCTGCCGGGATAGCTGGCGACATAAAAATGTCCGTCCGGTCCGATCACGAAGCCCGCGGGGTTGACCGCGCTGAATTGGCTCAGATACGCCCCGGTGTTCTCGTCGTAGCGATTGATGTTGTCGGTGTTGTAGCTGCTGACGTAGAGAACGGCGCGCGCGGCGGGCGCAACCAGCACGGTCGCCAGCGCCGCGCCGAAGACGGCCCAAATCCAACGCCGCCGCGACAAAGCCGGTTTGTGGGACATGAAACTTGGAAGTTCGAGATTCATGGCAACTCCTCCTCTATGTGTTCGGCATCAGGTTGCGCGCGCCTGTCGCGGGCCTCGGCGGTCTTCCTCGCGTTGGCGACTCGCGCGCACTCCACCCGTTTTTCCTTCCTTTGTCAAGCCTGCGGCTTTGCAGCGCTTTGCAGCGCGCTTCTGTAGTGGTGGCGTGTGCCCGGTTGTGCCTATCGAGCGAGGTGAACAATGCCGGCGGCGGCCCGCTCGGCATCAACTCACGGGTTTTTCTTCGCTTGTTTCGGCGCGACGGCGAGGTGATGAAGCAGCCGCTTCAGAACTTGATGGCTGAAGGCACCGGCTCCACGGGTGCTTCGATGTCCAGGAAACGCTTCAGCAGCGGCGCCACCAGACCGGATACGATGGTCATGTCGCCGGGTTTGACGATGTATTCTGTGACGCCCAGCCGCTGGGCTTGGTTCCGGTCGCATTGCAGGTCCGAGGAACTGAAGACGACCACGGGAAGCGTTTGGAATTGAGGTTGGAGGCGAATCCACTCCAGCACTTCCAGTCCCTGCTTGCCGGGAAGTTTCAGGTCCAGCAGCACGAGCGAGGGCAGCGGATACTGTTGGCGGTCGGCGAAAGCGTTGGTCCCGGCCAGATAGCCCATGGCGTCTTCGCCATTGCCGACCACCTGCAGGCAAACCAAGTGACCCAGCATCCGAAACGCGTGCCTCATGAAGAACACGTCCGTCGCGCTATCCTCGACGTAGAGGACAGTTTTGGATGTCATGCGGCTTCTCCTTTCCCTGCGCTGCGGTGCGGCCAACGTTGAAGATCGGGAAGAGGACTCCCCGACCCAGTTTCTCTCAGCGGACTTGGGGAACGCGCGCCTTCTGATGGATGGCCCTTCGCTGGGGCCGTTGAGGACGGCCGATGCTGCCGGCGCGCATGAGGGTCGTGTTTTGCTGGGTGGAGTCCGGTGAGGCTTGTTGGCCGGCGGCTTTGAGTTGCGCTTCGGCCTTTACCCAATGCTCGAAGTCGCGGCCGTGTGGGCGGCCTTCCAACTCCCAGATGTAGTAGGCGAGCGCGGCGATTTCCCCGACGCTGGGATTCTCTGTCTGTGTTCTCGGATGGGTTTGCATCTCTCGGTTGACTCCTTTGGTTCGATGGCCGGGTTTTGCCCGCGCTCGCCTTCATGGTTCGCTAAACATCAAGTTAGACTTACCCTTCGCACGAAGGGCGGCGATCGTCCATGCGGCAGAACCCCTGACTTTTACCTAGGGGAAGTCCCTAGAAGACTAGAAGAAATGTGGAGGCACGGTTGTGGGTGTCAGGCGGCTTGTTTCCTGTGTGCATCGAGGCACAGGTAACGCTTGAGCACGGGGGCGAGAATCTCCGGCAGCGTGCTCAGGTCGGCGGGCTTGACGATGTAGTCGGTGGCGCCCAGTTCCACGGCCCGGCGGATGTCGGCGTCCAAGTTTGACGCGGTGAAGAGGATGACCGGCAGTTTCTCAAACTGCGGCTGCCGGCGAATCCACGAGAGCACATCGAAGCCATGCATCCCGGGGAGCTTCAGGTCCAGCAGCACCATCGCCGGCAGCGGAAAGTTCTCCCGGTCTTCGAAACGGTTGGCGCCGGCCAGGTAGTCCACGGCGTTCTCGCCGGTGTGGACGACCCGCAGGTTGTCGGGCGCGCCCCACAGTTCAAAAAGACGTTTCACAAAAAACACGTCCACGTCACTGTCTTCCACATAAAGAAGGGTCTTTGGTTTCATACGGCTTTGCTTTCACCCGCGCCGGGGCGCAGGAATCGGTCGAGTATCGAGGAAAGCACCTCCCCGACCTTGTTCATGTCGGCGGGCTTGACGATGTAGTCGGTGGCGCCCCGCTCCATGTTCTTGCGCCGGTCGAACTCCAGGTCGGACGCGGTGAAGATAACCACCGGCAGCGTTTGAAACTGCTCTTGCTGGCGAATCCACTCCAGCACTTCCATGCCCCGCTTGCCGGGCAGCTTCAGGTCCAGCAACACCAGCGAGGGTTCCGGATACCGTTGCCGGTCGTCGAACCGGCCTGAACCGTTCAGGTAATCCATCGCATCCAGACCGTTGCGGACGATCCGCAGGCAGTGGGATGCGCTCAAATGCTCAAAAGCGCGCTTCACGAAAAACACGTCGGATTCATCATCCTCCACATACAACACGGTCTTGTTAATCATGCGGCCTCCTGTCTGGCGACGGGGGCGGCCTCCAGGTCCAGCCAGAAGCGGCTGCCGTGGCCCGGCTCGGACTCCACGCCCACCCGGCCATTCATTTTCTCGGCCACTTTCTTCACCAGTGCCAGTCCGATGCCCGTGCCCTCATAGTCCTCGCTCAGCCGGTGGAACATCTCGAAGATGCGCTCGTGGTGCTCCTTCGCAATGCCAATGCCGTTGTCCTCAAACCAGAGCCGCACCCGTGCGCCTTCCGGCTCGACACGGATTCGCACGTGCGGCATCTGTCCCGGCGGGACGAACTTGACCGCGTTGTTCAAGATATTCGAGAAGCACTGTGTCAACCCCGCCGCGTTGCCGATCACCGTGGGGAGCGTTCCCTGGACTTCGATCTTCGCCATGACCGGATGAAACGCCGGATACGAGCGCAGGATGTCGCGCAACAGCGCGTCGGCATCCACGGCCGAGATCGGCAGCTCCTCGCGCATCGTCTTGCTGTAGTCCAAGGCATCCAGAATCAGGCGGTCCATTCGGTCGGCCGACACCGCGATGTTTCGAAGCCACTCTCTTTCATTGCTCGTCAAATTCGCCCCACTGCCCCGCAACAGCAGGCTGGCGTAACTGCGCATCGCGCGCAGCGGCGCGCGCATGTCGTGGGTGATGCTGTAGGAATAGTGCTCCAACTCGTCGAGGCTCTTGCGCAACTTGGCGGTGCGGTCTTGCACGATGTTCTCCAACCCGCGGTTCAACGCGGCCAAGTTCGCCTTCGCCGACCGCAACTCCTCAATCTTACTCTCCATTTCAGTGTTGGCGCCGGCCAGCTCGTCGAGTGCGTGGCGCAGGGCCTCCTCGGTTTGTTTGCGCCCGAGGAACTGTGCCACCGTCCCCGCCACCAAGCCAAACGTCTCAACGGCGGCTTCGGAAAGCGGATGACGGGCAAAGAGCGCCACCACACCCAGCAAGTTCCCCTCCAACAACAGCGGCCATCCCGCGAAGGCCTCCAAACCTTCCCGGCGCGCCCAGTCCTGATGAGGCACCAGCGGGTCGCCAAGGACTTGGTTGGTGACGTGTGGCTGCCGCTCTTGGGCGATGCGGCCAATCTTCAACTGGCCGCCAACGGGGATGCGGCCGTGCTCGCCGTTCAAGTGTGTGTAAAGCCCGGCGCTGGCCCGTAGCTCCAGTGTCTGGCCGGTCCCGTCCAGTGTCCACACCCGCGCAAAGGCCGCGTCCAGCCGCTCCACGAGCAACCCCGCGATACGCTGCAAGAGATCTTGAGTGGCCCCCGGCTGTTGCAGGGCTTGCGTCGCATCCGCGCGCAGCGTCGCAAGCCGGGCCTGCTCCCGCAGCGCCTCCCCCGCAGCCAGGCGCACTGTCACGTCCGTTTTGCTGGCGACGAAGTTGGCGATGGCGCCCTCCGCATTGCAGACCGGGGCGATGGTCATCTCCTCGGTGTAAAGCTGGCCGTCCTTGCGTTTGTTGATCACCTGGCCGTGCCAAACCTTGCCGGCCAGGATGGTCTGCCAGAGCTGGGGATAAACCGCCGGATCCGTTTTTCCCGATTTCAGCAATCTCGGATTGCGGCCAATGACCTCGGCAAGACTGTAACCGGTCAGGCGGCTGAAAGCGGTGTTGACCCACTGGATGGTGCCGTCGCGATCGGTGATCATAATCGAGTCCGCCGCCGCGTCCATTGCGGCGGACTGCAAGCGCAAGCGTTGCTCCACGGCTTTGCGCTGGGTGACGTCGGTGCCAGCCACCAGGAACGCCACGGGCTGGCCGTCGCTGTTGCGCCAAAGCGACCATTCACTCTGGCAGACGACCTCGCGGCCATTGGCCGTCGTATGAACCATCTCGCCCACCCAGCAGCCCTTCGCCAACAAGATGGCGCGAATCTTCTCCCACGTCTCGTGGGAGCGCGTCTGTAGCAATTCGAAGTAACGCCTGCCCAAGGCTTCCGAGCGGCTGAAGCCGAAGCGCCACTGGCACCCGGAGTTCCATCGCGTGATGCGGCCATTCAGATCCAGCGCCAACACGCAGGCCATGTCCAGCAACCGCATCGTCTCGCTCAGTTCGTTTGCCGTCGCCCGCACGCGAGACCACGCCGTCCGCAACGCGCCGCCAATGAAGCTCGTCGCCACGTTGATGCCGACGAACAACACCAGCCCGGTGATCTCCGCATGGTCGAGCGGCCAGAGGAACATCGCCGTGACGGTCGCTGCGGCCAACCCCGTGGCGAACAAGCCGGCCCACGCGCCGCCGAGAATGGCGCTGACGATCACCACGGGATACAACGTGATATAAGGCGGGAGCGTATCGCCCACAAGCCGGCCCAACACCAAACGGCTCGCCGCCGCCGCCGCGGTCCCCAGCACCGCCACTCCGATGACGAGCCAGCGCGACCTGGCGGCGCGCTCGATCAACCGCATCCAGAGTTCTGTGTTTAGCTCGGTTCTTTCTCGCGCGCGCTGGACAGTTTCCGTTGCTCCGACCTTCTCCGGCGCCTCCGTGATGTCGCGCTTCTCAGCCGTCGTTGGAACGTCGGTGAACGCCCCCCGCCCGGCTGGTATTGAGTGTTCCTCTTCCATTGCCTCATGCTTCCGTATTTCAATACCAATCGTGTGCGCCAAGTTACTCCCGCGTGCAGACGCCGCAAGGAGTGAAAGTCCGAACGCGCTTGTAGGAGTGCTCCCTATGCTCCCTTCAGTTTTTGACCATGTGTCGCGTGGTCTTTGAGATGAGCGATTACACCAGCTACGGCCTGTTCTACGCCGCGAGCATCGGCCCGTTCACCGGCGACTTCAGCGAGAACTCCACGCAAAGCGAGATGCGCGCCTTCCGTGATTGGGCCAACAGTTGGTTCTACGCGACGGCGAGGTGATGAAGCAGTTGCTCTCATAGGACGACGCTTCTTGGGCCATCCTCCACGTGTGCCGCGATGTTCAGGAAACGGCTGAAGACCGAGGAGAGCAGATCGGAAACGCGGGTCATGTCGTTGGGCTTGACGATGTAGTCGTTGGCGCCCAATTCCTTGGCCCGCTTCCGGTCGGCCTCCAGAGCCGACGCGCTGAAGATGACCACCGGCAGCCACTGAAACTGCGGCTGCTGGCGAATCCACTCCAGCACGTCAAAACCCTGCTTGCCGGGCAGATTCAAGTCCAGCAACACCAGCGCCGGCAGCGGAAACGCCTGCCGGTTGCCGAAACCGCCGACCCCGGCCAGATAGAGTATGGCATTCTCGCCGTTGTGGACCACCCGCAGGCAGTCCAAGGCGTCCAGTTTCTCAAACACGCGCTGCATGAAGAACACATCCACGTCGCTGTCTTCCACGTATAGAATTGTCTTCTGTGTCATGCGTCTTCTCTTTCGCTCGTTTCAACCTTCAGGTAACGCTTCAGGATCGGCGTCAGTATCGCCGGGATGTTGTTCATGTCGGCGGGCTTGACGATGTAGTCGGTGGCGCCGCGCTCCATGTTCTTGCGCCGGTCGAACTCCAGGTCGGACGCGGTGAAGATAACCACCGGCAGCGTTTGAAACCGCTCTTGCTGGCGAATCCACTCCAGCACTTCCATGCCCCGCTTGCCGGGAAGCTTCAGGTCCAGCAACACCAGCGAGGGTTCCGGATACCGTTGCCGGTCGTCGAAGCGGCCGGTGCCGGCCAGATAATCCATCGCATTCAGACCGTTGCGGACGACCCGGAGGCAGTGGGACGCGCTCAAATGCTCAAAAGCGCGCTTCACGAAAAACACATCGTGTTCATCATCCTCCACATACAACACGGTCTTGTTAATCATGCGGCCTCCTGTCTGGCGACGGGGGCGGCCTCCAGGTCCAGCCAGAAGCGGCTGCCCTGGCCCGGCTCGGACTCCACGCCCACCCGGCCATTCATCTTCTCGGCCACTTTCTTCACCAGCGCCAGCCCGATGCCGGTGCCCTCGTAGTCTTCGCTCAGGCGATGGAACATCTCGAAGATGTGGTCGTGGTGCTCCCTGGCGATGCCAATGCCCTTGTCCTCCACCCAAAACCGCACGCGCGCGCCCATCGGCACGGCCCGGACGCGCACCTGCGGCATCTGCCCCGGCGGGACGAACTTCACCGCGTTGTTCAGCAGGTTTGAGAAACACTGCGCCAGCCCCGTCCGGTTGCCGAGCACCGGCGGCAGCGTTCCTTCGACATTGATCTTCGCCACGGCCGAGTGAAACGCCGGATACGAGCGCAGGATGCCGCGCACGAGCGCGTCGGCATCCACGGCCGAGAGCGGCAGTGTCTCGCGGGTCGCCTTGGCGTAGTCCAGCGCATCCACGATCAAGAGGTCCATCCGGTCGGCCGATGTGGCGATGTTCTGGAGCCACTCTTTTTCATCGCCCGTCAAGTGCCCGCGATTGCCCTGCAACAGCAGGCTGGCGTAACTGCGCATCGCGCGCAGCGGCGCGCGCATGTCATGGGTAATGCTGTAGGAGAAGTGCTCCAACTCGTCGAGGCTCTTGCGCAGCTCGGCCGTGCGGTCCTGGACGATGTTCTCGAGCGCCAGGTTGGTGCGGGCCAGTTCGTTGCGCGCTTCGAGCAAGGCATCCTCGACCGTCTTCCGCTCGGTGATTTCGCTGTGCAACTCCTGGATGGCCCTCTGTAGTTCCGCAGTGCGTTCGCGCACGCGTTGTTCCAGATACTCAGTCGTCTGGCGCAACGCCACATCCCGGGCCATCGGACGGAAAACCGCCAGGTATAACACGGGCGCCACCATGAGCAGCAGCAGGCTGGCGTCCACCAGCGCCTCGGCCGCCGGTGGCAGCTCCCACCAACCCAGCGCGACCATGATGATGAACTCGGACACGAAAATCGCAGCCGCCAGCACCAACACCAGTCGCACTGGCAACTTCATCTTGTCGTTGCTCGGAATCATAAAGGATAAAAGAAAGAGGTTCTTGCAAGACCCTGTAGCGGCGGTCTCCGACCGCCGAAATCCCCAGCATAGGCGGACGGCGGTCGGAGACCGCCGCTACAGAAGAGGAGTTTTGCAGGAGGCTCGGAAGGATGGGGATTCTGAAACAAGCAGCCGGCGATGATCCGATACGACACCCGCAGCGCGCCCGACAGAAACGCTTGGGCGGCGCGACAACTCCTGGTCGCCCGCCCGTCCAGCGCCAGCACGCAGGCCATGTCCAACAGCCGCATCGTCCCGGCCAACTCACGCCCCGCCGCCGTGCCCGCCGCCGCCACCCCGTAGCCGAACCATGCCGACCTGATTACTCGCCCGCTTAAAGCCCCCCCGACTTTTTCTCTACGCATAGTCCGGACTGTTCGATTCAGACCGGCTTTGTTCGGCATGTCAGCGAATTGGCCCGGCATCACGTCGCCAACGGACGCTCTTTCCCCCGCTGCTATAGAGTGTTCCCATTTCATCGCTTCACTTTCGGCATCGATATCAAAACCGCGGCTGAAGTTAATTCCTCATTCAGCCGCCGCAATTGAATGTTAACGGCTGTGATAACCACCTCCGCAAACCGGTGTTTCATCCGGCTTCTCCCCCGGCAGGATCGTGCCTAAGGAAACGGCTGCGGACGGAAGCCAAAAGGTCTGAAACGCCGCTCGTGTCTTTGGGCTTCACGAAGTAGTCACTGGCGCCCAGTCGCATGGCTTGCTTCCGGTCGGCCTCCAGAGCGGACGCGCTGAAGACGACGGCCGGCAGCGACTGGGATTGCGGTTGTTGGTGAATCCACTCCAGCAGTTTGAAGTTCCGCGTGACCGGAGGGTTCAGGTCCAGCAGCACCATCGCCGGCAGCGGATAATGTTGCCGGTTGCGATAGTGGCCGGTCCCGGACAGATAGTTCACGGCATACTCGCCATTTCTGACGGTCTGCACGTGATAGGTGGGATCCAGGTGGCGCAACGCGCGCCGGACGAAGAACACATCGTTCAACTCATCCTCCACGAAGAGCAGCGTGATGTCTTTCCTGCGGCCTCCTGTCTCGCGCCCGTGGACGCCCGCTCCCCCGTGAGTGTCCATCATCACATGCTCTCCGGGGAACGTGGGATTCAGCGCGGGTCTCTCATGCAAGGCCGTGTGATGGCTGCTCGCAGTTGTCTTCGGGGCGCCTTCGGGCGTCCCTGTCCCCGGTGGTATTGACCGCTCCCTTTTCATATTCAATACCCAACTTGCGGGTCAACATACTCCCGCGCGGAGACGCGGCAAGCGGAGTCCAGCTTGTGTCACCGGCGGCATCCTGGGGGACAAACAACGCGAAGATGTGAGTGCGCTGTTAGGAATTTCTCTTAGGGCTGGTTCAGGTTCTCACCATCTGGCGCGAGCCGGCTTCCAGATGCATGGTTGTCGCAACAATCATGAACAGTCAAAAGCCAAACGTCGGTTGGGGCCAGAAGCAGCATTGCAACACCGTCATCATCCACGAGGATGCGGCAACGCAAACGCGCGGCCGGCTTGTTTTGGAATCCATCTTCAATGAGATGGGGCCGGACATCCCGTGGCGGGTCTCGTATCTGACGGTGGCCCAGTTGGAGGACATGCTGGTCTGCGAAAAGGCTTCTGAGATTGATGTCGTCATCATCTCCGTGCACAACGCCGTCCGCAGCGTTTCTGGCGGGGCATGGTGGCTGACGGATTGGCTCAACGCCGACTCCCTCCTGCCGCGCGCGTTGTTCCTGCTCCACGACGACGAAGAGGACTCGTCCGTGGTGCGAGGGCTGAGCGCGCTGGCCGAGAGCGCGGGCGTGACCATGCTCAGCCGGGGCCGTCGGGATGTGTCCGTTTTTCCTTCCCATCCTCCCGCGCCCGCGCCCGCGCCCGCTGAACAAATCCTTGGCGTGTCGTAGAAACAGGAGCCGGCGCATCAGCGATGGGCAGCGATGCCGCTTGAATCAGCCCTCCGCCATCGTCAGGTCCGGTTCGTGATCCAGGACGGGTTCATCGCCGGTCATCTGCTGGCCGCGGGGATTCTGTTGCGGAGGAATGTTGAACGCGTGCGCAGTGAAGTGAAAGCGGCGGGCAACGATCAATGCAGCGGACGGCGCGGCTGTAAGGCTGGCGAGCGGCCCGCGCGGAATCAACTCACGGGTTCTTCTTCGTTTGTTTCGGCCACGAACGCGCGACGATCTTGAGCCGGTCGGGATTGTTGCAGAAGACAAGAGCGCGCACGCGCGTCGCGTATTTGCAGGCATCGGGAGAATCCACCAGACACTGCGCCATCAACCCGATGCCATAGAGATGCGTGCGGCACTTCGCCGGGTCTGGCAGAGACTGATGGGCTGACTCAGGATTCACCGGCTAATGTTACGGCAAGGGAGCCGCTGCGTGCCATAGGCCAGGTCCTGAAACGGCCCTAGGGAAATTCCCTTGGCTCGGGAGCGGTTTCGTAGCCGCCGACGTAAGGAGGCGGACGGGCTTCTCATCTGCGAAGACTCCGCCTCCTTACGTCGTCGGCGACAGCCTATCGGCGTTTCGTGCAGCGTGTGAAATATGCGCGCCAGGAAAGTCCCCTTGGATCGGAAGCGGTGTGCCGTCGCGCTGGGAGAACGCGGCGCGCCTCACTTTGGCATCATGCTGGTTTGCTGCGCCGGAGGCGTTTCCCGATGGGCGTGGAGCTGCAACCATACCCGGCCAAGGGTTTCCATCGCTTCGGGCCTGAACGTGGCGTTGGCCAGCGGGATCACTACGCGCTCCTCGTCTTGGAAATGAGTGCGCAGGACGTGGAACGCCAGCAGCAGGCGGCTTCGGCCTTCCGAGACGGCCATCGGCCTTTGCGGTTCCTTCAGCAGGGCGATGCACTCCTTGTGGGTGGAGTAGAATTCTGAGAGCCGGCCCTTCTCCTTCAGCGTCGCATCGAGGGGGCGGAAGAACACGCTCTCCTCCGTCTCGACATGGCCGGCCACGAGCGACTCCGCCAGCCGTGCGAAGGCGGCGACCTTGGCGGACGTTTCCGTCTCCCATAGCGCGCGCGTGGTGATGTCGAACATTGTGCGAAGGAACGTATGCTGGCTCACCAGCACATCGGTGATCTTCATGCGAAGAGTTGTCCTCTCGGTTTGTTGATTATCGGCGGCCACAGTCTTGCCTTGGCATGCGCGCTTGAGCCAGATGGACGAATCCTGAAAGCGGCCTAGGGAGGATCCTTTCGGACAAATCACAGGGTGGTATCTGATTTCTCCCGTGAATCAACGCGGCGGTTTCCCGCCATGCCTGCGCTGCAGCGAGGCGGCTGCGCGTGAAAACACGCAACAGGCTGCGCGATACTGCGCGAAAAGGGGCGGGGTTCGACGGGTAAGTTTGTGTGATATTTTCGCTAACTCCCGGTGAATTTGTTGGTTGCGTTTTTGCGGCGGGATGCTGGCACGTGTCGTGCACATCCTCCGCTGACGTGTGGAAGGTAGGCAGCAAGGAAGTATCCCGCCACGCACAGAGTGTGTGTGGCGGTTTTAGTCACGAGTGAAAAGGCCGGTTGAGAGAACCGGCAGCAAGAAAGGCAGGTTGTGAAGAAAACCAGATTTGGAATAACGACGACGGTGTGTATCGGGATGGTGGCGCTCTCAGCGTTTGTGTTTTCGTGCGCGACGATTGACCGCGTGGTGGTGGCGCCTCCGATGATCCCCGGCGCGAAATACGTGGGGATGGAGACATGCGCGCCGTGCCATGAGAAAGAGGTGCGGGACTTCAAGTTTGCGGCGCACGCGCGCGTGACGATTCCCGACAACAAGAACGGCAAACGCGAGGGGCAGGGCTGCGAGAGCTGCCACGGGCCGGGCAGCCTCCACGTGGAGGCGGGCGGCGAGCGCGGGAAGTTCATCATCAACCCGAACAAGAGTCCCGAGGCCTGCTACCAGTGCCACTTGGAGAAACAGGCGGAGTTCAACATGCCGTATCACCATCCGGTCAGGGAAGGCCGGATGACCTGCACGACCTGCCATAACCCGCACGGCCATGACATCAAACTGGGCAAAGGACAGACGGTATCGCGTTTGAATGAGAACTGCTCGCAGTGCCACCGGGAGCAGACGCGGCCCAAGGTGTTTGAGCACGCGGCGATGCGGGAAGGTTGCACGACCTGCCATCTGGTCCACGGCTCGATCACCCCGAAGCTGTTGGTGCAACGCGACAACAACCTTTGCCTGAAGTGCCACGCACAGTTGGAATCGAACCCGAACAACCCCCTCACAACCGTGCGGCCGGTCCGCATTGGGGCTGCCGAGCACAATATCGGGGGACGTTTGTCACAGGGCACTTGTTATAACGCGGGCTGCCACACGGCGGTCCACGGCTCCAACTTGAACGCGGCATTCCGGTATTGATCGAAAAGGACAGCTCCCATGAAGAACATTTCACGCATTATCGTTGTCATTGCGCTTACGTGCTCGTGGTGGACCGCGCGGGCGGCTGCCGCTGAATACGCGGCGAAGAGTGAGAAGAATGAATCGGATTCAGAAATCGTGGTCACGCCCGTGGTGACCTATGTGGACGTCACCGGCAACAAGGCGAAGTTCCGCGAGGACTGGTGGATGAAGGACGGCTGGACCGGCGGCATTGAGCGGTTCAATTTCCACGGGAAGGTGGACAAGGACACGGACTTCAACGTCGAGGGCCGCGGCATTTACGACCAGCGCGACTATGACATCCGCATGGAATTGGTGAGGCCGGATTTTGGATTCATCCGGGCGGGTTTCTCGCAGTATCCAAAATACTTCAATGACACGGGCATGTATTACTCGCGGTTCAGCACGCCGTCGTTCCGGCTGAACAAGGAGCCTTCGTTGGATATTGGCAAGATATACTTCGATGCGGGGTTGACGCTGCCCAACATGCCCAAGATCACGTTCGGGTATGAGCATCAATTCAAGGACGGATCCAAGAGCCTGTTGGAATCCGGCTCGGTTTCGCAAGCCTTGCCGGCGGGGCCGCCATTTCCCGGCGGCGCGACCATTACGAAGAAGATATTCCCCGCCTACAAGGACATTGACGAGCGGGTGGATATTCTCAAGTTGGGGGCGGAGCACACCATTGGCGGGCTTAACCTGGGCAATGATTTCTACTTTGAGCAATATGCCAACAGCACGTATCGCTTCGACGATTCCTCGTTCAGCCTGCCTGCCAACACGTTGAAAGCCGTGTCGGTGGGGGAACAGTATCATCATGATATGTTCTCCAACGCGTTTCATGCGGACCACTATGTGAACGACAAGGTTAACTGGATGACGGGTTATCTGTTCACATCCATGACGGGTGACGCCGGGGCCCAGGTGGATACGCTCTATGGCGCCGGGACGACCGCCGCCCAGCGTGACAAGTTCTTCCGCACGCAGTTGCAGGGCGACCCCGGTGTGAGGGTCAGTCAGGACTCGCATACGGCGAACCTCAACGTGATGGTCGGTCCCTTCGACGGTTTCATGGCCAACGCCGGCATCCAGGCGGAGAAAGAGGAGACGGACACCTCGGCTCTCAACTACTATCCTGAGATTCCCAGCGGCAGCCCCATCATCGGCACAACGCCCGCCAACGCGCCGTTCGCCCCTCTGGTTCCCGGAGATGCTCGCCGGATCTACACGACCGTCGAGAAGACGGGTCTGGAGGAGCACATCGGCTTCCGTTACACGAAGATTCCCTACACGACTCTCTACACGGAGGCGAAATGGACTCAGGAGGATTACAATGACGATGTGAACCAGCAGTCCGTTGCTGGGTTCTTCGGTCCTGCGTCGGCCGGGAACACGGGTGGATTCGGTCTGGATTTGCAAAGCCATCGCCAGGAATACACGGGGGGGTTCTCCACGTCACCTTGGTCGCGTGTGACCTTTTCATCCCAGTATCGGTATCGGCGCACGGATAATCTGACGACCACACGCTACAAAGTGGGAAGCGTCTCTCCTTACGCGGGAACGCTTCAGGACCAGGAGTATGATGAGAACGAAATCAGCACCAAGCTGGTCTATCGTCCATTTTCGAGGGTGACTCTCACCTTGAAGCACCAATTGATTTCTGAGGACACCTACAATACGACCCCCGGCCAGGCTGCTGTTGCTGGCGCCAGTGGCTACTCGGCAACCCCCGCGGGCAGCATCCACGCCTACGACTTCTACGCGAACATCTACAGCGCGAGCGCAACCGTCGTGCCGATGAACCGCCTCTACGTTACGGCGTTGACGTCTTATCAGGACAGCAGGTCCAGCTCCTTTGACAATGCCGCGGCTTCGGTAGCGACACCTTACAAGGGCAGCGTGTTGTCGGTCATGGGCTACGTAGGTTACGCGCTCGACAACAAAACTGATCTGGCGGCAGAATACATCCACTCCCGATCGGACAACTATGTGGAGAACGGCTTCGGCACCTTCTCCACGCTTAACAACAACTACAGCCTCTCTTACGGCTTGAACTATCAACAGCACGGAGCCAGCCTGAAGTTGACCCGCCGCATCTCCGATACGATTACGGTGGCTTTGAAGTATGGCTTCTACAATTACAAGGAAGACTACACCGGCGGCATCAATGACTACTCCGCGCATCTGGCCAGCGCCGCTTGCACGATTCGGTTCTGACGCGTCCTCCATATCACACCACGGACATTTCGAGAGAACAACGACCATGAAAGCAACTCCAACCCTCCTTCTGGCATCGCTGGTTTCGTTTGCCACCGCCACCTTCGCCGAGCCGGCCGCGGGACAGCCACTCACAGTGGACCTCGGCAAGGGCGTCAAACTGGAACTGGTCTGGGTTGCGCCGGGCGAGTTCGACATGGGCGCCACCAACGACGGTGATGACGCCAAGCCCGTCCACCACGTCAAGCTCACCAAGGGCTTTTGGATGGGCAAATACGAAGTGACCCAGGAACAATACGAAGCCGTCACCGGCAGAAACCCCTCCGGCTACAAGGCCGCGCGCAGTCCGGTTGAGAACGTGAACTGGTTCGATGCCGTCGCCTTCACTGTCGCCCTCAACGGCATGGGCATTCTTCCCGCCGGCGTCGCCTGCCGGCTGCCGACCGAGGCGGAATGGGAATACGCTTGCCGCGCCGGCACCACCACCCGCTTCTACAGCGGCAACAGCGAATCCGACCTCGCGCGCATCGGCTGGTATGGCGCTTCGCGCGTGTTGCTCTACGGCGGCAACGCCGGCAAACGCCCGCACGCCGTCGGTGAGAAGGAGCCGAACAAGCTTGGCTTCTACGACATGATCGGCAACGTCTGGGAGTGGTGCAGTGACTGGTATGGCCCCTATCACGGCGGCGGCGCAGTGGACCCGACCGGTCCCGCCACCGGCTCCAAGCGCGTGCGCCGCGGTGGCGCGTTCCCGAATGCGCAGGGCTTCCTCGGTTCGGCCCCGCGCGGAGCCAGCGCGCCGACGGACAAGGTCAGCGCCTTCGGCTTCCGCGTCGTCTGCGGCCCGCCTCAATAACCCGCCGGAAAGGGGGAACGGGGAACTATGATTACGCGATTGAGAATGGGACTCATCTTGCTCGCGGTCGCCCTTCTGATTCTCCTGACGACCGCCTACATGCTCTGCCGCGCCAACTGGCTGCCTTCGCTCTGATCTTCCGTGGCGAGGCGGCAAGGCAGGACAGCGACCTTGGCTGTCTGTCCTTGAACCCGAAAACCGAAGTTGACTGTGGCGCCGGCACCCTTCCCGGCACAACCGTCCCTGCGAACATCGCCTGCCGGCACTCGGCGGGCCTCTCTACCAGACAGTCCACCGCCAAGCCAGCGCCCAGAATCAAGGAAACGGTAGAGGCCAAAGACCGGCAGACATGAACCGCCGGTCTTAGGGATATTTACCAAGGGAAATTTCCTAGGCAAAAACAGGGAATCGGCCCGATGGCGCGTTGGGGAGGATGGGCGCAGAGTGTGTGCAATGCCAGCGTCCATCACGAAGTGTATCCGTGTGCGGCGAAGCTGTGCGCAGTGAAGAGCCGGATGAAGCAAGGAGCCGGCGACAAGAAAGGCGAGTCGTGAAGAAAACGAATCTGAAGATGACAATCGCAGCGCTTGGCGGGATGGCGGCGCTCTCGGTGTTTGTGTTTTCATGCGCGACGGTGGAACGAACGGTGGTGTCCCCGCCGATGATTCCCGGCGCGAAATACGTCGGCACGGAAACATGCGCGCCCTGCCATGAGAAGGAAGTGCGGGACTTCAAGCTGGCGGCGCACGCGCGCGTGACGATCCCCGACCCGAAGAACAAACGCGAGGGGCAGGGGTGCGAGAGTTGCCACGGGCCGGGCAGCCTGCACGTGGAGGCCGGCGGCGAGCGCGGGAAGTTCATCATCAATCCGAACAAGAATCCCGAGGCGTGCTACCAGTGCCACCTGGACAAGCAGGCGGAGTTCAATCTCCAGTATCATCACCCGGTGCGCGAGGGCAAGATGTCGTGCGTCAACTGCCACAATCCGCACGGCTCCGACTTGAAGCTGGCGAAGGGGAAGCACATCGGCCGGCTGAACGAGAACTGTTCGCAATGCCACCGGGAGCAGGCGCGGCCGCACGTGTTTGAGCATCCGGCGATGCGGGAGGGCTGCACGGCGTGCCACAACGTCCACGGTTCGATCAACCGGAAGATGCTGGCGCAGCGGGACAACAACCTGTGCCTGAAGTGCCACGCGCAGGCGTCCACGGCGCCGACGGGATTCGGCGGGGCGCTGCACATCGGCAACACGGCCAGTTTTGCGCACGCGACGCGGGTGAGGCAGGGGACGTGTTTCAGCGCGGGCTGTCACACGGCGATCCACGGCTCCAACGTCAACCCTCACTTGCGCTACTAGGCGGAAAGGAAGATCCATGAAAACAGTTACCAGTGTCATTCTGTCGGTGGCGGTTGCGTGTGGGGCGTGGACGGGGCGGGCGATGGCCGCCGAGGCCGAAGTGAAGAAAGAACCCGGCCCCGAGGTGTCCATTACGCCGGTGACCACGTTTGTGAACGTGGAGGGGAACACGTCGAAGTTCCGCGAGGATCAGTGGATGAAGCAGGGATGGACGGGCGGCATTGAGAGCTTCAAGCTGAACCAGCAGTTTGGCAAGGACGGCCAGTTCAACGTCGAGGGGCGCGGCATCTACAACCAGCGCGAATATGACATCCGCATGGAGGTGGTGAAGCCCGATTTTGGTTTTGTGCGCGCGGGCTTCAGCCAATACCCGAAATACTTCGACAACATCGGCGGGTATTACGCGCCGTTTTCGAGGGCCACGGGTCCCGGCGGCGTGCCGTCTTCAGCCAACACGTCGTTCATGCTTCTGGACGCGCCGGAAATGGAGATCGGCAAGATCTTCTTCGAGGCGGGATTGACGCTGCCGAACCTGCCCAAGTTTACGATCGGCTACGAGCATCAGTTCAAGGACGGGACGAAGGACCTGCTGGAGTGGGGCAGCGTGACGGGCACCATTCCCGCCGGCAGCGGGTTTCCGACCGGGGACGTGACGAAGAAGATCTTCCCGGCCTTCAAGGACATTGACGAGAAGGTGGACATCTTCAAGTTCGCGGTGGAGCACGATATTGGCCCGATCAACCTGGGCGATGAGTTCTACTACGAGCGATACTCCAACCGGGCGTTCCGCACGGACGACTCGGGGTATTTCATTGCAGACGGGACCCAGAAGATTGTGAACGTCAAGGAGGAGTTTAGCCACGACCTGTTCTCGAACGCCTTCCACATGGATCATCATGTAACCGACAAGGTCTATTGGTCGGCGGGCCATCTGTTCACGGAGATGAACGGCGATTCCGATTTCAACATTGTGACCATTCCCAGTCCTGTCGGGCTGGGCGCCGGCGCGGTGGACGACCGGTTCTGGACCATTCCGAACATCAACTTGAAACAGGACTCGCAGGTCGGGAACTTCAACGTGATGGTGGGGCCGTTCGCGGATTTGACGGCCTACATCGGTTTCCAGGGGGAGGGCACCACCACGGACGGCGCGTCCTTCGGCAACTACCGCACCACGGGCACCGCGCTCGACAACCGCAAGACGATCTCGTCCCTGACCCGCAAGAGCACGGAGGAAACCGCGGGGCTGCGCTACGTGAAGATTCCCTACACGACGCTCTTTGCCGAGGGCAAATGGATACAGCAGACCTATGGCCAGGACGTGAACCAACTGGCGTTTGACATCCCCGCCAACTCCCAGGCGTGGGGCATTGACACGGATGTCACCAAGCATGATTACACCGCGGGATTCGCCACGTCGCCGTGGTCGCGCGTGAACGTGACCGGGCAGTATCGGCGCTATCGCACCGACAACTCGTTCAACACCCGTTTCAACACCTCGACGGATTACTCCTCCTTCATCCGCAACCAGGAGTTTGACACGGACGAAATCAGCGCGAAGCTGACCTACCGCTTCAGCTCGCGCCTGAGCGCCACGCTGAAATACCAGTTGGCGTCCACGGAGATCAATACCACGACCGGCAACGTGCCGGGCGCGCCGCCGCCGTCGAGCTTCGTCCGGTCGGCGGATTATTACGCGAACATCTACAGCGCGAGCACGACTTGGGCGCCGTTGGACCGGTTCTACACGACAGGCATGATTTGCTTCCAGGACACTAAGACGACGGCCTTCGACAACGGCGTCAACTCCATCATCGAATACCAAGGCAACGTCTATAGCGTCATCGGCACGGCCGGCTACGCGATTGACAACAAGACCGACCTCGCCGCGGACTATACATTCTCCCAGACCGACAACTTCATTGACAACGGCTCCGGCGCCCGGCCGGGCACGGATTACGGGTTGCCGCTTCTCGTGAGCAACGAACTGCACGGCCTGACGGCCCGGCTGACCCGCCGCATCACGGAGAACGTCGCCGTGGCCTTGCGCTACGGCTTCTACAAATACAACGAGGCCAACACCGGCGGCGTCAACAACTACACGGCGCATCTGGCCAGTGTCTCCTGCACCATCCGATTCTGAACCGCCGGACCCTTCTTGAACCCGCCGCTCCTGAGTTTCCAGAGAGGAATGCCATGAATACCAGACTCCTTATTATAATGGTGTCGCTGCTGACGCTTTCCACCGCCGCGTTCGCCGCGCCGCCGGCCGGCCAGCCGCTGACACTGGATCTGGGCAAGGGCATCAAGCTCGAACTGGCTTGGGTCGCGCCCGGCGAATTCGACATGGGTTCCACCATCGGCGGCGACGACGAAAAGCCCGTTCATCAGGTGAAGTTCACCAAAGGATGTTGGATGGGCAAATACGAAGTCACCCAGGAACAATACGAGGCCGTGACCGGCAAAAACCCCTCCGGCTACAAGAACCCGCGCAACCCCGTCGAGAACGTGAACTGGTTCGACGCCGTCGCCTTCATCGTCCAACTTAACGGCATGGGCATCCTCCCCGCCGGCGTCGCTTGCCGCCTCCCGACCGAGGCGGAATGGGAATACGCCTGTCGCGCCGGCACCACCACCCGCTTCTACAGTGGCAACACCGAATCCGACCTCGCGCGCATCGGCTGGTATGGCGCCTCCCGCGTCCTGCTCTACGGCGGCAACGCCGGCAAACATCCGCACGCCGTCGGCGAGAAGGAGCCGAACAAGTTCGGCCTCTACGACATGATCGGCAACGTCTGGGAGTGGTGTTCCGATTGGTATGGCCCTTACCACGGCGGCGGCGCGGTGGACCCGACTGGTCCGGCCACCGGCGTCAAGCGTGTCCGCCGTGGCGGCGCGTTCCCGAATGCGCAAGGCTTTCTCGGCTCCGCCGCCCGCGGGGCCAGCGCTCCTCTGGATAAAGTCAGCGCATTCGGGTTTCGCGTCGTCTGCGCCCCCGCGCCATGATCCGCCTCACCGCAAGAAGGACGGGCGCCATCCTGATCGCCGTCGCCTTCCTGATCGCGATGGTGACGGCCGGCATGGTTTGCCAACTCAGTCGTTTGGCTTCGCTCTGAGCATGGGGCGAGGGACATGCTGCCGGGCGCGTGGCTGAACGCGCCAGCGTTTCAGCCAAAGGGCCGGCTGCGTGGTTACGCTTCTGACAGGCCGTCAAGATTGTCCTCAAGAAGTTCGGCTGCCAAGAGTCTGGATCGAATGCGAGCGCAGGAACGGCCCGTGGGATTTCGTCGGCGTGAGATCCGAACGCCCCTGCCTTTGACCTCTGAACATCCTTGCTCTCGCGATGCACTTCCCTATAATGCCGCCCATGACTCCGGTGGCAGTCATGCGATGCATCAGACTCTTGACCAAGACAGCCGCGCTTTGTCTTGTCGCAGCGATTGCCATTGTCGCTGCGCCTGCGGCGGTGGCTGAAGACGGCATCACCAATACCATCAGTGGCGTGTCCAGCAACATCTCTGGCGACCACATGGTGGGCACCAATGGTGCCTTCAATGCGTTGATTCTCACCAATGCCGGCGTTCTCAACGTGACCGGCGATGGCATCATCGGCAATTCGGCGATCGCCAACAGCAACGCCGTCTGGGTGACGGGTGCCGGTTCGGTCTGGAGCAACAGCGGTGCTCTCTATGTCGGCTTCTCCGGCTCCGGCAACAGCCTGAGCATTGCCGGCAGCGCCACGGTGGCGGCCACCAACGTCGTCATTGGCTTCAACAGTTCCTCCGGCAACACTATCATCGTCTCCGGAGGCAGTCTCTTTGCCACCAACGCCGCGAGCACCGGCGCGTTCGACGTGCGCAACGGCTCGCTCAACTTGAACAGCGGAGTGGTCATGGCAAACCACTTCTACGCCACCAACGGCGCGGACAGTCTGGTCAACTTCAGCGGCGGCCTGCTGCGCAGCGGCGGCGGCAGCGTTTCCAATGGCGTGGCGTTCGCCGTTGGCGACGGCGTCCAGTCCGCCACACTCGACTTGCTCGGCGGCACACACGCGTTTGCCAACGGTTTGTTCATCAACACCAACGCGTTCCTTACCGGCACGGGCGCCATTACCGGCTCCATCACCAACGCGGGCGTGATCGCGCCCGGTCATTCCGCCGGCGCCCTCAACATCTCCGGCAGCATGACGCTGAACACCCCCTCGACGCTGAGCTTCGAAATCGGCGGCGCGAACACGAACGCCTACGACCGCGTCTTTGTTGGCGGTGTCCTGCGCATCGGCGGCGCGCTTAACGTGTCACTGGTGAATGGCTACAGGCCACTCTTTGGAGACCGGTTTGGTCTGTTTCACTTCACGGCTGCCAGCGGCGCTTTCAGCGCGATCAGCATGCCGGTTTTGGATTCGCCGCTGGCATGGAACACCAATCTGCTTTACAGCACGGGGGAGATTGTCGTGGACCGTCTGGAGTTTGTCGGGCTGGGCGGTTTGCTGCCGTCCGGCACTTTGGGCGGGAGCTACAACCAGACGTTGCAGGCCGCCGGCGGCGCGGGGTCCTACACATGGTCGTGGTCGGGCAGCACGCCGCCGGGGTTGAGCTTGAGCACGGGCGGTGTGTTGAGCGGCACACCGACAACGGCGGGCGCCTACAGCTTCACGATTAGCGTGACGGACGGGCAGGCCACGGCCAGCCAGCCCGTCATCATCACGATTCAGGCCCCTGTCCTCGCCGCTGGCTACCAGCATACGCTGGTGTTGAAATGGAATGGCGCAGTCGCGGCATGGGGACGGAACCTTTACGGCCAGTTGGGCAATGGCACCACCAATGCCTCCCTGACGGCGGTGCAAGCCAGCGGACTCACCGGTATCATCGCCTTGGCTGCGGGCTATGACCATACGCTGGCGTTGAAGCCCGATGGGACGGTCTGGGCGTGGGGTTGGAATACCCACGGCCAGTTGGGCAATGGCACAACCAATAGCGTGACCACGCCGGTGCAGGTGAGCGGACTCAGTGGAGTCATCGCCATTGCCGCCGGGGCGTATCAAAGCGCGGCGTTGAAATCGGACGGCACCGTCTGGACGTGGGGCTATAACAGCGACGGGGAACTGGGCGACGGCACGACCGTCAGCCGCTCCACGCCGGTGCAGGTGAGCGGCCTCAGCGGGGTGGTTGCCATTGCGAGCGGCGATTGGCATACGCTGGCGTTGAAATCGGACGGCACGATCTGGGCGTGGGGCTTGAACTTCTACGCGCAATTGGGCGACGGCACGACCACGGAACGCCACGCGCCGGTGCAGGCAGCCGGGATCAGCGGCGTGACGGCCATCGAGGCCGGATGGGGCCATAGCGTCGCGTTGAAGTCTGACGGCACGGTTTGGGGCTGGGGCAATAACGGCGATGGGGAACTGGGCGACGGGACAACCACCAACCGCGCCGCGCCGGTGCAGGTGACCGGCCTGAGCGGTGTGACGGCCATCGCGGCCGGCTATCGTCACACGTTGGGATTGAAAGCCGACGGCACGGTTTGGGGTTGGGGCTACAACTTGAACGGCCAGTTGGGCGACGGAACAACGACCAATCGCACGACGCCATCGCAGGCGATCGGACTCAGCGGCGTGACGGCGTTAGTGGCGGGATGGGACCATAGCGCGGCGTTGAAGTCGGACGGCACGGTTTGGGGCTGGGGATACAATGTGTTCGGGGCGCTGGGCGATGGAACGACCTCGGAGCGCGCCACGCCGGTGCTGGTTGTTGGATTCAACACGCAGCCGAACGGCTCGTTGCAGGTGACGCTCAACCCGCTGGCCG
Organism: Verrucomicrobiota bacterium; assembly: GCA_016222825.1. GTDB lineage: Bacteria > Verrucomicrobiota > Verrucomicrobiia > CAIQCK01 > CAIQCK01 > CAIQCK01. The sequence goes on along the minus strand of JACRQF010000019.1, from coordinate 9,552 downwards.
CCGTGACTGCGGGCGCGCAGTGGCGCGTGGATAGCAACGCCTGGCAGAACAGCGGTGTCACGGTGACGAACCTGTTGCCCGGCAGCCACACGGTGCGTTTCAACGCCATCACGGGCTGGAACGCGCCAACGAATTTGAACGTGACTGTCACCAGTCTCCTGACCACCGTCACGAATGCAACTTATACGGCCAGGGTGGACCTGGAGTTTATCGGGCTGGGCAGCTTGTTGCCGTCGGTGGTGTTGGGCGGGAGCTACAACCGGACGTTGCAGGCCAGCGGCGGCACCGGACCCTACACGTGGTCGTGGACGGGCAGCACGCCGCCGGGGATGAGCCTGAGCGCGGGCGGTGTGTTGAGCGGCACACCGACAACAGCGGGCGCTTACAACTTCACGATCCACGTGACCGACAGCGGGAGCGCAACAACCAATCAAAACGTGAGCCTTACGATTCAGAACGCAACCATCGCCGCCGGCTATCAGCATACGGTGGCGTTGAAATGGAACGGCTCAGTCCGGGGATGGGGGCGGAACCTTTACGGCCAGTTGGGCAATGGCGCCACCAATACCGTCCTCACGGTTGCGGAACCCGTCGGACTCGGCAACGCCATCGCCCTGGCCGCGGGCTACGACCATACACTGGCGTTGAAATCCAACGGGACGGTCTGGGCGTGGGGCTGGAACGCCCACGGCCAGTTGGGCAATGGAACAACCACTAGCGCAACCACGCCAGTGCAGGTGAGCGGACTCAGTGGAGTCACCGCCATTGCCGCCGGGGCGTATCAGAGCGCGGCGTTGAAATCGGACGGCACCGTCTGGATGTGGGGCTATAACAACGACGGCGAACTGGGCGATGGCACGGCCGTCAGCCGCTCCACGCCGGTCCAGGTGAGCGGACTGAGCGGAGTGGTCGCGATTGCGGGCGGCCTCTGGCATACGCTGGCTTTGAAATCCGACGGCACGATCTGGGCGTGGGGCTTGAACTTCTACGCGCAACTGGGCGACGGCACGACCACGGGACGAAACACGCCGGTGCAGGCAGCCGGTGTCAGCGGCGTGACGGCCATCGCGGCCGGCTGGGGCCATAGTCTGGCGCTGAAGTCCGACGGCACGGTTTGGGGATGGGGTTATAACGCCGACGGGGAACTGGGTGATGGGACGACGATCAATCGCGCCACGCCGGTGCAGGTCAGCGGACTCAGCGGTGTGACCGCCATCGCGGCTGGATACCGTCACACGCTGGGATTGAAAGCCGACGGGACGGTGTGGGGATGGGGATTCAACTTGAACGGCCAGTTGGGCAATGGAACGATCGCCAATCGCTCGACGCCGTCGCAGGTGAGCGGACTCGGCGGCGTGACGGCGATCACGGCTGGATGGGACCACAACGCGGCGTTGAAACCGGATGGGACGGTTTGGGGATGGGGCCAGAACGTTTTCGGGGCGCTGGGCGATGGCACGACCGCCGAGCGCATCACGCCGGCGCAGGCCGTTGGATTCAACGCGCTGCCGGACGGCTCGCTGCAAGTGATTCTCAATCCGGCGGGGGCGATCAGCGCCGGCGCGCGATGGAGCGTGGACGGCACGGTCTGGCGGAACAGCGGTGTCATGCTGACGAACCTGCTGTCCGGCAGCCACACGCTGAGTTTCAGCGCTGCCACGGGCTGGATCGCGCCAACGAATTTGAACGTCACGATCACCGGTTTCCAGACCACGGCCACCAACGTCACCTACTTGACGCCCGAGTTTGGCAGGTCGGAGATGCTGGCTCCCGCCAGCAACGCCGTGCTCAATGCGACCTCGGTGACGTTCAACTGGAGCCGCGGCACAAGCGCGGACCAGTATGCGTTGTGGCTGGGCAGCGCTGCGGCGGGCTACGACATGGCTGCCTTGCTTGTGGGCACCAACCTGTCGCAGACGTTGACCGTGCCGGCGACCGGCGCGGCGATCTACATGCGATTGTGGTCGCAGATCTTTGGCGCGTGGTATTACCACGACTACACCTACACGGCGCCCGTGGCGGTGAAAGCCGCGCTGCTCAGTCCGGCCAGCGGAACCACCAACACCGGCAGCTCGGTGACGTTTGCCTGGAACGCCGGCGTCGGCGCGAGCCAGTATGCGCTGTGGGTGGGCAGCGCATCGAACACCTACGACCTCCACGCGCTAGCTGTCGGCACGAACCTGTCGCGGACGCTGACGCTGCCCGTGGACGGCCGGGCCATCTACACAAGGCTCTGGTCGTTGATCAGCGGGACGTGGCAATACAACGACTACAGTTGCCGGGCGTTTAACGCGGTGAAGGCGCGGTTCACGGGGCTGGGCAACGGCGCGACGCTCGGCTCCGCGAATGTGACGTTGACCTGGGATGCGGGCGCGGGCGCGAGCCAATACGCGCTCTGGGTTGGAAGCACGCCGGGAAGCCACGACCTCGCGGCGATGCTGACGGGCACCAACCTGTCGCAGGCGTTGACGCTGCCCGCGGACGGTCGGCGGCTGTATGTGCGGCTCTGGTCGTTGATCAACGGGACGTGGAAGCAGAACGACTATGAGTTCGCGGCCTATACCGATCCCGCGTCGTTGGCGGCGCGGATGCTCAGCCCGACCAACGGGACCACGCTGCTCTCGACGCCGGTGGCGTTCAACTGGAGCAGCGGGACCGGTGCGAGCCAGTATGCGCTTTGGGTGGGCAGCGTGGCGGGCGACTACGATCTGCACGCGTTGCTTGTCGGCACGAACCGGACGCAGGCGTTGAGCGTGCCGCTGGATGGCGGCGCGGTCCATGTGCGGCTGTGGTCGCTGGTGGGCGGGACATGGCAGTTCAACGACTACGCCTATGGAACCAGTGTTGGCGGCGCGGCCGTCAAGGCGCAGATGACCAGCCCGGTGAACGGAGCGACGCTGGCGGGAGCCTCGACGCTGCTTTCGTGGAACGCGGGAACCGGCGCGAGCCAATACGCGCTGTGGGCCGGCAGCACGCCGGGCAGCTACGATCTCTACGCGGCGGTGGTCGGGACCAACCGGACACAGACGGTGACATTGCCAGTGGACGGCGGGCCGGTGTATGTGCGGCTGTGGTCGCTGATGAGCGGAGTGTGGAAGTTCAACGACTACTTCTACACGGCGTTCCTCGCGCCGTGAGGAGGCGTGTAGCGCCGGCATCCCTGCTGGCGATGTTCCGGTGCTTTATGAAGAGAACGCCGGCAGGGATGCCGGTGCTACAGGCCCGACGGTGCGCGGAGAGAGGGGAGAGTCTAGGGAATTTACCTAATGGATGCCCTGATGCTCGATCGCGGGTTTGCCCTGATATACAAGCACTGCTCCTTTGAAGTAGTCTCTCCGCCCGTTACCCGCGGCCGCGAGTGCGGCGCGGAAAGGAGTTGGAAGAAGTTGAAAGGAAACCAATGGCCCGCGCCGACTTCAGCCGAGCAGATTTCTGCCGCGCCGACATCCCCGACGCCGGCCCGCCTCAACCAAGGAGAAGACACATGACCTACCACTCGTTCGCCAGTATCGCCGCGTTCGCCAAAGGCGTCGCCAGCCTCTTCGGCCGCTTCACGGCCGAACTGCTCGCCGCCGGCTACGACGCCGCCGGCCTCATCGCGTCGCTCAACACCGCCGCCGGCTTCCTCGGCAAGGACACCCCCGAAGCTGACGAGGCCCGCCGCTTGCGCGAGAACGTCGCCAACCAGAAATCCGCCCCGCAAGTCGCCATCTTCGTGCGCGGCGTCGCCGCCTACCTCACCAACCACACCGCCGCCCTCGTCGCCCACAACTACAACCCCGCCGCCAAAATCACCGAACTCAGCGCCCTCGCCACTCCCCTCGAAGAGAGCAAGGGCGTTCAAGAGCAAAAGAAAAACGAGCGCGGCGACTCCACCACTGCCCTCGACGAAGCCAAGGACACCCTCTTCGCCGACGCCAACAAAGCCCTCGACGGCGCCATCGGCCTCTTCCCCGACGACAGCGAATTCGTCGCCGAAGCCCGCCGCATCCGCAGCGAACTCTACGGCCCCGACGCGCCGCCCGCCGAACCGCCCGCGCCGCCGCCCCAGCCGCCCGCGCCCCCGGCCGCCTGACCGGACCCCGGCCATGACACCTTCGGTCCCAACACCCGCAGCCCGGACGAGCGGCCTCGCGCCCGTCCGGGCAGGGCTGGGAAGTGCCCGCCCAAACCTCACCCGCCGGGCGGCCATGCTGGATGATCCGATGGTTTCACACAACCGTCCGACGAAGACACTCAATCGCGTGACGGCCTCACTCAGTCGTCCGATGAAGACACTCAACCGTCCGACGGCCTTGCTCAATCGCCTGACGACCCCACTCAATCGCCTGACGACCCCACTCAACCGTCTGACGGCCTCACTCAATCGTCTGACGAACATACTCAATCGCCTGACGACAACACACAACATCCAGATTAACAGTGATTTACGCATTTCCGGCCGATTCACCCCCAAAACCGGCCCTCTCTGTTCATTTTTGACCATTCTCAAACCCAAATCCCATCCACTGCCCACTGTTCACTGTTCACTGTCCACTAGTCACTGACCTCTGATTACTGACCCCTGACCTCTGGAGAACCATGCCCTACGACGCAAATTGGCCGCAATACGGCGAAGACCTCACCTCTCACCAACTCCGCGAACAATGGAACGGCGTGGCCGCCCTCGCCTCCCAGCCCGGCCCCGCCGGCCCCCGCGGACCCGAAGGCCGCGGCATCAGCGAAATTCACTACAACGGCGACGGCACCTTCACCGTCCACATGACCGACGCCACCAGCTACGGCCCCTTCCAACTCCCCGCAGGCGTGCCCGGGAGAGACGGCATTGACGGCGTTCCCGGTGTTCCCGGAGAAAAAGGCGAGAAGGGCGATCCGGGAGAACCGGGGCCAGCCGGCCCGGCAGGGGCCGATTCCACCGTCGCCGGTCCCGCAGGGGCCGACGGCGCGCCCGGAATTCAAGGGCCGCCGGGAACCGGCGTGCAGATGCGGGGCAACTGGAACGGCGGCAGCTACCAGCCCGGCGACGTCGTCTTCTACAACGGCAACGTCTATGTCGCGATGGAACCCTGCGACAGCGCCACCCCCGACACCGACAACCGCTGGCGCTTGCTGAGCATCGTCGGCCCGCCCGGCGAAGTCACCGCCCAACAACTCGCCGACGCCCTCAGCACCGCCCTCGCCGGCACCAGCGCGAACACCAACGCCGTGGAACTGCTCGACACCTCAGGCATCACCGATCCGTTTCAGTTGATGCTCGCCAACAAACTCAACGAACTGATCACCGCCCAACGCCGATGAAAACTCTCCTCCTACCTCTTTCCTCCGCGCCCCCCTGCGCCGCTGAAACTCTTCACTCTTCATTTTGAACTCTTAACTTCCGTCAAACATCCTTGTCACCACCATGAAAACGCCTACACTCCCGACCATGACTTCGGCATCCGTCGTTCGTCGCACCAGATTCTTCACCCACACCGCCGCGCTCTGTCTCGCCGCCGCCATCGCCCATATCGCCGCTCCGAATGCATCGGCCGAAACCGGCGTCACGAACATCGTCAACGGCGTCCCATTCAATGCCACCACCTACTTCTTGGGCAGCAACGGGGCCTTTAACGCGCTGATTGTCACCAACGCCGGTGTGCTGACGGTGTCTGATGTTGCGATCATCGGCAACACATTTTCCTCCAGCAGCAACCGGGCTTTGGTAACGGGTGTCGGTTCCGTCTGCCGAATAGGCAACTGGTTGGCCGTTGGTTACTCCGGTTCCGGCAACAGTCTGATACTTACCAACGGCGGCCAAGTGTTCAACGCTGCCAACGGCTTGATCGGCACCGGGCCTGCCTCCGGCAACAATTCCGTGCTGGTGACCGGGGCGGGTTCGGTCTGGAGCAACGGCACATGGCTGGCTGTCGGCAATTATGGTTCCAACAACAAGTTGACCATCGCCAACGGCGGCCGCGTCTTGAACTCCAGCAGTGGTGTCATCGGTAGCTGGCCGGGGGCCAACAACAATTCCATGCTGGTGACCGGCGCCGGCTCCGTCTGGAGCAACAGCGGCTGGGTGGCTGTCGGTTTCGACGGGTCCGGCAATAGTATGATTCTCACCAACGGCGGGAAGGTTTTCAATATCTCCAGCGCCGCAATCGGCGTCACGACCAACGGCAACAACAACTCTGTGTTGGTAGCCGGTGCCGGCTCCGTCTGGAACAACGCTGGATGGCTGTCTGTCGGCCATTCTGGCTCCGGCAATACCTTGAGTATCCTTGACGGCGGCCAGGTCTTCGGTGCCGGTCCCGACGCAATCGGTAGTGGGTCCAATTCCACCTACAACGGCGTGCTGGTGAGCGGCGCCGGGTCCGTTTGGAGCGGCAGCGGCGACCTGGATATCGGCGGTTTTGGGTCGTTCAACAGTCTGACCATAGCCAGCGGTGGCCAGGTCTTCACCACCACCAACGGCACGGTCGGCCGTGGAAACGGCACCCGCAACAATGCCGTGCTCGTGACCGGCGCCGGCTCCTTCTGGAGCAACAGCAGTTCACTGGCTGTCGGGGTGCTTGGCCATAGCAACCGCCTGACCATTGCCAGCGGCGCCCATGTTTTCAATGGCTCGAACGGTCTTATCGGCGCTGGATTCAACGCCAGCAACAATAGCGTGCTGGTGACTGGCGCCGGCTCCTCTTGGAGCAACGGCACTTCACTGACTGTCGGCAATTTTGGTTCTTTCAACAGCCTGACTATCGCCGACAGCGGCCAGGTCTTCAGCGCGGACACCGGCTTTATTGGCGGTTGGACCAACTCCAAAAACAACTCTGTGCTGGTGACCGGCACCGGCTCCCTCTGGAACATCGGCAGTTCCCTGGCCATCGGCAATAATGGTTCGAGCAACCGCCTGACCATCGCCAACGGCGGCCAGGTCTTCAACACCGGCGACGGCATGATTGGCGCTTGGACCAACGCCAACGGCAGTTCCGTGCTGGTGTCTGGGCCGGGTTCTGTGTGGAGCAACGGCGGTTCACTGGCGGTTGGCAACCATGGGTCTTACAACAGCCTGTCCATTGCCGGTGGCGGCCAAGTCTTCAGCGCCACCAACGGCGCGATCGGCGGCGGAACCAACGCCAACGGTAATTCCGTGCTGGTGAGCGGCGTCGGCTCCGTCTGGAGTTTTGACGACTCCCTCGATGTCGGCAATCATGGTTCTTTCAACAACCTGACCATTGCCGACGGTGGCCAAGTCTTCACCATCACCGACAGCTCGATCGGTGGTGGAACGAGCGCCAGTAATAATTGGGTGATGGTGACCGGTGCCGGCTCCGTTTGGGCCAACTTCGGCTCGTTGTTTCTCGGCTATCAAGGCTCCGGCAGCAGCCTGACCATTGCCAACGGTGGCCTTGTGGCTGCTACCGACGCTGCCATCGGCTACGATGCTTCCTCCGGCAGTCTCCTGACCGTTTCAGGGGGCAGTTTCTACGCGGTCAATGCGGATGGCACCGGGACGCTCGACGTGCACAATGGCGCGCTCGCGCTCAATAGCGGCACGGTCGTTGTTGATCTGCTTTCCGTCACCAATTTCACGAGCAGCGTGGTCAACTTCAACGGCGGCACACTTGATAGCGGCGGCAGCCTTGTTGACAACGGTTCGAGGTTTCAAGTTGGCAACGGTGCCAGCGCGGCGGACCTGCATTTGAGTGGGGGAGCGCACGTCTTTGTTGACGGCTTGCTGATCAACACCAACGCAACGCTCAATGGCTCCGGTGTCATCCTCGGTCGTATCACCAATGCGGGGACCATTGCCCCCGGCGATTCCATCGGCATCATCATTGATGACGGCGACTTGACGTTGCTCGGCGGGGCGACGATGAGCATGGAATTGGGCGGGACCAACACAATGCTTTACGACGAGTTTGATGTCACCGGGGCGCTCAACTTCGGCGGCTCGCTGAGTGTTTCCTTGCTTGATGGTTTCACTCCGAGTCTGGGCGACTGGTTTGATTTGTTCGATTTTGGCGCGGGTCTGGGCGCCTTCAACCTGTTCAACCTGCCAAGTCTGGATCCGTCACTCTATTGGAACACCAGTTCGCTCTATACCAGCGGCGAAATCTCGGTGGATCTCACGCCGTGGATTGCCAGTCCCGCCAACGGTTCCACGCTCAGCTCTACTTCGGTGACGTTCGCATGGGATGCGGGCGCGGGCGTGAGCCAGTATGCGTTGTGGGTGGGCAGCACACCCAACAGTTATGACCTTCACGCGTTGGTAGTCGGCACCAATCTGTCGCAAGTGCTGACGCTGCCGGCGACGGGCAGGCCTGTTTATGTGCGGTTGTGGTCGCAAGTTAACGGAACATGGCAATACACCGACTCCAGCTACATGACTGTGTCGCCAGTGAAAGCGGCGATGACCAGCCCGGCAAACGGCAGCACCAACAGCAGCGCGTCGGTGACATTCGCATGGGATGCCGGCGTGGGAGCGGGCCAGTATGCGTTGTGGGTGGGAAGCGCCTCCAACAGCTCCGACCTTCACGCGTTGGTAGTCGGCACCAATCTGTCGCAGACGCTGACGTTGCCCGTGGACGGCAGGAGTCTCTACGTGAGGTTGTGGTCGCAGATCAACGGCGCGTGGCAGTGGAACGACTACGCTTACACGGCCTACACGGCTCCGACACCGGTGAAAGCGGCGATGGTCAGTCCGGCGGCGGGCACGACCAACAGCAGCGCGTCGGTGACTTTCGCATGGGACGCGGGCGTGGGCGCGAGCCAGTATGCGTTGTGGGTGGGAAGCGCCTCGAACGGCTACGATCTCCATGCGCTGGCTGTCGACACGAACCTGTCACAGACGCTGACGCTGCCCGTGGACGGCAGGAGTGTTTACGTGAGGTTGTGGTCGCAGATCAACGGCGCGTGGCAGTGGAACGACTACGCTTACACAGCCTTCACGGCACCTGTCGCGAAAGCGGCGATGCTCAGCCCGCTCAACGGCTCGACCAACAGCAGCGCCTCGATGACGTTCACATGGGATGCCGGCGTGCGCGCCAGCCAGTATGCGATGTGGGTGGGCAGCGCCTCCAACGGCTACGACCTCTTTGCCTCGGTCCTCGGCACGAACCTGACGCGGACGGTGACAGGGTTGCCGGTGGATGGCCGGAACCTGTTCGTGCGGCTCTGGTCTTGCATCAACAACGTCTGGGACTACAACGATTACAGTTACCGGGCGCTGAACACGGTGAAGGCGCGGTTCACGGGACTGAGCAACGGCGCGACGCTTGGCTCGGCGAATGTGACGTTAACCTGGGACGCGGGCGCGGGTGCGAGCCAATATGCGCTCTGGGTGGGCAGCGCGGCGGGCGGCCATGACCTCTATGCGGCGGTTGAAGGCGCCAACCTGTCACGCGCGCTGACAATGCCCGCCGACGGGCGGCGGTTATATGTGCGGTTGTGGTCGTTGATCAACGGGTCGTGGAAGCAGAACGACTACATGTTCACGGCCTACACCGCGCCCACGACGCGGGCGGAGATGATAAGCCCGACCAACGGGACGGTGTTGGTGTCCAACCCGGTGAC
>JACRQF010000016.1 GCA_016222825.1 Verrucomicrobiota bacterium | reverse complement strand
CGTTGGTGCCCGCCAGCGCGTTGCCCGCCAGGTCGCTGAAGCCGTTGAGCACCACCGTCACCTTCGCCCGATCCATCACGTTGGTCAGGTTCAACGTCAGGTTGCTGCTGGCCAGGCTCGCGCTCACATAGGTCGCGTTGGTCAGTGTGAACTCGTTGGCGCTGAGCACACCATCCGTCGCCGTCATTGTCTTGTTGAACGTGAAGAGCACCTGCGTCGGCCCGTTCTTGCGCGGCTCCACCGTCGGGTTGACCCCGGAGTTAAGGTTCAGTGTTAAGTCGAATGCTCCCGCCGCCGCATGCGTCTTGCGCGAAGCCGCCGCCAGCAGCGTCGGCGTCAGCTCGTAGCTGCCGTTGGTCACGGTGGTCTCGCCGAAGGCCACCTGCACGACGCGGTTGGTCGGCTTGATCCAGCCCGCCACGTCCTTGAACGCCAGCGTGTGCTCGCCGATCACGAGGTCCGTCACCGTGTCGCCGCTGTTCCGCCACGCGCCGCCATCCACCTGCCATTGCGCGCCCGCGCTCACCGCCGCCGGCGCGACCGTCACCTGCAACGCGCCGGTCATCCAGTCCGCCTCGATCTCGCCGCTGCTGTAGAGCGCGCTGGTGTCCCAATACATCAGCGGGTCCAGCCCCGGCAGGTTGGTGAGGCTGAACGCGCCGCTGCTGCCGGTGAAGTCGAAGAGGTCGAACCGGTTGCCCGCGCTCACCGTGAAGCCGTCCAGCAGCGAGAGCGTGAGCGCGCCGCCGAAGTTGAGCGCGCCGGCGAGGACGATCTGGTCGTAGAGCCAGTCGTTGGTGCCGGCCAGTTGCATCTGGAGCAGCGAGCCGCCGAGCAAGGTCAGGCTGTCGCTGCCGGTGAGAATGCCCGCCGAATCGCCGGGGGCGATGAAGCCGATGTTGGTGATGACGCCGGTGATCGCGCCCGTGCCGGAGAGCGTGGCGTTGGCGTTGATGAAGAGTCCGTTGGCGAAGCTGTGGTTGCCGCCAAGCAGATGGAGCGAGGCCGCGCTCGTGCCGTCGCCGACCTGGAAGATGGAACCGTTGTTGACCGTGCTGCCCCCGCTGTGGAGCGTGCCGCCGTTGAAACTGACAACGCTGCTGGCGAAGTTGGTGGCAAGCAGTTGGTTGACCGTCACCGTGCCGCTGTTGAGCGCCAACGCGCCGCGACGGATGTTCAATGTGCCGCCGGCAGTGGCGTTCGTCACGACAAGACTGCCTGCTGTCAGGGTTATGAGATTGCCCAAGCTTGCGCTCGTGGTTTTGCCCACGATCACCGTCGGGCTGTTAACCATGCCCCCGTCCTCAATGATAAGTTGGTTATGGGTGCCAACATTGCCCACGACGAACTCATTCGAGCTGCTCCAAACCGAACTGGCTCCTGTAACCACTACCGCGTTGCTATTGCCGCCATTGTGGCCAATGTGAGTGACACCGTTGATGACGCTGGCACCATTGGAAATGATGACACTATTGCCGGAACCGGGATCACCCACCCACAGGTTGCTAAGGACAAGCCACGTTGTTCCGCTACCAGTCACCATGACTAGATTATTCGTGCTGCTGACTTGACGGCCGATCTTAGCGTCCACAGTCCACACTAAAGCCCTATCCTCTATCCTCATTGTGTTTCCGGGGCTATTGTCACCCATGTTGATGCTGCCGTTCACATTGCTCCATACCGAGCCCAAACCGGTTACGAGCACCAAGTTGTTCGTGCTGCTGGTGCGGTAGCCAACTTTTGCATCCGAGCTTGAGAGCATAGCTCCATCCTGAACCGTCAAGCTGTTGCTCGGACCATAAACCCCAATGAAGAGGGTGGCGTTGTTGTTCCATACGGAACCCGCACCGGTCAGTAGCACGAGGTTGTTGCCGCTGGAGGTGTTACTGCCAATGGCCGCAAAGTTGTTGATAACAGCACCACCGCTAGCAATGGTCAGTCTGTTACCGCCGCTAGCATTGCCAACAACGAAGTTGTCACTGTTGCTCCACAGTGACCCGATACCCGTCACCCAAGCGTTGTTGCTACCAGAGAAAGATGTGTTGCCAATAACGCCTGCACTGCCTGCCACGACACCGCCGTTAGTGACGGTGAGTTGGTTGAACGAGCCGGAATTACCGATGGTGAGGGAACCGTTGAGTGTCCCGCCGGATACGGTCAGGGTGCCGTGGTCTTCGCCGACATAGTTGGTGAGGTTGGCCACGCCGCCGGAGATCGTCCATGAGCCGAAATTGGTGGCCACGCCGACATCGTGCTGACCGCCGCTTTGCTGGACAGTGCCGCTGAGAAGGTTGAGGAAGATGTCGGCGACGTTGGTGCCGCCGCTGAGCGTGAAGCTGCCGCTGTTGGTGAAGACGGCCGGGTCGAAGAAGCCGCCGCTTTGGGTGAACGCACCCATGTTGTTCATATGCGTTGGCACGATCACGCTGCCGCTGCCGAGATCGAGAGTGCCGCCGACGGCGGTGATCAGGCCGTCTGCGAAGAGATGACTGCCGCCGTCGAGGCGGAGCGTAGCCGATTGGACGCCATCGCCGACGGTAAACGGCGCTGCGTGGGAGATAATCGTGCCTTTCGTGGTGAGCCAGCCGGCGTTGAAGCTGACAACGCTGCTGGCGAAGTTGGTGGCGTAGAAACGGTCCACTGTGGTCGTGCCGCTGTTGAGGACGAGCGCGCCGTTGCGAACGTCAATCGTGCCGAGGCCCAGGGCATTGGTGGAGACGAGCGTGCCGCCGGAGTTGGTGAAGACGCCGCCAGACTCGATGATGAGGTTGGCGAGATTGGCGACGCCGCCGGAGACGGTCCAGACACCGAGGTTGGTGGCCACGTTCACGTTGTGCTCGCCGCCGCTCTGGAGCGCCACGCCCGTCGCTTCGTTCAGGAACACTCCGTCCACGTTCGTCCCGCCGGTCAGCAGCCAGGAGCCGCTGTTGTTGTAGAACTCCGGATCGAACAGCCCGCCGTGCTGGATGAACGAGCCGAGGTTGATCATGAAGCCGGGCACGAAGACGTTGCCGTTGTTCAGCCGCAGCGTAGCTTCCGGCAGGTTGATGAACGAGTGCGCCAGCGTCAGCGTGCCGCCGTCCACCGTCACCGGCTGGCGCGTGAGCATCTCCGTCGCGTTGAGGACGCCGCCGTTGAAGTTGAAGATGCTGTTGACGCCGTTGGTCAGCAGCAAGCGGTCCACGGTGACGGTGCCGCTGTTGAGCGTGAGCGCGCCGTAACGCACGTCGAGCGCGCCGCCGCCGGTGGCGTTGGTGGCGAAGAGCCGGCCGCCGCTGACGGTGATGACGTTGCCGGTGGAGCCGGCGTCGAGGCCGATGACGATGTTTGTGGCGGAAACCGCGCCGCCGTCGGTGAGGGTGAGCGCGGCGAGGGAACCGTGGTAGCCGACGAAAAGGCTGTCGCTGTTGCTCCAGACGGAGCCGGGGCCGCTGACGAGCGCGCTGCTGTTGCTGGCGGCGGCGTCAAAGGCGATGTAGCCGATGTTGCCGAGCACCTGCGCGCCGTTGGTGAGGGTCAGCGAGACGAGGTTGTTGCTGCCGGCATAGAGGAAGCCGTCGCCGCCGACGGCGAGCCGCGCATTGTCAACGATGCCGCGCGAGAGGCCGGGGCCAGAGGGGATGTCGAGGTTGAGATTGCCGGTGATGGCGTGGTCGCCGAAGTCGCCGCCGTAGCCGCTCCACGCCACGCCCGCGCCGTTCTGGAAGGTGACGCCCGGCAGGAACGGCGTGGCGTTGGTGCTCGCGCCGGCGAACTCCAGCGTAGCGTTGGTGATGACGAAACTGCCGGAGAGGTTCAGTGTGGCGTTGGAGACGAGCCGCACAGTCCCGCCGTCGCGGTTGGTCAGCCCGGCCGCCGCGCCGATGGTGAGATTGCTCCAGACCTCGAACACGCCGCTGTTGTCGAATGCCGCCAAATCGAACGACCCGCCACGCTGACTGAAAGTGCCGGCGTTAGCCACCTGCGGGAGAGACACGTTGCCGCCGCTCAGGTTGAACGCGCCGCCCGCGGCGTTGGTGAACGCGCCCGCCACGGTCAGCGTTCCGCCGGTCATCGTGAACTGTCCGGCGTTGAGCAGCGCCGGCGTGGTGAGGGTGCCGCCATTGATGTTGACGACGCTACTGGCGAAGTTGGTGGCGATGAGTTGGTCCACGACCACCGTGCCGCTGTTAAGCACAAGCGCGCCGCGTCGCACGTCCAGCCATCCGGTGGCAGATGTGTTCGTCCCGTAGAGATTTCCGCCTGACACTATGATCGCGTTGCCGGCCGAGGTTGAACTGGATCCGATCACGATATTGGGCGCGCTGACAGTGCCGCTGTTGCTGACGACCAACTGATTCCCCAAGCCGTCCAAGCCCACATCAAGATTGATGGTGTTGACCCAGTGCGAACCGGGATCGGTAATCAAAGCAGTGTTGTTGCTGGAGTAACTGTAATAGCCGAGGAAACCACCGCCGTTGATGACTCGGCCACCGTCGGCAATGGTCAGGCGGCCACCAGAACCGCCGGGGCCAACATAGAACGAGCCGGAGTTGGTCCACAACGAGCCAGCGCCAGTCACCAAGACGGAGTTGTTGCTGGCCTCGGCGTATAAGCCAATGTAGCCCCGCCAGCCAACGACCTGGCCGCCATCGGCAATCGTCAGGCTGTTGCCAGAGCCACGACCCCCCACATGCACGGCGTTGTTGTCATTGGTCCAGAGGGATCCGTCGCCGGTGACGACCACAGAGTTGTTGCTCGACCCGCTGCCGTAGCCGATGTAAGCGTCGGTATTGAACACCTGCCCGCCGTTGGAGATGGTCATGTTGTTGGCGGAGCCGGCGTTGCCGACGTAGAGGAAACCGTTGTTTGCCCAGCGCGAGCCGGCTCCGGTGACCCATACCGTGTTGCTACTGGAAGCCGCCACGTTGCCGATGCGGCCGGTCTGGTTGAACACCTGGCCGCCAGTGAAAATGGTCAGATTGTTGAAGGAGCCGGTGTCGCCCACATAGAGACTGCCGCTGTTGGTCCAGAGGGAGCCTGTGCCCGTCACCAACGCTGCGTTGAAGAACGCGCTGGTGGATCTTCCAATCCAGGCGGAAGTGCCGAAGACCCGGCCGCTGTTGGCGATGGTCAGACTGTTGGCGGAGCCGTTGAGACCGATTTCCACGACGCTGCTGTTGCTCCAGAGCGAGCCGGGATCGCTTATGAGGATGCTGTTGTTGCTGGCCGTGGCGTTGTAGGCGATGTGGGCAAAGCCGTTGAGCAACTGGCCGCCGTTGGTCACGGTCACGCGGTTGGAGGAGCCGTAGAAGCCGAGGTTCATCCCGATGCCGTTGCCCAGCACCGAACCCACGCCGCTGACCTCGACGAGGTTCTTGCTGGAACTCGCGCCGAACCCGATCCACGGGATGGTGTCCCGCACCTGGCCGCCGTCGGTTATCGTCAGCCGGTTGGATGAACCGTTGTTGCCCACGTAGAAGTCGGCGTTGTTGTTCCAGAGCGACCCGCTGCCGCTGACAAGGACCGAGTTGTTGCCTGCCGCGCTGTTGTTACCGATGTAGGCCACGTTATCACGCAACACGGCTCCACCAAGAACGCTCAGGTTGTTAAATGTGCTGCTGTTGCCGACATAGAGAGTGGCGCTATTGCTCCAAAGCGAACCGCTGCCGGTGATCAGCACGGAGTTGTTGCTGGCCAGCGTGGTGTTGCCGGCATAACCCGTTTGGCTGAACACCTGGCCGCCACTGACGATGGTCAGGTTGTTGCCGATGCCATTGTTGCCGACGTAGAGGTTGCTGCTGTTGTTCCAGAGGGAGCCGGAACCGGTCACTAATACACAGTTATTGCTGGCACCGGCGGCTCTGCCAATATAGCCAACATTGTTGAACACTTGGCCGCCGTCAGCGATGGTGAGGCTGTTGGCGGAACTGGAGAGGCCGACAGAGAGGTTGGTGACATTGCTCCAGAGGGAGCCGGAACCGGTCACGACTACGGAGTTGTTGCTGGCAACGGAGCTGTAGCCCACGACGCCGCCAGCGCTGAACATCTGACCACCGCTGGCGATGATCAGGCCATTGCTGGAGCCGTCCGAGCCAATGATGACCGCGTCGCCGCTGCTCCATGCCGAACCGGAGCCTGTTACGAGACCCCAGTTGTTGCTGGCACTGCTGGCGTTGCCGATCGTGGACCAATAGGCGTTCATGACTTGGGCGCCGTTGGTGATGGTCAGGCGGTTGCCGGAGCCAGAGTAGCCGACAGAGAGGAAGTTGTTGCTCCAAACCGATCCGGAGCCGGTCACGAGCACGGAGTTGTTGCTGGCAGCGGGTCTTTCACCGATGTCTCCGATGGAGTCAAAGACCCTCCCGCCACTGGCAATGGACAGGCTGTTGAAAGAGCCGCTATAACCGATGCAGAGACTGCCGCTGTTACTCCAGAGGGAACCGCTTCCGGTAATGTTGACGATGCCAATGCCGTTGCCGGCGGTGTTATTGCCGATGATGGTCTTGCCGCTGCCGAGTTGCATCTGGGCAACGCCACCCACGATGTTCCATGTGCCGGTCTGGCCCGCCGCCGTGCCGCTTCCGATGACGAAGTCCTGATTTGCGGTAACAATCGAGGAGTTTGTGCGGGTGGTCAGGGTGCCGGCCCCAAAACTAAACACGCCTTTGGTGGTTCCAATGTTGTTGGTCACCCACAATGAGTCGGCCGTGATGACGCCGACGGTGAAAGCAAGGGTGCCGTAGCGGACATCAAGCACACCGGTGCTCGTGTCGTTGGTTGCGTAGAGGTTGCCGCCGGTGATGGTCATGACGTTGCCGGTGGAGGCAGCGTAGCCGACGACAACATTGGTGGCTATCACTGTGCCTCCATTGGCAATGGCCAATGTGTTGCGGGAGCCATAGTAGCCGACTTGCAATCTGCCGCTGTTAGTCCAGAGCGAGCCAACCCCGGTGACCACAGCGACATTGTTGCTTGCGCTGGCGTTAAAACCGATCGGGTTGTCACCGCTGGTATGCACAACAGCGCCGCCGTTGGTGATGATCAACCAGTTGCCGGAACCGGAATTGCCCACGGTGAAACCAGCATTGACATTGACGCTACTCCAGACCGAACCGCTGCCGTTCACTATCACCAGATTGCTGCTTGCACTGCTACCCAAGCCAATGGTGGCAGATCCGGTGACCACAACACCACCGTCGCTGATGAACATTTGATTGGAAGAGCCATCGGAGCCGACACGAATGTCACTGCTGTTGGTCCAACATGATCCGGCACCACTGACCAGCACCATATTGCTATTAGCGCCAGCACTGAAGCCGACCTTGCCGTAACCGCTGCGAACGAGAGCGCCATTTGTGACTATCATCTGATTGCCTGAACCACTTAAGCCGATATACAACTCACCATTGTTGCTCCAAGCCGAACCGGGTCCGGCGACCAGGAGTGAGTTATTGTCAGCAGTCGCGTTGGAGCCGATATAACCAAAACCATTAAACACATGGCCACCATTGAGGATCGCCAGGCTGTTGCTGGAGCCGCTGTAACCGATGAACAGCCTGCCGGAGTTGGTCCACATGGAACCAGAACCGCTCACCAATACCGAGTTGCCGTTCGCGGTCGCATTGAAACCGATGTAGCCATTGGAGTCCACCACGCGGCTGCCATTACTGATTGTAAGTTGGTTTCCAATGCCGGCGAAGCCCACATAGAGCAGCGAACTATTACTCCAGACACTGCCCACACCCGCCACCAGCACTGCATTGCTGTTGGCACCGGAAGAATTGCCTATAGAGCCAATGCCGTTGACCACCACACCACCGTTGGCAATGGTCAGGCCGTTGCCAGAGCCTGAGTTGCCAACGAAGGTGTCGCTGTTGTTACTCCAAACCGAGCCACTGCCGGTCACCAACACGGAGTTGTTGTTAGCACCCGCCGCGTAGCCGACGTAGCCGGTTTGACTGAACACCGTGCCACCGTTGGCGATAGTCAGGCTGTTCGAGGAGCCGTATCGGCCGACGGCAAGCTCGGAGGTGGCTTTCAAATACGACCCTGCGCCCGCAACAAGGATGCTGTTGTTGCTTCCTTGTGCGCTGTTGGCGATGTGGACAGATGGGGCAATCACCGTTCCACCGTTCGTCACCAGCAGGGTGTTGCCCGCGCCTGCATTGCCAAACACGAGCCTCATTGTGTTTGACCACAACGAACCGAGATCGCTTACGATGACAAGATTGTTGCTGCTCGTGCTGGTGTTGCCCACAATGCTGGTGGCAGCCAGCATTGTCCCGCCATCCAGGATCAGGAGCGCGTTGCTGGACCCGGACAGACCCACGTCGAGTTCTGTCGTGGAAGTCCAAAGACTTCCTACGCCGGCAATCAGCACGGAGTTGTTGCTGCTGGACGCAGCATTTCCAACGGTTGCGAGCGGGCTGAATACCTGGCCGCCGTTGGTGATGGTCAGCCCGTTGCCTGAGCCGCCGTGGCCGATGATCGCCCGCGACGCGTTCGACCACAGGGAGCCAACGCCACTGACGACCAGGAGATTGTTGCTGCTGGAGATTGCAGTGCCCACAATGCCGGTCGCGCTGGACACGGTTCCGCCATCCAGAATTGTGAGGACGTTGCTGGAGCCATTCCATCCAACATCGAGTTCTGCCACGGACCAGAGGCTGCCTGGGCCGGCAACCAGAGCCGAGTTGTTGCTGCTGGACGCAAGATTCCCGACGTATCCAAGCGGGGTGATGGCTTGCGCGCCGTTTGAGATGACCAGAGCATTGCCTGACCCCCCGTGGCCCACGACCAAATGCGAACTGCTGGTCCACAGCGAACCGCTTCCTGTCATCCATGCCGAGTTGTTGCTGCTGGAGACTCCATTGCCGATGAAGCTGTCGAGGCTGATCACGGTCGCCCCATTGGCGATTTGAAGCGTGTTGCTGGAGCCACTGTCGCCGACAGCCAATAACGCGCTATTGGACCAAAGCGATCCAGCGCCGGTGACCAGGGCAACATTGTCCATGCTGGTGGAGCCATTGGCAAACAAAGCCGTGCTGCTGATCACGCGGGCGCCAGCCGCAACGGTCAGGTTGTTGCTGCTGCCGCTCCAGCCGATGTCCAGTTCTGATGTCATCCAGAGCGAGCCTGTTCCTATCAACTGGATCGAGTTGTTGCTGCTGGTGGCGAGATTTCCAATGTAGCCTATGCTGCTAAATACCTGCCCACCATCAGCAATGGTCAATGCGGCAGCCGAGCCGCCATGCCCCATGACCAGAATGGAACTGTTGGTCCAGACCGAGCCGGCACCAGTGACGAACACAGAGTTGTTGTCCATGCCGGCACTGGAGCCGACGAAGCCATTCGAGGATGTCACCCGGGCGCCGTTGCTGATCGTCAGTTGATTCCCGGAACTCGCAGTGCCCAGTTTTATTTCCGAGTTGTCGTTGGACCACACCGTGCCCGGTCCAATCACGTTCACGATGCTCGTTGCCCCCGCTACCGCGCCCAGTAGCGTGTCGCCGATGTTGCCCTGCCATCTCACCACATTGGTGCCGCCGACGATGTTCCATGTCGCAGTCTGGCCCGGCGTCGTGCCGATGAAGAAATTGCTGCCTGACGGCATGACAATCTGCGCGCCGCTGCGGGTGGTCAGTGTGCCGCTGTTGAAGTTGAACACCGAGTTGGTCACGCTGGCGGTGTTGTTGGTGGCGTAAAACTGGTCAGCAACGACCAAGCCGCCCGCCAGCGTCAAGGTTCCACGGCGGATGTCGAGATCGCCGCTGCCCGCCGCGTTGGTCGCAAACAAGCTGCCGCCGGAAACCAGAACAAGGTTGTTGGAACTACTGGCAGCAAGTCCGAGTCTGGTGTAGGCGGTTTGAACGGTGGCGCCATCGGCAATGGTCAGCGTGTTGTCGGAGCTGTTATCGCCCATGTTGAGTCCACTTGCATTGTTCCAGACGGTGCCAGAGCCGGTCACCAGCACTGTGTTGTTGGTGCTGCTGGTTCGGTAGCCGATCTTTGCATCCGTGCTTTCGAGCCTGCCACCGTTCTGAACCGTCAAGTTGTTGGCAGGACCATAAACGCCGATATAAAGCGTTGCGCTGTTCGCCCAGACACTGTCCGCGTCCGTGATCAACATTGTGTTGTTGCTGGAAGTGCTGTTGTTGCCGAGGTAGCCGTTGTTATTGAAGACCTGCCCGCCAGCGGCGATGACCATGTTGTTGCTGGGGCCGTAGTTTCCGACGTAGAGATTCTCACTGTTTGACCAGACACTGCCCGTGCCGGTCACCCAGACCGTGTTGTTGCTGGAACTGCTGTTATTGCCAATATGGCCGCGGACGTTGAGCATTTGGCCGCCGTCAGCCACCGTCACGCTGTTGCCGGGGCCGTAGTTGCCGATGTAGAGATTCTCGCTGTTCGACCAAACACTGCCCGTGCCCGTTACCCAGACCGCGTTGTTGCTGGAGGTGCTGCTGTTGCCGATGTGGCCGCGGACATTGATCGCCTGGCCACCGTTGTCAATCGTCAGGGTGTTGCTGGAGCCGCCGTCGCCAACATACAGGTAGCCGCTCTGGTTCCAGGTCGAACTGGGGCCGGTCACCAGCACGGCGTTGTTGCTGGCCGTGGCATCGTCGCCGAGGAAGCTGTCGTTGTTGATCACCGTCGCGCCATTGGCAATGGCCAACTGGTTGCCGGAACCGAAACTGCCAACGAAGATGTCGCCGCTGTTCGTCCAAACGGAACCTGCGTCGGTCACCCGCACCGTGTTGTTGCCCGCGCCGGCGTTGTAGCCGATGTAGCCGTGCCTGTTGACGAGCAACCCGCTGTTGTTGACAGTCACTTGGTTGCCGGCGGCGGAATTGCCCACGTAGAGATCGTAACGGTTGCTCCAGATTGAACCAGCGCCACTGACCAGCGCCGCGTTGTTGCTGGCGCTGTCGGTAAAGCCGACGTAGCCGAGGTTGTAACTGTTCAACACCCAGCCACCGTTGGTGACGACCAGTTGATTGCCCGAACCGGAGTAGCCGACATAGACGTTGCCGTAGTTGCTCCAAAGCGAGCCGGTGCCAGAGACCAGAACCATGTTGTTGCTGGCGCTGTTTGCGTAGCCCACGTAACCGGTCTGAGTGAGAACACGGCCGGCGTCGCTGATCGTCAACTGGTTGAACGAACCCGAATAGCCCACATGGAGATCGTCGTAGTTTCTCCAAAGCGAACCAACACCGCTGACTGCCACGATGTTGTTGTTCGCGCCGTCCACGTATCCCACATAACCGGTCCTGTTGCCGGCAAAACCACCGTTGCTGATAGTCAACAGGTTGAGCGAGCCGCCGTAGCCGACGTAGAGGCGGTCGCCGTTGGTCCAAATCGAGCCGCTGCCTGTCACCGCGACCGAGTTATGGGAGGATCCCTCGGCCCATCCGAGGACGCCTTCCACGGTGGATACCTGGCCGCTGTTGCTGATCGTCAACTGATTGCCCGGCCCGAAGTTGCCGATGCGCAGGAATCCCGCGTTGCTCCAGACCGACCCGCTGCCCGTCACCAGTGCCGTGTTGTTGCTGCTGGCGCTCGCGCGGCCCAGGATGCCAATCGCGCTTTCCAACACGCCGCCATTGGTCACGATCAGCCCGTTGTTCGGCGCGAGATCGCCTGCCATCAACGTGTTGGTCGTGTAGTGATTGGTGACGACCAGCAAACCCAACTCCGCTTCGGCTTGGAAGTCGCTCAGGACGACGTTGCTGCCGGAGTAGCTCACCAGAAACGAGCCGATCTGTTCGATGGAATCCAGCCGCGCTCCGCTGGCGACGTTGGCAAACGCGCCTGCCAGTGGCGAGTTCGCTGTCAGGACCGTGAACGCATCGGTCGTGGTGATCAGCGCGCCCGCGTCCAGGTAATACGGCCGCAACGTCACATCCAGCCGGCCGTCCAACGACGCGCCGCCCAGCACTTGCAGGAAACCGCACTCCAATCCCTGTTTCCGCCCCACGCCAAATTCCAGCGCTGAACCGCCGGCTTGCGCCAGGTCGCCGGCATTGGTCAATCCGCCGGGCACTTGGGCCAGCACGCCCACGGCGATGGTGCCGAAGTTGGTTGTCGGAACGCCGCCCGGAAGGACTGTGCCTGACCCGGTCAGCGTGCTGTTACTGGAGATCATCAGCCCATTGGCGAAGTCGTGGCTGCCGGCCAGCAGGTTCAGCGTCGCTGATCGCGTTCCATCACCTACGGTGAAGAACGCGCCATTGGATACGATGATGTCCGCCACGTCCAACCGGCCGCCATTGAGGTTCGCAACACTGGCTGCACCGTTGGTAAACAGCAGGCGGTCCACAAGCGCGGTGCCGCTGTTGAGCGTGAAGCTGCCGCGGAGAATGTCGAGCACGCCGGCGCCCGCCCCGTCGGACACGGTCAACAGACCGTCAGCCAGCACCACATCGTTGGATTCTGCGCCTTCCATCGCGCCGACGAGGATGCGCCGAGTCACGACAACACTGCCGCCTGTGACTCGCAGTTGGTTGCTCGCGCCGGTGTTGCCAACGATCAGGCCGTCCATGAACGTATGCTGATTGCCGGCCAGGTTCATCGTTGCCCCGGTGCCCGCGCCGCCCACCACAAAGGCACTGCCATTGCTGATTAGAGAGCCGATGGCGTTGAACGTGCCTCCGTTGAGGTTGACGATGCTGCTCGCGCCGTTGGTCGCCACCAGCCGGTTCACGGTGGCTGTGCCGCTGTTGAGTGTGAACGATCCGCGACGCACGTCGAGCACGCCGCCGCTCGCAATGGGGTAGTTGGTTATCCAAAGAAAACCGCCGTCCACCGTGATGCTGTTATCCACTGATCCGGTTTGAACGCCGATGGTGGTGCCATTGCACCCCGCCCAGAACGTGCCGCCGTTGCTGATCGTCAGGCTGTTGCTGGAGCCGTAGTTGCCCACACTCATGCCTCCATACCAGATAACGCTGTTGTAGACGTAGTAGCTCCGATTGCTCCAAACCGAGCCGGGGCCGCTGACCAGCACCGAGTTGTTGTCGGCGTCGGCGCTGTAACCCACCGTGCTGCCCCCGTTCCCCGCACGCGCGCCGCCGGTGATTATCAACTGATTACCCGCGCTGACATTGCCAATCCGCAGGGTGTGAGAGTTGCTCCACACCGTGCCGGCGCCCGTCACGTTCACAATACCCACGGCGCCCGTCACTGCGCCGATCAGCGCATACCTGTCATAGACATCCTGAGTGTTATGGGAAATGGTGTTGGTGCCGCCGAGGACGTTCCATGTCGCCGTTTGCCCCGGTGTTGCGCCGACCACGAAGTTGGTGTTGTAAGGCATGATGATGCGCGAGCCGCTGAGCGTGGTCAGTGTTCCGGCGTCGAGGCGGAAGAAGGCGTTGTTCGTGGCGACGCCGCCGACCACCGTGTTGTTGGTCACGTAAAGCCGGTCGGTTGTGATGCTGCCGCCGCTTAGGTTCAACGTGCCGCGCCGGACATCCAACACGGCCGTCACGGTTCCGTTGGTCACGAGAAGGTTCCCGCCCGATACCGTGACCAGATTGCCCGTGGAGGTCGCCGTCGCTCCCACGATGAGGTTGGCGGCGAACACCGCGCTGTCGTTACTGAGGGTCAAGCGGCTCCGCGGGCCGTTGCTGCCGACGAAGAGACTTGCGCTGTTGTTCCAGACCGAATCGGCCCCCGTAACCGACACCCAGTTGTTGCTGGCGCTGTTCGAGGCGCCAATGATGCCGCTTGCATCGAACACACGCCCGCCGTTGGTAATGGTCAGACTGCTGAACGAGCCGTTGTTACCGACATACAGCGTGCCGGTGTTGCTCCAGACGGAACCGGAGCCGGCCACCAGCACCGCGTTGCTGTTTGCGCCCGCCACCGCGCCGATATGGGCGTTGCTGCCGCCGGCCACCGTCGCCCCGTTGGTGATGATCATCGAGTTCCTCGAGGCAAAATCGCCCACCCGGATTTCTCCCTTGTTGGTCAACCAGGTGCTGGGGTCGGTGACGAGCATGAAGTTGCCCGTGGCGCCCGCGGAACCGCCGACGATCAGGCGGCCGAGATTGGTGACGGTGGCCCCGTTGGCAACGATGAGGGTGTTGAAGGCCCCGTTGGTGCCGACGGTGATGCCGCTGCCGGTTGCACGCAAATGGGTGCCGGCGCCGGCGATGACCGTTGTGTTGCTGACGCCGGAAGCTCCCCAGCCCAACGCCAGCAGCGGCGTTACCACGCTCGCGCCGTTGGTAATGATGGCCAGGTTTCCAAGTCCACCGTTTCCCACGATGAACCCGTTGGCGGCGTTGCTCAGCAACGAGCCTTGCCCGGACACCAGCAGCGTGTTGTATCGTCCCGCGCTGTTCCGGCCCAGTTGGAGCCAACTTGAATGGGTCACCACGGCTCCGTTGAGAATCTGCATCGAGTTGCTCACGCCGGAATTGCCAATCCAGATTTCCCCGCCGCCTGACAACAGCGTGCCCGCGTCGCTGACCGTCAAGGTGTTGTTGGAGGCGCTGGACACGTTGCCGACATAGATAGTGCTTCCCACAATCCCCGTGGCCCCGTTGCCGATGGTCATCGTGTTGAACGACCCGGTGCTCCCGACGTGAAGTTCCGTCCCCACTTGCAGAAGCGTGCCCGGGCCGTCCATGAAGAGGGAGTTGCTTCTGCTGCCAGCGTTTGCGGAAATGGTCAGTCCGGTTGTTGTCACCACCCGGCCGCCGTTGGAGATGGCCAGGCTGTTGCCGGAACTCGCGCCGCCTATGATCAACGTGGCGTTACTGCTCGACCACATCGTGCCAAGCCCGGTCACTCTTACGATGCCGGTGGCCCCTGCTTCATCGCCCAGGATCGCGCTGCCCACGGTCGCGCCGACCCAACGCGCCTCATTCGTGCCGCCGAGGATGTTCCAAGTGGCTGTCTGTCCCGGCGTGGAGCCAATGACGAGGTTGTTACTGGCGGGCGTGATGATCTGTGATCCCGCAAGCGTCGTTAGCGTGCCGTCGTTAAAGTAGAGATATGAATGGGTGGAAGTGGCTGTGTTGTTGGTTACGTAGAACCAGTCGGCAATAACGTTGCCACCGTTGAATGTAAGCGTGCCATTGCGCACATCGAGGATCGCGTTAGTTTGTGCGTTGGCCGCGTAGAGGTTGCCCCCGGAAACCGTCAGGTTGTTGGCCGCCGTATTTGCCGCATATCCCAGAACGATGTTGGACGCCGTTACGGTGCCGAGGCTGGCGATGGTCAGGGAGTTGCCTGTCCCATTGCTACCGACGATGAGATCGCCGCTGTTGGTCCAAAGCGACCCTGCGCCTGTGACCACCACCGCATTGTTAATCGCGCCACCGTAGGCTCCTATCGTGGCGTCTGCGCCGATCACCTGGCCGCCGTTGGTGATGGTCAGCCTGTTGATGGACCCGGAATATCCGATATACAGGCTGCTGGAGATGTTCCAGACGGAGCCGGTCCCATGCACGGCCACGCCATTGTTGTTGGCTCCCGGATTGAAGCCGACATAGCTGGAACCGTTCGCCACATAGCCCCCGTTGGAGATCGTCAACTGATTGAAAACGCTCGTAACACCGAGGACGAACGCCCCGCTGTTGCTCCAGAGCGACCCGCCGCCGGTGACCAGGACTGAGTTGCTCTTGGCCCTGCTTTTGAGGCCGATGTAGGCATTGTCGCTGAAGACTTGGCCGCTGTCCGTGACCGTCAGGTTGTTGACGTCGGTGTTGCTGCCGATAAGCAGGCTGCCGGTGTTGCGCCAGACGGAGTTGGCCCCTCCGACGCGGACCAGATTGGTGCCGCCGCTGGGGTAGGGGTCGTAGCCCTCACCGATGACCGCGTAGCTACTGAACATCTGACCACCATTGGTAATGGTGACCTTGTTGGCGGCGCCAAGTTTGCCAATAATCAGCGAACCCGTGTTCGTCCAAAGCGAGCCGGCGCCGGAAATCAGAACCCGGGTATTGCCAGCTCCACTGTCACGTTCGCCCATGACCCCCGACTCGCTGAACACCTGCGCGCCGTCGGAAATGGTCAGGCTGTTGCTCCAGCCCACGTAGCCGATGGTCAGCGAGCCACTATTGCTCCAGAGCGAGCCGGCTCCTGTGACCTCCACCACGTTGCTTCGCGCGGGGTTGGCAAGGTTTTTGCCACCGATGTAGGCATCGGTGTTCAACACTTGCGCGCCGTTGGCAATCGTCAGCTTGTTGAGGCTGCCGAGGTAGCCAACGAGGAGTTGGCCGGAGTTGATCCACAGCGAACCGGCGTCGCTCACCACCACCGAGTTAAACTTGCCCGTATCCCCGCCAATGGAACCGCCGACGCTGTATAGCTGGGCTCCATTGACAACGGTCACGTTGTTGCCCGAACCATACCCGCCAACACCCAGTGTGCTGCTGTTGCTCCAGAGCGAGCCGGGGTCTGAGACTAGGACCGTATTCCCGATACCCGGCGCCCATGCGCCGATGCCGCAGCCGGCGCTGAACACCTGGCCGCCGGCTGTGATGATCAGGCGGTTGTTGGTGCTAAAGGAGCCAATGCCCATCCCGCTGCTGCTTCGCCACAACGATCCCGTCCCGCTCACGATCACGGCATTATTTGCCCCACTGTATCCGATGTCACTGATGGCGTTGAACACCTGGCCGCCGTTGGTGATGACGAGGCTGTTGCCAGAGCCGTAAGTGCCGATGCTAAGGTTGTATTTGTTGCTCCAAATGGCCCCGCCCCCCGTCACCAGCACAGAGTTGTTGTTTGCGGCAGCGTTTGAGCCGACGTAAGCGTTGTTGTTCACCACCAGCCCGCCATCGGCGATCAGCAACTGATTCAGGGAACCGGAGTAGCCAACGAACAAGTTGCCGCTATTGGTCCAGAGGGAGCCGCTGCCGATGACCTGGGCTGAGTTGGTGCCGGCCGAGGCCGCGTAGCCGACATAGCCTGTCGTGTCCATCAGGGTTCCGGCGTTGGTCACGATCAGGACGTTGAGCGAGCCATTGCTGCCTGCAAAGAACGGGCCGCCCGCATTTGTTATCATGCCATCCACAATGGTGGTGGTGCCGATTTCGGCGAAGGCCCCCGGCGTTGGCAGACCCGTCAGCATCATTGCCAACGCGCCCACTTTGACCCATCCCTGGGCGACGGCCGGCAGACGGCGTCCGGCGCGTTTCGGATAAATTCCCCGTGCTCTGCTCGAAAGCAGATGGGGCAGGGGATTGCTGGGGCGTAGCACGGCTTCTCCGATCCGTTCTACGCTCGATTGTCCTCTGCGAAGTGCATTGTCTCCCGGAAGACCAAGGCGTTTCTTCGCTCCTTACACATAGGGTCCCGCACGTGACGAAAACCAAGTTCCTTGTAGTCACCTCTGGCAGGGATGTAAAGCATAAATCCGGCCGCCGTTACAGCCTGTATGGCCCGCGGCTCACCAACACTGTCGAAGCGGCCTTGTCTCCATTCCATGCCGCTTTGGCAGCTACGTCAGTCTGGATGCGGCTGTAGAGGGTAGAGCCTCCAACATTTCTGCCGGCACACGCGCCTGCATCAGTTTCTCCACCGGTCCATCTTTGTCCGCAGCAGAGAAACGCGCGTCTTCGCCGGTGTCGTGTCGTTCACGGCTTCGCTTCTGGCCTGGCCAGCAACGCGCGAAACTCTTTCAACTTCGATGCGTCTTCGGGCGGCATCGAGTCCGTCAGTTTCAGCACTTTGGCGGGATTGGCGGTCGCTTCTTCCGCAACCTGCATCGGCGCGTCCACCACCTCGCCGAGCCGGCGATCCACTGTGTTCGCAATGAACGGTTGCAACAGAATTGCGCATAACCGCTGCACCGCGCCATCTACCTTCACAAAACCGTGAAGTTCGCACTTGAGGACGCCGGGCTGCATCTCCTGATAGCGGAACAATAGGATGGCGCAGCCCGACACCCGCTCGCCATTGTTGTCCGAGCCTTCCGCGAAGTAAAGTTGCTCGCCCGGCGCGACTCGAAGCGGCCAGAGATAACCGGCGACGCCCTTGCGGTTGTCGGCGAAGTAAGAGCCGTCCGGCCGCTGCTCCCTGCGATAGTCCACAATCTTCAACAACTGCGCCACGACAGAGCATGGATCGAGTTTGTTGATGAGATGCTCGAAGATGTCGTATCGCGCGCGGACCGTGGACTTCGACAGGTGAACCTTCCGGTAGAATGCGTAGCCCGGCACGACCTGCCGCACCCGCGCCTGTGCTGCCGCGTCGAGCTTGTCAAAAGGAATCAGCGACTCCGGCTTCTCTGCCGCGAGTGCGAGGTTGCCTTCAGCGGCCAGCGCCACCGCCAACAGGAAGCGGATGAAAATCGGTTTCATAAACAAGCCGGTCAAGTCAGCACAGTGGATCATGCACAGCAACGAATTGTGCGTAGGATTGATGCCGTTGTCTGCGCTAGGAATCCGTCCTATTCCCGCCCCACCTTCAATCTCCGATCTGCCAACTCCTTCGCGCGGAAGATTCTGACGGAGACGCCGGGCTGACGGACGATCGTGATCGTCTTTCTGTAGGCGCGAAGGGATCGGCTCGTTTAATCCCGTCGAGGTGCCACGTTTCTGTCGCGCGGGATCCAAACCTGATATTTCCCGGGGAGAAAATGGTGGGCGCGACAGGATTCGAACCTGTGACCCCTACCATGTCAAGGTAGTGCTCTAACCAACTGAGCTACGCGCCCAAAGTGCCGCGCACACTAAACTCTCCCGCGGGCCGGCGTCAACGGCTTTTGCGCTTACGATTCCTGCGTCATGATGCTGAACTCGCCCTGAAGATACATCAGGTCGCCCGTGCGGTAGATCACCAGCATGCAGGTCGAGCCATGCACGTCGCGAACGAAGATGCTGCCGTCAGAGAGGGCGCGAACCAGCTCGGCCAGGGCCGTGGAAACGCCTTTGCCGAAAAGGGCCTCGATCGAATACGGACGCAGGATCACGCCCTTTTTTTGAAGGCGGTCCACCGCCTCCGGTATCGAGGTGCAGTCTTTGATCGAGTTCTCAAGTTGTTCGCGAACGTTTGGCGTGCTCATCGTTGTTCTCCGGTCGGGCGTCATGCAACCACAGCCGTCGCGGCAGCGCAACGCCTTTCTCGGTCCCAAGCGACGCAACGGAGGTCGGGGGATGGGCGTCGCATGGGTGGTGGAAGAAAAGTTGTTGAAATCATCCGGCGCGCTGCCTATCGTTCGCGGCGCTGTTGGCCGGGGAACCGGCCGGCGCCGCCCCTATCGTCTATCGGCTAGGACATTGGATTCTCAATCCAGTAAGCCGGGTTCGACTCCCGGTGGGGGCGCCAGTTTTCACCCCGACGTGGTGGTCGGGGTTTTTGCTTTAAGCATGTCAACGCAACGCGGCCCAATTCTCAGCGTGGGCGGCCACGGCGTGCTGCGCTCGATGGAACTGCGCGAGCCGTTGGGCCGCGGCACGATGGGGACTGTCTATCTGGCGCGCGTGCATTCAAGCGCGCCGCCGGGAACGCCTTCGAAGATCGCCGTGCGCGTGCTCAGTTCGCGGTTCCATCGCGATCCCGCCTTCATGAGCCGGTTCTATGCGGACGCGACGGCCGCGGGCCGGCTGCAACACCCGAATCTGGTCCGGGTGCTCGATGTGGCCGAGGTCAGCGGCCGGCATTGCCTGGCGATGGAACTGGTTGAAGGCGAGACGCTCGACAAACTGCTGGCGCGCGCCGGCAAGCTGGCCGAGCCGTCGCTCATCGCCATCGGGCTTGCCGTTGGCGGCGCGTTGCGGACCGCGTGGTTGCAACAGCGGCTGCTGCACCACAACATCCGGACGCAGAACATCTTCATGGCGGCCGGCAATGTCGTGAAGCTGGCCGACATCGGCTTGGCGCGCAGTGTGACGAACGAAGCGGGGCATCCGTTGCCGCACGCGCCCGTGAGTGATCCGCACTACACCGCGCCGGAGTTGACGATGGGCGCGCGCGCGCAGGATTGTCAGGGCGACATCTACGCGCTGGGAGCGACGCTCTATCACTTGGCGGCCGGCAGGAAACCGTTCGTCGAGCACACGGGGCCAAAGGTGTTCTTGCAGCAGCGCGAAGGCTGGCTGCCGTGGGTCAAGGAACTGAACCCGGCGCTCTCGCCAGGTTTCTGTGCCATCGTGGAGAAGATGCTTGGCCGCGACCCGCAAGACCGCTACATCGGCTACGAGGCGCTCGTGGCCGACCTGAAGACGCTCAGCGAGGGTGGCAGGCCGTCAGCGGCGGTCATCGAACCGGGGCGTTCGGTGATGACGCGCTCCAAGCAACCGCCCCCGACAGCGGCTCCGCCAGTTGCCACGCCCAAGAAACGCCCGCCGACCACCCGCCCTCCGGCCATCGCTGCCGCGCGCGTCGAGGCTGCTGAAAAGCCGGCGAAGTCACATCACCATCCGGCATGGATGACCACGCCGGTCGTCATTGGGGCGTGGGTGATGGTGTTTGTGTTGATCATCCTGTGTATCCTGGCTTACGCGCATCGCACTTTCAAACAGCGCCAGCTTGATGAGGAAGCCTTTTATTCTGTGCATCAGCGCCAGATTGAGGACGCCGCCGACGCGGCTGCCGTCAGGAAACTTGCGGATGCGGACGATTACGCGAAAAGGAACCCAAACGATGTCGCGGGCATCGTGGACCGGTATGAGCGGGTAGGGGAGTTTTACTTCAGCACCACCGCCGGCCACACCGCGCAGGAGGAGGCGAAGAAGTGGCGCGCGAAACTGCCGAAGCAATGACGCGGATGGCGAGCGGTTTCTTGCCTTTTGCGGGCAAGCTGATAGGGTAAGTCGCAATGGCGACGAAGGAAGATTTGATTCCCTTGCAAGTGCGCGTGGTGTTGCCCACCAGCAGCGGCTCGGCGGTGTTCCTTAGCAACGAGGAGAAGACGTTCGTCATTTACGTGGACCAGAGCGTGGGCGCGGCCATCACGATGTTCATGCGCGGCATCCAGAAGGAACGACCGCTCACCCACGACCTCATCGGCTCGATCTTCGCCGGCCTCGGCGTCAAGCTCGCCCGCGTGGTCATCAACGACCTGAAGAACTCGACGTTCTTCGCGCAGCTCTACCTGGTTTGCGAGAATGAACTGGGAAAGAAGATCCTCCAGGTGGATGCCCGGCCCAGCGACAGCATCGCGCTCGCGCTTCAAGCGGGCTGTCCAATCTTCGTCGCCCGGCATGTTTTCGACGTGGTGGATGACATGTCGGAAGTGCTTCGCAAGATGAGCGAAGCCCAGGGCGAAGGCGAAGAAGAAGCCGGCGGGGAAGAGAAGTAAGAAGCCTCAGCCGGCGGGCGGGGCGGGATTCTCTCGGCGGGCAACCTGGAGCATAGCCAGGACGTAACCCAGCACCATCAAAACCGCGCCGAACGCATACGGCGCCCAGTTGCGCAGGTCGAACAGTGCGCCGCCCAGCAGCAGGCCGGCGATGCGTGCGATGCTCTCCACGCTTTGCTCGAAGCCGAGCGCGCGGCCTTGTTCTTCCGGCGGGGCTTCATGCGACACCAGCGCCAGCAGCGTGGGGCCGTTGAAGCTGTTGCCGCAGGCCATCATCAGCAGCACGCCGAGGATTGCCGCCACGGACGATGCCAACGGCAACAGCGCCATGCTCACCGCAAACAGCGCCGTGCCGACGACCACCAATGGCAGCTCCCCGGCGCGTTTCACCAACGGCCGGATCATCCCGCCCTGCACGATGGTGGCGGTGACGCCGGTGAAACCGAACAGGAGGCCGATCTTGTTCTGCGTGAAGCCCAGTCCCTGCTCGCAAAACAGCGCATACGTGCCGGTGAAGAGCGAGAACGTCAGCGTCACGCAGAAGACGATCCACAGATAAGCGCCGAGGCGCGGCTGCGAGAGTGCGCGGCGGGCGTATGCAAGCGATGAGAGTTCGTCGGCGTGTTCGCGCGGCGCCACACGGGGTGGCGCGGGCAGAAAGAACACTGCTGCGACGCAGTTAAGCAGCGCGATGCCGCCCGCGACGAAATACGGCAGCGTGATGTGGTAATGGCCCAGCACGCCACCGAGCGGCGGGCCGAACACGTAGCCAAGCGCGATGCCCGCGCCCAGCATGCCCATGCCGTGCGCGCGGTTCTCCTTCGTGGTCACGTCGGCGATGTAGCTTTTCGCCGCCGAGACGCTGCCGCCGGTGACGCCCGACAGGATGCGCGCCACAAACAGCCACACTAGCGACGGCGCCCAGCCGAGCATGAAGAACGACACCGCCGCCCCGGCCAGGCTCGCGATGAGCACCGGCCGGCGGCCGACGCGGTCGGAGATGCGGCCGAGGACGGGCGCGCAGAGGGTCTGGGCGATCAGATACGACGCGAGCACGGCGGTGCAAGTGGCGGCGCTCGCGCCGAACTCCTTCACATAGAGAGGCAGCAGCGGGATGACGATGCCGAAGCCGAGCATGTCAACGAAGACAGTCAGAAAAATAATGAGCAGCGAGCGTTTGTTCATCGGGCGAAACCGGTCACGGAAACACCGGACAGTAGCGGAGCATTTGGATTGGCGCAAAAGGGTTCTGCAGCTCTTTCGGCTGCGGCAGCTAACGCTTGATTCGACAGGAGGGCGCAGTTATGGTGCGCGCGTCTGGAAGCGCTGCGAAACGGCGCGACCATCGGTTGGTCAGAGAAAGGCAGCATGTTTAGAAAACGGATTGCTACTGGGATTTTGATCGGGTTGCTGAGCGCGAACCTGGTCGTCGGATTCAGGACTTATCAGCAGGCGGTTGCCGCCACGGACAATAAGGACGACGCCTACGCACAGGCGGCGCTGGTCACTTACGTCATGGAGTTGATCCGCCAGGACTACGTGGACGGCGGGAACCTGAGCTATCAGGACATGGCTTACGGCGCGCTGAAGGGAATGCTCGGCTCGCTCGACCCGCACAGCCAGTTCATGGACAACCGCGGCTACAAGGAGATGAAGAGCGAGACCGACGGGCAGTTTGGCGGCCTCGGCATCCAAGTCGGCCTCAAGGACGGCATCCTGACGGTTATCGCGCCCATCGAAGACACGCCCGCCTCGCGCGCGGGGCTGCTGGCAGGTGACAAGATCGTGAAGATCGAGGGCAAGTCCACGGAAAAGTTCTCCGTCCAGGACGCCGTGTATAAACTTCGCGGCGAGCCGGGCACGAAGGTGACGCTGACCATCATGCGGCCAAAGTCGCGCGAGGTGAAGGACTACACCCTCACCCGCGCAATCATCCCGGTGGAGAGCGTGAAGGACCTCAACGGCCGGACCGTGAAGTCCGCCAGCAGCTTCCCGTTCGTGGACGACAAGATCGGTTACGTGCGCCTGACGCAGTTCAACGAACCGACCGCGGACGAACTGGAAGCGGCGTTGAAGCGGCTGGAAGGCAAAGGCATGGAAGGGCTGGTGCTGGACCTGCGCAACAACCCCGGCGGGCTGCTCGTCGGCGCGCGCGATATCGCCAGCAAGTTCCTGCCGAAGGGCCAACTGATCGTCTATACCGAGGGCCGGCAGAAGTCGCAGAAGCAGGAGTATTTCGCCACGGGCAAGGACCGCCATCCGAATTACCCGATGGTCATCCTCGTCAACGGCGGCAGCGCCAGCGCGAGCGAGATCGTGGCCGGCGCGTTGCAGGACCTCAAGCGCGCCATAGTCGTCGGCGAGCAGACGTTCGGCAAGGGCAGCGTGCAGAGCATCATCGAACTGCCCGACAAGTCCGCCGTGCGGCTGACAACGGCAAAGTATTACACGCCGAGCAAGCGCGTCATCCACGAAAAGGGCATTACACCCGACATCCTCGTGGCGGTTTCCGAAGAAGACGAAATCAAGCTCGCCATCCAACGCAACCGCCCGCCCGGCGCCGAGCCGGACAAGTCGGAGGTGATGGTGCGCGACATTCAGCTTGAGCGCGCGGTGGATGTGCTCAAGGGCATCAAGGTCTTCACGAAACAAACCAAGAAGAGCATCGTCGCCGCGAGCGCCAAGTAAGCGGCCATCGCCGCGCGGCCCACAAACGGACTCACCATGAGAGATCGTCGGCTGGAGCGGCAGATCGAGGTGATGGACGACTTCCTCGATCGGTGGCAGAAGTTCGGGACTTATTTCCAACGCGCCCAGGACGGCCGGAAGCCCACCGAGGCGGAGGAGGAGGAGTTCCTCGTGCTCAAGGGTGCGATGTCCCAGGACTACGAGTTTCTTATGGCTAGCACGGGCGGGCACCGCGAGCAGGGCGACCAGACCGTGGAAATCCTGGCGGCGGTTGCATCGCTGCACCGGTTGAACGAAATCGGCGACTCACAGGTGCGGGCGCTGGAGACGGCATGGCACCACAGCTATATCATCCTGCAAGGGCTGCTGGGCCGGCTGAAGGCGCGGAAACTTCAACTTGCTTCCGTCAGCGCCCTTGGCTATTACATCGGCCGCGTTCTGCGGAACCCCGTGGTCATCCTGCTTTTGATGGGCGCGGTGGTTGCCGCAGTGTTGTGGCTGATGAATTTCACGCAGACCGGGCCGGATAAACTGTTCGAACCGCGCGGGCCGCGACCGGCGCAAACGGAGAAGACCACAGGCTTATGAGTGCGACTGACAAACCAAACCTGACCAAACGAGAGATCGCCTCGCGCATCAGCGACGCGACGGACCTGCAACAGCAGGACGTGGCCGCCATCGTCCAGAAGACCCTCGACACCATCGTGGACGCGCTCGCTGAGGGCCGCAACGTCGAGCTGCGCAACTTCGGCGTCTTCGAGGTGAAGTTCCGCCGCGCGCGCATCGGCCGCAATCCCAACAACCCCACCCAGACCGTCCAGATTCCGCCGCGCGCGGTGGCGAAGTTCAAGCCCGGCAAGATCATGACCGAGCGCGTGGAGAAGCTCCAGAAGCCGGCGGCGGCGTGATTCGTAACTCGTAACTGGTGATTCGTGATTGGTAACCTGTAATTCGGCAGAGCCGCGGGCAGTTTCTGAACTATGTCTTTCGGATTACGAACCACGAATCACGAGTCACCCATCACCCATCACCATGTCCTTCCAACCCCTTCCCGGCTTCCGCGACTTTTACCCGGACGATTGCGCGCTCCGCAATTACGTCTTCGGCAAATGGCGCGACGCCGCCCGGCGCTACGGCTTCCGTGAATATGACGGGCCGCCGCTGGAGCCGCTGGAACTCTACACGGTCAAGAGCGGCGACGAAATCGTCGGCCAGCTTTACAACTTCACCGACAAAGGCGAGCGCGCCGTCTCGCTGCGGCCGGAACTGACGCCGACGTTCGCCCGGATGGTCGGCGCGCGGCAGCGCGACTACAAGAAGCCGATGAAGTGGTTCGCCATCCCGCAGCTCTTCCGCTACGAGCGGCAGCAGCGCGGCCGGTTGCGCGAGCATTTCCAGTTGAACGCCGACATTGTCGGCGAGAAAGACGTGGCCGCCGATGTCGAGTTGGTGGCGTTGCTGGTGGACGTGTTGCGCAGCTTCGGGCTGACACACGAGGATTTCGTCGTGCGCGTCAGCGACCGGCGCGTCTGGAATGGTTTCCTGCGCGGGCTGGGCATCGCCGACGAGCAGCACCCGGCTGTCTTTGGCATCGTGGACAAGATCGAACGCAGCGAGGTGGCCGTCACGCAGAAGAAGTTCGATGCGCTCGGCATTTCGGCCGAGGCGGCGTCGGCGATTCTCAAGTTTGCCGACACGGGCATGTTCGAGAAAGAAGCTCCCGCCGAGATGGCCACGCTGCAACGGTTCTTCGACCTCATGGCGCACAAGGGCCTCGGCGAGTTCTTGAAGTTCGACCCGAAGATCGTGCGCGGGCTGGCCTACTACACCGGCATCGTCTTCGAGGCGTTCGACAAGAAGGGCGAGCTGCGCGCCATCGCCGGCGGTGGCCGCTACGACAACCTCCTGCAACTCATCAGTGGCGTGGACATGCCGGCGCTCGGCTTTGGTATGGGCGACGTGGTGTTATGCGAATTGTTGAAGGAGCGGAAGCTGTTGCCGAAGCTGGAAGGCCGGCTCGACACCTACGTCGTCATCGCGAAGGAAGAACTGCGACCGCAGGCGTTGAAGCTGGTGCGCGAACTGCGCGAAGCCGGGCAGGCCTGCGACTATCCGCTGACCGCCTTGAAGATCAGCAAGCAATTTGAAGCCGCCTCCGCCGCCGGCGCGAAGTTCGCCGTCGTCATCGGCGACGAATGGGCGCAAGGCCTGGCGACGGTGAAGACGCTGGCCACGCGCGAGGAAGCGAAGGTGGAGGTCGCGCGGCTGGTAGAACGGCTCAAGCAAGGCTAGCCACAAAGAGGCACAAAAGGCACAAGACCGGAAAGTCTTTTGTGTATTTTGTGTCTCTTTGTGGCTAAATACTTTCTCTTATGAAACGGACTCATCATTGCGGACAATTGCGGCTGGCGGACGATCACCAGCAAGTGACACTGACCGGCTGGGTGCAAACCCGCCGCGACCACGGCGGCATCGTGTTCATTGACCTGCGTGACCGCGAGGGGCTGACGCAGGTTGTCTTCGACCCGCAATACAACCCTGCCGCCGCCGAGGCGTCGCACGCGTTGCGCTCGGAGTTCTGCGTCTGCGTCCGGGGCCGCGTCCGCCCGCGCCCCGAAGGCACCATCAACCCCAAGCTGCCGACCGGCGAGATCGAAGTCATCGCCGACCATCTCGAAGTCTTCAACGCCGCCGAGACGCCGCCGTTCGAGGTCAGCGACGACACGCAGACCAGCGAGGACCTCCGCCTCCAATACCGCTACCTCGACCTGCGCCGGCCCTCCATGTTCCGCAACCTGCGTCTCCGCCATCAGGTGACGAAGGCCGTGCGCGATTACTTCGACGAACAGGCTTTCCTCGAAGTCGAGACGCCGATGCTTTTCAAGAGCACGCCCGAAGGCGCGCGCGAGTATCTCGTCGCGTCGCGGCTTTTCCCCGGCAAGTTCTACGCGCTGCCCCAGTCGCCGCAGCAGTTCAAGCAGCTCCTCATGGTCGCCGGCGTCGAACGGTATTTCCAGATGGCCCGCTGCTTCCGCGACGAAGACCTCCGCGCCGACCGCCAGCCGGAGTTCACGCAGATTGACGTGGAGATGAGCTTCATTGATCGCGAGGATATCTACCGCTTGATGGAGGGCCTCATGGCGCGGGTCTGGAAGACCGCGCTTGGCCGCGACATCCCGACGCCGTTCCCGCGCATGACGTTCGCCGACGCGATGAACCGTTTCGGCAGCGACAAGCCTGACACGCGGTTCGGGCTGGAAATGATGGATTTCACCGACGACTTCCGCGCCAGCGCGTTCAAGGTCTTCCGCTCCGTCATTGACGGCGGCGGTGTCGTGAAGGCAATGAACGCCAAGGGTTTCGCCTGCGCGACGCAGGGGCAGATCGAGGCGCTCACCGAGGCCGCCAAGAGCTTCGGCGCCAAGGGTCTCGCTTGGATCAAGGTCGAAGGCGGCAAGTGGAACTCGCCCATCGTGAAGTTCTTCACCGACGCTGAGAAGGCCGCGCTGGCGAGCCGGTTGGAAGTGGTCGAGGGCGACCTCATTCTCTTCGCTGCCGACCAGTGGACCAACGCCTGCGAAATCCTCGGCCGCATCCGCCTCCTCTGCGCCCAATACCTCCAGCAGACCGGCAAGCTCACGATCCCGGCGGACCGCTACGACTTCCTGTGGGTGGTGGATTTCCCGCTGCTCACGTTCGACAAGGAACAGAACCGCTGGATGAGCAGCCATCATCCGTTCACCGCGCCGGTGGCGGAGGACGCGGCGCTGCTCGACACCGACACCCATCGCGTGCGCGGCCAGCACTACGACCTCGTCCTCAACGGCAGCGAGATCGGCGGCGGCAGCATCCGCATCCACCAGCCCGACCTCCAGCAGAAGGTGTTCGATGTCTGCCAAATCCCGCGTGACGTGGCCGAGAGCCGTTTCGGCTACTTCATCAAAGCGTTCCGCTTCGGCACGCCCCCGCATGGCGGCATCGCCCTCGGCTTCGACCGCATCATGGCAACGCTCGTCGGCAGTCCCAGCATCCGCGACGTCATCGCCTTCCCGAAGACCGCCAAGGCCACCGACCTGATGACCCAGTCTCCCGGCGACGTGACCGCGCGCCAGTTGAAAGACCTCCACATCCGCGTCGTCGGCGACGAGGCGAAGCCGCAGCCGTAACGGCGGAGCAGACGCCGGTCTTGACCCAAAGACCAGACTCGCTACACTGCGCAAGCAGACAAGCGAGGCGTTTTGGCAGAACTAACCGGACAAACTTTTGCGGGGTTTGAAGTCGTTGCCAAACTCGGCGAGGGCGGCATGGGTGCCGTTTACAAGGCCCGCCAGCCGTTGCTCGACCGCTTCGTCGCCCTCAAGGTCATGTCCCAGCAACTGAGCGGTGACCCCGCTTATGTTGCCCGCTTTATCCGCGAAGCCGCCTCCGCCGCCAAGCTCAACCACCCGAACATGGTGCAGGTGTTCACCGCCGGCGAACAGAGCGGCATTTACTACATCGTCATGGAGTTCGTCGAAGGCGAGTCGCTCAACCAGCGGCTCAAGCGCGTAGGCTGCCTCGACGCCGTCGAGGCCATCGCCATCACCCTGCATGTGGCGACCGCGCTCCAGCGCGCTTGGAACGAAGCGCAACTCATTCACCGCGACATCAAGCCCGACAACATTTTCCTGTCCAACAAGGGCGAAGTGAAGGTGGGCGATCTCGGCTTAGCCAAGAGCGTCGGTGGCGGCGCCACGGAGATGACGCAATCGGGAATGATGATGGGTTCGCCGCACTACATCAGTCCCGAGCAGGCGCGGGCGTCGAAGGAAACGGATTTCCGGGCGGACATCTACAGTCTCGGTTGCACGCTATACCAGTTGCTGACAGGCACGACGCCTTACCACGCGGACGAGGCGCTGGCGGTGGTGTTGAAGCATGTCACCGACCCGGTGCCGGACATACTCGCAATCATACCGAACTGCCCGCAAGCGTTGGCGGCGGTGGTGGGCAGGATGATGTCAAAAGTCCCCGACCAACGGCACGCGAGCTACGAGGAACTAATCGCGGAGTTGTGGCAAGTCAGCGACATCGTGCAGCAACAGCAATCAGCGGCGACGGCGGCCCTGACGCCTGCGGTTGCGAGCAAGGGAACAACGCTCAAGCCGACGGTGGCAAAGACTGCGACAGTGGTGCCGACAGTAAAGCAGACGATAGTTCGGGACTCGAAACCTGTGATTCGTGATTCGAGATTTGTGATCGGTGGAGTCATCGCGGTGACCGCATTGCTCCTGGTCGGTCTTTTCTCCTGGTCGCCGTGGAAGAGCCGCACGGATGAACAAGAAAGACGCGAAGGCGCGACGACGGGTTCGGAGTCCCGCCTTCAGGCGGAATCTCTTTCCGGCCAGCCGGCTAAAGCCGGGACTCCAAGCACCGTCTTTCCTGCCGATGAGGCCGCTTGGCAGAACGCCATCAACTTGCTGCCCATTATTGATCCCGAGAAAGATGCAGTGCAGGGCAAGTGGACGTTGGAAAACGGCGCACTAAGGCATGAGGCAGAGCATGAAGCAGCCCGCCTGCAGATTCCCTACCAACCACCGGAGGAGTATGACTTTCGTATCGTCTTCGCTCCGCAGAAGGCCCGCATGACGATTTGGCAAATACTCCGCGGCGGAGGCCGGACTTTCCAATTGGTTATCGGTGGTCTGAAGCCGGGAGCCAACGCAAGGTGTCTGGGCTTTGAAATAATCAACGACAAGAGCGCGGGTGAAAACCCCAGCGGCGTTCTGTTGACACCGGACTTGGAGATCGGCCGTCACTACACGTCGTTGGTGCAGGTTCGTAAAGATGGTGTGAGATTGTTTTTGGACGGCCGGTTCATGACGGAGTGGAAGACTGACTATCAAGACATGACGATGTTCAATTCGAGACGGTTGCGAGACGACCGATTGTTGGGCATCGCGGACTCAGCCGGCTCGATTTATCACCGCATCGAAGTCCGTGAGGTGACGGGAAAAGGCACGTTCACGCGCGGCGCTCCAAGCGCCATATCCACCACTCCATCACTCCAACACTCCGCCGCCTCTGCCTCCGGCATCCTTGCCCCTCCCGAAACCCGCGT
Source organism: Verrucomicrobiota bacterium (assembly GCA_016222825.1). GTDB lineage: Bacteria > Verrucomicrobiota > Verrucomicrobiia > CAIQCK01 > CAIQCK01 > CAIQCK01. The sequence goes on along the minus strand of JACRQF010000016.1, from coordinate 244,121 downwards.
CACCACGCTGACGACGACTCCGAAGGTGGGCGAGGTTTACACCCTCGCTCTCGGCAGCAACGTGACGATGGAACTGATGGGCATCCCGCCCGGCGAGTTCATGATGGGCAGCACGAAGGAGGAGCAGGCGTGGGGAGCGCAAGGCACAACAACAAATACATTCTGGAAATGGCCGGGGGAACTGGTGCGCAGGGTAATACTCAAGAATGGCCTTTGGCTGGGCCGCACTGAGGTTGCGGTCGGTCAGTGGAAGCAGTTCGTGGCCGCTACGGGTTACAGGACAGATGCGGAAAAGAAAGGCTATGTGGATTACTCGGGAAGAGGCGCTCCTTCACGCGTGTCCGGGTTGAACTGGCGAGATCCGGGGTTTGGCGCGCCCTCGCAAGAGAATCACGCAGTTTCATGCATTAGCTGGAACGATGCGACGGCTTTCTGTGAATGGCTAAACGAACGCGAACAGCGAAATGGCCGGTTGCCGCCGGATAATGTTGTGCGCCTGCCAACTGAAGCAGAGTGGGAGTATGCGTGCCGTGCAGGAACGCAAACAAAGTTCTGGTGGGGTGACTCTGTGGAGGACGGACAAGGACGACTGAACTGGGCAGCGAAGCACGATGGATTTGACTGGGTGGCACCCGTGGACAGTTTCGGGACACAAGGTCGTAACAGATTTGGCTTGGCTGACATGTTGGGTAATTTGTGGGAATTGTGTTTGGACGAATGGGATGAGGCGGGCGCGCACGACGGACAGTGCAAAGGAGACCCATTCAAGCGCGCATCGCGAGGCGGCGCGTATTGCGACGTCCCGAATCGCACTCGCTGCGCGGCGCGCGCGGGATTGCCTGGGGTAAGAAGTGCCGAAAGCCGTGTTGGGTTTCGCGTAGCAGTAGGAATGAAGTTATCCACCAGCACCGAAGTGCCGAGCATGCCGCCACGGTCTGCCCCCAATAACAGTGTCATCCTCGCCCCGTCCGAAACCCGCGTCGCGACGCTGACGATTCCGAAGGTGGACGAGGCGCCACAGCAAGGCCGGAAGAAGCAGCAGCCGAGGTGAGGAGGCGGTGGGCTTGCGCATAGGAGAAGCAGTTTTCGCAAGAAGACCCCCGACTTACGTCGGGGGCTACGAGGAAACAAGCAGCGTAGCCGTCGAGGTAACGAGGCGGAGGGGCGCAGGAGAAGCGGTCTTCGCAAGAAGACCCCCGACTTACGTCGGGGGCTACGAGGAAATACGACGGAGTTCAGGCTTGAAGTCAGTTCGTCCGGCTACTAATACAGCCGCCATGACTGCGCCTCACAAAGGCAAACTCCCACGACTTGAACGCCACCGCTACCAAGGCCATGCTGTCGTCTTCTGGACTCTCACGCTCGAAGAACGCTCCCGCGGCTGGTTGACCCCGGCGTTCCATGCCAAGTTCCGGGAGATGCTGCTGCACGCGGCGGCACGCGAAGGATTGTTCTGCCCGGTGTATTGTTTGATGCCCGATCATCTGCACTTTGTCTGGATGGGAATGAGGCGCGACTCGGACCAACTCAACGCGGTAAAGTTCCTTCGGACTCAATTGGAGCCGGTGTTGGGCAATGATCGCCATTGGCAACATCAGGCGCATGACCATGTCTTGCGCGATGAAGAACGGCAGCGCGATGCTTTTGCGAAGACTTGTTATTACGTGCTGGCGAATCCAGTGCGAGCCGGGTTGGCCGCGCGAGAGAACGACTGGTTTTACAGCGGTGCCATCGTGCCGGGGTATCCGACATTGCATCCACTGGCGGATGGTTTCTGGGAGTTGTTTTGGAAGATCTATTGGCAGGAGCGTGGAGACGAGGCCGCTGCGAAGTAGCCGTCGTAGCCGCCGACGTGAGGAGGCGGTGGGCTTGCGCGCAGGAGAAGCGGTTTTCGCAAGAAGACCCCCGACTTACGTCGGGGGCTACGAGGAAACAAGCGGCGTAGCCGCCGAGGTAACGAGGCGGAGGGGCGCAGGAGAAGCGGTCTTCGCAAAGAATTCCCCCGACTTACGTCGGGGACTGCGGGCAGCGTTTGTGTTCGCCAAGGGAGAAGGTGTGGTTACAATGTCGCCAACGAAACAACCCAACTACAGACACTATGAAAGACCCGCGCGTCGAAAAGCTCGCCAACCTGCTCGTTGATTATTCTGTCAAACTCAAACCTCGCGACGTCGTCGCCATCAACGGCGAGGTCGTTGCAGCACCGTTGATCGCGGCTTGTTACCGCGCGGCCATTCGGCGCGGCGCGTTTGTTGTTTGCGATATCACACTCGACAGTCTCTCGGAGATTTTTCACGCGGAGGCGAGCAAGGAACAGTTGCAGTGGCTCTCGCCGCTCGCGCTCCAGAAGGTCCGCACGATTGACGCCTCCATCGGCATCTGGGCTGGCCAGAACACCAAGGGCCTCAGCAATGTGGATCCCAAGCGTCTTGCGCTGGTGTCCTCGGCCCGCAAGCCAATCCGGCAGGTCTTCATGGACCGCGCCGCCGCCGGCAAGCTCCGTTGGTGCGGCACGCAATGGCCCTGCAACGCCAGCGCCCAGGACGCCGAGATGTCGCTTGAAGAATACGAGGAGTTCGTCTTTGGCGCCGGCCACCTCGACGACCCGAACCCGATCCAAGCATGGAAACGCATTTCCAAGCAGCAGCAGGTGCTCACAGATTTCCTGAACCGCCGCCGCCAGATTCGTATTGTCGCCGAGGACACCGATCTCACGTTCTCCGTCAAGGGCCGCAAATGGATCAACTGCGACGGCCAGTTGAACTTCCCCGACGGCGAGGTCTTCACCGGCCCGGTCGAGGAGACCGTCGAGGGGCATGTAAAGTTCAGCTTCCCCGCTGTTCACAACGGCCGCGAAGTCAACGGCGTCCGGCTCACGTTCGAGCGCGGCAAGGTCGTCAGGGCCGAGGCCGACAAGGGGCAGGAGTTTCTCCGCGCGATGGTCGCGATGGACAAAGGCTCCTGCTACCTCGGCGAGGCCGCGTTTGGAACCAACTACAACGTCGAGCGCTACACGAAGAACACGCTTTTCGACGAAAAGATTGGCGGCACGATCCATCTCGCCCTCGGCGCGGGCTATCCCGAAACCGGCAACAAGAACCGCAGCGGCCTCCACTGGGACATGGTCTGCGATCTCCGCAAAGGCGGCGAGATTTACGGCGACGGCGAGCTTATCCAGAAAAACGGCCGTTTCATCAACAAGCGGTTCCCGCAGCCGTAACACGAGCCGCGAGGCGGATTCAGCTTCCGGTCTTCATCTCCTCGATGACACGCTTGGCAGCTTCGGCGGGATTGGGCGCGGCGAGGATGGGGCGGCCGACGACGATGTAGTCGGCGCCGGCTTTGACGGCGTCGCACGGGGTGACGATGCGGTTCTGGTCGCCTTTCTCGCTCCACGCGGGACGGATGCCGGGGCAGACGAGCTTGAAGTCCGCGCCGAGTTCGCGCTTGAGAGCGACGGCTTCGCGGGCGGAGCAGACGACGCCGTCGAGTCCGCTGGTCTTGGCCGAGCGCGCCAGTTTCAACACGTCGGCTTCGGTGGCGGGCTGGCTGGTGAGGATGGTGACGGCAATGACGAGCGGGCGCGCGCCGGGGGCCTTGGCACCGCCTTCCATCGCCGCGCGCATCATGGCCTCGCCGCCGGAGGCGTGGACGTTGAACATCTCGACGCCGAGGGCGGCGGCGGATTCAGCCGCGCCGGCGACGGTGTTGGGGATGTCGTGGAACTTCAGGTCGAGGAAGACTTTGCCGCCGCGCGAACGAATCTCGCGGAGGACGGCGGGGCCGGCGGCGGTGAAGAGTTGGAGGCCGACCTTGAACCAGCGGACGCTGTCGGCGAGCCGGTCGAGGACGCGGCTGGCTTGCGCGAGATCGGGCACATCCACGGCGACGATGAGTTCTGTGGGCATGGCGGCGAGGTTAGGAGAAATCGTTTGCTGATGCAAGCGGGCGCGTGATAGCGTGCGCGCATGATTCGACCGGCCGTCATTGCCACCGCTATTTTTCTCGCCCTTCCGGCGTGGGCGCAAGTCAACGTGCGCCTGGACCTGGAGCGGGAGCGGTATCTGCTTTACGAGCCGATGGTCGCGACGGTGGATGTCCACAACTACAGCGCGGGCCAGATCCAACTGGCGGACCAGGAATCCACGCCGTGGCTTCGGTTCGAGATCACCCGCAGCACGGGCGAGCGCATCGGCATGGTTGGCCCGGGTTTTCTGGCGGGCACGATGACGTTGGGGCCGGGGCAGGCCGGCGCCAAGGCGGCGAACCTCGTTGCTTACTACCAGATCCGCGCGCCGGGCAAATACCGCGTCCGCGCGCTTGTGAGAGCGGGCAATCTTGGCGGGTCGTTCGCGTCCCGCGAATGCACCGTTGATGTGGTGGCCGGCCGGCAGATGCTGAGCAAGCCCGCAGGGTTCAAGGATGAATCGGGCAAGGAGGGGCTGCGCAACTACTCGCTCATCGAGGTGCTGCTGGGAAGGCAGGTCTGGCTATACGCGCGTGTGGAGGACCAGAGCGGCGATAACATCTACGGCGTCATTCCACTGGGCGAATGGGTGACGTTCAGCGCGCCGGCGGCGGAAACGGACAAGGAGGGCAACTTTCACGTGCTGCAACAGGCGCAACCGCGGCAGTTCGTCCATTCCGTCGTCTCGCCGAAGGGCGTCGTGCTGAGACGGGAGTCGTTGTCGAACTACAACAGCATTCCGGAACTGAAGCGGTTGGCGGATGGGGCGGTGAGGGTCGTGGGCGGCGAGAGCCTGAGCCGGCGGGCACCCCGGCCGCCGGCGGCGAACACTCCCTGAAGTCATTTCTTTCGGCGCGGCAACGGCATATCTCCTTGACGTGCGCGGGAGTTACCCCTACATAAGATGGCCGTATGTTGGCCGGCGTGTGCCGTGTGGCAGCGTCGCCAGCAGGAATAGAAGTGGATTAGATTAGAGAGAGATCAGGTAGTCGCTAACACCGGCCGCCGCGAAGCATGTTAAGCAAACTGTTAGGGTTGTTCTCGAATGACATCGGGATTGATTTAGGGACTGCGAATTCCGTGGTTTACGTCAAGGACCACGGCATTGTCCTGAGGGAACCCAGTGTCGTTGCGATCCAGGCTGGCACCAGCAATGTCCTTGCTGTCGGCGAGGAAGCCAAGCGCATGGTGGGCCGAACCCCCGGCAGTATTGTGGCGATCCGACCTATGAAGGACGGCGTGATAGCCGACTTCGAGATCACCGAGAGCATGCTGCGTTACTTCATCCGCAAGGTGCACAACCGGCGTTCCATGGTTGCGCCCCGGGTGATTGTGGCGGTGCCTTCGGGCATCACGGAGGTCGAGAAGCGGGCGGTCAAGGATTCGGCGACTCACGCCGGTGCCCGCAAGGTCTATCTGATCGAAGAACCGATGGCAGCGGCGATCGGCGTCGGAATGCCGGTGCAAGAACCGGCAGGGAACATGATCGTGGATATTGGCGGAGGCACGACCGAAGTCGCCTTGATTTCACTGGCTGGCATTGTATTCAGCCGGAGCATCAGGGTGGCGGGCGATGAATTGGATGAGGCGATCATCCAATACATGAAGCGTGCCTATAATTTGATGGTGGGAGAACGCACCGCGGAGGAGATCAAGATCCGGCTCGGATCGGCCTTCCCGTTGGAGCAAGAGATGACGTTGGAGGTCAAGGGCCGCGACCTGGTTGCAGGACTGCCCAAGACCCTCACTGTCACATCACAGGAGATTCGCGAAGCACTATTGGAACCGGTTTCACAGATTGTCGAAAGCGTGCGTGTCACCCTTGAGCGGTGCCCGCCGGAACTGGCGGCTGACCTCGTGGACCGGGGCATCATGCTGGCAGGCGGCGGCGCGTTGCTGCGAGGCATTGACAAGCTGCTGGCCGAGGAAACCGGGCTGCCCGTTCATATAGCGGACGACCCGCTCAGCGCTGTCGCTGAAGGAACCGGCCGCGTGCTCAACGAACTTCAGTTTCTCGAGAAGATCTCCGCCAACAACCGTGTCTAGCCGGCGTCGCGCCGGTCCTGCCGCCCCATGTTGTATTCTATCGCCCGCCGAAGGGACGCGAGAGTCCCCGCCTGAGAAGGCATGTTACGACGAAGCTATTTGGCGTTGCTCGGCACGATTATTCTGAGCCTGGTGCTTTACTTTGCGCTGCCCGCGGGGCCGTCGCTGAGACTGAGGTCACTGGTCACGCAGCTTTTCTCCCCCGTGCTCTCGATGAGCACGGCCTTCCAACGCTGGTGGGACGCCTCCCGGCAGGAAGTGCAATCCCGCACGGCTCTGCTCCAACAGAACCACCAGCTCCGCGAACAGCTCGCGCTCCAGATGCAGGAACGGCTGCGGTTGACGGAACTGGAGGACGAGAACCGCCGCCTCCGCGACATGGCGGGATTCCGTCAGGCCGTCGGCCCGCGCCTGAAGCCCGCGCGCATTACCGGCCGCGACCCGTCCAACTGGTGGAAGACGATCATCCTCGACATCGGCTCCAGCGATGGCGTCACGGAAAATTGCGCGGTCGTGACCACCGCCGGTCTTGTTGGCAAGACCGTCGCCGTCACGGGCGGCACATCCCGCGTGCAGCTTATCGTGGACCCGAACTGCAAGGTGAGCGCGCTGGTGCAGGAGACGCGCAGCCCGGGCATCGTCGAGGGTGTGTTCGAGGGCCTGGGCGGCGAGCCGGGTTGCCGCATGGATTTCATCGGGCGCGACGCGAAGGTGTTTGCGAAATACACGGTCATCACCAGCGGCCTCGGCGGGGTTTTTCCGAAGGGCATCCGCATCGGCACGCTGGAACCCGCCGCGCTCAACGAGTCGGGCCTTTACAAGAGCGCGCGGATCAAGCCCGCGGTGGACCTGAACCGGCTCGAAGAAGTGTTTGTGATTTGCCGGTGACATGACGAAGACATTCCTATTGGCAGCGGTGGTGTTGGCGATGGCGCTCCAGTGCGCGCTGGCCGCCGTCGTCAACGTCGCTGGTGTGAAGCTCGACCTGACGCCGGCGGTGGTGGTCTTTGCGGCGCTGTTTGCGTCCTGGAACCGCGCGCTCTTCGCCGCCGTCGCCTGCGGCGTGCTGCTCGACGCGCTTTCTTTCCAGGCGCTTGGACTGAGCGTTGCGCCACTGGCTGTGGCCGCCGCTGTCATCAGCCATTTCCAGCGTGTCCTTTACCGCGACAACATCCTCCTGCAACTCGCGCTCGGCGGAGCAACCTCGCTTGCGCTCTCGGTCTGGACGTGGCTGCTGCTCGGCCTCGGCGCGACGCCGCTGCCTTTCGAGTTCGGGATCGCCGCGAAGATGGCGCTCATCGCGTTGCTGGCCGCGCTCGGCACGCCGCCGCTGCTCTGGTTGTTCAAGGGTGCGGCGCGCTGGACCGGGCAATGGCCGGGCGCAAAAGAAGTGGAGGTCTTCTAAATGCGGCGGCTCTGGCGCGAAATTTTCCGCCGCGAGGAAGGGCGGTTGATGCTGATTGGCTTGGTCATGGTCGCCAGCTTGTTCCTGCTCGCCACGCAACTTTTCCAGATTCAGGTTGTGCGGAGCGCCCAGTTCGGCGCGAGCCAGGAGCGGCAGAGCCAGCGGCTCGTCGAAATCCCCGCCGTGCGCGGCCTGATCTACGACCGCAACGGCATCTGTCTCGCCGACAGCCGGCCGAGTTTCGACGCGGTGATCTACCTCGAAGAACTTTCCGACGAGTGGCACGAGCGCGTGCGCCAGGAAATCCGACGCCACGGCAAACGTCTCGAGCCCGGCCGTCGCGACCAGATTCTCGTCGAGCTTGTCCGCGAGAAAGCCAACACCTTCGGCCGGCTCATCGGCCAGAAGCCGCAGTTTGACGACCGCGCCATCCGCGTCCACGCCGCGGAACTGCGCCCGTTGCCGCTCATTCTCTTCCCCGACCTGAACGAAGGCGCCGTCGCCATCGCCAACGAGCACTCGCCGCTGCCCACCGGCATGGCCATCGAGGTCAATGCAGTCCGCCGCTACGGTTTCAAGGCGGGCGACCAGACCTATCCGCTCGCGGCGCACTCGCTCGGCTACGTCACCCGCAGCAAACCGACGCTGGAGCTGGACCAAAGCCTGCCGACGTTCACGCAAGCCGAGGTGCGCGGCGTCAGCGGGCTGGAGATGAAGTTCGACCGCGAACTGCGCGGACGGACCGGCTCCCGGACCATCCTCATCAACGCGCGCGGCTACAAGGAGCGCGAGCTGGGCGTGCAGCCGCCACAGCCCGGTCACGACCTCGTGTTGTCGCTCGACGCGCGTTGCCAGCAGGCGGCCGAACAGGCGCTGGGCGAGCATATCGGCGCGGCGGTCGTGATGGACCCCAACAACGGCGACGTGCTCGCGCTGGCCTCCAATCCCACTTTCGACCCGAACAAGTTCATCCCGCGCATCCACCCGCAAGAAATGGACGCGCTGTTGAAAGACCCGTCCAAGCCGCTGGCCAACCGCGCTGTCAGCGAGCAATACGCGCCCGGCTCCACGTTCAAGCTTGTTGTCGCGCTCGCCGGCCTTGACAGCGGCAAACTCGCGCCCGGCTCCGCCGCGTTTTGCAGCGGCGAGGTGAAGGTGGCAGGCCAGTTAAAGAAATGCTGGATCAAGTCCAAGGGCGGCCAGCACGGCGCGGTGAACCTGCGCTCGTCCATCGTCCACTCGTGCAACATCTTCTTTTACGAGCACGGCATGGACATCGGCATGGGGGCGATCGTGGCGATGGCCAAGCAGTTGCACTTGGGCGAGCGGACGGGCATTCCGCTGCCGCGCGAGGCGCGCGGCCATCTGCCGGACATGATGCGCCGCCACCGGCCCGCCGAGACCGCCAACATCGCCATCGGCCAGGGCGAGGTGGATGCGACGCCCTTGCAGATGGCGTGCGTCACCGCCGCCATCGCCAACGGCGGCACCGTGATCGCGCCGCGGCTGGTCAAGAGCATTCATCAGCAGAACCGCGACGGCGGGATCGGGACGGCGGTTGAGGAGTTTCCCCCGCGCGAACTTGGCCGGCTCACCGTGCGGCCGCAGTTGATGGAGCTGGTCCGCCAGGCCATGCGCGGCGTTGTGCAGGACGCGGACGGCACCGGCAAGAAAGCCGGCATCCCCGGCGTCGAAATCGCCGGCAAGACCGGCACCGCGCAGGTAATGGACGCGCAGGCCAACATTACTGGCCATCGCGCGTGGTTCGTCAGCTTTGCGCCCTACCAGAACCCGAAATACGCGCTCGCCATCATGCTCGAAGACGGCGACAGCGGCGGCCAGGTGGCCGCGCCGGTCGCGGGTAAAATTTACGCGCATCTCTTCGGCGTCAGCCCGACCAAGGAAACCGCCGCCGCCAAACGGCCGCAACGGCCGCTGGCACTTGTGAGAGGAGGGCGGCACTGACCATGTCACGCGCCCTGACTCCCTGGAGTGTGTTCAAGCACCTGTCGTGGCTGTCGCTGCTGACGATGCTCGCGATGGTTGGCGCCAGCGTGTTCGCGATCTACAGCGCCACCTACCGCGGCGAGGACGTGGTGAACGCGCCGTTTTGGAAGCTGCAGGCCGCGTGGATCGGCGTCGGGCTGGTGGCCTTCACGGCCGCGGTCGCCATTGACTACCGCCAGATCGGCAAATGGACCTGGGTGCTTTACAGCGTATGCGTGCTGCTGTTGATCGTCGTGCTCGTGGCCGGCACCGAGCGATACGGCGCGCGGAGCTGGCTCGGCATCAAGGGCCTCGGCATCCAGCCGAGCGAGTTCGCCAAGATCGGCCTCGCGTTCGCGCTGGCGTATTACCTGAGCGACCCCGAACGCGACGCGCGCAGCTTCAAGACGCTCGCGGTCTGTCTGGCGATGCTCATGGGGACCGTTGTGCTGATTCTGCTCGAACCCGACCTTGGCTCGGCGGCGGTGCTGTTGCCCATGGCATCGGCGATGATGTTCGTCGCCGGCATTCCGTTGCGTTACTACTTCGGCGGACTGGCGGCGCTCCTCATTGCCGGCGCGGTGCTCTACTCGAATCTGCTCGGTTATCAGGCCAAGAGCGAGGAGTTCCGCCGCACGTCGCCCGACAAGACGACCTACACGCAGCGGCTGATCGAACTGAAGCGGCAATACATTTTGAAGCCCTACCAATGGGAACGCATCCTGGTGTTTATGAACCCGGAGCGCGATCCCTACGGCTGGGGCTGGAACCTGCGGCAATCGCAAATCGCCGTCGGTTCGGGCGGCGTCACCGGCAAGGGCTGGCTCCAGGGCACGCAGAACGTGCTCGGCTTCCTGCCGCGACAGGTGGCGCCCAACGATTTCATTTTCTCAGTGATCGCAGAGGAAGGCGGGTTCGCCGCCTGTGGACTGGCGTTGATCGGCTACGCGGTGCTGCTGCTGAACGGGCTATGGACAGCCCTCGCAGCGAGCGACCGGCTGGGCCGGCTGCTGGCCACGGGCATCACCGTCGTGCTGTTCTGTCACGTCTTCGTGAACATCGGCATGACGATCGGCCTGGTGCCGATCACGGGCCTGCCGCTGCCGTTGCTGAGTTATGGGGGGTCGTTCGTGCTGAGCACCATGGTCGCGCTCGGTATCTTGCAAAACATCCGCGCGCGGCGAACGGCCTATTGACCGGAGAAACAACACATCATGAATGAACCAAGACCACCACAACAAGAGCAGCAGCCGCCGGCGCAACAACCGCCGGCGCAGCAGCAGCAGCAGGAGCGTCCGCAGCAGGAACGCCCGCAACAACAACAGCGCCACCCGCGCCATCACCACCGGCCTCAGCATCACCGCCGGCCGCACCACGGGCAGCAGCGCCATGGGCAACAGCAGGCGCAGCAGCAGCCAGACCGCCAGCAACAGGAGCGCCCGCAGCCGCAGCAACAGCAGGAAGAACCCAAAAAGGAGAGTCTCCTTTCGCGTGGCGTGCAACACATCAAGCGCATCGCCACCAACCTCGTCGAGAGGCTTGTCGGCCGGCGCATCAACGCCAACAAGGAAATCATCATCAACGCCGAGCCGCTGGAGACCCGCGTCGCGGTGATGGAGAACAACCAACTCGAGGAACTTTCCGTTGAGCGCACCACCGAGGAGCGCCTCGTCGGCTCCATCTTCAAGGGCCGCATCAAAAACCTGGAGAACGGCCTCAAAGCCGCCTTCGTGGACATCGGCGGCGAGAAGAACGGCTTCCTCCATTACTGGGACATCATGCCCGCGGCGCTTGATTCGAGCATCGAGGCGGTGGACCGCGGTGGCAAGCGGCGCGAGCAGCCCCGGCAGCGCATCACGCAAAAAGACATTCCGAACCTCTATCCTCCCGGCAGCGAGATTGTCGTCCAGGTCACCAAAGGCCCCATCGGCACCAAAGGCCCGCGCCTGACCACCAGCATCAGCCTGCCTGGCCGTTACCTCGTGCTCATGCCTTTCAGCGACCAGAGCGGCATCTCGCGCAAGATCGAGGACGACCGCGAGCGGCAGCGCCTGCGCAAAATCGTCCGCTCCCTCTCCATCCCGGACGGCATGGGCGTCATCATCCGCACCGTCGGCGAAAACCAGAAGCAGCGTTATTTCGTGCGCGACCTGCACCTGCTGCTCACCGCCTGGCGCCAGGTCGAGGAAAACATCAAGACCAAGCCCGCGCCCGCCTGCGTCTATCAGGAGCCGGACCTCATCGAGCGCACCGTGCGCGATTTCCTCACCGAGGACATCAGCAAGATCGTCGTGGACAGCGAGAAGCAGGCCGAGCGCATCCGCGAGATGATCGGCCAGATCAGCCGCCGCTCGCGCAACAAGGTCAAGCTCTACGCCGACCCGGAGCCGATCTTCGAGAAGACCGGCGTCGAGAAACAGATCGAGCAGGCGTTCCGCCGGCAGGTCTGGCTCAAGTGCGGCGGCTACATCGTCATTGATGAAACCGAGGCGCTCATCTCCATTGACGTCAACACCGGCCGCCACAAGCCCGGCCGCGACCAGGAGCAGACCATCCTCCAGACCAATATCGAAGCGGCCGACGAGTCTTGCCGGCAGTTGCGCCTGCGCAACATCGGCGGCCTCGTCGTCGTGGACTTCATTGACATGAAGAACCGCAAGCACCAGCACCAGGTCTATCAGCGCATGAGGGAGGGGGTGCGCCGCGACCGCGCCAAGACCCACATCCTGCCCATCAGCGCCCTCGGCCTGCTGGAGATGACCCGCCAGCGCCAGACCGAGAGCGTCATCTCCTCCACCTTCGAGGATTGCCCCTACTGCAAGGGGCGCGGCATGGTCAAGAGCGCCCTCTCGATGTCGGTCGAGATCCAGCGCAAGATCAGCGAAGTGCTGCGCCGCCACCGCCCCGAACGGTTCGACCCGGAGAACCCGCCCGACATCCAGCTCTGCGTCTTTGTCCATCCCGACGTGCTCCAGCGCCTGCGCAGCCAGGACGAGCACCTGCTCATCGAGTTGGAGAAGAAGTTCTACGGCAAGCTCAGCTTCCGGGCCGACCCGACCTTCCATCTCGAGCAATTCAAGATCGTCAACCTCAAGACGAACGAAGAATTGAAGTAGCCGGTCGGCAAACCTTGTCCCAGGCCCGCCACCGTCGCCAGCCCGGCGGCGGTGGCGGCTTGGGCCGGCAGCGCGTGGCGGGAAACGCATTTGGCACTATATTCTCCCAAACCGAAACGAAGCAGGAGTTGTTATGAAAAAGATTTTGGTTCGTTCGATTGCGGCGCTGCTTGCGGTGGCTTGGCTGACCGCGTGCGGCGAGAAGGCGGGGGAAGCGGTGAAGCCGGCGGAGGCTGAGAAGGTCGCCGCTCCGGCGGAGAAAGCGCCGGCGGCTGTCGAGAAACCAGTCGCTCCGGCTGAAAAGACCGAGGCTCCAAAGGAAGCTCCGGCCAAGTAATCCGGCTTTGGCAAATCAAGGGTGCCGGGGGAAGGCACGAGGGCGTGCGCGGCCGTTCAGATCGTCCACGGGCCGCGCATGGTCCGGGAGAGCATCTGTTGGGCGGACTCGTCGCCGATGACGCACTCGGTTTGCGGGTTCCAGCGAATCCTCCGGCCCAGCAGCATCGCGATGTTGCCGAGGTGCCCCACCGTGATCGAGCGGTGCGCGACCTCGATGTTCGAGATGGGCGTGCCGCGGCTTCTCACGCAGTCGAGGAAATTGCGGCGGTGGCCCTGCCGGTCCGCCAGGTTGCGGGTCATGCCGTTGTCGAATTGCAGCCGGAGCAGGCTCTTCGGCTCCGCATCCACGCGGCTGCGGTCCACGTGAACCCAGCCCTTCTCGCCGAAGAAGCGGACGCCGTTCTTGAACACATCCTCGCTGGCCACGGTCATCGTCTGGCCGCTGGCGAAACGGCATTCGAAGCGATAGGTGATCGGCGTGTCCCACAAACCTTCCGTGGGAAACTTCCCGACGCCTTCCACTTCGACCGGTCCGGTTTCTTCCGTGCCGAGGCCCCATTGCGCGATGTCAATGTGATGCGCGCCCCAGTCCGTGATCTGCCCGCCGGCGTAGTCGCTGATCCAGCGGAAATTGAAATGGCATCGCTTCTCCGTGTAAGGCGCCCACGGCGCGGGGCCGAGCCACATCTCGTAATCAAACCCCTCCGGCACCGGCATCACCGGCTCCACGCCCGTGGTCGGGCCGAAACCGATGCCTACCTCCGCGCGCTGCACCTTGCCGATGCGGCCGCTGCGGACCAGTTCGCACGCGAAGCGGAAATGCGGCACCGACCGCTGCCAACTGCCCGTCTGCCAAACGCGCCCGAATCGCTTCACCGCGTTCGCCATCGCGCGGCCTTCGGCGACCGTCAACGCCAGCGGCTTCTCGCCGTAGATGTCCTTGCCCGCCGTCACGCCCAGGATGGCCGGGATGGAATGCCAATGGTCCGGCACCGACAGGCAGAGCAGGTCAATGTCCTTGCGGGCGATGACCTCGCGGAAATCGTGGATCTGCGCGCAGCCGGCGTCGCCGTAATGCCGGTTGACCTCCTCCGCGCCGGCCTTGAGCCGCGTCGCGTCCAGGTCGCACACCGCCGTGATCTGGCAATCGTCCTCGTTGAGGAAACCCTTGAGGTTGCGCAAGCCCATGCTGCCGATGCCGACGATGGCGAGCGCGAGTCGTTTGCTGGGAGCGGGCCGCGTGCCGCTGCCGAGCGCCGAGGCAGGGATGAGGAGGGGAGCGCCGCCGATGGCTGCCGTGGCCGCCGCAGCCTGCTTGAGCCAGAGCCGGCGGGAGATGGGGCGAGTTGTAAGTTTGGGTTTCTTCATCCGTCTGTCAGGAGCCTTTCATTGTGTTGGTGACGAGCCGGGCGAAAATCGCATCGAAAAAGGTCGCGATGATTAGTGCGTAACCGATAATGAGACCTGCCAGCGCAATCGCACGCTTCTGAGGCGACAACTGGATGTCGAGGCGCCGTCGGGCGATGTGACCACAGAGCACAGCAACAAGACCGCCAATCGGCTTCAGAAGATGCAGAAACGCCAAATGAATAGCGCATATCATCTTGTCCATCACTGTCAAGTAGAAGACTGTCGCAACGATTTGAGATTCAAACAACGCTATTAAGGCGAAGCACAGAGACGTCACAGCAAGTGCGCTTCCTCTCTCTTTCATCTCAGTCATTGGTTATACTCCAGCAACGAACCACACTGCGAGCGTTGCACCTTTGCGCGCGGCTGAGAAGCGAATTGTTTGCGGATTGGGGGAAGTAGTGTGACCATGGAATGCACAGAAGAACACGGAAAGGTGGTGTGCGGCCTCTAGGACGTCAGTGATTATCGCGACGGGAAAGACGCAGCCAATAACAGAGAAACACCGAAGCGATAAAGAGCAGGAATGAAAGCAATAGAAAGACGATGCACCAACGAAAGTTCCAGTCGGGGTGAGGATTAGGAGGCCCCCAAGTCGCCCACCAGTGAAAGAAGGCCAAATTCAGGGTCCATAAAGAAGCCAAGAACAGAACGATACTGCCAAAGACACGAACCAACTGAATCCAAAGCCTGTCTGTGTTCATCTCTGCTGCGAAGAACAGCGCCCAATACTATACATCTTCATGTCGTCACAAAGGCAACATATGGAGTTTTGGATCTTGGCTTTCGACTCGTCGAGAATAATCTCCTTCCTCTTCACCTTCTCCCCACATCCACCTCGCGGCGGCGGCCGGCGGGCACTCTCCAGACGAGACTCCGGGCGCGGCCCGGGACTCTGGCAAGACCGATCTCCTTCTCCAACTGCCGGATCCACGTGGGACAGGGGCGGTCGTAAGGCAGGGCGAGACGATCCCGCAACTCCGCCCACGTCAGCCCTTCCGGCCGCTGACGCAACGCCTTCTGGATCGCATCGCGAAACTCAACGTATCTCATCGCCAAGCCTTCTTCGGAGCGTTGCACTTTTGCGCGCGGCTGAGAAGCGAATTGTTCACCGCGACCGCGTCCTTCTACCCGCCGACGGTGATGGCGACTTCTTGGCTCCAGACGCCGACGCGTTGGTCGCCGACGCGGTAGATGGCTTTGTATTTCCATTTGGCAGGCGTGGTCGGCAACGGGGTGGTGTCGGTGTAGCCGGGCGTGGTGTCGTGGGCGAGCAGGACGTAGCCTTTGCCGTCGCCGCGATCCACTTGGATCTCGATCATGTCGAGCCATGCGCTGTAGCCGCCCCAGCCCCAATGGATGATGATCTGGCCGCCGCTAAGCTCCAACTCGATGATCGGTTGGATGGCGGCGAGATCGGGGGCAGCCTGTTGCGCGCCTTCGATGCCGAGAGCATCGCCGATGGAGGTGTTGTAGTTGGCGTTGGCCTTGATCTGCTTGACCAACGCGCGAAAGCGGGCTTCGATGCCGGGCGGGACGGCGGGCACGGCGGCGGGCAGGACGGCCGCCACGGGCGCGCCACTTTCCGGGGATATGCCGCCGCCACGGGTGAGTTTTTTCCATGCAGTCCATTGTTGCGCGTTGTTCTGCATGGCTTGGTGGCAGGCGACGACATGAGCGAAGTAATCGGTGTCGGCGGCTTGCGCGGCGACTTGGGCCGGGCTGACGCCCAAGAGCGCGGCGTAGTTGCCGACGTTATTCTTGAATGTTCGCAACTGGGCGAGGAAGGCGAGGTCATTGGGGTTGATGTAGTCGGATTTGGCCATGGCGAGTTGCTCCTATGGTTTGATGGCGTGTATCAGGCTAGAAAAGGTGAGTTCTTCCAGTATTTCGGTGCGATTGGCTCTGAAAACTGTGCGGTAAAATCATTTTACCGCACGGCAGAATGAATATGCTGCATGGTATAATAAAAATACCGCACGGCAATATAATTCTGCCATGCGGTAAATTAAATATGCCTCATGGTTGAATAATACTGCCGCATGTCAAAATAGAGTTACCGCGTGGCAGAATATATCTACCGCATGGTATAATTATTCTGCCGCACGGTTGGATGAATTTACCGCACCGAATAATGTCTCAGGCGTGTGGCGGAATACTTCTGCCGCATGGTTGATGGAGTCCGAGGCGAGGCCAAGGTCTGCCGGCATGCGCCGGAGGAAATCTACCGTAAACCGTCTGGCGAGCAGCGTGCAGCGGCGACAGATCGGCTTGAGTCGCGCGAAGATTCCGGCGGCTTGTTACGCAATGCCAAGCCGCGCGCCTTCCGCTCTGGAAAGGCCGGTCTCCTTCTCCAACCGCCGTGTCCACGTTAGGCGCGTCGTCCGTGGCCCGGCGGGGTAGAAGCAAGCGCTTTGGCTGCATCGCCGCATCGTTGACCGGCGCGCGCCCTTTGCCTACAATGCGCGGGCATGTGGATTCCTGCGGCAGCCAAGAAAGTCTCTCCAGGCTCCAAGCCCGTGAGGGGCATGCACTCCAGGACCGCCGCTGTTTTGGCGGCGGTGAGGAAGCACGGCAGCACCAAGACCTACGAAGAAATCGCTGCGATGCTGGGCACGACCCTGCATCGCGTCGGCTCTTTGGCCGCGCGCTACGGCATCAAGAAGCCTTACGTGGCGAGCAAGCTGCACGCCCTGCAACGCCTGCGCGGCCGACCCAGCAACGCCACCATTCTCGCAACCGTCAAGCAGCACGCCGCCACGCACACGCAAAAGCAAATCGCCGCGATGCTGGGCGTCTCCACCAGAGTCGTCGCCAAGACGAGTTGGAAGGCCGGTTTCAAAAAACCCATGGTCCAGATCAAACACCGCGAGGCACTGGCCCGACAGCGGGCGTTTGTCCTGGCCCACGCCCCAACTCACACCATGGCCGAGTTGGGCCAGATGATGGGAGTCAGCAAAGCCCGGGCGGGGCAGATTTGCAGAAGGTGGGGCGTGAGGCGAATAAGTTCCGGCTACTCGAAGGCGAGCCGGATGAGCGACCGGGAATTGCGCGACGTGGCGCGGCAGCGTGACAAGACTTTGACCGCCATTGCTGCGGAAGTCGGCGTGCATGTGAATACGCTCAAGCACGAGTTGCGCCAGCGTGGCATCGCGCCGTTCACCCGGCGCGAGTATCGCGCGAGTCTGGCGAAGAAGGGGATGTGGGTCTGCTGTCATTGCCGGCGCGTCAAACCGCTCGATCAGTTTGGCAGCGGCGCGATCGGGCCGTGCGGCGTCAGTGCCCGCTGTCTGAAATGCGGCAGGACGTGCGCCGCCGTTTACCGACGGCGGAAGGCGGAGCAAACGCTCACGCAGGGCAGGGGGAAACGGTTGAAGGCGGTAGTCGGCCGGCGGTGACGGCGGCTTCGCGGTTTCGGTGGCCCGCGCGCGACGGCGGAGTGGCGGGCAGACTTTCCGCTTGGCGGGCGGGGGAGTGCTGCTACGATGCGATGGCAGAACAACTTTCCATAACACAACCATGAACTCCACCAGACCTCTCCATCGAATCACCAGCCACCTGACGCGGATTGCAGCGTTGGCCCTCGCGTGCTTGTCGGCAGACGCGGTGACGGCGTTTGCCGCGGACGCGGCGGCCAAGGTTGCGGCGAAGCGAGCGCCGCAACTGCCGCCCGGCGTGCGCGTGGAGCGGGACATTGCCTATGTGCCCGGCGGCGACGAGGCACAGCGGCTCGATCTTTATCTGCCGGAAAAGCCCGCCGACCATCCGCTGCCGCTCGCGGTGAGCATTCACGGCGGCGGTTGGAAAGGCGGAACGAAGGCGTGGGCTCCGTCGGCGTTCATGGTCCCGAAAGGCTACGCCGCAGCCAGCATCGAATACCGCTTCAGCCAGAAGGCGATCTTCCCGGCGCAGATTCAGGATTGCCAGGCGGCGATCCGCTGGTTGCGGGCCAACAGCAAGAAATACAACTTCGATCCCGACCGCATCGGCGTGATGGGCGCGTCGGCGGGCGGGCATTTGTCCGCGCTGGTGGGCACGGCGGGCGGCAAGAAGGCGTTCGCCCCGATCGGCGGCAACGAGGAGCAGCCCGACCGGGTGCAGGCCGTGTGCGATTACTACGGGCCGACGAATTTCAACACGGTGATGCAGCAGGCCGAGGCCGACAAGAACGTCAGGAACGTCTTCAAGTTCAACACGCCCAGCGACCCGTATTCCTGTCTGATCGGCGTGAGCCTCGGCAGCGACAAACAGAAGGGCGACGCGGTGAGCCCGGTGCATTACGTCAGCAAGGACAACCCGCCGTTCTTGATCCTGCACGGGACGCACGACGCGCTGGTGCCCTACGCGCAGAGCATGGAGTTCGCCGCGGCGCTGAAGGCGAAGGGCGTGGAGGTGCTGTTGCAGACGATCCCGGGCGGAGGACACGGTGGGCCGGGATTCAACAAGCCGGCGCTGTCCGGACTGATCCAGAATTTCTTCGACAAGCATCTCAAGGGCGCGAACGTCAAGGTGGAACTGGTGCCGGAAGCCGATCTCGCCGTCCAGCCCGCCCGGCAGGCCGCGAAGTAGCGGAGGCAAGTCATGAACCGTTCTTGACCTTGGTTCCGCCGCCCCGACTCCGGGCTTGTTCGCGGGAAGCGGGCGCGCTAACGTGGCGCGGACATGAACGACACATTTCCGCGGTTCTTCAGGTTGAAGCAGATTTTTGACGCGCCGAGCATCGGCGACGCGGCGGCGGCCACGCGCGAGGCGATGGCGGCGTTGCCGGCGGCGAAGTCCATCCGGCCCGGCATGACGGTGGCGGTGGGCGCGGGCAGCCGCGGCATCACGAACTATGATCTCATCGTCCGCACGGTTTGCGACGAGTTGAAGAAGCTGGGCGCGAAGGTGTTCATCGTGCCGGCGATGGGCAGCCACGGCGGCGCGACGGACGCCGGCCAGCTCGACGTGCTCGCGCACTACGGCATCACCGAGACGGCGATGGGCGTGCCGATCAAGAGCAGCATGGAGGTGGTGGAACTCGGCCGCGACCCGGAGTTGGGGTTCATTGTCTATCAGGACAAGAACGCCCGCGGCGCGGACGCCATTGTGCTGGTGAACCGCATCAAGCCGCACACGGATTTCCACGGGCCGATTGAGAGCGGGCTGATGAAGATGGCCACGATTGGCCTCGGCAAGCAGAAGGGCGCGCATCAGTTCCACCAGGCCAGCGCGCGGATGAGCCACGCCAAGGCGCTGGTGGCCGTCGCGCGCGAGGTGCTCAAGCTCAGCAAGATCGCGTTCGGCGTGGGCATCCTGGAGAACCAGTTCCACAAGACCGCCCGCATCGTGGCGGTGCCGACGGCGACGATGGAGCGGGATGAGGTCGAGTTGCTGAAGGTGGCGCGCTTGCTGTTGCCACGGCTGCCGTTCGACGAGGTGGACCTGCTCATCGTGGACGAGATGGGGAAGAACTTCAGCGGCACCGGCATGGACACCAACGTCATCCGTCGCGAGATAGACGGCAGTTTCCTCAAGCCCGCCCCGAACGCCGCACGCCGGCTCTACGTGCGCTCGCTGCATCCCGACAGCTACGGCAACGCCGCCGGCATCGGCATGGCCGACTTCATCCACGAGCGGCTCTACAAGGCCGTGGACACGAAGGCGACGTGGGTGAACACAATCACGGCGTTGACGCCGGTGAACGCGCGGATGCCGATGCATTTCCCAACCGACCGCGAGGCGCTGGAGGTGGCGTTGGCCACGAGCGGCCTGCCGGACACGCGCAAGGTCAAGGCGCTCTGGATCAAGAACACCCTGAGTTGCGAGACGGTGCTGGCGTCGGAAGCCTACGTCGAGGAGTTGGGCCGCCGCTCCGATCTGCGGAGGGAAACCGAGCCTGCGCCGCTGGCATTCGACGGACACGGCGATTTCGCGCCGGTGTTTTGAGCGGTCGTGGAACGGAATGGTTATTATGAAATGGAACACGATTAGTCGTTCGGTGGCGGCATTGGTGATCTGCTGGTTTGCGGCCGGCTGCAACGAGAAGGCCACGCTGCGCGTCTTCCTTCAGGCGTCGGATCGGCTGCCCGAGGGGCATCGCAAGGTTGTCGTCATCCGCAACCCGCCGATGAACGTCACGGTCAACCCGCTGTCGGAGTTGTCCGAGCACGACCTGGTTTCCGCCAAGGCGGTGAAGACGCCCACCAGCAAACAGTTGGTGCTCCAGTTCGACCCGCACGGCCAGCGCGCCATCGAAACCTTCACCGCGGAACATCGCGGCGCACTCTATGTG
Source organism: Verrucomicrobiota bacterium (assembly GCA_016222825.1). Classification (GTDB taxonomy): domain Bacteria; phylum Verrucomicrobiota; class Verrucomicrobiia; order CAIQCK01; family CAIQCK01; genus CAIQCK01. The sequence continues at coordinate 223,578 of JACRQF010000016.1, read as the reverse complement.
ATGACGATCAATGCGGTTCCCGTCGCCGCGCCGCTGATTCGCGAGGTGATCCGTGACGGCAGGCTGGTGGTTGATGTGGATGTCACGGACGAAGAGTTGGACAAGATCGTCAAGGGGCTTAGCTTCGCTGCCAAAGACGCCCACATGCTTGACAGGATCCCGTAGGCGTTGCGGAGCCGTCACGGAGCCGCCGTTGACACTTTTCGGTGGGGAATGCTACTCTTTGCGGCGTTTCCGGGCGGTTTGGCCCGGCGACAATGATGTATCGGGCTATGGAAGCCTTGCTCAATAGTAATGTGTTGGTGTTGAACCGGCTCTGGCAGGCCGTCAATATCTGCTCGGTCCGACGGGCGTTGACGCTGCTCTTCGAGGGCCACGCCGAAGTGGTGTGCGCCGAGAACGGCGCGTTCAACACCTTCGACTTCCACGAGTGGCGTGACTTCTCCGAGCGCTGCCCCCACGAGGCAGAAAGCATCCACACCATCCGGTTCCGCATCCGCATCCCGAAGGTGGTGCTGCTGCTGTTCTTCGACCGGCTCCCGCACAAAGAGGTGAAGTTCACCCGCCACAACATTTTCGAGCGCGACGCCAACACCTGCCAGTATTGCGGCAAGGTGTTCGACCGGCGCGACCTGAACATTGACCACGTCGTCCCGCGCGACCGTGGCGGCACCACCGTCTGGGACAACGTCGTTTGCTCCTGCATCCCGTGCAACACCCGCAAGGCCAACCGCACGCCAGCCGAGGCGGGCATGCGGCTCATTCGCAAGCCCAAGCGGCCGAAGTGGCGGCCGTTCGTGCAGGTCACGGTCCCCAAGCCCGACGATAGCTGGAAACACTTCCTCGACATCGCCTATTGGAACGTCGAACTCGGCGAGGAAACGTCTTAGCGGCTTGATGACAGTTTCCGGCGGTCAGCAGCCGCGGCGCATCGCGTCGGGGCTGATTGCTTTTTGACACCCTCCGCCAACCTCGCTACAGTCGTTCCGTGGATGCTCAACTCCAAAACAAATATGACCGACTGCGCGAACTGTTGCGCGGCTACGGCAGTGTGCTCGTCGCCTACAGCGGCGGCGTGGATTCGGCCTTTCTCGCCCGCGTGGCGCACGACACGCTGGGCACGAAGGCATTATCGGTGATCGCCGACACGCCCAGCCTGCCGCGGCGCGAACTGGCCGAGGCGCTGGAGCTTGGCAAACAGTTTGGTTTCGCCGTGCGCGTCGTGAAGACTCATGAGTTCGAGAACAACGACTACGTCGCCAATCCGCCGAACCGTTGCTACTTCTGCAAGCACGATCTGTTCGCGGAACTGGTTCCCGTCGCGAAGGCGGAGAACCTGGCGGTGATCGTCTATGGCGAGAACGCCAGCGATATCGGCGACTTCCGGCCCGGCGCGGATGCGGCGAAGGAGTTTCAGGCTCGCGCGCCGCTGAAGGAAGCCGGTCTCACCAAGGCCGACATCCGTGCGCTTTCCGCCGCGCTCGGCCTGCCGACGGCGCAGAAGCCGCAGATGGCCTGCCTCAGTTCCCGCGTGCCCTATGGCGAGCCGGTGACGCCGCAGGCGCTCGCGATGATCGAGGCCGCCGAGAACGCGCTCTGGGACATTGGCTTCCACGACGTGCGCGTCCGCCATCATCGCGGCGGCGCCAACGGCGCGGTGCCCTTCGCGCGCATTGAGGTCGCGCCTGACCAGATCGCGCGGCTGACGGAGAACAGCGTTCGCGAAGCAATCGTCAACCGTATAAAGGAAATCGGCTACGCCTACGTCGCGCTCGACCTCCAGGGCTACCGGCGCGGCAGCGCGAATGAGGTCTTGCCTGCGCAGACCGCGGCGGTTGAGAAAGCGCATTGATCTTCCACTGTGCTTGCGTATAACGATTCATGTCAGAGAACTCTTCCAACCTGCAAATCGCCGGCCGCGAGTTCCGCTCCCGTCTGCTTCTCGGCACGGGCAAGTTCGCCTCCAACGAGCTGATGCGCGACGCCATTGCCGCGAGCGGCAGCGAGATTGTCACCGTCGCCCTGCGCCGCGCCGACCTCAGTGGGCAGCACGACCGTTTCGCGAACATCCTCGACTTCATTGATGCCAAGCGCGTGCAACTTCTGCCGAACACCAGCGGCGCGATGAACGCCGACGAAGCCGTGCGCCTTGCCAAACTCGCCCGCGCGGCCGGCCTCGGCAACTGGGTGAAGCTGGAGATTCATCCCGACCCGCACTACTTGCTGCCCGACCCGATTGAGACGCTCAAGGCCGCCGAGGTGCTCGTGAAGGAAGGCTTCATCGTGTTGCCATACATCAACGCCGACCCGGTGTTGGCAAAGCGTCTGGAGGACGCCGGCTGCGCCACGGTGATGCCGCTCGGCTCGCCCATCGGCAGCGCTCGCGGCGTCGAGACGCGTGCGCAGATCGAGATCATCATTGCCCAGGCCGGCATTCCCGTTGTCGTGGACGCCGGCCTCGGCGCGCCGAGCCATGCCGCCGAGGCGATGGAACTTGGCGCGGATGCCGTGCTCATCAACACCGCCATCGCTGTTGCCGCCGACCCGATTCGCATGGCCCGCGCCTTCAAGGCCGCCGTCGAAGCCGGTCGCGATGCCTACGAGATCGGCCTCGCGCCACGCTCCCGCGAGGCGCAGCCTACAAGCCCGCTGACGGGGTTCCTGGAGCGGTGAACGGAGCCAATCAGCATGACGACCGTCGGGAGGTTCCTCCGCCAAGCCGACGCGTCGCTGGCGTTGTCGCGCTTGCAGGCGGAGGGCATTGAGGGATTTCTGTTCGACGAAATCAGCCTCTCGGTTGTCGGCGCGGGCATGACGGCCATTCCGATCCGGCTGGAGGTGGCTGACGAGGATGCAGAAAGAGCGCTGCGCATCTTACGGGGCGAGGAGGGGGCGGGGCCGCTGCCCGATGATTTCGTTCCGCCGGAGGGCGCTGAGGGGGGCGAAGGCAATTTCCCGAAGGTCACGGCCAAGGAATTGGGATCGGCCTTTATCACAGGCGGTGTCATGACACTGATCACGATTGGCCTGCCCGGCTTGGCCGCGATGGTCGGCGGCATGATTCGCCCGCCGACGATTGGCGGTGTGTTGTTGTTGTTCGCCATCGGTGGCGTGGGAGGGGTGATCATGCACGTTTACCGCGAAGGGCAGAAGGAAGCAGCGGAGGCGGAAGAACGTCCGGACACACATCCGGAGCCTCCCAACAAAACCGATGCTCGTCGCTGATTCGCCGCCGCGCCGTGCTGACGGGCATCCTTGCGCAACAGGGCGGCTTCGCGCTAACCTCCCTCCGAACTAAGAATGAGCTTTGTCAGCGTCTTCAACGAACTGCCGCTCGCCAACCTCGCGCAACTCGCTAGGGATGCGACGACGGTTGACGTCGAGCGAGCGCTCGCGCGCAGCGGGCATCGCTCGCTTTCTGATTTCGCGGCGTTGCTTTCGCCGGCGGCGGCGCCGTTCCTGGAGGCGATGGCGCGGGAGAGCCATGCGTTGACGGTGCAACATTTCGGCAAGGCGATGCGGCTGTTCGCGCCGGTTTATCTCTCCAACGAGTGCGTCAACAACTGCCAATACTGTGGCTTCTCGCGCGACAATCCGGTCCTGCGCACGACGCTGGCGGTGGAGCAGGTGATGGCGGAGGCGCGGCATCTGGTGGTGGAAGGTTTTCGCAACATCCTGCTTGTGGCGGGCGAGCATCCGAAGTTCGTCTCGAACGGCTACCTGCGCGACTGCGTTGCGGCGCTGCACACGGCGGGAGTGCCTTCGATCAGCATCGAGGTCGGGCCGCTGGAGACGGAGGATTACCGCCCTGTGGTCGCGGCGGGCTGCGAGGGGTTGGTGGTCTATCAGGAGACCTACAACCGCGAGGTCTATCGCGAGATGCACACGGCGGGGCCGAAGAAGGATTTCAACTGGCGGCTGGAGACGGCGGAGCGCGGTTACGCGGCGGGTTTCCGGCGACTGGGCATCGGCGCGTTGATCGGCTTGGGGAAGTGGCGCGAGGAAGCCATCGCCGTGGCGGCGCACGCGGAGTATCTGTTGAAGAAGTGCTGGCGCGCGCAACTGACAGTCTCGTTGCCCCGGCTGCGGCCGGCGGCGGGCGAGTTTGAGCCGCGCCATCCCATGAGCGACCGCGAGATGGCGCAGTTCGTCTGCGCGCTGCGGCTGACGTTCCCGCATGTCGGCATCGTGCTGAGCACGCGCGAATCGCCGCGGTTGCGGGACGGGCTGATTCCGCTTGGAGTCACGCTGATGAGCGCGGGCAGCCACACGGAGCCGGGCGGTTACACCGGCGCGGGCAGCGAGAAACTGCACCGGACCGAGCACGGCAAGATCGTCGAGGTGCCGGCGGTCCCGTCCGAAGGCGAGCATTGTTGCGCCACGGAGCAATTTGTGATAGCGGACATGCGCTCGGCGGCGGAGGTAGCCGCCAAGCTGCGTGCGCTGGGCTACGAGCCGGTCTGGAAAGACTGGGACCCGGCGCTGTCGGAAAAGACGCCGTCATGAAAGCGACCGCCAACATCACCGCCAACGGCAAGCCGGCGACCATCGAGTTGCCGTGCCGGATCACGGACTTCATCCAGCGGCAGGGCCTGGACCCGCGCATCGTCATCGTCGAGCACAACGGCGAGCCGCTGCGCCGCGAGCAGTTCGCGGGAGTGGAACTGAAGGAAGGCGACAAACTGGAGGTCGTCCGCATCGTGGCCGGAGGCTGAACCGCTTATGGAATGGTTTTACGCGCTGATCATCGGCATCGTCGAAGGCATCACGGAGTTTCTCCCGATCTCATCCACCGGCCACCTGCTCATCCTTGAGCACGCGCTGGGCATCCGCAAGAGCGACCTCTTCAACGTCGTCATCCAATGCGGCGCCGTCGTGGCGGTGCTGCCCCTGTTTCCCGACCGGCTGCGGCAGGTCTTCTACGGTTGGCGCGAGCCGGAGGCGCGGGACTTCATCATCAAGCTGGCGGCGGCCTTCGCGATCACCGGCGTCGGCGGTGTCATCCTGGAGAAGTTCGACTTCAAGCTGCCCGATGAAACCATGCCGATCGCAATGGCGTTGATCGTCGGCGGCGTGCTGTTTTTGGCGATGGAGTGGTGGCTCGAAAACAAGGAGCCGTCGGACGACCTCACGTGGACGGTGGTGGTCGCGGTGGGCGTGGGCCAACTTATCGCGGCGGTGTTTCCCGGCACCTCGCGCTCCGGCTCGACCATCCTGCTGATGCTCGCGCTGGGCATGAGCCGGCCGGCGGCGACGGAGTTTTCGTTCCTCGTCGGCATCCCGACGATGCTGGCGGCGGGCAGCCTGAAGATTTTCAAGGCGCTGCATCGTCCACCGCCGGGGAGCGTGCCGGAGGACTGGCTGCTGCTGCTCTGGTGCACGGTGGTCTCGGCGGTGGTGTCGTTCATCGCGGTGAAATGGCTGCTCCGCTACATCCAGACCCACACGTTCATCGGCTTCGGCTGGTATCGCATCCTCGCGGGCGCGCTGCTGTTGTTCTGGGCGGCGGAGTGAACGGGGCAGATAGCCACGCTCTCAGAATACCTTCGCCAGCACCGGCGCGATGGCCAGGGCGGGCAGGAAGTTCGCCAGCGGCAGGCGCTTGATCTCCAGCAGCATCAGGGCGATGCCGACTATCATGAGGCCGCCAACGGCGGTCATCTCGTTGAGCATCGCGTCGGTCAGGATGCGTTGCAGCGGCGTGGCGGCCAGCGTGATGCCGCCCTGGTAAACCAGCACCGGCACGGCGGAGAAAAGCACGCCCCAGCCAAGCTCCGCGGCGAACACCATCGCAGCGAAGCCGTCCATGAACGATTTGATCGCGAGCGTCTTGCAGTCGCCGCTGACGCCGTCCTGGATGGAACCGAGCACCGCCATCGGGCCGACGCAGAACAGCAGGCTCGCCGTCACGAAGCCCTCGGTGAAACGGTCGTCATCGCCGCGCTTGAACTTCGCCTCCAGCCATCTGCCGAGCGCGTCCATGCGGTCCTGCAAGCGCCACCCTTCGCCGAGCAATGCGCCGATGAGCAGGCTGCCGAGCACGATGAAGATGTTGGCAGTCTTGAGCGCCATCTGGAGGCCGAGCAGCAGCGTAATCAGCCCCAGCCCTTGCAGCACGATGCGCTGGAACCGCTCCGGCAGCGCGCGGTGCAGGAACAGGCCGACGGCGCCGCCCGCGAGGACGGTGGCGACGTTGATGAGAGTGCCGAGCATGGAGGGAGTGTAGCGAAAGAGGCGAGCGGCGCGCAACAGCGGGGAAACTCCGAGTTCCAATGTCCCGCCGCGAGGTTTGAGGCTTGAAGCTTTGTGTTTCCCTGGAGTTTGGATGTTGTGGTTTGGAGTTTCCGCCTGCGGCGGCCGGTTTCGCGCTTGCAATCTCAGGCGGCGACCGGAGAATTGGCGCGCGTGAGAACTTTGCGTGTGCTCGGAATCTATGCGCTGGTGGTGCTGGCGGCGGCGTTGGCGCTGTCGTTTCCAGTGCAATGGCTTTGCGAGCAGTTCGGCTGGTTCGTGGACAAGCCTTGGGGAAAGTTCTTCCGGCGGTGCGCCATGCTGGCAGCCGTGGTGGGTTTATGGCCGGTGTTGCAGACATTGGGCATGGCAACCTGGGGGCAGATGGGCTTGCGGTCAGCGGCGCTGCCGGCCGTGGTCCGGACGGTTGGCGGTTGGGTGCTGGCGTTTGCAGCCATGATGTTGCTGGGAGGCGCGGCGCTGTTTGCGGGTGACCGCGTGTGGAACGGCTTGGCGTGGTCGGATTTGTTGAAGCCGGTGGCGGTGGGCGTGGGCGTGGGCGTGTTCGAGGAGTTCTTTTTCCGGGGAGTCATCTTTGGCGCGCTGCGGCGCGAGTGGGGCGTGGCGCGGGCGCTGTGGGCGAGCAGCCTGCTCTACGCGGCGCTTCATTTCTGGAGCGCGCCGCCGAAGGAGTTGGCGGGTGTGTTGCCGGCGATGGTGTCGCTGACGGGCTTGGGGGCGTTGCTGGCGTGGTGTTATGTGCGGTCGGGTTCCCTTTTCCTGTGCGTCGGTGTCCACGCGGGCGCGGTCGCGGCGCTGCGGATGCTGTTGGCAGTGACTGAAGAAGGCAGGGGAGACTTGGGTTGGTTGTTTGGGTCGGGCGCGTTCAAGTTGGTGAACGGAGCCGCCGCGTGGCCGGCGCTGGCGGTGCTATGGCTGGCGTTGTCGGGTTTCGAGCGGGTGATGACGAGGTTTTATGATCGGGGCGATCAAGGAATGGGCGAGCGTCGCGCTGGAGCTGTTTTACCCGGCTGATTGCGCCGTCTGCAAGGGCGCGCGAGAGCCGGGCAGCCGCAGCATGTTGTGCAGGAAATGCCGCGAGGGATTGCGGCCGTTGCCGCGGCCGTTCTGCGAGCGATGCAGCCTGCCGTTCGACGGGCAGGCCGGCGGGGACTTCAGGTGTTCGCATTGTGCCAGCAAGGCGTTTTCCTTCGAACGAGCCGTGTGCGCCTGCCGGCTGACGGGCGTGGCGCGCGATTGCATTCACCGGTTCAAATACAACGGCGCGCTTTGGCTGGGGCCGGAACTGGCGGAGTTGCTCATCGCGGCGGCGCGCGAGCGGATCGAGTGGGAGCAAGTGGACTGCGTCGTGCCGGTGCCGCTGTTCCGGGCGCGGGAGCGGGAACGGCATTTCAACCAGGCGGAGTGGTTTGCGCGGCGGCTCGTGCGGGCGTTGCCGGCGTCACTGAGCGCCGGCAACCTCTGGCGGACCCGCGACACGGAGACGCAGGCATTGCTCAACGCCGCGGAGCGCACGGAGAATGTGCGCGGGGCGTTCGCGGCGCGGCGGCCTGCGGAGTTCATGAGGCGGCGCGTGGTGGTCGTGGACGACGTATTTACCACTGGAGCGACGACGAACGAGTGTGCTAGGGTGCTGCGCGCTGCGGGCGCCGCGTCAGTGATGGTGCTGACGTTGGGCCGCGGCTGAATCAGCACGAATCTTATGGTTGACGCAAAAAAATCAAAACTGCCCAAGACGCCGGCGAAGCGCGTGGAAATACCGGAAGGTCTTTGGACCAAGTGCAAGTCCTGCGGCGAGGCGATCTACACGCGGGAACTGGACCAGAACCTGCGGATCTGTCTGAAGTGCGGCTTTCATTTTCCACTCGGCGCATGGCAACGGATCGCGTCGCTGGTGGAGCAGGGGAGTTTCCAGGAGATTGACAGCGAGATGATTTCGGTGGACGCGCTGAAGTTCACCGGTGTCTCGGCTTACTCCGACAAGCTCAAGCAAAACCGCGAGGAAACCGGTCTGAAGGACGCGGTGATCACCGGCTTTGGCCAGATGGGAACGCATCGCGTGGGCCTGGCCGTCATGGATTTCCGCTTCCTTGGCGCGAGCATGGGGTCCGTGGTCGGCGAGAAGATCACGCGCGTCATCGAGCAGAGCACGAAGGAGCGGATCGCGTGCATCGTTGTCAGCGCCTCCGGCGGCGCGCGGATGTATGAAGGAATGCTCTCCTTGATGCAGATGGCGAAGACCTCGGCGGCGTTGACGCGGCACGCGCAGGCGCGGCTGCCTTACGTGAGCGTGCTGACCAACCCGACCTACGCCGGCGTGATGGCGAGTTTCGCCAGCCTGGGCGACGTCATCGTGGCGGAGCCGAGCGCGCTGATCGGGTTTGCCGGGCCGCGCGTGATCAAGGACACGACGCAGTCGGAATTGCCGCGGGGGTTCCAGACGTCGGAGTTCCTGTTGGAGCGCGGCCTGATTGACCTCGTAGTCCACCGCAAGCAGCTCAAGACAACGCTGACGAAGGTGATTGACTACCTGTTGCCGGCGGCACAGCCCGCCGTCGCGGGCGCTTAGAACGTCAGCGCGCCGCGGATGTAATTCTCACCGCCCTGCGCGGCGGCTTCCATCGCGGCTTGGGCTTCCGGGAACTTGTGCCGGTGGGTCACCAGCGGCTTGAGGTCCACCAAGCCACGCCACATCGCGCGGACGGCGCGCTCGAACTGGCCCCTGCAACCGGCTTCGTCGCCGACGCCGATGACGTAACGGCCGCCGCGGCGGCAGAGTTGGCGGCCGAGGTCGAGCAACGGCTGCGGGCAGGTGGCGGCAATGACCAGGTCGAACGGCTCCTTCTTCAACGCCTCAAGCCGTGCTTCGCCATCCTTGCCGGCGGTGTTCACAGTCTCGGTCGCGCCAAACTCGGTGGCGAGGCCGAGGTTCTTCGGCTTCGAATCGGCGACGACCAGTTCATAGACCGGGTAGCGCCCGGCCAACTGCGTGACCAGCAATCCCATGAAACCGGCGCCGATCACCGCAACGCGGTCGCCCGGTTGCACGTGCGCGAACTGCACGGAGGCGATGGCGCGGGCGACAGGCTCCACCAGCCAGAGCGCGGTGTCCTCGGGCTCGCCGGGAATCTTGTGCGCGAGGCTGGCGTCGAGGTTTTGGATTTTCTGCCAGCGGTTGCAGGTGACGTATTGGCCGGGCTGGATGTCTTTCACCTCGCTGCCGACGCGGATGACCTGGCCGACGCCTTCACGGCCGGGATTGAATGGGAAAGCCGCCTTGTCGGTTTCGGTGAAGCGGGAGATTTCGGCCGCGCAGATGCCGGTGGCCTTGCAGAGAACCTGGACCTGCTGCGGTTGCGGGTCGCTGACTTCGACCTCGCGGATTTCCACCTTGCGAGGGCCGGCAAAATAGATGGCTTCAGTTTTCATAGTGGCTCAGTGTCCTTCAGCAAAGGCCGCTAATCTAGCGGTTGCGCCGTCGAAGGCAAAACTTTTCTGTGCGGTGATTCGCATCCGCGGCAGACGCCAGCCCCCCGCGGGCAAGCCCGGCCGTCCGGCCTCGCGCTTTCAATCTAGGAGGTTTTCCTAGGGCATCTCGCGTATTTCTCCCGCGTGGACGCCGGCAGGGTTCCCGTGCAAGAGTCCGGGAAAATCATGATAGCCCGAAGAATCGAACCGAGCCGGCATGGCAAGGAGGGCAGGCCCTCCGAGCCAAAGGAGTCAACCGAACACATGGAAACCCAACCAACACCACAAGCTGGCAATCCCCCCGCCGAAGCGGTCGCGATGCGCGCTTATCTGCTTTGGGAAAAAGAAGGACGGCCGGAGGGGCGGGACTTCGAGCACTGGCTGCAAGCCGAGGCGGAACTGAAAGCGTTCGGCAAAGGGCCTGTCACGCCGTTCAAAGAGGTCACAGCCGCCATCTTCCGCGCGGACAGGAAGAGCCGGCCGCCGCGGTCGCCGCGCGAGCACGCTGTCAGGTCCAAACAGAGCCATCATTAAGTGGGAGATGTTGCCGGCCGCCAAGGGGGTCGCCTGCGTAGTTTACAGGGTCCGCAGCCGCAGTCGTGAGATGCGGAGTGAATGCGAGGTGGTCAGGTTGTGCATGAAGCTGGAAGGGGCGGATTCACGAGTTGGGCCGTCCTGGGTTTACCTGCGGCCGGGATGAACGGCGCGGCTTGCCAGCAACGCTCCCAACAACTTCGCCGCGCTCGCGCGATTCGGAGCTACTTCATACGCCAACGCCACCAACTCTCCCAAGGTCCGCGGGCCGCGGACGCCGTGCGTCGTCTTCTTCATTCTCTTCATAGTCCTTTGCTGTTTGTTCGACTTCGGTGGCGCTCTTCTTTGCGGTGCCGTCAAAGGTCCCGGCGACGGCCGGTTGCGTTGGACACTACGCGCGCCGGAAACCCCGGTCATTCGGAGAGAACCCTGTTGTGGCCTAGGGACGCAGCTTACCGCCCAACGCCCGCCATCGGACTCGTTGCGGAATCGCGCTGGGGTGCCATATTAGGCCGGCACAGCGAGAGAATTGAGTGCTGACTATGAAGTCAAAACTGAATTTGCCCGCTGTGCTATTTTTCCGCCCGCCGTCCGGTTGCCGGGGCGCGCACGGATTCACGGACTTCGGTGCCGCCCAATCCACCGCCTTGCTCCTTGCTGGATCGCGCATACATTCCCCCAGAACAAAGGACCTGAACGCCAATGAAGAATACCCAATCAACACGGGCCAGCCGCGGACTCTGGCTCTTGATTCCTGCCCTCGCGGCTTGTCTGGCTTCCGGGGGTTGTTGTAGCTGGTGTTGCTGCTGCTGTAGCAACGACCAGCCGAAGCATTACCGTGTCGCGCCGGTCATCCCGCAGGCGGAGCACCGGGCATATGCGGCGATTAACACCGGTCAACCGCCCGGTCCGTAGCGGCGCTTACTCGTGATCTGCAAGCCGTCGCGGATAGACATGAAGTTGTTTTGGCGTGCATCGGCGGCGCGGCGCGCTAGACTCCAGCCCGGTTGCCACTGAATCCAATGCGGGACGAAAACACATGAAAACCAGAAAGTCCGCGCCGCGCACGCCGCCGTCTTCACGCCCCAACACGCCGAAACGGCCGAAGGATGGTTTTCCCATCGTCGGCATTGGCGCGTCGGCCGGCGGGCTGGAGGCGTTCGAGTTGTTCTTCCGCCGCGTGCCGCCGAAGAGCGGCATGGCCTTCGTGCTGGTGCCGCATCTGGACCCGGCGCACGCGAGCATGTTGACGGAGATTCTCCAGCGCAGCACAGCGATGCCTGTGGTCGAGGCGCAGGACCAGATGACGGTCGAGCCGGACCACGTCTTCATCATCCCGCCGAACCGCGACATGGCGCTCTTCCACGGCGCGCTCCATCTCAGCGTGCCGGAAGCGAGCCGCGGGCAGCGGATGCCGATAGATTTCTTCCTGCGCTCGCTGGCCGAGGATGTTGGCGAGAAAGCCATCGGCGTGATTCTCTCAGGCACCGGCACCGACGGCACGCTGGGGCTGCGCGCGATTCACGGCGCGGGCGGGGTCTGTTTCGTGCAAGAGCCGTCCACGGCGAAATACGACGGCATGCCCGCCAGCGCCATCCAGACCGGGCTGGCCACCTTCGTTCTGCCGCCGGACAAGATGCCGGAGCAGTTGGAGGCTTACGTCGGGTCCCTCTTCGGCAAGAAAGTGAAACCCGTCCCAGCCGCCGACCCCGCCACGGCGGGCGCCATGAGCAAGGTGCTGCGGCTCCTGCGCTCCAAGACCGGCCACGACTTCTCCGCCTACAAGCAGAGCACCATCGGACGCCGCATCGAACGCCGCATGACCATCCACGGCATCCAGACGCCGGACATCTACATCCGCTTTCTTCAGGAGCATCCGCATGAGATTCGGCTTCTGTTCAAGGAGCTGCTCATCAACGTCACCAGCTTCTTCCGCGACCCGGACGCGTTCGCGTCCTTGAAGACCGACGTGCTGCCCGTGCTGTTCAAAGGCAGGCCGGAGAACTACGTCTTCCGCGTCTGGGTGCCCGGCTGCGCCACCGGCGAGGAGGCTTACTCGATTGCCATGCTGTTCCGCGAGCAGATGGACGAGATCAAGCAGGAGTTCAAGGTCCAGATCTACGGCACGGACCTTGATGAGGACGCCATCTCCATCGCCCGCGCCGGCCACTACCCGCCCAACATTGCCCAGGATGTGACCCCGGAGCGGCTGCGGCGGTTCTTCATCCACGAGGACTCCGGCTACCGCGTTAAGAAGGACATCCGCGAGATGGTTGTCTTCGCTGTGCAGAACGCGATCAAGGACCCGCCCTTCACGCGGTTGGACCTGCTCAGTTGCCGCAACCTGCTCATCTATCTGGAGCCGGAACTCCAACACCGGCTCATCACGGCGTTCCACTATGCGTTGAAACCGGGCGGCGCGCTGTTCCTCAGCCCGTCGGAAAGCATCGGCAGCCACCCCGACCTGTTCTCGCCGCTCAGCAAGAAGTGGAAACTCTACCAAGCCAGGGCTTCCATCGTGTCCACGCGGATGCTGATGGCCGAGGCGCCCGCCGTTGGCGTGCCCGCGGGCAAACGGCCCGACGAGCCGGGGCGCAAACCGCGCGAGACCAATTTCGCCGAGTTGACCCGCCGCGTGCTGCTCCAGTCCTACGCGCCGCCCTCGGTGGTGACCGATGACAAGGGCAACATCCTCTTCGTCCACGGCGACACCGGCAAATACCTCCGCCCCGCGCCGGGCCAGGCCAGCCTCAACGTCATCGAGATGGCGCGCGAGGGCCTCGCGCTGGAACTGCGCACCGCCCTCCACGCCGCGGCGACGCAAAAGAAACGCGTGCTCTGCCGCACGCTGCCCGTCAAGACCAACGGCGGCGTCCACAACGTCAACCTCACCGTCACCCCGCTCACCGACCCGGAGACCGCGCAGGGCATGCTGCTCGTCTCCTTTCAGGACGTGGAACCGCCGCCCCGCGGGAAAGCGGCCCGCGCCAAAGGCCCGGCCACCCCGGCGCAGACCCGGCGCGTCGAGGAGCTTGAGAAAGAACTCCTCTACACGAAGGAAACCCTCCAGGCCAACATCGAGGAGATGCAGGCCTCCAACGAGGAAATCAAATCCACCAACGAGGAACTCCAGTCCACGAACGAAGAGCTTCAGTCCACCAACGAGGAACTCGAAACCTCCAAGGAGGAACTCCAGTCGGTCAACGAGGAGTTGGTCACCGTCAACACGGAACTCCAGGCCAAGATCGAGCAGCTCGCCGGCATGCAGAACGACATGAAGAACCTTCTCGATAACACCAATATCGGGACCATCTTCCTCAACCGCGATCTGGCCATCAAACGCTTCACCCGCGAGGCCGCCACGATCTTCCGGCTGTTGCCCGCCGACGCCGGACGCCCGCTGGCCGACATCAAGTCCAACCTCGAAGGCGAGGACCTTGTCGCCGACGCCCGCGCCGTGCTCGATTCCCTCGTGCCCCGCGAGCGCGAGATCGCCGCCGGCCGGACGTGGTATCTGGCGCGCATCATGCCCTACCGGACGCTGGAGAACGCCATTGACGGCGTGGTGCTGACCTTCACCGACATCACCCACCTCCGCGCCGCCTCCACCGCGCGCGACTTCGCCGAGAACATCGTCAACACTGTGCGCGAGCCGCTCATGGTGCTCGACGCCGCCTTCAAGGTGGTCTCGGCCAGCCACTCGTTTTACGAGACGTTCCGCGCCTCCGAGCGCGACACCGTCGGCCACTCACTCTACGAGATTGGCAACCGCCAGTGGAACATCCCCCGGCTGCGGGAACTGCTGGAGACCGTCCTGCCGAAGAACACCTTCTTCGAGGACTTCGTTGTCGAGCACGAGTTCCCCAAGCTCGGCCGGCGCAAGATGCTGCTCAACGCCCGCCGCATCCCCGGCAAGGCGGGCGAGACGCAGTTGATCCTGCTGGCAATGGAGGACGTGACGGAGCGCGCGCCGGCCGCCGTAGCCGCCGAGGTCACGAGGCGGGGGCGGCGCACGAAGTAGCCCGCGATTCCGTCGCGGACTGTAGCGGCGGTCTCTGACCGTCGCCTGTTATTGATGACAAACGGTTTCGGCGGTCGGAGACCGCCGCTACAGAAACAAAGGAGTGCCTGCTACAAACATGGAACAGCCGCCACGATTGCATCGGCTCTCACACCTCTGCATTCGCCAGCCGATTTATTTTCTCACCGCATGCACCCACGAGCGCCAGACTTTGCTTGCCAACATCGCGACGCACGACGCGTTCCTGCAATTTGCGCGCGCGGCTTATGAGCGCGGCGTTGCCGTCGGCCGTTATGTGCTTATGCCCGATCATCTGCACGTGTTCGCGAGTTTCGCGCCCGACGCGCTTGCGCTTTCCGAATGGATGAAGGCGCTCAAAGGCACCCTGGCCAAACTCTGGCGCGAGCAACCCTGTAGCGGCGGTCTCCGACCGCCGGTCCTTGATGATAACAAATTCGGCGGTCGGAGACCGCCGCTACAGGCCGGGCCATACTGGCAGAAGGGCTTTTTCGATCACGTCATTCGTTCCGAGGAATCATATTCCGAGAAATGGCGCTACGTCATGGAGAGCCCCGTGCGAAAGAAGCTTGTGACGCGAGCGGAAGATTGGCCCTACGCGGGCGAGATGCATATCTTGCGCCCGGAAACGCCGTAGTGGAGATTTGTAGCGGCGGTCTCCGACCGCCGATCATTGACAACGGCGAATTCGGCGGTCGGAGACCGCCGCTACAGAGCATCACAGCTTCGCCTCCTCCTCCGCCTTGCCCCCAAAACGAATGGAGCGCGGCTGCTTGCGCAGCCGCGCCCATTCGCTACCTACCTCCCGCTCATTCAACTACCATTGCTGCTCTTGCCGGGGAAGCCTGTGTCAGGCGTCTTCTGCTAGTCATCGCCTTCCGAGCGGGGGCGTTTTACTTGACGTAGCGACAGTGACGACAGCCTTCACCGCAGACGTCTTGGCGGCATCTGCGGTCGAAGTGGCCGTCACCGGCACCGATTGCGAAGCACCGTTGCGGGCGGTCCGGGCGGGAGTGAACTGAAAATGAAGATTGCGGCAGGCTTTGGCCGCGACGCTCGCGGGCGAATCGGGATGTTCCTGGGGCTTGCCGTTGCAAACCATCGCCCAGCGGCCGGCGGCCGGCGGCGATCCCTGTGTTCCTTCGGTCTTGCTTGCCGTGTCTGTTGTTCCTTCGCTCACGCCCCATAAGCGTTGCATGGCCTATGCCACGGCCTCCGCGGCGTCAACGGGAGAGGCCCGCGCAGCGCCGGAACTGCTGTGCAAGTCAGGAAAACACGCAGAGTCCCCGTCCGCCTCCGGGCGCCCGGAGGCCGGGTCAGGCCAAGCGAAAACGCGCTTGGGCGCGCGCAAGCGCGCAGCCGCGCCGGGTTCCAGTCCAAAGCTCTGGACAATCAATCCGCTCATCCCACAGGAAAAAAGCCCCGCGTCTTTCGACACGAGGCTTTCTGGACGACACAGAACGCCGTCCGGCTCGTCCCGCCGGAAGTAGGGTTCGCGCGCGTTGTGGGGGGGGTGGAGGTAGAGCGCGCGTGGCGTCCTGCAGTCAGGTTGTTGTGTCTATTTCATCGTTTCGACGGTTGCGGACTGCCGCTGTCGTTCTGTTCTTTTTCCTCTTTGCTTCGGATCGCCTTCGTGCGGCGGGCGATCTCGATCCGTGTCTTATGAGAGCAAAAACAAGTGTAACAGGATTTCATGGCATACTTGCAGTCGCCGCTGCCCACCGTCAGGCACTCAACTGTGTCCCGGTATCCGATGAGGCGGGCGCGGCATCTCGCCGGGTCGGGCCACTGTGATTTGATTTCCTTTCTCACGAATACTCCTGCGTCCTTGACGTGCCTTTTTACAACCATCGGCCCCGCTGAAATTCAACCCTCAACCACGCCTTCTCTTTTCCGCCTCCGTGCGGGCGGCAAGATTATCGCGCTCCGGATGCGCGCAGAAGATGCCGTCGCCAAAAAACGTCGCATGGGGGCACTCGTTCGGCTTCGGCCTCAACACCAGGCACTCGACCAGGTCGGGAAGAATCCGCTGCGCACGGCAGACGGCCGGGTCAGGCAACTGTGGTCTGATGTTCTGTTCCATGAACACTCCTGTTTCTTTGGCTCTTCCATTTGTTCTGCCGGCGTCCCCGTCGAACCCATCAGCCGGGGACAGAAACCTCATCGGGATCATCCAGCTTCAGCGCGCATGGTGGCTTGGCGGCCCGAAGAACGCAATTCCGAGAGTCCCCGATATTTATATCGGGAGACTCCTGATGTCCTTGTCCCGCGCCACGGGCTTATGGCGGAAACGAACAGGCCGCAATCATGCAATCGTAGCCGCCGGCGCAAGGAGGCGGAAAGGCTGTGGCTGGCAACGCGTCCGCCTCCTTGCGTCGTCGGCTACAGCCTCTCGGCGTTTCGTGCAGCGTGTGAGATACGCGGGCCGGGAACTTTCCCTGGGCCAGAAAAGGGAGTCATTCTGGTTGCGAATGGGAGCGCGACCTCCCCCTGCCAAGCCTTTTTTTTCCGTAACGCGCTCCATGAAATCTGCCGGGCTTGGCTGGCGGCATGTGGCTGGAAAACAGTGTGAGATATGTGTGGCGGGGAAGCCGGGCACCATGTAGAGTCCTGCATTATGAGCAGTGCCCCGCCCCCGCCGATGAATTCCCTGCGCGCCAAGGCTGAGGCGCGGCTCGCGGCCCCCGGCGGCGCCGCGCCGGCCACCACGCAAAGCACGGAGGAACTCCTTCACGAGCTTCAGGTCCACCAAGTGGAGCTGGAGATGCAGAACGAGGAACTCAAGCGGGCGCAGATCGAACTGGCCGAGTCCCGCGACAAATACCTGGACCTCTACGATTTCGCGCCCGTCGGCTACTTCACGCTCAACCATGCCGGCCTTATCGTCGAGGCCAACCTCACCGCCGCGGCCCTGCTGAACGTCCCGCGATCACAACTGCTCAACCGCCCTTGCCGCCAATTCGTCGCGCCCGAAGATGTGGAGCGGTGGGACCGCACCCTGGTCGCCGCGTTCCAGCACGTCGAGAAGCATCTCTGCGAAGTGGTGATCCGGCGGAAGGACGGCAGCGGGTTCCACGCCCGGCTGGACTGCCTCCGGATGTATCGCACGGCCGGCCAGGCGGGACCGGGCGGCGAGCTTTCGGCGGTGCGCATGGTGATGAGCGACATCACCGCGCAGAAGGAGGCCGAGGCGAAACTGGCCATGCACCTCCGGCACCTCGAAGAATTGGTCGCGGCCCGCACGGCCGAGCTGACGGCAAGCAACGAAAAACTGGTTGGCGCCAACAAAGAACTGACGCAGTTCAACAAAGTGATGGTGGATCGCGAGCTGCGCATGATCGAGATGAAGAAGCAGATGAACGCCCTCTGCGCCGAGTTCGGCAAGCCCCCGCCGTATCCCGCGTTGGTTCCTTTGAAGAAATAGGCGGCGCCGTCGGGTCGGTTGGCAACGACGCCACGCCGCATCCGTCCCGCCTCAGTTCTGGGATCACATCGGCCTGCTGCGGCGTCCCCGGCCGCTAACGCGGATATTTCACACGTTTCGTAGCCGCCGACGTAAGGAGGCGGAAAGGCTGTGGCTGGCAATGCGTCCGCCTCCTTACGTCGGCGGCTACAGCCTGTCGGCGTTTCGTGCGGCGTGTGAAATATGCGGGCTAGGGACGTTCCCTAGGCCAGGAAGGGCGAGCATCCTAGTTGCCATCGGGGAGCGTTCCCGGCTACTCTTACCACCGCGGTCGCGCGCCGGGCGGACTTCAACCGAGCCGCCGGCAGCCACGAACGCGATCGGCGGAGATGAACTTGGAACCTAACAGCATCGGCCCCCAGCCGTCCGAATCTGTAGCGGCGGTCTATGACCGCCGATCATTGACGACGACGATCCCGGCGGTCGGAGACCGCCGCTACAGGTTTCTGCAAGAAGTCTGAGAAAGGCGTTCCATGAGCCAACAAGAACCCGCACACTCTCCCTCCGGCCCCGGCACGCCCCTGCGCGCCAAGGCCGAGAAACAACTCGCCCGCTCCAAGCGGCCCGCGCCGGCCGAAACGCCGCAGGAGGTCATCCACGAACTCCAGGTCCACCAGATCGAACTGGAGATGCAGAACGAGGAACTCAAGCAGGCGCACAACGCCTTGGAAGAGTCCCGCGACAAATATTTCAACCTCTACGACTTCTCGCCCATCGGTTACTTCACCCTTACCTGCGACGGCCTGATCGCCGAGGCCAACTTCACCGGCGCGGCCCTGCTGGGCCTCCCGCGCCCGCAACTGCCCAGGCACCGCTTCCGCCAGTTCATCGCGCCCGAAGACGTGGAGCGGTGGGACCGCACCCTGCTGGCCGCGTTCGAGCATGAGGAGAACCAGGTCTGCGAAGCCACGATCCGCCTCAAGGATGGCAGCGAGTTCCAAGCGCGGCTGGTCTGCGCGCAGGTGGCGCCCGCCACGAGCCGTTCCATGATGATGGTCCGCGTGGCGATCGGCGACATCTCCGACCGGAAACGGGCCGAGAAGGCGGTGCGGGAGAGCGAGCAGCAGTTCCGGGCGCTGTTCGAGAACATGCAGGATGGCGCGTCCTTCTGCGAGATGGTGTTCGACGCCGGGGGCCGGCCGGTGGATTTCGTCTATCTCGCCGTCAACGACGCCTTCGGACGGTTGACGGGCCTACAGGACGTCGTCGGCAAGCGCGTCACCGAGGTCCTGCCCGGCATCCGCGAGGCGCACCCGGAGCTGTTTGACACCTTCGGCCGCGTCGCGCAGACGGGCAAGCCGGAGCGATTCGAGATCGAGTTCAAGCCGCTGGGGATCTTGTTCACGGTGTCCGCTTACTGCCCGCAGCCGGGCCACTTCGCCGCCATCTTCGACGACATCACCGCCCGCAAGAAGGCTGAAGAAGTGCTGCGGCACGCCAAGGAGACACTGGAGGTCAGCGTTGTCCAACGCACCGCCGAGCTGCGCAAGAGCCGCGACCTGGTGGAAGCCGGGCAGCAGCGGTTCCATCAGGTGCTGGACATGCTGCCCTGCTACGTGGTGCTGCTCGCGCCCGACTACACCGTGCCGTTCGCCAACAAGTTCTTCGAGGGGCGCTTCGGCAAGTCCGAAGGCAGGCGATGCTACGAGTATCTCTTCAACCGCACCGAGCCGTGCGAGAACTGCGAGACGTTCAAGGTGCTCAAGACCGGCCAGAACCATCATTGGGAGTGGACCGGCCCCGACAAACGCAACTACGACATCTACGACTTCCCGTTCAAGGACGTGGGCGGCTCGCCGCTCATCATGGAGGTGGGCCTAGACATCACCGAGATCAAGCAGGCGCAGGCGGCGCTGAAACAGAGCAACGAGACGCTGGAGCAGCGCGTGGCCGAACGCACGGAACAACTGGAGTCGAGCCAGCAACGGTTGATGCTGGCGATGCGCGTGGCGGCCATTGGCGTGTTCGAGTGGGACGCGCTCAACGACGTGGCCACCTGGGGCAACACCCGTATGGCTGAAATCCTCGGCCAGCAGCCGGACGATCCCACCATCAGCCGCGCCCAGATGGTTGGCGAGGTCGTCCATCCCGACGACGTGCTCATTTTCGAGAAGGCGCTGGCGGAGGCCCGGAAACCCGGCCAGTCCTACCACGCCACCTTCCGCATCCGACGGCGCAACGACAACGCGCTACGCTGGGTGGAGGTCATGGGCCGGTTCGCCTTCGCGCCCGACGGCACGCCGGTCAAGCTCCTGGCCGTGATGCAGGACATCACCGAGCGCAAGGAAGTCGAGAACTTCCTGCGCGCCAAGAACGCGGAACTGGAGCACTTCAACAAGATCATGATCGGCCGCGAGCTGCGGATGATCGAGTTGAAGCGGCAGGTGAACGGCCTCTGCGCCAAGCTCGGCCAGCCGCCGCGTTACACGAACGAGACGGCGGATGAGCAACGGCCATGAAGAACGGGAGGAAGCACCACGGAAGACACGGAACACACGGAAACGGAGACAGCAGATGCTGCCTTCCGTGTGTTCCGTGTCTTCCGTGGTTCCGAATCTGCCGCCGTCTGACCCCATGACCGCATCCTCCCCATCATCGCGACCATCCGCGCAGCGCGGCCATCCACGGCAGCGACTCTGGTTTGTCTGGGCCATCGTGATGGTTGCCGCCGGCACCCTCGTGCGGCTGGGACTCCTGGAAATGCTGGGCACGCGCGCCACCTACATCACCTTCTTCCCGGCCGTGATCCTCGCCGCGCTCTACGGCGGGCTGCCGGCGGGCCTGCTGGCCACGGTGCTCTCGGCGGCGGCGGCGGACTATTTCTGGCTTGAGCCGTTTGGTTTCGGCATTTCGCATTCCGCTGACTGGCTGAGCATCGGGATATTTCTCCTGAGCGGCGGCTTGATCTCCGGCGTGGTCGAGGCAATGCACCGCGCCCGCGACCGGGCCAAAACAGCCGAGGCGCAAGCCCAGGTCGCGGCGGAGCGCGCGCGGACCGAGGAACAGTTGCGTCAGTTGTCCGTTGCGGTGGAAGCTGCGGCCAACGGCATCGCCATCACCGACCGCGAGGGTAAGATCCTCTGGATCAACCCGGCCTTCACGCAACTGACCGGCTACACACTCGACGAAGCGGTGGGCGGCAATCTGCGCGTGTTGAAGTCGGGCCACCACCCGCCGGAGTTCTATCAGCAGATATGGGCCACGATCCTGCGCGGCGAGGTGTGGCATGGCGAACTCATCAACAAGCGCAAGGACGGCTTGCTTTATCCCGAAGAGATGACCATCACGCCCGTGGTCGCCTCCGGCGGGGAGATCACTCGCTTTATTGCCGTCAAGCAGGACATCACCGAGCGCAAGCGGGCTGAAGAGGCGTTGCAGAAGGCCAAGGACGAACTGGAGACGCGCGTGCAGGAACGCACCGCCGAACTGAAGAGAGCCAACGCCTACAACCGCAGCCTCATCGAAGTCAGCCTCGACCCGCTCGTCACCATCGGCCCCGACGGCAAGATCACCGACGTCAACGCCGCGACCGAAGCGGCCACCGGCTGCGCTCGCGCCGCGCTCGTCGGCACGGATTTCTCCGACTACTTCACCGAGCCGGCAAACGCGCGTGCCGGCTACCAGCAGGTTTTTCGCGAAGGCTTCGTGCGCGACTATCCGCTGGAACTGCGACACCGCGACGGCCGCGTAAGTCCCGTGCTCTACAACGCCTCCGTTTATCGGGACCAGAGCGGCAACGTGACCGGCGTGTTCGCCGCCGCGCGCGACATCACGGCGCAGAAGCTGGCCGAACTCGCTCTTCGCTCCAAGACCGAGGAACTGGACCGCTTTTTCAGCGTCAGCCTGGATCTGCTTTGCATCGCCGACGCCGATGGATTTTTCCGGAGGTTGAACCCCGCTTGGGAGCAAGTCCTCGGTTACTCGCGCGAAGAACTCACGACCAGGCGGTTTCTGGATTTCGTCCATCCCGACGACGTGGCGCCCACGCTCGAAGCGGTTGACCAACTGGCCGCGCAGAAGGAAGTCATCAACTTCGTCAACCGCTACCGTTGCCGCGACGGCTCGTATCGCTGGTTCGAGTGGCGCGCGGCTCCGGCAGGCAACCTCATCTACGCCGCCGCTCGCGACATCACCGAGCGCAAGCGGACCGAAGAGGAACTCCGGCGCAGCAACGAGGAACTGGAGCACTTCGCCTATGTCGCCTCGCACGACTTGCAGGAGCCGCTGCGGACGATGAGCAGTTTCTCCCAACTGCTGGCCGATCGCTACCGTGGCCGGCTGGACTCGGACGCGGACGAGTTCATCACCTTCCTCGTGGATGGGGCGAAACGGATGCAAGTCCTGATCAACGACCTGCTCGACTTCTCGCGCATCGGCACGCGCGGCAGTCCGTTCGCGCCGGTGGAGTGCGAGGCCGTTCTCCGGGCCGCGCAGGACAACCTCGAAGTGGCCATCGCGGAGAGCGGCGCGGTCGTCACGCACGACCCGCTGCCGGCGCTGACCGCCGACGCGGCGCAGTTGACGCGGCTTTTCCAGAACCTGATTGGCAACGCGATCAAATTCCGCCGTCCCCAGGAAGCCCCGCGCATCCACGTCTCCGCCGTGCGCCAGGGCGGGGCGTGGCGGTTGAGCGTGCGCGACAACGGCATCGGCATCGAGCCGCAATACTTCGAGCGCATCTTCGTTATTTTTCAACGCCTGCACGACCGCGACAAGTATCCCGGCACGGGCATCGGCCTGGCGATCTGCAAGAAAATCGTCGAGCGGCACCACGGCCGCATGTGCGTGGAGTCCAAGCCCGGACAAGGCTCCACTTTCCATTTCACCATTCCGGACGAGAAGGAAATCCATGAACAACCATGAACGCCGGGTCCAACCCATCAACATCCTGTTGGTGGAGGACAGCCCCTCCGACGTGCGCCTGATGCGCGAGGCGCTCAAAGACGCCAAAGTCCTCAACACCCTCCACGTCGCCGGTGACGGTGTGGCGGCGATGGCCTTCCTGCGCAACCAAGGCGAGCACGCCGACAGCCCGCGTCCGGATTTGATCCTGCTGGACCTGAACCTGCCCAAGAAGGACGGCCGGGAAGTGCTCGCCGAGGTCAAAGAGGATGAGACCTTGAAACGCATCCCGGTGGTGGTCCTCACCACCTCCAGCGCCGAACAGGACGTCGTGCGCACCTACAACCTGCGCGCCAACGCCTACGTCACCAAGCCGGTGGACTTCAAGGAGTTCCTTAAAGTCATTCGCACCATCGAGGACTTCTGGCTCGCCGTGGTGACGCTGCCGCCCCGTTGAGAAGACGAGCGCCAAACGAAAGAAAACGCCATGAAACTGCTTTTGGTAGAGGACAACACGCGGGACGCGCGCCTGCTCCGCGAGATGCTGAAACAGACGACAGCCGCGGCCTTCCAGCTTGAGCACGCGGCCCGGCTGGACGCGGCGATCGAGCGATTGCGCCAGGAGACGTTTGATCTCGTGCTGCTGGACCTCGGTCTGCCGGATTCCCAGGGCATGGAGACGCTGACGCGGATGCAGCAAGCCAGCCGCAGCCTGCCGATTGTCGTGCTCACCGGCTTGGACGATCAGAAGTTCGCTCTCGAAGCCATGCGCGCCGGCGCGCAGGACTACCTCGTCAAGGGGCGTTTCGACGGCGAGTTGCTCATACGGAGCATCCGCTACGCCGTCGAGCGCAAACGGGCCGAGGAGGAAGTCCGCCGCCTGAACGCGGAATTGGAGCAGCGCGTAGAGCAGCGCACCGCGCAGCTCCAGACGGCCAACGAGCAGTTGCACGCCAGCAACGAGGAGCTGAAGCGGTTCAACCGCGCGATGGTCGGCCGCGAGCTGCGGATGATCGAGTTGAAGAAGGAGGTCAATGAGCTTTGCGCCGCCGTCGGCCAGCCGCCGCGGTATGACGTGGACTTCGAGAAGAAGAATCCGTGATCGCAGATGAGAAGCTGTATGACAACCGCAGAGACGCTGAGAGCGCAGAGGCTCGCCGAGCCGGATTCCTCTGCGGCTCCCCGCAGGTCTGCGTCGCGCCACAGCCACGCGCAAGCTCTCGCTGTAGCGCAGGTTTCCAACCTGCGGGCCGCGCGCGCTGAAAACGGCGCTGCACAACATCCAACGCCTCATCACACACTTACGCAACGCGTTTCCCAGTTCCCACCCTTTCATCCTGCGCACCCCCTGCCGGCTGAAAAGCCGGCGATACGGCAGACTGGAAAGTCTGCGCTACACGGAAACGGCCCACACCATCCTTTCGCGTCTTTCGCGATTCCCTCTGGATCTTGACATGAAAACCTACAGACGAAGTCTCTTCGCGCGGTTCCGGTCCCACGCCTGGCTGCTGGCCGGGGCCTGGACGGCCATCATCGCGGGTTCTTTGTTTTGGAATCTGGACCACCACCAACGCCACACGATCGAAACGGCCCGCAACATCGCGCAGATCGCCTTTGAGAACGACATCCTCTACCGCCACTGGGTCTCCGAGCAGGGCGGCCTTTACGCGCGGGTCTCCGACCGCGTCCGCCCCAATCCCTACCTCACCGTCCCCGACCGCGATGTGACCACCACGGCCGGCGTGCCGCTGACGCTGCTCAATCCCGCCTATCTCGCCCGGCTGGTCAACGAATCGTCGGACGCAGCCCGCGGCACCCGGGGCCACCTCGCCAGCCTGAAACCGTTGCGGCCCGAAAACGCGCCGGACCCGTGGGAAGCCGCCGCGTTGCGCTCGTTCGAGCTGGGCGTCAAGGAAACCAACACGGTCGAGCGGATGCGCGACGGCGAGCATCTGCGCCTGATGCGCCCGTTCGTGACCGAGCAGCGTTGCCTGAGGTGCCACGCGGCGCAGGGCTACAGGGCGGGCGACATCCGCGGCGGCATCAGCATCTCGGTGCCGCTGGCCGCGTTGCGGGTGGCGGAACGGCCGGTGAAGGACAATTTCATCCTGGCGCATGCCGGGCTGTGGTTGCTCGGCCTCGCCGGCATTGGGATTTCGCGCCGGAGCCTTGGAAAAGAAGTGTTCGCCCGCGAGCAGGCCGAGGAACGGCTGCGCGACTTCAACGCCGCGCTCGAACAACGCATCAAGGACCAGACGGCGGAGATTCGCAAGGCCAATGACACCCTTGAGCAACGCATCGCCGAGCGCACCGCCGAGATCGAGGCCGCCAACGCCGAACTGCGCGAGTCCCGGCTGGCCGCGCTCAACACGGCCGACGACGCCCTCGCCGCCCGCGAGCGCGCCGAGGAGTCCGCCGCCGCGTTGCGCGCCAGCGAGGAGCGTTTTCGTGACATCGCCAGCGCCTCGGCGGACTGGATATGGGAAACTGACGTCCACGGCCGCTACACCTTTGCCTCCGGGAGCGTCAAGGACGTGCTCGGTTACGAACCCGGTGAAATCCTCGGCCGCACGCCCTTCGACCTCATGGCGCCCGACGAGGCGGCGCGCGTTCGCGCGGAGTTTCAGGCTTTCGCCGACTGGCGGAAGCCTTTCCGGGACTTTGCGAACGACTGCCTGCACAAGGACGGCGGCATCCGGCACATCCTGACGAGCGGCGTGCCGGTCTTCGACGCGGAAGGTTCGTTGCGCGGCTATCGGGGCGTGGACAAGGACATCACCGAGCGCAAACGCGGCGAGGCGGCGCTGCGCCACACATTCTCGCTGCTGCGGGCCACGCTCCAGTCCACCGCCGACGGCGTGCTGGTGGTGAATGCCGACGGCAAGATTGGCGAGTTCAACCAGCGGTTCATTGATCTGTGGCGCATTCCGGAGAACATCCTGGCCGCGAACAACGACGGTGTTACGCTGGCTTTTGTGACGGACCAGCTTCGCAACCCGGAGGCGTTCATGGCCAAGGTGCGGGAGCTTTACGCCACCCCGGAACAGACCAGCGAGGACGTGCTGGAGTTCAAGGACGGCCGCATCTTCGAGCGTTACTCGCAGCCGCAGTGGCTCGACGGCCGCGTCGTCGGGCGCGTCTGGAGCTTCCGCGATGTCACCGAGCGCAGGTTTGCCGAAAAAGCGCTGCGCCGGCACGACATGATCCAGGCGGGCGTCAACCAGGTCTTGAGCGCGGCGCTCGCCTGCAAGACCGAAGCGGAACTGGGCAGCGCCTGCCTGGCCGTCACCAAGCTGATCACGCAGAGCAAAGCCGGTTTCATCGGCGAGATCAAAGCGGACGGCCTGCAAGAGATTGCCGTCAGCAATCCCGGCTGGGACGCCTGCAAAGGCCTCCGTCCTGCCGGCCAGAGCCCGCCGCCCGCCAGCTTCGAGATTCACGGCCTCTACGGGCGCGTCATCAAGGACGCCAAGGGCTTCTTCACCAACGATCCCGCGCAGCACCCCGACGGCATTGGCCTGCCGGACAGCCATCCGCCGCTGCATTCCTTCCTGGGCGTGCCGCTCATCCGCGAAGGACGCGTCATCGGCATGATCGCCCTCGGCAACCGCGACGGCGGCTACACCGCGACGGAACTGGAAACGCTGGAGGCGATGGCGCCGGCCATTGTCGAAGCCTTCCTGCGCAAACGGGCCGAGCAGGAACTCTTCGCGGCCAACCAGCGGTTGACGGCGCTGCTGAACGCGCTGCCCGTGGGCGTCAGCTTCTCCGATGACGCCACCTGCCAGCGCATCACCGGCAACCCTGCCGTGCTCGCGCAGTTCGAGGTGCGCCCCGAAGACAACCTCTCCGCCTCCGCGCCCGACGCCGCCGCGCCGGGCCGGCAGGTGCGCTTCTTCCGCGACGGCCAGCCGATGACCGACGCCGATCTGCCGTTGCAGCAGGCCGTCGCCGGCAACCGCGAGATTCCGCCGGTGGAACTGGAGGTGCATCTGCCCAGCGGCCGGCGATGGTTTGCGGACGCCTCCGGCGCGCCCCTCCGCGACAGCGCCGGCAGCGTCGTCGGCGGCATTGCGGTGACGGTGGACATCACCGCACGCAAGCAGGCCGAGGAGAAGCTGCGCAAGAGCAACCAGGAACTGGAGCGGTTCAACCGCGCCATGGTCGGCCGCGAACTGCGGATGGTGGAGTTGAAGAAGGAAGTCAACAAGCTCCTCACCGCCGCCGGCCGGCCGCCGCGCTACACGATCAGTGGCGATACGGAGCAGGCATGAACCTGAGCCGCCGGGAAACGCGGGCGCGCAAAGGGGCTGGAGGCCTCCAGAGGGTTCCCCGGCGGTCCTTTGCGGCCTTAGCCGTAACCATGCAGTTGCGGGCAAGCCCGAAGGGCTTGGACATGAATAGCCGTGGGTGAAACCCACGGACAACCAAGCAAGACCGGTTGAACCCCGCGAGGGGTTCAATCGCAGCGGTGGGACGTGGATCAGTGACTAGGCGGCTGCTTGAACCCCGTTGGGGTTCAGGCCGTTCTTCGTTCGAAGATTCCGTGGGTTTTACCCACGGCTACTCGTGTTTCAGCCCTTCGGGCTGAAGTTGAACTGCATGGTTACGGCTTAGCAACCCCGGTGCCAAGCCCTGCCAGGCATAAAGGCGGGGGAGGGGGTGTTCGCGCCGCCGCGCCTCATTCCCGGCTCCCAGACAGGCTCCCGTCCAAGCCAGACGGGCTCCCGTCCAGGCCAGACGGGCTCCCGTCCAGGCCAGACGGGCTCCCGTCCAGGCCAGACGGGCCTCCTGTCCAGGCTCGACCAGGCTCCGTAAAGGTTGCCCGATCCCCGGGGCCAGTTTCCGCCGCCCTCCGCCTTTGGGGAACCTTTTCGGGGATTACAAGGGTTGTTCCTGAACACCGCATCCGGCCCCGCCGAAGGGTGCGGCACGATGACCCTCGTTTTGCCCCCGGCAGCCTCATGCGCTAGATTCAGGCAATGAGTGAGGCTGTCGCAGACCCCGAGATACTTCTGGTCGAGGACGATCCGCATGACGCCGAGTTGACCATGCGGGCACTCAAGACGCGCATTCTCGCCAGCAAACTGGCCTGGGTGCGGAATGGCGTCGAGGCGATGGAGTTCATCCTCGGCCCGCAGAGCGACGCGGGCAGCCCGGTCCGTTGCATGCCGGCACTGGTTTTACTGGACCTGAAAATGCCCAAGCTGAATGGCGTGGATGTCCTGCGCCGGCTCAAGTCCAACGAGGCAACCAAGAGCATCCCCGTGGTGATGCTCACGTCCTCGCGCGAGGAGCGGGATATCAAGGAGTGCTACAAGCTGGGCGCGAACAGCTACGTCGTCAAACCGGTGAACTACGAAGCCTTCTGCGAGGTGGTGACGCAACTGCGCCACTACTGGCTGGTCCTCAACCAGCCGCCGCATCGCTGAGGCGCGCGCCCGTGAGAAAAACTTCTCGCGCCTGCCGCGCCGTTAGGCTACTGAATACCGCTCTAAACATGAAAACTTTCATACCCTTCTGTCTCGCGGCGCTGCTGTTGGGCGCTTGCAAGGAAACCAACCCCGGAATCACCGCCAGCCAACCCAAGGAAACCATGGACGAAGTCGCCATCATTGAAACCAAGTTCGGCAAGATCGTCGTTGAGTTCTTCGGCGACGACGCGCCGAAGACCACCGCCAACTTCAAGAAGCTCGCGCGCGAAGGCTTCTACAACGGCACCACCTTCCACCGCGTCATTCCCAACTTCATGATCCAGGGCGGCGACCCGAACACGAAGGCCGACCCGCATTCGCCCCGCGCCGGCAGCGGCGGCCCCGGCTACACCGTCCCCGCGGAGATCAAGCAACTGCACGCGCGCGGCACCCTCGCCACGGCCCGCACGGGCGACCAGGTGAATCCGAAGCGCGCCTCCAGCGGCTGCCAGTTCTTCATCAACGTGAAGGACAACGAGTTCCTCGACCGGGGCGGCTACACGGTCTTTGGCCGCGTCATCAAAGGCATGGAGGTCGCCGACCAGATCGTCGCCGTCCCGCGCGACGCCCGCGACAACCCGAACGACCCCGTGAAGATGGAAGTCAAGCTCGTGCCGCGCGCTGAAGCCGGACTGTAATCGCTCCCATTGCGCCGGATGGCTTCGATCCGCAAATGGCCGTTGCTGAAGACGCGGCGTCTTCACAACTACCGTATCTTCCACTCCGTCGTGGAAACGGCGCGTTCGCCGCGCACGGGCGCGACGCACGACTTCTACATCCTCGAAGGCCCGGACTGGGTCAACGTCATCGCCCTGACACCGAAACAAGAGGTCGTGCTCATCCGGCAGTTCCGCCACGGCACACGCCGGATCGAACTGGAAATCCCCGGCGGCGTCATGGACGGCAACGAATCGCCCGTCCGCGCGGCGCGGCGGGAACTGCGCGAGGAAACCGGCTACGACTCGCCCGACGCGCGCATCATCGGCAAGGTCGCGCCCAACCCCGCGTTCCAGCGCAACACCTGCTACACCGTCCTCATCCGCAACGCGCGCAAGGTTGCCGACACCAACTTCGACCATGCCGAGGACATCGCCGTGAAGCTCGTGCCGCTGAAAACGATCCCGAATCTGCTCCGGCGCGGCAGGATTCAGCACTCCCTCGTCGTCGTCGCCTTCCAGTGGCTCGACCTGTTCCGGTCGCGGCGAAAGAAGACCTGACCCCTGCCATGTCCACCACGCATATCTTCGAGCATCACCTGCGCGTGGCTGCCAGCGACTGCACGGTCGGCAACCACGTCTATTACTCGCGCTACCTCGATTGGCTGGAGGCGGCGCGCAACGAACTCATGCGCGCCATCGGCCATCCTTTCCCGGCGCTCATGGAGAGCGGCATCATGTTGCCCGCCATCGAGGCGCAACTCCAGTATCGCGGCGCGGCGCGTTTCGACGACCGCGTCATCGTGCGGCTCTGGATCGCGGAAGTCAGCCGCATCAAGGTCACCTTCGCCGCCGACATCGTGAACGCCGACACCGGCAAAACCCTCGTCAGCGCCACGACCGTCCACGTCTGCACCGACCGGGCCGACAAGCCGCACCGCCTCCCGCCCGCCCTGCTGCAAGCGTTGGAGTCGCGCGCGCGGACGGAACTCGCATAGCCGCGCACCGCTCAAACGAATTGCGCGCTGCCGGTCGGGCTGGTAGGATTTCGGGCCGTTGGACGCGGGTGTAGCTCAATGGTAGAGCGGTAGCCTTCCAAGCTACTTACGAGGGTTCGATTCCCTTCACCCGCTCCATCCTCCACAATTACCCACAAACTGCGGTGTGTTTCGTCGGAAAGTCTGCCGTTTGATCTCCTGCCTCGCTTTTTGCCCCCTCAGGCGGGCCGGTGATGGACTATGCGACGGCCGATTCGCTGCGGATTTCCGCATCCATCCGCGCAACCGCGGTCCTCAGCGCCTCGTCATGCCACGTTGGCGCTAGTGTCACGATCCACGCTGCTTGGATGACGAGCGGCATTGATTGAAGTCGCGGCGCTTCTTAAATCTCCACGTCGGATTCTGTTTCCATGCGCGCGCCTTTTGCAGAATTGCAGGAACGGCACAAGACTTGGAGGTTTTTCGGATCTAACGCTCGGTCAGGATAGACGCTTCGAGGCAGTATGTGATCCACCGTAACGTCCTTGGGGGTTCGGATTTTCATACCGCACCGATTGCAGGTCTTGCCTTTGCGTCTGATTGTCGTGGCGCGAAGGCTGCGCCATTCGGGAGTCATGTAAAACTTCAAATATTCCAACTGTTCTACCTCATACTGTTTCAATCCCTCGCGCAGAAGCTTTTCGGTGAGTGTTCGCACAGCTTCCAATCTGGGCCGTTCCAAATTGGTGCAAATAGCATGTAGAACACCGCCCGCAGGACCCGCGAGAATGCCTCCGAACATCAAAAGCATATTAACCTTTACATCCGTCATATATAGCCAGGGCAGAATCAGCAGCGAAATCAGAAACGCTGCCAATAAGATCGCCGAACAATAACCAACGTTGCGGGCAAGTTCATCTCGACCAGTTTTCGGCACTGAAACATTGGCCTTCTGAAACGCGGCGTCCTTAATCTGCCGGAACTTGTTCTCGGTGACTGTGATTTTAAGGCCGTATTGTTCCTTGGCCGAGGCCTTCCAAACTTTGGCGTGTCTCGATCGCTCCTTACCAGTTTCCTTCGCTACGCATTTACGACACCGCATGGCGTCTCGCCAGAAACTCGACGCACGACGCATCTTGCCACAGTTTGAGCAGATTCTGTAGTCGTTACCCGGATCATAGACATTAGTAACAGAAAGCCCTCTCCTAAGGCTTGTGTAAGGTCCGTAGTCTTTACGCACGGCAAGAGTATTAGCAAAGTTTGTCTGGCCGAGCAGCATATTTCACACGTAAACTGCCGGCCATGTCTTCTCTCCAAGCCTTCATGATATTCAGCCTTCCTGTCACCGGCATGTGTTATGCCGTGCTCGGGGCATTGAAGCTGCCGCTCTGCGACCGCTTGAAACTGGATGAGGCAAAAGCGGGTGGCCTCGTCTCCTCCTTCGGCTTGATGGTCGGGCCGATCATCCTGCTGAGCGGCTTCCTCGCTGACGCGGTGGGACGCAAAGGTGTGTGGGTCGCGGGCGCGATCCTTGTCGCCGCGTCGCTCTTCCTGCTGAGCCGTGCCCGCAAGTATTCCACGGCGGTCGTCGCTGTGCTGATGCTGTCCGGCGGCTGGGCGGCGATGATCAACGTCGCCAACGCGCTGATGTTCCAGGCCTACGCGAACGTGTTCATGGCCACCAACCTCCTGAATTTCTTCTTCGGCCTCGGCGCGTTCCTGACGCCACCCGTGCTGGCGTGGCTCATCGTGCGCATCAAGTTTCCGAAAGCTCTCACCGCGTTCGGCGTGACGGCGGCGGCGACGGCCGTCTTCGCGCTGTGGGTGAACATGCAGGCCGCGCCGGCGGGCGCCCCCGCTGGTTTCGGCGCGCTCATCACAGATCCCGTGATGTGGTTGTGCGCGGTGACGTTGATGTTCTGGACGCCGCTCGAAGCCTCCACCGCCGCGTGGACCACCAGCTTTGTGACCGCACTCTCGCCGCAAGGCGAGGCGGTGGAGAAATCCCAGCGCATCGCCGGCTGGACGCTCTCCGGTTTCTGGCTGTGCTTCATGGGATCGCGGCTGGTCGCGGCCGTGCTGGCCGGCTCGACGGACATGTCGGTTGAACGGGCGGTCCACACCGCCTACGTCTCGCACATCGTGCTCGCAGTCCTCTGCATCGCGACGGTGCTTGGGTTGGTGTTCTCGCGCAGGCGGGCGCTGACAGTCGGGTTGCTTCTTTTCGCCGGCCTGCTTTACGGGCCGTTCTTCCCGAACCTCATGGCCGTGCTGCTCAATCATTTCCCCGTCGAGTTGCACGGCCGGGCGGTGGGCGTGCTGTTCGGTTGCGCGTCCATCGGCTGGACGATCATCCCGGCGATCATCGGCAAAGTGGCCGCGCGCACAACGCTGCAACGCGGTTTTCTGATCGCGGCGGGCGACGCCTTGCTTCTGCTGGGCATCGTTGTGGCGCATTTCATTTACGCCAGCCACTGAACGACCGCCGCCCTTCGCGCATCGCAGGCCGCCACCCGCCGGAAGACCGCATGCGTGTTTGCTTTGGTTGCAGAAGTTGGACGCGGTGTGTTATCACTCCTGCACTGTTTAGCGAGCTAACATCTATGAAACGATACGCCGCCTTCCTCCTGACCCTCCTGACCGCCATTTCTGCCGCTCATGCCGCGGCTGAAGCCAGCTTTGTCATTACGATTGACCCGGCGGCGCAAAAAAAGTTCGGGTTCCAATATCCCGCCACCTACGTCTTCCAGTTGACCGACGCATCGCCCAATGCCCGCGTAGAGCGGCGCGACGACAACGCAGGCCGCTGGGTGGCGCTGGCGAAGAAGAAGTCCGCCGACTTCTTCAATGGCGTCGAGTGCATCCGCTTCGACACGAAGGTCCATCGCGCCTATGTCTCCGTCGGCTTCAAGCAGGGGAACACCCTCCGGCTGCGCTTCACGGGCGTCGGGTCGGCACGGTTCGATTCCGTGGCGAAGTATTACGACGGACGCAAGGCGGCCTACACCCTCTCCAACGACAACTGGGGCTGCAACCCGTGGGCGCATCCCGGCGCGCCTTGGAAGGGCGTCACCAACGACGAGTCCGACAACTACCAGGCCGCCGTCCACGTTTGCCGCAAGTTCCGCCTCCCGCTCTCCGTCGCCATCAACAGCCGCGCCGCGGGCGGCGACGCCGTCTGGCGGAACATGCAGGATGAACTCGACCGGGGCGACGCCAGTTGGGAGCCGGCCGTCCACGGCTGGACCCATCCCAAGGAAGGCAGTTACCGTATCCACGGCTACAAGAATGAGATTCTCGGCTGCCGGGAGGACATCCTCCGCCGCCTCCGCAAGATTCCCTACGGCCAGTATGTGGTCGAATACATCCTGACCTTCGGCTACGGGGACGACACCCTCCTGCGCACCGCCGCGGGCGAGTTCATCTTCCTGCGCGGCTTCAACTGGCTCGACAACCCCTCCAGCAACGACTACGCCCCCTGGAACCCGCCCCACCGCTTCTACGGCGTCGCCGGCCTGAACACCAAGGGCTACGACACCATCCTCCAGCGCCGCGAGCCGCGCGCCCGCTACTGCGCCGCCGACGTCGCCGAGCTGAACGAAGGCTTCGACCGCGTCCACGCCGCCGGCGGCATCTTCTACGCCCTCTGGCATCCCGACCGTTTCCTCAACAGCGTCGTCTATGATCCCCGCCCCGGCATCGAGGGCGTGCAAGGCTCCACCCTCATGCAACACCTGGCCCATGTCGCCCACCGCAAGGACCTCTGGTATGTCGCCAACGGCTGGCTCTACGCCTACCGCTACGTCGCCGAAAACGTCCGCGTCGTCGCTGGGCAGTAGCCGTCCCACTCACACGAGGCTAGCTTGTGAAGCTCGACTACCTCAAAGATGGCTCGGATGACTGCCCGCTCATTCGTCTCTACGAGTTCAGCAGCGTAGAGATCCAGAGGCTTCGACAGTCATTCGAGAGGCTTGCCAATGGCACGGCAAAGCATGTCGCCCTGGATGAAGCCACGCCAGTTGAGTCAGTGGACGGGACGCGGCTAACTTTCATACGAGATGAACGTGACCGTGGTGTTGTGCTGAGTAGCCCGCAGAGCTTCGATATGATTCTCTCACCCGAGGGCTGGCAACGTTGCGTAGGACTGCTTGATCCCTTTTGCGAGACGAGCCGGGGCTATCAATGGCTCTGTGACGATGTCGGACAAATCCCACTGTTGCTTTCTAGCGATGGAGCATGGTGACGTGCGGCCGGGTCCGCGCCGGAGCGATCTTCCCTCTCCCAACTCCCCTCCGCCGCTTCCCGCCCGCCTCCTCGTTCGCCTCATCTT
Source organism: Verrucomicrobiota bacterium (assembly GCA_016222825.1). Taxonomy (GTDB): domain Bacteria; phylum Verrucomicrobiota; class Verrucomicrobiia; order CAIQCK01; family CAIQCK01; genus CAIQCK01. Next base: position 189,543 of record JACRQF010000016.1, on the reverse strand, counting down.
GAGGCTTGACGGCTGCTGGCTCCTCCATCCGCCCCGCTCGTGGTGAAGACCTTCCTCGATACTACTGACTCCGGCCCCCGATACCCCCAATTCCGTTGGTCGCTATCCCGCAGTCTGTTGGTTGATACCCCCGAAACCGATGCCCGCCCCATCGCAAGCCGATGGCCCGCCATGCGCCACCCCAAACGCCACCGGAGCCATCGCCGGGAAGCCGCACCTCCCGCCCACCGCCCGGTGGGTCGCGCGCTCCGCGCACGACCGCCCCTGAGCCGCGCAAGGATCGCGCCTGGAAGTCGCGAGCCACATCGACCGACGCCGCCGCGCAAAACACACTGGACAAGGCGAAAAGCACGCTCTAACGTGCCGCCATGCCTCCCATGTTATACGACAAATCAGAGGCTCAATCTGAATGTAGGCGGCTATGACCTCCCCGCTCATCACCAATTCCCTGCTACGTCTTGACGGCGTCACCGGAGAGCCTCCATCACCGTTTGAGCGTCCGAACGACAAGATGGATTTTTTCGTTTTGGAGCTAGGCTTGCACGATGACGTTAGCAGTTGGTGTGCTCGCACGGCAGAGGTTCTCAGCAGACATACTGAGTTGTTGAAACAGATGCGTGCAGCAGGTGCAGCGGCGACTTTGTTCGTGGAGTATGCCTCGTCTGTGCCGGTCCTCAGATTTGAGGCTGCCTTCTTGAGCGTTTTGACTGAGGCTGGTATTTCATTGGAGTGTTATCATGACGCCGCCTAGCCATGCGCGGCGGCGCATCCGGCCCCGCGCTCCGGTTGCAATCCACGCGTCCCGCGGGCCGGGTCGCTGAGCTTGGGTCGTTGTCGTCGCGTATTTGCCTGTAACCTATGATAACCAGATTTGCCGCTCTGTTCCTGCTTGTTGCTTTTATCGGCGCTGCCTGCGCACCTTCGATGTCTCAAGCCGTTCGCAATTTGTTCCTCCGCGAGCATCCTGACTACACTGTTATTTCGGTGCGCAGCGATGGGCGTGACAGAGACGCAACCAATTTTCACATTCGCTATCGGCGTCCCAATGACAACAATGAGCACGAGGATGTCTGGCGCGTGTTTGGTGGGACCAGGACGATCCAGAAAAGCACGATTCGATGACAACCCCAACGCCTAACACATCGGTCGAGCGATCCGCCTCGCTCATCTCTTTCTCGTTAGGCCACAGTCGCGCCATGCAGATCACAGCCGCCCGGCGGGAGGACGCCGCCAGGCTGAGCGGGATTGCTTTCGCGGCCAAGCGGCGGTGGCGTGAGTTGCCGGTGTTGGTTTATGAGGTGGATCCTGGGGAAAGAATAGTCCCTCCGCGCAACAACGGTCAGGTTTCCAGTTGACTTCGCAACTCGCCTGAATACCCTCTCAGGACGCTTTCCCCCTGGCGGGGGCGTAGCTCAGCTGGTTAGAGCGCTTGCCTGTCACGCAAGAGGCCGCGGGTTCGAGTCCCGTCGCTCCCGCCATTTCCTTCTGTCTTTTCGGGCTTGCCACGGTCGGGTGGCGAACGTAACGTCGCGGCGTGATGAGCCCGGAATTCAACCAGTATCTTCCGATTGGGATGTTGATCGTCATCGCCCTCGCGTTCTCGGCGGGGCTGCTGGCGATGTCCACGCTGCTGGGCCAGAAGGGCCGGCGGCCGGCGATCAAAGACACGGCCTACGAGTGCGGGATGCTGCCGATCACGGCGGCGCACACGCGGTTCTCGGTGAAGTTCTACGTCGTGGCGATGCTGTTCGTCCTCTTCGACATCGAGGTGGTGTTTCTCTATCCGTGGGCGGTGGTGTTCAAATCGCTGCTGAAGGAGCCGGAGACGGGCACGCTGGTCTTCACTTCAATGCTGGCGTTCGTGGGCATCCTGTTTGTCGGGTTCCTCTACGCGTTGAAGAAGGGCGCGTTTGATTGGGGTCCGCGCCGGGAGTCGTAGCGCCGTCATCCCTGCCGGCGGGGCGTCACCTTGCGAACTTCAGGCCGCTGAGCCGGGCGGTTTCCATGCCGCGGTGCTGCACGAGCACTTTGAAGGTCTGTCCCATGAGTTCGGGGTGCAACAGGGTCTTGAGCTGCACGGCGGCTTTGGGCGCGAGCCGGGCGAGGAAGTCAGCGCCGGCTTTCTCCAACAAACCGGCTACGAAACGGGACTGGTCGCAGAAGCCAAGTTGGGGCAGGCCGCACGCTGCGCCGCGCCCGGCCAACGCGGTGAAGTTGACGTGCGCGGTAATGTCCTGCTCGCCGATGAGAACCAGCGGGTCGTTGTGGCTGCGCTGCTGGTGGTAGCAGAGCAGGGTGCCTGCCTTGCGATGCGGCGCGTAGTAGTCCTCGGCGGAGTAACCGTAATCAATCGTCAGCACGAAGCCGCGACGGAGACTGTGTGCGACGCGCTCCATCCAGCGGCCAGCTTCCAGATGGACTTCCGTGACGAAACCGTCGGCTGCTGGCAGCGGCAGGCGTGAGACTTCCTCTCGCAACGCGTCGCAGGAGTAGGGAGCGGGTGCGAATGCGAACCGGCCGTCGCGCTCGGCCACGAACAGTTCCAGCCATTCGCCGGCATGGCGGGTGATGAGATGGACGGGCAGGGCGTCCAGCAGTTCGTTGGAGAAGACGCAGCCGGTGACCGCATCGGGTAACCCGCCCGGATAATCCAGCGCGGCCACGTCGAGCGCGGCGTTGAAGTCCGGGCGTTCACGAGAGGCCCAAGCGCGAACGTCAGCGGCGAGCTGGCCGCGATGCGCGCCGAGTTCGAGCAGCGTGAACGACGCCGGCTTGCCCATCGCCTCCCACATCCCGGCGAACTGCATCGAGAGCAACTGGCCGAACAACGCGCCGACGGAGACGTTGGTGTAGAAGTCGCCGCTGCGGCCGATGCGCGTGCGAGCGTCCGGCGCGGTGTAGTAGCCCCACTGCGGATGATAAAGCGCCAGTTCCATGAAGCGCGGGAACGTCATCGGCCCGCTCTCGGCGATCTCGGAGCGGATGGCAGCGAGCAGTGGAGGGCGGCCGGGGCTGACGACGGACGGCGTCATGGCGCGGCGCTAGCGTTTGATTTGCAGCCGGCCGGACTGGATGAAGTTCAGCGACTTCCGGCCCCAGGGCGTGTCGAACGCGGTCGTGCCGTCGAACTGGTAGCTCACCTCGTTTTGGCGGAGCGCGTTGACGACGGTCTCGCCGAGCACGGCGAGGTCGAGGTCCAGTTCGTAGTCGGCGACGGTGCGGCCATGCGCGGGGATGTCGCGCGGCTTGGTCTGGAACTCCTGCGCGACGGGCCGGCCGGCGAGATGGAGGTTGGCGGTGGTCTTGTCGAGATGGATGGGGAAGTGGTTGGGGTTCTCCAGCAGCGCGTCGAACCGGACCGTCGCGGCGTCGGCGGTCTGCTTCACGACGCGGAAGTTTTGCAGCGTGATGGCCGGCTTGTAGAGGATGGGCAGTTCGCCGCGCTTCTCAAAATCCTGCGGCAGCGTCATGAGGCCGCCGGCGAAGAGCGCAACGAGGCGCAGTTCGTAGGTTGGCAGCTTCTTGGGGCGGTCGGCGCGGATGGCGGCGAACACGTCGCCGTTCTTCACCGACACCTCGATGGGCACGACCAGATCGCTGCTGGAATCCACCGACTGCGACTCGCGGCCGTGGCCTTTGGCGAGCTTCTTGCCGGCAACGAGCAGGTCCCAGCGGTAAGCATCCAGCCTCACGTAGCGTTCGGACGGGTTCTTGACCACGAGATCGAAGCGCAGGTCCACGCCGGCGAAGTCAATTTGCGTCACCCTGCCGTTGCTGAGGGTGACTTGTGGTTTGCGACCGCCGCTCTCGGTCGTGGCACAGCCGCTCAACGCCAGCGCCAGCACGGCGAGCAGGACATGTTGTGTGGCCGTCCGGGTCGTCATTTGCCTCTTGCCAGTTGGAAGTCCACCTGCCGCTTGAACAGGTCCACGCGCGAGACGATCACGTTGACGCGGTCGCCGATCTTGAATGTGCGCCTGGTGCGCTTGCCGACGAGGCGGCGGCGCACGTCGTCGAAGCTGTAGAAGTCGTCGTCAATGGTGGAGACGTGGACCAGCCCGAAGATCATCAGTTCGGGCAGTTCGACGAAAAGGCCGAAGTTGCGCACGTCAGTGACCAGCGCGTCGAAGGGGGCAAGCTTGCGGTCGCGGAGCATGTTGTTGAAGAACTCCAGCGTCTTGAGCTTCTTGGACTCGTTCTCGGCCTCGTCGGCAGTGCGCTCGGTCTGGCTGCAATGCTGCGCCACGTCAATCAAATGCTCCGTCAGGTAGCCCGACGGACGGCGCTTCACCAGCGCGTCGAGGATGCGATGGACGATGAGGTCCGGGTAGCGACGGATGGGCGAGGTGAAGTGCGTGTAGTTCACCTTCGCCAGCCCGAAGTGGCCGACCGGCTTGTGCGAGTAGAGCGCGCGCTTGAGCGAGCGCAGCAGGCTGACCTTCAGCACGTATGACTGCGGATGCTTGCGGAACGCGCCGAGCAGCTTTTGGATCTCGGTGCGTTGCGTCAGGTCGCCGGCCTTGATGCCGAACCCGGCGACGAAGTTGCGAAGCTCAAACAACTTCTCCGGAGCGGGGTTCTCATGGATGCGATAAAGGCCGGGCACCACCGAGTTCTTGAAATGGCGCGCGACGGCCTCGTTGGCCGCGAGCATGAACTCCTCGATGAGCTGGTGCGAGATGTCGTTCTCGATCTTCTCCAGCGCAATGGGCTTGCCGAGCTTGTCGAGGCGCACTTTCATCTCTGGGAAGTCGAGGTCGAGCGAGCCGCGCTCGAAACGGTTCTTCCGCAGCAACGACGCGAGCCGCCACATTGTCTTGAGGCTGCGCGTCAACTCATCGCCGTTGCTATCGGGATTGTTGAGACGGGTGAAGGCCTCGCGGTAGGTGATGAGGTGTTTGACGCGGATGACGCTGTTGTGGAACTCGACGCGCTTCGGGACGCCCTGCGCGTTGTAGTCAATGAACGCCGTCTTCGCCAGCCGGTCCACGTTGCCGAAGAGCGAGCAGAGGCCCGCCGAGAGCTTCTCCGGCAGCATCGGGATGACGCGGTCCACGAGGTAGATCGAGTTACCCCGGGCGCGCGCCTCGCGGTCGAGCGCCGTCCTTGGGCGGACATAATGCGACACGTCTGCGATGTGCACGCCGAGCCGCCACGAGCCGTCTGGGCGGATATCCACGGAGACGGCGTCGTCGTGGTCGCGCGCGTCGTCGGGGTCAATGGTGACGATGAACTCCCCGCGCAGGTCGAGCCGTCCGCGCATCTCCTCCTCGGTCGGGTTCTCCGGCATCCGCTCCACCTCGCGCAACACGTCGGTGGGGAATGTCTGCGGCAGGCGGTGCTTGCGGATGATGGCGAGCATGTCCACGCCGGGGGCGTCGCCGTGGCCGAGCACCTCGATGATGTCGCCTTCCGGATTGACGTGGCGCGACTCCCACGGCTGAAGCTTCACGACCACCTTGTCGCCGACGCGGGCTTTGGGGTGCGGCTTGACGTAGATGTCGTTGACGATGCGCGGATCGTCGGGAATGACGACGTGGAAATACTTCGGCTTCTGTAACGTGCCGACGAGCGTTTCGTTGGCGCGCTCCAGGATGCGGATGATGCGGCCTTCGATCTTTTCCGGCTGCGGCTTGCCGCGGCGGTCGCGGCGGACGGAGCCTTTGTGGAGCCGCGCGACGACGCGGTCGCCATGCATGCCGACGCCCACGTTGTCCGCGGCGATGTAGATGTCGGCGGGCGCGGTCGGCTTGCCTTCGACATCCGCTTCCGGGATGACGAAGCCGAAGCCGCGTTCGTTCATCTCCAGTTTGCCGACGACCAGATCGGCCTCGGCGGGCAGAACGAACCGTTCCTTGCGGACGCGGACGACATCGCCTTTGTGGAGCATCTCCGCCAGCGTCCGGCGGAACGCCGTGCGCTCGTTGTCGGTGAGCTTGAGCGCCTTGGCCAGCTCATGTCGCCGCAGCGGCCGGTAGTGTGGCGCCGCGAGCAGGTTCAGAATCTTTTGGCGAATCTCCATAAATCTCCATGAATAACCGTCGCACGCTACCAGCGGTTGCGGAGCAATGCAAGGGCAGGGGGGGGGGCGTGACTTCATGGGTTTTCGGGTTGAAGCCTGATAAAAACACGTGTAAGCATGACCGGCAGATAACGATTCTATGAAAGCACTGATAACTGGAGGCGCTGGTTTCATTGGCGCGCACCTGGCGGAAGCGTTGATCGCGCGAGGCGACAAGGTGGCGGTGCTTGACAACCTTTCCACCGGCAGCATGCAGAACATTCGGAGTCTGAAGAAGCAGCGGGGCTTCGAATATGTCATTGATGACGTGCTGAACCAGCGTGTGCTGGCGGAGATGGTGGACGACGCGGATGTGGTTTATCACTTGGCGGCGGCGGTGGGCGTCAAGTTGGTGGTTGAAAGCCCCGTGCGCACGATTGAGATGAACTTGGAAGGGACGCAGGTTGTGCTGGAGGCGGCGGCCAAGAAACGGAAGAAGGTGCTGCTGACCTCCACGAGCGAGGTTTATGGCAAGAGCGCGAAGATTCCGTTTGGAGAAGATGACGATCTGCTGATCGGCCCGTCGAACAAAGGCCGCTGGTCCTACGCCTGCTCGAAGCTGATGGATGAGTTTCTGGCGATTGCGTTCTGGAAGGAGCGGAAGCTGCCCGTCGTGGTGGTCCGGCTCTTCAACACCGTCGGCCCGCGCCAGACCGGGCGCTACGGGATGGTCATCCCGAACTTCGTGCGTCAGGCGCTCACGAACAAGCCGATTACCATTTACGGGAACGGGAAACAACAGCGCGCTTTTGGCTACGTCGGTGACGTCGTCGGCGCGTTGATGGCCCTGATGGACTCGGAAAGCACCCACGGCGAGGTGTTCAACGTCGGCAACGAGATCGAGATCAGCATCAAAGACCTTGCCAGATTGGTGAAGAAGATGACTGGCAGCCGCAGCGAGTTGGTCTATGTTCCCTACGACCAAGCCTACGAGGCTGGTTTTGAAGATATGCAGCGGCGCGTCCCTGACCTGACCAAGATCAAGAAGTGCATCGGCTACCAGCCGCGCACTCAGCTTGCGGAAATCCTCCAGCGCGTCATCGAATACGAACGGGCGCAGTTGAATGTCTGATTTGACGCCTGCATTGCGCCCATGAAGCTGTCGGTCATCATCCCGGTTTACAACGAGAAGCGCACCGTGTTGACGCTGATCGAGCGTGTGCGCGCCGTGCCGATGGAGAAGGAGATACTGGTGGTGGATGATTGCTCCACGGACGGCACTGGCGATGTGTTGAGGGGCTTGAAACTGCCGGAAGTGCGCACGTTTTTTCACGACATGAACCGGGGCAAAGGCGCTGCCATCCGCACGGCACAACCACACGTTACGGGCGACATTGTTGTCATTCAGGATGCCGACCTTGAATACAGTCCGTCGGAATATCCGAAGTTGATCCAGCCGATCCTTGATGGCGAGGCCGATGCGGTGTATGGGTCGCGCTTCATTGGTGACAGGCCGCACCGGGTCTTGTTTTTTTGGCACATGGTGGGCAACAAGCTGCTCACGCTGGTTTCCAACATGTTTACCAACCTGAACCTGACCGACATGGAAACCTGTCACAAGGCGTTCCGGGCAAGTTTGTTCAAGCAGTTGCGCCTGACCTGCAACCGTTTTGGTTTCGAGCCGGAGGTGACGGCGCGTTTGGCCCAGCATCGCGCGCGCATTTACGAGGTGGGGATTGCCTACCATGGCCGCGATTACAGTGAGGGCAAGAAGATCAACTGGAAGGACGGCGTGGCAGCGTTCTACTTTATCGTCAAAGCCAACATGTTTGCCGGCCGGCCTTTGACCGGAGAGAGCTGCCGTCCGCGCATCGGAACCGGGGAATCCCGCTAATCGTGTTGTCCTTATTTGCATGATCTGGGTTTTCCTACTCGCCTTGCTGGTTCGTGTCGTGTGGGGGCTGGCGTTCGACCCGCATCATATCTACTGGCCTGACGAGAAGGTTTACGACGAAACGGCTCTTGGTCTGGCCACGGGTCAAGGTTTCAGGGCCAGCAGCTACTACTCCACGCCGTTGTGGCCGATGTTCCTGGCGGTTTGCTACAAGCTTTTTGGGCATAGCTACGTTGTTGTCCGGTTGATCCAATCGCTCTTGGGGGCGGCTGTGTGTGTGCTTGCAGCGTCATTGGCGGGCCGGATGTTCAACCGGCGTGTGGGACTCTGGGCCGGGTTGGCGCTGGCGCTGTATCCTCCATTGATCTACCTGGCCGGCGTCCTTTACATCGAGAACTTCTATTCCTTCTGGTTGATGCTGTCCACGTATCTGCTCGTGCGTCTTTACCATGCGCCCGGAGTTTTGGGGTCGGTGCTGACTGGAGTGTGTCTGGGGCTGACGGCGTTGAGTCGGACGGTGGCGTTCGCGTTGGTTCCCGTGGCTGGCTTGGTGCCGTTGCTGGCGGCATCGCTTGCGTGGCGGCGGCGACTGGTGCTGGCGCTGGTGATGTGGATGAGCGCGGCTGCCGTTATCGCGCCGTGGACCGCGCGCAACTGGTTTGCCTATGACGGTCACCTCGTGCTGCTGTCCACCGGTGGCGGTTTGACGCTATGGCGCGGCAATTGTCCCTTCAGCCGAGGCACTGCCGGCGACCGGTATCTTGGCGTCGCAGACGACTACTGGCGCCAGGTGGACGATTCGCCCGAAGCACACGCTTACATCAAGGGCCTTCGTGCCCGGATCGCCGGTCTTGATGACGCTGCTGCCGACCGTGTCCTTGGCCAGGAAGCGCGTCGCTACATGAGGGAGCATCCGCTGCGTTGCGCGCTGCTTTACGGCAAGAAACTGCTGACCTTGCATGCCGCATTCAGTCCGGTCGTCCAGTCCATTCAGCACATCTCACCCCGCCGTCTGTTCGTCAATGCCACGGCTTATTACCCGGTGTTGTTGCTCGGGGTGGGGGGCTTGTTGTTGCACGCGCGTCGTTGGCGGGAACTGTTGCCGCTGTATCTTGTCTGGGGCTTGTTTGCATTCTCGTTGCCGCTGCTGACCACCTGCACGCGGTTCCGGCTGCCGACGGAGCCGATACTCATCGTGTTTGCGAGCGCGGCGGCGGTGGCCTTGTGGGAGCGATTGGCAGAAACGAGGACAGTCGCACGATGGCTGGGTGCAGTCATTGTAGTTGGTGTGGCATTGCGGTTGGCGTGGTGCGGGTTCTTGCCGAACGACTTCGTCTGGCAGGATGAGAGGGAATACGATGCCATCGCCTGCAATCTCCTCGACCGCGGCGCCTACTCGATGGACGGCACGCATCCAACGGCGTTTCGCGCGCCGGGCCAGACGTTGTTTCTTGCGGCGGCTTACAGTCTCGACCGGGGCCTCGCGGGTGTCCGCGTCTGGCAATCGCTCCTGTGGGGCGTGGCCATCTGGCTCAGTTTCCGCGTGGCGCGGGAAATGGGTGCTTCGGAACGCGCGAGCCTGTGGACAGCGGCGGCAGTGGCGGTTTATCCGGTCTATGTCTATGCCGCGGGCACGCTTTTTCCGATGACACTGTTTACCGTGGCGCTGCTGGCGGGGACGCTGGGCTTGCTGCGGATTTACAACGGCGCCGGCCGCTCCGCCGTCATCCTCGCGGGCACAGGCATGGGCGTGGGCACGCTGACGATCCCGTATCTGCTGCCGGCGGCGTTGCTGGCCGCGCTCTGGCTGGGACGGCGGCGATGGCGGGAGGCGCTGGGGGTCGTGGCGCTGGCGCTGGTCATTGTCGCGCCGTGGCCGTTGCGGAACTGGGCGGTCCTGGGCGAGCCGGTGATGGGCACGCAGCAATGGCTTTGCTTCTGGTATGGTAACAATCCCCAAGCCACCGGCTTCTCCGGCAGTAAAATCCGGCTGGAGCCGGCCGAGACCGTATGGGCGCCCTACGACGCCGCCTTCCGGACCAACGAAGTCGCCGGCGAACGATTCCTGCGCGACGATGCCTTGCGCTACGTCCGCGAGCATCCCGGCCACACCGCATGGCTCTGGGCGAGAAAGGCCGCCAATCTGTTCCGTCTCTGGCCTGAAACGCAGACGCAGAACATTTACACCACATGGGTTGCCAAACTCGCGGGCGCGCTCAGTTTTGGCCCAGTGCTCCTGCTGGGCTTGCTTGGCTGGTGGCGCGGGGGACTCGACCGCCGTCGTGCCGCCATCATCGCCATCTACTTCGCCGTCTTTACGGCCGTGGCGGCGGTGACGCTGTCCAAGGACCGCTACCGGATGCCGCTGGATGTCTATCTGATGATCCCCGCCGCGATGCTTGTGGAGCGATGGCTCTTGGCGCGGCGCGCAGGGCAGGGATGAAGTGGTTGAGGCGATGCCGGGCGCGGGAGACTGACTTTTTTCAAGGAAGGCGATTTTTTTGCTCGCAAATTTTTGGCGGCGGGGTTCAATATGCACTCATGACATAGTTTTGGAAATTTCAGCAGGACACCGCACGCGCGGCTCCCTCCCCCCCCTCCTTGGCCGTGCGTGTCCCCCTTCCGGCGGGACGAGCTGGTGGGTGTTCTGCGTCGTCCCGAAAGCCCTGCGTCGCAAGACGCGGGGCTTTCTGTTTCTACAGGCGATACCATCGCAATCATACCCCCGGTGGCAGCTTCGTTGACACTCTGGGCGAGCTCTGGCATCCTGCGCGGCTCATGAAACTGTTGGTCATTGGAGGAGGCGGTCGCGAACACGCGCTGGCCTGGAAACTTTCCCAGTCGCCGCGCGTGAAGAAGATCCTTGCCGCGCCGGGCAACGCCGGCATCGCGCAGGTGGCGGAGTGCCGGCCGGTCAGTGCGGAGGACTTGCCGGGCTTGCTGGCGCTGGCCAGGGAGATCAAACCGGACCTGACGGTGGTGGGGCCGGACAATCCACTGGCGATGGGCGTAGTGGACCTTTTCGAAAAGAACGGCCTGCGCGCGTTCGGGCCGAGCGCGTCGGCGGCGCGGTTCGAGGCGTCGAAGATCTTCTCAAAGCAGTTCATGCAGCGTCACGGCATCCCGACGGCGCGGTTCGGAAACTTCTCCAGCAGCGCGGAGGCGAAGAAGTTCGCCGCGTCGCTCGACGCGTGTGTCGTGAAGGCGGACGGACTTGCGCTGGGGAAGGGCGTCATCATCTGCCGGTCGGCGGCGGAGAGCGCGGCGGCCATCACCCAGATGATGGAGGAAGGAATGTTCGGCGCGGCGGGCGAGCGGGTGATCGTCGAGGAGTTCATGCAGGGCGAGGAGGCGAGCATCCACGCGCTGCTCGACGGCAAGAGCTACCGCTTGTTCCCATCGTCGCAGGACAACAAGCGCGTCGGCGACAACGACACCGGCCCGAACACCGGCGGCATGGGCACGATCTCGCCGGTGCCGCAGGTGTCGGCGGCCATCATGCAAACTGCCGAAGAGAAGGTTTTGAAGCCGTTCCTGCGCGGTTGCGCGGCGGAGGGGATCGAATATCGCGGCCTGATTTATCCGGGGTTGATGCTGACGGCGGACGGGCCGAAGGTGCTGGAGTTCAACGCGCGCTTCGGCGACCCGGAGACGCAGGTGCTGATGATGCGGCTGGAGAGCGATTTGCTGGACGCGCTGGAGGCGGTGGTGGACCGGCGGCTGGCGGGCGCGACGTTGCGGTTCAAGCGCGACGCGGCGGTGTGCGTGGTGATGGCGTCGGGCGGCTATCCGGGTGACTACGCGAAGGGCAAACCGATCACCGGTCTTGAAGACGCGGCGAAACTGGACGGCGTGCAGGTGTTTCACGCCGGCACGAAACGCAGCGGTGACGCGATCGTGACCAGCGGCGGCCGCGTGCTGGGCGTCACGGCGCTGGGTGGAGACCTGAAGGCGGCCCGCGAGCGCGCCTACGAAGCAGTGGCTCGCATCCGGTTTGACGCCGCGCATTGCCGCAAGGACATTGGGGCGCGCGCGCTGAAAGTGTTGGAGTCCGCGCCCGGTTGGACGGAGGCGGCGGTTTGAAACTTTGGAACGGAATGTGACATGAAACTGATCTTGATATTGTTGGCGGTGGCGTTGGGCACGGTCGCCGTTTCGGCGGCGGACGACGCGGCGAAGCCCGAACCATTGGACCTGTCCAACTTGCCGGCGGTGACGGCGGCGCTGCAAGGCCTGTATCTCGATCCCGCGGCTCTGAGTGACAGCAAGCTGAACGAAGCGGCCACGCGTGGCGTTCTCAATCATCTCGGCCTCGGCGTGAAGCTTCTCGACCCGAAAGCCGCTGCCGCGAAGAACAGCGCGCCGGGCATTGCGAAGACCGAGACGCTCGGTGATGAGATCCTCTATGTGCGCCTCGGCAAGCTCGATCACGGCACGGCGAAGGCCCTTGACGCCGTGCTCAGTCCGGTGCCGAGCGAGAAGTTGAACGGCATCATCCTCGACTTGCGTTTCGTGGCGGGAAGCGACTTTGCGGACGCCGCCGAGGTCGCGGGCCGGTTTGTGGCGAAGGGCACCCCGTTGTTCACGCTGAAGGGGGCGAAGCGGGAGCCGCGCAGGTTCAGCGCGGCGCACGAGAAGCCGTGCATCGTCACGCCGTTGATCGTGCTGGTGAACCGCGAGACAGCCGGCAGCGCGGAGGCACTGGCGGCGGTGTTCGACAACCAGGAGCGCGCGGCAATCATCGGTAACGCCACGGCGGGCGAAGCCGTCGAGCGCGTGGAACTGCCGCTGGTTGGCGGCAAGAAGCTGGCGCTGGCCGTCGCCGAGGTTGTGTTGCCGGACGGCAGGAAGATTTTCCCGCGCGGCCTGGAGCCGGACGTGGCCGTGAAGGTGGATCTGGCGGTGGAGCGGAAGCTGTTGCTTGGCCCGGACGCCCAGAAGAACCTGCGCGCCAGTCTTGAACCCAAAGTGGTCAAACACCGCATCAACGAGGCCGAACTGGTGCGCTCGCACGACACGGGCAACGGCAAGCCGGAGGGGAAGAAACCGGCCGAGCCGAAGAAGAGCGGGCCGCCGGCGGAAAAGGAAACGCGCAACGAGAACGCGAAGGTGGAGCAGCCGGCGGACGTGGCGTTGTCGCGGGCGTTGGACATCCTCAAGGGCCTGCGCATCCTGCGGCGGAGTTGAGCGCGCGCCGAGAGTGGCCAGTAATCAGGGGCCAGTGTTCATTAGCTTCTTCTGGACCTCCGCGGGCGCGCGCCACCCATATTCCCGGCGGACATCGGGCTTGTAAGCGCAGGTCACGAAGAACAAATCGCTCCGGTGAGCTTTCTCCGCGGGGATGTTGATTTGCACCTGCGTGTAACCGCCGCCGTGCCACCGCTCGAAGCCGTCGGTGGCGCTTGGTGGAAGAGGCTGACCGTTCAGGCGGAGGTCGCAAAGCTTGGGATTGGGGTAGGGGATGCGCAGCCGGATGGCGAGCGGGGCGTCGAGCAGGCGGTCCTCAGGCGCGCGGTCGGGTGGCTCGAAGTAAACCTTGGTCTCTGGTCCTGCGTCGAAGAATGCCCTCACCGCCGCCGCATCGCAGACGGGCAGTGTGGCGAGGTTTGCGGCGAACTTCTTCGGGTCGGCGTCGAGGAGCTTCGCGCCTTTGGTCGTGAGCGCGAGGGCCAGGCCGATGCGGCAGTCGGTTTGCGGGTAGAGCAGGCCCATCGTGAACGCGCCTTGCCGCTGCCAGAGTTCCACGCGGCTCTTGCGGCGCTCGGCGGCGTTGCGGCCGGAGGCCATGAGCCAGTTGCCGACGATGGTCTTTATGACGTTGACCGGATAGCCGGCGACGTTCTCACCGTCCCAGACGCGGTTGCCGATGCGCATCAGGCCGCGCAGCCGGGCGACGCCGCTCTCTTCGTAGCCGACCTCGCACGTGCCGAGCAGCGTGTGGTGGCGCATGTAACCATACATCGCCGAATAGAAGAACGGGCGGCCCACCCAGAGCCTGTCGGCGAGCGGCGGCATGTCCGGCCCGAAGAAGAGCCGCTGCGAGTCCGCCTCGCCGCGGTCAATCCCGTAGCCCGCCTTACGCGCCTCGGCGATCATCGCTTCCGAAACGCGCCAGTCCCACGGGCGGAGCGAGTAGTTCGAGTAGGCGGTGCCGCAGGACTCGACGACCTGGTTGCCGTTCCAGCGCAGCGGCACGCCGTGCATGTCCCACTGCACGTCCGGCTGGAACTCGTCGAAGACCGATTTCAACGCCATGATCTCCGGCGACTTTTCCGGTTCCTTGAGCGTCAGCGTGGCGAGGTCCCACGCCTTGCCGCGCTGGCCGCTGTAAGGGTCAATGCCCTGCGAGTTGGCGTTGCTCTCGACAGTCTCGTAACCCCACGGGTTCACCACCGGCATCAGGAGGACGACTTGCTTGCGGCGCGTCTCGGCCGCTTCCCGGGAGTTGCCGAGCAGCCACTCGGCAAAACACATGATGCTGGTCGTGCCGGTGCGTTCCGCGCCGGAGTGCGTGGCGGTGATGAGCGCCACTTGCTTGTCGTCATCGCGCACAGACCTGTCCGAGATGCGCGCAAGGAAGATCGGCAGCCCCTCCTTCGTTTTGCCGCGCTCTTCCAGTGCGAACTTGTCTGGGTGTTTCTCAGCCCAGAAGCGGAGAGTCGCGGAAATCTCGGCGAAGCTGGGGCGGCGGGCGGGTTGTTTCCAAGGGGGAAGATGGGTGCTGTCAGCGGCGTGGGACGTTACGGTGCTGGCGATGATGAGGGCGGTGAAGCCCAGTGTGCGGGCAAGGTTCGGTTTCATAACATGAAGTGAGTTGCTGTTTACTTCCAACGAAGGGCCATCAGCAGGTTCGAGAAGTCGTCCGTCCACAGGGGGCCACTGGCTGGCGGCAGCGGCTGCCAGCGCGGATCGCGGGCGAGTTGGCGCACCAGTTCGCCGCGGCGTGAGAGGACGATCCATTCGCTGACTTCCTTGCCATCGCGGCGCTCGGCGGGGCTGATGTCGAAGTCTTCGCGGTCGCAGCCAGCCAGCCCGGCGTCGGCAGCGAGACTTGCGACGATGGGCTTCAGGTCCAGGCGACGGTTTGAGACGTGGAATGCCAGCAGTCCGCCGTCCGCGACCTTCGCACAGTAGAGCCGCAGAGCTTCGCGCGTCAACAGATGGACGGGAATCGAGTCCGAGCTGAACGCGTCGAGCACCAGCATTCCGTAATGGCCGTCCGGTGTGTCGCGGAGCTTCAGCCGCGCATCGCCGAGCACGACGCGCAGCTTGGACGCGGCGCACTGGCTTATGAAGGTAAAGAGCCGCGGGTCGCACGCGATGCGCTCGACGGCCGGGTCTATCTCGTAGAAATCCCACGCCTGTCCCGGCTTCGCGTAAGTCGCCAGCGCGCCGACGCCCAGCCCGATCAAGCCGACGCGCGGCGGCAGAGTTCCGGCGACGGAGTCGAAGAGCCGGAAAGCGTCTCCGGCCGGCCCGGTGCGATGGTAGAACGCCAGCGGTTCGCCCGCGCGCGCCGGGTCGAGGTGTTGGCGGCCGTGCAGTGTGCCGCCGTGGACGAGTTGATGGAAACGCCCGTTCACGTCCTTGGTCACGCGGACGACGCCGAAGAAATTCCGTTCCACGAGCAGCACGCGCCCGTGGGCGCCGACGTAGGCCGCGCTTGCCGCCAGAATCGCCGCCAGACAGAGGCTGAAACGGATTGGCCGTAGCACGAACCGATACGTCAGCAGCGCCGGCACCGCGAAGATCGCCAGCGTGTTCAGGCGGCCCGGCTCTGCGCCCGCCGCTTGCACCACGAAGATTAACGCCAGTGTCAGCAGCCCCAGCCCCGCCGGCCAGACGAGGTCCCAGCGATTGAAACCGCGCTGCTCGCCGACGCGCGGCGCGAGCGCGCACGCGGCAAGCATCACCAGCGGATACTCCAGCACCTGCTTGAAGAGCAGCGGCGCGAGCAGTGCGTTGAACATCCCGCCAAGCACGCCGCCGACCGACATCCAGAGATAAAACTCCGTCAGATGGCTGCTTGCGGGACGGCCCTTGGCCAGTTCGCTGTGACAGATAAGAGCCGCTGCCACAAACATCAGCAGGTGCAGCGTAACGAACACCGCCGGCGGATGTGTCGCCTCGATGATGAACGACACCATCAGCACCAGTGCCGGCAGACAGAGCACGCGCCCCATCCACGACGGCGCATACACCGGCCGCCGCGCGAACACCAGGATGAACGTCGCCAGATAGAGCGCCAGCGGCAGCACCCAGAACAGCGGAAACGGCGCGACATCCGTTGTCAGGTAGGTCGTCACGCCCAGCATCAAGCTCGACGGCACGAACGCCAGCAACACCCAGCGCGCGCGACGCGAGTTGGAGATGGGGGATTCGTGATTGGTGATTGGTGATTCGTAATTCGGATTTGAGCTTTGAGCTTTAAACTTTGAGCTTTCGCCGCCAGGCGATCTCCACAGTGTCCACGCGCACGCCGCCGTCATTGCCAGCAGCGCCGCGTAGCCCGCCGCCCACCACCGGCTCTGCGTCCACAACCGCAGGTTCGGCTCCACCAGCGCCAGATAGCCGAACAGCCCCGCCATGCTCCCGGCGTTGCTGGCGGCATACAGGAAATACGCGTCGTGCGCCTGCCGGTGCCGCGTCTGGCTGAACCACTTCTGCAACAGCGGCGCGGTCGTGCTGACCGCCAACAACGGCAGGCCGACCGTCGAGCCGAGCAGCCACAACAGCCAGAGGATCGGGTTGCCTTTGTCCGGCAGCGACGCCACCGCTGTGTCCGAGATGCCGATGGGCAGCACCAGCAGCGGCAGCGCCATGAGCGCCAGGTGCAGCCACGACTGCCGGCGCAGTCCCAGCCATTGTGTCGAGAAGTGCGCGTAAGCGTAACCGAGCAGCAGCACCGCCTGGTAGAACACCATGCACGTGTTCCAAACCGCCGGCGTCCCGCCCAGCAGCGGTAGGATCATCTTGCCGACCATCGGCTCGACGAGGAAGAGCAGCGTGGCGCTGAAGAAGAGCGTTGCCGAGAATAAGTAAACCATGCGGTGTCGGCGTTGATGGTTGCACGGAGTCGTCCTGTCTTTCAAGCCGCGCGTGCGCAAGCGAGAGACAGCCGCGGGGTTTTATTCGGGCGGGGCGATGCGGCCCCGCGCCGCGTCGGCGTTACTTTCGGCGTTACTTTTCGCTGGCTCTTGCGAGGCTGAACAGGCAGAAGTATTGGTCACAGGACGGGTTTGAGAACGCCGTCGCCGCCACGCGGTCTGGCGGCGGCGCGGTTCGGCCCATCACAGCATTTTTGATGAAGACGATTTTATTTGTTTGCACCGGCAATATCTGCCGCAGCCCGATGGCGGAAGCTTGGGCACGGCGGTCGTTGGCGGGGCGTGCCGACGTGCGTGTGATGTCGGCGGGGGTTGGCGCGCCGGACGGCCAGCCGGCCAGCGCGAACGCGGTGGAGGCGATGGCACAGGTGGGCGTGGACCTTTCCAAGTTCCGCAGCCAGCATCTGACGGCGGAACTAGCGCGGCAGGCGGATTACATCTTCGGGATGACGCAGGGGCACGTGGACTCGATAATCCTGGCCTACCCGGAGGTGGCGGAGCGGGTGTTCTTGATGCGGGAGTTCATGGAGAACCTGCCGCCCAGCCGCAGGGACATCCCCGACCCCATCGGGATGCCGCTGAACAGCTATCTGGAGACGCGCGCGGCGATCATGGAGGCGATGCCAAGTGTGTTGCGGTTCGTGAAGGAGACGAGCGAGCCGCATCCGGCCGTTTCGGTGGAGAAGGCCGCCGCCATCCGGGTCGCGCTCGGCGCGGACCACGCGGGGCTTGAGTTGAAGAACGCGGTGAAAGACCTGCTGGCGAAGGCCGGCGTGGCTTATGGCGACTTCGGCACGCACTCCACAGCGAGCTGCGATTACCCGGATTTTGCCCGCACGGTGGCGGAGGAGGTGGCGGCGAAGAAGTTCGACTTCGGCATTCTCTGCTGCAAGACCGGCATCGGCATGAGCATCACGGCGAACCGTATCGCCGGCATTCGCGCCGCGGTGGTGACGAACGAGGAAGTGGCCAAGCTTACGCGCCTGCACAACAACGCGAACGTCCTCTGCCTCGGCGCGTGCGACGTGACGCCGGAGAAGGCGCGCGGCATCATCGAGACGTTCCTCCACACGGAGTTCGAGGGTGGCCGCCACGAGCGGCGCGTCAGGAAGATCGAAACCGCCTGTTCGGCGGCGCAGAGCGAAGATTCAACCATGAAGACACTGCAAACAGTTGATCCCGAAATCTACAAGGCGGTTTGCGACGAGGTTCGCCGCCAGCAGGAGAACATCGAGCTGATCGCCAGCGAGAACTTCGTCTCGCCGGCCGTCCTCGAAGCCGCCGGCACGCCGCTCACGAACAAATACGCCGAGGGTTATCCGGGCAAGCGTTACTACGGTGGCTGCGAATGCGTGGACGTCATCGAGCAACTCGCGATTGACCGCGCGAAGCAGCTTTTCGGCGCCGAGCACGCCAACGTGCAGCCGCACTCCGGCTCGCAGGCGAACATGGCGGCTTACTTCGCGCTCGCCAAGCCGGGCGACACGCTGCTGGCGATGAGCCTGAACTTCGGCGGCCATCTCACGCACGGGTCGCCGGTGAACTTTTCCGGCAAGCTTTTCAGGATCGTCCCTTACGGCGTGAGTCCGAAGACCGAGCAGATTGACATGGACGAGGTGGCAAAACTCGCCCGCGCCGAGAAGCCGCGCATCATCGTCGTCGGCGCGAGCGCCTACCCGCGCATCATTGATTTTGCGGCGTTCGCGAAGATCGCGAAGGAAGTCGGCGCGTTTCTCATGGTGGACATGGCGCACATCGCCGGTCTCGTCGCGGCCGGGCTGCATCCGAGTCCGGTGCCGCATGCCGACATCGTCACCACCACGACGCACAAGACGTTGCGCGGCCCGCGCGCCGGCCTGATCCTCTGCAAAGAGGCGCACGCCAAGACGCTGAACTCGCAGATATTCCCCGGCATCCAGGGCGGCCCGCTGGAGCACATCATCGCGGCGAAAGCCGTTTGTTTCAAAGAGGCGATGCAGCCGGAGTTCAAGGCTTACCAGCAGCAGATTGTGAAGAACGCCACAACGCTCGCCGCCGCGCTCGCCGCCAAGGGCTTCCGCATCGTCAGCGGCGGCACCGACAATCACCTGATGCTCGTGGACCTGCGCCCGAAGAAGCTCACCGGCAAGATTGCGCAGGAGGCTCTCGACAAGGCCGGCATCACGGTGAACAAGAACATGATCCCGTTCGATCCCGAGAAGCCGATGGTCACCAGCGGCGTCCGCATCGGCACGCCCGCCGTCACCACGCGCGGCATGAAGGAAGCCGAGATGCAGCTAATCGCCGACTACATTGACGAAGTGTTGCTCGCGCCGGAGAACGCGCAGGTGGCCGAGCAGGTCAAGAACAAGGTAAAGGCGCTGACGGCGCGGTTCCCGCTCCCGTATGCGACGAAATAGACTTTCGCAATCAACCAAAGGAAAACACATGTCCATACCGATCATTATCTTTCTGGGGCCGCCGGGATGCGGCAAAGGCACTCACGCCAAACTGCTCGCGGAGCGCGCCGGGGCAGGGCACTTCGACCTCGGCAGCCTGTTGCGCGGCATCGCCAAGAGCGGCAGCCCGCGCGGCGTCGAACTGAGCAGCTTCATGAGCAAGGGCCTGCTCGTGCCCGACACACTCATCATTGACATCGTCCGCGACGCCCTCTCGGAGCGCGTGAAGACCAGCCCGCCGCCGGCGCTGTTGCTCGACGGCTTTCCCCGCACGGTCGCGCAGGCGGAGGCGCTGGAGAAAGTCGCCGCCGACATCAACCTCGGCCCGGTCAGCGTCATCAACATCAACCTGCCGGACGAGTTGATTGTCGAGCGCATCGCCAACCGCCGCGTCTGCAACAAGTGCGGCGCGATCTTCGACGTGACGGAGGTTTCCGCCAGGCAATGCCCGAAGTGCAAGACGGGCGAGTTGATCCAGCGCGATGACGACAAGGCCGAAGTGGTCCGCAAGCGCCTTCAGGAATATCAGGCCAAGACCGCGCCGCTGCTCCAGTTCTACGGCACGAAGGGCACGCTCGTGAGCGTCGTCAGCGACGCTCCCGTCGAGACCGTCCGCGAGCGCGTTTACGGCGCTTACAAACAGATTCAGCCGAAGTAACGGGCGGTGTCATCTCCAAGTCCATTCGCCGTCATCTTCGACTTCGACGGGCTTGTTGTTGACAGCGAGACGCCGGAGTTCGAGGCACACCGGCAGATTTTCGCCGAGCACGGCGTGGAACTCACTCCGGAGGAATGGCGCGGCGAAGTCGGCATCTGGTCCGACACGCGCAACTGGTTTGCGAAGCTCGGCGAGGTCAGCGGCCGGCCCGTGGACACCGTCGCGCTCCGCGAGGAGAAGCGCCGCCGTTTCTGGCAGGTCATCAAGATGGAGCCGCTGCCCGGCGTGCGCGCGTTGCTTGACGAACTCCACGCCGCCGCCGTTCCGCTGGCGCTCGCCTCCAGCGCCGAGGCGACGTGGATCAACAAAGCTGCCGCCCAACTTGACGTGACGCGCTACTTCCGCGCCATCGTCACCGGCGACGACGTGACGCATCGCAAACCGCATCCTGAAGGCTATCTGCTCGCCGCCCGGAGTATCGGCGTCGTGCCGGGGCGTTGTGTGGCCATCGAGGATTCGCAGCACGGCCTCGCCGCCGCCAAGGCCGCCGGCATGAAGGCGGTGGCCGTTCCCAACTGGCTCACCGCCGGGCACGACCTCGACGCCGCCGACCTGCGCGTGGCGGACGCGACGGAGTTGAACGCGGGAGTCCTTGCGCGGCTCGCGGGCGATGGCGGGCCGCAAGCCGGCTAGGGTGTCCTCCTACGATTGCGTCAGGTTTTGTCCGTGTGGCGCGCGGCGGCATTTGGATGCAGAGAGGGCTGACTTATGAAAGCCACCGAGGTTCTGGTCAGCCAGCATGTGTTCTTGAACACGATGCTTGAGGAGATGGGCCGCGCAGCGCGCACCCTGGAGACTTTGGCCGAGATCGCTTCGTTCGCGCGTCTGGCGGAAACGCTGGCGAGGGACCACGGCAGGGCCGAGGAATCCTTCCTGTTTGCGCCACTGGACAACGTGCTCGTGGAGAAAGGCCAGCTCAGCCAGTTGTGTTTCGACCACCGGGAGTCCGTCGGCTTCCTGAGGCAGGCGC
Organism: Verrucomicrobiota bacterium; assembly: GCA_016222825.1. Classification (GTDB taxonomy): domain Bacteria; phylum Verrucomicrobiota; class Verrucomicrobiia; order CAIQCK01; family CAIQCK01; genus CAIQCK01. The sequence continues at coordinate 168,415 of JACRQF010000016.1, read as the reverse complement.
AGGAGCCGCGGCAAGTCGAGGAGGCCCGCGGTTTGTTGCTGGCGGGCATGGCGAGGTTGCGGGAGCATTTCCGCGACGAGGAGGGCGTGGTGATTCCGCTGGCGGAAGAATCGCTTCCGCCCCAGTTGCTGGAGAAGCTGGGCGACGCTTGGATGGGCCGGTAGGGCGTGTTCGCGGGGTGGGCGCGCAACCGCGTCGTGCCGTTTTGGCCGGGTGCGATGGGGAAGGCTTGGAGGGCTCTGTCGTCACGGACAACTTTCACTTGCAATGGCCAACCAATCTACCTACGGTTTCACGGAAAATTCTGGCGCAAATCGGATTGTTGGGAACGGGCGCCGGTGGTTGAAATGTGCGACGCATGACCGAGACGAAGACAACTGTTGGCTATGCAGGCAAGATCGAGGACGAGGCCATCGTCACGCAGCTCGACGCGGCGGTGGACTGGGTGCGGAAGAATTCCCTCTGGCCGATGCCGATGGGGTTGGCATGTTGCGCCATCGAGCTGATGTCCACGGCGGCGTCGCGGTTTGATATTTCCCGGTTCGGCGCGGAGGTGATGCGGTTTTCGCCTCGGCAGAGCGACCTGATGATCGTGGCCGGCACCGTCACCTACAAGATGGCGCTGGCCGTGAAACGCATCTGGGACCAGATGCCCGACCCGAAGTGGTGCATCGCGATGGGTGCGTGTGCCTCGACGGGCGGGATGTATCGCAGCTATTCCGTGCTGCAAGGGGTGGACAAGATTTTGCCGGTGGATGTGTATGTCAGCGGCTGCCCGCCGCGGCCCGAGGCGTTGCTCGACGCATTGATCAAACTCCAGGAGAAGATTTCGCGCGAGCCGGGCCTAAAGAATCTGAAAAAGACGCCAGCCGCGAACGCAACCTGATCTACTCCCATGGCCATCGCGCTCGCAGCCGTCAACGCACTCACGAAACGCTTCGGCGACAAGGTCCGGACGCCGGTGGCGTTCTCGGACAAGGTCACGGGGCGCGACGAATTGAGCGTGACCGTGGCGCGCGAGGTGATTGCAGACGCGTGCGAGCTTCTTAAGACGGAGCCGGCGCTGGCGTTCGACTTCCTCTTGGACATCAGCGGCGTGGATGGCTACGACACAAACCCGCGCTATCAGGTGGATTACCTGCTTTACTCGTTCAAGACCGGCGGGCTGCTGCGGTTGAAGGTCGCCGTGCCGGAGGAAGACCCGACGGTGCCAAGCGTCACGAAGATCTGGCGCGGCGCGGAGTGGCACGAGCGCGAGTGTTACGACATGTTCGGCATCCGGTTCACCGGCCATCCCGACCTGCGGCGCATCCTGATGTGGGACGGTTATCCGTTTCATCCGATGCGGAAGGATTTCCCGCTCGAAGGCAAGCCCAGCAACGTGCCGGAGGTGGCGTTTACGGAAGCCGCGCCGTTGCAAGGCGGGCCGTTCGTGACCGTGCCGGCGGAACACGCCGCCGACCGCGAGCCGCGCATCCGTGAGAACGCGCTGCCCGCCGACGTTCGCGACAAGGCGAAGAAACCGTAGCGAAAGAGTATTCAAGCGCAGTGGAACCGATCAAACCCAAGGTGGTGAAAGGACAGGAGCCAGCGAAAGACGCGGCGGCCAAACCGGCTGCCACGCCCCCGCCCGCCGCTCCACCGCCGCCTCCCGCCCCTGCGCCGAAGGTCGTTGCGAAGACAGTGCCCCCGCAAACGCCGCAACCACCAGTGCCGAAGGTTGCTGCAACGCCCGCAAAAGCGCCTGCGCCGCCTGCACCCAAGGTTCCGGCTTCCGTAGTTGCGAAGCCAGCGGCCACGCCAGTCGCCACGCAGCCGCCGACGAAGCCGACTGCGACACCCGCAGCGCCAAAACCTGCTGCAACAATCGCTCCGAAGCCAACACCAGCCGCCACCGCAAAGCCGGCGGCTCCACAACCCGCAGCGAAGCCAGCCGCGCCCGCCGCCCCAGCGAAAGCACCGGAGCCAGCGGAGCCGACAGCAGCGGAGCCGCCGCCTGCACCATGGCCGGAGGAGCCGAAGGGCACGGAGGATGTTGCGGGCGAGCGGATGATTTTGAACATGGGGCCGTCGCATCCATGCACGCACGGCGTGTTGCGGATCGTGCTGGAACTGGACGGAGAGGTTGTGGTGAACGCGAAGCCGGACGTGGGCTTCCTACATCGCGGCGACGAGAAGATCGCCGAGAACCTCACCTACAACCAGTTCGTGCCTTACACGGACCGGCTGGATTACCTCGCGCCGTTGGCGAATAACGTCGCCTACGTGCTTGCCGTGGAGAAATTGATGCGGTTGCAGGTGCCGCCGCGTTGCCAGTATATCCGCGTCATCTGTTGCGAGATGGCACGCATCGCGTCGCATCTCGTTGGCCTTGGCGCGATGGCGCTCGACCTCGCGGCGATGACGGTGTTCCTCTACACGTTCACCGAGCGCGAGCGGCTCCTGTCGCTGATGGAGAAGCTCACCGGCGCGCGGCTTACGAACAGCTACACCCGCGTAGGCGGCGTCGCGCGCGACGTGCCGAACGGCTGGATCGCCGAACTCAAGAAGTTCCTCGACGAGTTCCCGCGGATGATTGACGAGGTGGACCGCCTCCTGACGCGCAATCGCATCTTCGTGGACCGCAACCAGGGCGTCGGTGTGTTGCCGAAGGAAGTCGCTATTGATTTCGGCGTCACCGGCCCGAACCTGCGCGGCAGCGGCGTGGAGTTCGATCTGCGTAAGAACCACCCGTATCTCTGTTACAAGGATTTTGAGTTCGACGTGCCGATTGGGACGAAGGGCGATTGCTACGACCGTTATCTGGTGCGGATGGAAGAGATGCGCCAGTCGGTCCGCATCCTGAAGCAGGCGTGCGACAAGCTGCCGGGCGGGCCGGTGAACGCGCCCGACCTGAAGAGCGTGTTGCCACCGAAGGAGCAGGTGCTCACGAAGATGGAGCAGCTCATCCATCATTTCATGATTGTCACCGAAGGCCCTGATGTGCCGCCGGGCGAGGCTTATTTCGGAGCGGAGAACCCGAAGGGCGAACTTGGCTTCTACATCGTCAGCAAAGGCGGCGGTGTGCCGTGGCGGTTGAAGATTCGCGCGCCGTCGTTCTGCAACCTGAGCGCGCTGCCGTATTTGTTGAAGGGCCACATGATCGGCGACATCGCGGCGATCCTCGGCTCGCTGGATTTCGTGATGGGAGAGTGCGACCGATGAGCCAGCAAGTGCCTCCCCATCTCGACGCCGAGGTCAACAAGCTGCTGGCGCATTATCCGCCGGAACAGAAGCGGAGCGCGATGCTCATGGTGCTTCATGCTGTGCAGGACGAACTTGGCTGCATCTCTGACGCGATGATCGAGTGGGTTGCGGCGAAGTTGGGCTGCCAGCCGATTCACGTCTATGAGTGCGTGACGTTCTATCCGATGTTCCGTCGCAAGCCGGTTGGCAAGTATCACATCAAGATTTGCCGGACGTTGTCGTGCGAACTCGCCGGCAGCCACAAACTCTGCGAGACATTGCAGAAGACGATCGGCACCGGCATGGACCAGACGACGCCGGACGGGAAGTTCACCATCAGTTGGGTTGAGTGCCTCGCCGCGTGCGGCACAGGGCCGTGCCTGATGATCAACGACGAGTTTTACGAGAATGTGACGAAGGAGAAGGCTGAGCAGTTGCTCGCGAACCTCAAATAATCATGGCCGCCGTCGAACGCAAACTCATCACCGCCCGGATGGACCAGCCCGGTTACAGCAACCGGCTGGAGAGCTATCTGGCAGCGGGCGGCTATGGGGCGTTGAAGAAGGCGCTGGCGATGACGCCGGAGGCCATCCGCGCCGAGGTGAGCAAGTCCGGCCTGCGCGGGCGCGGCGGTGCGGGCTTCGGCTGCGGACTGAAGTGGTCGCTCGTGGATCGCAAGAACGGCAAGCCGATCTACCTCATCTGCAACGCTGACGAGTCCGAACCAGGCACGTTCAAGGACAAGCAGATCATCTACAAGGACCCGCACGCGCTCATCGAGGGCATGGTCTGCGCGTCGTTCGCGAACGGCGTCAAAACCGCCTACATCTACATCCGCGGCGAGTTCGCGGAGGGCTACAAGATTCTGGTGACGGCCATCGAGGAGGCACGGGTAAAGAACTTCGTCGGCGCGAACATCCTCGGCTCCGGCTACTCGCTGGACATCTTCGTGCATCGCGGCGCGGGCGCTTACATCTGCGGCGAGGAAACCGGTCTTATCGAGTCGCTCGAAGGCAAGCGCGCTTATCCGCGGTTCAAGCCGCCGTATTTCCCAGCCGTGCTCGGCCTCTGGATGTGCCCGACCATCGTCAACAATGTCGAGACGCTCTGCAACATCCCGCTCATCGTCGCGATGGGCGGCGCGGAGTTCGCGAAGATCGGCACGCCGAACAATACCGGCACGCGGATGATGTGCGTCAGCGGCCACGTGAACAAACCCGGCTATTACGAGGTCGAACTGGGCAAGATTACGCTCGGCGAGTTGGTCAACGGCCTCTGCGGCGGCGTCAGCGGCGGGCGCAAGGCGAAGGCGATCATTCCGGGCGGCAGCAGCGCGAAGGTTATGCGCTGCGACGAGCGGTTCAAGGGCAAGAAGCGCGACGGCACCGAGTATGACTGGAGTTGGCAGGATGTGCCGGTGGACTTCGACTCCGTGGCGATGATCGGCTCGATGGCTGGCTCCGGCGGCGTCATCGTGTTGGATGAAACCGCAGACCTCCCGAAGGCGCTGGCGAACATCGCCGACTTCTACGCGCACGAGAGTTGCGGCCAGTGCACGCCCTGCCGCGAAGGCTCGCTCTGGATGGCCAAGGCGCTCCACCGGATGACGGGCGGCCGCGCCATGAAGGGCGACACCGATTACCTGAAGTCCATCGCCGACAACATCCCCGGTCGCACGATTTGCCCGTTCGGCGAAGCGTGCTCATGGCCGGTGCAGAGCTTCATCGAGAAGTTCCGCGACGATTTTGCGAAGCTGGAGAAATAATGGCCGAGACACCGACAACCGCAGCGCCGACGCCTGAGATGGTGAATGTCACCATCAACGGGACGAAGGTCCGTGTGCCCAAGGGCATCAACGTGATCGAGGCGGCGCGCCATGTCGGCGTGTTCATCCCGCATTATTGCTATCACCCGAAGCTCGCCGTCGCGGGCAACTGCCGCATGTGCATGGTCGAGATCGGCGAGGCGATGTTCACGCCCGACCGCCAGCCGGTGCTGGAGCCGAACGGCAAGCAGAAGATCACAATGCAGCCGCGGCTGGCCATCGGCTGCAACACGCCGGTGAAGGAGGGGATGGTCGTTGTCACCAACTCGGCGGCGGTGACGCAGGCGCAGAACGCCGTGCTGGAGTTCCTGCTCATCAATCATCCGCTCGACTGCCCGATCTGCGACCAGGCGGGCGAATGCAAGCTGCAGGAGTATTCGGTCGAGTTTGGCGCGGGCGCGTCGCGGTTCCGTGAGGAGAAGGTCCACAAGCCGAAGAAGGTGGATCTTGGCCCGCGCGTGGTGCTCGACGACGAGCGTTGCGTGTTGTGCAGCCGCTGCATCCGCTTCATGCGCGACATCGCCAAAGACGATTGCCTCGGCATTGTCGAGCGCGGCAGCCACTCGACGCTGACCTGCTGGCCCGGCAAGAAGCTCGACAGCAACTACTCGCTCAACACCGTGGACCTCTGCCCGGTGGGCGCGCTGACAGACAAGGATTTCCGCTTCAAGATGCGGACATGGTTCCTGAAGGAAACCAGGAGCATTTGCACGAGTTGCGCCACGGGCTGCAACACGGTTATCTGGTCGCGGGAGAACGTTATCTACCGCCAGACGCCGCGCAGCAACGACGCCGTCAACGAATGCTGGATGTGCGACGCTGGCCGGCTCAATTACAGGTTTGTCAACGATGCCAGCCGGTTGACGAAGGCGCTGGTGCTCGCCGATGGAAAACAGAAGGAGACGACTTACGCTGACGCGGTAAAGCAGCTTGGCCCGAAGCTGCGGGCGGCGTTGGCGAATCGCGACTCTGTGGCGTTCATCGGCAGCGCGCGGGCGACGAACGAGGAACTTTACCTCTTTGCGAAGCTGGCGAAGGGAAGTGTGGCGGATTGCGTGCCGCGCTCGTGGGCGGCGGACAGCTTCCTCGTGAAGGCCGACCGCAACCCGAACAGCGCGGGTGCGAAGTTGCTTGGTGTCGCGGCGGAGCCGATGGGGTCGAAGCTCGCGGCCATCGCGGACGGCATCAAGAGCGGCAAGATCAAGACGCTGGTGGTGCATCAGGAGGACGTGACCAAGCACGGCGTCGGCGCGGATCTGCTGGCGAAGCTGTCGTTGCTGTTGGTGATTGATTTCAAGCAGACTGCCACGACGAAGGCGGCGCACTTCGTGCTGCCGGGCGTGACGTTCGCCGAGAAGCGCGGCACGTTCATCAACGCCAAGGGCCGCCTCCAGCGCGTCTGGCCGGCGGTGAGCCTCGGCGGCGAGGCGCGGCCGGAGTGGGAGATCTTCCGCGACCTATTGCGCGAGCTGGGCGGCGTGGACAACCATCTCGACGTGGCCGCGCTGTTCGCGGACATGGCGGGCAACGTGCCGGCGTTTGCGGGGCTGACGCTCGCGAAGGTCGGCGACGAAGGCGTGCAGATTTCGGTGAGCTAGATGGAAGCGATACTCATACATCTGATTAAGATTGCCTGCGTGTTGGGCGTGGTGCTGTTCATCTGCGCCTACATCGTGCTGGTGGAGCGGCGCGTTTGCGCGTTCATCCAGGACCGGCTGGGGCCGAACCGCGTCGGCATCCCGCTCTGGATTCGCAAGGACGGCAGCGCGATCACGCTTGGCGGCAAATGGGCGCTCGGCCAGCCGCTCGTGGACGCGTGCAAGTCACTGCTCAAGGAAGACTTCGTGCCGGCGCACGTGAACAAGCTCTACTTCTGGCTCGCGCCGATGCTCGCGATGTCCCCGGCGCTGATAGTGTTTGCGGTGATTCCGTTCGGCAGCAAACTTTTCGGCGAGTCGATGATTCTGGCCGACGTGAACGTCGGCATCCTGTTTGTCTTCGCCATCGCCTCGTTCACCGTCTATGGCATCATGCTGGCCGGCTGGTCGAGCAACTCGAAGTATCCGTTCCTCGGCGGCATCCGCAGCAGCGCGCAACTCATCAGCTACGAAATCTGCCTCGGCCTGTCGGTCATTCCGCTGTTCATGCAAGTCGAGAGTCTCAAGCTCAGCGAGGTCGTGACATGGCAGTCAAACCATCTCTGGCTCATCTGCTATCCGTGGAACTGGCTGCCGGCGCTCATCTTTCTGGCGTCGTCGTTCGCCGAGACGAACCGGCTGCCGTTTGACTTGCCGGAGGCGGAGCAGGAACTGGCCGGCGGCTACAACGTCGAATACAGCTCGATGAAGTTCGCCATGTTCTTCATGGCCGAATACACGAGCATGATCGCCGCATCGGCGTTGATGGTAACGCTCTTCCTCGGCGGCTGGTCGCTGCCGTTCGTGCCGGCGACGGGCGGCGTTCTTGTTGGCCTCGCGCACATTTGCATTTTCCTGGCGAAGCTGTTCGCGCTGCTGTTCTTCTTCATCTGGGTGCGCTGGACGTTGCCGAGGTTCCGTTATGACCAACTGATGGGCCTTGGCTGGAAGGTGTTCCTGCCGCTGGCGCTGCTGAACGTGCTGATTGTGGCGGGCGTCATTATATTGGGGTGGGTCAAATGAAACTCGAACGCCCCAAATTGACTCTGGCCGAGCGGCTCTACCTGCCGGCGATCCTGTCCGGGCTGGCGCTGACGTTCAGCCACATCTTCCGCAAGAAGGTGACGCTCCAGTATCCGGAGGAGAAGCCGGAGATTCCGCCGGGCTATCGCGGCCAGCCGGTGCTGGTGAAGGACGAGGAGGGCCGCGTCAAGTGCGTCGCCTGTCAGCTTTGCGAGTTCGTTTGCCCGCCGCGTGCCATCACCATCAAGCCGATGGAGTATCCGGAGAACGCGAAATACGGCAAGGTGGAGAAGATTCCGGCGGAGTTCGACATTGACATGCTGCGCTGCATCTACTGTGGTTACTGCGAAGAAGTTTGCCCGGAGCAGGCGATTTTCTTGCGCGGGCCGTATTCCGTGACCGGCCTTTCGCGGAAGGCAATGGTGTTTAACAAGGAGAAACTTCTCGAACTCGGCGGCACGTTGCCGGACCCGATCAAGAAGTGGCAGAAGAAATGATTTTTAGTCCAAGCTGAGCGACGAACGACATGCACGACCAACTGTTTTGGTTCTTCAGCATTGCTATGCTCCTGAGCGGGCTGCTGGTCATTCTTGGCCGCAACCCGGTCACGAGCGCGATGTTCTTGGTGCTGTCGCTGTTCTTCATGGCGGGATTGTTCGTGCTGCTGGAGGCTTACTTCCTGGCGATCATCCAGATTCTGGTCTATGCCGGCGCGGTCATCGTGCTGTTCCTGTTTGTCATCATGCTGCTGGACCTGAAGACGGAGAATGTCCGGCAGTTCAAGCGGTTTGGCGTGTTCGGTGCCTTGGTCGTGGCGGGCGCGCTGGCGTGGAAGCTGACGAGCGTGGTCTCGGCGGTGCTGGCGGCGGCCGCGAAGCCGGTGGTCGGCACGACGGAGGCGATGGGCAAGCTGCTGTTCACGCAATACCTGCTGCCTTTCGAGGTTACGTCGGTGCTGCTACTCATCGCGATGGTCGGCGTGGTGGTGTTGTCGAGGAAGGAGACGAAATGATTCCCGTCACCCTCGAACATTACCTGATCGTCAGCGGGCTGCTGTTCTCGCTGGGGCTGGCGGGCGTCATGACCCGGCGCAACGCGCTCGTGGTGTTCATGTCGCTGGAGTTGATGCTCAACGCGAGCAACCTCGCGCTGGTGGCGTTCAGCCGGTTCAACGGCAACCTGCACGGGCAGGTGTTTGTGTTTTTCATCATCACGGTCGCTGCGGCCGAAGTCGCGGTCGGGTTGGCGATCATCGTCGCGTTGTTCCGGCGCCGGCAGACGGTGCAGGTGGACGAAATCACTTCGATGAGGCTCTGACGCATGGAAGACGTGAGCGGATTATTGCTGCGGGTGTTGGCCGGGCCGTTGTCGGCGGCGGTGCTCATCTGGCTGCTTTGTCACAAATCGAAGTTTTACGGCGACTTTGCCCACGACATGGAACGATACTGGCCGTGGGTCATCGCCATCGGCTTCCTGGTCGGCTCGACGTTTTTCGCCTACAAAGCGTTCGGCGCGGTGCGCGACGGCGCGCAGATGGAGAACCGCGTGCTTTACGAGTTTTTGTCGGCGGGCGATCTGTCGGTGGAGGTCAACTGGTCGCTCGACAAGCTCAGCGGCCTGATGCTGATGGTGGTTTGCGGCGTGTCGCTGTGCATCATGGTTTATTCCATCGGCTACATGCACGACGATTCGGGCGTCAGCCGGTTCTTCGCGAAACTGTCGTTCTTCGTCTTCTCGATGCTCGGCATCGTGCTGTCGGGCAACTTCCTGATGATGTTCTTCTTCTGGGAACTCGTCGGCGTGTCGAGCTATCTGCTCATCGGCTACTGGTATGAACGGCCCAGCGCGGCGGACGCGGGCAAGAAGGCGTTCATCGTCAACAGGCTCGGCGATTTCGGCTTCCTGCTCGGCATCCTGATGCTCTGGGGTATCACCGGTCATGTGGACTTCGTGGGCATGAAGAACTACCTCGCCGCGCATCCGGTGGCGCCGGACCTTCTCGCCGTCGCGACGGTGTTGATCTTCTGCGGCGCGGTTGGCAAGAGCGCGCAGTTCCCGTTGCACGTCTGGCTGCCGGACGCGATGGAAGGCCCGACGCCTGTCAGCGCGCTCATCCACGCTGCGACGATGGTGGCGGCGGGCGTTTATATGCTTTGCCGAGTCTCGTTCCTCGTCTTCGGCAGCCCGGTGGCGATGGAGATCATCGCGTGGACCGGCGGCATCACGGCGTTGATGGCGGCGCTCATCGCGACGCAACAGAACGACATCAAGCGCATCCTGGCCTACTCGACGCTGAGCCAGCTCGGTTACATGGTGATGGCCGTCGGCTTGAGCAACCCGGCCGGCAGCGGCTACATGCCGGCGATGTTCCATCTCTCGACGCACGCGTTCTTCAAGGCGCTGTTGTTCCTGAGCGCCGGCAGCGTCATCATCGCGCTGCACCACGGCGAGCAGGACATCTGGAAGATGGGCGGCCTGCTGAAGAAGATGCCGATCACCGCGGCGTGTTTCGCGGTCGGCACGCTGGCGCTCTGCGGCTTCCCGTTCATGAGCGGCTTCTACAGCAAGGAAGCCATCCTCGGTCTCACTTACGACCGCAACCCGCGTCTCTACCTCCTCGCGACGGTGACGGCGGGCCTGACGGCGTTCTACATGTTCCGCTGCTTCTTCGTGGCGTTTCTCGGCAACACGCGCGGCGAACACGCCGAGAAGGCGAAGGAAAGCTCATGGGTGGTGCTGGGGCCGCTTGTAGTCTTGGCGGTGGCGTCCATCTGCGGCGGCTGGTTTGGAATCCCGGAGTGGCTGGTGGAGAAGAAAGCCATCAGCGCAGAGCACGCGCCGAAGAGTGTGATGATCGCCGCGCTGGCGGCGCTCGCCATCGGCGCGGGCGCGGCGGCGTTCCTCTACGCGCGTGGCGCGACGGCGGATGCGTTGAACAAGCTCCCCGTGCTTTCGTGGGTGCTGCAAAACAAGTTCTTCGTGGATGAAATTTACATGGTGCTGGTGAAGGTGGGGCAGGGAACGCTCGCGTGGCTTTGCGGGTTCGTGGATCGCTGGATCATCGCCGGGCTGGCCGTGCGCGGGCTGGCGGCGACGACGCGCGGCGCGGGGCAGGTGCTCCGGCTTTTCCAGACCGGCAACGTCCAGACCTACGCGCTCTGGTTCGCCGCCGGCGCGACGATCATCCTTTACAGCCTGGTCAGGTAACGCATGGACTTTCTGAACATATTGAACAGCTCGATCCTGACACCGTTGGTGTTTGCGGCGGGACTGTGCTTCGTGCCGGCGAGTAAATGGCTGGCCATCCGCTGGCTCGCGATTCTCGGCGCGTTTATCACGGTGGTGCTTAGCGGGCTGGCGTTCGCGTGGTTCAACCCGAACGACCCCGGCTTCCAGTTCGTGAACCGTGTGATGTGGGTGGAGTCGCTGGACATGAGCTGGCACGTCGGAGCGGACGGCATCACGGTCGTGATGGTGCTGCTAACGGGCGTCGTCGGCTTCGCGGCGACGCTGGTTTCGTGGGACATCACGAGCCGGCAAAAGGAGTTCTACGTGCTGCTGCTCGTCATGATAGCCGGCGCGATGGGCATGTTCGCGTCGCTGGACATCTTCTTCCTCTACTTCTTCCACGAACTGGCGCTGATCCCGACGTTCCTGATGATCGGCATCTGGGGCAGCGGCAAACGCGAATATGCCGCGATGAAAATGACGCTCTATCTCAGCGCCGGGGCGTTCGTGGCGCTGATCGGCCTGATCGCGCTCTACCTCGCGCCGCCGGCTGCTGAGCGGACGTTCGACCTGACGCGACTGCTCGACTACGTGCGGAGCCATCCGCTCAACGCGAACGTCCAGCGGTTCATCTATCCGTTTCTGCTGTTCGGTCTGGGCACGCTCGTCTCGCTGGTGCCGTTCCACACATGGGCGCCGATTGGCTACGGCTGCGCGCCGACGGCGACGGCGATGTTCCACGCCGGCGTGCTGAAGAAGTTCGGCCTCTATGCGCTTATCCGCATCGCGCTGCCGTTGTTGCCGGTGGGCGCGCGGCATTGGAACGATGTGCTGCTCGTGCTGCTGCTCTGCAACATCGTCTATGCCGGCCTCGTGGCGATGAGGCAGAAGGACTTCAACTATCTGCTCGGCTACTCGAGCGTGGCGCACATGGGCTTCGCTTTTCTCGGCATCGCGAGCTTCACGTTCATCGGCTTGACCGGCGCGGTGTTGGTGATGTTCGCGCACGGCATCATGGCGGCGCTGGCGTTTGGGTTGAGCGGCTATCTCTACGCGCAGACCGGCACGCGCGAGATCAAGGAGCTTGGCGGGTTGTGCCGGCCGCTGCCGTTCGTGGGCACGGCGCTCGTGATGGCGGCGTTCGCTTCTATCGGGCTGCCAGGCTTCGCGAACTTCGCGGGCGAGGTGATGACGCTCTTCGGCGCGTGGCAGGTGCCGGCGTGGCAGGCGAAGATCGGCGCGGCCACGGTGTCGTGGCCGGTGCTGCTGGCCCTTTGGGGCGGGGCGGTGATCGGCGCAGTCTATATGCTACGGGCGATCCGGAACATCTGCTTCGGCCCGACGCCGGCGAAGTGGCAGTCGCTGACGGACGCGAACATCTTTGCCCGAGTGCCGTATGTGTTGCTGCTCGGCGTGTTGATCTGGGTCGGCTGCTATCCGAAGCCGTTCGTGGAGGCGATCAAGCCGGCTACCGGCCAGATCATCACCGCCCTAGAGAAGGCGGTGCCTGCGGTTGCTCCGAAGAGATGACATGAACTTTTCGCTGCTCAAACTCGAAATGGCGACGTGCGGCCTGGCGATGCTGGTGCTGATGCTGGAGGCGTTCGTGCAGCGGCGCGACCGGCGTTTCCTTGGCTACATCGGCGCGGCGGGCTTGGTGGCGATCCTCGCTTGGAGCTACCACGGCGGCTTTGTGGCGGGCAGCGGGTTTGACGGAATATGGGTGAACGACCTGACGGCGCTTTATTTCAAGCGGCTTTTCCTGATCGGCACGGCGTTGGTGCTCGTGATGTCGGTGGGCTTCGCGCGCCAGCTTGAAGGCGGCGTGGGCGAGTTCTTTGCGCTGCTGATGTTTGCCTGCACGGGCATGATGCTCACGGCGTCCGTGAACGACTTCCTCATGCTCTTCGTGGCGCTGGAAACAGTCACGATGAGCTTCTACATCCTCGTCGCGTGGTTGCGCCGCCAGCAACAATCGCTTGAAGCGGGCGTGAAGTATCTCATCCTCGGCGCGCTCTCCTCGGCGTTCCTTGTCTATGGCATCACGTTCATCTACGGCACGACTGGCACGACCGGCTTTGCAGGCGTGGCGGCGTTCCTGAAGGCCAACGCCGCGAGTGCGCCGCTGAAGATCGGCCTCCTGCTCGTGTTGGCCGGCTTGGGCTTCAAGATCGCGAGCGTGCCGTTCCATGCGTGGGTGCCCGATGTCTATCAAGGCGCGCCGGCTCCGGTGACGGCGTTCCTGGCGGTCGGATCGAAAGCGGCGGGCTTTGTGTTGTTGTTGCGCGTGCTGTTTGGCGCGCTGCTGCCGCTGAAACCGACGTGGGTTCTGCTCATTGGCGCGCTGGCGGGGTTGAGCGTGCTTTACGGCAATCTGGCCGCCATGCCGCAGCGCAACGTCAAGCGGCTGCTCGGCTACTCCAGCATCAGCCACGCCGGCTTCCTGCTGCTCGGCGTTGCCGCAGCCGACGTCTTCGGCGTCAGCGCGGTGCTGTTCTATCTCTTCGCGTATCTCTTCACCAACCTCTGCGCCTTCACGGTCATCTCCTGCCTTGCGGAAACACTCCCGGACGACGAGCGCGAGAACTACGCGGGGCTGGCGCAGCGCTCGCCATTGCTGGCGGCGGCGATGACCGTCGCGCTGGCGTCGCTGGCGGGTGTGCCGCCGATGGCCGGGTTCTTTGCGAAGTTCCTCGTCTTCACGGCCATCATCAGCCAGAAGATGTGGTGCCTCACCATCATCGGCGCTATTGGCGTCGTGGTGTCGCTCTATTACTACCTCGGCGTCGTGAAGGCGATGTATTGGCAGGAGCCGCGCGAAACGGGCGCGATTACGGTTACCCGGCCCATGAAGGCGCTGCTCTGGGTGACGATGCTCGCGGTCATCGGCATTGGTGTCTTCCAAGGCTCGCTCACGCGTTGCGCTCTCGATGCGGCGGCGACGATGGTGAAATAGAGGAGTTGGAAGCTCCAAACTCAAAACCACAAGCTCCAAGGTCGAAGTTGGCGCACCGTGTGGTGCTTTGGAGCTTGGAACCTGAAACTTGGAACTGTTTTTGAACTTTGAGCTTGGAGCTTCTTTAGCGGACGACCTCATCCAGAGGGATTGCCGAACCTAGCGACGAAGTTCATGATTCAGTTAAATAGACCACGCCATGCACCCCATCCGTCGGATCAACACCATTTTCCTTTACGTGCGACATCTCGCGGCGGCGAAGCGGTTCTACAGCGAGACGCTCGGCTTTGGAGAACCGAAGATTGACGGCAGGTTCTGGGTGGAGTTCAAACTGCCCGACGGCGACACTCACTTTGCCCTGCACCAGAGCGACGGCCATGACCACGCCGACCGCGCGCTCGGCACGATCAAGCTCAGCTTCGAGGTTGCCGACATCCACAAGTTCGCAGCGCAGTTGAAGGAGCACGGCGTGAAGTTCCTCTACGAGCCGCGCAAGGAATACGGCTTCTGGCTGGCGGAGTTCGAGGACAACGAGGGCAACGTCCTTCGGCTTTACCAAAAACTGCATCCTCACGAGCGCGTGGCGTAATCACGAAGCCGCCTCATGTGCCGATGTGCTGGGCGGAGTTGGTGCCACTGATGGGCTCCCAGTCTGAGCGCTGCAATAACCCTTTCCAAAGCCATCGCCCTTCGTTAGCGTAACGCCACGCCGATGAAGATCGCGATCCTTGGAGACATTCATGCGAATGCCGAGGCTTTGTATGTCGTGCTGGCGGATGCAAAGCGCGAGCAGGTGGACCAGTATCTGTGCGTCGGTGATATCGTCGGTTACGGTTCGGACCCAAAGGAGTGCATTCAGATCATTCGTGACGGCCTCAAGTGCCCTTGCGTTCTCGGCAACCACGACCTTCTTGCCTCGGCCGATCTCAGCACGTGGAGCTTCAATCCCAAATCCGCCGAGATGATCCACTGGACCCGCGAACAGCTCGACACCGACGATAAGAATTATCTCTCAAGCCTGCCCCTCGTCTTGAGAATGCATGATTTCACCGTCGTCCATGCCACTCTCGACGTGCCACGAAGCTGGGGTTATGTCTTCGACCGGCTCGCCGCGGCCTCTTCCATGAGTTACCAAGAGACACAGGTTTGTTTCTTTGGCCACACTCATGTGCCGCTTGCATTTATCAAGGACGGCCCCGTCCGGACCGAGCACGGCTGGACCAGCCTAGACATCAAGGAGGGTTGCCGGTATTTCATCAATGTCGGCTCCGTCGGCCAGCCGCGTGACGGCAATCCGAAGACTGGCTACGTGATCTACGACACCGACGCCCAACAAGTCAGGATCAAGCGTCTCGACTACAACGCCGGCCCGCCGCCAAAATGTCGCGTCTGATTTCCTTGGCCATCCCTGCGAGCGGCCGAGGTTCCGTTTCGCTTCCTCCTCACATGCACCGGTGTTGGGTCGGGTCGCTCCAGCCGCTGTAGCCCGTTGAGCCGCCGACGGCGCGGA
This sequence comes from Verrucomicrobiota bacterium, assembly GCA_016222825.1. GTDB lineage: Bacteria > Verrucomicrobiota > Verrucomicrobiia > CAIQCK01 > CAIQCK01 > CAIQCK01. The sequence goes on along the minus strand of JACRQF010000016.1, from coordinate 153,011 downwards.
TTTGCACCTCATACAGCGTGCCGGGCGTGAGGTTGTTGAGGGCGATGGCGCGCGAATCGGCGGAAATGTCGCTGAACTGGAACGGGCCGACCGCTCCGTCCGTCCGGACGACGGCGTAGCGCGTCTCGTAACACTTCGCGTTCGGGACCGGCTTGATCTTCGCCATGAGCTGGCCGGAGTTGCCGTTGGTCAGGCGCGGGATGCCGGGTGCGTCGAGCGGTTGTCGCGCCCGGCTGGGGGTCGCGGCTTGGAAACCGCTGGAGAGGAGAGGGGCCAGATCGCCGTTGCAGCTTGCCTGAACATAGGCGGCCAGCCGGCGGAGGAGGGCCACCAAGGCGTCGCGCGTGTTCTTCTTATGGGTGGTTGCCATCGTGCCGCCTTGGAACTGCGCGGCGAGGCCGGCGGAGAACTCGTTGATGGCGGCTTCCAGCGCCAGCATGGTCACAGGCGGTTCGGGGAAGGCCGGGTTGCCCGTCATGCACTTGAGGACGCCCCGGGCCGTCTCCACGAGGACAGGATCGGGCGCATGGGTGAATCCGACAAGGACTTTGGCGCGTTTCATAAATGAGCTTTCGGTTGGTGGTGGATTAGCTGGGAGAGGCTGGGTAGGGCGGGCCGTTCCCGGCGAGTCGCACCAGTTCGCCAAGCACGGCCCACGGCTCGATGGGGACGGCTCACTCGATCCAGACCATTCGCATCCGCATGGACGAGAGCGGAACCGTGAGCCGGTTTGCTTGCAGGGCCAGCGCTTCGCCGGTGAGGGCGTCCCTGGCTTTGAGGCCGTTCTCGCGCAGGCCAAAGCGCTGGAGGTCGAGGCTAAGGGACGCGGCTGGCTCGTCTTTGGAGGAGAGGTTGGACACGACGAGCAGGGCGCGGCGGGATTTGGCCTTGCCGGCGAGATAGAGGCTGGCTTTCACGGCGTCGTTCGGCGGGGTGACGAGCGGGTTGGTTTCCCAATAGGGATGCCACTCGGCGCGGGTGACGCCGAAGCGGGTCATGACGTTCCAGATGGGCGCCATCTTCTCCAACGCGGCCAGTCCGCCGCCGGGGCGCACGCGCACGTCGTGGAGCAGGGTGAAGGCGAGGGCGTGGTCGAAGGTCCATTGGGGCGGGCGCTCATAGACGAGGAACTCCGCCGGCACGCCGTAGTTGCGGCCCATGAACTCGGCGCGGAACGCGGCCAGGGGCAGTTGCTGCATCGGGTCGTTGCCAAGCTCGCCGCCCTGGAACTGTTCGCCGTCCCAGTAGGAGTCCGCATACGCCAGCGTCGGCGTGACGCAGCAGGTGCTCTGGTGCGGGTTCACCAGTCCGCCGCGGGGATGGATGGCCGCGGCCAGCCCGTGCATGAGCCGTCGCACGGCGAAGATGGGGTAGGTGGGGCGGAGCACGCCGTTGGTGCCGCGGTAGCCGCAGCCGTGTTTCTCGTTGGCGCACGCCCACGGCTCGATGGTGCCGTCGAGATAGACGCCGTCGTAACCGTAGCGGGCCATCGAGCGCTCGATGCCGCGCAGGAGGATGTCGCGCCAGCGGCTGTTGTAGCAGACGATGTAATCGCGCTGGTCCGGCCCGCGATAGTAGCCGCCGGTGTAACCGCCCGCCGTGGTCTTCACCAGCGTCTCGTCGGACAACTCGCCCCATTCCGGCGCGAGCGATGAAAACTCGTAGCCGAAGTAGGGCAGCAGCTTGATGCCGCGCCGGTGGCAGGCCGCCACCAGCTTCTTCAACTCCGCCTCGTGCGTCGTCACGTAATGGTTCTGATACGGCGTCCAGTGTTCGTGGAAGACGATGGTCTTCACGCCCAGCTCCGCCGCGCGGTCGAGGATGGTCTTCTTGGTGTTGGGCTTCGAGGGCGAGCTGTCCTTGCCGGCGAGGTAGGTCTCGCCGTAATCCGGCTTCTTCGCGTCGGCTTTCCACAGCGTGCTCTCGATGCCGTAGGCGCCGCCGTGCCAGACGCGCCACTCGTGGAAGTTCTTCGCCCACGGTTTCACTGGCGTCGCCTGGAAACCGAACGTGTAGGTGACGGGCAGACGCGGCGGCGGCGAGTCGAGCAGATGCAGCCGCAGCACGGTCTGGCCGCCGCTGACGACGACCTCGATGGGTTGCTTCGGATCCTGCGGCTGCCAGCCTTTGTCGGACTCGGTGAACCATCCCAGCCCGCCGTCCTCCCAGCCGAGCCAGACGAACGGCTTGAATATCAGCGCCATGCCGGCCTGCGGCACCGCCCCGCTGTTCTTCGCCGCGCCCCAAGAGCCGGGCCAGTAGTGATAGAGACTCGCGCGCGTCTGCTTCAGCGGCACCTCCAGCCAGAGCCGCTCGACCTTCGGCGAGACCTTTCGCTGCGGCAGGAGCACGAGGTCCACGCGCATCACGCCGTCGAACTCGACACGCGTGGTGGTGTTGACGATGAGGTCATCGCCCGCCTGCCAGCCGGAGACGACGGCGGCGTTCTTGTCCGCGCTGAACAGGAAGTTGCCGCCGCGTTTCCACTCGATGGGCTTGCCGGACACCTGCCCGACGAGCCGGATCGGCGCGGCGAGGATTTCCCCGCCGGCCGTGACGATGGAGGAGGGGAGTGCGCGGTTGGTGAACTTCTGTGTCCGTCCCCACACGCCGACCTCCACGCCCGCCTTGCCGGCCTTGGCGGTGACGGGCGTCCAAGGCGGGATGAGCTTCAGCGAGTCCGTCGCAGGCTCTGCGGCGTGCGCCGCAAGAGCCCCAATAATCACTGCGATCAGCGAAACGAAGCGTCTGCTGTTCATGCTTGCCTCCATGCAGCCATCGCACTCTTCGCCACAACACGCGCGGAGCGTGACGGCGTAGTTCACTACGGATTGACGCGAGGGTTACACCTCGCAAATGCGCATCATCTTGTCGAGCGTCTCCAACGGGTCCTTGCCCTTGGTGGGCGAATACTCGTGCGAGATGATACCTTTGTAGCCGAGGTCGGCGATGGCTTTGCAGATGCCGACGTAGTTCAGCTCCTGCGTCTCGTCGAACTCGTGGCGGCCGGGATTGCCGGCGGTGTGGAAGTGGTCGAAGTATTGGAAGTTCTGCTGGATGGTGCGGATGACGTCACCCTCCATGATCTGCATGTGGTAGATGTCGTAGAGGAGCTTGAAGCGCGGGGAGTTGACGCGCTTGCACAGCTCGACGCCCCACGCGGTCTTGTCGCACATGTAACCGGGGTGGTTCACCTTGCTGTTGAGCAACTCCATGCTCAGCGTCACGCCCTTGTCCTCGGCGAGCTTCTTGATGTTGTTGAGGAAGACGAGGCAGTTGTCCATGCCCTGCTCGTCGGTGAGGCCCTGCCGGTCGCCGGCGAGGACGATGACGTTGGGCGCGCCGGCCTCGGCGGCGGCGTTGATGGCCTCGCGCATCTTCGCGTCAATCTCCGCGTGGTTGGCCTTGTCGTTGATGCCCTTCTTGATGCCGCTGCCGCCGCGCACCTCCGTCGGGATCAGCCCGTATTTCTTCAAGATGGGGAATTTCTCCGGGTCCTGAAGGTCAACGGCGACCGCGCCGAGCCGGGCGGCCTCGCGGCACTTGCCCTCGAAGTCGAGCTTCAGTCCGCCGAACACGCCGAGGCAAACGCCCTGACGAAGGCGACCCTTGCGCGGCGCTGCCTCTGCGCGTGGCGCGGCGGCGCCGAGGATTGAGAAGGCGCCCGCGGTGCCGAGGATGGAAAGGAAGTCTCTGCGACGGATTTCAGAAGAGGTGTTGTTCATGGCGGCAGCATAGACCAAACAGCCGCGTTAATTCCAGCACTCTGTCAGGGTTGGAGTTGAGAAGTTGAGCGGCTGCGACGGGCGGGGAAAAGCGTCGGGGAAAGCGTCGTTGCCAAGCTATGGCGGCTATGATAGCTTTCGACTAAATTGCGCCGGACAATCAGAGCGCAAGTGACCCAATATGTTTAATAAGAATGATGGCAACCGAAAACCCCTGCCGCCCGAAGGGCGCGAAGGGCGGGTGAATGTTCGCGGGCTGGTGCTGTTCCTCTGCCTGCTGACTCTCACCGGCGCGCTTTGGACCTTCCAGATGGGGCGGGAGAAGACCGTGCTTGAGCTGAGCTACCCCGATTTCATGCAGAAGCTCGAAGCGGGCGAGATTTCGGAGGGCGAGATCATCTACGGCACCGAACCGATGGTGCAGGACATCCGCGGTCTGGTGCGCGTCAAGCCCGGCCCCGGCAAGGAACAGGGACTGACGCCGTTTCACCTGAAGCATCGCGTGACGGACCGGCTCAGCGAGTTGCTGGCTCAAAAAGGCTTTGCCCAGCGCAGCAACAACACCGCGTTCACACAGGTGTTGATCGGCACGATTCCGTTCGTCCTGTTCATCGCGCTGCTGTGGTTTTTCTTCTGGCGGCAATTCAAGTCCGCCGGCAAAGGCACGCTCAGTTTCGGCAAGAGCCGCGCCCGCATGCTCTCGCGCGACCGCAACAAAGTCACCTTCAAGGACGTCGCCGGCATCAAGGAAGCGAAGGAGGAAATCTCCGAGATCGTGGACTTCCTGAAGGACCCGAAGAAGTTCCAGCGGCTCGGCGGGCGCATCCCCAAGGGCGTGCTGATGACCGGCCCGCCGGGCACCGGCAAGACACTGCTCGCCAAGGCGATTGCCGGCGAGGCGGATGTGCCGTTCTTCTCGATTAGCGGCAGCGATTTCGTGGAGATGTTCGTCGGTGTGGGCGCGAGCCGCGTGCGCGACATGTTCGAGCAGGGCCGCAAACACGCGCCGTGCCTGATCTTCATTGACGAGATTGACGCCGTCGGCCGCTCGCGGTTTTCCGGCATCGGCGGCGGCCACGACGAGCGCGAGCAGACGCTCAACCAGTTGCTCTCCGAAATGGACGGCTTCGACACCAGCGAAGGCGTCATCATCATCGCCGCCACCAACCGCCCCGACGTGCTCGACCCGGCGTTGCGCCGGCCGGGCCGCTTCGACCGCGAGATCGTGGTGGACATGCCCGACATCAACGAACGCGAGCAGATTCTCAAGATTCACGTCCGCAACGTGAAGCTCGCGAAGGAAGTGGATCTGGCGATCATCGCGCGCGGCACGCCCGGCTACAGCGGCGCCGATCTGGCCAATCTCGTCAACGAAGCCGCCCTCATCGCCGCCCGCGCCAACAAGAAGGCCGTCGGCATGGAAGAAATGGAAGAGGCGCGCGACAAGGTGCGCTGGGGCCGCGAGCGGCGCAGCCGTCTGATGGATGAGAAGGAAAAGAAATGCACCGCCTACCACGAGGCAGGCCACGCGTTGGTGCAGGCGATACTCGATGCCGGCGACTATCCGGTTCACAAGGTCACGATCATCCCGCGCGGCCAGTCGCTCGGCTCGACGATGTATTTGCCTACGAAGGACAAATACACGCAGGGCAAGAAGGAGTTGCAGGTCCGCCTCGCCACCGTCATGGGCGGGCGCATTGCCGAGGAGATGATCCTTGGCGACATCACCAGCGGCGCTTACAGCGACATCCGCTACGCCACCGCCATCGCGCGGAAGATGGTGTGCGAGTGGGGCATGAGCGAGAAACTGGGCAACGTCCACTACGGCGTGGACGATGAGCAGCCTATCTTCCTCGGCCGCGAACTCGCCCGCCCGCAAAGCGTCAGCGAGGCCACCGCCCGCGTCATTGACGAGGAAGTCCGTCGCTTCACGGATGAAGCCTACGAACAGGCCAAGAAACTCCTGACCGACCACAAGGACAAGCTGGTTGTGTTGGGCGAGGCGCTGTTGGAGTTTGAAACGCTGGACGGCGAGGAGGTGCTGGAGATTGTGCGCACCGGCAAACTCAACCGGCCGCACGACACTGGCGAGGACAAAAACCTTCCTCCGCCGATTGCCCCGGCAGCTTCAGCGGAGAACAAGGCCGATAATCCGCCGCTGCCGGGCATTGGCAGCGCCCCGGCTAGCGCGTAGCCGGCATTCACCGGCGACCCTCATGATCTGGCGCGGCCGGAACTTCTCGGTGGATTTCTCCGACGGCCGCAGCCGGGTGATGGGCATTCTGAACGTCACTCCCGACAGCTTCAGCGACGGCGGCAGTTTCACAAACCCAAAAGCCGCCGTGGCCCGCGCGCTGGCGATGGTCGAGGCTGGCGCTGAGATCATTGACGTGGGCGGCGAATCTTCCCGCCCCGGCTCCGCCTCCGTGTCTCTCGACGAGGAACTCCGCCGCGTCATCCCCGTCGTCGAACACCTTACGCGCGGCGCATTAAGCATTGCGCTCCGCCCGCTCATCTCTGTTGACACCACGAAGTCCGAAGTCGCCCGCCGCGCCCTCGAAGCCGGCGCGCATATCATCAACGACATCAGCGCCGGCTGCTTCGATCCAGCGATGCTCGCCACCGTGGCCCGCGCCGGCGCGGGGTTGGTGCTGATGCACATGCAGGGCACGCCGCAAACGATGCAACTCGATCCGCGCTACGACGACGTGGCAAACGAGGTCACCGGGTTTCTCCGCGAGCGGCTCGCTGCAGCCGAAGCCGCCGGCATCGCAGCGGAACAGATTGCAGTGGACCCCGGCATCGGTTTTGGCAAGACAGTGGAGCACAACCTGACGCTGCTGAGGCGGCTGTCTGCGGTGTGCGCGTTCGGCCGGCCCGTGCTTATCGGCGTCTCGCGCAAGAGCCTCATCGCAAAACTGCTTGGTGCGGACGGCAAGAATCCCGATGCGTTGCGGCAAGGCTCCATAACGGCCGCTGTCTGGGCTGTTGCTCACGGCGCACGCATCGTCCGCGTCCACGACGTTGCGGAGACGGCGCAGGCGCTGCGGGTGATTGACGAATTCCGGCGAAAGCCTTAGGAAGAAGAGCATGAGCGAACCGACACCCACCATGATGAAGCTGTTCGGCACCGACGGCGTTCGCGGCAAGGCGAACATCGAGCCGGTGACCGCCGAGACCGCGCTGAAGCTCGGCCGCGCCGCGGCGCACGTTTTCCGGAACCGGAACGCCGTGCCCGCCGAGCGCGGCTCCTCGCGGCACAGGATTGTCATTGGCAAGGACACGCGGCTTTCCGGCTACATGCTGGAGACGGCGTTGACGAGCGGCATTCTCTCGATGGGCGTGGATGTGCTCCTGGTGGGTCCGCTGCCGACGCCGGGCGTGGCCTACATCGCCCGGTCGTTGCGCGCCGACGCTGCCGTCGTGCTCACCGCGTCGCACAATCCCTACGACGACAACGGCATCAAATTTTTCGACCGCGACGGTTACAAGCTCGAAACCGAGGTGGAGAACCAGATCGAGGAACTGGTCTTCAGCGGCGCGATAGATAAAATCCGCCCCACCGCCGGGGCGGTCGGCAAGGCGGCGCGCATAGACGACGCGCTGGGCCGTTACATCGAGTTCGTCAAGGCCAGCTTCCCGCGCGGCATGACGCTCGACGGCTTCCGTATCGTCGTGGACGCGGCCAACGGCGCGGGCTACAAGAGCACGCCCTGCGTTCTTCGCGAGTTGGGCGCGGAGTTGTTCGTTTATAACAACACGCCTGACGGCGTGAACATCAACAAGGACTGCGGCAGCCTCCATCCGAGCGGCCTGCGCCAGGCAGTCATCGCCCACCGCGCGGACATCGGCATCGCCCACGACGGCGACGCCGATCGCGTCATCCTCTGCGATGAAAATGCGCGCCTTGTGGACGGCGACGAAATCCTCGCGGTGACCGGCGTGGACATGCTCAAGAAGGGCCATCTCCGCAACAAGACGCTCGTGGCGACGTTGATGAGCAACGGCGGCCTTGACGAAGCCATCGGCAAGGCCGGCGGCAAAGTCGTTCGCACGCAGGTCGGCGACAAGTTCGTCATAGACGAAATGCGCCGGCTTGACGCCAACGTCGGCGGCGAGCAGAGCGGCCACATGATTTTCAGCGACTACACGACCACTGGCGACGGCATCATCAGCGCCCTCCAAATGCTCCGCGTCATGCGCGAGACCGGCAAACCGCTCAGCGAGCTTTGCCGCGTCATGCAGCGGTTCCCGCAGATCATGCTGAACATCAGGGTCAGTTCCAAACCGCCGCTGGACTCAGTCGCCGGCGCGCAGGACGCGATCAAGGAGGCGAAGGCCGCGCTCAAGGAAGCGGGCAGCGTCATCGTGCGTTACTCCGGCACCGAGCCGCTCTGCCGCGTCACGGTGGAGGGCCGCGACCGCGCCGTGATCGAGCGGCACGCCCAACGCATCGCCGACCTCATCCAGAAGCAGATCGGCGCGGCGTAAACCGGAGGACCGAAGTTGGAATGGCGCCGGCATTGTTGTCGGTGCGAAGCTGCCTGCCGTCGCTACGGCTTGGCGGCGTCCTTGGCCACCTCCACGAACTTCTCATAGGGCAGGCCGCCCCAGGTTTCCGTCGTGGCGCCGCCCACCGTGCTGGTGATGAGCGCCACCTCGCTGGCTTCGGCTTGGTCCTTGGCCTCGAAGATGTCCATGAAGTCGTAAGGCCCCAGGATGGCGTAATGCGCCGTCCACTTCACCGAGGGGCAATGCGCCCGGACGCGCACTCCGATTTCCCGGCCGAGTTCCTCCACCGTCAGCAGTTCTCGCGTGAAGCTGGGAGCGATCTTGGTGAGCATGATGAACGTAGGCATAAAATCCTTTCTCCTTCGTTTACGGCGAAACCTACGACGCCCGCCGCGCCGCGGCAAGTTGGAGCACCGCGTTGCGCGGCCATGTCGGAACAAAACGACAGCCACCGGCCGCTGCGCGCAAAAATCCGAAATTAGCCCTTGCGCCCGTTCGCCATCTGTGCCTTACTCCGGCGCAGTCGCTCGCGTGGACAAACAAGGATGTCGCATGATCGAGAAGAGGAGTGGCGACCGCGGGCGCAACACTGCAATGCACCGAATATGGCAATCGCAGGCGTCAGTCGAGCAGGCTACTGTTTCGCAGGAGATTATCCCGATCTCCCCTGTCCCGGCGACGCGCCAGTTCCACCCCGGAGAACGCACATGGCAACTTATCCCATCAAGAAAGTAGTCGCCTACGCCCGCAGTTCCTGCAACCTCGCCGGCCGCTGCGCCGCCCTGCTGACCGCCAAGCACGTTGACATCGCCGACGAAGTCACCGCCGTCGGCCAGAACGCCACGCTGCTCTCCGGCGTGGACGAAAACCAGGAAACCGCCAAGACCGACCAGACCACCGAAACCAAGACGTTGAAGACCAGCACGCACAGCGCTTACGACATTGCCAACGGCGCCCTCAAGCGCGCCGTCTCCGCCCTCGGCAAGAAGAGCGCCGAAGCCAAACAGGGCAACGCTCTGCGCGGCGACGTCACCCCGCAGTCACAGGCGCGCGAGGTCGGCGCGTTCTGCGAAGGTGTCGCCGCCTTCCTCACCGAATACAAACCCCGCCTCCTCGCCGCCCGCATCAAATACGATCCCACCGAGGACATCACCGCCCTCGGCGCGCTCAGCGGCAGCCTCGACACCGGGAAAGGCGTGCAGCAGGACAAGATCAAGGACCGCGGCGAGGCCAGCGACGACGTCTTCTCGGCCCGCGACGACCTCTACGACCGCGCCAGCAACATCCTCACCGCCGTCCTCGGCTGCGTGGCCACGGACAGCGAGGAAGCCAAGGAAGTCCAGCGCATCCGCGACGCCCTCTACGGTCGCGGCACGGAAGGCGGGGAAGAGCCGCCCGCGCCGCCGCCTCAACCGCCCGCGCCGCCCACACCGTAAGCGGACACGTAGCCAACAGGAACCCGATGAAAACGCCGGTCGCCAGACTCCCACAAGAACCTGACGGCCGGCTTCGCAACAGCCTCCCGCCGTTGCGCGAACCCGTCCCGTCGCCAAGCCTGCCTGTGGCGGCGTCAAGCCGGCCCCTGCCAACATCAGAGCGGACTGGCGCGAGAGCAGGGGACATCGGCGCGGCATTATGCCGCCGTATCGCAGCGTTATGGGCCTCCCACGCAGCATTATTAGCCCGCCACGCACGATTATTGCCCTCTATCCCAACACTATTGGCCCGCCGCGCACGATTATTTGCATCCCACGCAGCGTTATTGCCCTCTATCCCACGAGTATTCGACTCCATCCCAACACTATTGCCCTGCGTGGCAGCATTATTGGCCCCCCGCGCAACATTATTGCGCTCCATCCCAACATTATGGGACACCCGCGCAGGACTATTGCCCTTTATCCCAGCGTTATTCTCCTCTATCCGGACACTATGCCCGGCCATCCCGCCGCCAAACATCCGCAAACCGGCGGAAAACAGTGGTTTACGAGGCTGGAATTCTTAACTCTTAACTTTTAACTCTTAACTTCCGTGCCCTACAACCCCCACTGGCCTCAAGACCGCGACCGGCTCCACGCCGACCAACTCCGCGCCCAGTGGAACGGCCTCAAAGCCTACATAGACGCCATCCCAGCCCCACAACAGGGACCGCCCGGCAGAGACGGCCGCGACGGCCGCGACGGAGCGGACTCCACCGTCCCCGGACCCGCCGGCCAGACCGGCAACGGCATCGGCGTCATCCGCTACAACGGCGACGCCACCTTCACCATCGAAATGACCGACGGTGCCACCTTTGGCCCATTCCCCATACCCGCCGGCGCTCCCGGAGCGGTAGGGCCAGACGGCCCGGCTGGCCGGGATGGTATTGACGGACGCGGCATCGCCAACATCACCGACAACGGCGACGGCACCTCCACCATCACCCTCACCGACGGCACCGTCTGCCCCGCCGCCGTCCTCGCCAGCGGCCCGCGCGGCGCCGACGGCACCAGCGTGAGAATGTGCGGCGACTGGCAGGGCGGCAGCCACCAACCCGGCGACGTTGTCTTCTACCAGGGCATGCTCTACATCGCCATGCAGACCTGCGACAGCGCCACCCCCGACACCGACAACCGCTGGCGCGTCCTGACCCTCGCCGGCCCCCAAGGCATCCAGGGCGTGCCCGGCCCCGGCTCCTCCGGCGCGAACTGCCAAATCCAGATCGCCGACGGCAACGGCGCGTTCGCCTCCGACCCGGACCTCTACTTCGTCAAAGCCGAAGGCTGGACCAGCCTCCGCTGCAACTGGCCCGCCACCGACCCCCACGTCCCCGGCGTCCTCTGGAACAACGGCGGGGTGCTCAGCGTGTCGAATGGATGAAGACTCTGAACTCTTCACTCTGCATTCTTCACTTCTGCATGAACGTCATCGCCGGCACCAGCGCCAACCGTGTCGATTTGCTCGACACGTCGAATATCGCGGATTCCATCACAATGAGAATCGCGAACAAGATCAACGAGTTGATCAACTAGACCATGAATACAGGACCACAAGGTCGGGTGTATTGCAGCACGTGCTTCGAATGGACCGAATTCGGACGAACTTCAAGGTTTTCATGCACCAACCCAGAATGCCCGGCACCCTACGAATTTGAATTGGCTTCTGACGAATCGGCCGCTCAGAAACTTTACAGTGTTCAAGAAAGCTGGCTTCCGAAGTTTTATTTCCAACCATTAGGTTTGGATGGAGAACGGCTCCTAAACACATGGTGTGTTTCTTGGCGAAGTTCGCCAATGAGCCCTTATATACCGGAACAGATATCAGAACTGATCCATCCAGAAGCACTCCGCTTGATTGAGATTGGACTTGCTCACGACTGCAAAGGTGCCGTTTCGATTGTCGAGCCAACGGGCAAAAGAATTGAGCATGAAACGGAAGGCATCCCGTTTTGGTCTGCCGCCTACTGCAAGTTCATTCGCGAGTTGAGGCGAGAAAAGACCAATGGAAATGAGATATGTAAGGAATTCGATAACGAAGTCGTTAGCATGTTGTCGAGGGGGGGGGCGCCGAAGAACGTTCTTGTTCAGAAGGAGTTTAAGCATCAGAATCAAGTCTTTATCGCCTATGCTTATACTTGTTGGGCGGGGTGCCTAGACTTCGCGTGCTCAATCAAGATTGGCGGGAAAGTCATCGCTGTTCTTTTTGCCGGCCAAAAACGAGCAGCCGTGCCTAGATCGTGTAATGAGTGCGTGGCTAAGGTGGCGGCTCGACTCGATGTATCGGAGCAACACCTTGAAGGCCTTTACAGTGAATCTGTAGCAGTTGATCCGACCTTCCCAGAAAGCTTTGATTCGATCATCAAAGCCACGACACGCGTCTTTGACATTGTTCATGAAAACTATAAGCGGCGTCGGTATGAAGTTGAACGTTACTTTCGGCGAGAGGCTGTTCATCAACTACAAACTGAGAGCGAGACGGGCCACGGTATCAAAAAAGTGGATCCAACCCTCAAGCGGCTGAAAGAGTTTTTTGGTCTCGAAGAAGCCTATTTCATGATCAACGACATCCAAGAGTTGAACCAATTCAGTATAGTGGCTAAAGGAAGCGCGAGGCCGATGGAAGAATCAGAAGACGTGTTCACAGTTGATTTTAGCGAGCATAAACTCGGCGTTCGCGATAGAATCACCGTCTTTCAACTGACTGGCAAGACTCAGTATGCTGAAATCGTCCGTGAAATTCAACAGAAACTACCACACATTGTGATTAAGTCGCTGTGGCTCGGGACCTGTCCGCTGGCAGGATCTACGATTGGCTTCTGGATGTTTATAAATCCTCAAGCACAACTCGGGATTCGAATGACGAACGAGCTCACGAGGCTTGACCGCAATTTTCTTTCCGGTTTTTGCGCTGCCGCACGCGATATTTTGAGCAGCGCAGCTGCGCAATCCATTGTAATGCGCAGCATCAGTCATGAGTTGGGATCTAGATTGGATGCAGTAGCCAAACGAGAAATTGATATAGCATCTGGCGAAGCCGAACACGAACGCGCCCGTGTATTTGCTAAGAGGAATCTATGTCAGATCTTCAGTTATCAGGCGATACTGAATAACCTGCGGGGAGTTTTCATCCGAAAAACAAAAGAAGGCTATGACTTTCGATTGGCTCATATGCGGGCAGTGATAGATCGGATAGTCAAGGCTTTTGATGGTGACCCTGATCTACAGAAGCGAGGTGTCGAGATTCGGCCTCCGCATATAGTAGGGGATGATTTGATATGCATGGATTCAGAGCAGATGTATATGGCTGTATATAATTTGGTGCAGAATGCGGTAAAATATTCGTTCGACTGCCATTACGTTTCGATTTTCGGAGGCGAATCCGGAACTCGTTCGCAACGCGGATACGTGCTCGAAATATTTAATTATGGTGTGGGCATTCTAGAACGAGAAATCGAAGACCGGCTAATTTTTCAAGCTGAGTATCGTGGCGTTCTTGCGCAAGACAGAAACCGCACTGGATCGGGGTTGGGCCTTGCCTTGGTGGATTCGGTCGTGCGAAATCACGGAGGTTTGGTAAGTGTAAAGTGTATCGCGAATAGTGAACTGACCAAGAGGAAAAGCGAGTATGGCGGTATCATTGACGATCCTCACCTCTTGATCGGTGAGGATGGGATGCTGAAGCACGGCTCTTTGGTCCGCTTCACAGTGAAAGTGCCACACCGACAATAGGAAAGGAGATGTGGAATCCATGAATTCAAGTGTGCTATGGCTAGATGACGAATGGACAAAAATGCCAGAATTGGTTCAGTCGTTTGAAGCGCAGGGTATGAATGTCCATTGCGAATCAAATCTGGAGGGTGGCTTGCAAGAATTGAAGCGCGGTTCTTACGGAATTGTTCTTTTGGACATGATACTCAGCACCGGCAGAAGGCCCGACGTTCCGACCGCTCCTATCGACCAAAAACCATTTGTTGGGCTTGATTTTGTCGATTCGGTAGCAGGGATGGCGAAGGAAAGGCGTCCTGCGGTTGTTGTAATGACCATTGCGGACGACGAACGACTCGCCAGGAAACTGCGCAAGTGGGAGCGGCAGGGAATTGTTTACGGTGTAATCCTAAAGGGATCGCCGCTGTCATTCCATGAAGTTGCGTCAAGTCTTTGTGGAATTCTGCAAAATCGCCAAAACACATCTGTTTAGGAGAAATCATAGTGAAAATGTTCGCATCGGTGAGGATTGTTTCTGTTGTCATTGTTCTTTGTGTTTTCGCCTGTGTTCTTAATATCTATGGGCAAGCATCAGGTCAGCAAGCTGCAACGAATCTCGTTGCCTCTTCTAAACCGGCGCCTTCTAACCTGTGGGATATATGGAAGATTGTTCTCGGTGGCCTGGTAATTGTGTTGAGTCTCCTTATCACCATTCTAAAGTTGAAAAAGAAGCGAGCGGAAGAATTGCGAAAATCCGAAATAGCAGCGGCTCATGATTGTCCGTTATCCAACTCGAAGACTGATACAATCGTGGAATTACTTCGGAAGGGGACACTCGAAGATTTCAACTCAGCACTCCTAGAAATGACGTTTCTAAGGCGCTTCGATGAAAGAGTAATTCAAGAGATCTCGAAAATAGCCGTGAGAGCGGACAACTATGCGAACTCGGATTATTTAACTTACGAAATCCGGTGCAAAGCGTCCCGATTTCTTCATTTGGCCTTGGAACGGAATACTCGTTTTCGCAACGGGCGGATCATAGGAGCCTTGCCGGCGTTCCACTTGGTTTATAACGATTGCAGTCTGTGTAAGGGGCTCAAAGAACGGTCACGTGGGATGCTTGATGTCTTTGAGGCGATTTTGAAGCTGCTTCCCGGGAAGTGAACTTAGCTTACAGAGCAGTTTGCGGGTTCATCGGAGTCAAAGCTTGACCGGTCACGGCGGGTCGCGTCGTTATGGACGAAACCGGGGCGAGGGGAAGCAGGGACGGAAGTTAAGAGCGGAAGGTGAAGAGGTGAGAAGTCAGAAGTCAGAGGTCAGAGGTCAGGGGACAGTGGTCAGCGGGAGGAGGATGGCCACGAGAGAGCACAGAGAGCACAAGAAGCAAACGACCTCTGAACCTTTCGTGTTCCTTGCGTTCCTTCGCGGCTGACCGAAGCGGAGAACCACGAAATGCACGAAATGCACGGAAGAAAACTGAGCCACAAGAGAGCACAGAGAGCACAAGAAGCAAACGAGCTCCGAAACTTTGTGTTCTTTGCGCTTTTTCGTGGCTGACCGAAGCGGGGAACCACGGAAGGCAAAATGATGCTGACGAGCGGAGGGGGACGGAAGACCGGGATGATTTTGCCTCAATCCGGAAAACGGCGGCGGGTTGTGAGTTGGACACTTCCAGCATTGGCGTGGTGCTAAAGAAGCGGTAGGCTGCGGGCATGACGCAGAAGCCGACGCCGCAACTGTCGTTGTTCGATTCCACCTGCCTGATCGTGGGCATCATCATCGGCGTTGGCATTTACCAGATGGCGCCGGACATCGCCAAGGGCGCGGGCGGTGCGTGGGGCGTGATCGGCATCTGGACGCTCGGCGGGTTGCTCTCGCTCTGCGGCGCGCTCTGCTACGCGGAACTGGCGACGGCTTATCCGCACGAGGGCGGCGATTACGTCTATCTCGGCCGCGCTTACGGGAAATGGGCGGGCTTTCTGTTTGGCTGGGCGCAGTTGGCGATTGTGCGGCCGGGGGACATCGCGGTGGTGGCGTTTGCGTTCGGCACCTACGGCTGCGCGGTGTGGGACCCGCTGGCGGGCAGTGCGTTTCCCCACGGCCAGCAGGTCTATGCCGTCGCCGCGACGGTTGTGCTGACGCTCATCAACGTGCTCGGCGTCCCCCAAGGCAAATGGACGCAGAACCTGCTGACGACCGTGAAAGCCGTTGGCCTGCTGGCCATCGTCGGCGCGGCCTGCCTCGCGACACCGCAGCCGCCGCGCGCGGAGGCGGCGGGGCAGTTGCCTTACAGCCTGGCGCTGATCTTTGTGCTGTTCACCTACGGCGGCTGGAACGAGATGGCCTACGTGGCGGCCGAGGTGCGCAATCCGCGCCGCAACATTGTGCGGGCGCTGCTGTTGGGCATGGGCGCGGTGATGGCGCTCTATCTGGCCGTCAACGGCGCGTTCCTGCACGCGCTCGGCTACGCGGGGTTGGCCGGATCGAAGGCGGTGGCCGCTGACGCGGTGAGCGCCGCGCTGCCGCAAATGGCGGGCGGGCTGGTGAGCGCGTTGATCTGCGTGTCGGCGCTCGGCGGAGTCAACGGCCTCGTCTTTACGGGCGCGCGGATTTCCTACGCCGTCGGAGCCGATCATCTGCTGTTTCGGTTTGTGGGCCGGTGGCATCCGCGTTTCGGCACGCCGGCGGCGGCGCTGCTGTTGCAGGGCGGAATAGCCGTGACGCTCATCATTGTGCTTGGCTCGTTCATGGACGCGATCCTCTACACGGCGGCGACGGTCTATTCGTTCTATCTCTGCTCGACGCTGGCGGTGATCGTGCTGCGGTTCAAAGAGCCGCAAGTGGAGCGCCCGTATCGCGTGCCCGGCTACCCGCTGACGCCGCTGGTGTTCGCGGGCGTGTGCGCGTTCCTGATCTACAGCGCGGTGGTCTATAAACCGTGGATCGCCTTGGTCTCGTGCGGCCTGCTGGCGCTTGGCTTGCCGCTGTGGCTGGCCAGCAACCGAATGGCGCGCCGGCGCCAATCTTCTCCGACCTGAGCACTGTCGCGCGCCGGAGTTTTCGCGCTTGTGTGGCGGGCGTCGGCCGGTATGCTGCCGTCGGATCGAGAACAAGCCACGGAGGCAGTGATGAGTGCGACACTCGGAATGCAAATTAACTTCAAGTTGTGGTTGCTGGCGTTCTTCAAGAAGGTGAGCGGCCCCGCCAAGTATCTGTTCCTGCTGCTCTCGCTCGAAATGCTCACGTGGTCCGACGCCTTCTACGGGCAGCCGACGGGCGCTCCGCCGGCCGGGATCGGTTGGAGTGATCTGATCGTGGCGATGACGCTGCTAGCGGGTGTCGTTGCTATCAATCGGCGGAAATGGGTGCTGGCGGTCGCCGTGACGCTCGCCGTGCTGACGTTGGGGACGGTTTGGGCGGCGGGACTTCTGCAAACAAAGCCGTTGTATATCGCCGGTGAATTGTCCGCGGTGCTGTTCCTGGCCTTCACGGCTTGTGTCGTCTGGCATGACATCGGCCAGACTGAAGGCGTGACCGCTGACACGCTGGTTGGTTCCGTGTGTTGCTACGCACTCATCGCCGCCACGTGGGCGTTCGCTTATTCCCTGACCGACTTCTTGGTGCCCGGCTCGTTCCAATTCCCCGCGGGAGCGGCCGGCATTGCGGGGCAGGTTGCGCCGCATCCCGATTACGCGTTGCTGCTCTACTACAGCTTCGTGACACTATGTTCGGTGGGTTACGGAGACGTGACTCCGCTCTCACCTGCCGCGCGGATGTTGGCAACGGGCGAGGCGGTCGCCGGGCAGTTCTACATGGCGGTTCTCGTCGCCCGGCTCGTGTCCCTGCACCTCGAACATGCCCGCCACAAACGCGCCGCCGCGCCATCCGCTGAGATCGAGCCGCTCAAAAGGGATTGAGCTGCCTTCGTCGTTGACGCGGCGTGTGAAAATGCCGCCTACTTCTTGGCCGCTCGCGAAACGATCCACTGGTGGATCTTCTTCTGAGCTTTCGTCCAGTTCTTCTCGTTGCAGCGGTCGTCGAGGAACTGGTCGAACAACTCGAAGAACATATCGCGGAATTCGCCGAGCTTCTGGATGCGTTCCTGGAAACGGGAGGCCGGGTCCAGGACTTCCTTCGGGTCGGGCAGCTTCACGCGGAACGCAAAGCAATCCGCATCGAAGGATGACGACCACGTCTCGTCCTCGCGGGCGAGCGTGAGCTTCGCGCGGCGCAGTTTCTTTCCAGTGAGGAGCGCGGTCTGCGCTTCGGCGCTCGCCGTCGGCACGCCTTCGCGGATGGCGACGACGTGCGCGCCGTCGCCGGGGCGCTCCAGCAACAGCGGCCCTTCGA
Organism: Verrucomicrobiota bacterium; assembly: GCA_016222825.1. GTDB lineage: Bacteria > Verrucomicrobiota > Verrucomicrobiia > CAIQCK01 > CAIQCK01 > CAIQCK01. Next base: position 135,244 of record JACRQF010000016.1, on the reverse strand, counting down.
GCGCGACGGCAATCTGGCCGTGCTCGCGGCTCTCGAAGAGGCCGGCGCGGTCCTCCGACGCAAACCAGAGCCAAGTCAGGAAGTCCTGACCCGGCCGGTTCTCCATCTCATGGTCGGCCGCTTCCGGCGAGAAGCTGGCGGGCGCCCACTGCTTGGCCTTCTCGCCGCGACGGTGCGCCACGGCGGTCTCGACGTTCACCGGCACGAGGTCAATGCCCGTTGCGGCGAGGAAGTTCACGCGGAAGGCGTCCATCTGCTGCTCGGATACCGCGCCGACATAGACGACACCGCCGCGTTCATCATGCACGAACGGAATCGCGCGCAGGGTCGGCGGCATCTGGGGCAGCAGCCGCTCCATGACTTGCTTGCGGACTTCGCTCTTGGCCTTGCGGTCCAGGAACGGTTTGTTATCGGCCTTCATGCGGGCGAGTTCCTCCATGAAGGACTCGGCGCGCAGCAGGGAAGCGGGCACCTTGCGCTCGGCCTTCAGGAGACTCAACCGCAGATAGCCGCCAAGACGGGCGTTTTCGTCAGTGATGGGCAGGTCGAAAATGTGCCGCCCGCCGACCCATCCGACGGTCGGCTCCGCGCCGAGCGACTTCAACGGCGGCGCGGCCTTGCGCGCAAACCGCTGCACCGCGTCCTCTGGCAGTTCCTTCAACGCATAACACATCCGAAATCCGATCTGACCACTTTCAAATGACATGATTTGCCTTTCCGTAAAAAAGGCCGCGTGTATATCACGCCGCCGGCGGCCCGCGAAGTAAAAGAAGTTTGGCGGAGACAGTTTTTTGTGTTGCAGCGCCTGCGAGCCGCATTCTGCGTTTGCAGCGAGCGGCGACGCTGCTACGATGCCGGCGATGAAGACCATCACTCGCCGCGAATGGTTGCGTGGCTCGTTGACCGCGGGCTTCGCAGTTGCCACAGGAACACTCGCTCAGTCCTGCGCCACCACCTCGTCCGCCGGGGGCAGGGCAGGGCGACGCTCCAAAACCGAGTGGCTCACCTACAAGGATACACTAACGGGTGTCGAGGTCACGCAGGTGACCAACTACCGGGGCCACAGCCATCACTTCTACTTCACCAATCCCGGCTGGTATGACGGCGGGCGGAAGTTGCTGTTCAGCTCCGACCGCGACAACCGCACCAACCTCTACGGCATTGATCTCGCTAGCGGGGAGATTGAGCAGATAACCGACTTGGAGCCGGTGCCGTTGCCGCGCGAGGTGGAGTTCTTCCGTGCCTGCAAGAACCCGGCGCGCGAGGAAGCCTACTGCTGGCACGACCGCGACTTGCTGGCGATTGACCTGCGCACGAAGAAGACGCGGCGGTTGCTCCAGACCGAGCCGCGTTGGTGCCACTCGATGACCAACTGTGCCGCCGATGGCCGCCACGTCTATTTCGGCGTCTGGGAAGACCAGTCGAGCAAGTTCCGCGTGGACCTGCTGCGCGGCTACGTCGGCTTCAAGGAGACGTTCGAGGCGAAGCCGCTCAGCCGCATCATGCAGGTCGCCGTGGACAGCGGCGAAGCGCGCGTCGTTTGGGAGGAGAAGTATTGGATCGGCCACGTCAACACCTCGCCCACGCAGCGCCAACTGCTCACGTTCTGCCACGAAGGCCCGTGGAACCTCGTGGACCAGCGCGTCTGGGGCCTCGACGCCGACACTGGCAAGGTCTGGAAAATCCGCCCGACCACCGGCAAGGAAACCGTCGGCCACGAGTATTGGTATGCCGACGGCGTCCGCATCGGTTACCACGGCCTCGACGCCAAGGGCAAAGCGATGATCGGCCGCATCCGCCACGACGGCACCGACCAGTACGAAACTTCATTCCCTGGCCAGACGGGCCACACATTCTCCCTCGACGAGAAGCTGATCGTCGGCGACGGCGGCGGCGTCATTCGGCTGTGGCGCTACGACGGCAAGGAATACTCCAAGCCGCGCGTCCTTTGCCGGCACGATTCCGCCATGCGCATCCAGCAAGCCCATCCGCATCCGCGCATCTCGCCCGACGGCCGCTACGTCATCTTCACCTCCGACCGCTCTGGCTACTGCAACCTCTACAAGGTCAACCTCGCGGACTTCGACTCCCTTCCGCCTGCGGATGCGAAGTGAGGGCGCATCTCATTTTCTGAGAGGGTGGTTCGACCTTCGAAGCGCGCCGAAGGTGCAGCGGTAAATCAGCCCAGGGCAAGCGAGTCCGCGAGCGCCGCCCTGGGACCATAGCAATAACCGTGTGCGCCCTGAAGGGGCGCAAGGAAAACCTCGCACGTGCCAGCACTGCCGCCCCTTCAGGGCGGCTTCGTGGTCGTGCTGCCAACCCAGGGCGGCGCTCGCGGACTCGCTTGCCCTGGGCTGATATACTTCGGCGCCTTCGGTGCGGCAGAAGGAAGCCAGTCCAAAAAGCTTGGATGCGCCCGTGAAGTGAGCGGCGAAGATTTTCGCGTTGATTGGCCGGATGGCTGGCGTATGCTGCGCGCCCATGAAGGCGACCTACCACACCGCAACATCATCCATGAAGACCACCATCCTCTGCGCGGCCCTCGCTCTGGGCTGTGCCTTGCCCATCATGAAGACCCAAGCCCAACAACTCCCCTCAGGCAACCCCAAGGATTTCAACGTCAAACCGTGCCTCCACTCCATCGGCTACGCCGGCTTCTGGCGCGGGCAGGCGCAGTTGTCGCTCGATGACTTCCTCGTCAAGGCAAAGGAGCTCGGCTACGACGCGGTGATGGTGATGGCGAAGCGCCCGCACCTCTCGCCGCTCGACTTCGACGACGCGGCGCGCAAGAAGCTCAAGGCGCGGCTCGCCGAACTCAAACTCACCCTCGCCGCGCTCGCCGGCTACTCCGACTTCACCGCCGGCATAGACAAGCCCGGCATCCCGAACGTCGAGATCCAGGCCGCCTACGTCGGCGAAGTTGCCCGCCTCGCGCGCGACCTCGGCTGCCCGATGGTGCGCATCTTCACCGGCTATGAGCGGCCCGGCGTTCCCTACGACCGCCAATACGGCGCCGTCGTCGAGGGCCTCAAGCTCGCCGGCAAGGAAGCCGCCAAATACGGCGTCACCCTTGTCGTCCAGAACCACCACGACATCGCCCTCCACCACGACGCCATGCACTGGCTGCTCAAGGAAGTCAACCATCCCAACGTCATGTCCGGCTGGGACGCCTGGTCGCCGACGCTGGAGAATCTCACCCCCGCCGACATCCGCAAGTCCATCCACCTGATGAAGCCGTTCCTCGTGAACACCATCGCCGCCCAATACCGCCGCCAAGCCCGGTTTCACTACGTCCACGAGCTGACCAACTACCAGCGCCAGGAGGACGTGCTCCGCGCCACGCAGATGAGCGACCCGCAGGGCGTCATTGACTACAAGGCCTTCATCGGCGCGCTCAAGGAGATCGGCTATCGCGGCTACCTCGTCTATGAGATGTGCGAGGTCCTCAACGGCGGCGGCTCCATCGAGAACCTCGACAAGACCGCCAAGGACTTCCTCCAATACGTCGAGCAGTTCAAGTAGGGGGGGGCAAAATCTTGCGAACCATCCCTTCGATGTTGGGATCTTCTTCCAAGTCCGGCGGCTCTGGTATGAAGCGTTGGGCCGTCCTTATCAATGGCACGAATTTTCAGATGCCGTTCGAGCTTCCCACGTCGCGGCGCAAAGGATTCTATGGTGTTGTTTCGTGGAAGGAGTCTAGCGAGTCTCCAAAGGTCAGGCGCATGGGGTTCTTCACAACGGTATTTGTTACGGCACGCTCCGCACGGCAGGCAGAGCTTCGCGCGGTGGACGTCCTCCGGCACGATAAGACGTTGTGTGCGGCAGTTCGGAATAGTAAGCAGGATCCGCCAAGACTTTTTGCGGACGAGATCTATGAGCTTGCGTCGTTTCGTGGCTGTCGGCGGCCACGCACGGGTCTGGGATTTTACACAGAGCGCGGTTCGAAGAGGAAGATGTGATGTCGGCACTAAGGACACAGATTTCAGCGAACAAGAGTTCTGCACGAATGCCGACGGACAATCTTTGTTTGCAGTTCGGACGCTTTTGACCGCCCGCGTCGCGTCGCTGCTCGTCAGTCTACACCGCCTCTACGCTAAACACCTCCGTCGGGTCGCACCCAGCGACGCGCGTGTAAGTTTCCGCCGGATCGCTGCCGCCGGATTTCACGCCGCTCCAGACGAGGATGGTTATGTAGGTGACGAACGCCGTGGTTTCGATTATGAGTTTCCTAGCACTGCGAACAGTGGCGGAGGTTTCTGACCGTTGAAAACATCCGCCCTCAACGACCTGCGGTATCCTATGACTCTGCGCCAACGAATCCTCGCGGTGTATCGCGGAGAGACACCGGATGTGGTGCCTTACATGCTGGACCTGTCGCACTGGTTCTATCATCGCAACCGGCTGCCATGGGACTTGAGCCAGGTGTATATCGAGCCGGAACGCGAACTGATTGACTACCACAGGCGCGCCGGCGTGGGCTTCTACTTGCCCAACCTCGCCGCGTTCTACTCGGCGGCGTTTCCGCCGGATGTGAAGGCGACCACCGTGCGGCGGACCAACAACGACGGCGTCCCCGAAATCGTCTGGCGGATCGAGACGCCACTCGGTTCAATCGAGCGCACGCGGACGTGGGAGGAACGCTCCTACGCTTGGGGCATCAGCCGATGGGGCATTCAGAGCGAAGAGGACCTGCGCGTGTTCGGCTACGCGCTGTCGCGGCGGCGGTTCGCTCCGCACTGGGAGCGCTTCACCGCGTGGGACAACTACGTGGGCGACTGCGGCGTCGTTTACATGCCGCTCGGCTACAGCGCGATGGGCCATTTGCTCAACTATTGGATGGGCGTCGAGGCGGCCACTTATGCGACCGCCGACTGGACCGGCTTGATGCACGAGACGGTGGACAGCGTGAACCGGAACACGCTCGACCTCGTGGACCTGCTCTGTCAGTCGCCGGCAGAAATCGTCATCATGGGCGACAACATCTCCAGCGACATCCAGCCGCCGTCGTTCTTCAACAAGTGGTCGCGCGACTTCTACGTCGAGGCCATCGCGCGCCTTCATCGCGCCGGCAAGCTCGTCGCCGTCCACATAGACGGCCGGCTCCGTGGGGCGCTCAGTATGATCCGCGACACCGGCGCGGATTGCGCCGACGCCGTCACACCCGTGCCGACTGGCGACCTGACCGCCGCCGAGTGCCGCCGCGAAGCAGGCGAGCGATTCATCCTCTCCGGCGGCGTCTCGCCAAACCTCTGGATGCCCGACGCGCCACTGGCGGAGTTCGAGGCGAAGGCGCTGGAGTGGCTCGATCAGAAAAAGACGACCAGCCGCTTCATCGCCAACGCCGGCGACCAAGTGCCGCCCGGCGCCGACGAGCGCCGCATCGCCATCATGCGCGAGCTTGTCGAAAAGCACGGGCGCTTCTGATAGAAGAAGCCAGGAGCATGAGATTCTGCGACCAACTCACCGAAGCCGACGCGCGGTTGGTCAAGACGCGGCTGAATGACTTCGTGCCGCGCGAGGTCTTCGACGCCCACACGCACATCTTCCACAGCCGGCATTTCGCCGAGGGTAAACGGCCGGAGTTCATTCCCGCGGACACGGCGTTTGGTCTGAATCGGTTCAACGAAACGATGGCGCGCTGGCTGCCGAGGCGCGTGGTCAACGGGCTGTTCTTCGGTTATCCCAGCCCCGGCAATAACCGCGTCGGAGAGAATGAGTTTGTTGCCGGCGAGATCGCTGCGGTGCGGGAGAACAGCGTGAGCCGCGCGCTCGCGTTGCTGGCGCCGGAGGACGATCCGGCATGGGCGCGGCAACTCATCGCCAAGCATCGCTTCGTCGGCATCAAGCCGTATCGGCTCTACGCGCCCGTCGCCGACACGGCGCAGGCGACGATCGAGGAGTTTGCGCCGGAGTGGATGTGGGAACTCTGCAACGGGATGGACGGCGTGCTCATGTTGCACATCGTCCGCAACCTCGGCATTGCCGATGAGAACAACCGGGAATCTCTGCGCCGGCTGTGTCGGAAGTATCCGCGCTGTCGCGTCGTGCTCGCCCACGTGGCGCGGTCGTTCAACTACCGCAACGCGCTCGCGGGTCTCGCCGGCCTCGCCGACCTCGACAACGTCGCCGTGGACACCGGCGGCGTGACCGAGACGGAGGCCATGCGCGCCGCGCTGGAGATTCTTGGCCCCCGCCGCGTGCTCTACGCCTCCGACTATCCCATCAGCGACCTGCGAGGCAAGTGCTTCACGATGGGCGACGGCTTCACGTGGGTTTATGCAGACGATTTGCCCGCGAAGGCAGTGACGCCGTTTGAGAACTTCACCCTCGTCGGCATCGAGTCGCTGCTCTGCCTGCGCGAGGCGTGCGAGAGCATCGGCATGAACGATGCCGACTTACGCGACATCTTCCACAACAACGCTCTGCGCCTGCTCGCGCCGCATCTGGGCGCCAAGGACGTGCCGCCCGCGCCGTCGGGGCCGGAGTTGTGGGCGCGCGCGCAACAGCGGGTTGCTTGCGGCACGGGGTTGCTCTCCAAGCGCGCCGTGAGCTTCGATCCCGCAACGTGGCCGCAATACTACTCGCGCTGCGAAGGCGCGTTCATCTGGGACTCCAACGGCCGGCGCTATCTCGACTTCACTGGCGGCGTTGGCGCGATCTTGCTCGGCTACTCCGATCCCGAAGTGAACGCCGCGGTCAAACGCCGCGTCAGCCTCGGCAGCTACTGCACGCTCGTATCGCCGGACGAGGTGGAACTGGCGGAGTTGCTGCTCTCGCTCCATCCGTGGGCGCAGCGCGTGCGCTACGCGCGCGGCGGCGGCGAGGCGCTTGCGCAGGCGGTGCGGATCGCACGCGCGGCGACGGGGCGCAGCGGCATTGCGTTCTGCGGGTATCACGGCTGGAGTGATTGGTATCTCGCGGCAAACCTCGGCGAGACAAACGCGCTCGATGGGCACCTGCTCCCCGGCCTGCAACCGCTCGGCGTGCCGCGCGAACTGGCGGAAACCGCGGTGCCGTTCCGCTACAACGACTTCGCGTCGTTCGAGGCTGCCTTGAAGAAGCTCGATGGCAGGCTCGCCGCTGTCCTCATGGAGCCGATGCGTTCCGAGGAGCCGCGCGGCGGCTTTCTGGAGAAGGTTGCGGCGGCGTGCCGCGCGGCGGGCGGCGTGTTCATGGTGGACGAGGTCACCAGCGGCTGGCGGTTTGGTTTCCCCGGCGCGTGCGCTCGGCTCGGCATCCAGCCCGATGTCGTCGTCTATGCGAAGGCTATCAGCAACGGTTTCCCCTGCGCCGCCATTGTCGGGCGCGGAGATGTCATGGACGCGGCCAACGCCAGCTTCATATCGAGCAGTTACTGGACTGACGGCGTCGGGCCGGCCGCCGCGCTCGCGTGTGTGCGCAAGATGCAGCGCGTGTCGGCGCAACAACACGTGTGGGCGCTCGGCCAGAAACTTCAAGCTGACCTGCGGCAGGTCGCGGCGGGCCATCCGTCACTGCGCATGAAGGTCGGCGGGATGCCATGCGCGCCGTCGCTGGCGTTCGATCTCGGCGCGGACAGCCAGGCGGCCAAGACGCTCTACGTCCGCAAGCTGGTCCAGCGCGGCATCCTGGCGTCGGGCCAGTATTACGTGATGTGGCCGCACACGGCGGAGATGGTGGAGACACTGCTGGGCGCGCTCGGCGAGGTGTGCGGGGAACTCGTGGCGTTGCAGAGCACGGGCCGGTTACAATCTGAGGCAGGCGGTGCGGTGGGGCAGACTGGATTTGCCCGGTTGGCATGAACTCATGATGGCGCGCTTCACAACGCTCGACTACACGGTCTTCGCGGCCTATCTCCTCGGCTCGGCGTTGCTCGGTTTCGTATTTGCGAGAAAGAAGCAGGAGTCGGTAAAGGAGTTCCTGCTGGCGGGGCGGAGCATGGGGCCGGTCATGGTCGGCATCGCCGTTCTCTCGGCGATGTTCAGCGGCATCAGCTATCTCGGCGCGCCGAGCGAGGTCTATGCGCACGATGCAAGCTATACGCTGGTCGGGCTGAGCTTTTTCATCGCCACGCCGATCACGACGGCGATTTTCATCCCGTTCTTCTACCGAGCGAAGTTCTTCACGGCGTATCATTACCTGGAGGAGCGGTTCTCGGTTGGCGTGCGGACGCTGGCGTCGGCGATGTTTATCACGCGCGTGCTGCTCTGGCTGGCGCTGGCGATCTACGCGCCGGCGCTGGCGTTGGAACAGGTCACGGGACTGCCGCTCTGGTTCATGATCGTGGTGACTGGCTCGCTGGCGACGTTCTATGCGGCAAAGGGCGGTATCAAGGCGGTGATATGGATTGACGCGATCCAGTTCATCGTGCTCTTCGGCGGGCAACTGCTCATTTTCATCGTTGCGTTCTGGCATATCCCCGGCGGCGTCGGCGGCGTTTACGACATTGCGCGCGAGGGCGGCAAACTCACCGTGGACCTGAGCCTCGATCCGATGGTGCGCGTGACGTTATGGGGCTTGGTGCTGGGGCAGGCGTTTCACGCGCTGGTGCAGATGGCAACCGACCAGGTGGCGGTGCAACGCTACATGACTGCGACGAGCCTGAAGACCGCCCAACGCGGCCTCTGGGCGCGGTTGTGGATGACGTTGCCGGTGACGGCTCTTTTCTACCTGTCCGGCGTGGTGCTCTACGCTTATTACCAGTCGCAGAACCTCGATCCACTGGCGTCGGGGGCTATTCGCAAGGCGGACCAAATCCTGCCCTACTTCGTCGTCCATGCGCTGCCGGCGGGCATGGGAGGCCTGCTGATTTCGGCGGTGTTCTCCGCCAGCATGAACGTCTGTTCGTCAGGCATCAACGCCCTGACCACAGCGGCGCTGATGGATTTCTACAAACGCCTCTGGCGGCCCGACGTGAGCGAGACGGAACAACTGCGGCTGGCGCGCTGGATGACCATCGGCTTCGGCATGCTGGTGATGGTGCTAGCGTTCGTCGTCGAGCGAATGGGGACGCTGGTGGAAGGCTCGGTGAAGATGATGGCGCTCACCGGCGGTCCGCTGCTCGGCCTGTTCTTCCTAGGCATGCTCTCCAAGCGCGCAAACGCCAAAGGCGCCATCGCAGGCTGGCTTGTGGGTGTTGCAGTGCTGCTGCCAATCTGTTTCGCGACCAAGGTCTCGTTCCTCTGGCACGCCTGCATCGGCTGCGTCGTCACCTACGTCGCCGGGTTCGTCGCCAGCGCGCTCTTCGCCGCGGAAACGAAGTCACTTGAGGGCCTGACCGTTGCTACTCGCTACGTGCCGGAGGAATAAACACTTGATCGGAGCGGTGGATTCCGTGGTTGCGCTCGTGCGAGCGGCTGCTAGACTATCACCCAGGATTGACCGATCCATGAAAAAGGGCAGACTGCAAACAAAGACGACGCGGCACATGGGTGTCCTGCTTGGTTCCGCGCTTGGGCTTCTCCTCACAACAGCGTCGCTCGGCGAGACGACCGTGAAAGTCGTGGGTTTGGCGCCCGACCACGCCGACCTGATGGTGAACGGTCTGGTGCTCCGCCGGATGAAAACCGGCCAGACTTCGCCGGAAGGCGTGAGGCTGATCTCGGCGACGCGCGAGGAGGCTGAGTTGGAGATTGACGGCAAGCGTTGCACGCTGCGAAGAGGGCAGGGGCTGGCGACTTCAGTGAGCTTGCAAGCCGACCCGCAGGGGCATTTCTTTGCCACCATCCGCATCAACGGTGTGCCCACTCAGGCGATGGTGGACACCGGCGCGAGCGACGTTGCGATCAACAGCGCGGAAGCCAAGCGCATGAGGATCAACTACACCGGAGGCCGCCGCATCATCATCAACACCGCCAACGGCCAATGTCCTGCGTGGCAGGTCACACTGGCTTCGGTGCAGTTGGGAGAGATTGAATTGCGTAACGTGCAGGGATCAGTTATAGAAGGCGGGCCAGAGAGGTTGAAACAATCGCTGCTTGGCATGGCGTTTCTCAGCCAGTTGGACATGCAGCGCAGCGGTTCGACGTTGACACTCAGCAAACGTTAAGAAGGCTATCGGGCCATGAAGCCCACTCAATTGCGGATAGGCGATCTTGTCCAGGTGCGGCCGTGGCAGGAGATTCGCGCCACGCTGGACGCGCAGGGAACGCTGGGGGGGATGCCCTTCATGCCGGAGATGCTTCCGTATTGCGGCCAGGTCTTCCCCGTCTGGAGGCTTGTGCACAAAGCCTGCTCCGAAGGCGGCGCGATGCGCCAGCTGGATCAGACCGTCTATATCGGCGGGCTGCGGTGCGACGGCAGCGCGCACGACGGGTGCCAGAAATGCTGCCGTTTTTTTTGGCACGACGCTTGGTTGCGCAAAGTGGACGCGCCGACAGCGCCTGGTGTCAATACGGCGGAGCTTGTGCCCAGGGGGGTGGTTCCACCGCTCATGACGCGGACCCAGGATGGCCGCTACTTCTGCCAATCCACGGAGTTGGTGCGAGCCACCAAGCACATTGCCCGATGGGATGTCCGGCATTGCTGGCGCGAGTTCCGGTCGAAGAATTACCCGTTCAAGACCTTTCTGCGTTCCCTGATCATCCCGGTCTGGCTGCGCCTGCGGATGATCGTCGAAGGCGAGCATGTGTATCGGTTGCGCGGCATGCTCGACAAGACGCCCGCCGAATCGCTGAACTTGCAGCCGGGCGAGTGGGTGGAGATAAAGAGCCGCGAGGAAATCGCTGCAACGCTCGACAAGCACGGGCGCAATCGCGGGCTGGAGTTCGCTCCTTTCCTGATGAACCTCTTCGGACACCGCTTCCGGGTGTTGCGTCGGATAGATCGGATCGTTCTCGAAACCAACGGCAGAATGGGGACGCTCAAGAACACGGTGCTGCTCGACCAGTGCACCTGTGATTCCTTCTGCCGGCTGGGGAGTTGCCCGCGCGACCTCTTCCACTTCTGGCACGAGATATGGCTTCGCCGCGTGTCCGGGCCGAAGAAGTGAGGGCCAGCTTCGTTACTTGCTGCCGAGGCAGAGCACGGAGCCGTCGGTGAGAGTCGCGTAAATCTTGCCGCCCGCCACCGCCGCGCCGTTGTAGGTTAGCGGCGCGTCGAGCGCGGCCTCGGCCAGCAGGTCGCCTTTCTCCGGCGAGAGCACGCGCGCGAAACCCTTTGCTGGCGTGTCCTTCTTGAAGATGCCGCCGCCGACCACGATTGCGTTGCCACAGACGATCACGGACGTTGCTTGGTAGCCCTCTGGCAACTTTTGCTGCCACTGGAGAAGCTTCGGGTCCGGCTTCTGGCCCCACGGCCCGACTTTCTCGCGGCAGTGCGCGGAGACGGACGATCCATCCCTGCCGTTGCCGCAGACGATCTGCGCGCCCCAACTCAACATCGCGGCACTGACGTTGCCAAAGGTGGTGCTCTTGTATTTGCGGTCGCCGAGGCGTGTCCATGTCGCGGCGATGAAGCCTTCCAAGCCAATGCCCGGCGCGATTTCGGTCAAGGTCATGGTTTCCTCAACCTCGCGGGCTTCCTTGCTCGGCGTTGGCTTCTTCTTCTGTGTGAGCGCCATCCGGCGTTTGCGGTCCTGGAACTTCTCGTATTCGACGGTCGCGTTTTGGAGAAGCTGGCCGGTCTTCGGGTCAAGCCGGGTGGTCATCAACTGAAGCGCGTTGTCGCACTTCAGCAGCAGGTCGTTGCGCCGCATGTTGCGATACTCCGATCCACTCTGGGTCATCACGAGCGCGCGCGACCAGACCGGCTTGCCCGTGAGCGCGTCGAACGCCCGCACCGCGATGCCGCCGTCGGAGCCTTGCGTCCGGCCCGCGGACGCGAAGCCCACCCCGTCCTCCACGAGCACCGTGCCGATCACCGGCCACGGCGACTCCACCTTGCCGCACGACACCATCCGCTCCTCGCGGGGCGCGGCGCGCAGCTTCCATGCGAGCCGGCCGTCGGCGCGCGCGAGGGCGTAGATGTAACCGTCGTGCGAGCCGAACAGACAAAGGCTGCCGTAAACCGTCGGCGGTGTGTCCACGCGTCCGCCGACGTTGGCGCGCCACAACTCGCTGCCGTTGGCTGCATCAAGCGCGATGACATGGTTGCGGTCGGTTGCCGCCGCCAGCAGCGCGCCCTCCGCGATCACCGGCGCGGTCAACGCGTCTGCGAGCGATTCCTTCCAGTCCATGCCGAGCGGGCCGGCGGGCGTGGGCCGCGTCACGCTCTTCCGCCAGAGCACGTCGAGTGTCCGCGGGGCGTCGTCGTCGGTGGCGTTGCTGCGCTGCGGGTCGTGGCGATACATCGGCCAGTCAGCCGCGTTGTGGATTTTGGATTTTGGAGTTTGGATTGTCGCCGAGCCGGCTTCGGGTTGGTTGGGTTGCTCCATTTCTTCCGACGTTGGCTCGTGCGCGATCGGGCCGAAGGTGATGAAGCCGGGGATTTGAGCAGGGGCGCACATGCACCAGTTCTGGGCAGTGTAGAACTGGCCGTAAGCCGGTGTGCTGGCAAAGAAGCACGCGCCGCGCGTGCCGCCGTAGAGGAAAGGTTTGCCGTCCACGTTGATAGTCCCGCCACGGTTCTGAATGGTAATGTTGCCGACGACATACTGCGGAGTGCAGATCGTGCTGCTGATTCGCAGCTTCGACTGGCCGAGTTCCTTGCCGGTGGCGGGATCGTATTTCTTGCCGCCGAGATGGACCGCGCCGTCGGTGAACGCGGCGTAGCCGTTTGCCTGAATCTCGGCGAGCAGCTTGCCGTCGCTCGCGCAGAGGAGGGAGGTTTTCCGGCCGTTGTTATGCGTGATGGCGACGGCGTTGCAGCCGGCGGCGTCCACGCTGAGCGTGTCGTGCAGTTCGGGTTTGCCGACGCGCGTCTGCCAGAGTTGCTTGCCGGTGCGGAGGTCCACCGCGACGGGGAACTGCTCCGGGCGGGGCGGCGTCAGCGTCTGGTTCGTCGGCGGTTTGTGGCCGAACGTCAGCTCTTCGCGGAGGTCGGCGCCTGTGCGCTGGACCATGAACAGCACGCCGCCGGCGCTGCGCATCGAAGTTGCGAGCCGGTCGAGTTTCCAGAGCCGCTGGCCACTGCGGGCGTCGAACGCCTCCACCGTGCCTTCCGCGACGGCCCAGTCCATCAAGCGCCGGTCCACGCCGGTCAGCCCGCCGAGCCGTGTGCCTTCCTTCCAGCAAGCGACTGCGACGACGCCATCGTCCACGAGCATGCGGCACGGCGGGAAGGTGGTGTCGAACTTCCGCGTGACCTTGCCGGTGGTGGCGTCGAGCGCCCACAGTTTGCCTTCGCCGGCGGCGACATAGACGAAACCGCCGGCGGCCACGAACGGCGCGCGGTTCGGGTAATACAAGCCGGCGTAATAGGTCGGCCCAATCTTCGTGCGCCAGAGCAGCAGGCCGTTGAACGCGTCGCGACACGTCACGTATTGGTCAATGCCGTGCTCGTCGCGGAAGGTCGCGCCGAGGTTCTCCAGCACCGTTGATGAGAGCGTGAAGCACCGGCCGCCGCTGAGCGCCAGACCGCGCGTGTCGCTCCAGACGTTGGCGGGTTGCTTTTGGTTTTGAAGGTTCATCGGCAGGCCGGCGTGCCAGCGGTAGCCGACAGGGAAGCGGACCAGCTTGTCGTTGGACACGAGTGTGCCGTCGGGACCGTGCGTGTCGTGCGTCCACTCGTCCATCTCCTTCGGCATGGGCTTGACGGTGGTCTGCCATGCGCCGTCCTTGCGGACGATGAGCTTGCCGTTCGGCGCGAGGACGCGGAGTGCCTCCTGCTCGGAGCAGGCGGCAGCGTTGGCAACAATGACGAAGTTGGCGAGGTTGTCGCGATACGGCAGCGGCGCGAGCGGCAGCTTTTCGATGGAAGCGACGCCATCCATCTTTGCGGCGCTGACAGCCTTGCGGGCGCGTTCGAGCGCGGGGGCGTCGGCCGCGATGCCGTGGACGAGCAAGCCGCGCTTGGCGAGGTCGGCGGCGAGGTCGGGCGCGGCGGCGTCGCCGGCGCCGATGACGATGCAGAGGCCGCGGCTGCCGGCCGGGATGGCGTCGGACAACGGCGCGGCCGTGGCGGCAAGCGCGGCGGAGAGAAGGCAGAGCGTGGCGAAGTGCTGGAGAGAAGGTTGCATGGTCGTCATTCTTTGGCGGCGTTGATGATTGTTTAACAAATCATCCCTTCGTCGGGAAGTGATTTGTCTGCCGCGCCGGTTCGGAACTGGTCGGGGCTATTCATAGGGGAAACGCCTATGCCAGAATCAGGAAACCGCCCGCATGGACAATTCATCCGACAGTTATATAGTTCTGTCAGCGTATCAATATCGCGTTGATAACGCTTCAAGAGCCGAGAACACAATCTTGAGGTGTGAGCAACGCAAATTGATGCGGCCGCTGTTTGTGACGTAGAGCGGCCGTGTCAAACCGAGAAAAGAGCGGGGCGCACCGAGAGGCGCCCCGCCTTTTTTTCGGGCAGGGCCGGAGTTGTGCGCCAGTGGACGGAGAACGACGCGCAACCAAGCTTGGTTATTCCAGCTTCACCGGCGCGAGCCGCACTTCGAGCGTTGGTTGCAGGACGAAGCCGTGGACGTTCCGGCGCAGCGCGACGGTGTCGTGGGCGTAGGCGAGCGGAAGGATGGGGAGCCGTTCGTGCGCCAAGGCCAGCACGCGGGCGTAGATGGACGCGCGTTTGGCGGGATCGAGCTGCTCGCGGCCCTCGTTGAGCGCGGCGGCCAGTTGGAAATCGTCGAGGAAGGAAATGTTGGCGCCGGTTCCGGCGCGGGCCGCCTGCGGGTCAAGGATGTCGAGGAAGTTGCCGGGATCGCCGTTGCGGCCGACACGACAGGTCAACGCGAGGTCGTGCTCGCCATTGCGGACGGAGGCAAGGTGTGCGGCGCGTTCTCTGGCGACGATTCGGATTTTCAGGCCGATGGCTTCGAGGTCGGCCTTAATCAACTCGGCGGCTCGCGGCGGGCTGGGCAGGCAGGAGCTGGGGCTGGTCGTTACGTGGATCGTCAACGGCGGCAGTTCGACATGCTCTATGACGTTGGTGGTGAAGGTGATTGGCAGGCCGAACGCGTCGTTGGTGGAGACGGTGATGGGTCGCAGAACGATCTGCAATTGCGCGATGAGGTTGCGGGCGCGGTCAAGGTCGCGCGGCCAGTCTTCGGGTTTGGCGTCGGCCGGGCGTAGCGCTGGCGGCAGCGCGCAGTTCGCTGCGACCGCCGCGCCGCGATAGATCGCCTCGATGAGCGCGGGCTTCTGCACTGCCATCGCGACGGCTTGACGAAACTCCAGTTTGTCCATTGGTGGCTTCCGGCAATTGAAGGCGAGGTAGGCGAGGTTGATGCCGGGCGCCTCGAGCAGTGTCAGGCTCTTGTCGGCACGCACAGGGGCGAGATCGTTCGGGTCGAGGCCGTCCATCGCGTGGACCTGGCCGGTCTGAAGCTGCAGGAATCGCGCGCTGTTGTTGGGGACAACCGTGAACACAACACGCTCGGTCTTCGGCTTCTGGCCCCAGTATTCGGGACTGGCTTCCAAGACGATCCGCTCGTTCGGGAGCCACTCCCGCAGCTTGAACGGCCCGGTGCCGACGGGACGCCGCTGCAACCCTTCGCCATAGTCCGCGAGCGAGCGCGGGCTGATGAGGGAGGCGGAGACGGTCGCAAGATTCGGCAGCAGCGCGGCGTTGGGTCTCTTCAGGCGGAACTCCAGCCGCAGCGCGTCCAGCACGCGCACGCTTTCAAGGTCGTCGCACAACGCGGAGCCGACGTCGGGAAAATACCCGGGCGCGTTTGTGCTCATCTGGCGGTTGAAGTTCCACGCGACGGTGTCGGCGTTCAGCGGCGTGCCGTCGTGGAACTTGACGCCCTCGCGCAACGCGAAGATGCACGTCCGGCCGTCGGAGCTGAAACTCCACGTTTCGGCGAGACACGGTTCGACTTCCGTCGAGCCGCTCTTGAAACGGACCAGCCCCTCGCAAATGTTGTTGAGCACCTTCGCGCTTTGGTCGTCGTTGGCGACGGCGGGGTCGAGCTTCCGGGCGTCGGCGGCGCGCGCATAGACGAACGGCTGGTCAGCGGGCGCGCCTTTCTTTCCGCAGCCGGCGGCGAGGAACGCGGCAATGATGACGGCGCTCAGGATGTGCAGCTTCATGGGCGCGGCTTATTGCTTCTTCGGGAACAGCGGTGCCACTTCGCCGAGCGGGCGATTGGGCACGAGCATTCCCCACAATTCCGCTTCGATCAACACCGCGGGCGCATCGGCGATGGCAAGCTGGCGGCGAATCTTCTCCGCGGTGACCGGAATGAACGGCGTCAACAGGATCGAGATGACGCGGCAGCTCTCGGCGAGGCTGTAGAGCACGGTGCCGAGGCGGGCGGCCTTGGACGGGTCTTTGGCCAGCGCCCACGGCGCGCATTGGTCCACGTATTGGTTGCAGCGGCGGATGAAGTCCCAGATGTCGTTGAGCAGCGCGTTCAGTTCCAGTTTCGCGACGCGTTCGGGGAACCGCTTCGCCGTGGCGGCGGCCAGCGCGCGCAGTTCGTCGTCCAGCGGGTCCGGCACGGCGGGCTGCGGGACGACGCCTTTGCAGTAACGGTTGATCATCGAGAGCGAGCGGTTGACGAGGTTGCCGAGGTCGTTGGCCAGTTCGCCGTTGTAGCGGCGCTCGAAGTTCGTGTCGGCCCAGTCGCCGTCCGAGCCGACCGGCAGTTCGCGCAACAGATAGTAGCGCAGCGCATCGGCGCCCCACGCCTCGACGATGGCGACGGGGTCCACGACGTTGCCGACGCTCTTGCTCATCTTCTGCCCGTTGCGCGTCCACCAGCCGTGCGCGGCGATCTGTTTCGGCAGCGGGATGCCGGCGGCCTTGAGCATGATCGGCCAGTAACCGGCGTGGAAGAGGAGGATTTCCTTGCCGATGAGATGGATGTCGGCGGGCCATCGCTGCTCGAACTCCGCCGAGCCGTAGCCCGCTGCGGAGACGTAGTTCACCAGCGCGTCGAACCAGACGTAGGTGACGTAGCCCGCGTCGAACGGCAGCGGAATGCCCCACGCCAGCCGCGACGCCGGCCGCGAGATGCAGAGGTCGCCAAGCGGCTTTTGCAGGAAGCCGAGGATTTCATTGCGGCGGTAGTCGGGATAGACGAAGCCGGGGTTGTCGCGGATGTAGTTGATGAGCCAGTCCTGATACTTGCTCATCTTGAAGAAGTAGTTCTTCTCCTTCAACCGCGTCACCTCGCCGTATTCCGCCGGGAACTTCCCGTCCGGCCCCATCTCCTTCTCGGTCAGGAACTGCTCGGCGCGCGTTGAATACCAGCCTTCGTATTCGCTCGTGTAGATTTCGCCGGCGTCGTAGAGCTTCTGGAGAATGGTCTGCACGACCTGCTTGTGGCGCGGCTGGGTGGTGCGGATGAGGTCGTTGTTGGAGATCAGCAGCTTCGGCCAGAGTTGTTCCCAGTGCGGCGCCATCTGGTCGCAAAACTCCTGCGGTGTGACGCCCTTGGCCTGCGCGGCCTGCTGCACCTTCTGGCCGTGTTCATCAAGGCCGGTGAGGAAGAAGACCTCCTCGCCCATGAGCCGGTGCGCGCGCGCGATGACATCCGCGACGATGGTGCAGTAGGCGTGACCGATGTGCGGCCGGTCGTTGACGTAGTAGATCGGCGTAGTGATATAGAATGGTTTTGGCACGGTAATCGTTCCGGTTGTGTTTCTGGAACCCACTCTGCCAGCTTCGCGCCCGGCTGGCAACCCGCGAAGCGCATTTCCATCTGTCGCATTTCGATGTTGTCATTATGGCGACGCTTTACTAAAGTGCGTTCAAGTTCCGCCGGGCTTTGGTTGCCAGCGGGTGCGAGAAAGAGATTTCATATGCGACAGATTACACAGCGTCGTTCGTCACGAGGGTTCACACTGGTTGAACTGCTCGTCGTGATCACCATCATCGGGATTCTGGCGGCCATGGTATTTCCGGCGATGACCTCGGCCATGAGACGGACTGCGCGCATGACCTGCGGGCAGAATCTCAAGCAGATCCAGATCGCGCTGGAGGCCTATTTCAACGACAACGAGAACACCTATCCTTTCACGGGCACCACCGGCGACAGCGCCAACAAGCACTTCGGCCTGCTGTTTCCCCGCTGGTGCACGACCGAGACCATTTTCATCTGCCGTGGCGCGCAGCCCCGGCAATACAAGGCCGACAACAAGATTGACCAGAATCCGACGGGCATGACGCGCACTGATTCGTTGAAGGCCGGGGAAAACTGCTATGCCTACGCGTTCGGCTTGGGCGCGCCGAACACGGCGGATTCCCCGCTGGCCTGCGACCAACTCGCCAGCACGGGCGTTACCAGCCAGAAGTGGGCAAACTCCGGTCTTGGCAGCAATCACGGCACCGAAGGCGCCAATGTCGTCTATCGCGATGGCCACGTTGATTTCAAACAAGCGACTTCAGACGGCCAGTGGAACACCAAGCGCTATCCGGCTATGAAGGCGGTGGAAAAAGGCAGGGTGGTGGATCCCGCCAACGCCGCGCCCGTCGCCGGCGAGTAGTGATCGCCGCGCGTTCTGCCGCCGGCGCAACCTCGCGTGAGCCAAGACGCTGACTCCCGCGGTTTGCGGCTGGGGTTTATTCCGGTTGTTTTTATTGCGCTCGCGGTCGTTTTGCCGTTGCTGAGCTATCCGCTGGCGATACTCCCCCGCGAGTGCGCCTCGCATCGTTTCGATTTCCACTTCCCTTGGACCGCGCTGGCTGCGGCGGCGTTGCTGCTCGGCGTTGCGTTGCAGCGATCTGAAAGGTTGGGCTTCTCCGGCGACGTCCAATGGCTGGCGGGGGCGCTGCTGGCAGTCCTGGCTTCGCAAACCCTTTCCGCGCTGCTCTCGGGGCGTGAGGCGGGACAGTTTGAGTTTGTGTTCCGTTCGGGTTGCGGCGCATTCCTCTGTCTGGCGGCGGCGCAGTGCCTGGACGCGCGACGGCTGAAACAAATCGCCATCGTCTGGACGCTGGTCGCCACAGTCGGAGCCGCTGTCATGTTGTTGCAGACCGTGTGGCGGGTCGAACCGGTCGGCCTCGCCGGCAACCGGAACTTCGCCGCGTGCTTTCTCGCCATGTCGCTGCCCATCGGCATCGCCTGCACGGTGGCGTTTGGCCGGCAGTGGATGCTGGCGGCGGCCTATACGATGGTGCTGCTCGCGGCAGTGGCGGTTTCGGACTCACGCGGCGCGGTGATGGCGCTGGTTGTTGTGGCGTTCGGCGGATTGCTTGCGCGGTTGATTGGGAAGAAACGGTGGCTGATGGCAGGCGCGATGGCTGTGGTGGCCGCCGGAGTGGTGTTGTTGCCATCGGCGCAGACCGCGGCGAAACGCTTCTGGAGCGACGACGTGCGGCCGATGATCTGGCTCGGTTCGGCGCGCGCCATAGCCGACGCGCCCATCATTGGCCACGGGCCGGGGACGTTCATCCAAGTCTATCCCGCGCACCGTCCGCCGGAGTATTTCGACCGGCCGAAGAGCGCGTTGGTGACCGATCACGCGCACAACGAGTTCCTGGAGATCGCGGTCGAGACAGGCGCATTCGGCGTGGCGGCGTTCCTCGCGCTTTTGGCGGTCGCGGCCTGCATGGCGCGCAAAGCGGCGCGGAATGAGCGCGACGGGCAGCTTCGCGTGCTTGCGGTCGGCGTGACGATGGGATGGGCCGTGCTGCTCGCGCAAAACCTTGTGGACATCAACCTCTTCATGCCGCCGAACGAATCGCTGTTCTGGCTGATGATCGGTTGGCTCGCCGCTGCCACAAAGAACGACGATGCGGCGGAGAAGACGATTCCGCTGCACCCGGTTGCGAGGTTGGCGGCCGCACTCGTGGCGGCGCTGGTGCTGGCCTTCGGCGTGGCAAAACCGGCGTATGCAAACTGGCTGTTTCGTCAGGGATCGGTCGCGTTGGCGGCCGGCGACGAGCGGCAGGCGTTCCATTGCTTCCAGCGCGTTGTCGAGATGGATCCGGCTCGCGTGGAGGCGTGGCGTCGCGCGGGGCTGGCGGCGTTCAAGCTGAACAAGCTGGACGCGGCGGTGATGGCGTTCCGCAGCGGGCACCGGCTGATGCCAGACTATGCCGACCTGAACGGCGAACTGGGATCGTTGCTGGCGATGAAAGGCGATTATGTGGAGGCCGCGCGACTGCTCGCGCGATCCACGGAACTCTATCCGCGTGATGCGAAGAACTTCGCCAAGCTCGCGTTGGTGCGGTTGAGCTTGAAGGAACCGGAGGCGGCGCGGCGCGCGTTCGAAGAAGCGAAGCGGCTTGACGCGAACAGCGAACTGGTCCGTTTTGTGGAGAAGAACTTCAGCAAGCAGCAAGAACGGTAGCTGTTGCCGTCTCAGCGGAGCGGAACATTCAAACCCCACTGCGTCAGGTCCGGGCCGAAGAAAATCCAGACGAACGACGCCGCCACGATGTAAGGCCCATAGGGAATCGGCCGGCCCCACTGGTGCGCGCGAAGGGCGATCAGCAGCACGCCGACAACCGAACCGAGGACGCTGGACAACACCAGCGTGAACAACACCGACGCCCACCCGAAAAACGCCCCAATGGCCATCATCAACTTCACGTCGCCCAGCCCCATCGCGTCGCGCGGCAGTTCGATCTCGTGGGCGACGGCTTCGAGCCGAGGCGCGTCGCCAACCGGCCAGCTTTGTCCGCCAACTGTCAGTTTGGTCGAGGAAATCCGCACGGTTAATCCAGCGAGGTTTTGTTCGCCGACGCGACCGCTGGTGGCTTGAAACTGAATCCGATCTCGCTTGGAGGTCAGCACATCCTTGACAGCTTCCTCCTCCGGCTTCTCTTCGCCGTCGTCGAGCCGCAACCGCGTCTTGTCGAGCACCAGCGAAACGCCTTTCTCAAACGAGTGGACTTTGCGGCCAAACATCAGGTTGCCGAACCAGCGAACGATGTAGAGCAGGCCGCCACCCGCCGCGAGTCCGACGACCGACTGGAACAACCCGTCCATCCAGTTGGGCATAGCCTGCAACTGCGGGAACACGGTGCAGAAGATCACGCCGGCAACCGTGCCGCCAATCGTGACCTCGTCGGGCAGGATGTAATGCTCCAAGTCCACGAACATCCCCACCAAAAAAAGCGAAACCAGCAGGCAGTAGGCGGCCAGTTCAGGCGACAAGCCAAACTTCAGCCAGAGCGCGAGCCAGAGGCCGGCGTTGAGAAGCTCGACGATGAAATAGACCGGTGAGATCGCCGCGCCGCAGAACGCGCAGCGCCCCCGCAGCGCCAGCCAGCTCAGCAGGGGAATGTTGTGATACCAGCGCAGCGGCTTGCCGCATTGCGTGCAATGGGAGCCGGGCCGGACGATGCTGAGATCGCGCGGCATCCGGTGGATGCAGACGTTCAGGAAACTCCCCACGACGGCGCCGAGGACGAAAACCACGGCCGACCAGAACACAAACGCGCTCTCCGAGGCAGTCGCGGCGGGAAGTTCAACCATAAACCGCCTTGTGCAGCGCGCGGCGCATCACGGCCACGGGCGCGCGGCGGCCGGTCCATATTTCGAAGGCGCGCGCGCCTTGGTGCAGCAACATGCTCAGGCCGTTGGCGGTCTGCGCGCCGGCTTTGCGCGCGGCGGCAAGGAACCGCGTCTCCGAGGGCCGGTAGATCGTGTCATAGACGCGCAGCCAGTTGCACTTGCGCGGAAACTTCGCCAGCGGCGGCGTGTCGCTGGGGCGCAAGCCGAGCGAGGTGGCGTTGACGACGAGGTCCACTTCGTCCAGATGCTTGCTGATGTGCTTCAGTTCCATCGGCATCGCCACGGCGAACGTGCGCGGCGCGAGTTTGCGGATTTCCGCCACGACACTGGCGGCCTTGGAGTGGGTGCGGTTGACGATGAAAATCGCCGCCGCGCCTTCCACCGCGCACTGCACCGCCAGCGCCCGCCCCGCGCCGCCCGCGCCGAGGATGAGGACGCGCCGCCCGCGCAGTTCCATTCCAAACTCCTCCCGCACCGCGCGCTTGAAGCCGTAGCCGTCGGTGTTGAATCCCATCAACTCGTGGTTGTCCACGACCACGGTGTTCACCGCGCCGAGCAGTTGCGCCTCCTTGTCCATCGAGTCCACCATTTTGACCGCGAGCAGCTTGTGCGGCACGGTCAGGTTGACGCCGGTGAAATGGAGGTCGCGGATGCCGTGCAGCGCGCCGCGGAGGTTGTCGGGATGCACGTCAAAGGCGAGGTAACGCCAGTTCAAGCCGAGGTGGTCGAACGCGGCGTTGTGCATCGCCGGTGACGCGGTGTGCTCGATGGGGTGTCCGAACACGCCCACGATGCGGGTAGAGCCGTCAATCAGCATAGGCGGGATGATGAGAAGATGTCTCAGCCTTGTCAACGATGATGAATGCCTCCGCCACCGTGTCCGCCAGCAGCCGGCCGCGTGGCGTCAGTCGCAGCCGCTCGCCGTCCCACTCGACCAGCTTCTGGCCGGCAAGCTCAGGCAGCGCGTCTGGCCAGAGCTGCTCCAGTCGAAAACCCGTCTGCCGCTCAAACGCCGCCGCAGCGACGCCTTCGTTCATCCGCAGCGCAAACGCCGCCAGTTCGCCCGCACGCGCCCGCGGCGACAGCTTTTCGGCGTGCTCGGCGGGCGATTCACCGCGCTCGATGCGCGCGATGTAGGCGTCAATGTCCGCCACGTTCCGGTAACGCCAGCCGTCCACGTATCCGCACGCGCTCGGCCCGACGCCGATGTAGTCGCCGCCGCGCCAGGCGTTCAGGTTGTGGCGGCACTCGCGGCCGGGCCGGGCGATGTTGGAAATTTCGTATTGGCGGAAACCGGCTTCCGCCGTCAGCTCCAGCATCCGCTCATACATCGCGGTCGCCGTCGCCTCGTCGAGCCGCGCGACGCCGCGAGCTTGGAGCCGGCGGAACAGCGGCGTGTCGTCCTCGTAGGTCAACTCGTAGGTGGAGAGGTGCTGCGGCTCCAAGGCGATGGCGCGCCGCAGCGTAGGCTCCCACTGCGTCGGTGTCTGGCCTGGGATGGCGAAGATGAAATCGAGGTTGAGATTGACGAAGCCCGCCTCGCGCAGCGTCGCGATGCTCTCCAGCGCCATTGCCGCCGTGTGAACACGGCCGAGCCGCCGCAGCAACTCGTCATCGAACGACTGCACGCCCAGCGAAGCGCGGTTCACGCCGAACGCCCGCAGCAGCCGCGCCTTCTCCAGCGAGACGGTGGCGGGGTTCATCTCGATGGTCCATTCGAAATCGGGACTCGTAACTCGTGATTCGTGGTTCGTGATTCGTGAACCGAGAATCGGGATGCAGCCGCGCAGGTGCGAGAGCAGCCGCTCGAACTGGCGCTCCGTCAGGATGCTTGGCGTGCCGCCGCCGAAGAAGATCGTCTCCGGTTTCAGCCGAGCCGCCACCTTCTCGATCTCGCGTTCGAGCGCGGCGAGCAACCGTTCGACGCGTGTTTCCTGCGCCGGCTCCGAGTAAAACGCACAGTAGTCACACTTCACCGCACAGAACGGGATGTGGACGTAGAGATGGCGGACGTTGCTGCCTTGGGACTTCACGCGAGGAGGCGGCGGGCGGCGTGCTCGTCGCGTTGGATTTGGGCGCGGAGGTCGTCGAGGGAGGCGAACTTCTTCTCGTCGCGCAGACGGGCGATGAAAAAGACCTCGATGTCGGCGCCGTAGAGGTCGCCGGAGAAATCCAGCACGTGCAGTTCCGTTAACGGGGTCATCTCGCCGCTTTTCACGGTGGGGCGGAGGCCGATGTTGACGAGGCCCGGCCGCAACCCGTCGCCGATGCGTGCGCGCACCGCATAAACGCCGTTAGGTGGCGCGACCTCGTTGTGGCGGTTGAGGTTGGCGGTCGGATAGCCGAGTGTGCGCCCGAGCGCGTCGCCGGGCACGACGGTGCCGAGGATGGAAAAGGGGCGGCCGAGCATCCGGGCGGCTTTCTCCAGATCGCCGACGGTCACCAGTTTTCGCACGGAGGTGCTGGAGATGGTTTCGCCTTCGAGCGTCAGCGACGGCAGTTCGTGCAGGCGGAAACCGTGGCGGGCGCTCATCGAGCGCAACAGCGCGGCGTTGCCTTTGCGGTCGTGGCCGAAATGGAAGCGCGAGCCGACGCAGATGGTTTGGAGGTCCGGCGTGCGCGTGGCGACCATTTCGACGAACGCCTCCGCCGTCGTGTCCGCGAAGCTGCGGTTGAACTCGATCAGAAGGCAGACGGTGACGCCGAGCTTCTCAATCAGTTCCAGCTTGTGCGGCGTGGAGGTCAGCAGGAGCGGCGCGCGGTCGGGCGCGAGCACCCGCATGGGGTGGGGGTCGAACGTCATGACCGCGGCCTGGCCACCGCACGCGCGCGCGTCTTCCATCGCGGCTTGGATGACCGACTGATGGCCGCGGTGGACGCCGTCGAAGACTCCGATGGCGAGGGAGAACCGCTTGCCCAGATGTTGCAGGCCATCAAAATCGCGGACGACTTCCATCGCGGTGACTACGGTTTCATCAGGCGCGCCACGTCCAGGATCGGCAGGATCCATTGCGGCAACTCCGCTCGCGGTCGCGCCAGGATTTGTTCGAGCGTGTGCGCCTGTTCCAGTTTGAAGTTGCCCGCCGCGGTCCGGCGTAACTCCGAGAGATGCGCGCCGCAACCCAGTTCACGGCCGATGTCCGCAGCCAGCGTGCGGACGTAGGTGCCCTTGGAGCAGGCCATCTGGAACTTCAGGCGCGGCAAATCCACGGCCAGCAACCGCAGATCGTAGATGTGCACCAGCCGCGGCTCGCGCACGACCTCGACGCCTTTGCGCGCCAGCTTGTAGAGTGGGCGGCCTTGGTGCTTGATGGCGCTGACCATCGGCGGGGTCTGATAGATGTCACCCCTGAACTTTTGGAGAACAGCTTGGATGTCGGCCTCGGTGAGCGGAGGCACCGGCTTGGTTTCGAGCGGCGCACCGTCAGCGTCTTCGGTGTTGGTCGTGACGCCGAGTTGGATCGTGCCCTCGTAAGCTTTGTCGTCGCTGGTGAGCTTTTCGCTCAACCGCGTGGCGCGGCCGAGCACGAGCACCAGCAGGCCCGTCGCCATCGGGTCGAGCGTGCCGCAGTGGCCGACTTTTTTGAAACCGAAGTGCGCGCGCACCTTGGCCACCACGTCATGCGAGGTCCACGTTGCTGGTTTGTCCACCAGCAGCACGCCGTCAAAGGGAGTGAATTCGATCATCCTTGTTTTGTTCCGATCAGGTTTGTGACCGTGTCACAGTATGAATTGCGCGCCGGCCTTGCAAGCTCAGCCCTGCGGCGCTGTTTGCACCGCCTGCTCGATGGCCTTCAGCACCGCCGCCTCGACACCGGCAGGTTCACCAGGAATGCGCGCGCCCGCAGCCGCCGCGTGGCCGCCGCCGCCAAACTGTCCGGCGATCTTGTCCACGCTGATCCTGTCGGACTTCGAGCGCAGGCTGACGCGGACGATGCCTGTGTCGTCCTGCTCGAAGACCGCCGCAACCAGCACCGTGTCTATGGCGCGGACGTGGTCAATCAATCCCTCGGAGTCCTCGGCGAGCGCGCCGCTCTGGCGATACATCTCCCTGGTCAGCCACAACCAGCCGATGCGGTTGTCGGCGGAGAACTTCATGCCCGCCAGCGCCAGTTGCAGCAGACGAACACGGGCGAGGGGATAGCTGCCGAAACACTGGCGCGACAGCTCCGCGACGTTCGCTCCGGCTTCGATGAGTTCGGCGGCGATGCGCAGCGTCTGCGGGGTGGTGTTGGAATACTGGAACGAACCGGTGTCGGTGGCGATGGCGATGAATAGGTTGGCGGCGATGGCCGGCGTGATGGGCCAGCGGTTGTCGCAAAGAAGTTGATGGACAAGCTCACCGGAAGCGGCGGCTGTCGGTTCGATCCAGTTGATGTCACCAAAGCGGCCGTTGCTGGTGTGGTGATCCACGTTCACCAGAACCTTCTGCGAGGCGATCCGGTCGCGGATGCTGCCGAGGCGGTCCTGGGTGGCGGTGTCCACGGCGATGACGACATCGAACGCGCGCGCCTGCGACGGCGGCCGGCGCACGAGGTCGGCGTGCGGCAGGAACGAATACTTGCGGCTCATGCCGTCGGGGTTCCAGACCTCGACGGTTTTGCCGAGTGCTTGGAGCGTCAAGCCGAGCACGATCTGGCAGGCGAGCACGTCGCCGTCGGGCCGGACGTGGCCGGCAACGAGGAAGGTCTGGTGGCCACGGAAAATGTCGCCGATCTGGTTTGTGATAGGCAGGTTCATCTCACTCGCTCGCGGGCTTCTCGTGTTCGATTTCGCTCAGGATTTTCTCGATGCGGCCGGCGCGCTCGGCGGTTTCGTCGATGTGGAAGGCAAGGTGGGGGATGTATTTCAACACGATGGCCTTGCCGAGGGTGCGCTGGATGTGGCCGCGGTGGCGTTCCAGCAGTGCCAGCGCCGCGGCCTGTTTGCCGGCGTCGCCGATCACGCTGATGTAAACGCGCGCGGTCTTGAGGTCGCTGGCGACCTCGCAGGCGGTGACGGTGATCATGCCGACGCTTTCGCTGGCGATGTCGCGGCGGATGATCTCGCTGACCTCTTGCTTGACCAGCTCGGAAACTCGCTGCATGCGGTGGGTGGACATGGTTGGTAATTCGTAATTCGTAATTCGTATTTCGTATTTCGTGAGACGGATTCCGAATCACGAATTACGGGTTACGAATCCCGCATCACAGTTTCTGTGCGACTTTTTCAACAGTAAAGGCTTCGACGATGTCGCCCGGTTGGAAATCCTGGAAGTTGTCGAGGCGGATGCCGCAGTCAAGGCCGGCGCGCACTTCCCGGACGTCTTCCTGAAACCGCTTGAGGGTTGAGACGAAACCTTCGTATTGGACCGCTCGGCGGCGGAGCACGCGGACGCGGGCGCCGTGGGCGATGCGGCCGTCGGTGACCATCGAGCCGGCCACCGTGCCCTTGGAGACTTCGAAGACCTTCCTGACCTCGGCGTGGCCGGTGATGACTTCGCGGGTGAGCGGCTCCAGCAGGCCGGCCATGGCTTCCTTGGCCTGGTCAATCAACTCGTAGATGATCGAATAGAGCTTGATCTCGACGCCTTCGCGCTTGGCGATGTCGCTGGCCTTGGGCGCGAGCCGGACGTGGAAGCCGATGATGACAGCCTGGCTGGCGGAGGCCAGCAACACGTCGTTCTCGCTGACGGCGCCGACGGCGGTGTGGATGATCTCCAGACTGACCTTGTCGCTGTGAATGCCGCTGAGCGCGCCGGCGATGGCTTCGAGCGAACCCTGCGCGTCGGCCTTGAGCACGATCTTCAGGGTTTTCTTCTTCTCGGCCTCGAACTGTTCCAGCAACGCCTCGCGCGTGGCGACGCGGCCCTCGCCCGCGCCGGTTGCGCGTGACTCTTGCGCGCGTTGTTCGGCCAGATCGCGGGCTTCCTTCTCACTTGGCATCACGGTCAGTTCAGCACCGGGTTCCGGCACACCGTTGAGACCGAGGATGCGCGCGGGTGTGGCCGGCAACGCCTCTTTGATCTTGCCGCCCTTATCGTCATACATGGCGCGGACTTTGCCCCAGAACGGCCCGCAGATGATCGGGTCGCCCTGCTTCAACGTGCCGGCGCGCACGAGCACGGTGGCCTTCGAGCCAGCCCCGGGGTCGAGTTGCGCCTCAATGATGATCCCGTTGGCTTTGCGCTTCGGATTGGACTTCAGTTCCATCAATTCGGCTTGGAGCAAGATGTTTTCCAGCAGCTTCTCAATGCCGATCTTCTTGGTGGCGCTGACTTCGCAGCAGATAACGTCGCCGCCGAAGTCCTCCGAGTTCAAGCCATGCTGTTGGAGCTGGGTCTTGACCTTGAGCGCGTTCGCGCCGGGCACATCAATCTTGTTGATGGCAACGATAATCGGCACCTTGGCAGCCTTGGCGTGGTTGATGGACTCGATGGTCTGCGGCATGATGCCGTCGTCGGCGGCGACCACGAGCACCGCGATGTCGGTGACGTTGGCGCCGCGCGCGCGCATCTTCGTGAACGCCTCATGGCCGGGTGTGTCAAGGAAGGTGATCTGCTCCAACTGGCCGGCTTTTTCCTTGTGCGGCGACGGAATCTGCACGGTGTAGGCGCCGATGTGCTGCGTGATGCCGCCCGCCTCGCCTGCCGCGACGTTGGCTTTGCGGATGGTGTCGAGCAGCGAGGTCTTGCCGTGGTCCACGTGGCCCATGATGGTCACGACCGGCGGCCGGTGTTTCAAATCCTCCGCCTTTTCTTCCTGCGTCGTCGGCGGTTTGGCGACGGGCGCGGGCTTGTGGACTTCGGCGCGCTCGTGGACGCGCTTTTCCAGTTCGAAGAAATAACCGCGCTTGCCGCAGAGCCGCTTGGCGATGTCTTCCTCGACGGCGTCGTTCTGTTTGGCGAACACGCCCATGCCCATGAGATCGGAAATGACCTGGAAGGGCTTTAGCTTTAGCTTCAACGCGAGGTCTTTGACGATGACCGGCGGGCGCATCTGGATGATGCGGTCGGGCGGAATCGTCATGCGTAGCAACGACGCGGGCATCGCCGGCTTGTCGAACACCTGCGTGCCGGGCTTCGGCGGCTCCGGTGGGGCAGGAGGCGCGGACGGTTTCGGCGGAGCAGGGGGCGTGGCAACGACCGGCTTGGGCGTCGCAACGGGGGCGGCGGGCGCGGCGGGTTTGGGCGGCGCAAGGGGCGCTGCGGGCTTTGCGTGAACAGCCGGCGCAGCGTGCGTCGCCGGTTTGTGAACATGCGGCGCGGGCTTCGCCACGGGGGCTGCCGGCGTGGTCGGAGCTTTCGCGACGACAGGCGGCGCGACAGGAACAACCGGTGCCGGCGGCGCGGCCGGCGCGGCCGGCGCGGCCACGGGCGCTTGAGTTTTGGCCATCGGCACGGGCGCAGGCTCTGCCGCAGGCGACGGAGGTGGTGGAGGGGGCGGAGCCGGCTCAGGCGCGGGCGGCGGTGGGGGCGCGTGGACGACTTCCTTCAGCGCAAGTTCCTGAATCAGATACTCGGCGGTGATTTTGTCAATCGTCGCGGACGGCTGCTTGATCTGCTTGTAGCCCAGGGCATGCAGCTTCTCGATGAGAAGCGCGTTCTCCACTCCATACTTTTTGGAGATGTCGTAAACTCGTATGCCCATAAAAATTCTCTTCTAAACCGCGCCCTGGCCTGCAGGGCCACGCCGTCTGCATCCGCCGGGACTTCATGTTTCGGCGGGCGGCATTGGTGCCGCTTTCTCTTGCGCGGCCGCAGCCGCTTCGTGAATGGCTTTTGC
This sequence comes from Verrucomicrobiota bacterium, assembly GCA_016222825.1. GTDB lineage: Bacteria > Verrucomicrobiota > Verrucomicrobiia > CAIQCK01 > CAIQCK01 > CAIQCK01. The sequence continues at coordinate 105,988 of JACRQF010000016.1, read as the reverse complement.
CTTGTTCTCGTCGCCGTCAAACATCTCGGCAAGGTCCGCGAGGTCCGCCACGAGCACGTCCGCCAGGCTCAACATGCCGCTATGCACCAGCTTGTTGGCGTTCTCCGGCCCGATGCCCGGCACCTTCGCCAGCGCGTCCACGGCCACTTTCACCTTGTTCTCGAAAGTCTCCTGGACCGTCTCGATCTTCTGGATCTCGATCTTCCAGCCGGTGAGCTTGCTGGCCAGGCGCACGTTCTGCCCGCGTTTGCCGATGGTCAGCGAAAGCTGGTCTTCGTCCACCAGCACTCTCACGGCGTGGCTGGCTTCGTCCACCTCCATGCTGCGCAACTTGGCCGGCGAGAGCGCCGCCGCCACGAACGTCTTTGGATCCTTGTCCCAGCGGATGATGTCTATCTTCTCGTTGTTCAGCTCGCGGACGATGTTCTTGATCCGCACGCCTTTCATGCCGACACAAGCGCCGACCGGCTCCACTTTTTCGTTTGTGGAAACGACCGCCAGCTTCGTGCGAAAACCCGCCTCGCGCGCGATGGCTTGAATCTTCACCGTGCCGACCTTGATCTCGTTGACTTCCAGCTCCAGCAGGCGTTTGACAAAATCGGGATGCGAGCGGCTCAGGATCAACTCCGGGCCGTGCGGCGTCGTCTCAATGTTCAGCAACAGCGCGCGAACGCGGTCGCCGGCCATGTATTCCTCGGTTGGGACGCGCTCCTTCTGCGGCATCAACGCCTCCGCTTTACCCACGTCCACCACCACGTCGCTGCGCTCGAACCGCCGGACCGTGCCACTCAGGATGTCGCCAACCCGGTCCTTAAACTCGTCGTGAATCCGTTCCTTCTCGTAGGCGCGAATGCGCTGCATCATCGCCTGCTTGGCCGTCTGCGCGGCGATGCGGCCGAAACCCGCGGGCGTCACCTCCACCTCCAGCTCGTCACCCAGCTTCACATCGCGCTTTACCATCACCGCGCGGCTCAGCGCGATCTCGTCATGCGGCAGGTTCACTTGCTCCACCACCTGCAACGTCGCCAGGGTCCGCAGCGCGCCTGTCTTGCGGTCAATCACCACGCGCAGGCCGCGGGCCGGCCCAATGCTCTTTTGGGCGGCCGACAGCACGGCACTCTCGATGGCCTCAATCAAGGTCTTCGAGTCTATGCCTTTTTCCCGCTCGAAATAATCGAGCGCTGCTAGTAAGTCGCCGTTCATAACGGAATGTTCACGTTCGGACGCCGCAGGTCTAGACACAAAAGAGTGGGAACACGCCCACTCTTTGTCGCCGACCACGAGTTCCGAACATGGGCAGACTACCGGCGCGCCCATAGCCGGTCAAGCCGTTTTTCCCGTTTTGCTGAAATGGGAACCATTTAAGGCTCGCCAGCCCCGTTTCGGGTTCCCGTGGGGGTCAGGACAGAAGGACTGTTGGTGGGAAGAGGTGGGGAGGCCCAAAACCGCGCTTGCGGGCTTTGCGCGTCGTCGTTAAGGTCGTGGCTGCATTGACGGACGAAAGTGATGAAGATTTCATACAACTGGCTGAAGCAATACGTGGAGTTCGACTGGTCGCCACAACAACTGGCCGACCGGCTGACGATGTGCGGCATCGAGGTCGAGGACATCGAGCAAATCGGCGCGAGCTACAACAACATCGTCGTCGCCCAGATTCTCAGCAGCGACAAGCACCCGAACGCCGACCGGCTCAGCGTCTGCCGCGTCACCGACGGCGCGACGGAGCGGCAGATCGTCTGCGGCGCGAAGAACTACAAGGTTGGCGACAAGGTGCCGCTGGCGTTGCCGGGCGCGGTGCTGCCGGGCGATTTCAAGATCAAGGTTGGCAAGCTCCGCGGCGTCGAGAGCCAGGGCATGATGTGCTCGGAGAAGGAACTCGGCATCGCCGAGGACGCCGAGGGGCTGCTCATCCTCGATCCGGCCACGCGGCTCGGCGCGCCGATTGGCGAGGTGCTCGGCGGCGGCGACACGGTGTATGACCTGGAGATCACGCCGAACCGCCCCGACCTGCTCAGCATCATTGGCATCGCCCGCGAGGTCTCCGCGCTAACGGGCAATCCCATCAAGTTGCCCGACGTGAACTTCACCGAAGACGGCGAGCCGGTGGAGACACTGGCGAAAGTCCGCGTGGAAGCGCCCGACCTCTGCCCGCGTTACACGGCGCGTGTGGTGCGCGGCGTGAAGATCGGCCCCAGCCCGGCGTGGTTAAAGACGTTGCTGGAGAAGCTCGGCATCCGTTCGATCAACAACGTCGTGGACGTGACGAACTTCGTGCTGCTGGAGAGCGGCCATCCGTTGCACGCGTTTGATTACAGCCTCGTGGCGGGCCACGAGATTGTCGTGCGCTGCGCGCGGTCGGGCGAACATCTGATGACACTCGACGACAAGGACCGCGCGCTCGATGGGCAGATGCTGGTCATCGCCGACGCGCAGAAGGGTGTTGCGCTCGCCGGCATCATGGGCGGCCGGCAGGGCGAGATCAACGATGGCACCGTGGACGTGCTGTTGGAGAGCGCGTATTTCCTGCCAACGAACGTCCGCAAGACTTCCAAGCGCACGGGACTCAGCAGCGAGTCGTCGTATCGCTTTGAGCGCGGCGCCGATGTCGGCGTGTGTGACTGGGCCAGCCGCCGGGCCATCGCGCTCATCCAACAACTCGCCGGCGGCAAGGTCGCGCGCGGCGTGATTGACACGCTCGCCAAGCCGGTTGAGTTGCGCCGCATCGCGTGCCGTTTCAGTCGCGTGAACCAGTTGATCGGCACGGAGGTGCCCGCCGACGCCGTGAAGCGTGCGCTGACCAACCTCGGCCTCGCCATCGTGAGCGAGAGCGCGGAGCGGATCGAAGTCGCGGTGCCGACGTTCCGCGTGGACTTGCAGCGCGAGGTGGACTTGATCGAGGAAGTTGGCCGCATTCATGGTCTCGACAAGATCCCTTCCGTCGCCTCGCGCGCCGAGCCGGCGACGTCACGGTTCGACATTGGCTACGACCGGTTGCGCCTCGTTCGGCAGATTCTCAACGGCGTGGGCTACGAGGAAGCGGTTAATCAGACGCCAACCTCACCGCTGACCGCCGCGCTCACGCCGTTGCCGGCGGAACTCGCGCTGGTGAAACTGCAGAATCCGTTGAACGAAGACCTCTCGATCTTGCGACCGAGCCTGCTGCCCGGCCTGCTGGGAAACCTCCGCACCAACGTCGCTCGCCAGACGCTCGATGTGCGCCTGTTCGAGATCGGCCGCACGTTTGCCGCGCGCGATGGCAAGCCGCAGGAACGGCGTTCGCTCGCGCTCGCCGCGACGGGCCGGCGCTCGTCGAACGCATGGGAAGCCGATGCGCTTGTTGCGAAGGCGGATTACTACGATTTGAAAGGCGCAGTCGAGGCACTGCTGGTGCAGTTGAAGGTGGCTGCGGTGGAGTTTGCGCCGCAGCAGACGCCGGCTGGCGTCTTCGCGCAATCGGTGTTGGTGAAAGCCGGCGGCAAGATGCTCGGCGAGATCGGTGTGTTGCAGGAGAAACTCGGAAAGGAGTTCGACCTGCGCGACGCGGTGGCTCTGGCGGAGCTTGATCTGGACGAAGTGCTGGCGGTGGCGCGCTGGACGAAGGCTTATCGGCCGCTGCCGCAACACCCGTCGGTGCAACGCGACGTCGCGCTGGTGGTGGATGCAGCGGTGACACACGAGCAGGTGATGGCAATTTTCTCTCGCAGCCGGAAGAATCTGGTGGAAAGCATCCGGTTGTTTGATATATTCAGCGGCAAGACGATCCCAAGCGGGAAGAAGTCTATGGCGTATTCGTTGACCTATCGGGCGCCGGATCGGACGCTGACCGACACCGAGGTCAACAAGACGCACGACGAGATCGTAGCGAGATTGAAAACTGAATTGCAGTGCGAGGTCCGCGCAGAGTGAGTGAATGTTGTTCCGTGCCGCGCAGGCGGCAGGGTTAAAACTGAAAGAACCAAACGCCGACGGTGACGCCGGCGGTTAAAATGAGCAGCAAAGCACCGAGTTGGTTGTCGAACAGTGGTTTGTTCCTTGAAACGCTAGAGCGGGTTCAAAGGAGCGCGCCTGCGGGCGTGGTTCCGAAACAGTTTTGAAATACCCTGCCGTTCGCGTGATGCAACGGTGAATCTCTGACCCGATAACCTTCATCTGAAGGGCCGATCTCCGGCGGTGGACGACATGCCTTCACAGGAAGCCGGCAAGCCGTCGGGTAGGCGCTCCGTTTAATTACGGGGTCTGGAGAATACGTTCACACGGCTCTGGTGGGGTATTTCTTTTGTCCCACAGCCGGCCTCGTCGCAACAGAACCGAGACGCGATGAGCCAGGATCTATTCCAACAAGGCGGCCCCGACCGCGCGAGCGGCCGGACCGCCCCGCGCGAATCCGTCGAAGAACGGCCCGCTCCGGCTCGTCCCGAACCGCTGGCAACCCGGATGCGGCCCCGCACGTTGGAGGAATACGCCGGCCAGAGTCACGTCCTCGGTCCCGGCAAACTTCTCCGTCGCGCCATCCAGGCCGACCGCATCGCCTCCATCCTGCTCTGGGGGCCGCCGGGCACCGGCAAGACTTCGCTGGCGCAGATCATCGCCAACGCCACGCAGTCGCGTTTCGAGCGGCTCAGCGGTGTCGAGAGCAACGTCGCCGACATTCGCCGTGTCGTGGCCACAGCCGGCAACCGTCTCGCCAACACCGGGCAGAAGACGATCCTCTTCATTGACGAAATCCACCGCTTTAACAAGGCGCAGCAGGACGTGCTCTTGCCCGACGTGGAGAACGGCACCGTCCGCCTCATCGGCGCGACGACGCACAACCCGCTCTTCTACGTCAATGCGCCGCTCGTCTCGCGCTCGCAGATGTTCGAACTGAAACCGCTGACCGGCGCGGACATCCAGTCGCTGTTGCGGCGCGCGCTTGCTGACACCGAGCGCGGCCTCGGCAAGCATCGCGTGCAGATGGACGCCGACGCGCGGGAGCATCTGGCGACCGCGAGCGACGGCGACGCCCGCAAGGCGCTCAACTCGCTGGAGATCGGCGTGCTCACCACGCAGCCGGACGAGGCCGGCGTGATTCACTTTACGAAGGCCGTTGCCGAAGAGAGCATTCAAAAGAAGGCCGTTGTCTATGACGGCGACGAGGACGCGCACTACGACACCATCAGCGCATTCATCAAGTCCATGCGCGGCAGTGACCCGGACGCGGCGCTTTACTGGCTGGCGAAGATGCTCGTTGCTGGCGAGGACATCCGCTTTCTCGCGCGGCGCATCGTCATCTGCTCCGCGGAGGATGTCGGCATGGCGGACCCGCAGGCGCTGGTCATTGCGAGCGCGGCGCAACAGGCGGTGGAGTTTGTCGGGATGCCGGAGGCGCAGTTGCCGCTGGCGCAGGCGGCGATCTACATCGCCACCGCGCCGAAGAGCAACGCCAGCGCGATGGGCATCTGGACCGCGATGGCCGACGTGGAGAAAGGCCGCACGCTGGAGGTGCCGGATCATCTGAAGGACACTCACTACAAAGGTGCCGAGCGGCTCGGCCACGGCGTCGGCTACCAATACGCCCACGACCACGAAGGCGGCATTGCGCCGCAGAAGCACCTGACGGAGGCCCGCAGCTATTACAAGCCGACGGATCGCGGCTTCGAGCGCGAGGTGCAACGGCGGCTCGCCGACTGGCGCGCGAAGCTTCAGGCGGGGAAACGCGCATGACCGCCGCATCGTCCAACATCGCTGCCGAGAAGCGCACGATGCGCGAGCGGGTGCTGGCGTTGCGCGGCGCGCTGTCGCCGGATGAGGTTTCGCGTCGCAGCCGGCTGATCGTCGCGCGATTGCTGGAACTGCCGGCGGTCAAACAGGCTGAAACCATCTTTTGTTATCTGTCGCACGGGAACGAAGTCCAGACGCACCAGCTTGTGCGCAACTGGCTCGACGCCGGCAAACATATTCACGTGCCGGCTTACCACACGGAACAGCGGCATTATCGGCCGAGTCACATCCGCGACCTCGATCGGGATACGGTGGCAGGCAAACTCGGCATCCTTGAGCCGCACACGCGGAGGACGCCCGACCGGCCGGCGGACGTTGCGATTGTGCCGGGCGTGGCGTTTGACGCGCAGGGCCACCGGATGGGTTACGGCAAGGGCTTTTACGACGAGATGCTGAAGCAGTTTGGCGGACGCAAGATCGCGCTGGCTTTCGACTGCCAGATTCAACCGAGCGTTCCGCACGCGCCCAAGGACGTGCCGATGGACGCCGTCGTCACCGAAAGCACAGTTTATTGGAGGGAACATTCATGAGACGATTTTTGCTGGAGAACGCCTACCAGGTGCTGGTGCTGACGCAGGCGGTGCTTTGGGTGATGGCCGGCTATTGGGGCCACCGCATCGTCAACCGCTGGCGGCTGATTGCGGCGCAACGCGAGGCGCGCAGCTTGATCGAGAACGCCGAGCGCGACGCCGCCTCCATCCGCCGCGCCGCCGAGGTGGCCGCGGGGAGTGATGCGCTGGCCGCGCGCGAAGACTTTGAGAAGCAGACCACCATCAAACGCGCTGAACTGGACGAGAAGGAGAAGCGCCTCATCGGCCGCGAGGCCAGTTTGCAGGAGAAATTGGAGACATTGATCCGTCGCGAGGAGGAACTGCGTGAGTCCGACCTGAAGATTGCCGCGCGCCTGGCCGAACTCGACCGGCTGAAGGCCGACGCGCAGGCGCTTGTCCAGCAACAGCGCGACGAGTTGCACCGCCTCTCCGGCCTCTCGCCCGACGAGGCTCGCCACCAGTTGCTCCATCGCGTGGAACTGGAGACGCAGGCCGACGCGGCGGCCTTGGTGCGGCGCAACTCGCAGCAGGCGCGCGCGGACGCCGAGCGCGAAGCCAAGCGCATCGTCAGCATCGCCATCCAGCGTTGTGCGGCGCACCACGTCAACGAAACCACCACCACCACCGTCCCTCTGCCGAGCGAGGACATGAAAGGCCGCATCATCGGCCGTGACGGCCGCAACATCCGCGCGTTCGAGGCCGCCACCGGCGTGTCGCTGATCATTGACGAGACGCCACAGGTCGTCGTGCTCTCCGGCTACGAGCCGGTCCGGCGCGAGATCGCGCGCGTGGCCTTGACGCAACTCGTGGCCGACGGCCGCATCAATCCGGGTCGCATCGAAGAAGTCGTGCAGAAGGCCGCGGCTGACATGGAGGAAACGGTGCGCCAGGCCGGCGAGGATGCCTGCGCGCGCGCCGGCGTCCAAAACGTCCATCCCGAAACCGTCAAGCTGCTCGGCCGGTTGAAATTCCGCCACAGTTACGCGCAGAACGTCCTCGACCACGGCGTTGAAGTGTCGCAACTCGTTGGGGCGATGGCGGCGGAACTCAAGCTCGACGTGCCGCTGGCCAAGCGCGTCGGCCTCCTGCACGATATCGGCAAGGCCGTCAGCGCGGAGACGGAAGGCTCGCACGCCATCGTCGGCGCGGAGTTTCTCCGCAAATACGACGAGCCAGCCGAGGTCGTCGCCGCGATTGCCTCCCACCACGAAGAGACCGAGCCGAACATCTACGGCGTCCTCGCCAGCGCGGGCGACGCCATCTCCGCCTCGCGGCCCGGCGCGCGCTCCGAGTCCGCCGCCGTCTATCTGGAGCGGCTCGGCAAACTGGAGGCGCTGGCCAGCGGTTTCCCGGGCGTCGAGCGCAGTTACGCCATCCAGGCCGGCCGCGAAATCCGCGTCATCGTCCAGCCGGCGAAGGTGGACGACGCCGCCGCGACGCTGCTGGCCCGCGACATCGCCCGCAAGATCGAGCGTGAGCTTCGTTATCCCAGCCAGATCAAGGTGACGGTCATGCGCGAGATGCGGGTGGTGGAGTTTGCGAAGTGAACGTAGAGCGTAATGCGTAATACGTAATTGCGGTCTTACGCATTACGCGTTACGCATTACGCCAGCATGAAACTTCTCTTTATCGGCGACATCGTGGGCGAGCCGGGCCGGGCGGCGGTGGCTTCCCTTTGCCGGCTGCTGTGCGAGCGTCACAAGCTCGACTACGTCATCGCCAACGGCGAAAACATCGCCGGCGGCAGCGGGCTGACACTGCAAACAACGCGCGAGTTGTTCGACGCCGGCGTGGACATCGTCACCAGCGGCGACCACGTGTGGGACCAGAAGGAATTCGTCGCCGACATCGGCAAGGAACCGCGCATCCTGCGGCCCGCCAACTATCCCGCCGGCGTGCCCGGCCGCGGCGCCATCGTCTGGAACCGCCCCGGCAAGCCGCCCGTCGGCGTCATCAACCTTCAGGGCCGCACCTTCATGGCGGCGCTGGAAAACCCCTTCACCGTCGCCGACGCCCTCGTCGCGCAGCTTCGCCAGCAAACGCGCGTCATCCTCGTGGACATCCACGCCGAGGCCACCAGCGAGAAGACCGCCCTCGGCCGTTACCTCGACGGGCGCGTCAGCGCTGTCATCGGCACCCACACCCACGTCCAGACCGCCGACGACCAGATCTTCCCCGGCGGCACCGCCTTCCTGAGCGACGCCGGCTTCACCGGCGCGCAGGAATCCATCCTTGGCCGCGAGATCGAGCCGATCATCAAACGTTTCGTCACCCAGATGCCGCAGCGGTTCAAGCTCGCCCAGGAGCGCGCTGTGCTGCATGGCGCTATCGTGGACGTGGACGACGCCACCGGCCACGCCCGCGCCATCTCCCGCGTGCGGGAATCCCCCTGATCCACCCGCCTGTCCCGTCATTGGCACGGCCTAGGGAGCGCAACCGGGCGCACGCCGATAGGATGCCTGTAGGATGTTGCAGATAGGGCGAGACGTCTTTGCCAAGCCGCTGGCGTCCGATATGCGTGGCTGCGGCTCAGGACATGGTCAAAAATGCACAGGGAGGGCTGGTTTTGGAGTCGAACCGTTCGGAAATGCGCAATTTGTTGTGAATCTGAAGGTTGAGCGAGGTTCCCCGGGCATTTGAGTGAGTTTCCCGGACATCTGAGTGAGGCCGTTGAGCGACTGAGCAAGCCTCTCGGACGGTTGAGCACGGTCGTCGGACGGCTGATGAAGCAGTTCGGGCTGTCAAGGCCGGTCCTGACGGGTGCGAGGCGTCTCTCCGGGCTGCAATGGCCCGAAGTTGGGACTTCACTTATGCCGCTTGGCCGGCGACCCTTTTGCGGATGAGGGCGGGGCGCTTGCCTTCGACGACGGCGCGGTTGATGGTGACGGTGGCCACGTCCTCGCGGTCGGGCAGCTCATACATGATGTGGAGCATGAGTTTCTCCAGCAGGCTTCGCAGGGCGCGCGCGCCGGTGCCTTTGCGAATGGCGGAGCGGGCCAGGGCGCGCAGGGCGTCGGAGGTAAACTTCAGCTCGGCGCCTTCCATCGCGAAGAGTTTGGCGAACTGCTTGGTCATCGCGTTGCGCGGCTCGGTGAGGATGGTCACGAGGTCGTCCTCGCTGAGGGGGGAAAGAGTGCTGATGACCGGCAGGCGGCCGATGAACTCCGGGATGAGGCCGAAGCTCAGGAGGTCTTCCGGCTCGACGTGGCTGAGGAGGTCGGCGATTTCCTTCGTGCTGTGGGCGGCGTGCTCGGTGCCGAAGCCCATGGTGCGGTTGCCGAGACGGCGCTGGATGATGCGGTCGAGGCCGACAAACGCGCCGCCACAGATGAAAAGAATGTGGTGCGTGTTGACGTGGATGTATTCCTGATGAGGATGTTTGCGGCCGCCCTGCGGCGGGACGTTGCAGACGGTGCCTTCGAGGATTTTCAGGAGCGCCTGCTGGACGCCTTCGCCGCTGACGTCGCGGGTGATGGAGACGTTCTCGGTCTTGCGGGCGATCTTGTCTATTTCGTCAATGTAGACGATGCCGATCTCGGCGCGCTTGACGTCGTAGTCGGCGTTCTGGAGGAGGCGGAGGATGATGTTCTCCACGTCCTCGCCAACGTAGCCGGCTTCGGTGAGCGTGGTGGCGTCGGCGATGGCGAACGGCACGTCGAGCAACCGCGCGAGCGTGCGGGCCAGGAGCGTCTTGCCGCTGCCGGTCGGGCCGATGAGGAGGATGTTGCTCTTCTCGATCTCGACGTCGTGGTGGCTGTGGCGGCCGGCGTGCTTCTCGTCGGCTGCGGGCGCGCCGTCGGGCTTGCGCTGCTGCAAGATGCGCTTGTAGTGGTTGCGCACGGCGACGGCGAGGGACTTCTTGGTGTCATCCTGGCCGACGACGAACTGGTCGAGCTGGTGCTTGATCTCCGCCGGCCTCGGCAGCGTGATCTGGCACGGCGCGCTCGCTTTCGGCTCGGCCTTGGCCTCCGCGCCGAGTTCCTTGTCGAGGATGGTCTTGCAGACGAGGATGCACTGGTCGCAGATGAACACGCCCGGCCCGGCGATGAGTTTCTTCACCTCGCCGTGGCCCTTGCCGCAGAAGCTGCACATCGTCAGGTTGGCAGAGGTCTTGGCCATGACTGAATCTACTCTTTCTTAGCCGTTTCGTCTGGCGCCACTTCGCGGCGGGACTTCACGACCTCGTCCACGACACCGTAGGCTTTCGCTTCCTCGGCGCTCATGAAGAAATCGCGCTCGCTGTCCTTGGCGATTTGCTCGACAGACTTGCCGGTGTGGCCGGCGAGAATCTGGATCAACTGGTCCTTGAGCTTGAGGATCTCTTTCGCCTGGATGCTGATGTCGGTGGCGGTGCCCTGCATGCCGCCCCAAGGCTGGTGGATCATGACGCGGGCGTTGGGCAGCGAGAATCGGTGGCCCTTGGTGCCCGCGGCGAGGAGGACGGCGCCCATGCTGGCGGCCTGCCCGATGCAGTAAGTGTTCACCGGCGTGGTCATGTATTGCATCGTGTCGTAGATGGCGAGTCCCGCCGTGATGCTGCCGCCGGGGGAGTTGATATAGACGTGGACCGGCTTCTTCGGGTCTTCCATCTGGAGGAAGAGGAGCTGCGCGATGATGATGTTGGAGACGTGGTCGTCAATCGCCGTGCCGATGAAGACAATCCGGTCTTTCATCAACCGCGAGTAGATGTCGTAGGCACGCTCGCCGCGGCCCGTCTGTTCCACCACCATTGGGATGAGAATCTGACTGGACTCGTTCATAGTCGTCCTTACTCCTGAGTCACATTAGCATTCGCGAGCAGGAACTCAAGGGTCTTGCCGACGAGGAGTTCCTCCTCGATTTCGTTGATGCCGCCGCGCTCCTCCAGTTGTTTGCGGAGCTTGGGGTAGGGGATGTTGTGGCGATAGCCGAGCATCGCGATGCGCTGGTCCACCTCCGCCGGCTGGAGATATATCTTCTCCAAGCCGGCGATGCGGCCGAGGATGAACATCGCCTTCAGGCGGTCCGCGGCGCTCTTGCTGGCGAACTGGAAGATCTCGTCCTTTTTCTCTACCAACGTCTCCTTCGTGACGCCGCGGGCGGTGTTCTCCTGCACGAGGTTCTGGATGGCATTGCGCGTCTCGGCGGCGAGCATCTGGGGCGGCAGGTCAAACGTTGCCCGCGACAACAGCGCCTCGACGATCTGGTTCTTCTCGTCGTTGATGGTGGCGCGGGTGCGCTCGCGGCCGATGTCAAGCTTCACGGCCTCCTTGAGCTTCTCCAGCGTCATATCCTTGCCGAACGACGCCGCGAACGCGTCATCAATCGGCGGCGACTTCTTCACCTTGATGCCGATGAGGTCCACAAAATACGTTGCCTTCTTGCCGGCGAGCGGCTGCACCTGGAAATCCGCCGGGAAATCCACCTGCACCTCCCGCTTGTCGCCGACCGCCGCGCCGACGAGCTGCTCGCAGAAGCCGGGCACGAACGATTGCGCGCCCATGAGCAGGAGCAGGTTCTGCCGCTCCGAAATTGCTTTCGCCTCCGGCGCGATCTCGGCCAGCGGCTTGCCTTCGCTGACGGCGCTGAAGTTCACGACCGCGAAATCCTCCATCGCCAACGGCCGGCCGGTCAAGTCCGCCAGTTCCGCGCGCTGCTCTGCGAGCGCCTCCAGGGCCTTCGCAACGTCCTCGTCCGTGACCTCCACCTTCTTGCGCCTCACCGGGATGCCCTTGTATTCCGGCATCGGGAACTCCGGCTCGATCTCCAGCTCCGCAGTGAAGGCCAGCGGTTTACCGCGGCCAAACTGCACGTCCTTGATCTCGGGGTAACCGACCGGCCGCAGCCCCTGCTTGTCGAGCGCCTCACGGTAGGCGCGCGGGATGAGCGACTTTTGCACCTCCTGCTCGATGTCCGCCGTGAACCGTTTTTCCACGATGGCGCGCGGGGCTTTGCCGGGCCGGAAGCCGGGCAGCCGCGCATAGCGCGTGTAATCGTTCGTAATCCGGTTGAACTCCGCCTCGACGCTTGCGGTGGGGAGTTCGATCTTCAAAAGCCGCTTGCACGGGCCGAGCGTTTCGCCGGACACCTGCACGGGTAGCTTTGACTCACCTGATTCTGCCATAACCAAATATCCTTTCGATTCTCTGCAAATTGAACCGGAGACTGTAGGGAGCCGCACCGCGCCGGTCAAGCATTGCCGGCAGCGGCGCGCGGATGAGGGTGGATGCCGCTGGGCCGCCCGTCCTGCAGCCGCTACAGGTTTTCCCGTCCCGTGACATCTTCCTTGATGGCGATGAAATGGGTGATGTCGCCGCCGCCGACGCAGACGGGCGTAATCGTCATCTCTTCGGTGTAGAGCGAGCCGTCCTTGCGTTTGTTGACCAGCGTTCCATGCCACGGGTGGCCGGATTGGACTGTCTTCCAGAGTTGCTCGTAGAACACCGAGTCCTGGTGCCCGGACTTGAGCACGCGGGGATTCTGTCCGATGACCTCGTCGCTGCTGTAGCCCGTCAGCCGGGTGAAGGCATCGTTGACCCATTCAATGTTACCGTGGCGGTCGGCGATGAGGATGGCGTTGGCCGCGGACTCGATTGCGGTGGTCAAGGCCCGCAAACGGTCCTCGGCCCGCTTGCGCTCGGTGATGTCCACGGCATGGAACACCGCGCCGACGCGCTTGCCGTTGACTTCCAGCGGCCAACAGGAACAGACCACGGGAACGGCCGAACCGTCTTTTCTGAAGAACACCGTCTCGATGCCGCGGACGGCTCGGCCGTGGCTGCTGACCCTTGCCAGCGGGCAGGAGGCTTCTGGGAACTCGCGGCCGTTCGCATGGTGATGATGAATCAGGTTGTGAAGGATCTGGCCCTTGAACTCGTCGGCGGTATAGCCGAAGACTTTTTCAGCTTGCGGGTTGGCGGAGGTGGCCCGCCCATGCTCATCCAAAATGAAGATGGTGTCGTTGGACTGGTGAGTGATGGCCTGGGTCACCAGAAGCTGGTAGTGGAGCTTCTCCTCGGCTTCCTTGCGTTCGCTGATGTCGCGGCTGATGCCCACCAAGCCGATGGTCTTGCCATACCAGTCTTTGAGGGGCACCTTCGTGGTCATGACGGTCCGCACGTTGCCGTTGCGGTCGGTGTGCGGCTCGTCCTTGTTGAGCAGGGGCTGGCCGGTGCGGAGCACCTGCTCCTCGTCAGTGCGATACTCCGCGGATTGTTGCTCCGGGTAAAAATCCTCGTCCTTCTTCCCCAACAGATCTTCCGGCGACGCCGCGCCCATGATCCGGGCGGTGGCAGTGTTGGCGGCCACAAACCGTCGCTCGGTGTCCTTGACGTAGATGTAGTCCGGCAGCCGGTCCAGCAGCGTGCGCAACAGGAGGCGCTCCCGGTCGAGTTCCTCCCGCGTCTGTTTGATGTCCGTGATGTCCATCACCACGCCCGCCATCTGGATCGGTTTGCCGGCTTCGTCATAGATGGCGCGGCCCCGGGCGTGAAGCCAGTGAACGCTGCCGTCGCGCCAGACCACGCGGTGCTCGATGTCGTAGTCCTTGTGCTCGGTGAGTGCGAGGGAAACGGCTTGGTGGGTCTTTACCCGGTCTTCGGGATGGATGGCGTTGCGGAAATCCAGATAGGACGGCGTGCGGTCGGTCGGGATGCCATACGCGGCCTTGCATCGCTCGTCCCAGGAATGCTCGTCGCGCGCGACATCCCAGGTCCAGGTGCCCACCCCGGCGCTCTCAATCGTCAGCAGCAGCCGCTCGCGACTGACCCGCGCTTCCTCCTGCGACAACTTGCGTTCGGTGATGTCGCGCACCACGATATTAACGCCGCAAATATCGGGGTCGCGGATGGGATGGAAACTGGCCATCCGCCAGCGCTCCCCCGCCGGATGATCCGGCGGCGTGTCATGGAGTTCGAGGTTCAACACCGGCTCGCCGGTCTCAAGGACTTTCCGGCAGGCGGCCTCCAGCTCGTCAGCGTGGCTCGTCACTTCGCGGACGGTGTGGCCGACGATCTCCGCGATGGACCGGCGCTCCATTTCCGCCATGCGCTCGTTGACGATGCCGTAGCACAACTCGGCGTTCACATAAGCGAGGCCAACCGGCGCCTGATTGTAGATGCTCCGCAGTTTCGTCAGCTTGCGATCCGAAGACATCGCGCTCACGCGCAGTTGCTCCTGCGCCAGCTTGCGGTGCGTGATGTCGCGGGCCACCGTCGCGAAGCCGCGCAGCCGGCCCGTGGCGTCGCGCAGCGCGGTGATCACCGTTTCCGCCCAGAACTGCGTGCCGTCCTTTCGGATCCACCAGCCTTCCTCCTCCACGCGTCCTTCGGCCAGGGCTTTCTGGAGCCGGTTGGGGAGACCACCCTCCATGTTGTCCTCGGAGGGATAGAGGCGGGAGATATTCTGGCAGAGGATTTCCTCGGCGCGATGGCCCGTCATGCGCCTGGCGCCCTCGTTCCAACTCACCACCGCGCCGCTCGGGTCGAGCATGAAGATGGCGTAATCAGTGATGTCGGACACCAACAGGCGGAAGGACTCCTCTGCGCCAGCACCTTGTTCGGCGGTGGATGGCAGAGCCTGAGACTTCCCCTTGTCCCGCAGCTTCTGTTGGCCTTTCGCATTCACCTCGCTGTCCGATGTCCACTATCGTTAAGAAAAACCACCCACCATCCGGCTAACATAGTCCAGTTGGTTCCCCTTGCAACTGTCATGAGGCCCGAACGGTTCGTCGCGCTCTTGCACTGGGCGGCGTTCGCCGTAAGATGCTCCGGCAATGACTCCGCTCGCACATACCGCGCGCCAGTTGCCCGTCTGGGCGCTGCGCGACCCGCTCTGCGCCGCCTGGCGGCAGCAGAACCGGTTGGTCGTCATCGCGCCGACCGGCTCCGGCAAGACGACGCAGGTCTGCCAGATGCTTTTTGAAGATGGCCGGGCCGGCGGGAAACAAATCATCGTTCTCCAGCCGCGGCGGGTCGCCACTCGTAGCGTGGCCGCGCGCGTCGCGGCGGAGCGCGGCGTCCAACTCGGCGGCGAAGTCGGCTATTTGATTCGCTTCGACGACCGCGCCTCACCGGAAACCCGAATTCTGTTCATGACCGAGGGCGTCCTGCTGCGGCGGCTTCAGGACGAGCCGGATCTCGGCTCCGTCGGCGCGATTCTGTTCGACGAGTTTCACGAGCGGAACCTCTTCAGCGACGTTGCGCTCGGCTTGGCGAAGCAGTTGCAGGCTTCGCGGCGGCCGGATTTGCTGCTGATGGTGATGTCGGCGACGCTCGACGCGGAACCGATTGCCAAGTATCTCAGTGGTTGTCCCATCCTCCGCTCGGAGGGCCGCTCGTTTCCGGTCGAGATCCGCCACCTTGACGCGCCTGACCATCGCCCGCCGCAGGAGGTCGCCGCCGACGAGGTCGAGCGCATCCTTGTCAGCGGCAAACCCGGCGACATCTTGGTCTTCATGCCGGGCGTCTGGGAAATTCAGCAAACCCTCAACGCCATCCGCAGCATCCGCTCGCGGGAGCCGCTCACGCTGCTGCCGCTCTACGGCGAGTTGCCGCCGGAGGACCAGGACCGCGTGTTCCAGTCCTCGTCGCATCGCAAGGTCATCGTCGCCACCAATGTCGCCGAGACCTCCGTCACCATTGACGGCGTCCGCTTCGTCGTGGACAGCGGCGTCGCGCGCATCAACCGCTACGATCCGGCGCTCGGCATCAGCGCGTTGCGCATCGAACCCATCAGCCACGCCTCCGCCGACCAGAGGGCGGGCCGCGCGGGCCGCACCGCGCCGGGCGAATGCCGCCGCCTCTGGACGTTCGTCAACCACAAGGACCGGCCCAAGACCAACACGCCGGAAATCCATCGCACCGACCTGGCCAGCGTCGTCTTGCTGCTGCGCTCGCTCGGCGTGAAGGACATCGTCAACTTCGACCTGCCGGACCGCATGGACCCGGCCGCCGCGCAGGCCGCCTTGGAGATGCTCGAGCGTCTCGGCGCGCTGGACGGCGCCACCGGCGGCGTTACCGACATCGGCCGGCGCATGATCCGCCTGCCCGTGCATCCGCGTTACGCCCGCATGTTGGTGGAGGCGAGCAACCGCGGCTGCGTGCGGACCGTCGCGCTCTGGGCCGCGCTCGTCAGCGGGCGCGACATGATGGTCCGCTCGCGGGAGGAATCCGCCAAGGAGATGCTCGAACTCTTCCAGACCAACGACAACTCCGACTTCTTCACCCTCGTGCGCGCCTTCAACTGGGCCAAGCAGCACGGCTTCAGCCTCGACGCCTGCCGCCGCGCCGGCGTCCACGCCCTCACGGCCGCCAACGTCGAGGATACCTATGAGCAACTTCTCGACCTCTGCGAAAAGAGCGGCATCCGCGGCGAGGACGCCCGCTTTTCCGACGACGATCTCCTCAAGTGCGTGATCGCGGGCTTCGCCGACCACCTCGCGCGCCGCGTGGACAAGGGCACCCTCGACTGCGTGGTGGCCGGCGGCCGCTCGGGCACGCTCATGCGCGAGAGCGTGGTGCAGAAATCCGACTTGCTCGTGGCCGCCGAGATCCGCCAGATCGTCACGCGCGACAAAAAGGAGCTGACACTTCTCGGCCTGGCCAGCGAGGTCAAGCTGGAGTGGCTGCGCGAACTCTTGCCGGGCCAGCTCACCGAGAAAGTGGAGCACCTCTACGACCGCACCCAACGCCGCGTCGCCTGCGTGCGCCTCCTGCGTTACCGCGACCTCATCCTCGACCACTCGCACCAGAACTGCACCCACCCGAAGGAAGCGGCGGCGGCGCTGGCGCGGGAGTTCCTCGACGACGAGATCGAGCTGCCGCACTGGAACCACGAGCTGGAGCAATGGCTCGCGCGCGCGGCCTTGGTGGCGAAACATTTTCCCGAGCTGGAGCTGCCGGCGTTCGACGACGCGGCGAAGCTGGAATGCCTCAGCCGCGCCCTGAGCGGCACGCTGCTCTACAAGGAGGCCAAGGAGCGCCCCCTGCTGCCCGCATTCCGCGACTACCTGACCGCCGTGCAGCGCGACTTCGTCAACGACCTCGCGCCGCAGGCCGTCACGCTCGCCAACGACAAACGCTTCAAGCTCATCTACGCCAGCGACGGCCCGCCCGCCATCACCGTGAAGCTCCACGAGATCTTCGGCGTGAAGGAACATCCCCGCCTCTGCGACGGGAAGGTCGCCGTGCTCATCCATCTGGCCGCGCCCGACGGCAAGCGCCTCGCCTCGACGCAGGACCTCGCCGGTTTCTGGAAGGCGGACTACCCGCAGCTCAAGCGCAACGCCCTGACCAAATACAAGGGCGTCGCCTGGCTGTGACGGCGGGGCAGGGGACGGCGCTGTGGCGGCTGAAGCCGGCCCGCTCACGCCGAGGCTTCGCGCTTGCGGAGCGGCTGGCGAACGCGTTATACCGGCGGCGTCATGAGCGACATCTGTGGGAACAGCGGCTCGCACTCTTCGCGGTTTGTCCTCTTCCGCGCGGCGATTCTCTTTGGCTTGTTCTTCGCGCTCCATGCCGCGCCGTTCGTTGCGCGCGCCGCGGAAGGCCCGCGCGACCTCTCCGCCGCGAAAACAAACGCTGCGTCGAAGGTGGAACTTGCCGCGCTCCAGAAGCGGCACAAGCAGGCGATGCGCTGTTACAGCAAGGGCCGGTATGCGCAGGCCGAGGCGGAGTGGCGCGCCTACCTGGGCGCGAGCGAACGCATCTATGGCCCGGAGGATCGCGGCACGCTGACCTGCCGCTACAACATCGCGCTGGCTTTGAAGAAGCAGGACAAGCGCGCCGAGGCCGGGAAGGAGTTTCAAAACGTCCTGGCGATCCGCGCGCGCGTCCTGGGGCCGGACGACGACGACACGATCGAGAGCCGGATTCACTGGGCCAAAGAGCTTCGCGGCCAACGCAAATACGTCGAGGCCGAGAAGGAGTATCGCGAGGTCATCGCCGCCCACACGCGCGTCGCCGGGCCGGAGGACGAGGACACGCTCTCTACCCACATCAGCTTGGCCTACGTGTTGAAGAGCCAGCGCAAATACGACGAGGCCGGCAAGGAGTTCCGCGAGGTCATCGCCGTCCGCACGCGCGTCTTGGGGCCGGACGACGAGAACACGCTCGAAGCTCGCATCAGCTTGGCTTACCTATTGGAAGCCCAACGCAAATACGCCGACGCCGGCAAGGAGTTCCGCGAGGTCATCGCCATCCGCACGCGCGTCTTGGGGCCGGACCATGAGGACACTCTCGCGGCCCGCTTCAGCTTGGCCGGCTCGCTTTATTACCAGGCCAAATACGCCGACGCCGGTCCGGAGTATCGCGCCGTCCTGGCCATCCGCCAGCGCGTCTTGGGGCCGGAGCATCATGACACACTCGAATCCCGCGTCGGCGTGGCCGCGGTGTTGAACGCCCTGAACAAGCACGACGAGGCCGAGACGGAGCTTCGCGCCGTCCTGGCCATCCGGGAGCGCGTCTGGGGGCTACAGGACGAGGACACGTTGGATACCCGCATGCGCTTGGCCTCGACTTTGTGTTGGCGGGACAAATACGCCGACGCCGGCGCGGAGTATCGCGCCGTCATGGTCATCCGCCAGCGCGTCTTGGGGCCGGAAAATGACGACACGCTTGAGGCCCGCAGCGGCTTGGCCTGGACCTTGCAGCATCAATTCAAGTTCGCCGAGGCCGAGACGGAGTATCGCGCCGTCCTGGCGGTTCGCCAGCGCACCCTGGGGCCGGAGCATGAAGACACGCTTTCAACCCGCAACGCCTTGGGCGACGTCTTCCTCGGCCAAGGCAGGTTCGCCGAGGCCGAGAAGGAGTATCGCGCCGTCCTGGCCGTGCGCGAACGCGTCTTGGGGGCTGAAAATACCCGCACGCTTTCAACTCGCAACGACTTGGCTGCGCTTCTGTTTCGCCAGCGCAGGCACGCGGAGGCCGAAGTGCAGCTTCGCGCCATCCTGGCCGCGCGCGAACACGTCCTGGGGCCAACCCATCGCGACTCTCTCGACACGCGCGAGTTTCTGGCCGGATGTCTCGTTCTACAGAACCGGACTCCGGAGTCGCTCGAACTGTATCGGAAATCGCTGGAGGACTGCCGCAAGTCGCTCGGCGAGGATCATCCCCGCACGAAGAAGATGAAGTGGTTATACGAAAACCTTCTGATGGCTCAGGAACGCGGGCTGGGATGGCTTGCCGGCGCCAGCGGCAACTTCTTCCTCCGCTACAGCCCCAAACTTCCGCTGATCATCGCCGGGGTGGCCATAGCTTTTTCGGTCTTCATGGTTGCAGGCGTCGTCGGTCTCATTGTCTGGGCTTACCGCCGGAAGAAACGCCCTCCGGAGATGCCGAAACCTCCTGTGATTCAAACATAACGGTTTTTCTGCCGCGCTCGGTCCCCGGTGGCTTGGAGAAACGACTGAAACCGAAGTTGAAACGGTGGAACCCAAAATGGTCTTGGCTTTGATGGGCGCTGCGATGGCTGGCGCGCGGGCGCTTGCGCCGCGGGCGGTTATTGTTTTAGCCTGACGCGCTATATGCAGGAGAGAATGATGACTCAATTCAGCGGCGGCTCCGATTTCAACGCCAGTTCCTCGCCCCAGCCCGGCCCGGCGCGCTTCCAACCTCCCGCCGCCCGGCCGCTGGAAGATACGCGCATGATGGCCATGGGATTTCACGATCGCGCCAGGTCTTTCTGGGGTGATGCGGCTACGACATGGAACCAGGCGGCGGCCATTTTGGCGGCGGCCGGGGCGGGGTTTATCGTCGGCAATGTCGAATCGTGCCGTTCAGGCGTTATTTGCCGCCACGCTCTGTGGTTGTGCCGGTTTGCAGGGGCTTATTGCGGCACCGCGCTGGCTGTTATGAAGTGTGACATGTCTATTCGCTTTGCCAAAACGCCTGCGCCAGGCGATGCCAAGGCTGCGAGCCAGCCTGTAACGCCTCCCAAGCCTGATGCAGCGGCTATTTCACGGCCTATAGCGGCTTGTTCCAGTGGTGCAGCGGCAGTTTCTGGCTCTGCATCGCCTTTTTGCACCACTGTAACCGTTACATCGCTTGAAAAAGGCGCTACAGAGGCGAACGATGCCGTTACATCGCTTGCGCTGGATATTCGCCGTCTGAAAGTATCCGTTACAAAATATGCGTCGGCCCAGAAAACTGACCGCATGGCTTATTCAGAGTTGAAGAAAGCCTATACATTGATGCGCATAGCCACCAAAGCGATGCTAACAGCCGCGGCATCAACGAAAAAAGCCATTGAGTGGTCAGAAAAGGGTATTGCAGAAAGCTGATAAGTTGTTACAGCGCCATGCCTTACAATCCAAACGCGAACCAGGAATCGCTCGACTTTGCGCGGTTGTGGATTCGTCTGGATACTGTCCTTGTCGCAGCGGCGGTGGTTGCCACTGCGTTCAAGGCGAACTATCAAGATCCCGTGTGGGTCGGCTCTTTTGTCACCGCATCAGCGCTTGCAGGTGCAGGCATTGTTGTGTTGTATGGCGAACGATATTCCGAAAGGGAAAACATCTTCCGCCGCGTTTGCGGCGAGGTCGTATTATGGCTCGGCCTGATCGGACTCCTGGCGTTGCTGTTCTTTCCCGATTGGTTCAGCAGTGTGTAGATCTTTTGAAGAAATGAATCGAGGCAGACGGCGGTCAGAAACCGCAGTCGCGGACGCCGCCGCGTAGCCGCCGACATCAGGAGGAGGAGAGGCGCAACAAGCGTGGTGCATCCGCCTCGTTACCTCGGCGGCTACGAACGACGTGAGAGTGCGCGCCGATTTTCCCGCTCAACCCTCAGCCACGGTGCTGTTCATACCACGCGATGGTGTCGCGGAGGCCGGTTTCGAGGGGCGTGCCGGCCCGGAAGCCGAATTCCTTTTCAGCTTTGCTGACGTCGAAGCAGCAGCGGGGCTGGCCGTCGGGCTTGGTGGTGTCCCAGCGGATCTCGCCGGTGAACCGGCTCAGGCGGGCGATGCGCTCGGTGAGTTCCTTGATGGAGGTCTCGATGCCGGTGCCGATGTTGACAGGGTCGGGGGCGTTGTAGCGCTCGGCGGCGAGGAGGATGGCCTCGGCGCAGTCGCCGACGTAGAGGAACTCGCGGGTGGCGCGGCCCGTGCCCCAGCATTCGACGGCGCTGGCGCCGGTCTCGCGCGCGGCGACGCAACGGCGGATGAGGGCGGGGACGACGTGGGCGCTCTCGGTGTCGAAGTGGTCGCGGGGGCCGTAGAGGTTGACGGGGAGGAGGAAGATGCTGTTGAGGCCGTATTCGCGCCGGTAGGCCTGGCACTGGACGAGGAGGGCCTGTTTGGCGAGTGCGTAGGGGGCGTTGCTCTGTTCGGGGTAGCCGTTCCAGAGGTCCTCTTCCTTGCAGGGGATGGGGGCGAGCTTCGGGTAGGAGCAGACGGTGCCGGCGACGACGAGCTTGGCGACCTGGAACTGTCGGGCCTGCTCGATGAGCTCGATGCCCATGATGGCGTTGTCGTAGAAGAAGCGGCCGGGATGTGCGCGGTTGGCGCCGATGCCGCCGACGGTGGCGGCGAGGTGGATGACGAGGGTGGGGCGGGTGTCGGCGAAGAGTTTGGCGATGGCGACGCGCTCGCGGAGGTCGCAGTCGCGGCTGCGGGGCACGACGATCTGCGTGCAGCCGCGTTTGATCAAACCCTCGACGACGAACGAGCCGAGAAAGCCCGCGCCGCCGGTGACGATGACGCGTTGGTGGGACCAGAAGTTCATGAGGGGAAACGGTCAGTGATGTTCGCTGTTCACCTCGGCGACGCGGCCGGCGAGTTTGTCGGCGAGCATCTTGATGTCGGCGTCCACCATGAGGCGCGCGAGTTCCTTGAACTTGGTGCGGGGCTTCCAGCCGAGGACGCGGCGGGCCTTGGAGGCGTCGCCGATGAGGATGTCCACCTCGGCGGGACGGAGGTAGCGTTTGTCGAAGGCGACGTATTGCTCCCAGTCGAGGCCGGCGTGTGCGAAGGCCAACTCGCAGAACTCGCGAATGGTGTGCGTCTCGCCGGTGGCGATCACGTAGTCGTCGGGCTTCTCCTGCTGGAGCATGAGCCACATCGCCTCGACGTATTCCTTGGCGTAACCCCAGTCGCGCTTGGCGTCGAGGTTGCCAAGGTAGAGCTTCTTCTGGAGGCCGGCCTTGATGTAGGCCACGGCGCGGGTGATCTTGCGCGTCACGAAAGTTTCGCCGCGGCGCGGGGACTCGTGGTTGAAGAGAATGCCGTTGCAGGCGAAGAGATCGTAGCTCTCGCGGTAATTGACGGTGGCCCAGTAGGCGAAAACCTTGGCGCAGCCGTAAGGACTGCGGGGATGAAACGGCGTCGTTTCCCGCTGCGGAATCTCCGCGACCTGCCCATACATCTCGCTGGAGGACGCCTGGTAGAACCGGGGCCGCACGCCCGCCTCGCGGATCGCTTCGAGGATGCGGATGGTGCCGACGCCGGTCGTGTCGGCGGTGTATTCGGGAATGTCGAAGCTCACGCGCACGTGGCTCTGGGCGCCGAGGTGGTAAATTTCGGCGGGCTGGAGCTTGTGGAGCAGCTTGACCATGTTCACGGAATCGCTGAGGTCGCCGTAGTGCAGGAAGAGCCGCGTGCCGCGCACGTGCGGGTCCTGGTAGAGGTGGTCAAGGCGCTCGGTGTTGAAGGTGCTGGCCCGGCGGATGATGCCGTGGACCTCGTAGCCCTTGCCGAGCAGAAACTCGGCGAGGTAGGAGCCGTCCTGCCCGGTGATGCCTGTAATCAATGCGCGTTTCATAGTTTGGTTGGTGTTACGCTGCGTCCTTTCGCGGCGAGTTTCCAGCACGAAAACGCGCGCGGACGCAACAGCGTGATGTCCTGCTATTTCACCACCGGCGCGATCACGCGGGAGGCGTGGCTGCGCTGGTGGAAGACGGTGTTGGTCGCGACGACGGTGTTGGCGGGGAATTCGATGGTCTGCGGCTCGCCGGTCTGGGGCTGAGGCTCGTAGAACGGTGCGCCGGTGCTCGCCACGGTGACGCGAATGCGGTGGCCCGTGTTGAAGATCTGGCTGAGCGAGCCGACATCGAACGCGATGCGGTGGATTTTCCCCGGCTGCAAGAGAACTTCCTTCTCGAAGCCGTCGCGATACCGCGCGCGCCGCACGTAGTCCACGATGAGGATGCTGCGCCCGTCGGGATACACGTCGCTGACGCGCACGATGAAGTCGGTGTCCTTCGCCGTGGAGGCGACGTAAAGCTCTGCGCGCACCTTGCCGGTCCATTCGACGGGCGCGGTCAGCGGCGCGGTGGTGAAGGTGCGCACTTCTTTTTGCTCCTCGAACTTCCGCGCGTCGCGTGCGCCGGGGAACGCAGTGAACGGAATCTCCATTGGATGGCACGGGTCACTTACGTAGCTGGTAGCGGAAGCTCTCGCGACCGGCTTCGCGGTGTCGAGTTGGCCCCCTTCGTGAAAATAGTAAGCGGTATCCTGCGCGGGCATCGGCCAGTCTTTCGCCGTGCGCCAGACGTTGCCAGGCGCGCCGGGCTCGCCCACGGCGCCCATGACGTAGTAGCGGACGGACGGCTCCTTCTCGACGCCGTTGTTCACGCCTTTGAGGTAATGGTCGAACCAGCGGCGCATGTGCGAGGGCGTGTCGAACTGCGCGTTCTCCGGATAAACCATCTCGGCGATCGTGTTCGGTTTCGGCGAGCCGCCGTGGAGCCACGGGCCGATGATGAGCTGCTGTTTGCCGCGTGACTGCGGCCCGCCGCGATGCTGCCGACCGATAAAGCTCTGGATGCTGCCCTGGCTCATGAAGTCATACCAACTGCCGATGATGAAAGAGGGCACGTTCATCCGGTCGAAGTGCAGCGAGCAATCCTCGTCGCGCCAGTAATCGTCGTAGGTCGGGTGGCGGAACCACTTGTCCATGAGCGCACGGTTGTCGGCGGGGTTGCGCGCGATGGCGTCCATCCTCTTGAAACGCTCCGGCTTGGTCGCCCCGCCGAGCCGATAGCCCTCGTGGTAAAGGCTGAGGCCGGTGTCGGTCATGTATTGGCAGACAAGATGCGGTGGGCGCGTGACGGCGAGGAAGTTCTGCGCGAAGCCCCCCTGAGAGCCGCCGAACGTGCCGACCTTGCCGTTGCTCCAGGGCTGTGTGGCGAACCATTCGCAGAGATCGTAGCCGTCGCGCAACTCGCCCCAAGCGAGCGCGCGATAACCGCGCCAGACTCCCTCCGAGAGCTGCGAGCCGCGGAAATTGACGCGCGCCGCGACGTAGCCGTGCGAGGCCAGTGTCGCGAGTTCCTTGCGCGAGCCGGCGCTCGTGATGATCGCGTAGCGCTGCTCGAACACCACCGGCCAAGGCCCCTGTCCCGGCGGGAAATAGACGTAGGCCGACAGCCGCGTGCCGTCGCGCATGGGGATCATGATGTGTTCCTCGCGCACACTGCCAAGGTCCAGCTTCGGCAAAGGCGTGTCGGCGGTAGAGGAGGGCAGGGCGGAGGCGGCGAAGGCCAAGGCGAGAAAAGATGTTTTCATGCGGCAAATAGCTTCGCTATCAGCGTGCCGTTGTCGCCGCCTGTGCGCCACAAGAAAATCCTCGGAGATGGAGTGGCATTCCGGCGCGGGCTTCCTTTGACAGGCGGGACCGATGCGCCGGAAACTTGAAATGTCCCGAGGAAAAGGGCGTTATATTCGCGAAATGGCCGCGCCTGAATCAGGACCCGATTCATTTTAGGAAATACCGATGAGCTTGAACAACATGACTTCATCGCCGTTGCGCTGGCTGATGGTGGTGGTGGCTTTGCTGGTCACGTTGTTGGTGCTTCTCGTATGGTGGCTCCCGCGGCCCAAGCGGACCGGAAACGCGTCTGTGTTGGCGGCGCGGCCGGGAGTGCAACGCGTCGCGCGACCGACGGAGGTCGGCCGGAAAAGACAATGGCCTGCGCCGACGAGCCTCGGCTCGGAACCGGCTGAGGAGGATTCCTTGAAAATGTCGGAGTCGCAGTTGGGCTTGATGGATGTGTTGCTGCGGATGCGGCTGGGCCAGTTGTCGAAGTTGACGCCGGAGCAGGTGGAGGAATGGCTCGCGAAGGAAGGACGCTCGGCGGTGAATCTGCTGGCGGCGCACCGGCTGTTGAATGACCCGGCCATGCTGGAGGAGGCGGCCCGGAAATTCCCGAACGATACGCGGGTGCAGATGGAGGTGTTGCTGAAGGGACTCTTCCCCGGCGACCGCCAGCGGTGGCTGGAGGCGTTCAAACGGAGCGCGCCGGGGAACTCGTTGCCGAATGTGCTGGCGGCGCAGGAACATCTCAAAGCCGGCCGGCCCGAACAGGCGGTGCAGGAACTGTTGATGGCGTCAAGGAAACCGGGGCTGGACACGTATTTGTTCGACATGCAGCCCGCGCTGGAATCGGCTTGGACCACCTCGGGCTATCCGCAGGCGGCGGGGCAGTTGATGAGCACGTTCGGCACGCAATTGCCGGTGATCAGCGCGCTGCAGGACGTGGCGGCACGATCGGCGGACATGGCGGCGAAGCTGCGGCAGGGTGGCGACACGTCATCGGCGGACGCGATGGCGTCGGCGGGCGCAGCGATGGGACAACAGCTCAACGAAAATGGGCGCACGTTCATCGCTGAACTGGTGGGCATGCAGATCGAAAGCAAATTCCTGCAACAGGTGCCTGCCGATGCCCCGGCAGGCGGCAGTGCGCAGACCGCCGGGCTCAGGCTGGCCGAGCTCAAGCAGCAACAGGAGGAGTTGGTGCGGCTCGCGAAGTCGTTCGACGACACGACCCCGCTGCGCGTCAGCGATGCGGACATCGGCACTTACTTTGAGCGACTGCGCCGCGATGGCGAGTTCAGCGCGATGCAGTGGCTGCAAGGGCGTTTGGACCAGAAGTAAGCCTTGGACGATGGGGCTGTCTCCTGATTCCGGCCGGCTTTGTGGCGTGGCCGGTGCGGTTACTTCTTCTTCGCGGGACGCTTGGCCGGCGCTGCCCCTTCTCGGACGATGCTGAAGGCGAGGCCGAGGCCCTTCGGTGGCGCGTCATGGATCGGATGACCGAACCGGCCGCCGTTCCAGCCCTGCGGCCCGCTCTTCTTCGGGTCCACGGTCAGCGGCAGGAAACTCATCAGGAACTCGCCTTTCTCCTTGTTCGTCGCTTCGACCTTCACGAAGGCGGCCGACTTGGCGAAGATGGCGTCCACCTTCGCGGCGTTGTCGCCCTTAGCATAGTCAGGGACGCGCAGCTTCATCGTCGCGGCGTATTTCTTGCCATGCGCCGGCGTGGCGTCGGCGATCGCCTGCGCGATCTGCTGATAGCTGTCCGCGTGCGAATCGAAGGAGACGTTCGCGTAGCCGCTCTTCGGCGTGAGCTTCTCGACCTTGGTGACGCTCTTCACCTTCTTGATGGACTCGGTGATGTTGGCGACGCAGGTGTCGCACTCGACGTTGGCGATGTAGAACGTCTGGGTGGTGGGGTGGGGCGTAACCGCCTTCTTCTCCGCCGCCGAAGCGGTGAATGCGAGCGCAGCAATGATGGACAGTGAGAGGAGTGTGGTTTTCATAGTGGTTGGATTTAACACCGATACGAGGGCTTTGTTACGGTGTTTCCCGGAAGCATCATCGGGCGGCTATTTTGTTTCCCGCGCATAAACGCGGACGTAGTCCACCTCGAAATCGCGCGGATAAGTCAGGTTGGGATCAAACTTCCCGATCCAGCCCGAATACTGGAAGAGCGCCATGAGGATGAACATCTTTTCCTGCGGCGTGGGGCCTTTGTAGGTTCTCACGACCTTGCCGTCCTGATACCAATCTATCTGGCCCTCCTGCCATTCCATCGCCCAGACGTGAAACTCCTTGGATGGGTCGAAGGGCTGCTTGTAGCGATAGTGCCCGTTCTTGGTGAAGTGGACGTTGAGGTCAACGAGGCCGGAGTCCGCCTCCTTGCCCATCTGCTCGATGATGTCTATCTCGACGACGCCGTCACCGAGTTTCCTGCGCTGCCCATCCGGCGTGTATTCCTGTTTGGTAGGTTCGTGCTGGTGCAGCCAGAAGGCGTTGAGCAGGCCCTCGCCGCGCGCGCATCGGCAGCGAATCTCGAACCAGCCGTATTTCTGCGCGAACTTGTCGAGGATTTGAAACTCGTTCGTCGTCGCGCCGAAGCGGTGGTCCGAGGTTTGGATGCAACTGACGCACGGCGTGCTCTTGTCGGGACGGTGAGGGAGTTTCTCGTCAACGCGCAGCTTGAGAATCCCGTTCTCGATCACGTAGTGCGCGTTGTGGTCGGTCCAGCGGCTGGGCTTGCCGATGCGCTTGAAATACTCCTTCCGGCCGGAGCGGTAGGCCGGGAACCAATACATGTCGTTCAACTGCGGCCGGTCGAACTCGTCCTGGAACGTCAGCTTCCATCCCGGTTTCTCAACAGGCGGAGCCGGCGCGTCCGCTCCCAGCGCAACGCTCACTCCGAGAACCCAACACACGCAAGCTGCACGGAAGTTCCTGCTTCTCATTCTGCTCGTCTTTGGTTGATGGCACGCTGCCATGACACAACGATTCAGTTCACCGATGGCGGTCGTTTGGTGCGGCAGCCGGCTCGGAGGCCGCAGCGGCGAACGCTTCATGGAATCTGGCTGTGCCGTGATCCTCACATTGAGTGAAACGCAAACTGAGGCTGACCTCTGGTGGCACTCCGGGCACAATCACCGAGTCGTCGCTCCGGAATCCAAACCGGGTATAGAACTTCGGGTCGCCAACCAGCACGCACCCTCGCGCGCCTCTGGCTCGAAGCTCCGACAATGCCGAATCCATCAACCGGCTGCCGATTCCCTGCCTCTGGCATTTGGGCAGCACCGAGATGGGCCCGATTCCAAACCAGTTCCCAGACGATTTCGAGAGCGTGACTGGCGAGACGGCGACATGGCCGCCAATCACGAGATCCGACACAGCAACCAGAGAAATCGCCAACGCCCCGGCCGCCCTCAGTTCCCCACGAGAAGATGTTCCCGTCCGCACGTGTGGGGCGCATGGCGAAATGCCAGCTCGGTCACCTCCCTGATACGTTCGGTGTCCGCCGGTTCTTCAGGACGTATCTGGATCGCCATGATTCTTCGTCGTCGAACAACCTCTACAGCGACCAGCCTTCGCGGTAGGTGCCGCGGATGAACTGGTCGGCTTCGGGACAGTTGGTGGCCTTCAGCTTCTTCGCGTCCCACTGGAGCTTCTTGCCCGCGCGGAACGCGACGGTGCCAAGCAGGTTGTGCTCCACAAGCGAGCCGGAGTAATCGAAGTTGCAGAGCGTTGGCGCGCCGGTTTTGCAGGCGTGAATCCATTCCTGATGATGGCCGAGCGATGGGGGAATTGTCTCCTTCGGTGGCTGGAAGTTCTTGAAGTCGGCCTCTGGCAGCAGGAATCGCTTGCTGTAGTTGGCAACGAGCGTTCCTTTCTCGCCGACGAAGATGACGCCGAGATGCCACTTCGACAGGTCAATGCCTTCCACTGGCTTGAGACGCTTCGGGGATTCCTTGCCGTCATACCATGTGAACTTGACCGGCGGCATTTTGCCGCGCGCCGGATGTTCCCAGCGCACGGTAAGATACTCTGGATACGTCTCGGGTCGGACCTGTTCCGATCCCTCGGCCTCGACCGTCAGGGGTGCCTGCAACTTGAGTGCCCAGAACGGCAGGTCAATGATGTGGCTGCCCATGTCGCCGAGCGCGCCGTTGCCGAAGTCCCACCAGTTCTGCCAGGAGAGGGACTTCTTCGTGAAATAGCAATCGTGATACGGGCGCATCGGCGCCGGCCCGATCCAAAGGTCCCAGTTCAGGTTCTTCGGAACCGGCACCTGTTCCGGCTGGCGGCTGCGCGGACCTTCGATGCCTTGCTCGACCCATGCGTGAGCCTCGCGCACCGGGCCGATGGCGCCCGATTGGATCAACTCGACGACGCGGCGATAGTTCTCGCCGGCGTGAATCTGCGTGCCCATCTGGGTTGCCACCTTCATCTTCTTGGCGGTTTCGCGCATCAGACGCGCTTCATACACGCTGTGCGCCAACGGTTTCTCACAGAAGACGTGCAGGCCGCGTTTCATGGCCCAGAGGCTGGCCGGCGCGTGCGTGTGCTCCGTGGTGCTCACGACAACGGCGTCGAGGTCCTTCTGGTCAACCAGCTTCCGCCAGTCCGGGTAGGTCTTGGCTTGGGAATGTTTCTTTGCAGCCTCGGCCAAGAAATCTTCGTTCACGTCGCAGAGTGCGGCGATGTTCTCGCTCTCCACTGCCTTCATGTTCGCCGCGCCGCGGCTGTGCACACCGATGATGCCGATGTTGAGCTTGTCATTGGGCGAGCGGCCTTTGGCGAACGCCCCGCTACGGGCGATCCAGAAGCCAGCACTGACGAGTGCGGAATGTTTGAGAAATTCGCGACGACTGCCATGCAGATTCATATTCGGCTCCTTTGCAAAACAATGAGGACAGCGACTTGTTTCGAACGCTGGGCGCGAGTGTAGCACCCAGCGACTTCTTGGCAAGCGTGAGGACCGGGAATCGGAGAGTCAGACGCTTGACTCCAGTGTGCCATCTCGGAATGATCACAACCATCAGCAGTCTATCATGAACAGGCGACAATTCCTCAAGACGAGCACCGCGGCAGGTGCCGCTATTTCCCTCCCCGTCAATACCCTCCAAGCAACCGCCTCGCCCGCGGCGAAAACTGCTACCGGGGCGTCCAAGACGCCGGCGATTCTCGCCCGCTACACGGCGGCGGATCACCGGCGGCGCTTCACGCACATTGGCATCTGCACGCAGAAGATTCGCCAGTGCCTGCGCAAGCACCTGATTAATGACTATCTCCCCGCTCAGTGCGTTTACAACATGGGCGAATATCCCAGCCGCAAGCCGTGGGAGCCTGGCGAATACGACGAACAGGAATTGGACCGGTTGAAGGACCATGGGATCCAGTTGATCCACGTGATGGACGAATGGAACGATCGCTATGGACTTTTCGGAGGCAACAAGTTGACCGCGGTCAATCCGGAAGGCTTCCGCCGGTTTGTGGCAATGGTCCACAAGCGCGGCATGAAGATTCTTGCCTATGCATCGAGCGGTTATTTTGCCGGCCACGATCCGGATTACCGCAAGGAATGGTCGCGACCCGGCGATGCGATTGGCGGCTGGTGGGATTTGCCGCGATGCTCGCCAGCCAGTCCCGGTTGGCGCGCCTATTTCCTGCCACGCATGGTGCAGATCCTCGAGGATTATGAACTCGACGGCCTCTATAACGACTGGGGGTATGTTCCCAACGCAGCGAAGCGAATCAAGGAGCCTGCCCAGGACGAGATAGTTGCGTTCAAGGAAACGCCGCAGTATGACGGTGCGATGACCGATCTTTTGCATCTCATCTACTCGGAGGTGAAGCGACGCGGTGGCATCTACAAGATGCACGCTGATCGGACCAATGAACCTCTGACGGGCGGGCTTAAGGTCTATGACTATCTTTGGGTGGGAGAGAATGTCGGGAATGCCGACGGCTTGCGCGAAGCGACAAAGAACCATGCGCCTTATGTTGTTCCCTGTATCCAAGGGACCTCCGCCAAGGTCGAGGGCGAAAGCGAACACTTCCTGCACTCGATTCCCTACATGCAATTCCCGTTGCTTCAAGGCGGTCGGCCGCTGACCGGAGAACGGGCCGTGATTCCCATTCCGCGTCTGCCGGGAGTGCAGGAAAAAGGGTTTTACCGAAAAGCATGGGACTACTACCAGGCACATCCAAACGGCCCTTACATCTACGGCGGTTGGGATCCGATTCCGCCCAACGCCGGGATGCGGCCGGCCCACGCTCGCTGGCTCAAACAATATCTGCCGCTGGTGGAAGATGGAACCTGGGCCTATCTGGAGATCACCGACTCGGACTTGTTCGCCAAGCCCCTGCCGAAAGACTGCGTGGCTTCGGCCTTTGCCAATCGCGACCTGCACTTGGTCCTGGCGAACTATGGCCAATCCCCCCAACAGGTCGAGACGACCGATGCGTATGTCCCCGCGGACGACCTCGCAGCCGCACCCGCGAGACAATGGCAGCTCCCCAAGAGATCGCTGCGGATTCTACGTTATTCCGCCTGAACATTCCTTGCTTTGCTGACGGGACGTCGCTTGCTCGGACACTTGTCCCGGAGGGACATCTGAGAATAGCCCGCCAGTTCACTGGCGGGAACCGGCGTCATAATGCGGATGAGTCCCGTAGGGACGGTTGGACTCGCACTTAGCGATAGAGCGCGATTTCCAGCGAGACGAACTGGCAGGAGCCTTTCTTCCTGTCGAGGTTCTTAATCTCGATCTTGTTGCTGCCGGGAACGAGCAGGTCGAGCGGGACGGCGTAGAACTTGAGCACGTTGCGCGTTGCATAGCCTTCGTTCTTCGCGACGGGCGGGAAGAGTTCGGTGTCTTCGCGCTGGATCGGCTCCAGCGGTTTGCCGTTGAATTGGACGCCGATCTGCTGTTCCGCGCAACTCTTCCTTGTCTCGATGCGCAGGACTGCGCGCTCGAACTTCACCTTTGCCGTGTTGTCGGGAATGATCATGGCGAGCGCCTTTTCGTTGGTTGCGGGGAAGGTGCCGAAGCCGCGATAGACGACGTAGTCCTTCGACTGCGTCTTGAGGAATTCGATGTCTGTGATCCGCTTCAGTCCTTCGGTCATGGGCAGCCGCTGCTTGTCGGGGACATAGTCGTAGTTGAACAGGCTTAGCCCGTCCGCGCCTCGATGGAAGAAGTTCAGCGCCGTCGCGCGGTAGATCGGGATGGTCGTGTAGCGGCGGGCGAACTTGCTCGCCGCGCTGTTCTGATACGTCACGTAGTTCATCTCGCCATAGAGCTTGGCGCGCTCCGTCTTCGCCCGAAACCCCTCGATGTCCAGCTCCATCGTGTGGTTGTAGAAGGATGAAATGTTGATCATCTCCACCAACCCCGCCGCGTCCCAGCCGGGCACATCCAGTCCGGCTTCCTGGCATTTAGCCAGCGTCTCGGGCACGCGGATGCAGAGCTTCAGCGACTTGCCGCGCTCGCGGCCGATGTGGTCCATCATCTCCTTGATGCGCCTGACGAACGCCGTCATCACGCGGGCGCCTTCGTCGAGCTTGTCGTTGGGGAAAAATTTCGGGAAGCGCTGGAAATCCAGCTCGACGCCGTCCACGTCGTATTTCGTGCAAAGCTCCTGCAGGATCGCGAAGTAGTAGTCGCGCACCGGCGGCAGCAGATAGTTGAAGAGCCGGACGTTGTCCTTCTTCGTGTAGGGCGACGTGTCCGAATCCCCCAGCCAATACTCCGGGTGCTCGCGCCAGATGGCGTTGTGGCTCGGCCAGTCGCGGTCGGTCACGTAATGGTGGTCGTTCATGCGGTAGGAGATGAAGAAATCCTTCCCGCACTTCCGGCAGGCGTCGAGCGTGTCCCGCACCGGGTCGCCGCCCGCGTGCAGGTAGCGCATGATGTAATCGTATGACCGGAACTTGCTCAGCGGCTGCCCCGGCCGGTATCGCTTCCACGTCGGGTCCATGTCCGACGGGAACAGGTTCGCGCGCCACATCGTCGGGCAACAGATCACCGCATCCACATCCGTGTCCTTGAGCTTCTTGATGTAGGACTTGATGTATTGCGCGCTGTTGGTCTTGTTGTGGCTGATGATCAACAACTCGTGGTTGAAGATGCACTTGTAACCCACCGCATCGGAGGTCTTGTGGAAAGGCTCGGCGTGGACGTCGAGTGCGAGGGAAAGCACAACCGCCGTCACCAGAGGGAAGCGGGAGAATAATTTCATGTAGAACATTGGCGGCAGTGTAGCGAATCGCGGTTCCTTGGCAAGAACTGCAACTTGGCGTTTGCGGATCCTAAGAGTGTGAAGTGTTTTGCACAAAGTTGTTCTATCGAAAGCAGGATATGGCCTTGAAAAGCAGATTGACTATACCGACTGGACGGTATATCTAACCTATCCATGAAAAAGACCCGAACTGGAAACTCTCGAGAGCTGCTGATTGACGCGGCGGAAGCCGTGGTGCTGCGCGACGGTGGCAGCACGCTGACTCTCGATGCCGTCGCCGCAGAGGCGAAGGTGAGCAAAGGCGGTCTTCTTTACCATTTTCCATCCAAAGATGCCCTGATCGAAGCCATGATTGAGCGGCTTATCCGCACCTTCACTGCGTCGCTGGAACTGGCGTTACAGTCGGAACCGCCGACCAGAGGTCGTTTCGCCCGCGCGCTCGTGCGAGCCATGTTCGACCGCCCTCCGGAACTCGCCGAAAAGGAATCACGCATGAGCGCATCGCTTCTCGCGGGGGTGGCCAATCAACCCAGGCTGCTGGATCCGCTGCGCAATGCCTATGCTCGGTGGATGAAGGCGGTCGCAGCGGACGGACTTCCTCCCGGCCGGTCCATGGCAGTGTTCGCGGCGCTGGATGGAATCTGGCTGTGGTCTCTCTTTGGCATTTATCAACCTACCCCGACGCAGTTGCGTGCTATTCGAATAGTCCTTGAAGAACTCATCGCGACGGACGCGTCGTAGGCCTGCCGGCAAATTCATTTCTCTATGACCATGATGAGCACTGTTTTCCTCGCAAGACCACGCTACTCGTTGCTCGCGGGAATACTTGTCTGTTGCGCGCTGTTTGCGGTTCTTGGCTTTGTTGTCGTTCGGCTGCACGCGTCAGCCGGAAGCGAGGCGCAAGTCCAAGCGTCTCCAGTCAGCAGCGCGAGCGTGGGCTGTCTCGGACGTGTGGAGCCAGCTTCGCGTGCGCGGCGACTCGCTTCACCAGAGTCGGCTGACGCTACGACGCTTGCCGTGTTGAACGTGCGCGAAGGCGATCGCGTGGAAGCCGGTCAGGTGCTTGGTTGGTTCAGTGTCCGGGACAAGCGAGCCGCTGCGGTGCGGCAGGCGGAAGCCGCAGTGCTGTGGTGCGAAACAAAGGTTGCGCAGGTGCAAGCTGGCGCAAAGAGCGGCGATGTGGCGGCAGCCAAAGCGCGTGTGGTTCGTCAGTGTGCCGCTGAGGCAAACGCGCGAAGGGAATTGCAGCGATTGGAGAAGCTGGCTCAGCAGCAAGTCATTTCCGCGAAAGACTTCGATGATCGGCGCGCGGTATGGGAGATGACGCAGGCAGAACAACGCGCCGCAGAACAGGAGTTGGCTAGCGTGGCAGAAGTGCGTCCTGTGGACGTGGCTGTGGCTGAAGCAGAGCTGGCGCGCAGCCGGACGGCACTGGAGCTTGCCCGATCGGAACTGGCGCTCGCCGAATTACGCGCTCCGATTGCCGGAACGGTGTTGAAGATTCACATCTGGCCCGGTGAGAAGACTGGCGACAAAGGCATACTCGACTTGGGCAACGTGGATGACATCCACGTGGTTGCGGAAGTTTATGAGACAGACCTGCCGCGCGTTCGTCAGGGCCAGTCCGTGCAGATCGTCGTGCCCGGCCAAGCCCAGCGGCTGCGTGGGGAGGTTGTGGAAATCGGTTGGCAGGTGCGCCGGCTGGACGTGCTGAACACCGATCCCGTGGCGGACATTGATGCCCGCGTCGTCGAGGTTCGCGTGCGGGTGAATCCAGCCGACGTTTCGCGTCTTGCGCGGTTCACCCACCTGCAGGTGCAGGTGGTCATCGGGAGCTAGGGTTGGCGTATGGCCGTCGCGTTTCAATTAGCGTGGTTCCAATTACGGCATGAGCCGCGCAAGCTGCTTGCGGGCGTCGCAGGCGTTGTGTTCGCGGTGGTGCTGTGCTTCATGCAGCTTGGTTTTAGTGACGCATTGTTCGACAGCGCAACGGCTGTGCAGCGTCGAATGACAGGTGACCTGTTCATCGTCCACCGGCAAAGCCAGGCGTTGTGGCGGATGACGCCGTTTGCGCGTCGCCGCGTGCAGCAAGCCCTGGGCGTTCCCGGCGTGGCGAGCGCCGGTTTGCTCTACGCGGGAACAGCGGACTGGAAGAATCAACGGACCGTTCGCCGTGACCCGATTCTTGTGCTCGGAATCGATCCCGTCGGCGGGGTGCTGGAACTTCCGGGGCTCCGCGACCATCTTGATGCCATCAAGAACGAGAACGTCGTGGTGTTTGACGAGTGGTCCCGGCCTGAATACGGCCCTGTCGCCGCATTGTTACGGGCAAACCAGCCGGTTGCCGTGGAGGTGAATCACCGTCGGTTGCGCGTGGCAGGAGTATTTCGACTTGGCGCATCGTTTGCCGCGAATGGGAATCTCGTGACCAGCGAACTCAACTTTCTCCGCCTCTTCCCTGGTCGTTCGCCTAGTCAAGCCGATGTCGGCATCCTGCGGCTGCGGCCGGGAGCGGATATTAGGGTGACGCAGAAGGCTGTGGCGAGCCTGATGCCTGACGACGTGCGCGTGTTGACGAAACAGGAGTTCATCCACCTGGAGCGTAACTACTGGGAGGAGACGACGGCCATCGGTTTCATTTTCACAGTGAGCCTCTTCATGGGTTTCGTGGTGGGCGTGGTCGTGGTTTACCAAATCCTCTACAGCGAGATCATGAATCATCTACCGCAATACGCCACGCTCAAGGCCATGGGCTACACGCATGGGTTTCTGCTTGGGGTTGTGGGGAGCGCAGCCCTCATGCTGAGCGTGCTCGGCTACCTTCCGGGACTGGTCGTTTCGGCAGGGCTTTACCACCTGACATCGAGCGCGACGGCGCTGCCAATGGGATTGGGCGTGCCAAAGCTGGCGCTCGTGTTCGGACTTACACTTGGCATGTGTCTCCTGTCCGGTGCACTGGCACTGCGGAAACTACGCGCCGCGAACCCGGCCGACATGTTTTGAATATGCAGCCCATCGTGTCCATCTCTCAACTTCACCATTTCTACGGCGATGGTGCCGGTCGCAAACACATTCTCCATAACCTGAACCTCGATATTCACGCCGGTGAAATCGTATTGATCACCGGTCCCAGCGGCTCGGGCAAGAGCACCCTCCTTACACTCATCGGCGCCTTGCGGAACGTGCAGGAGGGAAGTCTCCGCGTGTTCGCACAAGAATTGCGCAACGCATCGGTCGAAGTGCAAAACTGCGTGCGCCGTCGGATCGGCTACATTTTCCAGGCACACAATCTGTTGCCGTTCTTGACCGCCCGCCAAAACGTTGAACTGTCACTCCGGTTATTGCCAGAACCGCTCTCCACAGGTGAGAGAAACAAGCGTGCCTGTGCGATGCTTGCCGCCGTCGGGCTGGGCGATCATGCTGACGATTACCCCGCGACACTTTCAGGCGGCCAGAAGCAGCGGGTGGCAGTGGCCAGAGCGCTGGTTCGTCAGCCGGGGCTTGTGCTGGCAGACGAACCGACCGCAGCGCTCGACAAACAGAACGGCCACGTTTGCGTCGAACTCTTGCGTCGTCTTGCAAAACAACAGCAATGTCCAATCGTCCTGGTGACCCACGACGGCCGCATCCAGGACATCGCCGACCGCATTTTGCGGATTGAAGACGGACAGTTGTCGGCATCGGATTGAGCTAATTTGCCGCAAGCGAAGCTTGTTGTGTGGAGGAGTTTCAGCCTCTAGGGCGCAGGCTCACTTCCACCCGCTGGACTTTGACGGGGTCATTGCCTGCTGCCGTGACCGTGATGGTGTCGCGGTTTTTGCCGGGCAGCGCTGCCAGCGGGAAAGTATAGGTGAGCAAACGGTTTCCGCTCTTTGCGGCCTCGTTGCGTTGGAGCTTGCCCGCAATGCCGTTGATGGAAACGGTCGGGGGCGTGTCTTCCGCACGGCAAGCCGCGACCTCGATTGTCGCTTCGACTTTCCAACCGGCCGAGGGCGTGGGTCCCAGCGGCAGAGTGAAAGCAAGCTGTGTTCCGCTGGCCGGCAGGGGAGCTCGGTAAGTCTCACCGGGGACCGTGACGTCGCGGAACGTCACGGCATGACGGCGCG
The DNA here is from genome assembly GCA_016222825.1 of Verrucomicrobiota bacterium. Classification (GTDB taxonomy): domain Bacteria; phylum Verrucomicrobiota; class Verrucomicrobiia; order CAIQCK01; family CAIQCK01; genus CAIQCK01. The sequence continues at coordinate 68,825 of JACRQF010000016.1, read as the reverse complement.
GCAGTTTCAGGAGCGCATCGAGAGACGAGAACGTTTTCAGCGCGCGTTGATACTCAGGAATCGGCCAGCGCGGGTGGCCGTGCTGGAAATAGTTGAACAGGTAAACCACATCCGCTCCGCCCGACAGGACAGCGACGGCGGCGCCCGTTGCCTCTTCACGCGTGACCGGACGGGCTGGCGTTGCGGGACTGGGGCAGTAGTTCACGTCCAGTCCGCCGGCAAGCGTCACGTGGTCTCCGAGGAGTTTGCGCCATTTGTCCAGCGGCATGGCAAATTCCAGCGTTGACCAGCGAGGCGCGGCCACCACGAGGTCCACCAGCCTTTCCTTCGCCCACGCTGGCGCATCGAGTCCCAGACCGAGCGCCGTGTCGGGACAAGAGGGGACACGCACGCCCAGCTTCACGGCGTGGCCTCGACGCTTGGCGGCATCGTCGGCCAGCGCGCGGATGCCTCGCAGCCAGTCGGTCAGGATTTGCCGGCCTTCCTGTTCCTTGCCCTTGCTGAACAGATAAGGCTCGCGCATGAAATCCAGCTCCAAGCCGTCGAGATCGTATCGCTGGAGCGTCTCTGCGATCAACGCTCGGTAGTGGTCCCGCACCTCCGCATGGACGTAGTCCAGCGCGCGAGCGTAATAGCCCGGATGTCCCTGCCGGAAAAGCTCAGGCTTTCGCCAGAGCGTGCTGTGAAACGGATGATCGAGGTTGTTGTTCTCGTGGACATCGTTCATCCGCAGCGAGACCCACGGCGAGATACCGTGATGGCGACATCGCTGGGCGACTCGCGCGGGATAGTCCACGCCCTGCCTGTGAACTTCGAACATGTTGCCGACAAGCTTCCGGTATGTTTTACGCCGCGCTTCAGGGACGGCCGCGAGGAACGGCTGGTCATCAGGACCGTTGAGGTCATAGCCATCCCAGAAAGCCTCCCACACCTTGCTGCGGTAGTTCGTCCGCCGCGCATTGGTGTTGCACATCAGCACGCTCACGCCCGCGCCGGCCAGCACGTCAACGTAGCGGTCCACGACCTCGCCCGCCTTCCCATCCGGAAAGTCCTGAAAGTAGAAGAAGTTTGTGCAGTCCTCGTTATGCAGAAGGCCCGTCAGCTTTGCGTGGCGTGAGTTGCCGGTGTTTGCGCCTGCCTTTTCGTTTCCAAACGAGATGGAAGGAAGCGCGAAGCAGCCCAAGCCAGCAGTTCCTAGCTTCAACACGGTGCGACGTGAAATCTTTGTCATGAGAGCCTGCCTCACTTCAACAGAATCGTCCCCGCCTCGTCGAGGCGCCAGTTCTGGCGAAGGGTGCCTTCGTAGCAGCGCCAGACACTGTCTTCGATGCGGCGGATGCCAAGATTGAAGGCGATCTTTTGCTTCGGCGTGGGCTTCAGGCCGAGCGCGTCCCACGGGATGGCCCATTCGCAGCGCCAGCCACCGCGCGTCTTGCCGTAGGGCTTGGCGGCGAAACGCACGGCTTTGCCGAGTAGCTCGGCAGCATCGGCGGGCGCGCCGGCTAGCGTGACGCTCTCGAATGTGTCGTTGGCGAAACCGTGCAGGACGAAGCTGACGGGTTTGCCGTCGGGCGTCTTGCCGGCGATGCAGACCTCCGCGCCGTCGTCCTTGCCCCACTTCGTGCCGGTGGTGAGCTTGTCGGCTTCGAACATCGTGACGTTTACCGCCACGTAGAGGCATTGGTCGTCATAGGCGAGCTTGGCGAACACCGGTGCGCCGCTGGCGCTCCAGCGCGACGGTTCGCGGTCGAGGTTCACCGAGGCGCGCGGCCATTCGTCCCAGCCGATCTCGCCGTCCAGCGTCGGCGGTTTCGACACGCACTCGACCGGGGCGGAATAGTTTCGCCGCGCGGGCGTCGGCACGGGCGGCATGGCGTCGTTGATTGTGAATGCCTGCGGTGCACCGGCCTTGTCCACGCCGTTGCGGAAGACAACGTTGTTGGTCCAGAGCTTGATCGCGCTCGGCTGGCCGATATTGATTTCGCCGGGGGCGAAGAGCGTGTTGCCCTGGAAGGTGATGCCGCCGGAGCGCGCGAACGACAGCGTCATGTTCGTCTCGGCGATGAAGACGTTGTCGCGGATGATGAGGTTGCGGGCGATGTGGTTGTGGGTGGGGCGCTCGACGCCGACGGAGACGTTGCGCTCGACGATGCAGTCCTGCGCGCCCTCGTCGAGGTAGTAGGACGACACGCCGTAGCCTTCGCCCATCTTCACCACATCGCGGACCATGTTGCCGCGCAGGATGCAACGCGACATGCCGCCGTAGATCGCGCCGCCGTCGTGCAGCTCGCGCATGACGCGGGAGATGAGGTTCTCCTCGAAGAGGTGGTTGCCGCCGCTGCCGATGACGCCGCTGTAGGGTGTGTCGTGGATTTCGTTGCGGTAGATGTGGAAACCCTTGTCGCCTTTGCGCCACGTCGGCGTGGTGACGGACAACGCGACCGCGCTCGGATAATAACGGCCGACGTGGTGGAGGTGGTTGCGAACGATGAGATTCCGCACGCCTTCGGCTTTGATGCCGCACGCGCCGGTGTCGTGGATGTGGCAGTCGGTGATAGTGGAATCATTCATCGAACGCACAAAGATGCCCTGGCCACCGACGTTGCAGATTTCGAGCTTCTCGAACGCACACTGTCGTGCGAGGTCAACGCTCAGCGCGCCGTCGAACGCATAGGCGCCAAACCCGCCGGACTTCAGCGGCGTCGTGGTCGCCTGAATCGAGAGGCCGCGCAACGTGATCTTTTCCGCAGGCCGCTTGTTGTAGGCCGCGATGCGGATGACCCGCTCCAACCGTGGCGCGACGACCTTGACCTTCGTCATGTCTTCGCCCGCCAGCGGCCAATACACGACCCGTCCCGCCGCGCGGTCGAGATACCATTGGCCGGGCCGCGTCATGCCTTCGCGCGTGTTGAAGACGGCGTATTTCTTCACGCCGAACGCGCCTGCCGGCGATTTGGCCGGCGTGGAGAACGTCAGCATGTAGCGCTCCGTGTCGTTGCGCGCGACGCCGCAGAGGGACTCGTCCCACATGTGATAGACGCGCACCTCGGCGTTCTTCGGCTCCAGCGTCGCCGGAATGTCCTTCGCGTCGTAGAGCAACGTGGTCAACTCCTCCTCCGTCGGCTTGCGCTCCCAACCGCCGCCCACCGACGACAGCCAGCGCACGTCAAACAAGCTCTTGTGTGTAAACGTCCCCGTCTCCGGCAGCCGCGCCCGGTCCGCCAGCCGGCCGTTCACGACCAGCGCGCGGAAATCCCATGCCGGCGCATCCGCGCGCCAGAACTTCTCGCCATCCCGCCGCCAGCCAGTCACGAGGGAGCCCCCGTAAAGCGTCGCCTTGGCGGCAGGCTCGGCCTCGATGGTCAACCCGTTGTCGCGCACGTCGAGTTCCAGCGTCTTCGCCAAGAAATAATCTCCCATTGTTACCACGATGCGATGCGGTCCCGCGCCCGCTTTCCGCGCCGCGTCTCGCGCCGCATCCAGCGTGGCGAAAGGTTTCTCCTTGGTGCCAGCGTTGGCGTTGTCGCCTTTGGGCGCGACGTAGAAGTCAGAGGCGGCTGTAGAAGCAGGAAAACCCGCGCCAGCGAGCAGAAGCGCGGCAAGTGGGAGTGTCAGAGTGTGTTTCATAGCAAAGGCGGCAGTTTAGACTGTGAGGTCGCAATACGGCGAGAAAACATGTAAACGAAGAATTCACCGGAATGAAGACAACAACACTGTGTGGCTTGGTGGCTTTGCTGACGTTTTTAGAATCGCGCGCGGCGGATGAGGCGTCGCCCGTGGCGCGCTGGTCGTTCGAGCAGGCGCGCGGGCGGACGGTCGCGGATGCCGTGGGCAACCACACTGGCACCGTGAAGGGCGCGCCGCAACAGGCGCTGGGCGTGGATGGTCAGGCGTTGAAGTTCAATGGCGACATCGTCAGTGTGCCGTCTGCGCCAGTGCTCCAGTTTGGTGACGCGAGCTTCAGCATCGCCGCGTGGGTCAATCCTTACGAGTTGAGTGCTGGCCAGCAGATGATTGTCGCGAAGAACGTTTATTCGGCGGGCAAACGCGAGTGGGGCCTGATGCTCGATAAGGACAACCGGTTCCGTTTCTACCTCTCGCAAAAGGGCTGGAAGACCATTGCCTCGCAGACAGAGCCGAAGGCGGGCCATTGGTATCACGTCGCCGTCACGGTCGAGAAGGGCAGGGGCCGGCTCTACGTCAACGGCAGGCAGGAAGCGGAGGGTTTTCTCGCTTCGTCAGTAACGGTGACCGACGCGCCGGTGACGATCGGTGGCGTGCAGGACGGCGGACACGTGACGCAGACGTTTCATGGCGCGCTCGACGAGGTTGCACTCTATCGCGGCGTGCTCACACCGGTGGCGATTGCGGCGATGGCCGACAAGCAGACCACGCCGCACAAGGTCGAGATCATCGAGCCGGTGAAGATTTGGAGCGGCGGCGCGGTTCCGAAGGCTGCTGAGCTCCCGTTGCTCAAGGGCATCGAGTTTCACGTCATCAAGAAACAGCGCCCGGACGCCGATGGCTGCAAGTGGACGCTCGGTGTCGGCCTCGCCTGGCACAAGGGCAAACTCTACGCGTCCTACGGCTTCAACAAAGGCGATGAAAACACGCCGACCGAGGAAGCGCATGTCCGAGTGAGCAGCGATGGAGGCAAGACCTGGGGCTCGCCGGCGGTGATGGATTACGGCGAGGGCAACCTCGGCGTGAGCCACGGAGTTTTCCTTTCCCACGCGGGGCGGCTTTGGGCCTTCATGGGTGCGTTCTACGACAAGTTCAGCCGCACACACACGCGTGGTTACTCTTTGAATGAAACCACCGGTTCATGGGAACCGCATGGCGTGGTTATTGACGCCGGTTTCTGGCCGATGCAGGAGCCGCAGAAGATGGCCGACGGCAACTGGATCATGGCCGGCGCACGCGTTTCCCACGGCTACGATGTCGTCGGCGACCTGCCCGCTGTGGCGATCAGCCACGGTGACGATTTCACCAAGTGGGACAGGGTTGTCATTCCCTTGGCGCCGAATCTCGGCAGGGTCTGGGGAGAGTCCACGGTAATTGTGGAAGGGAAGCGCATCATCAATATCTCGCGCTACGGCGCAAAGGCCATCGCACTCGTGGCCACCAGTGACGACTACGGCCGCACCTGGACGCCATCAACGCCGTCGAATCTCCCCATGGCCACCAGCAAGCCCTACGCCTGCACGCTCAGCACCGGCCAGCGCTTCCTCGTCTGCACAACCACGGCGGACACCGGCGGACGGCGCTCGCCATTGACCATCGCCGTTAGCAAACCCGGCGAGTCCACTTTCAGCAGAGTCTTCCTCATCCGAACCTCGGCTTTCGACGGCACACCGGGCGTTTCGGATGCGCGCGCCGACTTCAGCTATCCCTACGCCGTGGAGCACGAAGGGAAGCTCTACGTCGGCTACACCCATAAGAGTCATGCAGCGAATGAGCTGGCGGTGATTCCCGTTACGGCGCTGAAGGCGGACTAACGGTCTGCGAACACGATTTCGCCGAACAAATCGTGGTCGTTCATGTTCTGATTACCGGCGGTCGAGGACCAGATGGCGCGGTCAACCTTCTCGCGGGGCAGGCGATGGCAACGTGCGAAGTTGCCGCGCCAGACGGCGCCGGCGGCGGGCGACTCGACGGCGAACGTTTTGAAGGGAATTGTGACGAGCGCGTGCCAACGATGCGTCGCCGTATCCACGCGCGACTCGGCCTGCCAGTCGCCGTTCCAAGTGGGATCGTCTTTGCCGTGGCGCGGGTCCATTGCGTCGGTGATGAAGCCGTTGGCGGCGTCGTATCGAGAGGCGGGGTTTGCGCCGACCATGAAACGGTAAAAAATGCCGCGCGCGGGCTGTGGGGCGAAATAGAGGTCGAGTGACTCTTGGGTGCGCAGGTCGCTGTCGCGCTTGAGGGTGGGAAATTTGGCGGGCGCGTCGGGGGCGAGTTCGCACTCGGCGCGGATGTAGAGATTGGTCGCGTCGTGGAGAAGCCGCAGCGATGTCTTGCGCGGCTGTTTGTTGAACGGCGGTAGCAAGGTGAGTTCGTGAGAAGCAGTTTGTTGCCACTGTGGCGCGTTGAGTGTGACCGGCGCTTGGGCGCGGGCGACGGTCAGGCGCTTCTTGCCGGGCACGGGCGCGTTGCGCATGGCTTTGGTGTCCCAGTTGAGGCAGGTGCTGGCATACGGTTCCTGGTAACCGTCATGGGCGAGGCGCAGGTGGTTGGCGTCGTGGCCGCCGAACGGGAACAGCACGTATGACCAGTCGCCCGGTGACGCTGCTTTGCCGCGCTTCGTGTAGAGCGATGCGATGAAGGCGTTGCGCGCGTCAATGGCGTCGAGCAGTCGGTCACGCGAGCCGGCGTCGGGTTGCACTTGGTAGGCGTGGTGGAGATGCACGACGCGGGCGAGGTAGCGCAGGTATTCGAACTCCGTCCGCACGAGCGCCAGCCGCGTCCTGGTCTTGGCGGTGGCGGCGAGCTTCTCGGCCTGTGTGAGGTCCGCGTCGAGCGATGCGAGCAGGACAGGCGGATAGAGAAAGGCGATGAGTTGGAACGGATCGGTGACGGTCTTTCGGCGACGGCCTTCGATGGAGTTGTAGGTCCACGCGTTGCAGCGTGTGCCGATGTGGTTGGAGTAGAGTGCGATGGCGTGGTAAAGCTGGTCGTAGAACGAGCGCATGGCGCCCGCGGCCCGGCCGAAGGCGGCGTCGCAGAACTCCGGCAGGAGGTCTTTCGCGCTGTTGCGCTCCGGGTCGTCAAACATGCGGCCCATGACGTAATAGACCGGCCCCTCCAGGCCAAAGAGCTGGCCGGGACCGTCGCGGTAGATCGCCTGGATGCGGTTGGCGGCGAGCCGCTTCGCCTGTGCCTCGACGAAACCGGGCGTGCGCATCGGCGTGTAGCGCGAGCCGAGGTTCGGGCACCAGTTATAGACGTAGCCGGTAAAACCGCGTGGCACCTCAATGTCCCGCCACGGCGCGATGTCCTCCTCGTTGGTGCCGGTGAGCATGATGCAGGTGTTGGAAGGGAACTTCTTGAACGTCTTCGGCGGCGCAGCGGTGAGGATGTAGCTCATCATCGTCACCTGCCGGCCCGGATGCGATCGCTGCAACCGTTCGGCGACATTGCGATTGAAAATCCAAATCTTTTCGCTCCAGTCCTTCCCGGTGCCGAACAGCTTGGAGCAGTTCTCACATTGGCATTCGCGGAAACCGTCCGGCTGGCCGAGGTCCACCGACGCGTAGCCGCGGTCGAGCCACGAGGCGAGGTCGCGGTAGATCAGTTCCTGCACGTCGGGGTTCGAGAGGCAGTATTGCGCCTTGTCGTTTTCCGGCTTCAGCCGCGCGCCGCTGACGAGCGCGAAATACTCCGGGTGGGTCGCGGCATATTTCTCCGGCGGCACGGCCCGCTCCCACGTGTGGCTGGCGAACATCTCGTCCACTCGGGGAAACCGGTTGTGCGCGAGGTCGTAGAAACCGCCGCCTGCCGGATGCGCTGTGTTGAGCCGCAACACGGGCGTCTTCCGCACATTCAAGTCCGCCGGCACCGCTATGGTCTTCATCGGTAAGAACTCGATGGCGGGCGAAGCGAGCAGGTCAATCTTCGCCGCCGCGCTCACTGCGTTGTAAGGAGCGATCTCCGGATATAGGAACCTCACGCCCATGAACTGCCGCACGAAATCCGCCGTCGCCTTCGCCGTGCCGAGGCGGTCCCAGTTCGGGCGGCGTTTGCTGGTCGTCTCGGCCTTCGCGGGATGATCGTGGCCGGCGATGATCACATCCTTGCCAACGACCCGCTGCACATAGCTCCAGTCCCGCAGCGCCGCGACATCCACGCCGTTGGCGCGCGCAAATGCCGTGTTACCGAGATAGATCGCCGGCTTAGCCGGATCGCGTTTGCCTTCCGACACAACCGGCCCGTCGAATCCATTCGCCTTGAAAGCAGTTTGAATCAGCCGCGCCGTCTGGCCCAAGCATTCGCCAATCGCCGGCGTCGGTGGCGTTTCCGGCACCACGATCTGGTAATCCGACTTGGCGTCAGCGGCCAGCACCAGATCGGCGCTCCATCCATTGGCGGCGAACAGGAGAAACAGCGCGGCGGCAAGCGCAATGTGCGTGTTCATTTCTTCAAAGCTGCGCTCACAAACTCGAACAGCGCCTTAGTGGCGGGATCGTCGGGGAAACCGAGGTTGGCGTTGATTTTGATGTGGTTGGTTTCCTTCGCGCCGAAGACTCTCACGGGGACACCAGCTTCCTTTAGCACGGCGCCGAGACGGAATGCTTGCGCGGAGTTGTCGGGATGGTCGCTGACGTGGAGGATCAGGAATGGCGGGATGCCCTTGTCTTTCGCCACGTGCGTGACGGCGGAGAAGTCGCGGTGTTTCGCCGGGTCGTTGCCGAACTTCTCACGGTGGCCAAACTTCGGCTGCGGCTGGCCATGCACCCGGCGCCGCGTTTCACCGGTCTCGATGATGGCCGGCACGTCGTAGGTGTCGCCATCCACAGGCACGCAGCCCTTGAGCACGGAGAAGGGAACGCCTTCCGCCTTGAGGTAGCGGTCATCGGTGCAGAGCAACGCGGCGAGTTGCGCGCCAGCAGAGTGGCCCATGACGAAAATGCGCTGGGGGTCGCCGCCGTGCCCGGCGACGTGCTTGTGCACCCAACCGAGCGACTTGGCGACATCGCTGATGAGCGTCCCCATGTCCACGTTCGGCAGCAGCCGGTAGTTCGTGGAGACGAAGACGAAGCCTTTCTCCGCAAACGCGCGCGGCTTCTCCTGCACACTCGTCTTGTCGCCCGTCTGCCAGCCGCCGCCGTGAATCCAGAAGACCACGGGCAGGTTCTTCGCGCCGTCGGGCGCATAGATGTCGAGGACGTGCCGCTCGTGCGCCGGCTCGGCGTAAGGGATGTTGCGTTTCATATTCTGCGCCTGGGCGACGGACGCAAGAGCGAGGGTGACGAGGATGTAAGTGATCTGTTTCATTTCGCTTTCCCTTCTTTGGCGTTTGTGGTCGTGGTTTCGTTTCGCTCCAACGTGACGTGCTCCTTGCATTCGAGGGCGATGTGGAACGGCTCGCGCAGGGCCGTGATACGGTTCTCGATGAAGCGCACGTCTTTCACCACGCCCTTTACATTCACGGCGGTGCGGCAGTTCTTGATCGTGACGCCGCGAACACGCACGCCATCCACGAGCGCGGTCCTGGGATCGTTGGTGTTGCGGAAGACTTCCATGCCGATTTGCAGAGGCTCGTCCGGCGGGCCGCTGATAATGCCGCCGGTGTAGTTGAGGTCGGTCGCGGAGATGGTGACGCTGTTGAGCGAGACGAGGCCGTTCACTTGGTTGCCCCGGCCCTCGATGCGCACGCCGCCTTTGCCCGCGCAGAAGTCGCCGGTAGAGGAGCAGTGGTCACCGCGAAGGCTGAGGTTGGCGGGGTTGTCGCGGCAGATGTTGCCGGAGAGCAGGATGCCGGTTTGGAAGGCGTTGACGCAGATGCCGAGGCGGGCGTTGCGGACGCAGATGTTGCCTTGCACGACGCAATGGTTGTTGCCGGAGTAGAGAATGATGCCGTCCTCGAAGTCCGAGTCCATGCATTGGTTGGCAATGAGTTGGCAGTCCTCGCTGCCACGCAGGAGGATGTTCTTGTCGTGCGCGCCGATGCAGGTGACGCGGCTGATGAGGGTGTGGCGCACGCGATAGAGGCTGAGGTTGTGCAGGATGCAGTCGCGGATGGTGATGCCCGCGACGCGCAGATGGGCGATGGGGTCGGGGCCATTGGAGTCAATGCTGATGCCGCAGCCCGCGCGGGTGTCCTCGCCACGGCCCTTGCTGGGCGTCATGTCGGCGGGAGCGAAGTCGAACTGCTTTGCCTTGTTGCCGTCAATGACGCCGGTGCCGTGGATGCGCACGCCGGGCTGGGTGATGAGAAACGCCGAGGGTTGGGTGCCGAGGCGCGCGCGGGCCGCCACGGTGTATGCGCGCCGCAGGGGAAGATCGAGGGTGATGGTGTTGCCCGCGATGCTGGCGATGCGCCCGCAGTCGCCGCCCTCGCGGCGCACTTTGTTTTTTCCGCCGCCTTGAATTTTCAGGTCCTCCGCGCCGAGGGTGACCCACTGGCCGGGGTAGTAGCCTGATGCGTTCGCGACGGTCACGCTCGGCTGGCCGGCGGCGGCATCGGCGGTGAGGCGCTGGATGTTGGAGTCAGTAACACGAACAGTGCCGACGAGTTCGATGACCTGATTGGCTTTTGGTCGGAGGGCATTGGTGATGCGGAACGTGCCTTCGGGAATGACGATGTTCTTGCCGGTGTCCAGCGCGGCCTGGATGGCGTGGGTGTCATCGGCAACACCGTCTCCCCTGGCGCCAAATTCGGTAACGGAGACGGCTGCATGGGTCTGGCTGACATTGGCGGCCAGGAGGGCGATGATGAGCGCGAGTGGTTTCATGTTGTTCTCCATGAAGTCCTTTACAGGCTACTGTGATTTCCGAAAACGGCTCTTGGGCAAAATTATTGCGGGCAAAATCATGATTTTGCCAGCCATGATTTCGACTCCCGTCTCGCTATCACTTCACGCGCTCCACGTTGATATAGACTGCGTTCATCTTCGGCGCGTCGTGGACGTAGAGGAGGCGGCCGGGGCTGATCTCGCGGATGGAGGTGTAATTGAAGCCGACGCGGTCGGAGATGACGTGGTGCGAAGGCCACGTCTTGCCGCCGTCGAGGCTGAACATGATGCACGACGCGGGACGGCCGTAGCTGCACGCGAGCACGCCGTTGCTCATCAAGACCAGATCGGGCAGGACCTTGCCGACTTCGAGCGCGATGGGCTTTGTCCACGTCCTGCCGCCGTCGTGGGAAAATATCTGTTTCATGCACGAATTGCGGTCGCCGCGGATGACGGCGGTTTGCTCGGTCGCGGACAATCGCACGACCGCCGGTTCGCCGCCGGGACCGACGGTGGAGAAATAGTTCCACGTTTTGCCGTGGTCGGTGCTGCGCGCGAGATGCGACCAACGTTCCGTGTTGTTGCGTCCGTCGGGCAGCTTCACGTTCTTCCGGCTCCACACGACCATCGTCACGCCGCCATCGTCGTCATTCCAAATGTGGCGCTCGCAAATGATTTGATCGTTCTTGCTCTCGTTGGTGTATTGGCGCGGCAACACGATCTTGTTGTCGGTCATCGTGAACTTCGTCGCGTCCGCGTTGAGATGAACGGTCTTGCCGACGACGGTTCCGTCCGGCTGCGTGCGCGTCCAGCGCGACATGGCCAGAATGCTGCCATCGGGCCGGCGCAGGCAGGGCAGCGGCGTCGTGTCGGCTTTGTCGAGGCCGGGAATCGGCGACCATGTTTTGCCGGCATCGGTGGACCTCAACAGGCCGTAAGGCTCATAAAATGCATCCGGTCCTTGCGCGACACTCATGAGGAGCAGGCCATTGCCCATGTCGTAGAGATAGGGTCGCGTTTGGCGCACGTCGTCGCGCTTGATCTCCCACGGTTCGCTGATGGTGACCTTCAGCGGACTCGGTTTCAGCGGCGACGTGAGCTTGCGCACGCCGAGTTTCACGTATTCCCAATGTGCGTTGCCCGTCGCGGTCTTCGCTGTTGAGCCGAACTGGATGAAAGGCTCAGGCGACGCGGCCGGTTTCCAAAACGCGCCTTGTCCCTCAGCCTTCTGCACGCCGTCCACGAACATGCTCATGTCCGTGCCGCGAATGACGAGCCGGTAGGCGTGGAATCGGCTCGTCGTGTCCATCGGGATGAACCGGTCCGTGAAACTCGCCGCCTGCGTCGGGAACAGCACCAATCCCTCCTGATGCCGTCCGTCACTGACCTGCACAGCCACCGGCGCGCCATCACGCCACGGCCAGAGCGACATCGTGGTCTTGCCCTTGATGGCGCCTGTCATGCCGCCGACCTTCACCTTCGCCTCGATCACGGTCTCCTGATCCGGCTTCGCCTTCCATGCGGCGCGGTAGTAGCCGAATTCAGCCGAGTCATCCACGAGGTGCAACGCGCCGTCTTCGATCTCCGCCTTCGGTTTGCCGACGGCGGTCCATGTGGCGTCGGGCAACGCCTTGCCGTCGTAGCGGACGAGCCATGTGATGCCATCATCGGCGGCATGGGCTTGGCTGCAAAGAACGCAAAGAGACGCGAAGAGGGAGAGGAGGGTGCAATGGAGTTTCATATTGACGCTCAATTGAGGTCAAGGTCCTTGAGCCGCTGGCGATTCACCTTGGGATTTGGATGGTCGGGATGCAGGCCGAGCATGCGGGGCGTGCCAGGACGGCATGGACCCCAGTTGATGGCGTAGGGATGGGCCGCGCAGAGGCGCTCCATCGCTTCCCAGTTCTTGCGAACCTGCGCGCCGATGGCCTCGTCCTTCTTCAGCCAGTAGCGGCGCATGAGCGTGGCGTTCTCAATGACGTGTTGCGTGAACGTCAGGCCAGCGCGCACGAACTCCACACGTTGGCGGTATCGTTCGGAGGCGGCCGCGACAGCGGCGGTGGCCCGTTGCAGGTGCGCTTCCGCCGCGCGGAACCGTTCGGCGGTGTAAAGGCGCGGGAAGTCGAACACGCCTGCTTCGCCGCGCTCGGCGACATAAGCCATGCGCGCTTGTTCCCACATCTCAAAATACGCCCGCACCGCGTCGGCAGCCGGCCCGAAGCCGCGCCGGTAATAGTCATTGAGGATGGCCGTCCCGTCCTGCGCGGGATCCCACACAAGCTGGGCCATGACGTAATATTGCGGCCCTTGGGTGGCCCAGTGCTCCCAAACGCTGTCAATGAAGATGCCGATGCAGTTCGCCGCCGCGACGTCTTTGAGATCCTTGATCGTCTGCGTGACGTGCAGGTCCGGCAAACCCTGCTGCCAGCCGGCGGGACTGCCGGTGTTCGGCCGCCACAGCATTGCGGGCACGATCTTGGCCCAGGCTTGAAACTGCTGCCGGTAGGTGTCGCCACGCGTCGAACCGCGATCCACCAGGCCGGTGCGGCCGAAGAAGTTCGCCACGACGGACATGATGACGTTGTCGGCCGGCCGGGCTTTCACCGGCGCGGGGCGCGAGTGCCCGTAGCTGAGCATCAGCACGTGGTAGTCCTTGCCGGGATACTTTGCCTTGATCAGTTCGCCAAGCTTGTTGGCGAAGGTCACGTCGCGGTCGCTGAGCGCCGGACGTTCCTCTTGGTGCTTCTTCCAATGAAAGAGCCGCGGCTCGCTGTCCGGATGGTCCCAGGCCGAGCAGTTTTTGCACACGCAGTGACCGCTCATCCAGCCGTCGTTGGGAGAGGCGTTGAACACGGTGCGCGTGGGGTCTTTCGCGAGTTGTTCCGCGACATCCTTGAGCCACAGTTCCCACACCTTCGGATTCGACATGCAGAGCTTGGCCGTGCGCGGATTCGGGAAGCCGCTGCGCGTGCCGTCGGGCTGAAGCGCGAAGATGTCCGGATGCGTCTTGTGATATCGCTCCCACCAGTCGCTGAAGGCGTGGCCGCCCTCCATTTCAAGCGAGTCGAGCTGCAGCCGCTGCAAGCGCGCCCACTCGTGCGCGCGACCGTAGCCGCGCGTGTTGATCTGCGAGGAAAAATGGAAGACGCCGCCGCGCGCGCGAATCGGCGGATGGTAACGCCGCTCGAAGGGCGCGAAGCGGATCGTATCGCGGCGGTTGAGGTCCACGCCCAGTTCGCCCGGCCACAGCCAGCGCACACCGAGCTTGTCGTGGAGGAAGGTATAGACCGCGTTGGCCGTGCCGTATTCCTGCTGTTTGGGGACGGGCCTGCCCTCCCTGCTCGGCACGGTCAAGTGCCGCGGATCCCATCGGTCGCGCCCTGCGATGACGAGGTGATTCTCGTTCGCGGCGACGAGGATCTCCTCCGGCTGTTTGAAGTCGAAGTCGAGTTTCGGAAACAGGGTTTTGAGGGCGGGCTGATAGCCGACCCAAATCGCTCGTTCAGGCACCGGCTGAGGCTCGCCGTCCACGATCTGCGGCCGTGCGCCGCCGGTTTTCTCGATGTAGTCGGCGAGAGTGACCGCCGCATCCCGTGTGCGCGGCGGGGCGTCCTTGAAGACGACAATCGGCGCGGGCGCGAAGCCGGGAGCGACTAGAACAAGATCGGCGGCGTGGAGCATGGCCAACGGAGCAAGTAGCAAGGCGGTGAGTGCGAGGATGTGCTTCATGGAGTTGTTGCCTCCGTTGTCGGGGATGAGAGCGTCTCAAGCCACTTCAGCAGCAACGCCGGCCACTGGGCGGGCGGGAAACCGTGCTTTACTCGTGTCGGGATGAGGTTGCCGACACCGTGACCGCCTTCCTCGAACATCGCCAGGCGCACCGGCACGCCGAGCTTCTTCAGATCAGCTTTGATTTGTTGCGGCAACTCCAGCGGCTTGTCCGTCGTCGCGTGAACGAGGAGCACCGGCGGCGCGTCCTTGCGAAAGATGAACGGCGATTCCTTCTTCCGCCAATGCCATGTGCCGAGGCCCACCGCAAAATCTGGCCGGCTACTCTGGCGCTCAACAGGGTCGGACGCTTGCGGGTTGCCGGTGTCGAAGTTCGCCGCGAGATTCATCGCCAGATTCGCACCCGCGGAATAACCGACGATGCCGATCTTGCGCGGGTCGAGGCTCCACTCGGCGGCGCGATGGCGCACGAGACGAACGGCGCGTTTGGCATCGAGCAGCGTGAGTGCCTGAATGCCGGCGTTGTCCACGAGATGCGGCGGGCGCGTGCGATACTTCAAGCCGATGACGGCGACGCCCATCGGATTGAAGACCTGCGCGGCATAGACGACGTGTGTGCGCCAGTCAGAACCGCCGTAGCCGCCGCCGGCGCAGACGATGACGGCCATGCCAGTGCGCTTCTCCTTCGGCGGCAGATACAGGCTGAGGGTGGGCACGGAAATCATCCGGATGCGCGCCTCATCGGTCACAACTTCGGGCGGCGCATTCTCCATGAACTTTGGCGGCTTGCCAGGCCAGAGTGGGATGGGATCCGGCGCGCCCTCGCCGAGCAGTTTCTTAAGCTTCAACTCGGACGGCGTCATTTCGACTGCCTCCACAACAGCGAACGGCACCAGCAGAAGCCACGCGAGAAGCAGGGACGTTTTCACTTGAAAGTCACTGGCTTGAGCGCGACGCGCGCGGCTTGGATGTCGCCGTATAGCTCGCGGGATGCGGACTTGATTTGAGTCCAGACGACCACCAACGTGCCGTCGGGCAACTCCGCCACGGATGGATAGGAAACCTGCCACCCGCCAGCTTGCTCGGGGCGGTCGGCGATGACGGCGGGTTCGCTCCACGTCGCGCCATCGTCCTTCGAGACACGCAGGGTCAGCGGAAAGCGATGCGGCGGCTTGCAGGGGTTGTGCGTCAACACCAGCGTGCCGTCGCGCATGCGAAACAGGTTATGGGAGGACGATGTGGCGGGCAGGCCGGTCTTCTCTGGCGTGCTCCAAGTCTCGCCCTTGTCGGCGCTGAACGATCGCCAGAGTTCGCCGTCCTTGGTGCGCAGAAACATCATCACGCGGCCGGACCTCAGCTCGGCGATGGTCGGCTCGCCACCCTGGCCGTCGGGGTTCGCCACGTTGCCGAAACGCGTCCATGTCTTGCCGCCGTCGCGCGATTTCAGAACGCCGCCGGCTCGCGTGCCTGTGCGGTGCAACGGCACGAGCAGTTCGCCGGTGGAGAGCCGGATGCCGTTGGATCGGCTGGTGTGGCTTGTTTCGACCGGCGCCTCCTGCGGCGGACTCCACGAGCGGCCAGCGTCGTTGCTGGCGCGAAAGTAAATGCGCAACGGATTTGTCGCCGAGAAAAAGAGGAACGTCCGTTTGCCGGCCGCGGCGAACGCCGGGTCGAAATCCGCACGATCCTCGAAGTCCTGTAGCGTTGTTGCTGCGCTCCACGTGCGTCCTTGATCGCTGGAGAACGCGCTCAGGATTTTCTGCTTCGGTGAGCCTTCGAACGGCGCGGAATACCACGCTGTCATGAGCCGACCGTCAGGCAACAACACGACGCTTGGCGCATGGTTGAATCCGGTTGTGTTCGCCGGGTCTTTCGAGTCTGTGCCGGTGTGTTCGAAAATGGTGGAGCGGTGAAGAATTTCAATGACCGGCTGGCGCGCTGAATCAGATGCTGCGTCGACGCGCATTACGGTGGGCGCTTCCCAAACCGTGACGCCCATGTGGTAGCCTTTGTGTTCGGGCGTTTGCTTGGCATACCATGCGGTCACGATGGCACCGCTGGCCAACTGCACGCTGGAGGGATAACCGCAATCAGTGGGGACGCCGGTGCTCATCAGCCGCAGCGGCTCGCCCCACGTGCGGCCGTCGTCGCTGCTGAACTTCGCGCACACGCCGTGGCGTCCCATGACGCGCACGCCGTAGGTCAGCAGCAGCCGGCCATCCTTGAGTCGGTTGAGATGACCGTTTAGTTCGCCCTTGGCGGTCACGGGCTGCGGTTGTTGCCATGTCGCGCCGTTGTCGTCGCTGCGAATCAAATCCACACCTGCCCGATTGTCGCGAGCTGCTGCGAGCCAACACTTGCCACCGAGCGGGAAGATATCGGTTTCGCTGTGACGCGGGCCGATGATGGAAACCGGTTTCCACGTCCAGCCGTCGTCGTTGCTGCGGAAATGCCAGCAGCGCCTGTCCTCGGTGATTGCGAGGTGCGTCGGCCCGGAGGAGTTGCGTTGATAACAAGACGCGTGCAGCGCGCTGTCTTCGCCCGCCCAAATGTCGCCGAAAGGAACGAACTCCGACCAGCCGGGGCCGGGCGCGGGAAAGGTCTCGCGCTTCTCCCAGGTCCGCCCGCCGTCGGTCGAGCGCAGCACCCAGGGTCGCAGGATGGCATCGCGGAACAGCGCCTGTTTGGGCTGCCCGGGTTGTTGCACGTTGGTCCAACCGGAACAGAGCACGACGAGGTCTCCGTTGCGCGCCAGACCCGCGGCGTGATTCATGCGAATGGTCTGCGGCTCGTGGCGGGTGACCGTGCTGCGCTTCTCCCACTTCAGGCCGTCGCGGCTGGCCCAGCAATCCACGTCGCCCTCCATCGTGCCGTGGCCGGGCTGGTTGTGGAGGATGGCGATGATGGTGCCGTTGCGCATCAATGTGAGGTTCGGCCACGCGCAGACGTTCTCCACCGCGATCACGCGTCGCGCGTTCTTTGGTTCAGCCTCAGCGGCTCCGCAGGGTGCTGACGGTGAGATCAGCAACAACGCGATAACAGCACGAAATAACGGTGTCATGTTTCACCTGCCTATTTGAACCCGTGCGCGCGCAGCCAGAACAACAGGTCGCCCATCCACGGATGGTCGGTGCCCATCAAGCCGGTGCCGTGGTCGCCGTGCTGGTAGATGTGCAACTCATGCGGCACACGATGTTGTTGCAGGGCAGCGGCGAACAGGAGGCTGTGCTCCACCGGCACCATCTTGTCCTCGCCCGTGTGCCAGACGAAACACGGCGGCAAGCCGGGACGCACCTGTAGCTCGCTCGATGTCTTGCGGATGAGTTCCTCATTGGGCGATGCGCCGATGAGATTCCGGCGTGATGTGAGATGAGGCTTGGTGATCATGCTGATGACGGGATAACAGAGGATCGCGAGGTCGGGCCGCGCGCTCACGCGCTCTGTGTTGTCCGCGTCGCCAACCTCACCGTCTTCAGGCCGGTTGATCAACGTCGAGACCAGATGTCCACCGGCGGAGAAGCCCATCACGCCGATGCGGTTCGGGGCGATCTTCCATTGCGTGGCGTTTTTGCGGATGTGGCGCATCGCCCGCACCGCATCCTGCAACTGCGCAGGATACCGGTAGCCAGTGCTGCCGAGCCGGTAACGCAACACAAAGACCGAGATGCCCTGCTCGTTGAGCCAGCGGGCAAACGGGTCGCCTTGTCCTTCAAAGATGCCGGAATAACTGCCGCCGGGGATGAGCAACATCGCCGCGCCGTTGGCCCTGGCAGGCAGATGCGGCGTGAGCGTGGGGATGTCTTTCGCCGTTGTGCCGAACGCGCCGGGCGCGCCTTGCGGCCAAAGCGTAATCGGCGCTTCGCCTGCGTGCAGCGCGACCAGTGAAGTGAACAGGAACGCGCTGAGGGCGGGAATGAACTTCATCGCGCCTCCGCAGGTTGAAGCGCCAGCCAGGCTTGCATCTGGTAACTGCACGCGCATTTCGCGGAACCGTCGGGGACGAGCACCATGCCGCCGGCGGGGATGGCGTTGAACCAGCAGCTTGGCCGGATGCCGCCGAAGTTCTCCGTGCCGGCGTCGCGCGAGAGGTCCAGGTAGCCGAGCGTTGCGGAGCGGAAGAGCATCAGGTGGCGGCTGGCGGCGATCTGGCCGCAGCCGTAGGAACGCTCGAATTTCCACGGGACTTCCTCGCCGGTCTTGATGTTCCACGCGCCGCCCTCGGCGTAGATCGTGTCGCTGTTGATGATCGGGCGCGTCTTGTAGGTGGCTTCGCGGTCCCAGAGCCGCCTGCCGTCGGCGGTATTGAAAGCCGCCAGCCGCCCGCCGACCTCGGACGGGAGCTTGAAGAACTTGTGTTTGACGGCCTGGTAAAACATTAACAGCGCGCCCTGTTTGGAACTGACTGCCAACTGCGTCCCGAAGATGTCGTCGCTCGATTTCCACAGCACCGCGCCGGTGCGGGCATCCAACGACACCAGCGTGCCGCCGGGTTGATCGCCGGCTTTCAGGAGAGGTCGTTGTTTGCCATTTGGAGTCGGATTCGTGATCCGGTCGGTCAATGAGATTGGACGGTCTATCAAATAGAGCCGTCCGTCGGCGATGGCGATGGCGTTGTTGCGCAGCGAGTGCTCCGGCTTGTATCGCCACAGCAGCTTGCCGGTCTTCGCGTCGTGGGCGAACAGCAGCACCGACTCGGTCCGCATCCGGATGCCCTTGTAGCGCGCGCTGACCGTGTGCTCGTTGTTCAGCGCAGTGCCGTAGAGCAGTCCATCCGCATAGGCGACGAAGCCCCAGTTGCGGTTCGTGTAGGGACCGTCCGGCGGCGTGATGAATTCCGTCAGCTTCTTGCCCGTTGCGAGGTCGAGCTTCAGGCAGCGCCGGCCGGTCCGCACGAACACAGAATCGTCGCCAAGGCAGAAGTTGCTGCCGGCCTCGCCCACGCCGACGTCATGATGGACGCCGTCCCAATCGCTCAGGATTTTGCGGATGGGATAGGTCCACAAAGGCCGGCCGTTGTAGGCGTCCATGCCGCAAAGGCCGTGCATGCCCTCGACGACCAGCGTGCCGTGGTTGAACAGCGGCGCGGGCGCCTGCGCATGGCGGTCGGCGATCTCGAACAGGCCGTCGTGATACCACGCGATCTCCAAAGGCCCGCGCACCAGCGTATCGTCAGAACAGAGAGTGTTGGCCGCGTCGGAATTCTGGTGCGTCCACAACCCCGCGCCTTCCAGCGGACCGCGCCGGCGCACTTGCAGGCTTCCCGGTTGCCCGAAACATGTCACGCCGCCATTGGGACGTTGGATCGCTGCGACCACCGCGTCGTTCAGCGGGGTGGGGGAGACAATCAGGTCTGCGAAATAGCGCGGGAAGAGCGCCTCTTCCAGCCTGCCCTCTACAACAGTCACGCGGCTGCCATTGAGGCCGGCGGCTGCGAACATCTCCCGCGTGCGGCTCACTCTCTCCGGATCGCTTTCAAGGCCGATGACCTGTAGCTTCGACCTACGGGCCAGTTCCAAAGCGAGTTGTCCATCGGCACACCCGACGACGAGGCAATACCCCTCGCGAACGCCGCTCTTCTGTAGAATCTCCTTCGTTTGCTCGGTAATGGAAGCCGTCGGGTTCGGAGTGCCGGCTTCAGCCGGCTTCTGCGACTCTTCGGCCAGCCTCACGCGGCCGGCTGAAGCCGGGACTCCGAACCCGGCCGCTGCGGCAGACTTCCCTTCGCCAAAACAGTAGATCACCCCCGCTGTCGTCGAGACCAGCAGCGAGCCGCGCCCGGCGGCCAATCCAACCGCGTCGCCACGCACCTGGCGCTTCCAGCGGATGCGGTTCCCTTTCAGGTCCACAATCGCGACGCTATTCGCCCGGCCGCAGACCGCTTCGTCGCCGGCTGCGATGACCTCGCACGAGCGCTCGTAGGCGTCGGGCATAAAGGGCCTGACGCTCGCGCCGAGCCGCTCCACGTCGGGTCGCGTCTGCGCCAGGACACGCTCCAATCCTGTCTGGTTCGCGACGGCGGGGTCGGCTTCCTTGAAGATGATGTCCGTGCGGAACAGCGGCTTCAGCGACTTGAGCTTCTCGGAGACGAGCGCGGCCCGGCGGACGGCGTCGCTCTCGGGCGCCAGATCAACCTGCGCACATCGCTTCAGTCCGCGCGAGCGCGTCGTGTTTCCCTTCTTGTCTTTCGTCTCCACCTCGCCCCAGCGGTAGGCCAGCAGTTGCGCGCCGGTGAACTGCAACACGCCATCGGGTAATGCGCTGAACACACCGCGGCCCGCGCGCGCGGCGAGCTTGCCGGTCTCTTGTTCGAGGAAGCAGCCGCCGTTGATGACAAACTTGTCCGCAGCCAGCGCGCGCGCCCCGCCGATCGAGCCGTTCTCCTGCAACAGGTAATGCTCCAACTCGCCGTCCGCGCGGCGAAACGCGGCGGGCACGGCGCGGCCCGTCGGCACAAACAAATGATCGCCCGCGGCCAGCAAGTAGCCTTGGGGCGCAACGCCGCTGTGGGCGTTTGCCGTCCCGTGCGGCTGCGGCATATACAACTGCCCTGTCCGGTTGTTCGTCCAAACCACCCGGCCGGTCTTAGCCTCCAGCGCGTGGATGTGAACGCCGCCGCTGGGCCAGATGCCGGCGGCGTAATAAACCGTCTCCCCGACGACCACCGGCCCGCCGCGCGCCGGCCAGCGCGAGATCATCCGCTCGTTACCGAGACACATCCTCGCGTCGGGACTGCCGCGATGTTTCCACAACACCCGCCCGTCGGCGAGCGCCAGCGCATACAGCCAGCCGTCATCGCTCGCCACGAACACCCGGTCCCGCCAGCCCGCCGGCGCGAACCTTACCGGCCCGCCCGTAAAGAACTTCCATCGCACACCGCCGTTGCCGGCGTCGAGCGCGACCACCGAATCATCCGCCGTGCTGCCGAGCACGACTGTCTGGCCCATGAGGATCGGCTGATGCGCGATGTCATAAGTCAGCCGTTCCGAACTTGGCCACGCGGGCCGGGGCGTGCCGCTGCGATAACTCCACCGCAGTTCCAGCTTGGCCGGCAACGGTTCCGCCGAACATCCGCTGCGCCCCGCATCCGCCCGATACATTGGCCAGTCGCCCGCCGAAGCCCACGGACACAAACACACGAACACGAGGAACGCCGCACGTTGGATTGCTGGATGGAATCTCATGAGTTTTCGGGATCGTTTATAGCCCATTGTCCCGGTGCCCTCCAAAGGAAAAACCTCCCCACGAAGAAGCGCAGAAGGGCAGGGGAGGGACATCTCACGCAGAGCCGCAACCAAAGAATGATGGCCGCAAGAGAACGCAGAGAGCGCAAGAAGCCAGCCATCTCCGAGTCTTTGTGTTTTGTGCGCTCCTTTGCGGCTGAAGAATCCCCGCTGGAGCTTTCGTGTCCTTTCGCGTCTTTAGCGGGCCAAATGGTCTCGATTGATTGCTGACCACTGATTGTTCCCGCGAAACACGCCAAACAAGCTAAACCGGAACTTTCGCGTTCTTTCGCGTCTTTAGCGGGCCAATCTCTGACCTCTGCCTTCTGCCTCCCCTCCTTCCGCCATCCTGTCCATCCTGTTCATCCTGTCTTCTGATCACCGGCCTTGCTGGCTTCCATCACGAGCCGTGTCACCAGTTCCTCCCGGCTCCGAAGACCGCGTTGTTTAATCAACGCATCCATCGCGCCAAAAGTATTTATGTCGAGAGTCATGCACACTTTCCGCCGGCCATCATCAGGCACGGGCAGGCCAGCCCAGACGAGCACTCGCTGCACCATCACCTTGCCGAAGCCCCGCCATCCCATCATCTTCTCCAGTTCACCCGCCAGATACTTCTCCCGAAAATCCGCCCGGCTGGTGATGCCGTTGTCTTCAAGCCCATAGCAGGCTCCGCGCGGGAGCGAACCATCCCATGCCTCACCCAGCACCAACATTCCCCGACGGGCCATCTCGCGAATCATGCCATCCCCGAAGCCATGACCATAGGTCGTATGTAATTCAGTTCGCGTAATGGGAAACTGGCACCCTTTCTTTCGCAACCACTCAATCTTCCCTTCGATGCTGGTATGGGGCACCCTGTTATGCATCAGGGTTCGCGCTCGTATCCTTTTCATGTCATCTCCTCCACCTCTTGTCTCACGCTTTCCCGCCCGAATCAACTTCTGTCCTCTGACCTCTGTTCCCTCTCCGTCTCCCTTGCCGCGTCCCTTTTTTCCCAATCATCCGACGCCCATTCCAGCAGCACCAGCCAGCTCTTCCGGCCCATGTTTCTTGGCGAAATCCCCTTGTATAGGACTTGCTTCCGCTTCTCATCCCAGAAAAACTTCCCCGTCTTGATCGCCGCCTTCACCTTCGAACGCGAAGCGAGATCCAGATTCCACAACACATTCCGGACCCGCATCGGCAACATCAACCAGCCACACACCCCGTTCCGGGCATAATCTTCACGGATTGCCCTGCCCGTCGCCGAAATCTGCCGAACCCGATCACGCGACACACCCAAGCGCAAACCGACCTCTTCGCACGTCAGCTTTTCCACCTCGCGCAGACGAAGCACCGTCTCCTGCCTTTTGGACAAAGGACTCCCGCGACGCTTCATCTGCCACATTGCCATTGCCTGTATTGGTTTCATGGCGTCACTTTACCGTTATCTGCGACGGATCGTGGACGATGATTTCCGGTTTGCCGCGATACGTTGTCACCTCGCCCGTCACGGTGATGTTCTTGTGGAGATAAAACTTCTCCGGCGGCTCCTTGAAGTTCTCCCGGTCACTTCCCCAGATGACCACGGTGAAATCCTGATTGGGATACGGTTTGCCGAGATTCAGGAAGGTGGGCTGGCTCTTCCCGTTCTCGGAATATCGGGCGCTGGCCACGAAGCCGGAGATGCCAATGCCGGAGAGGGCAGGGGAGGCGCTTCGCTGGCTGAAGAAGAAATACGTCCCGCCTGCCGCCAGCAACACGCAGACGATAGCGATCCAAATCCATCTTTCCTTGTTCGCCATGCGCCTCTTTTCTCACTCTTTCACGCCCGAGGCAATCCAAACCTCAGCACAAATAATGTCCAGCCGGGAAATTGACAATGGTGGCATTCAACCGAACGAACCGCGAACCAACGCTACTCATTTGACAGCGTTGATCTCCAATCCCTTGTAGAAAGCAGGATTGATTAGATACATTCGATTTGATTCTTCGACGTTATCCAAAAGGGCCATGAATTTCTTCATGTCGTAGCCAACCGAATAGATAAAACATTCCGTCAAATCATTTCGCATGAAGCCTAAGAACCCAAACCAGAATAGAAAGTCCAGCAACTTCCTCTTTTCGGTGGCATCAGAAGATAGCCGGTCAAGCCGGGTTGCTAGTTCAGGAGGTCCAATATCGGCTGATGCTTCCATGAAGGCAAACAAGGCTCCAGTGATTGACGGCATCAGGTCTTGTATCTCTAGTGAAATTCCCGTCAGGAGTTCGGTCGAATAAGTTCGCTCACCTTCTCGGAAGTCTTCCTCCTCAATTCGTGAATGTCCCAAATTCACAGCATGGCCCTTGCAGTGGTGGAGAAAATCAAGCAGCTGCCGCGGCCGCATAAGAGACCGCGCTAAAACATAGTTCGAAGTTTCTGTTCCATCGTCAAAGTGAGTGCAAGCCAAACTAGCCCACAGAGTCTCAAAATCTGGAGCTCCCTCTAATTTTAGGCCGCGTGAGTATATGAATCGGCGCCGCAGCATCTCTTTGAGTAAGGCAGGGTCTGTCCAATCTAAACAGGCCAAGCTCCATTTGCCACGATCTGGTGTTGAGTTGACAACCACCTCGAAGACATCGTTGCGAATAAACACAACACTCCTGCACGTTATGTTGGCTCGCCGGAAATCTCGTGAAAGTTTGCGCAATGCCTCAATAAGACACCGAATGTTAAGCAAGTCAGAATTATCAACCCCTTGAGCCGACCACCCCTTGTCAATGTTATCAAAAAGTATCCACAGCTCTTGCTTTTCCGTTAGATACTCCGTCGTGCGCTTGCGCAATTCTTCAAGGTCATGTTGGTAAAGAAATGCAGTGATCTGTTCCCTCGTCAGAAATTGACCAACATCAGTTCCTCCTTTTGTTCGGCCGAATTTATCCTCGATAGCTTGGATTAACAACAGGAGCCTCTCGGCGAAATCACCCTCTGCAATAAAGGAATCGTTTCGATACACTTGTTGGAGTTCGATGTATTTAGGACGGAGAATGTGGTTGTGAAGATGAACCTTCTTGTCTTTTTCGAGGAGCTTGTAACAAATCTCGAGAAATATTAGGTATTCCCAGAACGCCGTGATCGTGTGTTCTCGGGTTCCGACCTCAAGCCGTTCTAGCACCACGCTCTTTAACTTCCGCATCTGAAAACCTTCTGGATTCAGATCCAAGACGACGTTCTTCTTGTTTGCCCGAATCTTGTTTCGGACTTGATAGAAAAGTGCGGTTTTCCCAGAACCCTTACGGCCACTGACTATTTGGACTTCCCCCCGTAATACGGCTTGATACTGCTCGGTTTGAATGTAGTAGTTTGCAAGCTGGTCGTGTTCGTTCTCGGCAGCGCTCTGGCCGAGATTAAGTTCCTGAATGGGCGTTTTTAATTCAGGAAACTCTGCCTGCGCGACCTGAAGGCTGCGCTCCCACACGCGAGGGGCGAATTCAGAAAGATGGCGGTCGATATCACCAAGGTCTGAGTAGAACGCAACTGCGTCTTTATAATCTAAAGGAACTGGTTCGCCACCAGACTGTAGTAGCAGAGTTTCTTTGCCCATTCCATCTGCCAATCCTGCGATGAAAGAGCATCGCAGGTTGTGGACTAGCGCGTCACGCCGATTTGACGAAATGAGCGGCAAAATGATGCCGTCGGCATTGGACATGCACTCCAAAGCTTCGCTTACGGAAAGATGCGAGTCCTCGGCTGGGTCAAATTGTTGAAATGGTAATCGCAGTTGCTTTTTGATGCGAGAAAGCAACCTTATTTCAGCCTCGGTTCGCTCATGCGGCCAAACGACAAAAAAAGGAACAGAATGGTTCTTTTTTTTCTCCGGTATTCTGAGAGGCCGGATAGACTGAATAGATGACAAGAAAGATGTGACGTCTGAGCAGTTTTCGTAGGATTTGTAGCCAAGTGTTTCAAGCAGGCCAAGCTCTCGCTCTAGATGTGACTGTGATGTGATGGCCTTGTTCTTCAATAGCAAAACTCTCTTGCTGCGCCCGATTGCATAGCCAACTTCGTAAAGAACGTTGAAATTCAACCGCGTTATATCTGCAATTAAAAAATCTGCCGCGTTGATCTTTTCGAGAATTGGATCAATCAAACAGTAGCCAGCCACATCGTTATTCTCCCACGTTTCGATGGTCAAATCGGATCTCCTCTGCGCCGACTCTTCTGGTAACATACTCAGCGATTGCTGAACCTCTTTGAGTGAACTGGGGTATGCTACAAACCCTGTGAGTTTTGTGGCCATGCGCTTTTTAATAACTCGCAAAGATGATGGAAGCAAGACGAACTGACTGTCATCAAAGTCGCTTTTTGATCACGGAGACGGTTGGGCGGGTTGTGTCGGGAATTGCGGGATGGGCGCGCTGGGCGATGGCGGAGGCGGGTGGGCGGCGGATGGTTTGGGGCGGGAGAGTTTGGCGTCGCGTTCGGCGAAGGCGGTGTCCCAGTCGTATTGGGGATGAGTATGTTTGTAGGCGGCCAGTTCGTCGTATTGCAGCTCTCGATGACCCGGGAGTATCTCCAGCACACGGGGGCCGTGGATGCCGTCCATGAAGCACAAGCTGGAGCCGGGACCGTGGCCTTTCTTGATGGTGTAGTCGCGGCACCAGTAGGCCAGCCAGTGCCAGTCGAGCGGCTTCAACTTGCGCGGTTCCTTCTTCTCGAAGGGTTCCTTGCGTTTCCAGATTTTGAGGTAATCGGCCAGGGCCTCGGTCGGTTTCCAGTTGCGAATGCGGGGAGGGACGAAGCCGGGGCCGAAATGGAAGTTCATGGCCAGCGGCGGCAGATCGGGCTTCATCGTGTGGATTTCGTTGAGGGTGAGGCAGGTGGTGAGGATGTATTCGGTGTCGGTCTCTTCGTAGGTGAAGGCGAGGATGCTGCGCTCGTGGTAGAGGATGATGGCGTGGCCGGGACCGATGGACATGGAGATGGGGAGGCCGCCGAGGAGGATGATCAGGAAGTGGTAGATATCGTCGCAGATGTTGTGCGGCACGCGAGCGGTGAATCGCTGGAGGACGTGGTCGGTGATGACGAGGCTTTTGCCGCAGAGGTGGATGTCGGGGAGGAAGCGGTCACCGGAGTAGAAGCGGAAGCGGTGGTGCGGGCCGCGCCTGGTCTGCTCGGTGATTTGCTGGATGACGGCGATCTTATAGACGAAGTCTTCGGTGGGCAGGTCGTGAAGCCGCAGTTTGTCGGCGCGGGCGCCGTTGATGGTATAACAAAACATGCTGGCGGCTTCCTTGAGCATGATCTTGTGGAAGGCGTCGGCGCGATGGTCCACGCGGGCAACGCTGGGCGGCAGCGCGCCGTAGAATTCGAGGTTGATGGCGCGGGAGATGACAGGGAGCTGGTCGGTGTGGGGGAAGAGGCTGACGTTGCCGTGGCGCTCTTCGACGATGGTGTATTCGTGCCGGTAGATGGAGTCGAACGAACTGTGTTTGATTGGTTCGGAGCGCATGTGCCGCCACCTCGGACGCGGAGTGTAGCGGAAAGGGCTGCGCGTGGCAAGGAATGGGCGGAGCTTTCAGTTTTCAGCCGCCATCGGGCGCGGGAAGAAATCTTTCGGGTGGAAGTATAGTTCAACGGAAATCGGGGGTCTCTCTGGTAGAACAGTAGCCGCTATGATGAGGTTGGAGACCAAGGAATATGCAGGCATGGCGGCGGAGGTGTTCCAGTCGGCTTATGTGAAGTATGGCAGCTTTGAGGAGGTGGCGTTAAAGATCGGGACCACCGGCCATCATGTCAGCGACGTGGCCAAAGGCGTGTCGCAGCCCACGGTGCCGATATTTTTCGCGTGTCTGGCTGAGGTCGCCCCCTGGTTGCCGAAAGAGGTCATGGAGTGCATTCAGAAGGAGGGGAAGAAGATTCTGGCGCAGAAGAAGACCGAGGACGCGGCAAGGGCGGCCAAGGAAGACGGGTGTCCCAGTGTCGGATGCCTGCCGGGCAGGCCGGAGGAAGCGCACGCATGAAGCCGCTCTCGGCCAACCTCGCAGTCCGCTTTCCCCGGCCGGAACTTCGCGCCGGGGCGGAAACGGGTTTCGGAGAGCGGGAAGTGGCTGGTCTTGCGCAGGAGAATCGGTTGTTGGGGCTGGAAAATGGGTTTTTGGGCCAGAAACGGGGTTTCGGAGGCTTGGACATTCCAATATGTGCCACGGATACTGCAATGTCCGAGGCATATCTTCCAATGTCCGTCACGGGTCTTGCAATATCTGAGACGGCCCTTCCAATTTGTGTCGCGGATATTGCAATGTCCGGGACATATCTTCCAATGTCCGTGACGGATATTGCAATGTCCGGGACATATCTTCCAATGTCCGTGACGGATATTGCAGTGTCCAAGGCACATCTTCCAATGTCCATGACGGATATTGCAATGTCTGAGACGGACTTTGGAATGTCCAAAGGCCAGTTTCCCGCCTCCACGCCTGAACGGCTCCCTTTGAAAAGGCGATTTGCCTGTGCCCGGCTTTTGTCCGAAACGACCGAACCATCAACCGAAACACGGAAACACGAACAATGGCATCGCAACCGATCACGTGGGACGGCAAGGATGCCCAAGGCAAACCGTTTGCCTGGGACACTCGCGGCCTGACCTGGGACGGCGCGGTGCCAGGAAGGAATAGCAAAATGACACACGTCAGAGTTTATCTGGGGTTCGCCACGGGGTCAGACCTCGCCGTCATGGATACAACGGACGCAGTCCTCGAGAATCTCTACGACAACGCCGCCTATGCGACGCCGCCTGTGACGAAGGTGGCGCTACAAACGGCGCTGACCGAGTTCAACGCCGCGAGGGGCGAACAGGAGCAAGGGGGCACGGCGGCCACGGTGGTGAAGAACCAGAAGCGCGACGCGTTGGTCGAGTTGCTCCGCCAGCTTGCCAGCTACGTGGAGCAGACCTGCAACAATGACCTGGCGACGCTGCTCACGAGCGGTTTCCAAGCCGCGAGCACAAACCGGGCGAAACAGCCGCTGGAGAAACCCATCATCGTCACGATCTCCAATGGCATGTCCGGCCAACTCGTGGTGAAGGTCAAGCCCGTGCCAAATGCCCATAGCTACGAGGTGCGTCATGCGACGGTGGCGGGCGCCACGCT
Source organism: Verrucomicrobiota bacterium (assembly GCA_016222825.1). Taxonomy (GTDB): domain Bacteria; phylum Verrucomicrobiota; class Verrucomicrobiia; order CAIQCK01; family CAIQCK01; genus CAIQCK01. The sequence goes on along the minus strand of JACRQF010000016.1, from coordinate 40,309 downwards.
CGGCCCCTGGCAGGTCGGCGGGGTCTTCACAGACTCGCGCTCGATGCCGTTCAACAACCTGACTCCCGGCACGATGTATCAGGTCCAAGTCCGCGCCGTCGGCGGCTCGACGGGCTACAGCGATTGGAGCGACCCGTCGCAGCACATGAGTCTGTAAGAGGGGCCACGAAGAGGCACAAAAGGCACACAAGGGAGAACTTTGTGTTTCTTGTGCTTCTTGCGGCTGAAACATTATGTCATTTAATCCATCTCTTCCCGCCGACAACTCGCCGCTCAGCTCATCCGAGATGCGCGGCCAACTCACCAGTCTCCACGATGAGACAGCCTCCGTCCTCGATGATGTCACGACCGGCACCATCCCGAAAAAGACCGGCGACGGCACGCTCGGCGACTCGGCCATCAGCGAGGACGACGCGAAGGTCATCGTCGCGGGCGGCAAATTGTTCAGCCTGCGCCGGAGCGACTCGCCGGACACGGTGCTCCTGGAGGTGCATAGCGGCACGGAGGCGGTGCTGCACATCCGCATCAGCGCCGACGGCAGCCGCATCGCCTTCAACAGCAACCGGAGCGGCTTCTCATTCCAATCGCCGTTGGATGTGAACGGCGCGCCGCTGGCGATGAAGCCGGTAAGCGTGGGGCCATTCGGGGGCACGATCAGCGACCCGCCGACGCAGTCGGAGGTGCAGGCGATTGTGGCGTGGGTAGAGACGTTGCGGGAGGCGCTGTAGGCCGGACATCTCACACGTTTCGTAGCCGCCGACGTAAGGAGGCGGAAAGGTTGTGGCGGGCAACGCCTCCGCCTCCTTACGTCGGCGGCTACAGGCTCCTTACGTCGGCGGCTACAGGCGCTCGGCGTTTCATGCAACCCAACTTCGGTGTTCGGGTTTGGTTGATAACAATCGCGGCGTCGGGGACGCGGCCATGCAGCGAGAAGGGCGCGGCGGGAACTGAATCTCAACGGGATTCAATCACTCAGCCCAGGGTCGCGAGGAAGCAGTGGCCAGCGGTCAGCCGGATAAAGGCAAAATCATCGAGGACAAAATCATGATTTTGCCGGCCATGATTTTGCCTCCCGGCTGTCTTGCATTGGAGAACGGGAACGCGTCTTCTTGTGGCGCGCGGACGGCGGAGGGAGCAGGCAATGGATAGGACGCGACCGCCGGGACTGCTCACAACTTCTTCAAAATGGCGGCGACCTTTTCCTCGAAGAGCTTCTGCCATTCGGGCGCGAGGAGGCAGTCGCAATCTTCCTGCGCGAAGCCTTTGTTCCTCCGGCCTTCGGCGGTCGGCGCGTAGTAGATGTAGCCGTTGGTGTAGCCGGCAACAAAGGTGAACGGGGCAGGGGCGCGTTTTTTGATGCCGAGGCCGACCTCGACGGTCAACTCGCCGGGGAACGTGACCAGCACGAAGTCTCCGATGCGCAGTCCCACGACCTCGACGTCGAGCGTCGGTTTGCCGGCGTCGTCGTTTTGCTTCTTGTGCATCTTGAGCAGGTTCAGGTTCGCCTGGAGGCGCGTGAGCTGCTCCATCGTGTGGATGTTGCGGATGTAGCTCGCCATATTCGCGCGGTTCTCGGCGTCGAGCTTGGCGAGGTCGTCGCGGCCGAGGGATTTCTCCAGCAGGTAGCGGTGGCTGGAATAGGACGGGAAGTTGGTGGCGAGGTTGTATTGCACGAAGAGCGGGATGAAGGTCTTGAGGTTGAGGCTCGTGCCGCGCAACGACTGGAGCAGCCGCGCCTGCTCGGATTGGATCGCGACCATGCGCCGTTCCATGTCGGTGGCGCGGGGCAGGGGGAGGACTTCGTTGATGACGCGCAGGCCGCCGTCGTCGCGCGTCTGGATTTTCCTCAACCCTCGCACGGCGCTGAGGCCGAGAAGGTTTCCGAGCGGCTCGGCGTCGCGGGGATTGTGGACGTCCTTGTATTGGACCGGGTTGATGTCGCCGCAGCAGCCTTGCAGGAAGATGGCGAGCGCGCCGTCACCGAGCGCGTCCTCGATGGCCCGCGAGGCGAAGCCGGTGATGTCCGCCGTGTTGCCGCGGCTCGGCACGGTCTGGATGGGATGGACCGCGAAGTTATAGATGGCGGCGAAGGGCCGGCCGTCCTGCCGGTCGAGGCGCAACAAGCCGATCTCCGGGTCCATCGGCCCGATGCCGGTGACTTGTTCGTCGGGGACGACCGAGTAGGCGTGGCGCACGTCCGATTCGCTGCCGTCCTTGAGCAAGAGCCGGCGGTTCTCCGAGACGCGATCTTCCCGGCCGCGCCCCGCGCCGACTTTGACGGGCACCATGTTCCGGCAGGCGTCGCGCACCGCCTGCACGGTCAGCTTCTCGTAGTCGTTGCACACGATGCCGTGGCAATGGCTCGCGTTGATGAGGACGTTCGACGGCGAGATGTTGAGTTCCTTCTGGAGTTGCGCGCGCACGTTGGCGAGGAAGTCATTCTTGATCCGGCCAAGCTGGCCGATGGCGACGGCGTCCACGGTGATGATGGCCGCGGTGGTGTCGCCATCGCGCAGCACGAGCGCCTTGGCATAGAGCGGGTCGTTGACGGGCACCGTGCGGTCGGTGATGTCGGCCTTGCCGACGCCGGCGTGGAGTTGCGCAGCTTCGGCAGCGAACGGAGCCAGCAGGAGGGCGGCGAGAGAGAGGATGCAGAGCTTCTTCATGGCGAGCGGCAGCCTGCCACCGCCCGCCCGTTCTGCGCCACAAGAAAAACAGCCAACCAGCGCGATAATGCCGATAGTGGAGAGATGGCGCGCGTGAGAATGGCACGTCTATGGTTATTGAACGTCCAGCAGTTAACGACCGAATCCCAAATCTTTGCCTTCGTGAAAGACGACACCGATTTGCTCCAGCCTGTCATGGCGGCCGTTATACCAGAGCAGCCATTTCTTGCCGTCGAAGATGGCGTAAGGTTTGTAGCATGCGTTGTGGTCCCACTTGCCCGCGCCCGGCTGGATGATTGGATTGGCAGGATGACGTTGCCAGTTCGTGATGCCATCCCTGCTGCGAGCGAGGCATATCCTCGCTGTGCCCTCGTTTTCGAATCCGATGTAGAACATTACATGCCAGTCGCCACGTTTTTCGACCTGGCACGCGGTCACCTTGTGCTTTTCCCACGTGTTCTTCGGTTCGGCCGCGAAGACCGGGTTGTCCCGGTGTTTCTTCCAAGTCAATCCGTCGGGGCTGGTGGCGTAACCGATGGCGTTCGGCTCGTTCTGCTCGCCTCCGGAATACCACATGCGGAACAATCGCGCCCGCTCGTCCCAGATGACCGACGGACACATGACAGCGATGTTCTTCTCCCATGGCTGGTCGAAGGACAAAACGGGTTTGTCGCTCATCCGCTTCCACACAATGCCATCGGGACTGGTCGCGTAGCCGATCCAAGAATGCCCCTTCGCCTGGCCGGTAAACCACATGTGATAACCATCCTCGCGCTTGAGGACGGAGGGGCGGTTGATGACATCTTCCCAGCCGGTCTCTGCCCGCGGTCCGAGCACAATCTGCGGCGGCTCGCTCCAGTGAATCCCATCTTTGCTCTCCACCAATGCGACAGCTTTCTTCGGGCGCCACGAAAGCCACATCCGATAGGTGTCACCGACGCGCAACACCGAAACATCGAAGCAGGTGCCGTATTGTCCACCCATCACCGGATTGCCGGCGAACTTCTTCCAACCCGCCGATGTCTCCGGTGCCGTGACATCTCCCCCGGCAGCATGGAGCGTCGTGAACACGGCTAGCGACGCCAACACCATCGCGATGAAGGAGAAGATGCGAGATTTCCTCATGGCAAGCGGCAGCCTGCCACTGCCCGCCGTCCCCGCGCCACAAGAAAAGCAGCCGATAAGTGGCTGCGTCACTCTGTGACACGGCTGCTTAGGGTGTGCTCCAGTTCTTCACTTTTCCTCGCTTCAACGACCAGACCAGACTCACGATGGCCCCGATGCTGCCGATCATGACTCGCTCCTTTTTGTTCAGGTCGCCGGCGTCAGCGCTTTTGCTTTCCTCTGCTGCATCAGCCGCCAGATGCAGCCCGCAATCACCACGATGCCGATGACGGCAACGATGATGGCGGTTGGCAGGTTCTTGATGGGAGTCGGATTCAAGACAATCGCGGCGAGGCCCAGGAAGAGGAGGCCGTTAACGATGCCAAGGACGGTGAGCCAGCGCGGCGCGCCCGGCCCCCAGACCGCAAGGTTCCAGCCAATGAGATAAGGCAGCAACAACAGCCCCCACCATGCCGAGCGCCCCGAAGTGCCGCCAAAACCGCCCAGCGCGCTCAGCCCCCACAACGCGCCGACTCCAAGCGCCACGAGGACGAAAGCCCAGGTGTTGGAGGCGACCGCGCGGCGTTCGACGCCGGCGAGCCATGTGCCGAGTGCAAGTAAGCCTGCGCCGGGAAGGATGAGAAGCGATCCCTCCAGCGCATCAACAGCGCCGACGGTCACGGCAAGGCCGCCAACCACGGTGAGAATCTTGGACCAGAGATTACGCGCGTTCATATCAGGCATCCTTTCTTGTTCCGTAGAGTGCATCTTCCACCAAATCAGGCGCGCCTTGGTGCCGGATATAACGAGCAAGCCTCAGTTTTTCTTCCGCAACTCGCCGAGCATCTCAAGCAGGTTGTTGGTGAGGATAACGGAGGCGTCTTCCTGGACGCTGCATGTGCCGATCCATGTCTCGTAACCGCCGAGTTTGTGCTGTTCGGGTGTCGGGAGGTAGCCGTGGCGGCCATTAGCGATGCTGATGACCATCGTTTGCGGGAACGGGCTGCGCTTCTTCAGGTCGAGGCCGATCTCGCAGAAGACCTCGAACGGCAGACAGCAGACGGCGAAGTCGCCGATGCGGATGGCTTGGACGATGACCTTGGTTGTCTCGTCTTTGCGCTCGGCGGATGCGATGGTGCTGCGGGCATAGTTCTCGGCCAGGCGCGGCAGCTTCTCGCGGTCGGCTTTCTTGGTGGCGAGCACCTTCTTGGCGTCGGCGATCTGCTCGGCGGAAGGACGGCGATACTTCAACGTGACCTCGCGCTGCAACATGCCGAGACGCACGCTGGGATTGTGCTTCTCGATTTTCCGCAGCGCGTGCCAGGCGGTGTCGGCGGCCTTTTGAGCGACGATGCGGACTTGCTCGAACGGCTCGCGCGGCGGGCGCGTGACGGTGAAGGGGATGTTGTTGATGTCGCCGGAAGCGCCGTTGGACATCATCGCGACGAAGTTCGTGTCGCCATGCACTCGCGACGGCATGAGCCGCGCAAACTCGCCGAAGTAATCCGCCGACACCTGCGCTCTCGGCAGATGGCCAACGTAGTGGAGGGAATAGTTGGCCCACAGCGCCAGCGGTCTGCGCCTTGCGTCCTGCACAGAGAGGATCGTGATGTCGGGGTCGGTCGGGCCGGCGGGTCGGTCGAGCACATCGGGGCCGGTGCCGGGATTCATCTTCGCCTGATCCAGCTTGCCGAAGGGATTTAGGGGCATCTTGCCCGGCTTGAGGAACCAGCGGCGATTGAAGACTTCATCCGGCAGCGGATGCGCGGCCATGCCGACTTGAGCGGGCCGCAGCGCAGCGTGTGCGCGGACGATGGACTCGGCGATGCCCTCGACCAGCAGCTTGCGGTAAGCAACGGCTGGTGGCGGGCCGTTGGTGGAGTTGGACGACGGCGCGCTGTGGGCGTGCGTCCCGGCAACGAGGATTTTCTCCGGCTTGATGCCGCAACGCTTCGACGCGATGGCCCTGGCATCGTTGGCGGTTTCAACAGCCACGGCGAGGCTGTCCACGAGCACCATCGCGAGCGTGGTCGCGCCGTCGTCGAGCACCAGCGCACGGGCATGCAGCGGATCGTGAGCACTCTCGGCCATGTTCGCGCTGAACCCGCCAGGCATGTTGAGCGGAAACTGTTTTGGTGTGACGTCCACGGCCGCGGCGCCCGCACGGAACGGCGGCGGCTTTGGGGCAGGGGCGGCGGAGATGGAGGTTAGGGCGAGGAGAACAGTGAGAACAACGATGAGGGAAGGTTTCATGGTCATGTCAGTTGAAGATTCCGGTCTGTCGCGTCGCAGCATAGCCGGGGTTGCCGTCGGGGCCGCTGCAAATCTTCCATTCCTCGGAGCGCTCGATGCCGTCGCCATAGGCGCAGATGTCGCGCGTGGATGGGATGCGTTGGAAAAGCAGGGCGAACAACTCGCGCGCCTTCATCGTCGCGCCGGGCATCAGGCCGAGCTTCTGGAACACATCGAGGTCTTTCTTGTAGTCGCGGATCAGCCCGCACGAATGGACGCAGCGGCCGTTGGCCGGATGAAAGCCGTCGCAGCAATCGCACGCCATGCAGGTGCCCTCGACCAGCGTGATGGACACGTCAGGCTCGCGGCGGATGCGCTGCCAGATCTCGAACAACGTGTCGTTTGACCGGGGCGACCTGTTCTTGCCGCCGGCATACCAGCACGACAGGCACATCAGATGGTGCGGCCGGACGAAAAGCCGCTCGTCTTTGTCGGCGCTCTGGACGCTGCGGCGGCGATACTGCTCGCGCTCCTGGTTCGTCCGCAGATAAACGACCGTCTTCCAGCCCTTCGCCCGCACGCGTTCATACGCGCCGCTTTTCGCCAGCGGACAACCTTCCCATCCCTGTGTGTCGTGGGCGCAGATGCCTTTCAGCGTCTCGATTCTCTTGAACAACAGTTCGTAAAGGTAACGTGCGCGGCGCGTGTCGCCCGGAGCGAGGCCAAGCCGCTGGAGCACGTCGAGGTCGCGCTTGCGATTCAGCACCTCCTGAGCGTCCTGCGACACCTTGGCCGATGGCCCGAGCTTGGTGTAATGGGGAATTTCGTCCGCGTTCGACATCAGGCGAATTGCGGTCGTCGGGTCGCTGCCGAGTCGCTGCAATATCTCCTTCGCCTTGCCCGACTCGATCAATGGGCAATTCGCGCCGCCGAGGACGCAAACGACGCTGAGCAGTTGATGCGCGCGGAGGGTGAGAGCGGCGTTGCACAAGCCGTCGCACGCCTTGCTGGTGTTCTCGCTTCCCGACGAGAGTGCGGGCAATGCCGAACCGGCCAATCCGACGGTTCCCAACTTCAACACAGTGCGTCGAGAGAGGTCTTTCATCAGAGGTTTCCTTTCAACGACTCATTTCTCAATCACCAACTCCGCCATGTAGATCGCCGTGATCGTCTTGCCCGCCGCGTCCTTCTCGTGACTGGAGTAGTAGGAAACCAGCGCGCGGCCGGGGGCGAGTTCGAGGAAGCCGGGATAGGAATTGTCGCCGCCGCTGGGGAACTCGGCGAATTCGTGCAACTGGTCGCCCACCAGCCAACAAAGCGATGTCTTCGGGCCGACGCCCTTCACCTGCTTGCGTCCGCCAATAACATAGCGGTCGCCCCATTTCGTTATCAACGGCCCGCCGATGTAGCGGTCGAGGTCTTTGCGGTTCCAGTTCGTGTAGGGCGGCTTGGAGCGCAACAGTTGCGCGTTGGCGCTCCCGCGCCGACCCACGGCGAGCACGCTGCCGTCCGGTTCGAACAGGAACGCCGTCTCGTCGCCGGCGATTTCCTGAAACACGGCGCGCTTGCGCCAGATGAGACCGTCGTCACTCTCCAGCATCAGCGACTCGACCTTCTTGCCTTCGCCGCGCGCGGTGATGTTGAAGCCGATGTTTCGCCGGCCGCAGAGATACGCCTTGTCCCCGAACGCCGCCGCCCGCCAGATGTAATGGCCGAAGGTGCCTTCGAGCATGATCGGGCTGTGCCACTTCGTGCCGTCGTCGGTCCACGCGGCGTAGCCGAGGTGTTTGTTGAGGTCGTAATCCTCCCGCGCGAGCGTCGTCGGGCCGCTATACCAAGTGCCGGTATAGACGTAGAGCTTGTCCTTGAAGATGAGAAAATGCGAATCGCGCGTGTCGCGCAGCGGGACATTGAAGCGATGCACCTGCTTCCACTCCTTCGTGTCGTCGCTGGCGAGGATGATGATCGAGGAAGTCGGATGAACCATGTGGCCGTCCGGGCAACTGCGGAACGTCAGATAGAACCTGCCCTTGAACCGCACGAGGTCCGTGAAGGCGTTGTGCTCGCCGTTGTGAAACACCCGCCGCAGATTCGTCACCGTCACCTTCGGCAGCTTGGCGCTGTCCGCATCGGCCGCGAAACCGCCCGCAGCCGCCAACATGACCACGATAACCGAAACCAGAACGATTCGATGATGACTCATGACGTTTCTCCTTTTCGTGCGTGCGTATCTGAACATCGCCTGTGCAATCTCCTGATGGCTTCTGACAGAGTGCCACCGACCGGAGCCTCCTCGCCACAAGAAAATCCCTTCGGCATCCTCTGCGATGCCGAAATGCCCTGGGCCACCTTCAGCACCACCGCCACGGGTCTTGACGGTTTCACGTTGGCCGAACTCATCAAGCCCGGCATCATCTACCTGAACTTTGCCAAGCTTCGATAATCCCGGCCCACCGCGTCATGGAGGGGGACGACCGGAGAACATTTCCCCGGTTTGGGCCTTTGGATGCGGTGGGGACAGGTCGCTGGCACCGCTATTCACCCAGACGGCGCTTGCGCCCGTTTGCAAAGTCCAGGCCAGATGCTGGGATGCGGTCGCGACGGCATCATAAGCACAGGCCGGGCTATTCGATGCGGTCGCGACGGCATCATAAGCACAGGCCGGGCTATTCGATGCGGTCGCGACGGTTTCCAAAGTCCAGCTCCGATGCTTCGAGGTGGGCAAAATCTTTCAGTTTCCTAGGAAAACCTCACTTTTGATGGAAACAAAAGGGATGGGGTTTATGGTTCTCAGCCTTGATCCATGACATTTCCCGTGTGCCAGCTTCCAAAGAAACTCACCGACGCCATCGCCGGCACCAGCGCCTACAGCAACGCCGTTCAACCCCTCGACGAGACCGCCGACCAAGCTGCGATCATCACGAAGCTGAACGAGTTGATTGCCGCGCTGAGGAGATAGGCGACAGCGTTGCGGCCGATCTTCGCCAGCGCCAGCATCAGGTCCTTGGTGCCGATGAAACCGGTGGAGAGATGGCCGTCGCGCGCCATCATGTTCAACCGATTATCCAAATGTTGTTTGTGGGGATGTGACCCCGATGACCAAATTCCCCAGTCATCGGTCGCCAATTCGCTTGTAGAAACCGCCGTTGAAGTGGAATCCAGCAATCGCGGGTTTCGCCGCTCCAAAGGTCGGCTGCATTTCGATGATGAAGCTGCTGCCGGTTTCCTTGTTGAAATAAGGGCTTCCCTTCGCACACAGCAGCCTCGCGTGAGCGAGGTCAGAGCTGAGCGCCCAACTGACTCCGGCCTGATTGGTCCAACGATAGCGTGGTGATTGCTTGTCGCCTTCCTGTTTGAGTTCTCCCTCGTGCCAGTTGTTCTTCTTCGGATCATGCTGATAACGGCCAGACAACATCTCTGGCGTGACGATCCTGCTGAGGTCAGGCGCTCTTACTTCTTGGTGCGTCACAATCGGAACATAGCCGGCCTCTAATCCCCTGGGTGGTGTCACCAACAACGCGGGATCGAGGGCCACCAGTTTGCCGCGAGTCGGCAGCGCCATGTAGTCGCGGTCAATCGGCCAGTTCGCGTGAAGCTTCACCACGAACGCCTGCAACTTCTCTTTCTTCTCCGCGCTCCAGTTGCATTGCTGGAATGACGGTTGATCTACAAAGCGATACCACGCGTAGGTCACGACAGAACCATCCACGAGTTTGGTGGTAAAGGGGCCGAGTTTGGGGCCGGGTTTAGCCCACGCGCCAACGGTGGGTGAGGTGTAAGGCACTCCCATCTTGGCCAGCTTGAACTCCTGCGTGAGCAGCTTGGTTTCCGCAGGCACCGCCGTCGATGGGATCGCGACGCGTTCCTCGCCGGCGTGTTTGTAATACTGCGGGAACAACCCCTTCCCGCTGAGATCGCTGCCGGTCCACTGCAACCCCCACACGTTGCCATCGAAGATACGGGTGTCGAAGGCGCGCTCCACGCCAATCATCTTCTTGCCGGCTTGATCGAAGCGCGTCGTATGGGTGTTGAGCTTGGGTTTGAAAGCGCCCTTCTTGTCGAATCGCCCCGAACAGGCCGGGCCTCCGTTGCGCCAAGCCTTGAAGACGTCATAGAGAGCCTTTTTCGAGTAGTAGGTGACGTCCTGCACCAAGAAGGCACGGCCTTCGGCATCCACCGGCCACTGCAGCTTCGGCAGTTTGGAATAGACGGTTCCCTGCGCATCCGAGGCGTCGAAGCGCGGGACGAGGCCAATCTCCATCGCACCTCCACCCATGCTTCCGGGGCGCGCGTCGAGGCCGCGTCCGTAGATGAACGGGTAGTTGAACAGCTTGCCGATCTTGCTCCACGTCTCCGGGATGTAGTAAGCGATCGGGCCTTTGAAGTTTGCCGCGCTCAGAAAGCAGGTCCAGCTCTGGTCGCCCGTCGGCGGATCGCCGGCGGTGGGATCGGTGAACGGCAGCGCCATCCAAGTGTAGCCGAGGAACTCGCCGTTGGGGTTGCCTTGGAACGGCAGCGCATCGGGCGGGATCAGCAGGCGATTGCTGAGTTGCGCGATGCCGAGGCGATTGTCCGGCAGCGCTTCGTTGCTGTGGAAGAAACCCCAACCGGGCGAGCTGACCTCGTAGTCGTAGCATTGCGGCGTGCCGTTCATGCTGAACTTCGGCGGGCCGTAGCGGAAATGGTTGCCGGCCCAGTAGCCCAAGCCTCCTTCAATCGTCTGGAAAACGCTGCCCCAAGTGGGACCTCGCTCTTTCCACTTCCGGGCCCGCGTGCCTTCGGGTGCCAGCGGCTGGTCTTTGTTGTCCGAATTGTCCGGCAGAATCCAAGTCGCGGGGAGACCGATTTGAAAATTGGCCAAAGGCTGATCCACCAACGGCCAGACTGCCGCATAAAAACCCATCCCGGCATTGTAGCCGCCTTGGGGCGGCAGTTTCTCAATGCCGAAACCGATGTAACCGTGCAGCCCTTGAGAGTGTGAAGTGACGATGCCAGCCTTGTCCGCCGTGGTTGCGGTCGCGGCCAGCGGCGCGAGCAGCAGGGCGGTGAGGATGTGGATGTTGAACGTTCTCACGCCTGCGGAACATGCCACCGCTCGCCGCCCGTGCGCCACGAAAAACTCTCGTCGTCAGAGGCCGGTTCCTGATTTTCGACGGATTCAGTGCCGGCTATCGGCACAGGTCACGGTGATTTTGATGCGCGATGCGCGTTAGCCGATTGCGGAGCGCGGATTGGCAAATCGTCAGCTAGCGTCAACGGCGGCAAGCGGTCACCGAGAGTTTGCCGCGCGGGGAGGGTTGTTGCGCGAAGTGAAGTCCTGTGCGGCCAGCCACTCGATGGACTGCTTTTGCCATGCGTCCCACGACGGGCCTTGGTAGTGGTTCAGGCCGTGGCCGCCGTTGGGCAGTTCCAGATACTTCACGGGGACGTTGTGCGGCTTCATCGCTTCGGCGAACTGGCGGCTGTTTTCGGGCGGGACGGGCTTGTCGTCTATGGCATGGGCCAGGAACGCGGGCGGGGTTTTGGCGGTGATTTGCTTTTCGTTTGAGAACAACTCGACCAGCTCCGGCTTCGGGTCGGAGCCGAGCAGGTTCTTCTTCGAGCCGCTGTGGGTCTTGTCGCCCATCGTGACGACGGGATAGACGAGGATGGTGAAGTCGGGACGGCAGCTCAGCCGGGCGACGGGGTCGGCGGACTTCGGGTCGCCGTCGTCGAAGTGTGTGCCTGCGGTGGACGCGAGGTGGCCGCCGGCGGAGAAGCCCATGATGCCGATGCGGTTCGGCGCGATGTGCCATTCGGCGGCGCGCGAGCGGACGTAGCGGATGGCGCGTTGGGCGTCGAGCAACGGGACGAACGGCCGGCCCTGCGGCATCCGATACTCCAGCACGATGCCCGCGATGCCGTGCGAGTTGAGCCATTGGGCGATTTGGTGTCCTTCGGCTCCAACGACGTGGCGCTGGTAGCCGCCGCCGGGACAAATGACGACGGCCGCGCCGTTGGCCTTGTCGGGCGCGGGGAGGTGGACGGTGATGTTGGCGTTGACGTCCTCGAACGTGCCGTCGCCCACGGGTGCCTTGTCGGGCCAGAGCGGTCCCATCTCGACGGGCTGCGGATGCTCGCGCACGCACTCGGCCTCGACGATGGGCCAGCTCGCGCGCAACGGGTCCTTGTAGGGGCCAATCTTCTCGACGGGGATCGGTTTGAAACCGAGTTTGAACGCGGGGGAGTTCTTCTTGAGGCGGTAGTCGTCCTTGGCGGCGTTGACGAAGAGCGGGTCGGCGACGACGGAGTGTTGGTCGCGGCCGGCCTTCTGCCATTCCTCCCATGAGAGTTTCGCCGACTTCCAGCCGGTGCTGTGCTGGACGGTGATGGGCTGGTCGTGGTGCCAGACGAGGTTGTGGTCGGTCTCGTTCTGTTCGGGGTAACGGTCCTGCGAGTAGGTATAGAGCATCGAGTTGGTGCCCCGGTAGCAGACGATGTTGTGGCGGAACTTGTTCCCGACCATCAGCCACGCCTTTTCGATGTCGAGCGCGGGCACCTCCGGGTATTTCGCGTAGGCGGGGTTGCGCTGGTATTTCGCGAATTCGGCCTTCTTCTTGTCGATCAACCACTGGCTGTGCGCCGGGTCGTGGCCGGACATCTGGAACTGCTGTTTCGCGCAGTCAATGATGATGTTGTTCTCGACGAGATTGTCGCGGCCGGCGTGGACGTGGACACCGCCGAGCGTGGTGCGGGCGATGATGTTGCCATAGACGCGCGTGCCGCTCTCGTCGTCGTCGAGGTAGATGCCCCACGCGAACATCGGCCAGGCCCATTTGCCGGCGCGGCGGCCGTAGCCGAGCGTGTCGTGGACGTAGTTGTAACGGACGATCTGGCCGCGGTTGTGCCAGTTGCCGCCGTTGTAGTAACCGGCGGTGTCCTCGGTCATGAGGTTGTCGTGGCGGATGTGGTTGTATTCGACGACGCAATCGTTGCCGCCGCCGAAGAGGCCGGAGCGGGTGATGTCGTGGATGAGGTTGTGCGAGACGCGCAGGCCGACGCCGCCCATCATGACGCCGTGGCCGTGGGCGTTGAGGACGCCGATGTGATGGAGGTAGTTGTTGTCGGCGTAATGCCCGGCCGGCGTGAGCGTCTCCTTGTCGCCGCCGCGCAATGTGATGCCGATGTTGCCGACGTCGTGGATGTCGTTGCCGACCACGCCGCAGTTCGCGCCGCCGTCCACGAGCACGCCGCCACCGCCGCGGAGACTCCCGCCCGCCGTGTTGCGGATGGTGTTGCCCGCGACGAGGCAGTTGCTCGCGCCGCGCACTGCGACCGCATAGCCGTCGCAGCACTCCATCGTGAACCCGCGGATGGTGATCCACTCGGTGTTCGCGCCAATCTCGATGAGATTGTCGGTCGTCGGGGCATACACTTCGAGGCCAGCAAGCGGCTTTGGCGGCCAGAAGTAGAGCATGCTCTTCTCGCGGTCGAGGAACCATTCGCCGGGCGAGTCGAGTTCCTCCATCAGGTTGCGGACGTAATAGCGGTCGCCGGGCCGGATGCCGCCGGGATAACCTTCGTGCGTCTTCGCGTCGCGTGTCAGCGTGATGAGCCGCTGCTCCTTGTCCACCGAGGCGACCGGCACGCTGATGTTCAGCCAGTTGTGCCACGGGAAGTAAATCACCTCGGCTATCTCCGGATGCGCCCACGAGCGAGCGTCGCTGGCCTTGTAGCAAATCTGCCGCGGCCGATACTCCGGCTTCTCCTTGTATTTGTCGGAGTCCTTCGGCAGCGGCCCGTCCACGTAAGCAAACCCGCCGTTGGGATTCACCGGATCGTAGTTCGGGTAGCGGGCGAGCTGCATCCGCTTCCCGTCGAGGAAGAGCTGGCGGAAATAATTAGTGAACCCCAGCGCGCCAACATCGGCTTTCAGAATCTGCCCCCTGTGCGGCATGAAGCCTGTGATTCGCTTGCCACCGATAAGCAGAACCTTCTCCTTCGGATACGCCCAATAAACCACTGGCGTCTTCTCCGAGCCAGAGTCCTCCGCAGCCAGCTTGAACGTCTTCGTCAGTTCATAAGTGCCGGCGCGAACGAAGACGCTGATTTTGGATTGTGGATTTTGGATTTTGGATTGTCGGACGGCGTCGCGCGCCCGGTCCAGCGTCGCGAAGGGCTTCGCCTTGGTGCCGGGATTAGCGTCGTTGCCGTTGGTGGCGACGTAGAAGTCCGCGTTTGCCAGCGATGTCAGTGTCAGCGTGATGAACGTAAACAGTAAACGGTTGATCTTCATGGTTTGGGCTTGGGTTGTCGTAGAAACGCCTCGAACTGGGCGAAGATTTGTCGTGTGGAGCCACGCGGCGCAATGTCTTCCAGCGGAACATCCCGCGGGACAGGTGGAGGATACACATCCCAGAGGCGTATGCCGTCGTTCGCGCGGCGGCCGGTCAGTTGCTCGGCCAATTGGTCGGTGGTGAGAGCGTTGGCGGGCCAGGAATCCAGACATCGGTTTTTCTCGGTCAGCAACGGTTCATTTTCGTTCTCACGTCCAACCGAACGCTTGAGGTTTAAGTGTCGGGCGAGGAACTGGCCGAGCGCGACGTTGCGCGGAGCGTCCCACGAGTGACCGCCGGTCATGACGCGGGATTCGAATGCTTTCTCGGCGTTGCGCGCGCGATAGACCTGCCGGACTTTGCGGGCGGTGTGGAAGAAGAGGTCCGGCGGGAAGAGCGGGTCGCCGTCGCCTTGGAAGATGAACAGCGGGCGCGGAGCGAAGCTGCCGAGCAGTTGCCACATCTCCAACTGTCCGACGGCGCCCGGCAGGATGTTGCAGTGGCAGTGCTTCTTCTCCTTGCGCGCCACGAAGTCGAACGTGCTCGGATAGCCGGAGGACGACAGCGCCGCCAGTTCCGGGCAGAGCGCCGCCAGAAACACGGTGAGCGTCCCGCCGCCGGAGTTGCCGATGGCCGCGACGCGGCGCGGATCCACGCGCGGCTGCTTCAACGCCCAGCGCAGCCAGCCCATTGTCTCCATCACGATCAAACCCTGCACGCTGGAGCCGCACGCGAACGGTTTGACGCAATCGGCGTGGCCCATCGCGACGCGCTCGCCCTGGCCGAGGTTGTCAGGACACAGAACCATCGCTCCGCGGCGCGTGATGTGGCGGGCCATGCGCTGATAGCCGTCGGCGAGTTTGCCGCCTTTGCCGTGTCCGCAGCACAAGATCACCAGCGGCAACGGCCGGTCTGGCGCGTCGGCCGGCAGGTAAAGCAGCGCGGTGGCCGTCACGCCAGGCCATGAGGTGGCTCGCGGCATCTCAATGCGCCCGCCGTCAAAGGCAGCCTCTCGCACTTTCTCTGCGCGAATTGTTGGCACCCACTCATCACGGATGCCAAGGCAGTCTTTGGCGACGCGCGCGATAGTCTCGCGGTCGGCAGGCACGGCGGGGTTTCGTTCCGGCATCCGAAGACCCGCTTCGGCAAACCGCCGCTCGTATTGCTGGAACAAGTCGTGCGCGGAGCATGACGTGCCAGCAGTTGGAATGTCGGCCCCTGATACGGTGCGGCGTTCAACGCCCAGCACACAACCGGAGGCGAAGAGGCCCATCGTCTTGAGCGACTCCCGGCGGGTGATGGTCGTTTGATGGATGGTGGGTTTCATGCAGGCGGTCCAAGCCCCGCTACTTCTTCCAGAGTTCTTGCATCGCCTCGACGGTGCGCTCCACGAGAACCTGCCCGCCGTCGGGGCCGATGCGGCTGCTTTGGATGACGGCGCTGTAGTGGCCGCCGCGCACGGCGCGCTCGGTGGGCAGATAGCCGTAGGAACTGGCGGCGAGTTGGATGACGAAGGTCTGCACGGCGGGACTGCGCGCCTTCATCCGGACGCCGTAGTCGGTGAACAACTCAAACTCGTTCGTCGCGATGGCCACGTCGCCGAGACGCAGGGCGTGCAGTTCCATCTTGTAGGGCTGCTCGGTGCCGGCCTTCTGGGCGTCGTAACGCTCCACCACGCCCATGTGCCAGCGGTAGTTCCAACGCTGCGCCGGGTCTTTCGCAAACTTGGCCGCCTCTTTGCGCGCGTCGGCGACTTCGGTTTCGGTGACCTGGCGGTGGGGCAACTCGATCTGTTTCACGAAATGGCGCAGCGCAACGTCGCTTCGGATGTCCTTGCGCGCGCACTCGTAGGCGTCCTCCCAGCCCGCGGCGATGCGGCGTGCAACTTCCTCCATGCGCGAGAGGCCACGCAACTTCATCATCCGCTCCTCGGCCGCCTTGCGATATTGGGGCCGCGACGTTTGGTCGCCGCCCGCGCCGGTCCAGCCGAGGATGCAGAGGTCTTTGCCGTAGCGCGCGCGCAACATCTCCCGCGCCGGATGCCAGAAGTCGGCGTGAAGCAGCGGGCCGCCCTCAGCTTCCTGCGCGGGGGAGGGCACATTGATCGCCGTCGCGATGAGCTTGTCCTGCGCGTCCCAGAAGAACAGCACGTCGAGACTGTGATCCTCGTAGCCCTCCATGCCACGGAACTTGGGAGTGTTCGTTGCACCATACATCTGGGCCGTGCCGTCGCTGTAGGTGGCGCGGCGGTTGTGCGCGACGACCGCGTGACTCTGCGCCCAAGCGACCTTGCCGGGCCGACGTTTCTTCCAGCTCTCGACGATGGCATCGGCGACCTGCGTGGTCATGAACTCCGCATACTCCGACGGCTTCATGACACCCGTTTCCGGTATTGTGTAGCGCCCCTCCAACGTCACCGGCGCGTTGTGGGTGTGCGTGGCGCAGAGGAAGAGCTTGTTGGCGTCGAAGTCCGGCAGCCGCGGCTTCAACTTGGCGCGGACCATCTCCTGAATGCCCGCCCGGATCGCGACGATGTCGCAGGAGACGATGACGGCCTGGTCGAGCACCTTGTCGCCGTCGCGCGATTCCAGCGCCAACGCCGTCGCGGTGATCGGCGATTCGACCTTCTTCGAGATGCGCAAGCCGCGATGGCCGTCGAGCGCTACGGGCTTGTCGGGCGTAATGCTGACAGTGGCCGCGCCGATGTGAAGCTCGGCTGCTGAGGCAACGGCGGTGGCGAGGATGACGGAGAACAGAAGGGCAGTGTTGGTTTTCATGGCAGTGTTGAAATGCGGCTCAGTTCTGTTTGGCGGATGGCTTCCAAAGCTCGTTGATCGTCTCGACGGTGCGGTCCACGAGCGCCTGTGCACCTTCGGGGCCGATCATGTTGTGGCTGGCTGTGGCGCTGTAGTTGGTGAAGAGCTTGTCGTTGAGACTGCCGCCGGCCATCGCGCGCGGCGTCGGCACGTAGTAGGCCGGCAGCGGGCCGCTGGCCGCCAACTGGATCAGGAACGTCTGCACCGCCGGGCTACGGGCTTGGATCTGCACGCCGTAGTCCACGAACAACTCGAAGGGATTCGTGGTAATGGCTATGTCGCCGAGCCGCAGGACGTGCAGCTCCATCGTGTAGGTTTTCCAACCGCCCTTCTGCTGGGCGAGATAGCGTTCCATGACCAAGCCGTAGAAGTGACGCGTCCACGCGTCCGTCTTTAGTCGCGTCTTCCTGCCATCAACTTCTTCGCACGCTTTCTTTGCGATGGCGTATTCGGCCTCCGTGATGATGCGTGTCGGCAGATCGATCTGCCGCACGCGGTGCATCAACGGCACGTCGGCGCGGATGTCTTTGGCGATCACGCTGACCACGTCGTCGAAGGCAGCGGCAACGCGGCGGCCAATCTCCTTGCCGTAGGTCAGGTCGCGGAGCTTGCACATGCGGTCTTCGCTCTTCTTGCTCACGTGCGCCCTCGGCGTCTGGTCACCGGCGGCGGCGCAGAATCCCAACACGCACACGTCCTTGCCGTGACGCTCGTGAATCAACCGGCGCGCATCGTCCCAGAAGTCGCTGCTGACCTTGTTGCCGCCTGCGGCTTGCGCCGTCGTCGCCATCGAGATGGCGGCAGCTTTGAGCCGCTTCTGCGAGTCGTAGAAGCACAGGACGTGGACACCGTGGTCCTCGTAGCCTTCGAGACCACGGAACTCCGGTGTGTTGATGGTGCCATACATCTTCGCTGTGCCATCGGCATAAACGACGCGACGGTTGTGGCTGGTGACGGCGTGGCCCAAGCCCCACGCCACAGCGCCTTTTGCCCGGCCTTTCCACGCCTTCACGACCGCCTGCGCCATCCGCTCATACAACCACGGCACATACTCTTTCGGCTGCATGGCGTCGCCGTAGTCCTTCTCATCGTAGCGGTCTTGCTGAATCACCGGCGCGGCGTGCGTGTGCGTCGCGGCGATGAAGAGCTTGTTGAGGTCGAAGCCGGGCAGCTTGCCAGCCAGATGTTTGCGGAAGCCTTCCTGAATTCCCGGCCGGATGACGCACAGATCGCAGGACACCATGATCGCTTGGTCCACGGCGCGCCCACCTTCGCGCGACTCCAAGGCGAGCACGTTGGCGGTGAGTCGGCTCTCGATGTCACGGGCAATGCGGACAGAAGAGTTGCCGGTCAGCGGGACAGGCGGCTTGGGCGTGATGTCCGCCGTCGCCGCGCCAAACCAAAGCTCCGCGGCTCCTGCTGGCGAAAGGACGAGTCCGAGCGCGAAGACTAGCGCACAGGAGGTGTTCACCAGCATGCGTAAACCAAGTGCCGCAGCAACCGACGTTTTCAGGAAGTCACGACTTGTGGGAGATGAGTTCATGGCCGGATTCATGGGGCGGGATTCTAGCGCACTGCGACGAAGCTGTCTCGCTCTTCAGTCTCAATTCCTTGCGTTGCAGTCTCAGTCGAAACCAATGATATGGTTGTTGATGAGCTTGAACCTGCCGCTGCCAGCGATGGCTTGCGTCGCGTTCGTCGCGCCGCCGCGCTCGATGAGGTTGTTGCGGAAGAGCGAGGTGTCGCTGCCGTGGCCAGTGAACGAGACGGGTTGCGCGCAGCCGGTGATGGTGTTGTCGTGGAGGTTCCAGTTGGCGGAGGGGGCGAAGACCTCGAAGCGGTCGCCGACCTTCATGTCGCGCGGTTGTTTGAGCGTGAACCGCAGCGTCTCTGGGTCGAAGGACTCGATGATGGAGAAGCCGTCGGGTTTGTTCGCACGAAACCACGCGAGATTGAAATCGCGATAACGATGCGATTGGCGGCGCTCCATCGGGACTTTGCCGCGACCTGCCACGAACGTCGTCGGGTTCACGATTTCGCCAACGACGGAGGAAGCGATTTCGCCGACGATGCCGGTGCCGCAGTTGCGCAGGAGGTTGTCGTGGACGGCGAGGTTGATGGCCGGCTCGGTCAGGCAGATGGCGGTGACGTTGGTGTCGCACACGCCGCGCGTATAGACTTGGTTGTCGCTGATCACAGCGTCGGATGAACCGACGTGGATCGCGGTGCGAAACCGCGACGGCTCGCCGATGGCGGTCATGTCCATGATGTTGCCGGTGATGGCGCAATTACTCGTCGGCAGGCTGCGCGGGTCGGGGTTTGGGATGATCTCGATGCCGCAGGAATTGTAGTTCACGAAAAGGTTGTTCCGGACGATTACCTGCGTGGCGCCGTCGCAGGCGCGGACGATATAGCCGCCGGGATGGCCGCCGTAGCAGGTGCGGCCCTCGAACACGTTGTCGGCGACGATGTGCTGGCCGGAGCCGAGTTGTTCGAGATGCTCGGCGCGGCTGCGGATATTGCCCATCGCGATGGTGCCGGCATTGCGGACGTAGTTGCCGATGAGCCGCACGAATCGCGATGCGCCCTCCCAAGTGCAGCCGCCCACGTCCACGACGCGACAGTGGAGGACGCTGGTGTTTTCAGCGTAGTCGTTGTTGTTGAAAGCGTTGCGGGCGCAATCCACGACGGAGCAGCGCAGGTAGGTGATCGCCTTCGTGTAACTCTTCGGCTCGCTGTTGCCCACGCGGGAGCGGCTTTGCGAGTAGAAACACTCCGCTGACATCCGCCGGGCGTGGCAGTTCTCCACCAGCACGCGCTCGGTGTTGCTGATGCCGAGCGCGTTGCATTTCTTGAAGTAAAATCCCCACACCGCCGTGCCGCCCAACGTGCGCATAAGGCCGGCCCGGTCGCTTTCGTCGAACCCCATGTGGCCGACCATGCTGAAGTTGCGGATGGTCACGTCCGTGCCGCCCTTCAACTGGATGCACGAACCTTCGCCTTCGCTGAGGTCGAGCACGGTGTCGGGCGCGCTCTGGCCCTCGATGACGATGGCCGCTGCGTTGCTGACGATGATCGGCCCGGAGAGGCGGTAGTTGCCGGCGGGCACCAGGACGTGTTTCTTCTCGCTGATCGCGCGGTCCACGGCGGTCTGCAACGCAACGGTGTCGTTGTGCCGAACGAGAGCGTCCTTGACCGTGCGCGTGGCGGCGTCCTTCAACGTCAGCGTGTTGCCCTCGATCTTCTCGATGGTGGTGACGAGCTGGTCGCGCGCGATGAACGTGGCGGTGTAGCCGGCTTCCCAATCATGTTTGCCGAAGCGCACCTCGATGCCGCCGCCGAGCGGCTGCCAATCGCCGGTCATTGGCGTCTTCTCGTGCCAGATGCGGCCAAGATCGTCGCTCCAACGGAACGTCTGCGACTGCCCGGCGGGCACATCGAGCACATACACCATCCAACTACCCGCGCTGCCGTCGTAGCCGCGCAGTTGCACGAGGTCGCCGACAGGCTTGGATTTCGCATAGTCCTTTCGCGGCCCCCACAAGCGGCCTTCCGTAACACGCGGGTTGGCTTTCGACACCATCACGCCCTGGCCAACTTTGAAATCGCCAACGTTCGCGACGGTGATCTGTTTCGAGCTGGCGGTGGTCGCAGCCTTCGTCTCGAACTTTGATCCGGACACCCCGAAGTCGCGAGCGTTGAGCCATTCCGCCGCCGCGGCCTGCGTGAGGGTGAGGCAAACCGCTAGCGCGATGATGTTGAAGAGTGCCGGTGAGTTCATGATTTGATCGTTGTGTTAGTTGTGTGCCGCCACATCGCGGCCGGAGATGGCGAAGAGCAGCAGCGACACATCGAGGATGTTGTCGTGCTCAGCGACGACGCGCACGATCTCCACGTCAGGCCTCGGGTTCACCCATTCCCACTGGAACAAATGGACGGACTGGCCATTGGCGTCGTCGAGCGTCCACGTGTAGCGGACGTCGAGCGCGGAGCGCGTGGCGCTGGCGGTGTCGAGGCGCTTTATGTTGGTGGTGAGTCGCACGGGCAAAGTCGCTTGTGAGCCGTCGGCGTAGTGAACGATGTAGTTGCCGCACGGCCAGCCGTAGATCCATTCGCGGACGCGGACGCCCGCGACGGCTTTGTCTTGCGGATCGTTCACGAAACCTGTGTGCAGAAAGACGAGCGACGAGAACCGTCCGCGCACGGGCAGCGTCACGGGTTTGGAGTTCTTGCGGAGGACGACGCAATCCTTGTCACCGCCGGCGAGACGCGTCGGAATGAAAGCGACATCACACAGACCTGTTGGCAACTTCATAGGCCGCTCGGAGCGCGCATAGGCATCGGGCTTCGCGTTCTTTAAGAACGTGCTGAAGTCGTGCGTGAGAGCCGCGTCGAGCGCGAGCGGTTTGATGCGGACGCCGGCGCGCGGATTGCCGCGCAGGGCCAGCAGATGTTCGAGCGCCACGAGGCGGGCTGGGTCGGCGTTTTCGTCGCGCGAGAAGTTCCAAGCGTAGTCGGCGACGCGCAGCAGGTTGCTCAACGACCAGAGCGGCGAGTATTCGTCAAG
This sequence comes from Verrucomicrobiota bacterium, assembly GCA_016222825.1. GTDB lineage: Bacteria > Verrucomicrobiota > Verrucomicrobiia > CAIQCK01 > CAIQCK01 > CAIQCK01. Next base: position 18,609 of record JACRQF010000016.1, on the reverse strand, counting down.
CAGATGGGTCTTGTCGTTGCCGAACGAGTAGAGGCCCTTACCGAAACCCATCACTCGGCGCTTCGCGTCGTCGCTCAGCGTGAACATGCCAGTCGCGTTGGGCCAGACGCGCAGGCCGCGCTCGGTGAAGTAGCGGATTTCCTTGTCGGTGTTGCCACTGCTCCAAAGCGTGAGGATGATATCCTTCGGAAACTGCTCGATGACCTTGTAGGTGTCGAAGCGTTTGCCGTTGTGATAGGGCGAGAGCATGTCCTCGTAGATCATCATGGTGATGCCTCGCGGCTTCAGCCATTCGTTGAGCCGGATGTGCGACTCCAGAAACGCCTGCGCGCGCGTGCGGCCGTGGAGCAACTCGTCGGGTGTCTCGCCTTCCTTGCGCTCGTGCCACCATTCGTCGGATTTCGGGCTGAGGTATTTCGGCTGGAGCGCCTCGATCACGTCGAGCATGCAATCGCGCACAATCGCGTCGTGGTCGGGATGCGTCACGTCGCCCTGGCTGGGCCAGCCTTTTTCGCGCAGCTCGGGATGATAGCCGATGCTGAGCCACCAGTTGGCATGGCCGCCGATCTGCCATGCGGGGCAGAGGTCTATGAACCGGTCGCGACAGAACTGCCCGAACCGCCGCAGGTCGTCGAGCGAGTAGAGTTTCTCCGAGCCATTGAATTCCGGCCGGCGCGCGTAGCGGATGTTGGCTGAGAAGTCTATGTAGAAGGTGTTGAACTTGTTGCCGGCGACGAATCGGTCGGTCCAGTCCATCAGGAACTCGATGCCGCGATTTTCGCGCACGGGATAGTTGCGGAACGTATGGGGATGTTCCAGCCGGATGAGCCGGTTGGGCGTGTCGGGCCAGTCCACGATCTCCGCGCACGGGACGGGCAGCGGCTGCGAGGGTTTCTCCAGAGCGTGTTTGAGCAACTGGAAGAACGTGACGGTCCCGTAGTAAAGCCCCGGCTCGTCATCGCCGGTGATGACGACGCGGTTGTTCTCCACGTTCAATGTGTAGCCCTGCGGCTTGCGAGCGCCGCTGCCCACGCGCACGACGATTCCGCCCGCCGGCACTTTGGCGTCGAACGTCTTCACCGGGAGCCGGCGGCCCGTGTAGCTGAAGTATTGCTCTGCGAACATCTCCGCCGTCCGCCGTGTCCTCTCTGTCGCGCGCTTCTCCAGAAACAATTCGCCCGCTTTCCGCGCCTCGAAAGCCTCCTTCCTCCATACAAGCTGCTTCGGCTGGGGCGACACGATTGGCTCCGCGAAACGGTCCTCAACGCGCACATTCGGGTCGTTGGCGCCTGGCTCGGCTTTGACCTGCCGCATCGTAATCCTACGCAGGCGATACGATGTGTTCGTGGCGTGCCTGCCGGCGTCCAGTGTCAGCATCACATGCGCGAGCAGTTCCCAGCGCGGCGGATGCTTTTCCCGGCGGAAGCCGCGCTCGACGAGGTATTCGTGCCGACCGCGCTCCAACGCGAGATCGTGGACGAGTTGCGATTGGTCGCTGAACACAACGCTCACGCCGATGTGCGGGTAATCGTCGCGGTCGCATTCGATGAGGAGCTTGACGCCGCGGTAACACATGCCCACGTCCGGCTTTGGCGACTTCTCGAAGAACAGCGTCGAGCACGCCATGCCCTGCCGGCCCTGAAACGCGAACTCGATCCAAGTCTTGCCGTCCTTCGTCACCTGCTTCGCGACCGGCGTCAAGTCGCTGCCCTTCTTCCAACGCGCTGTGTAGTTGTTGACCGGCTTCAAACCATGCTGGCTGGCGTCGAAAAGCAGCAATTCACCATTCAACTTCACCGGCGTGAGTGAAGCGGGCTTGGTGGCTGCGGCTGCGGTAGAAAGCAAAGCACCCAGCGCGCACATCCGACAGAGTATGTGAATGGTTCTTGGAAGTTGGTTCTTCATCGTCACTATTTTGCATCCCACTCGCCGACCTCCGGCATGTGAACGAGGCCGAACGAAGTTTGGATCGGATAATTGCACACGCAGCCGGTGGCAAAACACGGCACGCTCAACACACCGTCGGCGGCGATGAGGTTGTTGCTGCAACCGGAGCGGACGTTGCGGAGGTAGTGCCGTTTGCCGTTGGCCAGCTCGATGTAGCACGCGGAACGATCGCGCAACAACAGCAGCGATTCACTCGCCACTGCGTAGTTGCAGCCGCCTTTTGATTTCGACAGCAGCGAAGTTTTGCTGAGCCGCTCGCCGGTGGCCAACGCATACACCTGGCCGTCCTGGGCGATGAACGTGTCGCCGCGCAAGATCATTGGCGCACTGCCGCCGATGGATTTGCTCCAGAGTTGTTTGCCTGTGGCCACGTCAAACGCGCATTTCTGCGCGGCCTTGGCGACAAGCAGGATGCGGCTCGATTCCGCGCAAGCCAGCGAATAGTCGTTGGCGCGCTGGCTGATCGGGTTGTCAAAGACGCTGAACGAGTTTGTGAGTGTGCTCTGCCAACGGAGCTGGCCGGTGCGCTTGTCGAGCGCCATGAGGCTGGCGGTTGCCGGCGCGCCGGCCGTGGGTGGACGCGACGCGGGTGCGTCAATGCAGAACACCTGTCCGGCGCCCAGTGCGAGGGCGGTTCTGCAAAAGCGGCCGTTGGCGTGTTTGGTCCAAAGCCGCTGGCCACTTTGACGATCGAGTGCGATGAGCTGGTGGCAATCCCAGAGCCGCTTTTCGATGCCCGGCTGATTGGCAAACGCCGCGGCGATCACGATCACGCTGTCCGCGACGCGGATGTCGGAGACGAGCAGCGGATCGTGTTCCTGAAAAACGAACGTCGCGCGCGGCTGTCCGGTGGCGGAGTCAAGGACGTTGCATTTGCCATCGGCGGCGACGTAGATCCCGTCGGGCATCGAGGCGTAACGGGCGGACCTTCCCGCCTTCGTTTTCCAGAGCAGCCGCCCCGTAAAGACATCCACGGCGTGCAGGACGTTGCTGCCTGTGTCGAGCGCGAACAACCGACCGCCCACGACTTGTGGTTTAACGCCGGTGTCGTAGTCCTTGCTCTTGCGGAAACCGTAATCGAGCCCGTCGCCATACCACAACACGCCGAGCGGCGGCTTGACGGCTTGGTCTTTGGAGAAAAACGAACGCGTCGCGTCGGCGCTCTCGTGCGTCCAAGCCGCCGCGCCCGGCAGCGCGCCTTCGCGGCGGGACATTTCGCCGTCGAGCCACGCCACACCGCCGTAGGGCCGCAACAACCGTTGAATCCTGTCGCGCGCGAGTTGCTTGTTCTCGGAAACGACAAGGTTCGCCAAATACGGCGGCAGATCGAACGTCGCTGGATCACCAAGAAACACTTCCGCGCGCCGGCCGTAGAGATCTGCTGCGACGAGTTGATCGCGCAAGCGATGGATGGTTGTGCGGTCGGCGTCCACCGCGATGACGCGGAGTTGGGACTGGCGCAACAGTTCCTCGACAACGCGGCTCGGGCCAACGCCGAGCACGAAGGCATAGCCTTCGGAAGCTCTGGTGTCCGCCAGGATGCGCGCGACGTTCTGCCGTGAGCGCTCGTCGGTTTCCGCAAGCGTTGCGGAAGCGCGCTTGTGCGTCACGGGCGAACCAAGTCCTTCTCCGAAACAGAACAGCCGACCATCTTCGGCGGCAACGAACAATTTCCCGTCTGCGGCAATCATGCTGGACGGCGTGGCGTCTAGGCTCTGCCGCCATACGATCTTCGGCACCGCGTCGCCATTGGAGAGTTCTGCGCAAAGCAGCGTTCTGTCTGCGTGGCCGTAAAGCCTGCGGCCTGCTTTGATCAGACAACGCACTGGCGCCTTCGTGGCCGCCGGCTCAGCCGCGAGCTTCCATCGAAGCCGCAAATCCCAACGCGCCGGTTTCATCTTGCCGCCGCCCGGCGCGACGCTGTCATAGAGCGTTCTGGAGGCGCTGCTCAGATCATAGGCGTAGAACGTGCCGCGCGACAAACCGTAGGCGGTTTCGCCCTCAAACACCGAGCGCGCGTCGCAACCTGGAAACAGCTTATAGGCGAAGATGGGGCTTTCGAAGAGGTCAAAGCGTTTGATATCGAAGGCCGCCGGTGCCGCCAGCCCGGCTTCGGTCCAGCGGTTGCCGACTTCGCGGCCGTCTTCGAGATTGATAACGCCGCCGCCGCCAACGAACGCCAGCCGGTTCGCGACGGCCACGCGGCAATCACCGTTACGATAGCCTTGGCGGAACCAAACCACGCTGCCCGACCGCCGATCCAATGCCGCCGGCAGACAACGGCCGTTCGGCACAAGCAGACGGTCGCCGGCGATCGCGAGGTAGCCCTGCGGCGACAAGGCGGACTCGAAGAGAACATTATGATCCACGCGCACGTTATCGAGCCGATGGCTGGTGTCGTTGCTCCATACGACCCGGCCGGTGTCGGCATCGCAGGCTTTGACGAACACGCCCAAGTTCGGCCAGATGCCCGCCGCGAAGTAGACCACGCCATCCGCCACCACCGGCCCGCCACGCACAGGCCAGAACGAGACGAGCCGTCCGTTTCCGAGATGCCGGCAATCCGGCCGGGCATCCGGTGCGCCGCGGAGCTTCCAGCGCAACGCTCCGCTGCCCGCGTCAAGGCAATAGAGCCAACCGTCATCGGACCCGAGGAAGACGCGATCTCGCCATGCCGCGGGCGCGAACCGCACAGGTCCTTCCGTGTAGAACCTCCAGCGTTGTTCGCCCGTCCCGGTGTCAAACGCCGCGACGCTGCCGTCGAGCGCCGAGCCGACGAACAAGAGCTTGCCGAGCACGACGGGTTCGTTGGATGTGTCGAAGTGCAACCGCGGCTCGCTGGGCCAAGCCGGTTGAGCCGCCGGCAACGGCCGGACCCAGCGCAGCGAAAGTTGCTCCGGCAAATTCTCCTCGGTGGCTGCGCTGCGGCGTGCGTCATGACGCCACATCGGCCAGTCTGCAGCTTGCGTGTGCGTGCTGGCGAAAGCTGCCAGCGCACAAATCAAAGAAACAAAGGCGCGTCCACTCATGCGGAGTTCTCAAGGCTGCTGTGCGTTCACACCGAATCGCATTGGCGGCGCGCCGCGCTGATGAGCACCGATGTCGGGGGCTTTGCCTGTAAAGCCGTCGCTGAAGTTGGGGATGGGCCGGCCCGCACCCGCGCCGGGACTGTTCGGGGCGAGTTGGAAACGGCCGGTTTTGCTCGCAGCATCGTATCCAGCGTCGGGTGCGTAGGTCGGTTCGCCGCGAACGCCGTGCGCTTCGCAGCCGGCCGGAACCTGACCGTTGTAGAGGTCGTAGTCGTAATCGTTGTCGGTGTTCTGCTTCGCGTCGCTGTGGCTGCGGCCCTTCGCATCGCGGATGTGAAGGATGTTGTTGCGCGAGACGGTGTGCTTGACGATGCGATTACCACCGAAACCGCCGGTCGGCAGATATTCGTCGGAGCGGAAGAGCGTGTTGTGGAAAATGTATTGGTGGCCGGTCATCCAGTCTTCGCTGCCGGCGTAGCCCATCTTGAGGAAATACCCGCCGGTCGCGTTGGGCTGCCATTGGTTGTGCGTGACGACGTTGCGCCAGATGTAGAGCGGGCCGATGGAGCAGGCCGCGTTGCCGATGGACATCATGCACTGCGTGATGAAATTGTCCCAAACGCGCACATTGCGGCTGCCGCCCTCGACCTCCAGCCCGTCGTCCCAACAATGGCTGACGAGGTTTCCGTAGATGTCGGAGTCGGGGCCGGGCGAACCACGAAAGCTGCCGTTGCTGCCACCGCCGATGATGTCGTTATACATGTGGTCGAGGTCGGAGAAGCATTCGGTGTAGCGGATGACGTGGTTGCCGGCGGTGTTGTAGAGGGTGATGCACTGTGGCCCCATCGTGTGCGTCGGATACTTCGGCTCATACCACGTGCTGCCGTCGTAGGTGGGATGATGCAGCTTGCATCGCTGGACGATGAGTCGTTTGAGCGCCTTGCTGTTCGAGAAAATGGCGGCGTCGTAGTCGAAGCCGAAGCCCGTCTTGGGATTGAGCCGGCCCCAGTCGGAGACGTCGCAGTCCTCGATGACGATGTCGTGGCCATCCTCAATGCGGATCGCGCCGATGATGCCCTTCTTCTTGTTGCTGGCCGCACCGGCTCCTTTGAGCGTGAAGCCGCGCAGGATGACGTAGGATGCGTTGACGGTGATGCACGAGTCGTGCTGGTGCCGCACATCAATCGTCGCGCCCCGCCCGTCATACACACGCCATGCCGTGGCCGTGCCCGACTCAGTGATCGCCAGCGGCGTGTCGCGATTCTCCACGCGGACAGTTTCGCCGATGGGAATCTTCTCGCTCCACGTCGTCGCGGTGAGGTTTGTGGAGGTCTGCGTGCCGGCGAGGGTGAGTTGGACTTCGTAAGTCGTCGCTGGCTTGAGATCGACGATGCTGCCGCGGTAGTCGGCAAGGTCTTCGTCGGTCTTGGGAATCGGGTTGTAGCGCATCGGCAGCGCCTCTTTCCATTCCGGCGCGCCCTGCCGCCGGTAACGCACCTTCACCTCTTTGTCCGGCGCGCCACCCGGCGGCGACCAATACAAACCCAGACAATGAAACGTCGGGATCGCAAGCGGAGCGTTGCCGACGCCCTGCGGTTCCGCCGCCGCCGCGGTTGTGGCTGCCGACAAGCCGGCTGCGAGCATCATCGCGAATGTCTTCCTCACCTCTTTCATGAAATCCTCATCAGTTGTGTTGCTGTTGGCGATACCACGCCGGCGTGCCGAACCAGTCGTGGAGCATTTGGTTCTCATTCGGCGGGACGGGGGAGGGGAACTCGCCGCGATCGCCGGTCTCGACGATCCACGTGTCCAGCGCGGCGCGCAGCCGAAGCAGTGCCTCGCGATGCTCCGGCTGAGTGGAGCGGGCGAAGTTGTGGATCTCGAAGGGGTCGGCTTCCATGTCGTAGAGTTCTTCGATGGGGCCGCGCATGGCCATCAAGTCTGCGGGCGGGCCGGTGAGCTTGCCCTGCGCCTGTAGCTCGCGCATGAGCGGGATGACAAGGAAGCACTTTTCCTTGTAGCGGTTCAACGAGGTGAAGGTCGGGCCGTTGGTGAAGTTGCGGATGTAACGCCAGCGCGCATCGCGGACGGTGCGGATGCGCTGGACCGTCTCGTCAATCCGGTCGCGCGCGCTGAAGGCATACTGTCGTGGTGGGTCGGGGTGCGCGCCGAGGAAGATACGGCTTTGCATCAACGGCGGGCGTGGCACGCCGGCGATGGACAGTGTGGTGGCGGTCACGTCGAGCAGGCTGATGACCTGGTCGTTGACCGCGCCGGGCTTGATCTGCGGCGGCGCGGGGAAGTTCTTCGGCCAGCGGACGATCATCGGGACGTGGAGACCGCTGTCGTAGCACCAGTGAATGCCGCGCGCTTCGAGCCGGCCGTTGTCGGCATAGAAGAGGACGACGGTGTTGTCCTCCAGAGCGTCGGCGCGCAGGCGCTCGAGCACCCAGCCGATGCGGCGGTCCATGCCGGAGACGGAGTTGAGATAGCGCGCCCACTCCTGGCGAGTGATGGGATGGTCAGGATAGTAGGGCGGCGGCGTGACCTTCTCCGGCGTGGCGATCTGCGGATGCTCGCGCTCGCCGGCCCACTCGACGCGCGCTTTCTTCGCGCTCTGGCGGTCGTAGATGTCGTATTCGACTTCGTGGGAGTTGACGACGGCGAAGAACGGTTGGTGTGACTTGAGCGCAGTCCAATCGTCGGACTCGTAGATGGGGCCTTCGTTGACGAAGTTGAGGTCGAGTTTTCCCGTGCCAACGTTGCGGTCGCCGATCATCTTGATGTTGGCGGTGAAATAGCCCACGTCGCGCAGCCGGTGCGTGATCGGTCGCACTCCCGGCGGGAGGCGGAAGTCGTTGTCGCGATGCGACCGCATGTGATGCGTGTCGGTCGTGGTCTGATACATGCCGGTGAAGAACGCCGAGCGGCTCGGCGCGCAGGCGGGGTTGGTGGAGAAGACGCGCGTGTAGCGGGTGCCTTCCGCGGCGAGGCGGTCGAGGTTTGGCGTGAGGACGTGCTTCGCGCCGTAGCAGCCAAGGTCGAGGCAGATGTTCTCGCCGACGAGCCAGAGGATGTTGGGGCGCTTCAGAGCGGCGGCGACCGGGTCCACACCCGCAACGCTGAGGGTCACCGCGAGAAGAATTGTGTTGGCGTGCTTCAAAGGGTCACTTCGCTTCCAACAGTTTCCGCATGGCTGACATCAACACGGTTTCAACCTCTGGCGCGACGTTGGTGGCGCGGGCGCTGGTTTCGTAGCCGCCTTCCGCGTAGGCGCGCGTGGTGCCGATGTAACCGGGGCCGTATTCGCCGTAGGCGGCGATGGTGACATGGAGGTCGGGACGCAGCTTCTTGGCGGCCAGTTGATACTCCACGAACAGCTCGCCCGGCATGTGCAACACGCGCGCGTCGCCGACGGCGAGCATCGCGAGGTCAATCTTGTGGCCGCTCTTACTGCGGAGCAACCACGCCAGGGTATCGGCGGCGTTCACGGCGGCTTTGGGGTCTTTCTTCTGGGTGAGCGTCTCGCGCAGCTTCGCCTCGTCGAGATGGGCCGCGAGCGGCAGGGCCACCGGCTCCACACGCCATTGGACGTTGGCGGGAGTCACCGGGAGCTTCCGCGTCGCGTCCCAGGCGCGCTTCATGCCGTCGGCGAGGCGCAGGGCGAGGGCGACGCGGTTCTCGCGCGCCCCGTCGTTGTATTTGCCCGCGCCGAGATTGCCGCCGGGGCCGGTGAAGTGGACATGCAGCGCCTCCGGGACGGCCTGCTGGCGGAAGAAGCGCGCGATGCCGGGAAAGTCGGGGCTGGGAATGCCCATGCGATAGTAGCTCTGCGGGTGACATGCGTAGTAGCTCAGCACCGCGACGGGCTTCTCGCCGTTCCAGAAGCTTAGCAGCGAGACGCGCGGATCAATGACGCCCTCCGGCTCTGCGCGCAGCTTTGGGTCTTTGCAGGCGGTGTAGCGCGTGACGCGGATGCGGCCGTCGGGGCCGGGTATGCGGCGGTTGGAGGCGACCTCCTTGACGTCGGCCTCGCCCCAACCACAGTGGGTGATTGGTTGCGCTTTGGAGACGGAGGCATGCACGGCTTCCTCTGCACGGGCGAGCACCGTCTGATGGAAGGCGCTCGCGAAGCGTCCAAGGTCTTTCGCGCCCGATTCCTTCAACAGCCGCTCCGCCGTGAAATCACAGCCGGGCGCGTCGTGCTGGTGGAGTGTGTGGACGGCGACACGTTGCGGTGTCGTGGCGGCAGCCTTGGCCAAAGCTTCGCGAAAGGCGTCCTGCGATTCGTTGGCGATGCCGATCCAGTCCACGGCGCACAACACAATTGGCTCGCCCGCGCCGAGCAACACAATGCCGCGACAGCGGAGCGTCAGTTCATCCACGCGGACGACGGGATCGTAGGCCAGCATCGAGCCGACGGGAGGCGTGGCGTCCACGTCGAACGTGGCGAGGCGCGGGCCGTCGGCGGCGAGGGCGGTGGAGGCGAAGCACAAAGCGGCGAGTGCGATGGAACAGTGGAACGAGTGAAATGTCATGCCAAATTTCATGAGTAGTTCCTTTGCGGCGGATGGTAGAGGCGCGGCGAGATTTTTGCGAGCTTGGCTTTTCCCGGCGGGGACAGTCGGCTACTGTGGGGGCGTGAGCGATGAGCCTTTGGTGAGCGTGGTATTTGAGGATGACCGGCTGTTGGTGGTGAACAAGCCGGCCGACCTCGTTTGCCATCCGTCGAAGAACGGTCCACTCTCCAGCCTTGTGGGGCGTGTGCGGACCTACCTCGGTCGCGACGAGGCGTTCATGGTGAACCGGCTCGACCGTGAGACGAGCGGGCTGATGCTCATCGCGAAGGACGCTGCGCTGGCGGCGCAACTCCACCGGGCTTTTCTGAAGAAGCAGGTGCTCAAGGAATACGTCGCTATCGTTCATGGTCGCGTCGCTGGCGAGCACGGCATCGTGGACGCGCCGATTGGGCTGGCGACTGGCCGCGAGGTGGTCATCAAGCGCGGGGTTGAGCTGGATGGTCAGCACGCGCAGACGGAGTGGTGGGTGGAGCAGCGGGCAGAGCGGTTCACAATGCTGCGCGTGCGGCTGCACACGGGACGGGCGCACCAGATTCGCGTTCATCTCGCGCACATCGGGCATCCGGTGGTCGGCGACAAGATTTACGGCGGCGACGAACGGCTTTACCTAAAGTTCATCGAGACGGGCGTGACGCCGGCGTTGTTGGAGAAACTGTTGCTGCCGCGGCATGCATTGCACGCGATCCGGCTCGTGGTGCCGTATGGCCGGCCGGAGCCGGTGGAGTGGGGCGCGCCGTTGCCAGAGGACTTGGCGGGGTTCTGGAAACGGGTCACGGCTTGATGACAACCTTCAGCGGCTGATTCATCTCTGCGAGCGCATTGTCGAAACTCTCGCCGGTTGCGTGGAACCAGAGGATGCACTCATCCTCCAACGCTGTGCCAGCCGCCAGCCGCAGCGATGGGGCGGCGGCGGAACGAATTTCGTAGCGGGCGGTCCCGTCGGGTGTGATCTCGATGGCTTTGGGCGCGCGTTGCCAGAAAAGTTTCACCGCGAACAACATCCCGCTGGCATCGGCACGGAAGTCGAGCCAGCCCGGATGCTGGCGATCCGAGACCAGCCGCGCTTCCACCTTCGGCTGCTCCAGGCGGCGCGTGTCGCCGGGCGCGAGCGTATTTGTGCCGCTGGCCGTGGCGAGGACGATGGACTTCCGGTGTTGCGCGGCGGGACGGATGGCCAGCCACACACACTTGACTGGCATGGCGCCGGCTGCCGCCTCAATGCGCGTGGTCACGCGCACGGCGGGCTGACCGGCAATGACAGAATATCCCTGCGTGTAGCGGAACAGCTTCCCGCCGCCTGCCGCGAGCCAGCCGTCGCGCCGAACGGTGGCGCGAACCGGGCCATCTTCCTCGACCGCCTCGCGCTCGGCCGGCATGGCAACGAACGGTTCTCCGCTGGCAGGCTCGACGGTGAGCGAGCCGAGATGGTCGCCGACGCGGTAATACATCTTGCCCGTATTCAGCATCAGGATGCCGTCCTCGGTGGCGGTGCGCGCTTCCTCCCGCAGCCGGGTCGTGGAGCGACCAGCGATGAGCGACCACGTCTTGGTTTCCCCAGGCTCCAGGTCAGCGGTGAAGAGCGCGCGAGCGGTTTTCACCGAGCCGTCGGGCCACTGGCCGAGCGCGCTGATCTGGGCCGCCACGGAAAGCTGGTCGTAACCAACCACGCGGAGCTGCTTCGGATCACTGGCTGCATTCGCGGGCAACGGCAGCTCCGCCGCCACCAGCGCGTGGCGGCGCGGCACAGCGGTGTCGTTCGTGACGGTGAACGATACGTCGAGCGCGGCAGCCAGCAGCAAACAGACCATGCCAGCAGGCTAGGGGAGGGCAGGGGACGTTTCAAGAAAGACGTGGGCGGGGATCAGAGGTCAGCAAGGTCATTCAAAGTTGTTGCTGAGTCCCAGCCGGGCGCGGCCACCGACCGCTTCGCCGGCGGGCGGATGCTTGTTGCGACGCGCATTGCAGGCGGCTTGCATCCGCATGGCTGCATGACAAGCGTGATATGGCCGGCCTCCACGGCCATCTGCCGCATGGGTTTGGATTTTGCCGTAAACACCGGGGGTATTTCGTCCTGCCAAAGAACTTCATACTGCTTTGCTGCCGGCTGGCACGCCGGCTGCGTTCTCACAAACCGATGAGGTCCCAGAGTGGCGAATGACCTGGGAGTGTCTGAAAGGAAAGTTATCAAGATGAGAATAGGATGTGTGAAGTTGGTGATTGTGGCGGCGATCGCGCTATCGGTGTCGAGCGCTTACGCTGTGAGCTACGGATTGGGCGGGAGAGGCTCAACCTATAGCTGGTTGAACAACAGCCAGCCGACGATCGGGTCGCAACCGGCTGCGCCTACGCAAGGGTATCAGTTTCCGCAAGGCGGCAGCTACGGCGGTGGGTTCGGTGGCGGCTATGGCGGCGGTGGGTTCGGCGGTGGTCACCGCGGCGGCGGTCACGGCGGCGGTGGCCACGGTGGCGGTGGCCACGGTGGCGGTGGTGGTGGCGGCGGTCATGGAGTTCCGGACGGCGGCAACGCCCTGATCCTTCTGGGATCGGCGCTTAGCGGCCTGGCTTTGCTGCTGAAGCGAAACTAGGCAACTGCGTGGCGCTGCCGACAGGCGGCGTCAGCAACAACCAGCCTTGGCTGGCAGGCTTCGAGTGACGGACTCGCGCCTGTCAGCCAGGGCTGAACCACAATGGGTGGTCGGGCCATTGCGGTCAGGCAACGCAACGGGCGCAGGCGGCGGCGCCCACCGGGGAACCCCACGTAACGCCTCACGGCGAGGCGGGCGTGTTCAGGAGCGCGAGGCAGGGGGCGGAGGTTCGTTGGTTACGAGCCAATAAAGCTCCAGTTGTTCCACCGCGCGGACGAACTGGGCGAAATCAACCGGTTTGCAGATGTAGCTGTTGCAGTGGAGCCGGTAGCTTTCGAGAAGGTCTTGCTCCTCGCGTGAGGAGGTCAGCATGACGACAGGGAGCATGGCGGTCAGTTCGTTGGCGCGAATCTCCCGCAGCACTTCCAAGCCGTCCACCTTGGGCAGTTTGATGTCCAGCAGAATGAGCGCAGGCATCCGGGAACGGTCGCGGTTCGCGTGGGCGCCGCGGCCAAAGAGGTAATCCAGCGCCTCGACGCCGTCGCGCGCCAGCACCACCTCGTTGGCGAGCTTGTGTTTTTGGAGCGCCTGCAGAGTCAGCGTGGCGTCGTTCGGGTTGTCTTCCACCAACAGGATGATTCTGTCGTTCATACGCGGATGTTCTCGGTTTGCAGCGTGAAATAGAATGTCGCGCCGTGGTTGACGGCTCCCTCGGCCCAGACGCGGCCGGCGTGGCGGCGGATGATGCGCTGGACGCTCGCCAGGCCCACGCCCGTGCCGGGAAACTCCGACACCGCGTGGAGCCGCTGGAACGGCTCGAACAATTTGTGGACGTAGGCCATGTCGAAGCCTGCACCGTTATCGCGCACGAAGCAGGTCGTCAAGTTGTTTTCAAGGCGCGTGCCGAACTCGATCCTCGGCTGGCGTTCCATCGCCGTGAACTTCCACGCGTTGTTCAGCAGGTTCTCCAGCACAATCCGCAGCAGCCGCGGGTCGCCGAAAACAACCACGCCTGCCTCAATGGCGAAGCTGACCTGCCGGTCGGGCTGCGAGTTGTTCAGGTCGTCGGCAATGGCAAAGGCCATCGCGCTGAGGTCCACCCTCTCCTGGCGCAGTTCGCAGCGCGTCACTCGCGACAGTTGCAGCAGATCGTTGATCAAATGCCCCATCTGCTGGGCGGCGCCGCGTGCGCGTTGCAGGTAATCCAGCGACGTCGCGTCCAGGATGTTTGAGCACCTTTCCGCGACGAGCGCGCTGAATCCGTCAATGGAGCGCAGCGGCGCGCGCAAATCGTGCGAGACGGAATAGCAGAAGGCCTCCAGTTCCTTGTTGGACGCGGCCAGCTCGGCGGTGCGCTGTTTGACGCGCTGCTCCAGTTCCGCGTTGAGCTTGGCGACTTCCTCTTCCGCCTCCTTGCGTTTGGTGATGTCCAGGTCAACGCCAAGAATCCGATCGGGCTTTCCCTGGTCGTCGTAGAGGATCTGGCCGCGCACGAGTCCCCAGCGAACGCGGCCGTCCCGCCGTTGAAACTTCAATTCGGCGCCATACTCTCCGGTGTCACGGGCTCGCTGCTGCGCGGCGACGAGTGTGTCGCGGCTGTCGGGATGAACCAACTCGAGAAACGCCTCATAGGTGCCGGGGAAGGCGCCCGGCTCGTATCCCATGTTCCGTTCCTGTGTTGGCGACCAGAAAAGCTTGTTGCTCTTCAGGTCCCTGTCCCATGTCCCCATCTGCGCCGCCTCGGTCGCGAGCCGCAGCCGGTGTTCCGACTCGCGCAGGGCGTCCTCCGTCAGCTTGCGTCCCGTCACGTCCCAGAAGACGCACTGGATGCCAACGATCCGGCGGTCCACGTCGCGCAACGGCGACTTCATCACATGCACATAGAACTCGCGTCCGTCGGGCGTGCGGTGGCGCTCGATGGCCTCGAAGACGTTGCCGGTTTCGATGACTCGCTGGTCATCAGCCCGGTATTTCGCCGCCAGGTCGGGCGGGAACAGGTCGCTGTTCGTCTTGCCCAGGATGTCTTTCAGCTCCCGCTGCATGCTCTGGCAATAGCGCGAATTGGCAAACGTCACGCGCCCGTCGAGGTCCGTGCGGAAGATGGACTGGGGAAGCTGTTCCACCAGCGAATGGTAGAGCATCTCGGACTCGCGCAGCGACTCCAGCGCCCGCTTATGTTCGTTGATGTCGCGGCTCACGCCGATCAGGCCGATGACCTTGCCGTCCAGGCCGCGCAGTGGAGTCTTGATCGTCAGATGCCAGTGAACGACGCCGTTATGGTCGTTGACCAGCTCCTCGCGGTTGTGAATGGTGTCTCCCTTCTGAAGCACCCGCAGGTCGTCCGCGTAGTATCCCCGCGCCAGTTCCGGCGGATGCAGATCGAGCACGGTCTTGCCCGCCAGGTCGGACTCCGACTTCACGCCCATAAAGCGCACGTGCGCCGCGTTGCAGAGGACAAACCGCCCCTCCATGTCCTTTGTATAAACAAGGTCCGGCATGTTGTCTATCAGCGTGCGCAGGAACCTCCTCTCCTGCTCGACGGCGGCTTCCGCCTCTTTGCGCTTGCTGATGTCGCGCGCGATGCCTTGCACGGCCACCGCCTTGCCGTCCTTGTATAGCAGCCGCAAGCTCGCCTCAAACCAGATACGACAGCCGTTCTTGTGCAACAACTCCAGTTGATAATCGGAGGTTTCTTTGCCCGCGAGCTGCGCATCTATCCGTTGCTGGACTCCCGCGCTGTATTCCGGCACCACGAGATCCGTAATGTGCAACCCCGGCACCTCTTCTTGCGTGTAGCCAAGACGCCGGCAGCCCGCGGGATTGATGCTGATGTAGTTGCCCTCCATGTCGCGCGTGAAAACCATGTCCGTGGCGTTCTCGACCACCTCGGCGCAACGCCGTTCCATCTCCCGCTCCAGCTCCACTTGGGCGCGAATTTGCTTTGCTTGTTTGGCGACGCGGCGGTGCAGTGAGTAGTTCCACGCCGCAATGACAATCCATCCTCCCACCAACGCAAGCGCGATCTCCCATATCCACGCCGGAAACTGCCACGGCGGCGGCTTGATATCCAACTCACTCCACTTCGTGAAGATCGCCTGAAGCTCCGGCTTTGGAATGCTGTCCACCGCCTTCTGCAAAATGGAAAGCAGCCGGTCGTTGCCTTTGCTGACCGCCAGACAGTGCGGGCTGGAGAACAACAACGAGTCCGGCAGCACGGCCAGATTGTTCAGCGCGTTCTTGGTGATGACGTCATGGCCGAGCGCCAGACTGGATGCCATCGCGTCCAACTGGCCCATCGCCAGCAGCAGAAATCCCTCCCGCGCCGTCTCCACAAGCACGATGTTGATCTCAGGATGCTCGCGCCGCATCCACTCATCCGTCATCGTATTGCGGCTCACGCCGACGCGACGCCGGCCCAGGTCCTTGAGGCTCTTGATCTCGCGCGCGCCCCGCTTGACGAACAGGACGACAGGCAGGCTTTGATAGGGGTGGGTGAATTGCAGGTATTGCTGGCGTTCTTCCGTGGGAACCACGGCGGCCAGCAGGTCGCACTCACCGCGCCGAAGGCCCGCCAGCGTGTCCGTCCAGGTCGCATAACCGACCGGCTTGAGTTCGACACCGAGCTGCCGCGCCACCAACGCCATCATCTCGGGCGCGATGCCCTCGAACTCCTTGTTCGCGTTCAGGAAGCCATACGGCGGGACATTGGGATTGGTTGACCAGCGCAGCGGTCCGTGAGTCTTCAGCCACGCGCGCTCATCGGCCGTCAGGAAATCAGAAGTCGTTTGGGCAGTGGCGCCGATGCAAAGCAAAGCCGCAGCGCAGAGACAAACAAACAGGCTCCGCTGGATCATGCACCGTGTATGGAACAGAACCGCGCTCATGGATATGCGAGCGAACCTACCTGACGTGCGGGCAGTATCAGCCATTCTGCCCGGCAAGGGCCAGCACAAAGCTTGTTCCTGCGGACGGGGCGCAGCCGCGTAGCGCAGGTTTCCAACCTGCTGTATCGCGGATTTCCAATCCGCAGGTCTTCACTTATCAAGCGCGTTGTCTCGTGCGGACGCGCTGCCGGCTGGAAGCCGGCGATACAGCAGGTTGGAAACCTGCGCTACTTGGGTCCGCGAACGCAGTGCGTGTGCCCGGATGCGCGCTGCGAATGAGAACCGCCTCTACCGCTGCACGCGAGCCGAACCGCCTTTGGCAAACGCCCGCACCTGCTCGACCGTCGCCATCGTTGTGTCGCCGGGGAACGTCGTCAGCAGCGCGCCATGCGCCCAGCCGAGCTTCACCGATTCCTCCGGGCTTTCACCCGCCAGCAGACCGTAGATGAAGCCCGACGCAAAGCCGTCGCCGCCGCCGATGCGATCGAGCACGTCCAGCTCGCAGGTCGGGGCCACGTGCGTCTTGCCGTTGATCCACGCCACCGCGCTCCAACTGTGCCGGTTCGTCGAATGCACCTCCCGCAACGTCGTCGCGACCACCTTCACGTTCGGCTGCTGCTGCACCACCTTGTCAATCATCCCGAAGAACGCGCTGGGATCGAGCTTCGACTTCGCCGTCACATCCTGGCCTTCGATGCCGAGGCCCTTCTGCAAATCCTCCTCGTTGCCCACGAGCACGTCCACGTTCTCCACGATGCGCCGGATCACCGACACCGCGCGCTTCTCGCCGCCGGAGATCTTCCAGAGCTTCTCGCGGAAGTTCAGGTCAAAGGACGTTACCGCGCCCGCCGCCTTCGCCGCCTTCATGCCCTCGATGATCAACTCCGCCGTCGTTTCCGACAGCGCCGCGAAAATGCCGCCGCTGTGGAACCACCGCGCGCCGCCCGCGAAAATCTCCTTCCAGTCGAAGTCGCCCGGCTTGAGCTGCGCCGCCGCCTCGTTGCAGCGGTTGTAGAACACCACCGGCGCGCGCACGCCCTGGCCGCGGTCGCTATACACCGTCGCCATGTTCGGCCCGGTCACGCCGTTGTGCGCGAACCGCTTGTAGAACGGATGCACGCCCATCGCCCGCACGCGCTCGGCAATCAGGTCGCCGATGGGATAATCCACCATCGCCGACACGATGGCGGTCTTCAGGCGGAAGCAATCGCTCAGGTTCGCCGCGACGTTGAACTCCCCGCCGCTGACGTGGATGGCGCAGGCGCTGGCTTTGCGGAAGGGGATGACGCCGGGATCGAGCCGGTGCACGAGCGCGCCGAGCGAAACCAAGTCCAGCGCCGCCTTGTTCGAGATATTGAAACCGTGATTCATGTCTGTGTTCCTTATAGTTGGTTAAAATTGGAGCAGAGGGTTTAAGACTTCGCTCCGCCGCTGTCAAGGGCGCAGGAGGAGAACGGTGCGATTCAAACAGGCGGGCGGCCAGCTTGCGGCGCCGGCATCCCTGCCGGCGATGTTCCGACGCCGCGCCAGAAGACCGACGGCAGGGATGCCGGCCCCGGCCTCCATGCCGCGGCGTGGAGCGCATTCCTCGCCGCAAAATCTTCTCGACGCGACAAAAGCCAGGAGCCAAGCTGCGCGCATGGTTGCTTTCGTTCACGGTCCATCCGTTGTTCGAGTTGCGCAGTAGGAGATCGCCATGACCCCGAATCCCTTCCTCACCATCTGGCTGAGTCCGCGCGAGACCATCCGGCGCATCGTCGAGTGGAATCCCAATTATTGGGTCATCGCGCTGGCTTGTCTTGCGGGGATTGGGCAGGCGTTTGACCAAGCCTCGATGAAGAACATCGGCGACGAGACCCCCACGGCATTGATCTTCGCGATTGCGCTCGTCGCCGGTCCTTTGGTGGGGCTGTTGCAGCTTTGGATTGGTTACCAATTGATCCGATGGACTGGACGATGGCTTGGCGGAATGGCGAGCCGTGAACATCTCAGGACAGCGTTGGCGTGGGGCTATGTGCCCGCTGTCTTTGCCCTGACCTTGCTCATTCCTGAATGGCTGATTGCCGGCCCTGAGCTTTTCACGAAACAAACGCCGCATCTGAACGCGCATCCCGGTCTTTTGATGTTTCTCAAGGCTCTTGGCGCGGTCGGA
This sequence comes from Verrucomicrobiota bacterium, assembly GCA_016222825.1. GTDB lineage: Bacteria > Verrucomicrobiota > Verrucomicrobiia > CAIQCK01 > CAIQCK01 > CAIQCK01. The sequence continues at coordinate 432 of JACRQF010000016.1, read as the reverse complement.
GGAATGCTGGGGATTTGGTCCATCGTCACCACCTGCCACACCGTAGCCGAGGTGCAGGGCTATCGTTCCGCGTGGCGCGGGCTGGCAAACCTGTTGCTGCCATTTACTCTGGTCATCGGATTGATTCTGGTGGCCATTCTCATTCCCCTCATCATCATCAAAGGCGGTGCCGCGCTCTTTCATTAAGCTCGCGGAGGCGGCGCAGAGCATGCGGCAGGGCAGGGGACCGTTTTCGATGTAGGCCACGTGCCCTCACGTGGCGATGATGATGGTTGCGCCAGGTCGGGGACCCGGCCTGTTATGGGGATTGTCAAGCGAGCGGGTTGTGACTACATGTGTTTTCCTTTCTTGGATGACTTAGTGCATCGGTTGTTTGGGCGGCACACTCTGAAGTGTCGTGTCAGCTCTTCTATGTCGTGGCGAGCGCGGTGG
>JACRQF010000015.1 GCA_016222825.1 Verrucomicrobiota bacterium | reverse complement strand
GCCTGTAGCGTTTCGGCGTGAGTGATTCGCACTTCATCGGGGGCGCTGGTTGGCGAAGGGTGACGACTTCAGGGTTGCAGAATCTGGAAGGGCGAATATAGTCGCCGGCCAATTTGTTCGCTGGATTTCAGGCGGACAGGGCGGGCCTCTTGGCTCAGCCGCCGCCGTGAGGGCGGCTTGGAAATCAGAACCGGATTATTAGCCGATGAAAAACATTCGCACATACAATGTCGTCAGCACGCTGCCCGAGGATCTGCGCGGGTTGCAGACGCTGGCCAACAACCTGTGGTGGACCTGGGACGCGGAGGCCATCACGATCTTCGAGCGGCTGGACCGGACGCTCTGGAGCGCGGTTTATCACAATCCCGTGTTGATGCTGGCGAAGATTGATTACAAGCAACTCCAAGCCGCCCGCGCGGACAAGAAGTTCATGGAGAGCCTGAAGCGCGTGCTGAACCGGCTGGAGAAATACATGAAGGAGCCGGCGTGGTATCAGCGGAAGCACGACGGCAAGGGCGCGCCTTGTTACGCGTATTTCTCGCTGGAGTTTGGCATCCACGAGTGTCTGCCGATTTATTCCGGCGGCCTCGGCGTGCTGGCGGGCGATCACCTGAAAAGCGCGAGCGATCTCGGCGTGCCGCTGGTGGGCGTGGGGTTGATTTACCGGCGCGGTTATTTCCACCAGCACTTGAACGCGGACGGCTGGCAGCAGGAGTTTTATCCGGACAACGATTTCTCCGCCATGCCGCTGACGCTGGTGCGTGACGGTGGGAACAAGCCGGTGGTGATCTCGGTGGACATGCCGGGGCGGAAGGTCCACGCGCAAATCTGGAAGGTGCAGGTCGGCCGCGTGCCTCTCTATTTGTTGGACTCGAATCTCGAATCGAACGCGCCGGCGGACCGGGAGATCACGGCGACGCTCTACGGCGGCGACCACGACATGCGGATGCGGCAGGAGATTTTGCTGGGCATCGGCGGGGTGCGGGCGTTGCAGGCGCTGGGCGTGCGGCCGTCGGTGTGCCACATGAACGAAGGCCACTCGGCGTTCCTCGGCCTGGAGCGCATCCGGATGATGATGAAGGAGCAGGGGGTGTCGTTTGCGGAAGCGCGCGAGGCAATCTCGGCGGGCACGGCGTTCACGACGCACACGCCGGTGCCGGCGGGCATTGATGTGTTTCACGCGGACATGGTGGAGCATTATTTCCACGCGTTCCGCGGCGAACTGGGGCTGGATCGGCACGATTTCCTCGCGCTGGGCCGGCACAATCCGCACGACCACCACGAGGGCTTCAACATGGCCGTGCTCTGCATCCATCTCTCCGCCAAGCGCAACGGCGTCAGCCAGCTTCACGGCAGCGTGTCGCGCAAGATGTGGAACCGCCTCTGGCCGGAGGTGCCGACGCAGGAAGTGCCCATCGAGGCGATCACCAACGGCGTTCACACGCTGACGTGGCTCTCCCGCGAGATCGGGGTGCTGCTGGATACCTACATGGGCGACGCCTGGCGTAAAGACCCGACCGACCACGCCGCGTGGCAGGCCATCGGCAAGGTGCCCGATGCGGAGTTGTGGAAGGCGCATCAGTTCCGGCGCGAAAAACTCGTGACCTACGCGCGGCTCCGGTTGCGCCAGCAACTCGCCCGCCGCGCCGCGCCGGCCGCCGAACTCGCCGCCGCCGATGAGGCGCTCGACCCGAACATCCTGACGATCGGGTTTGCGCGGCGGTTCGCCACCTACAAGCGCGCGACGCTCCTGTTGCGCGACCCGGAGCGGCTGAAGCGGATCGTGAACAATCCCGAACGCCCGGTGCAGATCATCATCGCCGGCAAGGCGCACCCGCACGACGGCCCTGGCAAGGAGTTGATGCGCCAGATCGTGCGCTTCATCCGCCAGCCGGAGTTTGCAAAGCGCATCATCTTCATCGAGGACTACGACGTCAACGTGGCCCGCTACATGACGAAGGGCTGCGACGTGTGGCTCAACAACCCGCGCCGTCCGCTCGAGGCCAGCGGCACCAGCGGCATGAAGGCCGCCGTCAACGGCGTCCTCAATGTCAGCATCCTCGACGGCTGGTGGTGCGAAGCCGATTGCGGCAAGGCCGAGAACGGCTGGGCCATCGGCAACGGCGAGGAGCACGCCGACCCCGGTTATCAGGACGACGTCGAGGGCCGCGCGCTTTACGATTTGCTGGAGAAGGAGATCGTCCCGGCGTTCTACGAGCGCGACAAGCACCAGTTGCCGTCGCGGTGGATCGCCCGGATGAAGAATTCCATCCGCACACTCAGTCCCGTGTTCTCCACCGACCGCATGCTCCAGCAATACGCTGACGAGTGCTACGTGCCACTCGGGCAGCGTTATGAAAAGCTCACGGCCAACCGGCTTGAAACCACGCGCCATCTGTTGGAACGCAAGCGCCACATCGCCGCGCACTGGAACCGCATCCAGCTCGCCGCACTGCAGACGGGCAACACGGACACGTTCTCCATTTTCTCGGAGATGCCCGTCGCCGTCACGTTGCGGCTCGACGGCCTCGGCCCGGAGCAGGTGACCGTGCAGGCATGCTTCGGCCCGCTTGGTCCCGACGGCAAACTCGCGCACATTTCGCACGTGCCGATGAAGCTGGAACAGTCCTATCCCGACGGCGCGCACCGTTATGCCGGCACGATCCCGTGCCAGGAAACTGGCCGCCACGGCTTCACCATCCGCGTCCTGCCGCACCATCCCGACCTCGGCAATCCGTTCGACACGGGGCTGGTGTTTTGGGGATGACCTGACTGGGAGCGGCGGTTTCCAGCCGCCGCTCTTGTCACCTCACTTCGCCGGCGGCGGCGTCAGCCAGAGCGTGTAACTGCGCGTGCGGAGAAGCTCTGCGAACGGCACCGGCGCGGCCTTCAGGAACAACTCCCGCCGCTCTGTTGGGATGACGCAGAACACCCGCCGTCCTTGTCGCGCCCACTCCCAAATCTGGTCCACGTTCTTCAGCAGGCGGTCCGGCGGCGGGCGCTGCATTCCTTCCGGTGATTCGCCAAGCCGCGGCTTGGAGACGAGCCGCCGCGCGTAGAAACAGATGCCGTGGCCGCGGTCCTGGGTCATCGCAAACGCCACCATGTCGTCCGGCTTTGCGCGCGCGCGCAACGCCAACCCAATGGTGCGAAAGCTGTAGTTGCTTTCCATCAAGTCTTCGAAGTTTGCCATCGCGCCCATCGCCGCGATCAGGAACACCGGCAATGCGACGACCGCAACGCTCAGCAACCGCATCGCGGAGCGCCGCGCCCATAACACCGCCACCAGCAGCACCGCCGTGCCCGCTCCGCCAACGATCTGCCAGACCCACGCATAGTCGGGCCGCGCCGGGCCGAGCTTGCGATAGAGCCAATACCACAAGCACACCGGCACCAACGCCGTAAACACCACGCCGCTCCACGCCGCCACACGCCGCCACACGCCTGTCTCCGGCTGTTCCGCTGTCAGCAAATCCTCCCAAAACCGCGCCGCAAGCAGTCCCATCGGAACCATCACTGGCAAGATGTAGGTGGGCAGCTTTGTCCGGCTCATGCTGAAGAACACCAGCCCCGTCAAAACCCAGCTCACCAAGAACACGCGGCGCGCGCGCGTCTGCGGCGACGGCGTTTCCTCGCGCCAGCGCCAACCCGCCGTCAACGCGCACAACGTCCACGGCAACGCGCCGACCACGAGCAGCACCGCGTAAAACCAGAACGGTTTTGAATGCCCTTGCGCATCCTGGAAATAATGGCCCGCCACCTGTTTGCCGAGGAAGAACCACCAGAGGTCGAACCGGATGCACGCCTGCAAATACCAACTCAGCCCCAGCACCGCGAACAGCGGCAGCCCCCACAGCCAGCCAAGCTCCAGCAACCGCCGCGGTTGGCGCAGCACGACAAGCGTCACCACGATCACCAGCAACGGCACCGCCACGCCAACCGGGCCTTTGGCCATCATCGCGCCCGCCAACGCGAGCCAGAAAAACACCAGCGGCCGCCGCCCTCCGTCCTCGAACCAAAACCAGAACGCCGCCAGCGCCGAGGTCATGAAGAAAAGCAGGATCATGTCCGTCGTGATGAGCCGGCCGACAACGAAGAACATCAAGCTCGTCGGCAGCACCACGCCCGTCAGCGCCGCCCAACGCTCGCCGCCTATCCGCTGCGCCAGCATCATCGCCACCAGCACCGCGCCGAGCGCCGCGAGCGCTGCCGGCATCCGCGCGCCCCATTCGTTTAGGCCGAGCACGCTCATCGTCAGGCACGTGAGCCAGTTCGTGAGCGGCGGCTTGCTGTAGTAAGGCTCGCCGTCGAGCGTCGCCTCCAGCCACGCGAGCCGGTCGGTCTGCAACCGCTCCAGCATCTCGCGCGCCTCTTCGGCGTAGCGCCCCTCGTCCGGGTCGTTCAACCCGCGCGTGCCGAGACCGGCGAAGAGAACGATCACCGCATAGACAATGGCAAGCACCAGCAGCAGCCGCGAACCCTGCGACGGAGCGGATGGATCGCCGGTATTGTCAGTCAGACTTTGCATGAACCGAGAACGATGCGAAGTTTGCCGCCTAGCTCAGCAGCTTCTGCAACTCCGCCTGTTGGCGCTGTAACTCCTCGCGCTTGGCGCGCTGCTGGGCCACGACGGCGGGCGGGGCTTTGGCGACGAAATCCTGGTTGGCCAGCTTCCGGTCAATCCCTTCAATCTCTTTCGCCAGCTTCACAAGTTGCGCTTCGATCCGCTTCCGCTCGGCGGCGGGATCGACCAAGCCTTCGAGCGGCATAAAGATCGATCCGAGTTCTGCGACGGCGGCGGGTGTGCCGGACGGCGACTGGAAGTCCGCGCCAACAAACTCGATCTGCTCGGCGTTGAGCAGGATGCGGAGCGTCGGCAGTTCCTGCTGCAACCGCGCGGCGATGTCAGGCGTTTTGGCCTGAACCTTGAAGTTGGCCTTCTTGCCGGGCGCGATCTTTTTCTCGGCGCGCAGGTTCCGGCCGGCGACGACCAGCGCGTGTTTCCTCGTCACCCAGTCCACCACCGATGCGTCGCCCAGGCCGGTTGGTTTCGGCCACTCGGCGAACTGGATGGTCTGACCCTGTGCGAAGCCGAGGCCGTGCCAGAGTTCTTCGGTGATGAACGGCGCGAACGGATGGAGCAGCCGCAGCACGTTGGAGAGCACGGTGTCCATCACGGCGCAAACGTTGGCCTTGAGCGCGGCGTCGGTGCCCTGCAACGCGGACTTCGAGACTTCGAGATACCAGTCGCAGTATTCGCCCCAGAAAAATCCGTAGAGCGACTGCGCGGCCTGGTTGAACTCGAAGCGGTCGAGCGCGCCGCTGACCTCGCGGATGCAATCGTCGAGCTTGGCGAGGATGTGGTGGTCGTCGGACAAGAGCAGTTCGCGTTTCACGGCGCTGCTGGCGACGTTCTGCATCTGGCGGAGGCGCGCGGAGTTCCAGAGCTTGTTGCAGAAGTTGCGGCCGACCTCCATGCGTTCCTCGGCGAACAGGATGTCGGAGCCTTGCGGCGCGATGAGCATGAGGCCGAAGCGCAAACCGTCGGCGCCGTATTTGGCGATGAGGTCGAGCGGGTCGGGCGAGTTGCCGAGGCTCTTGGACATCTTGCGGCCGAGCGCGTCGCGGATGATGCCGGTGAAATAGACGTTCGAGAATGGCTTCTCGCCCATGAACTCGTAGCCGGCCATGATCATGCGGGCGACCCAGAAGAAGATGATGTCCGGGCCGGTGACGAGGTCGGTCGTCGGGTAGAACTTCTTCAGCGTCGCCGACTGCTCTTCCGGCCAGCGCCCCATGGTCGCGAACGGCCAAAGCCACGACGACGCCCACGTGTCGAGCACGTCGGGGTCGCGTTGGAATCCGTCTTGCTCGAAAGCAGCGCCTTGCTGTTCATCGTCCACGCAAACAAAGATATCGTAATCTCCTTCGGTAGACGGGACGATGGGCATGAGGGAATCTTGTTTGGGATTAACCTCTTCTCCGTTGCCGGCGCGGAAGATACGCACGACAATTTTGACACCGGCTTTCGCCCAATGCCCACTCACGTAGTCGTCCCAGCCCCAGTGGAGCAATTCATGGTGCCAGTTATCTACAGTCAACTTGACGCGCTTGTGCCACACGGGAATCCGGTGGCCCCACCAGAGCTGACGGCTGATGGCCCAGTCGCGGATGTTGCCGAGCCAGTGCGTGTAGGTCTTCGACCAACGCTCTGGGTAGAACTTGATGTCGCCCTTCTCGACAGCGGCGAGAGATTTTTCCACCTGCGGATACTTCAAGAACCACTGCTCACTCACGCGCGGCTCGATGGGCACGTCGGCGCGCTCGCTGTAGCCGACGTTGTGCATGTATGGCTCGGTCTTCAGCAGCAAGCCGTCGAGCCGCAGCTTCTCCACCACGGCCTCGCGACATTCCAGCCGATCCATCTCCTCGAAATCCTCGCCGGCGACCTCCGTCATGCGTCCGTCGGGGCCAATGACCACTGTGAGCGGCAGGTTGTGGCGCTGTGCCATCTCGTAGTCGGCGGGATCATGCGCGGGCGTCACCTTCACGCAACCGGTGCCGAACTTCGGGTCCACCAGCGGGTCGGCGATGATGGGAATCTGTTTGTTCTGGATCGGCAGCAGCACTTTGCGGCCGACAAGCTTCTTGTAGCGCTCGTCGTTCGGATGCACCGCCACGGCTTCGTCGCCGAGCATTGTTTCCGGTCGCGTCGTGGCGACGACGAGGAACTCCGTCTTGCTCGGCTCACCGCGCTCGGTCACCAGCGGATACTTGAAGTGCCACAGTTCGCCCTGCACTTCCTTCATGGTGACTTCTTCGTCGCTGAGCGTCGTCTGCGAGACGGGGCACCAGTTGACCATGCGCTTGCCGCGGTAGATGAGGCCCTTCTTGTAGAGGTCCACGAAGCAATGGAGCACGGCCTTGCTGTAGGCGTCGTCCATCGTGAAACGCTCGCGCGACCAGTCGCAGGAGCAGCCGAGCTTCTTGAGCTGCTGGATGATGATACCGCCGTGCTTTTCCTTCCACTCCCAGATTTTCGCGACGAGCTTCTCGCGGCCGAGGTCGTTGCGGTGCCGGATGGCGCCCTGCTTGCGGAGCGTCCGCTCGACGACGGTCTGCGTGGCGATGCCGGCGTGGTCGGTGCCGGGCAGCCAGAGCACCTCGAAGCCCTGCATGCGCTTGCGGCGGCAAAGGATGTCCTGGAGGGAGTTGTTGAGCACGTGGCCCATCGTCAGGACGCCGGTGACGTTTGGCGGCGGGATGACGATGCAATACGGCAGCTTGGCCGACTTCGGGTCCGCCGTGAAATGGCCGTTCTTCAGCCAGTCTTGATACCACTTATCCTCGACCAGTTTCGGGTCGTATGCCTTTGGAATATCCGTGCTACTCATTGCCGCCGATAATAGCGGAACAACGCGCCGGGAACGCAAGCACCGTTTGCGGCGCTACTGGCCGAGTTGACGGAGTTGCTGGCGGACTTGGTCGGCGTAGGCGCTGGTCGAGTCGAGTTGGAGGTAGCGTTGGAAGGCGTCTATCGCCAACGTGCGCTGGCCGAGCAGCAGCCGCGCGAAGCCGAGGCCGAAGTAAGCGCCCGCCTGCTGCCGGTCGAGGTAGAGCACGGTGACGTATTCCTGCGCCGCCGCGATGCCTACGCCGGCTTTGAGGAAACGGTTCGCCTCCTCGTAGAGGCGCGCGGTGACGCCGGGATCGAGTCGCCGCACCTCAGCGAAGCTCTGCAACGCCGCGGGAGCGTCCTGCGTCCACATCGCCGCCTGAGCGTGGAGCAAGACGATATGTGGGTCTTGCGGACGAAGCCGCTTCAACGCCTCCGCCTCAGCGCGGGCCACTTCGGGTTTGCCGACCATCAGCTCGACCAACGCGCGCAGCCGGCGGCTCTCGATGTCGTTCGGGTCGCTCGCGGCGAGCGTGCGGAATTCCGCCAGCGCCCCCGGAGGATCGTTCAGCCAAAGCCGCATGACGCCGCGGTCGTAGCGCGCCTGCCGGTGGCTGGGGTTTGCGGCGAGGAACGCCTCGCATTTCGGCAACGCCTCGGCGTAACGGCCGGCGGCGAAAAGATCGCGGCCGGGCCAGTCGGGCGAAACCGGCCGCACGGGCGGAGTGTTGGTGGCGACGACGAGCGGTGGCGGCGGCGTCACAGGCGGCCGTGGTGGTGTGACCAGCGGCGCGGCGGAGGTCGAGAGCGACACGAGTTTGACGCTGCCGTCGTCGAAGGCGGCGAGAACCTTGCCGTTCTCATGAGCCGGTGTTTTTTCCCGAACGAGCGTGCCTTTCGCGCCGGCGATCGGCTCCAGTGTGTAGTGGCTCCTGGCGTCAACGTCGGCGGGGTTGGTCAAGCCGCCGGCGGCAGCCGGGCAGGCAAACAGACTGAGATCGTTGACAAGGCCGTCGAGGTAGAGGTCGGAAAGTTTGGCGGGGTTTCTTCCGTCGTGGATGAGCCGATACGCGCGGATGCCAGCGCCGAGTTGGTCGAGATTGGCGCGACAGACGGTGTCGGGCGCGGGCGCGGCAGCGTGGCCGACAACAGCGAGGAGAACAATGACGAGTGAGCCTGGAGAGGTTGAGTTCATGCGGCGAAAGCAAATTCGAGTTCGTTACGCGGCGCGAAGGGCGCGAGAGGCTGGAAGTTGCCGCGCGGGCGCGGCAGCAGCCATGTTAAAGGCGCGAGATTGCGCTGTTTCAATCCCTGCATCACTTGGTCGAGACGCGAGGCGCGACGCTCAAGGTTTTCGACCGTCTCTTGGACCGCTTTGGCGACTTCGGCTGGGTCGGGATGGATTTTCTCGTAGGCTTCCTTGAGCAGCTTACGCAGACCCGGTTTGTCGGCCATGAGTTTTTCAATCTTGTCCAGCATGGGTTTGGCGGCCTTGAAGGTCAGCGCCTCCTCGGCAACGATGTTTTTGCGGGCCAGCATTTCCGAGGGCGACCAAAGTTCTATGTAGGGCGCATTGGGGCCATGAGCGTAAACGTCTTTGTAATAGCGCGAATACCAGTGGTCACGTCCGGCGGCGCCTTCCATGATATACGGCTCGTCGGGTCTGAGACCATAGGCGCGCGCCCGACTGCCGCGAACATCGGCCATGCCGGCGTCAATGGGCAGCAGCCGGCCATCGTGGCTGACGAAATAATTGTCCAGCTTGCGGTCGTAGTCGCCGGTCATCAGCGACAGCGCCCGGTGGCGGGAAAGTTCTTTGCGGTAGAGAAAAACCTCGCCAGCGCCGAGGTGATGCATCGGCCTGCCCTCGATGCGGCGCATGAAGTAACAGGCGCGCACCACGTTGCCGGCGGCGTCACGGTCCAAATGCACCGCCATACCCGGCACGTCGAAGCCCAAGGCGCGCGCCAGATGGTTGGACACAAGCTCGTTCTCCACATCACTGACCAAGTTGACAATCTTGTCATTCGGCTCGACCACCTTTACCAAGTATTCAGGATACCCCGGCACGTCGTGGATAACGCCGACAGCGCCCATCCGCTCTTTCGGCCACGGCGTCCACTTCGAGCGAACGGCTAGGATTGTCTGGGCCTGCGTTTCCGTGATCCTCTCACAGAAAGCCGGCCGCGCGCCGCCGGGTGCGGCACGGCGGGCGGTTTTGGCTTCGGCGGCGAGGTTGATCTTCAACTGAATGAACTCCAGCGGCATCTCGTCGGCCTCCTTGGCGACGCCGCGCGCGACCTTCGTGTAGGCGTCCTCGTAGAGCGTCTGGGCGCGCGCGAAGTTGCCCTCGTGCAAGGCGGCTTCAGCCTTGGCGCAAAGCGAGCCGGGTTGCGGCGACGGCGGAAGCGGGTAGCTGCCGGCTTCATGCGCGCCGCGCTTGACCGGGAACGGGATGCGCGAGAGCCGGCGCGGCGGCTGCGGCACGAACTGCGGCGCGGGCGGCTGTGGTGGATTGGCCCGCGCGGCTTTCTTGAGGTTCTCGGCGACTTTTCGTGCGTTCTCAGCCGCGGCGTTGACGGCGCCCAGTTCTTCCTGAACATCCTGGGCGAGCGCCTCGGCGGCCTGAAGCGCGCCGTTGTCGGTGCCTTGCTCGGCGGATTCGGCGGCTGCGGCGACGGCGTTGTTGGCGTCATGGCTCGCTTGGCCGGTGGGGGTTCGCTTGCGCCAGTCTTTGCCGAGCTTCGCTTTGAGGATGTCCGACTCGGCGGGCTTGATGGTCTTGCCCCGCTTGAGCTTGTCGAGGATGGCGCGCACCTCGGTGGTGCTGGCCGCAACCTTCTGGACTTCGCCGCTCTGCCGGGCCAGAGCGGGCAGCACGTTGGCGGTGACTACGCGCTCAGCCTGCGCAACGGGAACCTTGCCGGCGCGCAGGCACTTCTCCATCAACTCGAAGTCGCCGCCGAAAAGCAGCAGGAATTGCAGCGCCAGCGCCGCCCGATGGCCCCCGACCTGGTCCACGAAGTGGACGCCGTAAGTCAGCGTGCCCATCATCGCCACTGCTTTGCCGACGGTCCAACCCACCTGCGCCGCCCCGCCGAGCGTCTGCTGGTAGTCCTTGCTGCGCTGCAACTCGGCTAGCCACCACTTGCCGGCGTCCGTGCCGCCGATCTTGCCCAACACCGACTCCAGACCGATGGAGCGCCCCACGAACTCGGTGCCGGAGATGATCGTTCCTGCTTTTTGCGCCGCGGCGGTCAGTTCCAGTTCGGAGTGTCCCCAGAAGATGACGTTGGGGACGGCGCCGGCTTTGGCCAAGGGAAGCAGGTTGATCAGATTCCACATGCTGGTGGCGTCGCCGAGCCACTCGATCCAGGTGTCGCCCACGTCACGCGCGTTCCAGTAGGCCTTCTCCAAACCGATGCGCAGCCCGATGGCGTCGCCGCGGACCAGCGCGTTCACGTCCGGCAACTCCAGCGCCGTGCGGACGGCTGTGCCAAGCTCGTGGAGTTGCTGGTCGCTGAACGGCTTGCCGAACAGGTCGCGCATGGGCAGCCAGGAGCGCAGTTGATCGGAGTTCATGCGCTGGATTTCGGCGAACGAGTGGCCTTTGTCCCGCAGGCGCAGCATGGTTTGCAGGCCGAGGTAGGCGGCCGTCAACCGCGTCTGCGTCGCGTCGAGCAGCCGTTCTTGGGCAGCGGGCTTGCCATAGATCGCCGACAGCGAGCCGGCTACGCCCGTGGTGAAGAACGCCCACGCCGTTTCCGTTGCGCGCTGGACGCGCGGATCGTCGAGCACGCTGAGCCAGCCGCGCGAGTCCTTCGGCTTGACGTGGAACGGCGCGAAGCCGCGCTCCATCAAGTAGCCGTAGAAGGCGTCGCGCGCGTCGCGGATGGCGCCGTGGGACTTGCGGATGGCGTTGTCGAGGAAGGCGCACTCGGCGGTCTTGAGCGTCTCCTTGATCTCGCTGTCGTCCGGCTCGACGTTGGCGGCGGAACGGAGCGATTCGAGCGCGCCGACGGGATCGCCGGTGAGCCGCAGCACCTGTGCCTGCAACAGCCGCGCCCGTGCCGTCAGCCCCTGGGCTTCCGCGTCCGCCGCGGCCTTGCGCATCGTCTGGACGTCCTGACTGGCGAGCGCCAGCATCAACGGCAGTTTCTCCGTCTCCTCGCGATGCTCGCGCTGCCAGAGCAACAACTCCGGGTGCCGCGGCCCGAAGCGCGCCAAGACCTTGTCAATCTCTGCGACAATCTGCGCGCCGGCGGCTGCGCCTTCCGTTGTGAGTGCCTGGAGGCGTTCGCGCGAGGAGCGGATCTTCCCGCTCAACTCGCGCTGGTGCTGGACCAGCCGTGCGGTGATGGCATCGGAGGGCGGGTTCTCCGTGTCGGTGAGCTGGCTCAGGAGAATCTTGCTCGACCGCAGCCAGCGTTCGAGGTTCTGGCTGATCAGCCCGGCCTCAGCCTTGATCGCGTCGAGCTTGTGCTTGTGCGCCCGGACGCTGCGGCTGTAGCCGGGATACCACTCCCAGAACGGATCGCGTTCGTTGACCACCGTGACGTTGCCCGGATCGGGCCGGCCCGCCACCGCACGCCCCTCGACGTCCTTCAAGCGCCGGTAGTGACCGAACACGTGCCACGGCCCCGCCTTGAGCACCAGCAGCGGATATGGCCCGGCGTCGGTGGCGACGCGGTGGCGTTCTCCCACCACCGTCTCTTGCATGTTGCCGCGGAAGATGTAGCGGAAGGGCGGCTCGTTGGCGCGCGGCCCATTGGATCTATTCTCGCGGAAGTCCGTCGGAAACCAGTCGCGCGCCGCGTCACCGTAGTTGCGGACGAACTCTTTGCGGTCGTTGTTGGCGCCGTCCGCGTCGAGCTTGTCGCCGGTCTTGGCGGCCAGGAAGGTGAACTTCGCCGTCTCCTCCTCGCGCTTGAGCGCCGGGTTGAAAAGCCGCGAGAGCGGCACCAAGTCGAAGTCGAAGTAATACTTCTCCCACGGCTCGCGCCCCGGCTCGCGGTTGCGGAACAGCGACGCCTGCTTGTTGAGTTGGCGGCGCACTCCACCGCCGGCTGTCACTGCCGCGAAACCGTTGTCGGGGACACGCTCTGGCAGGCTGATTTTCCAGTCATACTCCGCCGTCACCGTTTGCTCCGACGGCTGGCCGCGCCACTCGGTCATCTTTAACCGCAACGCCACGTCCCGGCCCGCGATGTTGGCCTGTTGCTCGATATCATAGTCGCTGCCGTTGATCTCGCTGCGCCGGCGCTCGATCTGCGGATCCGCGACGCGCACCTCCGCGCGGTCGAACACCCAGCCATCGCGGCGCAACACCACCGGAATCTCCGTCGTGCTGGCGCGGAACATCGAATCGTCCAGCATCCCCTTCGGCTTCCGGCCGCGGCCGAACAAGTAATCCAGCTCCGGCTGCGACACATAGGATTCTCCCCGCGAAACGACCGAGTCCACGTGCAACCGGAGCTTGATGTTCTCCAGTGCCGGCTCCCGCCGAGGCCACGCCTCCTCCATCGCAAACCAGAACACATGCCAGCCTGCCTGCGCTGGCGACAACACGAACGAGAACGGACGCGTCCGCAGGTTCGGGTCGGGCGGCATCGGCGCGTGCCTGCCGTCCGGCTCGTGGTCAATCACCACCCGCGCCCCGCCCGTGCGCAGCGGGAACGTCATCGTCGGCACCGGCCCCTCGCCGAACCAAACCATCTTTTCCAGCGAAGGGCGCCGTTGCTCCTGGCCGCGCGTGATCTCCTTCGGCGCGATGACGACGATCTCGAATGAAGCCGAATCCGCCACCAGCGGCTTGCCGTCCAGCCGGTAGATGCCAAACCGGCCGTTCAAAATGCCACGCTCGCGCTCGCGGTCATTCCACTCCGCTGGAGGATTCTCCCAATGCACCGCCACCCGCAGCGTGATGCGCGCCTGCCCGCCGTCGAACGGCACCTCCACCGGCACGTGCACCGCGAACGGCACGTCGTGGAACGGTGACTCTACCCGCGTCGTCGCCGGCCGCTGAACATACACATCGGCGTTCTCCGGTGGCGGAACCTTCTGCTCGACGCAGAGAGACAGGAATGGTTTGGGTTTTTCCGCCGCGGTCGCCCCTGCGATGAGGCACAAGCCAGCCAGCCACAACGCCACCGTCCATCGGATCCAGTCGCCGGTCATAGAGACTCCTTTCCGCAACGTTACTTATGCCGCGTCTTCTGCCGTGCAGCAAGGCTACGCCGCAGTCCACTGTCTTGCAAGTTTGCCGGAGCTTGCCTCCGGTCTGCGGCTGGCATACGTTTCTGCTCCGTGCAAACCGGAACGATTGCCATCCGAGCTTGTCCGACGTGCGGCCATCACCTGCGCGAGCGCAGCGAACTGACGGGCCACGATACGTGGCCGATGGTCTGGACTGACGGCTGGAGCTCGTCGTCCGGCAGTTTGGAGCGGCTGGAACTGTTGAAGTGCCCGCGTTGCGCCGCCGTGTTTCGCGCCGACGACGCGGCATTGGTGGAGCGTTGCGCGCCGTGGGAGGCCGACCAGCGCCATCGCGACGCCCCCACCGCGAAAGCGCCGTCCGCCGATGATTACACCGAGTTCCTCTGCCGCTCGCCGCTCGCCCCTGAAATCGAGCGCCGCCTCCGTGCCCGCGCCTGGCGTGCCTTCAACAACACTTGGCGCAAAAAGCCGCAAACACCTTTCACCCTGCCCGAACCACATCAGCAGAACATGGAGCGGCTGCTCACCCTGCTTGACGAGAATCGCGAGGAAATCGTCCTGGTGCGCGCCGAGCTTCTCCGGCAACTGGGACGTTTCGAGGAGTGCCAGACATCGCTCGCCGCGGTCACGAAGACCGAGCTTGCGCCGCGCGCCACGCGGATCAAGGAACTGGCGCAAACCGGCGAGCGGCGGGTAGTGGCGATGAAGTGAAGACCAGATGCGGCCCGACGGCTTTTTGGGATGTCGGTCACGCAAGTAATGCGTAATACGTAAAGCCCGCCAAGTTACGCACTACGCATTGTTCGTTACTTCCTCTTCTCGTCCTTGAAGAGCTTGTATTCAACGCTGTCCACCAGCGCCTCCCAGCTTGCTTCGATGATGTTGTCGTGGACGCCGACGGTGCCCCAGATGGAGTCGCCGTCGGTGGACTCGATGATGACGCGCGTCTTGGCAGCCGTGCCGGCGCCGGAATCGAGGATGCGGACTTTGTAATCCACCAGCCGCACTTTCTGGATAGCCGGGTAAAACTTCACGAGCGCCGCGCGCAACGCCGTGTCGAGTGCGTTCACCGGGCCGTCGCCTTCCGCAACCGTGTGCTCGGCCTTCTCGCCGACGCGCAGCTTGACGCTGGCTTCGCAAATCTGCTGACCGTCCTGCGCGCGACGGTCCATGATGACGCGGTAGCCGAGCAACTGGAAGAACGGCTTGTGCCGTTTGAGCGACTTCTGCACGAGCAACTGGAAGCTGGCATCAGCCGCCTCAAACTCGTAGCCGCGGTGCTCCAGTTCCTTGAGTTGCTTGAGAATTTCGCGCAACTCCGGCGTGTCCTTGTTCACCTCCATGCCGAGTTCCTGCGCCTTGAGCAACACGTTGCTGCGGCCGCTGAGTTCGCTCACGAGCACGCGCCGGCGGTTGCCGACCAGCTCCGGCTCAATGTGCTCGTAGCTGCGCGCGACCTTCTCGACGGCGTTAACGTGGATGCCGCCCTTGTGCGCGAACGCCGTCGCGCCGACGAACGGCTGGCGGATGTCGGGCCGGACGTTGGCGAGGTCGTCCACGAACAGGCTCAGTTCGCGCAGATGCTTCAGGTTCTCGCGGGGGATGGACGGGATTCCCATCTTGAGCACGAGGTTCGCCATCACCGAGGTGATGTTGCAGTTGCCGGCGCGTTCGCCGTAGCCGTTGATCGTTCCCTGAACCTGCGAGGCTCCCTGCTCAACCGCCGCGAGGGCGTTGGCGACGGCGAGACCGCAATCGTTGTGCGTGTGGATGCCGACCGCCGCGTGAAGTTGACGCTTCACCTCGGCAACAATCCGCGAAACTTCGTGGGGCATTGTGCCGCCGTTGGTGTCGCACAACACGAGCACATCCACGCCCGCATCCTGCGCGGCTCGCAAGGTCGCCAGCGCGTAGGCCGGATCGTCCTTGTAGCCGTCGAAAAAATGCTCCGCGTCGTAGAAAACTTCTTTGCCACGTTCCTTGAAGTAGCGAACGCTGTCGCCG
Organism: Verrucomicrobiota bacterium; assembly: GCA_016222825.1. Lineage (GTDB taxonomy): Bacteria > Verrucomicrobiota > Verrucomicrobiia > CAIQCK01 > CAIQCK01 > CAIQCK01. Next base: position 569,081 of record JACRQF010000015.1, on the reverse strand, counting down.
ATCATCGCCAGGTTTTCCTCCGGCGACACGCGGATGACCTCGCGCACGTGGAGCGACCACGTCTTGCCCACCATTGTCACCACCGGCGTCTGGGCGTCCACGAGCGCCTGAATGTTCGCGTCGCGCGAGCAGACTTCCTTCGCACGTCGCGTGCTGCCAAATGCCGCGATCTTCGCGTGCTTCCACTTGCGCTTGCGGGCCTCGGTGAAGAACTCCATGTCCTTCGGGTTGGAGCCGGGCCAGCCGCCTTCGATGTAGTGAACGCCAAACGCGTCGAGCCGGTCGGCGATGCGCAGCTTGTCGGCGCTGGAGAGGGAGATGCCCTCGCCCTGCGTGCCGTCACGCAGCGTCGTGTCGTAGATGGCGACTTTCGGGTTCATGTTAAAGTGGGTCAGGCGTCCCGCCTGGCCAATTCGTCAAATCATCAAATAGACAAGCGAGACGCCTGTCCTACTTCTTGCCCAGCTCAAACTTCTCGTGCAACACGTTGGCGGCCTTGTCGGCGTCCTTGAGGTCAATGACCACCGAGATTTTGATCTCGCTGGTGCTGATCATGCCGATGTTGATGTGGTTCTGGGCGAGTGACTCGAACATGTCGGCGGCAACGCCCGGATGGCTCTTCATGCCGACGCCGATGATCGAAACCTTCGCGATACCATCCTTGGCGGTGACGTTACTGGCACCGACTTCCTTGGCGACCTTTTCGAGCGCCACCAACGACTTCTTCAAGTCGTCGGTGCCAACGGTAAACGTAATGTCGGTTGTGCCGGCTTCGGACACGTTCTGAACAATCACGTCCACGTTGATGTTGGCGTCGGCCACGGCGCGGAAGATGCGCGACGCCATGCCGGGCTTGTCCGGCACGTGGGCGACGGTGACCTTGGCCTGCTTCTTGTCCACTGCGACGCCGCGGATGACGACGTCTTCCATGCTGCGGGTTTCTGCTTTCACGATGGTTCCTGGGTTGTCGTTGAAACTGCTGCGGACTTCAAACACCACGTTGAATTTCTTGGCGAATTCCACCGAGCGGGCCTGCATGACCTTCGAGCCGAGCGCGGCCATCTCCAGAAGTTCGTCGTAGCTGATCTCCTGGATTTTGCGCGCGTCCTTCACGATGCGCGGGTCGGCGGTATAGACGCCGTCCACGTCGGTGTAAATCTGGCAGATGTCGGCCTTGACCGCCGCCGCGATGGCGATGGCGGAAAGGTCGCTGCCGCCGCGGCCAAGCGTCGTGATCTGCTGGTCGGGCGTCTCGCCCTGGAAGCCGGCGATGATGACGACGCTGCCGGCGTTGAGCAGGTCGTGGACGCGCTTGGGGGTGATGTTGGCGATCTTCGCCTTCGTATGGGCGCGATCGGTGACGATGCCCGCCTGCGCGCCGGTGAGGCTGGCGGCCTTGGCGCCGAGCGCGTGGAGCGCCATCGCCAGGAGAGCGATGGTGGTCTGCTCGCCAGTGGCCAGCAGCACATCCATCTCGCGCTCGCTGGGCATGTCATGCACTTCCTTGGCCAGCTTGATGAGGTTGTCGGTGACGCCGCTCATTGCGGAGACCACCACGACGACCTGATTGCCGGCCTGCTGGGTGGCGAGGACGCGCCGCGCCACGTTCTTGATGCGGTCGGGGTTGCCCACCGACGTGCCGCCGTATTTTTGGACGACCAGTGCCATGTTCGTTATCTGTAGTTCGTTTACGACTTTTGTTCAACATCTCCGGCCCGCGCCGCCGCGCCGAAACGGGCGATGCGGAGGCTGAGTCCGTCACATACACAAAAAAACCCTCGATGTTTAACCGAGGGTGTGGCGCGGCAAGCCGTTCACCCCGGTCAGGGGATCACGATCGTCGTCTTCACAACCTTGCCGCGCTTGCTGTTCATTGCGGGCGAACGTCTCAGAAACCTGCCGCCAAATCAAGGGGATTTTCGGGGTCATCGGGGTTCGGCTGGGGGCAACGCGCCCCAAAGACGCGCTCTCATAGGAGGCAGCTACTTCTTGGTCGAACGCTTCTGCCGTTCCTGTTTATCCAAGTAGGATTCGACATCCTCTATCATCTGTGGGGAACTGCCTTCTTTGAAGACGCAGTGGCCTTTGTAGAGCACTCGCACGTAGTAGCCACGGAACTTGCTGCCGCTGGTCTGGCCATAGCGGTAGGTGGTCATCCCGGCCACTTTGATTTCGTCTGAACGCAGCAGTTTGGTCTCGAACGGTTTCAACTCAACCTGGGATTCCGTTCCTTGGAGGTATTGATCCGTGGCGCTGCCCACGCTCATGGTAACGGCCACCCATTGCCATTCGATGTCGGTCACCGGTTGCGTGGTGGTATTCTGTAGCGTCAACTCGATGTAGATGCGTTGCCGGAATGCGGAGCCATAAGCGGTATCGCCGCCCATGCCGCGACGTGCCCCTGTGAAGCGCCTGACGTCACACGTGAACGGCGGCAGTTGTGGTGGTTCCGAGACTGACGCTGGAGGCGCGCTGGGCATGGGAGCTTCCGGCACATTGCCGACGATGGATATCTGTGAAGGATCAGAGATAACGATTTCCGGACGCCCGGCCAGCCGGCGCACGACGCCGGTGACACGCACCTTCTTGCCCGCATACAGCGTCTCGATCTTCGCCGGCCACGAAGCCACATTCCTGGCGTAGATGATAACGGCGAAGTTGGCCTTTGGGTCGGTGGAAAATAGCAGGCAATAGCCATCCCGGCCCTGCTGGACTTGCATGGCCGTGCCTTCGATGGTGCAGAGCCGGCCAACAAAATTAGTGGCGTCGGTCCACGGCATCCCAGGGAGCTGTGCAGACGCTGTCATCACAGCGCCCGCCAATAAGCTGATGAAAAACGCGATCTTCACAACGATCATTCTAACACTCTGTCACGAGCCATGCCGGGAATTGCATCTGGTTTCTTCAATGAATTTCGGTTCGCAATGCCGCTGAACGTCACTTGGTTTGCGACTTCCAAAAGGCCGCAGCAGCCTGGCCGTTGATCGTCTTCAATGTTTTGATCGCGCGCAACACCTCGCGATCGCGCTCCGATTTTGCGTCGCACTGGAGGACCACCAGCGGCATTTCCTTCAACGGGCTGAGGTCGGCGGCGGGGATCCCTTCGCAATGCAGTTCACGCAACGGCAGTCCTTTCAACGGCGTGAGGTCCTTGACTTGTGTCTGCTCACACCAGAGCGAACTCAGCGGCATCCCCTTGAGCGGTGTGAGGTCCTTGATCGCAGTGCCCGAGCACCATAGACGAGTCAGCGGCATGCCCTTCAGGGGGGCAAGGTCCTTGATTTGCGTGTGCGCCACATTGAGATGGCGCAACGGCATGCCTCGCAACGGCGAGAGATCTTTCACTGGCGTGCCGTAACAAAGAAGCGTGTCCAGCGGCAGCCCCTTCAGCGGCGACAAATCGCTGACGAGGGTTTGGCCGCAATCGAGCAGTGTCAGGGGCATGTTTTTCAGCGGCGTGAGATCCTTCACCTGCGAGATGTCTATCTCCAGCCTCGTGAGCTTCATGCCTTTCAACGGCGAGAGATCGCTGATTTTCGAACCGCTGCAATCCACCGATTGCAGCGGCATGCCGCGCAGCGGGCTGAGATCGCTTACAAGGCTGTAGCTGCATTCGAAGCGGGTCAGGGGCAAACCACGCAGCGGCGACAGGTCGGCCAGCGTGCATTTTCCGGCTTTGCCAGCGCAGGTGAGCCGGCTCAATGCCACCAACACCCGCACCGGCGCCAGGTTGGTCACTCCCACGCCGGAGAATCTCAATTCGGTTACCTCATTACCCCGGATCACATGTGCGGCCGACCGAAGGTCGAAGCCCGGGTTCAACTGTTTCAGCTTCGCGAAAACCCAATCGCCCCGGTCATCCGGTGACAGTGTCGTGACCGAGGCCTCGGAATCGTCATCCGCGCGGGGCGAAGAGCGGGACGTGGCCTGGTCACCGAACGCTGCCTGCCCGCAGAGCGCCCAGACGGAAACAGAAATAGCTATCGTTACGCGCAGCACCAACGCAGTCATACTCACACCATGTATAAGATTTGCGGCAGGAATCAAAGCTCAAAGAAAATCTGTCTTCGCGGGCTGTTGCGCGGCCGGAGCGTCAGCACACCTGTGGGTGGATGTAATGGCTGTTTGACTTCGCCCGGCTCATCAACGTAACGTAGGCGGCGAAGAATATGTTTGGAAGCCGTTCAATAAGAGCAGTGCTGTTTGCCGTGCTCGGCGGGTTGTTTGTGTTTGCCGCTTTGGAGCCGGTGATGGCTCATTGCGACGCGGATGACGACGCCGATGGAGCTTGCTGCTACTGCCTCTGCACACAGGCCCTCGACGCGCCCGACAGCAGCCCCGTGATCCAGTCGCCGGAACTTTCAGTGGTTGCGATCTGCCCGCAGTCCTCCGGTTTTCATTCGCTGACCTTCCGCCCGCCCACGCCCCCTCCCCAAGCCTGATTCCACATCCGCGCCCGTAGTGTGTCTGTCTGCCGCGACCTTGTTGCGGTGGAGCTTCTGTTTTCGAGAATCACCTGAGGTTTGTATGAGAGTATTGTTTGCAGTGCTTGTAGCCGGCGGCGTTGCCTTTGGGGACGCGCCAGCCCCGATGAAACTCGACCTGCCTGCCGCGCTTGCGGAGGCGGTCGCCAACAACCCGGAATTGCGCGCCGCTCGCGCCCGCATCGAGGCCGCCATGGGACGCGCCATCCAGTCGCGCCTTTGGCCCAACCCGAACCTAGAGTTCGTTGCCGAAGAAGTGCCCGTGAACCGCGGCGGTTTCTCGCAGTCCAAGAACCTCGCGGGCGTTGCGCAAACCGTGCCGTTCCCCGGCAAGAAGTCGCTCGACGCGCAAATCGGTGCGAAGGAAATCACCACCGCCGAGTGGGACTACCTCGGCCGCGAACTGGAACTGGCTCGCGATGTGAAGGTGGCGTTCTTCCGCGCGCTCGCGGCGCAGAAGAAGCTCGAAGCCGCCGCCGCACTCGCTGACACCGCGCGTTCCACGGCCACCGTGGTTCGCAAGCGAGTAGAGGCTGGCGCCGCGGCCGACCAGGAGCAACTGCGCGCCGAGATCGAGCAGGAGCGCGCCGCGGTGGAACTGACCGCCGCACAACGCGAACTGGTCGAAGCGCAGAAATCGCTCGGCCCGCTGCTGGGCCGGCGGCCCGAGAAGGTCGGTTCGCTGACGGGCGAGTTGAACGAACATGCCCAGAGGCCGGATCTCGATCAGGCCCGCGACCAGATGCTGTCGCGTCATCCGGCCATCCACGCGCTGCTTGCCCAGCGCGAGCGTGCCGAGCTGGAACTTCGCCGCGCCAAGCTCGACCCATTGCCCGACCCGACATTCGGCATCGCCGCCGGCCGTGACACTGGAGCCGACGCGACCATCATGGAGTTCCGTGTGTCAGTGCCTTTGCCACTGTTCGACCGTTCCCAGGGCCGCCAGCGTGAGGTGCGCGCCCAGACCGACATCGCGCGTCATGACTTGAGCGCGACCGAGTTGCGCCTGTCGCGCAATCTCGCCGTTCTCGACGAGCGGCTCCGCGCGGCGGGCCAACAGGTTGAGAGTTATCGCACACGCATCCTGCCGAAGGCCGATGGCGCGTTGCGGTTGGTCCGCACCGGCTACGAAGCCGGCAAGTTCGGGCTGCTCGACATCCTCGACACGCAGCGCACCGCCACCGAGGTCCGCCTCGCCTACTACGATAAGCTGCTCGAACTGAACACGGCCCAAGCCGAGCTTGAAGCGCTGTTGATGAAAGACCTCCGTTCGCCCTTGCCGCAGAAGGAAAACAAACCATGAAAACCGTTTTCACAATCAAGTCGTTGCTCGCGTCGTTGCTTGCCGCCGCCGTCATCGCTGGCTGCTCGAAACCCGCCGAGCCCAATCACGATGATCACGACGGTCACAACCACGCCGGCCATAAACACGCCCATGCCAAGTCCGCCGCGCCCGCTGAAGCGACAGGACCGGTCTGTGCGGCGCACAACGCGCCGAAGGAACTCTGCTTCATCTGCGACGCGAGTCTGCGCGAGAAAGGCCGGCTCTGGTGCAACGAGCACGGTCGCTACGAGGACCGTTGCTGGCTCTGTCACCCCGACGCGCAGGACAAGAAGCGCGCCTACTGCAACGAGCACTTTCTTTACGAGGATGAGTGCTTCCTTTGTCATCCCGAACTGAAAGCCAAGGCCAAGCCCGTCGCGCAGGCCGGTGCGTCGAAGCTGATGTGCAACGAGCACGGCGTGCCCGAAGCCGAGTGCGGCATCTGCCGGCCCGAAACCACCGGCCAACTCAAGCCCGGCGAGGGCGTGAAAGTGCGGCTGCCCTCCACCGAATCGGCCGCCCTGGCCGGTGTGCAGACCGCGCTGCCGCAAACCGGCGCAATCTCGGAAGGCATCGAATGCTACGCGGAGGTCGCGTTCAACCAAAACAAGCTGGCGCAGATCGTCGCGCCGGTCGGCGGCATCGTCCAGAGTGTCGAGGCCGATCTCGGTGAGAAAGTCGCCGAGAACCAGCCGGTGGCGAAGCTCTGGTCGGCCACGATTGCCGAGGCGGTGGCCAAGGCGGTGTTGACGCACCAGGTGCTGGAGCGGGAGCGCCGGCTGCGCGCCGAGCGGGTCACTCCCGAGAAGGATTTGCAGGAAGCCGAAGCCACGCACCGCGCGGCCTGCCAGCAGGCGCGCACGTATGGCTTCAGCGAGGCGGACATTGACACGATGGGCCGCAAACCCGACGAGCCGGTTTATCTGCCGGTGCGCGCGCCCTTCGCGGGCGAGATCGTCGAGCGCACGGCCGTTCGCGGCGCGCTGGTGGAGGTGGGCAAGTCTCTCTTCACGCTCGCCGACCGCTCGGTAATGTGGGCGATGCTCAACATCCCCGAATCGGCGTTGGCCCGCGTTCGCGTCGGCCAGACCGTCGAGTTGCGCGTGGACTCGCTGCCGGAGAAAGTGTTCACCGGCAAGCTGACATGGATCGGTCCCGCCGTGGATGAGCGCACCCGCATGGCGCGCGCCCGCGCCGAGGTGCCCAACCCCGACGGTCTGCTGAAAGACAAGATGTTTGCCCAGGCACGCATCCAGGTGCGCAGCGCCGCCGGCGCAATGTTGTTGCCCGCCTCGGCGATCCAACGCGTGGGCGGCGCGACTCTGGCATTCGTCAAGCTCGCTGACGACCTCTACGAAGCGCGCGCGGTGCGGCTTGGCGCGAAATACAACGGTCGGCTGGAGGTGTTGGAGGGCTTGAAGCCGCAGGAACAGGTAGTGGTGGCGCACGGTTTCGCCGTCAAGTCGCAACTGATGTTGTCACGGCTCGGCGCGGGCTGCGCTCACGAGTGATCGCCGGTTTGAAAGGTCTCCTCCCATGCTGAACTGGCTCATCAACTTCTCCCTGAACAACCGCCTCCTGGTCTGCGTGCTCGCCGTGGCGCTTGTGGTCATCGGCGGCCGGTCGCTGGCCCTTCTGCCGATTGACGCGTTTCCCGACACGACGCCCGTGCAGGTGCAGGTCAACACCGTCGCGCCTTCGCTCAACCCGCAGGAAACCGAGGCGCAGATCACGCTGCCCATCGAACTGGCCATCGGCGGCCTGCCGGGGCTGGAGAACGTGCGCTCCATCTCGAAGTTCGGCCTTTCGCAAGTCGTAGCCACCTTCGACGACAACATCAGCATCTACCTCGCCCGCCAGCTCATCACCGAGCGGCTTCAGGGCGTCGAGTTGCCGGAAGGCATCGAGCGGCCGCAACTCGGCCCGATCTCGACCGGCCTTGGCGAGGTCTTCCATTACGTCGTCCGTTCCGAAGACCCGAAGCGGACCAAGACCGACCTGCGCGAACTGCACGACTGGGTCGTGAAGCCGCAGTTGCGCAAAGTCCGCGGCGTCGCCGAGGTCAACTCCTGGGGCGGCTACGAGAAACAGTTCCACGTCATCGCCGACACCGGCCAACTCATCAAACACGGCCTGACGCTGGAGGAACTCTTCGAGGCGCTCCAAGCCAACAACCAGAATGTCGGCGGCGGCCAGGTCGTCCGCAGCGGCGAGGCGTTGCTGGTCCACGGCATCGGCCTGACCACCACGGTTGGGGAGATCGGCGACATCGTCATCAGCGCGCACGAAGGCGCGCCGGTGCGGGTGCGCGACGTGGCGCAGGTCGAGATTGGCCACGAAATCCGCCGTGGCGCCGTCACCGCCGAGGGCAAGGGAGAGATGGTGCTGGGCCTCGGTTTCATGCTGATGGGCGAGAACAGTGCCGTGGTGACACGCGCGCTGAAGCAACAACTCGCCGATGTGCAGAAGAGCCTGCCGCCGGACGTGAAGGTCGAGGTCCTCTACGACCGAACCGAGTTGGTGGACAAGGTCATCCGCACTGTCGAACACAACCTGCTCGCCGGCGCACTGCTGGTCGTGGCTGTAATCTTCGCTTTCCTCGGCCACCTGCGGGCCGGCCTGATCGTCGCCGTGGCCATCCCGCTCTCGATGCTCTTCGCGGGCAACTTCATGCTCCAAGCCGGCATCGCGGCGAGCCTGCTGAGCCTCGGCGCGATTGACTTCGGGCTGATCGTGGACAGCTCGGTCATCATGGTCGAGAACTGCGTCCGCCATGCCTCGTTGCGGCCCGACGCGCCCCGGCTGGAACTGGTGCGCGACGCGGCGGTGGAAGTGCGCAAGCCGACGATGTTCGGCGAGTTGATCATCCTCATCGTATTCCTGCCCGTGCTGACCTTGGAAGGCATCGAGGGGAAGATGTTCAAACCGATGGCGCTGACGATGATCTTCGCGCTCGTCGGCTCGCTCATCCTGTCGCTGACGCTGATGCCGGTGCTGGCGAGCCTCTGGTTGCCAAAGCGAGTGAAGGAAAAGGAACCGTGGCTCGTGCGGCTGGCCAAGCGGCTCTACGCGCCGGCGCTGGATGCCGCGTTGCGCTTCCGCAAAACCGTGCTGTTGGGCGCGATCGGTTTGCTGGCGGGAGGTTTCTGGATCGCGTCGCAGATGGGCGGCGAGTTCCTCCCGAAGCTCGGCGAGCAGGCTCTGGCCATCAGCACCGTCCGCCTGGCGGGTGTCTCGGTGGACGAAGCTGTCGCATGGAACGACCGCATCGAGAAACGGATGCTGGCCGAGTTTCCCGACGAGATCGAACACATCTGGACGCGCCTGGGCACCGCCGAGGTCGCCACCGATCCGATGGGCATCGAGCTGTCCGACTTCTGGGTCTCGCTCAAGCCGCGTAGCCAGTGGACCAAGGCCCGCACGCAACCCGAACTGGTCGCGGAGATGAAGAAACGCGTGTTCAACAAGCTGCCCGGCATGACCGCCGCGTTCAGCCAGCCCATCGAGATGCGCTTCCAAGAGATGATCGCCGGCGTCCGCGGCGACATCGCTATTAAGATATACGGCGACGACCTGAAGAAGCTGGGTGAACTGTCCGAGGAGGTGCAGCAGGTTCTCAGCGGCATCCGCGGCTCGACGGAGGTCCACGGCGAACAACTCACCGGACAGCCCATCTTGCAGGTGAAGATTGACCCGGAAGCCATCGCGCGCTACGGCGTGCCGCGACGCAACGTGCTCAATGTCGTTGAAGCCGTCGGCACCAAGAAGGTCGGCGAAGTCCGCGAAGGCCAGCGGCGCTTTCCGCTTGTGGTGCGGTTGCCCGATCGCCAGCGCACCGACCCCGACGCGCTCGCCGCCACGCTCATCCCGACCGCCGCCGGCCCTGTGTTGCCGCTCAACCGCGTCGCGAAGATTGTCGAGACCGAAGGCCCGGCGACAATCAACCGCGAATGGGGCAAACGCCGCACCGTTGTCCAGTGCAACGTCCGGAACCGCGACGTCGCCACCTTCGTCGAGGAGGCCCGGCGCAAACTCGCCGAACAGGTGAAACTGCCCGAAGGCTACGTCATCGAGTGGGGCGGCCAGTTCGAGAACATGCAGCGGGCCAACCGACGGCTGATGTTCGTGGTGCCCATGGCGCTGGGGCTGATTTTCGTGCTGCTTTACTTCAGCCTGAAATCGTTGCGCGACGTGCTTATCGTGGCCACCGGCGTCCCGCTCGGCGCGGTCGGCGGCGTGCTGGCGCTCTGGCTGCGCGACATGCCGTTCACGGTCAGCTCCGGCATCGGTTTCATCGCCCTCAGCGGCGTCGCCATTCTCAACGGCCTCGTGCTGGTCACTTTCATCAAACAACGCCTGCGCGCCGGTGCGTCGTTGGCGGAAGCGGTGCGCGAAGGCTGCCTTGTTCGTTTGCGCCCAGTGCTGATGACCGCGTTGGTAGCAGCGGTTGGTTTCATCCCGATGGCCATCAACGTCGGCGTCGGCGGCGAAGTCCAGCGCCCGCTGGCAACGGTGGTCATCGGCGGCGTGCTCAGCAACACCGTGCTGACGCTGCTGGTGCTGCCGGCGCTTTACTCGTTGCTTGGCCGACGGCCCTCGACAACGTGAGAGGCGTCAGGATGACAGAAGGCTCTGGGCCTTGCTGGTGATCAACTGGACCGCCGGATGCGCGATGCGGCGCTCGGCGGCGATGGCGAAGAACTGCGCCTTGCAGTTGTTGCTGGCGCCGATGACCGCCAGCCCGTAACGGGTGACGACTTCCCTGACTATGACGGAGGGAACAGCCATGAAGACATCTTCTTCGGCCACCATCGCTTTCATCAGCGCGACGTCTTCAAACTCGCCCATCACGCGCGGCCGGATGCGATTGGCGCGGAACCAGTTCTCCAGCGAGCGCCGTAATGCGGTGTTCTCGGTCGGCACAAATGCCGGAGCGTCGTGGAGCGAGCGGGGAAAACCCTTGCGCAGTCTGGCTGCCAGCGGCGGCCGCGCGCAGAAAGTCACGCCCGATTCGCCCAGTGGGTGGTTGAAGACCTTGACCTTGACGCTGCTGGAGGCTGGCTCGTCGGAAAGGACGATGTCGAGCCGGTGCGCGGCCAGTTGCGCGAGCAAGTCCTCGACCTTCCCTTCGCGGCAGATGACGTGGACGGAATGTGGCATCGCGAAGACCGGCCGGAGGATTTCGTGAGCCACCAGTTTCGGCACGGAGTCGGTCACGCCCACGGAGAACCGCAATGCCTTGGCGGTGGGATGCTGGCTGAGGGTGTTGAGCAGTTCGCGGCCGAGCGAGAAGATCTCCTCGGCGTAGCTGAACGCGATCTGCCCGGCGTCGGTGAGTGCCTTGGTCCGGCCGCTGCGACGGAACAGTGGCTCGCCGAGCGCCGTTTCCAGCGCCCGGAGCTGCGCGCTGATGGAGGGTTGGGAGACATGCAGCTTCTCGGCGGCCTTCCGCAGGCTGCCTTCCTTGGCCACCATCCAGAAGTAGTGGAGGTGATGATAATTCAGCCATTCCATACGCCGGACACTATTCGGATAAAGCTAAGAGTAAATAAGAAATTTCGTATTAGTGGAATTGCTGTTTCCGCTCCAATGTCAGCCAAAGCAATAACAGGAGAAACAAACTATGACATTGTGGTTGATTATTCTGGTAACGATGGGCCTGTCGCTCTGGGCGGCGGCGCGGGTCCGCTCGACCTATAACCGCTACAACAAAGGCACGGTCGCGTCCGGGGCAACGGGCGCCGAGGCAGCGGAGTTGATCCTGCGCCAGGCCGGCATCCATGACGTGGAGGTGACACACCACGACGAGATGCTCGGCGACCACTACGACCCGCTGCACAAGCGGTTGGTGCTTTCCACGGACAACTACTACGGCACATCGCCGGCCGCGCTGGGCGTGGCAGCGCACGAATGCGGCCACGCAATCCAGCATCAACGCGCCTACAAGCCGCTGAAGTGGCGCATGGCGGCGGTGGGCGTCACGACGTTTGCCAACCAGCTTGTGCTCTGGTTGCCGTTGCTGGGCATGTTTACCGGCCTGATCCAGCCGATGGTCGCGGTGACGCTGCTGGCGGGCGCGTGGGGCGTCATCATGACGTTCAACCTAGTGACGCTGCCGGTGGAGTTCGACGCCTCGCGGCGCGCAAAGGACGTGCTGGGCCGCATGGGCCTCGTTGCGCCGGGCGCCGAGGCGTTGGCTGTGCGCAAAGTGCTCGATGCGGCGGCGTGGACCTACGTGGCGGCGTTTGTAACCTCGCTGGTCTATTTCCTGTGGCACCTGCTGCCGCTGTTGACCGACCGCGACCGGGAGTGACGGCGGCATTGCCGACGCAGGAAGGAACTTGGCCATGATGGGCGACTACTGGACGTGGATCGGGTTCGGCGTGTTTGTGCTGGCGGTGCTGGCGCTGGACCTCGGCGTCTTTCACCGCAAAAGCCATATAGTTGGTTTCAGGGAGGCGCTGGGCTGGACCGGCGTCTGGGTGACGCTGGCGCTGTTGTTTGGCGCCGGCGTCTGGCACTTCGCCGGGCCGCAGAAGGGGCTGGAGTTCTTCACCGGCTACCTCATCGAGTATTCGCTCAGCGCGGACAATGTCTTCGTCTTCGCGCTGATCTTCTCCTACTTCGCGGTGCCGGCGCAATGGCAGCACAAGGTGCTGTTCTGGGGAATCATTGGCGCTCTGGTGATGCGTCTGGCCATGATCGGCCTGGGTGTGGCGCTCATCCACCGGTTCAGTTGGATTCTCTACGTGTTCGCCGCTTTCCTCATCTTCACCGGGTTGAAGATGGTGTTCAGGAAAGGAGAAGAGCTTCATCCCGAGAGCAATCCCGTGGTCCGCTGGTTCACCAAGGCGGTGTCCGTGACGCCCAGTTTCCATCAAGACAGGTTCTTTGTCCGGACGGACGGGCGCTGGGTGGCGACGCCGCTGATGGTGGTGCTCGTCTGCGTGGAGATGAGCGACCTGGTCTTCGCGGTGGACTCCATTCCGGCCATCTTCGCCATCACGCTGGACCCGTTCATCGTCTATACGTCGAACGTGTTCGCCATCCTGGGGCTGCGGTCGCTGTATTTCGCGCTGGCGGGGATGATGGACAGGTTTCACCACCTGAAAACCGGGCTGGGCGTAGTGCTGGCGTTTGTGGGCGTAAAGATGTGCCTGGTCCACACGCCCTACAAGATTGATACGCTGGTTGCCTTGGGTGTTGTCGCGGCCATCCTGGCGATTGCCGTGGCAACGTCGTTGTTGTCGAAGCGGCCGGCGGTGGCAGCTACCGCGGGCAGGCATTCGGTTTGACTTTTCGCCCCGGCAGAGCGTTAAGTTCCCCGCACTTATGGCGCATCCAGCGGATAGACAACTCATGCGGTCATGCCGGGACTTCGCGCGGTTCACGCCGCCAACCCCCTTCTGCCGGTAATGGAACCCAAAGTCTCCATCGTCACGCCGTCGTTCAACCAGGCCCGCTACATCGAGCAGACCCTTCTCAGCGTGCTGGAACAGGACTATCCGAACGTCGAGCACGTCATCTTCGACGGCGGCTCCAAGGACGGCACGCTGGACATTCTCCGCCGCTACGAGTCGCGCGGCGTGCGCTGGACCAGCGAGAAGGACAGGGGCCAGAGCGACGCCATCAACAAAGGTTTCCGCGCCGCCACCGGCGACATCATCGGTTGGATCAACTCCGACGACTGGTATGCGCGCGGCGCGTTCCGCATCGTGCTCGACTATTTCCGCGACCACCCGGAGGCGCAGTGGGTTTATGGCAACAACCTTTTTACCGACCCGGAGGGCCGCGTGGTCCAACGGGTCAGGACCATGCCCTACAAGTGGTCGTGGCTGCTTTACACGGGGCTGCTGATACCGCAGCCGGGCATTTTCCTGCGACGCCGCGTGCTGGAGGATTGCGGCCTGCTCGACGCGGACATTGACGCGGTGATGGACTACGAGTGGTGGCTGAGGATCGCGCAGAAACACGAGCCGCATTTCATTGACCGCTATCTCGCCTACTTCCGCATCCACGAGGCGAGCAAGACCGGCGCAGGACAGCAGGCGGGCCGATGGAAGACGTTTGCCCGGCAGGAGCATGTGCAGACGATGCAGCGGCATGCCATGCAAGCCGAAGGCTGCTGCAAAGGCCCGCTGGCCCGCCGGCTGGTGTCGGCGGACAAGGGATTGGCGCGGCTCCGGCGCGCGGTCGTGGGGCCGCGGGACGTGTCGCTGCACTGCGCGCCGCGAGCGGTGGTGTTGATCAATCTCATGGCGCCGTATCGCGTGCCGTTGTTCAACGCACTGCACGATCATCACGACATGGAAACCCAGGTCTGGACGCTGGCGGCCAACGAGGACCGCCAGTGGGAGGTGCCGCAGGACGCGATGCGGTATCCGCACCGCTGCCTGCGCGGCGCGACGCTGCGGCTGCCGGGGCAGGCGCTGGAGAAACACCGCTTTGTGCATTTGAACAGCGACCTCTGGCGCGACTTGTGGCGCGAGCGGCCGGATGTCGTGGTGGCGGCGGAGTTTTCGCTGGCGAGCGTCCAGGCCGCGCTTTACTGCGGCTTGACCGGCGCGGCGTTGATCTCATGGAGCGAGACTACGCCGGAATACGAGCAGCACATGGGCGGGCTGCAACGCTGCATCCGCCGCTGGCTGCTGCGCCGCGCCTCGGCGTGCATCGCCACCAGCTCCGGCTCGCGCGAGAAGTATCTGAGCTACGGCGCCGCGACGGAGAATGTTTTCGTCTCCCTCCAAACGGCGGACATCAGCGCCATCGAGGCGCGCTGCGGTGCGCTGCGCGCGGAGCGGCCCGCGCTGCGACAACGGCTCGGATGGGCCGGGGAGAGCGTCGTGGCGCTCTACGTCGGGAGCTTCATCGAACGCAAAGGACTCGACGCACTGCTGAAAGCCTTCGCCGCCGCCACCAGGGACGCGCCGGCCCTGAAACTCGCGCTGGCAGGCGGCGGCGATCAGGAAGGGCTGCTGCGCGCGCTCGCGGCGGAACTCGGTGTGGCAGATCGCGTCACCTGGCTGCCGTTCCGGCAACAGGCGGAGTTGTGGGAACTCTACGCGTGCGCGGACTTCTTCGTGCTGCCGACGCGGCGCGACACGTTTGGCGTGGTGGTGCTGGAAGCGATGGCGGCGGGCTTGCCAGTGCTTTGCTCGCGGTTTGCGGGCGCTGTGAACGACCTGGTGGCTGACGGCAGGAACGGCTGGGCGTTTGATCCTGGAAACACAGCCGAGTTGTCGCAGCGATTGGTGGCGCTGGCCAGGGACGCGGACCTGCGGGCGGCGATGGGCGCGGAGTCGCGGCAGCGCGCGCAGGTGGCGGCGCCGGCGGCGGCGGCGGCGGAGTTTCATCGCGCGATCCTGCACGGTCTGGCATCTTCCCGGCGGCGTTGAGAGTTTTGGGCCGATGATTCTTCCCCTGACATCCACCGACACGCTGGCGCTGGCGCAGGCAGTGCAGCGCAACCGCGCCCGCTACGAACGCCTGCGCCGCCGCCCGCCGCCGCGGCTGGCGGATTACCTGGTGGTGACGGTTTCCGACGAACAACAGGCCGCCGCCTGCCAGAAAGAGATCGCCGAGCGCGAGCGGCGCGGTTTTTTTCCTCCGGCACTGCGCGTGCTCGTGGCGGCCGATCCGGAAGGCCGGCGGATCGGCACCGGGGGCGCGACGTTGCGCGCGCTGCGCGCAACAGCCCGGCACATCCGGCAACACGACAGCCAGATTGCCAAGAACACTCGCGACGTGGCGGTGCTGCTGCGCGGGCGGCGGATTCTGGTCATTCACGGTGGCGGCAAGGATGGATTGTTCGACCGGGAATCGGCGGCGGGGAAATCGTTCGCGGAACTACCTGCGCTGTCCGTGGATGGCCGGCCGTCCACGTTGTTCGACGAGCTTTTCGTGCTGCTGGCGTGTGTGAGCGAACGGCTCGGCCCGGCGGTGCTGGTGGCGTCGGGCGACGTGCTGCTGATCTTCGACGCTGGGGCGGTTCGTCCGGCGGCGGACGGCGCGACCGGTTTCGCCGCGGCGGCAGCCGTGGAGCTGGGCGTGCATCACGGCGTCTATGCTGTGGGCCGGCACGGAACGATCCGCGCTTTCCTGCACAAGGCCGGCGAAAACGCGTTGCGAGCGGCGGGCGCCGAGGACGCGCTCGGCCGCGTATGGGTGGACACGGGCATGGTGGCGTTCGCCGGGCGGGGTTTGGGCGTGATGGCGGGATTGGAAAAGACGGCGCTGCTGGCGGATGCGGGCGGCGGTTATCTGAACCTCTACAAAGATGTCGTGCCGGCGCTGCCGGCCGACGCCGACCGCGACGCCTATCTCCACCGCGCCCACGAGCGGCGCGCGGTGCGCGAACGGATGTGGTCCGCGTTTCACGGTCTGCCGTTTCGGGCGCAGAAACTTTCCCCGGCGGCCTTCGTTCACTTGGGATCGGCGGCGGACCACCGCGAGGCCGTGGCGGCTGACGGGCCGGTGCGCGCGATCTTCGGGTTGTTGCGCACGCCGCCGGCGCGGCGGAGCGGAGACGAGGAGGCGGAGATTGCCGAAGTGCGCGGGCAGTTGGCGGCCGGCGTGCCGGCGGCGGAGATCGCCGCCCGGTTCAGTTGGCCGGAACGGGCGGTGAAACTCAGCCGGGCGTTGGAACGCGTGGCGGCTGAGAGCACGCCGTTGTTTCGAACACGCGTCCACAGCTTGCGCACGCATCTCCTGAACGCGGCCGTGGAACAGTCGAAATCCGTGTCGTCGGCGCTGCGATTGCGCCGCCAGGCCGACGGCTCCGAGGAAGCGGCGTTTGCGGCGGTGCATGAGGCGATCTCCGCGGCGGGTGACGGCGCGCGGAGCGATTCACGGGTGGCGCTGGCGCTGGAACCGGGCGCGGAGTTGACGGTGGAACTGCCGGTGCGGCTGGACTTCGGCGGCGGCTGGTCGGACACGCCGCCGCACAGTCTGGAGCGCGGCGGCGTGGTGCTGAACGCGGCGGTCCTGCTGGAAGGGTTGCGTCCGGTGCGGGCCACGGTGCGCGCGCTGCGGGAGCGGGAAATCAGGCTGCACGCGCTTGATTTGGGAACCGATCTCGTCACCCGCAGCAAGGAGGAAATCCTGGCGTATCGCGATCCCGGCGATCCGTTTGCCCTGCACAAGGCGGCGTTGGCGCTCGCGGGCATTGTCACACCCGGCCGCGAATCGCTGGAGACGCGCCTGCGGCGGTTCGGCGGCGGCGTCGAGGTCACCACCGAGAGCCGGGTGCCGAAGGGATCGGGGCTTGGCACCAGCAGCATTCTGGGCGCGTGCCTGATGGCGGCGCTGAGCCGGTTGTGCGGGCAGGACGCGCGGCCGGCAGCGCTGTTTGAAAAAGTGCTGCATCTGGAGCAGATGCTGACCACGGGCGGCGGCTGGCAGGACCAGGTGGGCGGACTGGTGCCCGGCGTCAAACTGGTTTCGTCGCGTCCTGGCGTGCCGCAGCGGCTGAAGGTGGAACCGGTGACGTTGCCGGCGGCGGTGTCGGAGGAACTGCGCCGGCAGCTCGTGCTGGTTTATGTCGGCCACCGGCGGCTGGCGAAGAACATCCTGCGCACGGTGATGGG
The DNA here is from genome assembly GCA_016222825.1 of Verrucomicrobiota bacterium. GTDB lineage: Bacteria > Verrucomicrobiota > Verrucomicrobiia > CAIQCK01 > CAIQCK01 > CAIQCK01. The sequence continues at coordinate 551,688 of JACRQF010000015.1, read as the reverse complement.
CCGGTATCTGGCGCGCGAGCCGGACGTGGTGTTCATTTTGCGGCGCATCCAGGAAATTGCGCGGGAGATGCGCCAGTCGTTGCTGACCGGAAACCTCGACGGCTTTGGGAAGCTGATGCTGGAGCATTGGGAGTTGAACCGGCGGCTGGACCCAAACAGCACCAACCGCCACGTCGAAGCGGTGCTCTCGGCGGCGGCGCCGTGGGCCAGCGGTTTCAAGATGGTCGGCGCGGGCGGCGGCGGATTTGCGGAAATCGTGGCGCGCGGCCCGCGCGAGGTTGGGCGGATCGAACGCGCCGTTGTGGCGGCGGGCGGGCGCGTCTATCGTTGGGCGATGGCCGCGCAGACGTTATGAAGGTTCTCCAGTTGCACAATCTCTACCGCATCGGGGGCGGCGAGGATGCTGTCGTCCATCGCGAGCGGATGTTGTTGCAACAACACGGCCATCAGGTGATCGCCTTGGAGCGCAGCAACGCCGAAACCGATCACTGGCCGGCGTGGCGTCGGTCGCGGCTGCTGCCGGACACTTTTTTCTCAACCGAGTCCTACCGCATGGTCCGCGAAATCTGCCGGCGCGAGCGGCCGGACGTGGCGCACGTGCACAACGTCTTCTTCCTGCTGTCGCCGTCGGTGTATTACGCGCTGGACCGGGAAGGCGTGCCGATCGTCCAGACCTGCCACAACTTCCGGTTCCTCTGCGCCAACGCCATCTTTTACACCGAAGGCGGATTGTGCGAGCGGTGTATCGGCGGCAACTATTTCCACGCGGCGGTCCATCGTTGTTACCATGAGAGCCGCGCGCAGAGTCTGGCGCTGGCGACCTCGCTGGCGTGGCACCGCTACGCCGGCCGCTGGTGGGACCGCATAGACGCGTTCATCGCGCTGAGCCAGTTTTCCCGGCGGAAATTGATCGAAGGCGGGCTACCGGAGGACCGCACGTTCCTGAAACCGCATTTCCTCGACAGCAACGTGGCTCCGCCGTTCGCTAGCGACGACTACGCGGTGGTCATGGGCCGGCTGCACCCGGAAAAGGACGTGCAGACCGCCGTCGAAGCCTTCCAGCACCTGCCGGAGCTGCGGCTGCTGGTGCTGGGCGAAGGACCGTTGATGGAGCCGCTGAAGGCGCTGGTCCAGCGGCTCGGCTTGCGCAACGTCGAGTTCCGCGGCTTTGTCGGCGGCGCGGCGCGGTTTGAAATCCTGCGCCGCGCCAAGCTGCTTGTGCTGCCGTCGCGCGTCTATGAAAACTTCTCTGTCTCGGTGCTGGAGGCTTACGCGATGAGCAAACCCGTCATCGCGTCGCGCATCGGCGCCATCGCCGAGATGGTGCAGGAAGGCGTGACGGGCATGCTCTTCGAGCCGGGCGAGCCGGCTGATCTCGCGAGGAAAATCCGCCAGTTGATCGAACGGCCGGAGCGCGTCATCGAACTGGGCCGCGCGGCGCGGGCGCATTTCGAGCGTCACTTTACGGCGGACACCAACTACCGGCAACTGATGGACGTTTACGATTTCGCCCGCCGCCGGCGCGAGTCCCACCGAAGATGCGGGATCGAAACTGAATGCCGCAACGCATGAAGAGCCGGACGCCATGACAGATTCTTGCTACGTGCTGGGCACCAAGGTGAGCCTGCTCCAAATCCCCGGCCTGATCGCCGACATGGAGCAGTGCATCGAGGAGGCGCGCGGGCGCGGGCCGGGCCGCTACGCCGTGCTCACCAACATCAACTGCGTCATGAGCGCCCGCCGCGATCCCGCCTACCGCCGCGTGCTCAACCACGCCGATTGGGCCGTCGCCGACGGCATGTCGCTGGTCTGGGTCACGCGCTGGCTCGGCGCGAAAGACATGCAGCGGCGCTGCTACGGGCCGGACATCTTCGCGTCCTTCTGCGAGCGCGCACAGCAGCGCGGCTGGAAGTTCTACCTATACGGCGGCGCGGAAGGCGTGGCGGAACAACTGGCCCGCGTCCTCCGCGAAAAATATCCCGGCATCCAGATCGTTGGATGGGACTCGCCGCCGTTCCGGCCGCTGACGCCGGAGGAGGGTGCCGCCGCCTGCGAGCGCATCAACGCCAGCGGCGCGGATGTCGTCTGGGTCGGCCTCGGCTCGCCGAAACAAGACCTCTGGATGGCCGCCCACGCGCCGAAACTGCGCGCGCCCGTGCTGGTCGGCGTCGGCGCGGCGTTCGACTTTTTCACCGGCCGCGTCACCCAGGCCCCGCGCTGGATGCGCGAGAACGGCCTGGAGTGGCTCTTCCGGCTTTTCGCCGACCCGCGTCGGCTCTGGTTCCGCTACCTCGTCTATAACCCGTGGTTCGCCCTCTGCCTGCTGCTGGAGGTGACCGGGTTGAAAAAGTTTTCACGCGAGTGAACGGCGTGGCAAGGCCGGACAGGCGGCTCGACAAACAGGGCTGGAGTTCCTACAGTGGGCGTGCATGGCAGCGATAGCTCCATCTTTCTTTAGCGAGTTGCGCGCGATCTGCGGCGATGACGGCGTCATCACGCAGGAAGAGCGACTCATGGTCTATGAGTGTGACGCTTACACAATGGAGAAGCATCTGCCGGATGCCGTCGCGCTGCCGCGCAGCACCGAGGAGGTCGTGCGAGTCGTCAAGCTCTGCGCCGAGCATCGCCTGCCAATCATCCCGCGCGGCACAGGCACGAGCCTCAGCGGCGCAGTGCTGGCGGTGGACGGCGGAGTCATCATTGGCACGACGCGGCTCAACCGCATCCTGAACGTGGATTACCGGAACCGCCGCGCCCTGGTAGAGGCGGGCGTGCCGAACCTCTGGATCACCAACGCGGTAAAGCAACGCGGGCTGATGTTCGCGCCGGACCCGTCGAGCCAGCCTTCGTCCACCATTGCCGGCAACATTGCCTTCAACGCCGGCGGCCCACACACGCTCAAGCACGGCGCGACAACCAATCACGTGCTCGGTTTCGACATGGTGCTGCCGGACGGCGAGGTCGTCTGGCTCGGCGCAACGCCCGACGGCGGCGAGGACGTGGAGGGCTACGATTTGCGCGGCGCGGTGATCGGCTCGGAGGGGATGTTCGGCGTCATCACGCGCGTGGTGGTGCGGCTGATGAAAACGCCGCGCGCGTTCCGGACGATGCTGGTGGTGTTCAACAGTGCCGATGACGCCTCGCGCACCGTCAGCGACATCATCGCGGCGGGGATCATCCCGGTGGCGATGGAGTTGATGGACCAGCCGATCACGCGCGCCATCGAGGACGCGTATCATTTCGGCCTGCCAATGGACGCGGGCGCGGTGCTGATCATCGAACTGGAGGGCCACGAGGCCGGCATTGACCGGCAACTGGAACGCGTGACGGAGCTTTGCCGCAAGAACAACGCGCGCGACCTGAAACCGGCGCGCACGCCGGAGGAGCGCGCGGCGTTGTGGAAGTGCCGCAAGAGCGCGTTCGGCGCCATCGGTCGGATCAGCCCGAACTTCGTGACGCAGGACGGCGTGGTGCCGCGCACGAAGCTGCCGGAGATCATGCATTTCATCTACGACGCCGCGAAGAAGCTCGGCCTTGGCGTCGCCAACGTCGCGCACGCGGGCGACGGTAACATTCACCCCATCATCTTCTACGACGAGCGCATCGCTGGCGACGTGGAGAAGGCGTATGCGTGCAGCACGGCGATCGTGCGGCGCTGCATCGAGCTGGGTGGCACGGCCACCGGCGAGCACGGCATCGGCGTCGAGAAGGCGGAACTGATGGCGGTGCAATACAGCGCGGACGATCTCGACGCGATGCAGCGGTTGCGGCGGGCGTTCGACCCGGAGGGCCGCTGCAACCCACACAAGATGTTCCCCAGCGGCAAACGCTGCCTGAACTTCAACCCGCAAAGGCAGGTGGCGGTATGAGCATCGTGGCTTACGCTCCAGACGATCTCACCGTGACCGTGACTGCGGACACGACGTTGGCCGCGCTCCAGCAGCACCTCGCGCCGCGCAACCAGTGGTTGCCGATGGACCCGCCGAATCCGACGCGGCTCACTATCGGCGAGATTGTGGATTGCGACCTCAGCGGGCCGCGTCGCTACGGCTACGGAACGGTCCGCGAGCACATCCTGAGCATGCGCGCCGAGATGGCCGACGGACGGATGATCAAGTCTGGCGCGGATGTGGTGAAAAACGCCGCCGGCTACGACCTCTGCCGCCTCTTCACCGGCGCGCGCGGCGAACTCGCGACGGTGGAGGAGATATGTTTCAAAGTGCAGCCGCGGCCGGAGGCGGAACAGTTCGGGAAAGTGACGTTCCCGACCGTCGAGGCGGCGTGCGAATTTGTGGAGAAGCTCGACACCACTGAACTGACGCCGACAGTCCTCGATCTGCACAACGCCAACGGCGCGGGGCCGTGGACCGTTGTCGTCGGCTTCGCGGGAACGCGCGAGGAGGTTGATTGGCAGTGCAAGCAGACCGGCTTGCTCGCCGCCGTCGCCGATACCAAACTCGACTACGACGAGCAATTATGGGCCACCACCGCCACCGGCCCGGTGCACAAGCTCTCCGTGCTGCCGTCCAAGCTCGCCGCGACCATCGCTGCCATGCGCGGCGTCTCGGCACTCGTGGCGCGCGCGGGCAACGGCGTCATTTACTATCGCGGCGAGGATCAGGGAACCGGCCTCGCGCCGGCCGCCAGGTTGATGCAACGACTGAAGCATGAGTTCGACCCAGCCAACAAACTCCAAGCCCGCCGTGCTTAAGCCGTTCATAGACGAGCGGACCGCGCTGACCTGCGTTCACTGCGGGCTGTGCCTGGCGTCGTGCCCGACCTACCTGGAGACCGGCGACGAAAACCTCTCGCCGCGCGGCCGCATCTATCTCATGCGCCAGCTTCTCAGCGGGCGCGCGCCGCTCAACGACGCGACCGTGCAGCCGCTCGACGTCTGCCTCGGCTGTCTCGGCTGCCAGACGGCTTGCCCGGGCAGCGTCCACTACGGCGAGTTGATCGAGCACACGCGCGACTTCATCGAGCACCATCATCACCGTTCGCTTTACCAGACATTGCTGCGGCGAGTGCTCGTCGAGCAGGTGTTTCCCTATCCGTGGCGGACGAAGCTCGCGCTCGCGCCGTTAAAGTTCATCCGTTGGCTCGGCCTCGAAGGCTGGCTGCCGGCTTTCACGCGCCCGATGACGTCGCTGGTGCCGGCGGATTTCCGCAGCGAACCGCTGCCGTTGACCACGCCCGCCGTCGTGACGGAAAAGAAGGGCCGGATCGGCTTTATCGAAGGCTGCGTGCAGAGCGTCATGTTCGGCCCGACCAACAGCGCCGTCGTGCGGCTGCTGACACGCGCGGGTTTCGATGTTGTGACGCCGCCGGGGCAGGGATGCTGCGGCGCGCTTTTCTCGCACAGCGGGCAGTTGGCGAAGGCGCGCGATTGCGCCCGCCAGAACATCGCGGTCTTCGAGCGGTTCGCGGTGGACCACATCGTCATCGGCGGCTCCGGTTGCGGCGCGACGCTCAAGGAATACGGACTCTTGCTCAAGGACGACCCCGCGTGGGCCGAGCGCGCCAAGGTGTTCGCCGGCAAGGTCCGCGACATGGTCGAGATTCTCAACCCGCGTTCTCTCACGCTCAAGGCCGATTCCATGCCGGTCGTCACTTATCACGACGCCTGCCATCTCAACCACGCGCAGGGCATCCGCCAGCAGCCGCGCGACCTGCTGAAGGCGGTCTGCGGCAGCCGCTACGTCGAACTGCCGGAGAGCGACCTCTGCTGCGGCAGTGCCGGCAGCTACAACCTCACCCAGCCCGATATGGCGTCGCGGCTCCAAAAACGCAAGGTGTCAAACATCCTCAAGACCGGCGCGGCGGTGGTGGTGACGACCAACCCCGGCTGCATGTTGCAGATTCGCGCCGGCCTCGCAATCGCGGGCCGTGCCGACATCGAGGTTGTGCATCTGGCGGATTTTCTGGACCGGCTCGGCGCAGGACGCTCGTAGGCCAGACACTCCTGTCTGGCCCACAGTGGTTGGAATTGAGTGTGGCAAGAATGCGATGAGATTCGCGTGCCGTTTCTTCTTCTTTGCGGTTTTGATTGCGTCGGCGTGCGCGCACGCCGACGAACTCGACCATGCGATGACACTCGCTCGCAAGACACTCGACTTCGTCCAGAAGAGCCGGCCCTGCCCGGCGTTGGCGGCAAAGCTGAAAGAACTGGAGCAGCGCGCAACCACACGCGACGCCAACCGCGCCGAACTCTGCCAGCGCGTGCGGCAACTGCGGCGACAGATCATCTTCTCGCATCCGCTGCTGGACTTCGACCGACTGCTCATCAACAAGTGCCCGACGCCGAGCTACTCGCACCAGTCACGTCAATACCTTGGCCGCTACAGCCGGCCTGGCCCCGGCCTGGTGGTGATTGAAAACTGGAAGAGCCAGCCGCGCGAGACGCTGTTGTTCAAGGAGCGCTTGCCGGCAGGCTCGACGATGCATCCGGAGTTGTCGTTCGACGCGAGGCGCGTGGTGTTCGCGTTCTGCGATCACACGCCGGCGGACCCGAACTTGCGGCAGTTTTTCCTCTGGGAGATCGGAACTGACGGCAAGGGCCTGCGCCAACTCACGGGGCGCGCAGCCGACCGCGCTGCCGGCGAGGAAGGACGGCAGACTTCGTTGGTGGAGGATTTCGATCCGTGCTATTTGCCCGACGGCGGCATCGCGTTCATCAGCACGCGGCCACAGACCCACATCCGCTGCCAATACGGCGGGCGCTATTTCGCGAACTTCCTGCTCTATCGCTGCGACGCCGACGGGCGCAACATCCGCCAGCTTTCGTTTGCCGAAGCACCGGAGTGGGAACCGAGCCTGCTCGACGACGGCCGCATCGTTTACTCTCGCTGGGACTACACGAACCGCCACTCGTATCATTTCCAAAGCATCTGGGTGACACATCCCGACGGCACCGGCACCGCCAGTCTCTACGGCAACCTCACCCGCAATCCTTGCAACAGCGCCGAGCCCCGCCAGATTCCCGGATCGCACAAGCTCGTCTGCACCGCGGCGGCGCATCATGCCTACACGGCCGGCTCGATCATCGTGGTGGATCCGCGCGCAGGACTCGACGGTTTGGAGCCGATCAAGCGCATCACGCCGGAGATCGCGTTTCCGGAAACCGAAGGCTGGCCGGTGGGCGCGTTCACAACGCCGTGGCCGCTCAGCGAGGATTTGTTCCTCGCCGCCTACACGCCGGAGCCGCTCGCGAGGGAAAACAAACCGCCGCAGAGCGCGAACGCCTACGGCATCTATCTGGTGGATACGCTCGGCGGGCGTGAGTTGATCTACCGCGACCCGCAGGTGTCGTGCGTCTCGCCGATGCCGCTCGTGCCGCGCCCCAAGCCGCCGGTGTTGCCGAGCGCGTTGACGACGGCCACGGAACCGACGGGCACGTTCTACATCCAGAACGTCTATCAATCGAGCCAGCCCATCGCCCCCGGTAGCATCGCGGCCGTGCGCGTAGTGCGCGTGTTCCCGCAAACCGTCGAGACGCCGCCGGGCCGCAGTGTCGCCGTCTATGAAATGCCCAAACGCATCCTCGGCACCGCGCCGGTGGACGCGAACGGCTCCGTGGCGTTTCGCGCGCCAGCGGGCCAGCCGCTGTTCTTCCAGCTCGTGGACAGGAACGGCATGGCCGTCATGACGATGCGGGCGCTGGCTTACCTGCAACCGGGCGAGGAAGCCGGCTGCATCGGCTGCCACGAATCGCGTCACGACGCTCCCGACCGCGCCTCACGACACGCCCGCCCGAAAATCTACGACCTCCAGCCGCCCGCCGGCCCGCGCTACGAAGGCGGCCTCAGTTTCGCCAAGACTGTCCAGCCCGTGCTCGACCGTTACTGCATCACTTGCCACGGACCGGAACGCACCGACGGCGGCATCAATCTGCTCGGCACGCTCCAGCCGGTCACGTTCCCACGCAAGCAATGGCCCGGCCCGAACAAGATGCGCGTGAGCATCGCCTACGAGTCGCTCATGACGCGCACGGGCTTGGTGGCGGTGGCGCAAGGCGACATGGAGAGCGACTTCAGCAAACCGAAGGATTACTTCGCCCACGCCGGCCGGCTCGCGCCGATGCTGCTGGCCGGCCATCCCGACAAGAACGGCCAGCCGCGCGTGCGGCTCGACCGCGAGAATTTCGCGCGCATCGCTGACTGGCTGGACATGAACGCCATCTGCTACGGCGACTATTCGTGGAATAAACCCGAGTGGCGCGAGCCGTCGCCCGACGGCGAGCGGGCGTTGCGCGAGCACGTGCGCGCAAGATTTGGCGCGGTCCTTGCCGAGGCGCCGTTCGCCGCGCTGGTGAACGTGGCGCTGCCGGAAGAGAGCCGCGCGTTGAAAGCGCCGCTGGCGGCGTCGGCGGGCGGCTGGGGACAAGTTTCCGAAATTTGCTGGCACGACACCTCCGATCCCAACTACATAGAAATGCGGCGGCTCGTCGAAGCCGCCATCGGTCCGTTGCCCGGCCGCGACATCGCCGGCACCTGTGGCCGCGACGCCCAGTGCGTCTGTGGCTGCTGCTGGGTGCGACGCACAGTGACAAATCTCCGCTAAGGAATCCCAACTATGAACATCACACGTTATCTTCTCGCACTGACACTCTGGATGGCCGGCGCGGCGTCGGCTTGGGCGGCATGGCCGGCCTACCGGCACGATGCGCAACGCAGCGGCATCGCGGTGGAAGACATCAAGCTGCCGCTGGCGGAAGTGTGGATGCATAGATCGGCTGCGCCCAGTCCGGCGTGGCCGGAGCTGCCCGCAAAGCAGGACGTTTACCGCCGCGTCGCGAACCTTGGCCCTACGACTACGTTCGACCGCGCGTTTCACGTGGCGGTCGCGAACGGCGCGCTCTTCTACGGCTCGTCGAGCGACGACACGGTGCGTTGTCTCGACGCCGCTGACGGACGCGTTCGCTGGTCGTTTACCACCGACGGGCCGGTGCGGCTCGCGCCAGTGGTCGCGGACGGGCGGGTGTATGTCGGCTCGGATGACGGCTGCATGTATTGCCTGCGCGCCGAAGATGGCGTTCTCGTCTGGAAATATCGCGGCGGGCCGGAAGAGCGCCGGCTGCCGGGCAATGGCCGGATGATGTCGCTCTGGCCGGTGCGTTGCGGCGTCGTGGTGGACGCGGGCGTCGTTTATTTCTGCGCGGGCCTGTTCCCGTCGCAGGGCAACTTCCTCTGTGCCGTCAGTGCGAAGAACGGCAAAGAACTCTGGAAACAACCGATTGAGATTGTCTCGCAAGGCTACCTGCTCGCGTCGGCGTCGCACCTTTACGTGCCGACGGGCCGCACGGCGCCGGTGGCGTTCGACCGCGCGACCGGGAAGCCGGTGGCGACGCTGCCCGGCGCGGGCGCGAACCGGCAGGCGGGCGGTTGTTTCGCGGTGCTGGTGGATGACACGGTGCTCTACAGCGCCGGCGAAACGGCGGGCATCCAGGCTGGCTCGCCGTTGTCGAAGGACAAGGTTGTGTTCGCCGACGGGCTGCGGGTCGTCGCGGACAAGACGATGAACTACATCCTCACGCGGGACCGGCTCATCGCGGTGGACCGTGCGCATTGGCTCGAACTCAGCCGCTTGCAAGCGAAGTCCAAAAAGTCGCCGGAGGACAAGACACGCATCGCCGAGCTGGGCGGGACGCGGCGGGATTATGTGAAGTGGGAAACCGCCGTGCCCGACGGTTGTGAGTTGATCCTCGCCGGCAAGACGATTTTCGTCGGTGAACCGGACCGTGTCACGGCCTACGATGTCGCCGACGGCGGGATGGCATGGCGCGGCAACGTGCAGGGCAAAGCCTACGGCCTCGCCGTCAGCGACGGGCGGCTCTACGTGAGCACCGACCGCGGCATGATTCATTGCTTCCAGCCCGGCACGCCGCCGCCGGGAGGGCCGCTCACGTTCGAGTTCGTCGAGGAAGCGGCGAAGCCGTCGCCGTTCCCACAGGATGCGCAATCGTCGCTCTTCGCCAACGCTGCGCAGATTGCCATCCAACGAGCGGGCGTGACGAAGGGCTACTGCCTCGTCCTCGGCTCTGGCAGCGGACGGCTGGCTTACGAGATCGCGAAGCGGTCGCAGTTCCAAGTCATAGGCATCGAGCGGGACGCGCAGCGCGTTGCCGAGTCGCGCCGCCGGCTCGCGGAAGCCGGACTCTACGGGACGCGCGTGACGATTCACCAAGGCGACGTCGCGAAGCTGCCGTTCCAGAAGTGCTGGGCGAACCTGATCGTCTCCGAGGAAACGCTGCTCACCGGCAAGCCGCCCGGTTCACTCGACGAGGTGCAACGTGTGTTGCGACCCAGCGGCGGCACGACGGTGTTGATGGCCGCCGGCAAGCTGAGCGTTCCCGGCTGGAAAGCTGAGCGCGCCGGCAGCTTGACGGTCGCCTCGCTCAAGCGCGGCACGCTGCCGGGCGCGGGCGAGTGGTCGCACTTTTACGGCGACGCGGGCAACACAGCTTGCAGCGGCGACGCGATGGCCGCCGGCGCGGTGGACCTGCAATGGTTCGGCCGGCCCGGCCCGCGCCAGATGCCCGACCGCCACGACAAGAACGTCGGCCCGCTCTACAAGAACGGACGCCTGTTCGTGTCGGGCGACAATTACGTGGTGGCCGCGGATGCTTACAACGGCACGATCCTGTGGGAGCGCGACGTGCCGCACTCGGTCCGGCTGGCGGCGTTCAAGAACTGCGGCAACATGGCCGCCGCGGACGACAGCCTCTACGTCGCCTCCGGCAGCGACTGCCTTGCGCTCGATGCGCAGACCGGCGAGTTGCGTAAGACTTTCAACGTTCCCGCCTCCTCCGAATGGGGTTACGTCGCCGTTGAGAATGACCTGCTGCTCGGCAGCGTCACGCGGCGTGGCGGGACGTTCCGCGACCAGACCATCTACACCGAAGTGCTCCTGTGGCGCGACTCCATGCCGGTCGTGTGCAGCGACTCGCTCTTCGCCCTCCAACGCGCCACCGGCCGCCGGCTCTGGACGTATGCGCCCGCGCGCGGCGTCATCATCAACTCCACCATCGCGCTCGGCGGCCAGCGGGCCTATTTCATCGAAAGCGCAAACCCCGCCTCGCGGACGGTGGCCGACAGCCGCGTGAAGCTTACGACACTGCTCGGTCAGGGAGCGGACCTCGTGGCGTTGGACATCCGCACCGGCAAAGTCGCCTGGCGAATACCGGTGGAACTGGAGGCCATCGAGCACATCGTCTATCTCAGCTACGCGCGCGGCAAACTGCTGGTGACGGGAACTCGGAACGCGCTCGTGGAGAAGGCCCGCCGCGTCCGCTACGACCTCGCTGCGTTCGACGCCGGCACCGGCAAGCGGCTCTGGCGGAACACGCAAACGCCCGTCCCCGACCACATCCTGCAAGGGCCGCACGGTGAGCAGGTGCAGCATCCCGCCATCGTGGGCGACGTCATCTACGGCACGGGCTTCGCCTGCGACCTCAGCACCGGCGCGGCGGTGGATGTTTGGAAATGGAAGAAGAGCAACCATTGCGGCACGGTTTCCACCTCCGCCAACTGCGCATTTAGCCGCTACGACCATCCTCGGATGTTCGACCTCAAGAGCGGAACCCACACCGTCCTGGACAACGCCGTCCGCCCCGGCTGCTGGATCAACATCATCCCCGCCGGCGGCTTGATCCTGGTGCCCGAAGCCAGCGCCGGCTGCACATGCGGCTATCCAATCCAGACTTCGATTGCTTTGATTCCGCGATGAAAGGCAAACTCATGCGTGCGGCAATACTGACGGCACTGGCGGCGTTGGGAGCAGCAGCGGTTGAAGCGGCGCCGCCGGAGATTCTCGACAGCGGGCTGAAGCCGGAGACGGTCGAACAGCGGCCGTATCGCGAGTATGTGCGCGAGTGTCTCGACGCGCTCATCAGCCGCGGCACTGACCACTACGGCAAGACGCACGCGCCCATCCTCGTGAGCATCCTCGATGTTCGCACGCGCGACTGCCCGGAAATTCCGCTGCCGGTGGATGAGAAGTTCCGCGTGATTCGGCGCGAGCGGCGCGGGCCGGCAGGGGCGAACCTCTACTTCGACCAAGCCACGTTGCGGGCGATGCTCGCGCTGTCGCGAATCGGCGGCGAGATGCGCTACGCGGAGTTTGCCGAGAAGTGCATGGGCCACTGGATGAAGCATCTGGTGGACGACAAGGGTTTCTTTTGGTGGGGCTGGCATCGGCACTACGATGTGTTCCGCGACGAGATGACCGGCCACATGGGCAACCCGCACGAGATTCACGTGCAGGAGGCGATGTGGCCGGAGCTTTGGCGCGTGGACAAGGGAGCCGTGCGGCGCGAGATCGAGGCGGTCTGGCAGTGGCACGTGATTGACAAGAAGACCGGCGAAGTCAACCGCCACGGCGACGGACATCGCGGCTGCGACTTCGCGATGAGCGGCGGCGAGTTTGTGCGGGCGTTCGCGTTCATGCACGCGCAGACGAAGGAGCCGATGTGGCTCGACCGCGCGCGGCTCGTGGCGGATTACTACTGGAAGGCGCGCGACCCGAAGACCAGCCTCATCCCCAACCGCCCCAATGCCGGCACGAACCGGTTCGACGGCTCGCATTTCGAGACCTCGATCTCCGGCTTGATGTGCCACTCGCTGCTGGGTGCGGCGGAGTTGAGCGGCGAGGCGAAGTTCCGCGAGCAAGCCGTGGTATATCTGAAAGCCGGCGCGCGTTACGGCTACGACGCGCAAGCTGGCAGATTCTGGGGTAGTCTGAAACTCGACGGCTCGCCGGAGCCGGGGCCGCGCGTAAGGGGCGGCTACGCGCAATACGAGCCGCGCGGCCACATGGACCTCTGGCAGCCTTACGCGGCTGGTTACGAGCATCCGCTCTACGCGGCGCAGGCTTACGCGCAAGCTTACAAGCTGACGCGCGACGAAGCTCTTCTGGAAACCGCGCAACGATGGGCCGGCTGCATTCGCCGCGCGTTTCCGCCGCGTGCGTGCGAAACCGGCACGTGGTATCAGTCCTACGCGACGGACTGGGCGCCACACGGCACCTACGCGCAGCTTTACGGCCAGACGATCTCGTTCTTCCTCCAGATGCACCGGCTTACCGGCGACGCCGCGCATTTGCAGTTCGCGCGCGACGTGGCGAAGGAAAGCCTCTGCCGGCTCTACTACCGCGGCCTGTTGCGCGGCCATTCCTGCAAGCCGTATTACGAGGCGATAGACGGCGTCGGCTACCTGCTCTACGCGCTGCTGCAACTGGACCAAACGCTTGCGGGAAACAAAGACGCGCTGCCGCTGGAGAACTGGTGACGACCGCCATCGAGGTTTTATGAGAAAGCATTTGTGGGTTATTGGAGCGTTGACTCTGTTGTTGAACAGCGCGGCGCAAGCCGAAGTTGTGCGCGTTGAGATTCGCGAGCGCGAAGCGTTCGCCGACGGGCATGAGTTCGGAAAGGTGGGCGCTTACGAGAAGATCGTCGGGCGGCTGCACTGCGAGGTGGACCCAAACGCTGACAGTCAGGCGCACATCACGGATATCAAGCTCGCCCCACGAAACGCGCGCGGGCGTGTTGAGTTCTGGACGGACTTCTTTCTCCTGAAGCCGGCGGACGCGCGGCGCGGCAACGGGCGGTTGCTCTACGACGTGAACAACCGCGGCAACAAGCTCGCGCTCTGGACGTTCAACGAGGCCCGCAACAACAACCCCGCCACGCTCGCCGACGCCGGCAACGGCTTCCTGATGCGCAACGGCTGGTCGGTGTTGTGGTGCGGCTGGAGCGGCGAGGTTCCGCCGGGCGAGAACCGGCTCGTGGCGGGCCTGCCGGTGGCCACAGAGAACGGCAAGCCGATCACCGGCAAAGTCCACGTGGAAATCTGCCGCGACGATCCCGTCGAGTGCAGCCCGCTCTACTGGACGCCGTGGACAGTCGCGATTCCGTATCCGCCAGTGAGCATGGACACCAAAGAGGCGCGGCTCATGATGCGGCCAAGCCGTGCGGAGTCGGCGGTGGAGATTGCCGCCGACCAATGGGCTTTCGCGCGCGTCGAGAACGGCACGCGCGTCGCGGACGCGGGACAACTTTGGGTGAAAGGCGGACTTCGGCCGGGCTGGCTCTACGATCTAGTCTATACGGCGCGTGACCCGCGCGTGTCGGGGCTCGGATTCGCGGCGGTGCGCGATTGCGTGTCGTTCTTCCGCTACGGGGCCGACAGCCCGCTCGCGGGGGCCGTAGAGCGCGCCTACGTCTTCGGCATCTCGCAGTCGGGACGGTTCGTGAACCACTTCATCCACGAAGACTTCAACACCGACGAGAAACAACGTGTCGTGTTCGACGGCGCGCTCTCCCACGTGAGCGGCGCGGGGCGTCTCACGTCCAACAGCCGCTTCGGCATGGCCACGCTCTGCGCGGCGCAGCACGAGAACGTCCTCACGCCCTCCGAGTCGTTCCCGTTCAACACCGTGCCGCAGACCGACCCGGTGACGCGGCGCACGGGCGACATCCTCGCCGCCGCGCGCGCCCGCGGACAGATGCCGAAGGTTTTCTACACGCAGACCTCGACGGAGTATTGGACGCGCGGCGCGTCGCTACTGCACACCGACGTGGACGGCAAGCGCGACGTCTCGCTCGATCCGCACGCGCGCCTCTACGTCGCGGCTGGCGCGCAGCACCTCGGCGGCAGCTCAACCAACCGCGGTAGCTATCAGAACCCGTGCAACCCGCTCAACGACCGGCCGCCGCTGCTGCGGGCGTTGCTGGCGGCGCTGGACGAATGGACCAGCCGGGGCGTGCCGCCGCCGGAGAGCCGCTACCCGCGAATCAAGGATGGCACACTCGTGAGCGTGGATGAATTCCGAACACAGTTCCCGAAGATTCCCGGCGTGCAGTTGCCGGCGGTCTGCTACACACCGCTACGGCTCGACTTCGGGCCGCGTTGGGAAAAGGAAGGCGTCGCGGACATCGTGCCGCCGAAGATAGGGCGGCCGTATCGGACGCTGGTGCCCGCCGTGGACCGCGACGGCAACGAACTCGCCGGCGTCCATCTGCCGGACGTGGCCGCTCCGCTGGCGACTTACACCGGCTGGAACTTGCGCGCCGCGCCGCACGGGGCAGAAGGCATGCTCGCGCCGTATCACGGCTCGTATCTGCCGTTCGTCCACACCTACGAGGAGCGTCTCAAAGCCGGCGACCCGCGTCCCGCGGTGCTGGAGCGTTATCCGAGCCGGATGGTTTACCTCTATCACGTGACGGAGGCCGTCCGCCGGCTTCGCAGCCAGCGGTTGTTGCTGGAAGAGGACGCGACGGCGTTGCTCAAGCTCGCGGGCGAACGGCAGCTCTGGGGCAACTGACGCGCAACAGAGTTAGATTTCGACAGTCTTGCCAGGGATCGGTGCGGGGTAGATGCCGTCGGCGTCGGCCAGGACGGGCGCGGGCGTGTCGAAGGTCAGGCTGTCAATGTCCTTCACGTATTGGAAGTTGGAGTTCATCGCCTGATCCCACGTCACCATCTGGCCGGTATGCGTCGCCATGCGGCCCATGAGCGCGGCGAGGTCGGCTTCGGCGGCGCGGCGGGCTTCGTTGTGCGGCTTGTCGTTGCGGATGGCGTCGAGCAGCGCCTGCCACTCGGCATGGTAGGGATTGATGTCCTTCTGACCGTAACGCCACGCAATGTTCGCGTCGTCCGTCACCTGGCTCTTGTAGATGCACGGATCGGGATCGCCGAGGTTGGCCATGATGCGCGCGGCGCCTTTGGTGCCGTGGGCGAAGTCCGAGTAGGTCTGCCAGCAGCCGGTCATGTGCCGCGAGAACGCGAACAGCTTCGTGCCGTCGGCGAAGGTGAACTCGATCGAGTAGTGATCGAAAAGATTGCCCGCTTCCTTGTGCGTGCGCCCGCCGAAGCCCTGCGCCGAGACGGGCCACGCGCCCTTGGCCCAGCAGGCGACATCCACGTTGTGGCAGTGCCAGTCCACGAAGAAACTGCCGGAGGTCCAGTTGAAGCGCACGCCGTTCTGGAGCTGGAACTGTATCTCGTTCGCACCCTTCGGCAACGGCGGCGTGTGGCACGGGCCGTGGACGCGGTAGATGCGCAGCGTATGCACATCGCCGATCTCGCCGCCGTGGATGCGCTTGACGACCTCCTGCCGCGCCTTCGAGTGCCGCCACATGAAGCCGCAGCCGACCTTGAGGTTCTTCTTCTCGGAAAGCTCGGCGGCCTTCAGCAGCCGCCTCACGGCGGGCGCGTCCACTGCAAACGACTTCTCCATGAAGACGTTCACGCCCTTCTGCACGGCGTATTCGAAGTGCATCGGCCGGAACGCCGCCTGCGTCGTGAGCAGCACCACGTCGCCGGGATTGAGCGTATCTATCGCCTTCTTGTAGGCGTCGAAACCGATGAACTTCCGCTCCGGCGTCACATCCACCTTTTCGTCGAACCTCTGCTTCAAGCTCGTGAGGCTCTTCTCCATCTTCGGTTCAAACAAATCGGCCATCGCGTGAAGCATCACCGGATCGCCCTTGGCTGCGAACGCGTCGGCGACCGCTCCAGTGCCGCGTCCGCCGCAGCCGACAAGCGCGAGCTTCGTCGTGCCGCCGCCCGCCGCGTGGCAATGCGGCAAGGCGACGCCGGCGAGCGCGGAGGCGGCGACGGCAGTGCCGGAGAGTTTCAGAAACTCGCGGCGAGAAGGGGAGTTCGTAGTCGTGATCGGTTTCGATGTGCTCATGAGTTGCTCCTGTTGCGCGGCGGTGCTTCCGGCCATGCGCCGCAGTGATTCTGACGCGGAGATTACACAGCGCCAGCAACAGCGTCGAGCTTGTTCCTTGCCGCAGGTTCGGTTGGAACTTTTCACGTTGTCAGACGGCAGGCTGGTGGTGTAACCAGCAGAAGCAACCGTGCGAAATCAGATACCTTCAACTCTATGAAACCAATCCGAACCGCACTCATCTGCAGTCTTGTTCTCGTCAGCATCACATCGCTGCTCGCCATCGGCGCGCATAGTGCCGAGAAGACGGAAGCCAACCCCAAGCTGCTGAAGTTGACCGGTATCTTCGATCCCTACGAGACCCGCGACACCAACATCACCCACGCCGTCGTGATGAAGCCGCAGCCGAAGTGCGGCGAGTGCCATGCGTGGGCTGTCCTCAGTCAAAACGCCCAGCTTTCGCATCTGGAACTCTTCGTCGCCCACGGGCGAGTGACGAACTCGTGGACCTTCGTCGGCCAACCAAGAGATGGGCAGATTGTTTTCGAGAAGGGCAAGTTCCAGCTCACCTACGCCGACAACTGCCTCAAAGGCACCTACAAAGGCCGGATGAACGCGCACATCGAATTGAAGCAGGTGAGATAATGACGCGGCTATTTCTTCCTCTCCTGCGCTGTCTCCACGAGCCGGTCTATGCGCGCCGACTGGCCGTGCTCTCGGACCTCATCGTGCGGGAACTGAAGCCAAGCGACCGCGTTCTCGACGTTGGCTGCGGCGCTGGACGGCTCGCGCAGGCGCTGCTGCAACATCCGGGCCGGCCGGCATCGCTCACGGTTCACGGCGTGGAAACGCGGCCGCGGCCGGATTGCGCAGTGCCGGTGACGACTTACGACGGCGGCTCGCTGCCGTTCGAGGCGCGCGCGTTTGATGTCGTCATCATTGCCGACGTGCTGCACCACGCCGCCGACCCGAAGCGTTTGCTGGAGGAATGCTGTCGCGTGTCGCGCCGGCTCGTGCTGGTGAAGGACCACAAGGCCGAGGGCTGCCTTGCGCGGTGGCGCCTACGGCTGCTGGACTGGGCCGCCAACGCACCTTACGACGTGCCGTGCATCTACCGCTATGCGACGCTGGAGCAGTGGCGCGCGATGTTCGCGGCCCTGCCGGCGAGTGTGCGGTCGGAACTTGCCTCGATGCGGCTCTATCCCGCAGGTTGGAACTGGTTTTTCGGCCGACGGCTCCAATACTTCGCCGTCCTCGAAGTCTGCTGAACGCCCATGCCAACGCCACCGCTTCGCCAAACCGAAATCGTCCGCCCTTGGAACGGCTGGCCCGCCGGACCGCAAAAGACCCTTCGCGTCTGGCGCAGCGCAGACTCGCTGCCGCAGCCGTTGCCGGGCGAGACGTTTCTGCCGTTCGGCTTGGGACGCAGCCTCAGCGATGTCTGCCTGAACCCCGACGGCACGCTGCTGCGGACGCCGGCGATGGACCGGCTGCTCGCCTTCGACGAAACACACGGCGTCATCCGCTGCGAAGCCGGCGTGACGCTGCGGCAGTTGCTGGAATTCCTGACGCCGCGTGGCTGGTTTCTGCCAACAACGCCGGGCACGTCGCAAGTGACGGTTGGCGGTGCCATCGCCAACGACGTGCATGGCAAGGACCATCACCGCAACGGCTCGTTCGGCTGCCACGTCACGCGGCTGGAGTTGCTTCGCAGCGACGGCCGGCGGATCGAGTGCTCGCCGGACACGCAAGGCGGCCTGTTTCTCGCGACCATCGGCGGGTTGGGACTGACCGGTTTGATCACATGGGCCGAGTTCCGCCTGAAGCGGATGCCGTCACCGTGGCTCAACGTGGAATCCGTCCGCTTCGGCTCGCTGGAAGAGTGGCGGCGCGTGGCGCAGGAAGACGGCGCGTGGGAATACACCGTCGCGTGGCTCGACGGCACGCGCGCGCCATTCCCCGGCCTCCACATCCGCGGCAACTTCGCCGCCAGCGCGCCGGCCAGCTACCGGATGCGGCGCGACGCGGCGCTGACGGTGCCGTGCGACGCGCCCGGCTGGCTGCTGCAGCCGTGGCTCATCGGCGCGTTCAACCGGCTGAAGCTGCTGGGCCAGCCGGCGGCGGTGAAGAAAGGCCGCCAGGATTTCCAGAGCTTCTTCTATCCGTTGGACCAGATCGGAAACTGGAGCCGGTTGTATGGCCGCCGCGGCTATCTTCAGTATCAGTTCGCCGCTCCGCACGAACACGCGATGGGCCTGCTTCAGCGCGTCCTGGAAACCGCCATCGCTTCGCGACAACCGGCTTACCTCGTTGTCCTGAAGACGCTCGGCTCGGCGGCCTCGGCGGGTTTGCTTTCCTTCCCGATGCCGGGGCTGACCGCGGCGATTGACTTCCCGAACCTCGGCAAGCCGACGCTGGAGCTGTTCGGGCGCTTCGACGAGATGGTCCGGGACGCCAAGGGGCGGCTCTATCCCGCCAAAGACCCGCGAATGCCCGCCGCGATGTTCCGCGACGGCTACCCGGAGTGGCGCGAGTTCAGCCGGCACGTGGATCCCGCCTTCTCGTCGGGATTCTGGCGCCGCGTCGTGGGTAACACGCCATGAGCAAAACAGCCATCATCTTCGGGGCCACGTCCCTGATTGCCGAGCACACGGCCCGGCTTCTCGCGGCCGAAGGTTGGGAACTGGTTCTCGTCGGTCGCAACCGTCAGGCACTGCAAGTCGTCGCTTCCCATGTGCGTCTGACGGGATGCGCGCCGGTCCACGAATTGCACGGCGACGCGACCGACATGGACTCGCTGCCGCAACTGGTGGAATCCGCCAACCAGCTTCTCGGCCGGCTCGATCTTGCGCTGATCGCGTGGGGATGTTTTTTTCCGAACCCCGATGCGCGGCAGATTCAGGAAATGGAGCGGATAAACCACGTGGCCACGACGGCTTTGGCGAAGTTGCTCGGCCAGGCGCTCGCGCAACAACGCGGCGGCACGCTTGCCGTGCTCTCATCGGTCGCGGGCGACGTGTTGCGGCCGGCGAACTATTCCTACGGCAGCACCAAGGCCGCGCTCGACGCCGATCTTCAGGAATTGCGCCAGACGCTCGCGCCGTGCGGCGTCCGCGTCCTCACCATCAAGCCCGGCCGCGTCGAGACGCCGCTGACGGCCTGCGTCCCGCGTTCTCCCTTCTCCGCGACGCCTGCCGCGACCGCCGCCGGGATTTGTCGCGCGATTCAGAGCAAGCAGGACGTCGTCTATCTGCCCGGCTGGTTGCGTGCGGTCTTCTTCGTGCTGCGGTCCCTGCCGAAAGGGTTGGTGAAACGCCTGCGCTTCTGAGTGACGGATTCTTGCGTTGACGGGCGCGGGCATCGGCGTAGGATGCGCGGCGTTGCGGTATGACAGCGGAAACTCCAGCGGTCGTAACGTGGACGCGTCTCCGGCGTGGGAGCATCGGAGATGATTGGCATGCTCACTCTACCGACCGCGTTGCTCCCGAAGGAGGCAGCCATGAATGACATCACCCGTCGCGAGTTTGTGCAGGCTTCAACCACCGCCATCGGCGCATGCGCCGTCGCCGCCCAACCGTCGGGCCGCGGCACGCACCGCGGGGAGCACGCGAAGGTTTTCATGGTGATGTTCGGCACCGCGCCATCGCAGGACGACACCGACCTCCGGCCGATGACCCACACGCAAATCGTCCAGCGGTTGCAGCGGGACTGCGACGGCGTGGATTTCACTGTCCGGGACCTCGCCGCTGGCGCGAAACTGGACGCGGTGGTCAACGAGGTGAAGGACCTCAAGCGGCAGCAGTTCGACGGCGTCATCGTCTACGGCTGCCCGCGGGAATACGACCTGTTGCGGAGCGGGCTGCCGACGATCAACGTCGCCGTCCTCAACGACTTCATGAATATCCCCTTCCCGCTTTACCGCCAGAACCGCACCATCGGCGCGATGCTCGACCCGTGGCGGTTCTGCGCCGATCCGAACGTTTCCGAGAGGATGTTCCTCGACCTGATCGCCAAGGTTAAGTTAATCCGCGCGCTCAAGCGCATGAAGACCGAGCAAATCCTCACCGTGACCGACTCGCCGCGCGTGAATGTCATCTACGGCGACCTGCTGAAAAACTCGCCGCCGGACTACAACGAGCAGATTCTCGGCGCGATCAGCGAGACATTCGGCACGCGCGTCATCAAGATCGGCACGAAGGAAGTCGTTGAGGAGCCGTATATCCGTGACCTCTGGAAGAACGACAATCCCGAAGCCAACGAGATCGCCCGGCGCTGGATTGACACCGCGGAACGGATGGTCGGCACCATGGAATCAGAGGTCGTGCGATCTGCGAAGGTCTATCTGGCGATGAAGTGGCTGATGCAGCGGCACAACGCTACGGCCATGGCCTACCACATCCGCACGCTCGTCCCGAACCCGCGCCGCGAGGACTACGTCGTCTCGTGCCCGGCGACCTCCGAGTTTCAATTGCACAACATCGTCGCCAAGTGCCAGTCGCACCTGAACATTCTCCTCTCCGAGATGATGCTGCAATACGCCTACGGCCGACCAAGCATGTTGGGCGACTTCTCGGTGGACACCTACAACAACACCTCGTGCGTCCAGCATTGCGAGGGGCCATGGAACGCCTGGGGCGACGACCGCCGCGTGCCCTACAAGATCCGCGACCACCGCGAGCGGCCGGTGCGTAAACGCAACCTGCCGGGCGTTGGCGTGGGCTGGTGCATCATGTATCCACCGAATGAGCCGGTGACGATGTGGCAACTCGACGTGCTCTCCAAGGAGGTGCTGGTCCACACCGGCCGGACGGTGCCGATGTATAAAGGGCGCGTCAAATACAAGGACCACTTCTACGACATGATGTGACGGACCAAAATAGTGGCGTCGGTCGACGCCAAAAAAGTGCAGCGTTACATCTATCCCGACAAATATGGCGTCCACCGGTGCGCAACCTTCGGTGATTTCCGCGAGACGCTCAAGGACCTCGCCGGCCTGCTCGGCTTCGCGGCGGTCGAGGAAGACCGGTAGCGAGCGGCCGTCCAGAGGGCAAAATCATGGCTGGCAAAATCATGATTTTGCCCAAGAACTATCCGCAAAGCAGTGGGCGCGGATTGCGGCAGCCATCTGAAGAACTATGAAGAAGAACAAGAGAGCATCATTGGCAATCGCAGCCGCCGTCTTCATCGTTTCGCTGTGCCCAGTGCCTGCCGCCGCAATGAACGCGCAGTTCGAGCAGCTTCTGCCCGACCTCTACCTGCTCCGCGACACCTGCAACGTCTATGTGCTGCGCGACGGCGACCGCGCGGTGGCGATAGACTTCGGCAGCCGCGACTGGACCGGCGCGCTTGACTCCCTCGGCGTCAAGCAACTCGACTACGTCCTGCTCACCCATCATCACCGGGATCAGTGCGAAGGATTGCTGAGTTACACAGGCAACGCCGAGCTACGTGCGCCATCGGGCGAGGCGGGCTTCCTGTCGCCAGACGGCGTGAAGGCTTACTGGAAACGGCGCACCGCGCGGCCGAGCGGCTACCCGACGAGTTTCAGCGTGTTGCCGCGCGGTCTGACTAACATGCAGTGCAAACTCGCCGAGGGCGCTGATGTGTTTTGGGGACGGCATCGCATTCGGTTCCTGCCGACGCCCGGCCACTCCGCCGGCGCGCTGACAATCATGGTGACGTGGCAGGGCAAGAACGTCTTCTTCTGCGGCGACGCCGTCCACGCGGGTGGCAAGGTCTGGCAGCCGTTTCACCTCGAATGGGACCATTGGACGCCGAGCGGCGCGCTTCAGGCATGGTATGGATTGGAGCGGCTTAGCTACTGCCACATAGATATGCTCTGTCCGTCGCACGGGCCGGTCGTCGCGCGCGGCGCGAGCGATTGCGTGAAGCTGGCCCGGACGCGCCTGATGGCCCTCATTCGCGCCAAAGGCTCCGTTTGCGAAGGCGAGCCGGACGATTACCTCCCGCTGGAGCCGTTGCCGGGTCTCAACGCGCGGCGCGTCTCGCCGCATCTCTATCAGTTCGGCGGCAACAGCTTCCTGCTCGTTTCGAAGACCGGCGAAGGTTTCGTCGTGGACCCGCAGATATCGAGCCTGCCCGACCTCGAAGCGTTGCTGCCGGTGGCGGGCGTCAAGCGCGTGACGGCTACGATTGCGTCGCACTTCCACTACGACCACACCGACGGTTATCCGGCGATGAAGCAGAAACACGGTGCCGAAGTGTGGATGCATCCGTGGCTGGCGGAAATCCTCGGCAACTCCGACAGATTCGACCTGCCCTACCTGCCCGCCGCGCCGATCAAGGCCGACCGCGTGTTGCCGGAGACGGGCGAGTCCACATGGAACGAATACCGTTTTGACATCTGGCCGATGCCGGCGCAGACGCGATGGCACTGCGCGTTCATGGCAACGGTGGATGGTCGGCGCGTGTTCTTCAGCGGTGACAGCTACCAGTCGCCGTCGCGTTGGAACGGCACGGGCGGCTTCTGCGCGTTCAACAACTCCCGGTTCGACGCCTTCCGCAACAGCGCGCGGCTGGTGTTGCGCGTGAAGCCCGACGTCATCGCCAACGGCCACCAGGTCGTCTACCGCTATCACGCCAGCCACTACGAGAAAATCGTGCGCTGGGCGGACACGGCCGAGAAAGCCGTGCGCGACCTCTGTCCGTCGCTGGATTGGTTGAAGGACTACTACGTCCAGCAGAAGCTGGAGCAGCCGTAACTCCTAAGACTCAAACAGGTTCTTCGTCGCGAAGTTCGGCTCGCTGGTGAGGTTGACACCCAGCCGACGCAAGCCGGCCTCGTCGCCGGGCGTCGGCATGTGCGTCATGTGAACTTCGCATCCCTGGAGCTCCTTTAACTTCTCCATCGCCATCTGCGCGGCCGGGTTGTGGCCGGCACTGATGCTGAGCGCGATGAGAGTCTCGTCGAGGTCCAGGCTGAGGGTGCGCGCGTTGAGGATGTGCTTTTTCAGGTTGGCGATGGACTCGACGACGCTGGGCGGAAGCAGCGGCATCTTGCGCGGGATCTCAGCAAGCTTTTTGACGGTGTTGAGAATGAGGCCGGAGGCGGCATGCATCAGTGGCGAGTTGCTGCCGGTGATGATTTCGCTGTCGCGCAGTTCGAGGGCCGCGCCACAGAAGACGCCCTCATTGCCTTTGCCGCCTGTCTCGGCTTCCTGCGCCGCTTTCCGCGCCGCGTTGACCGTCGGACGGTCCTCCGGCTTGGCGCCAACTTCTTCCATGATCATCGCGATGCGCTGGGTCGAGTCTTTGTCGGCGAAGCCCATTGCGTATTCGCAGTGGTAGCGGAAATAACGGCGGATGATCTCCTGTCGGGCAGCCTCGCGCACGACCGCGTCGTCCACAATGCCGAAGCCGGCCTTATTGACGCCCATGTCGGTCGGCGAGTTGTAGGGCGACTTCGCGCCGGTGATTCGCTCCAGAAGCCGTTTGAGCACCGGGAACAACTCTACATCGCGGTTGTAGTTGATCGCCGTCGTGCCGTAGGCCTCCATGTGGTGCGGGTCAATGAGGTTGAAGTCCTTGATGTCCACCGTCGCGGCCTCGTAGGCGACGTTGACCGGGTGCTTCAGGGGCAGGTTCCAGATCGGGAACGTCTCGAACTTGGCGTAGCCGGAATTGATGCCGCGTTTGTGGTCGTGATAAAGCTGCGACAGGCATGTCGAGAGCTTGCCGCTGCCGGGCCCCGGCCCCGTGACCACCACGAGCGGCTTGGTCGTCGGGATGTAGTCGTTCCGACCGTAGCCCTCTTCGCTCGCAATGCCGTCCACGTCGGTGGGATAGCCTCGGATCGGGTAGTGCAGGAACACTGGCACGCCACGGCGCTCAAGCTTGTTCTTGAAGATGGTGGCCGCAGACTGGTTCTGGAAGCGCGTGATGACGACGCCGGTAACTGCGATGCCCCACGCGCGCAGGTCGTCAATCAACTTCATTGCGTCCACGTCGTAGGTGATGCCGAAGTCGGCGCGCACCTTCTTGCGCTCGATGTCGCCGGCGTAGATGCAGAGGATGATGTCGGCGCGGTCCTTGAGATGCTGGAGCAGCCGCATCTTGACGTTCGGGTCGAATCCCGGCAGCACGCGCGAGGCGTGGTAGTCGAAGACGATCTTGCCGCCAAACTCCAGGTAGAGCTTATTGTCGGATTTCTTGGCCCGTTCCAGAATCGCCGCCGTCTGCTCGGCGAGATACTTCTCGTTGTCGAAACCAGTTTTCTTGGTCATACGCTTGAAGCCGTCGTGATTTGCCCGCTCACGCTCTACACCAGCGGCGCGTTCTGCACGTCCTGATGATACGCCTGCAACGACTTCACCTCGGCGCGGCCCTTCTGTAGGGCGCCGATTCCCTTGGCGGCGGCGAGCGCGGCCGCAAGCGTTGTCACGTAAGGAACCTTGTGCTTGATGGCGTTCTTGCGGATGTAGGAATCGTCAACCTGACTGTTCTTGCCGGCGGGCGTGTTGATGATGAGTTGGATGTCGCCGTTCTTGATCGCGTCCACAATATCTGGCCGGCCTTCGTTGGTCTTGTTGATCTTCTCCGACCTGACGCCACGCTCTGCGAATCGCAGATGCGTGCCGTTGGTCGCGAGCACCTTGAAGCCGAGTTTGTTGAACTCGGCGGCGACTTCGCACGCGGCGGTTTTGTCGCGTTCGTTGACGGTGATCAGCACAGCGCCGGAGGACGGCAGCGGAGGCGTTGCGGCTTCCTCGGCCTTGAAGAAGGCCATGCCGAACGAATCGGCCATGCCGAGCACTTCGCCGGTCGAGCGCATCTCCGGGCCGAGCACCGGGTCCACTTCCGGGAACATGCTGAACGGCAGGACCGCCTCTTTCACGCCGAAGTGCGGGATGCGCTTCTGCTGGAGGTTGAGGTCGCGCAGTTTCTTGCCGAGCATGAGCTGCGTGGCGATGCGCGCCATGGAAATGTTGCAGACCTTCGAGACCAGCGGCACGGTGCGGGACGCGCGCGGGTTGGCTTCGAGGCAATAGACTTTGTCATTGCAGATCGCATACTGCATGTTCATCAACCCGATGACGTGCAATTCCTTTGCGATCTTGCGGGTGTAGTCACAGATGGTCTGGAGGTGCTTTTGCGGGATGCTGATGGGCGGGATCACACACGCTGAATCGCCGGAGTGGATGCCGGCCTGCTCGATGTGTTCCATAACAGCCGGAATGAACACCTCAGTGCCGTCGGCCAGCGCGTCGGCTTCGCACTCCAGCGCGTTCTCCAGGAACTTGTCTATCAGGATCGGCCGGTCGGGCGTCACGTCCACGGCGGCGGCGACGTAACGCTTGAGCGTCTCTTCGTCATAAACGATTTCCATGCCGCGTCCGCCAAGCACGAACGACGGCCGCACCATCAGCGGGTAGCCGACGCGATTGGCCACCGCGACCGCTTCTTCGAGGTTACTGGCCATGCCCGACTCCGGCATCGGAATGTTGAGCTTCTCCATCATCTTGCGGAACCGGTCGCGATCCTCAGCGAGGTCAATCGTATCAGGCGATGTGCCGAGGACGTTCACGCCCGCCGCCGCGAGTTGGTTGGCGAGGTTCAGCGGCGTCTGTCCGCCAAACTGCACAATGGCGCCGATGGGTTTCTCCTTCCCGTAGATGCTGAGCACATCCTCGACCGTCAGCGGCTCGAAATAGAGCTTGCTGGAGGTGTCGTAGTCGGTCGAGACGGTCTCCGGGTTGCAGTTGATCATGTTCGCCTCGTAGCCCTCGTCGCGGAGCGCGAACGCGGCGTGGACACAACAATAATCAAACTCGATGCCCTGGCCGATGCGATTCGGGCCGCCGCCGAGCACGAGGACCTTCCGTCCGCCGGATGAGGTGGTCTTGTCGGGCGCGTTGTAGGTCGAGTAGTAGTAGGCCGCGTCCTCGACACCACTGACCGGCACCGCGTCCCACGCTTCGGCGAGGCCGAGCTTCAGCCGGCGCGCGCGAATCTCGTCTTCCTTGATACCGAGGATCTTCGAGAGATAGCGGTCGGCGAAACCGTCCTTCTTCGCCTGCACAAACAGGTCGTCCGGCACCTGCTTGCCCTTGAACGCGAGGAGCTTCTCTTCCAGTTCGACCAGCTCCTTCATCTGCTGGATGAACCACGCCTTGATGTAGGTCTTTGCGTGCAATTCCTCCACCTTCGCGCCCTTCCGAAGCGCCTCATACATGATGAACTGTCGCTCGCTGCTCGGCTGGTTGAGCATCGCCATCAACTCTTCCAGCGAGCGTTTGTTGAAGTCCTTCGCGAAGCCCAGCCCGTGCCGGCCGTTCTCCAGCGACCGGATGGATTTCTGGAACGCCTCCTTGTAGTTCTTGCCGATGCTCATCACTTCGCCAACGGCGCGCATCTGGGTGCCGAGCTTGTCCTCGGCGTCCTTGAACTTCTCGAACGCCCAACGCGAGAACTTGACGACCACGTAATCGCCGGAGGGCTTGTATTTCTCCAGTGTTCCTTCCTTCCAGTAGGGGATTTCGTCCATCGTCAGCCCGGCGGCGAGCTTGGAGGAAATGAGCGCGATGGGGAAGCCGGTCGCCTTCGACGCGAGCGCCGACGAGCGCGAAGTGCGCGGGTTGATCTCGATGATGACCACGCGGCCGGTCTTCGGATCGTGCGCGAACTGAATGTTGGTGCCGCCGATGACCTGGATGGCCTCGACGACGCGATAGGAGTAGTCCTGCAGCTTCTTCTGCAACTCCGGCGAGATCGTCAGCATCGGCGCGACGCAATACGAATCGCCCGTATGCACGCCCATCGCGTCCACGTTCTCGATGAAGCAGACGGTGATCATCTGGTTCTTGGCGTCGCGAACGACCTCCAGCTCCAGTTCCTCCCAGCCGAGCACCGACTCCTCGATCAAAATCTGGTGAATCAAGCTCGCCGCCAGACCGCGGCTGGCGACGGTGCGCAGTTCTTCGATGTTATAGACAAGGCCGCCGCCGGTGCCGCCCATCGTGTAAGCGGGGCGCACCACCACCGGATAGCCGAGACGCGCGGCAATCTTCTCCGCTTCCTCAATCGTATAGGCCGGGTCGCTGTCGGGCATGGGAATGCCGAGCTTCTGCATTGTCTCCTTGAACACGATGCGGTCCTCGCCGCGCTGAATGGCGTCTATGTTCACGCCAATAACCTTCACGCCGTATTTCTCCAGCACGCCGGCCTTCGCCAGTTCGGAGGAAAGATTGAGGCCGGTCTGGCCGCCGAGGTTCGGCAGCAACGCATCGGGCCGCTCCTTCTCGATGATCTTGGTCATGGACGCGAGGTTCAACGGCTCGATGTAGGTCGCGTCAGCCATGCCGGGATCTGTCATGATCGTGGCGGGGTTGGAGTTCACCAACACGATCTTGTAGCCAAGTCCTTTGAGCGCCTTGCACGCTTGGGAACCGGAATAATCAAACTCGCAAGCCTGCCCGATCACGATGGGACCGGAACCGATAATCATCACCTTGTGAACGTCATTTCGCCTCGGCATGTTGTTGCTCCTTGGTTGTCAATCAATCGCTCTCGTGGACCGGGCCGCCGCAGACAAGCGTGATATCACGTTGCGCGACGGCTCACGATATCAGGTGAGCGCGCAGTTTCCGTGAATCGCGCGTGCTGTCAAGCAAGTTGTTGCGGCCGCTGTCGCGGCTAACTATGCTGCCACAATCATGAATACCATGAGAATATGGATCGCTCTCGCCGCCATTGTCGCGTTCACCACCTCAATCACCTTCGCCGCCGATGCGCGCACGGTCGTCTCGCTCAACGGCCAGTGGGAGATCGCCGAGGGCGGGATGGACCAGCCGCCGGTGAAATTCGACCGTCGCGCGCCCGTGCCCGGCCTCGTGGACATGGCCGCGCCGCGCTTCGAGTCGCCCGGCTCGACGGTAACTCTAGCCGAGCGCCGGGAACGGAAACGGCCCGCCGACCCGAAGCGCGAGGCGTTCTGGTATCGGCGGATGTTCAAGTTGAAAGGCGCGCTGCCGGAGGTGGCGCGGCTGAAGATCAACAAGGCGCGCTACGGCACGAAGGTCATCCTCAACGGTAAGGCGGTCGGCGAGCACGGGCCGAACTGGACCCCTGGTTGGTTTGATGTGAAGCCGTTCCTGAAAAGCGACGGCGGGCAGAACGAACTGCTCATCCGCGTCGGCGCGTCGCTCGCACAGGTGCCACCGTATCTGACCGAGGGCTGGGACTTCGAGAAAAGCCGCTACATTCCCGGCATCTACGATTCGGTGGAACTGATTATGTGCGGCACGCCGCATGTGGTAAACGTGCAGACCGTGCCGGACGTGACGAAGAAGTCCGTGCGCGCCGTCATCGAGCTGGCGAGCGCCGCGACAGGGTCGGTGAAAGCCGTCGTGCGCGAGGCGAAGTCGGGCCGCGTCGCCGGCGAAGCGTCGGTGGAGGCGCGTTCGACGAACAAAGTGGAGATGACCATTCCGATCCGCGACGCGCGGCTGTGGTCGCCGGAGGACCCGTTCCTCTACGAACTGGTCGTGGACACCGGCGGCGACACGTCGCGGACGCGGTTTGGGCTGCGCTCGTTCACGACCGATGCTGCAAGCGGACGCACGGTGCTCAACGGCCGGCCGTATTTCCTGCGCGGCTCCAACGTCTGCACCTACCGGTTCTTCGAGGACGCGGCGCGCGGCGGGCTGCCCTGGGACCGCGAGTGGGTGCGCAAGCTGCACCGGCGGTTCAAGGAAATGCACTGGAACTCGCTGCGCTACTGCATCGGGTTCCCGCCGGAGCTTTGGTATGAGATCGCCGACGAGGAAGGCATCATGATCCAGGACGAGTTCCCGATCTGGTATGGCGGGCGACCGGATGCGTGGCCGAAGGAGATCACGCAGCAGCACCTTGCCGTCGAGTTCACCGAGTGGATGCGCGAACGTTGGAACCATCCCTGCGTCGTCATCTGGGACGCGCAGAACGAGACCACCGACGATGCCGTCATCGCCGCGACGTTGATGGCGGCGCGCGGCCTCGACCTGTCGAACCGGCCGTGGGACAACGGTTGGGGCGTGCCGCAGATGCCCGGCGACATCTCCGAGGCGCATCCGTATCGGGCAGGCCGCAAAGGCTTTTTCGCCAACCTCGCGAACGAGACCGGCATTCCCGACAACGGCCCGAAGAAAAAGGACGCGGCCCGGCCGCCGTATCTCATCAACGAATACGGCTGGCTGTGGATCAACCGCGACGGCACGCTGCCGACGCTGACGGTGGACATCTACAAGCGGCTCCTCGGCGAAAAGGCCACCGTCGCCGAACGCTTCCACTACTACGCGCGGACGCTGGCGGCAAAGACCGAGTTCTGGCGCAGCAAGCGGCTCTGCGCGGGCGTGCTGCACTTCTGCGGCCTCGGCTACTCACGTCACGACGGCCAGACGAGCGACCACTTCATCAACGTGAAGAACCTGACCTACGAGCCGAACTTCCGCCGCTATGTGGCGGACAGCTTCGCGCCAACCGGCATCATGCTCGACTTCTGGGGCGACGAGCTGCCGCCCGGCGAGAAACGCGACTTCTCTGTCGTCGTCATCAACGACCTCTACGAGAAATGGGCCGGCAACGTCCGGTTCCGTCTCCTGCGCGGCGCGAAGACGCTCGCCGAGCAGACGCAGCCGTGCGAAGTCGCCGCGCTCGGCGACAAGCGGCTGACGTTCAACCTCGCCGTTCCCTCCGAGCCGGGCCGCTACACGCTTGAAGCCGCGTTGGTGAAGAAAGGCGCGTCCGATGTGCGCAGCCTGCGCGACTTCACCGTGCTGACGCCGGAAGAACGCGAGGCCCGTCGCAACCTCGCCGAGGGCCGGCCTGTGAAGGCGTCGTCGGTGCTGACCAAGGACGGCCAGACCTACCGCGCCGAGTTTGCCGTGGACGGCAAGGGCGACACGCGCTGGTCGAGCGAGTTCCGCGACCCGCAATGGCTCGCCGTGGACCTCGGCGCACCGCAAATGACCTCGCGCGTCGAGTTGCAGTGGGAAGGCGCGTTCGGAAAGACCTACTCAATTCAAGTCTCGGCCGACGGCGAGAATTGGAAGACCGTCCACACCACTTCCAAAGGCACTGGCAAGGCCGAGGTCATTCGTTTCGCGCCAACACAAGCCCGCTGGGTCCGCATCCACGGCACGCAGCGCGGCACGCCCTTCGGCTACTCGCTTTGGGACATGCGCGTGTATCACTAGACCAAAACGACGGTCAGGGCTTGGATCGCTTCGTCACCAAGTCGCCGAAGGGCGCGAGCAGCTCATACTTGTTCCGCCATGTCGTAAACATGATGCCCTGCGCGTTCGGCGTGCGGTCGAGGACTTCCAGCCAGCCGCGCGGGTTCTCCAGCGTGTCGGCGTCGTAATACGCGCCCGCCAGAGTCCGGAAGCCCAGGCTGGAGAAAAACTTCAGGCTCGGCTCGCGCTGTTTGTAATACCAGCAGACGATGCCGAGGTCCTTCGGCACGTGCTGCCACGAGCCGGTGTAGTCGCCCTCCACGGCGTAGTAGTCGCCGTGCGCGTTGTGGTTCGGGTCGAGCATGTCCGACCAGCACCAGACTTCCGCGCCGGGAACAGCCTCGCGCAGCATCGCCACCTGCTTGGTGATGCAGTCGCCGAGAATTTCGCCCATCGTCAAATGCCGCGCCTTGCACGCCGCGCATGAGCCACCGGCGCGAATCTCGTCCATGCTGAGGAGGAACTTCTTCGCGCCGACGCGCTGCGCCATCGCCTTCGCCACCGCGCGCCAGATTTCATAAACCCTCGGCTCCGACATGCAGATTGTCACTTGGCCGGCGTTGATGGCGATGGCGTGATACCAGCTTACGCGCAACCGATCGCCGTCGCGGATGCGGCCGCCCGGCAAGAGCCGCAACGGCGGCGCGTCGTGGTCGGGCCGCGAGGGGCGCAGTTGCGGGTCGCTCAGCGGCGCGTAGTCCTTGCCTTCCTCGTAGAGCGTCTTACCGTCCTCGCTGCGCACCGTCACCGGCGTGCCGGGCCGGCGCAGGACGTTGACGGGGCCGACTTCTTCGAGCCGCAGGTCGTCGAGCCAGACCTTGCCTTCCTTGCCGCCCCAAAGGCCGGCATAGATGCGCACGCGGTCGAACTGTAGGCTGTTGAACAACAGCGTCAGCTTCCGCCAGTCGCCCGTCTCCGCCGCGCGCGGCTCGAATGGCGCGAGCGAGCGTTTGCCAGCCAGCACTTGCAACATGAACGTTCCCGCCGGTTTCAGCCCTTCGGTTTTCAACCAGACGCTCAGCCGGTAGCATCGCCGCGGTGTGACGGCCACCTCCTGCATGACGCGGCCGTGGCCGTGCTTGGGATCGAACTTGCCGGCCTCCTCGATGCGGAGCGACGCGCGGCCTTCCTTGAACATCGCCGTGTCCTGGAACGTGATGCGGCCCGGCTCGTCAGAGAAGCGATAGCCCTTGAAACGGTTGCGCTCGGACTCCTCGAAGCCGCCGTTGACGATCCCGTCCGCCGCGTCCGCCGCCAGCCGCGCCTCGCCGCCGCGCGCGACGAACGGCGCGTTCTCCACCGGCAGACCCTCCGCGAGGTTCATGTCGCGATGCAGCACCGCGCTGCCGTAGCCGGCGGAGAAGATGGACGGAATAATCTCGATGCGCCGCTCCGCGCAAATCTTCTTCACCTCATCGAGTCGCCGGAAATAAGCCGGCTTCTGCAAGTCGAGCGTGTCGAAGCCGCCGGTAAGCACCATGCCGTTCAACCCGTGCTCGGCGGCCGTCTGCACAATGCGGCGTATCTCCTCCACGTCCGAGTCGCGCGACAGGTTGTGCGCAGAATAAACCCAGCGCTCCGGATAAACGCGCGGCTGTGCCGCCGGGCCGGCTGTGTTGTCTGCCGCCGCCGCTGTGAATACCGGGATCGCGACGGCGATGGCAGTGATATGGATGAGGAATCTGCGGTTGAAGACCATGTTCATTTTAAGGCTCCGTGGCTGATTGCTCCGGGTCCGCGTTTCGCTTCGGCATTCTCCGACCAGGGCACGCGCAGGATTCTACTCTCCGCCGGTCGCCGTCATCAAGGCCGCCGTCTCCTGCGCCTCCATTGCGTTTCCGCCGTCTCGCCGCTACGCTGACGGCATGAGCGCATTTCCCGTCAGCCCGGATAAGGAGACCCAACTCGCCCAGCGCATGACCGCGCTCGGCGTGCGCGAGGCCGACATCGAGGAGACCTTCGTCCGCAGCGGCGGCCACGGCGGCCAGAACGTCAACAAGTGCGCCACCTGCGTGCAGTTGATCCACCGTCCCACGCGGCTCCAGGTCAAGTGCCAGTCCACGCGCCAGCAGGGCCTCAACCGCTTCCTCGCCCGCCGGCTCCTGCTCGACAAGATCGAGGCGCTCCAGAAGGGCTATGTGGATGCCGCCCGCGACCGTTCCGAGAAAATCCGCCGCCAGAAGCGCCGGCGCAGCCGCCGGTCCAAACAGCGCATGCTCGCCGACAAATCCCACCAAGCCGCCAAGAAAGAATCCCGCCGCCCCGTCGGAGTGGAATAGCGGTTCTTTGAGTCTCTTGCAAAACCCCTCTTCTGTAGCGGCGGTCTCCGACCGCCGTCCGCATTTGCTGAGGATTTCGGCGGTCGGAGACCGCCGCTACAGGTTTTTGCAAGAACCTCCTTTAAAAAGCGTAATCGCTGCGAACGAACCACGTCTGCCTTGTGCTTGCTAAGGCAAACGGATATACATCGGCCAACATTTAACCCCGACACTCGATGAATATGCGCGTCACCCTCGACGGCAAACCCGCCGCCTGCCTCAAGTCCTCCAGCATCGCCCACGCCACCAAGTCCAGGATCGAACTCGGCGTCGCCGGCAAGGACGGCTGGTTCGACGACATCAAGATTTGGGACGCCGAGCCGGTGAAGCGGCGACTGGCGCCACAACTTCGGACGTCAAGGAAAGCAAGATTTTGAGTGAAAACGCGTTGAGACTCTCTTGAAATCTTGATTCAATCGGCAAGGAGAAACTATGGCTCTAAACCCTGATCGCTTTGCGAAGATAGCTGATTCCCTGCGTCAGTATCGGCGCGCTGAATTATCTGATTTTCAGAGTGACAT
The DNA here is from genome assembly GCA_016222825.1 of Verrucomicrobiota bacterium. GTDB lineage: Bacteria > Verrucomicrobiota > Verrucomicrobiia > CAIQCK01 > CAIQCK01 > CAIQCK01. The sequence continues at coordinate 517,947 of JACRQF010000015.1, read as the reverse complement.
AGGCACGAACCCTGTGGAGTTGCTATACGTAGACCCACTTGAATCGAACGCTGTTCTTAAGACGGTGATGCTCAACAACACAACTTTTCTCATCGGGAGAAAAGGAACTGGCAAGAGCACGGTTTTTGCAAAAGCTCAGATTGAATTGAGGAAGCGTGAGGACGCGATTTCCATTTACGTCGATGTAAAGAGTTTGCATGAACTACTCTCGACGAATGAGGCCGTTGTTCAGACAATCCAAGATGCTTCCATTTCAGAACCCGTGTTTCGAGCTCACAGTTTGCGGAAAGGTTTTCTAGGGGCAGTCATCTCCGACCTCATCAAGGAATTGAAGAATGCCTATGAGGCGCGCTCACTGATTCAGCGGTGGATAGGAAAGGCACGTGGCTACCATGACGTAATTGCTGAATTAGAAAAACTAGCTGCGGACGTCAAGGTTGCAAAGCTCACGCAGGAAGAGATCCCAATACTTCGAGTGATTTCAGCGAAAGCCAAGGAAGCGAAGAAAACTAAAGAATCGGTAGCTGCCAATGCAAAGGCTGAAGCAAAGCTAGCGCATAAATCCGAGATAAAGGCTTCTGCAGGAATGGAGACGTTTGATGAAAGCATCGCGGATAATGAACTTTATCAAGAATATGCCGACGCTGTTTTGAGGTCGTTTCCGTTCCAAGAGTTATTGTCACGAATTCGTGAGTTGTTAGGGGGGGTCGGTCTGGTCCGTCTGTTCGTCTTCTTTGATGATTTTTCAGAACTCGCGTGGATTGATCAAAAGTTGTTCGTTGATGTGATTCTTTCGCCACTGAACAACGCGAGCGACGAAACCATCAAACTGAAGGTTGCGGGCTACCCTGGCAGAATCTACTACGGTAAGATTGACCCTGGAAAAATCGACATTGTGGGCTTGGATTTCTACCAACTCTACAAATCTCAAGAAATCCAGAACAGTGAAACGGCAGCAATAAACTATCTCGAGCGTTTGCTCGCGACACGTTTCCATGGCTTTAAGGAGAATATCGCGGAGTATTTTGACACTACGACCCCGCTAGCTGATCATTACCGGTCGCTTTTTGAAGTGACGCTAAACGTTCCCCGACTGATTGGCTATGTTCTTCATTACTGCTACTTGGACCGCGTTTCAAAGCGACAAGTCATAACTGGCGCGTCCATCCGTCTCGCTGCGCAGAAATACTATGAGACGGTCATTGTGCAGTATTTCGACCGAATGAATCGGTTCGCCATGGAACCATTCGAGCGAAAATTGGACCGCCACAACCAGCAACAATTATTGCGATGTCTAGTCGAAGAGGCTCGAACCGTGCGCCGCGGCATTACGACTGGCCAAATTGGAGGGAAGTTTTTCGATGGCTTAACCAATCCTCCTGTAAGCCATTTCGCAGTGAATCCATCGATGGAAAAACTGCTTTCTGCTTTGGAGTTAAACTTTCTCGTCACCAAGTATCACGAAATGCGAGATAAGAGCGGAAAAGACGTTTCTGTCTATGCATTTTTCTACGGTCTTTGCGAAGCCGAGCGCTTCCCGTGGGGCTACCCGAAAGGGCGGCGCGACGATCGGAGCTACTTCGTTCAGCGTTGTTTCAACTACAACGCGGCAATTCAGCTCTTCCTTTCGAAGAATCAAACCATTCGTTGCGATACCTGTGGTGCCTGCTTCGCAATGGAAAAAAGAGACACGATTGAGTTTTACAAATGGCGTTGTCCGGAGTGTCAGACGGGAACGTGTGCAATTGTTTCACTCAGTGATGATTTCAAACGCGAGGTGGAAACACTCAAGAAAGATACGATGCTTCCACCAGTCGAATTGGAGATCCTCGAGTCCCTCAACGAAGAAGGCGTTCCAATGCGGGCAGGAGAAATTGCTGCGTTAGTAGATGTGACCCATCAGCTTGTCGGCCATAGAACTTCCAAACTCCACGAGATGGGCTTGGTTCACAAAGCCTACAAAGACGGGGTGAATCGGAGCACAATTACCGACAAGGCACGACAACGGTATTTTGGTCTTGCTGGAAACCAGCCAACACTCGTAGAGAGCGATGAACGTTCATGAGTTTCTTGATCAGGCGATTACCAGTTGCCGACTGGTTGTATACTTACAGAAGTGCCACTTGTTCACTGATTCACATTTTCGCTCTTTTAGCTCCCTTCCATGAAAGCACTCTTCCTCGCACTTGTGCTTGCCCAAACAGCGGCGTTTGCTGATAACGGCAAGTCCATCCGCTTTCGGCAGAGAAGTTAAGAGTTGAGAGTTAAGAGTTGAGAATTGATGGGAAGTTTGGAAAGACGGGAAACCGGGGCGTCTTGGAGGAAGAAATGCTGGTTTTCGGCCTAAAACGTCGAAAAAAATTTCCAGGTCGGATGCCGGAGGTGCCGATTCCTGAAGTTTCCGGCTTGTTTCGGCAGCCGGATAAGGCGATTCCTGAAGTCAGCGGCTTGTTCTGGTCATCGGGCAGCGCAATTCCTGAAGTTTCCAGCTTGTTCCTGTTGTCCGATATGCCTATTCATGAAGTCTGCGGCTTGTATTTCTTTCCCGACACGATGATTCCTGAAGTTTCCGGCTTGTTTTGGTGACCGGAGACAACGATTCCTGAAGTCTGCGGCTTGTTCTTGTCATCCGGCAGGACGATTCCTGAAGTCAGCGGCTTGCTCCGGTAGCCGGACACTGCGATTGATGAAGTGTCCGGCTTGTTCTTGCATCCGGCACCGACGATTCCTAAAGATTGCGGATTGTTCCTGCATCTGAGCTGGAAAGTTCTTTGGCGTCAGAACCGGCCGGTGAACCCGGTGGAAGCCAGCGCACTCTTGCGCGGCAGGTAGGGCGAGCCGTCCCTGGCGAGCCGCTTTGGTTTGTCTCGTGAGCGGGCCGCGGCTCAGCGGGACGCTTCGCCCCACCATCCCAACCGCGACCACTCGACGATGCGCGACTGGCGTCGAAATCCCGGCTTGCGGAGCGGCGGAGTTTTTTGGAAACTCGATTCATGCCGAGCGACACCCAACCTCCCGCGACTGCTCCGGCGACGGGGCAGTGGAATCCCGACCAGATTTTTCCCGTGTTGCGGCACCGGGAGCGGCGTCGCTATCTGTCGTTGATGGCAGCCAACGGCCGGCCGTATTTGGCCTACGACCTCGACACCACCAAATACAAACGGCTGAATTCGACACTCAAGCATCTGGCGATGATGTGCGAGGCGGGTTTGTTGGTGTCGGCGCCCGATCCGAAGGATGGACGGCGGACGCTCTACACGCTGGCGCCGTCGGTGCCGGTGAAGAAGGCGACCGAGGGCGGCACGGTGATTGATTTTGGTTTCGCGCTGTTGCGGTCGGACGGGGCCGAACCTCAAGCGAAGGCGCAGGCTTCGGGCGGGTGGAAACCCGACGAGATTTTTTCGATACTCGCGCTGCCGCCACGACGGCGGGTGTTGTTCGCGATGGCGCACGGAAAGGCTGCCACGGCGACGGCGATGGAAGGTGCATCAAAGATGCGGCTGGATGCGACGTTGAAACATCTGACGGCGCTACGCAAAGCGGGGATGCTGCTGACGTCGCCCGACCCGACCGATGCGCGGCAGACGCTTTACAGGCTGGCGCCGTCGGTGCCGGTGACGAAGACGCCGGAGGGCGGGACGGTGATTGATTTCGGGTTCTGCCTGCTGCGGCTGTAATGCGGTGAGAGGTTCCTGCCTTGCGCGGTGGAAGATGCAAGAAACGCGTTCGCACTTTTCGCTACGCCAAAGGTATCACTCCCGATTCGAACCCCGGCCTTGATTTGCCGGCGGTTGTGCTCTATGACGGGAACTGGATTCTGTAACGAGTTCTTATGCCGACAGTCACCTCATCCGATGACGCAGCGATGTTGGAGCATCGCAGTGAAAGGAACCTTTCCCAATGACCCTGCCCATGACACGACGCAGTTTCCTGAAAACCACGGTCCTCGGCGCAAGCGCATCGGCCGGATCGGGCTTCTTCTGCGCGCCGGCGATCCTCGCGCAGGAGTCCGAGCGGGCCAAGCTCCGCGTCGCCATCATCGGCAGCGGCGGGCGGGGCAAAAGCTATATCAGCCAGGTCGCGGCGGATGAGCGGCTCGTGGCGCTCGTGGACGTGGACGAGAAACGGTTGAACGAGCCGGCGAAGTCTTCCAAGAAGAAGAAGACCGGCGCCAAGCCGGCGAGCGGGTCGGAGCCGGACTTGTCGGCTGCCAAGCGGTTCATTGATTACCGGAAGATGTTCGACAAGATGGGCAAGGAGATTGACGCGGTGATGGTCGCCACGCCGAACCATCACCACGCGCTGCCGTCGTTGATGGCGATGCAGCTCGGCAAGCCTGTCTATTGCGAGAAGCCGCTCACCCACGACATCTTCGAGGCGCGCCAGATGGCGGAGTTCGCCGGGAAATACAAGGTCGCCACGCAGATGGGCAACCAGGGCCATTCGTGCGAAGGCATGCGCCGCCTTTGCGAATACATCTGGGCCGGCGCCATCGGCAAGGTCACGACGGTCTATGCGTGGAGCAACCGCGCCAACGGCGGCGTTGGCCCTCGCCCGCCGAAGGAGCCGGTGCCGGCGGGGCTGCATTGGGAGGAATGGATCGGCCCGGCGCCGTATCGCGATTATCACCCCGACACGATCATCAAGACCAAGGACGGGAAGACCAAGGTTGTCGGCCTTCATCCTCACGAGTGGCACAACTGGCACGATTTCGGCAACGGCTCGCTCGGCAACATGGGCTGCCACGTCATGGACGGCGCGTTCTGGTCGCTCAAGCTCGGCTACGCGGCCTCCGTCGAGGTCGAAGAGATGCTCGGCGGCAGTGATGAGCGTTACCCGATCGGCACGCGCATCCGCTGGGAGTTCCCCGCGCGCGGCGACATGCCGCCGGTGAAGCTCTACTGGTTCGACGGCAAGAAGAAGGGCGCGAAGATGGAGTTGGACGAGAACGACGCGCCGGGCAGCGTCACCGCCGGCGCGCAAAACCGTCCGCCGCTCGTCGAGGAGCTGGAGAAGAAATACAACGTCAAGCTCGGCGGCAACGGCGCCCTCTACGTCGGCGACAAGGGCGTCATCTGGAGCGACACCTACTGCAACAGCATGCGCATCATCCCGGAGGAGCAGCACAAGGCCACACCCGTGCCGACGCCGCAGATCCCGCGCATCAAGGGCAGCCACATCAGCGATTTCCTCCGCGCCTGCCGCGGCGGCGATCCGGCTTGCTCGAACTTCGGTTATGGCGCGCGGCTGACGGAGGTGGTCCTGCTCGGCTCGCTGGCCTACATCGCCGGTCCCGGCAAAAAGATCGAGTGGGACGGCCCCGGTATGAAGTGTTCGAACATGCCCGAACTGGCCCGCTGGGTGAAATGCCCCGTCCGCAAAGGCTGGGACGTGTAGGCCGCTCCGCGAACGCCGGACTGGAACCGCGAATATGAAACCAACCTTCTCACGACGCCGGTTCCTTCAGACAGCCGCTGGCGCAGCCTTTGCTTTTCAATTCGTGCCGCGCCACGCGTTGGGCGGCGACGGCCAGACGCCGCCGAGCCGCAAGCTCAACATCGCCGCCATCGGCGCGGGCGGCCAGGCCGCCGCCGACCTCAAGAACATGACCGGCGAGAACATTGTCGCCCTCTGCGACGTGGACGACCGTCGCGCGGCGGAGATGTTCCAGAAATTTCCGGAAGCCAAACGCTACAAGGACTTTCGCAAGATGCTCGACGAGATGGACAAGAAGATTGACGCCGTCCTCGTCGGCACGCCCGATCACACGCACGCCACTGCCGCGATGGCGGCCATGAAACGCGGCAAGCACGTTTATTGCGAGAAGCCGCTTGCGCACTCCGTCGGCGAGCTGCGCGCGCTCCGCAAGATGGCGAAGTCGCGCAAGCTCGTCACGCAGGTCGGCAACCAAGGCCACTCCAGCGATTCGATCCGCCTCTTCTGCGAGTGGATTTGGGACGGCGCAATCGGCAACGTGACGGAAGTCCATGCCGGCTGCGGCATTTTCCGCGACACCTACTGCCAGATCAACAAGCTGGACGATGTGACGAAGGAGAGCCCGCCTGTGCCGCCAGAACTCGATTGGGACCTCTGGCAAGGCCCCGTCGCGAAGCGCCCATATCATTCCGCCTACGTGCCGTGGAAATGGCGCGGCTGGATGGCCTACGGCTCCGGTGCGCTCGGCGATTGGGTCTGCCACGTGATTGACCCCGTGTTCTGGGCGCTTGACCTCGACATGCCGATCAGCATCGTCGCCGAAACCGACGGTTACGATCCGGTGAAGCACGCCGACCTTTATCCGGCGGGTGCGCAGGTCACGTTCGAGTTTCCCGCCAAGGGCAAGCGCGGCCCGGTAAAGCTGGTGTGGTATGACGGCCAGCGTCCGATTCCGCGTCCGCCGGAGCTCGAAGCCGACCGCAAAGTCGGCGATGTCGGCGCGGTGGTCGTCGGCGACCGCGGCAAGATTCTCTATGGCTCGCACGGCGCGGGCGGCTGCCGGCTCATCCCCGAAAAGGCGATGCAGGCCTACAAGCGCTCTGAGCAGAAGATTCCGCGTGTCCGCGGCGGCCACCAGCAGGACTGGCTCGACGCGATCCGCAACGGCAAACAAGCTGGCTCGCCATTCGAATACGGCGGCCGCCTCTCGGAACTCGGCCTGCTCGGTGTCATCGCGATTCGCATGGCCGGCAAGAAGCTGCTCTACAACGAGCGCGCGATGCGGTTCACCAATTGCCCCGAAGCAACCCGCCTGCTGAATTCACCGTATCATAACGGCTGGAAGCTGGCGTAGATCCATGATCGGCGAAGCACAATTCCAGCCTTGACTCGGTCGGGCTGTTATTCTATTAGGGGAACGCGATTTCCCATTTGGAACAAGTCATGCGAACGGCAGTCACAACCCGGCACCGCGGCGACTCAGGCGTGCCCATCCTCCACCGGTCCCTTCACGTCCTCGACCATCTCCGGCAGTGCCCGCGCGGCGCGTCGTTGACCGAGGTGTCCCGTGCGCTCGACTTCCCGAAAAACACGGTCTATCGCATTCTCCACACGCTTTGCGCCCACGACTACGTGCGGCGCGACGAGGCGACGCTGCTTTACACGCTCAGTCGCAAAATGGCCACGCTCGCCTACGACAGCGCGCAGGATCGTGGCTTGCTTGAAAACTCCCTCGATGTGATGCGCCGGCTGCGCGACGCGACGCAGGAGACGGTGGTCATCAGCATCCTCGACCGCGGCGAGGGCTTGGTGCTGGAGCAGGTTCAAAGTTCCCACCCGTTCCGGTTCGTCTGCGACGCAGGCACGCGCCAAATCCTGCACACTTCGGCTTCCACGAAGGCCATCCTGGCGTTCCTGCCGGAGCCGGAGCGAAAGGCGGCTTTAAAAAGTGTCTTGTTCAAGAGATTCACGGCGAACACAATTACAAGTCGCGCCAAGTTCGCCGCGGCGTTGGCGGAAGCGCGGCTTGCCGGCTATGGCGTGGATCACGGCGAGGCGCTCGACGGCGTTCATTGCGTCGCTGCGCCGGTTTTCAATCACCAGGGTTTTCCCGTCGCGGCACTGACGATCACCGGCCCGGCGGAACGGATACCGGTTTCGCAGTTCCCGCGGCTCGGCGCGCTCGTGGTCGAGCATGCGGCGGAGATTTCGAAGCGACTCGGCTATGGCCTGAACGGCAAACGCAACGGCAACGGCCACGCATGAAGAAGGAGACAGCATGATCGCGAAACTGAAATCCAAACTCTCAACTCTGGCGCTGTGGTTGGTGCTGCCGCTGGCCGGCTTCGCCGCCGACCCGGCCTGCTATCAAAAGCAGGCGACGTGGGAGGAAACCCTCCGCGTTTCCCGCGAGGCGCTCGCGGCGAAGGAAGCCGACGAAGAGAAGCCCGCCAAGAACAAGAAGGCGAAGAAAGCCGACGCACGCGCAAAAGCTGCAGCGCGCCAGCAGATCTGGACGCTCGTGGCGCGCGACTTCCCCGGCGCGGACGACCGCGACGGCATCTGGGCAGGCGACTGGAAAGCCGGCGACTTCAAGGCGCTCGCGAACCGTTACGCGAGCGTGATGGTCGGGCCGTTGCAGCAGGAGGCGCGCAAGCTCGCGGCGAAAGCGGCTTCGCCGGACGACCTGGAGAACATCCGCAAGCTCTACCGCCAGTCGTGCGTCTTCAGCGACGCCATCCAGCGGCTCGAAGGCGTGGACCCGAAAGCCGTGGCGCTCGCGCTTGCCGACATGGCCCGCGCGTGGCCGGATCGCTGCGACGCGGCGAAGCATCGGAAGTTGCTCGATGCGCTGACGGAGCGCGACGCGCTGCTGGCGGCGCTGCGCGAGTGCAAGAGCGGCGCTGTGGGCCGCGCGAACGCGCTGGTGGCCGAGGCGCGCGGCGCGTTGCTGGCGAACCCGCTGCTGGACTTCGACAAGTTGCTCGTGCTCAAGCGCGGCGTTTCCACGCCGGCCACGCGCGCGATGAGCTACGACATCGGCCAGCCGAACAACTGGCGCACGGACGACGTGGTCGTCCGCAAAGGATCGTTCCGCGACGAGATCGCCGTGCTCTCCGACCTGCGCGGCGGGGGGAAGTGCGAGACGATCTACGCGGCGCAGGACATGGAGACGCTCTTCGCGCCGGACGTGGACTTCGACGCCGGCCGGATTCTGTTCTCGAAGAAGAGCGCGAAAGAGAACGGACTGCGGCTTTGGGAAGTCGCCGTGGACGGCAAAGACCTGCGGCAGGTGACGCCCGACGACGGCGACGATGTTTCCCACATGGAGCCTTGCTACCTGCCGAACGGCGACATTGTGTTCACCTCGAACGCGACCTATCAGGGCCTGCCGTGCGTGTTCGGCAGCGACGCGATGGCTTCGATCTACCGGCTCGACATTAAGACCGGCCAGATTCGCCAGCTTACGTTCGAGCAGGACAGCGACTGGTGCCCGACGATGATGGAGAGCGGGCGCGTGATGTATCTGCGTTGGGAATACACCGACCAGAGCCACGCGAATTCGCGGATGCTCTTCCACATGAACCCCGACGGCACCGACCAGCGCGAGTTGCGCGGGCGCGGCTCGTGGTTCCCCGGCTCGTTCTTCCACGCGCGGCCCGTGCCGGGCACCGCGGGCAAGGTCATCGGCATCGCCGGCGGCCATCATGACGTGGGACGCTCGGGCCGGCTGCTGATTTTCGACACCGAGGCCGGCCGGCGCGACGGCGAGGGCGTAAAGGAAATCCCCGGTTTCGACAAACCGGTCGAGCCGATCGTGCGCGACGGTCTGACACGCGGCACTTGTCCGCAATTCCTGATGCCGTATCCGCTCAGCGAGAAGTATCACCTTGTTGCTTGCAAGCGGCATCCGGACTCGCTCTGGGGCATCTACCTCGTGGACGTGTTCGACAACTTCACGCTCATCAAGGAACTGCCGGGCGCGGCGCTGCTGGAGCCGATTCCGTTGCGCAAGACGGTGCGGCCGATAGCGATTCAGGACCGCGTGGATCTCGCGTCGAACGAAGCGACAGTTCACATCCAGGACATTTACGACGGCCCCGGCCTCGCGGGCGTGCCGCGCGGGACGGTGAAGAAGCTGCGGCTCATCGAATACTATTTCAGCCGCCGCGGCATGGGCGGCCTCTACGGCACGCTGGGCATGGACGGCCCGTGGGACATCAAGCGCATCATCGGCACCGTGCCGGTGGAGCCGGACGGCTCGGCGCATTTCAAGATGCCCGCCAACACGCCGATCTCGCTCCAGCCGCTCAACGACAAAGGCGAGGCGTTGCAGCTTATGCGAAGCTGGCTCGTGGGCCAGCCTGGCGAGCGCGTGTCGTGCGTCGGTTGTCACGAGAGCCAGAGCGCAGCGTCGTTGCGGCGCGAAGCGGCGGCGACCAAACGCCAACCGTCCGCGATTACGCCGTGGCACGGCCCGACGCGCGGCTTCAGCTACGTGCGCGAGGTGCAGCCGGTGCTCGACAAGTATTGCGTGAGCTGCCACGACGGATCGAAGGCCGACCGGCCATTCCTCAAAGGCGGCGAAATGATCACCGACTGGAAGACGGTGCATGCCGGCCATTGGGGCGGCGGCGGCAAGTTCACGAAGTCGTATGCGGAGCTGCACCGTTACCTGCGCCGCGCGGGCATCGAGGGCGACCGGCGGATGCTCTCGCCGCTCGACTTCACTTTCAGCACAACCGAACTGGGCCAGATGCTCCGCAAGGGCCATCACGGCGTGAAGCTCGATGCCGAAGCGTGGGAACGGCTCGCGGCGTGGCAGGATCTCAACGCGCCGTTCTACGGGACGTGGGGCGAGATTCCGCAGTTCACGGCGGGCTACGGCCCGCACCTGTGCGAGAAGCTGGCGGTCTCGAACAAGCGCGCGATGGAGCTGCGCAAGAAATACGTGCCGATGGGGCCGCACCCGAACTATGAGGAGATTCCCGCGACGCCGAAGTATGACGCGACGCCTGTGAAGCCTGCGGAAGAATCTGAAATCTCAGATTTGAAATTTGAAACGCCGGCAGGCTGGCCGTTCAGCGCCGGTGAAGCCGTCGCGAAGCAGAAGCAGACCGCGCCGGCCGGCACCGGCGGCGTGCTGGCGTTCCCATTCGAGAAACCGAAGCCCCAGCCGCCCGTCGTGAGCGCGCGCTATCTGCGCGTGAACGCCGGCCCGGCGCGCTGGCTTTCGGTCGCCGAGGCGGAGGTGTTCTCCGACGGCCAGAACGTGGCGCTCAAGAAGAAGGCGACGCAGTCGAGCACCTACGGCGGAGCGGGCGCAGAGCGCGCTGTGGACGGCAAGACCGACGGCAACTGGAGCCACGGCTCGATCACGCACACCCTGAATGGCGACAAGGAATGGTGGGAGGTGGACCTTGGCGCGATGGTTCCGGTGCAAAAACTCGTGCTCTGGAACCGCAACGGCATCGAAGAACGGCTTGCGGGCTGCCTCGTGGAACTGATGGACGAGAAGCGCGCGGTCGTCTGGAGCGAGAAGACGCCCGCGAAGGCCGGCCAGAAGATCGCAATGGTGAACGAGGTGTTGCCGCCGCCGGGAATGCGCTTCGTTTGGGTGCCTGCCGGCGAGTTCATCATGGGCGGTCGCGACGGCCACCGCGACGAACGGCCGCTCAATCGCGTGAGGATCGGGCGCGGCTTCTGGATGAGCGCGTTCGAGATCACCAACGACCAATTCAAACGCTTCGACCCCGCGCACGAGAGCCGCGAGGAGGACCGGCACGGCTACCAGTTCGGCATCACCTGTTACGACCAGGACCAGCCCGCGCAGCCGGCGGTGCGCGTGGCGTGGACGGACGCGATGAAGTTCTGCGCGTGGCTCTCGACGAAGATGGGCCGCAAGGTGACGTTGCCGACCGAGGCGCAATGGGAATGGGCTTGCCGCGCCGGCACCGCGACGCCGTTCTGGTATGGCGATCTGAACACCGACTTCTCGAAGTTCGCCAACCTTGGCGACTTCATGCTGGCGTATTTCTCCGGCAACCCCTACCAGCAGGATTTCCGCACCGCCTGGTATAAGAACCCGGAGAACAAATACGACAACTGGATTCCGCAGGACGCGCGTTTCAACGACGATGGCTTCGTTACCGAGACGGTGGGCCGCTATGCTGCAAACCCGTGGGGTCTCCACGACATGCACGGCAACGCGTGGGAATGGACCCGCAGCGCCTATCGCCCGTATCCCTACCGCGACGACGACCGCAACGCCGCCGAGCAGCCGCCGCAGACCGAGCGCGTCGCGCGCGGCGGCTCGTGGTATGACCGCCCATTCCGCTGCACGTCGAGCTTCCGCGTGTTGTATCCGCAATTCCAGAAAGTCTATAACGTCGGCTTCCGCGTGATCATCGAGGACGACGGCGCGCCTGCGCGAATGGCGACACTGGCGAAGTAGCACGCTGCCACCGCAGAAACCGTCGTTGACGCGAACCGCTTGGCGGTTAGACTCGGCATGCTTTGATGCCCGGGAACGAGATCATCGCAGGTTTTGAGATTGTTGAGAAGGTTGGCCAAGGCGGTGTGGGCACCGTCTATCGCGCACGCCAGCCGATGCTCGACCGCACCGTCGCGCTGAAGGTGCTCGCGCCCCATCTCGCTGGCGACGCGGAATACGTCGCCCGCTTCAAACGCGAGGCCACCGCCGCCGCGCAACTAAACCACGAGGGCGTTGTCACCATTTACTCCGCGGGCGAGTGCAACGGCACACATTACATTGCGATGGAATATGTTGAGGGGGAGACGCTGGAGCGCCGTCTCGGACGTCACGGACGGCTGGAGCCGACGGAAGCAGTGGCCATCTGCGTCTATCTCGCCGAGGCGCTCCGCTACGCCTGGGACAAGGCCCGTCTCGTTCACCGCGACATCAAGCCAGACAACATCTTCCTCTCCACCAAGGGCGAGGTGAAACTCGGCGACCTCGGTCTCGCTCGCTGCGTCGGTGGCGACTCGACCCACGTCACGCAACACGGCACGGCTTGGGGCACGCCGCATTACATGAGCCCGGAGCAGGCGCGCGGCGAACGTGACCTCGATCTCCGCTCGGACATCTACAGCCTCGGCTGCACGCTCTACTGCATGGTCGCCGGTCAGACGCCTTACGACGGCGCGGATGTGTTCTCGGTGATGAACAAGCAGGTCAACGACCCGCCGCCGGACATTCTGAAGGTGCTGCCAACCTGCCCGAAGCCGCTGGTCGGCCTGCTGGCCAAAATGCTCACCAAGCACCGTGACGAGCGTTACCAGAGCTACGACGATCTCCTCACCGATTTGCGCGAAGTTCACGAGCAACTCCTGAAGCCCCAGCCCGCGTCGGCGAAGCGGTCGCCTGCGCCGGTCTGGGGTGTTGCCGGAGCCGCCTTTGCTGCTGTTGTGCTGGCGGGCTTGATGATCTGGGCGCCGTGGAAGGAACGAAAGCCGAGCGGTGATACTTCAGCCGTGCCGACAACCACGAACGTCACAACCTCGGCGGAATCAAGGTCGTCAGCCGAAGCGAAACCGGCGGCCCCCGTGCCGACACCGGCCGCTCCACAGCAACCCGCCGCCACTCAAAGCGTGGCGCCTGCGGCGACCAGCGTTCCAGCAGTTGAACCGCTTGCTGCGGCGAGCGGGACGCCCGCGCTGCCAGTGATGGTGCAGGCCACCAACGTTCCGACCGCCGCGCCGCTGCCGGTGCCCGTGGACGCGGCGTTCATCGCAGGCGTCGCTGCGCTCGCGCCGGAAGCGCAGGTGCAGACGGTTGTCGCCAAGTTGAAGGAACTCAATCCCGGCTTCGACGGACTGGCTACGCCGACGGTGGAAAGCAACAAGGTCACCGGACTGGCGTTCTCGACCGCGAGCGCGAGCGACCTCACGCCGCTCAAGGCGCTGGCCGGCCTGCAGAGCCTCGTCTGCCCCGGCTCGGCAGAGAAGCAGTCGCTCTCCAACTTGACCGCGCTCACCGGTTTGCCGCTGACAAATCTCAACTGCAGTTTCTCAAGAGTCAGCGACCTCTCGCCGTTGCGCGGCATGCCGCTGGCCGCTCTCGCCTGCAAACACGCGCCCGTCGCCAACTTCGTCGCTGTGCAGGAACTGCCGCTGAAGCAACTCGATTGTGACTTCGACGCTGCGCGCGACCGCGAGGCGCTCTGGCCCGTCACGACGCTGGAGACGATCAACGGTCAGCCCGCCGCCGAGTTCTGGCACGATGTCGGCCCGCCGCAGGACGAGTTTGCCAGCCAGGTTGCCGTGCTGCCCGCCACGCAGCAGGTCGCGCAAGTCGTTGCGAAGCTGCGCGAACTGAACCCGCAGTTTGACGGACGCGTCACGCGCAAAATCGCCGACGGCAAAGTGACCGAGCTGGGTTTCTCGACCGTTGCGGTGCGGGACATCTCGCCAGTCACGGCGTTGCGGTCGCTCCAGCGACTCTCGCTCGCGCCCGTTGGCGGCACAAACGTCAGCGGTCAGGTGGCCGACCTCTCGCCGTTGCGCGGGATGTGGCTGGCTGCGCTCTGGTGCCAGAACAATCCCGTGAGCGACCTGCGGCCGTTGCGTGGCCAGCCGCTGTCGGTGCTGAGTTGCGGCAGCACGCAAGTGACCGACCTCGCACCGTTGCGTGGAATGCCGCTACAGGTGCTGAGTTGCGACCATACCGACGTGAGTGATCTTGGCGCGCTGGCGGGGATGCAGCTCCAAACGCTCTGGTGCCACAAAACCAAAGTCACCGATCTCGCCGTGCTCACGAACATGCCGTTGCGCGAACTTCGGTGCGACTACCTTGCCGCGCGCGACGGCGAGTTGCTGCGGAACATCCCGACGTTGCAGCGAATCAATGGCGAGACGACGACAATGTTCTGGCTGCGCGAAGTCGGCGCGAAGTCCGCCACTCCGCGGGCCGTCTCCAAGGGCGCGCCGAGAGTTGGAAGAGTGTCGCAAACGCGCATGCCTGCCGCAACCAGCGGCCTCAGCGGCAAGCAGATGCTCCAGAAGTTCATCGCCCGGATGAAGGAAGCCAACCCCGGCTTCAGCGGCAACGTCCAGCCCGTGTTTGAAGGCGAGAAGCTTGTGGAACTGGCCTTCACCACCGAAGCGGTCACGGACCTCTCGCCGGTGCGCGACGTGCTGGGCCTCGCGCGGCTGCGTTGCACCGCCGGGGCGACGGGGCTTGTGACGAGACTTTCCCCGCTGAGCGGTCTGCCGTTGAAGACGTTGGTGGCTTCCGGCAACGGCATCAAGGACGTCACGGCGCTGCAAACCACCGCATTGACGGAACTGGCGCTCGATAACAACCCCGTGAGCGACCTGCGCGGCTTGGAAGGCTTGCGGTTGACGACGCTGACGCTGACCTACGCCCCCGTGACCGACCTCACACCGCTGGCCGGCATGCCGCTGGCGACCCTCCACGCAGGTGGCACGAAAATCCGCGACCTGACGCCACTGAAGCGCATGCCACTGACGACGCTCGACATCGGCCTGACGGAAGTCAGCGACCTGACGCCCCTGCGCGGGATGAAGCTTGCGACGTTGATCATCGAGGGATCGAAGGTCAGTGACATCACACCCCTGCGCGGGATGCCGTTGTCAGTCCTTTCGTTGGCGAAAACAGCGGTCAGCAACCTTGGCCCGCTCAAAGGCGCTCCGATGAGTGTTCTCAACCTCAACAACACCCGCATCAGCGACCTGACGCCGATTCGCGGCTGTCCCATCGCCAGTCTCTCTATGGAAAGCACTCAGGTCACCAGCCTGACCCTCCTCAGCGAAATGACGTTGACCGTGCTCCACTGTGGGTTCAACCGGATCAGCGAACTCCTGCCGCTGAGGGACAAGGCGCTGACGAGCCTGCGCGTCAACGACACCGACATCGAGGACCTCGCGCCGTTGCGCCGGATGCCGCTGACGGAGCTTTGGATTCAGAACACGAAGGTGACGGATCTCTCGCCGCTGCGCACCATGCCGCTTCAAGTTCTCAAAGCCGACATTGTTGCCGAGCGCGACGCCGCCATCCTGCGCGACATCAAAACGCTGACCACCATCAACGATCTACCCGTCGCGGAGTTTTGGAAGAAACAGGCTGCGGACAAGTGACACGGCTCAGTTCTGCCGATAGCGCAGTTTCAGGCTAAGCAGGGCGATGCTGATGACGAAGCCGATGACGTTGGCCACGATCATCGGTTCCGCAGCGATCATGATGCCGTAGGCGGCCCACAGCGCGCAGTTGAAGAAGAACAGGAGGATTGTGCCGAACGCGACGTCGCGCATGTGTTTTGTGCGCCAGGATTTGATGAGTTGCGGCATCATCATCGAGGTGCCGACGACTGTCGCGGCGTAACCGACCATGTCAGCGGATGTCATGAGCTATCGGGCGGCAGGGTTGGCAAGTTTCCAAAGCTTGGCGTCGCTGCGAAGGTAGAGCGCGCCGTTGGCGATGGCGGGGGTGCAGAGGATCGTCTGGGCAAGGTCGAGTTCGCTGGCGATCTGACCGGCTTCCGGCTTGGTCACATCCACGACCCGCACGACGCCTTTTTCATTCACAGTGTAGAGCTTGCCAGCCGCGAAAACCGGGCTGGAACTGAACGCGCCTTTGAGTTGGAGCGACCAGAGCCGCTCGCCGTTCGCGGTGTTGCCGCAACAAAGCTTGCCGCCGCCGGCCAGCGTGAAGATCCGGTCGCCATGCACGACGGGGCTGGGTGTGCCGGGCGCGAGGAGATGGTTGCGCCAGAGTTCCTTGGGCGTGTGGCTCTCAGAGTCGGCTTGCAGCGCCACGATGGCGCGCGCGGCGACATAAAGGACGCCGTTGCCGGGTGTGGGCGAGGTGATGTTGGAGGATTCATTGGTGCGGTTCCACAAGACCTCGCCGGTCGTGGGTAGCAGAGTAACCACGCCGCCGAGTCCCTCGATGGCGACGACCTGCCGGCCGGGTTTGTCAGCGAAGACGACGGGCGAGGACCAGTTGCGGTTGCGGGGACGATCGGATTTCCAGCGGTTGACGCCGGTGGCGGCGTCAATGCCGGCCGCGAAGGAATCGCAGTCGGTTTCCACCGAGACGATGACCGTGTCGCCGACGACGACCGGTGAGGATGAGAGGCCGATGCTATTGCTGGCGTTCGGGTAATCACGCGTGAGGCCGCGGAGCCAGAGCAGGTTGCCATCGAGGTCGAGGCAGATGAGGTCGTTGGAGGAAAAGAGTGCGAAGATGCGGCGTCCGTCGCTGACGGGCGTCGGCGCGGCGACGCAGGTCTTGGACTGAGTCATCGTGCGGCCGGTGGCCCAGAACTGCCGCTCCCAACGCTTCGAGCCGTCGCTGGCGTTGAAGCAGAAGACATGCAGCCATTCCTGCCGCGGTCCGCTGGAGCAGGTCACGACGACGCGGTCGCCGATGACGATGGGACTGGAGAGGCCTCGGCCCGGCAGGTCCACAGCCCACGCAATACTTTTCGCGTCGAGTGCGGCTGGCACGTCCTTCTCGTCTGAAACGCCGTTGCCATGCGGACCACGGAACTGCAGCCAGTCGGCTGCGTGCAGCGGCGAGGCGAGGCAGAGGGCGGCTACAGAGATCTGAAGTCCAAAACTGAAGATTGATGAGTGTTTCGTCATGGCAAGTCCTCCTTTACCAGGCGGTGCTCGGCAGTATGGCTGTGCCGAGGTGGTCGCACACGCGAAGCTGGAACTGCCACTCCACGGTCCACTTCTCCGTCAGCTCGTTCTGGCAGGCTTTCACGAGGATCGTGTTGCGGCCGGGCTGGAGTTGGCCGGCAAGGCGATACTGGTCAATCTGCATCCCGCGGTGATACTCCTCGCGCTCCCAGAGCAGCTTGCCGTTGAGCCAGACTTTCCAGGCGTTCTTGCAGCCGAGTCGCAGCTCCACCGGCTGCGCTTTGTCGGAAGCGAACTCGGTGTAGGCGTAGGCGGTCACTTCCTTGAGCGGCTGATAGACCGGGTTGATGTCCACCATTCCAAACTCGTCCTTCGTGACGTGGTCCGTCCAACGCACCTTGCCTGACTTGCCGTCGTATTCGGCGGCGAGGTCAATCGTCTTCTCCGGCGGGAAGGCCGTGGCGAAACCTTTGCCGCCGGTGTTGTCGAACGGCCCAATGAGCTTCCAGTGCGCGATGAAGCCGAAAAGCTTCTGCACGTCCACCGTCTCGCCGAGGTCGCGGAGCTTGCGGGCGAGGGCCTGCACCTGATCCACGTCGCGCGCGAACTTCAGTGCCTCGCGGTAACGCTGGACGGCCTCCGGCTTCTTGCCGGCCTCCAACGTGCGTGCGGCATCAGTGATGACGCGCTCCACCGCGTCGCGACGCAGTTCCAAGCTCTCGTCGTTCAACATGCCCGGCAGCAGCTTTTCCGTCGTCTCCGGCTGGACGCGCGCGACCAGCTCGAACGCCAGTCGCCGCGCGCGCGGGCTGTGCTTGGTGTCGCGGACGAACGCGAGCAGGTCATCCACGGGCAGCTTCTTGCCGGCTGCGGTCTCGCGGACGACGACGGTGTCCACGGCGGCGCGGAACCAGTTGGCGACGAGGTCGTCCGCGCCGTCCATGCCGGCGAGCAGGGCGGTGAGTCGGCCGAGGTCGGCGGCGGCGAGGGTCTTCCACGCGGCGGAGGCGGCTGCGTTGCCACGGCCTTCAGCGCCGACGGTGCGGAGGGTTTGGATGGCGTCCGTGAGATCGGGCGGCGCGGCGGCGCAGAGGCGGAGGCCAAGGAGCGCGGGCAATCCGCAGCAGACGAGTCGTTTCATGCTATTGAGGCGCAACATGAGCTTCGCTATTAGCAGCACCAGCGCCTTGCACGCAATCGCAAACCGCAAGAAAGTCCGCCCAACGATCAGATGAAGAAGCCCCGCACCTTTCGACGCGGGACTTCCCGGGCAGCGCGGAATGCAGCCCGGCTCGTCCCCGCCGAGGGGGTTGCGCGCGGATTCAGGCAGGGTTGAGGCAAGCCGCGCGCGCTGCGCCTGCCGCAAGGACCAGGAAACTCCTTTGATCGTTACTCAACCTTGCGTCTTCCTCTCCGCATTCGTGCGGGCGATGATGGCCTCCCGATCCGGGTTCTCACAGAAGATGCCGTTGCCGAAGAACGTCGCGCAAGGGCACTGATGGGGTTTGGGTTTCGTCACCAGACATTCGATGAGGCCGGGAAGGACGCGTTGCGCGCGACAGATGGCCGGGTCGGGCAGCGGTCGCTCGTCGTGTTTCTCATGTCGAAGCGAATCGGACATCTCGGATTCTCCTTCGGTTCGAGACCTGTTTGTTCATGTTGGTATGAACTTCTTGAACTTCCACTTACTACGCCCGGATCGCTTTTCTGTCATGTCGGTGAACTCCCAAATGAAGTGAGGGAATTGCCGACAGGCATTCCCCGACAGCGTTTGAAGGCACGAAAACAACGAGCATGCTGCTGTGGGATTTCGTTCGGCTTGAAAAGGGAAGGACTTGCGCGCGCGAACACGCCGGCTGACAGAAGAACTCCTGACAGCTTTTCGTTATTTCTGACATTACAAAAGCGCGGTTTGGGTGTAAAAGTGTCCGCAGTAAATGAAGTGGTCTTGTGCCAAGAAACTGTGAGCGAGAAGTAACTGAGGAGTTGCCCAAGGTGTCAGACTCACACGCAAGACCGGAAGCAAACCGCAGCATGGATGACAGGAGAGTCGCTATGAACATCAAGAAGTCCAACAAGCGTGGTCAATCCCTGGTGGAATACGGTCTGGTGCTGGCGCTGATCGCCATCGTCGCCATCCTCGTCGTGAAGGCCGTGGGCACGCAAACCACAAGCACCTTCGACAACGTCCAAAGCCAGATGACGTCGCAGGGCATCGCCTCCACCGCGCCGACGGCCGCCAGTTCGTAGTCCGCGGCAGACGGTTGTCTTCCGCTTCGCGAGAAGCGAGGAGTGTCGTCGGCAAGCCGGACGTTGTCCCCAGGCCTCTTGCTTGGCCCGGCTTTCACAAAGTCCTGCTGTCGGCGCGTCCTCTGACTGGACTGTAGCGGCGCGCCTGCACGCCGGAATCCCTTCTCTACAGCTCCCGTCGTTGTGGTTCTCGCGAAGTGGACCGCCGGCGGCGGGCAGGCTGAACGGGCTTTCCTTGCTTTGCCCCTTCCATTCAGCCCTCCCGCCGGCGGTTTTTGGCCTTGGTTGTGAGGCCGCGCTGCGCTAGAATCGCGCCGTGTGGAGCAACATGAAACTCACTAGGGAAGAAGATCCCACCAAACGCCGCCGGGACGAGCCGGGGCAGACGTTGGTGGAGTTTTGCATTTGCGCGCTGTTGTTGATGATGCTGGTGTTCGCGGTGGTGGACCTGGCGCGCGGGGTGTTTGCATATAACACGATTGCGCATTGCGCGCGGGAGGGCGTGCGCTACGCGGTGGTGCACGGCTCTACCAGCGTGGTCCCGGTGGGGCCAACGGCCAACGACGCCTCGCTGGCTGCTGTCGTGAGAGGGTTTGCGACCGGCCTGAACACCAACAACCTCAGCGTGCTCTCAAGCTGGCCTACGGGCAACAACACGGGCATGGTCGTCAACCTCACGGTCCGCTACACGTTTCAGCCCGTCACCTTGTTCTTCCGGACGCTGCCCCTGAGCAACAGTTCCTCAGCCATCATCCTGCACTGATCGGACAGGCGGATCGTGGTCCGGGCGCGGATGAAGATTTGAACCGGAACGACTCAGTTGCCGCCCATCGCTCCGGCTGAGTCCACGCCCCTCTCTTTGGCTTCTCAGTCTCTACCGCGCCGGACCACGTTCCTCTTCAATTCACGCTCGACATCCGCGGGCTGTTTCGGAATCGTTGCCGCACCATGAGACGAATCATTTCTTCCACCCGATGGCTTATCCCGGTTTTAGCCCTGTTTGCCATCCACACCACGCGCTGCGGCGCGGAGCCGGCCAGCGTCTCCGGCATCTATCCCAGCCTCGCCACCTTCAACAACGAAGGCGAGTGCGGCACCGGCGCGGTGGTGCCGTGGGCGGACCGGCTCTGGGTCATCAGCTACGGGCCGCACCTGCCCACCGGCTCCTCCGACAAGCTCTACGAGATCACGCCCGACCTGCGGCAGATCATCCGCCCCGAAAGCATCGGCGGCACGCCGGCGAACCGGATGATTCACCGCGAGTCCAGACAACTCATCATCGGGCCATATTTCATTGACGAGCAGCGCAACGTCCGCGTCATCCCCTACACACAAATGCCCGGCCGCCACACCGGCAACGCGCGCCACCTCACCGACCCGGCCGGCAAAGTCTATTTCGCCACGATGGAGGAGGGTCTCTACGAGGTGGACGTGAAGACGCTGGAAGTGCGCGGCTTCATCCGCGATGGCAACTTCAAGAAGCCGTTCCCCGGCGAACAACATCCCGCGACGCTCGACTCGCAACTCCCTGGCTACCACGGCAAGGGTTTCTATTGCGGCCAGGGCCGGCTCGTCTATGCCAACAACGGCGAGCGCGACAAGCGCATCGCGACCGACCCGACCATCCCCAGCGGCGCGCTCGCCGAGTGGCGCGGCGAAGGCGACTGGCAGATGGTGCGGCGCAACCAGTTCACCGAGGTCACCGGCCCTGGCGGCATCCACGGCAACCCGAACCCCGACACCGACCCGATCTGGAGCGTCGGCTGGGACCATCGTTCGCTCATCCTGATGCTGCTCGACGGCGGCAAATGGCACGCCTACCGTCTGCCGAAGGCGTCGCATTGCTACGACGGCTCGCACGGCTGGAACACCGAGTGGCCCCGCATCCGCGACATCGGCCCCGAAGGCGCGCCCGACTTGATGATGACGATGCACGGCACCTTCTGGCGCTTCCCGAAGACGTTCACCGCGAGAAGCTCCGCCGGCATCGCGCCGCGCTCGACCTGCCTGAAAGTCGTCGGTGATTTCTGCCGCTGGGGCGACCGCATCGTGCTGGGCTGCGACGACACCGCCAAGAGCGAGTTCCTCAACAAGCGCAAGCTCAAGGGCGAAATCGCCGGCCCCGGACAGTCGCAGTCGAACCTGCGCTTTATGAAGCCGGAGGAGATCGAGCAACTCGGCCCGCCGCTCGGCCGCGGCGCTGTCTGGCTCGATGACGACGTGAAAGGCGGCGTCGCCAGCGAACCGTTCCTCTTCAGCGGCTACGGCCGCCGCGCGCTGCATCTCGCCAATGGCGCGGACAAGCCTGTCCGCGTCACGCTCGAAGTGGACGCCAAAGGCAACAGCACATGGAAAAACTTCCGCGACATCAATGTCGCCGCGCGAGGCAGCGCGTGGACCGCGTTCAAGCCGCAAGAGAGCGGCGCATGGGTGCGGCTGAAGACCGACCGCGACTGCGCGAAACTGACAGCATTCTTCCACTACAGCAACGCCGACCGTCGCGGCACGAAACCGGCGGCCATGTTCGCAGGTCTCGCGGAGCCAGGCGACAAAGCCGTCTGCGGAGGCCTGCTCCACGCGCGTGGCGGAAACCTCCGCACGCTGCGCTTCGCCGCGCAAGACGCCTCTGGCGACCTCGGCAGCTACATCCTCGACGCCGGCCTGAAACTGCGCCGCGACGACGACCCGAAGGGCATGGAATGGATGCGGAAGAACGTCCCGATCCCGCAGAACGTCATCACCGAGGACGCCGCCTCCGTCCTCATCGAAGAGAAAGGCAAACGCTGGCGCTTGCCAAAAGGCGACGCGGCTTTCGACCGGCCCAGCGCGCTCGGCGACGAGCGCATTGACCGCGAGGTTTGCACCGAGCGCGACCTGCTGAATGTCCACGGCACGTTCTACGAGCTTCCCGCTGAGAACGCCGGCGGCATGGCCAAGGTCCGCCCCGTCGCCACACACAACCGCCGCATCAAGGACTACGCCTCCTATCGCGGCCTGCTCGTGATGAGTGGCGTCGCCGCCGACGCGCCGCGCGACAACCCGCACGTCATCCGCTCCGACGACGCCAAGTGCGCGCTCTGGGCCGGCACGGTGGACGACCTCTGGCAGTTCGGCAAACCGCGCGGCGTCGGTGGCCCGTGGAAGGACACCGCCGTCAAAGCCAACGAGCCGAGCGATCCCTACCTGATGACCGGCTACGACCAGAAATCACTGACACTTTCCCACGACGTGGCCGGCAAGGTCTCAATGCGCGTGGAGGTGGACATCAGCGGCACAGGCCAGTGGGTGACCTATCGCAGCTTCGACGTGCCGGCAGGCAAGAAGTTGAAGCACACGTTCCCCGCCGAGTTCGCCGCTTATTGGGTCCGCGTCGTAGCCAACCGCGACGCGAAAGCCACCGCTGCCTTTATCTACGGCGCCGACTGAGTCGGGCTGTTCTTAGTCTGCCAGCTCGCAGAACAACTTGTGAAGACGCTGCGTGACGGGGCCGGGCTTGCCGGCGGCGATGGGGCGGTCGTTGACCTTGACGACGGGCAGAACCTCGACGGTCGTGCCGGTCATGAAGACCTCGTCGGCGGCGAGGAGTTCGTCGAGGGTGACGCGGCGCTCCTGCATCGGCACGCCGTTCTTGTGGGCGAGGGCGACGACTTCGTCGCGGGTGATGCCGCCGAGGATGCGCGCGCTGAGCGGAGGGGTGGCGACGACGCCGGAGGCGACGATGAAGATGTTGGCGGAGGCGCACTCGTTGACGGTGCCGTCCTTCTCGACGAACAGCGCCTCGAAGCAGCCGGCGGCCCTGGCGCGTTGGGAGGCGAGCACGTTCGGCAACAGGCAAACGGTCTTGATGTCGCAACGCTGCCAGCGGATGTCGTCGGCGGCCTGGATGGCAACGCCCTTCTCGCGCACCGCGGCCGGGGGCAGTTCCAGCTTGCGGACGGTGATGACGAGCGTCGGCGGAACGTCGATCGGAAACTCCTTCGTTCGCTTCGTCGCGCCGCGCGTGATTTGGAGATAGACGAGGGAGTCGTCAAAGCCGGCGCGCTGCACGGCCTCGCGGATGATTTGCTCCAAGCCAGCAGCGGTGAAGGCGTGTTTCAATTCGATGGCGTCGAGGCTGCGGAAGAGGCGGCGCATATGCGGCTCCACAGCGTGCAACTGGCCGTGATAGGTGCGCAACACTTCGTAGATGCCATCGCCAAGCTGAAAGCCGCGGTCCTCGACGGACACGACGGCGTCTTCGATGGAGGAGAATCTGCCGTTGACGTAAGCGATGGAAGGCATGGGAGGAAAGGGGATAGCGGGCAGTTAACAGTGATCAGTGATTAGCGAACAGTTGCTACTTGATGCTCCGAACCAAGCCATTGAGCATTCGGCCAACTTCCTTGCATTGTTCCAATCGTGCGGCTGCCGTCGCTGGCTCCAGCAGTTTCGAGTCACGCAGCTTGTAAATCCAGTTTTCGGTTTCGTTCGTTTCGCCGAGGGCAATATCCAAAGAGTTCAAAAACTTCTTCGTGCTGCGGTTAAAACCTTCGGCGATGTTTGTGCTGATCGAACCGCTGCTTCTCAAAATCTGACTGGCCAATATATCCACCGCGCGTCTTGCCGGCATCTTCTCTGTGTCGAGGAACAGATCAAGGAACAAACGATGCGCCTTCTGCCAAACAAGAAAGTCAGTGAAGTGTTGGATTTTCATTGTGCAACTGCCCGCTGTCCACCGTTCACTGTCCACTGTCCACTGACTCAGTAGCTGACGGCAGAGAACACTTGATACTTCGCGAGCTTGGCTGCGCCCGCCAGAAACTTCAGCTCGATGAGAAAGTCGCACTCGGCGACCTTGCCACCGAGTTGTTCGACGAGTTTCGCGGCGGTGGCGGCGGTGCCGCCGGTGGCGAGCACGTCGTCCACGATGACCACCCGCTCGCCGGGCTTGACGGCGTCTATGTGCATCGAGAGCGTCTCGCGGCCGTATTCGAGATCGTAGCTTTCCTCAATGGTCTTGTAGGGGAGCTTGCCTTTCTTGCGCACGGGCACGAAGGCGACGCCGAGCTGGTAGGCGACCGCACCGGCGAAGATGAAACCGCGCGCGTCTATGCCGACGATGGCGTTGGGCTTCTGGGCGCTGTGGCGGTCCACGAAAACGTCCACGGCGGCGCGGAAGAGCTTCGGCTGTTGCAGCACCGGCGTGATGTCCTTGAAGACAACCGGCGGCTTCGGGAAGTTCGGGATGTCGCGGATGGCGGCTTTGATTTCGGCAATGGCGGTGGCAGACATGGTGGTTACTTGGCCCGTTTGGGTTTTTCCTGCTTCTCCATCGCCTTGCGAAGTTTCCGCAAGGCGATGTTCTGAATCTGGCGGATGCGCTCGCGCGTGACGCCGAGGGCGGCGCCGATTTCTTCCAACGTCTGCTCCTTGCCGCCGTCGAGGGCGAAGCGGTGCCGGAGAATCAACTGCTCCCGCTCATCGAGCTTGTGCAGCAAGGCGGTGATGTCCTGCTTGGTGGACTTGTCCTTGAGCGTTTCGAACGGATCAAGCGCGCTCTCGTCGCCGATGATCTCGCCGAACTCGGTGGTCTCGTCCTCGCCAATCGGCGCTTCGAGCGACGCCGGCCGGATGCTGACGGTGCGCAGTTCGGCAACCTTGGCCGATGAAACGCCCAGTTCCTTGCCCAGTTCCACGTCGGTCGGATCGCGGCCGAGTTTTTCGCTGAGCTTGATGGCGGCGCGGCGCATCTTGCCGATCTTGTCCACCAGATGCACCGGGAGGCGGATGGTCTTGGCCTGGTTGGCCAGCGCGCGCTTCATGGACTGCTTGATCCACCACGAAGCGTAAGTGGAAAGCTTGCCGCCCTTCTTTGGGTCAAACCGCTCGACGGCCTTCATCAGGCCGATATTGCCTTCGCTGATGAGATCGAGCAGCGGCAGGCCGAGGCCGGAATAATCGTGGGCGATCTTGACGACGAGCCGCAGGTTGGAGCGGATCATCTTGTCGCGGGCGGCCTTGTCGCCCTTCTTGATCTTCTTGGAAAGATCCACCTCATCCTTGCGGGTCAGCAGGGGGATCTGCCCGATCTCTCGCAAGTAAATTTTGATGCCGCCTTCGCTCTCCGTTCGGTCGAATCGCATGGTTGCACCTCTCCAGGACGGGGCGCTGGGGGTTTTCCCCAGCGCCCACGTGCTGAGTTAGACTACGCTGAACTTCTTATTGTTCAAGTGCTGCTTGTGCCGCCGCCAAGTTGGCGATCGGAACCCGGAACGGCGAACAGCTCACATAGGTCAGGCCGATCCGGTGGCAGAACTTCACGCTCTCCGGGTCGCCGCCGTGTTCGCCGCAGATGCCAAGTTTGATGTCGGGGCGCGTCTTGTGCGCCTTCTCGATGGCAATCTGCATGAGTTGGCCCACGCCCGTCTGGTCAATGGACGCAAACGGGTTGGACTTGACGATCTCGTTTTCGGCGTAGGCCGGCAGGAACGAACCGCTGTCGTCGCGGCTCATGCCCAGCGTGGTCTGCGTCAGGTCGTTGGTGCCGAAGCTGAAGAACTGCGCGTCCTTCGCGATCAAGTCGGCGGCCAGGGCGCCGCGCGGAATTTCGATCATGGTGCCGACCATGTATTCCACCTTGGTCTTCTTCTCTTCCATGACCTGCTTGGCCACGCGGTGGACGATATCCAACTGGAGTTGCAGCTCCTTCGGGAATCCGATGAGCACGATCATGATCTCCGGCTTGACCTTGATGCCTTCCTTCTTCACCTGGATGGCGGCCTCGATGATGGCGCGCGTCTGCATCTCGGTGATTTCGGGATAGACAATGCCAAGACGGCAGCCGCGGAAGCCGAGCATCGGGTTGGCCTCGTGCAACTGCGCCACGCGGGCGGCGACCTTCTCCGGCGCAATGCCGAGCTTGTGGGCCGTCGAGCGCTGGGTCTC
This sequence comes from Verrucomicrobiota bacterium, assembly GCA_016222825.1. GTDB lineage: Bacteria > Verrucomicrobiota > Verrucomicrobiia > CAIQCK01 > CAIQCK01 > CAIQCK01. The sequence goes on along the minus strand of JACRQF010000015.1, from coordinate 491,709 downwards.
TGCGTCGTGCGGCAGGAACTCGTGCAAGGGCGGGTCGAGCGTGCGGATGGTGACCGGCAGGCCCTGCATCTCGCGGAAGATGCCGGCGAAGTCCTCGCGCTGGAACGGCAGCAGCTTGGCCAGCGCGGCTTTCCGGGCTTCCACGGTCTCGGCGAGAATCATCTCGCGCATCGGGTAGATGCGGTCGCCGCTGAAGAACATGTGCTCGGTGCGGCAGAGGCCGATGCCCTGGGCGCCAAACGCGATGGCGTTGGCGGCCTGGTCGGGCTGGTCGGCGTTGGTGCGAATGCCGAGCCGGCGCAGCTTGTTGCACCACGTCATGAGCTTGGCGAACTGCTGGTAGGCGCGGCTCTTCTTCGGGTCTAGCGTCTTGCTGACCAGCACCTGGACGACCTCGCTGGGCGCGGTCTTGACCTCGCCCTCGAACACTTCGCCGGCGGTGCCGTCAATGGAGATGTAGTCGCCTTCCTTCAGCGTGCGGCCCTTCACCTGCATCACACGGGCGGTGTAATCAATCACGATGTCCGCCGCGCCGCAGACGCAAACCTTGCCCATCTGGCGGGCAACGAGCGCCGCGTGGCTGCTGACGCCACCGCGCGCGGTGAGGATGCCCTCGGCGGCGATCATGCCGCGCAAGTCCTCGGGCGTGGTTTCAGTGCGGACGAGCAGCACGCGGCTGCCCTTGTGCGCTTCGGCCACGGCGTCCTCGGCGTTAAACACGATCTTGCCGGAAGCCGCGCCCGGACCGGCAGGCAGGCCTTTGCAGAGCAACCGGCCGGCCTTCTCAGCCTCAGCGCGATCCGTGCGATTGAAGATCGGCGCGAGCACGTGGGCCAGCGAATCCGCCGGGATGCGCTTCACGGCCGCCTGCCAATCAATCAACTTCTCCTCGACCATCTCGACGGCGATGCGCACGGCGGCGAGGCCGGTGCGTTTGCCGTTGCGGGTCTGGAGCATGTAGAGCTTGTTGTCCTCGATGGTGAACTCGAAGTCCTGCATGTCCTTGAAGTGCTTCTCCAGGCTGGCGCGGACCTGCATCAGTTCCTTGTGGGCCGCCGGCATTTCCTGCGCGAGCTTGGCGATCGGGTTCGGCGTGCGGATGCCCGCAACGACGTCCTCGCCCTGCGCGTTGATCAGGTATTCACCGTAGAACACCTTCTCGCCAGAGGCCGGGTCGCGCGTGAACGCCACGCCCGTGGCGCTGGTATCGCCGAGGTTACCGAAGACCATCGTCTGGACGTTGACGGCCGTCCCCCACTCGTGCGGGATGTTGTATTTCCGGCGATAAACAATCGCGCGGTCATTGTTCCAGGAACCAAACACGGCGCCGACCGATCCCCACATCTGCTCGATGGGGCACTGCGGAAACTCCTGGCCGGTCCGCTTCTTGATGAGATCCTTGTAGCGGGCGACTAGCGTCTGGAGATGCTCAGCGGTGAGCTTGGTGTCTTCCTTGACGCCGACCTCTTCCTTGAGGTGGTCCATAACCTCGTCGAACGGCTCGTGATCGTCCTTGCCCTGCTTCTGCACGCCCATGACGACGTCACCATACATCTGGACAAACCGACGGTAGCAGTCCCACGCCCAACGCGGGTTGCCGCTCTTCTTGGCGACGACCAGCACGGTTTCGTCGTTGAGACCGAGGTTGAGAATGGTGTCCATCATGCCCGGCATCGAATCGCGCGCGCCGGAACGGACGCTGACCAGAAGCGGGTTTTCCTTGTCGCCGAACTTCTTGCCGAGAAGCGTTTCGAGCTTCTCGATGGCGGTGTTGACCTGATCCTTGAGAACCTTCGGGTAAACCCGCTTGTTGTCGTAGTAGTAGGTGCAAACCTCAGTTGTGATGGTGAATCCCGGAGGCACCGGCAGGCCGATGCGCATCATCTCCGCGAGATTGGCGCCTTTGCCGCCGAGCAGCGCGCGCATCTTGCCGTCGCCGTCAGCCTTGCCGCCGCCGAAGAAATAAACGTATTTGGGTGCCTTGCCAGCTTTGGCAGGCTTGGAAGCTTTCGTTTTAGCCATGATAATTGATCCTGATTCTTGGTGTTATAGCCTTGGACGGCGAAACTCCGCCGTAAAAGGAACCGCGAGTCTAGTGAAATGCCGCCGCCTGTCAAGGCCGCAAGACAACTCTTGTGGTTTGCCGCGCGTTGGGGTTCATCCGCCGGGCTTTCATCATGAACCGCCGGAATTTCCTCGCATTGGGCGCCACCGGAGCTGCATGGAGATGACGGGGCTGCAAGAGGGTTTCGTGAAGCCGCCCGCGGTCTGAATCCATCCCGTTGAAGTCCTTCCTTGGCGTTGGCGCACCGTGGCGGCCACCGTATCGGCCCACCTTTGCACCCTCCGCTCGCCCCCAAAACCGGTCGCCAGAAATTCAGGCACGGATTTCTACAGGGCATTTCTATGTTGCCGCGACAGGAGGATGTGGTAATGTTCGGGCGGTTTCCGAGGTTGGAAACCCAGAGAGTCAACGCAACCAGTAAACCATCAGGAGACACATGACACGACTACTGAGTCCATTGGTCGCCGTCGCGCTGGTCGTGGGGTGCTTGGCCGCCACAGAGTTGGCGCCGGACGCTTCCGCTGCCGACGCGGCAAAAGGTCGTGTGTATCTGGTCGGTGTGCCTGGAGCCACGTGAGGGAGTTGTCCTGCGGTCGTCCGTGAGGCGATCTCATCCCTGCCCGGCGTGGCCGAAGTTACATTCGATCGAGATACATTGACGGCCACCGTCACCATGAAGGACGACAAGTGCGAGATCACCAAGAAAGATGCCAACAAGGCTCTGACTGCCAAGGGTGACCGCTACAAAGTCGGTTCCTTCAAGGCCAAGAAGTAACCCGACGGGTAGGTTGGATTGAGCCGGAGGCGGCGCGAGTCGCCTCCGGCTTCTTCTTTCTGTATTCGCGGGGAGCATTTTTCATCCACCGCCGTCCAATGCGGTGTATGAAAACATGGATACCGCTCCTCACCCTCTTCGGAATCGCCAGCGCCGCGCTTGCCGACGGCCTCATCGTCATCCACACGCCGACGCACGTGCCGCACGGCCACTATGCGTTCGCGCCGCTGGAGGTCACCTACCACCACGTCAACGTCAAGATTGACGGGCAGGTCGCCGCCACCGCCATTGATCAGGAGTTCTACAACCCCAACCCGCAGCGTCTCGAAGGCACCTACATCTTCCCGGCGCCGAAGGGCGCGCAGATCAACAAGTTCACGATGGAGATCGGCGGCCGGCAGGTCGAGGCGGAACTCCTCCCCGCCGACAAAGCCCGCCGTATCTACGAGGACATCGTCCGCAAAATGCGCGACCCGGCGTTGCTGGAGTATGCCGGCCGCGACCTGTTCAAGGTCCGCATCTTTCCCATCGAGCCGCACAGCCGCAAACGCATAACGCTCTCCTACTCGCAGGTGCTTCGTGCCGACAGTGGTCTCGTCAACTACATCTATCCGCTCAACACGGAAAAGTTCTCCGCCGCGCCGGTCAAGACCGTCAGCGTGAAGGTTGAACTGGCAACCAAGCGCCCGATCAAGACGATCTACTCGCCCAGTCACAACGTCGAAATCCGCCGCCACGGCGCGATGCGCGCGACCGTCGGCTTCGAATCGAAAAACGTGCGGCCCGACACGGATTTCCAAGTCGTCTTCTCCACCGAGGACGCTGACGTCGGCGTCAACCTGATGACCTACAAGAACGGCGATGGCGATGGCTACTTCTTGCTGCTCGCGTCGCCCGGCGCGGACATCAAGAGCAACCGTGTGGTGCCGAAGGACGTGACATTCGTGCTCGATACGTCCGGCTCGATGGCAGGCAACAAGCTCGCGCAGGCCAAGAAGGCGCTCCAGTTCTGCGTCGAGAACCTCAACGACAGCGACCGCTTCGAGATCATCCGTTTCTCGACCGAAGCCGAGCCGCTCTTCGACAAACTCGTCAAGGCGAGCGAGGAGAACCGCCAGCGCGCCGCCGACTTCATCAAGGGCCTGAAACCCATCGGCGGCACGGCCATCGAGGAGGCGCTGCGCAGGGCGCTGGAACTTCGCCCCGACCGCTCCGACCGCCCCTACGTCGTCATCTTCCTCACCGACGGCCAGCCCACCGTCGGCGTCACCGATGAGAAGCAAATCCTCTCCACCGTCCGACGCGTCGGCGGCAACACGCGCGTCTTCTGTTTCGGCATTGGCACCGACGTGAACACCCACCTGCTCGACAGCATCACCGACACGACGCGCGCGTTCAGCCAATACGTCCTGCCCGACGAAGACATCGAGTTGAAGGTCTCCAGCTTCTTCACCAAGATCAAGGAACCCGTCCTCGCCAACCCCACGCTGCGCTTCAGCGGCAACATCAAGGCGAGCCGCGTCTATCCGTCGCCACTGCCCGACCTGTTCAAGGGCGAGCAACTCATCGTTGTTGGCTGCTACAGCGGCGATGGCCACGCCGCCGTCACCATCGAAGGCACCGTCAACGGCGCGACCAAAAAGTTCACCGACGAAGTGGAGTTTCCCTCGCGCGACACCGAGCACGATTTTATCCCACGACTCTGGGCCACACGGCGCATCGGCTTCCTGCTCGACGAAATCCGTCTTTACGGCGAGAACCGCGAACTGCGCGACGAAGTGACCGAACTGGCGCGCCAATACGGCATCGTCACGCCTTACACCGCCTATCTGATCGTCGAGGACGAGTCGCGCCGCAACGTGCCGGTGGGGCACCGCTCCCTGCAAGGCTTCGACGCCGACCGCGAGGCGCGCGAGGCGATGGGCCGGACTTGGACTGCTCTCAACATGGACAGGGCCGGCGGCCAGGCCGTTTCCGGCGCACGCAGTTCCTCGGCGTTCAAACTGGCGCCCAACGCCGCCGAGGCGATTGCGGTTGGAAAAGACGAGGCGCAGCAGAGTGTTGTTGCGGCCAGCCCGATGCCATCAAAGGCGGCTACGCGCGTCGGCCAATATGCGCAGCAACAACGATTCGTCCACGGCCGCGCCTTCTTCCAGAACGGCAGCCAGTGGATTGACTCCAACGTGCAGGCGCTGCCGAACGCGCGCCGCGTGCAGGTGAAATTCAACTCACAAGAATACTTCGATCTGATCTCGCAGCATCCGCACGCGCTGCCGTGGTTCGCCGTCGGCCGCAACGTGCAGGTCGCGTTGAACAACACGATTTACGAAGTCACCGAATAACCAGAAAGGAACACCATGAAGACGACGACACTTATCCTCACCATCACACTGACCGCGAGCCTCGCGTGCTGCGCGTTCGCCAAGAGCGCGCCGGAGAAGGAACGGCCGATTGACCTCGTCATCTGTCTCGACACGAGCAACTCCATGGATGGCCTGATTAACGCCGCCAAACAGAAGCTCTGGGACATCGTCAACGAACTCGCCACGGCGAAGCCCAAGCCGCACTTGCGCGTGGCGCTCTACGCCTACGGCACGCCGGGCTTCGGCGCGGAAACCGGCTACGTCCGCAAGCAGATTGACCTCACCGACGACCTCGACGCGGTTTACGGGAAGCTTACCGCGCTCGTCACCAATGGCGGCGACGAATACGTCGCCCGCGTCGTGCGCACGAGCGTGATGGAACAGCCGTGGAGCGCCGAGAAGGACGCGCTCAAGATCATCGTCGTCGCTGGCAACGAACCGGCGACTCAGGACCGGCAGTTCACGACCGCCGACGTCTGCAAGGACGCCATCACGCGCGGCATCATCGTCAACGCCATTTACTGTGGCCCGGCGACAAGTCGCGAGGCCGACGGCTGGCGCGACGTGGCTCGCGCGGCGGACGGCCAATTCGCCAGCATTGACCAGGACCGCGGCACCATCGTCGTCAGCACGCCGTTCGACCAGAGGCTGGCAGTGCTCGGCGGCGAAATCAACCGGACCTACCTCGCCTACGGCGTTCGCGGCGCAGAAGGCCGGGCGATGCAAACCGCCGCCGACACGAGCGCCGCAGCGGCCAGTCCGGCAGTGTTCGCGAGCCGCGCCGTCGCGAAAGCCAGCGGCCAGTATCGTAATGCATCCTGGGACCTGGTGGACGCGATGACCCGGAAGGATTTTGATCTGGCGAAGGTGAACGAAGGAGAATTGCCCGCTGAGATGCGGGCAATGACGCACGATCAACGCAAGGCCCACCTCGACGCGATGGCGAAGAAACGCGCCGGCGTGCAACAGGAAATCAACCAACTCAACGCGCAACGCCAGAAGTTCATTGATGAGGAGATGAAGAAGGGCGGCAAGTCCGCCGACAAGGCATTCGACGCCGCCATGCTCCGCGCTATCCGCGAGCAAGCCGTGCGCAAGAGCTTCGCGTTCGAAAAATAGAGCGAGCGGGGCTGGAGGGCCGCTTACTTCTTCCAGCTCCGCTCGATTTCTTCGAGCGACTGGCCCTTGGTTTCCGGCACGGCGCGCCAGACGAGCAGCACCAGCACGACGCAGAAGCCGGCATAGACGTAGAATGGAAAGGCGTGGTTGAACTCGCGCACGAACCACGACTCCTTCGCGTCGAGCAGCGGGAACGTCTGCGTCACGATGTAGTCGGCCACCCACAGGAAAAACGTCGCCAAGCCCAGCGCGCGGCCGCGAATCGCCGTCGGATAGATTTCCGAGAGGATGACCCAAGTCACCGGGCCAACGGAAAGGCCGAAACAGGCGATGTAGAGAACAATGAACAGCAGCATCCAGCCGCCCGCCGCTGTCGGGTCACTCATGGTCTGCGCGAGCACCCCCATCGCCAGGAGGCTCACGCCCATGCCCGCCGCGCCGATGAGCATCAGCGGTTTGCGGCCCCACTGGTCCACCGTCGCGATGGCGATGAGCGTGAAAAGCACGCCGGCGCCGTTGATGATCATCTGCTGGAGCAAGCCCGCGTCCACGCCGGTGGACTGGCTCATCGTCTTGAAGATCGTCGCGCCGAAATACATGAAGACGTTGATGCCGGTGACCTGTTGCAGGATGGCGAGCGCGATGCCGATGGCCAGCGGCCGGCGCAGTTCGCGCGAGAACACCTCGCCCCACGTGCCGCGTTCCTGCGCCAGCGCCGCGCGGATGCTCGCGCTCTCCGTCTCCGCAAACGCCCCGCCGCCGACGCGTCGCAGGATGGCCAGCGCGATCTCGTCGCGATGTTGCTCGATGAGCCAGCGCGGGCTTTCCGGGATCGCCAACAACAGCACCGCGAAAACCACCGCGGGCGCGATGCCGGTGCCGAACATCCAGCGCCAGCCGCTCTCAATAAGCCATGCCTGGTCACCGCAGCCGGCGATGTAGTAGTTGATGAACGATGTTGTCGCGATGCCGCCGACGATGGCGATTTGGTTCACCGCCACCATCCGCCCGCGAATCCGCGCCGGCGTGATTTCGGCGATATACATTGGCGTCGAGATGGAGGCAATGCCGATGCCGACGCCGCCGAGGAAACGGAACGCGATAAACGTCCAGATGTCCGGTGGTAGCGCCGTGCCGATGGCCGACGCCAAAAACATCGCCGCGGCGAGGAACATCGCGCATTTGCGCCCGAACCGGTCCGACAGTGGCCCGACCAACAGCACGCCCGCTGCGCAGCCGATGAGCACGCAGCCCGACGCCCATCCCTTCATGAAATCGTTGAGGCCGAAGCGCGCCGTCAGCGGCTCGATGGCGCCGGAAATGACGCCGGTGTCGTAGCCGAAGAGCAGCCCGCCGAGTGTGGCGACAAAGCAAACGAGCACAACGTAGGCAGCAGAGTAGGTCTCCCGTTCCGCTAGAGGAAGGTTGTGATGTCTCATATTCGGCCTTCATCCTAGCGGTTTACGCGCACGGCGGAAATAGCCAAACAGCCAATTCATTGAGCACCATACCCAACCATGAGATACCGGACTTCAACTCGAACGCGCACACGCAGGTCAGATGACAGGTTGAAAACATGTCCCACTTCGGTTGAAGATGTGTAGCAATGAATAACGATGTGTTGACCCAGCGCCTGCGAACGGCTGCGGATTTGTTGGAAGCGATAGCGAAGGATCGCAGCCTGCTTGCGCAGGTGGCAGACGGGGAGAGGGAACGCCTGCTAAAAGCAGCCGGCGAGGTTTCGCGGCCTGATGCCATCGCGCGCCGTCAGTTGGTCAAGGCCAAGCAGCGCCAGCGCCGCGCCGCAAAACTACAGCGTGACCAGGACGTGCTTAACAAGACCGGCATCCGCAAGTTGCGGCGCAAATCGGTGTTCACGACGCCGAATTATCACCCGCCGTCCGGATTCAAGCAGGAGGAAGTGGAAACTGACCCGGATTTTCGCGAGGTCGTCGAGCCGCAGAACTGCTACATCTGCAAACGCGATTACACCGCCATTCACCATTTCTATGACCAGCTTTGCCCGGATTGCGCGGCGCTGAATTTGCAGAAGCGGACCGAGACGGCCAATCTGGGCGGACGCGTTGCGCTGCTGACCGGTGGCCGCGTCAAGATTGGCTACCAAGCCGGGATCAAGTTGCTGCGCGCTGGCGCGCAACTGATTGTTTCCACGCGCTTCCCGCGCGACGCGGCGGCGCGTTATGCCCAGGAGCCGGACTTCGAGCAGTGGGGAGATCGCTTGGAAATCTTCGGGCTGGATTTGCGCCACACGCCGAGCGTCGAGGCGTTCTGCCGCCATTTAATGACGACTCGCGACCGGCTCGATTTCATCATCAACAACGCCTGTCAGACCGTGCGGCGACCGCCGGAATTTTACGCGCACATGATGGCTGGCGAAACCGGACCGCTGAACGCAATGCCGGAAAACGCGCGGCGTTTGCTCGGCGCTTACGAGGGATTGCGCGGTTATCACTTGCTGCCGACAGGCGATACGGCGTTGCGTGAGCGCGGCGTGCCGCCGGCCGTGGGCATCACGCACGCGGCGGCGCTTTCGCAGGTGCCGTTGTCGCCGGCGGAACTCACGGCACACCGCGATTTGTTTCCCGAGGGCAAACTCGACCAGGATTTGCAGCAGGTGGATTTGCGCGACCGGAATTCCTGGCGGTTGATGATGGCGGAAGTTCCCTCTGTGGAACTGCTGGAGGTGCATTTGGTGAACGCGGTCGCGCCGTTTGTGCTGAACGCCCGTTTGAAGCCGTTGATGCTGCGAGCGCCGGAGCGCGACAAGCACATCGTGAACGTCTCGGCGGTGGAGGGCCAGTTCTACCGGTCTTCCAAGACCACGCGTCATCCGCACACGAACATGGCGAAGGCGGCGTTGAATATGATGACGCGCACCTCGGCGGCCGATTATCATACCGACGGCATCCACATGAACAGCGTGGACACCGGCTGGGTCACCGACGAAGATCCGGCGCAGATCGCGGAACGAAAGAAACACGAGCATCGTTTTCATCCGCCGCTGGACATCGTGGACGGCGCGGCGCGGATCGTGGACCCGATCATCAGCGGCTTTAACACCGGCGAGCACGTCTGGGGGCAATTCCTGAAAGATTATCAGCCGACGGATTGGTAGAATGTTCGGGTGGCTGGCGAGTGTCCGCGGGTGATCCCTCACGGAGCGTCGGGGCCTACATTACTCGAAGTCAGCGGCCCACGTGTGACAGCCACCTTGTCGAATTCCTCGGCTCCAATGTCGCGCCGGCCCGTCCGCGCGTGGCCAAACACGTCTTCGGCGACCGCCGGGAAAATTTCGACCGCAGCGTCAATTGCCGAACTCGAATCCGTCAGCCGCCACAGGCTTAAGCCATCCCCCACCCGGCGGAGACGGGGATCGTCGAAACGAAACCAACCGGCCCATGCGTCAGTCGGCGCAGGTCCGCAAACGCAACCGAGGTTGTCATGCGCCCGCAGGTTGCGGGCGGCCTCGAGATTCACGAGTGGCGAGGACTGCGGCCTGGTGCGAACGACGAGGTTATTGACAAAGACACATCCGTTCGGAATGCAAGGTCGCTCCTTCTCCTTCTTGAAGCCGAACTGGAGCGGCGCGCAGTCAACCCACGTGTTGAACGCGATCCAACCCCGCGTCGGCGCGACCGAGGTCATGTCGTCGTATTTCTTGCCGATGTTCCCGGTGGAGGGTGTGTCGAGTGTGCCGGGAACCAGCGCGAGGGGCGCCTCATGCCGCCGGCCGGTCAGGCCGAGGAAGTAGTTGTTGAAGACGCGATGCTCGAAACCGTAGAGCTTCACGCCGCCGCGCCCCGGCTCGCCGTCGGTGGCGATGATGAAGTTGCCGGAGACAACGCTGCGGTTGCCCAGCCGCAGGCAGATCGCGCCGCGGCAGTTCAGGAGTGTATTGTTGCGGACGATGTTATTGGAAGATTTCAGCGACATGATCTCGTCTTCGCCGCTGCATCGCTCCAGCAGATTCTCCTCGATGATCGTGAACGAGCTGCGACCGGATGCGCCGAGGTCGTTGCCGCCGGTGCGGATGGTCTCGTGACCGTTCTCGCCATTGGCGAAGACGACGTCGCGGAAGTGATTGTGGTCCACGCGGTCGTGTTGCGAGCAAACGAGAGCCTCATCGTCGCCGCGGATGAAGAGCGGGCTGCCGCGGTTGACCTTGCGCTCAAACAGGTTGTGGTCCACGCGATTGTGCCCGCTGCGAGCGCCATCAACGGTGACCCAATGCTCCCAGTGCCGTGGCTTGGCGCGCTCGCTCAGGCGAAAAGTGTTTCGCGTCACGCGAACATGCCGGCAGTTGACGAGTTGCACGGCCTGCTGGTCGGCGTCGTTCGTAAACACGAAACCTTCAAGCACCAGATGCTCACAATCCCGGATGACGAAACCCGCCGCGCCCCCAATCGTCGCCCCGCCGCGATGTTCCGCGCGCAGAACAATCGGGGCCTCGGCCGTGCCGCGTTTGCCCTCGATGCGTATCGGCCGCTTGGTTTCGTAGGTGCCATCGCTCACCAGCACCATCGCTCCCGGCCCCAGACTGCGTATCGCTGCGTCAAGCTCGGCCAACGAGCCAGCAGTCACCGGCTCATTCGACAGGATTCTGGCAGCGATGCCTTGTGCCAGCAGCAGCAGGCGTATGAAACGTTTCATACGAGACCGAAGTTCACGGTTTCGCCAGCCACTTCTCCACCAGCGGCTTCAGCTTGGTCGCATAGAGCAAGTAGCCGCCATCTTGCGTCAGGTGGATGTTGTCGGGCGTGAACAGGCCCTTCTTCAGCGTGCCGTCGGCGTTGACCATGTCGCTCCAGAGGTCGAGCACGGTCACCTTCGGATCGTTGTCGAGTTTCAGCGTGTCGAGCGCGGCGTTAATCTTCTTGATGTCCTCGTAGAAACGGTTGCCGGGAGCGTGGGCGGGAAAAATCTTCACCGCGATCACGGGCGCGGTGGGGAACTTCTCGCGAACATTCGCCACAACCATCTGGATGCCCTTCGCGGCGGCCTCGATGCCGGTTTCGGGCGTGAAGAACATGTTGTTGTTGCCGATGAGCACGATGACGAGCCTAGGCTCCAATCCCGCGACGCCACCGTGATCGAGCCGCCAGAGGACGTTCTGCGTCTTGTCGCCGCCGATACCGATGTTGACGGTCTTGAGCTTGGGGAAGTGCCTCGTCCACGCCGCGCCCCACTGCATGGTGATGCTGTCGCCGACGAGCAACACATCAATCGGGCCTTTGCTGGCCTCCGCTTCCTTCACCAACTTCGCGTGCATGTCCAGCCAACTCGTCCCGCCCCAATGCCCCGCCGACGGCGTGACCGGCCACATCGCCGGCAGGTGTTTCTTCTGCTCCGCGCCGGGCCTGCGTTCGTGTTCCGGCTTTGACACGTATTGCTTCTCTTCCTCCGTCAGCGGCCAGCCGCTCTTCTGCGGCTCGGCGGTCGTGCAGGGATAGTCCAAGGCACCGAGCGTCGCCGGCATTGCCAGGAGTGAAGCGACAAGAGTGATGAGGCAGTTCTTCATGATCTTGCTTCCGGCTTCCTTCGGCTGCGTTTACTTCCCCGGAATCGCCAGCAGGCTCCGTTGCGTTGGCAGATACAAAACGCCGCCGGCTGCCGTCGGTGTGATTGGCGCAGTTTGCAGCTTCGTTCGCGACAACACCTCCAGCGTCCTCCCAGCTTTCAGCACCCACAACGCGCCCGACTCGGTGCCGATATAGACTTTCCCGTCCGCGGCGAACGGCGACGCGCACCATGTCCGGCCGCCGAGTGGATGCACCCAAAGCCGCTCGCCCTTCACCGCATCGAAGCAATGCGCGTTGCCCGGCGTGTCCACGATGTAGAGCAGGCCGTCCGCAATCGTCGGCGTCGCCAGCGTCCGCTGCACCAGCGTCGAGTCCCAGACCTTCTTCCCCGTCGCCGTGTCCACGCACGACAAACAGCCTTGTCCATCGCCATGCACCGGACTCTGGCCGATTGCCACGTAAACACGGCCGTTCCAAAAAAGTGGCGAGCCGATGATTTCGCTCGGGCCGTCGGGGAGGCGTTTTCGGTGCGTCGAATACGGCATCGGCACGCCATCGCGCATCCGGTAACCCGGTGGGTTGCAGTCGTAGGACCACGCCTTCTTCAACACCTGCACGCCGTCGCGCGACGACGACGGCAACTCGAACGCATACAAGATTCCGTCGCCGGCGCCGAAGAACACCAACGTGCGGCCGTTCACCTTGCCGGCGATGGGCGACGACCAGTTGCAGTGGAACAACCGCTCGCCGATTCGCTCGCCGTCGCGCGCCACGAGACGGCCGGTCTTCTTGTCGAGCACGATCAGCGTCGGTGCCTGCGGTGCCGGCACCTTGTCGTGACGGTCGTCCTGCCCGTTCGACGTGCAGGCGAAAACCAAATCGCCGACGATCAGCGGCGTGCTCCCACAGACATCATGCGGCACCACGCCCAGTTCCTTGATGAAATCATACCGCCACACCACCGAGCCGTTGTTCCGGTCCACGCACAACACCTCGCCGCGGTTGCCGACCACAAACACCCGCTCGCCGTCCACCTGCGGCTTGGAACAAATCCCGCACCGCCACTGGTCAAAATGAAACGGCGGCGTCACGCCCTCCATGTAGCGCGGACTCGGCAGTTCCCAGATCAACTTGCCCGTCGCCTGCTCCACGCACATCAACACGCCGCCGCCCGTCGGCGCGTAGCCGGCCCATCGCACCGCGATGTCGTCCGTCGCCAGATAAATCCGGCCGCGGTCAATCGTCGGGATCGAGTATTGGTGCGAGCCGAGGTGGATTTCCCACAGCGGCGGTGTTTCGCCAGGATTGGCCGGCAACTCGCGCCCATGAACAGCCAGCGGCGCCAGCACCAGCGCGGCGAGGAAAAGAATCCGGTTCATCGTCATTCGCGGACGCTACTTCTTCGCAACGGCTTTGCCTTTGGCCTTGGCCTGATTGGCGGCGGCGAAGGCTTCCCAGGCTTTCTTCACCTCCGGGGCTTGGGCAAAGAGATAGTCGCGCTCGTTCTTCTGCGCCACACGCAGGTCCGCTGCCAGCTTCTTATACTTGGCGTCTTCGCTGGCCAGCCGCTTCTTCTCGGCGTCCGCTTTCGCGCCTTTGCGTTTGACGACGGGGAACGCCTTCGCGATGGCCTCCTGAACCGCCGCTCGTGCGTCCACCAGCGCGACGAACTTCGCGTCGGACTTCATGAGCCGGTCGCGGGCTTTCCCCTCGGCCACTTGGAACGCTTCCGTCGGGTTGCCCGAGCGGTCAATGGCGGGCCGCGACGCCTGTCGCGCGAGGAGTTTCTCCTTTTCCGACGGCCAGTCCGGGCTGGGCGTGGCGCTCCAAATCTTCACGTTGTCGAACTGCGCCGCGCCCATCACCGGTAATCCGAAATCGCTCTTCTCCCTGTTGATGCCGGGATGCGAGCCGTAGAGGAAGAGCGCGTCATCCACGCGGGCCAGCATCTCCGCGCCGTTGAGTTCCACGATCATCGTGTGCCACTTGTCCGGGGCGAGCGATGCGCCGGCCTCGTCGAGCAGCGGCGCATACGAGCGCGGGTCCTTCTTGACGAGGTCCTTGCGCATCACAACGGAGTTGGCGCGGACACTGATGCGGCTGTTGTGGCCGCCGGGATGGTTGAGACTGAAATGGAAGCCGGAGTCGCCCTTAAGCATGAACGAGAACTGCACCACCGCTGTGATATTGGTGAAAGGCGTCTTGATTACCGCCGCGTGATGGTCGCTGGGACGTTCGGTGCCTGCGAGCACGCCGTTCTCGACCTGCCACGCGCCGATGGCCACCTTCCACTTGTTGGTGTCGAGGCCGCCCGCGAATGTCTCGTCGAGCAGGCACGCGCCGCGCTGAACCATGAGCGGCTGAACGTCGCCCGCCAACGCCGCCGTGCCGATCAACAATGAAGCCGTGAGTGTGGTGATGTTCTTCATAGGCCGCATTCGAATCCGTTCGCCCGTGCGGCGCAAGCGAAAACTCATCGCTGCGAATCACCGTCGTGGATGATGGGCACGGCTTTGGTGATGGCATCGTCGTGACGCCCATCCCGGCAGGCACGAAGCGCTTCTGCGAAGGCTTGGATATCCTTGGGAGATACGGTTGCGCGTTCTTTGTTGGCGGCGCGATCCTGCAAGAGTCGGTAGGCTTGGGAGAGGACGTTCTGGGAGGAACGTTGCTGTCTCAACTGAATCGCGCGCTCGCGGTAATCACTGCGGCGCACCGTGAACCGGATGTGTTTGCCGGTGTCCAAGGTCAGCGGCAAGCCCTGCCTGAGCTCCGTTGCCGGATGCTTCTCTTCACGCGTGCCGAGCGTCACGAGATAATCACCGTCAGGCAGGTGTTTGAACAGAACGCGGCAAGCGCGCTTCGTCGGGCCGGGGTTGCAGGTGATGAAGCGCCGTTCCACACAAGAGAGCGCAGCCTCATAATCCTCCATCGCGTCGAGGTTCAGCACCAAGATCTCCCGGTCGCTTGCTTCGGCCAACGCCTCGTAGAGCCAGGCGTTCCAAAGCGCCAGGCCGGCCATGTAGGCGGCGGTCCGGCCATGATGGCCGCCGGTCCCTTCAAGGCAGTAGAACGGCTCGACCGGAAAATAATTTCTGATCGCCGGGCGCTTTGTTTTGTCGAGCGCCCGCACCGGCTCGGTCCAGACAGCGGGGAAGAAGTAGAACGAGTTGATTCGATTGAGGTTCGACAGCTTCAACAGGAGGTCCGTCAACGGATGCTCGCGATCGTGCTTTAACATCCAGGCGATCATCAGATGCGCCTCGGCGGTTTCCCACGGCGTCGCCACATGCGCGCCGCCGTGCGGGTAGAACAACCCGGCGTTGCGCAGTTCGCGGCTCACAGCATCGGTCTCGTCCTCATGCCAAAACGTGAGGCGCAGGAGCGTGTTGAGGAAGTCGCGGGAATAGCGGAGGAACTTCGGCTGGCCGGTCCTTTCATACAGCCGGTATGCCGCGGCGATCCCCCAAGCGTTGCCAAAAAGCTCCGTGACCGGGAACTCCGCCACGTCCGTATAACGGCGGTCGTAGATTTCGTTCTGCACGCGGAACTCCATCCGCTCCATCAGCGTCTCGATGGCGCGTTGCGCTTCGGCGAGGAACTCCTTCCCGCCCGTGATCTCGAACGCCTGCATCATGAGATGAGCGTAGGCCCCTGCCTGCCAAGGTTCGCGGACGAGGCCCAACTGTCGCACATCATTTTGGACAACGGGCTGCTTCTGATAGGGGTCGAACCATTGCGGGAAAACAAAATCCACCTGACGCGCCAACTCACGCAATCCGTCCGTCGCCATCAAGAATCGGCCGACAACGGCGGGATTGAAATCGGCGGGGCCGGTGGCGGAAGCCGCGCGCAGAGTCTCTTCGTGGAAGAAGAAGTTCTGCCAGCTCATCTCCAGCTTGCCGACGTGCGGGGGTTGTTGCGTGCCGTGGCGGATGAGCCGCGCACGCGGGTCGTAGAAGCGGGCCAGTGCGTCCTTCTTTTGCAGACCCAGCCGCAACGCCTCGGCGTTGCCGTGCAGGCGGGCCAGCAGGAGCCACGGCGTGAGATGATTGTTGACCGTGGAGAAGTCCCAATGCCGGCCGGCTTGCGCCGCGTTGGTCATCACATGCGCGGGATGGACGAGCATCGTTTCCTGCGGCGGCACCAGCGCGAGCGGTTCGTCACGCCACGGTGCGGGGATTTCGGCCATCGTCTCTGGCGTGGTCATCAGGTCGGCCATCGCCTGCCGGGCGAACTGTTCCCAACTGGCGAATTCACCCGTCAACCGGTTGCGTGGAAACACCGATTCTGCCGGATGCAGCCGCGCGAAGGCCCGGACCATCGTATCGAGAGCTTCCAAGCCGGTTGGCTTGAGTGGACGAATACCTTGGTGGAGGAAAAACTCGATGGTCATCTCCCCCGCCGGCAAGCGTCGCCCGGAGAGCTTCTTGAAATGCATGCCCAACCCTGTCTGGCCTGACTCGCTGCGTGTCATGATACGCACGTCATGGAAGCGCGCCACTCCATCAGGCTGCATCCAGCGCATCGGCGTCATATTGAAGAACATTGCTGCCTCGCGTTTGTCATCCCAGAGATAGGCCGCCGGAAAACCGTAGCCATGCGGAATTCCCGCGCTGCCGTAAATACTGTCCGGCCCCTGGTCGAGATGAAACGCCGGTTTGCCGCATCGCATCCACAACGCCACGATAGGCTGAGGGGCGTTGAGAGTGAGTGGCTCGGACAGATGGCAGGTGACGATAAACCGAAAGAGCGGACTGTCTGCAACCGCTCCGACGCGCATCGTCCAGTCGTAATCCGGCTGACGATGGCGTCCGCTGAACTCGACGACTTTTTCGCCGGATGTGTTTGTCAGAACCGTGTAGCGGGTTGGCTGTAAACCGAACAACGGTCCTTCGAGCAACGGCCGACTCGCATCGAACAACGCCCGCCACTTCTGGTCGTCCCGCACAAAAGTCGTCAGGACGAAACCGCCATCGGTTCGTGTGAAGACAAGCTTCTGCTGTTCCGTGGCGAGTTCGACCCGCGCCGGTTCGGCCAGCAGAGTCAGCTTCGGCGTCTCAACGGCGTGCAGTGCAGTCAGTGGTGCCAGCAGCAAAGCGTGGAGCGACAATACCAGGCCCTTCATGGCTGCCGCTTTGCAGTCACCAGACTTTGAGATTGAGCGGGCCTTGGCCGGGATTCTCGAACGGGCCGGCTGTCGGCGTTGACTTGCTTCGTTTCTTGCCGAAGTAGTCCCCGTCAATTTTCAACGGCGAGCCGTTGGGGTTCTCGTAACGAACTGCGGGAATCTTCGCCTTGCCCAGCAACTCGGTTGTGACGAGCTTTGTCGCGGCTTTCGACAGCGACGCGGGCAGCATCAGGTGGAGATGAGGTTCGCCTGCCGCCTCAACGAGCTTGCAGTCGAGCGCGTCCGCTAGCGAGAGCGGATTCGTCTCCTTGCCGTAGGGACGAGCGCCGTTGAGATAGACGTTGCCGCCGGTCTGGAGAGGGAACTCGCGGTTGTCATAGACCCACAGGCCGTAGCCGGTTTCCTTTCCACGCCAATCGCTTTTGCCGGCAGGGGCAGCGGCTGGAGCCGCACCAGCCCCGACGAAGATGTTGTTGTAGAACCGGTCGTCGCCGCCCTTGATGTTCGCGAGGCCGGCGACCTTCGTCGAGTGAGCGGGATGATACGGCGTGTCGCGGCGCAGTTCGGAACGGCTGACGAGTTTGCCGGTGAACAGATTGTGCGCGTAGGCGCCGCCCTCGGACCAGTCCAGCAGGTTGACGGCGGAGAGGAAGATGTTGTTGTCCACGACGAACGGGCCGTGGTTCACCTCGACGAACAGGTCTTCGCCGGTGTTGTCGTGGAAGAGGTTTCGCGTGACGCGCGTGCCCTGCGCCATCCAGTCGAGCCAGAGGCCGCGGCAGGTGCGGTAGATGTGGTTGCGGCTGATTTCGGTGTCTATCGCGGCGTGGAACTTGATGCCCGCCATCTCCGCGCCTGTGAACAACTGCCGGACGTGGATATCGTGGATGACGTTGCCGGTGACGACGCAGAAGATGGGGCCGAGGCTGCCAACGATGCCGGCCTGCTCGCAGTGTGAGACGTGGTTGTTGCGGACGATGTGGTGGCCGATGTTCTTCCCGGTCCATGCGATGGGATGGGCGTGGGCGCGCTCAATGGTCTTGACGTAACCCTCGGCGCTGTTGGCAGAGGTGTTGTCGAACTGGTCGCCGTGTTTGCCTAGCGCGATGCCGGAGCAGATGGAGTGGCTGACGGTGTTGCTCTCGATGATCCAGCCCTTGCTCCAATGCGTGCCGATCAGCCCGATCTGCTCCGCCGTCGGCGGTGCCCACGGCGTTGCCGCGTGGCGCATCGTGAAGCCGCGCACGGTGATGAAGTTCCGGCCCGGCTTGTCGGGATAGAAGACGGTGCGGCGGACATTGATCTCCGCCAGTTGCTCGTTCGGGTTGACGCCCTTGAACTGCGCCCAAAGCGTCGTGCTGTCGCCCTCGACTTTGCCAAACCACAACGGCGTCTCGCCAGCCGGCTTCATCACCTCATCGAGCGTCGCCGCCTCGGTCAACCACTCGCCGTTGAGATAGACCGCGCCGGTGTGATGCTCGCGCTTCTTCGGATTGAACCAGTCGCCGCGGATGAGGTCGCTGTAGGGATTGAAGCCGCCGAAGAACGAGTTCGGCAGCGTCACCTTCCAGACATCGTCCTGCACCTTCGTCCAGTTCTTCACGACCTCCGACCCTTTGATCTCCACCTTCTCGCCCGGCGCGGCCTGATAGACGATGCGCTTCTTGTCCGACGAGCCGCCGCGCGGCGGGTTGATGCGCTCGCGATAGACACCCTCATGCACGGTGACGACATCGCCCGGCTGCGCAAGCTCGGCAGCGCGCTGGATCGTGCGTAACAGCGCGACCTTCGTGCCGGAGTTGGCGTCGTTGCCGTTGGTGGCGACTTGCCATTCTTTTGCCTGAACGATGACAGCGAGGGCGAAGACGACTGCGAGCGTTGTGGTTGTTTTCATTTCTTCCCTTTCTTGCCGGCCGCTTTTGTGCGCGCCGCGAACGCGGGATTTTCGGTGCCGGTGAGCGTTGCGATTGATCCCTGAATGCACCAGCGGGCATACATTTGTTTCGCACCGGGCAACGCAGTCTGCATGGCCGGCAGCGCCGGTCGGCTCTTTTCGCCGAGCAGTTGCAGCGTCCACGCCGCGTAAAGCACGGCGAGATCGTCGCCCGTCGCAAGCATTCCCGCGAGCTGGTCGAGCGCGGCGCGATCATCGCATTGCGCCACCAGCACGCCGGCCGCTTCGATGCGCACCGGCAACGATTCGTCCCTGAGAGCTTTTTGCAACGCGTCCTTTACGGCGGCTGCTTCACGGCCGGCGGCACGCAGCCCGACCGCAGCCCAGTAGCGCACCGTCGCATCTGAATCGCCGAGACGGCGGGTGAATTCCTCAACCTGCCCCGGTAGGCCAACGCGCCAAGCCGTGTCGAGCACACGATCGAGCGGGAAGTTGTTTTCCTCGCGCGCCAGTTCGACCAGCGGCTTCTTTGTGTTTTTGCAGAGCTTCTCCGCCTGCCATTCGTGAATCAGGCCGACATCGCGAGTCTCCGTCTGCCAGTCGCGTAGCGCCTTGCGGAGACGTTCCAACACAGGCCGGTGGCCGGGGTCGCCGGCGAGGTTGTTGATCTGCCACGGGTCTTTGTCGGTATCGTAGAGGAGTTCGGCCGGCTTGGTCGGCGCGGCGTAGGAAAGTTGCGCGGCGTTGAGCTTACCGGCGGCGGCGAGCTTGGTGATCTCGCGGCGCAGGTCGAGCTGGTCGGAATAGGTCTCGGGCTGGTTCCACGAAAGGTCGGGCATGAAGTTGCGGATGTAGAGGTAGCGATTGTCGCGGACGGATCGGGAGAGTTCGAGCGCCTCGTCCACGCGGTCGCGCGCGCCGAAGACATAGTCGCGCGGCGCGGTGGCGGCCTTGCCGAGGAACGCGCGGCCTTGCATGTGCGCCGGGACGGACAGTTCAAGCAGACTCAGCAGCGTCGGGCCGAGGTCCACCAAGGTCACGAGCCGGTCGCAGGCGCCGCCGGGGCCGGCGGGGGCGAAGTGGCGGTATTTTTCGGGAAAGCAGACCACGAGCGGCACCTTCAGGCCGGTGTCCCAGAGGGTGCGTTTGCCGCGCGGGATGCCCTGGCCGTGGTCGGGCCAGAAAAAGACGATGGTGTCGTCCTTCAGCCCGGCCTGCTCCAACTCGGCCAGGATCGCGCCGGCGCGTTTGTCCGCGGCGGTGATGCAGTCATGCACGCGGGCCATCGTGCGGCGGGCGGCCGGCGTGTCGGGATAATAAGGCGGCATGGGCGCGGTGGCAGGGTCGTGCTGCTCCGCCGGATCGAGTTTGGGCGGGGAGTTCTCGAACACCTGGCCCTGGTGCGTCTCGCCGAGGTTGAACACAGCGAAGAACGGCTGGCCGGGTTTGCGATTACGCCAGTGGGCCTTGTTGCTGGATTCGTCCCACGACTCGGCGATGATGCGTTCCTCGGCGCTGGTGTTGTAGTCGGTCTTGACGTTGTTGGAGCAGTAGTAGCCGGCCTGCCGCAGGCAGGTGGGGAAACCTTTGATCGTGTTGGGCACGGCGAACTGCGAGCGGAGCCGTTGCGTGCCGTAGGATGTCGCGTAGGTGCTGGTGATGATCGCATACCGGCACGGTGCGCACACAGGCGCGGTGACGAAGGCGTTGTTGTAGTAAACGCCGCGGCGCGCCAGCGCGTCGAGGTTCGGCGTGTGCGCGTATTTCTCGCCGCAGAACCCGAACCACGGCGAGGTGTCCTCGCACGAAATCCAGAGGATGTTTGGACGAGGCGCGCCGGCCAGCGCCGCCAGCGGCATCAGAAGCAACGCCATGAGACTGAGAAGCGCGTTGCTCATTTGCTTGAATCCTTGATGGCTTTGAACATCGCCAGCAGGTTTGCGGCGGGCGTGGGGCCTTGGATATTGTGGACGGTGTCGAAGACGAAACCGCCGCCCTCGCCGAAGATATCGATGCGCTCGCGCGCTTCACGATAGACCTCGTCGGGCGTGCCGAACGGGAGCGTCTGTTGCGTGTTCGCGCCGCCGCCCCAAAAGACGAGGTGTTTGCCGAACTCCTTCTTCAGTGTCCGCGCGTCCATGCAGGCGGCGGAGCACTGGACCGGGTTGAGGATGTCGAAGCCGGCCTCGATAAAATCCGGCAGCAATTCGAACACCGAGCCACAGGAGTGGATGAACGTCTTCCACGACGACTTCGCATGGACGAGATCGTTGACACGCTTGTGGAACGGCTTGAAGAGTTCGCGATAGGCCTGCTTGGAGATGAACGGGCCGCGCTGGGTGCCGAAATCGGTGCCGGTGATAAAGACGGCCTGCACCCGATCGCCGAGGATCGGGATGAGTTTCTCCAGGTTCTTCAGCGCGATCTCGCACTGCTTCTCGAAGATGGCGAGCACGTAGTCCTTGCGGACGGCGGTGGAGACATACCACTCCTCGATGTCGCGGATGCCCTTGGGGTGCTTCATCCACGGCGCGGGCACGAGCGCAATGTCTCCAAATGCCGCACCCGGCATGGTGAGGATGATGCCGCGATTGCCGTCATCGAGCGCCTCGATGCGTTGGCGATACCACGCGAGCGCCTCGCCGGTGAACTCCGCGAACTCTTCTAGATTGTCGGCCGGGTTGAGTTTGTCGTCGTCCACGGGCGGCTGGCGGATGATCGAGTCGAAGAAGAACGCGCCTTTCGGCATGTGACCACTCGGCGGCGCGCTGGTGTCGCCTTCGGGATAGATCACCCAACCGCCGTCGTCGGCCTTAGTGACGTTGAACTTCTCCGGCACGAGCGCCTCCGTGCCGTCGAAGAGCGTGAACGATTTCCATCCGGTGTTCTCGAAGCCGAACATCGTTGCGCGCGGCCTCAGCCCGATGACATCAATGCCGAGAGCGTCGGCTAGTTCGTCATCCACTTCGCCGAGCATCTGATAAGGCTCGATGACCTTGACGCGATAGCTTTCATCGGCAAGCACTGCGCGCCGCAGCCGCGTGACCGCCGAGACGTGAATGCCCGTGACCGCCGTGCCGCCGATGTCCACGGGAACGCGGTCAGGTTGTTGGTGATTGAGCGCCTTCTGGAGTCGTTCGCGTGAGGTCATAGTAGGCGGCATCCTACCGTGCCGCCGTGCTTATTCAATACTGCGTTGCGGTTGCAGCGTGGGTTTGCCAATCCGCTTCAGTTCTCGCGTGGACGATTCAGACGCAACCTCAACCAAAACAACAAGCCGATGACGGCACCGCCAAGATGCGCCAGCGACGAGACATTAGAAAAGCCAGCCACCTGTTCTGCCGCGCCGACGACTTGCAGCAAGACCCAGATCGCCAGCGCCCAGACAACCGACATGCTCATCCACTGGTAACGCCATCCCCATCTGAGGCAAAAACCCAGACGCGTCCGCGGAAACTGCAACGCATAGAACGTAATGACACCCGAAATACCCCCGCTGGCGCCAACGGCCGGCCATTCCGTTCGCGGCTCTAATGCGATGTGCAACGCATGACCTGCCACACATGCTGCGACCAACAAGAGCAAAAACCGCCGCCATCCCAGCGTTTCCTCGGCGTTGTCGCCGAAGACGAACAGGAAGTAGAGGTTGGAGAACAAGTGCAGGACACCGCCGTGCAGAAAGAACGAAGTCAACCACGTCAGACCGCCGTGTCGCCACGGTTGTGACGCCATCATGCCGTAGCGGTCCACGATTTCGCCCAGATGAGGATAGCTGAACGCTGTGACAAGCACCATGATCGCCCCCACGCTCCACGTCAGCCACGGCGTGTAACGCGCGGGATTGTCCAACTCAACCGGCAACCCGAGAAAACCGGCAACCGTCTGCCACCAATCGTCGGGGCCTTCTTCACCGAAAGATTCCTCCTGCGCCCGCTCACGGATGCGGCGAACCTCCACTTCCGCCACCAGTTCGCGCGCCTTCTGTGGCAGCGACTCCTCCAAAGTTTGCGGACGTGGCGGCAAGGCGGGCATGGCATCGAACTCACCTTTGTCGAACCACAAGAACTGGCATCGCTTGCAGACGTCCACGTCGAAGCGGCTGCCGGAAGGCAATACTTGCACGACTAGCATCGGTTTCATGCACGACGGGCAAAGCCGGCCGGCCGAACCTTGTTCATCGCGCGCCTTGCGCCAGATTTGATTGATCGGCCCGGCCTGCACCTCCCGGCGCAGCAGCCCAAGACTGATCGCGCGGCCGCCACAATCCTGGCAGGCCCAGATCATTCCATCCCGCGTCTTCACGCGCGACAGCTCCCAGTGGCATGTCGGACAAAGGAACACGCTGGAGTCTTACCGCAAACCGACCCTTTGGAGAACTACGAAACGTGCCGCACTGCTTGGATGCCCCCCCCTCGCAGTTGAACCCGAAAACCGAAGCAGAGCAGACAGGAATGTTTGCTTCACGATCAACTTCGGTTTTCGGGTTGAATCGGCGCCACGGGCAACAGCAACGCGCCGTCACGTCACTTCGCGAACCAGCTTCTCCAAATCTTCATCGAGCGCGCGAGGTGATCGCGGGCATCGTCAGGGACACCGTAGCACATCAAGCCGACGGGGCCGCCGTAGCCGATCTCGCGGAGCGTGGCCAGCAGCGCGCGGTTGTCGAAGTCGCCCTTGTCGAGCGATTGGATGAGGCCGTGGGTCCACGTTGCCGCGCCGCGTTGCGCGCCGTTGATGGTGACGCAGAAGAGTTTCGCAGCGTTCTCGCGCAGCAACGGCCGGTAATCCTTGTCGCCGTCCACCTTCAGCCAGTGGCAGAGGTTGAAGTTGAAACCGACGCGCGGGTGGCCGGTTTTCTTCACGACTTCGACGATGAACGGCAGGCTCTCAGTCCAGTTGTTGACGTGGTTGTAAATGGAGATACGCACGCCGGCCACGGCCGCCGCGTCGCCGAGTTCGCGCAGGCGCTTGACGGCCGGCTCCATGCCTTGCGGGTCGCCGGGTTTAAGGCCGCCGAGCAACACGCTGACGGTGGCGGGGCGGCCTTTGAGTTTGCGGATGGTCGCGAGCAGCTTGGGATCGCAAGCGTCGCCCTTGGCGGGGTTGACGTTGACGGAAGCCCAGAACATGAACACTTGCAGGCTGGCGTCATCGAGGAGCTTGAGGTTGCTTTCAAGCTCGTCGCCCAATGGCAGTGCCAAGCCAGTGCCGTCGTAGCCAAACTCGCGCAGCAGCTTCGCCTGCTCGGCGAGCGGGCGTGGTGTGACTCCTTTCACTCCCACCTCGACACAGTAGGCGTAGAACCTCGGCGCATCCGCCCCGCGGACGGGCGCAATCATCACCGCGAGCAGGCTCAGGCAAAGAGCGACGTATTTCATGATCATCTCCAGTTACGCATTACGTTTTACGTATCACGCCTCAGCCTTCCGCCCGTTTCCGCTCCAGCGTGTCGCTGAGCTGGTAGCTCGCGCCGATCTTCGTCTTGAACTCCACCAGCTTGTCGCCGTAGCGGGCTTTGCAGAGGCGGCCGAGCTTGGAGCGAACTGTCGCCTCGGCGAGTGCGCTCTCCTTCCAGACGATGTCCACCTCGAAGCCGCCGCGCGCGCAGAGACCCTTGACGCTGCCGGCCGGCCACGCGGCGGGCAACGCCGGCAGCAGGTTGATCTCGCCACCGTGCGACTGGAGCAGCATCTCGGCGATGCCGGCGCACGCGCCGAAGTTGCCGTCAATCTGGAACGGCGGAAGATCGTTGAGAAGGTTCGGCATCATGGAGCGGCGCAGCAGTGCGACTAGGTTGTCGTGCGCTTTGTTGCCATCGACGAGCCGCGCCCAGAGGTTGATGAGCCACGCGCGGCTCCAGCCGGCGAACGTTGCGCCGCCGGTCACACGGCGTTCGAGCGTCTTGCGCGCCGTGGTCGCCCATTCGCGCGTGCCGTGAACCGTGATCTGGCTGCCGGGATGCAGCGCAAAAAGATGCGAGAAGTGGCGGTGGTTCGGCTCGACCTCCTCGTATTCCTCCGCCCACTCCATGAACCGGCCGTCCTTGCCGGCACGATGCCCGCGCAGCCGGCCGCGCGCGGCGTTGATCTTTTGCAGGAACGCCTTGTCCGGCCCCTTGTCGGCAGTGAGCAACTGGCCCGCCTCGACGAGCGCGTTGAAAAGCTCGCGCACGATCTGCGTGTCCGCCGATGGCCCCATGCAGAGGAAGCCGATGTAGCCGTTCGGCAGGCGATACGCGTTCTGCGGCGAGCACGACGGCCCGGTGACGAGCCGGCCGCTCGCGTCCTCCACCAGATACTCCAGCAGAAACTCCGCCGCCTCTTTCATCACCGGCCAGGCGCGGTCGCGTAGGAACGCCGTGTCACCGCTGAAGAGATAGCGTTCCCAGAAATGCAGCGAGAGCCACGCCGCGCCCATCGGCCAGAGGCTGAACCGCACCGAGTCGCCCGACGGCGCTGTGTCGCCCCACAACTCCGTCGCGCCGTGCGCCACAAAGCCGCGGCAGCCATACATCCGCCGCGCCGTCTCGCGACCCGACGGCCGCATCCGGTCCACGTGGTCGAACAGCGGCCCGTGGCACTCGGCGAGGTTGCACGGCTCGGCGGGCCAGTAATTCATCTGCGTGTTGACGTCGAGCGTGTATTTGCTCTCCCACGGCGGCGTCATGCTGTCGTTCCAAAGACCCTGGAGATTCGCCGGCAGCGAGCCAGCCCTGCTCGACGCGATGAGCAGATAGCGGCCGAACTGGAAGTAAAGCGCTGTCAGCGTCGGATCCTGCCCGCCGGCGCGAAACGCCTCGACGCGCTTGTCAGTCGGCACGTTCGGCTTGTCAGGGCCGCCGAGGTCGAGCGCGACGCGGGAGAAAAGCCGGCGGTGGTCATCGCTGTGCTCGTCGCGGAGGCGGGTGTAGGGTTTCGCTGCCGCCTTCGCGAGTTGCTGCTCGCAAAGCTGGCGCGGTTCCGGCGCGCGGAAGGTCGTGTTCGCCGCCACCAGCAACGTCACCGCGTCGGCTCGCTCGATGATGACATTATCACCAAGCACACGGGTCACGCCACCTTCGGAGACGGCCTTCAGCAACCCGCAATAGAGCACGCCGTCGGGGCCGCACTGGCCTTGCATGAATACCGTGTCGCCGCCCGCCACGCCCGTAACACCCTCGAACGGCCGGCGGCTGAGGTTTGCCGAGAGCGAAATCTGTCCGGGATGATCGCTGGCGAGCCGCACTGCCACCACATGATCCACCGCGCTGACGAACATCTCACGGACGAACCGCACGCCGCGCAGCGAGTAACTCACGCGCGCCACGGCGGTGGTGAGATCCAACTCGCGGCGATAGTCCGCGATGCCCTTGTGCGGCAGCAACGCGGTTTCATCTGCGCCGCGGCCGAAGAGATAGAGGTTGAGGTCGCCAAGCGGCTGATACGGCGAGGAGTGGCGCGGCGTCGCCTGCATCCCGTGCTCAGCGAGAAACTCCGCCTGCGCGACCTTGCCCTCTAACAGCAAGCGCCGCACTTCCGGCAGCGTCTTGAGTGCGTCGGGATTGATGCGGTCGCGCGGGCCGCCGTGCCACATCGAATCTTCATTGAGCAGGATGCGCTCCTGGTCAATCTTCCCAAAGATCATCGCGCCGAGCCGGCCATTGCCGACCGGTAAAGCTTCCGGCCACTTGATGGCCGGCCTGTCATACCAAAGTTTCATTTAAGGGTTCGTTGGAGGATTGGTCCGCGAAACACACGAGAGATTTTTCTTTAGCGCTGTTTCGCGTGTCTAGGGGGCGGAATTTCAATCGCGGAAGTTCTGGAATTGCAGAGCCACGGGGAATTCGTGGCCGCGCACGGCGGCGATCACGGCTTGCAACTCGTCACGGCTTTTGCCGGTCACGCGGATCTGCTGGTCCTGAATCTGAGTCGTGACCTTGTGTTTCCCGTCGCGAATGAAGGTGGTGATCTGCTTGGCCATCTCCGTCTCGATGCCCTGCTTGATTTTGATCGTCTGTCGCGCGTGGCCGAGCGGCGAAATGTCCGGCTCTCCCTGGTCGAGGCTCTTGAGGCTGATGTTGCGCTTGGCGAGCTTGCCGAGGACGATTTCGGAGAGGCCCTTGATTTTGAACTCGTCCTCGGCAGAGAGCTTGATCTCGTTCTTTTCGAGGAGGATCTCCGCCTTGCTCCCCTTGAAGTCAAAGCGGTTGGCCAATTCCTTCTTGGCGATGTTGACGGCGTTTTCGATCTCCATCGAGCTGACTTGGCTGACAATGTCGAATGAAGGCATGGCGGCATGTTAATTCCCCGCCGGAAAAAGGGAAGGTTTTTGAGTGGCGAAGACGCAAATCTTAGTTGCGCGCCGCGCAGGGTTCGGGTTGTATCGGCGGTTCCGTGATCATGAACAAGAGCGCGCTTATCAACAAGATCGTCGCCGACCTGGAAGGGAAGCTGGCACTCTACGCCAAAGCGGCCCGCACCGCGCGTGACGAGGCCACGGACGACCAGAGCAAGGCCGAGGACAAATACGACACTCGCGGACTGGAGGCGTCGTATCTGGCGCGAGGCCAATCCATGCACGCCGCGGAAACCGAACAAGCCCTCGAACAGTTTCAGCGGCTGGCCGTGCGCGCCTTCAAACCCAAGGACCCGATAGATGTCGGCGCGCTGGTCGAGTTGGAGGGCAAAGACGGGCGGACATTTTACTTCATCGGCCCGTGCGCCGGAGGCACTGAGATCGTCCACGAGAAGAAAGAGGTGCTGGTCATCACACCGCAGTCGCCGCTGGGCCAACAACTCGTCGGCAAAAAGCAGGGCGCTCGTTTAAAGATCAAGATCGGCCGGTTGCCGGACGACTACCGCGTGGTCTTGGTGTCGTAGCGCGCGCTGTCGAACGGTTCCAGTGCCATTGGCTTATCGTGGGTGAGGAACGTCTCGCAGACGCGGAAGAAATCGCCCTTCGTCGTCACGCGACAGATGTCGTGCAAAAACTTCCCACTTGGCTCGACGCCGACGCCGAGGAACCCCAAATACTTCTTCATCGCATGCACCTGCGTCGCCTCACGCACGCCGGGTATGACGATGGCCTCGTAAAGAGCGCGGACGTATTCCAGCACGTCGCGGCCTCGCGGCTGGAAGACCGGTTCGCCGCGAAGGCGCTGGCGGATTTGCCGGAACAGCCACGGATTGCGGACCGCCCCACGCCCGAGCATCAGCCCGCGCGCGCCGGTGAACTTCAACACGTCCCCGGCTTTGCGGGCGGAGTCAATGTTGCCATTGGCGAGCACCGGGCAGGGCATCGCCGCCACGGCCCGCGCAATGACATCGTAATGCACCTCGCCGCCATACCGCTCGGCGACGGTGCGCCCATGCACCACGAGCAGGTCGAGCGAATGTCTCGCGAAGATCGGCAGCAGTTCGTCAAACCCATCCGGGTCGTCGAAGCCGATGCGGGTCTTGACCGTGAACCTGATCTGCACGGCGTCGCGAAGCGCCCCGAGAATGGCGTCCACGCGCGCTGGCTCGCGCAGCAACCCGCCGCCGGCGCTCTTGCGGCAAACCACCGGCATGGGGCAGCCGAGGTTCAGGTCCACCGCAGCGATAGGTAGCCGCTGCAAGTCGCGCGCGGTGCGCACTAGCGCGGGGATGTCGTTGCCAACCAACTGCGCTACGATGGGGCGGCCTGTTGGATTGCGGCGGATGGCGTCGAGAATCCATTTCTCCGGACGCGAATCGCGGTGGACGCGGAAATACTCCGTGAAATACACATCCGCGCCGCCGTAGGCCGCCACCAGCTTCCAGAACTGCAGGGTCGTGATATCCTGCATCGGCGCAAGCGCGAGCATCGGTTCGCGGCCGCGAAGCGTGGCTTCAAATTGGGTCCGGCATTCCATCGCACCAACCTTTGACAGGAACCGCTGGTTTTCGCAACGCCGCCTTTTTTCTGTTCACACGCCCGGCGGATTCGCTAGGGTGGCGCGCGACGAAAGCACCACCATGAACGATCCAATGAGCCGCAGAGGATTCATCCACAACTCCGTTCTCACCACCGCAGGAGTTGCCGCCGCCGCTGGATTGGCCGCGCGCACCGGCGCGGCCGAAAGCAAACCAGCCGCCCCCGCGTCGAAGCCATTGCTGCCGACGGGAAGAATCGGCAACCTGCGATTCACCCGGCTCATTCTCGGCGGCAACCTGCTGACCCGCTACAACCATCCTCGCGACCTTGCTTACATCAACAAGCTCGTCCGCTCCTACAACACCGACGAGAAAGTCCGCGAGACGATCGAACTGGCCGAGGCGAACGGCATCAACACTCTCTCGGTGAACGTCACGCCAGCGGTCTGCAAAGTCCTCAACGACCATCGCAAGAACGGCGGCAAGATGCAGTGGATCCTGTATTCCACCTACAACATTGAGGACATTGCAGGTTACGACGCCCAGATCCAGCAGATGGTCAACGACGGCACCGAGGCAATCTACATCTGGGGCGTCCACTGCGACCGCTATCTCGGCGAGGGGAAGTTCAGCATCATCACGAAGACTTTGGACCGCATCAAGCAGCACAACGTGCCGTGCGGCATCGGCGCGCACGACCTCGCTGTCGTCCAGCAGTGCGAGAAGGACAAACTGCCGGCGGATTTCTACATCAAGACGCTGCATCATCATCGTTACCCGACCGCGCCGCGCACCGGCGAGGCGACCCGCAACACTTCCGAGGTGCCCGGCTATTGGTGCAAGAACCCCGAAGAGACCGTCGAGTTCATGAAGACGGTCGAGAAGCCGTGGATTGCGTTCAAGGTGATGGCGGCGGGCGCGATTCCGCCGAAGAACGCCTTCCCCTATGCGTTCAGCAACGGCGGCGACTTCGTGCTGGCAGGCATGTTCGACTTCGACGTGGCCGAGGATTGCGAGGTCGCTCGTGCCGCAGTGGCGCAGGCACAGAACCGCGCGCGGCCGTGGCGAGCGTGACGGCTATGCCGGCCTGGCGCGCGCAGCTTCCGTTGGAGCAATGATCCACCAGCGGAAATAAATCAGCATTGCGATGAAGACAATCGTCATTGCCGGACGCAGGAAGAGCGCGAGTTCGTTGCCGAACACAGGCCGCAAGAGCGGCGCGACGATGCCAGCCGCAAGACAGAGGCACGCCCAGGCCCCTGCGACGCGATGAGTTCGAGATTCGCCCCATGCCCACACCGCCCACAACCCAAACGCTGGCGCGACGATCACGTAACTGTTGGCCTCGGTCATCGGGTTGAACAGCATGAGATAAGACGTCGTCAGCCCATGCAGCCACATGGCGCGAAGTGGATCGCCCCATCGGCGCGCACCAAACCACCAGACACCCAGGACCACGCCGCCTGCCAGCGCGCGCATCAACGTGGAAGCTCCTCCATGTAACTCGCCACCAAAAGTCCGAACGATGCCGCCAAGGTCCGCAAACCGATGCCCGATCACCGTCGCGCACACCGGGATGTGTTCAAAGAACTCGCGATACTGGCCAAACACATAGGCTGGGCTGCCGAACAGGAAGGGCAAGACGGCCAGAACCGCAATTCCAACCGCGACGCGCCATCGCAGCGGCGAATAAACCACCACCGCAAGAAGAATCAATACCAGACCAAGGTGTTTGACCGCCACTGACAGCACCATGAAGACCGCCACAGCCCACCATTGGCGCAGAGACAAACACGCCACCGCTTGCAGTGTGAGCGCGGCAAACAAGACATTCGCCTGGCCGTTACGCTGTGCTCCCAACGTCAGCGGCATCACCAACAGTGTGCTCCATAGGAACGCGCGCGCCGCCTCGCTACCGAACTGTTGTCGCGACAGCCGCCAAAGCCCGCTTACGAGCAGACCGACCGAAACGAAACGCCACAGCAAATCACCAACAGGCGACGACAAGAGATGGAACGGCATGAACAACACGGCGAACTGCGGCAGGTAGTGGTATGAAAAGTCGGGTTGGTAGAGGCTCTGCTGCGCCCACCAGTCCTGCACGGCTTTGTGATAGACGGGAACGACCGAACGACGTTCGGGGCTGGCAAAGACCATGACTGAAATAACCAGCAGAGGCAC
The DNA here is from genome assembly GCA_016222825.1 of Verrucomicrobiota bacterium. GTDB lineage: Bacteria > Verrucomicrobiota > Verrucomicrobiia > CAIQCK01 > CAIQCK01 > CAIQCK01. The sequence goes on along the minus strand of JACRQF010000015.1, from coordinate 460,769 downwards.
GATCCAAGTGGCCAAAGCAAGCCACGTTTGGATGCGAGGGTTCTCAAACCACTGACTTGGTTTTGACTCAGTGTCTAAAGACATCAGCACAGATTTACATCTGAAAAGCCGCCCGTCTGCAACAGCAGACCGCTGCCCGAATTCATTCTGGGTTACTTCGCCAGCGGCTTGAACTTGAACTTCTGCCCGCCGAGGCTGGCCTCATACATCAGCCCGCCCCGGGCCAGCGTGAAGACCGCCACGCCGAGTTGGTATTTTGCGTTGCTCGACGCCCCCTCCGCCGCCGCCACCGCGCTCACCTGCGCGCTGAACGCCAGTTCGCTCTTCTTGAACGAGTCGAGTGCCTCCTGCGTCTCGAAGAAAATCAGCTCCGCATACGATTGGCCGCCGAGCGCCAGGCCAATCGTCACCTGCGTCAGCGACGCTGTGCCCACCAGTTTGCCCTTCTCATAGACGCTGCCGGCGCCGTGCGCCGCGCCAATACCGATGGCGCCCTTGGTCACGTCGGGAAACACCGCGTAGCCGACTGCGTTCTCAAGGAACTTCTTCAAGCCAGGATCGGCCTTCGTAAACGCCGCGACGGCGTCCTGCGCCTGTTTGTCTTCATTCTCCACCGCCCGCGCGCGGTCCGCGCAGGCCATTGCGAGAATCCAGATTGCCGCCAGCCAGATTGGAACTGTCTTCATGGTAGTTCTTCCTTCTTTGTTCTGTCGTCCGACTTTCCGCCAGCCGCTCCTTACGCGACCGGTTACGGGGAGAACCTAGCCCGTAGCCGAAGCCATGCAAAATTGTTTCTTGAGTTGTTGCTGCATCGTTTGGGTTTCTTGTTTCCTCTGGACTGTGTTTACATGCTTGGCGGCAGCGCGTAGTGTCGCATTCGTAAAGCACCCGGTAGTCGCCCACCCGCAGCCGGTTTTCCGTCCGGCCCACCAGCCGATGATGCGGAAACGATTCCAGACGCCGCCCCCTAATCATCCAGCCGCTTCTCAGGACCGGGTGTGATCCGAAGCGGTGGACACGCAGCCAAACGCCCCAGCGTTCGGTATCACCGAATGGGCGTCGCTCGTCATCGGTCGCACCGAACGCGCGTTCGGCTACGCTCGGTCTGCAAAAGATAATCCGTCTCTTCGGAGGCGCACCCTTCAAGACCTTCCGCACTCCCGCGAAACGGAAACCCTCATGGTCAATCTCGCACCCTGCCCGCTCGCCGCCGCGCGCATTTCATTGCGCCTGCGGCCAGCGAACGAGCAAGCGTGTGAACTTCTTCTTACGCGGCCTTCTTCACCGTGGCTTCCGTCCAGTCCTGGCTGCGCAGGACCGGCTCCAACATGGCGAGCTGCGGATACTCCCGGCGCACGGCGGCGATGTCGGTCTTGTAGCCGACAGCCTCAAACCACCGATACATCAGGGTCATCTCTTCGCCCGACTGGCTGCGGAACTGCTCCCACGGCACCTGGACGTATTTCACGGTCCGGCCGATAACGCGGCTGAGCGTGTTGGCCACACCGGTCATGGTCGGCTCGTCGCCGGCCAAGTCGAACGCCCGGCCCAACCATCGGTCGGGGTTTTCAAACGCCAGCGCCGCGAACGCGCCGATGTCGTCCACGTGGATTTGTTGCAGGCGCCGGCCGGGACTGAGCGGCAGCGCGAGCGTGCCGGCCAGGATCGAATCGCGCATGTAGTTCCACCAGTTCTGCATGAAGAACACCGGCCGCAGGATGGAATGGGGCAGACCGATGCGACGGATATGCTCCTCGATTTCCCATTTGCTGTCGAAGTGCGGCAGGCCGGTCTTGGAGTTGGCCGCCGCGACGGAAGTATAGACGAAGTGTTTCACTCCGGCCGCCCGGGCGCAGTCGGCCAGCGTCTTGCCCTGTCGCACCTCGCGGTCGCGGCCTGTCTCCCAGAAGTTCTGCACGGAAAACACGCCGTAGCAACCGGCCAGTGCGCGCTCGATGGCCGTGCGGTCGTCGAGGTCGCCAATAGCGACCTGGGCACCTCGACCAGCCAGCGCCTTGGCGCCGAGCTTCTCTGCGTTGCGGGTGAAAGCGCGCACGCTGTAGCCGCGCGCCAACAAATGCCGCGCCACGGCCCCGCCTTGGTTGCCGGTGGCGCCTGTGACTAGGATCAGTTTGTCCTTGTTCATGATGATTTCCTTTCCTCACTAATGCTGCCGACGACAGCGTCGGCGGAAGCAAGCCACCCCTTGATATTCACGAACACCCCTCTCGCTGCCTTCTTCTTTCCCCTCTGCTGTCGCCACTCGGTTTGCACAGTCTAAATTCAGACGAAATGCGCCGATGTCAAGGCCGACAGATGGATTGCTAGCTCGCAAGCTGAGCTTGCAGGAGCGGCTTGGATTGGCAAACGCCGAAGATCACGACCAGCCGCGATGAACCTACAACTCACGGCACGGCGCTGAGCATCCTTGGTGCTTCGAAACCAAGCGGCCTCACCTCATCGCCAACCCACCGCTCACATCTACTGTCGCGTCGGTCATGTAGTCTGGCGGACTGTTACATTCGCTGCAGGAGGTCGGTCTTCTTGCGCTCGAAATCCTCAGCGGTGATCAGACCGGCTTGCTGCATTTCCTTCAGTTTTTTCAACGCCGCCATGATTTCATCGGGGCCGGCGGAGGTCCGCAGCGGCGACGGCGAGGAAGAGTTGAACGCCATTGCTGGCGGTGGCCGGGACGCGGCGGCGGCCGCTGTTCGCATGTCTCGCCCGCACGATCCACAGAAGAGATCGCCTGGCGTCACAGTCGCGCCACATTGGGGGCAGGCGTCCTGCTTCACAGACGGTGTCGGCTCGGGTGCTGACGGCGCTGCAGCAACTACCGCAGGAGCCGGCGATGGAACGCGTTTCCGTCGCACGGCTAGTGTTAACGCGATTAGGGCCAGCAGGATCAGCCCTCCACCCACGGCGGCCAGCAGCGGCAGCGGCAAAGCGATGCCTGCCACGGTGAACGTGCCGGGCTGGGTGTTAACCCGAACTTCAAAGAGCGATTCCTTCTCCCACGCTTCGGCGGCGTCCAAGGTCAGCGCGCAGGAATCGCCTTGCTGGCCTTTGACACGAAACCGGACGCGCAACAGTTCGCCGTCCTGCGTGATCGGCTCATCGGTGCGCAACGCGATCTTCAGCTCGCCGGGGGAACCGACATTTTGCGAGATCATCCCGTCACTGACGACTTTGCCGAACACGACGCCATCCGCGACCGGCTCAAGCACGCGGGGATCGTAGTTGAGCATGAACTGAATCGGCCCGACCTTTTGCGAGCCTGTGATCAGGACGGGCACAACAGCTTCCGCGGCGGGCGCGCCGCGCGCGTCGCCGACTTTGAGCGTGACGTCCGCCCCGCTGGCGGCGACGGAGCCGATTACGAGGAATAAAGCGATTGCCTGGGTTCTCATCGGTGGTCTCCGGGTTGTCACTGGCGGTTCTCAGCGCCGATCATCCGGCTGGCTTCCTGCAGGATGCGCCGCGCGTCGGCGGACATGACCTTGCCGTCCTTGTCCACGTCGAGGTTGTTGTCCACGGGCCGGTTGCCGACGGACATTTGCAGCGCCGCTTCGGCGTCCTTGGCGGTGAGGCGCTGGTCGCCATCACTGTCGCCCTTGGCGGTGCCGTCGGGATTCCTGAATGTGGGAGGAATGAGGGATTGCAGCCCGCCGCGTCCGCCGCCAGGCACGCTGTAAACGCCGGGTTCCTGCGCGCTTCGCTCGGTGATCGGCGCGGGAATGGTGACGCTGCCGTTGCTGGTGCGCAGCGAAGCCGCCTGCCCGCTGGGGGTCTGGCACTGGATGATGTTGAGCGTCAACTCGGTGGATTGTCCCGGCTGGCCAAGGACCCGGAACGGAATCTGCGCGACCGTGCCGCTCTGGGTCACGCCGCGTTCGCTCGCAAAGCCGATGCGGATTCGGCCCGTTTGTCTGGCGTTGGCCTCGAAGAGCGTGCCGCTGCCGTAGATGTTGCCGCGCGAGACATTGCCGGACACGGCGAGGACGTTCGGATTGTAGGTGATTTCAAAGTTGATGTTGCCAAGCCCGGCCGCCGCGTCGGTCTTCAGATTGTTCAACAGCACTGGAATCGTCAGCATTGCGCCGGCGCGGACGACGCGCCTCTCGATGGACAGGCCCCGCAGCTTGCTCGCGTCCGCAGCCTGGCCGGCGTCCGGAGGATCCATCCGGTCATGGTAAACTGTCACCGTCTGTCCCGCGGCAAGCGTGCGCGGGCTGAGATTGGCGTTCTTGGGCGTCACGAGGACATGGCCCTGCTCGACGGTGATCCGGTTGGCTTGTTTCTGCCGGTCGAAATGCGAGCGGAACTTCGTGCCGGTGGGTCTGGAGGTGGCGGTGGGTGTTGAGGTCTCCGGGGGACGCTGTGCTTGATCGTTGGTCGAGACACCAACGTCCCCGTCTTTCTGCGACACGCCTGAAGAGGTCAGCTTTCCGTCCGTGAACTCGCCGAGCGTGATGGTGTCGCCCGCGCGGTTCCTGAGCACCAGCCTGCCGCCCGCGGGCACGTAGATGGAGTTGCCGAACGGGATGGTTGAGCCTGGCTGGACGAGCGTGGAGCGGTTGTCGTCGGTTCGGGTCTCCACGTTGCCAATCCTGTCCACCACGGTGTAGCCCTCCGGCGCGGTGGGCGAGCCGGCTGAGACCGTCGGCATATTGGGCGCCGATGGTTGCCCGATGCCGAAGTTGGCGTTGACGTTGCCGGTCAGGGGGCGGTCGGTGAAATTCTGGCCGTGCAGTTGAACGGCTCCCAGGAACGCCGCGGCCATCCACACATGGCGCAGACGGAAGCAGGTTGTTGATGTGTTCATCGTAGTCATCCTCGTTGCGAATCAGGCGATCCGCGTGCCGCACGCGGCACAGAACTTCGCGCCCTCGCGCAGCGGCTTGCGGCAGGCGGAGTTCGGGCAGGTGCGCGGTTGCAGCGACTGAACGCGCGTGCCGCACTTTGAACAAAAACCCTGGTTCGGTTGCAAAGGCGCGCCGCAGGAGTCGCACAACGACACTCCAGCCGGTTTGGGCACCGGCTCGTCGGAAGGTTCCTGGGCGGGTTCTGTCGCAGGCATCTCTGGCGGTTGGACCAACGCCGTGATCGCTTTCAAATACGTTTTGCCGTCGAGCGATCGCAGGGTCGCCCTTGGCTGACCATCAGCCAAACCGTCAAAGTCAATAAGCCACAACGGGCCGCCGCCGCGCAGCGCAATGCAGTGCTTGTATTGCTGCATGGCGTTGTCGTCATCGAGCGTCACAACCTCGTGTGCGACGGCGGGCAAGGACGGCGTCCAGTAAGCGGCGAGGCGATGCAGCGTCCCGGTGGGCTCCCATGCGTCGCCCTCGCGCTTCACAAGCTGCGCCTCCGCCAATTCGCCCAAGCCGGTCGCCAGCGCGTCTTCGCCGGGCTGCGCCCACGGCGGGCCGGTCAACCGCAATAGCGTCACCAGCCAGCGCGCGTCATCCTCGGCGCTGCCGCGCGCGATCAGGTCTTGGAGATCGGTTTCGGAAAAACGCAGGTCGAGCTGCGGCTGGCGCTCGATCATCGAGTTGAGATGGGCGCTGCGGATCATGTCCGCCGCCGCCATGAGCACCATCAGCCCCGCCGGATCAAGGGTCGCCGCGAACGGGTCGGGCGGGATGGGCAGCGCTGCGCTGACCACGGCGCCGGCGGCATCCGCGATGGCCCGTGGTGTCCACGGGAACGAAATGCTGACGCCGTCGCCCGAGGGCCAGCAGCCGACCAGTTCGCCGGAGCGCCCGGCCGGTCCGGCGTAGAACCGAGCGATCCGGGTGCTGTCCAGACCCGGCGCCAGCGCGCGCACCTGGTGGAACGGCCGGGCCAACACGCGGAGCGCGACGCGCCAGTCATCAGTCAACACGCCGCGGTCGCTCAGCGCGCGTTCGCTTTCTTCCGGCGCTTGTTGGGCCGCGAATGCCAACGGCGACACTGTGGTGACATCGAGCTTGTGGTGGTCAATCAGCCAGCGCAGTTCGCCGTGGCTTAACAATGCGGTCTGTTGCGTGTTCATGTTAGCGCTCAGTTGCCCCTGGAAATAGGTCTGCTCCATTTGAGCAGTTCGTTTTGCTGGGCGATCTTGTTCATCGCATCGTGCATGTCTTTGAAACCGAGAGAGGGATCTCTCAGTTGTTCGTTGATTCTGGCCATCGCCTCGGGTGTCGCGTCCTTGCCGACAGGCGCCTTGATGATGATGTCCATCGCTTGCGAGATCTTCTTCGGTATCGGCGGCGGCTCGAGTCCTCCCTGCCGGTAACCCGCGCGCAGGTCCATCATCTCGGCGATGCCCTTCTGCGATTGTGCCAGCGCTTCGGGGGGATTGTCGTGGTAGAAGCGCGACTTCTCCTGCCACATCCGGGAATAGCCTTCCGGGTCCGCAAGCCCTGCTTTGCCCTTTTTGACATCCAAGACGGGCGGTTTGTCCTGCACGTTCTCGATGCGACGGCCTTGGTGCACGGTCCGGACAACCTGGTCGGGATTGTCGCTGGCTGGCCGCGTGCGCACCTGATTGAAGACGCCCTCGCGCGCGACCCGGACAAACTGGTCGGAATTGTCGCGGCTGGCCTCGGCGTGATGCTTGTCGGTAAAGAGCTGGTTGTGCTCCTCGGCGTAAGCGCGGTGAAGGATCTGCTCGTCGCTGAGACCCTCGTTTTTGAGGTGCTTCAATTCCTTGGCGCGTTCGAACACGCGCGGATGGGTCTTGGGGGTTATCCCCTCCGTGTAAATCTTCGAGGTGTGGTTGTAGAAATCCTTGTAAGCTTGGTTTTCCCAATGCTTGCGCGGCACCTCGATGCGCGTTCCGTCGGAGCGCTGGATGACCAGCCGCGCATCGCGGTCGGCGCCGACAGAGCGGCCCGATTTGCCCGGCGTCTGGAAGCTGTCCATCACGAGCTTGTCACCGGGTCTCATCATCTTCTGCACGGCGGGGTTTTTGCTCACCTGGTTGATGGTTGCCTGATCGGCGGGCTTGTAGAGCTTTTGCTCGCGGGTGTTGATAATGGCTTCCTGGACGTCCTTGGGCGCCTGCTTCGCGGTGCGGCTTGAGCGCGTGTCGGTGAGCTGCTCGAGTGCCTGGCGCTTGTCCACCATCGGCATCTCGTTCTCATTGTGCAGCGTCTTGGCCATCCGTTGGACGCGCGGGTCCTGATGGGGAAGGTCAATCTCCCTGCGCTGTTGCTCCTTTTGGGTCTTTAACGCCTGACGAATGTCGTCTTCGGATGGCGGAGTCTGTTTGGCGGGCTTGGCTGGAGCGGCTGAGCGAGGCGTCGTGGATCCCGGCTCAGCAGCGGGCGTCTTGCCGGCAGAGGCTGGCGGCCGGCCCCATTGTTCTGATCGGGGGCTGACGAAGGGTTTGGAACCGCCAGGAGTCACCGCGCCTTCCCCGACGCTGCCACGAGATGCTGGCGGCCGACCCCAATTGACACCTTTCGGACTGGTGTAGGGGCGCGGACCGCCTGGTTGGACGACTTCGATGCCGCGTCCGCCTCCCGCGCCAGCTCCACCACCTCCACTGCCCGCTCCGGCACCGCCGCGCATGGCCTGCGCCGCATGGCCCGCTGCCGAGAAGCCGCCGCCGAAGAGCGCGCCCCATCCGGCTGCATCGCGGATTTGTTCCGGCGAGCCACCGGTGAGCCATGTCTGTCCGGCGGAGATGCTCGCGCCAGCGGCGGTGTTGGCGAGGATGTTCCCGATGACATTGCCGCCGGTAGCCTGGTTGATGCGGCTGCCGATGAGGTTGCCCATCGCCAGCAGCGAACCGTGCGCGACCATCGAGCCGATGCCTTCCTCGTGGTGGCCCGCAGCGCCGTAGATGAACCCGGAGATCATGCCGCGGCTTCCGGGCAGGAGCGTGTTCTCCACCACGGCGGCGGCAAACTGGCCCATCATCGCGGTCGTCCGGACCAGGTTTTCGTTAATCTGACGGACGTCGCCGATGTATTCCCACGTGGCGCTTTCGCGTTCGTTGTCAGCGGCAACCTGGTCCCCCAGCGAGTGTGTCAACCGGCGGATCGCTTCGACATTCTCGGGAGTCGGTCCGCCCGCGCGAATCCCCTGGAGGATGCGGTCAATCTTGTCCTGCGCCCCCTCATACACGTCGTCGCGCAGCTTGTCTATCATCGCCTCATGGCGGTCAATCTGATCTTGGTTGGATCTCTCCGCGTCGGCTTCTCGCTGCATTTCCTGGGCACGGTTGCGTATGGCCTGTAGCGAGCTTTCGTCGGCATCCCTGGCCTTTTGCTCTTGTTCTTGCTCGCGTTTCAAGTCGGCCAATTGCGCCTCCTGGATTGCGTCGCGCGCGTCCTCGGGTGTCAGCCATTTGTCACCCCACTGCACCATTCCCGGTTCGCCGTCGCCGGGCATTCCCGGTTGCCACTGTGTCAGCGGCTCTCCTGTGTAGGGGTCAATGATCGGCTCGTTTGGAGACGGCTCGGCCGAATCCTCCGAACCGCCGGGCGGCTCTTTGCCCCTCTGGCCAAGAAGACCGCCCAGCGCCAAGCCGAGGGCAGCGCCGAGACTGCTGCCCGGCATTGAGGCCAAAGCGGCCAGCAGGGCCAACAAAAGACTGGCCGTGCTGGGCTTGTTCTCCTGTTTTTCGCCGCAGCGGCATCCAACACCGCAGGCGCACAGAGGCCTGGGGGGCGCACGTGCAATGGTTGGCTCCGGCTTTTGGGTCGCCCGGCGCACTGCATTGGTTTCGGGCCGCTCCGGCGGAGGTTTGGTCACCACAGGCGCGACGTATGTCCTGACCATTGTGAGAAGGTTGTGGAGTTGCTTTCCCGAAGAATCGTAAACCTGCAGCGGGAAGGTGGGGGAGACGCTGAGGATCTCAAACTTCTTGTAGTCTTCCTGAAGTTGCTCCTGTGATGCATAAGGGCCGCCGAGCTGCCGTTTGGCGTAGCCGGGACGGACCTTAAAGCCATCCGGATTCGCCGTGGCCACCCACCACACCGGGCCGCCGGCTTTGCCCGGTTCAAGTTTGGCCCACTCGCAACGGATCACATACATCGGTTCGGGGAATGGGGCCGCGTGTGTCAGGCACAGCCCGGCCGTCAACAGCATCACGCCGAGGCCTGCGGTCTTCGTTGCCGGCCGGATGCGAAGAGGGATCAACGCCAGCGCGGCGCATACCGCCGCCAATCCAAACTTGACCCAGAGGTTCTCAACGAAAAACCCGATGGCCAGCGCGGCGGCGGTGCCGATCAGTCCCACCATCATGGCGGTCGGCGCGGCCAGCGGACGTTCACGATCCGGCGTGAGGCATTGGATGACAGCCGACCACGCGCGCCGGAGCAAGTCGGCGAGGATGCGGCCAAGCACCGACGGCAGCGCGAGCGCCACGCCGACTGCGGCGACAGCGCCGAGCCAGGGCGACACCAGCTCCGTGCCCAGCAGGCTGATCGCCGCGCCCCAGAACAGATGCTTGCGCGCACCGCGGCCATCTTGACGGAACAGGTTCGCCAGCGTGAGCGGAAAGCGCAGCACGTCGTGGAGGAAACGTTTCGTGCCGACGGCGCGCCAGTAACCGACGACCGCGAATACGATCGTGTTCGCCAGCGCCCAGAAGAGGTTGCCGGCGGCGAGATTTTCCCGCGTCGTCACAAGGCCGGCGCGGAAGTCATAGCCGTAATGTTGCAGACACGCCAGCAGCGCGTTGGCCGCGTAGCCGATGGCCGCGCCCGTCACCGCGGAGACGGCGGCTTCGCGGGAATTGTTTCTCAACCAAAGGACGACAGCGCGGGCCAGACCTGCGAAGGTCTCCGTCTCAGCGACCGCATGCACAGCGATTGCGCTCATGGCCCGATACCTCTCACAGATGCGAAGACGGCGACCATCGCCGGTGGCAGCTCGGTGAGGGTTTCGATGCCTGCGACAGCCAGTTCGACGCCCGCGCGGAACAACGCTCGCGACGGCGCGCGCTGATGCATCAGGCCGGCGGCCCACGGACTGAAAGTGTCGTAGTAAAACCGGATCATGGTCCGCCCCAGATCGCTGGAGGCCAAAGTCTGGTCGCGGAAACGACGGAGGCACGCCAGCTTCTTGTCCGCGGCCGGGGCGCCGAGCAAGGCGGTTTCCGCAGCGCACAGGGCGGCGATCTGCGCCGCCAACTGCAAGTTTTCCCGCTTCGCTTGGTCCGACCAGCCCTTGACCAGCGGGCCGCCGGAGACCCGGATGCTGCCGTCTGGCAACTTGTCGTCCCGCGAAAAAGTGCCTTGGGCGGTTTCGACGAACAAGGGCTTCACCTCGGAGCCGGAACTCTTCTTGGGCTGGTTGTCGGCAAGGACGACATTGGCATGTCTGGCCAACAGTTGCGCCTCCGACGTGAACACGCCGGCGCACTTCAACAGCAGTGCCCCTTTCAAGGCGTGTGTAGTTTTGCCGCGGAACTCAATGGTCACCGGTGCTGAGAAAGGGTCGCCCGGCGAAAACATCTCCGGCGAGTAAGCGGTGGTGGAGCTTCCTCGAAAGTGAAGAATCAGCGGGGAGTCGTCGGCTTTGTATTGCACCGCTCTCACATCCAGGGCCATCAGTTCCCGCTCCAATCTCTTGAACGCCTCACGGCCTGACCCGCCACCTTGTTGTTTGACCAGCTTGTCGAGATTGTTGGGAAAATGAACCTGGAGGCTCACGAAGAAGGGAGATGATTGCCGGGCCGCTGCTGGCCGTTCGCTGCGCGCGGGCGGTGGCGTCCGCGCCGGCGTGGTCGCTATTGCGGGGGGCGGCCGGCTCGGAGGCTTCGCGTCTGCCGCTGGCGGCGGCTTCGGCGGCGGCGCGCCGGTGATGCCCTGCAGGATGAGGCGGGCGTCGGCCGACATAACGCGGCCGTCGCCGTCCATATCAAGAATCAGCGACTCCTCGCGCAAGCCGGCGGACATTTGCAGCGCCGCTTCCGCATCGCGAGCCGTCAACCGGCCGTCGCCGTCGAAATCGCCGCGCATTCCCTGGCCAGCCGGCCGGCTCGCCGGCTTGTCGGCCCGCGATGGCCCTGGGGTGGTCGCGGAGTCTGCCGGTTGCAACAGCCTGGCCTCATCACGAGCGGCCGGCATCGGCCCCCTCGCCCGATCAAACTCGCTGACGACAGGCGGTTGTTGATGAACAGTTGGTTTCGCGCCGAATGTCGAGGCAGGTTCCCGCTGTGCCGTGATTGTATCCGTTTTCGACACTGTATCCCTGGCAGATGGTTGTGGGGCCGACACGTCGTCAGTCCCGGAGTGGGCCGATCTTGTCGGCGCCGACGCCATAGGTCCCATCGGGCCTCTCTCAGGCGGCAGCAAGTATGGAGGAGTCGTGGCGATCCCCGGTCGTGTCAGCGGTTGCCCCGCCTTCTGAGACGGCGTTACCGCGTCGGACTTCCGGCTCAGTTCCCGCATGATATCGGGTGCCGCTGGCTCATGTGCCCTGGCATATGCCGTTGCCGCTTTTCCCTCAAGCAAGTTGGATTGCCACACCATCAGGTTGGCCGCCGCCTGGCCGCCGGCTGAATAACGCGGCTCTGATCCAAACGCCAAACCCGCCGCGCCCTCGTTGAAGCCCCCGCTGGCCGGCAACGTCACGGTCTCGGTCAGAACACCGCCTTGGTCATGCTGTGTGAACGGGCGCACGACACCGTCCAGCCTGACCCACAGTTGCCGTCCCCGGACAAGAACCATCATGCGATGCAACTGATCCGACCGGAATCCGCTGATGCGCTGACTGATGGCGAAGGGATTCGGTCCACTCGCGCTGTTGAGGTTGAGAACATCAATATGGCCGGAACTCCACAGTCGCACCCAGAAACCGCTGCTGGCGCCGCCAATCACGCCGTCGCCGGCCGCCGCCCGCCTCGACCGGAAATACGGCCCGGCCATCGTGTGGCCTCCGCCCACTGGCACACCAAGGTCCACTTGAATGCACAAATCCTGGCCGATGTTGGCGCCGCGGGTCTGACGCAGGTTCTCTCCGACCGGGCAGAACTGCACACCGCCCAAATCCTTGCCGTTGTTCGTCAGGAGCCTCCCCCTTATCTGCGCTCCGATCGCAGGCATTGTCGGCCCGCCAGGAAAAAGCGGGAGGTAGCCGAATCGGGACCTGCCGCCCAACTGCCCGTCCGTCACCCCCAGATCGAAAGCGCCCGCGTCGGCTCGCCCAAATGTATCGGAGAACGACGGCTCCGGCTGCGTTGCTGCGCGCAGAGAAGCCGTCGCTGCCAGGACGACCAAGACCACAACCGCCGCCGTTGGATTGGCTCGTTTGCCCTTCATTCCACGTTTCGACCGTTTCTTTGCGACCAAAACCCGGCAACTCAGCAATGCATTTGTAGCAACGAAGCAAAGCCAACGTCAATTCCTGAATTCCTGACTTTCCTGCGAGACGTCTCAGTTCAACCAGCGCGGTGTCTAATCAGGCGCTGCTACCGCATCGCCAGCCCGCCGCTGACGTCCACTGTCGCGCCGGTCATGTAGCTGGAGCGCTCGGAGGCGAGGAAGACGACGACGTTCGTGACTTCCTCCAGCGTCGCGATCCGATGCAGCGGCACGCGGCTCTCGAACTTCTCTCGATCCGCGTCAATGAACGGCGCCAGCATCTCGGTATACATGAAGCCGGGTGCAACGCAATTGACGCAGATGTTTTTCGGCGCCAGCTCGCGCGCCAGCGACACGGTAAACGCCACGATCGCGCCCTTGCTCGCGTCGTAGGGTGCCTTGCCCGACTGCGAGCCGCGAAAGGCCGCTTGCGAGGAGATGTTCACGATGCGGCCGGTGCGCTTGGCTTTCAGGAGCCGCCGCACCAGTTCGCGGCTGCACAGGAACGTGCCGGTCATGTTCACCTGAAACGTCCGGTTCCAATCCGCCTCGCTCATCTCGGTGATCGGGCCGACCGGGCAGACAGCGGCGTTGTTCACCACCACGTCCACCGGACCGAGGCTCCGCTCCAGATCGTCGAACATCTGAATGACCTCCGTCTCCTTCGCGATGTTGCCGCGCGCGCCCGCCGCCTCGACGTCGTGCAGCCGGCGGATTTCAGCGACGACCGCGTCGGCCTTTTCGGGGTTGCGGTGATAATTCACGCCCACCTTCGCGCCTTCCGCCGCCAAGCCGAGGCAAATCGCCCTGCCCAGCCCGTGCGAGCCGCCCGTGACCAGCACCACCTTGTCTTTCAGTTTCAGGTCCATGAGTCTTTCTCCGTTTACTTGCCGAACGCCTCCACGAACTTCACCAGCGCGCGCACGTCGTGATAGTTCGCCTTCCAGTTGTGCGCCTTGCTCGTGTTCCGAGGCTGGCCGTCGGCCAGCACGCTGTCCACCCAAACGCCGTCCTTCGGATCGGTCATATAGCGCGCGACAAACTCCAGCGTCTTCGCCAACGCCGCTTCGTAGGCGGCGTCCGGCTTGTGCCGCAGCGCGTCGGTGAACGCCGCAATCATCTCCGCCTGCACCCACCAAACCTTCGTCGTGTCGAACGGTGGTTCGTTGCCGATGCCGCGATGATAAAGCCCGCCGCGTTCGCGGTCGTAACCGACTTTTAGCGCGTGGTCGAGGTGCGCGCAGAAGTGCGGCCACGACGGTTTTCGGCCCAGCACCTCCTCGGCGCGAATCATGAGCCACGCAAACTCCACGTTGTGGCCGTAGGACAGGCCGGCGCTCCGAGGATCGCTCACCTCGCTCCAGTCGGGGTTGCGATGGAAGCACGACTTGGCCGCGTCAAGCGGATAGAAATACTCCATGTTGAGCCGCAACGATTCCTCCAGCGACTTGCGGACGTTCCTGTCGCGCGTGACCTCGTAGAGCTCCGTCAGCGCTTCCATCAAGTGCAAGTGGGTGTTTGCACTCTTCAAGCCGGCCACTTCCACCTCACCTGCCGGGTCGCGCAGCGCCAGCGGCGTCCAGTCGCGCGTGAAATGCTCCACCCAGCCGCCGCGTTTCAGGTCGTATGCGCGCTTTTGCAGCGTCCGGTAAAGCTCCATCGCTTGCCGCAGCGCCTCCTTGTCGCCGCTGGCGCGGTGATACTCCACCAGCGCATAGATCACGAACGCCTCGCCATAGACAAGCTTGTGCTGCTTCACCGGTTTGCCGGCGAGGTCCGTCTTCCAGAAATAACCGCCGTGTTCCTTGTCGAGGAAATGCTCGATGAGAAAACGATAGCCCTGCGCCGCCGCCTTCAAGTAATCGCGATGCGCATCGCTGAAGCCCTTCCGGTGTGCCAGCGAGAACGTCCAGATCATCCGCGCCTGTGTGACGATGGCCTTCTCCTTGAGCGTGGTGCGCCCTTTCACAAGATCGTCGGAAAGCAAATAACCGCCGTTGACCGTGTCCTGCGCCGTGTCGAACCAATAGGGCAGGATATTCTCCGCGAGCTGCGCCTTGAACTCGTGCGCGCTCTGCGCCAGCGGAGCCGCCAAGGACGAAGAAGCGGCACTCAAGCTCACGCCCAGCGTGATCGCCAGCAGAAGCCGAAGTGGTTGTCTCATGGCGCGCAGTGTAAGCGAGACGGCGGCGGCTTCCAAGCTCGCCGAAGATCGGCTGTCGCTTCCTGAATGTGGGGTCTCAGCGCCCCAACCGGGCGGAGAAGTCAATGACCGGCCCCTGACGGCCCATCAACAACACGATGGCCGTCGAGGTGCTGAGGCCCCTCCCATATTCAGGGAAGCCGTTTGAAGCGCGTCACCTTTGCCAAGTGTTCGCGCAGCCGCAGCTTCGGGTTCGGAATGAAACCTGCCGTCCTATTGGGCCTTCTGTTCGTGTTTGCCGGTCCAATAATGGAACCAACCAACCGCGTAACGCTCACAGCCCCTGTGAAAGAGCAGGCTTTTGACTCTTGCTCCGCCCCCCGTGTTATGCGACAAACCCGCAGTTGTTTTACAATTTAGGCCGCTTCGACACTCTCTCGTAATGGATGTGCGCTATCAAACCACAGACAGAGACTACCTCTCACTGCTGAATCACATCTTGGACGATTCGGTGTTCGGGCGGCGTTTTGCCCGCTTCGCGTGGCTCGCTATTTCCGCGCTGGCATGGCTCAGCGTGCTCCTGCCCTACTTGAAGTTCCGCGAGATGGGCGGCGGCTTTTGGGTGCGCGCCGCCCTCGCGCTCATCCTCACCATTGGCTTTCCGAGGTTTTACAAGGCCTACACCACGGGTTGTTTTGCGGGCATCATCAACGCCCGGACGACGGCCCGACTTGCCGGACCGTCGGTGCTCACCGTCGAGGAGGATTTTGCGCAGGTCGCGACGCAGACCACGACGGCACGGGCGCTTTGGCGCGACATCCACAAGGTGGTCGTCACCGACACGCACCTTTTCCTTTTCTTCACGCCCTTGGTTGCCGCCCCGATTCCGCGGAGCGCCTTCACCAACGACGCCGAGTTCCGAGCCTTGCACGCGAGACTGGAGACGCTTTGGTTGTCCGCGCGGCAGGCCGTTTAGCCCCTTGGTTCCATGGCGCAGGATTACATCATGCGGTTGGTGGAGCAGATAGGCCGGATGCTTGCCGCGATTATCGCCCACAGGAAGGCTGGCCGTGACGCGGAGGCCGCTCTCGAAATCGAGGCAAACTGCCGCCAGGCCATCGGCCTGCCGCTGGAGATAGTGCGGCGTTCCTCACCAGAGGCTTTGTGGGAGCTTTTGCAGCAGGGCGGCGGCTTGCGCTATCCACGCGCTGTGATGCTTGCCGAGTTGCTACTACAGGACGCCGAACTCAGCAAGTCCGCCAACCGGCCGGCAGACACCATCTGCAGCCAGCTTCAGGCTTTCTGTTTGCTCACGGAGTCCATCGGCGTGCTTTCTCACGACGAGGCTGCCTTCTACCGCCCGCGGCTTGAGGCGTTAGCCAACGAGCTTGAGGCATCCAGTAGCGACCCGTATCTCCAACAGAAGCTCCATGCTTACCGCACCCAAAAAACGGCCTGACAAAACAGGCAGGGCATCGGACGGAGCGGAGCGAAGCTCCGACGCGATGCTGGGTTGAACGAGCCTGGCTGAATGCGGCCGGCCTTCTCATCCGCTCTGCGCGTAGCCGCCCCATCCGGCACTTCCACTGCCGCGTCTCTCTCACCTCCATTCACTCGGCGCTTGCAAGCGCAAAGTCGCCGGGCGCAGACTCGACCCATGATAGCCCAAAGGCTTGTCCTCGGATTGCTTTGGCTGGCCGCTTTGCCCGCTTTCGCGGCGGATGGCGGTTTCACTTTCGAGGATCTGGGCGAGCCGGTGCGGTTGCGCGAACTGCAGATGCAGACCGTGACGCGGGACGCTGGCGGCGGCTACATGGCGTGGAGCGATTACGAAGCGCCTGACAAACACGCGCTGGTTGGCATTCATCTCGAAAGCGGCGACGTGACGTGGGTGGACCTCACGCGCTTCGGCCGCACGCACATCCAGCTCTTCCAGACTGACGAAAGCTCGCTCTATGCCTACACCGGTTCGCCCGGCCATTTCCTGAAGTATGATGTCGCCAAACGCGAATTGAAGGATCTCGGCGCGCCGACGAAACCGGCCAGCTATTGGCTGGGCAGCGCCGTTGGGCCGGACGGGAAGTTCTACATGGGCACCTATCCGCAGGCTGCGCTCGTCCGCTGCGATCCGCGCACCGGCAAGGTGGAAAACCTCGGCCGGCTGTCCGAGGACCCGAAGCAATGCTATCTCCTGTTCCCCGTCGCCAGCGCCGACAACATCATCTATTGCCCAGTCGGCCTGCATCACCGCGAACTCTGGGCCGTGGACGCCACCACCGGCGCGAAGAAGCAGATTCTGCCGCCGGCGTTGACCAAGGCTCAAGGCAACCCGCGCGTCTGGCTGGCGGCGGACGGCCATGTCTATGGAGAATCGGGCAGCGCGAAGTTCCGCTGTCATCCCGACCGCATTGAGATCGGCAAGACCCAACCGCCAGCGCCGCGCAAGCCGCTCGTGGCCGGCGACAAAATCGTCGGCTCCATCAACGCCGCGGGCAAGCTGGCGTTGACCGACGTGAAGACGCGGAAGGTCACGCTCCTCCAGACACGCTACGAAGGCATGCCCCGCTCGATCTTCAGCGTGAGCTGCGAGCGCGACGGCAAAATCTACGGCGGCACATTTTCCCCGGCCATCACCTTCTGCTACGACACGCGCAACGGCCAACTCACCAACCTCGGCCGGCTCTCCACCGCACCGATCCAAGTCTATGACACGCTCAACCATCCGTCCGGCTTGTTCCTGAGCAGTTACATGCTCGCGAGCGTGGATTTCTTCGACCCATCGTCGCCGGTCAAAAAAACCGGCAACCTGCGGCGCATCGTCACCGTCGCAGGCCAGGAGCGGCCCGTCCAACTGGCGCTCGGTCCCGACGGCATGATCTACACAGGCACCTTCCCCTCCAAAGGCCGGCTCGGCGGCGCGCTCGTGCGGGTCAACCCGAACGACTTCTCCCACAAGGTCTGGGTCAACGTCATCACCAACCAGAGCCTTTTCGGACTCACTGCCGTGCCAGAACTCGGTGGCCTCTTCTGCTCGTCATCCACGCGCGGCGGCTCCAGCGCCATCCCGACGGAGAAGGAGGCGTGCGTGTTCCTCTGGGACTGCCAGCGCGAGACGGTGGCGTTCCGCGCCCAACCCGTGCCCGGCACGAAGCACTACGGCGCGGTCGTCCGGGCCCGCAACGGCCTGCTCTACGGCATTGCCGGCACGCAATACTACGCCTTCGACCCAGCGCAACGGAAAGTCGTTTTCACGGGCACGCTGCCAGTGAAAAGCATCCGCTTCCCCGAACTCAGCGACGAACCCACCGGCCCGCGCGGCCTCATCTACGGTGTGGGCGATGACGCGGTCTTCGCGATTGATTCCGCCGACCACAGCGCGAAGATTATCGCGCGAGACGATTCGCTGAGACGCGCCTTTGGCTTCTGTGTGACGCAGGACGAGACGCTCTACTACGGCTGCGGCTCGCGGCTGATGCGCTGCAAGCTAGGGCGTTAGAACCACGCGCAACGCCTCTCCGCTCTCCATCAGCGCAAAGGCGCGCTGGATGTCGTCGAGTTTCAGGACATGGCTGGCGATCTTCTCTGCTGGCAGACTGCCGCCGGCGATCAACTCCACCGCTCGGCGGACGTGGGCGTCGGTCGAGTCGCTGGAGCCGATGACGCGAAGCTCACCGTAGTGCATCGGACGGCTGTCCACGTTCAGCATGCTCTTGCCCGCGGGCAGCGAGGCGAAGAGACAGACGGTGCCGCGCTTGCGGACGAGCGTCATCGCCTGCTCCTGCGGCTGCGCGGCGGGCGCGGCAACGATGACCACATCGGCGCCGTAACCGGCGGTTTCGTCCTTGATGATCTTGGCAAGATCGTCGGTGGCGGGGTTCACGAGCCGGTCGAAGCCGAACGTCTCGGCTTGTTTGAGACGGGCGGGATTCACTTCGCTGAGAATAATCTTTGCTGCGCCATACTCGCGCGCGACGCACGCGTTGAGGATGCCCATCGGGCCTGCGCCGAGCACGGCGACGACGTCGCCTTTGGCGATGTTGCAGTTCTCGGTGGAATTGACGCAGCAACTCACCGGCTCGGCGAGCGCGGCGTGGACGGCTTTGACGCCGGCGGGAACCTTGACGACGTGGCCCTGCTGCAAGCCGCGCGCTGGAATCGTGACGAACTCCGCCATGCCGCCGTTGTAGTAGAAACCCATCGGCCGCAGGTCGGTGCAGAGATTCCGCCAGCCGCGCCGGCAGTAAAGGCACTCGCCGCAGGAGATGGAGGTCGCCATGACCACGCGCTCGCCGACGGTAAAGCCGCGGACGTTCGCGCCAACGGTCTCGATCAGGCCGGTGAACTCATGACCGATGGTTATCGGCGGCTTCATGCGCGGGTTGCCGGACTTGTAGGCTTTCCAGTCCGAGCCGCAAACGGCGCAGGCGTCCACCTTCACGCGGATTTCGTCCGCGCCACACGCGGGCATCGCAACCTGCTCGCAACGCACGTCGAGCGGGCCGTGATAAACGACGGCTTTAATAGTTGCCACTGGCGGCACCTCCATCGAGCACGGCTTCCGTGGAACCGACGCCGAGACGGTTGGCGCCTTGCTCCAAATAGCCGACGGCGGTCTTCCAGTCGCGGATGCCGCCGGAAGGTTTCACGCCGAGACGACCGCCGACGGTCTTGAGCATCACGGCGATGATTTCCGGCGTCGCGCTGCCGGGGCCGAAGCCGGTGGAAGTCTTCACGAAGTCCGCGCCGGCTTCCTCGGTGATGAGGCAGGCTTTGGCGACCTGGTCGAGCGTCAGGTAGCCGCTCTCCTGAATGACTTTCACGAGCACGCCATTCGGCTTCGCGACAGCGACGACGGCGGCGATGTCGCGGCGGACACAGTCGTAGTCGCCGGCGAGGAACTTGCCGATGTTCATGACCATGTCGAGTTCGCGCGCGCCGTCCTTGATGGCCAGTTCGGCTTCGAGCGCCTTGACCTCCGACCGGTGGTGGCCGTGGGGGAAACCGATGACGACGGAGACGAGCACTTTGCTGCCGGCGAGGCATTTCGCGGCGAGCGCCACGTCGCACGGCCGAACGCACATGCTTTTCACGCCGCGCGCAATGCACATCTTGGCATGCTTCTCTATGTCGGCGTCGGTGAAGTTGGGCTTGAGCACCGCGTGGTCAATCGTCGCAGCGACTTGTTGGGGGGTGAAGGTGGTCATGGTTGGAGTGGTGGAGTATTGGAGTGATGGAGTGTTGGGATGGGGTCGTTACTCCAATGCTCCATTGCTCCGCTGTTTTCAGTGCATCTCTCTTCCGCCGGTGACGTTGATCGCCTGGCCGGTCATGTAATCAGCGCCGGTGCTGGAGAGAAAGAGCGTCACGGCCACGATGTCTTGAATTTGCGCCAGGCGTTTGAGTGGCACCTTGGACGTGAACTGCTTGACCACTTCGTCGCGGCTCTTGCCGAGGTTCTGGATGTAGCCGGCGCTGACGTTGCTCCAAACGCCGGTGTTGTCGGTGATGCCGGGACAGAGGCAGTTCACCGTGATGCCAAAGTCAGCCAGTTCGTAGGCGAGCGCCTGCGTGAAGCCGATGACGGCGCCTTTCGCGGCGGAGTAGGGACTCATCAGCGCGGAGCCGGTTTTGCCGGACTTGGAACTGAAGTTGACGATCTTGCCGTATTTCTTCGCCTTCATCAACGGCACGACGTGCTTGGTGAAGAAGAACGTGCCTTTGCAGTTCACGTCGAAGATGCGGTCCCACTCGGCCTCGGTGATCTCCTCGACCTTTCCCTGGCCGACGACGCCGGCGACGTTGACAAGGATGTCCACCGCGCCACCGCCGAACTTGGCAGCGGCGTCCACAACAGCTTTGACTTCGGCTTCCTTGGTGACGTTCGCGGCGAGGCCGGCGGCTTGGGCGCGGTCGGATTTGAGTTCCGCAACGGCGGTGTCAACGCTGGCCTGGGTGATGTCGGTGATGAAAACGCGCGCGCCGCCTTCGGCAAAGCCTCGGGCGATGCCCTTGCCGATGGCGCCGGCAGCGCCGGTGATGAGAGCGGTTTTGTTGTCGAACCGGAGGTTCATGGTGTCTTTGCAGAACGGCGCCTCACCATTTAAGCGAGGCGCCGTTCGATGACGTCTTCTTCTTTACTTCTTCAGCTTGATGACCGACAGAGTCGCCGGCTGCTGCCACTTGGTGTTCTTGAAGCCGGGGAACGGCCAGTCCATGTTGCTGACGATGATCTCCTTGCCGCGCACGAGCGCCTCGCAGGGCTGGTCCATGCCGCCGGTGCGCTTGTCGAGCGTGTCCTCGTTGGAATCGAGCGTCTCGACTTTGCCGGTCTTGCAGTCAATGACCTGCACGGCGTTGGCGGCGGAGTCGGCCATGTAGAGCTTATTGGTGCGCTTATCGAGGTGCATCCCATCGCAGTTGATGAGTTTGCCCGGAGCTTCGGCGAAGAGCGTGTTGGAGACGACGTTGCCTTTCTTGTCGAAGGTGATCTTGAACATCTGCCCTTCGCCGAAGAGGCCGACGTAGAGGTTGCCCTGGTTGTCAAAGTCAATGCCGTCGGCGCCGAACGGCCACTGCATCTTCTTACTCGTGAACGTCGCGATGATGTGCGGGTCGTTCTTCAGCGGCGTCTTCAATTCCACGTTCTCCTCGGTGAGCTTGAAGCGCAGCACAGCGCTGGGCAGCGGGTTCGCGCCGGGCTCGAGGACGGAGTCGGTGATGTAGAGGTAGCCGCCGCGGATGCAGAGGCCGTTGGCGACGTTGAAGTTCTTCGCCACGAGCACCATCTTCTGCGGCTTGCCGCCCTTCATCACCAGCCGCCAGAGGCGAGACTTCTGGCTGATGTCTTTCCGGATTTGCATGTCGGCGAAGTAGATGTCGCCGCTCGGCGCTTGCACAATGCCCATCGGCGAGATGCGGTCGAGGCCCTGCGGCAGGCCCGGATACGGATTCGGGAACTCGTAGAACTTCTCGGCCTTGGCCTTGCCGGCACTGCCGGTGACGCGCATCAGGAGCGGCGGCTTGGTCTCGTCGTTGAAGTTCGGCACGGAGACGACGATGCTGCCGTCCTTGAGGAGCGCCATGCCGTCGGGCGTGTTGACGTAGTCGGGAAACGCAACGAGCAGTTCGGCCTTGGTGCAGGCCTGTGATGGCGGGCAGTTGCAGCCCGGACACTGGGCGGCGTTGGCGGTGAGGCTCGCGAGCGCCATGAACGCGGCGAGCAGGGCAAGGTTACGGAACGACACGCTGGTTTTCTTCATTTTGGTTTTGTCTCCTTTGATCGAAAAATCTCGCGGAGCGAGATGGCTGCTATTCCAGAATTGCCCGCGCGATCTCGCCGCGGAACTGCGCTTCTCCCGGCTCCTTCTCAAAGACGCCGTAGAACATCGAGCAGCAGTCTATCCAAAGCGTCAGGCGATGGAAATCTTCTTCTGAGAGCTTCACGCCGTGATGACCCTTCTCCAGCATCTCGATGAGCTTGGAGGCGCGCGCGCCGAACTTGCCGTTGAGCGTGCGATAGGCGTCGCCGTAGGCGGTAAAACCGAACTTCACGAGGTTGTTGTAGGAGGCGTAGAACTTGTTCGCGATCGGCTCGGCGGTGAGGGCCGGAGCTTTCTTCGCTTTGTTCTCCTCGTGGCACTTCACGCAGTTGCGGTCGAGGACAGGCTGGACGAGGCGCGGGTAGCTGAACGGATGCGAGCCGTCCACGTCGGGCACCGGCATCGAAGGAGCGCGCCGCAACGCCAGCGGAACCGCCGCCGGCACTTTCGTCGCCTGCGACTTGTGCTCGTGGCAGCCGCCGCAAACGAGCTTCTCGCCATCGCGGAGGCTGGTGGCGGAGCGCATCGAGGTGATGGCCATGCCGCGTTCGTCGAGCGCCTGGAAGAACAATTCGCGATACGCCGGCACCTTGAAGTGCGCGCTGCCGTCTGCCTCGACCGGCACGGTGCCGAGCACCCAACGGCACGGCACGATGGAATCACCGGCCTCAGCGATGCGCTTGCCGGTTTCGTGCGGGCGCAGGCCGCCGCTCGGCACGGCGCACGGCAGGAGTTGGAAAACACGGAGCGACTTGATTTTCGTGCCTTCGGCCCAGCCCTTCTGGTTGTCATAGACGTTGACCACCGCCATCGTCGCTTCGCCTTTGTCGCGGATGTTCGCAGGGGCGGTTGCCTGCGTGCTCGCAAGCACCGAGGCCGGCGCGGCGGGCTGCGCCGTCGCGCGCAACGGAATCGGATTCATGCAGCCGATGTCGGGATCGCGGTAGATGAGTTCCTTGTTGCCGAAAGCGTCCACGAGGTAGATGCCGTAGTTCTCGCCGGGACGCCGGACAGGCGCTCCGGTGGCGGCGGCGTCATAGACGCAGAGATGGTAATTTTCGCTGAGCGGCCACGGCGTGCTGTAAGCCTGCCGGCCGCCCTGGCTCTCCGGGAAACCGACCTCCGGCGTGAAGCGCCGCACCGGCCCCATCGCATCGTCGTCCACGACCTGCGGGTTGATGATAATCATGGAGCCGTAAGCCTGCCCGTGATGCGGCGCGGCCAGCCCCACGTATTTCGTCGAGCCAGGAATCGGCCGCACGTAAAGCTCCATGTCCGGCCGCGCCTGTCGCGGCGCGTAGTTGCCGTGGAGCGGGCGCGGGTCACGGCCGTCGAGTGTGACGACCCACGGCATGTGCGCGATGCAACCGTGGCGATCCACATAATCCCAGCGCGTCCAGACGATACGGCCGTCGTGGCTGACGCTGGGATTCCATTCGTTGCTGTCATGGAAACTGAGGCAGTTGATGCCGCTGCCGTCGGGGTTCATGTCGTAGAGCGTGTAGAGCGGGCAGGCGCGCCCGCAGCGCAGGTAGCCGCCGCGGCGCTCGCTGATGAACGCCATCCGTCCGTTCGGCAGCCAGCACGGGTCGAACTCGTTCCATGTGCCGTCGGTGAGTTGCTGGAGGCCGGAGCCGTCCACGTTCACCTTGAAGATATGGTAGGCGCGCTGCGCATCCCAGTGGCCGCGCGTCGGGTCTTCGTGGAAAATCTGTTCCTTGCCGCCTTTGCGTTCGACGTAGGCGAAGGCGATCTGCTTGCCGTTGGGCGAGAGCGCGGGCGAAAGGAACGAGCCGCCCTCGGCGTCCTCGCCGGTAAAGGTTTTCACGCCGTCGTAGTGGAGCTTCGGCAACACCACACTACCGCCGCTGAGCTTCTCACCTTTGAGCCTGCCAGTCTCACAGACGGAACTGGCGAGCACGTCGCGCACTGCCGGCTTCTCGCCAAAGGCGTTCTCCAGCACATAGAGGCCGCCGCCGGGATTCTGGCAGATGCCGTAGAACTGGTCGCACATGTGGTGGTAGAAGGTGCGGTGCCGCTTGATGAAGACGAGGTCTTTGAAGCTAAGCAGCGGGTTGGCGAAGGCGATATGCCGGCGGAGCTTGCAGATTTCGTGATGCAGCGCGCGGCGCGCGGCCGTGTCGGTGACAGGCGTGTCAGCGACTGCCTTCTGTAGCTTCGCCAGCGGCGTGTCGAAGGCGGCGATCTTCTGCGCGGCTTGCGTCTTCTTCAGGTCGGCCAGTAGCACCGTCGTCCGGCGTGCAACGATGTCGGCGGGGTCGCGGTCGGTTTCGAGCACGAGCGAGGCGTTGTTGAACGTCTGTTTGGCGATCTCTTCAGCGGTCGAGCGCTCGGTGGGAACGTAGCGCGTGCCGTTCCAAGCTCTTTCGCCGGTGGCTTTGCTGAGGACGGCGCGCTGCTTGATGTCGAATTCGAGCGTGGCGAACTGGTGGTCAAGCTCAGCGGCCTGCGTGACACGGACGCGAAGTTCGTTCCAGCGCGCGTTTTCGGCTGGCGCTCTGGCGGCGACGAGCGCGGCCAGTTCCTTCTCAAACGCCACCTTCAGGCCGGCGCTGTCGAGCGACTTCAGCGTCGCCGCACACTCGCGATGGCGGCAAATGCGGCCGTAGAGTTCCAGCCAGCGCGCGTCGCCCGCGCCGGCTTTCGCAGTGGCGAGCGCGGCGAGTTCCGCGTGCAACGGCGAATCCTGCGCCGCGTCCTTCAGAGCGATGCCGAGGATTTCCTGCTCCAGCGCGCCGGTCTCGCGCTTGCCAAACCAAGCGGCGACGCCGTCCGCGCCGGCGTCCTGCCGCAGCCAGCCGGCTTGCAGCGGGAAGCTGCTTGCGATGTCCGCCCAGCACGACGGCAACGGCGGGGGCGTCGAGAGCACCTTGAAGCGCAGTTTGCCGCCGACGCGCGCCTTGTCCTCGCCGACGAACGCCTCGAACCGCTCGTATTTTCCGTCGAGCGCAAAGGTCAGCTCGCTGTTGGCGTGGACCCAGAAGCCGAACTCGAACGTGCGGTCGGCGATAGTGAGCGGCTTGCCCTGCCAGTTGGTGTTCACGTGCAACTGCCCCCAGCCGACGCTGATGCTGGTGGGCTTGAGCGTGGTGAGCTTGGTGACGGTGCCGTCCTTGGCGATGAGTTTCGGATCGCCCCAGATGTTGCAGTTGGCGGGGCCTTTCTCCATCGTCGCCACGAGCCGCAGTTCCTTCAGGCCGGCGATGTTGACGGCGATGGGCTTGGCGGGGCCTTTACCGTCGAGCGAGCCACTGTCGAAAGGTTTGAAGAGCGACTCGCTCGCCGCAGCCTTGGCGGCTTCGGGTGATTGCAGGTATTTCGCCCGCATCGCCACCATCGTGTCGGTCCAGGCGCTCCTGCCCGCGCCGGCCGCACCGGTCGCCATCGCGAGGAGCAAACCCGCGCTTGTCAGCCAACTCAACGATCGTTTCATGGTTCCAAAGTCTCCGTATGAGATAAACGCCTGAGCTTTCCGTTCGTTGCTCCGCTAAACTGTCCTCGGTGAAGATTGAACCGCATGGCTCACCGGCTTCGCTTTCTGCGCTTCGCCTTGCAGGTAGTTTCCGGTCGCGAGCGTGCTGACGCCACCGATGAGCACCACGATGCCGGCGACGAGCCACGCCACGCTCTGGCGGCTCGCGCCTTTCCATTCGTGGGTCAGGAAGCCGTTGATGTTGCCGACTATGATCGCGAATGACATGAACATCGCGTAGCCCACCGCGACGCCGAGCGGACCGAGTTTCGACGCGCCGACGCCGAAAAACAGGATCGCGCCGTCGTGCAGCAACGCCATCACCAACGCCACCGCCAGCACGCGGCCGATGCCGGGCTTGGCGAAGGTTCCCCATGTTTTGTTCTTGAACAGCTTGAACGCGCAGTAACCGCACGCCGAGAGAGTGCCGCCCCAGAGGATCAGCGCCGAGACCGCGAACGCCGCCTGCCAGCCGGCGTTGCCGAAGCTCTTCGTGGAAACCTCCACGACCTTCCCGCCGTAGCTGAACGCGATCGAGTAGCACGCGCACAACACGCCGGAGAGCAGCGCGACGACGAGGCCCTTCATCATGCTGGTCTTCGCGGGACCGGCGGACGCGGGCGCGCCGGCTTTCTGGCTGGCTTCCTTCAGGATGGCGGCGCGACCGCAAACGACCACGCCGAGGAGGCACACGACCACGCCCGCGGTGATGACCGCGCCGTGCGTCGTGCAGAGCTGCTCCGGATGATGAATTAGGAACGGCCCCATGCCGCCGCAGGCGATCTGCGCGCCGTAGTTGATGGCGTAGGCCAGCGACAGGCCGATGAACGCAAAGCTCAGCCCCAGCGCCATCGAGCCGAGGCCCCACAGAAACCCGAATAACACCGGCATCAGCACGCCAGCCATTCCCGCCTCGGCGCACGTCGCGAAGAGGCCGTCGGCGATCAACGGGAAGATCAGCGTCGGGATCAGCACCGTCACGAACAGGAAGAACGGCCCCCAGAGCGTTTCCCACGGCGTGTCTTTGCCGGCAAACTTGCTCGGCAGGCCGAAGCAACCGCCGCAGATGGCGCCCAACAGCAACATCCCCATGCCGATGATTGTGTTGAGTTCCATCGTTGGCTTTTCCTTACGCCGCCAGCGCGCGGCTCTCGCGATGAATCGCCTGCACCATTGCCATGTAGTTTTTCGGTTTCACGCCGCGGTGAATCGAGTTGCTGGACGACAGGATAATGCCGCTCCGGCCGCACTCGCGCAACAACTCCCTCACGGCATTCTCGACTTCCTCGACCCTGCCGCTCTGGAGGACGCCAGCGCAGTCAATGTTGCCCTTCAGGCAGATGCGGTCGCCGTATTGCTTCTTCATCGTTGGCATGTGCAGACCGCCCGCCGGGTCAATCGGGTCCAGGCAGGTGATGCCGCTCTCGATCCAGAAATCCAGCAGTGGCCGGATGTCGCCATCACAATGCTTGATGACGTGGCAACCGAGGCTCCGGTAGCCGCCGATGACCTTGCGAAACGATGGGCCGATGACATCGAAGTAGGAGGCGGGCGACATGAGCAGGCCCTTGGCGTTGGCCACGTCGTCCGTGGTGGCGATCACCTCGACGCCGAACCGCTCCACGCCGACGCGAGCGAGCGTGAGGTTGTAATCCACCACGCGGTCGAGCAGCGCCGTGAAATGCTCCGGCTCCAGCAGCATCTGCATCATCGCCTCTTCGTAGCCGAGCAGGTCGCGCATGTCGGAAAAACCGTCGCGGAGGTTCCAGATGATCGCGCGCTTGCCGTCCACGAGCTTCAGCGCCCGCTCCAGCGTCTCGAACCGATGCGGCGCGGTCGCGTCGGGAAACTGGTAATCGCCGTGGCGCGCGATGTCCTTGATGGGGCTTTCCATCACGTGCGGCACGCAATCGCCGGTGAGCATCCGCTTGACGCCCCACTCGTCCACGAAGGTGTTACCGTCGAGAAACTGCTTCCGATAGTCGGCTCGGACGTTGATGGCGTCGAGATCCAGCGCGTGCGCCGCCGCCACCGGCTCCGCCGCCCCGACCAGCGCCTGCGTGACGACGGCGTCAATGAACCACTCGAATGTCGGCACGGCGTCGGGCGTCTGGCGTTGCAGTGCCGCGAGGATGCGTTGTTTTCCGGTCATGTTTTTGTTTGCGCACCGGACGAGGTGCGCCGGGCTAAAACAGCCTGCACCTTAGCGAGGCGGCGGCGATTTCCGCAATGGCCAAGCGTTGGAAATACATGTAGAATCGTTGGGTCATGGATGAGTTCCTCTCTCACGTCGAGATCCAGATGCTGGAGTCGCGCATCTCGAACCTCACGCCGTCCTACTGGCGCAAGGAAGGCGACAATCGGCCTTATGCGCGCATCTATTACGTGAAATCCGGCGCGGGATTCATCCGCCCCTACGGCAGGGAATACCGGCTGCGGCCGGGCCGTCTCTATCTGGTGCCGCCGCGTGGCGATTTCGCCTACGGCTGCACCGCGAACCTGCAAATTTGGTGGATGCACTTCACTGCGACGCTGTTCGGCTGCATAGACCTGTTCGACTACCTGCCGTATCACGTCGAGCGGAAGCCAGAGAACCTCGCCGCGTTGGAGAAACGGTTGCTGCGCCTGCTGGAGACGGCCCAGAGCCAGCGCGTCGCGGACCAGATCGAAGGCACGGGCCTTCTGCTGCAACTGATTGCGCCGTTTTTCAACGACCCGCCGCCCACGATACAGCGCGAGCTTCGCGAGGGCCGGCGGCGGTTGCTGCCGGTGCTCAAGCACATTGATGAGAACCTCGGTCGCGTCATCGCCGTGCCGGAACTGGCGCGCGTGGCCTGTTACGAGAAGTCGCACTTCTCGACGCTCTTCACGCGCCTCTTCGGCGTCCCGCCGATGCGTTACGTGAACCGCAAGCGCATCGAGCGTGTGCAACTGATCCTCGCGCGCAGCGACGCGAAGCTGGAGGAACTCGCGCGCGAGTTCGGCTTCAGCGACGCGTTCCATCTCTCCAAGACCTTCAAGCGCGAGACCGGCCTTTCCCCGCGCGAGTTCCGCAAATCGAAACGCGAGAGCGTGCCGTGAACAATCGGCTTGTGGCCAGCGGCGGTTTCCCGTATTTGAAACCGCATGACATCCCAAGAGCGAGTGATGGCCGCGCTGCGGCGCGAGGAACCCGACCGCATCCCGCACTTCGAGTGGGCCGTGGACCGCAAGGTGCGCGAGCTGCTTTGCCCCGGCTGCTCGTATGAGGAGTTCGTCGTCCGCATGGACTGGGACGCCATCCTGACCGCGCCGAATTTCACGAAGGAGAAGACCGGGCCGGACGAGTTCCGCAACGAGTGGGGCGTCGTGCGGCGCTACACCGGCGAGGAAGACCCGTTCCCGATCTCCGGTCCGATCAAGACGCTGGAGGATTTCCGCCGCTACACGCCGCCCGACCCGCACGCGCCGGGCCGTTACGCCAGCCTCGAAGCCTGCGTGAAGAACTTCAAGAGCAAGAAGGCCATCGGCGTCCACCTCAACGACGTGTTCTCCATCCCGCGCTATCTGATGGGCTTCAACGAAATCATGGAGGCGATCTACGATTGCCCCGAACTGGTGGAAGGGCTGATCGAGATGTCGGTGGACGTCAACCTCGCGATGGCCAAGGAAGTGGCGGCGCGCGGCGCGGACTTCGTCTTCACCGGCGACGACTACTGCTCCACGCAAGCGCCGTTCTTCTCGCCGGACATCTTCCGCCGGATGTTCAACCCCGGCCTCAAGCGCGTCATGACCGGTTTCAAGGAACTGGGCCTCTATGTCATCAAGCACTGCGACGGCAACCTCTGGCCGATCATAGACATGGTGGTGGACAGCGGGATTGATTGTCTCGACCCGATTGACCCGGTGGCGGGCATGGACATCGGCGCGGTGAAGGCGAAATACGGCAACCGCATCGCCATCAAGGGCAACGTCAACTGCGCGCAAACGCTGACGTTTGGCTCCGTCTCCGATGTCATCGCCGAAACCAAGGAAGCCATCCGCAAAGCCGCGCCCGGCGGCGGTTACATCCTCTCCTCCGGCAACTCCATCCACTCCGCCGTGAAACCGGAGAACTACCTCGCCATGCTCCACACATTGCGGATGTATGGCAGCTACCCGCTCTCGCTGGAGCACTGGCAGGGCAAGACAACGGACGGGTTTTGGGCGTGATGACCATGAACTGGCGCGAGCAGATTCTCCAAGAACTCAAGAGCGAGCCGCAGGTGAGCGTGCTCATCCTCGGCGGCGGCATCAATGGCGCGGGGCTGTTCCGCGAGTTGGCGCTGCAAGGCGTGGACTGCCTGCTGGTGGATAAGAACGACTTCAGCGCCGGCGCGACCTCCAAGTCGTCGCGAATGATCCACGGCGGGCTGCGTTATCTGGAGAACCGAGAGTTCAAGCTCGTCGAGGAGTCATTGCTGGAGCGCAACCGGCTGCTCGAGAACGCCGCGCACTACGTCGCGCCGCTGAAGACCACCATCCCGCTCACGTCGTGGTTCGGCGGGCTGATCAAGTCGGCGCTCATCTTTTTTGGTTTCAACCTCGCACCTGGCAGCCGCGGCGTTGTGCCGATCAAGTGCGGTCTCACGTTCTACGACCTCGTCACGCGCAAGAACCCGAAGACGCCGCGCCACTTCGTCACCAGCAAGCAGGAATCGCTGCGCGCCACGCCCGGCCTGCGGACGGACATCGTTGCGACGGCAACTTACTGGGACGCGTGGATCACACAGGCGGAGCGGCTCTGCATCGAGCTGATTCAGGACGGCGTCCGCGCCGAGCCGCGTTGCCGGGCGATCAACTACGTTTCCGTCGCCGGCGTGAAGGACGACGGCGTGGTGTTGAAGGACGAAATCAGCGGGGAAACCGTCGCGGTCCGGCCGCGCGTGGTGGTCAACGCCACCGGAGGCTGGGTGGACAAAACCAACGCCGCGCTCGGCCTCGCGACGCGCTACATGGGGCCGACCAAAGGCTCGCATCTCGTCGTGGACAACAATGACCTCCATCGCGCGCTCGACGGTCGGATGGTCTATTACCAGTATGACGACGGCCGCGTCTGCATCGTCTTCCCGTTCCTCGACAAGGTCATCATGGGTTCCACCGACATCCGCGTCGAAGACCCCGACACTGTCCGCTGCGACGAGGCGGAGATCGAATACATGCTTACGACGCTGCGCAGTGTCTTCCCCGGCTTGACAATCACGCGCGAGCAGATTGTGTTCGCGTTCTGCGGCGTGCGTCCGCTGCCGCGCTCCGGCAAGGATGTCACCGCTATCGTCAGCCGGGGCCACAGCGTTCGCGCTGACGAGCCGGCCAACGGTCGCGCGTTCCCGATCTACAGCCTCATCGGCGGCAAGTGGACCACCTTCCGTGCGTTCGCCGAGCAGGTCGCCGACCGGCTCATGGCGCGGCTCGGCGTGCAGCGGAAATGCTCCACCGGGCAGTTGCCCATCGGCGGCGGCAAGGATTTTCCCGCCGATCCAGCGCGCCGCTCCGAGTGGATTCGCCGGGTGGCGCAGAAGACCGGCCTCACGGAAGCGCGTGTTACCGCGCTGTTCGAACGCTACGGCACGGCGGCGGAGACTTACGCCACCGCCGACAAGGAGCGCCCGTTGCAGATGCTGCCGTCCTACACCGCCGAGGAGATCGAGCGGATCGTCGCCAATGAATTCGTTGTGCATCTCACCGATCTCACATGTCGCCGCAGCCTCATCGCGTTGCTCGGTGACGCCCGCGAGCCGATCCTGCGCGAGCTGGCTGACATCGCCGCACCGATGCTGGGCTGGGACGCCGCGCGCAAGGAGCAAGAGGTGAAGGCGGCGGGCCGATGGGAGTGACGGAGCCTTTGGTGTTCGTCAAAGCCGGACCGTCACGGCCTTGACCTCGGTGTAAAGCTCCAGCGCGGCGTGGCCCATCTCGCGGCCCCAGCCGGATTGCTTGTAGCCGCCAAACGGCAGCGCGGCGTCGAAGATATTGAAGCAGTTGATCCAGACCGTGCCGGCGCGGAGCTGCCGCGCGAGCCGGTGCGCCTTGCTCACGTCCCGCGTCCAAACGGCGGCGGCCAGCCCGTAAACGGTGTTGTTTGCGGACGAGACGATTTCCTCCGGGTCGCTGAACGGAATGGCGGCAACGACCGGGCCGAAAATTTCCTCACGGATCACTTTCATCGTCGGGCGCGTGTTGACGAAAATCGTCGGCTCGACGAAATAGCCGCGGTTGCCGGCGCGTTTGCCACCGACCACGGTCTTGGCGCCCTCGGCGAGGCCGGACTCGATATAACTGCAGACGCGCGTCAACTGTTCCTGCGACACCAGCGGCCCCATCTCGGTTTTTGGATTCATGCCGGGACCGAGGCGAATCTTTTTCGCTTCGGCCGCGACTCCTTCGACGACCTTGTCGAAAACGTTCTTCTCGGCGTAGAGCCGCGAGCCGGCGCAGCAGCACTGGCCGTGGTTGAAGAAGATTGCGCTGGCAGCGCCGGGAATGGCCGTTTTCAAGTCCGCGTCGCCATACACGATATTCGGCGACTTGCCGCCCAGTTCGAGCGTCACCTTTTTCAGGTTGGAGGCGCCCGCCGCCTTGACAATCTGCTTGCCGACTTCCGTGGAGCCAGTGAACGCCACCTTGTCCACGTCGGGGTGAGCGGCCAGCGCCGCGCCGGCGGTTTCGCCGAAGCCGGGCACGATGTTGACGACGCCGGGCGGATAACTCGCCTCCAAAATCAGTTCGCCGAGCCGCAGCGCGCTTAGCGGCGTTTGCTCGGCAGGCTTGAGCACAACCGTGCAGCCGGTGGCCAGCGCCGGGCCGATTTTCCAAGCCGCCATCAGCAGCGGAAAATTCCACGGGATGATCTGGCCGACGACGCCGACCGGTTCGCGGAGCGTATAGGAGAAGAATTCCGCGCCGGGCGCGTAGGGGACGGAAATGGGAATGGTGTTTCCTTCAATCTTCGTCGCCCAACCGGCCATGTAACGGAACAAGTCCACCGCCAGCGGCACGTCGGCCACGCGCGCGACAGTCAGCGGCTTGCCGTTGTCGAGCGTCTCCAGCGTGGCAAACTCTTCCAGGTTCTGCTCCAACAGGTCGGCGAGTTTCCAGAGCAGCTTGCCGCGCTCCGAGGGCGTTATCCTCGGCCACGGTCCGCTCTCGAATGCCCGCCGCGCGGCGCGCACGGCCAGTTCGATGTCTTCGCGGTCGCCTTCGGCGACGGCTGCGAGCGGTTCCTCGGTCGCCGGGTTCAGCACCTCGAAGGTCTTGCCAGACTGTGCGAGCACCCACTTGCCGCCGATCAGCATCGGGCGAGGGCGGCTCAGGAACCGGTTGAGTTTTGGTCCCGGTTTGAATGTGTCTGCGCTGCTAGCCATATTGCGCTTCCCTTTCTTGGAGCCGCGATAAGCTACGCTCAGTATAACTCCGCGCAAATGCCTTTCAGCGCCGGGTAAATCTTCCGGAACACTTGGAACCGCTCCGCGTAGAACGCGCTGAGCTTGAGGTCCGGCTCATAAACGCGGCCGGGGCGATAGACCTGGCGGAACGCGTCCTCCTCGTCCTTGTAGAGGCCAACGCCGATGCCGGCGAGGATCGCCGCACCGAGCGGCGTTGTTTCCTCGATGGCGGGCGCTTCGATGGCGCGGCCGGCCACGTCTGCGCGGTTCTGCATCCAGAACGGGTTGCTCGTGCCGCCGCCGCCGGCCAACAGTTTCTGCGGCGCGACGCCGACGGCGGTTTCGAGACCGGCCATGATTTCCAAGAACTGGTAGTTCAGCGCCTCGATGATGGCGCGGAGCATGTCGCCCTTCGTCGCCACGTTGCGCAGACCGATGAACGCGCCTTTCGACTTCGGATCGGGCACGGGAATCGTGCAGCCGGACATGTGCGGCAAGAACATCACGCCGCGCGCGCCGGGCGGCGACGCTTCCGCGGCGGCCATCAGGTAATCCCAGTCCTTCCCGCCCGCCGCGGCGGCCTGTGCTTTTTCCGGCTGGCCGTATTCGCGGCGGAACCACTCCAGCATGTCGGCCGCGACGGCGGTGCCCATCGCCGCATACATGTCGCGCGCGACGTGCGAATCAATCCACCAACCCATCCGCTGCACCGCCGGCGTCAACACCGGCTCGCTGATGGCGACGGTGACGATATCCCACGTGCCCATCACGTCGAGCACGACGCCCGGCTTGAACGCGCCGACCGGCAGCATGCCGCAGAGAAAATCGTGTCCGCCCAAAATCACCGGCGTTCCCGCCGGCAAACCGGTCGCTTCTGCCGCCTGCGCGTGGACTTCGCCGAGCGGCGTCCCGCTGGGAAGCGGGTCGCAGAGCCAGTGCCGCTCGACGCCGGAGAGTCGCAGCAGTTCGTCGGAGTAGCACCGCGTGCGCTGGTCGAACAGCAGCGTGTTGGAGGCCATGCTGTAGTCGGTCGCGCGCACGCCGCAGAGCATGAAGTTGACGAAATCCTCGATGAGCAGCCACTTGTCGGTCTTCTCCAACACCGCCGGCTCGTGTTCGCGCATCCAGAGAATCCGCAGTGCGCTGTTGATGGCCCAGAGTTGGTTGCCAGTGATGGCGAACTGTTTCTCCGCGCCGACGTGTTCCATCCACCACGCGTGCTGCGGCGCGGTGCGCGGGCAATGCCAACTGATGAACGGGTAAAGCCAGCGCCCGCTCTTGTCCACCGGCACGCCGTCCATGCCCATGCCGGTGACGGCAATCGCGCGAATCTTCTTCGGATCGTCGAGCCGCGACACCGCCTCGCGCAACGCCTCCACCGTGCCGCCCCAGATTTGCTCCGGCTTCCAGATGGCCCAGTCGGGATGCGCCGGATCGGGATTGAACACCTGCGTCGGCCGGCTCGCCTTGGCGACCGCGCGTCCCGTGAGATCGTAAATCACCGCTTTCAGGCTTGTTGAACCGAGGTCAATGCCGACGAGGTAGCTCATGGGAAGTTTCCTTTCAGGAACTGCAGGGCGAACAAGAAAGTCTACAATAGTCTCCTTTCAAGAAGCTGCCTCTGATCCTCCTTCAAAGCTTGCGGAACTATATGGTCCCAGTTGAAGCGTTGAAACGCCCACGCTGCGCGTTCCAACGCCAAATCTGCCGAACGTGCCATCAACTCTGTTGTGGTTGCAGTAATTTCGGTAGTAATGGAATTAACACCGCTGCGGTAAGTGCCGAGCAACAGCCGTCCACTTTGCGGAAATTCAAGCACCCGGTTCTGAGTCCCATGAAGAGCTATTGACACTTTACAACTGTCCCCAAGCAAACCCTTCGATGCCAATCGCGAAGCAAACTCAAATACTTCGGTAAAGGAATAGATCGCGTTTGTGATCCACAGAATACTTCCAGGTGCGATTTGCAGTCTCCGATCATATTCGTCCAGTTCCAACCAATCCTCTCGCATAGCAAAGAAATGAACGAACTGGCCACTTTGGTAGTAGCGCCACACTTCGATATGGACTCTCCAATCCACCGATTGTTCAACGTAGTCGTGCCCCGCTATGGGGGGCGTCTGACGATCATAGTGAGGGTAATCCCATCCCCTTAATTGCACTGCCTGTTCGTTAATTGTTTTTTTACAGTCGCCAAGAGGTTCTATGAGGTTCTCCACAAACCGACTGGGCCTTATCACAACTTCCCAATAACCCCTTTGTTTGATTTTTGTGAGAGTCGCGTTCATCGAAGCCCTGCAATTTGCGCGTCAAATCTACTGTCATCCGTGGGACCGGGACTTGAAACTGGTGGGAGCTTTAGGCGCCCCTGCATTTCCAATAGCTTCCGAACTCTTTTCTCCGTCGCCATCTCAAGGATTTCCCTCATTTCGGTTTGACTTGGCACCTCGACAGTCTCCGGCATCCGGCGAGATCGTGTATAAATGGCACCTCTGCGAAGATTGCACCGACCGTCCTTCTTGCAGACAACTGGCATCTCGTCGAACTCTTCTGTCTGGATGACTACGAAAACCTTCTGCTCCCTTTCTACTCGCTCCATTTGCACTCTTGCATAAGGGTCGGCGAATTCCGCTACCTGACTGGCAATGTTGTCAGGGCTGAATGTATCCAGATGCGCTGGTTCTACGCCCTCAAACGCGAAGTTCCCTTCCTCCGATTCCTTTACCCCCACGACAATTATTCCGCCATCGCGGACGTTGCTAAATGCGAGAATGGTCTTGATTAGTTTAGCTCGGAAATCTGCATCTGCCCAAGCAGCAGAGGCTTTGAACTCAAGATTCCTGCCTTCCCGCCCAAGTTCGATGATTCTGAGAAACTCCTTGTTGTTCATGCTCGCGAGTGTCTCCACCACAAGACAGACTCATGTTAGGCAGCTTGCCTCAAATCCGCTTCTTCCTCTCCCGCCCCAGCGCATCGGCGGCGAACATCGCGTCCACGATGCTGTCGCTGGTGACTTTGAACGGATGGAGGTGACAGAGCGAGCCGGGGCCGGCGCAGATGTCGCCGATCTTCTTCAGCCGCTCGCGCGTGACGCCGTCGAGATGGATGTCGGCGAACGTCACCGGCAGGCCGACGGCAATCATGAAGTCCACAATCCGGTTCATCTCGTCCACCGGCATCTCGTCGTCGAGGCAAAGCTGGCTGATGATGCCGAAGCCGACCTCCTCGCCGTGCATCATGCCGTGGCATTCGGGGAAACCGGGCAGGCAGTTGGCGATCATGTGCGCCGTCGCCACGCCGCAACTCTCAAAGCCGATGCCCGAGAGCAGCGTGTTGGCTTCGACGACCTTATCCACGGCGGGATTGACCACCTTTTGCTCGACGGCGCGTTTCGCTTCGATGCCGTGGGTCATCACCGTGTCGTAGCAGAGCCGCGCGATGGCCAGCGCCGCCATCGTGGAAATTCCACCGGCGAGATTCTGCCCGCGGGTCTTGTGGACAGCCTCAGCCTCCAGCCACGTCGAGAGCGCGTCGCCCATGCCCGCCACGAACGCCCGCACCGGCGCTTGCGCAATGACCTGCGTGTCCACGAGCACAAGGTCGGGGTTCACGCCCCAACTCTCGAAGCCCTGGCAGACGCCCTTCTCGTCATACCAGACGGTGAACGAACTGGTGGGCGAATCCGTGGAGGCCATCGTCGGGCAGGTAACCATTTTCGTGCTGGCCTGGGCGGCGGAAGCCTTGGCGGTGTCGA
The DNA here is from genome assembly GCA_016222825.1 of Verrucomicrobiota bacterium. GTDB lineage: Bacteria > Verrucomicrobiota > Verrucomicrobiia > CAIQCK01 > CAIQCK01 > CAIQCK01. Next base: position 424,353 of record JACRQF010000015.1, on the reverse strand, counting down.
GCGTCTTGCCGCCGCCGACGGCGACGATGACATCCGCGCCGCGCTCCTTGGCAATCTGCGCGACGCGCGCCGCCTCGGCCTTGGTGGCCTCGCCGCGGAACTGCACGTCCTCGACCTCCAGCTTCGCCGCCTTCAAGCTCGCCAGCAACGCCTCGCCGACGACGCCTTTGACGCGCGCATCCCACAAGACGAGCGGCTTCCTACCGATCTTGCTGATGTAATTGCCGGCGTCCTGAAGGACGCCGCGGCCCTGCACATATTTTCTCGGAGCGATGAAGGTGGCGATCATGTGAGTGGTTCTCCAACAGTTGCGTTTGCTGTTTCTGGGGCGCGGATGCTACTACGCGCGCCGAGATAGTTCAACGGATTCTGCTGCGCATTCGCCGGCCCGCAGGATGCGTCCGCTCGTATGTTCCGCGCGGCGTTGACCGCTGGAACCCTTCCGTTCGTGGCGTTGGCGATTACCGCGCGACGACTTCGTAGGAAATGAGCGGGAGAATTCCGAGCGGTTTGCCTTTATAGACGGGCTGCGGCTTCGGCGGCGGCTTCACCTTGTTTCTCTTGGAAGGCGGCGGCGGGGGTGGCGGTGCCGGATAAGCGGCCACAATGAGATTGCCTTTCTGGCCGGGCTTGAGTCTGGCGGCGTCGCCGCCGAGTTCGACTTCGAGGCCGCCGTCCGATGGGGAGACGCTCTTGATAACGATGCCCGCAGGCGCTTCGGCCAGTTCCAAACGAATCCTGCCCGCGGCTTTGGCGGGCGCAGCGAGCCTGACCCTGGCCGTGCCGCCGGCGGGGATCTTCACGGGCAGGTCACTGAGGATTTTCACGGAAGCGCCGGCGCCCTTCGGCATGAAAACGCCTCCCACGGTCACTTCGAGTTCCTGCGAGGGAACAAGATGGCGATATTCAAACGCCTGCATCATGTCCTGCGCGGGAACGGCGGCGTGGACGATTTCGCCGCCGTTGACTGTGGCGCGGCCTTCGAGCTGGAGCGTGGCGGGTTCACTGCGGGGCGCGAGCGGCGTGGCGAGCGTGATCTTCACTTGGTTGGTGTTGGCTGGAATCACCACTTTGTCGAGTTTGAATCCCGGCGGCGCGTCTTTCAGTTGGATCGAGATCGGGTCGTTGAAACCGTCCTTGCGCAGCGCATAGACGGTGGCGGGGACGCTGTTGCCTGTGCGGGCGTTGAGGCTGGAGGGCACGACGCGCAACGCGAAATCGGGCCGCGGCGCGCTGATGCGGAGGCGGTAGCCATACTCGGGGCCGCCTTTGTGCTGCGTGTCGCGGATGTAGAGCAGGTAAGCGCCGTCCTTGGGCAGCGTCGCGGTGAGGTAGGAATCGGCGTGGTGCGTCGTCAGGCCCGCGCCCTTGTCGGTGTTGTCGTCGTTGAACGCGATCTGGTTGCCGGTGGCGTCGGCGAGCTTGAGCACCGAGTCGAGCGGGGAGTTGAGCCGGCGCGCCAGGACCTCGGCGACGATTTCCTGGCCGGCCTTGCCGTCGAAGCAGAAGACGCTAGAGTCGTCGGGCTTTTGGATGCGGCCGTTGATGATGATGGGCAGCGTGACACGCTGGGCGTGCGACTTGCCGCCGCGGGATTTTTCGGCGAGGCACTCCGGCAGGTTGTCCACCGCGAACGGGACGAAGTTGGACACCTGGCTGCCTTTGCGGATGGAGAGCGGATGGACGCCGGACGTCTTGTTCGCGCCATCCATCGTGAGGCTGGTGGCGGGCAGGTTCCAGCCCTTCAACTCGACGGTCGTCTTGCCGCCGACCGGGCCGCCGAGCGGGAAGATGCTGGTGATGAACGGCGTCTCGCCAATGGTGATGCGATACACGAAATCCTCGCGACCGCGATAGATGGAGTCCTTGATCTCGATGACGTATTCGCCGTCGGCGGGCACCTCGTAGTAGATGACCGGGTCGGGGTTGAAGCGGAAATCGTCGGTGTAGGCCAGCTCCTTGCCCTGGCTGTCATAGAGCGAGAGCGTGGCTTGGAACCAGCCCGGCACCGCGTCGGAAATGTAGGGGATGAGTTGCTGCGCGTTGACGGCGATGACAAGCTTCTGGCCCTTGGTGGCGACGAAGCGGAACCGGTCCACCTCGCCAGGCAGAATCTGGCCGTTGACGACCGCGGGCAGCGTGACGCTCATCGTCGGCTTGGGCTTGGTGTTCCGGAAGACGGCGATCCGGCTGACGGCGCTGACTTGCTGGGCGATGTTCTTGGAAGCCGGCTCGGAGAACTCCGGCGCCTGGCCGATGTGGAACACCATCGGATTCGAGATGCCAGCGGCGGTGACGAGGCGGAGTTCGCGCTGGCCCGGCTCGGCGTTGGGTGCGACGGTGATGTTGCAGACGGCCAACTCGCAGATAGCGGGATTGGCGGGCCGGCGGACGCCGGAGCCGATCCTTCGCCGCGCGTCGTTGAGCTGTTTCTCGTCATCGGGTGTCCATGTGGCGTTGGCGTATTTCTTCTTCAGCGCCTCGATTTCCTTGTCCTCCTGGGCGCTGTCCTTCTTGATGTCCTTGGCGTTTTTGAAACTCCTAAAGTTCTCCAGCGTCTTGTAGTCCCTTTTCACGACAGCCCGCTTTGCGACCAATTCGTCCACGAGGATGCGCAGGTCGTTGAGTTCCCTGCCTTGGATGGGGTGGATGAAATCGCAGATCGTCGCCGTGACGCCGCCGCCGGTGACGTGGATGTTGGTGATCCCGCTGAGGAACTGTCCGGCGATGACGTGCTCCGAGGTAGCGCCCTGCCGGGCGCCGGCGGGATAGACGTAGCCGATGGAAAACGACCGGGATCGTTGTTGCGCCTGGCCGGCCGGCGTGAATGCCAGCAACATCATCAGCGCGGGAACTGCAAGCGAGTGAAACGAGTTCATGAGGCTCCTTACTTTTGGACGATCTCGTAGGGGATGGCGGGCAGCATCGTGGTCGGGCCAGCTTTGCCGGGGGCTGACTTTGCCTTGGGGGTCTTCGCGGGCTTCGGGGGGAAGGCGCCGACGAGCAGGTTGCCCTTCTGGCCGGGCGTGACCTTGGCGGCGTCGCTCTCCAGCAGAATCTCCATGCCGTTACCCGACGGCGAGACTTTCTTGATGGCGATGCCGTCCGGCGCTTCCGCCAGTTCCAGGTGGAGTTTCTTGCTGAAGGTCTTGTCCTTGGAAGAGGCGGCGATTTTGAAACTCACCGTGCCGCCGGCGGGAATCTTCACGGGCATGTCGCCGACTACCTTCACGGGACTGATCTTGCTCGCGGCGCGGCCGGTGACGGCCACCTGGAGTTCCTGCGATGGGACGAGGTGGCGGTATTCGAACGCCTGCATCATGTCCTGCGCGGGAACGGCGGCGCGGGCAACTTCCTGTCCGTTGATGGTGGCGCGGCCTTCGACCTGTAGCGTCACCGGTTCCGAGCGGGGTGTCGGCGGCATCGTCAGCGTGACCTTCACCTTGTCCTCCTTCGCCGGAATCCTCGCGCCGGCCAGCTTGAAACCGGAGGCTTTCTTCAGCGCGATGGCGATGTCGCCGGTGAAGCCGTCCTTGCGCAACGCATAGACCGTGACGGGCACGGTCGTGCCGACGCGGGCGTTGATGCTGGAGGGGACGACGCGGAGGGCGAAGTCGGGCTGCGGCGCGCTGAGGCGGAGACGGTAGGCGTATTCGGGGCCGCCCTTGTGCTGGGTGTCGCTCAGGCGCAACAGGTAGGCGCCGTCTTTGGGCAGCGTCGCCGTGAGGTAGGAGTCGGCGTGATGGGTGGTGAGGCCGGCGCCCTTGTCGGTGTTGTCGTCGTTGAACGCGATCTGGTTGCCGGTGGCGTCGGTGAGCTTGAGCACCGAGTCGAGCGGGGAGTTGAGCCGGCGCGCCATGACCTCGGCAACGATGCGGTCGCCGGCCTTGCCGTCGAAATGGAAGACGTTGGAGTCGTCGGCCTTCTCGATGCGGCCGTTGATGATGACCGGCAGCGTGACACGCTGGACGTGCGACTTGCCACCGTGGGATTTCTCGGCGAGGCACTCCGGCAACTTGTCCACGGCGAACGGGACGAAGTTGGAAACATGATTGTCTTTGCGGACGCTGATCGAATGGATGCCGGGCGCTTGGGTGGCGTCGTCGAGCTTGAGAGTGGTGGCGGGGAGGTTCCAGCCTTTCAGTTCCACGGTGGTTTTCTCGCCAACGTGGCCGCCGAGCGGGAAGATGCTGGTGATGAACGGCGTCTCGCCGATGGTGATCCGATAAACGAAGTCCTCACGGCCGCGGAAGATCGAGTCCTTGACCTCGACGACATATTCGCCGTCGGCAGGAATCTCGTAGTAGAGCACGGGGTCGGGGTTGAAGCGGAAATCGTCGTCGTAGGCCAGTTCCTTGCCCTTGCTGTCATAGAGCGAGAGCGTGGCTTGGAACCAACCCGGCACGGCGTCGGAGATGTAGGGGATGAGTTGCCGCGCGGCGACGGCCATCACGAGCTTCTGGCCCTTGGCAGCGGTGAAACGGTAGCGGTCCACTTCGCCGGGCAGGATCTGGCCGTTCACCGTCGCCGGGAGCTTGACGGGGATTTCGGGGCGGGCCTTCGTGCTCTTGGGGCCGAAGGCGGTCTTGGCGACCGCGCTCTTCTGTTCCACGATGACTCTCGACGCCTTCTCGGAAAACTCCGGCAGTTGGCCGACACAGAACACGAGCGGGTTCGACAATCCATTCGCGGTGCCGAGCCGGATTTCGCGCGGGCCGGGCGCGGCGTCGGGCGCCGCGGTGATCTGGACGGTGACGAGTTCGGAGATGGCGGGATTGGCGGGCCGGCGGACAACCGTGGCGAGCTTTTTGCGAATCTCGGCGACTCTCTTGTCATCCGCGTCCGTCCAGGTGGCGTTGGCGTATTTTTTAGCCAGATCCTCCGGCGTCGCGGGCGGCAGCAACGACTTGCCGGGCTTGCCAGCCTTGCCACCCTTGACCCCTTTGATCTTCCCCAGCGACGGATCCTTCGTCATGAGGAACCGCCGTTTCTGGAACAACCTCTCAAGCTCCATCTGCAACTGCCGCGCCTCGCCCTGGGTTGTCGCCTTGAAATAATCCGTGATGACGGCCTGCACGCCCGCGCCGGTGACAAAGACGTTGGTGACGTTGTTGAGGAACTGGCCGGCGATGATGTGCTCCGAGGTGGCGCCCTGCTGGCAGCCGGCGGGATAACAGTAACCCACCGAAAACGCCCGCCCTTGCTGCGCCTGCGAGGCCGGCCCCACGGCGAGCAGGGCGGCGCAACCGAGAATCACATGCCATCGCAATGACTTCATAAAAGCTCCATAGACTCGCAGGCCAGACATTCTTGTCTGGCCTGCGCTCAACCGTTCTGAAGGCCAGACAGGAGTGTCTGGCCTGCTGTGCTCACATGATTTCCGTCAGCTTGCCGCCGGTGGTGCCGGCGGCGGGGGTGCTGGGCAGCGCGGTCACGTCGAGGCCCTGCGGATGCGGCAGCTTCGCGGCGCCGTCAATGCCGAGCAATTCATACATGCTGCTGATGAGGTCCACCGGATAAACCGGACGCTCCTTGACCTCTTCGCCTTTTTCGCTGGACGAGCCGATCACGTGGCCGCCCTTGAAGCCGCCGCCGGCGACGACGTGGGTGAAGACCTTGCCGTAGTGATGGCGTCCGCCGTTCCACGGCGCTTCCCACGCGATCTTCGGCGTGCGGCCAAACTCGCCGCCCCACCAGACGATTGTGCTGTCGAGCAGGCCGCGGTCGGCGAGGTCCTGCAAGAGCGTCGCGAAGCCCTTGTCCAACTCCGGCAACTTGCGCTGCATGGCCTGGAAGTTGCCCTTGTGCGTGTCCCAGCCTTCGAAGTTGATGGTGACGTAGGGCACGCCGCGTTCCACGAGCCGTCGCGCGACGAGGCAGGCCTGGCCGAACTTGGTCTTGCCATAACGGTCGCGCAGTTCGTCCTTCTCCTGCGAGAGGTCGAACACCTTGCCGGCGTCGCCGAGGATGAGGTCGTAGGCTTGTTTCTCGCACTGTGCGGCGGCGGCGAGCCGGTCGTTGCCGGGCATCGCCATGTCCAGCGTGTTCAGCTTGTGGAGGAACTCGCGGCGGTTCTTCTGCCGCTCCTCGCTGATGCCCTGGGCGACGACGCCCTCGACGACAAACTTGCTTTGCGACGGGTCGCCGCCGGTGGCGAACGGCTTGGCGCGCGAGCCGAGGAAGCCGGCCTCCGAGAATCGGCCCTGGAGTTGCGTCATTACAATGTAGGGCGGGATGAGGCCCTTGTAGCCGGCGCTGTAGCCCTTGAAGAGCGAGACAACCGCGCCGACCGAGGGATACACCTGGCCGTCGCCGGGTTTGCGGGCGGTCTGGACCATGTAGGCGGCGGTTTCGTGGCCGCTGTTGCCGTGGGTCATGCTGCGGATAATGGTGTATTTGTCGGCTTGCTTGGCCAGTTGCGGCAGCAACTCGCAAATCTGGACGCCGTCCACGTTGGTCGGGATCGGCTTGAGCGGGCCAGCGTAGTCCTGGCCTGAGTCGGGTTTCAGGTCGAAAGTGTCCATGTGCGAAGGGCCGCCCCACATCCAGATCTGGATGACGGACTTGGCTTTCGCGGTCTTGCCTTTGGGCAACGCCGGGGCGCCGAACGCGCGGACCGACCAGCAGTCGGCCATCAACAGCCCGGCCGTGCCCGCGAGGCCGCGCCGCAACATTTCGCGCCGGCTGATGCGACCGCCGTGCATGTCGGCGATCACGTCCGCCACTTTGTCCTGAGTGAACTTGATGCTCATGATGACTGCTCCTTTTCGATTACGACTCTGATTTCAATGCCGATACAAGAATTCCGCGCTGTTGACCAACGCCCACGCCAGGTCCACCGCCGCCTCGCGCTTGGAACCGGCCTGCATATACTCCGCCACGGTCTTCAACTCCTGCTCCGTCGGGAATCGGGAGAGGATGGTGAGGTAAAGTTGGTTGATGACCTCCGCCTTTTTCTGCTCGCTGGTCGGCCCGGTGCTGACGGGAGGAGCGACTTTGACGCCCTTGCGGAACTTAGCGGGCTTGGGAGGTTTGCTGACGGCGCCGGAGGCGGCTGAGAACAGCGCCTGTAACTTCGGACTGTTTTCGATTTTGCGCTGGATATGGCTGGAGTTGAGCATGTGCAGCCGCTGGTCGGTGGTGGGCTTGCTGCTGCGCTCCAGTTCCAGACCCGTGTCGCGCGACGGCCGGCCGAACATCTCCAGGAACGAACTGGTGATGCTGGAGTCAGGCAGAGAGATTGAACGCTGGTCTTCCGGGATGAACGTGAACGGCTCCGGCACGGGGCTGGAATACTTCTCCGTCGTGCCGGTGATCTGGTTCAGCGCGTCAATGAGCACCTCCGCCTCCAGCCGGCGCAGCGGATAGCGCGCAAAGTTCGCCTCGGCCTCAGGCGATTTGGACTTCGGCACCGACGAAAGTTGATACGTCTGCGAATTCAGGATCAACCGGAAGAGATGCTTGAGGTCGTATTTGCCCGCGACCAGCTCCTTCTCCAGATACGCGAGCAGTTCCGGGTTCACCGGCTTGTTGTCGGGGCGGATGTCGTCCGGCTCGTGGATGATGCCCCGCTCCAGAAACCACGACCAGACGCGGTTGACGATGTTGCGCCCGAACCACGGGTTCTTCGGCGAGATCAGCCAGTCAGCGAAGACCACGCGCGGGTCGCGGCCTTCGGCGATCTTGGCCGGGGTTCCGTCAGGGAACGTCGCCGCCAGTTTGGCCGGCTTCGAGCCTTCGCCCTTCTTCTTTTTCTCCGCAGGTTCCGCCGGCGCCGTGGTCGCCTGCTCAAGGTTGTTGGTTGCCAGCGTGGCGGTCTTGGCGGGATCGAAGAAGATGATCTCCTCTTTCCACTCCCCGGTCTGCTTGAAGGCGATTTTCGAGAAGAACTGCGCCATGCCGGCCAGTTGCTCCTTCGGCCAGTTCTCCGCCCGCGTGCCCATGAACGTCAGCGCGACGGCCTTCGCGATGGTTTCCTGGTCCTTGCTCTGGACGGCGCGGTAGAAGTTGACCTGGCCGACGCGAAAGTTGCTGCCGTTGGACGTGAGCATCTCGCGCACGAACTTGTCATACGGCATGTTCTCGCGGAGGCTGTCGCGAACCCACCGATGATACGCCTGCGCCGCATTGGGCCAAAGGTTGATGGGAAACTCCGCCCTGATCCGCAGCAGATCGCCCCACTTCATCGCCCAGTAGTCGGCAAACTCATCACGCTCCATCAGCCGGTCAATCAACGCGCTGCGCTTCTTCGGGTCCTTGTCCTCCAGAAACTCTTTCGCCTCTTTCGCCGTGGGCAGCGTGCCGATGAGGTCGAGGAAGACGCGCCGGACAAACACCGCGTCGGAGCAGATGCTGGCCGGCTCGATGTTCAGCTTCTTCAGACTGGCGAAAACCGCTTCGTCAATCTTGGTCTGCGGCGACAGCGCGGCGTCGCTTTCAAAAGGAGTTGCCTTCGCGCTTGGCGTCGTGGCCCCGCCCCAAACTGCCACACCGATCACCGCCGAGATTAGAAATGTCTTCATCCAGCTTTACTCAGGCCTGTTTATACACAAGAACGCAAGAACGTAAAGTCCTTACGCTCTTTCTTTCAACATCCCGTCGAGAGGAAAGTTGCGGCCTTTTTTGCCGGAAGAAGGCGGTTGCGCCGCCGCGAATCGGCGGCGCAGCGTCGCTTCGATTCCCACCCCCCATCACTTCTGGACGGTGACCACCGGCGAGATGCCAGCGCGCCGCAGGTCGTCCCAGGCAACGGCCTGCAGCGTGTGCATGCCACTGGCCAGCCGGCGCGTGTCCCAGATGAACACCGGGTTCGTCTGCCGGCTGTAGCCCGCGAACCAACCATCAATGTAGAGATCCACCTCGACGACCCGGCGGCCGGGTTCGCTGGCTGTGACTGCTATCCGCTGCTGACTGCTGACGGTGGCGCCGTTGGCCGGCGAAGTGATGGCGACGGTCGGGCCGATGCCAGAAGCAAGGTTTTGGACAACAATGTTGACGGCGGGGGAAACACCGACGTTGCCCGCCGCGTCGTAGGCCCGCGCCTGCAAGGTGTGTGTGCCGTCCATCACCTGTAGGGTGTCAAAGGCGAAGCCTGAGGCCGCCCCGCGACGGCTGCCGATCAACCGGTTGTCGAGGTAACACTCCGTCAAGGTGACGCCGACGTTATCGGCCGCCCTCAACGCAATGTTGATGCGGCCGCGGACGGTGGCGCCGCCAGCCGGCGCGGTGATCGTGACGGTCGGCGCGGTGGTGTCGGCCGTGTTCTGGACGGTGAAAGTGACGGTGGTGGAAACGCCGATGTTGCCGGAGGTGTCGGAGGCGTGTGCCAGCAGCGTATGCGCGCCGTTGCTCACCTGCGTGGTGTCGAGACTGAACGTCGCGCTCGCGCCGCTGCGGCTGCCGAGAAGGCGGCCGTCGAAGTAGCAGTCCACCCATGCAACGCCGCTGCTGTCGGTGGCGCGGACGGCGATGCTGATGACACCCCGGACCGTGCTGCCGTCGGCCGGCGAGCTGATGGTAACGACCGGGGCGTTGCTGTCGGCGGCGTTTTGAACCGTGACGCTGACATCCGCGGAGATGCCCGTGTTGCCGGCGGCGTCATAGGCGCGGGCCTGGAGCACGTGCGCGCCGTCGGTCACGGTGGCGCTGTTCCACGAGAATGTCGCCGTGGCGCTGGAACTGGAGCCGACCAGGACGCCGTCCACGTAACATTCCGTCCGGGTCACGCCCACGTTGTCGCTGGCGCGGACGGAAATCCCCGCCGTGCCCTTGAGGATGCTGCCGCTGGCGGGTGAAACGACGGCGATCCCCGGCGCGGTGGTATCAGGGGGCGGCGGAGCGCCGGTGGCGGAGGCCACGGCGCGGTTGGCGTTGACGCGGCCGTAGCCGTAGGAGGTGTCGAAGCCAGCCGAGCCGAGGTCGTCGGCGCTGGCTTTGAGAACGTCCACGATCTGGGCGTTGGAGAGCGCCGGGTTGGCGGAGGCGACGAGCGCGGCGACGCCGGCCACGATCGGGCTGGAGAACGACGTGCCGGACCACGCCGCGTAAGCGCCGTTGGTGTTGCAGGTCCAGATGCCGACGCCCGGCGCGGCGAGCGACACGAAGCTGCCGTAGCTGCTCCAGTTCGCCCGCGTGTCGTTCTGTTGCGTCGCGGAGACGGCGACGACGTGGTTGCAGGCGCCGGGATAGTTCGGCTGGCTGTTGCCGGCGTTGCCCGCGGAGGCCACGATGACGACGCCCTTGCTCCACGCGTAGTCAATCGCGCTCTGGAGCGTGCTCGACGACGAGGGGCCGCCGAGGCTGATGTTGATGACGCGCGCGCCGCGGTCGGCGGCGAAGATGATGCCGTTGGCCAGGTCGGAGTAACTGGCTGAGCCGGTCGCATCGGTGACCTTGACCGGCAGGATCAGGCAATTCCACGCCACGCCGGCGACGCCGACGCCGTTGTTGCCACGGGCCGCCGCCGTGCCGCTGACGGCGGTGCCGTGGCCGTTGTCATCGGAGGGATCGGGGTCGTTGTTGGCAAGGTCGTAGCCCAGCAGCAGCCGCCCTGCGAGATCGGGATGCGCCACGTCCACGCCACTGTCCACGACGGCGAGGATGATGTTCGTCCGGCCGGTGGTGACATCCCACGCGAGCGGCGCTTGAATCTTGGGCAGATGCCATTCGGAGCCGTTGGCAAAATAAGGATCGTTCGCCGCCAGACAGGGCCGGGCGATGTAGTCCGGCTCGGCAAACTCGATGTCCGGGGACCTCTTGAGCGCCCGCATCACCGCGTCGCGCAGCGCCGGCGGCACGGTCATGACCCGGACGCGGTTCTGCGGCATGTGGTTGTGCTGGCGCATGCCGTGGACGGCGTAGAGCGACCGCAGCTTCACCTCGGCAACGTTGGCCTTGGGTCTGATCAGAATACGGTCAGGCCGGGCGTCGGCTGGCGCAGCCGCTTGGGCGTCAAAGCCGCCGGCCACTACAGCCACGGCCAAGCCGGACCAAACGCCGAACCGGGCCAGCCGGGAGCGGATCTTGTTCTCGAACACGTGGGAAAGCCTCCCTGTTTTCATGCGACACCTCTTGCGTTGACAAATCTCGACGACTTCTGCGCCTCTCGGACCGTCAGACCTACACTCCACGTGGGTCGAACTATACCACACGCCGGGGTTGTGTCAAAACGGATGAAGCCGGCCCTCCAAAGCCCGCGCCCATGAATTGGCCGCGCATCCCCAGTGAGGCGGGGAGTTCCAAGTTGCTTTTGGCCCGCGACGACCTCATATTCCGCACCATGCTGAAACTGGGCGTCAACATTGACCACGTGGCCACGCTGCGGCAGGCGCGCTACAAGGATTCGCCCGCGCTGGAAGGCGAACCGGCCGGCGCGATTCCCGAACCCGATCCGGTTTGGGCCGCCGCCGCTTGCGAACTGGCCGGCGCGCACGGCATCACCTGCCACCTGCGCGAAGACCGCCGCCATCTCCAGGAGCGCGACCTGCGGTTGCTGAAGCAGACCTGCCGGACGCGCATAGACTTGGAAATGGCGCCGACACCGGAGATGGTCTGCGTCGCGCTCGACGTGCAGCCGGCCATCTGCTGCCTCGTGCCGGAGAAGCGCCAGGAAGTCACCACCGAAGGCGGCCTCGACATCGTCGGCGGCTACGACAACATCGCCGCCGTCACCAAGCAGCTCCAGGCCGGCGGACGCGAGGTCAGCCTGTTCGTGGATCCCGACGGCCGCCAGCTCGAAGCCAGCGCGCGGGCCGGCGCGAACTACGTTGAGCTGCACACGGGCGCTTTCGCCAACGCGCCGGACGCGGTTGCCGCCGAGCGGGAACTCCAGCGGTTGATCGCCGGCGCGAAGCAGGCGCACCAACTCGGCCTGCGCGTCAACGCCGGCCACGGCATCAACTACGAGAACGTCCACACCATCCTGCGCATCCCGCATCTGGACGAATTGAACATCGGCCACTCGATCATCAGCCGCGCGATCTTCGTTGGTTTGGACCGGGCCGTGCGCGAGATGTTGGCGCTGATGGCCGGCTACGTCGGGTGATGATGCGGCCGTTCTCAACCCGGCTGTCCGCGTTCCTCCTCTGCACGGCCGTTTGCGCTAACGCGGCGGACTTCAACCTCTCCGGCTACCTTGGCCGGCTTCTCCAGCAGAGCAACCTCGCCCGCGCGATGGACAAGGTCCGCGAGGCCGACGATCTGCGCGCCGCCAACAAACTCGAGGACGCACTCGCCGCGTCTGCCGAGGCCGCCGCGTTTGGGCCGGAGCTGCCGGTGGCGCAGGCGTTGCACGGCCACCTCCTGCGGCGGCTCGGTTTCCTCGACGCCGCCGCCAAACATCTGCGCCACGCCGTCGAGACGCAGCCCGACTACGCCGCCGCGTGGCTCGAACTTTCGCTGACGCAGCTTCAGCGCAACGACGCCGAGGGCGCGCTCGCCGCCAGCGCCCGGCTTGTCGCGCTCATGCCGAACGACGCGCCCGCCCACGGCATGCGCGGCGCGGCGATGCTGCTCAAGAAGGACGCCGACGGCGCGATGCACGAGTTCACCACCGCCATCGGCCTCGACAAGCGTTACGCCTACGCCTACGAGGGCCGCGCCGCCGCCTACGAGGCGCAGAGCGAAACCAAGAGCGCGATGGAGGATCTCACGCGCGCCTACAACCTCAGCCGCGAGCCGCTACTGCTGTTGCGCCGCGCGGCCATCAAGATCAGACGCGGCGACAAGGACGGCGCACTGGAAGACTACGGGCTGGTGCTCAAGGCGGAGATTGACCCGCGAATGCGCGCCGGCGTGCATTTAGCCCGCGCGCAGATCTACCAGGAATGGAAACAGCCGGCCCGCGTCGCGCAGGAGCAGGCCGAAGCCGCCGCGGCATTGCGGGGCCTGCCCGGCGCACCGCAATCGCTCGGCCAGAGCGGTGGACTTCGCCCGCCGCCGGCCGCCGGCCAACCCGTGGCGGTGCCGCCCGAAGTGCAACGCGCGTTGCAGCTCTTCCAGCAAAGCGTTGCCAATGCCCAGCGCGGCAAGCTCGACGAGGCCATCAAGCAACTGGACGAGGCCATCAAGCTTGCGCCGCGTTTCGCCGAGGCCCGCGTCAACCGCGGCGTCCTGCTCATCAACCGCGGACGCGCCGACGCAGCCATCGCCGACCTCACCCGCGCCATCGAGATGGGACTGAAGACGCCGGGCGTTTACGCGCAGCGCGGACTCTCGCACGCCCTCAAGGGCGATTGCGCCGCCGCCGTCGCCGACCTCGACGTCGCGTTGAAGGCCGAGCCGAACCAGATGCAGTGGCTCGGCTGGCGCGCGAACTGCCTGCGCAGGATCAACCGCTTCGACGACGCCCGCCGCGACCTCGACCGCGTGATCGCCGCCGACCCGAAATTTGCCGGCGCCTACGACGAGCGCGCCCGCGTGTTCGCGCTCAAGGGCGAACTGATGCTCGCGCTGGCCGACGCCGGCAAGCAGATCGAGCTGACGCCGAAGAACCCCTTGGCCTATCTGCTGCGCGGTGCCATCCATCACCAGTTGAACAACCTCCAATCCGCGCTGGTCGACCTCACGCAAGCCATTGCGCTCGATCCCAAGCTCGCGCTCGCCTACCAGGAGCGGAGCGTCATTTACATGAAGCTGAACCAGTCCGACCTCGCCGCGCAGGACCAGAAGAAGCTCGCGGAGCTTTCACCCGTGCCGGCGAAATGATAAGGTGCTCCCGTGATTCTCGGCACTGGCATTGACATCGTGGAGACGAAACGCATCAGCGAGACGCTGGAGCGGTTCGGCGAACGGTTCCTCAACCGCATCTTCCACAGCGCCGAGGTCGCCTACGCCCGCACAATGAAGAAGCCCGACCTTCATCTCGCCGCGCGCTTCGCCGCGAAGGAAGCCATCTCGAAGGCGTTCGGCACCGGCATCGGCGAGCACCTCGGCTGGAAAGACATGGAAATCCGCCGACGCGACAGTGGCGAGCCTTACGTCGTCATGCACGGCAAAGGCCTCGACCTGATGGAATCCCGCGGCGCGACCGCCATCCACGTCAGCCTCAGCCACACCGACGGCTACGCGGCGGCGAGCGCGGTATTGGAAGGGGCGTGACTCGTGATTCGTAAATCGTGACTCGCAGGCCAGTTTGGAGTAGTAGTTTCGGGTCACGAATCACCAGTTACGAGTCACAAGTCACCAATCACGACCCCATGAAAATCGTCACCGCCGAACAAATGCGCGAACTGGACCGGCGCACCATCGAGGAAGGGCATGTGCCGGGCTTGGAGCTGATGGAGCGCGCCGGGGCCGGTGTGTTCAATGTGGCGCAGACGATGACCGTGGCGCGCGAGCAGGGCGTGGCCCTGTTCGTCGGCAAGGGTAACAACGGCGGCGACGCGACCGTGGCGGCGGAGTATTTCTTCAAGGCCGGTCGCGGCTGGGGGCCGATCACGGTGGTGCTCGCGTCCAATCCCGATGAGTTCTCCGGCGACGCCTCTTACTACTGGAAGAAGCTTGCGCAGCTCCGGCCGCGCATCATTCACCTCGACCCGCAGCGGAAAGAGCCTGTGGCCGAATTGCTCGCCGGCTGCGGGCTGATCGTGGACGGCTTGCTCGGCACCGGCGCGACCGGCGAGCCGCGCAGCCCCGTGCGCGAGGCGATCGAGTTGATTAACGCCGCCAAACGGCCGACACTGGCGATTGACATCCCGTCGGGCCTCAACGCCGACACCGGCGCGTGCGCCGCCGCCTGTGTCCACGCCGACGTGACAGCGACCATGGGCTTGCCCAAGAGCGGCCTGCTCCAGCAGAGCGCGATAGATACCGTCGGCCGGCTCGCCATCGTGGACATCGGCATTCCGGTGAGATTTGCCGCCGCGCTGCCGCCGGGCCGCGATTATTTCATGCTGGATGACGCGCGCGCGCTGCTGCCGCGCCGCCGACCGAGCGCGCATAAAGGCGACTTTGGCCACCTGTTGGTGGTGGCCGGCTCGGAAGGCTACAGCGGCGCGGCGGTGCTTTGCAGCCAGGCCGCGATGCGCAGCGGCGTCGGGCTGGTGACGCTCGCCGCCCCGCGCGCCGTCTGGCCGGTCATCGCCTCGCAATGCCGTGAGGTGATGCCCAAGCCATTCGATCCCGCCGAAGCCGGCCCCGAGGTGCTTGCGCCGCTGTTGGAGAAATGCGACGCGCTCGCCATCGGCCCCGGCCTCGGCCAGTCGAAGGCCTCCGAGACGGTCGTCGCGTGGCTGCTTCAGCATTGCGACAAGCCGATGGTGATTGACGCTGACGCGTTGAACGTGCTCGCCGGTGACACCGCCCGGCTCCGCAACGCGCGCGGCCCGGTGGTGATCACGCCGCATCCCGGCGAGATGGGCCGTCTCACCGGCACGGGCACCAAGGAGGTCCAGAGCGACCGCTGGGGTTGCGCGACGCGGTTTGCCGCCGAGAAGAACGTGGTCGTCGTCCTCAAAGGCGCACGCACAGTCGTCGCCAACCCGGCCGGCGACATCACGGTCAACTCCACCGGCAATCCCGGCATGGCCAGCGGCGGCGTCGGCGACGTGCTCACCGGCGTGATGGGCGCGCTGCTGGCGCAGGACTTCTCGCCGTTCAACGCCGCTCGGCTGGGCGTCTGGCTGCACGGTTTTGCCGGCGACATCGCCACGCTGGAGATCGGCGAGGAGGCGTTGATCGCCTCGGACGTGATCTCGCATCTTGGCGCCGCCTTCCGCCGGCTGCGGCAGCTCTCGTGAGAGTCGCCCGCGCCTTGACGCGCCTCAGCGGCCAACCTAGCTTTCGGCGCAAACAGCGGAGGTTCTATGGCCATCAAAGTTGAGATACAGTATTGCTACCAGTGAAACTACGAGCCGAAGGCCGTCAGTTTGACGGCGCGCCTGCTCGATGAGTTCAAGCCCGACATCCAGTCGCTCACGCTCGTTCCCGGCACGGGAGGCGTTTTTGAAGTCAGCGTGAACGGCACGAAAATCTTCTCCAAGCTGCAAACGGGAAAGTTCCCGGAACCCGACGACATCGTCAAAGCCATCCGCGCCAAATTGTAGCCGGTCGCGCCAGTGGGGAGCCTCCGCTTGCGGCTTTCCGGTTTCGTTGTAGGTTCGCAATGTCTAAACAACGAAAACCAACAGAAGGAGACAAGAAACCATGATGACACGCCGAGATGCGCTGAAGAAGACCGCACTCCTCACCGCCGCAACCGCCCTCCCGTGGCTGCTGCACAACCAGGCCCAGGCCGCCGACGCCGCGCCCGCCGGGCCGTTCACGCTGCCGCCGCTGCCGTATGCGTTCGACGCGCTCGAACCTTACATTGACGCGCGGACGATGGAGATCCATCACGACAAGCACCACCAGACCTACGTCGGCAACCTCAATAAAGCCGTCGCTGGCCAGGCCAGCCTCGCGGGCAAGAGCGTCGAGGACCTGCTGCGCGACCTGTCCGCCGTGCCCGAGGCCGTTCGCAAGGCGGTCCAGAACAATGGCGGCGGCGTCGCCAACCACAACCTCTACTGGCAGTGCCTCAAGAAAAACGAAGGCGGCAAGCCCGCCGGCGAGCTGGCCAAGGCCATTGAGAAGAAGTGGGGCAGTTACGACAGCTTCAAGGCCGAGTTCACCAAGGCTGGCATGACCCAGTTTGGCAGCGGTTGGGCGTGGCTCTCGCTCAACGGCAGGGAACTCGTCATCGAGCAGTCGCCCAACCAGGACACGCCGCTTTCGCAAGGCCGCGCGCCGTTGCTGGCGATGGATGTCTGGGAGCACGCCTACTACCTGAAATACCAGAACCGCAGGGCCGATTACGTGGCCGCGTTCTACAACGTGATCAACTGGGACTTCGTCTCGGAGCGTTACGCGAAGCTGGCGAGTTGAGCGCCGGATCACGGCGCGGCTCTTCGCATTTCCGGTTGCAAGCTTCGGGCGGTTCGGCTACAGGCTTCGGCCGTGCGCATCGTGGTGCAACGAGTCAGCCGCGCGGCGGTCCGCGTGGACGGCCAGACCGTGGGCGAAATCGGCCGCGGGCTGCTGGTGTTGCTCGGTATCGGCAAGGAGGACACCGATGCCGACAGCGACTACATCATCGGCAAGATTCTCTCGCTCCGCGTCTTCCATGACGACGAGGGCAAGATGAACCGTTCGGTCACGGACATCGGCGGCGGCGTGCTGGTGGTGTCGCAGTTCACGCTTCACGGCGACGTGCGCAAAGGCACGCGACCCAGTTTCTCCGACGCAATGCCGCCAGCCGGCGCGGAGAAGTTCTACCACCGCTTCATGGAAAAGCTCCGTGCCGCGACGCCACTGAGGGTCGCGGAAGGCCGCTTTGCGGCGATGATGGACGTGGAGTTGGTCAATGACGGCCCCGTCACCATCCTGCTCGACAGCCAGCGGACGTTCTGAGCCACCAGGGTGGTTCCAAGCTGTGCCGGCAAGAATGCCAGCGCGACGATCCACTTCGTTTTCGGGTTCAAAGGTTTGAGGTGGACGCCGCCGGCGCGGGCGGTAGTATGGCTGCAAGAAGGAAACCATCATCATGATGACCAGAACTCTTGCTCAGGTGTTCGCCTGCTGTTCCCGCTCCATCCTCTCCACCGTCGCAGCGGCGGCGTTGCTCTGCTCCGCGGTCTGGTGCGCGGCGGCCGACGCCGGCAAGCCGCTGCCCAACATCGTCATCATCTTCTGCGACGACTTGGGCTACGCCGACGTCGGCTGCTTCGGCGCGAAGGGCTACACCACGCCGAACCTCGACCGCATGGCGAGCCAGGGCGTGCGCTTCACCAACTTCCACGTCGCGCAGGCCGTCTGCTCGGCGTCGCGCGCGGGATTGCTCACCGGCTGTTACCCGAACCGCATCGGCATCCACGGCGCGCTCGTGCCGAAGTCCAACCACGGCATCGCCGACAGCGAGATGACGATTGCGCAGGTTGTGAAGCAGAAAGGCTACGCCACCGGCATGGCTGGCAAATGGCACCTCGGCCACCACCCGCAGTTTTTGCCGGTGCATCATGGCTTCGACGAATACCTCGGCCTGCCTTACTCCAACGACATGTGGCCGCATCACCCAGAGTCCAAACCCAACACTTGGCCGCCGTTGCCGATGATCGAAGGCGACAAAACCATCAAGGTCGGCCTCACTGGCAAGGACCAGGAGCAGCTCACCACGCAATACACCGAGCGCGCAGTGCGCTTCATCGAAAAGAACAAGGACCGGCCGTTCTTCTTTTACCTCGCGCACTCGATGCCGCACGTGCCGCTCTACGTCAGCGACAAGTTCCGCGGCAAGACCGCGCGCGGCCTGTTCGGCGACGTGATCTCGGAGATAGACTGGTCGGTCGGCCAGGTGCTCGGCGCGCTGGAGCGCTGCGGCGTCGCCGACAACACGTGGGTCATCTTCACCAGCGATAACGGCCCGTGGCTCTCCTACGGCGACCACGCCGGCTCGGCCGGGCCGTTGCGCGAGGGCAAGGGCACCGCGTGGGAAGGCGGCACCCGCGTGCCGTGCATCATGCGCTGGCCAGGCAAACTCGCCGCCGGCAAGTCGAGCGGCGCGATGCTGATGACGATAGACCTGCTGCCGACCATCGCGAAGCTGGTCGGCGCGGAACTGCCGAAGCACAAGATTGACGGCCTCGACGTGTGGCCGGTCATCGCCGACAGGAAGGGCGCGAAGAATCCCCACGAAGCCTACGCGTTCTACTACGCGAACAACCAACTGCAAGGCGTGGGCACCGGCGACGGACGCTGGAAGCTGCAATTCCCCCACACCTACCGTTCGCTCGCCGGCCGGCCCGGCGGCACGGGCGGCATCCCGGCCAAATACGACCCGCGCAAGGTCGAACAGCCGGAGCTTTACGACCTCCAAAGCGACATCGGCGAGGAGAAGAACGTCATCGCCGGGCATCCCGACATCGCGAAGCGGCTCAATGCGTTCGCCGAGAAAATGCGCGCCGACCTCGGCGATACGCTGACCAAGCGCCAGGGCAACGGCGCGCGCGAACCGGGCCGCCTGCCGGGAACCACGAAATGATCTCATTCACGCGATGAAAGCGACTTGCTCTCTGGCCGTAATTGTCTTTTGCGGGTGGACCTGTTACGCCCCGTTGTCCTTCGGCCAGGCGCCCGATCCGGGGAAGTATTCGGCCGAGCAGTTCGAGGTGAAGGCGACGCGCGGGCACAAGGCGGCGATGCGCGACGGCGTGCGGCTCTCGGTGGACGTGTTTCAGCCGAAGGCGGACGGGCGGTTCCCCGCGATCCTGATCATCACGCCCTATAGCAACAATCCGGGCTATCAGAAGCGGGGCAGTTGGTTCGCGCAGCGCGGCTACGCGGTGGCGGTGGCGGACTCGCGCGGACGATTCGATTCGGAAGGCACGTGGGACCCGTTCGACCCGAAGCACAAGACCGACGGCTACGACCTAATCGAGTGGCTCGCGGCGCAGCCGTGGTGCGACGGCAAGGTCGGGATGATGGGCCTCTCCTACATGGGCTGGGCGCAATGGTGGACCGCCACGCAGGCCCCGCCGTCGCTGCGGGCAATCGTGCCCGAAGTCGCGCCGCCGGACCCGTTCTACAATCTCCCCTACCAGAACGGCGTGCTCGTGGGCGTGATGCTGGACTGGGGCGGAGCGAATGCGGGGCGCGTGGGGCAAACTTTGGGCCCTGGTCCTTACGGCGGGTTCGGGGCAGCCGACCGACGAACGAGCGACTACATGCAGTTGCCCTACCTGAAGCTGAACGAACTCCGCGGCGCGCTCGACTCGCCGTGGTTCGAGAAATGGATTCGCGGTAACGTGGCGAGCGACCCGTATTGGCGCGGCATCGCCTACCAGACGCCGCAGTCCTATGCGAAGGTCACGGTGCCTTCGCTGGCCGCGACGGGATGGTTCGACGCCGATTTCCCCGGCTCGCCGATGAACTACCTGGCGATGAAGAAACACGGCGCGACCGCCGCCGCCCGCCGGCCGCGAATGGTCATCGGCCCGTGGCCACACATCTTCAACCAGAACCGCAAGGTGGGCGCGTTCGATTACGGCGCCGACGCGCTGATCAACTGGGACGGCTACGTCTGCCGTTGGTTCGACCATTGGCTGAAAGGCATTACCAACGGCGTGACCAACGACCCGCCCGTCCACGTCTTCGTGATGGGCCGCAACCGCTGGCACGCCGAACAGGACTGGCCGCTGCCGCAGACGCGCTGGACGAAGTATTTCCTGCACAGCGGTGGTCACGCCAACTCGATCAGCGGCGACGGATCGCTGAGCACGTCGCCACCCCGCGCGACGGAATCTGCCGGGTTCGACACCTACACCTACGATCCCGCCAAGCCAACAATGTCGCCGTTCACCGGCGGCCACCTGGAGGACGGAGCGGCCGACACACGCAAGTCATCCAGCGGGCCGGACGTGCTCGTCTATACCACCCCGCCGTTGGACGAAGAAGTCGAGGTCACCGGCCCGATCACGGCCAAGCTCTACGCCGCCACCTCCGCCCGCGACACGGACTGGATGGTCCGGCTCGTGGATGTGCGACCGGACGGTTACGCGGCGATGCTCTGCGAGGGCGTCATGCGCGCCCGCCATCGCGACCCCAAGCGGGGCGGGGCTTTCAACGCGGACAAGCTGAGCGTCATCGAGCCGAACCGCGTTTACGAATACACCATCGAGTTCTGGCGGGCCACGGCCAACGTCTTCGCGAAAGGCCATCGCATCCGCGTCGAAATTTCCAGCAGCTACTTCCCCTACTACCTGCGCAACCTCAACACCGGTGCGGACAACATCGGCCTCGAAACGAACTCCATCGTGGCCGAACAGAAGATCATGCACTCGGCCAAGTATCCCTCGCATGTGGTGCTGCCGTTAATCCCGCGGCGTTGAACCGGTCATCGCGACTCGGAATTGCCCCACGCCTGCGCCTGTGATTTGAAGTGGGTAGCTCGTGACTTTGCTGTTGTGTCGTGCCCGGCAGGAGCTACACTGCCGCCGAACTCGCTGCACAGCGCCGCGACAAAAGAGGAAGCATGGCCGCAAGAGAACCCAAAGAGCGCAAAGACGAAACAGGCTCTGAGACTTTGTGTTCTTTGCGTTCTTTCGCGGCCAAAAAATCATCCTGAAGGACCCCACCCCCATGAATAACCATCTCACCCGCCGCCATTTCATCCAAACCGCCGCCGCCAGCGCCGTCGCTCTCAGCGCGCGCACCGGCCCCAACGTCTTCGCAGCCGATGCCGCCAAACCCGCTCTTCTCGGTGGCAAGCCGGCGCACACCGGCGGCTGGCCGAAGTGGCCCGATTGGCGTCAGCAATGGGAACCCGAAATCGTCGAAATCCTCCGCAGCGGTCGCTGGTCACGCGCGGGCGGCGGCGGCAAAGTGCCGACGTTCGAGGCGGAGTGGGCCAAGCTCCTCGGCGCGAAGAAAGCCCTGGCAACCTCCAGCGGCACCACCGCGCTCATCACCAGCCTCTACGCCGCGGGCGTGGATGCCGGCGACGAAGTCATCGTCGCGCCCTACACGTTCATCGCCACCTACAATGCCGTCCTGATCCAGAAAGCGTTGCCCGTGTTCGCCGACACTGACCCGGAGACACTCACGATGTGTCCGAAGAGCATCGAGAGCCGCATCACCGAGCGCACCAAGGCCATCCTGCCCGTCCACATCTACGGCATGCCCTGTTACATGGACGAGATCAACGCCATCGCCAGGAAACACAAACTCGCGGTGGTCGAGGACGCCTGCCAGGCGTGGCTGGCCGAATACAAGGGCCGCAAGTGCGGCACGGTGGGCGATCTCGGTTGCTTCAGCTTCCAGAACTCCAAGCATATCCCCTCCGGCGAAGGTGGCGCCATCACTGGCATGAATGAGAAGCTGGTGGACAAATGCCATTCCTACCACAACTGCGGCCGTTCCTTCGGCACGAACACCGGCTCCGGCGCTTTCACCCGCGGCAACAACTTCCGGATGCAACATTTCCAAGCCTCCATCCTTCTCTCGCAGATCGAGAAGCTGAAGAAGGAGACCGCGCACCGTCAGGCCAACGCCGACTACCTCATCGCCGGCCTGAACCAGATTGGCGGCGTCGCCCCCGCGCGACTGCCGGAGAACAGCCGCGCCGCGTGGCATCTCTTCCCGATCCGCTACGACGCCGCGCAGTTCAACGGCCTGCCGAAAGGCAGGTTCATCCAGGCCATGGGCAAGGAAGGCATCCCCTGCGGCGGCGGCTACCATGAGCAATACAACGACGGCATCTTTGACGAAGTCATCAACTCCACCGGCTACAAGCGCCTCTGGAGCGCCGACCGGCTGAAGGCGTATCGCGAGAGCTTCAAAGACCTGAAAGGCAACGCCCAGGTGTGCGCCACGACCGTTGGTCTGTCCCAGACCCTGCTGCTGGCCGACCGCAGCGCCATGGACCACATCCTCGACGCCATCCGCAAAATCAAGGCCCACAGCGCGGAGTTGGCGAAGAAGGCGTGAGAGGATGTGTCTGATGTTGCGACCTGCCTGACACCAATGATGAGGAAATGTTCTGGACACGCCAGAAGCCCAGCGCGAAAGTCCGCCCTGGTGAAAGCACGCCTCATCATAATCGGAGTTGTATCGGCAGTCGGCGTGGTGGCACTTGCCGTTTATTTCTTGTTTTTTGGGATTCCTCTCGGGTCAGAGGTTTGCGAGACCAGAGTTTGTGGGGAGCGCGGTGCAGAGGAACGTATTATTTTGAAGAAGATAGCTCACGACGGGTTGTATCCATTCCATCCCGACGGTGCATTCAAGAAGACATACTATATAACCACTTCGGTTTTCTCTGTGACACCCAGAGGGGAAAGAGAATTGCCATTCCTGACAGATCCCAACAGCCAATACGAATTGATGGATGATATCCTCCCTGTCCCGAACTCAAAGTTGTGGCTAGCATTTCGGCTCTTCGGTGTCAGGCGAGAGAGCGTTGATTTCCGTGTCTTCTTGTTCGATCGCACCAAACTAGTTCAGACATTCGAAATCATGGATGCGATCCGCGATGACACTTGTGCGGAACACTGGAGAGACATCGGAAGCTATTCCATCATCCCACGCTTACAGGAGGGCGGCGTGATGTTTACAACTAAAACCGGCCGGTTCTTCTATGAGGTTAAATCAGGACGACTGCTGCCTCGGACATAAAAGGGGTCAGTCAAAGGGGGCAGTCCCATAATCTTTGCATCGTCGCACGAATCGGCGATGGCTGGCGGGCGCGAGGAACAGGTTGCTGGCGCAGGGGGCTGTGACTATACTTCGCGACGATGAAGGTTTACGTGGACATGTGCGCCTTGAAGCGGCCTTTCGACAACCAGTCGCAAGGGCGCATCTGGCTGGAAAGCCGGGCAGTGACGCGTGTTTTGCGCGCATTCGCCGCCGGTGCCTTCACTGTCTGCAACTCCAGCGCGTTGGAGTTCGAGAACTCGCAGAATCCAAATCCGCGCCGTCGGGCGCGCGCCGCGGCACTGCTGGCGTCATTCGGGCGTCCCGCGCCGGCGAACACCGTGATTTTCCAGAGGGCGGCAGAGGTCCGTGCGCTGGGATTCCGGGACATGGACGCGCTGCATCTTTCCTTCGCCGAAAGCGCGGCGGCGGATTATTTTGTCACGACCGACGACGATGTGCTGAAACAAAGCCGCACGGCCGCGTTGAAGGTGGAGGTCGTTGATCCGGTCACCTTGATGAGGATGTTGAACCTATGAAACGAGCGCACTACAAGACGCCGGAGCAGATTGTGGCTGAAGGTTTCGCCGTTCTCGTCAAGGGCCTCGGCCCCGGCGGGGCGCTGGAGTTTCTGCACCAATACGAAACCGGACAGGGCGACTACACCAAGGAACGCCGGCATCTCCTGCGCAACGTCACGCTGGCCGACCTCAAGAAGCGTCTGTTGCCCGCCACGCGCCGCCGGTTTTGAGAAGCAGTGCAGCCGCCTTGGTTTCTGGGATGAACAGATGGAAATCTTTGCGTCTTGGCTGGCTGTTTTGGGCGGCGGAGTAATGGAGTGTGTGAGGATTGGAGTGGTGGAGTGGCGGGGAGAGGAAACAGCGAATGCGGACTTCGGAGTGCGGAACGCGGAATGAGAGAAGAAGTGATCCGTAACTCGAATGTCGTCAGCGACATGTGAGGCAATAGCGATTGACTCCGCTGAGGGAAGGGACAACACTCCGGGCCGACCGCAGCAACACGAATCGCAGCACTGAAGCGATCTGGCAAACCCACTCGACGCCCACGAACCGGAGGAATCCAATCATGCCAACCAAACTCACCCGTCGTTCTTTTCTCGGAAGCACGGCTGCCGCGATGGTGGCGGCCCAATCCATGTCGCGCCACGCCGGCGGCGCGGAGGCCATCCCCGGATTCGACCAAACGCGCACGGATTACGACAAGACGAAGGTATGGAAGCCGTTCAGCGACCGGAAGGTCCGCGTCGGCCTGGTCGGTTACGGGCTGTGCAAGTTCTCGGCGCAGTTTGAGTTTCAGCACCATCCTAACGTCGAGGTCGTCGCGGTAAGCGATCTGTTTCCCGACCGGTGCGCGGCGTTGGCCAAGCACGTCAAGTGCGGCAAGACGTATCCCTCGCTGGAGGAGATGGTGAAAGATGACAAGATCGAGGCCATCTTCGTCGCGACGGACGCGCCGTCGCACGCGCGGCATTGCATTGAGGTGCTCAATCACGGCAAACACGTCTGCACCGCCGTGCCCGCGTTCCGCGGCGAAATCGAGGACGCGGAACGGCTGCTGGCGTGTGTGCGGAAGAACCGCGGCCTGGTGTATGCGATGTTTGAAACCTCCGTCTTCCACGACGATCTGTATGCAATGGAGAAGCTCTACGCGGCGGATGTCTTCGGCCACATCGTTTACTCCGAAGGGGAATACTGTCACCCGCACTCTCTGGGGACACCGTCGCTCGGCTCGTATAAGGACTGGCGCAAGAACGGCGCGCCGATGTGGTATCCGACGCACGCGACGGCTTACTACGTCAGCGTGACGCACGGCAGCTTCGTGGATGTGAGCTGCCAGGGGACGCCGCTGTTCGACAAGAGCAAGCGCGAGCCCAACGGCATCGGCAACATCTTCAAGTCAGAGGTCGGGCTGTTCCGGACCAGCGAGGGAGGGATTTCCCGCATGATCATCTGCGGCTCGCAAGGGGAGTATCTGGAGGCGGGCCGGCTCCGCGGCGAGTATGCGGGTTACAGTTGGCACAACGGACGCGCGGATGGTTTCGTCGGTGACGCCGAGGGCAAGCGGCGGTTCAAGAAGGCGCTGGAGAAGGGCGTGCAGTTGAAGAAACCCGCCCTGCCGCCGGGCGTGTCCGCGGGCGGCCACGGCGGCTCCCACGGTTATCTGGCGGACGATTTCATTGACGCCATCCTTCGGGGCCGGAAACCGGCGGTGGATGTCATTGACGCGTTGAACATGACCGTCCCCGGCTACTACGCCCATCTCTCCGCCATGAAGGACGGCGAGCGCATGAAGATCCCGCAGTATTCGCTGTAGAAGGCCGGATTCTACCGGCGGCCAAGCGAATGAACACCAGCCGACGTGCCGAACCCGCGAAGAAGGCGTTGTGCGTTAAGAATCAACTTGCTCGCAGTCACTGCCGTCTCAGTGCGCTTGACTCGCCTCCGGCCCGGTGCAGAATTCCGCCCATGAAGGCGGAATGCTTCTCCACCGGGCCGGCGTTGCCGTGCCATGACCCGAAGAGGGACTGCGAACAAGGATTGAGACGATGACAAGCAGAAGAATGATGGTCCTTTGCGCCGGCGTGCTTCTGGCGGCCGGGGCAGGCGTGGTCGGTGCCAGCGACTGGCCTGAGTGGTGTGGGCAAGCCTCGCGTAACAGGGTTGCCAGGAGCGATCGGAAGTTGCCGGATTCGGTTGATTGCGGCGAGCAGAACGATGCGGGTGAAGTGCTCCTGCAAGCAGAACGATGCGGGTGAAGTGCTCCTGCAAACGACGAAGAACGTCAAGTGGGTTTCCAGGATTGGCCGTCGCACGACCGGCAGCCCCGTGGTAAGCCGGGGCAGAGTGTTTGTCGGGACGACTTGGGAGGATGGAAAGGAAGCATGTTTCCTGTGCTTCGACGAGAAGACCGGAAGCCTGCTCGGCTCGTTCATCTGCCCCCGGCCTTCTTCCAGAAACGATCTGGAAAACTGGTCTATCAGTTCAGCTCCCACGATTGAAGGTGATCGGCTCTACTTTGTCAGCCCGTATCAGGAAGCGATGTGCGTTGACCTGAAAGTGCTTCTGGGCGGACACGATCCGGACAAGCCGCAATTCACAAAGGCAGCGAAGGTGGCGACTACGTTTATGTCTGCACGGGCAACGGGCGCTCCTGGGTTCCCGGGCGGATACCCTACAATCCACTGGCTCCCAGCCTGGTTGTATTCCACAAGAGAACCGGCCAACTCATCGCACGCGATGATGAGCAGATAGGCGAGAAGGTCTATCGTGGACAGTATGCGTCTCCGTCCCTTGGCATGGTGAACGGAAAGGCCCAGATACTTTTTGCGACAGGGGATGGCGTCTGTTACGCGTTCGAGCCGGTGAATCCGACGGCGCGGGTCGAGCCGGACCGTTGGATGACCACGAGCCTGCGCGGGCCGATTGTGTATTTCATCAATGTCAAAGAGAAGGACACCACCGGGCTTTCGCCAGAGGACTACGCCAAGGTCAAAGACAAAGACACCGGCGGGCTTATGCCAGCGGAGTATGCCCGTTCACTCAATCTTCTCTCGACCCTGCCCAAGCCCGCGCTTCCGCTGGAGTTCCGCTTTTCGCTGGGAGTGCCGGCCACGACGCCCATAGACAGCATTCCAGCGGCCAGCGTCCCCGACGTGCCTCTGCTCAAGAAGATATGGTCGTTCGATTGTATTCCGGCCGCGTATAAGAAGCTCCCATTCTATCCGCGTCAAAGCAAGGGCGACGGCCGCGGGCATCCGTGTGACATCATCGGCACTCCGGTCTTCCATAATAACCGTGTTTATATAGCGATCGGCGGCGATCCCAATCACGGCGGAGAGTGCAAAGGAAGCATTGTCTGTATTGATGCCACCCAGACCGGTGACGTCACGGAGAAGGCCAGGGTCTGGTCATACGAAGGCCTGAACCAGAGCGTCTCCACCGTGGCGGTGGCGGATGGCTTGGTGTTCGTTGTGGATAATGCCTACACGGTCCATTGTCTGGATGCCGACACCGGCCGTTGTTACTGGACCCATCCTTCCCGGCAGAAGCTCACGTGTTTCAGTTCGCCGCTCGTTGCCGATGGGAAGGTGTTTATTGGGAAGACCATCTTGTCGGCGACCAAGGAGTTCAGATTGCACGATGGCATCAAGAACAGTCAGCATACGGAATACAGCAGCCATAGTGTTGCCAACGGGGTGTTGTATGCCGTGATCGGGAAGCGTCTGTGGGCGATCTGCGATAAGTCCGATCAGAAAACGGAGAAGTGATGAAGAGCACGGCTAACCAAGCCGTGCAGGCTTCCGCCGTCGGGGCCCGCGGTCGGTGTCATGACTTCGTGGGGGTAGCGAATTGGCGGCATGGGCTTTGTCGCAGAGCCGGCGCGCGGGAAGCCGGGCGATGAGCCGGCAGAAGCGGGCGTCTTCGGAGCCGGCACTGGCTGTCGCGGGGCCAGTCAGTGTTTGTTCTACGACGCGCCCTCGTTCTTGCCTTCGGTCTTGAGCTTGTTCTTCGCGGCCTTGGCCTGCTCGCTCTTCGGCCAGGTTTTGATGAGGAACTCGAAGACCTGCTGGCTGAACTGCCGCTCGTGGCCGAGCGCGCTCTCGGCGAAGTGGAAGCCGAGATAGAAGAGGTCTTCCGGCTCCAGCAACTTCTTGTCCTTGGCGAGGCAGTCGAAGAGCTTGAACGACGGGTCGCGCAGGAGCGCCGTGAAGCCGCGCAGACACGGGTCCTCGCCGCGCCTGCCGGGCGAGAGGTCCTTCGGGGAAGTCTTCAACCCGCTGAAGCTGAGCTGGTAACGCACGGTCGCGTTGAACATCTCCGTGTTCGCCAGCAGGCGCAGCGATTGCACGGCGGCGGCGAACTTCTTGCGCTGGCGGAAATCTTCGCCAACTTCGGCGACCTGGGCGTTGAAGCCGGCGGCGTCCACGTTGCGGAGCAGCCAGGTGTAGGCGGGAACGCGCGGATCGTTCTTCTCCATCAGGTCGAGACAGCGCACGGCCAGTTTCTTCTTCGCGTCCTTCGCGAACCGCTCGGCGTGCGGCTTCAGCAGCTTGACGATGTTCCACGCGTCGTCGGCGGTGGTGACCTTGCCGAGTTTCTCCAGCAATGGCTGCGTCGCGTCCTCGATCCGGCAGAGCGCCTTCGCGGCAATGTCGCGCACTTCCTGGTCGGCGTCGCCGAGCCAGTCGAGCATCGCGCTGACGACTTTCTTGCCCGGCTGGTGGCCGAGCTTGCGCACGGCGAACCGGCGGACTTCGGCGTTGTCGCTCTTGGCGAGCTTTTCCAGGTCGCCGACCGTGCCGGCCGGAAACTCCAGCGGCGCAAGCAACGCGATGGCCGGGCTGACGATGTTCTCGCGGTCCTCCTCCTTGAGCAGCGGGAGCACCTTCTTGATCATCGTGTCCACGCCCGCGCCCTCGCGGCTGAGATTGGCGAGCGACTGCAGCGCGTTGCGCCGGACGAACGCCACCTGTTTCGGGCCGGTGTAATCCAGCAGCAGCGGACGCGCCGCCGGGTTGCCAAGGCTGCCGAGCAGGATCAGGCAGGAGGTGGTGGCGCGCATGTCCTTCTTCACGCGCGGCGACTTGACGAAACTGGAAATTTGTTTGAACAAATCCTTCCGCTCGTCCTCGTTGGCGTCGCTGATGTGGCGGCGGATGGCGCCGCAGATGGCCTTGACCATCTCGAAGTCGGGGTCGAACAAGCCGGTCAGCAGGAACCGCGTCGCGCCGTCGCTGTGGAGCCGCGCGAAGACATCCATGAGCGCGAGCTTCTGGACCGTCGCGGCCTTTGCCCAGACCTTCTCCAGCTCGCTTTCGATGTCCATCTTGAGCTGCGCGAGCGCCTTGCCGGCGGCGTCGCGGAGCGCGGGCGGGGCGTTGAGCAGCATCGGCAGCAGATACGGGAACGCCGTCTTGTGCCGCGTGCGGCCGAGCGCGGCGACGATCTCGCGCGTGAGCGTGTCGTCGGCGGAACCGAGCGCGGAGCCGAGCGCGCGCACGACATCGGCGTCGGAGGGCGCGAGTTCGCCGAGCACAATGGCGGCGGCGAGACGGCGGTTGGGGGCTTCGCTGCCGAGCAGCGCGGCGATGGTTTGAAGTTGCTTGTCCATTGTTTCGATAGGCTTCACCAACCGGGCTATGGCGTCGAGGAAAAATGTTGGCCACCCACCACGGCGTCGGTGACGCGGATGCGGCCGTTTTCCAGCGCAAACAGAATGAGATCGGCCGAGCCGTCTTTCTCCAGAACGCGCGGCGTGAGGCCGAGCAGCCGCGCGGGATTTTCCGTGGCCATTGCGATGGCGTCGGCGAGCGGGACGCCGGCCCACGCAGAGGCGTTGGCGACGCAGTTCTCCAGTGTCGTGGCCGCGCCGAAGAGGTAGGGCGTGCCGGGCAGACAGATCAATCCGTTGGGCTTGGCCTCCACTTCTACGCGCCCGTAGCGATAGACTCCCGGCGGCATGCCGGCCGGTGGCACGGCGTCGGTGACGAGGATGGAGCGCGCGACGCCCTTGGCGCGGATGAAGTTCTTCACCACGTAAGGCGGCAGATGATGGCCGTCGGCAATGAAGGTCGCGTTCAACCGGTCCTCTGCGAGCTGGACCTGGATGTAGTTGGCGTGGCGCGGCAGGACGGCGTGGCTGCCGTTGCCGAGATGCGTGGCCACCGTCGCGCCGGCGGCGACGGCGTCGGCGATTTGCTGCGCGTTGGCGGCGGTGTGGCCCAGTCCGACCACGACGCCCGACGCGACGGCCTGCTCGATGAAACGCATCATGCCCGGCAACTCTGGCGCGATGGTGACGAGCTTGATGCGGCCATCGGCGGCTTCCTGAAACCGTTGGAACTCCTCCCACGATGGCGGGCGAACTGCGTTGGCGTAATGCCCGCCGCGCGGCCCGTCCTCCGCGGAGATATACGGCCCTTCGAGATGAAAGCCCGGAATCGCGCGCGCCAGTTCCGGCCGCTCTTCACGCGCTCGCGTCACGCCACGGAAGCACGCGGCCATGCGGTCGTGAGCTTCGCTGACGATGGTGACGAGGTATTGCGTGGTGCCGTGGCGGAGTTGCTCGCGAGTCGCGCGAACCAGGTCGTCGGCGGTCGTTGCCGGGTTCTGGAAATCCACGCCGGCGAAGCCGTTGATGTGAATGTCCAGCAGGCCGGGCGCAACAAAGAGTTCCGCGCTGCCGGCATTCGGCGCGCGAGCCGGGTCCGGCGGCGCGACATCGGCGATGATGCCGGTGGTGTCGTTGACGCGAACGTCCACGACCTGGCCGGTGGCGATGTGTTTGCCTCGAATGAGCATGACGGCTCCTGAAGAGCGGCGCACAGCATAGGAAGTCGCGGCGGCAATTTCCAAACTTTCTTTTTCGCCACCGGCGGCTATTCTCCACCGCATGCTTCCAAGATCTTACGCCGTGTCGTTGCTGGGCCTCTGCGCGCTGCTGGCGGCCTGCGAGAGGCCCCTGCCGCCGCCGGTGACGCGCGTCGCGATGGTCGTGAAGGCCAAGGGCGACGCTTACTTCGAAGCGTGCGCCCGCGGCGGACGCAAGGCGGCGAAGGAACTCGGCGCGCAGTTCTTCTACGAGGCCCCGGTGGACGGCTCGGTGGAGGAGCAGATCGAGGCGGTGGACGGCTTGGTCACCCGGCGGATGGACGCCATCGTGATTGCGCCGCACGAGGCAAAGGCTCTGGCGCCGGCGCTCAAGCGCGCGCGGGAGAACGGCGTGCGTGTCATCACGTTTGACGCGGACGCGGACGAGAAGCGCAGCGGGCGCGAGTGGTTCGTGAACCCGTCGAACGACGAGGCGGTGGGGCGCGGGTTGGTGGAGAGCATGGTTTCGTCGGCCGGCGCGAAGGCGCGGACGGCGATCATCGCCAGCACCAGCGCCGCGGCGCGCCAGCAACAATGGATCCGGGCCATGCGGGAGCATATCAGCAAGGTTTGTCCGACGATGCAGATCGTGGAGATCAGGCGATGCGAGGACGCCAACGCCGCCTTCGCCGCGACGCAGGAGGTGTTGCAGAAGAACCCGGACGTCACCGGCATTTTTGCGCTGACGCCGGAGCTGCTGGCCAGCGCGGGCGCGGCGGTGAAAGCCGGCAGCCAGAAACGGTTTGTCACGGGCTTGGGCCTGCCCGACAGCGCGCGGGGCCTGGTCAAGGCCGGCGTGGTGCCGGCGTTTGTGATGTGGAACCCGGAGGACCTCGGCTATCTCGCGGTGCAGGTCGCTGTGCAAGCCGTGAAAGGCAAGTTGCGCGACGACAGCAACGAGATTGTCATCACCAGCACTGAACTGGTGAACCGTGTCGCCCGCACCAAGACGTTCAAGAAGGCGATCAAGAATCGCGAGGTCCTGCTTGGCGAGCCGGTGATCGTCACGGCGGCAACCGTGGACGAGTTCGATTTCTAGGCCGTATCAAGTCAATCGCTGAACGGCTGGCGCGTCGCGAACGCCCCTTGGATCAACCGCACCTCGCCCGCCGTTCCCGCCTCGTCCATATAGACCTCGACGACATCGAACCGCACCGGGATGCGCGGGTTGCCGAGCAGGCGCAGGTATTCGCGCGCGCAACTGGCGAGGTGCCGCTGCTTGTCGCGGTTCACCGCGTCCGCCGCCGCGCCGAACCGGTCGCTGCCGCGCGTCTTCACTTCCACGAACGCCAGCACCGCGCCGTCGCGCGCCACAAGGTCAATCTCGCCATGTTTGCCGTGGAAGCGGCGGGTAAGAATCTTGTAGCCGCGCCGGCGCAGGTAGCGCGCCGCCGCCTCTTCGCCGCGCTCGCCTTTGACGATGTGGGCCGGCGCAGCGGAGGCGGGTGGATTTCGGAATCGGTGCCACCAACCAAGCATGGCCGGAGGATGCCGCGCGGAGCTTGCCGAATCGAGCAGATTCAGCGCAGAGCGTTTCACCTACGACCGTCGGCTGGCGGGCTTCTCCAGCGCGTGGCGATAGAGCCGCGACATGCTCGTGCAGGTGTCCAGCGAGGACTTGCCGTCGTCGTTCTGCCAGACTTCTTCGTAACACGGCTCGGTGGGAAGCCGCTTGAGCCGCGTCTCCTTCAGGATGGTTCCGTCCGGTTTGCAGAGCAGTTCCAGGTTCAGCGGTTTCTTTGTCCGGTTCAGCCGGTCGGAGAGGATGACCAGGATTTTGCGCGTCTTGTTCTTCGTGTTCTTCGCCATAGGTCTATCGGGTTATTTCGGACAGATTATTAAAAACCGTTGCGTGATCGCAATGGCTCATTTCGGCGGGTTCGTTTCCAGGAACACCGTCTTGCGGTCGCCGGAGGAGAACGACACCAGCGTCTTGAGCGGCTCGGCGCCGGTGTTGGTCAGCTTGTGTTTGACGCCGGCGGGAATGCAGAGCGTCGTGCCCGGCTTCAACTCAATCGTCTGGCCTTCGGAGCTGTGCGTGCCGCAGCCGGAGATCACGTAAAGCACCTCTTCGCAGTTCGGATGGAAATGGAGCGGGTTGCCGTGGCCGGGCAGGATGGTGGCGAGGCCCAGCGTCTGTTGCGCGCCGGGCGCGAGCTTCTCGTTGCACACCCACTTGAGCGTGCCCCACGGGAATTCCTGCGCGGGGATTTGCTCCGCGTGGGTGGCGCAAACCGCCGGTTTCGCCGGAACCTTCTCATCGCCGTGGACACTTGCAAGCCACAGCCCCGACACCAGCACCGCCACGATCGTTGTCTTCATCCTTCTTCCTTTCGGCATTCAAACCGCCATCGAGCTTCAACCGCCAAGCTCGCCGCATTGCATCACGTCCAAAGGCGGCTGGCAAGCCCACCCTTTTGTCAGGGTGTGAACGCACCCCGTTCGCGGACCCGTGTGGCGCAGGTTTCCAACCTGCAGACGTCCGCACCTCGAAAGACAGGCTGCCGACTGGAAGTCGGCGACACAGGCAGGAAACCTGCACTACGGCGCGTGTGCCCGGTTGCGCCCACGGCGGGCATTCTTCGTCCTTCACTCGCCGGGGTTCTCCGGTTAGGCTGCGGTCGTGCGTTTAACGGACCGCTATATCCTTCGGGAGTTTCTGACGGCGTTTGGCTACTGCCTGCTGGCGTTTGTGCTGATGCAGGTGGTGTTCGACATGTTCCAATCGCTGCGCGAGTTCCTTGATTGCGGCTCCAAAACGCTGACGATCATCACGTATTACCTGCTGATCCTGCCGGGCGCGGTCGCCTCAACGCTGCCGGCGGCGATCTTCTTCGGGCTGATCTTCGCGCTCGTCACCATGTCCAAGAACAACGAACTGACCGCGATGCGCGCCGCGGGCCAGAGCCTGTTGCGGAGCAGCGTGGGGGTGATCGCGGTCGCGTTGGGCATGGGCGTCGGTTTGTTCGTGATCAACGAAGTGCTCGTGCCGACGTCCGAAGAGCGGGCGGCGGATTTGCTCGCCCAGCAGAAGCTTCTCTCGGTGGTCGGCCGCGGCTCGGTCAACGAGGCGGACGCCTACACGATGCGCAATCTCACCTACGTGAACAACCGCGAGGAGCGCAAATGGTTGTTCCGCACGTTCAACACCAAGACGTTCTCGGGCGAGAACGTGGACCTTCACTGCCAGACCCGCGGCCAGCCGGAGCGGGCCATCAACGCCGGTTTCGCCTACTGGGTCGGCGACCACTGGCTGTTCCAGGATGTGAAGGTCATCACCTATCCCGCAGCCGACGCGCAGGGCGCGGGCGTCATCCAGAAGTTCCATCCGAGGTGGGAGGATCCGGCGATCAACGACCCGCCGGAAGACATCATGCTCTTCTCCAAGAAAGAGCCGGAGTTCATGACCATCCGCCAGGTGCGCCGCTACCTGGAACTGCACCCGAAGGAGGAGTTGTCCAAGTTCCGCGTCAGCCTTCATCAACGTCACGCCGCTCCCTGGTCATGCGTCGTCGCGTGCCTGATGGCCCTGCCGCTCGGCGCCGGCACGAGCCGCCGCAGCGCGCTCGCGGGCGTCGCCTCGGCCATGATGCGCCTCGTGCTTTACTTCGCCCTTTATTATATCGGTGTGAAGCTGGGAAAAACCGGCAGACTCGATCCAGCCATTGCGGTCTGGCTGGCCAACGGCGTCTTCACGGTCATCGGCGCGTTCATGGTGTGGCGCACCCGATGATCAGATCTTTTCGTCGCCGGACGCGATCTTCTGGAGGCGCGGGCGGTTGAGGATGCGGATCGCGTTGCCGCGATAGGTGAGAATGCGGTGCTCCGCTAGGCGGCGCAGCAGCCGCGAGAGCGTCTCCTTCGTCGTGCCGAGAATCTGCGCCAGCATCGTCTTGCTGACGCCGGCCTTGATCGGCTGGCCCGGCTCGCTGGCCATGCTCAGGACGTAGCTCGCGAACCGCGCCGGCACGTCTTTCAGCGTCAGGTCGGTCAGCGCGTCGCGCATCCGCGCCAGCCACTTCACCATCGTGCCCATGATCTTGAAGCTCATCCGCGGGTCGCGCGCGAGCAGTTGCTTGAAGCCGTTCTTGTCAATCGCCACCACCGTCGTGGGCGACGTCAGCGCCTCGGCCGAAGCCGGATACGTCTCCATGAACATCGCCGCCTCCGCAAACACCTCGCCGCCCGGCACGACGTGAATGACCCGCTCCCGACCGTCCGGCGCCACGCGATAAACCTTCACCGAGCCGGTCACGACAATGAAGAACCCGCGCGATGTGTCGCTCTCATTGAAAATGGTATC
Source organism: Verrucomicrobiota bacterium (assembly GCA_016222825.1). Classification (GTDB taxonomy): domain Bacteria; phylum Verrucomicrobiota; class Verrucomicrobiia; order CAIQCK01; family CAIQCK01; genus CAIQCK01. Next base: position 389,499 of record JACRQF010000015.1, on the reverse strand, counting down.
GCCCTTGCGATACTCCTTGGGAATGGAGATGCGTTGGACCGCCTCCAAGTCCGCGCCTTCCAGGTCCGAGAACAGCCGGCAGCTTCGCAGCAGGTAGGTCAGGTTCATGTCGCCGCACGTCTATCACGAAGCCGGCGTCGCGGAAATCAAATTCGATGCCCGGCGCGTCACCGGCCCAGCGCCTTGCGCAGCACCGGCTCGAACGCGTCCGCTTGCCGCACGAAGCCGAGGTCGTTCGGATGCGAACCGTCGGTCGCGCCGTCGGTGTCGTCGCCGAGAAGCTTGTCGCCGGGGATGTAGAAGAGCTTCGTGACGCCTTCCTTCTTCAGCGCCTCGTAGCAAGCGCGCAGGGCGGCATGGTTTTCGGTGTGGAACTTCTGCCGCTCGGGGCGGATCCATGAGTTGGTGAAGCGGCGGTCCTCGACGAGAACAATCGGCGTCTGCGGACGCGCGGCGCGGAGCATCTTCACCAGCGGCGGGCATTTCTCGCGCACGCTGTCGGGGCCCATGTTGGGGTTGCAGTCAATCACGTATGCCGCCGCGTCCAGCTTGCAGAGGAACTCGCCCACCGCCGGGTCCATCCGGCCGTTGCCGGAGAAACCGAGGTTCACCACCGGCCGGTCGAAACGCCGGCCAAGGATGGCGGTGTGGACCATGCCAGGCCGCGACGCGCACGCGCCGTGCGTGATGGACGTGCCGTAGAAGACGATGGGCTTCGCCGTGCGTGGCGGCAGGCCCTCGAACTTCGCGCCCTTTGTGACACCGATCTCCAGCGACTCGACGCCGTTGTAGAGCGGCAGGTAGGCGGCGTATTCGCGCAGGCCGGGCAGGAGGTCGGCCTGGATGATCTGCTTGACTTCCTTCTTGTCAGGTCGCGTGACATTCACCCAACGCCACTTGCCGCGCTCGTCGCGGGCGTAGAGATCCACGCCGCTAACGCCCGTCGCCGGCATGTGCGGCATCGCAACGCGGTCGGAGCGCAACACATAGTTCGCCCAGATCGCCGGCGCGTCGGTCTTGAAACGAACCATCATCCCCGCGCTGTCGCGGCTCAGGCTCCACACCGTCGGCGTCACCTTGCCTTCGGCGGCGGCCGGGAAACGGTCGAACCACCGCAGCCGTTCCATCTCCGGCCACGCGCGGCCTTCGACGCCCCACTTGGTTACGTCGTGCCAATCAAGCGCGGGCGGCGGTGTGGGCGGCTTGGCGGGCGCGGCGGCTTGGACGTTGATCGTCGCGAGGACGAACGCCCACGCGAGTGGGATGAGATGACGAGGTTTCATGATGGTTTCTCTTTTCTCCTTGTAGCGCCGGCATCCCTGCCGGCGACGATGCGATGCTGTGCAGGAAAAACGCCGGCAAGGATGCCGGCGCTACAGTTGCGGCATCCAAAGGAGGCTCGACGGAGTCTCGCCCCACCTGGTTTGATTGCGGCTTCGCCGCGCTGTAATGAATGAGTTTCACTTTCGCGCTTTAGTGAAAGTTTCGAGCGCCAACCGGCTGTCGAACCAGCCGAGCATTTCCTTCCACATCTCCGGCGTATAGACATGGCCGACGCCGGGATAGATCACGCTGCGAAAATCGTCGCTCTTGTCGAAGAGCCGCCATGCGGGAGCGGCGGCGCTCTCAATCTTGCGGATGCCGGGCACGGGCGAGCCGCTGTCATCGCCGCCGGCCAGCGAGAGAAACGCCCGCGGCGCGATGCACGCGACGACCGCTTCGCTGTCGAAGTGGTTGAGCATGCCCGGCACGAAGTAGTAGATGCCGTGGGCCTTGAGCATCTGCGCCTCGATGAGGTCGCGGTAACGCGTGAGGCAGCAGACGGCGACGGCAACCTTCGGGCGGTCGTCGAGCGCCATAAGCCACCACGTCCGCGTCGCGCCCATGCTGATGCCGGTGACGCCGATGCGTCGCGCGTCCACCTCCGGCCGCGAGCAGAGGTAATCGAGCGCCATGAGGTCGTCGCGGACGATCATGCCCCAGAGCGTGCGGCCGACCCAGAGGTTGAACTTCGCCGCCGACCACTCGCCCGCGCCTCCTTTCAGCCCGTCCGCGCCGCGGCCATTGCGCTCGCCGAAGCAATACGAATCAATCGAGAGCACGACGTAGCCGCGCTCCGCCAGCGTCGGGCCGGACGCGGCGGGCGTGTAGTTCGACTCCATCAGCGCGGTCTTGCCGAGATCGTATTGGCCGCCGTGCCAGTGGTTCCAGAGGATCGCAGGGGCTTTGCCGGAAAGCTTTTTCGGCAACAGCAGCACGCCGGGCACGGTCGCGCCGGCGCCGTTGTCGAACTCGAACCGCTCCAGCCAATACGCGCCCTTGTCGTCGCGCGAGAGCGTCTTCACCTTCGGCGTTTTGGGCCGCGGCGGGAGCTTGCCGAACAGTTTCCAGAGCGTGGCGCGCACCCCGGCGCGTTGTTTCTCGAAAGCCTTGCGCGTTGTGGCGACGCGGAAATCCGGCGCGAGCGGGGCGTGTTCGAGCCAGCGTAGCGTGTCGGTCGGTTCCTGCGACATGGCGGCATCTTGGGCGAAGAGTGCGCCAAGGACAAGCAGAGAGCAACAGGCGCGGCGCGCGGCGAGCTTATGGTTGTTCATGATGAGGTTCCTCGCTGCCGCTATTTCACAAACCGCATCGAATACAGATCGGCTTCCTTCAACTCGAACCGCAGCCGCACGGGCTTGCCGGCGAGTTTGCTCACGTCGGCGCGCGATTTCCACTTCACGATCTGCTCGATGGAATCGCCGGTGATGGGCGCGCAGTCGGCGATCGCGAAGCCGGGTAGCGGCTTGCCGGCGGCGTCCTGCAACTCAACGCGCGTCTTGCCTTTGCTGACGATGTTCAACGTGAGCTTCGAGCCGGCAAAGGTCAGAGGCTTGGTGACGAGCGAGCCTTCGGTGGCGGCGCGCACCGAGACGAAGCCATCGGTGCGGAAAACGAAACGGCGCACGCGGCTGCCGGGGCCGGTGTAGTAAGCCTCCGTTGCATAGACGGATAACTCGCGGTTGTTGCCGGGCAGTTGGAGCAGGCCCCACGTCATGTAGTTGCTGCGGTTGCCGTCGCGGTCCTTCGGCGCGGTGATCGGGATCAACTCCTCCGCCCAGCGGCGGAAGAGCACGCCGTCGCGGCTGCTCATGAAGACCGGTTCCACCTGCTGCGTCTTCGGCTGGAAGCGCGTCGGGAAGCCGAGGAACAAGTGCGGCGCGCGAGGGTAGGGCAGCACGGCGTTGGTGTAGAGATGCTCCGGTGGCGAGTCCACGTATTTGAGGTCGGCTTGGTTTTCCCAGTGGATGAAGTCCTTCGACGTGGCCGTGCGGATGGCGCGCACGCCGGACGGTTTCCAACCGCGCTCGTCGGTGTAGCCGGCGGTGAAAATGCGCCAGTAGGCCCGATACTCGCCGCGCTCGGTATCCCAAAAGGCGAGGTTCTGCGAGTCGAACGCGCCCGCCGTGATGACCGCCTCGGCCATCATCGTCCAGTGAATCCCGTCCGGCGACTTGAGTGCGTTCAGACAGGTTTTCTTCTTGCCGCCGACCGTCCTGCCGCCCGCCAGCGCCTTGTAACGGGCGTCGGGCGCGCAGGCGGGATTATCGTCCTTGAACGGCGTGAAATTGTGCGACCCTTCGCCGTTCCAGACGATGTTGTTGCGCTTGGAGCCGCCGAACTCGATCAGGCCCAGCTCCGGCTTCTTCCACTTCACGCCGTCGCGGCTCTCGGCGTAGCAGGCGAACTCCGGGTGGCTTCCTTTCTTGGTCTTCTCGTCGAAGTGCGAGCCGCGGTAATAAGCGCGGAAGCCATTCTTGTCGCGGAAGAGCGCGTAGTAGGCGGAGGTGTTGCCTTCCCACGGCTGGTCGCAGACGAGCGCGACCTCGCGCGGTTCCGGCTTGTGCAGTTTCAGTTCCGCGCCGGCCATGCTCGCGATGAGATAGTCGTCCACGAACAACTCGCGCCGCGAGCCGATGTCGAGCGGGGAATCTGCGCTTGCCTCAACCGCCAGCACAGCGGCTGCCAGCAAGCAAACCATGTTGACGAACCCCGACAGCGAATGAATGCCACGACATTTCATTTCTTCTTCTCCTATTCTTGGTTTGCCGGCTTGCGGTTCTTCGCGAACCACTCGCGCAACAACTTCTCGCGCTCCGTCGGCGTCGGCGATGGCTTCGTGTTCGCGCGGTTTTCACCATGCTCGACGCTCCAGCCGCTCCATTCGCGGAAGGCGTGATAGGTCCAGTCCCAGCCATGCGACTCGAATATCTCGATGAGGTCCTTCAGGTAACGATATGCGCTGCCCTCCGGCGCCCAGCGGATGGCGCTGAACTCGCCGATGTAGATGTGCGCGCCGTAGCGTTGCTGGAACTCCACGACCGGCCGGAGCGCCGCTTCCAGCGCCGCCTTGTCCCAATATTTGCCGGCGATCTCGCCCGGATAAACCCATCGCTTCGACCCATCGTCGTGGACACCCTGATGCGTGAACGCGTGCGGCAGATACATGTGGACGCTATAGACGACGCCGGGCACGTCCAGCGGGCGCAACTCGCGCAAACCCTTCGGGTCGCCCCACTGTGCTGGCTCAATGATGATGGCGCGCTTCGGGTCAATCGCCCGCACCGCCCGCGCCGCGCGTTCGGCCAGTTCCTGCCAGTCCGCCGCGTCCTCGGTCGTCGCGTCCTCGACCGGCTCGTTGGCGAGGTCGTAACCCCAGACAGCGCGCGAGTCCTTGTAGCGCCGCGCCATCTTCCGCCAAACATCGATGAACTTCTCTTGCGCCGCCTTGTCGGTGAACAGCCCGCCGTCGCTGCCGACGTAGCCGCTGACTGTGCGCCGGCCGCCCGGCGGCGAGTGAAGGTCCACGACCACCAGCAGGCCGTATTTCTCGCAGAGCGGCAGCGCGGCATCGAGCTTGGCCAGTTCGCTCTCCAGCCACGCATCGTAGTCGGCCAGTGTGAACGAGGTCTCGCCGCGCCGCGCGTGGCGGGTGAGTTGCCAGCGAATGGCGTTGGCGTTCCACTCCTGGCCGAACGTCCGAAGGCCGGCCTCATCAATGCCCGGCCGGATCATCGCGCCGCGCAGTCGCGGCAGGTTGTGGCCTTTGAAGACAGGCTCGCTGGCAGCGCGCGCCGGCGCGGGCACGAACGGCAGCCGGCGCACAACGACGCGCACATCATCGAACCACGCCCTGCCGGTCACCGCTTCGAGCCCGAGACAGAGCGTGAGCCGCGTCGCGTCGGCTGGAACGCGCACGGAGAAGGCGCAGCGTCTCCAATCGAACGAACCGGTGTCGAGCGTCGCCGCGGGCCAGTGTTTGTCGCCGGGCGTGACGATCGGCGCCATAAACTTCACACCGTTCCACGGTTTCGGCTTTTCGCTGACGTTGTCGGCCTTGATCACCGCCGAGAAGCTCAGCACGCAGCCGCGCACGCGCTCCACCGGCAGCGTCATTTGCGCGAGCGCCGCTTTGTCGATGCAAAGCGAGTGGCCGCTCTGGAATCCGGCGGCCAATGTCGCCGGCCCCGACCAGCCAGCGAGCGCATTGGCTCCCTCGAAGTCGGTGGCAAAGATCACATCGCCCTTCTGTAGCGCAGGCGCCGCTATCGCGACGGAAACAACACAAAGAAGGCAGGCAGCGAACGCCGGAAAACGGCGGCGAGCCGTTGCAGAACCGTTGGGCCAGAGTGATTTCATGACGTGTCTTTCGCGCGCTTCGCAACCGCATCCATGAGGAACCGGGACGAAGCGGGCGCTTTACTTTTTCAGAACGAACTTCTGGATGCGCCTGCCCTGAATGTCGCCGCAGTAGAGGTTGCCTTTTGAGTCCACTGCCAGGCCGTGCAGCCAGTTCAACTCGCCGGGTTTCTCCTGCCCGTCCTCGGACTTCGGGAATGTCCAGAGCTGGAGCAGCTTGCCGGCGGTGTTGAACTTCATCACGAGCTGGTCCTTCGGCGGGCAGCCGAGCGGCGCCTTCGGATACTTCGGGTCCACGCGCCAATACGTCGGCGACGAGCCGCACGCCCAAATCTCGTCGTTCGGCGTCACGAACAAGCCCCACGGCACGAGCAGGTCCTTCCACACGGCGAGCAACTTGCCGTCGGCGTTGAAGACCTGGATGCGGACGTTGTTGCGGTCGGCGACGTAGAGCCGGCCTTTCGAGTCGCAAACGATGGAGTGCGGCAGGCTGAACTCGCCGGGCTTGTTGCCGAGCTTGCCCCAGGCTTTTACGTAGCGCCCGTGGCGGTCGAAGTGGACGATGCGCGCGTTGCCGTAGCCGTCGGAGACGAAGATGTCGCCGTTCGGAGCGAACGCCACGTCGGTGGGCTTGTAGAAATGCGTCGCGTCCTCGCCCGCCTCGCCCGGCGTGCCGAGCGTGAGCAACAGCTTCCGCTCCGGCGAAAACTTCCGCACCACGTGGAGGCCGACGTCGGCGAGCCAGACGTTCTGTTCCTTGTCTATGCGGATGTAATGCGCGGTGCTGTTCGTGCTTTCCCGCTGCCAGCCGCGCAGGTAATGGCCGTCCGGCGCGAAGACTTGCACGGCGATGTTCGTGCGCGTGTGAATCCAGACGTTCTCCGCCTTGTCCAGCGCGACGCCCGGCACGTGGCCGCAGCACACGTCCGGCAGGTGTTGCGGCCAGTTTGGCGCGACCTCATACCACGGCGAGACGTTGACGCGCGGATAGACGATCACGTTCGTTTTCGAGTAGGGCGACGGCGAAGCGGTCTGCGCTGATGCGGTCGCGGCCAGCGCAGCCAATAGCGCCAGACTCCAAGCGTAGAAACCGGAAGGTGAGATTCGTTTCATAAAAGTGTCCAGATTTGATCCTGCTAACGCGCCCGGCAGTGTAGCCGCATTGTTCCCGTCTTGTCCACGCTGTCGCGTTTTGAACAGTATGCGGGATCGTTTCTGTCCAATCCGCCGCCTCGCGTGCTTGCCCGGTGGCTGGCACGCGTCTAGCTCCATTGTCGGCGCAGAAAGGAAAGACATCATGAGCATTCGCAACAGAAAGATGGACCGGCGTTACAGACTCACTGAGCGTCGCAACACAATGGAACTGCGCGAGGCGATGGCCGAATCGCTCTTTGAGGCACTCCGCGCCGGCCGCCTGATACCGGCCCGCGCAGTCGCCATGACGACCTTCCACTGGCCCGCGCCACCGGGCGAGCGGTGAGGTTCTGTCAGGTGGCTTCGTCGCGAATTGGCGTTACGTCGTCAGCAGGACTTTCACGCCGATGGCGATGAGGATGACGCCGCCGATCTGCTCCATGCGTCTGCCGAAAGTGCCGCGCAGCCGGTTGCCGAGGCGGATGCCGAGCAGCGACAACGCCGCCGTCACCACCCCGATGACCACGCTCGGATACCAGATCCGCTCGCCGATCATCGCCAGACTCAACCCCACCGCCAGCGCGTCCAGGCTCGTCGCCACGCAAAGCGTCACCAGCCGCAACCCGCGCGTCGGGTCGCCGGGCTGCTCGTCCGGCTCGCGCTGGAACGACTCGTAGAGCATGTGGCCGCCCACCAACGCCAGCAGCCCGAACGCCACCCAGTGGTCATACGCCTCGATGTGCCGCTGGAGCTGCGCGCCCAGATTCCAGCCGATGACCGGCATCATGAACTGAAATAGGCCGAAGTGGAAACTGATCCGGAACACGGGCCGGACCTTCTGCCCGTGACCGCTCGTTCCCGCGCTCAGGGCCACCGCAAACGCATCCATCGCCAGCCCGACCGCGATCAACAGTATCTCAATGAAACTCATCGTCGCGATGCTTGTAATGGATGAAAACCGACTATGCAACCGACTCCTCACGTCGTTCACCAAAAAAGCCCCACATAACCGTCACTGGGATAAGGTCCAAAGTAGATGTCGCACCAAACCTCAACCTCTTCAGGCAGACTTCGGTTTGGCGGCGCGCATTGGTTTGTCGCGCCCGCTCCGGGGTTTTCCGAAGCCCAGCCGTTCACGGCTGGGTTTCGGAAAAGGCACCATCACTTTAGTGCCTGATGATACTCCGTCTTGATCTGCTCCAGCGCCCACGAGGCGTGTTCGCGCACCAGTGGCTCCGCGTCCTCCAACGCGCGCGTCAGCGCCGGCACGGCGCGAGGATCGCGGGCGTTGCCAAGCGCGACGCAGACGTTCCGCAACAAGCCGCGGCGCTTGGCGCGCAGGATCGGGCTGCGGGCAAACCGGCGCTCGAATTCTTCCTCGTCCAGTTCCAGCAGATCGAGCAGTTCCGGCGTTGTCACGTCTGCGCGCGGCGAAAAACCAGGCTCCCGCGCCTGCTGGGCGAAGCGGTTCCACGGGCAGACCTCCAGGCAGTCGTCGCAGCCAAAAATACGGTTGCCGATGAGCGGGCGCAGTTCCGGCGGAATCGGGCCTTTCAGCTCGATGGTGAGATAGGAGATGCAGCGGCGCGCGTCCAGTTCGCGCGGCGCGACGATGGCGCGCGTCGGGCAGGCGGCGATGCAGCGCGCGCAACGACCGCAGCGGTCCCGCGTTTCCGGCGCGTCCGGCCGCAGCGGCACGTCCAGCAGGATTTCGCCGAGGAGGAGCCACTGGCCAAACCGGCGGTTCAGCAGCATCGTGTTCTTTCCGACCCAGCCAAGGCCCGCGCGCTGCGCCAGTTCGCGCTCCAGCACCGGCGCGGTGTCCACGCACGCCTTCGCCTGCGCGGCCGGCGCGAGCGCGCGAACCGCCTCGGTCAACGCCGCGAGTTTCCTCCCCATGATCTCGTGGTAATCGTCGCCGAGCGCGTAGCGCGCTACCTTTCCCTGTCGCCCGCCCGGCGCAGGGTCGGCGGTGTGGTGGTTGCACGCGACGACGATGATGGACTTCGCGCCGGGCAGCAGGCGCTGCGGGTCGGCGCGGCGCTCCACATTGCGAGCGAGATAGCCCATCTCGCCGTGCCGCCCTTCGGCGAGCCATCGCTCGAAAGACGCGAAGCTTGCGGCAGGCTCGGCCGGCGCGATGCCGACGAGGTCGAAGCCGAGCGCGAGGGCCTTGCCTTTGATTTGCTCTTCGAGAGTCACAACCGTTGCGTCACTGTCAGAGCATAGCACAACGCCGCCGCTACGCCCAATGGACGAGCCGCATGTCGAGCGGGTCGTTCAGGTCGGGGTGTTGCGGCAGGATGCGGACGGCATAGCCGAAACGGCCGCTGGCCTGGCAGACGATCTTGCCGGTGAAGCGCACGGCGTTGCCCGGCTCGGAGGCGGCGGGTTTCATCGGCACGGTCTGGATGCGCTTGAGGCTGCCCTCGGCTTCGAGCGGGCCGAACACGATTTGTGCGCTGATGTCGCCGGCCTTGAGGCCGTCGAGGGCGACCGTGATGTTGATGGTGAGTTCCTGGCCGGCGACGACCTCGGCGGCGCCGGTGTCCTGCGCGGGTGAAATGTGGATGCGGCCCCAGTGGGCGGCGACGTGCTGTTTCCAAGCAGTGAGCTGGCGCGCGGCCTTGACCTTGTGGGTGGTAAGGCGCGCGAAACGATCGGCGCACGGCAGGTAAAACTGCTCGACGTAATCGCGAACCATGCGGGTGCTGTTGAAGAATGGGCCGATGGTGCGGATGGAGGTCTTCATCCGCTGAATCCAATGGCGCGGCAGGCCGTCGGGGCCGCGGTCGTAGAAGAGCGGCACCACTTCCTTCTCCAGCAGGTCGAAGAGGTCGCCGCACTCGACCTTGTCCTGGTAATCAAGGTCGGCGTATTCCTCGCCGCTGCCGATGGACCAGCCGTTATCGAGACTGGCGGCCTCGGCCCACCAGCCGTCCACGGTGCTGAGGTTGATGGCGCCGTTGATGGTGGCTTTCATGCCGCTGGTGCCGCTGGCTTCGTGCGGCCGGCGCGGGTTGTTCAGCCACACGTCGCTGCCCTGCACCATGTAGTGGGCGATGTTCACGTCGTAGTTCTCGATGAAGATGATGTGCCGCCGCAGCTCCGGGTCGCGGATGAAATGGACGAGCTGGCGGATCGTCTCCTTGCCCGTGTTGTCCTCGGGATGCGCCTTGCCGCAGAAAATGAACTGCACGGGCTGCCGGGCGTTGGTCACCAGCCGTTTCAACCGCGCCGGATCCTTCAACAGCAACGTCGCGCGTTTGTAGCCCGCGAACCGCCGCGCGAAACCGATCGTCAGCACGCGCGGGTCGAGCACCTCCTCGGCCTCGGCGATTTCCGCCGCCGTGCCGCCGCGCCGCTCCAGTTCCCAACGCAAATGCCGCCGCGCATGGGCTATAAGCCGCTCGCGCTGCCGCTCGTGCGTGCGCCAAAGCTCGGCGTCGGGAATCTCGCGGATGGCTTCCCAGACGCTCGCGTCGGTCGGCTCTTCCTTCATGCGGTTGCCGAGATAGGTTTCGAACAGGAACGACATCTCGCTGGAGAGCCACGAGTGCGTGTGGACGCCGTTGGTGATGTGCGAGATCGGCACCTCCTGTTCCGTCAGGTCGGGCCAGAGCGACCGCCACATGCGCCGCGAGACGGAGCCGTGGAGCTTGCTGACGCCATTGCGCTTCGCGGAGGTGCGCAGGGCGAGGATGGCCATGTTGAAACCTTCGCCGTGGTCGCTCGGATTGCCGCGGCCGAGCGCGAGGAACTGATCGCGGCTCAGCCCCAACTCGTGCCGGAAGCCGCCGAAGTAATGTTCGACGAGATCCGGATGAAACACGTCAATGCCCGCCGGCACCGGCGTGTGCGTGGTGAACACCGTGCCCGCCTCCACCGCCTCGCGCGCCTCGGCGAAGTTCAGTTCATGCTCCTTCATCATCGTCCGGACGCGCTCCAGCGCCAGGAACGCCGCGTGGCCTTCGTTCATGTGGCAGACCCGCGGATGGAAGCCGAGCGCGCGCAACGCCCGGAACCCGCCGACGCCAAGCAGCATCTCCTGCCGGATGCGCATGTCCTTGTCGCCACCGTAAAGCGTAGAGGTGATGTTGCGGTCGGCGGGCGGATTTTCCTGGAGGTTCGTGTCGAGCAGATAGAGCGAGACGCGGCCGACCTGGGCGTGCCAGACCTGCGCCACGACGCGCCGGCCCGGCAGGTCCACCGTGACTTTGAGCCGCTCGCCGTTCGCCGCAAGCGCCGGCGAGATCGGCATGTTGTAGAAGTCGTTGTCGGGATACGCCTCAAGCTGCCAGCCGTCGGCATTGAGCTGCTGCTCGAAGTAGCCGTTGCGATAGAGCAGACCGAAACCCACCAACGGCAGGCCGAGATCGCTCGCGCTCTTCAAATGATCACCCGCCAGCACGCCTAGGCCGCCGGAGTAAATCGGCAGGCACTCGTGGATGCCAAACTCCAGCGAGAAGTAGGCCATGTCCGCCTTCGCCGCGCCGTCGTGCGCCTTTTGGAACCACGTCGGCTCGGTCATGTAGCGGTCCATCCGCGCCAGCACGCGCCGCAGGTGCGCGAGAAAACCGCTGTCCGCCCTCAACGTCTGGAGCCGGCTCTGGTCCACCTGGCCGAGCAGCCGCACCGGGTTGTGGTAGCAACACCGCCACATCTCGCGATCGAGCCGCCGGAACAACTCGATGGCCTCGGCGTCCCACGACCACCAGAGATTGAAAGCCAGCGTGCGCAGTCCGCTCAGTTCTTCGGGAAGGTTGGCGACGATATTGAAGACGCGAATATTCTTCATGGCATGGATGGAGTTGATGCCCCGCAGCCAGCCCGCGAAGCAGGCTTCTTGTAACGGACATTCCCCGGTCTTCCAAGCTTTTCCCGCCCACGCGGCCGTGAACGATCCCGCGCGGCGCTCAACACGCACTCCATGGAACAGAGGCGGGCTTCAGGGATGGGGCTTCGTTCTTGCCAGAGGGCGGGGCGCTCTCTATGCTGCGCGCGCTTTTTTGAAACCGGACCGAAAATGACTACGACGCATCCTCGTAAACCTGTCGCCGTTGTGACCGGCGGCGCGGGCTTTGTTGGCTCGCATCTCTGCGACCGGCTGCTCGCCGAGAGCTGGCGCGTGTTCGCGGTGGACAATTTCCTCACCGGCTCGCGCGACAACATCAAGCACCTCGACGACAACCCCGACTTTGTGCTGATCGAGCAGGATGTGACCCAATATCTAAAGGTCCCCGGATCGGTGGAGTTTGTGTATCACTTCGCCTCGCCGGCCAGCCCGGTGGACTACGGCGAGTATCCGGTGAAGACACTCAAGGCCGGCTCTCTCGGCACGCTCAACGCGCTTGGCCTCGCCAAGAACAAGCGCGCCGGTTTTATGATCGCCTCCACCAGCGAGGTCTATGGCGATCCGCTGGTGCATCCGCAGACCGAGGGCTACTGGGGTAACGTCAACCCCGTCGGCCCGCGCGGCTGTTACGACGAGGCCAAACGGTTCGCCGAGGCGCTCACGATGGCCTACCTGCTCGAAGACAAGGTCAACACCCACATCGTCCGCATCTTCAACACCTACGGCCCGCGCATGCGGCTGCGCGACGGCCGCGTCGTGCCGGCGTTCGCCAGCCAGGCGCTGCTCGGCGAGCCGCTCACGGTTTTCGGCAACGGCAGCCAGACGCGCAGCTTCTGCTACGTCAGCGACCTGGTGGACGGCATCTGGCGGTTGTCGCGGACGGAGTTCCACGAGCCGGTGAACGTCGGCAACCCGGCCGAGATGACGGTGCGGCAGTTTGCGGAAGCCATCATCAAGATCACCGGCTCCCGCTCGCCGATCATCTCCAAGCCGCTGCCGGTGGACGACCCGAAACAACGCCGGCCCGACATCACCCGCGCGCGCCAACTGCTCGGCTGGGAACCCAAGGTCAGTCTCGAAGAAGGTCTGCGGCTGACCATCCCTTACTTCCGAGAACGTCTGGGCCGCGCGCCAGCGGCGGGTTGACAACGCCGAGCCGACGCCGATACTCTCGACTCACAGGTTCCGTCGCATGGACATCTTCTTCAAATGCATCCACTGCGGCCAACGGCTCGTGGTGGATGACGCGGGCATTGGAATGGAGATTCCCTGTCCGCAATGCGCCAAACAGGTCGTCATCCCGCCGGAGTCCACAGTTCCTCCTGAAGAAAAAGTTTCGGCACCGCCGCCCGTGCCGATACTGCCGGAGCCGCCTCTCCTGCCGGCGCCAGCGGTGACGTTGCCTGTGCGGCCGCGGGCTGAAGAGCTTGCGCCGCCCGCCGTCAAAGCCGTGCCTGTCGTCGAACCCCTGCTGCCAAAGAACCTTCACACGCCCATCGCGCCGCCGCGCGTGCGACGGCCGCCCGCCGCGCCGCCACCGCCGCGCGCGCCACGGCCGACTCCGGCGCTCGCGCCCGCGTTGGTCGAGATGCTCGCGCTGGTCCCGTCAAATCTTCGTGCGCCGGCCGCACCGCGCCGCGTGCGATTGCCGCTCGCTCAACCGCCGCCGCCGCGCGCGCCGCAGCCCGCGCCCGCGCTGCCCGACGGTCTGCTCGCGTCGGTGACGCCATCGGTGACGCCGCCGCCACCCGCGCCCGCGCCGGCCGCGCCACGCAAAGCCCCAGCGTTCGCGCCGCGGCCTTCTGCGTTGCCGCCGCCGCCCGCTGCGCCGCAGATGGTCGAACCCACTCTTCCGCCGCCACCGGTTCCGCCGCCCGCCGCGCCTGCGCCCCGGAAAGCGCCCGCGTTTGCGCCGCCTGCGGAAGAACTGCCCGCGCTGCCGCCCGCGCCAGTAGTGGCCGTCGCACCGCATCCACCTGTGCCTGTGCCCGCGCCAGTTCCGGTGCCGCTACTCGCGCCGAAGCCGGCGGAGCCTGTTCTCCAACCGCCGCCGCCACCGCCGCCCGCGCCGCGTCGGCCTCGAGAAGCGCCCGCGTTCGCGCCGCGCGCGGCTGGGTTGCCCGCGCCGCCGGCCGCGCCAAAACTCCCGGAACCCGTGCCCCCGACCGCGCCGGTCGTGGCTGCCACTCTTCCGCCACCCCCTGCGCCGGCGCCTCTCGCGCCGCCTGCGCCCGCGCTTCTGCTGCAAGGCATCGTGCCGCCGCTTGATCTCGGATTCCCGAAGGCCGACCTTGTGCCTGCTTCGCCAAAGCCCGCAACCAAAGCGACGGCGACTGCGGTGCAACTGAACGCGTTGCTGTCCAAGCCGTCCGCCCCGCCCTCCGCCACGCCTGCGCCGTCCCAAGCGCCCGTCACGCCGGCGCCTGTCGCGCCCGCGCCCGCCGGCGTGCGGTTGGTGGAAATCAGCGGGCCGGCGAAGGTCGAGGCCGACCAATGGCGCGACCTGGCCGCCGCGCTCGCCAGGCAACTCTGGAGCAACCGTTCGCCGATGCCGCTGCGCGCCACGGTCATCGAGGCGTTCCTGCACGCCATGCCGCGGCTCATCGCGATCCGCGGCGACGCTTCCGCCGCCACCGATTCCGAAGACATCCGCGGCCGTTGGGGCGACCCCTTTGCCGGCGACCAGCCCAACATCGTGGGGCGGTTCGACCGGCCCGACTTCGAGGGCATCGCCGCGCGGATCTCGGAGTTGATCGAGCGCTGGATGCAGCACCAGGAAAACCAGGCGCGCCAACCCGGCTCCGACGCCGAGGAAGTCAGTTTCACCATGATGCCGGTGCCGCACTCTGCCGTCGTCACCTTCGGCATGAACTACCATCAGCGCGGCTCGACCGGCCGCAAGCGCGTCGCCTGCTGGGTCGCGCGCGTCGGCGAAAACCGCTTCCTCTTCGTCGGCAAGATCCCGCCGAGCGTCAGCGTCACGCTGCCCGGCTTCGTGCAGTCGTTCCGCGCCGAGGCCGGCGAGCCGTCCCTGCCGATGCCGCGCGAGCAAATTCTGGCCCTGCCGCCGCCGCCGGACGTGGACAGCGAGAACGCGCTGACGATGCGCCGGCTGATGATCAACTTCTGCGAAGCCTACTTCGTGCGGTTCGACAACCGCCTCGCGGCCGACCTCTACGACCAAATCCGCCGCCGCCGCGAAATCGCACGCGCCATTATCCCCGGCATGTTGCAGGTGATGCCGCCGTCGCGCGAAAAGCGAATGCTGCAACAACTCAGCCGCGAACTGTAACCCCCGCCTCGCGGCGTCAGGAACCTCTCATGATACCGCCACTGAACCTCCGTCTTGTCCTCACCGCCACCGCGCTGCTCGCAGCCACAACGCTTGTTCGCGCGGAAGAAATCTTCCCGTTCATCATGCCCGGCCTGGAGCCGAACCGCGGCGTCGCCGACGTGTCGTGGCTCAACGACGCGCCCGCCGGCAAGAGCGGATTCGTCCGCGCCAAGGACGGCCGTTTCGTGGACGGCCGCGGCAAGCGTATCAAGTTCCTCGCCACCAACTTCACCTTCGCCAGCGCGTTCCCCAGTCACGACGCCGCCGACAAACTCGCCGCCCGCCTCGCCAGCCTCGGCATTAACTGCATCCGCTTCCACCACATGGACAACCAGACCGCGCCGCGCGGCATCTGGAAACCCGGCACGCCGAAAAAGAACGAGTTCGACCCCGACCAACTTGACCGACTCGACTACTTCATCGCGGTGCTGAAGAAGCACGGCATCTACGCCAACATCAACCTTCACGTCTCGCGCAACTACTGGGAAGGCGAGGATTTCCCCGACGGACTCGCCAACGACCACGAGCGGCGCGAACTGTTGCCGCACTATGGCAAGGGCCTCGACAAGATCAACGACCAGATGATCCGGATGCAGCGCGACTACGCCCGCGCGCTGCTGACGCACGTCAATCCCTACACCAAGACCACCTACGCCGCCGAGCCGTGCGTCGCCATCGTCGAGATCAATAACGAGAACTCCTTGCTCCAACTCAAGGCCTCCTCGTTGCCCGATTACTACCGCAACGACGTGCTCAAGAAATGGAACGCATGGCTCAAGGCGCGCTATGGCTCGGCGGAGAAGTTGCTGGCGGCATGGGGCGGAAGCGAGAAACTGGGCGAGAACCTCATGCCCGCCAAGTGCTCCACCCAGGGCGGCGAGCATTTTCAGGTCGCCACGGACGGCTCTGGCGAGACGCGCGTCGTCATCAAGAAGCTGCCGGCGGTGGAGTGGCACGCGCAACTGCACTGGACCGGCCTGACGCTGGAGGAAGGCAAGCTCTACACCGTGGAGTTCGCCGCCCGCTCCGACGCGCCGCGCAAACTGCCGTTGAGCGTGCGGCTCCAGAAAGCCGACTGGCACAACTGCGGCCTCAACGAAGACGCCGAGCTGACGCCGCAGTGGAAGAACTTCAGCTTCACGTTCCGCGCCGTGCGCGTCGAACCGGCCTCGGTGCGGTTCGACTTCGTGCTCGGCGGCGGTCCGGTCGGCGAATTTCGCCTGAAGGATCTAACGATCCGCCCCGGCGGCTCGCTCGGCTTGCGCGCGGGCGAATCGCTCGACGCCGGCACGGTCGCCGCGCCGCGCGCGCTGATGCCGACGCCGCGCGGGCTGGACTGGACACGCTTCCTTGCCGAGACCGAGCGCGCTTACACCGACGGAATGCGCGCGTTTCTGAAGAAGGAACTCGGCGTCCGCGCCAACATCCTGGACACGCAGGCGAGCTACGGCGACATCGCCGGCACGTATCGCGAATCGTTCAACGACTTTGTGGACATGCACGCTTACTGGCAGCATCCGCGCTTCCCGCGCAAGCCGTGGGACCCCAAGGACTGGCTCATCCCGAACACGCCGATGGTCGCCGCGAAGGACACGGGCAACTTCGCGCGGCTCGCCGGCTATCGTGTCGCGGGCAAGGCGTTTACCGTCAGCGAATACGACCATCCCGCGCCAAGCCACTACGCCGCCGAGATGTTCCCGATGATCGCGAGCTTCGCCGCCGCGCAGGACTGGGACGGCGTTTTCCAGTTCGATTGGGGCGGCACCAACTGGTCTGACGGCAAGATCAACGGTTATTTCTCGCTCCAGCAGCATCCCGCCAAACTCGCCTTCCTGCCCGCCGCCGCGTTGATGTTCCGCCGCGGGGATGTCGCGCCGGCGAAAGGCGCGATGCGACTGAGCATTCCCGCTGGTGAAGCTGAGAAACTGACGGCGGAGAACGTCTCAATGACCGCCGCGTGGAAGAAAGCCGGCGTCGAGCCAGCCGAACTGCTCACGCGCCGCGCCAGCGTGAGCTTCCCGCGCGATGGTGAACTGGCCGTTGCCCGCCAGGGCCGGGCCGGATCGCAACTCGCGTGGGACACCGACGCCGCGCTCTATACCGTGGACGCGCCCGCCGCGAAGGCGGTTGTCGGCCGCTGCGCCGGCAAGACGACGTCGCTTGGCGGCGCGGAGTTCGTTGTGAAGCCAAACGCTCGTAACTTTGCCGTGCTGACACTCAACGCCGCCGACGGCAAGCCCCTCGCTCAGTCGCACCGGCTGCTGCTCGTGGCCGCCGGCAATGTCGAGAACACCGGCATGGGTTGGAACGACGACCACACCAGCGTCAGCAACAAGTGGGGCAGCGCGCCGACGGTCTGCGAAGGCATCGCCGTGAAGGTGACGCTCGCCACGAAGCTGAAGTCTGCGAAGGTGTTCGCACTCGACGGCTCCGGCGCGCGCGGCGGCGAGGTTCCCGCGACGCTCGCCAACGGCCGGCTCAGCTTCGACATCGACCCGCAATTCAAGACGCTCTGGTATGAAATCGCCGCGGAGTGAGCCGATTTACGTTGGCACGGCGGGGTGGAGTTATCCGGATTGGGAGGGCGTCGTCTATCCGAAGGGCAATCCCGGCGAGCGATTGCGAACCGTGGCGCAATACCTCGGTTGCGTCGAGGTGGACGCGTCATTCTACCGGCCACTGGAGCCGCGCGTGACGGAAAGCTGGCTGAGGAAACTCGCCGACCGACCAGACTTCCGGCTCCTCGCGAAGGCGTGGCAGCGGTTCACGCACGACCGGCGGACGCCGTGGACGCGGGACGATTTACAGTTCGGCACACGCGGACTGGAGCCGTTGCGCGCGGCGGGGCGGCTCGACGCGCTGCTGTTCCAGTTTCCGTGGTCGTTCCGCAACGACGCCGCGAACCGCGACTGGCTCGCGCGACTGTCGGACGATTTTGCGGGCTGGCCGGTGGCGGCGGAAGTGCGGCACGATTCCTGGCTCGGCGGGGAGACGATGGAGTTTTTTCAGCAGCGACGCATCACATTCTGCGGCATTGACCAGCCAGCGCTGGAGCATTGCATCGGGATGGAGACGCGCGCGACGACCGACACGGGCTACATCCGGCTCCACGGGCGCAACTCCGCCAACTGGTTCCGCCGCGAGCAGGAAGTTTACGGCGGCCGATACGATTATCTCTACTCTGAGATGGAACTCGGCGAACTGCTCGTGAAGATCAAACAGGTCGCCAGCCAGACCAAGAAGACGTTCGTGGTGTTCAACAACCACCGCGACGCGAAAGCGTTCGCCAACGCGTTAGAGATGCAGGGCCGGCTGGTGGAGGATACGCCAGTGAAAGCACCCGCGTCGCTGCTGGCGCGCTATCCGGCGTTACGCGGTCGCGTCACGGCCGATGGCGATGAGCAGTTGCCGCTGGTTTGAGCGCCGCCTCTACTTCAACTGGTGGTCGGAGGGTTTGACGCCTTTCACGAATTTGCCGAAGCCGAAGTTGCCGCTGGGCTTGAACTCGCCGACGAGGTCCACGTTGCTCTGGGCGGGAATCTGACTTTCGAGGCCGAGCGCCCAGTAGCAGGCGTTAACGAGGATGCGACGGAAGCCTTCGCTCAGGAGATCCGTGGCGCAGCCCATCGTGGTGGTGATGATCTTTGAGGTCTTGCCGGACTCGCCGGTGTAGTTGCGCAGCCAGACGAGCGGCTGCATTGGGTTGTTCTTCTCGTGTTTGTCCGTCGGCTTCTGCTTGCCGACGACCGGCGGATCGGTCGGGTTCATGCCGGTGAGCACTTGGCCGCGCATGAGGATGGTGCAGTCGGCAGGCGGGTTGGCGGTGTAAACGTCAGTCGGGCCGAACACCTGCGTCACACCGCGAAGGATGGGATGGTCTTTCGCCGACGGCTCGACGACGCCGAGCGTGGCTTCGTGGGCGTGCCAGCCGTGATGCGCCACCCATGTCTCGCCGAGCACCTGTCGGCCAAAACCGCCGGGCCAGTCCTTGTTCTTCCAATCGAACTTCGCGTAGGCGCTCTTGCTGTCCTTGCCGTAGGCGAACGCGTGCGTGGAGGTGCGCAACCCGAGGATTGGCTTGCCGGAGTTGAGGAAGCTCACGAAATGCTTCATCTGATCGTCGGGCAGTTCGCGGAAGCGCAGGAACATCACGCACATGTCGGCGGTGTCGAGCGCTTCCATGCCGGGGATGTTGTTCTTGGTGACCGGGTCAATCTCGCCGCTCTGCGGGTTGATGGCGAAGAGCACGGTGCATTTGAAGCCGTGGCGCACGGCGAGAATCTTGGCGAGCTGCGGCATTGCCTCCTCGGAGCGGTATTCCTCGTCGCCGGAGAGCAGGACGATGTGCTTGCCCTTGCCGGGGCCGTCCTTGCCTTCGTAAACGACGCCCGCCGCCGACGCGGCGACAGCGATGCCGAGCATGGTTATCAACAAGGTTGCGGGTTTCATAGTTTGTCCTTTCCTTTCAAAACAACTTGTTACTTAGCGCTTCTCTCCACCGAGGCAAAAGAGATGCGACTCCGTCCGCAGGAACATCCGTCCGCCGGAAACCGCCGGCGTGGCGTGGGCGGTCTCACCCAGCGGGAAACGGAACAGTTCCTTGAACCGCTGCGTCGAAGCTTCGATTACAACCACCTCGCCGTCGCGGGAGACGTTGAAGACGCGGTCGTCCACCCAGATCGGCGAGGCGAAGAAGCCTTCCTTCGTAGCGGCGTCGGGCTTGGTGCGTTGCTGCCAGCGCACTTCGCCGGTGGCGGCGGTGATGCACGAAATGAGGCCTTGGTCGGTCCACAGATACGCCACATCGCCGACCACGAGGCTCGTCGTCACATACGGCGCGGCAGGTTTCTTGATGCGGTAGGCTTCCTCTGCCTTCACGCCTTTGGCCGGATCGCCAGGCCGCACCGCCGCCACGTGGATGCCGACTCCGCCGCCGCCACAGGTGCCGAAGACCAGTCCCGCCGCCTCGGAAATGAACGGCGAACTGACACTGCGCGCATTGAACACCGCGCACTCCCAGATCACAGCGCCGGTGGCGGGATCAATGCCGGAGATGCCGTGGTTGCGGCTGTTGAAGACCAGGAAGGGCTTGCCGTCCTTTGGATGGAACATGCACGGCGTCGAGTAAGCCGTGGTTTGGTCGCCGCCCTTGCGCGGTGTCTGCCAGAGCGTCTTGCCAGTCTTGGCGTCCACGGCAATGAGAAAGCTCACGCCGTCCTGCTCGTTGCCGAGAATGATGCGGCCATCGTAGAGGACCGGTGCGACGGCCGGGCCGTGCTGGCTGATGAACGGGCCGAGGTCGCGCTCCCAGACCGTCTTGCCGGCGTGGTCGAACGCCGCCAGCATGAAATGGTTCGTCGTGCCCCAACTCACATAGACCCGCTCCGCGTCCACCGACGGCGTCGCCGAGGCGTAGCTGTTGAGTGGGTTCTTCTGGAACGGTGCGAGCGGAAAGTCGCGCTGCCAGAGCTTCGCGCCGGTGGCGGTATTGTAGCAGAGCGCGTGGAAGCCGCCTGGCGCAACCGGCTCGGCACTCGTGATGAACACGCGTTCTCCCCAGACGACCGGTGATGAGTGTCCCTTGCCCGGCAGTTCGATCTTCCAGCGGAAATCCTTCTCCGTCCACTTCGTCGGGATCGTCTTGCATTGGCTGATGCCCGTTCCGTTCGGCCCGCGGAACCGCGTCCATTCCTGCGCGGAAGTGGTCGAGATGAGCACGAACGAAACCAGCAACAGCAAACCGTGGCGAGTCTTCATAGCATTCAGTTCAAACTGTCGTCGTCGAACAGCGTTCGCAGTGTAGCGGACGCGGCGAAATTGAAAAGAGTTTAGAGCCTGGAAAAGCGTCAGGCAGCTTCTTTCGTCGGTTCTTTCCCGTCCAGCGGCGTCACGGGATCAATGAACAACCAGCAGACCGCGCCGACGGCATAGACCGCCGCCGCCATCCAGAACGTCAGCACCCAGTTGTTGTCGCTGTATTTCAACACCTGCGCCACCGCCACCGGGCCGAGCGCCGAGCCGATCTGGCCGACCATGTTCATGCTGCCCGACAGCGAGCCGGCGTAACGGCCGCCGATGTCCATGCACGCCGCCCACGAACCGGGCATGCTGAGGTCGTTGGCGAACGCCGCCATGCCGACCAGCACCATCGCCATCAGCGGGCTGGTCGCCTGCGTTGAGATGCCCAGCATCGCCGCGGCGCCCGCGAAGCCGACACAGCCGAGCACGCGCCGCGTCTGCGCCGTGCTGCCGAGCCACGATGCCAGCCGCGCCGACACCACGCCGGTGAACAGCGAGCCGAGTCCGCCGAAGAAAAGCGGCAGCCCCGCCAGCATCGCGCGCCATTCCTCGGTCAACGTCAAGCCGCTGGTCTCGCGCAGATACGTCGGCAGCCAACTGATGTAGGAATACCACGCGTAATTGATGCAGAAGTATTGCAGCCAGAGCAGCCAGATCGCCCCGCTGGACATGAATCGCCGCCAGGGCACGTCGCCGTGGCCGACGGCGTTGTGCGTGGCGCTCTCCAGCAGCGCCAGCTCGGCGGCGTTCACGGACGGATGACTGCGCGGGTCGTCACGGAACCAGCGGTAGAAGAAGACAGCCCAGACGATTCCGAGCAGTCCGAACAGCATGAAGGCAACGCGCCAGTTCGCGAAGCTCAAAACCCAGACCACCAGCAACGGTGTGAACGCTCCGCCCCAGCGCGCGCTCAGCCACATGATCCCCTGCGCCCGCACGCGCTCGGAATGTGGCAGCCAGATCGAGAAGACCTTCGTGAGGTTTGGAAAACAACCCGCCTCGCCCGCGCCGAAGAAGAAGCGGCAGACTGCCATCGAAATCCAGTTCCAAGCCCAGCCCGTTGCCGCCGTGAAGAGCGACCACATCAACACCACCCGCATCAGCGTCTTGCGCGGCCCGAACTTGTCGCCCATCCAGCCGCCGGGAATCTCGAAAATCCCGTAGGCCAGCGAGAACGCGGCGAATATCCAGCCCATGTCCTCCTTGGTGAAACCGAGGTCGCGCTGGATGTCACCCGCCGCCTGCCAGATGCACGCGCGGTCCACGTAGGTCACCACCGCCAGCGTCACCGCGAAGAAGATGACCCACTGCCGCGCGCGGGTCGGGACGGGGCTGGGAGAAGAGGCGGTCACTCGTCTTTCTCCGCCGGCGTTTGGTTGAGGTGTTCCATGCAGTATTCCCGGTCGTCCTCGGCGACGCGGAATTCCAGTTCCGGGTTGTCCACCTCCGTTTTGCCGCAGATGACGCAGCGATGCATCGTCTCCAATGGCCCGGCATGGCTGGCGGCCTCAAACCGCTCCCGGCGGCGCATGTCCTCGCGTTTCTGCGCCGCCGTCCGAAAGAACTGCGGGCCGAAGAACAGCAAGTAGTTGGCCAGCGACACGATCGGCACGAGGTTCGCCGGATAGGACGCGAACATCACTGTCACGCCGAGAAACGCCGCCGAAATAATGCCGAGCCACTTCACCTTCACCGGCAGGATGAAGAAAACCAGAATCTCGAAGTCAGGCAGCACGGTGGCGAAGGCGAGAAAGATCGAGAGGTTCAGGAAAGTGTTCGTGACCGAGCTGCGGGTGATGAAAAACGCCACGAGGGTCGTGGCGATCATGCCGCAGAGGTAGAAGACGTTCAGCCGGAACGCGCCCCATTCCTGCTCCAGGCCGTCGCCCATGATCCAGAGGAAATAGAGCGCAAACACCACAAAGATCGCGTCCGTCGTCGGTGGAAGGAAAAGGTAAGTGACAAGCCGCCAGACCTCGCCGTGCATCACGCGATTCGGGTCGAGCACCAGCGGCCGAATCCACTCCTCATTGACGCGCAACAGGATGAACACGATGGCGTTGAGCACGACGATGATCCGGATCAATCCCGGCACCGCGAGATGGCCGAAGCGTCGTTCAAGTTTGTCGAGCCAGTTCATTGCTTGCGACCGCCACCCTAACGTCCCGTCGCCGCGGAATCCAAACCCAAAATCACGGCTGCACGGGTTTGGGCAGAAAGAGGTTGCTGAGGCGGGTCCGCGCTGGTAGTTTACACGCGTAATTCGGGGCAAAAAACAAGGCACAAGAAGTGGCGATGACGACGCGAGTGCGAAGCGAGATTCGGCGGCGAAGCGGTCAGGTCATGACCGAGTTCGTCTTGGTCGCCGGGGTGACGTTGATGTTCTTCGGCATTCTCGCGATCTTTCTGAACTCCTACTTGGAACATGAGTATCGCGTGCTGAGTCTCCTGTCGTCGCAGTATCCGTAGAACTCCGTGCCGGCACTGACGCCGGCCGGGACCAAGGCAGAAAACAAATCGCATAAAAGGCGAACATAGACGGTGAGAGTGAACATGAAAAAGACTATCAAGTGGTTACCAACAAGGCAGTCGGGCCAGACGATGACAGAGTATATCGTCATTGTGGTGGTGGTGGCGCTGGCGGCGCTGGCGATCTTCGGCATCTTCAGCGACACCCTCCGGCAGAAACTCGCAGGCACGGTCTCGACCTTCGATTCGGGCCAGAACGCCTCCGCCGCGCAGCAAGAGGCGAGCACAAGCTCCAGGGATGTCCTCAGGGACCTCCAGTCCACGGGCCTTCAGTCCGGTTCCGGCTCCTAGTCGCCTTGGTTGATCTGGTCAAGTCTGGTCAAAGCGAATCAAGCCGGACCCAACCGGAAGGCATCGGTTGTATCCGGCATCACGGCAGAGGAGCATGACACGGCGTCGGAACCATAGGCGGTTGTTGCGGCACGGCGGGAGCCGGGCCGATGGCGGACAATCCATGGTCGAGTCGGTTTTTGTGATCATGCTCCTCTGTCTCATTTTCTGGGGGTTCTTGCAGGCGGCGATTCTCTACAACCACGAACGCGTCCTGCAGTTCGCGTCGTTCGCGTCGGCCCGGTCGGCCACGGTGGGGTTCAACCGGGAAACGCATCTGCGCGCCTATCGGGCGGCGGCGATCCCGGCATCCGGCACCATGTTGTCGCCGGGCCAGAACATGTCGCAGACGGAGCAACTGGCCCTTGAGACCATCGTCATTCCCCTCTACCTGAACCGCGCGGTGGGCGGGAACCTGGACTACGCCTACTGGGACCAATACAACATGGTGCCAACCATCTCGGAAAATACGGCCACGCGCATGTTGTCGGAGACCCATAATCAGGAACATCCCCTGGAGATGCCGATGGTGGGCGCTTACTACCGTCTCAACCGCGGGACCAACGCCACGGTTGGCATGATGCAGAACACCCGCACGGACTTGGGACTGCACTACGAGCATTACCTGCAATGAAGAGTGTCCCTCCAACGTCAGCCAGTCCGCGCCGCGTTCCCGGCAGCCGGGGGCAGACGCTGATCTTCATGATGATGATCATGATCATCCTGACGTTCGTGGCGTTCTCGGTGTATGACACGCAGCACGTCGTCGTGCAGCGGGTGCGGTCGCAGAACAGCAGCGACGCGGCGGCGTTGATGGGCGCGCGGTGGCAGCTCTCGTCGCTGAACGCCATCGGCGAGATCAACCTGATGAAGATCACGACGCAAATCGTGACCGAAGGCCCGTCGCCGTTTGGAGACACTTCAAACCGGCCGGAGATGTGGCAGCCGCTCTATTCGGCCTTGGACAAACTCCAGGCCAGGATCTACCTCACCGGGCCGATGCTGGGCGTGCTCTACGCGCAGCAGGCGGCCAAGCTCAACGGCATGCACGCGGTGACTTCGTATGCCAACACGTTTTACGATCTCGCGCAGTTCATCGAGGCCCACATCGGCGATTACCCGCAATACGTCTATAATCCCTGGCTTCAGTTCTTCGACGCGAACGAGCGGCAACAGTTGCTGACGGACTACGCGGCGTTGTGCAGGGAAATCGGCGACCAGGGCGTCGCGGCGCTGCCGGCCAACGCGTGGGGCGATGACGGCGATCTGGATTGGAGCAACGCCACGCCTTACGCGCAACAGTTTCTCGGCAACCGCGCTTTTTACGGCGCCATCGCCGGCCAGGACTGGTGTTTCCTGAAGCCGTTGATCTGGCCGCCGATTTACACCGACTGGACTTTTTGGGGGCCGGTGACTTCCAGCATGGGCATGGATCCGTTCAGGTTTCTGAACCTGCATTTGAGGCCGCAATCGGACGCCACGTTTTCGGCTGCCACCAGGGATGCGCTTAACAATTATATCCAGGGCGCGCTGGCCGGTCGCGGGCTGGAGCAAAGCCCGAACTGGCCGAACTTCAGCACGACCAACTGGCCGCAATTCCAATTCCCAGCGTTCGCTGACAGTTATGTAAATCTGAACTGGGCGGTCTATAACAGTGGTTGGAGAAGACAATGGGATCCGACGCTGGTGGCGCAGTTGCTGACGAGCAACGTGAAGCCGTCGGCCAACTACAGCAGCCGGAACGCCGACTCGGTCTGGATATCGCAGGCGTCGGCCAACGTGACGATGGCGGTGCCCAATCCCAACCAGACCTCGTGGACAGCCGCTGGCCGTCGGACTGAATTGAGCCAGGCCCTGAACAATCTCTCCGCGCTGCGCGGCGCCAGCTCCACCTCCGGCCGCGGCATCGTGGCGTCGGCCGCGGCAAGACCTTTCGGCCAGATAGACGACGCCACACCGCCGACCCAATACCCGGTGGTGTTGCCGGTCTTCTCTAACGTGCGGTTGATTCCACTGGTGTTCTCCTCCTCCGGCGGCGACTTCGACCCGGCCTGGCTGGAACATAGATTCATGCACATTCCGCCCTACAGCCAGCAGGGGCTGACGGCGCTGCGAGGCGGGTGTGTTTACTGCGACCAGTTGCGAGTCTGGGAAAACCCGGCGTTTCGGCAGATCGGCACTGACTGGTGGGCCAGCCAGACCAACGCCAACCCTTGTCCCTCCGGCGGTGGCGGCGGCCAGGGCGGCATCATCGCGCACTGACGGAGCAACATGAAACGACGACATCAAACAGGCCAGGCAATGCTGGAGTTGCTCGTAGGGATCATTGCGATGATCGTGATTCTCGTGGGCATCATCACGTTTGGCGAAGGCGGCTACCACTGGCTCACCACGATGACCGAAGCCGCCGGCACGGCCTGGGGCGATGCCATTTCCGACAACTCCCTCGCGCGAGCGCAGGCTTCGGCGCCGCAGCAGGTCCTCCAAACCTGGGTCAACAACTCCGGCCAGACCCAGCGGATGCGTGAACTGGGGCTGGACAACCTGAACTACACCTTCCAGGACGTGGCGGTTTCGGGCGATGCGTCGGCGTTCTATGCCACCGCCCGGCAGACGTTGAACGAGTCCGTCGCGGGCGGCACCTATATTGACTACCTCAACTACACCGCGCCCTACCTGCTGAGCCAGCCGATCTTCTCGCAGGCGTTCAACAACCAGACGACCACCAGTGGCTGGCTGATCGGCGAGAGCACGCACCGCTTCGCGCTCGGCCAGATTGACCGTCAGGACGGCAATGGCGTCGTGGAGTTTGGCAGTGCGCTGCAACAACTCGTTTACGGACGCGATTCGCTCAACCTGCAAAGCCGGGTCTTCCTGCCGCCGATCACCAACGTGCAGTGACCTTCCTCCGCCAAAAAATTTGCTTTCCCGCCGCGCTCGCAGCCGCCATGCTGGCGGCCGATGCCAACGCGCGCGTTTTCCTCAGCGGCGAGGCCGCGCCGTTGGCGGAGGTTTCCGAAGCCATCGGACTGAAACAGGTGTATCGCACCGAATACAAAATCAACGGCAGCGACGCCGTGCTGGAAATCTACGGCGGCGACCTGCCTCCCGGCGTGGCGGCCAGCCGGCTGGAGGGCGGCTTGCGCGCGCGGCAGCTCAACGCCGCCATCCCCGGCAATGACGACGGCGCGATGGGCATCCTGACCACGAAAGACGAACTGACCCGCATGGTTGTTTCGCCGGCCGGCCCCGGCAAGACGATGATCTTCGCCGTGCGGCAGCGGTGGGAGGACGTGGCCCGTTTCAACGCCACCGCTGCGGGCGGCCAAGCTCCCGATGCCACGCTGCCCGGCATCCCGCCGTTTCCCGGCGGGCGGCTCGTCTATCACATGGAGGACCAGAAGACCAAGACGACCATCATCGTTTATCGCGCCGGCGGCACGCCGGAGACGGCGCGGCAGTTTTACGCGCAAAGCCTGCCTGCCAACGGCTGGGAGCCAATGGGCGGCCGCGAGGGCGGGCGCAACGCGCCGGTAATGTATCGGCGCGGCGCGCTCAACTGCACGGTGAGCGCCCAGACCGATGAGAAAACCGGGGAACTGACTGTCACGTTGTTGATCCGCCGCTCTTCGCTATGAAACAGAAAATCATCCTCATCGCAGCGTTGTTGGCGGGCATCGCCGCCTTCATCCTCTCGAAGCAGAACTTCGAGAACTTCAAAGTCAAGTTCCTGAAGCAGTTCGCGCAGGTCCGCGTCGTGGCCGCCGCGCGCAACATCCCCGTCGGCACGGTGCTCACGATGGGCGACATCGGCGCGATGATGGTCTTCGCCAAGAATGTCACCGGCCGCGCCGTCCTGCCCGACGAATACACCGAGCTGGTCGGCAAGAAGACGCGCGTGTTCATCGAGAAGGAGCAGCCGATCCTCTGGAGCGACGTGGACATGCCCTACGGCGGCGTCGGCGGCATGTCGGGCATGATCAAGCTCGGCGAGCGGGCCGTCGCCATTCCGGTGGACAACACCTCCTCCGTCAGCGGGCACGTGAAACCGAACGACCACGTGGACATCATCGGCACGTTCACCTTCCCCGGCGCCACCAAGGGCGGCGCGGCGGCGGGCGGCCAGCAGCTTCCCGACACCGTTACGCTCACCATCCTGCAGGACGTGACCGTGCTGGCCACCGGGCAAGTCATGAGCCGGCGCGCGACGGAGACGCAGGGAGGAGCCGACCGTTTCGGCAGCCAGTATTCCTCCGTAACGGTGGGTGTGACACCACGCGAGGCGGAGATGCTGGTGTTCGCGCACCAGAAAGGCCGCCTCGCGCTCTCGTTGCGCAACCGTGAGGATGTTTCGGTGGAGCAGCAACTGGAGAACGTGGATTTCCAGAAGCTGGAGAAGAACTTCAACGAGCTGAACCGGGTCCGCCAGCAACGGTTGCACCCGCAGTTGCTTTCACCGTCGTCGCCCGTGCCGGCGACGGCCGTTCCGAGGACCACGCCGTTGCCGACGCTGGGCCGCTGAAACCACCACACCGTTCCAAGCGACCCCCTGACATGCCGAAGACCACCGACCAACTCGACCTCGTCGTGGAAGTGACCGAGGACGGCCAGAAACGCAGGATTCGCCAGCGCCTGCATCCGGCCGAGTATTCCATCGGCAGCGATCCGGCCTGCGCCATCTGCGTCAGCAACAGCGGCGTCTCCCGCCAGCACGCCCGGCTTCTTTACCAACCGGACGACATCCAGATCGAAGACCTTGGCAGCACCAACGGCACCTTCGTGGAGGGCGTCCGCATCAAGCGCCGCGTCCGCATCAACGTCGGCCAGCGCGTGATCATCGGCGCCTGCGTCATCTGGCTGGACTACCCGAAGGACGACGCCGCGCCGGGACAGCGCGCCCAAGCGGAACGCGCCCCGGAACTCGATTACCTGTCCAAACAGCCCGCGCCGCGCGAAGCCGAACCGTCGCCGCCCGCCGGCGGCGATCCCGCGCGCGCGCTGATGCGGAAGTTCAAGGCGCAGATTCACGCCGAATTGCTGAAGCGGCTCGACCTGAAACGGCTGGTGGGCACCAACACGGCCGCGACGAAGTCGTTGCAGGAAAAGGTCCGCGCCACCGTCGCGTCCATCGTCAACGAGATCAAAGACCAGCTTCCGGCCTCCATCGCGCCCGCGGTGCTGACGCGCGAGATCATCCAGGAAGCCATCGGCCTCGGCCCGCTCGACGACCTGCTGGAAGACAACGAGGTCACCGAAATCATGGTCAACGGCCCCGACAAGGTTTACGTGGAGCGTCGCGGCAAGATACAACTGACGGAGCGCTCGTTCGTGGACGACGCGCAGGTGCTGGCCATCATCGAGCGCATCGTCGCGCCGATCGGCAAGCGCATTGACGAAAGCTCGCCCTATGTGGACGCGCGCCTGGCCGACGGCAGCCGCGTCAACGCCATCATCGCCCCGCTCTCGCTCAAAGGCCCGACCATCACCATCCGCAAGTTCGCCAAGACGCCGTCCACCGTGCCAGACTTGGTCCGGTTCGGCACGATGACCGACCAGATCGCTGACTTCATGCGCATCTGCGTGCTGCTGCGCAAGAACATCATCATCTCCGGCGGCACCGGTTCCGGCAAGACCACGCTGCTGAACGTGCTCTCCAACTATCTCCCGAAGGACGAGCGCATCGTCACCATCGAGGACACCGCCGAGTTGCGCCTGAACCAGCCGCACGTCGTCAGCCTGGAGGCGCGCCCGGCGAACATCGAGGGCCGCGGCGCCGTCACCATCCGCGACCTCGTCCGCAACGCCTTGCGCATGAGGCCCGACCGCATTGTTGTCGGCGAGTGCCGCGGCGGCGAGTCGCTCGACATGCTCCAAGCGATGAACACCGGCCACGACGGCTCGCTCACGACCGTCCACTCCAACTCGCCGCGCGACACCATCAGCCGCATGGAGACGATGGTGCTGATGGCGGGCATGGACCTGCCCAGCCGCGCCATCCGCGAGCAGATTGCCGCCGCGGTGGACATCATCTGCCACACCGACCGGCTCAGCGACGGCACGCGGCGCGTCACGAAAATCTCCGAGGTCACCGGCATGGAGAAGGATGTGATCGTGATGCAGGACATGTTCATCTTCAAGCAGACCGGGCTGGATCCGAGGGGCAAGGTGCTCGGCTACTTCACCGCCACCGGCTCGGTGCCGACGTTCATTGACGAGGTGCGGATCCGCGGTCTGCAACTGGACCGCAGTGTTTTCACCCAGCAGACTGAGCCGATGCCATGACCTTTTACGACCTCAGCGTCAGTTACTTGGTGCCGCTGCTCTATTTCCTGTCGGCGGCCGGCATCGTCTGGGCGCTCGGCGAGTGGATGGCGGAAATGTCCCGGACGTATCGCGAGGTCTATATCGAGGAGACCGGCCGGCATCTGGACGACATGTTCCTGTCGCTCAACCCGCAGCAGGTGGTGATGCTGGCGCAGATCACGGGAGTGTCGTTCGCGCTGATCATGTTCGCGCTGGTGGGCAGCTTCGAGGACACGCTGCACCTCGCCGGCACGGCGGCGTTCTCGCTGATCTTTGGCGCCATCGGTTTCATGATTCCGCGCTGGGTGATCCGGCGGATGCGGCAAAAGCGGCTGGAGCTGTTCAACGAGCAACTGGTGGAGGCGATGCAGACGATGAGCAACTCGCTGCGCGCCGGCTTCAGCGTGTTGCAGGCCTTCGACATGGTGGTGAAAGAAAACCGCCGGCCGATCAGCGAGGAGTTCGGGCTGTTCCTGCACCAGCACCGGCTGGGCGTGAAATTCGAGGAGGCGATGGACAGCCTCAGCAAGCGCGTCGGCAGCCAGGACCTCGACCTGATGATCACCGCCATCGAGATTTCGCGCCAGACCGGCGGCAACCTGACAGAAGTGTTCGATCAGCTCGCCACGGTCATCCGCGAACGGATGCGGGTGGAGGGCAAGATCCGCTCGCTGACGGCGCAGGGGCGGCTTCAGGCGATCATCGTCGGGTTCATGCCGCTGCTGCTGGCGACGGCGATGTATTTCATCAGCCCGGCGATGATGACGGGCTTCATTTTCTCCACGGTGGGTGTGATGATCATCGTGCTGGCGCTCGGCTTTGAGATCTGCGGCTACCTGATCATCCGCAAAATCGTGAACATTGATATTTGAAAAAGAAAGCTGCCGCGGCCGGCTACTGCTGCATCCCGGCGAGCGCCTCCTGGACGAACTTGTGGTTGTAGGCGAAGCTCGCGTAGTCGGTGCGGACCAGGGCGTCGTAGGCGTTGCGATAGCTGAGCAGCAACGACTGGAGCGGGCGGCTGCGCGTGGCGCCGTAGAACACCTGGCATTTTTGGATGACGGCTTGCAGCACGGGCCGGCTGTTGCTGACAATGGTGGCGAGCTGCTGGTTGCGCTGGGACACCTGTCTGATGCGCATCGCGGCGGTCACCTGGTCGAGGACGCGGCCGTAGTTCTTGAGGATGACATTGGCCTCGGAGCGAAAGACGAACTTGCCCTTCACGAACTGGATGATCTGTTCGTCGGTCTTGATGTCGTCAATCTGGGACTGCTGGAGATAGAACTGGTAAAGCTCCGGCTTGGACTGTTTCAGATGTTCGAGGTCAATCTGAGTCCATTCGTAATAGCGGCTGCCAAACTGGGATCGAAACGTGAAGCCTCGCGTGTCGGTCTGCGACGTGGTAACGGAACCTTCGAGCACAGTGCCGTCGCGGAGCTTGATTTTGAGCAGGCTGGCATTGACCGAGCGGCCATGACTTTGTTGGACGTAGAACTGGTAGAGTTCCGGGTTGGATTGGCGCAGGTCGTTGATGTCAATCTGGTTCCAGTTGTAATGAGTTTCGCCAAACTTGGTTTTGAGCGTGAACCCTTGGGTATCGCTGATGCTGGTGCTGACGATGCCCTCCAGTTCAGACTTGTCCTTGAACTTGATGCGCACAGGCTTGTCGGCGGCCTGAATAACGCTTGCAGCGAAGCAGATGATGAGCAGTAACAATTTCATGACGCGCTCCGGTTTCTTTGCCGGCACAGTTTAAGCCAGCGGCATCCGGGAGCGCAACAACGCAGAGACACAACTTTTTAACGAGCAGGACAACAAGCAATGGAACCAGAGCGAATCGTGCCGTATGTCACGCAGATCACGCCGCAGGAGATCATCGCGCCGTTGATGTGGATGGTCTTTGCGTTTGCCGCGGCGTGGTATGTCGGGATGTCGGCGAGTGAGGTGAAATACGTGCGGTTGGCCGACGGCCGGCAGCAGATGAGAAAACTGCCGCTGCTGTTCCGGCTGTTGCTGCCGTTTGTGCCCAACGTCGCGCCGTTGTTCCGGCACAAGAAACTGGACAACTACCGCGCCAAGCTCGACGGGCGGCTGATTTCCGCGGGCTATGAAGGGCTGCTGAGCGCGGAGGAGTTCATGTCCATCCAGGTCCTGCTGTTCATCGTGGCCGTGCCGCTCAGCTTCGGCATGAAGCCGGCATTGGAGGATCTGCCCGGTGTTGGCCGCTTTTGGAATGTGGGGATGATCCTGATGATCGGCTACAGCCTGATCTACCCGACGAGTTGGCTGAAACAGACCCGCAACGCCCGGCACCGCAGCATGCAGAAGGCGCTGCCCTACGTGCTCGACCTGATGACGCTCTCAGTGGAGGCCGGCCTCGATTTCATGACCGCCATCCGCAAGATCATCGAGAAGCGCGCGATGGACCCGCTCGGCGAGGAACTGCTGCGCGTGTTCCATGAAATCCAGGTCGGCAAGACGCGCCGACAGGCGCTGCGGGACATGGGCTTGCGGGCGGACCAGCCCGACCTCAGTTCCGTCGTCTCCGCGCTCGTCCAGGCCGACGAACTCGGCGTCAGCCTCGGCACCATCCTCCGCATCATGGCCGACCAGATGCGCGTGAAGCGGTTCCAGCGCGCCGAGAAGCTCGCTTATGAGGCGCCGGTGAAAATGCTCGGCCCGCTGCTGCTGCTGATTTTCCCGGCGGTGATGCTGTTCCTGCTCGGCCCGATCCTCGCGCAGGCGTTCCGGAGCGCGTTCTGAGCCGCCTCGACTCGTTGCCGATGATCATCCGCAACACAACCCGCGGCACGACGCTGGCCGGGAACGCCCGGCCCGCCGTGACCCTCTGGAGCCGCACGCTGGGGCTGATGTTCCAGCGGTTCGAGGGGTTCGACGGCATGATGCTGCGGCCGGCCAACGCCATCCACATGTGTTTCATGCGGATGCCGCTTGACGTGATATTCTTTGACAAGCGACTGACGATAGTGAAAATGGTGCCGGCGCTCGCTCCTTGGAGGCTGTTCTGCGGCGCGTTGGGCGCGGCGGGTGTGCTGGAGTTGCCCGTGGGCGCCATTGCCCGCAGCCACTCGCAGCCGGGCGACCAGCTTGAATTTGTTGTAGCGTAGTGAGAAGACCACAAAGCGGATGAAACTTCGCATCCTACAAGGCAGACGCCGCGGCCGGGAATACTCGGTTGGCAAAAACCCCGTGACCATCGGCCGCGCGGCGCAGTGCGACATCGTCATTCCCGACGACCAGCTCGTTTCCTCCGAACACGCCGACGTGCGCATGGATGAGCACGGCCAGATGGTCATCCGCGACCTCGAATCGGTCAACGGCACCGAGGTCAACGGCCAGTCCATTGACGAGAGCGTCCTGAAGCCCGGCGACGAGATTTCCATCGGCAGCACCCTCTTCGAGGTCATTGAGGAAGCCGCGCGCCCCGTCCGCGAGAGCGAGCCGCCCAAGCGCGGCCCGGCGACCGAGAAGCTTCCCGTGGTCACAAAGCCCGCCGTGGAAGAAGCCGAGGAGGAGACGGCGGAAGAGGAGCAGCCCCGAAGGAAGGAGGAAGAGGTTGAAGAAGCCGGGGAAACCGGCGAAGAGGCTCCGGCCGAACTGACCTTCGGCGGCAAGCCCAAACGCCCCGCGAAGAAGAAGCCCGCCGCTCCCATCGGCCGCCGCCTGATGTCGTTGGGGCTGACGGCCCTCCTGACAATCGTGGCCATCGGCGGCGGACTCTACGTTTGGAAGGAAGTCCAGCGCTCCATGCCACAAGTGGTGTCGAGCATGGGCGGCGAGACGCGGCGGCCAGACCTGTTTTACGAGAAGGTCGAGGCGAGCACGCAGAACATCTTCCGGTTCGCGCTACGCCTCAGCGGCGACAAAGTGACGTTGAACGTGGATGACCTCAAACAGCGCCGCCACGTCCAGCGCGAGAAGAAGGTGGGCGAGGGCCTCATCATAGAACTGGTCCGTCAGATCGAGAACGGCGGCTTCGACAAGTTGGAGAAACCCAAATACGGCGGCTTCCCTGCTGACAAGCAGGAAATGGCGGTCATCGAACTGACCCGCGGCGCGCGCGTGAAGCGGGTCGAGATCGAAAAC
Source organism: Verrucomicrobiota bacterium (assembly GCA_016222825.1). GTDB lineage: Bacteria > Verrucomicrobiota > Verrucomicrobiia > CAIQCK01 > CAIQCK01 > CAIQCK01. Next base: position 355,429 of record JACRQF010000015.1, on the reverse strand, counting down.
ACCATCGCCCCCGACGCATTCGTCAACGCGCAGAAAGTGCTGGAGGATTTCGCCCAGAACGAACTGGGCATCGCCGCGATCAACCGCTCCCGCGAGGAGTTGATCAGGGAAGCGGACGAGGCCTACCTGCGCGGCAAGCAGCTCTTCGAGCAGCGCGACGTGGACTATCCCAACCTCTACAACGCCATCAAGGCATTCCAGCTTGTCCAGATTGACCTGGAGATCATCGAGCCGAAACCGGCCAACTTCGCCGCGGCGGTCCAGAACGAGACGCTGGCGAAGGACATGCTCAAGGAAAAGATCAACAGCTTGCGCTTCAACGCCGAGCAAGCCATGAAGCTCGGCGAGTGGGCCAAGGCGCAGACATGCCTGTCGGAGATCCTGGCGCGCGTTCCCGACCGCGAGGACGAGCGTTACAAGGAGGCCGACCGGAAACTGATTGGTGTGCAACGACATCTGCCACGCCGATGAACCCTACGATTGCCATCGCACGTTGCGGACTGAGTGCCTTGATACTGGCAGCACTGCTGGCCGCCGGCTGTGTTGAACAACCCGGCAGCCTGCTCGAACTGCGCACGTCGCCATCCGGCGCGCGCATCGAACTGGATGGTGTTTACCAGGGCGACTCGCCCATCAAGCTAAAGGTTGCGCCGGGACAACATCTGGTTGTGGCCACGCGCGACGGTTTCCTGGAGACGCGCGCCACCGTCAACGTGCTGCCGGAAGGAACCACGCGGTTCGACCTGTCGCTGCGGCCGTTGTTCGGCCTGGTCCTCGCCGAATCGTTCCCCGCGGAATCCGAAGTGCTCGTGAACAATGTGTTCCGCGGCAAGACGCCGGTGCTGTTGACCGACCTGCCCGCCGGCCAGCATCGCATCGTCATCAAGAAGGACGGCTACGAGTCCAAGGAAACGGTGCTGAACATCCAGAACGAAGGCGACCGCCAGCCGAAGCTGATTTCGCTCGAACTGCGCTCGCTGCTCACCGCCATCAAGGTCATTTCCACGCCTGAGAAGGCCAAGGTTTACCTTGACGGTTCCTACGTGGGTGATTCGCCGCAAAGCATCCAAAACGTCCTTGCCGGCAAACACCAGGTCCGCGTCGAACTCGATGGCTATGAACCGTTCGAGCAGGAAGCCGAAGTCAAAAGCATGAAGGAATTTAACGTCGACGCCCTGCTCAAGGAGAAACTCGGTCGCATCAAGGTGGACACCGATCCGACCGGCGGCGAGGTGTTTCTTAACAGCGAAGCGCGTGGCAAGGCCCCGGTCATCCTCGACCGGCTCCACGAAGGCGAATACGCCATCAAGATCACCAAGCACGGCTTCGACCCCGTCGAGAGAAAGGTCACACTGAAGAAAGGGGCGGACTTGGACCTGAAGATACCGTTCGCGAAACTTTTCGGCATCCTTCAAGTGACGACGATCCCGGCCGGCGTGCAGGTGTTTGTGGACAACGACCCGCGTGGCGTCACCCAGGCGCCGCCCAACCAAGCCTACTCGGTCCCGCTGATCATCTCCAACGTGCCGCAAGGCCAGCGCATCGTGAAGTTTGTCAGGCCCGGCTGCGCCGACGTCCAGGTCGTGGCCAGCATCCAGGACGGCCAGACCACGACGATCAGCAACGTCCAACTCAAGCGCCTCTTCCTTCCCGACACCATTATAGTAGTCAAGGATGGTCGCACCCTGCGCGGCCTGATCAACCGCGTCGAGAACGACGGCACCGTTCATTTCGAGACCGCGCCCGGCATCTTCGTGGACATTCCTGCCGACGACATCGTCTCGAAAAAGCCGATAACGCCTGCCGGCAAATAGCGCGGATTCTTTGGCGGTCGCTCGCCACCGTGGCTCGTGCAATGGCTGCAAAAAGAAAGCCAAGCATGGTGTAGCTGGCTCGCTCCCGTTCTCCTAGGATGCACTGTAGGAAGCTGGCCGTCTGGAGCCGTTCGCAAATCGGGCCGCAGCCAGCCTCGACGGCACACATGGATTCCAAAGACAATCTCGTTAAGCGCAAGAGCGATGGCGCGGCGCGCACGATCAAGAAGCAACTGATCGAGTTGCTCACCCGCGATGAAGAACAGCTTTGCGCCGGCTGGATGCGCCGGCTGAACGAAGATGCCGTGCTGGCGAGCATCAACCTCGCCGAAGCGCCGCAGGAGCCGTTGAAGCTGTTGCTGCGCGATGTCGTCCGCATCATCGAGGGTAAACTCCCCGCCCAGCCGCCCGCCTCCCAATCCCTCTGCCGACTCGGCCCGATGAGCGTCTGGAAACTGACGCTCTGCCAGGGCATCGAGGTGTTTCTGGTCGGCGAGAGCGTCGTGCGCCGCTGGATCCACTCGCGCCTCGAAGCGGCGCCAGAGGAATGGTTCGACGTCTTCGAGCAACTGAACCGCGCCTTCCACCAGATCGTCCGTTACTACGTTCTTCGCTACTGCGACAGTTGCGTCCCGAACGTCAAGACCGAAGCGCCATCGGCGGCGCGCGTGGTCCCGGCCGCTTTGGTTCCGCGCGAAGCTTCCCGCGCCAAGGCAGCGCCTCCGCCGCAAGCCTGACCAGCCCTTCCGCTGCTGCGGAATCCAACGAAAGAGACCCCCGGTTCCGAGTGGTAGCCGCCCTCTTGACTTGTCCTTGCCCGAAGCGCGGCGACGGCTAGCTGTGCGATCCATTAGTTTTCATGCAAGCGGTCAATATCGCGGAACTTCATCTTGCCCGCTTGATAGTCACGTATGGCTTTCATCGCCTTTGGATTTCCCATGATCTCAATAGTTTCCAGCAGCGCCTCCATACGGTCCAAGGAGATAAAGAAGCCGACAGTCTTGCCGTGTTTGGAGACGGCAAAGAACCCCCTCCCATTGCGCCTGCGCTTGTTCCACCGTGACCGTGGCATCATGATGCCTCCAGCTAATACGGTCGGCGCGGAAAGTTAACCACGCGGTCGGGAACAAAACCTCAGAATGCTTGCACTTCGCCGGAAAGTAGTGTTTTCTGCGCGCCCAGACAGGCGGCAGTCAAACATGGAAACCAACATGAACGAGCAGACCCACTTCACCCGACGGGAGTTTCTCAGCACCACCGGCAGGACCGCGACAACGCTCGCCGCGGCTTCGGCTTTCGCGCCAGCCATCCTCAGTGCCAAATCGCCGAACGCGACCATCGGCGTCGGCTGCATCGGCCTCGGCACGCGCGGCGGCGATCTCATCAACGGGGCGGTCAACTGCGACGGCGTGAAGATGACGGCGGTGTGCGACGTGTATGGACCGCACCGCCAGAAAGGCGTCGAGCGCAGCAAGAACCCCGACGTGAAGGCTTACGTGGATTACCACGAGCTGCTTGCCGACAAGAACGTGGATGCGGTCGTCATCGGCACGCCGGACCACTGGCATTGCCAGATGGTTCTCGATGCGGTGAAGGCCGGCAAAGACATCTATTGCGAGAAGGGTTTCTCGCGCACGCTCAAGGAGGCGAAGCTGATGCGCGCCGCGCTCAAGAAGAGCAAGGTCGTGTTCCAGCTCGGCCACCAGGCGCGGCAGAGCGCGTGCGCGTTGCAAGCCAAGGAACTCATCGCCACCGGCGCGCTCGGCCCGATCACGCTCGTGCGCACCGGCCGCTACGGCAACACCGAGCCGGCCCATCCGATCTGGCGCTGGTATGGTTACTACGGCCAATGGGAGCGTCCCGATCCCGCGAAGGTCGTCAAGGACGTGGACTGGAAGCTCTGGCTAGGCGAGTCGCCGAAGATTCCGTTCAACGAGCGGCACTTCTGGCACTGGCGTTGTTACTGGCGCTACGGCACCGGCCAGGCGGGCGACCTGCTCTCGCACGAGCTGGACTTCGTCCAATACATCCTCGGCCACGGCATTCCCGACACCTGCATCTGCGCCGGTCTCAACGCGCTGCTCAAGGACGACCGCGAGGTGCCCGACACGTGGGCGGCGACGTATCAGTTCATCAAGCTCGGCCGCACGGTCACGTTCACCGCGAGCATGAACACCGGCGTCGGCCAGCCGGTGGAGTTCTGCGGCAAGGACGCGCTGCTGCGCTTCGACGGCATCGCGCACGACGCGACGAACTTCACCATCACGCCCGAAGGCCACAACGAGAAGAAGGACCTGCCGAAGGGCTACATTCGCGGCAAGACGCCGCGCCAGCCGAACCACATGGAGGATTTCTTCAACTGCATCCGCAGCCGCGGCACGCCGAAGTGCGGCGTGGACGAAGCGTTCGTGGAGATCGCGACGTCGCTGATGTCCGTCGAGTCCTATCTGAAGCGCCGTCAGGTGCGCTGGGATCCGGTGAAGGAAGAGATCGTGTAATCGAGTTTCAACCAAGACAACCAACCAAGACGAGGAGCCACATGAACCTAAAGCTGAACCAAACCCTCCGCGCGGTTTGCGCGGGCATGATGTTGCTGGCGGTCGCGATGCCGGGCGCCTGCGACGCACAAGGAGCCAAGAAAGTGAAGATCAAGTTCGACAACAATTTCTTCTACAAGGACGGCAAGTTCGACGAGGAGAAAGGCAAGGACGCCGTCATGGCGCTGATGAAATACCACGGCTATCCGGTCTATCCCGGCATCCGCGAGAAGATTTGGGTTTCCGACTACGGCCTCGGCCATTTCACCGAGGTCGGGCTCGCGGCGGTGATGTGGAACAACAACGAGAAGGACCGCTACATGCTCATGGACATCTACCTGATGCCGAACCAGATGTTGCCGGAGCACTGGCACCAAGCCGCGAAGGAGAATCCTTCCAAGCTCGAAGGCTGGCTGGTGCGTTACGGTCTCTCGCACATCGTCGGTGAGGGCGAGCCGAACCTGACGGTGAAGGTGCCGACCATCCACAACGGCGGCAAAGTCACCGTCGAGCACGAGGTCGCCGCGAAGCCCGGCGATTTCGTTCCGCTCAACCGCGAGGGCGCGCATCACTGGCAGATGGCCGGCCCCGAAGGCGCGATCATCACCGAGGTGGCCAACGTCCACACCAACGCCGGCGTGCGTCATCTCGACAAGGCGATGAACGACTTCTTCCTGAAGGATGTGAAGTAAACGCTCGCATGTCGCGCTATCTGCTCGGCATTGACAACGGCGGCACGGTCTCGAAGGCCGCGTTGTTCACGCTTAACGGCGACGAGGTCGCCGTCGCAGGGCGAAAACTGCCGTCGCTGGAGCCGAAGCCGGGCCACGCCGAGCGCGACGCGGACGCGCTCTGGCGCAGCACGGCCGAGGCGATCCGCGAAGTGCTGGCGAAGTCCGGCGTCAATCCGCGCGACATTCTCTGCGTCGCCTGCGCGGGCCACGGCAACGGCCTCTACCTCATAGACAAGGACGGCCGCCCCGCGCGGAACGGCATCTATTCCACCGACTCTCGCGCTCTGGACATCGTCACGCGGTGGCGCGCGGCGGGCGTCGGCGAGCAGGCGCTGCCGAAGACTGCGCAATGCCTCTGGCCCGGCCAGCCGAACGCTTTGCTGGCGTGGCTGCGCGATCATGAGCCTGAGACGCTTGCCCAATCACGGTGGGCGTTGATGTGCAAGGACTACATCCGCTTCCGGCTCACGGGCGAGGTTGGTGCCGAACTGACCGACATGTCCGGCACGAGCTTGATGAACGTCGTCACCGCCGGCTACGACGACAGCGTGCTGGAACTGTTCGGCATCGCGGACATGAAGCGCCTGCTGCCGCCGCTGGTCGGGAGCGCCGACCTCTGCGGCAAGGTCACTGCGCAAGCCGCCGCCGAGACGGGCCTGGTCGCGGGCACGCCGGTCGCGGGCGGGTTGTTCGACATTGATGCGTGCGGTCTGGCGGCGGGCATGGTGGACGAGCGGCTGATGTCAGTGGTGGCCGGCACGTGGGGCTGCAACCTCTACGTCGCCCGCGAGCCGCTCATAGACAAAGACCTCTTCATGACCACCTGCTACGCGGTGCCGGGTTGGCATCTGATGCTGGAAGGCAGCCCGACCTCCGCCGGCAACCTCGAGTGGTTCATCGCCGAATTTCTCGGCCCGGAGCAACGCGGGTCCGCTTACGAACTTTGCAACGAACTGGTCGCTTCGGTGGATGCGCGTGACTCGCGGCTCGTGTTCCTGCCGTTCCTTTACGGCTCCAATGCGCATCCGGCAGCGAAGTCATGCTTGATCGGTCTCGAAGGCCGTCACACGCGCGCCCACATCTTGCGCGCGGTTTATGAAGGCATCGTCTTCGCCCACCACTGGCACGTGCGCCGGCTGCTGCAATTCCGCCCGCCGCCGGAGGCGATCCGTTTCACTGGCGGCGCGGCGCGCAGCGACGTATGGGTGCGGATGTTCGCCGACTGCTTCCAGATTCCGGTGGAGATTCCCGCCGGCACGGAACTCGGCGCGCTCGGCGCGGCCATCGCCGCGGCGGTTGCGAGCGGCTGCTACGCAGGCTATCCGCAGGCGGTGGCGGCGATGACCCGCGTCGCGCGGCGGCAGGAGCCGGACCCGGCGATGAAGGATTTGTATGCAGCGAAGTATGCGAGGTATCTGGAAGTCATCCAGTCTTTGGAGAACGTCTGGACGAAGTGGTAGCCTCGCGATCAGCCAAAGGAGAAAGACATGCGAACGATGACAAGAGTAGCGAGCTTGATGGCAGTTTTGGGATTGTGCTGGTTCCTCGGCGGCTGCGGCTGCGAGTGCGAATGCGGAAAGGCCGGCCTCATGAAGCCGCGCGTCGGTTTTATGCTGCCGGAGAAATACAACAGCCCCGACGGCATGACCCTCGGCAAGGACGGCTGCATCTACCTCGCCATGAACAACGTCGTGCTTCAGCAACATCCGGCGAAAATTCTGCGCATCACGCCTGACGACCAGTTGGAGGAAGTCATCACGCTGCCGCCGCAACCCGACACCAAGCTCGCCAGCCCGCTCGGCGTCGCGTTCGGCTCCGACGGCAACCTCTACGTCGCCGACTGCCAGGCGTTCTGCACGAAGGAGCCGGCAAAGTCGCGGCTGTTGCGCGTGAACATGAAGGACGGCAAGGCGACCGGCTGTGACGTGGTGGCGGTCGGCCTCAACATGGCCAATGGCGTGGCGGCGAAAGGCGACTGCATCTACGTCTGCGACACGACGCTCAACAAAGAGACACCCATGGCCAGCGGCGTCTATCGCTTCGCCATCGCCGAACTGGACGCGAAGAATCCTTTGAAGGTGACCGGCCTCGGCGACCCGCGTCTGGTCGTGAAGCTCTCCACGCAAAACAAGGAGCATCCCGTCGGCGCGAACGGCCTCGACTTCGACGCCGCCGGCAACATGTATGTCTGCAACTTCGGCGACCGCGAGGTCATCAAGGTGGTCTTCGATGCCGCCGGCAAGGTTCAGTCACAGGCCGTGCTCGCGAAGGACAACGGCATGGAGAGCACCGACGGCCTTCATTGCGACGCCGCCGGCAACCTCTGGGTGGCCGACTTTCTCGGCAACGCCGTCGTGCGGATTGATTCCAAGTCCGGCGCGGTGACGGTCGTTGCCAAGAACGGCGAGAGCGACGGCGCCGACGGCAGCCTCCACTCGCCATCGGAGTGCATCGTGCGCGGCAACAAGCTCTACGTCTCGAACATCAATCTCGCCTACGGCCCGCACAAATCGAGCAAGCTCTACACGATCTCCGTGATAGATCTGAAGTAGCCGAGAATCCCCTTGAAAACGACCTGTCCGCGAATAGGCTAGCCGGCCATGAGCATGAAAAACCCGTCAACCGCGCCGACAACCACGGCAAAGCTGCCGCTGGTCATGGGCCTTGTTTGCTTCGTAGTCGGCGCGGTGATGTTGCTCTACGCGGGATTTGCCACGCTCAAGAGCGCGGAACAATTGGAGCAAGCCCAGCGGAATCTTCAGCAACTGGAAAGCAACTGGCCGAAGATCGCCAGCAACAGCCAGCAGGTGTTTGGAGTAACGAAGGGTTTTGCCACCGGCACGATCCTGCTGACGCGAACCAATTACCGGGTGAAGCTCGCGCTCTGTGGCATCAGTCTGTTGACGGTGGCGGCAGGCGGGGTGCTCCTCTTCAGCGCTCGACCCCGCAAATGATGCCCCGCGACAACCGCTGGTTTCCGGATAACTTTCTTCGTAGTTGCGATCCTTACAGATGAAGCCTCGAAAAAAAGCCAAGTCAAAGAAAGCCCTCCTGCTCGGTCTGGGGCTGGACAACAAGGACCACCACAAGCGGGTTACGAAAGGCGAGAATTTCCTGCTGCTCGGCGGCAGCGAAGAGACGCACGACCACATGACCGAGAAGGCGATCAAGTTCAACGAGAAGCTCAAGCAGCGCGGCAAGACGCTCGAAGAGGTTTCGAAAAACGAGTTTCTCGACATCGCCCACGACATTGACATGCTGCCGGACTGAGGTCTCATCGCAAGCCGGACACTCCTGTCCGGTTCGCCATCTCACTTCGGGCTTGGCTCTTGGCACGCGGAGGTGGATTCTCCCGTTGTCATGAGTGCCTCCATCTGCCTCAAGCTCCTTCAGGAACTCTCCGTCGCTGCGTTCGGTGGCGCGGAACTTTTCTTTGCCGACCTCGACCACGACGGCCGGCCCGAAGTGCTCGCGTATCAAGGGCCGGCTGTCTTCGGCTCGGCATTGTATTCGAGCTGGCCGCAAGTGAAACCGGCGCTGCCAAAGTCCACCTGCCTGATCGCGTTCCGGCAGGACGGAACGCGCTTGTGGACCTGGGGCACGCCGAACCCAACCGACCGTCCCTACACGAGTCACGCTTTCGAATCGTGCGTTGCGGCGGGCGACGTGGATGGCGACGGGCGCGTGGAAGTCGCGCTGGCCGATGGGCGCAAAATCCATTTGCTCGACGGCCTCACCGGCCGTGTGCGCGCCGAAGCCGAGATGCCGGAGGACAACTTCTACATCGTGCAGGTGCTCGGCGAGCGGACTGCGCCCGGCGAAGCAGCCGTCGTCGTGAAGAACGGCGAGGGCGGCTATGGCAAGTGGCGCTACGGCGAGCCGCTCATCGCGCTCGACGCAAAACTCAAACCCGTCTGGGGACCCGTCGCGATTCCCGGCGCAGGTCATCACATCCTCACGCTCGACCTCGACGGCGAGAAAGGCAGCGAGTTCCTCATCGGCTATTGCGCGGTGAAACCGTCCGGCAAGATCGCGTGGACGGTGGACGCGATTGACCCGGCGAAGCTCGACGCAGGCAAACAGCACGTGGACTACACCGACGTGTTGCGGCTCGCTTCCGGCAAACTGATGCTCGCGTTCGCCGGCTCCGACAAGTCCTACCTCGTCGAGCGCGGCGGGCGGACGTTGTTCGCGCACCCCGGTCCTCACGTGCAGTGCAGTGCGCTGGGCCGGTTCCGCGACGACTCGGAGTTTCAGGTTGCCGTCTATAACGCCCCCAACGGCCCGATCGTCCTCTACGACGCCCACGGCAAGGAACTCTGGCAGCGGCCGTCGCCGCGCCGCTGGCCGCTCGGTTGCCCGAGAGCGTGCGAGGGCCGCGTGTTTCACCGCAACGGCCCCATCAAGCCATTTCCCATCCCGCGCGCCGGCAAGCCCACGAAGGACTACATCATCTACACTGACGGCGGCTGGCCGTGGGGCATGGACGGCGACGGCAACATCACGCTGGAGTTCGCACTGCCGCCGAACTCGCGCCAGCCCGAGCACGAGTTACCGCCGAAAGCGCGCGCCGATGACCTCGGCTACGGTTTCGCGACGAAGATCGTGGACTGGGACGGCGACGGCGTGAAGGAGGTCATCATCTACGACCGCCGTTATCTGTGGGTGTATCGCGCAACGGAGCCGGCTTCATGAAAACAATCGCGCTGGTAGTCATTGTGTCGCTGCTGTCATCAGCCTGCGTTCTTGCGGCCGAGACGCCGCCCGAACACCGCGGCGTGTGGTATGGCTGCGGCACGGTGAATACGCTGCCGGGGCACCACTACGTTTATTCCGGGCCGATGGCGACCTACTGCGTCTGGCACCGACCGATGGCGGTGTTCGCGCCGGCGGTGAACAGAACTTTCTTCGTCTATGGCAACGCCACCAACGCGCCGACCATCAGCTTCTACGACCATGCGCGGCGCGTCTTCGCCAAACCGGTGGTTCTCGGCAACAATCCCGACGGCGACGCGCACCGCAATCCGACGCTGCACGTCGCCGAGGACGGTCATCTCTACGTCTTCTACGGCGCGCACGGACATCCGACCCGCGTCGTGAAGTCACGCGCGCCCTACGACATCGCCGCATGGGAGCGGAAGCCCGACCTGCCGGACGCGAAGACGACCTACCCGCAGCCGTGGCAGCTCAAAGCGGGCGAGCTTTTCGTCTCGTGGCGCGGCCAGCCGTTGTCGGCGGTGCGCGATCCCAAAAGCTTGGAAGGCCAGGCTCCCGGCTGGCGGTTCACCATTTCGCACGACGGCGGCGCGACCTGGCAACCCGCGACCGATCTCATCAGGCTTGCGGGCGCCACAGCCTATGCCGTCACCATCGCCGGGGAAGGCGCGTATCCGCGCAAGCTCCACATCGCGTGGTCGCGGCTCGGCGGCGGCACGCCCGAGGAACAGAAGACCAAGCATCTCTGGGCGCGGCGCTACAACGTCTATTACGCCTGCTCCGACGACGGCGGCGCGACCTGGAAACGCTCGGACGGTTCGCGTTACACGCTGCCGATCACCGAGGCAGCCGCGGAGAAGATCTACGACTGCGGCGAGCACGGCGTGTGGCTGAAGGACATCCAGATCGATCCGCAAGGCAACCCCTGCATCCTTTTCATTGACGCTGACGTGGCGACCTACGCGAGCGCGTGGAAGTTCGCGCGTCACGCCGCCGGGCGCTGGGCGATCACCGACGTGGTCGCGAGCGATCACATGTATGACGACGGCGGCTTGGTGATCCGCGCCGCGGACGATTTTCGCGTCTATGCGCCAACAACGGCGACGCAAGCACAGGAGGACGGCGGCGATATCGAGGAATGGCGCTCAACCGACAGCGGCAAGACATGGGCCAACACGAAGCACGTCACGCGCGCTTCGCCGCTGAGTCACAACTGCGTGAAGGTCGTCTTCGGACACCAGCGCGGGCCGGGCGACTTCCAGTTGCTCTGGAGCTACGGCGACTCGAAATATCCGCCGGGCACCAAGGACGTCGGCATGTATTTCTACGACGCGATGCGCGGGGAAGCAGCGCGCGTTATCTTTCCACGAGAATAGGAATCCATCGATGAAGAAGGCTGCTTCGATCAAATCATGGTTGCCGTTGGCGCGGGGCGCGCAGCCGGCGGGCGAGTTGCCGACGGGCGCGGCGTTCCGGTCGGAGTGGATTGATTTCGAGAACGGCATCCGCGTCGGCAACCTCGAACCGCACGAGCGCGTCACGCAGATCTTCAAGTATCACCTCGAACAGCGTTACCGGCAGCCGTTCACGTGCGACCGCTGGGGCCGTGGCGTGTTCTGGCAGTGGATTTGTTGGGTGCCGCGCAAGAACCGCGACGCCAAACCCTTCAGCAACAACGTGAACTGGAGCTGCGCGAAGTTCTTCATTTCGGTGGACCAGGACGAGCGCGTCTTCAAGGCCGGCGCGCAGATCGAGCGCGGCCCGGCGGAAGGGCCGGAGGAATTTCCCGGCTGCGTGCTGAAGCCCGACTGGGACTGGCACCGCCTCGTCGCCGGCCTGCGAGCGGGCAGCGCGCTGGAGCGAGAGTTGTTGCGGCTGATACGGCAGGACGAGTTCGTCGCGCAGATCGGCGACTGGGAACGGATGCAGGTCTTCGACACGAAGAACTTCCGATCGGTCGCGCAAGTGCGCGATGCGCTGAAGAAAGTCGGCAGGCGCGACTGGGTCGGCTTCCAGATTTACTATCCGTTCCCGGAGAAGGAAGTCCGCGGCATGACCGGCCACGAGCTTGTGCAGGCCGTCGCCGCCGTTTTCGCCGAGACGACGCCGATCATGAACATCGCCATGCAGGTGCCGCTGGAAGTAGCCCGCTAGGCTGCAGGATAAACCCACGGCGCGCGATAGGGGCGGCGGAGTAACTTGCTCGCTTCCGCGTCGCCGACGATCTCCTCCTTCGCTCCGTCCCATTGGAGGCTGCGGCCCGTGCGCCAGGAGATCATCGCCAGCATCGGCAGCACCGACGAGCGGTGCGCCAGTTCGATTCGCGCGGCGGCGGGCTTGCGGCTCTCGATTGCGCCGAGGAGGTCGGCCCAGAGCAGCTTGAGGTTGTGGCCGTCGGGTTCCTGCAACTGCGCGTCCTCGTGCAGCGGCTTCTCCTTCTTGTTCGCCGGATAGAACGTCCAACCGTCGCGCCAGCCGATATGGAGCGTGCCCTTCGTTCCGAAGAAGTAAGCGCCGATGCGGTGCTTCTCGGCCTCGTTGCCGGCGAACTGGCGGTTCTCCCAGACGCAGGTGAACTTCGGAAACTCGAACGTGGCGACCTGATGATCGGGCGCGTCGGTGGTCTGCTCCCAACCGTTGAGCACGGCGGGACCGCGGATAGCGCGGCCGGCGGTGCTGAAGACGCGACGGGGGTATTCGCCGCCGTTCCACCACAGCACTTGGTCGAGCCAATGCACGCCCCAGTCGCCGATCTGACCGTTGGCGTAGTCGAGGAAGTTGCGCCAACCGCCGGGATGGAGCTTGCTGTTGAAGGGCCGCTTCGGCGCGGGGCCGCACCAGAAATCCCAGTCCATCCCGTCCGGCGGCTCGCTGTTCGGCGCCGGTTTTTCCTGCCCGCCGCCGCTGTGTGCAAACACGCGCACCATGCCGATCTCGCCGACCGCGCCGGACTGGAGGAACTTCATCGCGCTGGCGTGATGCGGCCCGACGCGGCGATGGAGGCCGACCTGCACGACGCGGCCCGCGTCGCGCGCGACCTTCACCATCGCGCGGCTTTCGTTGACGGTGTGGCCGGTGGGCTTCTCAACGAACACGTGCGCGCCGGCCTTGAGCGCGGCGATGGTCTGTAGCGCGTGCCAGTGGTCCGGCGTGGCGATGATGACGATCTCCGGGCGGTCCTTTTTGAGAAGCTCGCGGAAATCCTTGTAGGTCTTCGGTTGCTTGCCGCTGAGGTCGCTGACTTGTTCGGCGGCGACTTCGAGGCCCATCGCGTCCACGTCGCAGAGCGCGCTGATCTCGCAGCGGCCGGACGCCAACGCTTCCTTGAGGATGTTCTTGCCCCACCAACCCGCGCCGATGAGCGCGGTGCGGAACTTGCGCCCCGCGTCAGCGCCGCGCATCGTAAACGGCGCTGCGAATCCCGCAACGGCGGCGGTGCGCAGGAAATGACGGCGGGTTAGTTTCATGGCTTGTGCACGTCGAGGCAGACGACATCGCCGGCAACGCTGCGGCAGTAGATCCGGCCGTTGGCCAGCACGGGCGAGGTCCAGCACTTGCCTCTAAGAACTTGGGCGCGTGCCGTCGGCTTGAAGCCGGCAGGCGAAGCTGGCGCGACCATCAGTTCACCAGTGCCGCTCAGCACGATCAAGCGCCCGCCCGCCGTGATGAGCGCGCCGGAGCCGACGTTCGGATGCTCCCACTTCTCGACGCCGGAGACGAACTCAAGACACTTGAGCGACGCCGACGAAGTGGTGTCGCCATCAATGCCGTAGAGGTGGCCATCTACCAACACAGCCGGATTCATCTGCGTGCGGAGCGCCTTGCTCTTCCAAAGCTCCTGCGGCTGTCCCGCGCCGAGCTTGAGCATCGCCGCGCCCTTGCCGTAGCCGGTGCTGATGAAAACGAGGTCGCCCTGCACGATCGGGTCGGCGGCGTTGACGCCGTATTGCGTGAGCCAGCGATGACGCCAGGCCTCTTTCCCGGTCTGCGCATCCACAGCGACATAGCTCTGCCGCGAGCCGAGCAACACGAGCGTCTCGTTGCCGCGTTTGACCGGCAGCGGCGTCGAGTAGGCGGCTTCCTTGTTCTGCGACTGCCAGACAACCTTGCCGCTGGTCTTGTCGAGCGCCATGCCGGCGTCGCCGGCATTGAGGATGAGCAGATTGCCGAGCACGAGCGGCGCGCCACTGAAACCCCAGTCGGGAATCCGCACGCCCGGCTCTTGCTGGAGGTTTTTGGACCAGACGACGCTGCCCGTCGCCGCGTCGAGACAAAAGAGATCACCCCAGCGGCTGAGTTGATAGACGCGGTCGCCGTCAATCGTCGGCGTGCCGGTCGCACCGCCCTCGAAGTATTTGTCGCCAAGCTCGGCGGCGTAGGAATGTTTCCAGAGTAGCTTGCCGCCGTCGGCGTCGAAACAGAAGACCGTGTCTTTGCCGCCGGCGTGGCCGGTGGTGAGCACTCGGCCTTTGGCGACGACGAACGTCGAGAAGCCGAGGCCGACGTTCGCCTTCCATGCGACGCGTGGCCCCTCCGCGGGCCACTGATCGCTCCACGCCGTCTCGGCAGAGTGGCCGTTACGCGCCGGCCCGCGCCAATGCGGCCAGTCGTCGGCGCGAAGAGCGGAAGCCAACAGACTGACGATCGTGCTCGAAAGGATGAGTGCTCTGAACATGAACGCGAATTTCTCCTGATTGGCGCGGGTAATTCAAGACTGAATTGCCTGCGGCATGTAACCTTTTCCCCGGCTGGCGGTATGACTAGAGCAGAGCTTAGGAAAACACATGAACCGTATTTCTCGACCCGTTGTGGTGTTGGTGGTGTTGGGTGTTGTGCTGGGCTTGTTCGCGCTCGGCGGGAGGAAGGGCGGCGAGCGCGCCGAAGCCAGAGCCAAAACCCCGCCGCGGCCCGCCGGCGCGCCCTTGCAACGCGACGCCACCGCTGCCCTGGAAGACCTCATCTCGCTCCTCAACAAGGACGACGCGGCCAAACTGCGGGAGCAGTTCACCGTGCCGTTCTACCTCGAAGGCAAGAAGATCGAAGACGAGCAGTCGCTCGCCGATTTCATCCAGAAGGCCGTCGAGAAACCGCATGCGTTCGCCGTGGAAAGCGCCGTGCAAACAACCGCGCGCGAGGCCGGCCTACCGCCGGAGGCTGACGACGTGCTGACGGCCAGCGACACTGTCGTGGTGGCGGACCTGCGCGACAACGGCGAGCCGGTCCGGCGCATCTTCGTCTTCCGAAAGACCAGCAGCGGCTTCAAGGTGCTGGCGATCCTCAAGCCGCCGGAACAGTAAGCATGGCGGCCGTTACGCGCAGACTTGCGCCCGCCGCGGGCCGCGCCTACGATGCGCCGCGTGATCCAACAAGAACGCGACCAACTCATTGGCCCGCTGCTGCGCGACGTGTCGCGCTCGTTTTATCTGACGTTGCGCGTGCTGCCGAAGGCGTTGCGACCGGCGATCTCGCTCGGTTACCTGCTGGCACGCGCCAGCGACACCATCGCCGACACGAAGGTCGTCCCGCGCGACAAACGCCGCGCCCACCTTGTCCTCTTCCGCCAGCAGTTCGAGCATCGCCACGACTCAGGTGAGACGGCGCTCATCCGGGCCGACCTCGCGCAATACCAAAGTCTGCCGGCGGAAAAGCTGCTGCTGGAGCGGCTCGACGACTGTTTCGCCATGCTCGCGTCGCTGCCGGAGGACGACCGTCGGCGCATCGGCGAGTTGCTCGGCGTCATCACGCGCGGGCAGGAGGACGACCTCGTGCAGTTTCCGGGCGAGACGGAGAAGGAACTCGCGGCGTTCGACACCGACCAGCAACTTGACGATTACACCTACGCCGTCGCCGGTTGCGTCGGGAAGTTCTGGACGGAGATGTGCGCGGCGCATCTGCGGGCGTTGCACGGATGGAATCCCGCCGAGATGACGGCGCTCGGCATCCGCTTTGGCAAAGCGCTCCAGCTCACGAACATTCTCCGCGACATCCCGAAGGACTTGCGCATCGCCCGTTGCTACGTGCCGCGCCAGCGATTAGCAGAAGCGGGACTGAAGCCGGAAGACTTGCTCTCGCCGGCAACGATGAGCCGGTTCCGGGAGGTTTACGACCGGCATCTCGACCTGGCGCTCGATCATTACGACGCCGCGTGGCGCTACACACTGGCGATTCCCCGCTCGTGCGGCCGGCTGCGGCTCGCGTGCCTCTGGCCGATTTTCATCGGGCTGAAGACGCTCGCGTTGCTGCGCCGCAGCGACGACGTGCTCGATCCCGACAAACGCATCATGGTCGCGCAAGGCGACGTGAATCGGATGCTAGCCGGGACGGTGGTTTTCTGTCGGAGCAACAAGATCCTCGACGCGTGGTTCAGGAAGCTGCGCCGCGAGGCTGCACGAAAGGAATGAAGCCATGGAGACGAGCCATCAAGCAACGGAAACGAAGCTAAGCCGGCGGCAATTCATCGCCGCGAGCGCCGGGTTGGCGGCGACGCTGGCAGGCGCGGCGGAAGCGCGCTGGAAGATGCGCCTCTCGACGTCGTCGGTCATGTTCGTGAAGCTGTCCATCGAGCAGTTCTGCGAGCGCGCCGCGAAGCTCGGTTTCGAGGCGGTGGACATCTGGGGGCCGCTGTTCAAATGCACCCATCTGGAGGACATCGAGGCCCGGCTCGGCGCCAGCGGGCTGAAAGAGTTGCTGGCGAAACACAAGCTGAAGCTCTGCGCCTTCTCGCTCTATCGCGGCGACTACCAGAAATATGTCACGATGCTCGGCGCGGCAGGCGGCGGCGTGGCGATCCGCGGCAGCGAGCGGCCCTGCAAGCCGGAGGAACTCACGGCGAAGATGAAAGACTTCCTGGAGCGGCTCAAGCCGTTTGCCGATCTGGCGGGGAAGAACAACTCGTATCTCGCCATTGAGAACCACGGCAACGCGCTGCTCGACTCGATTGATTCGCTCAAGGCGTTCACGGACCTCAACAAGCATCCACACCTCGGCATCGCGCTGGCGCCGTATCACATCCAGGCGGGGAAGATGTCCGTGGAGGACGCCATCGCGGCGTGCGGCAAGCAACTGTTTTTCTTCTACGCCTGGCAGCACGGCAAAGGACTCGAGCAACTGCCCGGCCACGGCCCGACCGATTTCACGCCGTGGCTGGCGGCGTTGGCGAAGATCGGCTACGCGCGCTATGTGAACCCATTCATGCACGGCGAACCGGAGCCGGACGAGATGACGGCGGCGGCAGCGAAGTCGCGGCAATACATGCTCGACTGCTACGCGAAAGCCGTGCGGGACTGATTTCGGTCAGGCGGGCAGCACGGAGAGGACGGTCGAGCCGTGCCACTGGCCGCGCGGGGCGAGGTTGATGCGGCTGGCCATGTTGCCGGTCTCGACGCAAACCATGCGCAGATACTCGTCGTCGCCGAAGTCGGGCATGCGCTGCGATTTTGCGATCCACGGATTCCACACGACGGCGTCGGCCATACCGCTCTTCTGGACGGCGATGACGCGGTTGCGGGCTTCGTCGCGGATGCGCACACAATCCGGCGTGTTGATGTAAATGCGATCGGTTTCCTGATCGAAGCGGATTTCCTGCCGCGTCTCAACCTCGTGGACATTGTTCCGCAGCGAATCGCTAAACGTGACGCCCTCCAGCCCGCAGACAGCCGCGCGCTGGATTTCGCCGACACCGAAGTAGGTGTGGAGCGCCAGTTCGAAGTCGAACGGCTTGTCACCGTTGTTCTTCACTTGCACTGCCAGTGTCAGCACCGTCTCCGCAAGCGTCACGCGCAGCTCGAAGGTGAACCGGTGCGGCCAGAGCGCGAGCGTGGCGTCGGAGTCGCTGAGTTGGAACGCGGCCACAACCTCGCCGGAGCCAAGCCGTTCGGTTTGCGCCAGCGTCCACTCGCTGATGCGCGCGAAACCGTGCAGCGGCAACGGACCGTGATTACTGAACTGCGGAAAGCAAATCGGGATGCCGCCGCGAATCGGCTTGTCGGCGGCCCAGTTGGAGGATCGGCTCAGGAAGAAAAGCTCTTCGCCCTTCGCGTTCCGCCACGACGTGACGTGCGCGCCGTGCAGGTAAATCTCCGCGCTCGCGCCGGAGCGGTGCGAGAGCGTCACGCGCGGCAGGCCGTTGTTGCCCGCCGTGACCGCGACCGCCCCCGGAATCCCGAATTTGGTTTGCAGTGTGTCAATCATGGCATCCCGGCGGTTTGGTTACTTGCCCATCTGCTTCATTGCTTGCAGACACTTCTCGACGGCCTCCAACGCGGGCACGTTCGGACGCTCGTATTCAACGATATACCACTCGGTGTTGCCGATGGTTTCACAGAGGTGGAAGATATCCTTCCACGGCAGTTCATCCTCGCCGATGAGCGCGTCGGGCTTGGCGTGGGAAAACGGCTTGCAATGGACCGTCACGGCGCGGCCGGGATACTTCTTCAGATAAACCGTCGCGTCGCCGCCGCCGTGCATGGCGTTGCCGGTGTCGAACTGCATGATGACCTCCTTCTTCGTGTTGCCGAAGAATGTGTCCCACGGCAGTTCGCCGTCGAGCGGTTTGAACTCGATGGTGTGGTTGTGATAGCCGACGCGCATGCCTTGCGGAGCGACCTTGTCGGAAAGCTCATTGAAGAGCTTGGCCGTGTCGAGCCACGCCTGGCGCGACGCGGTGCGGTCTTTCGGCAGGCCGGGCACGATGAGGAACTTGTTGCCGAGCGTCTGGTTGAACTCGATGGTCTTCTGGAGTTTGTCGCCGAGCAGGTCGGGCAGCGGTGTGTGGCTGCC
The DNA here is from genome assembly GCA_016222825.1 of Verrucomicrobiota bacterium. Classification (GTDB taxonomy): domain Bacteria; phylum Verrucomicrobiota; class Verrucomicrobiia; order CAIQCK01; family CAIQCK01; genus CAIQCK01. Next base: position 336,850 of record JACRQF010000015.1, on the reverse strand, counting down.
GCAGCACTTGAGGCCGCAGTCGTCGAGGATCTTGCGGAGCGTCTTCGCGTCCTTGTTGTAGAAGCCGGCGAACTCGACGCCTTGGTAGCCCATCTTTGCGACGGCTTGAATCGTGCCTGCGGTGTCTTGGGCGCATTCCTTGCGCACCGAGTAAAGTTCCAGCGCAATCGGAATCTTTCCACCCGCCCGACCCGAACCGGTCGCGCAACCCGCCGCCCACGCCGCCGCCGCGCTGACGGCGCTATGTTTCAGGAACTCTCGCCTTGTCATCATAGTTTATTCCTCCGCAGAAACCGCGCGCACGCTACGCCAGCCAGTCCGCTCCAAACAAGCATTTTCACATCACGCCCAAGGCCGCGATGGACGGGTTAGTATTTCCCTCGCGCGAAATCCGCCAGATGGGCCGCCACCCTGTAGAGCCGCGCCGAGGCGGTCTTGGTGATGAGCCGATAAACGAACGTGGCGGCGCCGCGCTTGAGCACCAGTTCCGGGTCGCCCCGGACGATCGCTTTTTGTTCAGCGTCCTTGAAAGTCTGAGGGTCGAGGTTGGACGAGGTGATCCCCATCTGCCCGGTAGAGGCGCGTCTTCCAACCTTGCAGGAGAAGACGCAGGTAAAATTATGGTCGTGGATGATCTGCCGATACACTTCCGGTATCGGATTCTCTTCGATCAAAGTCTGTCTCTGAGCTTCGTTCTTCATATCGCGCGGATTGTTTTAGTCAGAATGGGCGCGCGCCGCAAGCTCGCCGCGGCTCCGCTCAGATTTCCGTCCACTGGCCGGGAATCGGCACGGGGTAGCGTCCGTCGGCGCCGGCTTTCAACGGCGGCTCGCTGGCGTCGGTGAGACTCTCGATGTTTGGGCAGAAGCGGAAGTCGGACTTCATCGCTTCGTCCCACGTGATGACGCGACCCATGTGGACGGCGGCCCGGCCCATGATGTCGGCAAGGTTCGAGAACGCCGCGCGCTTCGCTTCGTTATGCGGCTTGTTGTTGTGGATGGCGTCGAGCAGGACGTTCCACTCGGCTTGGTAGTAAGTGAACAGCCCCTCCTCGGCCTGCCATGCGATGTTGTCGGGCGCGCAGCGTTGGTCCCTGTAGATTCGCGTGAGGTCGTCGCGATGACCGCTCAGCCACGGGAAGACGCCCGCACATTTGGTTCCGTGCATGTAGGTGTTGAACTCGGCGTGGCACTTCGGCAGCCAGCGCGTGACGTGATACGCCTTCGTCCCGTCGGCGAAGGTCCATTCGACGGAGAGCGAGTCGAGGTTCTGCCCGCAGTCCCGGCTGCCGGCAATCCGTCCGCCGACGCCGTGCGCGGAGACCGGCCAGGCGTCCTTGATCCAGCAAATCTCGTCCACTTGGTGGATGTTCATCTCGGCCCAGAGTCCGCCGGAAACCCAGAGGAAATGTGTGAAGCGGCTGATCTGCCATCGGAGCTCGTTGTCCTCCGGCTTTCGCGGCGGCAACGTTCCGCAAGGCTGCATCCGGAAGGCGCGGATGATCTGGATATCGCCGAGCTGGCCGTCGCGGATACGGCGGATGAGTTCCTGCCGGTTGGGTGCGTGGCGCGCCATCAGGCCAGCGGCGATCTTCAGCCCCTTCTTTTCCGCAACCTCGCCCGCCGCGATGATGCGCCGCACGCCGGGCGGATCGGTGGCGAACGATTTCTCCATGAAGACGTTGATGCCCTTGGCAACGGCGTATTCCAGTTGCATCGGCCGCCAGCCGGCGTAACCGGTCAGCATCGCCACATCGCCGGGGCGCAGGAGGTCAATCGCCTTCTTGTAAGCATCGAAGCCGACAAACCGCCGGTCCGGTGGCACGTCCACCTGCCCGCCGAGTTTCTCGCTGAGGACCTTGTGCGAAGACGCGAGCCGTTTCTCGAACAGGTCGGCCATCGCGTAGAGTTTCACCGGGCCGTAGGGCGATTGCGACGCATCCACCACCGCACCGCTGCCGCGCCCGCCGCAGCCGATGAGCGCAAGGCGGATGGTGTTGTCGCCCGCGGCATGGACTCGCGGAACGGCCACGCCCGCCAACGCGGAAGCGGCCATCGCTTTTCCGCGCGACCCGGCAAACTCACGGCGCGTGGATGATGAAGAATTCAACGGCGCTAGATTTCCGTCCACTGTCCCGGGATCGGCACGGGGTAGCAGCCGTTGGCATCGGCCTTGATCGGCGGCTCGCTGTCGTCGGTGAGGTTGTCAATGTTCGGGCAGAACTTGAAGTCGGACTTCATCGCTTCCTCCCACGTGATCACCCGGCCCATGTGAACCGCCGCGCGGCCCATGATGTCCGCCAGGTTGCTCATCGCCGCGCGCTTTGCCTCGTTGTGCGGCTTGTTGTTCCGAATCGCGTCGAACAACGCGTCCCACTCCGCCTGCCACGGCGTGATCGGCTCCTTCTCCGCCTCCCACGCGATGTTGTCCGGCGCGCAACGCTGGTCCTTGTAGGTATGCACAATGCCCGCGTGGATCGGCCCGGAGAACTGCGCCGCGCACTTGGTGCCGTGGACGTAGGTGTCGAACTGGTAGAGGCACTTCGGGATGTAGCGCACCACGTCGTAGGCCTTCGTCCCGTCGGCGAACGTCCATTCCACCGAGAACGAGTCGAGGTTCTGGCTGCAATCCTTGCTGTTCGCGACCCGGCCGCCGATGCCGTGCGCACTCACCGGATACTCGCCTTTAAGCCAGCAGATCTCGTCAATCTGGTGGATGTCCATCTCCGCCCACAGTCCGCCCGAAACCCACAGGAACTTCGTGAAGTTGCGGATTTGATAGTGCAGGTCTTTGATCTCCGGTGGGCGCGGCTTCAACCAGCCGCTTCCCTCGCAACGGTAGGCGCGGATGAGCATGATCTGCCCCATCTCGCCATCGCGGATGCGGCGGATGAGTTCCTGCCGGTTGCGCGAATGCCGGCACTGGAGACCCGCGGCGATCTTCAGCCCCTTCTTCTCCGCCGCCTCGCCCGCCGCGATGACGCGACGGCATCCCGGCGGATCGGCGGCAAACGATTTCTCCATGAAGACGTTCACGCCCTTCTCGACGGCGTATTCCAACTGGCCCGGCCGGAAGCCGGCATAGCCGGTCAGCATCGCTACGTCGCCCGGCCGCAGCGAATCAATCGCCTTCTTGTAAGCGTCGAAGCCGACGAAGCGGCGGTCCTCCGGCACATCCACACTGTCGCCGAACTTGTCGTGGAGGGCCTTGTGGGAGCGCTTGAGCCGGTCCTCGAAGAGGTCGGCCATGACGACGAGCTTGGCGGGGCCATTGGCGGATTCGAGGGCGTTGACGACGGCGCCGCTGCCGCGGCCACCGCAGCCGATGAGGGCGAGCTTGATGGCGTTGGTGCCTGCGGCGTGGACTTGGGGCAGCGCGACGCCTGCAAGAGCAGACGCGGCGACGGCTTTGCCGCTCCACTGGAGGAATTCGCGGCGCGTGGGTTGAGGCGTAGGTTTGGAGGATGATTCAGTCTTCATGGTGAGTGAGGGGTTGGTTTCGGTCCGCGACTGCGGCAAGGAGTATTGGTTGCTCGATGTCATGGTGACTTCTCAAAAGCAAACGGCGGACGGATACTACCGCCAGTCATTCACGACGAAAAGGGAAATTCTTCGGACAAATTCTTCGGACAACGGTTGAACAATCAGCTTCTCAACCGAAACTGCAAGACCGTCCCCCGCTCGTCGCTGGAACCCGCCGACACCATGTTCCCGGCCTGCGGCCTCAGAGTGTCAGGAAGTTTTTCAGCAGTTTCTTGCCTTCGGTGGTCAGCACACTCTCCGGGTGGAACTGCACGCCCCAGATCGGGAATTGTTTGTGGCGCAGGCCCATGATCTCGCCTTCAGGGCGCGTCTCGGCGGTGATCTCCAGGCAATCCGGCAGCGTCTCGCGCTTGACGACGAGCGAATGGTAACGTGTCGCCTCGAAAGGATTCGCCAGACCTTGGAAGAGGAACCGGCCGTCGTGGTGGATCGGCGAGGTCTTGCCGTGCATCATCCGGTAGTTGCGGATGACCTCGCCGCCGAACGCGTAGCCGATGCTCTGGTGGCCAAGGCAGACGCCGAAGAGCGGAATCTTCGGTCCAAGCTGGCGGATGACCTCCACCGAAATGCCCGCCTGTGCCGGCGAACACGGGCCGGGCGATATGAGGATTCGCGCCGGTTTCAACGCCCGCACATCGTCGAGAGTGACCTCGTTGTTGCGGACGATCTTCATCTCCACGCCCATCTCGCCCAGGTATTGGACGAGGTTGTAGGTGAAGCTGTCGTAGTTGTCTATGACTAGGAGCATGTTCGTAATCCGTAATGCGTGACTCGTAACTCGTGATCCGTGATTCGTGATTGGTGACGCGGCTCGAATCACGGATCACGAGTTACGAATCACGTCTTTCCAAAACCTTCCGCCACCGCAATGGCCTTTCTCAATGCCATGGACTTGTTCACCGTTTCCTGAAACTCGTTTTCCGGCGTGCTGTCGTCAACGATGCCGCCGCCTGCCTGCACGTATGCGCGGCCGCCCTTGAGCAACGCGGTGCGCAGAGTGATGCAGCAGTCGAGGTTGCCGTTGAAGCTGAAGTAGCCGACCGCGCCGGCGTAGGGGCCGCGCTGCGTCGCCTCCTGTTGCGAGATGATCTGCATTGCGCGAATCTTCGGCGCGCCGCTGACCGTGCCTGCCGGGAACGTCGCGCGCATCAGGTCATAGACGGTGCGCTCCTTCTGGAGCTTGCCTTCGACCTGGCTGACGATGTGCATCACGTGGCTGTAACGCTCGATGACCATGAATTCCTCGACCTTCACGCTGCCGAAGTCGCACACGCGGCCAATATCGTTGCGGGCGAGGTCCACGAGCATCAGGTGCTCAGCACGCTCCTTCTCGTCAGCGAGCAGGTCTTTTTCGAGCGCGAGGTCCTCGGCGGGCGTCTTGCCGCGTTTGCGCGTGCCGGCGATGGGGCGAATCTCCACGTTGCCGTCCTCGCAACGCACGTGGACCTCCGGCGACGCGCCGACGAGCGAGAAATCGCCGAGTTCGAGGATGAACATGTAGGGGGAGGGATTGACGCTGCGAAGCGCGCGGTAAACGTCGAGCGGCTTGGAGCGCACCTTCGCGGAGAACCGCTGACTGAGCACGACCTGGATGATGTCGCCGGATTTGATGTATTCCTTCGCCTTGCGCACCATCGTCTGGTAACGCTCGACCGGCATGTTGCTCTCCATCGTCAGCGGCGTCGCCTCGCGCTGGAACTCGACGTGCCGGGCGGGCAGCGGTCGCCGCAACCGTTCGATGATGGCGGCGATGCGGCGGCAGGCTTTGTCGTAGGCGGCGGCGGCGTTGCCGCTGACGTGAGCGTTGGAAACGACCTTGATGGTCTGGCGGACGCGATCGAAAATGACGATGGTGTCCGTCAGCATCAGATACATCGGCGGCACGCCAAGATCGTCCTGTTTCGGACGCGGCACGACCGGCTCGACGTGGTGGATGAACTCATAGCCGAGGAATCCGACCGCGCCGCCGCTGAACCTTGGCAGTTCCGGCAGCGCCACCGGCCGGTAGCGCGCCATCACCTTCTCCACGACCTCCAACGGGTCGCGCTTGAACTTGACGCGCGTGCTCTTGCGGCCCTCGCGCACGAGGACGGTGCCGCCGTCCTGCACGAGCGTGATGCCGGGGTCCGCGCCGATGAACGAATAGCGGCCGATGTGCTCGCCGCCCTCGACGGACTCGAACAGGAACGCCGGGCCTTTGCCGCGAAGTTTCTGGTAGGCCGACACCGGCGTCTCCAGGTCGGCCAGCAGCTCGCAGTAAACCGGAATGAGGTTACCGCGGCTCGCTAAACTGCGAAACTCGCTCTTTGTCGGATAATACATGTCTTGCTCTTCGGTAATAATGTATTGAATGGACCGCTATCGCCACGCCAAAACCCACGATGCCGCCGCCGACCGCCTGCGCCATCAGGTCGTTCGTCAGCGCCACCACCGCCACGCCGACCGCGCTGTAGAGCAGTCCTTGCGCCCAGACACAGCCGAGCACCAGCCGCTTGTCGGCGCGGCCAAACTGCTCCTCCAGATGCTCGCGGAACTCATACTCGCCCATCGTCCGCGACACCCACGCCGCCTGGAAATTCCGCGCCGCCACCAGCACGCTCGTCACGCTGATCAGCACAGCCACAAACGGAATCATCGCCGCCACCAGGCAGACGAGCAGGTTCACCGCAATTCCGCCTTGCCAGCCCAGCCGCCGCGCGATCGGGTTCGCCTCCAGCAACAAACTCGGCGTCGCGATCCACGTGCTGAGGAAATCCAGCCCGCGCGCGAACAACAGCAACGCCACGCCGGCCCAGTAGGCCAGTCCGAATGGCGGTGCGTAGAGTTCGCTCATGACTCATTTCTTTCCATACACCTTCGCCGGGTCGAACAACCGCTGCTCGATCGGCTCACTCAGGTTGCCGTCGGCGCGCAGTTCGCGGTAGAAGCAACTCTTGAAACCCTCGTGGCACGCCGCACCGACCTGTTCGACCTCGATGAGCACCGTGTCGCAGTCGCAATCCGTCGTCACGCGCTTGACGGTCTGGACATGGCCGCTGGACTCGCCCTTGAGCCAGTATTTTTGCCGCGAGCGGCTCCAGAACCACGTCTTGCCGGTTTCCAGCGTTTTCGCCAGCGACGCCGCGTTCATGTAGGCCACCATCAAGACGCGGCCCGTGCCGCTCTCCTGGATGACAGCCGGGATCAGTCCGTTGGAGTCGAACTTCAGTTTGTCGAATGTCGGTTCAGCCATTTTGTTTTCCTTTCAGAGTCGCACACAAATTCCTTTGCTCTGCAAAAACCGTTTCACGTCCGCCACCTGATACTCGCCAAAGTGAAAAATGGAAGCCGCCAACACGGCATCGGCCTTGCCGCGCTGCAACACGTCTGCCATGTGCTCCAGCGTGCCCGCGCCGCCGCTGGCGATCACCGGGATGCGCACCGCCTCGCTCACCGCGCGGTTCAACTCAATGTCGTAGCCGGCCTTCGTGCCGTCGGCGTCCATCGAGGTCAGCAGAATCTCGCCCGCGCCGAGCGACTCGACGCGCCGCACCCACTCGATGGCGTCAATGCCCGTCGGCTTGCGCCCGCCGTGCGTATAGACCTCCCATCGTTGCGGCGACGAGCCGGACACGCGCCGCGCGTCCACCGCCACCACGATGCATTGGCTGCCGAACCGCTCCGCGCCCGCGCGCACGACGTCGGGGTTCTGCACCGCCGCCGTGTTCAGCGAGGTCTTGTCCGCGCCGGCCTTGAGCATCGCGCGGATGTCCTCGACGGTGCGGATGCCACCGCCAACCGTGAGCGGCATGAAACACTCGCTGGCCGTGCGCTGCACCACGTCAACCATCGTCGGCCGCCCGTCGCTGCTGGCGGTGATGTCGAGAAACACCAGTTCGTCGGCGCCCTGGCGGTCGTATTCGCGGGCGCACTCCACAGGGTCGCCCGCGTCGCGCAGGTTCAGGAACTTGGTTCCCTTCACCACGCGACCGCCGGTGACATCCAGGCACGGTATGATGCGTTTGGCTAACATGATTCGTTGAAATAAAAAACCCGATGACTTTCTCAAATCACCGGGTCCTCAAGCGCAGCGCAGGGATAGCGCGATCAGGGCTTGAGGCCCGATCTATGCCACCACCAATGCTGCGTCATCTTGTTCATTTGCGCAGCAGTCTAGCCGCGCTTGCCGCGAACGCAAGCGGTTTTTCGCCCCTCGACGCGGCGGCGGCTTTCTGGTAATGGTTGCGTCCAGACGGAGATAGTCGGCCATCAATCAACCAAGGAGTCCCACATGAGCACACCAGCATCACCCACGTTCAAGATCGTCGGCGGCGACGGCAAGGAATACGGCCCCATTGACCTCGCCACCATCCAACAATGGGCGCGCGAGGGCCGCGTCGCCGGCCAGACGCAGGTGTGGGATTCGCGCACCGGCCAATGGCAGCCCGCCGCGCAGATTGCGGAACTGGCCGCTGCCTTCAGCGCGCCGCCGCCCGCGCCAGCCGCCGCGCCCGGCGTCGCTCCCACCGGCCCCGCGCCGGGCGCAGAATTGGCGGGTCAGATTCTGCAACGCGATTACACGGTCGCCTTCGGCGACTGGCTCAATCAGGGATGGAACTTCTTCAAGGCCAATATGGGTTTCGCGCTCGGCGCGTGCTGGATCGTTTTCGGCATGTCCTTCGGTGTCAGCGCCATCGGGATGATTCCCTGTTTTGGCGCCGTGGTGCAACTGGCCTTCAACCTCGTTGTCCAGCCGGTGCTCATCGGCGGCGTGTGGTATGTGCTGTTGCAGCGACGGCGCGGACAAACCGTGAGTTTCGGCAACATCTTCGATGGCTTCAATCTGTTCTTCGCCCAAGCCATCCTGGTGAACCTCATCATGACGGTGCTGATCCTCGCCGCGGCTCTGCCTGGTGGAGTTGTCGTGGGCATCGGCGCGCTCCTGGCCGACTCGCGCAATATGTTGGGCGTTTCGTTGGTGGTGCTGGGCGTGGGCCTGATCATGGTGCCAGTGCTGTATCTCGGCGTCTGCTATTCGTTCGCGTTGCCGTTGGTCGCGGACCGGCGGATGCAGTTCTGGGCGGCGATGGAAACCAGCCGTCGCGTTGTGGCCAGGCATTGGTTTGCCATTTTCGCATACGGTCTCGTGGTGGGACTGCTGACCATGCTCGGCTTGCTTGCCTGCATTGTCGGGATCGTTTTCACTCTGCCCATGTGCTTCTGCATGTTCATGGTCGCTTACGAGAACATTTTCGGTCAGCAAACCTGACGTGCTTGGCGCCGAGCCATCCCAGAAACCATGACAGACGCGACACCAGTTACCTTCCGCATCATCGGCGGCGACGGTCAGGAATACGGCCCGGTGGACCTCGCCACGCTTCAAGAGTGGATCCGCCAGCGCCGCGTCGCCGCCCCGACAAAGGTGTGGGACTCGCGCACCGGCAACTGGCAGCCCGCCGTGCAAATCCCTGAACTGGCCCAAGCCCTCGGAATCGCCCCGTTGCCGCCCGCCGTCATCCCGCCGCTCTCCTTCGCAGTGCCGCGCACAAACACACTCGCGGTCTGGAGCCTGTCGCTGGCGGTCTTCGGGTTGAACTGCTGCGGTTGCCTCTCCGTCCCGGCGATTATCCTCGGCGCCATCTCGCTGTCGCAGATCAACACGCGCGGTGAAGGCGGACGCGGGCTGGCCATCGCCGGCATCGCCATCGGCATCTTCTCCCTCGTGCTTAGCCTGCTTCTCGGATTGTTCTGGACCGTGTTCAGGTGCCGCGTGGAGGGCCTCGGCACATGACCGAACCTTTCTCTATTTCCTACCGCGTCTGCGGCGGCGACGAGCGGGAATACGGCCCCGTGGACATCGCCACGTTGGAGCGATGGACCCGCGAGGCGCGCCTGACGAAGGCGACGATGGTCTGGTCGTCGTCGGACAGCCAGTGGCGCGCGGCGGGAGAGCGACGCGAGTTGGACGCGGCTTTCGCGGCGTGGTTTCAAGCGGGCGCGCCGCCAGTGGTTGGGCCGCCGGTGAACGCGCAGGCGATCTGGAGCTTCGTGCTGGCGCAATTGGGCCTGTGCTGTTTTCCCTTTGCCATCCCATGCGTCATTTGTGGCTTTGTCTCACTCTCGCAAATCCGCCAGCGCCGCGAGCGTGGCCGGGCGCTGGCAATCTGCGGCATCATCCTCGGTTTCGCCGGGCTGTTGCTGGGTGTGCTGAGCATTATCTACATCTGGCTTGTCGCAAGTCTGGACCCCGCCGCGCAGCAACAACTCCTCGACGAGTATCTGAGGCGGTTGCAAGGGAAGTAACGGGGAACGGCAAAATCATGGAGGGCAAAATCACGATTTTGCCCCAAAAATCCGTCATCAAAGCGTCACCTTCTTTCCGCCTCCACTTTCCTCCTTGTGACCGCCGCTTCGGCTCGCTACGCTCAACGGCTGTGGCAGCAACGATCACCATCCTCGGCAGCGGGTCGGCCGGCAACTGCGCGTTCATCGAGACGCCACGGCTGCGGCTGCTCATTGATGCCGGCTTCAGCGGCAAACAGATCGCGATGCGGCTCGCCAGCATCGGACGCAAGCTCGAAGAGGTGAGCGCGGTGTTGCTGACGCACGAGCACCACGACCACACGCAAGGACTGCCCGTGCTCTGCAAACGTTACGAGATTCCCGTCTATGCCAACCGCCTCACCGCCGAGGCCGTGCAGGAGGAGATGCCGGAGTTGAAACAATGGCGCGTGTTTCAGACCGGCCACGCGTTCGAACTGGGCGACGTGCTGGTGGAGAGCTTCACCGTGCCGCACGACGCGCACGATCCGGTCGGTTTCCTGCTGCGGCACGAGTGCGGCAACGTCGGTGTGCTGACCGACTTGGGCCACTGCACGCGCCTGGTGCTCGAACGCGTTCGGCCCGCCAACGTCCTCATGCTGGAGACCAACCACGACCCGCGCATGTTGCAGGACGCCAGCCGCCCGTGGTCGTTGAAGCAGCGCATTCTCTCACGCTTCGGCCATCTATCCAACGAGGCCGCCGCCGAAGTCGTCACACAGCTCGCAAGCGGCGGCCTGCGGCACATCTTCCTCGGCCATCTCAGCCGCGAGTGCAACCGCCCCGAACTGGCCCACCGCGCCGTGACCGCCGCCCTCCACAACGCCGACGCGCGCCACGTCCGTGTCCACGTCACCTCGCAGGACGCGCCCAACCCGACGTTGCACGTCGGCGCTGCGCCCGACGCGCCGGCGCAGTCCTGCGGTGCTGTCGGAGGGTTCGACAGTCTGCCAGAAGCGCGCCGTTCGCCAAACATCGCCGTTGCCGAACAGTCAACCGCCACGGTCAGAAACAAGACCGCGGTGGCTTGATGGGCGAGCCGTCCTGAAGCTTCTCAAACGGTCTTTGGATTCCCTGCCACGTCGTTGCCGCCGAGGACGTGGAACAGCACGGCCCCTGTCTTGGCTTGCGATTTGTTCCAGGCGCGAACCCGCCCTCCAATGCCGCTGGTGTTGTCTTTCCGGCCGCGAAACCTTAAAGTGCCGCGCATGATGGCCGTCGAACCAACAACCCGCGTTCACAAGCCGGCTGCGAACTGGCCGGCCGCGTGGTTCTCCTGCCCTTGACGCAGCCCTGCCGGCGACGCAGACGGAATGGAACAATGACAATCCCCAGACTGAATCTGCCGCGGGCGCCATCCTCGCTGCTGGCGCTCGCGGTCGCGTTCTGCTCATGCGCGAGAGCGGACAACCGCGCCCCCGATGAGCTTGCTCGCGCGCCGCTGAGACAGCTTCTCTCGGCAGTTGCCACCAATTCCGCGCTTGCGGGCGCGCGCGCGAAGCTCATCGCGGGGGCAAGACACGACGCGGCCAAGCCGGTGCTCCGCCGGCCGCAAACGCTTGAGGAGCTGCGGAAGTGGCGGGTGACGCTGAAATACAAGACGCGCCCACCGCAGATGTCGGCGCTTCCCGACAAGGAGTGGGAGATATTCTGCCTCTCGCAGGGCGACAACTATGCGGGCGCTTTGCTCAAGGTCGAGCTTCCGCGTCTTGCGGCGGCGGCCACGCTGACGGGCGATGCGGCGTTGTTCGAGCGCGTCCGCGCGCAACTCGCCGAGTTGGCGGCGTGGTCTCCGCTGGAACGGCGCGGCTGGTCGTTGAACAATGCGAAGCCCCACTACAAGGGCGACGACGGCGCGTGGCTCGGCACCGGCTGGCTGGTGCGGGTGATTGCGGACACGGTGGATCTGCTCCCGCCCGGCACGATTTCGCCGGACCTGCGCGCGGCACTGGAATCGCGGCTGGCCGACGAACTGGCCTTGATGGAGAAGGATTGGGCGACGAAGCGGCCGTGGTATGTCCGCAGCGAGGCCGCGCACAGCAATCAGTGGATTCTGCCGAACGAAGCTCTCGTCCGAGCCTGCCTGTTTCTCGGCGTGGACCGGCATCGCGAAACCTGCGAGGCCGGGATTGCGCGGCTGCTCCGGTCCATGGATGTGCAAGGCAGCGATGGCGAGTTCGTCGAAGGACTGCGTTATTCCGGTCTGTCACTGGAGAGCCTCTACTCCATCGCGCGCGCGACGGCGCGGACAAGTGACAATCGGCTGCTGGCGCATCCATTCCTACAGAAGTTCCCGACGTGGCTTGTCCATCATTTCCAGCCCGGCGGATTTCTGATCAACGCGTTCGACGCGCCGGGCAGCTCGAGGGGAAACCTCACGCGCGACCGGAACCTTCTCGCGACCGCAGCTTTCGTGACTGGCAGTCCGCACGCACTGTGGGGACTGCGCACGCGCGCCAGGTTCGGCGAAACGCTCGACGCGATTCTCGCCGCGAACATGCCGGCCTCGCGGGCGGGCGCGCCGCCGCTGTTTGCGAACTACGCGAAGGCGGCGCGGCTGAACTGGCGCAGCAGTTGGGACGACGACACGGCGGCCGGCCTCTGGCTGCGCGGCGGCCATGCGACGGATTTTCACGATCACATGGACCGCGGCCATGTGAACTTCATCATCGGCCGGCGCGCGTTGCTGATCGAGGCCGGCACGCTCAACTACGCCGTGCCGAACAACGCCACGCACTTGCGCAGCATCGCCGGCCATAACGTGTTGCAGGTCGGCGACGCCGCCCTGGAGAAGCTCACGCCTGCCGTGTTGAAGCAAGCGGGCCAAGTGCTCACGAAGGAGCGGCGCGTGGCTCCGATCACCGTCGAGCGGATGGACGAATCGGGCGGTGCGGCTTCCGTGGACGTGTCCGGCTGCTACGAGTCAGTCGTCAAATGGAAGCGGCGCGTGGAATGGAGCCAAACCTCCGTGACCATCGAAGACGAGGTCGAGTTGAAGCAGCCCGACATCGTGCAGTTCCGCTGGCATCTCGGCGTGCCGGCGGAAGCGCCAAGTCGCGCCAGCGCGGGCCAGATCACGGCTGGCGACGTGTCAGTCACCTACTTGGCAGACCAAGCGGTTGCGGCTCGCATCGAGTCCATGCCCGACGCGACGCTCGCGCCCAACACGATCACGCAGCACGCGTGCGTCGTCCTGCGCACTGACCAGCCGGTGCAGCGGCTGAAACTGAAGACGCAAGTTGCGCTCACCGGCGCCGCGTCAGAATGATCGGAGAGGGTTTTGCGCTTGCACGCTGCGGAGAGGCAGCGACAATGCCGCCGATGTCCAGACGAGCCATGTTCGAGGCATTTCTCGCGCTCGTGGCGTTGCTATCCTGCGCGATCTGCGGCCGGGCGGATGATCGGCTGCCGGGGATCGTCTTTGTGTCGGACGATATTCTGGGACCGCATCATTTGTGGGAAGGGCGGCCGGGGACGGCGCATTGGAAGGAAGGTTACATTTTCCACCGCGGGACCACTTTGCATCCGTTGGAGCGGACGACGACGCCTTCGCGGTCCGGACGCAATCTCTACACGCTCATCCCCGCGCAGCCGGACGGCACACTGCGGCGCATCACCCATTTGACGGAGGGTGAAGTCTTCGACCCGGAGCCGTCCTATGACGGGCGCAGGATTCTGTTCAGCATGCGGCGCGACGGAGAGGATTGGTTTCATCTCTACGAGATCGGCGCGGACGGGCTGAACCTCGTGCAGTTGACCGACGGGCCGTTCAACGACGTTTCGGGAGTGTATCTGCCGGACGGGCGGATCGTCTTCGTCAGCGACCGCAATGGCTATCTCGATGAATACCACGAGGAGCGGACGGAGACGCTCTGGATCATGGACAGCGACGGGAAGGGGATGCAGCAACTCACGTTCAATCCCGGCACGGTGTTCGACCCGACGGTGCTGCGGGACGGGCGTATTCTGTTCACGCTGTGGGACACGTTTCATCTGAACGTCCCGCCGCTCGACAAGCACGAGAACTACCTGATGACCATCCGGCCCGACGGCACCGACGAGAGCCACTATTTCGGCATCGGCGGCTATCGGTTCTACAACCGCGAGCGGCACTCCGGCCTGGCCTACGCGCAGGCGGGTGAGATGCCCGACGGGACGTTGCTGGTGCTGTCGGAATTGGGGCCGTGTATCCTCGACGTGCGGCGCGGGCTCACTCCGACGGCGGCGCTCTCGCCGGTCTTCCCATGCGCGACCACGATTCAACTCGGCGGTGCGACCCATCGCGTTCATCTCTCGCCGCTGGGATCGAGAACCACGCCGTATCCGCTGCCGGACGGGCGGTTCCTGTTCTCGGCGACGCAGCCGGGCGCGCGCGATCTGGGCATCTACGTGGCCGATCCGAAAACGCGCGAGGTGAAACTAGTGTTCAATCGGCCAGACACGGTCGAGTTTGATGCGCGGCCTATCTTGCTGGAGCGCCCCCGACCGACGATGCTCGCGCCAAAGGGCGGGTTTTCGGATTCTGCGAAAGATTCCAGCCTCGTGCAGGTCACCGGCCGCTGTCGCATGGCGATCTTCAACGCGCGCCGCTCCGACAATCCACACGTCGCGGCGGTGCTGGGCAAGGTCCGTTACTACCGCGTGATCGAAGCGTTGCCGACCGCAGTGACTTCTGCGAGCCACACGAGCCTTGCGACGCGCAGTCTCGGCATCGTGCCCGTGCTCCCGGATGGCTCGGCGTATTTTGAAGCGCCGGCGGACACGGGCTTGTTCGTGGAACCGCTGGACGCGGCACAGCGGCGGATTGCGTTCGACTGGAACTACCCTGTCACGTCGGCGCCCGTCGGCTCGCGGCAGAACGTGATGGAGATGAGCTACGTCACGTCGCGACCCGGCGAGACCAAGTCGTGCCAAGGCTGCCACGCGCCGCAGGACGACGCGCCTGCGCACACGGCTTTGCACTCACCTGTCGTGCGCGAGCCTGTCCAGGTCGGGCTTGACGTGACCGACATTCTCTATCGCCGCAACGAACTTGAGGAATATCGTTGCCAAGCCCGCGTGGGTGAGGAGTCCATTTATCGGCCGTGGTTGGGCAACGCGGACCCGGAATTGCGGCGGCTCGGCTGCGAGACGCTGATGACGATGGAGGATGGAGCGCGACAAGACGGCGGCGCCATCGCCCGGTTGCTCGCGGACGAGACGGTGGAGGTGCGTCGCGCCGCCGCGCTGGCGCTGACACGGCTCGGCACGCCGGAGACGGCGCTTGCGCTCTGCAAAGCTCTCGGAGACTCGGACTGGCAGGTTCGGTTCCATGCGGCGGCTGCGTTGGAGACGATCACGGCCTGCGTACCACTCCATGATGGAGTGAAGTTCTATGCGAAGCTGCTTGCGGATGTAGGCGGCGCGGAGGGACTGGCGAAGCTGATTGGCAAAGGCCCCACGGCATTGTGCGGCCACGGGCAGAAGGCGGGTGACGAACTGAACGACCGGTGGTTTGAAGCGGTCGGGCGCTTGGGAACAGCCGCGCTGGATTCGGCCCGGCAGGTCGTGCGCACGGCGTTGCAGGCTCCCATGCCGCCGCCTGTCAAATTCGATCCGGTGGAAGGGAAGCGAAATGACATGGCGGGTCGTCCGCCCGCGTTGGGCGCGGTTCGCGCGGCGGGCTGGATGCGCGATGCGTCGTCAGTGCCGCTGCTGATTCCGTGGCTGTCGCGGCCGGAGCATCAAGATCACGCGTTCGAAGCAGCGCTCGCGCTGGGTTGCATTGGAACACCGCAGGCAATCGAGGCGTTGTGGCGGATGGTCCACGAGATGGTTCCCAAGCGGCCCAGCTACTTGGCTCGCTACTTCCAGCACGGGCCGCGGCCGGAAGAATACGCCTGGTTGCATGGCCTCGTTCTGGCTGGCGCGAAACCCGTGCTGAAGGACGTGCCGCTGTTGATCGGTTTGTTGCCCGGCACATTTCTGGAGAAGCCGCGCTACGAGGACCGCCTCCGGCCCGAGTCGCAACGTGTGTTACTGGTGCGGCTCTTGTTGGAACGTGCGGGGCTGCGGCGGCACGCAGTCGCGTTGCTGGCCGACGTGCTGCGTGGTGACGCCGCGCCGGAGCAGGATCCGCTCTATGTGAAACTTCGCGAGGGCATCAATCTGGAGCGCCCGTTTAGCGAACACGGCCACCCGTTCCCGGTGGTGAAGCGGATCGAGCCGGAGCAGGCGCTCTGGCTCTTGGGCTGTCTCGCCGTCGAGCAATCGGAAGTGCCTGACGAACTGGTCGCGCCCTGTCTGGCCAGCAAGAATTGGCGGGAGCGGATTGACGGGGCCGTGCTCCTTCACCGGCTCGGTTTCGGTCCCAAGACCGCCGCGGCGCTGCGGACGGAAGCTGCCAAGCCCTATGATTTCAAGGAGATCATGTCCATCGGCAAAGGGCGGTTCGAAACGAACTTCCGCGACAAGTGCTACCTCGTCATGGCGCTCGCCCGGCACGCAGCGGACGTGGCGCAGTTGCGGACATTCGCCGATCCAATAACGCGCTACCGCGACGTGCGCTACGGACTCGCGGTGGGACTCGGGACCCGCGGCAAGACCGACGCGATTGACCTGCTGGTCGAGATCGCCACTCGCGACCCGATCTCCGTGGTGCGACGCCAGGCTTTGGAGTCGCTGCGGTCCATCCAACAAACCCAGCGCATCGCCGGCCATCGCGTGCCGGAAATCAAGCTGCCCCCGCCGATGCCCTACGAAGCGTGGTATCCGCCGCGCGGTCTGAAGTGGCCGGGGCCAGTCGTGGAAACGCGACAGGATCGAGCATCGCCGGGAGCGCCAAGCCTCGCGTCGCTCGAACGCGACATTGCCGAAGGTCTCAAGAAGGACCACTACCGCAACCTGAACAATGGGAACAACCAGGCGCCCGGCGCGACGCGGATGATGGTCACTGGCATTCACCCTCTAGACCGCGCGGTCGTTGAGTTGTCGGCGCGCTATACTGATGCTGCGCCGCCGATGTTGCAGCGGTTGCTTGATTCACCTTACCCGTTTGCCAATTATCTCGCATTGCGGGAACTGCTATCGGGCAAGCACGCCGATTTGAATCCGCTGCTGCTAAAGAAACTGGATGCCTACGCCAAGCTCGCCGAGACGGTTGGGTTTTACTGGACGTGCGAGGCCCTTGCGCAACGCGGCGTGGCCGATGCGCTGCCGGCGCTGGTGCGATACGCCCAAGCGGAGAACTTCCCCGGCATGCACGGGCCGTTGGGAATGGGGCTGGGCTATCCGGCAGCCAAGGCCATCGCCCGGCTCGCCCGAAACATCGAGCATCCCGAAGTGCGCCGTCTGTTGGCCAGCGACAACATCTGGCTGCGAACTGGAGCGCTGGCCGGCCTGACCGAAACCCACGCGCCGGGAATCGAAGCTCTGCTTACCCGCGTGCTCGACGAGCATCCCGCCGTGCTCGTGGCGGACCAAGCGGCTGTGGGATTGCGGACCTTGCGCGCCTCGCGGCGGACCGCGTCGTTGCCGCGATAGGTTGTCTAGTCCTTTCCCTCGTTGTTCATTGGGTCCAGCGCGTTTCTTCAATCGTCACTTGAAACGGATTCTTCTCCAGCACAGGCCGCGCGACCAACGTGCCCTTGACGTTCTCTGGTATTCGCCCGGAATACCGGCATGTGCCCCCTCACCCAAAGTGGAACTTGTCTTTCAGGACCACTTTGCCATCCGGACCGACGACCTCAAACCCTGGTGGCGTGTCTGCCGCGTCAGTCCGTTGAAAAGCATAATTGTGGCCGCCTTGACCCGTGATCTTCAGGTCAAAGGCGACCTCATTTCCTGACTGCTTGGAAACCTTCACCTTGGCCGTGAACGGAGGGCCGGCCGCGAGTTCCTGCGACGACTCCGCGCTGACAGACAGTTCATCCTTCGCCCCGCCGAACAGTTGGCAGGTAGCCTTCCACTTCGCGCCCGCCGGATCGCGAGCGAATGCCGCAAACTCAAATGGAAAATACTTCCCTTCGGGGACCGAGAAGACGCCGTCGAGGGTTTTGAACCGCATCCGTTTGGTGTCCATGCCGCCGAAGCTCATCAAAACAAGCTCCGATTCCGCCTTGTGGGCCAGGGTGATCTTGCCGGTCTTGCCCTGGAATTTCGCCGGGTCGAAGTCCTCGACCTGCATGGCGCGAAATCCCATCGTGATGGACCACGCGACCAAGCCGCCAAAACAGAGGGCGAGCAGCCCCCACACTCCGCCCACAACCGTCAGCACCACTCCGCCTGTCTTTTTCCGGATGCGCCCGATCCCAAACGCGAGGGGAATGATCCATCCCAAAAGCCCCGGCACGAGCAGGAGAAGAATAATTGCCGCCGCAAGACCCATATACATGTTCGCGCTCCTTCTGTTGACGTTCCGAAGGCCGATGAGAAGCCTGTCCAAGTCCTAGCCTTCATCAAGGCCGTCAACGCGCGCCATTCTCGCCCGCCGCGCAGTCACGTCAAGAACAAACCCGGCCGTCAACGCGGCGGCGGGGACTTCGCCCTTGTGTGGCGGCGACGACGGCCTACAATGCCGCGGAAACTAAAACTCGCTCTAGCTTGAGCTTCGCTCCGCGAAACACGCCGGAACACAAATCATATGCCGCGCTTGACCCTCCTCTCACCGCTCAAGGCCTTGGGGCCGGGCTTGGTCGTGGCGGCGGCGGGCATCGGCGCGGGGGATGTCATCACGGCGACGGTGACGGGAGCGACGTTCGGCACGCGGCTCGCTTGGGCGCTGGCGGCCTGCGTGGCGTTGAAGTTCGCCCTCAACGAAGGCGTGGCCCGCTGGCAGCTCGCCACCGGCAGCACGATCATCGAGGCGTGCGCGCAACGGCTGCCGCGATGGGTGAGCGGTTACTTCTTCCTCTACCTGCTGCTGTGGACGTTCTTCGTCGGCGGCTCGCTCACCAACGCCTGCGGCCTCGCCGGGCACACGCTGTTCCCGCAATGGCCTGTGTGGGTGTGGGGCATCATCCATTCTGTAGCGGCGGCGGCGCTTGCGCTCGCGGGTGGGTTTACGTTCTTCGAGCGTGTGATGAAGGCGCTCGTCGGCGTGATGGTGTTGACGGTGGCGGTCTGCGCGGTGTTGGTGAAACCGCATGTCGGGGAACTGCTGCGCCATCTCGCGTGGCCTGAGTTGCCGCCGGCCTCGGGCAAATCCGTGCTCGGCATCTTCGGCGGAATCGGCGGCAGTATGACGATGCTTTGCTACGGCTACTGGATTCGCGAGAACGCATGGAGCGGCGTCGGCTGCCAGCGCACCGTGCGCGCAGACCTGTTGCTGGCGTATGCGGTAACGCTGGTCTTCGCACTCGCGCTGACCGTGGTCGCGGCGGGCTGCAGCGCGGCGGTCACGCAGGGCAGCGGCATGGCGCTGGAAGTCGCGTCGCGGCTGGAGGCGTTGCTGGGGCCGGCGGGGCGCTGGGCGTTTCTCATCGGCTTCTGGTGCGCGGTGTTTGGCGCGATGCTCGCGGTGTGGCAGGGCGTGCCGTATCTCTTCGCCGACTTCATGGCGCAACGCTCGCGCGCCACGGCCGTGGGCGATGTGGACCTGAAGACCACGCGCGCCTATCGCGGCTACCTGCTCTTTCTCGCCGGCCCGCCGCTGGTGCTGCTGTTTGCCGAGAAACCGGTGGCGATGGTGGTGCTCTTCACGGTCATCGGGGCGTTCTTCATGCCGTTCCTGGCCGCGTTGCTGCTTTACCTCAACAACCGCCGCGATTGGATCGGTTCGTTGCGCAACGACGCGACACGCAACATTGCGCTCGTGGTCGCGCTGGCACTCTTCGGTTGGATCGCCATCACGGAACTCGTGAATTTGTTTGGTCGGTGAATGGGGGCCGCGCCATCGGCGACCGGCGGCTGTCAATGACGGGCGGGGCGGATTCTCAGCCCCATAACGCGGCGTGGAATTCCTTCCAGTCGTCGAGGTTGTTGAGGTTGACGGCGTCCTTGATCGTGCCGTCGTCGGGAATGCCGTTGGCGTCGAGGATGCTCTTGCGCGTGGCGTCGTCGTGGTTGTAGCCGCGGACGGCGGCGTTGTGCTTCTCGATGGTCGCCTTGTCGAGTTTCACGCCCGGCTGCTGCCGAACCCACGCCTCGAACTGCGGATACGTCGGGTGCTTCTCGCGGAGGAACTTCAACGCGGCGTCGGCGTCCAGGCCGAGCGCGTTGAGGGTAATCATGTCGTAGCCTTTGCCGCAATCGGGGTAGCCGTCGGCGAGCCGGCCCGCGGCCGCAAGCGAAACTTTAAGCCAGAGGCGGGGCAGATGCAGGACACCGAGCGGGCCTGCGACGCCGGAACTGATGAGGGGCGCTATTTTGTTCATGACTATCTCCTTCTGTTGGTGGGTTGGGTTGGGTGATCTGAAACTACCTCTTTCGAGATTTATGCCGGCCTCTGAAGGTCAGTTCGGCGACGCCCGACTTGTCGAGTTCGCCGAGGCCCTCCCGGATCATGCGCGAGTATTGTCTGAACGTCGCGGCGGCCAGCGGGAGGTTCAGCCGCTGGCGCTTGGCGAGGTCCAGCGCGATACCGCTGTCCTTCGCCGCGTGCGCCGCGGAGAAGAAACAGGAATGCTCGCGGTTCATCATGTCCCCGCCGTCGGTCGCCAGCACTCGCGAGTTCGCGCCAGTCTGGGAGAACACTTCCATCAATATCTTGAGGTCGAGTCCGAGCGCGTCGCCGAGGGCGAGTCCTTCGGCGAGGCCGGCGGTGTTGATGTTCATGACCATGTTGACGAGCGCCTTGACCTGCGCGGCCTTGCCTGCGGGACCGATGTAGCGCATCAGTCTGCCCTCGTCGCTGAGCTTGGTGAGGATGGGTTTCACCTTCTTGAACGTGGATCGCTGTCCGCCGCACATGAGGTAAAGCGTGCCCGCGCGAGCTTGGGTGATGCTGGAGGCCATGCAACCTTCAAGCGTTTCCGCACCGACCTTCCGGGCGCGCTTCTCGATTTCGACGTGCGCCTTCGGTGAGACGGTCGCGCAGTTGACGAAAACCTTGCCGCGCGCGCCTGCCAGGAGGCTGTCACCACGTGTTGCGAAGATTCTCTTCATCGCGGCGTCATCGGTCACGACAGTGATGATGACATCCGCGGCGGCAGTAACGTCAGCGAATGTTTTCGCGGCGGCGCAGCCCAGTTCTTTCGCGAGGGCTTCCGCAGCGGGCGCATTCACGTCACAGACGGCGGTGATGGGGTAGCCGACTTCCTTGAGCCGTCGCGCCATGTTCGCGCCCATGCGTCCAACGCCGACGAAGCCGATTCGAGTGGTCATGATGTTCTCCTTGACGTGCTTCAGCGCGCAAGCGAGGCCTGTGTCGCCGGTTCACTTGTTGAATTCCGGGAAAAACGGGTTATGCGTCTTCTGTTCGCCCACCGTCGTCAGCGGCCCGTGCCCGGGGCACAGGATGGTGTCGTCCGGCAGCGAAAGAACCTGCTGACGGTTGGTGCGGAGCGCTTCCTCGTAGGAAACCAGTCCGCCACCCATCGAGGCCGCGAACATCGCGTCGCCAACGACGGCCAGGGTCTTTTCGAGACCCGCGACGATGTAGCTCGTGCCGCCTTTGCTGTGGCCGCTGGTCTGGCGCGACTCAATCGCGAGGCCGCCGGCGTGAAACACCCTGCCCGCCGTGAACAACTCTGCGCCTTCCGTTGGCTCCAATTCCGAGACGAAAGCGCGCGCGCCCGTTTCCTTCTTCAGCCGCGCCAGGTCGGCGATGTGATCGCCGTGGATGTGGGTGATCAAAATGAGGACGATGTCGAGACCGTTCTCCTTCGCGGTTCTCAACATCGGGCCGCAATCAGTGCCCGTGTCGAATGCGACGGCTTGCCGGGTCTTGACGTCCCAAGTGAGATAGGCGTTGACCGTGAAATCGGCGAACGGCGTGTTGAACAGAGCAAGCCCCGCGATTTCGTGGGGCGGCGGATACCACGCTTTCCTGCCGAGCGTGACAAGCTGCTCCGCGCCGAGGCCGAGGACGGGGGCGAGTTTGCGGACGACGGCTTCATCGAACTCACCCGCGAGGGCTTTCTTCACATCCGATTCGGAAACGCCGGCCCGGGACGCGAGTTGGGCGGGCAAAAGCTTCAAACCGCGCAGGGCTTTGCCGAGAACGTCGTTGAAATTGTCTTCGAGTGGGATGTTCACGAGGCGGGTGCGATTCAGTAAAATTGTTGTTCTCCACCACCGCAGACAGGGTGATGTGTTTCGATAGATAGACGAGAAACTTCTTTGCGTCAACCGAGTGAAATCCCAAGGCGTGCCAACACAGCTATGCGTGGTGTTTTCTTGTGGCGCGCGGACAGCGGATGGTGGCAGGCTGCGGCTTGCCATGAACAAGCTCACTTGCCTGCTGTTGTTCCTCGGCTTCGCGATGGCGGCTGGGGCTGCGCCTGTCGAGCATCCGCGACTGCGTGCGGCTTCGCTGGAATTCGCGATCATGCCGGAAGCTGGCGGGCCGACGGCTGGCAAGACGGGGGCCGTCGTGCAGAAGGTGGCCGGGCCGTTGAAGACCACGGTCACGCTATTGGAGGACGGCGGGCTGCGATTGTGTCTGGTGACGACGCATCTGAACTCGCCGAAGGCTGCAAACGTGAGCGCGATGTTCCGCCGGACGCTCGCCGACGACCTCAAGTTGCCGGTTGCGAACGTGATCCTGTTCGTCTCGCACAATCACACCGACCTGAAGGTGAGCAGCAACCACATCGAAGCCTACGAGACCTACCGCATCCCACCGTCGGAAGGCGTGCCGGAAGCGAAGCTGCTGCCGGTTGGCGAAGAGTTGCTAGCGAAACTCCGCAGCCACGTCAGGCGCTTGCCCGCGATGCTCCAGCCCGTGACGGTGTGGTGGGCCGAGGGGGCGGAGGGCCGCATCAGCTACAATCGCAAAGGCCGCCGCGCCGACGGCTCGACCTATCTCATGCGCGAGGAAGACCGCGACCTGATGGGCGTGGACTTCAACGGCGACATTGACCGCCAGGCGCCCATCGTCGTGCTGAAGAACACGCGGGGCGAGCCGGTCACTGCGCTGGCGCAGTTCACCAGTCATCCCTGCACCTGCTACCACCCGGAAAAGCCGGTGGTTTTCGGTGATTGGCCGCAGGTGGCGTGCGATGTCGTGGCGAGCCATCTCTCGCCGACGAAGCCGTTGGCGGTCAGCTTCCTGCAAGGCTGCGCCGGCGAGGTGAATTCCAAAGGGATGTTCCGCGGTGATGTCGCGCTCTCGGAGAAATACGGGCGGATGCTCGGCGAGAGCTACATCAAGGCGCTGGGCCAACTCAAACCGTCCCGCCGCGACGGTCTGGACTACGCCGCGGAAAAAGCGCGGATACCGCTGGGGCCGCTGCCCTCCAAGAAAACGCTGAAGGCCGAGATCGCCGAGATGGAGGACTTCAGCCGCCGCGCGGCGGCTGGCGACCAGAACACGTTGGCGTGTGTGGGCTTGAACTTCCCGACCGAACTCACGCCCGCCTATCGCGGCAAGCTGGTCGAGGCCGTCCTGCCGTGGAGCCGATGGGCGCTCGATTTGCGTCAGACCGGCAAGGCCGACACGGTGCCCAAGCATCTCGAAGTGGAAATCCAAGTCTTGCGGCTCGGCGATGTCGGCATCGTCGGCATGCCTTTCGAGCCGTTCCAGGGAATCGGCCGGCAAATCCGCAGCCGCTCGCCGCTGCCGCTGGCGATCCCGTGCGGTTACGTCAACGTCTCCCACGGCTACCTCACCGACGGCCCGAACACCGGCGACCGCGAATACATGAGCGCGCATTACCGCTACACCAAGTTCCGCCCGCCGTTCAAGAAACCCGCCGGCGACGTCCTCGCCGACAAAGGCATCGAGATCCTCAACCGTTTCGCGAAACATGAAGACGGCAAGTGAACCCTTCTACGAGATCGGCCGCGACGCGCAGGTGGACCCCGACGTGATCCTCGGCTACCGCTGGCCGGGCGATTCGCGGCCCACGCGCATCGGCGACCACGCCATCATCCGCTCCGGCACGATCATCTACGCCAACACCACCATCGGCCACCGGTTCCAGTGCGGTCACCACGTCCTCATCCGCGCCGAGGTGACCATCGGCAACCGTTGCGTGGTCCACCACAAATGCACGCTCGAAGGCCGCATCCGCATCGGCAACGGCGTGAAGCTCATGGCGCACATTTACATCCCCAGCACCACCGTCATCGGCAACATGGTCTTCATCGGCCCGGGCACGACCTTCCTGAACGACAAGTATCCCATGCGCCGCCCCGCACCGGTGGACGGCGCGCACATCGAAGACCACGTCTGCATCGGCGGCGGCGTCACCGTCTGCCCCGGCGTCACCATCGGCCGCAACTCCGTCATCGGCGCCGGTTCGCTGGTGAACAAGGACGTGCCGCCCGACACGCTGGCCTACGGTGTCCCCGCGCGTCACCATCTGTTGCCCGATGGTTTGTCACGCGGCAACATCCCCGAACTTCTTCTCCCGCAAACCGACCTCTGGGGCGCGCAACGCGACGATTCGTGGAAGGATGAAATGCAGGACGTGTCCCGCTAAGCCGTATCCATTCAGTCGCCGCGTCCCCGCCTTTCCTCAGCAAGGCGCGGCTTCGCCGTGCGGATAGCGGTAGTCGGCAGTTGGGTTTGTTGACACGCGCTTGGTCGAGCCGTCTTCCAAGCGATAAACGTAGAGTTGGTTCTTGCCGGTCTCGCCGGAGTGATAGACCACCGCCGACTCGCCATCAATCCAGCGCGCATACGCGAACCAAATCTTTTTCCCGGCCTCGTTGGCGAACGGCTTGAGGTTCGTGATCGTGCGCGCGCGCGCATCGAGGTCCGCGACGTAGAGCGTGTGGCCGGCTTCTCCGCCTTTGATTTCTCTCGCTCGCTCGAACGGGATGAACTCGAAGCAGACCTTCTTTTCGCTGGGAGAAACGCTGAGCCGGGCAAAGCTGCCCTTGGCAGTTAACTCGCATTGAACGCGCTCGTAGAGTGGCTTTCCCCTTTCCCTGCGGGTCAGCAAGAACAGGCTTGAACCCAGCGTCGGGTGCCGGGAGCCGACCACAATTCTTCCGTCCATGAGGCACGAGTGCGCCCAGTTGGGAAAACTCTCGTCGGTGATGGCGACCTCTTCGCCCGGCTTGGCGCCCACCTTACTCTGCACCACGTGGAAGCCGGCGGTTTTGGCGTTCTTGCGGTTCCAGATCGGTGTGTTGCGGCCATCACGCGTCCACGTCGGATTGAAATCCGTGTGCGTGCCGTCGCTCAACGTGTGAAACCCGGTGCCGTCCGCGTTGATGATGAAGATCGCGCTCTTCCAGTTGACGACGACGGGATCGTCTTTGAGCCTGCGGAAACAGACGAGGTGGTTGCCGGTCTTCGACCACGACGGCTTGAAATCCCAATGGCCGTTCGTGAGCGGCTTCCCTTCCGGCCGGCCGGGCACACCGACGTGAATTTCGCCGTTGCAGTAATAGGAAATCCGCGAGCCACGCGGCCGGGCTTCCTCACCGGCGCGGGCGACGAGCGGCGCGGCGGCAGCCACCTGCGTAACCCTTTTCACAAACTCGCGGCGGGTCAGTTGTTCGTTGTGTGTGTTCACGGTCTTGTCCTCGTTTTCGTTTCATCTTATCTGGCAACGTTTCCGGGCCACATCGGATATTCGATTGAAAGATACTGCGGTTGATAACACCGGAACTGGCACATAGATGCTCTCTCCATTTGCCGCGGCCCGCGCATTCTGGTCCTCCCATGAGCTTGCGCGCTGAGATGCGATTTGTTTGAGACGCGGCCCAGCGGGCTTCCTGTTTCGTCATGTGTTGTTTCTCCTGGTCCGCGGAGAGTGGCTGCTGCCTGAAACACGCACGAGATTTTTCTTGTGGCGCGCGCACGGCGCACAGTGGCAGGCTGCGGTTTGTCATGAACAAGCCCAGCGTCCTCATGTTCTCCTTGCTCGGAGTGATTTGCGTTTCCACTTTCGCGGCGGGCCAACTGGCTGCGGCGGACGCAGACTTCGACGAGACGGCGGGCGTGACGTTGTTTGCGTTTGATTCGGTGGCGATTCCTTTTTCGCAGAACCTCCGGCTGGAAATGCGGTCGCCGACGCGGCATCCGGCCAATCCCGTCGTGCAGCGCGGCAAGCCGGGCACGCCGGACGCCTTTGGGGTGCAGTTCTATGGCTCGGTCATTCGCGAGGGCGGTAAGTTCCGCATGTGGTATGTCGCCTTTGACGATGACACCGAGAACAAGGTGGCCTCGGCGCGGTGGCGCGCGGCCTACGCGGAGAGCCGGGACGGTTTGCACTGGACCAAACCCAATCTCGGTCTCGTGGAGTATCGCGGTAACAAGAACAACAACCTCATCCTGACCGATCCCGCGCCGCTGGGCTTCGTCAACCTCAAGGTGCTGAGTGACCCCGACGATCCGGACCCGGCGCGACGCTACAAGATTTCCACGCACGTTTATTTTCGGAACAGCAGACGCCTCGGCACGCTGGCCCCGTTTGCGAGCGCAGATGGGTTGCGATGGAAACTGCTCACGCCAGCCAAGCCGAAGAACGCGGAGTTGCGCAAGGAAGACCTCGTGCTGCCCGCGGTTCACTTTGAGCCGTGCGGCGGCCTGTATAAATGGGATGGCATGTATTACGTCTGCGGCCAGAACGCCATGAACGCGACGCGTCCCTACCAGGGCCGTGTGGCGCGGACGTATCGTTCGCCGGATTTCGTGAACTGGTCGCAGACCAGCAGCGTCGCGTTTGTTCGCGAGCCGCAGCACACATACCTCGGCCCGGGCCGGAGCCGTGAGGGCGAGCAGACGCACGAAGCCATCAGCGTCTGGAACCGCGGCAACGTGCTGCTCGGCCTGTATGGCATCTGGCATGGCGGGAAGGAATGGAAGGACGTGACGATTGACCTCGGGTTCGTGGTCAGCAACGACGGCGTGAGCTTCCGCGAACCGGCTCACGAGTGGACCTTCCTCAAGCGCGGCGAAGACGGCGCATGGGACCAAGGCGGGGTGCTACAAGGTCAGGGCTTCGAGAACATTGGCGACGAGACCTTTATCTACTACGGTGCGTGGGACCCGCGGCACTGGCAAGACACGCCCGAACGCGGCGGCGTGGGCATCGCCACGCTCCCGCGCGACCGCTTCGGCGACTTGGTGGTGGAGGAGGCGGGCAAAGGCAGCGGCGATTATCAATTGCCGGTCATCACAAGCGAGTTCGTCACCGCGGCCGTTCCGACAAAAGCTGGTATCGCCCATCGCTTCTATCTGAACGCCGACGGACTCGGCGCGCAGGCAAACCTGAAGGTCGAACTGCTGGACGACCGTGAACGTCCGTTGCCCGGCTTCTCCGGCAAAGCCGCCGCCATCGTCCGCCAGAGCGGCTTCCACACGCCGATCTTGTGGAACGGCCAGACCGCCATCGTCGGTCTGCCGGGCCGTATCCGCCTCAAAGTGTCGTTTGAAGGCGAACAAAACACGAAGGTTCGTTTCAGCGCCCTCTACATCCAATAAGAACATGAAACATCTCATCGCTCTCTTTCTCACGATACTCGCCGTCACATCCCCCGTTCGCGCCGAGGACGAAAAAGTCGGGCCGTGGAACCTCAGCGCGCTCAAGCGGACGGTTCCCACGATGCGTTGGGCGGACCAGTCGGGGCCGGTGTATTCGCTGTTCTACGCCGGTGAGAACTATCAGGGCCACGCAACGGAAGTCTTTGCGTTTTATGCGTCGCCACGGACATTGGGCAAGGCCAGCGACGGCAAGACGAAGTTTCCCGGCGTGGTGCTCATCCACGGCGGCGGCGGCACGGCATTCGTCGAATGGGCCTGGCTCTGGGCGCAGCGCGGCTACGCGGCTATCGCGATGGACCTGGGAGGCTGCCGGCCCGCCAACCCAATCTACGATTCCAAGACCAGCGCGCCGGTGCTGAACCAAGCGGCAAAGAAAGAGACGCGCACACGCTTGCCGAACGGCGGACCGAACCAGGGCCATCCGGAGAAGTTCGACACCATCGGCGGCGACGCGAGCGACGACTGGCCGTTCCATGCGGCGGCGTCCGTGATTCGCGCGCACTCGCTGCTGCGCTCGTTTGCCGAAGTGAACGCCGATCGCACAGCGGTCACGGGCATCAGTTGGGGCGGCTACACGACGTGCCTTGTGGCCTCGCTCGACGACCGCTTCAAAGCGGCCGTTCCCGTGTATGGTTGCGGCTTCCTGCACGAGGGCGAGTCGGTGCAGAAGCCTTCCATAGACAAGTTGGGCGACCGCCGCGAGCTTTGGGTTAAGACCTACGACCCTTCCAGCCTGTTGCCGCGCTGCCACGTGCCGATCCTGTTCGTGAACGGCACATGCGACGTCCATTACCCGCTCGACAGCTACCAGAAGAGCTTCGATCTCGTGCCGGGGCTGAAACAGATGCGCATCCAGGTCAACATGCCTCACGGGCATCCGTCGGGCTGGGCACCGAAGGAGATCGGCTTGTTCATTGACTCGCATTGCATCGGGGGACAACCTCTGCCGATTCCCGGCAAACCCGTCGTCGAGGGCGACCACATCCGCCTGCCCGTGAAGTCCGTCACAACCCTCAAAGAAGCCGCTCTTCACTACACCACCGACACCGGCCTCCGCTCCAAGCGCAAGTGGCAGAGCCAGCCGGCCAGGATCAGCGACGGCGTCATCATCGCACCGCGCCCGCCCGCCGACGCCAACACCTGGCTCATCGGCCTCACCGATGACCGCGGCGCAATGGTCAGTTCAACGGTTCAGTTCGCGAACCCGTGACCGCTTGCGACGGGGAGGAGTGATGCTAGATTGCGCCATCATGAGCAATCACATCTACAAGAAGATCGAGTTGGTCGGCTCATCCCCGAGCAGCATCGAGGAGGCTATTCAGAACGCCATCGCCAAAGCCGCGAAGACGGTGCACAACATGCGCTGGTTCGAGGTGGTGGAAACACGCGGGCAAATCGAGGACGGCAAGGTTGCTCACTGGCAAGTGACGCTCAAGATTGGCTTCACGCTCGACCAGTCGTAACCATTGCTCGCGAGTTCGTGTGCCGGGTTTGACTTTCCGCGCCGCCGTGCTTGGTTAGACCCTGGATTTACTGTCCAGGGAGAAACAACCTAAACCAGAAGGAGACAACCATGAGCATCGGCGTCGGCGACAAAGCACCGGATTTCAACCTGACCACCAAGACCGCGGAAGGTCCCAAGAGGATCAAGCTCGGCGATAACCTCGGCAAGAAGAACACCGTTCTGCTCTTCTTTCCGATGGCGTTCACCGGAGTTTGCACGAAAGAAATGTGCGATGTCAGTCAGGGCCTGAACGCCTTCACCGGCCTCAATGCCACCGTCTATGGCATCAGCGGCGACAATCCGTTTGCGCAGGAAGCGTGGGCACAAAAAGAGAAAATCACCGTGCCGCTTCTAGCCGATTACGACCACAGCGTCGCCCGCTCCTACGGCGTCGCCTACGACAGCTTCCTGCCTGAAAAGAATCTCGGCCAGTCCGGGGTGCCGAAACGCAGCGCGTTCGTCGTGGACAAGACGGGCGTCGTCCGCTACGCGTGGGTCAGCGACAATCCCGGCAACCTTCCCAACTTCGACGAGATCAAGGCCGCGCTGGGCAAGTTGCAGTGACGCCCGGCGGGTTCTCGCCAGACCAAACTAAGAATCTGTGGCGCGGGACATGGCAATCCGATACCCTCGGCGCCATGAGAGCCAAACGTCTCGCCGGCTGGATGTGGCTTATTGCCGCACTCGTGTCATCCAACGTCTGTCTGGCCGCTGAATCGTCTCCGCCAAAACCGAACATCGTCTTCATTCTCGCCGACGATCTCGGCATCAACGACCTTGGCTGCTACGGGCGCCGCGAGCACCACACGCCACACCTCGACGCGATGGCGGCAGCGGGCATGCGCTTCACGTCGGCCTATTGCGCGCAGCCGATCTGCTCGCCGTCGCGCGCGGCGATCATGACGGGCAAAAATCCCGCGCGGCTGCACCTGACGACCTACCTGCCGGGCCGGCCGGATTGTCCGTCGCAAAAGCTGCTTCACCCGGTCATCCGCCAGCAGTTGCCGCTGGAAGAGAAGACGCTCGCGGAATACCTGAAGCCCGCCGGCTACGTCAGCGCGTGCATCGGCAAATGGCATCTCGGCGGCAAAGGCTTCGGACCGGCGGAGCAGGGCTTCGACGTGGTTTATGCCGGCCGGCCCAACACCACGCCGTCCGAAACCGAGGGCGGCAAAGGCGAATACGACCTCACCGCGCAGGCGCTGAAGTTCATCGAGGAGAACCGCAGCCGGCCGTTTTTCCTCTACCTCGGTCACAACACCCCGCACATTCCCTACGCCGCCAAGGAGCCGCTCGTCGCGAAGAACCGCAAGGCGTTCGAGCCGGTCTATGCCGCCGTCATCGAGACGATGGACGACGTCGTCGGCTTGGTGCTCGCCACGCTCGACGCGCTCGGCATCGCCGGGAACACCCTCGTCATCTTCACCTCCGACAACGGCGGCCTCCATGTGCCCGAACTGAAGCACGAGAAGATCACGCACAACACGCCGTATCGCGCCGGCAAGGGCTTCCTCCACGAAGGCGGCCTGCGCATCCCGCTCATCGTCCGCTGGCCCGGCCGCGTGCCGGCGGGACGCGTCGTGACCTCGCCCGTGGTAAACAGTGACTGGGCGCCGACGCTGCTGGAAATGTGCGGCCTGCCCGTGCCGTCGGGTCTCGACGGCGTGAGCCTCGCGCCGTTGCTGGCCGGCGGCGACGCGCCGAGGCGGGCGCTGTTCTGGCACTTCCCGCACTACAACAACCAGGGCGGCCAGCCCGACGGCGCTGTGCGCGACGGCGACTGGAAGCTCATCGAGTATTACGAGGGCCGCATCGAGCTGTTCAACCTCGCTCGGGACGCCAGCGAGTTGAACAACCTCGCCGCAAGCCAGCCGGAGCGCGTCAAGCAACTCCGCGCCAAGCTGGCCGCTTGGCGCGACGCGACCGGTGTGCAGACCAACACGCCGAATCCGAAGTTCGACGCCGCGCTCCATCGCGCGCTCTACGAGGACATGGATGTCTCCCGCTACAACGCCTCCACCGCCGACGCCTCCGAGTTCGCCCGCGTGCTGGAGTGGCGCAAGCAGATGGACGCCGTCGTGCCCAAGCCTCCGCAGCAACCGAAGAAGGGGAAGTCCAAACGCTGAACGACAAGGGTCGCGAAGGCGCGTCGGAAAAATACCAGCAACCGTCGGCTTCCATGTAGCGGCACTCACAGGCCGGGGCGTAGGATGCGCGCGAAAGTCGAACCATCGGCAGAACTGTGAAGCACCTATTCAACAGCCAACCAGGAGCCACCTCACCATGAGCACCGTTTGCAACCGCAGGGATTTCATCAAGACCGCCGCCGTCAGCACCGCCGCCACCGCCATGACGGCGCGCAGCTACGCCCGTATTATGGGCGCCAACGAGCGCATCCGCCTCGGCCAGATCGGTTGCGGTGGGCGCGGCCGGAAGGCGCACATGGAGATGGGCATCCACAAACACGACAAGGCCGAGAACGTCGAATACGTCGCGGTGAGCGACCCGTGGCGCATCGCGCGCGAGCAGGCTGCGGCGCAATGCAAGGAATGGTATGGCACCAACGTGAAGCAGTTCTCCAGCTACCGCGACGTGCTGGCGTGCAAGGACGTGGACGCCGTGCTCATCGCCTCGCCGGACCATCATCACTCCATGCACCTGGAAGCCGCTGCGAAGGTGAAGAAGCACGCCTACGTCGAGAAACCGATGGCGCGCAACATGAAGGAGCTTTGCAGCGCCGTGGACGCGGTGAAAGCGGCGGGCATCGTCGTGCAGGTCGGCACTCAAATCCGCAGCCTGCCCACCAGTACCGGCTGCAATGAACTGTGGAAGTCGGGCATCCTCGGCAAGGTGTCGCGCATCGAACAATGCCGCAACGGCGAACGTCCCTACTGGTATCATTACGTCAAGGACATCAAGAAGGAGGACGTGGACTGGGCGGAATTCCTCGGTAACGCGCCGAAGCGGCCGTTCGACGCCAGCCTCATCTCCGGCTGGTATGGCTATCTCGATTACACCGACGGCCCGATCGCAAACCTCGGCTGCCATTTCATTGACCTCTACAGCTACATCACCGGCGCGACGTTCCCGACGAGCTGCGTCTGCAACGGCGGCGTGTTCACGTGGAAGGACGAGCACAAGTTCACCTGCCCCGACCACGTCGAGGCGCTCTGGGTTTACCCGGAGGGCTTCATGGTCGCCTACTCGAGCAACTTCGGGAACTCCGGCGGCAGCCGCCACCGATTCTTCTGCGAGAAGGGCCAGCTCATCATGGACAACTGGAGCGCCCCGACCTACAGCGCCGAGGGCGGCCCGAAACGCGATGGCGGCATCCGCGGCATCACGCCGGTCAAGCCGATCGAGACACCCGACCACTTCCTCGATTGGCTGCAATGTATGCGCTCCGGCAAGACCACGCGCGCGCCCATCGAGGCGGGCTATGTGCATTCCGTCGTGTGCCTGATGGCGGTGGAATCGTTCAAGTTTGGCCGCCGCACGACCTATGACCACGCCAAGCGCGCCATCCTGAAAGCCTGAACAAGGAGCAACCAACCATGAACACGAACGTCAACCGCAGAAACTTCATCAAGACCACCGCCGTCGCCACGACGGCCACCTCCATGACCGCGCAGAGTTACGCGCGCGTCATGGGCGCGAACGACCGCATCCGCATCGCGCAGATCGGTTGCGGCGGTCGCGGCCGGAAAGCGCACATGGAGGGCGTTCACAAGCACGACAAGGCGCAGAACGTCGAGTTCGTGGCCGTCTCCGACCCGTGGCGGCTCGCGCGCGAGGAAGCCGCCGAGATGTGCAAGAAGTGGTATGGCACCGACGTGAAGCAGATTGTCAGCTACCGCGACGTGCTGGCGCGCGAGGACATTGACGCCGTCATGATCGCCTCGCCCGACCATCATCACGCGATCCAGCTCGAAGCCACCGCCAAGGCCAGGAAACACTGCTACGTCGAAAAGCCGATGGCGCGGAGCATGGAAGAGCTTTGCCGCGCCGTGGACGCGGTGAAAGCAGCGGGCATCGTCGTGCAAGTCGGCACGCAGACCCGCAGCCTGCCCACCAGCACCGGTTGCCGCGAGTTGTGGAAGTCCGGCATTCTCGGCAAAGTGTCGCGCATCGAGCAATGCCGCAACGGCGAGAAACCGTATTGGTATGGCTACGTCAAAGCCAGTCTCCCGAAGTCCGCGCAGGTAAGGAAAGAGGACGTGGACTGGGGCGAGTTCCTGATGAACGCCCCGAAGCGGCCGTTCGACGCCGAGGTCTATACCGGCTGGTATGGCTACCTCGACTACACCGACGGCCCCGTCGCGAACCTCGGCTGCCACTTCATTGACCTCTACAACTACATCACCGGCGTCCAGTTCCCGAAGAGCTGCGTCTGCAACGGCGGTGTCTTCACGTGGAAGGACGAGAACAAGTTCACCTGCCCCGACCACGTCGAGGCGCTCTGGGTTTATCCGGAGGGCTTCATGGTCGCCTACTCAAGCAACTTCGGCAACGGCGGCGGCAACCGTCACCGTTACTTCTGCGAGAAGGGTCAGCTCATCATGGACAACTGGGGCGCGCCGACCTACAGCGCTGAGGGCGGGCCGAAGCGCGACGGCGGCATCCGCGGCGTCAACGACGTGAAGCCGATCGAGACGCCCGACCACTTCCTCGACTGGCTGCAATGCATGCGCACCGGCAAACCGACGCGCGCGCCGATCGAGGCGGGCTATCTGCACTCCGTCACGTGTCTGATGGCGGTGGAATCCTACAAGTTCGGCCGGCGCACGACCTACGACCCCAAGACGCGCACAATCCGGAAAGCCTGAGCCGAAACGCTTGCGCGTTTACTTGCCTGCGCCGGCCTTCGCCATGACTTGGTGGATGGCCTCAAAGACCTTCTCCTCCACGTCCTCCGCGAACAGCCCGGGCTGGCCGTAATAGACCATGCTTGTGTCCACTTCGTAGCCGCCTTCCTTCAGGACGCGGAGCGAGGGGATGTAGCACATCACGTCGTTGGCGTAGCCGATCACCATCAGGTTCTCGTTGGGAAACTCGCGCTTGCTGCGCAACGCGAAGTCCACCACCACTTCGCCGCCAAGCGCGATGAGGGTGAAGTCATTCCCGAAACGGATCGCCTGCACCGGGTAGCGCGTCTGGCGGATGGGGCGGCCTTTGTCGTAGGCGGCCAGCATCTGCTTCGCGCGCCGGATGCGAAACTTGCCATCGGGCCGCTTCGCCTCCTCGGCTTTCTTGATCTCGTCCTCGAATGTCTGGCGCGTGTGCTTGGCGAAATCCAGTTTGATCTCCTGGAACGCCGTGCGGATTGGCGCGCGGAGCGGCTTCATCTCGGCGCCCAGCACCTTCTCCACGGACGCCGCGAGTTCCTCGCCGTGCTGCCGGGCGTAATCGAGCGCGCCGCGAGGCTGCGGGTTCTGGTCGGCGCCGCAGAGGATCGTGAACATCGCCTCCGCACCCGGATGCGCCTTCTGGACCGCCAACTGCGCGAAGCCGGCGTAGTCGCCGTAGATCTTGTAGAAGTCCAGTTCGGGATCGGGGCGGGGGCTGATGGTGGTGTTGTGGCACGCGTAGCCGAAGAAGATGGCACGCAGCTTACCGTCCGGCGAGGTCACTTTGAGCACCGGCACGTCCTGGTCCACCGGGCCGGTGGCGTTCGGCTCCATCGTCACGCCTTTGGGTTGCACCTTGCGGCGGTTTGAGGTGAAGCCAGCCGAGCCGTGGCCGCTGGCGAGTTGCGCGGGCGACAGGTCCTTCAGCGAATCGCCGATGACGTTCACCAGCTTGTCCACAAGATCAGCGGTATAAGCCTGCACCCGCTTCATGTCCTCGGCACTGAAGTCGAACATCACGTTCAGGTTCAGCCCGACGACCGGCCCGCTGTGTGTGTGCGAACAGCACAGCAGCACGTCGGCGCGGTTGAGCTTGAACTGCTTTTTTGCCCGCGCGAAGACCTCGTCGGAGACGGAACTGTGCAGGCCGATCAGGTCCATCGTGACGATGACAGCGCGGTGGCCTTGCGGGTCGCGCACGGCCAGCGCCTTCGCCCACAGGTCTTGCACGACGCCGACGGATTGGTTCGTGCGCGAGGAGTAGCCCGACATCCAGAACGGCGTCGGCGGCGTGATCTTGACCTTGGCGACGCCGGCCTGGAAATCGGCGGCGACGGCGGCGGAACAAGCGAGCAGGAGGATCGGCAGGCAACGTTTCATAAGTCGTCCGTTTTTCTTAGTAGCCGCGTCACTCCGCGACGCGAGAGTCGTCCATCCACAACCACGTCACGGAGTGACGCGGCTACGCTTCTCGGATGTCGCGCATACTAGGCGCGAGAGCCGGCGGAAACAACACCGAAGAGCCGGTCAATAATCATCACGCGGAACGTGATGACTACTTTACGTTGAACGGCCCCTTCACGCAAAAGAGGTCGGCGCGGACGCGGCTCTTGTCGGGCACGCGGGCGAGCGAATAAACGCTCCCATCCTTGCCGACAGCGATGGAGTTGACGTAGAGCGGACGATCGCCGTTCTTGTAGTAAATCGCACCCTGGTCTTTGCAGCGGCCGGTCGGGATGTGGTAGGTGACAAGGTGGAGGTCTTCGAGACCCTTGGCCGCGCCCATCGCGATGCGGTCCTTGCCCTTGAGGCGCTTGCCGTCTTTGTAGATCGGGCCACCCGTTAGATAATAGATGGTGTCGCCGTCGGGACCGAGCGCGAAGCCAAGGTAGCCGTAGCTGAACTGGTCGAACATGCCGCTGGCCTTGGAGGGGTCGGAGGTGATGCGGTCGAGCACTTGGATGCGCTTTTTGCGCGGGTCGAAGCGGAAGAGGTAGCCGGAATTGCCGTGGACGCCGTAGAACATCTTGTCTTTGGGCCGGTAGAAGGTCATCCGCCAGTTGTAGCCCATGTGGCCGGGATTGGAGACTTCGTAGAGGCCGAAGTAATCCTTCTTCAAGTCCTCGTCCTCGATCTTCACGACGTCGTCGGTGCCGGCGCGGTATTGGAGAATCGTGCCCTCGGAGGTGCTGAAATACGCCGAGCCGTCCTCCGGGTCCACCGCGATGGAGCGGCAGATGGTGCGGTATTTCTCGCCCTTGGCGTTCTCGCCCTCGGCGCACTGCTTGCCGAAGTTCTTCAGGTTCTTCGTCGCGAGGTCGAAGCGGAAGAACTCGCCCTTCGGCCACGTCATGCAGAAGATGCGGCCGCGTTTGGTGTCCATGCTCATCGTGAGCACGCCTTCGCCGCCGGGCGCGATGGCGAGGTCCTCGAACTTGCCGGTCTTGAGGTCGTAGGAGAGCAGGTGGCCGCCAGGATACTTGCTCCAGCCGGCGGGCGGGATGCCCATCGTCTCCATGCCGTCCACGATGCTGTAGTAGCCGATGTGGGTAGCGAAGTAGAGCTTGCCGTTGGCCTCGACGTAGTTCACGTGGCTCTTGCCCTGCACGACGGTCTTCTTGTCCTTCTCGCCGCAGATTTCCGTGAGGTCGCCACAGCAGGTGACCTTCCCGGTTTTCGGGTCGAACTTGAACATCCGGCCGCCGAGGTCGTGCGGCTCGGTGCTGAGCACGTAGTAGATGCAACCATCGCTGCCAGTGCCCATGCCGTTGTAGGTGTCGTGGCCCTCGCGGAAGTTCGAGTCATACATCTGCGCGGTGAGCTTCTTCGCCGGCAGGAACGGGTCTTTGGCCTCCGCGCCGGACAGGAGCGGAATTGTGACGGTCAATGCGATGAGGGAGGTGATGATGGTTTTCATGGAGGTGAGTTGCGTCATCGGTTGTTCTTTCGAGTTCGCTGTCGACAGCGCGCACGCTAACACGCGCGCGGGCCGAGGCAAGCGTAATCTAAATACATTGAAGGTTGTCGTTGCTGGATCACTTCTCTTCGATTTCAGGTTTCCGTCCCTTGCACACTCATTCAGCAGGCTGGCTAGACTTCCCAGCCTTTGCGGACGGGACATTTCACCCAGCGGTCCAGTTCCGAGAGGTTGGTGCATTTCATTCCCGGCCCGTCCCACTCGATCTTCCGGCCGGGACCGGCAATGCAGGCCAGCGAGCCAAGCAGGATCATCTCGGTCAACCGCGCGGCATACTCGAAGTTCGAGCAAGCGGGCTTGCCGCTGCGACAGGCGCGGTAGAAGTCGCTCACGTGGCTGCCCTTGATGCGCGGGATCCGGGCTGGAGGAACACGCGTAGCCCTGTGCTGCTTCTCGGGAATAATGCGAACGCTGGCGCAGGTGGTGTCGCTCCACAAAACACCCTTGTCGCCGACGTAAAGCGCGCCGTTGCCGCCGAGCTTGATCTTGTGTTTCTTCTCCAGTTCCTCGACCAGCGGCGGGAGATTCTGGACGCTGCTGCCGATGCTGTCCGGGGTGTCGTTGTCGGCGGCGGCGCTGCCTTTCGCGTTCCGTTTCTTGCCGTCGAACCAATAGACCTTCAGCGGCGGCATTTCGTCGCGGGCGGGGAACTCCCAGCGGATGCGCGTGCCAAGCGGATAACACTCCTTGCTGCCGCCGAGCATTTCTTCCACCTCGACGGATGTCGGGTGGCCGAGTTTCAGCGCCCAGAACGCGCCGTCCAGAATGTGGCAACCCATGTTGCCAAGCGAGCCGTTGCCGAAGTCGTGCCAGTTGTGCCATTCGTGCGGATGGAGGTCCTTGTGATAATCGCGATACGGCGCGGGGCCGATCCACTCGTCCCAATGCAAGCCCGCCGGCACCGGTTCCTGCGGCGGACGCGGGCCGACGCTGCCGTTGGCACGGTTGCTCCACGCATAGACCGCCGTAACCTTGCCAATGGCGCCCGCGGCGATGTATTCGCAAAGGCGGCGCGCGCCTTCGCACGAATGGCCCTGGTTGCCCATCTGCGTGGCGACCTTGTGTTTCGCAGCGAACTCCGCCATGCGGCGCGCTGTGAAGATGTCATGACAGAGCGGCTTCTCGCAATAGACGTGCTTGCCGAGTTGCATCGCCATCAGCGCCGCCGGCGCGTGATGATGGTTCGGCGTCGCGATGAACACGGCGTCAATCTCCTTGCCGATCTGGTCGAACATCCTCCGGTAATCGGTGAACTTCTTCACCTTGGAGAAATCAACGCCTGCCACTCTCTTCTCATCGCCAGCAGGCCGCTTCGACTTCGGAGGCCGCGTCACGACCGCGAATTGCTTGTCGTCGGTGTCCGCGAGGGCAACGAGCCGCTCTTCCGTCGCGGCCGGAACGTGAAAGGTCACGCCGCGTTCGCCACAACCGATCACAGCGGTAGCGAGCTTCGAACTCGGCGAACCGGCCGCGAAAATGCTCGGCGCGCAGAACAAGCGCGAGCCGGCTGCCGCGGCGGCTGTGGTTTTCAAGAAGCATCGGCGGTTCATGTTCATATTCGAGGTGTCCCTTGGTGCCACACGTTGCAGGCTACGCCTTCTTCAACTTCTCCGCGTTCTTCTGGACTTTCTCGACCGCGCGGACGATGTCGTCCATGTCAGACTTCGAGCCGAGCAGGATGCCTTGCGAGCTGAGCCAAACGGAGGTGTGGAAGGTCTTGATCAGGTTCGGGCAGTGGTTCTTCTGCTTGTAAGCGTCGAAGTTCAGATCGGCGCTGGGGTAGAACTTCTTGTAAACCTCCGTCTGGAACATCTGGTGGATGAACTCCTGCGTATAGATCGGACAATTGGGATACCCAGTGCCCGCCGGGACTCCCTCCGCCGACAGCGCCTTGAGAAACGCGGCGCGGGGCAGCCCCTTGAACTGCGCCTCGTCGTAGATGAACGGATACATGTAGTAGGACAACTGTGTCACGTTCGGATACGGTTTGACGGGCGTGATGCCGGGAATGGCCGCCAGCTTCGGCGTCAGGTAGCGGGCGTTCTCGTTGCGGATCTTGGTCTGCTCCTCCAGCTTCTTCAACTGGCACAACCCGATAGCCGCCTGATACTCGGCCATGCGGATCTTGTTCCCCAGGATGAACGCGGCGATGTTGTCCACCGAACCGGGTGCGATGTTCGTCTTGAATCCGTAGTTGTGATACGAATAGAGCTTGTCCTTCAGCGCGGGGTCGTCGGTCAGGATCGCGCCGCCCTCGCCGATCGGCATGACCTTCGAGGTCTGGAAGCTGAAACAACCCGTCGTGCCGAACGTGCCCATCTTCTTGCCATTGATCTCAGACATGTGTGCCTGGCATGCGTCTTCCACGACGAAGAGCTTGTGCTTGCGGGCAATCTCCATGATGCGCTCCATGTCGGACGGATAGCCGCAGATGTGCACGGGCAGGATGCCCTTGGTTCGCGGGGTTATCTTCGCCTCGATCTGCGCGGGGTCCATCTGATAGGTGAGCGGGTCAATGTCCGCGAAGACCGGCATGGCGCCCTTGTAGAGCACGCCCAGCAAGCTCGCGCTAAACGTGTAGGGCGCGCAGATGACCTCGTCGCCGGGATTGATGTCCATCACCATGAACGACGCGCTCAACGCGTTGGTGCCGTTCACGACGGCCAGGCAGTGTTTCGCGCCCATGAGCGCGGCCCATTTCTCCTCGAACTCCTTCACCAGCTTGTCGCGCGACCAGACCCGACCGTGCAACACCTTGGCCACCGCGGCGTCATTCTGCGGGTCCCACTGCGGCCAGGAGGGCCAGGACTGCGTGTGGGCTTTCGCGCCGCCCAAGACGGCCGGGATGGTGGCGTCACCGGCGGGCTTGGCCAACAGCACGGGCGCGGCGCTGGTGGCTGCCAGTAATGCGCTGCTGGACTTGATGAAGTCGCGGCGGGTAAGTCGAGAGTTGGCGGAGGTGAGATTCATGCTCATAGTCGGAGTCCTATTGTCGGTCGTATGTCGTTCAATCTGCAATCGTCTTTATACACGCGCGCGGCGCGGCAGGTGTCGCAGCGATGACGGGTCGCGTCGCAATTATGACGGATGGTCTTCGTGGAGGACTGCCGACCGATACCGATCTGGCGTCGTGCCGGTCACTTTCCGGAAGACGCGGTAGAACTGCGACCGCGTCCCGAATCCCACCTCGGCTCCCACCTGCACCACCGCTTCTTCGGAATGCGCCAGGAGCTGGCACGCGCGGTGGATGCGTTCCTGCGAGATCCACTGGCACGGGCTGAGACCCGTCGCGCGCCGGAATAACACGCCGAGCTGCGTGCTGCTGTAACCGCTGCGCTTGACCAACTCCGCCAGTGTCCAACAGTTCGCGAGGTCTGCTCGCACCATGACCGCCAGCCGCTCCACGATCTTCTTAGCGGAACCGCCGGGAGACTCGGCCGGCATCTTGCGGCGCTCGTTTTCGCTGCGCGCCAATTCCAAAAGAAGCTGCGCGAGCAGCGCAGCGCACATCGAGAGTTTGGCACGCTGTCCGCCGAATGACTCCTGTTGCAGCCGGTCCAGCAGATACTCCACCGTCGTTCGCCGCCACGGCACAACGTGCGTTTGCGTCGGGATGCGCATACCGGCCACCTCCAGCCCCACCGACCGGCCGCAGCGCACCGTCAGGCCCGCCTGGCGCAGCATCGAGCGCCGGAAGATCGCCACGAATCTCTCGCCACGCCAATCCAGGCAGACATGCGGATCGTCAGGTCCGATCACCAGCAAATCGCCCGCCTGGAGCTGGAGTGTTTCCGCTCCAAGCTGGTAATCCGCTGCGCCGCTTGCGAGGTAACACAGTTCCCAATCCTCGTCGGTGTGTGTGTGAAATCCCCCGCGCGCTCCCATCGGGCCACCGGAATAAGCCATGATCGGCACCGCCGGATCCGGAAACAGGATGGGCGCTCGTTTGAACCCGGCAACTTTGGCGGCATGCGTCGGCATCGGAGCCTATCGGATGCCGTTCTCTCTGCGCCAGTCGAGGATGCGCTGCGCCACCTTCCAAACCGGCGCGGTCCAGATGCGGCTGTGGTTGCCTTTCAAATAATTGACCAGCTCGCGGAAGTCGCTTTCGGCGACGCCGAGGCTACCTTCGTTGATGCCGTGGAACGTCAGGATGCCCCAGCACCGTTTGCCGATACACGACTCGATCAAACCAATCATCTGCGATCCCGGCATCCGCTCCGCCGGCCACGACCACGCGTAATGCAGGTCCACCGTCGAGGCATGGTTCGCGAACGGGAACTCGCCCTTGCCGCGGCCGGCGATGTGATGCCGCGCCACCACGGGCACGTAGCTTTGGCGCGTCGGCCCGCGGCCCACGTGCTCCATGTAACACGGATAACAGAACGACATCTGCGGCTGCGACGGCGCGATCTGTTGCAGGCGCCGCTTCGATTCGACGATGTCCTGCTCGATGTCCGCCAACGTCAGGCTTTCGAGGCCCGGCGCGTCGGGATCGTCGCGAAACGCCCGCGCGCAGATGTGGGCCATCGTGTGGTTGCCGATCTCGTGGCCGGCCTTCGCGACGTCCCGCCACGGCGCGAGCTTGTCCAGATAATAGTCGCCGCGCGGGTTGAGGTAGAACGTGGACGGCAGGTCGGCCTCGGTGAGCATCGGCACGGCGATCTTGAGTTGGGACATCGGGCCGTCGTCGAAGGTGAGGGAAACCGCCGCGCGGCAATCGCCGGGCCAACAAGAAGAGAATCGTCGAGGCATGGCAAGCCTCTGGATACATCATCCACGCCCACGTTTCCAGCAATCTTTCCCGCTGTGTCGGTCCCGTAGCTGAACGCGCCAGCGTTCAGACGCGACGGGCTGAACGCTGGCGCGTTCAGCTACACATTCAGAAACCGCCCTCACTGGAGCGCGTCACGGCCGGCCGGCGGCGGCATCGCCCGGCTTGCTCTGGCTGACGAACGCCGGCGGCTTGGCGACCTTCGCCAGTTTGAAGAAGCGGCCGTCGTGCAGGATTTCCGCGTCGTCAGGAATCTCCGCGTCCATCATCGGCGGCGGGCCGCCTTGTCCCTGGAATCCCCGCAGACCTTTCCCGAACGGCGGAAAGTCTGCCGGCCGGAAGCCGCCTTCGAGACCTTTTCCCGCGCGGCTGCGGAAAGAATCTTCAGGCCGGCGCGGTCCACGGCCCGGACCGCCACCGGGCGGGCCAAAACCGGGGCCGCGCTCCTTGCTTTGCAGGAAAAGCACTTCGTCGTATTTCTGCCAGTCGTCCGCCCGCACCGCCTTGGCTTGCGCCACACGCGTGTGCAACGTCCACGCCGTCCACCATTCCACGCCGTGCCGCGTCACAATGAGCGCGCGCTGCGGCTGCGCAATCTTGGGCGCGAGGGATTGGAGTTCGCGGAACGCCGCCTCGCTGATGATCGGATGTCCGCCGCGCGCCAGCCGCGGCGCCGCGAAGCCCACCGCCGGCAAAACAAGCGCGCTCCCCAGCAGCAGGCGGGCCCAAAAGCTGGGAACTTGAAACAACACAAACATGCCGGCGACGGTCGCGGGAATCATCGCGTTCAGGTAGAAGCGTTGCGCGACATCGCCCTGCACCCACGGCCCGGCGAGCAGCAGCGTCGTTGCAGCGCAACCGATGCCGATCACACTCTCCGACGGCGGCAGCGCGCGCCGTCTCCACCAAGCCAGCGCGAGAGCACACAACGCAATGCCGCCAAACGCCGCCATCGGCATCCAACGCGGGAACATCATCGCCATCGGTCCCGGTCCCGGCCCGCGCATCGGACCGCCCATCGGGCCATCGCCCGGCGGCGGGCCGAACATCGGGTCCTCGCCGCCTCGTGGCATTTTGCCTTTCAGGAATCCCTTCGGTCTGAAAACTGAAGCAGAGCTGGCAGGGATGCCGGCGCTGCGGCCGGCTTCGGCTTTCGGGTTCAAAGCGCCATCCATCTTCGGACGCGCCGGCGGGCCTTTGCCACGCAGGAAACTCGTCGGATTCGAAAATGCGCCGACGAGCCGGTGAACGCGCGCGGGGTCGAACTTCCACAGCACGACGCCCGCCGCGAGCGCCGCCACAGCCAGTCCGCCCGCCACCAACGGCCACGCCACGCGCACACGCGCGCCGCCCGCCTCGCCTCTCGGCAACAACAAGCCCGCCGCGAAGACCGTCGCGGTCAGCAGCAGCGCCGCGCCAAACACTCCGATGTGCGTCAGGCCCGTCAGTCCCAGCAGCGCCAGCACGGCGACGCCGCAGCCCGTCGTCCGATGCTGCTTCCATGCAAAGAGCGCATAGATCAGGCCCGCGAGCCAGACCAAGCCGAGCGAGTTCTTCTGGAAATCACCGACCATCGAGAGGGCGGGCGCGCCGAGCGCCACCACGGCCGCCGCTGCGACAGCCAGCCACGCGCCGCGCCCGGCGCGCCCGCTCCAGGCGCGGCCCAGAAGAAACACCGGCAGCGCGACGAGCGGCGGCACGATGGCGTCGAACAGTTTCACGACCAGGAAGATGCTGGATTCGAGGTCGCTCCCTGTCAGCCATTGCAGCGCCTTGGCCAGCGCGGCCTGCAAGGCAAACGTCAGCGGCAGGTCGGGAATGCCCAGCGCCCCCGCCGTCAACAGCGCCCGCGTCTGGACCAGGTAGTAGGCGCCGTTCATGCCCGGCACGAGCGGAGTGCTGAACAACAACCAACCTCTGGCGGCGATGGCAGCCAGGACGACGACAAGAAGGGCGCACGCCGGCCCGCCTGCAAGAGCGGCGCGACGCACGGGGGAACAACCGTTGCTGAACGCTTGAGTCACGGTGACATGCTGTCTGCTACAACCAACGATGCAAGTGCCGGTTTATTGGCCCTATCGCTTCCCCGCGAGATGCTTTTCCGCCACGGACTTCATGTTCGGCGGATTGGCCTCCTCAAACACCAGCCGGCCCTGATAGAACACGCGCACAAAATGTCCGCGCAGTCTGTGTCCGCTCTTCATGCCCCGGCTTGACGACATGCCCGCGAGCATCACCTCCTCCGAGCGCACCACCTTCCGGTCCAGCGGCTTCAACTCCATCCCCCGGCCGCCTCCGGAGAAGAACTGCTGCTTCAGACTGCCCGACGACGACACCTCCAACAACCCGATGACCCACTGCCATTCCAGCGGCCCGACCGGGGCATTGCGCAGGTTGCCGAGTGTCATGTCCAACCGCACCGTTTGGAAGAAGCTCGATTCCGTCTTCGTCACCACCCCGCTGGCTTGCTTCGCGCCCGTGAACCGTTTCACTCCCACCTCGAACGGCAACAACTCCTTGCTCAACGCCGACGGTTCGCCGGACGAGGCTGGCAGATGGGCCGTCGAAGGCGTGGTCGTCGCGGCGACCTGATCCTGGGAAGCCGGCTGCGAGGGCGAAGGATCCGGCATGAGGGGCGCGGGCGTTGGCTCCTTCACTGTTTCGATTTGCGACGGGTCCGTCACGATGATCTGGG
This sequence comes from Verrucomicrobiota bacterium, assembly GCA_016222825.1. Lineage (GTDB taxonomy): Bacteria > Verrucomicrobiota > Verrucomicrobiia > CAIQCK01 > CAIQCK01 > CAIQCK01. The sequence continues at coordinate 292,630 of JACRQF010000015.1, read as the reverse complement.
GGCGGTTTTGGTATTCGGTCACGACCCCCGTGATGCGCACCTTCTTGCCTCGATACAACTCCCCGATGTCTCCCTGCCATTGGGAAAAACTCCGGGCAAAGATCACCGCCGAAAAATCCGTCTTCCAGTTTGGGGAAAAGTTCAGGTTGCAGACCTTCTCTGTCTTGTGCGTTGCAACGATCATTCCCTCCACCGTCGCACGCCGGCCGATTGCATCGCGCGCCTTTTCCCACGAGACGATTGGCTCCGCGCCCTCCAGGAAAGCGGCAGCGGCGAACAGCATCACCGCGACGAGTTTCATGATGGAGGGATTATTGCGGCGGCCGGCGGAAAAGGCAATCACCCACCTCACCTTGGGCAACGATTGGAGATGTCAGCCAATATCCCGCAGAACCTGTAGCTGAACGCGCCAGCGTTCAGCCCGTCGCGTCTGAACGCTGGCGCGTTCAGCTACGTGGCCGACACTTCCAATCACACCCACCTCACCTGCTCCGGGTTTTCGCCGTCCGCTCCGCCGTGCAATCCGCGTTACGGAAGCTTCTTGGCCGTTTCTTCGAGCCGGTTCAACAAACCCATGTCCGTTACGTTTCGTGTGCGGATGGTCCGGACAATCATGCCGGCTTCCCTGATGTTCTGTTCCTTCTTCTGGGCTTCAGCCGCCGCGTTCGCCTCCTTGGAGGTGTCGGTCAGCAGCAGTTCCGCAAATTCCAGCTCCACATGGCCGCGCGTCGGGTCGCGCAGTCTGTTTCCCCAGAAAGCGCGCCAGGAACGCATAGCCAGCAGACCTTTGCCGGCCTTCGCGTCGGCTTGGGCTTTGACGAATGCCGGCAGCGCGTTGGGGGGAATCCCCTTCATCCAGTCGTCAGGCGAGACGGGGCCTGTTGTCGCCGGCGGCATGGAAGGCGTGGTGAGACTCGCAACAGCAGTCGTGGCGGCAGCAACCGAAGACGTGGAGGTCATCGCCGCCGCGATCGCAGCGGGGATGGTTTCCGACAGGGCCGCCGGGAGGGCGGCGGTGGTAACAACGGCCGCAGCCGGCACCTCGGTGGGCTTCAAACTGGCATGGTATGCAGCGATGGCATCCGTCACCAGCACCAGCCGAAGGCCGGCGTTTTCGAGGACGTTGACGGGCATGACTTCCCTGCGGAAAGTCGTTGTGAGAGAATGGGCGTAGTCGCGAGACGAACCGCCACGCAGCACACGGCCGGAACTGGAAGCGGGGCCTTGGGGGTCTTCTTGCGCGGTGGCGGGCAGAGGCCCATACCAATCGCTGCAATACTCCGAGACGTTGCCGTGCATGTCGTGAAGCCCCCACGCATTCGGCTTCTTGGTGCCGACCTGCTGCGTGTCGTGACTGCGCCAACTGCGTTCAAGAGGAAACCACGCGTAGTCCTTCAACAGTTCGACATCGTTGCCGAAACAATATTTTCCGGTGCTGCCGGCGCGGCAGGCATATTCCCACTGAGCCTCGGTCGGCAGCACGACTTTCAGGCCGGTCAGTTTCTCATTCAACTTGGCCAAGAACCCCTGGCAGGCCACCCAACTGACGTTATCCAACGGGAGCAGGTCGTAATCCGTCACGTGCCTGTTGTATCTCCTCGAACTCGGATTGCTGCCCATGACCTTCAGCCACTGCTTTTGCATCACCTCGCACTTGCTCATGAAATACGGCTTGGTGAGGGTGACTTGATGCGCCTCCTTTCCCTCGCCCATTGTGAACGAGCCGGGCCGGATGAGGACGAAATCAATCGTCGTGCCACCGACGTCCAAGGTCAGCGCGTTCGGCCACGCCACCGCCTCGGCTTTCTTGCGGAAGTCGGCCATGCGCGGGTCATCGGGAACCAACTGCTCCAGTTCGCCCAGCGCCCCGTGGGCTTGGAGCCACTGGCCCGTGCGGAGGGCGCTTTCCAGCCGCATGACGACGGGCGCGGCTTTGGGGAGGTTCTCCTTCGTTTTGGCTTTGGCGATGAGGTCTTTGAGGGCCGTCGTCGCCGCGGTGACCTGGTCGGCGGCCTGCCCCGGATCCTTCGCCGCCGACTCGGCCTGCGATTTCACCTTTGCAAACTCAGCGGCGGCTTGCCGCTCCAGCATCGGCGCGTCTGCCTCCGCCAACAGCTTGGCCCATGCGGCGCGGGCAGCATCGAGACGGTAGATTTTCTCAATATCCGTCTGGGCGGCCTTGAAGCTGGCGGCGGCGCGAGTGAAGAGGTCCTTGGCCCTCGCGAACTCCTCCTTGGCCAGCGCCTCTTCTCCCTCTTTGAAGCAGTTGCCGGCGGTGACGAACGACTCCGGCCGCGTGTCGTTCTTGAACGCCGCTTGAGCCGTCAACCGCTCGTCCTCGGCTTCCTTCTTCTTGGCGTAGGCGGCGCGGGACAACTCGTCGCGGAGGAGCTTGTTGCCGTCGGCTTGCGCGATCCTGTAGCGTTCGGCGGCGCGGACAAAGAGTTCCTTCGCCCTGTCGAAATCCTCCTTGGCCAGCGCCTCTTCGGCTTCCTTCTCGGTGGTCCCGGCGGAGGCAAACGACTCCGGCCGCGCGTCGGTCTTGAACACCGCGTTGGCCGCCATGCGCTCGGTTTCGGCGTCCTTCTTTGCGGCGAGCGCCACGCGGGTCTTCTCGGCGCGGAGGAGTTTGTCGGCTTCGGCCTGCGCAGCCTTGTAGCCGCCGACGGCGCGGGTGAACAGTTCCAGGGCCTTTGCGAAATCCTCGCTGGTCATCGCCACGTCCGCCTCCTTCGCGTTCTTGCCGGCGGTGACAAACGACTCCGGCCGCGCGTCGGTCCTGAATGCCGAGTTGGCGGCCTCGAGCGCCGCCTCGGTCTGCTTCTTCATGGCGATGGCGGCATCGCGTTTCGCCTCCATCTCGGTCTGCTTGTCCACGGCCTGCTGGTAGCATTTGCACGCCTGGGTGAACGAGGACAGCGCCTTGGTGTAATTCTTGGCGGCCATCGCTTCGTCGCCGGCCTTCTCCAAGTCGCGTCCGCGCTTCACCAGCTCCCGCAAATACGGGGCGTCGGAGGTTCTGATCTTGCCGAGGGCGGCAATCATCTGGTTGCGCGCCTCGGTGGAGTTGTCGGGAGTGGCCGGGGGGAGTTTGACCTCCGGTTCGCCGCCGCAGCCGGCGGCCAGCAGGACCACGACGACCAGAAGAAGACCAGCGAACTTGGCAATCATATTCATGACGGAACCTCGATCATCACCGGCCCTTCAGCATCACCCGCCGGACGACGGCGCACAGGTTGCTTCCGAACTGGCGAAACGACAACACATAATGGGTTGGCGAGTTGTTGAACACGGAGGTTTCTCGCCAAACACGAAAACATTGTGAATTGACCACGGCGGTTTACTCGGTCATCCACTGCACTTGGCGAATACGGAACCGGTTCCTGTCAATGATTTGCGCCGCCGAGGGGTCGCGCACGCGCTCGACGACCGCCATGAGCCGGGCCTCGCCACTGTCGGCCTGGCCGATCACATGGACCGTGAAGGCATCGCCCTTGGTGGTAAGGACGTTGACGATGCGGCGGAGTGTGTCTTCCTTGTCGGCATCCGTGTAAGCGATGGGATTGTTTCCAGAAGGGTTTGCGGTGCCGTTGCAGGCGAAATGGTTGGTCATGGCCGGCACTTCACAGAGCTGGCCGATGGTGTAGTAAGGCTGGTAGGAGTCGGGCAACAACCCAATGTCAGCAGGATCGCCCTGCGGCACGGATCTGGTTGCGCTGATGGGGCGGTAACGGCTGGAAATGTAGTTGGCCAGCTTGTTGCGGAAGCGGTAATCGGGGATGACGCTCAACGCGGCCGCAAGCGGCACGCTGGCCGAGTCATACGTGGGGCTGGCTATGGGGTTCACGGGGTAACGATTGTAGGACGACGTGCGCGTGGTGATGTAGTTCCAGTGACCCTGCCCCGAATCAAAGGGCTGCGTGCTGAATCTGGCCTGCCAAATCGCATCAGGCCATGCGGCCAACATATTGGGATGGTTGGGATAATACAGAGGATCCTCAAACGTGGGGCAATTCGCCTGCGTTGGCGGGTTGGCCCCCCCATAGTTGTTGCCCAAGTGCCAGCCGCTGTTGTTGATGTTGACCCGGCCAACGATGGGCGGCGTGTTGACGGAGAAGAGATCGAGCAACGCCCAGTCAGGAATCGCTGTAAGGTCCCCCCCAATAGCTTTTGGAAGACCCGCAGCGTTTCGTTCGTCGGATAGACTCCCGTAAGATTGCAGCGACAACGAGCGCCACGGTTTGCCCGTGTGGATGAAGCCAAGCTCGCCGATGGATTTCATGCCGCTTTCGGCGATGACAAAGTTGGAACGATACTCCGGCCGGTTTGCATTCGGCGCGTAATTGCCATTCTGGATTTCGATGTCCCCACCCCGGTAGTCCACGATTCCACCGGAACCGTCTGTATTAATGTTACCGGTTGGATTCTGTCCGTTATTGTCCCCCCAACCTGGGTTGTAAGAAAGACTGGCGTCCGGAACTTTGAGCGTCAGGCCAAAGGAACTGCTGCTGCCTGGCCCTATAATGCCTCTCGTTCCACCTGCCGATCTTTGTCCATACCACTGATGCACACGGGGATCGTTCTTCGCTATTGAGATTCGGGCCGGGTTATTCCTGTTCCAGAATGCATCGTCTGCCGCGGGAGAACTGGGCGCGAAAGCGAGTTTCGCATCCATCTGTGCTGTGCCAATGTCCACTACTTTCGGCTTGCTATACGCCGCAGGCAAAGTCAACGAGGACAAGGCGGGAATTGTCTGAGCCCTGTTAAACCAGTCAATAATGCCCGACGACTTGCCATTTCGCATCGTCAGGCGAATCGCCTTCGGCATCGCGATGACAATCTGCGAGATATCAGGCGGCTTGGCCGCCGCCGCCGCATTCGTCGCCGTTATGATTCCTGAAATCGGCCATTGCCACTGAATCCATGGAACCGGACTGGCATCCGCATTTATTTCCGCCGTCGTCGAACTATACGAGTGAGCCTTGATCGGATGTTGAACGGAACCGGGGGGAAAATGGATCTGCGTCAAAGGCGGCGTGGGTGACATTGTTGGAGGAGGGGGCGCGTATGTCACAGTAAAACCAAGCGCAGGATTTCCAGGAGCATCCGGATCAAGCTCTATCGTATAGTTTTCAGTCTTGCTTGAGCGCGGCAGATCAACCTCGTAAGGATTGATCAGTTCCACATACATCGCCGCCCACAATTGGTATTTCGTTGACCCAGTCACTGCCGGTGCCACGGCCGGTTCAACTCTCTTCTTCCAACAGAAACTGAACGCGATTTCGTTCATGTAGCAGGCCTTCCACAAGCCGCAAGCGCCGGTGGGAAGAGTCGGATTACCACTGACCCCCGCTCCATACGGCGGGTTGTTGGGTTGTTCAGGGTCGGTAACGTAGGAAACAATGTTGGCGGCAATCTGTTGGACGCACCCGTTGGTGAACGGTTGCGTGATGCCGGGATATTTCAATTGAAAGGTCGCGTTGTTGAACCATCTCCTCAAGCTTGCCGAGTTCGCCAGATTATTTGTGGTGATCAGGAAGCCATACAGTCTGCTGGCATCCTGAGCCGTGGTAATCGTTACCCCGAGATTGGTGCGCGCGATAGTCCGGTTGGCCGTGTCCTTGAACAACTGGGCGGAATCGTCATATTCGACACTGTAGGTTGTCAGGCAGGATTTGACGGCCTGATAGTCGTTCATGGTCAATGCATTGTTCAAGCTCAACACTTCATCGGGCGTTTGAAACGGACGCCACATGTCGGCGTTTCGAGCCCTCTCAAGACTGTCCAGAACGGCCGCTTCGCTCCATTTGTTCAGTCCGTCGGGCGCATAGTCACCATAGCCAGGACTCACCACGCCGACGTCCAGCATCCTCAAATCCACCGAACTGATCTGTTTGATGATCCCCTTGGCGAAGTCCGGTTGCACAATCATGGCGCATGGGTATGTCGGACATGCAGCCAGATTGGCCGGAGCCGGATAGGCCGGTTGCGCCCAGATGTTCGTCGTCTTGTTGTCATAACTCAAAGGCGCGACCGTCATATCCTTCACACCTGCGTTGGAGAGGTTGATCTTGGAGGACTCGTCATCAATCCAGAAGGCGAACTTGGGGCCACGGGTTTGATACGTCCGCATGTAGGAGGTCCATATTGCCGTCTTTTCCGGCCCCCAACTGTTGCCGGCGCCGCCCGCCCGGGTCGGATGGACGCTTGGGTTGGCAATAGGCAAGTAGCTTCCCGATTGCGCCGGATTCTGGGGCCACCTGTAGTTGCCTCCGTTGAGATTGACCTTGTCTCCCCAGTTGGTGGATCCGGGGCCATAGACCCCCGTGCCCAGAACACAAGAGAACATGAGCATGTTGGTGTGGCGATAGGCCGTGCGCGAGGTGCCGCTGGGGACAGTCACCGTCGCGTTGCCGCTTCCATTGGTGTAATAAAACCGGCCAGCCATGGTCGCCACGCTGCCGTTCACGGCCTCGGCATCGGTGTAGAACCGGCTCATTTTGGCGATCGCGGCATTCAAGCCGGCCAGCGCGGCTTGCCGGGCCTCGACCTGCCGCCGGTAGTTGAAGGACACCTGGCGCTCGCTGCGCATGTTCGTCATGAACGCCACGCCCAGAATGAGCAACAAGGCCATGACGGTGAGCGTGACGATCAGGGCGATCCCGGAACGCGAGTTTCGAGTCTTGAGTTCCCCGCGTGCAACGCGGCTAAAGTTTCCAGTTTCCAGTTTCACGTTACGCCTTCTGCTATTTGTGTTCACCAATTCTTACGGCTTGAAGTTCTCAAAGCGGACCATGGTCCAGTTGGTCGTGGCATAGAATCCCGCCATTTTGGACGCCGCGTTCAAGCCCAGTTCATTGATGCGGCTGGCCGTCCTGCTGTCCACCACGCACAGGCCGATATAAACGCCGGGAAAGCAGGGATTCCTCCCGCTGAATTTGTTGTAGTCGATGGCCAAAGACTGGTCGGCGTCCATGTCTTTGAACATCTGCGGATTGAGCGGCCTCAACCCTTGCGCGGTGTCGTTCTGCGCGGGATGCACGCGAAAACAGAGCACGTTCTCGGCCACCACGGCGGAGTTCATTCGGACAAGACCGGAACCCAGCGACACCGGGTCGTCGTAGAAGCTGGCCGGAGAACCCCTGTTGACTGTTTGGTAAGCTGCACGGGTCAGGTTGCCCAACACAGACCGCTTGCCGCTCTCATCAACCGCTCTGGCCACGTAATAGCGGACGCCACAGAGCGCCCGGTAGGCGCTCGGGGCAGCCACGTTGTTGGTGATTTCGTTGCCAAGTTCCACCGGCGCGACGAAGCAAATCTCCCCATAAGTGCCATGAGGCGTGGGATCGCTCGCAGGATCGTTCGCCGTGGAACTTTTGTTGATGTCCACCTTCAAGCCTCGCAGGTTCAGGGGCGGCGTGTTGGTGTCAATCACGGCCTGTGACACCTCGCGAACCAGCAGTTCCATCGCCGTGCGAGTGCCTTGGTTCACTTCGGCGGTCCTCTCGCCCATGCGCCACGCGTTCGATCCCTCGGCAAAAAGAGCGAAAAGGATCGTCACCATCAACGCCAACACACCGCTGGCGACCAGGATTTCCAGCAGGGTAAAGCCCGCTCTTGAATGCGGAATGCGGAGTGTGGAACGCGGATTTCCTTCCTTCCAGCGTTCACGCGCGGCGTTTTGTGATGAAAGCTGTGTTCTCATGGTCAGTGGAGGTTGGCGATGTGGGTTTCGAATTCCCTCTTGAACTTGCGGTTGTTAAACGGCGTCCGGGCTGGCCAGGAAACCTCCACGATGATGAACGCCAGTTCGGACCAGTTGACAACCGAGTTGTCGTTCCTCAGTTTCAGATAATAACTGCTGAGAGCATTGTAGGGATCGTTGTTCACGTAGATTCGTATGCCGAAATAGCCTTCATCGCTCTTGTAGGTCGATGTGGCGGTGGGGGGGCGACCGTCCGCAGTGGTGTTGGCGTTGGCCGGCCGGCCATCCCGCGCATAATAGAACATGCTGGCAATCGGGGTCCGCCCTGTGTAGTCCGCCTTGAAACCGGCGGCTTGTCTCTTCATGGGCACTTCCGGCCACACAACGGGACCGCCGAAAGGCTGGGAGCGCAGCCGGGTGAAGATGTCATCGGCAATGAGCGCGGCGGTGTTTTCATCGCGCGCGTCGCGCGCGGCCTCGATGCCGACGGGGAAGGCGGTGAGCACCCCGACCACGGCGAAGGCCACGATGCCAATGGCGAGCATGACCTCCACGAGGCTGAAGCCGGAGGAGGAAGCAAAGCGGGAAGGGGGAGGCGGTGAGAACGTTGAAAGCGGACGGACAACCGGCCGACCCAACTCTTCACTCTTCAGAGGTTCCTGCAAAACCCTGTAGCGGCGGTCTCCGACCGCCGAAATCCTCAGCATAGGCGGACGGCGGTCGGAGACCGCCGCTACAGAAGAGGGGTTCTGCAAGAGGCTCTTCACTCTTAACTCTTCCCTGTTCATGTTCATCTTCCGGGTTGCGTCCATTTGATTTTGCCGATAAGCCCGTCCCAACTCAGCACGACGCTGTTCACGGCTGCCGGATCATTGTTGGACGACGCGCTCCTGGCTGACTCGCGGCCGGGCACGATAAGGGTCACGTTCATGTCGCCGCCGCGACTGACCTGCACGGTGCCATTAACCAATCGCACCGAGCCAGCCATGGTGGGCGTGCCATTGGGCTTGAACTCGATGAAGGCCATCTCCGATCCGCTTGACGGGTCCGTGTCGGAATTCCTGTAAGGAAACGGCAACACGTCCAGCGTTATTCCATCCCACATGTTTTGGGTGGCCATTTGGCCAAAGAAAATGGTCGTCTTGGGTAACGACAGGCCCTTGCCGTCCGCAGACTTCAAATCCGAATCCGCGGGATCAAAAATGACTCCTTTGGGCAGGGGTTTCCAGTGTTGAAGGTAATACCACCTATCCCTGCCATAGGGCTTGTTCGGCTGGTTCGGCACGTTTCCCACCCACCCCCAGTAAGTTCGCTGCTGGAACATGATGGCATAAGCGCTGTATTGCAGCGCAACCAAGTCGGGGATGTCGGTTCGGGAATCCTTGATGGTCTTCTCGGTGGCGATCACGACGCGCATGCGGTAGTTGCGGGCAATGCCATACTGCCGGGCCAGGTTCAGGTCGTTGGAGAACTGCCGCGCCGCGCTGATCAAAGAACTGCCCTTGGTGCCTTGGATTGCCGGCATCGCCACCATCATGAGCAGCCCGATGAGTGCCACCACGGCCATCAACTCGACCAAGGTGAAGGCGGAGCGACCAGAGGGCAGAGGACAGAGGACAGAGGACAGAAGACGGCAGCCGGGACGGCCAAGCCACACTCCACCCGTCCCCCGTCTGTCCCTTGCCTCTTGCCTCTTGCCGCTTGCCTCTTTTATCATCGCCAGCTCCTGACGTCGTCTTCGTAGGCTTTGGTCATGTTCTTGCTGCCCGGATCCGACTGGTCGGTGCCTGAGCGCGTGTCGGGACCATCGGAGAAGAACGCGAAGCCTCCGGGGATGATGGTCGAGTTGGAAGTGTCGTCCTTGAAGGGCACCGCCACCTGGTTGTCGTAAGCCGTGGGATCCGTCCACGACTGCATGTTGGACGGGACGCCGTTTTGGAACGGCCCCACGTAGTAGCTTCCTTTCTTGCCGTTATCAAAGCAGTAGGCGTAAGGCATGCTCCACGGATCGTAGAACGCCAGCGGGGATTGGTTGTTGCCAGAGCCTGGAATGACCACGTCCTTGGCCTTGATCTCCATGAACTGGATGGCGCGCGGGTTGTCGTTCGCCGCCTGGCCGGTGGTGATCTTCTGGCCCGTCTGGGGATTCATCAGGCCGTTGAAAACCAGGACGAAATCCTGGTCGTTGGCCGGGTCCGGCCACTTGCCATATTCGTTGTTGTAAGCCTTGGCGGCCCCGCAGAGGCTTTGGATGGCCGTGCCCGCCCTGGCTTTGTTGGCGGCGTTCTTGACGATGTTGATGGTGGGGAACAGCAAACCCATCAGCACCACGATGATGCTGATGACCACCAGCAACTCCACCAAGGTGAAGCCGCCACCCAAAAGTTCCTGCCGTTTCATAGACTTCATAACTCTTCTCTTCTTCAGAACTGCCCTCTGTCTTCTGGCCTCTGACCTCTGATCTCCGTCCTCTGGTTATCGTTGTTGCCAGTTGTTGATATCGTCGTTGTCCTCGCCGCCGTAACAGTGTTTGACTCCACCTCCAGCTGTGACCTGAGTATCGAAAGGTCTGGTGAAATAAACGGGTATCTGAGCATGGTCCCTCCCGTTCCAATGTTCCACGGTCGTCATTTGGTCGAGTTTCAAGTCTTGCAGGCGATCATAGGGCTTGTCGCGTTCCTGCCAGGTCGTGCCGTCGGCGCCGTAGGAACACAAGTCGTAGGACGGGTGGCCCCAAATAGTAGAAGTGGTTCTGTTATTGTGGCGCGGCATCATCGTGCCGTCGGTGAACTTGTAACTGTTCCCATCGTAACTCTTGTAGTTCAGCGGATTGCCCCATGAATCCACAATCCGCATGTAGTTGCCGGGCGCATCATCATATGTCGCTTCGATCTTCGTGTTCCCTGTAGCCAGTTGCTCGCGCTTGAAAACCATATAAGGCTGCTTCTGGTATCCAGTCCGCAGGTGCACCCCCTTATACGCCAGATAATACCACAAAGCTTCGCAAGGCCAGACGAACTGGTTGGACCTGAGATCGTCATTGTTGGCGTCCGCTGTGTTCGTTGTGCAGGTCAAATCCGGCGGATATCCGCCTCTGTCCGAGTAAAACATCTCGGCTGCCGTGCTGACTTGCTGGATGGTGGTAATGGTGCGGTTTCTCATCGCCGTCCGGTTGGCATAGCTGGCGCCGGCGATCACGACGCCGGACACAATCCCGATGACGACGATCACCGCCATCAATTCCACCAGCGTGAAGCCGGGGGAAGCACGCTGCGTAATACGTAATGCGTAATGCGCAATGCGCCGTTCACGCCTTGCCTTTGACCTGTTCAGTTTCATCGTCATCTTCCAATTACTTATCGCCAGTTACGAATTACGAATTATGTTTTACTCCTCACGCCGCGCCGCCGAGCGTCTGGAGGATGGTCACCAGCGGCAGGAACAGCGCCACGACGATGACGCCGACCACCACGGCCAGGAACACAATGAGAATCGGCTCCAGCAGCGACGTAATGCCGGCGACGGCGTTGTCCACTTCCTCGTCGTAGTTGTCGGCGATCTTCATCAGCATTTCCGGCAGCGCGCCGGTTTCCTCGCCGACGTCAATCATCGAGACCACCATCGGCGGAAAGACCTTGCTGGCTTCCAGGGGCCGCACCACCGATTCACCCTCCTTCACCGAGTCATGCACCCGCTGCACGGCGTCGGCGATGACGCGGTTGCCGGAGGTTTCCTTCACGATCATGAGTCCTTGCAGGATCGGCACGCCGCTGGAGATGAGGGTGCCGAGCGTCCGCGTGAACCGGGAGATGCCGACCTTGCGGATCATCGGGCCGAAGGCGGGCATGTTGAGCTTGAAGTTGTCCCACAGCCGGGTGAGCGCCGGCACTTTTTTGATCAGGAAGTTGAACAGCACCACAAACGCCACCACGGCGCCGCCGACCACCAGCACGTTCTCGCGGATCAGCTTGCTGGCGTCCATCACGGCCTGGGTCAGGGCCGGCAACGGTTTGCCTTCGAGGAGGTCTTTGAAGATGTCCTGGAACTTCGGCACGATGTAGGTCATCAGGAAGAACAGGATGCCCACGGCGATGGTGAGCACGACGATCGGATAGACCGACGCCGCGAGGACTTTGCCGCGAATTTTCTGCGCCTTCTCGGCAAACTCCGCCAACCGCGTCAGCACGACCTCCAGCACGCCGCCCGCCTCGCCAGCGCGGATCATGTTGATGTAGAGCCGGTCGAACACCCGCGGGTGGTGCTGCATCGCCTCGGACATCGTCGAGCCGCCTTCGACCGCCTCGGCGAGCGAGACGATGGTCTTCTTGAGGGCGGGATTCCGTTCCTGGCGCTCCAAGGTGCGCAGCGCGCGCAGCAACGGCAGACCGGCGTCAATCAGCGTCGCCAGTTGGCGTGTGAAGACGGTGAGGAGCTTCTTGTTCACCCGGTCGGTAATGCCGGGGATGTTGATCTCCATCTGCTGCCAGCCGCCTTTTTTGCCGCCCTTGGCGCCGACCGCGCTTGCCGCCTTGGACTTGCGGCCCTTGCCTGCGCCAGCCTCGGTGATCTTGGTGGGGAAATACCCCATCTCCTTGAGCTTGTTGATCGCGGCGGCGGGACTCTCTGTCTCCATCTCGCCAGTTGTTTCTTTGCCGCGGGCATCTACCGCTGTGTATTCATACTTGGGCATGGCAGCTCTCCGGTTTGTCTGTTTCGGCTCTGCTGTAATAGGTCACTTCATTTCGCGGAACTCACCATCAAAGTTGGAAAAAATCAAGTCAGGGAATGACGCGGTCCCGGCGTGCCGGACTGAAGACGGGTTTTCTCCTCCCGCACCAGTGTTGGGCGGCTCCTTCCCCGGTTACGTGTATTTCACGACTTCCTCAAGCGACGTCTCGCCGTCGAGGATGCGCCGGATGCCGTCCTGGCGCATGGTGCGCATCCCCAGTTCCATCGCCTTGTCCCTGAGGACCGTGCCAGCCACGCGCTGGTTGATCAGGGTGCGGATGGGGTCGCTCGCGCGCATCAGTTCGCAAAGGACGGTGCGGCCCTTGTAACCGCTGTCGTTGCACTCGGAGCATCCCTTGCCGAAGTAAAACGACTTGCCCACAACCTCGGACGGCTTGAGGCCGAGGAGGTTCAGGTCTTGTTCGGTTGGCTCATAGGCGGTGCGGCAGTTCTTGCAAATCTTGCGCACCAGGCGCTGGCCGAGCACCGCCTCGAGGGTGGAGCTGACCAAGAACGGCTCGACGCCCATGTCGAGCAGACGGGTGATGGCGCCGGCGGCGTCGTTGGTGTGCAGCGTCGAGAAGACCAAGTGGCCGGTGAGCGACGACTGGATGGCGATCTGCGCCGTCTCCAAGTCACGCATCTCGCCCACGAGGATGATATCGGGATCCTGGCGCAGGAACGCGCGCAGCGCGCGGCCGAACGTCAGCCCGACAGCGGGATTGATCGGCACCTGCATGATGCCCTCGATTTCGTATTCGACGGGGTCCTCGGCGGTGAGCAACTTGGAGTCAATCGTGTTGATGCGGCCGAGGCAGGAGTAAAGCGTGGTGGTCTTGCCGGAGCCGGTCGGGCCGGTGACGATGAAAATGCCGTTTGGCCGTTCGATGATGGAGCAGACCTCGTCGAAAATCTCCTTCGGCATGCCGAGCGTAGCGAGGTCGAGGTTGACGACGGAACGGTCGAGCACGCGAAGCACCACGCTCTCGCCAAACTGCGTCGGCAGCGTCGAAACACGCAGGTCCACCGGCCGGCCGGCGATGGCCATCTGGATGCGGCCGTCCTGCGGGATGCGCCGCTCGGCGATGTTGAGGTTGGCCATGACCTTGATGCGGCTGGTCACGGGCAGCGCCAGGTGCTTCGGCGGCGGCGCCATTTCGTAGAGCGCGCCGTCCACGCGGTAGCGGATCTTGAACATCTCCTCGAACGGCTCGAAGTGGATGTCGCTCGCGCGGTCGCGGATGGCCTGGAAGAGGACGAGGTTCACGAAGCGGATGACGGGCGCTTCGCCGGCCATCGCCGCGATGTTCTCCACCGTCATGATCTCAGGCGCGGCGACCTCCGTGAGGTTCGTCAGGCCCTCGATCTGGTTGATGAGGTCGTCCACCGACTCGGACCCCTCCTCGCCATACATCTGCTTGACCATCGCCGCGATCTCGTCGGGATCGGCCACTACGATGTGGATGTCGCGGTCCAGGACGAAGCGCAGTTCCTCGACAATGCCGGCGTTGAGTGGGTCGCTGACGGCAATGTGAAGCGTGTTGCCTTCAAGCTTGACCGGGATGGCGCAATAGCTGCGCGCCTGCGCCGGTGGAATCAGTTTCAGCGTCTCCTTGGAAATCTCCTGGTCCTTGATGCTGATCAGTTCGGTGCCGAGGTGCTGCGCGATGACGCTGAGAATCTGCTCGCGCGTCAGGATGTCCATGTCCATGAGGACTTCCGCGACACCTTTGCCGCCCCGCGCGCTTTCGGCCTCGATGTCCGCCAACTGCTCGGCGGGCAGCAGTTGATGCGCCTTCAGGATGCCCAGCAATACGTTGGATTCAGCTTCAAACATGTCACTTCATGCCCAGTTGTTGCATCATGGTCTCGGGATCCTGCGCGGTCGTCAGCATCTCGCCGTAGTCAATGATGCCTTTCTGGTAAAGCTCCACCAGATGGCTGTCGAGCGTGAACATGCCGTGCTTCGCGCCGGTCTGGATGTCGCTCTGGATGCGGAACGTCTTGTTGTCGCGGATGAGCGCCTGGATGGACTGCGTGGTGATCATCACCTCGAACACCGCCACGCGGCCCTTGCCGTCCTTGCGCGGCAGCAGCAACTGCGAGACAACCGCTTTGATCGAGCTGGCAAGCTGCGTGCGAATCTGCTCCTGCTGCGCCGTCGGGAAGGCGTCCACGATGCGGTCCACCGTCCGCGCCGCGCCCGTGGTGTGCAGCGTCGCAAAGACGAGGTGGCCCGTCTCCGCCGCGGTGATGGCGGCCTCCATCGTTTCGAGGTCGCGCATTTCACCCACGAGCACCACGTCGGGGTCCTGCCGCAACGCGCGACGCAGGGCCTCGGAGAACGACGTCACGTCCACGCCGATCTCGCGCTGGGTGATGACGCTCTTTTTGTTCGGATGGTAATACTCGATCGGGTCCTCGACGGTTATAATATGGACGTCGCGTTCCTGGTTGACGATGTTCAGCATCGAGGCCAGCGTCGTGGTCTTGCCGGAGCCGGTCGGGCCGACGACGAGGATCAGGCCGCGCGGCAGGTAGAGCAGGTCCTTGATGCTCGGCGGCAGGCCGATCTGCTCCAGCGTCATCATCCGCGTCGGAATCTGCCGCATCACCAGCGCGAAGTTGCCGCGCTCCTTGAAGATGCTGACGCGGAACCGCGCCTTGTCCTGATAAGAGAAACCGAAGTCGCTGCCGCCCACCTCGCGCGTCCGGCGCAGATGCTCCTCGCTGGTGATGGACTTCACCAGCCGCTCCGCGTCCTCCTGCGTGATCGGCGGCACCTGCGTCAACGTCACCAGCGAGCCGTGCAGGCGCACCACCGGCGGCAAGCCAACCCGGATGTGGAGGTCGGAGCAATTCTCCGTCACCACCAACTCCAGCAACTGCTCCATTCGGACATTCATATCGTTTCCTCTAAATCGCCTAATCCACGTCCGCCGCCGTGGTCTTCATCACTTCCTCCGGCGTCGTCAACCCGGCGACGGCCTTGCGGACGCCGTCCTCGCGCAACGTGCGCATGCCCAGCTCGCGCGCAGACTTGCGCAGGACGTGAGCTGACACGCGTTCGTAAATCAGTTTCTGGACATCATCGGTGATGACGAAAATCTCATAGATGCCAAGCCGGCCGCGGAAACCGGTCCGGTTGCACTCGTTGCAACCCCGGCCCTTGTAAAACGCCGTCGTCGCCGCTTGATCTGGAGTCAGCCCCATGAACCGTTGTTCCGCGTCGGTCGGCGCGTAAGACTCCTTGCACCGCTCGCAAATTCTGCGGACCAACCGCTGGGCCATGATCGCGCGGATGGAGGACGCCGCCAGGAACGGCTTCACGCCGATGTCCAGCAACCGCGTGATCGCGCTGGGCGCGTCGTTGGTGTGCAACGTGGAGAAGACAAGGTGACCGGTCAACGACGCGTTGATGGCGATTTCCGCTGTTTCAAGGTCGCGAATTTCACCGATCATGATCACGTTTGGCGCCTGACGCAAAATCGAGCGCAACGCCGCCGCGAAGGTCATGCCGACCTCCTCGCGCACCTCCACCTGGTTCACGCCCGCCAGCACATACTCCACCGGGTCCTCCACCGTGATCAGCTTCTTGTCGGGGCGGTTGATGAAGTTCAGGCAGGAGTTCAGCGTGGTGGTCTTGCCGGAGCCGGTCGGGCCGGTCACCAGCAGGATGCCGTCGGGCAGCGTGATGAGCCGCTCGAAGGTCGCCTGGTCGTCGCTGAAAAAGCCGAGCTGCGGCAGGCCGACGAGCATGCTCTTCTTGTCGAGAATACGCATGACGATGCTCTCGCCGTGCGCCGTCGGGATGTCGCTCACGCGGAGGTCGAACTGCTTGTCGGCCACGTTGATCCGGATGCGGCCGTCCTGCGCGATACGCTTCTCCGCGATGGACATGTTCGACATGATCTTCAGACGCGAGATGATGGACGCCTGCAACCGCTTCGGCGGGTTTTCGATCTCGTGGAGGTAGCCGTCAATCCGGTAGCGCACGCGCAACTTTTTCTCCAGCGGCTCGACGTGAATGTCGCTCGCCCGCATCTTCACCGCCTGCACGATCATCGCCGTCACCAGCTTGATGATCGGCGCGTCCCCCTCGCTCACTGGCCCGCCTTCGTCCGCCCCGCCGCGCAGCGTGATGTCATCGTCAGTCACCTCATGGCCGATCTTGCCCATGATTGACTCGATGGCGTCATCAGCGCTGCCGTAGTATTGGGTGAGGGCCTTCTCGATCTCGGACTTGGTGGAAACCATGCCCTCGACGTTGCACTTGAGGATGTAGCGCAGGCTGTCGAGCGTATCCACGTCCATCGGGTTGGAGAGCGCGACGGTGATGGTGTTCTCGTGCTTGAACACCGGCACGATCTGGTAGCGCCGCGCAACGTGCGACGGCACGGACTGGATGACGTCGTCGGCCACCTTGTGCTCGGAGAGCGTGATGACGTCCATGCCAAACTGATTGGCCAGCGCCTGCGTGACCTGAAGCTCCGTGATAACACCTATCTTGATCAGGGCGTCCACGATGCCCTTGATCTTGAGATCAGTGCCGATAAGGGCCGTTGCCCGCTCGATGTCCTCCTGGGTCACCAATCCCAGGTCGCGCAGGATGTCCACTACATATTGGTCGTTGGCTGCCACAACAAACTGTTATCCGATTCTCGTAAAAATACTCTTACTGGATGACCGGCGTTTTAGCCAGTCAACTTTGCGCGCAACGCGTCCCGCACCGCCTGCGGGTTCGCCTTGCCCTTCGAAAGCTTCATCACCTGGCCGGTCAGCGCGTTCAGCGCCACTTCTTTGCCGGCCTTGAAATCCGCCACAATCTTCGGGTTCGCCGCAATCACCTCGTCGCAGAACTTCCCGATCGCGCCGGTGTCGCTGACCTGAACCCAACCTTTCTCCGCCACGATGGCCGCCGGCGCCTTGCCGGTCTTGAACATCTCCACAAAAACGTCTTTAGCGATCTTCGATGAAATCCTTCCGCTGTCCACCAGTTCCACCAGTTCCGCGATGTGTGGCGGCTTCACCGGCGACTGCCCGATAGCCAGCTTCGCCTCCGCGAGATCGCGCAGGAGGTCGTTGCAAATCCAGTTCGCCACCGACTTCGGGTTCTTCGACGCCTTCGCCGCCGCCTCGAAATAATCCGCCAGCGCCGCATCCGCCGAAAGCACGCCCGCGTCGTAAAGCGGGATGCCGTATCGCTCCACCATCCGCTTGCGTTTCGCACTTGGCAGTTCCGGCACCAGCTTGCGCACCTCGGCGAGCCATTCCTCGCTCAGCGACACCGGCAGCAGGTCCGGCTCCGGGAAGTAACGGTAATCGTGCGCGTGTTCCTTCGTTCGCATGGACTCAGTGACGCCGGCCACATCGTCCCAACGTCGCGTCTCCTGCACCAGCTTGCCGCCGCGCCGCAACGTCTCGATCTGCCGTTGCGACTCGTAGTCTATCGCGTGCCGCACACCAGAGAAGGTGTTCATGTTCTTGATCTCGACCTTCTGGCCGAGTTCCTTCTGACCCTTGGGGCGGACGGAGATGTTTACGTCGCAGCGGACCTGTCCCTTTTCCATGTCGCAGTCGCTGATGCCGCCGTAGATCAGGATTTCCTTCAGCGCTGTCAGGTAGGCGAACGCCTCGTCCGACGACGACAAATCCGGCTCACTGACGATCTCCATGAGCGGCGTGCCGGCGCGATTGAAATCTACGCCGCTCGTGCGCTCGAAATGGAAGTTCTTGCCGACATCCTCTTCAAGATGGATGCGCGTAAGATGACAGACCTTCGTCTCGCCGAGCCGCTTCTTGTCCACGATGCCGAAGTCGTATTCCACCGTCCCGCCGATGACCAGCGGCAGGTCGTATTGGGAAATCTGGTAGTTCTTCGGCATGTCCGGATAGAAGTAATTCTTCCGGTCGAACTTCGAGTAGCGCGCGATCTTCGCCCCCACGAGCATTCCCGCCAGCACCGTCTTGCGAATGGCCTCCTCGTTGATCACCGGCAAGCTGCCGGGATAACCGAGGCACACGGGGCACACGTTGGAGTTCGGCTCCGCCCCAAACTCCGTCGGGCAGGCGCAGAACACCTTCGTGCGGGTCTTCACCTGCACGTGCGTCTCAAGGCCGATGCAAATTTCGTATTCCATTGCCGCTAAATCGCCGGTCGCGCCTTCCGCCAATCCGTCGCCTGCTCATAGGCGTGCGCGACTTTCAAAATCGTCTCCTCGCCAAACGGCTTGCCGAGCACCTGCAGGCCAATCGGCAGCTTCGGCTGCTTCGTGAAGCCGCACGGCACGCTCACGCCACAGATGCCGGCGAGATTCACGTTCACTGTAAAGATGTCGCTCAGATACATCGTCAGCGGGTCTTCGGCCTTCTCGCCGATCTTGAACGCCGCGGACGGCGTTGTCGGCGTCACGATGGCGTCGCACTTCTGGAACGCCTCCATGAAGTCGCGCCGGATCAGTGTCCGCACCTTCTGCGCGCGCAGATAGTAAGCGTCGTAGTAGCCGCTGCTGAGCACATAGGTGCCCAAAATGATGCGCCGCGTCACCTCCGGCCCGAAGCCCGCGCCGCGCGTGCGGCCATACATGTCAATCGGGTCCTTCGCGTCCTTCGCGCGGCTGCCGTAGCGCACGCCGTCGAAGCGGGCGAGGTTCGCCGACGCTTCCGCCGTGGCGATGATGTAATAGACCGCCAGGCCGTAATCCGTGTGCGGCAGCGATATATCCACGATCTCCGCGCCGAGCGAGGAGAGCCTGTCCACCGCCGCGCGCGCCGCTGCCTCCACTTCCTTGTCCATGCCGGGAATGAAGTATTCCTTTGGCAAACCAAGCTTCATGCCCTTCACGTCGCCGGTCAGCGCCTTCGTGTAATCCGGCACCGGCTCCGGCACGCTGGTCGAATCGTTCGGGTCCTTCCCGCTGATCGCGCCGAGCACGAGCGCCGCGTCAGTCACGTCTTTCGCAAACGGCCCGATCTGGTCGAGCGACGACGCAAACGCCACCAGTCCGAACCGCGACACACGGCCATAAGTCGGCTTCAACCCAACGACGCCGCAGAGCGACGCTGGCTGGCGAATACTGCCGCCCGTGTCGCTGCCGAGCGTCGCCGGCGTTTCGCTCGCCGCCACGGCCGCCGCGCTGCCGCCGCTGGAACCGCCCGGAATCCGCTCCAAATCCCACGGATTGCGCGTCACGCCGAACGCCGAGTTCTCCGTCGAGCTGCCCATCGCGAACTCGTCCATGTTCAGCCGCCCGAACGGAATCGCGCCCGCCGCGCGCAGTTTCGCAATCACCGTCGCGTCATAGGGCGCGACGTAGCCCTGCAAAATTTTGGACCCGCACCGGCAAGTGTGTCCCTTGACGTTCAGCACGTCCTTGATGCCAACCGGGATGCCCGCCAGCGGCCCCATCGCCTCGCCGCGCGCCCGTCGCTCGTCCACGTCGCGCGCTGCCGCGAGCAGTTCCCCGCCGTTCCACTCCAGAAACGCGTGCAGCCTCGGCTCCACCGCCTCCGTCCGCGCCACGACATCACGCGCCAAGTCGGCGGCGGCGATCTCCTTTTTCGCCAGCCGCCCGGACAGCTCGTGGATGGTCAGTTCGTTGAGGTTCATGCCGGACGGTTACTCGACAATCTTCGGCACCACAAAAAGGTTGTTGGCTTGCTGCGGCGCGTTCTTCAGGAACGGCGCGTTGTCGCCCGGCGTCCGCGGCTCGTCCTGCCGGAACACGTTGGTGATCGGCGTCGCGTGCGCCGTCGGCTCAATGCCCTCGACATTGACCTCCTTCAGCTTCTCGACGTAGCTGACGATCTGCTGGAGCTGCGCGCCAAACTTCTCCATTTGCTCCGCGTCGAGCGAGATGCGCGCGAGCTGCGCCAGGTAAGGCACGTCAATCTTGGGCGCTTGTTGGTCTGGACTCATGAGCGGGCAAGTGAAACGAAAGCGATAAGGGCTTTCAAGAAAATTGTCCAAACCTTCACACCCACAAATGGAATTGGAAAGCGTAGCTTACACGCTCACGCTCTTGCCGGCGCGCGCGGACTGGGCTTCGGCGAGGCAGAGGCGCAGGCCGTTGCGGGCGCTGAGGCCACTGAGCAGATTCTTCGGCGCGCGGCCAGCGACGACATCCACAGCATGGCGGAGTTCGGCGACGTAGCCGTCTTCGCGGCCGGTGAGGTCAATCTTCTCCGATCCGCCGTCTTCCTTCCAAAGCGTCAGCGGGAAGCCGGCCTTGGAGTTGTATTGCAGCGTGCCGCGCTCGAAGTAAACGTCGAACCCGTGCTCGAAGCAGAGGCCCTTGGCGGCCACCGCGCCGCTCTGCGCGGTGACAACGAGGTTTTTCGCCCCGAAACCATACTGGGTGACGACGTAGCTGACCACGCCGTCCGACACAAGGCCCTGGCTCGTGACGCGCTTCGGCATGCCGAGCGTGTGGGCGATGAAATCGGAATCGTGGACGTGCAGGTCCAGCATCGGGCCGCCGCTGAGTTTGGCGTTCTTAATCCAGTCGCCGGTCAGCCAGTCGGGCATGGAGATGACCCGCTTGAAGTGCGCGCCGCGCAGCTTCCCGTAGCGGCCGTCGGCAATGGCCTCGCCCACGCAGGCGAACTCCGGGATGAAGCGCAACACCTGCGCGATGAAAAGGTGGCGCTTCGCCTTCTTGGCGGCGGCGAGCATCGCGTCGGCATCCTTGAGACTGACGGCCATGGGTTTTTCGCAGATGACGTGCTTGCCGGCCTGGAGGGCGCGGATGGTCACGTCGCGGTGCGCGCTCGTCGGCAGGCAGATGTCCACAAGCTCCACGGCCGGATCGGCGAGCAACCGGTCCATCTCCTTGTAGGTGGCGATGCCGCTGAGGTCCTGGACGCCGCCTGCCTCGCCGATGTTGCCCTTGATGTCGCTCCAGTCGCCCGTGAGCCGCTTTTCGATGCTGTCCGCCACGGCGACGATGCGCGCGTCGGCAACCTTCTTGTAGCCCTTGAAGTGGGTGACCCCCATGAAGCCGAGACCGATGATGCCGACGTTGACCATAGAATTGTTCTCCTGTTGGTGTTGAATAACGGAGCCGGCTTATAGCAAACGCCTCCGCGGCTGTCACGCCGGATACGCCCGCACTCTCACGCCTTCGCATTTGCAATGGCAATGCACGATGGAATTGCACGTTGCCGGGACAGCGCAGGACGGTTCGCAGCGGGAGAAATGCGGGGTTTTTCGCCGGAAACACGCTCAAAACCGCCATGCTGCGCTTCTCAGCTTCGGTGCTCCCCGCCGCTTGGCACGCCGCCTGCCCTATTGAGCGCCATGAATGCGATGATGAACAAACTTACCGTTGGAGCCGCGTTGATTCTGGTTCTGTCCGCCATCCCGGCTGGCGCCATCCCCATCAATGTCACGATGATCGGCAATCAATCCGCCATCGCCGCCCCTGCCAGTGCGCTGGGCAGTTTCGGCGACAGCACGGTCTTCGCTTGGTTGCAGTCCGACATTGCCGCTTATAACACGGCTTACGGCACGTCCCTTCCGGCGCCGACGGCCCTGCCCAGCGGCGCGCCGCTGTCGAAGGTGGATACTTTCTCCGGATCGAGCAGTTTTACCCTGACCATTCCGAGCAATGACTACGCCTTCCTGCACTGGGGCGGCAAGGACGGCGGCTGGGCGCAGGCTTATTACAATCCCGGCGCTGACGCCAGCTACACGTTCAACGCGCCTCCGGGCGGACACCCGCTGGTGGGTGGGATTTCGTTCTATTCGAGCTACGGCTCCGGTTCAGGCGGCGGCGGCTCGGTCCCGGAAGGCGGCGTGACGATCGGCTTGCTGGGCATGGCACTGGGCGGGTTGATCCTGCTGCGGAAGCCGTAATCAGATTTCATCGCATAGGAAGCGGGTCCGAGTGGGAGCAACAAGGCTCACGGACCCGCGACCTGTTTTTTAGCAGAAGCGGACGCGGCGGTTGAATCAAGAACACCCGGCTCAACTGAAAAAGAAGCCTGCGGAGGGTTTTTACTCGCGGCGCGGCGTGCTTCTCGCGTAATCTCCTGCCACACTTGGTGACGGATGGGAGACTAGAGCATGAAAAGTATAGCGGCACGTTTTCTCCTGCCTTTCGCGGCTGTGGCAGTCATTTTCTCGACGCTCGTGTTTTACGAGGTCTACGCGACGAGCCAGCATATTGCTGACGACTTGATTCGCAAGCAGGCGGACATGCTGATGGAGTTCAACCAGGCGATCCGCGAGTATGTGGCCGAGAAAGGCCGGCCGGCCCTCCAGCACATCGTGGGCAAGGATGAGTTCATCCCGGAGACGATGTCCTCGTCGTTCATTTCGCAGAACATCTTCGAGAGGATTCAAAAGAAATTTCCCGGCTACATCGTGCGGTTTGCCTCCGACAACGCGCTCAATCCGGTCAATCGCGCCACCACGGATGAACTGAGGGTCATGGACTTCTTCCGCCAAAACCCGCGGGTCATCCAGAAGAGCGAGCAGATTCTAATCAACGGCCAGCGTTATGTGGCGCAATTCAAGGCGCTGCGGACGACGACGGAATGCCTGCGTTGCCACGGCGACCCGAAGGACGCTCCGGCGGGGTTGACGAAGCGATACGGCACGACGGCGGGTTTCCGCCGGCCGGTGGGCGACGTGGCGGGGTTGGACACGGTCGCGATTCCCGTGGAGGCGATAGCGACGGCGATCACGACTGAGATGCGTTGGAAGTTGTTGGTGCTGGCCACGTGGCTC
The DNA here is from genome assembly GCA_016222825.1 of Verrucomicrobiota bacterium. Taxonomy (GTDB): domain Bacteria; phylum Verrucomicrobiota; class Verrucomicrobiia; order CAIQCK01; family CAIQCK01; genus CAIQCK01. The sequence continues at coordinate 269,465 of JACRQF010000015.1, read as the reverse complement.
GTGTTTCTGTTCAGCCTGATCATGGTGGTGTTCCACGTTGTGGTATCGCGGCGCTTGGCAGGCATGGCGCGGCATATCCGGGAGATCGCCCACAAGTCGGAAGCGGCGCGGATGACGCCGGAGGGGCTGAAGGAAAACGATGAGATTGACGTGCTGGGCATCGCCTTCGACAACCTTTTCGAACAGTTGCGGGCGATGCAAGCCACGCTCGAGAACCGCGTCGTCGAGCGCACGGCCGAGTTGGCGCGGGCCAACGACGGCCTGAAACAGGAGATCACGGAACGCCAGCGGGCCGAGGAGGCCGTGCGGGAAAGCGAGCGCCGGCTGCAAGCCACCATCAACCGCGCGCCCTTCGGCGCCTATTTCTTTGAGTTGCAGATTGACGGGCGGCTGGCGCTCACGGGCGCGAATCCCGCCGCGGAAAAAGTCACGCGGGCGACGACCCAGGAGTTCCTCGGCAAAGCCATCGAAGACGCCTTCCCAAGCCTGAAAGAGACGGAGATTCCAGATGCGTTCCGGCGTGTCGCGGCTGATGGCGAGGATTACCAGAACGATCAAGTCGAATGGAACGATCCGGTCATCCGGGGCGTGTTTGAGTTTCACGCCTTCCAAACCGGCTTCAACCGGATGGCTGTGTTCTTCCAGGACATCACCGAGCGCAAGCGGGGCGAAGACGCCATCCGCGCTTCCCTCCAGGAAAAAACGGTCCTTTTGAAGGAAGTCCACCACCGCGTGAAGAACAATCTCCAAACCGTGACCAGCCTGTTGAACCTTCAGGCGGTCCGCACCAAGAACACGACGGCGCTCGACACCTTGCAGGAAACCGGCAACCGGGTCCGCTCGATGGCGTTGCTGCATGAGACGCTCTACCGCTCGGAAACATTGGGGCGCGTGAACTTCGGCAACTACATCGAGAACATCTGCGGCCACCTGTTCCGTTCCTACGGCCCGAAGGCGGCGCGGATCAAACTGGAACTGCATCTGGAAGAGGTCTCCGTGGACCTGGATCAGGCCGTCTCCTGCGGCCTCATCATCAACGAACTGGTGTCCAATGCGCTCAAACACGCCTTCCCCGACGGCCGGGCGGGGCGGATCGAGGTCGAGTTGAAGAAGACACCGGACAAGCAAATCGTCTTGAAGGTGGCCGACGACGGCGTGGGCATCCCGCCGGGAGCGGACATCCACCAGACCGGCACCCTGGGGCATCAACTGGTGTTCATGCTCGCCGAGAAACTGCGCGGCACCGTTGAAGTGATACGGGAACACGGCGCCACCTTCCGCATCGTGTTCCCATCAAGACTCAGTTGAGAAGGCAACCTGCGATATGAGCAAGCCACTCCGACCACTGATTGTCGAGGATTCACCGGAACAGGCGCACTTGCTGGTCCACGAACTGACCGTCGGCGGCTATGAGCCTGCCTACGAACGCGTGGACACCGCCGAGACCATGATCGCCGCCCTCGAACGCCAGACCTGGGACATCATCCTGAGCGACCATTACATGCCGGGGTTCAGTTCCATGGACGCCCTCAGCATCCTGCAAGGCAAGGAACTGGACTTGCCGTTCATCATCGTTTCGGGCCACATCAGCGAGGAGGAAGCCGTGGCCGCCATGAAAGCCGGCGCGCATGACTATGTCATCAAAGGCAAGCTGGCGCGCCTGGTGCCCGCCGTGGAGCGCGAGTTGAAGGAGGCCGAGGAGCGCCGGCAGCGCAAACAATCCGAAGTCCTTTATCATTCGCTGGTGGAGAACCTGCCCCAGAACGTGTTCTGCAAGGACGCATCAGGCCGGTTCACTTTCGCCAACCAGCGGTTCTGCCTCGCCCTGGGCAAACCGCTGTCGGAGATCGTCGGGAAGACCGATTTCGATCTCTTCCCGGCAGAACTGGCCCGGAAACACGAACAGGATGACGCCCGCCTTCTTCAGACCGGCCAGATGTTTGAGACGGTGGAAGAGCACCAGACGCCGGGTCGGGAAAGAGTTTACGTGGAAGTCATCAAAACGCCGCTGCGCAACGCGCGCGGCAAAGTGATCGGCCTGCAAGGCATCTACACCGACATTACCGAGCGCAGGCGGGCGGAGGAGGCGATTCGCGCTTCCCTCGAAGAGAAGATTGTCCTCCTGAAGGAGGTGCATCACCGCGTGAAGAACAACCTCCAGATCGTGATCAGCTTGTTGAGGCTTCAGGCGGTCCGCACCAAGAATCCAGAGGCTCTCGACACCTTGCAAGAAACCGGCAACCGCATCCACTCCATGGCCTTGCTGCACGAGGCGCTCTACCGGTCACAAAGCCTGGCGCATGTGAACTTCGCCGACTACATCGAGAGTCTTTGCAGCCACCTCTTCCGCTCCCACGCGCAGAAGGCGACGCGCGTCAAACTGGAGCGACGATTGCAGAGTGTTTCCATGGACTTGGACCGGGCGGTCTTGTGTGGCCTGATCGTCAATGAACTCATCTCCAACGCGCTCAAACACGCGTTCCCGGAAGACCGGACCGGGCGGATCGCGGTGGAACTGGGAACCACGCCGCAAGAACAGATCCTCCTGAAGGTGTCCGATGATGGCGTGGGCTTGCCGTGGGGGTTGAATCTCCGCCAGACCAAGACGCTGGGGCATCAACTGGTGTTCATGTTGACTGAGAAACTGCGCGGCACCATGGAGGTGGCGCGGGACCACGGGACAAGCTTCTGTATCACGTTCCAGTCAAAGCCCCCGGAAGAGCCTCCTCACAATTACGTCGTCCCCAACGGTCAGGCCGCGGAAACTTGATGCCGGCGACCCGGCGGCATCCTCCCCTGGCGACCGCGGTTGTCTCCCGCCAAAAGGACCTCGCTTGTGCGGTCTCAGCAATCATGGAGCAGAGCCGGCCGGTGGTTCTGGACAGACACTCCCCCCGAAGTCGAAATGCGAGTTTCTCGCACCTCCTCGCGGCTAGCTCTTCTTCCTGCGTTGGCGAATGATGATGACTACCACAACGGAAAACAACGCAGCCGCTATGTATTCAACTTCTGGATAGCCAATCCAACCTTGGTTAATGCTAAGGACTGTTGTGGCCAACACGATCAAGCTGATTATCGTGATGTAGCTGGTCTTCATCCGCGGGCACCCTAGCACGGCGGCGAGCGAACAAGCCAGAAGAATATGGAAGAAGCCCGGTTTTTTCAGAAGGGGCCGGTTTCGCGCCATTCATTGCCGCACCCGCTGGTCCGCGCCGCCAGAAACAGAACCGCCGGGCACACGCAGATGCGCATGCCCGGCGGAACCGATACAGCTTTGCTGGCGAACGAGCGCCGGCTTACAGGCCCTTGGAGATCATCAACTTCACGAGATCGCCAACGCGGCAGCTATAACCCCACTCGTTGTCATACCAGCTCACGAGCTTGAAGAACTTCTTGTTCAACTCGATGCCGCTGCCGGCGTCGAAGATGGACGAGAGCTGGCAATGGATGAAGTCGCTGCTGACGACCTCGTCGGTGGTGTAACCGAGAATGCCCTTGAGATAGGTTTCGCTGGCTTTCTTCATCGCCGCGCTGATTTCAGCGTAGCTGGTCTCCTTCACGGTGCGGACGGTGAGGTCCACGACCGAGACGGTCGGCGTCGGCACGCGGAACGCCATGCCGGTGAGCTTGCCCTTGACCTCCGGGAGCACGAGGCCGACGGCCTTCGCCGCGCCCGTGGTGGAGGGGATGAGGTTGATGGAGGCGCTGCGGCCGCCCTTCCAGTCCTTCTTGCTGGGGCCGTCCACGGTCTTCTGCGTGGCGGTGAAGGAGTGAACGGTGGTCATCAAACCTTCCTCGATGCCGAAGCCTTCCTTGAGAAGGACGTAGCAGATCGGGGCGAGACAGTTCGTGGTGCAGGAGGCGTTGGAGAGAACGTGGTGCTTGGACGCGTCGTATTTGTCGTCATTGACGCCCATGACGACCGTGAGGCAATCACCCTTTGCCGGAGCGGAAATGATGACCTTCTTGGCTCCAGCGGCGATGTGCCCTTGCGCCTTCTCGACGTCGGTGAACAAGCCCGTGGACTCGATGACGAGGTCCACGCCGAGCGCCTTCCACGGCAGTTCCGCCGGGGACTTGGCGCTGACGACCTTGATTTCCTTGCCATTGACGACGAGCACATCGTCCTCAGCCTTGTCAGCGACCGACTTCTTCGAAGTGACGGTGCCGTCGAAGCGGCCCTGGATGGAATCATACTTCAGCAGATAAGCGAGGTTGTCCGCCGGGACGATATCGCCGACGGCCACGACCTCGATCTCCTTGCCGATGAGGCCCTTTTCCGCGAGCGCGCGGAAGGCCAGGCGGCCGATGCGCCCAAAACCATTGATTGCTACTTTAATTGCCATTGATGTCTCCTAACTAAGTTTTACGTGTTTCAAACCCGCCATTCTCAAGAAAGCGGAACCGCGGATACTATTGACGCCGCCCTGCCGCGTCAACGGAAAAGGCCGAAAAAGCGGCACAAGAGCAGGGCCAAAGCCAGCGAAGCGCAGGAGGCACTTGCGAAACCCCCATTCATGGTTTACTGGTTTCGCTGAATCGGCCGATGAGGTCGGCCGGTTGGAGGTAGTGACAGGACATCTTTATGAACGCGTTTCCTGCGGTTGACCCGATTCCGCTGCCGGCGCCGGTGTGGCTGTTCAAGGCGCTGCACATCGTGACGCTAGCGCTGCATTTCTGCGCCGTCGAGTTGCTGCTCGGCGGACTGCTGGTGGCGGTGGGCCTCTGTTTCTTCGGCGGACTGCGCGGCGGCACGCCGCTGTTGAGGCTGAACGCGGCGGCTTCGCTGACACGCCGGCTGCCGCTGGTGATGACTTACGTGATCAATCTGGGCGTGCCACCGCTGCTCTTCACGCAGGTGCTCTACGGGCGGGCGTTTTACACCAGCAGCGTGCTGATCGGCGTGTATTGGTTTTCGGTCATCTTCCTGCTCATGGGCTGCTACTGGCTGCTCTACCGGTTTGACGCGAACGTCGCGCGCGGCCGGGCGGCGTGGTGGCTCGGCTTGCTGGCGTTCTTGCTGGCGGGAACGATCGCGAAAATCCTCTCGATGACCATGACGCTGATGATCCGCCCGGAGGTCTGGCAGGCGATGTATTCGGCGGCGGCGACGGGCAATCTTCCGCCACCGCCCGACCCAACGCTGCTACCGCGCTGGCTGTTCATGGTTGCGGGCGGTGTGGTGTTCGCCGGGCTGTGGATGATCTGGCTCGGCAGCCGGAACCAGATTGACGCGTCGGTGCGCAGTTACCTCGCCGGCCTCGGCGGGAAGCTGGCGGTGGTGGCGGTGATCGCGCAGTTGGCGGCCGCGCATTTCGTTTTTCACAACCAACCGGACAAGGTCCGCGAGGGATTGGTGGCGAATCCGCTTTATCTCGGCGCGGGTCTGGCGTGGTTCGGGACGATTGGATTGATTCTGCTGGCGGGCGCGTGGGCGGGTTTGAAGAAGCCGACGACGGCCGCGGCGGGCTGGCTCTGCGCGGCGCTTGGCTTGGTGGCGGCGATCGGGCTGACGGTGTTCCGCGACGGCATCCGCGACCTGACGCTGTTGGGTGCTGGCTACGACGTATGGCAACGGACGATTGTGACAAACTGGTCGGTCGTCGGCTTGTTTCTCGCGCTGTTCGTCATCGGGCTGGCGACGATCGGCTGGCTGGTGTCGGTGATGGTGCGCGCAGAACCGGTTTCGGAGAAGGTGGTCTGATGAGCAAACCAACGGACAACAACACGATGTCTGCGGGCGGTGTCACGCGGCAGACGTTTCTGCGCGCGGCGGTGGGCGGCGCCGGCGTCGTCTATGCGGCGGGACTGGCGTATCCGGTCTATCGCTACGTGGCGTCGCCGGTGGAAAAGGCGGCGAAGGAATCGGCGGTGACGGAGGTGACGTTGAAGGACGCGCAGAAGCTCGCGCCCGGCAGCGCGCTGATGTTCAAGTTCGGCTCACGGCCGAGCATGCTGATCCATCACGACGACGGGACGTGGACGGCGCTGACAGCGGTCTGCACGCATCTCGGCTGCACGGTGCATTACCAGGAGGACAAAAAACGGATTCACTGCGCCTGCCACGGCGGTGTTTATGACCCGAAGACCGGCGCGAACGTCAGCGGCCCGCCGCCAAAGCCGCTGAAGCGTTACGAGGTGAAGGTGACGGATGCGGGGGTGATCATTTCGAGGAGCCAGGATCGCGCATGAAATCCCTTCTCTTATCGGCTTACTCTTGGGCGGACGAGCGGCTTGGCCTGGAGGAACTCGTGGAGTTCGCCAGGCACAAGACCGTGCCGGTCCATTCGCAAGCGTTCTGGTATTACTGGGGCGGCTTGTCGCTGTTCTTCTTCCTGATCCAGTTTGCGACCGGCGTGCTGCTGTTGCTCTACTACCGGCCCGGCCCGGATGCCTACGATTCGGTGCGGCAGATCACCTTCGACACCAACTTCGGCTGGCTGGTGCGCTCGGTGCATTCGTGGGCCGCAAACCTGATGATCGTCGCCATCTTCGTCCACATGTTCTCGGTCTTCTTCATGAAGGCATACCGCAAGCCGCGCGAGTTCGGCTGGTGGAGCGGCGTCGCGCTGCTGGGCCTGGCGATGGTGTTCGGATTCAGCGGCTACCTGCTGCCGATGGATGACCTCGCGTATTTCGCGACGAAGGTGGGCATGGAGATCTCCAACCTGCTGCCGGTGCTCGGCCCGAAGCTGGCCGACCTCGTGCGCGGCGGGCCGGACGTGAGCGAATACACCGTCCACCGCTTCTTCGCGTTGCATGTGGTGGTGCTGCCGGCGGTGTTCCTGCCGGTCCTCGGCTTCCATCTCTGGCTGGTGCAGCGCCACGGCAACGCTTTGCCGCCGTCGGAGGAAACGCGGCCGGCCGCGCTGCGCAAGAACGAGACGTTCTTCCCGGACTTCATGGTGAAGGACTTCGCGATGTGGCTCGTGGCGTTCAACATCCTCAGCGTGCTGGCGTTCATGTTCCCATGGGACCTCGGCCCGCAGGCCGACCCGCTCAAGCCGGCGCCGCTGGGCATCCATCCGGAGTGGTATTTCATGAGCCAGTTCCAGGTGCTGAAAATCTTCGGCGACTGGTTCCCCGGCACGCTCGGCGAAGTCCTCGGCATGGCGGTCTTCACGGCGGGTGGAATCCTGTGGTTCCTCATCCCGCTCTACGACAACACGCAGGAGGCCGGCCGCCGCGCGCGGCGGGCGACGTGGTTCGGGCTGTTCACGCTGATGGCGCTGATTGTGACGACGATCTGGGGATACCTGGCGCTTTAGAGAAAGACGAAGGCTGCAAACACTATGAACTATCCGTTCTGGGACGTGCCGCTCATCGGAAGCGGCTGGGTGATCGGCGGCATCGCGATCTTCCACATGATGATCGCGCTCTTCGCCGTTGGCGGCGGGTTCTACCTCGTGCTGGCGGAACGCAAGGCGCTGCGCGAAGACCACCGCGACTGGCTGCAAGTGCTGAAAGGCCACTCGAAGTTCTTCCTCATCCTCACCGGCGTGTTTGGCACCGTGTCCGGCGTCGGCATCTGGTTCGCCATCGGGCTGGCCAATCCCGAAGCCACCAGCGCGCTCATCCACAACTTCGTCTTCGGCTGGGCGATGGAATGGGTCTTCTTCATCATCGAGCTGACGACTGCGGCGGTCTATTACTACACGTGGGGCCGCATCTCGGACGAGTTGCACCTCAAGGTCGGCTGGCTCTACGCGGCGGCGTCCTTCTTCACGCTCGTCATCATCAATGGCATCCTGGCGTTCATGCTCACGCCCGGCGATGCCTGGCTCGCGGTGGCCGGCACCGGCCAGGAATCGAGCCGCTTCTGGCAGGCGTTCTTCAACCCGACCTACTGGCCGAACCTCGTCATCCGCTGCCTCATCTGCGCCTCGCTGGCCGGCGTCTGGGCGCTGGTCACGTGCAGCCGGATTGATGGCGTGAGAAAGCCCGAACTGAAGACCTCCCTCGTGCGCTGGAGCGCGCAGTGGCTGCTGCCGACGTTCGTGCTGCTGCCGGTGGCGTTCGTCTGGTATCTCTGGACCGTGCCGGAGTCGCAGCGCGCGCTGTTGCAGCTCGGCATTTCCACCATCGGTTCGGGCATGTTCACGCAGGTGACCCGCGCCGTGCTGATCGTCGGCCTGACCTCGGCGGTCATCGTCGCGGTGACCTACGCCTTCGCATGGCGTTCGCCGCGGGAATTCAACGTCGGCCAGGCGCTGACCGTGGTGCTGCTGGCGCTGATTGCCACCGCGTCGGGCGAATACACCCGCGAGACGCTTCGCAAGCCCTACGTCATCGGCCGCTACATGTTCTCCAACGGCGTCCGCATCGCCACCGTGGACAAGCTCAACGTCGAAGGCTACCTGACGCACTCGGTCTGGACCCGTCAGGGCAACGACGTGAAGCTGGCGCAAGGCGAGGCGATGTTCCGTGGCCAGTGTTTGGCCTGCCACACTACCGACGGCTACCGTTCCATGAAGCGCCTGCTCGGCGAACGCAACCGCGAAGCCATCGCCAATCTCCTGAAGCTGCTGCACGATTACAAACCGGACTCCCCCTACCGCGCCTACATGCCGCGCCTGGCCGGAACGAAGGACGAAGTCGCCGCCCTCGGCGATTACCTCGCGACGCTGAACCCGCCAGTTGTCCCGGCGAAGGAAGCAACAAAGACGGCGCAGCGATAGCAGGCAAGGCGGTAAAATCGCCGCTTTACCACTTCACAATCCGCGGCAACTGCGGGATCGCGCCGCTCATGCTGAGCAGCGCGTAGCCATGTTCCTCCTTCGTCGGGCGCACGAGCGTTTTGCCGCCGGCGTTCTCCACCAGCAGCAGGCCGGCGGCGATGTCCCAGAGTTTCACGCCGAATTCCACGTAGGCGTCGAACCGGCCGCAGGCGATGTAGGCGAGGTCAAGCGCGGCGGCGCCGAGCAGGCGAAGCTTGCGCACGCGCGGCAGCAGCGCGTGGAAGACCGCCTGGCCGCGCCGGATGGTTTCCTTGTCCTTGAAAAACGCGACGGTGCAGATGGTGTCGGCCAGCTTGCGCCGCTTGGAGGCGCGGACAACGCGGCCGTTGAGGCGCGTGGGCTGGCCCATCGCGGTGGAGAACATCTCGTCGCGCATCGGGTCGTAGATGACACCGACGACGGTGCGCCATTCGGATTTTAGATTTCCGATTTTGGATTTTGGATTGGCCGGAACAAGTTCCTGCGCGGCGATGCTGATGCAGAAGACGGGGATGTTGTAGAAGAAGTTCACCGTGCCGTCTATCGGGTCAATGACCCAGCGGATTTTGGATTCTGGATTTTGGACTTTGGATTTCCGCGTGCCTTCCTCACCGAGGATTTCGTGGTCGGGGAAACGGCGAAGGATGCCGCGCTCGATGATGCGCTGGCTGCGGACGTCGAGTTCGAGCTTGATGTCGTGGGCCATTGTGGCGGTCACTCGCAAGGGGCGGTGGAAGTGGCGGCGCTGGAGTTCGCCTGCGGCGTGCGCGGCGGCGATGGCAGTGTCGAGCAAGGGCTGATAACGGTTCATGGAATGATTTCGTGGCGCTGCTTTACGACAGCTTGGAACGCCTCGCGGTCGCTGTTGGTCGCGCCGGCGACCAGCTTCTCCAGCGCGGGCAGCAGGTCGGCGGCGGCGTTGATCCGGGGCACGCTGACGTAATCAGCGCCGGCGGCGTAAAGTTCCCGCGCGGAGGTGAGCGTCTCCGCCGTCACCACGACCTGCGCCTTCGGGTTGAGCTGGCGGACCAACTGAAGGATGTGCCGGTTGCTAATGCCCTTGAGGTAGTGGTCGGGGATGGTGGAGACAACGATCTCGGCGTGCTCAATCCCGGCGTGGCGCAACGAGTCGGTGTGGCTGATGTCGCCGTAGTGAACGCGGATGCCGTGTTGCCGCAACTCATGGACCGCTTCGGGATTGAAGTCCACGACGGCCATCCGTTCTTTGAGCGCAGGCGCGCGCCGCTCAATCTCCTCCAACAACGAACTGGCGACCTTGGCGAAGCCGAGCAGCATCAACCTCGGGTGCGCCGCGGCGACGAGTGTTTCCGTCTGGTCGAGGTCGCGCACGCCGAGGCGTTTCAGCCCCCGGCTGTAGATGCGCTGCAGCTCGAAGTTGTAGGAAATCTTGTAGGTGGAGACGGTCGCGGTGACGGCAAACGCGAGCACGATAAGCGTCTGCGCGGCTTCGCTGATGTGGCCCGCTTTGAGGCCGACGGCGGCGATGACGATGGAGAACTCGCTGACGTTGGCGAGGTTGATGGCGGGGATGAGGCTGACCCGGTGGCCGTTTCGCAGGCTCAGCAGCAGCGGCGTCACGCTGACGTAGCGCGAGAAGGCGACAAAGATGGAGCAGCCGACGGCCGCGAGCAGCAACCCCGGCGTTGGCTGCGGGATGTCCGCGCCCAGCGCGACGAAGAACAGCGTGATGAAGAAATCGCGCAGGCTGGTCAGCTTGCTGATGACATCGAGGTTGTAGGGGAACGTCGAGATGCTGACGCCGCCGATGAGCGCGCCCATCGCACGGCTCAGTCCCGCGGCGTCGGCAGCCGCAACGACAAGGAAGCACCAGGCGAGCGAACCGGCCAGCACCAACTCCGGCACCTTGGCGATCCGGCGGAACAGCGGCGGCAGCACGTAGCGCGTGGCCGCGAACGCCATGACGATCAGGCCGACACCTTTGACAAATGACAGCAGCACCGGCAGGAGGCGCGGGTCCTGGAGGTTCGGCTGGACGGCGATGAAGAGGATGGCGGCCACGTCCTGCAACACCAGCACGCCGAGCGTGATGCGGCCCGGCAGCGTGTCGAGTTCGATCTTGTCGTGCAACAGCTTGACCACGATGAGCGTGCTGCTCATGGCGGTGCAGACGGCCAGATAGAGCGCGTCGAACTGCCCGCCGCCGATGCCGAGCCAGCGGAAGAACAGCCAGCCCAGCCCCGCGCAGACCGTGACCTGCACGACACCGGTCAACGTCACCACCTTGCCGGCCTCGCGGATCTTCTTCAGGTCCATTTCCAGGCCGATCATGAACAGCAACAGGATCAAGCCGATCTCGCTGATGGTTTCAATGCTGTGAACATCGTCGAGCCAGCCGAACCCCATGTGTTTGCCGAGCAAGACGCCCGCGGCGATGTAAGCCAGGATCAACGGCTGGCGAATCAGGTGCGCCACATAGGCGAGCGCGACGGAAACGAGGATGCAACGTCCGATGTCGGCCAGGAGGTCAGCATGCATGGGCGGTGTCAGTGAAAGGCGGGGTTGGTTGGCGGCGGTTCACGGTTTCTTGGTCAGCGCCGCGCTGCGCAGCGCCCACTTACCGCTGTTCGGCGCGGGGAAAGATTGGCTCCGGTTCATCAGGACTCCGACGAGCGTGGACGCGTTCAGCTTCTCCGCGGCATCGGTCGTGACAGCGGCGCGCCGATGCAACAACCAGATGAGCTTCTTCTCAGCGAGACTGCCTGATTCCAACAACTCCTGGCCGTTCCACTCGCGCGCGTGGATCAGCAACTGCCAGCGGTCCTGCGACGGCTTGCCTTTCGCCGCCGGCACTAGCCTTGTCTCGCGCAGGATGAGATGGAACGTCCGCTCCGGCGAGACCTGGAGGTCGTTGCGGACGGATTTCTTGTCGCCAAGCACGTCGGTGTAGATGATCCGCACGCTGGCGTCGTTCGACAGCGCGGCGATGACCTCCTGCATCGCGCCGCCAGCGGCGCGGCTGTGCCTGGCGCCGCAAATGACGAGGAGCAACAACCCCAGGATGACTGACACTCGGTTCATCATGCGTGCATCTTATCCCAGCGCGGCGCAGCCGCAACCAAAACGTAGCCGAGTGACGCGCCGAAGGAGCCAGCCTCTGCTCTGTTTGCCTTTGCCGGCCTCAATAATAGACCTGCAGGGCGTTTGGTTTTGACTCATAGTTTTTTGCGCAAGAGAACGAGAGCGGCAGTGGGATGGGCGGCGAGGCCCTCCTTTTGGGCTGGCAGCCAGTCTTCGGCTCCCTCGCAGGAAAGCAGCCGCAGGTTGGCGCTGTGCAGGAGAGCCAAGTTCATCAGGGCGCGGCCTTGGCGCAAGCGCGTGCGGTCTTCGTCCAAGGTGGCGTCGTGCCGCCAGCAAGTGCTGCGCGACTTTCAGTTCGCCTCGCTCGGTGTGTTCCTTCTGGTCCATGACGGCCATCGCCACCGGCGAGCCATCCTCGACTTCCGCCAGGCTGACCATGCCTTTGCTGGTAGATTATGCGAGCATCCGCTGCTCCCGACCGCGTTTCCACCTGAAACTTGCAGGTCAACAGACAACTCTGGTTTCATTTGTTCTAACTGTTATAAACGGCAATCCGTATGCCAGTGTTTCAACCCCGACGGCGCATAGGATTCAAACTGACCCACTACCGGCAGTTTCCCATCGTTGACAGAACGGCAGGCTGTTCGTAAGGTCAGGTAACACACAGGAGGAATTATGGCTAAGGCTGCAAAGAAAAGTGGTAAGGCGAAAAGTCCCGCCGCCGGCAACAAGGATCCGCTGGTCCAGTCCGCTGTCAAGCTGATTGACCAGGCCGCGGCCCTGCTGAAGGACGGCGTGATCACCAGCGCGGGCCAGACCGCCAAGGCGCGTCACGCGATGAAGGTGAAGGCGTCGTCGCTGGTCAACCAGGCGTCGGTCAAGCTGACGAACGCGATTGAGGAAGGCGCCGCGAGTCTCCGCAAGGGACTGAAGAATCTCTGAAACACTCTCCGGCTCGCTTCCGAACATCACATGCCGCCGCTGCGCCAGATGGCGACGACAAGGCGGAAGGCAATGCTGCCCCCGATGACGAGGCCGGTGAGGCCGAGCATCGGCAGGAAGTTCCACATGCTGGAGTGGTCCGCCAGGATGAGGATGCTTGAGCAGACCATGATGGCTGCCGAAAGCACCGCCTCGGCGAGGCGGTTGGTGATGTGGTTGAGCGTGCTTCGCAACGGCTCAAATCCCTTCGGGTCGAACCGGTGTTCCAGCGGGATGCGGTAACGTCCGCTGCGAACCCGTTCATACAGGTCCCGCGCTTCCAGCGGGAAGGTTCTCAGGAAATCCGCGGTCTCGCCGACGGCTGAGTAGATGTTCTTGAGGATCTGTTTGACATCGAATCTCCCCTCGATAACCTGCATTGCGTAAGGCTCGCCGAACCGGACGAAGTTCAGATCGGGGTCAAGCACCCGGCCGCTGGCTTCCACCTGCGTCAGCGCCTTGACGCCCAGGTAGAAGTCGGCCTTCATGCGCAGCTTGTGGCTGATGAGCAGGTCCAAGAGACGGTTCAGCACGAAGCCCAGCTTCAAATCCCTGAGCGGGCAGTCCAGGTATTGCTGGGCGAAAACCTCCACGTCGCCCTCCAGCAACCGCGGCTCGTCCACAAACCCTTCCTCGGACATGCCGAGCAACGCACGGCTCACCACGCGCGAGTCCTTCTCCACCAAGCCGACGATCATGCTCGCGATGTTCTCGCGGAACGGCACGCTCAGGACGCCCATCATGCCGTAGTCGTAGAGCACCAGCACGCCCGGCGGCAGGATGGTGGCGTTGCCGGGATGCGGGTCGCCGTGAAAAAAACCGTGCTTGAACACCTGTTGGAAGATCAGCCGTGAAATGCGCTCGGACAAAAGCACCGGGTCAATCCCCTGCGCCCGCAACTGCTCCGGGTCGTCCATCCGGAAGCCCGACAGATACTCCATCACCAGCACCGCCCCGGTCGAACATTCACGGTAAACGCGCGGCACGCGAATCCAGCGGTTGTTCCTGAACTGCTTCGCGAAGCGCTCCATGTTGCGCGCCTCGTTGGTGAAGTCCAGTTCCCGCTCGATGACCCGCGCAAACTCCTGCGCGACGCCCACCGGGTTCAACGCCGCCAGTTCCTCGACGTGCGTATCCAGAAAGCGCGCCACGTCCATGAGGATGGCCACGTCCACCTCGATGACCTTCGCGATGTCGGGACGGCGTATCTTGACGGCCACCTCGGCGCCATCCAGCAACGTCGCCCGATGCACCTGCGCGATCGAGGCGGCGGCGATGGCTTTTTCGTCAAACGACTTAAAAACCCCGCCCAGCGGCCGGCCCAGTTCGCGCTCGACGATTTTCACCGCCTCCGCGCCCGGAAACGGCGGCACCGCGTCCTGCAGCTTCCGCAGCTCGCTGTAAAACGCCTCGTTGATGAGGTCGCGCCGCGAACTGAGGATCTGGCCGAACTTCACGAAAGTGGGGCCGAGTTCCTCCAGCGCCAAGCGGAAGCGCTCCGCCATCGGTTTGCGGTGAAGCTCCTCGTTCTTCGGATACAACTGGCGGTCCGCGATCTCCAGCAGCTTCTGGAGATGGACGAACTTCATCAGGTCCACGAACCCATACTTGAAGAACGTCAGGAATATCTCCCGGTATCGGGGCAGGTGGTGATAGATCTCAACGACACTTTTGATTTGATCGAAGACCACGGCGTTACTATGCACCAAGGGTGGCCTTGCCGCGAGCGATTAAATCGGGCATCCGCGCCCGCCGGCGCTATTTGCCGAAAACTGCATTTCAACTGTAACATTTCCGGCCCGGAAGCGTTATATGACGGTGACATCTTGTATGATGAAGACACTGTTTGCGGTTGGGGTGATTTTGGTGGTCGCATCGGGCGAAGCGGCTTCGCCATCGGCGAAACCGGCGACGCCGAAGCTCAACCCTTTCGAGATGCAGGGCGACCTGACGCCGCGCGGGCCGATTGACCAGTTCGTATTCGCCAAACACAAACAGTTCGGCATCAAGCCGGCCAATCTCAGTTCCGACGCGGCCTTCCTGCGGCGCGCCTATCTCGACGTGATCGGCACGCTGCCCACGGCGAAGGAGGCCAGGGAGTTTCTCGACAGCAAGGAGGCGGACAAGCGCGCCGCGCTGGTCGAGCGGCTGCTGGCGCGCGACGAATTCGCGGACTACTGGGCGAACAAGTGGAGCGACCTGCTGCGCGTGAAGGCGGAGTTCCCCATCAACCTCTGGCCCCGGGCCGCGCAGGCGTATCACCAGTGGATTTGGGCCTCGATGAAGTCCAACAAGCCGTATGACCGGTTCGTGCATGAACTGCTCACGGCCAGCGGCAGCAACTTCCGCGACCCGGCGGTCAACTTCTACCGCGCGATGCAGAACAAGGATCCGCAGTCCATCGCACAGACCGTCGCGCTGACGTTCATGGGCGCGCGCGCCGACAAGTGGCCCAAGGACCGCCTCGCCGGCATGGCGGCGTTCTTCTCGCAACTCGGCTACAAGGAGACTTCCGAGTGGAAGGAGGAGATCGTCTTTTTCGACCCCGAACGCCTCGCCGCGAAGAACACAAACGCCGTCGTGAGCGCATCGCCGATATTTCCCGACGGCACCGCCACGACGCTCGCGCCCGACCGCGACCCGCGCGAAGCGTTCGCCGATTGGCTGGCCAAGCCGTCGAATCCGTGGTTCACGCGCACCATCGCCAACCGCGTCTGGTTCTGGCTCCTCGGCCGCGGCATCATCCACGAGCCGGACGACATCCGCGCCGACAATCCCACGACGAACCCGGAACTGCTCGAATACCTCTGCCAGGAGTTGATCAACGCCCGCTACAACCTCAAGCACCTCTTCCGCCTCATCCTGAACTCCAAGACCTACCAGCTCTCCTGCATTGCCAGGGACAGCCGCCCCGGCGCCGAGGCGTATTTCGCGCACTACCCGATGCGCCGGCTCGACGCCGAAGTGCTCGCCGACGCGCTCAACCAGATCACGGGCATGTCCGAGCGATACACCAGCCCGATTCCGGAACCTTTCACGTTCATCCCGGAAAAGCGGCGTTCGATCTCGCTGCCCGACGGCAGCATCGGCAGCCCGTTTCTGGAGTTGTTCGGCCGGCCGTCGCGCGACACCGGCCGGGAATCCGAGCGCAACAACCGCGCCACGGCCGAGCAGCGGCTCCATTTGCTCAACTCCAGCCATATCCAAAAGAAACTCCAGGACAGCCCGAAGCTTCAAAACACGATCCGCAACGCGAAGAATCCGGGCGACGTCGTGACGTGGCTCTATCTGATGGTTTTGTCGCGCTATCCGACGGCGGCGGAATGGGAGGCGGTGACCGCCCACGCCCAGACCGGCGTGAAAGGCCAGGAGGCCGCGGTGGACTTGGCGTGGGCGCTGGTCAACAGCGCGGAGTTTCTCTACCGGCACTGAGCGAGGAATGAAAACGAGAACGACCATGAAGACGCAACAGAATCTCTCCGAAAGAGTGCTCGGCCAAATGCGCGAGACGGCGATGACACGGCGCGAGGCGGTGCGGCGCGCGATGCTCGGCGCGGCCGGCTTGTGGCTCGGCGATCATCTGGGCTTGTCGGCGTTCGCGGCGCCGCAGTCGCCGAGGGCGAAGGCGCGCTCGGTCATCCAGATATGGATGTGGGGCGGGCCGGCGCATCTCGACACGTGGGACCCGAAGCCGGACGCGGGCTATGATTATTATGGCGCGTTCAAGACGCCCATCGCGACGAACGTGGACGGGCTGCGGGTCAATGAACTGATGCCGTTGCTCGCCAAGCAGGCGGACAAGTATGCCGTCATCCACAGCATGACCCACGGGGTGAACGCGCACGAGACGGCCTCCTATCTCGTGCAGACCGCGCGGCAACAGGGCGGGCGCGACGTCTATCCGTGCGCCGGCGCGGTTGTGTCGCTGTTCAAGGGCGCCCACGGCGGCTATCGCGGTCTGCTGCCGCCTTACATTGTGCTGACCGAGCCGCAAGGCCGCTTCGACGAGGCGGGCTTCCTCGGCTCGCGCTTCAAGCCGTTCGCGACGGGCGGCGATCCGGCGGCGGCGCGGTTCGCGGTGGAGGGCATCGTCGCGTCGGGCATCTCCGACAAGCGCCAGCAGGACCGGCGCAATTACCTTCACAGCCTCAACACGCTCCAGCACGCCGCGCCGAACGACCCGCAGATGCTCGCCGCCAGCCAGGTGGAAAAACAGGCCTACGACCTCATCCTTGGCGACGCGGGCAAGGTGTTTGATCTCTCACAGGAGAAAGGCGACCTCCGCGACCGCTACGGCCGCAACACCTTCGGCCAGTCGTGTCTCGTCGCGCGCCGGCTGGTCGAGCGCGGCGTGCCTTACGTCACCATCAACTATCGCAGCGGCACTTGGGACACGCACAAACAGAACTTCCAGACCATGCGCCGCCGGCTGCCGGAAATGGACAAGGGCGTGGCAACGCTGTTGCAGGACTTGTCCGACCGCGGACTGCTCGGCAGCACCATCGTCTGGTGGTGCGGCGAGTTTGGCCGGACGCCAAAGGTGCAGTGGGAAGCGCCGTGGAACGGCGGGCGCGGCCACTGGGGTAACTGCTTCTCAGCGATGGTCGCGGGCGGCGGCTTCAAGGGCGGACGCGTCGTGGGCGCGTCGGATGCGAAAGGCGAGGAAGTGAAGGACCGCCCCGTTCATCCGGCCGACCTCATCGGCACGATGTATGAACTGCTCGGCATTGACTGCAACGCGCGCCTGCCGCATCCGACCGGCCAGTTCACCACGGTCATCCCGAACGCCGAAGACGGCGCGAAGTCCGACGGACGGTTGAAGGAAATCTTATGAGCCTCATTCGTTGGCAGATGATCCTGGGCCTCGGCGCCGCGCTGGCGCTCTTGCCGGCGGCGCGGGCGCAGCAATTCACGCCGCACATCGGCTACGTCTATCCCGCGGGCGGCAAGCAGGGCAGTTCGTTCGAGTTGACCCTCGGCGGCCAATACCTCGACGGCGTCACCAACGCCTTCGTCACCGGCAGCGGCATCAGCGCCACCGTCATCAGCTACGTCAAGCCGATCACGATACAGCAGTTCAACGACCTGCGCGAGCGGCTGACGGAGTTGATGAAGAAGAAGATGGCTGGCTCGCGCCCGATGTTCGGCCGCTTCGGAAAACGCGGAAGCGACTCCTCCACGAAATCGTCCTGGACCTCCGAGGACGACAAGGAACTCGACGACATCCGCAAGAAGATCGCCAATTTCGTGCGCAAGCCGGCAAACCCCGCCATCGTCGAAACCGTCACCGTCAAAGTCTCCGTTTCCGCCGACGCCGAACCGGGCGAGCGCGAACTGCGGTTGCGAACGACGCTCGGCCTCACCAACCCGCTGCTGTTCTGCGTCAGCCAACTGCCTGAGTTCACCAAGAAGCCGGCGAAGCTCGACGACAACGTGAAGAGCTTCGAGGAGTTGAAGGCGCTGCGCAACAAGCCGGAGCAGACCGCCGTCGGCCCCTACGAATCGAGCATCACGCTGCCCGCCATCGTCAACGGCCAGATCATGGCCGGCGGCGTGGACCGCTACCGTTTCCGCGCCGCCAAAGGCCAGCGCCTCGTCGCCGCCGCCGCCGCGCGCGAACTCATCCCCTACATCTCCGATGCCGTGCCCGGCTGGTTTCAGGCGACGCTCGCGCTCTATGACGCCAGCGGCCAGCAGGTGGACTACGCCGACCATTTCCGTTTTCATCCCGACCCGGTGCTTCTCTACGAAGTCCCCGCCGACGGCGAATACACGCTGGAAATCCACGACTCGATCTATCGCGGGCGCGAGGATTTCGTCTATCGCATCACCCTCGGCGAGCTGCCGTTTATGACGGGCATCTTCCCGCTCGGCGGCAAGGCCGGCACGCAAACCACCGTCGCACTCAAAGGCTGGAACCTGCCCGCAACCTCGCTGACGCTGGACGCCAAAGACGACGGCGTGCGGCAGATCTCCGTGCGCAAGGACGGCCAGCCTTCCAATCTCGTGCCGTTCGCCGTGGACACGCTGCCGGAATCGCTTGAGCAGGAGCCGAACAACTCGCAGGACGCCGCCCATCGCGTCACGCTGCCGATCATCGTCAACGGCCGCGTCGCCCAGCCTGGCGACCGCGACGTGTTCAGCTTCACGGGCAACGCCGGCGACGAGATCGTGGCGGAAGTTCATGCGCGCCGGCTCGACTCGCCGCTGGACTCGCTCCTCAAACTCACCGACATCACCGGCAAACAACTCGCGCTCAACGACGACCACGAAGACAAAGCTTCCGGCTTGAACACGCACCACGCCGATTCCTATCTGCGCGTGAAGCTGCCCGCGAGCGGCACTTACTTCGTGCATCTCGGCGACACCCAGCGCAAAGGCGGCGCGGAGCTCGCCTACCGCCTGCGCATCGGCGCGCCGCAAGCGGATTTCGCGCTGCGCATTGCGCCGTCGAGCATCAGCGTCCGCCCCGGCGCAACCGTGCCCGTCACCGCTTATGCGCTGCGCCGTGACGGTTTCTCCGGCGAGATCTCGCTGTCGCTGAAGGATGCGCCATCGGACTTCACGTTGAGTGGCGCGCGCGTGCCGCCCGGTCAGGACAAAGTCCGCTTCACAATCACCGCGCCGTCATCGTCGAGCGACGCGCCGGTCGCGCTGCGCATCGAGGGCCGCGCAATCATCCAAGGCCGCGAGATCCGCCGCCTCGCCGTGCCTGCCGAAGACATGATGCAGGCGTTCGCCTATCGCCATCTTGTTCCCGCCAAAGAGTTGCAGGTGGCGTCAGCGGGCCTCCCGCCCATGATGGGACGGTTTGCGGGCAAAGCGCCGACCTCCTCGCCCCGAATCCTGAGCTCGATGCCGGTGAGAATTCCCGTTGGCGGCACCGCCAGCGTCCGGGTTGGCATGCCCACGACGACGTTCTTCGGCAGCCTCGAACTCGAACTGAACGAAGCTCCCTCCGGCATCGTCATCGAAAAAACCTCTGCCGCCGGCATGGGCACGGAGATCGTGTTGCGCGCCGACGCCAAGGCCAAGCCCGGCCAGCAAGGCAACCTGATCGTCAGCGTTTCTGTGAACCCCAAAGGCCAGTTCGCTGGCAAAGGCAAGGGCATGGCCATGCTCCGCCGCAACGTGGCCACGCTGCCGGCCATCTCGTTCGAGATCGTCGGGAAATAGCGCCGTCAGACGCCAATCTTCTTTTTCAACTCGGTGAGCAATTGGACCGCGTGGCCGATCTCCGCCTTCTGGCGCGCCGGCTCCTGTGGAATCTCGCGCTCGATCGTCAGCGGCCCGTCGTAGCCAAGGGCTTTGAGCGTGCGCAGGAACTGCTCGAACCCAACGTCGCCCTGGCCCAGCGGCATTTCCGCGCCCCACTCTTTGCCGGGCTTCGCCGCCCACTTGGCGTCCTTGCAGTGGCAGCTCCGCACGTAGCGGCCGACTTTCTGTAACGACTCGATCGGCTCGCCGGTGCCGTAGAGGATGAGGTTGGCGGGATCGAAGTTGATGAACAGGTTGTCGCGGCCCACGTCATGGATGAACTGCAACAAAGCTTCCGGCGTCTCCTGGCCGGTCTCCAGGTGCAGGTTCTGGCCGTTGCGCTTGGCGTGGTCGCAGATCTCCTGGGTTACCTTCAAGACCTCGCCATAGAGCGGGTCCTTGGCATCGTGCGGGACGAACCCGATATGCAGCGCGATCACGCGGCAGCCCAACAACTTCGCGAAGTCCGAGATTTCCTTCATCTCCTGCACGCGCGCGGCGCGCGTCTCGCGCGGCACCAGGCCGACCGTCTTGGAAACGGTGGGAATGTCCGCGTAGCTCTCGCCTTCAAATCCTCCAAAAACCGCGGTCAACGTGATGCCGGCCTCCTTGAGCTTCGCCAGAAACTGTCTGGCGTTTTCCGGCGTCCGCGTGCTCTGGGCGGGGGCGTGCAGATGAATCGTCGGGATGCCCAACTCCCGTGCAACTTCGAGTTTCACACCCAGACCTGCATCAATACTGGTAAACACACCGATAGGCCACTTATCCATGATTTCGACTCCTTTTGGTTTGAAGGTTAGAGACTTTCGTTTGCGCGCACGTTTTGAGGCTCAGGATGGCCGCGAACCTAACCAGACCCCCCGGCCAACTCAAGACGAATCAACACGCACGGGACGGCGCAAAGCGCGCAACATTCGGGCGACGGTTGATCGAGCGTTTGTTTTTTCCGCGCTCCTTCGGTATGGTTGCAGGCTGTGGAGCAAGGTATGAAGACCGCAATGAAGCGATTGGAACTTGTGACGTGTGTTTGCCTGCTGGCGATGCTGGCGTGCAGTTGCTCGCTGCGTCGGATGGCGACGCGGCAGGTCGCCGACGCCCTGGCGGCTTCGGGCGGCACGTTCTCCTCGGACGACGATCCGCAACTGGTGCGCGAGGCGATTCCGTTCGGCCTGAAGACGATGGAAAGCCTGCTGGCGGAGCAGCCGGAACATCGCGGCTTGTTGCTGGCGCTCGCGTCCGGCTTCACGCAATACGCCTTCGCGTTCGTGCAGATGGACGCCGACGAAATCGAATCGCAGGACCTGGCGAAAGCCACCGCGATGCGGACACGCGCCCGCAAACTCTACCTCCGGGCCCGCGATTACGGTCTGCGCGGGCTGGAGGTTTGTCACCGGGATTTAGGCAAGCAGCTTCGCGATGACCCGACGAAGGCGGTAAGAACCGCCACGCGCGAGGACGTGCCGTTGCTTTATTGGACCGGCGCGTCGTGGGCAGCGGCAATCTCCACAGCCAAGAGCGACTCGAAATTGATGGCCGAGCTGCCCTCGGCCGCGGCGCTGGTGCAGCGCGCGCTCGATCTGGACGAGGCTTGGGACAGCGGCTCGCTGCACGAGTTCTTCATCGCCTACGACGGCGGCCGGTCGGCGGCGATGGGCGGCTCGATCGAGCGGGCGCGCAAACATTTCGCGCGGGCGGTGGAGTTGAGCGGCGGCCTGCGGGCCTCGGCCTACGTCGGCCTGGCTGAGACGGTTTGCGTCGGCGAACAGAAGAAGGCGGAATTCAACCAGATGCTCAACAAGGCGCTGACGGTGGACCCGGACAAGAAACCGGAGTGGCGCCTGCTGAATCTTGTGTCACAACGCCGCGCGCGCTGGCTGAAGGAACACGTGGACGATTTGTTCCCGTGAGCCGCCGCAGTGGCCTGAAACTTTTTGCAGGAGGCGCGTTATATTGCGCCAACGGCCGCGCCTGAATACCGGCCGAGACAGTTGTTGGAAAGAAATTCATGAGCTTCAATATCATCGCTTCATCCGCGTTGCGGCGGCTGATGGTGGCCGTCGCGTTGCTGACGGCACTGCCCGGCGCGCGCGCACAGAACGTCACTGTTAAGCTGGCCACGCTCGCGCCGGAAGGCTCGTCGTGGCATCTCATCCTCAAGGAGATGGGCGAGGAGTGGAGGAAGGTCTCCAACGACCGCGTAAAACTGAGGATTTATCCCGGCGGCGTCGTGGGCGACGAGGCGGAGATGATCAGCAAGATCCGCCTCGGCACGATCCACGCGGCAGCGGTGACGACGATGGGGTTGGCGGAGATTGACCGCGGCGTGCAGGCGCTTTGCATCCCGATGCTCTACCGGTCGGACGCGGAACTGGACTACGTCCGCGCCAAGCTCGCGCCGAAGCTCGAAGCGCGGATGGAAGCCAAGGGTTTCATCGTGCTGACGTGGGGCGAGGCCGGCTGGGTCCATTTTTTCACCAAGACGCCCGTGGTGCGGCCCGACGACTTGAATGAAGAAGCTCAAGATGTTCTCGTGGGCCGGCGACAACTCGACGCTCGATCTTTGGAAGAACGCCGGCTTCACCGTGGTTCCGCTGGCCAGCACCGACATCATGCCGGGATTGCAAACCGGCATGATCAACGCCTTCGCGACGCCACCGGTGGCTGCGCTTTCGTTTCAGTGGTATTCGCTCGCGCCGAACATGACCGACGTGCGCTGGGCGCCGCTGGTCGGCGCGACGATTCTCGACAAGCGTTCGTGGGAGAAGATTCCCGCCGACGCCCGCGACGCCATCAAGGCCGCCGCGCGCAAAGCTGGCGAGAAAATCCAAGCCGACGTCCGCAAGGGCGGGCTTGAAGCCGTCAAGGCGATGAAGGAGCACAAGCTCAACGTCGTGCCCGTGCCCGAAGACGCGGTGGCCGCATGGCGCTCCGCCGCCGAGGGCGTCTATCCGAAGCTCGTCGGTCCGTTCGTGCCAGCGGACATGTTCGACGAGGCGAAGAAGCTGGTGGAGGAGTTCCGTGCCAAGGGTGGTGCCGGTGCAAACTGAGCCGCCAACCCTCATCCCCCACGGCCAGGCCGCGCCGGCGCGGCAAGGGCCGCTGCGCAGTTGTGAAAACTCGCTGGCCATCCTTGCGCTCGCGGCGATGTCGTTGCTGCCGCTGATCGAGATCGTCACGCGGAAGTTTTTCAACTGGGGCGTGCCCGGCTCCTCGATCATCGTCCAGCACCTGACGCTGGTAATCGCGTTTCTCGGCGCGGCACTGGCGGCGCGCGAGGGGCGGCTGCTGAAGCTCGCCACGGGCGAGGCGCTCGCGCACGGCCGGCTCAAGCACGTCGTCGGAGCTTTTGGCGCGGCGGTGGGCGCGTGCGTCACGGCGGCGCTCTGCTACGCGAGCTGGCAGCTTGTTGCCACCGAGCGCGGCGCGGGACTGGAGATCATACCCGGCGTGAAACGCTGGGCGGTGGAGGCGGTGATGCCGCTGACGCTGGCGCTGGTCACGCTGCGGCAGGTTTGGCGCGCGTCGGAACACTGGCCGGGGCGCATCATCGCGGCGCTCGGCGTGGTCGCGGCGGTGGTCTTCAAGTTCCTGCCGGACAGCGCGGGCGCCCTGCTGTTCTGGCCGCTGATGATTCTGCTCATCGCGGGCACGGCGGTGGGCGCGCCGATTTTCGCGATGATCGGCGGCGCGGCGCTGCTGCTGTTCTGGAGCGAGGCGACGCCGGTGTCGTCGGTGGCGGTGGAAGCTTACCGGTTGACGGTGTCGCCGATGCTGCCGACGATCCCGCTGTTCACGCTGGCGGGCTACATCCTCGCCGAGGGCGGCACGAGCAAGCGGCTGGTGCGGTTGTTCAACGCATGGTTCGGCTGGTGTCCCGGCGGCACGGCGGTGGTGGCGTCGCTGGTATGCGCTTTCTTCACGACGTTCACCGGCGGTAGCGGTGTGACCATCCTCGCGGTGGGGGGGCTGCTGCTGCCGATGATGTTGCAGGCGAAGTATTCGGACAAGTTTTCCGTCGGCCTGCTGACGACCGCCGGCTCGCTGGGGCTGCTGTTCCCACCGAGCCTGCCGGTGATTCTCTACGGCATCGTCGCCCAGCAGCAGCACGTGAACGTGGACATCAAGGACCTGTTCATCGCCGGCTTTGTGCCGGGCTGCCTGATGGTCGGCGCGTGCGTGGCGTGGTCGGTGTGGCAGGGCGTCAAGAGCAACATCCCGCGCTCGCGGTTCACGTGGGCCGAGGCTTGGGTGTCGTTGCGCGACGCGAAGTGGGAGGTGGCGCTGCCGGTGGTGGTGATGGTGTTCATCTTCGGCGGCTTCGCGACGCTCGTGGAGGCGGCGGCATTGACGGTGCTCTATGCGTTCTTCATCGAGTGCGTCATCCATCGCGACCTGAAGATCAGCCGCGACCTGCCGCGGACAGTGACGGAGTGCGCGACGCTGCTCGGCGGCGTGATGATCATCCTCTGCGTGGCGCTCGGCCTGACGAGCTATCTCGTGGACGCGGAGGTGCCGAAGCAGATGGCGACGTGGGTCCGCAGCCACGTCGAGTCGCAGTTCTTGTTCCTGCTCGGCCTAAACATCATGCTCATCTTCGTCGGCGGGCTGATGGACATCTTCCCGGCGATTGTGGTGGTGGTGCCGTTGATCACGCCGATGGGCGCGGCGTTTAACGTGGACCCGGTGCATCTGGGCATTATCTTCCTGGCGAACATGGAGTTTGGCTTCCTCGCGCCGCCGGTGGGGCTGAACCTGCTGCTGGCGTCGTATCGGTTCAACCGGCCGCTGACGCAGATTTACCGCAACGCGCTGCCCGGCATGCTCATCATGTTCGCCTGCGTGCTCATCATCACCTACCTGCCGGTGATGACGACAGGCGTGTTGCGGTTGGTGGGACGGTGAGGGGCGTAATTCGTAACTCGTAATTCGTGATTCGCGGTCGTGTTGCGAGCAAATCACGAATCACAAATTACGAGTTACGTTTAATCATGACACCTGCTGACATCCGTTTCGCTGCCGACGGGATGCTGCAATCGCTGGCCACGTGGTTGCGCGCGCTCGGCTATGATTGCACGGCCGGACGCGAGTTGTTTGGGCGGCGGTTGTTGGAGCGGGCGGTGGCCGAGCAGCGCGTGTTCCTGACGCGCAATACGCATCTGGCCAACGATTGGCCTCGGTCGCTGGTGGGGCAGGCGCAGATTCTCTTCGTCGCCGGTGAGACGTTCCCAGAGCAGTTGCGCGAGGTCGTGGGGAGGTTCTTGCTCGACCGGGAGCGGTTTCTTTTCACGCGCTGCCTGGTGTGCAACGACCCGCTGCGCGCCGCCGGCAAACCGGAGGCGTTGCCGTCGCTGCCGCCGCGGGTGGCGGCGCGCGAGGAGAAGTTCTGGCACTGTGAGCGGTGCGGGCGGTTCTTCTGGCACGGCAGCCATGTGCGGAACAGCGCAGCGCGGTTGCGGCAGTGGTTGGCGGCGTGAACGGTTCGCGCGCGAACCGGGAGATAAGGCTTTCCTGTCGCGCCTCCTCGTGGCAAAAGAGTCGCGCCCTGAGTTCATGAAGAACCTTCCTTCAACAACAGGCCGTCCCGGCGCGGCTGGAGAACCCCGCCCGCCTGCCACGCGATGAGTGCGAGCGCCACGCCAGCGCCACGCGGCGGTTTTCGATGGACGATCTGTGCGCTGCTCTTCGCCGCCACGACCATCAACTACATGGATCGGCAGATCCTCGGCATCCTGGCGTCCACCCTGCAAACGGAGATCGGCTGGAACGAGATCGAATACGGCCATATCGTCACGGCGTTTCAGGCGGCCTACGCCATCGGCATGGCGCTGTTCGGGCGCGTGATTGACCTCATCGGCACCAAGCACGGCTATTCGTTGGCGATGGCGCTCTGGAGCCTCGCGGCGATGGCCCACGCTCTGGCGCGGTCGGCGTTCGGGTTCGGCGTCGCGCGGTTTGCGCTCGGCTTCGGTGAGGCGGGGAATTTTCCGGCGGCGGTGAAAGCGGTGGCGGAGTGGTTTCCGCGCCGTGAGCGTGCGCTGGCGACCGGCCTCTTCAACTCCGGCTCCAACATCGGCGCGGTCGTCGCCCCGGCGGTGGTGCCGTGGTTAACGCTGCGCTATGGCTGGCAGGCGGCATTCGTCGTGGTCGGCGCGGTCGGGTTTGTCTGGATGGCGTTCTGGGCGGTGCTCTACCACGCGCCGCGGTCGTCGCCGCGCGTTTCGCCGGAGGAACTCGCGCTCATCCACAGCGACGCGCCGGAGCCGGCGGCCGAGAGAATCCCGTGGCGCAGCCTGCTCCGCTACCGGCAGGCGTGGGCGTTCATCGTCGGCATCGGCGTCTCGTCGCCGATCTGGTGGTTCTACCTCTACTGGCTGCCGAAGTTCCTGAACCAGCAATATGGCCTCGAACTCGCCCGGCTCGGTCCGCCGCTCATCGCCGTCTATTCCATGACCTGCGTCGGCAGCATCGGCGGCGGCTGGTTGTCGTCGCACCTGCTGCGGCGCGGCTGGTCGGTCAATGCCAGCCGCAAGACCGCGATGCTCCTCTGTGCGCTCTGTGTCGTGCCGGTGATGTTCGCCGCGCGCGCCTCCGACGTCTGGCTCGCGACGGTGCTCGTCGGGTTGGCGACGGCGGCCCACGCGGGTTGGGCGGCCAACCTCTTCACGATGGTCTCGGACATGTTCCCGAAACAAGCCGTCGCGTCGGTGGTCGGCCTCGGCGGCATGGTTGGCTCCTGCACGGCGATGTTGTTTTCGGAATCGGCTGGCTACATTCTCCAGACGACCGGCAGTTACTGGAGCCTGTTCTTCATCGCCGGCTGCGCGTATCCGCTGGCGCTGGCGGTGATGCACGCGCTGACGCCGCGCATGACGCCGGTGGAATTTCAAAGCAAGTAGAGGAACCACGACGATGTCAACACAGCCCTCCAACACCACCCGACAGCAGCAAATCCGGCGCGTGCTCGCCCGACAGCGCCCCGAGCGCTTCGTCTATGCGCCGAATTGCTGGCAGTGGTTCGCCCACCACCTTAACCACGGCCTGCTGCCACCGGAGATTGCGCACTGCCGCACGCAACTCGATCTCATCAAGCATCTGGGCCTCGACGTCTTCAGCCGCAACGTCTATTGCGACCAGCAGCACTGCTGGTATGGCGGCCTGGCCGAGGAAGTCTGGGACGGCGTTGAGGCGCGCGAGGAGGTCCGCATCGAGGGTCGCGACCGCGTCATCACGCGCACCTACCGCACACGTCGCGGCACGTTGACCGAACGGCAACGTTACGTCTTCGCCGACTCCACGCTCGTGCAGGAGGTCTTCGTGCTCGACGACGTGGCCGATCCGTTCGGCGCGCTGGAGGAACTGTTCAAGGCGCGCCGCTGGCGTTTTCGGCCGGAGCGATACGCACAGGAGCAGGCGCGCGTCGGCGACGACGGCTTGGTGGTGGCGGGCGAACTCCACAGCCCGCTGAAGGCTCTTCATTTCCTCGCCGGCGCGGTGAACACGACCTATCTCATCGTTGACGACGAGGCGCGCGTGCGGGATCTGCTCGCGCTGCACGAGGCGGCGCAGCTCGACCTTGCGCGCCAGATCGCCGCGGCGGGCGTGCCGGCAATGATGGCGATGGACAACCTCGACGCGGCCTTCCACACGCCGGCCTACGTCGAGAAGTTCTCCGCGTCGTTCTACGAGAAGGCGAGCCGCATCGCGCACGA
The DNA here is from genome assembly GCA_016222825.1 of Verrucomicrobiota bacterium. Lineage (GTDB taxonomy): Bacteria > Verrucomicrobiota > Verrucomicrobiia > CAIQCK01 > CAIQCK01 > CAIQCK01. The sequence goes on along the minus strand of JACRQF010000015.1, from coordinate 241,741 downwards.
ACACGGCAGCACGTTTTTCATCCACGCTTGCGGCCGGCAGGGGGCGAACTTGCGGTTCATTGACTCGCTCGGCGTGGACGGTCTGGAAGGTGTGGCGTTCCCGCCGCTCGGCGACACGCAGCTCGACGAGGCGATGCAGTTGACCAGCGACCGCTTCATCATCACCGGCGGCATCAGCGCGATGGAAACGGAGAAGTTCCAGAGCGCCGACGAGGTGCGGCGCTACGTCGAGGATTTGTTCGGTCGTATGCGGCCTTACGCGCACCGCTTCGTGCTGGCCGCGAGCTGCAACACCTCCATCCGCACGCCGTGGAAGGCGCTCCAGTGGTTCCGCGACGCGTGGAGGGAATTCGCCGCCGTTTAGTCGTAAGGCTTTTATGAACAAGAATCGTTGTTGGCTCATCCTGCTGGCGTTCTGCTTGGCTCTGAGTGCGAGCGCTGCGCCCACAGAAACCGTTGTCATTGTTTCATCAGAGCGGCTCCCCGCCTCCGAACTCGCCAGCTACCTCGGTCGCATCTATCCGCAGACGCGCTTTGTGACCGCGAGCAAACTGCCCGTGGCAGGCAAGGCGATCCTCGTCGGCAGCGATGCTTCCGTCAGGTCCACGATTCCAGAGGCCGACCTGTCGAAGCCCGAGAGCTACGCGGTGCGCAGCCAGTCCCGCTGCGATCTGCAACTTGGCATCATCACCAGCGCGGACGCGCGCGGGACGATGTATGGCGTCTATGCGCTGCTGGAGAAGCTCGGCTGCGGTTTCTATCTCTCCTACGACGCGCTGCCGCCGGCGCGGACGGGGCCGTTCTCGTTCGACGGTTGGTCGCTGGCGAGCACGCCGCAGGTGCGCGACCGATTCGTGTTCAACTGGCACAACTTCCTCAGCGGCTGCTCGACGTGGAACCTGGAGGACTGGAACCGCTGGACCGACCAGTCGCAGAAGCAGGGCTACAACGGCATCATGGTCCACGCCTACGGTAACAACCCGATGGTCAGCTTCAGCTTCAACGGCAAGACCAAGCCCGTCGGTTATCTCTCCACAACCGCCAAGGGCCGCGACTGGTCCACGATGCACGTCAACGACGTGCGCCGGCTCTTTGGCGGCGAGGTCTTTGACGCGCCGGTCTTCGGCGCGGACGCCGCGCAAGCGCCGGACAAGCAGCGGGCCGCTGCCGCTCAGAAGCTCATACACGGCGTCTTCGCCCACGCGCAGCAGCGCGACATGGACGTTTTCTTCGCGAACGACGTGGACACGATCTCCGCGAACCCGCAGGAGTTGATCCGCACGCTGCCGGAGGCCGCGAGGTTTCCCATCCAAGCGCAGGCCGTCGGCTGGATGGGACAGGACGCCGGCAAGCTCTGGCTCGCGAACCCGGAGACGCCGGAGGGATACCGCTATTATAAGGCGCAGGTGGCGGCGCTGATGAAAGCGTATCCGCAAATCACCACGCTCGTCGTCTGGTTCCGGCAGGGCGGCACACCGTGGATGGAGGTCAAGGTTGCGGAGATGCCTTTGCGCTGGCAGGCGGAGTGGAAAGCCGGGATCGCGCGCACGCCGGAGGCTGAGAAGCTCTGGCACGCGCCGCAGATGTTCGCCATCGGCAAGATCGTCCGCGCGTTCGACCGGGCGCTGAAAGAAATTGGCTGCCAGCGCGTGCAACTCGCCGCAGGCACATGGGATTTCAACTTCCTTGCGCCATGCCACCGCTTCTTCCCGCCGCATGTGAAGCTCATCGGCTTGGATTACGGCGTCTTGCACGGCAAGCCGCAGCTTGGCGACGATGAGTCGCGGCAGGTCATCCGCAACATCGCGGCGCACCGGCCGGTGGTTCCTGTTATCTGGGCGCACCATGACGACGGCAACTACATCGGCCGGTCTTACACACCGTTGGCGCAGTTCAGCACGAAGCTGGCGGACGCGAAGGCGGGCGGCTTCGGCATCATCCACTGGACGACGCGGCCGTTGGACCTCTACTTCAAGAGCCACGCCGAGCAGGTCTGGAGTGCGACAAAGGACCGGCCGTTGCGCGCGACCTGCGACGACATGGCGGCGCGGTCGTTTGGAACCAGCGCGCGAGAAGCGATGGGCGCGTATCTCGAACGCTGGGTGACCGACGCGCCGAACTTCGCGCGAGAGACGACGGACTTCTTCATTGACCGGCCGCTGACGAACATCACGCAGGTCGTCGCCGGCTGCCGCGAGCGACTCAAGCTCATCACACCGCTGGACGCCACGAAGCTCGCGCCGGAGCCGCGCGACCGCGTGGACTACTTCAAGAGGCAGGAGGAGTTCATCATCGCGTTCTACGAGACACACGAGCAATTCCAGAACGCACAAGCGGCGTTGAAGAAAGGCGATCTCGTTGCCGCGCGCGCCGCGCTGGCTGTTTGCCGGCCGGAGCCGGTGATCGGGCAGTTTGCGAAGTTCAGTTCGCTCGGTGGCATCACGCGCGGCGAGCAGGGGCTGGTGGTTTCGATGAACACGCGCTGGTTGCCGCACATCATTCGCCTGCGCCAGCAACTCGGCATGGAGCCGGTGCGCTACAACTTCGGTCCGACCTCCCACGATCCGCTTGCGCAGTTGCCCGGCCGGTTCACGTTCCACTTCGACGCGGAGCATCGCCTCTGGCAGACGCTCGGTGCGCAGGAAACGGGCGCGACAACCTTTTTCGCGTCGCGGGTCGGCAACGAAATCTGCCGCAGCGGCATTGAGAGCGACAAGCCCATCGTGCTGGCGCTGCGACCGATTGCTGGCGGCAAGAAAGACATCTCCACTTTGCCCGTCGGCGACTACCAGCTGCGGTTGCTGATGGTTGATCCATTCTCGAAGGCAGCAGGCCAGCGCGTGTTTAGCGTGTCAGTGAATGGCAAGGTCGCGGAAGATCGCGTGGACGTTTTTGCCGGTAGCGGCGGTAACCGTCGGGTCTTCGAGCGCGCGTGGCCGGTGAAGCTCGACAAGGCCGGCTGCGTAACCGTGACGTTGACGCTGGTGAAGGGGACAGCGCTGGTTTGCGGGGCTGTGCTGGAGCCGATCGGCGCTTCCGTTGCATCCACCCATCGGCCATAGGGCGTGTCACCCAAAGCGTCCGGCCAGTTTCAGCCAGTTTCGGTCTTTTGTTGACGGTCCCGGCCGGCGGAGTAGTCTGCGAAGCGCTGATGCAAACTGGAGCGATAACGATCCGGCGGTGTCCCGGATGCGCTCATCCACTGCGCGAGCGTGCTGATCCGACGGGCCGCGAAACCTGGCCAGTTGTTTGGACCGACGGCTGGAGTGCGTCCGCTGGCAGTGTCGAGCGGCTGGAGCTGTTGAGATGCCCCCGATGCGCGACCGTGTTTCGAGCGGATGATGCGGAGTTGGTCGAGCGGTGCGCACCTTGGGATGCGGAGCAACGGTGGGCGGGGGCCGCGACAGCCAAGGCTCCCGGCCCGGCGGATTACGCCCTGTTCCTGCGACAGAGACAGCTCCCGCCTGATATCGAACGCAGCCTGCGGACGCGCGCTTGGCGGGTCTTCAACGACACTTGGCGCAAGAAGCCGGTGACGCCGTTTGCGCTGCCCGAATTCCAGCGGGAGAACATGGAGCATCTGCTCGATTTGCTGGAGGATGGGAGCGAAGACCTGCTCCTGATGCGCGCAGAGATCCTGCGGCAATTGGGACGGTTCGAAGCTTGTTTGACGGCTCTCAACTCCGTTGCGCGGGCTGATCTCATGGCGCGAGCGGCGCGTGGCGCGAGTAGAGACGCCTCTGTCCGGCCAAGCGCGAGCATAGTTGCAGACGCTCTGCTTGGGCGGTGCTTGACTACCACAATCCCGGCACGTCTCGACAACGAGCGGAGACCTGCAACTTGAGCGGGACTTTGCCGGCACCTTTCTGCTCCCTCCCCGCCCCCACGGCGAACCTACTGCGGGCCTTCGAGACGGAAATCGTCGAAATAGGCGGTGCCGGTGCCGACCATTTGCAGGTAGAGGTGGAAGGGCAGCGCCTCGCCGCGGCTGGCTTTGGAGCCGGGAATCATGAAGGTGCGCGTGAACTGCTGCCAAGACGGCGTCAGGCCCTGGGTGCCGTCCACTTTGTGGACTTCCCATTGGGCGGTGCCGCGGCGGGCGGGGTTCTCGATGGCCTCGACCATGCCGAGGAACCAGTTGAGTTTGATGTCCTGGCCGCGGCTCCAGAAGGAGAGGTTGTAGTTCTTGCCAATGACGAGGTTACCGGCGGCAATCCGCAACCATTTGCCGCCGACTTCCCATGTGTGCGACAGCCAGTTTTGAAGGCCCCAGCCCCAGCCGGAGTGCGCCTCCCAAAACATGTTGTAGCCGGGATAATTGTGGCGGTAGGACCATTTCAGGAAGTATTTCCCGTTCTTCGGTTTGACGACGTCGCCGCCGGGGCTGGTGTCGCTCTGCAACGCCTCGGGCAGGAAGCAGGAGTTGGAGTAGAGCGAATAGGCATACGTCCAAGCGATCGGCCGGATGCTGTCCTTCTCGGCATCGGTGCCCATCACGTCCCGCAGCGGTCCCATGACGGCGTTGCCTTTCACGCCTTTGTTCAATGAAATCTGGATGCGCCCGTCGGGGCGGCCGAACAGAAGATCGAGGAGGCCGTCTTCGTTCCAATCGCAGGGATAGGCAAACGTCATCGGCCACAACTCGATCTCGCCGCGGTGCCGGGTGAGTTGGGGGAGCGCGGCTTCGAGGACGAAGCGGTTGAGGCGCGCAGCGTCGGGGCCTTTGGGCTGTTTGGCGAGAAGCTCCTTTGCTTCCGGGCACAGGACGAGGCCGGCGCAATGGTTGGTGCTGTAGATGCTCGCACCGGAGACGATCCGGTTGAGTTCGATCGCCAGCGCGGGCGGGAGCTTTGGTTTGATCACCTTGTTGGTGTTGTGCTCGGTGATCATCGTCATCACGTTGGTGTCCAGCCGCGTGCAGAGGAATTTCGAGAATGGATCCTTGGCCTGCTGGAGCTTCACAACGATGGCGGTCGGGTTTTTCAGGTCGGCCAGGCGCACGGCGGGCGAGTCCTCGTGGCCGACAGGGACGTAGCTTGTGAAATCGAGCAGCGTCGGTGCGGCCTTGCCCAGCAACGCGGCGACGCCGCCGAGGAAGCTCTGGCGTTTGCCGCGGAAGAAGCAGACGCGGCCTTCGCGCTCGCCCACGATCAGGTCAAGCAGGCCGTCGCCGTCCCAATCGCACGCGGCGGGCGTCAACTGTTCGCGACCATCGCCGTAGGCCAGCGGGTATTTGCAGCCGTCCTCGAACTTGGGATTCTGCGCGGAGCCGGTGTTGAGGAAGATCCAGACGCTGTTGGCGGAATAGGTGCCCTCGCCGACGATGAGGTCGGGCCGGCCGTCGCCGTTCCAGTCGCTGACCCACGGGCTGGCGTAGTTGCCGATGACGAGCGGTTTGCGGCCGTAGTCGAGCGGCTTGGCGTCGAGGTTGTCGTTGAGGTTGCCGTAAACGCCGACGCGTGGCTTGGCCATCGCAGAGGTGAACTTCGGCTCCGCGCGGGTGCCGATGTTGGGCAAAGCGTGAACGAAACCTTCGGAGTCGCCGATGACGAGGTCTTGCGTGCCGTCGCCGTTCCAATCGAACACGTTCAGTTTGCAGGAGGCGCCGTAGAAGCTGGGGAAGAACTGGCCGGACTTGAAGAGGGGCTTGCCTTTCTCGCCGTGGTTTTTGAACCACCAGATGAAGCCGTTGGAGTCGCCAACGACGAGGTCCTTTCGGTTGTCGCCATCAATGTCCACGAAGTTCGGCGAAGCTGGGAAAGCAATCGAACTGGCGGTAGCGCCCTCGACGATGATGGATTGGCTGCGCGTCTGCACCATCAGCCGGCCGGCGCTGTCCACGCCGTCCCAAGTGTTTGGGAGCGAAGAGGTCAGCTCGAAGTCGCCGTTGACGATGTAGTTGGTGCCCGCGCCGTGCAGCGAGGCGGGCGCCAGCAGGCACGCGGCGGCGAACAACACGAGGCCGGTGGAGCGGAGGCTGGGTTGCGGTTTCGGGTGCATGGCTAGCGGTGGACCCCCATCGCGCGCAGGCGGTCGTCGTAGCGGGTAAGGAGGTGGATGACGATGTTGATGCCAAGCTTATAGGAATTGAGGACCGACTCGTCGTTGACGTTGCGGTAATGGGTGGCGGTGTAGTAGCTGCCGAAGTGCGGCCCCCACTTGTGGTAACCGCCGCGCGCGCTGGTGCGATAGAGTTGCCGGTCAATCTTGTCGTTCTCGTCGAGCGCGCTCTCCCAGAGGTCTCCGTAGGCGTTCAACGTGTAAACCACGGCGATTTCGTCGGCGATGAGGCGGAGGACTTCAATCGGCTCCTGGTAGAAGTTCATGCCCGACGGCAGTTTCCGCAGCGGATAATAGGCGGCCATGATCGGGTGGTCCTCCGGCAGCTTCTCGAATTCGCGGTCGGTGAGCACGCGCTTCATCTCGCGGCGGAAAGCGATGTCGAACCGCGAGCGCCGGCCCGGCAGGTCGTTGTCGGCCCAAATGGCGCCGCCGGCGTGCAGATACTGGCGCAGGTTTTCAACCTCCTCGTCGGTGAACGTGAAATCCTTGTGGCCAGTGACGAAGATGAACGGCGGCTTGATCGTGAAGAGATCCTTGCTGGAGACGACAATCGGTTGCGGCTCGGTCTTCTGCTGGATGCGGTCACGCGACCAGCGGGCCACCTGCGCGGTGAGGTTGGGCAGCGCCAGCGGGTTGCAGTTCCAGTCGCCGCCTTGATAAATCGCCCAGTAGCACGCAAACCGCGCGCGCGTGGCGCGGCCCGAACCGCTCACGCTGGAGCCGGACTTGAGGAAACCGGACGCGGCGGTGAGCCTCTGGCGCAGTTGTATCGCCGGGATGTTGGCCGCGCTGCGGCTCGCGTCCATCGCCATGGACGGCCCTGTAGCGCGGATTTGGGTCTGTTGCTGGATGCTGGCCGCAATCATCGCCGGGGAACTGATGGTCTGGCCGGTCGTGCGCCCGCCGACGGTGATGGCGCGCAGGTTGTTGCGGATGGCGGGCGTGGGCGTAGCCGGGGAGCTGACGTTTTGGAGCGAGCGGTCCTGAGGCGGCGGCGGTGGCGGCGGCACGTTGGCGGCGGGCGGCGCAACCGGTTCGGGCGCGGTGAATATGGTAATGACAGTCTCGGCACGCTCGCTCACCGTGTAAGTGCCGAAGATCAGGAAGAAGAGCAAGTGCAGCAAAAGCGCGACGAGGTAAAAGGGAAGAGACCGCAAACGGGTTGCGAGCAACCCAGGCAGTTCGGCGAATCGTGCAGTGCTTGTCATGGCAATATCAGCCGCGCGGTTTGCTTAACGCAAAAGCAGGCCGGATGCAACTGCGAACTCCTATCCAGCGACTCATTGACACGTCCCTTCTACCTGTAGCCTGTTCCGATTGTGCGGTTATGGCTGATCTGCGCCAAAAAACAAGAAGACCGGCAAAACATTGTTTCGCCGGTCCTCCTGAAACTTCGTTCCGCCGTCATGTGGACCGGCGAGATTTGTCGGGCTTACTTCCCGAAGACTTCCACCTCGGTGTAGTGGTTCATCTGGTTGGAGGTGTTGCCGTTGCTGTAGAGGCGGACGTAACGGCCCTTGACGCCTTTGACCGCTATCGGCCGGCCATCGTAGGTCTCGATGTATTCGAGGTCCTTGCCGATGCCGAGGCCGGCGGAGTTGTCATGGTCGTTATTAAACACGGTCTTCACGTTGGTGATGAAGTCCGCGTCGTCGGCCACCTGGATCACGACGTCGCGATAAACGCGCGGCTCGCTGTGGAAGTGCCACACCACAACCGCCCAGATCTCGCAGGTCTTGCCGAGGTCAATCTGCACCCACTGGCTGCCGGGTCCAAGCTCCACGTAGCTGCCCTCGGCGCCTTCCTTGTCGTTGTCGGTGATGAGGTCGAGGCTGCCGATGACCGGCTCTTTGTCGCTCGATGTCACCTTTTTCTTGGTCGAGAGGCAGGCGCAGCCCGGCGGAACGTAGGTCGGGGGCCGGGGCTTGTCACCGCGCGGCGGCTCGAGGTTCGGGGTCTTGAGGTTCTTCGGGGTGCCGACGAACATCGGCTTGGGCATCTTGTAGTCCAGCTTCACCATGCCGGCGGGAGCTTCCTGGCCGAAGCTCACCTGGCTGAAGGCGAAGCAAGCAAGCGCCACCATCAATCCATACGACGCGTATTTCTTCATAAGTTGGTTTCCTTTGCTACGTTTGGCTCTTTTGACGAACACTGGTTTGGGCATTTAATACGATTTTCCGTTCTAAACGCAACTACTTCCTTTCTCGCAGCGCAGCGCCCGCGCAACGAACGTCGGCGTCGCGGTCGCCTTGTCGCCGAGCATCCGCAGCAGGCCGCGGCGTTTTTCGACAACGAGCGCGGCCACTTCGACGTGCGACCAACAATAGCTATTCACCTCAGCCGTGGTCATCACCATGAACGCCGTGGAGAGCGCGTCGGAAAGGGCGGCGGAGGACGCGATGGCCCACGCGGCGAGATGGTTCGATGCAGGGCGGCCGGTGCGCGGGTCGAGGACGTGCTGGCCCTTGACCTCCGTGCCGGAGCCGCTGAGGGCTGCACCGCTGAGGAGCACGGCGTCGAAACCGGCCTTGTCGGCCCAATCACCCGCAACGCCAAGCGGCCAGCCATTCTTGCCGGCGGGACAACCGGCCGCTTCGCCGCCGTTGCCGAGCGCGAGCACGGAACTGGTGCCGCTGTGGAGGAGCACGTCGGGAATTTCCCAGTCGCTGAGAAGCTCCGCGGCTTTGTCGAGGGCGTAGCCTTTGCCGATGGCGCCGAGGTCCACTTCGAGGCGCGTCGAAGGCTCGGCTCCGGCGGCGGGACGGACGGTAACGGTGAAGTCCTGCGGATTCAGCACCAGCCGCTCCATGCCGACGGCGGCGCGCGCGACGGCAAGCTCGGCATCGGTGATGCGCTGCCAGTTGCCCTTGGCGTCGCGCATGAGGTTCATGAGCGGGCCGACGGTGATGTCGAACGCGCCGCCAGTGTCGGCGTGGACCTGCGCGGCGAGTTGGAGACACTCGAACGCTTCGAGGCAGACGCGAAGTGATTCGCCGGGCCGGAGGCGGTTGAGCTGCGCGATGTCACTAACCGGCTGAAAGCGGCTGAGAATGCCTTCGAGCCGGTCAATCTCGTTGAACACCGCCGCCGCCGCCTGCCGCGCGTAGGTTTCCTCCTGGCCCGCGACGACCACCTCAAACTCGGTCGTCATCGCCTCGTGAGCGAAGCGGTGCAGCGGAGGAACGTCCGGCGTCATGCAGACTTCGCGCGCAGCAATGGCCCGCAGCAACCGAGGCCGCCTACGACCGCCAGCAGCGAGCTGTAGCGGTGCAACTCGACCAGCATTTCCTGGCCGTGCGGGCCGAACCACGGTTGCATCATCACCACCGCGGTCAGCGTCACGCCCAGGCCGCCGATCACCAGCGTCCAGAGGAGGCATTTGCAGCCGCAGCTTTCGGCTTCGGCGCGCAACAACGCCAGCAGCGCCAAGCTCCCGGCGAACGCGCCGCCGCAACCGGTGTGGCAGATCAGCAGATAGCCGGTCAGGTGATGACCGAGCAGCACCGCGTAGAAACCGGTGAGCGTCAGCACGGCGAGGCTCAGGCCCATCACCAGCGTGAAGAACTTGTCGAGCGCGGGAAACCGCACGGCCGCTTTGCCCGAGCTGCTGCACGAGCCGCTGCCGGATTTCGCGGAGAGCGCGCCGACGACGATGGAAAGCACGGCAAGAATCTTGAACATGGCGTTAGTCCTTCCTTCCGAGATAACGGGCGAACCGCTGCAAACCGCCCAGCACACCCACGCCCAAAACCGCGGCCATCAAGCCGCCGCAGCCCCACAGCATCATCTTGAACAACGGCCGCATCGTGAACGTGAAGCCGAACAGTTTGTTGTAGGTGCCGTCGAGCTTCGAGATATCCACCATCGTCTTCACCGCGACCGTCTTGGTCTTGAGCGGGCCGCCTGCGACGACGCGGCCGAAGAGCATCGCCGCATCCGTCGAGTGGCACTCGGTGCATGCCTTCGCGCCGAGCGAGGCGACCGCGGAACGGACGTTGTGCCCCACGGGCCAGAAGACCGGCTCGGCGGCGGGATCGCTGGACGTCGTCAGTTTGCCGTCCTTGCCGAGCGCGAACACGTAGCCGCGGCCGACATAAACGAACTCGGCCGATTTGTCAGTCGCCGCCAGCGCCTGCAACATCGCCACGAGTTGCTCCTCGATGAATGACTGCTGCGTGCCGGCGGTTTCCACGACCGCGCGCACGGCGAAGTCGGGGACAATCGGCTGGAACTTCTCGTTCACCATCCGGCCCCAGACCGAAGCGGCGCGCGCTTCCGGCGAATCGGAGGTGGTGAGGCTGCCGTCGTCGCTGCGCGTGTAGATCTTCTTGCCGCGAGCCAGCGCCGGCGCGCCCACCGCCGAATCATCCGGGGCGAGCGCCTGCAGCAGGTCAAGCAAGCGCGTCTCCACGGCCGGCTCCAACTGCGCCGCGGCCGCGTCGAAATCCGACACGAGCGGCGAGAGCTTGCCGTCCTTCAGCAACACAAACCCGGACGCCGAACCGGCAGGCGGCGTGAACTTCGCGTCGAGATCCACCTCGCCGTCGGTATTGGCGCGGAAGAGTTTGCCTGAAGCAACGAAGACGACTTCGCCGAGTTCGTCGCCGAGCTGGGCGATGGCCTTCAGCACCGTGCCAATCTGATGGCCGGCGTCGAGGATGCCCTTGGCGGATTTCTCCAGTTCGTCAGGCCGCATCGGAGTGAGCTTGCCGGCCGCGCGGCGCGCCCAGAACGCGGGCCACATCACGCGGTGCGGAGCGATCTTGCCATCGCTGCCCTTGGCGAAGACCGGCTCCTGGATGAACGGCGCGTCGGTGAACCAGAGCGCGCGGCCGTGAATGCCGAGCCGGTTCGCCCGAGACGCGCGCACGTCGGTCGGCGTCGCGCCGGGCATCAGGCCGGAGTGGCACGCGGTGCAGGAGAGTTTCTCGAAATGCACCGGAGGCAGGCCGCCGTGCTTCGGATGCGGCGCGCCGAGGCGACCGCCGCCCTTGGCCGGGTCCTCGATATGGCAGCCGCGGCAACTGAAATCACCCACCGACGCGTCCTTGCGATCGGCGGCTTCGGTCTCGTAGCCGCGCACGATGGCGTGGCTGATGTTGTTGCGGTGGCAGTCCACGCACTTGAAGCCGGCGCGCGAATGCACGTCGGCGTCCACGTCCTTCTTCTCGGCGTGCGCCGGCGAGACGGAGTGGCAGTTCAGGCAGTTCTGGTCGGGCGGCCTCTCGATCTGGAGCACCGGCCGGTTCTTGCTGTCGAACTGCGCCATCATGTATTTCACATAAGGCGGCACCGCATACTCCGAGTCGTCCGGGTTCGGCCCGTCGTTCATCGTCCACGTGGACTTCACGCGCGAAGCCATGCCACCGACCTCGCCGAGGCCCGACGCGGCGGTCGCAGCCCACGCGAAATTCTCACGGCCGATCTGCCGCACCCACTCGCTGTGGTCCTGCGCGTGCGAACCGTTGTGGCAGGCGAAGCAGTTGGCTTCCAGCTTGCCCGACACGGTCCAGCGCGCGTGCGAGTCGCCGGGGCTGAAAACGTCCGCCGGCTCGCCGGTGTCTCCGCCAGGCATGTGGCGGGCGAACTGCTTGGTGAAGTCCCACGGCGTCATGCCGACGGCCGCCGGGTTCCACGTGCCCGCCCAGCCGCGATACGAGAGCGGCAGTTGCGTGCCAGTGAGTCCGTCAACGAGAACCCACGGCTCGCCGGGACGACCGGCGGGAACTTTGCCGGAGGAGGAGTTGAAGTGCCAGCCCGCGGAAATCTTCGCGTAGTCGTGGCACGTCCCGCAGGTCTTGCTCATCGAGACCGGCTTGGCGCTCCGCATGCACGGCACGATGCCCTCGCCTTCACAGTCGTTGAGCGGAATGCGGTGGACCGGCACGGTGCGTCCGCCGTCCCACGGCTCATCCGCGAATCCGCGCGGAACGGCGAGGAGGCCGGCCGCGCCTATCGTCAAGAGAACAATGGAAGCGCGCATGGTTATACCTTGAACTCGTCGTGCTTGAACTCCATCTTGCGTCCGGCCGCGACAGCGTCGTTGGCCTTGAGCACCGCGACAGCGGTTTCGTAGGCAACTTCGCCGGGGCAGTTGAGCTTCGCGCGACCGCGGATCGCGTCGAAGAAGTTCTCGAGGTGCGGCTGGTGTGCCGGCTTGAGCAACTCGATTGGCAGCGGCCACTTGCCGGCCTCGGCCGTGACGCGCACGTCCACCGCAACGTTACGGGTCGTGGTCGGCTTGATCGCCTCCTTGACCGGCTTGAGCCAGCCTTTCTTGGCGTATTCGTCCCACGACGGCGCGTGCGCCTCGCGCTCGACGGTGTCACCGCGAGCCGCGACCTCGGAGATGGTGAGCGCGCCGTTGACGCCCATGAACTGCTCGTAGAAGCCGCCGCGCTTGGTGGTGGTGAGCACCTGGTAGTAGGCGCGGTTGATGCCCTCGGGCGTGTGGTATTCGTAAATGGTCATGACGTTGTCATACCACTCGTTGCCCTTGTAATAGTCGGCGCCGCCCATCGCGACGATGGCCGACGGGTTGCACTCCCAGAGCCAACTGAAAAGGTCAATCTGGTGCGAGCCGAGGTCCACGATCGGGCCGCCGCCGTATTTCTTATACCAGCGCCAGTTCCGGAACTGCTCCATCGAGACGTAGCCGTATTTGTCGAGCTTGGCCTGCTCGATGGCGTATTTCTTCGGCCAGCCGAGCGGGTCGGCGACCGAGCGGTTCCACTGCGCATAAGCGTGCGTGACGCGGCCGAGGAGCTTCGCCTCGCGGATGAGCCGGTCAATCGCGTGGATGTAGCGGGGATTGCTGCGGCGCTGGTGGCCGATCTGGAGCAGCTTGCCGGTCTTGCGCTGCGTCGCCACCATGCTGCGGGCCTTCTCCAGGTTATTCGACATTTCCTTCTCGCAATAGACGTGCTTGCCAGCCTCCATGCAGGCGTTGGCGATCTCGGCATGCATCCAGTCGGGCGTGGCGACGACAACAGCGTCGAGGTCCTTCTCCTGCGCGAGCAGCTCGCGGTAATCTTCGTAGAGCTTCACGTCGTGGCCGGTCTTCTTGAGACGGCCGCCGACCAGCTTCTGGTGGTATTCCCAGATGTCGCAGACCGCCTTGAACTTCACGCCGGGAATCCCGCTCGCCGCCTCGATGAGCACCTGTCCCTGCGCGCCGAGACCGATGACGCCGACGTTCAGGTCGTCAATGCCCTTCGGCCCCGCCACCGTCGCCGGCTTCGCGGGCTGCGCGACGGCTTGCGCCAGCGCGTTGCCCGACAACGCCAGGCTCGCGCCGGCCGCCGCGGCCGACTGCAAGAACGTCCGGCGATCCACTTTCAAATCCACGTTTTGTTTTTCGTTGCTGCTCATAAAGGACTCCGCTGCACTCGATATGTTATTTCTTCACCGGCTGAAACTTCTCCAGGAGCTTGCCAGCCCTGGCGCGCGTCGCCGCGTCCTGGGTCGTCTCCAGGCATTTTTTCAACGCTGCGACAGCATCGTTATGCTGTTTTTTCTCGATGGACACAACAATTTTCAAATAAGCATTTCCCGCCTCCGCCTTGACCGTGTCGTCTGCCAGCAACGGCTCGATGGCCTTCAACGCGCCGGTGTTCTGGACGCCCGCCAGCGCGCCGAGCAGGAGCTTCTTCTCATCCGGCTCTTTCGCCGCCGGCAGCGCGTCCTTCAGAAGCTTCAACGTCTCGCCTTCCGCACGCTTGCCGCCGAGGCCCGCGATCCGTGTGTAGCCGCGCAGCGCCAGCACGCGATGCGTCTTGTTCGGCGACGACTGGATTACGCCGAGCAGGTCCGGCAGCACGCCCGGCTCATCCGCCGCCGCGAGTGCGCGCACCGCCGCGTCGCGCACCTTCTCGTCGTTGTCCTTCAACGCCGCGCGCAACGTCGCGAACGCCCCCGGCCCGCCGACTTGGCCGAGCACCTTCAGCAGAGCCGATTGCGCGTCACCCTTCGACTTGCCGCAAGCAGCCAGCAACACCGCCTCGACGCTCTTCTGGTCACACATCCGCCGCGACGCCGCCACGAGCGCGTCCTGCGCGTCGGTGTTGTCGGGATTCTTCTCCACCAGCGCGATGAGCTTCGCCAGACCTCCTTCGTCCGCGACCAAACCCAGCGCCTTGAAAGCTTCGCGGCTCACCGCGCCGTCCTTGTCCGCCGCCGCCTGCTCCAGCGCCGCCAGCGCCGCCACCGCGCGCCGCGCGCCGAGCGTCTGGATGAGCAGCGTCTTCGTCTTGCCGTCGGCGCCCGCGATGCGCTTCACGAGCGCAGCGTCAACGCCTTTGCCGGTGATGTTCTTCAAACTCTCCGTCGCCGCCGTCGCCGTGTCGCCGCCACTCGCAGCGGCTTTCAACAGCGCGTCGAGGCTCGACTCGTTGCCGAGCTTGCCTAGCGCGGTGATCGCCGCGACGCGCACCGGCTCGTTCTCACTCGCAACGAGCGCCGTCACCGCCGGCAACGCCGCGCGGTCGCCGCGATCCATCAGCGTCAGCGACAACGCGATTTGCAGTTCCTGCGACAGCCCGCCGAGTTTGGCGGCAAAAGCCCTCGTTGCTTCCGCGCCGGGCAAGTCGAGCAGGCAGCGGACGGCGGCTTTCTGGACGGCGGGCGTCCGGTCGCCGAGCGCTTCGAGCACCACCGGCATCGCTTTCGTCTTCTCGGCGCGCACAAGGCCGCGCAGGCCGGCGATACGTGCGGCCGGCGTGTTCACCATCGTGAAGAGCCAGCGGTAATAGTTCGCAGCTTCGAATGCGTTCTTGGTGACCATCGAGTCCGCGCACATCGCCACCGCGTCGGCCCGTCGGGCGATGAGGGCATCCGAGGGCTTGGCTTCCGCCTGAATCGCCGCGCACTTCGCGCCGCCGATGTTGCCGAGCGCCATGATGGCCGCGCCAGCAAGCTGCGGGTCGGTGTCCACAATGAGCTTGGTCAGTTGCGGCACCGCCTTCGCCTCGCGACGCTCGCCGAGACTGGCGACGATGCCGACCTTGAGCTTGCCGCTCGTCTTGTCCAACGCCGCCAGCAATGCAGCGCCAGCCGCCGGGCACGCGGAGTTCTGCAACCCGTAACGCGCGACATGCGAGAGCTTCTCATCCGTCAGCAGGTTTGACAGCACCGGCACGCATTTCTCCGAGCCGATCTGCCGTAGCGTCTTGCAGATGAACTCCTTCGCCCAGAACGCGGTGTCGGGCTTCTGCAACACTCCAAGCAACTTCGTTTCGATGGCGCGAAGCTGGTCCGGACTGGCCTTGATGATTTCGTTCTGGATCGCGTAGATCGCGCCGTAGCTCGTGTCGAAGTTCACCTTGCCGAGTTCGTCGCAAGGATCGGCGGCGAACGCAGCGGCCAGCAGCGCCGGCAGGATCATCGTGATTGCCATCATCTGTTTGACTCTCATGGGATTCTCCAGGTTGAAAAAGGTTTTCGGTTTCGATCAGAGCGCCCACGGCTCGCGGTAGGCGCGGCCGAGCATCGCCGACGCGCCCGGATCGTTGAGGATTTCCTCGGCCGCCGGGTTGAACCGGATTTTCCGGCCCGTCATCATCGCGATCTGGCCGAGGTGGCCGACGCTCGCGGAGCGATGCGCCACTTCCGCCGGCGTGATCGTCTCCCGCCGCGTGCGGACGCAATCGAGGAAGTTCTGGTGATGGTCGCGGCTCTTGTAGAGGTGGATTTCGTTCGGGCCGATCCTCTCGCGCAGGAGCGACTTAGGCTCGGCGTCAATGCCGCTGCGGTCCACCCAGATCCATCCGCGGTCGCCAATCCAGCGCGCGCCCATGCCCTTCGGCTGTTGCTTGGCGTTGGCGACGACCATCTTCACACCGCTGGCAAACGTCGCGGTAAACTTGTAGGCGACCGGCGCGTCGTAAATTCCGTCCGCGGGCAACTCGCAGCCGTTGCTCTCGATCTCCACCGGGCCGGTCCGCTCCGTGCCGAGGCCCCACTGCGCGATGTCGGCGTGATGGCCAATCCAGTCCATCATCTGGCCGCCGCCCCAGTCGAGCACCCAGCGCCAGTTCCAGTGCGCTACACCCTGAAACGGCCGCCATGCCGTCGGTCCAAGCCAAAAATCCCAATCCATGTCCGCCGGCACCGGCTCGACCGGCTTGATCTCGCCGGGCCGGCCGTCGGGCAGGCCGACCTCGACGGTGTGAATCCTGCCGACGCGGCCGTTGCGGACCAGCTCCGCGGCGAGATGGAAATTCTCCTGTGACCGCTGCCAGCTTCCCGTCTGCCAGACGCGGCCGAACTTCCTGCAAGTGTTGGCGAGCACGCGGCCCTCGCGAAGGTCGTGCGTGATCGGCTTCTCACCATACATATCAATGCCCGCCCGCAGCGCCGCCACGGCGACGAGCGTGTGCCAATGGTCGGGCGTGGCCTGGCTGATGGCGTCGAGGTCGCCGCGCGCGATCACCTCGCGATAGTCATGATAGGTCTTGCAATCGTTGTTGCCGTATTTCTTGTCCACCGTCTCCTTGGCGTTCTTCAGGTGGCCGGCGTCCACGTCACAGACGGCGACGAACTGGACTTCCTGCTTGTTGAGGAAGGAGCGCATATTGCCGCTGCCCATGCCGCCGAGGCCGACGCCAGCCATGACGATGCGGTTGCTGGGTGCGTTGGCGCCAAAGACGGTGGAGGGAACAATGTTCGGGAAGAAGGCTGATCCGGCGATGGCCGCGCCTTTCAAGAAGCTGCGTCGCGAGACTTCAGTATGATTCATAGCTGTCTCCAGTGCTTCGATAGCCTCGCAAGCGATTCCGCGACGTTACCATGCGCCGCCTCGCCGCCGTGCGAGACAAGTCGCCGTGTTTCCTAACGGAACGCCCCCCTGCCCACAATCGAAAAGATGTGCGCCAAAAGTAGCAGTGCTACACCGCCCACCCCGCGCGGACGGCGCGGTGCATCATGCGCGCGGCGGTCTCGTCGCCGACGATGGTTTCCTTCACCGGATCCCACGTGATCTTCCGGCCGACGCGGACGCAGATGTCGCTGAGGTGGCTGATGATGTCGGAGCGGACGGCGCTCTCGATGTTGCCCACCGGGTCTTTGCGCGTGCGGACACAATCCAGCCAGCTCAAATGATGCGGCTCCACATATTCGCCGCCGCCGAGGTTGCTGCGGTCGAGGTGGATTTCGTTCGGAGCGATGACGGCGTTCCGCAGCGACGGCGGGTTCATCTGCACTTCGCTGTAGTTCACGCAAATCCACCCTTCAGTGCCGATGAACGTCGCGGCGTTGCTGTCGCGGATGCCGGGGATGTCCTGCTGCTGGGCGGTTTGGTTGTCCATGAACCGCATCACCAGCCCGTTCTTGTAGCGGCACTCCACGTCCCATTGGATGACGCAGTTGAACAGGCCGTCGTCGGGCAGGCGGCCGGTGCCTTCGTAGGTCACGGGCATGCCCATGCCGGCGTTGTCGGCCCACCACTGCACCTGGTCGAGCGGATGCGCCGCCCAACCGGCGATGAAGCCGATGGCGTAGTCGTAGATGTGGAAAATGCCGTTGCCGTTCCCGCCGGAGATGGCGCGCGCGGCGCTGAACGGCGCCCACGGCGCGGGGCCGAGCCAGAGGTCGTAGTCGAGATCCGCCGGCACCGGCAGGACGGGGTCGTCCACGGGACCTTTCACCGACGCCGGGCTGACGACGTAAATCTTCTGCACCTTGCCGACGCGGCCATTGAGAACCAACTCGATGGCGTGGCGCGCGGCGGTGGTGGAGCGGCGTTCGGCGCCGTATTGGAACACGCGGCCGTGACGCCGCACCGCCTCGCGCGCGGCGAGGTCCTCGTGAATGCTGACGCCGAGCGGTTTCTCCGTGTGCATGTCCTTGCCGGCGCGCGCGGCGGCGATGGTGATCGGCACGTGCCAATGGTCCGGCGTGGCGATATAGACGGCGTCCACGTCCGCGCGGGCCAGCACGTCGCGGAAGTCGGCGTAGGCGGCGCAGCCGTTGTAGGCGCCGCTGCGTTGGCGCGCGGCGTAATGCCGCTCGAACGTCTGCTTCGCCCGCAACCGCTTCGATTCCCACGGGTCGCATACCGCCACGACGTGGCACTTGTCCGTGAGGGTGTAACAGCGGCTCTCCGCCATCGCCCGTCCGCCGCAGGAGATGACGCCGACGTTGACGCGCTCGCTCGGCGGCGTGCCGCCGATGCCCAACGCCCGCGCCGGCACGATCTGCGGCGCGACGATGCCCGCCGCCGTCCAACGTGCCGCGCTGCCCAGAAACCCGCGTCGTGTCCATCCTTCAACTTTCATGGTCGTCCTCGCAGTTCGGTTTCAACGCCTTGTCCGCATTGTCCTCACTGCGGTTGGCGGGGGCAAGTGGTTTCTGGGTGGGGAAAGTGAAGAGTTCAAAGCGAAGCGTTCCTCCGGCAACTCAGGCCAGAAGGCGAAGCGTAGCGAAACCGTTCGCCACGGGAATAGGTTGGTTCCGTCCCACGTTACAGCGCGGCTTTCAGGCTCTCCGCCCACGCCACAACCGCCTGCACCTCCGCCTGTGTCGGCGGGTCGCTGATGCTGCCCTCGAACGGCCCCACGCTCACCGGCTTCATCGCCACCTGCGCGCCGTTCACATCCACCGGCGACTGAAACGAGAAACCGCTCCGGTTGCTGTTGAAGGCGATGCGGCTGCCGTCGCCGCTGATGCGGATGTGCAGCACCGCCTCCGTGCCGCTGTGCACCTCCAGCAGCACGGCGTCCGGCGTGTCCGCCCGGCGCAGGCTGCACAACTTGCCGCCCGCGACGATGACCTTGTCGGCGTCCTCGCTAATCGCCGAGTCGCCCAGCGTGCCGTCGCCGGTCTTTTTCGGGATGGTGCCGAGGGTGACGTCGTCGAGGATGTCGCCACCGCCCACCGCGTCTATGAGTTCCTTCAGTCCGTTGAGTTGTCCTCGCAGTTCCGCCGCGCGGATCAGCGAGCCGTTGACAGGTAATGATGGATCAAACATAAGCAAAGAAGTTAAGAGCTATGAGTTCAGAGTTAAGAGTTGGGAAATTCGTTTCTGGAATTCTTCACTCTTAACTCTCAACTCTTCATTGCCTCATTCCTATGGAATGAGGATTTGCTCCGTCGGTCCCGGCATCGCCTCGCCGGCGTCGTTGGCGGCGACGATATACACTTTCACCGTCTGGCCGCTGGTGAAGCCGTTGAGGTTCACCGTCAGGTCGTGCACCGGGTCGTGGGCCACCGGTTCCTCGTTCACGCCGACGATCTGCGTAAACGGCCGGTAACGCGTCGCCCGCACCGCGCGCGGCCACGTCGCCACGATCACGCCCGCCGCGCCCATTGCCAGCGCCACCGACGTGACCGGTTCCGGCGTGTCGGGATCGGACGGCATGCTCAGGCCGAACGCGTGCCAGCGCCCGTCGTCGTCGGCCAGCAGCGTGCCGAGTTCGTTGATGAGGTCGAGCATGCGCTTGCGCAGGCCCTTGAAGGCCGTGTCGCGCGCCTGCCTGGCCTGCGTCTGCAACTCCTCCTTCATCCCCACCGCATCGCGCCCGTCCGACACCGCCTGAAACTTCGCCTCCGCGTTCGCCGCCGTCACGCCGAACCCCGCCACTTCCTTGGCCGGATTGGCCGTGAAGTATATCTTCAGCGACGCGCACAGGTTCATCCGCTTCTCCTGCGTCTTCGGCACCGCCGTCGAGAGATCGGGGAAGCCGGTCGGCTCCCATGCCGCGCTCCAGCGGTTGCCCAGGAACTGCGTCAACACGCGGCGCGCCGCCGTCAGAAACTCCATGGCCGCATCATCCGCCGTCTGCAACGTATCTAGCGCCGCCTGCCGGTTGCCCTTGGCCGTGCCGAACGCCGCCTCTGAGTTCCGCAGCGCCGTGATGGCCCCGCGGATGTCCGCTTCCTTGTTGTGCTGAAGACCGATGGCCACCTCATGATTGTGACAGCCGTCAGCCGAATCCTCGGCAAGAGCGAGTAGATCGTCTTGCCCCATCGGAACTGGATTGCCTGCCATGTGTCTTCCTTTCGTTAGGTTGTTGCCTGCGCCCAGCACGTCATACAACGCGCCGGAATCGAAATAAGCCGCTTCGTAAAAAGGCATCGGGTCATCCTCTAGCTGTAGCGGCGCTTTCTGAGCGCCGACGGTTCCCGATGCGATCATTTCGACGGTCGGAGACCGTCGCTACAGGAGAGCTTTCATCCAAAGTCCCGCTTCGATACTTCGCTGCGGTGGCGACGATTTCAAAAGTCCAGCTTCGACCATTCGAGGTGGTCAAGACGCCGTCGCAAGCACCCCAAAGCATCTTCGAAGCCCTCGCGCCGCCGTCGCGGGCACTCCGAACGAACCTGGCAGGGGTCGCGACGCCGTCTTGAGCACCCCAAAGCTCCTTCAGGGGGGTGCCACCGCGGGCGCAGCCGCCCCGAAGCGCATTTGCACCGCTCACGCCGCCGTCTTGACCACCCCGAAGCACATGAGAAGGGGTCGCGCCGCCGTCTCCACCACCCCGAAGCATCTTTCCTAGACAAAATCTTCCGGTTTCCACGGGAAACCGCGGATTTGCTGCCCAGAAAATGCCGTCTTTCATCACGGCGGCATTCCAGCACAGATCTTGGAAACGGCCCAAGTTCGATGTGTCGGACGGGTCCCCTTCTACCGCCGCTCCGCCCGCCGGACCAGTTCCGACGGACGCTTCCTCATCCCGTAAAACAACCGCGCCATCACATGGACGCCCGGCAACACGCGGCGATGCTTGATGCAACCGATCATGTCCCGCGACACGCCCGCCCTCTGCGCCAGCGCATACGGTTTCAACCCGGCCGCTTCCCAGGACTTCTTCAACTGGATCGCCAGCCGTTGGCAAAACCCGTCGGCGTAGCGGAAGGCGCGCCGCCTGGCCTCCTCCAGTTTCAGGACTCGCTCGATGCTCTGGCGCGACATGCCGATGAACCGCCCTTGTGGAATCAACGCCAGCTTCGACGCCCGATGACGCAACTGAACCCCACTCATGGTCAACTCTCCTCTTGCTGTGCCGCCTCCGGCCCCGGCCCGTTCCAACGCGCCACCCGGCCCGCGGCGTTTTCCTACATCCTTGGCCGCCCTTCTAAAACATCCCCGCCGCCCGTGGCAACAAGGAACTTCAATCTCTCCGCCCACGCCGCACCCGATAGAGCCGCTCCGTGAAGCCGCCCTCCTTCTCAAACGCCGCCGCCTGCGCCGCGAGCTGCCGGTCGAGCAGGCTGCACGCCACCGCCAGCAGCGCCAGCGCGCCGTTGGCCGCGATCTCCGGATAGGTGGACGTTGTGGACTTGGTGGACACCGTGGACTTCGGGCTTGCTCCCCGTCCACCCTGTCCATGCTGTCCATCTTGTCCACCATGCACCGCCCGCGCCCACGCGGCCACATCATCCGCTGCGGCAGGCCGCCGCGCTATCAGTTCCGCCCTTCGCGCATCCTCCCGGGGCCAGACCGGCATCCCCCGCTGCCTCAAGAAATCCTCATAATCCAGCCGCAATTCCTCCAGACTCGCCCGCGCCACGTTCGTCAGCTTCAATTCCATCTTCTTCGATGTGCCGCTCGCCTGGCTCCCCTCCGCGATATTCTGCACCCCGCTCCGCGCCGCCTGCACCATCTGGTCATGCGTCCGGCTCCGCTTCTCGATGTAGCGATCACAGAACCGCACCGTCATGTCATACACCAACTGCGCCACCTGAAAACTCTTCAGCTTCCGGTATCCCCCATGCGGCGGTATCAGTGGTTCATCCGTGTCCATGTCCGTCCGTGCCTGTCCATGTTAGTCTTTGTCAGTCCGCGTCTCCGCCCGTGTCCGTCCCAGCCTCTCACCCCGGCATCCCCCGCACGATCTTCATCGTCTCCACGCTCACCGTGCATACCCTCCTCAACAACTCGATCACCTTCTCCTTGTGGTCGCTGAAACACTAAGTGTAGACGGGGCCAAGGTTAATCATTGTCTTCCTCTGTGCGACTCAGGATTTCCGCCAACCTCATGGCGCGGATTGTAGGGCGGGTGGCGGAACGCGGCAAGCTTGCAGAAACGGTCCAAGAACCTTCTTGTGGCGTGGGACGGCGGGCGGTTGTCCCGGACTACAGCGACAGCAGATACTCGCAAAGGTCGAGGATTTCGTCGGCGGTCAGGTGGGAGGTTCTGCCGTGGCGGTCGTTGGGGTTGGCGAAGACCAGCAGGTCGCGCAGCGTGGCGGCGGAGCCGTCGTGGAGATAGGGCGCGGTGCGCCAGAGTTCGATGAGCGCAGGCGTGTCGAACTTGTCCGCGGGGCGGTCCTGGGCGGCGCGGGTGCCGACATCATGCGAGTGCAGGTCTGTGAACAGCGGCGGCGGATGGCAGCGGGCGCAGCCGGTTTCCGCGCTGTGGAATAGCTTCTTGCCACGCTGCGCCGCGGGCGAGAGTTTGCCGTCCACAAGATGCGGGCTGGGGACCGGCTTGCGCGACTTGAGATAGACGTCCATCGCCCTGGCGACGGCGGGCGGCTGGAAGGTGAGGAGGATGCGCTGGATGCCGACGCGCACGGCGGCCTCGGCGGTCTCGCGCTGGCCGAGGCTCATGACCGGCGGCGTTTTGTGCGCGAGCAGGAGGCTCTTGGTGTTCTTCGGATTGCCGAGGCTGTCGTTGGGCAGGTCCCAGTTCAGCGCGTCCACGCGGGCGTCGCCGGGATGACAGCTCGAACAGCTTTGCCAGCCCTGATAGCAGATGCGGGCGTCGTGGAAGCAGAGTTCGCCCAGGCGCGCGGCGGTCATGCGCGGCTTCGGGCCGAGCGGGATTGTTTCCACCCCGGGCTGCAACCGGTCGAGGTCCATCACGCTCAGCGTGTCGGAGAAGTAGTTCGCCGCGTAGGCGCGGCGGCCGACGACGACGACGCTGCGCGGGCCGAGGTCGTCCTTGGGCAGGCGGCGGCGGTCGCGTATGCCGCCGAGAAAGGACGGGTCGGCGGAGGCGTCGGTCGGGGGCGGCAGCATGGCGCTGAAGGAATAGGGGATGTTGACGCGCAGCATCGTGGGCGGCATGTCCCCCAGCCGCGCGAGCAGGCCGTGGAAATCTATGACGCTGACTTCGTGCGTGCCGGCGTGGGTGACGACGAGCGTGCGGCTGTCGGCGCTCCACGCCACGCCCCACGGGTTGGCCGCGCCGCGGTCCCAATCGTCAAAGAGGACGGTGTTGACGACTTCCATGCGGTCGAGCGCGATGAGGGTCATGGCGTTGGAGTTCATTGCGCCGCGCTCGATCTGCGTCGCCGGCCGCCAGAACCGCCCGATGAGATGGGTGAGGACGGCGTATTTGCCGTCGGGCGAAACGCGGAGGTCGTTGAGCGCGCCGCTGCCGTTGGGCAGCCAGAGGACGTCCGTGACCTGCCCGCGCCCGGTGTCAATGACGCTCACGACCGCCGCGACGTGCTCCAGGTCGGCGCGACCGGCAGGAAGGTGGTTTGCGACGAGCAGGCGCTTGCCGTCCGGCGTAATCGCGGCGGCCACCGGCTCGCGCTTGACCGGAATCCGCCGCAGTTCCCTCTTCGCCGCAAGGTCGAACACGCTCACGTCGTCGTTGAAGCGGTTGCAGACGAAGAGTGTCTTGCCGTCGGGCGAGAGCACGGGCGCCATCGCCGTGTGGCCGGCGGAAAACTCCTCGGCGATCCTGCCGCCCGCCGTCTCGATGACGCAAACGCGGCTAACCGGAGCGGCGCAAGTGACGAACAATCGCGCACCGTCCGCCGAGAGGCAGAGGCCCGTCGCGCTGGCGGGCGTCGGGATGGAGCGCGTGACTTTGCGGGAAGCGGTGTCGAGAACGAGGATGCGGTTGCCGGTGGCGCAGGCGATGTAGATCGCCACACCGTCCGGCGAGGCCACGAGGGCTGTGGGGGACAAGAAAGCGGGTTGGGCCGACTGCGCGGCAGCAGCGATAAGGAGAAGCACGGCCGCGACTGCGTTGAAGAGCGGGCGGATGCTCATGGCTGGAAGCAAAACGCCGCTTACGCTGCCGCCTCGAACGCGTCGGCAACATGAACGCGGGCGCGGCGGAGTTCCTCGGTCGGGTCATTGGGCGGCTTGGGCCAGTCCAAGGCGAGGGAGCAGACGCGGTCGTAGCCGATCTTCCGCAGCGCGCGGGCAACGGCGGCGAAATCCACAGCGCCGTCGCCGGGTGTAAGCATGGGGCTGCCGGGCTTGCCGTCGCGGAGATGGACGTGCTGGATGCGCGCACCGAGCTGTTCGATGGCGGCGGCAACGTCCACGCCGGTGGCGGCGAGGCTGCCGGTGTCCACGGTCACTCCGACGGCGGGGCTGGCGACGAGTTCCAACAGCTTCGCGGCTTGCTCAACGGTCTCGACCAACATGCCGGCGCGGATCTCGATGCCGAGTTTCACCCCGAAAGACCCAGCTTGGTGCGCGGCCAAACGGATCGCTTCGCTGACGATCTGGGCGGAACCGAGCCAATCGCTCTCGATCCGGGGTTTATTGCCGCTCTGGACAGTGACGACTTGCGCGCCGAGAGTCTTGGCGGCGCGCAACGAGCCGGCGACGAATTCCAACTGGGCGGAGCGGACGATGCGGTCGGTGCTGTTCCAAGGAGCCATGGCGGCGTTAAGCGTCGCGACGCGCAGACCGGCGAGCGTGTCCTCGATGATGGTCACGTTGATATTGGTGGAGGCGGTGGGGTCGTAGTGTGGACAATACGACGGGAAGAGGCAGCAAAGGTCCACCGTGTCGAAGCCGAGCTGACGAATGCGAGCCACCGCCGCAGCCAGCGGCAGGCGCCGGAATGTGAGTGTGGAAGCGCCAAGTTTCATCGTGGACAACAGCAGACTATACCGCGGCAGACGGTTTCAGCCAAGCCACCACGAACGGCGCGCCACCGGCCGGTCAGGCGCGCTTGCGGCAGAATCGCTCGATGCGGTCGAGGCCCTTCTCGATGTTCGCCATCGAGCTGGCATAGGAGAGCCGGATGTGCTTGTCGGTGCCGAACGCCTCGCCGGGCACGACGGCGACCTTCTCCTCGTCGAGCAGTTGTTTGGAAAACTCCATCGGCGTGAGGCCGACTTTGCTGACATTGGGCAGCAGGTAGAACGCGCCCTTGGCGTCAATGCACGAGACGCCGGGGATGGCGTTGAGGCGCTGGAGCATGTAGGTGCGGCGCTTGGTGAACTCGGCGAGCCACACTTTGAAATGATCCTGCGGGCCGTTGAGCGCCGCCACGGCGCCGGCCTGGGCGAAGCTGGTCGGGTTGGACGTGGAATGGCTCTGGATGGCGTCAATCGCCTTCGCGATCGGTTCCGGCGCGGCGAGGTAGCCGAGCCGCCAGCCGGTCATCGAGTAGGCCTTCGAGAAACCGATCACGGTGACGGTGTTCGCATAAAACTCCGGCCCGGAGGAGGCGAGGCTGTGATGCGTCGCGCCGGGATAGATGAGGTCTTCGTAAATCTCGTCGCTGAGGATGAGCACGCCCTTCTCGATGCAGACGCGGCCGAGCGCTTCCAGTTCCGCGCGCGTATAGACCGAGCCGGTTGGGTTCGACGGCGAATTGAGGATGAAGAGCTTCGTGCGCGGCGTGATGGCGGCGCGGAGCTGGTCGGGCGTGATCTTAAACTCGGTGGCGTCACTGGTCGGCAGGATCACCGGCTTCGCGTCGGCCATCTTCACCATTTCCGGGTAGCTCAGCCAGAAGGGCGCGGGGATGATGACTTCGTCGCCGGGGTTGCACGTGGCGAAGACGACGTTGAAGCAGGAGTGCTTGCCGCCGCAGGAGACGATGACCTGGCTGGACTTGTATTCGATGCCGTTTCGCCGCTTGAGCTTGTCGGCGATGGCCTGGCGAAGCTCCGGCGTGCCGCTGGAGGGCGTGTATTTGGTCATGCCCTTGGCCAGCGCGGCGGCGGCGGCGTCCTTGATGTGCTGGGGCGTGTCGAAGTCCGGCTCGCCGGCGCCGAAACCGCAGACGTCCTCGCCGGCGGCTTTCATCGCCTTGGCCTTGGCGTCCACCGCCAGCGTCAACGAAGGCGTCAATGCTTTGGAACGATCTGCAACGAAGTCTTTCATGGCGTTGAACCTCCTCTAAAAACCATCTGCCCGCTCAACCGAGCTTGCCGTAAAACTCTTCCACGACCCGCTTGAAGTTGTTTTCCTGGAAATTGATGATGCCGATTTCGCGCTTGGCGTTCTCCGACGAATCGGAGGCGTGCGCGGCGTTGACCATCACCGACTGGCCGAACTCGCGCCGGATGGTGCCCGGCCCGGCCTTCTTCGGGTCGGTCGGCCCCAGCACCTCGCGGATCTTCTTGACCGCGTCCGCGCCTTCATAGACAACCGCGATGCACTTGGCCTGGCCGGGATCGTCCTTGCGGCTGGGATCACACTGGGCCGGGGCGATGCCCGTCATGAACTTCACGATCTGTTGGAACAAGGCTTCGCCGAAATACGGGCCGAGCAGGTTGCCGAGCTTCTCGACCGCGTCGGCGGGGAGTTTCATCTCCAGCGCCTGCTCCACCGTCGGCAGCACTTTCGCCAGCGCCAGACCCTGCATCTTGGCCAGCAACTGCTCGCGCACCGGGCCGTAGAAGTTCTCCGCCTGCGCCACGCTCATCTGGTGGACCTTCATGCCGACGATGTAGAGGCCGGTGCTGGAGAACACGTCCAGCACGTTGCCGGGCCGGCCGCTGGGGAAATTAAAATTGTCGGGCTTGATCAACACCAGCGTGCGCTGCGGCTTCGCGTTGGCGGGATACTGGATGGTGTCGTCCACCAAGCCGCCGTCGGCGTCGGAGTAGCGCGCCCAGAGCTTGAGCTTGAACACCGCTTCTTCCGGCGTCGGAGCGGCCAGGACGGCCGGCTCGAAATACTTTACTTCGCCCTTGGGGCCGAGCACGTAGTCGCCGTAGGTGTCGCGGATGGCCACGCCGCGCACCGGGCCGGTCGTGATGTTGCCAACGACGTTGCGCACGCGATGCACCGCGTCCTCGCCGCGGAACAAGAGCATCAATACCCGCTGCCGCCGGCCGGTTTTCGGGTCGGGCATGTAGTTGTCCAGCACATACTGCCGGATCAACTCCTGCACGTCCTGCGACTGCGGGTCGTTTTTCGTCACCACCGTCGCGGCGTATTCCTGCACCAGCTCCTTGCTGGGGGCAAACACCCGCGCCGCCACCAAATCCAACGCCGTCCGCGACATCAACCTCGCCAGCACGCCGCCCGTGCGCGATTTGAACAACGTGTAGGGATTGACCAATACGTAGGCCAGTTCTTCCGCCATATATCTCCTCAACTTAACGCATCGTCCCGCCGCCCCTGCGTAGGAACGACGAGCCGCTTGACACTCTGTATCCGCTTGCGACGCCAGCCCGCTCAGCTCTTGCCGAGAATCTTGAACATGCCCGTGCCGCACGTCGGGCACTTGCCCTGAAGGGCCTTGCGGCCGTTCTTCATCGTGACTTCCTTCGCCTCGACGATTTCCTTCTTCGCCTTGCACTTCACGCAATAGCCTTCTGCCATAATAGAATACCTCCTCAGACCAGCCGTCATGGCCGTTCTGTGAACGCGAGAACGTAGAAGTCCCTCCCGGCAGCGTCAAGCGCAATTCCTGATGCGGAATCCAACCGGGCGCATCCGCGAAATGGCTCTCCTGCAAAAGCGAAAGCCCCGCGTTTTTCAACACGCGGCTTTGCAGATGAAGTCGGCTGAACCTCTTCGGTTACTGCGGTCCTGGCCCGGACGCAGAAGCGGCGTGGGCGCGGTCCAAGGCTCCCAGCAGCTTCGTGGCGGTCTCGGTGACGCCGGCGCGCGCGGCGGAGAGATTGCCGAAGGTCTTGGTGACGTCCACGGCCATGGGCGTTTGCTTGGTGAGACCCGCGGCGAGCACGGTGTCGGTCGCGGCGTCGCGCAACTCGACGGACATGGTGACGGATCCCATGAACGATCCCTGCATGCCCGCGCCGGTGCCGAGCAGGTTCATGCCCATGCCGCCGGGAGAGAAATGGGAGACCACGGCCAGCGCGGGCGTCGTCAACTCGACATCTGCAAGGGTGACCTTCACACGAAGCACGCTGGGGCTGGGTTGGGCCACGATCGGATATTTCGTCCCCAGGACGCGGGCGAACTCGGTTTGGGCGAATTGCGCCAGGTCTTCCTTCATCTTCTCGGTGACCTTGCCCTTGTGCCAGCTTGCGTCGGCGCCACGGTAGATTTGGATCGGCTCGATGATGAGCCTGGAGTATTGCGCGAAATTTGCGCCTTCCTTGATATAGACCAAGCTGTGGGGGAAGCGCGCATCGGGATGCAACTGATCCGCCTCCGGCACGCCGGAATACTTCCCACTCTTCGGCTGGGTTGAACATCCGGCCATCAACAAGCCGGCAACCATCAGACTAACAACACTCCATGTCTTCGCTTTCATCCTAGCGCTCCTTTCACGTTACCAATGTTCTGGGTTTGGGTTCATGGTTTCTTCTGAGTGACGGGTTGCGGTGGCGGCCCTAGCCGGTCAAGATCGTAGTGCCAGCCGCCGCCGAGCGCCTTGTAAAGCTGGACAACGGCAAGAAGTTGGTCGCGCCGGGTCTGCGCGAGCGCGCTTTGGGCCGTGAAGAGCGGCTGCTGCGCGTCGAGCACATCGTTGTAACTGGCCTTGCCGGCCATGTAACGCTTGGTGGAAGTGCTGAACGCTTCCTCATAGGCACGAACGGCGCGCTCCTGCTGGATGCGGACGCCTTCGAGTTTCTGGCGAGCGATGAGGGCGTTGGCAACTTCGGCGAGGGCGTTGAGAACGGTTTTGTCGTAGGTAAGCCGTGCCTCGTCCCACGCTGCCTTGGCTTCACGATATTGGGCAATCAGCCGGCCGCCTTGGAAGATCGGGCCGGTGGCGTTCGCGGCAACCGACCATGTGCCGGCGCTGCCCGCGTCCATCGCGATGTGACCGAGGTCGGGGCTGAGTTGGCCAGCGAGTGTGGTGAGGCCGATCTTCGGCAGGAACCCGGTCATGGCGACACCGATGCGGGCATTGGCGGCGCGAAGCACCTGCTCCGTCTGCCGGATGTCGGGACGGCGTTCGAGCAGGTCGCTCGGAAGGCCGGCGGGCACGTCGGGCGGCATGGTTTGCTCCAGCAGCTTCGCCAGGCGCAAGATGGGACCGGGGCGGTGGCCGAGGAGGAAGTTGACTTCGTTTTCTTTGAGAACGATCTGGCGCTCGATGTTTGGGATGGAAGCGGCGGCGGTGGCCATCGCGGCTTCGGCGCGCGCGGTGTCGAGCTTCGAGACGGTGCCGCCTTCGAGGCGGCGCTTGAAGAGGTTGTAGCTCTCGCCAAAGGAGAGCGTGGAGCGCCGGGCAATATCGAGTTCGAGGTCGAGTTCGAGCAACTCGAAATACGACTGGGCGACGGCGGCGACGAGGCTGAGCGTGACGCCGTTGCGAGCTTCCTCGCTGGCGAGGAACTGCGCGCGCGCGGCTTCGTTGAGCCGGCGGACGCGGCCCCAGAGGTCCACCTCCCACGCGGCATTGAGCGCGAGCAACGCGGTGCTGACGTCCCTGCCGCCCGCTGGCGTGGGGCTTCCGACCATCTGGTTCTTGCCGGTGCCAAAAGCGCCTTGATAGCCAACCTGCGGATAAAACTCAGCGCGAGTCTGCGCCGCCTGCTGGCGCGCCTGCTCGACGCGCGTCGCGGCGATGCGGATGTCGAAGTTGTTCTCCAGCGCGATGTGGATGAGCTGGTTGAGCGTCGGGTCTTTGTAAATGTCCCACCAAGCGAGGTTGGCGACGGAGTTGGTGCTTAGCAACGGCACGACGCCGCGGAAGCTGGCGGGCATCGCGGTGTCGGGGCGTTTGTAGTCGGGGCCGAGAGCACAGCCGGTGAGAAGAATGACCAACGACCAGTGACCGATGACCAAGGACCAAGGATCGCACCGCGTCCGCGCCGCCGCGTTCGCGGAGCGGTGGGTGGCAATCGGCTGGTGACGCGGCGTCATGACGAGTGAGTCGCTTCCGCCGGGGCTGTCCTGGGCGGCTCATGTTTGCCGCCGCCCCATTTCTCGATGAGATAGAAGGTGACCGGGATGAGGAAGATGGCGATGCCCGTCGCGGCCAACATGCCACCGATGACAACCGATCCCATCACCTGCCGGCCGATCGCGCCGGAGCCGGTGGCGATGGCCAGCGGCACGCAGCCGAGGATGAACGCGAAAGAGGTCATCAGGATCGGCCGCAACCGGATGCGCGCGCCGGTGAGCGCGGCGTCCACGAGGCTCTTGCCGCCCTCGTATTCCATCTTGGCGAACTCGACGATGAGGATGGCGTTCTTGGCGGCAAGGCCGATGAGCATCACGAGGCCGATCTGGGCGTAGATGTTGTTCTCCATCTGCCGGATCATCAGGGCCGCGAACGCGCCAAAGACGGCGATGGGCGTGCCGAGCAGAACGCTGAACGGCAACGACCAGCTTTCGTATTGCGCCGCGAGGATGAGGAAGACAAACAGCAGCGACAGTCCGAAGATGACAGATGCTGGAATGCCTTCTTGCGCCTTCTTCTCCTGGTAGGACATGCCGAGGTAGTCGAAGCCCATCTCAGGCGGCATCGTTTGCGCGAACACTTCCTCCAGCGCCTTCATCGCCTGCGCGGAGCTGTAGCCCGGCTTGGCCGCGACGTTCAGTTGCGAGCAGCGGTAGAGGTTGAAGCGCATCGTGAACTCCGGCCCGACGCGCGGTTCCATCGTCGTCACAGACGAGAGCGGCACCATGCCGCCGGAGCTGTTGCGCACGTAGAACTGGCCGACGTTTTCGGCGCGCGTGCGGTAGTCGCCCTCGGCTTGCACGTAAAGCTGCCATTGCCGGCCGAAGCGGGTGAAGTAGTTCACGAACGCGCTGCCCATGAAGCACTGGAGCGTTTGATAGACATCGCTGAGGTTCACGCCCTGCCGCAGCACTTGGTCGCGGTCCACCTTCGCGAAAAGCGGCGGCACCGCCGGCAGCATCGTCGTCATCACGTGGTCCAGCTCCGGGCGCTTCTGGGCGGCAGCGATGAACTTCTTTGTGTTCTCCGTCAGGAAAGCCATGTCCTTGCCGGCGCGGTCTTCCAGCAGAAACGTGACGCCGCCCGCCGTGCCGCAGCCGGGAATTGCCGGCGGTGGAAACACGAAGCCGTAGCCGTCGGGCACCGTCTGCAAACCATGTGTCAGATGACCCAGAATGGACTCGAACTGTTCTTCCGGCTTCTTCCGCTCCGACCACGGCTTGAGCTTGATGAAAAACAGGGCGTTATACGTGGCGGTGACGCCGCTGATCATGTTATAGCCCACGACGGTCGTGCAGTATTCGACGCCCGGCGTTTTTGTGATCACTTCCTCCGCCTTGCGGCACGCTTCGGTGGTGCGCTGGAGCGAGGAGGCGTCGGGCAACTGGATGCCGCCGAACAGATAACCCTGATCTTCCTCCGGCAGGAAGCTGCTGGGGACCTTGCCGCCGATCCACCCGCCGCCCGCCGCGACGACGGCGAGGAAGAGCATGCTGATTGCCGCCTTGCGAACCATCGCGCCGCACACGCCGACGTAACCATCGGTGGCGCGGCCAAAGACGCGGTTGAAGACGTTGTAGAACGCCTGCAACGGCCCGCGCCCCTTCACCTTCGGCCGCAACAAGAGCGCCGAAAGCGCCGGGCTGAGCGAGAGGGCGTTGAAGGCGGAGATGATGACCGAGATGGCAATGGTGACAGCGAACTGCTGGTAAAGCTGGCCCGTGATGCCGGGAATGAACGCCGTCGGCACGAACACCGCCGCGAGAATCAGTGCGATGGCGACGACGGGACCTGACACCTGTTCCATCGCCTTGAGCGCGGCATCCTTCGGTGACATGCCGTGTTCGATGTGCAACTCGACCGCCTCAACAACGACAATAGCGTCGTCCACCACCAACCCAATAGCCAGCACCAACCCGAAGAGCGAAAGAGTGTTGATGGAGAAACCGAGCAACGGGAAAACCGCGAACGTGCCGATCAGCGACACCGGCACCGCCAGCAGCGGGATGAGCGTCGCCCGCCAGCCTTGGAGGAACACGAACACCACAATGATGACGAGCACGAGCGCCTCCAGCAACGTGTGGACGATCTCCTTGATGCCCTCGGTGACCGCCTCGGTGGTGTCGAGCGCGACGGTGGCTTCGAGGTCCTGCGGAAAACGATGCTTCCACTCGTCCATCAGCTTCCGGACGCGGTTGGCGGTGTCAATCGCGTTGGAGCCGGGAAGCTGGTAGAGGCAGATGATCGAGGAGGGCCTGCCTTGGAAGCGGCCCCTGATGCAGTAGGTCTGCGCGCCAAGCTCGACGCGGCCCACGTCCTTCACACGCAGCATCGAACCGTCCGTGTTGGCGCGGATGACGATCTCGCCGAACTCCTTTTCGTCCACCAACCGTCCCTGCGCGCGCACCGTGTAGGTGAATTGCTGGCCGTCCGGCACCGGCTCGGCACCGATCTGTCCAGCGGGGTTCACCTTGTTCTGCTGGTTGATCGCCGAGATGATCTCCGGCACCGTGACGCCGAGCTTGGCGAGCTGGTCGGGCTTCACCCAGAGCCGCATCGCGTATTCGCCCGCGCCGAAAACTTGCACCTGACCGATGCCCGGCACGCGGGAAAGCGGATCGCTGAGGTTGATGTAGGCGTAGTTAGCGAGGAAGATGTCGTCG
Source organism: Verrucomicrobiota bacterium (assembly GCA_016222825.1). Lineage (GTDB taxonomy): Bacteria > Verrucomicrobiota > Verrucomicrobiia > CAIQCK01 > CAIQCK01 > CAIQCK01. Next base: position 209,034 of record JACRQF010000015.1, on the reverse strand, counting down.
TAAGTGCCCTTCGGCGAGTGGAGCGCGAAGACCAGCAGCGGGCTGCTGGTGGATTTCTTGACGGTGACGCCGAGGTTGTTGACTTCCTGCGGGAGCTGCGCCTGCGCCTGACCGAACCGCATCTGCGTCAGCACTTGGTCGGTGTTCGGGTCGGTCTTCACGTCGAAGTTCACGCGCAACGTCATCTGCCCGTTGTTCGCGTTGACCGAATACATGTAGTTCATGTTATCCACGCCGCTCATCTGCTGCTCGATGGGCGTGGCGACGGATTCCTCGACGGTGATGGCGTCCGCGCCGGTGTAGTTGGCTTGCACCTGGATCTCCGGCGGGACGATGTTGGGGAACTGGGCGACGGGCAGGCCGAGCATCGCAACGACGCCGACGATCACCATGATGATCGCAATCACCATGGCCACAATCGGCCTGTTGATGAAGAACCTGGCCATGACGCGCTACTTGGTTGCGGGTTTGACCGTGGGCGCGGGCGACGGCTCCGCCATGAGCGTCGGCGTCACCGGAGCGCCCTGGCGCGCCTTCTGAATCCCGTCCACGATTACGCGCTCGCCGGCTTGAAGCCCCGCCGCAATCATCCACTCCGACTCAATCTGTTCCCCGACCTTCACGGGCCGCATGGACACTTTGTTGTCAGCCCCCACGACAGCCACCAGATGCTTGTCCTGCAATTCCGTCACCGCGCGCTGCGGCACCAGCAGCGTCTTGTCCTTTATCTCAACCAACGCCCGCACGCGCACGAACATGCCGGGACGAAGAACCCGTTTGGGATTTGGAAACAGTCCTGAAACCTGAATCGTGCCGGTCTTCGGGTCCACCTGCCGGTCCGCGGCGTTGATGTAGCCTTTGAAGGCGTAGGTGCTCCCGTCGGCCAGCAACAGCTCAATCTCCGGGCCGCGCCCGCTCTCGTGCCAACCGCGAAAATCCCGCTGCTTCGAAGCCTTCAGGTATTCATGCTCGCTGATGAAGAAGTTGACCTTGATCGGGTCCACGGTGGACATGGTGGTCAACTCGCCGCTGCTCGGCGAAATCAAATCGCCCACGCCCACCTTCGCGATACCGACGATGCCGTCAATCGGCGCGAGAATCTTGGTGAAGCCCAGATTGAGTTGCGCCTGCTCGACCACTGCCTTGGCCGCCTGCACCTGCGCCTTCGCGGCGAGGTTTGCTTGGATGGCGTCGTCTAGCTCTTCCTGGCTGATGGCCTTCTCCTTCGCGAGCGGCGTGTAGCGCTTCACGTCCAGCTCCGTCTTTCCCTGCTGCGCCTGGCCTTGGGCGAGTGTGGCCATCGCTTGGTCAAGCGCCGCCTGAAACGGACGCGGGTCGAGTTCGAACAACAACCCGCCTCGCTTGACCTCCGTGCCGTCCTCGTAAGCTTGCCTGAGCAGATAACCCGTGACCTGCGCGCGGATGGCGGCGTTGGTCGAGCCGTCGGCGGAGCCCACCCACTCTCGATAAATGGGAACGTCCCGTTGCGTCACCGGCGCGACCACCACGCCGGGCGGCCCTAACGGCGGCGCGGTTTCGTGTTTGCAGCTTGTGATGAATACCAGGAAGAGCGCCGCTGCTGACAAGAGCAAGCCGGAACGTTTTCCCAAAACTCTCGAAACGCTCGCTCCGCACTCCTTGGTCCAAACCATTCTCGGAAGATTAGGCATGGTCGGTTCTGCGCTGTAGCATAGCAAAAGCCACCGGCTTGAAGCAATCGGCATTTCCCCAATGCATCAGCCCGTCCTGGCTTGCAGCCGCCCCGGCTCACGCAATCGGCCGGCGGCGAAGTTGCTCGATGGCGCGGATGAGGTCGGCGCGCGCGCGCTCCAGGCGGGCGGCGTCGGTGACTTTCTCGCCATCGGGAGTGACGACATAGAAGGTGTCGAACGCGGCGCCTTTCTCGGTGGAGATGCGGGCGAGGTTGATGTCGAGGCCGTGGCGGGCCAGGGTCTCGGCGATGGTGTAGAGCAGCCCCAGCCGGTCCTCGGCCTGCACCTCCACGACGGTGCGCGTGCGGGAGGCGGTAAGGTCCATGCGGACTTCGGTGGGCACGACGCCTTGCGGCACGCGGGCCGCGCCGCGCGGGGGGCGGTGTTTGGACAGAAGCTGGTCGAGGTCGGCGTTGTGATTGAGCGCGCGGTCCAGCGTGCGATCGAACTGCTGGCGCTGTTCGCGGTCGGAGACGATGCCGCCTTCGATGTCGGCGACGTTGAAGATGTCCAGCACGATGCCGTCGCGGCGGCTGTAGGCGTGGGCGTTGAGGATGTTCACGCCGGCGAACGAGAACGAGCCGCAAATCTTGCTGAACAACCCCTCGCGGTCCCACGTGCAGACCGTCACCTGCGAGTAGCCGCGGTCGGGCTTGTCGGTCCACGACACTTGCGGCATCAGGCCGTCGCGCGAGGCTGACACGGCGCGGCGCAGGAAGGCGTGGATGATCTCCATGTGCTTGAGGATTTCCTCGGCGGTGAAGGTCAGGAAATAACGCCGCTGCATCTTCTCAAAATGCGCCGCCACCTCCTCCTTCGGCATGGAGCTGCGTTCGCGGATGTGGTCGAGCATCGTCTGGAGCCGCTGCTCCTGCAACGCCTGGGATTCCGCGCCCGCGACCAGCTCGCCGCGTGTCTTCAGGTAGAGGTCCCACAGCAGCGAGTTGCGCCAGTCGTTCCACAACTCCGCGCTCGTGCCGGTCATGTCGGCGTAGGTCATCAACAGCAGGTTGTTCAACTGCGGCAGGTTCACCACCAGCCGCGCAAACTCCACAATCGCGTCGGGATCATCCAGGTCGCGCCGTTGCGTGGTGCCATACATCGCGAGGTGATGGCGGACGAGGAACGCGAGTGTTTCGCGGCCGGCGTCGTCCAGCCCGATGCGTCGCGCGGCGCGCTCGGCGAGCCGGACGCCGGCGTCGCTGTGCTCGGTTTCGTTGGCGACCTTGCCGGCGTCGTGCAGCAGCAGTGCGAAGTAAAGCAACTCCGGCCGCGTGACATCGTGGAAGAGCGGCTTGTAGTCCAGCTCCGGCCCCTCTTTGGCAACCACGACGGCGTCGAGCCGCTGCAACGTCACCAGCGTGTGCTCGTCCGCCGTGTAGCGGTGGAAAAACTCGTGCTGCACCAGCGCGTCGAGCCGGCCGAACTCCGGCAGGTATTTGCCCAGAAAGCCGACCTCGTGCATCATTCGCGCGATCCGGCCCACGCTGCCGCCTTCGCCGAGAATGGCCAGGAACGTCTCCCTCGCGCGCGGGTGGCTGCGGAAGCGGTTGTCCACCAGCCGCAACTGCTCGCGGATCATCGTCTGTAACCCCGGCGACAGGAACGCCTGCCGCTGCTGCGCGAGCCGGAACACGCGGATCAGCCGCAGCGGGTCGTCGCGGAAAACCTCCGGTTTCTCCGCCTCGATCAGGTCGCCACGGATGACGAAGCCGTCCTGTTTCTCCACCTTCGCGCCGAGACGCAGGATCGGCAGGTGGATGCCGCGCCGCTCGAAGAAGCCGGGCGGTTTCAGCGCCATGCGCAGCGCCAGCGCGTTGGTGAGCTGGAACACCTCCCGCGTGTGGCTGTAGTAGTCGTGCATGAAATGCTCGATCCGCTCCAGCACGTTTGGCTCGTCGTAGCCGAGCCGCGTCGCCACCGGCAACTGCAACGCCAGCGTCAGCACGTCCGACGGCCGCCCCGCCGCGTAGTGCAGCTCCGTGCGCACGCGCACCAGGAACTCATAGGCCGCCTCCAGCGCCCGCCGCTCGGCGCGGGTCACGAACTCCTTCTTCTCCAGCTCCGGCAGCGTGCGAACGCCGTGTTTGAAGAGACTCATCCAGAGCAGGTTTTGCAGGTCGCGCAGCCCGCCGCAGCCGCTCTTCACGTGCGGTTCCTGGAGGAATACCGTGCTGCCGAATTTCTCATGTCGCTCGGCCTGGTCGCGCATCCGTTGCTCGATGTATTCGCTCACGCACGGCCGCACGCAGCTCGCCATCAACTTCTCCTGCATCTCATCGAACAGCGCCGAGTCGCCGACGATGAGCCGCGCCTCGATGAGCGCGGTCTTCGTCTCCATGTCCTTGTTCGCCTGCTCGACACACTGCCTCACCGAGCGCGCCGCGTAGCCGACTTTCATCGAGAGGTCGAACAGCGGCAGCACCGCGTGGTCGTAGAGCGATTTCAGAAACGGTTCTTCCGCGCGCCCCCTGCCGGAGTGCAGCAGCAGGATGTCAATGTCGCTGAACGGATTCAACTCGGCCCGCCCGAAACCGCCGACGGCCACCAGCGCCATCGCCGGCAGTTTCTCCTTTGGATGGCGCGTTGCGTAGGCCGTGTGCGCCGCGACGAAAAGATGCCGCAGCACCGCGTCAATCAACCCCGCCCGCGCTCCGGCAATCGCCAGCCCGCCGCCGCCCGCGCGGTGGCGCATCATCAGGCGGCGCTGGTGCAGGCGCAGGAAGCTCTCGTAGAGCGCCAGCCGTCCGCGCCCGCCCTGGCCGGCGTGCCGATGCTCGGCCTCGCGCAGCAGTTGATCGAAAAGTTCGGTCATCGGCCGCACCATACGCAACAAGACTTTGGGTTTCAACGCCAGAAGCCGTGGAGCCGCCCAAGGATATGCGCCTCGCGAAATGGAAACGTCTCTGTTATTCTTTCTTTCCACAACCCGGAGCAGCCGGCATAGTCCGCATGGAACCGACTTGGCGAACTAGGCCGGCGGGCCGGCCAAGGATCGATTTCGGCCCAAAGCATAACGATGAAAGCAAAAATCCTGATTGTGGACGACGACCCCACGGCAGTAGAGACTACCGGAGATGTCCTGACTGTTGGCGGGCATCAGGTCTTCTCAGCCGATAACGGCGAGGACGGACTCAGGTTGGCGGAGGAGTTGCGGCCCGATCTGATCTTCCTCGACGTGAAGATGCCGGGGATGGACGGTTTCGAGGTGTGCCGCCGGCTGCGCGAGAATCCCAAGACGTCGCGCGTGCCGATCATCATGCTCACGGGGCAGTCTTCAATGGAGGAGAAAGTCAAAGGCCTCGAATGCGGCGCGGATGACTACCTGACGAAGCCGTTCCAGCGGGTGGAATTGGAGGCGCGGGTGAAGGTGTTGTTGCGGCGGGCCGCGGATCGCCCGCCGGAAAAGACGGAGGCGGCCTTCAGCGGCAAGACTATTGCGGTCTATTCGCTGCGCGGCGGCACGGGTGTATCCACGGTGGCAACGAATCTGGCCGTCGGCTTGGCGCAGTTGTTTGGATGCCCGACGGTGCTGGTGGACCTTGTTTCGTCAGGCGGCCAGAGCAGCTTGATGTTGAACATCTCGCCCCGCTACACTTGGGCGGACCTGGCCGACAAACCGCTGCCGGGCATTGACGACGAATTGATCGCCAGCCTGCTCTCACAGCACGCGAGCGGCGTGTCGTTGCTGGCCGCGCCGCGCACTTTCAAGATGGCGGCTCATCTTACGGGGCAGCAGGTCTCAATGGTTCTGTCGCTGTTGAGCCGGCGGTATCACTATGTCGTGCTGGACCTGCCGCATGATTACAGCGAAACAACGCTGGCGGCGTTGAAAGCGTCGCACGAAGTCATCCTGCCGCTGGCGCCCGAACTGGCTTCCGTCGCCACCCTCAAGGCTGCGCTTGAGGCGCTCGAAGAACAGGGTGTGTCGCAGGATCACATCCGGGTGGCGCTCAATCAAACCTTCGTCCGCAACGCGCTGGATCCGAAAGTCATTGCCGAGGCCCTGCAACGCGAGGCGAACCTGGTGATCCCGTTCGCGCCGGAGGTCGTCAATTCCATCAATCTCGGCACGCCGTTGATCCTCGGCGCGTCTCCCGGTCCGGCGGGGGATGCGATCGAAGACCTCGCGTTCCAGATCAGCTCGGAGGAGCACCAGAAACAGCCGCCGGCCCAGCCGTCGAAGGCGTGGCAGCGGGCGCACCGCCGCGCGGAGCAGCGCGGGCACAAGGGACTGCGGCGGTTGTTTGGCTAGGCCGTCATGAGGGGGTGATCATCGCGCATGGACACGGAGTTTTTTGGACCGAAGGTGAAGCGCTCCAGGACGACGGTCGTGGGCGCTGCGGTGCGGGCAGCCCGCCCCCCGGCCAGGAACAAACTGCTGGCCGGCATTGACCCTGACGCCGTCGAAGCGGTCCTGCGACACGCTGTCGCCGAAGAATACCGCGCCGACAGCCCGCCCGTCTTCGAAGCAGGCGACCTCGGCGACAGTGTTTACCTCATTGAGAAGGGCCGCGTGCGCATCTTCAAACCGGTCGAAGGCGGCGGCGAAGAAACATTCGTCGAACTCGGCCCCGGCGATTTCTTCGGCGAGATGGCTTTGTTTGGCGACCATCGGCGCGCCGCCAGCGCCGTCGCGGCGGGGGATTGCGTCTTGTGGCGGTTGCGTTTCTCCGCCTTGAAGGAACTGTGGGGGCACAAACTGGAGCTGACGAGGAACCTGCTCGAAGGCGCCCACCAGCAGTTGCGGGCGATTGACGAGCGTTACGTGCAGGAAGTCGTCCAACGCGAGCGTCTCGGCCTCGTCGGCCGCATGGCGGCGTCCATCGTCCACGACCTGAAGGGGCCGCTCGGCTCCATCCGCCTTTCCGCCGAACTGATCGCCGAAGATCCTGCCAGCCCTGAAACCGCGAAGCGCACCCGGCGGATCGTCCGCGAGGTGGACCGGTTGACGACGATGGTGACGGACCTGCTCGACTACAGCCGCAGCTCCAGCAAGCTCGCGCTCGAACCCACGTTGCTGGGCAATCTCCTCAATGACACCTTCGACCCGCTTCGCGACGATTTTGAAAAGCGCGGCGTGCGGCTGGAGTTGAACGTCAACCTCTTCGACCCCGTCGTGCTGGACCCTCACCGCATCCAGCGGGTGATCCACAACCTGGCCCTCAACGCCGCCGAAGCCATGCCCAAAGGAGGACAATTAATAGTGTGCGCCGAATGCGAAGGGGAGTTGGTGCGCCTCGAAGTTCGCGACACGGGCCACGGCATTCCGCGGCACCAACAGGCGGAAGTTTGGAAACCGTTCGTGACGTTCGGCAAGAAACGCGGCACCGGCTTGGGGCTGTCCATTGCGCACAAGATCGTCAGCGATCACGGCGGCACCATCTCGTTGCAGAGCGAAGAAGGCAAAGGCACCACCTTCATTATCCATGTGCCTCGCCACGGGCCTGCGGAGCCACCGGCACCCTGACCTCTCATTTCTACTCCGCACACAACGTCACCGGCCCGAACAGGCCGGAGGGCATCAGCGGCGTCTCCTTGGTCAGCTTGCGGATGTTGGTTCTCGTGAGTCGCTTCTCCGGCGGCAGCGAATCGTCGCCAATGATGCGGTTTGGCCAGAAGTTGCAGACTTGAATTTCGAGCACGTTGCTCGTCGGTTTCAACGCACCGGTAACCTCCACGCGGAACGGCGGCGCCCAGACGATGCCGAGCGGCTTGCCGTTAAGCCGGACTTCAGCCAGTTCGCGAAGGTCGCCGAGGTCGAGGAAGATTTTGGATTTTGAATTCTGGATTTTGGATTGGTCGAAGTCGAACTGCTTCATGTAGCTCGCCGTGCCGGAGTAGAACTTGATGCCGGGATCGGGATGCTCGGTCCAGGAGGTGAGCTTGTCTAAAACGATCTGGCGTGTGTCGGAACGGTTCATCTCGCGGGCGTCTCGTTCGGGCGTGCTCATGCCAGGCACGAAGTGAGTGGTCCACGGTGCAGACAGTTCCTGCACGACACGAAACTGCGGCGCGTTGCTTTCCGCCGTCGCGGGATGGCTCGACGCCGGTTCGCGGAAGACGACGAACCACGAGCCACACGGCGCAAACTCCAACGGCAGGCTCGTGCGACCGTCGGCTTCACTGTAGGCGGCGGCGAAACGGCGCTCGCCGCTCACCGCGTCCCAAAGCTCCGGCGCTTTGCCGGCGACGCGGAAGGTGCAGGTGACGCGCTCGGCGCGGTTGGTGCGATTGGCGACGAAGTAGATGTCGGCGCTGCCGTCGCGGCGATGGATGTAGTCGAGGTCGGTCTGCGCGTCGCCGCCGCTGAACTCGAAGTCCGGCTTCACGCCGGTGGCGAGCAGGACTTCGCGCGACGTCTTGTCAGTGACGATGGGGAGCGCCGAGGCGATTCGCTTCACCTCCGCGTCGCTGTCGCGCAGGCTCTCGGCTTCCGTTGGCTTCGGCCCCACAACCGTCGCGCCGGCTGCGGCCAGTTCTTTCACCTTCCGCAGCACGGGAAGCGAGATGGCTTTCTGGTCGCGCAGGACGAGCACGCGATAGCTCATGCCGTCGGGCAGCACGATGCGGCCATCCTTCACGGTCGCCCGTGTCAGCAACGCCTCTTCGGTGATGACATCATAGTCGTAGCCGGGCAGCACGCGCGCGGGGTCGGTGCGCTTGTGTTGCGCGAAATTCGGCACGTGATCGCCGTAGTAATAGCAGGCATCAGCGACGAACAAGCCGCGCTGGAGCATCGCCTGGCAGCGGTTGAGGTAGCTGAAGAACGGCGCGGACTTGGTCCACCACGTCACGTTCGGATTCAGGTGCGTGCCGGCGAAATACTGGATGCCGGGCAAACCCTGCTCGGCGGGCGAGCAGACGAACTCGTGCCAGACGAGCAGGTTCAGCCCCTCGCAACAGGCTTTGTCGAAGGACGGTTTGAGATTGTCCCAGAGCGTTTCCTGCCAGTGCGGTCCGATGGTCGTAAAACCTTCCGCCAGCACGAGTTTGCGGCCGTAGGTGTGCGCGGCGGAGGCGGGCTGCTTGACGAAGAAGCGGTTCGAGTCGCCGATGCGATGCCGCCACGACCACGCCCAGAACTCGCTCATCGGCGCGTCGTCGAAGCCGAGGCATCGCTGCGCGTCAATCGGCACCGCGTGCGGCCCGCCGCTCTCCGGGTGGATGAGCAGCTTGTGCCGGTGCGCGCCGTCGCGGAACGGCCGGTAGTGGTTGTCAATCGCGAGGTCTCCGAGCGTCTTGCGGAAGTCGTGGAGGAACTTGTTGCTCTCGGCGCGGCTCCCGACGATGCGACCGGCCAGCGCAGGCGCCCACGGCGTCATGTCGTAGCCGCGGCGTTTGCGGAACTCCGCGCGCATCGCCGGCGTCCAGTTCAGCGGCTCGACCTCCCAACTGTCGGTGTGCAGATACTTCAGCGTCTTTCCGGCGAGCGGCCCGGCGTCGGCGATGAGCGGCTCGACCACCGCGTCCCAGTAGCGGCGGAACGCGCCGGCATCGAGCACATCGAGCGCAAACCCGTTCCAGCCCTCGCTGCACGTTGAGACGTAGGAATGATTGCCGATGGTGCAGCCGAACCGCAGCACCTGCCACACGCCGGCGGGCGCGTTCCAGCGCAGCGCGCCGTCCTTGTCGAGCTTGTCGGTGAGGTCGAGAACGTCGGCGGAACGAGTGTCCTCCTCGGCCGGTTCGGCGGGTGATTCCTCGAACAGCAGTGCCGTATCCGGCGCGGAGAAATGGAGCGGCCTGTGGCCGGCTTTCTGTTCCCAGTGCAGGAGCGTCCGTCGTTTCGCGCCGCCATCAGGCCACGAGCCGCCCTTGCCGGAAAGGCGCAACTCTGCGATCTGGACGTTGCGCGGGGCCTTGGGCGAACCGCGGTCGAAGGCTCCATAGACGGCGAGCCGGAAAACGCAGCCTGTCACGGCGTCGAACGTCACGACCGTCTCCTTCTTCTCGCCCGCCGTGAACGTCTTCACGGTGCGGAACGCCTTGCCGTCGTCGGAGACCTGCAATTCACACTCCTTCGGCCCGTAACTTGGCCGCGGCAGGATCGTGAGCTTCTCAACGCTCGTCGGCGCGTGGAACTCGAACTGCACCCATGCCGGCCGCTCCCGCGACGGGCCGACGCGGAACTTGCCAGTGGTGGAAATCCAGAATGTGTCCGGGTTGCCATCGGCGAGGTGCTTCAGCGGCTGGGTCGGTTGCTCGGAGCAGGATTTCAAGCCGGCGAAAACATTCTTCGCTTCCGCTTCTTTCAATCGATATGCCACCACAAATGCATCACGGTAGTAATTGTCGCGGCTGGCCGGCTCCGGCAGCTTCTGCGCGATCTTCGTCGGTCCGGTCACGCGCGTTTCCGACCAGACGAGCTTCTTCGCCGCATCGTCGGCCGTCACCATCGGTCCGCCGAGGTTCCAGCCGCTCTGGATGTTCAGGCTCATCTCCAGACCGAGCCGCGCGGCTTCGCGGAGGGTGTGTTTGTAGAGTTCGCGCCATTCCGGCGAGAAGAACGTCGGCCCGTGCGGCGCGCGTTCGTTGCCGTCCTGTGCGGAACCGTCGGCGTCGCAGATGAGCGCGCCGCCGAAGCCCTTGGCCTTCATCTCCTCAAGGTCGCGCGTGATGGCTTCCTTGGTGACGCAGCCGTTGAGCCACCACCAATAGGCGCGCAGCCGGGCGTCGCGGGGCGGGTTGTTCCAGTCCTGTTCCAGATCGGCCGCTGCGGCTGCCATTGGCAACAACATCGCGCCAAGCAGGAGCAGTCGCGTTATGAAATGCCATCGGGTTTTGTGCGGGTTCATCGTCAGACCTTTCGGGAGCATTTCAACAGCCCATCCGTCCCACCGTCAACGAATACTTCCGCCGCCTCTGCAGATCCGCTTCAGGGCGCGCTCTCCCGCAGCAGCGCGCTGATGGCCGGCAACAACCGGGCCTGTTCCGCCGGGTCCATGCCGTCGTAGTAGCCGCGGATGCGGCCGGCGCGATCCACCAGTGCGAACTTCGTGCTGTGAACAAGCTCCCCCGGCGTGTCGCTGGTCACGGCCAGCTTCAGACCGTTGTTGGCGAGCGTCCAGATGCTGCTCTTGTTGCCCGTCAGGAAGAACCATTGCGTGTCGCTGGCGCCGAAACGCGCGGCAAATCTCGCCAGCACTTCGGGCGTGTCGTGGTCCGGGTCCACGCTGAAGCTGACCAGCTTCACCTCCGGCGCTCCGCCCAGCGAGCGCTGCAACGCCGCCATCGCCGCGCACATCGTCGGGCACGGCCCACCGCAGCGTGTGAAGATGAAATCGGCCACCCAGACGCTGCCGCGCAAATCCGCCAGCGTGACCGTCCGGCCGCTGCGCTCGGTGAAGGAGAAGTCGGGCACCGTCCCCAGCACGGGCAACGTCTCGACTGCGACGCCCTCACCTCGCAACCGTTGCCACTGGCCCCAACCGACACCGCCGAGCACCGCCAGGGTCACGAGCAGCAAGCCCCAGCCGACCAGTCCAGCTTTGAACCATGCGCTTCTCATTGCCGATTTCGCCGGCGAGACTCAACCGCCGTTCTTGTTCCACATCATCAGGCTCATCAACAAAGGCAGGTAGATCAGCGAGCCGAAGAACAGCCGTCGCGCCGCCAGCACCGAACGTTCTCTCGCCAAGCGCAAGCCGGCATTCAGGAACGCCGCGCCCAACAGCATCGCTCCAACGCCGTAAGCCATCCCCGCCACGCCGACCAAGGCCGGCACGAGACTCACCGCCGTCAACATCGCGATTGATGCGAGGACCACCGTGACCGTCTTCGCGCCGACCGCATCAACCACCGGCAGCATCGGCAGCCCGGCTCGCGCGTAGTCCTCCCGATGCATCCACGCGATGGCCATGAAGTGCGGCAACTGCCAGAGGAACATGATTCCAAACAGCGCCCATGCGCCCGCCGCCAGTTCGCCGTGCGCCGCCGCCCAGCCGATCATCGGCGGTGTCGCGCCCGAAACCGCGCCGACCAGCGTGCAAAGCGCGCTCTTGCGCTTCAACGGCGTGTAGGCCAGCAGATAGACCGCCGCCGTCAATGCCGCCAGCAGAGCGGCGAGCGCATTTACCGCCAGCGCCAGCCACGTCACTCCCGCCGCCAACAAGACCCCGCCAAACAGCGTCGCCTCCGCCACCGTGACGCGCCCCGCTGGCACCGGGCGCTCCCGCGTGCGCGCCATGCGGCCGTCCACCTCGCGCTCCAACGCCATGTTCAACGCCGCCGCGCCGCCCGCCGCCAGGAACGTGCCCGCCATCGCGTGCAGCAACCGTGTCCAGTCCGTCGCCGCGCCCGCCGCGAGATAAAACCCCGCCGCGGTCGTCAGCAACACCATCGTGTTCAAGCGCGGCTTCGTCAGCTCGCAAAAATCCATCGCCCGCGACGCCCATCGCGTGCTTGTCATGGGAAGAACGGCAGCAGTCATCTTCATGCGTTCACCTTTTCCGGCACGGGTTGCGATTTCCACGCGAGCAGACTCAACGCCACGGCGGCGCCGAGGATCAGCGCGCCCAGCGCAACGTGAATCGTCGGCACCGTCGCCTCCAACAGGCCGATGGGCGCGCCCGCGAGCCGGTCGCCGCGCAGCACCCATGCCCAAACACCAACCATCAACTGCGCCAGACCGAGCAGGAGCATCGCCTGGCCCGGCACGAGCAACGCGCGTTCATCTGCATGACGGCGCATCGCCTCCGCGCACACGGCCGCCAGCGCCGCCAGCACCACCAACGCCCCGCCGACGTGCAGCCACACCGTCAACTGGCTGTGGCGGACCAGCGCGCCGAAGATCAACTGGAGAAACACGATCGCCGTCGCGCCCGCCGCAAACGGCCAGAGCCGGGAATCGTTTCCCTCTTCATGCGGGCGCGTCTCACGCCAGCCGCGGGACGTGACGACCGCGAGCGCCACGATCAGCCCGAAGAAAATCTGCGCCACGACCGCATGGACCATTGCCAGCCGCACATCCACCCACACCACCCGCAGGCCGCCGAGCACGCCTTGGACGACCACCAGCAGCAACGCGAGGGCCGTCAGCCGGCGAATGAACGGCCGTCGGTCGCGCAGCCAGCCGACAGCGACCAGCGCGAGCGTCAACACCCCCACCAGCGATCCCAGCAGCCGATGGCTGTGTTCGTAGAGAATGCCGCCGACCATTTTCGACAGGGGAAACGTGAACATGCCGTAGCCGAAACTCGTCGGCCAGTCCGGCACCGCCAGGCCCGCGCCCGTGCTCGTCACCACGCCGCCCACGCTGACCAGCGCCAGCGTGCAGACCGCCGTCGCCACAGCAAGCTGATGCACCAGTGCTTCACCTTCCTTCATGCGTCCTTTCTTTCGAACGGTTTCCCACAGGCGCCGTCAACTCCGCATACAGTCGTTGGCGTGCGCGGTTCTGTCAAATCGCCGCAGCGACTTGCGGCAGCGGCAATCGCTGCTATGTTCCCGCATCGCGCAAGCGAAGGAGTGACCTGACCTGAACGAACCGCGGCCCGTTCGGCCGCCGAGAATTGTCGAACGATGGGCCAGTTATTCCATCCAAACGCGAACGCAATCGCGAAGATCAGCATCTTCGGGGGGGTGTTTATTGTCGCGGCGCTGGTGTGGGCCGCGGCGGAACTCTACCGCTCGCCCTATGTCACGCGCGCTGGCGACCCGATCTCGCAGCCGGTGCCGTTCAGCCACAAGCACCACGTGAGCGACGTTGGCATTGATTGCCGGTATTGCCACGCGTCGGTGGAGCGCAGCTCGTTCGCCGGCATCCCGCCGACGAAGACCTGCATCGGCTGCCACGCGATCCTCTGGGCCGACGCGCCGATGCTGGAGCCGGTGCGCAAGAGTTTCCAGACCGGCGATCCGATCCGCTGGAAGCGGGTGAACTACCTGCCGCAGTTCGTCTTCTTCAACCACAGCATTCACGTCAACAAAGGCATCGGTTGCACGAGCTGCCACGGGCCGGTCGGGGAGATGCCGTTGACGTGGCAGCAGGAGACGTTGCACATGCGGTGGTGTCTCGATTGCCACGAGAACCCGGAGAAGTTCGTCCGGCCCGTGGAGGAGGTCTTCAATCCGCACTGGAAACCGCCGGCCAACCAACTGGAGCAGGGGCGAAAGCTGGTGAAGCAACACAACATCAAGAAGCTCAACGACTGCTACACGTGTCACCGATGAAAGCCACGCGCTCAAACCTGACACTTCCCGCCCTCGCCGGCTTTGCTGCGCGGGCTGAAAGCCCGCAAGTAAACCAGCCCAGGGCAAGGGTGCGCAGCAACCGCCGCCCTGGGTCTATCAGCCAGAAACGGGTGCGCCCTGAAAGGGCGCGAGTAACCCGTGGTCAGCGCCGTTCCCAGCGCCCTTTCAGGGCGCAGGCATTCTTGGATGCTTTCCCAGGGCGGCGCTCGCGGACTCGCTTGCCCTGGGCTGATTTACTGTCGCGCTTTCAGCGCGAGGAAACACGCGCATTTCAGACACTGGCTCTTAGTGGCGAACACGAACGATGAAATCCGACTCCCACGCCCACGAACCCCTCGACTTGTCGGCAATCCGCGCGAAGCTGGCGGCGGCGAACGGGCCGCAATACTGGCGGAGTCTGGAGGAGGTCGCGCAGACGCCGGCCTTCCAGGAATTTCTGCACCGCGAGTTTCCACCGGACGCTTCGGTCTGGGAAGACGGCGTGAGCCGCCGGCGGTTTCTCCAGCTCATGGCGGCATCGTTTGCGCTGGCGGGGCTGAGCGGTTGCAGCCAGCCCGAGGAGGAGATCGTGCCTTACGTCCGCGCGCCCGAAGAAGTGGTGCCGGGCCTGCCGATGTTTTACGCGACGGCGATGACGCTCGGCGGCTACGCGCTCGGCTTGCTGGTCGAGAGCCACGAAGGCCGCCCGACGAAGATCGAGGGCAACCCACAACATCCCGCCAGTCTCGGCGCGACTGACCTGTTCGCGCAGGCGTCCGTCCTGACACTCTACGATCCCGACCGTTCGCAGGTGGTGATTCACGCAGGCGAGATTTCGACGTGGTCGCAGTTCTTCGCTGCGCTCACGGCCGCGATGGCCACGCAGACCGCGGCAAAGGGAGCGGGCCTTCGCATCCTGACGGAGACGATCACGTCGCCGACGCTCGTCTCGCAATTGCGCGCGGTGCTGGAGCGTTTCCCTCAGGCGAAGTGGCACGCATACGAGCCGTTGGCCCGCGATAACGCAAGAGCCGGCGCGCGGCTGGCGTTCGGAGCGGAGGTCGAGACGCGGTATCGCTTCGATCAGGCGAACGTGGTGTTGAGTCTGGACGCCGACTTCCTGACGAGCGGGCCGGGCTGGGTGCGGTATGCGCGCGACTTTATTGACAAGCGTCGCGTCGCGGCCGGCCGGACCGACATGAACCGGCTCTACGCGGTAGAATCGGTTCCCTCCAACACCGGCGCGATGGCGGAACATCGCCTGTGCGTGCCTGCGAGCCGCGTGGAGGATTTCGCGCGCGCGGTGGCGAAGGAACTGGGTGTGAGCGTGGAGGGCGACATCCGGCTCGAACCCGGGCACGAGAAATGGATCAAGGCCGTCGTCCGCGACCTGCTGAAGAATAAGGGCACGAGCATCGTGCTGACAGGCGACCATCAGCCGCCGGTCGTTCATGCGCTGGTCCACGCGATCAACGACGCGCTCGGCAACGTCGGTCGCACGGTCATCCACACAGAGCCGGTCGCGGCGGGGCCGGGCGACCAGCTTCAGTCGCTGCGCGAACTGGTAAGCGACATGAATGCGGGCAAGGTGGAGTTGCTGGTCATCCTCGGCGGCAATCCGGTCTATGACGCGCCGAGCGACCTTCGCTTTGCCGACGCGATGGCCAAGGTGAAGCTGCGCGCTCACTTGGGCCTCTACAACAACGAGACAGCGCGGCTCTGTCACTGGCACGTGCCAGAGACACACTATCTGGAGTCGTGGAGCGACGCGCGTGCGTTCGACGGCACCGTGACGATCATGCAGCCGCTCATCGCACCGCTGTATCGGGCGAAGTCGGCCCACGAGATGATGGCGGCGTTGTTGGGACGGCCTGACCAGACCAGCCACGATCTCGTGCGGGACTACTGGAAAGCTCACGGACTGGCGGATGCTCGCCTCTGGCGCTCAGCGCTACACGACGGCGTGGTGCCGGGCACGGCGTTGGCGCAAAAGACGGTGACGCTACAGAAGTTCAAAACGCAGCAGACGGTGAACGCGGCGGCCGGCTCGTCATTGGAAATCAGCTTCCGTCCCGACGTGAAGCTTTGGGACGGGCGATTCGCAAACAACGGTTGGTTGCAGGAACTGCCGCACCCGATCACGCGTGTGGCGTGGGGCAATATGGCGTGGATTGCGCCCGCCACCGCCGAACGGCTGGGGCTGGCCAATGGCGATGTGGTGGAGCTTCGTCTCCGCGGGCGCGCCGTGCAGGCGCCGGTGTGGATCACGCCGGGCCAAAGCGAGGGCGCGGTGAGCGTGGCGCTCGGCTACGGACGGACTCACGCGGGCCGCGTCGGCAACGGCGCGGGTTTCAACGCCTGCGGCCTGCGCTCGTCCGACGCGCCGTGGTTCGCGGGCGGGCTGGAGGTTCGCAAGCTCGGCTGGCGGCAAACGTTGGCCACGACGCAGGAACACAGTTCGATGGAAGGCCGCGACCTGGTGCGCGTGGGCGACCTCGGCGAGTTTCGGAAAAACCCGGCGTTTGCCCGTGGCGGGGAGAAACCGCCGTCGTTGTATCCCGGCTGGAAATACGAGGGGCACGCGTGGGGCATCGCGGTGGACCTGACGGCGTGCATCGGTTGCGGCGCGTGCGTGCTTGCGTGCCAATCGGAGAACAACATTCCCGTCGTCGGCGCGGACCAGGTGGCGCGCGGACGCGAGATGCACTGGCTGCGGATTGACCGCTACTACAAGGGCGCGCTGGATTCGCCGGAGACGGTTTTCGAGCCGGTGATGTGCATGCACTGCGAGAACGCGCCGTGCGAGATCGTTTGTCCTGTGGGCGCGACTGTCCACTCCGACGAGGGCCTCAACGCGATGGTCTATAACCGCTGCGTCGGCACGCGCTACTGCTCGAACAACTGCCCCTACAAGGTCCGCCGGTTCAACTTCTATCAATACTCGGACCTGAAGACGCCGACGGCGAAGCTGATGAACAACCCGCAGGTGACGGTGCGCAACCGCGGCGTGATGGAGAAGTGCACCTACTGCATCCAGCGGATCGAAGCCGCCAAGATCGCCGCCGCGAAGGAGAATCGGCCCGTGCGAGAAGGCGAGGTCGCCACCGCGTGTCAGGCGGCGTGTCCGACGCAGGCCATCGTGTTCGGTGACATCAACGATCCCAACAGCCGCGTGGCGAAGCTGAAGGCGCTGCCGCTGAACTATGGATTGCTGACGGAGCTGAATACGGTCCCGCGCACGAGCTATCTGGCGCGGCTGCGCAACCCGAACCCGGAGATGGAGGGCTGACTTCGTGAATCCGAACGTTCCCAATCCATCCACCGACGCGGCGGCTTCGCATTCACTCCTGCCGCGCGGGCACACCTACGGGTCGGTGACGGAGAAAATCAGCGAGGTCGTGCTGACGACGCGCACGCCGTGGAGCTGGCTGTTTGGGTTCAGCGTTGGCTTCACGCTGCTGATGGTGCTGATGATGGCGGTGGCGTGGCTGTTCTACCGCGGCGTCGGTATCTGGGGCGTGCAGGTCCCGGTCGGCTGGGGTTTTGCCATCGTCAACTTCGTGTGGTGGATCGGTATCGGCCACGCCGGCACGTTGATCTCGGCGATCCTGCTGCTGTTCCGCCAGGAGTGGCGCACCTCCATCAACCGCTTCGCCGAAGCGATGACACTCTTCGCGGTCGCGTGCGCGGCGATCTTTCCGTTGCTGCACCTCGGCCGGCCGTGGGTGTTCTATTGGCTGTTCCCCTATCCCGACACGATGCGGCTCTGGCCGCAATGGCGCAGCCCGCTCGTGTGGGACGTGTTCGCCGTCTCCACGTATGCGACGGTGTCGTTCATGTTCTGGTATGTCGGCCTGCTGCCGGACCTCGGCAACATGCGCGACCGCGCGCGCAACCGCTTCGTGCGCGTCCTCTACGGCATGATGGCGATGGGCTGGCGCGGCGCGGCGACGCATTGGCACCGCTACAAGATCGCCTACCTGCTGCTGGCGGGGTTGTCCACGCCGCTCGTGCTCTCCGTGCACTCGGTGGTGAGCATGGATTTCACCATCGGCATCGTGCCCGGCTGGCACTCGACGATCTTCCCGCCGTATTTCGTCGCGGGCGCGATCTTCTCTGGCTTCGCGATGGTGATGACGCTGACGATTCCGGTGCGGAAAATTTATCACCTGGAGGAGTTCTTCACCATCCGCCATCTGGACAACATGGCGAAGGTGCTGCTCGCGACGGGCATGATGGTCAGCTACGGCTACCTGATGGAGACGTTCATGGCGTGGTATAGCCACGGGAAGTTTGAAATCTACGCCGTCATCAACCGCGCGTCGGGGCCTTACGCGGTGTTCTTCTGGGCGATGATCGCCTGCAACGTTCTCGCGCCGCAGGTCTTCTGGTTCAAGAAGGCGCGCCAGCACATCCCGACGCTCTTTGTGATCTCGCTCGTCGTCAATCTCGGCATGTGGCTGGAGCGGTTCGTGATCGTCATTGTCAGCCTGCACCGTGATTTCATGCCGTCAGCTTGGGCGATGTATTATCCGACAATCTGGGACTGGGCGACGCTGTTCGGCTCGATCGGGTTGTTCCTGACGCTGATGCTGCTCTTCATCCGCTTCCTGCCGATGATCTCCATGTTCGAGCTGCGCGAACAGGTGGCGGAACAGACCGAGAAGAAGGAGGCCCCGCGATGAAACGCAACCGTCCCTCCATCTACGGCCTGCTCGCCGAGTTCGAAAGCGCCGAGCATGTGCTCGATGCGGCCAAGCGCGCCTACGCCGACGGCTACCGGAAACTGGAAGCCTACTCACCATTTCCGGTGGAGGGTTTAGACGAAGCCATCGGGTTCCATCGCTCGCGTGTGCCGCTGATTGTGTTGATGGGCGGCATTGCTGGCGGTCTGACCGGCTTCGGCATGGAATGTTTCTCGGCGATCTATCACTACCCCATCAACGTCGGCGGGCGACCGCTGTTTAGCTGGCCGGCGTTCATCCCGGTGACGTTCGAGTTGACCGTGCTCTTCGCCGCGTTCTCGGCCGTGCTCGGCATGTTGGCGCTCAACGGCCTGCCGAAGCCCTATCATCCGCTCTTCAACGTCGAACGCTTCGTGCTCCACGGTCACGACCGCTTTTTCCTCTGTGTCGAGGCGACCGACGCGAAGTTCGACCGCGAGACGACGAAACGGTTCCTGGAAAGCTTGCAGCCGAAGGGAGTGTATGAAGTCGAACCCTGAGAGCTCCGCAAAACTGGCTGTGGCACTGACGGCGCTGGCGTTGTTGTCGGCGTGCGACTTGCAGGACATGTATCAGCAACCGAAGACCGAGCCGTTCATGCCCAGTCCGGTCTTTGCCGACGGCACTTCGGCGCGACCGTTGGAGGCCGGCACCGTGGCGCGCGGCTGGGCGCGCACCAACGATGCGTTCTACACCGGCAAGATCGGCGGCAAGGACGTGGAAGTGCTGCCCGTGCCGCTGACGAAGGCGCTGCTGCTGCGCGGGCAGGAGCGGTTCAACGCGTTCTGCTCGCCGTGTCACGACCGTGTCGGCAACGGCAACGGGATGGTTGTGCAGCGCGGCTACCGTCGCGCGGCGACGTATCACACGCCGCAACTGCGCGCGATGTCCATCGGCCATTTCTTCGATGTCATGTCCAACGGCTTCGGCGTCATGCCCGACTACGCGGCCACGATTCCCGTGGAGGATCGCTGGGCCATCGCCGCCTACGTGCGCACTCTGCAATTCAGCCAATACGCCCCGCTGAAGGACGCGCCGCCGGACGAGCAGGTGAAACTGTTGAAGGAGGCGAAACGGTGAGCGAACGCAACGATTCACTTCGCAGCCAACTCGACCGCATCCAGTGGTGCGCGCTCGTCATCGGCCTGCTGTGCGTGACTGGTTGCGCGACGGCGGGACGCTTGGATGCTGCGCAGTTCTTCCGTTCGTGGTTCGTTGCGTTTCTGTTTTGGATCGGACTGCCACTTGGCTGTCTGGTGATTCTGATGATCCATCATCTCGCCGGTGGGCGCTGGGGTTTTGGTGTCCGCCGGTTGCTGGAAGCGGGCACGCGGACGTTGCCTGTGATGGCGCTGTTGTTCATCCCGCTGCTGTTCGGGCTGCAGGCTCTCTACATCTGGGCACGGCCGGAGGCAGTGGCGGCGGACGCGCTGCTCCAGCATAAGCAACCCTATCTGAACGTCCCATTCTTCCTCGTCCGCGCGGCGATTTATTTCGCCGTGTGGCTGGCACTGGCTTGGCGATTGGATCGCGCGGCTGCAGCGCAAGACCAAACGCCCGGCCCCGGTGTGACGCAGCGGTTGACGGCGCTCAGCGGCGGCGGACTGGTGGCCTATGGCGTGACGATGACGTTTGCGGCGGTGGACTGGGCTATGTCGCTGGAGCCGGAATGGTTCTCGACCGTCTATGGAGTGCTTATCATGACCGGGCAGGTGCTGGGTGGCTTCGCGCTGGTGATCATCGTCGCGGCGCTGCTGATGAAGCAGAAGCCGCTCGCCGACGCGATGACTGCGGTGCAGTTCCACGACCTCGGCAAGTTCCTGTTCACGTTCGTGGTGTTCTGGGCCTACATCGCGTTCGCGCAGTATTTGATCATCTGGGCGGGCAACCTGCCGGAGGAAACCTCGTGGTATCACCGTCGGTTTGAGGGCGGCTGGAGCGGCGTGGGCATTTTCCTGATGATCTTCCATTTCTTCGTGCCGTTCTTCCTGCTGCTGTCGGCTGATCTGAAACGCCGGCCCGGCGCTCTGGCAGCAGTCGCTGCGGGCGTGCTGGTGGTGTGCGTCGTGGATGTGTTCTGGATTGTGAAGCCGGCGTTTGCGAAGAACGGCTTCAGTGTTCACTGGATGGACGTGGCTGCGCTGGCTGGCATCGGCGGCCTGTGGGTGGCGGCGTTTGTGCGGCAACTGAAAGGCCGCTCGCTCGTGCCGGCGCACGACGCGCGTGTCGAGGAGGAATTGCGATGGGCATGAACGAACAACCTCCGCGCGGTCGTGGCTACGAGGAAGGCGACGCCAGCTTCAAGGCGCTCGTGAAATGGGGCGTAGGCCTGGCAGTGGCGGTTGTTGTGTCGGCGCTGTTGATGTTCGCGCTCTATCACTACTTCGCTGCGCGACCGGACAAGTTCCCGGAGCCGTCGCCGATGGCGGGCGCGCGGCCGCCGTATGCGGGACCGAAGCTGCAGGTGCGAGCGCCACAGGACTTGAAGGAATGGCTTGCCGCCGAGGACGCGGTGCTGAACAGTTCCGCATGGGTTGACCCCGATAAAGCCATCGTCCGCATTCCGGTGAAGCGGGCGATCGAGCTTCTGGCCGAGCGCGGCCTGCCGGCGAAGATTGAGGAAGGAGGCGCAAAACCATGAGGACAATCGCACGATGGATTCTTGCGGCGGTGTTGCTGGTTCTTGCCACCGACCTGCGCGCGCAACAACGACCGGCGGCGTTGCGGGATGTGGGGATTGACCAGCGACTCAACGAGCAGGTGCCGCTCAACCTGACGTTCCGCGACGAAACGGGCAAGACGGTGAAGCTGGCGGATTACTTCGGCAAGCGGCCGGTGATTCTCACGCCGGTTTATTACGAGTGCCCGATGCTCTGCACGCTCACGCTCAACGGGCTGGTCTTCGCCATGAAGAAGATGCCGTTCACCGTCGGGCAGGAATTCGAGGTGGTCACGGTGAGCTTCAACTCGCGCGAGACGCCGGCGCTGGCGGCGGAGAAAAAGAAGAACTACCTCCGCTTATTTGCGAAGCCGGGCGGCGATGCAGGCTGGCATTTCCTGACGGGCGACGAGGTGGCCGTTCAGCAACTCATGAGCGCGGTGGGGTTCCGCTACAAGTGGGATGAGGAGACGAAACAATATGCGCACGCGGCCGGGCTGATGGTCCTGACGCCGCAGGGAAGGCTGGCGCGGTATTTCTACGGCGTGGAGTTCCCGGTGCGCGACCTGCGGCTGGCGCTGGTGGAGGCGTCGGCCAACAAGATTGGCTCGCGCGTGGATCAAATCCTGTTGTTCTGTTTCCACTACAACCCCGCCACGGGCAAATACAGTCTCGCCGTGACGCGCGTGCTTCAGGCCGGCGGCGTCGCGACGGTGGTGGCGCTGGCGGTGTTGATGATCACGTTGCTGCGGCGCGAGCGGCGGGGCCGGCAAGCCCGCGAAGGAGGCGCGACCGGATGACCAACCACTGGCTCGGTTTTCCGTTGTTCCCGGAGCAAGCCTCCAGCATGGCGGGGCGCATGGACGCGCTTTACTTCTTCCTGGTGGCGGTGAGCGGCTTCTTCGCGATCCTGATCTTCGTCCTGATTGCGGTGTTCATCGTGAAATATCGGCGTCGTGACGGGCACATGCCGGTCCCGTCGGGGCATGGCCACATGTGGCTGGAACTGGTCTGGACGGTCGTGCCGCTGGCGCTGACGATGGTCATGTTCTTCTGGGGCGCGAAACTCTTCTTCCACATCTACACGATTCCGCCGGGGGCGATTGACGTGTTCGTGGTCGGCAAGCAATGGATGTGGAAGTTCCAACACCCCGAAGGCCAGCGCGAGATCAACGAGCTGCACGTCCCCGTCGGCCGGCCGGTGAAGCTCACGATGATCTCCGAAGACGTGATTCACGACCTGTTTGTGCCGGCGTTCCGCGTCAAGCGCGATGTGCTGCCGGGGCGCTACACCGCGATGTGGTTCGAGGCGACGCGGCCCGGCAAATACCGGCTCTACTGCGCGCAGTATTGCGGCACGGAGCACTCACTGATGACCGGCTGGGTCTATGCGATGGACCCCGTGGACTACCAGAACTGGCTCGCGGGTGGCGCGGCGACGGAGCCGATGCACGTGGCGGGCGGAAAGCTGTTCCAGCAGTTGGGCTGCGCGACGTGCCACAAGGCCGACAACACGGGCCGCGGGCCGACGATGGTCGGGTTGTATGGCAGCCGCGTGACGCTGAAATCGGGCGAGGTCATGCTCGCCGACGAGGATTATATCCGCGACTGCATCACCAAGCCGAACGCGCGGCCCCTGCCGAACTACGAACCGATCATGCCGACGTTCAAAGGCATCATCAGCGAGGAGGGTCTGCTCCAACTCATCGCTTACATCAAGTCGCTGGCCGTGCCGGCGGCGCAAACAAGGAGCGAAACGAAATGACGACTTCCGAGCCATCGCTTCCGCGCGAGAACTTCCTGAACTGCGACTACAGCATCCGCTCGTGGCTGCTGACCACCGACCACAAACGCATCGGGCTGCTGTTCCTCGTGTCCATCACGCTTTTCTTCGTGCTCGGCAGCGCCTACGCGGGGCTGATCCGGACAGAGCTGCTGACGCCGCGGGGCGATGTCGTCTCGCCCCAGAACTACAACAAGCTCTTCACGATGCACGGGCTGATCATGGTCTTCTTCTTCCTGATCCCGTCCATCCCCGCCGTGCTGGGCAACTTCCTGATCCCGATGATGATCGGCGCGCGGGATGTGGCGTTCCCGCGGCTGAATCTGGCGAGCTGGTATGTCTTTTCGATCGGCGGCGTTTTTACCATCATCACGGCGGTCAGCGGCGGCGTGGACACGGGCTGGACGTTCTACACGCCCTACAGCAGCATCTACTCCAACACCAGCGTCATGACGATGGCCGTCGGCGTGTTCATCACGGGCTTCTCCTCGATCTTCACCGGGCTGAACTTCATCGTCACCATCCACAAAATGCGCGCGCAGGGATTGACGTGGTTCCGGTTGCCGCTGTTTGTGTGGGCGATCTACGCGACCAGCATCATCATGGTGCTCGGCACGCCCGTCATCGCCATCACACTGTCGCTGGTCGGTCTGGAGCGGCTTTTCCACATCGGCATCTTCGACCCGGCGCTCGGCGGCGATCCGTTACTCTTCCAGCACCTCTTCTGGTTCTACTCGCACCCGGCGGTCTATATTATGATCCTGCCCTCAATGGGCGTGGTCAGCGAAATCATCGCGTGCTTCTCGCGCAACCGCATCTTCGGCTACAAAGTCGTCGCGTTCTCCAGCCTCGCCATCGCGGTCGTCGGCTTCCTGGTCTGGGGCCATCACATGTTCGTCAGCGGCCAGTCTGCTTTCGCGGGCCTCATCTTCTCGTTCCTGAGCTTTCTCGTCGCCATCCCGTCGGCGATCAAGGTCTTCAACTGGACCGCCACGCTCTACAAAGGCTCCATCTCCTACGACACGCCGATGCTCTACGCGCTGGGATTCATCGGCCTTTTCACCATCGGCGGGCTGACGGGGCTGTTCCTGGCGACGATGGGCATGGACGTGCATGTCCACGACACCTACTTCGTCATCGCGCATTTCCATTACATCATGGTCGGCGGCGCGATCATGGGCTTTATGGGCGGGATGCACTTCTGGTGGCCGAAGATCACCGGGCGGTGCTACCCCGAAAGCTGGGGCAAACTCTCCGCGCTCGTCATCTTCATCGGGTTCAACCTGACCTTCTTCCCGCAGTTCATCCTCGGCTACCTCGGCATGCCGCGGCGGTATCACACCTATCCGGCCGAGTTCCAGGTCCTCAACGTCATGTCCTCGGCCGGCGCGTCCATCCTCGGCGTCGGCTACATGCTGCCGGTGTTTTACCTGTTCTGGTCTCTGCGAAACGGCCCCATCGCCAGCGCGAACCCTTGGCTCGCCAAGGGACTGGAATGGCTCACGCCCTCGCCGCCGCCCACCGACAACTTCGAACAAACGCCCGTCGTGACCGAAGAAGCCTACGCCTATCGCCCGGAGGAAACCGCCAGTGGATGAGTCACACGCCATCGTAGCGCATCAGTTCGACGACGCCGGCCAGCAGCGCGAATCGGCCCTGCTGGGCATGTGGGTTTTCCTCGCCACGGAGATCATGTTTTTCGGTGGCCTCTTCGCCGGCTACACTGCCTACCGGTTCCAGTATGCCGAGGGTTTCGCCGCCGCCAGCCATCACCTGGACATGCTGCTCGGCGCGATCAACACCGCCGTGCTGCTCACCAGCAGTCTGACGATGGCCCTCGCCGTCCACTCCGCGCAGGTCGGCAAGAAGCCCGCGCACATCGTCGGCTGGCTCATCCTGACGATGCTCTTCGGCTGCGCGTTCCTCGGCATCAAGGTCATCGAGTATCACGACAAGTTTGTCCATCACCTCGTGCCCGGCGCAAGTTTCGCGTGGGAAGGCGCGCTCGCGCGGCAGGCGCAGATGTTCTACTACCTTTACTTCGCCATGACCGGCCTGCACGCCATCCACATGCTCGCGGGCGTCGCCGTCGTGCTGGTCATCGCCATCCAGGCCGCGCGCGGCCGATACACGCCGCAGTATCACAACCCGCTGGAGATCACCGGCCTCTACTGGCACTTCGTGGACATCGTCTGGATATTCCTCTTCCCGCTGCTCTATCTGATCGCCTAGGAACGCCCATGAGCAACCACGTCATCCCCGTCAAAACCTACGTGGCCGTCTTCGTCGCGCTGATGGTGCTGCTCGTGGTCACCGTCGCCGTGCGATACGTGCATCTGGGCGCGTTCAACGTCGCGGCGGCGCTGGCCATCGCTTTCATCAAGACCTTCCTCGTCGTCCTCTACTTCATGCACGTCCGCTACAGTCACCGGCTCATCTGGATCTTCGTCGGCGTCGGTTTCTACTGGCTGACGATCCTGCTGGCCCTGACGATGAGCGACTTCATCAGTCGCGTCTGGCCGCCGTTCGGCGGGGGATAGGGGTGGTTTTGCAGTGCGAGGGCGGTTTCCGAACTTGTGGAACGGGCTGGAGTTCGAGAGACTGTGCCGCGCTATCCCGAGGCAAGCGAGCGACGAGAAACGTCGCCGACTGATCGCCCGCGCCACGGGTCGAGAGGAAATCTTATGAACACAACCTTCGCCAAGTCGCTCGCTGTCATCGCCTCGCTGCCGTTGCTCTGCGCCGTCGTCATCGCCGCGTCCGCGCCGCCGCCAAGCGTTAACTACGACGAGTCCAAGGCGGGCAATCACGCGCTGCCTGATCCGTTGCTCTGCGCCGACGGCACGAAGGTCGCCGACGCCGCGACGTGGCGCGCGAAGCGCCGGCCGGAAGTGCTGGGGCTTTTCCGGGCGCACGTCTATGGCCGCAGTCCGGGCCGGCCCGCGGCGATGAAGTGCGAGATCACCGCCGAGGACAGGAACGCGCTCGGCGGCAAGGCGACGCGGCGCGAGGTGACGATCTGCTTCCTCGGCGCGAAGGACGGGCCGAAGATGGAACTGCTGGTCTATCTGCCGAACGGCGTGAAGCGGCCCGTGCCGGCGTTCCTCGGCCTGAGCTTCGGCGGCAACCACGCCGTTGCGAACGATCCCGGCGTCAAGCTCTCCACGGGCTGGATGCGCCCCAACAAGGACAAGGGCATCGTCAACAACCGCGCCACCGAAGCCTCGCGCGGCACCGAGGCGGGCCGCTGGCAGGTCGAAATGCTGCTCGCGCGCGGCTATGCGCTGGCGACGGCTTACTACGGCGACATCGAGCCGGATTTCGCCGAAGGCTGGAAGGTTTCAACCCGCGCCGCGCTCGCCAAGGACGGCGCGAACACGCAGCTTGCGCCGGATGACTGGGGCGCCATCGGCGCGTGGGCGTGGGGCCTGAGCCGCGCGTTGGACTACCTGGAAACCGACCGCGACGTGGACGCGAAGCATGTGGCGGTGATCGGCCACTCGCGGCTTGGCAAGACCGCTCTCTGGGCCGGCGCGCAGGACGAGCGGTTCGCCATCGTCATCTCCAACAACTCCGGCGAAGGCGGCGCGTCGCTCGCGCGGCGGTGGTTCGGCGAGACGACGGCGATCATCAACAAGGCGTTCCCGCACTGGTTCTGCGGCAACTTCAAGCAATACGCCGGCAACGAGTCCAGGCTGCCGGTGGACCAGCACGAACTGATCGCGCTCTCCGCGCCGCGGCCGGTCTATGTGGCGAGCGCCGAGGAGGACCGCTGGGCCGATCCGCGCGGCGAGTTTCTCTCCGCAAAGAACGCCGGGCCGGTCTATCGTCTTTTCGGCAGGGAAGGACTGGGCGTGGACGAGATGCCCGCCGTCAACCATCCTGTCGGCCAGACCATCGGCTACCACATCCGCACCGGCAAACACGATGTGACCGCGTATGACTGGGAGCAATACCTCCGCTTCGCCGACCGCCATTTCGGTCGCGGAAAGTGATCGCCAGCACGTCGTGTGTGACGTCAAACCGGAAGGCTGTGGCCGCGCGCTTTGCAGTTGAACCGGGGCGATTCCTCGTCCAAGGTAGGCGCGAGCCGAGAGAAATTGCAGCGTGAAATCACGACGTTCATACTATTACGGGCAGGTTGTTCAAGGGCTGGAATACAACCCGCGGTTGTTTTTGTATCTGCTGATCTTCGCGGTGGTGGTGGTGTATGCGTATCAGTTCGCCACGCAGGTTTCCACGCAGTGGATGGTGGCGGGCTTCGCGTCGCTGGGCATCCTAGCCGGGTTGGCCATCATGGTCTGGCCCTTCCAATCCGTGATGCTGTATCTGGGCATGGCCATCTGGTATCACTCGTTCCTGCGCGGCGGAACAATGGTGGGCATGGGCAGCGCGTTGGTGTATCCGGGCGACGTCTTCGTGGGGGCGTTCATGGCGGTGGAGTTTTTCCGCGGTTGCATGCGTCAGACCCACCTTTACACGACGACAGACCGGTGGATGGTGGTTCTGTATGCTTGGGCGCTCTGCTGCATCGCGCGCGGGGCGCTGAGTTACGGTTATTCAGCGGTGGGCGAAGGCCGCGAGTTCCTGCACTGCATTTCATACTTCATCGCCATCCATTACATAACGCGGGTGGAGCAGGCGGACACGGTGCTGCGCTGGTTGAAGTGGATTTGCATCATCACAGCGGTTTGGCAGCTTTATTACGTGTTTTTGCTACAGGGATTCACGCCCCGGTTCGCTGGCGGCAATTTGTTGAACGAATACGGCTGCCTCAACGCCGTTGTGCTCGGCGTTCTGCTGGGCCGCGACCATATCAAGCGCCACCGCACCTTGGCTGCGCTTGGCATTGCCGTGCTGCTGGTCCTGACCTTTTACAGCGCCATGCGGGCGATTGTGGCCTCGGTGCTGATCACGGTGCCATTCCTGCTGTGGATCACCCGCAGGTATTTCCTCAAGACCGTGCTGCTGGGCGCGGTGGCCGTGGCGCTGGGGATCGTGGTGGTTGCGGTCATGAATCCGCTCTTGGGCGGGCAACTGGGAGAATCCTTTGCCAGATCGTATCGGGGGTTTATTGACCCTTCCCAGGACCCGACGGGAGCGTGGCGTTTGTATGGCTGGCGATGGGAGATGCAGAGAATCTTCTCCAACCCGTTTTGGGTCCTGATCGGGCAGGGTTTTGGCGGTTACTATGACTGGTATTTCGGCTTGGTGGACGAGGTGATCAAGACGGGCGTGCATAATCAGTTCATCCAGTTCTGGTCGAAAATGGGTCTGGTGGGACTAGGTCTGTTTTGCAGCGTTGTGGCCTCGTTTTTTATCCAAGGAATTCGTTTCCTGCAAAAGAGCACCGATGAGTTTCAACGTTCGTTCATGATGATCCTCATGCTGATCGTGCTGGCCAACCTGGTGGACATGTGGGTCGGCCAGTCCATGATCACCCTCTGGCCGATCCTTGCCATTGGGACGGCCCTGCCCCGGCTCTGGCTGGGCAGGACCGCCAACGCGCCCGTCATCAACGTGGCGCCCCCGATGCGGTCGCGGCCGCCGCTCGGCGCGTTGCGCCGCCCGCCCGGCCAGCAGACGGCGTATTCACGTTGAACGCTTCGCGCATGGTTTCCCCGATGGTGTTGCGATTGTCACTCGCGCTGGCGGCGATCCTCTTCCACGCAGGGGCTTTGTGGGAGAACACATGGTCAGCCGTGGACGACGGCAACGACCTGGAGCGGATGGTAGATTACAGCCATCGGCTGCAAGACGGCACGTTCACCGTCGGTTTCGCATCCACGCTCTGGGCTGACACGGGGCTTTTCAGGCCCGGCTTTGTCTTCCTGCGTCTGGCCGAATACAAGCTCTTCGGAACGAACTGCCTTCTCCATCACGCCGCGCACGTGCTGGTGATGCTCGTCGTCTGCCAGTTGCTCTTCTCCATCGCCCAGCGCGCCACCGGCTCTTTGGCGTGCAGCGCGCTGACGACGTTCCTGTTCATCGTCTTCTCGCCCAACGTCGAGAACTGGTTCCGCCTGGGCGACCCGACGTTCTATCCGGCGGCCCTAGCCGTGGTGTCGCTCTGGTGCATGGCGCGGGGCCTGGCCTTGCCCGGAGAACGCGCAGCCTTGCGCGCGGGCTGGCTGACGGCGGCCGTCGCGTGCCTTGTGCCAGCTTATTTCACGCGCGAAACCTGCATGGCGCTGATCGGCTTGGGTGCGGGGTTGCTGCTCGCTTGCGTCTTCGGCTCTGGTGAGGTGCTGGGGCGGCGCAACCTGCGTTTCGCCGCCGTCTATCTGGCGGGCCACGTCGCGATGGCGCTGGGGTGGTTCGCGGGACGCCACTGGGCGGGCATCAAGGCGATTGCCGCGGGCAGCTACTCGCAGGACTACCAACTGAACCCGGTCATCATGGCCGCCACCGCGTTCAAATACTGCGACGTCTTGTGGAACGGCATGATGCTGCTGTTTCCGGCGGCGGCGTTGCTGTTCGGCTGGCGGCTCTGGCTTTGGGCGCGTGGACGCCTTGTGCTTGATGACCGGGACGGCTGGGCCTGGGTGGGGCTGTGCTGGTTCCTTGCGTTCTGGAGCATCCTGTTGCCGTGGAAACATCCGCTCGCCCGCTACATCGGCCCGGCGGTGCCCGGACTCTGCCTGTTTGTGGGCGTGACCGTTTCGAGGTTGCTTGAAGAAGTCGTCGGCCCGCGCCCGTGGTGGAAGCCGGCGCTGCGATGGGTTCTGCTGGCCCACATCCCGCTGCTGGCGCTGGCGGGCTTCATCCGAAACTACAACTACTTCATTTTCCGCCACGACTTCGACATGTCCGCCGCGCTGGCGCGGCAGACTGTCGCGCAGCAAGCGCCGCCGAACGCGCGGCTCTTCATGAACATGCCGCCGGACACCGAGCACATCTTCAACGAGATGACCAAGCTCCTCAAGGTCCTCGACGGGCGGGCCGACCTGACCCAGATCAACTTCAACGCGCCCGGACGGCCGGAGCCGAAGCAGGGTGACTGCTTCCTGGTGTTCGTCCGCGAGCCGGCGACGCCGCGCAGCACGGAGATGTGGCTGCCGGAATCGTTCCACACGGCCACGCTGGAGCAATTGAAGGACCGGCTGAAGCTGGTCCGGCGGTTCCGGTTTGAGCGCCAGCTTCTAAGCTCCTACCCCGACGCGCCGATCTTCAACCTCGTGGCGAGCGCAGGCATCCGCCTGCCGGACTATCTGGGGATGAACGCGGAACACCGGCGCGCGCTGTTCACGCGCGAGCCGTCGCTGGTGGAATGGCGGGTCTATCGGTTCGAGAAGTGACCGAACCCCGCGGCCCCTTGCCCCCTTGGCTTTTCCCGGCAGCTAATCTCTTTGAAGGACAACCATGTCTTGATGGTTGTTCAGCCCTTGCGGGAGGTAGTCCAGGATTTTGAAGTAGCGCGAAAAGTTCTCATTCACATACTTCCGCGTGTGGTAGGCGTCCTGATACCACGCGGGGAAGATGCCTTTGTAGAAGTCGGCGCGGAAGAACGTGAAGCCCTTGCCTTCCATCAGCGCCTTGTGCTCCGGCGGCAAACCGTCCCAGCACGTCTCGCCGTGGATCGTCAGGACGACAATGCCTCCCGGCCGGACGACGCGCTTGATTTCCTCCAGCCACTGGAACTGGCGCTCCTCGTCCAGATGCGTGAACACCGACACTGCGTAGAGAAGGTCGAAACTCCCGGCGTCGTAGCGCAGCGGCGGCAGCGCATCGTTAACCGCGAAGCTGCCGAGCGTCAGCTTCTTCTGACACCACGCGATGGCTTTGCCGTCTATGTCCGTACCGTGGAACCGCGGGCGGGAAGTTTCCTTCGCGAACCAGAGCAGCGTCCGGCCGCAGCCGCAGCCGAAGTCGAGGATACTCTCGAACGAAGCCAGTTCCCGGCCGTTCTTCCGCAGCGCCTTGAGGATGTCCTGGCTGCATTGCCGGCCAACCTCCAAAAAGCTCTGACGATCCGGCTTCCCATGCACCCGATAGCGCAACGACGCCGACGGCAGCGCATCAAAGCCACTTTGGTTCGGCGTGAAGAGGTCCTTCAGCGTCGTCCAGTGGCAAAGCAACCGCATCTGCGTCCGGCGCACAAGGACACGGATGTGCCAGCGCCTCAGCGGCACATGGCGCTTCACGAAAGCCCGCAGTTTGCTCTCTTCCATTGGGTTCCTTACGCCAAGCCCCGCTTCTTCAGTTCGCGCGCCGCCTCCTCGAACTTGTCCTTCGCCTCGGCCTCGCGCGACCACTCGATCAACTCGCGCATCCCGTCGTCGAAGCTGACGGACGGTTTGTAGCCGAGCAGCTTGGACGCCTTGGAGATGTCGGGGAAACAGTGCCGCACGTCGCCTTTGCGGAACTTGCCTACAATGTCCGCCTCGATGTCCGCGCCGTAGAGCCGCGCCAGCACACGCGCGACGTCCTTCACGGCGAGCGGCTTGCCGGTGCCAATGTTGAACACCTCGCCGTCGGCGGACGGCTTCTCCATCGCCAGCAGGTTGGCCTGCACGATGTCGTGGACGCTGACGAAGTCACGGCTCTGCAAGCCGTCCTCGTAGATCACCGGCCGGTTGCCGTTCTTGATCCGGCTCATGAAGATGGCGCACACGCCAGTGTAGGGATTCGACAACGACTGGCGCGGGCCATAGACGTTGAAGTAACGCAGCGCCACCGATGGCAGATCATAGGTGCGGCCGAACATCAGCACCATCTCCTCCTGGTCCTTCTTGTTCTGCGCGTAGATCGAGTTGCAGACCAGCTCGGCCGTCTCCGGCGTCGGCGCAGGTTTCACCGGCCGGCCGCAGCGCGGGCAGGCCGGCTCCCACTGGCCTTTCGCCACATCGGCCTCGCTGCGCAACGACGGCCGCACCGCGCCGTGCTCGCCGCACGTGTAGAGGCCCTCGCCGTAGCTGGACATCGAAGCGGCGACAACGAGCTTGCCGCAGCGGTGCTTGTGGTTGGCAAGAATATCGAGGAGGTTCGCCGTGCCGAGCACGTTCACCTCGGTGTAGCGCCGCACCTGGTATTGCGACTGGCCGACGCCGACCATCGCCGCCTCGTGGAGGATGACTTCCGCCGGTAGCACCACCTTCTTGAACGCCGCCATGTCGGTGACGCTGCCCTTGATGTAACGTGCGCCCTTGTTCAAGTAGTCCGGCCGCTTCCGCCCGTGGACCTGCGGCTCGAAGTTGTCGAACACCGTCACCTCGTGGCCGCGCTTGACCAACTCGTCCACGAGAAACGACCCGATGAATCCGGCTCCACCGGTGACCAAAATCTTCTTGCTCATGTTTCTACTTCTCCTGTTTCGCTATCGCCTCCAACTGCCGTCGCAACTCCTCGTGCGCGCGGACCATCGCCGCCACTTCCGCCGTGCTGAGCTGCCGCGACCGTTGCACCGCGCGGCGCTTGCGCCACTCGCGGCGCAGGAATGCCAGCGAACTCAGCGCGCCTCGGCAGCGCACGCGGCTTTCCTCGTCGCCCTTGATCGCCCACCAGACCGTCTTCGCCTGCCGCACCGCCATCTGCGGCGCATAACGCAGCCAGAGGCCGACCGGGAGATTCTTGAAGAGCACGAACCAGCGGTTGCGCCCGCTGATGAACGCGGTGCGCTCCCGGAACTTCCGGCCGGTCGCGTCGCCGACATGGTAGGCAACGGCTTTTGGCACGTAAAGGCATTTGAACCCCGCGAGCTGCAAGCGCCACGCGATGTCCACGTCCTCGTGATAGGTGTAGTAATCCTCGTCCAGCAGCCCCACCACATCGAGCGCCGCGCGCCGGTAGATCGCCGTGCAGCCCGACGGCCCGAACACCCACCGCGGCATCGGCAGCTCCGGACGGTCCTTCATGTTGCGCGCGATGTTGTAGGTGTCGCCGTTGGAAAGCACGCCATCGCCAAGCGAATAGATGAGCGCGCTGTTGTGGTAATCCAGCGTCTTGCACGCCGCCGAGCCGATGGATGCGTCGTCACCCATCGCCTTGACCAGCACCTCCAGCCAGTCCGCTTCGGCGCGGGCGTCGGTGTTGAACAGCACGAGGAACTCGCCGCGCGCCGCCTTCATGCCGTCGTTGCACGCGCCGGTGAAACCTCGATCTTCCGTCTGCCGCAGGAGCCGCACCTGCGGATAAGCCTCCGCCACGTAGTTCGCCGAGCCGTCGTTGGAGTTCTGGTCCACCAGGATGATCTCGGTCGGCTGCAACGTCTGCGCCAGCAGCGACTGCAAGCAGCGGTCCAGCCACTGCCTGGCGTTCATGTTCGGAATCACCACGCTGACGACGGGGTTCATGCTTGTTCCGGCAACGCCGGCGAGTTCGGGCCTTTCCAAAGCGTGTCGTCCACGAAGCACCGCTCCAGCCCATCGCACGCTCGGTCCCATGTGATGTGGCGGCGCACCCAGTCGCAACTGACCTCCGCCAGCCGGCGGCGCAGCGGCACATCCTTGGCGAACCGCACGATGTTCTCCGCCAGCGCCTTCACGTCGCGCGGCGGCGACACCAGCGCCGTCTGCTCGTGGAACGCAAACTCCTCGCTGCCGCCGTTGTCGGTCGTCGCCACGGCGCACTTGCAGGCCATCGCCTCGATGCACGGCGTGCCGAGTCCCTCGCGGTGGCTGGGCCAGATAAAAATGTCGTGGTCGTAGTAGAGGTCGGACATCGTCTCCATCGGCACCATGCCCGCCACGAGATGCGGCGTGCGCAAGCCGACCGAGCGCGGCCCGTAGAACGTCAGCGTCATGCCCGGCACTTCGCGCGCCGCGATCTCGAACGCTTTGATGCCGTCCTCCACGCCCTTCACCGCGTGGTCATGATACTGCATCAGACAACGCGGTGGCGTGTGGTATTCTCTCGACGGCCGCCACTCGAACTGCTCGAAGTCCGCCGCGGGAATCACCTTCACGGATGGCCGCTGGAACTTCTCCCACATGACACGCCCCACCCACGAGGCATTGACGATGTGTTTCGGCGGCAGCCGGTAGGTCGAGTCGCAGAACGCCTTGTCCTCGGCGTAATCGGTCTCGTAAGCTTGGATGAGGTTGAACTGCTTGCCCTTGCTCGCGCTCAGCTTCGACACGTAAGGCACCCAATGAAACGTCGTCGCCAGCACCACATCGGCGTCCGGCACGCAATCATTGGCGAGGTCCGGACAACGCAGCACGGGCACGCGCACGTCGAACCAGTTGATCCACGGCAGAATGCCCCAGTCGCGCAGGTGGGTCAGTGTGAAGCCGCGCGGTTTCCAGAACGGGATGTCGGGGTAACTGTAGATCAGCCACACGTCGTGACCCCGCTCCTTGAGGCGGTTGGCGTATTCGAGCACACACTTGTTGCCGCCCGCCAGGTTCAGGAACGGCAACGTGAATTGGATTCGCAGCTTGCTCATTTGCGCGCGCCGAGCAGCCACTCGTTGGCTTGCAGGTAAGCGACTGTCCGTCGAATCGCTTCGGGGATCGTCAACTGCGGCCGCCAGCCGAGCGATTGCAGGCGCGAGATGTCCAGATGCACGAATGGCGAGTCGCCTTTCCAGCCGCGCGCGCCGCCGGTGAAGCGATACCGCACGCCGCGTGCGCCGGCGCTTTCGCAGATGACATCGGCCACGGCGCGCACGTCGAGATATTCCGTGTTGCCGACGTTGAAGATGCTCTTGGCACCGTCGGCCTTGCTGATTGCCGTGAAGAAACCGTCCAGCGCATCGGTCACGTGCAGGTAGCTCTTGCGCGCGGTGCCGTCGCCGAGGATTTCCAGCTCGCCGGGAGTGGCGCGCAGCTTCTTCAGGAAATCGAACACCACGCCGTGCGGATACCGCTCGCCGAGGAACGACACGAAGCGGAACATCCACGCCTGAAAATCATAGAACTCGCAGTAAGCCTCGATGAACTCCTCCGCCGCCGCCTTCGACGCTCCATAGGTCGAGGTCTGGATGAGCGGGCAATCTTCCGGCGTCGGGAACACCGTCGGCTCGCCATAGACCGTCGCCGAGCTGGTGAACGCGATCCGCCGGACGCCCGTCTTGCGCATCGCCTCCAGCACGCGGTGCGTGCCGACGGTGTTCTGTTCGAGGTCAATGTTCGGATTGCGCTGTCCGCCGCGCACGTCGGCGTTCGCGGCGAGGTGGAAGACGAAATCCACGCCAGCCATCGCCGCCGGCAGCGCCGCCTCGTCGAGAATGTCGCCGCGAACCAGACGGAAGCGCGGGTTGCCGTCGAGATGGCGCAGGAACCGCTCCTGCCCCGTGCTCAAGTTGTCGTAGCCGACCACGGTCACGCCCATCGCCAGCAGCCGGTCCACGACGTGACTGCCGATGAATCCCGCCGCCCCGGTCACCAGGGCGCATTGACTGGCAAAACTCATGTCCTCGTTCCTTTCACTTCTTCCCACCGAAGCGGGCGTTCCATCGCTCCTGGAGGATCCGCGACAGGTCGCGCATCAGATCCTTGTAGTTGAACTTCTCCAGCACGAACCGCTGCCCGCGCGCCGCGATGGCTTCCCGCTCGCGCTCGTTCTTGAGCAATGGGTCAATCTTCGCGCAGGCATCCTCCACCGAGTCGAAGGTGACGAAGATGTCCGGCGGGAAATCATCCTTCAGGTTCGGCGCAAAGCGCGTCAGCAACAGGCTGCCCGTGCCCATCGTCTCGTAGAGGCGCTGGTTGCTGGCGTGGCCCTTGGCGAGGTCAATATAGTCGTTCAAGACCACGCGCGATTGCCGGATGACTCGATACATGTCCATACCGGCCACCGGTCCCTGCCATGTCCGGGCGAGCGCGCCAGTCGGCTTGCCCTTGCCTTCCCAGTAGCCCCACCACTTGAACGGCGTCCTCTCGGCGATCTTTTCCATCCGCTCCGTCCGCTCTTTCATCTGGTGCGGCCCCAGCCCGCCGATGAACACCACGTCGTGCTCTTTGCGCTCGCCGGCCACCTCGGCGGCCACGCGCTCGTCAAAACCGTTCGCCGTCACCAGCGACGGCACGCCGTTCGCCTCGAAGAAGTCCCGGAACGCCGGCACGCTCGTCAGGATAAAATCGTAGTCGCGCGCGCTCCACTCCCACGGCATCCCGCAAGCCAAGCGGCAAACGACGAGGCTCTCCTGCCGGAACCGTGCCCAGAACCGGCTGGGAAGCTGCGAGTCCTCGCGCACAAGGATGACATCCGGCTTGAAGCGCCGCACGTAGGCGGAGATGACCCGCTCTTTCCACGATACCGCCCGGTAGCCGAGACTGCACACAGCGCGGTTCGTCGCGCGGTTGAACAGGTGCAGTAGTGGGCCGCTCCAGCCTAAGACCTCGTGCTCCGTCTTGGCGAGCAGGACCTCGCTATTCGTCACGAACTCCTCGGCCGTCCAGCCGCAGTCGCGCAGATGGAACGTGTAGAAGTCCGAGTAATTGATGCGCTGCGCCATCAACCAGTCCAGATACTGGCTGCGGGACATGTCCTGAAAGCGCGGCGGCTCGCGGCGCTGGGCGAGCGGCACCCAGTCCTGCGGATGGGCGGTGTCAAATTTCAGCAGTCGCATACTCATCACACCGGACGCTGCATCGCCTCGCGCAGACTCGCGCAGACGCATTCGACCATCTCGTCCGTCAGTTCCGCATACATCGGCAGGCTGACGATCTGCTGCGCCACTTTCTCGCTGACCGGCAGCGCGCCTTTGGGAATGTTCAGGTATTGGTAAGCCGGCTGCAAGTGCAGCGGCAGCGGGTAATGGACACCTGTGGCGATTCCCTTCTCCTTCAACCGCGCCTGCAATTGCTCCCGGTTCGGCACTCGCACGACAAAGAGGTGCCACACCGGCTCGGTATTCGGGTTGATGGTTGGCAGGACAACGTTGCTGTCTGCCAGCAGTCGGCAGTATTGGGCCGCGTGTCGCCGCCGGGCCGCGTTCCAATCATCAAGCCGCTTCAGCTTCACCCGCAGGATGGCGGCCTGCAATCCGTCGAGCCGGCTATTCACGCCTTCCATCTCGTGCGTGTATTTCTCCAGCCGGCCGTGGTTGGCGAGCATCCGCACTTTGTTCATCAGCGCCTCGTCGTTGCCCACAACCGCGCCGCCGTCGCCGTAAGCGCCGAGGTTCTTGCCGGGATAAAAACTGAAACAGGCGATGTCGCCGAGCGAACCGACGCGCCGGCCTTTCCAGCGCCCGCCGTGCGCCTGCGCCGCGTCCTCGATCACCTTCAAGCCGCGCCGATGCGCGATCTCCACGATGCGGTCCATCTCGCACGGCTGGCCGTAGAGGTGGACGGTGATGATCGCCTTCGTGCGCGGCGTGATGGCGACCTCGACCTTGTCGGGGTCCATCAGCATCGTGTCTTCCTTGATATCCACGAAAACCGGCCGCGCGCCCGTTTGCGAAACCGCCTCGGCCGTGGCGATGAACGTGTGCGAGACGGTGATCACCTCGTCGCCGCGCCCGATGCCGAGCGCGCGCAGCGCGAGGTAGATGGCGTCCGTGCCGTTGCCGACGCCGACGCAATGTTTCGCGCCGCAGAAGGCGGCAAACTCCTTCTCGAACTCCTTCAGATCCTCGCCGCCGATGAACGCGGTCTGGTCAACAATTCGCCGCATCGCCGGATCCACCTCGCTCTTGATGGTCTGATATTGGGCGACAAGGTCAACGAAAGGGATTTTCATGCTGTTAGCTCCGTAGTTTCGACTCGATCCAATTGGTTCTCACACTTCAAAGAGGCCGCAACAGCCGCGCGGGGTTGCCGGCATAGATGCCCGGCCGCTCAATGTCGCGCGTCACCACCGCGCCCGCGCCGATGACGGCGCCGTCGCAGATGCGCACCGGCATAATCGTCGCATTGCTGCCGATGGCGACGCGGTTGCCGATGACGGTCTCCTTGTAAAGCGCGCGGTTCCGGCGGGCCGGGCCGCCGGTCTTGTAGGTGTCGTTGATGAACATGACCCCGTGCGCGATCACGGTGTCGTCGCCGATGGTCACCATATCGCACACGAACGAATGCGACTGGACCCGGCTCCGATTCCCGATCCTGACGCCTTTCTGGATTTCCACGAACGGTCCGATAAAAACGTCGTCGCCGAGGACGCACTCGTAGAGGTTCGCGGGCTGGACGATGGTCACGCGCGCGCCGCAGGTGACATTGCGGATGCCGATGGATTTCAGTTCTGGTTCCATGATGTCGCCTCCAATGCTTCTAGCTTGCCTGTCGCTTCAAACACTCGCCGGCCGACTCCAGCACGTGCACCACTTTCCGCGCGTGCGCCGCATCTGTCAGCGGCGTCTTCTGGTCGCGGATGCACTCCAGGAAATGCCGCGCCTCCAGTTTCAACGGCTCCTGGAACGGCACCTTCGGCATCAGCACGTCGCCTGCCCGGTGGACGAGCTTCGCGGGGACGACCTGGTCGAACACCATCTTGTCGCCGCCTTCGCGGTCAATGCCCTTGTCGTAGATGATGATCTTGTCGTCGGCCACGTCGTCATAAACGACCATCTTGCGGCTGCCGACCACCACCAGCCGGCGCACCTTGTTCGGGTCCAGCCAGCTCACATGCACGCTCGCGCGGACTTTGCCGGGGAAGTTGAGCTGCATGAACACCACGTCCTCGATGCCCGGCTGGATGTAGGCCGTGCCCTGCGCCGACACCGACACCGGCTCGGCGTCGAAGAGGTGGCACAGGATGCTCACGTCGTGAGGCGCGAGGTTCCACATCGCGTTCACGTCAGACCGGATGACGCCGAGGTTCAGCCGCTGCGAGTAGGCGTAATAGACCTCGCCGAGGTCGCCCCGGTCGAGCATCGCCTTCAGATAGTGGACCGCCGGGTTGTAGAGAAACGTGTGGCCGACCATGAGCGTCAGGCCGCCCGCCTTCGCGAGCCGATCCAGTTCGTCAACCTCCGCCACCGCCATCGCCATCGGCTTCTCAACGAAGACGTGCTTGCCGGCCTGGAGCGCCTTGCGCGCCATCTCGAAGTGCGTCTTCGCCGGCGTCGCCACCACCACCGCATGAACCTCGGCGTCCACCAGAGCCGTGTCGAGCGTCTCGGCGGCGCGGCTCTTGGGGAAATTGGCCTCCACATACTGGCGGCGCTTCGGGTCGCCATCCACCACCCACTTCACGCGGCAGTCGGGCTGCGCGGAGAAGTTCCGCAGCAGGTTCGGACCCCAGTAGCCGCAGCCGATTTGCGCGATGTTCGTCATAAGCTCAGTTTCCTTGGTTTAGCCGCTCAAGCTGCTCTCAGCGCAGCGCGAATCCACAAGTCGCGATACGGATAGACTCGCTTCCGTCGCAATCCCAAGCGCCCGCGCAACCGTTGCTGCATCCAGTAGATGACCGGATCCCAGGCTGTCCACTTGCGATAAGCAGGATGGTGCAACCTGGTGACCGCGACAATCTTGAATCCGATCTTCTCAAGAATCCGGCAGACGATCTCTTCCGAAGCAAAGCTCAGGTGGTCGGGCAGGAACAGCTTGTCGGGGTAATCACTCCGCTCCAGATTCGCGGCATCTCCCGTCTCAATGAGCAGTTCCCCGCCGGCGTTCAGAAGCTTTCGGACGCCCGCGAGCGTCTCAATGGGATTGGGAAGATGCGAATAGACATTCAACAAGGACACGTAATCAAACCGCTCCCGGACCGTTTCCAGATCGAGAAAAGAGACCTTCAAGCCGCGTTGGCGGGCCGAGGCTGATTTGACCTCGGACGGCTCGGAGCCTCGCACGTCGCACTGTGGTCCGCCTTCCCGGATCAAGGCTTCCATGAACTCACCGTAGCCGCAACCGATGTCGAGCCACTTGAACGGCTTGCCGCGGAAGAAATCGTCGCCATATATCTCGCGGAGAATGCGGATGTAGTTCTCCACCTTGGCAACACCGCCGTATTGGCCGGAGACGTCCAGCTTCTCCTGCCCTTGATGCAAACCCGTCTGTGCCGCCCGGTCAATCTCGCGCTCGTCCGGCATCGGGTTGACGTAGAGCAGCCCGCAGTTCAGGCACCGCACCATTTTGAAACCGTTCTCCTCCGCCCACAGTTCGCTTGCAGACGACTCGCAGCAGTAGCAATGGACCCGCCTCATGAACCTCGCATTTTGCCGGGCAGGCTCATCAACGAACCGTTGCCTTTGGGTTGGAGGCACCCGCCGACGCGATCCTTCTCCAGACACGGCGCAGCCGCCACCAATTGCGACGGGCGAACAGCGCGCCTTCTCCCGCGGCGCCCCAGAAGGCGGCGCGCAAACGGTAGGAGAGCTGCGTTGCTTCGGTGGGGTAGGCTTCGTGCGGCACGACCGGCAAAGCCATGATTCGCTCGAACTCGTCCCGCGTCAGGCCCAGTTTCTTGACGACGTATTCATACTCCTCGCGCAATTGCTCAGGCGAATACACGTCCGTTTTCAGTTTCTGCAGCGCTTCCTGCCGGGTGATCTGGCCGGAGCAAATCAAGTTGGACAAGTGGACCTTGCGTTTGTCCACGTTGAATTTTCGCGGCAGGATATAAGCCTGGTAGAACTTGGTGAACGCGGACTCCCAATGTTTGCCGCCGTAGTAGCGCCAGCCAAACTCGCGTTCCAGCACTTTCATCGCGTCCTCCAAACGATAGGGAACAAGGTTCAGGAGCGACATAAACCTGAGATCGCGAAGCTGCCGGTAGAATTTTATCTCGTAGAGCGCCAGCCTCGGATACGTTTTCAGGGGCACGTGGCCGAACTTACGATGAATCGCCATCAGGTTCGCCAGATCGCTCTTGGTTAGAAACATCCAGCCTCGACGCGGATAAATGGCTTCCGTGACTTCGTTGTTGCCATCCAGAATGTATTTGATTCCGAACTTCCAGGCGGTCCGGTAAACAAACGCGGTGATCGCGTGATCGGTCACGACCTCGATGTCCACGACCGACGCCCGGAAATAGGCCAGTTGAAGGTCCTTGAACTCTTCCCAATCCACCACATGGTTGTAGTAATCAAACCCCGTGGTCTTGACGATGTTCTCGATGTTCTTGATGGCCAGTTCCGAATCCCATCCGTTGTCCATGTGGACGAGCAGCGTCCTCAGCCCGTGTTTCCAGGCCAGATACGCCAGGTAGGAACTGTCCACGCCGCCGCTGATGCCCAGGAGACAATCGTATTCCCGGCCAACCCCGCTTCGCTTGATGTCCGCCACGATGTTTTGAAACCGTTCGGCCGCCTCCTCCGGGGAGGGCAACTGCCGGCGGACATCGTTTTCAAAATAACGACAATGGTTGCAGACTCCCTCGGCATCGAAGCTGATGCCCGGATCGGTCGTGTCCATCACGCAACGCGAACACACTCGGTAACTCTCCCCCGCTGGATTCATGCCATCTCCTTTTGTTGAACGAGCTTGTCCCACAACCCGTCGCCCGGGTAATTGATCAGCACCGCCCGAAGCGGACCGTGAAAGACAAACAAGCTGCCGGCGGCCACCGCGCTCGCGTGAGCTTCCCGCACCGCCGGCAGAAAATCCTCATATTTCCCCGCCCCGCCGCAGGCGATGACGGGAATCTCCACCGCATCCGCCACCGACCGGACCAGGGGCAGATCGTAGCCGGCGCCGGTGCCGTCGCGGTCTATCGAGTTCAGCAGGATCTCGCCCGCGCCAAGGTCCTGCGCCCGGCGCGCCCAGTCGCAAACGTCCAAGCCGGTCTTGCGCGCGCCGGAATGAGTCCAAACGGCATCCTGGCCGCGCCAGTTGCGTTTGACGTCAATGGACACCGTGATGCTCTGGCGGCCGAAGTTGTTGCTGCCCTCGCGAATCAAATCGGGCATTTCGACGGCCGCGGAGTTGATGGCGACCTTTTCGGCGCCGGCCCTGAGCAAGTCGCGCATCTGGGCCACGCTGCGGATGCCGCCTCCGACGCCAAAGGGCATGTAGGACTCCTCGGCAATGCGCCGCACCATCTCGACCGAAGGCACGCGGCCCTCCTGCGTGGCGGTGATGTCCAGGAGGAACAGCTCATCCGCGTTCTTGTCGTTGAAGATGCGGACGGCGTTGATGGGGTCGCCCACGTATTTGTGGTCCTTGAACCTGGTTCCCTTGACCAGTCCCTCACCCTTCAACAGAAGAACGGGAATAATGCGCGGCCTCATGGCGGGCTGTTCCTGACGAAGTTGAGGATCAACTGCATGCCGCGGCGATGGCTTTTTTCAGGATGAAACTGCGTGCCCAGGATGTTGCCGCAGCTCACTGCGGAAACGAAGTCGTAGCCGTAATGCGTGGTTGTCAGCACATCCTCCTGACGCTCGCAGCACACGTGGTAGGAATGGACAAAGTAGAACAACTGCTGCGGCGCGACGCCGTCCAGCAACGGCCCGGCCCGGCGCGCCTGCAACGGCTGCCAGCCGATGTGGGGAATCTTCAAGCCGGCCGCATCGCCCTCAAACCGAAACCGGCGCGTGACCGCGGGAATCCAGCCCAGACCGGCCACATCGCCTTCTTCACTCCACTTCGTCATCAACTGCATGCCAAGACAAATCCCCATCACGGGCGTCTTGTCCTCAAGAACCTTCTTGTTGAGAACGGGAATGAGTCCGTAATCTCGCAGGTTCTTCATGCCCATCGCAAAATGCCCGACGCCCGGCAGGAACAGCAGCCGCGCCCGCTCGATCTCGTCAGGCCGAGAGCTGATGCCCGCTTCAATCCCAGCCCGGCGCAGCTTGTGCTGAAGCGAGCCCAGATTGCCCAGGCCGAAATTGACGATGACGCAGCTCATTTTCCGGTGGGTCTTCTTTCTAGGACGATTTGCCTGATCCGCGCTTTGGCCGGCCTACTTGAACAAGGTCGTGATGTATTTGTAGAGCGCGACCGGCTCGATGGATTCCTTGTTGCCCAGGATGCGGATCTTCAGCGCGCCGACGGCGTTGCCGACGAAGCCGATCAGTTCCGGCGGCCATCCCGCCGCCGCGCAAGGCGCCGTCACCGCCAGGTAGGCGTCGCCGGCGCCGACCGTGTCCACCACCTCGCGGGAGAAGACAGGCGTTTGAACCGGCTGTTCGCCGCGGCGGAAAGCAACCGAGCCGCTTTGGCCGGTGGTCACGGCCACGGTCGAGGCGCTCAACTGTTCAGCCGCGCGGCGCACCAGGGCGTCGAGCGGCCCGAAGCGGTCGTGAAACGCCAGCCGGATTTCCTCCTGGTCAATGCAGACGTAGTCGGCCCGGGGATACTTCGTGATGACATTGTAGCCGGTGTTGGCGCTGTTGGTTTGCGTGTTGATGGCCAGGAACTTCCCGGACTCCGCGAGCAGGGAG
This sequence comes from Verrucomicrobiota bacterium, assembly GCA_016222825.1. GTDB lineage: Bacteria > Verrucomicrobiota > Verrucomicrobiia > CAIQCK01 > CAIQCK01 > CAIQCK01. Next base: position 165,767 of record JACRQF010000015.1, on the reverse strand, counting down.
ACGGTTTCCGGGCCGATCAGCCCATGCCCGAAGTCGGCGACCAGCAGCGCGTCGTAGTTCGGCATCGCCTTCGCCAGATACTCGTTCAAGTCGCGGCCGACCTGCGCCGGCAGGGGCCGGTCTTCGAGGAAGGTGACTTCAAACATCTTGTTGAACTGAAACAGCTCCGTGTAGCGCCGTTTGACGGTGGTCGGGCCGTCCGGCCGGGTGAAGAGCTTCCGGGTGATGTTCGGCTTCAGGTGCTTCTCCACAAACTCCGTGCGCGGGTTCAGTTCCCCGACGCAGGACACGAAATGCACGTCCTCGCAGAAGCCCGCGACGTGGTTGGCCACCGCCAGCGCGCCGCCGGGATAGGTTTCCTCATGGAGAAACCGCGCGTTGATCGAAGCCGCCTTGGACGATTTGCCCAGCGCGCGGCAGAAATGATACTCGTCAATGATGATGTCGCCCAGAACCAGCACCCGCAGTTTCCGCAGGTCCTTCAGCTTCGCGATGATGTCACCGGCGCTGTGGGACTGGCGGAACTGCGCCAGGTATCGCTCCGCCTCCGGCGGGAAGACGTTGAAATAGGAGTTGAGCAGGTTGCTCGAACTGAAGGTTTCCTCGCTGGTGAAGTGGATGCGCCCGCCGACCGCCAAGATCGCGTCTTCTTCGCAGGAGATGTTGCCGGAGATGTCGGTCTCGCGCCGGATGAACTCGTCGCCTTTGACGAAGACGCTCGGCTTGAGCAACTGGATGGTCTCGACCCCCTTCGGCCAGCGGTTGACGGCCACGTAATCCACCACCTCCAGCGAAGCCAGCGTTTCCGCCCGCAGGTGCTCGTTGAACACCGGCCGGCCGGGGCCTTTGTTCACGAAGCGGTCCGGCGTGACGGTCACAATCAGAACGTCGCCCTCGCGCTTGGCGGCTTTGAGATGCCGGATGTGGCCGGGATGGACCAGGTCGAACACGCCGTGGCAGTGGACCACCACGCGCCCCTCCGCCTTGAGTTTCGCCACGATCTCCGCGAGTTCGTCCAGCGGCTTGATCTTCGCCTCCAGACCGGACTGGTTGACCGATCCAGATTGAGAGTTTGATGTGTTCATCGTTGGATAACCTCAACTAAAGAGTTTGTCCTTCAGGCTTGCCGGTAGAACGAACAAACAGCCGTCGCGACTGCCTCTAGCTGCGCAGCGGTCAGTTCCGGGAAAACCGGCAGGCTCAGGATGCGTCCCACCTGCCGCTCCGCCACGGGGAAACTCCCCGGCCGGTAGCCCAGCGAACGCGCCGCGTCCTGCGCATGGATGGCGATCGGGTAGTGAATCTTGGTTTCGATGCCGCGCTCCGCCAGATGCCGCTGCAACTCGTCGCGCCGGTCGGTCTGGATGATGAAGGTGTGATAGACACAGAACTCGTGCGCCAGTTCCGTCGGCGTCTGCGCGACCTTGCCCAGCCGCTCGCGGTAGAAGGCCGCGTTGCGGCGGCGCGCTTCGGTCCATGCGTCCAGATGCGGGAGCTTCACGCGCACCAGCGCCGCCTGCAACGCATCCAGCCGGCTGTTGAGGCTCCAGAACTCGCACTCGTCGCGGCTGCGCAGGCCGTGGTTGCGGGCCTTGAGCAGATGACGGTAAACAGCTTCGTCGTTGGTGGTGATGACGCCGCCGTCGCCGCAGGCGCTGAGGTTCTTCAGCGGATGCAGGCTGAAACAGCCCGCCGCGCCGAACGAGCCGACCCGCTGGTTGCGGTAGCGCGCGCCGACCGCCTGCGCCGCGTCCTCAACCACCGCCAGCTTGTGCTTGCGCGCCACGGCCAGGATGGCGTCCATGTCCGCCGGCCGGCCGGTCAGATGCACCGGCAGGATCGCACGCGTGCGGGGCGTGATGGCCGCTTCGAGAAGCGACGGATCGAGATTGAAGTCGTCGCGCACGTCCACGAACACCGGCCGCGCGCCCGCCAGCGCGATGCCGGAGGCCGACGCCAGGAACGAGTTCGGCGCGGTGATGACTTCGTCGCCGGGGCCGATGCCAAGCGCCTTGAGGGCGAGCGTGATGGCATCGGTGCCGTTGGCGACGCCGACGGCGTAGCGCGTGCCGCAATAGGCCGCGAACTCCTTTTCAAACGCCGCGACTTCCTCGCCGAGGATGAAGCCGCCGCAATCGAGCACACGGCCCACGGCTTCCAGCAACTCGGCTTTCAGCCGCCGATGCGGTTCCGTCAGATTGATGTAAGGGATCTTTTCCATCGCAAGTTCTCAGCCGTGTCTATTCAGTCGTCGTGACCACATACCATCGCCCTATTAACTAACTCGATAATTACATAACTTGGCTGCTTTAGCCACGTTAGAGCCAAATCAGGGTGGCAAAACGTCACCCTGAGGTGCCGAAATTCACCCTAGGGTGGTAAAATGTCACCTTAAGCTCCCGAAAGTCACCCTAGGGTAATAAAACGTCACTCCAAGCTGCCGAGAATCACCTCAAGGTGGTAAAACGTCACCTTAAGGTTCCGAAAATCACCCTAAGGTAGCAGAACGTCACCCTAAGCTGCTGAAAACCACCTCAAGGTGGTAAAACGCCAGCCCGAGGCACCAAAACAACACCCTGAGGTGGTAAAATGTCACCTTGATGTGGTCGGGAGTCAGCTTGGGTTGACGCAACATCTGCTTGTTTTCCTCTCCCCATCCGATGGGGGCTGTTCCGATTGCCTCGTTGACTCTGAAACTCACTCCAGCTTGATCTCCTGCATCCGCTTGATGTTGAAATAGCGGGAATTGGTCATCGTTTCCTTGAGCCGGCCGTCGGCGATGCCCTGGGCCACGTCGCGCACGGCTTCCTCGATGCTGTGCCGGGGCCGCCAGCCGAGTTCGCGCGCGATCTTTTCAGAGGAGATGTGATAAGAGCGGTTGTCGTTGGTCGGCACCGTCTCCGTCTGGACTTTGTCGGGGCCGATGATGTCGCGCACCATCGTGGCCAACTGGCGGACGGTGTGGTTCTCGGTGCCGACGTTGTAGATGCGGCCGGCGATTTTTTCGGCGGGCAGCTCCAGCAGCATCAGGTAAACGTCCGCCATGTCCTGGATGTGGATGTTGGGCCGCTTCTGGTCGCCGCCAAAGACCTTCACCTTGCCCGTGTTGACGGCATGGTTGGTCAGGATGTTGACGATGACGTCCAGCCGCTGCCGCGGCGAGTAGCCGCAAACGGTGGCCGGCCTCACGATGACCGTGGTGAACTCCGGCGACTGGTAACGCAGCAGGATGTCCTCGCACATCGCCTTGAACTTCGAGTAGTCCGTCAGCGGCTCCAGCGGCATGCTCTCATCCACGTTCTCGACCGCCTTGACGCCATAGACGCTGGAGGACGAGGCGTAGATGAACCGGCGGACGCCGCACGCCTTGCTGATTTCCACCAGCGGCGTGAACGCGTCGAAGTTGATCGCCTTGCCTAGGCCGGGGTTCAACTCGAAGCTCGGGTCGTTGGAGATGCAGGCCAGATGGATGACGCTGTCGCAGCCCGGCAGCGCCTTCCGCAACAGCCCTTGGTCGCGCAGGTCGCCTTTGATCAGCTCCAGGTTCGGGTGGTTCTTGACGGCGTCGAGCACGTCGTCGCCGTAGATGAAGAGGTCGAGCACTTTGACGCGGCAGCCGCGCGCGAGCATCTGCGGCACCAGCACCGCGCCCACGTAGCCGGCACCGCCGGTGACCAAAACGGTTTTGTTATTCATGGTTGATGTTTACGAGTTCTCCGAAGAGCGGGAATCGCTCCCGGTATTCTGATTCATGGCAGAAGACCAACGGCCGCGGCAGTTCGCGGATCACGCCAAGTTTCCAGCTTCCCCACGATATCTGCGCCAAAGTCGTGCAGAGCGGAAGCTCCTGCAAGTCGCCGGCCGGAAGCGGCGGCCGGCCAAGCGAACCGTGGATGAACAGATAGAACTTCTGGTTGCCAACGACAACGAAGGCCGGCTCCCAGGGAACAAAATCGAGCGCGCGCGCCGCCCTGAATGCGTCTTCAATCGTAACGTCGAGCGAGAGCCTCTTGTGCTCCCGCAGAGAGTTCCGTTGGTTCAGGAAGGATTCCTCACCGCTCGATTGGCTCGACAGCGAAAACTCGCCGCGCATGAGGCGCGGAAACCATTCCTGCGCCAGACAGAACGATTCGCCGCTCGTGCGTTCGTAGAGTTCCCTGGCAGTTTCCGCCGGCAGGATGGGGAAGCGGCGCTCGGCAACGATGCGGCCGTCATCCAGCGCGGGAGCAAGCTCGTGCAGCGTGGTTCCATACTGCGGGTCGTTTTTCAGAATCGCGTGGGAACAGCCGTTGCAGCCGCGCCAGCGAGGCAACGGCGCTTCGTGAAGATTGAAGCAGCCCCTGGATGCGTGGCGGACGAGGGGTTCCTCGACAATGAACGGGTAAAGCACCGAAAGCAGATGGTCCACCGGCTGGCCCGCGATCGCCGCGCGCGGCAGGACCGGAATCCCCTGCTCCGCGCAGTAATCGAGCAACTCGTGCCTTCCCCACCAGCATTCCTTCGCGGAGCGCGTGCAAACGCCGAGCAGGTTGACTTCCGGCAGCGTTCGCAGCAGTTGCAGGCACTTCAGCCCAAGGGGCTTTTCTCCCATGAAGATCACGCGTCGCATGGTCCTCCGTCTCCGGCAGGGGGACCACGCCGCGCCTGTTCGCCAGCCAGCGCGTTGTAGAACGCAATCAGCCGTTTCGTCTGCCTGGCCGCGAAGAGCGTCCTCCTAGCTCGCTCCACGTTGGAGCGCAGCGCGTGCCAGTCGGCGCCGCCCAAATACCCTCCGCCGCCGGCAGCGGAGGCAGTCTGAACTTTCGAGCCGACCCGCAGCCGCCGGACTAGGAACTCCTGGAACTTCGGCGCGTTCATCGCGATGGGCAGGCCGGCGTCAAGGTAGTCAAAAATCTTGTTGGTGGACGCGTAAACGTATTTCTCCGGCGTGTAGAGGGCGTGGTAGGAATCGTCGAAAGCAGCGACATCGAACCACGCGATATCAAAGCGGCTGATTTCATCCGCGATGGCATCGGCGGGAACGGTGGGGTGGACGTGGAAGCGCGGGTTGGTCTGAAGCAACCGGGCAATCGGCTTCGGCGGATTCTTGGCAAAGAACCGCACCCAGACCTCGTGCGAAGGATAGATGTGGAGGTGGATGCCCTGCGCCGTGATGGCTTCGGCGCAGTCCACGAAGGCCGGCTGTTTCCCGGAGTCGGTTTCGGGGCAGGGGACGTTCCCGGCGTAAACGAGGTGCAACTCACCGGCGGCCGGCGGACGCGGCGCCACGGGCTGGTCGTTCCAACAACAATCCAGCAGCAAGAGCCGTTTCCCGCGATAACGGTAGCCCATGCGCCGTTTCGGATACTGCGTTTCGAGGCTGCGGCAGCAAAGGCCGTCCGCGTTTTCGAGACAGTAGCGTTCCAGCGCCACCTGGCAGGCGTAGTGGGCTTCCAGGTAATCGCTCCTGATCATGCCGGCCAGCACGTCGTAATCGTCAAACACGATCTTGCCGGGTTTGTAGCGGACCAGCGTTTCGGCCACGTCGAAGTTCCAGGACGAGAACAGATGGTAAGCGACCGGCGCATAGGAGCACGCCAACTCCAGCGCCTCGCGGGCGTCGGAGTATTGGCGCGCTTCATGGCAACATCGGGAGAGATCGAACGCCGCCGGCTCCTTGTGCAACAGGATGACTTGCCAGCCGTTCTGGCGCAGGCCGTAAGCCAGTTTGGCCTCCCGCGAAGATGGACGGTCGGCAACAAACACCACCTGTTTTGAGGTTCGCAACCGCTTCCGGGCGGCGGCGGCTCGCGCCCGCAAAGACAGGTCACTCCAGCCCGCGCGAATCCGCCAGAGCCGGGAACGCAAGGAGAGCGGGATCAGCCGCCTCCACACGGCGCGCAGTTGGTCGATTGTGGGGAGCATCGTCTTGCCGAAGGTCACTCGTTCGATATCGAACCGGGCATAAGGGAGTAATTGCCTTCGCGATTGACGCGGCCCGTCTTCCAGAAATTGCCGGCCATCACATGAAGCGTCGCCGCGTCTTCGACGCAGTCGTAAACGCTCTCTGCTTGCGTGTCCAAGTGGCTCGCCCAGAGTTTCACGGAGTATTGGCCGGCGCGCAACAGCATCTGCGGTATCCGCACGGTCACGGTGCCTTGCTCGTGAAACGGCTTGAAGGCCGTTCCCATTTCATCGCTGGAAAACAACGTCAGCAAATTCTTCAAATCATCCCACAGACTGAGCGAGAGGATCATCCGTTTCTCGTCCACCGGCGCCTTGCACTTGTATGAAACCACGACGTTCAACTCGTCTCCCGACTCTACCTCGCCCACCTCCTGGCCGAACTTGTTGGTGAACCGGATGCCGGTGAACCGCAGCGCGCCGTTGCCCAGCCTGTCAGTGCGCTGCTCCAGGCTGATGCCCTGCTCCGGCGCGGCGCCGGCAAGATAGCGCGCGATCACTTCTTCGGGCTTGCCCTGCGCTTCAATGCGGCCCGCGTTGAGCAGCACCGCGCGGGAGCAGAGCGTCTTGATGGCGGCCATGTTGTGGCTCACGAACAGCACCGTCCGCCCGTGCTGGCTGACATCCTGCATCTTGCCAAGACACTTCTTCTGGAACGCGGCGTCGCCGACGGCCAGCACTTCGTCCACCACCATGATCTCCGGCTCCAAGTGCGCGGCCACGGCGAAGGCCAGCCGCACATACATCCCGCTGGAGTAGAACTTCACCGGCGTCTCCATGAACTTCTCGACCTCGGCGAAGGCGATGATCTCGTCGAGCTTGCGCGCGATCTCGCTCCGCTTCATGCCGAGGATGGAGCCGTTGAGGAAGATGTTCTCGCGGCCGGTCAGTTCGCGGTGAAACCCGGTGCCGACCTCCAACAAGCTCGCGATCCGACCGTGGTAGGTGACACTGCCCTCGGTCGGCGGCGTGATGCGCGAGAGAACCTTCAGCAACGTGCTCTTGCCGGCGCCGTTGCGGCCGATGATGCCGACGACCTCGCCCTGTTTGATTTCCAGGTTGATGTCCCGGAGCGCCCAGAAGTAGCTCGGGTCGGCGTCGAGATGGCGCTCGTGGATGGCGTGCAGAGTCTGGGGACGTTGCTGTCCGTTTCCGCGCTTGAAAAGGCCTTTGGCCCACTCCGCAAGGTCGGCGCGGAGCGTGTCGTTGGCGCTCCGCACTTCGCCGTAGCGGTAACGCTTGCCGAGGCCGCTGATTTGGATTGCCGCGTCGCTCATCACAGGATGTCCGCCAGTTTCGCCTCGCGCCGACGGAAGAACCAGAGGCCGCCGACCAGATAAAAGACGCTCACGAACAGCGAGAGTCCAAGGAGCTGCCAGTCGAACGGGCCGGCGGTCAGGCAGTCGCGGTAGGCGGTCACGACCGCAGCCATCGGGTTGATGAACGCGATCTCCCTCACCCACACGGGGAGTTGTGAGAGTGGGTAGATGACCGGCGTGGCCAGCATCATGATCTGGGCGAGGAAGGGGACGGCGTTCTTCACGTCGCGATACTGGGCGTTGAGCGCGGCCAGGACCAGGCCGATGCCGAGGGAGGCGGAACATTGGATGGCGAGCAGGAGCGGTGTCATCGCCACCAGTTGCCAGTGCCAGTGGCCCATCCACATCGCGATGCCGTTGAGCATGAGCCAGCCGATCAGGAAATCCACCATCGAGGCGCAGACGACACTGGCGGGAACCACCACGCGGGGAAAATAAACTTTGCTGATGAGATAGGCGTTGCCTTCGACGCTCAGGGCGCAGCCGGTGAATTCCCGCGCGAACGCGCTCCAAGACACGTTGGCGGCGAAGTAGAATAGCATATATGGCAGCCCGTCGGTGGGCATGCGCGCGATCTTGCCGAAGATCAGCACGTAGGCGAGCGTCGTGAAAATCGGTTGAAGCACCACCCAGAGGACGCCGATGACCGTCTGCTTGTAGCGCACCTTGAGGTCGCGCTCCATGAACGTCAGGCACAACTCGCGGTAGTCCCACAGGTCCTTCAGGAACTGCCGCACCCGCTCGTGTTGGCCGGCCGATATGATGGTGGTGTTCACGGGGAACGGAGGACGGAGATCAGAGATCAGAGGTCAGAAGTCAGGGGTCAGAGATCAGTCGGCGATGCGTTCAACTTGGTCGCGTGAAACCTCGACCCGCGCGCCGCGCGCGAGGGTATCGAGAAGCAGGACGACGCGTTCGCGATCGCTCATCTCGCGCTCAAAGATGCCCTGCAAGCCTTGCAGCGGGCCGCTCTGGATTTCCAGCATCTCGCCGGGGCGAAAAGCCGGCGGCTGGACAACAACCACGCCGCTCTCGGCGTGCGATTGGATCGCGGCAACGATGGCATCTTCGACGACGGCGGGCTTGTTGCCAAAGCTGACGATGTTGGTGACTCCATTGGCGTATTTGACCAGCCGGCCGGATTGCTCAACGTCGAACCGGGCGAACAAGTAGCACGGAAACAGCGGACCCGTGACCCATTTGCGGACCCGGCGGACGACCTTCCTACGCCGCAGCTTCGGGAAGAACGTCTCAATACCCTCGCGTCGGAGGCCGGACTGGGCCGTCGCTTCCTGCCGGGGTTTCGTTTGAAGAGCATACCAATGCATGTTCAGGCAAGCTGCCGCCCTTCAGGTGCATCCCGAAAACTTTCGGGAGTCCCGACTTCCGACGTCCTTCGTCCGTCCGAAGGTCATGATTTGTTTGGGAGACGGCCATGCAGGACCGTCTCGCTTCGATTCGCACTTACAACAAATGATCCAGCAGCGGGTTGTTCAGAAGCCCGTTGATCTTCGCGTGAAACTGCCGCGCTCGCTGCAACCGCTCCGCCACCACCTTGGTTTCCTCGCGCCCGGTTTGCGCGGACTTCTCCAAGGCGTCCGCCAGCGTCGTCTCGACGTTCTCCAGGCGCACGGCTGCCGTGTCCATCTTCTTGCGCAACGTCCCCAACACGCCCTGCCGCAGCATCGCCTTGAAATCGGTTTCGGCTTCGTAGAAATCCCGCCGGTCGCTCTTGACCCAGACGTGTTTGACCGCGGACCAGCTCTCAAGTTGCCGGACGGTGGTGCTGACGCTGGCCTTGCTGACGCCAAGCTCTTCCGCAATCTCGTCCAGACAAAGCGGCCTCGGACTGAGATAGAGCAGAGCGAAGACCTGCCCAATGACCTGCCCCAAGCCGAAAGACTGTGTGGTATGCCCGCCCGACTCGATGAACTGGAGACAAGCGGCGGCCAACTCCGGCGATTCGACGTGTTCTGCGAGAGATTTCATTGTCGTTCAGTGCAAACTGAACGTAGTTAACAACTCAAAACCATCGGTGGCAAGCGTTATCTTTCGGGCTGCTGGCCAGTTCTTCAAGGCGGTGTCGTCCTTCCACTGGTCCATAAGATCGCCATTGTTGTCACCACCCAGATGGCGCACACCAGCAGCAACGGCCAATCACTCCACACCAACCGCGCAGGTTGGTCCGCGCCCCGCCCCTTGTAGAGCAACCGCAAGTAGCGCCCCACGCCCAGCACGACCAGCGCCATGGTATAGACCATCGCCACCGGATGCTTGCCGCTGGTGACGAAGACCGCATAGCTCGCCAAGGTCGCCACCGCCGCCACCGCCAGCAGCCCATCGAGCATCCGTTCCGTGTAATGATCGAACACCGACCGGTGCTGGGCCGAGTCCTCGCCGTGCGCCAGCAGCTCGCCGCGCCGCTTGCCCGCGCCCAGCAGCAACGCCAGCGAGAAGACGCAACTGATCGCGTAACCGCTCGCCATCACGCCGACCGCCGCGCAACCCGCGAAGACCCGCACCAGGAAACCCGCCGCCACACAAATCACGTCGAGGAAGATGATGTGCTTGAGCCACTTGGAATACGCCACGTTCAGGAGCACATAGACCGCCGCCCACACTACGAACTGCCGGCCCAAGAACACGCTCACCGCCGCAGCCACCACGCCGACGACCACCAGCCCCGCCGCTGCCGCTTTTCCGCCGAGTTCGCCGCTGGCAATCGGCCGCAACCGTTTCTGCGGATGCTGCCGGTCCTGGAGTTGGTCGCAGACGTCGTTGATGACATACGCCATTCCCGACAGGCCGCAGAACACCGCGAAGGCCAGCAACGCGTGGCCAACCGCCGCCGGATCGCGGAACTGATAGGCAAAAACCAGCCCGGTGAAGACGACGAGGTTCTTCGTCCATTCCCAAGGTCGCAGGCTGATCAGAAAGGCGCGCGCGGCGTTTGTCTTGGCTGTGGCGTTGGTGGACATGGCCCGGTGCAACAACGCCTGCGGTCAGACCGCGCCGCCGTCCCCCACAAACACGCACACCAGCTTCTTCGGACCGTGGACTCCGAGCACCAGCGTCTTCTCGATGTCCGTCGTCCGGCTCGGCCCGGTGATGAACATCAAGCTCGCGGGCGACACGCCCGGCCGCAGCCGGTCGGCAAAACGCTCGAACACCGTCTCCATGTCCGGCGCCAGTTGCGACTCGCTGCCCAGCACCACGTGTGTCGGCGCCGTCAGCGTGCTGAGCCGTCCCTCCACCGGCCCGCTGAACACCGCCACCGTGCCCGTCTCGGCAATCATCGCGTCGCATCCCGTCAGCACCACGTCCGCCTCGCGTGGGTCGTGGCACGTGGCGCGCGCCGCCCACGGCCGGCAGACCGGATGAGCCGAAACGAAGACCCTGCCCGTCAGCAGGGAATCGAGTTCGGCCGGCGCCGCCACCGATCCGCCCGTCTGGGCCAGGCGCTGTTCAAAGAGTTGGCGCAGCGGGTTCATGAGAAGGTTTGCGGCCGGATTGCATGGCACGAACGTAGAGGCATCGCCAGTTCCCTGCAAGCGGGAATGAGGAGACCGCACGACCACAAGTTTGTCTTGTCACGATACGCCGGATGCCACAAATTGCCCCCCGCCGATGAAGCTGCGCACCCTAATTCGCCAGGCCATGTCGTCCATGCTGGAACGCTACGGCTACGAAGTCCGCAAGCCGCTGGACATTTTCAAGCGCAACCCCGACCGCGTCCTGACGCCGCATATCCGGGTGTTGCTCGACTTGCTCTCCCGGCCGCGCTCGGATTTCTTCTTCGTCCAGTTGGGCGCCAACATCGGCGGCGCCGGCGACCCGATCTATGAAGTCGTCCGGCGGCACAAGCTGGCGGGGTTGCTGGTCGAGCCGCAGACGGCGGCCTTCGCGAAGCTGAAGGCGGCTTACGGGCAGATGGAACAGGTCATCCTGGAGAATGTCGCGATCGCTCCTCAGCGGGGTTCGATGACGCTCTACAAGCTGAATCCGAAATACACCCACCTCTACCCCTACGATCCGTCGGGCATAGCGTCGTTCAGCGCGGACCATATCATCAAGCATGTGCCGGGAGGCGCGTCCATTCCCGACCTGATCATCGAGGAAACCGTGAAGACCGTGCCGCTGTCCGAACTGCTGGAGGCGCATCATGTCCAACGCATTGATCTCCTCCAGATAGACACCGAAGGGTATGACTTCGAAATCCTGAAGATGGTGGACTTCCGTCGCTTCCAGCCGACGCTCATCAACCTGGAGCACCTGCACCTTTCACCCGCCGATTGCGAGGCTTGTCTGGAACTGCTCCTGGCCCAGGGCTACAGGGTTCACTTCGGCCCCGACGACATCGTGGCTTACCGCCCGCTGACTGGCGACAGCAGCGCCGCTTGAGACAACGCCACGATCACCAACCGCCCTCGACCCGCTGGGGCGGCCATGACGCACCGAAAAGCTTGAGCACAAACTCGGTCCGCCGGGTGAAGTCCAGCTTGAACTCTTCCGACCATCCAAAGCCCCGCGTCATCTGTCTCAGCAGCAGGCCCGGCTCCAGGCGCACGGCGTCCCAAACGCCCTGTGCAAACAAACGCGGATCATCCGCCGCGGCCCGGCGCCACAGGTGAAAGCTGGCTAGATACTCGGCGCGACGCGACGCTGTGATCTGCTTGTCCCAATCCTGTATCTGTTTCCACGATGCCGGTATGCCGGAACGAGGGTCGTGAAGGACCGTCTCCAGACAATTCAGCAGGGTCCGCCCGATGCGAGGCGTGAATCGGTGTGGCGAGCCTTGCCCCTGGTAAAACCGCCACGTCGCCAGCCGGCCCGGCACATACGCGATGTCCGATGCCAACTGCGCCCGCAGGCTCCAATCCGAGTCCGCGTAGGACCCGCAATCGGTCCTGAACATCCCGATCCGGTCAATCAACGTCCGCCGGAACATCACGCTCGTCATCGTGTGCCACGTCGTGCCCAGCGACGCCTGGATCAGAAACTCCGCCCGCCCGTTGCGGATGGACGGCACATCGAGCCATTCCCCCAGGAAACTCCGGATCTCCGCCAGCCGGACATCATCCTCCAGCTTCCGGCCATCCGCTCCTATCCGCTGAAAATCGCACACCGCCACCTGGAGTTCCGGCAGCCGCTCCAACGGCGTCACCAGCCGCTCCAGCAACTCCGGCTGCGCGGTGTCGTCGCTGGTGGCGAAATAAACGTAGCGCCCCTCCAAGCGGCACAAACACTCGTTCCAGCCGGCGTAAATCCCTTCCTTCGGCACCTGATACAGCCGCACGCGCGGGTCGCCTTTGAACTTCTGAAAAAACTCCCAAGAGCCGTCCGTCGAGTGACTGTCGCAAACCACCATCTCCCAGTCCGTCAACGTCTGCGCCAACAGCGTCTCCATGCGCTCCTCCAGCCACGGCCGCATGTTCAGGTTCGGCACGCAGATGGAAACCAACGGCGACTTCATTCGGGCGTTTGCTCCTTCCACAGCTCGTGGAACGTCTTCTTCGCCAGCGGCGGCAGGTCGCGCGTCTCGGTCCACGGCTTGCCGAGCCGGTTCAACATCGCCGGGCCGAGCAGCAGGCGTGCAACGGCGCTGCCGAAGTTGTAGAGCGTGGGGCAACTCATCGCCACGCGCCACGCCAGCCACGCCAGCCGTTGCCAGCGCGGCACGCGGCCGCGGTCCGCCGCCAGCTTCCGCTGCCAGAGCAGCGCGTGATGGATGTCAATCTTCACCGGGCAGATGTCCGCGCAAGCGCCGCAGAGCGAGCAGTCGAACGGCAGCGACGCCGTCTGCTCCGACTCCCAGAGCGCCGGCGACCAGACGGAGCCGATGGGGCCGTTATAAACCGATTTGTAGGCGTGGCCGCCGATGCGGTGATACACCGGGCACTGGTTCGAGCAGGCGCCGCACCGGATGCAGCAGAGCGCCTCGCGCAGATGCGGGTCGCGCAGCATCTCGCGGCGGCCGTTGTCCAGCAGCAGCACGTGAACCTCATCCGGGCCGGTGCTTTCCTCGCCGTCGGCGCGCTTGCGCGGGCCGTTGATCAACGTCGTGTAAGCCGTCAGCCGCATTCCGGAGCCGCTGCGCGCCAGCAGCCGCAACAAGTGCGCCACGTCCTTCAGCGTCGGCACGACCTTCTCGATGCCGGTGATGGCGATGTGGACGCGCGGGCCTTCCTTCGCCGGGAGCGTCGTGCACATCCGGCCGTTGCCTTCGTTGGTGCAGAGCACAAGGCTGCCGCTCTCGGCGATGCAAAAGTTCGCGCCGCTGATGCCGAGCCGCGCCGTCAGAAACTCCCGCCGCATTACGTCGCGCGCGATGAGCGTGAGCTGCGTCGGGTCGTTCGTGAACGGCACGCCGAGCTTGTCCGCCAGGATGCGGCCGACCTCGTCGCGCGAGAGATGCACGATCGGCGCGGTCAGGTGAAACGGCGGCTGGCCGCAAAGCTGCGCGATGTATTCGCCGAGGTCAGTTTCCATCGCACGGATGCCCTCGGCTTCCAATGCGCGGTTGAGGTGAATCTCCTCCGTCACCATGGACTTGGCCTTCACCGCCTTGGTGACGCCGAGCCGCTTGGCGACGGCCGCGACGTAGCGGCAGGCTTCCTCCGCCGTCGCCACGCGCACCACGCGGATGCCGTTGGCCGTCGCGGCGCGCTCGAACTGGTTCAGGTATTCGTCGAGCCGCTCCAGCACGCCGGCGCGGATGTCGTGCGCGCGCTGGCGCATCGCCTCCCAGTTGGCAAACTCGGCCACCGACTGCCGGCGCTTGTCCAGCGCGAGGTTCAACGCCTTCGCGAGCGTCGCGCGCCGCTGCGTTTCGAGCACGGGCGTGCGCATCATGACGCGCCTCCAAGCAACTCGGCGAGATGGATCGTCCGCACTTTGGAGCCGCGCCGCGTCAGCAGCCCGCCGATGTGCATCAGGCAGCCGCAATCGCCGGCGGTGACGTAGCGCGCGCCGGTCCGTTCGATGGCCGCCACCTTGTCCTCGCCCATGACCGTGGACACCTCCGGGAACTTCACGCTGAAGACGCCGCCGAAGCCGCAGCAGGTCGGTCCGTCGTTCAACTCGACAAAATCCATCCCTTTCACCGCGCGCAGCAGCTTGCGCGGCTGCTCCTGCACGCGCAGCTCTCGCAGCAGGTGGCAGGAGTCGTGATACGTCACCCGGTCGTTGAACGTCGCGCCGAGGTCGGTGACGTTCAGCCGGTCCACGAGAAACTCGCTGAACTCGAAAACGCGGGTGAGGAACGGCGAGTCGGGAGCAATGTCCAGCAGCTCCGGGTAGAAGTTGCGGACCATTGCCACGCACGAGCCGCTCGGCGCGACCACGGCCTCGAACCGGTCGAAGACCTGGACGAACCGCTTCGCCAGCGCCGTCGCCTCCGAGCGCACGCCCGCGTTGAACGCCGGCTGGCCGCAGCACGTCTGCTCCGCCGGGTATTCCACGCTGTGGCCGAGCCGCTTCAGGATGCGCGCCACCGCCAGTCCCGCCTGTGGAAAGAACTGGTCCACGAGGCAGGGGATAAAAAGCCCTATCTGCACGCGGCGACTCTAGTGGAGGCCAGCCCGGCGGTCAACGTTGCCGGTTCGGCGAGGAGCGCGCGTGCCATTATCGGCGAGGCGCGGCGGGCGTCGTCAGGGCCTTGATTCTGTCGTCGAAGAACTTCCACCGGGCATAAGGCGTCCATTTGAGTCTGTTCCGGGTCTGAAGTTCGGCGACGGCCTTTGTTTTTTCGCCGCGGGAGGCGTGGAACATCCCCAGTCGCTCGTAGTAGAGGAAGTAGTTGGGACTCACGGAGAGCGCCCGCAGGTGGGCCGCTTCCGCTTCTTTCCATCGCTTCAGAAACTCCAGCGCCTGGGCCTGCCGCGAGACCGGCTCGGCTTCCAACGGGTCCAGTCTCCCGGCGCACCGATACCAATGCAAGGCGCGTTCGGCCCCGGCGTCGGCGTTGTTGGGGGCCAGCCGCGCCTCGTTCAAAGTCACGTCGCCGAGCAGGAGGGCCGCGTGATGGTTGCGGGAGTCCCATGCCCACGCCCGCTCCGCCGCGGCGCGGGCGCCGGCCAGATCGGCCTTGTCATGGCGCTTCTCCGCCAGCCATTGCCAGAAGCACGAAGCGCCGTTCGGCACGGCGACGGTCGCGTTGGCGGCCACAAACAGGACCACGAGCGTCGCAAGAACCCGGCGCGCGGCCATTCCCAGGTCAACGGGGTTGATCACGGGAGGTCCCGGCTTTGTTCCGTCCGGAAGCTCCTCGGTCAGGCGGCGCGCGTGGCCCGCGAGCATGCCCATCGCCAGGATGACCGTGAGCGTCAGCGTGTATGCGCTGAAGTGGAGATGGAAGTCCACCGCCGAGTGCAACATGCAAGCGATCACGGCCGCCGCGCTGCCGAGCAACCAGGCCGGCCGGCCCGCCCGGTCCGTTTCGAGCCAATAGGGCCAGTGCCAGCCGGAGTGTTCCGCAACACCGCGCTGGCGCCAGCGGCGATGAATCCGCCACGCCGCCACGACGAAGACGCCGACCAGCGCCGCCATCAGGACGAAGCCCGCGATGCCGTAATCACAAAGCGCCTGGAGGTAGTCGTTGTGGACGTATTGGGGAATGTGCTGGTCCACGGGATCCCGGTAGCGGCCGTAAATGGCGTTGAAGATGGCCGGCCCGGCGCCGAACCACGGATGATCCAGGAATATCTGCCAGGCCGCCTGCCACATCCACAAGCGGCTGGCTTCAAACCAGCCGGAGCTTAGCTCCGGGTTGAAGAACCGTTCACGCAATGACTCGAAGCAGTAAGCGCCGCCCACGCCGCCCAGCACGCCGAGCGACACCAGCGCCAGGACGGGCCACCAGCGCCGGGTGACACCCCGCATCACGGCCGCCACCACGAAGACGAGGACCGCGCCCGTCGTGACGTAGCCGCCCCGCGACCCCGCGAGCACGGCGCCGCCGATCATCACGCAGGCGGCGTAAGCCAGCACGATGCGTTGCGCCGCGCCGCGCCCCGACCACAGCAGGTGCGCCAGGGTGACCGCCAGCACCAGGTCGAGGTAGCCGACGAAGTGGTTGGGGTTGTAGAAGGTCCCGCGCAACCGCTGGAGGCTGTCCTGATATGGAAACCACCAGACCATCTGGACGCCCCGCAGCCAGTTGACGAAGCCGTAGGCCGTGATGCCGGCGGCCGTTGCCACCAGGACCCAGAGCAGCGCGTTTTGCCGCTGCCGGCGGGAGAAGTGCTGGGTGACGAGGAAATAGACGGAGGCATACATCAACACCTGCAACATCTCCTGGCGCGATATCCATTCCACGGGCGAAAAGGCGTAGCGCGCCACCACATAGACCACGCCAGCCGCGAGCGGCAAATCCAGCGGTGTGCGAATCCAAGTCATCTTCCCGGCCACCGCCGCCCGCGCGGCCCAGCCCAGCAACGCCACCAGCGTCAGCAGTTCGAGGATGTCACACGCCCAGGGTTCCATGGCGCCCAATGCCAGCGCGGCGAAAACCAGCATCAGGCACAGAGTGTAGAAGACCACGCGCTCGCCGGAGCGTTCGACAACGCCGCGCCAGCCGGCCGCGGTGGTGACATCGTTCGACGAGCGGCGCCGGTGACGACGACGTTCAGTCAGGGATGGCATAGAAAGCGGTTCCCCGCCGCCTGCGGCGAGGAACGAGAAGGCTTAGAAGGCGGACTTGGGAATGTAGATGCTATCACCCGGCAGGAGCGGGATGTCCAGTTCCGGGTTTTGCTCGATCTTGAGGCAGTCCACGATTGTCCGTTTGCCGTCGCGGGTGAGCACAACCTCGCGCCTCTTGGCAAACTCACTGAAGCCGCCGCCCGACATGATGAGGCGGTAGATGGTCATGTCGTCGCGATAAGGCACGCCGCCGCCCTGGCCCCTCAACTCGCCGGACATGTAAACCATGCGCGGCGTTTGCAGCACGACGGTCACCACCAAATAGCTGTAATAGCGCGGCACATAAGCCTTGCGGATGACTTCCTGCGCCTGGGAGACGGTCAGGTTGACCATCTTCATCTTGCCAACGAAAGGCAGTTCGATATTGCCATCCTCGTCCACCGTCTTGACGTGCTCCTCGCGGCCGGTGGCCGTGTCGAGGCGGATGGCCAGATTGTCCGCCGGGCGGAAGACGCTCGCCTTGGCGACATCAGGCGCGCTGTATTGCGTGGTGGGGGTAAACTTCTTCTCCTCCGGTATCTTCGTGCCACCGAGAATCCCACAGCCCAGCGATCCCGCGGCGATCACGGCGAGACCGGACAGGCCGACAATTTTGAGGCATTGGCGAAAGTTCATCTTCAACAGGAAGTCAACAGGCTACAGGTTAATAAGTGCCCTTGGTCTCCGACTCTTCGGGGGCTTTTTCCGCTCCCTCCGGCTGGGCTTCTTCGGAGCGCGAGTAATGGTCGTAGTAGGCGTTGTAGTAGTAGTAGCTCTCGTCGTGGCTCATGACGATGGCGTTGAGCACCACGCCGATGAGACGGCCGCCGACGTTTTCGACCGCCTGCTTGGCGCGGGCGGGCATCGCGCGCGGATACTTGCGATACTGGATCACCAGCACGGCGAAATCCACCTCGCTGGCCAGCACGCTGGCGTCGCTGACGCCCATGATCGGCGGGCTGTCGAAGAGCACCAGGTCGTAGCGCATCTTCAGGTCCTGGATCAGGTCGCGCATCTTCTGGCTCTTGAGGATGCCGATGGCGATCTTGGGCAACTTGCCGCTGGAGAGGAAGTAGAGGTTCGGCACGTTGGTGGTCTGGATGCAGTCCTCCACCTTCACGTCGTTCATGAGCACGTCGGTCAGGCCGATCTCGTTGGAAAGGCCGAACCGCTTGTGCAGCGTCGGCCGCCGCATGTCCGAGTCCACGCACAGGACCTTGTCGCCGTTCTGCGCGCACACCACCGCGAGGTTGAAGAGCGTGGTGGTCTTGCCTTCGCCGGCGCCGGCGCTGACAACCGTGATGCTGTTGGCCTGCGGGTCCTTCTTGCCAAACTCGATGTTGGCGCGCAGCACGCGGTAGGCCTCGGCGTGCGGCGAATCCTGGCCGACCGTGGAGAGCATTTCGATGTTCTGCGGGATCACACCCAGCACGGGCAATCCCAGATAGCGCTCCACATCGTCAATGGTCTTCACGCTGGTGTCGAGATACTCGATGAAGAACGCCAGCATCACACCGAGCACGAGGCCGGCGACGGCGGCCAGACCGAGGTAAAGCGGCACGTTCGGCTTCACCGGCGCGGTCGGCGGCCGGGCCTGGTCAATGATCTCCACGGCCGTGCGCGGCACCTTGATGCTGATGGCCTCCTGGTTGACGCGCGCCTTGATGGCGTCGCGCAACGTGATCAGGAACTCCAGCTCCTTCTGCGCGTTGTCAAAGGGGATGTATTTGGTCGGCTCCCGCTCGATGGAGGTGGCGTGGGCGGTGCGCAATTCGGCCTCCAGCGCCTCAAGCTTCGCCCGGTTCACCTCATAGGTGATGACCAGGCCCTTGCGCATGACGTTGATGGCTTCGTCGAGTTGCTCGTCCAGCTTCTTCTGGGTGGCGACCGCGTCTTTGACCACCGGATGCTCCGGCCCGTAGGTCTGCATCAGCTTCACCAACTGGAGTTCGGCCGATTGCAGCGCGCTCTGAAGGCCGGCGATCGTCGGGTCGCCGATGATGGAGGGCGAGGCGCGCTTCAATTCCGCGTTGGTCAGTTTGTTGATCTGGTCGTTGCGCGTCTTCTCCACCAGCATGGAGATCATGGCGTTGCTGCGGTCGCCGTGAAGGCGCTGGATGGTGTCGTCGTTCAGGCGGGAGCGGTTGCCGATGACATCCAAGTCGAGGCCCTTGCGGAGTTCGTTCACCTTCTGCTGCGCGGCCTCCACCAGTTTCTGCTGGGCGTTGTATTCCTCGCGCAGCTTCTCGAGGCCCATTTCAATCTGGATGGTGGGTTCCTCCAGCCGGCTGTCGCGGTAGATGAGCGCCATCGAGTTCGAGAGGTCCGCGGACTCGACCGGATCGGTGGAATAGAACCCCAACTCCACCAGGCTGGAATTGCGCACCGGCAGGACGTTGAGACGGCCGCGGAGAATCTGGAACGCCTGTTCCTTGGCCATCGTCTCCGGCCCGCCGATCTGCCACTTCGCCACCAGTTGTTCCTTGTCCACCACCCGGTAGCCGATCTTCTGCGACCGCATGATCTCCACCTGGTCCATCTGGAAGATCGGGTCGTAGCCGCCTGCCGCATTGGCATCGAAAATCTGGACCGTCACCTTCTCGCGCTCGATCTTCATGCGCACGTTGGAGTAATAGATGCGGGGCAGCGAGAACGTCACCGCCGCCGCTGTCAGCAGCACCAGCAGAAACACGCTGAGGATGATCGCCTTGCGCAGCTTGATGACGCGCCAATAATCAAGAAAATGTATCTTTGTCTCTTCCGGCATAATGACAATCAGTTCGCCGCGCTCAGGAACGCAAAGCAGCCTGACCCTTTATTGTTAATAGCACCACGGGTAACTGCTTAACGCAGGACCTCCAAAATATCAAGGGCAGAAACGGGCGCGCCAGGTTTGCCGGCGGCGCGACGCCACCTTGGGCGAAGACCGCACGCGCCTGCGCCAAGGCCGCGCCCTGATGAACTTGGCTCTCCTGCGCAGCGCCAACCTGCGGCTGCTTTCCTGCGAGGGAGCCGAAGACTGGCTGACAGCCCAAAAGGAGTGCCTCGCCGCCCATCCGAGTTCTGCCCTCGCTCTCCTGCGTAAAAACTATGAGTCAAAACCAAAAGCCCTGGACTATTTCGCCAGCGAGACACAAACGATTTCCTTGTCGTTGCGGACGAAGACGCAGCGGTTGGCGAACGCGGGATGCGACCAGACGATCTTGCGCCCGGCGGCGGGCTGGGTCGGGTCGAGCAGATGCGCGCGGCTGATCTCCTCATAGCCGCGCGGGCTGAGCCGGGCGATGATGAGGCCGCCTTTCTCGTTGTAGAGAAAGAAGCGGTCGCCGTTCTTGACGATGAAGGCATTGGCCCAGCGCCGGTTCTTCTCGTCGGCCGCGCCGGTCGGCACGAGGCTCTCCCAAACGCGCTCGCCGGTGTCAGCGCGCAGGCAGCGGAACTGGCCGTAGCTGCACACGCCATAGATGTGGCCATCCTCCAGGAACGGCGTGCACATCAGACCGTGGAGCTTGTCGGTGTCCCGCTCGTTGCTGCTCGCGCCACGCCAAAGCACCGTCGCCGCCGGCTTGGCCGCGTCGAGCTTCATCATCATCGGGCCGTTGTAGAACGTCGTGATGAAAAGCAGGTCGCCCAGCTTGCGCGGCGCGGCCAGGCTCAGGCCGAACCGCGACGCGAACGGCTCCGACCAGTAAAGCTTGCCGGTTTCCGGATCGAGCGAGTTCAACGCCTCCGGGTGCCAGATGATGAGTTGCCGCCGGCCGCCGGCTTCGTAGATCATCGGCGGACAGTAACCCGGCTCCTTCGCCGACAACGCGCGCCAGAGTTCCTTGCCGTTGTCCTTGTCAAACGCAACGACCGTGCTGCCGTCGCCGCCGACCAGACAGATGAGCCGCTGGCCGTCGAGCAACGGATGACCGGCGAATCCCCACACCGGCGTCCGGATGCCGAAATCCTTCTTCAGTTCGCGCGACCAGAGTTCCTTCCCCGTCGCTGCTTCGAGGCAGCAGAGGTGCCCCTCCGCGCCGAGCGTCCAGAGTTTGCCGCCCGCCACCACCGGCGTCGTGCGTGGTCCGGCCGGATAGCTGATGGTGTAGGTGCATTCGTAGGCGTGCGTCCAGAGCAGCTTGCCGTCGGCTTCGTTGAAACAGAGCACGCGCTCTTTGCCGATGACGGGGTCGCGCTTGAATGGATTGTCGGGATTGCTCGCGCCTTCCGGCAGCACGCGGTCGGTGACAAACACCCGTCCGCCCGACACCGCCGGCCCTGCGTAACCGCCGCCGAGCGGCGCGCGCCAGCGCACGGTCGGGCCGGTTGCAGGAAACTTCTCCACGATCCCCGTCTCGCGCCAGACGCCGTCGCGCTGCGGGCCGAGCCACTGCGGCCAGTCGTCGGCCCAGGTCACGCCGACGGCGAACCAACTCAACATAACGCTCAACATCATCGGCTGTGTGTTTCGACGCAGTTTCATGGCACTACTCCAAAGGCCGGCTCACATCTCCACAAATGACACAGGAGCCGCAAGACAACGCTTGCGACTCCTGTGCATAACATCCATCCGCCCTCGACGCGATCCGATACTGTCGGGGCGAGGTTGAGCTTGGTCTACTTGCCGAAACTCTTCTGAAGGTCGCCCATCGCCTTCTTCGCGCTCTCCGCGGCTTCAGCGGCTTTCGCTTGGATCTGCTTCTGCACGTCGGCGATCAGGTCCTTGATGGCTTGCTGCTGCTCCGGCGTGAGCTTGGCGTTGGCAGCCACCATCTGCAACTGGGCCGCCGCGCCCGCGTAGTTGCCGGCCTTGACGGCGTCCACCGCCTTCTGCGCGCGCTCCTTCAAGCCCGGCTCCGCCGAGGCGAAGCTGCTCTCCACCTTCGACGCCGGGCTTCCGCCGCAGCCGATCATGGCCACAGATGCGATCAATACGATACTCAGGATCCCAATGACTTTGTTCATGCGTGCTACTCCTTTCAGTTGAGCGAACCACTACTCCTCACCACACTCGTTGTCAAACGCGCCCCGCCGCCGGCGCGTAGCCTTGCTCGACGTAGTCGCGTAGCATCCGCTCGCTGTTGAACTGCGGCAGCACCGTCGCGATGCTCGCCTTCATCGTCGCGATCCACGCGGCGCGGCTCTTGTAGAAACGCGGCACGATGTCGCGCTCCAGCAACCCGTAGAGCGATGCCGCGTCGTGCCGCGCCTGGCGCTTCGGGTCGGCGAACTCCCTGCCCGCGCCGATGTCCCAGCCGTTGGCGCCGTCGTAGGCTTCGGGCCACCAGCCGTCGAGCACGCTGCAATTGGGCGCGCCGTTGATGCCGGCTTTCTGGCCGCTGGTGCCGCTGGCTTCGAGCGGGCGCTGCGGGTTGTTGAGCCACACGTCCACGCCCTGCACGAGCTGCCGCGCCACGGCGATGTCGTATTCTTCCAGCAGCACAATCCGCCCGCGAAACTCCGGCCGCTCGCACCACTGGAACACGCGCCGCACCAACTCCTGTCCGCCGCCGTCCTCGTGGTGCGCCTTGCCGGCGAACACAAACTGCACCGGCCGGCCCGCGCGGCTGACGATGCGCTGCAACCGCTTCGGATCGCTGAACAGCAGGTCCGCCCGCTTGTAGGGCGCGAACCGCCGCGCGAAGCCGATCGTCAGCGCGTTCGGGCAGAGCAACGCAACCGCCGCATCGAGCACGTCCTGCGGCGGGGCGCTGTGGCGGGCGCGCATCGCCGCGATACGCTCGCGACAAAACTCCACCAGCCGCGCCTTCTGCTTCGCGTGCGCCGCCCAGAGCGCCTTGTCGGGAATCTTCGCCATCGCCGCGCGCCAGAACGCCGCGTCGCAGAGGCTCAGTTTCCAGTCGGGGCCGAGGCAGTCGTCGAAGAGCGCCGCCAGCTCCGGGCCGAGCCACGTGTCCACGTGGACGCCGTTGGTCACCGCCTGGATCCGATCCGATCCGGGGCCGTTCGTAGCCGTCGACGTGAGGAGGCGGGTGCCGTTCGATGCGCAAGGGGCGTCCGCCTCCTTACGTCGGCGGCTACCAGTCCAGAAATGCCGCCACATGTCCTTCTCGACCTTCGCGTTGAGCTTGCTGACGCCGTTGGTCCAGCTCGACACCCGCAACGCCAGCGCCGTGAGGTTCACCGGGCCGGTCCGCGGACGCTCGCGCGAGAGTTCGAGCAGTTGCTTGAACTGGATGCCGAGCGCGCGGCAGTCGGCGGCGAAATAATCCTCCACCAGCTTCGGGTCGAACTGCTCGTTGCCCGCCGGCACCGGCGTGTGCGTCGTGAACACTGTGTTCGCCGCGATGCGCCGCCGCGCCTCGTCGAACTTCACGCCGCGCTTCCGCAGTTCGCGCAGCCGCTCGATTTGCAGGAAGACGCAGTGGCCTTCGTTGAGGTGCCACGCCGACGGCGCGATGCCGAGCGCGCGCAACGCCCGCACGCCGCCGATGCCGATGAGCCGCTCCTGGCAAAGCCGCACCTCGCGCCCGCGGCAGTAGAGCTGGCTGGTGATCGCGCGGTCACCGGGCATGTTCTGCGGAACATCCGTGTCGAGCAACAGCACCGGCACGCGGCCCACCTGCGCCACCCAGACCTTGGCGAGCACAACGCGGAGGGGAAGCTCGACGCGGACGATTAACTCGCGGCCCTTCTTGCCGGCGACGGGCCGCACGGGCCAGCGACCGAAATCGTGGCGCGGGAAAATGTTCATCTGCCGGCCGTCGGGCGCAAGTCGCTGGATGAAAAAGCCGTTGCGGTAGAGCATGCCGACGCCGACGAACGGCAGGCCGATGTCGCTCGCGGTCTTCGTGTGGTCGCCCGCGAGGACGCCGAGGCCGCCGCTCATGACCGGCAGGCACTCGTGCCAGCCGTATTCCATGCAGAAGTAAGCCACCGGCCCGCGCGCCTCGTAGCCGCTCGTGCGCGGCGCGCTCAGATGCGTGTCGAGCGCGGCGAGCGCGCGGCCGTAAGCGCGCAGAAACTTCACGTTGCCCGCCAGCGCCCGCCAGCGCTCGGGAGGCACTTGCTGGAGCAGGTCCACCGGATTGCCCGTGGCGGCCCAGAGCGCCGGACACACAAGCGCAAAGCAATCGCGCGCGGGGGCGCTCCAAGTCCAGTGGAGGTTGTAAGCCAGTTGGGTGAAGCGCGAGAGTTCGCGCGGCAGAATGACGGGCGGCGGCACAGTCGGGATTTGCATAAGAGTCACTCGGTCCTTTGTTGTTTCAATAAATTCTCCAGTCGCTCCGCGGCATGGGCCGTCGGCGCTCCAAGGGCCGCAATCTACTCGTCACGCAGACCTTTTGCACATAGGAAAATTGGTTTCACCACTCACCAGGCGCAACTGGGCACGCGCTTTGCGGCGCAGGTCTTCCGGCTGCTGCCTCGCCGGATTCCAGCCGGCAGACCGCTGTAACCACGCAGCGCCAGCGGACTGGAAAGCCGCGACACAACAGACTTGGAAGTTTTGCTCCACACGGATCGGCGGTTCTGGTGCGTATGCCCGGTTGCGCCCGGAGTTGTCTGATCGCGGTTTTTCTTGGTGACGAAACGCGCGTTTCGCTGCACACAATAAGGTTCTCAGCACCATGAACCATTCAATCACACTTCTTCTTGTCTGCGCCCTGGCGGGCGCGTGTCTCAACGCGAGGGCGGATTCCACCGCCGGCGGTTCGTTCGAGGCGTGGCAGCGGCATCGCGACGCGATGGCGGCGGACAGTTCGGTCGCGCGGTTTTACACGTTCGAGAACGTGGACGGCAACGCGGTCTCCGCGGCGGGCGCGGCTGCGCCGCTGAGTTTCAAGCCCCAGCAAAAAGCCGGCGCGCCCTTGGAACAACTGCGCGTCGTCGAGGGCCGCTGGCCGCAGAAGAAAGCCGTGCGGCTCGACCGGGTCTGTCTCGCGGCGGAACCGTTCGCCGTGGCGAAGAAGGCGTTCACGGCGGCGGCTTGGGTGAAACTCAACGGCCCCGGCGCGCATCGCGGGCACAACGACTCCGCCAACGGCACGCTCCTCTCCGCCGGCAGCGGTTATTGGGACGGCTGGCGGCTGACGGTGAGCTACCCGCTCCGCACGCTCGGCTTCGAGATCGGCCGCCCGAAACCGTCGCACTCGGTCGGCATCCACGCCGCCAGCGCGATGAGCGACGGCGTGTGGCATCACGTCGCCGCCAGTTGGGACGGGCGCGAGATGCGCATCTTCGTGGACGGCGTACTCGCCGCCTCCGGCCCGTATGACGGCGACTACACGCCGCCGCCGCAGGGCGGACAGTTCCGCGTCGGCTACGCCAACCACGGCATCGGGTCGGTCGTGCTCGACGTGGATGAGGTGGCCATCCACAGCCGCGCACTGACCGCCGCGGAAATCCTGCGCGTGATCGAGTTCTGCGGCCCGCAAGCGCCCGGCGCGCGACGGAACCTCGCGCGAGCCTGCCGCGAACGGAAAGACTTCGCCGGCGCTCGCGAGCACTACCGCGCGCTGCTGAAATCGCCCGCCCTCAGCTTATGCGACCGGCTCAACGTGCTCTTCGATCTGGGCCAACTCTGCTGGCAGACGCGCGACCTCGCGGGCGCGCGAGCCGCGTATTCGCAGGTTGTGGCGGCGAAGGACGCGCCAGCGCACTACCGCAGCGTGGCGCAGTTGCGCATCGCCGCAAGCCACGCGCAACAGAAGGACTACGCCGCGGCCAAGGGGGAGCTTGGCAAGGTCGAGGCGATGGCCGACGCGCCGTTGCATCACAAACAGGAAGCTGCGGAGCGGGCGAAGGAACTCGAACGCCTCGAACACGGCCAGCCCGCCCGCGACCCGGCCGCGTCTCGAACACCGCCGCCGAAATGGCCCACGCCCGCCGTGACGCTGTTTGTTGCGCCGCAGGGCGACGACAAGAATCCTGGAACCAAGGACCAGCCTTTCGCGACGCTGGAGCGAGCCAGAGACGAAATCCGTGCGCGCAAGCGCGAATCACGAATCACGAATCACCCATCACCAATCACGATCTTCATCCGCGGCGGCGAATATCCCGTTGCGCAGACGTTCAAGCTGACCGCCGAGGATTCCGGCTCCGAGCAAGCGCCGGTTGTTTATGCCGCGTTCGGCAAGGAGACGCCGCGATTCACCGGCGGCGCGCGTGTCTCTGGCTTCACGCGCGTCACCGACCCGGCGGTGCTGGCGCGGTTGCCGGAGGAGTCGCGCGGCAAGGTCTGGCAGGCCGACCTGAAGGCGCAGGGCATCAGCGATTACGGCGTGTTCGGGATGAAGGGAACCTATGGCGTCCGGCGGCGGCACCCGCTGCTGGAACTGTTCTTCGACGGCAAGCCAATGGAGATCGCCCGGTGGCCGAACGACGGCTTTGTGATGACCGGCGAGGTGTTCGGCCCGCAGGCGACGGACAAGAAAGGCCGCAAGCACACGGTCGGCGGCCAGTTCATCTATGACGGCGACCGGCCCGCGCGCTGGAAGGACGAGAGCGACGCTTGGCTCTACGGCTACTGGTTCCATGATTGGGCGGACTCCTACGAGAAGATCGCCTCGATTGACACCGTGCAGCGGCTCATCACGCTCGCGCCGCCGTTGCACAGCTACGGCTTTGCCAAAAGCAAACGCTACTACGCGCTGAACCTGCTGTCGGAGATTGACCGGCCCGGCGAGTGGCATCTCGACCGCCAGCGCGGCGTGCTCTACTTCTGGCCGCCGTCAAACCCGAACCGTGCGACAGTGGAAATCTCGATGTTCGCCGCGCCGTTCGTGGAACTCGACGGCGTCGCGCACGTCGCATTTCGCGGGCTGACGTGGGAAACGGGCCGCAGCGACGCGCTGCGCATCAAGGGCGGCGAGCGTTGCCTCCTGGCGGGCTGCATGGTGCGGAATTTCGCGGGCGACGGCGTGACAGTCGAGGGCGGCAAAGGTCACGGCTTGCTCGGCTGCGACATTTATAATATGGGCCGCGGCGGCACGATCCTGCGCGGCGGCGACCGCAAAACACTGACGCCGTGCGCTCACTTCGTCGAGAACTGCGACATCCACCATCTCTCGCGGATTGACCACACCTACACGCCCGCCGTGCTGGCCAACGGCGTCGGCATTCGCATTGCTCACAACCTCATGCACCACGTCGGCAGCAGCGCCATGCGCGTCGAGGGCAATGACCATCTCGTCGAGCTCAACGAGGTCCACCACGTCGTGCTGGAGTCGGACGATCAGGGCGGTGTGGACGTGTTCGGCAACCCGACCTATCGCGGTGTCGTCTACCGCCACAACTTCTTCCACCACATCGGCAGCGGCCGCTCGTGCGGCTCGGCGGGCATCCGTCTCGACGACGCCATCAGCGGCACGCTCATCTACGGCAACGTCTTCTGGCGCTGCGCCGACGGCAACTTCGGCGGCGTCCAAATCCACGGCGGCAAGGACAACATCGTGGACAACAACATCTTCATGGACTGCAAACAGGCCATCAGCTTCTCGCCGTGGGGCCAGAAACGGTGGGAGCAGTTCCTGGGCGAGCCAATGGCCGCCGGCGCGCTGAAGCAGGTAGACATCACCCAGCCGCCCTACAGCACCCGTTACCCCGCGCTGGCCGCGCTCCGCGAAAACGCCGACGCCAACCACATCTGGCGCAACCTCGCCGTCCGCTGCGGCAAGTTCGCCGTCCGCGACCGCGGCGTGAACGAGTTCATGGCCAACCACATCGCGGGCGAAAACCCCGGCTTCGCGAACGCCGCGAAGGGCGACTTCCGCTTGAGGCCGTCCGCCGCCGCTGCCATCGGTTTCGCGCCGATTCCGTTCGACGAGATCGGTCTCTATCGCGACGACCTCCGCCCGCAACCACCATCGCACTCCATCAGCCGGACGCGAAGCGGACAGTGATCATCGGCGTTGCCTCTACCGCGCTTCCACGCTCCACGTGATCGGCGAACGCACGTCGTCCACGCGCACCGAGAACTCCCACGGAAAACGCGTGACCTTCACCTGCTGTTCCGCGCCGTCGCCGACGCGATAGCGGAGCGTCGCGCTCTTGCAGTCGTCGAGGCCGGCGGCGATATGGACGTAGAGATCGCGCCACGTGAATGGCGGCACGCACAGCTCCGTGCCGACGGCTTCCAGTTTCGTGCCGGCAACCGGCTGGCGGCGCAGGCCGTTGTCGCTTGGCAGCGGCAACTTCGCTGGCGGCGCGGCGCGATGCGTCGGCACGTCAATCTGCACGCCGTCGAGCGTCAGCGCGGCGATGCCGAGTGGCTTCAGTTTCAATGTCACCGCGCCGTCCTTGAGCCGCAGCGGCGGCGCGGGCTTGTTGTCGCGGCGCGCGGTGAGCTTCGCGTTGGCCACGGCCCGGCCGAGCGCCTGCGCATCGAACTTCACGCGCACCGTCTGCTCTTCGCGGACCTGGTTCAGCAGCACGACGTGGAACTTGCCACCGCCGTGGGCGAGGACGCGGTCCACGTTGATTGTGTCCACCGTCGCCGCCGTGCGGTGCAACCACGGCCACGCAGGCTGGCCATAGACCTTGCCCGGCGCGTGGCCGCGCAGGCGGTTGTCGAACCACACGTAGCCGCACTGGCGCACCGAGGGAAAACTCACCGCGCCCTGCGACCGCGTCTCGGCGTCGGTGAAGAGATAATCGAGCACGTAGGCCGCGAACGGCGGGATATGATGGAAGTAGAGCCACGTCACGTCCGGCCCGGCGACCGGATATTCCGGCCGCAGATACTGGTCCGTCATGCCGTCAATGTAATAGCCCGGATAATTGCCGAAGCGCCCGATGGTCGCGTTGCGCGCGGCGGCGCGGAACATCTCGTCGCCCGTCAATCGCGCCAGCCGCAACAGATTCGGCGCCCAGCAGTTCATCGTGATGTTCGCGTGCCGCTCGGAGCGCGTGTAAGTGCATGGCTGCTCCAGGCCGAGACCGACGGTGCTCACCTGCCACGCAGGCACGCGCTTCTCCGGCAGCTTTGCTGGCGGCAGGTCGAACTTCGCCTTCTCATCGGTCGTCTGCTGCGCGCCCTCGATGAAACCGCGCCGGTAACGCTTGTCGCCGAACCACCAGACGTGCTCCGCGCTCTCGTAGTTGCCGCCGGGATGAACTGTCGTCTCGCCGGCCGGCACGGGCGGTTGCGTCCACAACGTCGTCACGAGCCAGCGTGCCGCCGTCGCCGCCGCGTCGAGGAACCGCCGCTCGCCCGTCGCGTCATAGACGTGCAGCAGCCCTTCCCAATCCGGCACGAAGCTCATATTCACGAACGGCATCACACCGAGATCCTTCGTCGGCAAGCGCGTGATATTCTCGGCGATGTATTTGTCCACTGCCGCCACCGCCGCGTCCCGCCAGCGCGCCTCGCCCGTCAGCCGGTAGAGCGCCAGCGCGTCCTCGAACGGCTGCACGTGGCTATAACCTCGCGTCACGCGCGGCTGGCTCTTGTCGTCGAGGCAACACCCGCCCAGCGCCGGCGAGCGGCCGTGCGTCATCGCAAACGCGCTCGCGAACACCGCCGCGCCATACGTTGACATCGGCCCGCGCATCGGTTGGTGGCGGTAGTAGTTGTCGCCGATCTCGCGCTCGGCGGCGAAGTGAGCGCCCGGCCGCGAGATCATGAACTCCAGCGCCGGCAGCGCGAACCGCCGGTAAACATCCTCGTCGCCGGTGAGCAGGTAGTAGCTCAGGTAGGTCAGCGGCGACGAATGCGACACGACGTTGCGGCTCTCGATGTTCCAAGGCCCCTTCGCGCGCGCATCCCATCCGGAAGCCTTCTCGCTGCGGATGAGGTCGAGCAGGTTCAGCGCCGCATCCGACAGCGACGCATACACCGGCCGCCTGTAGTCGCGCAGCCCGAACACCTCCGTTGCCACGCGCCGATAGGCGGCAAATCCGTCGCCCGTTTGCAACCAGACACGGAACCGCGCGCGCAACGGCCCGCCGTCCGCAACGACGCTGCCGGGCTGGCCGAGCACCGGCGAGTAAAGCAACGGCTGCGCCTGCCCAGCCTCGTTGCGCAGGCCGAACGCATAGCGCGAGTTCCTCGGCGTCGCCCACTCAAACGGCAACTCCGCCGGCTCCGCCACGAGCGCAAGCGACGCGCCGTCGCGATTCACCAGCGCCAGCGGCGTCGGCGTGTGCGAGTTCAGCAGCGTCACCGGCTGCGCCGGGAAACGCTTTCCGTGATACATGAACGGCAGCAACAGGAAATCCACGTCCTCTGGCGCCGCCGCGATGAAGCCGTGATAGCCGAGCGAGAAATGTCCCGGCCCATTCGGCGTGAACTCCAGCGTCACCTGCGCCTGCGCTTGACCGGCGCCGAGCCGCCACGTCGCCATTAGTTGGCCGACCGGCAGCGGCGGGAAACCAAGCTCGACGGTCTGCCTGTCCGCCTGCCGCGCCGTCGCCGGCCGCAGCGCGAAGCACCGCCCCGCCGCCCACGGCGCCGTCGGCGGCCCCGCGCGCGTTCTCACCGAAGCGCCGCCTGCGCGGACCTCGATCTCCGAGCTGAGGCTGATGTCCCACGCCGGATGCACGTGCGTCGCGATGATCTTTGGGTCGCTCTCCTTCGGCCGGAACAGCACGCGATAACCCTCTGCGCCCGGATCGCTCCGCAGCGGTTTCCACTTGCCGCCGTCGCGCACCGCCGCCCGCAACGCCACCGCCTCTCCGCCAGCCGTCGTCGCGTGATGAAACGTCCACCGCACCGCATCGTTTGCAAGCGTCGCCACAGCCTCCGGCTCCACGCGCTGGAGCGGCTCCGGTAACAGCCGCTGCTCTGCGCTCGCCGAGCTGATCGTCAGCGACGCCATCATCGCCTGCGTCTTGCCCAGCGCGTGCGGCAGGCCTTTCGGCTGATAACTGGCGCTGTCTGTCAACACCAGCGCGTCGCAGCGCGCCGACGCCGTGCTCGACTCGCCGATCACGATCAGCGTCGGCCCGGCGGGCAGGTCGAAAAACCCGCCGTCCTCCCACTCCCAGCCTTCGATGCCCTGCTGGCCGTGCTTGCCGAACAACTTCGCCGCGCGCTTCGCGCCGAGCCGGACCGTGAAGTTGCGGATGCCGGGCCGGTCGTTCGGGAAATCCCTGCTGCGCACCCACAGCCGCCAGCGTCCCGCCTTCGGTAACTCGATCGCACCCGCCGCCGGAGCGGGCTGTGCCTTCATCCCCGACCAGAGAAGCTCGCGGACGCCCTTGTTCTCGCGCACGCTCTGCCAGCCGCCGGCGGCTTCGAGACTTTCGGCTTCCACAAGGAGAGTGGTCGCGCGGCCTGTCGTCGCCGCGAAGAATGAAAAGAGAACCGCCAGCAAAACGGCGACGCGGAACTGAAACACGCGGTCTGTTATCATGCTCATGTCGGCCGCGATTCTGAATTGCCCGCCGCCGAACATCAAGCCGTTGCGACGCCCGAAAAACCGAAGCGCGTTCACCCACACCTGCACCCCTCTCGCATATCGCTCATGTTTGGCGAATCCGTGCCGACGCGGGAGCAGCGACCCTTATCGAGTTGCAGAGGCGGGGCCGGACGTTGTAGGGATAGGCGAAAGGACGCTGGCATTCCTATGAAGCCGATCACGACTCGCGCCGCCGCTCTGGCCTGCATCGGCCTTTTTACAACCGTCTTCACGATCACCGCTGAGCAACCGGCGGTTTCGCCAGCGATGTCAGGACTCTACCGCAAGGCGCTCAAGCTGGAGGAATCGCGCGAACTCGGCCGGGCTGAAACCATCTACCGTGATTTGCTGCGGCGCTGCGACGGCGGGCCATCGTGGCAGTTGCGGCGCGACGCCCAGCAAGGACTGCTGCGCATCGAGGACATGAGAGGCAGGTTCTGCTGGAGCGAGGCGCAATTGCAGGAGCAACTGGCCAAGACCTACCGCGGTTTCCAGCCTTTGGAGTTCGCCGAGTGGGAACGGCGCGGGTGGCTGCTCTCATGGAAGGTTGACGGCAAGAAGCTTTATTACAACACCAACGTCACCAACCTCCAGTTCTTCGACACTGCGCTCATGGCCCGCAACGAGTCGGCGGCCAAGGGCTTCCAGAAGTTCGCGCGACTGTTTCTCGACGAGTCGGCCAAGCTCGACCGGCTGCGCGCGGAGAGCAGCGCGCCGCAATCCTACGTGGACCCGGTGCGCTTCGTGTTCACTGCCAAGCTTGTAGTGAAGCAAGCCGACCTGCCGCCGGGCCGGTTGGTGCGCGCATGGTTTCCGTATCCGCTGCTGACGCCCGCGACTCAAAACATCCGCACCATCTCGGTGCAGCCGGCGGGCGCGTTGAAGTCCTGCCCGGATGTCGAGGCGCAGGTCGGCGTCGCCTACCTCGAAGTGCCGCGGCCGGAAAAGGACGACCTCGTCATCGAGATGAAGACGGCCTTCGACACGTTCCACACGGATTTCAGTATCGAGCCTGATGCGATTCCGCCTTACGACACGCAGAGCGAACTCTACCGGCGCTTCACGCGCTCCGAGCAGCAGATGGCGCTCACCAAACCGCTCCGCGAGCTGGCGCGCTCGGTTGTCGGTCGCGAGAGCAATCCCTACCGCAAGGCCCGGCTGCTTTACGACTGGGTTTGCGACAACGTGAAATACAACTTCGTCTGGTGCTGGCGCGACGCGACGTTCACCTACGGCTCCGCCTCCGAGGAGGTGCGGCAGCGGCGCATCGGCGACTGCGTCATCCAGTCGGTGTTCTACGCGGCGCTCTGCCGCAGTGTCGGCATCCCGGCGCGCGTCCACAACGGCCCGATTTTCCCGCCCGGCATGAAGAACGACCACGTCTGGGCCGAGGTCTGGTTCCCGCGCTACGGCTGGATGCCGGTGGATGTCACCTACAGCGAGGTCGCCAGCATGGTGCCCGGCCTGACTGACGCCGAGCGCCGCACGCTCCGCGACTTCTTCTTCGGCCGAATGGACCGCTGGCGGCTGTTCACTCAGCGGAGCGACCTCGCGCAGGAACTGGTGCCGCTCAAGCGCACCGCCCGCCGCCGCACCACGATGTTCGTGACCCCAGAACTGGAATGCGACGGCCAGGACGTGCCGAAGCGCGCCTATACGTGGAGTTGCGAACCCGCAGCAACCGACGCTCGCCCATGAATCCCCAACGAATCGCCTCAATTGTTCTCCTAACGCTGCTGGCTGCGGCGACCCGCGCCCTACCGGAAGAGCCATTCAAGCTGCCGCCTCCGCCGCCCAATCTCTCCGAGCTGGGCGCGAAGATTCAGCGGACGATGACGTTGCTGGCGACCAGCACGCCGCAAAAGCGCAACCATGTCCGCGTCCTGTTCTACGGCCAGTCGGTGACCGCCGGGGCGTGGTCCAAAGCTGTCGCCGACAATCTGCGGAAGGCTTATCCGCACGCCGACCTGGAGATCGAGAACCGCGCCATCGGCGGCTACACCGCGCCCGCCTTGATCAACACGGCGGAGTATGACCTCTACCCGTTCTATCCCGACCTGATGATTTTCCACGTCTATGGCGGCGTCGAGGGCGGCGAATTGGAGCATATCGTCGCCCGGACGCGACAACGCACCACAGCGGAAATCCTCATCCGCACACCGCATTTCCGCTGGGGCAAGACCCATCCACGCGACGGCTCGCCGGACGATCCGTCCACAAAGAACCTGACTGAAGATGACGAGAAACAATCGAAGCTGATCCGCGAACTGGCGGTGAAGTATGGTTGCGAACTGGCCGAGGTCCGCGAACCGATCCGCCAGTATCTGAAAGCAAACAACCTCTTCCCCAAGGACACGCTCGGCGACAGCGTCCACCCGAACAAGCTCGGCGGCTTCCTGATCGAGAAGTTGGTGATGCCTTACCTGCGCTACGACCCGAAGTTCTCCCAAGAGCCTTGGAAGAACCTGGCGCGCAATATCCCGGTCGCGGACAGCGGCGTCGAGCTTGCGTTCGAGGGCAATCGCGTGGACGTCATCGCGGCGGACACCGGCCACGAGGCGCCGGGCACAGCGAAGGTGTTGGTTGACGGCAAGCCGCCCTCGCAGTTCCCGGAGCTTTACTACCACGCGCGTCCCAAAGCCTCGCCGGGCGTCTGGTGGCCCGCAATCAACCGGATTGACCGCGAGAAGCCGCTCGTGCTGGAAAAGTGGACGGCGAGAATCCTCGAATGCGACGTGGCAAAGAACCTCCTGCGCTTCGAGGTCATCGGCTCCAAGACCGGCCCCGATGGCCGGGGCGAAGCGACGAAGCGGTTCGTTTCCAATTCTGGCCGCGTCGTGATCGAGCCGCGCATGTGGTCGGTCATCGGCGCGCTGCGCTACCGGAAGATGGAGTTGCCGAAAGACTACGAGGTCACGTGGGAGGTGAAGCCGCTGTTCACGGACACGTATGCCGCGCCCAAGACCGCCGACCCGGCGAAGGAATACGCGACGACGCTGGCGCAAGGGCTGACGAACACCCGCCACACCTTGCGGCTCGTGCCCAACGGCGACGGCCCCGTTCCCATCGCTGCGATCCGCGTCTATCGGCCGCCATTAAAGCCATGAATGCCATCCATGCCTTCACCGCTCTCCTCGTCGCGACGCTCTCCGTGGCGGCGGCGGACTTTGATTTCGTGCTGCGCCACGGCCGCATCTTGGACGGCTCAGGAAAACCGGCCCGCGCCGGCGATGTCGCCATCAAAGACGGCCGCATCGCCGCCGTCGGCAAAGTGACCGGCACGGGCGCTGCGGAACTCGACGCGCGTGGCAAGGTTGTCGCGCCGGGGTTCATTGATGTCCACACGCATTCCGAGGACATCCTCAAACACCGCGATGCCGAGAACTTCCTGCGCATGGGCGTCACGACCGTCGTGACCGGCAACTGCGGCGGCTCCCGCACGGACATCGCCAAATTCTTCGCGGAACTGGAAGCGACGAACGTCACGCTCAACGTCGCCACGCTCATTGGCCACAACTCCGTCCGCACGAAAGTCATGGGCGGCAGCTTCGACCGACCGCCCACTGCCAAGGAGCTTGCCAGGATGAAGGCGATGGTGGAGCAGGGGATGAAGGACGGCGCGGTCGGCTTCAGCACGGGATTGATCTACCTGCCCGGCACCTTCACGAAGACTGACGAGATCGTCGAACTGGCGAAGGTCGCCGCCGCGCATGGCGGCATCCACGCAAGCCACATCCGCCACGAGACCGAGCGCATCTTCGGGGCGCTCGACGAGCTTGTTCGCGTCGCTCGCGAGGCGAAGATTCGCACCGAGCTTTCGCACATCAAGCTCGCCGGGCCGAGAGCCTGGGGGAAAGCCGACGCGGTGCTCGCGGCGCTCGACAAGGCGCGCGCCGACGGCCTGGAAATAACCCATGACCAATACGTCTATACGGCCTCCAGCACCGGCCTGAGCCGGCTGGTTCCCGACAGTGCGCGCGAGGGCGGCACGAAGAAATTCATCGAGCGCGTCAACGATCCCGAACAGAAGCGGCTCATCGTCACGGAGATGAAGGAGACGTTGAAGCGGGGCTTGCGCAGTGATTACGGCTACGTCTTCATCGCGCATTGCCGCCACGACAACACGCTCAGCGGCAAGACGGTGCCGCAAGCGGCCAAGCTCCGGCGTGGCTTCGATTCGCTCGACGACCAGATCGAGCTTGTTCTCGACCTCGAACGCCACGGCGGCGCGACGGCCATTTTCCACGGCATGAACGAGGCGGATGTGCGCCGCTTCCTCCGCCACCCGATGACAATGGTGGCCAGCGACGGCGGTCCGCGCGCACCCTCGGACGAGCTGACGCACCCGCGCAGTTGCGGCAACAACGCCCGCGTCCTCGCCCGCTACGTGCGCGAACTGAAGCTGTTCACCATTGAGGAAGCCATCCGCAAGATGACCTCGCTGCCAGCGCGAGCGTTCCGCCTCAACGGTCGCGGCGAACTCAAGCCCGGCTGCACCGCCGATATCGTCGTCTTCGACCCTCGCGAGGTGGCTGATCGCGCGACGTTCGAGAAACCGCGCGCCTACGCCGTGGGCTTCAGCGATGTGTTCGTGAACGGCACCGCCGTCATTCGCGACGGCACCTTGACCGGAGCGCATCCCGGCAAGCCTGTGCGCTTGTCGCCAGCCTCGCGCTAGAAGCCAGGCCTCAGATTTCTCGCTTTGCCTTGGACGGAAAACCGGTAAACTGCGCGGCATGGCTACCAACCTGTCTTCCAACGCAATCACGTTCAACACTAGCAAGTTCGAGAACATCCACCAGATCGGCGGCATTCGCACTGGCACGCTTGACAGCCATCCGCTCGGCGGACCGGGCGGGCGCGTCGCACTCGTGGACACCGGCGCGGGGTTGCGGTTCACCGTCGCGCTCGACCGCGGCGGCGACATCGTGGACGCGCGCTTCAACCAGCATGCGCTGGCGTTCTTGACGCCCAACGGTTTCCTGCCGCCGAACCACGCGCATCAGACGGGCATCGAGTGGATTTACGGCTGGGCGGGCGGACTGGTGACGACGTGCGGCCCGCAATACATGGGCGGTCCGCGCGAGGAAGACGGCGTGAAGACCAACCTTCACGGCCACTACTCAAACTTCCCCGCGGCGGTCGAGCAACTCATCAATCCAGACCCGCATCGCGGCCAGCTCGACATGCAGATCAGCATTGTCACGCGCGACAGCCGGATGTTCGGGCCGGTGATGGAAGTGCGGCGCAACATCCGCTGCACACTCGGTGTGCCGGAGATTGTCATCGAGGACGAGGTGACGAACCGCGCCGACACCCGCTCGGCGCACCATTGGCTTTACCACTGCAACCTCGGCTATCCGCTGCTCGACGCTGGCGCGCGTTTCATCTATCGCGGCAAGGCGGAATACTGGGTCATCCCGCCGCCCGCCGGCCAGGATATCATCCAACCGCTCGACGGCGCGCGGATGAACCAACTTAAGCGCGTGCCCGAGCCTCTGTCAGGCCACGCAGGCTTCGGCGAGCGCGGCTTGATCGTGGAGGTAACGCCAGACAAACACGGCGTTTGCCGCGTTGGCTTGCTCAACGAGCGACTGAAACTCGCCGTGGAGATTTCCTATCCGGCGAAAGCGATGCCGCGGATGGCGAACTGGCAGCATTACGGTCCGCGCGGCTGCTATGTGACCGGTCTGGAGCCGTTCTTCGGCTCGTTGTTGGGCAAGGCCCGGGACAAAGACCTGCGTGCCGAGCAGTATCTCCAGCCGGGCGAGAGCCGGCGCTATCAGTTGAAGCTCCGCGTGCTCTCGGATCGCGCCGCGCTCCACGAGCTGGCGTCGTTCGACGGGCCGGTGACGATTTAATCCACCTTGCCGAGGCGGCAGCGGTCTACAGTGGCGTCGGGCTTGCCGCCGGGCATGTCTATGCGCGGCTTGTCTTTCATCGCCTGCGCGAGCAGTTCGAAGGTCTTCAGGATCGCCTGGTAGTCCGCGTCGTTGGTGTTTTGGAAGATAGGCTTGCCGCAAGCTTCGCTGCCACCGGCGGAGCGCGCCAGTGGGGCTGTGAGGAAATTATTCTTCTGCGGCTGCTCGATGCGCGTCCAGACTTCGCGCGGCACTCCCTTCGCATGGCAGGAGGCGCAGCGGCGCGCGGCCACATCGCTGAGCGTTGCGTCGAGCGCCGTGGGATACATGCGGCGGCAGCCTTTCACATCGGGATGTGATGTCTCGGCGGTGCCGTAGTAGGGGACGTTAAGGTCTATCCACGTGAAGATACGGCGGCGTTCGTAGTCGCTGAGTTGCACACGCGGGTTGCCGCCGGCGTCGGGATGGCCCGCGAGCAGCAGGTCGGCGAGCTTGCTGCGTGGCGAACCCCACGCCAGCGGTGTGACCTCTAGAATATTCGCCTCCATGCCGTTGTAGGTCGGAATCCAGTTCGTGTAGGGATTGTCGAACTCGCCTTCGTTGCCAAGGCGCTTCCGGCCGCGCGCGAGCGACTCGTAGGAGACGCTGAAGAAGTCGGTCTTGTCGCCAGTGAGGTCCACCTTGTTCGGCGGCATCGGCCCGCTGTGGCAGCGGATGCAATGACGGTCGAGCACGGGCTGGATGAGGGTGGTGTAATCGAAACCAACTCGGCCCCACTCCGGCGGCTTGAGTTGCGCGGGCGCGGCCTTGACGGCGGCGGCGAGTTTCGGCGGCGTAGTCGAGAGTCGGTGGTCGTGGCAGCCGAGACAACCTTGAGTTTCGCCGGGCATCAGATGCGTGAACGTCCGCATTCGTTGTAGCGCGCGACCATGCTCGTCGAGCGCCATGAAATAGATCGGGATGCCGGTCGGAACCTGAAAACTGGCAGAACCGTCGGGCGCGACAGGCACGAAGCCCCAGACGGTCTTCGCCGCGTAGGTGGCGCCGCAGGAGATGACGGGGAATTGGAAGCCGAACGCGCGGTTCTTCACGTCGGTCCGCACTTCCTTCTTCATCTCCTGCACCACGCAGATTTGTTTCACCTCGCCACGGCGAACGTGCGGTTCGAGGCCATTGTAAACATCCTGCAGGACGACGGTGGCCCAGCCCGTAGCCGCCGACGTAAGGAGGCGGTCCGCGTTCGGCACCGAGTCGTCCGTCCGCCTCCTTACGTCGGCGGCTACGAGCGAGTTCAACACCGGCGGGCGCTCCTGCGGGCGCAGCGGCCGGGCGCTGTAGTAGCCGAGGCCGTCCTTGCCGCCGGCGATGATTTCCGCCATGCGCGTGCCGGCGTAATCGCGGACCATCAGCGTGCCGCGGCGCGAGACGAGGAAGAGCTTGTCGTCGAGCGGGAACGGGCTTTCGTAGGGGCCCCGCACGTCGTTGCCACTACCTTTGTCGGTCGAGCCGATTCGCAGCCAAGGTGTGATGTTTTCGATCGCCGACTGCGAGTTGACGCCGCGGCTGCGGTCAATGATGCCGAGCGCGCCGCGGCATGGGCCGTTGTGGCTGGTCAGGACGCAGAGGACCTTGTCGCCGCCGGGGATTGCGCGCGCCTCCATGAACGTCGCCGGGCTGAGGACGCGGTTGCCGAAATAACCTGCCAGCCCGGTGCCGTCGGGATGGATCGTCCAGAGGCTCTGAATCGGGATGGCGGGCTTGTCCACGTATTCCCAACGCGAGTAGAGGATGCGGCCGTCGGGCAGGACGCACGGCGTGAAATCGTTGACAATGTTGGCGCTGAGCCGCTGCACTCGCGAGCCATCGCGCTCCATCCGGTGCAGCACGCCGACGGGCGAGACCCAGCAGTAGGCGAAGCGGCTCTCGCGCGTCGAGAGGAACGCGATGCCGCCGTCGGGCAGCCAGCAGGCGTTGTAGTCGTGCCACGGGCCGTCGGTGAGTTGGCGCAGGCCGTTGCCGTCGGCGTTGATGACGAAGAGGTGGTAGCCTTCCGCTTTCTTCTTCCGCCAACTGAAGAGGATTTCCTTGCCGTCGTAGGAGAGGTCGCAATCGAGGATCTGGCCTTCGGGCGAGGCGACAAGCTCCTTCGTCTCGCCGGTGCGCACGTCAAAGGTGCAGAGCGCGCCGCCCGCGGCGAAACCTTCGACATGGTAGGTATAGACGTGGCTTGGGTTCAGCTCGCGTCGCTTGATGAGCAGCAGCTTCTCGAAGCCGAGCCGGCCGGCCTTCACGTCAGCGGCAAGCTCCGGTGATGCCTTGACGCGTTCAGTTTCATCAACGACGGGCCGCGGTGCGCCGCGCTGGAGTTTGACGAACTTCGGCAGCGCGCTGTCGAGTGGGCTGACGGCGAAGACCTGAATTTCCGATGCGCCGGGATTGAGACCGCCGTAACTGCTTAGGAACTTCAGCGTGACGCTGCGAGCCTTCGTGGGAGTGGCGAGTGTGATGCGTTGAGGGCCGTGGCCCATCTGGAAGCTGCCTTTGGCAGCCGGCTGCTCTGCATTATCGAGTCGAACCTCGTAATCCTTCCAGCATTCCTCTGCGAACCATCCGGTGCGGCCGTAGTAAACAACCTCGGCGACCATCACCTCGTCCGGCCATTCCAGTTTGAAAGTCGCGCCGTTGCGGTGGGTGTGGCCCTTTACGCACCAAGCCTTACCGGGGTCGCCGTGATCACCGGCGGCAGGAATCTGGCCGTCCACGGCAAACCGAGCAAGGTAGCGGTTGCTGTGTTCAGAGTCGGCGGTGACGCGTGCATTCAGCGCGAGGTTTTCGGGAAGCGATGATGGCGCGGCGACGACGACGGCAACAAGCACAAGTTGACTAAGGCAGATTGCGCTGCGTTTCGTCCGAAGTCCGCTTGCCGGTCGCATGGGTCTCCCAGCCGCGGGGCGGCGGCGCGTCAGAGCGACAACAGATACACGGTCAGATCGTCAATCTGCTGCGGCGACAGGTGCTTGGTCTTGCCGTGCTTGTCGGCGGCGTTGCGCGAGGTCAGCACATCCCGCATCGTCGCGGCGGAGCCGTCGTGCAGGTAGGGCGCGCTGCGCCAGCCTTCGATCAACGCCGGCGTGTCGAAAATCTCGTCGGCCTTGTCAAACTGGCCGCGCGTGCCGACGTCGTAGGACTTCATATTCGTGAAAGTCGAAGAGGTGTGGCACTCGGCGCAACCCACCGCCTTGTCGGCGAAGATCTTCTTCCCGCGCTGCGCGGCGGCGGAGAGCTTGCCTTTCTCCAAATAGGGACTGGGAATCGGTTTGAGCGACTTCAGGTATTCGTCTATGGCCTTGGCATCGTCCTCGGGGCGCACGGCGAAGAGGATGTTCTTGATGCCGGAGCGAACGGCGGTTTCGGCGGTGTCGCGCACACCCATGCTCATCGCAGGGGGCGTCTTGTGCGACAGGAGCATGGTCTTGCTGTTCTTGGGATTGCCGATGCCGTCGTTGAGCAGGTCCCAGTTCAGGCCGTCCACGCGTGCATCGGAAGAATGGCAGCTCGCGCAGCTCTGCCAGCCTTGGAAGCACATCGTGGCGTCGTTCCACAGCATTTCGCCCTTCCGAACCGCGCTCATCGTCCGCTTCGAGCCGAGCGGGATGGAACTCGCGACGACGTTCGGCGCGGCCTGGTCAATCACGCTGAGCGAGTCGGAGAAGTAGTTGGCTGTGTAGATCTTTCTGCCGAGGAGCGCGATGGCGCGCGGGCCGTTGTCGGGGAGCTTGATGCGGTTGCGCACGCCGACGAGGAACGAGAGGTCGTTCGGGACATCGGCGGCGACGCGCGAGGCGGCGTTGTAGTCAATCTTGGCGTTCGGATCAATCGCCGCCGGCATCTTCGCCAGCTTCTCCAGCAGCGCCGGCGCGTCAATGATACTGACCTCGTGGGTGCCGGCGTGGGTGACGCAGATTTGTTTGCCGTCGGCGCTCCAGGCAGCGGCCCAGGGGTTGGCCGCGCCGCTGTCCACGTTGTCGAGCAACACGGTGTTGAAGAGGGCGCACTTGGTGAGGTCAATGAGGCTCAGCGCGTTGGTGTTCATCCAGCCGCGCTCGAGTTGCGTCGTCGGCAGGTGGAACCGCGCCAGCACGTGCGTAACGCAGGCGAACTTGCCGTCGGGCGACACGCGCACGTCGCGCAGCAGGCCGCTGCCGTTGGGCAGCGCGATGTCCTTGATCGCCTTGCCGCTGGCGGTGTCAATGATGGTGACCACCGCGGCCACCACGTCGGCGTCGGCGCGGCCGGTGTGGATGTGGTTGGCGACAAGCAACAGCTTGCCGTCCGGCGTCACCGCGGCGGCGACGGGTTCGCGGGGGACGGCGACGCGGTTGACCTCCTTGCGCTGCGCGAGGTCAATCACCGAGACGCAGTTGTTGAAGCGGTTGCAGACGTAGAGCGTCTTGCCGTCGGGGCTGAGCACCGGCGCCATCGCCGTGTGGCCGGTCGGGATGGTGGCGGCGACTTTGCCCGAGGCGGTGTCCACGATACAAACGCTGCTCGCCGGCGCGGCGCAGGTGACGAAGAGCTGTTTGCCGTCGGCGGAAAGCGCGAGGCCGAGCGGCGAATCGGGCACCTCGATGTTCTTGGCGACCTTGCCGGTGGCAACGTCGAAGACCGCCACCTGGTTGGCCGTGGCGCAGGCGACGAACATCGTGCTCCCGTCGGCCGTCGCAGCGAGGGCCGTCGGCGAAAGCCAATCGCTCTTGGAGCGTCCAAAGAACCCAGCCGTGGCCGGCGTGGCGATGA
Source organism: Verrucomicrobiota bacterium (assembly GCA_016222825.1). Classification (GTDB taxonomy): domain Bacteria; phylum Verrucomicrobiota; class Verrucomicrobiia; order CAIQCK01; family CAIQCK01; genus CAIQCK01. The sequence goes on along the minus strand of JACRQF010000015.1, from coordinate 123,821 downwards.
GGCAGGTGGAAATCAGGAACAGTGCTGCGCCGAGCTTGAGGAGATGTTGTCTCATAGTGCTTCCTTCGCGTCGTTCATTCTTCGTCAGGCATCGCCTGGTCGTGCGATCTAATGGCGCATATATCGCACACAAATGCGGCGCGAGGTCAATCCCACTTTTGGGTATGCCGCCACGATGCGCAACCTGTCAGTTGGCCTGGGTGATCTGCGCCGCGCGCGGCCGTTGGTCGCGCGGCACGTAATCGGGCCAGAGCGGGCAGTTCAGGTCAATCCAGCATTTCACCGCGTGCGTTTCGTCCCGCGTCAGCGTTACATCGTGATGGCCGGCATCGAGCATCTGCCAGAGGCGGCTCTTGAGCGTGCCGAAACTCAGCGGTTCCGCCTTGGAGTGCCGCAGCCGGTAGGTGAAGTCGAAGTAGTGAACCCAGCCGCCGGCGATCAGCGCGCGGTAGCTCGCCGGCACTTTTTCGGCATCGAGCGCCCCGGTCAGGTTGATGCGGCCTTTCTCGCTGCCGTTGTGGCAGCGCACGCACTTCGCGTTCCACACACGCTGCACGACGCGCTCGTAGGCGAACGGCTCCGCGCCCCACGGCGGCGGCTGCAACCGGCTTGGCGGACGACGCGAGGCGAGCGTCAGCTTCACCGGCGCGGCGGTTTGGCGATGCTCGTGGCAGCCGACGCAACCGCGCTGTTCGCCCGGCTGCAACTGCGCCACGCTCCGCATCCGTTGCAGCTCGTTGAAGTTTTCGTCGAGCGCCTGGAAGTAAAGCACCTTGCCCGCCGGCGCGTAGAAGCTCGCCGAACCGTCCGCTTCCACCGGCGCGAGGCCGAGCGCCGTCTTCGCGACGTAACTCGGCCAGCCGAAGGGGCCGCTGACCTTGTGGATGGGCGTCGCATAAAAATCCGTGAACACCGGGCCGTGGTCGCGCCGATACTCGCCGCTGGCGAGCCGCTCCAGGTTCGCGCGCACTTCCTGGCAGACGCGGATGTATTTCACCTTCCCGCGCGGCACCGCCGGCTCCAAGCCCTGATAAACGTCAGCCACCGTGAACTGCCCGACTTGCGAATCGGCGAGCGTCGGCGCGTTGGGGCCGAGCACCGGCGGTTTCGGCTCCGGCCGCAACAGCGACGGCGTCATGCTGCCCATGTCCGGGTCGAGGTAAAGCAGCTCGCGGTTCCCCCAGCGGTCGGCGACATAAAGACCGAAGCGGTCCGCCGGCGCGTGGCTGGCGAGGAAATAATCGCGCGCCACCGGCACCGGGTCGCGCCAGCATTCCTGCCGCGGCCAGTTCATGTTGTAGCGCGGCGTCGTGTCGGGCGTGATGTTCGTGACGGCGTTGGAGTCGGAGAGCGACCGCGCCTTCGCGATGTCCACCAAGCCAAGCGGGCCGTTGTGGTCGCCGCCGTGCGAGAAGATGGTGCAGAGAATCTCATGCGTGCCCGGCACCTCGCGGCCGTTGATGTAGCAGTTCGCCGTGTTGTTGCCGAAGATCAACTCCGGGTGCGTGCCGTCGGGCCGCACCGCCCAAAGTGTGTGGCCGAAATCCGCGCCCTTGTCGAGATACTCCGAGCGCGTCCAGAGGATGCGGCCGTCGCGCGCCACCGTCGGCGTCCACTCGCTGAGATTCGCGAACGACAGCGGGCGGATTTCCTTTCCGTCCAGCCGGAACAGCACGAACGCCTGCGGCCGCCAGCAGAGAAAGCGCGCCCGGCAGCGCGTCGAGATGAACGCCAGCCCGCCGTCCGGCAGCGGGCACGGATAATAATCATGGAACGGCCCGTCGGTGAGCTGCTGCGCCTTGCCGCCGCCCGCGTCCATCGCCATCAGGTGCCAGTAAGGCTCCTGCTCGCCCTCGCGGACCTTCGCCGGCCGGAACGCGAAGTAAACCTTCCGCGCCTCGAAGTCCGCCATCGGGTCGCGCGCGATGCCTTCGCTGGCGTCGAAGAGCGTCGCCAGCTTCGCTGCGGCCGGCTCCAGCCGCCCGTCGCGCCGCGGCACGTCCAGCACGCAGATGCCGCCGCCCGGCTTGAACTGCGAATCGAGCACGTCGCTGTAATTGTGCGATGAGAGGTAAGGATGGCGTTTGACGAAGAGAATACGCTGCAACGGCGCGAGGTCCGGGTCGCGGAACATCAGCCGCCGCTTTGCCAGCCGGGCATCAAGGTAGAGCGCTTCGTCATCGCTTGCCGCTTGACGTTGTTTCAACGCCACCAGTTCCTTCTTCGCGTCCGCCACGTCCACGCCTTTCGCCGCGAGCCGCCCGATCATCTCCTCCATCTGCGTCAGCACGCGCTCGGCCGGCTTCAGCCGCGCGATGCGGCCCCAATACGGCTCGCCGCCCGGCAGCGCCGGCCGATCCGTGAACAACGGCGAGAGATGGTCCGTCGTGCTGATCCGCTGCCACGTCGCGCGCTCGCACAGGAAGGCGTAGCGCACCAGCCCGTCATGCGTCACCGGCTCCGGCAGCGGCGCGGGCGGCACATAGGGCGCGGCTGGGCGCCCAGCAGCCAGGTTGGTTGCCTTCACCTTGCTAACGGTCTTCCACTGTTGACCGTCGAGCGAGAGCCGGACCTCAAACACCACCGGCACGCGGTCGCGATAGTGTCCCTCGCGGTCGCGCGAAAAGACGACCCTGGAAACCTGCGCCGCGGCCGGCAACTCGATCTGCGCCCATTCCTCGTGTGTCGTCGCCGCGATCCAACTGTGCGCGTTGCCGTAGAGACCGTCGTTGAGATGCGCGACCTGATGGATGGCGTAGCCGCTCAAGCTCGACGACGCGCTCGCTTTCGCGCCGTCCTTTGCGAGCGCGAGATTGCGCTTCCCGTCCGCGCCGAAGATCTCCAGTTCGTCAACGCACGGCTGGCCGCCGCTGCTCGCCTGGATGACGAACCGCACGAACTTCGCCTGCTGCGCCGGAAACGTGACGGCGTTCGGCGCGGAGGGATTGATGGAGGCATCAGCAGCGAAGGCTTGCGCGGCGAACGCAACAATGACGGCCGCATGAATCGTTGGCAGGCTCATCTTCGTAATTCCGTCTTCACGGCATTATATGAGCCGCATGACCCAACACAACGAGTTTCCGGTGGTCGGGCAACGCGACTGTCACCGCCGCCGGATCCACTCGGGGCGCGCGTAGCGGGTCCGCACGAGATGTTCGGTCAATTCGTGCGGCCACACGGCCAGCGGATCGTCGGCGGCCCACGCCAGGCGCAGGCCCTGGTCGAGCCACGTGGCGTCGGCGGGGAAGTTGGTGACGAACTCCGCGTGCGGCCGGGCGGCGCGGTAGGCGGGTTGGCGCGGCGGCTCGCGCAGGTAGCGGCTGATTTGTTCGACGGGGAAGTTGTAGAGCAGCGTGCCGTGGTGGAGCAGCCAGTTGCGGCGGCGGCGCTGGGCGTTGCCGGAGAACTTCTTGCCGGCGAGGCAAAGATCGCTCGTGCCATCGAAGCCGACGTGCGGTGCCTTGGCGGTCAACACCTCGGTGATGCGGTCGAGGATCAGGAAGTGCGAGCGGGAAACGTCGTTCAGTTCCGGCCGCTGGCGCATGTCGAGCACGAGCGAAAAGTTCAAACATCCGGGGCCGATCAACACCGTCCCGCCGCCGCTGACGCGGCGCCGCACCGGCACGTTGTCGGCGGCGCAGGTGGATTCATTCACGTCTTCCGCGAGGCGGCAGAAACAACCGAGCACAACGCACGGCGCGGCGACCTCCCAGATGCGGAGCACTTCCGAGCCGTCGGTTTGCTCGGCCAACGCCAGCAGCGCCTCGTCCAGCGCGAGGTTCTCCTCCGGCGTCGGCAGTGTGAGATCGAGGAATTGCATCGGTCAACGCACGGCGACATCCTGCCGCCGCAACGCAGCGGAGATTACGCGACCGCCCCCGAAAGCTCAATGCAAACGGCTACGCCCGCACGCCCTCGATGACGCTCATCTCGGAGGCGGTCGGGATGATTCGCGTCAACCGAAAGCCTGCCGCCTCGTAGAGCGCACGGTATTCGCCCTCGGTGCGCTCGCGCCCGCCCGTGACCACGAGCATCGTGAGGTCCAGCCATTTGTGGAAGAAGGGCGCATTGCCGGGTGGCAGAACAGCCTCGATCACCAGGAGCTTGCCCCTCTCCGTCATGGCGCTGTGACAATGCTTGAGGATGGTGATGGCACGTTCGTCGTCCCAATCATGGATAATCCACTTCAGCAGGTAGGCGTCGCCACGCGGAGGCACTGCTTGGAAGAAGTCGCCCGCCGCGATGGCGCAGCGGTCGGACAGGCCAGCCTCGGCCATCCGTGATTTGGCGTTCTCCGCCACATGAGGCACGTCAAACAACACTCCACGGAGCGCCGGATTCGCCTTCAGGATGCGCGTCAGGAGAATGCCAGCGCCGCCGCCGACGTCCACCAAAGTGCCGAATTGCGCGAAGTCATAGGCCGCCACCACCGCCGCCGCCACTTGAGCGGTCAAATTCGTCATGCCTTCGTTGAAAACCGCCGCCACCGCCGGGTGCGCAGCCAAGTAGGGAAAGAGCGGTTGCCCCTGAACCTTGTCGAAGGTTGTCTCCTCAGTCCGCAGGCTGTGCAGCACAGCCTCCCACGCGCGATACTGATACTCCTGAAAAAGCGTGAAGGCCCGCAGGGAGCCGGGAACGCCGGTTTGAAGACGGGCACCGAGCGGCGTCAGGCCAAAGCACCCTTCCTCTTCCTCCCGAAACACGCCGACGCTCGCAAGCGCGCGCAGGAGCCTGTAGAGGGCTTGGGGACGCACGCCCGCGGAACGGGCCAGTTCCGCGCACGGTTTCGGGCCATCCTTGAGCAGGTCAGCGATGCCAAGCTTGGCCGCGACGAGGACCGCCTGCGAGGTCCAAAAGCCGGTGATCATCTGGAGCAGCGCGTCCGCGGAGGAGTGGTCTGTTGGTTCTTGGAGTTGGCCGGGACTCGGCATGACACATTTTCCTCTCTTTGTGCCCGAATCTACTTGGTGTTTTGAGATGGTCAAGGTGCAGGCAGGGGGATTGGCTGTCCGGCCTGGGTCAAACCCACTGGATCGCGTTGCGCGTCGGTTTGTTCGGGCCATCCGTAGCCCCGTCCGCGCGGCCCGTCGGCGTGTCCGCGCGACGCGTAGGCTTGTCCGCGCCGCCCGCAGGGCTGTCCGCATGGCTCGTCCGACCGTCCGCGCCGCCCGTAGAGTTGTCCCCAAAGCGCGTCCGCCCGTCCCCAATGCCCGTCCGACCGTCCGCGCGGCGCGTCGGCCCTTCCACTCATCCGTTGGCTTGTTCGCGGGGCGCGAACGAACCAACGCGCCACGCGTTCGCTTGTCCGGATGACCCGGAGGTTTGGACGGGAAGCGCGTTCCAGAGAACGCGTGACGCGTTGGGGCCGCCGGATGTTGCGGCGGCTTCGCGCGGTTCTTCATATTACCGGCCCTTGCTCCGGCACGGACGAGAAAAGGATGGAAATCCTGATTTCAGGCGGCCGCAGTGGAAGTGCCGGTTGGGGCGGCGGCGCGCGGAGCGGATGAGGAGGCCGGAAGCGGCTCCACCGGCCAAAGAGGAGGCCGACCCCATTCAACCAAGCTCGTTCAACCCCGCATAGCATCGGAGCTTCGCTCCGCTCCGTCCGATGCCATGCCTGTTTCGTTAGGCCACGTTTTCATCGGAAGGAAACGATGGCCGAAAATTTTTCCTTCGTGGTGGTATCCTCGTAGGTGACTCCGAAGAGTCCGTCGCCAAGCTGCACCATGGCCAGGCTGGCATGAGTTCGTGAGCCGTTTTCCCAAGTCAGAGCGACACCGAGATAGGGACGCGGGTTGCCTGTCGGGGTATCGAAACTGGTGATCCGAACCGACTTCAGCTTGCGTGACGTGGCGTGTGGCTGTGCGTCCCACTGGCTGACGAACTGTCGAGTCATCTGTTCGGAAGCATCGGAAAGCGAGTTTGTCGCAGCGCGATCCGTGCAGCCGCAAACCGCAATGGCGATGAATATGACTGCAAGTGATTTCATGATAACGATTCGTTTTAGCTCTAGACGTCCAAAGTCACCTAACGATCTCAGCGACCGCCGCCGGAAACGCCCGGTCGGCTGCAAGAGTCGCTGACAAATTATCAGAACCGTCCGACTGCCCAGCGGGGCGGCGGTTCGCTACAGCGCTCTTAGCCCGATGCTTTGCAGACTGGTGTCTCCCATCCATCATAATCTCCTCCAAGTTCGCTCGCTCTGCGCCGCAGTGCGATGGTGTGTGACGTAATGTCCGCCAACTGAACTGTGCCCGTATGACTGAAGCGGACGCAAAACTTTCCCTCGTCGGAAACGTCACTGCCATCCAAAATGTATCCTCTGCCCTGCGCCCAACCACCAAACTGCTCCGCCGTGCCTTGCGATGAAAAGTAAGCCCAGTGGTCAATCTGCCGCGAGGCTGTCCCGTCATCACCCTCCTTCTGTAGTGCCTCAATCACTCCCAAGTCTTTGATGACCTGCCAATCATCCTCTGTCGGAAACAACTCCTTCCAGTAACCATCGCAGATGTCGTCTGGCTGGAAAGCTGACGAAACAGCGTAGCCGTGGATCGCTCCAAGTGTCCTGAGCCGTGTGGACCAAACCTGCTCGGAGTCCGGCGTGTAAATGTAGAAATGGCGATGACCGTCAACGGTAACTCGCCCGACGTAAAGGCTCTCGTGCTGCTGAACCAACACCTGCAAAGCGTCCTCAAGCGCCATCAGGCTCTGGAATTCCTCGTTCGTAGGCATCCCATCCGGTCGCGGTTGCTTGAAGGCCACCCGCACCTTGAGCAGGTGCGGCGGCGCAATAGTGTCAATACTGTCGCAGATGCCGTGGTCGTAGAAGATGGACGCGCGATGCTCACCCATCTGGCACGGAAAGAATATCCATTGGTCGCTCATGTGGTGTGGTGCGCTCGCATCGGGCTAACATCTATTAGATAGCCTAATTGACGTCTTATAAGGCGGCATGGCGGACTTTCGCGCCGGCTTTTTCCCGCGTCCAGAACATTTTACATGTCTGGCAGGTCCATTGTTAGAACCGGCAAAGGCAAACAGAGAGCATCGCCAGGCCGTTCTTCATTCCGAATCCAAAGGCCCGCTTACAGGAGCAGGTGGCAGAGGTCTGCCGGTTCAGGCATTTCTCGCTACGCACGCACAAAGCTCACTGGCACTGGATCAGGCGCTTCATTCTTCACCACGGTAAAAGACATCCGCGCGAGATGGGCGGGCCGGAGGTGACAGCGTTTCTGTCGCATCTGGCAACGGCTGAACACGTAGCAACCGGCACACAAAACCAATCACTGCTGGAAACTTTCAACGTTGAACGTTCGCCCAGTTCAGAAATCGCACGGCCATAATGCGGCGCGCCGCCTGCCGGACGCCGTTACGGCGTGAAGTCCTGGTCCTTCTTCAGCCGCGCGCAGAAGGCGGCGATGAGCTTGGCGCAGTTCTCCAGATCGTCGAGCGAGAGCAGTTCGTTGGGCGTGTGCATGTAGCGCAGCGGGACGGAGACCAGGCCGGTGGCCATGCCGGCGCGGGTGCGCTGCATGATGTTGGCGTCGGTGCCCGTGCCGCCCGCGGCGGTGCTGATCTGGTAGGGAATCTTTTCCTTCTTCGCCGTCTCGACGAGGAGATCGAAGACGACGGGGTTGATGTTCGCGCCGCGGCAAATCTTCGGGCCTTTGCCGAGCTGGTAGTCGCCAATCTTTTTCTTGTCTATGCCGGGGCAGTCGGTGGCGTGGCCGACATCGAGGGCGATGCCAACCTCGGCTTCGCTGGCGAACGCGCTGGTCTGCGCGCCGCGCAGGCCAATCTCCTCCTGCACGGTGGAGACGCCGACGATGCAGGCGTCGAACTTCCTGCCGTGGAGAAGCCGCAGCGTTTCGGTGACGATCCAGGTGCCCATCTTGTTGTCGAAGGCCATCGAGACGACGCGGTTGTTGGCCAGTTCGGTGAACGGCTGCACGAACACGCCCGCGTCGCCGAGCGAGACGAGTTTCTCGGCGTCCTTTTTGGACTTGGCGCCGATGTCCACGTAGAGGTCGTCCATCTTCGGCACGCGTTTGCGGTCGTCCTCGTCCATGAGGTGGATGGCTTTGCGGCCGATGACGCCGGGCACGAGGCCGCGCCGGGTCATGACGACGACGCGCTGTGAGACGGCGACGGTCGGGTCCACGCCGCCGATGCGGTCCACGTAGATGAAACCGCTCTCGGTGATGAACTGGACGATGAAGCCGATCTGGTCGCAGTGGCCGGCGAGCATGACCCGCGGGCGGCCGGCGGGATTGCGGATGCCGAAGACGTTGCCCATCACGTCGGTCTTGACCTCGTCGCACCACGGACGGATACGCTCGCGGACGAGTTGCTGGACTTGCTGTTCGTAGCCGGAGGGGCTGGGGGTTTCGACGAGTTGTTTGAGGAAGGTTTTGGAGTCGGGGTTCATGGCGGGAAGTAATTCGTAATGCGTAATCAACCAGCTTTGGGGCCGGCGGTGACGAGGTCGGCGGCGGTGTCTTGGAACTGCTCGAAGTTCTTGATGAACAGGCGCGCAACCTCGCGGGCTTGGGCGTCATATTCGGCTGGATTCTTCCACGTCTTGCGGATGTCGAGAACCTCCGCCGGGACGCCCGGACAACGCTTGGGCACCTGGAAACCGAAGACCGGATGGGGCGTCATCGGCTGGCGGTCGAGTTCGCCCTTGAGGATGGCGTGGATGGTGGCGCGGTTGTAGGCCAACTCGATGCGGCTGCCAACGCCGCACGGCCCTCCGACCCAGCCGGTGCTGACGAGGTAGCAGCGGACGTTGTGCTCGCGCATCTTTTTCGCCAGCAGCTCGGCATAGACGCGCGGCGACAGCGGCAGGAACGGCGAGCCGAAGCAGGCGCTGAACGTGGCCTGCGGTTCGCGGCCGACACCCGCCTCGGTGCCGGCCAGGCGCGCGGTGTAGCCGGAGAGGAAATGATACATCGCCTGCCGTTCGTCGAGCCGCGCCACGGGCGGCATCACGCCAAACGCGTCGGCGGTGAGAAACACGATGGAGCGCGGATGGCCGCCGACGCCGCTGTCAATCGCGTTGGCGATGAAGTCCACCGGATAGGCGGCGCGAGTGTTTTCCGTGATGGTGTCGTCGTCGAAGTCCACCTCGCGCGTGTCGGGATCCATCACGACGTTTTCCACGACTGCGCCGAAGCGGATGGCGTCCCAGATTTGCGGCTCGCGCTCGTGGCTGAGGCGGATGCACTTCGCGTAGCAGCCGCCCTCGAAGTTAAACACGCCGTTGTCGCCCCAGCCGTGCTCGTCGTCGCCGATAAGGCGGCGGTCGGGGTCGGCGGAGAGCGTGGTCTTGCCGGTGCCGGAGAGGCCGAAGAAAAGCGCCACGTCGCCGTCCTTGCCGACGTTGGCCGAGCAGTGCATCGGGCAGACACCTTGCTGCGGCAGGACGTAGTTGAGGCAACTGAATACCGACTTCTTCATCTCGCCGGCGTAGTGCGTGCCGCCGATGATGACCGTGCGCGAGCCGAAGTCCACGCAGATGAATGCCTGCGACTTCGTGCCGTCGCTGGCGGGATCGGCGAGGCAGTTCGGCGCGGAGATGACGGTGAACGCCGGCTCATGCCCGTTGAGTTCCTCCGGCGTCGGCCGGCGGAAAAGCTGCCGCGCGAACAGTGAATGCCACGCCTGCTCCGTGATGACACGGATTGGCAGGCGATGCCGCTCGTCCGCGCCGACAAAGCCGTCGAACACGAAGACCTCACGGTTCTTCAGATGCGCGGCGACGCGATGGCGGAGCTTCTGGAACTGCTCGCGGGAGACCGGCTGGTTGACCTTGCCCCACGCGATCCTGCTCTCGCTGCCCGGTTCCTTGACGACAAGCCGGTCGTTCGGCGAGCGGCCCGTGCGCTCGCCGGTGAGCGTGACGAGCGCGCCGGTGTTGGCCAGCCGGCTCTCGCCGCGGCGCAGGCTCATCTCGACGAGCGCCGCGACAGGCAGGTTCCGATGGACCAACCCGGTTCCAAGAAGACCGTGCGACTCCAGACTGAAGTGGGCAGGCATAGTTGAGGGATTGCTTTTACCGACTTCGGCCGCAACCGCAATCATAATCTTGCGACCGGCGGGGCGCGTCGAAACGCTATTCCCGCTTGGTCTCGCCGGGGCGTTGCGGTATTTTCGGCGCATCCAGTTTCCAACCCAGAGGCCAACATGAAAGACCAACGCGACAACTCGTTCGACCCGCATATCACCCGGCGCGCAGCCATCAGCACGGCGCTGGCGGCGGCGGGCGGCGCGGCGGCGTTTGCACATAGCATCGCCGGCGCTGCGGAGGCGGCCAAACCCGACGCCCGGCGCGCGTCGCCGAAACGCTACGACATGAAGAAGTCCATCAACCTCTGGGCGTTCCCCTACCCGGAGCGGATGAACCTGGAGGAGTGTCTGCGGCTGGCGAAGGCCGCGGGTTTCGACGCGGTCGAGTTGAACTACGACCTCGACAACGACCTCTCGCCCAAGGCCGGCCCGGCGGAATGCCGCGCCATTCGCAAGCTGGCCGACAAGATCGGCATCGGCATCAGCGGACTCTGTTCGTTCCTGTTCTGGCCGTTTCCGCTGAGCAGCGGCGACGCGGCCAAACGCGAGCGGGGGCTGGAACTGGCCGCGAAGATGGTCCAGGCGGCGCACGACGTGGGCACGGACAACCTGCTCGTCGTGCCCGGCGCGGTGAACATCCCGTGGCGGGCGGATTACGAGCCGGTGCCGTTCGACGTGTGCGACCGCCGCGCCCGCGAGGCGGTGGCGAAGCTGCTGCCGGCGGCGACGAAGCTCGGCGTCTATCTCAACATTGAGAACATCTTCTTCAGCGGCTACCTGATGACGCCGGGCGAGATGAACGCGTTCGTGGACAGCTTCCAGAGCGAATACGTGCGCGTCCACTTCGACACCGGCAACATCATGCTCTTCCACTATCCGGAGCACTGGATTTCCGCGCTCGGCAAGCGGATCAGGAACGTCCACCTGAAGGAGTTCTCCAAGAAGGCGACCGACCACTCGCTGGAGTGTTTCCGACCGCTGCTGGACGGCACGACGAACTGGCCGGCGGTGATGGATGCGTTCGACCAGACCGGCTACCGCGGCTACCTGACGTTCGAGTATTTCCACCCGTATCCGCACTACCCGGAGGCGCTGATTTACCAAACCGCCGACTCGATGGACCGGCTGCTTGGCTCAAAAAAGGCATAAGAAAACCCCTGTGAAACCAAAACGACCTGTTGCTCCTGCAAACATCCCGCTCACCGCCGGCCTGCGCCGCTATTTGTATGTGACGGCTGCGGTCACCGGCGCGGCGATCATGATCGTGGAAATCCTCGGCGCGAAGATGCTCGCGCCTTATCTCGGCACGTCGCACTTCGTCTGGACGGCGCAGATCGCGGTGACGCTCGTCGCGCTGGCTTGCGGCTACTACATCGGAGGTCGTTGGGTGGACCGCTCGCCGCAACTCGGCCGGCTCTACGGCGCCATCGCAGCCGCCGCCCTTTATCTGTGCGTGTCGGTGTTGGTCTGCGAGCCGGTGGCGTATGGATGCCTGGAGTTTGAACTGGCCGCGGGATCGCTGCTGGCATCGGCGTTCTTGTTTTTCGTGCCGCTGGGGCTGCTGGCGATGGTCGGACCGTTCTTCGTCCGCATGTTGACCGGCTCGGTGGACACCGTCGGAGGCAACGTCGGCCGGCTCACGGCCATCAGCACCGCGGGAAGCGTCGTGGGCACCGTCCTGATCGGTTACGTGCTCATTCCGTTCCTGCCGAACTCGATGACCATGTATCTGACGGCACTGGCGTTGATGGCGGTGGCTGTGGGCTACTTCGCCGGCCCGGCCCGGAAGGTTTCCAAGCTCGCGCCCATCCTGCTGACCGTGGCCATCGGCGCGGGCACCGGCTACGCGGGCGTCCAGCGGGACCGTCTGCACAACGACGGCATCCGGGAGTTGTATCGGGCCAACTCGAACTTCGGCCAGCTCCAAGTCGTGGAATGGGACGAGGAGCCGGTGCGGCGCAGCTACCTGAACGACTTCCTGAACCAGAACTCCTACGACCCGCAGGAGCGCAAGAGCGTTTCGATGTATACCTACATGCTGCATGGTCTCGCGCGCGCCTACACGCCGAAGATCGCCGACGCGTTGTGCATCGGCATGGGCGTCGGCATCGTGCCGAGCGAACTTGCCCGCGACGGCGCGCGCGTGGACGTGGTGGAGATCAATCCCGCCGTGCTGCCGGTGGGGGTAAAGTATTTCGACCTGGAGCCGCAGAAGCTCAACATCCACTTCGGCGACGGCCGCTACTTTGTCAGCCGCTGCAAGAAGCAATACGACACCATCATCCTCGACGCGTTCCTGGGAGACTCGTCGCCGTCGCATCTCTTCACGCGCGAAGCCTTCGCCGCGATGCGCCGGCTGCTCCGGGCCGACGGCACGCTGGTGATCAACATGTTCGGCGCGACCAGCGGCGAGAGCGACTTTTTCACCGCCTCGATGGCCCGGACGCTGGGCGCGGTCTTCAAGAGCGTGCGCGTTCATCAAGCCGGCAACGGCAACACCTTCATGGTGGCGTCGGACCAAGAGACGCTGGCGTTGCGGCAGAAGCCCGACATGGAGCGGGTGCATCCGAACTCGCGCCGGTTGGTGGCGAAGGCCTTCAGCAGCCTCTTCGCCGTGAACCTCGACAATGGCGTCGTGCTGACCGACGACTACAACCCGGTGGAGTTCTACGACGCGAAGAACCGCGAATCACTGCGGCGTCATCTGGCCTTGCAGATGAAGGAAGATTAGCCGCCGGGATTTTAGGGCCGCACGGTCACCTCGATCACGCGCCACGGGTCTTTGGTGGGAGCTTGCGGGGCGGGCCGCAGCCGCAGGTAGCGCGCCCGGTGCCGGGCGACGGTCGCGTCCATCAACTGCCACTGCTTGCCGTCCGCGGACAGCTCGATGGTCAGGCCCGGCGGCGAGGTGACGGCCTCCACAGTTTTGAAATCCTGCGGCGCGCCCATATCGAGCTGCCACCAGAGGTCGGGCGAAACGGGCGTCGAGGACTCCCAGCGGGTTTGCGCGAAACCGTCGTAGGCGGCCTCGGCGTGGAAACCCGAGTTGGCGTCCGAACCAATGGCGGTCCACGGCAGCGTCGGCAGTCCCTCGCGATGATAGGAGAAGGTCCGATGCTCGACGATCGCCGGGCGAGGCGTCACGGTCACGAGCTTGCCGTGCAACGATGCGAGGTCCAGCACGGCGTCCGGCTCGGCCGCAAACGGCGCTGCCAACTGAACCGCTTCGGCGTTGGGGTCGCCGCCGACGCGTTTGAACACCACCGTCTCGCCGAACTTGCGCAGCACTTTGAGCCGGAAGATGTTTTTCGCCGGCGCGTAGTCGAGCCAGAACCAGACGCGCGGGAAGAACAGCGGCATGTGCAGTTCGCCAAGCGAGCTGGGAGGGCGCGGCGAGAGCCAGAGCGTCTGGCCGGGCACATCGAGGCTTGCGCCGGCGAGTTGATGCAGCCACCACCAGGTAGCCATCAGGCTCATGTAGCTGGCGCCGCCTTGCGGCGGGTCTTTCAGGGTTGGGCTGATGTTGATATACATGCCCCAGGGGATTTTGTAGTAGTGGAAGATGCCCTCGTAAATCCGCCAGGCCACCTCCATCGCGTCGTCGGCCCAGCCTTCCGCCATCGCCAAGCCGGCGAAGTAGGTGGCTTGGTAGGTGAACCAGCAGGTGTCGTTGTGCGCGCTGCCGTCGGGCATGAACTCGTCGGCGAACACCCACGGGCTGGAGCGGCCGTTGACTTTGAGCAGACTCTCCAGGCTCGATTGCGCCTCTGCCGCCGACACCACGCCGGGCAGGCCGACCGCGCGCGTCAGCCAGTCGCCCGCCAGTTGCGCCGTGAACAGCGTCGGCACCACCATGCCGCGGTCGGGCAGGTAACACTTGGCAAAAGACTGGCCCGTCCAGAGCCGCTGCCGCATTGTGGCGCGCAGTTTCTCCAGCCGTTGAGCGCATGCGGCGCGCGTGGCGGCGTCACCTTCGACGGTGGCGATCTCCATCGCGCTGAGCAGCGCAGCGCCATAGACGCTCGCGGTGAACACAAACCCGCCGGCGTATTGCACGCCCGCGTCGAAGGTGGTGCCGCCCTCCGGGATGCCGTCGCCGTCGCGGTCGGTCGTCACCATCCAGTCCAGCGCGCGCTTGATGCCCGGCCACGACTGGTCCAGAAACGCACGGTCGCCGGTCCAGCGGTAATGCTTGAGCACCTGCCAGATATAGACCGCCGACAAATCCGGCCAACGGGTGATGCCGTAGAACACGCGCGGGTCGCCGATGATCTGGTAGATGTTGCCGCAGAAGTGCGTGACCTCGCCACTGACCTGCTGGCATCGGCTGAACAGTTCCATCTCACTGCGCGCCAGTTCCGGGAAGAACGTGCCGACAAACACGTGCGCCACTGTGCGCTGGTCCATCGTGCCGAGCGCGCCCTCCATCCACGACGGGTCCTCATGCACCGAAAACTCGCCGTCGCGCGTCAACAGCGTGTTGACGAAGACCGGATGCGTCGAGTTGAGAATCAACCGCTGCAACCAAGCCGGCAGGCTGGAATCGGTCACGAGCTTGCCCAGCGCCGCCGTCTCGCGATGCAGGCGCTCGCGTTGTGCAAACGCGTAGGCTGCCAGCGCCTGCGGGTTCTGGAAGTCGCGCAAGTAGTAATGGCCGTGGTCCTTGCCGTCCATCGTGACGTGGCGCGGCATCCACCAGACGAAGGCGAAAAGAACCTTCTGCTTGCCGCCAGCGGGCACCGTCACCTTTCGGCAGATGGCGCCGGCGGTGGAAGGCGATTTTGGACTTTCCGCGCGCTCCAGTTCCCCAGTCGTTGAGAAACCTGCCACCAACTCCTGACCATCACTGGCGGCGTCCCAGCCGCGCGCGGTGGTCGGGCCGTCGCTGAGCAGCCAGTATTCGCCGCTGGAGTTCAGCTTCATGCCGGCGAACTGTTTGGTGGAGAACAGCCGCAGCCCGGTCAGCGGCGAGTCCTTCACCGCCGCCGGCTCGACGCGGTTGCCTTCCTGCTCGCGCCATTGCTTGTGGTCGCCGTGGACCTGATAACCGCCGCAGCCGATGAAGTGCTCCAGCGAGAACAGCAGCGAGGCTTCCACCGGTTGGGCGTTGGTGTTGCTCAGCGTGAACTCGAAGAACGCCACCGGCAGGCTGGAGTCCTTCGCGTTGTGCGGCACCAGCGCCGACCACGCGTGCAGCGATACGTCCACCGGCAGCGCCGCGTCCTCAAACCTGGCATCTACGAACGGTATCTGCCCGCGATAGGCAACGTGCGCCACCTGCGTGACGCTCGGCAGTTCCTGCTCACGGAAACCGAACCGCAGCCAGCGCGTGGCTGCCGCCGCATCCGGCTTGGCCGCGCGGATGGCGAAGAACGTCGCGCGCGACGGCCGCCACGGATGGTCCCACAGTGGCTCGTCCCAGTTGTGGTTGATGCTGAAGCGCGAGAACCAGCCGCTGGGCAGCACGTCAAACTTGCCGCAGCCCATCGCGCCGAGCGGCACGCCGTTCTGCCATTGGCCGTTGTGGACGATGCCGGTGGCTTCGTCAAGGCCCTGGTTTGGCTGCGCGCCCGCCGGACACGCCGGCAGCGCCAGGCACGCGGCGACAGCAATCAGTCGAACGATGATGTGCATGATGAATCCAAATGCGTGGGTTGGCCGCGAATCATTTCACAACTTCAGCGTAGATGCTGTGTGACTTGTGTCCTTCCAAATCCAGCTTGTCCAGATCGGGCACAGTGCCTTTCCTGAAATCGCAGACCGTCATCGCGCGGAAACCCACCTCCTTGACCAGCAGTTCCAGTTCCTGCCGGTCGTAGTTCCACGCATGGTCCCGGATGAACCGCCGGGAGAACCTGCCTACGAAGCTCCCCGGCTCGATGTCCTTGTCGAATCCCCACCAGAGCCGGCACAAATCCCGCGCGGGCCTGGCGTCCGGCTGCGCCGCCGCGGCGGCCTGTTGGTAACACGCGATCATCTTCGGGATGTCCGGCACGACCAGCCTCAGCGCGCCGTCATCGCGCAAACAGCGGCAACATTCCCGCAGGATGTGCAGCGCCTCCCACCGCTCGAAATGCTCGATCACGTGCGAGCAATAAATGAACTTCACCGCGCCGTCCGGCAGCGGAAACCGTTTGCGGATATCCACAAGTTTCAAGCCGGGCCACGCCAGATCGTAGCCTTGCGGCAGCGCGCCGAGCCGGATCAGACACCGCCGCACGCCGGGGAACTTCGACAACAGCGGCAGGATGCCCCAGTCAAAGTTCAGCCAGTGATTCAGGCCGTTGGGGCCGCAGCCGATGTTCAAGAAGGTTTCCGGTGATTTCATAGTGGTGCCGACTTGTGAAAACTATAGGAGAAAGTCCGCACGCTTGCCACCACGTAAAACAGCGAGGCTCCGGCAACGCTCCTCATGCCGCTGCCGCCGCCCGCGAAACGCCGGGGTTGTATCGGCGTTTCATTCGTGCTGAAATGCAACCGCTCGCTTAATCCACGAAACGTTCTATGAGCCTGATTCGATGGCAGATGATTCTTGGGCTGGCAGTTTCCCTGGCGATGACGCCAGCCCTTCGCGCACAGCAACCCGCCCCGCGGATCGGCTACGTCTATCCCGCCGGCGGCCAGCAGGGCACGACCTTTCAGGTCGTCATCGGCGGCCAGAGGCTGAAGGATCTCAAGGAGGTGTTCGTCTCCAGCAGCGGCGTCCAGGCCCTCATGCTCGAACGCGCCCGGCCGCTGACGCCGCAAGAGTTCCGCGAGTATCTGGAACTGAAGGCAAAGGTGGAGGCGCTGGAGGCGAAACGGCTGGCCGCGTCCCAAGCCGGAAAGCCCGCCAAGCCGCGCGGCGGAAAGGAAAAGCCGCAACCTGCCGCAAACGCGCCGACTGGCACTGCGTGGACACCCGAAGATGGAAAGTTGTTGTCGGAGACGAAGCAAAAGCTCGCCGCGCTCGTCCGGAAGCCGGCCGGCGCCATCCGAAAAGCTCCCACGCCCGCGCTGGCGGACATCCTCGTCGCGCAGGTGACGTTGGCGGCCGACGCCGAACCCGGCCCGCGCGAGATCAGGGTCGCCGGCCCGTCGGGCATGTCCAATCCGCTCGCGTTTCACGTCGGCCAGGTGACGGAGTTTTCCGAAGTCGCCTCGGAGACGGTCACGGTGGCCAAGAGCGTCATCGAGAAATCCAGCGAGCGACCGCAGACCAGCAATCCCAAGACGGAGATGACCGTCACGTTGCCCGCGACCATCAACGGTCAGGTTCTGCCCGGCGAGGTCAACCGCTACCGGTTCGCGGCCAAAAAGGGCCAGCGCCTCGTCATTGCCGTCAGCGCGCGGCAACTCATCCCCTACATCTCCGATGCCGTGCCCGGCTGGTTTCAGGCCACGCTCTCGCTCCGTAACGCAGCCGGCAAGGAACTGGCCTACGCCGACTCGTTCCGTTTCAATCCTGACCCGGTGCTTCACTTTGAGATTCCCGACGACGGCGAATACGTCATTGCGATCAAGGACTCGCTCTACCGCGGCCGTGAGGATTTTGTCTATCGCATCACCGTCGGCGCGTTGCCGTTCGTGACAGGTATCTTCCCGCTCGGCGGCCCCGCCGGCGCGCAGACCGCCGTCGAAGTGATGGGCTGGAACCTGCCCGATTCCAAGCTCGTCGTGGACGGCAAAGAGAAGTCGCCGGGCATTCACCAGCTTGCCGTGCGCAAGGACGGGCACATCTCCAACTTCATGCCGTTCGCCGTGGACACGCTGCCGGAGCGTCTGGAGGAGGAACCCAACAACACGCCGGAAACCGCGCGGCGCATCACGCTCCCTGTCATCCTCAACGGCCGCATCGAGTCGGCCGAGGACACCGATGTATTCTGCTTCGAGGGCCGCGCCGGGGATCAGGTCGTCGCTGAAGTCATGGCTCGCCGGCTGAACTCACCACTGGACTCCGCGCTCAAACTGACCGACGCCTCCGGCAACCAGATCGCGTTCAACGACGATCACGCGGACAAGGGCGCGGGACTGACGACGCACCAAGCCGACTCGTATCTGCAAGCCACGCTGCCCGCCAACGGCGTCTATTTCCTCCACCTCAACGACGCGCAGCACAAGGGCGGCCCGGAGCACGCCTATCGCCTGCGCGTGAGCGCGCCGCGGCCGGATTTCGATTTGCGCATCGTGCCGGCCAGCGTGAGCGCGCGCGCCGGCCGGCCTGTTCCGATCACCGTGTATGCGTTGCGCAAAGACGGTTTCGCCGGCGACATCGCGCTTTCGCTGAAGGACATGCCGGCGGGATTCGCGCTTGGCGCCGCCACTGTCCCCGCCACGCAAGCTGTGGCGCGGTTGACGCTCACCGTCCAGCCGGCGATTGAATCGCTGCCCACCGTCCTCAAGCTCGAAGGCCGCGCGACGATCCAGGGCCGCGGGGTCTCCCATCCGGCGCTGCCCGCGGAAGACATGATGCAGGCGTTCGAATACCGCCATCTCGTTCCCGCCAGCGAACTGAAACTGGCGATGACCGGCAGCTACAAGATCGCCGGGCCGCCGAAAATCCTCGGCAACTTGCCCGTGAAGATTCCCGTCGGCGGCACGGCGCGCGTGCGTTTCGCCGCGCCCGCCTTCGCTTTCTCAGGCAAGCCCCGATTCGAACTGCGCGGCGCGCCGGAGGGCGTCACTCTCAAGAACCTCTCGCCCTCACGCGACGGCGGCGAGATCGTGCTCCAGTGCGACCCGAAGGCGAAGTCCGGCCAGAAAGGCAGCCTCACCTTCGGCGCGCCGGCCGGAATAACCGCGCTGCCGCCCATTCCCTTTGAGATAGTGCCGCGGTGACCCGCCGAAACTACCGGCCCGCGCCGTCGTCGCGTCGGTAGGGCTGAAGTTCGGCCAACATGCTCGGCGGGACCTTCGCGTCGAGTTCGCAGCAACCGTCCACGAACTTCTTCTGCAACACCTGGCCGTCGCGATGGACTCGCGCAACCAGCGCGGTCTGATGGGTGGGAATGGCGAGCCGCACAAACTCGTGCTTCGGCGTGAGCTGGATGCTCAACTCGCTCAGAAGCACGTCGAAGCCGGTTTTCTTCAGCGCGCTGATGGCGACCGCGTTGGGCGTCTCGCGGCTCAGTCGGTCGAGCAGCGTGCTGTTCTCGACGCGGTCGGTCTTGTTCAGCGCGGTCACGGTGGATTTCTCCCCGGCCTTCAGTTCCTGAAGCACCTGGTTGACGGCGGCGATCTGGTCGAACACCTGCGGATGGCTGGCGTCCACGACGTGGATAAGCACGTCGGCCTCGACGACCTCGTCAAGCGTGGCGTAGAAGCTGTCCACCAGATGATGCGGCAGACGGCGTAGAAAGCCGACGGTGTCGGTGAGCAGAACGTTGCGGTTGTTGGCGAGCCGCAGCCGGCGTGTCGTGGGGTCGAGCGTGGCGAAAAGTTTGTTCTCGGCGGCGACGTGGGCGTCGGTGAGCGCGTTCAGCAATGTGCTTTTGCCGGCGTTGGTGTAGCCGATGATGGCGACAATGGGCCACTCGTGGCGGCGCCGGCCGCTGCGCATGACGGCGCGATGTTTGCGGACCTCGGCGATCTCGGCGCGGAGGCGGCGGATGCGCTCCTCAATGCGGCGGCGGTCCACTTCCAACTGCGTTTCGCCGGGACCACGCGAGCCGATGCCGCCGTATTGGCGCGAGAGGTGGGTCCAGAGCCGCGTCAGGCGCGGGAGCATGTATTGAAGTTGCGCCAGCTCGATCTGGAGCTTGCCCTCGCGGGTGCGCGCGCGCTGGGCGAAGATGTCGAGGATCAGTTCGGTGCGGTCGAGAACTTTGCAGCCGAAAATTTCCTGCAAGTTGCCCGCCTGTGCGGGTGAAAGATCATCGTCGAAAACGACCGACGTGACGCGCTCCGCATCGGAAACGCCGCTGACGTATTTCGCGGCCAGTTCCTCCGCCTTGCCGCGGCCAATGAAATGCGCCGGAGTAGGGTCGGCGAGCTTCTGAGTGGCGCGATCCACAATCACCGCGCCGGCCGAGCGGGCCAGTTCGGCCAGTTCGTCGAGGCTGTCGGACGCCTGCCAGCGGTCCCGGCCATGGCGTTCCAACTCCACCAGCAGGACGCGTTCCTGAAGCTGCGTCGTTGTATCAATCAGTTTTCTCGTCGTCGTGTGTCTCCTGCCGGAAAAACCTACCGTTGCGGCTGTGCGAGGTCAATGCCGCTCAAGCCGGGACGCCAAATTCGCGCAGTTCCGCCGCCAGCCGTTCCAGCGGCAGGCCGATGACGTTGGAGTAGCTGCCCTCGATGCCGGCGACAATCGGCGGACCTTCCTGAATCGCATAAGCCCCGGCCTTGTCGGACACGTCCACGGCGCCGAGGTATTGTTCGATGTCAGCGTCGCTCAGCGGGCGGAACCGGACGCGTGTCTCAACGGCGAAGGTGCACTCGCTGTTCTTGGCCCGGTGAACGAGACAGACGCCGGTGATGACGGAGTGGCGCTGGCAGGAGAGGCTCCGCAACATGCGACGCGCGTCGTCGAGGTCGCGCGGTTTGCCAAAGACCTCCGTGCCGAGCACCACGATGGTGTCCGCGCCAAGGACCAGCGCATCGGAATGCCGCGCGGCCGCGTCGCGGGCCTTGGCTTGGGCGTTGTGGATGGCAAGGTCGTGAAAGCTGGTCGGGTGTTCGTCGCGCTCCGCCACGCCGGTCGGCATGACGTCGAACTGCAGGCCGAGTGACTTCAGCAGTTCGGCTCGTCGCGGACTGGCGCTGGCGAGGATCAGTTTCATGACGACAAATGATAACGCTTTGCGGCGGCAGTGGAATCGAATAAAGTTGCCGGCATGGCGTCGAAGAGGCCACCACGCGGTTCAGGCCGAGCTAGGATTTACGAACTTGGAAGAGGTAAGAAAGATGAAGAAGCTGCTGACAGTAATAATTGGTGCACTGATCTTGGTCGTCGGAACAAGTCTGAGCCAGGCGCAGGGAAGACATGGCGGGCATCACGGCGGACATCACGGAGGCCATCATTGGGGTCATCATGGGCACGGTGGCTGGAGCTTTGGCATCGGTTTCGGGTTTCCCAGTTACTCGTATGCGCCGGCGTATTACACGCCGCCCGTCGTGTATCCGTCGCCGGTGATCTATAGCGAGCCGACAAGCGGCACCTATTATTACTCCTCGACCCCGGCGTATTATTCGGCCCCGGTGAGCTACTCCTACTCGTATCCGGCTTACTACAACCGCGGCTACGTTTATCGGCCGGCTTATTGTTGGTAGCAGCAAACCCTGTCGTCTCTTGCAATCCCGGCCCCGCTCGTCTTGCGTTCGGGGTCGGGATTTGCTTTTGCGGCGGGTGTGGCTACACTTGCCGGCATGAGCCATCCGCTTTCCGGCCAACTGATCGCTTTTGGCGACAAACGGCCCGTGCTTGGCCCGCAGACCTTTCTGGCGGCGGGCGCGCGGCTCGTCGGCGCGGTAACGCTCGGCGAGGGCGCCAGCGTCTGGTTCAACACCGTCCTGCGCGGCGACATCGCGCCGGTGAAGGTCGGACCGTTCACGAACATTCAGGACAATTCCACCTGCCACGTCGCCAGCGACATCGCTTGCGTCGTCGGCGCGTATTGCACCGTTGGCCACCAGGTGACGCTGCACGCCTGCACCATCGGCGACGAAACGCTCGTCGGCATGGGCGCGACCGTGATGGACGGCTGTGTTGTCGGCAACCAGTGCATCATCGGCGCGAACGCCCTGTTGACGAAAGGTCTGCGCGTGCCCGACGGCTCGCTGGTCTATGGCGCACCGGCGAAGGTGGTCAGTTCGCTGGGCGCGGTCGAGCGTGGCAAACTTCGCGCGTCCGCTGAGAAATACGCCAAGCTGGCGCGGATTTATCTGGGCGCGGCGGCAAGCGATTGAGGGTTGTTGCGGACGTAGTGGAAGAGGTATTGCTGCGCGTAGCCCGCATAGGGGCCGAAGTAACTCCGGTGAAACTCCACAAGCCGGCGTCGTGTCACATGGCGCTGGCTGGCGAAATAAAGCCGCCGCAACGCGCGTTCGATCCACACGTCTATCGGAAACGCCTCCTGCCGGCCCCAGCCGAACAACAGCGCGCAATCGGCGACCTTTGGGCCGACGCCCGGCAGCTTCATCAACTCCTCGACCGCGCGCGGATAATCCATCGCCGAGATCGTCTCCAGCCGCACCCTCCCCGAATCAACCAGCCGCGCCGCCGCGAGCAGGTTCTTGGCTCGAAACCCCATCTTGCACGCCCAGAGCTGGCCGTGCGTCGCCCGCGCCACGGCCCCGGCCGCGGGAAAAGCGAACTCGTTGCGGCCGCCGGCTTCAAACGGTTCGCCGAGCGCGCGGCAGAGGCTGTCCACGACCTGACATATCTGGACAAACTGTTTCGCCGAGGAGCAGATGAACGATGCGAGGCATTCCCACGGCTCCTGACGCAGCAGCCTCATGCCGCGGCCGAACGCCACCGCGCGCCGCATGTGCGGGTCGTCTGGAAACGTGCGGACAATGGCGGCGAGGTCTTCGTGGAGTTGGAAGTAATGCGCCAGTGTCCTCGCCGGCGCTCCCGTGAGCGTCAGTATGTTGCCGGTTTGGGCCGCGCGGACGACGGCCCGGCCCACGACGCCTTCGTAGCCGCCATCGCCCAGCCGCCGCCAACGAAACGCCTGGCCGCACTCCAGCGTGTGGCCCAGATAAAAATCGCGCGCGGTCACATTCACGCCGGCACTCTAGCCCGCCAACGCCGCGAGGCAAGCCGGAGTGACCGGCCCTGTTTCGGGCTTTCAGGCTTTCAGCTTGCTGGCGTCGCACGGCCTTCCTATATTGCGCCGCCGTGGATCGCCAAAGGTGGTCGCAAAGTGGCGGTCCGCGGCAAATGTGATTATGGCCGGCGTTTCCTTACACCAGGTGCAGCGCATGGGGCTTCAGCAAATGCTGGCGCCTCACATGCAGCTTAATCTCCAGATGCTCCAGGCGGGCACGCTGGAACTGAGCGACTTGGTGAAGCAGGAGTTGGAGCGAAACCCCACGCTGGAGGAAATCCCGCAGGAGAGCGTCAGCCTCGACCAGCCGCCGGAGACCACCGGCGAAGCGCCGCGCGACGGCCGCGCCGAAACGACGGACGAGTTCCGGCAGGAGTTCGAGGCGCTGAAGCAACTCGACGACGAGTGGCGCGACTACTTCACCCAAAGCAACCGCAATTACAGCCGCAGCGCCGAGGACGAGGAGCGCCGCCAGTTCCTGTTCGATTCCATCGTCCAGCCGGAGTCGCTTCAGGAACACCTGCTCAGCCAGCTCGGCACCAGCGATGCCGACGACGCGATGCGGCGCGCGGCCGAGATCATCATCGGCAGCCTCAACGACGACGGTTATCTGGTGGCGCACGAGGAGATGGCCGCTGCGCTGGTTGATTTCGCGTTGCAGGTTTGCGCCCGCCGCCGGGAGGCCGGCGAGCCGTCCGCGACGTGGGCGCGCGCGCTCATCGAGAAGGAATTGACCGAATCGTTCGAGCGGTCGAAGCGCGGGCAACTGCTCGGCTGGCAGGAGAGGTTGCACGACATCTGCCGCCAGTTGCTCGAACCGGAACCGGGCAAGCAGCCGACGCCACCAGCGACGCCCGCGCCCGCGTCGGAGCCGGTCAACGAGAACGTAATGAAACCGGCGCGCGAAACCATCGGTCGCCTCCGCCAGGAACTGGCGCGGCAGTTGCGCGCGGTCGTTGAGGAAGACGCGCCCGTGCCGGCGCCGCGCGAGGTGCTCGCGGAGGTTTTCAGCGGCGCCCAGACGGAAGAACTCGCTGCGGCGCTGCAGGCCGGCCAACGGCTCGATCTGCCGCTGTTGTTTCTGCGGCCCGCGCCGGAGGTCACGCTCGACACCATGCGCCGCGCCCTTGAGTTGGTGCAGGCGCTCGATCCCGTCGGCGTCGGCGCGCGGACGCTGGGCGAATGCCTGTTGATCCAACTGGCGCGGCTCGACAAGTCCGGCGGGCTGGAAGCGCGGATCGTGCGCGAACGTCTCGCGTTGCTCGCCACCCGCGACATGCCAAAGCTCGCCGCCGCGCTCGGCGTCACGGTGGAAGAGGCGCAACAGGCCGCCGAGGGCATCAGCCGGCTCGAACCGAAACCGGGCCGCATGTTCGGCGCGGAGATCAATCCTTACGTCGAGCCGGACGTGGTGGTGGTGAAAGACCGCGGCGAGTTCGTTGTCCTTCTCAACGACGAGCGCATTCCCCACCTGCGCATCAGCGATTCTTACCGCGAGATGATGGCGGAGGAGAACGCGACCCCCGAGGTGGTCCAATATGTTCGCGAGCGCATCCAGGCGGGCAAGTTCCTCATTCGCAGCATCGCCCAGCGCCAACAGACGATCCAGAACATCGCCAGCGAGATCGTCCGGGCGCAGCGCGAGTTTTTCGAGAATGGCCCCGGTCATCTGCGGCCGTTGCGCATGAGCGACGTGGCCTACCGTTGCGGCGAGACGTTCAAGATGGACGGCGCCGTCGAAAAAGCCGTCTGCCCCTATTGCGGCGCGCTGGCTGAAATTCAAGAGGGTGCCGGCAACCGTCGCGAAGCCGATTGCCCGAACGCCGAGGCGGATGATTTCAACCGCCGACGCCATCGCAGCCGCGTGCCGGGCCGCGAACTGGACAATCCCCGCCTGCTTGGCGTCCACGAGACCACCGTCAGCCGCGCCAGCGCCAACAAATACATGGCGACGCCCCACGGCGTGTTTGAGATCAAATACTTCTTCACGCCCGGCTACACCACCGCCAGCGGCGAGGCGCTCGCCAGCCAGCGAGTCAAGGATCTCGTCAAGGAATTGATCGAAAAGGAAGACCCGGCGAAGCCACTGGCCGACCAGGAGGTCGCCGCCATCCTCAAGCAGCGCGGCCTGGACATCGCCCGCCGCACCGTGGCCAAGTATCGCGGCGAACTGAACATCCCCTCGTCCAGCGCGCGGGTGAAAAGCAACGGCGCCGCCAACGCGCCGCAACCCGCATCATAACCGTCTGCGAGCGGCTGCCAGAAACGCCGTCACCTTTCAGCTTGTGTTGTGACGGCGCCGGGACTAAACGACAGCGCAATGAGAATCCAATGCGTCTTCTCAGCCGCTCTCGCGGCGGCCCTCATTCTCGCCAACACACTGGCCGCCGCGGAACGTCCGCCGGTCACCCATCCCCGCGCCACCTCCGGCGACACCGTGGTCGAGCCGAACTGGAACCAGCGGCTCACCGTCACCGTCGGCCCGGAAAAGGCAGACTTGGTCGGCGCGTCAGACCGTGTGCTGCAAGCGGCGGTGGATTACGTCGCGCGGCTCGGCGGCGGCACCGTCCGTGTCCTGCCAGGCACCTACCGGATGCGAAACGCCGTTTATCTCCAATCCAGAGTCCGGCTCGTCGGTTCCGGCGCGGACAGCGTTCTGCTCAAGGAGCCGTCCGTCACCACCAAACTCGCCGCCGACACGGACTGGTATGACCAGGAGATCACGCTCGCCGACGCCGCCGGCTTCGAGGTGGGGGATGGCATTGCGCTCTTCGCCAAGGACAAGCCCAAAGCCGGCAGGACCGTCGTCAAACGGACGCTGGTCGCCCGCAGCGGCAACCGATTCAAGCTCGACCGCGCGCCCCGCGAGAACTTCTGGCAGATTGGCGAGGCGAGGGCCGCCACGCTCTTTCCGTTGCTGAGCGGCGAGAATGTCTCCGACATCACCATCGAAGACCTCACGCTCGACGGCAACCGGGAGAAGAACGAGAACCTCGACGGCAACCACGCCGGCTGCATCTTCCTCCAGGACTGCAACCGCATCGCCATCCGCGGCGTCACGGCCCGCAACTACAACGGCGACGGCATCAGTTGGCAAATCTGTCACGACGTCGCCGTGGAAAACTGCGCCAGCCTCAACAACACCGGCCTCGGACTCCACCCCGGCTCCGGCTCGCAGCGGCCCGTCATCCGCAACAACCGGATCGAAGAAAACAACATCGGCATCTTCTTCTGCTGGGGCGTGAAACACGGCCTCGCCGAGAAGAACCGCCTCGTCGGCAACCGCGTCGGCATTTCCATCGGCCACCGCGACACCGACAACCTCGTCTGCCACAACGAAATCCTCCGCAGCAAGAGCGTCGGTGTACTGTTCCGGCCCGAACGCGGCAGGGATTTCGCCGGTCACCGCAACCGGATCGAGCACAACCGCATTGTGGACAGCGGCGACGAGAAGGGCGTGGCGATTGACGTGCAGGGCGCCACCGAATCCATCGTGATCACCGGAAACGAGATCATCGAAACGCGCGAGCCGGCCCAACGCAGCGCCGTGCGGCTCGGCAACGAAACGCGCGACATCAGGCTGCTGAAGAACACCATCAAAGGCTTTGCCACGCAGACCGACAAGCAGTGATCCCCTTGGACGATCTCCCATGACGAAAACAAAAATCATTTGCACGCTCGGCCCTGCGTCGGACAAGGAAAGCATCCTCCGTCAGATGATACGCGCCGGGATGGACGTGGCGCGACTCAACTTCTCCCACGGGACGCTCGATGAGCACCTTCAGAAGATTCGTTTGGTGAGAGAACTGAACAGGAAATACCGCCGCCACATTCGCATCCTGGGCGACCTTGAGGGTTACCGCATGAGGATCGGCAAGTTGAAAGACAAGAAGCCGGTTGTTGTCAAAAAGCGGCAAACCCTCTGGCTCACGACCGAAGACATCTCGGGCGAAGGCGACCGCATTCCATTCGATTGGGCGGGATCCCTTCAGCCGATCAAGCCGGGGCAGCAAGTCTATATTGACGACGGCAACATCGCGCTCGTGGTCGAAGCCAGAAGCAAGACCGGTCTTAAAACCCGCGTGGTTGTCGGCGGCGCGATCAAGGAACATAAGGGAATCAACATTCCTGGCGTGAAGTTAGACATCCAAGGCCTGACCCCCAAGGACAGGGAGGACATCCTTTTCTGTATCGAGCACAAGGTGGATTACATCGCGCAGTCGTTCGTTCGAGACAAACAGGACATCCTCCACTTGCGCGACCACCTGAAGAGTCATTCGCACTCCTGCGGTGTCGTTGCCAAGATCGAAAACCGGGAGGGAATCTGGAACATTGACGAGATCATCCCGGTCTGCGAAGGCATCATGGTGGCGCGCGGGGACATGGGCATCTCCATTCCCATTTACGAGGTGCCGTTCGTCCAGAAGCGCATCATCAGCAAATGCAACCGGGCAAAGAAGTTCGTCATCACCGCGACACAGATGCTCGAAAGCATGACCGAACATCCGATCCCGACCCGTGCCGAGGTATGCGATGTGGCCAACGCGATCCTAGACGGCACCGATCACGTGATGCTTTCCGCCGAGTCCGCCTCCGGCCATTACCCCGTCCAATGCGTGGAGATGATGAATCAGATCATCAAGTTCACCGAGACACAACGCGCTTTCTTGCCGGCCAGTTGACGCGCGGTGTTTGCTTCGATGAGCCACCGGCGCCCCGTCCATCCAGGCGGAGTGTGATTAGGGTGATCGCGGAGCATGGGCGCTCTTCTCGTCGAAGCCGGCGATGTGGTTGCCCGTCAGTTTGAAGCGACCGGTGACGATGATGGCTTGCGCGGCGTTGGTGACGCCACCGCGCTCGATGAGGTTGTCGCGAAAAAACGACGTGTCGCTTCCGTAACTGGTCAGCGCCACGGGCTGCGAGCAACCGGTGATGGTGTTGTCGTGGATGTTCCAGTTGGCTGACGGCGGGAAAACTTCGAACCGGTCGCCGACCTTCATGTCGCGGGGTTCCTTCAGCTTGAACTGAAGCGCCGTCGCGTCGTAGCCATCCATCTCGGACTGTCCCGCCGGCTTGTTTGCCTTCAGCCAGACGACGTTCCAGTTGCGGTAGAGATGCGAGGTGCGCCATTCGAGCGGCAGGCCCGTCTGGCGGAACGTGCGCGAGTCGGCGGTTTCGGTGATCGTGCCGAAGAGGCGTTGTGTGGCGATGCCCCGGCCGCAATTGCGGATCAGGTTGTCATGGACATTCAGGTTCAGCGCGCCGTCGCGGAGTTGGAGGCCGGTCACTTTCGGGTCGCACGCGCCGCGCACATAGATCTGGTTGTCGTGGACGAGCGTGTCGGAGGCGCTGACGTTGATGCCGATGCGCGAGGCGGGTTTCTCGCCACTGTGGGTCAGGTCAATGATGTTGCCGCTGAGGGTGATGTGCCCCGACGGGTAGTTGTTGTGGACGGTGGCGCTGGAGGCGTGGATGGCGTTGCCGTTGTAGTTGATGAAGAGGTTGTTGGCGACGACAACCTGCGCGGTGCCGTAGATGACCGTCACGCCGCCGCAGCGGCCGATGCCTTCGAAGACGTTGTCGCGCACGATGGCCTGGCCGATGCCGAGGTCGTGGTAATGATCCAGTCGCGGCAGCGTGTGCGGGATGTCGCCGATGGTGACGGGGCCGGCGTTGCGGACGTAGTTGCCAATGAACCGGATGAACCGGCCCGATCCCTCGTAAGCGTGCCAGCCCGCGCCGTCTATCCGGCAGTGCAGGACACTGGTGTTCTCGGCGAAGTCGCAGTTGTTGAAGGCGTTCGCCGCGCAGTCGGTCACCGAGCAGCGCAGGAACGTCGCCGATTTCGTATAGTGCTTCGGTTCCTCCGCGCCGCGCCGATACGGGCCGTAGGAGATGAAACACTCGCTGGCCATGCGGCGGGCGTGGACGTTCTCGAAGAGCACGCGCTCGGTGGCGTTGATGCTGGCGCCGCTACAGCTCTTGAGCGTGCAGGCCCAGAAGGAGAAGCCGCTCGAAGTTTTGAACGCGCCGGGTTGTTCCGCCAAGCCGGTGTGGCCGACAAGCTGGAGGTTGCGCACAGTCACCTCCGTGCCGTGATCGAGGGCGAGGCACGCGCCTTGACCGTCGGTGATGTCGAGGATCGTGTCCACGGAGCTTTGCCCCTCGATGACGATGGCGCCGGCGTTCCGCACGAACAGCCCGCTGGCCAGCCGGTATCGGCCGACCGGGATGAACACGTTCTTCTTCTCGCGGACGGCGCGATCAATCGCCGCCTGAAGCGCCATGCTGTCGCAGTGTTTGACCACGGCATCGTTGGCCGTGCGGTTCGCGGCGGCCCGGAGCGTCAACACGTTTCCCTCGATTTTCTCGATCACGCTGACGAGTTGGTCGCGCGCGCTGAAACTGATCATGTGGCCCGGTTTCCAGTCGCGCCGGCTGAACCGCACCTCGACGCCGCCGCCCAGCGGCTGCCAATCGTTAGAGACCGGCGTCTTTGTTGCCTTCCAACTGCGCGCCAGATCATCGCTCCAGCGGAACGTCGGCCCCGCGCTGTCTATCTCCAGCAGAAAAACGATCCAACTGCCCGCACCGCCGTCGTAGCCGCGGATTTCCAGCCCTGTGTCCTTGCTGGCGCCGATGTAAGGCTCGCCCGGCCCCCAGAGCGTCGGGTTGACGTAGCGGATGTTGCAGCGCGAGACCATCACACCTTGGCCGGCCTTGAAATCACCGACGTCCTTGACGGTGATCTGATTCGAGCCGGCGGTAGTGGCGGCCGTCGTCTCGAACGCGGAACCGGACGCGCCGCAGTCGCGGACGTTGAGCCGGGTGTTGGCATCGTCGGGCGCTGCGCCGCCCCACGACGCCGCGGCGCACACCAACGGCACCGCGGCGAGTTTCAACAAGCGTGACATGGCCAAGAGTGAAACGCCGGTGCCGATAGTCTGCGCGCAGGTCAACGGGAGCCGGTTGATCATGGGCACAGTCTGAAATCCCGACTCGCAGTTTGCAAGGACGCTCTTGCGCTCTGCCCAGCTCTGGAGGCCGCGCTACTTTCGCGGAAGAACCACGCGCAGCTTGAACTGCCAGGGTTCGCCTACTTCACCGGCTTCAGGATGAGCGCGCTGAGGTTGAGCGGCTGCCAGCCGGTCTTGACGGGCTTGACGGCGAGAGATGTCTTGCCGGTGGCGCCGATCTCAATCGTGCCGAGCTTGACGGTCTTATACTTCTTGAAATCGCCGGTTTTCGGCGCGGCGGCTTCGAGTTTGGAGTTGCCGGCGCTCACGGTGAACTTGCCGCTGCCGGTCGCAGCGATCTCTGCGCTGACTTCGAACTTGCCAGGCTGCATCACTTTGAATTGCCATTCGATCCACTCCGCCGGGTCGAGCCAGAAGCCGATGTTGCCCTCGGCGGCTTTGAGCGCCCCTTTGCGATGCGTGTGCTCGACCTTGAGCTTCTTGCCGTGGAGAATCACGTCGTCGGTTGTGAGCGTGATCGTGCCGTCAGCAGCCTGGGCGGGAAGTGGTTGCTCGATGTCGAGCACTCCTTTTACCTTGAGCACGACGACGGAACAGATCGGGTCGGGCGCGGCGGCGGGAACGGTGATGGTGACACCCTCGTTACCGGAGGCGGCGGCGAGCTTTGCGCCGGTGGCGAGCAGCGAGGCGAACTCGACGGCGTTCTTGAGGCCGGGAACGAGCAGCCTGCCGTCGGCGGGCCAGTTGAAGACGTGCAGGTAGAGCGTCGCACCGCTGGCGTCGAGCTTCTTCGTGCAACGGCCCCACGCGATCCGCTTGAACGGGCTGGCGCTCGTGGCATAGATGGCGGCGCTGTTCACCTTCATCCATTGGCCGACGGCCTTGAGCCGCTCGATGCTCGGTCCGGGGATGCAGCCCTCGGCGGTCGGGCCGACGTTGAGCAGGTAGTTGCCACCCTTGCTGGCGATGTCCACGAGGTTGCGGATGAGCGTCTCGACCGGTTTCCAGTTCTGGTCATAGCTCTTGAAGCCCCACGTGTCGTTCATCGTCATGCACGTCTCCCAGTCGCGGCCGGGATAACCGGTGGCGGGGATGTGCTGTTCCGGCGTCTCGGTGTCGCCTTTGAAGCCGCCGCCGAGCCGGTTGTTGTGGATGATGCCGGGCTTGAGCTTCAAAAGCGGGATGAGCATCTCGGCGCGCTCGGGCGTCATATCCTTCGGCGTGTCCCACCAGAGCACCGCCGGGAACTCGCCGTAGTTGGTGAGAATCTCTCGCACCTGCGGCACGGCAACTTTGCGGATGTATTCGGTCATGTCACCGTCCTGCGCGGAATCCCAATGCCCGCGCGCCGCGGCACCGCCGGGGTTGGTCCAGTCCTGCGCCTGTGAGTAGTAGAACCCGAGCTTGACGCCATGCTTCTTGCAGGCCTCGGCGAGCGGCTTCAGGAGGTCTTTGCCGTAGGGCGTGGCTTTCACGATGTTCCAGTCGCTGGCCTTCGAGTCGAACAACGCGAAGCCGTCGTGGTGCTTGCTGGTGATGACGATGTATTTCATGCCGGCTTCCTTCGCGAGCCGGACCCATTCGTCGGCGTTGTATTTGACCGGGTTGAACTGCTTCGCAAACTCGCGATACTCGGCGACGGGAATCTTGCCGTTGTGCATGATCCACTCGCCGATGCCCTTGATCTGCTCGCCCTTGTAAGTGCCGGCGGGGACCGCATAGACGCCCCAGTGGATGAACATCCCAAACCGCGCCTCGCGCCACCACTTCATGCGCGCGTCGCGCTGCGCGGGCGTCTCGTCAGCGTAGGGATCGGGCTTCACGATCTTCGGCGCGCCGACGATGTCGAGCGCGATGACCGTGGCGATCTTGTCGGGCGCTTCGGCGGGCAACGCGATGGTCACGCAGTTCTCGCCGGCGGTGGCGTCGAGCGGTTTGCCGCCGTCGAGCAGGCAAGCTTTCAGCGGCTTGTTCGCGAGCGTGTTGAGGACGAGCTTGCCGTCCTTCGGCCAGTCGAAGACGTGCAAGTAGAGCCGCGTGTTGCCGCCGTCGAGTTTCTTCTGCGTGCAGCGACCCCACGCGAGCGACTCAAACGGACTGGCTTGCGTCGCGTAGATGGCCTCGCCGTTCTTCTTCATCCACGCGCCGATGGCTTGGAAGGACTTGAGGGTTTCCGGCGTCAAGCTGCCGTCGCCTTTCGGGCCGATGTTCAGCAGGTAGTTGCCGCCTTTGCTCGCGATGTCCACGAGGTTGCGGACGAGCGTCTCGTCGCTCTTCCACGCTTGGTCGTGCTCGCTGTAGCCCCAGGTCGTATTCAGCGTCATGCACGTCTCCCAATCCACGCCCGGCATGCCGGTCGCCGGGATGTGCTGCTCCGGCGTGATGAAGTCGCCGTATTTCGGGTCAAGCTGCGGGATGAAGCCCTCGGTGCCCATGCCCGACCAGCCCGCCTCCTGGCTGCGGAAGAGGCGGTTGTTCATGATGATCGCCGGCTGCTTGGCGCGCACCTCCTTCATCAAGTCGAACGCCCGCCAAGCTTCGTCGCCTTGAAAATCCTGCGAGCTGTAATCCCACCAGAGCACGTCCACGTTGCCGTAGTTGGAGACCAGTTCGCCAACCTGCTTGTGGAGGTAGTCAACGTATTTGGAGTGGTCGCGCTCGCCGTTGGGATACGGCTTGCCCTTGAGCGGATGTGGAAGCTGCTGTGACTTCGCGTAGGCGTATTGGTCGTGGTGCCAGTCAATGACCGAGTGATAGAAACCAACCTTCAGCCCCTCGGCGTGGCAGGCCTCGACGATCTCCTTCACAAGGTCGCGATGCAGCTTCGAGCCAGCGTTGAAGTCGCCTGCTTTCGATTCATACAGGCCAAAACCTTCGTGATGTTTCGTCGTGAAGACCAGATAGCGGCAACCCGCCTCCTTCGCGAGCCGCGCCCACTCGCGCGCGAAGCCCGGCGTCGGCTTGAACTTCGGCAGCGCCGCCGCCGCGTAAGTGTCGGTGTCGGCCTTCACGCGCTGCTGGATCCACTCCATGCCGCCGGTCTTGCCGACGGGCTTTCCTTCCCAGGTGCCGGCCATGCCCGAATACAACCCCCAATGCACGAACATCCCGAACCGCGCCTCGCGCCACCATTTCATCCGCGCCTCGCGCTGCGCGGACGTCTCGGCTCCCGAAGTCGCGGCAGGAGCTTTGGACGACGGCGGGGTGTGCTGGCAGCCCACGAGGGAAATGACTCCAAGAAGAACCATGATTCGGCGCATAAGTTTTCCTTTCTCCAAGCGCGGGCAGACTACCGCATCTTCCGCCGCTGACAACGAGAAAGTGAAAACCCGTCGTGGCGCTGGCCTGCCGGCGTTCTTCTCGCAAAGCATCGGAACATCCCCGGAAGAGATGCCGGCGCCACAGTCCGACCGTCCGCCTTTTCGGATCGCACCATTCTTGGCGCTTGTGGGAAGACGGATTTGTTGGCATGAATGTCCCGCTTTGAAAACGGCCAAACACAGGAAAACCATGGGAACTGCGGCGCAGTTGCACGCCGTCGAGACAGTCGGCCATTTCGCGCGGCTCGACGCGAAACGTCACGAACGCACCGGCATCCCGGAGGCGGTGTTTGCCGCCAGCAAGACCCACCAGCAGGTCGTCGCCATCCTCGCGCGATTGGCCGAGGCTGCGGGCCAGGCTCTCGCCACGCACGTTTCCGACGAGTGCGCGGCGCTGGCCCGGCGCAAGCTCGGCAAGCGATTCCAACTCGACTGCAACCCGCTGGCGCGGACGCTGGTGGCGCGGCGTCGCGGCTTCGCGCCGAAACGCACCGGCGGACGCATCGCCGTCGTCGCGGCGGGCACGGCGGACCTCCGCGTGGCGGAAGAAGCGCGTGTGACGGCGGAACTGATGGGCTGTGAGGTGCTGAAGTTCTACGATGTCGGCATTGCCGGGATTCACCGGCTGATTGACCCGCTCCACCAGATGCACGAAGCGGACATTGCCTGCGCTGTCGTCTGCGCCGGCATGGAAGGCGCGCTGCCCGCCGTGGTGCGCGGGTTGCTGCACGCGCCGGTGATCGGCGTGCCGGTTTCAACGGGCTACGGCTACGGCGGTCGAGGCGAAGGGGCGCTCATGACGATGCTCCAGAGCTGCGCGCCGGGCCTGACGGTGGTGAACATTGACAACGGTTTCGGCGCCGGCGCGACGGCGGCGCTGATCGCCAACCGGATGGCGGCAGGCGTGAGACATAAGACGTAGAGCGTGAAACGCAATGGATGCGAGCTACGGTTAGCGCATCAGCAATCGAGGACGAGGACAATGAACAACAAACCTCTGGTGGTCGTAATCATGGGCAGCAAGTCGGACTGGGACGTGATGAAAGGCGCGGCCGACACGCTGGCCGAGTTTGGCGTGCCGCACGAGTGCCGCGTCATGTCGGCGCATCGCACGCCGGGACTCGTCACCGGTTTCATTTCAAGCGCCGAGGCCAACGGCGTCGAGGTCGTCATCGCCGCGGCGGGCGGCGCGGCCCATCTCGCCGGCGTGGCGGCGGCGCACACCACGTTGCCCGTGCTCGGCGTGCCGATGGAAACCAAGTCGCTCGGCGGGCTGGACTCGCTGCTCTCGACGGTGCAGATGCCCGGCGGCATTCCCGTGGGCACGCTGGCAATCGGCTCGGCGGGCGCGAAAAACGCCGCGCTGCTGGCCGTTGCCATCCTTGCCAACTCGCGCCCGGAGTTGCGCGAAAAGCTGAAGGCGTTTCGCAAGACGCAGGCCGACAAGGTGCTCGCCGAGAAGCTGCCATAGTGCAGCGGGTGTCACGAGTCCCTGATGTGGGAGGCTCCGGCTTCCTGAGCGGGGTAACTTTTAGCGGCGGACCTCGCTTACTTCGCCTTCTTCCTGCCGCCGGCCTTGCCGGTTTTGCCCGCCTTGCCCGCACCGCGCTTGATGATTGTTTCCTCCGGGTCCGGATCGGGGACTTTGAGTTCAGCGCGGAGGCGGGCGAGTTCGGTTTCGAGCTTCTTCTGCACGTCAGCGTAGTCGGCTTGGCCATAAACGCTGCGCAGTTCACGCGGGTCTTTCTGGAGGTCGAAGAGTTCCCAGTAGTTCATCGCCGGCTCGTAGAAACGCACGAGTTTGTAGCGGTCGGTCACGACGCCGTAGTGGCGCGCGACGCTGTGCGGACCGGGGAACTCGTAATAATGGTAGTAGAAACTCTTTCGCCAGTCGCCCGGCGTCCGGCCTTTCAGCAACGGCACGAGGCTGCGGCCCTGCATCTCAGCGGGAACCGGCGCGCCCGCGGCTTCGAGGAACGTCCCGGCGAAGTCGAGGTTGGAGACGATGTCCTTGTTGACGCTGCCGGGCTTGGTGACGCCGGGCCAGCGCGCCAGCAACGGCGAGCGGAGTGATTCCTCGAAGATCCAGCGTTTGTCGAACCAGCCGTGTTCGCCGAGGTAGAAGCCCTGGTCGGAGGAATAGACGACGATGGTGTTCTCGGCGAGGCCGGCTTCGTCGAGGAACTTCAGCAGTCGGCCGGCGTTCTCGTCCACGCTCTTGATGCAACCGAGGTAGTCGTGCATGTAGCGGTTGTATTTCCAGCGGACAAGCTCCTTGCCCTGCGGGTTGGCCTTGCGGAACGCCTCGTTGCGCGGCTCGTAGTAGGCGTTCCAGACCTTGAGCTGCTCCGGCGTGAGTTGCCCCGGCGCGACTAGCTTGAGGTCGCGCTCCGTCATCGTCTTCTCGATGGTCATGTCCTGCTCGCGCTCGGCCTTGCCGCGGCCGGCATAATCGTCGAAGAGCGTCTCCGGCTCCGGATATTTGCGGTCGCCATCGTGGCCGAGGTGCTTGAGGTTCGGCTCCCACTCGCGGTGCGGAGCTTTGTTGTGACACATGAGCAGGAACGGCTTGGATGGATCGCGCTTCTTGAGCCACTCGATGGAGAGGTCGGTGATGATGTCGGTGGTGTAGCCGTCGTGCTTGACCTTCTCGCCGTTGCGGATCATCGGCGGATTGTAATAGACGCCCTGGCCGGGGAGGATTTCCCAGTAGTCGAACCCCGTCGGGTCGCTGACAAGATGCCATTTGCCAACGACAGCGGTCTGGTAGCCGGCAGCCTGAAGCAGCTTCGGCATCGTGGTCTGCGAGCCGTCGAAGCGGCTGTTGCTGTTGTTGTAGAACCGGTTCGCGTGGCTGTATTTTCCGGTCATCACCGTGGCACGGCTGGGGCCGCATATGGAGTTGGGAATCAAGCACCGGTCAAACCGCATTCCTTCGCGCGCGATGCGGTCGAGGTTTGGCGTCTCAAGCAACTTGCGCGCGTCACCGTAGGCGCTGACGGCTTGGTAGGCGTGGTCGTCGGAGAAGATGAAAACGATGTTCGGACGCTTGGAGTCGGCGGCCCCGGCCAGCGCGCAGCCAGCGACGATGATGAAGGCGAGCAGTTGTTTCATGGTCGTGAGATTACGTTGACGGTCTTTGGCGCGGCGCATCAAACAACACCGGCTCGTCCTTTTCCAGAAAATTGCGGCCTTCGCGTGCTGGCGCGCGGCCCCTGCGACCTGCTAGTCTTCGCGGCCATGAGAACCATCCGAAGCCGACTGCTGTTGTTGGCGATGCTTGGACTTCCCGCGGCACCCGGCTTGGGCGACGACGGCGACCTCCGTGCGCAGGTGCGTGGCGCGCTGGAGAAAGCCACTGCCTACATGCGCTCCATCTCCACCGAGGGCGGCTTCCTTTGGAAATACTCCCTCGACCTCAAGACCCGCGCCGGCGAGGGCAAGGCCACAGCCACGCAAATCTGGATTCAGCCGCCCGGCACGCCGTCGGTCGGCATGGCGTTCCTGCGCGCCTATGAGGTCACGAAGGATGCGCATTACCTCGACGCCGCGCAAGCCGCCGCCGACGCGCTCGCCCGCGGCCAGCTCGAATCGGGCGGCTGGGGCTACTCGATTGACTTCGACCCGAACAACCAGCGCACTTATTTGCGCACCGACAAGGGGAAGCTCTCGGCAGACCAACTCGCGAAACGCCGGAACATCACCACCTTCGACGACAAC
The DNA here is from genome assembly GCA_016222825.1 of Verrucomicrobiota bacterium. Taxonomy (GTDB): domain Bacteria; phylum Verrucomicrobiota; class Verrucomicrobiia; order CAIQCK01; family CAIQCK01; genus CAIQCK01. The sequence goes on along the minus strand of JACRQF010000015.1, from coordinate 86,987 downwards.
AACACCCAGAGCGCGACCCGTTTCCTGCTCGCCGTCGCCGACGCCAGCAAGGGTTCGGACGAAAAGGCGGGCGATCGAGACACGCGCATCCGCGAAGCGCTCGATTATGGCCTCAAGAAGATGCTCGAAGCGCAACATCCCAACGGCGCGTGGCCGCAAGGTTGGGACGGTCAGCCCCACAAGGCCGACGAATGCCCTGTGATAAAAGCCCGTTATCCGGAAAGCTATCCGCGCGAGCATCCCAAGCGGAGCTATTACACCCACTACACGCTCAACGACAACACACAGCACGATTGCATCGAGACGATGCTCGACGCCTACCACCGCACCGGCAAGCCGGAGTATCTTGCGGCGGCGAAGAAGGGTGGCGATTTCCTCATCCTCGCGCAGATGCCGGAGCCGCAGCCGGCGTGGGCGCAGCAATACAACTTCCAGATGGAGCCGGCGTGGGCGCGCGCTTTCGAGCCGCCGGCCATCACCGGCAACGAGAGCGTCGGTGCGATGCGCATCCTGATGAATCTCTACATCGAAACCGGCGACGAGAAGTTTCTCCAGCCGTTGCCCGCCGCCATCGCGTGGTTCAAACGGAGCACCATCGCGCCGGGCAAATGGGCGCGCTATTACGAGCTGAAGACAAACAAGCAGGTCTTCGGCGACCGCGACGGGAAGATCCACTATCGTTTCGAAGACATCAGCGACGAGCGCCAGAAACACTACTCGTGGAGCGGTGACTACGGCGTGGAGAAGACGATCGCGTTCTACGAAAAACTGAAGCGCGACGGCCGCGAGACGTTCCTGAAGGCGCGGCAGGCCAGGAAGAAGAAGTCGTCGGCCCGGTCGCTTGCGCCGGCTGTGAAGGAGATCATCGCCGCGCTCGACAGCCAGAGCCGCTGGGTCACCAAAGGCCACGTCGAGCGCCGCAACTGGGAGTTCGACGGCCGGGTCGAGACAGACGTGTTTATTCGGAACGTCCGACGGCTATGCGACTACCTCGAAGCCACGGGACGCTGAGCCAACGATGCCACTGAACCGCCGCCGATTTCTGAAATCACTCCTGTGGTCTGGGACCGCGCTCGGCCTGGGCTGCGCGGGTTATGGGACCCTCGTGGAACCGCGGCGGGTCGTCATCAACCGCGTGCGCGTGGCCGTGCGCGGATTGCCGCGCGCGTTCGACGGACTGACCATCGCGCAACTGAGCGACCTCCACCACAGCCACATCGTCAGCGCGGCGTATCTGAACCATTGCGTGGACCTCGCCAATGAGTTGAAGCCGGACCTCTTCGCGTTCACCGGCGATTACCTGACGTTTGGTTGGGATTTCCTGTGGCTGGAAGAGCCGGTGATGAGCGACCGCCGGCGCGCGCCGGAACTGGCGCGAGCGGTGGCGACTTGTATGGGCCGGGCGCGGGCGCGTTACGGGGCGTTCGCGTGTCTGGGGAACCACGACCGCTGGTTTGACGCGCGCTTCGTGGCCGAAGCCCTGCGCGCCAAGGGCATCACGGTGCTGCGGGACGAGCACACCACCGTCCGCATCAACGGCGAACCGCTGCCGGTCGTCGGCATAGACGACCCGTGGAGCGGCTGGCCGGACATGCGCCGTGCGTTTGCCGGCGTGGATGCGCCGTTCACGCTGGCGCTGACGCATCGCCCCTATGTCTTCGAGCACTGGACGCGGCCGGGCTCTTATCTGTTTCTGGCGGGTCATACGCACGGCGGACAGATTCGGCTGCCGTGGTGGGGGCCGCTGGTGGTGCCATCGCGCTACGGTCGGAAATATGCGCGCGGCCTTTTCCAGCGCGGCGACACGCAGATGTATGTGAACAGTGGCGTTGGCGTGATCCCACCACCGGTGCGGTTCTGCTGTCCGCCGGAGGTTTCCGTCTTTCGCCTCGAAACGGCGTGAAACCGGGCCAAGAGTGACCGGTCTCAGCGCGAAGCATCCGGGTCAAGCCGGATGAGTCGTTGAGAGCATGCCCTGGCGCTTGGCCATGGCGGCGAAGGCGCCGCCCTTTTGCAGAAGCTCGGTGAAGGCGCCCTGCTCGACGATGCGCCCCTGATCGAGCACGATGACGCGGTCGCAGGCCCTCAGCGTGGAGAGCCGGTGCGCGATGGTCACGACTGTCCGGTTCTCCGAGAAACGGTCAATGGCGGCTTGGACTTCGCCTTCCGATTGCGAATCAAGCGAGGCGGTGGCTTCGTCGAGCAGCAGGATGGGCGCGTTGCGGATGAACGCGCGGGCGATGGAGAGCCGTTGGCGCTGGCCGCCGGAGAGCGTGACGCCGCGCTCGCCGATGCGCGTGTCGTAGCCCTGGGGCAGTTGCATGATGAACTCGTGCGCGTCGGCCATGCGGGCGGCCTGCTCCACATCGGCGCGGGTGGCGCCGCGTCTGCCGCAGGCGATGTTTTCGGCCACGGTCAGGTCGAACAGCACGACCTCCTGGCTGACGAGCGCCAGTTGCGCGCGCAGGTCGTTGCCGGCAAGCTCCCGCAGGTCAATGCCGTCCATCGTGACGCGGCCGTGGGCCGGGTCGTAGAAGCGGAAGAGGAGGTTGATGAGCGTGCTTTTGCCGCAGCCGCTCTCGCCGGCGATGCCGAGCTTGAAGCCGCGCGGGATGTCGAGGTTGATGTTCTGCAGAACCATCTGGTTGCCGTAGGAGAAACTCACGTTCTCGAAGCGGAGACCGGTGGTGAAATGCGGCAGCCGCTTCGGTTGGGCGGGTTCCTTGACGGTGGGTTGCTCCTTGAAGATGTTGATGAGGCGGTTGACGCTGACGCTGGCCTCGCTGAGCATGATGTTGAGCGCGGCGAGCCTCTTCACGGGTTGGTAGAGGAGGAAGGTGCCGGTCAGGAAACCAAAAATGTTGGCGATGGTCTGGCCGGAGTAGATGATCCAGAGCACGAGCATGCCGACGCCAAACATGGAGATCGTCTCAATGACGGGATGGCCCATGCCGCGGGCTTGCACGCCCTTCATGCCGTGATGCACGAGCTGGTCCGAAAGATGGCAGAACCGGCCGGTCTGCTCCCCTTCCAGCGAGAATGCCTTCACCACACGAATGCCGGTGAACGCCTCCACCAGCAGGCTCGCTTGCGAGATGCTGGCGGTGACAAGACCTTGAACGGCTTTCCGCGCCTTCTTGCTCAACAACCGGATGGGAATGATGGCGATGGAGAAGAAGGCCATGACTGCCAGCGCGAGCTTCCAGTCAATCCAACACAACGTGGCGCACAAGGTGACGATGGTCGTCGGGTCTCTGACGGCGTCGGAGAGGCCGTTGGAGAGACAGTTCCGCAGGATGGTCGTGTCGCCGTGGATGCGCGTCAGCAGGTCGCCCATGGTGGAGCGGTGGAAATAGTCCAGCGAGAGCGTGTTGAGCTTCTTGAGGACGGCGGTGCGCAGATTGTTGAGCATCCGCTCGCCGGCCCACATCAAGCAGTAGCCGCTGAGATACCCCGCCACGCTGCGCAGGAACACCGGCAGCGGCAGCAGCAGCAAGCCGCCGAGGACTTGCTTCCAATCCAACGGCCGGCCCATCAGCGGCAGCCACGGGTCCAGCACGCGGTCGGCAGTGGCCTTGGCCTCGACCGCCCATGTCGAGGTGGAGCCGGGGATGGAGGCGGTCGCCGTCAGCGGGTTGGCTGTGTTGGGTGAGAGACGCTCGAACACCGTCTTGGTCGCCCAGACGAAGATGCCGTTGGAAAACCCGAACACGGCTGCAAGCAGAACGCCCATGAGCAGCCGCCGCCAATACGGCCGAAGATAAGGCCATCCGAACCGCAGGACATTGATCACGTTTTCCATCGCGCAGGCCGGATGATGCGGGCGACGGCAGGCGGAGTCAATCCCCGCGTCGCGCTTCGGTCTCGTCAGAGACGGCTGATGATTCTCTGGAGCTTCTTGCGGAGGCTGTGCTTCAAGCGAAAAGCGAAGATGCTCTTCTTCAGCGCCGGCAAATCGCGCGAGCCGACCTCGCCGATGACACGGGACTGGCCGTCCCGGAACTGGTGCCGGACCCTGCCTGCGAGCACGTCCTTCTCGTATCGCTTCACGGCGTCCAAGTAATGCCGGTGGACCTGCGTTTCCTTCTCGCGCAGATGGACGCCGCGCTGGCCGCCGTGACCGCGGCAGTAGTTGGCCACGACGGGCAGGAACCACGGCAGATAGCCCAGCGTGTTGAACCGGTAGTTGAACGTGTGCGACGGATTGTAACTCATCGGATCTTTGCTGTTCCGCTCCGGGAAACAGGCGTCAAACACCGCGCGGCGAATGCAGTAGTTCGGTTCGGGCACGCAGGTGCCGTGGGCGAACCAGAGCGGGAGGAAGTCCCGCTTCTGCGGCGCGGGTTTCTCCACGAACTCCGGCGGCACCACCCGGCCGAGGTTGCCGTCCTCCGACATATACTGGTCCAGCCCCCACACGACCGAGATCTCCGGGTCCGCCTCCAGCGCGTCCACGCACATCCGAAACCAGTTCCGGTTGAGGAAACCGTCGCTGACGCAACACTGGATGATGTAGTCGCCGGTCGAGAGCGCAAACGCCTTCCGGTAGGCTTCCAGAATCGGGTTCTCGTCCGTCTCCCGCTCGGAGACCCAGCGGATGCGGGAGCCGTATTCCTTCAGGATCGCCACCGTCCCGTCGGTGGAGCCGCCATCGGCGATGATGTGCTCGACGTTCGGATACGACTGCGCCAGAACGGACTCGATCGTGTCCCGCAGGAACCGCGCGTGGTTGAGGGATGGCGTGATAACCGAAACCTTCGGACGGTTCGACGAGAGCTGCTTTTCAGATGTGTCTTTAGGCGGTGGCATGATTGTTCAGACAGTCCGGGTTGCAGTCGCGCCCGTTTGTTTCGTGCAGAGAACGATCAGGCTCCGGCCGCCCATGAGCACTTTGTAGCTGTTGGCGTCGCGCAGGAAATACTTCTTCTGCCCCTTGTCGCCTTTGAACGCGGTGAAGAGCGTGATCAGCAGGTAAAGCGGGTAGAGCAGGAGCTGCTTCCACTTCACCGCTTCGCAAGCAACCGTGTCTATGTCGAGGCCCGCGAGCATCAGCGACATCTTGAGCATCGCGAACGGCTGCCGGCTGACGTGGCCATAGCTTTTCGACGGGACGGCACCATCGGGATATTCCACCGGCTCCAGCACGCCGTAGAAAACCGTGCGCAGCCGCGATTCGAGGTTGGAGTAGTTCGGGAAGCTGATGATGAGCCGGCCGCCCGGCTTCAGGATGCGCGCGAATTCCCGGAACGTGTGATACGGGTTCTCCGTGTGCTCCGGTCCCTCAATGCAGAAGGCCGCGTCAAACGCCCCGTCCGGAAACGGAAAGCGCCCCTCCAAGTCCGCCTTGACGACCGGGATGTCCGGGTTGCGAAAGTTCTCGGGGGCGATGTCGCCGGCGGTCACGTCGAACCCCATTTTCCGAAGCCAACGGGAGAGCCTGCCGTGACCGGCGGGAAAATCCAGCACCTTGCCTCGCGGCAGCGGCGCGGCCAGCTCCACGACCCTGTAGTGAATCTCCTCCAGCGAGTTCGCCGGGATGTCGTTGTCGCTAACGATTTGTTTGAGTAATGCGTCTTCCATAATCTCTGCTGCTAGCTTTATGGTAAACACCACGCCTGCCCGCCCGCAACGGCAAATCCCCGGCACAGCCCGATGGCTACACCGTCTCGCCGGGAAGGAACCTCGGCATCAGACGGATGGCGTGCGCGGGCAGCGTGCCGGTCTCGGCCAGTTGGCGGGCGGCCATTGAGAGGCGGCGCGCGAACTGCGCCTGGTTGATGGCGTAGCGGGCGACAACCGGCGAGGTGGATTCGAGGAACGGATCGTTGTCGCGCGAGATGACCGCCGCGTCCTGCGGGATGCGCTTGCCGCGCCGCATCAGGTGCATCATCGCCGCCAGCACATGCGGGGCGCGGGCCACGAGAAAGGCGGTGGGAGGGTTTGGCAAGCGCAGGGCTTCATCCAGCAACGAGCAGAGATGCGGCGCGGTGCCGTCGTGCCGCAGCACGCGCAATTGGGCGTCCCCCTGCATCGAGGCCAGCGCCTCGCGCAGACCCTCTTCGCTCACAACATCGCCGCCATAGGCATCCTGCGGCAGCACAAGCGCAAGCCGCCGGTGGCCCTTGCGCAACAGGACGCCGCCTGCGTGGCGGCAGGTGGCGCGAAAGTCCACATCCACTGACGGCAGGGCGACGGTTGGCGCGCACGAGCCGGCCACCACGCACGGCAACTGTTGGCGGATGAACCAGCGTTGCATCGGCTCCTTCGAGCCGAAGACGAGCCAGACGGCGCTTGGGTTTTGGCGGGCCAGCTTGTCGAGCGCATGCACCGGCTGCGCCGAGAAACACGCGCGGTTGACGTGGAACTTCGTCGCGTAGCCCGCCTCGGCGAGTTTGTCCCGCAGCACGTCCACCACAAACATCATCGGCGGCGGCATCTCCAGCAGCGGGCAGGCGGAGAGCATCGCGATCTCTTTCTTCGGCGCGCGACGGCTGGCGGCGGGCCTCGCGCGGATGCGGCGGCGCTGGCGGTGCGACACGTCGAGCCAGCCGTGGCGCTGCAAGTCTTCCAGCGCGGCGCGCAACGTGGGACGGCTTACCTGGAGGTGAGCGCACAGTTCGCGTTCGCCCGGCAGGTGCGTCCGCCAGTGGCCGGCGCGGATGGCTTCGCGCAGGCTCTGCACCGTCTGGGCGACGAGCGAGAGCCGCTGCGGCAGAAGAGGCGGCGGTGCAGCTTTCGTGTTCATCTGGTCAGGCAAACTGACCAGGAGACTACGGTTGTTTTCCCCCGCGAAGCAAACCGATACTGCGGGCATGTTGATTCAAGCCTTGGCAATGCTCGGTGTTTCCCTCCTCGCGCTCAATCAGCCCGTCAACGCCGCCGACAAGCCGCTCGACATCGGCTCGCGGCGAGAGTTGTTCGTGGACCATTTCCTGATCGAGAAGCTCAGCGGCGCGCAACTGCATCTGCACACGCCGCGCGACGAAGGGATCGCGTTGAAGTTCGATCAACCGTGGGAGGGGCCGTTCAGCGGTTATGTGACTATCGTGCGCGACGGCGGACGCCTGCTCGCTTTTTACCGGGGTAAGGCTGTTTCGGACCGTGACGGGAGCACGAACGAAGTCACCTGTTGCGCCGTCTCCACCAACGGCGTGCGATGGACGCGGCCGGATGTGGGGCTTTTCGGAGTCCGGGGAACGAAGAAGAACAATGTCGTCCTCGCAGACGCTTCGCCGGTCACGCACAACTTCTGCCCGTTCCTCGACACACGACCGGGCGTCGCGCCGGATGAACGCTTCAAGGCGCTCGGCGGCACCATGGAGGGCGGCGGACTGGTCGCGTGGAAATCGCCGGACGGTTTGCGCTGGCAGCGGATGGCGCCCGAGCCGGTGATCACGAAGGCGATGGTGCCTTTCAAATACATGTTCGATTCGCAGAACGTGCCGTTCTGGTCGCCGGCGGAACGGAAATATCTCTGCTACTTCCGCGTGTTCGAGAAGAACATCCGCCGCATCGTCCGCAGCGAGAGCGACGACTTCCTGCGCTGGTCGCCGCCCGTGTTGATGGAGTATCGCCATCCGTCGGAGCCGGCTCCGATCGAGCATCTCTACACCAACCAGACCCATCCCTACTTCCGCGCGCCGCACCTCTACGTGGCCGTCGCGGCGCGGTTCATGCCTGGCCGGCGCGTGCTTACCGACGAGCAGGCCAAGGCCATCAAGGTGAACCCCGGTTATTTCAAAGACACCTCCGACGCGATCTTCATGACGACCCGCCCCTGCGAAGGCCCCGGCCACATCGGCTTCTACGACCGCACGTTTCTAGAAGGCTTCATCCGTGGCGGCATCGGGCCGCAGAACTGGGTGTCGCGCACCGGCTATCCGGCGCTGAACGTCGTGCAAACCGGGCCGGCCGAGATGTCGGTGTATGTGAACCAGAACTACGCACAGCCCACGGCGCACCTGCGGCGCTACTCGCTGCGGCTCGACGGCTTCGCGTCGTTGCGCGCCGGCTACCACGGCGGCGAGATGGTGACCAAGCCGCTGGTCTTCGCGGGCCGCGCGCTGTCGCTGAACTTCGCGACCTCCGCCGCCGGCGGCGTCAAAGTCGAGTTGCAGGACGCGGACGGCCAGCCGTTGCCGGGTTTTTCGCTGGCAGACTGTCAGGAGCAGATCGGCAACGAACTGGAGCGTGTGGTGAACTGGAAAGGCGGCAGCGATCTCAGTGCACTCGCCGGCAAACCGGTCCACCTGCGCTTCGTTTTGAAGGACGCGGATGTTTTCGCGTTCCGGTTCACCCCCTGATTTCACGGCTTGTCCCAACCGCCATGGCCATCAAGAGCATCCTTCGATCATCGCTGGCGGTCGCCGCCGGCCTGCTTGCGCTTGCACCCACCAGAGTTTGTGGAGCCGACGCGCCAATCAATATCGGCTCACGCCGAGAACTGTTCGTGGATGAGGCGCTGGTGGAGAAGCTTGCCGGGAAGGCAGAGTTGCGCCTGCATCATCCCATCCCGCAGGAGATCGCCATCACGCATGATGCGCTGTGGGAAGGCAGTGCCACCGGGTATCACAGTATCTTCAAGGACGGCGATCGCTACCGCATGTATTACCGCGGCTGGCACCTCACGGTCGAGGCGGGCAAGCTCAAGAGCAACGAGCATCCGATGTTTTACTGCTATGCCGAGAGCAAGGATGGCATCCGATGGACCAAGCCGGAGTTGGGGCTGCATGAGTTCAAGGGTTCCAAGGCCAACAACATCGTGATGATCGGCGGCCCGGCCGGCAACATGACCCTGGATATGGAGAACGCGGCGTTCTTCAGGGATGACAATCCGCAGGCGGCCCCCGACGCCCGCTACAAGGCGTTGATGCACTCCAGGAAACCGAACGGAATGGCCGCGTTCAAGTCCGCCGACGGCCTGCGTTGGTCCTTGATGAGCGATGCGCCGGTCATCACGGCGGGCGCCTTTGATTCGCACAACATTGCCTTTTGGGATTCCGTGCGCGGAGAGTATCGGGCTTACTGGCGCTACTTCACCGCAGGCGTGACCGATGAGAGGAATTGGAAACCAAGCGGCCATCGTGACATTCGCACGGCGACCTCGAAGGACTTTATCCATTGGGAAAACCAGCAGAACCTGAGCTATGCGGATTCGCCCGCTGAGGAACTCTACACCAACGCGGTAATGCCCTACCGCCGCGCCCCTCATCTGCTGATCGGCTTTCCCACGCGCTACATCGAACGCGGCTGGTCCGGCTCCATGCGGGCACTTCCGGAACGCGGGCATCGCGAACTGCGCGCGAAGTTCTCCGAACGTTACGGCACGGCCATCACGGAAGGCTTGTTCATGGCGAGCCGCGACGGGGTGAAGTTTAAGCGCTGGCATGAGGCGTTTCTGCGGCCCGGCATCGAGCGGCCTGGCACATGGTTCTACGGCAGTCATTACCCGGGCTGGCAGGTCGTGGAAACGAAGTCTGCGCTGGAAGGCGCGCCCAACGAACTGTCCCTCTATGCCACCGAGAACTACTGGACCGGGGCCAGCAAGAGCTGCGCACTTCGTCGCTACACCCTGCGCCTCGACGGCTTCGTCTCCGTCAGCGCGCCGATGAGCGGCGGCGAACTCGTCACCAAGCCGCTGATGTTCAAAGGTGGCAGGCTCGCCATGAACTTCGCCACCTCCGCCGCCGGCAGTGTGCGCGTGGAAATCCAGGACGCGGGCGGCAAAGCATTGCCCGGTTTCACGCTTGATGATTGTCCGCCCATCTTCGGCGATGCCATCGAACGAACTGTGACATGGAAAAGCGGTGGTGACGTGAGCGCGCTCGCCGGCAAACTCGTGCGCGTGCGCTTCGTGCTGAAGGATGCGGATGTCTTTGCGTTCCGGTTTGCTCCATAATCAACTCCAACCGTATCAAGATCATGAATTCCCATCCCGCTGCATCCGTCTCCCGCCGCAGCTTCCTCCGAACGACAGGCGTTCTTTCCGTCGCCGCATTCGCCGGCTTGGCGCGTCGCGCGCTGGCTGCTCCAGAGTTGAAGATCATCGAGACAAAGATCATCAGCCAGCAGCCGGAGTATTACCACGGCTGGCCGACCATCGCGCGCCGGGCCAACGGCGAGCTTTGGATCACTTACTCTGGAGGGCGTGAGCACCATGTCTGTCCTTTTGGCCAGATTCACGCGATGACCTCACGCGACGACGGCGCGACATGGAGTTGGCCGCGCGTGTTGCTCGACAGCGCGACCGACGACCGCGACTCCGGCGTCGTTGAGACCGCGAAGGGCACGCTGCTTGTCACCACGTTCACGTCCCTTGCCTACGAGTCCTATCTGAAGAAGCAGGAGATCTTCGGGGAACTGACAGGCAAGGGTTGGGGGACGGTGAAGATGTCGCCGGAACAGCTTGCACGCTGGCAGGCGTGTCACAACCGGCTCAACGAAGAGGAACGCAAGGCCGAGCTTGGCGTATGGCTCGTCCGCTCGACCGACGGCGGCAAAACATGGTCCCCGCAGTTGCCGACCGTCGTGGGCAGCCCTCACGGCCCCATCCAGCTTCGTGATGGTCGTCTGCTCTATGCCGGCAAGCAGTTGTGGACGGACGACAAGAAGATCGGCGTATGCGAGTCCACCGACGACGGCCAGACGTGGCGCTGGCTGGCCGGGATTCCCGCGCGCAAGGACGACAACGCGACGAAAGGCTATCACGAGCTTCACGTCGTCGAAGCCAGCGACGGCACGCTCGTCGCCCAAATCCGCAATCACAACAAAGCCAACGCGGGCTGGACCCTGCAAACCGAATCAAAGGACGGCGGCAAGACCTGGAGTGAGCCGCATCCCATCTGCTACGGCCTGCCCTCGCATCTGCTGAAGCTGCGCGACGAACGCCTCCTCATGACCTATGGCCACCGCCGTGCGCCGTTCGGCAACCAAGCGCGTGTGAGCGCCGACAACGGAAAATCTTGGAGCGAAGCAATCATCATTTCCGGTGATGGTCTCGGCGGCGATCTTGGCTATCCGAGCACCGTGGAACTCGCGGACGGCTCGCTGTTGACGGTTTGGTATGAACAGATGAAGATGCCGTCGAAAGCCGTGCTCCGGCAGGCGCGGTGGAGTTTGAGCCAAACATGAAAGACGCTATTCTCATTGTCGGTTGTGGCAGCATCGGCGAGCGACATCTGCGCTGTTTCCAACGCACCGGCCGCGAGGAGGTTGCTGCGTGTGACGCCAATGCTCCGCTGCTCCAGCGCGTCGCGCAACAATACGGTGTCGCCAGCTTCACCGACTTCAACGCTGCTCTCGCCGCACGCCGCTACGACGGCATCGTTATTTGCACGCCAGCCCACACGCATGTGGACCTCGCGCTCGCCGCGCTGCGGCACGGCGCTGCGCTGTTCATTGAGAAGCCGCTCAGCACGAGTCTCGCAAAGGTGGATGAGTTGCTCGACGCCGTAGCGAAATCCGGTCGTTTCACGGCGGTGGCGTATGTCTATCACTTGATGCCATGGGTTCTCGGCGCGCGGGAGTTCCTGCGCAGCGGCGAACTTGGCCGGCCGCTGCACGCGAGCGTTGTGACGGGGCAGCATTTCCCGACATTCCGGCCGGCGTATCGGGAGATCTACTACACGCGGCACGAGACAGGCGGCGGGGCGATCCAGGATGCGCTGACGCACATTGCCAACGCCGTCGAATGGCTCGTCGGCCCGACGACGCGGCTATTCTGCGACGCGGCGCACCAGGCGCTCGAAGGCGTGACGGTCGAGGACACGGTAAACGTCGCCGCGCGCAACGGCGGCGTGCTGGTGAACTACGCGCTGAATCAGTTCCAGGCGCCGAATGAGATGACGCTCCAGATTCATTGCGAAGGCGGCAGTATGCGAGTCGAGGGCCACGAACAGCGATGGAGTGTGTTCCGGCGCGGCGCGAGCGCGTGGGAGCATCACAAGGCCGCGCCGCTGGAGCGGGACGATATCTTTATCGCGCAAGCCAACGCGTTCCTCGACGGGATGCACGGCAAGCCGACGCCGCTCGCCACAATCGCCGAGGCGGCGCAGACGCTAAAGTTCAACCTCGCCGCGCTGGAGTCGGCGTGCAGCGGAAAGGCAGTGGAGATCGCATGAGCAAGGAAATCCGTCTGGCAATGCTCGGCATGATCGAGGGTAACGGCCACCCGTATTCGTGGTCGGCCATCATCAATGGCTACAACCCCGCCGAAATGGCGAAGTGTCCTTACGCCGCCATTCCGAAATATCTCGGCGCGCAGTCGCTCGAAACGGTTCGCATTCCCGGCGCGCGCGTCACGCACGTCTGGACCGACGACCCCGCCGACGCGCCGAAGGTTGCCGCTGCGTCGCTCATCGAGCACGTCGTCGCGAAACCGGAGGGTGTCATCGGCCACGTGGACGCTGCAGTCATCGCGACGGACGACGGCAACGATCACGTCCGCCGCGCGCGGCCGTTCATTGAGGCGGGCCTGCCGGTGTTCGTGGACAAACCGATGGCGATCAACCTCCCCGACCTGCGGCAGTTCATCCGCTGGCATCGCGAAACGGGCCACATCCTCTCCAACAGCGGTATGCGTTACGCGCCGGAAATCCGCGACGTGGCCGCGCGCCGCGAAGAATTCGGCGACCTGCGCTGGATCACGAGCTTCACCTGCAAGACATGGGAACGCTACGGCATCCACGCGCTGGAGGCGGTTCAGCCGCTCGTGGGGCCGGGCTTTGAGTCGGTGCAGGCGAATCACCGCGACGGCTCCGACATCGTGCATGTCGTCCACCGCAGCGGGGTGCAACTCACGCTTGCGGCGATCCACGACGCTTACGGCAGTTTCGGCGGCGTGCATCTCTACGGCACCAAAGGCCAGACTGCCCTGACGTTGCGCGACACCTACCACGCATTCCGCGGTCAGCTCGTGGCGTTTATCGAATTCCTGCAAACGGGCAAGCGGCCGTATCCATTCGAGGAAACCATCGAGTTGATGGCCGTCATCATCGCTGGTATCCGCAGCCGCGAACAGGGCGGATGCGTGGTGAAGTTGAGCGAAGTGTTGGATGAACTGGAGAAATGAGGACCCCTATGAAACGATCCATGATTGTCGTCACCCTTCTGGCCGGTGCGCTCGCCGGGAAACTGCTCGCCGCCGAGCCGGCCGCGCCGGTCATCACGACGCGCTATGTGGCAATAGACAACGTCTGTGCTTGGCCGAACCTCGCCACGCTTCGCGACGGCACGATTGTCGCCACCATCTTCAACAAGCCCACTCACGGCCGCGCAGAAGGCGACGTGGATGTTTGGGCGACGAGCGACGGCTTGTTCTGGTCCAAGAGTGGGACGGCCGCGCCGCACGAAGACTCGGCCAATCGCATGAACGTCGCGGCAGGCGTCGCCAATAACGGCGACATGCTTGTGCTATCCTCCGGCTGGACGCTGAAGAAGGACGACAAGGGCAAGGTCGTCTCGCTGGTGGACATTCTGGCGCCGTGGATCTGTCGTTCAGCGAATGGCGGCCGCACGTGGAAAATTGACAAGAAATCATTCCCGCGTGCCGTCGAGGGGCGGACGGAGTTTATCCCCTTCGGCGACGTGTTGGCGGGCGGTGACGGGGCGCTGCGCGTGACCTGCTACGCGCGCGACAACAAAACCCGACAGGACGGCGTGTGGATGTTCCGCAGCGCGGACGACGGCAAGACGTGGAAAGTCCAGTCGCAGATCAGCGACGCGAACAACGAGACCGCCATCTTCCATCTCGGCTCTGGCAAATGGTTGGCCGCCGCCCGTTCGCTCGGCAAAACCAAGCAGCGGCTCGATCTCTTCCGCTCCGACGACGACGGCAAGACGTGGACTGCATCCGACCCTGTCAGCGGCGCCTCGCAGCATCCGGGGCATCTCATGCGTTTGAAGGATGGACGCCTGCTTGTGACCTACGGCAACCGCATCAAAGGCCAGCAAGGCGTGCTCGTGCGACTAAGCGCGGACGAGGGCAAGACGTGGGGTGAGCCGTTGACGCTCGTCAGCGACCTGCTCAGCGGCGATTGCGGCTATCCCGCGAGTGCCCAGATGCGCGACGGCAAGATTCTCACCGCCTACTACAGCAACGGCGCGCCCGCCCATCGCCGCTACCACATGGGTGTGGTCATCTGGGAGCCGCCAGTGAAATAAGCAGCGGCGTCTTTGTGCTTTTAGCCCGAACCTCTGTTATCTAATCTTACAGCCATGAAACTCCGATCCAGCCGCATGCTCCGTGAACTCCGTGCCGGACAGTGTCCGACGGTGTTAAAATTGAACCTGATTGATCCCCGCGTCGTTGAACTGGCCGGCCTGGCCGGCGCGTCCGGCGTGTGGCTCTGCAATGAGCACGTGCCGAACGATTGGCTCAACCTCGAGCACATGATCCGCGCCGCGAAGCTTTACGACATGGACACCATCGTGCGCGTGTCGAAAGGCTCCTATAGCGAATACGGGAAGCCGTTCGAGGCTGACGCAACCGGCCTCATGGTGCCGCACGTCTCCTCGGCGGAAGAAGCGCGCCACATCGTTGAAATGACGCGGTTCCATCCGCTGGGCCGCCGGCCGATTGACGGCGGGAACATGGACGGCATCTTCTGCCAGGTGCCCTACCCGGAATACATCGAGCACAGCAACCGCGAACGGTTGCTCATCCTCCAGATCGAATCGCCCGAAGCGCTGGCGAAGGTGGAGGAGATCGCTGCCGTGCCGGGCTTCGACGCGTTGCTGTTCGGCCCCGGCGATTACAGCCATCTGATTGGCAAGGTCGCTCAGGTCAAGGATCCGGAGGTCGTCGCTGCGCGCAAACATGTCGCCGCTGTCGCCCGCAAGCACGGCAAATACGTCGTCACCGCCGGCATGTTGGACACGCGCGAGGCGCTCGAAGCCGAAGGCGTTTCCATCTTCACGCTCGGCGCGGACGTGATCGGCATCGGCGAGTATTTCAAACAGCTCATCGCCACGTTCCACAAAGCTGCGCCCGCAAAGAAGACGGACTCCGTTTACCGATGAACTCCTTCAGCCTCGAAAACAAAGTCGTCGTCCTCACCGGCGGCGCGGGATTGTTTGGCCGCGGGTTGGCAGCAGCCATCGCTGCCGCCGGCACAAAGCTGGTCATCGCGTCGCGCGATATCGCCAAGCTCGAACGCGTCGCCGCCGAGGAGAACGCCAAGGGTTGCTCCGTTGTCGCAGAGAAACTCGACCAAGGCGACGAAGAGTCTGTGCTGGCGTTGCGTGACCGCGTGCTGGCGCGCTTCGGCCACGTGGACGGGCTGGTGAACAACTCCGTGGCGCGCCCGATGAAGTCGCCCAACGCGCCGGTCGCCGCGTGGGAGGAATCCATGCGAGTCAACGCGACGGGCGTGTTCCTGATGACGCGCGCGTTTGGCGAAGTGATGTGCCGGCAAAAAAGCGGCAGCATCGTCAACATCGGTTCCATGCAGGGCATGATCGGGCCGAGCCTCGAACTCTACGAAGGCACGAACATGGGCGAGCCACCGCCGGATTACTTTTTCCACAAGGGCGGCATGATCAATCTCACGCGTTATTACGCCGCGCTGTTCGGCCCGAACAACGTCCGCGTGAACTGCCTCTCGCCCGGCGGCTTTTTCAACAACCAGCCGGAGCCGTTCCTGAGCCGCTACAAGTCGCGGACGTTCCTCGGCCGGATGGCCGACGACACCGACCTCGGCGGGCCGGTGATCTTCCTGCTCAGCGAGGCTGCGCGCTACGTCACTGGCGCGAATCTGCCCGTGGACGGCGGCTACACAGCGAAGTAGCAGCGCTCTCCGGCGCTCGCATTGCGAGCTGCGACATACAAGGAGACGGTGATATGCGGAGAATTCTGATTTGTTGGGTGTTGGGCACTTGTGCCTTCACCATGCAATCGTCGTCGGCCGAGCCGCCGCCGGCGAACCTGCTGCTCAATCCGTCGTTCGCGTTCCACTCGTTCGGCAACTCGCGCGTTGCGGGCCGGGAATCGTATCGCGCGGGCGCAGTGCCTTGCTGGAACCAGGATGCCTACGGCGACGCGGAGGTCTGGCGCGCGACGCGGACGACCATTTTCCGGCCGCGCTTCACCGTGGACAACGTGGTCGTCATTCATCCCGGCAAGCGGTTTCACCAGTTCGCGCTGCTTGCGGAACTGGGGCTGGACCACGGCGAGCGCGTGAGCTTGTCGGTGGCAGGCCATCAAGCGGCGGCGGATTCGCTAGAGGCGCGGGTGCATTGCATGCGGCTGGACAGCGCGGCTGGCGAGTGGAGTCCCGCGGATTACGGGCAGGATGACAAACGAAAGTTCCCCAAACACTCGCGCGGCGAGTTGGTGCGCGGGCCGAGTTATGCGACGATGAGCGGCGCGGCGGATGATTTCGAGGTGAAGATCGAGAATGCGGAGATTGTCGGCGCGTTCACGGAAAGCCCCGACAAATCCACCGACCAGCCGAACACCATCGGCATCGCGGTGGAGTTTGTGAACCGCTCGAAGGACCGCGACGTGTGGATTTACGCGCCGTGCCTGAGCCGCAGCGCGACGGCGCTGAGCCGCCTGCCGGTGGCGCGACCGTTGCCGACCGTCTATCGCGGCATTCCGCGGACGATGCAGAAGCTTTGGCGCGGCGAGCCGCTCCACATCATCATCATGGGGTCGAGCATTGACCGCGGCAGCGCCAACCCGCCGCAATACCTCTACGACGAAAACCCGAAGTCGCCCACGTTCAAGCAGCCGCTGACGGGAAAGGATTTCGACGGCGGCAAGATCGGGCGTCCGGAATGGAACGATTACATCGCCTGGTGGCAGCACCACTTCATGTATGGCGGCCGGCTGCGACACCTCCTGATGGAGAAGTTCGACTACCCGATCAACAAACTTCTGCTGAACACGATGGCCTGCGACGGCTCCTGCATCAGCGAGTCGCACTCGGCGTTGGCGGCGTGGTCGTCGCTGGCCAAGCCGCCCGACCCCAACTTGAACGGCCACCGCCTCGGCAAGACGTGGCAGGAACTTTATCCCGATGTCTTTGCGCGACCGGAAGGTCCGCGTCCCGACCTCGTTGTCTTCGGCAGCGGCGCGAACGAGAAGATTGACGGCGCGGATGAGATCGCGGTCTTCGAGGGCGCGATTCGCTGGTTCCAGCGGCACTATCCCGGCATCGAGTTCTTGTTCTGCATGTTCCAGAACCGCGAGAGCTACACGCCGAACACGGCACACCTGATGGAACTGTCGCTGCGCTACCAGATTCCCTACGTGGACTTCGGGCGGATGTTCAGCCTCGCGACGCGGCACTGCAACAGCTACGCGCTCTGTCCCAAGGACGGCCATCCACAAGCCGCCGGCCACTACCTCTGGGCCAAACAACTGGAGCGCGTGTTCGACGCCGCCGACCCGATCGAACCGGGCATCGCGCAACTACAACTGCCGGATCGCGCCAATCCATTCACGGTCGGCTGGGAAGGCGAGATGAGCACCTACACCAACGGCAGCGCGCGGCTGCGTGGCGGCACGGCGTTTGTTTTCGACGACACGGCGGTCAACCTCTGGGCCAGGTGCAAAGACGAATTTGTGGGCATCCGCGTGGACGGCGCGGCGAACACCGGCAGCCGGCGCAAGCCGCTCACCAAATACGATCCGCGCAATTCCACGTTCGCCATCGGCCGGCTGGCGCTCGGCGACCGGCACATCGTCGAAATCACCGGCACAAACGCGCAACTTGTCGCCGTGGACGCGAAGACTGCGCTGAATCGCCAGTGGGTCGGTGTCGAAAGTCCGCGATGGCGGTTGGGCGGGCTGAAGCCGCAACCCTTCGCGTCACAGTGGGGCGCGCCGGTCGGTTTGCAGCAGGTGGTCGTGCCAGCGGGCCGGTCGGTTGAGATTGCGCTCGTCGGCACCGACTTCTCGGTGGCCTACGCGGACCTATCGCAAGGCGGCGTGCTGCAAGTGGAGGTGGACGGATTGGAGCGGCTCAAGGAGCCGACGAATGAACCGTTCACCGACGCGGCCGGGCAGGAACTTTTCACGGAGAACCGCAAAGGCATCCGCGGTCTCGCCTACGGCCTGCATACGATCCGCATTACCGCCGTGGACAAAGCGGTCGCGTTGCTGGGCGTGTTCAGCTACGACACGCGCGCCAATCGCGCTGCCGAGCGCGTCGTGCGTGGCATTGCGTATCCCGGCGAGAGCGTCCGTTTCACACCGTCGTTCAAGGTTTGCCCGCTGGTGTTTTGCACGGGCGGCTTGGCGATCGCCAGCGTTACCGCGGACGCGGTGGTCTTCGGCGGCAGCGGACCGGGCGCGTTCGACGCCGTAGGCGAGTAGCACGCGTCGTTGGCAGTCAATTTCTCCGACTGACAAGCGGACGCCGCTCTGCTATAAGCGGTGCGACTTTTCGACAACACAAACCTTCCACCACCAACATAGGAGATAACATGGTCAACGTCGGACTTATCGGACTCGGTTTTATGGGCGTCACCCATTTCAAGGGCTACAAGAACATCCAGAACGCGCGCGTCGTCGCCATCTGCGACAGTATAGACAAGCGCCTCACCGGCGACTGGACTGACATCAAGGGCAACATCGGCGACTCCGGCGGCGTGCAAGACCTCACCGGCATCGCCACCTACAAGGAAGTGGACAAGCTGCTGGCCGACCCGAACGTGCAGATGGTGGACATCTGCCTGCCGACCGGCGCGCACCGCGACGTGACCGTCCGCGCGTTACAAGCCGGCAAGCACGTCATCTGCGAAAAACCGATCTCCGCCGCGCTCAAGGACGCCGACGCGATGGTCGCCGCCGCCAAGAAATCGAAGAAGCATCTGTTCCTCGCGCAGGTCATCCGGTTCTGGCCTGAGTTCAAGTATGCCGCCGAGTGCGTCGCCGACGGCCGCTACGGCAAACTGAAGGGCGCACATTTGCGGCGCATCATCTCGCAGCCCGACTGGCTTGTGGGCGACTGGCTCAAGTCGGCCAAGGCGAGCGGCGGGCCGCTGATTGACCTGCACATCCATGACTCCGATTTCATCGTCCACGCCATCGGCATGCCGAAGCGCGTGTCGAGCCAGGGCATCGTCAACAAGGGCGTTGTCAGCTACGTCGTCACGGAGTATTCGTTCGGCCCGAAAGGCCCGGTCGTCACCGCCCAGGGTGGCGCGGTCGCGACCAAGGGTCTCTGCTTCGAGCACGGCTACGATTTCTACTTCGAGAACGGCACGCTCCAGTTCAACTCGCGCATGGGCTTCCCGCTGACGCTCTGGAAGCCGGACGGCACCTCTGAGAAGGTGGGCCTCTCCGCCTACGAGGACGGCTATGTGGCGGAGTTGCGCCACGCCGTGGATGTCGTGGACGGCAAGACCCCGAAGAATCTCCTGACCGCCGCCAGTTCCCGCAACGGCCTGAAGCTGACGCTCGCCGAAGGCAAGTCCGCGATCACTGGCAAGCCGGTGAACGTGTAGCAGCGCGGTCTGCCAAAACGAAACGGTTCGAAACCGTGGAGTAGAAGGTTTCTCTGGCGTGGTTTTTGCGGCGACGCTAGGATGCATCGCCATGAACACAGGAATTCCAGCGAATCCCACGGCTCAGCCTTCCCTCTCCCGGCGTCAGTTTCTCAAACACTCCTCGCTCGCCACGGCTGGCACGGTGGCGACGGCGCAGTTTCCGTTCGCCCTCAGCAGCCAGGCGGCGGCGGACTTCCAGGTCCGCGTCGGCGTCATTGGTTGTGGCGGACGCGGCACGGGTGCGGTGCTCAACGTGCTCGGCGCATCCACGAAGGTGATCTACCCGCAGGCGGGTTACCACACCGAGGACGCCGCCAAGAACGCGGCGGCAGCCCGCAAGAACATCAAAGTCGTCGCGCTGGCCGACGTGTTCCCCGACCGGCTCGCGCGCTGCCACGAGCAGTTGAAGAAGATTGACGTCAACATCGGCGAGGAGTGCTGTTTCACCGGCTTTGACGGCTACAAGAAATTGCTGGCGATCGGCGAGATCAACTACGTCATCCTTGCCACGCCGCCCCACTTCCGCCCGGCGCAACTCAAGGCTGCCATCGAAGCCGGCAAGCACGTGTTCGTGGAGAAGCCGGTCGCGGTGGACCCGTTCGGCGCGCGCATGGTCATCGAGGCCGGCGAACTGGCCAAGCAGAAAGGCCTCGGCATCGCCGCCGGCACGCAGCGGCGGCACCTGCCCGGTTATCGCGAGACCATCAAGCGCATCCAGGACGGCGCCATCGGCGAGATCATGGAGTGCCGCGCCTACTGGAACGGTGGCGAGATCTGGGTCATTGACCGCGAGGCGGGCTGGACCGACATGGAGTGGCAGTTGCGCAACTGGAACTACTTCACATGGCTCGGCGGCGACCACATCGTCGAGCAGCACGTCCACAACCTCGACGTGATGAACTGGGTCATGGGCGCGCATCCGATCCGCGCCATTGGCCTCGGCGGACGGCAGGCGCGCACCGCCCAGCGCAACGGCCACATCTTCGATCACTTCGCCGTCGAGTTCGAATATCCGAACGGCGTGCGGATGTTCAGCCAGTGCCGCCAGATCAACGGCTGCGACGGGAAGGTGGAGGAATCCGTCGTCGGCACGAAAGGCACCAGCAACTGCGCCAACAACATCCTCGTCCGAGGCGGCGAGGCATGGCGCTACAGCGGCCCGCCGTGCAACGCCTATGAGCAGGAGCATCTGAACCTCATCCAGAGCATCCAGGACGGCAAACCGATCAACGAAGCCCGCGCCATCGCCGAGAGCACGCTCACCGGCATCATGGGCCGCGAGTCCGCCTACAGTGGCAAGACGCTGGAGTGGGAGAAGGTCTATAACTCGCCGATGAAACTCGGCCCCGACAAATACGAGTTCGGCAGCCTGCCGTCCCCCGAGGTTGCCATCCCGGGAAAGTATCGCTTCCCGGTATAAACGTTATCGTTTTGGCAAGAGCTCGCTGACCCGAATCCGCCAGCAAGCAGCCGAACGATGTTTCGGCCGGTCTTCGCCGCCGAGCGCCCAGAGCCAATCGCGCGTCTTGATGAGATGGACCATAGAGCGGATGGGTAACCGCGCGCTCGGTTCGTAGCGGTCGGAGGTGGTGTCGTAGATGAAGCTCTCGTCGGTGAAACCTTCTTCGGCGCTTTTGAAGCCGCCAGCGAGGAAGACCCGCTTCTCATCCAGCGCCACCGCTGTGACACCGCGCGCGGCGAACGGATACGGGCGGATTGGCTTCCACGCCTTCGTCGCAAGGTCGAACGCAAACGCGGCGTTGCGGTTCACTACTTGTTTGCCAGCCGCTTCCCACGTCGCGCCGGTGAAGGCGAAGACGCGTCCTTTGCCGGCAGCCACAGCAACCAAAGCGGTTGGGCCGGCAGGATAGTCTGGCAGACGCGGTGCCTCCTTCAAGCCGCTGCGCCACTCGTAGCAGTGCGCCGTGACCGTGCTAAAGTCAGCAATGTCTGCTGCGCCGCCGATGACGAACAAACGATCGTCAGCGAAGCCGGCTCCCGCGAGCGTCAGCGGCTGCGGCAGACGCGCGAGTTGCTGGGGGAGGTGGTCAACCTTCCATTCCAAAACCGCGTCTGACGACTTCTGACCGTCGCTGCCTCCTGCGGTGAAGGAGCCATCGCCTGCCGCGTAACCAAGCGGCGCGGGCAGCGGCGGCAACGGCTTCCACGAGTTTGCCTTCGCATCAAACCGCCATCGTTTAGAGAGCCAACGCTTCGAGTCGCTCTCCCAGTTCGTCCCACCGGCGACGAGGATGTCCTCACCTGCTGCGAAGCAAATCATGCCGCCGTTCGGTTCCGGAAGGTCGGGCATTCGTTGCCAGCCTTCGCTTGCTGAGGAAATCGCGGTGGTCATGAGAGCAATCCAGAGATACGCTTCAGCCAGTCTTGCGCGTCTTCTTGTCGTCGGGGTCATTGGCGCGTTCATAGACATCCATCGTCTCGTGCGGCGGCAGCCAGTCGGCACGCTTGCGGACATCGTGCTCGCCGCTCAATTCGCTGGGTTTGCTTGGCGGCGTGGGATCGTCAGTGCGGCGGAGTTCCCACCAACATTGGCCGCAGTGGTTGTGCTCGTGGTCCACGACCCAGTTGCATTCCTTCAACAGCAGCCCGATCCAGCCCATGCAGTGGTCGCAGTAGTCGTGGTATTGGCGGAGGCCGTTGCGCGTCAGGAAGCCCTTGGAGGGACAGGCGAACATGTCTATGCGATACACTGCGTCCGTGGCGGTGCAATGGTAGCCCGCGCCTTCGTCGGCGAGCGTGTGCCCCCAATACTCCTTCATCCCCTCGATGCCCTTCGCAGCGATGAGCGCCGCGGCGTGGCGCTGTGAGTCGCGCCGGATGGCCTCGTCCCAGTAGGTGCGCACCAACGGCTCGCCGCCCTGCTGGCGCAGCCATTCGAAGGTCCACTCATAGTGGCCGCAAAAATCGTAGCAGCCTAGCATGACGCCTCCTTGATGCACGCCAAGTCCTGCGGCGCGGGCGCGGCGTTGCGACTGAGAAACGTCTGCCGACATGAGCCGTTGCCACCCTCGACGCGAACCGTCAACCCCGCCGGCGCGGCCATCGCCTCGCCGATGAAATAGCACTGCTGGCAGAAGCACGGCACGATCTCGCGGCCGCCTTTGCGCAGGTGCGCGATGGCGGGGCAGACGCGGACATTGACCGTCACGCTCGCATTGTCGGCGCTGACTTCGACATCAGACCCCGGCTCGGCGGCGAAAAACGCCCGCCAGTATTCCGCCACGGCGGGCAGGCCACCCGCGCTCCATCGCGCAGTGACCGGCGCAAAGTAGCGCGCGCCGAGGTCAGTCCAGTATCGGCGCAGGCCCTCGATGCCGGACTTGTTCAGGATGAAGCGGAAGGTGGCGTTGATGGCGAAGTAGAAGTCCGCTGCGCCGACGGGCTTGGTGTCGGTGTAGGGCAGAGGATTTGCGGAAGGAGTCATGTTCTTCTAGCTCGCAGCGTCAGTCCGCTTCGGCTTGACGAGGAACACCAAGCCGGCGCAAACGAACAGACTCACGGCGGCGGCCAGGAAAAGGTTGCTGACGTTCACGTGTGCGTCGCGGAGCGCGCCGCCGACGTAGATGGACAGGCCGCCGACGGCGCAACTGAACAGGTTCAGCACGCCGTAGCCCGTCGCCCGATAACGCGGGTCGCACACCATGCAGAGGATCGGCATCATGTTCGAGTCGGTGAAGACGCGAGCCAGACCATACAGCATCAACCCGCCGATGGCCACGGGCAGCAGCGTGGTCTTCGCTGCGATGAGGACGCCGGGCGCCGCGAGGCAGAGGCCGATGACCGGCACGAGGATGCGCGCGCGCGGGTTGGTGCGGCTCCAACGGTCGGCCCAACCGCCGCCGATCAGGAAGCCCACCAGCGACGCGGCTTGCAGGTAGCCCGTCGCCGACAAGCCGGCCGCGCCCTGCGAGAGATGGAAGTGTTCAGTCAAATACGTCGGCATCCAGCCAACCACCGCCCAGCCCGTCATGCCGAGCAGTCCCCAGAAAAGAAGCATCAACCAGAACGTGCCGTTGCCGAACAAGCTGACCATCGCTTCCAAGAAGCCAGCCTCTTTCTTCGTGGCCGCCGCCGCTGGCACTTCGGATTCTTCGCGCGGCGCGTCACGCAGTGTGAACATCAGCACCACGGCATAGACGATGCCGATGATGCCGAACACGGTGAACGCGTAGCTCCATCCGTATCGTTCCGCCAACCAGCCGCCGAGGCCGCCGAGGCCGGAGCCGACGCTGATGCCGGTCATGTGGACGCCCGTCGCCAGCGAGCGGGTGCTGCCGCGATGATAGTCGGTGATGAGCGCGAGCGCCGCCGGGATGTAGGTGGCTTCGCTGACGCCCATCAGCGCGCGCACGACGAGCAGTTGTTCGAAAGTCTTCGCGTAGCCCGTGAGCCACGTCAGCGCCGACCATACGAGCAGGCTCCAGAGAATGACACGGCTGCGACTGAAACGATCCGCCATGAATCCCGCGAAGGGACTCAGCAAGGCATAGACCCAGAGGAACACCGACGTGAGCAGCCCGAACTGCGCGTCGGTCATCGGGATCGCCTCCATCAACGACCCGCGCATCGTGGTGATCATCACGCGGTCGAGATAGTTCAGCAGCGCGACGAACCAGAGCAGCCCGACGGCGAGCCACGCGCGCAGAAGTGAAGGGGCAAGATTGGTCATGCGGCGCAGGCTTTATAAGGCATGGCCGGGCCGTTGACAACGATTTGCGGGCGGGGCTTCGGCGCCGACGGTCAGGCTTGTGTCTGCTCGCGGCTCCGCAAGTGTTCTTCCACGGCCTTCATCACGGTCGCCACGTCCAATTCCTCCAGACAGCGGCTTAGTCCCGTGTCGTCGCAGCCTTTCCGGTTACACGGCACGCAATCCATCGAGGGAGTCACCATCCGATGCTGGTTGTCGGCGATACGCCATGCGCGCCAGTCCGTGGGGCCGTGAATCGTGACGGTGGGCGTTCCGACCGCGGCAGCAATGTGGGGCGCCGCGCTATCCACGCCGAGATGAAGCCTGCTCAGGGAAAGAACCGCAGCGAGTTCGCCCAAGCTGGTTTTCCCGGCGAGGCTGAACGCGCGCCCTGCGCGGCCCGCGACGATTTCTGCGCACGCCGGCGCTTCCTCGCGGGAGCCGATCAACACTGCGGCGAGCCGGCGTGTTTCATAGAGCCGGTCTATGATCTTCTGCCACTTGCCGCCATCCCATTCCTTGTATTTCCACCGCGCGAAGGGATTGATCGTGACCCACGGCCCGGCAGGAGCAAGGCCGCACTCGGCGAGCAGGTCCACCGCGCGTTGGCGGTCGGCGGGCGCAACGTGCAACTGCGGCATGGAATCCGCCGTGTCCATGCCGAGGGCGCGCACCATGCGCAACGATTGGTTTGCCCCAGGATGGACGTTCGGCGGGCCGGGCGGTGAATTGCGGATGGCTTGGGTGAAACAAAGGCTCTTCCAAGTTCGGCCGGGGCCGACCCCCCAGCCCACGCGCTCCCGCGCTCCGGTCAGGAGAGTGAGGATGGCGCCGCGGTCGCCGGTGCGGAGATTGAGGACAAGATCGTAGCGCGCCTGCCGGAGCCGGCGGATGAACCGCGCTTGTTCGCCCAGCTTGCGGAAGAACGAGCCGCCGCCTTTCGCCAGCCCGATGACCTCGTGCAGGTTCGGGTCCGCGCGCAGCAGGCCGCCGAACGGCTCCCGCACGAGAATGGAAACGCGCGCGCCGGGATTGGCCTCCTTCACGGCGCGGATCGTCGGCGTGGTGAGCACCACGTCGCCGATGTCGCCAAGCTGGATGATGAGGATATTGCGAAACTCCGTCATCGCGCGCCGCTCATTTCGTGAAATGAAAAAGCCCGCAACCGTATTTCTGCGCAGTGCCCGCCTCGGGTTTCTCGTTCCGCCTCAAATGACCGCCGTCGTCCACCAACGCGAACTCCACGAGCTTCAGCCCCTCGAAGTAGCCGAGGATTTGTTCCGAGGAGTGGATGCGGTGGGCGTTGAAACAGACGCGCGGCCTTCCGACCGGCAAGCCGAAGTAAAGGCTGCCTCCCCGCGCAAGCACGCGCCGAAGCTCGGCGCAAGCCTTCGCCGTGCCCAGCGGATCCATCGGGTCGCCGTAACGCCCCAGCCCGACGTGCTCGGCCACGTGCAGACAGGAGAGCGACGGGATCGAGTCGTCGGGATACGGCATCGCAAGGACGGAGCCTGCCTTGCCCTCCAGGTTCGGCAGGTCGGTCGTCAGCGGCCGGATGTCAATGAACGTGATATGCGTGATCGTCGAGAGGAACCCGACGTAATCCACCTTGGAGCCGACGTCCACGTGCGCCTTAACGCCGCTCTCCAGAATTTTGCGAAACGCCCAGATGTCTTGATAGAAGTAGTGCGTGTCGAACGACGTCGTCGCCGTCCGGTCATCGAAGCAGGGGTAGAGGTCGCGCCAGGCGACCTTCTCCGCGCCGGGCATCTGCTGATAGCGCCGCAGCTCCGAGAAAAAGCCGACATACTTCGGAATGGATTTGAGTCTCAGTTTCACGTTCGCACATTCTCACAGCGCACGGCTCGCTTGCATCGCCCCCGGTTTCATTGACCGCGTCTCGCGTTCCATGCTCTCAGGAATTGAAGAAACCGTAATTGGCTCCATCGGAACTTGCAATCTGTTTTCCCGCGGCGCGAGAAAGCCGCAGCCGGCGGCGAAAGGCGCTTGTCTGGCGCGCGGTTCCACTCTAGATTCCGCGCCAACGTTGTGGAATGAACAAACGAACCTGGTAGAGAAGAAGCGACTATGAGCAACTCACAATCTTCGAAAATCACGCGCCGGCAGATGTTCCAACGCAGCCTCGGCCTCGCCGCCGCGGGCGCGTGGGGCGCGAATGCCGGCGCCGCCGACGCCGGCCCCGCCGTCAAGAAGGGCCGCATCAAGCAATCCATCGTCCACTGGTGCTACGAGACCGGCGGCGGGAAATGGGACATCGAGCAAATGTGGCAGATTGCCAAGCAACTCGGCGTCACCAGCGTCGAGCTGGTGGACGCGAAACATTATCCGGTGCTCAAGAAACACGGCCTCACCAACGCCATCGCGCAGATCAACATGAACCCCGACCCGCCGTTCATGTTCGGCTTCAACAATCCCGACCAGTGGCCGCGCGTGATAAAAGCCACCGAGGTCGCCATTGACGATTGCGCCGCCTATGGCTTCCCCAGCGTCATTTGCTTCACCGGCTACAGCGCCAAGAACCCGCACAACCCCAAGAGTCCGCGCATCTCACTGGAGCAGGGCGCGAAGAACTGCGTCGCCGGCCTCAAGAAAATCGTTGGCTACGCCGAGAAGAAGAACGTCACCCTCTGTCTGGAGATGCTGAACACCCGCGCCACCGATCACCCGATGAAAGGCCATCCCGGCTACCAGGGCGACCACAGCGACTACTGCTTCGACATCATCCGCAAGGTCGCTTCGCCGCGGTTGAAGCTGCTTTTCGACCTCTACCACGTGCAGATCATGGACGGCGACATTATCCGCCGCATCCGGCAGAACAAGGAACTCATCGGCCACGTCCACGTCGCCGGCGTTCCCGGCCGCGGCGAGTTGGACGCGAAGCAAGAGGTGAACTTCCCTGCCTGCATGGAGGCGCTGCTCGAAGTCGGCTACACCGGCTACGTCGGCCAGGAGTTCATCCCGACCCGCGACGCGCTCCAAGGCCTGCGAGAGGCGATCACGCTCTGTGATGTGTGAGGCGGAGCGTGAAATCCGCGTTTGCCAAACCCTGCCGGCCTCGTTAGGCTAGGGCTGTGACAACGACAGTTGAGGCCATCTATGAGCACGGCGTGCTGAAGCTGCCGGCGGAGCTTCCGCTGGCCGACCACACGCGCGTTCGCCTCACCATCGAGGCGCCCGTGGAAGGCGGAGACGACAGCGAGCGTGCCGCTTGGCTGAAGCTTTCGGAAGCCGCCCTCGCCAAGACGTGGGACAACCCCGACGACGACGTCTTCAATGAGCTTCTCAAGAAGTGAAGTTGTCCTCCTGCCAGTTCCGTTCACCGACTTGACCAGTCGCAAAGTCCGGCCCGCCGTCATCGTCGGTCACAGCAGTCATCCCGGCGACCTCTTCGTGGTGCCGATCTCGTCGCAGTTGCAAAACGTGGAGTTAGTTCTCCAGGATTGGCGCGCGGCCGGCTTGAATGTTCCCTGCGGTATCAAGTCTCAGATCGCCACCATCGAAGACCGGCTGGTGGTGCAATCCGTCGGCACTCTCTCCGCACAAGACCAAGCCGCACTCGAAGGCCGTTTGCGAAGCTGGCTGAAGCTTTGAACGCGTGCCGCGGACATCCGAGCCGTGGAATACAATTCAGTCTTCTGCGCGCGGTGGCCGGTGTGGTATGGACTTGCCGCGCAGAGGTCATGAGCACAGTCATGGCTACCTCGTTGGGCAACTCGGGGAGTTCTCCGGACAACGGATCGCAATTCCTGAGTCGGGACTTGTCATCGGTCGCGATCCTTCGCAGGTGGATGTCGTCTTCAAGCACCCGATGGTTTCCCGCCAGCACGCCCGGATTGCGCCGACAGAGGACGGAAGAGTCTGCATCTCCGACCTGAAATCGCGGAACGGCACGCCGCTGAACGGGAAGAAGATCACGGCCCCAACACTGCTCGCGCCGGGCGACAAGGTGGATTTCGGTGCCAGAGGCCAGGTCATCTTCATTTTCGAATCCGCCGGCCAGGTGACATGGAAGCACGGTTTCCAAGCCGCGAAGATACTGGAGGAATACCAGCGATTCTTTGATCCGAAACTCGCGATAAAGATGCCGAAGCGATTGGCGAAGCTGTTGTCTCGTTGCTTCAAGCTTGATCCCGACGACCGGCCTAAGCACATCCCGGATTCCCGGCACCGCTGCGGATGAAATCTTTTTCCCAGCTCCGATGCTGAGAGGTGGTGGAGCGCTCGGCTTTTGTCCAGCTCGGACCATTCGAGGTGGTCAGGACAGCGTCTTGAGGGCTTCGAAAGAGCTTTGGGGTGCTCGCGACGGCGTCTGCACCGCCCCAAAACCGTTTTGAAGGGGTGGCGACGGCGTCTTGACCCCTTCAAAAGCGTTTTGAGGTGCTCAAGACGCCGTCTTGACCACTTCGAAGGGTCCGAGCTGGACAAAATCTTTCAGTTTCCGCAGGAAACCGCAACTTTGTCCCCCAAAATCTTCCCGGTTTTGCCGGTGAAGGAGGCGTTCTCCGGGCTGTCCCGAACCTTCCGACGATGGGAAGTGGACGAGGGTGGATGCGAGCGGAAGACTACTAAGAGTTAGAGCAGCTTGTTTGCGTCAACATCGTAGCCGCACGCTTTCAGCTCTCTCACAATCTCGAAACGCCAGTTGCCGGCGAGATCAAAGGCGGTGTAAGCAACCCCTTCAACATCGGACGGCTTTTCAAAGCCCGCTTGCTCACGGTAAAGAGCGGCGACCTTTGATCTACCAATCTTGCCAATGAAGAAACCCAATTCAAACACCACGTTCTGTCTCGCTCTCGGTTTGGCAGAGCCAGACGGCTGATCCTTCGAGTAGCCAAAATCATCCGGCGAAAGGAGCACAACAGCAAAACCCACGTCAGCAGAATCGGTGAACTTCTCGATGATAGTTCGACCCTTGTTTGGCTGTTCGTGCAGGATGACAGGCTCCAAGCCAAGCTGTTCAAGCGTGCGTGCAACAGCTTGCTTCATCGCTTCGTCATGGCCGTGAACTACAAAAACCCGTTTTGATATGCCACCGCGATCCAGAGAAGTATCTGAAGTTTCGCCTACCGTCGTAGAAAGTCTGACCTCTTCGAGCATCGTGTTGAAGAGGTTCATCAGCCTGATCTTCCCGTCATTCCAATACTTGTCGTTATGCGAATCGGGCATATTTGGCCACCACGCGCCACCAAAACTGATGTCCTCGACATCCTTCAAATAGTGACTGTTTTCTCCAAACACCTTTCTGACAATCATATTCGCCCGCCGCTGCACTGCGTCGAGCTTCGCTTGGTCACGATGGGGCAATTCTCCCAGCATCTTGATCAGCGTCTCAATCAGTTCTGTGTTGCTCATCTTTCTGAGAGATACCGCTACTCCCACTCGATCGTCGCGGGGGGTTTGCTGGAGATGTCGAGGCAGACGCGGTTGACGCCTTTGACTTCGTTGATGATGCGGTTGGAGACGCGCGCGAGGAGGTCGGGCGGGAGGCGGACCCAGTCGGCGGTCATGCCGTCCTGGCTGTCCACGACGCGGAGGGCGATGACGTGGTCGTAGGTGCGTTCGTCGCCCATGACGCCGACGGTGCGGATGGGCAGGAGCACGGCGAAGGATTGCCAGGTCTTGTAATACCAGCCGCTGTTCTTCATTTCCTCGACGACGATGGCGTCGGCTTCGCGCAGGATGTCGAGGCGGGGCTTGGTGATGGCGCCGAGGACGCGCACGGCGAGGCCGGGGCCGGGGAACGGCTGGCGCCAGACGATCTCGCGCGGCAGGCCGAGTTCCTCGCCGACGCGGCGGACTTCGTCCTTGAAGAGCTGGCGGAGCGGTTCGAGGAGCTTGAATTTCATCCGCTTCGGCAGGCCGCCGACGTTGTGGTGGCTCTTGATCATGGCGGAGGGGCCGCCGGCGGTGGGGACGCTCTCGATAACGTCGGGGTAGAGGGTGCCCTGGGCGAGGAACTTGGCGCCCTTGACGGACTTGGCGTTTTTCTCGAAGACGTCAATAAAGGTTTTGCCGATGATCTTGCGCTTGCGCTCGGGATCGGTGACGCCCTTGAGGCGGTCGAGGAAGAGGTTGGCGGCGTTGGCGGTCTTGAGCTTCATGCGGAAGTTTTTGCCGAAAACGCGCTCGACGCTCTCGGCCTCGCCTTTGCGCAGGAGGCCGTTGTTGACGAAGATGGGGGAGAGTTGGTCGCCAATGGCCTTGTGGATGAGGGCGGCGGCAACGGAGCTGTCCACGCCGCCGGAGAGGCCGAGGATGACGCGGTCGTTGCCGACGGTGGCGCGCATTTCCTTCACGCTGCGCTCGATGAAGCTGGCCATCGTCCAGAGTCCCTGGCAGCCGCAGACGCGGAACATGAAGTTCTTCAGGACCTCGCGGCCGTGCGGGGTGTGGACGACTTCGGGGTGGAACTGGAGGCCGAAGAGGTTGCGCTCGCGGCACTCCATGGCGGCGAAGGGGGAGTTGCTGCTGCGGGCGATGGCCTCGAAGCCGCGGGGCAGTTCGGTAAGCTTGTCGCCGTGGCTCATCCAGACGGTTTGTTTCGGATCGAGGTTGGTGAAGAGCGGGCAGCTCGGGAAGGTGACTTCCATCTCGGCGCGGCCGTATTCGCGTTTCTGGCCTTTGGCGACCTTGCCGCCGAGCAGGTGGCCCATGACCTGCATGCCGTAGCAGATGCCGAGGATCGGGATGCCGAGGGTGAAGATGCCGGGGTCGGGTATCGGCGCGTCCTTCTGATAGACGCTCATCGGGCCGCCGCTGAGGATGATGCCGTTGGGGGCGAGGGCGTCAATCTCGGCCGCGCGCGTGTTGGGGCGCATGATGGTGGAGAAGACGTTGAACTCGCGGACACGCCGGGCGATGACCTGGGTGTATTGCGAGCCGAAGTCGAGGATGACGATCTGTTCTCTAACGTCGCTCATGGTGTTCCGTGATATTGGTGATGGGTGATTGGTAACTGGTAATCCGTGATTCGTGATTCGTGATTTGGAATTATTAGCCGCAATGTTTTCGCCGGGCAACCAATTACCAATCACCAATCACGAGTCAGGCCGTTGGCCATCAAATCCTCTGCGGCTCGTTCGCGGTGCCGCAGCGGGGGCAGTTGGATTGCTCCAGCTCGTGGTCGTCCAGATAGGGATGCGCGCATTTGGAGCAACTAAAAATGCGCGTCGGCGTCGGCTCCGTCCGCATGGCGCGCCGGCGAAAGGCGTTGCAGCCGGCGGCGACGGCGATGACCGCCAGGACGGACAGCAAATAGAACACCACAGCCGTTTCAAAATGAACGGGGATCATCGCGTGACTCCTCCCTTGGCGGGCGCGGGCGTCGCCGTCTCGCTGCCGCCGGCCCAGTGGATGCGCACTTCGCCCCAGTCGAGCGCGTTGGCGGGACGTTGCGCGCCTTCAAACCGCCACGCCTGGACCTGTTGGACGCCGCGGTTGTCGGCGGCGGCGGAACCGGAGCTTTCCGCGAGCAACGCAAACCGCACTACGCCGCGGCCATCCACCGCCACGCTCAGGACCGTGGCTTGCTGCGGCGCGGGGCCTTCGACGCGGAACGATTCGACCGCGAGCCTCGGCGCGCGCGAGGCCAGCGACGGACTGAAGACAACGCGAGCGACGGTGGGCGCGACAGGGGTTTCCGCCGGCTCCTGCGACGACGGCGCGAGCTTGGTGATCAGCGTTTCTGTGGGCCGCGCGGCGGCAAACGGATTCGCCGGCTCGGTGATCGGCGGCGGCGACAGCAACGGCCGCGCCGGCTGGTCCGCCGAGGGCGGTTGATACGGGAAGTGCGGCGGCGGCGCGAGCGTGGAGGCGGAGAAGCCGTGCGGCGAGGCCAGCGCGGCCATGCTGGGATCGCGCACCGCCGCGAGGCCGAGCGCGGCTTCCTCGGCGACACCGATGTATTGCACAAAAGGCTGCGACGGCCCGCGCACTGCGCGCTCGAAGGTGCCCACGCGAAAAACAAAACCGAGCGCCACGTGCAGCGCGAGCGAGACGAAGAGCAGGCCCACGAGCATGGGCTGCTCGACGAAGAACCGCGCGACGACGGAAGGGCCGGTCTTCATGGCTGTGGGGCCAGCCCGGCAGACGGCGGCCGCAACGGCGGCGTGGCCGGCTGGTTCAGCAATGGCCGCGTCGCCAGCAGCACGTGATGGACGCCCGCGGCCTTGGCGAGGTCGAGGATTTGCACGAGCCGCTCGTAGCTGACGCGCTGGTCGGATTTCACGACGACGCGGATGCCGGGAAACCGCCGCGCCGTTTCATCGAGGCCGGCTTTCAGCTTCTCCAGGTCCACGCGCTCGTCATTGAAGAAGAGGAGGTCGTCGCGCGTGACGGTGACCATGACGGCGTTGTGCTCCGGCGCGCCGGCGACCATCGTGGAGACGGGCAGGTTGAGCATCTCGACGTTGATGCCGGGCTGGAAGACGTAGGAGGAACTGAGGATGAAGAACAGCCCCGCTAGCAACGCGACGTTCACCAACGGCACCGCGCCGATGCGGCCCTCGACGATCTGGAGATTGCGCTTGAACCTCATGCGGTTACAGCCGGACCGGCGTCAACTGCCGCTGCCCGGTTTGTCATTGGCGGGCTGGCCGTTGGCCGGCGGCTCCGCCGGCCGCGCGGTGAGGAAGCCGACGATCTCGGTTGCGGCGCGTTCCGCGTCGAGCACCATCTCGTTCACGCGGCTGACGAGGTAGTTGTAGGCGATGAATGCCGGAATGGCGACGGCGAGGCCGGCCGCGGTGCACAGCAGCGCCATCCAGACGCCGCCGGCCACGTCGGCCACGTGAACGAAGCTGCCTTTCTCGGCAATGGTGCGAAACGCGGAGATGAACCCGACCACCGTGCCGAGCAGCCCGAGCAACGGCGCGACGTGCGCGATGGTGGCCAGCGTCTTCAGGTTGCGCTCCAGCCGCGGCACTTCCTGGAGGCTGACCTCCTCGATGGCGTCCTCGATCTCTTTGCGCGTGCGGTCGTAGCGGGTGATGGCGGCCTTCACGACGCGGGCGACGATGCCGGGCGTCTCGTCGCAGATCGAGAGCGCCTCCACGAGCGCGTTGCGGCGCAGGGCGTTGGTGATGCCGGCGAGAAACTCCGGCGTGTTGATCGTGTGGCGGTGGTAGTGCAGCAGGCGCTCGAAAAAGATGGCCAAGCCGACCACGCTGCACAGCGCGATCAGCCACACCAACACACCGCCTTTGGCGAAGAGGACAATCATCGAACTCCGCCGCCGTTATAATCCAAAAACCGTCCTCCGGTCAACGCGGCATTCCAGCTTCCCGATTTCGTTGTGGACTCGGCGCGGCGCCTTGCGGCCGTCATGCGGCCGTCACGCGAGCCTTGACCCGTCGGCGGTCGTTGCTCTAGAGTCCGCGCACCTAGAGGACATCATGGCATTTTTGATTCATCGCACGGCCGAGGGAGAGGACATCAAGCTTCCGATCACGACGAAGCCAATCGTGCTGGGCCGCGGCATTGAGACCGACATCCGCGTCGAGGACGACGAAGTCAGCCGTGCGCATTGTGCGGTCTGGCTGGAAACCGAAAAACTTCTCGTCAAGGACCTTCGCAGCCGCAATGGCACGTTCGTCAACGGCGAGCGCGTGAGCGAGGCGGAGGTGAAGCCCGGCGACTCTGTCCGCATCGGCCACTGCGAGTTTGCCATCGAAGGCGACCTGCCCCAGAAAGGCATGTCCACCATCATGCGCGAGACGGAGAAGGAAATGATGGACCAAGGCAAGGGATTCCGGACCATCCTCCGCGAAGTCGTCAAGCAGGTCCCCGAATCGAAATCGAAACGGCCGCCCAACCCGTCCCGGCAGTGAGGCCGGCCCGCGGAACATGGATTACTGCTGTGCGCCGCGCAGTCGCGGCGGGACTTGCTCCCGGACCGATTGCATCTGTGTCGCGACGCGGTTGAAGAACGTCTCTGTCCAGCGCACGCCCGCCGCCAGGCCGTCGTCGGCCATGTGAACGGCGGGACATTCCGGTTTCAGCCGGAAGTTGAATTGCAGCCGGTCCACCAGCGCGGCCAGCGGAGGATCGTCGCTCGCGAGCGCCACGAAGTTGGCCGCCTTCGCCCGTTTTTCCAATTCGCTGCTCCAAGGCTCCAGCGTGTCGGGGTAACGCAGCACCACGACGTTGTGATGCGCCATGTGGAAGTTGAGCCGCTTCAACACTTCCGGCGGCACGGCGGCGCGGCCGGCGCGGTTGGAATTTTCGTCGCCGACCAGGCCCGCCGGCGCGTCGGCCAACACGATGTTGTTGGACAATTCCACCTCGCACCGTTTTGCGGCCTTCGTCCCGCCAAGCCAGAGGATCGAGCCGCCCAGGAACGTGCAGTGATCAAACCGCATACGTCGCGCAGCCGACATCTCGACGCCGCGGCCGGCGGCAACCACGCAGTTGCGCAGCAACAGTTCACTGTCGGCGCCGACGCCGATCACCGGCACGCCGGTCTGATCCACACGGCGACCGCTGATGACGCACTGGTGGAACTCCGCGCTCGCGCCGTGGTCGAGCGTGATGGACGCGGGCGGAGGTCCGCTGTGGTCGGGCGGCGGGCCCATGCCGAACGTGGTGAGGATCAGGCCCTCAAACTTCCAACACCCGTTGGACCCGGTGAGGTGCAGGTTGCCTTCGACGAACTTGGCGACGCTCGTGACCACCATCGGCATCGCGCCCTCCTTGGCGAAGATGCTGATGTTCTTCAATCCGATCGGGATGCCGCGCAGAAAGTAAATACCGTCGTCCAGCTCGATGCCGTCGCCGTCGCTGGCCTTGGCGAGCACGTCGGCCAGCAGGGCCGGCTTGCCTTTGCCGCGGCCGGCGAATGGATGGATCGTCACGCCGGGCAGCGCGGAGAGTTGCTGCCGCAAGGTCGCGCCGGGCAGCGCGCCGGTCGCGCCGGTCGGCGCGTGCGCGTCCACCAGCCCGCGCCAGGCGGCAAGCTCGCGTGCGTTCTTGACCACGTCGGTTTTGACGAACTGCTGGTCGAGCTTGCGCAACGTCGCGGCGGCGTGTTTCCAGTTCTTCGCTTCGATGTCCTGCTGCAACTGGTTCAGCGCCAACTGCGCACGCAGCTCGCCCGGCCCCGCCTCGGCGGCCATGAGCGTTTCCTTCATGTCCTGGAGCCGGTCGGCGGCGAACTTCATCGTCGCCGTGTCGGCGAACTGCTTGGTGACAATCGCCATCTTCGTGCCGGCCTCCTGCCACTTCGCGGCGGTGATGAGGCCCTGCACCTCGTCCAGCGCGGCAGCGGCGGCGGCCTCGGTCGGAGCGCGCTCCATCGCTTCGCGCAACGGCTCGAACCGATCCGCGGCGGCTTTCGCAGAGCCGGCCGTGTCCAGCAGCCGCGCCTTGTCGAAATACTCGCGCATCCATTCCGGCCGGCCCTCGGCCAGCGAGAGCAGCCCGGCGCTGACGAGCGTGTCGGGACTGTTCGGCCCCAGCGCGGTCATCAAGAGCGGCAGCCGTTCCTCGAGCCGCAACGCCGCCATCGGGAACGTCCGGCCCACGCCCGGCCGCGTCTCGATCATGAGGCTCGTGGCGTCGGCGCTGCCGATGGTGCCGCTGAGGCCGCCGAGCGTGAACGGCTTGCCTTTCAGCGACGGCAGCGCCTGGAGGAATTTCTCGTCGAGCGCCTTCAACGCGTCGCCCAGGGCCGCGTGCAGTTCGAGCCGCGGCTTGATCGGCGCATAGGTGGCGCTGTTGAGCGCGTTCTGCACGACATCGCCGGCCTTGGCGTGGTTGTGCGCGGCGATCAGCGGCTTCCAGAGGTTGAGGAAGTTGTGGTAGGCACGCTCCGCCGCGAGTTGCGCGTCGTTGGCGGCGCGGGCGGCGGCGCGCTGGCGCTCGGCCTCATCGTCGGCTTTGCGTTGCTCCTCCGCCTTGCGCTCCGCGTCGAGTTGTTGTTGCTTCAGCAGCGTCTGAACGCGCTCGCGCATTTCCGCTTTGCGTTTCGCCAGGAAGGCGGGCGGAACGGGCGGTGTGGCGGCGGCGGACGCGCTGGTTTTCGCCGGCGGTGGCGCTGGCGGCTCGGCTTGCGCCACGGCGGCCGGCCTGGGCTGCGGCGGGCGTTTCTTCGCGTGCGCGGCCGGCGGTCCGCCCCGCTGCTGCTGCGATTTCCATATCCCCCAGCCGATCGCGGCCAGCGCGCAAATGCCAATGACACCGAACACGCGCCAGACGCGCAGCCGGCGCTGCATTTTGCGCAGCGTCGCTTCCGGCGAATCCGGCGTGCGCACCACCGCCGTCGGCGTGAGGCCCTGGTAAACGCGTTCGAGGTCGCTGTAAAGCTCCAACATGTCCTGATAACGGTCGGCCGGTTGCTTGGCCGTCATCTTCTTCAGGATGCGCACGACGCCGTCGCCGAGGCTGGGGTTGAGCGTGCGCGGATCGGGCAATGGATCGTTGACGTGTTTATACATCACGGCCATCGAGCTGTCCGCCTGGAACGGCGGTTTGCCGGTGAGCAGGAAGTAGAGCGACGCGCCGAGGCTGTAGATGTCCGCCCGCGTGTCCACGTCCGGCTCGCCGCGCGCCTGCTCCGGCGCGATGTAGTGCGGCGTGCCCATCATCGTGCCGGAAACGGTGAGGCGCGAATCCTGCCCGACGGATTTGGCCAGACCGAGGTCGCACACCTTCACCATGCCGTCGGTGGTGACGATGAGATTCTCCGGCTTGATGTCGCGGTGGATGAGCTTCGCCTTCGTCCAGGCGTGTTGCAGCGCCGCCGCGACGCTCATGGCGACCGCGACGGCCTCCGGCTCCGGCATCGGCCCGCCGCGCTCCACCTTGGCGGCGACCGTCTCGCCGTCCACCAGTTCCATCGCGAAATAATGCGTCCCGTCCTGCTCGCCAGCGTCGAAGACCTGGATGATGTTCGGATGGTTCAACGCCGCCGCGGCGCGCGCCTCGCGGTGGAACCGCTCGACGAACGACTTGTTCTTCGCCAGCGACTCCGGCAGCAGCTTCACCGCGACCGGCCGGTTTAGCGACACCTGGATGCCGCGATACACCGCCCCCATCCCACCCTCGCCGATCTTCTCGACAAGCTGGAACTGGCCGAGCTGCGCGAGCGGCCCTCGTGGCGACGGCGCGGCCGGGCCGGCCGCGGCCTGCGGCGGTTTCTCTGGCGTCTCGGCGTTGTCGGTCATGGTTGTCAGGACTACCGGCGCACACTCTAGAGCGCAGCCGGGTCATTGGCAATTTGCAAACCCCGTTTGGGCATGACCCAAAAGGATACGTGGTTCGGGTGTCACCTTCGTCCGGCAAGTAAACAAACACTTGCCGGCGATGCGAGTTGCGGACGTTCTTTGCCGGCCGCCGCCGTTGGGCGTGGACGCATGACTTTGCTGTTGTGTCGCCCCTGCCGTGCGCTACACTGCCGCCGAGGTCGCAATGGACATCACTATCAAAGTAGTCATCACGCGCCGCGTGATGAAATCCGCGACAAAGAACCCTCACGCGGAGGGTGATGACTTCTGAGGACTCCCCATGAGGGTGATTCCAGTTTGTAGGTTGCTGAAACGTGAGTTCAATCTGAGGAGTTGCATAGGTTATGAGGACGATTCTGTCTATTTCGTTAGTATTGCTTGGAACTGCGCCAGCCTTCTCCAGCGGACTGCCAGACAGACCCTACATCTATACGGTGGGCAACGCGGAGATGTCAGTGGATCCCGACAGGGCAGTGATCGAAGTCTCTCTCAAAGACACGAACCTCGAACAGGCAAAGGCCAAGGCTAAGGTGGCGACATCGGCGAAGAGAGTATTCGACGTATTGAAGGCCATCCAAGTGCCGCAGACTGATGTCAGTTCGCACGACGTTTCGGTGCGGCCAGAATCCGAATGGACGGACAGGAATCGGGTTTTCAAAGGCTACGAAGTTACTCAGCAGTTGAGGATCGAGGTGAAACAAATCGATAAGTATGCCGAACTTGTAAACCGCCTCATTGACACTGGCGTTGCCGAAATGCGCGTTGTGGAGGTCTTCTCCTCCAAGCGTGAAGAGATCGAACGTGAACTCACAACACAGGCGATCAATGACGCAAAGAGGCGAGCCACGGACATTGCGGTAGCCTCGGGGGCGCAGATTCAGTCGGTTTATGCTGTGTCGCCGATTCCGTTCGGAACGCTGCAAGACGAGTTCCTTGGGAGACGGGGCTTTTCCGAAGCCCCGGCTGCGGCCGGAGGAGGAGCGCCACCGCTAGAACTGCAAATTGGTCTGCCAAAGGTGCATATCCGGAAATCCATGAATGTGATATTCACGATCGAAAAAAAACCGTAGTCGCCGGAATCACACTCCTGACTCTGGGCGGTTCTTTGCAGTTCCAGCGGCTGCCGATTCCGACGGCCTGCCGATTGAATGCGGAGTGCGGAATGCGGAACGTGGAATGAGGAGGAGAATCGATTGGTGACTGGTGATTGGTGGTTTTGGAGGCGGAAATGCTGGTTTTAGGCCTAAAACCGCGAAAATATTTTCCAGGTCGGATGCCGGAGGGCGCGACTGCTGAGCGCTGCGGCCTGTATTCGTTCCCGGCAAGCGGTTTTGCGGAGTGCTCCGGCTTGTAAAAGCATCTTGGAAGTCCGATTGCGGAGTGCTCCAGCTTGTATTTCTTGCAGGGAAGCGCGATTGCGGAGTCCTCCAGCTTGTTTTTGATTCCGACCAAGGCGATTGCGGAGCGCTCCCGCTTGTTTCGGCTTGTTGGAAGGCCTTTTGCGGAGTGCTCCGGCGTGTAATCGTTCATTGGAAGCGCGATTGCTGAGTGCAGCGGCTTGTTTCAGCATCCGAGCTGGGAAAGTTTTTTGTGCAAAAACGGGTCACGGGAACGGACAAGGGCAAGCGCAGACATCTCCGGCAGGTAGGGCGAGCCGTCCCCGGCGAGCCGATTTGTTTTCACCAGTGCGCGGGCCGCGGCTCAGCGGGACGCTTCGCCCTACCGCACTCGCAATGACCGCTTGTCTATGTTCGACGCGCGCTGAAATACCGGCTTGCAGCGCGGCGGGGTTTTTCGGAAACTCGCACCATGCCGAGCAACACGCAACCTCCCACGACTGCTCCAGCGACGGCGCAGTGGAATCCCGACCTCATCTTCTCAGTTCTGGCAGAGCCAGCGCGGCGGCATGTGTTGTTGGCGCTCGCGGGTGGCAAGCCCAAGGCCGCGACGGACCTGCAAGGCGCGACGCGGCTGCGGCTGGACGCGACGCTCAAGCATCTCTCGGCGATGCGCTCGGCGGGTCTGTTGGTGACGTCGCCTGACCCGCAGGACGGCCGGCGGATGCTCTACACGCTGTCGCCGTCGGTGCCGGTGACGAAGACGCCGGAGGGCCGCACAGTGATTGATTTCGGTTTCGTCATGCTGCGGTTGGGAGTGTGAGGCGTGATCCGTGATTCGTCGGCGGAGCAGGGACGGAAGCTCACGCAAAGGCGCCGAGGAGAGATTGAGGGGGGAGAGATGCGGGCAACATTCATACCCTGTCGCAAAATGCTGCTCACTGTTGCAATTGTCGCCGCGGGTCCGCAGGCGTAAGATGCGGCGGTCTTCCAGACAACGATGAACCAACAGATGCCAACCACGAGGGTCTTCGCGCCCACCTCCGTTATCTGCGCGTGGCTGCTGTTTGCGGCGTGTGTTGCGTGGGCCGCCGCGCCACCCGCGGTCCCGGCGGGGCGCATCGCGTTCGACGAGCCGGGGTTTAACTTCGGCGTCATGGACCAGCAGACGGAAGCGACGCACGTCTTCACCCTCCGCAACACCGGCGCGGGGCCGCTGCGCATCCTGCAGGTTTTCCCCGGCTGTAGCTGCGCGGCAACGGAACTGGACTCCAGCGACATCCCGCCCGGCGGCTCCGCGCGGCTGATGGTCACTTTCTACAGCGGAAACTTCAACGGGGCGGTTCACAAAACAATGACGGTGCAGTCCTCCGATCCGGCACGCCCGATGGCGACGCTCGAGCTCCGCGCCGACGTGCAACCGGTCTTCATCTTCACGCCCGCCGTGCTCGACCTCGGCCCGATCGAACGCGGCCAGACTGCGACACGCGAGGTGACCATGAGCGACGCGAAGGGGCGGCCGTTTGCGATCAAGAGCATCTCCAGTTCGCTGACCAACCTGACGGCCACGGCTGCTGCGCCCGGCCGCGACGGCTCGACGCATCGGCTCAAGGTGGCGCTCGCGCCGCAGAGCCGCACAGGGCCGCTCGTCGGCAACGTCGAGGTGACGACGGACCGCAAGGTGGCTGGCAAACCGATCCTGCTCGTCATCGGCTCCGTTGTCGGCCCGGTGCGGGTGACGCCGACGGCGATCTTTCTCGGCCTGGTCGGGCCGGGCGAAACATTTCCGCCGAAGAAGCTGACGGTGCAGAACACCGGGCCAAAACCGGTGGAAATCAAAGCGGTGGACCCCGGCGATCCCGTGCTGAAGGCGATGGTGACGACGAACGCGCCCGGGCGCGAGTTCACCGTCGAGCTGACCACCCGGCGAGCGCCGGCGCCCGGCTGGATGCGGCGAACGCTGCACATCTTCACCAGCGATTCCGACGCGCCGCTGGAAGTGTCGCTCAGCGGCATCGTCCGGAAAAACACGGAGGCAGGCGCGAAATGAACTCCGGCATCGCGCGACGGCTGGGTTTGGAAGCGGCGGCGATCCTCGTGGCGGCGGGCGCGCTCGGCCTGGCGTTCAACGCGCTCTCGCCGCGCGGCATCGCCATCACGCGGCCGTTGACGCTACGCGAACTCGACGCGCGCTATCTCAGCGCCGAGGAAACGCGCGCGCTCTTCGACGCGGGCCAGACGATCTTTCTCGACGTGCGCCGGGCCAGACTGTTCGCCACCGGCCACATTGCCGGCGCGCTGAACCTGCCGGCGGAGGAATTCACGAAGCGTTTCGCGGAGTTTGCGCCGATGCTGCCGCGCGAGACGGAGATTCTCATCTACTGCGACAGCAAGCACTGCGAACTAAGCCGCCAAGTCGCCGGCCAACTCGGCCAGTTGGGCTACCGCAGCGTAAAAATCTTTTACCACGGCTGGGACGAATGGCAGCAACGCGGCTGGCCGGTGGAAAAGTAGCCCCCACGTTTCGCGAGATGACTACTTGATCTTCTCCATCAGCGCGCGGGCGATGTCGGTGAACGCCTTGGCGGCGGGCGATTGCGGCGCGGAGACGACCACCGGCTGTCCCGTGTCGCCGCCGGCGCGGATTTCGGGATAGATCGGCACCTCGCCCAGGAACGGCACGTGTTGCCGCTCCGCCTCGCGCCGGCCGCCGCCGTGCGCGAAGATTTCCGCGCGCGTGTTGCAGTGCGGGCAGACGAAATAGCTCATGTTCTCGATGATGCCGGTGATGGGCACGTTCACCTTCTGGAACATGCCGATGCCTTTGCGCACCACGCCGAGCGAGGCGTCCTGCGGCGTGGTCACGATGACGCCGCCGTCCAGCTCGGTCACTTGCGCCAGCGAAAGCTGCGCGTCGCCCGTGCCCGGCGGCAGGTCCACCATCAACACGTCCAGCGGCGCCCAGTTTACCTGGTGGATGAACTGCTGCACCGCCTTCATGATCATCGGCCCGCGCCAGATCACCGGCGTGTCGCCCTCGACCAGGAAGCCCATGCTCATCAGTTTCACCCCGTAGTTCGTCAGCGGGTTGATGTGCTCGTCGTCACTGGCGGTGGGGCGCTCGCGGACGTTCATCATCAACGGCACGCTCGGCCCATAGATGTCGCAGTCCATCAACCCGACCTTCAGGCCGGTTTGCGCCAGCGCGCAGGCGAGGTTCACCGCCACCGTGCTCTTGCCGACGCCGCCCTTGCCGCTGGCCACCGCGACGATCTTCTTCACGCCTGGCACGCGCCGCTTCTCGATGGCGCTGTGCGCGGCGGGAGCCTGGGATGCAGCCTGCACGCTCATCTCGACGCTCACGCGGCCCGCGCCCGACAACCGCTGCAGCACCTGCTCCGCCTCGGCGCGAATCTGGTCGCCGACTTTCGGATTGGAGGCGGTCAACTGCATCGTCACCACCATATTGCTGCCGTTGATGGCAACATGTTTGACGATGCCAAAGGAAACGATGTCCCGCGTGAAGCCGGGGTATTTCACCTGCTTCAGCGCCTCGCGCACTTGATCTTCAGTCAGCATAAGAAACTGGATTTACCGGATAAAAACCTTGTCTTCTGAAAACGGCGCGTGTTTCGCGCCCGCGTTTTTCGACGTGCGATGTAACGACACGGTTGCCGGGAAGTCAAACGGGGATTCGCTCACAACATCACGCCGCTGAACACGATCAGACCGTAGATGTCCAACTGCGGCACCGTCACCCGCAACTGATTGCCCGTGCGTGTCAGCTTCAACGGCGTCGGCTTGGGATTCAGCGGATTCCAATACTCGGCCTGCAGCGGACGCGACAGCCGGCCGGCGCGGACCGTCACTGAAATGTTCTTCACCGGCTGCTCGATGCGGTAGTTGACCAGATGCACGCGCACCTGCGGCACCATGCGCCGCTCGGTCACTTCCGCAGCCACCGCGGACGGCGCCGTCACCTGCACGCGCACCCGCTCGCGCAGCCGTTCCCGCGCGCGCTGCGGGTCGCCCTGCAACGTCGCCGCAGGAATCACCTCGCCGCCGCGCGCCTTGAAGGCGTCGAGCTGCTTGCGCTGTGCCGGGGACAGGTCGCTCTCGTCGGGCGCCACGACCGCCTGGTGCGTGTCGAGGTTGTCCCAGTTCTGGTCGAACAGAATCGCGAACGGCGTCTGCGATTCGATCAGCGCCTGCTCGGCGTCGCTGATGGCGCGCCGTTTCGTTTCGTTGCCGTGCGCGAACGTTTCATACGTCCGAAGCACTGCCACGTCCGTCGCCCGCGTCGCGCCGCGATAAAACTCCGCGCGCGCCCGGTGGAAATCCAGATACGACTTCAGGAACGGGCTGATTCGGCCCATGCGCGCGCGCGGCGGCAGCAACTGGCCGTTCTCAAACCACGCGATGCTGCCGAGGCTGTGCAGGTTGAACGCCATGCTCTCGGCCAGTTCCAGCGGCGTCTCACAATCAAGCAGCGTCGTGTTGCCGGACGCCTGGCCGGTCTTCAACGAGCGGATGCGCGTCACGGCGCGGTTGTTGCCCCAGCCCGGCTTCGTCGCCTCGCCCCGAAACGCGTGGCTGAACGCGAGAAGCTGCGGATGATCCACGCCGCGAAGCGACGCGCTGTCGTTGTCCACGCCGCCCGGATTGCAGGCAACGACGCATTGCGGGTTGAGGCTGCTCACGAACCGCGCCAACCGGCGGAAATGCTCGACCGTGCATTTGATGCGGAAATCCACCCACGCCCGGCTCAGCGGATCGTCCGGCTTCGCCGCCGGCGGCAATTTGACGCGGATGGTTTCCTTGAAACCCCGCTCCGCCAGGAAATCCTGAAATTGCGCGGCCGTGAACTTGTCCCAACTGTCGTTGCCGAGGCCGACATGGTCGAAGTAAACCATGTCGGGTCCCATCTCCATCACCGCGCGGCGGATGATGCGTTCCAGATGATCGCTGTAAGCCGGACGAAGAAACGCCGTCAGACGGCGGAACGGCTCCTTCGCGTCTTCCAGCATCGGCTGGCCGTCGGGGGTCGCCGCCTGCCATGAACCAGACTCAGGAATCTCCTTCAACAGCGACTCCCAGCCCAGCGTGCCGCCGATGTAAGCGCCGACGCGCAACCCGGCCTTGCGCGCCATCGCGGCGAGCGTGCGCGCATCTTTCATCCCCGCTTCCTCCCCCTTGGGGCCGAACCCTTCGTAGTAATGCGTCAGCACCGTCGTGACGCCGAGCTTCTTCAACTCCTCCATCATCTCCGGGCTGTGCTCGCGCCGGAACCCTTCCTCCTCGCTCGCCGGCAGGATCAAATCCGTCCGCCCCAGCGCCCGCGCGCGATGCGCCGGCGACCGCCAGCTTTCCGCGAGCACGATCCCGTCGTCATCCATCCACAACGGCCGCTCCGCCGCCGCCACCTGCGCCGCCAGCGCCAGCGCGCCGCACGCCGTCGCCAGTGCCTTCCATCGCCAGATTTTCCCTGCCGGTTGCATCGGCCGGGGACACTAGCAGACACCCCGCCCGCCCGCCAGATGTTTGGGCGGTGAATCATGAGCCGTGGGGCCAACCCAGGCCCGCAGGGCGTTTGGTTTTGACTCATAGTTTCTTGCGCAGGAGAGCGAGAGTGGCAGTGGGATGGGCGGCGAGACGCTCCTTGCGAGCGGGCAGTCCATCCTCTTCCCACTCGCCGGAGAGCAACCGCAGGTTGACACTGCGCAACAGCGCCAGGTTCATCAACGCCCGGCCGTGGCCATCGGCTCGGCCGCCGCCAGGGTCACGGCGCGTCCTTCAACTCGTCCGTGTCCGCACAGGTGGCCTGGACAAAAAAAACGGAGCGCCGTCGTTCTGGCCGCGGGCGCAGGCCAGCAGCGCGGGCTGGTTGCCTTTGATTTGCAGGAAGTAGTCGCCGCCTTTCTCGGCGATCAGCCGCGCGGTGTCTTTCTGGCAGTGCAGCGGGTCGTCGTTGGGCACGAAGTAATCGGCGCGATGGAGGCTGTGGCCCGCGTTAGGGACGGCACGACAATAGCCCGGCGTTTGAACGC
The DNA here is from genome assembly GCA_016222825.1 of Verrucomicrobiota bacterium. GTDB lineage: Bacteria > Verrucomicrobiota > Verrucomicrobiia > CAIQCK01 > CAIQCK01 > CAIQCK01. Next base: position 42,160 of record JACRQF010000015.1, on the reverse strand, counting down.
GGGTAAAGCAATTCAGATCCAAGCGGAGTTCTGTAGGAACGATTGAACGAGTTGGACGCGCCTTACGGGCTTGGTTTGCTTGTCGTCGTCTTGACGCGACACAGGAACATGTCGGCGGTGATGTAGAGCGTGGAGCCGTCGTCGCCCCAGGCGCAGTTGGCGGTGGCTTCGCCGGTGTTCAGCGTGCCCAGATGTTTGCCGTCGGGCGAGAAGATCAGCACGCCGCCCGGGCCGGTGGCGAAAACATTGCCGCGAGCATCCACTTTCAGGCCGTCGGGCAGTCCCTTGCGACCCTTGCGCAGCGGCGTGGCATCGAAAAAGACGCGGCCGTTGGCGAGCGTGCCGTCGGGCTTCACGTCGAAGGCCATCCAGATCGCACGCTGCGGGTCGGAGTTGGCGACGTAGAGCGTCTTCTCGTCGGGCGAGAACGCGAGGCCGTTCGGGAAGGTCAGTTCCTTGGTCAGCAGCGTCAGCGCGCCGTCTTTGGCGAGCCGATAGACGCCGTTGAAGGGAAGCTCCTTGGCGGGATCGTTGTTGAGTTTCGGCAGGCCATAGGGCGGGTCGGTGAAGTAAAGGTCGCCGTTGGATTTGAAGGCGAGGTCGTTGGGGCTGTTGAACCGCTTGCCCTCGAAGCGGTCGGCGAGCGTGGTCTTGCGGCCGTCCTTCTCCAGCCGCGCGACGCGCCGGTCGCCGTGCTCGCACAGGACCAGCCGGCCCTCGGCATCGAGGGTGAGACCGTTGGAGCCGGGCTCGCGCTGGCCGCGCATCGGCGGGTCGGTGTAGCCGCTCGGTTTCAGGAAGACGCTGACACCCGCGCCGGCCTTCCATTTATAGACCGTGTTGCGCGGCACGTCGGAAAAGAGCACGCAGCCGTCGGCTGGCAACCACACGGGGCCTTCGGACCAGTCGAAACCCTCGGCGAGTTTTTCAATGACCGCGCCGGGCGGGATGAGTTTGTCGAGCGCAGGATCGAGCCGCTCGATCGTGCCGAGCGTGCCGCTGGCGGGTTGTTGGGCGGTGGCGGGCAAGAGGCAGAAGCTGCCGGCCAGAGCAAAGACAAGGAGTGTTTTCATGCTGTCGGGCAGATTACTGGCCGCCCGCTGGCGGTCAAGCGCGGGATTGCCAGTGGTGCATCGGCGGGCCGTTTTCGGCTTTCGCAGTGGACGCGCCCAACGAAATGAGCCGCGCCTGCCGGGAGAAAATCTTTGACAGGTCTTGAGCGGTGGCTATACTGCGCCGAAATAGAGAGGTTATTATGGCTGAGACTCCTTCAACAGGCGACGCTGCCAAGCAAGAAAAGAAAGACACGGTGCGCATCACGTTGCCGCCACGGCCGGTGCCGCCCTCGGCAGCCGGCGCTGCGCCCGCTGCCACGGCCGGGCCGACAAAGCTTCCCGCCACGGTGGCGGCCATGCCGGTCATTCCAAAGAAGGAAACCTCGGTCATTTCAAAGAAGGAAACCTCGCGGCTGAAGAAGACCACCGGCAACGTCCCCGGCGCCACCAGGGCAGCCGCGCCGGTTGTTCCGCCGCCAACCGTCCGCGCCCAACCCGTCGGGCAGGTTCCGTCCACCGTCGCAGCAGCCGCGGCTCCTCCTCCGACGGCGGCCTCGCCGGCGGCCGTGCCCGCGCCATCCTCCGCAGCCACGGCAGTGGCCAAGCCCACGGTCAAGTTGCAAACGGCGGACATCCCCAAGATTCCATCGCCGCCCACGCCAAGCCCCGCCGCATCGGCGCCTGCGCCAATTCAGGTCGTTTCGAGCGGCCCGACGCTGGTGGACGCGATATTGAGTTTCCTGGTGATGGTCGTTTCCGGCCTGGCGGTCTGGCTCCTGCTGAAGGCGCATCTGGGCTAGACGCGAAGTTTCGCTGGAAGCAGTTTTTTCAGTGGCTTCGGCCTCATTCAAAGGACTCTGAATCATGGCAAGCTCCAACATCGTTCAAATCACCGCCGCCAATTTCGACGCCGAGGTGTTGAAATCCCCCCTGCCGGTGCTCGTGGATTTCTGGGCCACGTGGTGCGGCCCCTGCAAAATGATCGCCCCCGTGCTCGACGAAGTGGCCGCCGAGTTCGCCGGCAAAGCCAAGGTCGCCAAGTGCAACGTGGACGACGCCGGCGAACTGGCCTCGCAGTATCGCGTCACGAGCATCCCGGCGCTGATCATGTTCAAGGGCGGCCAGGTTGTCGCGCAAGTCGTGGGCGCGAAGCCGAAGAAGGAAATCCAGAAGCTGATCAGCGAAAACCTTTGACCGTCCCGCACGACGGCGCTCCCCGCTCCGTGCCCGACAGGAGGATCTGCCGTGCGCTACGCCATCTGCAATGAAACCTTCGCGCCCGCCGCGAAGATGCCGTGGGAACCCTGGTCGTTCGAGAAACAATGCCGCTTCTCCGCGCAGCTCGGCTTCCACGGGCTGGAACTCGCCCCCTTCACCTTCACCCGCGACGTCCGCAAGCTCTCCGCCGACGAGCGCAAGAAGATGCGCGACACCGCCGCCGCCGCGGGCATCGAGATCATCGGCTTGCACTGGTTGCTGGCGTTCACAGAAGGTTTCCACCTCACCTCGCCCGACCGCGCCGTCCGCAAAGCCACTGCGCAGTATGCCGAGGCGCTGATTGATTTTTGCGCCGACCTCGGCGGCAAGGTCATGGTCTGGGGTTCGCCGAAGCAGCGCGACTTGAAGGACGGCGTGACCATCGAACAGGGCATGGAGTTCGCCGCCGGCGTTTTCCGTTCCGTCATGCCGCGGGCCGCTGCGCGCGGCGTCACCATCGCCATCGAGCCGCTCGGCCGCGGCGACACCAACTTCATCAACACCGCCAAGCACGGCCGCCAGCTTGTCAGCATGGTGAACTGCCCGAACTTCATGCTGCACCTCGACGTGAAGGCGATGTGCGACGAAGGCCGGCCGTTGCCGGACATCATCCGCGAATCGCGCGGCGTCGTCCGCCACTTCCACGCCAACGACCCGAACCTGCGCGGCCCCAACACCAGCGGCCTCGACCACAAGCCGTTTGTCGCCGCGCTGCACGAGATCGGCTACGACGGCTACGTCTCCGTGGAAGTCTTCAAATACGATCCCGACCCCGAAACCATCGCCCGCCAGGCCATTGAGTATTTGAAGAAGGTTTACGTCTGAGCCGGCGGTTCGGTTGCCTTGGGAGTCGGTCTGAAGTTTTTTCATCCACTTTCCGCCGGCTTCCGGTAAACTCCGCGGCCATGTTCATCAACCTGAAACGTCTCGGAATCGCCGCCACCGTTCTTGCCACCACCGCCTTCGCCAGCGACTGGCCGTGCTGGCGCGGGTCGCAACTCGACGGTGTTTCCGACGAGACGAACATCCCCACGCGCTGGAGCAGCGGCACCAACGGCACGCAGAACATCGCTTGGAAGGTCGCCATCCCCGGCTGGGGCCATTCTTCACCCGTCATTTGGGGCGACCGTCTTTTCGTGACGACCTACGTTCCCGACGGCGAGAAGCGCGTGCTGCTCTGCCTCGACCGGCGCAACGGCAAGACGCTCTGGCAGCGGACCGTGCTGACGTCGCCGCCAGAGAAAATGAACCGCCTCAACAGCCACGCCAGCGGCACGCCCGCCACCGACGGCCGGCGCGTCTGGGTCGCCTTCCTGCAGACGCCAAACATCGTCATTGCCTGCTACGACATGGACGGCAAGGAACTCTGGCGCAAGTCGCCCGGCACCTTCGCCTCCAAACACGGCTTCTGTAGTTCGCCGGTGCTCTACAAGAACCTCGTCATCCTCAACTGCGACCAGGACGACGTGGCCTGGATCGTGGCGTATGAGAAGGACACCGGCGTCGAACGCTGGCGCACGGACCGGCCAAACCGCACGCGTTCCTACTGCACGCCAATCATCGTCGAGGCCGCCGGCAAGACCCAGATGGTCCTCAGCGGCAGCAAGTGTGTCGCCAGTTACGATCCCGCCACCGGCAAACAACACTGGATCATGGACGGCCCCACCGAGCAGTTCGTCGCCAGCCCCGTCTTCGCCGAAGGCATCTTCTTCATCACCGGTGGTTTCCCGGAGCGCCACTTCGTCGGCATCCGGCCGGACGGCACGGGCAACATTACCAACACCCACATCGCCTGGCACGACAAGCTGGACGCGAAGCCCGTCTCCTACGTGCCGTCGCCCATCGCGTGCGGGCCGTATTTCTTCGTCGTGTCCGATGTGGGTTACGCGAGCTGCCTGGAGGCAAAAACCGGCAAGTGTCTCTGGCGCGAACGGCTCGGCCGCCACCACTGGCCCTCGCCCGTGCGCGCCGGCAACCTGCTTTACTTCCTCGACGACGACAGCAACACCTACGTTGTCAAAGCCGCGCCGAAGTTCGAACTGGTCGCCACCAATCCGCTCGGCGAAGAAAAGGAATCCTGCTACGCCTCTCCCGCCATCAGCCGCGGCCAGATTTTCATCCGCACGCTCGGCAATCTCTACTGCATCGGCAAGTAAAGGCTAAAGGATAAAAGATAGAGTCGGTTCGCCACCACTTTCTGCGCCTTCAACCTTCAGCTTTTTCCTCACATTCCTCCTGCCGTGGGCGACTGATAGCCGAGATTGATGGCGCGGCGCATGTCGCGGTAGGAACCCTTGCCATCGCCGGTTTCGGCCAAAACCTGGCTTCGCAGAACCAGCGCTTCGACATGATTCGGCTCCAGGGTCAGCAAACGGTTGAGCGTGGTGACTGCCCCGCCAAAATCGCCGGCATCAGACTGTGAACGCGCGGCCAGCAACAGCGCGGCGGGATCGTCGGCGCGCAGTGAAGCCAGATGCGCCGCGGCTGGAGCGACGGCGCGGAAGTTTTTGCGCGTCAATTCCAACTGCACCTTCAACATGGCGGCGGCCGCGTCATTCGGGTTCTCTTTCAAGGCGCCATCCACCTCGCGCAGGGCGCCGCCACGATCATTGCGGCTGAGCAATTCACGCGCTTTGGTCACGCGGGGCGTGTCGGTCGGCGGCGGCACGGCCTTGGTCGCGACGGGCGGTGCGCCCTTGACCTGCGCCGCGGGCACGAAACACACCACATCCTTGCGGGCAAAGCCGGTTCCCCGGATGACTTTTGCGATGGAGAACTTCGGCTGCACTTCGGTCACCTCGAGAGCGCCGATTTCCTTGCGGGGCGCGCCGAGTTGCAGGCCGGTGGTCGGGTCAACGATCGCTTCGCCTTCGTGGAAGACCGTGAAACAGTCGCCCGCGGCGATGCCCTTCTCCTCGCCGGCGTTGACGTAGATGTCGCCGCCTTTGGCCTCGATGACGCGGCCTTCCCACGGCACCTTTTCCATTCGCTGGCAGATGAACACCACCGCCTTGTCAATCGCCTCCTGTGTGGCCTGACCCAGTGGCGTCTTCGCAAAGGCGGATGTGCCGAACTTGAAATCCTTCTCCGAGTAGGCAATGCCTATCGCGCGCTTCTCCGCCTTGCCCTGCACCTGCTGGCTGTCGAGCACCTGTCCGGTCGTCGAGTCCACCAGCCGGATCGCGATGGTCACCTTGGCTTCCGCGTGAGCAAAACTCAGCGCGATTCCCTCGTAGGCGAAGCCCTGGTTCTGCTGCTGTGTCTCGCTGAAATCCACCACGGAGCCAAAGATCATGGCCTGCGTGTTCAACACCCGTCCGATTTTGGGCGCGCTGGCCTCGACGGTGCGACCGGTCTGGGCGAAGTCCTGCTCCTTGAGCACGTCGCGGATTTGCTGGCGTTCGACCACGATGAACCGCTCGCTGCGAACGATCGCATCGGTCAACGAGTCGGCCATGCCCGTGCCCAGTTCCAGCTTGCCCTTGTAGTTGGACTTGTTCTGGAAATCCATGACCGCCACGAGCTTCTTCGGCCCGTAGTAAGGCGGCAATTGCGCCAGCACGCCGAGCTGGGCCACGCGGCGTCGTTGCGCGGATGATGCGCCCGGTCCGCTGTCGGTGGTGGCGCATCCGGAAATCAGGACAACGACGGCGAGTAAAGCAGGGGCCAGGGGCAAATGTTTCATATTTGAATCTTCCCAGTGTTGGATTGTCCGCCAGTTGTAGCGTGCGCATATGCCTTGTCAAGCCGCGCGCCACAAGAAGAAACCGCCTCCCCCGCCATCAGCCGCGGCCAGATTTTCATCCGCACCCTCGGCAACCTCTACTGCATCGGGAAGTAGTTGTTTTTCTTGTGGCGCGACGACAGAGAGCGGTGGCAGGCTCATGCGTAGCATGAAAAAGCTCAGTGCCCTCTCCCTCTTATTGGCGTTCCTGACTTCGTTGATTCCGCTGCACGCGGCTGAAGCTCAAATCCAAAATCCAAATGTCCTGCTCATCTGCGTGGACGACCTCAAGCCGCTGCTCGGTTGCTACGGCTCGCCGTTCATCAAGTCGCCGAACATTGACCGGCTCGCCGCGCGCGGGGTGCTGTTCGAGCGCGCGTTCTGCAACCAGGCCGTCTGCTCGCCGTCGCGCAACGCGCTCCTGACCGGCCTGCGCTCGCAGACGCTCGGCATCTACGACCTCGCCACCAACTTCCGCAAGAGCGTGCCCGACGCGGTGACGCTGCCGCAGTATTTCAAACAGCATGGCTACCGCACCGAGGCGATGGGGAAAATCTTCCACGTCGGCCACGGCAACACCGAGGATGCCGCGTCGTGGAGCGTCGAGCATTGGCGGTCCAAGAGCGTCCAAGGCGGCGGCTACGCGCTCAAGGAGAACCGGCCCAAGGAAATGACCCGCGAGGAGGCGCGCTTCTCCAACGCGAAGGTGGACCCGTCGAAGCTCCCGCGCGGCGCGGCCACCGAATGCGCCGACGTGCCCGACGACACCTACGCCGACGGCATGATCGCCGAGGAGGCGATTCGCCGTCTCGACGCCGCGAAAGCCAAGCCCGGCGAGCCGTGGTTCATCGCCGTCGGCTTCCACAAGCCGCACCTGCCGTTCATCGCGCCGAAGAAATACTGGGACCTCTACGACCGCGCGGCCTTCCCGTTGCCAAAGCTGCGCGTGCCGCCTATCGGCGCGCCGGAGTTCGCGCCGCAGTTCGGCGGCGAACTGCGCCAATACAGCGACATCCCCGATGTTGGCCCGCTCGACGACGCGAAGACGCGCCTGCTCATCCACGGCTATCATGCCGCCACGAGCTACATGGACGCCCAGCTCGGCCGCGTGCTCGACGCGCTCGACAAGAACGGCCTCGCGAAGAACACCCTCATCGTCCTCTGGGGCGACCACGGCTGGCATCTCGGCGACCACGGCATGTGGTGCAAGCACACCAACTACGAGCAGGCCGCGCGCATCCCGCTCATCGTCGTCGCGCCCGGCGTCGCCAAGACCGGCGCGAAGACCGGCGCGCTCGCCGAGTCGGTGGACATCTACCCGACGCTCTGCGAACTCGCCGGCCTGCCCGCGCCAAAGGGCCTCGACGGCGCGAGCTTCGCCGCGGCGTTGAAGAACCCGTCCGCCACGACGAAGGAATTCGTCCTCCACGTATATCCGCGCAGCCAGGGCATAGGCCGCGCCGTCCGCACCGCGCGCTACCGGCTCGTCGAATGGAAGCAAATTGGTGCGCCGGCCGACACCGCCGTGCTGGAGCTTTACGACTACGAAGCCGACCCCGACGAGACGAAGAACCTCGCCGCCGACAAGCCGGAGATCGTCGCGCATCTCCGCGCCATTCTCGCCAGGCAGCCCGAAGCCAAGCCGCAGATCGGCACCGGCAAGAAAGCCGCCGCAAAACCCGCATCCAAAAAACCGCAGCAGGACCGCGGCGCGATGTTCGACAAGCGCGACAAGGACCACGACGGCAAGCTCACACGCGAAGAGTTCCTCGACAAGCAGCCCGACCCCGACGAAGCGCCAAAGCGGTTCCCGCTCTTCGATACAAACAAGGACGGCTTCCTGAGCCGCGAGGAGTTCATCCGCGGCGGGAAAGCCAAGTAGCGAAGGCGGCGCGAACGAACCATGACCGCCGCGTTCGTATCAGGAATCTTGCTCGGCCTTTCCTGCGGGCTGTCGCCGGGCGTGCTGCTGACGCTCGTGCTGACGCAGACGTTGCGGCACGGCGCGCGCGAAGGGTGCAAGGTGGCGCTCGCGCCGCTCGGCTCGGACCTGCCCATCGTGCTGCTGGCAATGGTGTTCGCCTCGAAGGTGTCGGCGATCCGGCCGGTGCTGGGCGTCATCGCCATCGCGGGCGGGGCGTATGTGTTGTATCTGGCGTGGGAGAGTTTCCGGCCGGCGAGTGTGGATGCGGATGCGCCCGGCGAGCCGCCGCGTTCGTGGAGCAAGGGCGTCTTTGCGAACCTGCTCAACCCGAACCCGTGGCTGTTCTGGTTCACGGTCGGCGCGGCGACGCTGAACAAGACGATGGCGGAAAGCTGGCTGGCGGCGGCGGTGTTTCTCGTCTGTTTCTACACGCTGCTGGTCGGGGGAAAGATCGGCGTGGCGTTGCTGGCGGCGAAGTCGCGGGCGCTGCTAGCGGGGCGTGGTTACCGACTCGTGATGCAGACGCTCGGCGTGCTCTTGGCGGTGTTCGCGCTTTTCTTTTTCTGGGATGGGCTGAAATACCTCGGCATTATTAGCGGCGGTAGTTGAACCAACTATGAACCTCGCAGCGGTGATTTGGTTTGGAGTCCCGGCTTTAGCCGGTCGGGCGCATGGCCGGCTGAAGCCGGGACTCCGAACCCGGAACCGTGTCGTCGAAAGGCGCAAGACACCGATGCGCCTGCAAGACTGAAGGTCGAAATCAACCATGAACACACTCGAGTCTCTCGCCGCGTCTGTCACTCTCATGCTCGCTGCGGTATTCGCTGTTGCCGAGCCATTATCGAAACCGAACGTCATCGTCATCCTCGCCGACGATCTCGGCTACGGCGATCTCGGCTGCTACGGGCATCCGAAGTTCAAGACGCCGCATCTGGACCGCATGGCCGCCGAGGGCGCGCGGCTCACGTCGTTCAACACGCCCGCGCCGTTCTGCGCGCCGACCCGCGCGGCGCTGCTCACCGGCCGCTATCCGTTCCGTTGCGGCATGACCAGCAACCCGACGCCCGACGCCGGGCCGGTCGCCGACGCGGTCGCGCTGCCGAAGTCGGAGGTGTTGCTGCCGCAGCTTTTCAAGCAGGCCGGCTACGCCACCGGCATGGTCGGCAAATGGCACCTCGGCCACAAGCCCGGGTTCCTGCCGACCCGGCGTGGCTTCGATGAATACCTCGGCATTCCCTATAGCAACGACATGCGCCCGGTGCATCTGCTCGATGGCGAGCGGGTGGTGGAGTATCCCGTCGTGCAGGCCACGCTCACAGAGCGCTACGCTCGGCGCGCAATCAGGTTCATCGAACATAACAAGGAAAAGCCGTTCTTCCTCTATCTGCCGCAGGTCATGCCGCACAAGCCCCTCGCGTGTTCGGAGGAGTCCTATAAGAAATCCGGCAACGGCCTCTATGCGGACGTGCTCGCGGAACTCGACAGCCAGATCGGCGAACTCTTCGCCGCGCTCAAACGCCTGAAGCTCGACGAGCGGACGCTGGTGATGTTCACGAGCGACAACGGCCCGTGGTTCGGCGGCAGCAGCGGCGGCTTGCGCGGCATGAAAGGCTCCAGCTTCGAGGGCGGCTACCGCGTGCCGTTTATCGCGCGCTGGCCCGGTAGAATCCCCGCCGGCCATCACAGCGCCGAGCCGGCCGTGACGATGGACGTGTTCGTAACCGTGCTGGCCGCCGCCGGCATTGCCGCGCCCGCCGACCGCGTGCTGGACGGACGCGACATCATGCCGCTGCTGACTTCGAGCGCGAAGAGTCCGCACGAAGCAGTGTTCGGCCATCAAGGTCCGCGGCTGGCGACGGTGCGCGACGCGCGCTGGAAGTTGCACGTGCTGCCCCCTAACGACATGCGCTTGAAGCTCGAACCCGACGGACGGTGGATTGACCCGCGCGGCCCCGACGGCGTGACGATCCTCGCGCCTTACGAGCAGTATCAGCCCAGCGACCACCCCGGCCTGCGCAGCGGCGACGCGTCCAAGCCGATGATGCTCTTCGATCTCCAGTCCGACCCCGGCGAGCAGAAGGACGTGGCCGCCGAGCATCCCGACATCGTCGCGCGGCTGAAGACCCTCTACGACCAGTTGAACAAGGACGTTCCGCCGCCGCCCGTGAAACCGAAAGCCCGCAAACCGTAATGACCACCATGAAACATCTGACGTTCATCAACATCGTTGCCAGCGCGCTGTTGTCGGCGATTGTCCAGGCCGGTGAGACGGCGGCGCCGGTTCTGAAAACCGCCGAGCCGTGGGCGCCGCATCCGAAGGCCGCGCCCGTGACGGAGAAACGCAGCGAGGCGTTCGCCGTGGACGCCAACGGCACGCGCACGCTCAGCGGCGGCTGGCAGTGGCGCTTCGACGGCATTACGCCGGGCCAGACCTACGAGATTGCGACCGAGGTCAGCCACAGTGGTCTCGCCGTGCCGCGCGATGCGCTGATGTGCAAGGCGATCTGGGGCGCGCTCAAACCGAATCAGGAACGGCCCGAAGCGGTGTGGGACTACCTGCTGCCGGTGGCCGTTGGCGCGGACAAGATGCGTTTCTCGCGGCGAGTGGTCGCGCCCGAAGGGGCAAGCCAGCTTACGATTCGCGCCGCGTTGCGCTGGACTGCCTCCGGTAAGACGCTCTGGCACCTGCCGCGTGTGGCCGTCGCCGGCGAGCCGTTGGCAAAACGACCGCCGGTGCGCGTCTGCGTCGTTACCGGCAATGCACACAGCCGGCGCAAGCCGTTCAAGTCGTTGCAAGACAACATCAAGTTCTATGGCGACTTGTGCGAAGCTGCCTGCCAGAAACATCGGCCGCAACTTATCGTGCTGCCGGAAGTGGCGCTGCAATGGGGCGTGCCGGGCAATTCGCTCGACCTCGCCGTGCCCGCGCCGGGGCCGGAGACCGATGTGTTCGCGGCCATCGCCCGCAAACATCGCGTGCGGATTGCGCTGGGGATGTATGAGCGCGATGGCGATGCGGTGCGCAACAGCGTCGTGTTGATTGGCCCCGACGGTAGGATTGACGGCCGCTATCACAAGGTTCACTTGGCCGCCGGCAGCGAGGACATCTCCGGCATCCTGCCTGGCGACGGTTTTCCTGTGTTCAACACCGAGATGGGCCGCGTCGGCTGCAACATCTGCATGGACAGCTCGGCGGCGGAGTCCTCGCGCATGGTCGGCCTCAACGGCGCGGATTTCCTGCTGCTGCCGATCATGGGCGACCATCGCGCCGACCGCTGGAGCCGCGGCACGCCGATCTACAGCGAGGACCGTTGGCGGGCGATCATGCGCACGCACGCGATGGACAACCAGCTCTGCATGGTCGTGGCGCGCAACAACGCGCTCGGCAGTTGCATCGTGGACCGCAAAGGCGAGATGCTGGCGTGGAACGATGGCGACCAGGAGTTCATCGCCGCTGACGTGGCGCTCGACGACGGCTATCGCATCTGGCAGGGCGGTTGTTTCCGCGACGTGAACTGGCTCCAACGCCGCCCGCATCTCTACACGCCGTTCACCGACCCGACGAACCTCGGCAGTCTGAAATGAAACAAGTCATCCTTGCTTTGCTGGCGCTGAATGCAGCCGTCGCAGTCGCCGACGAACCGTCGTATCCGCGAATCGCCAACTTTTACGGCGCGCAGATCAAGCGCGGCATGGTGGCGGAGAAGCTCGAGTTTCTGGCGAAATACCAGCTCATCGTCGGCGTGGGAGACCTCGGGGCAACGAACGAGCTGGCGCGGTTAAAGGCGAAGAATCCGTCGCTCATCGTGCTCCACTACATCTCCGTGCGTGGACAACCGGCGAACAATCCGCTGATGAAGGAGAGCTTCTGGCTGCTCGACCCCGCCGGCCAGCGCATCTCGCCGTGGCCCGGCCGCGCGCTGCCGAACCAGACGTTGCCGGAGGTCAACGAGGTGATGGTCCGCATGGCGCGCGAGGCGCTGGAGCAGATGCCGCAGCTCGACGGCATCTTCCTCGATAGTTACTACCGCCACATCGCGCACATGAAGAAAGGCCGGCTCGACGCCGACCGCGACGGCAAGGCCGACGACGCGGCGAAGCTCAACGACGCGTGGACCGCCGGCCTGCTGCGCGTGGCGCGCGGCATCCGGGCGTTGCGGCCAAATCTCATCGTCATGGCCAACGGCGGCGCGCCGATTGATTTCGCCTGCGAGGAACTCAACGGTGTGTTGTTCGAGGACCAACTCACGTTTCTGGAGGAAGCCGGCAAAGGAAAACGGCCCCAGTTCAAGCGTAGCGCTGATGAGTTGCTCGCGGCCTATCAGAAATGGGAGAGCGTGCCGCACCGGCCGCACGTGACGGCGCTGGTGGACGGCGGCGGCGACATCGCCAATCCGTGGGAATGGGAGAAGCTGTCGTGGAAGGACAAGACTGCGCTCGTCGAAAAGGCGCGCCACAACGAGCCGCGGATGCGGTTCAACCTCTGCTTTGCGCTGATGGGTAACGGCTATGCCGCGTTCGATTACCACACCACCTCACGCGGCCAACACTGGTGGTTCGCCGAGTGGGACACGAAGCTCGGACGCCCGCGCGGCCCGATGCAAAAGCGCGCCGGCTACTGGCTGCGCGAGTTTGACGGCGCGACCGTGTTCGTCAATCCGTTCAAAGAGACCGCCACGGTGAAGGAAGGCGGCGGCTTTACGCTCGCGCCGTTCGATGGAAAGCTTCTCCGACGTAATGCGAACGACTAGAGTGATGCGAATGAGAATCAACACTCTCGTCTTCTTCTTGGTGATCGCCCCCATCTTTGCCTCGCTTCCATTGCTGGCCGCAGAACAAACTGGCGCGGATCGGCCTTTGTTGTCGCGCGCGGAACTGTCGCGCCTGAAGAAGCTCGACCGGGCGCAGGTGTTGGCGGCGCTCGGCTCGTTCGAGGATCGAGGTTTGTCTGAGAACCAGTTCGTCCTGCAAATGGGCGCGCTGTTCGACGCGCGGCGCGTGCCGGGACTTGCGGAGGCGCTGGCGGCCGGCAACGCGGACGCGGCGCTCGCTGCGGTCTGTCGCGTCTGTCAGCCGCCGAAGCCAGCGGCTGGCGCTCGCAGCGTCTCGCGCACCAAGCGGGAACTGGCGAACGATGTGCTGGTCAACCGTTTTACTTTCTACGGCGAGACCTATCAGTTACCCGACGACATCAACTGGGACCACAACCCCGGCACGGCGCACTGGGGCCACGACCTGAACCGCTTCGGCTACCTCGATGCCCTCACGCAGACCTACCTAGCCACGGGCGACACCCGCTACAGCCGCAAGGCGGTGGCGCTGATCCTCGATTGGATCGCCAAGTGCGACCTCGGCCGATGTTTCAAGGGCTCGCCCTACATGTTCGGCTCGTATCTGAACAACGCCGGTCACTGCGTGGCGTGGGCCAACTGTGTCGCGGCCCTGTTGCCGCGCGGACAGGTCCGGCCCATCGAGCTGCTGCGCATCCTCAAGTCGCTCCACGATCAGTTGGCCTATTTGGAGATCGTCACCAACGGCCACGCTGGCAACTGGCCCGTCCTCGGCTGTCGCGCCATGCTCGATTGCGCGGCGGAATTTCCGATGTTGCGCGACGCGGGCCGCTTCACCGACTACGCCGCCCGCACGCTCGCCAGCCAGATCATGACGCAGGTGAAACCCGACGGTGTGCAGGACGAACTGACGCCGCATTACCATCGCGTGGTTGTCAACAGCCTGCTGGCCGTCGTCCGTCCGCTGCGCTCGCTCGGCCGAGAACTGGACCCCGTCACGCTCGCCACGCTGCGCAAGATGGTCCATTACGTCCAGCAAACCACCGTGCCCGACGGCAGCAAACAGGCCGCATTCAACGACTCCGATCCCGGTTCACCCGGAAACATCGCGCGAGAACTCGCCGCGCTCGGCCTGCAAGACCTGCTCTCGCCGGTGGAGAAGCTTGGCCCGGAGTTCTTCCCCTACGCCGGCGTTGCGTTCTTGCGCCAGCGCCAGGACCGCGGAGATCTTTATCTCGCGTTCGATGCCGGCCCCTACGGCCGCGGTCATCAGCACGAGGACAAGCTCGGCTTCTGGCTCTTCGCCTACGGCCGGAATTTTGTGGTGGATCCCGGCCGCCATCTCTACGACCACTCCGCGCGCTCCTACTACGATTACCTCAAGAGCACCACGGCGCACTCGACAATCAAGATTGACGGCGAAAACCAGCACAGCCGGGGCCGGCGCGAAACGTGGATTCCCGACAAACCGCTCGATCTTGGCTGGCGTGTGACGAAAGACGAGATTCGGGCGCGCGGCGTTTACGATCTCGGCTACGGGCCGAAGAACACCATCTCCGTCATCCATCGTCGCGAGATCGTTTTCGTCCGCGAACGCTGCTGGGTGGTGTTCGACTCCGTTGAGGGCGACGGCGAGCATCTGATCGAGTCGCGGTTTCAGTTCGCGCCGGGAAAGCTGCTTCTAGACGGAGGCGCGGCGCGCACCGATTTCAAGGACGCGAATCTCTCGCTGCACACGGTCGCGACGGTGGCGTTCGGCGATACGCACGTCGAGCAAGGCCGCGAAAACCCGCGCGGCGGCTGGTATTCCGACTCGTATGGGAAGATCGAACCCGCGCCCGCGCTCTCAATGTCGGTGCAGACCCGACTGCCGTGGCGCTCGGCGACTCTGCTTTTCCCCTGGCGCGGGACTCTTCCGCCTCGGATTGAGTTCGCGTGGGACGGAACCTCGGTGAAGATTCGCGCGCCGGAACTCGGCGAGGCACGTGTCGAGTGCTCGTTGGAATCGTTCAGGAACTTGCGGCAGTGAAACGTTCGCTTCACCTGTTGTGGAACTGGCGGGGTTCGCTGACGGCACATATCGCGTGAAGTTTTGGGACACCTACACGGGCCGAGTCACCCGGACCGGCGAAGCGCGCGCCACAGCCGGCACGCTGCGCTTCGCTGTGCCTGCCATCGAGCGTGACGCGGCGGTCAAGATTCTCTACAAGAACGGGAAATGAGAAGGATACTGAAGACCGGAACCATTGTAGTTGCGTTGGCGTATGCATTCGGCGGCGCGGCGGCCCAGCAAGAAACAACCGGGGCGCTCCAGCTCGTCTGCGACTCGGTTCTCGACGCGGAGGCGTTGAACTTCGCCCGTGGCGCGTATGGGACCTGCATCAACGGCCAGACGTTCCAGATCGAGGCCGTGGCCAGCTTCAAGGGCTGGCAGTATGCGACCTGGTTCGACGGCCGGAAGCGCCTGTGCGTTGCACGCCGCCAACTGCCGCAGGGCGCGTGGCAGCGCATTGCCTTCGACGACTACATTATCAACCACACCGACGTTCACAACGTCGCCGTCATCGGCATCTGTCCCGCTGATGGCACGATTCACCTCGCCTTCGACCATCACAACAGCCCGCTGCACTATCGCGTTTCGCGCGCCGGCGCTGCGATGGCACCGGAGAAGACCGAGTGGGCCGCCACGCTCTTCGGCCCGACCACGGCGGAGTTGGTCAAGGGCCAGAAGCTGGCTCGTGTGACTTATCCCGCGTTCTTCTGCACGCCCGACGGTCGGCTGCAACTCAGCTACCGCATCGGCGGCAGCGGCGACGGCAGCAACCATCTGGCCCACTACGATCCCGGCAAAGGCGGCTGGGTCGTGCGTGGCGAGTTCATCAGCAGCGCGGGCGATTACCACGGCAGCAAGACGCGCAACGCCTACCACAACGGCTTCGACTACGACGCGAAGGGCCGTCTGCACACGACGTGGGTGTGGCGTGAGGGCCAGGATAATCGGCAGTGGGGCACGTCGAACTGCCACGACCTGCAATACGCTTTCAGCGACGACGGAGGTCTTACGTGGCGCAACAACGACGGCGCGCAGATCGCTGTGACAGGTCGCGAGCCGATGCGCGTGGACTCGCCAAAGATTACCGTTCACGACGTGCGCTGGCGCTGGGGCTTGATGAACCAGTTGACCCAGACGGTGGACGCGCGCGGCCGGGTGCATGTGGTGCTCTGGCAAAATCCCCCCGATGCGCCCGCGGCAGCGCCGAAGGACATGAACGCCTGGCGCTACTATCACTACTGGCGCGACGAGAGCGGCGGCTGGCATCAGCAGCGGCTGCCGTTCTTTGGCCGCAAGCCGTCTGTCGTGGCCGACGCGGCAAGCAACCTCTTCGTCGTCTTCACCAAACCCGCCAACCTCGAATATCACGGCGCCGATCCCGGCGGACCGTTGCACATCTTCAAGGCCACGGCTGCGCGCGACTGGAACGATTGGCAGGAGGTCTTCCGCTCAGAGAAGTCCTTTGTCGGGGAGCCGCGTGTGGACAAATATCGCTGTCTACAGGAGCGCGTCCTCTCCATCTACGCACAGGAGACGCCCGCCGACCCCGGCAAGCCGAGTGCGTTGCATGTAATGGATTTCCAAGCGATCCCTGGGCGGTGACACGCACGGCAGTGAGTTAGTCTGTGCCCGATGCGTCCACAATGACCTTGAACCCGCCATAGAGCATGCGCTTGCAATCGAACGGCGCCGCCTTCGGGTCGCACATGTTCGCGATGCGCGGGTCTTTCATGACCCTGGCGTTGACGCGGTCGCGATGGGCGCGCGATTTGAACACGATGTATGAGAACACAATCGTCTCGCCGGGCTTGACCTTCATTTGCCGCGGGAACGGCGTCCCCCACTTCGTTGTGAGGTCTTCGCCGACGCACTCCTTGTAGTCGAGCGCCCCGTATTCGCGCCATACTTGGCCCCCCTTCCGGGCCATGCGCCTGTAGGCCGGCAGGTTCTTCTTCGGAACGGGCAGGACATATCCATCCACGTATTTCATGGTGATGCTCCTTTCACATGCATCCGGGCTCCCCCGCCTAAGCGGCTTTCTTCCAGGTTTGCCTTTCTGTGTCTTTCGCTGGCAATGGCTGTTGCAGGGTTGCGGTGGAACGCCGCCGGTCGCTTTCGCGGATCATGGCGGTCAAGTCCTCCGCCGGACGGATCTCGAATGAACCCGCCTTCACGCCGGGATGCTGCGACATCAACTCAATGGCGTGTTTCAGGTCCCTCGCCTCAAGCACGAGAATCCCGCCCAATTGCTCTCTCGTCTCCGCACACGGCCCCTCGGTGACGTCCAGCCTGCCGTTCAGCCAGCGCAGCGTGGCGGCGTTGCGGGAGCTTTGCAGCGCTTCTCCGCCGATGAAGTGACCGTTCTTGCGCAGCACATCGTCGTAGGTGAAGCACTCGTCCATCATCGCGTTCCGCTCGCTCTCGGACATCGTCTCCCACTTCTTCTCCTCGATATAACCAAGACAAATGAACTTCATCTCTCTCTCCTTATGATTGCCGTCGCGTTATTCTGACCCAACTTACGACCAAACACTCGGTGAGCAACGGTCCGGCGGACTTTGTCTCGTTCGGTTTGGACGGCGTCATTTCGCGAAGAATTTGTTCTTGTGGCGCGCGGAGTGGCGGGCGGTGCAAGGTGGCGGCAAAACATGATGAATGCTTGCGCCCAACGCTGCGGAAGCTTGTTTGAAAACCGCGCGTGAAGATTTGCCCAACTGGCCATTGCGGGAGCCGCCGGCCGCCAAGTAGCCGCACCGCAGAAACCCAGCAACGAAATGAGGCTTGGCGCGTTTAACCAACGCGGAAGGAATCCTATGAACGTAAAAACCATTGTCGTGTTTTGTTGCGCGCTCGCTGCTACCGCGCTGCCGGTTGCCGCCGCGGGCTCCAAACCCAACATCCTCGTCATTGTCGCCGACGACATGGGCTACACCGACTGCGGCGTGCAGGGTTGCAAGGATGTGGCGACGCCGAACATTGATTCGCTCGCGAAGAACGGCGTGCGGTTCACCAACGGCTACGTCAGCGGTTGCGTGTGCAGTCCGAGCCGCGTCGGCATCGTCACCGGCCGTTACCAGCAGCGCACCGGCCACGACGCGAACCCGCACGGAAAAACGGGCCTCGACCTGAAGGAGGCCACGATGGCACAACGGATGAAGGCGGCCGGCTACGCCACCGGCATCATGGGCAAATGGCATCTCGGCGAGGAGAAGGAACAGATGCCACCGTCACGCGGATTCGATGAGTTCTACGGCATCCTGCCACATGGCATCGGCGCGGAGAGAAAAGGCGGCGCGGTGCAGGTCTGGCGCGGCTTTGACAAGGCCGAAACGCCGACCGACCACACGGTGAAGTTCGGAGAAGAAGCGGAGGCGTTCATCGAGCGACACAAGAGCGGGCCGTGGTATCTCTACCTGCCGTTCACGGCAGTGCATGCGCCGCACGTTGCGCCGGAGAGCTACGTGAAGAAGTTCGCGCACATCGAGGACAAGGGACGACGCCATCTCTGCGCGATGATCTCGGTGATGGACGACCGTATCGGCACGGTGCTGGCGAAGTTGCGCGAACTGAAACTGGAGGAAAACACGCTCATCTTCTTCATCAGCGACAACGGCGGGCCGAGTTCGCGGGCGGTCCACAACGGTCCGTTGCACGGCGGCAAGTGGACAGTGTGGGAAGGCGGCATCCGCGTGCCATTCATGGTGCAATGGAAAGGACGCATCGCGCCCGGCCGCGTGCTCGACACGCCGGTCATCCAGCTCGACTTCCTGCCGACTGCGCTCGCCGCTGCCAGCGTGAACACACAGCCGGAATGGAAAATCGATGGCGTCAACCTTTTGCCATTGCTCGAAGGCAAGACCGACAAGCTCCAGCGCGACGCGCTCTTCTGGCGGTTCGGCGTGCAGTTCGCCGTGCGGCAGGGCGACTGGAAGCTGGTGAAAGCTTCGCGCGATATGCAGCCCGCGCTGTTCAACGTCACCGCCGACATCGGCGAGAAGAGCGACCTAGCCGCGCAACAACCCGAAAAGGTGAAACAGCTCCAGGCGCTATGGGATTCGTGGAACGCGCAGAACATCCCGCCGCGTTGGGACGACCAGCGATGGAACGGCCTGGAGGAAAAAGCGACGAATAAGCAGTTGAAGAAAGGCAAAAGCAAGAAGGGCAAGAAGCAAAGCCAGACCTAGCCCACCTCGGATTTTGGATGCGCCCAGATGCGGCTGAACTTGCCATCATCGCGCGAAACCAAGCCACCCCACGTCGGGTCCTTCTTCTTGAACTCCTCTCGCAGAAAACGGATGAGTTTCAAGTCATCTTCGAGTCTGCCGTAGCCGATGCTCTCCACACTGTCGGCCTTCCCTTGCAGGAGATTCTTCGACTCGTCCGGTATGGCGGAGGAGACCTCCTTCATCACCTTCTGCTGCCGCGCGATTTCCGCAGCCAGGTCTTTCGCTTCCTGCGCTTCGATGATGCCGCCCGTGGCTGTAACAAGCCCACTGATGCCGGCCGCTCCGCCTGAGGCGAGGGCAAGAGTGGCCCAACTGCACCACGTCAGTGCCCGTCCCACGCTTTGCACCCAGTCGCGGGTGAGCGTGATTGTCTCACTGCCTTTCAGTTCTGTGTCGGAGCCTTTCTTCAATTCACCGAACAAAGGCACCGGTCTTCGACTGGCCTCGCACCAAACCGTCACGCGGAATTCCATTTGCGTCCAGGTTTTGGGTTTCCAGCCTTTCCCCAGGATTGGAATCAGGCTGAAAAGACGCGGCCCGTCTTTCCATTCGCTCGTGAAGGTGTCCAAGATGCCGTCGCCTTGCATCCGGACGAGGTCGCTCAACTGGGCGAGACGCGCTTGCGTCTCCGCTCCCCGCTTTTGGATCTCCACGAGCAGATCCCCTTGGCCGACCTCCAAGGCGCGCAACCGCTGGTCCAGCCATTGTCGCAACTGGACGGTTTCCTCGGATTCCACCGCTCGTTGATTGAGCAGGTCTTGGATGGGCAGAAACTCATGGCATGTCTGGCATTCCACGGATGAGTTTTTTGCCCGCTTTGCCTTCAGACAGCTTTCCATCGAAACAAGCCCTTCGCCCTTGTGTTTGTTGGGTTCACGGCAAAGCTGTCCGCAAGGCACAAAATCCACCTTCTCCAGTCCCCGCCCGTTCCAGAAGCCGTCGTCGCGAACTCCAATGCGTTGGGCAATTGAATGCATCAACCCCGGCTCCAACTCGTGCCGAACCGTGATGCGCAGCAGCGGCCCATCCAGTTCGATCTTGCCCGCGCTTCCGTAGTCGTCCGTAACCAACAGGCCGCGCTGCCAGTGCAGCCACTTCTTGTAGTCGGTTCGTCCAAGCGAGAACTCCCGCAGGCGGAAAATCAACAAATAGATGATGTCGGGAACGGCTTCATAGCCAAAGCCGTCCACCTTGCGAAAGCCAACCACGCGCACGGTCTCTGCCCCGTCCTTGGGGCTAATCGCCTGCCATGTCTTATCCACATCATCTTTCGGCTTGTCCTCCACCATCTGCGTCACCAACAGCAAGTGGCCTTCGCCGATCTTCTTGCCGGGCACTTTGGGGCGGTAGGCTAGTTCGTTGATCTCCATCAGCTCGATCAAAGCGGGATATGTGTTTGGCTTGTAGCCGGGAGTTCCGTCCCGGCCTTTGACCGACCAGAGGCGTTCTAACTGGGGAATTTCCACCAATCCATGAGCCTTGCGGGTTTCTTCGTCATCCAGCAACCGCGCCACTGCCCGGCAGAGCCAGTCGGGATTCAGAATGACCACGTCCTCGCCTGCCGGAATATCCTCCCGCCACATTAGCGCGCCGATGTAATGGCCCATGCGGATGACTTGGCGTTGCTCCTCAGACTTTTTGACGCCACACTTGCCGCAGACGGCCTCAATGGAGGACCAGCGCAGGAATGCCTTTCGTGAATTGGCCAGAGCGTCAAGCACTTTGGCCCATCCCGGCAACCACGTCTGGCGGCACTGAGCCTGCGGCTCCCGCACAACTTCGACCAACAGCTTCCGCAATTCCGGAATGCCCGTCCCGTATTTGCTGTCCACCGCCACCAAGGCTCGCACCATCTCGCCGTGCCTCGCTTGGAGTCCCGCCAGT
Organism: Verrucomicrobiota bacterium; assembly: GCA_016222825.1. Lineage (GTDB taxonomy): Bacteria > Verrucomicrobiota > Verrucomicrobiia > CAIQCK01 > CAIQCK01 > CAIQCK01. Next base: position 21,247 of record JACRQF010000015.1, on the reverse strand, counting down.
GTCACGGCTTCGTCCGGGGCGCAGTTCTTTTCACGACAACACGTCGAAACCACAATGACCACCGCTTTGTCACCCGTGCGTCGCTTCACCAGATCAATCCACTCGTCTATCTTCTGCACGCTCCCGCCTCGGCGCGGAAGCGTGACAACCAAGTAAACGGCCGAGGGCGTGAAGAACATCTGGTGCGTGTGTTGATAGCTTTTCTGCCCACCCATGTCCCAAAGCGTGAGGTCAATCACGTCTTCCCGTGGCCCCGGCGTCTTGGCGCGTTGCGATGGGCTGACGAACTTCCCGTCCAACCCAAGGTGCAACCGTTCCCGGCTCATGCCGTCGGTGCTCTTGTAGCCTTTGACGAACTTCTCGCCGCGTAGCGCGCGCTGCAAACACGTCTTGCCGTTTTCCTGTGGACCAACCAGCACCACCTTCCCCACAAACTGCGTGACGCTGACTTCCTTGGCCTCGCGCGTCAAGTGCTCACGAAGCGTCTTCCAGTTCTTCTTCTTCCACACCGCCCGTAGGTCAGGCCTCAGCGCCTCTGCTTCGAGCACGATATGTTCCAGCACCCGGAGATTGGCCATTGAAGAAGGAATCGCCGCGATTCCGCAGCCTGTGAGGTCCAACTCCCGCAGGGCCTGCAAGTTCCCCATCGCGCCTGGCAACTGAGAAATGCCGTTCCCACGCAGATAAAGCCGCTGCAAATTCGTGAGCGCCCCGATTTCCTCCGGCAACCATGCGATCCGGTTGAAATTCAGCCCCAGCCACACCAACCTCGTGAAACCGGTCACGCAATCCGGCAGTTCGGTGAGCTGGTTGCCCGTGAGGTCCAGATAACGCAGATGGCAGAGGCTGGCCAGACCGATATCCTTCAGGCCGCGCTCCGGCACGTCGAAGGAGGCCGTCAACTCCGCATCCGTGAGGCCGAGGCCGGCGAGATTCAGGGAATCGCGCCGCTGGACCAGTTGGCCCTGCTCGTCGAGTTGGAGACAGTCCGCGATGCGGGCGCGGGCGGTTTGGAGTGATGAATCCGTGTTCATTTGCGTCCATCCGTGGTTGAACATCTCCGGCCAAGTGCGGCGATTGTTCGTAGCTGTTGCGTCATAAACCTGTTGCCGACACAGTTCCCGGTTTGGAGTCCCGGCTTTAGCCGGTCACACACACCCGACCGGCTGAAGCCGGAACTCCAAACAAATTCGGCACCGCGAGATTCCATGCGCGTCACCCGCACGATCCGGTGGGTGCACAGAAAACTGTTGAGCGGCCCCGCCACTTCAGGGCTGGCGTCGGCTGGCACTTGGAAAAACGCGAATGGCATAACTCTCGATTTTCAAAAACTAATTCCGCCGCTGCGCGGGGCTGTCGTTTCGCTCGTCCCTCGCTTCACTCCTTACCCCGCTCCGCGGAGACCTCGCGGCCTCCGGTCTTCTTCTTGTCTTGGCCCTTGGTGGAACTGGGGCAGGGCCGGAAACCGATGCCGTCGGAGCGGGAGCCGGGGTCGCAGCCGTGGCGGACGGCGGATCGGGCAAACCTGCCGTCGTCGAGCCAACTGCCGCCGCGCAACACGCGGTCCCTGCCTTCCAATACATCTTCACACCACTCCCAGAGTTGGCCATGCATGTCGTGCAGGCCCCATGCGTTCGGCGGGAAACTGCCCTGCGGAAGCGTGCGTTCGCGGTAGAGCCACTTGAAAGCGTCGCGCCCTGAGCCGTAGGGATAGTTGCCGTCGAAGTTGGCCATCTGGGCATTCAGGCATTCGCCGTTGCCGATGCCAAAGGGCGTGGTCGTGCCGGCGCGGCAGGCGTATTCCCACTCCGCCTCCAAAGGCAGCCGCAGACCGGTCTTGCTGCAAAACTTCTGCGCATCCTCCCACGACATGTTGTCCACTGGATGCATCTCGCCTTTGCCGCGCTGGCTTGGGTTATCGCGCATGATGGCCATCCACTGCTGCTGGTTGACAGGATGCCGGGCCAGCCAGAAACCTTCCGGGATTTTCTTCGGCTGCTGTTTCTCATTGTCGCGCCGATCCGGCTCGTCGGGCGGACTGCCCATAAGGAACGGCTGGCCCGGCGGCGTGGGCGGGCACCAGCAGAAGATCATGCTGACGCCGGGCGCCAACGGCATGACGCATTGTTGGCCGGGAAACTCACCGGGGAGTCCCGGCTCCCACGGGACGGGTTCCACAAGACCGGTTGCGGGGTGGCTCATGGCCGCCATGAATACTCCAACCCGCCGCCAAGTCAAGCGTCGCGCGGGCGCGGAGGCGAAGTTCGAGGTTCAAGACTCAAAGCTCAAAGGAACCCTGGAAATCCCGCAACGAAACGGCGGCTGGCGCGTTTAACCTACGCCGGAGGAAACTCCATGGTTCCTCGACGTTTTCAGTGAATGGAGAAGGAGCTTGCGCAAGCCGAGCCGGCGCGGGTAAAGGAGTTGCAGACCATTCTCGCCGGCCTCCGCGCAGACGACTTGAAGGAAATGCCGAAGGCCGACGACGACGGTGTGGTGGACAAGGCCGACAAACGAACACAAGCCAACTATGAACCGCATCCTCTCCCTCATCGTCCTGTCATCTTTCGCCGTCGCGCTTCATGCCGCGCCGGCGAACCGTTCCTTGCCCGTCGCTTACGACGTGGATGTGGTGGTTGCGGGCGGCGGCTGTGGCGCGGTGTCAGCGGCGGTCGCGGCGGCGCGCGCGGGCGCGAAGGTGTTCCTGCTGGCGCCGCGCAACTACCTCGGCGAGGACGTCGCCGGTTCGATGCAGCTCTGGTTGGAGCCGGGCGAAGTTCCCTCCACGGAACTGGCGCGCGCGATGTTCTCCGACCCCGCCGATCTGGCGAACGTGGGCTTTCCCTACACCTATAAGACCGACCAGCCAGCGAACAAAAAACATCCCGACACCGCGCCGCCGTCGCACCTCTGCGGTCGACACGAGGTCGTGGATGCGCAACACGACAGCGTCCAATACGACGCCGACGTGACCATCACGGCCGTCCTGACTGAGCCTCAGTTTGTCCGGGCGGCGGAACTCAAGGCGTTCAACCGCTCGCGCGATTTTCAGGTGAAGGACGCGCAACTGGAGATCAGCGCCGACGGCAAGAAGTGGCGGAAGCTTGGGACGTTTGCGTGCGAGAACTTCGGCGGCAAGGGCACCGTGACCATCCCGATCAACGAACGCATCAGTCACGCGCGGATGCTGGTCCGGCGCGCGGCCTCCGCGAATCGGCTCCTGCTCGGCAGTCTCACGTTCCTGCCGCCGGAGCCGCCGCCGGGCACCGCGAAGTCGTCCGTCGTGCGGCCGATGCACGTCAAAACGACGCTGGAGAACGCGTTGCGCACGGCGAAGGTCGAGTTCCTCTTCGGCTGCTACCCGTCCGAACTGCTTACTGACGCCACTGGCCGGCCTGCGGGCCTCGTGATGGTCAACCGCATGGGCCGGCAGGCCATCCGCGCTAAGGTCGTCATTGACGCCACCGAGCAAGCGGTCGTCGCGCGCATAGCGCGCGCGAAGTTCAGCGAGTTCAAGGTCGGCCCGCAGGCGGTGCGATGGGTGACGATCGCGGAGAAGGCGCGCGAGGGCGTGCAGGCGAAACAGATGCCGTTCCCGGTCACGGTCCTCGACATGAAAGGCCAGCGAGTCACGAAGCAGAAGGCGTTGTGGTTCGAGCATGCGTTGAGCGTGAAACTGCCCGACGACGGTTGGCCGGCGCGCGCGAAGCTTGAGCAACAAGTCCGCGAACTCACCTATAATCCGACGCAGTTGTATTCCGCCGACGCGCCGTGGCTGGTGCCGCCGTGCGCGATTCGTGGCGCGCAGCAAGGACCGTCGGACTGGCCGGGCGCGGAGCGTTTGCCGCTCGATGTGTGCCGCCCAGCGGACCTGAAGCAACTCTGGGTCTTGGGCGGTTGCGCCGACGTGCCGCGCGCCCTCGCCGGGAAGCTTCAGCGGCCCGTCGCGATCATGCAACTCGGCGAGCGCATTGGCACGGCGGCGGCGAAGGAAGCGCGTGATCTCTCGCGTCCCGCCGACGTGAAGGTTCACTCCTCACTCCTCACTCCTCACTCTTCCTATGACGGCGAAATGAAAGAGTTTCTCGGCGGACTGCGGCCCGTGCCGCTCGCGCCGGGCATCCCGGAGTCGGCGCGACCGTTGCCGTTGCTGGGCCATTACGATGTCGTCGTCGTTGGCGGCGGCACGTCAGGCGCGGCGGCGGGCATCGGCGCGGCACGGCAGGGCGCGCGCACGCTGGTAATCGAATACCTGCACGGCCTCGGCGGCGTCGGCACGCTCGGCATGATCGGCAAGTATTGGTATGGCAGCCGCGTCGGGTTCGCCGACAAGGTTCCGCAGAACCCCATCGAGGTGCGGATGGAATACTACCGCAGCGAGTTGCGCAAGGCCGGCGCGGACATCTGGTTCGGCGTCATCGGTTGCGGCGCGCTCGTCGAGGGCAACCGCGTCCGGGGCGTCGTCGTGGCCACGCCTTACGGGCGCGGCGCAGTGACCGCGGACGCGGTCATTGACGGCACCGGCAACGCCGACATCGCCGCCGCGGCGGGCGCGGAGACGCGGTTCGTGGAGGACTTTTTCGCGTTGCAGGCCGCACACGTGCCGCCGCGCGAAGTCGGCGCGAGCTACATCAACGGCAACATCCCCGCCGTGGACCCGGCCGACCCGCTCGACGTGCGCGAGGCGTTCATGGCGCGCACCGGCCGCTATTTCGACCGCGGGCAGTTGATGGACTCGCGCGAGCGTCGCCGCATCGTGGGCGACTATTGCCTCGACTGGCTCGACCAGATCAACCGGCGCACGTTCCCCGACAGCATCGTGCTGGGCCGGAGCGACTACGACAGCCACGGCTACCAAGTTCATCCTTACTTCATGCTCAAGCCGACGCGCCCGCCGGACGACTACAAGCACAACTACACCAGCTACGTGCCGTATCGCTGCCTGTTGCCGCGCGGGCTGGAGGGCATCCTCGTCGTCGGCCTCGGCATCAGCGCCCACCGCGACGCCATGCCCATCGTGCGGATGCAGCCTGACCTCGGAAACATCGGCTACGCGGCGGGCGTCGCGGCGGCGATGGCCGTGCGCGATCACAAGACCCCGCGGCAGGTTGGCGTAAAGGCGCTCCAACAACACCTGGTCGAAGTTGGCAACCTTCCCGAAATCGTCCTGCGCGACCGCGATTCGTTCCCGATGCCGGACATCAGGATCGCAAACGCCGTGCGCCACGTTACCGAGGACTACGACGACCTCGAAGTTCTCCTGGCCGATCCGCCGAGGGCGTTGCCGAAACTCCGCACCGCTTACGACGCCGCACCCGCGCCGCAGAAACTCGCCTACGCCCACGTGCTGGGCATCATGGGCGACGTGCATGGCGCGGACACATTGCTCGCCGAAGCGAAGCGGCGGTTGCAGCAAAACGATCTGTCGAACCAAAAGGACGCCAACAACATGGACCCCGTGACGCAACTGCTCTGGGCCTTGGGCCGCACCGGCGACCGCCGCGTCGTGCCGGTGCTCAGCGCACTCGCCGCGAAGCTTGCGCCCACCGAATACGTCCGCCTCCGCGCCATCGCCGTCTCGCTCGGCGCAATCCGCGATCCCGCCGCCGCACCCGCTCTGACCGCGCTCCTCAAGGCCAAGGCCGGCGCCAACGACACCATCGAGTTGATGACCGCCTGCGCCCTCTTCCGATGCGGCGATTCCGACGGCGCCGCCCGCCGCGCGCTGGAGCGTTTCGCCGCCGGCACCAACGGCCCCTTCGCCCAACTCGCCTGGCAGGTCATGGAGTCTGAACGCTCCAAGAAGCGATAGAACCAAACCATGAAAAGCATCGCTCTTCTCCTGTCAGCCGCCTGCCTTCTTGGCGACCAAACCATCGCCGCGGAGAAATCGTCGCGCCCGAACATCGTCTTCATCCTCGCCGACGACCTCGGCGCGCGCGACCTCGGCTGCTATGGCAGCACGTTCTACGAGACGCCGAACCTCGACCGGCTCGCCCGCGATGGCGCGCGGTTCACGCAGGCTTACGCGGCCTGCCCCGTCTGCTCGCCGACCCGCGCCGCCTACGTCACCGGCAAATGGCCCGTCCGCACCGGCGTCACCGACTACATCGGCGCCGCGCAGCCGGAGAAGTGGAACCGCAACACGAAGCTCATGCCTGCGCCCTACACCGAGAGGCTCGCGCTGGATGAAACGACGCTCGCTGAGGTGCTCAAGGCCGCCGGTTACGCCACGATGCACGCCGGCAAGTGGCACCTCGGCCCCGAAGGTTTCTGGCCGGAGAACCAGGGCTACGACGTGAACATGGGCGGTTGCGACCGCGGCGGCCCTTACGGCGGCAAGCGTTACTTCTCGCCCTACGGAAACCCGCGCCTCAGTGATGGCCCGGACGGCGAGCACCTGCCCGACCGGCTCGCGACCGAGTGCGCAAAGTTCATCGAGGCAAACAAGGATCGGCCGTTCTTCGTGAGCTTCTGCTCCTATGACGTCCACACGCCGTTGATGGCGCGCGAGGACCTCCAGAAGAAATACGAGGCCAAGCGCCAGCGGCTCGGCCTGGAGCCGAAATGGGGCCGCGACGGCACGCGCGACGTGCGGCTCGTGCAGGAACACGCCGTCTATGCCGGCATGGTCGAGGCGCTCGACCTCGCCGTCGGCAAAATCGTGCGCAAGCTCGACGAACTCGGTCTGCGCGAGAAAACCATCGTCCTCTTCACCAGCGACAACGGCGGCCTCTCGACCAGCGAAGGTTCGCCGACCTCGAACCTGCCGCTTCGCGCCGGCAAAGGCTGGCTCTACGAAGGCGGCATCCGCGAACCGCTGCTCATTCGCTGGTCCGGAACCGTGCAGCCCGGCACGGTGAACGACACGCCGGTCTGCACTCCGGATTATTTCCCGACGCTCATCGAAGCCGCCGGCGCGAAGCTGCCCGCGAGCTATCCCGGCGACGGCAAGAGCCTTGTCGCGCTGCTGAAAGGCGTCGCGCCGTTGCCGGAGCGTCCGCTCTTCTGGCACTACCCGCACTACGGCAACCAGGGCGGTGCGCCCGGCGCGGCCATCCGCCTCGGCCAGTGGAAACTCATTGAGTGGGGCGAAGGGCCGCAGGTTGAGCTGTTCGACCTCGCCGCGGACGAGGGCGAGAAGAACAACCTCGCTGACCGCGAGCCGGCGAAGACGCGCGAGCTTCTCGACAAACTCCACGCGTGGCAGAAGGAAACCGGCGCGCGTTTCGCCACGCCGAACTCCAACTACGACCCCGCCAAGCCCGACGGCCGTAGCGCGCCCCGCCCCGCGGCACAGAAGGGCAAGGCAGCCAAAGCGAAGGCGAAGAGATGAGATTCGAACACTTCCTTGTTCTTTTCTGTGCGCTGGGTTTTGCCAGTCAGTTGGGTGCTGACACGTCGGCAACAAGACCTAACATCGTCCTCATCCTCGCCGACGACCTCGGCTACGGCGACCTCTCCTGCCAGGGCGCGACGAAGTTCAAGACGCCACATATTGACCGGCTCGCGAAGGAGGGTGTGCGGCTCACGGACGCGCACACGCCGGCTGGCGTATGCTGTCCGACGCGCTACGGCGTGATGACGGGGCGCTACCCGTGGCGGCGGGCGGCGGTGACTTGGGCCACGTTCCCCTCCGCGCCGCTGCTGATCGAACCCGGCCGCCTGACGATCGCGGCGTTGCTCAAGCAGGCCGGTTACACGACCGGCATCGTCGGCAAATGGCACCTCGGCTACGGCACCCGCGAGCATCCGCTGACGTGGAACGATGAACTCAAGCCCGGCCCGTTGGAGTGCGGCTTTGATTATTTCTTCGGCCACGACAACAATCGCGACCTCAACGTCGAGAACCACCGCGTCGTCGGCCTCGACCCGAACGACCCCATCACAAAAGGCAGAGGCAAAGGCAAGTCCGGCGGAAAAGCGGCGCGCGCCATCAAGATCGAGAACAACGCCGCCATGCTGCACGGGAAGGCCCTCGCGTTCATCGAGCGCAGCAAGGAGAAGCCGTTCTTCCTCTACTACGCGCCGAACAACATCCACACGCCGCTGACGCCGCACGCGAAGTTCGCGGGCACGAGCCAAGCTGGCAAATACGGCGACTTCGTGCATGAACTGGATTGGTCAGTCGGCGAACTGCTCGCGAGGCTTGACCTGCTCAAGCTGGCCGACAATACGCTGGTCATCTTCACCAGCGACAACGGCGGCGTGTATGAGAAGGAAGGCTTTGGCCACGGCCATCGTTCGTGCGCGCCGTTCAACGGCCAGAAAGGCGACGTGTGGGAAGGCGGCAACCGCGTGCCGTTCCTCGCGCGCTGGCCGGGCCGCATCGCTGCGGGCACGACCTCGGCGCGGCTGCTTTGCCTGACGGACATGATGGCGACTTTCGCAGCGGTCACGGGCCAGACGCTGCCCGCCGACGCCGGCCCCGACAGCTTCAACGCGCTGCCGGCGTTGCTCGGCAAAGAGCAGACCGACAGCGCGCGGACGAACCTCGTCATGCAGGCGCGCGCCGCGGCCGTATTCCGGCCCAAGCAGCAGGAGGACATTTGGGCCGTGCGCGATGGGAACTGGAAACTCGTGATGGGCCAGGGTTCCGGTTACTCGACCGAGAAGACCGACCGCGCGCCGTATCTCAAGTTCGCGCAGGTCGGCATGGTCAACAGCGATTACACGCCCGATGGCCAGATCAAGCCCACCGCGCCGCCGATGCAACTCTACGATCTCGCCGCCGACCCCGGCGAAACGAAGAACCTCTATCGCGAACATCCCGACATCGTCGCGCGCCTGACCAAGCTCTTCGAGCAACTCCGCGACGCCAAGCGAAGCCGATGAAAGTGGGCCTTTTGCTTCTGGCGTTCGTTCTGACCGTGACATCCGCCACAGCCGCACAGCCTGACGGGGTCAAGCCGTCGAAGCCGCCTGAACAACCGTCCGCCCCAGCGGTGTGGCCACCTCGGTTCATGCAGAATCTCCCGGCCGAGTATGTGGAGCGTTTGCGGGCGAGCTTGGTGGCGGGAACCGGCAGATTGAGCAAGCTCCGCTACAGCGACACGAAGAGCGCGGACTCCATCGGCTGGGTGCGCCACGGAATGCCGTCGCTGATCCTTGGCGGGCGCGCGGATGAACTCAACCGGTTTTTCGAGTCGGACAAGTTCGTGGTGTCGTCCAATCCCAAGTTCGGGTTCAGCCTCTTTGGCGTCAGTTTCGTGCGCATGTATGGGCTGATGAACCGGCGCACCGGCCCGATGAAAGGGCTGTTGTCGCGGAAAGCGGAAGAGAACTTCGAGAAGGGCTTGTGGGCCGTCGCCAAGGCGAACAGCAAGCTCGCCGAAGCGAAGCGGGGCGTCTGGGACATGGAAGGTTCCGAGAACCATCATCTGGCGAGCAAATCGTGCGACCTGCTCGTCGCGCAATTCCTCAGGAAGCTGCCGGCGTATGCGGACCAGAAGTGCGACGACGGCTCGACGCTGGCGGAACAGTATGAGACGCGCCGCGCCTATTTCTCGAAGTGGTTCGATGAACGGGCGAAACGCGGCCAGTTCGTGGAAGCCGGCTCGCCTAGCTACCAGGGCGACAGTGTCAGCGCACTGTTCAACCTCCGCGATTTTGCCCAGGACCCGGTGTTGCGCAGGAAAGCCGACATGTATCTCGACCTGACGTATGCCGTCATCGCCGAGGAAACGTTGCGGACGACTCGCGGCGGCCCGAAGAGTCGCGTGAAAGTGGGCCACGAATACGACGGGGGATTTTGTGACCGCGGCTACGACCTGCTCTTCAATGCGCCGGGGCGCGCGTTCGTGCCGTTGGGCGTCGGCGCGCAGTCCACGAGCAATTACTATCCTCCGCCCGCCGTCGTGAATCTGGCCAAAGACACGACCGGGCGCGGCGTTTATGTTTTCTCGAAACGCTGGCCGGGACCGGTGGCACAAGGCGGCGGCAAGGGCGCGGAAGATCCGGACGGACCTCTCTGGCGAACGCTCGACCCGGAGCGAAGCGTGCTGCGCTACGGATTCGCCACGCCAAGCTACGTCATCGGCTCGGCGGGACTCGATCCGGCGTGGCTGGACGACGCGAGCATGGGCTTCCGCTGGCAAGGCGTCGTGTTTGACAGCGATCCGCTGGCCCGGATCGGGTTCGAGGTAAAACCGGCGAACACGAAGGACTGGCACGGTTTCAATCCATTCTTCAGCGTGCAGGACCGCAACATTCTGATCACGCAGCAATGGGCACCCGTGCCGCCGAATCCCCGCTCGGCGTTGCCGGCCCATCTGCGGGTGTATTTCAGCCCGACGCTCGACGAGGTGCAGGAGGAGGCGGGATGGATTTTCGTCAAGGCTGGCGGCGCGTTCGCCGCGGTCAAGGTCGTGGCCGGCAGCTACCAATGGACGCCGGCTTGGAAACGCGCCGAGCGCGTTGGAAAAGACAACAAGGCGTTCGTCACTCTCGATGCCGAGAGCGCGCCGGTGATTCTGATCGCCAACCAAGCCGCCGATTACGACCACGATTTTTCGGCCTTCAAAGCTGCCGTGACGGCGCAGCCCATCCGCTACGCCGACGGCGTCCTGCGCTTTGCAGCGATCACCTTTTACGGCCCCTCCAGCCCCAGCCAAGTGGATGGTCGCACCGTCAACCTCGCGCCATCACGCGGCTACGACTCCCCTTTCATCCGCTGCGATTGGAACAGCGGGCTCATCTACATCCGAAAAGGAAACGACACCGAACTCCTCGACTTCAGGGACCCGGACAACCCGCTGAAAGTGGTCGGCGCTCCGATAACATCAGCGTTCCCGCCGGGAGTTGGCGCCGACCAGCCAATCATTTTCAACAAGGCCGCTCGCTGATGCTTTCAGATTCCCGGTCACAATGCCCCAGTGCTAAATTCCCGCTACTGAAGATGAACATCACTCCGATCTTCACCACCATGTTGCTGGCTGCGACGCTCGCAGCCCACGCGGCGCCCGCAAAGCCCGACGTGCTCGTCATCCTCACCGACCAATGGAGCCCGCGCTACTTGAGTTGGGACAATCCGCAAGTGCGCACTCCGAACCTCGACCGCATCGCGCGCGAGGGGCTGATCTTCGATGCCTGCTACACGCCTTCGCCCATCTGCGTGCCCGCACGCATCTCGCTCATCACGGGGCTGTATCCGCACAACGCCGGGCACTCCGTCTGGGGCAACGTCCTCAACTACCACGTGCCCCCCGCCGCCGCGCCGATGTTCCGCGACATCCGGCGCGCGGGCTACACGACCGCGCAGATCGGGAAACTGCATTGGACCGCTGGCGCGTCCTGGCGCGAGGAGTTCAAAACCATCGCCGATTACCATCGCGCGCTTGGGCTGGACTGCGTCGTGGACGTCAGCGGGCCGCCGGATTCCGTCAAGGACGACAGTCCCTATGCGCAGCATCTGAAGAAGCTCGGCCTGCTCGAAGCGGTGGCGACGGACCTGCGCGGGCGCTACGTGAAGGACGAGTCCGAGGCGCGCGCCAGCGTCGTGAAACCGGAGGATTATCACGACAACTTCGTGGCCGGCTCGGCCGCGGATTTCATCCGGAGGCAGCCGGCGGACAAGCCGTTTTGCCTCGTCGTGAGCTTTCATTCGCCGCATCCGCCGCTCGACGCGCCGGGCGAGTTCGCGACGATGTATGAGCCGGAGAAACTGACGCTGCCCGCGAACGTTCCCGAGAGCTACCAGCGCGAAGGCCGCACGCTCGACCACGCGGCGACCCGGCGGATGCTGGCCAACTATCTCGGCAAGATCTCGCTGGTGGACTCGTGCGTGGGCCGGCTCGTCGAGGCGATGAAGCAACGCGGCACTTGGGACCACGCGCTGGTGGTGTTCACCGCCGACCACGGCGAGATGATGGGCGCGCACGGCTACCTGACCAAGGGCCGCTTCTACGAGGAATCCGCGCGCGTGCCGCTGGTGGTGCGCTGGCCCGGCCAAGTGAAGCCCGGCCGCACCAAGGCGCTGGCGCAGATGATGGACGTGTATCCGACCATCGTCGAGGCCATCGGCGGCAAGCTGTCACCGGGCCGCTTCGCCAAATCGCTATTGCCCGTCACCACCGGGCGCACCGCCGCCGTGCGCAACCTCGCCGTCAGCGAGATCGGCAGGGGCGCGTCGCTGCACCTGATGGCCCGCGACGCGCGCTACAAATGGTGGGTGGACGAGAAGCGCGAGCTCCTCTTCGATCTCGACAGCGACCCGCTGGAGATGCGCAACCTCGCCGTCGATCCTGCGCACCGCGAGGCGTTGGCGCGGATGCGCGGGGAAATGCTGTTGCATCTGCGCTCCACCCAACTCAACCTCTCCGAAGGCTACAAACCCAAGGTGCAACGTATGCGCGAAGCCGAAGCGTCCAAGAAGAAAACCGCCACGAAATGAAAACGATCCTCCGTGTTCTCACCCTCACCCTCTGCCTGTGCGCACCGTCCGCGTGGGCGGCGGATTCTGCCGACGGTAAGACGCTCAACGTGCTGTTCATCGGGAACAGTTTCACGGCGCGGCACAACCTCTCGCAGGTCGTCAAAACGATAGCCGAGGCGGGCCAGCCGGGGCTGAAGTTCGAGGTGACCACCGTCATCTACGGCGGACGCACGCTCAAGGACCATTGGCGTCTCGGCACGCAGAACTTCGTGAAGCTCGCGAGCCTGACACGCGACGAGGAACAGGCCACGATTCAGTCGTTGCGCGACGCCGTGAAGAAGGACCGCAAGGACAAATACGCCTCGGGGGCACTGGCGCGGCATCAGGAACTGCTCAAGACGCTGGACCGGTCGCACCGCAAGTGGGACATCGTGGTGTTGCAGTCCTACCGCGACGACATGCCCGACGACCCGCGCTATGTCGAATACGCGCCGAAGTTCGCCGATCTCATCCGCGCGCAGGGCGGTCGCGTGGTGCTTTACGAGACCTCGCCCCAGACGCAGAACGAGAAAGCGTTGACCGCCCCGCCGGACGTCGCGCCGGTGATTGCGAAGGAGAAGATCATCGCCGCACTGGCCAAGCGCATCAACGCGACCGTTGTGCCGATGGCGATGGTGGCGCTGCATTGCCAGACGACGCGGCCCGACCTGACGCTGCGCTTCGTCAACGACGCGCACCTGAACCAGACGATGGCTTATCTAACGGCTTGCACGTTCTACGGCGCGTTGTTCGACAAAAGTCCCGAGGGCTTGGCGCTCGACCGCGTTACCGACATCCGTTATCTCGACGACAAGCAAAAGGACAAGGATCGCGACGGCGGCCCGATCACGCGCGTGTTCTCCGCCAAGGACCGCGCCGATCTCCAGCGCATCGCGTGGGAGGGTCTGAAGAAGTTCCGCGCGCTGGCTGAGTAAAGCCGCTGAAGAACGGCGACGAAGAGCGCAAGACCGACGGGGGCAAAATCATGGCTGGCAAAATCATGATTTTGCCCTCGATGATTTTGCCCCAAATCCCCGTTCCGTGTGGTCCGTGGTCCTGCCCTCTGCCCATCCACCGCAACTTCCGCGTCACCCGCCAATCCCGCGTTTTGTTCGCTGAAGCGGAGATGTCACGGACGCGCCAGCAACCTCAAAGCAACATGCGAATTGGACGCGGCTTCTCTGACAGCTTGATCTGCGGAACCGAAAAGTCCGTATCAATGACTTTTTCCCGCTTCAACTTTGCCAGCACCGGTTTGGCATGCTCTCGTTTCACACCGTGACTGAAGCAAATGCGCACAACATCCAACTCGTTGGCAAAACGTCCGGCCCGTAACGAATCCTCCAACTCACGTTCGAAGGCAGTAAGCTTGGTGGGGTGTAGCTCTGGCAAATCCAACAGCATTTCCCCTCGCTGGATGTTTTCCCGGTTGATGTCATAGTTTGCTTCCCCGTTAGTCTCATCAGTTTTCCAAGCCACCTGTAGGAACTTATCCATGCCCTTTGGATGCGCCGAGCCAAAAATCAGCCCATAGACGTTCGCTCCTTTGCGGATGGAAAATGGAGCTAGATAATACGCAGAACCTCTCGGCAGATGGCCGCGGTAGAAATTGAGCACGGCGCGATGCACGTGGTAGGAGTCCTCCGGCCGAGTAATCTTCTGTTTGATAGCGGGATGATCGCGAAACCGATGAAGCGTGGACGACGAGATGAAGAACAAGAAGTCGCAAGTTGGCGACTTTACCAGTTGCAGGAAGACCTCTGGCGTTACTTGATCAACCCCGCACTGGTCAATGAAAACGAGCTTTGCGGCGCAAGTGCTCGCAAGCAACGGGGCGCAATCCTGCAACGCATCATGAAACTCAAGAGGGCGGACGTCGAGGTTGACGGCTGGCAGACGAAGGTTGTGATCGTCAATGTTGGTAACGAGTTCTTTGATCTTGCCCTTGCTCGCGTCGAAGAAGTGAGCGTGGATACGAACATGCGCCCACCCGCTGAGATTCTGGTATGCCTTCAATTGGGTTAATAGTCGAAGTGGACTCCCTAATTGGCCGCTGGCATCCATGCCTGGGCCAGCGAAGAAATCAAACAGATGAACTTCAGCTCGCAGAGGTGGCACCGACGCGAGAAACACTGGCAACCACTCGCGGGCATAAAGCTCAAATATTTGCAGCTTGGTAAGTGTTCCCTCGTCAAACGGTCTGGCGTGGAAATCTCCTGCAGCCATATACGTCAGGAGACTGCAATCTCCTGCTCCATTGTTTGGCGAACTACTGCACGAGGAAGGGACGCCGCGGCCCGCTCTGGATACTCATCATAGGTGCGACCGTCGAGCACGCGCCCCGCTTGTTTCTTCCGGACACCGCCCCATTGTTTGAAAAAGAAGGCAACGCCGGCTTTGCGGCATTGGTCGCGGATGCTCCGCACCCATTCTGGGGACATTAGGCGTGCGCTTGGTCCACTTTCTCCACCTACGATGACCCAGTTGATCTTGTCGAGGTTGATTCGACCCAAGTCCTCCAACAGCGGTTCAATGGAGAGAAAACGAACCTGCGCCGGCGACTCGCGGAGGCGGTCCAATCGCGGCAAGCCGTGTCGGCGATCATCCACGCTTACTCCCCACCAAATGTGGGGTTGGTCGGCGGCGAAGCGAAGTTGCCCGTTGAGCAATTGGCTCATCCGCTGTGCGCGTTTGGTCAGCACTTGGTAGGTGTGCCAGTTGGCGAGGGTCATGACACGCGCCACTTTCGCGATGTAATCGTCCGGAACCTCCTCATGAAACAAATCGCTCATGGAGTTCACGAAGATCATCCGGGGAGTCCGCCAGCGGAGCGGATCACCTAGTTTCTCCGGCACCAGCCGCAGATCGAACCCAAATTCAAAAGGGTGGCCTTTCACGCCACGGAACCGTTCCGCGAAAGTCTCCGCGTAGCAATGGGCACAGCCCGGACTGATCTTGCTGCAGCCTCGCATCGGATTCCATGTCGCGTCTGTCCATTCGATTTTGGAATGGTCGCTCATAGTCAGTCGCTCAATTCGTGGTGTGATTATATACCACGGCGCATGGGAGAAAGGGAGGCCAAGGATTTTCTCGTGGCGCGCTGCCGTTGGCGCTGACGTGCATTATCGTTTCTGCTGCGGGGCTTTCGGTTTGAGCAGGCGCGGGTCGGCCCAGATGGCGTAGTTGAACTTCGCGTCGCCGCCGCGGGCGGTGGCGAGCAGTTGGAGGCGGGTGACGCCGGCGAGGTCGCAGTCGAAACGATGGGCGGGTTGGTCGCCGGTGAGGGCGACGCTGGCCAGTTTGCGGTCGTCGCCGAGGAGGGTGAACTCGACGCCGCCTTTGGCGCCGAGGTCGGCGTGCAGGCCGGCGAGGACGGTGAACCGTTCATAGACGCCGGGCGGGACGAGGTAGGTAAGGGCGCACCGCGTGCCGACGCCGATGCCGGTGTCGAAGGTCTTCAGGACTTGGCGGCTTTTTTCTTCGACGCGCAGTTTGATGGGCACGGAGTTGGTGCCGTCGAGGACGCCGCCCATCTGGGCGTGGCCCCAGTAGGGCCTGCTGAAGAAGGTGGATTGCGAGAAGAAAAGGTTGGTGGCCTCCAGCGGCCAGCAGGCGGAGAGGTTCACGCTCTGGAGCGGCGCGAGGGCGCGGGCATCGAGCGGTGGCGCGCCGAGGTTGAGGAAGGTGTGGAGGGCGTCGGCGACGATGGTGGCGCCGCGGGTGGCGGCCTTGAGTTGGGCGGCGGTGACAGCGTTGGAGTTGCCGGCGTAGAGGGCCTGGATGATCGGGACGGTCTGGCTGCGGGCGAAGACGGTGGCGGTGTTGACGCGATGGAGGAGGTTGAACGCGGCCTCGTCCACGGTGGCGCCGAGCAGGGCGGGCCGGTAGCCGCTGATGCTGACCTTGAGTTTGCCTTTCTCGACAGGGCCGTGGAGGAGGGTGTGGCGCATCTTTTTCGGCGGCGGGAGGAATTGCTGGAAGAGGGTGAACATGTTGTCGCCGGGGACGACGTGGGCCGGGCAGCTCCAGTCTTCGAGGGCGTGGGAGAGCGTGCCCGCATAGCGCGCGGCGTCGGCGACGTTGCCGGACTGGAGGGCGCTGACGGCCTTGCCCATGAAGTAGCGCAGGATTTCGTAGTTGTCGGGCTGTGGGCCGGGCAGGTGGAGGTTGACGAGGTAGGTGACGCCGGGCCGGCTGTCCATCATGGCGTAACGGGCGACTTCCGGCCCCTTGAAGACCTGGTCGGGAATTACGCAATACTGGCTGGCGAGCGGACCGGCCTCGGCGCCGAGCCGCGCCCGCTCCGACGCTGGCAGCGCCGCAATCGCGGCCTGCGTGATGTCGCCGTGCGGTTCGCCCCAAGCGCCCGCGTCGAGCGCGAGGCAGGAGAAAAGCGCGGCGGTGAGGAGAAGGCGGATGGTTGTTTTCATCACGAAGCTGATTGTCAACGAGGTGCGCGTTGGCGCAAGAGGGAAATCGGGGCGAGCACACCGGCACGCAGGCGTCGGGTCAAAGTCAAGAATCGTCATCCATCGGTCAATTCTGGCCATTCACGCGTGGCAGGGGCTGGCTCATGCTGCCGTGAGGTGATAGACTCCGCAGCCAGAATGAAACCGACAGACGCCGCCGACACAGGTTCGCTCAGGGCCAGACTCGCTTACGAGCCGCAGGTGCTGAAGTTCGGCACCAGCGGGCGGCGAGGCGAAGTCGTCCACCTCACGCAGCTTGAAATCTACATCAACGCGCTGGCGGAACTGGAATATCTCCAGTCGCTGTCGTGCACTGACGGCGGCATCGTGCGCGGTGACGAGTTCTTCTTCGCGTGCGACCTGCGGCCGAGCTCCACACGCTATGTGCCGGAGGAAAAAGGCCGTGGCGAGATTGCACAAGCCATCGTCCGCGCCATCCGCGACGCCGACATGAAACCGGTGAACCTTGGCCTGATCCCGACGCCAGCGTTGATGTGCCACGCCGTCGGGCGCGGCAAGGGCAGCATGATGATCACCGGCAGCCACATTCCGTTTGAGCGGAACGGCTACAAGACCAACACCGCGCGCGGCGAGCTGCTGAAGAAGGACGAGGCGCCGATCAACGCACGCGTCGAGCGGGTTCGCGAGCGGCTCTACAAGCAACCGTTCGCCGAGTCGCTGTTCAACGAGCAGGGGCTTTTCAAATCAGGCAGCCAACCGCTGCCGCCGGAGGATGTGAGCGGGCGCGCGGGCTACATCCGCCGCTACACGGAGTTTTTCGCCGGGCGCAGCTTGAAGGGCAAGCGGCTGCTGGCTTATCAGCACTCGGCAGTGGGGCGCGACATGCTGGTGGAGATTCTGCAGCAGCTCGGCGCGGAGGTGATTCCCGCCGGCCGCAGCGAAACGTTCGTGCCGATTGACACGGAGAACATTGACGAGGAGCAGCTCGCCAAGATCCAGGCGCTGGCGGACGAAACGGCGGCGAAGCACGGTCCGCTCGACGCGGTGGTTTCCACCGACGGCGACAGCGACCGGCCGTTGATCCTCGGCGTGGAACAAGGTGGAGCGCGACCTCCGGGTGCGCTCTCGGCTCGCGTGAAGTTCTTCGGCGGCGACCTCGTCGGCATGATCGTGGCGGAGTTCCTCGGCGCGGACGCGGTGGTGGTGCCGATCAGTTGCAATGACGCGATTGACCGCGGCCCGCTGAAGGGCGCTTGCGAGCCAAAGACGCGCATCGGCTCGCCGTTCGTCGTCGCGGGCATGGAGAAGGCGCGCGCCAAGGGGCGCAAGGCCGTCTGCGGCTGGGAGGCCAACGGCGGTTTCCTCACCGGCTCCGACATTGAGCGTGGAGGCAAGAAACTGACAGCGCTGCCGACGCGCGATGCGATGCTGCCGATTCTTGGCGCGCTCTTCAGCATGGTCGAGAAAGACGTGGCGATGACCGCGCTGTTCGAGCGGTTGCCGAAGCGGTTCAGCCGCGCGGCGCTGCTGAAGAAGTTCCCGCGCCCGACCAGCTTGCGGATTGTCGAGCGGTTCTCGCCGGTGGACGGGAAGATCAAGGAAGTGGTTTTCCGGAAAGACGGCGTGACGCTGCTCGATGAGGACCGGCGCGAATTGCCGGCGGCGGCGCTGGCGCAAGCGATGCTCGGCATCGCCGAGACGCTCGGCAGGTTCTTTACGCCGGCGGCGGGCTTCAGCGGCATCGCGCGCATCAACTACACTGATGGCGTGCGCATCTATTTCAGCAACGGTGACGTGGCGCACGTCCGTCCCTCCGGCAACGCCGATGAGCTGCGCATCTACGCCGTCGCCGACACGCAGGCGCGTGCCGACGCCATCACGAAGATGGGCGTGGCCGAGCCGGACGGGATCTTGCGGCAGTTGGAAAAGGCTGTGACGGCATGAAGCGAGAGCTGCCGGAATGAGAAACGGCAACCGGCTAAAGCCGGGACTCCGAACCTTCGCGTCCGCACGGCATCGCCGGGGTTCGGAGTCCCGGCTTTAGCCGGCTTGAGTAGCATGTGGTTGGCGTGAGATGTTTTCGCCGTTCGCCGGAGAAGTGGAGTTCAGAGAAGAAGAAACAAAACACTTATGAAGATGAAGAACACAAGACCCACATTGGCCATCGTCGCGATGTCCCTCTCACTCTTTTGCTTCGGCTGCGCTGACCAGGCCGCCAACGGCACGAAAGCAACGCCGCCGGCCGGCGCTGCGCAGACGGCTGCGGCGCCCGCCTCGACCGACAGATTCCAGCCGACGCTCGACTCGCTCAAGCAATACGAGTGCCCCGACTGGTTCCGCGACGCGAAGTTCGGCATCTGGGCGCACTGGGGGCCGCAGGCCGTGCCGATGGACGGCGACTGGTATGCGCGCGGCATGTATGAGCCGGGCAACAAGCATTACAAGTATCACCTCGAGCACTACGGCCATCCGTCGGAGTTCGGCTACAAGGACATCATCCCGCTCTGGAAGGCCGAGAAGTGGAACCCCGACCGCCTGATGGCGCTCTACAAGAAAGCCGGCGCGAAGTATTTCGTCAGCATGGGGACGCATCACGACAACTTCTTCCTCTGGAAATCCAAGCTCCACAAGTGGAACGCCGCCAACATGGGCCCCAAGCGCGACGTCGTTGCCGACTGGCAGAAGGCGGCGAAGAAACACGGCCTGCGCTTCGGCGTCTCGGAGCATCTCGGCGCGAGCTTCACGTGGTTCCAGAGCAGCCACCGTGCGGACAAGGAAGGGCCGAAGGCGGGCGTGCCCTACGACGGCGCGAACCCGAAATGGTGGGACCTCTACCATTTCCCTGCCGAGCCGGACGACAAGGCGTGGTATAGCACGAACCCGAAGTGGCAGCAGCAGTGGACCGCCGCGATCCGGGAACTGGTGGACAACTACAAGCCCGACCTGCTCTACACCGATGGCGTCGTTCCGTTCGGCACCAACCACATCGTCGGCCTGACGATGATCGCCCGCCTCTACAACAGCAACGCCGCTCGCAACAAAGGCAAGGTGGACGTCGTCTATAACTGCAAACAGAAATCCGACGGCCGCTGGGTCGAGGACCTCGAACGCGGCATCATGCCAAAGATCGAGCCTTACCCGTGGCAGACCGACACCTCCATCGGCGACTGGTATTACAACCGCAACTGGAAGTTCCGTCCGCTGAGCTGGGTCGTCCACATGCTCGTGGACAACGTCAGCAAGAACGGCAATCTCCTGCTCAACGTCGTCCAGCGCCCCGACGGCTCGCTCGACGCCGAGGTCGAACAGATGCTGGAGCAACTCGCCGGCTGGACCGCCATCCACGGCGAAGCCATTTTCGGCTCGCGGCCGTGGCTCGTCTATGGCGAAGGCCCCGTCCGCGCGCGCGGCGGCCACTTCAAGGAGGACTTCAAGTATTCCTCCAAGGACATCCGCTTCACCACCAAGGGCGCGACGCTCTACGCCCTCGCGCTCGCCTGGCCGCAGGACGGCCGCATCACCATCCGCTCGCTCGCCAAGCCCGCGGGCCCAACCGTTGCAATCACATCGGGCGGCGGAGCAACTGTTACTGCTGTCGTTGATCTCGGCAACAACATCACCAGCGTCAGCCTCCTCGGCTCCTACGCGACGCTGGCCTGGAAACAAACCGCCGACGGCCTCGTCGTCACGCTCCCCGCGCAGAAGGTGTCCGAACTCACCGTCGGCCTGAAGATCACCGGCACCGACCTCAAACCCGTGCCGTTCGTGCAGGAGTTCGAGCCGATCCGCGCCGACGACAAGGGCAACTTCAGCCTCCGCGCCGACGATGCCGACCTTCACGGCAGCCGCATCAAGCAGGAGACCAAGGGCGTCCACACCAACATCGGCTTCTGGGACAACGCCAGCGAATGGGTCTCGTGGAAGGTGAAGTTCGACGCCCCCGGCAAGTTCAAGGTCAGCGCCCAATACGCCACCACGCACGACGGCGCGGAGTTCGCCGTCGAACTGGCCGGCAAGCGCCTCAACGGCAAGGCCCCCAAGACCGCCGGCTGGGACGACTTCAAGGGCACCGGCCTCGGCACCATCGAGATCACCAAGCCCGGCGAACAACTCGTCACCGTCCGCGCCAAAGACCCGGCCACGTGGAAGGCCATCAACCTCCGCGCCGTGAGGCTGCAAAAGATGTAGGCCGGGTCCCCGACCCGGCGAAACCTCGGTGGAATCATGGCGAAATCAATATCAACCCTCGCCGCGTGAGGGCACGCGGCCTGTTATGGGGATTGTCAAGCGAGCGGGTTGTGACTACATGTGTTTTCCTTTCTTGGATGACTTAGTGCATCGGTTGTTTGGGCGGCACACTCTGAAGTGTCGTGTCAGCTCTTCTATGTCGTGGCGAGCGCGGTGG
>JACRQF010000017.1 GCA_016222825.1 Verrucomicrobiota bacterium | reverse complement strand
TGCCAGGCCATGTGCGCCGCTTCGAGCGCCAACATGCCCGCGCGGCGGTTGCTGCCGTCGAGGTTCCACCACCACACGCCGCCGCCGAACGGTTCGGCCTTGTTGTCGTGGCGCGTGAAGAACATCGGATGGCGCGGATTGGTCACCCACTGACAACCGGTGCTGTCCTTGAGTTCCTGCGTGCCGCCGCCCGCCCGGATCGGGATGCGCGCCGTGCGGAACGCCGGTGTGCGTAAGGTGTCCTTGATGCCGCCATAGACCCACTGGTCGTTGCAGTCCACGCCGCCGATCTGGTCCATGCCGTCGCCGATCTTCACGCTCTTGCCAGTGTCCATGTCCACCCAGATGACCGGCGAGCCTCCGTCAGCGGCAAAACCGCGGTCGCCTTCCTTGATCTGGACGTAGAAGAGCCAGTTGTAATGGTTCGCCCAGGACGCTCCGGGCATCATCAGGATGCCGAGGCCCAACTCGCGCTCCTCGTTCTTGAGGAAGTCATAGACGCGCACCGTCGGCCGCGCGCTGCCCGCATACGGCTGCCCTCCCCGCGCATCGGCAACGATCGTGCAATGCCGGTAGGTGAGATAACGCCCGTCGTGGCTCCAGCATTGGTGTTGGTGGTAGTTGGCATGGTCGTCCACCACCGGGTCGTGCGAGATGCGCCACAACGCGACGTAGTTGCCGAACTCCGGGCGGTTGATGACAAGTTTCTGCGCGTGCAGTGGAACAAAGCTGCAAAACAACACCATCAACATGGCCGTCATCCGCGCAAGGCCATGCCGCGGATTGGTCGGAGAGTTGCGGTTGTTCATCATCTTGATTCCGTTCGGCGCGTGTCGCTTTGGATCCAACGTTCGCCCTGCTTCGTGAACTGCTGGCGGCCGGTTGTGCGGCGGACGGACATGCCGCGCTCAAACCACCAATGGTCGGCCTCGACGCGCCGGCTGCCGGCGATGCCTATCCGGATACGCTCGGTGATGAACCCGTCCGGCGCGAACAGTTCGCGGCTGACGAGTTGGTCATCGTGGTCGTAGTATTCCCGCACCGACAGTTTGCCTTCGGCAAAAGTCAGCCGCCGGATTGCCTTGCCGTCGCGGTTGAGATCGTGGCGAAGGGTGACGACGCCTTTCCGATGCCACTCGCGGGCGATGACACCATCATAGAGATGCACGGTCTCGCGAACTGCCTCGGCGGCCTGCGCGGCACTTGCGGCGGGCGTCTCGGTCGAGTTGACCAGCCAACGGTCGCGTGTCCACGAAAACCCTTTCGGCGGCTCGGCCAACACGTTCAGCATGGCCGGTGTCGTCAGGTTCAGCGGCGCGCCTGGTTCGCTTTCGAGACCGGACCATTCGACAGCGACGGCAGTGTATTGACCCGGCGTGAGGCGGAGCGTCTCGCCGGCGCGGATCGGGCGAGTGGTAAACCGCCGACCGTTGTGCGCGAGATGGTAGCCGAAGGTTTCGTAGTGCGATTCGCCGGGGATGAGTTGCACCGCACTGCGCGACGGCAGCAGCCACGGACGGTCGGGGCGGCGCACGACCGTCACGTAAACGTCGCGGGCGCGTTGGCGGAACAGCGGCGAGTTCACGTCCGTGACCTCTTTGCGCAGTTCGTAGCTGACCGCTTCGACCTTTTTCCACTCCGCATCGGTCAAGAGATGATGCCGAAAATCGGTCACGGCGCGACCCTTGTGCATGTTGTTCTGGACCAGTGTGCCGTGCAAACCGCGCTCGATGCCCTCGAATGTCGTCGGTGTCTTGCGTTTGTAGCCGATGACCTCGCACCACGCCACGACCGCCCCGGATGGCGGGAATCCTTCGGTGGATTTGACGCGCAGCACTTGGTCGTTGGCGCGCAGGATGTCAGTCAGTTCGGTAACAGAACCTTTCTCCATGTCGTAGCGGACGGTGAAAGCGACCTTGGTGCCGTCGGGGCTGCCCTTGGCCATGCCGGCGAAGTCGGTGTAGAACTGTTTCGACGGAATCATCCTCGGCGAGAAGTAATACTTGTATTGCCATGTATCGCCGCTGCGCAGGTCGCACATGTGGGAGTCGCTGACGGCAAACCGTCCGCTGCGACCGCAGGGGCTGAGATTGCCGACGACGGCCGCCGCGAGGACGTGGAGGTTGCTGGGCACGGGTTCGTCCCAACGCCGGCCACTCGCGAGTCCGTCGCCGATGAACATGTGCTCGCCGTTGCCCTGCCAAGCCATATGCGCCTGTTCAAGCGAATAGGTGCCGATGCGTCGGCGCGTGCCATCGAGGTCCCACCAGTAGCGTGTCGCTTCAAACGGGTCGTTTAGATGATCGTGGCGCGTGAAGAAGACCGGATGACGGGGGTTGGGAACCCACTGCGTGCCGGTGACGTCCTTCAACTCCTGCGTGCCGCCGCCCGGCCGGATGGGAATGCGTGCGACGCGAAACGGCGGTTTGCGCGAGGCGTCTCTGATGCCGCCATAGACCCACTCGTCGCTGCAATCCACGCCGCCGAGTTGATCCATGCCGTCACCGATCTTGGCCGTCTTGCCAGTGTCCATGTCCACCCAGACCACTGGAGAGCCTTCGTCGGGAGCGAAGCCGTCGTCAGCCTCCCGGGTCTGGATGTAGAAGAGCCAGTTGTGATGATTTGCCCAACACGATCCCGGCAGCGACGCGATGCCGAGGCCGATCTCACGATCCTCGTTCTTGAGGAAGTCATAGACGCGCACAGTGGGCCGGGACAGTCCCCCATACGCTTGGCCGAACCGCGCGTTAGGAACGATCTCGCAATGACGGTAGGTGAGATAACGCCCGTCGTGGTTCCAGCACTGCTGGTTGTGGTAGTTGGCGTGGTCGTCCACCGCCGGGTCGTGCGAGATGCGCCACAGCGCGACGTGGTTGCCGAAGTCAGGCCGGTTGATGACGAGTTTCTGCGCGAAGAGGGCGACGTCGCAACTCAGAAACGAGACAAACCCAATCACAATCAAGGCTCGAAGGTTCTGCATTTGGGCGACTCCTCTATCCGCGCAGCCAGACCCATGCGGTCGGGCTGTCGAGATCGCGCGCCAAGCCCGCGCTTCGCGCCTCGTCCTCGATGATGCCGTGGAAATTCCTGTCGCGCTGGACGCATGCCTTGCCGAACGCAATGTTGGGTTTGATGTGGAAGCTCTCTGGCAAGGCGGTGGTGGCAGCCGGCGCAGGCATGGTTTCAGTCTTTCACATTGCCGCCGGCTGGAGTAGTCGCATGAACATGCTCTAGCTGCGCCATCCTGGAAAGCCGGGCCGTTTTCAATGGCGCACTGCGGCTTCCGCCACGAAGAGTTGTGTCCAATCGCCGCTGCTGACGTTGAAATAGATGCGACGGCCGTCGGGACTGAAGACAGGATGTGGATGCGACTTCCGCCATGACTTCGCGCCGCGGGAGTTGTCGGCCCGGTGGATGATGACGTGATTCTTGCCGCGCATGTCGCTCACCGCCACGCCCCATTCCTTGTCGGTGCCGCCGAACTTCTCCATCGTCGTGTCCGTGACCATCAGCTTGCCGTCGGGGCTGGCGGTCGGATGATCGCCGCGAAATGCGGGCAGGTCGGGAATTCGCCGCATGCTGCCGGTGTTGCTGTCCATGAGGTAATTACCCTTCTGGACAATCGTGCGCGAGTCGGGATGCCATGCGGGATGGCCCCAATTCGCCGTCGCGAACAGGAAGCGCTTGTTCTCCAGATCGTAGCAGACCAAGCCGAGCCGGGTGCTGGCCTTGGAACTGCGAAAATCGCCGCCGCCCGGCGAGGCGAGTTTGAACATCACGCGCTTAAGGTCGGGACTGATTATGGGAAAGAACACCGACATCGGTTTGTCGCCGAAGAGCTTCGCGATCAACTCCGGGTATCTCGCCCGCACCGCGTCGGCCGTGACGGCGGTCGTAATCTCGCCGGTCTCGACGTTGACCAGTTCGAGGTCGCGGTGCGTGCCGGGGTTCCAATGCTGGCCGTAGAACGGCATGAGATCGCTGTTGGCCTGGCCCCAACAGAGTTGCCGCTGGCGCGCCAGCACGAGTTCCTTGCCCGACTCGACATCCACCGCCGCCACGAGCCATTCGCCGTCGCGCACGTCGTGATACACCACTCGCTTGCCGCGCGAGGCCCACTGCTGGCACGCCGCGCGATGCGCGTCCTCGGTGTTGATGTTGCGCGCCAGCACTTTCTCCTGACCGGTCGCGCGTTCGAGGATGCGCAGCTCGCCGCGATGGGAGTCGGGGGTGGTCGAAGTGTAGAACAACACCCACCGCCCGTCCGGGCTTTCGGGACAGACGTTGACGTAGGAATGAATCGTGTGCCGCCCCGCCTGTGTCGTAACGGGCCGAATCTTCACACCGTCGCGCCACACGGCGAGAGGGTCGTCAGAACCGATCACATCAATCGCCGTGACCGCACCCAATAAAACCAGCACCCAGTATGATTTCATGTTCCTATTCGCCTATCGCTGCGTCGCCATCCACTCGGCGTGGGTCTGCGCCACCTTGCCTGCCGCACAATCGCCACGATGAATCCAAAGCCGATAGCGGAGCGTGACGGGCTTGCCGGGTTCGAGCTTGGCGACTTCGAGCGCGGGCCATGTGGGATTTAGCACGCCGTAGTAGCGCGTCATCCACGTGGTTGGGTAAGTCGGGTTCTTTGGATGATCGAAGATGGCCACGCCGCTGACGGCTTCGCCGGCGCCGAACTTGGCGGAGTAGTCGGCCCACAACGCTTTCACTTGGATTGCGTCCTTCTCGATCCGTCCCGTCGGCAACGAGACGGAGGCATCGCGGCGCGGCGCCACGCGCAACGTGAACCCGCCGTAGCCCTTGTTCCCATCGCGTCGGCCGCACATGTTCACCGGTTCCTTCACGGCTTCCAACGTCACGGCCACATCCAGCGGGCGTCCAGTGGCGGTGGGCCGATGGATGCGCGCCTCCACGGTTTCGCGGATGACGGGCTCGTCGCCGAGGAACCAGCCGTTCTCGACGCCGAGCACGGCGCAATCGGGCTTGGCCTCGCGCTTGAGCCAACGCTTGAACCGCTGCTGCATGCCGACGCACGCCCACGGGTCGTAGGTCTTGCCGCCGACGGTCACCTCCGGCCAGCCCCAGAACAACCCGCGATGGTGGAAGTGGTCCTTCGGAAAATCCTCGGTGATGACGACGCCATCGAGGTCGTAGATCGGGTGGAAGTAATCGGCGCGGCGATACTGCTCCTTCACGCCCTCTTTGAGTTGCAGGCCGTAGTTGAACACCAGCACCGGCTTGCCAGCCTCGCTCAGTTCCAGTTTGCCGCCGGACTGCTCCGTCCAGCGAAACGCCTCCTCCGCGTGAACCGCGAATGCGCACATTGCGCCCGCGACGACCATCCACATGTTTTTCATGTTGCTCGCGACTCCTTTGGTTGGATTACTGCGCCGACTCCCGGCGATACTACCCCAGCGAGCAACTCTCGGCACCGAAAAAAGTCGTCCCGCTCGCAGCAGCGGTATTGAAAAAACTTCCGGCCCCCGCCACACTCGCCGCCAATTACGGCAAACGCAGACCGACAACCAAGCGACCCTCACGACACTATGAGCACACCGCAAAACAAGCCCATCGGAAAATCCCAATGGATGGTCCTCTTCGCCGCCCTCCTCGGCTGGATGTTCGACGGCTTGGAGATGGGCCTCTTCCCCGTCGCGGCGCGACCGGCGCTGATTGACCTGATGAAGGTCGGCCCGGGCAACGAAGCGCTCGTCGGCACGTGGATCTCCTACTTCACGGCCGTCTTCCTCGTCGGCGCGGCCGCGGGCGGCGTGCTCTTCGGCTGGCTCGGCGACAAACTCGGCCGCGTCCGCTCGATGGCGCTGAGCATCCTGGCTTACTCCATCTTCACCGGCTGCTGTTACTTCGCGACGGAGCCGTGGCAACTCGCCGTCTGCCGCTTCGCCTCCGCGCTCGGCATGGGCGGTGAATGGGGCCTCGGCGTCGCGCTGGTCATGGAAAGCTGGCCGGAGCGATTGCGGCCCGTCCTCGCGGGCGTCATCGGCGCGGCGGGCAACGTCGGCTATCTCCTCGTCGGCGTGCTGGCCATGCAGTTCCGCGTCACGCCCGAATCGTGGCGGTGGACCATGCTCGTGTGCGCTTCGCCCGCGCTGCTGGCGTTCCTGGTCATCGCTTTGATCCCGGAGTCCGAGCGTTGGAAGGAATCCGTCAAGCAGGGCAGCTCGAAGCCGTTCCAGGAAATCTTCGGCCCCAAGCTGCGCAGGCCCACGCTCCTGGCGACGGCGTTTGCCACCATCGCGCTCATCGGCACGTGGGGCGCCGTCACCGGCTTCCTGCCCTCGTGGGCGGACCAACTGGCCGGCCAGCATGATCCCTACGCCAAGGGCAAGGTCCAGTTCGTCGTCTCCATCGGAGCGATCATCGGCTGCTTCTTCGCGGGAATCTTCGGCGGGCGGTTCGGCCGGCGGGCGACCTATTTTGGTCTTTGCCTTTTCTCGCTGGCCGTGTGCGGGTTCCTCTTCGGCACACTGCGCGAGTATAACACCCTCTTCCTCGTCGTCGCCGGTCTGGCGGGCTGCGGCACGGCGGCGTTCTACGGCTGGCTGCCGCTCTACCTGCCGGAGCTGTTCCCCACGCGCGTCCGCACCACCGGCCAGGGCCTGAGCTACAACTTCGGCCGCATCCTGACCGCCGTGGGCGTGCTCTGCGTGGGCCAACTGATGACCTTCTTCAACGGCAGCTATCCCCACGCCTGCGGCACCATCATCCTCGTCTATGTGATCGGCATGGTCCTCATCTGGTTCGCGCCCGAGACCAAGGGCAAGCCGCTGCCGGAGTGAAGAACAGTATTCAGTAATCAGTAACCAGTAATCAGTTGGTGCTCCTACCACTGATAACTGAATACTGGATACTGAATACTTCCCCCATGACGCCCGTCTTCCACGCCCTCGCTCCCGCCTCAGCCGCCTATCCGTTTCTGCGGAAGGACAGCCACCGCTTGCTCCTCCTCCAAGGCGGCGTCATCGCCTTGGCCGGCGTGCTCCCCGACCTGCTCGATCCGCACACCACACTCCAGGCGCGTCATGTCAGCTTCACCCACACACTCGCCGCATGGGCCGGCTTCAGCGCCTTGCTCATCCTGCCTGCGTGGAAGTTCGCAAAAACCCTCCCGCCCTCGTTCTGGTGCATCGTCAGCCTGAGCTACCTCAGCCACATCTTTCTGGATGCCATCTCCGGCGGCGTGCAATGCCTCCGCCCCATCTCCTCCGTGCTCGTCGGCGGCCCTTACGTCCCGTTCCGCTACTGGCTCTGGTGCGA
Organism: Verrucomicrobiota bacterium; assembly: GCA_016222825.1. GTDB lineage: Bacteria > Verrucomicrobiota > Verrucomicrobiia > CAIQCK01 > CAIQCK01 > CAIQCK01. The sequence goes on along the minus strand of JACRQF010000017.1, from coordinate 50,603 downwards.
CGTCGCGGCACTCGTGACGGCCTACACGCTGTATCGCTGGCTGCCGGTGTTTCGGAAACGGTTGTCGGGAAAGCCGCAGCTTCGATAACGCCGAAGGCCTTGGATTTCTGTAGGGACTACAGCTTTCAGAGTGACTGGCGGGGTGGACAGCCAAGCCGAAAGCTGTGATGCTCACAGCAGTCCAAAGCCTTCGGCGTCACATCATGGCGGTTTGAGCAAACTCTGAACCTCCGATTCTCGCATGACGACCGCCCCGTCCCGCTCCCCACGGTGGGGCGAGACTCCGTCGAGCCTCGTCTCTCCGGTTGTAAATGGCTATTTCTATCCATTTGCCGCCCTCCACGCCATTTGCAAGCCCGTCCACCCGCGCCGAAGCCACCCGTCAAAACGCCGATGCCCTCCGGCACGCGCCGAAGCCACCCGCCAAAACGCCGATGCCCTCCGGCACGCGCCGAAGCCACCCGCCAAAACGCCGATCCCCTCCGGCACGTGCCGAGGCCACCCGTCAAAACGCCAGTCCACTTCTAGACGCCTCGAAGCCACATATCAAAACGCCGATGCCCTTCGAGACGCCTCGAAGCCTACCGTCAGGATTCCAAGCCCCTTCGAGACATCTGGATGCCACCCGCCAGAATCCCAACGCGCTCCGAGACCGACGGACGCTAATCGTCCACATTGCCGCCCACGCAAACAGCCAACCTCTTCGGGCTTGTTCCCACTCACATGCTATGCGACAAATCCGACGTGGATTCATAGTGATAACCATTTCTGGCCCGTCATGACTAAAGCACGCCGAATAACCCTTCGTGTATGCGTCGCGCTTTTCCTTCTCCTCGCGCTTGCGGCATACGTGTGGTTCTCGCCATCTTCTCCCTACCGGTTCGGCAACTATATACCGGCGAATCTTGACGATGCACACGCCTGTCTCTTGAAAATCCTCCCGCCTGAAGAACTGCAGATCATCCGCGACATGAAATCCGAGGAAGGGATGATCATCTATCACAGGGGGCTCGGCATGATAATACGTAACGATTGGTCGCTTTGGGCTGGTTCTCGTCTTTCCCGCTACTTTGAGGAACTTGGTATTGATCATCCCGACGACATGTCAGGCATCATCTTGGACACGTTCTGGTGCAAACTCCATGACCAACCTTTCCGTCTCAACGAGCATATCGCCTACTATCAGACCTTTTGGCGAGCTACCAAAGTTCCAAGGGACATCAAAACACCTGCCGGTGAGCTTCTAGAGTTTTACACCAAGTATTATCGCGGGACCGATAAACGTCCCCGGATTATCCACATCGCCAAGGGCAAAGACGGCACTGTTTGGACTTACGAGCATGATACTGGCTTACAGCCAATGTCCCCCGAGACTCAGAAGGTTATCGACGAGTTTCCACCCAAATAACAGCACCGGAGACGGCTGCTGGCATAGGCTTTCCCATTCAGACTTTCCCGTTGCGCGCTCTCCCTTCGCTCGCTATCGTCTGAGACGCGATGCGCCTCGACAAGCTACTCACAAGGAACCGGGTCATTGACCTCAGCAGCCGCGACCCCAAGGCGGTGCTGGCGGAGATGGTGGAGTTGGTCTGCAAGTCGGACCCGAAGGTGAATCCCGAACGGCTCCTGAAGGCGTTGCTGGCGCGGGAGAATACGTTGACGACGGCGCTGGGCCAGGGCGTGGCCATCCCGCACGCGCGGTTGCCGATGAAGCGGCGGTTCATCTGCGCCGTGGGCCGCAGCGCGCAGGGGATCATCTACGACCAGTCGCAGCCGCAGCCGGTGCATCTGGTGGTGATGCTGGTGGCCAGCTCGGAGGAGAAGTCGTTCCTGCGGGTGTTGAACGCGACGGCGGACCTGGCCAAGGACGTGGACACGGTGAAGCGGATTGTTCACGCGGAGTCGCCGGAGGAGGCGTTCAAGATCATCACGCGGACGTGGGGGCCGAGCACGGCGCGCGTGCCGACGACGCACGGCGCGCTAAACCGCTCGTTGATGTCTCACGCCATCGCGCTGGGCCGGCAGCACTATGTCACCAGTGTGTTCCTGTTCGCGGACGCGCTGTCGAACCTGGACCAGGCGTCGCGGCTCTGCGCGGACTACGATGTGATCGTGGTGACGCGGAACAAGCCGGAGCAATACCGCAACGACAAGCGGGTGAAGGATGTCATCCAGATTTCCAGCGGCAGCGGCGACCGCGTGGGGCAGCTCAAGCTGGCGATGTTGCTCGCGCTCACGCGCGGCTTGATCCGCCGCGACGAGCGCATCATCTGCATCGCCGGCCTGCCCGGCAGCGGCCTGCTGGACACGCTGGTGCTGGTGGACGCGGCGCGCGAATACCAGATGCTCTTCTCGCCGGAGGAAGTGCCGTTGCCCGAGGACCTGCGGCCGGAGGTGCTGGAGCGGGTCATCGGCATCGCGGGCAGCCTCGCCGCCGAGGGCCGCGAGGGCAAACCGGTGGGCACCATTTTCGTCGTCGGCGACACCGACCACGTGCAGAAGTCCTGCCGGCCGATGGTCATCAATCCGTTCTACGGCTACCGCGAGGACGACCGCAACATCCTCGACCCGTTCATGGAGGAGACGGTGAAGGAGTTCAGCTCGATTGACGGGGCGTTCATCATCCGCGGCGACGGCGTCATCATGAGCGCGGGCAGCTACCTGTTGCCGGGCATTCCCGGCCAGGAACTTCCGAGCGGTTACGGCGCGCGCCACGAAGCCGCCGCCGGCATCACCGCCAGCACCCACGCCATCGCCATCGTGATCAGCCAGTCCACGCGGCAGGTCAGCGTGTTCCGCAAGGGCGCCATGATCACCGCTCTCGACACCAAGGGCCAGAGCAAGGCCAACAACCTCAGCCGATGAGCGACACCCTCCTGATCATCGCCGACAGCGAGCGCGACGCGAACATGCTTTACGCGACCGGCATGTTTGCGCCCGACGCCTTCGTCTATTTCCGCCATCGCGGCAAGAGCAGCGTCGTGATGAGCGACCTGGAGATTGACCGCGCCAAGCATGAAGCGCACGTGGATGAAGTCATCTCGATGACCGAGATCACGAAGCCGCTGGAGAAACAGCTCGGCCGCCGCCCGAAGTTCGCCGACATCGTTGCGACGATCTTCCGCCGCCGTGGCATTCGCGCCGCGCGCGTCCCGGCGAACTTCTCGCTCGTCCACGCCGAGCAACTCCGCCAGCACCGCATCCGCGTCTGGACCGACGACACGCCCGTCTTTCCCCAACGCGAACTCAAGCGCCCCGACGAGGTGCGAGCCATCGAGCGCGCCCTGCGCACAACCGAAGCCGGCATCGCCGCCGGCATCGCCATGATTCGCGCCTCGCGTATCGCCAAAGACGGCCGCCTCATGCTCGGCGGCTCTGTGCTCACCAGCGAGCGCGTTCGCGCGGAGATCAACATCGCCATGATCCGGCTCGGCGGTCTGGGCGCACACACCATTGTTGCCGGCGGCGACCAGGCGTGCGACCCGCACGACGGCGGCAGCGGCCCTCTCCGCGCCAACCAGGCCATCATCCTCGACGTGTTCCCCCGCGACGAGCGCACCGGTTACTACGGCGACATGACTCGCACCGTCGTCCGCGGCAAGGCCAGCGAAGCGGTGCATCGCCAATTCGAGGCCGTCCGCGACGCGCAGCAAGCCGCTATCAAGACCATCCGCAGCGGCATAGACGGCCACACCGTCCACCGCGCCGTGCAGAAGGTCTTCGACGAGCGGGGCTACAAGACCGGCACGGCTTCCCCAAATCCAAAATCCTCTGCCCGCCAACAAGGCTTCTTCCACGGGACCGGCCACGGCCTCGGCCTGCAAGTCCACGAGGCGCCGCGCATGGGCACCGTCCCCTGCCGCCTGCGCGCCGGCCACGTTGTCACGGTCGAGCCGGGCCTCTACTACCCCGGCATCGGCGGCATCCGCATCGAAGATGTCGTTCTGGTTACAGCGAAAGGCTGCCGTCTGCTGTCCAACTTTCCGGTTGCGCTTGAAATCTGAAATCGCGTCGCTACGTTCAAGCGCACTGAAAGGAAAGAGAGAGACATGATATTTGGACCGTATGATCTGATGTTCATGATTCCGGCCCTGATCATCACGATCTGGAGCCAGATCAAACTTCATTCAACCTACAGCCGGTTCTCACAGGTGGAAGCCGCATCCGGCCTGACCGGCGCGGAAGTGGCGCGCTACATTCTCGACCGCGAGGGGCTTCAGACAGTGCCAGTGCGCGAGGTCGAAGGGCATCTGACCGACCACTACGACCCGCGTGACCGCTCCGTGAATCTCTCCACGGACATTTTTCACGGAACGTCGCTGGCCGCGGTCGGCGTCGCCGCGCACGAGACCGGCCACGCGATCCAACACAAGGTCGCCTACGCGCCCATGAACCTGCGGATGGCCATTATTCCCGTCACGCAGTTCGGCTCGGCGGCGGCACCACTGATCTTCATGGTCGGGTTGTTCATGCAGCTTGGTTTCCTGATGAGCCTGGCCATCTGGCTGTTCTCGGCTTTCGTGTTGTTCCAACTCATCACGCTGCCGGTGGAATACGACGCCAGCAGCCGCGCCAAGAAACATCTCGCCGGCATGGGCATCCTCTCCGCCGACGAAGCGACCGGCGTGCGCAAGGTGCTCAGCGCCGCTGCGCTCACCTACGTCGCGGGCCTGTTGGTCTCCGTGCTGGAGTTGAGCAAATGGATTTTCCTTGCGAACCGCTCCAGCCACGACGACTGACATGAACAGCGCGCCATCACAAACCGTTACGGACAGCCCCGGCTACAAAGTCGGGGCTTCCTATTTCATCGTCTGGTTTGTGAGCATGGCCTTTGCACTCGCCAGCGCGTTTGCAGCGGACAACACGCTCATCGTCATCACGCCGCACTGGGAAGGCATCAAGCGCGAATACGAGCGGGCCTTCAGCAACTGGCACCGACAGCATTTCGGGACACCGGTGACGATTGACTGGCGTGACGTGGGCGGCACCAGCGACCTGTTGCGCTACGTGGACAGCCGTTTCGCCGCCAATCCCAACGGCGGCGATCTCGATGTCGCGTGGGGCGGCGGGATTGATCCCTACTTTGAGTTGCAGAAGAAACGCTTCCTTCGCCGCCACGATCCGCCGGCAGAGACACTCGCGCGGATTCCCGCCGAGGTCGGCGGCGTGCCGATGTTTGACCCAGCGCACGAATGGTTCGGCACCGCGGTTTCCACCTTCGGCATCTGCGCGAACAAGCGCGTCATCGAGCGGATGAAACTGCCGCCGGTGCGGCATTGGTCCGACCTCTGCCGCCCTGAACTGCTCGGCTGGGTTGGCGGCGGCGATTTGCGCAAGACCGGCAGTATCCACATGTCGTTTGAGCTGATCCTGCAAGCCTACGGCTGGGAGCGCGGCTGGCAGGTCATCACGCGAATTTGCGCCAACACCCGCAACTTCCACGGCACCGCGCCAACAACCGTGAAGGAAGCCAGCCTCGGCAACGTCGCCTACGCGATGGCGATTGATTTCTACGCGCTCATGCAGGTCGGTCGCGAGGGGCCGGAGAACATGGCCTACATCCAGCCGCCTGAGGTCATCGCGATGAACCCCGATTGCGTCGGCATCTTTCGCGGAGCGCGCCACCGGCAGCTTGCGGAGAGGTTCGTCAACTACCTGCTCAGTGACGAAGGCCAGTCGCTTTGGATGATCCCGCGCGGCCGGCCCGGCGGCCCGCGCGACTTCAACATCGAGCGCATGTGCGTCGTGCCTGCGCTTTACCAGAAGCTGCGCGGCCTCACCGTCGTGCCCGTAAACCCGTTTGAGTTGCCCATCGCCTTCCGCTACGATCCCAAGAAAGGCGGTGACCGTTGGCAGATCGTTAATGACCTGTTCGGCGCGTGCATCATTGACGTGCATCAGGAACTCGTCGCAGCGTGGCGCGCGATGATCGCCCGCGGCCAGTGGGACGACCCCGGCGCCGTCGCGGAGCTGTCGCGGCTGCCGCTAAATGAGGACGATGTCATAAAACTCTCCGCCGGCAAGTGGAAGGATCCGCTGATGCGCGGTCGCAAGAGCATCGAGTGGCAGGTCTGGGCGCGCGACAAGTTCCGCCGTATCGCAGCAACAGCACAATGAAGGTTTCCATCCAAGGAGTCAGCAAGGGGTTCGGCAAGACCGTTGCCGTTGACAACGTGACGTTCGACATCCGCGACGGCGAGTTGTTCTTCCTGCTGGGGCCGAGCGGCTGCGGCAAGACCACCGTCCTGCGGCTCATCGCGGGTTTCTACGCCCCGGATGGCGGCGACGTGCTCTTCGACGGCCAGCGCGTCAACGACACACCACCGAACAAGCGCAACACGGGCATGGTTTTCCAGAACTACGCCCTCTGGCCGCACATGACCGTTGCCGAGAACGTCGCCTACGGCCTCGACGTGCGCGGCGTCTCCCGCGACGAGAAGCAGCGCCGCGTCCGTGATGCGCTCGCCATCGTGCGCATGGGCGAACTGGCCGACCGCTCCCCCACCCAACTCAGCGGCGGCCAGCAACAGCGCGTTGCCCTCGCCCGCGCGCTCGTCATCAACCCCGGCATCCTCCTGCTCGATGAACCGCTTTCCAACCTCGACGCCAAGCTGCGGCTGGAAACGCGCGAAGAGATCACCCGCATCCACTGTGAGACGCGTCAGACGATGCTCTACGTTACGCACGACCAGAAAGAGGCGCTTTCGATGGCCGACCGCATCGGCGTGATGAACGCTGGACGGCTTGTGCAGGTCGGCACACCGCACGAAATCTACCGCACGCCGAACAGCCGCTTCGTGGCCGACTTCATCGGCGAGATGAACTTCATCGAAGGCAAGGTCGAACGAGCAGCGAATGGTGAAGTTGCAGTCGCCACGGCCTACGGCACGCTCATGAGCCGCGGCGAAGGTTTCCAGGCCGGCCAGACAGTCACCTGCGGCATCCGCCCCGAAGCCCTGACACCGACGCGCAGCGGCGCTGCGGCCAACCTTGTTCACGCCACGGTCCAACGCGCCACCTACCTTGGCGAGATCGAGCACTACACACTCACGCTGCCCGATGGCCAACCATTGCGCGCGCTGGAGACCAACCCCGAAACCGTTCGCCGCCCAGGTGAGGAACTGACGCTGGCCGTGCGGCCTGAGGACGTTATTCTGTTGAAGGCGTGATTCGTGACTCGAAACTCGTAAATCGTGATCTCAACATGACAGGGTCTCACGTCAAACAACGGATCACGGATCACGGATCACGGATTACGCCCGCCAGCGCCGCGTCCCTCGTCTTCCTCGCGCTCTTCTTCGGCCTCTTCCTCTTCTATCCGCTCGGCTACATGTTCAAGGCGGCGTTCTGGCCGGCGGGCGGCTTCACGCTGGAATTCTTCCGGCTCTTCTTCAGCAGCCCGTTCCAACTCGAATGTCTCGCCAACAGCTTCATACTCGGCATCGTCATCACCGCGCTGACAACGCTCATCACGCTGCCGGTGGCGCACTGGTTTTCGCGCTACAGCTTCCCCGGCAAGACGCTCCTGAGTGGCCTGCTGCTCGTGCCAATGATCATGCCGCCGTTCGTTGGCGCCATCGGCGTCAAACAGGTCTTTGCCCGCTTCGGCTCGCTGAACCTGCTGCTCGACAAGCTCGGACTCGTGCCGATCGAGAACGGGATTGACTGGCTCGGCGCGGGCGGCTTTTGGGGCGTCGTCATCCTCGGTGTGCTGCACGTCTATCCCATCATGTTCCTCAACGTCACCGCTGCGATGGCCAACGTGGACCCGACGTTGCGCGAGGCGGCGGAGAACCTCGGCGCGGGCGGCTGGCGGCTCTTCCGCACCATCACGCTGCCGCTGGTGATGCCCGGCTATTTCGCAGGCGCAATCATCGTCTTCATCTTTGCCTTCACCGACCTCGGCACGCCGCTGCTCATTGGCTACAACCGCGTCGTCGCCGTGCAGATTTATGACAAGGTCGTTGAGGTTGGCACAAACCCGTTCGCCTTCACGCTCGTCATCCTCGTCCTGCTGCTCACGTTCGTCCTGTTCCTCGTCTCCAAGTGGATCACCGGCGAGAAAAGCTACCAGATGATGGCGCGCGGCCACACTGCCGGTGCCGAGACGCCCGCGCCGCCGCGGCTCCGCTGGCTGATTTACGGTGGAACGATTGGGCTGATCATCGTGTCGCTGCTGCCGCACGCCAGCGTTGTCGTTCAGTCCTTCGCGTCGCACTGGTTCATGAGCATCCTGCCCGACCAGATGACGACGCAATTTTACGGCGAGGTGTTCCGTCATCCGCTGACTCTCTCATCAATCCGCAACAGCCTTTTCTTCTCCTCGTTGAGCGCGTTCCTCGACCTCGGCCTCGGCGTCATGATCGCGTGGCTCATCACGCGGCGGCGCGTGCCGTGCGCGAGCCTACTCGATGCCATAGCCATGCTGCCGCTGGCGTTGCCCGGTATTGTGCTCGCCTTCGGCTACGTCGCCGCGTTCAACATCCCTATGAACCCAAAGAGTCTGCCGCCAGCATGGTATCAGTGGCTGCATGACTTCATTGATCCCTCGGCGAATCCCACGTTCCTTCTCATCATCAGCTACTCGGTGCGCCGCCTTCCCTACATCGTCCGTGCCGCTGTCGCGGGCCTGCAACAGACCAGCGTGACGCTGGAGGAAGCTTCGTTGAACCTCGGCGCGTCGCCGTTGCGGACGATGCGGAAGATCACGCTGCCGCTGGTAATGGCGAACCTCATCGCCGGCACCATCCTGACCTTCTCCTTCGCCATGCTGGAAGTCAGCGACAGCCTCATCCTGGCGATGAAGGAAGCCTACTTTCCCATCACAAAGGGCATCTACCAACTCATCGGCCGCGTAGACCCAAACGCCCCCTCCGTGGCCTGCGCACTCGGCGTGCTCGGCATGGCCTTGCTGGCCGCCAGCCTCCTCATCGCGAGCAAGACCCTCGGCAAGCGGATGGGCCAACTCTTCCGCGCGTGACGCCTGCGGCATCCTCGGCTAGCATCCAGTCATGGCCAAGCTACGCCCGCATCCGGATATCGCCGAAGTGCTGATCACCGAGCCGCGCATCCACCAGCGAATCGCCACGCTGGCGCGCGACATCGGCCGCTGCTACGACGGCGAGGAGGTCACGATCATCACCGTGCTCAACGGCAGCATCGTATTCCTCGGTGAGCTGCTGCACCGGCTGCCGATGCCGACGCGGCTCGACAGCATCGTCGCGCGCAGCTACGGCGCGAGCACCACGTCGAGCGGCCGCGTGCGCACGCGCCGCCCGTGGCAGTTGCCGCTGAAGGGCCAACATGTGTTGCTCGTGGACGACATCCTCGACACGGGCCGGACGTTGAAACTGATCCGCGACCGCATCCGTCGCGAGCGGCCTGCGAGCGTGCGCACGTGTGTGCTGCTGGACAAGCCCACGCGACGCGAGGTGGACATCCATGCCGACTTCACCGGCTTTGAGATTCCAGACAAGTTCGTCGTCGGCTACGGCCTCGACTTCGCCGAGCGTTATCGCAACCTCCCCTACATCGCCGTGCTGAAGCCGGAGATCTATCGTAGCCGCGGCACGGAGTGACGCGACTACATCCGGTGCAGCAGGTCCTTCATCCGCGGATACAGTTCGCGGTAGACCTGATAGCGCTCCGTGTAGCGCGCGTGCTCCTTCATGTCCGGTTCGTAGGCGCCGGTCACGCGGACGAACTTCGCCACAGCTTCCTTCAGCGTCTTGAACTTGCCAATGGCCACCGCGCCGAGCATGGCGCAAGCGAGCGCGCCGCCTTCGGTGGCGTTGAGCGTGCAGAGGCGCTTGCCCCAGAGGTTCGCCTTGAGCTGCATCCAGCCGCGGGACTTCGCGCCGCCGCCGGTGCAACGAAGCTCGTCGAGCGGGACGCCGGCCTTCGCCAGGATCTCCAGGTTCACCCGCATCTCGAACGCCACGCCCTCGAGGATGCCGCGGATCATGTCCGCGCGGGTCGTGCCGAGCGTGAGGCCGGTGATGGTGCCCTTGGAGTGCGAGTCCAGATACGGCGTGCCGGTGCCGAAGAAGTGCGGCACGATGAACGGCGGATTCTTGGAGGTCAACGCGAGGTCGTCCATGATCGCATAGACATCGCGGCCGGTGCGCGCGGCCTCGGCCTTCTCCGCCTCGGCGAAGTTGTCGCGATACCAGCGCAGCAGGCTGCCCGCCACGAAGCTGAACGCCAGCGACGCATACATGTCCTCCACCACGTGCGGCATGCAGCAGAGGTTGCCGCCGAGCATGTTCTCGTCCGTGATGGCGTGATCGAAAGCCACCGTGATGCACTCCACCGTCCCCAAGCCGTCCACCGCGAGGCCGGGCTTCACCACGCCCGCGCCCAACGCCGCGCACGGCTGGTCGTGCCCGCCCGCAACGAGCACGCAGCCCTTGGCGAGGCCGAGCTTCTGGCAGACGCTCGCTGGAATCTCGCCCACCACCGCGCCCGACGGCACGGCCTCCGGCAACTGCTTCTCCTCGACGCCGGCCAGCTCCATCAACGGCTCCGACCACCGCTTCTTGCGGATGTCAAAGATACCGAGCCGCGACGCGAGCGAGTAATCCACCTTCGCCGGCACGCCCAGCCGCATCGCGGGAATCTCCTGCCATCCCAGGAACCGCGCCGCGCGCTTGAACATCTCCGGCTTGTTCTCCCGCCACCAGATCAACTTGCTGATCGTGTGCATCGGATGCAGCGGGTGGCCGGTGGTCTCAAAGAACTTCTTCGCGCCGAACTGCTCCCGCAGCTTGTCGTTCTGCGCCGTGGCGCGCGAGTCCATCGAGAGCACCGTGTTGTCCAGCGGCTTGCCGACGGCGTCCAGCGGCGTGATGGCCTCGCCCAACGCCGAGAGCGCGATGGACTCGACCGGCTGGGGCGACTTCCTGGCCGCCTCGCCGAGCACGGCCTCGACGGCGTCGCCGACTTCGACGGGGTCGAGTTCGGCCCAACCGCGTTGGGACGTGAGCAGGCGGTATTCGCGGTAAGCTGAGGAGAGGACGTTGCCGTCGTTGTCGAACACGACGGCCTTCGTTCCGGTTGTTCCAACATCGCATCCAAGGTAGGCCATAGTGCCCCGCGTTATAACCAACCGCCCCGCCGCGCGCCAGCGGGAAACGCGCCGGGGAGTCAGTGGGCAGCAATCAGTGTCTTTGAATGAACCCGAACTCTTGACTCGTAACTTTTCATTGTTAACTCCCCGCCCCCGCCTTCGACTTGGTGTGTCCGCTTCTGACACGCCAAGGTCCGGCTCTGACCTTCCAAGATATGGCTCTCATCTTGCAAGGAAAACGATGGATAATCTTTCGCTTGTCCCCGGGTGCGGCCGAACCGCCTTCGTTCAAAGCTCCCGACCGATGCTTCGGCTCCGCCTCACTGACCTCCGACCTCTGCCCTCTGTGATCTCTGACTTCTGACCTCTGATCTCTGGCCTCTACCTGCCGCCCCTGAGCCGCGCCAGCCTCGCGCGCGGATCGCGCGAGCCACCTCGCCCGACGCCGCGAAACGGTCTGGACAAGGCGAAAGGGACGCTCTAACGAAACACGCATAGCATCGGACGGAGCGGAGCGAAGATCCGATGCTATGCGGGGTTGAACGAACCTGGTCGGATGGCGTCGGCATCCCCTCTTGCCGCCTTGGTCTTTCCTTTGGCCGGTGGATCCGCTTCGGGATCCCTCATCCGCGCCGCGCGCAGCCGCCCCATCCGACACTTCCGTTGCCGCCGCCAGCATTGCCGTGTTTCTGGAACGAACCCGACACACCAACAGAGAGTCACTCCGCTTTTCTTTTCGCGAGCAACTGCTCGACGTATTTGCCGAGCACGTCGGCTTCGAGGTTGACGTGGCTGCCGACACTAGCCTGGCGGAGGTTGGTAACGTCACGTGTGTGGGGGATGATCCAGATGCGAATCCAATCGGAGCCGAGGTCGGCGACGGTGAGGCTGATGCCGTCCACGGCGACGGAGCCTTTGTAGATGAGGTAACGCATGAGCTTCCTAGGCACAGTCACCTCCAGCACCCAGTCCTTGCCCACCTGCTCCCAGCGGCGGACCTTGCCGACGCCGTCCACGTGGCCGAGGACGAAGTGGCCGCCGAGGCGCGCGTCGGCCCGCATGGGGCGCTCGAGGTTCACGACGTCGCCGGGGCGGACGTATTGGAGGTTGGTGACGCGGAGGGTTTCCTCCAGCACGTCGTAGCCGAGGAGCGCGCCGCGTTTGCGGACGGTGGTAAGGCACGCGCCGTTGACGGCGAGGCTGTCGCCCTTGCGCAAGCCGCGGTGGACGGTGGACGCGCGCACGGTCAGCTCGGTGGATTTCCTGCCGCGCTTGACGCTGACGACTTCTCCTGCTTCTTCAACAAGTCCTGTAAACATGGCCGCGGAGGATAGGCGATGGCGGGCGGGGAGTCGAGGAAGAGTAATTGGTGACTGGTGATTGGTGGTTCACAGACTGCGTCTCTTCAACCAATCACCAATCACCAATCACGCCTCATACGTAGCCGATGACAACAAAATCGTCGCCGAGGTGCCGCCACTCGACCTTGCGCAGGGCGACCGCGTCCTTCAACGGCCCGATCCCCTGCCCTTCCACCGCCGTCGGCGCACTCGCCCCGCCGATGATCTTCGGCGCGTAGAAAAAGACGGCCTTGTCCACGAGCCGCGCGTCGAAGAGCGCGCCCAGCAGGCTGCCGCCGCCTTCGACAAGCACGTTGATAATCTCGCGCTCGGCCAGCTTCTTCAGCGCGTCGCTTAAATCAATCTTCTCCACTCCGTATTCCGCACTCTGCATTCCGCACTCAATAACCGTCACGCCTTGCTCGGCGAGTTGCTTCCGCCACGGTTCCGGCGCGCGTTTGCTGGTCAGGACAATGGTTCGCAGCCGGTCCTCATCGCTGAACACATGCGCATCCAGCGAAGCCCGCCCGCCGCTGTCCACAACCACTCGCCACGGCTGGCGGTCTATAGCGCCATCGCGGACGGTGAGTTGGGGATTGTCGGCAACGATGGTGCCCGATCCGACCATCACGGCGTCGGCGCCGCGGCGCAGTTCCTGCACGAGCGCGCGCGACTTCTCGCCGGTGATCCATCTCGATTCGCCTGTGCGCGTGGCGATCTTGCCGTCGAGCGACATCGCCGCCTTGACGGTGACAAACGGCATGCCGCTCCGAATCCATTTGTTGAACGGCTCGTTGAGCCGGTTCGCCTCCTCGCCCAACAGCCCCACCTCGACCCTGATCTCCGCTTTCTTCAGCAACTCCAGCCCCTGGCCGCTGTGCTTCGGGTTCGGATCCACCGCAGCCACGACGACGCGCCGGATGCCGGCCTTGATGATGGCATCGGTGCAGGGCGGCGTGCGTCCGTGCGTGCAGCACGGCTCCAAGGTGACATAGAGGTCGGACCCTTTTGTGCGGTCGCCCGCGGCGTTGAGCGCGTGGATTTCGGCATGCGGCGCGCCGGCGCGATGATGATAACCCTCGCCGATGATGCGGCGGTTTCTCACGACGACAGCGCCGACCATCGGGTTGGGCGAGGTTTGTCCCATCGCGCGCCGCGCCAGGGCGAGCGCGCGTTCCATCATCTCGGCATCGAAATCAACTGAAGAGCGCATCGCTGAAAGCTTTCGCGTCGAACGGTTGCAGGTCGTCCACTTGCTCGCCGACGCCGATGAACTTCACGGGTATCTTCAACTCCCGGTTGATGGCAACGACAATCCCACCTTTGGCGGTGCCGTCAAGCTTGGTGACGATGAGGCCAGTGACCCCGACGGCCTGGTGAAACTCGCGCGCCTGGTTGAGGCCGTTCATGCCGGTGCTGGCGTCGAGCACCAGCAGCGTCTCGTGCGGCGCATCGGGTAGTCGCTTGCGCAGCACGCGCTGAAGCTTCGCCATCTCGTCCATCAGGTTCTTCTTTGTGTGCAACCGGCCCGCCGTGTCAATCAGAAGGTAATCGCACTTGCGGCTGATCGCCGCGTCGAGCGCGTCGAACGCGATGGCGGCGGAATCGGAGTTGTATTGGCCGGAGATGACGTCGCAACCAGTGCGCTGGCCCCAAATCTTCAGTTGCTCGATCGCCGCCGCGCGGAACGTGTCGCAGGCCGCGAGCAGAACGGAGCGGCCGTCCTGTTTGAGCTGGTGCGCGAGCTTCGCGGTGGAGGTGGTCTTGCCGGTGCCGTTGACGCCGAGCAGCACCACGACCGTCGGCGGCTGCTGCGCCATCCGCAGCGCCGCGGGCTGGCTCGCCAGCGCCTCGGAGATGATTCGCCGCGCGATGCTGACGACGTCCACGTCCCGCGTCTCGGCGCTGGCCTTGCGAACCTCCTCGACGATGCGCATCGCCGTCTCCACGCCGATGTCGCTGGCGATGAGCGCGGCCTCCAGTTCGTCCAGCGACTCTGCGTCGAGCCGAGGCGCGCGCGTGACGATGCGCTTGATCTCGCCGATCAGCTTGTCGTGCGTCTTGGCGAGGCCGTCACGAACCTTTTGAAAGAGTCCAAGCATGAAATTCCTTGAGTCGTTCGACGTGAGAGTAATCGAGCCGCACGCTGCCAATCAACACTTCGTCCTTGGCCAGCCCGTGGCAATCGCTGCCGCCGGTGACCAGACAACTGCGCGCCTGCGCGAACGCGAGGAAACGCTCGCATTGCGCCGCCGTGTGGCGGCTGTGCCAGACCTCCAGGCCGTCGAGGCCCGCCGCAAGCAAGCCGTCGAGCTGGTTCTCCAGCCCCGAGATACCGGGATGCGCGAGGATCGCGACGCCACAGAATTTGTGAATCAACGCAGCAGCGGCGGCGACATCAAGCCGCGTCTTCGGCACGAACGCCGGCTTGCCCTTGCCAATAAACCGATGGAACGCCTCGTCCATGTGCCGGACAAAACCGCGGTTCATGAGCGCCCGCGCCACGTGAAGCCGCCCCAGCGCGCTGTCGCGGTCGGCCACCGAGGTGACATCCGATGCCTGCAAGTCCACGCCAGCTGTCTGGAGTTTTGTCACCATCTCCGCCACGCGCTGGGCGCGCGCTTCCTTGAAATGCTCGATTTGCGTGACGAACTCCGGCTCCGTGTAACAGACGAGATAGCCGAGCACGTGGACCTCGCGTTCACCCACATGAGCGGTCAGCTCGATGCCGGGGATAAACTCGATGCCCGCCGCCTGGCAAAGTTCCGTCATCGTCGGCAAACCCGCCACGGTGTCGTGGTCGGTGAGCGCGATGCAGGAGAGGCCCGCCTCGCCGGCGCGCCGCACCACCTCCGCCGGCGTGAACGTCCCATCGGAGTGGCGCGTGTGAAGATGCAGGTCGGCCGCGCGCGTCATGACGGTTTCGATGGCGCGGATTCGTCCGTCCCCGCGCTGGCGCCCGAAGTGCGCGCCGGGCGCGGCAACTCCTTGCGGATGCGGTCGAGGATGCCGTTGACGAACTTGCCGCTCTCCTTCGTGCTGAACTTCTTGGCGATCTCGATGGCTTCGTTGATGGAAACCACCGGCGGCACGTCGTCGCGGAACATCATCTCGTAGATCGCCAGCCGCAGGACGTTCCGGTCCACGGCGGCGATGCGGTCGAGTTCCCAGTTCTCAGTCACCTTCTTGATTTGCTCGTCAATCGCCGCGCGCTTCTCCAGTGTGCCGCGGGCAAGGACCTCCGCGAACGCCTGCGTCTCCGTGTCGTAGCTCTGCCCCTCCCAGAAACGACTCAACGAGATGTCGAGATCCTCATGCGGATTGATGTCGCGGAAATACAGGATCTGCACCGCGGCTTCCCTGGCTTGTCGTCGGCTTCCCATAAATCAGAGTGTCCTCATCAAATGCGCCATCTCGATGGCCGTGAGCGCCGCTTCCGTGCCGCGATTGTGTTTCGGCTGGAGGCAACGGACGTGCGCCTGCTGTTCGTTCTCCAGCAGCAACACCTCATGGACCACCGGCACGTTGTCGCGCAGCGCGATCTGCGTCAACGCGTCAGTCACAGCGCGGCCGATGAGGTCGGCGTGCGCCGTCTCGCCGCGGATGATGACGCCGAGCGCGATGATGGCGTCGTAGTTGCCGCTGGCGGCGAGCCGGCTCACCACCACCGGCGCCTCAAACGCGCCGGGAACGCGGATCACGGTGATGTCCTTGGTCTTGGCGCCGGCCGTCCGCAGGGCGCGGTTGGCGCGCGCCACCAGCTCGTCGGCGTAGCGTTGGTTGTAGCGGCCCGCGACGATGGCGAACCGCAGCCCTTCGGCTGAATAGACAGGTTGGGATTTTTGTGCGCGTAACATGTTACAGGGAGTGGCCGAGTTTCTTCTTCTTGGTTTCGAGATACCTCGCATTATGCAGCCTCACGGTGCCGCGAATCGGCAGTTGCTTGGCGATCTTGATGCCGAAGCCGTCCAGACCCACAACCTTCTTCGGATTGTTCGTCAGGATGCGAATGCTGTGGAGGCCGAGGTCGGCGAGAATCTGCGCGCCGACGCCGTATTCGCGCAGGTCGGGCTTGAACCCGAGGCGCTCGTTCGCCTCAACGGTGTCGAGACCTTCCTTCTCCTGGAGTTCGTAGGCGTGAATCTTGTGCGACAGGCCGATGCCGCGCCCTTCCTGCCGTAGATAAACCACCACGCCGCGGCCTTCCTTGGCGATCATCTGCATTGCCTTGGAAAGTTGCTCGCCGCAATCGCACCGGTGCGAGCCGAACACGTCGCCCGTGAGGCATTCACTGTGGACGCGCACCAGCACATCGCGCTGTCCGGCTACATCGCCTTTCACCAACGCCACGTGATGCTGGCCGTCCATCACCGAGCGGTAGAGATGCAGCGAGAATTCGCCGAACTCCGTCGGCAGCGTCACGACGCGCTCTCGCTCCACCAGCTTCTCGCGCCGGTGGCGGTATTGGATCAAGTCGCGGATGCTGCACATCTTCAACTGGTGCTGCTGTTTGAACTTCACCAGCTCCGGCAGCCGCGCCATCGTGCCGTCTTCGTTGAGAATCTCGCAGAGGATGCCCGCTGGATGCTGCCCCGCAAGCCGCGCCAAATCCACCGACGCCTCCGTGTGGCCCGCGCGGCACAGCACGCCGCCCTCGCGCGCTGCGAGCGGGTTGATGTGGCCCGGCTGGACGAGATCGGCGGGCCTGGACTTCGGGTCGGCCAGCACATGGATGGTCTTGGCGCGGTCGGCGGCGCTGATGCCGGTGGTGATGCCGTGCTTGGCGTCCACCGTGACCATGAACGCCGTCTTGAACGCGTCGCGGTTGCGCTCGACCATCCGCGCGATGCCGAGCCGCGTCAGGTCGTCGTCGTCCATCGCCACGCAGAGCAGCCCGCGCGCGTGCTTCACGATGAAATTCACCGCCGCGGGCGTGACCTTCCCGGCGGCCATGATGAGGTCGCCTTCGTTCTCGCGCTTTTCGTCGTCCGTGACGATCACCAGTTTGCCGGCGCGGATATCCTCGATCACCGCCTCGACCGGATCAAACGGCTCGCCTGACGTTCCTGTCAGCTTCTTGCTCATAAAAAAACCCTGAAGAAACGATCTTCAGGGCTGCATCCACACCGCCGCCGCCCGTCTCGCAGACGGGCAACCGGCCGCCAAGTCTTCTTTCATCCGGACTCTACCGTCGCCCCCGGAATTTCACCGGGTCCTGCGCCCGCCTCGGAGCGCTCGCGGGGTTTCACCGCCGGTCGGGAATCATCCGGCTCGCGCCGGACTCACCCTGCCCTGAAGAACTTTCAGCGATTCGAGATTATCACCCGCCCCGTCGAAGTCAATAGCCGCTTCCAACCAGGAATGGCAACGCCGCCTGCCCGCAACGGGCACTGGCTCCAAAAGAAAGCCGCAACCTCCCCAGACTTACGCACGCGAAGATTATAGGCCCGGCACGTTGAATGGCCGTTTGATCCACTCGACCGCGCGCCGCTTTCCCTCCGCAATTTGCTGCCGTGTCATCTCACGTTCCAGCCCAGCAATATGAAGATCAGCCATATAGTCGCCTCGGCTTGCCGCCAGCAGCGACCATTTGTAGGCTTCTGCCAAATCCTTTGTTGCTCCCACGCCCTGACGATAGCGATCGGCCAGACTGGATTGCGCAGCCACCCAATTTTGATCGGCGGCCTTGCGAAACCATTTCACGGCTTCCGTTTCATCCTTCTTCACGCCTCGGCCAGTGGAGTAGAAGAAAGCGAGATAGTATTGAGCGCCCGGATGGTCTTGTTCGGCAGCCCTGTGCAACCACTTCAACGCTTCCGTCGCATCCATTCTCAAGCCTTGACCGAAGCCGTAAACGAAACCCAGAATATATTGCGCATCTGCGTAATTCTGCTCCGCGGCTTTGCGGTGCCACTTCACCGCTTCGGCTTTATCCATCGTTGTGCCGATGCCATCGAAGCAACAGCGCCCCAGAATGAACTGGCTTCTGGCATGATTCTGCTCGGCGGCTTTGCGAGTCCACTTCACCGCTTCCACCACGTTCGTCGTCACGCCAAACCTGCCAAAACCGAACGCCTGACCCAACTCATACTGGGATTGGGCATCGTTGTTCTCTGCTCTTGCCCGGAGTTCAGCCAGGCTCTTGCATCTCATGCTCACGGCTGTCAAACCTATTGTATGAAGGAAGAAACTATACGTGCCGCCTCGAGGACTTATCCCCTCGTATCCCATTCTGCCCATGGGCGTCGGTCTCTGTAGCAGTTCGTTCGGGACCGAATCCAGACTGACATGCGCGGTGATGAATCCCAAACGCGTAGAAAACTCAATCTCGCTCCCAACCTTGATCCCTTCCAGTGTCTGCCAGTCTCTTTTCCCAGGATAAATCTTGATGTATGGAAATCTCAGCTTCACTGCCGCCATGTTCTTCTCAAACGGCGACATTTCTACTGCGATATGAGGGTCTTTTTCGTTCGGCGCGGGTCTCTTGATCTCCGTCACTCTTCCCGACCAGTTGACCTCCTTTCCATGGAAGATGGCATTGAGTTCCAATTCTGAAACACCACGGGACTGAAGGCGAGAACCCAATTCTTGCATGAACTCGCTCCAATCATGCCGCCACGTCCGCTGCATCTCGCCGCCGTCTCCAGCAAGCGGTTCAATGGAAAACACGAACAGTAGTGTGCCAGCCAGCAATAGCCCGGGAATAGTTCTTTTCATGTCCAGTCTTCAGCCGTGAGATTTCTTTGGTGCTTCTTCTCTTCCTCTTGTTGGTTTGCACAAGGTGAACCGCCAATCTCTTTCAGGCACAGCACCGCACAGGCAACTGCGTTTCCACGATCTGACTCCGATTACCGCTTAGTTATCGAACTCCAAGCGCCCCGTCCTTCGGCGGCGTCAATAGCGCGATGGTGCTGATGGGACGCGGAAATGCAAGGGTGAATTTCGGGAAGAACTTTCAGCAACACCGGCGTGGCTCTTCCGAACGGCATACACGGCGGGCAAGATGCCCGCGCTCCCGGCAGGTGGCATCGTGCTTATCCGCGCAAGCGCATGATCACCGCGTTCGCGAACGCCGCCGTGCCGAGCGATCCGCCGAGGTCGCGCGTCTTCTGGCCGTCGGCGAGGGCGCGGTTGTAGGCGGTCTTGATCCGCTCCGCCGCCTGCTGGCAGCGCACGCAGTTGCGCGTGTCGCCGATGTAGTTCAGCATCATCACGGCGGACATGAGCAGCGCCAGCGGATTGGCGATGCCTTTGCCGGCGATGTCGGGCGCGGAGCCATGCACGGCCTCGAAGACCGCGTCCTCGTCGCCGATGTTCGCGCCGGGCACCACACCCAGGCCACCCACGAGGCCGGCGCAAAGGTCGCTCACCACGTCGCCGTAGAGGTTCTCCAGCAGCAGCACGTCGAACTGCGTCGGGTCCTGGACCATCTTCATGCAGCCGGCGTCTATGATCAGTTCCTGATACGGGAACGATGAAAACTCCTTTTCATGCACCTGCTGCGCGCAGCGGATGAACATGCCGTCGGTCAGCTTCATGATGTTGGCCTTGTGGAACACCGTCACCTTCCGGCGCTGGCGTTGTTGCGCGTAGCGGAACGCCCATCGCGCGATGCGCGTGCAAGCCATCTCGGTCGCCACCTTCATGCTCGTGACGACGCCGGCGGTCACCTCGTTCTCGATGCCGCTGTAGAGGCCCTCGGTGTTCTCGCGGACGATGACGAGGTCCACGTTGCTGAACCGCGTCTGCACACCGTCGAGGCTGCGCACCGGACGCACGGCGGCGTAGAGGTTCAGTTTCTTGCGGAGCTGGACGTTAATGGAGCTGAACCCCTTGCCCACGGGTGTCGTGCAAGGGCCTTTGATGGCGACGCGATGCTCGCGGATCGCATTGAGCGTCTCTGCCGGCAACACGTCCTTGCCTTGCGCCAACGCCGTGAGGCCGGCTTCGTGCTGCACCCATTCCACCGGCGCTTCCGCGGCGGCCAGAATCTGTTTAACGGCCTCCGTCACTTCCGGCCCGATACCGTCGCCGGGAATCAAGACCACAGAGTGTGATTTCATGCCGCCGACTCTAGCGGATGAAACCGCACTGCGCAAATCAGGCGGCGACCTTGTGCACTGCGCCGCGGTGCCGTGCCAGATAGAGCGGCGTGCGCGACTTCGGCACCTTGTTCACGAAGTTGTAGCGGGCGACGTGATAGCTGGGGTCAAAACCGTAGAAGTTCAGCTTCAGCCGCGCCAGTTCCTCCTGCCGGTAGCTTTCGAGCGGTTTGGCCGCCTCGTCCGCCGCGCGACGCCGGCGTTTCTCCGCCAGCAACGCTGGGAAGCCGGGATTGGCCGCGAGTTGTCCCGCAAACTCCTCGACCCGACGGCGAAACTCCGTCACGGAGCCGCCGATGTGCTCGTCAATCAACCCAAGCCGCCTTGCCTCCCTCACGCCCACCGGCAGCCGCGCCTGCGTGACCTCGTGCGCCTTCTCCGATCCAGCGCGCCGCGGCAACAGGTAGGTCCAGTATTCCGAGCCATAGAGGTTGCCCATGCCCTTGTAATGCGGATTGAGCACGACGCTGTCGCGCGCGACGACGCGGTCAGCCGCCAGCGCCAGGAAGACACCGCCCGCGCCGGCGTTGCCGTGCAACGCCGCGATGGTGAACTGCGATTCGGTCGTGATGATCTCGCGGCAAAGGTCGTCCATCGCAACGATGTTGCGCCACGACTCGTCCGCCGGACTCTCGGCCGCCTCGATGACGTTCAAGTGAATCCCGTTCGACCAGAAGTCCGGCCCACCCATCAATGCAATCACCCGCGTGTCGCGACGCGTCGCGGCCACGTAGGCTTCGCGCAGCCGCTCGCATTGCGCTGTGCTCATCGCGCCGTTGTAGAACGGGAAGTGCAGATAGCCGACGCCGTTGCGCTCCTCGTAACGGATCGTGTTGAAGCCTGCGCACTCGGGCACGTCGCGCAACGCATCGCCCAAGACCATCGTCGCCGGCAGCTTCAACGGCCGCTCGCCGAGCTTGCGCCGCAGATGGCCGATCCACACCGCGCCATCCACTGTGGCGCGGCAAATCGCTCCGTCGCAACGCGCGATCACGCGCCCCGGCTCGCCCGACAAGCCAGCGGCAGGATGCGCGTCGTAGAGATACATCGGCTCGCCGAGCACGCTGTCGAGCAGGCCGGGATTGCCGTCGGCGGAGCGAATCTTGCGAAGGACGGTCGCCGTGTCGTCACGGGACCAGTCAATCGCGCGCCGCTGCTGCGTCATCGCCGGCTTCCAGTAAGTTTGCGCCGGCTTGTGACGCTCGCCGTTGGGAAACTTCTCCACGGCGCGCAGCACGGCTTCGATGGCGGCATCCGCGACTTCGTTCCGGTAAAGACTGCTTTTCGTCGCCTCGCGCATTGGGAACGTCGCCGAGGCCCACACCGGCCCGGCGTCCATTTCTTCCTCCGCCTGCAACACCGTCACGCCCCACTCGCGCGCGCCTTCGAGAATCGCCCAGTCGAGTGCGGCCGGCCCGCGGTCGCCTTCCGGGCCGGGATGCACGACAAGGCAAACGCGCTCGCGCCAGATCGCCGGGGGAATGGCGCGTTTGAGGAACGGCGCGATGACCAGATCCGGCTGCGCCAGCCGCACCGCTTCGAGAGCGACGGCGTCGTTGATGTCGAACTCGATCGTCACGTCGTGGCCGCGCGCGGACAACTCGACAAAAAGCCGCTGCGTGAGGCTGTTGAAAGAATGCGTGAGGATGAGGATTCTCATGGCCGGTTACGCCGCCTTCGGCCGATCTCGGAACCGCCCGTAAGCGTAGTGCGCCGCGCACGCGCCCTCGCCCGAAACCATGCAGGAGCCGACCGGGCTCTCCGGCGTGCAAGCGGTGCCGAAGAGCCTGCACTGCTCCGGCCGTTTCGCACCGCGCAGCACCGCGCCGCACTCGCAGCCTTTGTGGTCGGCGACGGACACCGGCGGGACCTCGAACCGCCGCTCGGCGTCGAACGCCGCGTAAGCTTGCTTGATCCGCAATGCGCTGTAAGGCACCAGTCCCAAGCCGCGCCACTCAAACGCGCGGCGCAACTCGAATACCTCCGCAACGAGCGCCTGCGCCTTCATGTTGCCCTCGCGGGTGACGGCGCGAGTAAATTCATTCTCGACGACGAAGCGACCTTCGTTGACCTGCCGCACCAGCATCAGGACCGCCTGCAACACGTCGAGCGGCTCGAAGCCGGCGATGACCACCGGCTTCTGGTATTCCTCGGCAAAAAACTCGTAAGGCCGGCTGCCGATGACCGTGCTGACGTGCGCCGGCCCGATGAAGCCGTCAATCCTCACCGTGCCGAGGTTCCGCACCTCCGGCGAGTCGAGGATGTTCGCGATGGCGGAGGGCGTCAGGACGTGGTTGCAGAAGACCGAGAAGTTCTTCAGCCCCAGCGCCTGCGCCTGCTTGATGGCGACGGCCGTCGGCGGCGTCGTGGTTTCAAAACCGATGGCGAAAAACACCACCTCGCGCTCCGGATGCGTCTGCGCCAGCTTCAGCGCATCGGAAATCGAATACACCATCCGCACGTCGCAGCCATGCGACTTCGCGTGAAGGAGACTCTCGCGCTTCGATCCCGGCACGCGCAGCATGTCGCCGTAGCTGCAAAGGGACACGCCCGGCATTCGCGCGAGGGTGATGGCGTTGTCCACGCGCCCGACCGGCAGCACGCACACCGGGCAGCCCGGCCCGTGGATCATGCGGACGTTGGGCGGCAGGAGTTCCTCCAGCCCGTAGCGGGCGATGGCGTGCGTGTGGCCGCCGCAGAACTCCATGAACCGGTAATCGCGGCCGGCGACAGCAGCAGCGCCGATGTCCGCCGCCAGCTTCTGCGCCACGTCCCGGTCGCGGAATTCATCTATATACTTCATGGGGAACCGGAAGCGTCTGCCGCCGTCAATTCCCGGAATACATCGAGCGTCTTGGCGGCCTCCTCCGGGTCCACCCGCGTCAGCGCGTAGCCGACGTGGACGATGACGTAGTCGTTGACTCTGACATCCTCGATCAACTCGACGGAAATTTCTTTGAGGATCCCGCCCAGTTCGATTTTTGCCCGGCCTTCAGGCAACAGCTCAACCACTTTCGCAGGAACTGCCAGACACATTGCGGTTTCTTTCTTTTCGTCCCTACCCTCTCGGCATGGCAGATTGAACGCAACCTTGCACGCGCGATGAGGTCTGTCAACCGACCGCACGAGAAGACCACGCGCCCACATTCACTTTTGACACCGCTGGCCACGCTGGGCTAGCATCGGCGCGCAACAGGAGAACAACGTCATGGCCCTCATCAATTGTCCGGAATGCGCGAAGCAGGTTTCCACCGCGGCCCAAAGCTGCCCCTCGTGCGGCTACCCGTTTGCAACGCAGACGCCGCAACAACCACCGCCCAACAGCGACGTGCTGCTGGCGGAAGTGCAGCCGTCGTGGTGGCGGTATTTCTGGCATCTCGTCTTCTTCTGGCTGATTGTGCCGCCCATCATCGCGTGGTGGCAACGTGCCTCGGTGGTCCTGCGCATTTACGGCGGGCGCATCACTATCGAGCGCGGCATCATCTCCAAGAGCTACCGGGAGTTCCTCGCCAAGGACATCCGCGCGATGGACATTGACCAGGGGTTGCTTGCGCGGCTCGTGGACATCGGCGACCTGACGATCTCAACCGCAGCCACCGTGGACGCGGCCGAACGGATCGAGGGCATCCCGCAGCCGAAGCAGATCCGCGAAATGATTATTGGGCAGCGGCAGGGCCACTAGCCCACATATCTCACACACTGCACGAAACGCTGATAGGCTGTAGCCGACGACGTAAGAGGCGGGCGCGTTGCCAGCCACAACCTTTCCGCCTCCTTACGTCGGCGGCTACGAGACGTGTGAACTATCCGGGCTAGCCGGCGGCGCTGGCTGCCTCGGACCGTAGCGCCAGAACACCTTGCAGTCGTCGCAGCCTTTCGGCGTTCCGACCATCATGGCGCATTGCGTGTGCGGATGCTCCCAGCAGGGTTTCTCTGGATGGGTCCATGCGTCGCATTTCTCGCGCACGAACTTGCCGCAGCCCATGATCTCCCAGCACGGTTCCTTGCCTTCCCAGAAGCTGTGTGTCGTGCTCATGGCAGAATCAGACCGGCTCAACGACCGACCAGCCCCGCCACGGCTTGCAGCGCCGCGTCGAGCTTCGACGGGTCTTTGCCGCCGGCCTGCGCCATGTCGGGACGGCCGCCGCCGCCGCCGCCGCAAATCTTGGCGAGTTCGCCAACGATCTTGCCGGCGTTTTTGCCGCGCTTGACCAGATCGGGCGTCACCAGGCATACCAACGACACTTTGCCTTCGGCGGTCCCGCCCAGCACGGCGATGCCGCTGGCCAGCGCCGGCTTCATCGCCTCGGCGATTGCGCGCAGCACATCGGCCGATTGCCCGCCGAGGTTTCCGATGACGACACTGATGTCGCCGACCTTCTGCGCCTTCGCCACCAACTCCGCCGCCATCGCGGGCGCTTGTTTCTGAAGCTCGGCCTGACGCTGCTTGGCCAGTTCCTTCTCCTGCTCGCGCTGGCGCGCCTGCTCGGCCTCGCGGAACTGCTGCGCCCGCTGTTGCTCGATGAACTCCAGCGCGAACTCCGCCGTGACTGCCTCAACGCGGCGGATGCCCGCGGCAATCGCCGACTCCTTCGCGATTTTGAAGAGCCGGATGTCGCCGGTATTCTTCGTGTGCGTGCCGCCGCAAAGTTCCATCGAGAAGCCGTCGAACTTGCCTGCTTCGCCGCCGATCTGCACCACGCGCACCTTGTCGCCGTATTTCTCGCCGAAGAACTGCGTGATCTTCGGGTTGTTCTTGATCTCGGCGTAGGGCATCTCCGTCGAGTAAACCGGCGCGCCCTCGCGAATCCGCTCGTTGACCAGCCGCTCGATGTCGGCAATCTGCGCGTCGCTGAGTTTCTCCGGGTGGTTGAAGTCGAACCGCATCCGGTCCGCCGCCACCATCGAGCCGCGCTGGCGCGCGTCCTTGCTGACGACCTCGTGCAGCGCCCAGTGGAACAGGTGCGTCACCGTGTGGTGGCGCTGGATGTTGGCGCGCCGCGCGGCGTCCACCGCCAAGCGCACCGCCTCCCCAACCTCCGGCGCGCGGCCATTCGCCAGCTTCGCGCGATGAACGTGAACCTCGCCCTGCAATTGCGTGTCGTTCACCACGAGCGTGCCGAGTTCCGACCAGTCGTGGCCGGGCACGTGAATCAAGCCGCAGTCGCCGACCTGGCCGCCCATCTCGGCGTAGAACGGCGTGCAGTCAAGGATGATGTCCAGTTCCGCCGCCGTCGCGCCGGGCGCCACCGCCTCGACCACCGCCTCGGCTTCGAGCGTGTCGTAGCCAAGGAACTTCGTCGCCTCGACCTGCAAGCCTCCGCCAACGACCGCGACGACCGTCTTCTTCTTCTCGTGGTCCTCGCGCGCGCGCTGCCGCTGCTCTTCCATCAGTTTCTCGAAACCTTTTACGTCCACAGTCAGACCACGCTCGCGAGCAATGAGTTCCGTTAAATCAAGCGGGAAGCCATAGGTGTCGTAAAGTTCAAATGCCTGAAAGTCCGGAAGAACTGGATGCTTCCCGAAGACATCAATGAACCTCGGTCCGTTTGCTGCTTGCACAACAAATTCAACTCTTTGTCCTCCAGCTTGAGTCTGAGAGTTGTCGACTTCGCGGGTTGGCGGACTAGCACGACGATTCGTGTTCTGAATGACAGCAAAGCGGACATTCCTTGAGTCGAGCACGATGGTTTGGATAGCGAGTGAAATCGCATCGTCTAGAATCTCAAGACCCCTATCCAGCGTCTTGTTGAAACCATCTTCCTCGCCACGAATGATCTTCTCGATCACAGACCGCCGCTGGCGCAGTTCCGGGAACACATCGCCCATTGTGTCCGCCAGCACGCCGACCAGCTTGAAGAAGAACGGTTCATGGAAGTCCAGAACGCGGCCGTAGCGAACGGCGCGGCGCAGGATGCGGCGCAGGACGTAGCCGCGGCCTTCGTTGCTCGGCACGATGCCGTCGGCGATGCCGAAGCTCAGGCAACGGATGTGGTCCGCGATCACGCGGAACGCCACGTCAATCTTCTCCTGCTCGGTGGAGGGCGGCTGGCCCGCTTTCGGCAGCGTCGAGCCGTAATGTTTGCCGCTGAGTTGCTCCAGCGCGTTGAAGATCGGACGGAACACGTCGGTCTCGTAATTCGAGATAATGCCGCTGAAGTCGGTGAAGTTCTTCGTGCATTGGATGATCGAGCAAACGCGCTCGAAGCCCGCGCCGGTGTCCACGTTCTTCGCCGGCAACGGCCCGAAGGTGCCGTCGGGATTGGCGTTGAACTGCATGAAGACGAGGTTCCAAATCTCGATGCACTGCGGCGTGCCTTTGTTGACCAACAATCCGCGCGTGTCGCCCTTCGGCGTGAGGTCCACGTGCAACTCCGAGCAGGGGCCGCACGGGCCGGTGTCGCCCATCATCCAGAAATTGTCCTTCTTGTTGCCGAAGACAATGTGGACGTTCGGGTCGAGTCCGGCGGCGGTGAAGATGCGCGCCCAGTAGTCGTAGGCTTCCTGGTCAAACTCGCTCGGATCGCCGGGGCCGGGCTTATAGACCGTCGCGTAAATGCGCTCCTTCGGGAAGCCCCACCACTCCTTCGAGGTGACCAGCTCCCACGCCCAGGCGATGGCTTCCTTCTTGAAGTAGTCGCCGAAGCTCCAGTTGCCGAGCATCTCGAAGAACGTGTGGTGGTAGGTGTCCAGACCGACGTCTTCGAGGTCGTTGTGCTTGCCGCCGGCGCGGATGCACTTCTGCGTGTCCGCCGCGCGCTGGGGCTTGTAGAGACACGGCATCTGGCCGAGGAAGATCGGCACGAACTGGTTCATGCCGGCGTTGGTGAAGAGCAGGTTCGGCGCATCGGGCAACAGCGACGATGACGGCACAATGGTATGCCCCTGGCGCTTGAAGTAGTCCAGGAACTGCTGGCGGATTTCAGAACTCGTCATAACAAAAGAAAGTTAAGAGTTAAGAATAGAAAGTGAAGAGTTGGCAGAAGTTTTGTCTCCCTGAACTCTTCACTCTCAACTATTCGCTCTTCACTTCAGCGGCGGGTTCCTCCGGCGGCAACGCCTTGGCTCTGACAGCGGCGGCGATCTTTTCCGCGACCGCCGGATTCTGCCTCAGGAAGTCCTTCGCCGACTCGCGGCCCTGGCCGATCATTTCGCCGGCGAACTGGAGCCAGGAGCCTTTCTTCTCGACGACGCCGTGGTTGGTCGCGACGTCGAGCAGGCTGCCCTCTTTCGAGATGCCTTCGTTATACATGACGTCGAACTCGCACTCGGCGAACGGCGGCGCGCACTTGTTCTTGACGACCTTGATCTTGCAGTGGTTGCCGATGGCGCGGCCCTCGGCGTCCTTGATCTGCTGCTGGCGGCGGATGTCAATGCGCACGCTGGCGTAGAACTTCAGCGCCTTGCCGCCCGGCGTCGTCTCCGGGTTGCCGAACATGACGCCGATCTTTTCGCGGAGCTGGTTGGTGAAGATGATGCAGGTATTGGCCTTGGCCACAATCGAGGTGAGCTTGCGCATCGCCTGGCTCATCAGGCGGGCCTGGACGCCGACGCTGGCGTCGCCCATCTGGCCTTCGAGTTCCGCCTTCGGCACCAGCGCCGCCACCGAGTCCACGGCGATCACATCGAGCGCGTTGGAGCGCACGAGCGTCTCGACGATCTGAAGCGCCTCTTCGCCGCTGTCGGGCTGGCTGACGAGCAGGTCGTCGAGCTTCACACCGAGCTTGCGGGCGTAGTTGGGATCGAGCGCGTGCTCGGCGTCAATGAACGCCGCCAAGCCGCCGCTCTTCTGGGCTTGGGCGATGATTTGAAGCACGAGCGTCGTCTTGCCCGACATTTCCGGGCCGTAGATCTCCACGATACGGCCGCGTGGCACGCCGCCGATGCCGAGCGCCATGTCAATTGCGATCGAACCGGTCGAGATGACGCCGATCTTGACGCGCGCCCGCTCGTCACCGAGCCGCATGATGCTGCCCTCGCCGTAGGTCTTGGCGATGTGAGCAATGGCGGCTTCGAGTTGCTTGACCTGGGCGGGCGTCTTGGCTGCAGTCTCGTCGGCGCTCTTCTCAACTTTTTCGGTTTTCTCAGTCTTCTCAACGGCTTTGGTCGGTGGCATGGGATGTCTCCTGTTAAATCTGCGCGGTATTTCGTCAGAGCCGGATGCAAAAGTCAATGACGGCGACGAACACGAAGTTCTTTCCAAAGCCAACTCAACGCTCTAGACTCCCGGCACGTCTTCCGCTACGGTAGCCGCGCGTTGAGCGGAGGGGTGTCCGAGTGGTTTAAGGAGCACGCCTGGAAAGCGTGTGGGGTGTAAAAGCCCTCGCGGGTTCGAATCCCGCCCCCTCCGCCATCTTCGCTCCGCGGTGACCGAATTGAGAGCGCGCAAAACGCTCGCCAGAGCGGCGCGTTTGGTGGTAAAAGAAGCGCCCATGAAGATTAAACTTACGGTGGAGATTGCCCTCGTATTCATGGCAGTGGCTGTCGTGGGGACATGGCAAGGCTGGCTGAAATGGCCGGAGGGCGCATTGATCAGCGCGGCCTTGTGCATCATCACGGCCCTGGTGGTTGTGCGCAGGATCGTGATGGGCGTTACGCCGAAAGCGTGACGTGGTGTTCAACGACTTGCTGAAAACCAAGAACAGTCAACGGTCGCGCAACACCCTCGTTTGTGCTGCGCGGTAATAGGTAGTGTTTACGCCCATGAAACTCCGACTCATGGTGGAAATAGCCCTGATCTCTCTGTCAGTTATCGTTCTCGGAACATGGCAAGGCTGGTTGATATGGCCCGAAGGGGCCTTGATGACCGCCGCGTTGTGCCTGGTCACGTCCATCGGCGTCCTGCGCAGACTCAGGAAGCAGGACGCGCCCTGAGTTCCCGCTGATGTGATCGGCGGCCCACTGGAGAAGCGTTCGACGCCCACGAGCGTGCGAGGCGGGAGAAGTTTTCACCTTGAGTTGGCTGCGGGTCCGTTCTAACCTCGCGTCCCTAGTGGGTTGGACAAAGAAGAAGCTGCGATGACAGTGCAAAACCACGTTTCCGCACCGCCGGGACCCAATCCCGAATCCGCGCGCAGCCCTGTCGCGCCGGTTTGTGCCAACACCGCGACGCCCGCTATCTCGGTTTTTCGAACGCTGGATGAACTCGATGCCTTGCGTGCCGCGTGGAAAGATCTCTGCTGTCACTGTGCCGCGGACATAGACTTCCTGAAGACCATCATCGCCCAACGACCCGCCTTTGTCCGCCCGCATGTGATTGTGTTTTCAGCCCCCGGCTCCGCGCCGGCCATGTTGATCGGGCGCATTGAGCAACGTCCCTGGAGAATCTGGCTGCAGCCCAAGGAAACCGGCCCGCAGCCCGTGTCCATGCTGATCGTTCCCGAGGGCGGCGTTCTTGACGGCGGCAATCCCTCCGCCTGCAAGCAACTCATCACGGAGGTCATGAACAACCTCCGGCGCGGCGAGTTCGACGTCGCCATGTTCGGCGGGCTGAAGACAGGAACGCCGCTCTACGACGCCGTCCGCGCGGTTCCGCCCCTGCCATGCCGCGACCACGGACTGTTGCACGTGACGCACTGGTTGGGGCATCTGCCCGGCACGCTCGACGAATTTCTCCGCCGCATCTCATCAGCGCACCGTTCGATCTTCCGCAAGAAACAGCGCAAGCTGGAGGCGGCGCATCCGGGCCAGGTTCACTTCCGCTCTTTCACGCAACCCGCCGAGGTCGAGGAACTCGACGCCGCGGCGGCTGAGATTGCGCAGCAGACTTATCAATACCGCCGCGGCGGCAGCTACCGGCCGTCGGCTGAAGGGAAGAGTTTTCTCCAGCTTTCGGCGCGCAACCAGTGGTTGCGTGCCTACCTGCTCTACGTGGACAAACGGCCCATCGCGTTCTGGATCGGCACCTTGTATCGAGATACCCTGCGGCTGGACACGACGGGCTACGTGCAGGAGTTCAAGGAATACGATCCTGGCATCATTCTTTTCCTGCACATGGTCGGAGACCTCTGCAAGCAGGGTGTCAAACACCTCGACTTCGGCATCGGCGAATCCATCTACAAATCGCGGTTCGGGGACGAGAAACTGGAGACTGCCACGGGCTGTATGTTCGCGCCGACGGCCAAGGGCGTCTCGCTCATGGCGCTGCGGTGTCTGCGATACTCCGTTGAGAACATCAGCCGCCAGTGCGCCTCGCATTTCGGCTTCGATCATCCGCTGCGAAAATTCTGGCGCGCCCTCCCTGCCGCCTTGCGGATGAAGCAAAGCGTGGAGGTGACCCTGGCGTGCCTGCTTGTGCTCATCTCCGGAACATGGCAGGGCTGGCTGAAATGGCCGGAGGGAACGTTGATCGCCGCCGCGCTGTGTCTGATCACGTCGGTGGGCATCGTCCGCAAGGCGCCCCAGAAACCGCCGCTGAAGCCGCAGGATCACGCCGCCGGAAAACCGTCATGACCCGCCCCACCCTGCCGGCAAGCCTCGCGGAACGCGGGACGGGCTTCAGGTGTAGCGTTGCAGCCAGAACACGGCGTAAAGCCCCAGAATGCCACAGACGACCGTCAGGATGGTGCATTCGTTCACGCCGTCCATGAGGTTCTGGATCACAGCCTCATTCTGGCTCCGCTGGTTGTTCAGGGCCGTCACCTCTTCCTCGCAAAGGTTGAATGCCCGCCTTTGCTTCTCCAACAGTTGACGCACCGCTTTCGCGTCAAAAACCTGCGCGTTGCCAGACCCGTTCGCGCCATTCTCTTCCACGAGCGCCTTGTTCATGGCGTCCTTGGCCGTGTTCAAAGCCTCCCGCATCGCCACATCAATGTTGGCCGCCCTCTCCCGGCGCACTTTGATCTTCGCGTCGTAGTTAGCCAGGATGACACAACCCGCGGCACAGCCGATGATAGCCAGCACCAGAATCGCAGCCGTTCCCCAGATACGATTTGAGTGTTTCACGAGGCGCATCATTGCGACGCTGGTTTTTGATGTCAACCAAACTCAGCCGCCAGCCATCCCGGCCTGTTCAGCGTTGCGGAGGCGGCTGCGGCGCGGCGAACGGTGTTTGCGGCACGTAGAAGGGCGTTTGCAGTTGCGTGTTCAGGGGCGTGTTTAGCGGCATGTTTAGCGGCGTAACCAGAGGCGTGACCAGCGGCGTCGAAGTTGCGGACGATGCCGGGGGCATGGTGGTGGACTGCGGCGCAGGCAAGGATTGAGGCCCGGTCATCGCAGGCGGCTGCAACGGTGTTGAAGCAGCACCGGGCTGTGGCATGGAGGGCCGCAATGGTTGCGGCGCGGTCACTTGCTGGCCCATGCTGTAAAATGGTTGTCTGGCCGGCGTCGTGACCGCCGTGTTTGGTAGTCCGCCCGGCGACAAAGGCGACACGGCCGTGAACTGGGGCGTTATCGAATAGGCCGCCTGCGGCATCGGCGTCGAGAGCGGCGCAGCGGGCAACGCAACCGAGTATGGCGGGGGTGGCTGAGCCGCGGGTTGTTGCCCCATGCTCATATTGTAGAGCGGCGGCGGGGGCGGCGGCGTTTGTTGCGCGGGCTGGGAAGGCGTGAAAACCGACGCAAAGGGCGAGGGCATCGGCGTGGCGGTCTTTGGCGCTGTGCTGAACGGCGAGGGCTGCTGCGGGACATTCACCGTCACCGGCTTGTATAAAGGCTGCGTGGTCGAGACATTCTGCGGCGCGGTCGAAGCACGGCGGTTCCCAAGCTGGCCCGGCTTGTTGAGCGTTCCGGGGAGGTTCTGGTTGAATGTCTGGTTCTTGTAAAGACTGCCGGGAGTGATGATGCCTACCGTCCGTTTTTGCTCGTAGGGCTGGGTCAAGTTCCTTCCTTGCGCCCAAACCGGCGGACACACGCCCAGAAGCCCGATCACCACGCCCGCAACAACAAGTCTGGCAGTCATCATGGCGACAATCTTCCACCGCGCACCCGGCTTGGCAAGGACTATTCTGACGCGCCTCACCGCGGCATGGTGGACTCGACCTGGTCCATGTAACTGTCCATGGGCGTTGGCGTCGGCGGCCGGTTTTCGCCCGTTCCTCCGGTTTTGAACCATGCTCCAAAACGCTTTGCCATGTCCTCAGGGAAAAGCGATGCCTCCACGGATCCGACGTAGTGGGTGATCGCCTCCGCGTCGCGGTCGGCCCGGCGGCCCTCCTGGGACGCTTGAGACACGGCGGCTTGGAATCGTTTCACGTCGTTCTTCCGCAGCCAGTGAATTCCCTCAAAGTAGTTCCGGATCGCGTTGCGATACAACGGGTGCGCCAGCGACGCCATCGCCTGCAACCGCGCTTCGTTCGGTGCCACAATCGCCGGCAGCGCCTTCGGGTCGCTGCAAAAATCTAGAAGCTTATCCAGAGTCGTCACGCCGCTGACACGCTTCGGCGCCTCACCGTGAAACGGCCAGGCCGAGGACCAGAAACCAGGAGGCCGTTTCGCTGCGACTCCTTCCGGCACCACCACCACCAGCGCCTCGGCCAGCCGCCGCCGGGTCTCGGCCGCCGTGTAGCTCTGCGCCACGATCATGGACGACGCCCGCACCATTACCAGCGACCACCATTTCTCCGCGCCCACCGGGTAAGCGAAACCCTGCCCAAACGCCGCCCGGAACGACGGCATCCAGCCCTCCCCCGGCTTGAGGCCCAACAGAAACTTCCGCACCTTCGCGCGGCCGTCATGCTGCCCTTCCATTGCCTCCAGCAATGCCTCGCATTGCGCGCCGTAGAGCGCAGCCGCGGCGGGATTGGCCGGCGGCCCGGCGGCCTCTGTCACCTGCTGGAACGTCGGCACCTTCCCGGCTGCCATCGCCTGTTTCAACGGCTCCAGCATCGCCTCGCGCGGGCGCTCCTCCAGTTTCCTTGTCAGCGCGAGTTCCAACCACACCGGCACACGCGCGATTTGCTGTCCGCCCTCGACCTTCGACAGCTTCTGATTGGCCATCTCCGTGCAAAGCGTGCCGACCACCGCCTGCACGAACCGCGACGCGTCCACTGGCGGCGGCGTCTCCGCTTCGATCTGAAACCGCAGGAAGCCGGAAACCGACACCGTTGAGCAATGCAGCGGAGCCACCTCGCCCGGCATTGCCATCGCGCTCCCGGCTGGCCGTTCCCGGAACACCACGACCACCGGCGCGCGCCATGCTTTATCGGCCCCCAGCCGGGCAATCAACTTCGCGCGGATGTCCTCGCAGAACGACGCCAGAGCCGCCGCCCGCCCGGCATCAGCGCAGAACGCGTAAATCTGGCCGGAAACGCCTATCGCCCGGGTCAGCGCGTTGGTTCCCTGCCCCACGCAGACCGAAACGCCAAGCGCAAGCGCGCCGAGGACGGCTACCGCCAACAAACGCTGCCGTCCTGGTCGCATCGTCAGCGCGCCGCGCCCACGCAGACCACGGCCGTGCCGGGCGTCAACGCCACCACGCGGGCCTCTTTCACCAACTTCCATTCCGCGTCGAACCCTTCAAACTTGAAGCACAGATTTCCAAACATCTGCGCCACCATGTCGCCACCCGGCAGCGCGTGCAGCGGCAACCGTCCGACGAACGCCGTCGTCCATTTCACCTTCTTCCCGTCGGCGCCTTCCACCAGCGAGCCGCTCGACCGGAAGATGAACTGCTTGGTGAACGCCTTGACGCGCACCTCGCCCACCGCCACCGCCGCGAAGCGGCCGTTGCCGATCTCGATCTGATACTTCGCCCAACGTGGCAGAAACACGGCCTCAGGATTGTCCGGCGTATATTTCACAGGCTTCGGCGAACCAGGATCACTGAGGTAGGAGTTGATCTCCTTGTTATTGAACGTGATCGTCATCGTCGTTCCGCGCTCGTGCGCTTCTGTCAAGGTGTCGAGCCGGCCTTTTGCCGCCAGCGCGAACGCCGCGCTCGTCGGGATGTCCTCGACCGGCATTTCCTGCCACACCAACACTCCCACCACGCCCAGCACGGCGATTATCAGCAAGCTGACAAACTTCCGGATCGTCCGCCCAATGGAAAACCCGCCGCCTGCCTTCTGGACCTTGACGACCACCTCGCCCTTGGCGCCCGTCGCTTGGTCCGCAGTTACAATCGCGCTCAGGTCGAGTTTGCCGCCGCACTGCACGCAGTGGACGCGGCCGATCGGGTTGTCGTAATTACAAGCTGTGCACTTGATCATTTCTTGGTTCCTGTTTGGCTGGCGCTGGGTTTGGTTGAATCCGTTTTCGCAGCGGGAGCGGTGGTGCTGCTCGACGATTCCTTCTTCGCCGCTGACTTGTAGCCCTCGCTCCGGTAGTCGGTGATGTAGAAACCCGACCCTTTGAAGATCAGCCCAGCGCCGCCGCTGATGAGCCGCCGCACGCGGCCTTTGCACTGCGGGCAGGTCTTCTTCGCCGGTTCCTTCATGGACTGGAACAACTCAAAGTGGTTCCCGCACTTCTCACACTCGTATTCGTAAGTTGGCATACAGATTTGAGACAGTGTGCTGCGCCCCTATGGAAAATCAAGTTTGAAAACCCCCGCCGTCGCCGTTACCGTCCCCGACATGCTCACAGCCGAACCAATCCGTTCCGTCCACTTCCTTGGCATCTGCGGCACCGCCATGGCCGCCGTCGCCGCCCAACTCAAGCAACGCGGCCTCCGCGTCACCGGTTCCGACGAGAACGTCTATCCGCCCATGTCCACGTTCCTCGCCGAGCAAGGCATCACCGCCCTCTCGCCCTACGCCGCCGCCAACCTCGACGCCGTCGGCCAGCCCGACCTCGTCGTCATCGGCAACGTCATCAGTCGCGGAAACCCTGAAGTCGAGGCCGTCCTTGAACGCCGCCTCCTCTACGCCTCCCTGCCCGATGTCATCCGCGAGTTCCTCATCCGGGGCCGCGCGTCCATCGTCGTCACCGGCACCCACGGCAAAACCACCACCACCTCGCTGCTGGCGTGGACCTTCCAGCACGCCGGCCTCGCGCCCGGTTACATGATCGGCGGCATCCCGCTCAACCTCGGCCAAGGCTGCGCCTGCCCCGCCACCGCGCGCCACTTCATCATCGAAGGCGACGAATACGACACCGCCTTCTTCGACAAGCGCAGCAAGTTCGTCCACTACCTGCCCGACACCGTCATCATCAACAACATCGAGTTCGACCACGCCGACATTTTCCCGTCGCTCGATGACATCAAGCTCACCTTCCGCCGCCTCGTGAGCATCGTTCCGCGCAACGGCCTCGTCCTAGCCAACGGCGACGACGCCAACGTCCGCGCCGTCGTCGCCAACGCCCCCTGCCCCGTCAAAACCTTCGGCCTCGGCCCCGACAACGACTTTCGCGCCACCGACATCGCTCTCACCGTCGAAGGCTCCCAATTTCAAATTTCAAATCTTAAATTCCAGAGTCCCCTCCTCGGCGAGCACAACGTCCGCAACGCTCTCGCCGTTGCCGCCACGTCCCTTCGCCACGGTCTCTCGCCGGAACAAATTCAAGCGGCATTCAACGAGTTTCGCGGCATCAAGCGCCGGCAGGAAGTCCGCGGCGTCGCGGCGGGCGTCACCGTCGTGGACGATTTCGGTCACCACCCCACCGCCCTCCGTGAAACCATCCGCGCCTTCCGCGTCCGTTTCCCCGGCCAGCGCCTCTGGGCCGTATTCGAGCCGCGCAGCAACACCACCCGCCGCTGTGTCTTCCAAAACGAACTCGCCGCCGCCCTCGCCGAAGCCGACGGCGTCTTCGTCAGCAAGGTCAACCGCCTCGAAGAACTCCCCGCCCACGAGCGGCTCTCCCCCGAAAAGCTCGTC
Organism: Verrucomicrobiota bacterium; assembly: GCA_016222825.1. Lineage (GTDB taxonomy): Bacteria > Verrucomicrobiota > Verrucomicrobiia > CAIQCK01 > CAIQCK01 > CAIQCK01. Next base: position 14,338 of record JACRQF010000017.1, on the reverse strand, counting down.
GCCGACATCACCGCCCACGGCCGTCCCGCCCACTACCTCGCCGACGCCGACGCCATCGTCGCCGCGCTGGTTCCTCAGTTGCGCTCGAATGATGTCGTCGCCATTTTCTCTAACGGCGGTTTCGGCGGCATCCACGGCAAACTTCTTGGCGCGCTCAATCGCCAACAATCGTAACCACCACCTGCCGTTGTCTTGGCCTCGTGTCGAAATCCACCAGCACCACCTGCTGCCACGTCCCCAGCGGCACGCGTCCTTCGACCACCGGCAGCGCCAGCGACGGGCCCATCAGCGCAGCTCGCACGTGACTGTGGCCGTTGTCGTCATGCCAGGTTTGCTCGTGCCGGTAATCACCGCCTTTCGGAGCGATCCGCTCCATTGCCGCCGCGATATCGTGGTTCACCAACCCCGGCTCGAACTCCAACGTCGTTAACCCCGCCGTCGAACCGACCACCATCGCCACCACTTGCCCGGTGCGCACTCCGCCCTCCTCCACCAGCCGCTGCACGTCGTCAGTGATGTCGAGGATGTGGTTGTTGCCCTTACTCGCACGCGCGATGCTTCCGTTGAAAGTCTTCATCTCAGTTCCTTTCGCAGCGCGTCCGCCAGCGCTCTGATGGAGACAAGAACCGGCAGCCGCGTTAGCCGCCACAATACCGCCGCGTTCCGCCGCGCCGCTGCCGCGCCAGCCTTGTCCACGTCGTTCAAAACCACCGCTGCGATTTGCACACCACGCTGCCGCGCCGCCTCCACCGTCAGCAACGTGTGATTGAGCGTCCCCAAACCCGCCCGCGCAACGATGATGATCGGCCAGCCTCGTCGCGCCACCCAGTCCGCCACCGTCACCCGCTCCGTCAGCGGCACCAACCAACCGCCGATGCCCTCGACCAGCAACAACTCGAAATGCTTCATCGGCAACTTCACGCGCAACGGCACACGCCTGCCTTCCAACCGAGCAGCCACCATCGGCGCCAGCGGGCGTCGGAAGAACACCGGATTGATCTCCCCGAGTGTTAGTTCGCCATCCATCGCCGCACGCAAGACCTTCGCGTCCTCGCGGCTGCCTGTGGCGAACGGTTTCACCGCTCCCGCATGGACGTCCGCCTTTCGCAGCGCGCGAACAAGCGCCGCCGTCACGAACGTCTTCCCGACGCCGGTATCCGTGCCGGTGATGAAGACCGTAGCCGTCGACGTAAGGAGAACTCCACCAACTCGGCGTTGGCGCGTCCGGGCCATGAACATGAGGTTCATGGATAGGCGGACTGACTGCTTATCCACGCCGACCGCCTCCTTACGTCGGCGGCTACAAGCCGTGTTCATCCCAGCACCTCCTTCACCGCCCGCCGTAGCACGTCACAAATCTTCCGCAATTCATCTTCCGTCACGCACAGTGGCGGCATGATGACGATGACGTTGCCGATGGGCCGCGTGAGCACGCCCAGTTCGCGCGCGTGCTGGCAGACGCGAATGCCGGCCTTTGCCTCCCAAGGATACGGCCCGACTTCCACCGCGCCGATGAAGCCGCACTGGCGCGCCTCCACGACCGGCTTCAGCTTGCAGAACTCCTGCAACTCGTCACGCAGCAACGAGATTTTCGGCTGAAGCCGTGCCAGCGTGTCTTCCTCTTCGAAGATTGCCAAACTCGCCAAGGCCGCTGCGCAGCCGAGCGGATTGCCCGTGAAGCTGTGGCCGTGAAAGAACGTCTTCCGCTCCTCGTAGTAGCCGAGAAACGCCGAGAACACCTTTTCCGTCGTCAACGTCGCCGCCAGCGGCAGGTAGCCCCCCGTCAGTCCTTTGGCGAGGCAGAGGAAATCCGGCGTGATGTTCTCCTGCTGGCAAGCGAACATCGTTCCCGTGCGGCCGAAACCCGTCATCACTTCGTCGGCGATCAGCAGCGCACCGTGTTCATCGCAAAGCCACGCCACATCCCGCAGCAACCCACGCGGCCAGAGCTTCATGCCAGCCGCGCCCTGGATGAGTGGCTCGATCACCACCGCAGCAATGTTGCCCTCACTCTCCCGCATCAGTTTCCGCAACTGTTGCGCGTCCGCCACTCGATCCACTTCAAACAGCAGGGGCTTGTAGGTCGCATGGAACAAATCAATTCCGCCAAGGCTCACCGCGCCAATGGTGTCGCCGTGGTAGGCGTCGGCGAACGCAACAAACCGCCGTCGTTGGGGCTGGCCGCGATGGACCCAGTATTGCAGCGCCATCTTGAGTGCTACCTCCACCGCCGTGGAACCGTCGTCGCTGTAAAAGACGCGCGTGAGCCGCTCAGGACGAACACTCATGTCCACGCCCTCTGTGGCGGCGGAATCAGCGTGGACAGGAGTGCCCGCGTTACCATTCCCCGGCGCAATGCTCACCAATTTCTCGGCCAGTTCTATCGCCGGCACGTTCGACAAACCGAGGAATGAACTGTGGGCGACTTTCTCCAGTTGCGCGCGGATGGCGGCGTTGATGCGCGGGTGGTTGTGGCCATGGATGTTCGTCCAGATGGAGGCGTTGGCGTCGAGATACTCGCGCCCTTTCGTGTCCCAGAGCCGCGCGTCCTGTCCACGCTCGATAATGACCGGCTCCTCCGCCATCCAGTCGCGCATTTGCGTGAACGGATGCCAGAGATGGCGGCGGTCTTTGTCAGCCAGTGAATCCATGCGTTGGTAGCCTAAGACGTGAAGCCCGGCGAGTGAAGCGTAATGCGCGTCCTGCAACTTGAACCGCCTGACGCCGCGTTGACATCCCCGGCCCTTTCAGCGAGAGTGCGCGCCTCAAATTCATCATGGAGAGCGCACCGATCAATCTTGTCACCGCATTCACGCTGGGACTGCTGGACAGTCTCTTTGGCCACAGCCGCGCGCTGATCGCCGGGTATTTTCTGGACACGCGCCGGCCGGCGAGCCACGCGTTCTGGCTGGCGCTGACGCTGACGGTGACGCACACGTTCATGCTGGTGGCGCTGGCGTCGGTGGCGTGGTTTGCCCGGACGCAGGCGCCGCCGGAGGCGCTGCAACATTATCTGGAGGTGACGGCGGCGGCGCTGATGATCGGGCTGGGCCTCTGGATGCTCCGGCGGAACTGGGGCGCGCCGGGCGACGAATGCTGCCATCTCGACGCGCACCACCATCATCACCACGAGCAGGAGACGCAGGCGAAGTCCCTCGGACAGGTTTGGGTGCTGGGCATATCGGGCAGCCTGTTGCCATGCGCGAACGGGTGGGCGGTGTTGCTCCAAATGACAGCGCAACGGGAGTTTCTGGCGGCGGGCGGTGTGTTGATTGCGTTTAGCTGCGGGCTGGGGCTGGCGGTGCTGGGGTTGAGCCTCGCGGCGCGGAAGGCGGCGGGGCATCTGGCGGCGCGAGGCTGGACGCGGCGCCTGCCACTGGTCAGCGCGGTGGTGGTGTTGGTGATGGGGCTTATTTCGGCGGCACAGGTGATTGCGGAATTGCACCATTGCGAATTCCACCATTGACACCGCCGCGGCGCTTCTATAGTTTGTCCGGCCTTTAACGAAGGCAAAAACATCATGTATGCTGTAGTCGAAACCGGTAGCAAACAATATCGCGTCGCCGCGGGCGACACGCTCGAAGTCGAACTGTTGGAGGCCCCCAAAGGCCAGGAAGTCACCTTTGACAAGGTCTTGCTGGTGGCCGACGGCGACAAAATCAAGGTCGGTCAGCCGACGCTCGCGGGCGCGAAGGTCACTGCGGACGTGGTGGACGACCACAAGCGCTGCAAGAAGGTCATCGCCTTCAAGATGCGCCGGACCGAGGGTTATCACCGCACGATCGGCCATCGCCAGACGCTGACGGTCGTGAAGATCAAGAACATCCAGGCGTAAGCGCCGGCACGGAGAATTTTCCATGGCACATAAAAAAGGACAAGGCAGTGTTCGTAACGGACGCGACAGCGTCAGCAAGCGGCTCGGCGTGAAGGCGTCCGGCGGCGAGTTCGTCACCGCGGGCAGCATCATCATGCGCCAGCGCGGCAGCAAGTTTAACGCCGGTGATAACGTCGGCGTCGGCCGTGACTGGACCATCTACGCGACGGTGGACGGCACGGTGAAGTTCGAGAAGACCGGCAAGCGCATCAGCGTGGAGCCGCTCCCCGAACCGACTGCGGCCAAGTAACTCATTTCCCATTGCGAGGGCCGTCGCGCATCCACGCGGCGGCCCTTTTGCTTATGTTTGTTGATTGCCAGAAAATCCACGTCAAAGCCGGCGACGGCGGCCACGGCTGCGTCAGCTTCCGCCGCGAGAAGTTTATTGAGAAAGGCGGCCCCGACGGCGGCAACGGTGGCCACGGCGGCGACGTGATCCTTGTCGCGGACAAGAACGCCAACAACCTCGTGGACCTCTACTACAAGCCGCGGCTGCTCGCCGAGCGCGGCGGCCACGGCGAGGGCAAGCGCAAGCAAGGCAAGAGCGGCCGTTCGCTGATCGTCAAGGTTCCCTGCGGCACGGTCATCCGGCGGCTGGAGTTCACGCCGCTGGCGGGCTGCAAGCTGATGGTCAAGGGCGAGGCGCATATTCCCGGCACGGACGTGGAACTGGAGCGGCGCGGACGGACCATCAAGGTCATGCCCACGCCAACCGCCGCCACGGATATCGTCGCCGACTTGGTTGAGGAGGGCCAGCAGGTCGTCCTCTGCCGCGGCGGACGCGGCGGGCGCGGCAACTGCACCTACACCTCCTCCACGCACCAGGCGCCGCGCGAGTTCGAGCAGGGCGAGCTTGGCGAAGTGGGCGAGTTTGAGTTGACCCTGAAAATCATCGCGGATGTCGGCCTGGTCGGCTATCCGAACGCCGGCAAGAGCACGCTGCTGAGCCGGCTGACGGCGGCGCATCCGAAGATCGCCCCCTACCCTTTCACGACGCTGACGCCGCAGATCGGCGTCACCTACTTCGAGGATTTCGGGAAGCTGACGCTGGCGGACATTCCGGGATTGATCGAAGGCGCGCACGACAACGTCGGCCTCGGCCACGATTTTCTGCGGCACATCGAGCGCTGCCGGCTCCTGTTGCTGCTGCTGGACATGGCGGGCGTGGACAACCGCGATCCGATCGAGGACTACCGGCAGTTGCTGAAGGAACTGGAGCTTTACGACCCGGCGATGCTGAAGAAGCCGCGGCTGATCGTTGCCAACAAGATGGACCTGCCTGAAGCGGCGGCGAACCTGAGGCGGTTCAAGCGCCGCTTCCGCCGCAAGGTGGTGGAAATCTCCGCGCTTGAAAGCAGCGGCTTGGAAGAGCTAAAGCAGACGTTGCGGATACTGCGCGTCGGCTGACTCTGCGAGCCCCGCGTCCTTGGCGTCTCTGCGTTAAGACGGCGGATTCCCAACGCAAAGACGCAGAGAGGCTCAGATGAGCGCGGAGAAGAAGCCTGCCGCGGCCGCCGCCGTTGAAGAGATGGAGATGACACGATGAAACCTGCTGACCACATTCTCCCGGTCTTTGCGCTGGAGGCCAGCGCGACGTGGGGCGATCTCATGAATGAGGCCGAGGCGGTGGTGAATTACGAAGCGACGGTGCTGGGCAAGCCGCTGCCATTGATTTTGTTCTCGCCGATGACGAAGCCGGCCAATCCGGATTGCATGGAGCCGATGGAGACGCCGCCGGAGAACCTGCTGATCATCTCCGTCGAGCGGCCCATGGACGCCTTGGTCCTGAAGGCGTTGGAGCAGGCGCGGCCGGTCCTCGGCGAGGCGGTGCCCGCTCCCGAGGATACGGGCATCGACATCAACTACGATCTGCCGCTGGCGGATGTTTTCGAACAGATGCGGAAGGCGGGAGTGCAGACGGACTGGATGGCGGACAACGAGCATGATGACGCCTCGTTCTTCTTCCTGCGCGGCAGCGCGGCGGTGGAGGCCTTCGGCGAGGGACTATGGGACGCCGCCTGCCTCAGATACTGACGGCGTGGGCGAGGATGGAGGCGTTGAAGAAGACGCTGCGGGCGATGCGGGCGGCGTGACCTGTGAGCCGGCTGCCCGGCTGCCGGCCACGCCGGACGGTGCAATCAGGCGTCCGTGCCCTCCAGACAGATGTGCCGGTCATCCGCACAGGTGTGCGAGCCATCCACACGCGTGTGCCGGGCATCAAAACGGGCGTCGGAAGCGCCCTGACACGGTTTTAGGGGGCCGGATGGGCCGGCCCGCCAGTCAACGAAGACAATGGAAAGGAACGAGCGATGTCGCCGGCCAATGGAAACTGGTGGTGGAAGCGACGAAGTTCGTCACCTACAAGGCGGTGCTAGTCTGGAGCGCCGTAAAAGTTGGCGGCAACGATCCGAGCGGCGTCTATGCGCGCGTCGGCGGTCTCGATACGACGGGGACGTTGACGGTGGAAACCGTGTAGCCGCCGACGTAAGGAGGCGGACGGCTTTCTCATCTACGACGCCCTCCGCCTCGCGACCTCGGCGACTACGGGAAAGGGTCGCGCCCCGCTCGCGCCGCTCAGCGTCTCTTCGCCGCGCCGTTGGTCAACACCTCGCGAATCTTCTGCGTGAGCCGCGCCGCGGAGAAGGGCTTCTCCAGGAAGGCCGCGCCGGTTCGCAGGACGCCGCTGTTGTCGAGCGCGTCGCCCGTGTAGCCGGAGACGAAGAGGATGCGGGTGGCGGGCCGGAGTTGCTTGAGTTGGTCCGCCAGTTCCTTGCCGCCCATCTGGGGCATGATCACGTCGGTGACCATGATGTCAATCTTCCGGCTGGCTTGTTCCTGGAGCAGGCGCAGCGCATCATTGCCGTTGCGGGCCTCCAACACCGTGTAGCCCGCTTCCCGCAGCAGGCGGACGGCGAATTCCCTCACGGGATCCTCGTCTTCAACCAGCAGGACGGTTTCCGAACCCGACTGGACGATGCCCGCGCCCGCAGCCGGCCGGATGTCTTCGGCAGCGCCGGCCACGACGGGCAGGTAAATCTTGAAGGCCGTGCCGTGGCCTGGCTCGGTATAGACGTGGATGTAGCCGCCGCTTTGCTTGATGATGCCGTGGCAGGTGGCCAGTCCGAGGCCGGTGCCTTTGTCGCGGTCCTTCGTGGTGAAGAACGGCTCGAACAGGTGGCTCCGCACTTCGTCGTTCATGCCGATGCCGGTGTCGGTGACGATGAGAACGGTGTAATGACCCGCGGGGATGCCGCCTTCGCTCAACTGGCCCGGCCTCTCCTGCACCACGGACGCCGTCTGGATCGTCAGCTTGCCGCCCGACGGCATCGCGTCGCGGGCGTTGATGGCCAGATTCATGATCACTTGTTCGATCTGGCCGGGATCCACCTTCACGCGGCCAATCGTCTCGTCCAACTGAATCCGCAGTTCAACGTCCTCGCCGATCAGCCGGCGCAGCATCTTCTCGATGCCGCCCACCACGAGGTTCAGGTCCAGCACCTTGGGGTTGAGCAACTGTTTGCGGCTCAGTGCCAGCAGTTGGCGCGTCAGCGTGGCGGCGCGATCCGCGGAGGTTTGGATTTCGTCCACCTCACGCTGCAGCTCCGGGTCGCCTTCGAGCTTCTTGGACAGCATCGTGGCGTAGCCGCTGATGACGGTGAGGATGTTGTTGAAATCGTGCGCGACGCCGCCGGCCAGCCGCCCCACGGCTTCCATCTTCTGCGCTTTGTGAAGCAGTTCCTCGCTCTGGCGCAGCGCCGCTTCCGTCCTCTTGCGCTCGGTGAGATCGTGGATTTGCGAGAGGAAATACAACGGCGCACCACGCTGGTCGCGCAGCAGCGAGACCGACCAATAGGTCCAGACCGTGCCGCCGCGTTTGTGAACGAACCGTTTCTCCATCTGCGCCGGCCGCTCGCCGCCCATCAATGTCTCCAACAACCGCTGGCTGGCCTGCAAGTCGTCAGGATGGACAAGCGTTTGAAACGATTTCACCAACAGCTCGGCGACGGAGTAACCGAGCATGTCGCAGAGCGAGCGGTTGACCCGCAGAAGACGCCCGTCCATCGAAGTCAGCGCCATGCCGGGCACTGCGCCGTAGAACGCGCTGCGGAATCGCGTTTCGCTGACCTGGAGCGACTCTTGCGAGCGAACCCGTTCCAATGCGTAACGAATGCTCCGCTCCAGGGTGCGCGCGTCAATGTGGTCCTTCGGCAGGTAATCCGACGCGCCGATCTTCATCGCCGCCATGTCAATTTCGTGATCGCCCTGGCCGGTCAACAGGATCATCGGCGCTTTGCTGCCGCGGTTGATCACCTCCCGCATCAGTTCCAGGCCGTCATGCACGCCCAGCCTGTAGTCCACAAGCCAGACCGCATGTTGATCCGCCTCCAAGACTCCCAGCGCCGCATCGTAGCTGCCCACCCAGTCCACCTCGTAGCGGTTGCCCGGGATTCCAGCAAGAAGTTCGCGAGTGAGGACGTAGAAATCCTCCTCGTCGTCCACCAATAACACACGAATGGTCTCAGACATGACCGACCTCCTTCCTTTTACGGTGGAAAGCCGCTTCTGCCAAGGCTTCAATTCGCGCACCGATCAGGACAACCCGCCGCGCGCCCGGCACGCCATGAACTGGCGTTGCCGCGCTGTCGTTTGCAGGTCCAAATGGTCCGTGCGGTCTCATAAGCCTATCGCATCACTCCTTGACACCGCCGGCTTGTTGCGGATCCGGCCTGATGTCTACTCCCAAGGGGCACGTGCCGTGCCAAGGGATGCGAAAAGGCGAAGAGGAGACGGAAACCGCCGTGTTTTGCGGGGAAACACGGGGATTTGGCAGAAACGATGCTTCGCGCCATCGAACCGCCGCGTGCAATCTCACCGTGCATTGCCAATGCAGGTGCAAGGCGGCCGCGCACGCCGCCTGCCTGAAGGCTAGACTTCGGCTGACGAGTTGCTAGACTCGCCCGCGTGAGAATTCTCTTCATCAACGGCCCAAACCTGAACCTGCTCGGCCGCCGCGAAACCGGCATCTATGGCCGCACCACCCTTGCCGAGATCAAGAAGCGCGTGCTCCAACGCGCCCGCGCGCTCCGTGTGCAGGTGGACTTCCGCCAGTCCAACCACGAAGGCGAACTGGTGGACCTCATCGGCGCAGCGCCCGGCCGCTACAGCGCCATCGTCATCAACCCCGCCGCCTACACCCATACCAGCGTAGCGTTGCGCGACGCCATTGCCGCCGTGGGCTTGCCGGCGGTGGAAATCCATCTTTCAAATATCCATGCGCGCGAGGATTTTCGCCATCGGTCGCTCACGGCGCCCGTCTGTGTAGGCCAGATTTGCGGTTTTGGCCCGCTGAGCTACCTGCTCGGCCTTGAGGCGGCGGTGGCGCTGGCAAAGAACGCCGGAAAACAGTCTTGATTCTTTCACGCCGCCCCTGATAGCTTCACCGCCCTAATCTCGTAACTGAGGAGATGCTACGTGGATCTTGAAGAGATCAAACAAATTATAGCGTTGATGAAACGCAACGAGCTGACGGAATTCGAGCTGGAGCGCGAAGGCGGCAAGATTCGCATCAAGCGCGGCCCGAACGGCTCCGCTGGGTCCGACACCGCGGTGATTCCGCTGCCGGTGCAGGCTGCGCCCATCATGGTCGCCCCTGCCGCCGCCCCGGCGCCCGTCGCCGCGCCTGCTGCCGCCCCGTCGGCTCCGGCGGCAGACACCGTCGAGATCAAGTCGCCGATGGTTGGCACTTTCTACCGCTCCCCATCGCCGGAAGCCGCGCCGTTTGTGGAAGTGGGCACGGTGGTCAATGAAGAAACCGTCGTTTGCATCATTGAGGCGATGAAGGTAATGAACGAGATCAAAGCCGAGGTCAAAGGCGTCATCACTGAAGTGCTTCTGGAGAACGCCAAGGCCCTTGAATTCGGCCAGCCTCTCTTCCGCGTGCGCAAGACTGCATAACGCAGTCGCCGCATCGAGTCGCACCCGTTTCTCTGCGTCATGTTCGAGAAAATCCTTATCGCCAACCGCGGCGAAATCGCCGTCCGCATCATCCGCGCCTGCCGCGAGATGGGCATCAAGACCCTTGCCGTCTTCTCCGAGGCGGACGCCACCTCGATGCACGTCCAGCTTGCCGACGAGGCCATCTGCATCGGTCCCGCGGTCAGCGCCAACAGCTACCTGAAGATAGACCGCATCATCAGCGCCGCCGAGGTGGGCGACGTGGACGCCATCCATCCCGGCTTCGGGTTCCTCGCCGAGAACGCCCACTTCGCCGAGGTCTGCGAGAACTGCAACATCAAGTTCATCGGCCCGCGTTCCTCCGTTATCAAGATGATGGGCGACAAGTCCGTTGCCAAGGAAGCCGCCCGCAAAGCCGGCGCGCCCGTCGTGCCCGGCAGCGACGGCCCCGTGGCCAACGAGCAGGACGCCGTCAAACTCGCCAAGAAGATCGGCTACCCCGTCATCATCAAGGCGGTCGCCGGCGGCGGCGGACGCGGGATGCGCATCGCGCACAACGACGTCTCGCTCGTGAAGGGTTTCCACACCGCCCGCACCGAGGCCGAGCGCGCTTTCTCCAACGCGGCGGTTTACATCGAGAAATACATCGAGCTGCCGCGCCACATCGAGGTGCAGATTATCGGCGACCAACGGGGCAAGGTGCTGCACCTCTTCGAGCGCGAGTGCTCCATCCAGCGCCGCCACCAGAAACTGGTCGAGGAGTCCCCTTCCCCGGCGCTCGACGAGAGCCTCCGCAAGCACATCACCAAGGCCGCCGTCCGCATCGCCGAGAAGGTGGAATACACCAACGCCGGCACCATCGAGTTCCTGCTCGACGCCAAGGGCAACTTCTACTTCATGGAGATGAACACCCGCATCCAGGTGGAGCATCCCGTGACGGAGGAGGCGGTGGGCATTGACATCGTCAAGGAACAGATCCGCATCGCCGCCGGCGAACCGCTTCCCTACGAGCAGCGCGACATCCGCATCATGCGCCACGCCATCGAGTGCCGCATCAACGCCGAAGACCCGGCCAACGACTTCCGTCCGTCGCCCGGCAAGATCGAGTTCTATTATTGCCCCGGCGGCCCCGGCGTGCGGGTGGACAGCCATTGCTACGCCGGCTACACCATCCCGCCCACCTACGACTCGATGATCGCCAAGGTGATCACCTACGGCACCGACCGTCGCGCGGCCATTGACCGGATGAGCCGCGCCCTGAGCGAGTTCGCCATCCAGGGCGTCAAGACCACCATCCCGCTCCAACGCGCCATCATGCAGGACCCCGACTTCCGGCGCGGGCGCTACTCCACCGGTTTCATAGACCACTTCCTCGGCCTCAAGCAAATCGAGATGCCCGATTCCGCCGCCTGAGTCATGAGGCCGATTGCGGACTGTCGCCTCTACGGTTTCCTCGACGCGGCCTATCTCGGAACGCGCGACCCCGCCGACGTTGCCCGCGAACTGATCCTCGGCGGCGTGGACATCCTCCAGCTCCGCGCCAAGACCTGGTGCCACGACGACATCGCCGCCGTCGCCCGCCGCGTCCTGCCGGTCACCCGCGCCGCCGGCGTGCCGCTCATCATCAACGACCACGTCGCCCTCGCGCGTCGAGTCGGGGCTGACGGTGTCCATCTCGGACAGGAGGATTTGGAAATGATGCCCGTCGCCGCCGCGCGCAACGCCATCGGCCCGTGCGCGCTTGTCGGCGTCTCCACCCACTCGCTTGCGCAGGCCAGGGCCGCCGGGGCGCTCGCGCCCGATTACATCGGCATCGGCCCGCTCTTTGCCACCGGCACCAAGCCCGCCGCCGCCCCCATCGGCCTCGCGACGCTGCGCGACGTCTCGCGTCAAGTGTCGCTGCCGGCGTTTGCCATCGGCGGCATCACGATGGCGAACGTCGCCGAAGTTCTGCAAAGCGGGGCCTCGCGCATCGCCGTTGTCTCCGCTATTCTCTGCGCCGCCGACGTGACTGCCGCGGCCCGCGAGTTCAAGCAAGCAGTCACCGCCAAACCTGTAGCGGTCTCCGACCGCCGAACATAATCAGACACAACAGCCGGCGGTCAGAGACCGCCGCTACAGAAACCAAACCAGGAATAAATCATGAGCGTTGTCATTGTTGGATCTATCGCGTTGGACACCGTGCAGACGCCGGTGGAAACCCACGCCGACATGCTGGGCGGCTCGGCCAGCTACGCCAGCGTCGCGGCCAGCTTCTTCGCCCCCGTCAAGCTCGTCGGCGTCGTCGGCACCGATTTCCCAAAGAAGTTCACCCAGCTCCTGCGCAAGCGCGGCATTGACCTCGCCGGCCTCCAAGTCGCCGAGGGCAAGACCTTCCGCTGGGCCGGCGTCTATGAGTGGGACTACAACACCCGCCGCACGCTCTCCGTCGCCCTCAACGTCTTCGAGAAGTTCAACCCCACCCTGCCTGCGAACTACGCCACCGCGCCGTTCGTCATGCTCGGCAACATCCACCCCTCGCTCCAGCACCGCGTCCTCGACCAGGTGCGCCGGCCGAAGTTCATCCTCGCCGACACCATGGACCTCTGGATCGAGACCGCCCGGCCCGACCTGATGAAGCTCCTCAAGCGCGTGGACGCCCTCTGCCTCAACGACAGCGAGGCCCGCCAGCTCACCGGCCAGACCAGCCTCATCAAAGCCGGCCGCGCCCTCCTCCGCATGGGGCCGAAGTTTGCCGTCATCAAGAAAGGCGAGCACGGCGCGCTCCTCTTCTCCAACGGCGGCTTCTTCAGCGCCCCGGCCTACCCGCTTGAGGACATCCACGACCCGACCGGCGCGGGCGACTGCTTTGCGGGCGCCCTCATCGGCTACGTCGCGCGCGCCGGCCGGGCCACTCCCGCCGTCCTGCGCCGGGCCATCGTCCACGGCAGCGTCGTCGCGAGCTTCAACGTCGAGAGCTTCAGCCTCAACCGCCTCGAACGCCTCCGCCCCGCCGACATCACCCGCCGCTACGCCGAGTTCATCCGACTGAGCAAGTTCCACGCGCCGTGAGCGGAAACGCCGAGTGAAGAGTGAAGAATGAAGAGTTAAGAGTTCCGGAAACTCTTCACTCTTAACTTTGAACTCTTAACTTTCCCCGTGTGCGCCGCGGATCAACACGGATGCCGGATGTGATGGAGGCCGCGTGCCCTCACGCGCCGAGGGTGGATGATGACAGCGCCTTTCTATCTGATCCCCTCCTGCAAACCTATAACAATACCTTCTTCAGTGAGCTTGCAACTCAAACCAATCCAGGCTGTGATGTATATCATGGCGTCATGAAGAGGCACCTTCCCTAACGAAGGCAGGGCACTTCTGTCCGGCAGTCTGTTCGGGCTTGTCGGGTCAGTGAATCTCATGCCTGCCACATCAGCCGATAAATATATTGGTATGGTTTGGCCACCCGTGCTTTTGGCCACTACTTTGTTCAAGGAGATCATCTTCTGCGCCAAAGTCGCTTCTGGCTGGATGACGAAGATGGTTTGCCATTCGTTAACAAGCTCGGTATTCCAGATCGCCTTCCATTTTACCTCCGCAGCCGAGGTCAATTCTGCTATTGATGGCACATGCTCACCTTTTTGGGATGCTTCCTTTCGGCTCTTGACAACGCGTGTGGGGTCAACCTTATCCAGGAAACTTTCCGAGTTCCAATAATCCCTCATCATCCCGTCCCATTTGTTGGGAGGCCATTTCATGACATTCTCTTTCAGAATCCACTCTCTCACGACGTGCTGGTCCACCAGCCGAATGCCAAGCGGCGTGCGCAATAGATAAAAGAACCTAAAAGGTGGGCGCGGAACATATTGCCGCACGGGTCGGTCGAGAATCAATACGCCGCCATCAAAAGAACCTGTTCGTTTCAGCGTCCAAGCAGCGCAGCACCCGCCTGCGTCACAATCGACATCATATCTTTCATCGTTCCGCTTCTTAAGAGTGAGGGAGATGTTATCAAACATGGCGGGCTTGTCCCATTTGCCGGTGAGGTCAAGCTGTTCCTTCACAATCCAAGGACTCAACTGACTGGCCAAATTCGTTTCATCAATCTGGTGTTTCGCCAAGAGATTGGAGATTTCCGGTTCTATGTAAACGCTGGCATATTCCAACTTATTCGTAACGCATGCGACAGCCGTGCCGCTTTGCTTGACTTGGTGTCCGTCAAGTCGGCCACCATTGCAACCGAGAGCCGTCCATGTCAGAGCCACTAGAACAATACTTCGGCTGATTGTCTTCATTGCATCTTCCCGCATCCGTGTTCCATCCGCATTCATCTGTGGCTTCCTTCTTCCTCACCAGCCTCTGCCGCAGGCTCTCCACTACACCGCGTCGTCCTGCAAGGTGGACCGCGACCTCCGGGCGCGGTCGCTGTTGTTGAGTCCGAGTCTAGCGCGCCCGGAGGTCGCGCTCCACCGAAAAAAGGCGCGAAGCCGGTTGTGGGCCACGTCCCCGACGGGGCGGTTGTCATGATGATTC
>JACRQF010000014.1 GCA_016222825.1 Verrucomicrobiota bacterium | reverse complement strand
GTCACCATTCCTGCGCGCGGGCTGCAACAAGGCCATGTCGTCAAAGTCCCCACCGGCGTCAAAGCCATCCACGCCGCGCTCTCCGAGCCGGTCAGTTGCTGTGTGAACTCCGCCGAGAACTGTGGCATCGCGAAAGGCGACGTGGTGGCCGTGCTTGGTGCGGGGCCGATGGGTATCCTCAACGCCTGCGTTGCCCGTGAGTATGGTGCTGGCAAGATCATCCTCCGCGAGGTCAATCCCGCCCGTCTCAAACAAGCCGAGGCGTTCAGCTTCAACCGGCTTGTGAATCCAAGCAGCGAAGACCTCGCCAAGATCATCAAGGACGAAACGGGCGGTTACGGCGCAGATGTGGTCATCGTGGCCGCGCCCGCCGCGCAGCCGCAGGAGCAGGCGATGACGCTCGTGCGCAAGCGCGGCACGGTCTGCCTCTTTGCGTCGCTGCCCGCCGGCAAGAGCATGCTCAACGTGGACAGCCGCCCGATGCACTACGGCGAACTGCGTGTGGTCGGCACGAGCGACTCGACCGCGGCCCACGTCCAGCGCGCGGTGGAGTTGATCGCCGGCGGCAGCCTGCCGGTGGAGAAGATCGCCAGCCACGTCTTGAAACTCGACGACATCCAGCGCGCCTTTACGCTGATGGAAAGTGGCGAGGCATTGCGTGTCGTGCTGGTGCCGTAGCGCGCAATCGTCCTTGTGCGCAAGCGTCTGCCGGCTCCCGTTCACTTCTCTTCCAGCCGGATGGACTCGATGGCGGCTTCGACGCCGTCAAGGCTGCCAGGATCGAAGCGGAGCGAGGTGGTGATGCCGCGCCAGCGCGGATTGTCGGCGAGCCGGACTTTGACCTCATGGAACTCACCGCCGCCCTTGATCGGGAAATGCACGCTGTTGGCTTCGCTCTGGGGTGACGAGGACGTGCTCCAGAACAACTGGCAGCCGATGTCGCGGCTCGCCTTGATGCGGAACACGATGAACGGGAATTGCCGCGCCGCCGCGCGCAATCGCGGGCTGCTGAGGATGGGATCGCGCCCGCGCGTCGTGAACCGTAACGCTCCGCCTTCGACGCGCAGGTTTTCCACATTGCCGCTCCAGCCGAGCGGGTCTTTCGCGGCGGCGAAGTTCCATGCGGTCGCCAGCGGCTCGTCAGGAATGTCATAGGGGCCAAGGCCCACATCGGCGGGAACCATCAGTTTCGGCTTCGGCGATTTCGGCGCGAAGACCTGACGGATGGCTTCGAGGTAGCCGAAGCCGAACTCGCGGTGCGGCTCGATGTAGCTGCCCTCGCCCCATTCGTTCCACGCTTCAACGAAGAGCATCTTGAGCTTCGGGTCCTGCTCGCGGGTGTCGAGGAACTTCTTGCAGTCGAGCAGGTGTTTCTTGAACAGCTCCGGCGTGCGGTTGGTGCGCGCGAGCGCGGTGTCGCCGTGCCACGGGCGCGAATCCCAGCCGCCGCAGACGGGCGGGATGAGTTTGAGGACGTTCGCGGAGGCGATGTCCGACCAAACGGGCGGGAATCCCGCGACGACCTTGGCAAAAGACGCGCGCTTCGCGCGGGTTTCCTCCGGCGTCATGTTCAGGTGCGGCCAGTTGTAGGCGCTCACGGCGTCATAGCCGTAGTCCTTCATCTTGGCGAGCAGGTTGGTGCCGCTGTTGATGCACGCGACGAGGTAGAGGCCGCCGAGGCCGGCGTCCTTGCACATCTGCCGCATCCGATCAAAGGTCGGCTTCACCTTCTCCGCGCCCATGTCGCGCGCGGGATTCTGCGACGAGAAGATGACCACCATCGGCTTGCCCTCGACCATCACGTAGTTCGGCCGCTTGAAGTAGTTCTCGATCCAGAAGTGCGTGATCTTCTCCCAGTCTTCCGGCGAGTGCGAGCCGTGAGGGTTGTGGTTGGCGTAGAGGAGGCAGAATTTGATGAGGTTCTGGTAGCGCGCCTTGAAGAGCGCATCGTGCAAGCCGTGCTCCAGATGCCGCACGCCGCGGTCCCAATACCAATCGTAGAGGAAGAAGTTGATGCCGTGCTCGACGGCCCACTTGATCTGCCAGTCCGCCACCTCCGGGTCGCCCTCGCGATACCAGCCGAGCAGCGGCTGGCGCTCCGGGAACGACTTCAGCGGCGCCCAGCGCGACGCGGTGTTCCAGCCGGGGAAGTAGTAGGCGCCGACCTGATAATCGCTCTTCGCTGGCTTCGGTTCGGGAACGTAGGCGGCTTTCGGCAGGCTCGGCGCGGGCAGGAAATCCAGCGTCGCCGTCTTCGGCAGCGCGCCGTCGAGCATGAGTGTCGCCTTCGCCTTGCGCGCGCGGTCGGCCTGCACAGTCCACGCGAACGTTTCGGCAACACCGAACTCGATCTTCGCCGGCAAAGCTTCCTCCTTGATGAGCTTAACGCCCGAAAGTTTGAGTTGCGGCTTCAGGTCGCGGGCTGGATCGCCGCCGCGGTTGACGATGCGGGCTTCGAGCCGGGCTGGACGCCCGGCGCGCGTGAACGGATCGTGCAGGCCCAGCCACGTCACTTCCAAATCCGGCGGCCCTTGCGGCTCCGAGCCAAAGGCAATGGACTCGACGACCGTTTTCGCGCCTTTGCGGGCGGGCGCTTGCAGGCGCAGCTCGACAATCTTGCCGCGCCAGTGTGTGTTCGCGCCGACATCCACGTTGTAGGTGTGCATCCGGCCGTCGGCGTGCAGGGGAAAATTCACGCGGTGCAGGCCGTTTACTGTGTCGCTGGCGAACGTCACGACGCCCGCCTCGCCCGCGCTGGCGGCCATGCGCACGGCGATGAACGCGCCGCCCTCGGTGTCCAGCGACACCCGCCCTCGCCATTCGCCGCTGGCGTCGAGTTTCACGTCTCGCGCCGGCAGTGAGGCCACGGCAGCGGGTGGCTCCTCGACGATGCGAATGGCGCGGATGGCGTAGTGGCCATTGCCCTCGTGCGGAAAATCGAGTCGCAACTTGATGATCTTCTTCTCGGCCTGCCAGAACGGTTCGAGCCGGTAGGTCTGCCAGTCGCCGGCGATTTGGTTGAAGTTCGTGAGCTTGTCGGGCCAGAAGCCGCCGTATTTGCTCTGCGCCGTCCGGGTCCAGAAGAACATGCCGTTGCCGGACACGTCGGTCTTCATCTCCAACTCGATCCGCTGCCACGGCGTCGCCGTGAAGCCGTCGAACGTTGGGCTGATGAGCATCGAGTCGCCGGGCTGCGTCTCGAAGAGCAGCGCGCCGTTCTCGACGCGGAGGTTCTTCACGTAGCTGGGCGACCACTTGGCGAGGTCGGCGGGTTTCCACTCGCGCACGACGGTCTGGGCGTGGACGCTGGCAACCACCGCGAGAAGCGAAAAGCAGATGTGTGACAGTTTCATAACAAGTTCTGGATTCAAACGCCGCGCAGCTTCCCACAAGTCGCAGTCGTTTGTCACGAAGCCATTCTTGGCGGCGCTACCATGCCGTGCGAATCCTGCTTGCGCAAGCGGGCCGGGTGTTGGACGATTCGCGTCGCTGCGCGCCGGCGGTGGTCGGCGCGGCAGGATGGAAGAAGATGACGGAGATTTTTCAATGAGCAAGCTGGCAATACATGGCGGCAAGCCGGTGCGAACCAAACCGTTTCCGGGCTGGCCGGTTTTTTCCGAAGCGGACGCGCAGGCGGTGGCGCGCGTCGTGTTGAGCGGCGTCTGGGGTTGCACCACGGGCAAAATCGTGGGGCAGTTCGAGGAAACGTTTGCGAAATTCCAGGGCGCGCGCTACGGCGTCGCGACGACCAACGGCACGACCGCGCTGCGGCTGGCGCTGCTGGCGGTCGGCATCGAGGAAGGCGATGAGGTGATCGTGCCGCCCTACACGTTTCTCGCGACGGCGACGGCGGTGGTGGAGTGCAACGCCGTGCCGGTGTTCGTGGACGTGGATCCGGAGACCTACAACCTCGATCCGCGCTTGATCGAAGCGGCCATCACGCCGCGCACGCGGGCGATCATCCCGGTGCATTTCGCGGGACAGGCATGCGACATGGGTCGCATCCTGGCCATCGCGAAGAAGCACAAACTGAAGATCGTCGAGGACGCGTGCCACGGTTGGAACGGGCGCTGGAAGGAGAAGGGCCTCGGTTGCATCGGCGACCTTGGCGCGATCAGTTTCCAAGCGTCGAAGAACCTCACGGCGGGCGAGGGCGGATTCGTCACGACCGACAGCGAGGAGCTTTACGCCATCGTGAAGTCGCTGCACAACTGCGGCCGGCTCAAGCCGCGGCCCGACGGCACGCTGCCCGGCCGGCTTGCCGTGCATCAGAAGGCGGCGGGCAACTGGTATGCCCACTTCCTCATCGGCGGCAACCACCGCATGACGGAGATGCAGGCCGCGTTGCTGCTCTCGCAACTGAAGCGGGTGAGGAAACAAACTGACCGCCGGCAAGCCAACGCCTTTTACCTCGACCGCGAGCTGGCGAAGATTCCCGGCATCCGGCCGATGCGCCGCGATGCCTTCGCCACGCGCGTCACCGCCCATCTCTACATGTTCCGCTACGACGAGGCGTGTTTCGCCGGCAAGCCGCGCCAGAAGTTCCTCGCGGCGCTCAAGGCTGAGGGCGTCGCGGCCTCCGCCGGCTACCCGATGCCGCTCTACAAGCAGCCGCTGTTTCTGGAGAAGAACTTCGGCCCCTATACGGGCTGGAAACACTCACGACCGGACCTGGACTACGGCCGCGTGAGTTGCCCGGTGTGCGAGAAGGCGTGCGCTGGCGAAGCGGTCTGGCTGAATCAATCCACGTTGCTCGGCTCGCGCCGCGACATGGACGACATCGTCGAAGCCGTGGCCAAGGTGCGGCAATGTGCCGCCGAGATTTGAACTGTCGCGGACGCGCACGATGATTTCGTGATTGCTTCACGGCGCGCTGTTTTCTAAAACAGCCGGTCATGAACTCTTCTCTCGAAACCTCCACCGACAATCAGTCCACCTCTTCCATCTCGCGCCGCCGGTTTCTCGCGCAGACCGGCCTCGCAGCCGCCTCGACGCTCGCCGTTCGACCGACGCTCGCTGCCGACGCGGGCGCCAAGATTCGACTCGGCGTCATCGGCTGCGGCGGACGCGGCTCGTGGATCACCAGTCTCTTTGGCGAGCACGGCGGCTATGAGATCGCCGGCGTGGCGGATTTCTTCCAGGATCGCGTGGACACCGTCGCCGCGAAGTTCCAACTGAAGCCGGAGCAGACGTTCACGGGATTGAAGTGCGCCGAGAAGCTCATCGCCAAGGGCGGCCTCGACGCCGTGGCCATCATCAGCCCGCCGTATTTCCACCCGGAGCAAGCGCGCACGGCGGTCGAGGCGGGCTTGAACGTCTATGTCGCCAAACCCATCGCGGTGGACGTGCCGGGCGCGAAGTCCATCGAGGAGAGCGGCAAGCTCGCGACGAAAAAGGGGCTGGTGTTCCTCGTGGACTTCCAGACGCGCGCCAACGAGTTCTTCATCGAGGCGATGAAGCGCGTGCATGGCGGCGCCCTCGGCGAGATCGTGTTTGGCGAATCGAGCTACCAGTGCGGTCGGCTCGGCCTGAAGGGGCCGATCGGCACCACGCCGGAGGCGCGCTTGCGCAACTGGGCGTTCGACATCGCGCTCTCCGGCGACATCATCGTCGAACAGAACATCCACACGCTCGACGTAATGAACTGGGCGATGAACCACGTCGCGCCTGTGCGTTGCACCGGCACCGGCAGCCGCAAGGTCCGAGTGGACGTCGGCGATTGCTGGGACAACTTCCAGCTCACCTACGAATACCCGAACAAGGTCGGCATCGCGTTTCACTCGCGGCAGTTCGATTGCGACGCGCCCGGCGGCATCATCAACAAGATGTATGGCTCCAAAGGCGCGCTGCTGGCCGAATACGGCGGCAACGTCATGATCCGCGGCGCGGGCGACACGTTCTACCGCGGCGGCCGGACCAACGCCATCTACAAGGAAGGCACGCAGACCAACATCAAGACCTTCCACGAGTTGATCGGCAAGAAGGACGTCGCCAACACCACCGTGCCCGTCAGCGTCAAGAGCAACCTCATCGCCATCATGGGCCGCATGGCCGCTTACACCGGCCGCACGGTGACGTGGGACGACGTGATGAAGTCGAAGGAGAAGCTCGACGCCAAGCTCGGCAGCATGAAGGCGTAGGCGGACAACTCAGCGGGATTCGATGGCGGGCATCTTCCAGTAAGTGCGCCAGCCGCGGTTGCGCACGTTGGCGGTCGTGGGCACTTGCGACGCGATCAGCATCATGCCGAGCGCGTCACCGGCCGAGGAGAGACCGTTGATGAGAGAAAGCGCGGTCAAGCACATCTCGATCGCGGAGCATTTTCCCCACGCACTCATCAGCGCAATCAGCGGGATGGGACAAAGCGAGAGCACGATGAACGGCGCGGCGAACACTGCCAGAAACCGCCCCCGTGACAGCACGCCTTCGTAGTGCGCGTAGAACAGCAACCGGCTCGGCCAGATCCCGATCATTGTCTTGTCCGTGCGGCCCTGCGCGGGATGGATCAACGCGTGAATCATCTCATGCACCGGAATCAACAGGACAAGAACAATCAAAGCGCCGGCGAACGCGACGGACACCTCCGAAGGCGGAATCACAATCGTCCCGTTGCCGCACAACCCGCGCGGCGCGATGAAATGAAGAACGGTCACCAGCAAACCGACCATCACCACACCCAATGGCAGCGCAATAAACTGCATGAGCACCGGCGACGGCTCGCGGATCGGGTTCCAACCTTCCGCTTCAGGTTGGAAATCCACCGCAGCCGGAATGGCTCCCCAGTGGATTTGCATGGCCGGTCAGACCGCGCCCGTTTGCACGAGCCGGGCGAAATGCTCGAAGCTGCGGTCGTAGGTGCGTTCCGCGGCGGCGGTGAAGCAGCAGGCCGGAAGCTGGCGCATGCCGAGATGGTAGCTGAGGCACTCGCAGCAAGCCCCTTTTTTGGGGCAGCCGTCGTAGGTGCAATTGCACCGCTTGGCGTTCTTCTGTTTGTTGCATTCCATGATGGTGCTCCTATACAAAGGCGCCGATGTCGGCGACGGTGGCGACGCCGGTGGTGCCGAGTTGATGGATGACGACGGAGGAAGCGATAGCGGCCAGCTCCAGCGATTCGCGCAAACCCGCGCCCGCGGCCAGCGACGAGGTCAGGTTCGCCGTGACGGAATCGCCCGCGCCGACGATGTCAATCGGCCCGCGCAACGGCAGCGCCGGCACATGCGCCACCTGACCGTCCGGCGTCGCGCCGAGCAGCCCGCGTTCGGCGAGCGTGACGAACACACTGCGACCATGCCGCCGCGCAACCGACCTCGCCAGCAGTTCGATCTCCTCGGTGGTCAACTTGGCCGTCGCGCCCGTCAGCGCGCTGAGTTCGGCGGCGTTCATCTTGAACGTGACGGGCGGGTAGCCTCTCAGCCCTCGCCGGCTGTCGGCGATCATGAGCAGGCCGGGCCGCTGCGCGGCAATCTCCGCGATGGCGGCCAGCAGCTTCGCGGTGACGACGCCGGTTTCCGCCACGTCCACTTGATCCATGAGAATGATGGCGTCGGCATTTTCGGCGAGCGCACGGACCGACTTGATGAGATGCTCCTGCACGCCGGCGGGCGTGGGCGTCCAGTTCTTGCTGTCGAGCCGGTTCAACTCCACCGGTTCCTTGCCGCGCTCCATCACGAGCGGCTTGCAATAGGTGAACGTGCGGCGTTCGCCGGTCTGGAGGAAATGGTCGAGCTTGACGCCGGCCCTGGTTTGCAGCGCGCGGCGCAACTCGAAGCCCTCGCCGTCGTCGCCGCAAAAGCCGACGGGGAATATCTCGCCAATGCCAAGCGCGACGAGGTTGTTGAGGATCGTGCCCGCCGCGCCGGGCTGGCTGCGGACACTGACGACGTTATGGACGGCCAAACCGGTTTCGAGCGAGGTCTCGCTTCGCGCCGGATCAATCTCCAGATAGCGGTCGAGGCAGAAGTCGCCGACGATGGCGACGCGGAGCTTGGGATAGAGGGCCGTGATGTCGCGAAAGCGTTGCCGGTTCATGCGCGTCGCAGTTGATGGTGGAGGTTGTGCAGGAAGGCGACGTTGTCGCACTGGACGTAGTGCATCGCGCCGCCCATGCGCGAGAAACTTTTGCAGAAGCGGAGGTAATAGGCCGGGCTGGTCCGGGGCGGCTCGCCGCGCGTCCAGTCCCAGTTGCCGCCGTCCTGCAAGTCCACGACGTGGATGTTGTGGTCGCGAACGATGGGCCGGCCGGCTTGCAGGCGGAGGTTGTTGACGCAGCTCAGGCTTTTCTCAAACACCTGCGGCGCCATGATCGCCGAGCCGACCGACATCACGACGCCGCCGTCGAGTCCTTCCACCGCGCGGCCAAAGAGCCGGAAATCCACCGCCGCCGCGCGGCCGATAACCGCGCCGTTAAACATCGGATGGTTGGTGATGATGTCGTAGCCGATGCCGGGATGAACGGTCATCGGCACGCCGTGGCGGAAAGCGTTGGCGAGGATGGAGGTGTGTTTCCACGGATGCTTCACCTCGATGCGGCCGGCGGCGAGCTTGTGTTGACGCATCGCCACAAGCAGATCGGCGCACGCCGACGAGAGCGGATGCGCTGGATCGTCGCGCAGCGCGCGCTCCAGGGATTCCGTCGTCGGCAGCGCCACGCCGTCCTCATGGATGAACCGCCCCAGCGCCGCGCCGTAGCCCTCGCTGCGCAACGCGCCCGCCAGCAGCGCGAGCTGGATGTTGCGGCCCGTCTCGTCCCACGTGCCGAACGTGCCGGTGGCGACGTTCTCGCGCACGCTCTCGGTGGACCATGCCTGGAAGGCGAACTCCCAGTCGTGGATCGTGCCGGCGCCGTTGGTGGCGAGATGCGTGACCCAACCGCCGGCCAGCAGCCGCTCGACGATGGCTGCGCCGCCGTTCTTCACCAGGTGCGCGCCATACATCAGCATGACGCTGGTGTTTTTCTTCCGCGCCGCCGCGACCTGCCGCGCGCAACGCTCGACGGCCGCCGCCGCAGCGGCATCGCACGCGGGCGGTGCGGTGTCGGGGTTCACGAGGATGTCGTGAATCTGGCTCAGGCTCTTCCGCTGGGAGAGCGGATAGACTTTCAGCTTCGACAGGTCGAGTGGCGTGGGCGGGTTCATTTTCCAAGAATAAGTTCGAGCAATGTGCCGGCGTCGCGGTAATCCGGGATGACGACATCCGCGCCGACGCCAACCAGCCGGCGGCGTTTCCATTCGTCCATGCGACCGGAGCCGTTGTTGGCCTCGTCGCTGGCGACGGCGACCGCAAGGCCGCCGACTTCCTTCGTGTTCTCGATCTCGACGTAACCGTCGCCGAAGGAGAGCAGGCGCGCGCCGGGAATCTTGTTCTCGCGGAGGATACGCTCGATCACCATCTTCTTCGAAAAGGTTTTGTAGTCGTCCTGCGCGCCGTAGATGTGCCGGCCGAAGTAGCGCGTCAGGCCGAGCAGATCGGATTCGGCCTTCACAAACGGCTCGTCCGTGCCGCTGGCAAGGTAGAGCGTCAGCCCGCGCCCCCGCAGCATCTCCAGCAACCTCCGCGAGCCGTGGACGAGGAAGTCATCCGGCCGTGCCGCGCCGTTGCGGAGCGCGTCGAGGCGCGAACGGATGCGCTCGTCGAGGCGGCGGAGATATTCGTGCTTATACCAGAGCGGCTCGCGCGGCTGGCCGCCGCGTTCCTTGACGCGCTCGGCGAGCTGGATCATCTGGTAGATCGTTTGCTTGCCGTTGAGCCGCATGATGTCGTCGGTCACGAGCTGCCGCGCGGCCTCGTCGATCTCGCCGGGCAAGCGCGGGAGCATTTCCACGAACATGGGAATCATCACCCCCGCCCAACCCTCCCGGATCAGCGACAACGTGCCGTCGAAATCAAACACGACGTGGCTGGCCTCCGGCCGCGGGCCAAAGGACGGCATGAACTCAACCAACCCGCTGAAATTTTTCATCAAAACCATTGGCAACGAGTAAAAGGCTTCGGGAAACAAAAATCAACTTCGGCCGGGGCGCGGTCCGGCTTATGATGGGCGGCGCTATGAAATTCCACACCGAATACCTCTGGTTCCAGACGCAGAAGCACCGCGAGTATGTGCGGATCACCGACAAGGTGGAAGCGGCGGTGCGCAAGAGCGGCATCCGCGAAGGGATGGTGCTGGTGTCGGCGATGCACATCACGGCCGGCATGGCGGTGAACGACAACGAGCCGGGCATCTGGCGCGACATTGACAAGTGGCTGGAGTCGCTCGCGCCGTTCCGCCAGGACTACGAGCACCACCGCACCGGCGAGACCAACGGCGACAGCCACCTCAAGAACATCCTCGTCCATCATCAGGTGATCGTGCCGGTGACGGACGGCAAGCTCGACCTCGGCCCGTGGCAGGAGGTGTTCTACTGCGAGTTCGACGGCCAGCGTCGGAAGCGCGCCATCATCAAGGTCATGGGCGAGTAGCGGCGGATGTTTCACCCGCTTCGCAGCCGGCGACGCAAGGAGGCGGAAAGGTCGCGGCCGCCAACGCGTCCGCCATGAACCTCGCGACGCAGCCGGGCTGCGAGATGGATCGCGACTTCCGCAGTGCGTTTCGATCTCGCGTTGGGTTGTGCCCGCCTTCACGCGCCGCTCAGCCTGAATAAGTGCTTGCTTGTCGCCGGCTGGTCAGGCACTCAGGATGGGTTGTCATTATTTCAGGAACCAAACTGATGAGCACTGCGTATCAAATTGTCGTTTGTGGAAGCCTTGTGCCGGACCCGTTGCAGACGTTGGAGCCGGTGGCGGGGCCGTCCGGGCCGGCGTTGAAGAATGAGATGATGCTGCCGGCCGTGTTGGACCCGTGGGCCGGCCACGCGTTGTTCGAGGCGGCGCATCTGGCCAAGAGCGCGCCCGGCAGCAAGGTCTGGCTCGTGAGCCTCGGCCCGAAGGCCAAGCTCCAGCAGGTCATGATGACCGTCGCCCAGAAGGTGCCGTTCGAACTGGTCGCGCTCGACGGGCCGGCGGGCGGATTCACCGAAGCGGCCGATGTCGCCGCCGCGCTCGCGGACGCCATCAACGCCATCCCCGGACTCGACAAATCGCGGCTGCTGGTCTTCGGCGGCTGGGAATCGGCCTCGCGCGGCGCGGGCGCGACGATGCAGATCGTCGGCGAACGGCTCGGCGTCACCAACCAGTTCCAAGGTGTGGACAAGCTCACCGTCGCCGCGGACGGATCGCTGGAAATCCTCGAGCGCATCGAAGGCGGCAAACACCAGGTTTCCAAGTGCGCCGCGCCGCCCGCGGTGCTCGGCTGGGCCACCGGCAACCTGCCGGAGCCGCCAAATAATCCGCAGGTCGGCATGATGAACATGCGCGTCGTGATGCCCGCGCTCCAGCGCGCCAAGCCGGCGAAGGTCGCCGCCGAGGGCGTGAAGTTCGCCAGCGTCACGCTGCCGAAGCAACAACGCGACACGAAGATCGTCAAAGACGTGCCCGCCGAGGAGATCGCCAGGGAACTCGTGGCGTGGATCACGAAAGACTAACGAGGAAACGAACGACCATGGAAACCATTCTTGTTCTAGCTCACACGGAAGCCGACGGCTCGCTCGCCAAGGCGGCGCTTGAAGCGCTTGGAGCGGCCAAGTCGCTTGGCGGCGCATTCGTCGTCGGCCTCGTCGGCGAAAACGTGCAGGCGGCAGCCAACAACATCGCCTCGTGCGGCGCGGCGAAGTTCCTCGGCGTCACCGGCGCGGAGTTCAGCCAGGCGCGCTACACCACCGACGCGGCGGCGGCGGAAGCGGTCTGCAAAGCGGCCGGCGCGGCCATCGTCATCGCTCCGGCCACGTCGCGTTGGAACCGCGTGCTCGCCGGCGTCGCCCACCGGCTCGGCGGGCGCACGGACACGCACGTCACGGCGGTCTCCGCCGCCGATGGCGTCGTCTCGGTCAACCGTTGGTATTACCGCCAGCGCATGGAAGCGGTGCTCCAGCGGACGCAGCGGCCGTGGGTCATCGCGCTCGAAGCCGGCTGTTGTGAGGCGTGGAAAGGCAGCGCCGGCTCCGCGGCCGTCGAGGCCGTCGCCGTCACGCTGACCGACGCCTGCAAGCAGACGACCGTCACCGGCGTCCGCGCGCCCGCGGCCGACCAGCAGACGATTCGTCCCGACGCCAAGCTGCTGCTGGTCGCCGGCGCGGGTTGGACCAAGACCCAGCCCGACGGCAAGACCCACACGCCCGAAGCGGAGAAGCTCATCCTCGATTTCCTGCGGCAGACGCAGGCCTCGCTCGGCAGCAGCAAGTCGCTCGTGGACCTCAGCGGCGAGGGGCAGGCGGTGTTGACGTTCATGACGCACCTGCACCAGATCGGCCAGACCGGCTCGACACCGCGCCATCCGAAGGGCCTCTCCACCTGTTGCCACGGCGAGGAGCCGCACACGGTCGGCTGGCGCTTTATCAACGAGCGCCGCGCCATTGACCTCAACCCGAACTGCGGCTGGGCGCGCGGCAAGGCGGACGTGCTCTACGTCGCCGACGCTTTCGCCGTCATGGCCAAGGTCAACGAACTGCTCGCCACCGCCAAGTAAGGAGCCAGTATGAATCCAGCCGATTACGAGAAACGCGCCGCGCTGAACGCGGTCGCCCACATGGCCGCCGCGGCGCGCACCGCGCCGAAGACCCGCGGCTTGGACAACATCTCCACCGTCATCATTGACGACCCGGACGTGCGGAAGATCGTGGCGGAGAAGATGAAGGAGATCGCCAAGCGCGAGAACCGGCCGTTCTGCGAGCGCGACGCCAACTGCATCGCCAACTCGCCGGCCATCCTCGTCGTGGGAGTCGCCTCCAACCCCGCCGAACTCAACTGCGGCATGTGCGGCTGCCCCACCTGCGACGAGTTGCGTGCGCAACACGGTGTCTGCGCTTTCAACTCCATGGATCTCGGCATCGCCATCGGCTCCGCCGCCGCGCTCGCCGCGCAGTTCCACGTGGACAACCGGGTGATGTATTCCATCGCCCGCGCGTGCATCGAGCTGAAGTTCTTCGGCGAGAACGTGGCGCAGGCGCTCGCCATCCCGCTGAGCGTCACGGGCAAGAACCCGTTCTTCGACCGGAAGTAGCAGCGCGCCTCGCCCTATTTCTTCCCCCGCTGGTCTATCGGCACGTAGGGCTGCTCGGTCGGGCCGGTGTAAATCTGCCGCGGGCGGCTGATGCGTCCGCCGACCTGGTCCATGACTTCCTTGTAGTTGGCGATCCAGCCCGGCATGCGTCCGATGGCGAACATCACCGTGAACATCTCCAGCGGGATGCCGATGGCGCGCATGATGATGCCGCTGTAGAAGTCCACGTTCGGGTAGAGCTTGCGCTCGACGAAATACGAGTCGTGCAGCGCCGATTCCTCCAGCTTCTTGGCGATGTCCAGCAACGGATCGTCTATTTTGAGCAGCTTCAGCACTTTGTCGCACTGCTCCTTGATGATTTTGGCGCGCGGATCGTAGTTCTTATAGACACGGTGGCCGAAACCCATCAGCCGCTTGCCGCTCTTCTTGTCCTTGGCCGCGGCGATGAACTTCGAGCCGTCGTCGCCATCGCGATGGATGGCCTCCAGCATCTCGATCACCGCCTGGTTGGCGCCGCCGTGCAGCGGCCCCCAGAGCGCGCAGACGCCGCCCGCCGCGCAGGCGAAGATGTTGGCCTGGCTCGACGCGATCATGCGCACCGTCGCGGTGGAGCAATTCTGCTCGTGGTCGGCGTGCAGCACAAAGATCATGTCCAGCGCGCGCACCACCTCCGGCTTCAGGTCGTATTCCTGATACGGCTCCGAGAACATCATGTGCAGGAAGTTGGCCGTGTATTTGAACACCGGCTTCGGATACACGATCGGCAGCCCGCGCGACTTGCGGTAGGCGAACGCCGCGATCGTGCGCACCTTCGAGAGCAACCGCGCCGTCTGTTGCTCGAACGTCGTCGGGTCATACGCGTCCAGCACGCCCGGCACGAAGCAGCTCGTCGCGTTGATCATCGCCGAGAGGATCGCCATCGGGTGCGCGTTCGCGGGGAAACCCTCGAAGTGGAACTTCAGATCCTCGTGCAGCATCTCGTTCTGCGTCAACAGCTCGGAAAACCGCCGCAGCTCCTTGTGCGTCGGCAGATGCCCATAGACCAGCAGATAGGCCGTCTCGATGAACGTGGACTTCTCCGCCAACACCTCGATGGGAATGCCGCGGTAGCGCAGGATGCCCTTCTCGCCGTCAATGAACGTGATGTCGCTCTTGCACGACCCGGTGTTGCCGTAGCCGTCGTCGAGCGTGATGCAGCCGGTAGCCGAGCGCAGCGTGCTGATGTCAATGCCCCGTTCGCCCTCCGAACCGGTCACGATCGGCATCTGGTGAACTTTCCCGTCAATTTCCAGCTTGGCAATGTTGTCCATAATTCTTCCTTCGCTGTTGTGCGCTCCTTGTTTTGTCTGCGCCATTATGATTGTGCGCGAACTCTATCCATTTTTCCGCGATTGGCAACTGCAAGCGCGTTTTTTTGTCCCGCGCCGGCAAAACCACCACAGGTCAGCCCTCTTGCCTGCCCGCACAGCAGCCGCCGTGCCGCCGTTGGTTTGCTCTTGCCTTGGCCAGCGCGTTGGCGACTATGTCGGCGAGGTTTCAATATGAAAACACCCGCATCTCTTCTTCTCCGTGTTGCCACCCTCTCCTTGCTCGCGTCCACGCTGCAAACCGAAGCCGTGGACTCCGCCGAGGCGCGCAAACTCTTCGCCAAGCCAACGCGCGACTACGCCAACGCGCCGCTCTGGGTCTGGAACGACATGATGACCGAGCGACAGGTCGTCGAGACGATGCGCGACCTCGCCGGCCAGCAGGTGAAGCAGGTCTTCGTCCATCCGCGACCGGGATTGATGACACCGTATCTGTCGCCGGAGTGGTTCCGGCTCTGGAAAGTCGCGTTGCGCGAGGCGGAGCGGCTCGACATGAACGTCTGGATTTACGATGAGAACTCCTACCCGTCGGGCTTCGCCGGCGGCTGGGTGCCGGAGCTGATGCCGGAGTCGCGCGGGCGCGGCTTGCACCTCCGCGAACACAAGCAGCCGCCGCAATGGAAGGATGAATACTTCGCGGTCTTCCAGTTGACCGGCGACAAGGCCGTGAACGTGACCGCGAAGGCACGGGCGGGCGGGCTGCCGAAGGGGCGTTACCTCACCGCGGAGATCAAGCGCGCGGAGCAGCGGCCGTGGCACGGCGGGCGGACTTATGTGGATCTGCTTTATCCCGGCGTCACCGAGAAGTTCCTCAACGTCACGCTCGAAGCGTATCGGCGCGAGATCGGCAGCCAGTTCGGCAAGCGCGTGCCCGGCTCGTTCACCGACGAGCCGGAAATTCGCCCCGCCGGCGGGCTGCCGTGGACGGAGGATTTGCCGCAACAGTTCCAGAAACGCTGGGGCTACGGGCTGATGGAAAACCTCGCCAGCCTCAGCCAGCCGGTCGGCGACTGGAAGAAGGTGCGCCACGATTTCTTCGCCACGCTGCTCAGCCTCTTCATCGAGCGATGGGCCAAGCCGTATTACGAGTATTGCGCGAAACACGGGCTGGCGTTCACCGGCCATTACTGGGAGCACGACTGGCCGCGCTGCATCGGTGTCACCGACAACATGGCGATGGCGGCGTGGCAGCAGTTACCGGGCATTGACATCCTCATGAACCAATACCGCGAGGACACGCACGCGCAGTTCGGCAACGCCCGCGCCTGCCGCGAAATCTCCAGCCTCGCCAACCAGCTTGGCCGCAAGCGCACGCTGGTGGAACTCTACGGCGCCGGCGGCTGGGACCTGCGGTTCGAGGACATGAAGCGCATCGGCGACTGGCTGGAGGTGCTCGGAGTGAACCTGCTCGACGAGCATCTCTCCTACGCCACGATCCGTGGCGCGCGCAAACGCGACCATCCGCAGTCGTTCTCGTATCACGAGCCGTGGTGGGACAGCTATCACGTCTCGGCGAGCTACTTCGCGCGGCTGACGGCGGCGCTCACGCAAGGCCAGCAGATCAACCGCGTGCTGGTCATCGAGCCGACGACGACCGCGTGGATGAACCAGAACGACGAAGCGCGCTTGAAGGAACTCGGCGACGCATTCTTCAACCTGCTGATGTCGCTCGAAGCCGCGCAGGTGGAATATGACATCGGCTGCGAGGACGTGCTCGCCAACCATGGCTCCGTTAGTGGCGTGGCGTTGCGCGTCGGCAACCGCGACTACACAACGGTCGTGCTGCCGCCGCTCAACGAGAACATCGAAGGCAAAACGGTGGCGCTGCTCGACGGCTACCTGAAAGCCGGCGGCACGGTCCTCTGCGCCGGCGGGCCACCTGCTCGTGTGGACGGTGCGGTGTCGGATCGCGGCGCGAAGCTGGCGCAGCAGGCGAAGTGGAAGAAGGTCGAGCCGGCTGCTCTGCCAGAACTGTTGCGGAAGGCGACGGAAGCGGACGGTTTCGCCATCGGCCGCTCCGCTGACGACAAAGGCATCTTGTTCCATCACCGCCGCCAGTTCGACGACGGTGAGTTGCTCTTCCTAGTTAACACGAGCATCGAGTCGCCGTCCGCCGGCGTGATCGAGTCGCGTGCGCGCGGCGTCGAGCAATGGGATCTCCGCACCGGCAAGGCCGCGGCGTATCGCTTCGAGCCGCGTGACAGCGGCGTCCGCGCGACGTTCTCGCTGCCGCCGTCGGGCAGCCTGCTGCTGTTCCTCTCGAAGAAAGCCTGTGCGCCTGCGCCGGTCGTTGAGGAGAAGGTCAAGCACATCGCCGCCGCCGGGCCGCTGCAAGTCCGTCGCGTCGAGCCGAACGTGCTCACGCTCGATGTCGTGGACATCACCGCCGGCGGCGAGACGCGGTCGAACGTCTATTTCTACCAGGCGCAGCAGTTCGCGTTTCAGAAGAACGGCATGGAGCGCAACCCGTGGGACAGCGCCGTGCAGTTCAAGGACGAGATCATCACGAAGAAGTTCCCGAAAGAGAGTGGTTTCGAGGCGAGCTATCACTTCACCATTGATGGCGCGGTGCCAAAGAACCTCGCCATTGTCATCGAGCGGCCCGACCTCTACGCCGTCACCTGCAACGGCCAGCCTGTGCGTGCCGCGAAGGGCGCGTGGTGGCTCGACAAGGCGTTTGGCCGCATCGCCATCGCCCCAGCGGCGCGCCTCGGCGAGAACGTCGTCACCATCAAAGCGTCACCAATGACGATCTTCCACGAACTGGAGCCGGCCTACGTACTCGGCGATTTCTCGCTTAAGCCGACGGCGAGAGGTTTCAACATCGCGCCACCGCAGCCGCTGCGACTCGGCCGCTGGAACGAACAGGGCGCGCCGTTCTTCAGCGCGGGCGTGGCGTATCGGCAGACGTTCAACGTCGCATCGCCCGCCGGCCGCTACGCCGTCTCGTTGCCGTCGTGGTATGGCAGCGTCGCGAAGGTGCTCGTCAACGGCAAGCTCGCCGGCCACATCGCCAGCCCGCCGTGGCGCTGCGACGTGAGCGGCAAACTCAAGCGCGGCGCGAACACCATCGAGGTCGTCGTCATCGGCACGCTCAAGAACACGCTCGGCCCGCATCACGGCAAGCAGCCGCTCGGCAGCGCATGGCCCCGGATGTTCCAGATCGGGCCGAAGGTTTGCCCCGCGCCCGGCGCGGACTACGACACGGTTGGTTACGGGTTGTTCGCGCCGTTCGTGCTGGAACAGGTGACGCCATGAAACACGCGTTTGCTCTGTTGGCTGCCTGTTCACTGGTTGCTGCGGCGGAATGGGACGAGTGCTATCGCGGCTCGGCGCTGCCGGAAGCCGGCGAATGGCCTTGGGGCGTGTCGGCTGGTTCGAACACGACGGCGGTCGTCGAGGGCGATTGCGTCCGCATCTGCAACCGTGGCACGGCAAAGGGCCAACTCCGCTTCTACAACCGTCAATGGCACGCGGACAGTTCTCTCGGCGGCGTGGTCGAGGCGCGGCTCAAAGTCATCGCGTGTAGCGCGCAGGCCGGCGTGATCCTGATGGCCGCCGACGGCGCGAACGAAACCTCGCTGACGTTCTATCCCGACCGCGTCGAGTTCGGCCACGGCGGGCGCAGCCACGCGATGAACACCGCCGATGCGTTTCACACCTATCGGTTGGAACTGCGAGGCACGCGCGTCACCTTGTCGGTGAATGGTCGACAAGTTGTGGATGAGACGTCGGGCTTGACGAAACCAGCTCACAATGGCCGCAACCTCGTCGGCTTCGGCTCCGTGTCCAGCGCGGCGACGGGCGAGGCGCTGTGGGAGTTTGTGCGGCATCGCACGCACACGCCGGCGGCGCGGCTCACAGAAAATGTCGAGCAGATCGTTGTCTATAAGAAACCCGATGTTTACGCCTGCTTCCCCGGCCTGATGCGGCTGCCCGACGGCGCACTCTTCACCAGCTTCGGCACGCGAGTGCGGCGCTCGCACATTGATGGCACGGGCGGCGGCGCGGCTTACTGTTCGCGCGACGGCGGTCGCACGTGGCAAGCAGCACAAAAGGGCGTAACGAATCCGCTCTTCCTGCGGCGCGACGGCGGCACGACCTACGCTTCGGCCTACGGTTGGCGCGAGGTGTCGGCGGAACGGACGGCGGAGTTTCGTGAACAAGGTCTGACCGTGCGCGACGTGCGGCCCGGCGTCGTGGCATATCTGAGTGGCGCCTACAGTTTCCTGCGACGCGGTGGTGAGGAGAAAGGCAAGCGCACGCCCATCGTTACACCAGCGGGCTTGTCGCTGATGAACTACAACTCCGCCGCATTGTGCGTAACGCGCGCGGGCGTGCGGCTGAACGCGATTTACGGCCGCCACAAAGACGGCGGTCGCTCGACGAGCTTCGTGCTCCGCTCCGCCGACGACGGCGAGACGTGGGAATTGATGACCATCGCCAAGCCTATGACCGATGCAAAGGAAGGCGAGATCGGCTTCGACGAGACGGCGCTGGCCGAGTTGCCCGATGGCCGCGTCATGGCGATGATGCGGCCCGACCCGGACCGACACGGCTTTTTCTACCAGTCCGTTTCCGATGATGGCGGAAAGACGTGGGGCCGGCCGGTGAAGACGCCGATGTGGGGCTATCCCGCGCACCTGCTCACGCTTCGCGACGGTCGCGTGCTGTGCAGCTACGGCTACCGCCGCGCGCCGATGGGCATCCGCGCCTGCCTGAGTCGCGACGGCGGGCGGACGTGGGACATCGGACGCGAGTTTGTGTTGCGCGCCGACGGCAAGCGCAGCGGCTCCGATCTCGGCTACCCGCTCACGACGGAGTCGGAGGATGGCACACTGCTGACGATCTACTACTTCACCTGCGGCGACGGCATCACGCACATCGCGGCAACGCGGTGGAAGCCGCCAAAACCATAGCGCGCCACGTTCTCACTTCTTTTTTGTCGTCTGTGTAATCCGCAGGTTGTCCAGATAGAACGCCGTGTCCGCCTCGACCGTGCTGCTGAAGCCGAGCCAGTGGACTTCGTGGAAGTTAGTGCCGGAAATCGGGAGGTTACTGAAGACCTGCGGTGCGCCACCGGACGGAGTCAGAGTCAGCTTGAACGTGCGCGGGCCATCCTTGCTGAGAACCGCTTCGATCTCGACGTGGAACCACGCGCCGACTGGCATTCGCGCCAGCGACTTGCCGCCGGCGCTGACCCAGCCGTTCCCGTTGAAGCCGATGCTGGGGCCGACGTTCTGCGGATAAGCGGCGCTGTCGCGCCACTCGGTGAAGAACTGTGCTTCCGGCGCGAGCCACACATCGAAACTCGCACGCACCGTGCCGACCGTGAGATGCGGCGTGTAGTAGAAATGCGGTTGCCACGTCGGCTTGAGTGTCTTCGAGTCGGTAATCTTTAGGCTGCGTTTGCCGCTGGCGGCGCGCTCGTCGCTAACGCGGATGGACGCGCCGCTCTGCTCGCCGTCCACATGCGCATTTTCCGGCGGCAGGCCGCCGGCGGTCTTCTCAAAGTCGTCGTTCACGGTCAGCGGCTTCGGCGCAGGCGGTGACGGCGGGAGCGGGCGGACGCGGCATTTGGCATGACGCGCTTCATTCACCCACGCAGCGTCGCCGTAAAGACCGACACTGCTCGTGTCAATCGGCTGGAAACCGAGCTTGAGTGCGGGCGAGGCGGGCTTGAGGCGAAAGTCGCGGCGCGCGGCGTTGGCGAACAGCGGGTCGGCGATGAGCGAATGCCGGTCGAGACCGATCTCCTGCCATTCCTCGAACGTGCGGCGATAGAAACGGAGTTGGTCGACGCCGCCGGCGTGCCAATAGACGTTCTCGTCCCAATCGCCCGGCGGCTCTTTCGCGGCGAGCCGTTCGTTGAGCGAACGCTCGCCGTGCGGGATGAGCAGCGAGCCTTGCGTCAGGAAGACGATGTTTCGGCGCAACGCACTGGGGCGTTTCTCCGAGTAGGGCCAGAGCGCCTGGTTGGCGGAGAAGGCGAAAATGTTGTTGCGGATGACGTGCGCGTGGCCGCCGTTGTTGAACATGAGGCCGCCGCTGAGCGTGTTGAAGACGACGTTGCTCTCGACGAGGTAGTTGCCGGTCTGACCGTCGAGGTAGATGCCCCAGCCGAGCGCGGGCTGCCCGTAGGGCCAGATGTCGTGGAGGACGTTATTGCGGATGACGCTGCCGGGCGAAACGCCGAGCGTGTAGATAAGGCCTGCGTCGCTGAGCGTGCCGTGCGCGCAGTCGTGGACGTGGTTGAACTCGATGATGTTGTGGTGCGTGCGGTTGGTTTCGAGACCCCAGTTCCAGCCGATGCTCATGCCGCTGTAAAGCAGGTCGTGAATGTCGTTGTGCGAAATCCGATTGTGGCTGCTTTGCGCGACCCAGATGCCGACGCCCGCCGCGTAAACGCGCCCACCGTCAAAGATGTGGTTGTTGTCCACGAGCGTGCGGCTCGATTCGACTGCGTCGGTCTTCGCCATCTTGTCCTCGCCAACGCGAATGCCACCCGCGCCGAGGTCGTGGAGACGATTCTGCTGGATGCGGCAATCCTTGCAGCCGCGCCGGAACCAGACGCCGTAGGTGCCGACGTGCGCGACCTCGCACCGCTCGAATGCGCAGTTGAGCGCGCCGTCGGCCATCACCGCCGCGGGCACCTCGACGGCCGCTTGCGTGCTGCTGTTGCCTTTCGGGTCGAGCACCCAGTCGCTGTGATGAAATGCCAGCCCGCGCAGCGTGACGTTCTGCACAAAGCGGCCTTCGTCAGCGTTGCCGACAAGCCGCACCAATTCCGTGAGCCGCGGCGCGACGACTTCGGTCTTGCCGAGCCGCTCGCCGGGCAGCGGCCAGTAGCTCAGCACGCCGGTCTCGCGGTTCAGATACCACTCGCCGGGCTGGTCGAGCAGTTCGAGCGCGTTCTCAACGTAGTAACGCTGGTTCTTCTCCCAATAGCCGATGCACCACCATTCCTTCAGCGGCGCGGCGAATGTGACGATGTTCGAGGTGGTATCCACGGACTTCAACGGATGGATCGAGGTTTCCCACGAATGCATGAGCACGACGTTCGCGTCGCCGAGCCGCGCCCACGGTTGGAGATCGCCGGCTTTGAAGACGAACTTCTCGCGGGCGATTTCCTTGCCGTGCGCGTCGCGCGGTCCCGGCAACTGTGACGCGATGCGGTAGTAGCCGGCGTTCGGTGAGCGCGCCCGCTGGCGGCGCTGGCCGTTGATGAAAAGCTGCCGGAAATACCACTGCCCCGCTTTCACTTCGGGAATCTCGGCTTCCCACAACTTGCCGTTCCGCCGGAAGCCGATGATGACGCGCCCGCCGCTGAAGACAGGCCTCTCCTTCTGATAGGCCGCGAACGTGACGCCGGAATCCTGTGGTTCCAGCACGAACGGCGTGTCGAGACGGTAGGCGCCGCCGCGGACGTGGACGGTGGCAGGATTTTGGATTTTAGATTTTGGATTTTGGATTGTTCGGACGGCATCGCGCGCTCCGGCGAGAGTCGCCTTCGGTCCATCGGTGCGGGCTGCGTTTGGCACGGCAAGATGGCCGGACCATGCGTCGTCGCCGTTGGTGGCGATGTAGAGGTCAGAGGCGGAGGTTATCGTCGCAAGGAGTGTCAGCCACCCCACGACGCCGAGGAGTCGGGCGCAGTTGGTTTGCATGATCGGTTTAGCCGGTTGGCCGGCGTTCCGCACGAAGCGGTCACTCTTCCACGCGCAACACGAACGCCTTCGCGGCGCTCATCTCATG
The DNA here is from genome assembly GCA_016222825.1 of Verrucomicrobiota bacterium. GTDB lineage: Bacteria > Verrucomicrobiota > Verrucomicrobiia > CAIQCK01 > CAIQCK01 > CAIQCK01. Next base: position 478,954 of record JACRQF010000014.1, on the reverse strand, counting down.
GCCTTCGATGCTCGCGATGGCAGCTTGGATGCCTTTTTCCTTCGCGAGGTGTGTCACGATCGAGATTGTCGCGGGGCGGTTGCCGGAATCGTCGCTCTGGTGCTGGATCATCGAACGGATCGAGACGCCCTGGTCGGCAAGCGCACGGCCGATGGTGGCCATCGCGCCGGGGCGGTCGGCCATCGTGAAGCGGATGTAATAATGAGTTTCCAGTGCGTCCATCGGCTTGATGACTTTGACGCCGGGCTGGACTCGCAGGCGGTTGTCGCGCCAACGGCTGAAGCCGCGTTCATCAGCGGCGAGCGCCATCAGGTCACTGATTACGGCGGAACTGGTCGCGTCGGCGCCGGCGCCGCGGCCGTAATACATCGTGGTGCCGATGGGCCGGCCGTTCACCAGAATGCCGTTGAAGACGCCATTGACTTTGCCGAGCGGCGAATTCAGCGGGATGAGCGTCGGATGCACGCGGATCTCGGCGGGTGCACCGGCCGCCTCGCGTTTGGCGATGCCGAGCAGCTTGATGGTGTAGCCCATCTCGCGCGCTGCCTTGATGTCGGCCGGCTCCAGTTGCGTAATGCCCTGGGTGAAGACGTCCTTGAACCGGATGTCCATCCCGAAGGCCAGCGAGGCGAGGATGGCGATCTTGTGGGCGGTGTCGTAGCCCTCGATGTCGTAGGTCGGGTCCGGCTCGGCGTAACCCTGCGCCTTCGCCTCGTCGAGCGCCTGCGCGAACGGCAGCTCGCGCTCGCCCATGCGGGTGAGGATGTAGTTGCAAGTGCCGTTAAGGATGCCCTGGACGCTGGTGAGTTCGTTGGCACAGAGGCCCTGCTCCAGCGCGCGGATGATCGGAATACCACCGCCGACGCTTGCCTCGAAGAGCAGGCCGACACCTTTCTCCTCCGCCAGCGCCATCAACTCCGGCCCATGAACGGCCAGCAACGCCTTGTTCGCGGTCACGACGTGTTTGCCGGCGCGCAAGGCGCGCTCGACAAACGTGCGAGCCGGCTCCAGCCCGCCGACGAGCTCGATCACAGCCTCGATTTCGGGATCGTTGATGAGGGTCATGGCGTCGCCGACGAGCTGATCCGGGCGGTAGGGCGCGTTGCGTTTCGTCGTGGTGTCCTTGTCGGCGACCGTCTTGAGGACGATGGGGCGCGGCAGGCGCGAATGGATGAGTTCGGCGCGCTCGGCGAGCGTGCGCACAACGCCACTGCCGATGTTGCCGAAACCGATGAGACCGATGACCAATGGTTTGCTCATGACGCCACCCTTTCTACCCTCCGCGCGGCGGTTGTCCAACAAATCTTCGCGGCTTTCGCGGAGCGGCTGGCTTCGGCGCTTCTGGTTGGATCAATCCAGATGCACGATGCCGCGCTGGATGGCGGCAATGGCGGCCTGGGTGCGGTCGAGGACGCGCAGCTTTTCCAGGATGTGGGTGATGTGACGTTTGACGGTCACGTCGGAGATGTCAAGGGAGACGCCGATCTCCTTGTTGGACTGGCCGCGCACGATGAGGTGCAGCACTTCCAGTTCGCGCTCGCTCAGCGGCTCGCGGCTGAGGCGTTCCTTGAGGCGCACGGCAAGTTCCGGCGGCAGGTATCGCTCGCCCGCCGCGACGCTGCGGATGGCCGCCAGCAGCTCGCGCCAACCGATGGATTTCTGCACGTAGCCCAACGCGCCGGCCTGCATGGCTTGGTAAACGTCCTCTTCGCCTTCGTGGACGGTCAACATGAGCACGCGCGCTTCGGGAAACTCGCGGCAGATGGCCTTGGTCGCCTCGACGCCGGTCATGTCCGGCAACCGGAAATCCATCAGCACCACGTCGGGCCGGTGTTTGCGGTAGAGTTCGATGGCTTGGCCGCCTTTGCCTGCCTCCGCGATCACCGTCAGGTCGGGTTCGAGGTTGAGCGAGCCGGTCAGGCCCATGCGGATGACCGCGTGGTCGTCCACAAGCAGGAGGCGGAATTTGCGTTCAAGCTTCACGATGTCGGCGTTGTGTTTTCCGTCGCGCCGTTTGTCAGCGGCACGGTGACGGCGATTTCCGTAGCCTGCCCCGGCTGGCTCGACAATGCAAACACGGCGTTCATTTTTTCCGCGCGCTCGCGCATGCCCATGAGGCCGAACCGGCCACTACTGGCCGGCATGACCTTCTCGGGGTCGAAACCGCGGCCGTCGTCGCGCACGCGCAACGTCACCTCACGCGAGCCGTAATCGAGACTCACCTCAATGCGGGAGCCGCCGCTGTGCTTGATGGCGTTGGTGACGGCTTCCTGCGCGATGCGCATCAGGTTGGTTTCCACCAGGACCGGCAACCGCCGCGGCTCGCCGCGGGTGGTGATCCGGACCTTGTGCTGCGCGTCGTCGTCGGCCGCGGCCAGTTGCCGCAGCGCCTCGGCCACCCCTCCCTGTTCCAGCGCCACCGAGCGCAAATCCCAGACCGACCGCCGCGCCTCCTCGTGCGTGTGGCGGACGACGGCGAGGGCCAGTTCGAGCGACTTGCGCGCCAGCGCGGGCGCCTCGGCGAGCCGCGCAAGCGAGGAGTCAATCTGCACGCCGATGAGCGCGAGTTGTTGTTCGAGTGTGTCGTGCAGGTCGCGCGCGATGCGCGAACGCTCGTCCATCAGCACTTCGCGCTGGACCTTCTGCTGGATGACGCGCGTCTGGGCCGTCACCTGCCGGCGCAACACCACCACCCACGCCAGCACCACAAAAATCGCCGCCGCCAGCAGGCCCATTCCCCACACGATGCGCTCCGGCGTCCACCAGGGCGGCTCGCGCAACAAGGTCACGTCGCGCGGGCTGCGCAGCACGACGTGGAACGACACCGGCCGCCACTGGGGAGGTTTCGGGCGTGGTTCGGGCGAGTAGCGGAACTGGTTCAAACACACGCCGGAGATCTGCACCCAACTGTCCAGCATCAGCGAGGGCGCGTTGGTCTTTGCCGCGCCCTCGGCGAAGTGCGCCGAGAACACCGTGTCGCCGCTCTGCAACATCAGGATCACGTTTTCGGGCCGTTTCAGTTGATCCAGCAGCACGCCGTCCAACCGCACCAACTCGCCGTCAAACTCGCCGCTGCTGGCTTGGGCGATCGTGATGGTCTTCGGCTTGGGCGGAGGGCCGCTGCCGGTCTTCTTCAGGAACGCATTCAGCAGCAGCGGCGCGCCGTCGCTGAACGCGGGAAAGCCGACGACCTCGACGCGGTCGCCCGGCCGGAAGAAACTTGTCTCCGGCGTCTCGATGCGAAGCGCGCCCGTGTTGTCGCGCAAGTAAAGGTGGCTGCCCGGCTCGAACAGCGTGACCACGCCGCTGACGTGGACGCGCGAGGACATGTCCGGGCGGAACTGCATCAACGACGAAGCTGTCAACAGAGGCATTTTGAACGCCGCGTCCGCGCCCGCCTCCTCCACGATGATGTGGCTCAACGATGACACCATCAGGTGCGCGCCGACGATCCGGCGCTTCTCGTTGTAGATACCGGCAAACACCCCGCGCACTGACACCGCCGCGCCAACGAGGTTGGTCGGCGCGTTGATCGGCGCGGTCTGCGTCGGCACGATGGCGCGGAACGTGCCGCTGGCGGTGCTGAAGTCCACCATGACTCGCCCGCTCGCCTTCGGTCCCGCGCGGCTCGTGACGCGGCGCACGACGCCTTTCACCTCGACCCATTCGTCCTGGTTGAACGGGTTGGCCATTTGTTCCGGCGTGAGCGCCTGCGGTTCGAGTTCGGGCGCGGGGCCGAGCACCTTCGCGCGCACCGCGGAGCCGAACTTCCCCGTCCCGCGGACTTCCGGCGCGAATTGGCCCTGCGCGGAGATGCCCTCGATCTCGACCAAATTGCCGGGCTTGAGCTTCAGCGCGTCGGCGGCCGTGCGGCCCGGCGAGAAGGAGATGCCGCCGGTCTCGTCTTGGAGGATGGCGGTGTAGAGCTGCCAGTCCGGGTTCCACTCGAAATACGTCACCACGCCGCGCAGCCGCACCGGATGATGCCGCTCGGCCTCTTTGGTTGAGAGCCGCTTGACCTGCACGACGTTGGTGAGCACGGACAAGACCGGCGGCGGCGCCAGCGCGCTCTGGGCCGGCGAATCCGACGGCCACGCCAGCAACGAAACCGCCGTCAGGCAGCTTGCAGCCCACTTCGTTTTGCTCAACCAGTTCACAGCGACACGCAGCAGTTAAGCCCGTTCCACGCCGGCTTGCAATCCCCAAGGCTGACGCGGGCGCTGTTGCGAGCGCACGGAAAGGACCGGCCGGACGGGAGTGATACTTTTAGGTCATTGTGGTTGACAGCGGCGGGGAGCAAGATGGCAACTGGATGCTGAACGTCGTATAGTGGCAGACTATTGTTCGTGTTCCGAGCGGCAATAAGGAAAGGTTCCAGCTCATGGGTTTTGATGTGTCGGTGGAAGCGGCAGACGCGGTGAAGAAAGCTTTGATTTCGGCGGTTGTCTTCCTGGCTGTCGCGGGCGGAGCCGCAGCGGCGGAGAGGGGGCCGAATGTTTTTGAAGCTTCAGGCGAACTGGCGCCGGACGGCCAGATTGACAAGATCGTTTTCGCCAAGCTCGCGTCGCTGAAGATCGAGCCGGCACTCTGCTCTGATGCGGTGTTTGTCCGCCGCGCCTACCTCGACATCATCGGCACAGTGCCGACGGCAAAGGAAGCCAAGGAGTTCATCGAGGATCCCGACACGAAGAACAAGCGCCGGCTGTTGGTTGACCGGCTTCTGGAGCGCGAGGAGTATGCCGACTACTGGGCAATGCGGTGGGGCGACATCCTGCGGATCAAGGCGGAGTTCCCCGTCAACCTCTGGCCCAACGCGGCGCAGGCGTTTCATCGCTGGGTGCGGGCCTCGCTGGTCGAGAACAAGCCGTATGACCAGTTTGTCAACGAGATGCTCACCTCCAGCGGCAGCAACTTCCGCGTCGGCCCGGTGAACTTCTACCGCGCCATTCAGAACCGGACGCCGGACGGCATCGCGGGCGCCGTGGCGTTGACGTTCATGGGCACGCGCACCGACAACTGGCCAACGAACAAGATCGAGGGCATGGCGGTGTTCTTCTCGCAGATCAGCTACAAGCCCACGAGCGAGTGGAAGGAGGAGCACGTTTTCTGGAATCCGCTCGGTTCCAACGTCGTGACCGCCAGCAGCGTGCCCGGCAAACCCTCCATCACGTCCATTGCACAGCCCACCAACGCCGTCGCGCAGGTGTTCGATCCGACGGAAGCCAATCTGAAACCATTGGTGGGTGTCTTCCCGGACGGAACCAAAGTCAAGCTGTCACCGAACAAGGATCCGCGGGAGGTGTTCGCCGATTGGCTGGTCACGCCAAAGAATCCCTGGTTCACGCGCTGCATCGTCAACCGCGTTTGGGGATGGGTGATGGGACGCGGCATCGTCCACGAGCCGGACGACTTCCGGGACGACAACCCGCCGAGCAACCCGGCGCTGCTGGCTTATCTGGAGAAAGAACTCATCGCCGCGAAATACGACTTGAAGAAGCTCTACCGGTTGATCCTGAACTCCAAGACCTATCAGTTGTCTTCGATGCCGAAGGTCACCACGCCCGAAGCCGAGGCCAACTTCGCCAGCTACTCGCTGCGCCGGCTGGACGCGGAGGTGCTAATTGACGCCATCAACAAGATCACCGGCGCGACGGACCTTTACACCAGCCCGATTCCGGAGCCGTTCACCTACATCCCGGAGAACAAACCGGCGGTGGCCATCGCGGACGGCAGCATCACCAGCCCCTTCCTCACGTTGTTCGGGCGCACGGCGCGCGCCACCGGCATGGAGAACGAACGCAACAACAAACCGGTTCCCAGCCAGTGGCTGCACATGCTGAATTCAAGCCACATCTACCGCAAGATCAACGAAGGCGCCAAGATGAGGGCGATTATTGACTCCGGCCGGAAGCCGCAGGAGATCATCGAGGAGCTTTACCTGACAATCCTATCGCGTCTCCCGACTGCTGACGAGGTGAAGAATCTGGAAGAGTATGGCACGACGCAAACGGTCAGGCAGCCGCCGATCATGAAGAATGGCAAGTCGGTCAAACAGCCCGACAAGACCATCCTCGTCAAGCGGCGCGACGACTGGGTGGACATCGCATGGGCGTTGCTCAACAGCGCGGAGTTCCTGTATCGGCACTGATTTTTGCGGCAGCGGTCACGAAGTATGATAAATTTCCGGCCAGTCCGGATGCGTAATGAAAGGAAACTGAAAAGATGAGCACGAGCCACAGTTCGAAGAACGGAAAGCGGATCTCACGTCGTGAAGCCATGCGGCGGGGCCTGTATGCAACAGCAGGGTTGATGGCCGTGGATCGCCTGATACCCAACGCGCTGGCAGTCGCCTCGGCGCCAGCGAAGACCGCCACCAAGGCCAAGGCCAAGTCGGTCATTCAGGTTTTCCTTTGGGGCGGCATGTCGCACAACGACACGTGGGATCCGAAACCGGACGCGGGCTACGAATACATGGGCGAGTTCGCGAAGGCGATTCCGACCAACGTGGATGGCATCCAGCTCGGCGAGCTGTTTCCCGCGCTGGCGAAGCAAGCCGACAAGTTCTCCCTCATCCGCGGCATGACGCACCGCAACAATGGCCATGAAACCGCTGCCTATCTGATGCAAACCGGCCACACGCCGGGCGAGCGGCTGGCGTATCCGAGCATTGGCGCCGTGTTCGCGCTGTTCAAGAAGGAATACAAGGGCATCATTCCGCCCTATGTGGTGATGACGCAGGCGCAGGGCCGGTTCTCCGAGGAAGGTTTCCTGGGCCCGAAATACAAACCCTTTGCGACTGGCGGCGACCCGAACGCGAACCGCTTCGAGGTGGAAGGCGTCGTGGCCCGCCAGATCACCGATGACCGCCAGAAGAACCGCCGCGAGTTGCTCAACAAGATGAACACGATGGGCAAGGCGATGGCCGCCAGCCCGCAAATGACCGCCGCGGAGGAATCCAAGAAGGCAGCGTATGACCTGATTCTCGGCAAAGGCAAAGAGGTGTTCGACCTCTCGCTGGAGAAGGAAGCGTTGCGCGACAAGTATGGCCGCAACACCTTTGGCCAGGAGTGTCTGGCTGCGCGCCGGCTGGTCGAGGCAGGTGTCCCATACGTCGTCATCAACTACCCCGGCGGCTGGGACACGCACAGCAACCACTTCGCCACCATGCGCCGCCAGTGCCCGAATCTGGACTTGGGCCTCGCGACGTTGTTGCAGGACTTGAAGGACCGCGGCCTGCTTGAGACCACCATCGTGTGGTGCACGGGCGAGTTCGGCCGCGGCCCCAAAGTGGACTGGCAGCCACCTTGGAACGGTGGTCGCAACCACTACGGCAACGTGTTTTCCGTTCTGGTGGCCGGCGGCGGTTTCAAAGGCGGCTGCGTTGTTGGCTCGTCCGACTCGAAGGGCGAGGAACCCAAGGACCGCCCGGTGTATCCGGTGGACCTGCTCGGCAGCATCTACCAGTTGGCAGGCATTGACGCGACCGCGAAACTGCCCCACCCGATGGGCTTGGAGGCGCACATATTGCCCTCCGCCGCGGAAGGCGTGAAGTCAAACGGTCTGCTGACCGAGATCATGTAACGAAGTTCAGCAACCACGGAATGCACGGAAGGTCACGAAAAGCAGAGGTTTCGCTTCGTGCATTCTGTGCATTCCGTGGTTCTTTTTTGCGGGCAAGTGAGGATCGGCTTATGGACAAAGTGAAATGGCTCGCGATGCTTGGCATCGCCGGTGTTGTGGCGATGGCTCCGTCGGCATGGGCGCAGCGGCCCTATGTGGGCTTCGTGTATCCCGCCGGCGGTCAGCAAGGCACGACATTCCAACTCAAGCTCGGCGGGCAAGGCATGACGGGCGTGGACGGCGTGGTGGTTTCCGGCTCCGGCGTGACTGCCCGTGTGATCGAGTATCATCCCGGCTTGGGGCCGATTGACATGACCCTCATCAACGAGCAATTGAGGGATTTGCGGAAGGCGAGAACCCAGATCGCCTCGGCGGCGAGTTCGGGCGACCAGATGATGATGTCATCGGGAGACCCGGCGATGATGATGTCCTCCTCGCAGAAGACCGTTGCAAAGACCCCGTCCAGTTCGGGCGAGCCGATGATGTCATCGGGCGATGAGATGATGTCCTCGCAAAAGGCCGGTGGAGGAATCGCGGCACTGGAAAGCGCCGAGGCCACCGACAGGCTGATTGCCAAGCTTGAGAAGCGGCTTCGCGACTACTGCAACACGCCGGCCTGCCGTTCGATCTCGTCGCTTCTCTATGTCGAGGTCACGGTTTCTCCTGACGCGGTTCCCGGCGAGCGGGAGATCCGGGTGACAACTCTCCGTGGTGGCACGTCGAACCCGCTTCCCTTCTATGTCGGCCAGTTGCCCGAATACTGCCGCAAGCCGATGAAGACGGCTGATTACCAGGTGCTCGGCAAAGAGTATCTCGCCCTCCGCAAGCGGCCGGAGAATGAGATCGAGGATCGCGTGACCATTCCCTGCACCGTGAATGGCCAGATCGCTTCCGGCGAACAGAACCGGTATCGCTTCGAGGCCCGCAAGGGCCAGCAACTCATCATGACCACCCTCGCGCGGCAGTTGATCCCGTATCTGGCCGACGCCGTGCCCGGCTGGTTCCAGCCCGTGCTGACGCTCTACGATGCCAGCGGCAAGGAAGTGGCTTATGACGATGATTACCGTTTCAAACCGGATCCGATCATCGTTTATACGATCCCCCAAGACGGTGAGTATGTGCTGGCCGTCACAGACGCCATCTACCGCGGCCGCGAGGATTTTGTTTATCGGGTTACCATCGGAGAGACGCCGTTTATCACGAGCATCTTCCCGTTGGGCGGCCGTGTCGGCGAGCAGGCGTCGGTCAGGATGAAGGGACTGCATTTGGGCGATGCCGAGCTGGTGCTTCCCGCCAAGGAGGCCGAGGCAGGCATCCATCAAGTCGCGGCGAACAAAGACGGTTTCCTCTCCAACCCCGTGTCGTTCGCCTTGGACACCTTGCCGGAAGTCTTCGACAAGGAGCCCAACAACACCATCGCCCAGGCGCAGAAAGTGGCGATGCCCGTCACGGTCAACGGGCGCATTGACAAGGAAGACGACTGGGACGTGTTCCAGATCAGCGGCAACGCCGGCGACTCCATCGTCGCGGAAGTCCATGCGCGCCGGCTCGATTCCCCGGTGGATTCCGTGATCAAACTCACCGACGCCAACGGCCAACTGGTCGCCTTCAACGACGACCGCGAGGACCTCGGCGCGGGCATCAACACGCACCACGCCGACTCCTACTTCATGGCCAAGCTGCCCGCCGACGGCACCTACTTCGTCCACATCGGCGACACCGGCCGCAAGGGCGGCGAGGAATACGGCTACCGCCTGCGCATCAGCGCGCCGCGGCCCGACTTTGCCCTCCGCATCATGCCCAGCAGCGTCAGCGTCCGGCAAAAGAGCAGCACGGCCTTCACCGTCTTCGCCCAGCGCAAGGACGGCTTCGACGGCCCCATCAAGATCACCCTGAAAGATCCGCCCATTGGGATCACTCCCTACGTCTCCATTTTGCCGGCCGGCAAGAACATCACGTCGGTCGGTTTCAAGACAGACCTCATCACCAAAGGCTCCGTCAACCTCACTGTTGTCGGCACCGCGAAGGTCGGCGAGCAGGAGATCACCCACGCGGGCGTTCCCTCGGAAGACCGGATGCAAGCGTTCCTGTGGCGGCATCTCGTGCCCGCCCAAAACTTGAAGGTGCTCGTTTACGATGGCGCCTACGAACCGCCGCCGGTGCGCGTGCCGCGGGATATTCCGCCTGATGTGTTGGCCCGCGCGAAGGTCAAGGCCGCCGAAATGCAGGCCAAGGGGCAGAAATTCACCAAGGGGCAGGCAGCCGGCCGCGTGCGGCAGCTCAAGTATCTCTTTGAAGAAGGGCTGCTCACGGACGCCTTCTATGGCGAAAGAGCTGCGGAGTGCGAATGTGCCGCGCAGTGAGATCACATCGTCATCAGCAGATCCGGCGGCTGGGGCGCACGGCACAAGCACCTCGTGCAGATGGATAATCACTGGAGCAATTTATGAGCAAAGTTCAATGGCTTGCGGTTCTGGGTGTGGCTGGCTTGATGGCGATGGCGCCGGCGGCGCGAGCGCAGATGGCGAGACCGTATGTTGGTTTCGTCTATCCCGCCGGCGGCCAGCAGGGAACAACGCTCCGGGTCAAACTGGGCGGACAGGCCATGGACGGCATCACGGGAGCGATTGTCAGCGGCTCCGGCGTTTCCGCCCGGCTCGTCGAGTATCAGAAGAAACTCGGCCCGCAAGACATGCAGTTGTTGAGCCAGCAATTGTCAGAGCTGAGAAGGTCGAAAACGAAGGGGGCATCCAGAAGAAGGTCGTCGGATGACGAGATGATGATGATGGCCTCCGGACCGTCAGCGGGGAAATCCTCGGCGGGCGCCAAGGGCGACGCCAGACAGCAGCTCATGGAGAAAATCCAGACCCGGATGCGCGAATACGTGCTCCGGCCCGCCAGCGCTTCGCTGGCCAGCCTTGCCTATCTGGAGGTCACGATTGCCCCCGATGCGCCGGTCGGCGAGCGGGAGTTGCGGCTGGTGACCCTGCGCGGCGGCGCGTCGAATCCGCTTCCATTCCATGTCGGCGAACTGGCCGAACATAGCCGCAAGCCGATGGCCACCACGCCGTTTCAAGTGCTCGGCAAGGAGCAACTGGCCCTCCGCAAGCGGCCCGAAAACGAAATCGAGGACCGCGTCAGCATTCCCTGCACCGTCAACGGCCAAATCGCTTCCGGCGAGATCAACCGCTACCGGTTCGACGCGCGCAAGGGCCAGCGGCTCGTCATCACCACGCTCGCGCGGCAGTTGATCCCCTACCTCGCCGACGCCGTGCCCGGTTGGTTCCAGCCCGTGCTGGCCCTCTACGACGCGGACGGCAAGGAGCTGGCGTATGACGACGACTACCGCTTCAAGCCCGACCCGACGATCGTCTATCAGATTCCCAAGGACGGCGAATACGTCTTCACCATCACCGACGCCATCTACCGTGGCCGCGAGGATTTCGTCTATCGCGTCACCATCGGCGAGTTGCCGCTCATCACGAGCATCTTCCCGCTGGGTGGCCGCGTCGGCGAGCCGCACCCGGTCAAGATGAAAGGCGTCAATCTCGGAAACGCCGAGTTGCGGCAGCCGGCCAAGGACGCCGGGCCGGGCATCCAGCAGATCGCCGCCAACAAGGACGGCTTCCTCTCCAACCGCGTGCCGTTCGCCCTCGGCACGCTGCCGGAAGCTTTCGACAAGGAACCCAACAACACCCCGGAGCGCGCGCAGAAGGTGACGCTGCCTCTCATCGTCAACGGGCGCATTGACAAGGAAGACGATTGGGACGTGTTCCAGTTCACCGGCAAGGCGGGCAACACGGTGGTCGCGGAAGTCCATGCGCGCAGGCTCGATTCGCCGGTGGACTCCGTGATCAAGCTCACCGACGCGAGCGGCAAACTGCTGGCGTTCAGCGACGACCAGGAAGACCTCGGCGCAGGCGTCAACACGCACCACGCCGACTCCTACTTCATGGCGAAGCTGCCGGCCAACGGCACCTACTGCGTTCACATCGGCGACACCGGCCGCAAGGGCGGCGAGGAATACGGCTACCGCCTCCGCATCAGTGCGCCGCGGCCCGATTTTGAACTGCGCGTCGTCGCCAGCAGCACCAACCTCCGGCAAAGGAACACCGCGGGCGTCACCATCTATGCCATGCGCAAAGATGGCTTCGACGGCCCCATCAGCATCAACTTGAAGAATCCTCCGCCCGGATTCAGTGCTTTTCCTGTTACCTTGGGAGGCAAACAGAACATTACCCGCTTCAGCTTCAAGGCAAACTCCGCCACCGACGGCCCGATTAACCTGACCATCCAGGGTGGTGCGAAGATCGGAGACAAGAGAATCGTCCACGCGGCTGTCGCGGCGGAAGACAAGATGCAGGCCTTCCTTTGGCGGCACCTCGTGCCCGCCCAAGACTTCAAGGTGCTCGTTTACGATCCCTCCTACCAGCCGCCCTCCAACCGCGAGCCGAAGGAGATTTCGTCCGAGGTGATGGCGCAGGCCAAGAGCAAAGCCGCCGAATTGCAGGCCAAGGGCCAGAAGTTCAGCAAGCGGCAGGTGGTCGGCCGCATGCAGCAAATCCGCTACCTCTTCGACGAGGGCCTGATCACCGACGATTTCTACGGCGAAAAAATGGCGGAATGCGAAGCCGCCACGCAGTAGAAAGCAACTCGCCGTGGTTGGAAGTTGAAGCAGCTATGAAATACTCACCTCTCGTTCTCTGTCTTGGCCTCGCGCTCACGCTGACCTCAGGCGCGGCCGAAAACTGGCCCCGTTTCCGCGGCCCCACAGGCACCGGCCATCATACCGGGGCGGCGCTGCCGACCAAGTGGAGCGCCGAGAATGTCCTCTGGCGCGCCGAGTTGAAAGGCGAAGGGTTCTCCTCGCCCGTCAACTGGGGCGACCGCATCTTCCTCACCGCTGCCGCCGACAAAGGCTCCACGCGCCTCGTGCTCGCCCTCGACATGCGCAGCGGCAAGCTCCTCTGGGAGAAGGCAATCCCCTGCGAAGCGCCCGGCAAATCGCACAACATGAACGGCTTCGCCACGCCGAGTTGCCTCACCGACGGCGAGCGCGTCATCGCGTTCTTCGGGCGCGGCGGCATCCATTGTTTCGACTTCAACGGCAAACCGCTCTGGTCGCAGTCGCTGGGCGAATTCGCCGGCCCGTGGGGCAGCGCCGCCTCGCCGGTCTTCTCCGGCAATCTCGTCATCCAGAACTGCGACGCGCAGGGCGCGTCCTTCATCGCCGCACTCGACAAGAAAACAGGCAAGATCGTCTGGCGCACGCCGCGGGGCGAGAAACCGATGGGCGGCTGGAGCACGCCGATTGAAATCCAGGCCGGCAAGCGATCCGAACTCGTCGTCAACAGCGAGCAGGGCCTCGACGCCTACGATCCCGCCTCCGGCAAGCTGCTCTGGCACTGCAACGGTTTCAACGGCCGCGGCGAGCCGGTGCCAGACTTCGCGCACGGCTTGCTCTACGTCCTCAACGGCAAAGCAGGCGACATCTACGCCGTCCGTCCCGGCGGCTCCGGCGACGTGAGCGAGACTCACCGCGTCTGGCACACCCCGCGCCCCAAGGTCCGGGACATTCCCTCGCCCATCGTCGTCAGCGATTACCTTTTCGCCATAGACATGAAGGGCAACGCCACCACCTACGAAGCCCGCACTGGCAAAGTCCTCTGGACGGAAAAGATTCCCGGCGCCTACACCGCCTCGCCCGTCGAGTCCAACGGCCTCATCTACCTTAACACCGAGTCCGGCGAAACCCTCGTCATCAAGCCCGGCCCCAAGTTCGACCTCGTAGCCCGCAACTCCATCGGCGACCGCGCCGGCGAGTTGTTCCGCGCCTCCATCGCTCCCATTGCCGGCCGGATTTACCTGCGCTCCAACTGCGCGCTCTACTGCGTCGGCGCGAAATAGGCGGCGCGGCGGAGTCGCACCGAATCTTAGCTAGCCCGCCACTCCGAGGCGGCCTGCCAAGCAAACCATCGTCACCCGCGACAGAAAGAAAGCGACAGGTCACGCGGCCACTGCCAGCGGCGAGTCCTGCAAACGCCCTGTCACACCTCTTCAAACACAACGCTCTGTATCTTGCCAACCTCCACATCGCGCGGCTCGATGTTCTTCTGCGCCGCCTCGGCAGCGGCAACGCCGGCTGCGACACCAGTGCCCATCGCAATGACCTGCACGCGATAGGAGGCCATCGCTTCGTGGCTGCCGCTGATGCACCGGCCCGCGACCAGCAGGCCGTTCGCGCTACGAGGCACGAGGCAGCCATACGGGATGTCGTAAGGCTTCACGACGGGGTCTTTGCCGAGCGGGTGCGCGGCGGAGACGCCCTGCGCCTGGCCGATGCCGTCGGGGTTGTGGATGTCTATCGGGAACGACACGCCGCGCACGACCGCATTCGGCCACTTCCGGCCTGCGAAAAGGTCTTCTACCGCGAGCGACTCGACGCCGCGGATGCGCCGCGTTTCGCGCGCGCCGATGATGGCAGGCATCCCGCTTACGTAGGCGTTTTGGAAACCCGGCGCATTCTTCTTGAGGAACTCGACGATGGGTTGCACTTGACGGCGACCTTCGAACTCGGCATGTGTCAGGTCGCGAACTTTCGTGCCATCCACGCGGTTGACCTGCACGGCATTGATGACGCGCTCGTCCTGTCGCCGTGACGCGTAGGTGCGCACCATGCCGACCGTCGGCGGCAACTCGCCCTTAGCGTTGGCGTCCTTGCAGAGTTGGTTCCATGTCCGGCCGTCCGGGAAACGAAATGCCTTGCGCCCCCGATTGGCCTCCATCGTTTCCTTGTGATTCACGCCCGCGACGCGGAACATGATGGTCATCGGCTGGAGCAGGCCATCGGCGGCCCAGTTCGGCCCCGCGCCGCGGCCTTGGTCGTATTCCGCGCCTGCGCCGAAGGCCACGTCGCCGTCCCCCGTGGCGTCCACCGTGATCCGCGCCTTCACATCAATCATCCCCTGTTTCGTCAGCAGTCGCGCGCCAGTCACGCGCTTGCCGTCGAGCAGCGGCTCCACGATCCACGCGTGCAGCAGGATTTCGCAACCGGCCTTCTGGAGAAGCTCGGCGTATTTCAGGTCAATGAACTCGTAGTCCACGTTGCGTCCACCGATGTGCTTGAGGATTTCGTCCACGATGGTGCTGCGGACGCTGCCCATAAGCGGTCCCACCATCGCCTGCACTGCCATGCCGCCGAACCTGCCGTAGCGTTCCACGAGCAGCGTCTTCCGGCCCGCGCGCGCCGCCATCAACGCCGCGCCGATGCCCGCCGGCCCGCCGCCGCAGACCAGCACGTCCACCGCCGGCCATTGCTCTGGTTGTCGCGTTCGTTTTGTTTCCTTTTCGGCGGCGAAACCAAACGGTGTGCCAAGTCCTGCCACCGCACCCAAAGCGAGGCCCTTGATCGTGTCTCTGCGACTAAACCGGTTCATTCGATTTCTCCGATGGGTCAGTTGATTACTTCAACTCCGGCAGCGCCACGCGCAGCACTTCCACCGCTTCCTTTTGGCGCGAGACAATCGCGTAGAGGTGGCCGTCGTGGATGATGCTGTGGGGGTAGCCGTATTCGCCGCCTTTCCAGCGACCCTTCCGGCGCGACTCGTAGTGCGTCTCGCCGAGAATGAAGTGGCGGTCGAACTTCACGCCGTCGCGCGAGAGCGAGAGCGCCAGCGGTGTGCGGCCGCCGCCGACAGGATTGCCGATGTAGTAGAAGCGGCCGTCGGGCAGGCGGCCGAAGTGGAACTTGGCGTTGGTGTCGCTGAACTCCGTCTCGACGGGCGTGGCCCACGTCGCGCCGTTGTCGCGGCTCTCGGTGAGCCAGAGACGGCGCGCGTTCAGCTTCGCGGTGTTGCGCAACGGCATGTGCAGCACGCCGTCATCTGTCTGGTAAAACGAGCCTTCGCAAAGCGCCGCAGACCAGCCTTGATGCTTCGCCACCTCCCAGAACGACGCGGGGTCGTCCTTGATCGTCGCGGCCATCGCCTTCGGATAGATGCCGGTCATTTTCCAGCCAGCGAGGCCGGCCGGGTCGTCGGTGTAGGGGAACGAGATGTTGCCGGCAATGATGAGCCGTCCCGACGCGGTGCGCTGCGGGCCGTGGTTGGGATTGACCGGGACGCCCATCTCGCGCACGGCACTCCAATGTTCGCCATCGGTCGTGGTGACGGCCTGCAAATGCGTCGTCTCCTTGTTCGGCCCGTAGTTGCCGAAGTAGGCCACGAGCGTGCCGTCGTGCTGATGGAAACCCGCCGCCGTGAGCACGCGCTCGACGCCTTTCTCCGTCACGGAATCCACGAGTGGCTTCGGCGTCGTCCATGTTTTGAAATCTGCCGATGAGGCCATGAGCACGCGCTGTCCGGGCGCGTCCTCATCCTGCCGGCCGTTCGACCAGATGGCGTAGAAGCGACCCTTGAAGAACGTGATGCTCTGGTGGTGCGAGTAGGTCCACTCGGTCGTCGGCTGGTAGATGAGCACGCTTTCCACCTTCGGCCGCATCGCGCCGGGCAGCGAGACGGGCCGGTCGTTCTTCCATTCCGCGCCGTTGGTGAGCGGATTGCGTTTGGTTTCGCCCGCCGCGGGCCACTCGCTGTTGACCATCGGCCGCGCCACGAGCTTCGCCGGGTCCACGACGACGTGTTTCACCTTCTGGCGTTTCCACGTGTAGGTGATGTGGACGAGGCTGTCGCTGGTCTGGATGCACGCGGGATAGCTGTATTCGCCGGGATCGCTTTCGAGAACCAGCGCGGCGTGCCACGTCCGGGCATCCTTCGACACGGCGACGTTGAGCGGCGTGCGTTTGCCGCCCCACTTGCCCGGCGTGCCGCCGATGTGGTTGTAAACGATGAGGTGGCGGCCGTCCTTGAGCGTCACGGCGTCGGTGCCGGAGTTGTTGTTGGGCAGCGAGCCGAGCGTCATCGGCCCCCAAGTCTTGCCGCCGTCGTCGGAGCGGACCTCAAAGACGCGGTCCTGGCGTGAGCGGCCGAGCGCGAGCAGTTTGTCCCCGCCGAGGAACAGGACGCTAGGCTGGATGGCTTGGATCTTCACACCATCGTTCACCGGGCCGATCTTCTGCCACGTCTTACCGAGGTCGCCTGTGCGCTCGAAGTGGACCAGCCATTTGCTCGGCCGCTCGTGGGTCTCGGTGCTCGTCGGGCAAAGGATGTCGCCGTTCGGCAACTGCACGGGTTTGTTCTTGATGGGGCCGAGGAAACCGTCCGGCAACTTCCGCGCGGCGCTCCAGGTCTTGCCGCCGTCGTCGGAGGTCTTGAGTTCGCCCCACCATTGTTCGGGATTCGGCCCCACTTTGTAAAACAGCATCAGTGGCGCGTTGCGCGGCTGAAACAGCACCGGGTTCCAAGTCGGATGCCGCGTGCCGTCGGGTTGCACGCCGTTGGCGACCTCGACAGGCGCGGTCCATTTGCCACCAAGGTGGCGCGAGACCCAGATGCAGACATCGGGATGCTTCTCATGCGTGCCACCGAACCACGCCGCGACCACCCCGCCATCCTTTGCTTCGACGATCGTTGAGGCATGGCAGCTCGGGAACGGCGCGGTTTCGTAGATGAACTCGCCGCGTAGATAGCCGGGTTGTTTGGTGAGATCGGGTGGCGCTGTGGTTCGTGGATTCCGCAAATAGTAAAACCGTCCGTCTTCAGCGCCACCGAGGAAGTCGGGGATTTTGTCGCCGTTGAAGTCCACGACGGTCGGGCTGACGTCGTGGCCTTCGATGTTCTGCTCCACCAGCAGGCCCATGTCCTTGAAGAGCCATTTGCCGTCGTGCGCGCCGACCTGGCGGTAGAACTTCGCATTGGCGGCGTTGGCGAGGATGTCGAGCTTGCCGTCACCGTCCCAGTCCGTGATGCAAAGCTTGCGCCGTCCGCTGCGGCCTGCGATACCGGCGTTGAGGCGCAACGGCTCGCCTTTCTCGTCGCAGAAGACGCGCTTCGGCGAGAGCAGCACGAGTTTGCCGTCGCGGCGCGCGCGCTCGAAGAACGCGAGGTAGCCTTCGTGGTCAAGCATCGCGAGGTCGGTGAGGCCGTCCTTGTTCCAATCCACCGAGACCGGCGTTGTGCGCCATTGTGTGAGCAACTCCTTGCCCTTCGGTCGCAGCCAGCCGTAGGCGAGCGTCGGCTGCGGGCCGTCCCACTCGACCTCGACGGGATGCGCGGCGGCGAGCTTCGGTGCTTTGCGCGTGCCGACGTTTTTGAACCAAATGACCTTGCCCAGGATGGAGTTTGCGATGATGTCGGGCAGCCCGTCGCCGTCCCAATCGGCCACCGTTTGCGTCGTGTAACCCCACTTCGCCTCGCACGGGCCTTGGATGCTGCCGTTGGGGCCGGCCATGATGCGGATGGCTTTGCCGTCGGCGCGCAGATTCTTCGGCGCGGCCCATTTCGGTTTCTCGACGCCGGGGCCGCTGAGGTTCTCGAAGAACGCGATGTAGCCGGCGGTGTTGCCGCTGATGATGTCGGTGTCGCCATCGCCGTCCCAATCGAACCCGCACGGCGTCGCCAGCGCGCCGAATTTCACGTCGTCGGCCTCCTGCCGGAAGTAACGCGGCGGGAGAAACTGCGGCGTGTGGTCGGCCGTGAACTTGCCGGTGTTCTCGATGAACGCGACGCGGCCATCCTCGTCGCCGACGATGAGATCGAGGTCGCTGTCCTTGTCCCAATCAATCGCCGTTGGCGTAATCATCTCCAAGTCCATCGTGAGCGGACGCGGTTTGCCCGGGAGTTTCGCCGCTTCGCGCGCCGCCAGCCATGCGGCGGGAACACCTTTCGCATCGGCTGGCAAAGTCAGCCGTCTCCCCGGCGCGTATTTCGGCGCGGTGCGCGTGCCGATGTTCTCGAAGTAGGTGAATCCGTCGAGGAACTCGCCGCAGAGCAGATCGAGATCGCCGTCGCCGTCGAAGTCGGCGAAGTTCGGCGACGGCCAGCCGAAGACCTCGACCGGTTTGCCGCCGGCCATGACTTTCACCGGCGCTTCGTAGCCGCCGACGTGAGGAGGCGGATTCGTGGCCGATGATGCCCGCTCCGCCTCGTTACCTCGGCAGCTACCAGCGGTGTTGCGCAGCCAATACACGAAACCTCGGAGCGGGCCATTGGTCCACGTGCCGCTCGGTGTGTAGGCGTTGTCCCAGCCGTATTCGGTCCAGTCGCCGACGCCGACGATGATGTCGAGCTTGCCGTCGCCGTCGTAGTCAACCTGCCGCCACATATTCGCGCGGACTTTGTTCGGATGGATGTTCGGGGGCAACGGCAGCTTCACGCCGTTTTCGAGGCCGGTCTTGAGGAAGTCGGGATATTCCATCGCCGGCGACATCACGAGCGGCTTGCCGTCCACGTAGCTGACCTGCACGTTCTGCAGGCCCTTGCTGATGCGCTTCGCGGGCTTGAACACCGGCATCTTGTTCTTTGCCGTGTCGCCGCTGGCGTTCTCGAAAAGGTAAACGCCGTTGTAGGGCTTGTCGGGGCAGTTGACGACAAGGTCGAGGTCGCCGTCACCGTCGAAGTCCATCGGCAACGGCCACGCCCACAGGCCGACGCCGAGGTCCACGACGAGGCCGGGGTTGTTGTGTTTGAGCCGCTCCAACGGTTGCGCCGAGGCGACGAGCGCGGCGATGTTGGCTCCATCCGGCGGCAGCAGCACCATCATGCCCGCCCAGTTGCCCTGCGGCACCGCGATCTCCTGGCCGGCTTTCAGCGCGCGGCAGTAAACCGTCATCGGTGTCTTGTTCTTGTCGCTGTAGTGGAACGCGGCATTTGCGGCGGCATTCCAGCCGGCGAGGTCAATCCCCGCCTGCTTCGCTGCAACCGTGGCCGCGAACAGCATCGTGTTGCGCTTCGCCTTCACACGGATTTCGGCGCGCTCACCGCCGGCAGTTTGGGTGACCTGCCAGCCGCGAAACTTCTCCGGCACGCCCTGCCAAACGTAGTTCCGGTTGCTGAACGCTTTCTCGCCGTCCGCCAGCCGCGCCAGAGACCAGCCGTGGCCCGCAAGGATGATGTCGGAGTTTGCCGCCGGGCAGACGACCGCGCCGCCCAACCACGCAACTACCGAAAGGTGAAGCATCATTGTTCTCATAAGATTGTTCTCACGTTTAACGCGGTGGCGGTGGAAGTGCCTTCAGCCACGCGAGGTTGAAGACGTAGTGGTTCTTGCTGGTGATGAGTTGGATGCTGCCGTCGCGCGTCTGGCAGGCGGCGAGGTAGCCGCACGGTTCGGCCATCGTGTCGCTCAGCGTGAATTCGACGCGGTCTATGCCATTGACCGTGCGCGCCGTGCCGCCGGGTGTCAACAGCCTCTGCACGGGCCATGTTTTGCCGTCGTCGTAGGAAAGCGCCGCGAGCAACCCGTAGCCGGTGAACTGCCCGCCACCGGCGTCCTTGAAGCTCATGCCTTTCCGCTTCTTCCAGTCGCGCCATTGGTCGGTGAAGGAACAGAACAACAATGGCCCCTCGCGCAGCCGCATCAGCACCTGCCGCTGCACACTGCTGATGGCGGGGAACGGACTCGCCTGGTAGGTCCAAGTTTCTCCCCAGTCGCTGGAGAAACTAATCGGCGTGCGGAAGTCGAATCGCTTCTGGTCTTCCTCCTGGTCGAACCGTCCCATCGTCATCAATCGGCCGTCGCCGAGTTGGACGATGCCGTTGTGGATGCCCGAGAGCCGGAAACCCTTGCCGCCGGGCCGGTAGTCGTGCAGGCGCTTGTTCACGTCGGGAAACGTCCATGTCTTGCCGCCGTCGGGGCTGATATTGAGGCTCGTGCCGCGGTTGTCCTGCGGGATGATGAGGAAACCCTCGCGCGTGCGGATTGGCGCATTGGCAAACTCGCCGCACGGCTGGATCAGTCGCGCCTTCGACCACGTCGCGCCGTTGTCGGTGGAGGTGCGGACGATGTTCTCGCTCATGCCGCGCGCGAAGAACCAGAGCATCCGCTCGCCGTCCCACCACAACTTCGGCGCGTGATCGTTCACATCCGCGCCGTCCCAGAACGGCGACGCCGGTTCCCACTCCTGCGCGCCACGCCGCAGCCGGCTCGCGAGCACGCAGAGTTCGCTGCCGGCCTCGTCCACGCACGAATACCACACCGCCAGCAGGTCGCCGTTCGGGCACTCCGCGATGGCGGGGCTGTGGTTGTGGGTCGAAAACATCGGGCCGAAAGAACTCGGCGCGATTTTGACGAAGGGCTTTGGGCCTGAAAAGCATGGCTCGTTACTCGACTTGGATGCCTCTGGAACACGCTGGTTGATGTCGCGCGCGTTCAACGGTGCCGGTGCGGGCGGCAGCGGCTTCGTTCTCAGCACCTCTGCCAGCACGACGCGAAAACCGATCTTGTTGTTCGCAGTCTCCGGCAGCCACGCGCTGCGATTAGCGGAACGCAGCAGGCGCACAAACTCGCCATGACTGCCACCGCGGAAGATGCGAAAGTTGCCGTCGCTACGGCCCGTGGGATCGGTCTGGTCGCCGGCCTCATACGGCCCATACCAATCCGCGCACCATTCGGCGACATTGCCGTGCATGTCGAGAAGACCCCACGCGTTCGCGGGCATCTGGCCGACACGCAACGGCGACTTCGCCGGCAGGTCGCGATACTCCGGCGGCATCTTGCCGTCCTTGAAATAACGGTCCTTCGTCTTGTCGCTGGCCCGCCACTTCTGGAAACCGTCCGGCAATCTATCGCCGGTGTGAAAGGGTGTCGTCGTGCCGGCGCGGCAGGCGTATTCCCATTCCGCCTCCGTCGGCAGGCGGTAGGGCCGCTTTTCATTCGTCGAAAGCCACTCACAGAACCTCACCGCATCTTGCCAGCTCACAGAGTGGACGGCTTCGTCATCCTTGCCACTGCTGTTGTGGCCCGGCTTGAACTGGCGGAACTGCGCGTTGGTCACCTCCGTTGCGCCGATGTGAAACGCCGCGGTGATGGTGACGCGATGCGCCGGTTTTTCATCCCAGTCCGCGTCGTCGCACTTCTCGGGATGCTTGTTCATCCGATAGTCCGCAGGCGGTCCGTCCTGACCCATGCGGAAACTGCCCGGCTCGATGCGGACGAGCTTCATGCCGATGGAGTTGGTCAGTTCCTTCGGCTCGGCAGCGTGAGCGTGCGCAATGAACAAGAAGGCGAGAATGATAGCAGTCAGCCCTAAAGCCTCTCGATGTCCGGCATGCGCGCCGAAGGGGCAATTCCAAGCGCAGCCGTTTCCAACACCGTTGATTGACTTTGGAATCTCGAGAGGCATTTCAGTCAGCAGGCGTTGGCGGAGAGTCGGTGTCGCTTTCATCAGCGGTTACTTGGCAGTGATGCTTTGCAAGTATTCTGACGGCGTCATAAAGACGCAGCCTTTGGCTTTGAGGAACTCGACGATTTGGAAGAACCCGTTCCATCGTTCCTCCTTCCACCAGTTCGGGGGATGACCTTGCAGGACCAGGAACTTCTCCTTCGTGCCGATGCGCTCGTAGATCGCCTTGAACTTCTCAAAATCCGGCAAGAAGGTCGGGTTCTCCAGCGCCATGACGCGCGGGAACGAAGTCTTCCTGTAGAACTTCGGCGTCTTCGGTCCGTAGAGCCAGATTCTAATCTCCGGCACCGCGTCGAGCGCCTTCTCGGTCTCGTCTGTCGTCCCGCTCCAGTGCGGGCCAAACGCCGGCAGCGTGAAGCCCAGCTTCTCCTTGGCGAGCCGTTCGCATTTCTCGAAGACGACCTTTTGTTCCTCGAAGGTGCCTTGCTCAAACTCGCCCGTCTTGTCGGTCGTCGCGCGGTCGCGGTAGCCGTGCAGCCAGAACTCGACGTTGCCGCGTTTCGTCACAGTCTTGATCCAGTCGAAGTAAGCGGGGTTGTCGGTTTCGAGCGAGGAGCAGATGATGCCGAACGATGCTTTCAAACCGTTCTGCTCGACGTAGTCCAGCACGCGTTGCCAACTCCGGTGGACAGGGGCGTTCTTCACCTGCTTCACATCGTCGAGCTTGAGGATGATCACCTGCCGCTGCGGTGCGACGGGGGCAACATCAGCAGCGAACAAGCATGAGCTCGCAAGGCTGACGCCGATGGTGGCGAGGATCCGAGGTTTCCAGTTCATGGGTTCTTCAGGAGAAGTTGGAGTTCGCAGAGAATCTCTCTCACCCGCGACCGCTCCGGCTCGCGGAAGCGATGGAACGGCTCGGCCATGAAATCATCGCAGACGCCAAGCAGCGAGAGGGCGCACTTGATGCCCTTGATGATCGCGGAGGGATGGCGGCCAATGCAGTAGAGGTTGTCACTGATGCGCATCACCTGCGCATGTAGTTCGCGGACGCGGGCGTTGTCGCCGGCCTGCGCGGCGCGAAACAACTCCACGTAGAGACGTGGATAGAAGTTCGCCCCGCCGTTGACGCCGCCGTGGCCGCCCGCGAAGACGGCGTCGGCGAGCATCTCCTCGGGGCCGATGAGCAGCGTCCAGTCAGGCCGATGTTTCAGCAAACCGACGGCGCGGTGGAAGTAGATCATGTTCCCCGAACTGTCCTTGAGGCCGACAATGCGCGGATTGTCCATCGCGCGGCGGACGGTCTCCAACTCGAATTGCACTTTTGTCAGCGCCGGCATGTTGTAGAGGAACAGCGGCAGCGGCAACTCCGGCACGAGATGGTCGAGGTATTCCTGCAACTCCGGCTGGCCTTCCGGCAGGTAATAGGGCGGCGCGAGCACCACCGCGTCCGCGCCCGCGTCGGCGCTCCAGCGGGCGACGTTCACCGACTCGATGAACGCCGTGTCCGTGATGCCCACGAGCACGGGCACGCGGCCCTTCACCTGCCGGCAGGTGTGCTCGATAAACTCCTTGCGGAGCCGGTAACTGAGGCTCGGCCCTTCGCCTGTCGTGCCGAGGATAAACAAGCCGCTAACGCCGCCGACGATGATGTGTTCGATGAGGCGTTCGAGGCCGGCTACGTCGAGGTCATCACGCCCGCTCAAAGGCGTGATCATGGGAGGGACGATGCCACGGAGAGGTTTGGTGAATGGCGAGGATTTCATAGTTTGTCAGTAAACGAGTGTTCGGAAGTTCTTCACGCGATGGAACGTAATCAGGTTGCCGTCGTGGGCAGACTTGGCGTGCGCGTCGCCGCTGCGCGAGAGGACGACGAGATCGCCGCCGTCCACGGCCATGCTGGCGTAGTGACGCGACTGCTTCGGCGACGCACCGATCGCAACAATGCCGGCGAAGCACCAGTCCACCATGTTCCGCGAGAAATGCAGTTGCAGCCGGTGGCGCTCGTTGTTGGGCAGGTTGAAGCGTTCCGGGTCGAGGCAATCCGCGCGTGTCATCGAGTCGGTGGCCTGCGAACTCAGCAGCCAGAACAGCTTCGTCGCTTCATCGTAGAGGATATGGAATCGCATCTGGCCTCCAGGGCACGGCACGAACAGCACTTTCTTGCCGGAAGGCACGGTCTCCAGCGTCGTCGTCATGGAGCCGTCGTCGTCGCGCTCGACAACCTTCGCGACGGCGGCGTAGCCCGTGCCACCGGTGTGGGCGCGCGCCCAGAGATGGAACGTCCGGCCTTTCGGGTCGAACCAGATGTGGTCGGGGTCCTTGAACTGCACGACGTTGGTCTCCAGCCAGCCGATGGGCGCGTTGTTGCGGCGCGGCGCGGGCAGCGAGCCCTTCGGATACGCCGAGGAAAAGAACGGCACGCCGAAGAAATCAATCGCCGGGTCCTTCTCGATGTTTGGGATCGTGTTCCGGAACGAAAGCTCGGATGCGAACGTCCAGTTCTCGCGCCGGGTCAGGTCCGCGCCGACCTTGCCGCGCATCAATACCGGCGCCATTTCGCCGACGCCCCAAGTCTTGATGTCGCCGGTCACCCGCCGCTCCATGACGAGATAGACGCAACCGTTGGCGTAGTGAACATTGCAGGCCGACTGGTGCCAGCTTTGGCTCTCGGTGAGCTTGGCGGGCGCAGACCACGTGACACCGCCGTCGTCGGAGCGGATCAACCTGCCCGGTGCGTCCACGTCTTGCCGCGATCGTCCGAAGTGAAGATCTTGCCGTTCGACTCGCCTTTCTTCAACCCGCGCCCGCCCCGATCCATCGTGGCAACCAGCCGCCCACTGTCGAGCCGCGCGATGCCGGGCGTGTAACAGTAGATGCCCGCCGGGTCAGGCGACTCATAAACCACGACGTGTTCTTGCGCGAGCGGGCGGATTGCCTGCGCAAAGGCGGATGTGGCTGTGAGTGCTATGAATGATGCGGCGAGAGCTCTGAGGGACGGTTTCATTTCAGGTTCACCACACATATTTGGTTCGCTGGCGCATCGGGCGACGGCAGACGGCGCACGAAAGCGATCTTCGTTCCATCCGGCGAGAAAACGCATGCTTCCGGTCGCGGTGCGCCCGCGTCATCGCTGCGCGGCGTCAGGCGCGTCGTCACACCGGTGGCCGCGTCGGCGACGCAGACGCTGTTGTCCATCACGTGAGCGATGTGCTTGTCGTCGGGACTCCATGTGAACGCCGACGCAACTGGCCAAGGGTTGTGCGTGAGTTGCATCGCCGGGCCGCCGGTGGGCGAGACGGTCCAGAGTTGTGCCACGCCCGCGTCGTCTTTCATGAGAAACGCGATACGGGTGCCGTCCGGCGAACTTCGCAGCCAGTGGCGCGGGCCTTGAATGCCAGGGAACTTGCGGCTGGAGGTAAACGTCAAGCGGCGTTGCGCGATGCGGGCTTCACAGCCGGGTTGCGTCAGATCGTCGGGCAGGTCGGCGATAAAAACCTCGGAGACGGTTTCACCTTTCTCCGTGACGACGTGGCCCTGAAACGCCAGCGCACGCTGGCCAACCCATCCTTCCTCGAACGCCTTCTTGATCTCGTCGGAGCCGGGTTTGGGATTCGCGGTCGTGCGGGTAACGAGCACGGTGAAGTGGCTGCCGTCGTGGTTGCGCGGATGAGTCTTCGGCACAACGACGGGCCGGCCCGGCACGCTCACGGCGATGTTGCGCTGGTTGAGGCCGCTTTGTGCCAGCACGTGGTCTTCGTAGGTAAAGCTGACCTGCTCGCCCGCCGGGTTCCAAACGTGGACGTGCGAGCCGCCGCGCAACGCTCCGGGCGTGAACGGCGGCACGATGTCGCGCGCGTCGAGGTTGATCGCCACGCCGGGCTTCGCAGTGTCCACGATGACGCCTTGGCGGTGATAGGCGTTGTATTGCCAGTCCGGCGTCGGGTTCTCGGGGCCAAGGATGAACACGACGCGTGGCTGCTTCGGATGAAAAGTGACGACGCCGCAGTGGGCACCGTTGCGCGACTCATAGAGCACGCGCACCTCGCCGGAGCGGACGTTCACCATCTCGATGCGGCTGCCGTCGAACTTCTCGCCCGCGGCGTCGCTGCGCGTGTCATAGACGATCCATTGGCCGTCGGGCGACCAGACGGCGGTGTTGGTCAGGACACGCCCGCCGGGGCCGCGGGTGACTTGAAGCTCGGTGGGCGTCTGGGAGTTCATCTGGGTCGTCGTGAGGATGAGCGCAGCGGCGAGGGTTGCAGGTTTCATGGTCGCAGCAGCACCAACGTCCCGGTCCAGCCCGACTGTGGCACGATGACTTCCTGGTTGCTCTTCAGCGCGCGAGTGAAGACCGCCATCTTCGTTTTGCCTTTGTCGGTGTAGTTGAAGAACGCGTCCGTCTTTTGCCAGTCACCAAGTGTCTTTTCCTGTGCCGGCGTCGTGGCGACGTGCAGCGTGATGTCGCGCTTGGCCCGAACGACAATCATGGCAGACTCCCCGCCAGCCGTGCGCGTGTAGCGACCGCTGAGGAAATCCTTCGGCAGGTTTTGCCAAATGTAGTTGCGGTTGGAGAAAGCGACGCCGCCTTCATTGAGCTTGGCGATCTCGAAACCTGTGCCGGCGATGGTGAAGTCGGCTGTCTCGTGGCGGCTGGCAGCGGAGGAAATCAACGGGACCGAGTCGCTCATTATGAGCCGGCGGAAATTGGCGATGCGATGGAAGGTCAGGAAGTTGGCGTCGTGGTTGTTGTGGGCGCCGCCGAGGCCGTCGTCGTAGGCGGTGCGGCAGGCGGCGATGATGTCGTCGCCGTCGAAAAGCCAGTCCACGTATTGGAAGCCGTGCTTCTTGACCTCCGGGTGGTAGAGCAGGATGCAACGGATGGTCCAGTTCGTCAGGTCCGGTGAGCAGGTCAGCGCGAGCGTGTTGCGGATGCCGCCGGGGTTGTTGGCGCGATGGCGCTCGTGAACGATGCTGGCCAGCGACCAGTAGAGTTTGCTCTGAGGGTCGAAACGGATGGTGAATTTTTTCGCGCCGCCGGGAAAGTTCACGAAGCCGGTTGCGGGGTCGAACGACATCTTCTTGCCATCGGCGCTAACGCGGACGATGGCGGCCTTCTCGTCCGGCGACCGGGTCTGGACGCGCAGGATGTCCACGAGTTCGCCGGCAGGCGTGACCACGGCGTTGCCCTCGAGCCAAGCGCCCATGTCGCCGCCATTCCACAACCGGTCGCTCGGCAACGGCTCGGCCAGCGTCCAACTGGCCGCGTTGATCAGGTCAGCATCCACCGGTGCCGACAACATGGTGGCGCGGTAGTTGATGCCCCAGGCGATGGGCGGATGTCGCCACTCGAACGCCCGCCAGAGCCGGCCCGCGTGCTCGATGACGGGCATGGGCGCGCAATGATACTCACCAGTGTCGCGCAGCATGCCGGTTGTGCTGCTGGTGGGCGAGGTCCATGTTTTACCACCGTCAGTGGAGCGGCGGATGAGGATATTTCCGTGATGACGGTCGGGGCCGAGCAGATAAAGCGCGTCGCGGTGGACGAAGAGGCTGTTCCAAAACGCGCCGTCAACCTCGGACACCTTCTTCCAAGTCTTGCCGCGATCGGCGGAACGGAAGACAGCGGTGAGCGCGCTCTTGTGCTCAGTGGACTTCGGCCCGAAATGATCATGCGAGGCGACGTAATCGCCGTTGGGCAGAACGGCGATGCTCGGCGAGCCGATGTAAATGCCGGTCGAGGCCGGGATGTGATCTATGACGACGCCGGGAACCCTGTCGGGTGGCTGTTGAGCCGCGCAGGCCAGCGCCGAGCCGACGGCCCATGCCGCCAGCAGCAATCGAATGTTATGTGTTGTCATGATCGCTTCTTTCGTTTCGGACGGTCCAGCGCCGACTCGATGCGGCGCAGTTCCGCGCGCACGTCTTCCGGCAGCGCCAGCGCGTTCAGGTCGCCGCTGGGCCTCTGCCGGTCGAGGTTCTCCAACGTGTGCGCAAGACTGGCGCGGATGTGCTCCGCCGCGGCGTCCCGCGCCACCTTCGCGTCGCCGCGCCGGATCGCGGCGAGGATTTGCTCATGGAACCGGCAGACCTCGGCGACGATTTGTCTGTCGTGAATAAGCCGTTGGGTCCCGAAGAGCTGTGTCATCACGTGGGAGTCGCGGACGATGCGCGCGATGCGGCGATTGCCGGCGGCGTGGATCAGGACCGTGTGAAACGCCATATCCGTCGCCAGAAAATTGCGCAGCGCCTGCCCCTCCAGCCGCTCGCACTTTGCACGTGTCATCTCCGCCTCGAATTCCGCAATCCGCTCGCACAGTTTCCCCAGCCGCGCCACGTCGGCCAATGCAATCCGGCCGACGGCCAGCGCCACCGCGTGCGGCTCCAGCGCCTCGCGCAGTTCGTAAAGCTCGATGATTTCTGCCCGGCCCACGCGGCGGACGATGGTGCCGTAGCGCGGCATCTGCTCCACCAACCCGACAGCGGCCAGTTCCCGCAGCGCCTCGCCGACGGGCGTGCGGCTGACACCGAGGCTCCTGGCCAGCGCAGATTCGGAAAGGACGAACCCCGGCTGGAGGTCGCCGCACAAGATGCGTTCGCGAATGTGATCAATGGCCTTCTGGATATGTCCGTTCTTGGTTGTGGTCATAAGGCACGTTCCGTGTTGGTCGCCATCAAGCATTCCTCTGGAATTCCAGCAGCATCCCCAATCGGACCGCGGGCGTCAAGCGTTCTCTTGCCCTGAAAGACGACATCGGAAACGGGATGTGACTGCCGGCGGCTACGGGGACTGGGGCAGTGACACGGGGGAGGAACGGCGCGCGCCGCCCCGACACCAAATCCCTATTTCAGGTCGGCGGCTGCGGCAACGACGAACCTCTCGAGGAAGTCGGCAAGGTCGTCGCCGGCTTTCCAGGCGTGCTTGGCGAGTTTGAAGAGGCCGACGAACGTGGGCGGATGCGAGAAGATGGCTTTGGCGATCTTGCCGGGACGAACTTCGCCGTTGTCGAAGAAGGTGTTGATTTCCGGCGGGAGGTCTTCGTTGGCGCGGTCGGAGATGGCGCGCACGCCGACGATGGGCACGTTGTGTTTCTTGCACTTGGCGGCCACGGCGCTGGTTTCCATGTCCACGACGATGGCGTTGTGGGTTTCGCCAAGGCCGGTCTTCTCGCGACCGGAGATCACCATCTGGTCGGCGGTAACCAGCCGGCCCTTCTGGAACTTGAACTGGCCGTTGAGCGACGGCATGAAGCCCTGCCAGTCGCAGCGGCCGGTCTGCAATTCGAGGATGTCGTTCACCAACACGATGTCGCCGATGTCCAAGTCGGGGCTGAGCGCACCGCCGAAGCCGGCGGAGATCAGGAGCTTCGGCTCGAAGTGCTCGAAGAAGACGCGAATGATCTCGGTGGCGCGGAGCCGGCCGACGCCGGTGCGAAAAACCACGACCCGCACGCCATTCAGGGCACCGATGTAGAACCGGAGGTGGTCATGATGGGCGTGCTTGAGACTGCGGCGCTGTTCCCACGTGACCTCATGGAAGACCTCATCCACAGCCACGCGCTTGAGGATGGGGCTGATCTCCTCATGCACTGCGACTTGAATGGCGATAGGCAATTGCTCTTGCATTGGAGCGTTGGGCACCTTCTCAGCGATCGGCCCGTGTTAGACATCTGCGGCGATTGTGAGCCGGCGTTGGAACAAATTCAAGCTTTGGCCTGAGCTTTTTTCTTCGCGGCTTCCTTGGCAACCCACTCCTCCCACGATTTGCCGGCGGCCGGATCCTCGCCCGTGAGGCGAATGTTGGCGATGTCGCGGCAGGCGATGCAGGTGAGTTCCGGCTGGCCGGCGACCATCATCTCGATGAACGGCTCGCGGCAATGCTCCGCGCCTTGGAGGTTGCGGTTGCTCAAGTAGCCGACCACCTGCCGGCCGTCCTTGAGGTCCACGGTCACGTCGCCGCGATAGTCGAAGGCTTTCTCGATGACGGCGGCCAATTCGGTTTCAGTCATGCGCGCTCCTGATATGCCGGTCACTTCTTGCCGCCGGCGGATTCTTGCGGCTTGTTGGAGGAGCAGCCGCAGCCGCAAGCGGGCGGTTTCTTCTGGCCGTGGCCGCTGGCGGCGAGCTGGGCGGCGATTTCGGCTTGCCGGCCGTTGCGATAACCTTCGCCCAGCCCGCCGAAAAGCGTCAGCTTCACGGTGCGGAGGAACCCGTCCCAACTACTGAAGGTGTCGTTCACCGCAGTCGGCTCGTAACCGCTGTGGACCATGCAGTCGCGGCACAAGGGGTTGTTGGTATGATGGCCGTAGCGCGCCCAATCCGTCTCGGCTATCATCTGTTTGAAAGTGCGCGCGTAGCCGTCCTGGAGCAGATAACACGGCTTTTGCCAGCCGAAGATGTTGTAAGTCGGCGTGCCCCACGGGGTGCAGTTGTAGTCGCGGTGGCCCATCAGGAACTCCAGGAACAACGGCGACTGGTTGAACTGCCACGCCTTCTTTGGGTTGGCGAGAATCCTGTTGAACAGGTCGTGTGTGCGGTTGCGGTGCAGGAAGTGCTTTTGGTCCGGCGCGTGGGTGTAGCTGTAACCCGGCGAGAGCATCAGGCCCTCGACGCCAAGCTTGGTGAGGTAATCGAAGAACTCCCTGACGCGATCTGGGTTGGTGCCTTCAAACAGCGTCATGTTGGTCGTCACCCGGAAGCCGCGCTTGAGCGCCTCCTGAATGGCCTCCACGGCAGTCTTGAACGTGCCCTCCCGGCAGACGGAGTGGTCGTGATCCTCCTCCAGCCCGTCGAGGTGGACGCTGAACGTCAGATACTTCGACGGCGTGAACAAATCCATCTTCCGCTTCAGCAAGAGGGCGTTGGTGCAGAGATAAACGTATTTCTTGCGGGCGACGAGACCCTCGACGATCTCCTTCATCTCCGGGTGGATCAGAGGTTCGCCGCCCGGCAGGCTGATGACCGGCGCGCCGCACTCATCGGCCGCCCGGAAACACTGTTCCGGCGTCAGACGCCGCTGCAGGACGTGCTCCGGATACTGGATCTTGCCGCAGCCGGCGCATTCGAGGTTGCAGCGGAACAGCGGCTCCAGCATCAACACGAGGGGGTAATACTCGTTGCCCTTCAACCGTTGCCGGATGACGTAGCTGCAAATGGTAAACGCTTGCGAGACTGGAACAGACACGAATAGTCCTTGTTAGAGGTTAAAACGGACGGCCCCCGCGGGTAGTCTCGGCCGACCCGCGCACACCGGTTTCGCCGCGGCACACGCCCTGCCCGCGCGCCACGATGCAAAACCTCTGCTTTATAACAGCCATTTCCATGAACAAATCCTTCACCGGGCCAGCGCAGCGCCCAAAGGACGTTCACCCGCCACGGCTAAACCCGCGTATCCTGCTATCCTGCTGGCTTCTTGTCAATTTTTTGCTTCGGCCTCCACCGGGACGCACGCGGGTCTTCGACGGCCGAACCAGGAAGGGGCGGGAGATCAGGACGTTGCGCCCAGTGCGCCTTCAGCCGTGACGCGTTTGACGACCAGTTCGCGGGCGATGTCGGCTTCGAGGGCCAGCTCGGTTTCGCCGACGCGGATGACAAAGGACGGACGCTTCTGCTGCAACACCAGCCGGCTGCCCGGCACCAGGCCGTAGATCGCCAGTGTGTTGCGCCGGGAAACCTTCTCGCTCGTCAGCCGCACCAATTCGGCGTGGTCGCCTTCGTTCAACTCCGACAGCGAGAACAAGTCCCGCGGAGGCTTCGGGCAGGCCGTTGGCGCGAACAGCCGCCGCCACCAGGAAACCACGCGCAGTTCCGGCGGGAACTCGTAGTGGCAGTTCGGGCAGCAGACCAGCTTGCAGTATTTGCCCAGCGGGCAGCCGCGCTCGCAGGCCGCTTCCCGCCGCACAAACTCAAACCCACAGAGCGGGCAGTGGAGATAGTTGTTGGGCGTGCTCACAGTCCGATCCATCTCCCCAGATGATGCACCAGCCCGCCGACGAAGAAAGCGAACACAAACACGAAGATCGTGATGACGGTGGCGGTTTTCTTGCCCAGCTCGCGGGCGATCATGAACAACGTCGCGATGCACGGCATGAAGAGCGTGATCGTCACCATCGAAACCAGAATCTGGTGCGGCGACAACGTCGGGTTCGGCCCGGTCGCCGCGTCGAGCAGATAGACCGCGCCGTAATCGCGCCGCAGGAAGCCGATGAGAAACGCATTCGCCGTGTCGCGCGGCAGGCCGAGCCAGCCCGTTACGATCGGCTCGCCGAAGCTTGTGATCTTCTCCAGCAGGTTCAATTTGTCGAAGAGGAACAAAACCGCCGTGCCGAGCACGAACAGCGGGATGACCTCCTTCAGATACCATTCCAGCCGCGCCAGCGTTTTGATGACGACGTTGCCCAACTCCGGCCGGCGCATCGGTGGCAGTTCCAGGATGAAATCGCTCGACGCGCCGTGATGCAGTTTCGCCGCCAACCAGCCGACGACGAACGCGATGGCGACCATCAGCGCGACCCAGAACGCCGCCGCGCCCCACGACACGCGCGCTGTCATCGCCATCAACACGCCAAGTTGCGCCGAGCACGGCACCGCCAGCGCCAGCAACAGCGTGGTGATGACGCGCTCCTTGCGCGTTTCCAGGATGCGCGTGGTCATCGTCGCCATTGTGTCGCAGCCGAGGCCGAGCACCATCGGCAGCACCGCCTTGCCGTTGAGGCCCATAGCTCGGAAGATGCGGTTCACCATCACCGCCAGCCGCGAGAGGTAGCCGGAATCTTCCAGCACGCTGAAGAGCAGGAAAAACGTCGTCACGATCGGCAGCACGATGGCGAAGCCGTAGCTCAGCGCCATCGTGATCAGGCCGTATTCACCAACCAGAAAATCGTGAATGAACCGGATGACACCGCTCCACGCGCCGTGCGCCGCGCCTGGATTCACCGCGTAGGCCGGCGACAGAACCTGCTCGGTGCTGGAAAACAACTCGATGCTGCGATGCGGCAGCAACGGAATCTCCAGTTTGTATTCGGAGACCTCGTGCTTGTGCTGATGCGGGAACGGCAGGACCGCGTCCACCAGATGAATCGCCACGGGGCTGATGTGGCGGTTGAAGATCGCGTTCTCGAAGAATTCCACGAACGTGCCCGCGCCGAGCAGCCCGACGAACCAGAACGTGAAGTAGAGCACCAGTCCCAGCAGCAGCGTGCCGCGCAACGGCTGTGTCGCCCACCAGCCGAGCCGCTGCGCAAACGTCGGCTTCCTTGGCCGCACGCGGCTGTAAATCTGCGCGAGGATCTCGTTGATGCGGGCGAGCCGCTCGATGTTCTGTTGGTAATCCTCTTCCTGGCACGGCAGGTTTGCGGTGGCGGTCGGCGGCGGCCGTTGGGCGTTCAACTCGGCGACAAGCTTCGACGGCGTCGCGGCGTGGTCGAGCGATTTCTCCAGCAGATGAATGCCCGTGCGCGCGGTAGCGATGGTCGGCACGACGGGGATGCCGAGCAGTTCGCCGAGCTTGCGCACGTCAATATGGCCGCCAACCTTGTCCAGTTCGTCCATCATGTTCAGGACGAGCACCATCGGCCGCTTCAACTCCGCGAGTTGCATCGTCAGCAACAGCGCGCGGCGGAGGTTCTTCGCGTCGGCCACCTGCACCAGCGTCGCCTCCGGGTGATCGCGCAGCACGTCGCAGGTGACGCGCGCATCCTCGGTGCGCGCCGCCAGCTCGTTGACGCCGGGCGAATCAATGACCGCGCAGGTCTTGCCGCCGAACGTGGAGTGGCCGGTGGTGATCTCGACGGTGGTGCCGGGATAGTTCGAGATGATGACGAACTTGCCGGTGAGCTTGCTGAAGAGGACGCTCTTGCCGACGTTTGGATTCCCGACAAGGATGAGCGTGCGCCCGCCCGTCGCGGGTCCGTGTTCTTTCTCGTTGTTGCAGCAAGTTGTCGTCATCGCGCATTCGCTCTACGGTCACTTCTTGCCGAAGTCAAACGTCCACGTGGCACGGGTCTCGCGTTCAGGGCCAGAGCGGCAAGACAACTTCGGCTCTTCAACGCTGCCACTGCCCGAACTTCAACGCAACCTCGGTTTTAAGGCTTAGGGTTCCAACACTCGGCGCTGGTGTCGCCAAACGGAATGAATCCGGGACAGGTGGGAAGGTGAAAGCAAAAAAACGGGATGCGCGTTGACTTCCCCAGCCGCTTTCTGAGACTGTGTCTTCAGTTTGCCGGCTTGGTTTCGCTGGCGTTATCAACGTGAGCCACACCGTCCAACAACAAACTCCGCCGCCGCGGCAGGCTTGGTATCGCATCCTCTACGTCCAGGTCTTGATCGCGGTCGCGCTCGGCATCGTCATCGGCTATTTGTTCCCGGACTTCGGCAAATCGCTCAAGCCGCTCGGGGACGGGTTCATCAAGCTGATTAAGCTGATCATCGCGCCGATCATCTTCTGCACCGTCGTGCATGGCATCGCCTCGATGCGCGACCTGAAGAAACTCGGCCGCATCGGCATCAAGACCGTCGTCTATTTCGAAGTCGTCTCCACCATCGCGCTCGTCATCGGCCTGGTGGTGGTCAATTACCTCCGGCCCGGCGACGGCTTCAACATTGATCCCAAGACTCTCGACCCCAGCGTCGGCCAGACCTACGCGAACAATGCGCACCGGTTGGACACCGTCGAGTTTCTCCTCAACATCATCCCAAGCACCTTCTTCGGGGCGTTCGCGACGGGCGACCTGTTGCAGGTGCTTTTCGTGGCGGGACTGACCGCCGCGGCCATCAGCTTCATGGGGCCGCATGGCCCGCCGTTGTTGCGGGGCATTGAATACGTCACGAAGGTGTTCTTCGGCATCATGCACATCATCGTCCGGGCCGCCCCGATCGGGGCATTCGGCGCGATGGGGTTCACCGTCGGCAGCTACGGCCTCGGCGCGCTTAACCGCCTGCTCGCGCTCATGGTAAGCTTCTACGTGACGTCGGGCCTGTTCGTCCTCATCGTGCTCGGCGCGATCGCCTGGTATAACGGCTTCTCCATCATCCGTTACCTTGGCTACATCAAGGAGGAGTTGCTGCTGACCATCGGCACCAGTTCCTCCGAGACGGCGCTGCCGGGCATGATCGAAAAGATGCGGCGGCTCGGTTGCGCCGACGCCACCGTCGGCCTCGTCATCCCGACCGGCTACAGCTTCAACCTCGACGGCACCAACATCTACATGACGATGGCCGCCGTCTTCCTCGCGCAGGCCACCAACACGCCGCTCGACCTCCACCATCAGATTACGTTGCTGCTCGTGGCGATGATCTCCTCCAAGGGCGCCAGCGGTGTCACTGGCGCGGGCTTCGTCACGCTCGCGGCAACGCTGGCGGTAGTGCCGAGCGTGCCGATCGAGTCGCTCGCGTTGCTGGTGGGCATTGACCGCTTCATGAGCGAGTGCCGCGCAGTGACCAACCTCATCGGCAACGGCGTCGCCACCGTCGTCATCAGCCGTTGGGAAGGGGAAGTCACTAAGGAAACCCTCCGTGCCAATCTCGGCCATCCATCGGCCGTCGCCGAAGCCCCGCCGCCTCCAGTCGCTCAGGCGGCAACGGTCGAAGACGACTAGCCCGCTCCCGCGTTACTTCGCCGCCGCTGGATGCTCCTTGAAGAACTTCACCATCAACGCCGGCGCTTCAGCTGGGAAACCGTGGCCGCCGGAGTGGATGAACGCGACGAACGGCGTGCCGGTCTTGGAGGGATAAAGCGTGCAGTTCTTCGCCCACTCCTTCCCGTCCGCGGCGCAGCCGTTGAGCTTGCGCACGGCGCCCATCGTCATCTGCTGCCACTCGAACTTCACGAGCGGGTCTTTCTCCCCGGCAAGATGGAAGGCGGGCTTCGGTTTCAACCGGATCTGAAGCTGCGGCACCGCCGCCGCGGCTGATGGCGCAACAGCGGCGAAGACTTCGCCGCGCGCAGCCCACAGCATGTAAGTGAACGCGCCGCCGTTCGAGTGGCCGGTGCAGTAGATGCGCTTCTCGTCCACTTTGTAGTCCTGCTTGAGCCGCGCGAGCATCGCGTCGAAGAACTTCAGATCGCGGTCCTGCTGGTCGCCGAGGCGCGCCTGCCAGCCGGGCTTCTTGCCCTCCGGGTCGGTCAGCCGGCCGGGCGTGTTCAGCCCCTGCGGATAGACGACGATAACTTCCGGCCAGACGCGGTGGATGCAGAGCGAGCGCGATGCCTGCCGCGAGTTGCCGCCGTGGCCGTGGAACACGAACACCAGCGGTGTCTTCGTCGTCTTCGCTGCCGCTGGCGCGTAAACGAGCGTTTCGCGCGCGACGCCCTCCACCTTGAACTCCACGCGCTGCAAAGACGACTCGCCGGCATCCGCGGCGGCTCGCGCCCTCGCGTTGAGGGTCAGCGCGAGCACGGCGGCGCACAAGACAAGGATGGCACGGCGATTGAGTTTATTCATAATGTTGACGGAACGATTAAACACGCTTCTCGGGAACAAGTTTCCATTCTTCCGCGGTCCTGGCGTCCGCCGATTACCGGGCGATCCGGTCCAGTTCCTCCCAGCGGGCGTAGAGGCGGGCCACTTCGGTCTTCGTGGCTTCCAGTTCGGCGATGAGACCCGGCGCTTCCTTTGCGCGCGTGGTGTAGAAGTTGGGATCGTTCAACGCCGTTTCGATCTCCGCTGCGCGCGCTTCCGCTGCATGGATCGCGGCTTCCATGCCGGCAAATTCGCGCTGCTCCTTGAAACTCAGCTTGCGGGGGCGGTCGGGTTTGGGTGACGCGGATTCCGGTTCAAGCGTGAGGGGTTTGGTAGCGGTATCTGTTGCCGGCTTCTCGCGCTGCGCGCGCTCCTTCCGCTTCTCCAGATAATACGAGTAGTTGCCCGGCTGCACGAACACGCCGCCGTCCTCGAAGGACACGATCTGGTCACAGATGCGGTCCAGGAAATAGCGGTCGTGGCTCACCACCAGCACACTGCCGTCAAAATCCGCCAGCGCCTCCTCCAGCATCCGCAGGCTGGGCAGGTCGAGATCGTTGGTTGGCTCGTCCAGCACCAGCACGTTGCCGCCGCGCCGCAACACCTTCGCCAGCATCAGCCGCGCCCGCTCGCCGCCGGAGAGATGGTCCACGGGTTCCTTCACGCGCTCATCGGTGAAAAGAAACCGCCGCAGATAGGAGCGCGCGCTGAGCCTTTGGTCGCCGAACAGGATCGTCTCGCTGCCGCCTGAAATCTCATCCAGCACTGAGTTCGCGCCGTTGAGCTGCATCCGGGCCTGGTCAATGTAGTTGAACGTCACCTTCTTCCCGATCGTGACGACGCCCTCGTCCGGCGCGCGCTCGCCCATGCAGGTGCGCAGCAACGTCGTCTTGCCAACGCCGTTGCGGCCCACCACGCCGGTGCATTCGCCCGGCTTCAGCGCAAACGTCAGCCCGTGAAACAGCCAGCGCTCGCCGGCGCCTTTGCCGACCTTCGCGCCCGCCTCGGCCACGTTCACCGCGATATTGCCCAGCTCCGGCGCGGGCGGGATCAACAGATCCATCTCCCGCTCCTCCGGCGGCGCTTCCAGCCCGGCCACCTGATAAAACGTGTCCATCCGGTGCCGCGCCTTCGACCGCTGTGCCCGGACGCCGGAGCGCACCCACTCGAGTTCGACGCGCAGGAACCGCTGCCGCCGCCGCTCCGACTGCTCTGCGATCTGCTGGCGGATCGCTTTCGATTCCAGATACGCCGTGTAGTTGCCCGGATGCGAGAAACACCGGCCGTCGGCCAGCTCGATGATCCGCGTGGCAATCCACCCAGCGGATCGTCTCCGCGTCGAGATGGTTCGTCGGCTCATCGAGCAACAACAAGTCCGGCTGCGGCACCAGCGCGCGGCAGAGCGCCACGCGCCGCTTCTCGCCGCCCGACAACGGCCCGACCAGCGCGTCCAGCGGCGGCGTGCCCAGCGCCGTCGCGTCGGCCTTGATCCGCGCCTGCAGGTTCCAGCCGTCCGCCACCTCGATCTTGTGCTGCAACTCCGCCATCTCCGCGTCGCTGCGGTGGCCGGCCTCGTAACAACGCAGCCACTCCATCAAATCGCTCGCCCCCGCCTCGATGTTCTCCCGCACCGTCTTGTTGCCATCCAGCTCGAACTCCTGCGGCAGATACCCGACCCGCAGGCCGCGCCGCCGCGAGATCTCCCCCGCATCGGCCTGCCTGGCCCCCGCGAGGATTTTCAACAAACTCGTCTTCCCGCAGCCGTTGCGCCCGACCAACCCCACCTTCTCTCCCGGCGCCACCGACAGCACAACCCCGTCCAGCACGCGATCAAGCCCGAAGCTGAGGGCTACCTCGTTGGCGGAAAGCAAAGCAGGCGTGGGCGAACTCATGGATGCGCGGACCAAGGTGAGCGGACAGATCAACCGATTTTCGGCGGCTTCGTCGGGGCGGTCTTGCGGCTCACACCCTTCAACGGATTGGTTTTCTGAGCCGCAACCCGATGAAACGTCGAGATGTGCTGATGAAACTGCGACTTCTTTGCTTTCTTAGCCATGCGACCAAGATGCGCTGAATCGGCCGCGTTTGCGAGCAGCAAGCGAGGAGTTTCCAGTGCGCAGGGCGGGTTGACGACTGGCGGGAAACGGCGGAGGCGCAGCGGGTGCGAGGTGCTGCCATTTCTTCGGGAAGCGGACCATCAGCGGCACGTGGATGCCGCCTTCCCAAATCCACTTCTTCATCCCCGGCAGGCCCGTGCCGTTGTCGCCGAAGAAGAAGACGATGGTGTCCTCGGCGAGGCCGGCGTCCTCCAGTTCCTTGAGCTTGTCGGCGATCTGGTAGTCCATCGCGGTGATGTTGTCGTAGTAGCGCGCCCAATCGCGGCGCACCTCCGGCGTGTCGGGATGAAACGGCGGCACCGGCGCCTTGGCGGGATCGTGGCGCTGCGCGGGCGTCAGGCGCGCGGTGTTCTCCTGATATTGCGCCTCTGGCACTCGGATCTGGCCCTCGTGGCAGACCTCGTGGTTGAACACGGCGAAGAACGGCTGGCCCGGCTTGCGGTTGCGCCAGTGCCCCTTGCGGCTGCACTCGTCCCACGCGTCCTTCGGCACCGCGAAGTTGTAGTCGGTCTTGGCGTTGTTGGAACAGTAGTAACCCGCCTCGTGCAGGTATTCGCTGAAACACTTCACCGCCGCCGGCAGCGTCGTCGTCGAGCGCATCCCGTGGCTGCCGAGCCGCGTCGGGAACACGCCGGTGATGAGGCACGAGCGGTTCGGCGCGCAGACGCCGGTGATGCCAAACGCCTGCGTGTAACGCACCGCCTGCGTGGCGAACCGGTCGAGGTTTGGCGTGACGGCATACGTGTCGCCGTAGCAACCGAGGTTCGGGCAGATGTCCTCGGCGGTGAGCCAGAGGATGTTGGGGCGTGCGGCGGGCGCTGCTGTCTGCGCGTCTGCAAAACCCGCCGCCAGCCACAGCGCGGCGCCAATAGCGATCAGAGGTGCGTTCATGATGCGGAAACCTGTGTTTGCGTGGCGAGAGTTCTACTCCGGCGCACGGCGCAAGCAAAGCCTGCGTTTGCGCAGTTGCTGCGCTTGACGTGCAACGAGCAGCGTGACAGTCTGCGCGATAGACACATGAAACGGCTCGCTTCCCGAATATCTTGCCACTTTCCGTGAATGGTTCGCCGAATCGACAGAATGAAAGCAGTTCTCTTTTTCCTGACGGCGGTTTGGGTTGTCGTCAACTGTGAAGCTGGTTCAGACAAGGAAGACTGGACAGCTATGCTTCACAAAGTGCTTGATGGAGCAACGAGGCTTCGTATTCGTAGCGGAGGCACATGTCACCGCCGGCCCAGTGAAGAAAAGACCCTTCTTGATGTTGGCAATGCCAAGGAAGTTGCAAAGGTAATCCAACAGATTCGGATTGACGCGAACCATAGCGGATTTCACTGCATGTGTTGCGGTAATCCGACGTTGGAGTTTTACCGCGCCGACACGTTGCTGCTGTCACTTGGGTTCCATCACGCGCAGAGTTTGCGCTGGCCTGATGGCAAATGGAAAGGGGATGGCTTGCTGACAAAAGGGAGCGCTAGTTTCCTCGTGAAGTGGTTCACCGCCCACGGGATTCGAGGGCCTCAAGAACAAGTCGAAGAGAGTCTTCGTCTTCAGAAGAAAGCTGAAGCGTCCCAGAAGAAGTGGCTCTCTACCATGCCAAGTTCATTGAAACCGTTTTGGGGCACGATGGGTGACCCCATGGGAACAAGTAAGACCGCAGAAATGCAGTTGGCCCTTTCCAAACAGTTCCCGGATGAGAAGGAGCGGATTCTCGCACTGCTGAAATGGTTCGGTTCCGGGGAGGGTCCGTGGTCTGGATTCCCTAGCTACGAGACCGTTGCCGAGGAGTTGCTCCTTCTCCACGAGACTGGAGCTATCATTGGAGCAATTCGGGAGAGAAAGCTGACGGAGCAGCAAGTCGAAGGTGCGGCTCGCTTGTTTGGTGGGTGGG
The DNA here is from genome assembly GCA_016222825.1 of Verrucomicrobiota bacterium. GTDB lineage: Bacteria > Verrucomicrobiota > Verrucomicrobiia > CAIQCK01 > CAIQCK01 > CAIQCK01. The sequence continues at coordinate 438,631 of JACRQF010000014.1, read as the reverse complement.
ACTTCTACAAGCAGCGTCCGAATGAGATTGATCTCGTGCCCGAAAAGCTGAAGCAGCAGTTCTTGGAGCACAGTCTGAAATGCAAGAATGAGGACAAGAAAGAGCGAGCGCGTCACGCTTTCGAAGCTAAACGGGGAGCAGGAGCAGGCAAGTAGCCGTCGATAGTCATCACGCGGAGCGTAATGACTACTTTGGCTCCGGCAGGTTCTTGATCAGTCCGGCGTTTGTGCGCTTCAGTTCGGCGATGAGCCGCGCGCGGAAATCTTTCAGCGTGGCGCGGTGCTCGGGGACGAGGGCGAGGTTGGTCAGTTCCTCGGGGTCGCTTTCGAGGTCGTAGAGTTCTTCGATTTCGCTTTCCACGAGGGTGCGAATGTATTTGTGGCGGCCCTGACGCAGCGAGAGCCACCACGGGACGCCACCGAGGCCGTCGTTGCCGGTCAGGGCACGGTCGGTTTCCTCGCCGAAACGATGGCCGAAGAATTCCAGCATCACCGGATGGGGCCACGGGGCGTCGGGGTTTTTCAGGAGGGGGCTGAGGTCGTGGCCGTGCAGGGGCCACGGCGGCGGCGTGCCGGCCAGCGCGAAGATCGTGGGGATGAGGTCGAGCATGGCCACGGGATGACGGCAGACTTTGCCCGCGGCGGCGCGGCCGGGCAGGCGCACGATGAAGGGCGCGCGCAGGTTGGCGTCGTAGGGCGCCACTTTCCACTCGAAGCCGTGCTGGCCCCACGCGAAACCCTGGTCGGAGGTGAAGACGACGAGGGTGCTGGCGAGCTGGCCAGTTTGCTCCAGCGTGTCCAGGAGCCGACCGACGCCTTCGTCGAGGCCGAGCACGGCGCGGTTATACTGGCGCACGACGTCGGGCAGCGCGCGGTTCTTGGAGTTGACCGGCACGCCGTCGGGGCCGGGCGACCAGACGCCGTAGCGGTGCATGTAGGCGGGCTTGGTCGGGCGCGGCGGGAAGATGTCGGCGGGCGTCGGCACTGGTTCGTTGGCGGTGTAGCGGGACTGGTGGCGCTCGGCGGGCAGGTAAGGGCTGTGGACGGCGTCGTAGCAGAGCCAGAGCAGCCACGGTTTGTCGTGCGGGCGGCGGATGAAATCGAGCGCGTAGCGGGTGTAGTTGTCGGTGGAGTAGCCGCCGACGGCGGTGAGCGGGCCGCCGTCGAAGCTGAGTTTCTGGTTGCGATAGTAACCGCCCGCGGCCTTCGGGTCGGAGTGGAACCAGACGACGGAATGGTCCCAATCGCGGCCGTGGCCGGCGTCGGTGGAGAGGTGCCACTTGCCGATTTGCGCGGTGCGATAGCCGGCCTTGCGCAGCGCCGCGGGCCAGAACCGGCAGACTGCGGGGTCGTAGGTGCTGTGCGGGTTTTTGGCGAACTTCAGGCCGCGGATGGCGTGGGGTTGCAGGCCGGTAAGGAACATCGCCCGGCTCGGTGCGCACCATGTTCCGCAGTAGCCGCTGACGAACCGCACGCCTTCCTTGGCGAGCCGGTCAATGTTCGGCGTCTTGACCCACGGATACGCCTCGGTGTAACAGCCGACGGTGCGATGCGACTGGTCGTCGGTGTAGATGACGAGGATGTTGGGGCGGGAGAGTTGGTCGGCAGCGATGGCGGGCGTGAGCGTCGCGATCCATGCCAGAGCGAACAGCGTGCGCGTTTTCATCGGATTCAGTTTGCGCTCCGAGGCGGCGGGAGATTCTTCAACAAGCCGGCGTTGGTTCGCTTTAACTCAGCCACAAATTTCGCACGGAAGTCTGCGAGCAGCTTCCGGTTCTCCGGCGCGAGGGCGAGGTTCGTCATCTCCTGCGGGTCGGCTTCGAGGTCGTAGAGTTCCTCAATCTCGTCGGGCAGGAGTGTGCGGATGTATTTGTATTTTCCATGTCGCAGCGAAATCCACCACGGCAACGGGCCTTGGTCGCCCTTCGCCGGGACGGCGCAGTCGGTCTGCTCGCCGAACTTCAGGTAGAAGTGCTCCATCATTGCCGGCCGGTTCCACGCGGCGTTCGGATTCTTCAACAGCGGACGCAGGTCGCGACCGTGCATCGTCCACGGCAGCTTGACGCCCGCGACGCCGAGCAACGTCGGCGCGAGGTCCACAACCGTGACGGGTTGTTTGCAGACGCCGCCGCGCGCGACTCGTCCGGGCAGGCGGAAGATCATCGGCGCTTTGATGCAGGCGTCGTAGGCGCCGACCTTCCACGCGAAGCCGTGCTCGCCCCACGCGAACCCTTGGTCGGAAGTATAGACGATGAGCGTGTTGTCGAGTTGGCCGGTCTCTTCGAGCGCCTTCAGCAGCTTGCCGACGCCTTCGTCGAGCGCGGAGACGAGCCGGTTGTAGCCGCGAACCAGTTCCGGCAACGGCTGTGGGTTCTTGGCTTTGCCATAGACCGGCATCCCGTCCTCGCGCTTGGTCCACTGCGTCCACGTCTGCATATGCGCGGGCTTGCCGGGACGCGGCGGGAACACGTCCGGCGGCACGGGCACGTCGGCGTCCTTGTATTGCTCCTTGTGACGCGGGTGGACTGTGTTGGGCAGATGCGACGCGTTGTAGCAGAGCCAGAGCATCCACGGCTGGTCGTGCTTGCGGCGCACGTAGTCCTCGGCGAATCGCGTGTAAACGTCGGTCGAGTAGCCGGGCACGATAGCCTTCGGCGCGCCGTCCACGCTGAGCGTCTGGTTGTTATACCAGTCGCCTTTGATGTCGGCTTGGTCCCAGACGACGGAATGGTCCCAGTTGCGTCCGTGGCCGGCGTCGTGGCTGAGGTGCCATTTGCCGATCATCGCGGTGTGGTAGCCCGCCTTGCGTAACTCGGTGGGCCAGTGGCGGCAGACTTGCGGGTCATAGCTGCCTTTGATGATGCCCGTGAGTGTCAACCCGCGAATGCCATGCGGCAACAAGCCCGTCATCACACACGCGCGGCTCGGCGTGCACCACGACGCGCCGTAGGCGCTGGTGAACCGCACGCCGTCGCTCGCGAGGCGGTCAATGTTCGGCGTCCGCACCCACGGCCAAGCGCCTTGGTCGCGATAACAGCCGAGCGTGCGGTAGCTCTGGTCGTCGGTGTAGATGAAGAGGATGTTGGGGCTCGAAGCCGTTGCTGCCATCGCGGCGACGGCAAATGTAAACCATGTGGCGATGAGGAAGAAGCTGCGGCAAAGGTGAATCATGATTCTCCTGTCTTGCGACCGCAGCCGGATTAAAGCACACGGGGCGGCCGTCTCACAACAGCCATTCTCGGTCAACGACTGACAGCCAACTCCAGCATCTTCCGCATCTGCGGCGAGTCGGATGGGAACCGCCGACACGCGGCAACGACGGCGTTCCAGATGTAACGGTTGTTCTCCGCAGCTCTCTGCCGCGCCTCCGGCCAGTCCAGGGGATTCAGCTTGCCCTCGCGCGAAGCCACGTCGTCCTGGCGATCAAGCTCTTCGAACAACGCTTTGAGAAACCGGGCGCCGTAAAACACATCGTCTTCAATGATCGGCTTGTCCGAGCCGATATACTGGACGCCGCGCAGGTTCTCGGGCATGCGAACCTTACCCGTTGTGTCGGTGGCGCGGGCCAGTGCCTGCCAGAACCGGCTCGCGCCGTAGCTGAGCCTGAACAGTTTTTCCAAGTCGGCTACGCTCGCAGGCAACTCGCCTGCCTCGCCTGCGCCCGCGCGCAGCAGGTCCTCCGACCACCGCGCGACGCCCTCGTAATACCACGGCGTCTTGAACAGCGTGTAGCCGTTTTGGAAGACATGGAAGAGTTCGTGGGCGGGACTGAGGTTGCGGGCCGTCAGCTTGGAGGAAAGGTCTATTGTCAGCACCTCGACGCCTTCGGGCGGATCATTGTCGCGATGGTAGTTCACGATGGCGTCGCCGGCCATGCCGTTGCTGTTGGGCAACGCCCAGACATTCACGTCCACGAACTTCACGCGGCCCTTGTAGCGCGGACTGTCGAAAGGATGCCGCAGCTCAAGCACCTCGACGTAGCACCGCCGCGCCGTCACAAGTTGGAGCGCGAGGTTCTGAATCTTGTCCGGGACACCGTCGCCATCCGTGTCGCGCTGATCTTCGACCGTCAGCGCGTCCTTGCCCGCCAGCGTGTAGTGGATGCGGAACTCGTCGCGAACGAAGCGTTTGTCGAGGGCGGCGCGGCCCCGCTGCCACTCAGGCCGCTGTTGGACGCGCTCAATGCCAAGCGCGGACACGGCCACAAGGGCAACGACGGCAACGCGGCAGAGGTTCCAGTTCAACGGGCGCGGCTGCTACTTCAGTTCCTTGACGCGCAGGTTTCGGAAATAAACCTTCGCGCCGTAGCCGCCGTGGGCGTGGAGGCCAATGAAGCCTTTCGTGTAGAACATGCCGGGATGCTCGTGACCGTCAATCGGCTTCACCTTGTCGAGATCGGCGTCCACGATCACCGTGCCGTTGAGCGTAACCTTCACGCGGCGGCCGTCGCAGACGATCTCCTCCTGGTTCCACTGGCCGGCGGGCTTGAGATGGCCGGGCTTGGCCGGGACGACGCCGTAGAGCGAGCCGTGGTGCTGGTAGTCCTTCAGCTTCGGCCATTCCTTCGGGTCTTTGCCTTCGCGTGGGATGCCGCGGACGTAAAAGGGATCGTCGAGCACCTGCACCTCCGTGCCCTCGATGTGCGGCTGTTTGCTGACCTTGGTGCGGATGCCAACGCCGTTATTGCCGCCCGGGTCCATCTTGATCTCCAGCCGCAGGATAAAATTAGCGAACTCCTTCGTCGTGAAGATGTGGACTTTGCCGGTTTCCTTGCAGATAAGCTGGCCGTCCTCGACGTAATAGCTGCTGGTGTCGCCGCCGATGCCCTGCCAGCCGTCGAGGTTCTTGCCGTTGAAGATCGGCACGAAGCCTTTTTCCGAGGCTAAAGCGATGGTCGAAGCAAGGCAGAGTGCGGTAGCGAGGATGAGGGTGGAATGTTTGTTCATGGTTCGAGTGTTCCTTTGTGTTGTCAGAGTTCTACACCGTTCCGACAAACAAGCAAGCCTGAGCTTGGACGCGCAGATCACTTCATCGGCAACGCCACCAGACGACCGTCGGCCAAGCCGGCGACAACGACCGGGCGGTCAGCCATCTGGATTGCAGCCAGCTTCGTCACGGAAGCGCCGACGTATCGTGACCACTTGGGTTTCCCGGCGTGATCGAGCGCGTGGACTTCACCGTCCTCCGTGCCGGCGATGATGAAGCCGTCGGTCAAGGCCAAGTCATGCACGGCCAAGCCGAGACGCCGTTGCCAGATCAGCTTGCCGGCGGCGTCGAGGCAGTAAAGGTAACCCGTGCCGGATGCGATGAGCACTTCCGGCTGGCCGTCGCCGTTGAGGTCCGCGCAACGGATGCGCTCGACGGGATAACCGTAGTTGTCGAATCTCCAGAGGGTCTTGTTTGCGAGAGTCACTGCGATCAAGTCGCCGGTGGAGGAACCGTGAACGATCTCCTTCTTGCCGTCGCCGTTGAGGTCGCCAAGGCCGAATGTCACGTCGCCGATGGAAGTGTTGGAAGCCATCAACCGGCTGCCGTCTGGTCGCAAGACGAACACTGCGCCATACTTGTTGGCAATCACGATCTCGGGCTTGCCGTCGCGGTCCAAGTCCTCGACGGCCATCTCCATGCAGCCGTGATACGCTGACAGCGTGCGCCAGAGCTTCTTCGCGTCCGGAGACAGTCCTTGGGCCTCCATGCTCGCGAGCGTTGTCACCAGCATGTCGTCCGCGCCGTCGCCGTCTTGGTCCACGCCACGCGTGCAGTAGAGTCCCCACGGCCGGTCGCCGTGGTCCTGATTGAAGTAAATGCCGATCATCCGGTCCTTGCGCTTCAAGTGGCCGGTGGGGTCGAGTTGATGAAGATAGGTGTCGGCGCTCGATACGAGGGCCGTGGGCGGCCCGTTCTTGCCGAACCGGGCCAGCGAGACATCGCGAACGACGCCACCCGTGGAATGCGACCAAAGAAGCTTGCCGCTGCCGCTGACAGCATGGCCGGCGCTGCCGCAAGCGACGAGCAACTCCGGCTGGCTGTCGCCGTCTAGGTCGGCGGGGGTGATGCGGAACACGGGCGAGTTCTTCGCAAGTTCAACGCTCCACAGCGGCTTCGCCGCAGTGACGCGGACACTCTTGTCTGCGCTCTTCCCTCGCCGCACGTCAGCGCGGACAGGATTGTCCGCGTCACGAATGGCGGCAACATCCAGTCCGTTCACTGTCACCGTGTGCGTGCCAGCCGGCAGTTCCAGCCGCTGTTGTCCGTTCGCTGTCGCGCCTCCGCGCGCGGTTACGCAAGTGGGCCTGCTAGCGATCAACGTCATCTTCCCGCCGCTCGCATCAATACTCATGTTTGCGGCAGGCTCGAACGCGAGCCTGGTTTCTCCAAGACTGACGCTGCGCGCCGCGATGAGGCTGATCGTCCCGCCTTTGACCAACCATGCATCCGCGTCGCACTCCCACCGGCCGGCCTGATCAGGGCCGAAACCTGCCACCACGTCTTTCACGCGGTGGGCCGTCGGCCGCAACATCTCGGTATTGAACTCGCTCGGATGCTTTGGCCCCGTCGCATAGACCAACGAGCAAAACGTCGCGTTCTCGCCGGCTTTCAGCCGGGCCGACTGACGCTGGTGCAGGACGGACACCGGCACGGAGATGCCCTGCCGCACATGATCGGTCACCCACGCGCGCACCGGCAGCGCGGGATCAATGTGCAGTGCGCTGACCACGGGCTTCGAGGCTGACTTCGGCCGGGCCGACGGAGCTTGTTCGGCTTCAATCACTATCGCAGGCGCGCCATCGCGCCGAAACTCAATCCGGTCAATCCGCACTGGCGGTGCTTCGCGCAGCTTGATCTCCACCGTGTGGGGACCATCGGAAGTCACACGGCAACGCATTATGCGCGCGGAAACCGAAGACGCATATCGTTCAACTGGCACGCCAACGGTCATCGGAGTGCCTCCGTCCAGGCTCACGAACAATGAATCGCTGCTGGTGCCCATGCCGTAACCGATGACGCTCACTTGATATTCGCCTTGCGGCAACTCGGCGCCGAAGATCAACCGCGCTGCAGGTGATGACAGGACCACGGCCTTGCCGTTGGAGGCTTGGGAATCGTCCACCACCGCCAAGTCGCTGCTATCTTTCGCGCCCGAGCGCCGGGCTGCGAATTGCCCGCGCTCGTTCACCTGCTGATCGCCGCGGTCAATCGTCTTCCACGTCAGGTCGAGATCGTAGTTGCCGTCCTCGCGCGCGGTGATTGTGTCCTGCACCAGAAACCACGCGCCCTTGCTCCACAGGACGCGACGATCCCAATCCACGCTGTTGTAGCTTTTCACATACGTGCGCGTGGCGGCCATGCCGGGCAGATCGCCGCTCGCAGCCAGCCCTGCGAGGCTCGGCACGAGCTTCGTGCAGCGGCCGTCGCGCAGGACGGAGAGCATCGAGTGCTCGGTCGTGTTGCGCACGAGGTAATCGTGATCTATCAGCCAGCGCTCGCCGTCCTGCACGAACGTCGCGATGCTGCCCGTGTCGAAGTGCAGGTGTTTGCCGCGGCCCAAGCCGTCGAGGAGCAGATACTGGCCGTCCGGCTCCCAGTTTTCGCGAAAGCTGATCTTGTCCCACGCCTCCTCGAACGGCACGTCGGCCCGCTCGAACGCCTCGTTGTAGGTCGGCCGCCGCTGCGTGTCGTCGTAAATCTGGCGGTCCATCGGGAACACGTTCAGCCCGACGAACCGCTCCGGCGCGCGCGGCTCGGTGTCAGTCCAGTAGGCGTTTTCCCAGCCGCCGCCGTGCATGTGTTCGAGGAGCCAGCGATAGCCGCCGTCGCGCGTCCACCAATACGCCACGGGCAGCGCCACCTTCGCCATCGTGGGCGCCATTCCGTAACCGCTGTCGCCGAAACCCGCCGGCAACTGCCGCGTGTCGCCACAACCCACCACATAGTCGGCGTAGCGTTTCATCACCCCGTTCTCGAAGAAGCGCATGTCCCAATCCGCCAGCGAGAACTGGATGACGTGCTCCATCGTGTGCACGATGTAGCTGTCGGCGTCCTCCTGCGGCTTCCATGAGCGCGCCTGCGCGGCGAAGCCGAGGCGCGATTTGCGCAGCCATTCCTTCGCCTCGGCGAGATCGTAGTGCCGGTCGAAGTAGCGTCCCGCGAAATACAACCCCAGCAGCGCGAACGTCGTGTGGTTCCACGTCACCGTGAACTTCTCGTCAATGGCGCGATACTCGTAGGAGCAGTGTGTGAGGTCGCGGCTCCAGGCGAGGAACGCCTCCAGATAATCGCGCCGTTTCTCCGGCGTAATCAGCGGGCATTCCTCGAACGCGTCCCACGCGGCGAAAATCTCGCCCGATGACGTCTCCTCCGGCCAGGGCATGTGGCGCTTGGGATTCTTGCAGTAGGTTTCGACCATGATGTCGAGCGCCGCAATGGCCAGCCGCGCGTGGGTCTCGTCGCCGGTCTTGAGGTATTGCTCGGCGTTGATGCGGAACGCCGTGAACGACGGATCCACCGGCTTTGCCAAGCTGCGGCGCGCGGCAGTCGTCAGTTTCTTCGCCGGCTCAACGATTACAGTATGAGGCAGGACCGTGGACGACCCTTCACCCTGCAACAAACCGAGGAAACGCTCGACCGCTCTGCCGAGTTGTTCCGGCCGGCTCGCGCCAAGCACAATCACGTCTTGTCCGCCGCCCCAGTGATGTGGATCGAAGACTGTATGCACCGTGTAACCGTCCGGGCTGGGAAACTGCCCGTCCTCGTAGGTGTAGCGGCTCCAATACAGGCGCGTGAGCAGTTCGTTATCGAGCATGTTGCCGAGTGCGATGGCTGTCTGCTGGCCCGGCTTGGCGTCGGCGAGTTTGCTTATTAAGGACGACTCCACACCCAGCCGTTTCGCGAGTGCGCTGCGAAGAGTCTCGGCCGCCATCCGGCCTGCGCCGCTCGCGGGCGCAATAATCACCGGCGCGCGCTCATTGCTGATCAGCGCTGTGGTTTGGCGGAGGGGCTTCACAACACCGAGTTTCGCAACGGCTTTCGCATCGGCCGCGGGCACGGCGGTGCAAGCGAAGAGGACGCTCGAAACGAGGGACAAGACGAGCTTGTTGGAGGTCATCTTTAGAATGTCACGACTGCGATTTCATAAACCCCGACAGCGGGCACGGCAAACGTCACGAAGCCAGCTTCTTCCTTGAACGGCAAGGTGATGTCGTTGGCGCGATCCGGGCTCGCGAGGGTGACGGACTTGGCGGCGCGGCCTTTCGGCAGGGCGACGCGGACAGTGGTGTCCTTCATCGGGTTGTCGGTGCGGTAGTTCACCAGATGCACCATCCGGCGATTCGGCTGCTCGGTGAGTTCGGCGCAGAGGCCGGGTGAGTCGGTCGTGACCGAGAGCGAGAGTTGGCCGCCACAGGCGCGGCGGATGGCATCGAGCCAGTCGCCCTTCTCGCCCACGCGGACGACGCGATCCGGTGGCAAGTCATCAAGCGCGGGTTTCTTGCGCGGCAACATCCATTCGTTGTGCGTCGCCAGCGGGCCGACGACGCAAAGGCGGCCGCCTCTCGCGACATAGCGGCGGATCGCTTTCACCTGCGCATCCGAAAGCGCGACGCAGCCAGCCATCACGAGCGCGGGCCAGCGGGAGAGTTCGTCCAGTTGTGTATCGAACACCAACTGGAACGCGCAACGGTTGGCGATGAGCAGGTCTTCGACTTCGCCGGTGAGTTTTGCCGTCTCCGGCGGCCCGAACTTGATGGACGGGAAACTCCGCAGCACGGCCACGTCCGCAACGACCTGTGCGTCGCGCAACAGGTCGCGGCGCTCGTGAAAAAATTTCACGTAGGGCGCCAGGGCGGGCGACATCGGCTTCTGGATGCCCGGCTTCTGGGCGATCTCGCCGTATTCAAACCAACAGATGGCGCCAAGGCAATCCAAGTTGAAGGCCATGGATTCCGCAGCCTCCAGCGGGTTGATGACATAGACGAACGCGCTGTTGTTCATGAGCCTCGCCGCCTTGAAAGTGCGGATGCGCGTGGCGAGTGTGCCCTTCACGAAACCGGGATGGCGGCCCTCGTCCCAGAACGCCTCGCCCCCGCGCAGCAGCCGGCCGTGATCCACCGGCCATCGGAACGTCGGCGTGACCCCGGACGGGTTGCATTCCATCAGGATATCGGGACGCAGCGAACGCGCGTAGCGCCCCATCTCGAAATACGCGTCCACGATGGACTGGAAGCTGAAGTCCGCCCATGCTCGCGCAAGCAGGCTGGTGTCCGTCGGCGCCGGCGGGCGCACCGCGCGCGGGTCGGCGATGCCGTGCTCCTTGAGCAGCGACGCCGGGAACGTCTTGCGCAGGTATTGGCGGAAGCGTGCCGCGGAGTTCTCGTCGTAGCCGGGGCCGACGATGTAGTTGTCGAGGTGAATCAAGTCGGTTTTGATCTCCTCGACGGCGAAGCGCATGACTTTCCGGAAGTAAGCCAGCGCGTCGGGATGGTTCCGGTCGCGCCAGTAGCGATAGGCGGCTTTCCCATACGTGATCGGTTGGCCGCCCGGGTCGAGCACGATCCAGTCTTTGGCCTGCGGCACTTCCTTGAAGAACAGGTCCCACATCAACGTGCTGCTGTCGCTATAGACGCCCACACGCATCCCGGCGTCACGGCAGAGCTTGGCGAACTTCACCGCGTCGGCCATGCTCTCTCGTTCCGCCTCAAAGCCGCCTCCCTTGAAACAATGCATCATCACGAAGTTCACGCCGAGTGATTTCAGCTTCGCCACCATCGCCGGGCTGTGCTCGCGCTCGTAGGCTGCGCGCTGTTCCGCTGTCGGCGTGTAGTCCGGTGCGCCGTCTCGCCGCACACGGAACAACAGCGGCTCCCAGCTCCCCGCCATCACAATCCCATCGCGCCGCAGCCATTCCGGGCGTTTGGCGTCCGGCAGCGTGAGCAGCGGCGTGCCGGCAGCACAGGCGTTGAAACCCGAGGACAGCGAGAGCGCGGCCAAAAGGACGGTGACGATTGTCCGTTTCATTTCCATGATGATTTGCTCCTGGCGTAGCCGATCAGAACGTCACGATCGCGACTTCGTAAACTCCGACTTGCGGCACGTTGAACGTCGCGAAGTCGCCTTCCTGCTTGAAAGAGACGGTGATGTCAGTGGCGCGTTCGGGGCTGGCGAGGGTGACGGACTTGGCGGTGCGGCCCTTCGGCAGCGCGACGCGGACGGCGATGTCCTTCAGCGGCTTGTCCATCTGATAGTTCACCAGATGCACCATCCGGCGGTTCGGTTGCTCCGTTAGCTCGGCACAGAGAGCTTTCGAGTCGCACGTGGCCGACAGAGAGAGTTGGCCGCCGCATGCGCGGCGGATGGCGTCGAGCCAGTCGCCTTTCTCGTCCACGTGGACGACGCGGTCCGGCGGCAGGTCGTCCAGCGCGAGCTTCTTGCGCGGGAACATCCATTCGTTGTGCGTCGCGAACGGGCCGACGACACAAAGCCGACCGCCTTTTGTGACGTAACGACGAATCGCCTTTACCTGCGCATCCGAGAGCGCGACGCAGCCCGGCATCACCAGCACGGGCCAGCGCGAGAGTTCGTCGAGTTGCGTGTCAAACACCAACTGGAACGCGCAACGGTTGGCGATGAGCAGGTCCTCGATCTCACCGGTGAGCTTTGCCGTCTGGCGCGGGCCAAATTGCATCGAAGGATGGCTTCGGAACACACCGACATCGGCGACGACTTTGGCGTCACGCAGCAGGTCATGGCGTTGGTTGTAGAACTTCACGAACGGCAGCAGCGCGGGCGACATCGGCCGGACGTTGCCGGGATACTCCCAGAACTGGTCGTATTCAAACCAGCAGATGCAGCCGAGGACGTCGAGGTTGAATGCCATGCTCTCGGCGGCTTCGAGCGGGTTGATGGTATAGACGAACGCCGAGTTGTTCAGACCGCGCGCCGCCTTGAAGGTGCGGATGCGCGTGGTGAGCGTGCCTTTCACGAAGCCGGGATGCCGGCCCTCGTCCCAGAACGCCTCGCCGCCGCGCAACAGCCGCCCGTGGTCCACCGCCCAACGGACCGTCGAGCCGATGCCGGCGGGGTTGGTCTCCATGAGGATGTCCGGCCGCATCTTGCGTGCGTAGCGTGTCATCGAGTGGAACGAGTCGGAGATGGACTGGCTGCAGAAGTCCGCCCACGCGCGGCTCAGCAGGTTGGTGCAGGCGCGGTCGGTCGGCGGTGTCACGGCGGCGATATCGGCGATGCCATTTTCCTTGAGCAGCGACGCCGGGAACGTCTTGCGCAGGTATTGGCGGAAGCGCGCGATCGAGTTTGCGTCGTGGCCGGGGCCGATGACGTAGTTGTCAAAGTGGACGAGATCGGTGCGGATGTCTTCGACGGCGAACTTTACGATCTTACGATAGAACGCCTCGGCGTCGGGATGATTGCGGTTCCAGTAGTATCGGTAGCCGGCCTTACCGTAGGTGATCGGCGTGCCGTCGGGGTTCAGCACAACCCAATCCTTGGCCTGCGGCATCTCCTTGAAGAACAATTCCCAGATGAACGCGCCGCTGTAGGTGTAACAGCCCACGCGCATCCCGGCGTCGTGGCAGAGCTTGGCGAACTTCACCGCGTCAGCCATGCTCTCGCGTTCCGCCTCCAACCCGCCGCCCTTGTAGCAGTGCATCATCACGAAGTTCACGCCGAGCGCTTTCAACTTCGCGACCATCGCCGGGCTGTGCTCGCGCTCGTAGGCCGCGCGCTGCTCGGCCGTGGGCGTGTAACCCTCCGCGCCGTCTCGCCGCACGCGGAACAACAACGGTTCCCAACTCCCGGCCATCACAATCCCATCGCGCCGCAGCCATTCCGGGCGCTTGTCTCCTCGCAACGTGAGCAAAGGTGTATCTGCGGCTTCCAGAACCATCGCGGTGCACGCCAATACCGTTGAAACGATTGTCATCTGTATTCTCATATCGATGTGCTCCTCTTGATTTGCCTTCTGCACGCCACAAGCATCGCCCGCCAGTGGGGGCGCAGGAACGCTGGCTGCTGCAGCGCCTCGCGTGCGTATCTTCGGCCGGCTTGGGCGAGGTCGAGCGTCGCCTCGATGTGCATCTCGTCGCGGTTGTTCGCCAGCGCCAGCATGCGCGTGTCCGCCGCCACGATCTTCGAGTCGCCCGCAGACCAGAATCCGCCGCCTTGCGGGCCGACGGTGTTGGCGAAGACGTAGCACACCTGGTTTTCGAACGCCCGCGCGACGATGCCGTCCTTGCCGCCGCGCTTGGCCTTCGACACGGCGAGCCGATCCAGCCCGGCGTTGGGATGAAACAGGATTTGCGCGCCCATCATCACCGGCAGGCGGACCAGTTCGGGATAGCGCCGCTCGTGGCAGATGATCGCCGTGCACGGGACTCCGTCGAGCCGGAAGAAAGCCAGCACGTTGCCCGGCGCGAAGAACTTCGAGTCACCGGGCGTGAGCTGAATCTTGTGGTAGCGGAACACCTCGCGCCCGCGCCGGTCGAATACAACCAGCGAGTTGAGCCATCGTCCCCGGGCGCGCGTCGGCGATCCGACCAACACGTTGCAGCGATGCTCACGCGCCGCGGCTGCGATCGCCCGCAGTCCCGCCTCAACGGCCGTGGGATCGAGTTCGTGGAAGTTGATGTTGTAGCCCGTGACGGCGGTTTCCGGGAACAGGATGGCGTCGCCGCCCTTCCGCGCGAACGCGGCGATGTGGCGCTCGATAAAGGCGACATTCTCCGGGATTGTCCGCCGGAACTTCATTTGGACGGCGGCCACTTTCATTTGTTTATTCATGTCAGGAATGAGGCTCGGCAAGCGCCTTAACCGCCGCTTCGATTCTCGGCTCGTAGGTTTTCTTACACCTGTTCACTAACCTGCAAGCGACGCAGACTTCTTCGGCGAAAACCTTCTTGGTCACCTTGACCTTGATGAGGCGGTAAAGGTCGGCGGCGCTCATGGTGTCGCCGGCCTTCATGCCGAGCACGCGGAGGGCGTTCTTGTCCGAGGTCATCGAGTTCTCGTTGTCCTGCGGATAAGTTTTCAAGCTCTTCGTGCAGTGCGTTTTCGCACGGTCCCACCACTCGCACGGCGCGCAGATGTCGTCCACGCCGACGACGACTTTGATCGGCACCTTGGGATTGGCTCGAACCTTCTGTGCCACAGGGCCGAGCGTCTTGTGGCTGGACTTGCCCGTGCCGAGCGCGTCGAGCATGTCGAAGAGATGATGGCCGCGGATGACGATGGTCTGCGACGGCTCGGCGGCGCGCGCGATGCAGCGGAAGCCGAGCGGGCAGAGCGCCGCCGCTCCAGTCAACATGGAGGCTGTTCTCAGGAAATCACGCCGGGTGGCGGAGAGTTTTGTTGATCGGTCGTTTGCAGTGTTCATGATTGCTCCTTTTCCAAGCGGTCCAACTCCGTCATGGCGCCGGCGGCGGCTATTTCTCGCAGAGCGATTCCTGCGTCAACACCAACCCGGCCGCCAGCATCATCGCCATCATTGCCATCGAGTGTCGCATGATTCACGTCTCCGCTTCACCAGTTCTCGACTCGTGCTTTCGACGCCCTGTTTCTACTCCGCCCCGCCCAAGAAGCAAGCCTGACGACACACAGCATCCGCAACGGAACACCAGCGTCCGGCGGCTGCGCTCCGAGGCGCCGGCCAGGCAAATGCTGTTGCCGTGCTGGCGCGCGAGGCTTATGCGCTTGTTTGAGTTTCCGTGCGAGGTTAGAATCGCGGGCATCACGGAGAACTGCAAAATGCCCCGAACCACAAACCCCACCATCGAGCCGGACGTGCCCACTGACCCGAAGCCAAGTTCGGTCCTTCGGATCGCCCAACAAGCCAGTTTGGACCCGAATCTTCTCTACGAGGCGGTAATCGAGCTGTCCAACGAGGGACTGCTCACCGCCGGCTGCGTCAACCACGCCGCGCGCATCCTGCTGACGCAGCTCGGACTGCCCGCGTATTTTTTCCGGCACATCTCGAAGGACGCTCTCAAGCGCGTGCTTCGCGCCATCGGCACCAACATGCAGCAGGAGCGCGGCGAGTTCGTGCTGCGCGGGGCCGTCTCGGAGGTGCAGTTCGACGTGGACGGCGGCGTGCAGGTGCGCATCGCCACCGCCCAAACCCGCGACCGGATGGAAACCGTGCTCAACCCCGTCATGGCCGGGCATCGCGTGGAGTATTACTTCGGCCACGCGCACCAGTATTACACCTACATCATCCGGCCCGACCCAAGCCCGGACACCAGCGCGGTCCTCGCGGGCGGGTCACCGTTTGCGTTCGCGTGGCCGACGGCCAGCGAACAGATGCCGCCGGTGACGCGCGAACGCTACGAGAGTTTCCTCCAGCGCGCCCTCGCCAGCGTCGTGCCGCTGATCGAGGTCAGCGACGTGGCAGCGACGCACGAAACGCGCATTATGTTTCGGGAGGACTTCGGCCGTTCCGCGTTGCCAGTGATCCGCAAGATGATGGAGGAACTGGGCCTCCTGCTCACGCGGGCGTATTGGGAAACCTTCCGCAATCCCGTGGGCCGCATCGAGTCGGTCTGCTCGCTGTATCTGGAGAGCCAATCGGCGGCGGCGGGCCTGCCGCAGGCGCTTGATCAACTCCACGCGCTGCTGGCGATTCAGCCGAACGAAATGGACCAACTCTACGTGGACGGCGTCCTGACGCTGGACGAATACCTCTTCGCGCTGAACGGGTTTGCGTTCGTCCACAGCTTCGTCCACAAGAACCTGCCCGCCGAGCGCGACATCATGGAGGGACTTGGCCGGCCGGACCTGCGCGACGCAATGGCCAAGCGCGTCTTCGATTCCAACCGCGCCGAATACACCCGCAAGGTCATCCTCAACACCATGCTCGGCCAGCCGGCGCTTTTGAAGCAGCTCCACGAGATTTTCAGCCGCCGCTTCGACCCGCGACGCCGCTCCACCGCGGGCGGCCGGACCGTGACGAAGGCGTTGCACGCGTTCAACCGCCGCGTGGCGATTGCGTTTCTCGACGACAAGACCGCCGCCGACATCTTCACGTTCATGGGCCGGCTCATCAGCGACACGCTCAAAACCAATTTCTACAAGGTCCACAAACGCTCGTTTGCGTTCCGGCTCGCGCCAACCGTGCTGGACCCGCTCGCGTTTCCCGGCAAGGTCCACGGCGTGTTCTTCATCGTCGGCTTCTACGCCGTCGGCACTCACATGCGCGCCGAGGACATCGCCCGCGGCGGCGTGCGGCTCGTCCGCGTCACGCCGGGCAACTACGACAACGAGTTGGACAACATGCCGATGCTCAACTACGCGCTCGGCCCGGTGGCGCAGCGGCTCAAACACAAGGACATCGCCGAGAGCGGCGCCAAAGCCGTCATCGTCCCGCATCCCGAATACGCCCGCGACGGCCTCAGCGCCACGTTCGATTTCACCGAGGGCGTGATGGACCTCATGCAGCCGTCCCGCGAGATCGTGGATTACCTCGGCGAGCCGGAGATGATCTTCTTCGGCCCCGACGAGGGCACCGCGTCGTTCATGGACGCCGTCGCACAACGCGCCCGCGAGCGCGGCTACAAACACTGGCGGACGATCACCACCGGCAAAAGCATTGGCATTCCACACGACGTTTACGGACTGACGCGCGACCGGCGCGTCTTCGGCTTGCTGCCGCACGGAGAGAAAGAAACGGAACTTCAACTCGAAGGCACGACCCAACTGGTCACCGCCGACACGGCGAAAATCCACGCCCGGCTCGGCAATAAGATCGGCGCGAGCGGCATGACCACGATGGGCGTGATGGCCTGTCTGCGCACGCTGCTCGATCACGTCGGTTTGAAGGAAGAGCAGGTCAACCTGATGATGACCGGCGGTCCGGACGGCGACCTTGGCGCGAACCAGATTCAGTCGTTCAAAGGCCGCATCTGCCTGCTCGTGGACGGCGGCTCGGTGTTGTTCGACCCGGAGGGCCTCGACAAGAAGGCATTGATGGAGCTTGCCTTCGCACGGCACACGCAGCCACGCCTCAACAGCCTCGCGTATCCCGCCGCGAAGCTCGGCCGCCACGGCTTCCGCGTGCCGCGCGCAGCGGGCCGCTTCACGCTGCCGGACGGGACGCGCGTCGAAGACGGCAACTTCTTTCATCGCAACTTCCTCACCGACCCGCGAAGCCGCCATTGCGTCGCCGCGGCGAACATCCAGGCGTTTGTGCCGTGCGGCGGGCTGAAGGACACCGTCAACGCCGGCAACGTCCGCGGCTTCCTCGCGCTCTTCCGCGAACTGCGCGTGATCGTCGAGGGCGCCAACGTCTTCTTCGACGACACCGCGCGCGATGTCATCGCCCGCGAGAGCGCGATCCTGCAAATCAAGGACTCCAGCGCCAACAAAGGCGGCGTCACCTCCAGCGCCATCGCGGAGGTGCTCACGGCGTTCCTGCTCGGCGACAACTACGAGCGCGTGCTCGTCGAGAACCCGAAGACCCGGACGCGGCTGATCCGCGAAGTGCTCGACCTCGTCGCGGCCAACGCCGTCGCCGAGACGCGGATGTTGCTGGCGCTCTACGCCAAGGATCAGACGCCGCTCCACAAGCTCTCAGCCCGAACAAGCGAGGAGTTGTTCGCATTGCAGGCGGCTTTGCAGGAGAAACTCGACCTGCTTCTGGCGCACAAAGAGATAGTGAACGGCGCGTTGCGGGCTTACATCCCGGCGGTCCTCGTAGAGCATCTCAGCATGGCAAAGATTCGCCGGACGCTGAACACACCGGAGTTGAAGGCTTATCGCGACGCCATTCTGACCAAAAAGCTGGCCGCGATGGCACTCTACCGGCACGCGGCCCGTTGGGACGAGTGGCAGCGCGAGTTGCAGGCGGATGTCATCGTCGCGTGCAGGGAACTGCTCCGCAACGCCTGATTCCCAACTGCTGTCATGTCCATCCACGTCGAAACCATCACGCCACTGGCGGGGCTGTCGTTCCGGCTGCACCGCTGGCGCGACAACCTCCGCGAGGTGGAGCAATTCACCGCCGACGGGCGCGTGGTGCCGTTCGAGGGCGCGGGCGACCACTGGCACCTGCACCGCGAGATGGAACTGACGTTCATCGAGCGCGGCAGCGGCCTGCGGCTCGTGGGCGACCACATCGAGCGGTTCCACGGGCCGGAGTTGGAACTGCTTGGCCCGCACCTGCCGCACTGCGTCCAGGGTCTGCGCCGCTCCACGGGCATCTCCGTGCAGTTCCACTGGCCGCTGGATCATCCGCTGCGCGCGCTGCCGGAGTTCGCGCTGCTCGCGCCGTTGTGGGACCGCGCGCGGCGCGGGGTGGTGTTCGGATTGGCGGTCTGCAAGCGCGTCGGGCCGAAGCTGCTGGCGATGCCGAGGCTTTCGGCGGCGGGGCGCCTGGGAATGCTGCTGCAAGTCCTGGCGGAACTGGCCGCGCTACCGCCGTCGCAGTCTCGCGCACTCTCGCGGCTGCCGTTTAGCGTGCGCGAAGGCGAACGCCACCAACCCGGCATCGAGCGCGTCATCCGGCGCGTGCTGGAGAAATACGCCGAGCCATTGTCACTGAGCGGTGCGTTGCAACTGGCCGCGATGAGCAAGGCCACGTTCGAGCGGCAGTTTCCGCGCTATACGGGCTGCACGCTCACGGAGTTTCTGAACCGCGTGCGGCTCGACCACGCCCGGCGGCTGCTGTTGGGCGGCGGCGAATCCGTCAGCGCCATCGCCTACGCCGCCGGCTTCAACCATCTCTCCCACTTCAACCGCCTCTACCGCCGCGTCTATGGCGCGACGCCGAGCGCCGACCGAGCGCGCGGCTGAACCACGAGAAACCCATGACCTTCCTCCGCCGTGCTGTTCCCGTCGTTTCAACAATCATCGCAGCGCTGGTCGCGCACGCAGGCGAACCGCCGTCGTTGCAGGTGCGGCTCGACGCAGCCATCCGCGCCGGCCGGCAGGAGATCGCGCTCCCGGCAGGCGTGCTGCGGCTTGACGCTGGGTTGCGCATCGTCAACGCCACCAACCTCACCATCAACGGGCCGCAGACGACGCTGGTGTTTACGAACCAGAAAGGCTTCGGGTTCACGTTCCACAACTGCCGCGACGTGGCGTTGCGCGGCGTGATGATTGATTTCGATCCGCTGCCGTTCACGCAGGGGACGATTACGAAGATGGCGGACGACCGAAGCTGGTGCGAGTTCGCCGTGCATGACGGTTATCCGTCGCTGGGCGAGGATTACCTGGTGAAACACGTCCACATCTTCGAGCGCGACCGGCCGCGCTGGAAAACGGAGGCGCCGGACGTGTATGCGCGCAAGGTCACGGCGCTCGACCCGCGCCACGGGCGCATCGAAGTGCCGCCGACGCGCGACTACTTCGCTCACGTTGAGGCAGGCGACCGGCTCGTGTTGAACAAGCGCGAGGGCGGCGCGGTCAGCGCGCGCCAGTGCGAGAACTTCCGCGTCGAGGGCGTGACGATCCTCGGCGGGCCGGGCGGTGGCGTCATCTGTCGCTACATGCGGGGCGACAACCGCTTCTCCTTCGACATCCGGCCGGGGCCGCCCCCGGCCGGAGCGAAGGAGCCGCGGCTGATGAGCACCTGCGCCGACGGGTTCAACTACGCCTACGCGCGGCGCGGGCCGGTCGTCGAGAACTGCCACTTCTCGTTCATGGGCGACGACTCGGTGAACCTGCACGGCTACACGTTCCTGGTGACGGAGGCGGTCAGCCCGACGGAACTGCTCGTGGGCTGGCCTTACACGCGCGAGTCCGTCGAGTGGACCATCGAGCCGGGCGACGCGGCGCGGCTCTTGCGCGCGGGCAACTACGCCATTGCGGGACAGGCGGCGATCGAGTCGTTCCGCCACGAACGTGAGCCAGCCGAAAACCTCGTCGCGAAACTCAAAGCGTTCTGGCCGCGCACGCCAACCACCAAGCCCGCCATCTTCCGCGTCAAACTGCGCGAGCCGTTGCCGGCGACGGTGGGCGACGCGATGGACATTCCCGCCACGTCGGTGCCGGACTGGCGCATCAGCGGCTGCGAGTTCCGCGACCATCGCGCGCGCGGGCTGCGGATCATGAGTCCGCGAGGCGTCATCGAGAACAACCGCTTCCTGCGCCTGAAACACGCCGCCATCTCGCTCGGCCCCGAATACGTTTTCTGGCGTGAAGCGGGCTGGGTGGAGGACGTGACCGTGCGCGGCAACCACATCGAGGACTGCGGCCTGACGCCGGACATGTTCAAGCCCACCAGCGCCACGCTCGGTGCCATCAGCATTATCGGCCGCAAGGAAGATCCGAAGTCGCCGCAGTCGTTCTACGACGGAACCCGCCGGATCGTCATCGAGAAGAACACCATCACCGGCTGCGCGCTGGCGGGCATCTGGGCGCGGTGCGCTCGTGATCTGACCGTGCGCGACAACATCATCCGCAACGTGAACCTCAAGAACGTCCCCGAAGCCGGCCGCGAACTCGGTCACGATGTGCGCGGCCCAATAGATGTCCGCGGTGTCGCCGAGGTGACGCTGACGGGCAATCGGATCGAACCGCCAGCACACATTGACAGCAAGTAAGCGGCGAAAGCGCGGATGGCGGCGGCGGGCGCCAACCGTCTTACATGGGCTTGCAGGCGCTGATGATCACCTGCGCTTCGAGCTTCAGCGTGTTGGGAAACACCAGTTCCCGGAACAGTTTCTCGGCGACGGCGGGATCGAGTTTGATGGCCGAGGCTTTCCAGCGGATGCGCTGGACGACGTTTTTTTCCTGTTCTTCGTCCTTGAGCAGCGCCACCAGATTAGCAACGGCTTCCTGCCGGGCTTCGGCCTTGTAGCGGACCAGGGTCTCCGGGTCTGCGTCGCTCAGTTTTCTTTCGCCGACGGAGATGCCGGCCTCGTGAATCCGCTTCGACAGGAACCACAGGGCGTCCAGGTCTCCGCGGCAGGCGTTGGCGTGGGTCTTCGGCTCGTCTCCCGCGGGGCACAACTGCTGGAGGATGCGCACGTAGCCCTCCCGGATGTCGCGGGTCACGTTCAGCGTCGGGATGTTTGTGTTGGGCAGCCAGACGGTGCTCAACGGCCGCTCGCCGTGCTTGTAGCTGCCGGACAAGGCGCGTCCGAGTTCGTTGAGATACAAGTTCACGTCGAACCGGCTCATGCCAAGCAGCGGGATTCTGGAATAGAGCCGGCCGTTGAAGGGAAGGCTGATCCGGAACCGCAGCGCCCGCAGAATCGGCTCTTCCGATTCGGCCAGCGTTTCCCTCAGTGCAACAAGCGCAGCGGTAGTGCTTCCCATTCAGTCTCCGAATTGATTGGCCGGGCCGTTTCTCACTGCTGCGTTTCCTCAGTGCTTTCGTTCGCTGCTATTGTTATCCAAAGGTTGTGTCCGCTCGTCAACTGGCATCTTATGCTGTCGAAGGCCATTTTGCATCTGCAAAAAAGGCTCCGTCGCAGGCCACGGTGAGAGAGCATGACAAATCCTCGCGCTGTGGGTAATCTGGCCGTGCGGTTTTCCGTGCAACAACATCATGAGTAAAGCGGTCATCAGCCACCCGCCCGCCTACCGCGAAGCGGGCAAGACCTACTACGCGGACAGTTGCCAGCCGCTGGTGGAGGCGGTGCGCGCGGGCCAGGTGCGCTTGAGCGCGCTGGCTCGCGAGGGCTATCCCGGCCGGCGGCTCGGTCGCGAGCAACTGCCCGGCGTGCGCAGCGTCGGCTACTGGGACGCCGGGCCGAAACAGCGGTGGGGATTGCCCGTCCACCGCAACGAGGGCATCGAGATCGCGTTCATGGCGAGCGGCCAGACGCCGGTGTTCATCGCGTCCAACCGCCAGACGCTGGCGCACGACCAGTTCATGATCACCCGTCCGTGGCAGCCGCACCAGGTCGGCGACCCGTGCATCGGCTCCAGCAAGCTCATCTGGCTCATCCTCGACGTGGGCGTGCGCCGGCCGCACCAGACGTGGAAATGGCCGCCGTGGATCATCCTCAACCGCGAGGATCTCGGTTTCCTGACGCGCTGCCTGCGCCAGAACGAGCAATACGTCTGGCCCGGCTCGGAGGAGATGCGGCGCTGCTGGCTCGGCATCGCGCAGGCGGTGGACGAGGACAGCGGCGGCAGCCGTTGCTCGCGGCTGGCGGTGCTCATCAACGAGGCGCTGCTGGCGCTGCTGGAGATTTTCCGGGAGCGGAAGATCCCGCTGCGCGAGTCGCTGGCCAGCGCCGAGCGGACGCTGCGGTTGTTCCTCGGCGAACTGGCGGCGGCGCTCGACCAACCGTGGACGCTTGAATCCATGTCGGAAAGCTGTCACATGAAAGTGACGCAGTTTGTGCATCACTTCCGCAAGCTGACGAACATGACGCCGACGAAATACCTGAACCACGCCCGCATCGAGCGCGCCTGCGACCTGCTCGCGAGCCAGCCCAACGCGACGATCACAGAGATCGCCTTCGCGAGCGGTTTCTCGTCGAGCCAGTATTTCGCCAACGTCTTCAGCCGGCAGATGCGCTGCACGCCGCGCGATTACCGCCGGCAAACCCAAGGCCAGCGTTGAACCCTGCGCCCCCCACCTCACCTCCCTACGCCCGGCTGGTGCTCATCGTGCCCTGCTACAACGAGGCGCACCGGCTCAAGATCGCCGCGTGGCACGCGCACCTGGCCGAGGAGCCGAACGACTGGATCGTCTTCGTGGACGACGGCAGCACCGACGGCACGCTGGAGATGCTCACCGGCTTCGTGCGGACGCATCCGCGCGTCGAGGCCATCCACCTCAACCGCAACCACGGCAAGGCCGGCGCGGTGCGTTACGGCGTGCTGCACGCGCTGCGGCTCTGGCCGTCGGAATACATCGGCTACTGGGACGCCGACCTCTCCGCGTCGTTGAAACTGGTCCACGACTTCATGACCATGCTCGACCTCGAACCGGAGGCGCTCGCGGCCATCGGCGTGCGCCGGCAGGACGCCAGCCACCGGGTCCACCGGCCGGCGTGGCGGCGGCTCACAAGCTGGGCCTTCTCGCACGCGGCCTCGGCGGCGCTCAACATGCGGTTCCACGACACCCAATGCGGCGCGAAGGTCTTCCGCCGCCGGGCCGCCGAGAACATCTTCCGCGAGCCGTTCCTTAGCCCGTGGCTCTTCGACATCGAGGTGATGGCGCGCCTCATCCGGTTCGTGGGCCGGAAACAGGCGCGGCGCGCCATCTCCGAGGTGCATCTGCGCGAATGGCGCGACACGGAGAAATCGCGCTTCTTCTCCAACTACGCCTCCCAGGCCCCCCGCGACCTGCTCCGCATCTGGTGGCGCTACTGACCTTCGTTCCGCCGGAACTGCGGCTATTCGCGAGGAGCAGTTGACAATTCTCCCAGCGCGGCTATAGACGTTCATGAGACTGACAGAGCGCATCACAAGCGTTGTCGGTTCACAGGTTGGCAGCCGGATCGAAGCCGGGCGGCAGGAAACTTCATACAGAGCAGGCAAATCTGTCCACGCGGAAACAACATCACATGGCGGCACGGATTCTTATCGTCACGAACAACCGGCAGTCTCTCGATGAGTTGACGGCGCGGTTCGGCGAGCCGTCTCTGGCCAGTCAGTTTCGGGTGGAGGGGGCTGACTCATTGGATGCCGCGCTGGCAGCCGCGCGAGCCGGCCCGGTGGATTTGCTGGTGACTGATCTGCGCGTCGGGGCGGCGGACGGGGTGCATATTGCCGAAGCCGTGCGGAGTTTGTCGCCGGGGGTGAAACTGCTGTTCAACCGCTCGTCCGAGCCGGACAACGGACCGCTGGCCGTGGCGGTGGGCAAGTTGGGGCCGGTCGTGCGCGGCGTGTCGGCGGAAACCATTCTCGATGCCTTGAAACCGCCGGCCGGACCCGAACTGGGCGCGGCGCAGCACGAGATGGAGACCATGCTGGCGCAGATGCGGCAGCGCAAAGAAGAGGAGGTTTTGGCGCAGACGCGGCAGCGGTTGCAGGACGAGTTGGCGGGACTGCGCCGGCAGAGGGAGCACGACATCGAAACCGCCTTGCATCAGCGGCGCGAGCAGGAGGCTAAGACCGCAGCCGAAGAGCATCGGCTGGAACAGCAGCACACAGAAGCCCGGCGGCGGCAGGTGGCGGAGGAATCGGCCCAAGCCAAGGCGCGCCTCGAACAGGAACTGGCTGCCGCGCGCCAGAAGAAGGAAACGGAAACGGTCGCCGCAACGCAGCAACGTGTCCAAGCCGAGCTGCGCGCCGAAGCGGAACGGTTGCAGCGCGAATCGGAGGAAGCGAAGGCGCGCCGCGAGGCGGCGGAGCGGACGATGGCCGAAACCCGCCGTCGCATTGAGGCCGAGATGGAGAAGTTGCGACAGCAGGCCCAGGAAACGACGGCCGCCGAAGAACGGTTTCGCCAGCAGCAGCAGGCCGAAACGGAAGCGGAGCGACGCCGCGCGCAGGAGCTGGCGGAAGCGCGCGCGAGTCGCGAGCAGACGGAACTGGCCGAAGCGCGCCGGCGCGTCGAGCTGGAGTTCGCCGAGGCGCGGCAGCGGAAGGAAAAGGAGCTTCAGCAGGAGACTGCGCGACGGCTGGCGG
Source organism: Verrucomicrobiota bacterium (assembly GCA_016222825.1). GTDB lineage: Bacteria > Verrucomicrobiota > Verrucomicrobiia > CAIQCK01 > CAIQCK01 > CAIQCK01. The sequence goes on along the minus strand of JACRQF010000014.1, from coordinate 414,098 downwards.
AGGAAGAACAGGCCGCCGCGCGCCACGCGCGGGATTTGGAGGAGGCGATCGCCGCGCACCACAAGCGCGACGAGGAAGAGCGGGAAAGCGCCTTGCACGGACTTGAAGCGGAACTGGCGGAAGCGCGCCGGCGTCGGGAGCAGGAGTTGTTGGCGGAGGCGCGGCAGCGTGTGGAAGGCGAGGTGGAGGCGGCGCGTCGGAAACTACAGGAAACGATCTTGGAGATTTCCGGCGTCACACTGGACTGGAAGCCTGAACCGGCGAAGGGGCCCACGCCTCAGCCGCAGCCGGAACGCGCACCAACAGCAACTCCACCGCCGGTGAAGGAGCAGCCATCCAGTCCGCCACCTCGCGGGGCGGAAGCGACCGCGCCTGAGCCAAAGCGAGACGAACGCGCCAAGGAAACAGCCGGCACGCATCAAAAGGCCGCACCACCCGCACCCTCTGAACCCAATGACGCGGACCTGGACCGCGCGCTTCTCCAAAAGCTCCGCCGGAGCGTCATGGAGGGCAAGTGGGACTATGTCCTGGCGATGGGACAAGTGTGCGTCGACAGCCCGCATTTGGCCGCCGCTGACAAAGAGTGGTGCATGGCCAGGCTTGGTGAAGCGCGCGTTTTGAAACTCAAGTCTTCCGAGGCGCGAGATGATCTTCGACGACCGGGGCCGAGGTTGACAGTTCGATCCGGGCCGTTGGCTGGAAAGGTCTTCATCGTAACCGGCCCGCGCATGACTGTGGGACGCGACGGCGATAATGACATTCGTCTCGAAGACACGACGGTGTCGGGCCATCACGCCGAAATCGTCCCGCAGTCCGACGGAATCTTGTTGCGGGACTTGAAATCAACCAACGGGACCAACGTCAACGGAAAGGACATCGCCGAGGCGAAACTCCAGCAGGGCGACACGATCTTCTTCGGAGGTATTGAAACGGTGTTTGCTCTTGGAGGCGACGCATGATTCTCGCGGTTCGACCGGGGCGCGGGGGAGCGCGGCAGGGATCGGAAGCTTGCGAAGGGCAGTTGACAATTCTCCCAGCGCGGCTATAGACGGTCATGAGACTGACAGAGCGCATTACAGGCGTTGTCGGTTCACGGGTTGGCAGATGGGTCGAAGCGGGGCGGCTTGGACATCCGATGGAACGCGCCGGGCGGCGGGAGGCTTCATCTGCGGCGCGCGAAACCATCCACACAGGCACAACCTAGCATGGCAGCACGAATTCTTATTGTCACAGGCAACCGGCAGTCTCTCGATGAGCTGGCGGCGCAGTTTCGCAAACCGCCACTGGCCAATCAGTGTCGGGTGGAGGGAGCCGACTCGGTCGAGCGCGCGGTGGCAGTCACGCGAGCCGGCCCGGTGGATTTGCTGGTAACCGATCTGCACGTCGGGGCGGTGGACGGGGTGCATATCGCCGAAGCCGTGCGGGGTTTGTCGCCGGGAGTGAAACTGCTATTCAACCGCACGTCCGAGCCGGACAACGATCCGCTGGCCGTGGCGGCGGGCAAGCTGGGGCCGGTGGTGCGGGGCGTGTCGGCCCAGACCATCCTCCATTCCTTGAAACCGCCCGCTGAAGACAATCTCGACGTGGCGCAGCAGGAGATGGAGGCGATGCTCGCGCAGATGCGGCAGCGCAAGGAGCAGGAGATTGTCGCGCAGATTCGGCAGCAGTTGGACGACGAACTGGCCAAACTGCGACGCCAGAAAGAGCAGGAGATCGAGAGCGCCCAGCAAAAGCGACGCGAGCAGGAAACTCAGGCTGACGCTAAACAGCAGCGACAGGATCAACAGCGGGCCGAGGCCCGGCAGCAGCAGTTGGCCAAGGAAACGGCGCAAGCCCAGGCCGGCCTCGAACAGGAGTTGGCCGCCGCGCGCCAGAAGAAGGAAACGGAGATTGCCGCCGCGACGCAGCAACGCCTCCAAGCCGAGCAGCACGCCGAAGCGGAACGGTTGCAGCGGGAGTCCAAAGAAGCGCAGACGCGCCGCGAGGCGGCAGAGCGGGAGATGACCGAGACGCGTCGCCGGATCGAGAGCGGCTTGGAGGAACTGCGACGGCTGGCCAAGGAAGCGACGACCGCCGAAGAACGGTTCCGCCAGCAGCAACAGGCCGAGGTGGAAGCGGAACGCCGGCGCACGCAGGAACTCGGAGAAGCGCGCACGCGTCGAGAACAGGCCGAATTGGCCGAAGTGCGCCAACGTGCCGAGGCGGAGATCGGGCAGGCGCGGCGACAGAAGGAAGAGGCGCTTCAGCAGGAGACGGCGCGGCGACAGGCTGAGGAGGAACAAGCCGCCAAGCGCCGCACCGTCGAGTTGGAAAAGTCCATCGCCGACCGCCGTCAGCGCGATGAGGCGGAATTGAGCAGCGCCCTGTCGCGGGTCGAAGTGATCATGTTGGAAACGCGCCGGCGCCGGGAGCAAGAGGTTCTGGCCGAGGCGCGGCAACGCACGGAGAGCGAACTGGAGGCGGCTCGCCAAAAGTTGCAGAAGACACTGCTGGAGATTTCCGGCGGGGTGCTGGATGAAGAGCGCAAGCGCACGATGGAGGCGGGCGTGCTCGCGCAGGTGCGGCAACGCAAGGAGCAGGAGTTCCTGGCGGGAGCGCAGCAGCGGTTGAAGGAGGAACTGGCGGAGTTGCGCAAGCGCAAGGAGCAGGAAGTCACGGCTGAGACGCAACGGCGGCACGAACAGTCGGTGCAGGCCGAGGCCAAGCAGCGGCGGCGCTCGCAGGAGGAAACCGAAGCCGGGCGGCGGCGCCTGGCGGAGGCCACGGCCGGGGCCAAAGCGCGCCTCGAAAAAGAACTGGCCGACATGCGCCAACAGAAGGGGCCGGAAACCCTGGCGGCGACCCAGCAGCGTCACGAGGCGGAGCGGCGCGCCGAAGCGGAACAGTTGCGCCGGGAAGCGGAGGAAGCCGCCGCGCGCCGCCAGACGCAGGAGCAGGCGTTGACGGAAGCGCGGCGCGGCATCGAATCGAAAATGGCGGCGTTACAGCAGCAGGCGCAGGAGGCGGCCGAGGGCGAGAAGCGGCTTCGTCAACAGCACTCGAAGGAAGTGGAGACAGAGCGTCAGCGCGCGCAGGAGTTGGCCGAAGCGCACACGCGCCGCGAGCAGGCGGGGCTGGCCGAAGCGCGCCAACAGGCGGAGCAGGAGTTCGCGGAAACGCGGCAGCGCAGGGAGGCGGAGCTTCAGACGGAGGCCCGGCAGCGGCTGGAACAAGAGGCGGAGGCTGCCGCGCGCCGTGCGGCGGAACGCGAAACAGCGGCCGCCGCGCGCCGCCAACGCGACGAAGCGGAACTGGCCGCTGCGCGCCAGAAACTTGAAAAGGAACTGGGGGAACTGCGCGCGCGCCGCGAGGAGGCGATGCTGGCCGGGGCGCGCCAGAAGGTGGAAGAAGCCGTAGGGGCAGCGCGCCGAAAACTCCAGGAAACAATCCTGGAAATCTCCGGCGTTTCGCTGGATTGGGAGCGCGAGCAAGCGCAAGAACGGGAACGTGAGAAGCAGGAACGAGAGCGCCAGGCGCAGGAGGCGCAGGCGGCAGCGGAGCGGAAGCGGCAGCAAGAGGCGGAAGAACAAGCCCGCCGGCAACGCGAGCAGGAAGCCGCCGCCGAGACCGAACGTCTTCGGCAACAAGCGGAGGCGGAAACGGAACGCGCACGGCAGGAGCAAGCGGAAGCAGAGGACCGCCGTCGTCAACAACAGGAAGCAGAAGAGGCAGCGGCGTGGGGGGCCGGGGAAACGACGGCGGAGAAAGAGGCAACCGCCCCGCCGGAGCAGCCGCAAGACGAACACGCCAAGGCCGTCGCCCGGCACCGGCAGGAGGAGGAAGCGTTCAGCGCGGTGCGGCGGCAGATCGAGGCGGAACACGCCGGCGAGCGGCAGCAGCGCCGGAAAACGAAGTCAGGCATGTTGGTCAGCCTCGCGCTGCTGGCCAAAAGCACGCTGGGCGATTACAAACTGCGGCGTCCCATCGGCCAGAGCGCGACCGGGATGGTTTACGAAGCCGTGGATCGGACCACCCAGCGCGCGGTGGCCATCAAGGTGATTGACCCGAAACTGGCGCGCAACCGGATACGCGCTTATCAACTCATCTCACTCGCCGGCCGAATGGTGCGGTTGCGGCACGACCATCTGGCCAACATGCTCGCCACGGGCGAGTCGGGCGACGACATCTACTGCGTGCGCGAATACATCGCGGGTGAAACTCTCAACGACCTCATTGCGGGCAAGACGAAACTCAGCCCCGCGCAGGTGCTGCAAGTGCTGGCGGGCATCGCCAGCGCGCTGACGTTCTTGAAAAAGAACGGCGTTCCATTTGGCGCGGTGCGGGACACGGACGTGCTGATTGAGACTGGCGGGATCGCCCGGCTGGCGGGACTGTCCTGGCTCGACCCGATGCAAGGGCAGTTGAATAGCTCGGAACTGACGAACCTGAAGCGGCTCGCCGCGGAGTTGCGGCTGGCGCTGGATGCCTTCGCGCCGGATGCCGGCGGGATGCTCCGGTTCCTCGACCGTCTGACGAGCCCCAAGGAGAGCTTCCAGTCCATGGAGGAGATGCGCCACGAAGCGCGCGCGTTGGCGGGGCGGATGGGCATCCGGATCGCCAAGTCCAAACAAATGTCAGCCGTTGAGAGCGCGTCAAAGCCATCACTGGCCGCGAGGTCGCTCGCCGGCTTGGGCGCGGCCATCAACGCCAGGACTGTGCAGCCCGGGCCGGGCGCGCAACGGATGTTCAAGGCCGGACTGTGGCTGGCGGGCTTCACCGCTTTCATCAAGTCCAAAGCCGTGCGGGTCGTGGAGGCTGCGGCCCGGAAACCCAAGATTGCGCTGTCGGTGGCGGGCGTGATCGCGCTCCTCATCGCGACCGGTCTGTTCGTCGGCAACTGCCGCCCGTTCTAACCGGCAAGGAAGGCGTCTGTCGCCGGCGAGCAAACCTTCATGCAACCGTCGTAAAGACGGGATTCGACCCCGGCACCGCCGGGGCGTTGGTTACGGGCGGTGTTTGAAAGCGCCAACCAACCCTGATAAGTTCGGCCCAACCGAAGTTCTTAAAGAATATGAAGATTCTCGTTCGACTTGCTCTCGCTGCGTGCATTGTGGCGATTTGTGGCTGTGGCCGACAGGACGATCCCCCTGCTGCGAAGCCGGCCTCGCCGCAAGTCGCCGCGGATACGAGCGACTGGCCGATGTTCCGCGGTAACCCGCAACTGACCGGCGTCGCGGCCGGCTCGGTCGCCCCAAAGCTGAAGCTGGCGTGGATGTTCAAGGCCGAGGACTCGGTGGAATCGTCGGCGGCCATCGTCGGCAACACTGTCTTCATCGGCTCCGACAGCAACGCCCTGCACGCGCTCGACCTCACCACCGGCAAACTGCGCTGGACTTATCGCACAAGCGGCGCGGTGAAGGCGTCGCCGGCGGTGAGTGAGGGCGTCGTCTTCGTCGGCGATGACAGCGGCGAATTCCACGCCGTGAACGCGGCGACCGGCCGGACAAACTGGACGTTCAAAACCGACGCGGAAATCATGTCGTCCGCCAACTGCGTCGGCGACCGCGTGCTGTTCGGCTCCTACGATGAGAATCTCTACTGCCTCAACATCGCCGACGGCAAGCTGGTGTGGAAGTTCCAGACCGCGGGCCGTGTCCACGCGACGCCGGCGGTCGTGGACGGCCGGACGTTCATCGCCGGCTGCGACGGCCAGTTGCGTGTGATTGACGTCGGCAACGGCAAGGAAGTGTCTAGTTGCGAACTGGGTTCCTACGCTGCCGCATCGCCGGCCATCGCCGGGCCGCGCGCGTTCATCGGCACGCTCGGCGACCAATTCGTCTGCGTCAACTGGCAGGCCGCGAAGCAGGAGTGGCAATACGCGCCGAAGGACGGCGAGGTTCACTTCTATTCCTCGGCGGCGGTGTCGGCCGGCCGCGTGGTCGTCGGCGCGCGCGACAAACGCGTGCGTTGCTTCGACGCCGCGACCGGTGCGGAGGCCTGGAGTTTCGAGACGAAGTCGAAGGTGGAATCGTCGCCCCTGATCGTCGGCGAGCGCGTGTTCGTCGGCTCGCACGACGGCAACCTCTACGAACTCGACCTCAAGACCGGCGCGAAGCGCTGGCAGTTCACAGCGGGCGCGGCGGTGGATTCCTCTCCCGTGGCGGCGCGCGGGCGGCTTGTGGTTGCCTCGGGGGATGGCAGCGTCTATTGTTTCGCCCCTGCCGCGGCCGAGTGATGGCGAAACCCGGCGCGGCGCTGCAACATGCCAGACGAACTCGTTTTCATGATGGGAAACTTCGCGGCGCGATTTCCCGCCGACCGGCGCTACACGCTCAACCACATGTGGCTGTGCGTGGAAGGCGACTCGCTTCGTTTCGGCCTCTCCGCCTACGCGATCCGGCTGCTGCGCGAGGTTTATTTCCTCGAATGGTCGGTGGACGCCGGCGCAACGGTTCGTCAGAAGGACGAAATCGGCGCGGTCGAGAGCGCCAAGGCCGTCGCCGCGCTCTACGCGCCCGCCGACGGCATGATCGTGCGCTTCAACCCTGATGCGCTCGCCGACCCATCCGCTATCCACAAGGACAATTACGGCGCCGGCTGGCTGTTTGAGATGACGGCGCGCGCCGACGACGCGATGGAGCCGGCGCAATACCTCAGCTGTCTGGAAACAAGTTGGATCAAGGCGCAGGAGTTGTTGAAGAAGCAGAACGCATGAGCCTGCTTACCGTCATCCTTTCCCGCTCGCCCAGCCAGGACCCGCGCAAGCGCGAACTGGAAGAGCAAATCCTCGCCGCTCTTTCGCGCGAGCCGGACGTGACGGTCGCGACGATACCGCACCTCTACGATTTCGTTGAAGCTGATGAGTCGCTGCGTTCGGTGACGGGTTCGTTGCTGGTCCTCGCGTGGCTCTACCCGCGCGCCATCCACTGGACACTCGACCGCCTCAGCATCAAAGGCCAATACGGCAATACGCAGATCCCTCGCCCAGACTCAGAGAAGGACGAACCGAAAAATAGCACAAACGCGCAAGCCCGAACGATCTGGTCGCTGGACCTTCGCGACGGCGACACTGCGGCGATGCACATTGCCGAAATCCAGCGCATCCTCCGCGACCTGCGCGCGACAACTCCCGCTGCCACGTCGGCGCCTGCCTCTGTTCCAAAATCAGAAATCGGAAATCAGAAATCAAAGATCCACCGCTGGTATCCCGTCATTGACTACGGCCGCTGCAACCAGTGCATGGAGTGCCTCGACTTCTGTCTCTTCGGCGTCTATGGCGTGGACGATGACGGCCACCTCATCGTCGAGAGTCCTGACAACTGCAAAAAGGGCTGTCCCGCTTGCAGCCGGGTCTGCCCGCAGAACGCCATCATCTTTCCGATGCATCGCACACCAGCCATCGCCGGCGTGCCGGGAGCCGGTGTCGAGGTGCAGAAACTCGACCTGTCGGAACTCTTCGGCGCGCCCGCTGCCGCCCAACTCGCCACCGCCGAGCGCAACGCGGCACTGGCAGCCGCAGAGAAAGAGGCGAAACCAAAGGACAACCTCGACAAGTTGATGGACGCACTCGATGACGCAAAGCTGTAAGAAGTGCCGATGACCGCACCAACCACCAAGCCAGCCCCATCTCGCGACGGTGTTCCCGTCGTCCTCACGGCCGACCGCACGTTGATGGCGGACTATCCGACGCTGTTCGATGGCATCATGGGCACGGTGCAGACCAACGTCGTGCCGGCGTTCATCATGCGGCGCTTCCTCTCGCCGCCCGTGCCAACCGCTGGGCCGCGCGCCCGCAAAGCGCCGCTCGGCCTGCGACGCGTCGAGGCCAGCCTGCTGCGCGGCGGATTCTCGCAAGCCGACATCGTCATCGTTCCTCCCGAGAACCTCGCCGCGGTCGTGGGCCGCAACACCCGCATTGTCGCCGTCGCCTCCGGCGATCCTTTCGGCCTCGGCATGAGCAACACCACCATGACCGACATGGCCGGCGGCCGGCTCTATACCGTCCTGTGGTTCGAAGCGCTGCTGCGGCAGGTGAAGGAACTGAAACAACGTTTCGGATTCCGCGTCGTCACCGGCGGCGCGGGCGCGTGGCAGTTCGCGCAGCGCGAAGAGCAACGCGCCGCGCTCGGCGTGGACACAGTGGTCAGCGGCTATGCCGAGAGCGTGGTGGGTGAATTATTCCGCAAACTTGTTGAAGGCGGTGATGCACCGGCATTCGTCCAAGCCAACACGCCCGCCGCGCCGGACATCCCTGCCATCGCCGGTCCGACATCGATGGGCGTCGTCGAGATCAGCCGGGGCTGCGGCAAAGGTTGCGACTTCTGCACCGTCGCGGCCGAGCCGATGTTGCATCTGCCGGAAGAAACCATCCTTGCCGACGTGCAGGCCAACCTTGCTGGTGGCGTGAACAACATCGTTCTCATCAGCGAGGATTTCTTCCGCTACGGCACGCCGAGCCACGTCAACGGCGTCAACCCACCCGCGGTCAAGTCGCTCGTCCGCAAGATTCGCGACCTGCGCGGCCTGCGGCTCATCCAACTCGACCACGCCAACATCATCTCCGCCGCGCGCTACAGCGACGACGACTTGCGCGAGGTTTGCTCCATCATGACCGAGGGACAACAGCACCGTTACCTCTGGCTCAACCTCGGCGTCGAGACCGCCAGCGGCGAGTTGCTGGAGCGGAACACGCGCGGCGGCAAGATCCGCCCGTGGAAAGCAGATGAGTGGGCCGATCTTTGCGAAGAAACCTGCCGCCGCGTCGTGCGCGCCGGCTTCTTTCCGTTCATCAGCGTCATCCTCGGCCTGCCCGGCGAGACGCCCGACGACGTGCGGCAGACCGTCCGCCTGATCGAACGCCTCTATCACGAGAAGCTCTGCGTCTTTCCGATCTTCCACGCGCCCGTGTTGCCGGAGCACGGCAAGCCTTTCACCATCGCCGACATGACGCCCGACCATTGGCGGCTCTTCCGGCTCGGCTACGACCTGAACTTCAAATGGATTCCCAAGATGTATTGGGACAACCAGATCGGCGCGGGCGCGGGCATCAGCAAGCGGCTGTTCATCCAGATGACCGGCCGCCTCCAGACCGTGCAGTGGAAGGCGAAGTTCGCGTGGGGCGCGAAGAAGCTCTGGGAACCAAAACCAAAACGCGAGACGGCGGCGTGAGCGACGAAATCTCCAACGCCGAAATCGTCCGCTGCCACCAAGCGGCGCGCGCGGCATTGCTTGCGGAGCGCAACGCCGAAGGTTTCTGGCCCGGCGAACTTTCCACCTCCGCGCTCTCGACGGCGACAGCGGTGTGCGCGTTGGCGTGTGTGTCGGAAAGGTGGATCGCGACCTCCGGGCGCGATTCTTCTGCCACACAACGGAGATCGCGCCCGGAGGTCGCGATCCACCAGTTGATTCTCAACGGTCTTCGCTATCTCGCCGAGCATCAGAACATTGACGGTGGTTGGGGCGACACTGTGAAGAGCCGCAGCAACATCTCCACCACGATGCTCGCGCGCGCCGCGTTCCACATCGCCGGCGCGGCGGCCGAATACCGCTACTGTCTCGACCGTGCCGATGATTACGTCCAGTGCGCCGGAGGCATCGCGGCGGTTCGCGCGCGCTACGGCAAGGACAAGACGTTCGCCGTGCCAATCCTGATGACATGCGCGCTCGCCGGCCTCGCCGACTGGAACGAGGTGGACGCGCTGCCGTTCGAGCTGGCCTGCGTGCCGGCGCGGTTCTTCGCGGCGTTGCGGCTGCCGGTGGTGAGCTACGCGCTGCCGGCGCTCATCGCCATCGGCCAGGCGCGCTTCGCGAAACGGCCGCCGCGGAATCCGCTGGCTCGCGCCGTGCGATCGGCGTCGGTTGAAAAGAGTTTGCGCGTGCTGGAGGCGATCCAGCCGAGCAGCGGTGGCTTTCTGGAGGCGACGCCGCTGACCAGCTTTGTGACGATGGCGCTCGCGGCGTGCGGTCGCGCCGAACATCCCGTTGCGCGGAAAGCCGTCGAGTTTCTCGTGAACTCCGTCCGACCCGATGGCAGTTGGCCGATTGACAGCAATCTCTCCTGCTGGCTGACCACGTTGAGCGTGAACGCTTTGAATGAGGAGTGCGGAATGCGGAGTGCGGAATGTTCGGAGGTGGATTCCGCATTGACGCGCGACTGGATTCTCTCCTGCCAGTTCCGCGAGGTTCATCCCTACACCAACGCCGCGCCGGGCGGCTGGGGTTGGACTCATCTGCCCGGAAGCGTGCCGGATGCCGACGACACGGCGGGCGCGTTGCTTGCGCTGAGGCGACTACCGCTCAACGACGCCTCTCGTGACGCGGCGCAGCGCGGCGTGCGATGGCTGTTGGATCTGCAAAACCGCGATGGGGGCTGGCCGACGTTCTGTCGCGGCTGGACGAACCTGCCTTTCGACCGCAGCGGCGCGGACCTTACGGCACACGTGCTTCGCGCGCTGGCTGTCTGGCGGCGGAATGACGAATCACGAATCACGAATCATGAATCACGAATTAGCCGCGCCATCACGGCGGGTTTCCACTATCTCGCGCGCGAGCAGCGGGCGGATGGCTCGTGGCTGCCGCTGTGGTTTGGCAACGAGCACGTGGCCAACGACGAGAATCCGGTTTACGGAACGACGCGCGTGCTAGCGGCGTATCGCGCGCTCGGCTTGATGTCTGATCCGGCTGCGCAGCGCGGACAGACGTGGCTGCTCGCGGCACAGAACGATGATGGTGGTTGGGGCGGCGCGAAGGGCGCGCCATCGAGCGTCGAGGAAACGTCGCTGGCGGTTTCCGCTCTTTGTGATCATCACGAAGCCGAAGACGCGGCGCGTCGTGGCTTGCGCTGGCTCGCGGCGCGGCTCGACGCGCGCACGCTCGCCAAGCCGTCGCCCATCGGGTTTTATTTCGCCAAGCTCTGGTATTTCGAGAAGCTCTATCCGCTAATCTTCGCGGCCGAGGCGTTCCGCGATGCGCTGAACAAAACGGATGCGCGAAAGGCGATGACAGGTTAGGATGCGGCCTGCAAATTCTATGGCGACCGGAACCGAAAAAGTCCCAGCAGCCGGCTCGGCGCGTGTCAGGCACCGCGAGCCGGAGGCGCACGACTTGAGCACGGCGCACCTGAAGCTCGTTCCTCCATCGGAAGAACTGCGGCTGAAGATCCGCCTCGAGGCCGTGCGCGCGGCGGCGAGCCTCGACCGATCAAATCCGCTGACAAAGGACGTGCTGCGGCGTCACGCCGAGCAACTGATGCAGACGGTGGGGCTGCCGCCGGGCTATCTCGGCTTCACGATGGTCGCGATCAGCAACGAGTTCTGGCGCGAGCAATTCATGGCGGTGGATTTCAAACGGCGACTGCTGCTGTTGCCGCACTGCCTCAAGCACACCGAGACGTGTCCCGCGGATTATGATGCCGCGGGGCTGAACTGCACCGGCTGCGGTGGCTGCGTCATCGCGGACTTCAAACTCGCCGCGGACGACCTTGGCTACAAGGTGCTCGTCGCCGAAGGAACGCCTGCGATGCTGAAAGTGCTCACGAGCGGCGAAGTGGACGCGGTGCTCGGCGTCGCCTGCTTGAATGCCTTGGAGCGTGCATTCGACAAGGTTCTCAAGGTCGGCGTGCCATCGTTGGCGGTGCCGCTTTTGTCGAACGATTGCGCGTCCACGACGGTGGACGTGGACTGGGTGAACGAGGCGGTGAGGCTTCGCTCGGTTGCGCCACCGCAACGCACGCGCACCTACCTGCCGCTCTTGCGCGCCGCGAACGAGATGTTCGCCGACTCGCAGCTCAACACGCTAGCGCCGCGCAGCCGCGCTGCGACGCCCGGCGACGCCGACCCCATCGCAGCGACGGAATCGCTCGGCTACGATTGGCTCGCTTCGGGCGGCAAACGGTTCCGGCCGTTCATTACGCTGGCGGCTTACGACGCGATGAACGGCGGCAAGAGCGTCCGGCCCGCCGATATGAGCGTGCCGGTGGAACTTCCCGCCGCGGTCCGGCGAGTGGCGATGGCGATGGAGGTTTTTCACAAGGCGTCGCTGCTGCACGACGACATCGAGGACGACGATGCCTATCGCTACGGCCACGAGACGCTTCACCGCCGCCACGGCGTGCCGACGGCGATCAACGTCGGCGATTATCTCATCGGCCTCGGCTATCGGCTCGTCAGCCGCGAGGCGAAGTCGCTCGGCGCGGAGGCGGTGAACGATATCCTGGAGCGGTTGGCGCAGGCGCATGAGAAACTCGCCGAGGGTCAGGGCGCGGAGTTGTTTTGGCGCAACGGCGGGAACATGGAGATCAAGCCGCTCGATGCGCTCAAGATTTACGCGCTCAAGACCGCGCCGGCGTTCGAGGCGGCGCTTTATGCCGGCATGAGGCTGGCCGGCCCGCTCGGCGACCGCGAGGCGCTCGTGGCTGAGTTCTCGCGAAACCTCGGTGTCGCTTATCAGATCATCAACGATCTGAAGGACTGGGATGGCGACGACAACAACAAGCTCGTGCGCGGCCAGGATGTGTTGAGCGCGCGACCGACGTTGCTGCTGGCGCTGGCGCTGGAGGCAGCGACGGCGACACAAAAGCACGAGTTGCGTGATATCCTGGGCGACAAGGAGAAGTGCGAGTGCGCGGTCCATCGCGTGCGGCAAATCTACGCCGCGCACAAGGTCTTCGAGCAGGCCGAGACGATGGTGCGCAAATATCGCGAACGCTGCGAAAGCGTCGCTGCCGACGCCAAGCCCGACGCGCTGCGTGAGTTGCTGTTGTTCTTCGTGAACACGCTGCTGGAGCGCGACCTGCCGCCGTTGCCTGAGGGACAATGACGCACGGCGGCGACGCTGCTGACCGATGAAGATCGCCTACATCGCGGCTGGAGCGGCGGGGATGTATTGCGGAGCGTGCATCCACGACAACACCCTCGCCACGGCGCTCGCTCAGCTCGGCCACGACGTGCCGCTCATCCCAACTTACACGCCGACGCGCACCGACGAGGCGAACGTCAGCCTGCCGCGCGTATTCTTCGGCGGCATCAACGTCTTCCTTCAGCAAAGGTTCGCGCTGTTCCGCCACACGCCTTGGTGGCTGGACCGCGTGTTCGATTCGCCGTCGCTGCTGCGGTTGGCGTCGCGACTTGCGAGTCGCACGAACCCGGCGGAACTGGGCGAACTGACCGTCTCGATGTTGCGCGGCGAAGGTGGCAACCAGCGGAAGGAATTGCGCAAGCTCATCGCGTGGCTCAAGCAGGAAGTCCGGCCGCAGATCGTCTGCCTCACCAACGCGCTGCTGGCCGGCATGGCGCGCGAGATCAAACGCGAGCTTCGTGTGCCGGTGGTCTGCGGCTTGCCGGGTGAGGATTTGTTTCTCGACGGTCTGCCGGAGCCGTCGCGCTCACAGGCCCGCGCGTTGCTGCGCGAGCGTTGCGGCGACGTGGACGCGTTTATCGCGATGAGCCGCTACTACGCTGACTTCATGGCGGAGATTCTCGGCGTGTCGAGGGAACGCATCCACGTCGTGAGGCCGGGGCTTAACCTCGAAGGCTACGGGGAAATGCGGAGTGCGGAATGCGGAGTGCGGAATGAGCCGGTTGTCATCGGCTATTTCGCGCGGCTTGCGCCGGAGAAAGGGCTGCATCTGCTCTGCGAAGCCTACCGCCTCCTGCGGCAGATGCCGGGCGTCGGGCCGACGCGGCTGCGCGCGGGCGGCTATCTTGGCGAGGCCGGACGCGTGTATCTGGAGAAGATTCAGCGCGACATGGCGGCGTGGGGGTTGGCGAAGCAGTTCGATTACGTCGGCGAGTTGGACCGCGCGGGCAAGATCGGGTTTCTGCGGAGCCTCGACATGTTCTCGATGCCGACGACCTATCGCGAACCGAAAGGATTGCCGGTGCTGGAGGCGCTGGCCTGTGGCGTCCCGTTCGTCGAGCCGGCGCACGGCGTGTTTCCAGAACTGGCAGAGGTAACTGGCGGAGGTCTGGTGGTGAAGCCTGACGACCCGCGAGCACTGGCCGAAGGTTTGGCGCGGCTGGTGGCGGATGTGCGGCTGCGGGAGGAATTAGGCCGGCGCGGACGCGACGCGGTGCGGCGCGATTTCACCGCCGAGCGGATGGCGGAGCAGACGCTGGAAATCTTCCGACGGATTCTGGCGAAGCAATAGTTGGAACCGTTGGCGGGTTTCGCGTTAAGCTGGAGGCGATGTCCGAACTGACTTACCTGGAACGACTGCACTTGCGACTGGCTGCCGGCGTGGCGAGCCTACCTGCGGAATGCGTTGCCGTCACAACCAAGTTCTTCGTCACGAGCCAACGTCCCGACGGCGGGTTCGCGGGACGAGAAGGGGAATCGGACCTTTACTACACGGCGTTCGCGTTGCGCGGCTTGGCGATTGCCGGTGCGTTGCAGCGCGATGTGTGCGAGCGGGCAGCGGTGTTCGTCCGGCAACACGTCAGTCAGCCGGCAAACATCATTGATCTCGTGTCGCTGCTCTATGCGGGACGGCTGATTGAGGCGGCGGGCGGGCCGGCGGTGTTGGATGGGCAGCAGGCGAACGCCGTCGCAGCAATGCTGGCGGCGCATCGCAGCCCGGACGGCGGCTACGCGAAAAAGGCTGGCGGGGCGATGGGCAGCACCTATCACACGTTTCTGGCGGCGCTGGTTTGCGGAATGATCCAACAGTCGCTGCCGGAACCGGATCGGATCATCGGTTTTCTCGAGAACCGACGGCGCGACGACGGCGGGTTTGCGGAGTTGCCGGTGATGAAGCGCAGCGGCGCGAACCCAACGGCGGCGGCAGTGGCCCTGGCAGGAATGCTCGGTGCCGACGCCGAACTGACGCGAGGCGCGGCGGACGCGCTGGCGGCGTTGCAGTCGCCAGTCGAAGGCGGCTTCCACGCCAACCGCAGTGCGCCCGCGGCGGATCTGCTCTCGACATTCACGGCGTTGCTGACGCTGGAGGAACTCGGCGCAGCAGACCGCGTGAATCGCGAGGCGGCGCGGCGATTTGTGGAATCTCTCGTGACGCCGTCAGGCGGATTCCGTGCGGGGACGTGGGACGACCAAGCGGACGTGGAATACACGTTCTACGGACTTGGATCGCTGGCGTTGCTGGCTGGCATGACGGCGTGAGGCGCCGTCAGCATCAAGCCTTCTCGCCGGCGTCTTTGGATTCCAGTTTCTGCCAGAGCGCGCCGTAGGCGGCGATGACGGCGAAGCAGACCAACGGGATGGCGAAACCAATCCTCATGCCGCCTTTGTCGGCGATCCAGCCCATCAGCGGCGTCATGATCGCGCCGCCGACGATGGACATCACCAGCACGGAGGCGCCGAGCTTGGTGTGTTCGCCGAGGCCGCGGATGCTGAGCGCGAAGATGGTCGGGAACATGATGGACATGAAGAAGAAGCTGGCCATGAGGGAAATCACACCGACCCAACCGCCCGCAGCCATCGCCACCACCATCATCACGGTGTTGATGACGGCGTAGCCGGCCAGCGCGATGTGCGGTTTGGTGAAGCCCACCACGGCGCTGCCGGTGAGCCGGCCGAGCGTGAAGAGGAAGAACGCGGCGGATTGCCACTTGCCCGCGGCCTGGTCGGTGAGGCCCTCGATGTTCACGACGGCGTAGTTGATGAAGAAACTGAAGATGCCGGTCTGCGCGGCAACGTAGAGGAACTGCGACAGCACGCCCATCGTGAAGTGCGCGCGCTTGGCGATGGGCTTGGTGGCCTTGCCTTGCGCCTCATCTTTGAACTCCTCCTCGGCGTGGATGTCGGGGACTTTGGCGAAGGCGAACATGATCAGCAGCAGCGTGACGGCGATGCCAATGCCGAGGTAGGGAATCTTGAGTTGCTCGTTGCTGACGTTGACCTCGTGAGTCGCTGACAAGATGATCATGCTGCCGATGAGCATGCCGGAAATCCAGCCGACGCCGTTGCAGGTCTGGGCGAGGTTGATGCGCGTGGCACCGCTCTCAGCCGGGCCGAGGACGGTCGTATAGGGATTGGCGATGGTTTCAAGGCACGCGAGGCCCGTCGCGATCAGGAACAGGCCGGCGAGAAACGCGCCGTAGGTGTTGATCTGCGTCGCCGGGATAAACCAGAACGCGCCTGCCGCTGTCAGCACGAGGCCGATGATGATGCCGCCCTTGTAGCCAAACTTGCGCGCCAACATGCCCGCCGGCAGCGCCATCAGGAAGTAGCCCATGTAGAAGGCGTTCTGGACGAAGCCGGACTGGAACCGGGAGATCTTCAGCGAGTTCTGGAAATGCTTGTTCAGGTTATCGAGCAGGCCGCTGCAAAAGCCCCATAGCAGGAAGAGCGAGCAGACCAGCATGAAGACGAACGCGTAGTTCGTCCCATCCGGCCCGCGGAAGAGGCCCATGAAACCCTTGGACTGGCTGCCCGCCGCGGCGGAAGGACGGGACATCGGAGACGGTGGTATGGCTGCCATAATGGCCGAGTCTGGTAGCAAGGCACGACCAGCGAAGCAAGCAAATGTTACGGCGCAAGACGCCGCCTAGCCGCGCTCTGTTTTTATCTCCCGCACCTCAATCCGCCCGCTCTTCACCTCTATGAACGGTTTGCCGTTCTTGACGCTGACGGTGCCGTAGCCGGTCGCGGTGGAGAGGAAGCAGCGGAAGTCGCCTTTCACGGCGGGGCGCAGGTGGAGGACTTTCTCCACCGCGTCGTAGCGCGCGCCGCTGAGCGATTGCAGCAGCGCGTAGCTGGACATCGCGCGTGCATACCAGTGACCGCACTCGTATTCGTTGAACGGGTTGCGCACGTGCCCGTCGTAGCGGTCGCGGCAGACGCGCACGATCTCCAAGCCCTCGGCCACGAGGCCCATCAGGATCAGGTGCGAGGCGACCTGGTATTCGATGCCGGTCCAGACTTCGTTGGAATAGACGAACGGCAGCGCCAGTTCGCCGCCCTTCGGCCACGTGCAGAGCAACAGCCCGCCCTCGGCGCCGGCGGCGTAGCTGGGGCGCTGCGGGTTGGGGTGGTCAGTGAGGTCGCGCTTGAGGTTGTGGCGATGAACGGCGCGGAGATGGCTGGCGATTTTCTTCGCGTCGAGAACCTGGCCGGCGCCGCAGACCAGCGCGAGCCATGAGCCGAGCACGCCGTCGGAGAGACAGCCGGCGCCGTATTGGTATTTCGGGCCTTCCTTCTCCATCAACGCGATGGCTTCGGTCGAGTAGTTGCCGACCATGCTCTTCATCTCGACCGGGCTTTTCGCGCGCAGGTTCTTCCACTCGACCTTCTGGATGAAATACTCGCCGTCGAACAACTCCTGCTCCATCCGGCGCACGCCCTTCTCCAGCAACGCGGCATACGCGCCGACATCATCGCCGAGCGCGCGGCCCATCCGCACCGCCGCCTGCAACGCGCCGAGATAGAAGCTCGTGCACATGCCATCCGGCCCCCAGAACTCGATGTCGTAGGTGTTGTGATGTGGTTCCTCCAGCCAGCCTTTGCGGCCGGGGTCCCACGTCTCGATGCAATAGTCGAGGCTCTGCCGCACTTTCGGCCAAAGCCGGCGCAACCATTCCGTGTCACCGCTGATGCGCCAGTCGCGATGGACCTTCATGATGCCGCCAAGCTGGCCGTCGGCCGCCGCGTGAAAATCATGCGACACCAGACGGATCGGCAGCGCGCTGCGGAACGTCTGGTGGCCGCGCTCGTCCTGCGACGGTCCGAACTCCGTCTCGCGCAGCGTGCGCTCCAGCGCGGGGAACAAATGCGGCAACGCCTGCGCATAGTTCCAGACGTGCGTGCAAGTTCCGGCGCAACAGCCGGCGTTGTCGCTGCAACCTTCCCAAGCCCAGAGTCGCCCATCGCTCTGCCGCAGCACCGTCGGTGATTTCAGGATCGTGAGGTTCGCCGCGACCGCCTCGATGACCTCAGCCGGCAGCGTTGAGTCGTGGAAACAATCGCTGAACCGCTGCGTCTTCGCGCGCAGCTCGGCGTAGTGCTCGCGCCAGTAGTTCGTAACCGCCCCGATGTCGGAGAACTTGCCCGCATACCACGCCTGATAGTTTCCCGGCACAGCCGGCGCGCCCTGCGGCTCCTTGCCCGTGTGCACCGCCGATTGGCCGGCATACCACGCGAAGCGCAGCACAATCGTCTTCGATTCGCGCGGCCCCAGCGTGAACGGCACGAACAACGACGCGCCCGGCGACGCGCCGCCTTCGCTTACCGGCGGTCGTTCGACACACGCGCCCGTCGCGATGTCGCGCCATGCCATCGTCAGCGGATCGAACCATCCGCCGCGGAACCACGCGCAGTTCACCTTCACGCCCGGCTCGTTCACCGTCGCCGAGAACGCGCCTTCCTCGTGCGGCTTGTCCTTGGCCGGCCCACCCTTGAGCACAAACCCGCCCGGCGTCGCGAGCACCCAGCGAGGATTGTTGCCGAGGGCCATGAAGTTCCGCGCGTTCCACGAGAACACCGCCTCGACCGGCGCGGACGACTTGTTCGTGAAGCGATACTCCATCGCCGCGACCGGCAGGCTGGCGTTGTCCGCGTCGTTCGGTTCGAACGGACTCCAACCCGTGATCTCCACCGCCAGCGGCACGTCCTTGTCGCGCAACGTCACGACGCCGAACGGGAACCGCGCACGGAAGCTGGCCTCGCGGAACCGCGGCAATCCAAACGACGCGCCATTCGCGCCGTTGCCCGTTCCTGGCTGGCCGAACAACTTCCAGCGTGGCACCGGCCCTTCGAGCACGCGCGCGACGTTTTTCTTCCCCTTCACGCAGACCGCCGCGAAGGTGCAAGGCTCGTTAAAAACCTCCGGCCGATGCCGCAGCGAGAAATGCGACAGCGCGCCGGTTCCTTCGAGACAGATCATCCCCGCCCCCATCCCGCCCATCGGGAATGCGACGCGGTTGAGCCGTTCGCCGGCATACTCGCCGTTGTAGCGCTTCTTTGCGTTGCGATCCTCGGCTGCGACCGCAACTGATGCGCCGCGCGTCGGCAACACCGCGCCGACAGCGGTGACGGCGGAGAGTTTCAACGCCTCGCGGCGGGAGAATTTGGATTGGGTGGTCATGGCGATGTTCCTTTCTTCTCAAATGTCAGCCCGCCGAACTGGAACGGCGTGGCGTCGAACTTCACGCGCAACACGTGCCGGCCGGCGGGAAGGCGCACGGTCTTTGCAGACAGCGGCTTGTAGTCGCCCCACCATTGTTTGCCAGTCGTGAAGTCGGTGCCAAAGACAAACTCGGTCAACGGCTTGCCGTCAAGTTCGAGGAAGATCCGGTCGCGTTTGTCGGACGCGAAGCCCTGGCCGTCCACGCGCGCGACGGAGGGGGTGGCCTTGTAGTTGCCAGCCTCAGCCACATCCACCGTGTAGCAAACCCACATGCCGCGCTGCGATGCGCCAATGCCCTTCTCGCTCGGCGCGTTGATGCCTTCGTCGGGGCGGAACTTGAGGTTCCACGGCGGCTTACCGAACGTGTTTTGCTTCAGATGAGTGAAGTAAGCCACGCGCTGGCCACCCTCGTCGTAGTGGCCGGGAATGATGCGGCCGGGAATGACCTGAGCTTTGCCGAGGTAAGGCGCGCTCTTCCCCGCGTCGGGCCAAGCCACTTCCAACGTGAGCGGCTTCGACATGCCGATGACGCCGTCTTTGTCGCGGGCCATCGCGATGAGGATGTTCTCGCCTAAATAGAGTTGCTTCGCCGGCAACGTGAACGTCGCCGATGCGGCGGCTTTTTCGGCGCGGATGCGGCCGTTGGTGAACAGCATCACATTCGTCGCACCCGACGCGACGACCTTGAATGTCACCTCATCGCTCTGCTGCACGACGCTCACAGGTTTCGCCAGACGCAGCGTGACCGCGGGCCTCTTCTTGCGGCCGAGGTCTTCCTCATAGACGCGCACGTAGTCCACCGTCAGCGCGTCGGGCCAGTGACCATCGGCGTAGTCGCCCTGATAACCCTTGGCGCGCGCCGGGTCGCGGAAGCAACCGGAGATGAGCACGTGCATCGGCTGTGTCGTCACCGGCGCCTCGTGGTAATCGAGCCGCCACGTTTCCTTGCCGTCGCAGTAGAAGATGTATTCGAGCGGCGTCCACTCCACGCCAACGGTGTGGAAGCCGCTCCAAGAATCCACCACAACGTTCGTGCCGCGCGAGACGCGATAGAGCATGTCGCCGTCGAGCTTGCCGACGCGCTTGTTGTTCTCCATCGCCGACTCCAATTGCGCGTCGAAGTGGACGTTGTGCGCAAAATCGTTCTTCTTCTTCGGCTTGTAGAAGTCCTCGAAGATGTCAATCTCCTGCCCCATCTTGAACGGATTTGGCCCGACCTCGACGCCGTAGAGCCAGACCGCGCCCCACCACCCCGGCTCGCGCGAGAACCGACAGCGCGTCTCGTAGTAACCGTAAGCGCGCTGGAACTTGCCCTTGGTTTGGACGCCGTTGTGGTAGCGGTAGGTGCCGTCGGCGTCACGCGTGACCTTGACGACGAAGTTGCCCTTGCCGTCCACGTCCGCGTGGTCGTCGCAACGCAGCCCCTTCGCACCGTTCCAACAAAATGCTTCGCCGTGGCTCGTGGTGCGCGTCCATTTCGACTCATCGAGTTTACCGCCGTCAAACTCGTCGCCGAAGACCAGCTTCCATTGTTTGCCGGCGGGCGGGTCGGCCAAGATTGGGAGACTTGTCACTACCAGCGCCAGTAGCAGCACGAAGAGAAGACGAGAAGCATTCATGATTCAGCATCGAATGCCGCAATTGAAACGCCATCACTTCCGCGCGTCAATCGTGTTTCCGTCCGTAAACGACCGGCAGGCTCGACGCGGGTGCGTTCATCTTGATTCTTTTGATCAGTGGAGGTCCAGCGGTGAATCGGGCGGGAGTTCGAGGTATTTCACCGTGCCGTCGCGCCAGTAGTTCACTTTGACCTTCAAGGTCTTTTCCTTGTCGGACGCGGGATCGCCGAAGAGTTCGGCGTAGGAGCCGAGGGGCGTCAGTAGGCGGTTGTGATACTTCGCCTGCACCTTGTCCGTCACGTCGGTTTGGGGAGCGATCCGCGGGACGTTGGTGTAGGCGGTGATTTGCAGCGCGGTTGCGTCGCAGACGTGGCTACCGGCGTTGTGCAATACGAAGTCGAGGTGGCGGCCTACATCGCCGGGTTGCAGGCGCAGGACGAACTCGGCGGTGCCGCATGCGCCCACCTTGAGGTCTTTGGTGTTGAACGTGCCGAGAATTTCGTGCCGCGCGGCATCGCGCCAGCGGATGACGCGCAGTTCGACGCCGTTGCCCAGATTCGAAAACAGCTTGCCGCAGAGCGTGATCTCCTTGCTCCGCAGAGCGTCGGCGGGTGTCCACCGGAAGACGTTGTAGCGCGCCGTGTCAGCCACCGGGTGGGTATAGAGAAAACGTGGCCGCTCGGCGGCGGTGAGCACGCGGTCGAACATCTTCTCGGTGTAGTGCGCGCGCCAGGTGTCCTCCTGCCGGTCGCTGGGAGCGTAGTTCGACACGAAACCGAGTTGGTCGCGCTGGTTCTCCAGGCCGTAGGCGTAGCCCAGCGGCGAACCGAACGCCTTGAACTGCGAGTTCAACGGCTTCACATCGCCGGCCGCAGCGGTGGAGAGCAACCCAGCGTTCGCGCAGTTGTAGAAGGCCCAGCGCCCGCCGGTATTGTCGGGAAACTCCGCAAGCACGCCGGCGCGACCGTGCGGGTTGACGTAGTTTGACGCGAGGTCCGCGACGACGTCGCCGCAGACTTCAAACGCTGCTTTGAGGTCGCCCTTCGCCTTTGGGCCGTAGAGCGCCTTCAGCACATGGGCGTTGACGAACTCGTTCGGCCACGAAACGATTTCGTCGTCCGTCAGCCGCACCGGCGAGGTGTCCGCCACGTTCGGCACGCGGAAATAAACGTCCAGACCGCTCGGATCTATGAACTCGGTCAGGGTGACGTCCACTTTCTCGCCGGTGGCATCCTGCTTCAGCCAGGCTTTGGCGGTGACTTTCAAACCGTTCGGGCGGATCAAATCGTCCTGCGCCGGCTCGGCGAGCGAAGCGGGGTCAATCACCAGGTCGCGCGGGTCGGGGCACTTCTTGAACAGCTCGGCATTCTGGTCCTTGCCGACGCAATAGACGACGGGGCCGCGCAGCAACGCCACCCGGCCGTCCTGCACCGCGCGGCCGCGCAGGAAGCGCCACTTCATTGGCATCGAGATTCGCACCACGTCACCGTCCTTCCAGATCCGGTCCAGCACGTGACCGCCGAGCTTCTGGCGTTGCGGGTCGAGCGTCACCGGTGG
Source organism: Verrucomicrobiota bacterium (assembly GCA_016222825.1). Taxonomy (GTDB): domain Bacteria; phylum Verrucomicrobiota; class Verrucomicrobiia; order CAIQCK01; family CAIQCK01; genus CAIQCK01. Next base: position 391,865 of record JACRQF010000014.1, on the reverse strand, counting down.
TTCGCTGTTCACCCGCAGCGTGACGGCCTCGCACCACGCCGGCGTCCGGAACCGGAACGTAAACGCGACCGGCTTGGCCGTGGAGAACGTCACCTTCGCCTCGCCGTCGTTCGGATACGCGGTCTCCTGCAGCAGCGTGACAGTCTGCCCTTTCACGTCGAACGCCTTCTTCGATTGCGTGAACAGATTCAGCGCGACGCCGCCGTCCGGCATGCGGTAGTAAACCTTCTGCGGCAGCTCCGCCACCGCGCGGCGATAGTTCCCGCAACAGCAGAAGAAATCGCGCGTGTCGTAGGTGCGTTTGCCGGTGAAGGGCGTGAAGTAGCGAATCCAACGTCCGTCGGGCGAGTTGGCGGCGAACAGCGCGTTGTAGAGGGTGCGTTCGAGCAGGTCGCCGTAGCGCAGGTCGCCCTCCAGCCGCAGCAGGCTGTCCATCCAGCGCAACATGTAGGCGGTGACGCACGACTCGCCGATGGCGCCGCGTCCGTTCTGGTTGTAGGTGAAATGTTCGCCCTCGGAACACGAGCCGGTGACCAGCAAGCCGCCCTCGCCGCGCTTGAGCAGTTCGTTGCGCATGAAATGGCTCATGTGCAGGAGCGGCTCCTCGCCCGTCAGGCGGTAAAGCTCCATCTGCGCGTAGCAGCGCGCGAGCATCACATACACGTGGCAGGGGCGGCGGCTGAAATCCTGCTCCCACGTCCGGAGCGACGCGAGTTTGATCTCGCCGCGATCATTCCCGTGCGGCACATCCGCGGCAAAGTCAAAGTAGCGCCGGTCGCCCGTCACCCGGTAGAGTTCCAGCATCCCTTCCGGCAGGCCCGCCGTGCAGATGGCACCCGCGTCGTAACACGGATGCTGCGGCGTGGGAAACGTCTTGAGGATGTAGTCGGCCATGACCCGCGCATGGGCCAGCGACTCGCGGTCGCCCGTGCAGCGGTAATGCCGCACAAACGCCAGGTTGATGTATTCCTGCTCGTGGAGGATCCAATTGATGTGGTTCTGCCGGTTCTCCGGCTCGACCTTCCAGAAACCCAGGTAGCCGTCCGCGTCGCGCGACTTGACCAGCTCCTCGATGATGTAGCGCGTGCGCGCGGCCACCTTCGGGTCACCTGTGTAGGCGCTGAACAGGCTGCTCGCGTCGAACACCTTGCCGATGCCGTAATAGACGCTCGCCCGGCCGGCGCGGTCGGTTCGGTTGCGGAAATGGTCGAGCCACCTACCGTCCAGATCCACCACCATGTAGTTCTGATAAATCAGGTTCCGCAGCCGGCGATCAATCTCCCCGCCGAGTTCCTGCCCATTGAGCGTCACCCGGCAGAGCTTGTCCGGCACACGCGGCTCGACCACGTCGCGCGTGGCTCGGGGAGTTTCGCCGGCTTGACTGGAGAGCGCGTGAGGCAGACCGCAGGTCAGCAGAGTGCTGAGGAGGGCGGTGAGTTTATTCATGTTTGTGTTCCGGCTGGAGTTGCTTGTCGAAAAATGCCTTGAACTCGTCATAACGATACCAGTTGAACTCGTGATAAAGTTTTGGCTCATGCACGTAGAGAAACTCCTCCGCCCCGCGGGCGCGGATCGCATCCCGGACCGGTTCGGCCACGCAATGGCCGATGCGACGACCGATCTTGCCGGAACTTCCACCGAGGTTGTAAATCGTCGGCGGCAGACGATCCGTCAGATAGGGCAACGCAACCGCAAATGCAGGCCCGCCGTCGGAACACATGATGACGTCGGGGCAATCGCTTTCCTTCGCATACGGTCCCAAGTCCAGTTCTTCCGCGACGCCGTTGACTGTTTGGGGATCAACCTTGAACGGCACAAGCTTGGCTTGGATTTCTTCCTTGTAGTTTTTCAGGAGCGAAGGATAGAGCACCCCCCGGTAGAAGAACGACCACGGATATTGATCCAGTTCACTGGCTTTCAGTGAAGGCTTGTCGCCGGTTCGCTTGGCCGCAGTCAACAAGGTCCGGTAGGAGGATTTGGAGATGCCCATCATGCCGACTTTTCCACTCAACCCCCACTCCGCTTTGCGGCCTCGCAACATGCGGATCGCCTTGTGCTCGGAAAAATACCGGCCGATTGGGGTTTGCGTGTCCTTGGGATCCAGTGCGCGTTCGTAAACGTGCCCCATGATGGCGACGGCATAGCCGGAAACCCCATAACTGAACACATAAGGGCTGTTGTAGTTGAACAACTTCTGCTCGACTTTATCCGGATCGTTGGAGGACAGTTCCAGAATTGTGGGGACGGGCTGCTTCGGGCGCGCGGGGGCAATCAGGTCCATGCGCACCCGATCCTTGGGGGCCGGATACGGCAAGTTCATCACCTCGATGTTGCGGATAATCGTGTGACCCGATGGCACGACATACACCCAGTCCGGATTCACCATCCAAGTGCGATTAGCCTTGCGGAAGGTGAGAATTCCTTTTTCGTAATTCACCTTGGTTGCCACCGGCCGGTGGAGATCAATTATCGTCGGCGGTGTATGCTTGCTCGCGCCAAAGGTCACATACAGCATGGTGCACTCATCATAAGCGGTGCGTCCGACCCCGCCCCATGCAGCCAAGCCTTGATAGTCCACCACCGTGACCAGCAAACCATCGGCCAGAAATCCCTTAATCAACTCCTCATCCGAAGCCGTGCCGATCCGTTCACCAGGCAATCCGCGCACATACACCGCCATCGGCTGCGGCTTGTCCGTCGCCGTCTGTGCCGAAGCATACACGACATAGCTTTGCAGCTTTCCATCGCACGCCGGGCTGGGAAATGCTCCCTGCGCAATCACCGTCGGGCCGTCAAGATGGGGCGTCTGCCCATCGAGATTGGGCGCGTGCGCCGGGTTTGCGGCGGCGAGCGTGCAACTGATGCCGGCAAACAGCGCCAGCAGCAGGGCGGTGATGAGCGTGAGGATGCGGGTCATTTGGTTTTTCCTGTGAATACATCGTTCACTCGCCGCAGGCGCTCGGGGTATTCGTGCCAGACCGGGTCTTCCGGACCGGAATTGGTGCGCGCCACGGCACCCCACAACCCGCGTTCGCGGCAGGCGCGGGCGGCGTGTTCGACGACTTCCCAGTAGGCGTCGGAACGCTCCTCCCAGCGAAGACGATGATCCGCGCAGTAGCTGGCGCCCTCGCCCAGCACCAACGGGATTCCGGGAAGATGCTTGTCGCGCAGTTTCACGGCTTGCTCCACGGCGTCTGTGGCCTTCTGTTTGAATTCGGCGATGTGCTTCTCCAGGTTCCCTTCCAGCAGCCGCTCCAGTTCCGGCATGGCGTTCGGCTCCAGGTTGCGATACAGCCAGATGCGGCGATACCAACCGGGATTGATCGGCGGACGCCCCTTGCGGCTGTCGAGGATCGCCTGGAACGGCACGAGATCCTGGCGCAGGAAACGGCGGATCGGAGCGTAGAGCGCGGGATCGGCAAGGTCCGCGTCGGCCCTGAGCAGGTTCTGTTCGAAGACATTATAGACACTCCACAGGTAGTAGCTGTGGAACGTCCAGACCTGCGCGTTGCGCGGAATGAAATCGGTGTTCACCCAAGGCGAGCTGGTGTCCAGCGAGAACCGGATATCCGGGTGCCGCGCCTTCAGGAAATCCAACGCCTCCTCATGCAGGCCCCGGAACTTGTGCAACACATCAATGGATTTTTGCTGCGCCCCGGGGACGAACTCCGAGCCATTCACCTCGTTGAATATCTCGGCGGCGGCAATGGTGCCGGACAGGCCCTTCTGTTTCAGTTCTTTGAGAATCCGGTCCAATCCCCGGGCGAAACGGATGAAGCGTTCCTCCGGCGGCAGTCCCAGAAGCTCGGCCGTCACGCGCGCGTCGGTGAACCAGAACGTGTGCAGGAAATACCAGCTCGAGAGGATCACCTTGACCTTGTGACGTTGCGCGACCGTGCAGAGCTCGACCAACCGCCGCATCAGATCCACGCGACCGCCGGTCATGTGCTCCATCTGGCGGGTGAAATGGGCGTGGCCCGGGAGGGCGGCAAAGAACTCCAGTTCCCCGCGCGGCCGGCCGGCGGCGTCATGCGTGATCCCCGCGCCCCCCTCGATCCGAATGCAGTTGAAGCCGCGCTCGACCAACTCCGTCATGCGCAGCTCGATGTCGTTGAAGAACCCATTGGTTCCCGTGTCCCACAACGCCCAGATCCAGAAGGAAATGACCAGCGGTTCTTGTCTGGCTGCGCCCCCCGCTGCCGTGCCGGGAGCCGCAACCACCGCGTTAAGGGCTGTAGCGAGTCCGATTTTCAACGCCTCGCGGCGGGTGATGGAATTATCTGATGGATTCATGATGGTGTCTCACTGTTTTTGGTAGAAGACCAACTGGAACGACCGCGGTTTGAGTTTGGCAATCCACGTTTTCAGGTCGGAACTCTTCACAGTCTGTTTTGAACCGTCGTAGATTTCCACTTCATACTTCGCGTTGGGCGCGATTCCGCCGAGCTTGAACGTCCGGGATTCCTCCGTCGCAGCGCCGCGCCGGAAGAAAATTGCGAAGCCCGATTTCAAATCCGGCCGGTCGCATTGCCACGCGCACCAGACGTCGTCGCCGGCACCGGTCTCGTCTGTCAGTTGGTGGAAGTCGCCCACGTAGAACGGCCTCATGCGGGCCGCGACATCGAAGACCTTTTTGAACCATGCCGTTTCGTCGGCGGTGATCTTGCGCCGGAGGATTCCGCCGTCGAAGTCGGACGGCGTGATGACGGTCCCCGACGAGATGATGCTGAACGCCGCATAATCGTCGCCGACCGGCACGCAGTTGAACTCGCAGCCTTGGAACGGCAAATAGGGCATGAGGTTCAGCGTCGCGTTCTGCCCCAGGATGAACGCGGCATCCTTCGGCTTGCGTCCGATGTAGTAGTCGCTGCGGCAGTAGGTGTGGGCGCGCGCGATCATCTCCATGTCAATGCGCCGCCCGCCGGACGCGCAGTTCTCCTGCAGGATGTCCGGGAACCGTGCCCGCATGTCGTCGAGGAACCGATACATCCCGGCGATGTGCTTCGCCTCGGCGATGCCCACGCGGTCCGCCGCATCCATCTTCCGCCAGACGGGGCCGGGGTCCATGTTGAAATCCTGGCGGTAAACATCAATCCGATGCTTGGCGATAATTCCGTAAATCGTGTCTTGGACCCACTTGAGCGCGTCGGGATTGCCGAAATCAACAAGCTGTCCGTGCCGAAATTCCGGGTGCGTCTTCAAGATCGGCGCGGAATCGGTCATGCGTTCCGGCTCGAACCAAAGCAGGAATTTCAGCCCCGCTTTGTGGACCGCGTTAGCAATCGGCAGCAGGTCGCCGGTCGGATGCGTCGTCGTGTTGACCCGCCAATCGCCAACGTATTTCCCCCAGTTCGGCCCGCAGTTCGAATACAACTCATCCTCGTGCGGTGCGCCATACCAGCCGGCGTCCACCCAATATGTGTCGAACGGCATCTTGTTCTCGACGCAGTATTGCAGGACGTCAGCCATCATCTGCGGCGTCTTGTTTCCGCCGCCCGACGCGACCGCCAGAATCGGCGGGATCACTTTCCCTTTTGAGTCGCGTGGAACCTTGTTCTCAATCATGAAACGATGGACCAGCGTCTTGAATTCCCGCCGCGTCTGGTTCTTGCGGGCAAAAACGAGGACCGACGGCTGGCGGATCGCTTCGCCCGGCAGGAGCCGGAAGTTGGTCCGCTCCATGCCGATCTCGACCTCCACCGCGTTGCCGGTGTTCGCGAACCGCGCCTTCCACGATCCCGTCCAGCCGACGGCGAACAGATAGCCGTTCTTGTCGTCTAGATTCAGTTCGAGAAACGGAACGTAATCGTTCGACGACCGTCCGCAGGTTGTCGTGAGCACCTGCTCTTTTCCGGCTTCAATCGTGAATGATTCCGGGATGAAGTCCGTTGCTTTGCAGGTCGAGCCGCGCAGGACATTCAGAGCGACGGCCTTCACGGATTCCGGCTTGTCCACGTATAGCTTCAACGACCGGAAGTTGCTGGTGATCCCCGTCGGTTCCGCTTTCGACAGGTTCGTCAGCACGACGGCATATTCATCCGCGGGAAAATCCTTGTAGCTCCTGCAATCCAGCCGGACCTGCATCTTCCCGTCGGCGGCGGTCATCGTTCTCGACTCGGCGGCATAGTGCGCAGTCGCGGTCTTCGAGCCTGCCACAATCGCTGTTGAAAACGCGGCGGCTGTCCCCGCCGGTTTCCCATCGTAGTCAAACGCGGGCCAGCAGGTATTCAGCCGGGAGGTTCGTCCGTGAGAGTTCGCGGCGTCGGCAGCAACCGGAAACATCGAAACGCGAAACTTGGTGCAGCCGTAGGGAACCAGAGTGATTCTCTCGGGCGGCTTCGGTTTCGCGACCGGTTCGGGCGGCAGCGGATTTTGTGGCGTCGGCGACCAGTCGCAACGCACGGCGTTGACGCGCAACTTCAACGGCGCTTTCAGCGGCCAGTTCCATTTCGCGGGCATTGCATGTCGTTCCACGCTGATGCCGGCTTTCTGCACGTCCAGCGCGTAGTTCCACTTGGCAGCCGGGTCGGGCGTGTTCGCATCCTTGGTGTCGGGAATCGGCAGCGCGAACAGCAGCGGCCCGTAAGAAACCGAGGCGTAGGGCGCGCCCTGCGCGTTGTTGTCGCGTCCTGTCTGCACGCTCGCCGACATGGGGAAGCGCAAACGGATCGTGTCGCCGGTTTTCCAGAGCCGTGCGATGCGAACGAAACCGCTGGCGTCAGGCGTTGCGTTGAGCGCAGAGCCGTTCACGCGCAACTCCGGCGTCTTGCACCAGCCGGGAATGCGCAACGAGAGCGGGAACGTCGCGGCCCGTGCCGGCTTCACGGTCATCGTGATGACGTCGCTGAACGGATAGTCGGTCCGGCAGCCGATTTCGACGGGCACGCGGTCGGCGGCGAGCGCGGTGACTTTGCAGGGGCCGTAATGCGTCGCCGCCAGGCCGTTGTCGTAGGTGGCCATCCACATGTGCGTGACATACCACGGCACGGTGCGGTTGAGCGCGGCCGTGCAGCAGAGCGGATAATGCGTCTTCGCGTAAGAGTTCCCCTCGGCCTTCGGCCCGTGCGGATACGGCGGGCACTTGTCCACGATGCGGTTGGGACTCTGGAAATAGACGTGCGTCTTGAAGTCGCGCGCGACGGTGGCCGGGCCGGCGTTGAAGAACGCCCGCTCCGCGCGGTCCGCCATCCGGCCCTGACCGGTCACAGTCAGCAGCGAGATCTGGCTCCACAAGTAACCGGCGACGTCGCAGGTTTCGGTTCCGCGATACGCGCCGGTCGGCCCGTAGAACTCGTCGGCCACGGGAACACCGGAGGGCTGCATAGAGTCGCGTTCCAGCAGGTCGTGCCAAGCGAGCGTCGCGTCGAGAAACTCGCGGTTGCCGGTCCACAGATAGCCCAGCGCCCACGGCGTCGTGCTTTCGAGAAAATGGACGACGTGGTCGTTCTTCTCGGCACCCGGTTCCTGTTTTGGTGCCTGACGATATCGGTTCCATGACCATTGCCCCGTGTCCTTGCCACCGCCGCCTTTTGAGAACAACGTCGTCAACGCCGCAGCAATCTCCTTATTTCCCGTCCAAGTGTAGGTGTCAAACGCTGGCCAAGGGTTCGACATGCCCCAGCCCAGCCGCAGCCAATCGCGGTCACCGCGGTAGCCCGCTTCCAGCGCCCGCATCACGCGCTTGTCTCCCGAACCGGCGTAGTAGCCAACCAGCGCGCGCCCCAACAGACCACTCGCCCACATCGGCCAGTCACACCAGACAGCACTTCCTTTCACATCGTCGGGATTGTTCTTGTTGAGCCACCACAGGAACAGGATGCCGTTGGGATTCATGCGGCTGACGACCACATCGAGACGTTTCTTCGCTTGGGCAATCAACGTATCGTCGTGAAGGGCGTATCCCAGGCGGACCAGACCGTCGAACCAGTAACCACCGCCCTCATACGGCCAGCCGCCTTTGGGCCAGTTGAGCCGCTCGCCGGTCATCATGTGATCCGCCGCCCAAGCGCGTCGAAACTCCTCATGAACGTCGTCCATGTGGCCGGTGAATCCATCGCGCGCCGCTAAACACCAATCGCGCAGCCAGCCCCCCGGCTCCACCGCGCCCGGCGGCAGCGCAATGAACGCCGGCCGCGTCGGCGACTCATACGGCCGCGCGTAGTTCACACCGTCCGCGGCGTTCAAATCAGGCGCGCCGATGATGCTGGTCGCGGTTGCCAGCAAGGCTGCGATTCCGTTGATGAACAGGCGTTGGTTCTTCATAGTCGTTGTCACCGTTTCCGGCAATCACAGCCTGCCACGCGGCGTGGAAAATGTCTCAACATCCCTTTCGGTTTGTTTTACATATCTTTCGAAAATCTCTAAACTTCCGGCCGCTGGCATATCGCATGGAAACACCCTTGGCCACAAACGTTGACTTCGACCATTTGGCAGAATCGCCGGAGTTCGCCGCGTTCACCGCCATCCTGAAAAAGCTGACCGGTGTGGTCATGGCTTTGAACGAACCGGCGAGCGGGAAACTCCGGCTCAAGTTCAAGGAGGGCGAAGACAACCCCGTGTGCAGATTGATTCGCGCCGACGCCGTCGGCCTCCGCCGCTGCACCGCTTGCGACCACCGGCATCATTCGCGCGCGGAGACATCGGGCCGGGCGCAACTCTACACCTGCCACGCGGGCTTCTGGGACATCGCAGTTCCTGTCTTCGTGTTCGGCCGCCACGTCGCGACCATCTCGAGCGGCCAACTCCTGCGCGAGCCAAGATCGCCCGGCGCGTTCCGGCGGCTGCGCCGGCGGCTCGACTGGCTGAAAGTGGCCGATCACGATCTGCGCGCCGCCTACGAGGGCGCCCCGTATCTGCCGCGCGAACAGATCGCCTGCGTCATGCAGTTGTTGGAACTGTTTGCCCGGCAGCTTTGCGAGAGCGCCCAGCGAATCCGGGACTTGCAGGCGCAACTGGAGCGGGTCGAGGTCCGCCGCGCGCGCGAGTTTGTGGAACGCGAGTTTCGCAATCCCTCGCTCGCGTTGGGCGAAGCCGCCGGCCACGCCGGTCTTTCACCGGCCCACTTCTCGCACGTCTTCCGCCAGACGACCGGAACAAGCTTCACGCGTTTCGTCCAAGCCCGGCGCGTCGCCGAGGCGAAAAAACAACTCGCGGAAACCCAAGATTCCATCACCAACATTTGTTTCGTGTGCGGCTTCAACAGTTTGACGCATTTCAACCGCGTCTTTCGCGCCTTCGAGCGCCACAGTCCCACCCAGCATCGGCAGGCACGCCTTTCACAAGTTCCTGCCCCGAACCGCAGGGCGCTGCCTGGCGCAGATCGGGACTGATGGCGATGGGGCGGTCCGGCGGGCGGCCGCCTTTTCTCTCCATTTCCGATTCAGCCCGTTGTAGTGTCGCTGATCGTGATCGAATCGCCGAAATGTTCGGGACGTGAGATGATCTGGCTCGTGCGCGGGCTGGCGTTCGTGCTGGCGGGGCTGTTGGGCGGCGTGGCGTGTGTGGTGCTGAACCAGATTTCGCCGTTGTCGGCGCTGCTGGGGCGGCACCTGCTGGGCTTGCCGCTGGCGGGTGCGTTGCTGTGGTTCGGCGCGGCAACGCTGCGGCGCGTGGCAGCGCCCGGCGGAGCTTGGCGCGCCGCCACAAGGCGCTGTTCCGGGTCGGCGATGTGCGTTTGTTTCCTGTCGCCGTTCGCTTACCTCTGGCACAGTGCGCCGTCGGTGGACTACTTCACGTTCAACTTCGTCTTCTTCAATCTCAGCAGCGCGGTGTTTGTCTGCAACGCGAACCGGCTCACGTTCTGGCTCGCGGAGTTTTACGACGACAGGCTGCTGGCGTTGCTGGCGCGCGGGAGCGAGTTATTCTGCTACGCGACGCTGTCCTTTGCGGTGGGCGCTGCTGGCGTGGGAACGTGGTTGATCGTGAGACGGGAGGGGATGGGCGTCGGAGCGGCGGTGAATCTGTTATTGGAGACTTCCTGGCCGTGGCTGGTCGCGATGGGCCTGGCGCCGGTGTGTGTAACGGCGGCGCTGCTCTGGACGGCGAAGGCAATCAGCTTGGCACGGTTCGAGTCGCTGGCCGCCGCGGGTGAAGAAGCCCGGCGGCGGAACGAAACGCAAAGTCGATGAAAGCCGCCTCGTGACTCAGAGACAGCGCTTCAAGTTCTCCACGACGTAGTCCACCTGCTCCTGCGTCAGTTCCGGGAACATCGGCAGCGAGAGGATGCGGTCAGCGGCGGCCTCGGCGACCGGGAACGCGCCGCGCTTGTGGCCGAGGTCGGCGTAGGCTTTCTGGAGGTGGACCGGGATGGGATAGTGGATGCCGGTGCCAATGCCGGCGGCAGTGAGTTGCTCCTGGACCTTGGCGCGGTTGGCGACCTGAATGATGTAAAGGTGCCAGACGTGCGTGCTGTAGCTGACCTGGCGCGGCGGCTCAACACCGATGCGCTTGAGGGCGGTGCCGTAGGCGGCGGCGGCGCGCTGGCGGGCGGCGGTCCAGTCGGGGAGATACTTCAGTTTCACACGCAGGATCGCGGCCTGCATCGTGTCGAGGCGGCTGTTGAAACCCCGGAAATCGTGGTGATATTTGGCGGCCTGGCCGTATTCGCGCATCGCGCGCAACTTGACGGCGAGCGCCTCGTCGTTGGCTGTGATCGCGCCGCCGTCACCGTAAGCGCCGAGGTTCTTGCCGGGATAGAAGCTGAACGCGGCGGCATCGCCAAACGCGCCGACGCGTTTGCCGCGATACTCCGCGCCGTGCGCCTGGCAGGCGTCCTCGATGACGCGCAGGTTGTGGCGTTTGGCGATGGCGAGGATCGCATCCATGTCGGCCGGCTGGCCGTAGAGATGGACGGGAATGACCGCCTTGGTGCGCGGGGTGATGGCGGCTTCGATTCGCCTCACATCAATCTGGTAGGTTTGCGGATCGCAGTCCACCAACACCGGCCGCGCGCCGGTGTAGGAAATGGAGAGCGGCGTGGCGATGAAGGTGTTGGTCTGCGTGATGACCTCGTCGCCGGGGCCGATGCCGAGCGCGCAGAGGGCCAGATAGAGCGCGTCGGTGCCGCTGGCGACGCCGACGCAGTGTTGCGCGCCGCAATACGCCGCAAACTCCCGCTCGAACTGCTTCACCTCCAGGCCGAGGATGAACCGCGTCGTCGCCATCACCGGTTCGATGGCGGCGCGCACTTCGTCGGCGATGCTGCGATACTGGCTTGCAAGATCAACGAAGGGGATTCTCTGGGTGTTGCTCATGGTGTCCTCGGCCGTTCTTTGTTTCACCTTGTTCTTCATCCTCACCAAACGGGCGCGGATGCTACACGCAACCCTCCCCGGCAACAAGAGCGGAAATCAACCGCCCTTTCGCTTGCCCCGCCGCCGGCTCGCGCGCTAGATTCGGCGGCACAACATGTCCGTCATCGCCACCAACCGCAAAGCGCACCACGACTACGCCATCCTCGAAACGATGGAGGCGGGCATCGTGTTGACCGGCACGGAGGTCAAGAGCCTCCGCGGCGGCCGTGCCACGATCAACGACGCTTTTGCCCGGCTCGACAAGGGCGAGGTCTGGCTTTTCAACGCCCACATCCCCGAATACTCCCACGGCAACATCTGGAACCACAACCCAACACGCCAGCGCAAGCTCCTCCTCCACCGTGACCAGATCCACCGTCTCATGGGCCAGATGGCCACCAAAGGCAAGGCGCTCGTGGCGCTCAAGCTCTACTTCAACAAGCGCAACGTCGCCAAAGTCGAGATCGCCCTTGCCGAAGGCAAAACGCAGGTGGACCGCCGCGAGGACATCAAGCGCCGCACCGCCGAGCGCGAGATGGCGCAGGCCATGTCGGGCGCGCTCAAAGGCAAGAAGCGCGGTTGAGACGGCGCCTGCCGCCATCGAGTTCCGCCGACCGTGCCACTTTGGTCTGGCAAAAGCCGCCCGCGGTCGCTAGAAACTCCGGCCGTTCCGGAGTGCATCGGATCGACGCGAAAAGGAGTGATATGAAAACAACTGCCGGTCTAGCAACCATTCTCGCGGCGGCCATCGCCGCCCAAACCGCGGAGGTCGTCATGGAAACCGTCGAATACAAAGGCTGGAAGAACAACCTCAAGCTCGCCAACAAACAGATGGAGCTGATCGTCACGCTGGACATCGGGCCGCGCGTGATCTTCCTCGGGCCGGTCGGCGGCGAGAACGTGTTCAAGAACTACGACCCGCAGATGGGCAAATGCGGCGAAAAGGACTGGCAAATCCGCGGCGGCCACCGGCTCTGGCTCGCGCCGGAAGGCATGCCATTCAGCTATTTCCCCGACAACACGCCGGTGGCGGCGAAGAAGCTCGGCCCGAACAGTGTCCGGTTCGTTCCCGCGCCGGAAACGCCCAACGGCATCCAGAAGGAGATGGACATCACGCTGGACGCGAAGGCCAATCACGTCACGGTCACACACCGGCTCAAGAACATCAGCAGAAAGAAGGTCCACGTCGCGCCGTGGGCGTTGACGGTGATGGCGCCGGGCGGCATGGAGATCATCCCGCTGCCGGCGAAGAAGACCCACGACGAAGAACTCCAACCCAACCAGTTCATGACGATCTGGGCCTACACGGACTTCGCAGACGCGCGGTGGCGTTGGGGCACGCGCTACTTCACGCTGTCGCAGGATCCGCAGAAAGGCCCGACCAAGATCGGCCTGGCGCACCAGGAGAAATGGATCGGCTACCTGCGCAACGGCCTGCTTTTCGTCAAGACCATCGGCTACAAGCGCGGCGCGGCCTATCCCGACAACGGCTGCAACATGGAGACGTTCACCAACCAGGACATGCTGGAAGTGGAATCGCTCGGCCCCGTTGGCGATCTTGCGCCGGGCAGGTCGGTGGAGCATGTTGAGCAGTGGTATCTGTTCACAGGCGTGCCGCAGGTGGCAGCCGGCGACGAAGCCGCGATTGACAAGCACATCCGGCCGCTGGTGGAACGGATCAAGTGAAGCCGGCGCTGGCGCACAGCCGGGCATCCGGCCGCGCGGCGGCGCTCAATGAAAGGTTGGTAATGAAACAGACTCTGACAAGAATCATTGCGTTTCTCGCTGTGTTCGCAGCGGCGGGTTGCGCCACCAGTCCAACGCCGGGTTGGGGGTTCCGTTACGAAGATCGCGACAAGATCCTCGAAGCCGCCACCAAAATCGAATCCGTCGCCATCAGCTTGCAGGAACTGGCCCTGCGGACCGAGTCCTACCTCACGCCCAGGAATATGTATATGGCAGGCTCGTATGACACCACGGCAGCGGATAGCGTCCGCTTCTTTGCGACCGAGGCGGGCCGGTTTGTCCGCGCCGTGCGCGCATGGCAGCCGGGCGGAAGCATCGGCCTAGACTATAGCAGCCTGTTGAAACAATGGGGCGCGATGCAGAATGCGTCGGGCAGGCTGATGACCTCCGAGACCATGCGCGTGAAGATCGAGAACCTCAACGCTATGATGATTGACCTCGGCCGTCTCACCAGTTCCAGCGGCGGCGGAGCCACGAAAGTCGGCGCGCAGCCGGCCGCGCCCGCTGCCCGGTGAATTGAGAAGCAGCGTCGCCCCACTTCACTGGTTGAGGCGCTTGGTCTTGCTTTCGACCGGGACTTGCCATACACATGCGCCCAGCCGAGTGAACATCGTGCTCAAGAAGCAAGCAATGAGGGTGTCTGGATTCTGCGACTAGCGCTCCATGCACCCCCGACTCCAACACCTCCTTCGTTCCCTGCGCCTACTGCTGCGGTTGCACCTGGCGCTCGGCGGGCTGGCGCGCGTCGGCGCGGCGGCGGTGGTGGTCGCGGCGGGAACGTGGATGCTGGACTGGTGGTTGCGGATGGATTTCGGACCTCGCGGTATGATCGGCACGGCGGCGGTGGTTCTGATCGGTGTCGCAGCGTGGCGTCACTTGCTGCGACCACTGAGCCGGCGTCTTGGCAACGCGGAACTGGCGCTGACATTGGAGCGGGCGTTTCCGCAGTTCGGCGACCGGCTGCTGACGGCGGTTGAGCAGTGCGGAGTGCGGAATGCGGAGTGCGGAATGACAGAAACCACATCGCCGGCACTGCTGGAGCACGTGGCGGCGGAGGCGGCGGAGATTGCGTCGGGCGTGCGGCCGTCGCAAGCGCTCGACGGCAGCCGGCTGGTGCGGTGTCTCGGCCTCGGTGTTGGCGCGCTGCTGGTGATTACAATGGTGGCGGCGTTCTTCCCGCGGGAACTGGAGGCGTGGTGGCAGCGCGACGTATTGCTGCGGAACGTGGAGTGGCCGCGCACCACGACGTTGGAAATTACCGGCTTTCCGAACAGCACGGAGCGGGTCGTGCGCGGCTCGTCGTTCAACATCATGGTCAGCGCGTCAGGCCGGCGGATTCCAGAGACCGTCAAGCTGGTGCTGGACTACGAGCATGCCGGCCGTTTCCGCGAGGTCCTCACGCGCTCCGGCAACGGGAAGTTTCTGAAAAGGTTCGATTCGGTCGTCGAGAGCTTCAGCTTCCGCGCGTTTGGCGGCGACGGCGCTACGGGCGAGATGCGCGTCGAGGTGGTGGACCCCCCGATGTTGCGCAACGTGCGAATGCGGCTCGATTATCCAGCCTACACGAAGCAGCCACCGCGCGAGATCGGGCCAAGCGATGGCGCGGTGGAAGCAGTGGTCGGCACAAAGCTGGAATTGCGGGCGACGAGCACGAGGCCGCTCCGCTTCGCGGAAGTTCAAAGTTCAAAGTTCAAAGTTCAAAGTTCGGAACCGGCGCGGCAGGACGCGGCGGCGAGCGTGCGTGTGGAGAACGGGACGAATGTTCTGGCGGGCTTTGTGATCAAAGAAAGCGGGCCGGTGCGCATTGGGTTGGAGGACGTTGAGGGGTTGCGCGCAGAACGGGCTCTTGCGTTCACACTCGACGCACAACCGGATCGACCGCCGTTGGCACGGCTGACGTTGAGCGGCATCGGCGACAAGATCACGCCCGTGGCCACGCTCCCGTTGGCCGCGGAGACGCGCGATGATTTCGGCGTGGCCGCGTTGAGCCTCGCGACGTCCACCAACACCACAACCTGGCAAAGCCAGCCGCTCGCCGGCGCTGCTCTGGGCAACGCGGAGGTCCATTTGGAAACACGGCTGCCGGTCGAGACGTTGCGAATCGCTGAAGGCTCGGTGTTGAACCTGCGCGTCGAGGCGGAGGACGCGGCGACGCCGGCAGGCCGCGGACAAAGCCAGTCGCTGGCGTTGCGCGTGGTCAGCGCGGCGGAATTGATGGCGGACCTGAACCGCCGCCAGAAGGAGTATCGCGCTGAGTTCGAGCGGCTCACGCGCAAGCACCGCGAGGCGCTCGATGCGATGCGGGCGATCCGCGAGCGCACGACGGCAGGCAAACAGCCGGAACTTGTGCAACTCTCGCCGCTGGTCGCCGACGAACGCGAGGCGGGCAACGGCTGTCAGACGATGTCGGAGTTGTTCCGGCGGCTTCTTGACGAGATGCAGAACAACCGCGTGAGCACGCCCACCGAGCAGGAGCGGCTGCGCGCGCGTGTCGTGGAGCCGCTGGCCGACGTAAGCCGGCAGTTGCTCGGCCCGGTGGTGACCCAACTCGGCGCGGCGACGCCAAACATGAGTGTGGCGATGGAACAAGCGCAAGCCGCTTACGAGCGGATGCGGGTGATTCTCGCCGAAATGATGCGCGGCGAGACGCTTTCCGACGCCATCGCGGCCCTGCGGGAGATACTGAAAGACCAAAGCCAGCTTAACGAGGCGACACGCAAAGCGCTGGAGGCGGAGTTGCAGCGCCTGCTGAAGTCGCCGTGACCGTGCCATGCGAAGAACGGTTCATCTGGTATTGCTCGCGTTCGCTACCGTCTTCCTTCCGCCGCACCCGGCGGAGACGGCAGAGCCGACGTCTGCGCCGCTCACGTGCATCTTCGGGGCGTTCGACGACGAACTGACGCCGCTCTATCAAGCGATCACCGGGCCGAAGGAGGAAGTGCTCCACGGCATTCACTTCGCCGTTGGCAAACTGAAAGGGCGCAACGTGATCGTTTGCCGCAGCGGCATCGGCAAGGTCAACGCCGCGATGGTCACGGCGCTGCTGGTCCAACATTACCGGCCGAGTGAACTGATCTTCTGCGGCATCGCCGGCGGCATCAACCCGGACCTTCATCCCGGCGACATCGTCATCGCGGCAAAAACCGCCCAGCATGACTTCGGCAACCTCACCGCCGAAGGCATGGAAGTGCGCGGCACGAAAAGCCCGATGACGTGGCTGCGCAATCCGGTGTTCCTGGAGCCGGACGCACGGCTGCTGGCGGTGGCGGAAGCGGCCGGCAACCGCATCAAGCTCGCCGACATCGAAACTGCAAAAGGCAAACGGCATCCGCGGATCATCAAGGGCGTTGTCGCGACGGGCGACATCTTCGTGGCGTCGCCGGCGAAAAAAGCCGAGTTGCGCAAGGCGCTCGGAGCTGATGCGGTGGAGATGGAAGGCGCGGCGATGGCGCAGGTTTGTCGCGACCTGCGTGTGCCGTGGCTGGTCATCCGCAGCATCAGCGACAGCGCGGACCACAACGCGCTTCAGGATTTCGACTCGTTTACCGCGCTGGCGGCACAAAACGCCGCGCAACTGACCATCGAGATCGTCGCGCAACTGGCCGCCCGACCCGCAGCGGAAAGAGCCGGGAAGTGAGCGGCCGCGCGTTCGCTTGAAAACTCAGCCGAGCTTGTATTGCTTCGCTGCTTCCGCGCCGAGCTGCTCCACGACGAGCTTCCGCAGGTCAATGGTCGAGCCAATCGTCGCGCCGGTCGAAAGCTTCTCGCCTTCCGCCAGGCTTTTCTCGGCGGCCTCCAGCACGAGCGTCGTGTAAAAGCCGAGCGTGATTGGGCTGTTCATCGCCTCGCGCTCGGCGGCGGAGAGCTTGCCGTTGCGCAACGCGAGAATCTGCTGGTAGAGACGACCGGGACTGCCGATGCCGTAACCGGTCACCGAATTGTCCTTGTCGAAGTTCTTGAAGAGCGGGTTCACCTCGAAGATGCCGTCGGGATGGAACTCGCGCAGGCCGGGCTGGTCCAAGCCGAGGTCCAGCATGCCATCGGAGCAGATAATGCGGCTGGACTGCACGGTGTTGGACCATGCGGAGTTCGGCAACGCCCATCCGGTGAGGATGTGGGCGATGGCGCCGGTGTCGAACAGGATCTCCGTGTCCACGAGGTCGTAACCCTTCACTGCGATGGGCTTCAGCGACGGCAGCTTCTGCGAGTAACCGACGGCGCGCACCTGCACCGGCGTGAGGTTGACGATCTTCATCAGCGCGTCCGCCATGTGGACGGTGAGGAACGACGCCGGCGTGTTCTTCTCGGCGAAGTCGGGCGACGCGAAGAAGCGCGGTGAGTGGTTCGGGTCGGCGATGCTGAGCTTGTCGAGCATGTAGAACACCGCCGCCTGGAACTGCCCGTAACGGCCGCTCTGGAAGCGCGCCTCGGCTTCCTTGATGCGCGGATCTTCGCGCTTGTGGAAGTCCACGCCGAGGAAGCGGCCCGTCTTCCTCGTCGTCTCGATCATCGCGTGCGCGTCCTTGAGCGTCGCGGCGGTCGGCTTTGGCACGACGACGTCGAGGCCGGCGTTGAGAGCCGCCACCGTCGGCGCGCAGTGAAGATGGTCGGGCGTGTTGATCTGCACCGCATCGAGTTCGGTCTTGGCGAGCAGTTCCTTGTAGTCGTTGAAGCGCCGGTTGGCCGGCAGCCCCGCGAGGTCGCCGAACCAGTTCCGGTATTGCTCGTTCGGGTCGGCGACGGCGCAGATTTCCAGCAACGGCGTGTAGCTGCTGCGAAAGTAGAGGTATTGATAGATTTCGCGGACGACGGAGCCCGCGCCGATGATGCCGATACGGAGTTTGGTTTTCATAGCAGGTTTTGTTTAAGGCAAAATCATGTGGGGCAAAATCTTGATCTTGCCAACCATGATTTTGCCATTGAGCCGTTTTCCTTTGGTCAGACGGTGCCGGTTTGTTTCAAGAGGAACATCGCCAGAAATTCCACCGCGGCGCGCGCTTCATCGAGCGCGATTTGCTCCTGATCGGAGTGTGCGTGGGCCAGCGTGCCGGGACCAAAGGTCACCACGGGCATGCCGGGATATTCGGTGGCGAAGAGCCGCGCGTCGCACGACACCGTCCACCCAAGGATCGGCTCGTCTTTCCAGATGCCGGTCTCCTTGGCCGCGCTGATGGCGTTGCGCATGGCGGGCGAATCCGGGTCGCCGTCGAATGCGACGTTGTGGAGCTTCTCGTAGGTGACTCGCACCACGTCCTCGCCGCGTTCCAGCCGGCCGAGCCGTCGCAGATAAGTCTCGGCTCCGCGCTGCGCCGCCCGGCGCATGCGATCCATGACTTCGTTGATGTGGTGAGTCGGCACAAAGCCCTGGCCACCTTCGAGCACCAACACATCGCCGTAAGGCTTGCCGCCCAGTTCCAGCCGCATCGCGCCGTCGGCCACGGCTTCAATCCTCAACCGCGACTGCGCGAGGCTGCGGACGAGATGCGCCATCTTCGTGATTGCGCCATCGCGCTCGCGGATCGCGCCCATGTGGCCGGTTGCGCCATGGACGGTTACGACGAAGCCGTTGCCGCTGCGGGCGAAATCATAATGGACCGGCACCATCGGTTTGCCGGTGGCAGCCTCGACGACCTTGCTCTTGTCACCGTAGAGGCCGGTGTAGGCGGCGAGACCGACGTCGAGACAATCGCGCACGAGCAGTTCGGTCTTCTTGCTCGGCGCGGTGTCGAACTGAATGCTGAAGCTCACCCCGCCGCAGATGCGGCTCGGATGCTCGCCAAAGGAGCCAATGATGCCGTGGCAGGTCTGCACGGGTCGCTGCGGGAAAAGGTCGTGTCGGCTCTCGGCGCGGATGGCAGCGCCTTCCTTCTCCATCTCCTCGTTCACGAAAGCCGCCATCTCGAACAGCGACGCGCCCTCGACCTTCTTCAAGTCGGCGCGATACCAGACCGCGCCGCGGTTGGCGGGATGGAGCTTGAGGTTGGTGATCTCCAGCACGATCATGCTGTCGTAGAGCTTCTTCAGCTCCCGATCCAGCGCCAGCGAGAGCGAACCGTTGCCGCCGGTCTCCTCCTCGACGACGGCCATCATCACGACGTTCTTCTTCCACTTCAGTCCCGCCTTGGCCATGACCTCGGAGAGCACTTTCAGCGCGGCGACAGCGCAGATCGTCGGCCCTTTGTCGTCGGCCGAGCCGCGACCGTGGACGAGCCTGCCCTCGGCGCGCGGCGGGAAATACGGCGCGACGACATCCACGTGGCTGTTCACCGCCACCGACTGGCCAGCACCACCGCCAGAGCCGGGAATGACGTAGAGCAGGTTGCCGCGGCCGGCGTAAGTTTCCTCCGGCGTCAGGCCTTCCGGCCGCTGTGGCGTCTTGGTGAAGTGGAGCAGCGAATAATTCGGATGCGATTTGATGACGGGATTGATCGCTCGCCGCTCGATCCGCGCGCCGTCAAAGTGAATGCCGCCCAGTTCGCGCTCCAGGATGCGGAAGCAGCCATCCTCTGCCGCGCGCATGACGGACACGTCCGCGTTCGGCGTCGTGTTGAACCGGCAAATCTCGACGATGAGGTTCCGCAGGTAACGCTCGAACTCCGGCGTGCGCGTGCGGGCGAAGATTTCCTTGAGAACGCCCTGCACGGCATCGGGAACCTTCGATTTCTTTCCCTGTCCTGAACTCTTCCGTGCTGGTCTTCGCGTCTTGCTTCGCTTCGCTGGCATAAGATCTCTCGGCTGAAACTCGGTTGGAAAAACAGGTGGGCACGCTACCACGCTGTCGCGGAGAGTCAAGAAAAGTGGAGTCAGCGCGACGGGAGCAGGCGAAACATCGGGCAAGCGAGTCCGCGGGCGGCGTCACTCCAGATAGCCGTGCTGCCGCAGAAACGTTTCGAGCTGGCCGGTGTCGAAGTCACCGAGCACCAATCCGTCCACCTCGATCACGGGCACGAGCGTCTGGCCGCTGAGGTCAATCGCCTTCTGCCGCGCGGCCTGATCAACGCCCGTGTTGCAGACCGTGTATTTCCAACCGCGCTCGTCGAGCCAAGCCTTGGCCTCCTGGCACCAGCCGCACATCGGCCGGGAGTAGAGGGTGATTTGCTGCGGCTGTTTCAGAATCTTCATGGTCTTGAGTCCGTTGACGGTCACTGACGGGCGATGGCGGCGCGGATGAAGTCCACCTTGGCGGACAGCTCCGGGGTCATGAAGTGGTCGGGCTGCTCGACCTGGACTTTGATCTGGAGCGTGCCTTTTTGGCGGTTGGCCTCCGGCGCGATCTCGGCGACGTAGCCGCCGTAGCGTTTGTCGGGATAGGCTTCGGGGCTGATGCGGCAGCGTTGTTTGAGATGGATCTTCGCGAGGTCGGCTTCGTTGAGGTCTATCTCCACTTGCAGGTCGTTGAGGTCGGCCATCGAGACGAGCGCGGTGCTCGGCCCACGCGTGCCGCCGAAGGTCATCGGCGTGACCAGTTCGTCCGCTTCGACCAGCTTTTCCAGAATCGTGCCGCTGATCGGCGCGCGGATGACGCACCAGTCCACGTAGTTCTGCGCTTGGGCGATCTGGCCCTTGGCGCAGGTGATCTGCGCGAGGGCCACGTCGCGGGCGCGGCGGGCGTCGTCGAGGGCGCGCTCGCTCTCGATGTTCCGGCTGGAGAGCGCCTGCTGGCGCTTGAGGTTGGCCTCGGCGTTGGCGAGGTCGGCCTGGGCGCGGGCGAGATTGCCCTCGGCTTCGAGGAGCTTGGCGCGGTATTCGGCGTCATCGAGCCGGACGATGACGTCGTCCTTCTTGACGAGGTCGCCTTTACGAACGCCGATCCATTTCACCATCGCCTGGAACCGCGGGCTGAGCTCGATGCGTTCGCGCGGGATGATGTAGCCGCTGACGGTGAGCACGACGTCGCCGGGTTTCGGCGGCGCGGGTGGTTGCGTCACGGTCTGGCCGGGCGCCGGCTCGGTCTTCTTCGGGAGGAGGAGGCTGCCGCGGTCGTTCGTCGTGAACACAAACACGCCGCCGATGGCCGCGACGACCAGCACGACGAGCAAGAAGAGCATCAACGGTCCGGCTTTGCGCCGCGACTTCTTCTCCGGCGCTATCGGCAGCCGGCTCAGCGCCGGCGGTCCTTTTTGTGACGGTGAACTCATGTTTCGATGTCGGGTGGATTGTGAACCATTTTCAGACGGAGCGCAACGCATCCAGCACGGGCTTCTGGGCGGCGACGCGGGCGGGCAGCAGTCCGCCGAGCACGCCCATCACCACGGCGAAGGTCATGCCCTTCAGCAGCAGCTCGCCGGTGATGCGAAACTCGAACGCCACCTCGGAGAACGTCGTCCAGCTCATCGTGCCGGTGGCGAGGCCGTTGATCGGCAGCGAGGCGAGGCAGCCGAGCCCGCCGCCGACCAGCGCCAGCAGCACCGATTCGAGCAGGAACGACAGGTAGATGTCGCGGCGACGGAAGCCGAGCACCCGCAGCGTGCCGATCTCGCGCGTGCGCGCGCCGACGGCGGCATACATCGTGTTCATCGCCGCGAACGCCGCGCCGATGCTCATGATGATCGCCAGAAACCCGCCCATGAACTGGATCGGCCCGGCGTTCTTCGTCTGTTCCTTGTAATACTCCGACTCCGGCAGCACGCGCACGAAGAGGTCCTTGTTCACCTCCAGCCGCTTGATGAGCGCCGCGCCGGCAGCCTCGTCGGTCGGACGCAGCAGCACCGAGCCGTAGAACGACCGGCTGAACGCCTCGCGCACTTCGTCGGCGTCGGTCCAGATTTCGGATTCGTAGGTGGTCTTGGTCGCGTCAAAGATGCCGGCGACGCGCCATGTGCGCTTGCCGGCGCGGAACGTCTCGCCGACGCGGCAGTGGGCGAACCGCGCGGCGATCTTGCGGCTGACGATGCACTCGGCCAGGCCCGGCTGGAAGAGGCGGCCTTCGACGAGCTTCACGTTGGGGCGTAATTCGAGGCCGATGGGCCCGATGCCGCGCACAAGGACGTTGGCGTTGCCGCCGTCAATGCGGTCGAGCTGGATGAGCACGATGATCTCCGGCGATGCTACCGGGTCACCGCGCTCGTTGCGGGCGATTTCGTCGTGATACTTGAACCGGAGCACCTTGCTGCGCTCGATCTGGCTGGAGGACTCGGCGGTGGAGCCTTTGCGCATGACGAGCAGGTTGCGGGCGTCGCCGGTGTTGACGTAGGTGGCCTTGAGTCCGCGGGCGAGCGCCATCACCATCACGAACACCGCCACCGTCAACGCGATGCCGAGCGCGGTGGCAATCGTCGAGCGCCAGCGCACGCGCAGGTTGCGGAGGTTGTATTTGAGCGGGATGGCCATGACTCAGTCCAATTCTCTCAATCCATCCAGCACGCTGGCGCGAACGCTCGCCACCGCAGGCGCGAGACAACTCACCACGCCCATTGCCGTCGCGATGAGCAGGCCCGCCGAGACGATGTGCGGCGTGACCTCGAACTTCACGAAGAAGCCGTGCGAGAGCACATACATGTCCACGTTTTGTGCGAGGAACCACGTGCCAACGCAGCCGATCAACCCGCCGACCAGCGCCAGCGCGAACGACTCGGCGAGGATGAGGCCGAAGATCTGGCCGCCGTTGTAGCCGAGAGCCTTGAGCACGGCGATTTCCCGTGTCCGCTCGCGGATGGCCATGCTCATCGTGCTGGCCGTCACCAGCATCATGGTGAAGACGATGACGGTGCAGATGGAGCCGATGAGAAGTTTGACGTTGCCGAACCACGACAGGAACGTGAGCTGGAACGCGCGCTCGGTTTCCGTCTTCGTCTCGGCGGCGCTGCTGCTGAACATCGCGTCCACGCGCTGGATGATGTCCGCCACCGCGTCGGCGTTGGCGGCTTGAATCCAGTAGCAGCCGACGACGCGCCAACCGGTCGCTTCGTCGAGGTATTCGTGGTGGAAGAAGAGGTTGGTTTCGTCAATGCCGCCGTGATAGACGCCGCGGATCGTCAACTCCAGGTTGGCCGGGTAAATCGTGCCGCGCAACGTGATCTTCTGGCCGACCTTCCAGCCGAAGCGGTTCATCGTCTTGATGCCGACCATGCAGGCAGTCTTCTCCTTCTTGAACGCCGCGACCTGCTCCGGGTCGGTCGTCACCTCGGTGAGGATGTCGAACAGCGCGTTGGCGTCGCAGCCGAACTGCGCGAAGAAGTTGCTCTCGTCAATGTAGATGCCGCCGAACCACGTGAGCCGCGACACGCGCTTGACGCCCGGCACGCGCGCGATGCGGGACTGGTATTTCAGCGGCAGGACGCTGGCGAGGGAGACCTTGTGCCGCGTGATGAGCCGCAACGCCGACTGTTCCGTCACCTGCGGCTGCGAGAGCTCCCGCAACGCCGTCTGGAGGACGGTGAAGAGGAACAAGCTCAGCGCCACGCTCAGCACGGTGAGCGTGAGCCGCCGCTTGTTGCGGAGCGCGTTGCGCAGGATGAAGCCGGGGATGGTCATGGGGAAGTAATGCGTAATGCGCAATTCGGAAACAACCCTTACGTATTACGAATTACGAATCAGGTTTCAGGAGCCACCTCCGTTCAACAACTCTCCCTTCTCCAAGTGAACCATCCGTTTCGCGTGCGCCGCGGCCTTCGGATCGTGCGTCACCATGACAACCGTTTTGCCGGCGGCGCTGTTGAGTGTTTGCAGCAGCCCCAGCACCTCGGCGGCGGAATGCGCATCAAGATTGCCGGTCGGCTCATCGGCCACCAGCAGCGTCGGGTCGGTCACCAGCGCCCGGGCGATGGCCACGCGCTGTTCCTGGCCGCCGGAAAGCTGCCGCGGCAGGTGCTTCATCCGGTCTGCGAGGCCGACCAGTTCCAGTGCCGCCTCCACGTGATCCCGCCGTTCGCGTCCCGACAGGCCGGTCAAGAGCAGCGGCAGCTCCACGTTCTCAAAAGCCGTCAACACGGGAATGAGGTTGAACGTCTGGAAGACGAAGCCGACGTGCTGCTTGCGCCACGCCGCCAGCGCCGTTTCGCCCAACTCGCTGACGTCGGTGCCCTCGACAACGCAACGGCCGCTGGTGGGGCGGTCAATGCCCGCGATGATGTGTAGCAGCGTGCTCTTGCCCGATCCGCTCGGCCCCATCAGCGCGACAAACTCGCCGCGGCCGATGTCGAGCGAGATGCTGTTGAGCGCCACCACCTCGATATCGCCGTGCCGGTAGAGTTTCGACAGCTCGCGGATTTGAACGATCGCCTGATCCATGTCGCGCCAAGTTTAGCAGGCCGCCGGGAAACTCCAAAGCGCCGATTTGCCCCTTCGTCCCGCGGCGGCGGGCGGTGGCGGCTTTACATTTGCGGCGGCGGGCCGGCCCGTGCTACAAATCAACGGGTTATGTCTGAACCAGCACCAAAGAAACAGATCAAGATCGCCTGCTCCAATTGCGGCCAGCATCTGGACGTGACGGAAGTGCCGGCGTTCAGCCGAGTCTTTTGCCCGTCGTGCAACACCAAGCTGCTCGTGCCGATGGTCATCGGCAATTATCAGCTTCTGAATCCGATAGGCAGCGGCGGCATGGGCACGGTCTATAAGGCGTTCGACTCGACACTGCAACGGTTCGTCGCGGTCAAACTGATGAAGAAGGAACTGGCCGCCAACGCGCAGTTCGTCGCCGATTTCACCCGCGAGGCGCGCGCCGCCGCTTCGTTGAACCACCCGAACATCGCGCAAATCCTCAGCTTCGGCCAGACCGACGAGGCCAACGGCCAGTATTACATCGTCATGGAACTGCTGGAGGGTGGCAGCCTCGACCACATGATCGAGACGCACAAGCGCGTGGCGGAACTGGACGTGCTCAACATCGGCATCCAGGTCGCCTCCGCGCTCAAGGCCGCCTACCAACGCGGCGTCATTCACCGCGACATCAAGCCCGGCAACATCCTTTTCAACTCCGAAAGCCAGGCCAAGGTCGTGGACTTCGGGCTGGCGCAGTTTGCCGGCGCCGAGGAAGAGAAGAAGCAGGAGGAAGGCATCTGGGGCACGCCTTACTACATCTCGCCGGAGAAACTCAGCGGCGAGCGCGAGGATTTCCGCAGCGACATCTATTCGCTCGGCGGCACTCTTTTCCACGCGCTGGCCGGCCGCGCGCCGTTCGAGGCAAACTCCGCGACCGAGGTGGTGCTCAAGCACCTCCGCGAGCCGGCGTTGTCGCTGAAGACGTTCGCGCCGGACATCTGCGACCAGACGATGCACGCCATCGGCTGCATGTTGCGCAAAAGCCGCGAGGACCGCTATCCCAGCTACGAGGAGCTGATAGACGATCTGGAGGAGGCCAAGCGCGCCGCGGTGGCCCACCAGCGGGAGGTGGCGGACAGGAAACGCAAGCCGCAGGCGCGCGCGGGCGTCGTCGTCGCCAAACCCAAGGCGCCGAGCGGCTCCTGGAAGAGCGTCGTCGCCACGGTGGTCCTGCTGGCGGCTTGCATCGCGTGCGGTTATTTCTTCTGGAAGTATCGCGAGATTCTTTTCCGTTCCCGCGACACGTCGGCTGAGGCCAAAGCGTCCACGCAAGAGCAGACCGCACAAACCGTCGCCGAATTGAGCTGGCTCGACCTCTGGGACGCCGCCGACAACAACCTCGTCGCCGGCAAATACCAGCCGGCCATTGACGCCTACCGCAAGGCCCGGCAGAAGCTGAACGACGACCCTGCGCGGCAGAGCACCCTCGACTGCCAGATCGGCGCCGCGCTGTTTCTGTTGGGCAAACCGGAAGACGCCCGGAAGGCGTTCTCCACCGCCGGCGAGAAGATGGAAATCGGCGTTATGCCGGAGAAGATCAACCAGGAGAGTTTCGGCCCGTTGCTCGGCCAGTTGGTCAACGGCGGCTTCAAGCTCGACGCGATCCAATCCTCGCTCAGACAGCAGATGCCGGCCGCACTGGTCCTGGCACAGTTCTATCTCGGCGTTCAGGCGCTGGCCGAGGGTCGCCTGGCCGATTGCGCCAAGTTGTTCGACGCCTACGCCGCCGCCAGGACGGATCTGGACCCGCGCTGGGTCACGCTTTACCAGCCGCACGCGAAGTCCATCGCGGCGCAAATCCACCTGCAGACCCGGGGCATCGAGGAAGCCCAGAAGCTCGTCGCGGGCAACAAGGCTGCGGAAGCGTATAAAAAGATCGCCGCCGTCAAGACGCAGGTGAAGCATCCGTTGCTCCAGCCGGCGTTCGCCGCCATTGACGGCGCCATCGCCGGCAAGTCGAAAGAACTGGCCGACCTGGAGCACGCCCGGAAGGTCCGCGAGCGGTTTGTCCTCGACAAGCAATCGCTGGAGCAGGTGGACGCGACCGCGGAGACCGCCCTCAACGACTGCAACTTCGAGCCGCTCTCCAAAGCCTACGCCGACGCCGCTGAGAAGATGGAATCGCCAGCGGTCAAGCAAGCAGCCGAGGATCGTGCGTTGGTCTATAAGCGGCTGGCCGCGCTCAAGACGCTGGTCATCCAGGGCATTGCCAAGACGCCCTACGCCCGCAACGACCTCGCGACTCGGGCCAATGCGCGGCTGATCGGCAGCGTCGGCAAGGCTGATGCCGACAAGATCGTCGTTTCTGCCAAGGACCGCCCCGACCAGCCGGTGCCGTGGCGTGATCTCTCGCCCGCGTCTGTCGTGGCTTTGTTCACCACCTACGACACGCTCGCCACGTCTCTCGATCAGGCCGTTCACGGCGCCAACTACGTCGCCATCGCTTGGTTTGCCCAGACCCAGCGCCTCGACCAGGCGCTCGCCGACGGCTTCGTGGACACCGCGGTTAAATTCGCCGCCGTCTCCCGCAACGAGTGGGACCGCTTCAACACGCCGCTGGCCGGCGACACCGCCCCGGCGACCGCAGCCGCCGGCGCCACGGGCAAGAAAAGCGACACCGATGTGGACTTCGAACCGGTGAAGAAGAAGCCAGCCAAGAAATAACGGCGCGGCGGCTGTCGGCGGCTGCTGTTGCCCTTCACCGGAGCAACGCCATCCAACTTCCCTTCGACACCATCGGCCGAGACGGCCTGCGCTTGTGGGCGCGCTGGCTCGGGGCGGCGTTGCGCAACGACGCGCGGCGATGGCTAGGCTTCGGCGCCGACCCGACGCCCGCGTTTCCGGCGCAGTTCCTCATCGCTGTCACTTACAAGTGCGACAGCCGCTGCACGCACTGCAACATCTGGGCCAACTACCTCCAGCAACCGGAAGCGGCCTCACAGGAGATGACGCCCGCCGAGTTCGAGCGGTTCCTCGACAAGAACCCGCAGATCATCCAGATTGCCACCACCGGCGGCGAACCGTTCAACCGCGACGATATTGTGGAGTTCTGGCTGGCGTTGGACCGGCGCGGCCACCGCACCGGTTGCGCCACCAACGCCATCGAAACCGACCGCATCCTGGAGCGCGAAGGTCTTCTCCTCCCGCGCCTCAGCGGACGCCACCTCCGCCACTTCGCCGTCTCGCTCGACGGCGTCGAGGCGGTGCATGACCGCGTCCGCGGCATACCCGGCAACTTCGCCCGCGCTTGGCGGCTCTTCCAATGGGCGTGCGAGCAGGAACGGCGCTACCCGTTCTACCGCGCCGAGATTTCCAGCACGCTCACCGCCGCCAACTACCGCGAGTTCCCCGCGCTTGTCGAGTGGCTCGTCAAGGAAGGCGTGCCGCCGCACAAGATCGCCTTCATGGGCGCGTTGCCGTCGGCGCACTACTACCGGAACGAAAAGACCTGCCGGCCCGTTACGGCGCGCGGCGAACTGGCTGGGGTCATCGCAGAGTTGAAACGCAAGCATCCCGGCTTCGGGCGGAATTACTTCACCGAAAGCCACCTTCAGTGGCTGCGCGATCCCACCAGCGGCGTCACCTGCGTCGCCGGGACGGCGTTCGGTTACATTGACCCCTATTGGAACGTCTATCCGTGCCTCGTGATCAACCGCAATCTCGGCAACCTCCGTGAGTTTGATTTCGACCTGCACAAACTCTGGCGCTCGCCCGCCGCGCGGCAGTTCCGCGCCGAACTGGCCGCGAAGCCCTGCGCGCTCTGCCTCAACGAATGCAACCGCTGGCAATCCATGCGCGCCTCGCTCGGCGGCCTCGCGAAGATCGCGTGGCGGCAGGCCGGCAAGGTGCTCCGCCCCGACCGCGACAGCCAGCGGCGGTGGAGGATGTAGGACCAGGACTTCCGCTACTTTGCCGAGCTCAACACGCGCTGCGCGTCCCAATCGCTCTTCTTTTCCAGATACATCAACCACTGCGCCGCCGCGCTGAGCAGGTGCGCGTAGCCGCCGGAGTCGGAAAACTTGTCCCACGTCACGCCCGGCAGGATCGTGTGGCATCCGAGGCCGGTCGGGATGTAACCTTTCGCGTTGAAGATTCCCTCCCACGTGCGCAAGCCACCGCCAAGTTCACGCTCCAACTCCTTCACTGCCTGAAGCTCGCTACTGGCGAGGTAGAAATTGCGCGTCGAGTCGCCGACTTGGATCGAGTAGCGCCCGTGCTCGACGCCGTTGGCCCACGCAGCCGTCTGCTCCTTCGCGACAGTGTAGGGAAGCGAGAACCGAAACGCGGCGCGCGACTGAGCACAAAGCGGCTCGCCTTTGTCGTTGGCGGCGGTCGCCGATCCGTCCGGCTTCACTGTGACGACGGCGTGGCTGCCTTGACCATCGGGCCGGCTGAAGACCTTGATCACAGCGCCACACTTGCTTTCGCAGTCCAGTTCCAGCGCGAGACGCGTGCTGCGGAGCGCGAGTTTCAAACCGCCAAGTTCGACGCGCGCCGGGTCGCCGTCGAAAAAGACGCGCAGGTCCTTGGCAAACTCACGCTGGTATCGCTCTTCCCAGAGGCCGGGATTGGCTCGCAGCGCCTGTAACGCCCAGCCGCAGCAAATCATGTTCTGCGGCCCCATGCGCGAACCGATCGGGCGCGGACCTTTGAACGGGCCTTTGCGGTCGGAGCGGTAGTCTTCAAGCCGGCCGTCGCGGACGTTCATCGGATGGAGGTCGAACCTGTTGATGCCCGGCGGCGCGGCGGAGTCGTCGCTGTAGTAGCCATACAGCATCGGCTCCGTGAACGCGTCATAAACGGTTTTGAACGCCAGCGTCCGCGGCAACTGCCCGCCCGCCTTCGCGGTGCCAAAGTAGTAACGATACTGCTGGCCGTCCGCAAAGCCCGGCAACGCGCGACGTTCGCCCGGCTTGAAATCGTAGAGTGCGCGCCGGTAGTGGTCTTCCGGCAGCCATGTCTGCTCCGGGATGCGCTTCAGTTCCGTCGCGTCGCCGTTCGTCAACCCGAACGCCGCGCAGCACATCGGGATATGATTGAAGTGGCGCATCCGGCATTCGTGCAGGTTCTTCGCGGCTTCGGCGACCTCCGCAGCCAATTCCTTGTCCCTTGGCTCGTTTGAGTTCTTCAAGAGCAGCCACGCCTGCTGGAGCATCACGGCTAGGTCCTGCGCCATGTGGTTCGACGAGCCGTGCGAGTAACCGCTCAGCAGAAACTCCGGGTTCGGCTTGCCGGCGAGGAAATCCATGCACTGGATGGGACTGAGCGATTGCTTCTTCCCCCGGCGCTCCAAGCTGACCGACCCTCCATCATCCCACCAGTAGGGCACGAAACCCTTCTCGCCCTCCTGTAACGCGTGCTCCTTGTTGAAGGTGTGCGCGCCCGGCGCGGCGTCGTTGCGTTTGGCGCTGAAGAGCGTGTCGGAGTGGTTCAGCATCTTGCAGTAGAACGGCAGCATCCACTGCGTCAGCATCTCCTTGTAGAACTTGTCGCCTGTCGCGCGATAGGCGTTCACCAGCGCCGCGCCGAACCATGCGCCGTCGTGCATCGTGTCCAGCGCCTCGCCCTGAACAAACTGGTCCGGCTGGCCTTTCCGCTCGACCCAGAAGTATTCGTAGATCATCCCGCGCTGCGCCGACTTCGCATCGCGCTTCATGTGATTGTCGAACACGAACTGCGCCAGCCGCTTCATGAATGCCCGCGTCTCGTCCGCCGTCATGGGCGGCTTCAGATGCGCCCGCGCCCACGCGGGGTCGCGGTCGGGATCGGCAGCACGAGTGGCGAAGCCAACACTGGACGCGATAGAAGTGACCAAGATTGCCCGTCGAGTGAAATGAGAAATCGTCTTCATGGTCATGTTGTTGTTCGGAGCCCTGCCTGCGTTTAGGGTGCGTTGCCGGCTAAAGCCGGGACTCCGAACCTTGCGTCTGCGCGCGCGTCGGCTTCGAGGTTCGGAGTCCCGGCTTTAGCCGGTTCGGTGTTATCAAGAAACTTGGGCGGCACGCCTTCACCACTACTTCGTGTCCTCCACGAAATAAACCCGGTCGATCAGGATCTCCGGCACAGCGTCGGCGTTCTTACAGCCAGCGAACCAGACGTAGGGCTTGCCTTTCGGCTCGAACACGCCGAGATCGCAGGACTTCCAATCGGTCGCGGCGTCCTTCGCGGAAACGCGGCGGTGGGCGACGCCTTTCTTCGCTTCGGTGTCGTAGATGCCGAAGGTGAACGCGTCGCCGGTGTCCTTGGTCTTCCGCACCTTGACGACGGCGTAGGCGTGATAACGCCTGCCCTTCTTGAAATAGCCCGCCGGCATTTGAAACTGGATTGCCCAATCGTGCGCCGCGCCGGTGAGCCACGCGCACGCGCCGTCGGAGGCGGTGTCGTCTTTGCGAACGCCGCAGAGCGTGCCTTCTTTGTAGAAACTGAACTCGTCATCCTGCACGTCAACGACGCGGCTCGCCGGTAGCTTCTCCGTGCCGGGCGGCGGCGTGGACTTCATGCGGCGGACGGAGAGGCGCGCGAGCACCTTCTCCTTGAACGGCGCAAACTGGCCACCCTCGCTGACCTGCTTCACGCCGGCTTCGGCGGCGGTGGCGAGGAACTTGTCGGCGATTTCCTTCTCGTCCCAGCGCGCAGCCGGTGGGTTGCCGCCGCCGCGTTTCGCGGCGCGCGCCCATGCGCGGCCGTTGGCGAGAATCGTGTATTGCACCGGCATGTGGGCGATGCGGACGCGCTTGAGAATCTCCGGCTGTTTTGCCGCGAGCCGCTCGGCCTCGATGAAGAGTTTCTCCGCCTGCGCGATGATTTCCGGCGTGAAGCACGCGGCGGTCGGCTGGACGTAGCAGCGGATGTGGATGTTGTCCTTCTTCACCTTGTCGTGCAGCAACCGGATGTATTTGCGGATCGGCGGCGCTGCGGGGCCGTAGTAGCCGTTGAGGAACTCATCGAGCGCGCGCTTCGCGCCGTAGTCGGGGTTCCAGAGCAGCCGCGCGATGATGTAGCTGCGCAGTTCCAACATCTCGCCGCCGGGTGTCTGATACTCGCCCTGCTCGAAGATGCCGCGCACGCCGTGGGCGATGAAGAACCGGATGTTCGCCTCCAGCACGTCGAGGTTCGGATGCGGTAGGAGGTAGTGGGCGAAGTTGGTGACGTAGTCCCAGATGTAGAGCCGCTGACAGACCTTCGACCAGCCGACGATGTCGTCCACGAACGCCTTGTTCTGCGGGCACTTCTCCAGCGGATGGCTGAAGCAACACTCGATGCTGCACAGCCGCACGATGACGTTCGGCCGCGGGCGGACGTGGCGCGGCGGCTTGCGGGTGTATTGGTAGGCCAGCGTGTCCACGGCGACCTGCGGGAACTCCTTCTCGATGGCCTCGGCGACCTGATTGACGAAGCGTAGCAAGGTGCCGCTGTGGCTGCCCTCCTCGTCGTCCACGGCCTTGCACTTCGTGCACTCACACCAGCCGTGCCAGTCGTTCTGCGACACCGAGACGATGGTGGCCTTCGGGTTCTTGCGCAGCCACGCGCGGACGGCGGCGGTGACCTCGCGCACGACCTCCGGGTTGGTCAGGCACAACTGGCCGTGCTCGTGGAACCGTTTGCCGTTGCGCTCCGAATACCACTCCGGGTGCTGCGCAAAATGTTTCTCCGGCGGCAGCAGCGGATAGAACGTGTGGACGAAGCCTTGATAGACGACCTTGTCGCCGTGCTTCTCCGTCAGCCGCACCGCATGGCCGTTGCTGAAATTGCGCGCCGCCCAATCGCCGTCATAGCCGCTCCACGAGAACGTCTCGCGATATTCCAGTCGCGGCACGACCGTGCGGTTGAGGTCGCGCACCGCCAGCCGCGCGCGCTTCGGGATGCGGCTGCAATCCGGCGCAAACCATCGGCAGCCCAGTTCCTGATCGAGGAACGAATAGACCGCGTAAAGCGTCCCGCGCGGCCGTCCGCCCGCCAGCACCAGATGCGGCCCGCAAGTGCGCACGACAAATCCTTCGCCGCCCAGCTTCGCCCAATCCACTCCGCTCGCGAGCTTATAGGCCTCCGTATCGCGCCCTACAAGAATGGCGCGCACCGGCAGCGGCCCAGCTTCGCGAATCGGCAGCTCGACGCCGCTGATCTCTTTCAGAAAACATTTCAATTCCTCCGCCGCGTGGCGCTCGGCTGGTGTCGGGTCGCTGCAGAGGCGGATGACGTAATCGCTTTTGCCTTTCTCCGCGAGGATGCGCTCGGCGGCGAAGGCTCCGGGCAATGACAATGAAGCGACGATGGTGAGAACCCACAGCGTGGCACGCTTGTTCATAGAGCATTCTCCTTTCGGCTGCCTGCGACGCGCGGTTGACGCATCGCGTTACTTCTCTTCAGTCTTCTTCTTCAACCACTCCACCGCCTTCTCGTGCGCTGACTGCATCACTGGCGGGCGAACCATCGCCTGCCACGGCGGCGCAGTTTCGCGGACCATTGACGGCGCGGACGGCAGATGAATGCCTGTCAGTTCCGCCAGCAACTCGCGCGAGAACGGCATGTCAAGCCGCAGACGCGGCGCTTGCTTCAGACGCTCGACGCCGGGCGGCTTGATAGCCAGCGCATCGAGATGGCGATTGTAGGCGATGCGGGCGAACGGTTCCAGCGCAACGATGTCCTCGGCGCAATAACGCAGCAGCGTCGGCAGCGCGCGTTCGTCGCCGGCCAGATGCCGACGCCAGAGCAGAACGGCGGTCCAACCATCGGCTTCCTCGACCACTTCCGGCCGGTCGAGATGGGCCTGGCGCTCGATGCTCTTGAGGCCGCCTTTCAACCCGACATGCCGCAGCGACGGGCAAAGGTCTACGTGCAGCGGCGGCAGGCGGATGCCGGGGAACTTCGCACGGATGAACGGCAGGTCGAACGGCCCGCCGTTGTAGGTCACCACGAGCGAATAGGGCGCGAGTGCCTCTGGCAGTTGGTTGAGGTCGTGCCCGTGAACAAGCATTCTCGGCGTGCGACCGTCGTAGAGGCCGATGCAGGTGATGTCGCCGATTTCCTTCGGTTCGCCGGTGGTTTCGATGTCGAGATAAACGACGCGGTCGGCAAACTCCGCCAGCCAGCGCCACGCGTCGCGCGACGGCCAACATTGCGCGAAGTGCGCCAGGTCGCCTCGCTCTGCCGCGCGCAGCGCCGCCTCGCTGCCGCGTTTCACCCAGTCGGCCTTGACGTGCGCAATCCGTTCCAACGGTGTGTCGAGCGCCTTCAACCAGTCGGTAACGCCTTCGCGCCAGAGCGCCTGCTCCAGCTTCGGCCCGACGCCGTGGATGTGGATAAAGGATTGGCGGAACATCGTGTCGGAAGTTAACCGATCACGCGCTTCTGCAACGTCATCAGCTCGCGGATGCCTTTCTCGGCGAGCGCGAGCATCTGCTGGAGCTGCTCGGCGGTGAACGTCGCCTCCTCGCCGCTACCCTGAACCTCGACGAACTCGCCGGCGTCGGTCATCACGACGTTCATGTCCACGGCGGCCTTGGAGTCCTCGGCGTAGCAAAGGTCGAGGATCGGCGTGCCTTCGAGGAGGCCGACGCTGATAGCGGCGATCTGTCGCTTGATCGGCCAGTCGGTGATCAGCTTTTCCTTCTGCAGCTTGCGTAGAGCCAGGCAAAGCGCGACGAACGCGCCGGTGATCGCCGCCGTGCGGGTGCCGCCGTCGGCCTCCAGCACGTCGCAGTCAACCCAGACCGTGCGCGGGCCAAGCTTTTCCAGATCAATCACCGCGCGCAGGGCGCGGCCGACGAGGCGCTGGATTTCCACTGTGCGGCCGTCGAGCTTGCCGCGGGTGCTCTCGCGCTGTTTGCGGCCGCCGCCGGCGTAGGGGAGCATGGCGTATTCGCCAGTGATCCAGCCGCCGGAAACCTTCTGGATCTTCATCCAGCGCGGCACCTCATCCTCGACGCTGGCGACGCAGATGACGCGCGTCCTGCCGAACTCGCACAGCGCCGAGCCGAGCGCGGAGCGGACGTAGTTCTTGCGGATGCGCACGCGGCGCAACTGGTCGGGCTGGCGTTTGTCAGGGCGGACGAAATCGGTGGTCATGCAAACCTTATAAGCGACCGCCGCGACGACGGCAAGGCTGGGCACTGCCGTTCGCTTGATATTCCCGCCGCGACTCCACACACTGCGGCGAGTCTTGTGAGCGAACCTTTCGACAACGAAGAGCTGCCTGTCGCGCCGCCGGCCGCCGCGCCGCCGCCCGAAACCGGCGTCAGCCAGTGGACGCTATGGAAGTTCTACGCCCCGCTGGCAGCCAGCAACGCGATGATGACGCTCAGCCACGCCATCATCAACGGCTCGCTCAACCGCACCTCGCAGCCGGCGCAGTCGGTCGCCTCCTACGCCGTCGCCAACTCCATCTGCGTGCTGGCCGAGTCGCCGATGGTGATGTTGCGACAAACCGGCGCGGCGCTCGTGCGCGACCGCGCGGGCTGGGCCACCTACATGCGCGTGGCGTTGCTCGCCGGGCTGATAGACCAGCTCATCTGCCTCGCCATCGCGTGGACGCCGCTGGCGTATCTCGTGATTCATGGCTGGATGGGCGCGCGCGACGAGCTTTTCCCGGCGGCGGTGGATGTGTTTCGGCTGCTGATGTTCATCTCGTTGTTCTCGGTGCTGCGCAGCATTTTCCACTCGGTGCTGCTGGTGAAACAGAAGACGCTCTGGATCACGCTCGGCATGGCGCTTCGCGTGGTGGTCATGCTCGGGCTGGCCGCGCTCTTCGCGAAGACCGGCTGGCTGGACAGCGGCCTGCGCGGCAGCGTCATCTTCCTCACGGGTATGGCCGTGGAGGCGGTGTCGGCATTCGGCAGTTTCCGGAAATGGTTCCACTCGATGCCGCTGCAACAGCCGCGCACCGAAACGACCGCGCCGCCGCTGACGTTCCGGCGCGTGGCGATGTTCTACCTGCCGCTGGTCGTCGCCGCCATCACGGGCGCGATGACGATGTCCATCATCAACGCCGGCCTCTCGCGCCTTCCAAATCCGCAGAACGTTATCGCGAGCGCCACGATCGGCAGCGTCGTGACCTATCTGCTGATGGGGCCGCTGTTCATGATCCATCAGGTGTCGCTATTCTTCAGCGCGCCGCTGGTCGGCGCGCATCCGCACGACCGGCGTGACCGCACGGTGGGTTGGTTCTGCGTGCAGACCGGCGTCGGCGCGACGGTCATCGTCGGTTTGCTGGCGTGGACGCCGCTGGGCGACTGGCTGCTGCAACACGCGTTCCAGGCGCCGGCGGCTTTGTTGCCGTTCATCAAGGACGTGCTGCGCGTCTCGATGTTCCTGCCGTTGATCGCCGTCTGGAACGAATACCGCAACGGCAAGCTGCTCGCCGCCGGCCACAGTCGCATGTTGACGGCGGCGAAGCTGCTCAACATTACCGTGCTGGTGCTCTCGGTGGCGGCAATGGTGAGCCTGACACCGTGGCTCAGCGCGCGCATCTCGCCCATCGCCAGCTTGTGCGCGCTGGCAACGGAACAGGTGGTGCTCTACGCCGTTTGCAGGCGGTTCAAGAGAGCGTAGCACGGCTACAATCCGCGCGTCCGCAACACTGCCCCCAAGCGTTTGATGCCTTCCTCGATTTGAGCCGATGGCGTGCCGCCGAAGGAGAGGCGCATGCAGTTCTTCGGCTTCGGGCGCAACGGCGACGATGCGAAGCAAAGGTCACCCGGCACGTAGAGAACGCCGGCATCGAGCGCGGCGCGGAAGATGGCGCCGTCGCGGCTCGTGTCGTGTGACGCGGGCAGTTCCGGCCAGAAATAGAGGCCGCCATTGGCTTCCTGCCATTGCGCTGACGACGGGAAATGCTTCTTTAGCGCGTCGCCCATCAACTCCTTCCGTCGCCGGTAACCGGCCTGCATCTTCGGAAGATGGCGGTCGTAGGTGCCGCTGCGCAACGCGAGCGCGATCAGCCGCTGATTGAAGTTTGCCGAGCCGAAATCGTGGTTCCCCTTGGAGCGCAAGACGTGACGCACGAGCGGTCGCGGCAACACGCCGTAGCCGACTTTGATGCCGGTGGCGAACGGCTTCGTGTAGGTGTTCGAGTAGGCGACGCGCTCGTTCGCTGGGTCGAGTGACTTCAGCGATGGCGTATCCGGCCCGGTGAAACGCAGGTCGCGGTAGCCGGCGTCTTCCAAGACGAAGATCGGATGCCCTGCCGCGGCTTCGTAGTGACGTAAGATGGCAAACGCCTCGCGCTTCTTCTCGAAGCTCGTCGTCCAGCCGGTCGGGTTCTGAAAATAAGTGACGAGATAGGCGAACTTCAGTCGGCTGAGCGCGCCGCCGTCCTTCAACCGCTGGAGCGTCCGCTTGAGTTCGTCGAGCGAAATGCCGTCCGGCTCCAGCCGCACCGGTGTCGCCTCGATGCCGAGCGCCTCGCAGATGCCGAGATAAACAAAGTAGGTCGGGTCCTCGACCAGCACGATGTCGCCGGGATCGCACAGCACCTCGCTGAGCAGGTAGAGCAACTGCTGCGAGCCGTTGGTGATGACGACGTCGTCGGCCGTCAGCGCCGCGCTGGGCGTAATGCCGTCCTGCGCGCAGACCCGCTCGAGCGTCAGCTTGCGCAACTCCGGGTCGCCAGCCGTGGAGCCGTATTGCAGCGCCGCGCGTCCCGCCGCGTCGTCGCGCATCAGTTCGGTTGTCAGCGCGCCGACCTCCGCCACCGGCAGCGTTTCGTTGTCAGTGAAGCCGGCGGCCAGCGAAATCAGATCCGGCTGGTCCAGCGTCAGTTTCATCAACCACGAGATCGCCGGATCGCTGGAACGGCGCGCAAGGGAGGAGAGGAATTCGGTTTCGTTCATGGGGGGTCGTTATCCGTGATTCGTGACTCGTGATTCGAGATTGGTTTGTTGCCTGCCGATTACGGATTACGAATCACGAATTACGCGTCACGATTACCGCCGGGCTTTCAACACGGCCTCGACTTTGTTCGCTGGCAGGCAGTTGATCACGTCGGCTTTCGTCAGCCAGCCTTTGCGGGCGATGCCGACGCCGACGGCGAGGTATTGGAGGTCGTGGATGCTGTGGGCGTCGGCGTTGATGGCACACTTGACGCCGCACTGCTTCGCGAACTTCCACCAGCGCCAGTCCATGTCGAGCCGGAAGGGGTGCGCGTTGATCTCGATGATGACGCCGTGGCGCGCCGCCGCCTCGATCACGGCACGCATGTCCACCGCGTAAGCCTCGCGCGAGAGCAGCAGCCGGCCGGTCGGATGCGCGAGCATCGTCACGTGCGGGTTGGCCATCGCCTTCACGATGCGCGCGGTCATCTTCTTCTCTTCCA
This sequence comes from Verrucomicrobiota bacterium, assembly GCA_016222825.1. GTDB lineage: Bacteria > Verrucomicrobiota > Verrucomicrobiia > CAIQCK01 > CAIQCK01 > CAIQCK01. The sequence continues at coordinate 354,260 of JACRQF010000014.1, read as the reverse complement.
TCGTGAACCCGCGATGCACGGCGGCGACGACGTAGTCAAACTGCGCCAGAATCTTGTCGCTGAAGTCCAGCGAGCCGTCCTCCAGCACGTCCGCCTCGATGCCGGCGAACACGCGAAAACCGTGCTTTTTGAGCTTCTCGCCGACCTTGCGGACGTCGGCGAGGTAATCGGGAATCTGCTCTTCCTTCAGGCCGCGCGCCTGGAACTCGCTCTTGCTGTGATCGGCAGTGCCGAAGTAATCGAGGCCCAACTCCCGCGCCGCCTCCGCCATCGCCTCGACCGTCTCGCGGCCGTCGGTCCAGGTCGAGTGGTTGTGCAACGCGCCGCGCAGGTTCTCTTTCTCGATCAGTTCCGGCAGTTCACCCTTCTCCGCCGCGTCAATCTCGCCGTTGTCCTCGCGCAGCTCCGGCGGGATGTAATCGAGGTCGAGCGCCTTGTAGATTTCCTCCTCCGTGCGGCACTTGATGACGCTGCCACCGTCGCGCGCGCCGGCCTCGTCCTTCTCCTTGCCGGCCTTGCTGAAGCCGTATTCGTTGAGCGACAGCCCTCGCTGGAGCGCCCGGCCGCGCAACGCGATGTTGTGCTCCTTCGAGCCGGTGAAGTAGTTCAGCGCAAACGGAAACTGCGCGTCGCTGACCACGCGAAAATCGGCCTGGATGCCGCCGTCGAGCACGACCGACGATTTCGTGTCGCCCTTCGCGCTCACCGACATGACGCCGGGCAGTTTCACGAACATCTCCATCAACGCCGGCGCGTCCTTCTCCTTTGCGCTGACGAGAATGTCGAGGTCGCCGATCGTCTCGCGGCAGCGGCGCAGACTGCCGGCCACCTCGCAGCGAATCGTTGCCGGATGATCCCGCAACGCCGCAAGGATCGGCTGCGCTGCGGCGAACGCCTTGTGATACCGGTGACGCCCCGAGAAGCGGCGCAGTTGCTCGATGCCTTGAAGAATCTTCTCCTGCGACTTCTCGCCAAAGCCTTCGAGCGCCGCGACGCGCCCGTCTTTGCACGCCGCCTCCAGCTTTTCGACGGAGTCCACCTTCAGCTTCTTATAGACGATCTGCGCCCGCTTCGGCCCGAAGCCGGGAATGGAGATCATCTGCACCAGCCCGCCCGGCAGCGACGCCTTCAACTCCTCGTAGTAGCCGAGCCGATCCGTCTTCCACAGCTCGGTGATCTTCTCCGTGAGCGCCTCGCCGATGCCTTTGAGTTCGCCGAGCTTGCCGGTCTCGATGAGCGGGCCGAGATCCTGCTGGAGACCGTCAATCAGCCGCGACGCGTTGTGATAGGCGCGGCACTTGAACGGGTTCTCGCCCTTCAACTCCAACAGCGTCCCGATCTCATCGAGAATCTCCGCAACCTTTGCCTTGTCCATGCCGCTTCAGACTAGCCCCTCGCCGCCGCGGATTCAACGCCGCAGCCACCTCCCGGCCGTGTTGCGTGAAATCTGCGGTTGCGTCGGCCGCGCTGAGTGCTACGCTGGCCGGCATGGTGAGCGCAAACGGAACGAGCAATGGCGGCCGGTTGAATTGGATGATTGCGGTTGCGGCTCTCGCGTTGTGGGGCGCGGGCTGCGCCCACGTCGAGAAGGCGGACGTGAGGAAAGGCGAGGCGTGTCTGGCGGACGGTGGACGGTCGGACTATCGGATTGTCATTAGCGCAAAAGCCCCACCCTCGACTCACCACGCCGCGCAGGAACTTCAGACCTATTTGAAGAGAATCACCGGTGCGCGGCTGCCGATTGTCACTGACACTGAACCAGAGCGGGCGCGGGAGATTCTTGTCGGAAGATCCAGCCGGTTCGACTCGTTGGGCGTTGCGATGGATTGGTTCGCGCTGGGCAAGGAGGGCTACGTTCTCCGCACGGTCGGCGAGCGGCTGGTGATCGCAGGCGGCGAACCGCGCGGGACGCTTTACGGCGTCTATGACTTGCTGGAGGACAAGTTCGGTTGCCGATGGTTCACGCCGGAGATCGAGCGCGTGCCGCAAGTGTCACAGCTTCCGTTGCCGCGGCTCGATGAGCGCAAGGTGCCGGTCTTCGAGTATCGCGAGACTTACACGTGGGAGAGCTTCGACGGGAATTGGATGGCAAGGAACCGTCTCAACGGCGCGGGCGGCCGCGGACGGCTGCTGGAGAAGCAGAATATTCGTCCGCCGATGCCGGAACTCGACGCGCGGCACGGTGGCAGCGTGCGGTTCGGCTTTGGATTCTTTGTCCACACCTTCGATAAGATTGTGTCGTCCAACCAATACTTCGCCGTGCATCCGGAATACTTCGCGCTGCGCAGTGGCAAGCGGAAGCCGACGCAGCTTTGTTGCACCAACAAGGACGTCATCCGGCTCTGCGCCAAGGCGATCCGCGCCGGCATGAAGGCACAGCCGGAGGCGACGGTTTTCTCGCTCAGCCAGAGCGACAACAAGGAACCGTGCGAGTGCGACCAGTGCGCGGCGCTGGCCAAGGCCGAGGAGAGCGGCATGGGGCCGTTGCTGCATCTCGTGAACCGCGTTGCGGAAGGCGTCGAGAAGGAATTTCCCGACAAGATCGTCGAGACGCTGGCCTACCAATGGTCGCGCCAGCCTCCAAAGACGATGCGCCCGCGCCCGAACGTCGTCATTCGGCTCGCGGACATCGAGTGTTGCTTTGCGCACCCGCTTGCGAGCGGCTGCCAGGAGGCGAACAAGAAGTTCGTCGCCGACCTCCAAGCATGGGCGAAGGTCTGCAACCGGCTCTGGATTTGGGACTATACGACCGACTACGCGCATTACCTGCTGCCGCTGCCGAACAAGCGGCTGATTGACGACAACATCCGCCTCTTCGCGGCGAACCACGTCGCGGGCGTGTTCGAGCAAGGCACCTACGACACGTTCGACAGCGAGATGGTCGCGCTGAAGGCGTATCTGATCGCGAAGTTCCTCTGGAACCCGAACTACGAGGAGGCGCTGGCCACGCGCGAGTTCCTCGACGCCTATTACGGCGCGGCGGCGCCGGTGATCCAGCGATACCTCGACCTCATCCACGACTATGCCGAGAAGCAGCCTGTGCATGTCGGCATCTACGCCAAACCGACGAGCGCGCACCTCACGCCAGAGTTGCTGACGCAAGCCAGCACGCTCTGGGACCAGGCCGAGGCCACCGCGCGAAAAGACGCCGTCGCGCTCGACCGCGTCCGCCGCTCGCGAATGAGCGTGGATTACGTCATCGCCGAGCAGGCCAGGACAGCGATGAAAACCACCGACAGCAAGCGCAACGCGCAGCAGCGCGAGTTGATTGCACTGGCCCGGAAACGCTTCGCGACGTTCATGCAGACCTTCGAGCGCAGCAAGCTGACGCGCATCCGCGAGTGGAAGGACGTGGACAAGGCGGACTACCGCAAGACGCTCGCAGCCGATTTGGGCATCTGATCCGGCGCGCGGTGCATCTTAGTGTTTTGGATGCTTGCGGGGTTTGTGTAGCTGAACGCGCCAGCGTTCAGCGGGGCCGTCTGAACGCTGGCGCGTTCAGCTACAAGATTCTGTCGGCGCGCCGGGAAACAGAATAATCTCGCCCGTCCGTGCGGAATTGAGGCACTCTCGGCGCGTCACTGGAGCCAGTCCTATGAACGCACGTCTGAGCCAGACGCTTTTCCTGTTCCTCGCCTTTACCACCCTACGCTGCCTAGCCGCGACCAACGAGCTTTCCGCGCCCACGAGCCATTGGCTTAACGTCGCGGATTTCGGCGCGTCCGGTTCGACGTTCGAGACGACGGCGGCGACCACGGCCGGCTCGAAACAGACCACCGTCGCCAAACTCGGCGACTTCAAGGTCGGCCAAGGCGTGATGCTCTCGAAGTGCAGCCCGCAGTTCACGCGCTGTTTCCTGAAGCCACCGGAAAACCCTTTCGCCTCGACGCCGCTCGGCGATGCGGCGGAACTGCGCGGCTATGACGGTAGCGCGGGCAGTTGGCTGGTGTTCCTCATCGAGATCAACAGCGCCGAGCCGCTCGCGTTCCGATGGAGCGATGACATGGCGCGCACTTGGAAGGGCACGAAGGTTCCCGTCACGTTTGACTGGCAGCCGCTCAGCAGCGGCGTGGAGATCAAGCTCAAGAAGCGCGACTGGCAGCCGGGCCACATCATCACGTTCCAGGCGCGCGACCAGTTGGCGACCAAGATCGAGAAGATCGAAGGCAACGTGCTGACGCTGGCGCACGCGGCGACGCGGACGGTGAAGGACGCGGTGGTGCGGCATTGGGACAGCGACGCGCTGCAAGCCGCCGTCACGCGCGCCCTGAAGGAGAAGCGCAACGTCTTCATTCCCGCCGGCCACTATCGGCTCACGAGCGGCCTCTCGGTGAACAACGCCGCCGGCATCACGGTCGAAGGCGCCAGCGGTGCGGAGACCGTGCTCGACATTTCGGAGGGGCACAACGCGTGCGTCAGTCTTCGCGGCGGCACCGAGGTCACCGTGCGCAACCTGCGGATGGTCGGCCACACCGGCTTGAGCGACGGGCCGGGCTGGCATAGTTTCAAGACGAGCAGTGGCAAGGCATGCTGGCCTGTCGGCCTGAAGCCGTGCTCGGCCATGCATATCTCCAACACCGAGCGCGTGCTCATCGAGAACTGCCACGCCAGCAAGATGAACACCGAGGCGTTCTACTGCCAGGGCCGGTCGCGCAGCGGCACCAACGAGCCAGCCGCCTACACGAAGTCGTTGACCTACCTGCGTTGCTCGGCGACCAACTGCGACGGCAACGGTTTCAACAACAACGACATGGCCGAGAACACGAGCGTACTCCACTGCCGCATCGTGGACGTGGGTGGCTGCACGTGGGAAGGCGCGTCGCGGTTCGTGCGGTTCATCGGCAACTACGTCCGCAACTCCGGCACCATCGCGATGGGCAACATCCGCAGCCGCGCCGAGCACTTCGAACAACTCGGCTCCGGCCAGCACATCATCGCCGACAACGTCTTCGAGGGCCGCACGCTCTACAACAACCGTCCCGGCGGCTACATCGTCCGCGCCACCGACGGCGCGACGCAGGTCATCGTCCGCAACAACCTTTTCATCAACTACAACTCCTGCGGCATCGAAATCGTTCCCGGCGGCGATGAGCGCAGCCTGCCGACGAGCAACTGCACCATCACCGGCAACATCATGGACATGACCGCCGTCGGCGAACCGTCGCGCCCGCGCGTCGCCATCCACGTCGGCTCGTCCGATGCCATCGTCAGCGACAACCAGGTCTATACGCGCGGCACGTGCGACACCAACCTCACCGCCATCCGCCTCACCGAGCCGGCCATCAACCTCATCGTCCACGACAACCTCCTGCGCAACTGCGGCACCGGCATCCTCAGCGACGCCGCCTACTCTTACGTCGGCGAGGTCGTGGACCCGACGACCTTCAAAGCCGGTCGTGGCATCATCCCGATGGAACGGCGGCTGTCGCACCGTTACCGCCGCTGGAACATCGCGTGGTTCCGCGGCACCAAACCCGATGGTTTCTCCGTCATCGAGTCCTTCGACCCGGAGACGTTCCACTTCAAACTCAAGCAACCCCACGCGATAAAAGTCGGCGACAAGTTCGAAGTCTTCGCCCCCTCCGCCAACTGGAACCTTCACGACAACACCATCACCGGTTGCGCCCAGCCCGTGGCTTTCAACAACCACGGCAGCGACACCTCCATCTTCCGCAACAACCTCATCGAACGCGGCGGTGTGACGAACGCCACGCAGGCCATTACAGGGTCAGGTCGCTTCAAGCTCATCGGCAACCACATTATTGGATTTGAGGGGAAACGTCCTGAATCGTCTCAGAAACCATGAACTCATTACTCATCACCACCATCCTTCTTGCGCTCAGCTTCGGCTTGGCACCAGCCACCGCGGCGGATTTTCTCGATGCCCGCGACTGTGGCGCGTCCGGCTCCAAGTTCGAGACGATCGCAGCGACGACCGCCGGCTCGAAGCAGATCACCGTCAGCAACGTTGGCGATTTCAAGGTTGGCCAGGGTGTGACGGTCTCGCGCTGTAACGTTCAATATCATGATGCGAGACTCTGGGGCCCGGCTTCCCCGTATAGCTCGGCCAGGCCGCTCGGCGACACAGTCGAAATTCGCGGCTATGACGGCAGCACGGGCGGTTGGTTCGTGTTCATTTTGGAGGTGGAACAGGCGGAGCCTGCCACGTTCCGCTGGAGCGACAATCTGGTCCTCCATGGCAACGAGTGGGCGGGCCGGAAGGTGCCCATCACGTTTGACTGGCAAAAGCTCAGCAACGGAATCGAGATCAAGTTCAAGCGGCAGGACTGGCAACCGGGCCACATGGTCACCTTCAGCGCCCGCGACCAGTTGATCAGCGTGGTCGAGAAGATCGAAGGCAAAACGCTGACGTTGCGCGACGCGGCCAATCGGACGGCCGGGGATGCCGTCGTTCGACACTCTGACCGTGATGCCATTCAGGCGGCCATCAACCGAGCCATCCGCGAGAAACGGAACGTGTTTTTCCCCGCAGGTCATTATCGGATTCCGGGTGGACTTGTAGTCAAAGAGGCGGCCATTCAGATTGAGGGTGCTGACGGTGTGAACACCGTCCTAGATATCAGCGGCGGAAACGGCGCGTGCTTTTCTCTCATTGGCGGGCCGGAGGTGACCATTCGTAATTTTCGCATGATTGGCCACACGGGCCTGGCCGATGCCCCGGGCGCGTTCCAAATGTCGAACAAGCAGCATAGCTTTTGGCCGAGCGCCTTGAAGTCATGTCAGGCCGTTACCTTCAAGGGGACGGAGCGGGTGTTGATTGAGAACGTTCATGCCAGCCAAATGTCGGCCGAGTGTTTCTACAGCCAAGGTCCCGGGCGGACGGGACAAGGTGAACCCAAGCGATACACGAAGAGCCTCACTTTTCTACGATGTTCGGTGACGGACTGCGCGGCCAACGCCTTCAACAACAACGACGTGGCCGAGAACACCACGATTCTTTACTGCCGCGTGGACGGCGCCGGCTGGCAGGCATACGAAGGACCGGGCCGCTTCATCAAAATCATCGGCAACTACATCCGCAACAACGGCAACGGTGTCTGGGTGGGAAGCATGAACAGCCGGTCCGAGGATTTTGACAAACTGGGCTGCGGCCAAGCCATCATCGCTGACAACGTGATCGAGGGAATCGGGCGCAACTACCACGGCATCTGGGTGGAACGTGGCGCGAGCCAAGTCGTCATCGCAAACAACCTTTTCATCAACTTTGCAAACAATCTCCCCGGCGGCTACGCCCCCCGGGCGATCGAGGTGTCGAGCAATACCGACCCCGGCCTTCCTGCCCACAATGTGACAGTCACCGGCAATATTATTGACCTTACCGACCCGGAGGGGAAATCCAAGCCCCGGATCGGCATCAAGGTGTCGGCTTCCGGCACCATTGTCAGCAACAACCAAATTTACGTGCGCGGCGCGTGCGATCCGCTCGTCACCGGTATCAGCTTGTCGGAGCCTGCCCTCGATGTGATTGTGCACGACAACTTGATTCGCAATTGCGGCCGCGGCTTCGTGACCGATCCGGTGCGCGCCAAGATCACCGAGGTAATTGATCCGACGACATTCCTTTGTCTCGGGTGGCCCGATGAATCAAAACTCTCCCACCGCTATCGCGGGTGGAATGTGGCGTGGCTGCGAGGAGATCGAGTGGTCGGACAATTATCGTTGGCAGATTTCGACCCGGTCACTTTGCGCTATCGCCTCACCGCGCCGCGCGAACTGAAGGTGGGCGACCAGCTTGAAGCGTTCCCTCCTTCGGCCAACTGGAACCTCCACGACAACACCATCACCGGCTGCCTGCAACCGGTTGTGCTCGACGCCCACGGCAGCGACACGTCGCTCTTCCGCAATAACCTTATCGAGCGTGGTGGCGTCACCAACGCGACGCAGGCCATCACAGGTTCCGGCCGGTTCAAGATGAGCGACAACCACATCGCTGGCTTTGACAAGAAGTAAGATCCAACCAGTGCTGCTCGCTGAAGCAGTGCGGCCGCACCCCCGTTGCCTCATGGATAAATGACACCGAAGGACTTTGAGTAGGCAGGTGTGATTGACTCAGAGCGAGAAAAATCCAGTCAGATAACCCAAGCATGAAGGAACTGAGGAACTGCCTGGATCCTCAAAAGCTCCCGGCTCTTTTACCGCGGATATCTATGCAGTCGGGATATTGCTTGGACGTTGTAGCGAAATATGGCGGCAATCCTCATCATCCTGTGTTCTACGCGAGGAGAACCGATGCGGAGCCTTTTTATTCGTTCAACTCGATCACCAACTCGCTCACGCGGAAAGTAGTGGAATCGAAATACGATGTTCTTGCGGCCCTGCAACAGAAGCGTGTCCTGCCTGCATACGGCGTATGTTTTGCGAAAAGAAAAGGGTTTCTTCCAGCTCACAGTCTTTTGGCTGCTCGGCGATCAGTTTCTTAAGATATGGCACGACTACTACCCTGATGATCTGATTATCTGTGCGAAAGCCGGTCTCGACAGCTTGTTTGCTGACGCAGACTCTGGGCGCGACCGGCATCGGAAAATGGAATCAGGTGTCCGCCAGAAAGCTCATGCTCGCGACCTGAAGCCGACTGCGCAAATGGACAAGAAGAAAGTGAGCGTTCATGTTGTTGTTTTCACCAAGTGGGGAGGATTCAGCCGGCGTTCCCTCGTTTTCCAGCGGACAGCTCCACACCGTCTCCTCGTCGGATATTCCAAGGAACTGGTGCGCTACGACTGTGGTTGGAAATACTGAGAACTTTGTTTTCGTGTCCTTCCGTTTTCCGTGGTATCCCATCTCCCGCCTTCGTCTGCGAAATTCCGATACTTGATGTGGCGTTGGGGCGGGGGGGCGGGTAGGATGCGCGGACCATCAAGGACAGCATGAGCCAGACACTGAACAAGAAAGAAGTGGACGCGATCCTGCACACGGATTTGCACGACGCGTTCAGCCTGCTCGGCGCGCATCTGTTGACCAAGCAGGGGAAGAAGCAGGCGGTGGTGCGGGCGCTGTTGCGCGACGCGAAGGCGGTGGTGGTGGCCGAGCTGGACGGGGAGCGGCGCGAGTGGCCGATGGAGTGCGTGCACCAGAACGGCCTCTTCGAGCTGGTGGCGCCGGAGCGGCAGCAGTTGTTCCGGTATGAGCTGCGCATCACGGATTTCCGGGGCGGGCAGCGCGTGACGCGCGACCCGTATTCGTTCTGGCCAATCCTCGGCGAGCTGGACCTGCATTTGTTCAACGAGGGCAATCATCTGCGGCTCTGGGAGAAGCTCGGCGCGCACGTGATGACGGTGGACGGGGTGAGCGGGGTGCATTTCGCGGTCTGGGCGCCGAACGCGCGGCGCGTGAGCGTGGTGGGCGACTTCAACGGCTGGGACGGGCGCTGGCATCCGATGCGCGCGCTGGGGGCGTCGGGCGTGTGGGAGTTGTTCGTGCCGGGGCTGAAGGCGGGCGAGAAATACAAGTTTGAGATCAAGACGCACGACGGCCTCCTGCGGTTGAAGACGGACCCGCTGGCGTTTTATCACGAGGTGCGCCCCTCGACGTCGTCCATCGTTTGGGACATCAACCGCTACGAGTGGCAGGACGGCGAGTGGATGGAGAAGCGCGCGAAGACGGCGCCGCTGGAGAAGCCGGTGAGCATCTACGAGGTGCATCTCGGATCGTGGCGGCGCGGCGTGCACAACGAGTTCCTGACTTACCGCCAACTGGCGGAGCAGTTGATTGATTACGTGGTGGAGATGGGCTACACGCACGTCGAGCTGCTGCCGGTGGCGGAGCATCCGTTCGACGGCTCGTGGGGCTACCAGGTGACAGGCTACTACGCACCGACGAGCCGGTTCGGCGAGCCGGAGGACTTCATGTATTTCGTGGACCGTTGCCACCAGCGCGGCATCGGCGTCATCGTGGACTGGGTGCCGGCGCATTTCCCGAAGGACGACTTTGCGCTGCGGTGGTTCGACGGCACCGCGCTCTACGAACACGCCGACCCGCGCAAGGGCGAGCACCAGGACTGGGGCACGATGATCTTCAACTACGGCCGCCACGAGGTGCGCAACTTCCTCGTCGCGAACGCGCTCTTCTGGTTCGACCGCTATCACATTGACGGCCTGCGCGTGGACGCGGTGGCCTCGATGCTTTACCTCGACTACTCGCGCAAGGCCGGCGAGTGGATCCCGAACCAATACGGCGGCAACGAGAATCTCGAAGCGATTGCGTTCATGAAGCGCACGAACGAGGTCGTCTATGGCCAGTTTCCCGGCGTGATGATGATCGCGGAGGAATCCACGGCGTTCCAAGGCGTCTCGAAGCCCGTCTATCTCGGCGGCCTCGGCTTCGGCTTCAAGTGGAACATGGGCTGGATGCACGACGTGCTCGACTACTTCTCCAAGGAGCCGATCTACCGCCGCTATCACCAGAACAACCTGACGTTCGGCCTGGTTTATGCGTTCTTCGAGAACTTCGTGCTGGTGCTCTCGCACGACGAGGTCGTCCACGGCAAGCAAAGCCTGCTCAGCAAGATGCGCGGCGACGATTGGCAGAAGTTCGCCAACATGCGCCTGCTGCTGGCGTTCATGACGGCCCATCCCGGCAAGAAGATGCTCTTCATGGGCGCGGAGTTGGGCCAGTGGAAGGAATGGGACTGCGCCCACAGCCTCGACTGGCACCTGCTCGACTACGACCGTCACAAGGCGCTCCAGCGCGTCGTCAAGGACCTCAACCACTTCTACCGCACCGAGCCGGCGTTGTGGGAGCAGGACCACACGCACCAAGGCTTCGAGTGGATTGATTTTCACGACGCCGACAGCAGCGTGGTGACGTTCCTGCGCCGCAGCAAGACGACGGGCGAGCCCGTCATCTGCGTTTTCAACTTCACGCCGGTGGTGCGCAAGGATTACCGCGTCGGCGTGCCCGACGGCGGCTTCTACCGGGAGCTGTTCAACACCGACGCGGGATTCTACGGCGGCAGCGACACGGGCAACGCCGGCGGTGTCGTGGCCGAGCCGGTGCAACAAGCCGGCCGCCCGCACTCGATCAAGGTCACGCTCCCGCCGCTCGGCGCGCTGATGTTCAAACGCTCCGGACTGCCCACACTGCCGACGCCGAAGCCGCCCACGGAAACCAGCGATGCCCCTTAACGAACGGCTCGTCTTCCTCAAGCAGTTTGTCCGCAACTTCGCGCACACCGGTGCTGTCACCGCCAGCTCACGGTTTCTCGCGCGGGCCATCACCGACCACGTCCGACCGGGCCACGCGCCGGTGAAGATCCTTGAAGTCGGCGCCGGCACCGGCGCGTTCACGGAACGGCTTGTGAAGCTGTTGCGCCCCGGCGACAAGCTGGTGGTTTACGAGATCAACGAGGAATTCGCCAACCTGTTGCGAAAACGCTTCGGCCACAGCCCGCAGGTGGAGATCGTCTGCGCGCCGATCCAAGCCATCGAGCGCAAACCGACGTTCGACTTCATCGTCGCCGGCCTGCCGTTGAACAACTTCCCTCCCGACCTGGTGCGCGAGATTCTCGAAACGCTCCGCGGCGTCGCCAAGCCCGGTGCGACGGCCAGCTACTTCGAATACGCCGCCATCCGCCGCCTCAAGTCGCCGTTCGTCGGCCCGACCGAGCGGGAACGGCTACGCAGTGTCGCCGCCGTCATGGCCGAGTTCCTGCGCCGCCACCACATCCGCAGCCGCTTCGTCCTCTTCAATGTCCCACCCGCTTTCGCCCGGCAGTTGAAGTTCCACTGAGCTGCCGCTTTAGATTTGCGAATACGGCGCGGGCTTCAGGATGCGGTTCCAGATCTTCGAGACGATGTTCTTGTCGGCGTATTCGTCCATCTGCCGCAGCTTCAGCCACTCCGGGTCGGTGCGGAACTTGCCCCACGCCTCCTTGCGCGCGTCGTCGTTGGGGAAGGTCAGCATGTAGGTGAGGTTCGGCATCCGCAGACCAGCGACCGTCTCGCCGAAGAAGACCGGCTTCAGGCCGCAGCGGCGGAAGATGGTGATCTCGCCGGCCTTGTTGAACATCTCGATTTTCTTCTTCCCCGCCGCCTCGCTGTGGCTTTCGTAAATGCGAAGTTGGAAGATGCGATCCTTCTTTCCCGGCGTTTCCAACGCCGGCATCCCCTCGAACGCCAGCAGCAGCGAGCTTTCGATGCGGTCATACACCGGGTCCGACGACGGCACACGCGAATAAGCCTCGCCGGCCTTCTGGTATTCCGCGTTCCCCGCAAGCTGCATCGCCACCGTCGCAATCTGGTCGAGCGACGTGTAGCGAATCAACACGTAGAGCGACGGCGGCGTGGGCGGAGTCGGTGGCGGCGGCTGGCCCGGCTTCGCAGCCGGTGGCGGATTCAGTTCCGGTGCGTCGAGGAAAACGCCCACCGGCCCGACGCCGAGCCGGCCCAGCGCCGGGATGAGAGCGCGGCTGAGATAATCATCCACCAACTTCTGCTTGTCTGGTTTCAGTGTGTAAGCGCGAAGCTCGTAGAACTCGCGCTTGGTTAATCCGCCGTCGGCGGCAAGTGTGTTGTGGATGCCCGCGAGCGTCGTCGTGGCCAGGGAGGTCTTGAAGAAGTCTCGTCGTTTCATGGTTGGTAGGTTGCGACTCGCATACCACGCCCGCCCGCTCCAGGCAATCCCTCAATCGCGCGGCGCAGCTTTGCGGCTTGACTGGCGCGGCGGGCTTTGTTACCGGCTCTGGTGTCACAAGGAAACATTATGAAAGTCTATCGTCCACTGCTTGCACTCGCCGCCGCGCTCGTCACTGGTTTCGACGTTTCGGCCGCCGACAACGAACTCACCGATCAGGAGAAAGCCGGCGGTTACGTCCTGCTCTTCAACGGGAGGGACCTCACCGGTTGGGAGGGCGAAAGCGACTACTGGTCGGTGCAGGACGGCGCGATCACCGGCAAGACCACGCCGGAGAAGAAGGTGCCGTTCAACAAGTTCGTCATCTGGCGCGGCGGCACGGTGAAGAACTTCGAGTTGCGCCTCCTGATCAAGCAAACCGGCAACAACTCCGGCATCCAGTATCGCAGCCGCGAACTGAAGGAGGTCGGCCCGTTCAGCGTGGGCGGCTACCAGTGCGATGTCCATCCCGCGCCGCCGAACAACGCGATGCTCTACGAGGAGCGCGGCCGCGGCATCGTCTGCCAGAACGGCCAGAAAGTCATTGTGGACGACAAAGGCGCGAAGTGGATTGTCAGTTCGACGGCGCCCGTGGAATGCAAGAACGACGAGTGGCATGAGTTCTCCATTATCGCCCAAGGCAACCATCTGGTTCACAAGATTGACGGCAAGACGACGATGGAACTGTATGACCACGACACGGCCAAGCGCGCGCTGGAGGGCCTCCTGGCGATCCAACTCCACGGCGGGCCGCCGATGACGGTGCAGGTGAAGAACGTCCGCCTCAAGACGCTGCCCGACGGCGGCTTGGTCAGCCTCGCCGACATGCCGGTTCCGCCCGACGCGAAGAAGGTCGAGCCGCCCAAGCCGCGCGCGAAGAAAAGCGCCAGCAAGAAGGCGGCGAAGTAACGTCTGTCCGGCGGTCCTGACTGTCGCGCGGCCATCGTTCGCCATCGTTTCGCGGACGGGGCGTTTGCCGTGCTCCTGGCAGCAATGCGCGCGGCTTGCCGCGGGTTGTTGGCGAGAATGCCACCAACACGGTTCGCGAACAAATCATCATGCAACTCCGACTCCTTCTCGTCATAGTGCCGGCCTTGTTGGCCGGCCTACTCACTGCCGCCGAACTGCCCGGCAAGAAATCCTTGTGGAACGGTTTCGACCGCCACGATTTCGTTGTGGACGGTCGCACGGGTTTCGTCGTCGCGCCGAAGACGGCCGCGCCGGGCAAGCCGTGGTCGTGGCGCACGGAGTTCTTCGGCCACGAGCCGCAGGGCGACATTGCGCTGCTCGGCAAGGGGTTTCACGTCGCCTACTACAAGGTCAGCGACATGTATGGCGCGCCGCAGGCCATTGAGTGGATGCGGAAGTTCCAAGACCACGTCGAGCGGCAGTTCGGACTTGCGCCGCGCGCGGTGCTGGAGGGTTTCAGCCGCGGCGGCCTCTACGCGTTCAACTACGCCGCCACGCATCCCGACAAGGTCGCCGCGCTCTACCTCGACGCGCCGGTGCTCGACATCCGCAGTTGGCCCGGCGGCAAAGGCAAGGGCGCCGGCTCGAAGAACTGCTGGGAGCAATGTCTGAAGATCTTCAACCTCACCGAGGAGACGGCGAAGAGTTTCAAAGGCAGCCCGCTCGACCGCATCGAGCCGGTGGCGAAGGCGAAGATTCCCATCCTCTCCGTCTGCGGCGAGACGGACAAGGTCGTGCCATTCGACGAGAACACTGCCATCCTCGCGAAGCGTTACCGCGAACTCGGCGGCGAGATCGAGGTCATCTGCAAACCGAACTGCGACCACCATCCGCACAGCCTCAAAGACCCGGCGCGAATCGTGAACTTCATCCTCCGTCACACGCCCGGCATGGAGGGCGCGCTGCTGCCGGAGCCGGCGACGCCTTACGGTTACGATTACTTCGCGTTGCGCGGCGGGCTGGCCAACTGCCGCGTCAAGTTCGAGCGCCAGAAGACCGGCCGCGTCGCGTTCATGGGCGGCTCCATCACCGAGGGGCGCGGCTGGCGTGAGCTGGTGGGCGAGGAATTGCAGCGGCGGTTTCCCGGCACGAAGTTCGACTTCATCAACGCCGGCATCAGCTCGACCGGCTCAACGCCCGGCGCGTTCCGGCTGTTGCGCGATGTGTTCAGCCACGGTCCCGTGGATCTGCTGTTCGAGGAAGCCGCCGTCAACGACGAGACCAACGGTTTCGGCGATCGCGAGCAGGTGCGCGGCATGGAGGGCATCATCCGCCATGCGCGGCTCATCAATCCCGCGCTCGACATCATCCAGTTACACTTCGTGGATCCGGACAAGATGAAGGTGATCAACGCCGGCAAGACGCCTGCGGTCATCGCCAACCACGAGAAGGTCGCCAAGCACTACAACGTCCCCTCGATTGACCTCGCGCGAGAAGTCACTGAGCGCATTCACGCCAGGGAGTTCACGTGGGAGAAGGACTTCAAGGGCCTGCATCCGTCGCCGTTCGGCCACACACTCTACGCCAAGAGCATCGCCCGCCTCTTCGACGCCGCGTGGCAGCAGCCGCTCGCCGCCGATGCGAAAATCCAGCCCTATCCGCTGCCCGCCAAGCCGCTCGATGAGAAGAGCTACTTCCGCGGCCGGCTCGCGGATATCAAGGAAGCGCACGTCGCCTCCGGCTGGAAACTCGATCCGTCGTGGAAACCGGCCGGCAAAATCGGCACGCGGAAAGGTTTCGTCAATGTCCCAATGCTCGTCGCCGAGGAGCCGGGCGCGGCGCTGACGCTGAAGTTCACGGGCACGGCGGTCGGCATCTTCGTCGCCGCCGGTCCTGACGCGGGCGTGGTGGAGTTCAAGGTGGATGGCGGCGCGTGGAAAACGACGGACCTGTTCACTCATTGGAGCGGCAGTTTGCACATCCCCTGGGCCTACGTGTTAGACGCCGATCTCACTGACGGCGCGCATGAGTTGACGCTGCGCATCAGCGACAAGAAGAACGCCGAGAGCAAAGGCCACGCCGCGCGGATCGTGAACTTCCTGGCGAACTAGCGGAGATAGACGCAGAGAGTGCAGAGGAGCGGAGAGTCTCTGCGTCTTCTGCGTCCCCGTGTTCAAATCCACCCTTGCACTACCGTATCCCACCAGCCGTCAGTGCCTGCGCCCGCTGCATGAACTGCGCGCGGTCCGGCTCTGCCAGCTTCGGGTTGTCGGCGGCTTGGCGATAGACCTGCGCGGCTTCGGCGGGCTTGCGCTGCTGTTCGTAAATCTCACCGAGCAGCGCGTAGGCAGCCGGATACGCGGGGCGGTCGCCGAGCAGGCGGCGGAGGGTCAAAACCGCGTCGTTGGTCTGGCCTTGCTGGCGCTGGTAGAACGCGAGCGTGTAGGCGTATTTCGGTTCCTGCGGCGCGGCTTCGGCGGCGCGGCGGCAAAGCGTGGCGGCTTCGTCGAGGCGGCCGGCTTGGCTCGCGATGACACTGAGGTTGTAGGCGGCGACGGCGGAGCGCGGGTCGCTCTTGAGCGCGGTGCGGAACGCGGCCTCGGCGTCGCGCGTGCGGCCAAGCTCGCCCATCAGCAGGCCGAGGTTGAGATTGGCGACGGCGTTGGTGGCGTCGAGTTGGATGGCGCGGCGGAGGCATTGCTCGGCCTTCTCATTCTGGCCGAGCGCATTGTGGGCGAGGGCGGCGTTCACCAGCACGGCGAAATTCTCCGGCTGGAGCCTGGCGGCGGTGTCGAACGACGCGACCGCCTGCTCATACTCGCGGCGCGCCATGTAAAAGTTGGCGAGATTGTAGTGCGCCGTCGCGTCGTCGGGGCGCGAGCGGTGCGATGCTTCAAACTCCGCCGTTGCCTTCTTCACACTCTCGCGGTCCGCTGGTTCGAGGTAATCCATTAAATAGCCGGCGAGCGCAGCGGCGGAGCGAATGCGGACGAGGCGGTAGTCGTCGCGCGCGGCGGCGGCGAGCGCGGCGAGCGCTTCGGAGGTGCGGTTGTCCGTGAGCGCCTCGACGGCGCGTGCTCGGACGAGCGGCGACGGATCTTTCGTTGCTTTCAGGATCACCGGCCATTTCCGCTCATCGGGACAGTTTTCCAACATGCGGATCAGCGACGCGGCGTGAATCTCGCTGCGGTCGGGAGCGGCGATGCACGCGAGCATCTCCGGCAGCTTCGACCAGTCGCGTTTGCGCGCGGCATCCATGATGCCGGCCAGGCGCAGCACCGGTGCCTGGTAGTCGCGCGGATACCATTTGCGAACCCAGCTGTCGGCCCAGGCGGCGTCCTTGTCGGCGTGGCAGAGGTTGCAGGCGTTCGGCGACTTGAACGCAAGCGTCGCAGCGGGCGTTGGCGCGCGCATCGAGTGGTCGCTGCGGCGCATCCGGGCGAACTCGGTCGTCGGCATGTGGCAGGCGACGCACTCGCTGCCCTTGCTGCCGGCTTCGTGATGCGAGTGCGCGGCGGGATTGGCCACGTGGTTCTTGTGGCACGGCAGGCAGGCGTTGTTGGCGTTCGCACCGGTGAAGCGGTTGCGGCCACTGGAGGTATGGCAGTGCGTGCAGTCGAACTTCGGGTCCTTGATGCACGGGCTGGTTCGCCAGAGTGTGAAAGTGTAGTTCTCGCCGAGGTCGCGCGCGTCGGGATAAAAATCGCGGTCTTCCAGCGTGCCGAGGTCGTAGTGGTCGAAGTATCGCTCGCCCGGCTGGAAGCTCGTCGTCAACGGCGACATCTTCGCATGGCATGGCGCGCAAGTGTCGGTGCGTTGCGACGGCGTCATGGTCGTCATACGGATGAGCTTCAAGTCGTGCGGTGGTTTCTTGCCGCCAAGCTGCTTGCAGAGCGTGATGTGCTCGCCGCAGGGGCCGTGGCAGGTTTCGCAGTTGATGCCCGGCTCAAACCACCGGGTGTGGTAGGTGTCGGTCTTGAGGTCGTAGTTGTTCTCAAGCTGGCTGACGTGGCAGTTGTAGCAGGCGGTGTTGAAGGTCAGCGGCCATTCACGCCAATCGAGCGCCTCATTGGGCACGTCCTGGAAATGCCGCATCGCGCTGGCGGTGGTGTCATACCATTCCTTGCGGCGCACATCGTAGGCGACCGGCAGCACCTGCAACCGCCCACGGTCGAGCGGCGTCAGGAAGTAATAGACGTTCTTGCCGCCCATCACCTCCACCATCGGGTAGCGTTGCTCGCCCTTTGACCCGCGCTCGACGACGAACCATTTGCCGCCCCCGCTTTTCTCGGCACGGTAGCGGACGCCACGGATGACGAGGTCTTCCTTCTGCGGTTGGATTTCCTTCTCAGCGAACTCCGCCGTGAAAGGCTGCATCGCCAGGCCGTGATGTGACTTGGACCAGAGTTGGTAAAACTGCTCGTGGCATTCGCGGCAGCGCGACGAGCCGGTGAAGGCGGTGGCAGGCGCCGTGGAGGGCGCGTCAACGGGTTTCGCCGGCTGCGCAAGCCGCAGCGTCGCGACGAGCGCGGTGAGAACAAGCACCGCCGCCGTGATCCAGAATACTTTCTTGCTCATGCCGGTTTCATCGCCGCCCCGACAAGCTATCGGCAAATGCCGTGGCTGGTAAGGAAAAAGTTGGGACGAACACCGCGAAAAAGGCGAAGTGTCAACTTTCCAATTGGCGCGAGGTTTCGTATGGTATCGGCACTTTGACTCAAACGATATGAGCGATACCCAACCCGCCAATCACGATGCGCGCGCCGCCTCCAAGGCCCGGCCGCCGCGCATTGTCGTTGTCACCTGCGCCGTCTTGGAGATTGAGTTCAACCATCTCGCGCGGGAGCATCCCCATGTCATTCGCGTCGAGACGCTGGAACAGGGACTTCACCAGGATCCGGACAAGTTGCGGTGCGAGTTGCAGGCGGCGATTGATCGTGTCGAAGCGGGCACGGACGCCGAAGCGATTGTGCTCGGCTATGGGATATGCAGCCGCGGCACCGAGGGCGTCCGCACGCGCCGTTGCAAGCTCGTCATCGCCCGCGCGCACGATTGCATCACGCACCTGCTCGGCTGCAAGGAACGCTACGCGCGCTACGTCGCCGAGCATCCCGGCACCTACTGGTATAGCCCCGGTTGGAACCGTTACGGCAAGCCGCCCGGCAGGAAGCGCCACGACGATCTGCTCAAAGAGTATGTCGAGAAATACGGCGAGGACAACGCACAGTTCCTGATGGAGACCGAGCAGCACTGGTTCAAGAGCTACGACCGTGCGACCTACGTGGACGTTGGTATTGGCGCGACGCCGCAGGACATCGCGTTTACGCAGGAATGCGCGACTTGGCTTGGCTGGAAGTTCGACCGCCAGCACGGTGACCCCGGCCTGCTCAAGGCGATGCTCGCGGGCGATTGGGACAACGAGCGGTTCATCGTGCTGGAGCCGGGCCAGACGTTCCGCATGACCGCCGACGGCCGCGTGATCGAGCCGGTTGACGGCACCGCAGCGCCATGACCGCCCCGCGCTTCCATCTTGAAGTCGAAACCTCGAAGGGGGCGCACACCATCGCCGTGCCGACGGCGCAGCGCGGCAAGCGGCTTGCGGAGATCTTGCGCCGAGAGCATCTGCCGCTGAACACCCGTTGCGGCCAGCGCGGCCTCTGCGACGGTTGCATCGTGGAACTGCTCGCTGGCTCGCTCGTTCACATCGCCAGCGGCAAAGTCGTCAGCGTCAGCGACGCGCCGCTCTCCGTGCGAGGCTGCGAGCACCGGCTCGGCGATGGCAACAGTGCGCGCATCCGCATCCCACCGCGCTCGCTGCTGGCCTACGAGGCGCAGGTGGTCAGCGAGTTCCGCATCAACGTGCCGCGCGCGCACGACCCAATCTGGCAGCAGGTGGAGATCGCCGACGGCATCACGACCGCCGATCAACTCTGTCAAGCCGTCGCCTCGCAGCAGAAACGTCGCCGGCCCGTCCGCCTCGACCCGCGGCTGGCTGACAGTCTTACGCGCAGGAACGGCGGGCAGAAACTCCGCGTCACCACCGAGTATCACGACGACCACTGGCTCGTCACCGACGTGAGTGACAAGACGTCGTCCCCACCGCTCGGCGTGGCGATTGACATCGGCACCACAACGGTGGCGCTGTTGTTGGTGGACCTCGCCAGCGGCGGCATCCTCGCCCACGCCGCCGACTTCAATGCGCAGATTCACTACGGCGAAGACGTGGTCACACGAATGAACCTCTGCGCGAGCGACCCGGAGATGGTCGGCCAGCTTCAGGACGCCGTGGTGCAGCGGACGATCCTACCGTTACTGACAAACGCGCTCATTACCGCCAAGGCTGCCGCCGGCCAATTGCGGTGTCTGTCCATCGCCGGCAACACCACGATGCTGCATCTGCTCGCCGGCGTTGACCCGTCGCCGATGGGCACGGTTCCGTTCAGACCGGTGTTTCTCGAACACCGCATGACACCGGCGGAATCGGTCCGGCTCACGTTGCGCGACACGATCGGCGAGGGGCCGACGCTGCACCTGTTGCCGAGCGCGTCGGCCTACATCGGCTCGGACCTGACGGCGGGGGTTTTTGCGAGCGGACTGGTTTATGACGACGGGCCGAGCCTGCTCGTGGACGCCGGCACGAATGGCGAGATCATCCTCAAGCACGGCGACCGCCTTCTCGGCTGCGCGACGGCGGCGGGACCGGCGTTCGAAGGCTCTGGTCTTACCAACGGCATCCGTGCGGGCGATGGCGCCATCGGCCACATTGCTTTTGACACCGCGCCGCTGACCGCGCGGACGGAGGTCATCGGCAACGCCGCGCCCATCGGCGTCTGCGGTTCGGCATACGTGGATTTCCTCGCCGAAGCGCAGCGCAACGGTCTGATCAGCCGCACCGGCCGCTTCGACCGCACGGTCGTGGCGAAAGCCGGCAATCTGTTCCTCCAAAACCAATACGGCGTCGCGTTGCGCGTGGCCCGCGGCCAAGGTGGTCACGACATCATCATCTCGGAGCTGGACATCGCACGGTTGCTGCAAGCCAAGGCCGCCATCGCCGCCGGGCTGCTAACACTGTTGCAGCGCGCCGGACTGCAGCCGCGCGACATCAAGCGCCTCTACCTCGCCGGCGGTTTCGGAATGCACATCAACGTCCCCAACGCCATCGCCAGCGGATTGCTGCCGGGCTTCGCGCCGAAACAGGTCCAGGTCGTCGGCAACACGGCGCTCGCCGGCGCATATCTGGCGCTGCTCGACAGTGGCGTGCTCGACGAGCTTACGCGCATCGGCAAACAGCTTGAAGTCGTGGAACTGAATCTCGACGCCGGTTTCGAGGACCGTTTCATCGAGCAGTTGGCGCTCCCGGAGTGACGGGCTGGGAGCGCGATTCCCTCTTGACCGTCGCCCTAAAACACACAAGGTTGGCGCGAGACTTATGGTCAACGTAACCAAACTTTTTTGTGGCGAGGACCAACCGGCGGATCACCTCCGCTACGGTCACGGTCACGGCGCACCGCGCGCGGCTTCGGAGCGGCGGCCGATCGTTGTCTGGAACATCACCCGCACCTGCAACCTCCGCTGCGTCCACTGCTATTCCGACAGCTACGCCCAGAAGTATCCGGGCGAACTGACGAACGAGCAGGCGCGAAAGGTCATTGATGATGTCGCAGGCTTTGGCGTGCCGGCGTTGCTCTTTTCCGGCGGCGAACCGCTGACTCGGCCAGACCTGCTGGATTTGATGCGTTACGCGCGTTCCAAGGAACTGAGACTGACTCTCTCCACCAACGGCACGCTCATTGACAAGCCGACGGCGAAGACACTGCAAGAGATTGGCCTCAGCTACGTCGGCATTTCGCTCGACGGCATCGGCGAGACCAACGACATGTTCCGCGGCGTCAAAGGCGCTTTCGACGCTGCCGTCCGCGCCATGCGCAACTGCCGCGAGGTAGGTCAGAAGGTCGGCCTGCGGCTGACGCTCACCAAGCGCAACTGCATGGACCTCCACAAGATTTTCGATTTCATCGAGGCGGAAGGCATCCAGCGCGCGTGTTTCTATCACCTCGTCTATTCAGGCCGTGGCAGCACCTCGGACGAACTGTTGTCGACTGACGTGCGGCGGGCGGTGGACATCATTGTGGAGCGCACGGAGGATTTTCACCGGCGCGGCCTCGGCAAGGAAATACTCACGGTGGATCACCACGCCGACAACGCTTACCTCTACCTCAAGCTGCGCGAGCGCGACCCGGAGCGGGCCAAGCTGGTTTATCAGTGGATGAAGTGGAACGGCGGCGGCGCGAATTCCTCGGGCATCGGCATCTCGAACATAGACACGCAAGGTAACGTGCATCCCGACCAGTTCTGGCAGGCCGCCACGCTCGGCAACGTCAAGGAGCGGCCCTTCAGCGAAATCTGGAGCGACAATTCCATTCCGCTGCTGGCGCAACTGCGCAACCGTCTGCCGCTGCTGAAAGGCCGTTGCGGCGCGTGCCGGTTCAAGGACATCTGCGGTGGCAGCTTCCGCGTTCGCGCGCTGCAAGTCCACGGCGACCCGTGGGCGCCCGACCCCGCGTGCTATCTCACCGACGAGGAAATCGGCCTGCCGACGGCTTGATTGCGGCAGGGGGAACCTGCGCTCGGACGAAGCGTCTGCTTCCGGTCTTCCGGCGTTCGCAGTGTATCGAAGACGTGTTGCGCTGTCGGCGGAATCCACTGTCCGTGCCTGGCGATTCCACACTTCGCGCCCGACTTCGTGGTTTCATGGTGGGTCAATAGGGTTGAGCATTCTCATTAACTTCCCGAAAAAAGTGCTTGCAAAGATTGAAACCATCATTATCATTATCAACAAACCTAAGATAGTAATGAATACTCAAGCGTCACGCGTAGTGAGCGGCGATCAGAAGCCTGCTGGAATCGAACAGATTCGCAAGCAAGTGCTTCAGGCTATTCAAGACGTCCATTACGGATCAGTGGAAATCACTGTTCACGACGGGAAGATCGTCCAGATTGAGCGGAAGGAGAAAATCCGCCTCAGTGACAGTGCATTAAAGCACCGCCATGAGTTCACCGCTGCCCTCTGGCAACAAGCATCGCCAACCGGACGCACGGAGGCGTAACAAACAAGAAAACCAAAAGAAAGGAGGGCTGACCGGACAACCGGAGGTTCCCATGAAACACGCAGCGAACAGCAGAAGGAAATCAAATCATGAGGAAAGCACGGTTGTTCACCATGTTGGCCCTGTTGGGCATCGTGGTCATTGGTCCGGCGCAACGGGCAGTCGCCCAAGGCGCCGGTTCACCCAAGCAAGGTCTGGAGGAGCGTTTGCAGTCGCTTGAAGAAGAACTCAAGCGTCTGCAACCGCTGGAACAAGAATTGAAAACCCTGAAGAGCCAACTTGAAGCGCAGAAGACTGCGGTCGCCGAAAAGGAAGCGGCGGCAGCGCAGAAGGCGCAAGCTGTCGAGCAGGACCTGAAGATCCTGAAGCGCCAACGCGAAGTGGAAAAGGAAGCCGAACTGGCTGCGGCTGAGAAGCGGGCGAAAGAGACGCCGATCTTGACTGTGGGATCGAAGGGAATCTCCGTGAAGTCCGCGGATGGCAACTTCGGTTTGAAGTTGGGCGGCCAGTTCAAGGCCGATTCGAGGACGTTCTTGGAGGACAACGGCGAAAGGCTCACCGATACGTTCAGCATCAACAGCGCTCGCCTTATCTTTGACGGCACGTTGTTCAAGGAGTTTGAGTTCAGGCTTGCGCCGGAATTCGGCAACGGCTCCACCCAACTGATTGACGGCTACATTGACTGGAAGCATTGGAATGCCCTCAAACTTCGGGCAGGCAAAACCAAAGGACCGGTGGGCCTAGAACGCCTGCAATCGGATGTGGACAATCAGTTCGTTTCGCTGGGCTTCCCCTCATCGCTGGTGCCAAACCGCGACATCGGCTTGCAACTCTACGGCGATCTGCTTGAAGGCACGCTGAGCTATGCGGTGGGAGTCTTCAACGGCACGCCCGACGGCGCAAGCGTGGACGTGGACGAGCATGACTCCAAAGACATCGATGCGCGGGTCTTCGCGCACCCGTTCAAGAAGACCGACCTGAAACCGGTGCAGGGTCTTGGCGTCGGCATCGCGGGATCCACCGGCAACCGGCAGGGCACAGCGACGAGTTCCGCGCTGCCCACCTTCAAGACACCGGGCCAGAGCACGTTCTTCACCTACAATACCGGTGCGTATGCCGATGGCGTCGAGGATCGAATATCGCCGCAGGGTTACTACTACTGGGGACCGTTCGGTCTGCTGGGCGAATATGTGGTTTCGTCGCAGGAGGCTAGGAGAGTTGCCAACAGCCAGCGGATCCAGAACGCGGCGTGGCAAGTCGCGGCATCCTATGTTCTGACCGGCGAGGACGCTTCCTACAAAGGCGTCACGCCAGACAAACCCTTCAGCCTCGCCAAAGGCCAGTGGGGCGCGTTTGAAATCACCGCCCGCGTCCACGAACTGGACGTGGACGATGCAGCCTTCGTCGGCACGGTCGCCAACCGGCTCGCGGACCCCACGGTGTCCGCCACAAAAACCACCGCGTGGGGCGTTGGGCTGAACTGGTATCTGAGCAAGAACGTCAAGCTCATGATTGATTACGAGCAGACCCGGTTCGAGGGCGGCGCTGGAGCTGGTGCAAGCGTCCAGAATCGGCAGGATGAGAAAGCGGTCTTCGGCCGGTTGCAGGTGGTTTTTTAGCGGCGAAGCGATTTTATAAAACACGACAACACAAGACACGATCCTTTGAAGAGCAGACAAAATGACAACCAATAAGACTTTTCGTTCACTGTTAATTTGGGGCGTAGTCCTTGGCTTCGGCCTGTCCGTGCGAGCGGCGGACGAGGTCAAACTGTTGAACATTTCCTACGATCCGACGCGCGAGCTTTATCAGGACTTTAACGCGTCATTTGCGAAACACTGGAAGGAAAAGACCGGCCAGACCGTGACGGTCAACCAGTCGCACGGCGGCTCCGGCAAGCAGGCGCGGGCCGTCATTGACGGGCTTCAAGCTGACGTGGTGACGCTGGCGCTGGCTTACGACGTGGACGCACTCTTCCTGAAAGCCGCGCTGATCCCGAAAGAATGGCAATCACGCCTCCCGCACAACAGCGCGCCTTACACCTCAACCATCGTGTTTTTGGTGCGCAAGGGAAACCCCAAGCAGATCAAGGACTGGAACGATCTGGCAAAGCCAGGCGTCGCGGTCATCACGCCCAATCCCAAGACCTCCGGTGGCGCGCGATGGAACTACCTCGCGGCTTGGGGCTATGCGTTGAAACAGAATCGCGGCGATGAAACGAAGGCGAAGGAGTTCGTCAGCCGCCTCTTCAAGAACGTGCCGGTGCTCGACTCCGGCGCGCGCGGTTCGACCGTGACGTTTGTGGAGCGCGGCATCGGCGACGTGTTCA
Source organism: Verrucomicrobiota bacterium (assembly GCA_016222825.1). Classification (GTDB taxonomy): domain Bacteria; phylum Verrucomicrobiota; class Verrucomicrobiia; order CAIQCK01; family CAIQCK01; genus CAIQCK01. The sequence continues at coordinate 329,288 of JACRQF010000014.1, read as the reverse complement.
TTTCATGGGAGAACGAAGCGTTGCTGGTGGTCAACAACCTTGGCAAGGACCAGTTCGAGATCGTCGCGCCTTCGCTCAGCATCCTGGCGGAGCCGCCGGTAACGATCGTGGACAAGTTCGCCGCCAAGCACGGCACGCTCGCCGTCGCCAAGGCGTATCTGGAGCATCTCTACTCGGAAGAAGGTCAGGAGATTGCCGCGAAGCACTACTACCGCCCACGGCTCGAATCCGTGGCGGCGAAATACGCCGACAAGTTTCCGCAACTGAAGCTGTTCACCATTGATGAGGTGTTTGGCGGCTGGCAGAAGGCGCAATCGCAACACTTCGCCGACGACGGCATATTCGACCAAATCTACAAGCCATGAGATGGTATGCCATGAGGCTGTCTCGACGACACAAGTCAATTCGCCAAGGAAACATGCAAGCAACCCTCACAACACCGGGAACCCACGTTGAAACAGCCGCGTCCAGTCCGCGCTCCATCGCCGACCTGCTTGCGCCGCTGGATGAACTGGCGGCCAGCTCGCACAGTCTGGTCGCCGGCCACAACGCGCGCTTTCAAGCCAGCAGCCGGACCTATGAACTGCCGCGCTATCTCTTCATCGGGCCGAAAGCCGGCGACGACCCGATTCGCATCGGCATCTTCGCCGGCATTCATGGCGATGAGCCGGAAGGCATTTATGCGCTGGTCCGGTTCCTTCAGACGCTCGACGCAAATCCGGAACTGGCCGAGGGCTATTGCCTGTTCGTTTACCCGGTGTGCAATCCGACCGGGTTCGAGGACGGGACACGCCACTCGCGCAGCGGCAAAGACCTGAACCGCGAGTTCTGGAGGAACTCGGTGGAGCCGGAAGTGAAGCTCCTCGAGTCCGAACTTGCGTCGCACGCGTTCCACGGGATTATTTCGTTGCACACCGACGACACCAGTCACGGCTTCTATGGTTTCGCGGGCGGCGCGACGCTGACGGAGCATCTGATCGAGCCGGCGCTGCGGGCTGCCGAGCAATTCCTGCCGCGCAACGCGAACGCCGTCATTGACGGCTTCAACGCGCGCAACGGCATCATCGGCGAGAGCTACGATGGCGTGCTGGTTGCGCCGCCGGAAATCCACCCGCGTCCGTTCGAGATCATCCTCGAAACGCCCAGAGACGCGGCGGAGCAGAAGAAAGAGGCGGCCTTCGTGGAGGCGCTGCAAACGATTCTGAACGAGTATCGTCCGTTCATCGCCTACGCGCCGAACCTGTAAAATGTCCGCCTTCACCTTCAAAGAGCAGAATCCACTGCCTGGCTTCCGGCTGACGCTGGGATTCGCCGTGCTTTACCTCGGCCTGATCGTGCTGGTCCCGCTGAGCGCGGCGTTTCTGAAGACCGCGACCATGACGTGGCCGGCGTTCTGGTCGGCGGTGGCGTCACCGCGGGTGCTGGCGTCGTATCGCATCAGCTTTGGCGCGGCGCTGCTCGCGGCGGCCATCAACGCGGTCTTCGGGCTGCTCGTGGCGTGGGTGTTGGTGCGTTACCGGTTCCCCTTCAAGAAACTCGTGGACGCGATGGTGGATCTGCCGTTTGCGCTGCCGACGGCTGTCGCCGGCATCGCGCTGGCGGCGATCTACTCCAAGAACGGCTGGATTGGCCGTTGGCTGGAGCCGCTCGGCATCAAGGCCGCGTTCAGCGAACTCGGCATCCTCATCGCGCTGACGTTTATCAGCCTGCCGTTCGTCGTGCGCACGGTGCAGCCGGTGCTGGAGGATCTCGAATCCGAACTCGAAGAAGCCGCTGTCAGCCTCGGCGCGAGCCGGTGGCAGGCCTTCCGCCGCGTGCTGCTGCCGCCGCTCTATCCGCCGCTGCTGACCGGCTTCGCGCTGGCGTTTGCGCGGGCGCTTGGCGAATACGGCTCGGTGGTGTTCATTGCCGGCAACATGCCGATGCGCACCGAGATCACGCCGTTGCTCATCATCACCAAGCTGGAGCAATACGACTACCAGGGCGCCACCGCCATCGCCGTGGTGATGCTCACCGCTTCGTTTGCGCTCCTGCTCGTCATCAACCTGCTCCAGAAGTGGAGCCAACAACGCACGCGAGGCTGAACCCGTCATGGCCGGACCCGCTATATCACGACTGAACCGCACGGTGACCGCCCGCCACGCAACCCACGACCCTGCGTGGGTGCAGTGGACGCTGACGGCCGTGGCGCTGTTGTTCCTCACGTTGTTCCTCTTCGTGCCGCTCGCGGCGGTGTTCACGGAAGCGTTCCGGCGCGGCATCGGGCCGTATTTCGACGCCTTCCGCAACCCCGACGCCATCTCAGCGATTCAGCTCACGCTCACCACCGCGACGATTGCGGTGCCGCTCAACCTCGTCTTCGGCGTGGCGGCGTCGTGGGCCATCGCGAAGTTCAACTTTCCCGGCAAGAGCCTGCTCATCACACTCATTGACCTGCCGTTCGCCGTCTCGCCGGTGATCTCCGGGTTGATCTACGTGCTGCTGTTTGGCGCGCAAGGCTGGTTCGGCCCGTGGCTGGCCGAACACGACATCCGGATCATCTTCGCCGTGCCGGGCATTGTGCTCGCGACAATCTTCGTCACGTTCCCGTTCGTGGCGCGGGAACTGATCCCGCTGATGCAGTCGCAGGGCAACGACGATGAATACGCCGCCATCACACTCGGCGCGAGCGGCTGGCAGACCTTCTGGCGCGTCACGCTGCCGAACATCAAGTGGGGCCTCTTCTACGGCGTCATCCTCTGCAACGCCCGCGCGATGGGCGAGTTTGGCGCGGTCTCAGTGGTGTCGGGCCATATCCGCGGCCAGACCAACACCATGCCGCTCCACATCGAGATTCTTTACAACGAATACAACTTCGTCGCCGCTTTCGCCGTCGCGTCGCTGCTGGCGCTGCTGGCGCTGGTCACGCTGGCACTGAAAACCTGGATCGAATGGAAAAACCCGGCCGCACACGGCGCGGAAGCCTGAAACTGAAACACCATGAGCGTTGAAGTCCGCAACATCACCAAGCGATTTGGCAAGTTCGTCGCGCTCGACAACGTCAGCCTCCGGGTCAACTCCGGCGAGCTGGTCGCGCTGCTCGGCCCGTCCGGCTCCGGCAAGACCACGCTGCTGCGCATCATCGCCGGCCTGGAATTCCCCGACCCCGGCAGCGCGCAGGTGTTGTTCTACAACGAGGATGTCACGAACCTGCCGGCCAGCCAGCGCAAGGCCGGCTTCGCGTTCCAGCATTACGCGCTGTTCCGCCACATGACCGTCTTTGAAAACGTCGCGTTCGGCCTCCGCGTCCGCCCGCGGGATAAGCGCCCGGCGGAGCCGGAAATCCGCAGCCGTGTCGCGAAACTGCTACAGCTCGTCCAACTCGAACCGCTCGCCCAGCGGTTTCCATCGCAGCTCTCCGGCGGCCAGCGTCAACGCGTGGCCCTCGCCCGCGCGCTCGCCGTGGAGCCGAAGGTGCTGCTGCTCGACGAGCCGTTCGGCGCGCTCGATGCGCAGGTGCGCAAGGAACTGCGCCGCTGGTTGCGCCGGCTACACGACGAAATCCACGTTACCACGCTCTTTGTCACGCACGACCAAGAGGAGGCGCTCGAAGTCGCCGACCGCGTCGCCATCATGCGCGAGGGACGCATCGAACAGATGGGCACGCCGGAGGAAATCTACGAGCATCCGGCGTCGCCTTTCATCCTCAATTTCCTCGGCAACGTGAACCTTTTCCAAGGCCGCATCCACGAGGGCCGCGTCGTCATCGGCGGCGCTGAGTTTCAAGCCACCAACCACGTCGGCGAGTCGAACAGCGGCGCCGTCGCCTACGTGCGACCGCACGACATCCGGCTGACCCGCGAGCGCACCGGCCAGTCGAGCCTGGCAGCGCGCATCCTTCGCGTCAACGCCGCCGGGCCGGTGGTGCAGGTTGAGCTGGAGCGTCTCGACGACCACAGCCAGTTCGGCGTCCAGTTGAGCAAGGAGTTTTCGCGCCAGTTGAACCCGCAGGCTGGCGAGCAGGTTTTCGTCGAATTGCAGAATTTGAGGGTTTTCGCGGAAGACTATTCCATCTAAACTATAACCAAAGAAAGGAAACGACCATGCCCGTATATCCCGACATCATCAGCACAGTGGGCCGGACCCCGCTGATTAAGCTCAACCGCATCACCGGCGGCGCGCCGGCGACCATCGCGCTCAAGGGCGAGTTCTTCAACCCGCTCGGCAGCGTCAAGGACCGCATCGGCTTCGCCATGATCAACGCCGCCGAGCGCGACGGCATCCTCACGCCGAAGACCACCATCATCGAGCCGACCTCCGGCAACACGGGCATCGCGCTGGCGTTCGTCGCCGCCGCGCGCGGCTACAAGCTCATCCTCACCATGCCCGAAAGCATGAGTCTGGAGCGCCGCACGCTGCTGGCGTTGCTCGGCGCACAACTCGTCCTGACGCCAGCCGCCGAGGGCATGAAAGGCGCCATCAAGAAAGCCGAGGATCTGAACAAGGAAATCACCGATTCGTGGATTCCGCAGCAGTTCAACAACCCGGCCAACCCGGAAATCCACCGCCAGACCACCGCCGAGGAAATCTGGAAAGATACCGACGGCCATGTGGACATTCTCGTCTCGGCCGTCGGCACCGGCGGCACCATCACCGGCATCAGCGAGGTGATCAAGCCGCGCAAAAAGAGCTTCCTCTCCATCGCCGTCGAGCCGAAAGACTCGCCTGTGATCACGCAGACGCGCAGCGGCCAGCCGCTCAAGCCCGGCCCGCACAAGATTCAAGGCACCGGCGCGGGCTTCGTGCCGAAGAACTTGAACCTGCAAATACTTGACGATGTTGTCACCGTCAGCAACGACGACGCCATCATCACCGCGCGCCGGTTGGCGACGGAGGAGGGCATCCTCGCCGGCATCTCCACCGGCGCGAACGTCTGGGCCGCGCTGCAAGTGGCCCAGCGCCCGGAGAACAAAGGCAAACTCATCGTCACCATCGGTTGCAGCACCGGCGAGCGTTACCTCAGCACCGCGCTGGCCGACGAGGCGCGCAAACAGGTCCAGACGTGATGACGGCCAGCCGCTTGCCCAGCCACCGGTTCGGTGCAATGGTTCCCGTCATGACATGGATGACGATTCTGGCTGTGGCGGGCGTGCTCGGCGCGTTCGTGTTTCTCAAGCAACTCAACTCGGTCACCGAGGAGGCGGCGCGCGACCATCTGCGGAAGGGAGCGAAGGTCATTGACGTGCGCACCACGCAGGAATACGGCGAGCGGCGCCTGCCAAAGACCATCAACATCCCGCTCGACGAACTGAAGCAGCGGATCGCCAGCGAGGCGCCCGACAAGGAAACCGTCTTGCTGCTGCACTGCCAGGCGGGCGGCCGGAGCGGCGCCGGCACGCAGATGTTGAAAGGCATGGGCTACAAGAACGTCTTCAACCTCGGCTCGTTCGAGCGGGCGGAGAAGATTCTCGGCGGAAGCGGGAAGTAGGCTGCGTGTCCGGCGCTTGGGATCGCGCGCTCATCGTGCGCGTTTCCTTTTCTTCTCGGCTCGCTCGCTTGGCTTCGTCGCAGCCCACTGGTCTCCCTGTTTCACGAACTCCCCATCCTTCGACGTTTGTCTCACAGGCGTGCCGTGCTCAAACCACCAGTGAATGGCTTCGAACGGTTTGCCGCTGTCCTCGCCGTAGCGGATGGATTCAGTGATGAAACCCTCGGCGTCGAATATCTCCCGATTGAGCAACTTGCCGTCGCGGTCGTGATACTCGCGCTGCGCCAGCTTGCCGTTCTCGATGGCGAGCCGGCGGATGGCCTTGCCGTCGGCGTTGAGGTCGTGCCGGCGCGTGAGGATGTTGCCGCGATACCATTCACGATGGATGACGCCGTCGTGGAGATGGACGATCTCGCGCACGGAGCGGCCTTCCAGCCAACGGTCGCTGGTCCATGAGAAATCCTTCGGTGGGTCGGCCAGAACTTGCAGCTTAGCGGAGGCGGCGACGCGCAACGGCGGCGACGGCTCGCTTTCCAAACCGGACCACTCGACCGCGACGGCGCGATGTTCGCCCGGTTGAAGCTCGACGCTCATGCCAGTCAATATGGGTCTTGCGGTGATCTTCCGCCCGTCCCGCAGCAGGTGGTAGCCGGCGGTCTCGTAATGCTCCTCACCGGGGATGAGTTGCGCCGCGCTGCCGGCCATGCGCAGATGAGGGCGGTCGGGTTTGCGGACGACGGCGACATAGACATCGGTCTGCCGCTGGCGCAGCAGCACGGGATGTTCTTCGCCGATGGAGTGACGCATCGGCGGCGACACGCCGGGGATTTGCCGCCACTGCGCGTCGGTCAGGCAGCGGGCCTTAAACGATGTGACGGGCATGCCGGGAGAGGGTTGCACTTGCAGCGTATCGTGCAGACAGCGTGTCAGACCCTCGAAGGTTGTCTTGGTCTTGCGTTCGTAGCCCACGATCTCGCGGCGCAGCACAACCGCGCCCTTGTCGGGAAAGCCGTCCGTGGACCGCACGCGCAGCACGTCGCGGTCGGCCTTTGAGACTCTCTCGATATACGTCAGTAGCCCATCTTTGAGGTCGTAATTCGACACGAAGCAGATCTTCGTGCCGTCGGGGCTGCCTTTCGGGTCGGCGTCGTAGATGCCGGAGTCGTCCTTCACCGTCGCCGGGTAACAGATGATCGAAAGCGGCTCGATGAAGTGAAACCCATCGCCGCTGCGCAAGTCGGCGACGTTGTGGTCACCACAGACATAGCGCCCGCTGCGGCCACACGGGCTGATGTCGCCGACGCCGATGGACGCGAGGATGTGAACGTTGCTGGGAAATGGCTCGTTCCAGCGCCGGCCGCGCACGAGGCCGTTGCCGAGCAGGAGAAACTCGCCGCTGCCGATCCACGACATGTGGCACTGTTGGAGCGTCGGCACCGCGATGCGTTGGTTGCGGCCGTCGAGGTCGTAGAACCAGCGTGTCGCCCCAAACGGCTCGCTCTTGTGGTCCTGCCGCGTGAAGAAGACCGGATGGCGCGGGTTGGGCATCCACTGGCTGCCGACGGCCTCGCGCAGTTCTTCGACCGCGCCGCCGGGCAACGCGATGCGGACGGTAACAAACTCCGGCGTCTGCCCGCGGAACCGTTTCGAGCCGAGCAGCCAGCGGTCGTCGTGCGTCGTCTCGCCGAGTGCCTCCACGCCCGTGGCGAGCGTCTTCGTCCCGCCGGTGTCGAGGTCGAGCCAGCGGACTTCGACGAGCCGGCTCGCCTTGCCTCGCCCGGTTCCGGTGATGCGGACATAGAAGAGCCAGTTGCGGGACTTCGCCCAGCGCGGATTGAAGCCGCGCTCGACGAGCCGATCCTGGTTCGCGAGCAGGTCGTAGAGATGAATCTCGTCCGCCGCGTCGCTGTAACGGCCTTCGTGCGGGGCGTAGCGCGTGTAGCAGAGGTAGCGTCCGTCGGGACTCCAGCATTGCGTGTTGTGGTAGTTCGCCCAGTGCCGGACGGCCGGCTCGCGGGTGATGCGCCAGACACCGAGGTTGTGACCGTTGTTCGGCGTCTGGAAAACTTCCTTCGCCGGGATCGCTGCTGGCCAGAGCGCCAACCATGCGATTATCGCCGTGACTCGAATCCACGTTGAGCTTCGCATGGTCTTCATGGGCTGACTCCGGCATCACGCATGGCTCGTGAAATGAGGTTGTCGGCCAGTTCGTTGACGTAGAACTCGACGTAGGTGTAGCCGCTGTGACGGTCGCCGCGCGAGGCGCGTTTGGAGACGATTTTCGCGGCGTCGGCAGCATCGTTTGGGTTCAGTCCGTGCGCCTGCTCCCAACGGTCGGGCATGCCGTCGCCGTCCGAATCGCATTCAGGTTTGCCCAGCTTCAGGCCGTCGAGATACCATTCGTCGGTGGGTTTCTCAGGCGCATTGCGGCCCCATTTGCCGGTGCCGTCCTTGAACTCCTGGATCGTGCGCCGGCTCACGCGGTCGCGCGGCAGACAGCCGGCGTGGGCTAGCACCAGTTCACAGGCACGCTCCGGCGTATGGATGGTCACCGGGAAATAGGGATAAGGCCGTGGCCGGGTCAGCCGTTTGCCTTTGTCGGCATAAGCTCTGAGGCCGGGATGTTTGTCCGCCTCCAGCCATGGGTCTTTGATGAGGCCGACGCCGTGGATGAAGTTGTCCACGGCGTAGTAGGCGGTGTTTTGCTTGAAGCAGATCGGGTAGAACCTGTCCGAGCTGGGGCCTTGCTTGTAGTAGTTGCCGCTGACGTTGCTGGCGAAATAAAGGTCGGGCGGCGGCGCGGGCGCGTCGTGGACGAAACCGTCGCGGACATCATAGACGACGTTGTTGATGACGTGGGCGGTGCCGCTCGGATTGCGGCGGGAGTGGTGGGCCATGAGGTTGTGGTGGATGAAACCGTAGGGCCATCCCGCGCCCTTCATCCCGTAGTTGTGCAGGCCCTTCTTGTGGCCGACGGTGGCCGACTCTTCCACGGAGCACCATTGATAGGTGACGTTGGCGCAGAGAGGACTGCCGGTGGTTTCGTCCGCGGACCACGACGCCGAGACGTGATCCACAATCGCGCGGTCGGCGCCGAGCAAGCGCACAGCATCGAGGCTGTCGGTGCTTTTCGCAGGGACCGGGAGCACGCGCACCCGCAGGAAGCGCAGGGTGACGTTGCCGACCTGTGGCGCTTTCTGGAACCTGGTGTAGAGCGTGCCTTCGATGGTGATGCCCGCGCCCGGCGCGGTCTGACCCGCCACGGTGATGTTCGGCTCGGTGATGACGAAATCGCCGCGGATGACGCCGCTGACATCGAAGACCACGATGCGCGCGCCCTTCGCGCGCAGCGCTTCGTCGAGACTGCCGGGGCCTTTTGCGTTGAGCGTCGTCACCTTGACGACCCGCCCGCCGCGACCGCCAACCGACAGCGCGCCGTGTCCCTCCGCGCCCGGAAATGCAGGCACTGCCGGCACCGACTCCGGTGCGATTCTGTCGCGCGGATCCAGCAACTCGGGTTTATCTGCGGGCGCCAACGGCCACTGCCGCCAGTCCGCCGGCCCCTCGACGGTCTCGGCAGCTGAGGCGCTTCCCACCGACACAAGCGACAGCGACGCAACCAACACGACCCTCGCGATCCACTTGTTGAAGCTCGCAGGTTTCACGGCTGGCTCACGCGAATGTATTGGCTCGCCGTCTGGCCGGAGGCCAGCTCGCGCACGCGAACCTGCCACGCTCCCGGCTGGTCGTTGGCAGCGAGATCGAGTTTTAGTTCCATCCCACCGTCTTTCGCGCCGTAGTAGCCGGTCCGCTCCGCATCGCGGCCCGCCGGGTCGCGGATGTCCACGCGCAACGGCACCACGGCGTCGAGCGGACGGCCGACTTTGTCAACGACGGCGATTTTCACCGTGGCGGTGCCGCCGAGTTTCGCGGCAGAGGGCGCTTCGATCTTCACGCCGGCAATCGGACGGTCGGTGACCATGAACACGCGGCCTTCGCACGGGCCGAGCGCGGCGGGGATGCGCAACTGGCCGCGCGAGGTGGTGGTGGGCACGGCCTGGCCGGCGATGAGGTCATAGACAAAGCCGCTCTTGCGCGCGAGCGAGAGCGTCGTCTCCGAGGGCAGGCCGTCTTCCATCACCAGGCCGTGCTGGCCGACGTAGGAGCCGAACTCGCGCTTGTCGTTGATCGCGAAGAGATAGTCGCTCTTGCCGAATGCGCGGCAGCGGGCGACGACGTCGGCGTTGGACGAGTCGCTGTAGCGGCGGTAACGCTTGTCGAGCGCCTTGCGAAGCTCGCCGGCCTTGGCGACCAGCGCGGCGCGGTCCTCGTCGGCTTTGCGCGTGCGCGTGTAGCTCTGGATGACGATGTCGGCCTTGATGGCCGGGCAGAGCCGCTCGTCGCCAACGATGAGGCCGCCCTTTTTCTGGAACTCCTTCACCTTCTTCGCAACCGTCGCCGTCAGCACGTCGCAGTCGAACATCACCAGCACGCGGAAGCCGTCGAGGCCGCGCTCGACGACCGTCTCGTCGTAGACGATCTCCGGCTGGAGTTGCGCCCACATCAGCATCTGGTAGGCATCGCCGCACCACGTCTGGCACCAGCCGTAGGTGCCGCGCCGCGCGAACATCTGCGAGGCGAAGCTCTCCAGATACGCCACGTCGCTCTTGCGGTCGGGCACTTGCATGAGCGCGGGGCCGAGCGGTTCGACGACTTCCTTCACCAGCCGCCGCAGTTCGTGCTGTGTCTGCGGGTGGGTGTAGCGGTAGGCGCTGGTTGATTCGGTCGGCACGAGCGACTGCCAGCCGTGATACATGATGCCTTGGATGGGCCGAGCCATCTTGGTCCAGAACGCCTCGCGCAGGTGCATCGGCGCAATGGTCGGGAAGATTCGATCCGGGTCGGTGTCTTCAAACACCGACTTGACCGCCTTGGTGACTTCGTCGCCTTTCTTCGCCGGGCAGGTCTGGTTTCGATACCAGATGATCTGCGTCATCTTCATCACTTGCTGCGGCTGTTTCGCGCCGCGCGCCATCGCGAAAAGCTCGTCGGTCGCGACGCCGATGCGGATCGGGTCGGGATACGAATAGGTCCACTGCGAGATGAAGTCCACCGCACCGCCGCTGCCATAGACACTCGCGACGCGCACGGCGGGATCATGGAAAGTCCAGAGGTCGTTGCGACCGGTTGATTTCAGACCGCGATGCAGCTCGTTGTTCAGGCCGTTCCAGCCGTCGCCGGTCTTCCAATACCACTGGCTGTAACGGTAGATGGGATCGTCGTCGCGGATGACGCAGTCGGCGGGGAAATCCTTCAGCTTCGCGCGGTCCACGCCCCATTTGCCGCCGATCTCGGCTGGAATGTCCGCGCCTGTCGCCTGTCGGCAGGCTGCGCGGTCGTGGTCGTGATAGCAGAGGCCCGCGCCATCGCGCACCTCGGTGTGGAGCAGCGCCGCTTGCCACGCGGGGAACTCGCCGTAAGTCTGCGCCACTGACGCGCCGACGTTGTAGCAGAGCTTCTGCATCTCCGGGAACAGACCGCAGATGCTCGGCCGCTGGAGGTTGCTCTTGCCTTGGCGGTCAATGCGCAGGAACTCCTTCTTGTGCTCCGCCCAGTTGCCCGGCGAGAGGCTGATGCAGACACCGAGGTCGTTGGCCAGCGCGGCGTTTAACATGCGCTTCACCTCGGTGACCGTCTCCGGCTTCGACGCCAGCGTCGGCTTGCCTGCATCGAAGATCGCGCCAAAGTCCGCGCTCATGCCGAGGCAGTGCGTGAAGCCGATATGCTTGAGCCGCGGCAGTTCCTTGACGACGTTGTCCACGCCGCCAATGCCCCACATCAGCACCGGCATCCGTTTCGGTAGCGGTCGCGCGACGATGGTGATGGGGAAACCTTCCTCGCTCGCGTAAGGCTTGTCGCCGGGAATCCGGATGCGGGCGCGAAGGTTGTATTCGCCGGGCCGCAGCGACGTGTCGAGCGGATACTCCAGCGTGTGCGTGGCGCCGCCGTCGAGTTCCGGCAACGCGAAGGTCTTGTCGCCGAAACCTTCGAACGAGACGCTCGCCGTGGCGCCTTTGAGCTTCGTCCGTTGCAGGTTGGTGACGTTAAACCGGATCGGCGCGGCTTTCTCCATGCGCACGAAACTCGTGCGATCGGAGGCGACGGCAAACGCCGCGGGCCGGAACTCCAGGACGCCGTTGCAAAGCCGCACCTGCGCGATGAACCCGGGGAAACCGTGGTAGTAGCTGCCGTGGCGATCGCCGATGGAAAGCGTGTGTTTGCCGGGCGTGATCGCCGCGCGGCCCGGCTTCTTCGCGCCGCCGAGCGCCGCGCCGTCGCGCCAGAAGCGCCCGTCCCCCGCGCCGTCGTAAGTGAACGCAACGTGCTGCCACACGCCCGTCTCATACGTCGCCGGCTCGGAGGACCAAGTCTCCGTCTCGTCGCCGAAGCCAAGCCGCATCAAGAGCCGCCGAGGACCGCTCTTGTCGGCGGCGCTCAGCGTGAACTGGTAATCGCTGTGCGCGACATATTTCTTGTCGAGCAGGAATGCCTCGGGATAGCCGTCGAGTTCCTTCTTCGGCTTGATCCACATCTCGACGGTGAACGCGCCCTTCGGCGTCAGCGCGGGATGGTGCGCGGCTACTGCCGCGTGCTTCTTGTCCGCGACCGGGTGGCCGCAGAACGATTCGAGGCACGGGCCGAACTTGCCGTCCTTTGTGAAGACCGCGCCCTGCAGCTTCAAGCTGAGCTTGTTGGCCGACGAGTCGTTCGTTTCCGCGCCGGCCGCGAACTGCCAGCACGCGATGACGTGTTTGCCGCTGGCGTCAGCGCCGGTGTAGGGCTGCTGCCACGGCTCGCACGGGCGTTGGGCGATGGCGGAGGCGAGTGAGGCAACGACGGCGACAGCGAAAGCGGCAAGTTTCATGGCAAGCTCCTGCGGTTGATTTGTGCGAAAGACTTAACCGGCGCGGGAGATTTGACAACTCTCAAATTCACGACCTTTGCCGGGTTGACAATGCCGTGCGAAGTGACGATAAATCGCAGCAATGAAATCTTATCATCGCATCCCTCGGTTTCACTTTCTCCGCCATGCCGCCAGCGTTGCGGCGTCCGCGTTGTGCCTGCTGGGCGTCGCCGCCGGGCCGCTCTGCGCCAAAGAGGTGCCGGAGTCGGCGCGGTCGCTGCCAGTGGTGGCCGACGTGGACGTGGTTGTGGTCGGCGGCAGTTCCGGCGCGGTCGCGGCGGCGGTGGAAGCGGCGAAGAACGGCGCGAAGGTGTTTCTTGCCGCGCCGCGGCATTATCTTGGCGAGGACATCTGCGGTTCCTACCGGCTCTGGCTGGAGCCGGGCGAGAAGCCGACGACAGAGCTGGCGCAGGAGATGTTCAAGCCCGCGCCGCGCGTGGCACCGCCGTTAAGCAGCGTCAAGTTCACTTACACCGCCAACAAACCGGCGAGCCGCGTCCACAAGGACACCGCGCCACCGTCGTTGCTCGGCGACGGCAAATACAGCAGTTCCTCCAAGGAGAGCGTGCAGTTTGACGACGACGTCACGCTCGTGCTCGACCTTGGCAAACCGCAAAGCTTGCAGGCCGTCGCCATCCTGGCTTACCAGCGGATCGGCGATTTCGAGGTGGACAAGGCCGTCGTTTCCGCCAGCGACGACCGCAAGCAGTGGGCGCAGGTGGCCGTCATCAAGAACGAAAGCCTCGACGCAGGCACGGTCGAGGACCGGGCGATGCCGATCTTCGCGCCCGCCGCGGTCAAGGCGCGCTATCTGAAGTTCGAAGTGAAGAAGACCGAGCGCGCCAAGCGCATGTTGCTCGCCGAGATCGTCGTCGAGCCTGCCGGCGCGCAGCGGCAGGCCGCGCCGACCGGCCCGCGGCCGGTCACGCCGATGCAGGTGAAGCTCGCGCTGGACCAGGCGTTGCTGAAGGCGGGCGTGCAGTTCCTCTACGGCTGCTACGCGACGGAGTTGCTCAAGGACAACAGCGGTTATCCGGCCGGCATCGTCATGGCCAACCGCTCCGGCCGGCAGGCGGTGGTCGCGAAGACGATCATTGACGCCACCGAGCGCGGCACCATTGCGCGCATGACCGACGCGGTCTTCACGAAGTTCCCCGGCGGTATGATGACGTTCAACCAGATCGTGGTCGGCGGAACACCTGTCGCGGGCAAAGGTGTGGAGTTGGGCAAACGAGCCGAGCCGGTGGCCGCCACCGACCGCAAGGGCGAGAGTCACACCGTCCACGAGTATCGCTTGCGGGTGCCGATGAAGGACGCGAGCTTCAAGTCGTTCGCCGCCGCCGAGCAGATCGCCCGCGACCGGACTTGGACGAAGGAGCAACTCGACGCCTCCGAGACGCCGTTCCAGGTGCCGCCGGATTCGTTCCGCAGCAAGGAAGCCCAGACCGGCGCGTGGCCCGGCGCGGACAAGGTTTCACTCGACGCGTTCCGGCCCGCGGCCATCGAGCGGCTGTTCGTGCTCAACGGTTGCGCCGACCTCTCGCGCGAGGCGGCGGCGGAACTGCTGCGCCCGCTGAACTTCATGGATGTCGGCGCGCGCATCGGCAAGGCGGCGGCTGCGGCGGCGAAGAGCCAGCCGAAGCTCGAAGGCGTCCGGCTGCCCGGCGGCGAAGTGTCCGCCAAGGCCAAAGGCGAAACCCGCGAGGTGGGCGCGGAGTTCAACCCGCGCACCGCCAAGGCTCCCACAGTGCCGGCGGAGCGGCGCGGCGTGACGGTCTTGGGCGAATACGACGTGGTCGTGGTCGGCGGCGGCACCGGCGGCGCGCCGGCGGCCATCGCGGCGGGCCGGCAGGGCGCGAAGACGTTGCTCATCGAGTATCTGCACCAGTTTGGCGGCGTCGGCACGGTGGGCTTGATTTGCAGCTACTACCACGGCAACCGCGTCGGGTTCACTTCCGAGATAGACGCCGGGCTGGAAAAAATCGGGCCGAAGGATCCGCGCTTCAAGTCGAACGCCTGGAACGCCGACTGGAAGAGTGAGTGGTATCGCCGCGAGATGCGCAAGGCGGGCGTGGACATCTGGTGCGGCGCGCTCGGCGCGGGCGCGTTCGTCGAGAACGGCCGCGTCAAAGGCGTCACCGTCGCGACGCCGCAGGGCCGCGGCGTGGTGCTGACGAAAATGGTGGTGGACTCGACCGGCAACGCCGACATCGCCGCCGCCGCGGGCGCGACGTGCCGCTACACCGCCGAGGACGACGTGGCCGTGCAAGGCACCGGCCTGCCGCCGCGCCAGCTCGCCCCCGGCTACACGAACACCGATTACACCTTCGTGGACGAGACCGACATCACGGACATCTGGCGCTGCTTCGTTTCGGCGCGGGAGAAGTTCAAGACGGCCTACGACCTGGGACAGTTGATTGACACGCGCGAGCGGCGGCAGATCGTCGGCGACTTCACCATCACACCGGTGGACCAGTGGGCGTGCCGCACGTTCCCAGACACGGTCGTCATCGCCAAGAGCAACTACGACACGCACGGCTACACGACCCATCCGATGTTCACGCTGCGCCCGCCGCACAAGCAGGACATCTTCGTCCACATGCCGTATCGCTGCCTGTTGCCGCGCGGGCTGGACGGCATCCTCGTCACCGGCCTCGGTGTCAGCGCGCACCGCGACGCGATCCCGTTGATCCGGATGCAGCCGGACGTGCAGAACCAGGGCTACGCCGCCGGCACCGCCGCCGCGATGATCGCCCGGCGGGGCTGCGCCACGCGCGCGCTCGACATCAAGGCGCTCCAGCGCACCCTCATCAAGAAGGGCATCCTCCCCGAATCCGTGCTGACGGAAACCGACTCGTTCCCGATGCCGAACGACAAGATCGCCGAAGCTGTCTCGCAACTCACCAACGACTTCAGCGGCATCGAACTGGTGCTCGCCCAACAAGATGCCGCCAAGCCGCTGCTGCGCGGGGCGCTCGACAAAGCCGGCTCCGACAAGGCGAAGCGGGTCTATGCCCACATCCTCGCCATGCTCGGCGACGGCGCGGGCGCGGGCGCTCTCGCCCAGGCGGTCGCCGCGACGGCGGCGTGGGACGAAGGCTGGCAGTTCAAGGCGATGGGCCAGTTCGGCGCGAGCACCAGCCCGCTCGACAGTCTCATCATCGCCCTCGGCCGCAGCCGCGACCCGCGCGCGCTGGAGCCGATCCTGGCGAAGGCGCGTCTGCTGACCGCTGAGAGCGAGTTCTCGCACTTCCGCGCCATCTGTCTCGCGTTGGAGTCGCTCGGCAATCCCGCCGCCGCCAAACCGCTGGCCGAGTTATTGCAAAAACCCGGCATCGGCGGCCACGCGGTCACCAACATCGCCGCCGCGCTGGTCAAAAATCCGGCGAGCGGCACCGACAACACGGGCCGTGGCACCGCATTGAGGGAGTTGTTCCTGGCGCGCGCGCTCTACCGTTGCGGCGACTGCGGCGGTCTCGGCGAGAAGACCCTCCGCGCCTACGCCGAAGACCTGCACGGACATTACGCCCGCCACGCGCAGGCAGTCCTGAAGCAGAAGCCCGGCCAGCCCGCGCCGGCGAAGTGAGCTGCCGGCCGCGCATGCCCGCAGCCGGAAAAAAAAGTTGACCTCGCCTGCCGAGTTTCACAGTATGCAGCGAAGCATTGTTTGCAGGCGGCGCAGTCAGGTGGCCGTCGAATCTGGAGAATAACGATCATGTTGAAACATCACAGTCGAGTGGCAATTGTCGCGGTCGCGGTCCAATGCTGCGCGTGGGCGGCGCTGGCGGAACAGCCGGCGCTCATTTCCAGCGACGCGAACCCGCCGCCGCCCAGCCAGGTGGAGGCGATCCAGAACCTCCAGAAGAACGCGCACATCTACGTGACCGAGAAACGCGGCCCGTGGGAGGGCGAGGTTGGCGGTCCGCTGCGCGCGGGCGCGAAGGAAATCGGCTTCCAGGCCGGCTATGCCGCCACCATCCGCATGGGCGGCACCCAGAACAACTACGGCTTCGTGTTTGCCAACCCGCGCTTCGGCTACGTCTTCACCGACCTGATTGGCGAGGACGTCTGCGGCGGATTCCTCAAAGGCAACGGCGAGGTGGTCATCGAAGGCCTCTTTGGCATGGGCGTCAAGGGCAAGGCTCACGGCGGCACGGAAGGCCTGGCATTGAACTACAAGCACAACTTCATCACGGGCACCCGCTTCGTGCCGTTCGTCGAACTGGGCCTGGGGCTGAGCATGAACCAGTGGGGTATCCATGAGTGCCAGAGCGACTTCGAGTTCATCACCCAGATCGGCGGCGGCTGCCAGTATTTCTTCACCGACGACTGGGCGCTCATCGTCCAGGCCCGCTGGCACCACATGTCCAACGCCGGCCTGACCAAGCCCAACCCCGGCCTGAACGACATCATGTTCACCGGCGGCGTCACGCACTTCTTCTAAGCCGAAAGCCGGTTTCCACAAAACGGGAGGTTGCGCCAGCAGCCTCCCGTTTTCGTTTTTCGCGAGGGATTCCGCCGCGCGGCGCGTTTGATGGAATGAGTTGAATGAAACCATTCGTGAAGAAAGCGACATCAGACTTATGAGCATGAGAACATCTGCAAGGGCGTTGACGGCGGCGATGGCAGTTTTGACATTCAGTTTTGCGACCGTTGGCGCGCAGGCACAGGGCTGTGGCGGCTGCGGCTCGGGCGCGGGGCACGGCGGGCACGCGCACGCCGCTCAAGCGGCGGCGGGACCGACCACGCCGATCTTGGTGAACTACGACACGATTCAGGTTTCTCTGGCCGACGATTCACTGCGAGGCGTGGCCGAAGCGGCGGGGGCCATTGCGAAACTCGCGGCGGCCGACCCCACAAAGACGGTGCCGGCGGACCTCGCGGCGCAGGCCGGGAGCCTGGCGCGAGCCAAGGACCTGGCCGAAGCGCGCGAGAGCTTCAAGCAGCTCAGCGCGTCGCTCATCGGTTTCCTGGAGCGCCAGAAGGTCGGGACCGGTCATCTGGTGGTCTATTGCGACATGGCCAAGGCCAGTTGGCTGCAAAGGGAGCCGTCCGTCCGCAATCCGTATTTCGGCAAGGCCATGTTGAAGTGCGGCGAGGTAAGAAGAGCGATTTGACGGTCCGGTGATGGCACGCGCCACTGTGTCTCCAGCCGTGACGCAGACAAGCTTCCTGACCGATGGAACAGAGAGTTGTCTTGGATGACGTGGCCAGTTTTTGCCACGACGTTGCCGCGTATTTGCCAGAGAGTCCAAGGACAGCCAGCTTCGAGGCGTCGAATCCCCTTTTCCGCCCGTGGCGCGTGAGATGCTACACTCCACAGAAGCCACATTCCCAACTCAACCGAAAACCATGAAACTATCCATCCAAGCAATTGCAGTGATTGCCGCTCTGTCCACGCTGGCTGCCGCCATCGCCCAAGGCGCTGACCACGACTACAGCACCAAACACGCGTTGATCTACAAGCAGGTGACGCCCCAGCAGTTCGCCGCCCTGCCCGACACCGCCTCGCTGGCGATGATGTGCGCCAAGTGCAAGACGGTGATGGTCATGACCAAACGCGAGTTGGGGACCAAGCCCGGCCGCGGCTCAGTCATGGAGCCGATGACCACCCACACCTGTCCCGGCTGCGGCGGCAAACTCGCCCTGAAACCGGGAGGCAAGGAAACCGAGTGGGTCCACACCTGCAAGGACTGCGGCGACCATTCCGTCACCTGCTGCGCCTTGGTGGAGGGCGGCAAACCGGCAGCCAAATAGGAGCGCGCGGGCGTTTCCCCGCGAGGGTTTTTGCGGCATGGCGCGTTTCATAACGTGGCCATGAACTGCAAACGAGTCCAACGTCATCTGAGCGCCTTCTGCGGCGGCCAACTCCCGCCGCGCCGCGCGCATCGTGTCGCCGCGCATCTTGCAACATGCCCCGCCTGCCGCGCCGAACGCGACGAACTCCAGCAGCTTGACGACGCGATGGGCCGGTGGGCCGTCGAGGACGATCCGCGGCCCGGCTTCGAGCAGCGCGTCTGGAGCCGCATCCGCGCCGCCGAGCGCCAGCGCCCTGCCGCAGCCTGGGGCTGGTGGCCGCGCCCGGCATGGCTGCTCAGCGCGGCCTGCGCCACCGCCGTGGCGATGTTGTCAATCACCGGCGTCCTTGCCCACCAACGCGCCGATGCCAGCGCGAAGCAGCAGCTCTTCGCCTCCATCGGCCTGAACCAGCTCGGCAGCTTCCCGGCAGGATCGCTTACCGCCGGTTATCGGGGTCTGCAATGAAAGAGGAACCGACCACACCTGAAGAGCGACTGGTGGACTTGAACCAGCGCCCCAGACACGCCATGAAGAAACACTGGATCATCGCCCTGATCATTATCGGCCTCGGCGCCGCCGGCTCCGCCGCGCTCTGGCTGTGGCAGGCCGCGCCGTGCACCAGCGACTGGCTCGCCAGGGAACTCCAACTGACGCCCGCCCAGCGCGCCCAACTCGCCTCGCTCGGCACTGAGTTCACCGGCAAGTGCGACAGCCATTGCGCCGACCTCTGCGCCGCGCGCGCGGCGCTCGGCCAGGAGTTGCAGCGCGCCGACCGCATCACGCCGAAGGTGGAGGAGCTGCTGGGCAGGATGCAGGCCGCGCAAGCCGCCTCGGAACGCGAGACGGTGCAGCATCTCTTCCGCATCAAGTCCGTCCTGACGCCGGAGCAGCAGCGCCGTTACATCGAGCTGGTTTCCGGAAAACTTTGCGGCCAGTGCCCCCGCGGCGTCCACCACCATGGAACGCAGGAGCCGGAACAAACCGGGCGCGCGGCTCCGTCGCACTGAGGCTGGCGCGCCGCGAACAATATCCATCGGAAAACCATGAAACTGTTTACTCGTTCAACCATCGTGGCGTTGACGGTGGCGGCCCTGCTGCCCGCCGTCGGCGCGCAGGAAAAAGGCCGCGACTACAGCACCAAGCCGTGGCTGCACTACAAGAGCGTGATGCCGCAGGAATTCGTGGCGTTGCCGGAAACCGCGAGGGTTGCGATGTCCTGCCCCAAGTGCCGGACGGTGACGGTGCTCACCAAACGCGAGCTGTCCGTCAAACCCGGCCGGGGCGCTGTCGTCGAGCCGATCTCCACCCACGCCTGCCCCGATTGCAGTTGGAAGATCACGCTCAAGAGGAGCAGCAAGGAAACCACCTGGATCCACAGTTGCAGACAATGCGGGGATCACCCGGTCCTCTGCTGCGTGGCCAACGACGAGGGGAAGGCCCCGGCGAAGCAGTGAACTTCGTCGTTACGGCTCAGAGCAGCCGACGGAGTTTCTCGCGCAGAGCTTGTTTGGCCCGGTAGATTCTCAGTTCGACCGATTTCACCGAACAGCCCATCGCCTCCGCGGCTTCGGCGTAGCTGAAGTCCTGGAACTCGCAGAGCGCCAGGGCCGTGCGCTGCTCCAGCGGCAACGCCTGCACCGCCGCGCGCACCAGCGCGGCGTCCTGCTCGCGCGACACCTGCTGGTCTGCCGCGGGGCCGGCGTCCGCCAGCCTTTCGGCAAGCGTCCGCCCGTCGTCGGCCATCGGCGCGTCCAGCGGCACGGCGCGCCGGACGTGCGCGCGGCGGGCGTGATCGGTGGCCAGGCGCGAGGCAATGGTGAAGAGCCACGTCGTGAATTTGCCCGAGGGCCGGTAGCGCGGCGCGGATTGCCAGACGCGGACGAAGGTTTCCTCCGCGAGGTCCTGCGCCGAGTCCAGGTTGCCGGTCAGACGCGCGAGAAAGCCCGTGAGCGGCCGTTGGTAGCGGCGCATGAGTTCCTCGAACGCGCCGGCGTCCTGGCCGTCGCGCACGCGCAACATCAACTCCACATCATCACTCGGTTCCATCGGGCAGGCTCAACGTAGCTCAAACACCGCGCCGGGAACAGTCCAGCGATTTTTCGGCTGGCCCTTGCGCACTCGCCGCAGGCCGCCTACATTCCGCGGCTGTTCAAACCCAATCAGAAGAAGGAGTGTTATTTAAGGAGACAACCTATGGAGCACAAACTGCCCGCGCTGCCGTTCGCCAAGGACGCCTTGGCGCCGATCATCTCCGCCGAGACGATTGAGTATCACTATGGCAAACACCACGCGACCTACGTCACCAACCTGAACAAACTCATCCCCGGCACCGAGTTTGAGAACCTGACCCTCGAACAGATCGTCAAGAAGGCGGCTCCCGGCGGCCTCTTCAACAACGCCGCGCAGGTCTGGAACCACACGTTCTACTGGAACTGCCTCTCGCCCAAGGGCGGCGGCGAGCCTACCGGCGCGCTGGCCGACGCGATCAAGAAGGACTTCGGCTCCTTCGCGCAGTTCCAGGAGAAGTTCGCCGCCACCGCTGTGGGCACCTTCGGCTCCGGCTGGGCCTGGCTGGTCAAGAACCCCGACGGCTCCCTCGCCATCGAGAGCACCAGCAACGCCGGCACGCCGCTCACCACGGCCAAGAAGCCGCTGCTCACTTGCGACGTCTGGGAGCACGCCTACTACATTGACTATCGCAACGCCCGCGCGGGCTACGTCGAGAAATTCTGGAAGCTCGCGAACTGGTCGTTCGTCGCCGACAACCTGAAGTAGCGACAACGCGGTAACCTGCTGTTACGCAACCGATGCAGTCAGCCTCGCGCTGGCTGCATCGGTTGTTTTTTGGGCCGGCTACTTCCGTTCCACCTTGCGGAAACGGACGAAGTAGTTCTCGTCCATGAAGTCTTTCTCCTCGACCTTCTTGAAACCGGCGGCCTCGATCTCCGCCGTGAACACCTCCTGCCCGGCTCGGACGTGTTTCACAATCCACTCCTTCGTCTTGCCGGGAATGCGCTTGAATTCCACCAGCACCAGTTCGCCACCCCGCCGCAGCGCGCGATGAATCGAAGCCATCGAGTCCTTCGCGTGGTTGAAGTGGTGATACACGTCGCAGAGGAAGACCACATCCGCGCAGCCCGCTGCCAACTCCACCGACCGCTCCGTGCAAAGCGCCGTCTCCACGTTCGCGAGACCGGCCTCCTTGGCGCGCCTGGTGATGTGCTCGGTCAGACGCTTCTCGATCTCCACGGCGATCACCTTGCCTTTCGGGCCGACGGCCTCGGCGAACATCATCGTGAACAAGCCCGTGCCCGCGCCGATATCGGCGACGACCGCGCCCGGCTTCACGGCGGCGGCTTTGAAGATGTCCTGCCGCCGGTCATACGCTTCGCGGCCGGCCTTCTCGTAGCGCGCCGTCAACTGCTCGATGGTTGACGGGGCGTTTTGTTTCGGCGGCTGGCCCTTCGCGGTGGCGGGCTGCTGGCTGAACGCGAGGGTTGCGGCGGCGAAGCAAAGCAGAAGGTTGAGCGTGGTGCGGAGAAGAAGCTTGAAGTTCATGGCGCGGCATCCTATCCGCCCGGAAACGCCGGCGACAACTGCGATTTGCTCTTGCGTTGGCCCGCATGTGGGCGACTATTTCAGGAAATCCGAAGCGTCTGATGCTTTACATGAAATCTTTCGCATCCCTGCTGCCGTGCGCGGCGGCCCTGGCCTTGCTCGCGCTCCCGCTCCACACCGATGCCGCCGACTGGCCGATGTGGCGCGGCAACGCCAACCGCACCGCCGATTCGTCCGAGAAGCTCCCCGCGCAGTTGAAGCTGCGCTGGGTGCGCGAGTTTCCCGCGCGCGTGCCGGCGTGGGAGGATCCACTGAACCAGGACCTGATGCCGTTTGACGCGATCTTCGAGCCGGTGGTGATGGGCGAGCGGATGTTCGTCGGCTTCAACGACAGCGACAAGCTGGTGGCGCTGGACATCCGGACGGGCCGACAGCTCTGGGCGTTCTACGCGGGCGGGCCGGTGCGGCTCGCGCCGGCTTGCTGGGAAGGGAAGGTCTATTTCGCCAGCGACGACGGCTGCCTCTACTGCGTGCGCGCCGACAACGGCGGGCTGGTGTGGAAGTTCCGCGGCGGCCCCTCGGACCGCAAGGCGCTCGGCAACAGCCGGCTCGTCTCGGCCTGGCCGGCGCGCGGCGGACCGGTGGTGCGCGACGGCGTGGTGTATTTCGCCGCGAGCATCTGGCCGTTCATGGGCACCTTCATCCACGCGCTGGACGCCGCGACGGGCAAGCCGGTCTGGGTGAACGACGGCACCGGGGCGGATTTCCAGAAGCAGCCGCACAGCGCGCCGGCGTTCGCGGGCGTGGCGCCGCAGGGCGCGCTGGTGGCGACGGAGAAGCTGCTGCTCGTGCCGGGCGGTCGCTCCATCCCCGCGGCGTTCGACCGGGCGACGGGCGCGTTCCTCTACTTCCACATCAACGACTCCGGCAAGGGCACCGGCGGCTCGACGGTGATGGCCAATGAGAAGGAGTTCTTCGTCCACACCCGCGAGCGCGGCACGCGCGCCCACGATCTGGCGGCGGGCAAGAAGACCAGCTTCACCGTCAACGAGCCGGTGCTGGGCCGCACGCACGTTTATTGCGCGGCGAACTGCTCCACGAACTTCGCCGCGCGCGCGGAGGCGGAGCTGAAACTGGAGACGGCGCGACAGGCGCACGTGAAGGCGAAGAACGATCTCGCCGACGCCCGGGACATGGCCGAGCCGGGCGCCATCAAGCGGGCGGAGGCGGCGGCCGCTTCCGCCGAGAAGAAGGTCGAGCTTGCCGCTGCGCTCGTGAGCCGCGCGAGGCAGAACGCGCCGGATGGCAGCTCCGTCAAAGTCATCCAGGCGTGGAAGGCGGACAAGTCATTGCAGTGGGAAATCCGCGCCGACGGCTCCGGCGACCTCATCCGCGCGGGCGGCCGGCTCTACGCCGCCGGCTCCAACACCATCGTCGCCATCGAGCCGCCGAAGCAGGGCGGCCAGCCCGCCATCGTCTGGTCGCAGCCGGTGCAGGGCACGGTGCGCCGCCTGCTCGCCGCCAACGGGATGCTTTTCGCGGTGACGCTCGAAGGCCGCATCATGGCGTTCAGCGAAGGCAACAACGTGCCGACGACGCTCAACTCGGTCTCGGCCGCAGCCATCCCCGCGGCACAGGAGCAGGCCCGCGAGATCATCGAGCGCACGGGCGCGCGCGAAGGCTACGCGTTCGTGCTCGGCCTGGGCGACGGGCAGTTGATCGCATCGCTCGCGGCGGCGTCAAAGCTCCATCTCATCGGCGTGGATGCCGACGCCGCGAAGGTGGACCGCCTCCGCCGGCAATTGGACTCGGCGGGTCTCTACGGCAAACGTATCGCGCTGCTCGCGGCGGACCCGGAGGCGTTTGGCGCGCCGCCTTACATCGCCAGCCTCATCGTCACCGACCTCGGGTTTTCCCCGGCGTCGCTGCGGAAGGTTTATGAATCGCTGCGGCCCTACGGCGGCTCGCTGTGGCTGGCCGGCGCGAGGAGCGTCGCCGCCGCCGGCCTGCCGAAGGCGAAGGTTGAAGTCCTGGCCAACGCCGTGCGCGTCGTGCGCGAGGGCGCGTTGCCCGGCGCGGCGGACTGGACCCACCAATACGGCGACGTCGCCAACTCCGTGAAGTCCGACGACAGCGCGGTGAAGCTGCCCGTGGGCCTCTTGTGGTTCGGCGGCAACACCCACATGGACGTGCTGCCGCGCCACGGCCACGGCCCGTCCGAGCAGGTCGTCGGCGGGCGGTTGTTCCTCGAAGGCATGGATTGCCTGAGCGCGCGGGACGTTTACACCGGCCGCGTGCTCTGGAAGACGACCGTCCCCGGCCTGAACACCGCCGGCATCTACCACGACGACACGCATCTCGCCGATTCGTTGACGACGCTCTACAGTCAGCGCCACATGCCCGGCGCCAACGCCCGCGGCGCGAACTTCGTCGCCACGGACGACCGCGTTTACATCGCCGTCGGCAACCACTGCGCCGTCCTCGACGCGGCGACCGGCGCGATCCTCCGCGACATCCCGATGCCCGGCGGCGACTGGGGTTACATCGGCGTCTGCGGCGACGTGCTGCTCGGCGGCGCGGACTTCGCGCGCTTCAACAAACGCTTCCCGACGACCGGCTTCGATTTCATCGCCGCCATCAGCGACTTCGCCGCGAGCCGCGGGCTGGCCGGGTTCAACCGCCACACCGGCGAACTGCTCTGGCGGGCCGACGCGCGCCACAGCTTCGTCCACAACGGCATCGTGGCCGGCGGCGGCCGCGTCTATTGCCTCGACCGCCTGCCCAAGAGCGCGGAACTGAAAGCCGCCGCGCGCGGCCAGAAGATCGCGACGCCCTACCGCATCGCCGCCCTCGACCTGCGCACAGGCAGGCCGCTGTGGGAAAACACCAGCGGCGTCTTCGGCACGTGGCTGGCTTACTCGAAGGAGCGCGACCTCCTGCTCCAGGCCGGCGCGACTGCCACCGACCGCTGGAAGGACGAGGCGAAGGAGGGCATGGCCGTCCTCCGCGCCAGGGACGGCACTGAAGTCTGGAAAAATCCCGCCCTCAAATACACCGGCCCCTGCATCCTCCACCACGACCTCATCATCACCACGCCGGCCTCCTACAAACAATCCGCCGGCGCTTACAGCCTCCTCGACGGCAAGCCGCACACGATCACCAACCCCCTCACCGGCGAAGCCCAGCCCTGGCGCGTCTATCGCACCTACGGCTGCAACACCCCCATCGCGGCGGAGAACCTGATGACCTTCCGCTCCGGCGCGGCCGGCTTCTACGACCTGCAAACCCACGCCGGCACCGGCAACCTCGGCGGTTTCAAGAGCGGTTGCAGCGCCAACCTCATCATCGCCAACGGCGTCCTCAACGCCCCCGACTACACGCGCACGTGCAGTTGCCCCTACCAGAACCAGACCTCCCTCGCCCTCGTCTCCATGCCCGAAGCCGACTCGTGGACCTGCAACCTCACCGGCTTCGACACCCCCGAAGGCAGGCGCATCGCCCGCGTCGGCATTAACCTCGGCGCGCCCGGCGACCGCGTCGCGGACGACGGCACCCTCTGGCTCGAATACCCCTCCGCCGGCGGCATCTCCCCGCAACTGCCCGTCACCATCACTGGCGCCACCAACCACGTCTTTCGCCGGCACGCCAGCGCCGTCACCGGCAGCGGCCCCGCGTGGGTCGTCGCCTCCGGCCTGCGCGACATCGAGACCATCGCCATCACCCCGCAGACATTGAAGGCGTCGTTGCCGAGCGCGCCAAAGTCAGGAGACGACGACGAAGGTGACAAGGATTCCGGCAAGGGCAAGGCCGCCGCCAAAGGCGAAGCCGCCGCCGCGGACGCGCCCGCTGCTGCCGAACCGCCCGCCGCGCCCGCCGCCGCCATTCCCCCGCTGCCGCCCGCCCGCTACACCGTGCGGCTCTACTTCATGGAACCGGACGACATCGCGCCGGGCCAGCGCGTCTTCGATGTGCTCCTGCAAGGCCAGCCGGTCCTGAAGAGCTTCGACATCGTCCGAGCCGCCGGCGCCGTCAACCGCGGCGTCGTGAAGGAATTCAAGAACGTCCAGCTCGCCCCCCGGCTCGAAGTCCGCCTGCAAAAGTCAGCCGCCTCCACCCTCGGCCCCGCCCTCAGCGGCGTCGAGTTGGTGCTTGAGAAGAACTGAACGTCGGCGGCAGAGGCAGCCTTTCCCACAACCTGACTCATAGTCCATAGACCTTTCGTCTGTTTTGGCATGGACTATCAGTCATGCCGAAACGTGACCCCACCCTTGCTGCTCTTGGTCGGAATGTCCGTCATCACCGCGAAGCGCGCGGCATGACCCAGGAGAAACTCGCCGAACGCGCCAACCTCGACCCTACCTATATCAGCGGCATCGAGCGCGGCCTGCGCAATCCCGGCATTAAGAACGTCGCCCGCATCGCCAAAGCGCTCGGCATCACCACCGCCAAACTCGTGGAGGGCGCGAACGCTTGAGACGGAAGCGCAAA
This sequence comes from Verrucomicrobiota bacterium, assembly GCA_016222825.1. Lineage (GTDB taxonomy): Bacteria > Verrucomicrobiota > Verrucomicrobiia > CAIQCK01 > CAIQCK01 > CAIQCK01. The sequence goes on along the minus strand of JACRQF010000014.1, from coordinate 303,012 downwards.
AGCACGAGCAGCGTCGTCCGCGAAGAAAGAGGCGAATACTTGGTCGGGCCTGCAAGCCGGCCCCAAAAGTTTCGTTTCATTGATCTATTCTGTGGCATTGGCGGCTTTCGCATTGCGTTCGAGCGGGCGGGTGCTGAGTGCGTCTTCTCCTGCGACTGGGACAAGTTCAGCCAGCAGACATACGCTGCCAATTTCGGCGAGACGCCGCATGGCGACATTCACGATGTGGCCGTCGCCGACATCCCGAAGTTCGACATCCTCTGCGCCGGATTTCCGTGCCAGCCGTTCAGCATAGCGGGCGTCTCGAAGAAGCTCAGCCTCGGCCGCAAGCATGGTTTCGAGGACGAGAAGCAGGGCAATCTATTCTTCGACCTAGCCAGCATCATCAGCTTTCACCAGCCGCCGGCCTTCGTGCTGGAGAACGTGAAACATCTCATGCGGCATGACCAAGGCCGCACCTTTGAGATCATCTACCGGACGCTCACCGAGGAACTCGGCTACACCGTCTATCACAAGGTCATTGACGCGCGAAGCGTGGTGCCGCAACACCGCGAGCGAATTTTCCTCGTCGGCTTCAAGCCGTGGCGTTATTTCGAGTTCCCTGAGTTCCCCGCTGAAGGGCCGACGCTCGGAACCATCCTCGACGCCGACGTGCTAGAGAAATACACGCTCTCCGACCACTTGTGGCAATACCTTCAAGATTACGCCAAGAAACACCAAGCCGCTGGAAACGGCTTCGGCTTCGGCCTGTTCACTGACAAGGACGTGGCCAGAACTCTAAGCGCTCGCTACCACAAGGACGGCTCCGAAATCCTTATCTCACAAGGCCCGCGAAAAAACCCGCGTCGCCTTACGCCGCGCGAATGTTGTCGGCTGATGGGTTATCCAGACGATTTCAAAATTCCAGTCTCTGACACGCAGGCCTATCGGCAATTTGGGAACTCTGTCGTGGTTCCTGTGGTTGCGCGGATTGCGCGTGCTGTGGTGGAGACTCTTAACCGCCCTGTTGCCTACACCCCTGAATTGGTGCTCTCATGCAAAGAAACAACCGAAAACACATCATTGGCAGTCCCAGCGACCAAGCCAGTCTCTTATTTGAGAAACTCAAAGAGAAAATCGGCAGCACGGACGAAATAGCCGACGAGGCTGCAAGACGTCTTGCCACTGAGCAGCAACTGACGTCGCCAAAACTTCGCCGCCAGTTCAGCGCGTTGGTGCAGCGCACAGAACAACTGTGTTACGAGATTTACCTCAGTCGTCAGAACAGATTTGGCGAGGAAGTCTTGCGTGAATTCCTTCCTACTGCTGGCGACAAGCCGGTGTTTGAGATTCTCGACCGTCTTTACCTTTCTGTCAGTCAATCGAGAAAGACGCGAGCCGGCCAGACTTTTGAGGCCACGATTCGAGGATTGTTCAGGCAGTGTGGCTATCCTTTTCAAGAACAGTGCATCGTGAACGGAAAGCCCGACTTCTTGATGCCAAACGAGGCCCATTACCGGAAATTTGCTACTGACTGCATTATCTTCACAGCAAAACGAACCATTCGGGAACGTTGGCGGCAGATCGCTACTGAAGGCACACGTGGCAAGGCTCTTTACTTGGCGACCATTGACGATGGGGTGTCCTCGAAACAAGCGGAAGAGATGTTGCAGAATCGCATCTACCTTGTGCTCCCACATAAATTAAAATCGGAAATCGAAGCTTACAAAAAAGCTCCCAACGTCATTTCATTTGAAGATTTCTTCACCGATCACCTCAACCCGGCTATGGACCGTTGGCGCCGGGCTGGCGTTGTCTCGTAATCGCAATGCCGGACGTCTTCACCAAGCGGAAGCGCTCAGAAGTGATGTCGCGGATTCGCGGGCGCGGGAACAAGGAGACGGAGCTGGCGCTGATGGCCCTGTTCCGCCGACACCATATCACCGGCTGGCGGCGCTCCCAGCCCGTCTTCGGCAAGCCTGATTTTGTTTTCCCAAAGCTGAAGCTGGCGGTGTTTGTGGACGGCTGTTTCTGGCATGGCTGTCCAAAGCACGGGACGAAGCCGGCGAACAACGCGGCGTTCTGGCGGAAGAAGCTGTCGGCGAACAAGGCGCGGGACGGGCGGGTGACGCGGACGCTGCGGCGGCTGGGCTGGCGGGTGGTGCGGATTTGGGAGCACGAGCTGGCGAGGAAGAATGAGGGGCGCTGCGTGGAGAAGATACAGAAGGTCATTCGGGGTTCGTAATCCGTAACTGGTAACTGGTAATTGGTAATTGGTAAGTGGTGGAAGGCGGGCGGGGTCGGAGGGATCCCGGCCACGGATGAACACAGATCCACACGGATGGGGCGGGCAATAGGCAAGAGGTAGAGGGAAGGAGGGCAGAGGAAGGAGGGGGCGGCGACTGCGGGGCGCATTTCATCAAACGGCACCCAAGTATCGTCGTGTGCGGTTCTTGCAATGAACGTGCTGTTACTCCGACATTCCGCGTAGTTACGCGGTCACTCCTGTTAGCTAACAGGCGTCTCCTGTTAGCTACGCGGTCACTCCTGTTAGGTAGCAGGCGTCTCCTGTTAGCTAGCAGGCGTCTCCTGTTAGCTAGCAGGCGTCTCCTGTTAGGTAGCAGGCGTCTCCTGTTAGCTACGCGGTCACTCCTGTTAGCTAGCAGGCGTCTCCTGTTAGGTAGCAGGCGGCTCCTGTTAGGTAGCAGGCGTCTCCTGTTAGGTAGCAGGCGTCTCCTGTTAGGTAGCAGGCGTCTCCTGTTAGGTAGCAGGCGTCTCCTGTTAGCTAGCAGGCGTCTCCTGTTAGCTAGCAGGCGTCTCCTGTTAGCTACGCGGTCACTCCTGTTAACTACGCGGACACTGCGCGTAGTTACGCGGCTACTCGGCGTAGCCACGCGGACACCCATGTTAGCCACGCGGTTTCTCGGCGTAACTACGCGGCCACTCGGCGTAACTACTCGGTCTGTCCGCGTAACTACTCGGTCTGTCCGCGTAACTACTCGGTCTGTCGGCGTAGCTACTCGGTCTCGACGCGCAACCACGCGGTCCAATGGCGTAACCCGGCCGTCTCGCGGCGGAGTCGAGCGGGACATCGTCGCACCAGCCGCGCCCCGGCCCGGAGCCGGCGCTCCGATCGGCGATGTGCTGCGTCGCGCCCGCGGAGACGCCGGGGATTGTCCGCTGCCGCCGCCACCGGCCCGGCTGGGCAGTCGTTTTCACAGGCGTGTCGCATTGCGAGCCGCGTCTGCGGATTTGGGAGCACGAACTGGCGCGGAAGAACGAGGGGCGCTGCGTGGAACGGCTGAGGCAGGCAAGAGGCAAAATCATGGCGGGAAAAATCATGTTCTGCTCCCGATGATTTTGCCCCGGATGATTTTGCCCAAGAGCCGTTTCTGGAAGCTCGCGCCGGTTGCGGAGACTCTTGCAGCCGAGCCGCGACGGGAGCTAGAGTGCGCCCGTCATGAGTTTTCATCTTCGAGCCTTTCTCCCCATCGCACTTTCCCTGCTCACACCGGCCTCGCTGCCGGCGGCCGACTGGCCCATGTGGCGATTCGACACCGGGCGGACCGCCAGTTCGCCGGAACAACTGCCGCAGGAGCTGCACTTGCAGTGGGTGCGGGAATATCCGGCGCTGAAGCCGGCGTTCTGGCAGGTGCGGCAGGAGCGGGTGCAGTTCGACCTCGGCTATGAGCCGGTGGTGATGGGGCGGACGATGTTCGTGGCGTCGTCGCGCAACGACAGCGTCACGGCGCTGGACGCGGAGACGGGCGCGGAGAAGTGGCGGTTTTTCGCGGATGGCCCGGTGCGGTTCGCGCCGGTGGCCTGGGAGCGGAAGCTTTATTTCACCTGCGACGACGGCTGTCTCTATTGCCTCGACGCGGCGGGCGGGAAGTTGCTGTGGAAGGTCCACGCCGTGCCATCGAACCGCAAGGTGATCGGCAACGGGCGGCTCATCTCGGTCTGGCCCGCGCGCGGCGGGCCGGTGCTCAACGGCGGGCGCGTGTTTTTCGCGGCGGGCGTCTGGCCGTTCGAGGGCATCTTTGTCCACGCGGTGGACGCGCGGACCGGCCGGTCGCTGTGGGTGAACGACAGCATGGGGTCGTTGTATCTGGTGCATCCGCACAAGGCGATGTCCTTTGGCGGACCTTCGCCGCAGGGCTATCTGCTGATGAACCGCGGGCGGCTGGTGGTGCCGAGCAGCCGCGCCTTCCCCGCGTTTCTCGATCCGGCGACGGGCAAGCTGCTGTCGTTCGACTTCGGCCACGGCCGCACGGACAGCGAGACGGGCGGATGGTTCCTGTCGAGTGACGCCGACGGCCGGCTCTGCGTGGACCCGGAGATTGACGCGGAGATGCACGACGGGGGCTTGCAGACCGTCGGGCAGATCGGGCTGCGCAGGAATCCCGGCGACAAGGTGAAGGAGACGGTCAAGATCGGCAATGAGACTTATCGCGTGGTGGAAGGCGTGGCGGGAGTGATCCGCGCCGGCTCGCGGGAGTTCCGGTTCCGCGACGGTTTCCCCGGTGTCGAGGGAACCATCCACACGATGCTCGCTGCGAACGGCCGGTTGTTCGTCGTGACGCGCGAGGGCCGCATCCATTGCTTCGGCGGGAAACAGGCCCGGCCCGCGCGACACGCGGCGAAGGCGCGGCCGGTAGAGCCGGGCGAGGGCGCGCGCGCGCTGCTGCGACTGAGCGGTCAGGGCGAAGGCTATGCGTTGGTGCTGGGCCTCGGCAACGGCAAGCTCGCCGAAGCGCTGGCGGCGCAGCCGAAGCTGCGTGTCGTCGCCGTGGATCGCGACGCAAAGAAGGTCGCCGCGTTCCGGCAGCGACTGGATGCGGCGGGACTCTATGGCGAGAAAATCGCCACGCACGTCGGAGAGGCAGCGACGTTTGGACTGCCGCCTTACTTCGCAAACCTCATCGTGGTCGAGGATGCCACCGCGGCAGGAGAGAACTTCGTCGAAGCGGCGTTCGCGGCGTTGCGGCCTTACGGCGGGACATTGTGCGTGAAAGACGCGGAACTGCCGCGTGAGAAGATCGCGAAGCTGGCGGGCGCGCAGTGGCGACAGGAAGGCGGCTGGACGCTCGTGGTGCGGGCGGGGCCGTTGCCCGGCGCGGCGAACTACACCGGCCGGCCGAACTTCGACGATCTCGTGCGCGCGCCGCTGGGCCTGCTCTGGTTTGGCGACACGTATCATCATCACAAGCTCTTCTACAACGGAGTGACGGTGGAGTCGGGCCGCGGCTTGCCCGCCTACATCACGGTCGAGGACGGCATGGTGAGCTACATGGTCACCGAGCCTTACGGCATGAAGCCGCCGAAGCTGAGCTATCCCGACATGCTGCGGAAGTTCAACGAGCAGACGCACGCGGCGGCGTTCAGCGATGTCTATACGGGGCGGCTTTTAGAGAGCGGGCCAAAGTCCGCGTCTGCCGCCGCGTCCGCCAAGCCGCTGCCGCTCACGCGCCGCAACCCGATCACCGGCCGCGAGGAAGCGCGCGAGTATATGAAGACCTACGGTTGCGACCTCGTCGGCGCGGACTACGGCAACTTCATCACGTTGCGCTCCGGCACGGGGGCGTTCTACGACAAGCGCAGCGAGAGCGGCACCATCAACATCAGCGGCCTGCGCTCCGGTTGCCGTAACAACATGGTGCCTGCCTGCGGCATCCTGAGCGTGCCGTCGTGGACGGGCAACTGCACCTACAACTACCCCGTCTTCACCTCGCTCGCGCTCGTGCCGATGCCGGAGAGCTTCGAGCAATGGAGCGCTTGGGGCGGCGTGGCCGAGGACGGACCGATCCGGCGCGTCGGCATCAATTTCGGCGCGCCCGGCGACCGCATGACGCGCGACGGCGCGCTCTGGCTTGATTGGCCCAGCGTGGGCGGGCCGTCGCCGGACGTGCGCGTGCGCGTGACGCCGGAGACTGCGGAGCCGTTCTACCGGCACGCGCTCTGGATGAAAGGCGGCGAGGGCTGGCCGTGGGTGTTCGCGTCGGGCATCAAGGGCGCGCGCAAGATCGATATCGAAACCATCGCGCGGTGCACCAACGCGCCCGGCGAGCGATTCAGCGTCCGCTGGACCGGCCAGATCGAGCCGCAGACCAGCGAGGAATACACGTTCTCCACGCGCAGCGACGGGCCAATGCACGTCTGGATAGACAACCGGCCATTGCTCGACAGCACGCTGAGGCCATTGCGCGACGGCCAGCGCGAGGCGTCGGCGAAGGTCACGCTCAAGGCCGGCACGAAACATGACCTGTTCGTGGATTACAAACACGCACCCGCCACCAACTCTGCGACGGCTGCGTTTGCCGAATTGAGTTGGAGCAGCCCATCGGTGCCGAAGACCGTCATTCCGCCGGAGCGACTCCTGGCGCCCGACGGCCGCCGCGGCGGTCTGGCGGGCGTCTATTACAAAGCCGAGCGATCGTCCGGCGCTTACAGCAACGAGCGGACGAGCACCCCCGCGCTGTTCCAGCGCGACACGCAGGTCCGTTTCGAGTGGGGCGGCGAACTGCCGGCGATCCTCAAGCCCCGCCCGCCGGTTCAACCGGCCGAGCGCGCCTACACCGTGCGGCTGATGTTCGCGGAGCCGGAGGACATCCGCGCGGGCCAGCGCGTCTTCGACGTAAAGCTCCAGGGCCGCGAAGTTCTCCCGGCGCTCGACATCGTCAAGCAAGCCGGCGGCGCGATGCGCGGCATCGTCCGGGAGTTCCGCGGCGTGAAAGCGACCGAGGCACTGGAGATCGAGTTCGTCCCGCGGAGCGGGAAGCCGCCCTTGATCTGCGGCGTCGAGATGATCGCCGAGCAACCGTAGCCACCACCAAAGACTTCTTCCTGCCGCCCGGCGTCGCCTCGCTCGCGTCACCGTGGAACTGTTTCGTGTTGATGCCGCGGCAAAGCACGGTATCCTGTGCGCCGACGTTATGAGCGTTGAGCACGCGTTTGCGCATGAGCGCCACCCGGAGACGGGCGGAGTTGACGGAGATCAATTACCGCCGGCGCGGAACGCGTCAAGATAACCGGCAATCGCAACAAGGAGCAGCATTGAAAGGCTGGACTTCCATCAACAAAATCATGCTGGTGGTGATCGGCTCGGCCGCGGGTTTCGCCATCGGCGGCGGGCTGTTCACGTTCGTCTATGCCAAGGGCGCGTCGTATCTGACCAACGACCCCGCCGCGTGCGCCAACTGCCACATCATGGGCGGTCACTACGCCGCGTGGATCAAGTCGAGCCATCGCGCCGCAGCCACGTGCAACGACTGCCACACGCCGCCCGGCTTCATCGCCAAATACCTGAGCAAAGCCGACAACGGCTTCTGGCATTCGCTGCACTTCACCACGGGCCGCTTTCCCGAACCGCTGCGGATCAAGCCGCGCAACCACGACATTGTCGAGCGCGCCTGCCGCAAATGCCACCAGCCCATTGTCGAGGCCATGGAAGGCCCGCACAAGGCCGGCGCGCGGACCTCGTGCGTCCGCTGCCACGCCGGCGTGGGTCATCCGCTGTGAGCGCAGGATTTTGAGAAACAAACCGGAGAACCCTCTATGAATGCAAACAACAATCCGAGCCATCTGCCCGGCCCGTCGCTCTCTTCAGGCAAGGCGTTGCGTGTGATCGCGATCGTGGTGGTCATCGCCGCCGCGGTTTCCTTCGGTGGCATCGCGTTCCTCGTGAACATCATGGAGCGCAAGCAGGAGGCGAAGAACCCGTTCTATCGTGTCGTGGAACTGACCAATGAGATCGAAGACCCGGCGGTGTGGGGAAAGGACTTCCCCCACCAGTATGACGACTACAAGAAGACGACCGACCAGGTGCGGACGAAATACGGCGGCAGCGAGGCCCTGCCGCGCACGCCGTCGCAGGCCGACCCGCGCTCGCTCGTGGCGCAGTCCAAGCTCGAAGAAGACCCGCGCCTGAAGACGATGTGGGCCGGCTACGCGTTCTCGATTGATTTCCGCGAGGAGCGCGGCCACGCGTTCATGCTGGACGACCAGACCTACACCGGCCGCCAGCAGAAACCGCAGCCCGGCACCTGCCTCCACTGCCACGCGTCGGTCTATGTGCCCTACATGCGGCAGGGCGGCGGCGACCTGATGAAGGGTTACGAGAAGATGAACCAGATGCCGTTCGCCGAGGCGCGCAAGCTCGTGGAGCATCCGGTGACGTGCATTGACTGCCACGATCCCGTCACCATGGCGCTGCGCGTCACGCGGCCCGGTTTTATCGAGGGCATCAAGGCGCTGAAAGCGTCCGAGGGCGTGAAAGACTACGACGTGAACAAAATGGCCACGCGGCAGGAGATGCGCTCGTTCGTCTGCGGCCAGTGCCACGTCGAGTATTACTTCAAAGGCCCGGAGAAGCGCCTGACCTACCCCTGGCACAAGGGCCTGAAGGTCGAGAACATCCTCGCCTACTACGACGAGGTGAAATTCAAGGACTGGGAGCACAAGGAGTCGGGCGCGCCCGCGTTGAAAGCGCAGCATCCGGAGTTTGAGATGTGGAGCCAGGGCATCCACGCCCGATCCGGCGTCTCCTGCGCGGACTGCCACATGCCTTACAAGCGCGTCGGCGCCGCCAAGATAAGCGACCACCATGTCCGCAGCCCGATGCTGAACATCAACCGCGCCTGCCAGACCTGCCACAAGTGGCCCGAAGCCGAATTGAAGGCGCGCGTCGAGACCATCCAGAGCCGCACGTTCAACCTGCGCAACCAGGCGATGGATGCGCTCACGGACCTCATCAAGGACATCAAGGGCGCCAAGGAAGGCGGCAAAGCCGGCGACATGCTCGCCAAGGCGCAGGACTTCCAGCGCAAGGCGCAGTTCTACCTCGACTTCGTCGAGGCGGAAAACTCCGTGGGCTTCCACGCCCCGCAGGAGGCCGCACGCATTCTGGGCGAGTCCATCAACTTCTCGCGCCTCGGCCAGGTGGCCATCCGCGACGGGAAGTGACGCCTCACGGCGGCAGGGAAACTGTTTCGCGTGGAAAGCTTGTCGTCGTGCATGGCGCTGCTATAAACAGCGCGCTCTGAATGGAACCGCCGCGAGGATGCTCATGAAAACACTGACTACTCTGTTCTCCATCGGCGTCGCGTTGTGTTTGCTGGCGCTGCCTGCCGCCCACGCCGCAGAACTCCAATCGCCCGACGGCAACATCGCCGTCACGTTTGATGTGCGCGACGATGGCAGCGAGAAGGGACGCCTCTTCTACAGTGTCGCCTGGCGCGGCAAGCCGATCATCGCCGAGTCGCAACTCGGCTTCACGCTCAAGGAAGGGCCGGCGCTCGCGGGCGGGTTCAAGATCGTCCGGCTCGACCGCAGCAGCCACGACGAGACGTGGAAGCCGGTCTATGGCGAGCGCAGCAGTTATCGCGACCACTACAACCAGCTCGTCGTTGAGTTGCAGGAAGCCGAAGCGCCGCGGCGTCAGATGAGCCTGACCTTCCGCGCTTACAACGAAGGCGCGGCGTTCTGCCACACGCTGCCGAAACAGCCGGCGATGGAGCGCGTCAGCATCGCGAAGGAAAACACCGAGTTCCGTTTCACCGCCGACCACACGACCTGGGCGGTTTATTCCGCGCAGGGCAACTACGCGAAGGTCGCACTCAGCCAGCTCAAACCCGGCTGCGAGCGGCCCACGGTGGTGCAGATTGCGGACGATTGTTACGCCGCCATCGGCGAGGCGAAGCTGGTGGACTACGCGCGGATGAAGTTCGCGCCGTTGGCCGGAACAAGTAGCCGCCGACGTAAGGAAGCGGACTCGGATTCCCCCGCTGCCAAAGTCCAACCTCCGCCTCCTCACGTCGGCGGCTACGGTTTGGTCAGCGACCTCACCGGCGGCGTGGAGGCGGCGCTGCCGTTGACGACACCGTGGCGTTTCGTGATGGCCGCCGACTCGCCGGGGCGGTTGCTGGAGAACAACTTCCTCCTCCTGAACCTCAACGACCCGTGCGCCATCGCCGACACGTCGTGGATCAAGCCCGGCAAGGTCATCCGCGAGGTGACGCTCACCACGACGGGCGGCAAGGCGTGCGTGGACTTCGCCGTGAAGCGCGGCCTGCAATACGTCGAGTTCGACGCCGGCTGGTATGGCCACGAATACGACGACGCCTCCGACGCCAGCGCCGTCAACGTGGACCCGAAGCGTTCCAAAGGCCCGCTCGATTTGCAGGCGGTGATTGCTTACGCCAAGCAGCGCGGCATCGGCATCATTCTCTACGTCAACCGCCGCGCGTTGGAGAAGCAGCTCGACCAAATCCTGCCGCTCTATCGGAAATGGGGCGTGGCCGGCGTCAAGTATGGCTTCGTCAACGTCGGCACGCAGCAGTGGACGGCGTGGCTGCACGATGCCGTCCGGAAGGCGGCGGCGCATCAACTCATGGTGGACATACACGACGAATACCGCCCCACCGGTTACAGCCGCACCTATCCGAATCTCATGACGCAGGAAGGCATCGCCGGGGACGAAACCAGCCCGGCCAACACCAACACCCTCACCATCCTCTTCTCGCGCCTCCTCTGCGGCGCGGCTGACAACACGATCTGCTACTACGACGCGCGCGTGGACCGGCTCGCCACACACGCCTACCAGCTCGCGAAAGCCGTCTGTCTCTACAGCCCGTGGCAGTTCCTCTACTGGTATGACCGCCCGCCGGCCGCTCCGGCAAAAACCGGCGGCGCTGGCGGCGGCGCGCCCACCACCGGCGACGAGCCGGAGCTGGAGTTCTACAACGCCGTGCCGACCGCTTGGGACGACACGCGCGTCATTCACGGCCGCATCGGCGAGTTTGCCGTCATCGCGCGGCGCAGCGGCGCGGAGTGGTTCATTGGCGGCATGAACAGCGGCGAGGCGCGCACGCTTGACGTGCCGCTCGGTTTTCTGGCGCGCGACAAGAAATACATCGCCCGCATCTACAGCGATGATCCCTCCGTGCCGACCCGAACGCGCGTGAAGGTTTTGCGCCGGCCGGTGGACGCCGGCACAGTGTTGAAGCTGACGATGTCCGCGCAAGGCGGTCAGGCGATCCGCATCGCGCCGGCGGAGGACGAAGTCAAGTAGCGCGGCCGTCCGGGCGCACACGGCGCGGGCGGCGACATCCGGGTTGATTCGGCCTGCGCGCCACGCTAGGGTTTCCGCCGTATGAGCAAAATCATCCGTGGCAAAGTTTACGTGGTGCGTGACAACATTGACACCGACCAGATCATTCCGGCGCAGTATCTGAGCCTCCTGCCGAACGTGCCGGAGGAATACGAGAAGCTCGGAAGCCACGCGATGGCGGGCCTGCCCGACAGCAGCTACCCGGAGCGGTTCGTCAAGCCCGGCGCGATGGACGCCGAGTATCCCATCATCATCGGCGGGCGGAATTTCGGTTGCGGCAGCAGCCGCGAGCACGCCCCCGTGGCGCTCGGCGCGGCCAACTGCGAGGCGGTGGTGGCGGAGGGTTTCGCGCGCATCTTCTTCCGCAACTGCGTCGCCACGGGCGAAATCTACCCGGTCGAGTCCACGCAGCGGCTCTGCGATGTTTTGAACACCGGCGACGAGGCGGAACTGGACCTCGACAAGAACGAACTGGTTGCGGTGAAGACCGGCCAGCGTTACGCGCTGAAGCCACTCGGCGACGCGCGCGCGGTGATTGACGCCGGCGGCCTCTTCGCCTATGCGAAGAAGACCGGCATGATGGCGGCGCGCTAGGCAAGCGGGCGGCGCCCGGTCGAAAGGATCGCGCGGCCCACCGCCTGCGGCGATGACGCGGGACACCGCGGCGTGTGTTCAGGCGCCGGTCTTGAGTTCCACCACGTCGTGCGGGGCGGCTTCTCTCATGCCGGCGGGGCTGACGCGGATGTAGCGCGCCTTTTCGCGAAGCTGGGCGAGGTTGGCGGCGCCGAGATAGCCAAGGCCGGACTGGATGCCGCCAATGAGCGTCGCCAGCACGCGGTCCACGGATCCGGCGGATTCCTTGAGCGCTTCGATGCCTTCGGCGGCGATCTTGCGGGCCGTATCCTTCTCGTGGCCGTAGCGGGCGGCGGAGCCGGCCTTCATCGCCGCAAGACTGCCCATGCCGCGGTATTGTTTGTAGAGCTTGCCGCCGATCTCGACGATCTCGCCGGGCGCTTCGGTGCAACCGGCCAGCAGGCCGCCGCACATGACGACGTTGGCCAGCGTGAGCGCCTTGACGATGTCGCCGCTCTTGGTGACGCCGCCGTCGGCAACGATGGTGACGCCGAGTTTCTTCGCGGCGCGCGAGGTGATGTAGAGCGCGGTGAGCTGCGGGATGCCGACGCCCGCCACGAGCCGCGTAGTGCAGATGGAGCCGGGTCCCTGGCCGACCTTGACGATGCTCGCGCCGGCCTTCGCCAGGAACTCGACGCCCGCGGCCGTGGTGACATTGCCGGCGATGATCGCCAGTTTTGGAAACGCGTCGTGAAGCATCCGCACCGCGTCGCCGACACCCTTGCTGAAGCCGTGCGCCGTGGACACCGCGACGGCGTCCACGCCGCGCTCGACCAACCCGCCGACGTGGTTGAGGATGCGATCGCGGTCGAGTTCGCCGAAGGCGTTGCGCGTGGCCGAGACCGCCGCGCCGCAGATGAGGCGGTGGTGCGCGTCACGGGCCGGTTTGAACTGCGCGATGCGCTCCTGCATGATGCGCTCGACATCGGCCAGCGTGAACAGTCCGCGCAGCCGGTCGTCGTCGTCCACCACGAGCAGCTTGTGGATGCCGGGATGTTCCGTGAAAAACTTGTCCGCGGCGGCAATCGGGTCGCGGCCGAGCTGCTTCTTGTTGATCGTCTGGACCTGGCCGCGCGGCGTGAGCACCTCAATGGCCTTGCGCTTGGCGTAGCGCGGCTTGACGACGTGGCCGGAGAGCAGGCCGATGAGTTTGCCGTCGGCGTCCGTCACCGGAAACGTGCGGAACCCGAACCGCTTCGTTTCGATCAACTCCAGCACGTCGCCGATCAACTGGTCCGGCGCGACCTTGATTGGCTCCTGGATGAGGCCATGCACCGCGTTCTTCACGCGGCTGACCTCGGAAAGTTGCTGGCGCTCCGGCATGTTGTAATGGATGAGGCCGAGGCCGCCGTTGAGCGCCATCCCGATGGCCATGCGCGACTCGGTGACGGTGTCCATGTCCGCCGAGACGATGGGGATGTTCAGGTGCAGCCCTTCAGCGAGGTGTGTCTCCAGCACAGTGTCGCGCGGGAGGATTTCGGAGAACTGCGTGGCCAGAGTCACGTCGTCGAACGTGAGGCCGAGCTTGGCGTTGGCCGGGAAGAACTCGTCCGCCGGCTGGAAGAACTGCCCGTCGAGGTTGTCCGCTTGTTTCGCTGCCATGAACAGATGTAATGAAGCGCGCCGCCACATGGCAAGAGGATTCTTCCGGGGATTTTGCGGGCGGCTCCCTGGATTATCAGGGCTGTGAAACCGTCCTTCCTTGGAGCCGTTATCTCGGCAGTCCCACGTCCTGCGGTTGGCCGCGCAGATGCCAGCGGAGGAGGGCGGTGTGGACGCGCAGGCGCTCCTTCCACTTCTCGTTGCGGCCGAGGGTTAGCAGGGTGATGAGGCCGCTGGAGAGCCAGTCCACCAGCAGGCGCACGGCCAGTCCGGCGGCCAGCAGGCGGCGCGCGGCGGGGCGGTGGTTCTTGGCGAAGTAAATGTAGCGCGAGCGCCAATACTCGATGCGCGCCTCCGGCCGAACTTGCCGCGCGCTGCGGCCCTGGCCGTGGGCGACGCGGATGTGCGGCAGGTGCATGACGCGCCAGCCACGCCGTCGCGCATGGAAACAAAAATCGGTTTCTTCGAGGAAGAAGAAGTAACGCTCGTCGAGTCCGCCCAGCGCGTCCCATGTTTCGCGCCGGATGAGCATGAAGGCGCCGACAATGGTTTCGACCTCGACGGGGTCGGTGAAGCGCTGCTCCTTGCCGGGATAGCGGCGGGGGAAGAGTCGGCGCAGGAGGGATTTGTTCAGCAGCTCGGTGGCGAGCGTCGGAAAGTTGGCGATGGAGTTTTGCAGCGAGCCGTCGGCGTTGACCAACTGTGCGCCGGCCACACCGCAGTCAGGATGCTCACGCATCCAAGCGACGGCGGCGCCGAGCGCATCCGGTTTGACCTCGGCGTCGGAGTTGAGCAGGAGCAGGAAGCGGCCCTGGGCCTTGCACGCGGCGAGGTTGTTGGCGCGGGCGAAGCCGAGGTTGTTCTCGGAGCGAATAGCGACGACGGACGGAAACTCGCCGGCCACCTCGGCCAGCGTGCCGTCGGTGGAGCCGTTGTCCACGAGGAGGACTTCCTTGCTCAAGTCGTCGCGGGCGTCGAGGACGGACTGGATGGCCGCGCAGGTCAGCGAGCAGGTGTTTCGGGTGACGATGATGACGGAGAGGTCGAGCATGGGGAGGAAGCGGACGGCATCAGAGCTTCGCGGACTTTGGCGTAACGGGTCAGGCATGCGAACGCGGTCTGCCAAGCGAGGTAGAACCCGACCCAGCCATCGAGGAAACCCAGCCGCAGGAAATAGCAGCGCAGGAACCGCCAGAGCGGACGCACCGCGAAATCGAGCGCGCCGGGCGTGTAGCCGCGCGCGGCGCAGTCCCGCGCGAAGTAGTCGCCGTAGGCACTGATCTTGGCGAGCTGACGATCGAGGCTTTCCATGCTGTAGTGCAGCAGCTCGCCGCGCAGCCGCCCGACGGGGCCGTCAGGGACGAGCTTGTCGTGCGGGTCCGTTCCGCGCCACTGCGCGCGCCCGCGCTGCCAGAGCCGCGTCTGGAGGTCGGGATACCAGTCGCCGTGGCGGATCCATCGGCCCAAGTAGAACGTGCAACGCGGGAAACTGTAGGCCGCGCAACGCTCCGCCTCGCCGGCGCGTCCGAGGAGGCTGGCGATGCCGCGCTGGAGTTCGGGAGAGACCACCTCGTCGGCGTCGAGGCCGAGCACCCACGGTTGGGTGGCTTTCGCCGCAGCGGAGTTCTTCTGGGCGACGTGGCCTTTCCAAGGCTCGCGGAAGACCTTCGCGCCGAACTTGGCGGCGATCGCGTCGGTGCCGTCGTTCACGTCGGCGTTGAGGACGACGACAATTTCCCCGGCCCAAGCGGAAACGCTCTCCAAGGCGCGGCTGATGCGTTTGGCTTCCGCGCCGGAAATCATGGCCACTGTGATGGGTAGTTTGCTCATCGCCTGAAGAACCGCGAACGCTCGGAGGCTACGTCAGCGCCGGTGTCGAAACAACCCAAAACCCCTTCTAGGTGTTGATGTTGGCGGGTAATTCGAGTAGTCAACTGGGGGTTTCGCAAGCCATGAGCACCAACAGCAAGGCAATCTCGAATACTCGGCGAATCGCCGTCATTGTGCCGAAATACGGCCTTGTCGGCGGCGCGGAGCAGTTTGCCTTTCAGGTGACGGAACGGCTGGCGGCGACGACGCCCTATGAGTTTCACGTGTTCGCCAACCAATGGAAAAGCGCCGAGGGATCGCGCGTGGTCTTCCACAAGGTCCCGATGATCCGCTTTCCGCGTTTCCTGCGTTCGCTGAGCTTTGCGTGGTTTGCCCGCCGGCTGGTGGCGCGGGAACGGTTCGATCTTGTCCACTCGCACGAGCGGGTGTTTGGGGCGGACCTGGTTTCGCTGCACTGCACGCCGCACGCTGCGTGGGTCCGCGACATCCGGCGAAAGCGGCCGAGCTTCTTCGACCGCGCCTTGTGCGCCGTCGAGCGACGGATGCTGGCGGCGGGCGGGGCTACGCTCTTCTTTCCAACATCGTCCATCGCGATGGAGACGTTTCGCCGGGAGTATTCGCCGCTACCGGGGCGATGGCAGGTGATGCATCCCGGCGTGGACGCGGCGCGGTTCGCCGGCCCCAACCGCGAGAAGTGCCGCGCCGAAATTCGCGTGCGCCACAGCATCGGCGCGACCGACTTCCTCCTGCTCTTCGTCGGGATGAACTTCGAGCTGAAAGGGCTGGACACGATCATTGCGGCAGTGGCGAAGGCGCGCGCACAGCGGCCGGCGGCGGAGATCCGGCTGTTGGTCGTCGGCCGCGGCGACGAGGAGAAATACCGCGGCGTCGCGCGCTCGCACGGAATCAGCGACGCGGTAGTTTTCGCAGGGACACAGACGGGCGGCATCGAGCGTTACTATCGCGCGGCGGACGCGTTCGCCATGTTGTCGGGCTTCGACACGTTCGGAATGGTGGTGCTGGAGGCGATGGCGGCGGGCCTGCCAGTCATCGTCGGCCCGAACGTCGGCGCGAAGGACGTGGTCGAGGAAGGCGTCAACGGTTTCGTCCTTCCCGACGGCCGCGACGCACAAGCCGCCGCCGAGCGAATCGTCCGGCTGCTCGACGGCGAGCGGTTGCATTCCATGAGCGTCGCGGCGTCGCGGAGCGCGGTGGGGCATGATTGGGAACGGCGCGTGGCAGAACTGGCCGCGGTCTACGAATCAAAACTCCAAATGAAGGTGGTTGACTGATGACTCCAAGAATCTCGGTGATACTCACGGCTTGGCAGCGGCCCCAAAACCTCGAAGAGCAGGTGGATCGGGTGTTGCGCCAGACGGTGCCGCCGCACGAGGTGGTGCTCTGGTATAACCAGCCGCCGAAGACGCTCGGCCTCTTCGAGAAGAAACAGTTGCTCGATTTTCGGAACGCGGGCAAAGTGAAGAAAATTGTGTGCGACCATAACTTCGGTATCATCCCCCGGTTCGCCATGGCGTCCGCCATGGAGGGAGAATACGTGTGCATTTTCGACGACGACACGATGCCGGGCGAGCGGTGGTTCGAGAACTGCCTGCGCTACGTGGACTCGGAGAAGGCAATGTGCGGCACCATCGGCCTGCGGTTCCTCTCCAAGACCGAGCCCAAGACGGAAGTGCCGCGTATGGGCTGGGATGGCTGCAACGAGAAGGTCGAGTTCGTGGACCTCGTCGGGCACAGTTGGTTCTTCCGGCGGGAATGGGCGCGCTTCTTCTGGGACACGGAGCCGGTCATCCGGTCGTTTGGCGAGGACATCCACTTCGGCGCGATGCTCCAGCGGCACGGCATCCGTCTCGCGTGTCCGCCGCACCCGAAGAGCGACAAGTCGCTTTGGGGATCGGTCAAGGGCGAGCTGGGCGTGGACCGCGTTGCCATCAGCAGCAACAAGGACCGCTCAAAGGACTACGCGCTGGTGCTGCGGCATGAAGTCGAAAACGGTTTTCGATTGATGCTCTTATGATCCTCGTCGCCTACGGAACGCGGCCCGAAATCATCAAGCTGTTCCCCGTCGTTCGGGAGCTTCAGCGGCAGGGCGTCCGCTTTAAGACGCTCTTCACCGGCCAGCAGACAGACCTCTACGAGGACGTGAAAGACCTCGTGCCGGCCCCCGACTACACGTTCGCGCGGCACTTTGCTGGCGAGCACAAGCACAACACGCTGGCCAACAGCTTCATCAAGATTTGCTCCGCCGCCGAGGAACTCTTCGCGCACCATCGTTTCAGCTACGTCGTGGTGCAGGGCGACACGACCACCGCGTGCGCGCTGGCGCAGGTGGCGTTCTACAACAAGATTCGCGTGGCGCACGTCGAAGCGGGGCTGCGGACGTTCGACTTGGAGAACCCTTACCCGGAGGAGGCTAACCGCGCGGTCATTGGCCAGATCGCCGCCGTCAACTTCGCGCCGACGCCCGACGCGCAGAAGCACCTCGAGGGCGCAGGCGCGAGAAACATCCATCTCGTCGGCAATACCATCGTGGACGCAGTGGGCATCATCAAGGAAGAGCATCACATCCCGACCGCCGCCGGCTCCCATGAGGTCTTGATCACGCTCCATCGGCGGGAGAACCACGAGATCATGGATGGTCTCTTCGAGGAGTTGAACCAGACCGCGCTCAAGCATCCCGACCTTCGCCTGACCCTCCCCATCCATCCGAACCCCAACGTGCGGAAGCACCGGGAGCGGCTCACGGCTTCCAACATCCGCGTGATCAAGCCGGTCGGTTACCTCGACATGCTGCGGATGGTCGCCGCCTCCGCATTCGTCATCACGGACAGCGGCGGGTTGCAGGAGGAATGCTCGTGCTTCAACAAAAAGGTGCTCATTGTCCGCGAGACGACGGAGCGCCCGGAAATCCTCGACGTGGGCTTGGGCCGGCTCGTGGGCGCGAAAATCCTCGCCAACATCGAGTGGGCCAAGACGCCGACGACGAAAGCCACGGCTTCGCCCTTCGGCGACGGTCGTGCTTCGGAGCGAATCGTCCGGATACTGGCGGGGAGAGACGCGACGCCTTCAAGATGAACTCCAAACGCTTTTATGATTGCATGGTGGCTCAGATACTCCGGTTCGTGCCGAACCCTTTCGGCCGTTATCGCCGCCGCTACGAGTTCTTCCAGCGTGTGAAGGACTCGAATCTGACGCTCCACGGTAGAATCAGGCATTCCGGTCTTCGTGTGCCGTTGAATCTGGGCGACTACGTCCAGTATTGGATGTTCATGGACGGCGCCTACGAGCATCGGCTGGTGGACTTCCTCTGCCCGCGCGTGAAGGGCGGGGTTCTGTTCGACGTGGGCGCGAACGTCGGCAGCTACACACTCTCGCTCGCGAAGAGTGCCCAGCAGATTTACAGCTTTGAAGCATCCCCGTCGAACTGCCGGATACTCAACGGATTCATCGAGCACACTGGCCTCTCCAACGTCGAGATCGTCAACAAGGCGGTGTCGGATTCGTGCGGACAAGAGATTTCCCTGTTCACATCGCCCTACGCGACCGGCGCCCACACGCAGTTCCACGATTTCGGGACGGGCCACGAGACGGTGACCACGATCACTCTCGACCAGTTCGCCAAGGACAGGAAGATCGGCAAGGTGGATGTCATCAAGATGGACATCGAGGGCAGCGAACTGCGCGCCTTCCAGGGAGCGCAGCAGATTCTGCGCGAGAGTCGGCCGCTGCTGCTGGTGGAGTTCAACGCTGCCGTCGCGACGCAGGCGGGCTGGAAGCTCTCCGAACTGCATGACCTGATCCGCCAATACGGTTACCGCACCTACGAGCTTCACAGGAGGAGGTTGGCGCTGTTTGACGAATCGAAGTTGTCGGACTCCAACTGCTTCGCGAACCTGATCTTCCTGCACGAATCCTGAAAGACGGCGCGCATGATCAAGATCGTCACCAGCTCCAGCATTCCCGTCGGCTCCACCGTCGCGTTGGTGAGCTTGTGCAACCGCCTGAATGCCGACGGATACGAGTGCAGGCTGTTTGGCCCCGACCACTGGCATCTGGACAAGTGCAAATCCGGAACGCTCGCGGAATTTCGTCCTGAAAAGGGGGACGTGATCATCGTTCACGACATCGGACTGCATTCCGCTTCGGATTTGCAGGACGTGACAGCGACCATCGAGGCAAACCGGAGCAACCGTTGGCAGGATATCCTTCGGCGAATGGTGCGCGGCTGTTTTGCCGGCGTGAAAAAGCCGGATGATTTTACGATCGTTCTGACCTGTCAGGGAGACGGTTGTTCCGCGCGGCAGACGAATCTCTCCCTGTTCCACAAGGTTCACTGCCTCAGCGACGCGCAAAAGATTCCCCGCAGGGGGAAACTTCCCGTCTTCGTTTGCCCAAACCTCGCGGATGACCTGAAAACATCCGCAAGCAAGCCAGCAAAGGTTGCCGGCGTCGTTGGCACCATCTGGCGCGAGAATCAGCTCGAACTGTCCATCAAGCAGGCGTTCGAGGATGGGATGGAGACCGTCATCATTTACGGTCACCTGGCCGACCCGATTTACTATTACAATGACGTCAGGCCCGTTGCGGAGCAGTATCCGGGGAAGGTGAAGTTCGCGGGGTTCGTGGACGACAAACAGAAGCTTTATGATTTCGTGTCGGACGTTTACTGCTCCTCCGCCAAGCCATGGAGCACGGTGCGGGTGGAGTCGGCGCTAACCGGCACGCGGTTCCACGGGCCGGACTCATCCGGAGCGGAGCCGATGAGCAACGAACGGATACTTGGCGTTTGGGTCGAGGCGCTGGGGTTGCAACAGAGAGCGGGACGTCCATGAAGACCTTCGAGGGCGATTTTCACAAGCTATTGGACCTGCTCAAGCGAAGGGAGCCGTTTGCCTTCAACCGGTTCTCGGATGGCGAGTTGTTCATCCTGCAAAACAAGGAGCTGATCCTGGACGCCCAGCAGGTCAAGGTCGGCGAGAAGGTGACGAAAGGCCTCTACAAGCAGGAGGACTTCAAACACTTCGATCCCAGGGCGCATTCGTTCCACCGCGACCGGCTCGTGGATGCGTTCCGGTTCAGGGCGAAGAACTACTTCAAGGGCCTGAGCTGCCGCTGTTGCGTCGGCGACGAGAGTTTCCGCTGGCAACTGGAGTTCCACGGCAGCGACGACGAGAACCTCACGTGGGCGAACCTGCTCGTGAACGGCAACTACCCGCGCTTCATCCACGAGATGTATCCGCTGTTCAACGGCTACAAGACCGTGGTGGTTTGCAACGACAAGGCCGACCTCTCCATGTTCCCGTTCCTGGTGAAGGATTTCCGGGTCGGCTATAACGCCATGGTCAACGACTACGGGTTGATCGAGCGCATGAAACAGTGGATCGTCGAGAACCGCGTCGAGGGCCATCTCTTCCTCTTCTCGGCCTCGGCGTTCAGCAAGCTGGCGATCCACCAGCTTTACGAGCATTGCGGTCGGAACACCTTCATTGACATCGGGACGACGCTGAACCCGTTCATGAAGATGCGGCTCGACCGGTCTTATCTGAAGGCGTTCTGGCTCGGCACACGGAACGCGGACATTCACAAGATCTGCATCTGGTAGCATGATCATCGTCAACATCATGGGCGGCCTGGGCAACCAGATGTTCCAATACGCGACGGCGAAGCGCCTCGCGGTCACCCACAACACGCCGCTCAAGATAGACGCCTCCAATTTCGACCGCTGCACGCCGAACAAGGAGCACACGCTGCAGTTGGGTTCCTTCAGGATCACGGCCTCGCAGGCGTCGCGGAGCGAGGTCGCGGACTATAAAAAGACCGGTCTCAAACACAAGCTGGGTATCGCCGCGTTGCTGAAGGCGCTGGGGCTTTCCGGCGAGGGCGACGAAGAGCCGAGCGTTTTCTCAGAACCGGCCGGCTCCGCGTTCAAGCCGGAGGTCCTGACTCTTGGAGTGAAGACTTATCTCATCGGCTATTTCAACTCCTATAAGTATTTCGACTCCGTGAAGCATCTGCTTGTCGAGGAGTTCACGCCTCGGGAGCCGATCAGCGACGCGGCGCGCGAAGTGCTGGCGGCCATCGCGGACTCCAACTCCGTCAGCGTGCATGTTCGGCGGGGAGACTACGTATCCGATCCGGGCATCCGGAAGGACCTCGAAGGCGTCATCACGGAGCGCTACTACCAGAATGCCGTGAACCACGTTGCGGAGCGCGTGAGCCAGCCGCACTTCTTCATGTTCTCGGACGACATCGCGTGGGTAAAGGCCAACCTCCGCCCGCCGCACAAGACGACCTGCGTGGATTTCAACTCGCCACAACGGGGCTTTGAAGACCTCTGGCTGATGAGCCACTGCAAACACAACATTACCGCCGGCGGCAGCACGTTCAGTTGGTGGGCCGCCTATCTCAACCCCAACAAAGAGAAAGTGGTCGTTCGCACCGAGCGGACCAGCAGCAACAGCGCCTACAACCATCCTGAGGATTACTTCCCGCCGGAATGGGTGATCGCGAAGTCCTGAGTATGGAACGAGGGCGTTCGCGGGAGGGCCTACATGCTTTTCTGAATGTAAAAAGACCCCGGCCCCCTGTTCGGGTCTTTATCAGCCTTCAGGAACGGACACTTCGCCGCGAGCTTTTCAAAATGGTTGTGGCGCAGGAAATTCACCGCGCCGATGATTCGCCACGCCTTGTTTGACGACAGCAACGCCTCCAGCAGGTATTGCTCGTTCCAAAAGAGCACGATCTCCTTGATCCAGTAGTCCGGATAATCGTTCGGCGTGAAGATGTCGTGGATGTGGACGATGACGCCCTTGTTCAGCGACGGCAGCACTTGAAGATACTCGAACAGGACATCGCCTCTCGGCCTGATGACGTGGGTGGAATCGAGGAACAGGATGTCGTTCTCGGCCAGTTGCGTAAAGAATGAAAGGTCCACTTCCTCCACCTTCTTGCGGATGACCGAGACGCCCATCTGTTCCAGCCACGGCGCTTCGTAGGGCTCAATGCAAACGTGATGGCATTTGTAGGCCGGGTCTTCTTGCTGGTTTTTCGCGATGGCCCGTCGCGCCATGCGGGTGGAGTGGCCGCTGCCGACCTCGAATATCCGCCGGGGTTTCTTCAACCGAATGAGGTTATACCAGTATTCGGCGTCGCCTGACTCGAAAGCGACGTTGTTCATGTAGAAACTTAGGTCGTCCGTCTTCTCGGCCGGCACGTCCTTCAACTCCTCGGTGAAATGGAAGCTGTCCAGAATCCCGAGCTGCTCCTCGATGTTCAAGTCTATGCCGGGGAGGCGGCGCGGAGGCGTGTCGCGGAAGTGGTCGGTATTGAAGAGCGGTTCGTAATAATGGTCCCGGATGGGAAAGACCCCGACCTTCATCAAAGCCCTCTTGCAGAACGGCAGGTAGGGGAGGCCTTTGTCGCGTATGCGCCTGAGAAGGTAGCCGGCGGGGTAGACGAACGGCAGGAAGCAAATATCCGTTATCCAACGATGTTTCTTCATGGATGTCTCCGTGTCGCACTTCCAGCTAATGCTGCCCGAAGAAGGACAAAACGCTGTCAACGATCATTCCAACATCCGCGTCGCTCAACTCGTAGTAGAGCGGAAGCCGGAGCAGGCAATCCGTGTAGCGGTCGGAGTTGGGCAGTTCCCGCCCGTCGTGCCGCTGTTCGTAGAAGGGACTCTTGTGGAGCGACTGGTAATGAAACACCGCGAGGATGCCGCGGCTCCGCAAGTGCGCGATGAGCTTGTCCCGCTGCTCCAGGTCCCTACACACGACGTAGAACATGTGGCCGTTGTTGGTCGCGTAGTCCGGGAGGCGGGGCAATTGCAGGATGCCCTTGGTTTCCAAAATCTCCAGTCCTTGCCGGTAATGGTCCCACAGCTTCCTGCGCTTGGACTGAATCTCATCGAGATGTTCAAGCTGCGCATATAAAAACGCCGCGATGATTTCCGACGGCAGGAACGACGAGCCGATGTCCACCCACCGATACTTGTCCACCTCGCCGCGGAAGAACGCGGAGCGGTTCGTGCCTTTCTCCCTCACGATCTCGGCGCGGTTCACGAGCGCGTCGTCGTTCGCTACGAACATCCCGCCCTCGCCAGCGATGACGTTCTTCGTCTCGTGGAAGGAGAACGTCGCCATGCAGCCAAGCGAACCGAGCGGCTTCCCCTTGTAGAACGAATCCACCGCCTGCGCGGCGTCCTCGACCACCCGGAGATTGTGCTTGCGGGCCAGATGGAGGATGCCGTCCATGTCGCAGGCGACGCCCGCGTAGTGGACCGGCACGATCACTTTCGTTCGCGGCGTGACCAGCGTTTCAATCGCCGCCACATCCATGTTGGGCGTCGTTGCCTCGCTGTCGGCGAAAACGACTCTGGCTCCCCGCAGGACGAAAGCGTTCACCGTGGAGACGAAAGTAAAGCTGGGCGCGATGACCTCGTCGCCCGGCTTGATGTCACAAAGAATGGCCGTCATCTCCAGCGCGTCGGTGCAGGAGGTGGTCAGCAGCGCCTTCTTGAAGCCATAACGGCCCTCGAAGAACTGGTGGCATTTCTTCGTGAACAAACCATCGCCCGATATCTTGCCCGACGCGACGGACTCGCGGATGTAATCCGTCTCCTTGCCCGTGAAGAAAGGCTTGTTGAAGGGAATTCTGATCATGAAATCCAGAAGTGGTAGAGGTTCTCGACCTTGGCGGTGCGGTAGCCGCATTTCTCGTAAAGCTTGCATGCCGCGAGATTCGCGCCCTGGCTGATGACTTGGGCCGTCTTCAATCCTCGCCTGCGCGCCCATTCCTGCGCAGCGAGCACCAGGGCGGAGCCGAGCTTGAGCCCGCGCGCACTGGCATCGGCCGCAATCAAGCCGATGTCGCCAACGCCGCTCTTTTCTCCCACGGTGACCATGCCCACAATCTTACCCGCCCGCCGCGCCACCAGGACCGCATCCGCAAGCCGCCGGTTCGTCGAATTCCGAATCCACTGCCTGTAGAGGTCGGCGCACTTGTCTTCCGGGATTCGCGGATCCACCCGGAACCGGGAATAAATGCCGGCTTGGATCGCGAGATGCTCCAACTCGCTGTTGGGGACCGTCTCGGTGTATTCCTCCAGCGTCCAGCCGAAGTTCTCCACCGCCCCGCAGCTCTGTCCGAGTTCCATGACAAACGTCGTCTTCCTGTCGGCGAGGAATCCATGGCAGGCACGCGCGGCCTGCTGCGACTCCGCGTCGTTTGGGTCGGAAGCCCAGTATGCCAGCGCGACCCGCTCGCTCTTCATCTGCGCGAGTATCTGCTCCAGTTCCCCCGTCGTGAGCCGGCTTGGCAAAATCCTGGCGACCGGCATTCCGAAGAACGCCGTATCCCAATCCAGAATCCGAAATCTCACCATGTCAGTGACAATCTTTGCTCTGTAAAAACCAGCCCGCAACGGTTTATACATGGGGCCGTCAACATCCTCAATGACCATTTCCGCGGCGAGAACTTGACCATGTCGAAAAGCAAAAGTTTACTGCAGTCTCTAAAACAGCGGCGCCACCGGTTGCGCAACGAACGGCGCTTCCTGGAGGCGCTGCGTCGCGGCGATTATGCCCTGCCGCCGCCGTCGGTGAAACTGGCGATCATCGAGCGCAACCTCCCCGCTTCCCGCCCGCGCGTGTTCATCGAGACTGGCACCTACCACGGCGAGACCGTCGCCGCCATGAAACCTCTCTACGCCAGCGTCATCTCGATCGAGATTGACGACACACTTTACCGCAAAGCTTGCGAGCGGTTTGCCGGCGACACCAACGTCCGCATCGTGCACGGCGACTGCTCCGGCGAGCTGCCCAGCATCCTCGCCACGCTACGGGAACCGGCGGTCTTTTGGCTCGACGGCCATTTCAGCGGCGCCGGAACCGGCCAGGGCGTCGTGGCCGACCCGATCCTCCTGTCGCTCGACCAGATTGCGGCGCATCCAGTAAAGGAGCATGTCATTTTCATAGACGATGCGCGCACTTTCGATGGTCGCGACGGTCGCCCTGACCTCTCGGAAGTCCTCAACCGTCTCAAGAAGATCAACGATCGCTACATCCTGCGGATTCAGGCCGACGTCGTCATCGCCGCCACCACCGTCGCGCCTCCTGTCTGCTGAAACTCCGCCGCAGGTCACCGCTGATACGCCGGCAGGTAGTGATACTGGACGCAGAGCGAGAGCAGCGCCATCGAAGTCGAGTAAACCTGACCGCCCTCGCCCTCGCCACCCGTCGTTGGCCAACTGCCGTCGCCGTTTTGGTGCTCGCGCAACATTTGCTCCAGCCGTTGCCGCCACCAGTCCCAATCATCGCCGCCGGATTGATACATTGCCTGCGTCACGTAGTAGATCGCGTAGTAAAAATGCTCCCGGCCCCACTTCATCTCGTGTGAGCGGAGCCACTCCGCGCCGCGCCGCACCTCCGGCGCGTCATATTGGCCGCACATCTGGAGCGACACCATCCCGCAGCCAGTCCGCGCGTGTCCAGGGCCGCCGCCGGGCTGGTAGGAGAAGCCACCGTCGCGCGCCGCGCAACGCTTCACAAACCCCACCGCGCTCTCGATCGCCTCGGCGGGAATTTTCACGCCACAGTCCTTCGCCGCTCGCAACGCCAGCAGTTGCCAGCCTGTCACCGAGATGTCCGAGTCACGCGAACGCGGCTCGTAACGCCAGCCGCCCGTGTGCTGCGGCGACTTCGGCTCGGCTTGCGCCCGCAGGATCAGTTCGCATGCCTTCCGCAACGCCGTCAGCACGCGGTCGTTCTTACTCATGCCCGCCGCCTCCGCCAGCAGCAACGAGCAGATGCCGTGGCCATACATCCGTCCGCCACGACCGAGGATCGAACCATCCTCCGCCTGCTCGCTGATGATGTGCGTCAGCGCGCGCTCCACGCGCTCGCCGTCCGGCCCCGCCCCCGGCACGTAGCCGCGCGCCAGGAACGCCATCGCCGCCAGCCCGGTCACCGCCACGTTGTGGTGGAACGAGCCGTCGTCCTTCTGCTGCTTCCGCAAGAACTCAAACCCGCGCTCCACCGCCCGGTCCACGTCCGTAGAAGCAGCCTTCTCCGCCGCTGTCACGACGGAGGGGGAAAGGAGAAGTGTGGCGATGAGAATGGCGCGAGCAAAACTCAACGCAGAGGCGCAGAGGACGCGGAGGATCGCGGAGTCTCTGCGGATCTCTGCGTCCTCCGCGTCTCTGCGTTTCCTTCCAGCCTTTTGGCGAATCACCGTTCTCATTTTCGCGTTCCGTGCTCTTCCTTCATTTGCCCGATGCTTTCGACAGCTTCTCGAAGTATTTCTTAATCAGTTGCTCATACTCCGGCGGATACTTCTCCCTCATGCCGTGCATTAAACCCTGCTGCAACTCCGCCGGCAGCTTGTCGAGGTTCACCAACTCGCCGCGCAGCTTCAATTCCGCCGGCGACTCCTTCGCTTTGCTCTGGCCCGTGCTGCCCAGCTTGGAGTCAAGGCTTTGCGCTTCCTCGCCGGGCATCGGTTGCGCCGCTTGCTCGGCCATCTGCTCGGCGGCTTTCTCCGCCGCCATTTGCTGCATCGCCTTGACCAACTGCTGCTGTTGCGTCTGCGCGCTCATCTCGACCAGCGTTTGCAGCGACTGCGCCGCCTCGGCGGCCGGCTGCTGGCCGGGCTGCGTCTGACCTTTGTCAAATTCGCCTTTCGCCTGCTCCATCTTTTCGCCGGCGTGGTTGAGCGCGGAAGCGGCCATCGGCGGCGCGACGAGCGGTTGACTGGCCGCAGCGGCTTCGGCGGCCTGCTGCTTCTCGGCGGTCTCAGCAGCGGCGCGCGTGAGTTGATCGGCTATCCTGTGGAGATCCTGCTGAGCGGAGCGGGCGTTCTGCGACGCCTGTTGCGTGTTGCGCGACTTCATTTCGTTGGCGGCGCTGCGCATCTTTTCGGGAATCTGGTTCTTCGCAGCCTCCGGGGCATTCTCAATTGCCTTCGCCACCTGTGGCGCGAGGTCGGCGAGTTTCGACTTCGTCCGCTCCAGTTCCTTGCCGATTTGCTGGAGATCGCCGCGCATCTGCTCCTGGCCGGTGGCGAGTTGCTTCAACTGCTCCGTCGGGCCGGTGCCCATCTCCTCCAGCTTCCGCGCCAGCTCCTTTTCCAAATGCGCCAACTGCTTCATCTCGTTCGCCGCCCGCGCGGTCTGCGATGCCTCCTTGGCGCGCTCGGCGGCCACCCGCCGGTCCTTGCTTTTCTCGGCGCGCTGCTGCTTCGCCGCATTGGCCAGCCGCTGGCTCTGGTCGCCAGACGCCTTGGACGCCTGCTCGATGCGCTGCCGCGCAGCCTCGTTATCGCCGCGCTTCAACGCCTCCGCCGCCTCCTGCATCGTCTGCGCCTGCTGTTGGAAATTCCCCGCCTGCTTCGGGCTTTGCTGCGCGCTGCGTTGCGCGTGCCGGGCGATCTCTTCGGCGCGGCGCTGAGCCTCCTTCTGCCGCCAATCGCGGTCGCTCCGCAACTGGTCGAGCTTGCCAGCCGTCTCCTGCTCCTTGCGCGCCAGTTCGGCGACCGCCTGCGCGCTCGCCTTCAACTTCTCCATCGCCTGCTGGAGCTGATCGGCGCGGATCGTTGGCTGGCTTTCCAACTCCGATTTCATCTGCTGCCGCACCGCCGATTGCTCCGAGGCGAGCGGCTGCGCCGGCTGGTTGGCGGCGGCGCGCTGCGCCACGTCGTTCTGTTTGGCGGCAACCTCGCTGAGCTTCTTGAGCCAGTCGTAACCCTTCTCCAATTGCGGCCGGTTCGGCAGCGGCTGCTCGGCCTTCTGCAACTGCGCCCGCGCCTGCTGCGCTTCCACCATCGCCACTTGCTTGCCCGCCGCCATCGCCAGCGCGGCCTGTTGGAGGTTTTGCAGCGCGGCCTGCTGGTTGATCGCCGCGTTCGGCTGGTTCGCCTGCTGCAACGCCTTCGCCGCCTCCTGCATCGCGCTCTGCGCCGCGGCCATCGGCTGCGACGCGGCGGGCGCGCTCTGCTGCGCGGCCTGCGCGAGCGCCTGCGCCTGCGCGGCAAGCGAACGTTGCGCCTGCGCTTGCGACGGCAGTTCCGCGGGCTTCGACGTGTTCGTCGCGGCGAGCAGCTTTTCCTGTTGCTTCGCCAGCGCCTCCGCCTGCTCCGCCTGCGCGACCATCTCGTCGCCCTTCTTTGCGGCGGCCAACTGTTGCGCCGTCTGCCGCAACTGCTCCGCCGCCTGTTGCTGCTGCTGCGCCGCTTTCGCCTGCTGGCCGCGCGCCAACGCCTCCGTCGCGGCGGCCATCGGCTCGCGCTCGGTTTCCGCAACGCGCAGCGCGGCATCGTGCAAGTCGCGCATCTGTTCCGGCGTCGGCTGCTCCGGCGCCTCCGCCAATAGCCCGCGCTGGACCGCGCGCGCATCGGCCCGCAACTGCTGTTGCTCGGCGGCTTGTTGCTGGCGCTCCTCGCGCGTCGGGGCGGCTTGCTGCTGCGTCTTCTGCGTCAGCGCCTCCTGCTGCTTCGCCAGCCGCTCGACGCGTTCGGCGGGCGACGGTTGCCGCTGCTGCAACTGCGCCCGCGCCTGCTCGGCTTGCTGGAGCCGCGTCTTCAGAATCCGCTCCAGCGCCGCGCGCAACGACGCGATGTCCGCCTGCGCCTGCCGCGCCGCCAGCGACGCCCACTCCCGGTCGCCCGACTCGGCGTGTTCCGCCGCCTTTTCCAGCCGCGAGAGCACCTGGCTCGATCCAAACTGCTGCCGCACGTCCTGAATCTGTCGCGCTGCCTCGCCGTCCACCGGCGCGACGCGGTTGGCCAGCGCACCGAGCCGGTCGCCGAGCGGCGCAAGTTCCGTGCGCGCCTCGCGCTCGACATCGGCCAGTTCGCCGAGCCTCAGCCGCAGCCACGCGGCGGCTTCGTCCATGCTTTCGGAAACTTGTTTCTGCTGCGACTCCAACCGGCGCAGACTCTGCACGAGCAGCCGAAGGTCGCGCTGGCGCTCGAGATGGTTCAGTTGCTCGCCAAGTTGCCGCAGTTGAGCCGCGGCGGCCGGCGTCGCGGCGCCGGTGGTGAGCGTGCGCAGGCCGTCGCGGATTAAGAGCAGGTCCTTGCCCCAGCGCGCATCGCCGACCCGCAGCGTCAGGTGCGGCTCGGACTGCTGGTCCACGCGGACGATGAGGTCGCCGATCCGCTCGCGAAGCTGGTCGCTCGGCGATTGCGACACAGTCATCATGCGCTGGCTCAGTTCCAGCCGGCCGCGCTCGAACTGGCTGCGCACGGCGTTGGCAGCGTCGGCCGAGGCGGCTTCAACCGTGGTGAGTTCCTCGCGCGTCTTGCGAAGGCTCTCGGTGAGCGGGTCGAGCGAGTCGCGGTTGCGCCAGCCGCGCTTGCCGCCGTCCTTGAGCCACTGCTGGAGGCTTTCGATCTTCGGCTGGGCGATGTCGGTGAGCCGCTCCTTCGCAGCGCGCAACAAAGCGGTGTTCTGCGGCAGCGCCGCGTCGGCCATGCCGAGGCCGGCGGCGAGCAACTTCGTGGCGTTCAGGATCGTGGTCTGGTCGGCAGCGTCCTGTTCGCGTTTCCGTTTCCAGTGACGCGACGAGCCATAGACATGTTCCAGCAGGCGCTGCTCGGCGCGCTCCACGCGTCGCGCAAGCTGCGAGAGCACTTCCATGCCTCGCGCGTCATAAAGCCGCGTGAATCCCTCATCAAGCTGCGCCGAAACCTTCGCCGCGCTATCGGCCGCGGTGGCGAGGCGCGCGAGCGCCGGGTTGACGGCGGCGGCCTGGGCGGTGTCGTGGTCGAGCGCGGTGGCGGCGACGCGCGCCGAGGCCAGCGATTCGTCGAACTGCTCGAGCAGGTTGGCGATGTTTTCCCAGTCGCGCAACACCTGCGGCGTGCGTGGCGACGCGACGCTCGCGGCGACGATGACTTGCGCGGCGCGACTGGCGTCCTGCGCCGATTGGAGGTCGCGGCGAAGGGCGTTGGCGCGCGCCGTGAGGTCGGCGTTCCACTGGCCCGTGCGGCCGAAATCAGCGCGCAGTTGCTCGATGCCGCGCCGGGCGTCGCTGGCGGACTGGCTGGCGCGGGCGAGCGCCTCGCGGAGCTTGCGCAGCTCGGCGAAATCCTTATTTCGGAGCGAGAGGTCGGCCAGCTCACTGATGCGAACCTTCCGCTCTTCGCTGCGGGCAAGTTGGTGCTCGGGCGAGTTGTCCTCCACCTCGATGTGGAACACAACCTCCTCGCCCGCCTTGTAGCCGGCCTTGGCGAGGTCGAACGCCGCCACGCCGCTCACCGGCATCTGGTCGCGCTTTTGGTTGTGGACGAGGTAGGCGGAGGAAATGCCGTGGTCATCCGTCGTGGCGAACTTCAGTTCGAGCGGCTCCGGTTTGCCAAGCTCGACGTCCTGTTCCGGGTCGAGCAACTTTACCGTCGGCGGCTGGTCGGGCAACGCCTTGATCTTGTAGCTGACGGCGTCGGCATTCCGGAAACCGGCCGTGTCGGTGATGCGCAGCTTGAACTCCGCGTCGTGCTCCACCGCTATCTCGGCGGTGACGCTGCGGTCGCCGGTAACCTGCGCGGGTTTCGGAGGTGCGCCGTTCGCCTCCAGCGCCGCGCTGGAGAGCGGCTGCGATGCTTCGGCGACGACGGTGACGCGCGTGCCACGCAGCGCGGCTATGTCGGCAGTCTCGGCGGAGATGGTCTTTGGCGGCAGGGCGGTGTAATCGGGGAAGCGATACGTCAGCGTGAACCGTTCCAGCCGCGGACCGCGTTGCGCGACGATGCGGAACCGTTGCGATTCGGCGTCGCCGGCGCGGACGAAATAGACGGCGTTGGACCTGACGGCGGGCAGCGGAATCTCGAGCTGCTGGAGCGCAACAGCCACGCCCGGTTTCGGCGGTGTTGAGGACACGGGCGCGGCGGTGGCGATGGTTTCGAGCCGCATCAAAGGCTGGCCGTCGCCGGCAAAATACGCGACCGCCCTGCCAACGCGGCGGTTGAAGACCTCCACACGGACGGTGACGCTGCCGCCAGTCTCAATGGTGACGTTGCCGGGCTTCACTGCGAGCTTCACCGTGCTGGCGCGCGGCAACGCGGCGAGCGGATTGACGAACCGTTTCGCCAGCAGCAGGAAATGCTCCGTCGCGGCGATGGCATAAACGCCAAGGCCCAGCGCCAACGCGGCGGCGACAGCGGCGCTCACAGTGGCGCGTTTCGGCGAGATGACGCTGGCGAAGTCGAGCGTGCTGCTGCGGCGAGCGAGGTCATTCACGAGCGCCGCGATGAGCTGAGGCGAGCCTTTGATGGAGTCGGGGTCGCGGCTGGCCTCCAGCTCCACAGCCGTGGCAAGCTCCTCGTTGAGCTGCGGGAAGGCGGCCTCGACGTTGAACGCCACCTCGATGTCGCCCCAGCGTTTGCGCAGCGGCCAAAGGATGAAGCGGATGAAGCCGGCGAGCGTCGCGCCCCAAACCGTCACGGTCAATGCGACGCGCGCTGCGAGCGGCAGAAAGAGCCAGCGATCGAGCAGGAACGTCAGCGCAAGCAAGCCAAGGAAGAGCACCGCGGTCTGGGCGACGCCCTCGGCGAGCGTCAACCGTTGTGCGCGGCGTTTGTAGCGCTCGACTTGAGCGTGCAGACTGTCAGGAACCAGCGACATTGGCTGCGGATGCTAACACCGCCCGCGGCGGAGTGGTAGCGGAGTTTTCTCACACCTTCGCCCGCGTCATCGTCTTGCTCAGTTCCGTTTGCGGCAGGTAGGCGCCGCTGGCGCGCAGGGTCTCGACGAGTTTCGCCGTGTCGAGGTCGCACGCGGGCTGGCCGGTTCGCAGCGACTGCACGACGGCGGTGCCGGCGGCCTGGCCCATCATCGAGCAGGCGGGTTGGTCGCGGATTGCGCCGTTGACCTTCACGTCGCTGCTGTTGCAGCGGCCGGCGACCCAGAGGTTCGTCCAACCTTTGGGCACGAGGATGCCATAGGGCAGGCCGTAGCTTTCGCCGCGCTTGGGTTTGTCCAGCTTGGTGTATTCCTCGTGGTAGCGTTTGTATTCCTCCGGCGTCAGGTCATAGACGTGGATGTCAATGGCCTTGCAGTAAACCGCGATTTGGTCGGGGAAATGGCGGCGCGCCTTGAAGTCGTCGTGGTTCAACTCGTATTCACCAACAATGCGCCGCGACTCGCGCACGCCGAGCAACGTGCCCGTGGCAACGACCTGCATGTTCTCGCAGCCGGGCATGTATTTGCGGTAGAAGGCGGCGTATTCCTGCACGAGCCGCCGGCCGCGCGACATGGCGTCGGAGAGGCTGCGCGTCTTCAGTGCGTTCGTATGGAAGAGGTGGCCGGCGTTCATCATCGCCGTGTTGCCGGGGCCGTTGCGGATGACGCCGGGCACGTGCCGGTCGGCCTGTGAGAAGAAGCCGTCGGCAATCGCCTGCTCCACCATCGCCTGCTGGTTCTTTTTCGAGAACTTTTCGAAATCAATATCAGCGAGCGCCGCGCAGAGCGTCGGCGGCATGATCTTGGGCGTGTCACGGCCCGCCGCGCGCGCCGCGGCGCCGCAGAGGTCGGCGAGAATGGCGTCGCCGGTCGCGTCAATGAACGCCTTGGCGCGGAGATAACGCAGGCCCTCGACGTTGCTGGTGATGACACCATGGAGGCGGCGCTGCCGGGAATCGGCGTCGGCCTCCACGACGCGCGTAAAGAAGCGCACCTCGACGCCCGCGTCGTGGCAAAGCTTGTCGAGCAGCAGCTTGAGCGCCTCCGGCTGGAACCCGATGGCACCAACGGGGTTTCCCTTCTTGAAACTGGTGAGTGCGTTCGGTGAAGCGGCGTTGTCACGGCAGAGCGCCTGAATCACTTCGAGAATCAGTCCGCCGACGACGCTGCGGATGCCGTCGGTCAGGGAATACCAGAGCGAAACCAGCGCGCTCGTTCCCATGCCGCCGAGGCTGCCGGTGGCCTCCAGCAGCACGACCTTCGCGCCAAGCCGGGCCGCGCAGATCGCCGCCGCCGCGCCAGCCGGCCCGCCGCCGGCCACGACGAGGTCGAAGCCTTCCTCCACCGAAATCTCTCGTGTGAGCCGGTAGATCCCCTGGCTGCTGGCGGTGTTTTCGCCGGCATGCGCCGCGCTACCGCCGAGGGCGCCTGCTGTGCCCAACGCCGAGGATGTCAGAAAAGACCGTCTGCTGATTTCGTTCATGGTGACTCGAATGGTGAATCGTGTTTGCCAAGCCAGCCGCTATCGGTCAACCGGCAGCGGCTTCAGGTTCTCGAAAGCGGGCTTTACCGAGGGGGGAGAGAACTCTTCGGCCACCACTTTGCCCGCCACCAACAGTTGCGCACCGTGGCCGTCCAGTTTCTCTCCTTCCAAGATGGTGTTAATCCATCGCCGTCCTGCCGCTTCGACAAACGGAGTTGTAATGGTTTTTGTTTCCAGCGGCTGGAAATCCAGCAACTGCTCCGCGCCGTAGGCTGTCGCTCGCGGCCCGCCTCGAAGTTGCGTTTTCACCACGCCCCAACGCACTGTCACACCGGACATGACGTAAGGCGCGGCGTTGCGAACAACGATGTTCAAACTGCGGCTTTGGACGTAGCCGGCCAGGTTGCCAGACGCCGCAACTTCCCTCTTCTTGGTGCTGGCCTTCACCTCCAAATGCAACTGAGCGGGCAGGACCTGTCGCGGCGGGTTCGGCTTCGATGGCTGTAAAACGGCGGCCGGGCTGGACGGCGGGGTGGATGGTGACGCCGTCGCCAGTTGTGACTTCGCACCAGCAGTGTTAACAGCCGCTGGAGCGGCAACAGCTCGCGACTGATTGGCGGCGGCGGAGTCCGGCGGGACCGTGACAGGTTTGCCGGAGGCGATCTCTTCCAGCGCCGCCTTGGCGTTGGCATTTCCTGAATTCGCCGCGGCCGTCAGACCGCGCCTGGCCATCATCCAAAACGGTTGGTCAGCGGGATCGGCGAGCACGCGAATCAAAAAATTGACAGCACGCTCCTGATTCTTCGCGGCGGGTTTCTCCAACGCGCTCACTGCGGTGGCCTTCAGGATGCCCCAGCGATTGAAACCCAAGAGCATCTCGAGCGCTTCGGCGTGTCCCGTGGCGGCGGCAGTGCCGAGCGCGCCGGCGGCGTATCCGTTGATCCGGCGGACACCGGTGGCCTTCTTCAGCGCATCGAAAGCGGTGGCATTGCCTTTGCCTGACGATTCTCCTAATACGTCGAAAGCCGCGCGCATGAGGATGTTGTTGTTGATGAGGCGTTGTTGCTCCCGGCCATAGTCCATGTCACGAAAAAGCTCTTCTGCCGTCGCGCACAGTTGATCGAACGCCGCAGGATCGCCTTTCGCGATGCGTTCCGCCAAAGCGCGCATGCTGGCGGGTGATGGTGACGGGTTGTTTTGCGCGGTGGATGGAAACCCGCCGATCAAGAACAGAGACAGCCAAACAAGAACCCGGTTGATCTTCACATGCAATCCTCTCTCCGTCGGCGCCAATGATGAACTTGGGACACAGAATAGCCGGTTTCGCAACGGCATCAAGTTCGTTAGCGTCCGCCGCTCTTCAGCAGCTTCCAGCCTGCCTCGGTGACGGCGAGGCCGCTGTGGCCGCGATGTTTGTCATAGACGCGCTCCATTTCCTCGATGGAGTCGAAGTAGCCGACGATGAAGGCGGCGCTGAAGGACTCGCCCGCTTTGATGGGGCGCTCGCCGAACTCGTGGATGAAACAAATATAGCCGCGTTGGTGGCACCATGCCTCGGAGGTGTCGGCCGGGTTCAACGTCATGCCGGCGAGCCACGGGCCGTCCTGGCCGGTCTTCGAGTCGCGGATGTGGTAGGCGCGGATCATCCGTTTCGGCACGCCGTCGCGGTCGCGGCGGTAGTTGAACTTCTCGTCGGGCGCGAAGTCCTGGAGGAACTCGCTGGAAGGAATGCGTCCGCGGTAGCTGAGGTAGATTTCGCTAAAGCTGTCGCCGGCCTTGTGCTTGAGGTGGCCGGGCATGTCTATGCGCAGGAACATCGCGGGGCTGGCGTTGCGCGCGTGGATCTCGTCGGTGGAGATGAAGTAACGGCGGCCTTTGGGGAAGACGATCTTCTGCCGCCACTCGGAGCCGGTCTGCTTGCCGGGCGCGGCGACGCGGTAGCGCCAGCTTTGCTCGATGGCGACAAAGTCGCGGCCCTCGATGACGCGCGGTGTCAGCTCCCTGGCTTGCGTGCAGATTTGCGGGCCTTCGATGGAACGCTTCTGGCCGCGGCCGTGGAAGAGGTTGCCGGTCTTGTAGGGCAGGTCGGCGGGAAGCTGGTCGCGGTAAGCCTCGTCGCTGCCCGGCTCCATGATCCAGTCCACGATGTCGAGGCCGAAGCCGAGGTCGCGCGCGCCGGTCTTCTTGTCGAGCAAACTGCCCGCGCGGATGCCACTGACGTAGCCCTTCTTGCGGATGGCCGCGTCGAGCGCGCCACCGCTGAGTTGAATCTCGTCGGCCGTCTCCGAGATGGTGAAGCCGTGGCTGGCGGGCTTCTTTTCGCCAGCGAAAGACGAGACGCAACAGAGCAGTAGACAAACGAGAGCGAGGAGTGGGAGTGTTTTCATAATCAGAAGATGTCACGAGGATAGTTGCCCGCGGCCCAAATGGCTTCGGCGTATTTGACGCCGCAGGAAAGGCCGCGATAACGGCCGAGCGTTTCCTTGACGGTTTGCGCGCCATCGAGCACCTGCGGGTCGTAGGGCTTCTGGCGCACGAACGCGAGCAGTTTGCCGAGCCATTCCATCGCCGCGGGCCAGTCGGCGGTGGCGTCCACAAAGGTGTTCGGCTCGAAGCCGATGGTGTGGCCGGGGCCGTTGTCGTAGGCGTAGATGCGGCTGACGCCGCGCACGCCCTCGCGGCCAAGGATCATCGCCGGCTGGCGCAAGGCCGCCTCGCTGAGTTCCGACGCGACCACGTGGTCGGGATGGCGGTCACGGTGCCAGAGCATGAAGGCAACGTCCGGCTTCACGTCGGCGACGACCTCGGCGATGGCGCGCTTGGCCTCGGCGTCCACGCTGAACTGCATGGAGGCGTATTTCAGGAAGCGCATCTCCATGCCGCGCTCCTTGGCGAGGCGGACGCTGTGCTCGATCAACTCCGGGGCGCGGCCCTTGACGGGCGCCCAGCCGGTGTAGTCGCCGATGATGTTGAGGATGACGACGCGGTAATGCCTGCGCATCGCTTGCTGCAAGATGCACGGGATGCCGAACGGACAATCGTCGTAGTGCGCACCGATGGCCAACAGGGTTTTGTTCATGGTCGTGGAGAATGAAGCCGCGGAAGTGTCCGGGCGGTTTGTTTCGAGGTCGGTGATATCATCTCTGTCCTCTGGGCGGCGAGAGTAGCCGAAGCTCGGTGTGACAGCAAGACTGGCGACATGCGTGCGGGATTTCCGGTTTGATTTCGGCAGGCTGCGCCCCTACGTTGCTGGCCACGACATGAGAATCTGCTGGGGTGCGAACAAGATCAACGGCGACTGGGAATCGCTCTTCCAGTCCTACCGTAGCTTTGTGAAGCCCTCGCACACGGTGCTGGAGATTGGCGCGTCGGTCGTCGAGCGGACGCGCGAGATCAGCCGGCATTGCGCGCGCGTCATCGGCGTGGAACTGATGCCGGAGCGCAAGCCAGCGGACCACGGCAACATTCATTACGTGCTGGGCAACTGGGAGGAGTTAAGCTCCGTCGTCGCGCCGGAGAGCGTGGACGTGGCCATCAGCAGCCACGTCATCGAGCACGTGCCCGACGACTTGAAGGCGCTCAACGAACTCCACCACGTGCTCAAGCCCGGCGGCGTCGCCGTCATCAACACGCCCAACCGCCGGCGCCTCACCCGCCGCATCGTCGAGTTGTTCACCGGCGAACGGAAGTTTCCCTACTGGGAGCACCAGCGCGAATACATCGAGGCGGACCTCCAGCGGTTGCTGGCGGCGTCCGCTTTCAAACGCTACGAGATCATTCCCCTGGTTTTCGGCCTGCACGGCGGTCCCGTTTTCTGCTACGCGAGAAAAGCCCCCCGCTTCCTGCGCGGGATGGCGAACTACTGGGAAATCCACCTCTTCAAGGACTGAGCCGCGACTCGTTACGCCTTGCTTACAATCCGGGCCGACCACTTGTGCCCGAGGCGGATGAACGGCTGCTCGATGGTGACGGCCAGCACCTTGGAGACGGCAACACACAAAGCACACGTCAGCAGATAGGCAAGAACGCCGATATACCACTTGCCGCTGCCCGGACGAAACACCAGGTTGGCGGCGTTCGAGCAGAGCAGGTGGACCAGATACATCCCGTAGGACACCTTCCCGATAAACACCAGCGGCGTGCAGCCCAGCGCCCGCCCAAACGGGCTTCGCCCGACCAGCAGGCTGATCATGAACAACGCGACCGCGATGGGATAGAGCCGCGCGATAAAAAGCGTCGGCAGCCGTTCGATGGAGAAATGGGTTGCCAGCAGGAATCCGAAGGCGCACCAACTGCCGAGCGCGCTGCCCAGCCCCTTCAAGCGCTCGTAATGCCGCTTCTCAAACAGCACGA
The DNA here is from genome assembly GCA_016222825.1 of Verrucomicrobiota bacterium. Lineage (GTDB taxonomy): Bacteria > Verrucomicrobiota > Verrucomicrobiia > CAIQCK01 > CAIQCK01 > CAIQCK01. Next base: position 265,332 of record JACRQF010000014.1, on the reverse strand, counting down.
TTGCGGTGCAGCAGCCCACCAGAATGGTGTAGTAGTCAAACACGCAACTGGTCCAAGGCCCCAGCCCGCACAGCGGCAATGCCGCAAACAGCACAGCGAAGCCGACACCGAGCGCCAGCCGCCATTGCCGGCACCCGTGCAGCAGGATGAACGCCACGACGGGCCAGACGAGATAGAACTTCTCTTCGATGCCCAAACTCCAGCTTTGGTAGAAGGGAAACCACACGCCGTCGGGGTGGAGGTAGAACGGGATTTCCTGGAGGTAGAACAGCAGGTAAGGCATCGCGTAGTCCATCTCCGCGCGCTTGGCTGCGAACGAGCTGAACCCGTAGATGAGGACGCAATACGCCAGCAGGACGACGTAGTAGAGCGGGAAGATGCGGCAGGAGCGCCGCACGTAGAACGCCGGCAGCGACACCTTGCCGCGTTTCGATTCCTCCTCCAGCAGCAGCGTCGTGATGAGGTAGCCGCTCAGGACGAAAAAAATCCTCACGCCTTCCCCGCCCCGCAGCCACTCCCAAAACGCCGGCCGATCCCACATGTGCCAGGTGATGACCAGGAGGATGCTGATGGCGCGCAGGCCGTCCAGTTCGGGGATGTATTTCCGGGCGCGGTATTCCTCGTAGGTCCGCAAAGGGCCGGCGTCACTCGGGGCCGATGCCGGTTGCGTTGCCAGAGGTTGCATACGAGGTGCCCACGGTAGGAGGCCGATTCCCGATGTCAAGCCTTAGCCGGCAACAGGCGAAACGTGAAACGCGACTTTCGGCGCGTTTCACGTCCCACTCTGCGATCCACCGACTGCGGCTCGGCGGTTAGAAGAACTTCGTGGTGCCCGGCACGGCCATCGGGGCGACGGGGAGTTCCTGTTTCCAATCGAGCACTTCGGGCACGAGGCGCTCTTCGGAGGCGAGGGCCTTCTCCCAGGTGATCTCCTGGCCGGTGTAGGCGGCCATGCGGCCCATGATGGAAGCCATCGTGCTGGTGGCCATGCGGACGCCGTCGTTGATCGGCTCGCCCTTGCGGATGGAGGCGAAGAACTCGTCGTGCTCGGTCTGATACATATCGTTCTTGTCGCCACTGTAGGCCCACTTGGTCTCGCCGCTGATCTCCGGCTGGGGGCCTTCGCCGATGGTGCCGACGCCCTTGGTGCCCATGAGGTAGTCGGCCACCTTGTTGTAGCTCTTGGGCAACTGGCGGTGGCCGAAGAACGCGCGCACGCCGTTGGGCCAGACGTAGTTGACCTCGATGTGGTCGTAGATGTTGCCGCCCGGATTGGGCACTTGCCGGCCGCCGACGGCGACGCACTTCTGGGGCGGCTCGTCCTTCATGGCCCACATGATCTTGTCGAGCGTGTGGCAGCCCTGCTCCACCAGTCCGTCGCCGCAGGTCCAGACGAAGTTATACCAGTTCCGCATCTGCCACTCCACGTCGCCCATGCCGGCGGGGCGAGTCTCCGGCGCGGGCATCGGCTTCACCGGCCCGGCCCAGTAGCAGCCGTAAAGCGCGCGCAGGTCGCCGATGGTGCCGTCGAGGATGCGCTTGAAGAACTCCCTCCGCGCGTAGTCGTAACGCCAGCAGAAGCCGGCCACGACGGCGAGCTTCTTCTCCTTGGCGAGCTTCACCGACTCGAGCACCGAGCGGACGCCGGGAGCGTCGGTGGCCATCGGCTTTTCCAGGAACACGTGCTTGCCCGCTTCGACAGCGGCTTTGAACTGCTGCGGCCGGAATCCCGGCGGGCTGGTCAGCAACACCACGTCCACGCCGCTGGCGATGACCTTCTTGTAGGCATCCAGCCCGACGAACTGCCGCTCCTGCGGGCAGTTGATTTGCTCTGGCGCGACCTTCTTCAACTGCTCCAGGCTCTTGGTGATCTTCTCCTCGAAGACGTCGCCCATCGCGTAAAGCTCGACGTTGCTGTCGGCCTTGAGCGCCTGCCGGGCGGCGCCGGAGCCGCGTCCGCCGCAGCCGATGAAGCCGATCTTGAGCTTATCGCTGGTGCCCGCCGCGCGGGCCTGGCTGGAAAGGATGAACGGCGCTGCCATCGCGGTGGCGGCGACGGCCGTGCTGGAGGTTTTCAAAAACTGACGGCGGTTGGTGGGGTTCATGTTGATGTCCATGTGGTTCCTTGGTTGGTTGCGTCGAGTGATAAGTCCTCCGCCCGCCGGAGTCAAGCCGCGTCTGAGTGTTGAGTTCTACGCAGGCGAACTGTGGCTACTTGAAGGTCGGCAGGAACCGATAATAGACCTCCAGCATCATGCACAACATCGTCGTGTGATAGATGGGACTGTCTTTCGGGTTGGCGACCTGCTTCCACTTGGCATCCGCCGGAGGAACGTCCTCCTTGCTTCCCGGCACCGTCCAGTGTCCGTCAGGCATTTGATTCTTCAGCAGCGTGTCGCGAAACTCGCGGTTCCAGGAAACCCAGTAGCTGCCGCCGCCTTGGAACATGGCCTGCGTGACGTAATACCACACGTAGCTGCTCCCCTCGTTGCCCTTGTTCCAATCGCACTTGATCCGGCCGCTGGCCTCCCGGATGGCGCCGCGCGCTTCCTTCGAGTCGCCCGCGCCGAGGAACATCATGCTCAGGATGCCGACGCCCAGCAGGCCGTCGGAGCCGCCGCCTTTTTTCGTGTAGCCGAAACGGTGGGTCTTGTCGTCATAAACCGCCTTGGTAAAATCGAGTGCCTTGCGCATGGCCTCGTCCAGCCCCTTCACCTTCACGCCGGCGTTCTTGGCCGCCTTGAGCGCCTGGATGTTCCAGCCGCTGATGGAAAGGTCGCCGCCCAGCGGCCGCTCGTCCGGCCGGGTCATCTGGTTGTTGTAGCCATACTCCCACGCGCCGGTCGGGCATTGGGACACCACGATCTTCTCCACCGCGCCTTCGAGCACCGTCAGCAGGTCGCCGATCTGCGTCAGCGCGTAATCCTCCGCCAGCGCATACGTCGCAATGGCGTGCTGATACTCCGGATGCTGCGAGGCAAACACGTTCTTGTTCTTGCGGCCGGTGTCCATCAACCACTGCACGCCCTTCTGCACCGTCTCGCCGTATTGTTTGCTCGTCTGCGTCTCGCCGTGCGCCAGCATCGTCAACAACGCCAGGCCCGTCATGGCCGGTTTGTAGGAACCGCCCCAGGAGCCGTCTGGATTCTGGTTCTTCTGGAGCCAGTTCAGCGCCCGGTAAACCGCGCCCTCCAACTGATCCGCCTTCGTCGCGCCGCCCCCGTAACGGGTAATTGCGCCCGCCCGCGTCTGGGTGTTGACCCGCGCCGCATAAATGCTGCTGACCGCGAAGTTCTTCGGCAAGATCGCCAGGCTCTTGCCCATGTCCGCCATCTGCGGCACCGGCGCCGGCACCGGAATCACCACCGCCGCCGACGGCAACGGCGTGGAAATCATCGTCGGCCGCGGCGCCATGCTTTTGGCGGTGGCCGTCTGCACCGGCGTCGTCTTCTGTTTTTCCGGCGGCGGAGGCGGCGGAGGCGGCGGAGGTCCGGGGGCGACCTTCTGCTCCGGCGCGGTGAACTGCGTGATGACGGTGGCACTTTTTTCCGAAACGGTGTAGGTGCCGAAGATCAGCAGGAACAGCACGTGCAGCAGCACCGCCACGAGGTAGAACGGCAGGCTGCGAAAGCGCGTCATGAGCGCATGGCTCATCGTCTGGGGATTGAACACCGATTGAGTTGGCGCTGACACTTCTTGCATCGCCCGGAAATTACACAGCCCCCCTGTGGGCGACAAGAGTTTTTCTGCGGGCAGACTGACTGTTTGACGCCGCCAGCGGTCCTGCGTAAGCTCGCCGCATCTTGCCGGCCGTTGCCCGGGTGGCGGAATGGCATACGCAGTGGACTTAAAATCCACGGGCCTGCAAAGGCTGTGCGAGTTCGAGTCTCGCCCCGGGCACCAGCCTCTCCGCAACCATTGCCCGAACAAAACCTTCTGTGTCAAAACCTCCTGTTGTCGCAAGCGCGGGCAGTTGCTACTCTCGACGGGCGGCTGGGCCGGTCAGATGCAAGGAGACGATGCGGTTGTTTCGGAACATGCCAATCAAATGGAAACTGGTGACGGCGATGGCGCTGACCGGCGTCATCGCGGTCGTGTTGATGGGGTTGGTGTTGTTCTTCGGCGGCATGTATCACCTGCGGGCTTTCGCGGTCCGGGAGACGGCGGCACTGGCTGAGATCATCGGCGGGAACTGCGCGGGCGCGATGGCTGCCAGGGACGCGAAAGCGGCGCAGGCCGAGCTTGCCGCCATTGCGGGCAGAACGACGGTCGAAGACGCCTGCCTTTACACCACGGACGGGCGGTTGCTGGCGCGGCATGGGCGCCATGGCCTGCCGCCGAGGCCGCAGTTGCCGGTTCGCGAGAACGGAGAGCTGTTCACGGGCGACCATCTGGAGTTGTGCCGGTCAATCCAAGGCGCTGGCGGGCCGGCGGGCACGGTGTATTTGCGGGCCGACACGCAGATCATGTGGGTGCGATTCAAGAACTTCGTGTGCGGCGGCGTCTTGGTGACGGGCGTTTCGATGCTGGTGGCATTGTTGTTTGCCACCTGGCTGCAACGGAGGCTTTCCGGGCCGATCCTGGAGCTGGCCCGCGTGGCGCGCGGGATCGCGGATCGGAGGGACTTCTCGCAGCGGGCGGTGAAGACGGGCGATGACGAGATTGGGAAGCTGACGGACGCGTTCAACAAGCTGCTCTCCATCATTGACAGGCACGACAACAGTTCGCGGCTCTTGCAGAGCCGGCTGGAGAAGCGCGTGCAGGAACGGACGGCGGAGTTGCAGCAACTCGCGGCGACGCTGGAACAGCGCGCGGACGAGCGGGCGCGGGAGCTGGCGCGCGCGGACGAGGCGTTGCGGCAAAGCGAGCGGCGGTTTCAGCGGATCGCCGCGCACATCGAGGATGTGCTCTACAGCATGGACATGCGGACGCGCGAGTTCCGCTACCTGAGTCCGGCTTTCGAGAAAATGTTTGGCTACACGCAGGAGGACATCCGGAACATGGGCGGGCGCTCCGCGTTCTTGTCGCGGGTGGTGTATCGCGGTGACGCGGACGTGGAGAAGCGGCGCTTGGAGCAATCCAAGTCGCGCCGTCTGGAGGGAACCGCGGTGCGCAGCGAGGAATGGTGGCGCTGCAAGGACGGGGCGTTGAAGTGCGTTGAAGACCGCTGGACGCCGGTGTATGAGGCGGGCGTCCTGGTGACGATCGAGGGGATGTTGAGCGACATCACCGAGCGGAAGCGGTTGGAGCGGCAGATGCAGCGCCTGGCATCGTTTCCGCAGCACAACCCAAACCCCATTCTTGAGGCAAGCCCCGCCGGGGAAATCACCTTCTGCAATCCCGCGGGCGCTGAGGCGTTGAAGCAGATGGGTCTGGAGGACGCCCGCGCGTTCATTCCGCGGAATTGGAGTGAGATCGTCAAGACACTGGGGCGGGGACGGCGGGAGCCGGTCTATTGCGAGGTCAGCATCAAGGACCGCGTGTTTGAGGAAGGCATTTGTTTCACTCCGGGAGCCGATACGGTGCGCATCTACACGCGGGAAATCACCAAGCGAAAGCGGGCGGAAGAAGCGCTGCGCGCAAGTGAGGCCCGATACCGGCTGCTGCACGAGAGCATGACAGACGCGTTTGTGCGCGTCAGCATGGACGGATGGATCCAGGAGACGAACCGGGCCTTCCAGGAGATGATGGGATACACAGACGAAGAACTGCATCGGTTCACCTACGTGGACGTGACCCCGGAACAGTGGCACGCGTTTCAGGCCAGGATCATCGAGACGCAAGTGCTGCGTCGAGGGTTCTCGGACGTGTATCAGAAGGAATACCGCCGGAAGGATGGCACGGTGTTCCCCATCGAACTGCGGACGTTCCTGCTCCGGGACGAACAGGGCTGTCCCGCCGGCATGTGGGCCGTGGTTCGCGACATCACGGAGCGCAAGCAGGCGGAGGCGGCCGTGCTGGAACACCAGCAACGCCTTCGCGCGCTGGGCGCGGAATTGGCGGCGGCGGAGCAGCGCGAGCGGCGGCGCATCGCGGCGCTGCTGCACGACGAGGTGATCCAGTCACTCGCGCTGACGCGGATTCAGTTGGGCGGGGTGGCACAGTGCCGGCGGCCCGTGGACTGCGCGCAGGCGGTGGACGAAAGCCGGAAGATCATCGGGCAGGCGATTGACAACCTGCGGTCGTTGACCTACCAACTCAGCCCTCCGATCCTCCACGAGCTTGGGTTGGAGGCCGCACTGGACTGGCTCACGGAGCAGTTTGCCGGCCAATACGGCATTCAGTGCCGGTTTGAAGAAGACAAACAACCGAAGCCGGTGGATGAAAACGTGCGGACGCTGCTGTTTGCGGGCGTGCGCGAACTGCTCCTCAACGTGACCAAGCACGCGCAGGCGGCACGCGCCGTCGTTCGCGTGCAGAAGGAGGACGGCACGATTCGCATCACGGTCGAGGACGATGGCGCGGGGTTCGACACGGCCCAGGCGGTCCGGGCGGACAAGAGCGGCGGCTTCGGTCTCTTCAACCTGCGCGAGCGGCTCAGCTACTTGGGCGGGCGCTGCGAGATTCAGTCAGAGCAAGGCCGGGGCACGAAGGTGGTGTTGATTGCGCCGTTGAAGCAGGCGTAGGATGGAGGCGATTTCTTTCGGAACCGATGAAGACACGAGTTTTGCTGGTGGACGACCACAAGATCATGCGCGAGGGGTTGCGCTCGCTGCTGGCCGTCACGCCCGGCGTGGAGGTGGTGGGCGAGGCGGGCGACGGCAGGACGGCGGTGCAACTGGCGCTGAAGCTGACGCCGGACGTGGTGGTAATGGACATCGGCATGCCGGACCTCAACGGCGTGGATGCGACGCGCCAGATCAAGGCGCGCGCGCCGCAGACGAAGGTCATTGCCCTTTCGCTGCACTCGGACGAGCGGTTCATCGCCGGGATGTTCAAAGCCGGCGCGTCGGGCTACCTGCTGAAGGACGGCGCGTTTGAGGAATTGGCGCACGCCATCCGGACGGTGGCGGCGGGACACATCTATCTCTGTCCGCGCATTACGAGAACGGTGATCCAGGATTACCTGCGCGACGCGCAGGCGGCGGCCGTGGCGGGCGCGGCGCTTTCGGACCGGGAGCGCGAGGTGCTGCAACTCATCGCGGAAGGGAAGAACACCAAGGAGATCGCCGGCAGCCTCGACGTGAGCGTGAAGACCGTGGAAACCCACCGGGCGCGGCTCATGGAACGGTTGGGTGTGCGCAGCGTGGCCGGGCTGACCAAATACGCCGTGCGCGAAGGACTGACTTCGCTCGAAACGTAGGCTCTTCCCGCGCCGCGGATTTGCCGGCGAAAGACCCGCCTGGGCGGCTGTCAGGTTTTTCGGAAGCCCGATTAGGGATTTCCCTGATACCCCGTTCGCCATTTCACCTATAGGCTCGCTGGCTGGCGTTTGAGAACGACGCAGCAGGGAAGAATCTTGGCACGCCCCAAGGAAGATGAGCACTGACATCCTAAAAGGCGCCGGACTGTTTGGACCGGCTCGGTTTCTTGCGTTCACGTGCGGCGAGCCAACGGGTGGAGGCGTGATGAAGAAGGGGGCCTTGCGGTGAACGCGGTCCCGCGATGGCTGGTGGCAGTTTTTGCCGCGACGCTTCTCGCCACGATGGGCGCGGGCGCGTGGTTCTACCACAGCCAGCGGCAATCCTCCCGCGAGGACGCGGGGTTCGCTTTTGAGAGCATTGCGCGGTTGAAGCTGGAGAGCATTGTCCAGTGGCGGGAGAACCAGTTGGGAGAGGCCGGGGAGTTGATGGCCAGCCGCTTTCTCACGGACGGCGTGGCGCGATGGCTGTCGGACTCACGCGCGGAATCGGTCGAGAGGATTCTCAGCCGTCTTCGCCGCGCGCAGGACCGGTATCATTATGCCGATGTTTTGCTGGTGGATGCCGAAGGCCGTGTGCGTCTGAGCCTCAGCCGCCGGACGGAACCGCTTTCGCCGGAGGTGTTGTCCGCCGTCCTGGCGGCGCTGCAGGAGCGCAAGCCCGCGCTGACGGACCTGCGCTTGGGCGGCGGTTCGGTGCCGCTCCTGGAGGTCATCGCGCCGTTGTTCACTGGCAGCGGGTCGTCGGCCAAGCCGATAGGGGCGATTGTCTTGCAGAACGATGCGCGCAAATCCCTTTATCCGCTGGTGCAGTCGTGGCCTGTGCCGAGCCGCAGCGCCGAAGCCCTGCTCGTCCGGCGGGATGGCGACGCCGTGTTGTATCTGAACGAGTTGCGCCATCGGGAGGACACGGCGCTTAACCTGCGCATCCCCTTGACCCAGACCGATGTGCCGGCCGTCATGGCGGTGCTGGGCACGGAAGGCCTCGTTGAGGGCAGGGACTACCGGGGCGTGGAAGTGCTTTCGGTGTTGAAACCGATCCCGGACTCGCCGTGGTTTCTAGTGGCCAAGGCGGACGCGGCGGAAGTGTTTGCCGCGTGGCGCTTCCGGTCCTTTCTGATCCTGGCATTGATTCTCGGATGCATCATCGCGGCCACCGCCGGCATCGGGATCGTCTGGCAGCGGAACCTCAAGACCCATTACCGCACGTTGTTCCAAGCCGAAGCAGGGCGGCGGGACATCGAAAGGCTCTACCGCTCGCTGTTCGATAACATGCTGAACGGGTTTGCCTACTGCCGGATGATCCACGAGGAAGGCCGCCCCAAGGATTTCACCTACCTCGCCGTCAACAACGCCTTCGGGGCGTTGACGGGGCTGAAGGACGTGGTCGGCAAAAAAGCCTCGGAGGTCATTCCCGGCATCTTGGAGAAAGACCCCGAACTGCTGGAGTGCTTCGACCGCGTGGCGCGGACCGGCGCGCCCGAGAAGTTTGAGACCTGTCTGGAATCCATGAAGATGTGGTTTTCGATCTCGGTCTATCGGCCGCAGGAAGGCCACTTCGTGACCGTGTTCGACGTGATCACCCGGCGCCGGCAGGCCGAGCAGGCGCTGCGCGAAAGCGAGGAGCGTTACCGGCTGCTGGCCGACAACGCCGAGGATTTCGTGACGCTCAACGACACCCAGGGCAACCGCCTCTACGTCAGTCCCTCGTTCTATCGCGTCACCGGCTGGACGCCCGACGAGGTGCAACGGTCGAGTTGGCGCGCGCGGCTGCATCCGGAGGACATGCCCCTCGTTGAACAGGCCCGAGCGGCCAACCTGGCGGGCCAGATTACGACCATCGAGCACCGCTTCCGGTGCCGGGACGGTTCGTGGATTTGGGTGGAATCGCGCTGCAAGCCGATCTTCGGCGCCGACGGCAAGGTCGAGCATTTGTTGCTCTGGTCCCGCGACATCACGGCCCGCAAACGCGCCGAGATGGCCCTGCGCGAGAACGAGGCGCTGGTGCGTTCCATCACCGACCACTCCGAGGACATGATCTTCGTCAAAGACCGCGATTCGCGCTTCCTGTTCATGAATCCGGCGGGCCTGCGCCAGAACGGCGTCACCCTGGAGCAGATTCTCGGCCACAGCGACATGGAGTTGAACACCAACGCCGCCGAGGCCGCGGCGTTCATGGCCGCCGACCTTCGCGTCATGAGTTCCCGGCAAACCGAGACGATCGAGGAAGAGACGCGCACGCCCTCCGGTCAGAAGCGCGTCCTGCTCACGAAGAAGACGCCGCGGTTGGACGCCGACGGCAACGTGATCGGCCTGATCGGCATCTCCCACGACATCACCGAGCGCAAGCGCGCGGAGGAGGCCCTGCGGGAAAGCGAGGAGCGGTTCCGGTCGCTCTACGCCTCGATGACGGAGATCGTGGCGCTGCACGAGATCGTCGCCGATGGCGAAGGCCAGGCGGTGGATTACCGCATCGTGGACTGCAACCCCGCCTTCGCGAAGATCACGGGAATTTCGCGCGACCGCGCCGTCGGCGCGCTGGCATCGGAGGTCTATGGCACGGGCAAGGCGCCCTATCTGGAGATTTACGCCCGCGTGGCGGCCAGCGGCGAACCGGCGTCGTTCGAGACCTACTTCGCGCCTATGGCCAAGCATTTCGATATCTCGGTTTTCTCGCCCCGGCGCGGGTGGTTTGCCATCGTGGCCGGCGACATCTCCGGCCGCAAACTGGCGGAGCGCCGGCTGGAGAAACAACAGGCCGTGCTGGAGGGCATGAACCGCGTCCTCCGCGAGGCCATCCGGTGCGAGACCGAAAAGGAACTGGCGGACCGCTCGCTGATCGTCGCGCAGGAACTGACGGGCAGCCAGTTTGGCATCGTCCTCGAACTGAACACGGCCGGCGCCTTGGACAGCCTCTCCGTGACTGACACCGGATGGGCCGCCTCCAAGATACCCCAATCCGAAGCCCTCGTGTTGTTGCAGGGCATCCCCGTCCGCGGCCTCTGGGCCAACACCCTCCAGGGCAACGAGCCGGTGATCGTAAACGACCCCGCCGCACATCCGGGCAGCCTGAGACTTCCGACGGGGCACGCGCCGATCCGCCGTTTCCTGGGCGTGCCTCTGAAGGCGGGCGAGAAGGTGATGGGCCTGATCGGCCTGGCCAACAAACCGGCGGATTACGACCTGGAGGACCAGCAGGTGGTGGAGTCTCTGGTGGCCGCTTTCGTCGAGGCGTTGCAGCGGCTCCGCGCCCGGCAGCAGATGCGCGCGCTCAACGCCTTCCTCGACCGCCGCGTGCAGGAACGCACCGCCCAACTGGAAACGGCCAACAAGGAACTCGAATCCTTCTCTTACTCCGTCTCGCACGACCTGCGCGCCCCCTTGCGGGCCATCAGCGGCTTCGCCGCCATGCTGGAGGAGGACTACGCGCCGCGCTTCGACGATAAGGGCCGGCGCTTGCTGGGCACCATCAGCGGCGAAGCCAAGCGCATGGGGCAGTTGATTGACGACCTGCTCCAGTTCTCGCGGGTGGGCCGCCGGCCGCTGCAATCCGCGGCTGTGGACATGGGCGCGCTGGCGCGAGCCGCGTGCGACGAATGCGTGGCGCAGGCGCCGGGCCGGGACCTCCGGCTCAACATCCAACCGTTGCCACCATCGCGGGGCGACGCCGCCATGCTGCGCCAGGTCTGGGCCAACCTCATCTCCAACGCCGTCAAATACACCCGCCCCAAACCGGCGGCGGAAATCGAAATCACCGGCTACGCCAACGGCGGCGAACTGGTCTATCGCGTGAAGGACAACGGCGTCGGGTTCGACATGCAGTATGCCTCGAACCTCTTCGGCGTGTTCCAGCGCCTGCACAGCGAGAGCGACTTTGAAGGCACCGGCGTCGGCCTGGCGCTCGTGCAACGCATTATCCACCGGCACGGCGGCCGTGTCTGGGCGGAAGCCAAGCTCGATGAAGGCGCGGTGTTCTACTTCACGCTGCCAGCGGGGGGAATCACCCAGCCATGAACACGGAGGAGCTTTTTTCTTCCGGCGGCGGCCGGAGATCGCCGCGGGCGCAACCGGGCACAGACCCCGTAGCGCGGACTTCCAGTCTGCGCTACACGGCTCCGCGAACGCGTGGCGTCCGTCCAGGTGTGTCCGTGCTTTTCCCCGGAACTTTTGCGGCCCCGGATGCAACTAATAGGGTGAGCTTCCTGCATCAGTCTGTGGCCGGCGGCGCGACGTTTTTTCACGTTCTTCTTTACACGACCCGTGAGAAAGGAATGATATGAGTGCAATGCAAGAAGTCGAAATCCTCCTGGTCGAGGACAACCCGCGCGACGCGGAGCTGGCCATGCGCGCCTTGCAGAAGCGCAATCTCACCAACAAACTGGTCTGGGTGAAGGACGGCGCCGCGGCGCTGGAATTCATCTTCGGCTCCCGCAGCAACGCCGACAGCAAGGTCCGCCACCGCCCCAAGGTCGTCCTGCTGGACCTGAAGCTGCCCAAGGTGGACGGCATGGAGGTCCTGCGCCAGATCAAGGCCAACGCCAAGTCCAAGAGCATCCCGGTGGTGATCCTCACCTCGTCGCGCGAGGAGCCGGACATCGTGCGGAGCTACGAACTGGGCGTCAACAGCTACATCGTCAAGCCTGTCAGCTTCGATAATTTTTCCGAAGCAGTCTCGCGCCTGGGGCTTTATTGGGTTTTACTTAACCAGCCGACGGAGTATTTTAACGGCACGCCGAGTCCGGGCACAAGACCATGACCGAACAGCTGCGGATTCTCATTCTCGAAGACCGGCCCGCGGACGCGGAGTTGATCGAGCGCGAACTGCGGGGGGAGGGCTTCCAGTTCACCGCCAAGCGGGTCTGGACCAAGAGCGATTTCCTGGCCGAGTTGCGGAACTCGCCGGATGTCATCCTGGCGGATTACACGCTGCCGGGCTACGACGGCCTCTCGGCGCTCAAGGTCGCGCAGGAGGAACGGCCGGAGATTCCCTTCATCTTCTGCTCCGGCAGCCTGGGCGAAGAAACGGCCATCGCCGCCATGCATCACGGCGCGCGGGACTATGTGCTCAAGCAGAAGCTCGCCCGGCTCGGCCCCGCGGTGCGGCGCGCCTTGCAGGAATCCGCCGCCGTCCGCGACCAGCAGCGCGCTGAGGCGCAAATCCGGCATCTCAACGACGTGCTGCAATCGGTCCGGGACGTCGAGAGCCTCATCGTCCGGGAGCGGGATCCGGAGAAGATTTTCACCGAGACGTGCAAGATCCTCGTGCGGACCCGCGGTTACCGGCTGGTATGGGTCGGCCTCACCGAGTCGGACTCGAAACGCGTGGCCCCGGCGGCTTGCGCAGGATCGGGAATCGAATTCCTGAAGACCGCCACCATCACCTGGGACGAGACACCCACCGGGCTTGGCCCGGTAGGCTCGGCCCTTCGCAACCGGGAAGTGAGCGTCTGCCAAAACACGGCGACGGACCCGGACTTCGCCGCCTGGAGCGAGGCGGCGCTGGTGCGTGGCTACAAGTCGGTGGCCGCCGCGCCCATGATTCACGGGAACCATTTGTTTGGCGTCCTGGTCGTGTCCGCGGACGCGCCCGGAGCGTTCGACGACAAGGAACTGCGCCTGCTGAAGGAACTGGCGGACAACCTGGCGTTCGCGCTGCAAAGCATCGAGGACGAACGCGCGCGCAAGCGGGCCGAGGCCAACTACCGCAGCATCTTCGAGAACGCCCTCGAGGGCATCTACCAGACGACGCCCGACGGGCGCTTCCTGGCCGCCAACCCCGCGATGGCGCGCATGTTCGGCTATGACTCCCCCGAAGAGTTGATGGCGGCCGTCAACAACATCGCGCAGCAAATCTACGTGGACCCCGCCCGCCGCGAGGAGTTCAAGCGCCGCCTGGAGCGGGACGGGGAAGTGACGGGGATGGAATCGCCCTCGCGCTGCAAGGACGGCCGGATCATCTGGGTGTCCACAAACGCGCGCGTGGTCCGCGACGCCACGGGCAGGATTTTGTATTACGAAGGCACGTCGGTGGACATCACCGCGCACAAGCGATCCGAAGAAGCCTTGCGCAACGCGGAGGCGCTGTATCACTCGCTGGTGGAAAACCTGCCGCAGTGCGTTTTCCGCAAGGACCTGGCCGGCCGGATGACGTTTGCCGACCGGCACCACTGCCAGATGCTGGGCAAGCCGCTGGAGGAAGTGTTGGGCAAGACCGACGCCGACTTCTATCCGGCGGAGCTGGCCGACAAATACCGGCGCGACGATGAGTGGGTGGTGCGGAGCGGCGAGACGTTTGAAACCATCGAGCGCAACTGCCTGCCCAACGGCGAGGAACGGTTCGTGAACGTGGTGAAGACCCCGCTGCGCGACGCCGACGGGCAGGTCGTCGGCGTCCAGGGCGTCTATTGGGACGTCACGGAGCGCCAGCGCGCCGAGCAGGAGCGGGTGCGCCTGGCCACGGCGGTTGAGCAGGCCGCGGAATCCATCGTCATCACGGATGCCAACGGCATCATCCAATACGTCAACCCCGCCTTCGAACAGATTTCCGGCTACAGCCGGCAGGAGGCCGTCGGCCAGAACCCGCGCGTGCTCAAGAGCGGCAAGCACTCCCCGGAGTTTTACAAGGAGGTCTGGGACACGCTGCTGCGCGGCGAGGTCTGGCACGGCCATTTCATCAACAAGAAAAAAGACGGCACGTTCTTCGAGGAAGACGCCACCATCACGCCCGTCCGCGACAGCGCCGGCCACATCGCCAACTACATCGCCGTCAAACGCGACGTGACCCAGGAGGTCGCGCTGGAGGGCCAACTCCGCCAGTCGCAAAAAATGGAGGCCCTCGGCACGCTCGCCGGCGGCGTCGCCCACGAGATCAACAATCCCATCAACGGGATCATGAACTACGCCCAGTTGATCTCCGACCGGCTGCCGCCGGACAGCCCGCTGCGGAAGTTCTCGGCGGAGATCATCAAGGAAACCGACCGCGTCGCGCAGATCGTCAAGAGCCTGCTGACCTTCGCGCGGCAGGAGAAGCCGCTGCGCCAGACGACCAGCCTCAACGCGATCATCAACGACGCCCTCTCCCTCATGCGCACCGTGATGCGGCACGACCAGATCACCCTCGCCATGGACGTGCCCGACGGGCTGCCCGATGTGGAATGCCACAGCCAGCAGATCCAACAGGTCGTGATGAACCTCCTGACCAACGCGCGCGACGCCCTGAACGAGAAGTATCCCGACTACCACGAAGACAAGATCATCCACATCGCCGCGCGGCCGTTTGAAAAGGACGGGAAGTCCTGGATCCGCGTGACGGTCGAGGATCACGGCCACGGCATCCCGCGCGAGGTTCGCGGCCGGCTGTTCGACCCGTTCTTCACCACCAAACTGGGCAAGGGCGGGACGGGGCTGGGACTCTCCATCAGCCACGGCATTGCGAAGGATCATAGCGGAGAGTTGCACTTTGAAACCGAAACCGGGCGCTTCACGCGGTTCCATCTGGATTTGCCGGTGAGCGAGGAAAAACGATCATGACACGAATACTGGTGGTGGACGACGAGCAGAGCATCCGGCTCACGTTGCAGGAGTTCCTGCAGGAGGCGGGCTATCACGTGGAGGTCGCCGAGGACGCGAAGGCCGCGCAGCAGTTGCTCAAGGACGGCAACTTCGACGTGGTCGTCTCGGACATCGTCCTGCCGCGCATCTCCGGCGTGGAACTGCTCCAGGCCATCCGCAAGGAATCGCCGCGCGTCCTGGTGATCATGATGACCGGCCAGCCCGCCGTGGACACGGCCGCAGCCGCCGTCCGGGCCGGCGCGTTTGATTACCTCTTCAAACCGGTGCCCAAGGAGGCCATCCTCCGCTGCGTGGGCAACGCCGCCAAGTTCAAGGCCGTCGAGGACGAGCGCCTCCGCCTGGCCGAGGCCAACCGCCGCTATCAGGAAGACCTCGAGCGCCAGCACCAGCAGTTGCGTGACAACTACGCCCGCCTCCGCGAACTGGAAACCCTGCGCGACAACCTCACGCACATGATCATCCACGACCTGCGCGCGCCTCTCTCCATCGCCCTCGGCTATCTGGATCTGGTCAAGGACCACGCCGCCTCCAAGCTCGGCAGCGACGACATGGGCTACCTCGACACCATCCTCATGAACATCTGCCGGCTCAACGACATGATCGGCTCGCTGCTGGACATCAGCCGGCTGGAGACGGGCAACATGCCGCTCAACCGCCGCGCCTGCGATGTGACGACGCTGGCGCGGTCCGTCATGGAGTCCTTCGATTCGCTCGTGGAAGGGCGGCGTCTCGTTTTCGATTCGCCGTCACCGTCCGTCATGGCGTCCTGCGACGAGGAGATCACCCGCCGCGTGCTCGGCAACCTGCTCCAGAACTCCCTCAAGTTCACCCCGAAAGACGGCTCCATCCGCGTCGCTGTGAGCCGGAAGGACGGCATGGTGCGGCTGGAAGTTTCCGATACCGGGCCGGGCATCGCGCCGGAATATCACGGGAGGATCTTTGAGAAGTTCGGCTACGTCGCGAAGCCCGTGCACCAGTATTCCACCGGTCTGGGCCTGACGTTCTGCAAGCTCGCCGTCGAAGCGCAGGGCGGCCAGATCGGCATCGAGAGCGAAGTCGGCAAGGGCAGCACCTTCTGGTTCACGCTGCCGCCGGCCTGAGCCGTCACTTTCAACTTTCCGCAAATTGCCGTTGAAACCGCCCCGGTGCTGCACTATAAGTTTCCGCCCTTGGTTGGGCGCTTAGCTCAGTGGGAGAGCACTTGCTTCACACGCAAGGGGTCGTTGGTTCAATCCCAACAGCGCCCACCATCTTCTGTAGCGCCGGCATCCTTGCCGGTTCCGCTCCGTTTCGTCTAAGCTTGACCCGGCCGCGAAATGCAGCCGCCATGAAGCCTTTGCTGGCCAGTCTCATCCACGCCGCCGGCGCGGCGTTGTTCCCGCGCCGGGGCCGGCGCGCACCGGCGCCGGAGGACGCGCGGCGCATCGTCGTCACACACTTCCACTACATCGGTGACGTGTTCTTCGCCACGCCCGCCATCGCGGCGCTCAAGTGCCGCTTCCCGGGCGCCGCGCTGGACGCCGTCGTCCACTCTCGCGCCCGCGAGGTGCTCCTCGGTAATCCCGACGTTCGCGAGATCATCTGCTTCGACGGCCTCTGCAACGACCGCACGCGCGAGCCGCGCACGGATTGGCGCGCGCTGGCGGCGCTGGCGCGGCGGCTGCGCGGCTGCGACCTGCTGGTGGACTTCACGGGCGTGCCGGCCAGTTGCGCGCTGGCGGCGCTCGCGCGCCCGCGCTGGAGCGTTGGCTTCTCTCGCGCGGGTCTTGGCTTCGTCTTTGACCGCGAACTGCGTCCGGTGCCGGAGATTCCGCTGGTGGACCGCTACAACGCCGTCGCGGCGCTGGCCGGCGCGGATGCGGGTGGACTGATGCCGGAGATTCATCTGGGCGACGAAAACGTGTCGCTTCCGCGCTATGACATCCTCCTGCACGTCGGCGCTGGATTCCCGCTCAAACTTTGGCCGGTCGAGAACTTTCGCAGCATCGCGGAACACTTTTGGTTGCACGGGCTGAGCGTGGCGCTCGTCGGCGGGCCGTCTGACCCGGCGGAGATCACGCACCTCTCCCTCCGGCAGGTGGCGGCGATGGCGCGCGGGTGCCGCGTCTATGTCGGACTCGACACGGGGCTGACGCACATCGTCGCGAGCCTCGGCGTGCCGACCGTGGCCATTTACGGGCCGACGAACCCGCGCTTTCTGCCGCGCTGGCCCCACGAGCGCGTGGTTTGGTCACAGTTGCCTTGTTCCGCGACCGAAGATGAGCAACACTGCGCAGCGGTCCCGCCGATGCGCTGTGACTTTCAGCATCGCTGCCTGCAGCAGCTCGGCGTGGAGCGCGTGATTCAGGAAATCAACGAATGCCTTGTCGCGTCCTCAACTTCATCACCGAGCTGAACATCGGCGGCGCCGAGCGGTTGCTGGCGGAGGTGCTGCCGCGGTTGGACCGCGCGAAGGTCGAGCCGCAGGTGGCCTGCCTCCACGGCGCCGCGCCGCTGGCCGCCGCGCTGGAAAAGGCCGGCATCCGCGTTCACCATTTGCGCTCGTCGCAGAAGTTTGACCCGCGGCCGGCGTGGCGGCTGGCGCGGCTGCTGGAACAGGAGCGCATCGAGGTCCTGCACACGCACCTGATCCAGGCGGACATTCTGGGCTATGCGGCCGGGCGGCTGGCGCGGACGCCGGCGGTTGTGTCCACCAAGCACAACGTCCGCTACTACGAGCGGCAGGACCACCGGCTGCGGCCGGTGGCGCGGTGGGTGGAAAAGCGGATGGACGCGCTCGTGGCGGTGTCGAGCGCGGTGGCGGCGGAGTATGGGCACGCGCGGCGGCTGTGGGTGATCCACAACGGCGTGGACTGCAAGAAGTTTTCGCCGCTGCCGCTGCCATCGCACGGTCCGGTGGTGTGCGTGGCGAACTTCACCATGCAGAAGGGCCATCGCATCCTGCTGGAAGCCGTCGCCCGGCT
This sequence comes from Verrucomicrobiota bacterium, assembly GCA_016222825.1. Taxonomy (GTDB): domain Bacteria; phylum Verrucomicrobiota; class Verrucomicrobiia; order CAIQCK01; family CAIQCK01; genus CAIQCK01. Next base: position 247,437 of record JACRQF010000014.1, on the reverse strand, counting down.
CGTGCCGGAGTTTCCCGGCCTGCAAGTGGAACTGGCCGGCGGCGGGCCGATGCGGGACGATTTGCAGGCGCGCGCGGGGCGGCTGGGGCTGGCGAACCGCGTCGCGTTCCTCAACACGGTGCAGGATGTGCGGCCTGTGCTGGCGCGGGCCTCGATGTTCGTGCTGCCGGCGTTGTGGGAGGGCTTGGGCCTGGCGGCGCTGGAGGCGATGGCGATGGGCCGGCCGGTGATCGTGACCGACGTGGACGGCCTGCGCGAGATCGTGACGCACGAGCGCGACGGCCTCGTGGTGCAGTCCGGCGACGTGGGCGCGCTGTCGGAGGCCATCGCGAGGCTGCTGCGCGACCGCGCGCTGGCGCAACAACTCGCCGACGCCGCCCGCGCGCGCGTGGCGGAGGATTTTTCCCTCGAGCGGATGGCGTGGCGGCTGGAGGATTTCTACGAGTCGCTGGCGAAAAAAAGTTAAGAGTTAAGAATGAAGAGTGAAGAGTTTCGGAAATTCTTAACTTTTAACTTTTAACTCTTAACTCGCCCCGCCCCCTACGGCCCGACGGTGATGGTGACGATGTTGGTCCACTCGTTGTTCGGTTCGCCCTTGTCCCAAAAACACACGCGGTATTCCCGCACCTCGGGCTGGCCCGCGACCAGCAGCGGGCGCTCGTCCAGATAGGGCGATCCTGTATCCACCGCCACAAACTCCCACTTGCCCCCGCCGCGCTTGCATTCGATCCAGACGCCCGTGTGGCCGTGCTTGACGAAATGAACCTTCACGGCCTGGCAGACCTTGCCGCCCACGACCTCGAGCTGGATGTCGGGCGAATGCGTATCCGCCGCCACCGCCGCCGCGCCGCCGCCGCGCGCGACGACGCCGAGGTCGAGACCGATCGCCTCCGTGAAGGCCGGGGAGACTTTCATCGCCGCAACAAGTTTGAAAATGCGCTCCAGCGCGCCCGTGGCCACCGGCGCGACACCTTGGGGCAGCGGCGGCGCGTTGAACGCGGGCAGCTCCATCGTCTTTTTGCCGTCACCATTGAGCAGCAGGTTCACCGCAGCGGTGGACGTGGGGCCAAACGTCCGCACCGCCACCAGCCAAATCTCCAGCACATAGAGGACGAACCCGCACGTGGCGATGACCTCGGCCACCCGCGCCGGGTCCAAGCCGAGCTGCGTGGCATACTGCGGCAGCTTGTTGCGGAAGTTCGTCAGCCAGATGATCTGGTCGCCGGCGCGACTGGGGAAATAACGTTGAGGCTTCATACGATGATTCCTTGTAAACTGCGTTCAGCTATCGGGACAGTGAGTGCGGGCTTGGGAACATCCACAAAGCGGCCGGAGCCGTGTCGCCAGCGGCAAGAGCCGTGTCACTGACGGTAGGAGACATGTCTCTAATAGTTGGAGACGTGTCTCCAGCGTCGGGAGACTTGTCTCCAGGGGCAAGAGACATGTCGCGGACGCTGGGAGACATGCCTCCAGCGATAGGAGACGTGTCTCCAATGGCAGGAGACATGTCGCGCACGGCAAGAGACACGTCACCAATAGCAGGAGACTTGTCTCCAGCCGCTGGAGACAGGTCCCCAAAGCCGCAGCATCGGTGCGGAAACGCGCGGGAAACGCCCCAAAACCCAGTGTAAACGCCCCCCATGCCGGCGCAACCGCACCGGCGGCGGGATGGACAGTCCCCATTGCTTCACCAGCGCCGCTCCAACCCGCGCCAGCGTCGGCCAACCCAAGACTCTCGATCACCTTCATGGCAATAACATCCTTGAACTGCTATCCGCCGATGTATCGCCACCGCGCAGCACTGTCAACGCCAAAAGGCCAGGGGATGGAAGGCGAACAAACCGCCCGAAACCTCACCGCAACCCCATCATTGCCGCCGCCCGCCGCCTACTTCGCCTTCGCCGCGCCCAACTCCTTCCCGCTCTTGCCGCCGTGGGAGCGAAGAAAGGCGGCGGTGTCGGGGTGATTATACTTCTCAGCAACGTCCAGCGGTGTTCGACCGGGCTGATAATATTCCGAACGCACTACATCAAGTGAGACAGGGCCTGAATGGGGGTATCCAGACTTGGCATTGATATCTGCCTTGTAAGAAAGCAGCAACTCCACGATTTCCTTATTGCCAGCGCGAGCCGCGTTATGCAACGGAGTATGGCCATAGATATCTTTGGCATTTGCGTTTGCCTTCTTTGAAAGCAGAACTTCAGCCACACTCTTTCCTTTATACAGGGCCGCTTCATGAAGCGGGGTGCTGCCTTTATCGTTCTTAATGTTGGGGTCAACCCCTTTAGCCAGCAACGCTTCGGCCATGGTCGTGTTGTCATGATATGCCGCTCGATGCAATGCCGTAAAACCAAAGTTATCTCTGTCGATAGTGCGCAAAACAATCCAAGTCTCCGTGTTCGTGCCACCGTAGGAACGAAGATAGCCAGCGATGTCGGGATGACGATACTTCTCAGCAACATCTAGCGGCGTGAGACCGGGATGATTGTAAATGGAATGTTCTACGTGACGTGGAAGATGATCTGGATCGTGGTATCCAGACTTTGCATTGATGTCAGGCTTGTGTTTTAGCAGCAATTCCACGACATCTTTGTCACCTACACGCACAGCGTTATGCAGTGGAGTATGCCCGTAAATATCTTTGAGATTCACATCTGCCTTGTTCGCCAGAAGGAGTTTGACCATGTCTTTAGTGCCGTGAATTATCGCTACGTGAAGCGGGGTGCTGCCTTGGTGGTCTTGAACATTGATGTTTGCTCCCCTAGCCAGAAGAAGCTCTGCAATTACTTTGCACCCTGCATTCTTACCGGCGGCCGCTCTGTGCAAAACACTCCACCCAACCTTGTCCCCACGGTTTGCACAGTTTGGAAACATGGCCAGAACCTCCTTGACCTTCTCCACATTTCCATCTTGTGCATAGCCAGTAAGGCGAACCAGTTCGTCTTCCGGCCTGCCGCTGGGTATCCATTGCGCCATCGGACGCTCTGCCTTGCTCGCCGACTCAGCACAATTCCCAGTCGAAGCGCTGAGAATGTTCAACGCCATTACCATCACAATCTTCAGCCAGTTCTTCATCGTCACGCCTCCGATCTGGACGGTGTTTCTAACAGAAGCGACGGGCGAAGTCACGCGGGCAGACGGGGACTGTAGCGGCGATCTCTGATCGCCGGTTGTTGATGATGGAAGATTTCGGCGGTCATAGACCGCCCAGGGAGTTTCGTAGCCGCCGACGTGAGGAGGCGGAAAGGTTGCGGATGGAAAGGCGTCCGCCTCCTTACGTCGGCGGCTACGGCCAGTTGCTTACGCGAGCCGCTTGGCGACGAGGGAGCAGTTGTGACCGCCGAAGCCGAGGGCGTTGTTGAGGATGGCGTCCACCTTCATCTCGCGCGCGGTGTTCGGCGTGTAGTCGAGGTCGCACTCGGGGTCGGGCGTCTGGTAGTTGATGGTCGGCGGGATGACGCCGTGGGTGATGGCCAGGGCGCAGGCAATCATCTCGATGGCGCCGGCCGCGCCGAGCATGTGGCCGGTCATGCTCTTGGTGGAGCTGATGGCCACTTTCTTCGCCTGGTCGCCGAAGACGGTCTTGATGGCGGCGGTCTCGAACTTGTCGTTGAGTTCGGTGGAGGTGCCGTGGGCGTTGATGTAGGAAATCTGGTCGGGCCGCATGCCGGCGCTCTGGAGGGCGAGGGTCATGCAACGGGCCGCGCCCGCGCCGCCGGGGGCCGGGGAGGTGATGTGGTGCGCGTCGGCGGTCTGACCGTAGCCGACGAGTTCGCAGTAGATGCGCGCGCCGCGTTTCTTGGCGTGCTCGAGTTCCTCCAGGACGACGACGGCGGAGCCTTCGCCCATGACGAAGCCGTCGCGGTCCTTGTCGAAGGGACGGCTGGCGTGCTTGGGGTCGCTGTTGCGGGTGCTCATGGCCTTCATGGCCGCGAAGCCGCCGATGCCGGTGGGCAGGATGGTGGCTTCGGTGCCGCCGGCGACCATGATGTCGGCGTCGCCGAGGCGGATGTTGCGGGCGCTCTCGCCGATGGCGTGGTTGCTGGTGGCGCAAGCGCTGACGGGGGCGAAGTTCGGCCCGCGCAGGCCCAGCTCCATCGAGACGATGCCGCTGGCCATGTTGCCGATCATCATCGGGATGGTGAACGGCGACATGCGGGACGGGCCTTTTTCGAGGAGGATCTTGTGCTGCTGCTCGAAGGTGGAGAGGCCGCCGACGCCGGAGCCGATGCAGCAGCCGGCGCGGTCAAGGTCTTCGTTGGGCAGGGCGAGGCCGGAGTCCCTGACAGCGAGTTTGGCGCCCGTGACGCCGAACTGGATGTTGCGGTCGCTGCGGCGGGAGTCCTTCGGCATGTTGAAGAAGGGCGCGGAGTTGAAGTTGAGCACTTCCGCTGCGATCTGGCAGTCGTAGGCGGTGGGGTCGAACGCGGTGATGCGGTCCACCTTGGTTTCGCCGGCGACCAGCGCGCGCCAGAAGTCCTCGATGGTCTGCCCCAGCGAGCAAACCACGCCCATGCCTGTGATGACTACCCGTCGTCCGTCCGCCATAAGTTTAGACAGTTGGGGCATTGGGTGCGGTTGTCAGGCGTCCTGTCGCGCCGCCACCAATGCCCCGGTGAACTGCTTGGATCGAGGTTTAGCTCTTGGGAGCTTTTTCCTCGATATACTTCACCGCGTCGCCGACGGTCTGGAGCTTCTCAGCATCCTCGTCGGGGATCTCGGTGCCGAACTCTTCCTCGAAAGCCATGACCAACTCGACGGTGTCGAGCGAATCAGCGCAGAGGTCCTCGATGAACCGCGCTTCCATTTTCACCTGGTCGGGGTTGACGCCGAGCTGCTCGACGATGATGTCCTTCACGCGCTCGAAGGTGGGCTTTTTGATGTCTGACATAGTTGTGTCTCCTGATTGGTTCTGGATTGTCGCTCTCTACATCACCATTCCACCGTCCACTGTCAAGACCTGACCGGTGATGTAAGCGGCCTGGTCACTCGCCAGAAAATGCACTGCATTGGCCACGTCCTCGGGGGAGCCGAGCCGGCGCAGCGGGATGTTGGCCATCATTTTTTGCCGCAACTCCTCGCTGAGCACCGCGGTCATCCTGGTTTCGATGAAACCGGGGGCGACGGCGTTGCAGGTGACGCTGCGGGAGGCCAGCTCGCGGGCGACGGACTTGGTCAGGCCGATGACGCCGGCCTTGGACGCGCCGTAGTTGCACTGGCCGGCGTTGCCGACGAGGCCGATGACGGAGGCGATGTTCACGATGCGGCCGGAGCGCTGCTTGACGAACTCGCGCGCCAGCGACTTGGTGAAGAGGAACGTGCCCTTGAGATTGATGTCCAGCACGGCGTCCCAGTCCGCCTCGCTCATGCGCATGAGCAGGGTGTCCTTGGTGATGCCGGCGTTGTTGACCAGAATGTCCACCTTGCCGCAATCGGCGAGGACTTTGGCGACCGTCTCCTCCACGGAGGCGGCCTGGGACACGTCCGCGCCATAAGCCCAGGCGCGGCGGCCCAGCGCGCGGACCTTTTCGCAGGTCTCGGCGCAGAACTCGGGTTTGAGGTCCACGACGGCAACGTCCGCGCCGTCGGCGGCCAGCTTCAGCGCGATGGCCTGGCCGATGCCGCGACCCGCGCCGGTAACTAACGCGATTTTGTTGTTTAGATTGCCCATAGAAAAGCCGCGCGTATCCTAGGAATCGCCCCTGACTTGTCAAACAATTCTTTGCGAATTGCGCGAGCGGGGGCGCCCGGAGGTTGCAGCGGAGAGGGGAGCGGGGCCGCCAGGTCCGCACGCGCGGTTTTTCCTTTCCATCCGGCGGACTTGCCCCACTATACGGCGCGACACTTTTCAAACAGGAAAGGACACGACCATGTTGAAGCAAGGCATTCTGAACCCGGCGATCAACTCGCTCTTGAGCCGCGTGCGCCACACCAACACGCTGGTCATCGCCGACCGTGGTTTCCCGTTTTGGCCGGAGATCGAGACGGTGGACATCTCGCTGGTGGACGGCGTGCCGACGGTGTTGCAGGTGCTCGCCGCCCTCCGGCCCAACTTTGTCATCGGCCGCGCATTCATGGCCGAGGAGTTCATCCGTCACAACACCAAGATGGTGCAGAACGCCTTCAACAAGACGCTCGCCGGTGTGCCGATCGAGTTCGAGCCGCACATCGAGTTCAAGAAGCGCGTGCCGCGCGCCATCGGCCTCATCCGCACCGGCGACACCATCCAATACGCCAACACCATCATCGAATCCGCCTAAATCCCCGCTCCCATGACCCAACAACTTTTCCGCGAAGCCGCCGCGCAACTCGACGCGCGCAACCTGGAGGAACGTCTGGCCGCGCTGGTGAAACTGCGCGGGCTGGAGCAGCGCGGCGCGCTCGGCCTCGCGACGCCGAAGATCGGCCCCGCGCTGCCTTCCTACGACCACGTCCACACCAACGCCTCCTACGGCGACGCCGCGCCCGGCGTGTTCTCGGCGGCGCGGATGGTCTGGGCGGCGCACGAGGCGCGCGCGTCTTCCATCCTCAGCGTCGAGCACGAGTCGGTTGCGCACATGGACGAGGCGATCCAGGCGACAACCATCGTCAACCGTGGCATGAAGGAGCCGTTGCGGCTGGCGCTGGCCGTGGAGTTCAAGGCGCCTATCGCGCTAAACGACGCCGTCTCGAAGAAGTTCAGCGACGCGATTCTGAAAGCATGGGGTCAAGGCGAAGCCGCGTGGGTCGTGGCTGTCGGCGCGCGACGCACGCCGGAACTGGAGCGGCTCGTCCGCCGGTTTCAGGAGGCCAAGCGCGTGCGTTCGGAGCAGCAATTGGAGAAGCTGAACCGCCACCTGAAGCTCGCACGGCCGCTGAAACTTTCCACCATCCTCACGCCCGAAGGCAACGTCACCGACCGGCAGTTGACGCTGGCCGTCGCCCGCGCCGAGCTCGGCGACGTGGACGAGAAAGCGCTCGCGAAGCGCGGCGGCGAGGTGCGGCGGATGCTGAATCCGGGCGGCCCGGCCTACGCGCCGTTTCCGCCGGGTCTGCCGACGTATCAGGAGCTGGTTGGCCAGCTCGCGCGCTGGGGCACGCTGCCGACATTCACCGCACAGCTTCGTGAGCAGGCGCTGGAGGAATTCATGCCGACGCTCAAGTCGTGGGGCATGGCGGCGCTGGACACGGCGGGCATCGAGCCTTACGAGCCGAACGCCGCCCGCGACATCGCGACGTTCGTGCGGCTGGCCCAGCAATATGACCTGGCCTTCTACGGTGGCTCCGACTATCGCGGCGTCGGCACCGGCTGGCAGGAGCATGCGCCGTGGATGGACCATCCGCTGATCCGCGCCTCCATCGAGCGCGTGGCGCACCGGTTTTGATGCCGGGTTGAGAAAGAGCAGAGGATCACGGCCGGGCGCGCCTTGCCGTGAAACTACAACTGGCCAGACAGGAGTGTCTGGCCTACGATGGCGGCTTCGAGGTGCTTGGACATGAAACGAAACATTCTCCTGACTCTCTCCATCCTGTTCTCGGCTTCTCTAATCTCGCCGGCGGCAACTCCAACCAAAACTCCATCTGCGCCTGACTTGCCGAAAGTGGCGCTCATCGGCGATTCGCTCGTGGCCGGCTACGCGCCGCTCGTGGCGAAGCGGCTGGCGGGCAAGGCCGTCGTCGTCAATCCTGCGGGCAGCGGCGGGGACAGTGGGCAGGTGCTGGCGCATCTGGAGGAATGGCTCGTCCGTGAGAAGCCGGCGGTGGTGCATTTCAGTTGCGGGCTGGGCGACCTCGCCCAGTATGAGTCGAACCTCCGGCAGATCGTGGAGCGTCTGCGACGCGAGACCTCCATCGCGGTGGTGTTTGCCAATACGCCGGAGGGCAGCCGCGCCGACGCGAAGCGCTACAACGCCATCGCCGCCGCCGTGATGCACGAGGCAAACATTCCCGTCCACGTCTTGCCCGACGCCGACGCCGAACGTCTCGCCGAGGCCGTCGCAGACTGCGTGATGCGGCAGTGGAGTGTGCTGCATTACTCGAAGTGGAATCCATCACACCCCGGCGGTCCCGAAGCCGCGGCGAAGTATCGGAAGGAAGAAGCGGAGCACGACGCGGAAGTGCCGGCGGCTTACAAGAACCTGCCGATCGGGAAGTTCAACGTGCCGGAAGACGCGGCGGCGTGGCGAAAGCAGCGCCCGGCAGTCCTGCGCGCTGTGGTGGATTCACTCGGCGACCTGCCGCCGCGACCCGCGAAGACCACGGCGCGAGTGGTGAGCCGCGAGTTGCGCCGCGGCTACACGCTCGAACGCGTCTCCATTGACAACGGCGTCGGCAACGACATCAGCGCGCTGGTGCTCGTGCCGCAGAAGCGCCCGCGGCCCGCGCCCGCGATCCTCTGGCTGCATTCCTCCACGCCCGACAAGAACGCGCTCATCACACCCGGCAGCGATCCGGAGAGCATCGGCGAGGCGTTCGTCCGCAACGGCTACGTCGTGGTCGCGCCGGACGCGTGGTATTACGGCGACCGCGCCGGGAACGTCCCCAGCGGCCCGCGCGACATCTATCGCCGCGGCGTCATTCCCCACGCGGACATCACGCAGAACAGCCTGTTGAAACTGAACCTGTGGCTCGGCCGCACGCTCTGGGGCATGATGGTGCGCGACGACCAGATCGCGCTCGATTACCTGAGCCAGCGCCCCGAGGTGGACCCGAAACGCATCGGCGCCACCGGCATGAGCATGGGCAGCACGCGCTCGTGGTGGCTCGCCGCCGTGGACGAGCGCGTCGCGGCCACCGTCGGCGTCGCCTGCCTGACGCGCTACGAAAACCTCATCCTCCACGGCAACCTGCGGGCGCACGGCCTCTACTACTTCACCTACGGCCTGCTGAAACACTTCGACACCGAGGGCGTTCTCGCGCTGCTGGCCCCGCGACCGTTCCTCGCGCTGACCGGCGACATGGATTACGGCTCGCCCGTGGACGGCATCCGGGTCCTCGATGAAAAAGTCAGCCGCGTCTATCGCGCCGTCGGCGCGCCCGACCGGTTCAAGAGCATCGTCTATCGCGACACCGGCCACGTTTATACGCCCGAGATGCGCGCCGAAATGCTCGCGTGGTTCGAGCGGTGGTTGAAGGCGGGAAAGGCGAAATGAACGGGCTGCATGAATTCCATGCGCTCATGGCTCTGCGCGCGGCAAAATCTCCGTGACCCGCATCCTCCATGTGCCTACACTGCGCGGCATGGAAAAGAAAGAGCCGTCATATCGTTCCGGCAGAAGACAAACTCACTTTGTCCTTTCGCCGCCCGATATGCGACCCCTCGGTGCGCCCAACTCGCGCGCCGCCAATCACAACCGTCCAAGCCAGCCCGTTTGTCTTTTGCCGGCCGGTTTCGGTGAATAAGGATGTTGGGCTTCACTAGAGTATGTCCTTGGATAGAGACAGCGTCACTCTGATCACCGCGATCTGCGGAGCAGCCTTTGGCCTGCTTGGGGCCGTCCTCGGCGTTATGAACACTTGGCGTGGTTTCGACCGCGACAGGGTTCGCGTCCGCGTCGTGCCTGTCTGCACACTGCATGAGAGCGGGGCACAGGGTATGGCGATCGAGATTACCAACCGTAGTTACTTCGCTGTCACCATCACCGGGCTCGGCTTTCTTCTTCGTGGCACCGACGAGCGCATGGTTTTCTTCCCGGAGGACCTGCACGGCTGCCGCTTGCCGGAGCGCATGGAGCCGAGGACATCGTTCACAGCGCTTCTGCCCCGCGGAGCATGTGATCACCCAAGATTTGCGACCGCCTACTGTGCCTACGCTGACACCGCTTGCGGGCGGAGATTTACCGGCAGCAGTGGGGCACTCAGACAGCAGGTGGCGCGTTGCCGGACATCGCGCAAGACATGAAAAGAAGCCCAACCAAACGATGAAGCGAATGACGCGCAAGGACGCCCGGGTTGCAAGAGAAGGTCTGGTAGAGCGCGTCATCGCTTATCTCCATCGTTCGGCCGACCTCTGCACGCGCTATGACAACGTCACGATTCTCTGAGTGGTTTGCCTTCGGCGCGCTTGCGTGTTGGATGGGTCTCGGCCTGACGCGCGCTCTCATGTTGCGGGCGCGCGGAGTGCCGGTCTTCGTGGTGGATCGGCAGCGGACCGGCTGGCAGATGCTGGCCGATGCGGTGATGGCTGCGTGTCTGCTGGCCTTCGCCTACGAGATCATTGCGTATGCGTGGCAGCTTCGTTTTCACATTGGACCCTCGGTTCTGGAAAGGTCGGTGGTTGATGGGCCAGCCAGGCAGGCGTTAGGAGCCCTGATCGTTACCGGGGCCGTGATACTCTACGTCATTGCGCTCCGCGACCTCGGGGCGTCGTGGCGGCTGGGTTTGGACCGGAGTGCGCCTGGGCCTCTGGTCACTGGAGGCATCTACCGCTGGACGCGGCATCCCATATACGTTGCTTTCGACCTCTGGTTCATGGGGACGTTTCTGCTAACCGGTCGGCTGTCGTTCTTGGTGCTCGCCTTGGTTTGCGTGCCGTTGCTACACGCAATCATGAATCGAGAGGAGCGGTTTCTCACGCGGCTTTACGGTGACGCTTATCGAGATTACTCCAGACGCGTCGGGCGCTATTTCTTTAGGCAACGACATGAATGAGAACAACACGCGGCCGAACCATGCGCTCCACCGAATGGCGGCCCCGCCACGCCGTTTGGCAATTCGGCAGTTGCGGAGAGGCCGCCATCGGTGAGTCGAATCGTCTAGGCCCTGACCGAATCTATTCACACCCGTAAGGAAATTTTTCACAATGGACATCCCACGGATATTCAACATCACTGAAAGTGCTCATCGCATCCACAACCCGATCACACCCGAAAAGCTCGCCACTCTCGGCGCGGCGCTGCGCCTGGAGTCAGGGGCACGAGTGCTCGATCTCGGCAGCGGTTCAGGGGAAATGCTGTGCACCTGGGCACGCGATCACGGCGTCATCGGCACCGGCATCGACATGAGCCCGTTGTTCACCGAGCAAGCGAGACTTCGTGCGGAAGAACTCGGCGTGGCCGATCGAGTCAAGTTCATCCATGGCGATGCTGCCGGCTATGTCGCTGACGAGAAGGTCAGTGTGGCCGCCTGTGTCGGTGCCACGTGGATCGCCGGGGGAGTCGCCGGCACGATCGAGCTTCTGGCGCGGAGCTTGCGCACCGGAGGGATCATCCTCGTCGGCGAGCCTTACTGGCGGCAGTTACCGCCGACGGAAGATGTGGCCAAGGGGTGTCTTGCCAACTCAATCTCCGGCTTTCTCATGCTCCCGGAACTTCTCGCGTCTTTCGGTCACCTTGACTACGACGTCGTTGAAATGGTTCTGGCTGACCAAGACGGCTGGGACAGATACGAGGCGGCCAAATGGCTCACCATGCGCCAATGGCTTGAAGCCAATCCCGACGACGAGTTCGCGAAAGATGTTCGAGCCAAACTGACCTCGGAACCCGAGCGCTACGCCGCTTACACGCGTGAATACCTGGGCTGGGGTGTGTTCGCGCTGATGAGGCGGTGATGAGTTCTGCAACCGATCGGAAGAGCAAGATGACAGACTACGAAATCGTTGACACCAACGCCGAGAACATCGGCCGTTGCAGCATCTGTGGCCGCAAAGACGCCAACAACCTGGGACATCGTCGTAAAGCGGAATGGCTGAGGGAGCGCTACGCGGAAGGCCTGAGGTTCAAGGTGCTCCGCTCACGGAGATTCGGTGATATTGGGTGGATCGAATACGCCCCTGGCAATCATGCCTGGAGACCTGTGGAGGCGGAGGGCTACCTTGTCATCCATTGCCTGATGGTTCTCGGCAAGCACACGGGGAAGGGGCTGGGCACTCTCCTGTTGGACAGTTGTCTCAAGGACGCAAAGAAGAGCAAGTGCCGAGGGGTCGCCGTGGTGACCAGTTCCGATGCTCTCATGGCACGAAGGGATCTCTTCATCAAGGCGGGTTTTGTCCCGGTGGACAGCTCCCCGCCTTACGAGTTGCTCGTCAAGAAGCTCAAGAGAGCCGCCCCGAATCCTCGTTTCATCGTCCAACGGGAGCGACTCTTGAAGAAGCACAAGAAGGGTCTCACGATCCTGGCGGCGGATCAGTGCCCGATGGTTCCAAAGTGCATGACGGACATTGCGGAGATGTCCAGAGCCGTGGGGCTGGAGCCGAAAGTAGTTCGAGTCAGGAGCGCCAAGGCGTCAAGGGAGCTTCCGACGCCCTATGGCGTGTTCAGTATCATCTACGATGGGAAACTGATCGCCGGCCGTCCTGTCAGCGCATCGGGATTTATGAGCATCATGCGCAGGCACTCTGCGCTGGCCGGCGAGTTGTGGCAGCAGTGGATCGCTGCCAGAAGATGCTGGAACATTACGAGGAAGATTGCAAAACCAGCCAGTGGAGTGGACGGCTGATCGCCGCCGCTCACCGGCAACGTTCGGTGGAAAGTAGATGAATCGAGACGATGTTGAGTTGATTGAGGCGGCAAAGGCCGTAGTTGGAGGCTTCTGCCTTCGCGATGAGTTCTCTGCCGGCACCGTGGGGGCTGCCATCCGAACGGCCAAGGGCAACATCTATACCGGGATCTGCATAGACCTTGCCTGTGGTTTGGGATTCTGTGCGGAGGTCGCCGCAGTTGCCGAGATGCTCAAGCATCGAGAGACACAGATCGTCGCGGTGGTCGCCGTCGGGCGAGAAGGTGTCCTCGTAGGACCCTGTGGCCGTTGTCGCGAGACGATGGCTCAAGTTGACCGCCGGAATTTGCGATGCCGCATCCTGCTGTCGGATGGGCGCGAAACCCTGCTTCAAGACCTTTTGCCCAAGCATTGGCTTGAGGACTTGCGGAGCGCCAAACCATCCAGAGGAGCGAACGCGGCTGCGCCGCGTCGCTCGCTTTGATCGTTGATAGTCGCTGAGGGTGATGCCGGGCGGTTGGGGGGTATGGAGAAGGCGAAACCGGTATGGCATGGAGTTCCTCTTTGCTCACGAAACCAATCAGCGTGTTGGTGAGACGCCGTTTGCAAAATCCTCTTCCGTATTTGCCGGGCAGGCAGCCAGGCAAGTCGTGCGCGTCAATCCGATCTTTGTTTGCCGTCAGTTTGAACTGTGTGCCGGCAACAAGCGTTTCCAGCGGGAAATCCTACGAGACGATGGCGGCTTCTTCATCCAAGCCTTTCACTTCGATGATTGCTTCTCCACGGCGGACTCGCCCCGGCTGACCATCGCGGCTCGCATCCACCCAAGTCCCTGCGTCGCAACAAAAGAAAATGGTGGCAAGGGTCGGAATCGAACCGACGACACGCGGATTTTCAGTCCGCTGCTCTACCAACTGAGCTACCTTGCCACCCAAAGGGGTGATTCCCGTCATTAGCTTCGGGAAAAAGCGGCGGAACCATACCGGCTCGCCCGCCCCCCGTCAATCCCGACCTGCGCCAGAGTGCGAAACGCCTTCTGCCTCGTCTTCCGCCGCCTCATTGCCGCCGGCCCCGCCAGCCCCCGCCCAGCGGTGCGAGGGTGGAGAGTTAGGGAACGGGAATAAAGTTTGCTAACTGGGCTTTGCCATGGCCGCTGGGGTTCGGCTTGTCGTGCGGACGATGAACCGCTCTCGCTTGGGGTGAAGGCAGAACCGCAGCGAGTTGAACGCAAAGCCGTGCTTGCATTGTTCGAAGCCGTCGCCAACGCAGTTCACATAGGCCCAGAAGCCTGCGTAGATGGCCCTGCATCTGCGGCCGGTATTAGCCGGCTTGGAGAGTGAAGGTGTCACTACAGACGTATCTTAGCCTTTGCTTAACGGATCTTTACCAGGGGGCGGGAAGTGCGCAGCATCGGCGTCCTTGCCGGCGTTGCCTCCACATGGAGTTCTTCATTCAGACACCAGGACCCGCTCAGTTTCTGAATGATAACATCCTGTTCCTAGCACTTCGCTTGCTTTCACTGATTACACAAATTGTAAAGCCGAAGGCTCTGGACTGGAGGAACTACAGCTTTGGAGACGCGCGACCACAGCGTGACCGCGCCCAGGAAGCTGCGATGCTCGCAGCAGTCCAGAGCCTTCGGCTTCATGAAAGTGGCTCCTTCCCGGTCGCGCAAGGTTCCGGGCTGATTGTGGGCGCGACACCGGCGATGGAAGGTGTTCTTGACTTCCGGTTGAAGGCCATGAAATACAGCACCGGCACGGCCATGCGGCTGATGAGCAACGACGCGATTTCGCCGGCCATCAACGAAATCGCCAGACCTTGGAAAATCGGGTCGGCCAGAATCACCGCTGCGCCGACGACCACCGCGAGCGCCGTCAGCAGCATCGGCCGCAAACGCACCGCGCCGGCATCCACCACCGCCTCGGCCAGCGGCATGCCTTCCGCCAGACGCAGCTCGATGAAATCCACGAGGATGATGGAGTTGCGCACGACGATGCCCGCGCCGGCCATGAAACCGATCATTGAGGTTGCCGTGAAAAACGCTCCCATCGCGCCGTGCGCCGGCAGGATGCCCACCAGTGAGAACGGGATCGCCATCATCACCACGAGCGGCGTCACGAACGAACGAAACCAGCCGACCATCAGGATGAAGATGAGCACTAGGCACGCCGCGAACGCCGAGCCGAGGTCGCGGAAGACCTCGATGGTGATGTGCCATTCGCCGTCCCACTTGATCGCCGGCTTGTCTTCGGTAAACGGCTGCGTTGCGTTGTAGATTTCCAGCTTCGCGCCGTCGCCGCCGAACTCGCGCGTGTCGAGCGCCTCCAGCGCCTCGTTCATCTTGAAGATCGCATAGACCGGACTCTCCACCACGCCGGCCACGTCGCCGATGACGTAGGTCACGGGCATCAGGTTCTTGTGATAGATGCTCTTGTCCACGGTCGTCTGCTCGACCTTGACGAGCTCGCGCAATGGCACCAACGGCGCGTCGGGATGCGCTTTCGAGCGCACGCGCAACGCCAGCAACTCCTCCGGCACCGTGCGGCTGGCGCGCGGGAGTTGGAGCAGGATGTTCACGTCCTCCTTCTCGCGCGGCAGATGCAGGATGTCGCCCGCCTCGCCGCTGAGCGCGAGGCGCAGCGTCTCCGAAACCGTCTCCGCCGCGATGCCGTGAAGCGCCGCCTTTTCCTTGTCGAGAACGAAGACCGACTTCGGCTGGTCAGCCTCGATATACCAGTCGGTGTCCACCACGCCCGGCGTGCTCTTGAAGATCTCGATGACCTTCTTCGCCAACGCCAGCCTGCCCGCCTCGCTCGGCCCGTAGATTTCCGTCACCAGCGTCTGTAACACCGGCGGTCCCGGCGGCACCTCGGCCACCGCGACGCGCGCGCCGTATTTCGCTGCGATCTCGGTGACGTGAGGCCGGACGCGTTTGGCGATGTCGTGGCTCTGCGCCTTGCGCTGGGACTTTGAGACGAGGTTGACCTGCAAGTCCGCGACGTGCGGGCCACGCCGCATGAAGTAATGGCGGACCAGCCCGTTGAAGTTGAACGGCGCGGCCACGCCCGCGTAAATCTGGTAGTCCGTCACCTCTGGCTCGACGCGCACGGCGGCGGCAATTTCGCGCGCGGCCTGCGCGGTGCGTTCCAGCGAACTGCCTTCGGGCATGTTCAGGATGACCTGAAACTCGCTCTTGTTGTCGAACGGCAGCATCTTCATCTTCACCCAGCCGATGCCGACCAGCGCCATCGAACCGAGCAGCAGCGCGATGATCACGCCAAAGAACACGAACCGCCAGCGCCGTTTCGCAATGATCGGCCCCATGAACCAACGGTAGCCGCGCGTGAAGAAATCCTCCTCGTGCTCGAAATGCGGATGCGGTTTTCCGTCCGCCGTGCCGGTTGTGAGCGAGGAATACTTCTTCCCCCAGTGCAGCATCCGGATCGACGCCCACGGCGTGACGATGAACGCAATCGCGAGCGAGAAGAACATCGCCGCGCTCGATCCGACAGGAATCGGCCGCATGTAAGGCCCCATCAGTCCGCCGACAAACGCCATCGGCAACACCGCCGCGATCACCGCGAACGTCGCCAGGATTGTTGGGTTGCCGACCTCGTTGACGGCCTCCACTGCGATGGCCGACCAACTGCGGCCCTTGTTCTTCTGTAGGTGGAAATGGCGGACAATGTTCTCGACCACCACGATGGCGTCATCCACCAGGATGCCGATGGAGAAGATCAGCGCAAACAAGGTGATGCGGTTGAGCGTGTAGCCGTAGAGATAGAAGACCAGCAATGTCAGCGCGAGCGTCGAGGGAATGGCCAGCGCCACGATGCCGCTCTCGCGCCAGCCAAGCGTGAGCAGGATGAGCAGCGAAACGCCGATGACGGCGATGCCCATGTGCAGCAGTAGTTCGTTGGACTTTTCTGCCGCGGTTTCGCCGTAGTTGCGTGTGATGGCCATCTGCACGTCGGCAGGGATGATGCGACCCTTGAGCGACTCGACTTTCCTCAGCACCTCGTGCCCGACCGAGATGGCGTTCGCGCCGGGTCGCTTCGCGATGCTCAGTGTGACGGCAGGTTGTTCGCCGGCGGCGGTTGAGAGCGCCGCGCCGGTTCCGAAGAGAACGTATTGCGCCGGCTCCTCCGCGCTGTCTTCGATGCTCGCCACCTCGCGCAGATAGACCGGTTTGCCGCCGAAGACACCGACAACCACATTGCCGACATCCTGCGCGGTGGAAAGGAAGCCGCCGACCTCGACGTTCACCTCGCGATTACCGCTGGTCATGCTGCCGGCGATGAGTTGGCGGTTTGCCTGCCGCAACCTCGGCGCGATCTCGTTGAGGCTGAGGTTGCGCGACGCCAGCCGCGCCGGGTCCAGCAACACGCGCACCTGCCGCCGCGCGCCGCCGATGATCGTCGTCTCGGCCACGAGCGGCACCTGCTTGACCGCGTCGTCCACCTGCGCCACGAGCCGGCGCAACGTCAGGTGATCGTAGCGCGCGCTGTGGAACGTCAGCGCCAGAATCGGCACGTCGTCAATGGACTTCGGCTTGATCAGCGGCTGCGTGACGCCCGGCGGAATGCGGTCAAAGTTGGATTGCAGCTTCTGGTTGAGTTTGACGAGGCTTTCCTCGACGTTTTCGCCGACCTTGAAGCGCACGATGGCCAGGCTCTCGCCGGGCCGGGAGGTGGAGTAGATGTATTCGACGCCGGGGATTTCCCAGAGCAGTTTTTCCATCGGCCGCGTGGCACGCTCTTCGACTTCCTTTGCGGTGAAGCCGGGCATCGCCACCAGCACGTCAACCATTGGCACCTTGATCTGCGGTTCTTCTTCGCGCGGCAAGAGCACCACCGCCGCCGCGCCAAGTAGAACCGACGTGATGATGATCAACGGCGTCAGCTTGGAGTCAATGAAGGCACGGGCGACACGCCCTGCGAAGCCGAGCGGTTCGGCTGTTGGATCGGTCGCTGGCTTCATTTCGCCTCCACCGGCTGGCCGTCCATCAACTGCGCCGCGCCCTCGTTCACCACCGATTCGCCGCCGTCGAGGCCGGAGACGATTTCGATCTCGTCGCCAAACCGCTTGCCGGTCTTCACCAGTCGCAACTGCGCGCGTCCGTTCGTGATGACAAAAACAATCTCCAACTGGCCGCGCCGCACGAGTGCCGTCGCAGGCACACGCACCGAACTGCTCTCGCCCACAGGCACGATGAGCCGCGCGAACTGACCCGACATCAAGCCGCGCGTCGGCAGCAATGACAGCTTCACCCGGAACGTCCTGCTTGCCGAATCGGCCGCGGGCGCGATTTCGGCCACCGTGCCGGCCAGCGATTCGGATAGCGAGTCCACACGAACCGACAGCGTTCCGCCGCGCTGGATGCGCGAAGCGATGGCCTCCGGCACGTCCGCTTCCAGTTGCAGCACCGCTGGGTCTTCGATCTCAATCAACGGCTTGCCCGGCGCTGCCTGATCGCCAACCTCGGCCCATTTCCTGACGACAACACCATCGAATGGCACGCTCACCTTGACGTAGCTTATCATCGCCTGCGCCTCCGCGAGCGCGGCTTTCGCCACGCGACGGCGGGCATCGGCGGCATCGTATTCTGACCGCGTCATCGCCTGGTGCTTCAACAACTCCTCCGCGCGCTTCCAATCGCGTTCGGCTTGGTCAAGCGAAGCTTGTGCCTGCTCGAAGCGCGCTTTGATTTCGGCAGCGTCGAGTTGGGCGACGAGCGCACCGGCCTTGACCTGCTGGCCAAGTTCCACCGGCATCGCGACGATGCGGCCGCTGAGCTTCGCTTCCAACGTCGCGCGAACCTTGGCGCGCACCGTGCCGACGACTTCCTCGGTCAGCACCTGCTTCTTCATTTGTGCCGTCTGCGCACGGACCTGCACCGTCGGCAGGGTGGGTTGCGCGGACTCGCGGCTCTCGTGCGGTTTGCCGCAACCGACGAGCAGTGCGACCAGCACAGCGAGGAACGAAGTTGGAAGACTCTTCCAGAGGGTTTTCATCGGAATTATTTCTTCTGGGCGACTGGACTTGGATCAAGTTGGGACATGCCGAGCGACTTGCGGAGCGCGGCGATGGCAATCTGGCGGTCAGACTCAGCTTCGGCGCGGCGCACGCGGGCGGTGACCAGCGCCGTTTCGGCGTCAATCAACTGCGTCGCCAGCGCCAGTCCTTGCTCGAACCGCGAGCGCGTGAGGCTGGTGCTTTCGGAGGCTTGTGTCACCACCTGGCCGGTCACGCCCAGACGCTCCTCGGCCGTCTGGAGCGCCAGCCGCGCCTGTTCGACCTCCAGCCCGATCGCGAGCCGGAGCTTGCGCTGCTCTTCGCGCGCGGACTCCACGTTGGAGCGGGCCTCGCGGACCTTCCCGCGCGTCAGGTGGCCGTCCCAAAGGTCCCACTGCAACATCACGCCCGCCGTGTAGCTGCCGCCGCCGTGGCTCATGCGCCAGCCGTAGTCGTAGTCCGCGCTGCCGAACGCGCTCACTCGCGGCAGATAGCCCGACCGCGCCGCTCGCACCTGTTCTTCCGCGGCCCGCTCGCGATGGCGGGAGGCGGACAGTTCCGAGCGACCCGAGAAATCCCCGTCCTTGGGCGCGCTGACACTGGGCGCGCTGTCCGCGACCGAAAACTCGCCGCTCTCGATGCCGAGCAGATTCCGCAACGTGCGGACGGCGAGCGCGTGTGCATTGCGGGCGCGGACCAGTTCCTCGCGCGCTTGCGCCAGCCGGACCTCGAAATCGAGCACATCGGTCTTGAGGATCGCACCGGCATCCGCGCGCCGTTTGGCGATGGCAAGGTTGTCTGCGAACGACTTCGCCGACGCTTCCGCCGCCTCGATGAACCGGCGCGTCTTGCGCACCGTGTGGAACGCCCGCGCCACCTCGTAGCCGAGCGCGTTAAGGACGGCCTCGCTGTCGTGGCGGGCGGCCTCGACGCCGGCCCTGGCGGCCCGATGGCCGGCCATGTTCTTGCCACCGGCGTAAAGCGGCACGGTCAGCAGGCTCTTGACGTTGTAGTCGTCCACGTCGGGCACGTTGTTGAAGTCCATGCCCGGGCTGAAATCGCGCTGGTTGAGAATGCTGCCGAACGCCATCATCGGATTGTCGGTGCGCGTGTAGCTGCTCTGCATTTGCAGCCGCGGCCAGAACGCCGCGTTGGCCTGTTCCAAACCGGCCTGCGCCGCCACGATGCGCTGCTGCGCAAGACGCGCGTCAGGATTGCCGGCGAGCGCAAACTCCAGTGCCCGCTCCAGCGTCCAAGGCTCGGCGGCGCCGGCTGCCACGCAACACAGCATTGCGACCAGAAAGTGCGTTCTCATTGGCCGCAACAGTTGGTGGTTTTCTTGTCGCCCTCGCAGCACGAACCGCCGACACCGAGTTTCTTCAGCAGCATTTCCAGCGGGCAGAAGTTCGTGAACGACGACTGGAGCAGATTGGCGCCTACGAAGGCGGTGAACCAGAGCCAGTTCGGGCTGTGGTAATGCGCCAGCAACAGGCTGACGAGGATAAATGAGCCGGCGAAGCGGCGGATGATGAGTTGAAGTTTCATATTTCCTTGAGACTATCGGGCGCTCGTTGCGATCAGGATGCCAGCCACCAGCCCGTAAGCCGTGCTGACCCACGGGTTGCTCATGAGCGGGCAGGCGCCGGTGGAGCAGCCAACCAGCCGTTGCCATGCGAAGCCAGCCACGGCTCCCAGCACTGCGCCAATGACGACGTTCGGAATCATAGCCGACACTCTTCGCTTCCGCAAATGGCGGAACATTTGTTGTGGACAATGAATAATATCATGATATGATTATATGAGCATTTAGTTATATGTCAAGCAACAATCTATCATCGCCGCCGACACCGGAAGAAATGGACCGGATGGCGGCGCGGTTCCGGGCGCTGGGCGAGCCGATGCGGCTGCGGATATTGCAGGTGATTTGCAAGGAGTCGCGCAGCGTCAACGACATCGTCGCGGCCACCGGCTCGACACAGGCGAACATCTCGAAGCACCTGGCGCTGTTGACAACCGCCGGCATCCTGGAGCGTGAGAAGGACGGCCAGCGCGTGTTCTACGGCGTCAAGGACAAGCTCGCGGTGAAGCTGTGCGAACTGGTGCGCGCGCAGGTCACGGAGTAGCGGAGCCGGACGGCGGCAGAGGCGTGACCGACGACGCGTGCGAGTCGGTCGCGGAGAAATACTCGCTCTCCAAAGCCGAGCCGCGCCGGATTTCCAGCACGCCGACGCCGTGCCGGAGCAGCACCTCCAGCACGCGGGCGTTGACCTCTGCCGCGCGAGCCGTCTCGTCGAAGAATTTCACGGTTAGTTCTGCGCCACCGAGCGTCTGGTCCCACGTCGCTTCCGGCAACGCCTTCTTTAGCTCCTCCATTGGCAGCGGTTGGCTGGCTGGGTCCATGTAGAACGTCACTCGGCGGCTGCGGCGGGTGAGCGCGTCCATGTTGTCCTGCCGGACGAGCTTGCCGGCCTCGATAAACGCCGCGGCGTCGCAGAGCGTTTCCAGTTCGTGGAGGTTGTGTGAGCTGATCACCACCGTCTGCGCATCGTGGTGGCGCTTGAGGATGGCGCGGATGCGCGCGGCTTCGCGGGGGTCGAGGCCGCTCATCGGCTCGTCGAGCAACACCAGTTCCGGCCGGCCAAGGAACGCCTGCGCTATCGTCAGTCGCCGCATCATGCCGTGAGAGAGTGTCCGCACCGGCGAGCGGCGGCGGTCGTTGAGATGCACCCACTCCAGCACCTCATCAATGGACTCGCGGAGCGCGGCCTCCCCCAATCCCTGCAACCGCCCGTAAAACCAGAGCAAATCCTCCACCCGCGCGTGCAACGGCAGACGCGAATCTTGTGGCAGGAGCGTCACACGGCCCGCATGGCGCAGCGGATCGAACGACCCTTCACCAAAAAGACTCACGCTGCCCGCGTCGCGTCGCAGCAACCCGACGGTGACTGCGAGCGCGGTGGTCTTGCCCGCGCCGTTGCTGCCGACGAGACCGAAGATCGAGCCGCGCGACACGGCGAGGTCGAGGCCGTCGAGCGCGCGGCGACTGCCGTAGGTCTTCACCACGCCTTTGAGTTCGAGCGCGGTGTTCACAGGTTCCTCCGCGAGAAACGGGCGTAGCCCGCAAGCATGTAGCCCGCGCCGAGCGCCATCAGAAACACCGTCGCCGTTCCGGCGTGCATCGCATCGGGCAGCCAGAGATCCATCTTGTGGCCACCGGGCACAAGAAGGTCCAACGCGTTCAGGATTTCCTGCCAGGGTTGCCGGGAAACCCATTCCGCGAGCATGCTGACAACGCTGAAAAGAATCATGACGACGAAGCCGACAGCGGTGGCGACGTTGGGGCTGGCGATGGTTTGCGAGACGCCCATCGCGAGGCCGAGGAAGGCGATGCCGTAAACCCACGCCTTCAGCGAAAAGAGCGCGATGGCGGCGGCGTTGGCGCCGGGGTCGAAGAACGCCATCCGGCACCAGCCGGTGATCCACGCTGCAAGGCCGCTCAACAGCAGCGCCACCAACAACTGGAGGGCCTGACCTGCGTATTTGCCAACACACCACGACAGCCGCGAGGTGCGGAACATCATGAACCGCACCGAGCCACTCCAGATTTCCTCCGAGATGCGCGACGCGGACATGAGCATCACCAGCAGCGGCGTGTAGAAGAACGACAGCCAGCCGAAGAAGAGCGCGAGTGGCGGCGTCTCCAGCAGTTTCTCCGCTGTCTCCTTGTTGCCGACGAGATGCGAGATCAACTCCCGGAAGTGCCGGTTTTTCCACATCGCCGTGGTTGTGCCGCCGGCCTTTTCCGCCTGCGCCACGCCGACGGCTTTTTCGAACTGGTTTTCCATCTCGTGGAGCACCTTGACGAAGATCAAGGTCGCCACCACTGCGTTGAGCGCGTAAAGGATCAGCAGCACGATCGCGCGACGACTGCGAATGGAATCCGTCAGCTCGTGCAGCGTGACCGTCCAAGTGTTGCGAAGTGTGGTGTTCACTGGACGTTGATGCGAATCTCGGCATCGCGCCGCTGCCGGCGCTGAATCTTGCCCTCCACGTCCACCAGCGGTGTCGCCACGGCGGGGTCAATGAAGTTGACCAACTGAAACTCACTGCCGGCCTTGTCGCGCCAGCCTGGCGGCAGCGCCTGGTCCATCTCGTCGTAGGTCTTGGTCAACACGCCGCCAAGCTCCGTCATCATGCGGATGCCGTCCTCGCTGCTCATCTCGTCCTTCTGCTTGAGCGTCTCGGCCCACTTGCCGATGCGCTCCTCCAACTGCGCGTTCATCACCGCCGTGATGCCGTCAAAGATCGCCGTTTGCTGCGCGTTGAGGCCGAGATTGCCGATGAAACTGTTGCGCGACATCTCCACGCGCGTGCTCCAGAGTTCCGACGCCTCGGCGATGTTGTGGCCCATGCGCGGTGGAGCGTTCGTAGCCGGAGTTTCCGCCGTTTCGGGCATCTGCAGTTTCGGCGGGGGCGGCGGCCGAAACACTTTCCGTGGCTTGGCGCGTGCAGCGGAAACCTCCGCGTCCTTCACCTGCAACATGGTTTTCACCGCCTGCATCTTGCCGGCGCTCGATTCCTGCCGACCGACCTTCCGCTCCAACTCCTTGATGCGGGCGCGCGCCTGACGCAAATCCGAGCGCGGCCCGTAACTGCCCAGCACCAAACCGAGCAAGAGCGCCAACACTGCTGCGATTCCTATCTTCATCGTAAACCTCAGTGGCGCGGTCATAGCACTTTCGCGCCGTCACGAAAAGAACATCCGGCGTCATGGCGGATGGACTCAAAGACGAATAGGCCAAATTGATTGCTTGGGAATAGCCGACGGGTTCCGTTAGAATGTGTGCCGCATGAAGACCCGCCTGTGGAAAGCTTTGTGGATAACCGTTGTATGCGGAGTGATCGGTGCAACGCCAGCGACAGCCAAACCGATTACCTTCTACGTCGCGCCTGACGGAGACGACGAGAGCGCCGGCACGAGGGCAACCCCGTTCGCGACACTAGGGCGGGCGCGGGATGCAGTAAGAGAATTGAAGAAAGCCGGGCCGTTGCAGGAGCCGGTGACGGTGGAGCTGCGCGGCGGCGTTTATCGCGTCGGGAAGACAATCGAGTTCACATCGGAGGATTCCGGCACAGAGGACGCGCCGATCACTTATGCGGCCTCCGGCAAAGAAAAGCCCGTAGTTTCCGGCGGGCGAACGATTGGCGGATGGCGCAAGGGCGACGGCAAACTCTGGCAGACGACCGTGGCCGACGTGAAGGATGGGCGTTGGTATTTCCATCAACTCTTCGTAAACGGCCAGCGCCGCACGCGCGCTCGCACGCCGAACCACGGCTTCCTCTACACCGAGGGCATCCTCGCGCCGTTCAACCGCGCGAAGTGGTGGAACAACGACATTCTGGCGAAGCGTGGGTTTGTCTTCCGAGACGACGACATCCGGCGCTGGCGCAACTTCAACGACGCGCTCATCGTCATCTACCACTCGTGGACCACGTCCATGCACTTCATCACTGAACTGGACGAGACGCAGCGCACCGTGCGGCTCGCGCCGATGTCGCGCTGGCCCATCGGCTACTGGTGGGAGTGGAACACTCGCTATCACGTCGAGAACATCCCCGAGGCGCTTGACGAACCGGGCGAATGGTATCTTGACCGAGCCACCGGCGTATTGAGCTACTGGCCGATGCCGGGCGAGAACATGCGCACTGCGGAAGTGGTCGCGCCGGTCGTGTCGCAGACGCTCGTGGCGTTCAAGGGCGTCCCGGACGAGAAGCGATACATCGGGCATCTGCGCTTCGTCGGGATTTCGTTCCAACACACCGACTGCCACCTCGCGCCCGACATGCCGCTCGACGAGCAGGGCGCCATTGAGCGCAAGCCGCTCATCGCCGCCGAGGGGCTGCGCCACGCCGTCTTCGAGAACTGCGAGATCGCCCACGCCGGCGAGAACGGCCTCTGGCTCGACAGCGGTTGCGCCGACAACGTCGTCCGCCGCTGCCACATCCACGACCTCGGCGGCAGCGCGGTGTTCGTCGGGGCGAAGGCTTGGCGGGATAAGACCGAGTTGCGCGTCGAGCGCAACGTCGTGGACAACTGCTTCATCCACGACGGCTCGCGCATGTTCCTCGGCAGCCAGGGCGTCTGGATCGGCCGGTCTTCCGACAACCGCGTGACCCACAACGAAATCTCCGACTTCCATCATCTCGGCATCTCCGTCGGCCACTCGTGGGGTTACGCGCCGAGCACGGCGCGGCGCAATCTCATTGCCTTTAACCACGTCCACCACATCTGCAACGGCTACTTCAGCGACGGCGGCGGCATCTACACGCTCGGCATCTCGCCCGGCACCATCATCGCCAACAACATTGTCCGCGACGTCGTGCCGACACCTCAGATGCCCGTCGGCGGCACCGGCATCTACCACGACGAAGGCTCCACCGGCATTCTGGTCGAAAGCAACATCGTCCATCGCGTCGGCGCCGGCGCCTACAACCAGCATTACGGCCGCGAGAACATCGCGCGTAACAACATCTTCGCGTTCGGCGGCAGCAACACCATCACCTGCTGCCGTGTCGAGGAGCATCTCTCCTTCACCTTCGAGGGCAACATCGCCGTCTCCAGCGCCGGCCAGATGACCTCCGACCATTACAGCCCGCTCAAGTGCAAAACCGACTTCCGCCGCAACCTCTACTGGGACACCTCCGGCAAGGAGCCGCTCTTCTCCGGCGTCAGTTTCGCCGATTGGCAGCGCACCGGCCGCGACCGCGACTCGCGCATCGCCGACCCGCAGTTCCGCGACGCCGCGCGCGGCGATTTCCGGCTCAAGAAAACCTCGCCTGCGTTCGCGATGGGCTTCCGGCCGATTGACGCCGCCGCAGTTGGCCTCTACGGCGACGCCGCGTGGGTGAACGCGCCGAAGAAGATCAAACGCGCGCCGCTGCCCGTGCTGCCGCCGTTGCCGCCCGCGCCGCCGCCGCGGCCGTTCCGCGAAGACTACGAGTCCGTCGCCACCGGCAAGCAACCCGACGGCTTCCACCTCTCGCCAGACGACCGACCGGAACTGATGTGCGTCACCGAGGAAGCCGCCGCGGGTGGCAAGAAGAGCTTGAAGTTCACCGAAGCCGCGAACCTGAAATACGGTTTCCAGCCGCACCTGTTCTTCACGACGCGCCCCTACACCAACGGCGTGATCCGTTTCGCCTGCGACATCCTCAACAGCGCCGAGCATCCCTCGGAGTGTTTCGTCGGCCTGCGCGACTACACCCAGAAGAAGTTTGAATACCGCGAAGGCCCCAGCCTCGTCCTCCGCGCCGACGGCACGCTCGTCGCCGGCGGGAAACCGTTGGTCAAACTCCCGCTCGGAAAGTGGATTCACCTCGACATCCGCCTTGACCTCTCCAGTCCCCCACCTCAGCCCTACCGTCTCGCCGTCACCGTTGCCGGCGAGAGAGCGCGAGTGTTCGACAGTTTGCCCTGCCTTCACTCTGAATTCAGCCAGCTCACATGGTTTGGCTTCTCCAGTTCCGGCAAGCCGGGCGCTGTTTTCTACGTGGACAACATCCTGCTGGAAAGAACGCGATGAGCGCGGCGAACCGCAAGAAACAATGGCTCGCTCTGGTCGGATGGGTGGCGTTGTGCTTCGGCGCGGCGGCGTTCGGCGGGATGTTCGGGCCGGGCGAGTGGTATGCCAGCTTGCGAAAACCATCGTGGAACCCGCCAAATTGGATCTTTGGCCCGGTGTGGACAATGCTCTACATCATGATGGCCGTGGCCGCGTGGCGTGTCTGGCGGTTTGGCAGTGGCGACGGCCGGCAGAAAGCGCTCGGTCTGTTCTTCGCCCAACTCTGCCTCAACGCCGCTTGGACGCCGCTCTTCTTCGGACTGAAACATCCGGCGTTGGCCTTCGGCGACATCGTGTTGTTGTGGCTTTCGCTTGGCGCGACGACCGTTGCGTTCTTCAAAATGGACCGCGTCGCAGGTTGGCTGATGGTTCCCTATCTGGCGTGGGTGAGTTTTGCGGCGGTCCTGAATGCTGTGCTGTGGCGCATGAACCCGTAGAAACCAATGAACACCATCTCAAAGATCCGTGTTGGCATCAGCACCTGCTTGCTCGGCGAGAACGTCCGGTATGACGGCGGCCACAAGCACGATCCGTTTCTGACGGAGACGCTCGGCAGGTATTTTGAGTGGGTGCCGGTCTGCCCAGAAGTGGAGATCGGCCTCGGCACGCCACGCGAAAGCATGCGGCTCGCTGGTTCGCCGGAATCGCCGCGGCTGGTCGCACCGCGCTCCGGGAAAGACCACACGGAAGTGATGCGACGGTTCGCGGCCAGCCGGGTCGAAAAGCTCGCTGCGAGCGGCATCCACGGCTACGTGCTCAAGAAGGATTCGCCGTCCTGCGGCATGTTGCGGGTGCGAGTCTATGGCGACGGCGGCATGGCGGCGCGCACGGGACGCGGGTTGTTTGCCGACGTGCTGTTGCGGCGGCTCCCGATGCTGCCGGTGGAGGAGGAAGGGCGGCTCCACGATCCGGTGCTGCGCGAGAACTTCATCGAGCGGGTCTTCGCTCATTGTCGGTGGAAGCAGTTCGTCGCGGCAAAGCCGCGCGCCGGAGAGATAGTGGAGTTCCACGCCCGCCAAAAGCTCGCGTTGATGGCGCACAGTCCGGAACACTACCGTCAGCTTGGCCGCCTCGTGGCGAAAGCGGGTCGCACGCCGATGAGCGAACTGTTGCCAGCTTACGGTGCCGCGCTCATGCAGTGCCTGGCGGTGCATGCCACCGCAAAGAAACACACCAACGTCCTTCAGCACCTGCTCGGTTACCTGAAAAAGGAGCTCGACGCTGCGGACAAGGCCGAACTTCTTCAACTCATCGAGGACTATCGCGCCGGCTTGGTGCCGCTCGTCGTTCCGCTGACGATCCTGGACCACCACTTCCGCCGCCATCCACATCCGTGGGTCGCCGGCCAGACCTACCTGAATCCCTATCCGGCGGAGTTGATGCTCCGAAACCACGTCTGACACTTGCCGCCATGCCACGGCTCTTTCAACCCAACATCGGCACAACCGGCCGCATCCTGCGCGCCGTCTTTGGCGTGATTCTGCTCGCGGCGGCAGTCTATCTCTATCAGGTCAATTTCGCCGCTTGCGGCGTGGCCGCCGTCGCTGGCGTGTTTTGCCTGTTCGAGGCGTTCCGTGGCTGGTGCGTTGCGCGGGCGTGCGGCCTGAAGACGCGATGGTAGTTTGGCGCTGCGCCCCATTCGCAGGGGAAGCGCGCGCGCGTTCTGCAATGTCCCCACTGCGGCGCGACGCATCCGCATGATCCGCCAGGGCGGCGCCAACGCTCGACCTTCTTCTGCCCGTCCTGCAGATGCAGGAATGACTGAGGCGTCTCTTGCGGCATCGGCTGCTGGATGGTAGGAGTCTCGATGTGACCGAGACCTCCCATTCTCCAGTCGGAAACAACTCCACCACGGCCGTTCTCCTGTCCGGCGCCACCGGCTACATCGGTGGCCGGCTCGCGCCGCGGTTGTTGGAGGCGGGATATCAGGTGCGTTGTCTGGTGCGCGACCCGGCCCGATTGTGCGGACGCCCCTGGCAATCACAGGTGAATGTCGTGACCGGTGATTGCCTGCGCGCGGGGACGGTGGCCGATGCTATGCGCGGCGTGGACGTGGCGTTCTATCTGGTGCACAGCATGGCGAGCGGGCACGATTTCGAGCAACGCGACGTGCTGGCGGCGCGGAATTTCGCCGCGGCCGCCAAGGCGGCAAAAGTGGGGCGCATTATCTACCTCGGCGGTTTGGGCGATCCCGCGACCGCGTTGTCCGACCATTTGCGCTCGCGTCAGGAAACGGGCGCGGCGTTGCGCGAATCCGGCGTGCCGGTGACGGAGTTTCGCGCGGGCGTGATTGTCGGGTCGGGGAGCCTCTCGTTCGAGATCATCCGTTATCTCACTGAACGGCTACCGGTGATGATATGTCCGCGCTGGCTCTATACCCGCGCGCAGCCCATCGCCGTCGGCAATGTGCTCGACTATCTCGTGGCGGCGCTGAGCACGCCGGAGAGTGCGGGTCGCGTCATTGAGATCGGCGGCGCGCGCGCGTTGACCTATGGCGAGATGCTCACAGGTTACGCGCGGGTGCGGGGATTGAAGCGGTTCCTCATCCCGGTGCCGGTGCTCACACCGCGTCTGTCGTCCTACTGGGTGCACCTCGTCACGCCGGTGCCGGCGGCCATCGCGCAGCCGCTCATCGCCGGGCTTCGCAACGATGTGGTCGTGCGCGATGACACGGCGCGACGGCTTTTCCCGCGCATCCAGCCGCTCGACTACGATGCCGCCGTGCGTCTCGCGCTGGCCAATCTCAAAAGCGGCCAGGTCGAGACCGCGTGGAGCGACGCCATCGCCAGCAGCCAAGGCGACGTGGCAGCGGTGACGTTGACGACGCAGGAGGGCTTCATCCTGGAGCGCCGGCAGCGCGTCGTCGCCGCGCCGCCGCCGGCGGTCTATCGCGCGTTTACGCGGCTCGGCGGCGCGACGGGCTGGCTCTACATGGACTGGGCTTGGCGGATTCGCGGGCGGATGGACCGTTGGCTCGGCGGCGTGGGTTTTCGACGCGGACGACGCGACCCGCAGGACGTGCGCGTGGGCGATGCGCTCGATTTCTGGAGGGTGGAGGCCGTCGAGCCAAATCGCCTGCTGCGACTGCGCGCCGAAATGAAGGTGCCGGGGCGGGCGTGGCTGGAGTTCCGCGTGGAGCCTCGCGACGGACCAAGCTCGGTGCTGACCCAAACCGCCTTTTTCGCCCCGCGCGGCCTCGCCGGTTTTCTTTATTGGTATCTGCTCTACCCGATCCACTCGCTCATCTTCAGCGGGCTGGTGGATCGCCTCAGCCAGTGCGCCGTGCGAGCCGCCGCTGCGGGATCATCCCTTTCGCGCGAGCAATCATGATGCGGTCAACCGCCCTGTCCCTTGATCGTGATCAGCGCCACGGCTGGGTGTGTGATGCGGCGCTCAGCGCTAATGGCGTAGAAGTTAACCTTGCAGCGCGTAGTCGAGCCGATGACTTGGAACTTGTATCGCCCGACGGCCTCGTCGGCGACGAGGGTCGGCACGGTGATGAAACCCCGTCCCTCGGCGGCCATCACCTTCATCAGCGCGAGGTCTTCGAACTCCGCCACCACGCGAGGCCGCACGCCCAGATCACGGAACCAGTTCTCCAGCGCGCGACGGAACGCTGTGTTCTCCGCCGGCAACAATGCGGGGGCATCGTGAAGCGATTTCGGGAAGCCGGGCTTCAGTTTTGCCGCGAGGCGGCTGGCGGCGCAAAAAGTCGTGCCCGTCTCGCCGAGGGGGTGGTTGTAGGTCTTGATCTTCGTGCTGCTGGAGGCGGGTTCGTCGGCTAACACAATGTCAAGTCGGTGGGCGGCCAGTTGCGCGAGCAGGTCCTCGATCTTCCCCTCGCGGCAGATGACGTGGACGGTCTGCGGCATGGTGAAGACCGGCTTGAGGATCTCGTTGGTGACGAGCTTGGGAAACGAGTCTGCCACACCAACGTAGAGGCGGATGGCCTTGGCGCTTGGCCGCTGTTTGATGGCGTTCACCATCTCGCGCCCAAGGCCGAAGATGTCATCCGCGTAGGTAAGGGCAATCTGGCCGGCGTCGGTGAGGATTTTGTTGCGCCCGCTGCGCCGGAATAGCGGCTCGCCCAGCGTCTCCTCCAGCGCCGCGACCTGCGCGGAAATTGATGGCTGGGACACGTGCAGTTTCTCGGCGGCCTTCCTGAGGCTGCCCTCCTTCGCGACCGTCCAGAAGTAACGCAGGTGATGATAATTCAGCCATTCCATATGGCCGCCACATTATTCGATTAAAGCTAAGTATTAACGTCAAATTTCGTATTAGTGAAAATCCCTGTCCTGCTCCACGCTTCCGGCAGAGTTTGGCCGCCGGCTGGATGGCCCCACGCGGGGCCGACCGGCGCCGACGACAGAACAAAGCGAAAGGACCAAGAACAATGACACTCTGGTTGATCATCATCGCGACGATGGGCCTGTCGCTGTGGGCGGCGGCCCGGGTCCGTTCGATTTATAACCGCTACAACGAAGGCACGGTCGCCTCCGGCGTGACCGGCGGCCAGGCGGCGGAGTTGATTTTGCGCCAGGCCGGCATTCAGGACGTAGAGGTGACGCACCACGATGAGATGTTGGGTGACCATTATGACCCGCTGCACAAGCGGCTGGTGCTCTCCACCGACAACTACTACGGCAGCTCGGCGGCCGCGCTCGGCGTGGCGGCGCACGAGTGCGGCCACGCCATCCAGCATCAACGGGCCTACAAGCCGTCGATGTGGCGGATGACGGCCGTGGGCATCACCACGTTCGCCAGCCAGCTCGTGATGTGGCTGCCCTTGCTGGGCATGTTCACCGGCCTGATCCAGCCGATGGTGGCCGCGACCATCCTGGCCGGTGCGTGGGGCGTGATGATGTTGTTCAACCTCGTCACGCTGCCGGTGGAGTTTGACGCGTCGCGCCGGGCAAAGGATGTGCTCGGCCGCATGGGCCTCATCGCGCCGGGCGCCGAGGCGCTGGCGGTCCGCAAGGTCCTCGATGCGGCAGCGCTGACCTACGTGGCGGCGTTCGTGACCTCGCTGGTCTATTTCCTGTGGCACTTGCTGCCGCTGCTGACCAGCCGCGACCGTGAGTAAACGCAGGTTAAATAAACGAAAGGACACGCACATGAAAATCAACATTCAACACTCGCACGTCCGGTCCACGGACGAATTGGATTCGCTGGTGGAAGACCGGATCATGGCGCTGCAATCGAAGCTGGTGATCGAGGAAGCCACCGTGCGGCTCGAACACCGGCACGAAACCAGCCCGCCGTTCAGGGTGAGCGTGCATCTCGTGACGCCCGGCCCCGATGTGTTCGCCGAAGGGTGCGACCACACGATGCGCGCCGCCGTTGGCAAGGCAATGAACGGACTGGAAGAGCAGATCAGCAGCCGCGTGGAAAAGCGGCTGCGCCGGATCAAAGGCAACCTTCAAGAGCCGGCCGGCCTGCGGATGGGCCGGTGACTTTGGCGAAACGACAGGAGAGACAACTATGAAATGGTCATTCAAACTCGGACGCATTCTGGGGATTGACGTTTACATCCACTTCACGTTTCTGCTGGTGCTCGGTTTCCTTGGCCTAGCGCACTGGATGGTGGGCCGCAGCATCGAGTCCGCAGTCACAGGGGTGACGTTCTTCTTGCTCCTGTTCGGGTGCGTGCTGTTGCACGAATACGGCCACGCGTTGATGGCGCGCCGTTACGACATCAAGACCCGCGACATCACGCTACTGCCCATCGGCGGCGTGGCGCGGCTGGAGCGGATGCCCGACAATCCGGTGCATGAGCTATGGGTCGCGCTGGCCGGACCGGCGGTGAACGTCGTGATTGCCGTGCTGCTGTTTGGATGGCTGACGCTGACCGGCACGTGGGAACCGCTGTCGTCCCTGAGCACCACGCAAGGCAACTTGGTCGAGCGGTTGCTCGCAGTGAACGTGTTCCTAGTCCTGTTCAACCTGCTGCCCGCGTTCCCGATGGACGGCGGT
Source organism: Verrucomicrobiota bacterium (assembly GCA_016222825.1). Lineage (GTDB taxonomy): Bacteria > Verrucomicrobiota > Verrucomicrobiia > CAIQCK01 > CAIQCK01 > CAIQCK01. The sequence goes on along the minus strand of JACRQF010000014.1, from coordinate 215,410 downwards.
CGCGTGCTGCGGTCGTTGCTGGCGCTGCGGCTGGAATACGCTCGCGCCACGCGCATCGCGGCGACAATCGGCCAGGGCATGGCGGTGCTGTTCGGGTTTGTTGGTCTGTTCGGCAACCCGATGCTGCTGTTCATCGCGTTCTTCGTGTGGATCGGCGCGGCTCAGGAGGCCGGGGCGGCGGAGATGAAATCCGCGCTGGCCGGCATCCCCGTGCGCGAGGCGATGGTGACCGAGTTCTCGACGCTCAGTCCGCAGGCGACGCTGGGCGACGCGGCGCAACTCATCCTCGCCGGCTCGCAGCGCGACTTCCCGGTCGTGGACCGCGGCAATGCCGTGGGCGTGCTGGTTCACGAGGATTTGTTCGAGGCGCTCGGCAAGGCGGGCGAGCATGCGTCCGTCGAGAGCGTCATGCAGCGCGAGTTCCAGACCGCCAATCCCGGCGACCTGCTGGACTTCGCCCTGTCGCGCCTGCGATCGGAACGCGGCACGCCGTTGCTCGTGATGGAGAGCGGCGGGCTACGCGGCCTGCTCACGACGGACAACCTGGGCGAGTTCCTGATGATTCGCGCGGCGCTTGCTGGACGGCGCGGCTCGCCTCTGTCATCCTTGCGGGTGCCGCCGGTCATTTGGACACCCGGCCGGCCCAGCAAGGCTCGGTGAAAAGCAAACAAGGAAGGGAAAAACTATGAACAAGCTGAAGACCATCATCACAGGCGTTGACTTCTCGGACTGCTCGCGCTCCGCGTTGGAGCAGGCGGTCCGGATGGCCAAGTGGAACAACGCCAACTTGAGAATGATCCACGTGATCGAAGACCTCGTCGTCAGCGAGGCGGCGGAGGCCATGCGGATGACACTGGACCAAATCCGCAACCAAGCCCGCGAGCAGGCGATCGGCCGGCTTGGCCTTTGGGCGCGTGAAACCGGCGCCGAAAAGAACCACAGTCGGGAAGTCCACATGGGGTCGCCGCTGGACGGGTTGTTGCAGGAGTGCAAGACAAGCAAGGCCGACCTGTTGGTTCTTGGCGTCACAGGCGATTCGCTGCTGCCCTACGGCGCGGGCAACCTGGCCACGAAGTGCTTACGCAAGGCGCCATGCAAAGTGATGCTGGTCAGGCCGGGCCACGCCAGGCCATTCCGCAGGATTGTGGCGTGCGTGGATTTCTCCGAGACCTCCCGCGAGGCCGTCGTGCAGGCTCTTCGTGTCGCAAGTCAGGACCAAGCCGAGGTGCATTTCCTTCACGTCTTCACTGGCTCGTGGGGCCGTTATCTGCTTGTGCCTGATGCGTGGGAAGTGGATCCCCAACTGGCGACCCAATATCGCCAGGCGCTGGAGCAGAAGCTTCGTGACTTCGTGGGAAACACCGGCGAAAGGCAGGTCCATTTCGCGGTGACGGAAGCCGGAAACCACGGCCACGGCATTGCGGAGTATGCCCGCCGCGTGGACGCGGATCTTGTGGTGTTGGGCAGCAAGGGCCGGAGCAACCTGACCTACGTCCTGCTGGGGTCGACGGTGGAGCGGCTGGTTCGTGAGATCCCCTGCTCCGCGCTGGTCGTGAAACCGCCAGCTTGAATCGCAAGCTTCGGACAGCGAACATGGAAATCTGATGATTGACCAACTCTGGCTCTGGATCGGGTTCAACCTCTTCGTGCTGGCGATGCTGGCGCTGGATCTCGGCGTCTTCCATCGCAAGTCGCACGTGGTGACCTTCAAGGAATCCATCACGTGGACGGTGGTGTGGGTGATGCTGGCGCTGCTGTTCAACGCCGCCATCTGGCACTACTACGGCCCGCAAAAAGCGCTGGAGTTCTTCACCGGCTACCTGATCGAGAAATCGCTGAGCGTGGACAACGTGTTTGTGTTCGCGCTGCTTTTCGGCTACTTCGCCGTGCCGCCGGTCTGGCAGCACAAGGTGCTGTTCTGGGGCGTGCTCGGCGCGCTGGTCATGCGCGCCATCATGATCGCCGCCGGCGCGGCGCTCATCGCCAAGTTCAACTGGATCATCTACATCTTCGGCGCGTTTCTGGTGCTGACCGGCATCAAGATGGCCGTCAAGCGCGAGGAGGAGATCCATCCGGAGCGCAACCCGGTCGTGCGCTGGTTCAAGCGATGGATGCCGGTCACGGCAAACTTCCGCGAGGACCGATTCTTCGTCGTGGAGAACGGCGTGCGCCACGCAACGCCGTTGTTCGTGGTGTTGCTACTGGTCGAGATGTCCGACCTCATCTTTGCGGTGGACTCCATCCCGGCTATCTTCGCGGTCACGACCGACCCGTTCATTGTCTATACGTCGAACGTCTTCGCCATCCTCGGCCTGCGCTCGCTTTACTTCGCGCTCGCGGGCGTGATGGACAAGTTCCACTACCTCAAAATCGGCCTCGGCGTCGTGCTGGCGTTCGTGGGCGTGAAGATGTTGCTGGCGCACAGCGCGTGGAAGATAGACACGCTCGTGGCGCTCGGCGTGGTGGTCGCGATTCTCGCGGTCAGCGTCGTCGCCTCGCTGCGGTGGCCGCGGACGATAGGGCCGTTCGAGGGTGTGTCACGGAAGAATCCTTGATTGCGTCGCGCTAGGCAAGATTGCCAGAAAGTGGTAGGAGGAGGGTATGAGCACGGCAATCTCCCGACGTGATCTTATCCGTAGTGCCCTCAGCCTCTCCGCCGCCTCGCTGGCACCCGTCGCCACCGAAGCCGCCACTCGCCCACACAGGATGGCCGAAGCAGGCTGGTGCTGGGACGGGCAGGCGATCAACGGGCAGTGGCAGTTCACCATCTTCGGCGCAGGCGAGGGCACGAAGTGGTTTGGGCTGCGGCGATGCTGCTTCATGTTCCATCCCAATACGGCGATGGCAATGGAGAAGCTGCGCGACATGAAGGAGGTCGTCTGCGAGATCTCGAAGTGGGAAGCCCAGAAGGTCGAACATCCGCAATACAAGGGCCTCGGCGCGCCGATGCGGATGCACCACGACGGGCGCATCGAGCGCAAGTGCCGCGAGGCAGAGATCGTCAGCCAGTTGTCCCGTAAGTATCCGAACGTGACCGGCGCGTTCGACGACGACCTCTACGGCAAGATCAAAGCCGAGCACATCACGCCGGAACAATACGCCGCTGTCCGCCGCGCGGTCAGGAGCGCGAACCCGAAGTTGAAACACTGGGGCGTGGTCTATTCGCACGAGTTGAAGAAGGAGAACTGGGCTGGGTTCACCGACCTGCTTGACGTGGTCACGCTCTGGGTGTGGGCGTCGAAGGACCTCGTCAACCTCGACCGCTACGTCGAGCAATGCCGCGAGATCTTTCCCGGCAAGCCGATTAACATCGGCTGCTACTTGCGCGACTTCACGTTGCTGGACGGCGTGCCGATGGAAATGCTCAAGGTCCAGTGGGAGTTCGTCCGCAAGGCGCTGCGCGACGGAACCATCCAAGGCTACTCGATCCTCGGCGGATTCCTGATAGACATGCACCCGGAGCAAGCGACGTGGGTGCGCGACTTCATCAAGACGAACTGAAGGGAGAACAACATGAACGGAAAACGGCTCCTCGGGTTGATAGCGGCGGTTTGCTTGGCGACGTTACCGGCAAGCCAGTGCTTCGCAGCACAAAAGGGTCGCCCGAACATCCTGCTGATCATGACCGACCAGCAGTCGGCTGATGCGATGAGTTGCCGGATCGGCAGCCGCTACTTAAAGACGCCCGCGATGGACAGCCTCGCAGCCAAGGGAACGACGTTCACGCGCGCTTACGCTGCCAATCCGCTGTGTGTGCCATCGCGCACCGCGATCTTCACAGGGCGTTACCCGCATGAGACGGCTGTGCAAAGCAACGAGCCGCACAAACTCGATGCCGCTGCGTTCCCATGCATGGGCACTGTTTTCAAGCGCGCCGGCTACGACACGGGCTACGTCGGCAAGTGGCATTTTCAGTTCAACAGCAAGGATGAGGCGGCGCACGGCTTTGATTACACGGCGAACCTCAAGAACAACGGCGGTGACAACGCAAGCCCCGCCTTGGCGATCGAGTTCCTACGCAAGCCGCGCACGCAGCCGTTCTTGCTCGTCGCGTCGTTCGTCAATCCCCACAACATCTGCGAGTGGGCACGCGGCGACCGCCTCCCCGATGGCGCGGTGGGCGAGCCGCCGCCGCCGGATCAGTGTCCGCCGCGTCGGGCCAACCACGAACCGCCGAAGAATGAGTCGGACATCATGTTGCTGATGCGCCGGTCGTTTCAGATGAGCCGCGTTTTTCCGGTCGGCGGGTTCGACGAAAAGAAATGGCGCGAATACATCTGGGCCTACTACCGCATGATTGAGATGGCCGACCGGCACATCGGCACGGTGTTGCAGGCACTGCGGGACGCGGGCTTGGAGCGCAACACGCTGGTCGTCTTCACTAGCGATCACGGCGATTGCCAGGGCGCGCACGGGTGGAACCAGAAGACGGTGTTCTACGACGAGTCCACCCGCGTGCCGCTGATCTTTTGCTGGCCGGGCGTCACGAAAGTTGGCACGTCGGAGCGGCTGGTGCAGATGGGCATTGACCTGTTGCCGACGTTCTGTGATTACGCCGACATTCCCGCCACGAAGAGCCTGCCCGGCCTCAGCCTGAAAGCCACCGCCAACGGCCAGACCACCGACGACCCGCGCGACTACATCGTGGTCTCCAACAAGATGGTCCAAGGCGAACCGATTGACGGCGTGAAATGCGAGCCGGAGGGCCGGATGCTGCGCAGCCGGCGATACAAGTATTCCGTTTACAGCCTCGGCCAGCGGCGCGAATCGCTGTTCGACATGCAGCAGGACCCCGGCGAAACGATCAACCTCGCCGAAAACCCGCAGCACCGCGCCACCCTCGATCAACACCGGGAATACCTGACCGTATGGTGTCAGAAGTATCAGGATGCATTCATCCGCCACGTTCCGAAGGGAAAGTAAGACCGAGGAAATGCGCCAAGATCAAGCTCCAGTGGGACTTCATCAAAGTGAACTGAATCATGAAGACGCGAAACATTGCAATCTGGCTGGTAGTCGTGTCGTGGTGCGTGCTGCACAGCGCGTTGTTTGCTGCGACTCCTCCTTACGAAGTCGAATCGCGGGCCGAAGTCAAAATCCCGATGCGCGACGGCGTGGAACTCGCCGCCAACATCTTCCTGCCGAAAGCAGACGGGAAGTTTCCCGTCATCCTCGCCCGCTCGCCTTACGGCAAAGGCAAGCCGGAGGGCGGCATGGGGCGTGTGTGGGCGTCGCGCGGCTTCGTCTTCGTCAGTCAGGATTGCCGCGGCAAAGGCACGTCAGGCGGACAATGGGTCCCGTTCGTGTATGACCGCACTGACGGCGAGGATACGCACCGCTGGATTCTCAAACAACCGTGGTGCAACGGCCAGATCGGCACCACCGGCGGTTCCTACCTCGGCTACACGCAGTGGATTTCCGCGCCCGGCGCGGGCGATTTTCTGAAGGCGATGTTCACCATCGTCCCGCTGGTGGATGTGTATGACGACCTCATCTACGTCGGCGGCGCTTACCAGCTACAGGTGGCGATGGGATGGGGTTCGGGCACGGCGGGCAGCACGGCCACGCGCAGTTGGAAACGCGAGGACTGGCTCCGCGCGCTGCCGCTCTGCACGTGGGACACGGCGATCGGGCAGACGGTGCCGTATCTGCGCGACTGGGTCGCCTATCCGAGCTACGACGACTACTGGAAGCCGAGCAGTCTCCGCGGCTTGCACAAGGACATCACGACACCGATTTACACCGCCTGCGGTTGGTATGACCTCTACGCGAAAAGCGTGTTAGACCACGTCAACGCCGTCCGCAAAACCTCGCGCTCACAGTTTGCGCGCAAACACCAGCACCTGCTGGTCGGCCCGTGGCCCCACGGCATCAACCGCAACAGCAAGGTTGGCGACGTGGATTTCGGCGAAGGCTCGCTGATCAAGCTGGATGAGACTCAAACCAAGTGGTTTGACCACTGGCTCAAAGGCGAGAAGAACGACGTGGATACGTGGCCGCCGTTTAGGATTTTCGTGATGGGCCGCAATCAGTGGCGCGATGAACAGGAATGGCCGTTGCGCCGGACGCGCTACGTGCCGCACTACTTCCACAGCGGCGGCTCGGCCAACTCGCTCAAGGGCGACGGTCGGCTGAGCACGACCAAGCCGGGCCGCGAGCCTGCCGACAAGTTCGTCTATGACCCGGATGACCCCGTGCCCACCGCCGGTGGCTGCAATCTCGGTGGTCCTGCCGGCCCGCGCGATCAGACAACGGTCGAACAGCGCAACGACGTCCTCATCTTCACAAGCGAGCCGTTGAAGAAAGAACTGGAAACAACCGGCCCGATCAAAGTCGTCCTCTACGCCGCCAGCACCGCGAAGGACACCGACTGGACAGGCAAGCTCGTGGACGTGTGGCCCGACGGGCGTGCCATCAACCTCTGCGACGGCATCCTGCGCGCCCGCTGCCGCGAGTCCGCCGACAAGCCGAAGCTCATCGAGCCGGGAAAGACTTACCGCTACGAGATTGACCTCTGGGTCACGAGCAACGTCTTCCTGCCGGGCCACCGGATTCGCGTTGAGATTTCCAGCAGCAACTTCCCCCGCTTCGACCGCAACCCGAACACCGGCCATCCATTCGGCACCGACGCCGAGCGCCAAAAGGCGACGCAGACTGTCTATCATGACGCCGCGCACCCTTCGCACATCTTGCTGCCGGTGATTCCATGAAACACGAAAAAGCAATCGTTGAGATAATTCACCCATGACACGAGCCGGTCTGATACTTCCGGTCATCATGCTTCTTTGCGCCACGGCCTTCGCGGTTCAGGGCGCAGACGAGCGCTTCATTGACATCGGCTCGCCCGGCGACGAGGCCGCCATCGGCACGGGCATCTATCAGCGCGAGGGGCCGAATCCGAAGTCGAAAGCGGCTTTCTACCGGCAGTGCTCGTTCCGCTGGTTCTCCAATTCGTGGATGCTCAAACTGCCGGTGTTCCCCAATCGCCACAACGAAATCGTCCTGCGCGCCAAGCTCGGCCGCAACGTGCGCCTCCGCGTGGATGGTTTCGAGACGATGCTCCGGCCCGGGGAACCGTATGAGAAGAGCTTCGCCATCCCAGCGGCGATCATCGGCAAACGCGACCAGATCGAACTCCGCGGCGAAGCGATCCCTCGGCTGGTGCCGGATGCGCGCGACAGACGCGAACTGGTCATGACTGTTGACTGGGTTCGTGTCCGGCCGGTGGATGAGTTGCCCAAAGTCCTCTCGCCGCTGGCTGGCAAGGAGCCTGACCTGCCGTTGCCGTTCCGGCTGCGCGGCACCGAGGCGCGCCCGCTCGTGGCGGATGTGGAGGGCTATGTGCTCGAAGCTCGGCTGATGCGTTGCAACGCCATGACTATCGGCCCGATGAACGGCCAGCATTTCACCGCGTTTCCGACGCGGCACGGCACGCCCACGCCGGCGATGCAGCCGGATTTCATCCGGAACCAGATTCGCGCGCTGCACGAGCACGGCATCGCCGCCATCGGCTGGTTGCCGTTCAACGTCCAGGACCTCCGCCGCGCCGACCAATGCGAGGCCGCGAAGAGACACCCGGAATGGCGCATGGAATACATCGCATGGGACGAGCGCCGCGCCACCAACAAAGTCGGCATGTGCGTCGTCTCGTCGCCGTGGCGCCAGATGCACGCGGAGATTTTGAAGGAGGCCGCCGCGCTCGGCCTCGATGGTGTGTTCTTCGATGGTTTCTATCTTGGCGGCATCCCGCATCCGACGGCGCCCGGCTGCGTCTGCCGTTGGTGCCGCGAGTCGTTCCGCAACGATACGGGTCTCGAAGCGCCACGGCGCGTTGATTGGGCCGACAAGCTTTTCAAGCAGTGGGTCCGCTGGCGCAACCACAAGATTGTCGAGGTCGCCTGCTACTTCCGCGACCGGATGCGCGAGGCCAACCCGAAGCTGGAGGTCACCTGCAACTACAACTTCTGGCCGTTCGGCAACAAGGACTGGGATACGGCTATTCCAATGTGGGCCACCGATGCTTACGGCGTCTCGCAACACGCCTACAGCGGCCGGCCCGACCTGGAGTGGGTCATGCTCGGCTACAAGTCGCGCCTCAGCCACGACCTCAACCCGAAACACTCCGACATCTGGCGCACCGCGGCGCCAGCGTGGAAATACGACGGTTCGCCCGCCGACGCCGCGCGCCACGAGCTGACGATGCGAACCTTCATACTCAGTGCTCTCACGCACGGCACGACGCCGTGGCACGGCGGCCACATCCAACCGCCGGAGGTTGGAGTGCGCGTCCACGACGCCGTGCGCGAACGCGAGCGGTTCTTCAGCCAGGACGAACTGCGGCACGTCGGCGTGGTCGTCTCGCAGAACACGCACGACTTCTACGGCCACCTGCCCGGCACGAACAACCTCGATGATTACCGCGACACGATTCTTGGCGCGTGGCTGCTCCTGACCGAGCATCACATCCCATTCCGCTTCGTTTTCGACAACCAGATTGAGGCCGGCGACCTCGTCGACTACAAGGTGCTGCTGCTGCCAAACACCGCCTGCCTCTCCGACGCGATGGCGGCGCGTTTGCGCGAGTATGCCGCGCGCGGCGGCCGGCTCATCGCGACGGCTGAATCCGGCGCGTTCGACGAGTGGGCCGTGCGGCGGCCGAAGAACGCCCTCGCCGACATCGAATCGCTGGTCCGTCTCGACGGCGAGCCTGCGCTGAAGTGGCTCCGCACGCGCGAAGAAGCTACGGCAGAGTCGCTGCTCAAAGCTGTCCGCGCTGTGGCCGCGCCGTTCACGGTCGAAGCACCGCGCTCGTTGGTCGCGAACGCCGTCTTCTCAGCCAACCGCAAGGCGCTCTGGCTGCACCTGCTCAACGTCTCGGCGTTCTACCCGCAAGGCGACACCGGTTTTCGGGGCATGGGCCAGCAACCTGTCTATGCCGGCAGCGTCGCTTCTGACGCGCAGATTGTCCGAGGCGGCAAAGCAAAGCGCGAAAACATTCCCGCGCGCAACGTCATCGTCCGCGCGCCTGGCTTCGACGTGAAGAACGCGCGACTCGGCGTTGCCGGCACCGCCATCAAGCCCGGTCCCGACGGGAGTTTTATCATTCCAGAGGTGACAATCCACGACGTGCTGGTGCTCGAAATGAAATAGACAAGCAAACATGACACGACGAGACTTCATCCGCAGTGCCGCCGCAGCGGGCGTGGCGGCTTCACTTCCATGCGTCGCAGCCGCCGCCTCACGACGCCCGCGCAGACTCGCCGACGTCGGCTGGTGTTGGGACGGGCAGGGGCTGAGTGGCCAGTGGCGCTTCTCTATCTTCGGCGCGGGTGAGGGAACCAAGTGGTTCGGACTGCGGCGGACCTGCTTCATGTTCCATCCCAACACCGCGATGGCGATGGAGAAGCTGCGCGACATGGGCATTGAGGAGGTCGTCTGCGACATCTCGAAGTGGGATTACCAAAAGATCGAGCACCCGGACTATAAGGGCCTCGGCGCACCGATGCGGATGAACCACGACGGTCGCATCGAACGCAAGTGCCGCGAGGCGGAAATCGTCGGACGACTGTCGCTGAAGTATCCGTTTCTCACCGGCGCGTTTGACGATGATCTCTACGGCAAGATCAAGACCGAGAAGATCAAGCCCGACGACTACGCCGCGGTTCATCGCGCCGTGAAGAGCGTCAACCCGAAACTCAACCATTGGGGCGTGGTCTATGCGCACGAGTTGAAGAAGGAGAACTGGGCGGGCTTCACCGACTTCCTCGATATGGTTTCGTTTTGGGTGTGGAAGTCGAAGGACCTCGTCAACCTCGACCGCTATGTGGCCGAATGCCGCGGGCTATTCCCCGGCAAGCCGATCAACGTCGGCTGTTACCTGCGCGACTTCACGCTGCTGGACGCCGTGCCGATGGACCTGCTGAAGCATCAGTGGAAGTTCGTCGCCAAAGCCGTCGCCGCTGGCACCATCCAAGGCTTCCAGATCATCAGCGGCAAGCTGATAGACATGCACCCGCAGCAGGCGACTTGGGTGCGCGACTTCATCAAGGCGAACTAACAACCGCAAAAAGAGATCTTCCATGAAACGACGAATGCTACATCTAGTGGTCGCCATCCTGGCGATGGTTGCGTGTGGGCGCGCATGGTCCGAGCCAGCGGCGAAACCGGCGGCGGAGCCGAAGCTGACGGTGGTGAACGCATCATCACACTGCGACTGGTGCTGGGGGCACACGCGGCTCTGGCATGAACAGCGTTACGCGGAAATCATCCGGCAGGTTCTCGAACTCATGCGGAAGCATCCGAACTACGTTTGGCTGCTGGAGAACGAGAAGGAGGAGTTGGCGCCGTTCCTCGACAAAGCCGCCCGCGAATGGCCGGAACTGGTCGTGGAGTTCTGGCAGCGGGTGCGCGAGGGCCGGATCGAGGTCGTCGGCGCGCTGAGCAACCCGCGGCTCACTGAGGTTTACCCCGAGACGATGGTGCGCAATCTGGTGCTGGGGCAGGAGTATTTCCAGCGGCACGCGCCGGGCGTCCCGCTACAGGTTTATAACTCGATTGATTTGATGTGCGGCCCGTCGCAGATGCCGCAAATCTTTGCCAAGGGCGGTTACCGCTACTTCATGTTCTCGCGCCCGGTCGGGCCGCAGGTGGTTTTCCGGCGCGTGGGACTCGACGGCACGCGGATGCTCTCGGCAAAGTGTTTCTACGGCTACAACGCGATGGGCAAATACGGCGAGCCGGTGAAAGGCTTCCTGCCGTCGCCGATCTGGCGGCTGGCCATCGGCGGCGACGACGTGCTGCCCGATCCGAAGTTGCCGCAAGAAGCCGCCGCTTGGGATCCGAAGAAGAAGATTCTCGGAACCAACCGCCGATATTTCGAGGAAGTCGAGAAATGCGGTGCGCCGATCACGGAGTTGAAGGGGCCGCTGGACTCGCTTGAATGTTACGTGGAGGCCGGTCTTCACGGCGACCGCAGCCTCTACATGCAGAACAATCAGGACGAAGACCTGCTGCTCTGCCTGGAGAAGGCGCAGGTCATGGCGATGCGCGCGGGGCAGCAAGCGGAGCGCGGCGTCGTGGACCGTCTCTGGCACGACGTTCTCTCCTGCACGGGCCACGCGATTCAATGGGCGTGGACGGTGGATTACGAGGAACGCATGGCGTTCACTCGACATCGCCGCGTGAGAATCGAGCAGGCGCTTCATGAAGCGCTCTCGGCCGTCGCCGGGAAGATCGGCTTTCGCGCCGGATCGGGAGCGCCGCTGGTGGTTTTCAATTTCCACGGGTGGCCTGTCACCGGCCCGGTGGAGTTCGCCGTGGAAGGCGACCCGGCCGGCTTGGTGCTCCGTGATGGTGCGGGCAAGGACGTTCCTCTCCAATCCATTGGCTGGCAACGCGCGGCGTTCATCGCGGAATCGGTTCCGGCTTGTGGCTACAAAACGTTCTATATCAGCCGCTCGACTAACGCAGTGGCCGCCGCCGCAGGTCTCCGCCGCGGCACCGGCCCGGTCGAGAACAGCCGCTTCCGCGCGCAGATGCGAGCCGACGGCGCGCTGGAGATCTTCGACAAGACACGCCAGACCCCGCTCGGCTCGGCGGAAGCGGGCGGCCTCGGCGAGATCGTGTATTACGACGCCCCACCACCGAAGGACTGGGGGATGAACGGACCGTTGGGCCCCGTTCACCGGTGGGCGACCAAGGAGAACGACCTGCAACTTGTCCAAGGCCCCGTGTTCGCGGCGCTCCAAGCGAAGGGAACGTTCGGCGCGCACTCCGCAGTCCGCGAGCTTCGCCTTTGGCGCGACAGCCAGCGGCTCGACTATCACGTGGAGTTGGATGCCGCCGAGAGCAGCGGCGTCTTTGCGATCCGTTTCCCGACAGGCATGACCGGCCGCGTGTTTGCAGGAATTCCCTTCGGCGCAGAGCCACGGGAGAATTTCAGCAAAGAACCTTTCCGCGAAGAATTCTTCGTGAAAGGTTACACGAACGGCTTCTACGCCACCCGCTGGGCCGACGTGTCCTCGAGCGCGGGCGGTTACACGTTCATTTGTCCGCCCGGAGCCCACACCGGCTACGCGTTCGATCCCGCCAATCAAACACTGGAGTTCCTCCTGCTCCGCGTGCGTCCACTGACGCCGAGCACGTGGGGGCAGATGCATCCCTCAATCAAAGGCACGGGGCGCCACGTATTCGATTGCGCGTTGGTGCCGCACGCCGGCTCATGGCGCGAAGCCGCTTCTTACCGCGACGCGATGGAGTCGCATGTGCCGCTGCTGGCATTCTCACCCGACCTCGGCCTTCGCCGCGCACGGCCCGGGAAGGCACCCGTCAACAAGACGGCCAAGCTCGACGATGGCGTTTCGTTCGCGGAAGTCGTGCCGAGCAACATTGTCCTGTCATCGCTCCGGCCCGTGGACCGCGAGGTGGAACTTCGCCTCTACGAAGCGACGGGCCAGCGGACAGACACACACATTCGTCTGCGCCAGCCGGTGCTGTCCGTGCAAGAAACTGATTTCCTCGGCAAGCCGATGCGCGAACTCGGCCAGATCGAAGTCCGGGACGACGGCATTCATCTCACCATCCCGCCGTGGAAGATCGCGAACCTGCGTGTGCGGCTAAAGGAGTAAGCCCCGATGACATTACCGGCGGCGCCAACGGCGCAGCCGCGGCAGCGCCAACAGGCCCGCGCCCAACAACGCGAGGCTGGAGGGTTCGGGGATGGTGGCCACCCAGCCTTCGATGTTGCCGTTGTGGTAGCCCCAGCCGGTAATGGTCTTGCCGTCGGCGGAAATGCTCCGCGCTTCTGTCAACGTCCAGCCGGTCAGGTCCTGGCCGTAATCGTTGGCCAGAACTGTCTGGAGGTTGCGCATGCCGCTGGCGCCGTCCCAGATGAAGGCCCGGTTGCCGTCTGCAGTGGTGCCGAGGCCGACCACCACCGAGCCGTCCCCGGAGATGCTGTAGGCGTTGCTGTTGGTGCTTCCTCCCGGCAAATCGCCCAAGCCAACGATGCCGCCGGCCGCGGTCCATCGAAAAGCTTCCTGGCCGTTGGCCGAACTGCCATAGCCGACCACCACCGAGCCGTCGCCGGAAACATCGCCGGCCAGGCTGGAGGTTCCGCCGCCCGCCAGATCCGGCAGGCCGACCATGCCCACCCCGTTCTCCTAACGGAAGGCCCGCAAGCCGGAGGCCGTGGTGCCATAGCCGACCACCACCGGGCCGTTGAGGGAGGCAGCGTATGCCTCGCTTACAAAAGCGCCGCCCTCCAGATCACCCAAGCCGCTCATGCCCGCCCCGGTCCAGCGGAAGGCCTCATATTGGCTGTTGTCCGACCAGCCGCGTCCGACCACCGTCGAGCCGTCGCCGGAGACGCCGAAGGCCCGACTGTAAAAACTGCCGCCCGGCAAATCGCCTAGTCCGACCAAGCCGACGGCGGCCGTCCAGCGGAAGGCTTCGTAGCCGTTGCTACCGTCGCTATAGCCGGCCACCACCGAGCCGTCAGCGGAAATGCCGAGGCCATAACTCTCGATCCCGCCGCCAGGAAGATCGCCCAGCCCGGTGAAGGACTGGCCGAAACTGACAATCGCACCACAGACCAGCAGCGCCAGCGCGCCGAGGTGGATGCCGAGCGAGCGTTTCGGTGTGGCTGGTCGTGCCTTCATAAGGGAACTTCTTCAACTGGTTAAACCGCTCACAGAATTTCCTTGAAGTTGGCTCGAACCGCGCCTTTATCCGCTTGCGCTGTCACGAACGCAAGTTCTTTCCCGCTTCGTGTCTTTCCCGCTTCGCGCAAGCTTGTTGACGCGCGGCTGCGAAAGCGGCAAACTGCCGCCTTCGGCTGGTGGCGCTGTTGGTGACATTGGCGAAGAATCGAGCGAGCCATTAGATTTGGCAGATGACAGGACATCAATGTGAATCCAGAAACCATAGGCAAACCGATTGAGATCTTGCTGGTCGAAGACAATCCGGGCGACGTGCGGCTGACTCTCGCCACGTTCCAGGCGGGCGGCGTGCGCAACAACATCCACGTGGTCATTGACGGCGAGGAGGCACTGGCTTTCCTGCGCGGCCAGGGCAAGCATGCCGGCGCGCCCAGGCCCGACATCATCCTGCTGGACCTGAACCTGCCAAAGAAAAGCGGCCGCGAGGTGCTCGCGGAAATCAAAGCCGACCCCCAACTGCTCGACATCCCCGTGGTGGTGCTCACGGTCTCGCAGGAGGAAAGCGACATCTTGCAGACCTACGACCTGCGCGCGCACAGCTATCTCACGAAGCCGTTGCTGTTGGACCAGGTGATGAAGATGATCCAGTCCATCGAGGAGTTCGGGCTGGTGATCGTCAAGCTGCCGGTGACCTGACATGAGCAGGCGCAACGGCGTGAACAACATGGCGCCGGCCAAGGAGTCTTGACCGTTGGCTCACATGAATTGGTTTGGAGACTGGATTTGGACCGACGGCGAGGCGCCGCCGCGCAACGCCTACGCCTGCTTCCGCCGCGACGTCAGCCTGACGCACGTGCCCCAGAAAGCCGTCGCGCGGCTGACGGCCGATTCGCGCTACATTTTCTGGATCAACGGCCAGCTCATTTGCCGCGGCCCGTCCCGGAGCGACCCGCGCTGGCAGAGCTACGACGAACTGGACATCGCGCCGTTCCTGCGCGAGGGGCGGAATACGCTGGCGGTGCTGGTGCATTACTACGGCGAGAGCACGTTCAGCTACATCCTCGGCCGCGCAGGGTTTCTTTTCGAGTGCAGCGCGCTGAACGTCTGGAGTGACGCGACGTGGAAGGCGCTCGAAAACGCCGCGTGGTTTCGCGACCTGTCGCGAATGAGCGTCGCGATCGGCTATCCGGAGGTGTTCGACGCGCGGCGCGATCCGGCGGGATGGACCGGGCCGGACTTCGACGATTCCAAGTGGTCGCCGGCGGCTGTCATCGGCAAGCCGCCGTGCGAGCCGTGGTTCGGCTTTGAGCCGCGCGAGATTCCGTTCCCGCGCGACACGGAAACCGGCGGCGCGCGGGTTGTCGCATCGGGCGAAACCGAGTCGCTTCATCCCGTCGAGGTGCTCGATCTCCAGAAGTTTTTCCAGACGGACCATTTCATGACGAGCTGGCAGATTGCCTACGCCTGCACCTGCGTCCGCAGCGACGAGCCGCAAGCCATCCGGCTGGAGTTGATGACCGCGCAGGCGCTCAAGCTCTGGGTCAACGGTGAGGTGATCGAGCCGGGCCTGATCAACAGCCGCAAGATGGTGGAGGTGCCGCTGCGCACCGGATGGAACTGGCTCGTGCTGAAACTGCTGCAAGGCCAGCATCACTGGAAAGCCATCGTCCGCTTCGTTGCCGCAGCCGACAAACTGCCGCGCGCGTGGCAGCCGCCGGAAACCGGCTCGCCGGCGCAGCCCGGATGGGCCATCAGCGGCCCTTATGTGCTCGACGGCATGCACGACCAGCAGACGGCGCTCGACACGCCTCTGCCCCCAGAAACGGACGACGGCGGTTCCGAGATGAAGGCGTGGCAGCGGCACGCCGAGACGCGCGGGCAGGGGCAGTTCGGCGGCGGCAGCGAACGCGCTGTGGCGTTGCTGATGGACTTCACCAAACGCGGCGCCGGCCTGTCGCTTCACGAGAGTTTTCCGGCCGAGCTCGGCGACGGCCTGTATCTGATCGTGGACTTCGGCCGCGAGATCGCCGGTCATCCGCGGCTGCAGTTGCGCGCGCCGGCCGGAGCGATCCTCGACATCGGCTACGGCGAACGGTTGCTCGACGGCGTGGTGCGTCCGAACCGCCACGAGCTGGCCTACGCCGACCGGCTTGTGACGCGCAGCGGCGCGCAGACGTGGGAGCCGTTCGAGAGGCGCGCGTTCCGCTACGTGCAGATTGACTGCCGCCACGCGAGCGGCACGGTCCACCTCGACCAGCTTTCCGTCAGTGTTTCCACTTACCCGGTCGAAGACCGCGGCCGTTTTGAGTGCAGCGATCCGCTGCTGAACCGTATCTGGCAGACGGGCGCCGACACCGTCCGGCTCAACATGGAGGACGTTTACACCAACGACCCCTGCCGCGAGCGCGCCCTGGGCTGGACCATCGCGAGCATCCAGTTCCCCGTCAACGCGGTGGCGTTCGGCGATACGGCGCTGATGCGGCGCGGGTTGCGGCTCATCGGGCATTCGCAGGATGAGGACGGCCGCTTGTGCGGCATTTACCCGACGACGTTTCCCGACCGCCACATGCCCAACGCGTCGCTGCTGTGGATTCATTCCATCTGGGATTACTACTGGAACACCGGCGACACCGACCTCGTGCGCGAGCTTTACCCGAAGGTGCAGAACGCGTTGAAATGGTTCGCGCGCTACGTCTCGCCGAACAAACTGCTCGCCGGCACGCCCGGCTGGGTGTTCATAGACTGGACGCATCTGGACCAGCGCGGCGAGCAGGCCGCGCTCAACGCCCTCTACGCCCGCGCGTTGGAGGCAGCCGGCTCGCTCTCCGAAATCGTCAACGCCCGTCCGCTGGCGATCCGCTATCGCGCCCAGGCGCGCGAGGTGAAGGCCGCGTTCCACCGCCAGTTCTGGAACGTCGAGCGCGACGCCTACGTGGATTGCCGTGTCGGCGACGAACCCAGCAAGGTCGTCAGCCAGCACAGCAACGCGTTCGCCGTCTTCTTCGGCATCGCGCCGTCGCAATTCTATCGCACGGCCCTCGGCTCCGTGTGTTGCGCGGACCCCGCGCTGGATCCCGAAGGCGTCGTCGCATGCGCTTCGCCTTATGCTTCGTCCTATCTGCTTGGCGCGCTGCACGCGGCCGGGCTGCACACGTTCGCGCTCGACTACCTCCGCGCCCGCTGGAAACGGATGCTCGACGCCGGCGCGACAACGTGGTGGGAACTCTGGAACCCCGAAGGGAGCTGGTGTCACGGCGGGTCCGCCGGCCCGACGCATCTCCTTTCGACGCACATCCTCGGCGTGCATCCCACCGCGGCCGGCTGGCGCTCGTTCGAAGTGCGCCCGCAGCCGTGCGGCCTGAAATGGGCGCAAGGCACCGTTCCAACGCCGCTGGGCGACATCGCCGTTGAGTGGCGGGTTGAAGACGGCCGTTGCACAACCGCTGTCCGCGCTCCCGCCGGCGCGAAGTATCGCGTCATCGAGCCGGAGCAGGTGGTGTAGCCGCCGGCCTCGCGCCGTCGTGGGCGATGATCCGGTAACGCAGCGTCAGCTTCCCGCCTTTCTTGAGCGTGAACGGCTCGATCATGTTAAACCCCGGCGAGAACCAGCCGTCGTCGCGGCACATCCACGGCGTTGGATGACGCGGGTTGGCGGGGTCGTCGTGAATCGTGATGCCCGCCCAAACGTCCGGCCCGCCCTCCTTGCCCGCGGCCACCGGCCCGCTGTAGTCGCACCATGCCGCGCGCTGGCCGTAAATCGCCTTCTCGTTGATTCGGCCGGTCGCGTCAGTGATCCTGCCGTCGCCGGCGGCAACGCCGATGGTCTTCGCGACGCGGCAGGCTAGGAAGCCGAACTTCGTCACGCCGAGCGCCACCTCCGCGTTGTGCGCGGCGATCTCCAGTTTCACGAGCAGCGAGCCGTCCGCGCGCACCGTGAACTCGCGCGTTTCGTCCAGCAAAGGCGCGTTGCCGGCCATCCAGTGGTTGAACGACGCCACCGTGCCTTCGTCCACGCCGCTGTCCAGTTTCAGCAGCCGCTGGTGGACGCAACGGTTGTCCTTGTCGGCCCAGAACTTCTGTCCGTTCACGTCCATGTGGCCGGCGAAAATGCCGCGATGATGGCTGTGGCCGACGAGGTCCACCGAGTGGCCGCAGGCGAGCACGTTGTGGCCCTGCGGCGTCAGCAGCGGGTAGATGAACGGTCGCGGGTAATCCGCGCCGAAGTGGTAGTTGAGCACGGGCCGACCGTCGCGCGTGACGACAACGCGGTCGCCGGGTTCCTGGAAACACTGGATGCGGGGGCAGGGTTTTGCCATGCGTCGTGATTACGGCGGCGGCGTGCTTTCGTCAAGCGCGGAAGTCGGTTTGCCGATGGCGGCGATTCTCTGGGTTGCGTCGCGGGCGCGTGCCGATATACTCACGGCGAAGACGAACGTCGCCGTGACCACATCTTTCAAACCACGCCCCGCCGTCCAACGCTGGCTGATGCCGGACTTCAGCGCGTGCCTCTGGCTTGCGTTGCTGCTGGTGCTGCTGGCGCAGCCGTCACGCACCGCGCTGGTGGCCAGCGACGGCGATGCCTGCATGCATTGGCGCGTCGGCGAGGACATGCTGCAAAACGGGCGGATCGTCCGCACGGACGCCTATTCGCACACGATACCGGGCGCGCCCGTGATCACCAAGGAATGGCTGGCGGAAATCCTCTTCGCGGCCGCGGGCCGGCTCGGCGGCCTTTTCGGACTCAGCGTTGTGGGTGCGCTGGTAATCGCCACGACGTTTTGGCTGTTGCACCGCCGGTTGCTGCGCGACGGCAATGATCTGCTGGTGGCGACGCTGGTGACGCTGCTGGCCGCATGGGCAGGCGTCATCCATTGGCTGGCGCGGCCGCATGTGTTTACGTTTTTGATGGTCGTGCTGTGGAACGATGCGCTGCGGCGGTTTGAAGCCGGCGGTCGGGCCAGACCGTTGGCGGCGACGCTCGCCGCGCTGATGTTGTTCTGGGTGAACCTGCACGGCGCGTTTCTTGTTGGTTTTGTCATCCTTGGCGCCTACTGGCTCGGCGCGGGGTGTGAGTTCGTCTGGCCGACAGAAACCGTGTCCCGCCCGGCGGCGAAGCGGAAGGTCCTCGTGCTGACGCTCGCCGGCGGGCTGGCGCTGGCGGTGTCGCTGCTGAACCCGAACGGCTGGCATCTGCACCAGCACAATCTCCAATTTATGCGATCGTCGTATCTCACCGGACTGCTGTTCGAGCACCAGCCGATTGGCTTCCATTCTCCCGATGCGCTCGGTTTTATGGTCTGGCTCGCCGCACTTATCACGGCGTTGGCGGTCCGCCAACGCCCGCGCCTGCCGGCGTCGGCGGTCATCCTCGCCGCCGGCTGGACTTATCTTGCGCTCTACGCGGTGCGGAACATCCCGTTGATGGCCCTCGTCACCGCGCCCATCGTCGCTTCGTCCCTTTCGGCGTGCGTTCACGGACGCTGGCGCGAGATGTCGCAACGGCTCGGCGCGGTGAACGCCACCAGCAACGGCTGGCCGGTCGTGGCGCTGGTTGCGCTAATTGCCATCCTGTGTTTGCCCCGGCCCACGAGTATCCCGCCCGACCGCTGGCCGGTGAACGCGGTGAAGTTCATCCAAGACCATCCGGAGCAATTCACCGGCAACATGCTCAACCAACACATCTGGGGCGGCTACCTGATGTGGGTGATTCCGGAGCACAAGGTGTTCGTGGATGGCCGGACGGATTTTTACGGCGAGGCGTTCATCCGCAACTTCCTCGACATAACCCAACTGCGCCCCGGCTGGTGCGAGAAGCTCGACGCGAGTCGCGTGAGTTGGACGCTGCTGACCACCGACCATCCGCTGACACAGGTGCTGGCGCTGCTGCCGGAATGGCGGCGTGTTTATAGTGACCCGCTCGCAACGATCTATACTCGCATCAGGAAGCCCGCTCAGTAGCGGAGCACGCGGGTGTCGCCGCGCTTCAACGGCAGCGTGAAGTGCGGACCTCGCGCGACCGGCTCGCTGCTCAACACGTCGGTTACTTGCGCCGCCTTACCGATGTTGACGGTCACCGGCCCATCTTGTGACGCGTGCAGCGAGAGGAACCGGCCGTTCGCGCTGACGTTGCAGTCCATCTCTGTGAATAGATGGACGCCCGCTGTGCGCGCCATCAGCCGCAGCAGTTCGCTTGTCAAACCTGGCGCTCCGACGAACAGCGACGACCCACCCGATGTGCGGCGCAACGCGACGGCGACGGAACCGTCGGCGTAGGTTGCGAGAATCTCCTCCGGTTTTGCATCGGCGGCCGCGAAGAGCGGCTTTACCGGCTTCTCGCCGCCAAACACCTTTTCCAAGCCAAGCGATTTGCCGCGCTCGGTCAGCGTCACAGCGGGTTTCGCTTGTGTCACGACCTTCATCTCGAAACCCGTCAGTTGGCGCATCGCCTCCAGCGACGTTTGCTCGCCGTCGAACCAGCCCGGTGCGTAGCACCAGACCTTCGCGCTGCCGCGCGTGACTTTCAGCAACTTCGCGCGTTCGGTGGCCGTCAGCGACCATGCGTTCAGGAAGACGTGGAGCTTTGCCTTCACGCGGCCGGCGAGCACGTCGTCGAGGAGGTATTGGCCGTAAGGCGCGCCCATGCGGCCCAGCGGCTCGCGCACTTGGTAGATGCCCGGCCCCGTCACGGCTGTGCCGCCGGCGGCGACGCGCAACATCGCGCGCTCGTCAATCACCGCCGCCACCTGCGGCCGGAATGGCGTCGGCTTTTTCAGCAGCGGCTCGTCGAGCGCACGCAGCCGTTTCATCTCGGCCCACATGCCGGCGTCGTTGAACCAGCCGCTGGAGCCGAGGTCCATCCACCACGTGCCGAAGTTCCGCAGCGCCTCCTGCGCAACGTTGCGGACGAGTTGCTTGTTGGTGTCTTCCAACGTTGTCACGTGATCGCGCGAGCCGGGCGGCGTGCCAGTGGCGAGATAAGTATGCGTGTCGTCCTCGTTGAGCCACATCTTTTTGGAGAGCGTGACGCTCTCCGCCGCCGTCATTGACGGTGCGCTTTGGGCCAGCCCGCGGTCAAAGTAGGAGATCGGCGAGCAGAGCACGTCAATGTCCGGGCAGTTCAGCGCGCGGCGGAGTGCGTAATGTCCCGCAACGGACGGACCAGTGGAAACCGCGGCAAACTCAAACACGTAGCCGTAGAAGAACACGACGAGCTTGCGGCCGTGCGACGATTTGCGGACAGCGCGGGCAAGCTCGCAAACGCACTCCGCCATTTCTTCCTGCTGGAATTCAGCCCAGTCAATCAGCGTTCTCTCGCTCACCGGGTCGCGGAAAATGCCGGCGGGCGCGGCGTGGCGAGCGGCGGCCGTTGGCACCGGGGCATCGGGTCGGCCGCGTTTCTTCAACCACTCCTTCCATGCCGCCGCGTCGGCGGGCGCGTAGCCACTCAGCGGACGCCGCCATGTGTCTTCGTAGAACCACTCGCCGGTGTTCTGGCCGCAAGGATGATAGCCGGCAACGCGGTCGCCGAACTTCTCTTCGAGATGCGTCACCAGCGCGGCAAGCCGCTCGGCTGCGTCGCGGCGGTAGCGCGGCGAAGCCACCACCATGTGGTCGCGACGGCCGTCCTCCCATTGCATCACGTCGTCGGGATGCGCCTCGCGCCACCACGGCGGCGGGTTCATGCCCATGCGCGGCAGCAACAGCGCGTTCGGGTTCGCGCGCAACACCCGCTCGCACGCCGCGTCCACGCCCGACCAGTCGGCCTCGACGCCCGGTTTCGGCCACGGCAACGGGCACGGGAAGCTGACGAAGTCCACGCCGACCTCTGCGGCCAGCTTGACCTGCGCGCCGAAGCAATCCGGCGGCCCGCCCAAGTGAATGAAATGCTGGCCCGGTTGATAGAACGCCAACATCAGTCGTCGCACCGACGTCGCCCGCACCCAGAAGCTCACGCGGTAACGATGGTCCTTCGCGATGACGAGGTTGGAGTGATGATAGATGTGAAAATCGGGCCAGCGGCCGTTCGGCGGCGACTTCAGCCGCACGCGCAGCGCGGCTGAGCCGTTGTGGCCCGCGCCCGGCTCGACGCTAGTCGCGCCGACGGTGTTCGCCGCACCGGTCGGCCAGAATGTCCAATCGCGTTTGAAGCTATCCTGCCCCGCTTCGAAGTCGCAGCGCGGAATCAGATCGCGGCCAGTGTCGAGATCGGCGACATGGATGTCATCGAGGAAGATGTCGCCCGGCTCGTTGCCAAATCGGAAGTGCATCGTGCCGTTGCTGGCGTTCCCGCTGGCGGTGAACTCAAAGCTGATCTGTTTCCACTCCGTCGCCAGCTTCAGCGGCGTCGAGCCAGGCCCGCCCCAGAACATCCGCGCGCGCACCGGCTGGCCGTTGACGAGCAGCCGCGGCGCGCCGCCTGCCGGGTCCACGCGGACGGTGAGCGGTGCGGCGAAAGTTGAAACGGATGCGGCGGCGGCGAGTGCGACGGCCAAGATTCGAGATGTCATGGCCGCAGATGTTATCTGCAAACCACCTGCAACGGAAGATGGGAAAGCGCCGGAACTATTTCATCGGGATCTGCACCATGCCGGCGCCGACGCGATCAGCGGATTGGCTGAGTTGCTGGGCGTTCTGTTGCAGCCAGGCCGGCGCGCCGTCACCCGCAGCGGCGCCGCTCGATATGCCGAAGGCGAGCACGCCGGAGGCGATGGCGGTGGCTTGCGAGGTGCCGTCGCCAACCACAAGCATGTCCGCCCCGTAAGCCGACTTGATGCCGACGCCCGGCGCGGAGACATCGAGTCCGGCCCCGGAGTTGGAGTAGTAGGCTTGCTGCAACTTCGCGTCCACGCCGCCGACGGAGACGACGCTGCTGATCGCCGCCGGGTAAGCGAGCTGGTTGCTGGTGTGATCATTGCCGGCGGCGGCGACCACGGCCACGCCGCGGCTTTCGGCGTAGGCCACCGCGTCGTGCAGCGCCTGCGAGTCGCCGTAAGAACCCATGCTGATGTTGATGACCGACGCGCCGGCGTCCACGGCCTGCATGATGCCCGCGGCCAAGGTGAAGGTGTCGCTGAGGCCCTGGCTGTCCGCCACGCGCACGTCGAGGATGTGGCTGCCGGGCGCGACGCCGGGCGCTTGCGGATCCTGCCCGGCAATGAGACTGGCCATCGCCGTGCCGTGCCCGTTGAACGGCTGGCCGTCGTTCACCAGATCGTAATGCGTGATCTGGTTCTCACCGAAAGTCATGTGATCAAACACACCGGTGTCCACGACCGCCACTGTCACGCCCAAGCCCCACGTCGAGCGGTCGCCGGTCGCGCCGATGGCATCAAGGAAACCCACACCCCGGAACGACGCGCTGCCTGCGCCGCCCGGACGGTCCTCCTGTTGCAAAAAGTCGGGAATCCTGACGACGAAGTTGCTGTCGAGGCCCTCAAAAGCATCCGCGTCCTCCCCGAGCGCGTCGCGCAACTGCTCCAGTTCGTCGTAGCTGACGCGCAACGCGGACAACGCATCGAGCCGGCCGAGGACCGAGAGCCTCCGACCGGCCAACCGGCGAAGGAAATCCTGCATCGCCTGCGTCGTCTTGAACTTGATGACGGCCTGCTTCGGAATGGCCCCCTTGCGCTCGACGCGGGCGCGCAACTGCTCCAAACGCCGCTCTTCCTCCGTCAGCTTCGGCAGGGCAGTCTGCGGCTCCGCCGGCTTCGCGGCCTTGGCCGTGGCGCGCGCCTTGGCGAGGGACTTCTTTGCGGCGGTTCCGGCGGGGGGAGTCAGAGAGTTCTCTGACAAAACGCGCGATGTCCGCTCACGCGCCAGCCCGGCAAGCAGCAACGCCGCAAGCGCGAAGCCGCTGACAAGCCAGAGAAGTCGAAAGCCGGGCTGATTCATGACACTGTCTTTAGCGAGTGTAGCCTCTTCAGCCGCCGAAGCAAACCGTCAGTTTTGTCTGGCGGGCTGTCAGCGGGAACAAACAAACCGGATGGCCTGATAAGTCTCAACTCGCGGCAATGTGATCTCCACAGCATCGCCCAAATCCTTCTGCTGGAACTGCGCTTCCACCAGCAACGCGACGCGTTCGATCTGACGGCCGGGCGGTTTGCGAAGCTGGACGCGGACGTTCTCAATCGGCGCGAGCCAGCTTTCGTTAAGGCCGGGCTGCTCCAGCTTGTTGCCGGTCCAGTTGGCCAGATGCAGCACGCGTTGGTCGTCGCGGATGGTGAGGTTGGCGATGAGGCCGTCGGGCGCGTCCACAGTGAAAGACGGCGGCTCCGGCGAAATCCGCGCGACGAGGCCCGCAATGACATCGGCCAGCGCGCGGAGGTTGGTTTGCAGGAAGACGCTCTCCAACGCCGGCGCGACGTAAGCGACGCGGCCTTTGCCGTGGCGCGAGAGGACAACGCCCGGCAGCACGGCTTCTGATTCACCTGCCACGATGTCGGCGGACACTTCGGCGCCATCAAGCACGGCCACGGGCTGATAGTCAAAGACTGGCACAAGCTTCGAGCCGGAACGCATGCGCAGATACAAATCCTGAAAGCCGGGATGATCGGAGGTGTGACACTCCACCAACGCGGCCTGCTCGCCCGTGAGTGTCGTCGGCCGGACGTGAATCAATTCCTCCAAACCAAACCGCTCTTGCCGCATGAGCCTCGGCGCGGCCGGCGCGAAGCCGAGCCGGAAGAGATGCACCGGCCGGTCCAGCGACGGTCCTTCCTGCCGCCAGAGCGAACAGTCGTGGCTAACAACCAACCCGCCGCCTGCTGCAACGAAAGCGCGGAGGTTGCGAATCTGCTCCGCCGTCAGATGAGGAATGCCGGCGAGATAGACGGCCTTGTAGCGACTGAGGCGCGCGGGATTATTAAGCAGGTCGGGCAGCACCGAAGCGACTTGAACATGCCGGCGAAGACACGCGGCAAACGCGCCCAGCGTCGCGGAGCGCGCGTCGGCCATCGGCCGTTCCGGGTGGTGACCGGAGGTCGTCGCGCCGCCGTTTCCCCACACAACTGCGACGTATGGGAAGTTCTCCGCGCCTTGGAAGCAATCCTCGTGGCGTGCAATGATGCTGAACGGCCAGCGCAGGATGCCGCGGTCGTTCGCCTTGCGGACAAACTGATACGCGTTATAGACGATTGGCCCACCGCCGAACATCGCCGTCACGAAAATCTCCTGCTGCACATTCAACCCACCGGTGGCCACACGGCTGGTCAGCCGCGACGACACATAGGGCCACACCGCCAACCCGGTCGCTCGCGCCAAACTCACGCCCTCTGCGCGATGGAGCATGGATTGGCTACGCTCGTATAGGAAGGCTTCGAGCTGCGCCGGCACGCGCGGATCTTCGCCCATGAGCCGCTCCGGGTTGTTGATGTTGTAGATGAGCGGGATGTCACGGTGGCGCTTTACGATGCGCCGCACCTCGCCGAGAATGCCGACGAGTTGGTCCTGATACCACGTGTGATAACGCCGCACCGCCGCCTGCTCCGCCGGCGTGTAGTCGCCGAGTTTCTCGTGAAACGGAATCTCCAAACCGGTGCTTGCGGCGAAACCTCTGCGGCAGCCGTCGCAGTAGCATGTGCCCGGCCGTGGCCAGAAGTAGCACGCCATCCAACTGTCGAAGTAGATGCCGTCAATCTCGTAGTCGCGGACAACGTGTTCGACGAGGTCGAGATATGCCCGACGATACGGCGTGTTCCAGCAGACGGTGCCGTGGTCTTCGCCGCTGCCGAACGGCGACCGCGCCGGCCCGCCGCCGGGCCGCGAGACGTGGGCGTATTGCGAGAAGTCGCGCGTGACCATGGACCACGCGAGCTTGTGCATCGTGGAGATGTAGGGCACGACGCGGATGCCGCGCGGCTTGCACGCGGCGACCGTCTCCGCCAACATGTCGCGCTTACCCTGCTTCGGATGTCGCGAGAACGCGACGCCTTGGATCGTCGCATATTTCCCCATCGTCGCGAAACGAACGACGTTTGCCTTCACGTCCGCCATCGTTTCCGCCAGCGCCTCCGCGTCGAACTCCAAATCCGTCGTGAATGGAAAGGCGTAAGCATCCACCAAAAACACGCGCGCCGACTGGAGCCAGCGCATGTGCGGCGGCAACGCGCGAAAGCCGCAACCACCGGCTGGCGTTGGTTCAGCGCGGCCGCTCGGCCCGATCCAGGCCGCGCCGATGCCGCCCATCACAGCGGTTCTGAGAAACTGCCGGCGATTTGGATGAAGGACATCCATGATTCCAATCGTCCGTCTGAAGCTGCGCGCTAAGTGTTCCAAATATCGCGCGGCATGTCCAGCCGCCGGCGGAAGAAATGGCGAAAGCGCCCTGAGCGATTGCCTGCTTGATTTGTGGCCGCATCTTTTTGAAGATGCGCGCATGAACACTACCGCGCCTGTTTCCCGCCGCAGTTTCCTCAAATCCAGCGCCGCTGCAATCGCCGGCTGTTGTGTCGCTGCACAGTCCAAGGACGAGCCGGCGCCGAAACGCAAGGTCATTGTCGGCGCGCACCCGTGGGTCTATGCGGCCACGCAGCCGAAATACGACATCACGCCCGTGTTGCCGCAGATCTTTGCCGACATGAGCTACGCCGGCCTCGATGGCATTGAGTTGATGCACACGGCGTTGCTCCCCGACGACGCCGTCGAACGTATCAGCGAGCTGTCGCGGAAACACAAGCTGGCCGTCATCGGCATGTCCTTCGGCGGCGCGATGTGGGACCGCGCGAAACATCAGGAGATTCTCGACGATGCCGCGAAGACAATTCCGCGGCTGGCAAAGCTGGGCGGCCGCACGCTTGGCGCCTCCGTCGGCGCGGTGAAGTGGGGAAAGAAGGTTCTCAAAACGCCGGAACAACTCGACGCACAGGCCGAACTGCTCCGCAAGATCATCGCCATCTGCGAGAAGCACGGCGTCGTGCTGAACCTTCACAACCACACCTACGAGGTCGAGAACGAGTTGCACGACCTCAAAGGCACGCTCGCGCGCATCCCGGACGTGAAGCTTGGCCCCGATCTCAACTGGCTTGTGCGCGGCGGCGTGGATCCCGTCGCGTTCATCCGCCAATACGGCAAGCAGATTGTCTTCCTCCACCTACGCGACCAGAACAAGGACGGCCGCTGGTCCGAGGCGCTCGGCGAGGGCGACATGGACTATGCCGCCATCTCCGCGGCGTTGCGCGAGATTAATTTCTCCGGCGACGCTGTCATCGAGCTGGCCCACGAGCGCGACTTCAAGCCGACGCGCCCGCTGCGCGAGAGTCTGAAGATGAGCCGGGAGTTCGTGCGGAAGACGCTGGGCTACTGAGAGGAGACAACATGAATCGTCGAACCTTCATCAAACTGGCAGCAAGCGCGGCTGCCACCGGCAGCGCGCTTCGTGATGCGAGGGCCGCCACGAGCGTGCCGTCGTATCTGAAGAACCACGCCGACCTTTACGCCAAAGACCCGCACGCGGCGGCGCTGGCATGGTTCAAGGAGGCGCGCTTCGGGTTGTTCATGCACTACGGCCTCTACGCGCTGCTCGGGCGCGGCGAGTGGGTGATGTATCGCGAGGCAATTCCGGTGGCGGAATACGAGAAGCTCAAGGCGCAGTTCCGCGCAGAGAAGTTCGACGCCGACTTTATCACCGACATGGCCTGCGAGGCGGGGATGCGCTACGTGAACATCACCTCGCGCCATCACGACAGCTTCTGCTTGTTCGGTTCGAAGCGCTCCGATTACACGAGCGTCAACAGCCCGGCGAAGCGCGACCTCGTCGGAGAGTTGGCCGAGCAATGCCGCAAGAAAGGGCTGGGCCTGTTCCTCTACTACTCCTACGGCCTCGACTGGCGTCATCCCTATTATTATCCGCGCAAGTTCGCCCCGATGGCGCGGCCGGACTACAAAACGCCGGAGCCAGGCTACAAGTGGGAGAAGGACGAGGATTTCAAGCACTACATCGAGTTCGTCCACAGCCAGATCAAGGAACTGCTGACGAACTACGGCCCGCTCGCGGGCATCTGGTTCGACCCGATCATGACCTTCTACGCGCGGCCGGATCTGTTCCCGATCCACGAGACCTACGCGATGATCCGCAAGCTCCAGCCGCAGACGCTGGTCTGCTTCAAACAGGGCGCGACCGGCACGGAAGACTTCGCCGCGCCGGAGCGGACGGGTCAGTCGCTGGCCGACCGCGTGCGCAAGCAGTTCGGCGACGAGAAGGCGATGGTCGCCGCCGTCGCATGGGAGTCGAACAAGGGAAAGCACAACGAAATCTGCGACACGCTCCAGCCGCACCAGTGGGGCTACGTGCAGAAAGACGACAGCGCGCATCTCGACGCCGACGAAGTGCTGCGACGGCTGGGCTATGCGTTCTACCAGAACTGCAACCTGCTGATGAACACCGGCCCGTTGCCCGACGGCTCGATTCATCCGGTGGACGCGAAGACATTGAAGGAAGTCGGCCGGCGCATCAAAGAAAACGGCTGGCCCAAACCCGTCGCGCCACCACCACCTGTGCCGGGCAAGGCGAAGGCGAAGAAAGACAAGCGCGGCGCGGCGACCGAATAGGAGATGGTCATGAAACATATCCTTCTGATTCTTGGCTTTATTTGTAGCTACGCGATGGCCAGCGAGAAGCCGAACATCCTTTTCCTGCTCTCCGACGACCACAGCTATCCGTATCTCGGCTGCTACGGGAACAAGGACGTGCAGTCGCCGAACCTCGACCGGTTCGCGGCGCAGGGCATCCGCTTCGAACGGATGTTCGTCGGCTGCCCGCAATGCGTGCCGTCGCGCGCGACGCTCATGACCGGCCGCTCGGCAGTGGCAGTGCGGATGGTGCGGTTCACGTCGCCGCTGCCAACGGAACTGCCGGCGCTGCCGGATCTGCTGCGCGACAAGGCCGGCTACTTCACCGGCGTCGGCGGACGAAGCTATCATCTCGACGGACCGCAGATCGCCGGCAAGCGCGCCTCGCCGGAGATTGGCGCAACGATGCTGAAATACGGTCTGCGGACGTTTACCAACCGCGTTGATTACGTCGAGAAGGCTGGCGGGATGAAGGATTTCGGCGGCAAGCTATCGGCGTTCCTCAACGCAGCGCCGAAGGACAAACCGTGGTTTTTCTGGCTCGGCTTCAGCGACCCGCATCACGTTTGGGAAACCAAAGGCCCGCGTGGCGTGCCCGACCCGACGAAGCTGACGCTGCCGCCGCACCTGCCCGACTTGCCCGGTGTGCGCTCGGACCTCGCCCGCTACATTGCCGAGGTGGAGCATCTCGACGGCGACGTGCAAAGCGTGCTCGACGTGCTGGAGAAACGCGGCTTCGCCAAAAACACGCTGGTGGTCTTCATGGGCGACAATGGGATGGCGATGCCGCACGGCAAGGGCGCGCTGACCGATCCCGGCATTCACGTGCCGCTGATTGTGCGCTGGCCCGGCGTGGTGAAGCCCGGCGGCGTGACGAAACAGGTCGTCTCCGGCGAGGATTTCGCGCCGACGATGCTGGAGGCGGCTGGCGTGACGCCACCAAAGGCGATGAGCGGTGTGAGCTACCTCAAACTCCTGCGCGGCGAGCTGTTTGAGGGGCGCAAATACATCTTCGCCGAACGCGGCCCGCACGGCGGCGACGGCGGCATGAATCCGAACATCCTCGCCTCCACTTTTGACCTCGCGCGCTGCGTGCGCTCCGACAAGTTCAAGCTCATCTACAACTGCACGCCGCATCAAGCCGTCGCACCCGTGGACAGCCAGAAAGACCCCGGCTGGCAGGAGATTCTGGCGGCGCACGAGGCGAAGAAGCTCGCGCCGCAGTTCGAGCGCGCTTACTTCACGTTGCCGCGCACGACGTTCGAGCTATACGACCTCGACGCCGACCCCGGTGAACTGAACAACCTCGCTGGCAAGCCGGAATACAAGGAAGCCGAGCTGGAACTGAAACGCGCGTTGACGGAGAAGATGGTGCTGGACTGGGATTTCCTGCCGACGCCGTTGCGGTGACCGTCAGTGTGCGCCGAAAGCACACGAACGAATCCGCCCTATGATTGGGGGCTGCTGCGTTTTTTGGCCGGGGTGTGCAATTCGCCACAGCCGAAATGCACAGTTCTTTACACCGCAGGAACGGCTGCGGTTCAAAACCAGCGTCGTTTGCCGTGGCACGCGTGCTGCTTTGCCTCAGCCAAGGTTTACTATGTCGAAAAACAACTGTCGCGCGCTCATCGGACTCGTCTCTCTGTTCTTCTTGGCCAGCTTCACCGCACTGGCCGTGCCAACGGCCACCGCAGCCGACGCGCCCGCCGTGTCGCTCGAACAACGCCTCGCGAAGCTGGAAGCGGCGGCAGCGGCGGCGCCGGCCGTCAACAGCGGCGACAACGCCTGGATGCTCGTCAGCACGGCGATGGTGCTGCTGATGACCGCGCCGGGGCTGATTCTGTTTTACGGCGGGCTGGTGCGCTCGAAGAACGTCCTCGGCACGATGATGCACAGCCTGATCCTGATGTCCGTCGTGTCGGTGCTGTGGGTGGTCTATGGCTACAGCATGTCGTTCGGCGACGGCAACGCCTTCTGCGGCAACCCGCTCCAGTATTTCATGCTCAAGGGCGTCGGCGATGCGCCCAACGCGGACTATGCCGCGACGATCCCACAGCAGACGTTCATGCTGTTCCAGTTGATGTTCGCCATCATCACGCCGGCGCTGATCAGCGGCGCGTTTGCGGAGCGAATGAAGTTCAGCGCGTTCCTGGCGTTCACGGTTCTCTGGGTGACAATCGTCTATTTCCCGCTCTGCCACATGGTGTGGGGCAAGGGCGGTTACTTCAACTGGGCGCTCGGCGGCAAGGTGCCGGTGCTCGACTTCGCGGGCGGAACCGTGGTCCACATCAGCTCCGGCGTGTCGGCGCTGGTCTGCGCGTTGGTGATGGGTAAACGGCTCGGCTACCCGCACGAGCCGATGTTGCCGCACAACGTCGTGCTGAGCCTGATCGGCACGGGCCTGCTGTGGTTCGGCTGGTTTGGCTTCAACGGCGGCAGCGCGGTGGCGGCGGGGGGGCTGGCGTCGAACGCTTTCGCGGCGACACACTTCGCGGCGGCGGCGGGCGGCCTCGGCTGGGCGTTCACGGAATGGTTTCTGAAGCGCCGTCCCAGCGTCCTCGGCGCGGCCTCCGGCATGGTGGCGGGACTGGCGACGATCACGCCGGCGTCCGGCTTCGTGTCGGTGCCCTCGGCCATCGTCATTGGCTTCGCAGCGGGGATCGGTTGCTACATGGCGGTGAGCAAGCTGAAGGCGAAGTTCCGCTACGACGACACGCTCGACGCGTTCGGCGTGCATGGCGTCGGCAGCACCCTCGGCATGGCGTTGACGGGTGTCTTCGCGAGCACGGCCGTCAATCCGGCGATCGCGACGACGTTCAAGGTCGGCGGCAATACCGTTTCGCTGGCCGGCGGCGCGAGCCAATTGATGAACCAACTCACGGCGGTGGCGTTCACGTGGGTGCTGGCGGGCGTGGCGACGTTTGTGATCCTGAAGCTCGTGGACGCCGTCATTGGCCTGCGCGTGACCGAGGAGGACGAACTCCGCGGCCTCGACGTCTCGCAGCACGGCGAAGAAGCCTACAACGACTAGCTTGAAGCGGGGGCGGCCGGAAAATCGGGTCGCGGATGCAGTTCCCACCCGAGGACTGCGGCGCGTTATACTTGGCGGGACATTGCGCCTTATTCCGCAGGCCAATGGAACCATCGGTTCAGCTTTATAATCGTTGCCGCTGCGGCAGGTGGTGTTATCCTCGCGGCGCGCGCGTGATTCTTGCTGATGGTGAATCTAGGAGATACCCATGAGAAAACGCATCCTTTCCGACAAACAACGGCACTGGTTGCAGGATGAACTGGGCGATTGGCGCGAGCAAGGCATCGTCTCACAGGAGCAGACCGACCGCATCCTCGCGCGTTACGAAGACGCCGACGAAGTCAGCCAGCGCAAACGGTCGCGATTCACCCTTGCCATCAGCGGCATCGCCGCGCTGCTGTTCGGCCTTGCGGCGTTTCTTGTTATCGGCCACAACTGGTCCGAGATGCCGCGTGTGGCGAAACTCACGGTCATTTTCGGCGTCGTCATCGCCACACACGCGGGCGGGTTGTGGCTGCGGTTCGCGCGCGACGCGCGGCGGGCAGGCGAGGTGGTCACGTTGCTGGGCTGTCTCTTCTACGGCGCGGGCATCTGGCTGGTGGCGCAGGTGTTTCACCTTGATGCGCACTGGCCCGACGGCTTCTGGTGGTGGGCGCTCGGCGTGCTGCCGTTCGCGCTCGCCGGTGAGACGCTGCTCATCCATTGCCTCTATGCCGGCCTGCTGGCGACCTGGGCGGGCGCGGAAATCCTCGGCTACCGTCATCTCGGCGCGTGGCTCTTCTGGGGCTGGCAGGTGCCAAACGGCGCTTACAGCCTGCTCGTGTTGTGGCTGCCGGCGATGGCGTGGGCGTATCGGCGCCGTTCAGCCGGCGCGGTCAGCCTTTATGTGCCGGTGCTGGCATGGTGGATCACGCTGCAATCGTTCGTGTGGCGCTTCGATTGGCAGGCGATTTACATCATAGGCGCGGTGGGCGCAGTGATGCTCGCCATCGCGGAGAATCACAGGCCGGGCAACCGGATGGCGGTGCCGTATCGGTTCTGGGGCACGGCGCTGGCCGCAGGGGCGCTCGTGCCGATGAGTTTTGGCGGGTTCTATGAGTCAACGAAATACTGGTATCGCCACCACGCGTGGGCGTCCGATCCCTCGGCATTCGCTGTGGGTCTTGCCGTCCTCGCGCTTATCGCCATCGCATTTGCCAGTGTGGCATTGTTCCGGTCACAAGCCGGCGATCCGTCGGCGCGAGTGCGCGAAATGCTGCGCGCGCAATGGCTGCCGCTTGGACTTGCGTTTGCCGTGACCTTCGCGGGCGTCTGGGCGGCGGGCCACGACTTTGGCAACACCAAGGCGGACACGAACTGGATTCCGCCGACCGCCGCCGCGAACATCGCCATGCTGGCGCTTGCTCTCTGGTTGATGAACGTCGGTTTGCGCGACGACCGTGGCCGGCCGTTCGCGTTC
This sequence comes from Verrucomicrobiota bacterium, assembly GCA_016222825.1. Taxonomy (GTDB): domain Bacteria; phylum Verrucomicrobiota; class Verrucomicrobiia; order CAIQCK01; family CAIQCK01; genus CAIQCK01. The sequence goes on along the minus strand of JACRQF010000014.1, from coordinate 182,697 downwards.
GGTGTGATCTACTTCCTCGCCTGGTCCGTCTGCCGCTACGCGGACCTCTTCGGCAAGCGCGGCGGGATGCTTGGCGCGGCGCTGATGTTCGTCCTTTGCGGCGCGGCGTTGTTCGGCTTGGCGAGATTCTGGAGCCACCGCAAAGCCTCACGCGCATCGGAGGGAAGGAAGGACGCCGGAAGTGAATCACCCGCGTCATGGCCCGGCCCGGCGTGGCTCGATGGCGCAGCAAGCTGGTTCGCGTCGCGCGAACATGGCTTGTTGCCGGCGCTGGCAGCACTGCAAGTCGCCGTGCTCGCCGGCATGATCGCATTGCACGCCGCGCCGCTGATGTTCGGCGAAACGATTCGCCTGAAAGTCCAACCGGTGGACCCGCGCGACTTGATGCGCGGCGACTTCGTCATCCTCAGCTACGACATCAGCGGCGTGCCGAAGGACGGCATTGAGGGCATCCCGGACGCCAAGGGCGTATCGCGGCAGTATTGGGACCGCGACCAGTGGATGGAGGAGCGGACGGTTTACGTGACGCTGGAGCCAGACGCCGACGGCAAACTTTGGCGCGGTGCGAAGACCAGCATCCACCCCCCGGCGAGCGGCAAGTTCATTCGCGGCAAATACGTCCGCCAGTGGGGCGCGCCGCGCATCCAGTTCGGCATCGAGGCGTTTTATGTGCAGGAAGACGCGGGCAAGAAGCTGGAGGAGGCCCGCAACGCGCGCCGGCTCATCGCCGAAGTGGCGCTGATGTCGTCGGGCAAAGCCGCGCTGCGCAACGTGATCGTCGAGTCGTGGAAGCGGTGACCTGTGATGGTTGGAACAAACAGTCATTGAAAGGAGCGAGCGACCATGAGTGACGCAATTGCCCCGTTGCTGGTGCTTCTCGGTCTGGTGTTGCTGGTGGCGCCGATTCTATCCGTCATTCTCGCCATCATCAGCCACAGCCGCGTTGCAGATCTGCAACGGAAGGTGCGGGAGCACGAAGCAGAACTGGAGGCTCTTCGTTCCAACCTGACGCATCTTCTCAAGTCACAGCCACCGGCGCCTGAACCGAAACAGCCGACGGCAGTCGCGCACGCGCCGGCAGCCGTCCCACCAACTCCACCACCGGTGGTTGCCGCGGCTCTGCCGCCACCGAAGCCGGTCCAGTCGCACGTTGTCCAGAAGCCAGTGGAAGCAATCAAAGCTCGCGAACCGGAGTGGAAAGAAAAAGTCGCGCCGTCACCAGTCCCATCGCCCAAAGCCGCGACATTTTCTGTTCCACCGAAGCCAGCGTTTGATTGGGAGGCGTTGCTCGGCGTGCGCGGCGCGGCGTGGCTCGGAGCGATTGCGTTTGTCATCGCCGCGAGCCTGTTTCTGAAATACGCCTTCGACAACAACCTCATCACGCCGGCGATGCAGGTGGCGCTGATCATCCTGTCCGGCGTCGCGATGCTCGCGGGGTCGGAGTTTGGCCTGCGCAAGGGTTACGCGGTCACGGCCAACGCCCTTTGCGGCGCGGGCGTGGCGGTGCTCTACGCCGGTTTCTTCGCGGCGCATGGCGTTTATCACTTGGTGCCGATCCTGCCGACGTTCGCGCTGATGGCAATGGTCACGGTCGTGGCGTGTCTGCTGGCGGTGCGGCACGATGCGATGTTCATCGCGGTGCTCGGCCTGCTCGGCGGGTTTGCGACGCCCATCGTGCTCTCGACCGGCGAGGACCGGCCCATCGGGTTGTTCAGCTACATCCTGTTGCTCGATGTCGGCTTGCTCTGGGTGGCGGTGCGCAAGCAATGGAACGCCATCGTCCTGCTGAGCCTGGCGGCGACGTTTGCCATCGAGATCGGCTGGCTCCACAAGTTCATGACGCCGGACAAAATGCTGCTCGGCACCGGCATCTTCGCGCTGTTCGGCCTGCTCTACCTCGCGCTGCCGCTGGCGGCGAAGAAAGCCGACGAGAAAACCACACTGCGCGCGGCGATACTCGGCGGGCTGGCGCCGTTCCTGTTCGCGTTCTACATGGCCGGCCAGCGTGCCTACGCGGTCGAGTGGCCGCTGCTGTTCGGTCTCATCGCCTGCCTCGACGTGGCAATGCTGGTGATCACGCTCGCGCGCGGCCAGGTCTGGCTCGCGGTAAGCGGCGCCATCGCGACCGCGCTGACGCTGTTCGTGTGGTCCACGCAGGCGCTCGCGCACACCAACGTCTGGGGCGCGAGCCTGTCGGCCATCGCCCTCTGCGCGCTCTTCAACCTCCTGCCGCGCGCGGCGCGGCGGTTCGCGCCCGGCGTTGTGGCCGGGGCGCGGGAGATTCTCGAAGCCACCGGCCTCATTGCGGGCGGCGGGCTGGCTCTGTTTGCGTGCGTGCTCGTCGCAAACAGGCTTGGCGAGCCGCCGTGGGTGTTTCTGTGTTTGCTGGCGGCGCTGGCGGCGGTGGTGTTCGAGCGCAGCGGTAAGGACGCCCTGCCGCATGTCGCACCGGTTGGTGGCGTGGCGCTCGGCCTCATCGTCCAGTTCTGGTTTTTCCGCAACACCGCCGGTGAGACGCTGCTGCGCAACCTGAGCCTGCCGGTGTTGCTGGCGCTCGGCTGGTCGCTCGCGTCGGCGCTGCGACAGGCAAAGGAACGCGATGAACCGACAGTCCGCGCCAACGAACACGAAGCCGGCGCGGTGGCCGCGACGTTGATCGCCGTCGCCGGCCTGTTCGGCTGCCTCGACACGTCGGAACTTGGTGGCGACCCGTGGCCGCTGTTCCTGGCGATGGCGTTCCTCGTCGTGCTGCTGGTCGGCTCCGCGCTGCGCTGCGACTGGTCGTGGCTGGTCGCTGTTGCTCTGGGCGTGTCGGCGGGCTTCGCAACGGCGTGGCACTTCAACTACTTCCACGACTCGGATGTCGCGGTGGTGATGCCGATCTACGCGGCGTTCTATCTGGCATTCCTCGCGCTGCCGTTCGCGATGCCGAAATCACTCGTGCCGACGTGGCCGCAGCGGCTCTGGCCGTGGCTCGCGTCGGGACTGAGCGGGCCGTTGTTCTTTCTCGTGCTTTACAGGGCGTTCGTCGCGGCGTGCGGCAAGAGCTATGTCGGCGCGCTGCCGGTCGCGATGGCGGGCTTGTCGGTCGCGGCGTTGGCGCATGTAATGAAACGCTTCGCCGCCGACGGCGAACAGGATGCGAGCGGTCCCAGACTCCGGAACATCGCGCTTTTCGGCGCGGTCGCGCTCGGCTTCGTCAGCGTCGCGATTCCGCTCCAGCTCGACAAGCATTGGATCACGCTTGGCTGGGCATTGGAGGCGGCGGCGGTGTGGTGGCTCTACCGGCGCGTGCCGCATCCGGGCCTGAAGTATTTCGGTGCGGCGCTGTTCGCGGTTGTGGCGGCGCGGCTGCTGTTGAACCCGGAGGTGTTGCGCTACGAGGAGCGGGGCTGGCCGATCTTGAACTGGATTCTCTACACCTACGGCGTCGCGGCGGCGTGCTGCCTCGCCGGCGCCCGGCTGCTGCAACCGGTCGAGGTTGAGCGCATGAGCGACAACGAGCGGGCGTTCTTCTACGGCGGCAAGCTCGGCTTCGCGCCCGTCGCCGGCTTCCTCGGTTTGCTGCTCGTGTTCGCGCTGATCAACCTTGAAATTGCCGATTACTACTCCGTCGGGCGTTATCTCGAATTCCATTGGTCGCGGCGCTATGACCGCGACCTGACGACATCGGTGGCGTGGGGCCTCTACGCGCTGGCGCTGCTGGTCATCGGCATGTGGCGGCGAATCAAACCGCTGCGGTTCATCTCGCTCGGCTTCATGTTGCTGACCATCGGCAAGGTCTTCCTCTACGACCTCTCCAGCCTCACGGGCCTCCACCGCATCCTGTCGTTCCTCGGCCTGGCCGTCGCGCTCATCGCGGTGTCGCTGCTCTATCAACGGTTCGTGTTCCGAAAAGAGCCTGAGTCATGAATGCCCGGATCGCGACGTGGCCGGCGAGCATGGCGGCTCCGTGGCAAAACGGGAGTATTTGTGTCGGACAAGGCGCGTCGCAAACGCTTCAATGCTTTTCTGTCACTCTCAATCGCGCCCGGATCACGATCCACCCGGTTTCGCTGCCTCAAACGGTTCAGGGCGAAACCCTCGGATAAACCAGCGCCGGCTCCTTGCCTTCCAACACGGCGACGATGCGCTCCAGGATGCGCTTTGGATACAGTCCGTCAGCGCGCCGGCCTTTTCCTTTTCCCTTCGTCGCCGCCGCAACCAACTGTTTCAACGCCGGCAGTGCGGGCCGCGCGCTCTCGCCGAGGCGGTCGAGGACGTTCGCCGCCTGCAGCGCGAAGAAGGGCGCGTCCGTGTTCGTCACCCAACGCTCCAGCACCGGCAGCGCCACATCAGTCTTGCCGATGCGCGCCAGCGCCTCGGCGGCGGCGACCTGCACGGCGCCTGACTCGTCCTCCAGCCGTTTTCGCAGCGCCGCTTCGGCGGGCGCGGCTTTCTCGCAGAGCATCGTGCAGCCTTGCGCAGCCCACCAGCGCACCGGCTCGCTCGCGTCGCCGAGCGCCTCGATTAGCTTCGACAGGTTCGCCGCATCGCGGTTGGAGGCCAGCACCGCTAAGTCGAACACGCGCTCCAGCGGAAACGCGCCCGGCGCGCGCGAGGCGTCGTAGCCTTCCAGCGTCGAGCCTTCGGGCAGGAAACCGTTGTCGTTGATCTCCAGCGTGTGCCGCCGCAGCGCCGCGCGCATCCGCTCCAGCGTCGCGCGGTGCGCGGAGTCGCCGGCGAGGTTCTTCACGCTGTCGCGGTCCGCAGTCATGTCGTAAAGCTCCTCGTTGGGTTTCGCGCCCCAAAACTGCGCGGTGGCGGGCGTGAGTTTGCCCTCGCGGGCCACGCGCGCCCACGACTGGTAGCCGCGCGCCCGGAACATGTAGTCGAGCGGTTGCACGTAAGGCAGGTCGGGCCGGAAGTTGCGGATGTAGAGCCAGCGGGAGCTGACGACCGAACGCATCATGTCGTAGCGATCGTCCATCCGGTCGCGCGTGCAGAAGACGAACTCGTTCGGCTTCTCCTTTGCCTTCCCGGCGAACGCGTGGCCCTGCATGTAGCCCGGTTTCTTCACGCCGGCCAGCGAGAGCACCGTCGGCGCGAAGTCCACGAAATGCACCGGCTCCTTGATGCGCGAGCCGGGCGCGGCCGGAGCGAGGTGCCGCCACTTCGGCGGGAAGTAGATGATGAGCGGGACGTGCGTGCCGCTCTGTTGGAGGAACCGTTTGCTGCGCGGCAGCACGCCGCCGTTGTCGCCGTAGTAGAAGACGATCGTGTTCTCCGCCAGTCCGGCGTCGGCGAGGTCTTTCAGCTTGGCGGCAACCTGGCCGTCCATCAGCGTGATGCGGTTGTAGTGGCGCGCCCAGTCCGCGCGCATCTCCGGCGTGTCGGGCTGATACGGCGGGATGCGCACGCGCGCCGGGTCCATCGGCGGGAAATCCAGCGGCAGTTCCTGTTCCGGGAACAGGCAGCTCTCGTGCGAGACCTCGTGATTAAACACGCTGAAGAACGGCTGCCCGGCGGGCCGGTTGCGCCAGTGGGCCTTGCGGCCGCATTCGTTCCACGCCACCTCGATGCTGATCGGCGAGTTGTAGTCGGTCTTGGCGTTGTTCGACGTGAAGTAACCCGCCTCGCGCAGCAACGCCGGGAATCCTTTCAGCCACGACGGAATCTTGCCCTGCGCGCGCATGTGATGGCCCGGCCCGGACGAGGCCGCATAGACGCCGGCGATCAGCGTGTGCCGCGACGGCGCGCAGACCGGTTGCGTGAAGCACCGCTCGAACAGCACGCCCTCGCGCGCGAGTTTGTCCAGCGTCGGCGTGCGGGCCAGCGGGTCGCCGTAACAACCGAGGAAGATGTGACAGTCTTCACTGACGAGCCAGAGGATGTTCGGACGCTCCGGCCCGGCGGCGGAAGTGTTGAGGGCGGTGATGGTTGGCATCAGCGCCAGCGCAACAATGGTCAGGGCGAGGTTGGCCAGAGGTCGTTTCATAGCAAGCTCCAGATTTCGGTTTGCGGCCCAGACGGCTCGTTTGCCGCCGCGCGCCGCGATGATGCGCGGCATCGTTCACGAGTCAAGCTCGCCGGAGAAGGCGCGGTTTCAGGGTCTTGTGTTGTCGCGCCGGCATCCGACCAAGTCTATCGCCACGACTTCGGGCGGACAGCAGAAGCGCATTTCGGGAATACCCGGCTCGCAGCCGAGGCCGCGCGAGACGACCAGCCTGACGCCGCGCTCATCGAACAGGCCCGACTCCCACCGTTTGCCGAAGCGGTCGAGCGTCACCAGCGCGCCGTAGAACGGCAGCCGGACCTGACCGCCATGCGTGTGGCCGGCCAGCATGAGGTCCGCCGGCGTGCCCCATGTTTCCGGAAATCCCTGCGGATGATGGTAAAGCACGATGTTGAAGGTTTCAGGCGACAGGTGCCGCAGGTTCCAGCGAATCGCCATTTCCGCGCCGGACGGAAACCCGCTGATGGAAAGGCGGGTTCCGCGCACGCTGCAAATCTCGCGGCGGCCTCCGTTGAGAACGGTCACGCCCGCCTGCCTCAAGAAGCCCGCCACGTCGCTCAGGCTGTCCCAGTTGCCCTCGCACGCCAATTGCGGCACATCCCACGACCGGAGCAGTCGCGCGACGATGGGACGAACGTCCTCGCGCGTCCCGAAGAAATCACCCGTGTGGAGGATGATGTCCGGCCGCAGCGCGCGGACAACCTCCGGCAGCGCCTTCTCGCGCGGCCCATCCTCCCGCACATGCAAATCCGCCAACAGCACCAGCCTCACCCGTTCTCCCGGCGGCAGCTTCGGCGCTTCAATCGTGTAAGTCGTCACCGTCAGCCGGCGCGGTTCGACGAGGACACCGTAGGCCATGCACGCGAGGCCGGCAGCCGCGAGGCCCAACAGCACAACGCCGGTCCCTGTGGAGCGAAACCATCGCTCAAACCGCGAGCCGGGCGGCCGGCCCCGAAACCGCTCACAAATCCAGCGAATCGCCATCCAATAAGTGATCAGGATGCCGGCCGTGAACAGTCCCACGCGAACGAGCTGCCAATCCATTGAAGAAATCACACCGCTTTCTTTGCCGAAAGCCGCCGCGCTCTGCAAGGCCCAACTCAGCGCCTCAGCCGTGCGACGGTGTTCAAACAGCCAGTTTCGCGCCTTGCTCCTCCATGATGCGCCGCACCTCGCTCGCATCGAGCTTCCGCGGATCAGCCTGCTTCCGGGCGCACAGCGCCGCGGTGATGCCGGCAGCCTGGCCCATCATCGCGCAGGTCGTGCTGACGCGGGCGGAGGAGAGCGCGAGTTGCTCGGCGGAGAAGCAGCGGCCGGCCATCAGCAGATTCGCGCCGTCCTTCGCGATGAGGCTGCGAAGCGGAATCTGGTAGGGAGGCACTTTCAGTTCGCTCTTCTTGAGGATGTAGGTGCGCTTGTCGTCGTCCGGTTTGTGGCCGTCGAGGTAATACACGCCGCGCGCCACAGCGTCGTCGAACTTCCGGCCGGCGCGCAGGTCGCGAAGCTCCAGCACGTAGTCGCCGACGATCCGCGCGCCCTCGCGGATGCCGATCTGCGGCGAGCAGCCGTCGTAGCGCCACGGCTCGGCTTTCCTGCGCTGGTAGTAATCGAGCACCTCCCACGCGCGGCGGCGGGCGCGGATCTCGGCGGCGGTCAGCGATTCGGTGTCGGTCGAGTCGAACATCGGAATCTTCACCTTCAGCGCGTTGCTGCGCGGACCATTGGGCCAAACGCTGGTCATGGGCAACTCCTGCGGCGTGCGGCACGGCTGGAACCAACCCTCCGGCAGTTGTGCGCCGGCCTTGTCCTCTTCAACGTGCCGCACGAAGAACATCATGGACATCGGCAGTTGCAGGCGGTCTGCGGGCCGGCCTTTCATCACCGCGAAGCCTGCCATACGCGCCACGTCGGCGTCGCCGGTGCAGTCAATGAACTGCTTTGCCCGCAGCGCCTCCGGACCGGACTTGCCGCAGACGATGCACTCGGTGATGCGCCCTCCATCGTTCACGCACACGTCCACGAAGCGGGTGTGGAGCAGCAGCTTCACCTTCCGCCGCAGCAACAGCTCCTGAAGCACGATGGCGAGGATGTGATGATCGAAGACGCGGTGATCCTTCTTCGGATACGGCGCGTAAGGCTCGACCGCCTTGAACTTCTCCATGTCCGCGAGAATCTCGTCGAACACCTCGCCCTGGCCCGCCGTCTCGCCGCAGAACGATGCCACGCCGCCGGTGGTGAGGTTGCCGCCCGTGATAGCGAACCGCTCCACCAGCGCGACCTTCGCGCCCGACTTCGCCGCCGCACAAGCCGCCGCCACGCCCGCGATACCGCCGCCGATGACCGCCACGTCGGCGTTGTAGCGGACGGGCACGCGCCGCGACCAAGCGATATCCTCTTTCAAAGCCTTTGCTTCGCCGGCGCGCGCGCCCTTCGGCCACAATCCGGCCACAGCGCCAGCCGTGATGATCTTCAACATGTCTCTTCGTTTCATAGGTCCGCCTTGGGTTGCTGCGGCGAGCTTCTTACACAACACGGGGTCTGACAGCAATCCGGCTTATTGCAGCCCAACCGGAAGACCGGACACACCAAGACGCAGGCCGTCGCGAACCATCCGGCGCCGCTCCGGCGCAGGAACAGCTTTCCTGTGCTGGCGCCGTTGTTTTTGGGCGGTTTGAGAGATTTCCTTGTTGCCAGCGGCGGGGCTGGCTTGTAGTTTCCACGCCGGTTTCAACCCAACAAACTTAGTTTCGGAGAACAAAATGATCGTTACGACAGCACAGTTGTTCAAGTGCGCCTACGGCAAATACGCCGTTGGCGCCTATAACATCAACAATTTGGAGCAGACCGTCGGCCTTTTCCGCGGCTGTCTCGACAGCAAGGCGGCGTTCATCATCCAGATCAGCCAGGGCGCCCGCAAATACACCGACAAGCGGTTCCTGGAGGCCATCATCCGCGCCGCCGACCAGATTTTCCCCGAGGCCATCTTCGCGGTGCACCTCGACCACGGCGACGAGGCGACCTGTTATGACTGCATTGACTCCGGCTTCTACAGCTCGGTGATGATTGACGCGAGCCACGAGTCGTTTGAGCAGAACATCGCCATCACCAAGCGCGTGGTGGATCGCGCGCACGCCAAGGGCGTATCGGTGGAGGCGGAACTCGGCCAGCTCGGCGGCGTTGAGGAGCACGTGGTCGGCACGGTCAAGCTCACCAAGCCGGCGGAGGCGAAGGAGTTCGTCCAGCGCACCGGCTGCGATTCGCTGGCGGTGGCCATCGGCACCAGCCACGGCGCGTTCAAGTTCAAGGCCGAACCCGGCAAGAAGCTGGGCCTGCATTTCGAGGTCGTGACCGAGATCAAGCAACTGCTGCCCGGTTTCCCGATGGTGCTGCACGGAAGCTCCAGCGTGCCGAAGTCGGAGGTGGATCGCATCAACGCCGCTGGCGGCAAGATCAAGGATTCCAGCGGCGTGCCGGAGGAGGACTTGGCCCAGGCTGGCAAGATGGGCGTCTGCAAGGTGAACATTGACACCGACGGCCGTCTGGTATGGACGCGCGTTCATCGCGAGTTGTTCCGCGACATGCCGGAGAAGTTTGACCTGCGTGATTTCGGGAAGCCGTTCATCGCCGAATACGCCAAGATGATCGCCGGCAAGAACCAGATGCTCGGCTCGGCCGGCCATCTTGAGGAAGTGCGCGCTGCGTTGAAGAAGGCGTAGTGCGGCGCGGCCCGTGCGGCTGGCGGCGGGCGAAGACGTGCCTGGAAACCGTGGACCGATTGCCACGGTTCAATGCTGCTGGAGCGGCAGAAGAATGACATGAGCGCCTCTATCGTTGCGGCTATTCTGATTCTCTGGCAGGCCATCGCGGGCTTCCTCCGCGGAGGGATTCGCTCCATCGCCAATCTGGCCGCTTTGGCGGGCGCAATTTTCCTGTCGCCGCAACTGGGCGACGTGCTGCAGCCGCTGGTGGCCACCCACATCACGCAGAACCCGGTCTGGGAACGAAGCGTGGCCGTGGGTATTGCGGCGATGGCGATCTGGATGGTGATTTCCATCGCCGGGCGCATTGTCAACCGCATCGCCGGTGGCAGGGAAGGGGGCGCGTGGGGGTTTGGCTTTAACAAGAAGCTCGGCCTGCTCGTTGGCTGTCTTCAAGGGCTGGTCGTGGCGTTTGTGTTTCTGTGGATGATGTCGCTCTTGGGCTACGTTGCATGGTTGTTCCAGCCGCTCGCCCCGCCTCCCGGTCGTTCCGTGCCGCAGGAGGGGACCTTTGCGGCGTTTGTCACCGACGCCCGGAATGACTTGCGCGCCAGCCTGTTCGTCAAGGAGATGGAGGAGGCCATAGGGAAGTCGAAGCTGAGCAGCTACGATCCGGTGCCGCCAAGGTTCTACAGTGCCGCCACGCTGCTCGGCGTGCTGGCCGATTCGCCGGACAAACGCAGCCGATTCATGCAGTATCCCGACACGCTTCGACTGATGTCGTGCAAAGCCATCCGCGACGCGATGGACGATCCCCAAGCCAACAAGGTCGTCGAAAAAGGCGAGTCGCTGCTTCAACTGCTGTTCGTCCCCAAAGTCGTCGCCATTTTCAGAGACAAGGAAAGCCGCGACGCGATGGAGGCTTTCGACTGGGACCGCGCGCTGACGTTCGTCAACCTCCGCCCCGCCCGGCGGTAAGCGGTCGCGCGGTCAGTGGAACAGCAACTCCACTCCCGTGGCAAACACGACGACATAAACCACCCGCATAAACCACGTCGGCGACAGCTTGCGGTTGCACCAGACGCCGATCCACACGCCCACCGGCACCACCGGCATCAGCCAGAGGCTCTGCTTGAACGTCTCCACGGTGCAGACGCCCTGCCAGAAGAAGAATGGCATCTTGATCCAGTTGATCAGCGCGAACACCAGCACCGTCGTGCCGACGAAAAACTCCTTCGACAGTCGCTGTGGAATCAGGAACATCGCCACCACCGGCCCCGCCGCGTGCGCGATCGTCGTCGTCACGCCCGCCGCCAGCCCGAACAGCGCGCCATGCCAGTGCTTCGGGTGATACCGCTCCGGGTGCGCCCCCAGCGCGTCGCGCAGCCACTGGATGCCGATGAACGCCACCGCCACGCCGCCGATGAACTGCCGCAACCCGCGGTCGTCCAGTTTGCCGATCAACGTCAATCCCACGGCGATGCCCGCGAGCGCGCCCGGCATCAGCCAGAGCACGTTGCGCGAGTCCCACTTCCGCCAGTAGTGATAGAGCGAGAACGCATCGCCAGCCACCAGCAACGGCAGCAGGATGCCCAGCGCCTCGCGCGCCGGAAACGCCAGCGCCGTCAATGGCGTGATCAACATTCCCAGCCCGCCGCCGAAGCCGGCTTTCGCGATACCGATGAAGATAGCGGCAGTGATGCCGCAAACCCACTGCCAGAAAACATCCGTCATCATGGTTTTCCGACGACGAGTTTCTCCCACACCACGCGGCACGCCTCGCCTCGCGTCAGCGGCTTCGCTTCGCCGCCGGCTGAAGCGGCGAGTGCAGGAATTTGCGGACCAGCAAGGCCGGGCGACGACACCGTCCGCGACTCGATGATGCGGATCATCCCGCACAACTCAGCGACGGTGACGGGTTTGTCCGGCTCGAACGCGCCGAACTGGTGCTTCTGCGTGAAACCGGCGTGCTTGCCGGCGTTGTAGCCGCCCGCGGCCGGCCAGCGTGGCTCGACGCCGAGCGCGCGCAGCACACCGTTGTCGAAGAGCGTCTCGATTTCGCGAAACGCCGTGTGCGACCACGGCACGTCGGTGAAGTGCGCGTTGCTCACGCTCGGCCAGAAGCCGAACGCGTGATAGAGCATCACGGCCGCTTCGGCGCGCGTGAGCGGATCGTCGGGGCGGAAACACCGCTCGGCGTTGGCCCGCGCCGCGCCGCGCACGGCGAGCAACTGGATCGCCTCGAAGTCGCTGCGGTCGGCGTCCACGTCCCAGAAGAACGCCAGCTTGACCTTCTGCTTCACCAACTCCCCTTGGAGAGCGTCCACCGGCAGCGCGCGCGGAGCGATGCCGCGTTTGGCGCTCATCGCGGCGGCGATGCCGGCAGCCTGGCCAAGCACGGTCCACGTCGGGTCCATGCGGACGGATGAAAAAGCGACGTGCGTCGCCGACAACGCCACCGGCACCAACAAGCCGTCCACGCCGACCGGCACCATGGCACCGTAAGGCACCTGAAACGCGGCGGCCACGTTCACGAGGAAGAAATCGCCGTCGCCTTTGTCGGGCTTCGTCACGTCTGTCTTGGGCCGCACTGGCTTGGCATCAATCGGGTAGTGGCCGATGCCGACGCTCGTCGGCTGCGACGGTGGCTCCAGCCCGCGGCCGAGGATGAACGGATTCACATCGGCCTCAGTCATCGTCGCCTCGCCCTGGATGCGGCGCGCCTCGCGCACGAAGATGCGATAGGGCACGTTGCCGTTGTCAGCGAACTCATCCTTCGGCAAACCAAGATGCGTGAACTTCTTCTCGTGCTGGAGGTAGTAAAGGTAGGCCAGCGCGTTGTTTTTGTAGGTCTCGTAGAGCCGCTTGCGTTCCACGCGCGTCGCCTCCGGCCAGACCCAGTTGATCTGCTGGAGTTCGTTGCCGACGGGGTTGACGTTCATCTCAGACTTCTTGTTCGGCATGCTCGGCTGACCGCCGTAGGAAGCATGCGTGAACTTCTTCGGATTGTAGCCCGGCGGCGGCGTTTTCAGGATGTGCGCATCGCCAGCGTCGGCGGGGTAGTTCTGAATGCAAAGCCGCAGCCCATACGACGGCACCGCGCGGTCCTGCCGGCCGTTGGAGCCGGGCAGAAACTCGCCGGTGTTGTTAAAGAAGAACACCTGCCCCGCGTGCGGCTCCAGCGGCGAACGCGCCTCGCGCCCGACGCGATACGGCACGCCTGCCCACGCCGCGATGTCCGCCTCGTGCGTCGCATCCACGATCACCGGCGCGCGCAGCACGAGCCGCTCGCCCTTCTCGGTCGCCGTGACGACGCCGACAACGCGGTTGCCGTTCTTCAGCACTTCGGTGGCGAAGCGGCGGTAGAAGACCTTCAGCTTCGGATGCTTCGCCGCCATTGCCTTCCAGATGGCGTCGGCGACGTGCGGCTCCCAACGCCCGCCCAGCCGCGGCTCGTTGGCTTGAAACGAACGCCCGTCCATGTGATTTGGCGCTTTCTTCCACGGCTTGAAGAACGGGTCTTTCTCCACCAGCGGCGCGTAATGCTTCTGCACCGCACGGCGGAACTCCTCGAACGCGCCGCTGAGCGACTCATACGAGTAGCAGTCAATGTTCGAGATGCCGTTGGCGAGCATCCCGCCGAGCACCGGCGTGTCCTCGACCAGCGCGACGCGGGCATCAAGCCGCGCCGCGCCCAGTGCCGCCCCGATGCCACCGGAGCTTCCGCCAATGACGACGACATCAAATGTCTCGTCGCCGAGCGCGAGGTTCGCCGCAAGCAACAACGCGGCCAGAGAAACGGTTTTCAGCGGGCATTTCAGTGCGTTCATGACAAGTCGTCCTGTTGTTGAAAGCCGGGAGCATTCCCAACACATCGGGAAGCAGCAATGAAAAACTGAACGCCGCCGTCACAGCGGCTTGGTTAAACAGCCTACCTGGCCCGCGCTTTCGCAACGATCTCCAGCGCGGCTTTGCAGCGGTTGCGGATGTCGTCCCACTTGCCGGCAGTGAGATCCTCCTTCTTCGCGATCCACGTGCCGCCGACGGCAGCGACGGTGTCGAGCTTCAGGTAGGCTTCGAGATTGGCGGTGCTCACGCCGCCCGTGGGCATGAACTTCACGCCGGTGTGTTTATACGGCGCGGAGAACGCTTCGACTGTCGCGACGCCGCCGAAAACGCCGGCGGGGAAGAACTTCAGCAGCTTGCAGCCGAGCGACAGCGCCGCCTCGATATCGCTGGGCGTGGCGATGCCGGGGACGAACGGCAGCTTGATGGCCTGCGCCTGCCGGACGGTCTGCGGATTCAGTCCTGGCGCAACAGCAAACGCCGCGCCGCTGGCCTTGGCGGCTTCGAGGTTGGCGGCCGTCAGCACGGTGCCCGCGCCGACGAGCAGTTGCGGTCGCTCCTGTGAGATCTTGCGAATGACATCCGCCGCCGCCGCCGTGCGGAACGTAATCTCGACGATGGGCAGGCCGCCTTGCAGCAGCGCGTCCGCCAGCGGAATCGCGGCGTCCACTTTCTCGATGGCAATGACAGGCACGATGCCGACTTCGGCGACTTTGTTCAAAATGGTTTCGGGTGACATGGCGTGAGTTTCTCGTGGTTGTTGGCGGTTACTTTTTCGTTGCGCCCTCTTTCGGGAAGCCGACTGTCTGGGCAATGACGATCTTCTGTTCGGGCTTAAACTTCAGCGCTTCCGGCAGGCCGTCTCGATCCAGTTCATGCACGACGCACGACAACCCCGCCGAGGCGCAGTAGAGGTAGATGTTCTGGCAGATGAAACCGGTATCAATGGCCGCGTAGTGATCGCGTTCCTCTGGCTTCGCTTTCTTCAATCGCGCTAGGTCGGCTACAAAAAGCAACGACACGGGGCCGATCTTCACGAACTCCTGTTTGCCCGTCTTCGCGCGGATGTCGCCCGCAGCGACCGGGACGAGGCGGTTGCCGGCGGCGTCATAGACGTAGGAGCCATCCTCCGTAGCGACGTAGATGTCCACCTCCTGCGAGTTCATCGCTGACGGCGCGGTGCGATGCGCGTTCTCCGGGCGGTTGATTCCGAAGCCGGCCCAGAGCAGGTCGGAGAGGATTTGCGGCGAGAGTTTGGCCGGGCTGAACTCGCGCGACGTCTTCCGGTTCTTGAGCGCTTCCATCAACGGCATGCCGCCCTCCATGCGCGGTTTCGGCAGCGGGATCGGCTTTAGTTCCTGCGCCACCCCCGGCAATGCCGCGACAAGCAGGCTGGCAAGCAATGAAAGTGTTTTGCAGAGCATGGCCGTCTTCCTAACCGAAACGCCGGTTCAAGTCGAACGCATTTTGCCGGTTGAGTCGCGGTGGTTCATTTGTTTCTGTTTCCGTTCCTGCCGAAGTTGGCTACACTCGCCGACCGTGAGAACGACCGAGGCCAGCAGCGCGGCGAGCGACAGCTCGTTCAACTGATATGCTCTTCCACACCTGGCCATTCCTCCTCTTCCTACTGGTCGTGTTGCCAGTGTTTTTCGCGCTGGGGAAGACGCGGCTGTGGCCGCTGTGGATGCTGGCGGCTTCCTATTTCTTCTACGGCTGGTGGAATCCCTACTACCTCGGCGTCGTGCTTTACACCACAGTGGTCGTCTATGCGCTGGTGGCGTTGATGGACCGCTGTCCTCCCGACGGCCGCAACCGCGGGGTCTGGTTTGCGTTCGCCATCGTCTGCACGCTCGCACCGCTGCTGTTCTTCAAATACGCGCGCTTCACAGTGGATAATCTGAACGCCCTCCTGTCGTGCCTCCACGTGCCGGTGAAACTGGTAGACCCGGCGACGCTCATGCCGTTCGGTTTCGCTTACCTGTTGCCCATCGGCATCTCGTTCTTCACCTTTCAGTCGCTCGGCTACCTCATTGATGTCTATCTCGGCAAAGTGGAGCGTGAGCGAAGCTTCCTGCGGTTCGCAAATTTCGTCTGCTTCTTCCCCATCCTCATGTCGGGGCCGATCGAGCGCGCGGGGCATCTGCTACCGCAGTTCCGGCAGTTTCCTGCCGTGCGGCTGCGAAACTTCACGGATGGTGCCTCGCTTTTCCTCGTCGGCTTGTTCAAGAAGCTGGTGCTGGCCAACTACCTCGCGCTCTACGTGGACCGGGTCTATGAAAGCCCGCAGTCGTTCGGCGCGCCGGCGCTGGTGCTGGCGACCGTCGCGTTTGCCTGGCAGCTTTACTTCGACTTCGGCGGCTACACGGACATGGCGCGCGGCGTCGCGAAGCTGATGGGCTTCGACCTCGTCCTGAACTTCAACCATCCGTATCTGGCGACGGGCATCGGCGATTTCTGGCGGCGCTGGCACATCTCCTTCTCGCGGTGGATTCTCGACTACATCTTCATGCCGCTCCAGATGCAATGGCGCGAGTGGCGCGCGCTCGGCACGGCGGCGGCGCTGGTGGTCACGTTCCTGGTTTCCGGCATCTGGCATGGCGCGGCGTGGACGTTCATTATCTGGGGCGCGCTGCACGGCCTCGGTCTCGCGCTTACCTTCGAGTTGGAGCGGTCTTCCTTCTGCCGCAAACGCGTGCCGAAGCTGGTCAAACAGGTCTGTGTGTTCGCCTTCGTCTGCTTCACATGGATTTTCTTCCGCGCAAACTCGCTTCCCGACGCTTGGCTGATCGTCCGGCGCATTTTCACGGCCGCTTGGCAGGATCCGCAGATTCCGGGATTGATGGTCGCCGCGGTGGTGGCGGTGTGGCTTTACCAGATCTTGTGCGAGTCGAAGTTCCGCAGTGTTTTGCAGACCGGCTTCGTCCGCGTCGGGCTGGCGGTGCTCATGATCCTCGGCTTGTTTCTCTGTTCGTCGGGCGGCGGCGCGTTCATCTATTTCCAGTTCTGACATGGCAACTGAATCGCCAATCTCAAAGCCGGCAGCGGAAGAACCGTTCAGTTCGAACGAGATGCGACTCGACGCGCGCCAATGGCTTATTGCGCTGGCGATCGTGATGCTTGCAATGTTGCTGACGCCGCCGCTCTGGGAGCGCATCGAGCGTTTCGACACCGGCCCTGATTACCGGATTCCTTACTCTTTCAGCAAGGACTACCAGCTTTACAGCCGCCGACTGCGCCAGGTGTGCGACCCGAACCGCGTCATTGTGCTCGGCGATTCCGTCATCTGGGGCGAATACGTGCTGCGGAACGGCACGCTGCCGCATTTCCTGGACCGCGAGGCGGGCGAACCGAACCGCTTCATCAACGCCGGCGTGAACGGCCTCTTTCCCCTCGCGCTGGAAGGGCTGATCGAGCACTACGCGCCGTCGCTGCGCGGCCAACGGGTGGTGCTCCACTGGAACGCGCTCTGGATGACCAGCGCGAAAGCCGATCTCAGCGTGGACGAGGAGGAGCCGTTCAACCACTCGCGGCTCGTGCCGCAGTTTTCGCCGCGCATCCCGTGCTACAAGGCCGACGCCAACGAACGGCTGAGCGCGTTGGTGGAGCAGCGGTTCGGCTTCGCGGCGTGGGTGGGCCACCTGCAGAATGCTTACTTCGGGCAGAAAGGCATCCTGAACTGGACTCTGGATAACCCCGTCGGAAATCCGCTGTCGCAACTCAGGTGGCGCGTCCCGTCCGCTGCCCTCGACGACGCCAAGCGCGGCCCGAAAAGCCCGCGCCACAAGCCGTGGTTTGCAGGCGGCTCGAACAAGACCCGCTTCGACTGGGTTGCGTCGGATTCCTCGCTCCAGTGGCGCGCCTTCCAGCGGCTTGTCGGAATTCTGCGCGGGCGCGGCAACGACTTGCTGGTTGTATTGGGACCGTTCAACGAACACCTGATGGTTGAAGAAAGCCAGCACGCCTACCGGAAGCTCCGCGACGAAACCGCAGCGTGGCTGTCCCGGAATCAAATTCCGCACCTCGCGCCGGAGCTTCTGCCCAGCGCGCTCTACGCCGACGCCAGCCATCCGCTCACCGAAGGCTACGAACTGCTGGCCAAGAATATCTACAGCGACGAGACATTTCAGAAGTGGCTGCAAGGAAAATGAAGCATCGTTTCCAATGGTTTGCTGTTCTTGCGCTATGCTGCCGCTGGGCCGCGCAAGTCGAGACAGCCGAGAGTGCCGCGAAGACCGGCTTCGTTTACAGCGACGTCTATCTCAAGCACGACACCGGCGCGGGACATCCCGAGCGAGCCGAGCGGCTCACGGCCATCGTGTCGAAGCTGAAGAGCAACGGCGTGCTTGCCAAACTTGTCCCGCTACAACCTGCGCCGGCTTCGCTGGACTGGATCACAACGGTTCACGAGCCGTCCTACATTGAGCGCGTGAAGAGCGACTGCCGGGCCGGCATTGGCTACGTGAACACACCGGACGCGCCGGCTTCGACCAACTCCTATGAGGTGGCTCTCATGGCTGCGGGCGGATTGCTCGTCGCCGTGGACGCCGTGATGGCTGGCAAAGTCCGAAACGCCTTCTGCGCCGTGCGGCCGCCCGGCCATCACGCGCTCAAGAATCGCGCGATGGGTTTCTGCCTTTTCAACAACGTCGCCATCGGCGCGCGCTACATCCAGAAGAAGCACAAGCTCGCCAGGGTGCTGATTGTGGATTGGGACGTGCATCACGGCAACGGCACCCAGGCGGCGTTCTACGACGACCCGACCGTCTTCTACTTCTCGGTCCACCTGTCGCCGTTCTATCCCGGCTCCGGCCACGCGAACGAGACTGGCGAGGGCAAGGGTGTCGGCGCCACGCTCAACGCGCCGCTGCGGGCCGGCTGCGGCGATGCCGACTACAAGAAGGCGTTCGAGGAAAAGCTGAAACCGGCGGCGGCGGCGTTCAAGCCGGACTTCGTGCTGATTTCCGCCGGCTTCGACGCGGCGAAAGGCGACTTGCTCGGCCGGATGAACGTCACGCCGGAGGGATACGCAGAGTTGACGGGCATCGTGAAAGGTATCGCGGAGAAATACAGTGGCGGCCGGCTCGTCTCGACACTCGAAGGCGGCTACAACCTCGAATCGCTGGCGGCGTCCGTCGAGGCGCACCTGCGCGTGCTGATGGAGCCGAAACCGTAACGCCCGTTCAGCCGAGTTTGCTCTCGATGCTCCGCAGCAGGTCGCCGACGTTCTTGAACGTCATCAACTCCCTCTGGTTGAACTTGATCCCAAAACCTTGCTCGATCGCCAGGATCAGGTTCACGTGGGAGAGCGAATCCCAGCCGTCCACGTCGTTGGCGGTCATCTCCGGCTGGATGTTGATCTCGTCGTTGTCGAACACCGTCCGAAAGATGCCGTTCAGTTTCTCGATGGTTGTCATAAGTCAGTTCAAATATCCAAAGTGCTGACATCTCCGGCGTCCTGTCCCAGATACTGCGCCTTCAGCACTCGGCGCATGATTTTGCCGCTCTTGTTCTTCGGAATGTGCTCCAGCACCCGGAACTCCTGCGGCGTGGCGGTGGTGGAGACGCGGTTGGAGATGTGGAGGCGCAGTTTGAGTTCGAGGTCACTGTTCCACGCGTAGCCTTTTTTCAACGCGACGAACGCCACCACCTTTTCCCACAGCAACTCGTCCGGCGCGCCGATCACACCCGACTCGGCAATGCCTTCGACTTCCAGTAGCGCGCTCTCGACCTCGAAGGGGCTGACGAGGTGACCGGCGGTGTTGATGACGTCATCGCTGCGGCCCATGAACCAGTAATAGCCATCGCTGTCGCGTCGGGCGGTGTCGCCAGTCATATACCAGCCATGCTTGAACTTTTGCCTGTAGATGTCTTCGTGGTGGAAGTAGGAGACAAACATCGAGTCCCAGCCGGGCCGCAGACAGAGGTTGCCCTGCTCGTTGTCCGGCAACTCCTCGCCGTCATCGCGGACGATCGCGGCTTCGATGCCGGCCAGCGGCGTGCCCATCGAGCCGGGTTTGATCGGCAGGCCCGGCCGGTTCGTGATCATGATCGCGCCCGTCTCGGTCTGGAACCAAGTGTCGTAGATGTCCTTGCCGAGCACCTTGCGGCCCCAGTGGATCACTTCGGGATTGAGCGGCTCGCCCACGCTGCAAATGTGGCGGAGCTTGGCGAGGTTAAAGCGCGCGAATAGCGCCGGTTCCTCGCGCATCAACATGCGCAACGCCGTCGGCGCGGTATACCAGACCGTCACGCCATACTGCTCCAGAATCTCGAACCACTTCGCCGCGTCATACGCACCGCCGAAGTGCACCTGTGTGACACCGTGACTCCACGGCCCGATGATGCCGTAGGAAGTGCCGGTGACCCAGCCGTGATCGGCGGTGCACCAGAAAATGTCGTCGGGCCGAAGGTCGAGCACCTCCGCGGCGGTGCGATGCTGCAAGAGCACGCTGCGGTGGCGATGGAGAGCGCCCTTGGGCTTGCCGGTAGAACCCGACGTGTAGTGCAGCACCGATGGCGTTTCGGCGGGAGTCAGCGGAGTTTCAAACTCGGCGGAAACCTCCCGCAGGAGCGCAGGCAGGCTGAGAATGTCGGCGGCCTGATGCTCGGCGGCGTCCACAAGGAGAATGCACTTCAAGGTGGGCAGCTTCTCGCGGATGCGGAGCAGTTTCTTCAGATAACTCTTGCGCGTCAGAATACCTTTCGCCTCCGCGTCGCCGAGCCGGTCCAGCAGCGCCTCTTCGCCGAAGTTGGAGAAGAGCGTGCCCGTGATGAGCCGGCTTTTCAGCGCGCCGAGAAACGCGAAGAACACCTCCGGCATCTTCGGCAGAAAGATGAAGAAGACATCTCCCGGCACGAAGCCCAGACTTTGCATCACATTGGCGAAGCGCGAGCTTTCGCGCTCCAGGTCGCCAAACGTGTATTCCGCCTGCTCGCCGTGCGCGCCGATCCAGCGCATGGCGGTCTTGCTGGCGTGGCCGCGGTCGCATTGCAGCCGCGTGCAGATGTGGCCGATGTTGTATTGGCCATCCGGCGTTGGAAGCAATCGTTCGTTGGTCATTTCTGCTTGCGCTCCAGATCAGGCGCGGGAATGCCTTCGAAGGAACGCTTTCACCTCGCCCCGGTTGAGGCGCGCATCGAGCGCCGTCCTTCTGTGCGAAATTCCCCGTTTCGATCCGAACAGCAGCCGAAGCTGCGCGAAATCAGTTTTGGTTTTGGGTGCTCGATAATGATGTGTCTTCAGTGACGCGCGGAGTGTAGCGCAGGCGGCGAAAGCGGAGCAAGGATTGGTTCGCGGTTGCGCTGAATGCGATGAGTTTTTCTTGTGGCGCGCGGATGGCGGGCGGTGGCAGGCTGCGGCTTGCCATGAAACCCAGCCTGTTCACGCTTGCTGTTCTGTTGGCCGTTCCGCCGCCCGCGCTCCCCGCCGCCGAGCCGGCCCCAGTGGAATTCACCGTAAAGCCGGAGACGGTGATGAAGCATGACGACGGGAAGTTCCTCTGGTTTCATCCGCGCGCGGCGGCGATTCCGGGACGGGGCGAGGCTGGGCCAGCAGTGGTGATGACCATCCAGAAGCATCTGAAAGTCTCGGACTACTACTCCGGCCTCCATGTGATGATGCGCCCGTCGCTGACGGCGGCGTGGACGGGGCCGGTGCTGCCGCCGGAACTGGATTGGCGTCCGCAGCCGGACGGCGTCACCATCAGCGTCGCCGATGTCACGCCCGGCTGGCACGCGCCGACGGGCAAACTGCTCGCCATCGGCTGCCAGGTCCGCTACAGCCCGAAGGGCAAACAACTCGACGACGTGAAGCGCGCGCACCAGACGGTCTATGCGGTGTTCGATCCGAAGACGGAGCGTTGGACGCCGTGGCAAGTGCTGGAGATGCCGCCGGGCGATGAGTTCGACTTCGCGCGCAACGCCTGCTCGCAATGGCTCGTTCGACCCGACGGCCGGCTGCTCGTGCCGCTCTACATCGGGCGCAATTCCAAGGAGCCGTTCAGCGTGACGGTCGCCGAATGCCGCTTCGACGGCGCGAAACTGAGCTACGTGCGCCGCGGAAATGTGCTGCGGTTGAACGTCGTGCGCGGGCTTTGTGAGCCGTCGCTGGTTGCGTTTCGCGGGCGTTACTACCTCACGCTACGCAACGACCTGCGCGGCTACGTGAGCGTGAGCGACGACGGCCTGCATTTCCCCGAACAACAGCCGTGGCTCTTCGACGACGGCGCGGAACTGGGCAGCTACAACACGCAGCAACACTGGCTCGCGCACAGCGACGGGCTGTTCCTCGTCTATACGCGGCGCGGCGCGAACAACGACCACATCGTGCGCCACCGCGCGCCGCTGTTCATGGCGCAGGTGGACCCGGCAACGTTGCGGGTGCTGCGTCGCACGGAAAAAGTCGTCGTGCCGGAGCGCGGCGCGGAGATGGGCAACTTCGGCGCGTGCGCGATCAGCGAGACGGAATCGTGGGTGACGGTCTCGGAAGGCATGTTCATGAAGGACTCGCGCCAGCGCGGTGCCGAGGGCGCGACCTTTGTCGCCCGCGTGCTCAAGGCCAAACCAAACAAACTGGCACGGCTCACTGCGAATCACGTGTCTGACTAGCGGCGGACGGGAATTCACGGGCCGCCAGATTAGATACAGAATCGGCCGCAACAAGACATTTCCTTCCGAGGTTGCGGGCGCTACGCTCGCCGACAAGAACTATGAAAAACGAAATCCTTATTCTTCTTGCTGCGGGATCAATCACAGTCGCTGCCGTTTGCGCCGACCAGTCCATGGACCAGATGTGGGGTGACTCGAAGGTAAAGGCTGGCATTGAGAAGACCGACCGGGCCGCGCTCTTTCGCGACGGTAACTACGGCATGTTCATTCACTGGGGATTGTTCTCCCACCTCGGCGGGCAGTGGCGCGGGCAGACCTTCTACGGCATCGGCGAATGGATTAAGCGGCAGATGAAAATCGCCGACAGCGACTACATGGCGTTGGCGAAGGAATTCAACCCCACCGGCTTCGACGCCCGTGCGATCGCAAAGCTGGCAAAGGACGCGGGGATGAAGTGGATCATTATCACGTCGAAACACCACGAGGGCTTCGCGATGTTCAAGTCGGCGCATCCGTTCAACATCGTGGACGCGACGCCGTTTGCGCGCGATCCGATGAAGGAACTGGCCGCCGCCTGCAAGGAAGCCGGGCTGGGCTTTGGTTTTTATTATTCGCACAACCAGGACTGGACCGCGCCGGGCGGCACCAACGGACCGAAAACTTATCCCGACGGCTCGCCGGCGACGTTCGAAAAGTATTTCCGCGAGAAGTGCTTTCCGCAGGTAAAGGAGATCTGCACGCAGTATGGCGCGCTGAATTTCGTCTGGTTCGACACACCGGGGAAAATGCCTAAGGAGCTGGTGGCGGAACTGGGCGATTACGTGCGCAAGGCCCAGCCGAACGCGCTGCTGTGCAGCCGAATCGGTCACGGGATGGGCGATTACGAAAGCAAAGGCGACATGGAAGTGCCGCCGCGGAACATCGAGGGGCTGTGGGAGACCTGCGACACCACGAACGATTCGTGGTCGTATGCGTGGTATGACCAGAACTGGAAGGACTCCAAAGAAATCCTGCACCGGTTAGTGTCGACCGTCGGCCGCGGCGGAACCTATCTCCTGAACATCGGCCCTGACGGCAAAGGCCGCGTGCCGTCCCAGGTGGTGAAGTATTTGCGAAAGGCGGGCGAGTGGATTCAACGCTACCCGCAAGTGATTTATGCCGCCGGCCCGTCGCCGTGGGGTTACGCGATGCCGTGGGGCGATGTCACGACCGTCGGCAATACGCTCAACCTCGTCGTCTTCGATTGGCCAGCGGACGGGCGACTGCTCCTGCCTGGTTTGCAGACCGAGATTGCGGCGGCAGGCGTCGTTGTCGGCGGGAAACTTCAGCCGGTCAAATGGACTGCGCGGGGAACTTGGACGGAACTGCAATTGCCCGCCGCTCCAGCCGACCGCCCCGCGTCGGTGGTAGCGGTGAAACTGAAGGCCACGCCGAAGGTTGATCCGACGCTGGGCACTCATCCGAACATCCCGACCGCGCTGCTCGTCGAGTTTGCCGAGGTCACCGGCGCGGAGAAGAAGGAAATCCGCTGGATGGAAAAGTTTGGCGAATGGAAGTTTGCCAATCAGGTGAGCAAGTGGACCGAGACCGGCAAAGCCGTCTGGACCGTGGACGTCTGCAAACCGGGCGATTATCGGTTGGAGTTGACTTACAAAGGCGAGGGCCGGCTGGCGTGGCGAATCGAGACCGACGAAGGCGTGAAGTTACAGAACCAGCAGAACTCATCGCCGGTCTATCACACCTATACGTTCGGCCTGCTGACTTTCAATAAACCCGGCAAGCACACCATTGCCATCTCGTTCGTCGAAGGCGACCGCGACAAGGCGAGTCTGGAGGCGGTGCGTCTTAGCCCGGTTGAGTAAAAGGAAGCGACCGATGTCAGACGCCATGCAACTAATCAAGCCAGCCTCACGTTTCCTCCTTGTCCTGAGTCTCGCGGCAGCGGTCAATCTGTCCGCGGCGGAACTGCACGTGGCACCAACCGGCCAAGACTCCCATCCAGGCACGCCACAGGCCCCGCTGCGCACCATCCAACGCGCCGCCGATCTGGCGCAACCCAGTGACACGATCACCGTCCATCAGGGCGTGTATCGCGAGCGCGTCAGTCCGCCACGGGGTGGCGAGTCCGATTCCCGGCGCATCGTCTATCAGGCCGCGCCGGGCGAGAAGGTGGAGATCAAAGGCTCCGAGGTTGTTAAGAACTGGACGAAAGTTCAGAACGATGCCTGGAAGGTGACGCTGCCGAATTCGTTCTTCGGCAGCTTCAATCCGTTCAGTGATTTGATTCAGGGCCATTGGTTTGATCCCAAGGGGCGCCAACATCACACGGGCTCTGTCTATTTGAATGGAAACTGGCTGACGGAAGCCGCTGCGCTGGCCGAGGTGCTGGCTCCCGCCGGCGCCTCTCCGCTCTGGTTTGGACAAGTGGACGATCAGCATACGACCATTCACGCGCAATTTCCCGGGGCCGATCCCAATCATGAGTTGGTCGAGGTCAATGTCCGCCGGACGGTTTTCTATCCTGAGAAGCCGGGAATCAACTACATCACCGTTCGCGGATTCACGCTCACACAGGCGGCCACCCCTTGGGCACCCCCAACGGTGGAGCAAATCGGTCTCATCGGCACCCACTGGAGCAAAGGGTGGGTCATTGAGAACAACACCATCAGCCATTCCGTTTGTGCAGGACTGACGTTAGGGCTCAAGAACATGGGCGAGTTTACCGGCAACCTCGCCGGATACACGCAGATGATCGAGGAAGCCCTGCGAAACGGCGGATGGAGCAAGGACAACATTGGTCATCATGTGGTGCGTGGGAACCGAGTCGCACACTGCGAACAAGCCGGGATTTGCGGAAGTCTGGGCGGTGCCTTCAGCCTCATCGAAGGCAATGAAGTGTCCCACATTCATGTCCGGCGACTTTTCCACGGGCAAGAACAGGGCGGCATCAAGCTGCATGGGGCGGTGGACACCGTCATTCGGGGCAACTGCGTGCATGACACTCCTCGCGGACTCTGGCTCGATTGGATGGGACAGGGGGCCACGATCAGCGGAAACCTCGCTTACAACAACTCCACGGTTGATCTTTATCTGGAGGTGAATCACGGGCCGGCGTTGGTCGCCAACAATATTTTTCTGTCTCCGAATTCCCTGCACAACTTGTCGCGGGGCAATGCCTTTATTCACAACCTGTTTGCCGGGCGCTGCGCAACCAAGGATACCTCTCGCATCACGCCCTACCTGAAGGCGCATTCAACCACGATGGCCGGGAAGCATGCGAACAAGCCCGGAGACGATCGCTTCTATAACAACATCTTTGCCGGCCGACCGCCCCAAAAGGGAGGCCGCTACATCAGTCTCGTGGCCGATTATGCCGACCCCGCAAGGCCCGTGACGATGAAGGGCAACCTGTTCGTCCGTGGCGCGGTTCCCCATGATAAAGAAGTCTCCCCGTCGCTGTCTCAAGACGTATGGCCGGATTTGACCCCCGTGATGAAGGCGGACGGCGTCTATATCGAATGGATCAGCCGACCGGAGTGGCGGGAGTCGATCCGGACCTTGGTGACAACGGAATTGCTGGGGCGCGCCAAAGTTCCCGGCGTGCCGTTTGAAAACCCCGACGGCTCGCCTGTTCGGATCACCACCGATTACTTCGGCAAGCCGCGCAACGAATCTAATCCGACCCCCGGCCCGTTTGAGAATCCCGGATCCGCTTCCCTGACACTTAAAGTTTGGGGACGGAAAGGAGAATGACCATGAAACACACCCTCCCGCTACTCGCCGCCCTGCTGCTCGCGCCGCTGGCCGCGCTCGCCGCGGAAGCGTCGGCGACATATCGCAAGCACATCAAGGCGACGTCGAGAACCATCCTCTCCATCTCTATCTTGCTCCAGGTTCCTTTCGCGGTGCCGGCTGTAGCCGGCGAGTCGTTGCCGCCGCTGAAAGACGGTCGCGTGCCGGCGACGTTCGAGGAACTTTGGGGCAACTACGACCCGCGCAAGGAACCGCTGGAAACCGAGTTGCTCAAGGAGTGGGAAGAAGACGGCGCGGTGCTGCGCGTCGTGCGGCTGCGCATCGGCGTGTTCAAGGGACAGAAGGCGATGCTGGCCGGTGTGTATGGGTTCCCGAAGGGCGCGAAGAAGCTGCCGGGGCTGCTGCAAATCCACGGCGGCGGCCAATACGCCGATTACAAGGCGCCGTTGACCAATGCCAAGCGAGGCTACGCAACGATCTCCATCGCGTGGGCGGGCCGAATCAGCGCACCGGGCTACTCGGTGAACCCAGACGTGGTCGCGCTCTTCTGGGCGGGCAAAACGGACGACCCGAAGTATCGCGTCACGACGGATTGGGGCGCGCTCGATGCCTACCACGCGCCTTGCCGGAACCCGAAGAACCAGTTCGCCAGCGTCGCGCCGGAGAAGTGGACGCTCGATGCGGTGGAGTCGCCGCGGAACAACCCTTGGTTTCTCTGCACGCTGGCGGCGCGGCGGGCGTTGACATTTCTGGAGCAACAGCCGGAGGTGGATCCCGAACGACTCGGCGTTTATGGCCACTCGATGGGCGGCAAGCTTACCGTCATGACCGCCGGCAGCGACGCGCGCATCAAGGCGGCCGCGCCGTCGTGCGGCGGCATCAGCAACCGGCCCACCGACAACGCGCTCTACGCGGCAACCCTCGCGGATGGCGTCTATCTCAGCCGCATCGTTTGTCCAATCGTGTTCCTGTGTCCGGCGAACGATTTCCATGGTCAAATCAACGACCTCGAAAGGTCGCTCGGCGAAATCCAGAGCGCGGCGTGGCGCGTGACCTGTGCGGCGCATCACAATCATCAGGACACGGAGCCGTTTCAAGTCGCCGGGCCGCTCTGGTTCGATCAGCATCTGAAGGGAACGTTCAATTGGCCGAAGACACCGGAAGCGACGTTGACGCTGAAGACAGCCAACGGTGTGCCTTCGTTTTCCGTGAAGCCCGATCTCTCGAAGAAGCCGCTGAGCGTGGACATCTTCTACACGCAACAAGGCAAGTCGGACGGCGAGAAAGACAGCATGTCGAACACCATCGCACGTTTCTGGCACCACGCGTCGGCCAAGCGCAACGGCGATGCGTGGACGGCGGAGTTGCCGGTGCTGGACACCGAGCGACCGTTGTGGGCGTATGCCAACGTGCCCTATCCGCTGGAAACGCCGGTGACCGCGGCGGGCTATTACTACGGAACGTTCACCACAGCGACCTTCAACATCTCCTCTGTCATGCGCATCGCATCGCCGGCGCAGTTGAAAGCGAACGGCGTGAAGTCGACAGAAAAAACCTCGTTGCTCATCGAGAGTTTCGCAGGAGGCTGGCAGAAGGAGTGGTTCACCTATGATTTGACCGGTCGGTGGCCGCGGCGGACGCACAAACTTTACGACGCGAAGTGGAAAGCGTCGACCGGGGCGAAACTCGCGCTCGACGTGCGGTGTGAACGGCCGAACAAGCTGGTTGTCGGCCTGGACGATGCCGCCGCCGAAGTCGAGCTCAACGGCGGCAAGGAATGGCAGAGCGTCGTTCTCGCGCCGGGCGACTTCAAGAACGCCGAAGGGAAGACGCTAACCGACTGGACCGGCGTCCGCGAGTTGCGTCTCTACGATTGCGAGACCCTCGTCGCCCGCAAAGGCGGCAAGCAGGACAAACACCAGCGCATCGGCGCACCGTGGCAGGGTGCCGCGCCGGAGTTCCGCAACCTGCGCTGGATGCAGGGCGGCAGCCGATGACAGGGTGCGTGGACATGAAACACCTCCTCACTCTCCTCATTGTCCTGTCGCTTGCGCCGCTGGCCGCGTTGGGTGCTGCTCCGTCAGCCGGCACCAACAGGTTGCCATCGTTTTCGTGGGAGCGCATGCCGCGTTACATGCACATACGGAAGAACACCGCGTTTACTGCCGACGAGATTCGATACCTCGCTTCCTTCCCGTTGGTCACTTTCGAAAAGGGCACCGGCGCCACTGAGTCCGGCTCGACCGAGGCGGGCACGCTGGCAGCGGCACGGGCCATCAAGAAGATCAACCCGGCAACGAAAGTGTTGTATTACCGAAACGTGATCGTGCATTACGATGGCTATGCGGCCAACGCATCGTTGACGAACATTCCGGGCGCCTTGCTGGTTGGGCGCAACGGCAACGACAAGCTTGTGCGCAACCGCGTTCAAGCCTACGACCTGACGAACGGGAAATTGCGCGACTGGTGGCTCGCCAGCGCCAAGCAGGTTTGCGCCGACCCGGTGATTGACGGGCTGTTTCTCGACGGCAACATCAAGGTTCTGGAGCCGGCTTATCTGCGGGACGAGATCGGCGAGAAGAAAAAGGCCGCTCTGGTGGATGGCTATACGGCCATGATGCAGGACGCGCGGCGGATATTGGGGCCGGAGAAGCTCATGGTGGCGAATGTGCTGAGGGCGCGCCTCCCGGATTCGGGGATGAGCCGCCTGCGGGGGTTTGACGGCTCCTACATGGAGGGGTTTGAAACCGCGGTTGGCAACGTCCCGTTGAAGGACTATGTGGCCAAGGGCTTGGCGGCCTTTCAGGAGGCAGCGCGGCGGGGATTCGTCATCGCCTTCACCGCCGGGCTCGGCGAGGAAGAGAACAAGGAGGGAACAAAGAACCGGCAGCGCACCGATGAGATTCGCAAGTCCCTGACCGGCAACGAAGTGGCCGTGCGCCGGTTTCAGTATCTGTTGGCGATCTTTCTCATCTGCGCCGAGAAACACAGTTACTTCTGCGCGCACGACGGCTACGACGCCAAGAAGAGCAAAGCCTGGATGACGCATCCGTCCGAGTTTAACCGCCCATTGGGCGCGCCCAAAGGTCCAGCAGTTCGGGACGGATACGTTTACACGAGGGAATTTGCCCATGCGTCGGTGCGTATGGACATCGAGAAGCAGACCGGAGTCGTCGAGTGGAAAAACTGAAACGAACGGAACAACCATGAAATGCGTCCTCGCCACCCTGTTGCTCGCTCTGCTCACGGCGTTCGCGGCCCATGCCGCCAACCCACTCGCCTTCAGCGATCCGGCCCACACGCCGCTACCTCCGGCGCATGCCATCGGGTTTCCGTTGCGCGACGCGAACCTCGACGCGCTGCCCGGTTTCAAGAACCCACCGCCGGGATACGGCCAAGTGCCGTTCTGGTGGTGGACCGGCGACCCGCTGGATGAGGAGCGGCTCATTTGGCAGCTCGACGAACTGCACAAAAAGGGCATCAGCGGTGTGCAGGTGAACTACGCGCACGAGGACTCGCCGGGCTGGCCGACATATGCGGCGGAACCGCCAATCTTTAGCGATGCTTGGTGGCGCATCTGGGGCCGCGTCGCTGACGAGTGCCGCAAACGCGGCATGGGCATCGGGCTGAGCACTTATACGCTCGATTGGCCGCAGGGGAACAACCTGTTTCGTCAGCTCTTCTACTCGAAGCCGGAACTCAACGCGCTGAAACTCCAACCGCCATCGCGCCAGCGTTTGAAGGGCGGCCAGACTGCCAGCGTCGCGGTGCCGCCGAATCTGATCGCGGCGCGGGCTTATCGCGTCGAGGGCAGCCGGCTCCAGCGCGGCAGCGTGGATGTGATGCCGTTCGTGCGCGACGGCGTGGTGCGGTGGACGGCCCCCGCGGAGGGCGAGTGGGAAGTGTGCGTGTTTCGCGCCGAGCCACAGCCCAACACGATCAATCCACTGCTGGCGGGCGTGGGCGAGACCGTCGTGCGCGACTTCTACCAGCGGTTTCAGGACGCGACCCCGAACAGGTCGCACGAGGGGCTAAACTATTTCTTCAACGACGAGCTGCACATCGGCGCGGGCACGCAGGTCTGGAACGCGGACTTCGCCGCCGAGTTCAGGAAGCGCAAGGGTTACGACGTGTTCGAGGTGCTACCGGCGCTCTGGGGCGACATGGGGCCGGTAACGCCGAAGGCGCGGATGGATTTCGCCGACGTGCGCATGGCGTTGATGGAGGAGCGTTACTTCCAGCCGGTCTATCGCTGGCACGCCTCGCGCGGGCTGATTTTCGCCTGCGACTCCGGCGGGCGTGGGCTGCGGCCGGACGAGTTCGGCGACTATTTCCGCGCCACGCGCTGGTATAGCGCGCCGGGCCACGACACGCCCGGCGGGCGCGCCGACCTTATCAAGGGCAAGGTGTCGTCGTCCATTGCGAGCCTCTACCGCCGGCCGCGCGTGTGGCTGGAGGGTTATCACAGTCTCGGCTGGGGCGCGACGCCGGAGCGGCTGATGCAAGCCACGCGTGAGAATTTTCTCTACGGCTGCACGCTGCTGAACCTGCACGGGCTTTACTACACGACGCACGGCTCGTTCTGGGAATGGGCGCCGCCGTGCTACCACTTCCGCATGCCTTACTGGGAGCACATGGGTGTGTTCCTGAAATACTTCGACCGCCTCTCGTATTTGCTGAGTCAGGGCACGTTCGTCTGCGACGTGGCGGTGGTCTATCCGGTCGCGCCGTTCGAGGCGGGGCTGGACGGCAAGAAGGCGACGCAGGTGGCGTTCGACACGGCGCGCGCGCTGATGGCCGCCGGCGTCAACTTCGAGTTTGTGGACGCCGACTCGCTCGCCCGCGCGAAGGTCCGCGCCGGGCGGTTGGAGGTGGCCGACTCGTCGTATCGCGCGCTGATCTTCCCGGCGATGGAGGCGGTGCGCTGGCCGTCCTTGGAAAAGGCGGGCGTGTTTGCCAAAGCCGGCGGGCTGGTGCTGGGCGTCGGCACGCTGCCGTTTGCCAGCGACCGCGCGGGACGCGACGACAAGGAACTCGACGCGGTGGTGGCCGCGACGTTCGCCGCAAAGAACCGGCTCGCCACACCCGCCGACGTGCCGGCGGTGATTCTCGGCGCGTTCACGCCCGACACGCGCACGGACAAGCCCGTGCGCTCGCTCCACCGCAAGATCGGCCCGCGGCATGTCTATATGGTGATGGACGCGCCGAAAAACTCGACGGTCGAGTTCCGCGCCAAAGGCCGGGTGGAGTTGTGGGATCCGTGGACGGGCGCGACGCGACCGCTACGCGCGCTTGGCGAGACGGTGACCGGCACAAAGGTCGAGATGCCGCTGGAAGATTACGAGGCGCAGATTGTCGTCTTCAGCCCCGGCGAGCCGTTGCTCGCTGACGAATCCAAAATCCAAAGCCGAGTCCGCGAGACCTGCGAAGCAAATCCAAAATCCAAAATCGAACTGGACGGCGATTGGGAGTTCGAGTTGAAGCCGACGATGGACAATCGTTACGGCGATTTCCGGCTGCCTGTAACAGAGAAAATGATCGGGCCGGAAGCGCGCATCTTCCGTCACGCCATTGAGAGTGGCAACGCAGCAGCGTGGCGGGCGGCGGATTTCGACGACAGCCGCTGGAAGCGAGTCACTCACGGCTACGGCCAGCAGTTCTGGCTGCTGGGGCCGTTGCCGACGGAGGCACCGGAGGCGGATCTGGCGAAACTCACGCGAGTGAATCCGCAAGAGTCAGTCATTGTCGCCGGCAAGCCGTATCGCTGGCGGCCCTACAGCTTCTCATGGCGACAGGGACTCGAAGGCGACCCCGGCCATCAAGGCTGGCACGGCCTAAAAGAGAACGTCACCGACCATTTCCTCTGCCTGGGCAAACCTGGCAAGGCGCTCAACGAGATCAAGTATGAGTCAGAACCGGCAGGCAACCGCTACTATCTCTGGACGAGCGCGACGGTCGCGAACAAGACGCGGGCGCACATCGTGGCGAGCGCCCGCCGCGATGGTGAGAAGCCGCACGCCTCGGAGGTGCTGACTCCGGCGTCCGTCTTTCTGAACGGCACGCGCATTGAGAATGTGGAGGGCGCCGTGTCGCTGCGCCCGGGTGCCAACCCACTGCTCATCCGCTACGACCGCGCGGGCCGTGGCTACTTCGTCCTGAAGCGCGATGAAGCCGCCGTCAAGCCGTCAAAGCGCACGCCACTGGCAATGAGTTGGTTCGATGACGAGTCGGTGATCCGCTTCGACGTTCACGCCGGAACCCGGCCCGCCGAATGGTTCCGTTTCACCGCGCCGCCGGGCTTCCGGGCCATGACGCTCACCGCGAAAGGCAAAGTCGAAGCGTGGGCCGATGGCCAGCCGATGCATGCCCCAAGCGGGAGCCGTTTCGAGGCGTCGTCATCGCTCCCGCGCGCGGCGATCGTCGCGTTGCGCGTGGTGCCGGAGACGGGCGTGAGCGGTGCGGCGGTGTTCCCCGAACCCATCCGGCTCGAATGCGAACGCGGCCTCACGACGCTCGGCGATTGGTCCAAGGCCGGCGCGCTGGAGTGCTACTCCGGCGGCGCGTGGTATCGTAAGACAGTGACGCTGACATCGGAACAGGTGCGCGGCGAGGTCACTCTCGACCTTGGCAAAGTGGTTGCGTCGGCCGAAGTCCGCGTGAACGGCCAACTCGCCGGCATCCGCGTCGCGCCGCCCTGGCGCGTGGACATCTCCAAGCAGGTCAAGCCCGGCGAGAACCGGATCGAAGTGCTGGTGTTCAATACGCTGGCGAACCACTATGTCACCATCCCGACCCGCTATCGCGGCGACCCAAGCTCCGGCCTGCTCGGTCCGGCGACGATCCTCACAACTGTAAGGACGACTCCATGAAACACATTGCCTTCGTCCTTACCGCCCTACTGCTTGCGCCGCAGACCGCGCCAGCCTCGCTCGCGTTGATGCAACGCGCCGACGACTACACGCTGATGTGGTGGGCGGAGGGTTTCCCATCGCACACGACCAACGCGCCGTGGCGGCGCGTGATCCAGACGGGGCGTTACGCGATGGCGCTGGACACGGAGACGCTGCGCATCCCGCACTTCGGCGCGGTGCGCGGCGGTTTGGGCTACGCTGCGGCGGCACGGGCGGACAATCGCGCATGGCAGCGACTGCCGCCGGCCAAGCTTGCGCTGTGCTTGACTGCAAACGGCAAGACCTATCACTGCACTGCCGGTGGCAAGTGGAGCAACTTTACCGGGCCACGGCTTGTCGAGTCGGGGCGATTCCTCCAGCGAGCGGATGTGACCGGTCTCGTGTTCGCGGCAGATGATGGCGCGCGGCTGAATGTCGAAGCACGCTTCGAAACCGTCGCGTGGCCTGACCGGTTGGCGTTGATCCTCACGGCGCGGCCGGGCTTGCTGGCTATCCCGGCAGGCGAGTCGTGCTTTGGGCGCGTCGGTGGCGGCTTTGGCCTCGACGGCACGAATCATTTGGAGTTTCCACACAGCCCGGAATTGGACCCGGAGCGGTTCACGCTGGAGTTTTGGGCGTTCGTGCCCACCGACTTTCAGGCTTCGGAGCGGACTTCTCCGTGGCTGGTCTGCAAGAATCACCACGAGCAGGCCGAGGGCAACTACGGCATCGTTATTTTGAATGGGCATCCGCAGGCGCGGCTGAACATCGGCGGTGGCCGCGACAACATGTTCGTCGTGGACAGCCGTGCGCGACTCAAGGTCGAGCAGTGGAACCATCTCGCAATGAGCTACGACGGCGACACGTTGCGGCTCTACGTCAACGGCGAGCCGTCCGGCGAACGCAAGATCGGCCGCAAGCGCGTGCCGGGACGCGAGGGGTTGGCGTTCGGACGCCGGCAGGACAACTGCGGCGACGGCTATCATCTCCGCGGTGTGGTTGATGAGATCCGGTTCTACGACCGCGCGCTGGCGGCGAGCGAGATTCGGGAACGCTTTCAGAAGCCGGAGACTGGATTGAAACCGGTTCGCGAGTGGAGCTTTCGCGCAAATGGGGTGGCGGCGGAGTCGAAACCCAGCGAGCAGTGGAACGACGCGGCGATGGAAATCAGTCTCACGACGCGGGGCGGCACGCTGCGGCAGCGATGGACATCGCCGAAAGGCCGGACGTGGAACGCGACCGAGTGGCATGAGACGGCGCTTGCGTTCGATCCGATGTCGTTTCAAACCACCGATCCAGCGAGCGTGGTAACGGTGCAGACCGCCGAGATTCCGAGTGGCACGGCACGGCCCGTGGATTACGACGCTGCGCGCGGCTGGCATCGCGTCAACCTCGACGGCATCGAGCCGATTGTTCCCGCTGGCGGTCCCGAGAAGAGCAACGACGCCATCGAGCGCGTGAAGCTCACGCTTTCCAATCCCAGCGACCGCGAGCATACGGCGCGGCTGCTTTTCGAGAAGACCTCCGGCGGCCTTCGCCAGCGCATTGGCGCGGCCATTACGGGAATGTCCGCCATCCTGCGCGACAGCAACGGGCAGCCGACCGGCATCCCGGTTCAACTCAGCAAGAACTGGCACAACCGGCCTGAGGGCGGCGTCTATGCTGGGCAGTGGTTCCACGGCTTCTCGCAGGTGCGACTGCCGCCGCGCGAGAACGTCGAACTCGAACTGACGCTCGCCTACGGACACTGGGGCGGCGTCGCGGCAGCGTCGCACGCACAGCTCTGCCTCATCGGTTGGGGCAGCAACCAGCTTTGGGACCAGAGCGCGCTCGGCTCGTGGGGCGAGAGCATCTGTTACGAGCCAGACCAGGCGCAGGCGCAGTGCGCGGTTCTCGATGTGCGGCCGGTGATGGTGCGCTCGATGGCCAACAACCAGCAGTGGAACTGGACGCACAACGTCGGCGGCGGCGATTTCTTCCGGCTGTTCGACGCGGCGGGCAATCGCGTCTTTCCGGGACGGATGCGCACGGCCTACGAGCGGCACGGGCCGTGCCTCACCGAAGTCACTTACGCGGGCCGGCTCGGCGACGGTATCGAGCACGCGGCCACCGTCAGCCTCGCCCGCACCGACGACATCGTGCGCGGCATTTACCGGCTGCGGCTCGACGTGAGGAAGGCGACGAATTTTTCGCGTTTTGTCATTTTCCAGATCGGTGCGGACACCTACAGCTACACGGGCGAACGCAAGATGGCGCTCGGCAACGAAACCGGCTTGATCAAGGAATGGCCCACACAATGGGGCGGCGGCGTGTATCGCACCGAGCCGATGCTGTGCGCGGGCCGTGTGCCGTGGATGTCACTGCACGAAGCCGATGAAGTGTTTCACTCGCGCAGCCGCCAAGCCAGTCCGCTCCCCGGCCGGGATGCAAAGAAACCGGAGGGTGCTTGGGCCAACCGCGGCATCGTCATCCGCTCGTGGAAAGCGCGTCTCGGCGGCAAACCAGCCGCGCCGTGGGCGGCTGAGCACGGCGTGAAGGCCCGCGGCATGGACACCTCGACGCTCGACATCGTGCCACCGCCGGGCGTCGCGTGGCTCAACCCGGGCGATTTCGTCGAAGCGACCTTCGAGCACGTCATCGTGCCGCAATTCGCCGCCGGCTACTACGGGCCGAACGAGGCCCTGCGCGCCGCGTTGAAGGCCGGCGAGA
Source organism: Verrucomicrobiota bacterium (assembly GCA_016222825.1). Lineage (GTDB taxonomy): Bacteria > Verrucomicrobiota > Verrucomicrobiia > CAIQCK01 > CAIQCK01 > CAIQCK01. The sequence goes on along the minus strand of JACRQF010000014.1, from coordinate 147,199 downwards.
ACACTTGGCGCATGATTCATCGCGAAGCCGTCGGCAACGATCGCCACGTCAGGATGAAAACTGGCAAACTCGAAAGCCTGTATCCTGCTGTGAAAGTCCGCGCCTCGAACGACGACGCCGAGTTTACGCTCACCGGCGGTCTCGGCTACGTGCCGGTCACCTTCACCGGCCTCACGTCATCGCGCGGCCACGAGTTGCTGCTCGACGGCCGGCCCATGAACCAAAGCGTCCACGGCAACGACTTCTGGCAAACGGATTATGATCCCTTGACTCGCCGCTGGAGCCGGACCTACAACATCCCGGTCAGCGACGACAAACCGCATAGCATCCAGTTCGAGAGAAAACCATGAAGCGCTTCGCGCTTTTTTCACAGCTGTTCCTGCCAGAGTTCAGTGCGAGCATGTTCCGCACGATGGCAACCTGAAGGAGCCAGCTATGAATCAAACTGTTATTCTCGCCTCGTTGCTCCTCGTCCTGTTGCCGACCGTCCCGGCGAGCGAAGTGTTCGTCGAGGCGGAGAACTTCAAGTCGCCGGGCGGCTGGGTGGTTTTGACGGGATCGGCGGCGCGGGAGGCGTCGGGTCTGGCGGTGCTCAATGGGGCGGGCGGCGCCAAGGACGGCGTGGCGACGACGACGGTCAGCATCAAGGACGCGGGGCGTTATCGCATCTGGGTGCGCTACAGCAGCCACCCGAAGTGGCGCGGGCCATTTCATCTGACGACGCTGGCCGGCGGGCGCGTGCTGGGCGATGGGCTGTTTGATGCGGAGTTCGAGGGCAAGAGCGCGCGTGATTCACAGACGTGGCGGTCGTTCGAGGCCGATCTGCCGGAGGGCGAAGTGACGCTGCGGCTCAGCAAACACGAGAACAAGAACGCGAGCGGCCTCGCGAGGCACGTGGACTGTCTGCTGCTGACGATGGACACCAAGCTGGTGCCGAATCACCTGCACTACGGCGCTCAGACATACCTGCGCGTCACGCTGGGCGACGGCTACGAGAAACCGGCCTACATCCACATCTTTGCCGATCATTTCCATGCGCCGTGGTATCAGCACTACTCGCTGGCGCGGGCCGGCGCGGTTGCGGGCGTCGCGCCGAAGAGTCAGGATCGGCTGAAGTCCGGCGAGAGCACGCCTTGGTGCAACCTCACGCCCATGATCTATCAGGACTCCGGCGCGATGTTGCACATCACCGCACGGCACGCTTACACCGATTACGCGGAGCGACTGCGGGCCACGTTTGAGTTCGCCACCGCGCCGGATGAGAATGCTATCGTGCGGACGCTGAAGCTCGACAACAAGCCCGGCACGGTCGCCATCTACTTGCCGCCGAACCTGCTGACGCCGGAGAACCTCGCGTTGATGAAGACCGACCGCGAGATCGCCGAAGCCACGGGCAAGCTCGCCGACGCGCATCCGTGGCCAACGCATGGCAAGCCGCTGGAGAAGTTCCCGTTCTTCGTCACGGCCGCCGTGGAGAGCAAGTTCACGCCGCGCGACGCTAGGGTGCTGGCGCGCGAGGAGAAGACGCTCCGCTACTTCGGTTTCACGCCAGGGCATCTGCGGCACATCGGCGGCGCGTGGTTCATGAAGGACGGCTCATTCTGCAATCCCGACATCGAAAAGATGCGCGCGCGGTTCCAGCAAGCCGCGGCGGAGTTCAAGAAGGACGGCGGCCGGGTGCAGGACATCGTGTTCTGCGAACTCACCGACGAACCTACCGGCCAGTCGCTCGACTTCGCGGCCAAGGATCCTGCTTACGCGGAACGTTTCCGCGCGTGGCTGCGGGCGATGGGCAGGACGCCCGCCGACCTGCTCGTGAAGGATTGGGACGCGGTGAAGATCGTCACGGACGGGCAGCGCGATGAGTTCCCGGCGCTCTATTACTACTCGCAGCGTTTCCGCACGCGCGCGCTCGGCGACTTCATGGCCGCGCAGGGTAAGCTAGCCCACGAAGCCTATGGCGGCACGTTCCCCGTGCTGGCGAACTTCAGCGACGGCGCGGTTTACACCGCCAACTTCTACGCGCAGGGCGTGGACTACTTCGAGTTGCTCGATGCGCCCGACCAGAACGCCATCTGGGGCGAGGACTGGTCCAACGGCGCGTCCACCTACCAGTGCGCGTCGTTCAACGTGGACCTCATGCGTGCCGCCACCCGCGAGCGCGGACAGGTCATCGCCCATCACCTCGTCGCGCACGCGGGCCGCAAGCCGTGGGACATCAAGCTCAAGGCCACGAGCGAACTCGCGCGCGGTGTGAAAATCCTGAACAACTTCTGCTACGGCCCCAGTTGGGCCACGCACGAGGGCGGGCCGTATTGGCGCGCGCATGTCTGGCAGGCGAAACCGGAGACGTGGACCGCCAACGCCGCCCTCACGCGCGAGATCGGCGCGGCGGAGGACCTGCTGCTCACCGCCATGCCCGCGCCCGCGAAAGTCGCGCTCCTCTACAGTTCCGCGAGTGACGTGTGGACCATCGGCGGCAACCTCGCCTGCGGCTTCGACCGCATGCACACCTGGCTCGCGCTCAGCCACGCGCAGATGCCGGTGGACGTCGTGTCGGAGCGGCAGGTCGAAAAGAACCTGCTCGACGGCTACCGCGTGTGTTACCTCACCGGTCCGAACCTCACTGCCGCCGCCGCTGCGAAGCTTAAACAATGGGTGCAGAGCGGCGGCACGCTCTGGCTGACCGCCGGCGCAGCCTCACGCGATGAGTTCAACCGCCCCCTGCGCGTCCTGGACGAAATCCTGCCCGCCACGCGTGGCGAAGTCGCCGAGTTGCAGAAGTTCCAATCCTCCGGGCGCTACCTGCACATGCTTGCTGCGAAAGACGAAGTGCGATGGGAAGGCGGCAAAGCGGCGGTGCTGGCGGTGAAACAGCCGCTCACCGCCCATGCGGGCGCGACCACGCTCGCCACGTTCAAGGACAACACCGCCGCCATCGTGCGTGGCACCGCGGGCAAGGGCTCGGTCTATTGCTGCGGCTTCCTGCCGGCGCTGGCCTACATCAAGTCCGCGCTCGACCATCGCAACGCGCTCCAGAAGAAGCTGGACGACAAGACCGCACTCAGCGTCGCCGAACAAGCCGAAGCGGCGTTGCTGGAGCGCAGCTACAACCCGTGGCAGTTCCCCGCCGACATTCGCGATCTCATCCTCACGCCCGCGCGCGCCGCGAAGATCGAGCGCCCCATCCAGTGCAGCCACGCGCTCGTGGACGCCGTTTTCATGTCGCACGACCAAGGCATCCTCATCCCGCTCGCGAACTACACGCTCCAACCCATCGCCAAGCTCGCGCTCCAAGTCACCGTGCCGCGGCCCATCGCCAAAGCCGAGTCCGCCACCCTCGGCGGGATTGCCTTCAAGCAAACCTCGCCGCACACCGTCGAGCTGTCGCTGCCGCTGGAGAACAATGACTTCGTGAAGCTCCGCTTTCGATGATGCGCGCATGAAACTCATCACAGCCTTTCTCCTCTTCTGCGCAAGTGCCGCCAGCCACGCACAGGTAAACGCGCCCGACTGGAAGCTCGAAGGGACAGCCGCATGGCAACCGCGTGATTCGCAAGGCGAGTTCGTCTTCCGCGACAAGCTCTGGATCATGGGTGGCTGGTTCCAGTCGTTCCAAGCCCCGCCGCGCGACGTGTGGTCGTCAGCGGATGGGCACGCGTGGAGCCTCGTCACGACCAACACGCCGTGGATCCACAGCGATCTGCCGATGAACATCGTCTTCAAGGACCGCATGTGGATGATGGGCGGCTGGTATAACGGCCGGCTGCCGGGCCACTCGGCGGGCAATCAGGTCTGGTGCTCCACCGACGGCGCGAAGTGGGAGCAGGCCACGTGCGCCGCCAGTTGGTCGCCACGCATCGCCGCAGGCATCGTGGAGTTTCACGGGCGGATGTGGATTCTCGGTGGAACGGAGAACTACTACTTCGGCGACGAGCGCAGCCTGAAAAACGACGTGTGGTCCTCCAGCGACGGCAAGGACTGGAAGCTGGAGACCGCGAAGGCCGGTTGGTCGCCACGCGCGTATCATCAGGCTGTCGTGCTCAACGACCGCATCTACGTCTTCGGCGGCGGCAACTACGTCCCGACCCACCACGCGAAGAACGACGTGTGGTCGTCCGGCGATGGCGTGAGCTGGCGTTGCGAGACGGAGGCCGCGCCGTGGGGGCCGCGGTTGTGGTTCTCGTCGGCGGTCTATCGCGGCCGCATGTGGGTGCTGGGCGGCTGGTCGAAGGAGAAGGACAACTTCGGCGATGTGTGGCATTCCACCGACGGCAAGTCGTGGCAGCGGCTCGAAACGAAGACCTGTTGGAAGTCGCGCCACGAACATTCCGCGTTCGTTTTCAAAGACAAGCTTTGGGTCGCCGGCGGCCACGCCCGGCCGTTGAACAGCGAAGTGTGGTCGTTGCATTTGCCTGCCGACTGGAAACCGTGATACGAAAGGCGTTGTCATGAAGCAAGAGCCTGTCTCCCTAATCACCCGTCGCCGTTTTCTCCAATCGTCGTTGCTGGCCGGCGCCGCCGCGGTGTCGCCGCTGGCGCGCGCGGCGGGAACAACGCCGCTGCGCATCGCGTCGTTCCGCTTCGACGTGACGCCGCCCGTGGGGCATCCGTTGTGCGGTGGCTGGATCACGCCGGTGGTGGATTGCGAGGACCCGCTGGAGGCCATCGGGTTCGTGCTGTTGGGCGCGGGCAAGCCGATCGTAGTCTGCGTGGTGGACTGGACCGGCATCCTGAACGAAGCGCACATTGCGTGGCGCGCGGCGCTGGCGGAAGCCGCGGGCACCACGCCCGACCGCGTCGCGGTGCAGTGCGTGCATCAACACGACGCGCCGTTCGTGTGCCTCCACTCCGAGAGACTCGTGGCGACGCAAGGCGACGGGATGCGCGTGATGGACGTCGCGTTCTTCGACGAATGCCTCGCCCGCGCCCGCGCCGCGGTGAAGGCCGCGCTGCCACAGGCGCGCCCCGTCACCCACGTCGCGCACGGCGAGGCCCGCGTCGAAAAAGTTGCCTCCAACCGCCGCATCGCGCTCGGCCCCGACGGGAAGTTGCGGAAGCAGCGCGGCAGTTCCTGCAAAGACCCGGAGTTGATTGCGATGCCGGAGGGCTTGATTGACCCGATGCTCAAGACGGTCGCGTTCTACGACGGCGCGGAGAAGCTCGTTGCCTGCCACTACTACGCCACGCACCCGATGAGCCATTACGGCAAGGGCCACGTGAGCAGCGATTTCTGCGGCCTCGCCCGCAAACGGCGGCAGAAGGACGAGCCGGGTTGCGCGCACCTTTACTTCAACGGCGCCGGCGGCAACATCGGCGCGGGCAAATACAACGACGGCTCGCCCGAGGCGCGCGTGCAGCTCACGCGGCGCATCTACGACGGCATCGTCGCCTCGGAGCGGTCGCTCCAGCCCGCTCCGATCACCCGCGTGAGATGGAAGGCGAGCAACGTCCTGCTGCCGACGAACCCGATCTTTAAGGAGGACGAACTCCGCGCCATGCTGGCGGACAAGAAAAACGTCCCGGCCAACCGCATCCGGCCGGCGATGCGCATCGCCTGGATCCACCGCGTCGCCAAACGCACGCCGATCGTGCTCAGCGCGCTCCACGTAAACAACGTGGCGATGCTGCACATGCCGGCCGAATCCTTCGTTGAATACCAGCTTCGCGCGCAGAAAATGCAGCCGCGCCGGTTCGTCGCCACCGCGGCTTACGGCGACGGCGGCCCGTGGTATATCCCCGTGAAGGAGGAGTATCCCAAGGGCGGCTACGAAGTCAGCGTCGCCAACTGCGCCGAGGCCGTGGACGCCATCCTGACGCGCGGCATGCGCGAAGCGCTGGCCGGCTGACTGGCATGAAAAAGGTCTGCATCCTCGCCATCGCCGCGTTGTTGCTTTCGGTTCAGTCCGCGCTCGCTCAGCAACAGGCTTCACCGCCTCAGCGCGACCTGGCTGCGCACTGGGCTTTGTCAGGCGAGACGCGTGGGGCATGGCCGGGAGTGCCCGCGGAGCGCGCGCCGCGGCTTGGCAAGGGCGATTTCACCGTCGCGGTGTGGATGCAGTCGGACGAGGTGAGCGACGTCGCGCCGGGCGATTTGGTCAGCCAATACGACCCGGTAAAGCGCCGCGGTTTTCATCTCACGTTGAAGAGCAACATGGGCGTCACCTCCAACCAGGCCAACTGGCGGCACCTGCAGTTCGGCATTGACGATGATCGGGCATCGGCGTGGGCGGATTGCGGCCGGCCCGGCAAGGCGCTTTTTGCGTTCGCGCTCGCTGTGCATGATGGCGCGCTCTATGCGGGCACTTGCGAGCCGGGCAAAGGAGAATCGGGCCGCGTCTATCGTTACGCCGGCGGCCAGCAATGGACCGACTGCGGCGCGCCTGACGGCGCGAACAGCGTGACCGCTTTCGCCGTCCACGAGGGCGCGCTCTATGCTGGGACGGGGAAGTATCGCGTGGCCGGCTCGGCGTTGCCCGAGTCGGCGAACGCGACTCTCGGCGGGCGCGTCTTGCGTTACGCGGGAAAAGATCGCTGGGACGATTGCGGCCAGTTGCCGCAGACGGAGGCGGTAGGCGGCATGGTGGTGTTTCGCGGCAAGCTCTACGCGTCGTCGCTCTACAAGCCGGCCGGTTTCTTCCGCTACGAAGGCGGCAAGCGCTGGACGGATTGCGGCACGCCGGACGGCAAACGTGTGCAGGCGTTGACGGTGCACGGCGGACTGCTTTACGCCAGCAGCTACGATGGTGGGCGCGTCTATCGTTACGACGGCAAGGCCTGGACCGATTGCGGCCAACTCGGCGACAACACACAGACGTATTCCTTCACGTCGCATGAGGGGCGGCTGCTCGTCGGCACGTGGCGAAGCGGGCGCGTCTATCGGTTTGAGGACATCGGCAAATGGACCGACATGGGCCGGCTCGGCGAGGAGTTGGAAGTGATGGGCATGGTGGTGCACAACGGACGGCTCATCGCCGGCACGCTGCCGCTGGCCGAAGTGTATTCGTATGAGGGCGGCGCGACGTGGAAACGGCTTGCGCGGCTCGACCTCACGCCCGACGTGAAGTATCGCCGCGCGTGGACGATGGCGGAGCACGATGGACATGTCTATTGCAGCACGTTGCCTTCGGGCAAAATCTTTTCCTTCGCGGCGGGCCGTCAGGTTGCGTGGGGGCAGAGCCTGTCGTCCGCGTGGCATCATGTCGCCGCCGTGAAATCCGCCAACAACCTTGCGTTGTTTGTGGATGGCAAGATGGTCGCGCAGACTCCGGAGTTCGACGCCGCCGGCTACGATCTCGACACCAACGCGCCGCTGCGCATCGGCGCCGGAGCCAACGGCCCCTTCAACAGGCGCTTGTCCGATGTGCGAATCTATCGCCGTGCTCTGGAGACGGCGGAGATTCGTCAGCTCGCGGCCAAAACGCCGAAGCAGTGAGAGCTTCAAGCCCCGCCAGCACACACACGATCATGAACCGAACCGCTTTGCTCGCACTCACCGTCCTTCTTCTGCCGCTCAGCGCCGGCGCGGCGCCCGCGTTGCCCGACGGCGCAGGCACGGTCAGCATTCCGGCGCAGGAGTGGCCGTTGAAACCGGGGCCGCGCCAGATCACTGTCCATATCCGCTATCCCGGCGGCGAATCGAAGATCGAGAGTGTGCGCCCGACCACGGGGCTGATGCTCTCGCTGCACAACTGGGGCGGCACAAACTTTGTCGGCACGGCCGATCCCGCCGTCCTCGCGCAGCGGTTCGACGTCGTCGCCATCGGCGTGGATTACCTGCAGAGCGGCAAGCAGGCCTCGATTCTCGACCCCGAACCGTATGATTTCGGCTGGCTGCAGGCGCTTGATGCGTTGCGCGCGCTGCACTTCGTCTTCGACGGCCTGAAGCAACGCGGCATCAAGTTCGACAGCACGCGCATCTTCACCACCGGCGGCAGCGGCGGCGGCAACGTCAGCCTGATGGCGAACAAGCTCGCGCCGCGCACGTTCACCGCCGTGATTGACATGTGCGGCATGAAGAAACTCAGCGACGACGTGGCCTTCAACCTCCCCGGCGGCAGCAAGCTCAACGCCCGCTACGTTCGCGATTCCGCGCATCCGTTCCACCTCACGCCCGACGCCCAGGAACTGCGCTTCCTCGGCAACCCCGCGCACCTCGCCACGATGAAACGGCTCGGCTGCGCCGCCAAAATCTTTACCGTGCACGGCGTGGAGGACTTCACCTGCACCGACGCCGACGAGTTCGCCGCGAACATGAAAGCCAGCGGCCTCGACTTCACCTATGTGCGCGTGACGAAGGACATGCTCGACGGCAAGGTCTTCACCAGCGCCGGCCACGCCCTCGGCAACCGCACCCTCATCGTCGGTCACGTCGCCGGTAAGTATCTTGACCGGCGCTCCCCTGACGCCCTGCATCGCCGCGGCCCGACCGACTTCGAGCGGAAGGAGGACATCCGTTACGCCACAACCAACGGCGCATGGATTGTGAGCTACGACAAAGGTTACCCCGTGGGCCGGTTCGAGGCCGCCGTCAAGAAATGATCCGACAACGATGAAGCACATCTTGCTCACCCTCAACGCCTTGCTGCTGGCGCAGCCGCTGCAGTTGAAGGGGGCTGAGCCGTTTTTCGAAACCTTCACGGCCATTCCCTCGGATGGAAAGGAGTTCAAGCAGAACTCCTATCCGACGGTGGCGGCGCTGCCCGACGGCCGCCTGTTTCTTGCTTGGGCGGCGAACGACGGCCAGCCCGCGCACTCGCGCATCGCGGGGGCTTTTTCGAGCGACGGCGGCCGCAGATGGAGCACGCCCGAGACGATCATAGACACGCCGCTCATGGATGGGGATCCCACGATCATCCTGGCTCCGGACGAGATTCAGGTTTGTTCGACCACGCGCCCGGCTGACAAGATCGTTTACACCGAGATGTGGAAATCTTCCCGCAAGTTCAACGGGAGCCGTTGGAGCGAACCCGTCAAGATGCCTGCGCATCACAAGTATGAGGTGGGTAGAATCCACATTGGCATGACGCTGCCCGATGGCACCCTGCTCATGCCTTACAGTTGGGATGTTCTGTTGGAGCAAGGAGGAGCCGTCAAGTTTGAGGGCAATATGAAGTTGAAATCCGGCGCGCTGCGTTCGCGCGACAACGGAAAGACCTGGACTCCGGGAGGCGATATGTTTGTCGAAGTCACCAACAAGGTGTCGGCTCGCGGCACAGGCGGGGTGTGCGAGCCGGCGATGGTGTTGCTGCCCGACGGCGGGATCTTTGCGCTGCTGCGCACGTCGGACTCCTGGCACTACCAGAGCCGCAGCCGCGACGGCGGACTGACTTGGGACACACCGTCGCCTTCACCGCTGGCGGGGCACAACTCCCCGTCGGCCCTGTGGCGCCTGCGCGATTCAGGGGATGTGCTGGTGGTATGGAACAACTCCCCTCGAAATCGCTGGCCGTTGGATGTCGCGCTTTCCAAGGACGGCTGCAAGACGTGGTCAAAGCCCCGCACGCTGGCGAGTGTTCCGGGATTTCAGAGCGCTTATCCCACCGCGACCCAGACGGCGGATGGCACGTTGATCGCGATTTGGTTTCAGATCCTGCCGGACAACGCGCGCGAACTTCGCATCGCCCGCTTCAATCGCGAATGGCTCTTGGACGCCGCGCAGAGCGAAGACGGTGTCTTTCGGACGACCATCTCGCCGGTGACTGAGGCCCAGCATGGCCAATGGAACGTGGCACTGACGGAGCTGCCGGCTGGACGCGCGCTCGCGATTTGGGAAGCGGGGCACACGGAGGTGAAAACCCCTAACGTGATAATGTCGTCGCTGTCATGGAACGGAGGCCGGACCTGGGGTGAACGGCGCGAGTTCTACCGGCGTCCCGGAATGCGCTGCACCCCGTGCGGTTTTTACCGGGTGAAGAACCTGCTGCATTGCGTGCTTGCGGAGTTGCCGATGGCGGGCGGCAAGGAGCCTTGCCGCGTGCTGCTGCGCACGTCGGCGGACGGGGGCGGCAGTTGGAGCGAGGCACGAGAGATCTGGCGCACGGAGTTTGGCGTGGCGATGCAGCCCGTGGTGCTGCGCGACGGACGGATTGCACTGCCGGTCTATCATCGCGGCGCCGCTGCCGATGGGACGACGACTTCGATTTCGCGCGTGCTGGTTTCCAAGGACGAAGGCGCGACGTGGCAGGAGGGCGGCGCCATTCCTGCCGAACTGCCCGGCGGCGCGATGGAGCCGGCGCTGGCCGAGATCGCCGCGGGCGAATGTTTGTGCGTGGTCCGGACGCGCGGCACCGGCCGGCTCTACGCGTCGCGGTCGAAGGACGGCGGACGGACGTGGGACGCGCCCGCGCCGTTACCGCTGGAGTCGCCGGAGTCCATCGCGAAGTTGCTGCGGCTCGCGGATGGCAGCCTGCTCGTCGTCTGGAACGGCGTGGCCTCCCGCACGCAAGGCCCGCGCAACCGCCTGACCGCCGCGCGTTCCTTCGACGGCGGGCGGACGTGGCCACAGCGCCGCGATCTGGTCTGCGGAGGACTCGCATTGAGTAACCACGGCGTGCTGCAACTTCGCGATGGGCGGGTGCTCGTTGGCTACCAGCATCTCCACGCCGATCCCGTGCGCGCCAAGCAACGCGGCGGCGTGGATTCGGTGGACCTCGCCATCTTCGATCTGGACTGGCTCGCCGCGCCAGGCCGCTGAACAGCGAGGAGTGGTCGTTGTGTTTGCCAGCGGATTGGGGGCCGTGATACGAAGAGCGCGGCCATGAGACGAAACATCTTTCTCGCCCTTGCTCTCCTGCTGCTCGCTCCGCGGGCCGCGCCGTGGGCCGCGGAGTCGCGCTACGGCGCTGATGCCAACGACACGGGCAATCCCATCGGCGGCGGCAAGGGCTACTCGCGCATCGTCACCGCCGGCGATGTCAGGGTCTCGACGGCGGAGCAACTCATCGCCGCGTTGAAAGCGGCGCGGCGCGGACAGGTGGTCTTCGTCGCGGCGGCGCAACTGGACCTCAGCGGTGCGCCGCCGTTGCAGGTTCCCGAGGGCGTCACGCTCGCTGGCAATCGCGGCCACAACGGCGCGCCGGGACCGCTGCTGAAATTCAACCATCCCGGCAAGAGCGGCATCACGGCGCTCGCGGGAAGCCGCGTGACCGGCTTGCGGTTGCGGGGCGGCGAAGGCCCGGCGATCACGGCGGAGGGCAAACGCGCGGAGAAGAAATCCGGCGCCATCGCCATCGCCGCGCGGGGCGACAGGGTGGAGGTGGACAACTGCGAGATTTTCGAGTTCCACCACTCCGGGGTGAACGTGCAGGCGCGCGAGACGCATGTGCATCACTGCGACCTGCACGATATCCACGCCTATCCGGTCGTCGTCGGCGACAAGGCCGGGCTGCCGGTGCTCATCGAGGCCAACGTCATCCGTTACACGTGGCACGCCGTGGCCGGCACGGGCAAGCCCGGCACCGGCTACGAGGCGCGCTTCAACATCGTGAGGGAAGCCAGCCCGAAGGTCTATCACGATTACAACCTCGGTCGGAACACGTTCGCGTTCGACATGCACGAGTATCGCCCCGCGCTGCCGGCAAAATGGCTGGCGGCGACGCGCGTCCACGTGCATCACAACACCGTGCTCGACCTCGACGAAGGCCGTGGCATCGCGCCGCCGTCGCCGGGCGTGGTCATCCGCGGCATCCCGCTCGAAGGCGTGGAGGTGCATCACAACTGGTTCGTGCACCACGCGGACCCGCAGCGGATTTTCCAGCAGCGCAACGCGACGGGCAACTGTTGCGTCCACGACAACGTCCACGGCCCCGACCGCAAACCGGTGCCGGAAGATTTGTTCAAGAAAAACGCCGAAAGAGTTATCATCGCCCCATGAGCCGTCTGCTTCTCTTCCTTGTTTTGGCCCTCACTCCATTCGCCACGCGCGCCGCCGACGTGCAAGTCACCGTCGCGCCGGTGGTCACGGTCCGCGAGCGGGAGGGAATCACGGGCGCGGGCTGGGCTGTAGCGACAGACAGGAAGATCACGCACATCTACCCCAACCATCCCGACGATTGGGACAAATCCGTCGGCACTGGCTTGAGTTTCTCAGAAGACGGCGGGCTGACTTGGAAAGCCGGCCCCGACAACTCACCGCTGCCCGGCATGGTGGACATGTGGCAGGACCGGCTTCGCAACGGCGAGTTGATGACGCTCGGCATCCGCTCCGTGCCGAACCGCGAGAAGGTCCTCACGGCACCGGCGACCGCCACAAGTGAATACCTCGTCGCCATCTCGAAGGACCAGGGCAAGACCTGGCAGGCGGAGACGGCGAAGCTTCATTGCCCAAGCAACCTCGGCATCATCGCCCGACCCCTGCCACGCATCTTCGAAGATGAACGTGACACGCTCTTCATGCCGGCATTTTCGTGGAGCAAGACGGGCAACCGCGCGCTCCTGCTGAAGTCCGGCGACCGCGGCCGGAACTGGAACGTCGCTGCGACCATCGCCGACGCGCAGGCCATCCGCGCGAGCGGCGCGGCGCTGGCGTCGCCGTGGGTGGAAACAGCGGTGGTGCGCACATCGGATAGCTCGTGGCTGGCGGTTGTGCGCACCGGCAGCAGCGCGAAATCCCCGCTCGTCACGGCGCGCTCAACGGATGGCGGCGTCACATGGTCGGCTGTGGAGAAAGTTCTCACCGGCCCGCAAAAACGAATCGCGGCGGGGAAGCTGCCGGGGCTGTGCCTGCTGCCGAATGGCGTTCTCGTGTTGCTGACCGCGCACACGAAGAACCATTGCCGCATCTACCTCTCGCTCGACGGCACGGGCCGCGAATGGAGCGACGGCATCATCATCACCAGCCAGGGCGGCGGCAACACCAGCATGATTTGCACCGGTCCGGACAAGCTGCTCATCTTCACACCCGCCAACGGCCGTATCCACTGCTGGCACGTGACGGTCGCCAAAGGAGCACCCGCTGTGAAAAGCCCACTTCCGGCTCCCACAAACATCACCGTGGCCGGAACCAAGGTGAATGTTTTCTGGAAGCCGCCAGCCAACGCCGCAACCGTGTCGCACTACCTCGTCACGCCGGTTCTCATTGCGCCGTCCGCCGACAACAAGGACACCGAAATCTATCCTTACGCACCCATTCGGACGCGCGATGCCACGACGCAGTTGGAGCTGGGCCGCGTGCTCTCCATCGGCGGCACGTATCAGTTCGATGTTGCCGCCGTGGATCGCGACGGCCGTGTTTCGCCGACCGCATCAAGCGCCGAGCTTGTGGTGGGAGCCGCTACGAAGTAGAAACTGTCACCTTTTCAAAGTTCGACCTGACTTTCCCATGAACGCACAACCATTCCCCACGCGGCGTTTGAATCGCCGTCGTTTCCTCGCCCAGAGCACCCTTGCGACGGCTGGCATTGCCATGCCGTGGATTGCGCGCGGGCAGGCGAGCGCGAACGGGAAAGTCGTGCTTGGCGCCATCGGCGTGTCGCGCGAGTCCGTAGGCCGGATCAAACCGGGCCGTGGCACTTGGCTGGCGATGGGACTGGCGGGTTTGAAGAACGTCGAGATCGCCGCCGTGTGCGACGTGGATGAGATGTATGTGCGCGCCGCTGCGGGCGACGTGGAGAAGGTGCAGGGCAAACGGCCGGAGATGGTTCGCGATCTGCGGAAGCTCTTGGAAAACCGCGCGATTGACGGCGTCGTCATCGCCACGCCGGACCATTGGCACGCGCCGGCGGCGATCCTCGCGTGCGCGGCGGGCAAGCACGTGTATGTCGAAAAGCCCTGCTGCCACAACGGCCGCGAGGGCGAACTGATGATCCAGGCAGCGCGCAAACACAAGCGCGTCATGCAGCACGGCACGCAGCGGCGGAGTTGGACCGGACAGAGGGAGGCCGTGGAGCGCGTCCGCGCTGGCGAACTCGGCAACGTCCATGTCGCCCGCGCGTGGATGACCGCGAAACGTCCGGGCATTGGGCGCGGCAAGCGCGTCGCGGTGCCGGCGGGGCTTGATTACAACCTCTGGCAGGGACCAGCGCCGCGCCGGCCCTACCAGGACAACGTCGTGCCGTATCACTGGCATTGGTTTTGGCACTGGGGCACGGGCGAACTCGGCAACCACGGCATCCACACGCTCGACGTGGCACGATGGGGCATGGGCGTGGATTATCCGACGCGCGTCGTCTCCAGCGGCGGACGTTATTTCCACGACGACGACCAGGAGACGCCAGACACGCAGTTCGCGACGTTCGAGTATGGCAGGAAGGTCATCCAATGGGAGCATCGCAGTTGTCAGCCGCACGGCTTGGATGGCATCGGTTCGGGCATCGTGTTCTACGGCGATCGCGCGACGCTCGTCGTCGAGGGCGCCGGCTACAGAATCTTTGACCTTGACCGGAAGGAGATCGGCAAGGGCGGCGGTTCCGGCGGCGACAAGGAACACTTGCAGAACTACGTGGACGCCATCCGCGACGGCAAGTCGCTGAACGCCGACATCGAGGAAGGCGTGAAAAGCACGTTGATGTGCCACCTCGGCAACGCGGCGCTGCGCACAGGTGAAACGGTGCGGTTTGATCCTGCGACCAAACGCATCGCCGGCAACGCCGCCGCCACCGCGTTGTGGAAACGCGATTACGAACCCGGATGGGAACCGAAACTATGAACACGACACGACGACATTTCATCGCCACCGTCCTCAGCTCGGTTGCTGCGCTCCCGTTGCGCGGGCAACAACCGGCGAAGCCGTTTCGTTTCCCGCGTTGCCGCATCGTGCCGCACGCGGAGCATCAGACGGCGTTCGAGTTGGGCGGCAGGGAGACGACGCGCTGGCATTTCCCGCAGGACTATCCGCGCCCGTTCTTCTATCCGTTCAACGGGCCGTCGGGCGCGACGCTCACGCGCATGGGGCATCCCGGCGCGCCGAACCACGACCATCACCAATCCATCTGGTTCGCGCACAACGATGTGAACGGCACGACGTTTTGGGCGAACAAGAAGGACGGCGGCATCATCCGTCAAAAGGATTGGCTCTGTTACGAGGACGGCGACGAGCACGCGATCATGGCCGCGCGACTCGGATGGTTCGGCGGCAAGCCGGAGCGCGAACTCATGGAACACACGCTCATCGCCATCAACCGCCCCGGCGAGAAGGGCGAACACACGCTGGAGTTGCAGAGCACGTT
This sequence comes from Verrucomicrobiota bacterium, assembly GCA_016222825.1. GTDB lineage: Bacteria > Verrucomicrobiota > Verrucomicrobiia > CAIQCK01 > CAIQCK01 > CAIQCK01. The sequence continues at coordinate 132,032 of JACRQF010000014.1, read as the reverse complement.
CTGCGCGATGAAGCAGCCGGTGGAACTCGGCAAGACAAACTTCGGCTTCCTCGCCGTGCGCGTCGCGAAGTCCATCTCGGCCTTCTTCGGCGGCGGCAAAATCTCCGACAGCGAGGGCCGCGTGGGTGAGCCGGACATTTTCGGCAAGCAGGCGATGTGGATGGACTACTCCGGTCCCGTGGCCGAGGGCGTGACGGAGGGCATCACGTTTTTCGACCACCCGACGAATCCGCGCTCGCCCACGCACTGGCACGTCCGCTCCGACGGCTGGATGGGCGCGGCGCTGTGCTTGAACGACGGTCTGACCATCGCGCCCGATGCGCCGCTGAAACTGCGCTACCTCCTTCACGCGCATCGCGGCGACGTGGATAAGAACCGCGCCGCGCAGGTGCTGGCCGAGTTCAAACAGTTCCCACTCTTGGAAGTCGTGAAAGGCTCCGTCGCGCACCGTCAATTCGAAACGCGGGTCGCGAGAGCCGGCAAATGAAGAAGACCCGCGTGTTATCCATCAAGAACACAACCGGCAAGAAGTGATACGCTCGAAACAGGAGGCTCCATGCGCAAACATGCCTTGATCACTGTCAGCATCCCACTGTTGATCGCACTCGCCGTGCTACACGCTGCCGAAGACCTCACTGTGCTCAAGCCGGCTGTCGATGGCGCAGCGCCGGGGAAGCAGTTTGAGTTGTGGCTGAAGAACGAGTTTTACCAGCAGGTGGACCGGCGCAGCGCGGAGTTCGAGAAGATGATCAAGAGCCAAGCCGCGTGCCGCGCGTGGCAACGGGAGCGCCGGGAGTTCTTCCTGCGGCAGATCGGCGGGCTGCCGGAGCGCACGCCGTTGAAAGCGCGCGTCGTCGGCACGCTGGAGGGCAAGGGCTATCGCGTCGAGAAGATCATTTTCGAGAGCCGGCCGGGATTCCATGTCACGGCGAACCTCTACCTGCCGGCGTCGCCGCCGCCGTGGCCGGCGGTGCTGGTGCCGTGCGGTCACAGCCACGACGGCAAGGCGGTGGGCCAATACCAGCGCGCCTCGGTCCTGCTCGCGAAGCACGGCATGGCGGCGATGTGTTACGACCCGGTAGGCCAGGGCGAGCGTTACCAGATGCTCGACCTCACGCAGCAGCGCAAGGTTTTCGAGGATGCCAAGCACGTGCAGGTGCCGCATCCGAACGTGCGCTTCCTCTGCACCATCGAGCATACGATGATGGGCCTCGGCTGCGCGTTGCTCGGCGGCAATGTCGCGCAGTATCGCATCTGGGACGGCATGAGGGTCATTGACTACCTGCAAAGCCGCAAAGACATCCTCGCCGACAAGATCGGCTGCACCGGTAATTCTGGCGGCGGCACCGAGACGGCGTATCTGATGGCGCTCGACGACCGCATCGTCGCGGCTGCGCCGGGCTGCTACCTCACGACGTTCCGTCGCCTCATGGACAGCAAGGGGCCGCAGGATGGCGAGCAGAACATCTTCGGCCAGATTGCGTTCGGCATGGACGAAGCCGACTACTGCATCATGCGCGCGCCGAAGCCCACGCTCATCTGCGCCGGCACGCGCGACGTGACGTTCGACTTCCGCGGCACGTGGGAGGTGTTCCTGGATGCGAAGCGTTTCTATTCGCGCCTCGGCTATCCGGAGCGCATTGAGATCGCCGCGCCCGACGCTCCGCACGGGTTTACCATCCAACTGCGCGAGACAGTCGCGCGCTGGATGAGCCGCTGGCTGCTCGGCAAAGACATCGTCATCCGCGAAGTGGACGCGCTGCCCGACACATTGACCGACGAACAGCTCCGCACCTACAACCAGCCCGACTGGACGCAGGAACAACTCCAATGCACGCCGAAGGGCCAGACGCTGCTCATGCCCGGCGAGCGTTCCGTGTTCCAGATCAACGCCAGCATCGCTGCATCGCTGAAGAAGACGCGCGCCGCAAAATGGCGCGGCCTCTCCGACGACGACAAGCGCAAGCTCTTGCGCGAGACCATCGGCGCACGGTCGCCCGACGCCTTGCCCGCGTCGAAGGTAGAAACCATCGCGAAGATTGAACGCGACGGCTGCACCATCCACAAGCTGGTCCTCACCGTTGACGAACGTCTCCGTCTCCCTGCGCTCGCCTTCGTTCCCGCGAAACCAACTGGTCCAGCCACGCTCTATCTGCACGGCGTCAGCATGACGCAGGATGCCGATGGCCCCATTGCTGCGCTAGTGAAACAAGGCCACATCGTCCTCGCCGCCGAGTTGCGCGGCATCGGCGAAACGGAGACCGGCCACGACAAGCGCGACTACGGCTACGGCCGCTTCGGCCGGGACAATCAGGAAATCTTCACCGCCTACCTCATGGGCAAAAGCTTCGTCGGCATGAGAACCGAAGACGTGGCGACATGGAAGCGCTTCCTCAATGACTTCGCTCCCGCCGGTGCCAAGCCCACGGAACTCTGTCTGCTCGCCATCGGCGAGGCCGCCATTCCCGCAATGCACGCCGCCGCGCTCGCGCCCGACGCCTTCCGCACCGTGACGCTGCGCCGGATGATTCCGTCATGGGAAGCAATCGTCCGCGCCACGGAGACCTTCGACCAAGCCGTCAACGTCGTTCATGGCGCGTTGAAGCACTACGACCTGCCGGACTTGGTGGAGCTTGCTGGTGCAGGCAAGGTGAGCCTGCAGGAATCCGCTGATGTGATGGGCAGGGTGAGCGGCGATGGCAAGTAATGGGCCAAGAATCGGCATCCTTCGGTCAATCATAGTCATTCACGACGGCGGCCACTGCTGGTAGTGTGACCCTCCCATGAATGCTGCAAACCGCGCGCGAATGACGAAACTGGGAATGGCGCTGGCAATGTGGGCTGTTGCGGCCGGCGGCGAGGAGCGGGTCGCCATCACGCTGGCGAACTACTCGAAGCTTCCCGTCCACGCCGCCGCGGTCAGCCTCGACGAACAACTGTTTCGTGGGCCGGTGCGTGTGCGCCGCGCGGACAACGCGGCGGCGATTCCGCTGGCGCGCGGCGTGGAGGACGGGCGGGCGGTGGTGCGGCTGTTTGTCAAAATGCCGCCAACGTCGCGGCTCGATTTGGTGGCGGAGCGGACGGAGGGATGGAGTGAGAGCCGGATGGCGGAAGCGAAGCCGGGGATGCTGCGGAACAGCGTCGTGCGCGTCGAGTTTGGCAAGAAAGGCTGGCGGTTCGGCTTCGATGCGGACAAAGCCGCGCTCATCGAGGACGGTCAACTCGACTTCTGGGTGGACAACCAGAACCGCGGCCGCATCATGAACAGTGATCCGAAGGACCTCGGGCTTGTTCGCTTCCAAGAGCCTTTCCAGCAAGGGACGCCGGCCATTTCGCCAGACGGCCGCCCCACGCTGACGCGCACAAGCCGGCTCGGCGGCTTCGCGAAAGACATGACCGTCACCGAGACATTCGAGTTGGTGCCGGGCGCGCCGCTGCTCGTCTGCCGCGTGCATTGGCGGAACGACGGCGACACGCCGCTCTGGATCGCCTACGTCGGCAGCGGCGACGGCGTGCGCGGGCGTTGGTCGAAGGACTTGATGCAGCGTCCGCTCATCGAGCGGAAGAAATCGCCGCTTCAAGGCGAGATTGACGGCGGCGAGACGCGCTGCGCGTGGCTTGGCGGCATCTGCCGCATCAGCATGGAATCGCCGGCGACCGGCTGCGGCGTCGGCCTCTCGACGCTGTTGCCGACGCCCGGCAAAGTCGGTCAAGGCTCGATGATCTGGGGCTGCGGCGCCTATGGCTTCCAATGCAACTTCATTGACCCGGAGCAGGGACAGTTTCCGTTTCTGGTGAAGCCACGCAGCACGTTGACCAACGGCTTCGTGTTTCTCGCCGCGCAGACGGGCGTGAGCGTGTTTCGGCAGACGGTGGACCTGTGGAAGGCGTTGCAGTCGGAGAAACTGCCGTCGCTCGCCCCGCCGTGCGCGGTGTTTGTCGGCGGCGAGCCGGTCCACGCGCAGACGGTCGGCGGACTGGAGAAGAGCACCAACAGCAAGATCGCAGTGCGGCTGGACTTCAACAAGCGCTTCGAGTGCCGCGTGGCGGGAGCGACGAAGGTCGTGGCGCGACCGCTGGCCGGCGGGAAGAAACCAATGACGCTGTTGGAGGCGGCCCAGCCGGCGACGGTGACGCTCGACTTGAACGAGCGACTCGGCTGGAAAGATGAGGTGGCGTTCGTGCTGGAGACGATGTGGGACGGGTTTCAAACCCGTCCCAAGGTTTCGATCGCCGAAACCCTTCCCGTCGCGCCGAGGATGCTCTCGCCGGTGGCCGACGCCGACATGACCGACTTCGCGGCGATGTTCCGCTGGGGCGCGATTCCGATGGTGGTGGATTACCAGTTGCAGTGGGCGCGCACGCCGGATTTCGCCTCGCCGACGGAGGTGCGTGTGGCCAGCAGCCACGACTATCCGTGGCATCTGGTGCCGGACGACCAACTGCCCGCGCCGGGCAAATGGTATTGGCGCATTCGCGGGCTGAAAGGCGACGTCGCTGGCGCGTGGTCGGAAACGCGCGCTTTCACCGTCAACAACGATCACTCAAAGAAGCCGCTCAAGCGTCCGCTGACGGCGAAGGCGCCGCTGTTCACGCTCGAAGCGACGCGCGTGCTCGACTACACGCAGTTCCATCCCGACGTGGCGGCGGACATCGCGCCGTTTGTCGGCATCATCGCCGAGGGCATGGAAGGCAAAGGCATCCCGGTGAGGGAGTTTGCGCGCGGCATGGAGAAGATCCCCCATGCTTTCATGCTGCGGAGCCACTGGGTTGGCTTGGCGGATATCGAATGGCTCTTCCAGCGCGTCCCGAACTTCGTGGGCATCCAGGGCGGCGAGCATCTCAGCTCGCTCTACCGCGACAACAAAGACGGCGACATGCGCTACCACCACCGTCTCACGCGGCTCTGCGCCAAATACGGCATGTTTTTCCAGGAGGCCGACGGCACCTACAAGGACGACAAATGGCAGGAGTTGATGGAAAAACAGGGCGCGTTCGTGCGCGAGTTCGGGCCGTGGCTCGTGCTCTCGCAGAAAAACAACATCATCCGCCGCCAGTTCTATTCGCAGAGCGCGGCGCTCGGCCTCTGGCTCGGCGGCATCACGCATCACCACGGCGCGTGGGAAGACGGCGGCTTCTATTGGCAAAACGCGGGCTTCAACGGCCTCGGCGTCTGCACGGGCGAGCGCACCGGCGTGCTCAGCACGATGCCGCGCATCTTCTGGACGCTCAACGCTGTGATGGGCATTGCGCGCGGTTGCGGCATCTACAGCCTCGACGGGCAGACGCTGATGACAAGCGCCAAACTCGTCGCGCGGCAACCCAGCGCGGACTGGCCCTCGGCGATCTGGTATGACACCGGGAAGACCACTGACACGTTCAAGCGTTTCGTCGTGCCGCTCATCCGTGCGACGGTCCAGCGCGGACTGATTCCCACGAAGGAGCAGGTGCTCTCAAATGTGAAGCTCGCCGTCTTCAACGACCGTCCGCAGCCCGACCTGAAAGCGTGGCCGCACTACGCCGAATACGGCCCGCTGTTCGCCGCGACCTACGGCTTCCGCAAGATGGGCAATATTGACGGCCAACTCTGGGAGTTCTTCCCGAACACCGGCCGCTATTACTTCATTCCCGTCCTCGTGCAGGGCAACGAACCGCTCGGCCCCGGCGTGCGTAACGTGCCCGTGTCACAGCTTCAAGACGTGGCGAAGGTCAGGCAGGTGTTCGATGCCGCCTATGCGCCATCGAGCAGCGGCGAAGCGTTTGTGTGTCGCGTTGCGGACACAATCGTCGTGATGAACTCGCGCGAGAACGAGGACGTGACCGAATCGTTCACAATGCCGCTCGACGGCTCCACGACGCTCGCCGGCAAGCTCGGCACGCACGCCTACCTCGTCGGCAAGCTCACCGCTAGCAGCCTGTGGCTGCAAATCAACGGCGAATATCCCAACCGTGAAACCGAATTGACGCTGACGTTCTCCCGCAAGCCGCAGTGGCGAATCGAGCCGGCCTCGGCGATCAAGGACGAGCGGTGGGATGAGGCGATGAAAATTCTGAAGTTGCGTTTGTCGCATCAACAGGGCGCTGTGGAGATAGAAGCGAAATGAAAGAGACAGAGGAATGAAGACAAAGGAATCAGACTCTCCGACAGCAGCGTTCATTCCCGTTTCGTTCCTTTGTCGCCATTCCTTTGTCTTTCAGGTCGCGATTCTGCTGGCCTTCCTTGCGGCCGAGTCAAATGCCGTGGAGGTTGGCAGAGAATACGCTCCCGACGACGGCGGCCCGGCGGGCTGTCATCTCGTTGCGCGCGAGGAGTGCGGCGTGCCGGAGCGCCAGCCGCACAAGGTGCGCGGGCGCGATGCTAAGGGTTACAACGTCGCCGACAACTGGGACCGCGCGGTCGTCTATCGCTTCGAGGGTCTCGACGAGGCAGCGCGCTACAAACTCCGCGTCGTGTTGCTGTCCGGCCCGAGCGCATGGCTGCACATTGCCGCAAACCGCAACTTCCTCCATGTGCCCGACCCAAAGACCAAAGAGCCGACGTTCACCATTCCGATGCCGGCGGAGAAACCGCAGCGTTGGGAGTTCGACCTCGATCCGGCGTGGTGCGCGGGCGGCAGCCTCGAACTGCGTTTTTCCAACCGCGAAGGCTGGTCCGCCGTGGTCTCGCAGATAGAGTTGTGGGCGGACCGGCCGGTGACGCTGAAGGCCGCGCCGCTGCCACTGCCGGCTGGCTACGAGAACCTCGCGGCCAGCGCGTGGCAGCCGCTGCGGTTCGAGAGCCGGCCGTTCTTCTTCATGTGCTACGACAAGGTCGGGCTACACAAGAAAGGCAGTGTTCACGGGCGCTTCGCGCTCGAAGCGGCCCGACAGCGCGTGCTCAGCCCTGTGTGGGAGTTTGAGAACTTCTCGCTCGCAACCGGCCGCTGGACCGGCGTGGCGGAGTGGGGCTATAACACCAGCCTCGACGGCGAGTGCAAGCCCGACTGTTACGAGTCGCGCCGGCGGTGGTATTGCGGGAAGCTCGCGGAGGGGCGCGCGGCGGGGAAGTTCTTCGGCTCGTTTACCGGCCACGGCTGGCTGGAGCCTTACGCGGCGCAGTGGGGCGCGGACCTCATCACCACCGAACTCGGCGCGGGCAGCCCGTGCGTCCAAGCGCGCGTGGCGATGACCCGCGGCGCGGCGCGGCAGAACAAAGTCTCATTCGTGGTGCAGACCTCGCCGTGGTATGGCGGCTCGATTCCTTATTATGAGGCGGACGAGAGCGAGGAACCGCGGCGGCCGGGCCACTCGGCGGCGTTCCAGGCGCGCACGTGGTTTCTGGCGTGGCTGGCTGGCGCGGCGTTCACGACGCCGGAGGCCTGCCAGCTTGGGTTGTTCCGCCGCCTGCCTGAACAGAAAGGAACGAAGCCGTTCCCGCCCGTCATGCGAGATCAGTCGGAGGAGAAACATTTCCAGCTCTCGCCCATTGGCCGGAAGGCGCAGGAGTTCGTCCGGCTTATTGAGCGGCATCCCGACGCGGGCGTGCCTTACACGCCGTTCGCGCTGATCGTGGACCAGTTCGCTGGTTTCCAAGTCACACCCGGCGCGGGCCAGGTCCGGCCGTGGTGGCGGTTGGAGCCGACGCCGGGCGACATGGAAACAGCCACCGTGCTCGACACGGTTTTTCCGCGAACGATCCTCTACCGCAAAGGCGACCGGTTTAGCGAATCGCGCATGATGGTCAACACGCCCTACGGCGAGAGCTTCGACCTGCTGCTGAGCACCGTGCGGCCCGAACTGCTGCGGCTCTACCCGGTGGCGCTGCTGTTGGGCGACCACGAGTTGACGCCGGCGTTTCGCCGCACGCTGCTCGACTACCTCCAACACGGCGGCCATCTGGTCGTCACGCAACGCCTTGCCGGCCAACTCGGCGCGGACGCGGAGGCATTTCGCCGCGCGGGCCGTTTCTCGATCGAGGAATTTGCCCGCGATGGACGCTCCGTTCGCGAGTTGATGGACGCGCTGGCCGCGCGCCACCTGCCGCTGAAGATCGAGGGCAACATCCAATTCACCATCAACCGCACCGCGCGCGGCTGGCTGGTCGGTCTTCTGGAGAATCGGGGTGCTTACAAGGAGGAGTCCGGCGAAGTCATCTTCAACCCAGCCCTGCGGCCCACCATCACGATCACGCCGAAACGCGAGCGTCTCGTCTCGGCGCGCAATTTGTCCGAGGAGAAAGACCTGCCCGTCACCGCCAACGCCGTAAGCGTCACCGTCCCGCCCGGCGACGTGCGGGTGGTGGAACTGGTCGTTGGACCTCTTGAAATGAAGAAGCTATGAAGCTGAATCTCCTCCTCACTCTCACAGTTCTGAGCTTGCTTTCGCGGCTCGACGCGGCCGAGCCGGCAACGGTGCGTTCGCCGGATGGGCGCGTGGTTGCGACTGTCGAACTGAAGGATGCGCGGCTGGGCTGGAGCGTCACGTTTCGCGGCAAGAGCATCGTCCACAACGGCCTGCTCGGCGTGGAGACGACGCCGCAGAACTTCAGCGGCAGCTACACGCTCCTCGGCGCCGACACGACCGCCAGCGACACCACTTGGAAACCGGTCTGGGGTTTCCTTAGCGAGGTGCGCGACCATTATAACGAGCTGACCTTCAAGTTGCAGGAAACCGCCGCTCCGAAACGCCTGCTCCACATCGTTGTCCGCGCCTACAACGAAGGCGTGGCGGTGCGCTACGCGTTCCCGCGACAGCCCGCGCTCCAGCAGGTGACGATCAAGAAGCTGCTGACGGAGTTCAAGTTCACCGGCGATCACGTCATCTACACGCATCGCGACTACCAATACGGCAACGCCACCATCGCCACGATGAAGAACAGCGAAGGCGCCGTCACCGTCGCCCTAGGCGACGGCACATTCGTCTCGCTGACCGATGCCGATCGCGCCGACTTTTCCGTCGTCTCGTGGAGCCGCAAAAAAGACGCCGCCAACACGCTCACAGCCTCGATGCACTCGCCAGCCACGGGCGCGTCGCCGTTTCGCACGTCGTGGCAGGCGATGGTCGTCGCCGAGACCGCCGGCAAGCTTGTCGAGAACCGCCATCTCATCGAAAACCTCAACCCACCGTGCGCCATCGCCGACACCTCGTGGATCAAGCCCGGCAAAGCCATCTGCCAGGTCTATAACTGCCGGATGGTGACCGATGAGATCAAGCGGCTCATGGACTTCGGCTCCGCGCACGGTTTCGATTATCTGGAGATTGACCATTCGTGGTCCGGCGCCGAGACGAAGTGGACGCCGGAGGAAATCGCCAACTTCGAGAAGAACAAAGGCCCATTCTGGGAAGCGCATCCCGAATGGCGCGACAACGTCAAGGGCGGCCTGATGAAACCGGCCAAGGGCTACGTCCCGTTCCGGCCGCACTCGTTTCAAGGCGGCAACTACGTGGACCTCGACATCCCCGCGCTCACCGCCTACGGCAAGAGCCTCAAGCGTCCGATCGGCCTCTGCCTCTACGTGCGCGGCGCGTTGCTGAAGGAGTTCGGCGGCGAACATGCCATCGAGGATGTCTTCGCCTGCTACGAGAAATGGGGCGTCGCCGGCGTCAAGCCCGGCTTTGTTCCGCCGTCGTCGCAGCAAAACGAGCGCGCCATCGCCTACATGGTGAAGAAGGCCGCCGAGCACAAACTCATCGCCGTCATCCACGACGCCTTCATGCCCTACGGCCTCTGCCGGACCTATCCAAACCTCGTGAACGTCGAAGGCGTCGCCGGTGAAGAAGCCGAGCCGTCCATCGCGCCCGAAATCAAATCGCTCCACGACGTGCTGCTGCCGTTCACGCGCGGCATCATGGGTTCGTTCGACTACACGCCGCAGATTTACAAGAAGTCGAAAACCCACTGTCATCAAGTCGCGATGCTGGGCGTCTATCTCGGCCGCGCCTCGGTGCGGGCGGGCATGAAGCAATGGTCGCCTGGCGGCGAGGGCGGCGCGGAAATCGAGTTCGCCGAGAAAATGCCCGGCCTGACTGACGAGATCAAAGTCATCACCGACCTCGGCAAACACGTCACCGTCGCCCGCCGTAGCGGCGCGGCGTGGTTTGTGGCGACGATGTGCGACGGCCACGCACGCACCCGCAACCTGCCGCTGGATTTCCTCCGCCCCGGCACGGCGTATCGGGCTAGCATCTACGCCGACACAGCCGGCAAACTGCACACGATCCACTCGCGCCTCGCCGTGACCTCGAAGACCGTCGTGCCCATCACGATGGAGCCAAACGGCGGCCACTTGATGATCATCGAGCTTGTCGGCCAAATCACCCGGTAACGGTAATCCCAAATGAGACACACCCTCCTTTTGTTTGCCTTTTTGCTGTTGGTGCTGCTGTCTGCTCGCGCTGACATGCCAGACGCCGTGGACCGCAACGGGCAACGACCCGTGCCGGTCGTCACAGCGCACGGGCATTGCGCGTGGCCGAACCTGAAACTGCTCAAGGACGGGCGGTCGCTGGCGGCGCTGATTTTCAATGACGCGAGCCACGGGCATCATCCGGGCGACATCGAGTGCTGGCTCAGCGGCGACGGCGGGGCGACGTGGAGGTTCGGCAGCGCGGCGACGCAGCACGAGCCGGAGACGATCCGCATGAACTGTGCCGCCGGACTCGCCGCCAACGGCGATCTCATCGTGCTGACCTCCGGCTGGTCGAACCGCTGGCCGCCGGGGGTGAAGCGGACGCGCGGTAGTTATCGCTACGAAACGCTCGGGCCGTGGCTGAGCCGGTCGCCCGACGGTGGCAAGTCGTGGTGGGTGAGCAAGGACGCATTCCCGCAAACCGTGCCGAGTGGCCAGCCGGCGGTGCCGTTTGGCGACGTGCAGATCGCGCAGAACGGCGACCTCTGCGCGGCGGTCTATTCGACGCAGGGGCCGTGGGAGAAATATGAGGAGCGCAATTTCCGCTCGTGGCTCTACCGCAGCAAGGACGACGGCAAGACGTGGGACGAACCAGCCGTCATCGGTCCTGACGCGAACGAAACGACGCCGTTGCATCTCGGCAACGGCCGCTGGCTGGCGGCGGCACGCGGAGGAACCGGCGTTGAAAAGAAGGACTTCATGCAGCTCTACGCGTCGTCGGACGACGGCCGCACATGGACGTTCAAGCGCACCATGACCGGCTTCCAGCGCGTCAACGGACACCTCGCAAAGCTGCGCGATGGCCGGGTGCTCTTCACCTACGGCGACCGCGCTTCCGACTTCGGCAAGAAGGGCCTCGAAGCGATGCTCAGCAGCGACGGCGGTGAGACGTGGACTGAGCCGGTGCGCCTCATTGACTGGAACGGCCTCGATGGCGGCTATCCGTCGAGCGTGCAGCGCGCTGACGGCCAGGTCGTCACCGCCTACTACGCCTCCGCGCTGCCCGGCGACCCGCCCGATTTCCACAAGAACTACCACATGGCCGTTGTCGTCTGGGATCCGGCGCGCACTTTTTCGCAAAGCAGCCGCATCATGAAACAACGCGGCGGTTGCTCACAAACTGTCGGCAGTGACGGATTGACAGGATTCGAGCCTCTCCGTAAAGTCGCCCTCACCGCTTGCTGGCGGCGCGCATGTATCACCTCATCATCGAAAACGGCACCCGCGAAGGCGAGTGCATCCGACCCAAAGGCGCGGAACTGACCATTGGCCGCGACGCGGGAAACGTCCTGCGCTTGGTGGATGACGGCGTGTCCGGCCGCCATTGCGTCATGAAGATCACGCGGCGGGGCGTCATCGTGCGCGATTGCGGCTCCACCAACGGCGTCTATGTCAACGGCAAGCCCATCCAGCAGGAAGCCCGCCTGCCCAGCGGCTGCCTCGTCGAGGTGGGTGTGGTGGCGATGCGGTTTGAATTTCTCCACGACGTGAACAGCCAGAAGTTGCGCACCACCCTGCTTTTCTGGATCGCGGCCTCGATGGTGGCGCTGACGTTCTCGATCCAACTCGCGGGCATCGGTCTCGCGCTCTGGACGCGGGAACATCGGTTTGCGCCGGAGGAAACCGCGGCGATCCTGAAACACTTCCCGTTGCCGCCCGACCTACCCGGCGCGATCCCGTCCGCCGCCGGAACACCCAATCCCGCCGCGCCCACTGCGCCGGCTTCAACCCTACAGAGGTTCTAATGGCTACCGTTCTTCTCATCGTGGACCACGACCGCGCCGTCGCGGAAAGCCTTGCCGCGCAATTGAACGCGCCGCCGTTCGCCGGCCGGTTCCTCGCCAGCGTCGCGACCACGCTCGAAGAAGCGCTCGGCGCTTTCGAGGCGCAGCCCGTGGAAGTGCTCATCAGCGACCTCAACGTCGCCGGCACGCAACTCGCCGAGTTCGCCCGCTCGCGTTTCCCAGAACTCAAAGTCGTTTTCACCGCCGACGCGCCGTCCGATGACGTCGAAAGCCAGGTGCGCGCGGCCAGCGGCCTCGGCTTGGTCGTGAAACCTCTCCGCGCCGAGAACGTCGTCGCGCTGCTCACGGTCGCGCCCGCGCCTGCGCCCGCAGCTCCGCCCCCTCCACCGGAGCCGCCGCCCGTGGCCGCGCCGCCGCCTCCGCCCCCACAAGAAGAAGCTCCCGCTCCGCTCATCGCTCCCACACCTGTGCCGGTTGTCAGCGCACCGCAAGTGTCGGCCCCAGTTTCCGCGCCGGCGCCGACACTGCCGCCCGCCGCGCCACGTGCTGTCGTCGCAACGCCAACAGTCGCCGCGAAGCCGCCAACAGTTGTGTCAACGCCGCGCACGCCCACGGTGGTCGCCAAAGCTTCCTCGCCACCTCCGCCAGCGACCGCGCCGCGTGTCGTCGCAACGGCGCCGAAGGCGACGCCGCCGCAACCCGGCCCGACTGTGATGGCCAAAGCGCCCACTGTCGCGCCAGCTCCAAGAGCTGTCGTGGCAACTCCGGCCGCTCCGCCACCGCCGGTCCAGCCGCCGCGCGCGCCCACAGTGGTCGCCAAAGCTTCGCCACCGCTGCCGCCAACGCCAGTCGCGCCCGCGCCGCGAGCCGTTGCGGCCACGCCGCCGCCGGCACGAGTGCCGACCGTGGCGGCGAAACCACCGACGGTCGTGCAAGCACCGAAAGTTGCTGCCACGCCACCTCCAGCAGCCCAGCCGCCGAGACCGGCAACGGTCGTGGCCAAGGCTGTTCCGCCGCCTTCTGCCGCGCCTGCGCCGCGCGCTGTTGCGGCCACACCGCCTCCAGCGGCGATGCCGACGGTGGCAGCGAAACCACCGACAGTTGTGCAAGCACCGAAAGTAGCTGCCGCGCCCGCGCCGCGAGCCGTTGCGACCACGCCGCCGCAGCAACCCGTGCCGACCGTGGCGCCAAAGGCGCCGACAGCCGTGGCCGTGCCGAAGCCTGTTGCGACCGCGACCAAGGTGCCGATGGTGATTCCGCAAGCCACCGCGCCCGCGCAACCCCGCCCCACCACGACTGCAGCAGGTCCGCGCATCGCGGCGAAGGTCCCGACCGCCACGCCGCCGCCTGCGCCGCCACCCGTGGCCGCGCCACCTCCGCCCCAACCCGAGCCGCCGCCCGTTCCGGCGGAGTTCATTCCGCCGCCACCGGCTCCGCGCGCGAGCAACCCGATGATTGGCGCGGTCCTGGGGCCTTACTCCATCCGACGGGTGCTGGGCCACGGCAACTGGGGCAGTGTCTTCGAGGCGGTGCAGGAGCAGGTGAACCGCACTGTGGCGATCAAGGTGCTGGAGCCGGAATTGCACGAAGACCCGGCGAAGGTCGCGCAGTTTTCGGCGTTGTCGAGCCAGATGGCCAACCGGCGCCACAACAACATCGTGGCGGTTTACGAGGCGGGCGAGTTTGGCGGCGTGCATTACTACGCGCGCGAGTTCATTGACGGCCGCACGCTGCAAGAGATCGCGGAGTCGCCGCAGAAGCTCAGCCCGGCGCATGCGCTGCGGGTGCTGATGGGCGTGGCGCGGGCGTTGTTGTATTTGTCGCACCACAACATCTCCATCGGCCCGGTGCCAGCCAAGAACATCCTGGTGGACAACGCCAACGGCGAGCCGCACGTGTGCGGGTTCTCGTTCCTGGACGGCACCAGCGGCGAACTGGGAAGCTCCGCCGCCACGGAGATGCCGGCACTGGCGCTGTCGTTGTGGAACGCGCTGGACCCGGCGGCGCCGCAATCACAGCAGGTTTATGGACTGTTGAGGCGGGTGCTGACGCCGGACCATCCGTTCCCGTCGCTGGAGCATCTGCTCACCGAGGCGGAAGCGCTGGAGCGGTCGTTCCACAAACCGGTGGTCAAGAAGACGAAGTCGGCCAGCGCGCGGAGGCCCGCCATCAAGCCGATCCTGCCGGGCGGAAAAGAGCCGTTGAGCCAGCGTCTCCAGAAGAAGCACTACATCATGGGCGGCGCTGTCGCGGGCGCAATCGTGCTGGCGGCGGTGGGATGGGTTGTGTTCCAGCAGCTCTCGAAACTGCCGGCGGCGGACGTGGATGCGTTCATCCATGTGCCGGCGGGCGAGTTCATCTACCAGAACGGTGAGAAGAAGAAGACCAAGGAGTTTTGGATCAGCAAATACGAAGTGACCATCGGCCAATACCGCAAGTTCTGGACGCGGGTGGGCGAAAAGGGCGACAAGAACTACGCGCACCCGAAGCAGCCAAAGGGCATGGACAGCTCGCACACGCCGGAGGATTGGGAGAAGACGCGGGCGGCCGTGGATGCCAAAGCGTTGCTTGAGGACGGCCACCCCTTCACGGACGACTACCCGGTCTTCAACGTGACCTTCTGGGACGCGCATGCCTACGCGAAGTGGGCCGGCGGCCGGCTTCCGACGCAGGAGGAATGGGAAAAGGCCGCGCGCGGCACCGACGGGCGGTTGTATCCGTGGGGCAACAGCTTCGACGACCCCAAGCGGGCCAACACCGGCAAGGATTACGACGACATCAGCCGCGGCAAGATTGATGGTTACTTCCGGTGGGCGCCGGTCAACGCGCATCCCGGCGACGCAAGCCCGTTCGGCGTCCGCGACATGGCCGGCAACGTCTGCGAATGGACCGACTCATGGGTGCCGATGAAGAACGCCCCGAAGGAGCAAGTGCCCGTGATTTGTGGCGGCTCCTGGGCCGACACGGAAGCGCGCGTGACGACGCGCCAGACCACCGTGCTGCCCGGTCAATATCACCAGGTTATTGGCTTCCGCATCGTCCGGGACACCGCGCCGTCAGCGCCGGTGACAAAGTGACAGGACAGAAGTGAAGAGCGAGTAGCTTCCAAGAGCTTTTGACGCCTCACTTTCAGCCCTTCACTTTCCTAAACCGCGCCCGGTTGATCGGCCGTCCCTCCGTCACGAAGTCGCGCTCGAAGTCCGTCATCTCCTCCGGCGTCGCCGGCACGACCGGCTCGACGCGCTCGAAGCTTTCGCTCTCGCCGAAGCAGGCGAGCATCTCGGCAAAATAATCGCGGTGATCGGTGGCCAGATGCACGGAGCCGCCCGGCTCCAGCGCCCGCGCCAACACCGTGACGAACGCGGGCTGGACCAGCCGGTATTTGTGGTGGCGCTTCTTCGGCCACGGGTCGGGGAAATAGATGTGGACGGCCGCCACGCTGGCCGGCGGGAAGAGCCATTCCACGGCGTAGCCCGACTCGATCCGCAGCGCTCGCAGGTTGCCGGCGATGCCAAGCCGCGGCGCCTTGCGCTCCAGCTTCAGCACGCGCCCTTTCAGCCGCTCCACGCCGAGCCAGTTGCGGTCGGGAAACCGCTTCGCCCAATGCAGCAGCAGCGAGCCGTCGCCGCAGCCGATGTCCACCTCGATCGGCTGGCGCTTCGGAAAGAGGGCCGCCCAGTCAAGCCGCTGGAACCAAGTCGTGGGCTG
This sequence comes from Verrucomicrobiota bacterium, assembly GCA_016222825.1. Taxonomy (GTDB): domain Bacteria; phylum Verrucomicrobiota; class Verrucomicrobiia; order CAIQCK01; family CAIQCK01; genus CAIQCK01. The sequence goes on along the minus strand of JACRQF010000014.1, from coordinate 116,191 downwards.
ATAGAGAATCTTGTATCCGGCATCGGTCTGCATGGCTCATTTCTGCAATTGAAACGGTGAAAGCACAAACCTAAAATCCGGGGCGGCGCGAATCTTTTTGTCCGCGCCGGTTTTGAATCATGCGACACTTGGAGACATGACCATGAGAACAGTAGCTGCAATCCTGACTGCAACCTTCCTGCTGGCCGCGGTCGCCGTCTGGGCGCAGGACCCTCCCAAACGCGAACGCGGCGGCCCCGCCGCCAACCGCACGCTCGGCTTCTTCGGCCTGTCGGGCCAGATGGGCGAGAAGCTGAACCTGACCGACGAGCAGAAGAAGAAAGCGACGGAGATTGCCCAGAAATTCCGCCCGCAGCTCGAAGAGATTCGCAAGAAGATGATGGAGGATTTTCGCGGCATCCTGACCGACGAGCAGAAGAAGAAGGTGGACGAGGTCATGGAGCAGATGCGCCATCGCTTCCAGCAGGGTCGCGGCGAAGGCGGACGCCCCGCGCGCGACACCGGCGAGCGCAAGCCCGGCGGCGACGCTGACAAGAAGTAGGCTGCCGCCGGCCCGGAAGATCAACAAGCTCCGCCAGCGCCACGGCTGTGGAGCGAAAGCGGAGGAGTGTCATGGAACTGAAGACTGTCCCCATTGAGAAACCAGCCGACCTCAACTTCATTCTCGGCCAGGCGCATTTCATCAAGACGATCGAGGACCTGCACGAGGCGATCGTGCAAACGGCGCCTCCGATGAAGTTCGGCATCGGGTTCTGCGAGTCGAGCGGGCCGGCGCTGGTGCGTTGGACGGGCAACGACGACGAACTGGTGGATCTGGCGAGGAAGAACGCGCTGGCGCTGGGCTGCGGCCACTGTTTCATCATCTTCCTCAAAGGCGGATTTCCCATCAACATCCTCAACACCATCAAGGCGGTGCCGGAGGTTTGCCAGGTGTTTTGCGCCACGGCGAATCCCGTCGAGGTCATCGTGGCCGAAACGGCGACAGGCCGCGGCATTCTCGGCGTCGTGGACGGCGTGAGAAGCCGCGGTGTGGAAACCGAAGCGGACATCGCCGCGCGCAAGCAGTTGTTGCGGAAGTTCGGCTACAAGCTCTGAGACGCTGCCGTCCCTTACGGGTTCGCGGCCAGCCAACGCTGGACGTCGCCGGCCTTGGGATCGTCGGGGCGCAACTGGAGGAATTGCATGTAGTGCATGCGCGCCTTGCTCTTCGTGGAAGCTTGGCGGGAGTAAATCTGGCCGAGACCGAGGTGCGCCATCGCATGGGTCGGCGCCGCTTGGAGCAACGCCTCGAACTGCGTCGCCGCCTGGTCGTAAGAGCCGCCCTGCAACAGCGCGAGCGCGTCCTGGTAGCGGTCGTCGAGCGTGCGCTGGCTGGAAGCCGGCGCCACGGCAGCGGTGGCCACGGTGCGGGCCAGTTGCGGCGCCGCGGCGGTGAGCGCGCTCACGAAGTCGGCAGGAACCTGGCCGCCGAGCTTCGCGCAAGCTTCCACGTCGTCCCACGCCTTGTCATAGGCGCGAACATTATAGGAGGCGATGGCGCGGTTCCGGTAAGCGGCGGCGTTGTCGGGCTTCAGCTCGATGAAACGACTGAAATCCGGGATGGCTTGGTCGAACTTGCCGGCTTTGGCAAAGGCTTGAGCGCGATTGTAGTAGGCGCCCGCCAGGGACGGATCACGCTGGAGCGCGTCGTTGAAGTCCCACATGGCGCGTTCCATCTCGCCGCGGGCGGTCCAGGCGACGCCGCGGTTGTTGTAGGCCACCGCCAGTTTGGGATTGATCAAGATTGCCTGGTTGTAGTCGGCGATGCCGCGTTCGGAATCGCCCTGCTGGCAGTAGGCGTCGCCACGATAAACCAAGGCGTTGGCGTTCTTCGGGTCGAGAGAGACGGCCTTGTTGAACCACTGGATTTGCTCCGCCGGGGTCTTGGCGGCCATGCCTTTGGAGATGGCGTCTTCCACGGGAGGGAGATTGGAGGGCGCGGGTTCAGACGACCTTCTCGTTCCTTCCGGCGAGGAAGACTGGGCCTTCACGACCCTGCTCACCGCCGACACAAAGTCGGGATCCACCTGAGCGCCCAGTTTCTGGGCCTTCTGGATGTCGGCCAAGGCTTCGGCATACATGTGCTGATCGGCATAGAACAGCGCGCGATTCTGATAGGCCTCGACGTAGTCGGGTTTGAGTTCGATGGCGCGGGTGATGTCCTTCAGCGCGCTCTTGCTGTCGCCGTTCTTGGCGTTGGCCTGGCTACGGGCGAAATAAATTTCCGCGTTTTGCGGCTGGAGCTTGAGGAGCTTGCTGAAATCGGAGATCGCGCCGGTGTAGTTGCCTTTGGCGTAGTAGAGATCGCCACGGGCGGCGTAGGCTGCGGCGCAGTTGGGATCCAACTCGATCGCCATCGAGTAGAACTCGATCTTCTGGGGCGTGCCGGCGGTTTGGGCTTCGCTGAGCAGTTGCTCGACCGTCGAGGGAGCACTTGTCGCCTTCTCCTCGGCGGGCCTGGCAGCGGCGAGGTCGGGCTGGGCGATTGTCTCGACTTTCTTTGAGAACAGCGACTGCTCGGATGCAGCCGGCATCAGCGGGCCCATGGCCTTGTTCAGGGCGGCGAGGAATTCGGGCCGGACCTGGCCGCCGAGTCTCTGGCAGGTCTGCGCGTCGGTCATGGCTTTGTCATACGAGCGCAGATCGTAGTAAGCCATCGCACGGTCGTAGTAGGTGTCGGCATTGCGGGGATTGAGGTCTATGGCTTTGTTGAGGTCGCGGAGGGCTTGCTCGGAATCGCCGCGTTTGCCATAGGCATTGCCGCGCAGAGCGTAGGCCCGCGCATCGTTGGGTTGGAGATCAATGTATTTGGTGCAGTCCAGAATCGCGCCTTCGGTGTCGCCTTTTGCGATGCAAGCAGCGGCGCGTTCGAGATAGGCGCTGGCGAACTTGGGATCTGCGTTGATCGCTCTCGAATAAGCGGCGATCTGCTCGTCGAGGGTGACGGACGCTCTGGCTTGCTTGAAAGCGTCAGCAGCTTGCGGGTTGGCAGAGACAACCGTTTCGGCAAGCTGTTGAACCGGTGCTGCGGCTTGCGCGACCGGTTCGGCGGCGGCGGGCTTTTGAACCGGGATTTCAACCTTGGGCGGTGTCAACGTCGCCACGGGCGCCGCCTTGGGCTGGCTGGCGGCCCGGGAAAGCGCGGCTTCGAATTCGGGCTGCACCCGGCCGCCAAAACGGCGGCACATCATCACGTCGGCCCAGGCTTGGTCATAGGAGCGCTTCTGGTAGTAGGCCATCGCCCGGCCTTGATAGGCGTCGGGATCGTCGGGCTTCAGTTCGATGGCCTTGGTGAAGTCCGCGATGGCGCGGTCGAAGTTCTGCTGAAACACGTGAGCGTCGGCGCGGTTGTAGTAAGCGCCGGCCAGCGTCGGGTCCAGTTGGATCGCTTTGTCAAAGTCCTGCATGGCACGCGCGTGGTCGCTTTTGCGAACATAAGCGACGCCGCGGTTGTTGTAGGGTGTGCCGGTGCTGGGCCGCAACTCGATCGAACGGGAATAATCCGCGATGGCAAGGTCGTAATCGCCTTTCATCATATAGGCGTCGCCGCGGGCGGTGAACGCCGCCGCGGATTCGGGCGCCAACTGGACGGCCTGGGTCAACAGCTTGACCTGCTCGTCCAGGTTGTTGGTCTCTCTGGCCTTCGCAATCAACCCCGCCACGTCACCGGAAGGCGCGGCAGGCGCGGCGGGTTCGACTCTCGTGGGCTTGGGCGGCTCGGGGATCGCCGCAACCGGTGGGGCAGCCGCCTTGGGCGCGACCAGTTCGGCGCGCTTCGGCACGACGACCGCGTCAATGGTGGCGGTCAAATCCGCAGGGGGACTTTTGATTTCGGTCATCGGCTTGGGTGGCTTGGCGGGTTCGATGACCGGCTTTTCGATCATCGGTGTGGTCTCGAAGGTTTTGAAGGGCGTTCCGGGCACGGTGGCCGCCGGCGGCTCGACGCGCCTGGAGGCGGGCGATTCGACGGGCGGGAGAACGCGGATATCACGGGCCTGCGGAACCGCCATCACATCCGTCGGAATTCCGCCGGAGAGCCGGTTCATTTCGCTTACCAACCCGTGGTCCACCCTGCCGCCGAGCCTTTCGCTCATCTTCACGTCGCCGACCACTTGCTCCATGGTGGCCTTCAAGAGGCCGCGCTTGGCTTCCGCGCGCCTGGCATAAAGCTCGGCGTCGGTCGGCCGCAATTCAATGGCCCTGTTGTAGTCCTCAATGGCACGGCCGTAGTCGTTTCTGCAAGAATACGCCAGCGCGCGGTTGGAGTAACCGTCCGCGTCGGAAGGTTTCATCTCAATGGCCTTGTTGAAGTCAGCCAAGGCGCTGTCGTAGTTGCCCCGCGCGATGGAGGCTAGGCCGCGGCAACTGTAGGGTGTCGGGTCGCTCCGATCCAATTCGACGGCGCGGGTGAAGTCCTGCGCGGCCCGCATGTCGTCCTGCTTGACTCCGTAGGCGTAACTGCGCCACGCATAAGCCTTGGCGTAGTCCGGCTTCAACTCGATGGCGCGGCTGTAGTCCGCGATGGCCGCGTCTATCTCGCCCCGGCGGCGGTAGGCGTCGGCGCGGCCGGCATGGGCCATCGCAAACTCCGTCTTCAGTTTCACGTCAATGATCCGGGTGAACTCCTCCACCTGATCGCCCGTGGAAGATGCCGTGACCAGCTTGGCGCGCTCCCTCGGATCGTAATCCGATGAGGCGCAAACGGCTTGCGGGAGCGCGATGCTCAACCCTCCCCATGCCATGACGGCGCAAAACACAGTGGTAGTTCGCAAGGCCAAACCCTTATTCATATTCCAAACTTTCTTGTTCACGCGTTATCCTCCAACGAGAGACCATTCTGCCTCCACAACAACCGCAGTTAAGCACAGGGCCGCTCTCTTTTTCCAGCATAAAATTTGGATGTTTCCACCCACTCAAGAGGACAGCCAGCCCCGCCAACAGCCCCGTCCGCCCGGACGGCGGAGCCCGAACCCGACAGCCAAAATGCCTGCTTGACGGCGGGCGGTTTTCAGTAGCTAATACGCGGCTCTGATAACTACACACAGAATGAACGTAAGCGAGACAGTCGAAATCAAGTTGCGCAAAGGCGAGCCGGTGGAGCGGGCGTTGCGAAGATTGCGCGAGAAGTTGAAGATGGAAGGCGTGCTGGACGAGATGAAGAAGCAGCGTTTCTTCGAGAAGCCCAGCGACAAACGCCGCCGCCGCCGCGCACGCGCCGCCTACAATACCCGGCGCCAGCAACGGCTTTCCGCCTAACTCCCCGCCGTTTCCTCTCATTTATGAGCCAGCCGGCTCCAGTCCCGTCGGCCACGCCGACGGGAAAATGTGGCTTTGTTGTGCTTGCCGGGCGTCCTAACGCTGGCAAGAGCACGTTGCTCAACGCCTTGGTCGGCACCAAGGTCGCGATCACCAGCCCCAAGCCCCAGACCACGCGCTACCTCATCCGCGGCGTCATGCACCGCCCCGAAGGCCAGGCCGTGCTCGTGGACACCCCGGGGCTGTTCATGAAGGTCAGCAACAAGCTCACCGAGCGCGTCAACCAGCGGCTCAACGAGGCGCTGGAGGGCATTGACCTTGTCGTTCACGTCGCCGACCCGACCCGCGCCGCCGGTGCGGAAGAGAAAGCCGTCGAGCACCTCATCCTCAAGGTGCCCAAGCCGCGCATCCTCGCCATCAACAAGATGGACCTTCCCAACAAGCCGTATCTGGAGGAATGCCGCGCGCTCGCGCCGCGCTACGACGTTGTTGTCGAAATCTCCGCATGGGACGGCAAAGGCGTGCCGCGCCTGAGAGACGAGATTTTCAAGCGCCTCCCGACCGGTCCGCTCTTCTACGACAAGTTCCAGGTCACCGACATGTCCAACGAACAATGGATGTCGGAGTTAATCCGCGAGAAGGTGTTTTTGCAGATGGGCGACGAATTGCCCTACAACTGCTCCGTCGAGATCGAGGAGGTCGCCGACCGCCCGCGCCGCGACAAGAAGGCGCCCGCCACCGTTTATATCAAGGCCAACATCGTCACCAGCACGGAGCGTTACCGTCCCATGCTGCTCGGCGAAAGTGGCCGTCGCATCCGCGCCATCGGCCAGGCCGCCCGCAAGGAGCTGGAAGTGGCGATGAACAAGAAGGTCTTCCTCGAACTCTTCGTGAAGGTTGACGAGCGCTGGATGGAACGGTTCGAGTAGCTGGAGCGCGGGCATCCTGCCCGCCTTCGCGTGGAAGGAGTTTGGGTTAAGCGCAATGAAACGAGTATCCTCAATCCTCCTGACCGCAGCGTTGTTCTCGACCGTCGCGCTACGCCCCGCCATCGCCGCGGAAATCATCACCCTGCCGGACCTCACTGTCGAACTCGCAGAGACGAATCGCTGCCAAGGTCTCTCCGTTCCCTCCGGAGGCGATGGCACAAATATTCCCGTCACCATCGCCGGCCAACCGGCGCGCCGTATGACCGGCGAGCGAACGCACTATCTCTACGTCTGTATTGACCATCCGGCCTATGCCAGCGGCCCTCGCGACCTCTACGTCATTGCCGAAGTTTACGACGACACTTTCACTTGGTTGCGGCTCCAATACGACAAAGCCGCCACGCCCGGCGATGTCGCCGACAAATACGCCCGTTGCGCCGACAGCGTCCTGATGACCGGCGCTGGCGGTTTGCGGCGCGGCATTTTCCATTTGCCCGCAGCGCGGCTCGGCCGCGGACAGAATCATGGCGCGGACTTCCGCTTCTGGGCGCAAGGACTCGCCGTGCGCCGCATAACCGTCACCACACACAAGCCGGCCGACTACGAAGCTGACAAGCCGGTGGATGCCGCCTCGCTGCGCGCGCTGCGCGTCGAGAAGCCCGCCGGCATGGAACTGACCTTCGGCAACGATGCCACGCCCGCCGACGCGGCGGTGTTCAAGGCGCTGGGCGTCACGAGCGTCGAAAGCTACGTGGACTGGGCCGGCGTCGAGCCGGAGGAAGGCAAGTGGGACTGGAGCAAGTGGGACAAGCAGGTGGCGACGCTCAAAGCCGCCGGCCTCAAGTGGGTGCCGTTCCTCATCGCCGGCCCCGCCTACGCGACGCCGCTCTGGTTCCAGCGCGGCCCGCACTCGCACGTCTATCGCTGTCTCGAACACGACCGCGACAGCAAGGTGCAGAGCCTCTTCAACCCCGACCTGCCCCGCTACGTCGAGCGGTTCGTGAAAGCTTTTGCAGAGCGCTACGGAAAGGCCGGTGTCATCGAGTCGGTGCTGCTCGGTGTTACTGGCATCTACGGCGAGAGCATCTACCCCGCCGGCCCCGAGGGCGGTTGGACCGCGCGGCTGACGGGCGATTACCACAATCACCACGGCTGGTGGACTGGTGATGAGTTCGCCATCGCCGCGTTCCGCACCGCGATGAAGAAGAAATACAGCGGTATCGCCGCCCTCAACAAAGCGTGGAGCACAAACCACGCGAGCTTCGCCAGCGTGAAGACCTTCCTGCCCGACAAAGCTCCCTCCGACCGCGCGCGCGCCGATCTCGCCGAGTGGTATCAGCAAGCCATGACCGACTGGTCCGCACTCTGGGTGCGCGCGACGCGCCGCGCCATGCCGAAGGCGGAAATCTACCTTTGCACCGGCGGCGACGGCAGCCCGTTCCTCGGCGCGGATTTCACGGCGCAGACCAAGGCCATCGCTCCCTTCGGCGCGGGCGTCCGCATCACCAACGAGGGCAGCGATTACGCCGCCAACTTCACCATCACGCGCGAGGTCGCCACCGCCACGCGGCATTACCGGACCTTCAGCGGCTTCGAGCCGGCCAGCGGGGTCAACGCCACCGGCGTCGTCGCCCGCATCTACAACGCCACTGCCTCCGGCGCGCGGCAGTTGCACTACTACACCAACAACGTCCTCGACAACGCCGCCAGCCTGAAAAACTTCCGCGCCAACGTCGCCCAACTCCTCCCGCGCCGGCCCCGCGTGGACGCCGCGCTCTATGTGCCGCGCGAAACCTGGGCGCTCGCGCAGGACGCAGTGCATCGTTGGTATGGCGTCGCCCACGACCTCCGCGACCTCGTGGACGTGGATTTTGTGACGAGGCTCACCGTTGCGGACGGCGTGTTGCGCGGCCATCATGTGCTGGTGCTGGCCGAGACGCCGGTGCTGGAGCCGAAAGCCGCTGCCGCCATCGAGCAATGGGTGAGGCGCGGCGGCGTCCTCATCGTCACGACGCGTCCCGGCGAAGTCCTCGGCGGCCGGCTCCACAGTAACGAGGCGTGGCGCGCGCGGTTGCTGGCCGACGCCAAGGACTGCGCCGGTCTGTTGAAACCCGCCCTCGACGGCGACGCGCCGGCACATTGGGTTCTCAACGTCGGCGACGACGGCGACGACGCGTGGCTCTTCGGCGATTGGCATGGCCGCGAGAAGCTTTCGTCGAAGGCCACGATGCGTTGGAGCGGCGCGCGACCGGGCGTTTACCTGCCGGTGAAGCCGGGCGGTGACTACACACTGCTGCTCACGGCGGGCATTCCTGGCTACGGCATCATGACCGTCGGCAAGGAAGTGCGAGTCAACGGCCGCGTCATCGGTATGATCGAAAAGGTCGGCGCGCAGAGTTGCGAGTTCCGCGTGCCCGCCGCCGCACTCGGCAACGAGCCGGTCGCGCGGCTGGAGATCGCCGTGGAGCCGTGGAAGCCTTCCGAGCACGGCGCGAAGGACTCGCGCACACTTGGCATCAGCGTCCGCCGCATCGAGCTTATGCGCGCCGGCGCCGAGCAATCCGCGCCTGCCGCTGCATCGTTGCGGCTGGCGCTCGACCCGCAGCGTCTCGCGCCGCTCACGCGCCGCGTCGGAAAAGGTTGGACGGTGCTTCTCCCAGGCATGGCCGGCGACGCGAAGCTGCTGAACAGCGCGTTGTCACAACTGCTTCGCGAAACACCGGCGTATCTGGCCGGCGTCGCGCCGCTCGCGCCTGCTGACGGCCGCATGGACGGCAGGTTCGCCACCGCGACCGCCGACGGCGTGCTCTGGTTTGAGCCAGCCGGCGCGTGCATCAGGCAAAGTCCCCGGTGACGCTCCTGCACTGTGCCACGTGCGAGTTTTGCGCTGGCGCGGCGCGGACGGTTTGTGCTAACCGTTTCGCCACGGCGGCGCAGCGCCCGGACCGCCTGGCTCAAAGGCAACAACCATGAAAGCAGTCATCCTCTGCGGCGGCCTTGGCACGCGCTTGCGCGAAGAAACCGAGTATCGCCCAAAACCGATGGTGGAGGTCGGCGGCCGGCCGGTGCTCTGGCACATCATGAAGCTCTACGGCCACCACGGCTTCAAGGACTTCGTGCTCTGCCTTGGTTACAAGGGGCAGGTCATCCGCAAATACTTCCTCGACTACCACGCGATGAACAGCGACTTCACCATCCGGCTCGGCACGACGCCGAAGGTGAGTTATCACGACCACCGCGACGTGGAGAACTGGACGGTAACGCTGGCGGACACGGGCGCGGAGACGATGACCGGCGGGCGCGTGGCGCGCGCGGCGCGGCACCTCCAAGGCAAGACGTTCATGTGCACCTATGGCGACGGCCTCGGTAACGTGAACCTTCGCGAGCTGCTGGCGTTTCACCGCAAGCACGGCAAGCTGGCGACAGTGACGGGCGTGCGCCCGCCCTCGCGGTTCGGCGAGATGCAGTTGCGCGGCGAGCGGGTGACGGAGTTTTCCGAGAAGCCACACCAGATCAGCCAGGGGTTGATCAACGGCGGCTTCTTTGTCTTCGAGCCGGACTTCCTGCGCTACCTCTCCGAGGACGCGGGGTGCGTGCTGGAACAGGAGCCGCTGCGGCGCTGCGCCAAGGACGGGCAGTTGATGTGCTACCAGCACGAGGGATTCTGGCAGCCGATGGACACCTACCGCGAGTATGAGTTGCTGAACCGCCTCTGGGCCGGCGGCGAAGCACCGTGGCGCGTGTGGAAGAAGTGAGCGCCCGTTCTACTGCCGCGCCTTCCACCATTCGATGGTCTGGCGCAATCCCCTCTCCAGATCGTAGCGGGGTTTCCAAGCGGTGTTTTGGCGCAGGCGCGAGTTATCGGCGAGAATGAACATCGGGTCGTTAGGCGCGTAGGGACGCGCGCCGAGCGCGAGCAAATCGGCGCGACCGGCGATGGCGGCGATTTGCTCCGCGATTTGACGCACGGTCACCGGCTGGCCGGAGGCGACGTTGGTGATGCCGGTGAGACTGCTCTGGGCGACGGCGGCGATGCCGGCAGCGACGTCCTCGACGTGGAGAAAATCCCGGACCTGTTCGCCGGGTGTCAGTTCCACGCGGCGACCTTGGAGCAGCGAGTTGATGATGTGCGGCATGAGCCGTTGCGGGGCCTCGTCGGGGCCGTATTGATAGAAAAGGCGTGTCCACGCGATCTGCATGGGCGTGAGCTTGGCGAATTGCTCCAGCACCAGTGCCGCGGAGAGCTTGCACGCGGCGTAGAGGCTGAGCGGCTTGGCGGGGCTGCTCTCGGAGAGGACGGAGGAGCCGTGCTCATACTCGAAGCAGGAGCCGATGCCGACGAACCGCCGGCAGCCGAGCGCGGCGAGTTTCTGCGCCAGAAGCAGCGTTGCGTTGAGCGAGCCGAAGTTCTCCGGCGCGTTGAGGTATTTGCCGGGCACGGCATACCAGGCGAGGTGGATGCACAGTTCGGGGCGGACGGCGGCCAGGCAGGCGTCCACTTCCGCGGCTTGCTCGATGTTGCAGGGAATGGCGTTCAGGCGCGGCAGGATGTCGCGGATGCGAGACGTCTCGGCGTCGAGCAGTGTGACGTGGACGTCGTGGCCCTGTTGGACGAACAGGCGGGCGACGTGGGAGCCGATGAAACCGGGCGCGCCGGTGATCAGGATTTTCATGGGACGAAATCAGGATGCGCGGCGTCCTTCGGCGACAGGACCGGATCGGCGACAGGCCAGCGGATGGCGAAGCGCGGGTCGTTCCAGCGGACGCCGCCTTCCGCGCCGGGAGCGTAGAACGCCGACACCATGTAAAAAACCTCCGCGTCGGGCACGAGCGTCTGGTAGCCGTGACCGAAACCTTCGGGGACGTAGAGCGTGCGGCGGTTGTCGGCGGTCAACTCGAAGCCGAGCCACTTGCAGAACGTCGGTGAGCCGGGGCGGAGGTCAATGATGACATCGTAGATCGCGCCGCGCGTGCAGCGGACCAGCTTCACCTCCGAGTGCGGCGGGCGCTGATAGTGCATCCCGCGGAGCGTGCCGCGCTTCTCGTTCCAAGAGGTGTTGGTCTGGACATACTCCGTCTGGAGTCCGTGCTGGGAAAATTCCTTCTGGCAAAACGTGCGCGAGAAGAAGCCGCGGAAATCCTTTTGCGGCTCCAGGTCAATGACCCACGCTCCTTTGAGTTCGGTTTCAGTGAATTTCATTTGTCATTTCCACCGCAGCGTCTCGTCGAGCCGGCCCCCGGCCAGGAGATGCTTGAGCTGGTTGAGGCGGATGAAGCGGCGGCCCTGCAACTCGTCGGCGGTGAGGCCGGCGGCCTTGTAAGCCTCGTAAAGCTCCTGCGCGCCGCGCCGGGCCGTCCACTGGAGCTTCAGGTTCGGGAACGTCCGCGCGAGCTTCGTGAAGTCCACACGGTAGTTGCGCGGGTCGGCGCCGCCCTTGCCGGCGTATTCGATCTCACAGCCCGGCACGGTTTCCTTGACGAACCCGGCCAGGTCGCGCACCTGGTAGTTCTCGTCCTGGCGGCCGATGTTGAACGCCTGGTTGTGGACCAGCTCCCGCGGCGCTTCCATCAACGCGATGAACGCGCGGCTGATGTCCTCGATATGGACGATCGGCCGCCACGGCGTGCCATCGCTCATGATCTTGACCTTGCCGGTGGTGAACGCCCACGCGGCGAGATTGTTGAGAACGAGGTCGAGCCGGAGCCGCGGCGAGACGCCGTAGGCGGTGGAGTTGCGCAGATAGATCGGCGAGAACCGGTCGTCGGCGAGCTTGGCGAGATCGGTTTCGAGCCGGACCTTGGAGATCGCGTAGGCCGTCAGCGGGTTCAGCGGCGCGGTTTCCGTCAGGAGGTCGTCGTTGGCGTTCGCGCCATACATGCTGCACGAGGAGGAGAACAGGAACCGCCGCACACCGGCTTCCTTGGCCAGCCGGGCCAGCCGCAGCGAGCCGAGATGGTTGATGTCGTAGGTCCAGTCGCCCTTGAGATCGCCGAGCGGATCGTTGGAGAGCGCCGCCAGATGAATCACCGCGTCGAACCCGCTGAGGTCGCGCGGCTCCACGTCGCGCAAATCCTTGCGGAGGCAGGGAAACCCGCTTTCTTCCGGCCCCAGCGTGCAGCCGTCGAAGTAGAAACAGTCCAAGCCGACCGCCTCGTGGCCCGCCCGCGCCAGCAAAGGCATGAGCACCGATCCGATGTAACCGTGATGACCGCTGACCAAAACGCGCATGGCGACCTTACTAGCACGCCCCTCGCGCCACCGTCAACCCCGGCTCTAGTCATTGGCGTTAAGAGCTTGTCCTGTTGTTGTGCGCTCCCTAGACTGCCCGCACATGAGCGAAGTTTGCAGAACTGTTTCCGAGATGGCATAGAGAACCGGCCGTGGCTCCAGTGACAACCCAACCGAACACCCCGCCCGCTGCGGACACGCCGTCGGTCTGCATGATCATCCTCAACTACAACGGCCGCGAGCTGCTGGAGCGGTTCATGCCGGCGTTCATGAAGACGGACTACCAGCCGCTGGAGGTGGTGGTGATGGACAACGCCTCGACGGATGATTCGCGCGAGTGGTTGCGGGCGCATTGGCCGCAGGTGACGGTGCTGCACACGCCGGTGAACCGCGCCTGGCCGGGCGGCAACAACATCGGCATCCGTTACGCGCTCGACAAGGGCCACCGCTACGTCGTGCTGGCGAACAACGACATCGAGCCGCATCCCGCGTGGATCCGCGAGGCGGTGAATTACGCGCGGCAGCATCCCGCGTGCGGCGTCGTCGGCTTCGCGCTCTATAACGAGAACGTGACGCGGCCGGACTTCGAGGCCGCCTGCCGGAAGCTGAGCACGGTTTCCGCCAAACCGACGGACAACATCGTCGGCTGCTCGATGGTTTGCGATAGCGAGGTGTTCCGCGCCATCGGGTTGCTCGACGAGGACTATGTGAACTACGCCGAGGAAAGCGATTGGGAGTATCGCGCGATGCAGGCCGGTTGGGAGATGGCGGAGGTCAGCGTGCCCGTGTGGCACCTGGCCGAGGCCACGCTCATCCGCAGGCCGCTGCATCGCTGCTACCTGCAAATGCGCAGCTCCATCCGGTTCGCGTTCAAGCTTCAGGGCCTGTTCCGCGGGTTGTGCGCGTGCAAGACTGTCCTGAACCGCGCCTGCAACCCGTGGCTGAAGCTGGACATGAGCGACTACACGTTGCGCCGCTACCGGCCCGCTTCGCTGCCGGTGAACGCGGCGCTCGCGCTGGCCGCCATCGGCTGGAACCTCTTCGCGCTGCCGGCCACGCTTCGCGCCGGGCGAGAGGACTTGGGGCGCATCGCGCAGTGGCGCGCGCGGAAGGGTGGGGGAGAGATGCCGCGCGGCTCGGAAAGTCAGCCATGAGGATTGCCATCGTCGGCCATTACGCGAGCTGGGCGCTTGCCGGCCGCGACGGTTATCAAGCCGACCCGAAGCGCCATCCGACGACGTGGGTGATGAACCTCGTGCGCGGTTTGAAGGAACTCGGCGGCCACGAGGTTCACGTCGTGACGCAGACCGACGAGGTGGACCGCGACATGGAAGTTCAGCAGGAAGGCGTCACGCTGCATTTCCTGCGCTGCCCCCGGCGGCTGCGCGCGGCGACATTGTTTTGCTTCGACCGGCTGCGGATCCATCGCGCGCTGCGCCGGATCTCGCCCGACGTGGTCCATGCGTTCGGCACCGAGGACACCTACGGCCTCGCGGGAGTCACATCAGGCTTCCCGTGTTTGCTGCACATGCAGTGCCTGTTCTTCAAGATGGCGGCGCAAGTGCCGGTGCCGCTGCTCTCGCGCACGCGGCTGATGATGGAACTGGAGCGCTACAGCCTGCGCCACGCGCGGCACATCGTCGCCATGAGCGCCCACGGCGCGGACGAGTTGCGTCCGGTCGCGCCCCACGCGAACGTGCATGCCATTCCCAACGCGGTGGAGCCTGCGTTCTTTGACATTCGCGGCGACGCGGAGCCGGACCGGCTGCTTTTCGCGGCCATCTTCGCGCCGATCAAGGGGCTGGAGTATCTGGTGGCTGCGCTCGATCAGGTTCGCCGGAAGCGGCCAGGCGTGAAGCTGGCAATTGTCGGCGTGCCGGGCCGCGGCGCGGAGAGCTACCACGCCTCGATTCAGGAGCAGATCGCCGCGCGCGGGCTGGGCGGCCACGTGGAGTGGCTCGGTTTCCAGCGCCCGGAAGGTCTCGCGCGGGAGATGGTGCGCGCCAGCGTGGTGGTGGTGCCTTCCTTGCACGAGATGTTTTGTTCGGTGGCCGCCGAAGGGATGGCCGTGGGCCGGCCCGTGGTGGCGAGCCGCGCCGGCGCGCTGCCGGAGCTGGTGGACGACGGTGAAACCGGCCTGCTGGCGCCGCCCGCCGATCCCGACGCGCTCGCGCAAGCCATCGGCCAGTTGCTCGCCGACGACGCGCGACGGGCGCGGCTCGGCGCAGCCGCCCGCGAGAAAGCCCGTCATCGGTGGCATCCCAAAGAAGTGGCGAGGCAGACCGTGGCCATTTATCAGGCTGTCCTGGCGGACAGCATCCGATAACACACCTTCCCCCTTTCCAGAGCGCCGTGCGGCCTCTCTGCTTGCGCGGCCGGTTCAGCGGCGCGGGAGAAACGGAGACAGCACAAACCACAGAACCACCAGTCCAACCGCGCCAAGGCCGATCAACCAACCCCATTGGGTGATTTGTTCCAACGTCGAAGGCGGTGGCGGCGGAGGCGGTGGCGCCATTGCTTTCTCAGCCTTTTCCAGCATCGCCCTGCCCTCGTCAATCTTCGCCTGCGCCGTCTTCACGTTCTCCAGGCCCTGCTGCTGGATGGCCCGTGCGCTTGAGCCGCGGTTCCTCGCGTCGAAGTTGGCGGCCAACTGCGCCGCCCGCAACATCTGTTCCCCCTCGGCAATCAACTTCTGAGCTTCGGCGCGATGGCGGTCCGAATCGCTGACGGGCAAACCGGCCGTTGGCGTTCTCGTCCTCGCCCCGGCCAGCACGCTCTGCTGCAGCGCGGCGCGCAGTGACTGGGCCGCGGCGGCGGTGGCAGGCTCGACAGCGATGGACTTGTCACAGCAGGCAAATGCTTCCGCGAACCACCCGGCGTGTCCCGCCCGCTGCGCGGCCTTGAGATAGCTGTCCGGCTCTTCCGCTGGCGGGCAGGCGATCGTCTGCCGGATATCGGCCCGCCGCACGCTGGCGGTGCCCGCCGCGCCGATGGCCAGCGAGACACTGTCAGCGGTTGTCGCGGTCGGACGGCCCAGCAACAATGCTCCGTTCTTCAGGATGAGCACATCCGCCCGCAGCGACAGCGCCGCCGCCAGCAGCAGCCCAACACCCCACCATCCTCGCACCGATTCCTGGCGATGGTTCATGGCTTGGCCGCCTTCATCGCACGGCAGGCGGCGCCTGCGGCGTCAGGAACGCGGGTCTCTCCACGCGCGTGCCGGACTGGTCGGTGATGGTGGTTTGTTCCAACAACGAACGCGGCCCTTGCGGCGGCGGGCTTTCACAGCCAGCCAGAGCCATCGTCATCACACCCAACGCTATCGCCAGTGGTTTCATGAAACTCCTCCAAAAAAGAGGCGCGGGATTCACCAGAATCGCGCGCCTGCTGCTGCCACACATTTCTCCACCACCGCCGTCTTGTCCGGCGGCGGGGCCTTACTCATACATCAAGACGTTCAGATTATATTGCTCAAGCGGAAACTCCGGCTTGATGATCGGCCAATAGGCGTCCGGGAACGGCAGATAAAAGAAACCGGCCTCATACACGCCGACCGCCGTGCGGCTGACGAGTTTCGCCACGCCCTTGACAACGCCGTAGGTGACCGCCGCCGCCGGGCCGTTCATGGCGTCTTCCTGGTGCATGGTCAACGGCACGTCCGTCCAACCCCACACCAGATTGCTCAGGCCGCGCCCGAAGCGGCGCAACGCATCGTCGGCGGATGCATTGGGCGCGCTCGAAAGACACGCCAGCACCGCGACCAGTCCGCCAACCAAAAAACATGAACGCATTCTCATAAAGGCTCTCCTCGCTGCTTACTTCACTGTGCGCCACGCTAAACTTTTGGGGGCTGTAAAGTCAACACCGAAGACGGTCAAAATGCCAATTCCGTCAGGCAAGCGGGTTGTGCATCTTTTCCCCGCCCACCGTCGTCAGCGGGCCGTGGCCGGGACAGAGGATCGTCTCGTCGTCGGGCACGAACAGATACCGCTCCGCCTTCTCCAGTTCCGGCGCCGGCAGGCCGGCGCGCTGCGACACCACCACATGACTCAGCCCCAGTCCTGCGCGCGCCTTGCGGATCACGTCACCGAACTCGTCTTCGAGTGCCATCGTCCTCAAGCTTTCGCTCCTTTCCAGCAGAGCGTAAGAAACCGGCGCGCGACCCGCAACCACCGGGCGGGTGGCGCTGGCGGAAGGCTGTGGTAAGCTGATCGTCATCCGACGATGAACATCCACTATTTGCAGCATGTATCGTTTGAAGGACTGGCCAGCATCGAGCCGTGGGCCGCGACGCGCGGACACCGGATCACTGCGACGCGGCTTCACGCCGGCGAGCCGTTGCCGCAACTCGACCGGTTCGATTGGCTGGTTGTCATGGGCGGTCCGATGAACATCTACGAGGATGAGAAGTTCCCCTGGCTGGCGGCGGAGAAACGCTTCATCAAATCCGCCATCGAAGCCGGCAAAATCGTGCTCGGCGTCTGCCTCGGCGCGCAACTCATCGCCGGCGCGCTCGGCGGGCCGGTCACCAGGAACGCGCACAAAGAGATCGGCTGGTTCCCGGTCCGCAAGACCGCGGCGGCGGCCCGCTCGCGTGTCGGCGAGGCGCTGCCGGAGGAACTGGAGGTGTTTCACTGGCACGGCGACACGTTTGCCATCCCGCCCGGCGCGCTCCACGCCGCCCGCAGTGCGGCGTGCGAAAGCCAGGCGTTCATCTATGACGAACGGGTCGTCGGCTTGCAGTTCCATCTGGAGACGACGCCGGAAAGCGCGCGGTTGCTGGCAGCGCATTGCGCGGACGAATTGGTCGGGGGGCCGTTCATCCAAACCGCCGGGGCGATGCTGGCGGACGAGCGGCGGTTCGGGCGTATCAACGAAGCGATGTGGAAGCTGCTGGATCGCCTCCAAGAGGTGAACGCTTGAAGACACGAAGCACCGGCTGGACAACCGCCCGGCTCTCGCTTAAAAGACCACGCATGAAACACGCCTATTTCTCCTTGCTCGTGATCACGATGTTGCTGGCGGCGGTCGCTCGCGCCGACGACGGCTGGACGCGGATGTTCGACGGCAAGTCGCTCGCCGGCTGGAAGTCCAACGAGGAAGTTCCCGGTTGCTTCACCGTCGAGGACGGCAAACTCAAGGTCAGCGGCGGCCGGGCGCACATCTTCTACGTCGGGCCGGACGGCAAGGCGTCATTCAAGAACTTCGAGTTCAAGGCGAAGGTCATGACAACACCCGGCGGCAACTCCGGCATCTACTTCCACACCGAGTTCTTGGAGAAAGGCTGGCCGGCCAAAGGCTTCGAGTGTCAGGTCAACTCCACGCACAAGGACCCGAAGAAGACCGGCGGCCTCTACGCCATCCAGGACGTGATGAACAACGCGCCCTCCAAGGACAACGAGTGGTGCGACTACTCCATCAAGGTCGAGGGCAAGCACGTCGTCGTGAAGATCAACGGCAAGGTCACCGCCGATTGGACGGAGCCGGCCGACTGGCAGCCGCCAAAGAACATGCCCGGACGCCGCATCGCGGAGGGCACGTTCTGTCTGCAAGGCCACGACCCGAAGAGCATCACCTTCTACAAGGACATCATGGTTCGGCGGCTGCCGTAAGTTGTCGTTCCACTTCAGTCACGCGCCATGAAAGTTCATCTCGCTTACGGCAGGAGCGGTCTCGACGTAGAGTTCCCGGACGGCCGCACCTCGGTCATCACGCCATCGCACGTCGCCGGGCTGCCGGACGAACGCGCGGCGTTTCTAGAGGCGCTGCGGCAGCCGATTGCGGCAAAACCGCTGGCCTCGACCGTGCGGCCCGAAGACCGCATCTGCATCGTCTTTTCCGACATCACCCGCGCCACGCCGAACGAGCGGATCATTCCGTGGCTGCTGGCGGAACTGGAGCGTTGCGGCACGCGGCGCGAGAACATCACGCTCCTCAACGGCCTCGGCACGCACCGGCCCAACACGAAGGCCGAGTTGGAGAAGCTCCTCACGCCGGAAGTCGTCGCAAACTACCGCGTCGTCAACCACGAGCCGACGAACCCGCAGGCGCTCGCCCGGCTCGGCATCACGCGCGCGGGCAACGAAATCCTCCTCAACCGCCATCTCGTCGAGGCCGACGTGCGCCTCATCACCGGCTTCATCGAGCCGCATTTCTTCGCCGGTTTCAGCGGCGGGCCGAAGGGCGTCATGCCGGGCGTCGCCGGCCAGCATACCGTCGAGCGCAACCACGGCGCGGCGATGATCGGCCATCCGAACGCCACCTGGGGCGTCACCTTCGGCAACCCGCTCTGGGAGGAAATCCTGGAGGTCGCGCAGGCGGTGAACCGCCGGCTTTTCCTCGTCAACGTCACCCTCAACGACCGCAAGCAGATCACGCGCGTCTTCGCCGGCGACCTTGTCGAGGCGCACCGCGCGGGCTGCGCGTTCGTCAAGCAGACCGCGATGCAGCCGGTGGACGCGCCGTTCGAGGTCGTCGTCACCACCAACAGCGGCTACCCGCTCGACCTGAACCTTTACCAGGCCGTCAAAGGCATGTCCGCCGCCGCGCGCATCGTCCGGCCGGGCGGCGCGATCCTCATCGCCGCCGAGTGCAGCGACGCGCAGGGGCGCGGCGGGCCGTTCTACGACCTGCTCCAGCAACGCGACGGGCCGGACGGTCTGCTTGAACTCATCAACTCGCCGGGCTTCTGCTGCCCGGAGCAGTGGCAGGTGCAAATCCAGGCGCTCATCCAGAAGAAAGCGGCGGTCTCCGTCTATTCGTCGCTGCCGCCGGAGTTCGTGCGGCGCGCGCACCTGACGCCCTGCGCGGACATCGCGGCGAGCGTGCGCGAACTGCTGGCGCGGAACGGCGGAGCGGCGCGTGTGGCGGTGCTGCCGCTGGGGCCGCTGACGATTCCGTATCTGCGCGGCGAATGAAGCTGCGCCGCTACGGAGCGGGGTCGTCCATCCGGTGCTTGCGATCGCAGATCAGGAGCATGTTGAGGCCCCGGGCGATGATGTGCGGATTCACTGGCTGGGACATCTCCCAGGTCACCGGTTCCAGTTCCGGCCCGATGAACATCTTGCCGGCGGTGAGGAAGAAGTCGGGCGGGAACATGAGGAAGCCCAGCACGCCCGCCCACGGCTTCCATTCGTCCGTGAGGATCTCCGTGAGGAAACGGTTGTTCAGGGTGACGGGCGTCAGCAGCAGCGCCGCGATGTGCTGGTGGAGGTCGTTGATCTTGTATAGCTCGGACAGTTTGTAGGGCGCCCAGACGCAACGGCGGTCGCCATACCACGCGACGGCCCACGGCTGGTCGCTGATCATCAGTTCTTGCGGGCCGATGTGGGCGGCGATTTCGCCCAAGGCGGGCGGATGGCAGGGTGGATAGGCCATCGGCCGCGCGGCAGGCAACGCGAGCCGGGTCAGCATCGGCAGCGCGGCCAGCAGGCAAACGCCGGCCAGCGCCGCGCCGCGCAACTCGCTCGCTTCGATGCGCAGGTTATCCAGCCAGTTGGTGAACATGGCCGCGGCGAAAACCGCGAACAACGGCAGGAGCAGCGCCACCAGGTTGCCGGCTTGCACGGTCGAACTGTCGGGCCGCGGCTCGCGACCGAGCAGGCACTCCGCGCCGAACAACAGCGCGGCCGCGCCCACGGCGAACCCTTTCATCCATTCCACCTCCGGCCGGCGGAAACGGTAAAGCAGCGCGCCGGCAAATCCCAGCAGCACGAAGCCGCTTCCCGCCAGCCACGGGCTATCCGACCAGAAGGCTTGCGCGTTGGCCGCGACTTTTCGGAGCAACGGCTTCACCAGCAGCGGGACGCCCTCGCGCTCCAGCATCCGCTCCAGCTTGTGGCCCGGAAACCACGGTGTCTGTTCGACAACCTGATACGGAGCCAACCCCAGGAAGCTGCCGGACACCGAGTAGTTGCGAACCAACCACGGCGCTGTCACCGCCGCAAAAACCAGCGCCATTCCCACTGCCAACGACAGCCCCCGCTGCCGGCCTGCAATCCACCATGCCAGCGCCACCGCCGGCAGCAACAACAGGCCGGCGGGGTATTGGGTCAGGAACGCGCCGCCGACCAACGCCGCCGCCGCCAGCGCCCGCCACAACACGCCGCGTTGGTCGCCCCGATCGGCGCGCTGCGCGGCAGACAGCAACGCCAGACATGCCGCGCCGATCCACGCCATTGCCAGCGACACACTCAGGCCGGAAATGGCAAACTGGCAGACCGCGTCCGACAACACAAACAACCCGGCCGCCAACGCACCCACGCGCCGGTCGAACAGCCGCCGCGCGATCGAGTAACTGAGCCAGCCGTTCAACAACGTGAGCGGCACCCCCAGCCCCAGCACCAGCAGGACATCCGGCCCAAACCACGTGTAAGTCTCGCGAGCCGCCACCTGGAAGGAACACCGCGGCGCCGCCAATAAACCCGCCACGAACAGACACGCCACCACCCCGCCCACATGCCAGCGAACACCGCCGGGCCGCAGCCAGACCCGTTTCCATTCCCAAATCATCGCGGCAAGAAACAAACCCGCCCCGCCAAGCCAGACCAGCCACCATCCACGCCAGCCGAGAATCGCCGCCACTCGCGCCGCCCAGCTCTTCGCGGCCGGCGCTTTGCCGGACGCGAGCAAGTCGCCTTTTTGCGCCAGCGTGAACAACGCCGCAACCAGCGCCGGATACGCCGGGGGATTCATCATGTCCGGGTGCCGCTGCTGCAACAACTCCTGCTTCCGCGGCGGCTGCTTCAACTGCCATAAATCCAGCGGACGGATCAACCGCGTCGAGAATCCCTCGCCGCGCGCCAGGTTCCGCCCGATCTGCGCCTGCTCCATCGCCTGTGGCTGGTCCAGCCCGCGGAACTGTCTCAGGCCGTAACCGGCCAGCAACAGAAACGCCACCGCCGTCACAAAACAACCGCGCCACAAGATGGCCGCGCCTTCCTGCGCCCGGATGCGTCCCAAGTGCCGCCGCTGCTCGGTGGACATCTTCCCATCGTCGAAATTGTGCCGGGCTGGCCTTGTCATGCAGTTCTCCAAGATACCGTGCGTCCGCGACTTTCAACTGCCTCTGCGGTGGCAATAACGAATGCTGCGCCTGCTAACAACCTGCTGGCAGCATATCTTTTCTTTTGTTGATTTGTTACTGATTTCTTCTTGCTTTCAACCGTTATATGTCATAGACACGCCGCAGCCGAGAGGAAGGTATATTCGTTTAAGGAGCGCCAGATGAGGATGACAGGGTGTGGCAAAACGTGGCGGTGCGGTTTCTGCGCTGTGATTGTGCTGGCAATGTTCAGTTTGTTCGGCGGTCACAACGCACAGGCTCTGATGACGGTCGTTCTCGTTTCCAATTACTCCGGCGACAACATTACCGAATACGACCTCGCGACGGGGAATTACTTGGGCGTCTTTGCCACA
Organism: Verrucomicrobiota bacterium; assembly: GCA_016222825.1. Classification (GTDB taxonomy): domain Bacteria; phylum Verrucomicrobiota; class Verrucomicrobiia; order CAIQCK01; family CAIQCK01; genus CAIQCK01. Next base: position 94,321 of record JACRQF010000014.1, on the reverse strand, counting down.
ACCGCATCCCATCCCTACACCATGACGTATGACAACAACGGCTTCGTCTATGTCGGATTTAGTGATAAGAGTATCCACAAATACAATCTCGGTGGTGTAGATTTGGGTTCCATCGCCACCATGGGCAGTTCCGACAATATGCTTTCCTACCATGGCGGTTTCCTCTACGAGAGCGGCTACAACAACGGCGTCATCCGCAAACTCGGTCTTGACGGCACCGACTTCGGCGCATTTGCAACTCTCGATGCCAACGGGCTTCAAGGTATGACGTGGGACTCAAACGGCAACCTTCTCGTGAGCGATTACAACGGCGCCAACTATGGAGGCACCATCCGCAAAGTCGCTCCCGACGGCACAGTCTTGGGGCAGTTTGCAACGTTGGGCGGAACGGGTTACTCATCTCTGGGGATTGCTATTGATCCCAGCGGCAATGTCTATGCATCCGATTGGGCGCATCAGAACATCCAGAAGTTCAATTCCTCCGGCGCCTATGTCACCACCTTCGCTGCTGGCAAAGGAGTTTACGCGTTGGCCGCGGGGACCAACAACAACCTCTACGTGACCTCTTCGGGTGACAATGCAATTCTGATGTATGGGACCGACGGCGCCTATCAGGGCGTCTTTACCTCAACTGGAATAAACTCGCCCACCAGCATCATCATGGTGCCGGAACCCGGCTCTTGCGCGATGATCGTTGCTGGGGCTGCGGCGCTGCTGTGCCTTCGCCGGCGTCGCAACTTCTAATCAGCAAAATGGCTGGTTTCTCGTGATCGTCTCTCTCGCCCTCGCTATAGCGCGGGCATATCGCCCACCGTTCGCGGCCGCAGATTAGAAGCATGTTGATGCCGCCGGCTATCTGCGCCAATACCGGCGGATGATAGCGAACCCTGCAAACCCTGCGCCCACAAACGAGCTGTTACAACGAACCGGTGTTTTCGCCGGCTTCTACCGCGCTCCTGTCGGCACTTGCGTTTGTCGTTTGGTTTGCTACGCTGCGTTTCGCCTTGGCTGGCGCGAGGCATCCGTTCCCGAGACGTTGGTTGCGCCTATGTAGAATACCTCGTGTGAACATCAAGCGGCGTTCAGAGGACGTGTCGCGGCTGACGGCCGGCACGGTGGCCATTGCCGGCGCGCGAGCTGGCTTTGGCGGGGCGTGGTTAGAGTTGAGAGAAGATTGACTGTGCAGCCTCCAACGCATTCCACCACCAGCGCGCGCAGGCTCGCACAAGGCTGCGCGATGGTCGCTGGTCTTGTCGGGTTGGCGTGCGGCGTCAGTTGGATGCTCGGCCTGCCGTCCTACGCGGTGGTGGGGCCGACCTTCTTTGTGATGGCGCCGTTGGCGGCGTGGCTGATGGCGCTGCTCAGCACGGCGCTTTTTCTGCGGGCCGGATGGCCCGCGTCGAAGCCGGTGCGGCTGTTTGTCTTCGGCAGCGCAGCCGCCATCGGCTTCATGAGCCTGTTGATTCTGTGGGTGCGGTTGCAGAACCTGGAGTTGATGCTTGAGCCCTGGCTGTGGAGGGGTGTCGTGGCCCACAACCAAACCGTGGGACGGATGGCGGCGCTGGCGGCCGCGCTCTTCATCATGGCGGCGGTTGCGTTGTTGTGCCTGCTGGAACCGCCGGGAAAATGGAAAAACCAGGCGTGGCAACGCGTCGCGACGGGATTGGCCCTGACGATCCTGCTGGTTGTTTCTGGCGTGTTCCTGGGATACATGTCCGGCGCGCACATGCTGGTTGGCGGCTATCGGATGCCGGTGGCCATGACAGCGGCACTGGCTTTCATCCTCGTGGCTGTGGGGATCGTCGCACTGACCAGGCACGGCGAGCGGTGGTTGTGCCACGTGGTGGGCGAATCGTGGGTCGGGGTGGATGCCCAATCCCAGCGTTTCCGCGCCAGCCTGTTGGCGGCGTTTGTCGTGTTGGTGGCGGCCATCGGCGTGACGGGCTTCATGCACCTGCGGCACCAAACCGCCCACGCGCGCGAGGCGACGCAGAACGAGCTGGCCGCCATCGCCAGGCTCAAAACGGAGCAGATCGTCGCTTGGCGCGCGGACCGGCTGCGCGACGCGCGTTTCTTTGCCCGTTCGGAACTCGCCCGCCGGGAGGTCCAGGCGTTTCTCAACAACCCGGCGTCGGAATCGGCCAAGGTCGAATTGCTGCGCTGGCTGTCGCTGCTGAAGGCCGTCAACAGCAACGCCCGGCTGTTCCTCTTCGACCGCGACATGAACGTGCGTCTGGCGCTGTCGGAAGACGCCAAAGAAGCCGGCTCTCTCTCGCGGCAGCACGCCGCGGCGGCGTTCGTGAACCCGGAGCCTGTCTTCGTTGATCTGCACCGGGACGGCCCGGACGCCGAGCCGCACCTGGACATGGTGTTTGGCGTCGTGCCGCCCGACGCGCGTGATGGCGCGGCGCCGCCCATTGCCGCCGTCGTGCTGCAACTGGATCCACGGACGTTTCTCTATCCTCTCATCCAGTCCTGGCCGACGCCCAGTCCCACGGCGGAAACGGGGCTGTTGCGCTGCGAGGGCGACAGGGTGTTGTTTCTCAGCAGCCTCCGGCACCGCACGAACACGGCGTTGAATCTCTCTTTTCCCCTGGATTCCCCGGATCTGCCGGCGGCCATCTTTCTGCGCGGAAACGAAGACGAGCAATTGGTGGAGGGCCTCGACTACCGCGGCGCGCCGGTCCTGACGCTGTTCCGGCGGATTCCGGACTCGCCGTGGATCCTGGGCGCGAAGGTGGATCAGGAAGAGGTTTTCGCGTCATTGCGGCAGCAGACCTGGGCAACGATTCTCACCGTGATCCTGTTGATCGCCGTCGTGGCGCTGGTGGTTGTGCTGTTGTGGCGGCAGCGGCTGTCGGATTCGCTGCGGCGCGAGCTGGGCCTGGAGCGCGAGCGCAAACAGCTCGCCGACCGGCTTGCATTGCTGATGCGGCACGCCAACGACATCATCGTGCTGGCCGGCGCCGACTTGAAGATCGTGGAGGCCAATGATCGCGCGCTCGAAGCCTACGGCTACACGTTGGAGGAGATGCGGCGGATGAAGATCTCCGACCTGCGCGCGCAGGAAAGCCGCGGCAGGTTTACCTCGCAGATGGCGGTCGTCCAGTCGCAGGGCAGCGCCGTCTTCGAGACGATCCACCGGCGCAAGGACGGCTCTTCCTTCCGGGCCGAGGTCAGCAGCCGCACGGTGGAGATTGACGGCGTCCCCTACTATCTGGCAATCACCCGCGACATCACCGAGCGCCGGCGGGCCTTGACGGCGCTGCGGGAATCCGAAAGCCTCTATCATTCGCTGGTCGAGCATTTGCCGCAGGCCATCTACCGGCTGGATCGCGCGGGGCGGATCACGTTTGCCAACGCCCACTGCTGCGAACAGATGGGATGCGCGCCGCAGGACTTGGTGGGCAAGAGCGCCTTCGACCTGTTCCCAGCCGAACAAGCCACGCGATACTGGAACGACAGCCGGCGGGTGATGGAAACGGGCGACACCCTCGACACCGTCGAGCGCCACCAGCGGCCCGACGGCCGGGAGTCCTTCGCCCATATCGTCAAGTCCCCGCTGCGGGGCGGCGACGGCCAGATTATCGGCGTGCAATGCCTGTTCTGGGACGTGACCGAGCGCAAACGTTCCGAGGAGGCGTTGCGCGCCATCGAGACGCGCTACCGCTCCTTGTTCCAGAACATGCTGAACGGCTTCGCTTACTGCCGCATGATCTACGAGGGAGACCGGGCGGCGGACTTCGTTTATGTCGCCGTCAACAGCGTCTTCGAAACCCTGACGGGATTGAAAGACGTCGTGGGACGGAAAGTGTCCGAGGTCATTCCGGGCATCCGCGAGAAGGACCCGGAGTTGTTCGAAACCTACGGCCGGGTGGCGCGGACCGGCGTGCCGGAGAAGTTCGAGACCTACGTCGAGTCGCTGAAGATGTGGTTTTCGATCTCGGTGTATAGGCCGCAGGAGGGCTACTTCGTGGCGGTGTTCGACGTGATCACCGCGCGCAAGGAGGCGGAGAAAGCGTTGCGCGAGGCCGAGCGGAAATACCGGGGCATCTTCGAGAACGCCGTCGAAGGCATTTTCCAGAGCACCCCGGACGGCAAGATCCTCAGCGCCAACCCGGCCATGGCGGCGATCCACGGCTACGCCTCCCCTGAGGAGTTCATTGCCGGCATCCACGACATTGCCCAACAGCTCTATGTGGATCCGGGCCGGCGAGAGGAAGTCAAGCGGTTGCTCGAAACACATGGAGAGGTGAAGGACTTCGAGAACCGCGTGCGCCGCAAAGACGGGCGTCTGATCTGGGTTTCAGGCAACACCCGCGCCGTGCGCGACGCCACCGGCAAGATTCTTCACTACGAAGGCACCGTCGAGGACATCACCGCCCGCAAGGAGGCGGAGCAGGCGGTGCGGGAAAGCGAGCGGCGGTTCCAGCAGCTTTTTGAAATGGCGCCGAACGGCTATGTGCTGTGCGATTCCGTGGGCACGATCGTTCACGGAAACCGGGCCGCGGAAACGCTGCTCGGCTACCAGAACGAAGAGCTGGCCGGGAAAAACATCCTCAAGGCGGGCGTCCTTCCGCTGGACGAGCTTCCCAAGGCCGCCGCCTTGCTCGCCCGCTGCATGCTCGGAAACCCGACCGGCCCCGACGAAATCACGCTCCTGCGAAAAGACCAGAGCCGCGTGGACACCGAATTCTGTTCCAAGCCGGTGACGATCAATGACCAGCGGTTCCTCCTCGGCACCGTCATCAACATCACCGCCCGCAAGGAAGCCGAAAAGGCGCTGCGCGCCAGCCAGTCCGCCCTTCTCATGGCGCAGCGCCTCGCCCACGTCGGCAACTGGGAATGGAACCCCGCCACCGACGAAACCTTCTGGTCGGAGGAAATCTTCCGCATCTTCGGCCGCGACCCGAAACTCGGCCCCGCCGGCATCAAGGAAGTGTCGAAGTATTACTCCTCCGAGAGCTGGGCGCGTCTCAAGGCCGCCGTCGAGACGACGCTGGCCCAGGGCATCCCCTACGAATGCGACGTCGAAGTGGTCCGCGACGACGGCGCTCACCGCTGGATCACCACCCGCGGCGAGGCGGTGCGCGCCGCCGATGGGACCGTCATCAGCCTGCGCGGTTCCGTTCAGGATATTACCGAGCGCAAACGGGCGGCCGACGAGATTCACCAACTTAACCAGACCCTCGAACAGCGCGTCCGCGAGCGCACCGCCCAGCTCGAAGCCTCCAACCGCGAACTAGAATCGTTCTGCTACTCGGTTTCCCACGACCTGCGCGCGCCGCTGCGGGCCATCAATGGGTTTGCGAGCATCCTCACCCAGAACCACGCCCGGCAACTTGACGACGAAGGTCGGCGCACGCTCGGCATCGTCTGCGCCGAGGCCCTGCGGATGGGCCAGTTGATTGACGACCTGCTGGAGTTCTCGCGCATCGGGCGGCAGTCCATGCAACAGGCGGAGATAGACATGGCCGTCGTGGCCCGACGCGCCTTCAACGAATGCGCGGCGCACGCGCCGGGACGCAACATCCGGTTCAAGCTGCATCCGCTGCCGCCGGCGCAAGGCGACCCGGCCCTGCTTCCCCACGTCTGGACCAACCTCCTCTCCAACGCCATCAAATACACCCGCCCCAAGCCAACGGCCGAAATTGAAATCACGGGACGGATGGCCGGCGGCGAGCTGGTTTACTGCGTGAAGGACAACGGCGTCGGTTTTGACATGCAGTATGCGGAGAAGCTTTTCGGCGTCTTCCAACGGCTGCACGGCGAGACGGACTTCGAAGGCACCGGCGTGGGGCTGGCACTGGTCCAGCGCATCATCCTGCGCCACGGCGGCCGCGTCTGGGCCGACGCCCGGATCAACGAAGGCGCGGCCTTCTACTTCACACTGCCGGCGAACAAGCCAGGCGGCCCGTGACAGCCGATTCCCGCCCGGAGCGCGTCAAAAGTCTTGCCCAAGCACCCCGCGGACGGTATTTTTCCGGCCAGAAATCTGCTATTCCACCGCGAGTCGCATCAGCGGTGAGGTTGCTTTGCTGAAACAACGAAGGAACGAATATGAAACGCGTGATGATGAATGGACTTTTCCTGGCCTTGGGCGCCGGTTCTGCGCTGGCACAAGGCGCTGGCGCCAGCGCCGAGGCCGGCGGCTCGTCCGGGGCCATGATCGGCTGGAGCCTGGCGGTCATCGGTCTGATCGTCGTGCTGGTGGTGATCGCGCGGCGGCTCAGCACCGGCGAGGCGTGGAAGCAGGAGGTCCCGATCATTGTCATCGGCGCGCTGCTGTTGAACATCGGCGTCTGGCGCGTCTGGGCCACCAAGCAGGACGACCTGGAGAAGACCAACCGCACGCTGCAAAACAAGTTGCAGGCCGACCAGCGGCAGATGAAGGAATTGCAGGCCAACTCCGATCAACTCCGGCAGGACAACATGCAGTGGAAGCAGCGCGACGCGGAATTCCAGAAGCTCATCCAAGACTGGCAGGTTTATCTGGCTGACTTGAAGAAGCGCGCCGAAGCCAGGAGCGGCCCGGTTCGCGTGACACCCGCGGGCAAGGCCGGCTCGTCGAAAGGCGGCGCTGCGAAGCCCGACGCCGGAAAAGCGCCGAAGAAGAAGACTCCTTAGAAATACTTCGTCTGGCCCGGCTGCGCCCTTGGAGCGATGGGAAGCTTCATGTCCCACTCCAGTTTCTCCGGGACGAGCTTTTCTTGTGAGTTCAACGCCATCTCCCACGTGATTTGCTGGCCCGTGTAGGCGGCCATGCGGCCCATGATCGCGCAGAGTGTGCTGCGGGCCATCGAAGCGCCTTCGTTGATCGGTCGGCCTGCGCGCAGGCAGGCGAACAACAGGTCGTGCTCCGCTTGGTGCATGGGGTTCGAATCGCCGGCGTATCGCCACGTCGTCTCGCCGCGAATCTCCGGAATCGGCTGGGCGCGGTGAAACTCCCCGGTGCCCTTCGCGCCCATGACGTAGAGCGAGGTGTCGCCGAAGCAGCCGTTCTGCTGGCGCGCGCCGATGAAGCCGCGCACGTTGTCCGGCCATTCGTAGTTCACCTCGATGTGGTCGTAGATGTTGCCGCCCGGAGCGGGCACCTGCCGGCCGCCGACGGCCACGCAGCGCAACGGCGGCGTCTCCCGCATCATCCACATCAGCCAGTCCACCGCATGCACTGTCTGCTCGACGTAACCGTCGCCGCTGAGCCAGACGAAGTTATACCAACGGCGCAACTGCCATTCGAGGTCGGTCATGCCCGGTTTCGGCCCGGTCTCGCCGGCGGGAATCGGTTGCAGCACGCCGACGTAGTAGCTCGCATAAACCGCGCGCAACGCGCCGACCGCGCCGCCGTGAATCTGCCCGATGAACTCCATCATCGGCCGGTAGCAGCGCCAGTTGAAGCCCGACTTCAGCGCGAGGCCCTTCTTCTCCGCGAGCGCGGCCGACTCCATCACCGAGCGCACGCCCGGCGCGTCGGTGGCGATGGGTTTTTCGGAAAACACATGTTTGCCCGCTTCGACCGCCGCGCGCAGATGCTGCGGGCGAAGACCCGGCGGCGTTGCCAGCACCACGAGGTCGCTGCACTCGATGACTTTCTCGTAGGCGTCCAGCCCCACGAACTGTCGCGCAGCGGGCACATTCACGCGCTCCGGATGCGTTTTGGTGAGCGTGGCATGGCTCGACGCGAGTTTGTCGGCGAACACGTCGCCCATCGCGACCAACTCGCAGTTGCTGTCCGCCGTCAACGCCTGGCTGGCTGCGCCCGTGCCGCGGAAGCCGCAGCCCACGACGCCGATCTTGAGCTTGCGCGAATCCGCTGCGCCGCGCGCGATGGCGGGAAACCCCGCCTGTGCTGCCCAAGCCCCTGCCAGAACCGCGCCCGAGGTGGATTTTAGGAAATTACGCCGCGTCGAGGGAGAAAAAGTTAGCTCGCTCATGCCGGCAGTATTCCAATCGAGCAAGGAGCGCGCAAGCTTGAATACCAGAGCGGATTTCAGTCTTGTCTTTAGCGGAGCGCGAAATCAGAGTGCGACGTGTCGCTTGGTCGAACAAAGGAAAACAGTGCCATGAAATTTCTTCGCTATGTCCTCGCCATTTCCCTCACGCTCGCTTGCTGCGGCTTCGCACGGCCGGCTGTGTCGGCGGAGCCGGCGCGGCTGATCTTCGACACGGACATGGGCAACGACATTGACGACGCGCTGGCGCTGGCAATGATCCACGCGCTCCAGAGCCGCAACGAGTGCCGCCTGCTCGCCGTCACGCTCTCCAAAGGCAACGCCTACGCCGCGCCGTTCGTGGACTTGCTCAACACGTTCTACGGACGGGGCAGCATTCCCGTCGGCCGCGTCCTGAACGGCAAGACGCCGGAGCCGGGCAAATACCTGAAGCCCATCGTCGAGGCGAAGAACGCCGCCGGCAAGCCGCTCTATCCGCACCGCATCCAGCCGGACTCGGCGACGCCGGAGACGGTGGCGTTGTTGCGCAAGACGCTCGCCGCGCAACCGGATGGTTCGGTGGCCATCGCGATGGTCGGGTTCTCGACAAACCTCGCGCGACTGCTCGATTCCGCGCCTGATGACGTGTCGCCACTCTCCGGTCGCGAGCTGGCGGCGAAGAAGGTGACGCTCCTCTCGACGATGGCCGGCCATTTCAAAGGCAAAGGCCCGCGCGGCGCCGGCGAATACAACGTCGTCATAGACATCCCTGCCGCGCAGAAGGTGATTAAAGACTGGCCCTCACTCATCGTGATGTCGCCGTGGGAACTCGGCGATGCCATCAAGTATCCGGCGGTCAGCATCGAGCGCGATTACCGCTACGTGGCGAAGCATCCGGTGGCGGAGGCTTACAGGCTCTACATGAAGTTCCCCTACGACCGCCAGACGTGGGACCTCACCAGCGTGCTCTACGCGGTGCGGCCCGACCGCGGTTACTTCGGCCTCTCCGAGCCGGGCACGATAACCGTGACGGACACCGGCAAGACGGAGTTCGCGCCGTCGGCCGAGGGCCGGCATCGCATCCTCACCGCCAGCCCGGAACAGGTGACAAAGACTTTGGAGGCAATGGTCTGCCTCTGCTCGGAACCGCCCGTTCCACCCAAACCGCCCAAGACAGGAGTCACCAAGAAATGAAATCACTTCACTACTCTCTCGCGCTGTCGCTCGCGTTCGCGTGGTGCGGCGCTCAGCGTTCCACCGCCGCCGACGGACCGTTCAACGGACTCGACACGCACATCGGCAATCTCTACCGCACGTCGAAGGCACAGTCGCGTTCCATCTCGCCGGAGAATTTCACCGGCGAGAAGGGTAAGGCCGGCATGGCCGCCGAAGGCACGGGCAAGCAGTGCGCCCGCGATCTGGGCGTCGGCTGGAAGGTGTCGCCGTCGGTTCGCATCAAGTCGAAGACGACGTTCACGCTCGGCGAGATCAAAGGCCCCGGCTGCATCCAACAAATCTGGATGACGCCCACCGGCAACTGGCGGCGCTCCATCATCCGGTTCTATTGGGACGGCGAGACCGAGCCGTCGGTCGAGTGCCCCGTCGGCGACTTCTTCGCGTGCGGCTGGGGGAAGTATTGCCAGATCAACTCGCTGGCCGTCTGCGTCAACCCCGGCAGCGCGTTCAACTGCTACTGGCAGATGCCGTTCCGCAAGAAGGCGCGCATCACGATGGAGAACACCGACGAGAAGGACATGACGCTCTATTACCAGATCAACTACACCCTCACTGACCTGCCGAAGGACGCCGCCTACCTGCACGCGCAATTCCGGCGCGAGTCGCCGCTGAAGAGCAAGGGCATCTACACCATCCTCGACGGCGTCGTCGGCCGCGGCCAATACGTCGGCACCTACCTCGCGTGGGAAGCCCGCAGCAAAGGCTGGTGGGGCGAGGGCGAGATCAAGTTCTTCATGGACGGCGACAAGGAGTTCCCGACGATCTGCGGCACGGGCACGGAGGATTACTTCTGCGGCTCTTACAACTTCGAGAACCGCGAGACGAAGAAATACCAGGTCTTCTCGACGCCCTATTGCGGCCTCGCGCAGGTGTTGCCGCCCGACACCGCCTACGTGCCGCCGCAGAAGTTCGGCCTCTATCGCTGGCACATCGTGGACCCGGTCCGCTTCCAGAAAGACCTGAAGGTCACCATCCAGGCGCTCGGCTGGCAGGAAGGCCATCGTTACCTGCAACTCGAAGACGAGATCGCCTCCACCGCCTTCTGGTATCAGCAGGAGCCGCACCAGAAGTTCCCACCGCTTCCCGTCGCCGAAGGTCCCACGCCGCGGTAAGCACAACTGCGAACTTCCAGTTCAGCACGCTGGCTCGCCGTCCGGGACGTGGACCGGCTCGACGCGCCAGATGTCGCGGCAGTATTCGCGGATGGCGCGATCGGAGGAGAACTTGCCCATGCGCGCGACGTTGAGGATGGACATGCGCGTCCAACGCTCCGTGTCACGGTAGGCGCGGGCGACTTCTTCCTGCTGCTCGACGTAGGACGGGTAGTCGGCGAAGACCAGATACTCGTCGCGGTCGAGCAAGGAGCTGCTGAAGGGCTGGAAGAGATCCTTGTCGCCACCGGAGAACGCGCCGGAACCGATGAGTTCGAGCGCGTCGCGCAGCTCGGCGTTTTGCTGGCAGACTTCCCGCGGGTTGTAGCCGGCCGCTTTGCGCTCGTGGATTTCCTCCGTGGTGAGGCCAAAGAGGAAGAAGTTCTCGGCCCCTACCGATTCACGGATTTCGACGTTGGCGCCGTCGAGCGTGCCGATGGTGAGCGCGCCGTTGAGGGCGAATTTCATATTACCGGTGCCGGATGCCTCGGTGCCAGCCATCGAGATTTGCTCGGAAAGATCGGCGGCAGGATAGATGCGATGGGCGTTCTTGACGTTGAAGTCCGGGGCGAAGACGACGCGGAGGCGGTCCCGCGTCTGGAGGTCGGCGTTGACGACGGCGGCGACGGAGTTGATAAGCTTGATGATAAGCTTGGCCATGAAGTAGCCCGGCGCGGCCTTGCCACCGAAGATGACGGTGCGGGGCGTGATGTCGAGACGCGGGATGTTCTTGAGCCGGCGGTAGAGGGCGACGACGCGCAGGAGGTTCAGGTGCTGGCGCTTGTATTCGTGAAACCGCTTCACCTGGATATCGAACAGCGTCGCCGGGTCCACCTCGACGCCCGTGGCTTTGCGGAGCGCTGCGGCAAGCCGTTCCTTGTTGGCGTGCTTGACCCGCTGCCACTCCCCGCGGAAATCGGCGTCATCGGCGAGCGGCTCCAGCTTGCGAAGTTCGTCGAGGTTCTTCAGCCAGCCGTCGCCGATACGGCTCGTGATGAGCGCGGCCAGTCCGGGGTTGGCGAGTGCCATGAACCGCCGAGGCGTGACGCCGTTGGTCTTGTTGGAGAACTTCTCCGGCCAGAGGTCGTGGAAATCGCGCAGGACGGTCTCCTTGAGCAGCTTGGTATGGAGCGCGGCGACGCCGTTGATGGCGTGGCTGCCGACGCAGGCAAGGTTGGCCATGCGGATGTGTTTCTCGCCGTCCTCGTCAATAAGCGAGAGTCGCTGAACCTTGCCGTCGTCGCCGGGAAACTTCACGCGGACCTCGTCGAGGAAGCGGCGGTTAATCTCGTAGATGATCTCCAGATGCCGCGGCAGGACGCTCGCGAAGAGCTGCAACGGCCATTTTTCCAGCGCCTCGGACATGAGCGTGTGGTTGGTGTAAGCGAACACGCGGCGGGTAATGTCCCACGCGGCGTCCCAACTCAGGCTGTTCTCGTCCACGAAGAGGCGCATCAGCTCAGCGATGGCAAGCGAAGGATGCGTGTCGTTGAGCTGCGCGGTGAACTTCTCGTGGAACTGGTCGAGCGTCTTCAGCCGCTGACGGTAGATGCGGATCATGTCCTGCAACGTGCAGGAGACGAGGAAATACTGCTGTTCCAGCCGCAACTGTTTGCCGGCGGCGGAAACGTCGTTCGGGTAGAGGACCTTGGTGATGTTCTCCGAGACGACCTTCTCGTTCACGGCGCGGTAGTAATCGCCGACATTGAACGCCTGGAAGTCGAAGGAGTTGTGCGCCTCGGCCTTCCAGAGACGGAGCATGTTCACCGTCCGCACGCCGTAGCCTTGGACGAGCGTGTCGCACGGCGTGCCCATGACAATGCGGTTGGGCACCCAGCGGACCCGGTAAGCGCCAGCCTCGTCCTGATACGACTCGGTGTGGCCGCCGAGCTTCACTTCGTAGGCGATCTCCGGCCGGACGATTTCCCACGGGTAACCGAGCCGCAGCCAGCGGTCACCCGTCTCGACCTGCCAGCCGTCGCGGAGTTCCTGGTCGAAGATACCGAACTCGTAGCGAATGCCATAGCCAATGGAAGCGGTTTCCAGCGACGCGAGCGACTCCATGTAACACGCCGCGAGCCGGCCGAGGCCGCCATTGCCGAGGCCCGGCTCCTCCTCATGCTCGATCAACTCATCAAGGTCCTGGCCGAGCGCGCGCAACGCCTGCCGCGCCTGTTCTGTGAGGCCGAGCTGGAGGAGGTTGGCAGCCAACTGCGGGCCGATCAGGAACTCCGCCGAGAGATAAGCCACGCTACGAACGGCGCGTTGGAAATAAGTCTCGGCGGTGCGGATCCAGTTGCGAACGATCCGGTCGCGCACGGCGTAGGCGAGCGCGAGGTAGTAGTCGTTCTTGGTGGCGACTTCGGGAAACTTGCCCGCCATGCAGAAAAGCTTCTCCGCGATGTCGCGCCGGAGCTGTTCGGCGCTGTCCGCCGCGCAAGTTTCCCTACCGGCGCTGCGGGGATTTGTCGTTTTTGTTTTCATCCCACCTCCGCGGACACTGCCATTTCAAGGCGCCGCGCGGAACACAAGAAACAGGACAACCGCAATCCCGATGGCAACCGCCACTGCGATAACAACGAGCGCGGGCATGGGTTGAGACGGCCGCGCGGCGGGGAAACTGCCGGGATGCTGGAGCCGCAACTCAGCCTCCAGTGTCTCGACGAACTCCTTGGCTTCGACGAGGCTGGTATTTGTGGCCTCGCGGTAAAGTTTGATCGCCTCGATTTTCCGGCCGGTGAAGATCGCGTTGGTGACCGCGGTGATCTGTTCCTGCGTCAGCGACTGGGCCATAAGACTCCTTTTCAGTGGCGGGCGGATTGTAGAGGCTGCAAAGGCCGATGTAAATCACCACGTTGCGGACCGGGCAGCCGCGGGCGCAGCCGCCTACACGCCGAGCAACTGCTCGACCAGCGGCGACAGGTGGTTGGCGACGGCGTCGCGTGTGGTGACCATGTCGGCGCCAGCCGCGCGAGCCTCCTCCAGCAACGGCTCGTTCGCGCCATCGGCAAACGCCAGCACCAGCGTGTGCCTCAACCCTGCGTCGCCCTTCAGTTGTGCCAGCGCGGACACCGAGTCGCGGTTCTGAAAGTCGAGATCAAGGACCACGAACATCGGATGCTGCTCGCGCGCCGCCGCCAGCAGCTCGCCGGGGTCGCGCAGGTGCGAGACGCGGTATCTCGACTGGCACAAATCGTTGGTCATGCGCGAGAGCAGCACCATGTTGTCGCTGACCAGGATGGCAATCGGTTCCATAGTCCTCCTCAGTAGCGCCGCCGGTCACGGCGAGGCATGGGTCCAGTGGCCGTCCCAGTTGGGGTCGAGACCGAGGTCCTGGATCATCTGCAAATCCTTCTTCGGATCCTGGCCGGTCGTGGTGAGATAGTTGCCGATCATCGTCGCGGAGGCGCCGGCGAGGAACATCAGCGGCTGCAGGTCGCGCAGGTTCACCTCGCGGCCGCCGGCGACCATGATTTCCTTCCGCGGCAGGATGAAGCGATAGACGGCGATGGTCTTGAGAATCTCCATCGGCGGCATCGCCGTCAGGTGCTCGAACGGCGTGCCCTTGATGGGGTTCAGGAAATTCATCGGCACAATGTCCACGTCGAGTTCCTTCAGCGCAAACGCCATCTCAACGCGGTGCCGGCGCGTCTCGCCCATGCCGAAGATGCCACCGCAGCAAACGCGGATGCCGGCGTTCTTCAAGAACCGCACCGTCTGCACACGCTCGTCGTAGGTGTGTGTGGTGCAGATGTTCGGGAAATGTTCGCGCGCGGTTGCGAGGTTGTGGTTGTAGCAAACAAGGCCCGACGCCTTGAGCCGGTCGGCGACGCGCTGGCTGGGGATGATGCCGAGCGAGGCGTCGGCGCGCACGGTGCCGCTGCGGGCGATCTGCTCGATGCTCGCGCACACCTCGTCGAGGATCGGGCCTTCCTTCAGCCCGCGCCACGCCGTCACCACGCTCAACGCTTGCGCCTTGTTCGCTTGCGCCTCGGCGGCGGCCTTGAGCAGGGCGTCGCAGTCCACGAAGGAATAGCGCGGCGATTCCGTGGCGTTGGCGGCCGACTGCGCGCAGAACTTGCAGTCCTCCGGGCACGCGCCGGCCTTGGCGTTGATGATGGAACAGAGATGAATCTTGTTGCCCTTGAACTTCTCGCGGATGCGGTTGGCGCGCGCGAGCAAGTCGTGGGCGTCGGCGTTGTCGCTGGTCTCGATGAGCCGCAAGGCTTCGTCGAAAGACACGTCGCCGCCGTCCAGCACGCGGCGGCTGGCGGCGTCGAGGAAGCCCTGAAAATCCGTTCTTGTTTCCATTTCGGCGCGCGAAGCCTAGCGCAAGCTCCGGGAGGGCGCAAGCGGCCTTGACGAAAACAGCGCGGGACAGATATTGTGCGAAGCTTAATAGCGAAACTGTTTGGAGACACCATGGCAGCCAAAACTGTAGAAGAACTTTCCGAACGCGTGCGGCCCCTTTACAAGCGGGCCAGCGAGGCGGCGCAGCGCCAGAACTACGATTACGCGATCGAACTGATGATCCAGATTCTGGAGCTTGAGCCGGCTTTCCTGGACGGGCGAAAACTGCTCCGCAGCATTCAGGTGAAGCAGTTCCAGAGCCAGAACATCGTCAGCCGCAAGATGGCTGGCATGAAGGCGGCGACCGAAGCGGTGAAGGCGCAGATGTCGTTGAAGAAAAGCCCGCCCCAGGCGCTGGTCGAGGCGGAGAAGGCGCTCAACATTGACCCGACCAACGCGACGGCGCTCGCCGCGGCGGCAGAAGCGGCCGAGGCGATGGAGTTGCCGGAGACGGCGGCGTTCCTGCTGGAGTCGGCGGTGCAGCACAAGCCCGGCGACGTGAAGATGCTGAAGCGGCTGGGCGCGCTTTATTCGCGGACCAGCGAGAACGACAAGGCTTACAAGGCCTACGAGATGGTGCTCAAACTGGATCCCGCCGACGCCGACGCGTTCAAGGCGATGAAGGACGCCACCGCCGAGGGCGCGCTGAAGAAAGGCGGCTGGAACGAAGAAGGTGACTACCGCAGCAAGATGAAGGACAAGGAGGAGGCCAAGGCGCTCGAGCAGCAGAACCGCGTGGTCAAGAGCGAGGAGATGGTGGCCAACCTCATCAACGAGACCTACGAGAAACTCGCCCAGGACCCGAAAAACCTCGCCTTGGCGCGGCAACTGGCCCGTCTCTACGCGCAGAACAACGAGTTCGAGAACGCACTCGGCCTGTTCGACCAGGTCCTCCAGCTCCAGGGCAGCGATCCGGCGCTGGAAAAGGAAATCACCGACACGCGCCTGAAACAGATCGAGTTGGAAATCTCCAAGAAGGAAACCGCCCTCCGGGAGTCGCCCGATAACGAATCACTGAAACAAGAACTGGCGAAAGCGCAGCAGGAGCGCGACGACTTCCGGTTGCAGGAGGTTGAGAAGCGCGTCCAGCGATACCCGAACGACCTCGGCTTCCGTTACGAACTGGGCCAGCTTTATTTCCAGCGCGACAACATCAAAGGCGCGATCCAACAGTTCCAGCTCGCGATCAAGAACCCGCAGTTGCGTGTCAACGTGCTGAACTACCTCGGCCAGTGCTTCATGAAGCAGAAGCTGATGGACATCGCCATCCGGCAGTTCGCGACGGCGGATAGCGAAATCCCAACGATGGACGACTTGAAGAAAGAAGTGCTCTACAACCTCGGCGACGCCCACGAGATGAAGGGCGACAAGGCAAAGGCCAGCGAGTATTTCCAGAAGGTCTATGAGGTGGACATGAGCTACCGCGACGTCGCCAAGCGGCTCGGCCTGGAGTAAGCCGGCGCCCGCTCACAAGCGCATCCCAGCGGCTTCGATCACGGCGCAATGTTCAACACGCGGCTGTTGTAGCTGTCCACGATGTAAGTCGCGCCGTCGGTGTGGACATAGACGCCGTGGGGGCGGGCCAGTTCCGTCTTCAGCGGATCGGCGTTGAGCGTGGCGCCCCTCTTGTCCGTGCCGGCCACCCGGACGATCCTGCCCGTCGCGGGGATGTATTTGCGGATGACGTTGTTCTCCGCGTCGGCGATGAGGATGTCGTCCCGAAGGTCGGGGTAAAGGTGCTTCGGGCCGTTCATCGCGGCTTGAAGCGCGTCGCCGCCGTCGCCGCTGTGACCTTTCTTGCCCGTGCCGGCGACGGTGCGGATTTTGCCGGCCTTGTCCACGACGCGCAACGCGTGACCGCTGCGCTCCAAGATGTAAATGTTCCCCTTCGAGTCCACACAAACGGCGCGCGGGTCCGCGAGCGGGCTGACCGTGGCGTCGGCGCCGTCGGTCGGCACGCCGCGCTGGCCGTTGCCGGCGACGGTCTTCACAAGGCCGGTCTTCATATCCATCGCGCGGATGCGGCGGTTGCCGAGGTCGCAGATGTAAAGCTGCCGACCCGTGCGGTCGAGCGCGATGCTGAAGGTGCCGCTGAACTTCGCCTTCGCCGCCGGGCCGCCGTCACCCGCGAAGCCTTTCTCGCCGGTGCCGGCGATGGTGGTGATGATGCCGCTCTTGGCGTCAATCTTGCGGACGCAGTTGTTCAGCGTGTCGGCGATGAGCAGATCGCCGTTGGGCGCGACGATGAGGTTGTGCGGGAAATGAAGCTGCGCCTTCGCCGCGGGGCCGCCGTCGCCTGAGAAGCCTTTTCCTCCTTCTCCGGCGATGACCTTGATAACGCCCTTCGCATCCACCTTCAGGATTCGCCCGCTCTCCTCGCAGATGAACATGTTGCCCTTCGCGTCGAGAGCCGCTGCGAACGGCTCGTGCAGCTTCGAGGTGTCGCCGTTGCTGCTGACAACGAGTGTGATTTTACCGGCCTGCGCGGCAGCGGCAAACGCAAGGAGTGGAATCAGTGAAACGATGGAGATGGTTTTCATAGTGTCATTTCCTCATGGCCTGGCCGATGGCGCGGAGTTGCTCGATGAACGGCACGGGAATCAGGCCGCTCTTCTGGATGGGCACATCGAAGGTCGCGACACCGCCTTTTGCCGCGAGCTTGCGGGTGGTGGCGATGACCGTCTCGTCCGGCAACAGCGGCCGGTCGCCCTTGCACCACGTCGAGCCGAGAAACGTGAGAATCTGGAACTGCACCT
Source organism: Verrucomicrobiota bacterium (assembly GCA_016222825.1). Lineage (GTDB taxonomy): Bacteria > Verrucomicrobiota > Verrucomicrobiia > CAIQCK01 > CAIQCK01 > CAIQCK01. The sequence goes on along the minus strand of JACRQF010000014.1, from coordinate 76,897 downwards.
TCCGGCCTTCGCACTCCAGCCAGCGGCCGGGACACGCCTCCACCGCCTTGCCGAACTCCTTGAGGTTCACCTCGCCCGCCGCGTAGTCCTCGTGCCGCGTGAACGCGATCACCGGCACCTTCACGCCGGGGTTGAACGCGACGATGGAGTCCGGGTTGCCCGCCTTCAGCGCGCGCGCGAAGCTGGCGAAGTTCGGTTCATCGTCGAAGCGATACATCTGGTCGGGGAAGTAACAGCCGTCAATCCACCAGCCCGCGACGTTCTTGCCCCAGCGTTGCGACCACTCGCGGATCACCGACTCCCAGCGCCGCTGAAATTCTGCCAGCCGGCCGCCGACCGGCTCGCCGGGCAACTGCCAGCCGCCCGTGCGTCCCCAGAGCCATCCGAGCTTCTGCCGCGCCACGGGATCGGCCGCGGGCGCGCCGCTCGGCAGATAGACCATCAGCCGGATGTTCCGCGCCGCCAGCGCCGTCGCGAGGTCGCCGATCAGGTCGCGGCGCGAGCACTTGGTCGGCGTGATGCCAACGAGTTTGTCGTAGGTGGCGTTCGGCGCGCAGAAGTGGCCGGAGTTCTGGCCGATGGTGAAAAGCAGATAGCGCGCGCCCGTCGAAGCCAACTGCTCCACGAGGCTGGCCACATCGAAGCGGTCAACCTGCTCGTTCCACGCCTCGGCGGTGAGTTCCGCACCGCCCTTGCTGCTCGGCGGCGCGCCGAGGTAATGCGTCATCACGCCCCATTTCGCCTGATGAAACCAATCCGTCGGCTCCGCAGCGACGGCGAGGGTGGTCGCGGTTGTCAGCAGCGTTACGAGAAACAAAGCATGTCGTGGCATCGGCGTTCTCCGTTGGCAGTGATTGCGCGGAGCTTAGCGCAACTGCCACGGCGCGGGCGAGATTTTCTCAGCACCTGGGCGTTGCAGGCGGATCGTGATCGGGGCGCGATCCTGAGACCCGGAAGCCAAAACGCGGTTAGCGGCGCGCGCCGGCCGGCAAATCAGGCGAGATTGATGCCTTGCAGCCGCGCCATTGAAGCTTGAACCGCTTGCAACGCTTGGAGCATTTTGCCGCGCGTTTGCTCGCTGGGCGGCGCATGTGGGTCGTTCAGCAGCCGGGACATGACTTCGAGAACCTCTGGCGTGCGTTTGCGCAATCTCGTCAGGTGCTTCTCCCAGAGCAGCTTCTTCTTTGCGCACGCCAGCAGGTCGGTCAGGAAATCCACGTCCTCCTGCGTCGTCTTCCTGTTCTGGTATTTTGCGTTTACGGTTTCCAATTCGCTCTTGAGATCGGCGATCATCGCCTCGCACCGCTCGATCTCCTTGACGAGGGCGTTGAGTTCCTGAATCACCTGTTGTTGCTGCGCCGCTCTCTTGTCTGCCAGTTTGATTTGTTTGAACGAGATCATGGTGACGCGACTGTAACTCACTTTGGACCGCGCTACGCGCCGAAAACTTCCGGCGTAGTGGGCGGCACAGACCGCTTTGCTTCAACGGCCGCAGACGATGGCTGGCGGCCGACGACGGAACACTGCGAACAGGAGTGTGAAGCGGAATCTTCCCGCGCAGTCAATCCCGTTTTCGCTCGCAAGCGATCCGCAAGCTCGAAGCGGGCGCGCCCGTCATTCCTCAGCGCTTCGGTTCCGAAGGCGGCGACTTCTTCAATACGCCGTCAATGAACTTGTAGGACGCCTCGCGCGCTTCCAGCGGATAACCGTGCTTGCCCGGCGGGTAAACCGCCACGATACGGTCCGCCGCGCCGAACAGCTTATAGACTTGCGCCGCCGCCTCCACACATCGCCGCGCGCTCTCGACGCGGAAGTTGCTGTCGTCCAGCGGCGCGTGGACGTAGAGGTGCCGTGGCGCGAGCGCGGCGAGCACCTCCGGGAAATCGAACGGCATCTTCTTCGGGTCTTTGGCGAAGACATCCTGGATGCGCATCATGTAGCGCGGCTGACACCACCCGCTCAGGTCGCCGCCCTTGTAGTCGTGGAACGAATCGAAACCGGAACTCGACACCATCACCTTCAAGCGCGGGTCGAACACGCCAACGAAGAGCGAGTTGTGCCCGCCGAGCGAGACGCCCGCGCAACCGATTCGCTCCGGGTCCACCTCCGGCAGCGATTGGAGCAGGTCCACCGCGCGGCTATGGCTCCAGATGCCCATCATCGTCCCGCTCGCGAAGCCCACCGCCGTCGGGTCCGTCTGGTTCTCGCCGAGCAGCGTGTAGTCCGGCGCGATGGTCACGTAACCGCGCTCGGCCAGTTCCAGCGTGTAGCGCGGATAATCCGCGCCGAGGCCCGCCGTCCGCCCGCGCGAACCGCTCGTGCCGTGCAGACAGAGCATCGCCGGGAATTTTGGATTTTGGATTTTGGATTTCGGAATCAGCAAATACGCCGGCACACGATAATCCTTCGTCGCCGCATACGTGATCTTCTTCCGCGTCAGCGTCGGCAACTCCTCCGTCTGCACCACCTGCACATCCAGCGGCACACACCGGTCCGCCGCCGGCAACGGCCCCATCACCAACTCCATGTTCGCCAGGATATGCTCCCGCCGCCGCTGCCAGTCCCGCGCGCTCGTCACCGGATGTTCCGCTCCCTGCGCGTCGCGCCACATCAGCAGCTTCATCTTGTCGGGATAGAACGGCGGTGGGGTCGGCTCAGCAGCGCTAGGCAACGATGTTGCAAGTGCCAACAATACGGTTGTGAGGAACAACGGACGGTGAGGCATTGGCTCCAATTCTATTAGGGCAGGTTTCTTTCAATAATCGAACGGGTAATTGACATCAGTGCTTGCATAGCGCGCACAGCAGCGTCTGGTTTCTGCTCCTTGTCAACTTTCGCGACAAGACGGCCCCGCTTGCCATACCATTTAGGATCCCAGTTGACGGTGAGGTCAGGTGCCAGCTCTTTTCCAGATAGTGGAGCGAGATGTTTTGCAAGTCCGCTCACTCTATCTGATTCAAGATGGAGTTCTACGCCGACAGCCTTCTGATAGTCACCAAATTCGTAATGAACACTCTTAGGCCATTCACTCGGCGAGATTAGTCGGTATTCGGCTGCATTGCCGTGAGTCTTCCATCCTTCTTCGGCTACCCGATCATACGCATCAATGACGGCGCTGAAGATGGGATTCATTTCTTTGGCGTCCGTAACGCGTGCGGGAGCCGCCGCCAACGCGCGGTTGGCAGGGCCAACTAGCATGTGAGGCACGAGGATTCGGCCTTTGTCAAACTTGCTGATGCAGACAAGCCGAACATCGTCGCGGTCAGCAATATTTTGAACATTGCGAACGAGATCTTCACCCGCAGAATCCACGGCTATGACAAAGCGAATGTGACCGGCGCGTAGGTTCATCCCGCATTTCTTTCGAACCGACATAACCCGCTCTGGGCCGACAAGTTTCTGTAGCGTCTCAGTCAACGCGCCTTTAACGATGTCATCGAGTTCATCGATGGTGAGTTTCTTAAGCACGGAAACATAATCGAGCACTTGGGCGACCACTTCTCTCCTAGATTGTGGGTTTCGGGCGAGTTTGACCTCAACTGCTATCGGAAGACCCATTTCGTCCACATTAAGAATATCCAAACTACCGGCGCCCGGAAGCCCAACTTCCCGTTGAACTGTGGCGACCAAGGCATCAAATCCCGACGCCAACAAAAACGGACTGCGTGCTATGCAAGTCTGCAACTCCAGCTCGTTTTGGAATGGCTCTTCAATCAGTTTGAGGGTTTTGCTATCGTCATGAATTGCGATGGGCATGGGTAAGAATCGCTCCTCTTTGTTCGTAGCTACGTCACGTTCTTCGTTGGTTCGCAGTGACGAGCCGGAGGATGCTCCTGCCTTTTGATCGTTGCAAATGGATTCTTCCCCGACCGCAGCTCGTCCTGCCATTCGCGCGACGAACGCTCAAGGCCGCGCAACGAACAGTTCGTGGAATGCGGAGGCTGCGAAATGGAACACGCTGGCGCCGGATCACAGCTTCGACAGCCACTCGCGCGTCTGTTCCACGCCCGGACTGAAACCGCGCGGCCCTTGCTCGGCCTTGACGGCGATCCTGCCGTCGCGGTCCACGACGTAAATGCGGTCGGGCCACGCCGCGTAGGCGCGGTTGACGGCGTTGTCCATGCCATCCACGAGGCACGGCAGCTTGATGCGCAGCGTCGAGCACGTTTTCTCGGCGACCTTCACGCGTTCGTCGTAGCTCTTCGGGTCGCGGATGGAGATGCCCTGACGTTCATTCGCCGGCATGATCCAGCCGTCGCTCGGATGCGCCTCCTTGATGTAGATCATGAAGAACTCCGCCTTCGCCTTGTAGCGGTCGTATATCTGTTCGAGGGAACCAACCTGGTTCCGGAAAGGCGGTCACGTGAAGCTGCCGAACACGAGCACCACCGGCCGCCTGCCTTTGAAACTGGAGAGCGTGACCTCGCGGCTGCCGTCCTTGGTCTTGAGTTTGAAGTCCGACGCGGCGTCGCCCACGCGCAACGTGTCCGGCATCCGCAAATCGCCGCCATGCCGCTGCTGGCCGCTCGCCGCGCCCGCCACGAGTAACGCGAGTGTCAGCAAAACTCCAAGCGACGTTTTCATTGCTGCCATTCTATCGCCTTCGAACAGCACCGCCACAGCAAAAAAGCCTTGGAATCAGTGGCAACCCCTCCGTTACCAATTACGAATCACCAATCACGAGTCACCCTCCCCTCAGCTTCCTCACATCCCCCGCCCGCAGCGTCACGCCGTCCTTGTCCATCCGTTCCAGCAGCGGCACCGCGACGCGGCGGTTGGTCTTTAACAACTCGCGCAACTCCGACATCGTCGCCTGGCCGCGCTGCTTCAGGAACTCCCGCACCCGCCGGCACGCTTCGTCGTAGCTCTCCTTCAACAACACCTCGTCCTCACCGAACTCCACGACGAGCTTCGCGTCGCGCAAGTAGCGCAGCGCCTTCGGGTCGCACTCCTTGCGGCGCGGTGTGTTGAACGGGTCGGCCGCCAGCTTCTTCAGCAGCGCCTCCGCCGTCGCGTTGAGCTGGCCGGTCGCCTTCGGCTTGTGCGCGGGCCGGCGGATGATCGTCTCATCGCGCACGAGCTGTCCGTCCGCGCAAAGGTCGTTCAGCAGCTCGCCAAACACTTCATCACCCGCGCCGAGCATCGCCTGCAATTCCGAGAGCGGAAAGCCCGGCTTCTCCGGCTTGTCGCGGTGCAGTTGGTCCACCGCTGCGGCGGCACGGGCCAGCGTCTTCTTCCAGAGCGCGCCGTCCGCCGCAAACGCCGCGCAGACCTTCGCGCCCGCCTCCCGCAACGCCATCTCCACCGCCGCCGCGCTGAACCGCGATTTCACCAGCAGCGCCGCGCGCGGCACGACGCCGTCGTGCGCAAGCCACGCGCGGGCCAGATCGGCTGCTGTCGGTCGGCCTGATGTCATCGAGTGGACTCTCGACTCCTTTGGTCCGCCGCGCCGGGCATCGGCGTCGAGAACAGCGCCGCCGGCGATGGTCGTCGCCTCGCGGATGATGAAGCGGTCGTCGGCAAAACAATACACCGGCGCCTCGAACCGCAATTGGCCGATGGCCTGCCCGCCGGGCCGAAGCTCCTTCGCGTCGAACAATGCCACCCGCGCCCGCCAGTGGCCGCTGCCGAGCGAGACGTTAATGACTTCGTTGTGCTTGAGCTTCGTCTTGGCCCGCGGCGAAATCCGCAGCGCGACATCCACCGTGTCGCACGCCCCGCCGAGTTCCGGCAGCGTGATGACATCGCCGCGCCGGATGCCCTCGACCGGCACGTCGGCGAGATTGATCGCGCAGCGCGCGCCGGGACCGAGCGCGGCCACCTCGCGGCCGTGGTTGTGGAGCGAGCGCGCCCGCGTCGCGACGCCGGCCGGCTGGACGACGAGCTTGTCGCCGCGCTTGAGCGAGCCGCCTGTCAGCGTGCCGGTGACGACGGTGCCGATGCCTTTCAGCGTGAACGCGCGGTCCACGTGCAGCCGCGGCTTGCCAACGTCGTCGGGCGGCGGCGCGCCGGCCAGCGTGGCGGCGATGGTCTGCCGGAGTTGTTCGATGCCCTCGCCGGTGTGCGCGGAGACGCGGACGACGGGCCAGTCAGCGCGCGGCGGGGTAAAGTCCGCCGGCGGCAGGTCGCACTTGGTGACGACGAAGATGCCGCGCGGCACGTCGAGGTAGTCGAGGATTTGCAGGTGCTCTTCGCTCTGCGGCATCCAGCCCTCGTTGGCGGCAACGACGAAGAGCACGGTGTTCATGAACGCGATGCCGCTCGCCGCGTTGCGCACGAAGTCCTCGTGGCCCGGCACGTCCACGATGCCGATGTTGAAATCGCCCAGCGTCAAGTTGGCGAAGCCGAGGTCAATCGTGATGCCCCGCTCCTTCTCCTCCGGCAGCCGGTCAGGATCGGTGCCGGTGAGCGCCTTTACCAACGCCGACTTGCCGTGATCCACATGGCCGGCGGTGCCGAGGATGAAGTTGCGCGGCGCGGTCATGTCGCAGCGAGTCCGATCGCCTTAACGACAATGTCATCCTGCGCCGGGGAAATCGTCCGCAGGTCGAGCTTGAAGACGCCGCGCTCGACGTAGCCAACCACCGGCGGCGCGTGGTTCCGCAGCCGCCGCGCAAATTCCTCCAGTGGAATCCGCGGCACAACGTCCACCGTCACTGACTCAAACTGCGACCGCGGCAGCGTGCCTCCGCCAACCTGGCCGCGGCCGGTGCCCACGGAAGCTTTCAGCGGCGCGCCTGTCAGCACCGTGACGATGGTCTCTGCCCGCGCCCGCAATTTCTCCGCCGCCTCGCCGAGCAGCGTGACGAGGCGCACCTGCGACTCTTCGCCGTTGAGGTAAAGGTCGGCGGTCGTTTGCAGCGCCGAGAGGATGAGCTTGTCGCAACGAAGCGCGCGAAAGAACGGGTCTTTCTTCAGCGCGGCGACGAGTTTGGCGCGACCGGCGATGATGCCGGCTTGCGGCCCGCCGAGCAGTTTGTCGCCGCTGAACGTGACGAGGTCCACGCCACGCTTGAGCGTCTCGGCCGGCGTCGGCTCGTGTTCCACGCCGAATCGTTGTGTCTCGATCACCGCGCCACTGCCTAGATCCTCGATGAACGGCACACGCTTCGTGCGCGCCAGCACGGCGATTTTCTCGGTGGATGGCGACTCGACGAAGCCGCCCATGAAAAAGTTGCTGCGGTGGACTTTGAGAATCAGCGCGGTCTCCCTGCTGATGGCGCGGGCGTAATCATTGAGCGTGGTCTTATTCGTCGTGCCGATTTCGCGCAGTTTCGCGCCGCTGGCTTCGAGAATCTCCGGGATGCGGAAGCCGCCGCCGATCTGGACGAGTTCGCCGCGCGAGATGACGACCTCGCGGCCCGTCGCGAAGTGGCGCAGCGCCAGCACGAGGGCGGCAGCGCAATTGTTGACGACGGTGGCGGCTTCGGCTCCGCAAAGCACCGCCAGCGCGAGTTCGAGGTAGGCGGCCCGCCCGCCGCGCGCGCCGCCGGTCACGTCGTATTCGAGGTTGTTGTAGCTGCCGCCGATGTCGCGGAGGGTTTCGAGCACGCGCGGGCCGAGCGGGGCGCGACCGAAGTTGGTGTGGACCAGAATGCCGGTGCCATTGATGACCGGTTGGATGCGCTGGGCGCGGAGCGTGGCGAGCGTGGAGCGGATCGAAGCAATGACGGCGTCGGGCGCGATGGCGGTCTTCGCGGCGCGCTTGCGAAGCTCCGCCAACTGGCGTCGGACGACGGCGACGACAACAGGCCGCGGCAACCCAGTGTCGCCGAGTTGCTGGAGGACCTTCTCAACCTGTGGAATGGCTCGTAATGACATGGATGCTCCTGTCGCGTGTAATTCGTCCGATCACTTCCGCGCACAGAGTGCGACGGCGGCGGCAGAGGCGCAAGATTTCTTCGGCGTGACGCGGGGCGACGCAGATGAGCAGACCGCCGGAGGTCTGCGCATCGGCGAGCAGGAACTTCTGCGCATCGGTAACGGCGGCGTCCCAACGAACGGCTTCGTTGGCGAATTCGAGGTTGCTGCGCGTGCCGCCGGGAACGCAGTCGGCGGCGATGAGCTTCCAGACGTGCGGCAGCGCCGGCACGGCGTCGGCCCGAATCTCCGCGCCGACACCGCTCTCGCGGCACATCGAGCGCAAGTGGCCGAGAAGACCGAAGCCCGTGACGTCGGTGAGCGCGTGAACGCGGCCGGTGGCGGCGAGCGCGGGGCCAAGGTCGTTGAGGCACGACATGGAGCGCACGGCGGCGAGCACGGCGGCGCGCGGCGCTTTGCCGCGTTTGAGGGCGGTGGTGACGATGCCGGTGCCGAGCGGTTTGGTGAGAACGAGGACGTCACCAACGCGCGCGCCGGCGTTGGTGAGGACACGGCGCGGGTCCACGAGACCGGTGACACTGAGGCCGTAGATCGGCTCGGGATTCTTGATCGAGTGGCCGCCGATGACGACGCAGCGGGCCTCGCGGCATTTCTCCGCGCCGCCTCGCAGGATTTCGCCGAGCGTTTCCGGCGGCACGAGATCCTGCGGCGTGGCGACGATGTTCATGGCGGTGAGCGGCCGGCCGCCCATCGCGTAAACGTCGCTGAGCGCGTTGGCGGCGGCGATGGCGCCGTAGGTGAACGGGTCGTCCACGATCGGCGTGAAAAAATCCATCGTTTGCACGAGCGCGCGCCGGGCGTCGAGACGATACACCCCGGCATCGTCGGCGGTGTTGCTGCCAACGAGCACGTTACGGTCGGTCACCTGCGGGAGCTGTCGCAGCACCTGCGACAGGGCCTTCTGGCCGAGCTTGGCCGCTCAACCCGCGCAGGAGGCCAGTGACGTGAGCCGGATTTGTCTGCCGCGGTTCATTTTGATTTCAGGTTTCGATGCACGGAAAAAACTGGCGGAAAGGGCAGGAATCGAACCTACCTGGCCGGCTTGCGCCAGCCACGACGGTTTTGAAGACCGCGGGGGCCACCAGGCACCCATCACTTTCCGCAAACCATCCTGTTGCGCTGTATTCATACGCGGGACTCCGCCGAAGTGCACGCCAGAACCGCGCGCTGGGATTGCAAGGCGGCGTTGTCGCGAAAACACCTTTTGTCTCTTGCGGTAGGGGAACTGCCGTGTTAACGGTCGCTTTGGCCGGTTTGCAGAATGAGCAAAGGCGCAAAACCAACGACGACGTGGAAGGACATCTGGTGGCAGCAGGACCGGGTGACCGCGCCCCAGCGTCCGGCGTCGGAGCGCGTGCATGATTTCCGCGAGATCGAGCAGACGGTGGATGACGAAGCCGCCAGGCGCGAGGCGGCGCGATGCATTGACTGCGCCGATCCGCAATGCGTCGAGGCGTGTCCCATCGGCAATCACGTCAAGGACTGGCTGGTGTTGGTGGCGGAGGGGAAGTTTTTGGAGGCGGCGGCGGTGTGCCAGGCCACGAGCAGTTTCCCCGAAATCCACGCGCGGCTGTGCGCGCAGGAGCGGCAATGCGAGCGGGGCTGCGTGTTGGGCGCGCACGGCGAGCCGGTGGCGATCGGTCTCGTCGAGCGATTCATCAACGAGTATGCGTTCGACCACGGCGGCGTGGACGTGCAGCCGGTGCCGGTGCGGTTCAACCAGCCGGTGGCGGTGATCGGCTCCGGCCCGGCCGGCCTGACGTGCGCCGACCAACTGAACCAGCGCGGTTATCCGGTGACGGTGTTTGACGCGGCGGCGCAACCGGGCGGCTCGCTGATGTTCCGCATTCCGGGGTTCAAGCTCGACAAGGACATTTTGAAACGCCGCATCGCGGTGTTTGAGAAGCGGGGAATCCTGTTTCGGTGCGGCGTCCAGATCGGCAAGGATACCACCATCGCACAGATGTTCCAGGAAGGTTTTCAGGCGGTGTTTCTCGGCACCGGCTCGCAAAAGCCGCGCGAACTGGATGTAGAGGGCCGCCACTTGGAGAACGTATTTCAGGCGCTGCCGTTCCTGGCGGAGACGCAGGCCGTTGCCGAAGTCCACGCGATCCCGCTGCGGGACCGCAAGGTGGTGGTCGTGGGCTGCGGCGACATGGCGATGGATTGCCTGCGCACGTCGCTGCGGCTCGGCGCCAGCTCGGTCACTTGCATTTACCGCCGCGACTCCAGCGCCATGCCGGCCACGAAGCGGGAGTTTGCCAATGCGCAGGCCGAAGGCGCCAGGTTCTTCTGGATGGCGCGGCCAACGCGCTTCCTGGGCGACGAACAGGGCCGGGTCCGGGGCGTGGAATGCGAGCGCACGAGGCTCACCGACATCAACGAAAGCAAGCGCCGCGACCCGACGCCGAACTCGTTGAGCTTCGTCGTCGAGGCGGACGTGGTGGTGCTGGCCATCGGTTTCGAGGTGACGCCGCCGCCGGTGACGGCCACGGAAGCGTCGTTGCGTCTTAGCGAGGAAGGAACCATCGCGGTGGACCAGGACGGCATGACGAGCATCGCCGGTGTTTTTGCCGCGGGCGAAGCCGTCACCCGCGCCGGCATCCTGGGCAACGCGGTGCGCGGCGGACGGGAAGCCGCCGCGGCGATTGACCGCTACCTGACTGCAAAGCGATAAGAGCGAAGGAGGTCCGGGGACGCGGCCATTTCCTCCATCACCCCTTTGCCGCCGTTGGGTCAAAAACCCCTGCTGTGAGAAACTCCTGCATGGACAAACCGGGCTGCCAAACCTACACTGCCGCCCGTTGTGATTGGATGCAGCAACCGGATGGAGAGCAAGGTTCTGACAAGTTGACAAGCAGCCGCGATCCCGCGTGTGCGGCTCTGACTGCGGGATGACAGCGGCAACGGAGGACGAACATGGAAACACCTGATCACGCTGGGCAGGAGAAACCCGCGGTGGACGCCGCGGCGATTGAGCGGTTGCGCGACATCGGCGACGGCGACATGGCGTTCCTGAAGGACGTGTTTTCCGCTTTCGAGAGCGACACAGCCCAGCGGCTGGTGGCGATGCGCCAGACGCTCGCGGCGGGTGACCTCACCGGACTGAAGCGGGCGGCGCACACGGTCAAAGGCAGCAGCCTGAACGTCGGCGCCAGCAATCTGGCGTCAAGCTCCCTGCAACTGGAACAGATGGCCGGCTCCGGGAAGCTGGAAGGAGCCGCCGAGTTGATCGGCCGGATCGAGGAGGAGTTCAAGCGCGTCACGGTCGAGTTGCGCAACATCGTGGGGGGATGATCCCATGAAATTGTTTTCCTTCCGCAAGCGCAGACGTCATAACGGCCGTCAGTAGGAGAAGAACACCATGAGCACCAAGGCATACAACATCCTATTAGTGGAAGACAACGCGGTGGACGCGCGCGTCATCACCGAGGCGCTGAACAAAGCCGGCGAGGGGGCGTTTGCGATCCAACGCGCCGAGCGGCTCAGCGAGGCGCTGGAGAAGCTGCGCACGCAGGCGATTGATCTGGTGCTGCTGGACTTCATGCTTCCCGACAGCGAAGGCATGGCGACGTTTACGGCGGTGCGAAAGGAGGCGCCGAACGTGCCCGTCGTGGCGCTGACGGGCGTGAGCGACGAGAGCATCGCCATCGAGGCGGTGCGGCAGGGCGCGCAGGATTTTTTGGTCAAGGGCCAGGCGCAGCCGAAGACGCTGCATCGCACGTTGCATTACGCCATCGAGCGGCACCGGGTGCAGGCGGAACAGTTGAAGCAGGCACAGGGCGGAAAGACGGGGAAAGTGATTGGCGTCATCGGGGCGCGCGGCGGCGTCGGCGCCACCACCGTCGCGCTCAATGTCGCCACCGCACTTGCCAAGAAGCACAAGGACGTGATTGCGGCGGAATTGCTCGGCTCCTACAGCGCGTTTTACGACCATTTCTTCTACAAGAAGAGCCGGGCGGCGTTGAACGGCCTCAATGCGTTGATAAAGCTGGAGCCGCCCAGAATCACCTCGCGGGAGGTCGAGCGGTTCCTGGTGAAGCTGCCGTCGGGGCTGGGCCTGTTGCTGGGGCCGCAACGCGTGGAGGATTTCAAGGAGATCGAGCCCGACAAGGCCGACGCCTTGGCGCGCGCGCTGGCCGGCCTCGGGTCCTACGTGGTCTTGGATTTGCAGAGCCACGCTTCCCCAGCGATGCAGGCAGCAGTGAAGCGCTGCGACTTCGTGGTGGTGGTGATTGACCGCACGCCGACGTGCGTGGCGGCGGGCAAAGTGACGGCGGATCTGCTCCAGCAACTGGGTGTGATTCCGGTGCGTATCGGCGTGGTGGTGGTCAACCGCCAGCCGCTGCCCCTCTCGGTGGACGTGGCGGAAGTGTTGAACACGATGGGCTGTCAACTGGTGGGCGTCGTGCCGACGGCGACGGACGCCTGTTCGGAAGCCCAACGCATGGGCGCGCCCATGGTGCTCGGCGATCCACAGGGCACGGCCAGTGGCGCGCTGATCGAGATCGCCGACCGGCTCGCGACGGAGCAGATCCTCGGCAAGTGACCTGCCGCGAAGGACTGGAGCTTTCGTCTCGCCTTTGATTGGGCGATGGCTTAGTCTTTCGCGCTAGTGGAGAAGAGACGGCGAAACGTCAAAACAGACTCGACTCACTGACAACGGACTTATGGCAGCGGTCATTCTAGTCGCAGACGACGACACCAGCACATTGCGGACACTCACGCATGCCTTGGAACGGGAAGGTTACGAGGTCCGCGACGCCCAGGATGGCGTGGAAGCCTTGGAGAAAGTGGAAGGACACCGGCCGGATCTGCTCATCCTGGACGTCGTGATGCCGCAACTGGACGGCCACGAGGTCTGCCGGAGGATCCGGCGCAAACCGGAATTCGCCCGCATGCCCATCATCATCCTGACCGCCAATAGTTCGCAGGATGAGAAAGTTCGTTTCCTCGACGCCGGGGCGGACGACTACCTGACCAAGCCCTTCCACGCGCCCGAACTGCTCGCGCGGGTCAAGGTGCTGCTACGCCGCGCCGGCGAGCGGCCGAGGGAAGGCCAGGAGCAACGGATTGACGGCAAGATCATCGCGGCCTACTCATTGCGCGGCGGCGTGGGCGTCTCCACCGTCGCCGTCAATATGGCGGCGGGGCTGGCACAGTTGTGGGGCCAGCCCACCGTGCTGGTGGACCTGGCGCATGTGGCCGGCCACGGCGCGCTCATGTTCAATCTGGCCGCGCGCACCAGTTGGGCCGAGATTTCAACCGTGCCTGCGGAGGAAATCGAAATTGACATGCTGAACAAGCTGCTGCAACCGCACACCAGCGGCGCGTTCGTGCTGCCGGCGCCCGAACACACCGAGACAATGTCAACGCTCAAACAGGAACAGCTTGCGCGGGTGCTGACCCTGTTGAGCCAGAACTACCACTACGTGGTCCTGGATCTGCCGGACGACATGCACGGCGCCACCGTGGCCGCACTGGACGCCGCGCAGGAAATCGTGGCCGTCATGGCGCCCGACATGGCCTCCATCGCCACCATGAAGGCCATGCTGGAGTTCTTCGACTTCCGGCACTATCCCCGCAACAACGTGCGTCTCGTGCTAAACCACCTTTTCAAGCGCAACGACTTGGAGCGGAAACAGATTGAGGCTGCGCTGTCGCGAACGTTCGATCTGGAAATCCCCTTTGCCGGGGAGGCCGTGGAAGCCCTCAACATCGGCGCGCCGATGGTGGTCGGCGCGCCCCAGCTTCCCACGTCCATCGAACTGGAAAACTTCGCGTTCAACGCCAGCAAGGACGAGCACCGCAAGCAAACTCCCGAAAAACCATCCAAAGCCTGGCAGCGGGTTTCGGCCCGCGTCGGACAGCAAGGCAAGAGAAGCCTGCGCAACTTCTTCAAGTTCTCGTAATCCCCGCCGTCACGGCCTCTGTATCCGCTACTGGCCGGCGTGGAGCGCCTCCCAGAGTTTCCAAACCCACGCCCCCAGCAACAGCACTCCACCCGCGACGCCGAGCGCGACCCACTGCCATTGCCGCAGCCGCGCCGGCGGCGAGCCAGCCCCCAGCTTCCAAGCCGCGCCGGCCATCATCGCCAGCATCGCGAAAAACGCCACCGCGCCGGCCGGTTGCTCGCGGAACGCCTCGCCGAACCGCCCGTGCGCGGCGCAGGCGAACGCGTGTGTGAAACCGCACGTGGCGCACGGCAGCGGACGGCCGAACACCCACCCGGTCACCGTCTTGAACGAGCACCGCGGCAGCCGCCAGCGGCCGTCGTCGCCCCAGCCGTCCGCGTTCGGCGAAAATGTCAGCGCCGCGGCCAGGACCACCGCGCCGCCGAGCAACATCACCAGCGCCGGAAACTTCTGCTTGCACCACTGCATGGAGCTACGATACACACAGCGCGCCCCGGAAAAAATCGAATTCAGGAATCAGCATGGAACTGAAAAGCTATTTGAATGAACGTCTGCGCCTAGTGGACGCCGCTCTCGACCGCGCGCTGCCCTCGGAGCAAACGCGCCCCGCCACCATCCACAAGGCGATGCGCTACTCCCTCAAGGCCGGCGGCAAGAGGCTGCGGCCCATCCTCGTGCTCGCCGCGTGCGAAGCCGTCGGCGGCAGGATCAAGGACGCGCTCCCCTCGGCCTGCGCCGTCGAGATGGTCCACACCTACTCGCTCATCCACGACGACCTGCCGGCGATGGACAATGACGATTTCCGCCGCGGCAAGCCGACCTCGCACAAGGTCTTCGGCGAAGGCATCGCCATCCTCGCCGGCGACGGCCTCCTGACGCAGGCGTTCGAGGTCATCGCGCAGACCAAGCCGCAGCCGCGCTACCCGACCGCGAAGTTTGTGCTGGAGCTGGCGCGCGCCGGCGGCAGTCTTGAACTGATCGCCGGACAAGTGGAAGACCTCGAAGGCGAAAACCGGGCGGTGAGCTTCGACGACCTCCGCTACATCCACGAGCGCAAGACGGCGGCGCTCATCCGCTGCTGCGTCCGCCTCGGCGCGATGGCCGGCAACGCCACGCCCGCGCAACTCAAAGCCGTCACCACCTACGGCCACGGCCTCGGCGTCGCGTTCCAGATCATTGACGACATCCTCGACTGCACCGCCACCACCGAGCAGCTCGGCAAGACCGCCGGCAAGGACGCAAAGGCGAACAAGGCCACCTACCCCTCGCTGCTCGGCTTGGAAAAATCGCGCGCCGAAGCCGCCCGCTGGACGGAATCCACGCTGAAGGCCATCGCGCGCTTCGGGAAAGCCGGCGAGGCGTTGCGCGCGCTGGCGGATTATTTGTTGAAGCGCACCTACTGACCGGACACGGCCTCGGGCGGGCCGGCGCGCTGCTGAACCATCCGTTCAATCTGGGCGATGTTGTAACGGACTTGGGCGTCGAATTCCCGGAACGTCGGGAGTGCTGCCGCAATCCTGTAGTGCTTCAGGGCGCTGGCGTATTGTTTCAGGTTCGTGTGAATCATCCCCAACGCGAGGTGGGCCTGTTTGTGGGCGGGTGGAGGGTGATCGTCTTCTTGAACCATTCGATGCTCTTCTCTATCTGGCCGAGTCCCTCATACGCGACGGCTTTGAAGTGCAGCTTGCAGTTCCGGGGCGCATGCCTCAGCCCCACCTCCGACACCAGCAGCGCTTCTGCGTGGTTGCGCGTCAGGTTCTCCATCCCTCAGCAACCAGCCGCCGACCGCCGCCCCTGCCTCATGCAGGACCCGATCTACCGCCTCGATGTCGTGGGCGGCGCGCAAGGCTGCTACCAAGTCCCCGGCATCAGCCGCCTGCCCTCAACCAACCCGCCGCGGTGATAGCAGCAGGGTTCGGGACAGGGGAGTTAAGAATGAAAAGTTGAGAGTGAAGAATTGGGGATTCCGAACATTCATAACGCTTGATTCCTCATTCATCACTCGCCGTTCCGCTCGCAGCAGGTTTCGGCTGATCGTCTTCATCGTTTGCGCCTGAAAAGCCAAATCAACATAACGATTACGAGAATCCACAACGCAACTACCACCGGGAGCGAGAGTGATTCTGGCAGGAGCTGTATCAGAGATAACAGCATCCCCGAAACCACAATCATGATGAAAGGGATGAACCAACAACCGGCCCAAAACTGCCATTCCTCTTTCATGGTGCTTTCTCTTTCGCGTCCGGCTTCGGGACCATTCTCCGCCTGCGACTGCGTCATGTAAAGCAGGACATTTCTTCGGCAAAATCATTCGGGCAGAATAATGGTTTTGTCGGCCATGATTTTGCCCTTCATGATTTTGCCTTCCCGTTGGCTGCGCATTCCGTGGCTCCTTCCTCATCCTGCCGACACACTCAGGACGCTGCCGTTGTTCCAGAGCTGGCCGGGGACGTGAGGGTCTTCGGTGGGCAGGCCGGTGAGGACGATGCCGCCGTCGGCGCGCACACGCAAGCATCGTGTTTCCGCAGGCTTGCGGCATTTTTGGGCTGCTGCGCGGACGTTCCGCGCAGGTGCGCGCCAGCGGGGCGCAGGTGCGCGAGGGTTCCGCGCAGTTGCGCGGAGTTCCCGCGCAGGTGCGCGCCGGCGGGGCGCAGGCGCGCCGGGGTTCGGCGCAGTTGCGCGGACGGTCGGAGCAGGTGCGCGGAAGGTTGGCACGGGAGGTGGGCGGTCCGGCCCGCGGGTGGACCGGACCGCATCGCTGTCTCTACGGAGTCGGCGGCGCGCAAGGCTACAACCAGGTGCCCGGCCTCTCAGCCGCCTGCCCTCCGCCAACCGGCAATTACGGGTCAGGCTTGCTCTGCTCCTCTGGCGGGAAAATGCGTGCGCGCACGTAGTCCTTTATCCATGTAGCTTTCGCAAGGGACTGGATTGCATCGGATGCAGTCTTCGCAGCCTTTTCCTTGTCTTTCGCCGCATCAACCATGCGCTGCACGAACTCTAACGCGTAATCTGCCGCACTCTCTTTCTCGCGTTCGGTGTTCACACGTGCCAATAACTTCTCATGGTCTTCCAAGGCTTTGATGTAACGGCTTTTCACCCGCGGGTCTTCGATGGATTCTGGATCCACACCTGAAAAGAGCGGCTTTCCACCAAATTCTGTCCCGTCATAATCCGGCAATCTCGACATTCTAGTCTTCGTCGACACCGTCACGTCACGGGTGGCTAGCACGGTCGCGGCCAGGTTTATGGCTTGAGTAATCGCCAGTTGTTTCGATGCGTCGCCACCTCTCTCAGCGTAGCTTTCCATACCCATCACCGATATAGACAGCGCATGTAGATTCTTCCTTTCGCCTTTCTGATGGAGTTTCAAGAGTTCGTCGTATCTTTCACTGCTGAGTTGTGCGCCCGCGGGAAGCGTCAGAGCAAAACTCAAAGCAAGCGCTCCGCCCAAGCGCACTCCGATGAAGTGAGTGAACGACATCCTGAGTTTCATCGAGGCGATCATTTCTGTCGCGGTGATAATACAGCTTCGGCTGTAATCTGACACCTGCAAACGCTCACCACCGACTGCCGACGATCAACTTTCAGCGGGCGGGGGCGGGGGTTTTCTGGACGGCGAAGAGGCAGTTCATGGTGGCGACGTAGAGGACGCCGTTGGCGGCGACGGGAGAGGCGCTCATCGGGCTGCCCATGTCTATCGTGGCGAGGAGTTTCTTCTCGCGGGTGGCGGAGAGGATGACGAACTCGCCGCGGCGCGTGCCGATGTAGAGTTTGCCGTCGGCCACCAGCGGGGAGGCCCAGATGTCGCCCTTGGTCTCGTGGGTCCAGCAGGGGCGGCCGGTGGCGGCGTCCACGCAGTGGATGGTCTTGCCGCAGTCGGCGATGAAGACGAGGCCGTCGCGCACGGCCGGGGTGGAGGAGGTGTGGTTGCGCAGGGGGTAGGACCAGAGCGCGCCGCTGCGGGTGATGTCGCCGGTCCTGGTGGCGTCAATGCACTTGAGCCACGCCTGGCGTTTGCCCCACCACATGTCGCCGCCGCCCGCGACGTAGAGGCGGCCGTCGTGGAAGACGGGCATGCCGTAGATGTTGACGGGGCTTTGCTCGCGGTTGCGGAGGTAGTCGTGGATGTTTTGCTTGGGCGCGGCCGGGTCGCAGTCGAACCACCAGACTTTCTTGAGCTTCGCCACGTCAGAGCCGGCGTCCTTCAGGGTGTCGAAGGCGTAAACGACGCCGTTGCCGCCGGCGAAGAAGACGAGCGGGCGGCCGTTGACCTCGCCGAGCGCGGGTGACGACCAGGTGCAGTGGAAGATGCCCGGCCCAATGTGTTCGTCGTCGCGGGCCACGAGGAGGCCGGTGGGTTTGTCAATAACGATGAGGCTCGGCGCGTCGGGCGCGGTGATGACCTTGTGGGTGTCGTCCACGCCGTTGGAGGTGTTGACGTAGAGGAAGCGCTCGTGTTGCAGGATGGAGGCGTGGGCGGAGTCGTGCTGGCGCACGCCGCAGTCCTGAACCATGTCGAACAGCCAGAGGATGTCGGCGTCGGTCGCGCCCGGCTTCAGCGGCGGCTGGCCGGAGGGGACCATGTGCCAACCTTCTTTTTGGAACGGGCCGTCGTTGCCGTTGGTCATGCCGTTGAGGTCGAGGCACATGACCTCGCCGCGGTTGCTGACGATGTAAACGTGGTCGCCCTCGACGGTGGCGGTGGAGCAGGTGCCGGCCTTGGGCCAGTCCCAATAGACGCTCGTGGTGATCTTCGGAGCGGCGAACTGCCAGCAGAACTTCCCGTCCTTCTCGTCGAAGCACATCAGCACGCCGCGGTCGCCCTGGTTGCGCGGGTCGCGCGGGTCCTCGTTGTTGGTGCCGATGAGGACCTTGCCGCGCGCGACGACGGGCGTGGAATGCGTGGAGGCGCCGAGCGCGGCGGACCACTTGATGTTCTGGCCGGTCTTGGGGTCGAAGGTGTCCGGGAGGTTCTTTTCGTCGGAGACCATGTTGCGGGAGAAACGCTGGCCCCATTGCGGCTGGTCGGCGGCGCGGACGACGGCGACGATGGACACGCAGAGCGCCGCGTGAACGGCCAGCCACTTCCAGCGATTGGTTTGCTTCGTCATCGCTTTGGGTCTTTCAGTTTCTGCCGTCACAGCGGCGCGTCAGTCCGACTCGCCTGAGAGCGCGATCATCGCCCGTTGGACTTCGAGGCGGCATTTCTCCACCGTGGCGTCGTCGGCATCGCGCGGGACGATGATGGGTTTGCCAACGTGCGCGGTGCAGCGGGCGAACGGCAGCGGAATGATGGTGCGGTCCCAGCTCTTGAGACGTATGCACGGCTCGACGGTCGCGCCCACGGGCAGGATCGGCAGGCCGGTGACCATCGCGAGCTTCACCATGCCGGCTTGGGCGACATGAATCGGGCCGCGCGGACCGTCGGGCGTGATGCAAACGCTGTAGCCGTCCTTGGCAAGCCGCGTAAGCTCCAGAAATGCCTGGTTGGCGCGCCGGCTGGTGGAGCCGCGCACACAGGCGAAACCATACCGCAGCACGACGCCGGCGGCGTAGTTGCCGTCGCGACTGGCGCTGGCCAGCGCCGTGAGGGGCTTGCGGCCGACGAAGTGGAGATAGAGGTTCGGCATCAGCAGGATGCGGTTGTGCCAGAAAGCGAAGATGTAGTTCTTCTCCATGCCGGCCGAAACCAGCCCGCTGTCGTCAATCAGCCGGTAGCGCAGCGTGAAACCGATCACGCGCAGCAGGATATAGAGAATCCAGTCAACCATGTGCGCAAAAGGCTAGAC
The DNA here is from genome assembly GCA_016222825.1 of Verrucomicrobiota bacterium. Lineage (GTDB taxonomy): Bacteria > Verrucomicrobiota > Verrucomicrobiia > CAIQCK01 > CAIQCK01 > CAIQCK01. Next base: position 57,312 of record JACRQF010000014.1, on the reverse strand, counting down.
GTTATGCGCGGCGTGTCAAAGAGAAATGGAGCGTTGGCCCAAACGCCGCCGTCACTCCACTGTCTTGCCACCGCGTTCTGTCCACGGGTTGGCCGGCTTCGCGGGGAGCGCGGCGGCGGCCCCGGCCAGATAGACGAAGAACACCAGCAGGTAGAGCAGCCAACTCCAGTTCACCACCAGCGGGTCCAGCCGATAGCCGGCGGCGAGCCAGAGCAGGGCCGTCACCAGCAGCGTGCCGGGCGTGGTGGCGCAGGCGGCGAGGTTGAAGCCGCGGCCGAAACCGATCTCGCGCGTCGGCGACGCCAGCGCGGCCAGCAACAGCGCGCCGACCAGCGCATGGATGAGCCGCGTCACGAAGAACCACACCAGCGCCGCGCCGAAGACCGCCATGCACATCAGCAGCCACCACGCGTCCATGAAGGCGACCGCATCGAGCCGTTGCACGTCCAGCGCCAGCTTCGGCGGCCACGCCACCCGGATCGTATGGCCGAAGACGACGACATCAGCGCCGCGTTGCCGCAGCGTCACCACGGCGTCGTAGCGGCGTTCCGGCGCGGGCGGCTCCTTGTCCACCGCCACCCGCACCAGCAACATCCCGTGCGTGCCGTCGTCGTAAAGGACCGTGGGCGAATCCGGGGTGACGGCGAGCCGGCCGTCGCTGAGCACAAAGCCGGTTGTCTGCTTCGCCGCCGCGCGCAAGACCGGCACAACCTGCGTGCCGAAGAAGACCGTCACCGCCAGCGCGCAGACGACGCCGAGCAAGCCGAGGTAGCTCACCGGCCTCCAAACACGCGCCGACGCCACGCGAGGGTAGAAACCAAAACTCGCGCAACTCCAGAACAACGCCGCCATTCGGGAAGGTTCAGAGGACATGGCTCGAAGAATCCGCGACCGGGCTTGCAAGCCCCGGCACGCTGCGGATAATAGCGACCGTGCATCAACCGCGTCAATGGCTGCTTGTCCTGATCAACTACACCGCGCGACTGGCCGCGTGGCTGGCGTTCGGCGTGTTCTTCCGTGTCGAGCGGCGCGGCATGGGCAACCTGCCGCGCGTCGGCGGCGTGCTGGTGATCAGCAACCACATCTCGTGGTTCGACCCGCCGCTGTTGAACATGGCGTTGCGGCGCGTGCCACACTGGCTGGCGATGGTCGAGTTGTTCCAGAGCAAGTTCACGCATTGGTTCTTCACGCGGGCGGGCGTCATTCCGATTGACCGCAGCCAGCCGGGCAGCGGGCCGCTGAAGGAAGCCATCCGACGTCTCCGGGCCGGCCACGTGCTTGTGCTCTTTCCCGAAGGCGGCATCCATGACGGCCCACGCTCCGTGCTCGGCGGCGACCCGGAGATCAAGGAAGGCGCGGCGCTGATCGCATTGAAGGCGGGCGTGCCCATCGTGCCGGCGATCATCGAGGGCGCGCGGCAGAGTTACGTTGGGCGGAACTGGTTCTTCCGCCGCTGCGCCATCCGGCTCACGCTGGGCGAGCCGTTTCAACTGCCGCCCAAGTGCGACCGTGCCGGCGCGCACGCACTGATGCGGGACAAGCTGCTCGCGCTGGCCGCGGAGGTGAAAGCGCGGCCGACGCGGTGACGGCAGCCGCACTTGTAACATCCTTGTAACTGGAGTGTCGCAAAACCGTCGTAATTTCGTTACAAGATGCGCGACATGCCAGAGAGCATTCTCATCGTTGACGACGAGCAGGACGTGTTGGACTTGCTGGCGTATCACTTGCAGCGCGCGGGATACAAAGTGCTCACCGCGCGCGACGGCGCGACGGCGCTCCAAAAGGCGCGCGATCAGATGCCGGCGCTGGTGGTGCTGGACCTGATGCTGCCCGAGGTCGAAGGCACCGAGGTCTGCAAACGCCTCAAGGCCGACGCGAAGACCGCGCACATTCCCATCCTCATGTTGACGGCCAAGGCGGAGGAAGTGGACCGCGTGCTGGGACTGGAACTGGGCGCGGACGATTACGTGACCAAGCCGTTCAGCCCGCGCGAGGTGGTGTTGCGGGTGAAATCCATATTGCGCCGCGCGCAAGGCGAAGTGGAGTCGGCCGAGGTGCTCAAGCTCGGCGACATCGTCGTGGACCGCGCCAAGCACGTGGTGACGGTGAAAAACAAGCCGGTCGAGTTGACGACCACGGAGTTCAAACTGCTTGCCATGTTAATGGAACGGCGCGGCCGGGTGCAGTCGCGCGACCGGTTGCTGACGGACGTGTGGGGCTACGAAGGCGACGTGGACACGCGGACGGTGGACACACACGTGCGGCGGTTGCGCGAGAAGCTCGGCAAGGCGGCCGATTGCATCGAAACGATCCGCGGCGTGGGGTATCGCTTCGCGGAGTAGGCGGGCGGGCTGTCGGCGGCGGGATTGGAGGTTATTCGCCGGTCTTGTTGCACGCCAGACTGCGCGCCGGCTGGTGTTGTCACGCGTCCGTGAACTTCCCGTCGCACAACTGCCAAATTGGCGCTTGCATGTCCGGTTGGCTCTGGGTAAGTGAGATGCAAAACGAGCCATACCTTGAACACTGTTTCGACCCCACACTTGGAAGCGTCGCTCCAGCGCGACATAGACCTGATTCGCAGCAAGCTGAGCGAAATGACGGCGCTGGACGAACAAGCGCTCCATCAGGCCCTCAAGGCGCTGTTGACCGGCGACCGGCAGTCGGCTTACGCCGTCATCCTGCGGGACCAGCGGGTGGACGAACTGGAGAAGGAAATAGACCAGTTGTGCCTGGCGTTTCTGGTGCGCCAGCAGCCGGTGGCAGGGCATCTGCGGTTCGTGTATGGCACGATCAAGATTAACGGCGAGTTGGAGCGCATCGGCGATTACGCGGAGAGCATTGCGCGGCAGGTCCTGTTGGTGCTTCCGTTGGAACAGATGCCGGCGGCGGAGAAATTCGACGAACTGGTCGGCCTGGCCGTGCCGATGTTTCACGATGCGGTCCGGGCGTTCGTGGAGCGCGATGCCGATCTGGCTCGAAGAACGATGCACATCGAGAAGCAGGCGGATGCGCTGCGGAACCAGATATACAGCGAATTGGTGCGCGCCGAGCGTGAGAAGCGGATTCCGTTGGAGGCGCTAACGGCGTTGATGACCATCGCGCGGCGTTACGAGCGCGTGGCGGACCAAGCACAGAATATCTGCGAGGAGGCCCTCTACGTCTGCACGGGCGAGTTTGCCAAGCACAAGGCGGGCAGCATGCTGCGGATCATGTTTGTGGACGAGCACAACGCCTGCCGCAGCCAGATGGCCGAAGCGATCGGCAACTCGTTCAAGCGGCCGGAGATTCTCTTCAGCAGCGCCGGCATCGAGCCGCGGCCGGTGGACCCGCGCACCATCAGTTTCCTGAAGGAGAAGGGCCTGGATATTTCCGGTTACGTCTCGAAGCCGGTCCATCACGTGGCGGAGCATGAGCATCAACAGGTGGTCGTGGCGCTGGACCGCCGCGCGCGCCGGGCGTTCCCGCCGCCGCCGACCAAGACCATCGCGCTGGATTGGAACGTCGAGGATCCCTCCCTCGTGGAAGGTTCCGAGGAGCAGGTGCGCACCGCTTACCAGCGGGTCTTCGATTACCTCCACGCGCACATCCGGGACCTCATCGAGGCGGTGACGGGAAACAATCTGAAATAGGAGAATGACATGACGAGGAAGAACCTGCTGAGTTTTCTTGCGGTGGGCTGCGGCGTGGTAATGGCGGCGGGCCTGATGGCCGGTTGCGGCAAGGGCGGCGACGGCTCCAAGTCCGGCGCCGCCAAGACGACCATCCAGAACAAAGGCTCCGACACGATGGTCAACCTCGCCCAAGCCTGGGCCGAGGAATACAAGAAGCTCGCGCCGGATGTGGACGTCGAAGTGTCCGGCGGCGGTTCCGGCGTCGGCATCGCGGCGTTGATCCGGGGCACCATTGACATCGCCAACGCCAGCCGCGACATGAAGCCGCAGGAGGTGGAACAGGCGAAGAAGAACACCGGCAACGAGCCGAAACAGTTTGTGATCGGCTACGACGCGCTCGGCATCTACGTCCACAAGGACAACCCGCTCACCGAGATCAGCATCGAGCAACTCGCGGAGATCTATGCGGAGGACGGCAAGTTCACCAAGTGGTCCGACCTTGGCGTCACGATGGCTGCGGGCAAGGATGAGATCATCCGCGTCAGCCGCCAGTCGAGTTCCGGCACCTACGAGTTCTTCCGCGAGCACGTGCTGAACAAGAAGGATTTCAAGCTCGGCTCGCGCGACATGAACGGCTCCAAGGAGGTCGTCGAACTGGTCGCCAACACGCCGGGCGCCATCGGTTACAGCGGCATGGGCTACAACGAGCCGGGCAAGGTCAAGATGCTCAAGGTCTCCTCCAAGAAAGGCGAGCCGGCGGTCGAGCCGAGCGTCGCCAATACGATGAGCAAGAAGTATCCCGTCGCTCGCTCGCTGGATCTCTATACGCTGGGCGAACCGGAGGGCGCGGTGAGGAAATACGTTGATTGGATTCTTTCCGACGCCGGCCAGAAAGTGGTCGAGGCCAATGGCTATGTGCCGCTGTCGCCGGAGCGGCGCAAGAAGTAACCGGCCCAGCCGGACGGAGACCCCCGTCAGCCAACGCCGGGGGAGCGGACAGCACCAACGACAACCCAGACGACGAACGAACGCCCTGAATGACCGCAGCCGACTCCACTCAGAAGCAGAAGGTCAGCTTCGCCGTGCGGCAGGCACGGCGGCCGGCTTGGGCTTTGCTGGGCGAGAAGGCGCTGACGGTGCTGATCTACATCTGCGGCATCAGCGCGATCCTGTTTGTCCTCAGCATCTTCATCTTCGTCTTCAAAGAGGCGGCCCCAATCCTGTTCGGCGGCAACTTCAGCCTCTCGCAGTTCCTCTTCAGCGACCAGTGGTATCCCACCTCCGAGGTCAACAAACGCTACGGCGTCTGGGCCATGATCGCCGGCACGTTCAGCGTGACCGCGCTCGCGATGGCGCTGGCCGTGCCGTTCGGCCTCGGCGCGGCCATCTACGTCTCCGAGTTTTGCGGACCGAGGGTGAAGGAAACGCTCAAGATTACGATTGAGCTGCTCGCGGCCATTCCGAGCGTCGTCTGGGGCTTCATCGGCCTGACGGTGATGAGCAAGCTGATTGTCACGTTCACCGGCGCCGCCGTCGGCGTGAACATCCTCAACGGCGGCATCATCCTGGCCCTGATGAGCGTGCCGATCATCGTCTCCATCGGCGAGGACGCGCTCAAGGCCGTGCCGGACTCCTACCGCGAGGCGGGCGTCGCCCTCGGCGCGACGCGCTGGCAACTCGTCTGGCGCGTGCTGCTGCCCGCCGCCAAAACCGGCCTGCTTGCGGCCGTGCTGCTGGGCGTCGGCCGCGCCGTCGGCGAGACGATGGCGGTGTTGATGGCCACCGGCCACGCCGTTCACATCCCGCACAGCATTCTCGATTCGGTCCGCACGCTGACCGCCAACATCGCGGCAGAACTGGGCGAAGCGCCCGCCGAGTCGGACCATTACCGCGTCCTGTTCCTCATCGGCGTCCTGCTGTTCACGATCACCTTCGTCGTCAATCTCGCCGCCGACATGGTGGTGAAGGGGATTCGCAGGAAATGACACCCCCCAACGCCACAACCCAGGCCATGTTCACGGAGACGGCCATCGTCCGCCGGAAGCTCCGCTACGAAGCGGTGGCAAAATGGGTGTTTTGCGGCATGGCCACGGCCATGATTGTGCCCTTGCTGCTGATCGTGGCTCACTTGTTTTGGGAGGCGCGCGGCTCGTTGAGCGTGGGGTTCCTGCTGGACGCGCCCACGCGCGGGATGCGTGACGGCGGCATCTGGCCGGCGTTCGTCGGCACGATCTATCTGGTCTTCATCTCGCTGGCGGTGTCGGCCCCCATCGGCGTGCTCGCGGCGGTTTACCTGAACGAATACGCGAAAGACAACTGGCTCAACCGGCTCATCAACCTCGCCGTCATCAACCTCGCCGGCGTGCCGAGCATCGTGCATGCGTTGTTCGGCCTCGGCGCGTTTGTCTATGCGGCGAAGTTCGGCTACTCGATCATCTCGGCGTCGCTGACGCTGGCGATCATGACGCTGCCGGTCATCATCGCCAGCACGCGCGAAGCCCTGGCGAGCGTGCCGCAGAGTTTTCGCGAAGCCTGTTGGAACGTCGGCGCCACCCGGTGGCAGACCATCCGCGCCGTCGTGCTGCCCAATTCTATCAGCGGCATCCTCACCGGCGTCATCCTCCAGGTCAGCCGCGCCGCCGGCGAAACCGCGCCGATCATGTTCACCGGCGCCGTGTTCTTCAAGGCCGTCCAGAGCGGCGACCTCTTCCCGTATCATCTCAACGAACAGTGCATGGCGCTCTCGATGCACCTCTACACCATCTCGACCCAGGTGCCGGGCGTGAAGGAATCCATCCCGTTCGCGACGGCCGTGGTGCTGCTCGGCTCGGTGCTGTTGGTCAACGCCACCGCCATCGCCCTGCGCGTATTCATGCGCTCCCGCAAGAAGTGGTAACGACGCCATGACAACCGGGACACACATCGAAGTGCGCGACCTGCGGCTGGCCTACGGCCCGCGGGAGGTCATCCACGGCATTTCGTTCGAGGTCCGCCGCAACGAAATCCTCGGCGTCATCGGCCCGGCGCAGTCCGGCAAAACCTCGCTGCTGCGTTGCATCAACCGCACGATTGATTTCAGCCTCGACGCGCGCTGGACCGGCGCCATCAAGGTGGACGGCGAGGACGTGCGGGTGGTCAAGGACCTCTACGGCCTGCGCCGCAAGATCGGCATGGTTGCGCCGCTGCCGGTCGGTTTGCCGCTGAGCATCTACGACAACGTCGCCTTCGCCCCGCGTTGCGCCGGCCTCACCCGCAAGGGCGACCTCGACGCCATCGTCGAACAATGCCTCCGCCAGGCCGCGCTCTGGGACGAGGTCAAAGACCGCCTCCAGAGCCTCGGCACCAAGCTCTCCGGCGGCCAGCAACAACGCCTCACGATCGCCCGCGCGCTGTCGCATCAGCCGGAGATTCTCTGCCTCGACGAGTTCAGCATCGCGATTGACCCGGTGACGACCATGCGCATTGAGGACGCGCTGAAAGAGTTGCGCCAGCACATCACCATCATCCTCGTCACCAACCTCACCCAGCAGGCGCGGCGGCTGGCCGACCGCACGATGTTCCTCTTCAACGGCGACATCGTCGAGATGGACCGCAACGAGGTGATTTTCTCGGAGACACCGGCAAACCGCAAAACCTACGAATACGTGCACGGGATTTTTGGATGACAGAACCGGCTTACAGCGTCGAAGCGCGCGACCTCAACCTCTGGTATGCGGACTTCCAGGCGTTGAAGAAGGTCAACGTCCGCTTCAAGCACGGGCTGATCTCGTCGCTCATCGGCCCGTCCGGCTGCGGCAAGACGACCCTGCTGCGCTGCTTCAACCGCGTCAATGAGCGCTACGGCTACGTCACCACCACCGGCGAGATCAAACTCCTCGGCAAGAACATCTACGACCCCGACGTGTCGTTGATCGAACTGCGCAAGTCCGTCGGCATGGTTTTCCAGCGGCCCAACCCCCTGCCCATCTCGGTCTATGAAAACGTCGTCTTTGGCCTGCGCATCCACAGCGAGCGCAGCGGCCTGAGGAAATCCATCCTCGATGAAGCCGTGGAGAAGGCGCTGACGGAGGTCCATCTCTGGAAGGACCTCAAGGACCGGCTTCAAGCGAAGGCCACCTCGCTGCAGCTCGAACAACAGCAGAAGCTCTGCATCGCGCGCCTGTTGCCGCTCAAGCCGCAGGTGATCCTGATGGACGAGCCGTGCTCGGCGCTGGACGTGACCGCCACGCGTGCCATCGAGGAACTGATGTTTGACCTCAAAGGCCGCTACACCATCCTCATCGTCACGCACAATATGGCCCAGGCCCGCCGCGTGAGCGATGAATGCGTCTTCATGCTCCTGGGCGAAATGATCGAGCATCGCCGGACGGAGGAACTGTTCCTGACGCCGCAGGATTCGCGCACCGCCGACTACATCGAAGGTCGCTACGGTTGAGCCGCGGAGGGGGGTGTCGCCGAAACGTAACAATCGGGAGCGTTGCCTTTCCGGGAAGTTCTTGTCTAAATTCGCCCCGCATGGTTGCGCGCTTGTCTCTTCCGTGGCGTTGGTTTTTTTCGCTGGCCGCCGCGCTGGCGGTGCTGCTGTTTGTCGTCAGGCTCTCATTGAATTGGGCGCTGCCACCCTTCCTTATCGCCCAGATCCGTGACGGTCTGCAACGCGAGGCGTTCGCCGCCAGGTTCTTTCTGCGCCAGGAGTTGACCCAGCCGCAGCCGGACACCGCGCGGCTCCAGACTCTCGCATGGGAACTGGGCCGCAACACGGGCGTGCGCGTCACCTTCATTGCCGGTGACGGCGCCGTGCTCGCGGAGTCGGAGAAGACCTTTGAGGGCATGAAGGCGATGGAAAACCACCTCGGCCGCCCCGAAGTGCAGGATGCGTTGCGCAACGGCGTCGGCAGTTCCATGCGCCACAGCGACACGACGGACGTGGACCACCTTTACTTTGCCGCCACGGTGCCCTCGTCCACGGCGCCTTCCAACGTGGTCGCCTTCGTCCGGGTTGCGCTGCCGCTGCATCAAGTCTCGCAAACGGTTTCCCATGTGCAGCACGTGGCGACGGTGGCAACGGTCACGGTCGGGGCGATGGCTGTGCCGCTGCTGTTCTGGCTGGCGCGCCGGACCTCCAAGCCCATCCTGGAAATGCGCGACGTGGCCGCCCGCGTGGCTCGCGGCGATTTCTCCCACCGCGCGCCCGCCAACACCGACAACGAACTCGGTGAACTGGCCGGCGCGCTCAACGACATGTCCGCGCAGCTCGACGCCCGGCTGCGCGAGTTGAACGCCGAGAAAGCCGAGTTGACCGCCGTGCTCTCCAGCATGACCGAGGGCGTGCTGGCGATGGATGCCGCCGGAAAAATCCGGCTGGCCAACGAGGCGCTGCGGCAGCAGTTGGACATCGGCGAGGAAGCCATCGGCAAGAGCGCGCTGGAAGTGTTCCGCAACGTCGCCTTGCAGGAGATCGTCGCCGAAGCGGTCCAAACCGGCCGCGTCGCCGACCGGGACCTGACCTTCCTGAGCCCCGTGGAGCGGATGTTCGAGGTGAACGCCGCGAGGCTGCAATCGCGCGGCGGCGCTCCGGCGGGCATCGTGGTCCTCTTCCACGACATCACGCGGCTGAAGCGGTTGGAAAATGTCCGCAAGGAATTCGTCGCAAACGTCAGCCACGAGTTGCGCACGCCGCTCTCGATCATCAAAGGCTACGTCGAAACACTGCTTGACCCGCAGCCGCCGGAGCCGGAGATGACCCGGCAGTTCTTGCAGACGGTCCAGCGGCATTCGCAGCGGCTGGAGACGCTCATCGGCGACCTGCTCACCGTCTCGGCGCTCGAGTCGCAGCAGGCGCGGCTGCAATTGGAGCCGGTTTCGCTGCGCACCGTCGCGGAAACAGCCGCCGAGGAAATGGCGCGCCAGGCGCGGGAAAAAAACATGACGATCACCGTCGGGATTCCGGCGGAGTTCCCAAGGCCGCGCGCGGACGCGCAGCGGCTGCATCAGGTGTTCTTCAACCTTCTCGACAACGCCGTCAAATACGTCCAAGCCGGAGGACAGATTTCCATTTCGGCCAGACTGGCCGACGGCGAGATCGAGGTGCAAGTGTCGGACAACGGCCCCGGTATCGCCGCCGAACACCTGTCGCGCATCTTCGAGCGGTTTTACCGCGTGGACAAGGCGCGCAGCCGCGAGGTGGGCGGCACCGGCCTCGGCTTGTCCATCGTCAAACACATCGTCCAAGCGCACGGCGGCCGCGTGTGGGCCGAGAGTGAGTTGGGCAAGGGCAGCCGCTTCTACTTCACCCTGCCGCAAGCGTGATGCCGTAACGCCGGCCTGCCGGTTCTTCAGAACCTCACTTCTTCGATGCCGCCGCCGACCCGGTGGCCCGCCCCAGCGCATACTGCGCCTTGTTGAACTCCGCCACCGCGCCGAAGTAGTCGTTGCGTGTCCGGGTCAGTTCCTGCTCGGCCTGGATGTTCTCCAGCACGTTGGCCACGCCGAACTGCTTCCGCTGCCTCGCCAGGCGCAGATTCTCCTCCGCCGTCGCCAGCGCTTTCTTCGCCGTCGCGACCTGGTCGCTTTGCGAGTGGACACGCGTGTGGGCCTCGACAACCTGCCGCGTGATCTCGTCGCGGAGTTTTTCGCCGACCAACTGCGATTGCTTCAGCCGCGCTTCAGCGGCGCGGATGCGGCCGAAATCGCCCAGCCCGCCCTGCCCAATCCGCCAGCTCACGCCAAAGAAATAGTCCTCCGAATCGCCGAAGCTCCCTGTGCTGCCGCCGGTGCCGCCGCCCAGCCCGCCCGCGAACGCCTGCGCGCCGACGGTGGGGATCATCGGGCCGTAAACCGCGCCGTCCTTCGTCTCGCGCGCGGCCTGCGTCAGCGCGTGGCTCTGCCGCAACTCCGGCCGCGAACCGTAGGCTTGGCCGACGAGCGCGTCGAGCGTGGCGTCGTTCTTCACGAGCGCGAGCGGCGCAAGCTCAACGTCGCGCGCGGCCAGTTCCACCTTCGGGTCGAGCCGTAAAATCTGCGCGAGCCGCGCCGCTGCGATGCGCTGCTGTTCCTGCGCTTGGCGCAACGCGAGTTGGTTGCGCTCGGTCTGGACGCGCACGCGCAACTCGTCGCCCCTGAGCGCGATGCCAGCCTCGACGGCGCGTTGGAGCTGGTTCTCGTAGTCCTGCGAGATGCGCACCGCCTCCTGCGCGACGCCGACGGCGACCTGCGCCTTGGCGAGGTCGAAGTAGCCCTGTGCTGCCGCGAGGATCGTGTCCTGCCGCTGCGCGTCGAGCGCGTGGTCGGCGGCGTGGATGAGCTGGCGGGCGGCGAGTGTCTTGTAGAGCGCGTCGCCGATGTCCACCTGCGCGGTCAGCGTTGCCCCGGCGTTGTAAGACTGTTTGCTGGCGTCGAACACCGGCCCGTCCACAGCCTGGATGCGGCCTTCGTGCTTGCGATAGCCCGCGCCGGGCGAAAGCCACGGGAAGAATTGCAGCCGCGCGCTCTCGTGGTTGGCCTTGGCCTCGGCGACCTTCTCGCGCGCGATCTTCACATCGAGGTTCTGCGCGCCGGCGAGTTGGAGCGCCGTGGGGAGGTCAATGAGGTGCGGCTCGGCGGCCCCCAGCGACGAGGCAAGCAGCGCAATACTCCAGCACTCCAACACTCCAATACTCCATCGCCGCATCTTCATTTCGCCTCCGTCACGCTCACCGCTTGTCCGTCCGTCAGCGCGGTCTTGCCGACGAGGATCACGGTTGCGTCCGCTGGCAGGCCGTCGAGCACCTCGACCTTCGCGCCGTCGTTGAAGCCAATCTTGATTGGCGTCTTCTTCGCCTTGCCACCGGCGGCGATGAAGGCGAAGGCGTTGACCTTCTCCATAACCAGCGCCTCGACCGGAATCAGCAGCGCGTCGGTGTGCTTCTCCACGCCGAGCTTCACCATTGCATACATGCCGGGGCGGAGTTCGCGGTTCGGGTTGGGCAGGTCGGCCTCGACGAGCATCGTTTTCGTGGCGTCGTCGAGGGCGTAGGCCAGCCGCGAAACCTTGCCCTCGAAGGTTTTCCCCGGCAGGCCCTCGACGGTGAATTTCACCGGCTGGCCCGCGCGCACCAGCGATGCTTCCTGTTCCGGCACCGCGACCTGCACGCGGACGGTGTTGAAGTCCATGACGGTCACAACGGCGGCGGTCTGGGCCGCGCTTCCGCCGGTGGCTGCGGGGATGAACGCGCCGGGATCCACGTAGCGGGCGGTGACGATGCCGTCGAACGGCGCGGTGATCCTGCTGAAACCGAGCAGCGTCTGATCGTGTTCGAGACTGGCCTTGGCGACCTTCAGCTTGCCGAGCGCGTCGTCCACGGTCTGCGGCATGACGAGATCGGGCGCTTTCTTCTGCGCTTCGCTGACGCGCTTGTATTCGATCTCGGCGACCTCGACCTCGGCTTTGGATTTGGCGATGTCCGCGAGCAGTTCGGGAACCTCGATCTCGGCGAGCGCCTGGCCGGCCTTGACCGCGTCGCCTTTGTCCACGGCGAGGGATTTCAGGTAGCCGGGCACTTTGGCGTAAAGCGTGGCCTGTTGGTTGGCCTTGATGGAGCCGGGCAGCGTGACGTAGCGGATGATCTCGCCACGCGTCGGGCGGGCGGATTTGAAATCGGCGGCCGTCAACGACGGCGCGGCGAGCGCCAGTGTGATGCAGAACCAAAGGAATCGTTTCATGTGAGTGCGTGGTGATTGCTGAGCGGATCCGTTGGGTCGAGCGACCGCGACTTCGTGCTCGAATGTCGGCGAACGATAGCGAAGACCGGCGGCAGGACGAACAGCGTCGCCAGCGTCGCCAGCGCGAGGCCGCCGATGACGGCGCGGCCGAGCGGCGCGGTCTGGTCGCTGCCTTCGCCGAGGCCGAGCGCGAGCGGCATCATGCCGGCGATCATCGCACAAGTGGTCATCAGGATCGGGCGCAGGCGGCTTTGCGCGCCCTCGGCGGCGGCGGCGAGCGCGTTGCCGCCGGCAATGCGGCTGCGCTCGGCGAACGTCACGAGCAGAATCGAGTTGGCGACCGCGACGCCGATGGCCGTGATCGCGCCCATCGCGGACTGGATGTTGAGCGTCGTGCCGGTCAACCACAGCGCCAGCACGACGCCGGCGATGACGGCGGGCACGGTGGAGACGACGACGAGCGAGAGGCGCAACGACTGGAAGTTCGCGCCCAGCAACAGGAAGATCACCACGACCGAGATGATGAAGCCGTTCTGGAAGCCGTCGAGCAGATCTTTGAGCGGCACGGTCTGGCCGCGCACGGCGACGTTGGTCTTCGGCCCCGGCGCGCCGACTTCGGCGATGGCCTTGGCGATTTGTTTCGCGACTTCGCCGAGGCTTGCGCCGTGAATGTTGGCGGTGATGCTGACGACGCGGGCCATGTTGTAACGCTCGTAGGTGCCAACGGTCGCGCCGGGCGCGACGCCGGCGATGTTGCGCAGCAGCACGCTCTTTCCGTTGCCGGAACTGATCGGCACGTTCTTGAGGTCTTCGAGTGAGGTGGTCTTTGCCTGCGGAATCTGGACCTGCAGGTTGTAGGCAACGCCGGAGACCGGGTCGGCCCAAAAGTTCGCCACGGTGAACCGGCTGGAGGTGGTCGCGGCGACGAGCGAACGCGTGACGTCGCTGACCTTCACGCCGAGCAGGCCGGCGCGCTCGCGGTTGACGTTCACGTCCACGGTCGGGTAGTCGAGCGACTGGGCGAACTGCACGTCGCGCAGGGCGGGGATCTGCTTGAGCTTTTCGTAGAGTTTGTCGGCGTGCTCCTTGTTGACGGCGAGGCTCGGGCCGCTGACGGCGACTTCGATGGGCGTGCTGGAGCCAAAGCTCATCACGCGGTTGACGATGTCGCTCGGCTCGAACGAGAATCGCGCGTCGGGCAGTTCCGCCGCGAAGACCGCGCGCAGCCGTTCCTTGAACGGCTCGACCTTGATGCCGCAGCCTTGCTTGAGCTGGACGGCGAGCCAGCCTTCTTCGGGGCCGCCGTTCCAGAGATGGATGAGGTTCACCGGATAATTCGCCGCATGCACGCCCACGAGGCCCATCGTGAAAGCGACGTTCTCCGGCCCGGCCTCGCGCTTGATGAGGTCGAGCACCTTGAGCGCGAGCGCCTCGGTGTTCTCGACCTTGGTGCCGACGGGCGCGCGCAGCCGCAATGCGAGCTGGCCCGCGTCGGTCTTCGGGAAAATCTCCACGCCGAGCCGGCTGCCGATGGACCACACGATCAGCGCCGCCGCGATGAGATAGACCGGCACCACCAGCCAGCGCGCCGTGACCAGACCGCGCACGAACCAGCCGTAGGCAGATTGGAGACGAGCGAAGCCGCCAACCGTAGCCACCGCCGTAAGGAGGCGGGTAGATTCGGGCTGCGCGGGCGCATCCGCCTCCTCACGTCGGCGGCTACCCAGAAACCACACACACAACACCGGCACGAACGTGCTCGACAAGAGGTAGGATGCGATCATCGAAAAACCGACCGCGAGCGAGAGCGGGACGAACAGCGCTTTGGCCGCGCCGCTCATGAAGAAGGCCGGCAGAAACACCGCCACGACGCAGAGCATCGCCAGCAACCGCGGCACCGTCGTTTCCGTCGTGGCATCGAGCGCCGCGCGCGCGACGTTTGACCCGCGCGCGAGATGAGTGTGGATGTTCTCGATGGTGACGGTGGCCTCGTCCACGAGGATGCCGACCGCGAGCGCCAGGCCGCCGAGGGTCATCAGGTTCACGTCCTGCCCCGTGACCCAGAGCGCGAACGCGCCCGCCATGAGCGCGAGCGGGATGTTGAGGACGACGATGAACGCGCTGCGCCAGTCGCGCAGGAAGAGCAGCACCATCACGCCCGTCAGCACCGCGCCGAGCGCGCCCTCCTTGGCGAGGTCCTTGATCGCGCGAACCACCACGGGCGACTGGTCGAACTCGTAGCTGACCTTCACGTCGTCGGGCAGCACGCTCTGGAACTTCGCCATGTTCTGCTTGACGAGGTTGACCACCGAGAGCGTGGAGGCGTCGGCGCGCTTGGTGACCGGGATATAGACCGTGCGACGGCCGTTGGCGAGGCCGTAGGAGGTGACGATGTCCGCGCCGTCCGAGACCTCGGCGACGTCGCGCAGGAAGACCGCGCCGTTGGCCGTCGTGCGCAACGGCACGCCTTCGAGGTCGCGGATGTTCTTCACGATGGAGTTGACCGGCACGATGGGATACCTGTCGCCGAGGTTCATGTTGCCCGACGGGCTGATCGTGTTGGCCTGCGTCATCGCCTGCACGATCTCGTCGGGCGAAAGGTTGTAGGCGCGCATCCGGTCGGGTTTGACGTTGATGAGGATGGTGCGCGCGCTGCCGCCAAACGGCGGCGGGGCCGACACGCCCGGCAGCGTGGCGAAGAGCGGCCGGACGAGGTTGAGCGCGGCGTCCTGCATCTGGCCGACGGTGCGGTTCGGGTTGTCGGTCGAGAAGACGAGGTAGCCGACCGCGACGCTGCCGGCATCGAAGCGCATCGCAAACGGGGGCACCGTGCCCGGCGGCATGAACGCGCGGGCGCGGTTGACGTATTGGACCGTCTCGGCCATCGCCGCGGCCATGTCGGTGCCGGGATGAAATTGCAGTTTCATCAGCGACGCGCCCTGGATGGACTTCGATTCCACGTGCTCGATGCCGGTGATGTAGAGGAAGTGATACTCGTAGTAGTAGGTGAGGTAACCCTCCATCTGGGCCGGATCCATGCCGCCGTAAGGCTGCGCGACGTAGATGGTAGGGATGCCGAGCGGCGGGAAGATGTCGCGTGTCATGCGCTGCAAGGCGACCCACGCGCCGAGCATGATGGCAATGACCGCGACCACAACGGTCAGCGGACGACGTAAAGCGACGTTGACGAGGCTCATTTCGAGTCAGTGAGAATGCCGCGACTGTGTGCAGTAGTTAGCACGACATTCCCGCTTCCGCAAACGGCCGGGTCAAGAACTCCAGCCGCTTCCGCTACTTGATCCAACCGCCCCAACCGAATACGAGGAAGAAGTAGAAGCCGCCGAGCAGCAGGATTGGAACGAAGCGAGCGGTTGTCTTCTCGGAACTGGCCAAGCGCGCCTCGCGCAGGGCCAGCACACCCCCCAGCGCCAGCAGCAGCATCGCGAGGACGGAAAGCGTCGGAAGCGTGAGCCATGCAGCCGGCTGGGGCATCGTCTTCGCGTTCATCTGGAGGGCGGTTTGCACGCCGGTCGGCTCGGCCCACGCGTAGGGCAGGAAGCCCGCCCAGGACGTGAACTTCTCCAAACCTTTCGCCATGTGCCCCGCGGCGACCACGACGGCCACCGGCAAGGCCAGCCGCCGCCAAGCTTCGCCGAGGGACTTGGCTCCGCCGAAAACGAGCGTGACCGCGCCGAGGACAAGCCAGATCAGGAGCGGGACGACCGCGATGGTCCACAACCCTTGAATCCAGCCCGCCGCCGCGCCTGCGTTCAACGCCGCGGCAGCCTGCTTCGGCGCCCAGAGGAAAACCGGCTCGGCCGCCTTCCAGACGCCGCTCAACTCGTAGGTAACGAAGCCCGAAACCATCATCACGAAGAGCGTCAACGGCCACGAAGCGAGCGACTCACGGGCATCCGCGCTTGAGAACGGCGCGCGCACGAGGAGTTGCATCGTGCCGGCGGTGTCGGCTTTGAGACAGTCGCCGCAAACCAGACAATCCTTGCTGGAGTTGAGGCGGGCGGGATTCAACAGCGACGGACAGGATCGGACGATGGATGCTCTGTCATCGGACTTGGCGCAGTGCCGGCCGGCCGGGCGCACAGCAAGCATCCCGCCGCGACCGTAGGCGTTTAGCAGCAGTGCCACCGGACAGAACCCGCGGCAGAACGCGCGGTCCTTGAAGAACAACCCGACGACAAACGCGAGCGCCAGCGAGATCCAGAGGAACAACGACGTATAGTGCGGCACGCGATGAATCTGCACGCCAGGCACGAGCATTTGCAGGGAGGCGAAGAAAAGGACGACGACGCTGCCCTTCGCCAGCCAGCCGCCGAGCGGTTGTTGGCTGAAGCCAAACTTGCCGCCGAACTTTTCCGCCTGGCTCGAAACCAATTCGAGCGGACAGACGACGCACCACGCGCGGCCCAGCAGGAACGTCACCCAGATGATGGCCGGCCACCATAGGCCCCAGATGACGAGGTTCACGAGGTTGGTCTTGGCGTAGAGCTTGGCGTTGACGCCTTCGGGCGTGTAGTGGCCCCAGCCGATGACAGCCAGCGCGATGAACACCGCCAGCATGGGTAACTGGATCGCGCCGGGATATCCGCGCCACGAAACCAGCGCCCGCACCCAGCGCACTTCGAGCAGGTTGAACCCTTCGCGTCGAACGCCCGGACCGGCTGTTGCTTCGGGAGGGCGGCCGGATTGTTGACGATTCGTTAGCGCGGAATCGGTGGTGTTGGTTTGTGGATCTGACATGTTCGATTCAAGGAGATTACAGTAAGATTATCCTGTCAGCCAAGTCCCCCGTTGCGGCAGGACGACGCGCGGTGTTATGTTCTGCGCCCATGAAAAGCAGTTTCGTTAGATCAATCCTATTCTCTGCTCTTGTTGTGCTGGCGCCCGCTGGTCTCGCGGCAGAACTGGGCGATCCCGCGCCACCGTTGCAGGTGGCCGAATGGGTGAAAGGCCAGCCGGTGGATTTGGCGGCGGGCAAGGGGAAGAACATTTTCGTCGTCGAGTTCTGGGCGACGTGGTGTCCGCCGTGCCGCCAGAGCATACCGCACCTGACGGAGTTGCAGAAGAGATTCAAGGACAAGGGCGTGGTGTTCGCCGCCGTGTCCGACGAGCAGGCGCCGGTGGTCAGGGAGTTCGTCGGCAAGATGGGCGACAAGATGGGTTACGCGGTCGCGGTGGACAAGGAGCGCAAGACGGTCGCAGCCTATCTGGAGGCGTTCGGCGTCAGCGGCATCCCGCACGCGTTCATTGTGGACAAGGAGGGCCGTATCATCTGGCAGGGGCATCCGATGGCGGACCTTGAGGTGGCGCTCACGCAAATCCTCGACGGCAAATACGACATCGCCTCGGCCAAGAAACGGTTCCAGGCGCGGCAGTTGATGGAGGAACTCTATGGTCTGGCCGGCAAGGACGAGAATCCCGCCCGGCAGGACGGGATCGTCAAGGAACTCCAGGCTCTCGAGAAAGAACTGGGCACCCTCATCCCCGGCAAGAGATTTGACGCGGACGAAATCCGGAAGACGGCAAGGTTCAACACGCTGCTGCGCGACTACCAGAAGGCAGTTTCCCAGAACAAGAGCGCGGCGGAGCTTGAGAAGCTGGAGAAGCCGCTGCTGGAAGTGGCGCCGAAGAATTTCGACCCCGCCGAGTTCAAGGGTGGCGTGCAAGTGAAGGGCCGTTGGCAGACCTACATGCTGGCCGTTGTCGAAGGCAGTGATGAAGCCAAGATCGCGGAGGCGACGAAGCAACTCGAAGCCGTCAAAGTCAAAAGCCCTGTCGTCCTGAACGAACTTGCATGGTCGTTGCTCACGGATCCGCGCATCAAGAAACGCGATCTGAAGCTGGCGTTGAAGTTTGCGCAAGCCGCCAGCGACGCGTGCGAGGGCAGGGAGCCGGCGGTCCTCGACACGCTGGCGCGCGCCTTGTTCGCTAACGGCAAGCTTCAGGACGCCATTGCTCAGCAGAAGAAAGCGGTGGAGCTTTCCACCGACAAGGAGATCCGCGACGGGCTGACGCAGACGCTCAAGGAATACGAAGAGAAGGCAAAAGCGACCGGGAAGTGAGCCGGCTAGCGCCATTTCCCAGAGCCTGCGGTTTGATTGAGGGGGCGAAGTTCACGCGTTTGTAATGCCGCCGCCGCACGGTTGTGACTGCCTTCGAGCATGGTCGGGGCATGTCAATCGAAACCGAAAAGCTCATCCTGATCATTGAGGACGAGGCCGACCTGTCCAAGCTGCTGGAGTTCCACCTGCAGCATCACGGCTATGAAACGCTGGTGGTGCATGACGGCATGGCGGGGCTGAACGAAGCGATTCAGCGCGCGCCAGACCTCATCATCCTCGACCTGATGCTTCCGAAGATCCACGGGCTGGAGGTGTGCCGGTTGCTGAGGAACTCGCCCGCCATGCGCCACGTCCCGATTCTCATCCTCTCGGAGCTGCACACGACGGCGACGAAGATACGGGGCTTGGACATGGGCGCGGACGATTACATGACCAAACCCTTCGAGTTTGCCGAGTTGATCTCGCGGGTGAACGCCCTGCTGAGGCGGCAGCGTTGCGAGGCGGGCGCGCAATGGAACTGACGAAGTCACAGAATTGTAACTTGTCCGACCTTTGGATGTCACCCGTCTCCCCTAGCTTGCGACGGTCACGACAACGAATTTGGAGCGTGTTCACGCGCGTTTGTCAGCGGTGTTGGGCAGGCTATTATTTGTCACGACAACGAATTTGGAGCGCGTTCACGCGCGAGATGAATTTGGACGTAAAAGAAGAACGACAACTGAAGCGAGCGAAAGCGAGGCAAGGAAAAAACATGGCATACAAGAATCTGACAACAAGAGCAGTCGCCGCGGCGGTCGCCGCGCTGATTGGCGCGGGCGCAATAGCCCAGGCCAACGACGCGATTCTGGACCTGCTGGTCAAGAAGGGCGTCATCAATCAACGCGAGGCGAACGACATTCGCGAGCAGGCGGACGCCGACATGGCCAAGCAAGTCGAAGTCAACAGCAAGACCAAGGTGGCGCCGTTCCTCCAGTCCATGGAGTGGGCGGGCGATTTGCGGCTGCGCGGCGAGTATTTCAATTTCGGCGACGGCGTCACCAACGGCCCCCGAGACAATGACCGGCTGCGGTTCCGCTACCGGCTGCGGTTTGGTTTCATCGCCAAGCTTCAGGACTGGGCGACGGTGGGCGTGAGGCTGGCGAGCGGCACCGAGAACGTGAGTTCCAACCAAACGCTGGGCGGTTTTGAAAACCGCAAGAGTATCGGCATTGACCAGGTGTATGTCGCCGTCACGCCGCCGTTCGCGGATTGGATGACGCTGACGGGCGGCAAGTTCGACAGCAAGGCCATTTGGCAGCCCTCGTTTGGATCTCCCATGGTGACTGACACTGACCTTGCCTGGGAAGGTGCCCACGAGCGGATAGGCTATACCTTCGGCGAGCAGAAGCAATACACGGTGTATGGCAGCTTCGGTCAGTTTGTCCTGAACGAGAATGCGGCGGCCAACGACGTTTACTGGCTCGAATTCCAACTCGGAGCGGAAGCCAAGTTAGGACCGGTGAAGACCACCCTCGCAGGCGGCACGTATTACACGCAGAACCTGGGTGGCGTCTCAAGGGCCACGGCTCAAACCGGCGGGCAAAACCAAGGCAACACCATCTCTGCCGCCGGCAACTACATAGACGACTTCCGCGTGTTCTACGGCCGCGGTGAAGCGGCGTGGACGGTCAACGACAAGAAGTTCGTTGGCACGCCCAACGTGATTACGTTCAGCGGCGAATATCTGCGTAACGTGAATGACGGTTATCAAAAAGCCGGCTTCGGAACTCAAGGCTGGACCGGCCAGATCGCGTATGGCTCCACGAAGAAACAAGGGGAGTGGCAGATCGGGTATCAGTATAAGCGGCTCGAAGCGAATGCGACCTTGGACGCGTTCACAGACTCCGACTGGGGTTCCACGGGCGGCACGGATCGCAAAGGCCACTTCTTCATGGCCACCTACGCTATTCGTGACTGGTGGACGCTTGGCATGAAGACCTTCGTCACCGAGAAGATCAGCCGTTCCACGAGCAGCCTCGGCTCATCCAACAGCTCCGCGGACATCCTCCGCGTGCAGGTGGACACCGTCGTCAAGTTCTAAAGGGAATCGCACTCGCTCCCCTGGCTGGACTGTGGGGGTGCGCGAAAACGCACCCCCGCAGGACGGTGGAGAGATTAACCGGCCCGAAACAAGACCGTAACTGAACCGTAACACACCTCTGCAAGACTGAAGGAGAAGAGAGAGAAATGAAAACACGCCTCGTTAAAACAATTGTTGTCGCCGCCTGTTTTGCCGCTGCGGGTTCCACTTACGCGGGCAACGTCACCGTCAAAGGCTCCGACACCATGGTCATCCTGGGCCAGAAATGGGCGGAGGTTTATATGAAGAAAAACCCCGGCACCGCCGTGCAGGTGACCGGCGGCGGCTCAGGCACTGGCATTGCCGCACTGCTCAACGGCACCACCGATATCTGCAACGCCTCGCGCGCGATGAAGACCAAGGAAACAGCGCAGTTCCTTGCGAAGTTCAAAACCCGGGCGCGAGAATACAAAATGTGCCTTGATGCCATCTCGGTTTATCTCAACAAGAACAACCCCGTCCAGAAGCTGAGCTTTCCGCAGTTGGAGGGCATTTTCATCGGCAAGATCACCAACTGGAAGCAGGTGGGCGGCAACGACACACCCATCTCGCTCTACGGCCGCGAGAACAGTTCCGGCACCTATGAGTTCTTCAAGGAGCACGTGCTCGGTGGCAAGGACTTTGCGGCGGCGACCAAGACCATGCCGGGCACCGCGGCGGTGATTCAGGGCGTTGCCAACGACGCGAACGGCATCGGTTATGGCGGCGTGGCTTACGGCGAAGGCGTGAAGGCAATCAGCGTCAGCAAGGTGGATGGCGGTGATGCCGTTGCGCCCTCCGCGGAGTCGGTGCGCTCCGGCAAATACCCGATCTCCCGGTTCCTGTTCAACTATGTGGATCCGAAAAAGGATAATGGCGCCGTCGCGGACTACATCAACTGGTGTCTCAGTGATGAAGGCCAGGCGGTCGTCAAGAACATCGGCTTCTTCCCGCTGCCGAAGAACATGCGATGAGCAGAGTTTTGCAGCGGGTCGCGCGCCGACGGGCGGAGAGCATCTCCCGCCGGGCGGGGCTTTGACACGCGCGGCGCGGCAAGCGGGGTCAGAACTCCGCGAGCCTTCAGGATCCGGCGCAGGAATGGAAGAATTGAACAACAGCATAACAATGCAATCATCTTCAGGCAGCGCATGTGACACGACACCGGCGGTTGCGCCGGTGCCGCGCGCCACGCTTGCCGATGCCATCGTCCGCCGCAAACGGCGCTGGGGCGAGTGGCTCGTCGAGCGTGGCATCTTTCTGGTGTCGTTGTCGGCGATCCTGATGATCTTTCTGATCTTCGTCTTCGTGGGCCGGGAGGCAGTGCCGGTGGCGTTGGGCCGGACCAACAATGCGCGGAGCCAGAAGCCGATTGCCGCCAGCGACATCCCCATGCTTTTACCGGAGAAACTGGCCGCCTATCTCGGCGTGCCGGTTGCTGACCTGAAGGGATTCGACGCTGACACGCTGAAGCAGCTTGTGGAACTCAAGGCGCAGGAATTGCAGGAAATCTCCAATCCCGACGCGCGCCTCAACACGACCAGTTGGGCCATGATGTTGTTGCCCCACCGCTGGCATGGTTACGACACGCCCGAATACATCTGGCAGCCCGTGGGTGACATTCCCAAGTTCAACATGGTGCCGCTCCTCATCGGCAGCCTCAAGGCGACGCTGGTTGCGCTGTTGCTTTCGATTCCGCTGGGCGTGGGCGCGGCCATCTATGTTTCTCAACTTGCGCGGCCGGCGGTTCGTGAAATCATCAAGCCCACCATTGAGATGTTGTCGGGCATTCCGTCGGTGGTGCTCGGCTTCTTCGCGCTCATCGTCCTCGCCAGCGGGATGCAGGCGGTGTTCGGCTATGAGTCTCGCCTCAACGCCTTCGTTGCCGGTGTGGCGCTCGGCCTGACGGTCATCCCGATCATTTTCACCATCTCCGAGGACGCCCTCAGCAGCGTGCCGAAATCCTACATTCACGCCGCGCTCGCGCTCGGCGCGTCGCCTTGGAAAGCCGCATGGCAAGTGGTGCTGCCGGCGGCGGTTCCGGGCGTGTTCGCCGCGTGCGTGCTCGGCTTCGGCCGCGCCATCGGCGAGACGATGGTGGTGCTGATGGCCTCCGGCAACGCCTCCATCGTATCGGCCTCGATTTTCGATTCCTGCCGCACGCTCACGGCCTCGATCGCGGCAGAACTGGCCGAGGTCGTCTTCGGTGGGGACCACTACCGCATCCTGTTCCTGCTCGGCGCGCTGCTGTTCGCGGTGACGTTTCTGACGAACCTCCTCGGCGACGTGGCGGTGCACCGGTTGAAACTGAAACTGGAAGGGAGGCGCTGAACACCATGCCGCTGCGACGCAAGAAAACAGACTGGCACTCGCTGCTGTTCACCGGCGCGACCGGCCTGATGACGTTCTCCATCGTCGCGATGGTGGCTCTCATCCTCGGCAACATCGTGTGGAACGGCGCGGCGCAGATGTCGTTGCGGTTCATCTTCGGCGGCACGAAGGAAGGCATGTTCGATGCCGCGACCACTGGCGTCTTCCCGATGATCTTCGGCACCGTCGCGCTGGTGGTGCTGATGACGCTGTGCGTCCTGCCGGTCGGTGTGATCACGGCCATCTACCTGAGCGAATACGCCCGTTCCAACAGCATCGTTACGCGCGTCATCCGCGGCGCCATCAACAACCTCGCCGGCGTGCCTTCCATCGTGTTCGGCCTTTTCGGTCTCGGCTTCTTTGTCCAGTTTGTTGGCGGCGGCATTGACCGCGTGTTTTGCGGCGGCCAGTTGACCTACGGCAAGCCCGCGCTCATCTGGGCGTCCGCGACGATGGCGGTGCTGACGCTGCCGGTGGTGATTGTCGCCAGCGAAGAGGCGTTGCGCGCGGTGCCGCAGGGCCTGCGCGAGGCGAGCATGGCGCTCGGTGCGACGAAACTGGAGACGATCCTCAAGATCGTGCTGCCGGAAGCCCTGCCCGGCGTCATCACTGGCGCAATTCTCGCTGTCAGTCGCGGCGCGGGCGAGGTGGCGCCGATCATGTTCACCGGCGCGGCCTACTACCTCGCGCACCTGCCGGCGCATCTGTCCGACCAGTTCATGAATCTCGGTTACCACGTCTTCGTGCTTTCCACGCAATCGCCCGACATCGAGCGCACCAAGCCGATCCTGTTCGGCACGGTGCTGGTGTTGCTGACGCTGACGTTTCTGCTGAACTTCGCGGGCGTCGTCGTCCGCGCCCGGATTCGCGCCCGCGCGCGCCACGCTCATGGATAAACCCAACATCCAACCCGTCCTTCAAATCCGCCGCCTGAACTTCTGGTATGGCGCGAAGCAGGCGTTGTTCGACGTCAACCTCGACATCGCCGCCAACTGCACCACAGCGCTCATCGGCCCCAGTGGCTGCGGCAAGAGCACGTTGCTGCGCTGCCTCAACCGCATGAACGACCTCAACGACGCGCAGCGGATCGAGGGAACGATCACCATGCACGGCATGGACATCCGCGCGCCGGAGGTGGATGTCATCGAGCTGCGCAAGCGCGTCGGCATGGTCTTCCAGAAGTCCAACCCGTTTCCCAAGTCCATCTTTGAGAACGTCGCCTACGGCCTGCGCATCCAGGGCGCGAAGAAGAACCATCTGGAAGAGAAGGTCGAGGCCAGCCTGCGGCGGGCGGCGTTGTGGGAGGAGGTCAAGGACCGGCTGCACGACTCCGCGCTCGCGCTCTCCGGCGGCCAGCAGCAGCGGCTTTGCATCGCGCGCACCATCGCCGTCGAGCCGGACGTGGTGCTGATGGACGAGCCGTGCAGCGCGCTCGACCCGACCGCGACGGCGAAGATCGAGGAATTGATCCAGGACCTGAAGCGTTACTACACGATCATCATCGTCACCCACAACATGCAGCAGGCGACGCGGTGCAGCGATTTCACCGCGTTCTTCTATCTGGGGCGGCTGGTGGAGTTCGACACCACGGACAACATCTTTACCAACCCCGCCAACAAACAAACCGAGGACTACATCACCGGAAGGTTCGGCTGATTATGGAACTGCATTTCGACCAGGAACTTGCGCAGCTCAAGGAAAGGCTGCTGCTCATGTCCTCGCTGACGGAGCAAAGTGTTGCCCAGGCGCTCAAGGCGCTGGTCCAGCGCGACGCCGCCTTGGCCAAGAAGGTGGACGCGGACGACGACGCCCTCGACCGGCTTCAGGTGGAGATTGACGAGCGTTGCATCCGGCTGCTGGCGCTGCGCCAGCCGCTGGCGCGCGACCTGCGCCTCATCACGATGGCGATGAAAATCTCCACTGACCTTGAGCGCATCGGCGACCAGGCTTCCGGCATCGCCCGCCGGGCATCGGAGCTGAGCGCCGAGCCGGAGTTGAAGCCGCTGGTGGACATCCCGCGCATGGGGGAAATCTGCCAGCGCATGATCCGCGACGTGCTCGACGCGTTCGTTTACGCGAAGCCGGAACTGGCGCGGCAGGTCATCCAGCGCGACGAGGACGTGGACCAGCTTAACAAGCAGCTCCAGCGCGAGCTGACCAGTTTCATGATCGAAGACCCCGGCACGATCACTCGCGCGCTGTTGCTCATGCGTATCGCGCGCAACCTGGAGCGTATCGGCGACCACGCCACCAACATCGCCGAGGAGGTCGTTTACCTCTACGAGGCCCGCGACATCCGCCACCAGCACGCCGACCGGCCCTGAATGCCCCATCGGCAACAGCGGGCTTGCCCTGCCGTCGGTGGCTGATTAGAGTCCGCGCCATGCGTGCAAGGATATTGAGCATTTCGTTGGCGTGCTGGCTGGTGACAGCTTGGGCGCCGGCGCAAACGCTCCAGCAACTTCAACAGCGGTTGAACATAGGCAAGGCGGCGCCGGCCGCGCCCGCCAGCCGCGGCACGGATGTCCAGTTGGTGGAGAAGCCGTGGGAGCAGATCACCGACCAGCAACTGTTTGAGCACGGCAAGATCGCGCTCGGCCAGACCCCCTCCAAGTGGCGCCACGCCGAGACGGAGCACTTCGTCATCCATTACCACAAGCGCATTGACGCGCAGAAGGTGGCGCGGCAGGCGGAGTTCTACTATGAACAGGTGAAGAAGGACTTGATGGCCGACAAGGACCGCTTCGACCGCAAGAGCCACATCTTCCTGTTCGAAAAGGAAGCGGAGTGGCAGCAGTTCGTCGCTGACGCGAAGTTCATGGAGTGGTCGGCGGGCGTGTCCTACCGCAGCGAGCTTTATTTCCTGAGCCGGCAGGGCGGGGGCGACTTTGCCGCCGGCACGCTGGCGCACGAGATGACGCATTGCATCTTCTACCGCTTCGTGCCGAAGCGCATCCCGATGTGGTTGAACGAGGGCTTCGCGGAGTTCGAGAGCGGCAACGCTTACGCGAAGTTCAAGGGCATCGGCGGCGGCAACCGCGGCAGCGGGCGCGGCGGCGCGGCGGGCTATCCGCTCCAGAAGTTGCTGGCCGCCACGGAGTATCCGAAGGAACGCGATGACGTGCGCGAGTTCTACCGCACCAGCGAGCGGCTCGTGCGGTTCCTGATCACGAAGCTGGACCACAACCGTTTCGTGCCGCTGGTGATGAAGATCGCCGAGGGCGCCAGTCTGGAGAGCGCGCTGCTCGAAATCCATGCTGACAAGTTCAAGACCTTCGACGAGTTCGTGAAGCGTTACGAGAAATCCTGAACGCCCATGCCCGCCAAGCCCAACGCCCATCTCTATCTCGTCTGCGGCAGCGAGGAGTATCTCGTCAAGGAGAACGCCCGCCGGCTGGTGAAGTCGCTCGCGCCCAAGGGCGGCGCGGAGTTCGCCGTCGAGATCGTGGACGGCACCGTCACCCGGGCCGACGAGGCGGTGAAGGCCATTTACCGCGTGCTGGAGGCGGTCAACACGATGGGTTTCTTCTCCAGCGAGAAGCTCATCTGGCTCAAGGACGCCAACTTCTTCGGCACCGACAAGACCTCGGAGGCCGCCATCGTGAAGGAGGCCGCCGGCGAACTGGCTGAGGTCGTCAAGAAGGGCTTGCCCACCGGCGTCACGCTCATCGTCAGCGCCGCCGAGATGGACAAACGCCGCGCCTTCTACCTGGCGTGCAACAAGCTCGGCGAGGTCGCCGTCTTCGACGCGATTGATCCGACCAAAGACCGGGATTGGGAGGGCAAGGTCACCGATTTCATTGCGGCGCACGCCCGCGCGCTCGACAAGACCGTCAGCCGCCAAGCCATCGCGCAACTCGTCGAGCTTAATGGCGCCAACCTCCGGCAGATCGAGACCGAACTGGAGAAGATCGCTGCCTACGTCGGCGACCGCGGCGCCATCGAGCCGGCGGACGTTCGCGCCGTCGGCAGCGCCTCGCGCGAGGCCATCGCGTGGGATCTCAACGACGCCGTCGGCCATCGCGACCTTGGCAAGGCGTTGCGGCTGCTCGACCGGCTCCTGTTCCAGGGCGAGGAAGTCATTGGCCTGCTCTTTGCCATCGCGTCGCGCGTGAGGCAGATGCTCATCCTTCGGGAACTGGTGGACCGCAAGCTGCTGCGGCCCGGCGGCGAATACTTCAACATGAAGGGCCAGCTCGACCGCCTGCCCGCCAGCATCCGCGACGAGATGCCGGCCGACCGGAAGCTGAACCCGCTGCTGCAACACCCCTTCCCGGTCTTCAAGACGCTCCAGCAGGCTGCCAACTTCACGCGTCCGCAACTGATCCGCGCAATGGAGTGGCTGCTGGAAACCAACCAGCAACTCGTCACCAGCAGCCTGCCGGACCGGCTGACGCTGGAAGAACTTTTGGCCCGCATCATCACCGTCAAATGAACCGCTGCCGAATCATTCCCGCACTGGCATTTGTTCTGGCCTGCACCGCCGCCGTGGCGCAGGAAAGCTACCTGTGGTCGTTCGACCGCGATCCGGCGGGCAAAGCGTCGTCCTATTTGCTCGCCGACTCGGCCTGGTCGGTGGCGGTGGACAGCGGCGCGCCAACACAACCGAATGTGCTGGTGGCGAACGCCGCCGGCTGCACCAACGCGCTCGGCTCCGTCTGCGCCGTGCAGGAGTTCAAGCTCGAACAAGGCCGCCTCTGGACGCGCGTCAACGTTTTCGCGGGCGCGGCCGGTCTGGTGTTCAGAATGCGCGCGCCCGACAACTTCGACGTGCTGATGGTCACGCCCGACGGCAGCCGGCTGCAACTGATGGCGGTGCGCAACGGCGCGGCGCAGGAACTGGCCAGCAGCGTGTTGAAGACCACCTTCGGCCGCTGGCACCGGATGGGCGTCGAACTCGACGGCCGCACCATCGGCTGCTACTTCGACGGCGAGCTGCGCATGACCGCCGCCGAGGACCCGATGAGCGTTGGCAAAGGCGCCATCGGCATGATCGTCGCCGGCGGCGGCCGGGCGCACTTCGACGATTTGAACGTGGACGTGATCACCGCCGCCGAGCCGGCGCGGCGGGCGGAAACCGTCGTGCAGGTTCTGCTGGCCAACAACCAGATTTCCATCGGCGACACCGCCGTCACGCTGAAGGAATTGACGGACCGCCTGGCGCAACGGTTCGACAGCTCCCAGCGGTTGCTGTTGCTCGTGGACAAGAACATGGACTACGAGCGCGTCGAGCAGGTGATGAAAACCGCCGTCTCTGTCGGCTTCGAGAAAATCTCCATCGAACTGCGCAAGTAACGGGGCGGGTTCGCAGCGCCGGCGGCCGTTTGACTTATAGATGGAGAGTCTCCATACTATTGGTAGAATCAGCCTAACAAGAACAAGGAGTCGTCATGCTCAGTAACAAAATCGAGAAAGCGATCAACAAACAGATCAACCACGAGTTCACCACGGCCTACACTTACCTGGCGATGTCCGCCTGGTTCGCCAGCAAGAACCTGTCCGGCTTCGCCCACTGGATGCACGTGCAGCACCAGGAGGAACTCACCCACGCGGCGAAGTTGTTCGACTTCGTCATTGACCGCGGCGGCCGGGTCGAGTTGGAAGCCATCGGCAAGCCCAAGGGCGATTACAGTTCGCCCAAGGACGCGGTGGCGGCGGCGCTGAAACTGGAGCAGACCACCACCGCGCTCATCAACAACCTCTACGGCCTCGGCGCGGAGGAGAAGGACTACGCCACCCACAGCCGCCTGCAATGGTTCGTGGACGAGCAGGTCGAGGAGGAGAAGAGCGTCAGCGAGATCCTCGCCAAATTGGAAATGGCCGGCGCAAGCAACGGCACGGTGCTGATGATAGACCACCATCTTTCCAAGCGCGGCAAGTCCTGAGGTGGTTTGATCCGGCCATAACTCGTCAGCCTCACCAGCCCTTCGCCCTGACCCTCTCCCCATCGGACGGGGAGAGGGTAGGGGAGGGGATCGTTGCGACAAAGACGTTCTGATTGGGGAAGACGGTCCGCTACTTCTTCGCCAGCGACTGGAAGGCCACGTGCTGCATGTAGTGGTCGAGCAGGATGCACGCCATGAACGCCTCCGCCACCGGCCACACGCGCGGCGCAATGGTCGGGTCGCGCCGGGTCACGGCTGACAGCACGGCGTCTTCCAGCGACACCTTGTCAATCGTGTGCTGTGGCTTGGCGATGGTCGGCGTGGGCTTGACCACCAGGCGACAGACAATCGGCTGGCCGGTCGCGAGGCCGCCAGTGATGCCGCCGGCGTTGTTGGAGCGGAAGGCGACCTTGCCGTCCACGATCTCCATCTGGTCGTTGTCCTGTGAGCCGGTCATGTCCTTGACCGCGTAGCCCGCGCCGCTTTCGACGGCCTTGATCGTGCCGATGCTCATCATGCGGCCAAGTTCACCTTCGAGTTTGCGGAACACCGGCTCGCCCATGCCGGCCGGCACGCCCGTCGCGACGATTTCCACGACGCCGCCGGTGGAGTCGCCCTGTTTGGTGATCTCGATAATCCGGTCAAACATCGCCTTGGCGGTCTCGAGGTGCGGACAGTTGAGCTTCGGATGGATGCCGAGTTCTTTTTCGATGGCCTCCTCGTCCACGTGGCCGATCTTCATCTTCTTCGGCAACTCCGGCACTTCCTTCTCGAACTCTGCCAGGACCGCCATCTTTTCGAGGAAACGCATCTTTGGATTGATCTTGCCGGACGCGAACAGCGCGGCATACACCGGGTCGTGACGCCGGCGAAATTCCTTATACTTGGCGACCTGCGAGCGAACTTGTTCCAGAGGCATATCGGGCATGCGGATGCCGGCGGCTTCCTTGACGTAGCCGGTCACTTCGATGCCGACCTCCTTGAGGATGCGCTTGGCGACGACGCCGGCCGCAACGATGGTGGCGGTGTAGCGTCCGCTGAAGAAACCCGCGCCGATGGAATCGTCGCACTGGCCGTATTTCACATAGGAGGCGTAGGAGGCGTGGCCGGGCCGCGGCGTGCGGTTTGTGACGCGATAAGCCTCGATGTGCTCAAAGTGGCGGTCGAGGTTCGGGATGAGGATCACCATCGGCGTGCCGTTGGTGTAGGCCTCGTTGTGGAAGCCGGGCATCGTGTCGGCGCAGTTCACGCCGCTGTAAATGATCGGCACGTCCGGCTCGCGGCGCGGCGAACTCAGCTCGCCCTGGCCCGGCTTGCGCAGCAACAGGTCGCGGTAGATCTCTTCCTCGGTGATCAAATAACCCGGTGGCACTCCCTGCAAATGCGTCGTCAGCCCTTCTTGATACGAGCCGCCTGCCACTGTCACCTTGAACAACGTTCCTAAATCACATCCGAGCATAAGATAACTCCTTTATTTTTGGTTTGATTGGGCGAGGTTTCTACCGTGTTTCGCGGCAAAAGCAATGGGAAAGTCACGGAAGCTCATGGAGCCTCCGGCGGAAGGACGGGACTGTTGAGCGAGAAAACGATGATGCGCTCTCCGGTGACCGTGCTGATATCGGTGTGGAGACTGCGGACTTTCTGGCCGGTGATGGTGGTAACGATCTCCTCCAGCAACGGCCGGCCGCGTTCAAGCAATTCCATCCGCACCTGTTTGATGAGGTTGCGCCCTTGTTCGTTCACGTCGCTGCGGGCCAGTTGGCGCTCGGCCGGCGTCAGCACGCCGCGCAACCGCACCACCACCAAGTCTTCCACCAAGTATGACTTCGCTTCCTCCGGGCCGCGGCCCATGTATTCGCGCTCAAACTTGATGATGGCTTCGCTGATGCGCGCTTCAAGTTGGCCTTTGCTGTGGCTCATATCGGCTGGGCTGGATGATGAACCGAACGGGTGTGTTTTGTCCATGATTTAGCGGGGTAACGGCGTTCCTGAAAGCGGCGTGAACTGCCAGCGTTCGGGGTCGTAAGCGAACAGTTCGCCCGTGGCGATTTTGAAGAACCAGCCGTGCAGCCGCAGCGACCCGTCCGCGAGACGGGCCTGCACGGCCGGATAGGTCCGCAGGTTGTCGAGAGCGAACAACACGTTCTCTTCCTCGGCAGCGCGCTGGCGGGCTTCCTCGCTGTCGAGGTGTGTGTAACTAATCTCGATGAGAGGCCTCACCGGCGCGGTTAGTTTCAACCACTCGGTCAAGTGAGGCATCGGCGGATCTGCAGGCAGTCCGCGCATCAATGCGGCGATGGCACCGCATTGCGAATGACCGCAGACGACAATGTCGCTGACCCGCAGCACGCCCACGGCGAACTCGATCGCCGCGGCGGTGGAGTTGGTTGCGCCCGTGGCGGTCGCCGGCGGCACGATGTTGCCGAGGTTCTTGACGACGAACAGATCGCCCGGCTGGCTCTGTGTGATCAACTCCGCCAGCACCCGCGAGTCGGAGCAGGTAATGAACAGCGTGTGCGGCTGCTGGCCATCGCGCGAAAGCTTCTGGAACAGATCGCGGTAGCGGCCGAACTCCTCCTGCCGGAAGCGATGCACGCCGTCAATGAGCTGTTGCATGGCTCCTTTCGCTACGCAGCCGCAGGATGATGTCGGCGGCTTCCTCGATGTCCTTCGCCACGACGTCGTCCGCTCCAAGCTCGTCACGATGCTTCATGCCGTGGCCGGTGAGCACGAAGATGCCGGTTGCGCCGGCGTTGCACGCCAGATGAACATCGTGCGGATGGTCGCCCACCGTGAACGAGTGGCCCAAGTCCACACCGTGCTCGCGCACCGCCTGTTCCATGAAGAACGGCTTGGGCTTGATGCACGCGCAGCCTTCAGAACGCTGGTGGGGGCAGCAATAGACCGCCACGATCTCGACGCCGGCCGCGCGGAGACGGGCCACGACATGGTCGTTGACACGCTGCACGTCCGCCATCGTCACCTCACCCAGGCTGACGCCGGGCTGGTTGGTGACGATGAAGAGCCGGAAATGCGGCTGCAACCGCCGCAGCGCGGGCACGGTCGCCGGGAAGAACGCCACCTCCGCCGTTGAGCGTAAGTGGCCGCGGTCTTCGATCAACGTCCCGTCACGGTCCAGGAAGATGGCCGGCTGCGGATTCACGTTGCGGTGTTCAATCGCTGATCAAGTTTCCGGAGTTGGTCTTCGAGAGTTGCCGGCAGGCGGTCGCCGAACTTCGCGTAGTAACCGGCGATGTCGCGCGTCTCCTTCTTCCATCCCTCCGTGTCCACCGCGAGCAGTTCTGCCGCGTCGTTTGCTGGTAAATCAAGGCCAGTGAGATCGAGCGCGCCGGGTGCCGGCAGATTGCCGATGGGCGTCTCCACGGCATGGCCCGTGCCCTCGATGCGCTCGCAGATCCACTTCAGCACGCGGCTGTTCTCGCCGAAGCCCGGCCAGAGCCAGCGGTCGCCGCTCTTGCGGAACCAGTTCACGAAGAAAACCTTCGGCAGCTTCGCGCGGTCAGTCCGCTGCGTTAACAACAGCCAGTGCGCGAAGTAGTCGCCCATGTGGTAACCGCAGAACGGCAGCATCGCGAACGGGTCGCGCCGCAGCACGCCGGCCTGGTGGATCGCCGCGGCGGTGGTTTCGCTGCCCGCCGCCGAGCCGAGGAACACGCCGTGTTCCCAGTCGAACGCCTCGTTGACGAGAGGGATGGTCGAGGGCCGTCGCCCGCCAAAGAGGATCGCCGAGATCGGCACGCCTTCGGGGTTGTCCCACTTCGGGTCAATCACCGGGCACTGCGCCGCCGGCGCGGTGAAACGGGCGTTGGCGTGCGCGCCCTTGCGGCAGTTGCCGGAGAACCACTCCTTGCCTTCCCAGTCAATGCCCTTCGCCGGCGGCGGCACGCCCATCTCCTCCCACCAGATGTCGCCTTCGGGGCGGAGGACAACGTTGGTGAAGATGGTGTTGCGCGCGACAGCCTTCAGCGCGTTGGGGTTGGACTTCTGCGACGTGCCGGGCGCGACGCCGAAGAAACCGGTCTCAGGGTTGATTGCGTAGAGCCGTCCGTCCTTGCCAA
The DNA here is from genome assembly GCA_016222825.1 of Verrucomicrobiota bacterium. GTDB lineage: Bacteria > Verrucomicrobiota > Verrucomicrobiia > CAIQCK01 > CAIQCK01 > CAIQCK01. Next base: position 24,492 of record JACRQF010000014.1, on the reverse strand, counting down.
TGCGAATCCACGCGATGTCGTCGCCGAGGCAGCGCAGCGTCCAGCCTGGCAACGTCGGTTGCATCATTGCCAGATTCGTCTTCCCGCAGGCGCTCGGAAACGCAGCACAGAGGTAATACGTCTTTCCCTGCGGCGAGGTCAGCGACAGGATGAGCATGTGCTCCGCCAGCCAACCCTCCTTGCGCGCCGCCAGCGACGCGATGCGCAGCGCGAGGCATTTCTTGCCCAACAAAGCGTTGCCGCCATAGCCGGAGCCGTAGGACCAGATCGAGAGTTCCTCCGGGAAATGGACGATGTGTTTCTTCGATACGTCCGGCTCGCACGGCCACGGCACGTCGTGGTTGCCGTTGTGCAGCGGCGCGCCCACCGAGTGCAGGCACGGGATGAACTCGCCATTCGCGCCGAGCTTCTCCAGCGCCGCGCGGCCCATGCGCGTCATGATGCGCATGTTCACCACTACATATGGCGAGTCGGTCAATTCGATGCCGATCTTGCAAAGCGGCGAATCCAGCGGCCCCATCGCAAACGGGATGACATAGAGCGTGCGTCCGACCATGCAGCCGCGGAAGAGGCCCTTGAGCTTCTCTTTCATCTCGGCGGGGTCGGCCCAGTTGTTTGTCGGCCCGGCCTCTTCCTTCGAGGCGGAGCAGATGTAAGTCCGGTCCTCGACGCGCGCCACGTCGCTCGGATGCGACCGCGCCAGGAAGCAGCCCGGTCGCAGGTTCTTGTCAAGCGCCGTAAAGGTGCCGGCGCTGACCATGAGGTTGCAGAGCCTGTCGTATTCTTCCTGCGTGCCGTCGCACCAATGCACACGGGCCGGCTGGCAGAGTTGAACCACGTCCTCGACCCATGCGAGGAGTTTTGCGTTCGATGTCACCATAGTTCTGTTCTTTCGCTTACGGACAAACAAAAAAGCCAGCACGCCCATCGGGCGCCTGCTGGCCTGTGCTTTGGGGAACCTCAAACGCGTTGTTCCCAACTCACTGTCTCAGATTGTCGCTGCATGTCCTGCTGACGACCGCGAACGGCCTTCATCGGACCTGCGTGCGGACGCGAAACTCTATGGATTCAAGACTGGATGTCAAATGTGATTTGCAAAGATTTTACGATTGCGAAGAACCCGCGACGTCGAAGCAGTTCCACCGTCCGCCTGCCGCAATCGGCGCCTGCATTGCCAACGATTACGGTCGGGGCAAATCTTGTCTTGGCCGGAAGAATCCCGCTGTGCCAAGCTGCCGGCCTCTTATGCGGACGATGACTCGCGTGGTTTGCTGGGTGATGCTGGCGGCGTGCTGCGGCGTGGCCGTGGCCGACGACTGGCCGTGCTTCATGGGGCCGACGCACGACGGCGTTTCGGCGGAGACGAATCTCGTGACAAGCTGGCCGGAGAGCGGGCCGCCGGTGGTTTGGAAAATGGATGTCGGCGCGTCCTACAGCGCGCCGTCCATCGTTAAAGGCGCGATGTTCCTGTTCCACCGCATCCGCAACGAGGAAGTGCTGGAGTGCCTCGACGCTACTACCGGCGCGCCGCGATGGAAGGCCGCCTATCCCACCGACTACGTGGACCGCTACGGCTACAACGGCGGCCCGCGTTGCACGCCGCTCGTGGCGGGCGACCAGGTGTTCACCTTCGGCGCGGCTGGAAAGTTCTGCTGCTTCAACGCAAAGACCGGCGCGGTGGTCTGGCAGCGCCAGCTCAACGATGAACTCGCCGTGCCGCAGAACTTTTTCGGCGTCGGCAGTTCGCCGTTGCTCGAAGGCAATCTGCTGATCGTCAACGCCGGCGGCCCCAACGGCGCGGGCGTCGTCGCTCTCGACCGCGATACCGGCAAGACCGTCTGGCAGTCCACTGATGAAGGCGCGAGCTACGCCTCGCCGATATGCGCGACCATCGGCGCACAGCGATACGCGTTCATCTTCGGGCGCGGCGGCCTCGTGGCGCTCGATCCGTCGAACGGCAAGCTGTTCTGGCGCTTCCCGTTTCGCTCGAAGCTCCACGAATCCGTCAACGCCGCCTCGCCAGTCATCGCGGGCGACCGCGTATTCGTCTCGGCGTCCTACCACACCGGCGGCGCGTTGCTGCGCGTGCGCAAGGACGGCTATGACGTCGTCTGGCGCGACGAAGTGATGTCCAACCACTGGGCCACCTCCATCCTCCGCGACGGCTACCTTTACGGCTTCAACGGTCGCCACGAAGAAGGCACGACGCTCCGTTGCGTCGAGTTGGCAACCGGGAAGTTGATGTGGGAGCAGCCGAAGCTCACCCGCTGTTCGATGATCTTTGCCAACGGGCAGTTCATCATCCTCAACGAATGGGGCCTGCTGATGCTCGCGCGACTGACCCCGAAAGGCTGCGAGATTATCTGCACCGCGCAGGTTCTCGACCCGCAGCGGCCCAGCTACATCGCGCCCGTGCTGGCTGACGGCTATCTCTACGTCCGCAACGAGCGACAACTGCTCTGTTTCGACCTCCGCGCAAACCGGAAGAAGAATTGACCCATCAGGAGACGACCTCATGCAAACCCGCCGCCAGTTCCTTCAGCAAACCGCCACCGCCGCCGCCCTCGCCGCCTTCGCGCCTGCATCGCGCGCCGCGGGCAGTGGCATCAGTCTCGGCTTCAGCCTCTACGGCATGAAGACCGTGCCGCTGGACGAAGCGTTGCGCACGTGCGCGGAGATCGGCTACCGCAACGTCGAACTCGCCCTCAACCCCGGCTTCCCGACCGAGCCGAAGCTTCTGTCCGCCGACGCGCGCAAGAACCTCCGCAGCCGGCTCGTGTCGCTGCGGCTCGATGTCTCCGCGCTGATGCTCAACTTGAGCCTGACGGCAAACGACGACGCGCACGCCAAGAACCTCGACGCTCTCAAAGCCGCCGCCCAACTCGCCCAGGATCTCGCGCTCCAGCAGCCGATCGCCGAGACAGTGCTCGGCGGCAAACCCGCCGAATGGGACAACATCAAGGACCGCATGGCCGAGCACCTGCAATCGTGGGCCGCAGTCGCTGCGACCGGCAAGTTGACGCTCGCGGTCAAGGCGCACGTCGGCAGCGCGGTGAACTCGCCGGAGCGTCTGCTCTGGCTCGTCGGGAAGGCCAACAGCCCGGCGGTCAAAGTCGCCTACGATTACAGCCACTTCCAACTGGCGGGCGTCCCGCTCGCCGACAGCCTGAAGGCGCTATTGCCGCAGACGCGCTTCATCCACCTGAAAGACGCCACCGGCGACGCGAAGAAGTTCCAGTTCCTCCTTCCCGGCGAAGGAAAGACGGATTACGCCGCCTATTTCAAACTGCTGAAGCAACTCGGCTACAACGGCCCCGCCGTCGTTGAGGTGAGCGGCCAGATTTTCAACAAGCCTGGTTACGACCCCATCGCCGCCGCGAAGAAGTGTTTCGCGGTTCTCTCCGCCGCGCTGACGGCAAAGTAGGGCAGGCATCCAGCCAATTCTGACTTTCACCTGTCCGCAAAGTCTTCGTCATAGAATTGTAACTGCACAAACGAGGCCCGCTCAGGCTTAATGGCACCGTGATGCAACCGACGATGCCATCAGCCGGGCGAAGGTTCGACGGAATCCCGCCTTATCCTTGACCCCTGACAACGGAAAACGCCGGGCGCGGGCGGGTGCAAGCCTTCATCGCAGCAGATTCAGAAACACCGTGATGTTCAGCGCGTTGGTGAAATCAATCAGGAACGCGCCGACAATCGGCACCACCAGGAACGCGCGCGGCGCCGGCCCGAAACGCTCGACCAGCGACTTCATGTTCGCCACGGCGTTGGGCGTCGCGCCCAGCCCGAACCCGCAGTGACCACCCGCCATCACCGCGGCGTCGTAATCGCGCCCCATGAACGGGAACGTGACCCACCACGCGAACGCGGCCATCACCGCCACCTGCGCGGACAGGATGACCAGCATCGGCACGGCGGCGTTCGCCAGTTCGATCAGGTTCAGGCTCATCATCGCCACCGCGAGGAACAACCCGAGCAGCGCCGACGCGAACGTGTCCACAACCTCCGTCTGGATCACCCGCACGCCGGCGAGGTCGAGCGCGTTGCGCAACGTCAGCCCGACCAGCATCGCGCCGATATAGACCGGAAACGTCAGCCCCGACTGCTGGATGAAATAGCTCACCCAGCTTCCCGCCTTGATGCAGAAACAGATCAGCAGGAAATGCGCGAGCGCACCCCCGCCAAAACCCGCCAACTCGCGCAGGTCTTGGAGAATCCCCGACGCGCGAGTGCCCGCATCCTCCAGATGTGTTGCCGGAGAGGCCGTGGACCTCAAACCCCACCGGCGGATCAACCCGCCGCCCACCGGCCCGCCGATCAGCCCGCCCACGACCAGGCCGAACGTCGCCGCCGCCATGCCCGCGGTCGCCGCGTTCGAGAGTCCGGCATTCTCGAAATCCGCCGCGAACCCCATTGCCGTGCCGATGCCGCCGGTCAGCGTTACGCTGCCACAGATCACGCCCAACAGCGGCGAGACATCGAGCAGTTTCGCCAGTCCCGCGCCGACCACGTTCTGGACCAGCGCGAGAACCGTCGCCAGCGCGAGGAAGAGCACCACCTGCCAACTGCCGCGCCGCGCCAAGTCCCAACTGGCGTTCAACCCGATGCAGGTGAAGAAGCCCACGAGGAACGGCAGATTCACGTTCTTCGCCGGCGCCCCTGCCCATTCCGGCTCCGTGCTCACCAGCCACGTCCACCATTTCGCTGACACTTTCAGCGCGAACTGCGACGGCCAGGCACCCAACGCGTTCGCCACGAGGATAACAAGCGATACAAGCAGTCCGCCCACCACCGGCGCAGGAATGTCGAACCGCGAGAGAATCCGGATCCGCCGCACCAGCGCCTCGCCAAGGAGCAAAACGGGAACCGCCAACACCACCGGCCACCAGGCGGAGAGAGTTGCGACGTGGGCGCTGTCCATGCGCGCCTAGAGTAGGTCAGGCGTCCCGCCTGTCCATCCTTTAATGCAAGAACGCGGCGAACTGGGTGATGAAATCAGCGTCGGCCTGAGTTGAAACGCAAGGGCTTACCCGATACGGCGAGCTGGCGTCGCGGCACTCGATCGTCGGCAGCGCGCCTTTCCCGCCGCGGAGGTCGAACGACACCAGCAGCGTGCCGCGGCTGAAGTTGAACTTGCTGTAGTAGAGATGCGGCTGCCACGGCAACGCCAGCCCCGCCGCGTCCACGAACTTCACGCTGCGCCGGCGCGCCATAGCCGCCAGTTTCGCAATCGCTGCCCGCTTTGACGCCGAAAGTGCCTTTGCCCGCGCCTTCCCACCCTTCAGACCACCCATCCGCCCAAGCATCTCGGCCGCTGCCGGTCTTGACCGGCCACGCAAGGCAAAGTATCAAAGGCGCTGAATGAATCTGGCGACGATCTGGACAACGTATCTTTGGCTGTTACCGGGCCTCGTTGCTTCCATCATCGCCGCGGATACGCCGGCCTTCTACTCAAAGAGAGCCACGTGGCCGGAAACGATGCTCGCCTCGCGCGCGGCGCTGAAGGCGGCTGTGTTGCCGGTGAAGAAGCAAAAAGACGAGATGGCGGTGGTCTGGGAGCAAGTCGAACGTGATTTTCCCGTCGAATGGGACTGGGCGATCCAGGACGGCGGCCTCGATTTCCCAACTTGGTTCGCCGCCGATGGCAACGCCGACGCCGAAAAGAAGATGATCGCCCGCGCGTTGGAGGAGCTTGGCGCCGGCCGCGAGGAACTCGATGCGCTCTGCCGCTGTAACGCCCCGCCAGACGACCCGCGTTGGCTGAGCCTCTACATCAAGTTCTGCGAACAGCGACGCGCCATCCGGCTCAAGACCGTTCTCGCGCAGTCGCCGAAGATTGTCTTCACCAAACACCAGACGATCCGCCCGTCGTTCTTCGCCTACACCGAGGGCCAGTCCGATGCGCAGGCGGAGCGGCATTTTCACCCCGGCTCCTCGCTCTGTCTGCTGGAGATGGACGGCACGCGCGCCAAGGCACGCACGCTGCTCGAAGATCCGACCGGCGCGATCCGCGACCCCGCCGTTTCCTACGATGGCCGGCGCGTGCTGTTCGCGTGGAAGAAGTCGCTCAACGAGGACGATTACCATCTTTACGAAATGGACGTGGCCACGAGGCGTATCCGCCAGATTACGTCCGGCCTCGGCTTCGCCGACTACGAGCCGTGTTACCTGCCGAACGGCGACATCGTCTTTTCCTCCACGCGCTGCGTGCAGACGGTGGATTGCTTCACGACGGAGGTGAGCAACCTCTACACCTGCGACAAGGACGGCCGCTATCTGCGACGGCTCGGCTTCGACCAGGTCCACACGGTCTATCCCGCGATGACCGACGACGGGCGCGTCACCTACACGCGTTGGGATTACAACGATCGCGGGCAGGTTTTTCCCCAAGGTCTTTTCCAGATGAACCCCGATGGCACGGCGCAGGCCGCGCTTTACGGCAACAACTCCTGGTTTCCCACCACCATCGCCCACGCGCGCGGAATTCCCGGCTCGCAAAAGCTCGTCGCCATCTTCTGCGGCCACCACTCGCCGCAGACCGGCAAGCTTGGCCTGATTGACCCGTCGAAGGGCCGCGAGGAAAACTCCGGCGCGCAACTCATCGCGCCCGCGCGTGAGACAAAGGCCGAGCGCATTGACAGCTACGGGCAGCAGGGCGAGCTGTTTCAGTATCCGTATCCGCTGAACGAGACGGAGTTCCTCGTCACCTATGCGCCGCTGGGCCGGGATTTTGAAAAGGAAAAGCGTTCGCAACCGCGCGACATCGTGGCCGCGCGCTTTGGCATCTATTACATGACGCTCGACGGCCGGCGCGAACTGATCGTCTCCGACCCCAACCTGCCGTGCAACCAGCCGTTCCCGCTCGCGGCGCGTCCGAAGCCGGCGCTTAGGCCGAGCCTCGTGGACTATCGCAAGACCACCGGCAGTTACTACATGCAAGACATCCACGCTGGCCCCGGCCTCGAAGGCGTCCCGCGCGGCACAATCAAGAAGCTCCGCGTCGTCGCGATCGACTTCCGCGCGGCGGTCATCGGCGGCAACGGCAGCGGCGGACCCGGCGGCGCGGCGTTCATTAGCACGCCCATCGCCATTGGCAACGGCGCGTGGGACGCGAAGATCGTCCTCGGTGACGCGAAGGTTTACGACGACGGCTCGGCGTTCTTCACGGTGCCTGCGCGCACGCCGGTCTATTTTCAGGCGCTCGACGAGAAAGGCCGCGCCGTCCAGACGATGCGGAGCTGGAGCACGCTCCAGCCCGGCGAAAACCAGTCGTGCGTCGGCTGCCACGAAAACAAGAACGCCGCGCCGCCGCCGCAGCGGTCCACCATCGCGTTGAAGGCCGGCGCACAGGCGTTGGAACCGTTCTACGGCTCGCCGCGCGGCTTCAGTTTCGCGAAGGAAATCCAGCCGATCCTCGACCGCAAGTGCGTCTCCTGCCACAACGATCGCGAAGCCGCCGCGAAGCTTTTCTCCGCCGACCCGCGCAAGCGGCCCGCCGCTTCCGCGCCCGCCGACCCGAAGAAAGTCTTCAGCCTTCTCGGCGCTCCGGTTCTCGATGCCGTCGCCAAACGCAACTGGAGCGACGCGTATCTCGTCCTGACCCAGTCGTATCCCGACGAGCGACGAAAGAAGAAGCCAGCCGACTCCGAATGCGGCTGCGAGCGGTTCCGCGGTTGGTTCGAGGGCCGGCTGGTGAACTGGGCCGGCTCGCAGTCGGTGGTCTCAATGTTGCCGCCGTATTTCGCCGGCTCCACCAAGAGTGAGCTGGTCGCGATGTTGGAGCGTGGCCACCGCGGCGTGACGCTCACGCGTGAGGAGATGGAGAAGCTCTGCGCGTGGATTGACCTCTTCGTGCCGTTCTGTGGCGACTACAAGGAGGCGCACGCGTGGACCGAGCAGGAACTCGCCCGCTACGACCACTACTACGAAAAACGCCGCCGCATGGAAGCGGTCGAACGCGCGAACATCGAGGAGTTCATTGCCCGGGAGGGAATGAAGTAGTTTGGAGACCCAGATGATCATCGGCATTGATGTCGGAAACACCAACATGACCGGCGCGCTCGCGTCGGACGACGGCAAACGAATCGCCACGCTCCGGCGCAAGTCGGACCGCGCGGGCGGCGCGAAGGCCGGCGTGAAACTGATCTCGGAGATCATCGCCGCGCTCCAGAAGCGCGCCGCGAACAAAGGCGGCAGCGTGCGGCGCATCGGCGTCGGCTTCGGCGGACCGGTGGACTTCGAGCGCGGCGTGGCGTTGCTGAGCCACCAGAATCCCGGCTGGGAGAACACGCCGTTGCGCGACCTGCTCCAGAAGCGTTTCGACATTTCCGTCGCGCTCGACAACGACGCCAACGCCGGCACGCTCGGCGAGTGGCGGTTCGGCGCGGGCCGCGGCGTCAACGACCTGCTCTACGTGAACATCGGCACCGGCATCGGCGGCGGCGTCATCGCCAACGGCGCGCTCGTGCGCGGCGCGCAGAACCTCGCCGGCGAGATCGGCCACATCATCGTCCGCCGCGACGGGCCGCTCTGCACCTGCGGCAAGCACGGTTGTCTCGAGGGCTGCGCCAGCGGCAGCGCCATCGGTCGTCGCGGCAGCGAGGCGCTCGGCCGGAAGGTGAACGGAAGGGAAGTTTTCGCGCTGGCCGCGAAAGGCAACGATACCGCGCAGCAAGTGTTGGACGACGTCATCGAAAACCTCGCGCAGGGCCTCGGCGTGGGCATCGGTCTGCTGAACCCATCCCTCATTATCATCGGCGGCGGCCTTTCCGAAGCGCCGGAGAAACTGTTCCTCACGCCGCTGCGCCGCGCCGTGACGCGCTATTGCCTGGCGGAAGCCGCGCCGCGCCTGCGGATCGAGCCGGCCCAGTTGCGTTACGACGCCGGCGTGATGGGCGCGGTGGCGCTGGCGATGGAGTAGGCCGCTTACTTCGCCTTCACGTTGTAGCAGAGCAGGACGTCCTGGTCGCGGAGGTAGAGGCGACCGTTGGCGATAACGGGGTGCGGCCAACTGTTCTTGTCGCTGCGGTCCGGCTGATTGAAACGCGACTTCTCGTCGTAGCTCTTCGACGAAGCCTCAATGAGCGCGACAGTGCCCCGGCCGCTCTCACTGCGGAGATAGAAGTGACCGTCGGCGTAGGTGATCGAGCCTTTGCCGACACCAGCGTTGCTCCAGACAATCTCGCCGGTCTTGAAGTTCTGGCAGAGCCATTTTTTGTTGTTGTCGCAGTGACCGTAGAGGTGACCGTCAACCAGGATGACACCGCCGTGGTGGTTGGCCATGTCCTTGGTGGCGTAGGCTTCCGCAGCCTTGATGCCGGCCGTCTCCTTCGTCAGCTTGAACGCGTTGCAGCCGACAGTGTAGCCGGAGCAAACATAGACCTGGTTGTCCGCGTAGATCGGCGTCGGGATGACGGCGGTCTTACCGGCGCGGTCCGCGCGCCAGAGCAGCTTCCCGTCGGCGACGGCAACACCCGCGACGCTGGCGGCGGTAAGCTGGATGACCTGCCGCATGCCAAAGATGGTTGCCGGGACGAGCGACGAGTAATGCGCGCCGTCCATGAACTCCTTGCTCTGCCACATCGCCGCGCCGGTCTTCTTGTTCAACGCGGCGATGGCTCCCTTTGCGCCGCCCGGCGTGCAGAGCACCTTGTCGCCCTCCACCAGCGGCGACTCCGCGTAACCCCAGCCGTGCGGACGCCCGCCGAGGTCGCGGAGACTCTTGCGCCAGACTTCCTTGCCCGTGGCCACCGCCGCGCAAACCAGATCGCCGTGCTGGTTGAGCGCATAGACCAGATCGCCATCCACCGACGGCGTGCCGCGCGGGCCGAAGTAGTTGCCGTATTGGCCGGGCTGGCCGAGCTTCAAGGACCAGAGCTTCTTGCCAGTGGCCTCGTCGAGCGCGATCAACTGGCTCTCCTCACCCACGTCGCCCATCGTGAACACCTTGCCCTTCGCCACCGCGACGCCCGAATAACCCGCCCCCAGCCCCTCGCACTTCCAAGCCAGCGGCGGGCCGTCGGCGGGCCATTCCTTGAGCAAGCCTTTCTCCATCGAGATGTCGTCGCGATTCGGGCCGCGCCATTGAGGCCAGCCGCCGCCCGCTGAAGCAGCGCTCGCGGGAGCAGCAGCGGCGACGGGCGCAACAGGGGCCGGTGTCGCCGGTGCGGCAGGAACTGGAGCGGGAGCCGGCGGTGACGGCGGGCGATAGCCGGTCGCGTTGCAGTAACTCTGAAACAGGCGCGGGTTGACGGCGGGCAACCGGCGAAGATCCACCATTCTCCAGGCGTATTTGGCCTGGCCATACGGCAGTTTGAGATCAAACCCTTGTGCCGTGGCGTTGGAGACTTCGCCGTCGAGCACCCGCCCGTTGAGCAAGGGCACCGGCTCGGCCCAAGCTGAAGACAAACCGGCGAACAAGACGGCGAACAGCATCCGGCGCAACATGGTGAACGGATCGAGGGAGGACTGGACTGCCTTCGTGGTTTTCATGTCATTTGTTTCGTGAAGAATGGCGCGCCTGGAGGGACTCGAACCCCCGACCAAGGGTTTAGAAAACCCCTGCTCTATCCAACTGAGCTACAGGCGCGACATCGGGGTCGCCGATAACTTCGCACGCATTTCAAATCAGGGAGCGCCGGCAACAACCCGCCGCTCGACGCCCGAAGGTTTACGCCAAGAGACGCCGCGACTCAACACCAAAGCCGGCAGTTGCACTGCCGGCCTGTTCGTAAATCCGCCGCATGGGAGAGTGATTCCCGGATTGTGATTTTGGTGGTGCGTCTCTACAGTCGTGGCCGCCGTCGAGGAATTATGATGAACAAGGCGATCACTTCATTTCTCGTTGCCGCGCTGGCTGCCGTCGCTGCCGGGCCGAAGCCGGCGCCGCAGGAAGTTCCCGGCGGCGGGTTTCAGCCGCCCGCGATGCCGACATCCGCGGGCGCGCCGGTGATTTATGAGCACAGCGCCGAGGCCGGGCCGGATGAGACGTTCTTCATCGTCGGCGAGAAGCTCTCGACCAACCTCGTCGCCTGGGGCGTCAGCGCGAGCGATCCCGCCGGGCAGCAGTGGCTGCCGCGCGTGCAGTTTCTCACCGGCGGTTACCTGGCCGCGACATTGCCGGAGAAGGCGCACGACGGGCCGTTCGTGGCATGGGTGAAGAACGCCGCCGGAGCTTCCGCGTCTATCGTGCTGAACGCGCCGCAGCCGTGGTGGTGTTTCCCCAACGTCGCCACGGCGGACGACACGGTGCGTGTCTTCGGCCGCAACCTCGCGCGCCGGCCCGACAACGTGGAGGCGTTTGTCTATATCGCGCAAGCCGACTGCGCCGGTGTCTGGGCCGACGTGGAGGAGGCGGACAAGTATTCCATTGCGTTCAGCGTGCCGGAAGGTCTCGCGCCGGGCGACTATCAGGTTTGGATTCACGCCGGCGCGGGCGGCGAGTTTGGCTGGGGCGAGCCGGTGCCGCTGCGCGTGACGGCGGCGATGGAGAAGGAGCCGGCGGTCACGGAGCTGCCGGAAGTGGTGGAACTCCAGCGCGCGCTCGACGCGGCGGCCAGACGCGGCGGCGGCGTGGTGAAGCTGCCGGAGGGCACGTTCCAGTTCAGCGGCACGCTGCGGATTCCCGCGGGCGTCACGCTCAGCGGCGAGGAGATGGACAAGACGAAACTGCAACTGGTCCACGACCCGAACGCGACGTTCGCGCGGCTCGGCGTCAGCGGCTGGGGCCACGCGCCCGGCGCGGTCCACACAGTCGGCGACACGATGGAATACGCGCTCGACGTGCCGCAGGCCGGCGTCTGGACGGTCTGGCTGCGTTACGCGACAGAGATGTCACCATGGAAACAGCCGGGCGTCAGCGGCAACCACGCGCTCATTGTGGACGACGGCGAACCGGTGCCGCTGGAGAACCTGCCGAACACCGGCGGCTTCGGCGAGTTCAAGTGGTCGAAGTCGGCGGCGCTGAAGTTGACCGCCGGCAAGCACAAGCTTGTCTGGAGAAACGTGAAGGGCGGCGGCGTTTCGCTCGATGCGTTTGTGTTCGCCCTGGAGCCGGGGTTTGTGCCGGACGAGGTGTTCGCCCGTAGCGCCGGCATCCTGCCGGCGAAATCTCCGAGCGCCAACAAGGAACACCGGCAGGATGCCGGCGCTACGCTCATTCTCCAAGCCGAAGACTGCGTGAAGTTCGTCGCGAAGGACGGCGCGCTGCGGGCGGGCGACCACGCGGCGGTCTGGCTCAGCGGCGATGGCGCGTCGGTGGAAAATCTGACGATTCTCGGCAACGCGCAGGTCAACATCGGCGTCGCCATCCGTTCGCCAGAGCAGACGACGTGGCTGCGAAATTGCCGCGTCGAAAAGGTCCGTGTGGCCGACTGCGACGGCAAACAGGCTGAGAATTGCGGCGTGCTGGCCACCCGCGCCGAGCACGCGACGGTTACCGACAACGAGCTTTGGGGGCGCACGCCTCTGTTCATCTCCGGCGCGCGGCAGACGGAGTTCGCGCGGAACCGGCTGGTGTCGGTGACGCGCTTCGGCGGCAACGCGGAGGCGGCGATCCTGGGCCGCTGCGAACCGATTGAGGAGTGCGTCATCGAGGACAACCTCATCGCCTCGCCGCGCGGCGCGGAGGCGGGCGGGCCGACGGCGCGGCGGCTGTTGTGGTTCTCGACAGGCCACGGCTCGATCACGCGCAACTGGATTTCCAACAACGGCGTCGAGGCTCCGCACGGCCCCGGTGCCAGCGTCGGCGCGGGCCAGGCGCGGTTCGGCGGCGTGGCCGGCACGGACCAGAACGTCGGCGAGATGATCCTGTTCGAGGGCAACCACCGCACGGCTTACTTCGGCCCGCTGGCCGGCGCGGACGCGACGAGCGTGACGCTGCCGAAAACATTCCCGCCGACGCCCGACGACCGGCTGGGCAGTGTGAAGCGCGAGCAGCTCGCTCGCGACGCCGACAACAACGAGACGCCGTTCTGGCCGCCGGATGCGGACGACGGGACGCCGGAGCCGCCGATGGGCGAATACTACGTCACGGTTTTCAGTGGTGCCGGCCAGGGGCAAACCCGACGCGTGGTGAAACGCGACGGCGAGCGTTTGCTGCTGGACCGGCCGTGGCGCGTCGCGCCGGCGAAAGGCTCGGTCGTCGCGGTCGGCACGATGTTCTACCGCAACCTCATTGTTGGCAACCACACGGCTGACGGCATGACGGGCGTCCAGCTTTGGATTTCCTGCGTCGAGAACGTCATCGCCGCCAACACCATCGCGCGGCAGCGCAAGCCAGGCCTGTTCCTCTACGCCAACGGCACGACGCTGGCATCCTCGATGCCGCGCACGTGGAACCGCGGCATCAGCCCGCTGTTCTGGAATGTCGCCGAGGGCAACCGCGTGGAGGAGTGCAGCGCCGGCGCGCTCGTCACCAGCGGCGATGCGCCGAAGCTGCCCATCGAGTTTCCGCGCGCGCTCGGCAACGTGCTGCGCCACAACTCGTTCATCCGCAGCCGCACCGACGGCGTGGTGCTGGTCAGCCGCAAGGGCGCGGCTGTTACGGGCGACACGTCGGCGTCGGTGGCCGGCACGGTGGTGGAGTTCAACGTGGTGCGCGACGCCGCCACCGCTTACCATGCCGCCGGCAGCAGCGATGCGATTGTGTTCCGACGCAACCACGCGTATTTCTGGTATCCGGTGAACACCTCGACGAACGCGCCGGTGGCGTTTGCCGTGGACGAATCAGGCGCGACGGCGGTAGTCGAGCAAAACTCGGTGGAAGGCATTCACGGCGTCGGCGAGAAGCGGATCATCGAGGTGCAGCGCGCGAAGGAAAACGGAAAGTGAAACTCCAAGTTCAAAGCTCAAAGCTCAAGAGAAGTTGCAAGATCCAGGCTCCAAGCTCCAACGCGCCGGCGCGGTCGCGTTTGGAGCTCGGCGTTTGGAGCTTCTTTGGAGCTTTGAGCTTGGGATTTGGAACTTTTTTCCTTCTCTGCGCGCCGGCCTTCGCCGAAAACCTTCTCCCCAATCCCAGCTTCGAGCTGGGCATGGCGCACTGGAGCTGCCACGTGAGCGACGCGGACGCGTTCGCGCGTCGGCCGGCGATCGAATGGGAAAACCTGTCGCCGGATGTGCGCGGGACCGACGCGACACATGGGCGGCGCTGCCTGCGCATCGTGCTGGACGAGCACCAGCGGCTGACACTGCGGTCGTTCTGGCAACGGACGCCCGCCGGCAAAGCGCGGACGTTCTCGGTTTTCCTGCGTTCCGAGCCGGGACCGAAGAACTCGCCGGCGCCGCAGACAGAACTGGTGATCGAGCAACCAAGCGGCGCGGCGGGCGCGACGGCGAGCCGCGTGGCTCCCGCGGCGGCGTGGCAGCGGATGACTGTGACGCAACCGGCAGCGGAAGCGACGGGCGCTCTGGCGCGCGTGACGCTGCGGGCACGCGGGCCGCAGACGCTGTGGATTGACGCGGCGCAACTGGAGGTGGCGGATCAGGCTGCGCCGTTCGCGCCGAAGCTGCCGGCGGAGGTGGCGGTGACTCTGGCGCAAACGGAGCACTGGTTTACGCCGAGCACGCCGCCGGCGGTGGTGGTGGCGCTGGCTTCTTACGCGGCGCAGCCGACGAACGCATCATGGCGGGTGCTGGTCACCGGGCGCGACTTCCACGGGCGCGGAATCTTCCGCCACGAACTGACGGTGGGCACGCTGAGCAACGGGCTTGGATCGGCGTCCGTTTCTTTGCCGCTGGGCGCGCTGGGCCACGTCGTCGTGGCGGCGGAACTCGACGGCGTCGGCTCGAGCGACGAGACGGCGCTGGCCATCGCGCAACCGCTGGTGGCTCGGCCGCCGGGACGCTCGTCGTTGTTCGGCGGAACGATCCGCTGCCGGCGAGAGCATCTGGACGCGGCGGGCCGGCTCGGCGTGCGCTGGGTGCGGATGCCGCTGGTGACGCAGTGGTTCGTCGTGGAGCCGCAGGCCGGCGAATGGCAATGGTTCGACGACATCCTGCGCGCGGCGTGGCGGCGCGGGCTGGAGGTGCTCGGTTCGCTCGACGCGTCGGCCTACTGGGAGAACGGGCCGCAGGATCGCGGGTCGCGGACGGAGGAATGGGACGCTTACGTTCAGAACACCGTCCATCGTTGCCGGAGCTGGGTCCGCGCGTGGGAGGTGTGGAACGAGCCGGACCAGCCGGGCCTGCTCGCCGGTCGCGATGCGGGGGAACGGTTGCGGAACTACACCAAGCTGCTGCAACGCACCTGCGCCGCCGCGAAAGCGACCGATCCCGGCTGTCTCGTCATCGGCGGCGCGCTCGGCGACCCGGCGCTCGCGCCGAGGCTGCTGCAACGCGGCGTGCTCGACGCGATGGATGCGCTGTCCGTCCATCTGCCGCCGGCGGCGGGCGCGGCGGACCTTGCGGCGGACCCGCCGGTGGCGAAAACGGTGGCGGCGGTCAAGGCGGCCATGCGCGCGGGCGGCGGCGAGAAGCCGGTGTGGATCACGGGCGGCGGTCTGCGGAACGCGGCCAGCAGCTACCGCGAGCAGGCGCTCAACCCGACGGCGGGCGGCGCGCGGCCGTTGTCACCGCACGAGGCGGCGGCTCTGGTCGTGCGACAGCATGTGCTTGCGATGGCAGCCGGCGCGGAGAAGTTTTTTTGCGCGCTGGCGTCGCCGTGGGGCGCGCCGGACGAAGACGCGGCGAACGGTTTTTTCGAATACGACGATTCGCCGACCGCGGCGGCGGTGGCCGATTACGTGGCGAACGGCTTGCTCGACGCCGCGACGTTTTTGGGGGAGCGGACGCTGGCGGCGGGCGCGCGGGCGTATGAGTTTGAGCGCGCGGGCGACAACGGCCGCGTGCTGGTGGCGTGGGCGTTGCCAGAGAAGGGCGTGGAAGCGCAGTTGCCGCCGCAGTGGGTGTCGTCGGAAGCGCGCACGGTGGACTTGATGGGCAACGTGGGAACGCCGGAGAACCCGCGCGTGCATCTGACACGGGTGCCGGCGTATTGGGTGACGACGAAGCGGTGAGGACGGCGAAGTTCGTCACTCGGCAAGAAAGTGTTTGCATTTGGGCCAATCGTCACTAAAAGTCCTTGGCCCCGGTTGGGGGTGTAGCTCAGTTGGTAGAGCGCCTCGTTCGCAACGAGGAGGTCAAGGGTTCGAATCCCTTCACCTCCACCAACCGTGGTCCGCCTCGCCGCGCGACGCCGTCACTTCCCCGCAATGATCAGGTCCAGACGGTCGTTGAATTCCTTCAGCGAGAGGCCGCCGTCTTCAATCGTGAGCCAGCCGCTGTGGCCGATGTCTTCGATCGCCTGGCGCACGGCGGGCCAGTTGACGCTGCCATCGCGCGGGTGGACGAACTTGCCACCGTGCTTGTCGGGGTTGAGTTGGAAGTCCTTGACGTGGAGCTTGGCCACCAGCGGGCCGAGGGTGCGGATCCACTCCTCCGGCGGGGCGATGTATTTCACGTGGTTGCCGATGTCGAAGTAAGCCTTCACCCACTCGTTGTGGAACGACGCGACGAAGTTCTGGAAAAGAGCCGGTTTCACCCAGAGGTTGTTCCAGACGTTTTCGAGCGCGATGACGACTTTCAACTCTTTCGCGAGCGGGATGAGCTTCTTCACAGCGGCGCGCGAAGTGTCCGTGGCGTGGTTCTGCGCGGCGATGTAGTCCTTGAACTTCTCGTTGTCGCCGGCGACGACCTTCTTGACGTGGCCGGTCTTCGGGTCGAACTCGATGTCGAACTCCCACGCCTCCGGCATGGCCATGCCCTTGCCGCCAATGCGGCACGGCACCAGCAGGATGGCGTCGGCTCCATAGCCCTTGGCGGCGCGCAACGCGTTGCGTGTGACTTCGATCGAGCTTTCCACCTTGGCCGGATCGTCGCTGTTGAACTCGGCCCAGCCGCGCAGGACGGAATGGATGCGCAGGCCGAGTTTCTCGGCGAGCTTGCGGCTCCCGGCGGCTTCCTCGGGACTGGCGATGACATTGGTCTCGAAGCCGTCGAAGCCGGCTTCTTTCAGCGCCTGCATTTCCGCCTCAATGGGTTTGCGGATCATCGCCTTGTGGAGCTTGGTCTTGAACGCAGCGCGCGCGTCAAGGCTTCCGGCGGCCCAGAGGCCGAGGCCGGCGGCGGCGGAGGTTTTCACAAAATCGCGTCGGGTGAAGTGGGTGTTCATTCAGTTTCTCCAGCGTTGGTTGATGTTAGCAGCATGAGGTCTTTCGCCAGTGCCGCGCAGCTTCTCATGTCCGCGCCAGCTAGTCAAACTCCCTTGCGCGAGCGGCTGCGGCGCGCGGACGCCGGTGATGCCGTTCGCCTGCGTGGCGAACCGGTCGAGGTTCGGCGTGACGGCATGCTTGTCGCCGTAACAGCCGGGGTTCGGGCTTGGCCGGAGACTTCATCGCAAGCGTATCCCAGCACAAAACCGCCCCTGTGTTCAGCCTTCATTCACCGCCTTCACTTCCAATCATTAGAACATCACCGCCAAACGCCGTGTGGCAGCCATCCAGCCGCCCGCCGCTTGCTTGACGGCTCCAACCGCGTGCCGGTAGAGTGCGCGCCGTATGGTGATTCTTGGATTGAGCGGAGCCGGTGGACACGACCCGAGCGCGGCGCTCGTGGTGGACGGCAAGGTCATTGCGGCGGCCGAGGAGGAACGGTTCAACCGCATCAAGCACTCCCGAAACCTCCAGCCGGAGATGGCGGCGCGGTGGTGCCTGGAGTTCGCCGGCCTCGAACCGTCCGATGTGCAGGTGGTCGCCTGTCCCTTCGCCAAAATCCCGCTCTTCAATTCCTCGGCGCGCTGGCAGTTTGCGTTGCGCCACGGCTACGCGCCGGGCGAGGCGCTCGCGGCGGTCTTCGGCGGCAACCGCCGTTACCGGCAGGACCTCCAGAGCCTGCGCGAGATGCTCCCGCGGATCGGCATCCAGCCGGGCCGGGTCCGCCTGATGCAGTTCCAGCATCATCTGGCGCACGCGGCGTCGGCGTTTTACGGGTCCGGCTGCGAGCGCGCGGCGATCATGAGCCTCCACGGCAACGGCGAGTATGCCGCCGAATGGCTCGGCTACGGCGACGAGCGCGGGCTGCACCGCATCAAGGAATGGTATGCGCCCGACTCGCTCGGCGGGTTCTACGGCGCCATCGCGGAGTATCTCGGCTTCGAGATGCTCGACGGCGAGGCGCGGGTCATGGCGATGGCCGCGCGCGGCAACGCGGACAAGTGGGACATCTCGCCGTGCGTCTGCTGGGGCGCGGGCGATTTCCGCGTCAACAACGCGCTGGTGAACGTCGTCGGCGCGCGGCGCTACCGCGACGAGCAGGGCCGGGACTGTTCGTTCTCGCCGGAACTGGTGAAACTCTGGGGACCGCCGCGCACGAGCGACGACGCGGAGGAACCGTATGTCCATATCGCGGCGGCGGCGCAGCGGGCGCTCGAGGAAGCGGCGCTCTCGCTGGCGCGGCATCATCTCGCCGGCAAGATCGCGGAAACCAAGCGGCTCTGTTTCGCCGGCGGCGTGGCGTTCAACGCGCAGCTCAACCGCCGCCTCGCGGGCGACGCCGGCGCGGGCGAACTCTTCGTCCCGCCGGCGGCCGGCGCTTGCGGCGCGGCGTTCGGCGCGGCGATGCTCGCGGCCACGGGCGTTGGCGACAAGGTGAAGCCTCTGGAGCACGCCTTCCTCGGCCCGAGTTACAACGACGCACAGGTGCGCGTCGCGTTGGAAAGGAAACGCGTCCCGTTCGAGCAACCGGCCTCCGTCACCGACGCGGCGGCGGCGCTGCTGGCGCGCGGCGAACTGGTGGCATGGTTCCAGGGACGGATGGAATTCGGCCCGCGCGCGCTCGGCAACCGCAGCGTCCTGGGCAACCCCGTCATTCCCGGCATCGCCCATCGCGTCAACGCCCAGATCGGGCGGCGCGAGCGATGGCAGCCGTTCGGCCTGTCGGTGCTCGACTGGGCCGCGCCGGAGGTGTTCCGGTCGCCGCATCCCTCGCCGTGGATGGCGCTCGCCCTCGAAGTGACACCGGGCTGGCGCGACCGCGTCGCGGACGTCATCCAGGCCGACGGCGTCGCGCGCGCACAGATCGTCAGCGAGCAGACCCAGCCGCAGCTTTACGGACTGATGCGCAAGTTCTACGCGCGGACCGGCGTGCCGCTGCTGCTGAACACCTCCCTCAACCGCCAGGGCGAGCCGATCGTCTGCACGCCCGACGACGCGCTGACGGTCTTCTTCGGCAGCGACGTGCAGTATCTGGTCCTGGAGAACTTCCTCGTCCGCAAGACCATCGCCGAGTCCTGAGCCGCGTGGCGCGAGCCTGATCTTCCGTCCCGGCTTCCTCCTCTTGGAGAGGAAGTCTAGGGAATTTACCTAAGGAGTCCCCTGATGCTAAAATCAGGGCAGCCCCTGATAGACAAGCCCTGAGCCTTTACGTAGTATCTCCGCCCGTCAGCCGCGGCCGCGAGTGCGGCGCGGAAAGGAGTTAGACGCAAACACCATGGCACGCGCAGGAATCAGTCGAGCCGGTTATTCTTTCGCCGGCGATTATCCCGATCTCCCTTATCCCGGAGACGTGCCCGCATCATCAGCGCCAACAAGGAGACCAACACACATGTCATTCGCCATTGAAACCATCACCGGGTTCGTCACGCTCGTCGTGGGCTTCCTGACGAAATACAAAACCGAAATCACGGCCGGCGACTACGACCCGACCGTGGACATCGAGGAGTTGCCGGAGGTTGCCGACGCCCTCACGCTGGCCAACCAGACCCAGGAGTCCAACAAGAGCGGCCAGAAGCTCAAGACCGCCGAGGTCAAGCGCATCTTCCGCGCCTCCTACGAGACCGCCAACGGCGCGCTCGACATGGCCGTGGGCATCATCGGCAAGACCACCATCGAGGGCAGGGAGGGCCTCGCGCTCCGCGCCAAGCTCGGCGACCATCCCATCGCCGACCCGGCCGAGTTGATCGGCTTCATCAACTCCGTCTCCGCCTACCTCACCAAATACCAGGCCCGGGTCGAGCCGAAGATGATCGTCGCCAGCCGCAAGACCAAACTCACCGCCGCCGCTGCGGCCGTCGGAAGCGCCGAGGGCGCGCAGGAAGGCGCCAAGACCACCCGCAGCGATTCCACCGTCAACGTCGTCACGATGGCCAACGCGCTCTACACCCGCGCCAGCGGCTGCCTCGACGCCGCCGTCGGTGCCGTGGGCAAGAACACCCTCATCGGCAAGGAAGGCTTGGAAATTCGCGCGCGGCTCCAGCGAGAACAAGGCGGCGGGGAAGAACCGCCCCCCGCGCCGCCCCCCGCGCCGCCGCCCGCGCCGCCTTCGCAACCCACACCGCCGGCCGCATGAACACACCACGCATTATAGCGGCACTCTCCGAGCGCCGGATTGACGGCGGCGGTCGCGGACCGCCGGCTACAGGGCGGTCACCGCGCGCCAAGAGAAACACGCCGCCGATGACACGCGGCGGAGCGCCCGGCATAACCAGCGGAGCGCCCGGCGACGTTGGCGTAGCGGCCCGGACCTCCGGCACAAGGCCCCGCATCGTCCGCGTAGCGCCCCCCATCTTTGGAATAACACCCCGAACCTTCGGCGTAGCGCCCCGCATCTTCCGCGTAGCGCGCCAAAGGACTGGAGTAGTCCCCCGGATGCTCCGCGTAATCCCCCACACAGTCGGCGTGATCCGCAGAATGTCCGGCGTAACGCGCCAACTCTTCGGCGTAACGCCCACGACAACCGGCGTAATCCCCCGAACCTTCCGCATAACGCCCCAAACTGTCGGCGTAGCCCCCCAAACCTCTGGAATAGCGCCCCAAATCGTTGGAATAAGGCCCCAAATGTTCCGCGTAACGCCCCAAATCGTCAGAACAAAGCCCATAACAAGCAGTTGCGCAGAATTTGCCCCTAACTCCCAACTCCAAACTCCTGGCTCCTAAAAAACCATGAGCTATAACGAAAACTGGCCCCAAGACGGTGACAAACTCGGCGCCGACCAACTCCGCGAACAATGGAACGGCGTCGCAGCCCTCGCCTCCCAGCCCGGCCCGGCCGGAGCCGACGGACGCGGCATCAGCGAAATTCACTACAACGGCGACGGCACCTTCACCGTCCACATGACCGACGCCACCAGCTACGGCCCGTTCCAACTCCCCGCAGGCGTTCCCGGAAGAGACGGCGTGGACGGCCAGCCCGGAGAAAAAGGCGACAAGGGAGACAAGGGTGATCCGGGAGAACCGGGGCCAGCCGGCCCGGCAGGGGCCGATTCCACCGTCGCCGGTCCCGCAGGGGCCGACGGCGCGCCCGGAATTCAAGGGCCGGCGGGAGCCGGCGTGCAGATGCGCGGCAATTGGAACGGCGGCAGCTACCAGCCCGGCGACGTCGTCTTCTACCAGGGCAACGTCTACGTCGCGATGGAACCGTGCGACAGCGCCACCCCCGACACCGACAACCGCTGGCGCTTGCTGAGCATCACCGGCCCGCCCGGCGAAGTCACCGCCCAACAACTCGCCGACGCCATCAACGCCGCCATCAACGGCACGAGCGCCAACACCAACGCCGTGGAACTGCTCGACACCGCCAGCATCACCGATCCGTTTCAGTTGATGCTCGCCAACAAACTCAACGAAATGCTCGCCGCGCAACGCCGATGAAAGCTCTTGCCTCTTCCCTCCTGCCTCTTGCCTCCTAAACTTCCTTGTCACCGCCATGAAAACGCCTAAAATCCCACCCATGAGTTCGGAGGCAGTCATCCGTCACAACAGATCCTTCACCAAGACAGCCGCGCTCTGTCTCGCCCTGTTGGGCTTTCTCCTGCTGTCAACGCCTCTGGCGGTTTCGGCGGAACAGTATTTTGGGGATTTCGCATACGTGACGAATGCCGCTGGCGTCATCATCACGCGCTACATCGCAGATGGCTACACAGTAGGCATCCCCAGCACCATCAACGGGTTGCCGGTCACCAGCATCGGGAACTATGCGTTCATGAGTCGCTTCAACCTAAGAAGTGTCAGCATTCCCGACAGCGTCACCAGTATCGGCGGTGCGGTGTTTCAGGAATGCCCCAAACTGAGCAGCGTCACCATTCCCAACAGCGTTACGAACATGGGCTGGGGGATGTTCGCGTATTGCACCGGCCTGAGCAGCATCACCATTGGCACCAACGTCACGAGTATCGGAGACATCACGTTTCTGGGCTGCTATAGTCTGAGCACCATCACGATTCCCAACAGTGTCACCAGCATCGGGGACAGGGCGTTCCAAGGCTGCTCCAGATTGAACGACGTCACGGTTGGCAACAGCGTCACCAACATCGGGCTCAATGCGTTCGAGGATTGCACCAGCCTAACAGGAGTCTATTTCCAGGGGAATGCGCCCAGCATTGGTGATGGAGTGTTCGCCAATGACGACAACGCGACCATCTATTACCGGGAGGGAACCACGGGTTGGGGCGCGACATATGGCGGGCGGCCGACTGTCATGGAGTATTCTGGTTCTGGCGGGATCACCAGCCCGGCCAATGGCTCAACCCTGAGTTCTTCGTGCGCGACCTTCAGTTGGGACGCGATTGCCGGCGCCACTCGATATGCGCTGTGGGTCGGCACGAGTCCCGGCGGCTACGACCTCTATCCGGTGTTTGTGGATGGCCTGACCCGGACTTTTACAGGGTTGCCAACCAACGGCAGCAACATCTACGTAAGGTTGTGGGCACAGATCAGTGGAACGTGGCACGTGGCGGACAACCACGCCTACACGGCGGCGCTGGATACAGGCAACACGACGAGAGTTGCCACCAACGATCACTGGCTCATCGAGGCTCCTAACGTCGTGTTCAACTCCTCGCGAACTACAATCATAACGGACGGCGGCACGTGGACGATTATAGGTAACTGCACGTTCGGCAACTATCCGAGTCTTAGCAACAATGCTGCTTGGGTGGTTGGTCCGGGTTCAGTTTGGAGTAACAGCGGCTTTCTGGATTTGAACACCGGTGGGAACGCCTTGACCATCGCCAACAGTGGCCAAGTGTATGACACCACTGGGATAATCAGAACATTGTCCTCTGTGACGGTCACCGATCCGGGTTCAATTTGGAACAACAGTGGTGATCTCTACGTTGGCACCAACTCATGCGACGCCCGCTTGGTTATTGCGAATGGCGCTCAGGTGCTGGCTGCCAACGCCTTCATAGGCTCAGGCTCCGGAATCTCTAACAACTCTGTTCTGGTCACCGGAACCGGATCGTCTTTAATCCTCTCGAATTCATTGACCGCTGGTTACGGCACAATCACGCTCAATAGCGGCACGGTGGTCGTCAACCAGCTCTATCTCACCAACAACACCAGCAGCGTCATGAACTTCAACGGGGGCGTGCTCCAAACCGGCGGCAGCACTGTTTCCAACGGCGTCGCTTTCGCCGTCGGTGACGGCGTTCATTCCGCCACCCTCGACTTGTTCGGCGGCGCGCACGGCTTTGCTGACGGCCTTTTCATCAACACCAGCGCATCCCTTATCGGCACCGGTTCCATCACCGGCTCCATCACCAACGCGGGTGTCATCGCCCCCGGCGATTCCATCGGCGTCATCACCGACACCGGCGATTTGTCCTTGCTCGGCGGCGCGATGATGAGCATGGAACTGGGCGGAACCAACACTTGGCTCTACGACCAGTTTGATGTCAGCGGCGCGCTCAACTTCGGTGGCACGCTCAGTGTGTCATTGGTCAATGGCTTCACGCCGCAAGCGGGCGACCGGTTCGACTTGTTTGACTTCGGCTCCGGTGCCGGCGCTTTCGGGTCTCTGAATCTGCCCGCGTTGGACCCGTCATTGTATTGGAACACCAACTTGCTCTACAGCACGGGTGTGATCGAGGTTGACCTTGCAACGGCGCGGGTGCTCAGCCCGGCCCCCGGCTCCACCAACAACAGCGCCTCGGTGACGTTCACATGGGATACTGGCGTTGGCGCGAGCCAGTATGCGCTCTGGGTGGGCAGCGCATCGAACAGCTACGATCTCCACGCGTTGCTTGTCGGCACGAACCTGTCGCGGACGTTGTCCTTGCCGGTGGACGGCCGCGCGCTCTACGTGAGGCTGTGGTCTTGCCTCTATGGAAATTGGGAATACAACGACTACAGCTACCGTGCGTTTAACGCGGTGAAGGCGCGGTTCACGGGTCTGGGCAACGGCGCGACGTTCGGCTCGGCGAATGTGACGTTGACCTGGGATGCGGGCGCGGGCGCGAGCCAATACGCGCTCTGGGTGGGCAGCAGTGCGGGCGGCCATGACCTCTATGCGGCGGTTGAAGGCGCCAACCTGTCACGCGCGCTGACAGGGCTGCCCACGGACGGTCGGCGGCTGTATGTGCGGCTCTGGTCGTTGATCAACGGGACATGGAAGCAGAACGACTACATGTTCACGGCCTACACCGCGCCCACGACGCGGGCGGAGATGATAAGCCCGACCAACGGGACGGTGTTGGTGTCCAACCCGGTGACGCTCAAC
>JACRQF010000018.1 GCA_016222825.1 Verrucomicrobiota bacterium | reverse complement strand
CCCGTGCACGTTTTTCCCAATCCCGTGCACGAGTTTCACGTTTCCGTGCACGGTTTTGCCAATCCCGCGCACGTTTTTCCCAATCCCGTGCGCGGGTTTGGCGTTCCCGCGCGGGTATTTGAGCACAAAACCGGGGTTTTGGAGCCAAACACACGGTTTTTGGCCAAAAGCACCTCCCAGACCGCCCGCCCCGCCGGGGCGGTTTTGGCGGCCGTTTTGGGCTGGACACGGGCCGCTCACGGTGGTTCCATGCGCGCAGGCAACGGTATGAGTGATGGAACAGAGACCCCCCCCCGCAGAGCCGCCTGACGCCGGCGGAAGCCTCCCAGCTCGCCGCCATGGGCGTTGCCATTGCCGGGTATTCCCGCGCAGGCGAATGCCACGCCACCAGTGAGGAAGAAGTCCAGCGCCTGCTGGCTCAGATACGGGGAACAGGAGACACACGTATGGCTAAAGTAGCGTTAAACATCCATGACCTCACCCGTGCCGAACGGTTGAGCAAGGCCCAGGTCGCGCTCAACGCGCACGGCTTGCCCGTGGAGAGCAACGGCCAGCCCCCGGCTGGCGAAGCGGAGCCGCCTCCGGCGGAGGCGCTGGAGCTGTTCGCGGCGGTGAAGGAAGGGCGCGAGTTGGAGCAGGAGAAGGCCGATGCAATCGCCAACCTCGCCCGGATCAACACGCGGCTTGGCGAGAGCGGCAAGCGCATCGAGAAGGGTTACGGCGCGCTCGGCGGCGTGGTGGAGAAGCAGAGCGGCGGCGTTGCCTCCGAGATCGAACGCCGAGGCTACGACACCAAGGCCGCGCCGGTCCGCCATTACGAGCTGCCACAGGTCACCAACATGCACGTGGCCCGCGGCGACGGCGAAGGCCGCGCCGACCTGAACTTCGGGTCGGTGGACGGCGCGAAGACCTACCCGATCCGCGCCACCAACGATCCGGCGGGCGTGACCGGCTGGTATCTGTTCGACACCTCCAACAGGAGCTTCTACCACGCGATGAACCTGACGCCCGGCATCTGGTGGTTCCAGGCCTGTGCCAAGGGCGCCCGGAACATCCAAGGCCCCTGGAGCGACAAGGTCCAGATCAAGATCGCGTAAGCCCCCGCCCTGTAGCGGCGGTCTATGACCGCCGCCGCAGCGGCCCGCCACCATCGGCGCTCATAGAGCGCCGCTACAGAAAACGGAAATCGCTTGCGAGAGCAGGCAGCGGTGAGGACTATGCCTGGAGAAGGTTATGAGCGAAGTGAACGAGCCACACAGTCATCCAGCCGTCACCGCCCCTCCCCTGTCGCCCTACAACACGTCAATGAGGGAGCCGAGTAGCTGTTAGGCACTTACAAATGCATTGCCTGAGGATCATTTTGCTGTTGGCAATTGTTTCGCTGGGTAACAGTGTTTTTGCCGCGTGGAAGGAATGTCCGAGCGTTGAAGAAGAGTTCAAGAGTAGTGCCAGTGTTTTTGTAGGCAAGGTGGTTAGCGCCAAGAATATTTGGGAACCAGGCGATTTCATTGCCGGCACTTTCTATAAGATACAAGTTGAAGAACTACTTAAGGGCAGCCCCTCAAACATCATAGAAGTTTACTGTGAAAACAGTTCTGGCCGGTTCCCAATGGATGTTGGGGTTGCATACCTGGTGTTTGCATATTCAGGAGTTTTTGAAGGCGTTAATGGATCTCGTCTAGCAATTGACTGTTGCGGCAATTCAGGGACACTGAAGGAGGCTGGAAAAGCGCTTGCGATAGCACGCAAGCTTAGACAGACAAAAGCCCAAAGCGGACAGCACCGACGATGAGACACCGCTAAAAACCGTTTTCGCTTGCCGCCGGCAGCAACGATGAGGACTATGCGCGGAGAAGGTTATGAGCGGAGTGAAGGAGCCACACAGTCATCCAGTCGTCACCGCCGCACCGCTGACGGCTCAGTAGACATCAAAGAGGAAGTCAGATAATTGTCAGGCACAGTGCCGCCCTATGCTAATCGAATTCTTTCCAGATGGTTCTGTTGAATGCCCGCTCGTTCTATTGCATGGGCGCGATCCTGCGGCGGCGGCGCGGTTGCGCGAGAAAGTGGTGGCGCTTGCAGCGGAGCAGGTGCAACGCGTAGCAGTTCACGAGATTCCTGGCTTTGAATCGGTTGGAGGTTGCCAGTTGTTCGCTTCGACCGGGCGCTCTGACTTGGGCACACAGCCATTGTGTGCTGGCCGCGTGTTCGAGTGTCAGTTGCGGCCTGTCACTTGGCACGATGTCGAAGGCTTGCTCGAACCGTTCACCGAGCAGGCGTTCTGCGACGGTTTCCAGTGGCTCGACAGCCACGGGGAGATTCAGTTGCTTATTTCCGGACACAGAGGTTGGTGACGACGATGATGTGGGCTAACAAGGCACAAAACAAAGCATTCACTCCTGCGAACCCGCGTTCCACCCCTCAGCTTGAACCATGAACTTCAGGAGCATCGAGTTCGGATCGGATGCCTACCGGAAGGAGTGCGCGCTGCGCGATGCGGTGTTGCGCGCGCCGCTCGGACGGAGTCTCTACGATGAAGAGCTGGCGTCCGAAAAGCAGCAGAAGCATTTTGGACTGTTCGACGACGCCGGGCATCTGGTGGCGTGTGTCATCGCCGTCCCGCTCTCGCCCACGGAAGCCAAGATACGGCAGATGGCGGTGAGCATGGCGCACCAGAAGCAGGGCTGCGGCCGGCAGATCATTCGCAGCCTTGAAGAGCACCTGGCCGGCAGCGGGCACGTGCATCTCTCCATGCACGCCCGGGCGAGCGCCGTTGGTTTCTACGAGAAGCTTGGATACACCAAGGTCGGCCCGGAGTTCATGGAAGTCGGCATTCCCCACTTCCGCATGGAGAAACGGCTGACGCTTTACGGCAACGAAGCACTCCGCAGTCGCTGATGGGAATCTCACGCAAAGCCGCGAAGACGCAAAAGGGACTTCGCTTCGCGACTTGGCGTCTTGGCGTGACCCTTCCCTCTTCCCTCCTACCTCTGGTGATATTCCTGCAAGCTGCAGACGGTGACGCCGTGTTTCTTGAGGGCGGCGATGCCCTGGACGGCGGCGACGGCGCCGGTGAGGGTGGTCATGATCGGCACGCGGCATTGGACCGCGGCGGAGCGGATGCGAATCTCGTCCTCGCGGGGGGCCTTGCTGCCGGAGGGGGTGTTGATGACGAGGGCGATCTCGCCGTTCTTGAGCATGTCGAGGACGTTGGGGCGGCCTTCGGTGAGCTTGTAGAGGGCGGTGACGGGGACGCCGGCGGCCGTGAGGGCCTTGGCCGTGCCTTCGGTGGCGAAGAGGCTGAAGCCGAGGACGGCGAACTTCTCCGCGATCTTGGCGACGGCGGTCTTCTCGGCGTCGTGGACGCTGATGAAGACGTTCCCGGAGGTCGGGAGCGCGCCGCCTGCGGCCATCTGGCTCTTCGCGTAGGCCAGGCCGAGGTCGGCGTCAATGCCCATGACCTCGCCGGTGCTCTTCATCTCCGGGCCGAGGATGATGTCCACGCCGAAGAAACGGTTGAAGGGGAAGACGCTCTCCTTGACGGAGTAATACTTGGGCGCGATCTCTTTGGTGAAGTTGAGTTCCTTCAGGGTCTTGCCGGTCATGACCTTGGAGGCGAGCTTGGCCAGCGGCGCGCCGATGGCTTTGCTGACGAACGGCACGGTGCGGGAGGCGCGGGGGTTGACCTCGAGGACATAGACGATGCCGCCCTTGACGGCATACTGCACGTTCATGAGGCCGATGACCTTCAGCTCGCGCGCCATGGCGTCGGTGTAGTCGCGGATGGTCTGGAGGACCTTCTTTGAAAGCGTGTGCGGCGGCAGGACCATCGCCGCGTCGCCGCTGTGGACGCCCGCGAACTCGATGTGCTCGAGGATGCCGCCGATGACGACATGGCCGCCGTTGGGCAGGCCGACGTCGGCGATGCAGTCCACGTCCACTTCGATGGCGTCGTCGAGGAACTTGTCCACGAGGACGGGCCGCCGGTGCGAGGCCTCGACGGCGAAGCGCATGTAGTGGCGGAGATCCTCCTCGTTATAGACGATCTGCATCGCCCGGCCGCCGAGCACGAACGACGGGCGCACGAGCACCGGGTAGCCGAGCTTGGCGGCGGCGGCAACGGCCTCGGCTTCGTTGGTGGCGAGGCCGTTCGGCGGCTGCGGGATCTTCAGTTTGTCCAGCATCGCCGCGAAGAACTTCCGGTCCTCGGCGATCTCGATGCTCTGGGGCGAGGTGCCGATGATGTTGACGCCGTGCTTCTGCAAACCCAGCGCGAGGTTCAGCGGCGTCTGCCCGCCGAACTGGGCGATGGCGCCCCAGCATTTCTCGCGCTCGTAGATGTTGAGCACGTCCTCGAGCGTGAGCGGCTCGAAGTAAAGTTTGTCGCTCGTGTCGTAGTCGGTGGAGACGGTCTCCGGGTTGGAGTTGACCATGATCGTCTCGAAGCCGAGTTCCTTCAGCGCGAAGGCGGCGTGGACGCAGCAATAATCGAACTCGATCCCCTGCCCGATACGGTTCGGGCCGCCGCCGAGGATCATGACCTTGCGCTTGTCGTTCTGGCGCGTCTCGTCCTCGTCGCCGTAGGTCGAGTAGTAGTAAGGCGTGTAAGCCTCGAACTCCGCCGCGCATGTGTCCACGAGCCGGTAGGTCGGCACGATGCCGGCTTTCTTGCGCGCCGCGCGCACCTCGTCCTCGGTGGAGCCGGTGAGGTTCGCGAGCTGGCGGTCGGAGAAGCCCATCTGCTTGGCTTGGAGCAGCCGGCCATCCAGCGTCTTCGCCTTGGCCAGTTCCGCCTCGAAGTCCACGATCTCCTTCATGTGCTGAAGGAACCAGCGGTCAATCTTCGTCAGCTCAAAAATCTGCTCGATGGTCATCCCGGCGCGCAACGCGTGGCGCAGGAAGAAAATGCGGTCGGCGTTCGGCGTGACGAGCTTCTTAGTGATCGTCTCGATCGGCAACACCGCGTTGTCCTCGATCATCTGGCCGTCAATACGCACGGCCTTGCCGTCGCCGCCGAGGCCGAAGCGGCTGATCTCCAGCGAACGCAGCGCCTTTTGCAGCGACTCCTTGAACGTGCGGCCGATGGCCATCGCCTCGCCAACGCTCTTCATCTGCGTCGTCAGCGTCGGGTCGGCCTTGGGGAACTTTTCAAACGTGAAGCGCGGAATCTTCACGACGACGTAATCAATCGTCGGCTCGAAGCTCGCCGGCGTGGACTTGGTGATGTCGTTGGGAATCTCGTCGAGCGTGTAGCCGACCGCGAGCTTGGCGGCGATCTTCGCGATGGGGAAACCCGTGGCCTTCGACGCGAGCGCCGAGCTGCGGCTGACGCGCGGGTTCATCTCGATGATGGTCATGCGCCCGTTGTCAGGATTGACGGCGAACTGGATGTTCGAGCCGCCGGTCTCGACGCCGATCTCGCGGATGCAGGCAAAGCTCGCGTCGCGCATCACCTGGTATTCCTTGTCGGTGAGCGTCTGGATCGGCG
The DNA here is from genome assembly GCA_016222825.1 of Verrucomicrobiota bacterium. Lineage (GTDB taxonomy): Bacteria > Verrucomicrobiota > Verrucomicrobiia > CAIQCK01 > CAIQCK01 > CAIQCK01. The sequence goes on along the minus strand of JACRQF010000018.1, from coordinate 40,820 downwards.
CGACGGTGATGGAGTCGCCCGTGTGGACGCCCATCGGGTCGAAGTTTTCGATGGAGCAGATGACGACGCAGTTGTCCATGCGGTCGCGCATGACCTCCATCTCGAACTCTTTCCAGCCGACGAGCGATTCCTCGATCAGCACTTCCGAGATGGGCGACAGCTCGATGCCGCGCGCCGCCATCGCATCGAACTCCTCGCGGTTGTAAGCGATGCCGCCGCCCGTGCCGCCGAGCGTATAAGCCGGCCGGATGATGAGCGGAAACCGGCCGATGTCCTTGGCCACCGCGCGCGCCTGGTCGAGGTCGTGCGCAACGCCGCTGATCGGCACGTCGAGGCCGATGCGCTGCATGGCCTTCTTGAACAAGTCGCGGTCCTCGCCTTTGGCAATGGCCTCGGCTTTCGCGCCGATCATCTCGACGCCGTATTTGTCCAGAATGCCGCGCTTCCAGAGCTCCATCGAGACGTTCAGCCCGGTTTGCCCGCCGAGCGTCGGCAACAGCGCATCGGGCCGCTCGCGCTCGATGATCTTCTCGATGGCTTCCGGCGTGATCGGCTCGATATAGGTGCGGTTGGCGAACTCCGGGTCGGTCATGATCGTGGCCGGGTTGGAGTTCACCAGCACGACCTCAAAGCCCTCCTCGCGGAGCGCCTTGCACGCCTGGGTGCCGCTGTAGTCGAATTCGCACGCCTGCCCGATGACGATGGGGCCGGAGCCGATGATCAGAATCTTATGGATGTCGGTGCGCTTTGGCATAACAAAATTTTGGCGGTGAACTATGCGGAAACCCCTGCCGCGCGGCAACTGAAAACCGACGTTGAACGGCTTTCCTCGGTTTCAGTCGCTTTTCGGGTTTGCGTCCATCCTTCCCGTGCGGCAACATCTGCGTCCAACAACACGGACATGCGCATTGACCTGAACCTGATCGTCGCCCGCATCAAAAACATCCTCCTGGAGCCAAACCAGGAGTGGGACGCCATCAAGCGGGAAGACCTGTCTGTCGCACAGGTTTACGCACGCTACCTCTTCGCCGCCGCCGCGATCCCGGCGCTCGCGCACTTCGTCGGCCAGATAATCTCCGTTTACTCAACGCTTCCCATTGCGCAAATGCCCTTGGGCATCTCCAAGGCCGTCGGCCGCGTCGCGCTCTACTACGCGCTCTGGCTCGGCAGCGTCTATGTCACGGCTTTCCTCATCAACCAGCTCGCGCCTACATTCCGCTCGTTGCCGAACATGGGCGATGCTGTGAAGTTGGCGGGCTTCTCGTGGTTGGTGGTCTGGACGGTCGGCATCCTGCTGGTCGTGCCAATGCTTCGGCAGCTCTTGGTGCTGGCGTTGTTCTACGCCATCTACGTCCTCCATCTCGGCCTGCCGAAACTGATGGGCACGCCCCACGACAAGGTCATCCCCTTCACCGTCGTCCTCGGCGTGGCGATGTTCCTGCTCTTCATCATCACCGGCGCGTTCTGCGGCTCGCTTTGACAGCACCGCCCGCGTCTGCATAATCTGTCACCGCCATGACGCGCGCCCAAGCCGAGCAACGAGTCCGCGAACTCCGCGACCAAATCCGCGAGCACGACCACCGCTACTACGCGCTCGCCCAGCCCGCCGTCAGCGACTTCGAATACGACAAGCTCTTCCGCGAGTTGCAGGAGCTGGAGAAACAGTTCCCCGACCTCCTCACGCCAAGCTCGCCCACCCAGCGCGTCGGCGGCGCGCCTGCTGAGGGCTTCGTCCGGGTGAAGCACCTTCAGCCGATGCTCTCGCTAGAAAAAGTCGAGGGCGCGGAGCATCCGGATTCCAAGGAGGAGCCTGACCGCGAGAAACGCAACCGCCAGCAGGACGAAAACACCCTGCCGCGGCTGCGGGAGTTCGACAACACCATCCGCAAACACCTTGGCAACGACCGCGTCGGATACGTCATGGAGCCGAAGGTGGACGGCGTCTCCATCGGCGTCCATTACCGCCACGGCAAGCTCGCGCTCGGCGTCACGCGAGGCGACGGGCAGTTCGGCGACGACATCACCGCCAACCTCCGCACCGTCCGCGCAATTCCGCTGGAGCTGAAGTTGAAGAACCCGCCCGCGCTGCTGGAAGTCCGCGGCGAGGCCTACATCGCCACGAAGGATTTCGACGCGCTCAACGCCAAGCTCGAAGCCGCGGGCGAGAGGACGTTCCCCAATGCCCGCAACGCCACCGCCGGCACGCTCAAGCAACTCGACCCGCGTCTCGTCGCGCAACGACCCATCAGCGCGGTCTTCTACGCCGTCGGCAAGTGCGACGGCATCGAGTGGGAGACGCACGCCGAGATGCTGGAGGCACTGGCCAAGATGGGCCTGCCCACGCAACGCCGTTGGTGGCTCTGCCGGGACATGGAGGAGGTGCTGCGAGTCTATGCCGATGAAGTCGTGGCGCACTACGACGAGAAGCGCGACCTTCGCCGCCAGTTGCCTTACGACATTGACGGCATCGTGCTGAAAGTGAACCGCCTCGCCGACTGGGCGCGCATCCCGTCCAAGACGCGCGCGCCCGGCTACGCCATCGTCCACAAGCCCATCCCGTGGATCACGCCCGCCGAGACGGTGCTGCGTGACATCACCATCCAGGTCGGCCGCACCGGTGTGCTCACGCCCGTAGCCGAACTGGAGCCAGTCTTCGTCCAAGGCTCGACCATCTCGCGCGCCACGCTGCACAACGAGGACGAAATCCGCCGCAAAGACATCCGCATCGGCGACACCGTCGTCATTCGCAAAGCCGGCATGGTGATTCCCGAAGTTCTCGAAGTCCTGAAATCCAAGCGCCCCAAGGACTCGAAGGAGTTCGATTTCGCCGCGCACATCGGCGGCAAATGCCCCGCTTGCGGCGGGCCGATTGCGAAAGAGAAAGTCTCCGGCGGCGAAACGGAGGAAGTCGCTTGGCGCTGCCAGAATGTCGCCGGTTGTCCCGCGCAAAAGACGCGCCGCGTCGAATACTTCGCCCAACGCAAGGCGCTCGACATCGAATCCCTCGGCGGCATCGTCGCCGAGAAGCTCGTCGAGCGCGGCCTCGTGGACGAGCCGCTCGATCTCTTCGACCTCACCAAGGACCAACTCGCCAAACTCAACCTCGGCACCGACGACGAACCGCGCGTCTTCGGCGAAAAGAACGCCGCCAAGGTGATCGAGGCGCTGGAGCGGGCGAAGCAAGCGCCGCTGCACCGATGGATCCACGCGCTGGCAATCCCCGAAGCCGGCGAGCAGACCGCCTACGATCTGGCTCGGTTCCATGAAACCATCGAAGACCTCGCCGATTCAAAGCTCCTACGAGGCGTGCTGGAACTGCACCGCCTGCGCGAAGCGAAACACAAAGAACAAGCAGACGCGGCTGGCCAGGCGCTCATCGCCGCCGGTTTTGCGCAACCTTCAGTGAAGAAAGATGCTGCACCACGCGATGCCGTGGTTGTTGTCGGCCCGGTGGCTGCCCGCGCCGTGCTGGACTGGTTCGCGAGTCCGTCTGGACGCGGCCTGCTGACGCGCTTGAAAAAGATGGGCATTTCGCCGCGCGGTTCGGCCCAAGCTGCAATTCCGACGACGCACCCTTTCGCCGGCAAAACCTTTGTGCTCACGGGGACGCTCCCCACGTTGTCGCGCGACCAAGCATCAGAGCTTATCCGCGAGGCGGGCGGAAACGTCACCGGCAGCGTCAGCAAGAAGATCGATTACGTTGTCGTGGGAGCGGACGCCGGTTCCAAGCTGGACAAAGCGCGCGAACTTGGTATCAAGACGCTGAACGAAGACGAATTTAAGAAGCTATTGGAACCTTAGCAGCCGTCACGGATCACGAATCACCAGTTACGAGTCACGAACCATGAAACCCTATCGCACCGCAGCTTTGATCTTTGCCAGCCTCAGCGTCGCGCTGGTGGCCTGTCAGACCACCGGTTACACGCAGCGCCGTGCCCCCGTCGAAGACCCGGCCATTTCCAACCTCCGCGCCGACATGCGCATTCTGGAAGAGCGCATCAACAAGGCCGCCGGCGACGTGCAAGCGTTGCAGGTCAATTACGAGCGGCTCCACCAGGAAGTCGCCTCTGTTCGCCAGCAGATCGCCGCGGCGGCGGCGGGCGGCGGCGTTGCGGCCTCGGAAATCCAGCGGCTCGACTCGCGCATAAACGCCGTGGACAACGCCCGCAAGCATGACGCGGAGGTCATCATCAACCAGGTCACCGCCGAGCTTCAGAAGATTGGCGCGGGCACGAGCGGCATCTCGCGCCGCGCGAGTTCGTCGGGCGCGGGCGCCACGCCCGCCGGGCGCGTGCCCTCCGGCAAGCGGACCACCGCCAGCCCCGGCGCAGCCGGTGCATCCGCCGCGGGCGGCGCGGAGCAAGGCTACGAGCACACCATCGAGAAAGGCCAGTCGCTCAGTGCCATCGCCAAGGCTTACAACACGACCGTGGACGCCCTCAAGAAGGCCAACAACCTCAAAGGCGACACCGTCTATATCGGCCAGAAGCTGTTCATCCCGAAGCAGTAGGTGGAAGTCCAAGCGGCAACCGCCCTGCCCCCTGAATGGATTCGCCCCCGATCCTGTCTAAACAAGTGTGAAGCTAGAAACAATCAACACACGATGGGGACGGCTGGCTGCCCACATGCAAGGTTGGGCGCGTTGCGTGATGCACGGCCATATCGAGCGATCGGGCTTCTTCGTGGCCGGCATCTTCCGCCAGTTGGCCCCGCAACGCACCAAGAAGTGCTTGCGCGACTGATTGCCAGAAGGAAACTTCCGCTGCTGGCCTGGGCGGAGGAACGTCTGGTTGCAAGCGCATGTCGCAGAAGCCAACGCCACATCCATCGCAGTCTGCCTCCAACTGCTTGATCGCACCCTCATCACCACCGTCGGCATGTGCAGTTTTGCAGTTCACTATTCGGCTTCCACCCTCCACACTCACCTCGCATGGCGCACATACACGAAAAGATAGATTTCACGGTGGCGATTCTTGTTATCCACAAACGCAAGGTGTTGCTCATCCATCACCGCAACCTCGATATGTGGCTGCCGCTTGGCGGCCACATCGAGTTGGGCGAAGACCCGGAGGCCGCTGCGCTCCGCGAGGCCAGGGAAGAAAGCGGCTTGGACGTGGAACTGCTTGGCACGCGCCCGCCGACCACCGGGCCAGGCAGTCGCGCTCTAATTGCCCCGCGCTTCCTCGACATCCACCGAATCACCGACACGCATGAGCACATCGGCATGATTTACTGGGCGCGACCTCGCAGCGGCCAGCTCAAGCTTTCCGCCGGCGAGCACCACGACATCCGCTGGTGTTCGTCGGCCGACCTTGACTCGCTTCAACCACCCATGACCGACGCGGTGAAGTGGTATTGCCGCAAAGCGCTCGATGAAATTGAAGGCTGAGCGCGCCCCACACCCGTCCCGTTTCTTCATCCATGACCCGGCACCAACGAAAAGCTTTCTACTTCGCCTTCGAAGGCACCACCGCCTTCGCGGCGTCGTTCTATTCCAACTACTTGTTCTTCCTGCTGCGAGATGATTTCGGCTTTGGCAACCGCGACAACCTCGCCGTCAGCGCCGTCAACGGCCTGATCTACCTCGTCGCCTCCTGGCAGGCGGGACGGTTTGCGCAACGGTTCGGTTGCCACGCCTCGTTACGCGTGAGCTTCATTGGCCTCATCCTCTGCTTTCTAGCCGGCCTGCTGCTGTCACCGATGTGGGCCAAGCTCGCCACCTTTGGCGGCTGGATGCTTGCGGTGAGTTTCACGTGGCCGGCCATCGAAGCGCTCGTCACCGAAGGCGAGCCGCCGGATGAGATTCCGCGAATGGTGGGCATCTACAACATCACCTGGGCAGGCAGCACGGCGGTGGCATTTCTGGTTGGCGGCGCGTTCTTTGAACACCTCGGCAAGGCCAGCCTCTTCTGGTTGCCGGCGATCATTCATCTCGGCCAACTGCTGGCGCTGTTCTGGCTCGAACGCCAGCCGATCGCGGTTGAGCCGCCACCGCCGCCCGCGCCTGTGCATCATCCGGAGGCCATCGCGTTCAAGCAACCCGTCAGCCCGGCAACATTCATGAAGATGGCCTGGCTGGCAAATCCGTTCGCCTACGTCGCGATGAACACCATGCTGGCGGTGATTCCCGGCCTTGCGCAAAAGTTCGAGCTCACCGTCGCCCAGAGCGGGCTGTTCTGCTCCATCTGGTTCTTTGCCCGATTCGGGATGTTCGTGTGGCTGTGGCGATGGACCGGCTGGCATTACCGGTTCCGCTGGCTGCTCGCGTCGTTCCTCGGGTTGATTGTGGGGTTCCTGCTGATCCTGCTGTCGCCGAATCTCTGGCTGGTGGCGCTGGGCCAGATCTCTTTCGGCTTTGCTGCCGGACTGATCTACTACTCGTCACTCTTTTACTCAATGGACGTCGGCGAGACAAAAGGCGAGCATGGTGGCCTGCACGAGGCAGCCATCGGCGCCGGCAACTTCCTCGGCCACGCCATCGGCGCTGCTGCTCTCCAGTTCGCGCCGGCAAGTCCAAACGCCAGCACATGGGCGGTGAATGGCGTGCTGTTCATCGGTTTGGCCGCCCTCGTCTGGCTGCGCCGGAATCACAAGCCGATGGTCGCGTCGGCAAGCGTTACTGAACAGCTTTGAAGACAAAGAGCCGGGCTGGCTCTACTCGCCCCCTCCACGCTTCTGCCAACGCTCGCGGCCGGATTCCTGCCTCGGCACGGAGGTGTCGGGCTTGAAATAAACGGTGTCTTTGCCGAGAACGGCTTCGAGTTCTTTCGCCAATTCTTCCGACGGCAACACCTTGAAGCCGTCGTGCGTGTCGGCAAAGACCAGTTCGCCGCCGGGCATGATGAAGCAAATGAACAACGGCACGCTGCCGGAATGGCGGCTGACGATGTCGCGAACCTTTTCGAGCTGCTCCGGCTTTGTGCGCGCGGCGTGGACGCGCAGATGCACCTGCTTCGTGTAACGGCGCATCACCTCGTCCAGCGGAACGATCTCGCGACCAAATATCTTCGCCTTCTCCTCCCGCTTGTCCACGTTGCCCATCACGAAGATGGCTTTGCCGGTCTCGAAATGCGGCCGGGCCTGGTCAAACGCCTCGTTGAAACAAAGCACCTCAACCGTGCCGTGCAGGTCCTCCACCGTGATCGCGGCCCACGGCTTGTTTGTCTTCGATGAAATGCGCTGCACCACGTCCACCACGATGCCGCCAAGCCGCGTCGCCGCCTGGTTCTCAAGCTCGCGCAGTTTCTCGGTCGAGTGGATCTCGTAGCGCTCCAGCAGCTTCGCGTGCTGCGCCAGCGGATGGCCGGAGAGGTAGAAGCCGAGCAGTTCCTTCTCGAACGCGAGCAACTGGTTCTGCGGCCATTCCTCGGCCTTCTCCGTCTTGGTGCGCTTGATCACCGTCGCCGGAATGTCGCCGTCGAGCGCGCCAAACAGCGACACCTGCCCCTGCGCCTTGTCGCGCTGCACCGAGGCGGCGCGGCCGAGCGCCTGCTCGATCTCGTTGAAGATCTGCATCCGCGGCTGGCCGGTGAAATCAAACGCGCCGCATTTGGCCAGCGCCTCGATGGTCTTGCGGTTGCAGGCACGGGTGTCCACGCGCTCACAAAAGTCGAACAGGCTCTTGAACGGGCCGTTTTCCCGGCCAGCGATGATGGCCTGCACCGCGATCTCGCCGACGCCCTTGATGGCCGCGAGACCGAAGCGAAGCTTGCCCGGCCCCTTGTCATTCTCGTCCAATGCCACGCCGAAGCTCAGCGGGCTGGTGTTCACGTCGGGCGGCAACACCTCGATGCCCATCTCGCGCGCCTCCCCGGTGAACACGACGAGCTTGTCCTGGTTGCCGATTTCACTGGAGAGCAACGCGGCCATGAACTCGACCGGGTAGTTCGCCTTGAGGTAAGCGGTCTGGTAGGCGATGAGGCCGTAGGCGGCGGCGTGCGACTTGTTGAAGCCGTAGCCTGAGAACTTGTCGAGCAGGTCGAAAATCTTCTCCGCCTTCGCTTCTGGAATCTTGTTCTTCTCTCGCGCGCCTTTGACGAACTTCTCCCGCTGCTTCGCCATCTCTTCGGGCTTCTTCTTGCTCATCGCACGGCGCAACAGATCCGCGCCGCCGAGCGTGTAGCCGCCGAGCGCCTGCGCCGCCTGCATGACCTGCTCCTGGTAGATCATGATGCCGTAGGTTTCGCGGCAGATCGGCTCCAGCAACGAATGCTCGTAGATGATCTCCTCGCGGCCGGCTTTGCGCGCGATGAACGACGGAATCAGCTCCATCGGGCCGGGGCGGTAGAGCGCGATGAGGGCGATGATGTGCTCCAGCCGCTCGATGACGAACTTCCGGCAAAGGTCGCGCATCCCGCTGGATTCAAGCTGGAACACGCCGACCGTGTCGCCGCGGTTGAGCAGCTCGTAACTGGGCTTGTCGTCCAGCGGCAGGTGCTCGATGTCGAGTTCGATGCCGCGCGTCTCGCGGATGCGCTGCACGGCGTCGGCGATCACCGTCAGCGTGCGCAAGCCGAGGAAGTCCATCTTCAACAACCCCAGGTCGCCCAACGGCCCCATCGCATACTGCGTGATGATGGCACCGTTTTGGTCGCGCGTGAGCGGGATGACTTCGTTGAGCGGCTGCGCGCCGATGACGACGCCGGCGGCGTGCGTGGAGCTGTTGCGCGCCAGTCCCTCCAACACCACGGCCGTCTCGACGATCTCGCGCACCTGCGGCTCGTTCTCGTGGGCGTCCTTCATCTCCGCGCTCACCTGCAACGCCTTGTGCAGCGTCATGCCCAGGTCGGGCGGAATCATCCGCGCCACGCGGTCGCCGTCGCCGTAGGGCAGGCCCATCACGCGCGCCACGTCGCGCACCACCGACTTCGCGCCGAGCGTGCCGAACGTCACGATCTGCGCCACGCTCTTCTCGCCGTATTTGTTGCGCACGTATTCGATCACCTCGCCGCGCCGCGCGTCGCTGAGGTCAATGTCAATGTCCGGCGGGCTGACGCGCTCGGGGTTCAGGAACCGCTCGAACAGCAGCCCGTAGCGCAACGGGTCCACCGCGCTGATGTCCAGCAGATACGTCACCAGCGAACCGGCCGCCGAGCCGCGGCAGCCGACGGGAATCTTCCGCTGCTTCGCGTAGCTCACGAAATCGCCGACGATCAGGAAGTAGCTGACGAAGCCGGTGTCCTGGATGATCTTCAGCTCCCGGTTCATCCGCTGGACCACCGCGTGCTGGTCCGGCGTCTGCGGCTCGGCCGCGTCGAAGTCATACCGCCGCCGCACGCCCTCGATGCAAAGCTTCCGCAGATACCCTTCCCGCGACTCGCCGGCCGGCGGATCGAAGTTGGGATAAAGGTTCCCGCCGAAACCAATCCGCAGGTTGCACTGCTCGGCGATGGCCAGCGTGTTCTTCAACGCCTCCGGCACCTCGGCGAAAAGCTTCGCCATCTCCTCCGCCGACTTCATGTAAAACTGGTCGCTCGAATACCGCATCCGCTTCTCGTCGGTCAGCGTCGTCTGGTGCCCGATGCAGATCAGGCAGTCGTGCGCGTGCGAATGCTCCGGCTTGATGTAGTGCACATCGTTCGTCGCCACCAACGGCAGGCCCATCTCCTTCGCCATCGTCCGCAGGCTGCGGTTCACCTTCCGCTGCAACTCCAGCCCGTGGTCCTGCAGCTCCAGATAAAAACACTCCGGCTCGAAAATCTGCCGCAACTGCTCCGCCGCCGCCCGCGCCTGCTTCGGCTGGTCCTCGCCGAGCTTCTGCGGCACCTCGCCCTTCATGCAGCTCGTCAGCGCGATCAATCCCTTCGCGTGCTGCGCCAGCAGCTCCTTGTCCACCCGCGGCTTGTAGTAGAACCCCTCCAGATGCGCCGCCGTCACCAGCTTTACCAGATTCGCGTAACCGGTCGTGTCCCGCGCCAGCACCACCAGATGATGGGCCGCCTCGCGCGCGTTCATCGCCTGCTTGTCGTGCCGGCTGCCGGGCGCCACATACAACTCGCACCCGATGATCGGCTTCACCCCGTTCTTCTCCGCCGCCTTGTAAAACTCGATCACCCCGAACATGTTCCCATGATCGGTGATGGCCACGGCAGGCATGTGAAGCTCATGCGCCCGATGCGGCACCGCCTCAACCCCGCACGCCGAGTCCAGCAGGCTGAACTCCGTGTGTTGATGTAGATGAACAAATTCCGCGCGACTACTCATGTGACGACGAGTATAGGCGAGTGGACGGCGATGACAAGCGGCGACGTGCAGTGCAGCTTCTCTTTGATGCCGCTCAGATAGATTTGGCCTGCAACTTGTCCTTCATGAGCAACTCAACAACAACAACGATAGCTAGCGAGATTGCATGGTTGAGCAACAAGAGGAAGATTCCCCAGCCAATGTGTTCGATAGCAAAGATCAAAGTTGATATCAGGCCAAGAAAGAACGAAAGCGATATCGTTATCAATGCATGTATTGCGAGCCGAGTGCGCCACACAACATGAAATGTAATCATCGTTAGCAATGCTGGTGACACGAGAAAGCAAACGCTCGTGGTGGCACAACGCTCGACAATAAAAATGAGCATGCCAATCCCTTGAGGACCATCGCCAATAGGGTTAAAAGGCGGCCAGCCGTAGAGACGGATACAATCTACCAACTGAGGCAAACTCAATCCGGCTGTCGCCCCCACTTCAGCTAGCAGGATGCCAGTGCAAGCAATGACAATGCGCTGTTTGGTTTCCGCTTTCACTTCTCACTTCCCAGTCCTTCGCGGTATGGCGATGGTGGCGGAGTAGGCGTCGGCGCCGTTGGGGGCGTCGCAGAAGTAGAGGTCGAAACCTTCGGGGGGGGGGGTCGGACGCAGCGATGAAGAGCGCCGCCCGTTCCCACATTCTCCGGCTTCGTCCGTTCATATTCGTGACCTCCACTGGCTGATTACGGTTTCAACTGGCGGCCGGGATTGTCCTACTCGCGGCGAGCGTCGGCAAGCGAATTTCCTCAGGAATCGGCAGGTTTTGGCCCCTGCAAATCGCGTTCGCAGCCCTGCAAATCACGTTCGCAGCCCTGCAAATCGCGTTCGTAGCCCTGCAAATCACGCCCGTAACCAACCGTCGGCCGCGACTGTCCTCTCCGCGCCGTGCCCCGACAAGCGATTAACGGAGATTTGCCCCACCGGACGCCTCAAGCGCGCACGGCAATGTCATCGCGCTGCGGATGAAGGCAGATGCGGCTCCTGCCGACGTTCAGCACGAAGGCGCAGCCTTTGCCGCCCGGCGACAGGCACTCGACTTGATCGCTGTTGAAGATGTGCCGGGCGCGACAGGACGCCAACGGCGGCGGCGCCAGCGTGGCCATACCGGTGTTCTTTTTACGGCCGTGGTTGTTGTTCATTGAGTGATTCTCCACCGCGACTGTGGCAATGCTCGCACCAGCGAGGCGGTCTTGTCACGTCGGGGAAGCGTGGCGCGAAAAGTAGGGTGCCACCCCGACTGCCCGCGCGCTGCCTCCCGACATGCCAAATACGGACTGTGGCTCTAGGGTCACGATGACTTGAAAGGATGTTGAATGAAAAATAAAGGAACCGGGAACAGCGGCTAGTCGCTTGTGGAATAGGGGTTGGTGCTTGCGCTGATCGCCGTGCCGGCCATTTTGGTGGTGCAGGCCGTTGGCGACAAGCCCCCACCACTTTCGACTACATCCAGAGGCAGACGGACTCGCGGGGCATGGCTGCCACCAGGCCCACTGCTCCCGGCGGCGCTTAAACCAAGGCCTCGTCTCGCGCTGAGGCGAGTGCCCCCAAACAATATGAAAACCGAGACTGCCAGGCACGCCAAGACACGAGTGTTTGTTTACGGAACCTTGCGCTCCGGCAACAGCCGCCACCACTACCTGAAGAAGGCCAAGCTGCTGGGCAAGGGAAGGACCAAGGAGCAGTATGCGCTCTATCTGGGCGTTACCCCTTACGTCGTGAAGAACCAGCAAGTCTCCTGGATCGTCGGCGAGGCTTATGAAGTGGACAAGCGGACGCTGCAACAACTGGATCTTCTGGAGCAGTGCCCGAACTGGCACTACCGCGAATCCGTGGACGTGATCATGGACGACGGGAGGGAATTCGACGCGATGATGTATTTCGCCCACGAGCGGAAGCGGACGGTGGTGTTGAGCGGCGATTTCAACGCCGGTTGACGGTGCCGGCACCAGCGCATCCGCGCGCGGTCCGCGAAGCGCAGCGCGGACTCCGGCCTTGACTCTGTGGGCCGTGGTTTTATTGTGGACCACGTATGGGACGCCGTCCTGCATGAAAAAACATCTTGGGATCCTCCTGCGATGCGTGGTGAGCATCGGCATCCTGTATTTCATTTTCAAAGCCATCTTTGAAAAGGAAAGCCCGGAGCATCCGTGGACTGTGGGCGCGGCCAAGCTCTGGCACGACCTCACCTCCCCCGACCCGCTCTGGTTGCTCGCCGGCATGGCGTTTTTCGCGGTGATCTGTGTCGTGAACGTCGTGCGCTGGCAGATCATCCTGCGCGTGCAACACATCGAGCTGAGCTACCGGCGGGCGACGGAGCTGTTTTTCATCGGGCACTTTTTCAACTCGTTCATGCTCGGCTCCACGGGCGGCGACGTGGTGAAGGCTTACTACGCGGCGCAGGAGACCCACCACAAGAAGGCCGAGGCGGTGATGACGATCATCATTGACCGGCTGGTCGGGCTGATCGGGTTGTTCGCGGTGGCGGCGGTGATGATGCTGGCGAACTTGCGGCTGCTGTTCGGCAACGAGCAGTTGCGGCCGATGGCGGTGAGCGTGGTCAGCATTCTGGGCGTGCTGTTGTTCTGCCTGTTCGTCGGCTTCTGGCCGGGGCTGGGAAAGTTCCTGCACGATTGGCGGGAGCATGTCTTCCATCGCGGCCACAAGCGGCAGGCATGGCGGAAGCTGTTCAGCGAGGAGCGGCTCGACCACTGGTCGGAGCGGTTCGCCGGCATCCGCGAGAACGTGAAGAAGATGATCGGCGCCTACCAGGCCTACGCGGCGCACAAGCCCGCGCTGATCAAGACGTTCCTGCTGGCGCTGGTGACACACGTCACGCTCATCTTCAGCGCCATCTGTTTCGGCAAGAGCCTCGGCATCGAGGTGGATCTCGGCTTCTATTTCGTGATGGTGCCGGCGATCAACTGCATCGCCGCCGTGCCGATCACCATCAACGGCTTGGGCGTGCGCGAGGGCCTGTTTGTGGCGGCGTTTGCGGCGGGCGGCGTGCCGAACGAGAAGGCGCTGCTGCTGTCGCTGCTGGGTTTCGCGGCGTCGCTCTTCTTCAGTGTCATCGGCGGCGTGGTCTATCTGCTCTTCGAGCGCACGCACCCCAGCGTGGCTCAGATCGAGGCTGCGCCAGACGAATAGCTCCTCCCGTCAGGTTTCTTGTCGCCAGACTGCCCCCGCTCTATAGTGCGCTGGCATGACCGACAAACGCCAACTCGCCCTCGACATCGTGCGGACGCTGCGCGCGGCGGGCCATACCGCGCTGTTTGCCGGCGGCTGCGTGCGCGACATGCTGCGGGACGTGCCACCGCACGATTACGACGTGGTCACCAACGCCAAGCCGGAACAGGTGCGGGCGCTCTTCCGCAAGACGTTCGAGGTGGGCGCGCAGTTCGGCGTCGTGCTGGTGGTGTTGGAAGGAGTGTCGTTCGAGGTGGCGACGTTCCGCAGCGACGACGCCTACGAGGACGGGCGCCGGCCGGTCTCGGTGACGTTCTCGACGCCGGAAGCCGACGCCCAGCGGCGCGACTTCACAATGAACGGCCTCTTTTACGATCCCGTGGAGGAACGCGTGCTGGACTACGTCGGCGGGCGCGCGGACATCGAGCGACGCGTCGTGCGCTGCATCGGCGACGCGACGGCACGGTTCACCGAGGACAAACTGCGGATGCTGCGCGCCGTCCGGTTCGCCAGCAATCTCGGCTACGACATCGAACCGGAGACCTTCCGCGCGATCCAGCGGATGGCGCCGCAGGTTGCCGTCGTCAGCGCCGAGCGCATCCGCGACGAGTTGATCAAGATTTTCACCCGCCCCAACGCCGGTCGCGGCCTGCGACTGCTCGACAGTAGTTGGCTGCTCAGCGTCGTGCTGCCGGAAGTCGCGGCGATGAAGGGCTGCGAACAGCCGCCGCAGTTTCATCCGGAGGGCGACGTGTTCGTCCACACATGCCTGATGATGGACGGCTTGCGCGAGCCGTCGGTGACGCTGGCGTTCGCGACGCTGCTGCACGATGTCGGCAAACCGCCGACGTTCGTGCGCGCGCCGGACCGCATCCGGTTCAACGAGCACGATGCGGTCGGCGGGCGCATGACCGAGACGATCCTGCGGCGGCTGCGGTTCCCCAACGACCAGATCGAACAGATCGTCGCCTGCGTGGAGAACCACATGATGTTCCGCCACGCCACCGAGATGAGGAAGTCCAAGCTCAAGCGGCTGCTGTCGCGGCCGACGTTCGCGGACGAACTGGAACTGCACCGGCTCGATTGCCTCGGCAGCCACGGCGATCTGACGAACTTCGAGTTTCTGAAGAACGTGGCCGTCGAGATTCCGCCGGCCGTCGCCGCGCCGCCGCCGTTGCTCAACGGCAACGACCTGCTGGCGATGGGCATGACGCCCAGCCCGGAGATGGGCGCGATCCTGCGCGAAGCGCGCGAGTTGCAGCTCGAAGAGAAACTCCGCACCCGCGACGAGGCGCTGGCCTGGGCGCGGCAGCGGCTCGGACGGTAGTGCGCGACTGCCGGGCGCGCCGTCGTCTCTCTCTTCAGGTTACGGCTTTGGCGCGCCCGGCGGTCGCGCCCTACCGGAGGCAAGACTCACTGAAGGCTCACGAAGTAGGAGCGGCAGGCGCGATCAATCAGGCCCGGCTCCAGCGCCGGCCTGGCGCTTTGATACCGCGCGATCTCGATGATCTGGTCCACCAAGTCGCGCGGATGCACGGCGCGGAAGGGGCGCCCGGCTTTCTGATAGTGCTCGGAGATGAGATAAGAATAACCCGCTTCGGTGAACTCCACCTTCCGGCTGCGGCAGACACGTTCGAGAATCTCGCGGAACTGCCGCGGTGTGGGATCGTCCACCTTGATCTTGTGCCGGATGCGCCGCAGGAACGCCTCGTCCACGAGGTCGGTCGGCGCGAGGTTCGTCGAGAACACAATGATCACGTCGAACGGAAACTCCACCTTCTTGCCGCGCATCAACGGCAGGAAGTCCACCCGTTTCTCCAGCGGCACCGTCCACCGGTTCAGCAGGTCCCGCGGCTGCACGCGCTGGCGGCCGAAGTCGTCTATGATGAACGTGCCGTTGTTGGCCTTGATTTGCAGCGGCGCCTCGTAGGTTTTGGACTTCGCGTCGTAAATCAGTTCCAGCATGTCCAGCGTGAGTTCGCCGCCCACAATGATCCTCGGTGGACGGCAAAGCACCCAGCGCTGATCCATCTCGCCGACGCGCGGCAACGGACTCCCCCCGTTGCCATTCTGGCTGGTCGGGAGCGCCTCGTGAATCAGCGGATCGAACATCCGCACAACGTGCCCCTCGATCTGGATGGCGTGCGGCACGTAGATCCCGCTGTTCTGGACCCAGCCAATTGCCTCGGCCAACAGCGTCTTGCCGTTGCCGGGAGGCCCGTAGAGGAAGATGGAACGGCCGTTGTTCGCGGCGGGACCGAGTTCCTCGAGCAGTTCATCGCTCACCACCATGTGTCGCAACGCCTCCCGCAGTCGCTCCTTGTCCACCGGCTGCCTCATGACCGCCTGACGCTCCACGGCGGCGCGATAGTCCGCCAGCGTCACCGGCGCCGGGCCGGCGTAGCTGTTGAACTCCGTCAGCTCTCTCGCGCGCGCCAGGCCGCTCTGCGTCAGCGCGTAAATGAACCCCAGTTCGCCCAGCCCCCGCACGCCCGGCCGTCCGACAAACTGTTCCTTCAACAGGCGCTCGATCGCTTCGCGCATGATCGGCTCGTAGGGCAGGCAAATCTCCTGCACGATCTCCTGCGCCGTCAGTTCGCCGCGGGCATAGAGGATCCTGAGAACCAGCTCGCTGATCTGGTTGAGCGTCATGCCCGTCTTGGCGACGGACTCCGGCGTCATGGGCGGCGGAGCGCCCGGATTATGCATCGCGGTCATGCTCGAACTCCTTGTTGTTAATGAAACGCGCCCGAACCTACGACGCTTTCAGTCCGGCTTCAACACCACCTTGATCGCATCGCCGCGGCGGGCCATATCAAAACCCTCGCGCCAGCGGCTCAGCGGCAACTGCTTCGTCACGAGCGCCTCCAAATCCACCTTCCGCTCCGCCAGCAGCGCCAGCGCCTTGCGCCACGAGCTGGGCTTCTGCGTGTGCGACCCGATCATGCTGATCTCGCGCACGAAAAACACGTCCTCGAAATTCACCGGCACGTCCTTGTGCAGGATGCCCGCCTGGATGAACCGCCCGCGCACGCGCACCGTCGCGAGCGCGGCGGTCACGGCGGGCGGCACGCCGGCGCATTCGATGGCCACGTCGAAACCGTAGCCGCCGGTCATCGAGCGGCCGACTTCCTTCAAATCCTCCGCCTCGACGTTCACCGTCCGCTCTGCGCCGAGCTTTGCCGCCAGTTCGAGCCGGGACTTGTCCTTGGCCATGCCAGCCACCACCGCCCACCCACCGCAAGCCTTCACCACCTGCGCGCAGAGCAAACCCAGCGGCCCCGGCCCCATCACAAGCACCACCTCGCCCGGCGCAACCGTCCCCTGCTCCATCACCGCGTGCGTCGTGCAAGCGAGCAGCTCGCAAATCGCGCCCGCCTCGTAGCTGACGTGGTCCGGCAGCACGTGCACGCTCGGCTCGCGGATGACGAGGTAATCCGTGAACGCACCCTCGGCTTTCGTGGCAATGCCCTTCCGCTCGATGCAAAGACTGTAATCCTCCGTCGCGCAGAACTTGCACTTGCCGCAGATGGACGCCGTCGTCTCCGACGTGACTCGCTCGCCGACCTTCCGCGTCGTGCAGCCCGCGCCCACCTCCACTATGTCGCCGGCAAGCTCGTGGCCGAGGATCACCGGCGGCTTGAGGCTCGGATGACCGTGGATGTCCGTCCCGCAGATGCCCACCGCGCGGACGCGAATCTTCACCTGCCCCGGCCCGCACACCGGCTCCGGCACCTCGCGCAGCTCGATGTCGTTCTCGCCACGGCCGATTTTGACCAGCGCCTTCAACGTGTCACCTCAGTCCTCGTAGCGCCGGCATCCCTGCCGGCTGTCCCTCTGCAATGAGCCACAACGTCGCCGGCAAGGATGCCGGCGCTACGGAAATCTCGCCATTCAACCGCATCCTCATGTCTCAGTCCGGCTTCACGGAAATCTTGATACCCACCTGGTTCACCAACAGATCAATCACCTCCGAAATGCGGTCCAGCGGAAACTCGTGCGTCACAAACAAGTCGGTGTCTATCGAGCCTTGCGCGATGAGGTTCATCGCCCGGCGCACGTATTCCGGCGTGAAATGGAACACACCCTTGATCGTCACCTCGTTGTAATGGATGAGCGACGTGTCCACCGTGATCTTCGTCCCCGACGCACAGCCTCCGAACAGATTCGCGATGCCGCCCTTGCGAACCGTCGCGATGGCCGTCTGCCACACGTCCGGCAAGCCCACCGCCTCGATGGCCACGTCCACGCCGCGCCCGCCTTCCGTCCGCTCGCGGATCGCCGCCACGGGGTCGCTCACCTTCGAGAGGTCCAGCGTCTCGTGCGCGCCCATCGCCTTGGCCACTTCCAGCCGCTCGGCGTTCTTGTCGGCGGCGATGACGCGCGCGCCCTTCAGATGCACCAGCCGGTTGAAGAACAACCCGATCGGCCCCGCGCCCAACACCACCACCGTATCGCCCAGCCGGATGCCACTGCGCTCCACGCCATGCACCACGCACGCCAGCGGCTCCAGCAACGCCGCCTGCCGATACGTCACGTGCTCGGGAATCTCCACCATGTTCTGCGCCACGATCGGCGCGGGAATGATCGCGTATTCCGCAAACGCCCCGCTGAGTTGCAGGAACATGTTGTCGCACATGCTCTGGTTGCCCACCTTGCACCAGTAGCACGCGTTGCACGGCGCGGAGTTGGCCGCCGCCACGCGCATCCCTGGCCGAAAACCCGCCACCCCCGCGCCCGTTTCCATGATCTCGCCCGTGAATTCGTGACCGAAGATGAACGGCGGTTTGAACAGCGGATGCCCGCGCAGATAGAGCTTGCGGTCCGTCCCGCACGTCAGCGCGGCCTTCACCCGCACCAACACCTCGCCCGGCCCGACCGCGGGCAACTCCACCTCCTGCAACCGGACATCCTTCAACCCGTGCAACACCGCGGCTCTTGTTTTCATGTGGCCGCCAGAGTAGCCAGCGACGGCGGCGATGACAAGAAGGAGAATGAGGAGCGAAGAAGTTAAGAGCGCGCGAGTGATGAGTTGCCTCTTTCCGCCGTTGACACTGTTTGCCCGCTCTGGTTAATGTCTGCGGGCAATTGAGAGAGGCGTTTGCCCCGTTCCGTGAGGCCGGGGCTTTTCTTTTGTCCGGCGCTGTGTCCGGCGCGGGAATGGACGCGAAGGAACAACGATACATCATGGCTACGACAATTCTGGTTGGCGCCCAATGGGGCGACGAAGGCAAGGGCAAGATCATTGACGTGTTGACGGACCGCAACGACATCGTGGTCCGTTACGCCGGCGGCAACAACGCCGGGCACACGGTGGAGGTCGGCGACCAAAAGTTTGTGCTGCATCTGATCCCCTCCGGCATCCTGCATCCCGGCAAGGTCTGCGTGATCGGCAACGGCGTGGTCGTGGACCCGGTGGCGCTCGTGGCGGAGATGGACGGCCTGGTGAAACGCGGCATCAAGGTCGGCAGCGACCGGTTGCTGCTGTCGGAGACGGCGCACATGGTGCTCCCGTATCACCGCGAGTTGGACGCGCAACGCGAGGTGCTCAAGGGCAAGCAGAAGATCGGCACCACCAAGCGCGGCATCGGCCCGGCCTACGGCGACAAGGCCGCGCGTATCGGGCTGAGGATGATTGACATGGCCAAGCCGAAGGAGTTCAGCGAGAAGCTGGCCCGCAAGGTCAAAGAGAACAACGAAATCCTCCGCGCGCTCGGCGCGAAGCCGTTGCCGGTCGCGGCGATCAGCCAGGAGTATCTGGCGGCGGCGAAACGGCTGCGACCGTTTGTCGCGAACACGGTGGTCTATCTGCACAACGCGATGAAGGCCGGCAAAAACATTCTGTTCGAGGGCGCGCAAGGGACGTTCCTGGACATTGACCACGGCACGTATCCGTATGTGACGTCGTCGAACACGACCGCCGGCGGCGCATGCACCGGCTCCGGCGTGCCGCCGAACAAGATGAACACGGTGATCGCTGTGATGAAGGCTTACACGACCCGCGTCGGCGAAGGGCCGTTGCCGACGGAAAACGCGATGATCAGCGACTTGCTGCACGGGCTGGGTCGGGAATTTGGCGCGACGACGGGCCGCCCGCGGCGCGTGGGCTGGTTCGACGCGGTGGCGACGCGGCACGCGGCGATGGTGAACGGCATTGACGAGCTGGCGGTGACGAACCTCGACGGCTTGGACACGCTGGAGCGGATCAAGATTTGCGTGGCGTATCGCGCTGGCGGCAAGACCTACGAGACGATGCCGAACGATCTCGCAGTGCTCGCGAAATGCAAGCCGGTCTATATCGAGATGGACGGCTGGAAACAGCCGCTGCACGAGGTGAAAACCTACGGCGAGTTGCCGGCGAAGGCGCGCGCCTATGTCGAGAAGATCGCTGAACTGACCGGCGCAAAGCTGGCGATTGCGTCAATCGGCCCGCGCCGCGAGCAGACGCTGACGACCTAGAACGGCGTTGAAGCAAGCGCAAGAGTTGCCATGACCGAAGCCAAAAACACCCCGCGCCACGTGGCGATCATCATGGACGGCAACGGCCGCTGGGCGCGGGAGCGCGGGCTGCCGCGCATCCAAGGCCACCGCGCCGGCTCGGACAGCGCGCGGGAGATTGTGACGGCGGCGGGCGAGATCGGCGTGAAGTATCTGACGCTTTACGCGTTCTCCATCGAGAACTGGCGCCGGCCGCGCGAGGAAACCTCCGCGCTGATGCGGCTGTTGACGAAGTTCCTCAAAGACGAGATCGGCACGCTGAACAAAAACAACGTGCGGCTCGAAGCTATCGGCCGGCTGACCGACCTGCCGGAGCATTCGCAGAAGCAGCTCGCAGAGACGCGGCGGCTGACGGCGAAGAACACCGGCCTGACGCTGATCCTGGCGCTGAGCTACGGCGGGCGCACCGAGATGGTGGACGGCGTGCGGAAGATCGCGACGGAGGTGATGGAGGGGCGGTTGATGCCGGAGCAGATCAGCGAAGAGACGATCACCGCGTCGCTCTACACGTCGTCGTTCCCCGACCCGGACCTGCTGATCCGCACCAGCGGCGAGATGCGGTTGAGCAACTTCCTGCTGTGGCAGACTTCCTATACGGAGATGTGGATCACGCCGACACTCTGGCCGGATTTTCGGAAGCCGGAGTTCCTGAAGGCGCTGGAAGATTACCGGAAGCGCCAGCGGCGGTTCGGCGGCGTCGAGCCAACCTGACATGTTCCTCCAACGACTCGTAAGCACAGTCATCATGTGGGCGCTGGTGCTGGCGGCGGTGTTCGTCGCGCCGCCGTTCTGTAGCTGGCTGCTGCTGGCGATCTTCGGCTCGCTCGCGTTGTGGGAATGCTACGGCATTCTGGAGAAGGCGAATCTGCGGGTGTTCAAGGTGCTGGGGCTGCTGGCGGGGTTCGCGCTGCTGACGGGAAGCTGGTTTTTCTTCAAGCACGGCGTCGTCTCACCGCGCTCGTATGCGTTTGAGTCCGGCGTGCTCGGTGTGGCGGTGCTCGGCGTGTTTGTCCGGGTGATGATAGACAGACACACTCGCTCCCCCATCACGACGATGGCGGCGACGCTCTTCGGGCTGGTTTATGTGAGCTGGCTGTTCAACTTCATCACGAAGATTCATTACATCCATCCCGGCATCGAGATGGACGGCGGGCGGATGCTGTTTCACGGCAAATACGCGGTGTTCTACCTCATCCTTGTCACCAAGTTCAGCGACGCCGGCGCTTACGTCGTCGGCTCGCTCATCGGCCGCCACAAGCTCATCCCGCGCATCAGCCCGAAGAAAACATGGGAAGGCACCATCGGCGCGGTCGTCGTCGCGGCACTGGCGGGCTGGGGCGCCTTCTACCTGTTCCAAGACTCGCTGACGGCACTGAAAATGACACCGTTGACCGCCGCCATCGCGGGCGCGCTGCTCGGCGTGGTCGCCATCGTGGGCGACCTGGCGGAGTCGGTCATCAAACGCGAGGCGCAGGTGAAGGACTCCGGCCAGTGGCTGCCGGGCATCGGCGGAATTCTGGACTTGATTGACAGCTTGCTCTTTACAGCCCCGACT
This sequence comes from Verrucomicrobiota bacterium, assembly GCA_016222825.1. Classification (GTDB taxonomy): domain Bacteria; phylum Verrucomicrobiota; class Verrucomicrobiia; order CAIQCK01; family CAIQCK01; genus CAIQCK01. The sequence continues at coordinate 19,344 of JACRQF010000018.1, read as the reverse complement.
CTATACGCTTTCTTTCGTCTCATCTTACACACCTGATGAAAAACGTAGTCTTGCTTGGAAGCTCCGGCTCGATAGGCCAGAGCACGCTGAAAGTGGTCGCCGACCTGCGCGACGAAGTGCGGCTGGTCGGTTTGGCCGCGCGCTCGCGCGTTGACGACGTGGAGGCGCAGGTCCGCGCCTTGAAGCCCAAGGCCGTCGCGATGTATGACGAAGCCGCCGCCGCCGACCTGAAACGCCGGCTGCCGCCCCGCATGAAGTGCCTCAGCGGCGAGCAGGGTCTCATCGAGCTGGCGACCATGCCCGAAGCGGACATGGTTCTCGTGGCCATCGTTGGCACGGCCGGTCTGCAACCGGCGCTCGCCGCCATCCGCGCCGGTAAAGACCTCGCCGTGGCCTCGAAGGAAATCCTTGTGATGGCCGGCGAGATCGTGATGCGCGAGGCGAAGAAATACGGCGTCAAGGTGCTCCCCGTGGACAGCGAGCACAGCGCGATTTTCCAGTGCCTCGAAGGCCGCGAGATGGAGGATGTCCGCCGTTTGCTGCTGACAGCTTCGGGCGGGCCGTTCCGCAAGAAGACCCATGCCGAACTGGAGCGCATGACGGCGGCCGACGCGCTGCGGCACCCGACGTGGAACATGGGCAACAAAATCACCATTGATTCCGCGAGCCTTTTCAACAAGTGTCTGGAGATGATCGAAGCGCGCTGGTTGTTCGGGCTGGAAATGGACCGTGTGGACGTGGTGGTGCATCCGCAAAGCATCGTCCACTCGATGGTGGAGTTTCTCGACGGCTCGGTGATCGCGCAACTCAGCGTGCCCGATATGCGCTACCCGATCCAATACGCCTTCACCTACCCGCGACGCCGGCAGAACTCGCTACCGACGACGAATTTCCCGGCGCTGCAGCCGCTGACGTTTGAGACGCCCGACGCGGAGAAGTTCCCGGCGCTGCGCTTGGCGCGCGAGGCGGCGCGGGCCGGCGGCACGATGCCGGCGGTGTTGAACGCCGCCAACGAAGTGGCGGTGCCGGCGTTCATGCAGGGACGCGTCCGGTTCCCGCAGATCTGGGCGACGGTTGAGAAGGTCATGAGCAAGCACCGCGTGGTGCGCGCCAAGACGCTCGCGCCGATTTTGGAAGCAGACCGTTGGGCGCGAGAGGAGGCTGCCAAGCTGTGCTAGTGGACATATTTGCTTTCGCCGCGATGCTCCTGTTGGTGGGAGCCTCGATTTTCATCCACGAACTCGGTCACTTCTGGCTCGCGCGCCGTCGCGGCATGGTCGTGAAAGTCTTTTCCATCGGCTTCGGACCGGCGATCTGGAAGAAGACGGTGGATGGCGTCGAATACCGCATCAGTTGGATTCCGCTTGGCGGCTATGTGCTGCTGCCGCAGATGAACCCAGCCGAGATGCTCGAAGGCAAGAGCGATGAACCCGCAGAGCCGCTGCCGCCGGTCACGCCCCTGACCAAGATCGTCGTCGCGCTGGCCGGGCCGGCGATGAACTTCGCCTTCGCCATCGTGCTTGCGATGATCATCTGGGTGGTCGGCATGCCTTCCGACGAGCGGCCGGAGATGCTGGTGGTGACCAAGGTTCCCGACACATCCTCGGAATACGCCGCCGGCCTGCGTGCGGGCGACAAGATCGAGCGTGTGGACGGCTACAAGGTGGCCAACCTCGAGGACGTTTACGAGATGGTCGTCACCAGCACGCACAAGGAGATTCCGTTCGTCGTGGACCGCGAAGGCAAGAAAGTGCGGCTGCTGATCGAGCCGAAGCGCAATGCCGAAGAAGGCTTCCGCATTCCGGAGTTTGAGTTGGGCAACGCCACCTACATCGTCTTCCTGGAACCCGGGGCGCCAGCAGAGAAGGTCGGACTGAAGATCGGCGACAAGATTCTCAGCGTCGCCGATGTGCCGGTGTTGAACGTCAGCCAGTTGCGCGATCTCCTTATTCATAGTGCCGGCAAGCCGTTGCCGTTGAAGTTCGAGCGCCGCGGCAAGCGCATGGAGACGACGATCACGCCGTTCTTCGACAGCAAGGAAAGCCGCGGCCGCATCGGCGTGAGACTCGGATGGGATCCCTACGCGCCCAAGGTGACGGTTTACCGCGTGCCGCTCGAACAACTTGAGAGGCACATTTACAAGACCATGCGCGTGCTGGGAGCGTTGCTGCATCCGAGCCAGACCGGCATCACCCCCTCGAAGATGAGCGGCATTCCGGGCATTGCGCAGGCCATCACGCGGGGGATCAAAGAGAGCTTCATGAACGGCCTCGACGTGACCCTGCTCGTGAACGTCAATCTCGCCATCCTGAACCTGCTGCCGATCCCGGTGATTGACGGCGGCCACATCCTGTTCGCGCTGGTGGAATGGCTGCGCCGGAAACCGCTGAACGGCAGATTCGTCCGCGGCACTTGGACGGTGTTCGCGTCGGTGCTGATTGCGTTCCTTCTTTACATCAACCTGAACGATGTCTGGCGCATCGTGAAGCCGCACATCATGCCGGGCAAGACGGCCGAGACCAACGCCGTGCAGCAGGTTGCCCCTCAACCGCAGCAGAAATGAAATACTGTCACAGCCCGTTTGGTTATCGCCGCCGCAAGACCCGCGAGGTGCGCGTCGGCGGTGTTGGCGTCGGCGGCAACAACCCGATTCGCGTCCAGAGCATGCTCACTTCGGACACGATGAACACCGAAGCGTGCGTTGCCGAGGCGCTTCCAATCCTCGACGCCGGCTGCGAGATCATCCGGCTCACCGCGCCGACGGTGAATGACGCCAGAAAGCTCAAGGACTTCGTCGCCGCCTTGCGCGCGCGCGACTACTCCACGCCGGTCGTCGCCGACATCCACTTCAAGCCGGAGGCGGCGATGGAGGCGGTGAAGTGGGTTGAGAAAATCCGCGTCAACCCCGGCAATTACGCCGACAAGAAGAAGTTCGCCGTCAAGGAATACACCGGCGCGGAATACGCGGCGGAACTGGCGCACATGGAGGCGGCGTTCACGCCGCTGGTGCTGGAGTGCAAGCGGCTCGGCCGCGCCATGCGCATCGGCACCAACCACGGCTCCCTTTCCGACCGCATCCTGAACCGTTTCGGCGACACGCCGGCAGGCATGGTCGAGAGCGCGATGGAGTTCGCGCGCATCTGCCGCAAGCACGACTATCACGAACTCGTCTTCTCGATGAAGGCGTCGAACGTGAAGGTGGTCATTGCAGCGTATCGCCTGCTCGCGGCGCGGCTGGACGAGCAAGGCTGGGACTACCCGCTGCACCTCGGCGTGACCGAGGCCGGCGAAGGCGAGGACGGCCGCATCAAATCCGCCGTCGGCATCGGCGCGTTGCTCGAGGACGGCATTGGCGACACGGTGCGCGTCTCGCTCACGGAGGACAGCGTCCATGAGATTCCCGTGGCGCGCGCGCTGGTGAAGAAGTTCGACGAGCGGCTGGGCAAACCGGCTGGGCCGGACTTTGCGGTGGACGTGAAGGAAACCCGCGACCCGTTCACCTACGTCCGCCGGCCAACGCGCGAAGTAACCGTCAACTCGACGAAGCTCGGTGGCGGCAACCTCATTCGCGTCTGCGTAACCAACGCGCAATTCGACTGGCTCGCGCCAAAGCAGGACCAACTCGGCGACACCCAGCCGGAACTGGTTTACGAGCGGTGCGGTGCGGTGGAAGTGGATCCGCTTAGCGATGATTTGAGCAAGGTTTCCGACGGCCATCTGGTGGCTGTCAAGGACGGTCTGCCGCTCAGCCCGATCATGGCCTACCGCATTCTCGCGGCGAAGCTGGACGCCCGCGGTTGCCGCGCACCGATTTTGCTGAAGGACGTGCTGGAATCTCCGGCTGCCGGGACTGACTCTCTCGACGCGATGCTTCATGCGGCTACAATGCTCGGCGGGTTGATCTCTGACGGCATCGGCGACGCGATTCTGGTGCGCGGCGAGGCGAACGCGGAAGCGGCGTTGCGGCTGGCCTACAACATCCTGCAGGCCACCGGCAGCCGGTCGTTCAAAGCGGAGTATGTCGCCTGTCCGAGCTGCGGGCGCACGCTGTTCAACCTCCAAACCGTGACGGCGCGGATCAAGAAATGCACGCACCACCTCAAGGGCGTGAAGATCGCCGTCATGGGCTGCATCGTGAACGGTCCCGGTGAGATGGCCGACGCTGATTTCGGCTACGTCGGCGGCGCGCCGGGCAAGGTGAACCTTTACGTCGGCAAGACGTGCGTGAAGTTCAACATCCCCGAAGCCGAGGCGGTGGACCGTCTCCTGGACTTGATCAAGGAGCACGGCAAGTGGTCCGACCTGCCGGCCGGCAGGTAAATGGAGTTTCTTTGAACGTTTTGGGCGCGGTCGCTGACTAAAAACCCGTATTGACCCGATGCGTGGCAGTGCCTACAGTCACGGCTCGCTTTTCCGAGGATTAGGATTATGGCAAACCAACGTGCAGCAAGCGGTAACGCGAAGGCTGTGAAACCGGCAGCCGCAGCGGTCGCGGAGATTCCCGCGCCCGCGCCGGTGGCCTCGTTCAAGCTGTTCCGCAAGTGCGACTGGCTGGCGGCAGCGGCGGCGTTCGTCATCGCCATGACGGGCTACATCTACACGATGGCGCCCAACGTGACGCTGGAAGACTCCGGCGAGCTGATCACGGCCGCGCATCACCTTGGCGTGCCACATCCGCCGGGTTATCCCATCTGGACGGTGCTGGGCTTCCTGTTCGATCACCTGAACCCCCTGAGTCCGCAACCGGTGCCGGACTACGTGAAAGCGGACGGCGTCAACATCACCCGCCGCGATTTCAACATCGCGTGGCGGGTGACGTTCATGAGCGGGACGTTCGCGGGGTTGGCGTCGGCACTGCTGGCGCTGTTGATCTCACGAAGCGGCTCCATGCTGCTGCGATCCGCCAAGATGTTTCACGAAAGCCTTACCGACGAGCAGGAAAAATGGATCGCCGCAGTCTGCGGCACCGTGGGCGCGCTGATCTTTGCCTACAGCCCGGTGCCGTGGTCGCAGGCGGTCGTCGGCGAGGTCTATACGCTCAACGGACTTTTCATGGCGCTGACGACGGTGACGATGTTCATCTGGATGCACGATCCGCAGCGCGACAAATACCTGTATTGGACCGCTTTCTTTTGGGCACTGGGCCTGACCAATCACCAGACGCTGCTGTTCATGGCGCCGGCGTATTTCATCCTGATCGCGCTGGTGAGTCCGGCCGTTCTGATAGACCTCGCCGTGGGCGCGTGTTGGGTGGCGGCGGCGGGATTCTGGTTCATGGAGTGGATTCTGGACGATGCGACGTTCTTCACCTCATCCACCTACTTCTGGCAGGGCGCGGGCCTTGCGGTGGCGCCGGCGGGAATCTGGATGGTGGGCGAGGTGCTGGCGCGGCTCTACGGATGGCCGACGCGTGTGAACTGGAAACGGGCGGCGACTGTGGGGGGATGCGTGCTGGCCGGGCTGGCGTTTTACGGCTACTCGCCTCTGGCGTCCTCGACAAACCCGCCCATGAACTGGGGTTTCACGCAGCACAAAGACGGCTTCTGGCATCATCTCTCGCGCGGCCAATACGAGAAGGTGAAGATTGACCGACCGTGGCCGGTATTCTTTAACCAGTTGTCGGTCTTCTTCAAGGGCCTGCTGATGGAATACACCGGCATGTTCGTGGCCATCGGTTTCGCCGCGCTCGCGTGGTTCCGCGGCACCGCCTGGCGGGCGAAGACATGGATCATCTTCATGGCCACCGGCATTTTCTTCACCAGCGTCACCTTCATCGTGCTGGCCAACCCGGTGCTGGACCGCGCCGTGCTCTTCAACGACCGCGTCTTCTTCATGCTGACGCATGCGCTCTTCTGCGCCTGCATCGGCTACGGCCTTATTTGGGGCCTGGCGTTTTCGAGCGTCCACTTCTCCAAGCTGCGCTGGCTGCTTTACGGCGCCGCGCTGATCGCCTGCATGTTGCAGCTCGGTTACCAACTCGTCTATCACCAGACCAGCCAGACGGCGACCGAACTGGAATGGTTCTGGGTCAGCGTGCAGATTGTGATTCTGTTCGGGCTGTCCATCGTGGTGTTCCTAGCCAACGACAACAAGCTGCCGTTGATGCGGATTCTGGTCCTGGTGGCATGCCTGCCCATCGTCGGCATGTTCCGCAACTGGCGCGACAGCGAGATGCGCGGCCACAATTTCGGCTGGTATTTCGGCTACCACATGTTCGAGCCGGGCGGCGGCTACCCGCCGATGGACAAGGGCGCCATCCTTTACGGCGGCACCGACCCCGGCCGTTTCGTGCCGACCTACACCATCTTCTGTCCGCGTGTGCATCCTGACGTTTACATCATCACGCAGAACGCGCTGGCCGAGAACACCTACCTCCGTTACCTGCGCTACCAATACAGCCCCGTGCGCAAGAAGGAAGGCTTCACCTGGCTCGAAAAAGCGCTCGGCCGCGACACCATCTATCCGAAGGAGGACATCTACATCTCCACCGACGAGGACAGCGCCGCCGCCATCCGCGCTTACGTCGAGGAACTCCAGCACCGCCCTGCCCTGCCGGGCGAGAGCGTGCAGATCGTCGGCGGGCGCGTGAACATCCAGGGGGTCCAGGCCGTCACTGCGCTCAACGGCCTCGTCTCCAAGCAGATCTTCGACAAGGAACGCGACAAACATACGTTCTACGTCGAGGAGAGCTTCGTCATCCAGTGGATGTATAACTACCTGGAGCCTTACGGCATCATCATGAAGATCAACCGTGATATGCTGCCGAAGATCACGCCGGACAAGGTCGCCCACAACCGCAAATACTGGACCGAATACATCCAGAAGTATCTGGTCAACGACCCCCGATTCCGCCGCGACGACGACGCCCAGCGCGCCTTCTCCAAGCTCCGCACGGCCCACGCCGGTCTCTATGCCTGGCGCGTCACCATGGCCCCGCCCGAACAGCGCCAGCCCGAATTGGCCCCCGAGGCTGACTTCGCTTTCCGGCAAGCTCTGGAACTCTGCCCGTTTAACGTCGAAGCCACGTTCCGCTTCGCCGAGTTCCTCACGCGCACCGAACGTTACGACGAGGCGCTCAAACTTGTGGACAGCTACAAGAAATACGACCCGCACAACATCCAGGTCGGCGTCGTCCTCAACCAGATCAACGCGCTCAAGCAACTCGCGGCGCAGGAAATTGACACGCGCCGGGACTTGCAGACCAATCCCGGCGACCTCAACAAGATCATGCAGTTGCTCTCCATCCTGGCCCAGCGCGGCAAGTTCGGCGACATGGACACGATCATTGACCGGCTCATCGAGAACAAAGACCTGCCGCCCCAGCCCTTCAAGACTCTCGCGCAGACCTACGTCCAGTTGAGCCGCTTTGACCGCGTCGAGCGGGTGTTGTCGAAGTATCTGAGCTTCCACGCCGACGACGCGCAAGCCTGGTATGACCTCGCCGTCGTGCAAGTCCAACTGCAACGCGCCGAGCAGTCCATTGACTCGCTGGAGAAAGCCATCCGCCTCAATCCGCAGTTCAAGCAAGCCGCCCAGCAAGACCAACGCCTCACGCTGATCCGCCTCTTCCCGCGCTTCCAGCAGTTGATGCGGTAGTTGCGCGAATGAAAAAGGCGGACGTCTGCCCGTGTTGCTCTATGGCAGCTTCCCCTTGAGGGTCATCGGCAAGCCGGCAGCCACAAACACCACGCTATCCGCAATGGCTGCCACCTGCTGATTCAAGCTGCCCTGCTCGTCGCGAAAGCGCCGCGCCAGCGCGTTGTCGGGCACGATGCCCATCCCAACCTCGTTTGAAACGACGATGACATGCGCTCGCCTCCGGCCCAACTCGGCAAGCAGCGATGGAACCACATCACCCTGCCAGCGCGCCGGCCCCTGTTCCGCGCAAAGCAAATTCCCCAGCCACACCGTCAGGCAATCAACGAGCACCACATCCGCCTCCCCCGCGTGCTCCCGCAAAGCCTCCGCCAGCGCAACCGGAGCTTCGATGGTCTGCCACTCCGGCCCGCGGACCGCGCGATGTTTCACGATGCGCTCGCGCATCTCGTCGTCGAACGGCTCTGCCGTGGCGACAAACAGCTTGCGCCTGCCGAACCGCCCGGCGAGTTCCTGCGCGAAACGGCTCTTGCCGCTGCGGCAGCCGCCAAGCACCAGCACGAGTTGCGGGTGGGTCGTGTCCATGCCGCGATGCTAACCGATTACCTTGTCACCGGCGAGCAGATGCGAAAGCCGCTGCTCAACCAGATCAGTCAGCCCCGGATCGCTGAACATCGCGTTGCCGATCTCGAAGGTGACGCCGGGATGCGGCTCCAGCGCGTGGCGGAGGATGCCGGGGATGTCCTTCTGCAAATGTTTGCCCGGCACAAGAAACAACGCGTGGACGAAGATGTGGCTGCAACCGCGGCGGACCAGCTTCTGCACGGCGGTGGGGATGTCGGGGCGGCCGAGTTCCATGAAACACGGGGCGATGCAGTCGTTGCCGAGCCGGCGGCGCAGTTCACGGACGATGGGGAACAGGGACCAGTTGGCTTCCTTCAGCTTGGAGCCGTGGGTGACGAGCAGGACGCCGGTTTTTCTCTTGGAAGCCATAAACAGCTTGTCGCAATGCGGCGCTACTATATCATTGGCGACTCGATAGACAAGCAGAGCGCGTCATGGTGTTACTCGAATTCAGCATCTTTCCGATTGGCAAAGGCGAGAGCGTCAGCCGCTACGTCGCCCGGTCGCTGGACATCATTGACCGCAGCGGGCTGGATTACCGCCTCCACGCGATGGGCACCGTGCTCGAGGGCGAGTGGGACGAGTGCATGGCGGTCGTCAGGGCCTGTTACGACGCCATGCGCAAGGAGTGCGGGCGCGTTGAATGCGTCATCAAAATAGACTATAGAAAGGGCCGCCGGGGCCGCCTGCAAAGCAAGGTGGCCAGCGTGGAGAAGCGCCTCGGCCGCAAACTGAAGAAAGCATGAACCAAGCGCCCGTCTGATCACTCATCACGTTTCACGTTCTACCTACTATGTCCCTCACCGTCGCCAAAATCCTCAAGGGAGTTGAGCAACTCAACTACGAACTCTCCACCGAAACCCGCCTCGTCCGCGCCGGCCAGAAGGAGACGCAGGAAACGGAGGCGATCATGAAGCGCCACGAATGGCTCGCCTCCCTCTCGGTGGCGAAGCTCGTGCAGGCGCAACTGAACCGCGCGCGCGACCCCGACGAGCGCGAGCGGCTGGAGCGGCTTTACTTCACCTGCACGGGCCTCTACACTTATCACAAGCTCGCGCGGCTCGACGACCAACTTCAAACCGGCCTCGCCAACCACAAGGTCCGACTCGACGGCGAACAGGTGCCTTACTACAACCTCTCGCCGCGTTTGCAGAACGAGCCTGACTTCAACAAGCGCGAGGCGCTCGGCGCGGCGATGGACGGCGTCCACCGCAAGTTCAACCCCGAGAAGCTCGCGATGGTGCAGCGCGACCTGCAAATCCTCCGGCGCGACCTCGGCTACAAGAGCTACATCGCTTATTGCGAGGCGCAGAAGCAGTTCGATTACGAGAAGTTCATTGTGATCCTCTCCGAGTCCGGCCATCGGACGGCGCTCTTGTTCCGCGACCACATGGCCCGCTGGGTGACGGGGAAGCTTGGCAGACCGTTCCGCACGCCGGAGGGCAAGCCGGCCCTGCAACGCTGGCACGTAAGCCACCTGATGAAGCTCGGTGACTTCGACGCGCGCTTCCCGAAGAACGAAATGCTGCCGACGCTGTTCGGCTCGTTGCGGCGGATGGGGATTGACCTCAAGGCCAAGAAGAACGTCAAGCTCGACCTGGAGGAGCGCGACAAGAAGAACCCGCGCGCGTGCCTCTTCGCCGCGAAGATTCCGCAGGAGATCCATCTGCTGCTGAAGCCGGTGGGCGGCTTGCAGGACTACGAGACGTTCATGCACGAGGCGGGTCACGCGCTGCACTTCGCGTTCTCCGACTCGAAGCTCCCCTACGAATACCGCCACATGTCCCGCTCGAACGCGTTGACGGAGACTTACGCCTTCCTGCTCCAGAACATCACCCTCGACGCGCTCTGGCTTGAAGAGACGATGCACATGAGCCGCAAGCTCGCCGAGCGGATTCGCTATTACCGCGTGCTGTGCGACCTCTACATGTATCGGCGCTACATCGCCAAGCTGCGGTCGGAGTTCGCCTTCTTCCGCCAGCACGAACAGAAAGGGCAGGCGGCGCTGGGCGACGGGAAGATTTACTCGCGAACGCTGACGGAATACACCGGCTTCATTTACCAACCGGGCGGCTACCTCTTCGACATGGACGAAGGCTTCTACAGCGCCGACTACCTGCGCGCATGGGTCGGCGAGGCGCAGCTTGCGGATTATCTCCAGCGCAACTTCTCCGAGCGTTGGTGGGCCGACAAGCGCGCCGGGAAATTCCTTGTGGACCTCTGGCGCTCGGCGAGCACACAGGAAGCCGAACAGGTGCTCGGCGGCCTCGGCTGCCCGGCACTCGACACCGCCTGCCTCGAACGCCGCTTTACCGATCTGGAATCGCTCGAATCATGAGCGGCCCCACGGCGATTGAGGTCGCTGCCGCCATCGTCCGGCGCGGCAGCACAATTCTGATCGCGCAACGCCATACGCACGACTCTCTGGCGAACTATTGGGAGTTCCCCGGCGGCAAGCGCGAGCCACAGGAGACGTTCGAGCAATGCCTGGCCCGCGAGCTTCAGGAGGAACTGGCCATCACGATCCGCGTCGGCCGCCTCGTTCACGATGTGACGCACGCCTATCCCGAACGCACCGTGCGGCTCTGCTTCTTCGAGTGCGAGTTGCTCGCCGGCGAGCCGAAGCCGCTCGACTGCCAGGACTGCCGTTGGGTCAGTGCGGCGGAACTACGCCACTACAAGTTCCCACCCGCGGATGATGAGTTGATTGAGTTGCTAACGAAGCCAGCGGAGACGCATCCGCGTCACAGTTGACGCGCTACCGGAAAGGAATCGCTGGCGCTGATTCCGTCAAACATCCGGGACTGACTCCAACGACGCTGAGTTTCATCCAGGCAGGAGAAAGCCGCTTCATGTCGGGCTGGCACTGTCGTCGTTTTTTGCCGGGGGCTGCGGCCCGTCCGCCGTCTTGCGATCCGCCCAGTAGCGCGGCGGCTGGTCGAGCTTGGCGAGGAGTTCGTTGACTTCCTTCTTCATCTCGATCATGCGCAACTCGCGGCCGACCATGAGGCGGTTGAATTTTGTCAATTCATGATGGCTCGCCCGCAGTTCCTGTTCGGCTTTTTGCCTTCGGGCGTGCTCATCGGCTTCGGTCACGGCACGGCGGATGGCGGGCACCAGCCGGACCATGTTCTCCTTCAGGATGTAGTCGGTGGCGCCACTCTTGAGCGATTCCACGGCCCTCTCTTCACCCATGGAGCCGGTGACGAAGATAAACGGCTTGCCGGGCCACTTGGCCTGCCAGAGGGACAGCGCCTGCAATCCGTCAAAGCCCGGCAGTTTGTAGTCGGACAGGATCAGGTCAAAGTCGTCCCGCTCCAGCGTGGCGAGAAATCCCGGACGGTCGCCGACCAGCGTGATCTCAGCGTTCAGACCTTGGTCGCGAAGGGCGTCGTTGACCAGCCGCACGTCGGCGGGGTCATCTTCCAAGTGAAGGATGCGCAAGGGAGTATCCATAGCAGTTATCGGGTTAGGGTGTGCGCGGCGGCTGGAGGCTGCCGGGCGGCGGTTCGTTAGCCACGGCGAAGAAATGCCCAAAGGCAAGCAGGCTGGCGCGACAGGCATCGAAGTCAATGGACTTGACGAGGTAGCCGTTGGCGCCGAATTCGTAGGCCCGGCGCACGTCGCGCTCCTGGCGCGAGGCCGTCAGCATCACCACGGGGATATAGCGAAGCGCCGGGTCGCTCCGGATTTGCTCCAGGACATCGAGGCCGTCGAGGCCCGGCATCTTGACATCGAGCAAGATGACCATCGGATGTCCCGGCGAGCGGTTGCGGAAGCGCCCGCGAGCGTAAAGGTAGTCCATGACTTGCAGGCCATCGGCCAGCACCACGGTGTGCTGGTCAAGCTTCTGTTCCGCCAGCGTGTCGAGCGCCAGCCGGGCGTCGGCAGGATCATCTTCCGCAAGGATAATGCGAGCCAGTTGCTTCATGCTTGAAGAACGGCGGGTTGAGCCTCGATCGGTCGAGGCAGGGAGAAGAAAACCGTGGTGCCCTTGCCCGGGTAGCTTTCGGCCCAGGCGCGGCCGCCGTGGCGGGCGATGATGCGGCGGACGCTGGCCAGGCCGATGCCCGTGCCCTCGAATTCGTCGCGCGCGTGCATCCGCTGGAACACGCCGAAGAGCTTGTTGGCGTGGCTGGCGTCGAAGCCGACACCGTTGTCACGCACGAAGAAAATGTGTTCGGCCGGCTGGGACTGGCAGCCGACCTCGATCCTGGCGCAGTCGCGGGGCCGGGTGAACTTGAGGGCATTGTCGAGCAGATTGGCCCAGACCTGGCGCAGCATGGCGGGATCGCCGCGGATTTCGGGCAGCGGCCCGATCTGCCATTCAACGCGGCGGCCGGCGGCGCCGGGCTGGAGCGTCTGGAGGGCCTGGTCCAGCAGCGTGCGGGGGTTGACGTTCTCCTGAACCATCTCGGTGCGCCCGACGCGGGAGAACTCCAGGAGGTCGTCAATCAACCGGCCCATGCGGGTGGCGGCGTCCTGGATGAGCGGGATGTATTCGGCGGCGCGCGCGTCGAGGTTGTCGCCGGCGACTTTCTTGAGGGAGTTGGCAAAGCCGACCACCTGGCGCAGCGGGGCGCGCAGGTCGTGGCTGACGGAATAGCTGAACGCCTCCAGTTCGCTGTTGGCGGAGCCAAGCTCGGTGACGCGCATGGCGAGCTGGTCGTTGAGGTCGCGCACGCGCTGCTCGGCGGCGCGGCGCTCGGCGATCTCGCTCTCCAGGGCGCGGCTCTTGCGGAAGAGGTCCACGAAGACGGCCACCTTGGAGCGGAGGATGTCGGGGTTGACAGGCTTGCTCAGGTAATCCACCGCGCCGGCCACGTAGCCCTGCATGACGTGCTCATCCTCCTGGTAATAAGCCGTGAGGAAGATGATGGGGATGTGCTGGGTCTTCTTGCGTTGTTTGATGAGTTGGGCCAGTTCCAAGCCGGTCATGCCGGGCATGCGGACGTCCAGCACGATCGCGGCAAAACTCTCCGAGACCAGGGCGTGCAGGGCCTCGTCGGCGTTCTGCGCGCGGACCAGCCGGTAATCGGCCACCTGGAGGATGCTTTCGAGCACGTCGAGGTTCCGGGCCTCATCGTCCACGAGCAAAATGTTGACGGAGTTGTTCATGAGCTGAGTCACGCGCGCCGCAGGTTCTTGTCCACGATGGCGTAAAGGATGATCAGAAAAGCGAGCAACCGCACGAGGTAAAGAGCCGGGCTGTTCTCGCTGTGGTCCGGCGCCAACGCCAACAGCAGCCTGTTGCAAGCGAGAATGAAGAATGCCAGCGCGAAGAGCGCGAACAGCCGATCCCGACTCTGCTGCCAGTAACGCAAGAAGAACATGCCGGCGATGGCAAAGCCCGTGGAGATGGCGCCCATCAGGAAGAAGTCAATGGTTGTGTTCACTTGAGGCTCCTTGTTGGGTCCGGTGAGGCGTTCATTTGGACTTGAAGATCATGCCGTAGAGCAGCATCGCCACCGCGACCAGCGCCACCAGCCGCCGATACAGGGTCAGGTCCACCGCCGGCAGCAGGATGCGGTCCGCGAACAGGAACAGGTTGTCCAGCGTGAGCAGCCCGAAACAGAGGCTGCTCCAAAACAGCAACGGTGCGCCGGTGCTGCGGTGGCCGCGCAGCAGCAGCACGCAGCAAATCAGCGCCGTGGCGGCGCAGAGAAGATAGACAATCCCGGTCATGTCAGGTTCTCCTTCGATTTCTTGAGTTTGAAGGCGTCGGCAAAAGCCTGCGTATCAGCGGGCTGGGCGTAGATCATGTTGATCAGGGTGACGGGTTGGGTGCGGTCCATCTCGGCCAGTGTCTCGGCCATGTCCGCCAGTTCGGGCGTGCCCGGATGGTAACGGTAGCGGGGCCGCTCGCCGGACGCCACGACCAGCCCGTGGATTACCAACTGCGCCAATACGGCGGCGGTCCTTTCTGGCGGCAGATAAAGCTTGGCCGCCACGTCGAGCACGTCCCATTCGGTGCGCGGCGTGCCCTTGAGATGGAGCAGGACGCGGAGATGGTCCACCGTTTCGAGATGCTCGGCGATGAATTGCTTGATTTTCACTTGCCGGGGGCTGCGGTGTTTTCCTTGGGATTCTGTGCCGCCCCGCCTTGCCGGAGTTGCACGTTCTCGCCGCGAAGTGCGGCGGCCTCGGCGGTCAGGGCCTGCCGTTGCCGATACAAGTCGGCGAAGACGGCTACCTTCGCCCGGAGAACCTCCGGGTCAAACGGTTTGGTGATGTAATCCACGCCGCCGGCCTTGTAACCGAGTTTCGCATGCTGGGAATCCGTCATGTGCCCGGAGATAAAGATGATCGGCAGATGCCGGCTCGCCTTGCGCTCGTGGATGATGCGGGCCAGATCGAAGCCCGTTATCTCCGGCATCTTCACGTCGAGCAGGAGGGCGGCGAACTCTGTGTGGAGCAGCGCCATCAAGGCGTCCTGGGCGCTCTGCACCATCACGAGGTGGTAGTCAGGCGAGTCCAGGACGCTTTGAACGACCGCCAAGTTGTTCGCGCGATCATCCACGACCAGTATCGGAATGGGTTCGCTCATAATGTCCTATCTATACAGCCAGACTCGCAGCAGTGACAACAGTTGTTCGGTGTTGACGGGCTTGGCGATGTAGTCGGAGGCGCCGGCCTCCAGGCACTTCTCGCGGTCGCCTTTCATGGCTTTTGCGGTGAGGGCCAGGATGGGCAGGGCGCGGAAGCGTGCGTCCTTGCGGATTTCGCGCATGGTTTCGTAGCCGTCCATCTCGGGCATCATGATGTCCATGAGCACGACGTTCAGGTCCTCGGTGCTCTGGATGAGTTCGATGGCTTGGCGACCGTTGGTGGCGGTGATGACCTCCATGTCGTGGTTTTCGAGCAGCGTGGCCAGGGCGAAGATGTTGCGGGCATCGTCGTCCACCACGAGCACCTTACGGTGGCGCAGGGCTTCATTGGAGTTGTGCAGTTTCTCGAGCATCTTCTGCTTGGCCTCGGGCAGGTCGGTCACGACGCGGTGCAGGAACAGCGCCGTCTCGTCGAAGAGCCGCTCGGGCGACTGCACGTCCTTGAGCACGATGCTCTTGGCCATGGTCTTGAGGTGGCTCTCTTCTTCGTTGCTGAGTTCCTTGCCGGTGAAGACCACGATGGGCACGTCGCGCAAGGCGGGGTCGGACTGGACTTTCTCGAGCAACTCGAAGCCGGTCATGTCGGGCAGGCGCAGGTCGAGCACGCAGCAATCAAACGGCCGGTCCATCAGCGCCTTGAGCGCCTCGTCGCCCGTGCCGACGGCTGTGATCTCCAGATCGGTGTAGCCCAGCAGCTCGACCACGCTATCGCGTTCCACCTTGTTGTCCTCAACGACCAGCAGCCGCTTCATGTGCGGCTTGGCGAATGCCTTGATCTTCTCGAAGCACTCTTCGAGCGCCTGAGTGGTGACGGGCTTGACCAAGTAGCTGAAGGCGCCGTGGGCGAGGCCGTGCTGGCGCTCGGCTTCGAGCGAGATGATCTGCACGGGAATGTGCCGCGTGTGCGGATCGAGCTTGAGGTTGTTGAGCACCGTCCAGCCCAGCATGTCGGGCAGGAAGATGTCCAGCGTGATGGCGGTGGGCAGGAACTGGTGGGCGAGCAACAGAGCTTGCTGGCCGCGCATCGCCACGATGCCCTTGTAGCCTTTGTCCCGGGCCAAGCCCAACAGCACGCGGGCGTAGTGCGGGTCGTCCTCGACGATCAGCAGCACCAAGTCGCCCTCGTGGATGTCTTCGCGATCGTCCGGCACCGACTCTTCGCGCGCGACGGGCAGAACTGGCAAGGCGCGTGAGACGGTCGTCGCAGGCGCCTGCACCGCGGCGGGCGCGATGGTGGCCGAGGCCGGGCCGGTGTAGTTCAACGGCAGATAGAGCGTGAACGTGCTGCCCTGACCCGGCGTGCTGGTGAGGCGGATTTCGCCGCCCAGCAGCGTCGCCAACTCGCGGCTGATGGCCAGACCCAGACCGGTGCCACCGTATTTGCGGGCGGTGCCGGCATCGGCTTGCTGGAACGCCTCGAAGATGATCCTCTGTTTTTCAGGCGCGATGCCGATGCCGGTGTCGGTGACCGCCAACGCCAGGACCTGACCGGTGCGCCGGAGCACTGGATGCTCGGCGCTCCAGCCGCTGGTGGCCATGTGGGCATGGACGGTCACCTGACCGTGGGAGGTGAACTTGAAGGCGTTGGACAGCAGGTTCTTCAGAATCTGCTGCAACCGCTTCGGATCGGTGGTGAAGTTCTGCGGCAGCGCCGGGTCGAACTCCAAATGGAAGCCCAGGTTCTTGGTCTCGGCGATGTGGCTGAAGTTGCGCTCCACCGTCTCTCGCAATGTAGTGAAACTCAGCTCCTCCACTTCCACCGTGACCGTGCCCGACTCGATCTTGGACAAATCCAGAATGTCGTTGATGAGCGTGAGCAGGTCGGAACCGGCCGAGTGGATGTTCTTGGCAAACTCGACCTGTTTGGGGCTGAGGTTGCCGGACTGGTTCTCGGCCATCTGTTGGCCGAGAATGAGGATCGAGTTGAGCGGGGTGCGCAACTCGTGGGACATATTCGCCAGGAACTCGGACTTGTATTTCGAGGTGAGCGCCAGCTCGGCGGCTTTTTCCTCCAGCGCGCGACGGGCCAGCTCGACCTCCTTGTTCTTGCGTTCGACTTCGACGTTCTGCTCGGCGAGCTGACGCGCCTTTGTGGCCAACTCCTCGTTGGTGCCCTGCAATTCCTTCTGTTGCGTCTGCAACTCAGAGGTGAGCTGCTGGGATTGCTTCAACAAACCTTCGGTGCGCATAGTGGCCTCGATGGTGTTAAGCACGACGCCGATGGACTGGGTGAGCTGTTCAAGGAAAGCCAGATGCGTTGCCGGGAAGGTGCGGAGCGAGGCCAGCTCGATGACGGCCTTGGTCTCACCTTCGAACAGCGCCGGGAACACCACGATGCTCTTAGGCTGTGCTTCGCCGAGGCTGCTGTGGATCTCCGTGTAATCCGCCGGCACATCCGTGAGCAGGATGCGCTGCTTTTCCACGGCGCACTGGCCGACGAGGCCTTCGCCCAGCGGGATGCGCTCGGGCTGGTTGCGCCGTTGCGCGTAACCGGCCAGCAGGTGCAGCGACGGTTTGGCGTCGCCAACTTCCATCTGGTAGATGGAACCTTGTTGGGCGTTGACCAGCGGCGCCAATTCGGTCAGCAACATCTGGCCCACCGTGTTCAAGTCGCGCTGGCCCTGCAACATGCCGGCGAACTTGGCGAGGTTGGTCTTGAGCCAGTCCTGCTCCTGGTTGCGCTCGGTGGTGGCGCGCAGGTTGCCGATCATCGTGTTGACGTTGTCCTTCAACTCGGCGACTTCGCCGCGCGCGTTCACCTGAATCGAGCGGGTCAAGTCGCCCTTGGTCACCGCCGTCGCCACGTCGGCGATGGCGCGCACCTGTGCGGTGAGGTTCGAGGCCATCGAGTTGACGTTGTCGGTCAAGTCCTTCCACGTGCCGGCGACGCCCGGCACGTTGGCCTGGCCGCCGAGACGGCCCTCGACGCCGACCTCGCGGGCAACGTTGGTGACCTGCTCGGCAAACGTGGCGAGCGTGTCAGTCATGGTGTTGATCGTTTCAGCCAGCGCGGCCACTTCGCCCTTGGCTTCGACGGTCAGCTTCACGCGAAGGTTGCCGTTGGCGATGGCGGTCACGACTTTGACGATGCCACGCACTTGGTCGGTGAGATTGGCGGCCATGACGTTGACCGAGTCGGTGAGATCCTTCCACGTGCCGGCCACGTCGGGCACGGCGGCCTGACCGCCGAGCTTGCCGTCGGTGCCGACCTCGCGCGCCACGCGGGTGACCTCGGCGGCGAAGGAGCGGAGCTGGTCCACCATCGTGTTGATGGTGTTCTTGAGTTCCAGAATCTCGCCCTTGGCGTCGGCGGTGATCTTGCGGGAGAGATCGCCACGGGCCACAGCGGTGGTCACCTCGGCGATGTTGCGGACCTGCGCGGTGAGGTTCGATCCCATCGCGTTGACCGAGTCGGTCAAGTCCTTCCAAGTGCCAGCCACGCCCGGCACCACCGCCTGCACGCCGAGGCGGCCGTCGGTGCCGACCTCGCGGGCCACGCGGGTGACTTCCGATGCGAATGACCGGAGCTGCTCGACCATCGTGTTGATGGTTTCCTTGAGCTGCAGCAGCTCGCCACGCGCGTCGGCGGTGATCTTGCGCGACAAGTCGCCGTTCGCCACGGCGATGGTGACCTCGGCGATGTTGCGAACCTGAGCGGTGAGGTTGCCGGCCATCGAGTTGACGTTGTCGGTCAAGTCTTTCCACGTGCCGGCCACGCCCGGCACCTGCGCCTGGCCGCCGAGTTTGCCCTCGGTGCCGACTTCGCGCGCCACGCGGCTGACTTCCGAAGCGAAGCCGTTAAGCTGGTCCACCATGATGTTGATGGTGTTCTTCAACTCCAGAATTTCGCCCTTGGCCTCCACCGTGATCTTGCGTGAGAGGTCGCCGTTGGCCACCGCCGTGGTTACCTGGGCAATGTTACGCACCTGGTTGGTGAGATTGCCGGCCATGAAATTGACGCTCTCGGTCAAGTCTTTCCAGGTGCCACCCACCCCCTTGACCTCGGCCTGGCCGCCAAGGACGCCGTCGGTGCCCACCTCACGGGCCACCCGTGTCACCTCCGAGGCGAAGGTGCTCAGCTGGTCCACCATGGTGTTGATGGTGTCCTTCAACTCCAATATCTCGCCCTTGGCCTCCACCGTGATCGAGCGCGTCAGGTCCCCCTGGGCCACCGCCGTGGTGACCTGGGCGATGTTGCGCACCTGGTCGGTGAGGTTGGTGGCCATGGAGTTGACGTTGTCGGTCAGGTCCTTCCAGACGCCGGAGACGTCCTTCACTACCGCCTGACCGCCCAACTTGCCTTCGCTGCCCACCTCGCGGGCCACGCGAGTCACCTCCGCCGCGAAAGTGCTGAGCTGGTCCACCATGGTGTTCACGGTGTCCTTCAGCTCCAGGATTTCGCCCTTGGCCTCCACCGTGATCTTCTTGGCTAGGTTGCCCTGAGCTACCGCCGTGGTGACCTGGGCTATGTTGCGCACCTGGTTGGTCAGGTTGCCGGCCAGGAGGTTGACGCTCT
>JACRQF010000013.1 GCA_016222825.1 Verrucomicrobiota bacterium | reverse complement strand
ACGATCTTGCCGCCGCTGAGGCCCTTGCCGAAGTAGTCGTTGGCGTCGCCTTCCAGTTCCAGCGTGATGCCACGGGGCACGAACGCGCCGAAGCTCTGGCCGGCCGAACCGATGAACTTGAGGCGGATGGTGTCGTCGGGCAGGCCATTGGCGCCCCAACGCTTCGTCACCGCGCTGCCGACCTGCGTGCAAACGACGCGGTTGACGTTTCTGACTGGCAGCGTTGCGCGCACCTTCTTGCCTTCTTCGATGGCGGGTGCGCACAGCTTGAGCAGCACCTGCTGGTCGAGCGACTCTTTCAAACCGTGGTCCTGCTCCATCTGCCGGTAACGACCGACTTCGGGACCGGCGGGCGGCTGATAGAAGATGCGCGAGAAGTCGAGGCCCTGCGCCTTGTAGTGGTCGAGCGCCTTGGCCTTGTCGAGCTTGTCGGTGCGGCCGACCATCTCGTTGATGGTGCGGAAGCCGAGTTTCGCCATTTCCTCGCGCAGGTTTTGGGCGATCATGTGAAAGAAGTTGACGACGTGCTCCGGCTTGCCGGCGAACTTCTTGCGAAGCTCCGGGTTTTGCGTCGCCACGCCCACCGGACAGGTGTCGCTATGGCAGACGCGCATCATGATGCAGCCCATGACGACCAGCGGGGCCGTCGCGAAGCCAAACTCTTCCGCGCCGAGCATCGCGGCCACCGCGACGTCGCGGCCGGTGCGAAGCTGGCCGTCGGTCTCGACATAGACACGGCTGCGGAGGTTGTTCAGCACGAGCGTCTGGTGCGCCTCGGCGAGGCCGAGTTCCCACGGTGTGCCGGCGTGCTTGATGCTCGTCAGTGGTGAAGCACCCGTGCCGCCATCGTAACCGCTGATGAGGATCACGTCAGCGTGGCCTTTCGCAACGCCCGCCGCGACGGTGCCGACGCCCACCTCGGCCACCAGCTTGACGCTGATGCGCGCTTCGCTGTTGGCGTTCTTGAGGTCATGGATCAATTCCGCGAGATCCTCAATCGAGTAGATGTCGTGATGCGGCGGCGGCGAAATAAGACCGACGCCGGGCGTGGAGTGCCGCGTTTTCGCGATCCACGGATAAACCTTCCGGCCCGGAAGCTGGCCGCCTTCGCCGGGCTTCGCGCCCTGCGCCATCTTGATCTGAAGCTCCCTCGCGTTGACGAGGTAGTTGCTCGTGACGCCAAAGCGCCCGCTGGCAACCTGCTTGATCGCGCTGTTCTTGGAGTCGCCGTTCGGTTCCGTCGCGTAACGCGCCGGGTCCTCGCCGCCCTCGCCGGTGTTGCTCTTGCCGCCGATGCGGTTCATGGCGATGGCGAGCGTCTCGTGCGCCTCCTGGCTGATGGAGCCGTAGCTCATCGCGCCGGACTTGAACCGTTTCAAGATGCTCTCGACCGGCTCGACCTCGTCGAGCGGAATCGGCTTGTCGAGATACTTCAGCTCGAACATGCCGCGCAACGTGCAAAGGTGCCGCAACTGCGCGTCAATCTCGTGGCAAAACTCCTTGAACACGCCGTAATTGTTCGTCCGCGCCGCGAGCTGGAGCTTGTGAATCGTCTCCGGGTTGAAGAGATGATACTCGCCGTCGGCGCGCCACTGATACTGGCCGCCCGGCCGCAACGTCGGCGGTTGCTGCCCGCGCTCCGGAAACGCCGCGTCATGGCGCAGGCGCGCTTCCTCGGCGATTGCGTCGAGGCCGACGCCTTCCACCTGCGAGGCGGTGTTGGTGAAGTATCTGTCAATGACGCCGCGGTTGAGGCCGATCGCCTCGAAAATCTGCGCGCCGCGGTAACTCTGGATGGTGGAGATGCCCATCTTCGACATCGTCTTCACCACGCCTTTCACGGCGCCCTTCACGTAGTTCTTCACCGCCTTCTTGTGGTCAAGGCCGGTGAGCAGCCCCCCGCGGATCATGTCGTCGAGCGCCTCGAACGCAAGATACGGGTTGATCGCCGTCGCTCCGTAGCCGATCAGCAGCGCGAAGTGATGCACTTCGCGCGGTTCGCCCGACTCCAGCACCAAGCCGACGCGCGTGCGCGTGCCCTCGCGGACCAGATGATGGTGCAGCCCCGCCACGGCCAGCAGCGCCGGAATCGGCGCCTGCACGCTGTTCACGCCACGGTCGGAAAGAATGATGATGTTCACACCCTTGGCGATGGCGGCGTTGGCTTTCGCGAACAACTCCTCCATCGCCGCTTCGAGTCCCTTGCCGCCGGAGTCCGCCGGGAAAAGGATCGGCAACGTCACCGACTTGAAGCCGGGCCGGTCAATGTGCCGCAGCTTCTCCAGCTCCTCGTTGCTGAGAATCGGCCGGTCCAACTCGATCATGCGGCAGCTCTCCGGGCCGGGCTTGAGCAGGTTCCGCTCGGAGCCGATCAGCGTGTGCGCCGACATGATGATCTCTTCGCGGATGCAGTCCACCGGCGGATTCGTGACCTGCGCAAAGAGTTGTTTGAAGTAGTTGTAGAGAAGCTGTGGACGGTTCGACAACACCGCCAGCGGCGTGTCGTTGCCCATCGAGCCGATCGGCTCGACGCCGTCGGTGGCCATCGGCCCCATGATCTTCCGCAGCTCCTCGAACGTGTAGCCAAACGCCATCTCTCGCTGGACCATCGTTTCGTGGTCCGGCTCATAGACGTGCGGCGGGTCGGGCAGATTGTCGAGATGGATCATCTCCTGGTCGAGCCACACCCGATACGGCTGGCCGGAGGTGATCTTGTTCTTGATCTCCTCGTCCGCAACGATACGGCCCGCCTCGGTATCAATGAGGAACATGCGGCCGGGCTGAAGCCGCCCCCTTTCGAGCACGCGCTCCGGCTCGACGGGCAGCACGCCCACCTCGCTCGCCATGATGACGAGGTCGTCCTTGGTAACGTAGTAGCGCGACGGGCGCAGGCCGTTGCGGTCGAGGACCGCGCCAATCTTCCGTCCATCCGTGAACGCAATCGAGGCCGGGCCGTCCCACGCTTCCATCAGACACGCGTGATACTCGTAGAACGCGCGCTTCTGGTCGCTCATGCTCTCGTGGCTCTCCCACGGCTCCGGAATCATCATCATCACCGCGTGCGGCAGCTCGCGGCCGGAGAGAACGAGGAATTCCAGGCAGTTGTCGAACATTGCCGAGTCGCTGCCGTCGTCGCAAATAATCGGCCGCAGCTTCTCAATGTCCTTGCCCCAGAGATCGCTCTCAAAGAGCATCTGGCGGGCGTGCATCCAGTTGATGTTGCCGCGGAGCGTGTTGATCTCGCCGTTGTGCGCGAGGTAGCGGTAGGGATGCGCGCGCGGCCAGCTCGGGAACGTGTTCGTGCTGAAGCGTGAGTGAACGAGACAGAGCGCGCTCTCGACCGCCGGATCCTTGAGGTCGGGGAAGAATTCCTCCACCTGCTCGCACATCAACATGCCCTTGTATATGAGCGTCTTGAACGAAAGGCTGCACACGTAGAAATGCTCGCCGCCGGCAACCTTCTTCCCGCCGCGGCCGTAGCGAATGACATGCTCCGCGCGCTTGCGGATGATATAAAGCTTGCGCTCGAACGCGGCGTCATCCTGCAGCTTCGAACTACGGCCGATGAACACCTGCCGCACAAACGGCTCGGAGGCTTTCGCGGTCCCGCCGAGCGTGGTGTTGCTGGTCGGCACTGTGCGCCACCCAAGGACGGTCTGCCCCTCTTCCGCAACGATCTGTCCGAACACCTTCTCGCACTCCCGCCGTTCCGCCGCGTCTTGCGACATGAACATCTGGCCAACGCCATATTCGGCGTAGCCCGGCAGCGCGATCTTCGCCGCGCCGGCGGCGTTCTTCATAAACTCGTGCGGCATCTGCATCAGGATGCCGGCGCCGTCGCCGGTGTTGTTCTCGCAGCCGCACGCGCCGCGATGGCGGAGGTTGACCAGCGCGGTCAGGGCGTCGCGGACGATCTTGTTGGAACGCTTACCCTTGATGTTGACGACGAAGGCGACGCCGCATGCGTCGTGCTCATAACGCGGGTCGTATAGCCCTTGTGCTTGGGGAGCCTGTAACATGTTCTGTGCTTCAACCTTTCTTCGCTGCTGCGCTTCCATTCCCATTTCTCAACACTTCAATAAAAGCCTCGGTGTTCGCGTAAAGTTTCCGCCCGCGACGATAGACGATGCCCAGCGGCCGCACAAACGGGTGTTTGGCAAACGGCACCGCTGCCAGCGTGCCCAGCCGCAACTCGTGCTCCACGCTGGGCAGCGGCAGCACGGACACGCCCGATCCGGCCTCCACCGCGCGCTTGATCGCCTCGATGTTGTCAAACCGCAACACCGGCTTCACGTCCGCGCCGCGGCTCCTCAGATGGCGCTCAACCTTCTTCCCAACCACCAGTTCGGCGTCGAAACCGACATAGGGCTCGCCGGCGAGTTGTTCAAACGTCACCGTCTTCTGCTTCGCCAGCGGATGCCGCGGCTGGCACGCCACCACCATCGGCTCCTCGCGCCAGGGAATCACCGCCAAGCCTGGCCGCCCCTGCGGAAACGAAATGATGCCGAGATTCACCTCGTCATTCAGCACGCGCTCGCACACCCGCTCCGGGTGCAAGTATTCGATCTCCACCCGCGCCTGCGGGCGCAGCTTGCTGAACCGTTGCACGCACTGGCTCATGTCGCGCAGGTTGACCGAGTAGATGGCCGCCACGCGGATGACGGAATCCACCGCCGCGCGCGTCCCGCGCACAGCCGCCTCCACCTCATGATAGCGCTCCACGATCTCGCGGCTGCCGTCGTAAAACACCTTGCCCTCCGCCGTCAGCTCCCAAGGCCGGCACGAACGGTCAATCAGCGTCACGCCAAGATGCTCCTCCAGCCGGTGAACCGTCTGGCTGGCCGTCGCCTGCAACACGCCGCTCGCCTCCGCGCCTCGCGAGAAGCTGCGGAACCGGACCACGTCGCAATAAATCTTCAGGGCATCTATTTGCATTACTATTTCTAATACAGCGGCTATGCCGCATTAGATTTTCTAATAATACAGACGACGCCATTCGTCAACAGCTAATCTTGGCGACAAGGGAAAAGCCGGACGCGTAACAGCCCGTTAACGCTGCAGAAACTCCTGCCACTCCGGCTCGTTCTGGAAGATCCAGCGGTAGTAAGCCCGTCCCCGCAACCGCTTCGCGGCCGCTTCGTCCACAATGACCTTGCAGTCCGGGTGGAGTTGCAACGCTGAGGCCGTGACCATCGAGGTGATCGGCCCCTCAACGGCTTTCGCTAGGATGGCCGCCTTCTCCGCGCCGGTGACCAGCGTCAGGATGTGGGAGGCGTCCAGAATCGTGCCGATGCCCATCGTCAGCGCGCGGCGCGGCACAGCTTTCGCTCCGCCTCGAAACAACGCCGCGTTCTGCCGGATCGTCGCCGGCGTGAGCGCCTTCTCCCGCGTGCGCGACCGCAACGCCGAGAGCGGCTCGTTAAAGCCAATGTGGCCGTCAGCGCCGATGCCGAGCAATTGCACGTCTATGCCGCCGCAATCGTGGATCATCTCCTCGTAATGCCGGCATTCCGCCGCGAGGTCGCGGGCCGCGCCGTTCGGCAGATGCGTGTTCCGCCGGTCAATGTTGACCCGGCTGAACAAGTGCTGATTCATGTAGTAGCGGTAGGAATGCGAATCCTCCGGCGCGAGGCCGACATACTCGTCGAGGTTAAACGTGCGGCAAAGCGAGAAGTCCAAGCGTTCGCGCTGGTGCATCCCGGCCAGATACCCGTAAACCTGCTCCATCGTCCGGCCGGTGGCCAGACCGAGCACCAACGTTGGCTTCTCCAGCAAACGCTTCGCGATCAGTCGCGCCACAAGCTCCGCCGCCTTTTCCGCTGTCGGTTGAATGATGACTTCCATGACGAAAAGTTAAGCACGAATCGCCGCGGCTGGGCACGAAGAAAAACGCGCCCCTCATTGCTCACATTCCACCACATACACCTGGCTCCAGCCATTGCGGTCGCTGGTGAAGGCCACGCGGCGGCCGTCGGGCGAGAACGCCGGATGCGGGTGGCTCCATTGCGGGCCATAGACGGAGGCGGGATCGCCGGGACGCGGCGGACGGTCGAGTTCGGGCAGGTCGCCGCGGATGATGCTCGTGTCAATGCCCGCGCCCTTCGCCGGCTCGGTGAACTTCCACTGCGTGCCGCGGTTGGTGGCGCGCGGATGGCAAAGCGTGCGCCGCTCGCCGGTGCGCGCGTTGACCAGTTGCAGGCCGATGTCGGGATGATTCGTGTCGCCCACAATCCACCGTCCGCTGCGGTCGCTGCTTTGGTGCCATGTGTTGAACGCCGCAATCGTCCGCACCCGCGAGCCATCGCGGCTGATGGCCCGCAACGCGCGCGGCCAGTGTGTGAAGATGATTTCGCTGCCGTCGCCGAGCCAGCTTTCGTGGACAATCCATTCGCCGGGCTGCTGCGGGTAAAGGTTGCGGTCGCCCGTGCCGTCGGCGCGGATGGTCCAGATGCGCGCGCCGGGCGTGCCGGAGTATTCCAGAATGTTGTCGTCGGCCGGACAGAACTGGATATGGCCGACCTCCGCCTTCTCCACCAGGAACCGCGTCTGCCCCGACGCCAGCTCGACGAGCGCGAGCCGGCAGCATTTCGGCAACCGCACGCCGATGGCCAGGCGCGTGCCGGCGGCGTTGAGCGAACAGTTGCCGAGCTTCGCGCCGTCGAACTTCGCCACCACCCGCTCGCGCAACGTCTCGCGGTCCACCTCCACCACACAGTCGCGCGCGGAAAAGTAGAGCCGCCGCCCGTCGCGCGTCACCGTCGGCGAGAACGGATTGATGTCCGCGCGCGCGGTCAGTTGCGTGATCTCGCCCGTCGCTTCCGCCGCGGTGAAGAGATTCGGAAAGCCGGTGCGGTAGCTGACGAAGTAAAGTTCGCGCTGATCGTCCGGCCACGACGGGTTCGTGAAATAGAAATGATGCTGCATCGCCTCCGCCGCCGTCATCTGCCAGAGCCGCGCGCCGGTCTTCTCGTCGCGCAGTTCACGCCGTTCGGAGGGGAACCGCCGCCCCGCGTCAGCGGAACTGTTTCCCGCCATCAACAAGCCGGCGCCGGCCAGCGCGCCATGTTTCAGGAACGTGCGTCGCGTGGAGGATCGAATCATTCGCGGTTTGAGTGAACTGGCGCGGTCGGTATCCATAAGCTCGTGGCGGAAGATGCGCCCTCCGTTCGCCGAGGGCGAGCAAAAACACAGTCGTCGTCGCAACTGGAACGTCTCTTGCCATGCTCACCGTCAACACGAGGCGCAAGAAACCGGAGCCTCCTGCACCTTGTTATGGTCAGTGGTTGATTGCGCCAGACCGAGTTCCTTTTTGTCCGCTTCGCAGGAGACGAAGACTGGCTCAGCGGAGAAGCTCCGCCTTTGACAACAACACACTGTTCTTGATGGGCCGGTATTGAAGTGGGGGTATTCCCTAGGCTGGTTTCAGGTTCTAGCCTTATTGAAGGAACGCACAAGGGGTGAGAAACTGAAGCCAGTTAACACACGGTGCGTTCATTGGAAATTTGCGCGCGGGAAGTTCTATCCTGCTCCGCGTTTGTAGCGGCGGCCCGCCACATCGTCGGCCCCTACCTCTACCTCCATCCCACCATACGGCGGTTTCGGGCCGTCCGCTACAAAGCAGCCTTTGGACTCGCCCTGCGAGCAACATCGGGGCCGTTCCATGACGCTGGACGCTACGGAACCAACACAAAAGGCGCAGAAGACCGGATTCTCCTGCGCCTTGTTGTGAGAGCAACTCTGATTGCGCCAGGCCGAATTCCTTCTTGTTTGCTTCGCAGGAGACGAGCACGGGCTTGCCGGCAGCAGCCGGCGCCATGAGAGTTCGTGTTTCGTCAGAGCAAGTGCCCACGGGCAGGCGGATTTTCATGGCGACTCCAAAGGGGCGCGCGCTGTATCATGAAACGCGTATGCGGCTGCTCCGATACGCCAACGATATGAAGTTGAGGCACGCACAGACGGCAAGACGCTCCCGGATTCGATGAGCCGGGAACCTGTCAACGCGCGGCTGTGGGCGGGGCGCTTGGCGCTCATGGTGGCGGTGCCGTTGCTTGCGGTCGGCGTGCTGGAGACGGCGCTGCGGGTTTCGGGCTACGGATACGAAACCGGCTTCCTCATCCGTTGCGGCGGCCAGTTCGCGAGCAACGACCGTTTCGGCTGGCGCTTCTTTCCCAAACCGCTGGCCACCACGCCCTGTGCGTTCCAGGTTCCCGCCGTCACACCCACCGGCGTTTGCCGCATCGTCGTGCTGGGCGAGTCGGCGGCGGAGGGAACGCCCAACGCTTCCTTCAATTTCGGCCGGATGCTGGAGGCGATGCTGCGGCTGCAATACCCGGAGCGACGGTTCGAGGTGGTGAACGCCGCCATGACCGCGATCAACTCCCACGCCATCCGCCTCATCGCGATGGACTGCCGGCAACTGCGGCCGGACCTCGTGGTCATCTACATGGGCAACAACGAAGTGGTCGGGCCGTTCGGGCCGGGAACGGTCTTCGGCGGCGGGTCGCCGCACCGCAGCCTCATCCGCGCGGGGCTGTGGCTGCGGTCGCTTCGCGCGGGCCAGTGGGCGCACGATGCCATCGGGCGGCTCGCGGGGCGGAGCGAACAAGCCGCGGCGTGGCAGGGCATGGAGATGTTTTTGGACCGGCAGGTGCCGGCGGACGATTCACGGCTCGCGGCGGTTTACGAAAACTTCCGCGCCAACCTCCGCGACATCCGCGAGGCGGCGCGCTCGGCCGGCGCGCAGGTCATCATCGCCACGGTCGCGACGAACCTCGCCGACAGTCCGCCTTTCGCTTCGGCTCATCGCACAAACCTCTCTGGTGCGGACACAAACCGATGGGAGATGCTTTTCAAAGCTGGCGTCGCGGAGCAGTCCGCCGGCCGTTACGCCGCGGCGATCGGGAAATACCGCGAAGCGGCACAGATGGACAGCCGTCATGCGGAGTTGTTGTTCCGCATGGCCGATTGCCACCGGTCGCTCCAGCAACTTGATGAAGCCCGCGCCCTCTACACGCAGGCGCGCGACTGTGATGCGCTGCGGTTCCGCGCCGACAGCCGCATCAACGACATCATCCGGCAGGAAGCCGTGGCCCGCGAACATGAGGGCGTGTATCTCGCGGATGCGGAAAAGGCTTTCGAGGAGAGCGAGCGGGGCGAGCGTCGCATTCCCGGCGACGCGTTGTTCTACGAGCACGCGCATCTGAGGCCGCGCGGCAACTTCCTGCTGGCGCGGGTCGTCCGGTCGCAGATGCGCAGTCTGCCGGCCGCCGCCGTGCCGGAGTTGCCGGCGTGCGCGGCGTTGCTCGCGCTGACGGAACTGGACGAAGCCCGGATGACGGCCTCGATGCTCGCGATGACAGCGCGCCCGCCGTTCGTGAACCAGTTCGACCATCGCGAGCGGCAGGCGCGGCGGACGGAACAGTTGGAGCGTTTCCGCGCGACGCTCACGAACGCCTTCGACCGCGCGCGGCTGGCCTACGACACAGCGATCAATCGCTCGCCGGACGACTGGCAGTTGCGCGACAACTTTGCCAACCTGCTGATGGAGCACGGCGCATTCGCCGGCGCGGCGGCGGAATGGCAGAAGCTGCTGACGCGGATGCCAGCCGGCAGCCTGTTTGCGGCCGAGACGAGCCTGAATCTAGGCGAAGCGCTGGGACGGTTGGGCCGGCTCGACGAGGCGATGGCGCAGTTCCAGCAGGCCACGAAGGGCTGGCGCGACGCGCCGAACATCCACCGCGGCATGGGCGAGATCCTCACCTTGCAGCAGAGATACGGCGAGGCGGCGGTGGAGTTCTCCAAAGCCATCCGGCTGAACCCGAACCATCTGCCGGCGATCAACGGTCTCGGCATGGTCAAGTTCAAGACCAACGATTTCGCCGGCGCTGTCGTGGAGTTCAAGCGGGCGTTGTCCATCGAACCCAGCGCCATTCTCTGCATGAACATTGGCATCTCGTTGGAGAAACAAGGCAAGCCCGGCGAAGCCCTGGAGTATTTCCGCCGCGCGCTCCAGATGAATCCGCAGGACACGCACGCCGTTTTGCGATTGGAAGCGGCGCAGGCGCGTGCCGCGGCGGCGCGAGGCGATGACGGCGAGGCGGCGCGGCATTATCGTCTGGCCGTGCAGGCGGAGCGCGACCCGGTCGTGGCGCTGGAGCTTGCGGCGCTGCTGGCCGCGAGCCGGGACGATCACGTTCGCAACGCGGCGGAGGCAATCTCAATCGCCGAAGCGTTCTGCCGCCAGCCCGGCCCGGTGTCGGCGCAAGCTTTCGATGTGCTCGCCGCAGCCTATGCGACCGCCAGCCGGTTTCCCGAAGCCTGCGCGGCTGCCGCGGAAGCTGCGCGTCTGGCGCGAGCGAGTGGCGACGCGAGACTCATCGAGCAAGTTCTTGCCCGCCTTGCGTTGTATCGCGCGGGCAAAGTCTATCGGAAACAGTGAGCCGGCTCGATTGACCTGAGACCGTCAGAATAGACGGCAGCCGTTCCGTCACTTTATCACTTGTGCGGCGTTGGGGAGGAAGTGTAGCCTCCCGCAGCACATGAACACCGCAGCGCGCATGAAGAGGCCGAACATTGCCGCTACAGCCAAACGGGGGCTGCTGGCTTGAAGCATCTGATGTTCGTTCTCTATTTCTTCGGCGCCCTGGCGGCCCTCGTGTTGGTTCTGCGACTGTTCATGCCGTTCCGGCAAATTTGGGAGGGCTGGAAGAAGATCGCCCACAGGCTCGGCGTCTGGCAGACCAACTTTCTGCTGACGCTGCTTTACTTTCTCATCATCCCCGTCTTCGCGCTGATCTCCGGCAAGAAGCGGTTGCGACTAAAGCTCGACCCGACTGCCACAAGCTATTGGGAAGACGTGAAACCGCTATCGAACTCGATCGAGGACGCGGGCCGGCCGTTCTGATTTCCCATGACCATCCTCGGCCTCAGCTTCTTCTACCACGACGCGGCGGCGGCGCTGGTCCGCGACGGCCAGCTTGTGGCGGCGTGCGAACAGGAGCGGTTCAGCCGCAACAAGCACGACTCGGAATTTCCCGAACTGGCGATCCAGTTCTGTCTGAAGCAGGCGGGCATCACGCTGGAGCAGGTGGACCACATCGTCTTCTACGAGAAACCGTTCGTGAAGTTCGACCGCATCCTGAGCTGCGCGCTGGGCACCTGGCCGCACAGCTACAAGGGGTTCCTCAAGGCCATCCCGATTTGGATGAAGGACAAGATTCGCCTCCGTTCCTACATCCAGAAGAAGCTCCAGACGGACAGGGAGATCCTCTTCTGCGGCCACCATGTCAGCCACGCGGCCAGCGCGTTCCTGGTGTCGCCTTTCGAGAAGGCGGCGATCATCACGGCCGACGGCGTCGGCGAGTGGGACAGCACCTGCATCGGCTACGGCGACGGCAACCGGCTCGTGTTGGAGAAGAAGATCGAGTTCCCCCACTCGGTCGGCCTCTTCTACAGCGCGTTGACGGCGTATTTGGGCTTCAAGGTCAACGACGCCGAGTGGAAGGTCATGGGACTGGCGCCCTACGGCGAGCCGAAGTATGTGGACCAGTTCATGCAACTGGTGGACATCAAGCCGGACGGCAGCTTCCGGCTGAACATGGACTACTACGCGCACCATTGGAGCGAGAGCACGATGCTCAACCGTTGGGAGCGGCTCTTCGGCCAGCCGCCGCGCAAGCCCGAAACGGAACTGGCGAAATACCACTACGACATCGCGCGCTCCGGCCAGGCGGTTGTCGAGAAGATCATGGTCGGCATGGCCACCGCCGTCCACAAACGCTACGGTTTCGACGACCTTTGCATCGGCGGCGGCGTCGGCCTCAACAGCGTCGCCAACTGGAAAATCCTCAAGCAGGGGAGCGGCTTCAAGAACATCTTCATCCAGCCCGCGGCGGGCGACGACGGTGGCGCGCTCGGCGCGGCGTTCTGGGTCTGGAACTGCGTGCTGAACCAGCCGCGCAAGTTCACGATGCGCCACGCCTACTGGGGGCCGGAATACAGCGACGAGGAAATCGCCGCCGCGCTCGACCGCGTTGGCGCGAAATACGAGAAGCTCTCGCGCGAACAGTTGCTCGAAGAAACCGTGAAGGCGATTGCGGATGACAAGGTCATCGGCTGGTTCCAGGGCCGGCAGGAGTTCGGGCCGCGCGCCCTCGGCAGCCGCAGCATTCTGGCGAATCCCGGCAACCCGAAGATGAAGGACATCATCAACGCGAAGGTGAAGTTCCGCGAGTGGTTCCGGCCGTTCGCGCCGAGCGTGCTCAAGGAAGCGGCGCACCTCTACTTCGAGATGCCGGAAGGTTTCGACTCGCCCTACATGCTGCTGGTGCCACAGGTGCGGCAGGAATGGCGGGCGAAACTGTCGGCGGTCACGCACGAGGACGGCACCGGCCGCGTGCAGACCGTCGAGCGGGACATCGCGCCGCTTTACTACGATCTCATCAAGCGCTGGGGCGAGACCTGCGGCGTGCCGGTGATCCTGAACACCAGCTTCAACGTGCGCGGCGAGCCGATCGTGACGACGCCGGAGAACGCCTACAACACCTTCGTGAAGACGGGCATAGACGTGCTGGTGATGGGCAGCTTCATGCTGCGCCACAAGGACCAGAACGTGGACTTCGAGAAGGGCATGCGCGAGAGCGTGAACCTGGAGTGGAGCCACGCGCCGGCGGCGGTGCCGGCGGACTGAGCGGGCGTCTGGAGGAAGAGAACATGGCGAAACAATCTTTGATCAAGGAACTGGTCCAGTTTGCGATGCGGGAGAAGAAGTGGTGGCTGATCCCGCTGCTGGTGATCCTGGTCGTCATCGGCGGCCTGATTGTCTTCGCCCAGTCGTCCGCGCTCGCGCCGTTCCTCTATCCGTTCTTTTGAGCCGCCCGGCACCGCATTGACCGGCACAATCAACCTCACCCCAGGGGTTCTTCCGGGTCAGGTTTGGTTTATGGTGGCTACCGTTTCTGCTCACCGGATTGATGCCGCAAGGAAGCAACGACAGTGCGCCCGCCTCGCAAGAAGATGGCAACGGTGTCGTTCGTCGGCTGGATATGCCTGCGTTGTTCCCTGATCAAAAGCCGGTTTATCAACTGCGCGTGGTCATGAGCACGATGCCCTGGCCGGGGCGGAGGGCGTAGTGGAACGGCTCGTGGATGTATTCGAGCGGGTATTCCGGCGACACGTCGCGCAGCGGGGCGCCGGCCTGGATAAAGTGGCGGAAGTGGTCGGTGTAAAACTCCTGGTGGTTCCAGACATCCTTGTTGAGGATCAGAATCGCTTCGTCCTTGTGCTTGGTCGAGGCCTTCCACATGAGGAGGATGTTGGGATTGTTGCAGGGCAGGATGTTGGTGGGGCACTCCTCGCGGAAGACGGAATGGTTTTTCTTGATGGCGTTGACGCTGGCGATGTAGGGGCGCAGGTCCACGCCGTTGGGCTGCCAGTCGGCGGGCGTGGTGTGGATGACGTGCAGCGGTTTGTGCATGGCGAACTCGAAGCCCATCGGCATCATCACGCCGGCGGACCAGAGCGAGGAGAAGAGGTAACGCTGTTTGAGGGCGTTGATGTTGCCGTGGGCCTCCTCGATGAGGCGCGGGGTGTCGTGGCTCTCCGGGAAGCTGATGGAGCCGGCCGTCTCGCGGGTGAGGTTGTATTGCTCGATGAGCCACCAGTCGCAATAGTTCCACCACTTGGAGCTGTTGAAGACGTAGTCGAAGCCGGCGCGCGCGGTGTCCTTGGTCTGGTCGGCGGTGCAGCCGAGCGTCTCGGCGACGAAACAGGCGCCCGGGTGCCGTTGCCGGGTTTCGCGGATGAGTCGCTGCCAGAAATGATGCGGGATCTGATACGCCGCGTCGCAGCGGAAGCCGTCGAAGCCGAGCGAGAGCAGGTTCTCGACGATGCGCTGGCAGTAACGGAACAGGCCCTCCTTGTCGGGCGTGTGCTGGTGGTTGAACTGCGCGAGGTCTTTCCAGACGACACGCTCGTTGTTGTGGACGCAGGAGGAGTTGGCAATCCGCCCATCCGGCTCGCGCATGAACCAATCCGGGTGCTCGCGGGTGATGGGCGAGTCTATGGCGCAGTGGTTGATGACGAGGTCAATCATCACCTTCAGCCCGGCGTCATGCGCCTGCCCGGTCATCTGGCGGACCTGTTCGTCGGGGGAAGCGGCGCTGGCGGGGTCCAGCAGCGCGGGATTGACCCGGAAGTAGTCACTGATGGAGTAGAGGCTGCGCGACTCGCCCAACCGCTGAATCGGGTTCACGAAGACCCAGTCGAAGCCCATGTCGGCGGCGCGGGTGAGATGTTCGTTCCACCGGGGCATCGGCCCGGCGAGCAGCGGGAAAAGATTGTAGAGAATCATAAGTGTGTTCCGAATGTTGTTAAGATGTTGGTGACCGTAACACGCCTGTTTTGGAAGCGCAAAAACTCCCGGCGGAGGGTGAATTGCTTTAGGTGGTTTTCCTAGGGAACATCGGGAATCCAACCGCATGGCGCGCTTTGGCCTTGCGCGTTAGTTTTGCGCGTCATGAAAAGAGAAACTTCAGACATCGAGTGGTCCCTCCCCCGACAGTGCAAGGCCGTGGTGGTGCATGACGACTCGGAGACGAAGCGACGGGCCAAGGAGTTGTGGGACACCATCCTCAACGACATGGGGCGGGACGCACAGAGCGGGGTCACGTATCTGTCCGCGGAGCAGATCGAGAAAGCGCCGGTCTGCGAGCACGCGGCGCAGATAGATGTCGTGATCATCTCCATGCACGACCTCGCCCGTTTCCTCTCCAACGTCGCGGGCTGGCTTGCGGACTGGCTGAACGCCGACACCTGCCTGCCGCGCGCGCTGTTCATCCTGCACGACGGGGAAGAAGACCGCCAGTTGTTGAATTTCCTACGGACGCTGGCGGAGTTTGCCGGCGTGACGATGTTCAGTTGCAGCCGTGAGACGGACTGTGTGTGGCATGGCGGCCATTCAGAGCGCAGTCGTCACATCGCGGAGATGGTTGCGGCTATCGCGTAGGAGCCTATGACTGCCCGTAGAGAAACGTGTCGCGAATCTTCGGCTTGTTGCTGTCAGTTCAATCCTGACAGGCGCTGCTTGGCCACCTGACATGACGGATTTGGAGAGTTCGGCTTATAAATAGGTGCGTAGAGGAGAACACAACCGGTTCAAGAAAAGGAACAGGAGAATGTTATGAGGAAAATGAGGAAATCGGCAAACGGCATTCGCAGTCCGCGAACCTTGGGCGAGTTGGTGACACTGGCGTTTGATGTCAGCCCCAATCGCGCGGCGGCGGTGAAATTGGTGGGGCAATTGATACGAGGGCGTGTCGTTCATTTCGGCGGCGGCATGAACTCAGGAAGTTAGGTTGTGAAAGCAGACAGCGAGACATCGAAGCAAAGCGAGCTGACTGGATGGCGGTTGCTCGCCCACGTGGCCTGTAGCATTGCCAACTTGATTGGCATTCACATGATCAAGTGGGCGTAGCATCAGTCAGCCCGGCGGTTTTGTGATTCGGGCGAGTGCGTGTTCTTCATGCGGGGTTCCCCACCCCTCAACTCCTTGGCACGCACCGCCCGATTCCTTTCTCAGGGCGTAACGGTTCCTGTGCTGCTGGCTCCACGCGTGAACACACGCGAGCCGGTTGGCAGGCGAGAACGCCATTGGGGGTGATAGAAGGAAGATGGTGCCGGCGGAGGGACTTGAACCCCCACTCCCTTGCGAGAAGTGGATTTTGAGTCCACCGCGTCTGCCATTCCGCCACGCCGGCACCCGCAAAGTCCGCGCATAGTAGTCACGCCGGCACGCGCGCGCAACTGATTTTCCAGCCTGAGAAGGGCAAGCGACGGGAACTGTTGTGGGAGGCGGCGAGCTTAGGGAATTACCCGATGCGGCGACGGGGAGTTCTGCCGGATAGACGGCATGGCGTTTCGGGATAGAGTTGGCGCGTTGTTCGAGTGGTAGAGGTTGGCTCCGAGGCCAAGGCCGGCAATCGTTTCGCAGGCAGTAATCCATTCGGGAGAAGAATAGAAATGAAAATGAAATGCGCGCTGCACACGGATGAACTGAATCCCTTGGAGATTGCGGAGCTTGCGTTTGCGACGTGGCAAAAAGAAGGCTGCCCGCAAAGCCGCCTTTCGGAGCATTGGTTGATGGCAAAGGCGAGGCTGGCGGCCAAGCGCAGGCAGAGTGAGCTGGGCAGCGTCGAGCAACCGGCCGCTGCGATGTAGGCTGCGGGCCACGCTATGTGAAGTCTTCCTGATGCAAGGCGGGCGGGTTCCTGACATGACGGCGCGGAGCGCGTGGCGGATATTTCCCGCAGTTCGAGTGTGTGAGTCTTAACGCGGCGCGGTGGGTCGCGAAAGGACGAATATGAAAGAGAGTGGCAGGAAGTAGACTGAGCGTGGGAGCAAGGAGACATTGCGGTGAAAGCGTTCGCGATCTGGAAGAAGGAAGGGTGTCCGCAAGGCCGTTACCTCCAGCATTGGCTCAACGCGGTGAAGCAAGCGGAAGCCGAAAACCACCCCGCAGGTTCTCTCGCGCGAAAAGGCGGCGACGCGGGGAACAGTTAGTGCGACGGAAACTTCACCAATCCTGACGCAACGCCAACGGTGGGCCGAGGAGTTCGCGCAGGACGATGGCGCGGCGGACTTCCGTGCGATTGCGCAGCAACTCGTGATAGCGGGACGTGCGCGGCAAGAGCCCGGCGACGGTGGCGGCTGACTTTGGCGGTTGCGCGGCCGGCGGCAACTCCTCGTGGGGCGCTGGTTCTGGATGCGCGGCTGGCGGCTCGACCTCACGCGATTTGGTTTCCGGGCGCGCCGATGGCAACTCGGATTCTTCGCGGCTCAGCTTGACCATGCGGCGCGGCGCTTCTTCGATTGTTTCGGTGACAGGCGGTGGAACACGTTGTTGCGCCGGCTTGCGCATCCGGCGCAACACTTCCTGCACTTGTTCCTCCGTCAGGCTGCGCCGTGCCGACTGCGGCTGCTGGACGACAACCGGCGGGCGATGCTGTGGCGGCGCGGGGCGCGGCGGAAAAGGCCGCGGGGGCAGTTCCTCCGGCATCTCCGGCTCCTGCCCCTTTTGCATCATCTTGCTGAAGCTGGACGCGATCGCGATGATGATGAAGATGAGCAGGCCGATCCAGCTATCACTCTGCGCCAAGATGGTGAACGGCAGTTGCATCATCAGCCTTGCTTCGGCTTTTCGTCGCCAGCGATGGTCTGGCGCATCGAAGTGTCCGACTGGATGTTGCGCATCCGGTAGTAATCCATCACGCCGAGATTTCCCTGGCGGAACGCCTCGGCCATGGCGAGTGGCACCTGGGCTTCGGACTCGACCACCTTGGCTTGCATTTCCTGCGTGCGCGCCTTCATCTCGGCTTCGAGCGCGACGGCGGCGGCGCGGCGCACCTCGGCGTCGGCCTGCGCCATGCGTTTGTTGGCCTCGGCCTGGTCGAGCTTCAGACGGGCGCCGATGTTCTCACCCACGTCCACGTCGGCGATATCAATGGAGAGGATCTCGAACGCGGTGCCGGCGTCGAGGCCCTTCTCCAGCGAGGTCTTGCTGATGCGCTCCGGGTTTTCGAGAACATCCTTGTAGGAGTCGGCGGAACCAATAGCAGCGACGATACCCTCGCCGACGCGTGCGATGACGGTTTCCTCCGTCGCGCCGCCGACGAAGCGGTCGAGATTGGTGCGGACGGTGACGCGCGCCTTGACCTTGAGTTGGATGCCGTCCTTGGCAACGCCGTCAATGGTGGAGCGCCCGCTGCTGGTGCTGGGGCAATCAATGATGCGCGGGTTGATCGAGGCTTTCACCGCGTCGAGCACGGTCTTGCTGGTGCCCTTGGTGGCGAGGTCAATCGCGCACGCCCGGTCCCAGTTCAGCGAGATGCCGGCTTTCTTTGTGGCGATCAGCGCGAGCACGACCTGCTCGACGTTGCCGCCGGCGAGGTAGTGCGCCTCAAGCGGGTCGGTGGTGAGATCAATGCCAGCCTTCACTGCGGTGATCCGATTGTCCACGATGAGGCCGACGGGCACGCGCCGCAGCTTCATGCCGATGAGCGACACGATGGACACCGGCGCGCGCGCGGCCAGCGCTCGAATCCAGACGTTGAGGAAATAGAGGAAAAGGGTGATGGCGATCAGCGCAAAGACCACCAAGACGCCGGCAATCAGGACTCCCAACAAACTCGCAATGCTGTTCATAATAGATGTCTCCATTTTCTAAACCTTCCGCACAACGATCTTCGTTCCGTCCACCGCAACAACCTGCACCTCACTGTTTGGCGGGATCATCCCGCCTTCGCTGATAACGTCCACCCGCCGGCCTTCGATCTCCACGATGCCTGAAGGGCGCAAGTAACTGCGCGCCACGCCGCGCTTTTGGAGCAGTGCCGCGAAATCTTCTTCCGGCGTGACGTTGCCGCTCGTTTGATTGAGCATCATGCGCTGGCCGGTTGGCGTCTTCGGGAAAAATTTCACCCACAGGATCAGGCCGAACAGCGTCGCGAGTATCACGCCGCCCAAAAGCCACGTCCCAGCCGCAATGCCGTAGTCCGTGTAGGTAATGGCGATGGCTACGATCAGGCACAACCCGCCCGCGACGCCGAACAAGCCGCTTGGCAGAAACACCTCAACGATCACGAGCACCAGCCCGACGACCAACAGTAAAACGATCCATTCCCACATGGCTTCTAGACCTTTGTTACCACGACGCGATTGCCTTCGACCTTGACGACCTTCACACGCGAGTCCTTGGGAATCAAGTCTCCTTCAGTGACGACGTCGGCCAGTTGATTGCCGATCATCGCCTTGCCGGCGGGCCGCAGGAACGACACCGCAACGCCTTCCTTGCCGAGAAAATCCTGCGGCTGCAGATCAGTTGTGGGCGCGGTGATCTCGCCCGCGCTGGTTGCCTTCAACGCCAACTGGTCCCATGCGCTGGTGCGTGGCAGGAATTTTGCCGCGATGGCGATCATGAACAACGCCAGCACCGTCGCCAGACCGAGGTTGATGAACGGCCGCGTCAAATCCGGGATGGCCGGCACCCACGGCCCGCCGGGATACTGGTCCACCATCGCCATCAGCACGGCCACGAGGATGAATATGGTGCCGAGCATTCCGCTGATGAGATGGCCCGGCAGCACGAACACCTCCACCACCAGCAACGCCACGCCGACCAGGAACAGCAGCGCGTATTCGTAGCCGCTGAGGCCGGCAATGTATTGGCCAAAGAAAAACAACAGCAGGCACCCCACAGCCGCCACTCCAATCAGGCCGAAGCTTTGCAGCTTGAACTCCAGATAGATGCCCAGCGCGCCGAGCGCCAGCAGGAGCGGCGCGATGGTGTTAATCCAGTCGGCGAGCGTCTCCACGCCAGTTGGTTCGATCCTCACGACCGTCGCGCCCTTCAAGCCGGTCCGGCCGAGCAACTCATCCATGTCCTTGACCGTCCCGCTCGACAACAGAGGCTTGGACGGCTGGCCGTATTTCTGTTCGGCCTCGACGTTCGTGAGTGTGAGGATTTCGCCTTTGGGCTTCAGCACCTTGCCGTCAATCAAGAGGTCTGAACTGCTGTCCACCATCTTGTCCACAACCGCCGCGTTGTAGCCGTTGCGCTGTGCTGCCGCGCGAATCTTGGCGGCGTAGGCCGAGGTGAACTTCTTCTGGATGGCGTCGGGAATGTTCGGCATCTCGCCGGTGGTCATCATCATCATGGGCGTTGCCGCGCCGATGACCGCGCCGGGAGCCATGTAGATGCGTTTGGTGGCGACGGCGATGAACGCGCCAGCCGAATACGCCTTGGTGTTCACGAACGTAATGGTTTCGCCGTTGAACTTGGCCAGCACGTCCATGATCGGCTCCATCGCGTCGCCGCGACCACCGTCGGTGTTCATGTCAAGAATGAGGGTGTGAGCATCGGCCCGCTCCGCCTCCTTGACGCCGCGTCGCACGACATAGACCATTGGCACGCTGATGTCGGTTTGGACGGGAATGACGTAAACCAGTTGCTTCGCCGGCTCCGCGGCGGTTGCAGTCGGCGAAACCATCTCGGCGCTCACCACTCCGAGCGCGATAAACCCAATCCAGTAAATCGCTCGCATGGCAGTTCCTCAAACTCTAGGCTAATCGCCCGGCGCAAGCAAGACGTGTTGCGCAACGAAGTCGTTACGGCTTGCATGCCCCCGCGCGCGGCAGTAGCGGACGCAAGGGGCACGCTTCGCAGCGCGGTTCGCGCGAAAGACAGTAGTGCTTCCCGACGGCGACAATCAGGGCGTGGTATTCGTTAAAAAGACGGGCGCGCGGCGAGTGGCGCTCGCTGGCGACGGACATGCCGGAAGGCGGGTGACCGGTGGGACGGGGAATCTTGGATTTCGGATTTCGGATTTCGGACTTCGGATTCCCGGCGAGCGATTGCTCGAAGATGGCTTTGATTTCGTGGTAGTCGGAGGCGCATGGCGCCCATCCGTGGCGCGTTAGGACGCGGCGCGTGTAGGCGTCCACGACGAAGCTCTCGCGACCGCCGGCATAAAGCAGGATCGAGTCGGCTGTCTCCGGGCCGATGCCGTTGACGCCCAGCAGTTTCTCACGCACCACGGCTGGCGACAGACGGAACATCCGCGACAGGTCGCCGCGAAACTCGTCGCGCAGGAAATCCAGGAATGACCGGAGGCGGCGGGCCTTGACGTTGAAGTAGCCGGCGGGTCGGATGAGCGCGGCCAGTTTGGCGTGATGCAGGGCGCGCATCTTCGACGGCGAAAGAACACCGGCGCGGCGGAGGTTGGCGATGGCTTTCTCGACGTTGGTCCAAGCGGTGTTCTGCGTGAGAATCGCGCCGACGCAGACCTCGAACGGTGTGTCGCCCGGCCACCAGCGTTGCGGGCCGAAGTGGCGAAGGAGCAGGTTGAAGGCGCGAATAAACGGCGGCATTTGATACAGTTCCAAGCTTGAAGCTCAAAAGAAGCTTCAAGCTCCAAAACCAAACTCCCAACCCAACTGGAACTTGGCTTTTGGAATTTTTCTTGAGCTTTGAACTCTGAGCTTACGCCACCACCGCGTTCCGCCGCGGCTCGTTGCGGCGGCGGTCGAGTTCGCGGAGCAACCGCTTGCGCAGCCGGAGATTCTTCGGCGTCGCCTCGACGAACTCGTCGGGGCCAATGTATTCAATGCAGCGCTCCAGGCTCATCTTGAGCGGCGGTTCGAGCTGGATGCCTTTGCCTTCGCCCTGACTGCGCATGTTGGTGAGCTTCTTGGTGCGGCAGACGTTGACGGCAATGTCTTCCGGCCGGCCCGTTTCGCCGACGATCATGCCCTGGTAAACCGCTTCGGCCGGCCCGATGAACATGCGGCCGCGTTCCTGGATGTAGTCGAGCGCGTAGGCGGTGGACTCGCCATCCTCCGTCGCGATGAGCACGCCGCCGCGGCGCGTGTCAATCTCGCCGCGCAACTGGCCGTATTCCTTGAACAGGTGCGAGATAACGCCGGTGCCGCGCGTGATGTTCACGAGATCGGACTCGAACCCGATGAGACCGCGCGTCGGGATGATCGCCTCGACCGTCACATGGCCGCCGGTGCCGGTCTGGCTGCCGTGGTGGTTCATGTTGGTGATCTCGGCCTTGCGCGCGGCGAGGTTCTGCAAGATGTCGCCGAGGTGGTCCTGCTGGATTTCCAGCCAAAGCGTCTCGATTGGCTCCAGCATCTGGCCGGTGGGGCTGGGACGGTAGATGACTTCAGGGCGCGACACGAGCACTTCAAAGCCTTCGCGCCGCATCTGCTCGACGAGCACAGCGATTTGCATTTCGCCGCGGGCGCTAACCATGAAGACGTTGCCGTCGTCGGTGTCGCGGACGGAGAGGCTGATGTTGGTGCGCGTCTCGCGGTAGAGCCGCTCGCGGATGTTGCGGGCGGTGACGAACTTCCCCTCGCGACCGGCCAGCGGGCCGTTGTTGACCGCGAACTGCATCTCAATCGTCGGCGGGTCAATCTCAACGAACGGCATCGGGTCGCGCGACTCGTCGTCCACGATGGTTTCCCCAATGGACACTTCCTCGAAGCCCGCGAGGCCGACGATGTCGCCGGCGCTGGCCTCCTCCAGTTCGATGCGCTGCATGCCGGTGAACGAATAAAGCTTCGTCACGCGCGCTCGCTCGCGGCGGCCATCCTTGTGGATGCACACGACGGAGTCGTTCATCTTGATCTTGCCGGCGTAAATCTTGCCGAGGGCGATACGGCCGACGTAGTCGGAGTAGTCGAGATTGGCGATCAGGATTTGGAGCGGCGCGCCCGTATTCGCCTTGGGCGCTGGCACATGCTTCACGATTGCCTCGAACAGCGGTTTCATGTCGCGGCTCTCATCGGAGAGGGCGAGCTTCGCGAAACCGTCCTTGGCGCTGGCGTAGATCGTCGGGAAGTTCAGTTGCTGGTCGTTGGCGTGCAATTCCAGCATCAAATCCACCACCTTGTCGTGCGCGCCGAGCGGGTTGGAATTGGGGCGGTCAATCTTGTTCACCACCACGATGGGCATCAGGCCGGATTCGAGCGCCTTTCGCAGCACAAACCGTGTCTGCGCCTGCGGGCCGTCGAACGCGTCCACCACGAGCAGGCAGCCGTCCACCATGTTCATGATGCGCTCCACCTCGCCGCCGAAGTCGGCGTGGCCGGGCGTGTCCACGATGTTGACCTTGTAGTCCACGCCGTCGCTTGCCTTGTAGTGGAAGCTGGCGTTCTTGGCCCTGATCGTGATGCCCTTCTCGCGTTCAAGGTCCATGGAGTCCATCATGCGCTCGGCGACCTGTTGGTTGGCGCGGAACGTCCCCGACTGTGTGAGCAGGCAATCCACGAGCGTCGTCTTGCCGTGGTCCACGTGCGCGATGATGGCGATGTTACGGATCTTTTGCATAAAAAATGAATCGCCACCGAAACGGAAACTACACCGAACAACCGCTGCATCTTCGCGTTTCGGTGGCGAACACCGAGACTATGCCGACCCGACACCGGCTTGTCAAACTCTGCGAGGGGGTGAGAACGGCGCCGGCAACTGCCGCTTGGAACGCGCTGGAAACGCGACCGTTACCTTTTTGCTGCACATCGAAGCCGGAAATCTGCTTGCGTTTCGCGGGCCGGAACCGCTACTGTCCGCGCTTCCGATTTTCGGTCAAACGCGCAGAACTGTTGTATTCCGGCGCGGCGAAGGTCGGGCAGAACCAAGAAACTTAAGAAGAGAACGAAGGTGAACGCGATGAATTCTGTGACACGTAAATCAATTTGGACTCGGTTTGGCCGGTATTCGAGTTGGCTGACGATGGCGGTGCTGATGTTGGCCGGCGCAACGGGCGCCTTTGCCAGCGAGGCGGACATCAAGATCCCCGACCTCAGCACGGTCAAGTTTGACGGCTTGGGCGGCATCAGCGGCGCGATGCTGATGTATCTCGGCATCGTGATGTGCGCGATTGGCTCCGCGTTCGGCGTGTTGCAATACATCCAGACCAAGGCGCTGCCGGTGCATGACAGCATGGCCAAGGTCTCCAACTCAATCTGGGAAACCTGCAAAACCTACCTCTTCACCCAGGGCAAGTTCCTTGCGATCCTCTGGTTCCTGATCGCCGCGTGCATGGTCTATTACTTTGGGGTTTTGACCGAGCACAAGGACGCCACTGGCAACCCGATGAGTTCCGGCCACGTGGCGTTCAACGTCGTGGTCATCCTGCTCGCGTCCATCCTCGGCATCCTCGGTTCCTACGGCGTCGCGTGGTTCGGCATCCGCATCAACACCGTCGCTAACTCCCGCACCGCCTTCTCCGCGCTCAAGGGCAACCCGCTCGCCACCCTCGGCATCCCGCTCCGCTCCGGCATGAGCGTCGGCTTGCTCCTGGTCTGCGTCGAGTTGTTCTTCATGATCTGCATCCTGATGTTCCTGCCGCGCGAGCTTGTCGGCCCCTGCTTCATCGGCTTCGCCATCGGCGAATCCCTCGGCGCCAGCGTGCTGCGTATCTGCGGCGGCATCTTCACCAAGATCGCCGACATCGGCTCCGACCTGATGAAGATCGTCTTCAAGCTCCCCGAGGACGACCCGAAAAATCCCGGCGTCATCGCCGACTGCACCGGCGACAACGCCGGCGACTCCGTCGGACCGACCGCGGACGGTTTCGAGACCTACGGCGTGACCGGTGTGGCGTTGAT
Organism: Verrucomicrobiota bacterium; assembly: GCA_016222825.1. Classification (GTDB taxonomy): domain Bacteria; phylum Verrucomicrobiota; class Verrucomicrobiia; order CAIQCK01; family CAIQCK01; genus CAIQCK01. The sequence goes on along the minus strand of JACRQF010000013.1, from coordinate 206,418 downwards.
CGCGTTCCTCGCGCTCGCGCTCGCGGCCAGCCCGACCATCTGCGCGACGCTCATCATCTGGCTCTTCGCGATGCGCGCGTTGATGATCGTGACTTCGCTGGTCTCCTACTTCCTGAACGAAGCGATCAGCAAGAGCATGTTCGGCGGCAAGAAAGACTTCGACTTCGAAGCCCCGCTGACGCACCTCGTCTGGATCACCTCGGCGGTTTCCATCGCCATCACCTTCGTCGCCAGCAAGCTGCTGCTCGGCGACTTCAAGAGCGCCTCCGGCGCGGCTCTGGGCGACCTCTGGTGGGTGCTCTCGGTCATCATCAGTTGCGGCACGGTGGCCGGCGCTTTGATTCCCGAGTTCACCAAGATCTTCGTCAGCACCACCTCCCGGCACGTCCGCGAGGTCACGAACTGCTCCAAGCACGGCGGCGCTTCGCTGAACATCCTGTCCGGCCTCGTGGCGGGCAACTTCTCGGCCTTCTGGATGGGCCTCGTCATCATGGTGCTCATGTTCGTCTCCTATTACTTCTCACAGAACCCGGCCCTGCTCGGCATCATGCCTGAGAAGTTCCTGTTCGCCGCGCCAATCTTCGCGTTCGGCCTCGTGGCCTTCGGCTTCCTCGGCATGGGCCCCGTGACCATCGCCGTGGACAGCTACGGCCCGGTCACCGACAACGCCCAATCGGTCTATGAACTGAGCCAGATCGAAGCCCGTAAAGGTATCAAGGAAGAGATCAAGAAGGACTTCGGCTTCAACGCCGACTTCGAGAACGCCAAGCACCAGCTCGAAAAGGGCGACGGCGCGGGCAACACCTTCAAGGCCACGGCCAAGCCGGTGCTCATCGGCACGGCCGTCGTCGGCGCCACCACGATGGTGTTCGGCATCATCATCCTGCTGGAAAACATGTTTGGCGGCGTGGTCAGCAAGCTCTCCATCGTGCAGCCTGAGATCATCCTCGGCCTCATCATGGGCGGCTCGGTGATCTACTGGTTCACCGGCGCGTCCTGCCAGGCGGTCGTCACCGGCGCGTATCGCGCGGTGGTCTATATCAAAGAGCACATGAAGCTCGACGCCACCACCGCTTCCGAGAAGGACAGCAAGGAAGTCGTCCGCATCTGCACCGTCTATGCGCAGAAGGGCATGTGGAACATCTTCATCGTGGTGTTCTGCTTCGCGCTGGCGCTGCCGTTCTTCAACGCCTACTTCTTCATCGGCTACCTCATCGGCATCGCGTTCTTCGGTCTGTTCCAGGCCATCTTCATGGCCAACGCCGGCGGCGCTTGGGACAACGCCAAGAAGATCGTCGAGGTGGACCTCCGCCAAAAGGGCACCGACCTGCACGCCGCCACCGTCGTGGGCGACACCGTGGGCGATCCCTTCAAGGACACCTCCTCCGTGGCGATGAACCCGGTCATCAAGTTCACCACCCTCTTCGGCCTGCTGGCCGTCGAGATCGCGGTGACCATGACCAACCAGGCCATGAAGACCGGCATCGGCGCGGTCTTCTTCCTCATCGCGCTGTTCTTCGTCTATCGCAGCTTCTACGGCATGCGCATCCCCGAGGAGAAGTCGTAGTTCAAAAGTAGAAGCAATAGTTTCCCACGAGGGCCATGCAAGGCGAAAGCCGGCATGGCCCTCGGTGTTTCTGCGTCTCGGGTTTTGATGGATTCCGCACTTGCCTCAGTCGGCCGGTTCGGGACAATGCGATCAATGATATCGCATAACTCACGAGCCGGGCACGGCGGCACTGCTGGTCGGCGGCTCAATCGGTGCCACTAACTCCGCGGGCGGTTTGTCTCCAAGGCTAGGGGAATTGGCTCCCCATGATGGTCGCCGCAGTTGCGTAATCGTCTCGTAAACATAAGTCGCTATGGTTGCCCCTGACCTTGTGCTTGCGCCTCTGTTTTCACTGGAAGCCCCCGCGCACTCAAGCTTGGGCCGGCAGTTTTGTCGAAGTCGTGGCTAGGACCGACCGTGGGGCGGCAAATCTGGCGACGCACTGCTCGATCTCGCGGCAAGTTCCCATCTCAAGCACACGGGCGGCCAGTTGTCCGGCGTGCGCAATCGTCGCGGAACGGATCAGGTTCTTGGTTTCGAGGAGTTCGCCCGGCGTCACGCTGAGACTTCGCACGCCGAAACCGAGCAGCAGTTCCGTGCAGGCTGGGTTGCCCGCCATTTCACCGCAGACCGTCACGTCCTTGCCGGCAGCGCGAGCCGCGTCCACGACCGATTTGATCGTTTGCAGGACGGCCGGGTGCAGCGGCTGGTAATACTCCGCCATCTCCTGGCTGGCGCGATCCGCGCTCAGCAGATACTGGATCAGATCGTTCGTGCCAATGCTGAGGAAATCCACCGCGGCGGCGATCCTCCCCGCCAGCACGGCGGCCGAAGGAACCTCGATCATCGCGCCGATGCGGATGTTGGGATTGAAAGACACGCCTTCGGCCCGAAGTTCTTTGCCGGCCGCCCCAACAAGGGCTTTCGCCTTGAGAATCTCCTCGACGCTGCTGATGGTCGGAAAGAGCACCGCCACCGGATGCGCGGCGCTCACGCGAAGAATGGCGCGCAGTTGTGCCTTCAACACGCCGGGGTTCTTGAGCAGCAGGCGCGTCCCGCGCAGGCCCAGCGACGGATTGGCCTCCTCCGGCTGCGGAAAATAAGACAGCATCTTGTCGCTGCCGATGTCGAGCACGCGGATCACCACCTCGCGGGGATGCATCCGCTCGGCAACCGTGCTGTAAGTCTGACACTGCTCCTCTTCCGTGGGAAACTGATCGCGGACCAGAAAGCCGAATTCCGTCCGGTAAAGCCCGACGCCGTCCGCGTTGAACAGAAACGCCGCCTCGACGTCGCCGAGCTTGCCAATGTTCGCGCACAGCTTCACGGCCACTCCGTCCTTCGTGACCGCCGGTAAATCCACCAACGACTTGAGACTCTGCCGATGCGCCTCGAAGCTGGCTAGAAGCCGGTCGTATTCGCGCCGCACCGCGGGGGGTGGGTTCACATACACCGTGCCGGCCAGGCCGTCCGCAATGAGCAAGTCTCCGTTATGGATGCGGGTCACGGCGTCTTTGACGCCGATCACGCCCGGCACTCCCAGCGAGCGCATCAGGATGGAGGCGTGCGATGCCTTGCCGCCGAGTTCCGTCACGATCCCGCGCACGGATTTCAGGCTCATCCGCGCCGTCATCGAAGGAAACAGCTCGGCGGCGACCAGGATCGTGCCCGGCGGCACCTCCATCGCCTCGTCCGGCAGCAGCTTCAGCAGAATCGCCAGCAACCGCCGGCCAATGTCGCGGACGTCCGCGGCCCGTTCGCGGAACAAGGCATCGCCGATGCGCGCGAACGCTCCGCAGAGATGGTCCACGGCCTCCGCCACGGCCGCCTCGATGTTGATCTGCTGCGCCGAGCAGCGATGCGTCACCTGCTTCAGAAACGCCGGATCGCGCAACAACATGAGGTGCGCCTGAAAAATGTCCGCCTCCCGCTTGCCGAGCCTCTTGCGAATGCTCTTCTGCATCGCCCGGAGATTGTTCTCCGCCTCGATGAGAGCCGTCTCGAACCGCGCCAGTTCAGACGCTACCCCATCCTTGCGGATGCGTCGGCGCAAGACAGGAAGCCCGTTCCTGTCCTCCAGCACGTAGGCGGGGCCGCGGGCAATGCCCCGCGATACCGCGATTCCTTTGATCATGATTGGACGTTTGGCTTCCACAGTCATCATTTCCGGCCGGATTCAATCGCCGGCCTCAATAGACGCCAGTTCGCCTGATTCCGCAAACTCGCTGGCCGTTGAGCGAGAAAGAAATGTCGCGCCTCGCGCCGGCCGGGTCTGTGGCAGCGTGAAATCGTCTATTGCAGCTTCCAAGCGTCATGGAGGCAAGTGTGGTATGTTCGCTCGTTGTGATCGCGACCGCCACCTTGCCCAGTGCGAGAAAGGAATGCTTTTTGAAATCCCTTCCGGAGTTGAAGACGCTCGATATGCTGGTCCCCGGTGAGATCAAGTTGGCCAAGGTGAAAACAGCGACGGCGGGACGAGGTCCGGGTGACGTTGGGAAACTGTGCTGGTTTTTGACATTCAATTTTGTGGGGGGTGATTCCTCAGGCGATCAGCCTACTCGGAGGTTCGGTCGTTCCCCTTGATAACAAGGGGCCTCCCACAATTCTCTTCGCCGCGCCAAGCAAAAAATGGCGTGCGCAATGGCAACAAGGAGTTGGCGGATCGAGACGGATGCCGCCACCAACCGCGGCGAGCGACACCATCGGTTGCTCATGGGTGAACTGGCAGACGCAGACAGGAAAGGAAGAAATTTATGAGAACAAGAGCAGGTTTGTGGATTGACCACCGAAAGGCTGTGATTGTGTTGATTTCGGACCAAAAGGAGGAAACCAAAATCATCCAATCCAATGTGGAGAAGCAGCCGGGACGGTTTGCTGGTGTGCGTTCGACGACCCCCTACGAAGCACAACAAGTTCAGGCTGATGACAGTCGGGAACGAGAATTTGCGCATCATCTCCAAGGTTATTATGACCAGGTCATCGCTTTGGTTCGTGATGCCGATGCGATTCTGATCTTCGGTCCTGGCGAGGCCAAGGGGGAGTTGAGAAAGCGCCTTGAGCATGACAAGCCCGATGGACGTGTCCTGGCTGTGGAAACCAACGACAAGATGACGGATCATGAGATCGCGGAGAAAGTCCGCGAACGATTCCCAACTCCGGTGCGTGAGAAGGCCGCCTGAGCTCATTGAGGAACTGTCGCCGTGGCGCGGATTTGTTCGTAGCAATAGGCTGAAATCATAGTGTCCTCGAAGTTGCCCCATGTGGGCTGTGGGGATAAAGTTGTCCGCCTGTCCGTGGCCATTGTGAGCGGTCAGGATCATTCACCCGGAGCCAGCAATGCCCGTCGAATTCAAGAACTACTACAATGTGCTCGGCGTAGCGCCAGACGCGAGCGACGGGGAGATCAAGAAGGCATACCGAAAGCTCGCAGGCAAATACCATCCCGACGTAGCCAAAGACAAAACCACTGCCGAAGAAAAGTTCAAGGACCTCAACGAGGCCCACGAAGTCCTCAGCGACCCGGATAAGCGGCGGAAGTATGATGAACTGGGCGCAAACTGGAATCATTCCGAACGGCAGGCATCGCGGCAGAGCGGCGAATACGGGGGATTCAGCGGAGGTCCGGAAGAAGGTTCTGAATTCCATTTTGAGGGCACGGGTTTCAGCGACTTCTTCGAGCAGTTCTTCGGCAGTCGCGGCCGCCCATCCGGCGGTTTCGGCCGACCGTGGGAGCATGGCACGGGAGCCGAAGCAGTCGCACAGCACGGTCAAGACATCGAAGGCGACATCCTGGTAACGCTTGCCGAAGTCTTGCGCGGTTCGACGCGCACGATCAGGCTGCAGCGCACTGATCCGCGCACGGGGCAATCCACACTACAAACATTGCAGGTGAGAATTCCACCCGGCGTCCGTGAATCGCAGCTCATCCGTCTCACGGGCAAAGGACAGGAGGGCGTTGGCGGGGGCGATCCGGGGAACTTGTATTTGCGCGTCAAGTTTGCCAAACACCCCGACTTCCGTGTGCATGGCGCCAACTTGTATTACGATTTGGAACTGTCCCCGTGGGAAGCGGTGATGGGTGCCACCATCCACATGCCAACTCTTGATGGAACGGTCTCCTTGAAAATCCCGGCTGGCACAACGGCTGAAAGGCAATTCCGTTTGCACAGGAAGGGTTTGCCCACGGCTGACGGGACGCGGGGCGACCTCTATGCCATTGTGTCCATCCAAGTTCCGTCACGCCTTGCTCCCGAAGAGAAAGTCCTGTGGGAGCAGTTGGCCGCGAAATCAACGTTCAACCCGAGGAAAACCTCATGAGCACAAAACCTGTTCCGGACATCCCATCGCCCCTTGCTCTTGAGTTGTTTCAGCCAAGACCAAGCGTTTTTTACAGTCTCGATGCAGCCGCCCATCTCGCGGGCGTCCCTCGCCGTTCCATTCTGATTTATTGTCGCGCCGGCCTTGTGCAACCGGTCTTTCAGCCACCGTATGAGGTGATGGAATTCACGGAAGAGGCAATCCACACCATTCGTCGAATCGAGCACTTACGGGCCGTTCATGGCGTCGGTCTGGCCTGGCTCAAGGCTATGTTCGATCTGCTCGATGAGGTGGAACACCTGCGCGCCGAACTGCGCTTCTTGCGCAAGCCGTGAAGTAACGCGGTTCTTCGACTATCGCAGCTTCTACGGCATGCGCATCCCTGAGGACAAGTAAGCCGTAGTCCGAAGTTGTTTTCACCGAGGGCCATGTCGGGCGACCGGCATGGCCCTCGGTGTTTTTCGGCAGGCCATGAGCCGGCTTTGGCGTTGTTTCCTGTCCGGTCGTTCGCTAGATTCCGACGACTATGAAGTGTGCGGTTCCAGACTCCATCTGAGCAGGCCGATGAAGATGTTCCTCACTGTCCTCATGCTCGCCATCCTGGCCGCCACCGGGTGTCGCTCCTCGCCCAAGACATCGGCCGATAACCGGGACGACCTGCTCGGATGGTATCAACTGCCGAATAGACATTACCGCACGCGCGAAATCCTGCCGGGACCCGGCACCTTGATCCCGGTCTTCAAGCGAGGCGGCGTTTATTGTTCGGTCTGCCGCGGCGTGGAAGTCCCACTCAAACCATGTCCGGAAGGTCTGGAATGGGGGCCTGCCGAATCGAGCATGAGAGGAACGACGATCGGCGTGGACACGTCATCGAAGATGCCCTACATCGCCATCAGAGATCTAAACGCCCAGTATGAAGCGGATATTTCAACCTTCGGCGAGAAACAGTTCATGTCGAAGATCAAGAAGCCTTCCGGTCTGCTTGATCCCACGACGACGCCTCCGCGGACAGCCGATGATTTCCTCGGTTGTTATCAGCCTGTGTGGTTTCCTGTCTTTCGCTGGATCATAAGCAGAGACGGCGGCCAATATCATCTCGAAGGGCAAATCGCCGATAAGGACGGCTGGAAAACGAAAAAACATGAAGCGGCGACACTCGAACCACTGCCCGACAAGTTGGGTTTCGTTTGGGGCCGCAAGAAGGAAAACAGGCTCGTCTTCAACGGCGCCTCGAAACGCTTTGAATGCGTGCTGGGGCCCGACGATAAGCTCAATCTGAAGATGCCGCTCGCGCGGATCAACCCGGTCCTCCCGCCGGGAACCGGCGCCACGTCCCCGCCGATGAGTATCGGCATTCCATCATGGCACTAAGACTCCCGGAACGAAGAACCAGGTGGTGGAGCGAAACCTGCCACGGCCCGCTTGTAATCGCGCTGTTCTTCCTCTATCGCAGCTTCTACGGCATGCGCATCCCTGAGGAGAAGTAAGCCGTAATCCGAAGTTGTTTTCAACGAGGGCCATGCTGGCGAAAGTCGGCAAGACGGATGCTCCAACTTCCGTGAGTCCTCAGGGATTCATCCCACGCTTCTTTAGGGATTTGACCTATAGACAGATACCCCCCGATGTGAAAACATCCGCGCGCTTTTGAGAAACAGTGAGTGCCAAGGAAAACATCTCAAGACAGAGCTTGCTGGACTGCTGAGTTCGGCGACGCAAACACATCATTATGAACCACAACTTCTTCTTCCTTAACGGTCGCAGTGGGAACCCCGGCGTCCATCGTTTCCTGAAGTTCCTTGTTGTTGCCTTGGTTTTCGCCGGTGCAATGTCCCCGGCGAACGCGGTAATTGTCTTCTACAATCTTCCAACTCCAGTGACAGCCACGACGGGGGACAGCACCAAAGACATCGGCAACATCAGCCTGGCCGGGACTTACGATTATTCGGGCACCGCTCCCCATTTCACGTTCCACGCAGAGAATGATATCATGTTCGGAGGCGCTTACGTGTGGATGGCGGGTGACAACAGCCTGAGCCTGGCGAAGGACGGCAGCGGCTACATCGCGAAGATAGATGCGAGCACGTCTATTGATGGCTCGTGGGCAAACTGGACCGCGGGCTTCCATAATCCCACCCTCACCTCTTCCGGTTCCGGCCCGTGGACCGGGGGTGCGACGGATTACGTCGGGCTCCGCATCAGCAACACCGGTAATTATTATTACGGCTGGGCCTCGGTAACCTACGATGCCGGAAGCATCAGCATGACCGTCTCGAATTTCGCCTTCGAAAACACCGCCAACACGGCGATCAGCGCGGGCGACACGGGAGTCCCGGCCGTCCCCGAGCCGGCGAGCGGCGCGCTCGTGATGGTTGGCGCCTTCGGTATTGCGGCTTGCCGTCATCGTCGCCGCGAGACACGCGTCACGCGGGAAGCCGACGGAGCGTAGAGCGAGAAGCGGCTGCGGGCGGGTTTTGGCGTTGCCGGGCGGGAGCGGTTGGCTACAATGCCGCCGGGATTACTGATGAACCCGACGAGCACGCTTAATCATTGGAAGCGCAAGGGCAGGGCCATTCTGGCTTCCGCTTATCTCCTCGCTTTCAACAAGCAGGCGCGGCGAAACAGACAGGCTTTTATTGAAAGCGCCTACCGGCTTGTTTTGAAGCGAACCGCGGACGAGAGAGGGTTGAGCACGTTCCTGGGGCTGCTGGAGCAAGGCACTCCGCGTTGGGCCGTGCTGGAGGCCCTGTTTGACTCCGCGGAATACCGGCGGCTGAGGAACGAATGCACGCCGCTGGATGTCCTCCATGCGCTGCGCTGCCAGTTGGTCCGGCAGTTGCCGGCGGCGGAGGTGATCGTGGACTTGGGCGGCGCTGCCGGTTCGAGCATCGAAGGGGCGCTGTTGTTGATGGGCTACCCCCACGCGCCGCGGGAGATTACGATCATAGACCTGCCGCCCGACAGCCGCATGTTTGCCGACGGGTTTGCCTGCATCCACCAGGAAACGACCGAGTGGCTTGTCTTCGGGCCAACCCGGGTGCGTTACCTGCACCAGTCCATGTCCGATTTGTCCGGGATCGCCGATGCAAGCGTTGACCTGGTCTGGTCGGGTGAGAGCATCGAGCACATCACCCAGGCCGAAGCCGGCGAGATGTTTCAGGAAGTCTGGCGGGTGCTCAAGCCGGGCGGCTATTTCTGTCTCGACACGCCCAATCGCGCCATCACTCAGATTCAAAGCCCCAGCCAACTGATTCACCCTGAGCACAAATTGGAATACACGGCCTCTCAACTGACCCGTTGCCTGTCAGAGGCTCGTTTCCAGATCGTCCAGGCCGGGGGCCTCGGGCCGATGCCAAAGACGGCCCAAAGCGGCGTCTTCAACTGGCCGGAACTGACGGAGAGTGCCGACCTTTCCGACCATGCCGAAATCTGCTACCTCCTCTACGTGAAATGCCGCAAACCCGATCTCCCGGCGCTTCCCGCGAGCCGGCGGGACTCCGCCCTCCCCTGCCCCTCGATGGAATGACTTCTTCGGCCTTGACCCCGATGGCAAACACGATAGCCTTTGGCAACCGAAAGGATTAACGAATGAAACTTTCTCAACCGCTTCTCATCGTCGGCGTCGTCGCGGCTTCCGTCTGGCTTGCGGCAACACCCGCGCAGGCCGAAGGACGCATGGACAAGCTCAAGCGCGGCCTGGCCGGCATGGCGCTGGGCGGCGTGGAGGTGCCGGCGACGTTGTGCGAGGAGTGCCGCAACGAAGGCTGGGTGGTGGGTGTGACCGCCGGTTTCTTCAAAGCGGTCGGGCATTTTGCCGCGCGGGAAGTGCTGGGCGTGTTTGAGTTTGTCACCGCGCCATTCCCGTGGCCGGACGGCCAATACAAGCCTTACATGGAGCCGGCCTATCCGTGGGACCGGTTCAGTTCGGTGAAGGATCCAGTGCCGGTGGCGCCGCCGCCCGCGATCCCGCCATCGCCGAAGCCGGCGAAGTAGCCAGTAGCGCAGGCGTCCTTGCCTGCGTCGTTTTGTTCGAGGAAACAGCACCGCCGGCAGGATGCCGGCGCTACGTAGTTCACTCTTCCCATGAACATCGCCCATCCTGAGCTTGCGCCGTCGCGGCTGGAGTGTGCGACGGCCGTCGCGCTCCAGCAACGGCTGCACGGGTTGGTAACGATGAGCGGCGTGGTGCGGTCGCCGCGCCTGGTTGCAGGCGCAGATGTCTCCTACGACTTTGTTCCAACGCGGTTCTCCAAGGGCAAGAAGGCTTCCGAATTTCTCTACGCGGCCGTCGTTGTGCTGGAACTGCCGTCGTTGCGCGCCGTCGAAACTGCCAGCGTCGCGGGCCGGGCGGAGTTTCCCTATGTGCCGGGGCTGCTGAGCTTCCGTGAGATTCCACCGCTGCTCGAAGCCTTTCGGAAACTGCGCGTGACGCCGGATGCTGTGCTGGTGGACGGACAGGGCATCGCGCACCCGCGTCGCTGCGGGCTGGCGTCGCATCTGGGACTGGTGCTCGATTTGCCGGCGGTCGGCTGCGCCAAGAGCCGGCTCATCGGCGAGTATCGCGAGCCGGGACTGCGGCGCGGCAGCACGAGCGCCCTGCGCGACGGCGGCGAGATCGTCGGCCGCGTCGTGCGCACACGCGACGGCGTGGCGCCGCTGTTCGTCAGCGTCGGCCACAAAATCTCGCTCGACGCCGCCGTGGCGCTCGTGCTGGAATGCGCCCCGCGTTACCGCCTGCCGGAGACGACGCGGCAGGCGCACTCTTTGGTCAATGAGTTGAGGAGACAACGGAAGTAATAGGTGACTGGTAATTCGTGACTCGTGATTTGTTGTGGCACGAGCGGATTCAATTGAGAACTACCAGTTACGAATCACCAATCACGAATCATGACTATGAAAATCGGCATCATCGGCGGCAGCGGTCTTTACGACATCGAAGGATTCACCCAACGCAAGGAGGTCCGCGTCAAGACGCCGTTCGGCGCGCCCTCGGACGCCTGCGTCACGGGCAAGCTGGCGGGGCGCGACGTGGTGTTCCTGCCGCGGCACGGGCGTGGGCACCGCATCCTGCCGAGCGAACTCAACCACCGCGCCAACATCTGGGCCATGAAGAAGCTCGGCGTGACGCACATCATCAGTGTCTCGGCTGTCGGCTCGCTCCAAGAGCGATACAAGCCGCTCGACATCGTGCTGGTGGACCAGTTCTTCGACCGGACCAAGAAATCATTGGAGCACACGTTCTTCGGCCGCGGCATCGTGGCGCACGTCGGGTTTGCCGACCCGCTGTGCGGCGGGCTGCGGAGCTTGCTGGCCAACTGCTCCCGCGAGGCTGGCGCGACGGTCCACGTCGGCGGCACCTACGTGAACATGGAGGGGCCAGCATTCTCGACGCGCGCGGAGAGCAACTCTTATCGCAAGCTCGGCTTCGACGTGATCGGCATGACCAACCTCGGCGAAGCCAAGTGCAGCCGCGAGGCGGAGATTTGCTACCAAACGATGGCGATGGTCACCGACTACGATTGCTGGAAGGAGCACGAGGAAGCGGTCACGGTCGAGATGATCATCCAGAACCTCAACCAGAACGCCGCGACGGCGAAGAAGATCGTCCAGATGGCGGTGGGGCGCATCGAGGAGAAAGACTGCTCCTGCCAGCACGCGCTCGCCACCGCGGTCATCACCGGCAAGAAACTCTGGCCGCCAAAGACGAAGCGGGAACTCGCGCCGCTGCTGAAGAAATACGTCTGAGCCGCCCGCCGCTACTTCTGGCGGCGGAGTTCCTTCGGCTCCTGGAACGCGTCCTTCTCGCCGGCGTGGGCGAGGACGAACTCCTGCAGCTCCTTCGTCGAGGCCGTGAGGAAGGTCATGTCCTTCACGGCTTCGTGGCGGATCGTGATCTTCTTCTGTTCGAGGCCCTTCTTGATCCAATCGAAGTGGAGCGTCGCGTAGCGCAGCACGTCGCCTTCGATCTCGATCTTCGTGAACAGGTGGGCGGGCAGCAGGTGGCACTTGGGATAGGCGCACTTGACCTCCGGCAAATCGCTGACGGTGGTGTCGAGAAAGAGATGTTTTCCGAGCCGGAGCAGGCGCGCTTCGAGCTTGCCGGTCCCGCCTTCCTGGTCGGTGCAAGTGACTTCGTATTTGATCTCCTGTTCGTCGGCCTTGAAGATGAACTTCTCCTTGCTGTCTGCGGAGACCCACGTGCCGGCCAGCGACGCCAGCAGGATCGGGTCCTTCTCCGAATACAGCGGTTGGAGCGACGGCACGCAGCCGAGCATGACGGCGGCGACGGCACAGGTGACGAGTAACATTAACTGGCGCATGTGGGTTCTCCTGATTAGGTGTTGGTGTGCAAAAGCGAACGCCCCAAGGGAAAACGCTGAAGGCCGCGTCTTCCGGCTTCGTTCAAGTTCTCATCCTTCAGGTTCTTCATAAGGCGTCGTCAACAAAGGCGCGCTTGTCGCACAAATATAACGCACATTTTCACCGCGCCGCCAAAATCGCCCGGAAGCGGGACGCGGTCACTTTCCAAACCACTTCTTGGCCTTCTCGACGAAGCTCTTCATCATCGGCTGCGTGTCCTCGCCGCAAAGCTCGGCGAACTCCTGGAGCTTCTTGCGTTGCTCGGAGTTGAGGCGGGCGGGGACTTCGACGACCACGCGGATGTGCTGGTCGCCGCGGCCGTAGCCCTCGACGTTCGGCACGCCCTTGCCGCGCATGCGAAACACCGTGCCGCTCTGCGTGCCGGCCGGAATGGTCAGTTTCGCGTGGCCGTTGATGGTCGGCACGTCCACCTGACCGCCCAGCGCCGCCACCGGGAAGGCGATGGGCACGTCGCAAAGCAGGTCGTCGCCGCGGCGCACAAAGATGTCGTGCGCCTTGACGTGGACGACGACGTAGAGATCGCCATTGGGGCCGCCACGCGGGCCGGCGTTGCCGTGGCCGGCGGAGCGCAACTGCATGCCCGTTTCGATGCCGGCGGGCAGGCGGACTTTGATGCGGCTCTGGACGCGAGCCAGACCCTGCCCCCGGCATTGCGGGCAGGGCTTGTCCACCGATTCGCCTTCGCCACCACAACGCGGACACTCCTGGCTGATGTTGAGGAATCCCTGCGAACGTGTGACGCGACCCCGGCCCCGGCACATTGAGCACTGCGTCCGGTGCGAACCGGGCGCCGCGCCGGTGCCGTGACAGGAAGCGCAAGCGTCAAGGCGCTCCACGGAGATTTCCTTTTCGACACCGTAGATGGCTTCCTCGAACGTGATCTCCATGTCGTAGCGCAGATCGTCGCCATGCAGGGGACCGCCGCGCTGGCGGCCTCCGCCGAAAAAGTCCTCGAAGATGCTCCCGCCCATGCCGCCGAAGACCTCGCGGAAGATGTCAAACGGATCGTGAAACCCGCCCCATTGCTGGCCGGCGGTCGCGGAGCCGGGGCCGCCGCGCGCGGTGAACGCCGCGTGGCCATACTGGTCGTAAGCGGCGCGCTTCTGCGGGTCGGAGAGCACTTCGTAGGCTTCGCCGAGTTCCTTGAATTTTTCCTCCGCGGCCTTGTCGCCGGGATTTTTGTCGGGATGATACTTGATGGCCAGCTTGCGATAGGACTTCTTGATGTCCTCAACGCTGGCATCGCGCGGGACGCCCAACACTTCGTAATAGTCGCGGGTGGAAGCCATGTTCAGGTCGTGCTCGGTTGGGTGGCGGCGCTGGCGTCAGCGGGTTTTTCCGCCGGGGCGGTCTGGGCCGGTTCCGGCTGGCCCTTGGAAACGACGACGGTGGCGGGCCGCAGCAACCGGTCGGAGAGCTTGTAGCCTTTGCGAAGCTGCTGGATCACCTTGCCCGCGGGATGCGCGTCGGACTCGATGTGCTGGACGGCTTCGTGCAGTTGCGGATCGAAGTGCTGGCCCTCGGCGTTGACGACCTCGACGCCGGCATCGCGCAGCACGGAGTGCAATTGGGAAAGCGTCATCTTGAGGCCGTCAATCAGCGACTGGACGGCGGCGGAGCCGGCAGCCGGATCGGCGTGCTGCAACGCCGCTTCAAAGTTGTCAATCGTCGGCAGCAACCGGCCGAGCAGTTGCTGCGTGGCATACTTGCTGGTTTCGATCTTCTCGCGAGCCGCGCGCTTGCGGAAGTTGTCGAAGTCCGCGGCGGTGCGGAGGCATTTGTCTTTCCACTCGGCAGCCTGCGCCGCTTCGGCTTTCAGCTTCTCAATCTCGGCCGGCGGCAGCGACGGCGGAGGAGGCGCGGCGGCGGCAGGCGGCGTCGCAGGCTGGGCCGGGGCGGCGGATTCTGCTGCCGGCGCGGCCTGGGCGTCGGGCTGAGTCTCCGAATTGTTGTGTTTGGTTTTCTTGGAGCGAAACATAATGAACGCCTCAGTGTAGCGACAACAAGGCGGCAGTCAACTTTCGGCGGACGGTTTCCTTGCAGGCAAGCACCGCTCAGGAGTTGGAGCGTTTCTGCGCGGCACGGAGCTTCTCGAGGTCTTCGGAGAGGAAACGGACGCAGTCCTTGAACTTGGGGACGTTCTGCGGGTCAATCTGCATCAGCGTGGTGTGCGCCTCGATCACCATTTCGGCGTAGCGCGCCCTGCCTTCCGGGTCCGTCGGCATGGATTGGGGCATTGCCAGCGGTTCGAGTGCCGGAGCGGGCGCAGAACCGCCGCCGTTGCCGGGCGAGGCCAGATTGATGTCGCACATGTCCACGGTGGAGAGCCGGTCTATGCCCAGCGAGGCGACCACTTCCCGACAGCGCGAGTTGAGGTTGGCGAGATGAATGCGCCCGCTGGCGGCCATCAGACGCAGGCCGACGCCGGCCAGCACTCCAAGGAAGGTGCTGTCCATGGACGAGCAGTCGCCGAGATCCACAACAAACTCATGAAAGCCGCGTTTGATGATTTCGTTGCTGAACTGGCAGAAAGGCTGGCTGATCTGGTAGTTGCCCTTGCCTTGGACCCTCACGAACACGCGCTCGCCCGCGACACCGACAACGATATTGCCTTTGCTTTCGTTCACGCTTTTGACCTCGCACACGCTCCCGTTTTCGGAAGCTCGGTTCACTATAGGCTCGACCGGGATAGCGTCAAGGTGTGGTGTCATGCGTGCTGTCGGTGGCTTGCTGCGCGAGTTTGCGCAACTCGGTCTTCAAAATCTTCCCCGTGGCGTTGCGAGGCAAAGGCTCCGTCTGCACGCGGATCTCGCGCGGGAGTTTGTAGTTTGCCAGCCGCTCCTTGCAGAACCGGAGGATCGCCTGCGAGTCGAGCTTCGTGTTGTCCGCCGGCACGACAAACGCCACCGGCAACTCGCCGTGGCGCGGGTCCGAGCGGCCCACGACGGCCACCTCGCGCACGCCGGGAATCTG
Source organism: Verrucomicrobiota bacterium (assembly GCA_016222825.1). GTDB lineage: Bacteria > Verrucomicrobiota > Verrucomicrobiia > CAIQCK01 > CAIQCK01 > CAIQCK01. The sequence continues at coordinate 191,201 of JACRQF010000013.1, read as the reverse complement.
GTGGATGACCTCCTCGATCTCGCGCGGATAAACATTGTTGCCGTGGACCAGCAGCATGTCCTTCTTGCGGTCGGTGATGTAAAGGTAGCCGTCCGCGTCGAGTTTGCCGATGTCGCCCGTCCGCAGCCAGCCGTCGCGCAACGTCGCGGCCGTCGCCTCTTCCTGGTTCCAGTAACCGAGCATCACGTTCTCGCCGCGCACCGCGACCTCGCCGTCCTGCCCCACGCCCAACTCGCGGTCCTGCGCGTCGAAGATGCGCACCTGCACGCCGGGAATCGCCGGGCCGACGGAGCCGGCCTTGCTCACGCCGTGGACGGGGTTGAAGCTGACCACCGGCGCGGCTTCGCTCAAGCCGTAGCCCTCGCGCAGCGGGAAATGAAAGCGTTCGCTGAAACGCCGCAGCGTTTCCGCCGAGAGCGGCGCGGAGCCGCTGATAGCCAGGCGCAACGGCAACAGCCAGCGCAGCCACCACGGGATCGGCGCTGTCGCGAGCGCCTGGAAAATCTGCGGGATGCCGAGGAACACCGTCGCGCGGCGGCGGATCATCTCGAAGAGCACGTGGCGGAACGGCTTGATGGACTTGATGATGAGCACCGACGCGCCGATGGAGAGCGGGGCGAGGATGGCCACCGTCAGCATGAAGCTGTGAAACATCGGCAGCGCGAGCACGATCCGGTCGTTCTCGACGTTCTCCAGGACGATGCCGATGCTGCGGATGTTCGCCACGAGGTTGGCGTGCGTCAGCACCGCGCCCTTGGGCCGGCCGGTGGTGCCGGAGGTGTAGATGATCACCGCGCGGTCGGACGGGTTGACGTTGATGAGCGGCTCCAGCGGTTTCGCGGCCACGGCGGCCCAGGGAACCGTCCCTATGTCCAGCGGACGCAACGCGGGCAGTTGCGCGCGCGCATGGGCCAGCACCGGGTCGAACTCCGCGCTTTGCGTGATGAGCACGCGCACGCCGCCGTCGCGGAGGATGTATTCGATCTCCGCCGGCTTGAGGAAATTGTTCACCGGCACGACCGTGCCGCCGGCGAAGAGGATCGCGTAGAGGGCGTAGATGAACTCCGGGCCGTTCTTCATCAGCAGCGCGACGCGGTCGCCCGGCTGGACGCCGTAGTCGCCGCGCAACACCCGTGCCAGGCCGAGCGCCCGGGCGTGCAGCTCGCCGTAGCGGACGATCTCGCCGCCGAAGAAAAGGGCCTTGCGGCGCGGAAGAAACGTGGCGGTCTTGTCCAGATAACCGGTCAGCGTGGTGGGCGTCAGGCTCATCGGATGACGTTGAGATTGATCGTCGGTCGCTTGCCGCGCGGGACGGGAACGCCCCTACCGGGTGGACCACATGACGGAGTGTTTGGAGCCAAGCACGCGGCTGCCGCTGAGCACCGACACGCGCCACGCCGCGATATGCACGGTGTCCTCATACTCGCCGCCCCGCAGCTCGAAATGGGTCCATCGGCCTTCGGCGGACACCTCCGGAAGCTGCAACTCCGTCGTCCGCAGCGCGCGGGTCTTGGCCTGCTGATACTCCAGCCGCAGCGTCACATCCCGCAACGTCTCCCCCGTGCGGTTCTCCCACATCACCGCCACGCGGATGCCCTTCCGTTTGGCCGGGTCAAACAGGGCGTCTGCGCTCCCGGCCATGGTGTAGTTCACCTCGGGAGAGGGATGCATCAGGAGCTTCCTGTGGGCTGGAAACTCTGTGATAACCACCTTGAGAATCGGGCAAGGCTGGACCGTCTCCCCGGCCGCCGCGGCCGGCCCGGCCATCGCCCACAACACGCCCGCCATCCACATGGCAATCAGGATTCGTTTCACGCCCTGCATGTTCACAGTTTCCCCCGCGCAGTCAAGACCGAATCCCATCCCTGACGCGCCAGAGCTGCCTCCCCTGCCCCGCCCGCCGCGTCCGCTCCGCTTTGCATTCGCAGCGTTTTTTGTTAGCCACGAAATGCCCGCCGCGGCTAAACCGCAACCAAACAGGAAGAAGCAAACGAGGCAAAATCATGGCTGGCAAAATCATTATTTTGCCCTCAATGATTTTGCCCAAGAACTGTCCTCCCGTGGATCGCGCTTGCGAGAGCAGGCAGCGGAGAAGACTATGCCGGGAGAAGGCGAAGAGGAAGAAGGACAATAGTGAAAGGCACGACATCAGTGATTGTCGCGAGGGTGTTTGGCGCTCTGAGCGCCTTGGTTGGTCTGGCAGTGCTTGGCGCCGTGTTATGGGTGCTAGTCATGAACCCATCGGATCGAGCCTTCAACGCGATCATGGTGTTGATGATATATCTCGTTCCTTTTGGACTTTTCGTCTTCTGCGTCTTCTGCGCCATCAAAGTGGACGATGGAACCGCCAAAGTGTTTTTTGTTTTCTTCGGTCTTTTTCCGTTCCTGTTCTTGGTTGGCATGCTCGCGCGCATGCTGCCGGAGCCAGACGACAGGCTCTATAATCCTGCAGCACGATCCGACACCGGCCTTCTCAAGACACCGCTTCAAAAACGCAAGCTCCTTCTCGCGCCGGATGGCAGCTCGGCCTTATCGAACTCGCCATCTCTTGAGATACACCTGCCGGCGGACACAAAACCTTAGGAGTGATGGAAACGGCCCCACATCCGGCGGTGAGACACCGCCGCTACAGAAACGGAAATCGCCTGCGAGCGCAGGCAGCGGTGAGGACTATGCCCGGAAGCGCTGAAGATGCTGAAGAGCGTTAGTAAGAATCGGTGAGAAGAACTACCACGGAGCACGCTATGACAAACGAAGAGTTATTGGCGAAAGCAATTGAATGCCTTCGGGGTTTCACGCGCGTGGCACCCGACCCAATTCGTGATGTGACCGTTGACCGATTGCCGAAGCGGCGCTTCCGAGATGCGGTCGTGATTGATTTCAGCAGCGACGAGGACCGCGGCAAGATTCAAATTGTGTTAGAACGTGACACCGGCGCTACCATTTCTGTGACACACTCTCCGCCTAAATTCAGGCAGGAAAAGCAAAACGCGGGCTGAACGCTACAGAAATGGAAATCGCCTGCGAGCGCAGGCAGCGGTGAGGACTATGCCGGGAGAAGATGAAGAGAGAAAGGATGATAACTGCATGAAGCGAATCATTTCCTATATGGTCTGCATCCTCGTTGGCGCTGGCATCGGCTGGTATTTCGGATACACACGGCCCGTGGGAATGAAGCTCGATAAGGTGCTCGAAAACTATCGCCAGGTGAAAGAGGCTCTCAAATGGACCGACAAAGAAGTGCTGGAGGCAGCTCCGCATGTGCCGGAAATGAAAGCGATAATGAGACAATCCGATGAGTTTCTTGCAACAGTTGGATACGCCGCGCTGAACAAGATCGAGGCAGGCGATATCGAAGGAGCGAAAAAGCTACTAGCAAGAATTATTTCGATTCATTACCGCACTGGGCAGATGGACAACACGAACTTGCTCGCGCGCGTCGCAGAACTGGCGGCGAAAAGCTCGGCGCTTTCAAACGCGATCTATCGGAAGATGGATAGCAAGTAGCCTGCGAGCGCAGGCAGCGGTGAGAACTATGCCGGGAGAAGATGAAGAGGATTATGGACATGCTCATGCACCCGCAGTTCATCGCCACATTGTTCATCAATGGTCTCCTTTGGCTGGCAATCACACAGTCTCATTGTTGCTGGCTTAAGAGTTCGATTCTTGAACTGCCGCTGTTGGTGGTCGTAGCCGGCGGCCTGCCGTTCCTCGCTAGAATCCCAAAATCGCGTGGTAATTCATGGGCGACGGGTATTGTGGCATCTATTGTAGCTGGAGTGTTGCTGCTTTCTTACACCGTTTACCTGCACTCCAACAGCTTCCCGAAACACCTGCTCGACAAGACGTCGCTCGACAGAAGTCGAAACGTGCAACGGATGTTTGAAGAGATCGAGGCAAAGAGGATGAAAGACAACGCCGCAACGGGGCCAAACATCGGCGGTGAGACATCGCCGCACCAGACAACGGAAACCGCTAGCGAGCGCAGGCAGCGGTGAAGACTATGCCGGGAGAAGGCGGGGGGACGGAGAGTTAAGAATGAAAAGTTAAGAGTTAAAAGTTTCGGAATCTCCTGGCGACGGTCTTCCCGGTCCGCAACTCTTCACTCTTAATTCTGAACTCTTCACTCGCCCACAAGCGCAACACTCACTTGGCGGCGGCGCCCTTGGCGGACTTGCGGTTTTTCCAGAAGTGGAAGCAGATGGCGGGGAAGGTCTTCAGGAGGATGAACACGTCGAGGGTGCGGGTCTTGTGCTCGACGTAGAACATGTCGAGGACGACGCGGCGGGGGTAGCCCATTTCGCCGCCCATGGTGACCTGCCAGTAGCCGGTGACGCCGGGGCGGACGGAGAGGAGGCGCTTGGCGTAGATGCCGTAGCTGACGATCTCCGGCGGGACGATGGGGCGCGGGCCGACGAGGGTCATCTCGCCGCGGAGGACGTTCCAGATTTGCGGCAGCTCGTCGAGCTTGCTGCGGCGCATGAACCGGCCGCAGGGGGAGATGCGCGGGTCTTCCCAGAGGTCGAGCTTGAAGTTGTTGGCGACGTAGCGGCGGTAGAGGTCGCCGTGCTCGCGCAGGAACTTCTCGGCGTCAATGCGCATGGAGCGGAACTTGAGGATGTCGAACGGCACGCCGTGCTTGCCGAGGCGCTTCTGGCGGAAGATGAGCGGGCCGGGCGATTTGTAGCGCGTGAGGATGGCGGCGAGCAGGAAGAACGGGGAAAGGACGACGAGCGCGATGGAGGCGAGGACGACGTCCCAGAGCCGCTCGCGGATGGCGGCGGTGTCCCATTGCGGGCGCACGCGCGAGCCGGTGACGCGCGCCAAGCCGCCTTCGAACTCTTCCATGGCCTGCTGGATGATGGGGTCGGTCGTGGCCGCGGCCGCATCGGACGGCGCGGGCGGGGCGGCTTTTAAGTTGTCCATCGGCGTGGCCATGTCGCGTTGTGCCGCAGTATAGGAGATGTTGGGCGGTTGAGAAACAAGAATTTTCAGTCTTTCCACGCGCGGGGCGCAAGCGGGCACACGCGCCGTAGCGCAGGTTTCCAACCTGCTGTATCGCGGATTTCCAATCCGCAGGTCTCCGCCTGCCAAACGCGGATTCTCGTGTAAACGCGCTGCCGGCTGGAAGCCGGCGATACAGCAGGTTGGAAACCTGCGCTACACGGGTTTGCGATGGTGCGTGTGCCGGTTTCGCCCTGTCTTTCCACGCGCGGGCATTTTGCGATTGAGCCGGGCGGGCATTGCTGGTAGATGTTGGCGCGTAATATGCCGGAGGTGACCATGATTATTTCCACAGTGACCGGTGGTTCAACAACGGAGTGGTTGCTGGCAGCGTTGATTGTCGCGCTGGCCGTCCAGAGCGCCGTGCTGGTGCTGGTGCTGCTGCGGCTGAACCGGTTGCTGAAGTCGGTGGGCGCCGTCGGCGTGCGCTTGAATCTGGCGTCGAAGGCGGCGCAGCAATCAACCGTCGCCGCCGACCTCGATTCGAAAATCGCTTCCGCCGTCAAGCAGGCCCGCAGCGCCACGAAGACCGGGCAGGCTGCGGTTGCGCCGGCCAAGCCGGCGGCGAACGTGACGTTCACCAACTCGGAGGGGATGGCGTTTGTGCGGATCGGGCCGGCCGAGTTCACGATGGGCAGTTCCGACGCGAAATCCCCCGACAACGAAAAGCCCGCGCATACCGTGCGGCTGACACAAGCTTTCTGGATGGCCATCACGCCGGTCACCAACGCGCAATACGAACAGTTCGATCCCGACCACCGCCAGCTCCGCCCGTCATGGAACGGCGACGATCATCCCGTGATCTTCGTGAACTGGAACGAGGCCACGGCGTTCTGCCTCTGGCTCTCGCAGCGCGACGGGCGGGAGTATCGGCTGGCGACGGAAGCGCAGTGGGAGTTTGCGGCGCGCGGCGCCGATGCGCGCATTTTCCCCTGGGGCAACCAGTGGGACCCGTCGCGGTGCAACAGCGCGGAGGAAGGCGGCGACTTCGACCAGACCTCGCCCGTCACGGAGTATCCGAGCGGCGTCAGCCCGCACGGCGTGTTCGACATGGTGGGCAACGTGTGGGAATGGTGCGCCGACTGGTATGAGCCGGGCTATGGCAGCGGCGCGGCCCGGACGGATCCCACGGGGCCGGAGTCCAGCCAGTATAAGGTCTGCCGCGGCGGAAGCTGGATGAATCACGGTTACAGTTGCCGCGCAACGATGCGGGCGCGGCGCGCGGTGGATTTCAGCGACGCCTACATCGGTTTCCGGGTCGTATGCCTGGCCGACGCGGCTGCGTCGGCGGAAAAAGACAGCGCGAAGAGCTGAGGAGCGAAGCCGGCTTGCGGACGACAAGGGGCGCGCTACTTCTCCGTCAGGAACGTGGCGATGCCGTGCAATCCCGCGGTGATCTTGTGGTCGGGGTTCTTGATATGCACTTTGACGCGGAACGAGCCGCTCTTGGAGTCCACCAGCGGATCCACGAAAATCACTTCACCCACGACCGGCTGCAAGCCCCGTTGCGAGATTGAGACTTCCGCCTTCTGTCCCACCTTGATCTGGCCTGCGAATTTCGCGTCGGGGTAGGCCACGAAACAGAGCGTGTCTATATGGACCACAAACACGATGTTCTCGAGGCCCGCGCTGACCACGAGCGTTTCGCCAACCTTCTTGAGCTGGCGGACGACCACGCAGTTCGTAGGCGCGTAGATCGTCCGCCGGGCGAGGGTTTCGGCCGCGAGCTTTTCGTTGGCGACGGCCTCGGCGAGATGGTCCTGGGCGTTCAGGTAGTTGAACTCGCGGGTCCGCATTTCCTCATCGTGGATGATCTTCTGCTTGTGGAGGGACTGGATGGATTCGTAGTCCTTCTTATATCGTTCCACCGCGTGGCGGGCGGCGCTGGTCTGCGCTTTACGCAATTCAACGGTGTGGCGTTCGATTTCGTCGCGCAGCCGGACCAACGGCTGGCCTTTGGCCACTAGGCTCCCTTCGTCGGCGATCCAGATGATGGTGCCGAGCGTCTCGCTGCCGACTTCGACTTCCTGCAACGGCGTCAACAAACCGCTGGCGCGAATGGGGTCGCCGGCAACCGCGCGCGCCGCGAGGACCGCCACGAGCATTGCATACAAGCCAAGACGAGGCATGGCACCAGTGAAGTCGTTGTCGGGCGTCCAGTCAAGCGTTGAAGAAGAACCCCGGCCGGCCCCGACTGGCTTTTTTGCAATTGAGTCGGGTCGGGGCCGGTGTTAGGATGCGCGCCATAAGAAGAGGCGGCGCAGGCCGCCTTCACCATGCTGTTGGCTGCCGGAAATGGCGTAATGATATGGAAGAGGACATCCAGTTGCGGGACCTGATTCGTGCACTGTGGCGCCAGAAATGGTGGATCATGCTGCTGACATTGCTGGTGATGACAGCCACGGCGGCGGTTTCGCTTTCACTGCCGAAAGTTTACCGGGCCACCGCCACGCTGGTGCCGCCGGAGGTGGACCAAGCATGGCCGACGCCGGATGGGCTGAAGACGCGGTTCGGGGCCACCACGGTCGGCGGCGCGATCCGGCCGGGCACTACCGCGACGGACATCGTCATGGGGATTCTGAGAAGCCGGCGCGTGGCGTTGGCCGTGATCCAGAAGTTCGACCTGCAACGCGTCTATCCCGCCGAAGCCGGCCTGAAGCTGCCCCCGATGCCCTGGAAGTTGCCCGGCGAAAACAAAGTAACGCTTTCGGACATCCTCGAAAAACTGGGCGACCGCACGGACATTCGAGTCACCAAAGAGGGGCTTCTGTCCGTCAGCGTCCAAGACCACAATCCGCAGCGCGCGGCCGACATGGTGCAGTGTTATCTGGACGAGCTGGCGCGGGCCAACGCGGATTTGCTGACGACCTACAACCAGTATGTGGCCCGCGTGCTCGATGCGCCGATGGTGCCCGACAGGAAGTATGCCCCGCGAGTGATGCTGAACACGGCTCTCGGCGGAGCGTGCATGGTGTTCCTGTGGATCGGAGGCAGCATTCTCCGGCTGATTCTAAAGGGGCCGGGACAACCCACGCGCCAGCCGGCAGCCGTGCCAAACGGCGGCGCGTCCGCCACCGAGCACCTCGACAATGAGGTCGCACAAGCGGAGAATTGAAGCTGCGCGACTGGTTTCCCAGAACGCTCAGGAGGTGGGGATTGTCTTGGGCGGCACAGCCCGATTCGTGGCCGGCGGACGGAGTTGATGGAGTCCCGCAACGAGAATGGGAGCCAACAGCATCCACGTGGGAAACACCCTGCTGTTGAACCAATAGAGTTCGCGCGGCAATTCCAGAAGGCCAACGAGAAGAATCGGATAGTAGGCAAGGCCGACGATGTGTCCTTGTGTGAACAAGCGATAAGCCGCTCCCAGAATCAGCCCTGTCCAAAGGTAGAAAACCACGCCGCCGGTGAAGCCAAAGTCGAGCACGGGGAGAATCAAGCCGCACGGACTGTTAAACTCGGGGTTGCCTTCGGCGGCGAGGAGCTTTGATCCAAGCCCAATCAGAGGGAAATGGCTCACCTGTTCGTAGTCCAGAAAATCCTTCACGACCGGGAACTTCCACAGCCACTCCAAGGTGTAATACGGGATGGGCAACGGGTGTTCGATGTCCTGAAGCAGGATCGCTCCGTTGTTGATCGAGGTGATGTAATACCCCAGCAATCGCAGAAGCGCGAATTCGGGAAGCGACATCTGCGACACCTGCGAGTAGTAGGCCCACGACCGGAAATACTCGAACACCATGAAGAACAGATAAGCCAGCACGGGCGCCAGGACGGGAACCGACAGGAGCAGCCAGCCCAGTTTGTCCCGGCCACCGTCCAGTCGGAGTTGCCGGAGGTTGAAATACAGGACGGCGGCCGGAATGAGAAGCTCCAGCAGAGCCAGACGTTCGCTGAGGAACAAAGCCCGGACAGTGGTGAAAAGAAGCAGCACGGCCATCTTCCAGCGGATGGGACGCCAGCCCTTGGCAAAGCCCAACGGAATCCCCAGGACGACCACAGCCATGGCAAACTGCGTCATCGTCGTGATTCCCGGCGCTTTGCTGAAATAGTCCCGCATCGCATACACGCTGGTTCCCTCGGCCTTCAAGACAGCCACGAGAGCGGCGAAGTTGATGCCACGGGACAAGCCGATCGCGAACCAGACCGCATAGCCGACAAGACAGAAGCAAAAACCGGCGTTGAACAGCAGCCGGACCAGGTTCCACGGAACCGCTTCCTTCCACTCGGATGGTTTGCGCGGAAGCAGCGGCAGCCAGGAACCGATGCAGGAGCTGAACACCACCGCGCCTGTCAGCAACAGCGTCTGCAAGAGATAATCGAACTCGAAACACTTGGGGAGGTCCCACAAAGCGCGGAAGGAGGCGTCGGGTGTCACGTAGGTCAGACATGTCGTGGCGGCCAGGAGCATGCCCGCGACGCACGCCGGATGAAGCCACCAAAGAGTGTTGACCCTGAATGTCATGAGTTTTCGCGGCGCGGACGGCTAACCGGCCTGTGCCGCCCAAGGGACCTGCGTGTAATTCAGCGCGGCCTCCGCGGTATAGGTAGCGGGCGGCAGCGTAGGCTTGCCCGGCTGGCGGAACAAACGGTCCAAAACGCGGTCCACTTCGGTTGGATCGCTGAGATCGGCTCCGATCCGCAAGGGAGCCGGTTGGCCGATATCGTCCAGAAAGTCCGCGCACTTGACGTGATATTCGACCAACGAAAACGGCACGCCGCACACGTAGGCGGTGATGCCGCCGTGCAGCCGCACGCTGAACACGGCCGTGCAGGAAGCCAGTCCGTGCCAGCAACCCAGCAGGTTGTTCTCGGCGCTGACCAGTTCAGCGGAAATGCCGCAGTCCTGCAACCTGGCCAGCAACTGCTGCGAAAACGTCATGTCGCCCCAGAGGGGATGCGTGTTCAGGCAGAAGATGCGCAACCGCATCTGCTCCCGCTTCGCGAAACGGATGATGCCCTCCAACAGCGCGTTGTTACGGCGCTCTTCGCGGGCCGTGTCACCGCCGGTATATCGTTCGCTGTTGCAGAGCGAAATTCCCAGCGTCGGCGGTTGCGACGCTGCGGCGGCCGGGTCCGGCTTCGTGGGCGGCAGCAGCATCGGCAATACACCCGCTAGGTCTCGCGCCAGCAATGGTTTCACCGGCACGCGCATCTTCTCCAGCATCGCCACCGACTTCTTGTCGCGCACGGAAAAGTAAGTGAACTTCCGCAGGAAACGCGCCGCCTCAGCCTCGTCGGCGTCGTCGGCAAACGGGCCGATGGAGACGCCGATGCCGGCAAACTTGGTGATGCCGCGCTCCGCTGCCACGCGCTGGATCTTTTTCATGATGCTGCCGTAGGACAACGTCGAGCCGCCGGCATACACTATCAGGTCGCGCGTCAGCATGGCCGCCGTCAGAAACGAGAGCCGGCTCAGCTTGCCGTGAAATTCCGGCGCCGTGTAGAGCCACCGCGGAAACCATCCCGGCACGCGATACGTCGCGTCTATCCCCGCCACGGGAGGCCCCAGCAGGTCCGTCTCGTGGCCCTGCCACCAGCGCCGCGCCGCCAGCACCGTGGCCAGGTTGAACAGTTCGTCGCCGTAATTGGCGAAGCCGTAATAGCCGTTCAGTGTGATCTTCATGGCGATGAGCAAGATGCCCGGTCTTGCGAAGAACTGCTCCCCGTCTTGCGAAACTCCTTGTAGGATTGGCACGCGCCCACGAGCCGGCCCATGATCCGCTGCCAATAATACCGGCTGCGTTCCGGCTTGAGCAGGCACGCATAGAGGACGACGGCGCACAATGCCCGCGCCTGAAAATTCAAAAACCGGAAGAGCGCGCTGGGCTTCCGGTATAAGAGGACATGCTTCACCGACATGCGCCCGAAGCCCCGCCCGTAGCTGAACGCCTTCTGGCATTCGTCGGCGTCGTATCGTCCGATCTTGTGCGCGTGGTAAATCAAGAGCGCAGGGTCGTAGTCAAACCGCTTCCCCTGATACAACGCCCGCAACACGAAGTCCGCCCCTTCCTCCGAGCCATAGTAAGTTCCCACGCCCAACTCTTCGTCCAGCGGACCGACATCCGTCAGCACGCTCCGCTTCATGAACATCGTGAACTCGATGGTCGTTTGATACACGTTCCCCTCGCCGACCCGCGCGTTGTGGTCCAGAAACCTGAGGAGGGCGCTCTGCTTCGACACCGGATCCACCGCCCTGCCGCAGATCGCATCCACGCCCGGATCGGCCGCGAACCGCCGCGACACCTCCTCCAGCAAACCGGGGGTGAACACACAATCGTCGTCGGGGAAATTGATGATCTCGCCCTTGGCGAACCGGAACCCGTGATTGCGCGCCCGCGCCGCGCCGGTCAAATCAGGCTTCAGATGCGTCAGCGGGAAACTCGCGGAAAACTCGCGGCAGAGGCCGTCGAGCAGGTCGCTGCGGTTCTGGTCCACGATAACGACCTCGAAATCCTGGCAGGTGTTCTCCCGCAGCGACACCAAAAGCCTTCGCACCTCCTCAAGCCGCTTCAAGGTCGGAATCACCAGGCTAAACCTTGGCTGCGGCTTGTCGTTCATCGTGTTCTTTGGCCGGGGAAAGCTTCGCCGCCTTCCCGATGTTTGATTTCTAGGAGAAATGGCCCCGCGTTGAAAGCACAAAAGCGATAACAGCGGGTAATCCTCTACGGTTTCTCAGCGACCGCTGCGGCGCGACCGCCACCGCGCAGCTTCTTGAACTCACCAACGTAGCGGCGCAGTTCGCGCAACGTGCCGGGCCAGCAGAGAGCCACCACCAGTCCCCCGCAAGTCCACCATCCCAATTGCGCGTAGAACAACGCCAGCGCCATCGCGGCGAACCAAACCGCGGCGAGCCGGTAATCGGGCCGTCCGATGTGGCGCACGGCAAAGTAATGGCCCGCGCCGCAACTCAACAGCGTCATCGCCAACGCCCAGCCGTAGCCCTCCAGCCCCATGCGCGGCACCAGCAGGAAGGTGCCGCCCGCCATGAGCATCACATTCAGCAGATTCACCACCGCCACCTCGCTGTTGTGCTTCAACACATAGAGCGCGGAGGAGTGCAGGTTGAAGATGGCGTTGCCCATGTAGTAGAAGGCCACGAACGGAAAGATGCCGATCACGGGATCCCACCGTTTGCCAAAAAACACGGGCAAGGCCCACGGGCTGATCCACGCAAACACCACCAGCATCGGCCCCAACGCCAGGAGCTGCAGGCGCATGCCTTCGGAAATGGCGTTGGTCAGCCGCACCCGGTCTTCTTGCACGCGCGCGAGGGCGGACATCGAAAGGCGCCACGTAGCCATCATCGCAAACCCCAGCCCCTCCACCAGCCGGATGGCCAGAGCCACGAAGCCCACCGCTTCGGCGCCGAGATAACGGCCAACCAGAAGAGGATTGACTAGGTTGTTCAGTTGCCGGATCCACGCCGAGCCTGAGTAGCCCAAGCCGTAGCGGATCATCTCCTTGACCAATTCGCGGTCCCAGCGCAGCCGCGGACGGAACTTTGAAACCCAGTAGGTGCCCACGCACACCGTCAGTTGCTCGCTCCACCATCCGCCGACAGGCGCCCACACTCCAAAGCCCAGCCAGGCGAGCGGCAGCGCCACGAAGTAACACATCAGCCGCCCCGACATCTCGATCCACGCCACCCGCTGGTAATCCAGCGCCCGCTCAAACCGGGCCATCGGCACCGTCGTGAGCAACTGCACCGGCAACCCGATCATGAGCGCGGCTGCAATCGGGCCGAAGTCCTCCATCCGCATCCACGGTTTCAGAAGCGGGATGGACAGGAAACCCAGCAGGACGCCGATGCCGCTCATCACAAGCAGGAGACTGAACGCCGCCTCGTAGTCCTTGTCGGAAATCTCGCCGGGACGCCGAACCAGATAGACATTGAGGCCCATCTGGGCGAGGCCCCAGAGGTAAGTGTAAATCGCAAGAGCCGCCGCATACTGGCCGTAGGCCAGCGGACCGATGGCCCGCGTGAGCAGCACCATCCCGACAAATCCCACGCTCACGCCCAACCCCTGGCGCAGGACCAGGAAGAACCCGCCCCGCATCACTTGGTCACGAAGGTTCATTGTTCTCTGAAGCGATCACCCTCTTCATGAATCCGCTGCCGCTTCTTGCAGCGCCTGCCATGTCGCTTCTGCAGAGCACTCCCATGTGAACTGTCCTGCGCGCTGCCGGCCCTTGCTGCGCAGCTCCCCGCAAAGCGCCCCGTCCTCCGCGAGACGGATCATGCCGTCTGCGATGGCCTCCGGGTCCGTGGGATTCACTGCCAGTGCCGCATCGCCCACGGCCTCCGGCAAGGACGTGACGTTGGAAGTCAGCACCGGGGTGCCACAGGACATCGCCTCCAACGGCGGCAGACCGAAGCCTTCATACAACGACGGATACACAAACATCCGCGCGCCGCCGTAAAGCGCAACCAAATCGGCGTCCTCCACGTAACCCAAAAGGCGGATGCCGGCCGGCAACCGTTCGAAGCCGATGTTGCTGAAAATCTTGCCGCTTCCACCGGCCACGGCCAGTTCCATGCCGCCCAGCCTGGGTTGCGCGATCTGCCAGGCTTGAAAGAGGCCGCGGAGGTTCTTGCGCGGCTCCAGCGAGCCGACGGCCAGCGCGTAGTCTTCCGCCAGCCCCAGCTTCCGCCTGAGCGCCGCCACCGCCTCTGGCGCGGCCGGCCGAAAGCGGGCGTCCACGCCGTTCGGAATGGCACACACCCGGTCGGGAGAGATGCCGCCGTGCTCGATGAGCCGCTGCTTCGAGAACTCCGAGACGGTGATGACGCGCCGCGCGCGGCGCATCAGTTTCGGCAGCAGGAACCGATACAGCGCGGCAAACTTCCCGGAGAACCACTCCGGATGATCCAGCGTGGCCGCATCGTGAATGGTGACCGCCTGCCGCGACAGCGCCAGCGGCCCGGTGTTCCCCGGACTCCAGAGAAAACCAGAGCCGACCCGCGCGGGCAAAACGACCTGCTCCCACAGATGGCCTTGGATTCCCTGAAGACTGCGGGCCGGCGCGAGCAGCCGGATGCGGTCGCCGAAACGGGAAACAAGTTCGGATGAATACCGCTGGACGCCGGTGACGGCTTTGGTGACGAAACGGCCGTTGACAAGAATGAGTTCCACGCAGGCTCCGGAAAGCGAATGGCGTGAGCCTACCTTCAGCCAGCCGGTTCGCGCAACTCAAAGATGGCCGCGACCCGGCGTTCCCCATCCCCTCCTTGGAAACTCCCTTGACGCCACGCATCCGGCGGCACAGTATCGACGCCGACGCCTGCGTGGGGCAGGATAGGCGGTTGTTTGAACGAGTAAGATCGGTTGCATGATAGAAGGAGAAAATCTATGTCTGCTGGATTGCCCAAAGTTGCCTTGGTCCACGATTGGCTCACCGGAATGCGCGGGGGCGAGAAGGTGCTGGAGGTTTTCTGTGAGATGTTTCCCGACGCTCCGATTTACTCGTTGTTGCATCTGAAGGGCAGCGTGTCCCCCATCATCGAGCGGCACCGGATTGAAACGACGTTTGTGCAGAACTTGCCGAAGGTGGCGACGAAGTATCGCAACTACCTGCCGCTGTTCCCGACGGCCATCGAGTCGCTGAACTTCGCCGGTTACGACCTGATCCTTTCGTCCAGCCATTGCGTGGCCAAAGGCATCATCCCGCACGCCGGCACGACGCACATCAGCTACGTCCACACCCCGATGCGCTACGTCTATGAGATGTATGACCAGTATTTCGGGCCGCAGCACATGGGCCGCCTGAAACGCGCCATCATCCCCTTCTTCGCCAACTACCTCCGGATGTGGGACGTGGCGACGACTGACCGCGTGGACCACTACATCGCGAACTCCGAGAACGTCCGCCGCCGCATCCAACGCCATTACCGCCGCGACGCAACCGTCATCTGGGCGCCGGTGGACTCGCAGCGGTTGAAGCTGTCGGGGAAGTCGGACGACTATTATCTGGTCGTCAGCGCGCTGGCGCCTTACAAGCGCGTGGATCTGGCCGTCGCGGCGGCGGCCAAGCTGGGCCGGCGGCTCGTGGTGGTCGGCACCGGGCCGGAGCGCGCGGCGCTGGAGAAGCTGGCCGGCCCCAGCGTCGAGTTTCTTGGCTGGCAAAGCGACGACCAGGTGCGCGACTGGTATGCGGGCTGCCGGGCGCTGCTGTTCCCCGGCGAGGAGGATTTCGGCATTGTGCCGCTGGAGGCGCAGGCGTGCGGAAAACCGGTGATCGCGTTCGGCCGCGGCGGCGCGCTGGAGACGGTGGTAGAAGGCCAGACCGGGTTGTTCTTCGCCGAGCAGACGGTGGACGCGCTGGCGGCGGCCATGTCACGGCTGGAAAAGGAAGCGGCCCGCTTTATGCCGGCGAAGATTCGCGAGCACGCGATGAAGTTCGACCGCGCTGTGTTCAAACAACGGATGACGGAGTTCGTTCAGAGGGCGATGGGGGCTTCATGGTCAGTGTAGTTATTCCAACCTACAATCGCGCGCAGTATATCGCCGAGATGATCGAAGGCGTGCTGGCACAGACGTATCGGGAGACCGAGATCATCGTCATGGACGACGGCTCCCAGGACAACACCGCCGAGGTGGTGAAGCGGTTCGGCGACCGCGTCCGCTACGTCTGGCAGGAGAACAGCGAGCGGGCGGTGGCGCGCAACAACGGCCTGAAGCTCTCCAGCGGCGAGTTCGTCACGTTCCCGGATGCCGACGACTGCTGGCTGCCGGAGACGCTCAGCGAAATGCTCGACACGATGAAACGCGTGCCGGCGGCCGGCCTGGTCGCCGTCGGCTGCGCCATCGTCAACAGCGACCGCCGGGTCATGGGGACGTTTCATCCGGGCGGCAACGTGGACGGCGTCGTGATGAACGCGTTCCACCAGTTGCTGCATGCGAACATCGTCGGTTCGCCGTCGGCGGTGCTGCTGCGGCGCAGCCTGCTGGACCGCTCCGGCTCGTTCGACGAGGACCGACGGCTGATCGGCGTGGAAGATTGGGAGCTGTGGACGCGGCTGTCCTTCTTCGGCCCGGTGGTCTGCCGGCGCAAGCCGCTGGTCCACTACCGCCGCCATAAGGGAAGCTTTCCCGTTGCGGAGATGCGGATGCGCTATCCGTCGGTGGTGGAAGCGCTGCTGCGGAACCTGCCGCTGAATCCCGACCAGCGCGTGGACGTGTGCGCCACGAGCGCCCACCGGCTGGTGGAATATGCGGAGGAGCTGATGCAGATTGAGGAGCGGAAACCAGCCGGGCATTGCCTGAAGGCGGCGGCGCAGTTGTTCGCGCCGATTGAAAACGACCCGGCCTATCGCCAGCTTGTCAAACAATGCCAGCCGCCGGACGGACAAGGCTGAAACAGGCGTTTCGGAAATTTACAGGCCAGCCGGAACGTGGTAAGAGCCACACCGCCGGTTGACGGCAGCAAGCAACCGGATTGGTAGCGGGTTTGAACGAAGACATGAGCGACATGAAGCCCATCAACATTCTGCAGATCGAGGACAACCCCAGCGAGGTCGTCCTGATGCGGGCGATGCTCGCCGAGGCGGGCGCGGGCCAGTTTGAGCTGGCGTCGGTGGCGCGACTTTCAGAAGGGCTGGAGCGGCTCGCGGCGGGCGGCGTTGACCTCGTGATGCTGGATCTGGGCTTGCCGGACAGCAACGGCTTGGAAACCTTCACGAAGGTCCACAGCCAGGCGCCCCACTTGCCGATCATCGTGTTGAGCAGCCTCGACGACGAATCGGTCGCCATGAAAACCGTGCACGAGGGCGCGCAAGACTACGTCGTGAAGGGCGAGAACATGGACGCGCGCCTGCTGGTGCGGACGATCCATTACGCCATCGAGCGCAAACGCGCCGAGCGCGCCCTGGCCGAGCAGCACAAACTGCTGCGCACGCTCATTGACAATCTCCCCGACCTCATCTACGCCAAGGATCCCCAGGGCCGCCTCTTCCTCAACAACGCCGCCCACATGCGCTTCCTCGGCGCGACCAAACCCGAAGACGCGCTGGGCAAGACGGTTTACGACTGTTTTCCGAAGGAGATCGCTGACGATTTCTTCGCGGACGAACAACGCGTCATCCATTCCGGCGAGCCGCTGGTCAACCGCGAAGAAGCCTCCATTGACCGCACGGGCCGGCGCATCTGGGTGCTGACCACCAAAGTGCCGCTGCGCGACGCCACGGGCAAGTCGCTCGGCATGGTCGGCATCACGCGCGACATCACCGCGCGCAAGGAGGCCGAGCAACGCCAGACGATGCATTCGGGCGTCACGCGCGCGCTCGCCGAGTCCGACACGCTGCAAGAGGCCATCCCGCGCGTGATGCAGTGCATCAGCGAAGCGATGGGCTGGGATTGCGGACAGTTGTGGCGCGCGGATTTGCAGACCAACCAGCTGCACTGCGAGAACGTCTATTACCTGCCCACGCTCGATCTGGCCGCGCTGGACAAGATCAGCCGCGAAACCACCTTCGCGCGCGGCGCCGGCTTGCTCGGCCGCGTCTGGACGGATGGGCGCGCGACGCTGGTGGCCGATGTCGCGGCGGAAGCGGACTCGCCCTGGATGTCGGCGGGCGCCAACGCCGGCTTGCGCCAGGGCGTCGCCTTCCCGGTCGGCAACTATCGCGAGACCCTGGGCGTGATGGTCTTCTTCAGCCGCACCGTCGGCACGATGGACGAGTCGCTGCTGCCGATCATGCAGGACATCGGCCGGCAGATTGACCAGTTCATCCAGCGCAAGAACGCGGAAGACGCCCTCGAGGGCGAGCGCACCCTCCTGAGGTCGCTGATTGACAGCCTGCCGATCCACATTTACGCCAAGGACACGGCCAGCCGCTTCATCGTGGTCAACAATGACCTCGCGCGGTTCTTCAAGGTGAAGCATCCGCGGGAGGTGGCGGGCAAGACCGACTTCGATTTCTTCCCCCTCGACCTCGCCGAACAGTTCCGCGCCGAAGAGCAGGCCGTCCTTCTTTCCGGCGAAACCATCGTCAACCGCGAAGCGTGCGTCAAGGACGAGCAGGGAAAACGCCGCTGGATTCTCACCATCAAAGTCCCGTTCCGCGACAGCCGCGGCCACATCGTCGGCCTCGTCGGCGCCACCCGCGACATCACCGAGATCAAGGAGGCCGAGGAGCGGCTGCGCAAGGCCAACACCGACCTGGAGAAGAGCAAGACAGAGCTTCAGCAATCCAACGAGCAACTCAAAGCCGCCCAACTGCTCCTCTTCGAAGCCGAAAAACTCCACGCCGTCGGCCGCCTCGCCGCCGGCGTCGCCCACGAGGTCAAAAACCCCCTCGCCACCATCCTCATGGGCATCAACTACCTCTCCAAGGCCATCCAATCCACCGACGAAAACGTCGCCATCGTCATGGAGGAGATGGGCAACGCCATCAAGCGCGCCGACACCATCATCGCCGGCCTGCTGGAGTTCGCCGCGCCCAGCAAAATGGACGCCAAGGCCGACGACATCAACATGATCGTCACCCGCTCCCTCGGCCTCGTCAAACACGAGCTCGACAAGCATCACGTCGTCGTCGAGCGCAAACTCACCGAACAACTCCCGCCCGTCCTCGTGGACCGCAACAAGATCGAGGAAGTCTTCGTCAACGTCTTCACCAACGCCGTCCACGCCATGGCCACCGGCGGCACCCTCCGCGTCCGCACCTACGCCAAGACGATGGACGCCACCCAGATCCATCGCGACGCCGGCAACCGCAGCGGCGTCCGCCTCCGCTCCGGCGACGCCGTCGTCGTCGTCGAAGTGGACGACACCGGCCACGGCATCCCGGAAGACAAGCTCCAGCGCGTCTTCGACCCGTTCTACACCACCAAACCCACCGGCATCGGCACCGGCCTGGGCCTCACGGTCGTGAAAAAAATCCTCGAACTGCACAGCGGCACCATCGAGCTGGCCAACCGCCCCGAAGGCGGCGTCCGGGCCACCATTGTGCTCAAAGCCGATAGGAGATAACCCCTTATGGACAAAAAACGCATCCTGCTCGTTGACGACGATGTTTCATTCTCTCGGATGATGAAGCTCAACCTCGAACGCTCCGGCGCCTACGAGATCCGCATCGAAAACACCGGCTCCCACGCCGTGGCCAGCGCCCGCGAGTTCAAGCCCAACCTCATCCTCCTCGACGTCATCATGCCCGAAGTGGACGGCGGCGACGTCGCCGCCATGCTCAAGGACGACCCCTTTTTGCGGGACACCCCCGTCGTCTTCCTCACCGCCCTCGTCAGCGGCGAGGAAAACGCCTCCGGCGGCCTCATCCGCAGCGGCTATCGCTTCATCGGCAAGCTCGCCAGCGAAAAAGAAATGCTCCAGTGCATCGAGGAAAACCTTCGCTGACGCGCCGCCCGGCCTGTAGCGGCGGTCTCTGACCGCCGAGATGATGAAACAACTTAAGCGGACCTACCTCCCCGGTTCCTCCCACCGGCGGTCCGCCAGAGCCTCGGTGGGACTCGGCCCGCCGAGGCTCGCACTTTCTTTGCCAAACCAAGAACGTGCAGTCCTACGAAGTGCAGAGCAGCCCCGACGTGACGCCGCGCGTCTGGCAGAACGAGCCGAGCAGCAAGAACTCCAAGACCACCGTCGGCGGCAAGACCCCCGGCACCTTCCTGGTCTGGCGCGTCCGCGCCGTCGGCGCCAACGACACCGGCGAGTGGAGCGACATCGCCCTCTGCATGGTGCCGTAGGGTGCCGCCGATTGTAGCGGCGGTCTCAGACCGCCGCCGCAGCCGGGCAACAACTCGGCGGTCGCAGACCGCCGCACCAGAAAACGGAAAACGCTTGCGAGCGCGGGCAGCGGGGAGGACCATGCCGGAAAAGGTGAAGAACAGGAGATGTGCAGCCCGAAGTTGCTGAAATGAAAACATATCTTCAAACACGACGGGCCGGCTCAGCAAATCCGAGCACCGACGAAATGCGGGCGGCCCTTACCGAGCTTTCCGGATCTGATGCACCGGATGCTGAAACGTGGCTGGAGGATGAGAACGGTTACGTGCTCGTAGTTTTTGGGTCGGGTCGCGTTGCGTTGCTCGGCCCCGACTCGGAGGAGATATGCCATCGCAAGCGTGTGTCACACGATCAGGCTCTGGAGCTATGGCAGCTCTTGCAGGAAGGGCGGAGAGACGAAATCAAACAGAGGTTGGCCGCCTCCGCGTTCTTGAAGCGCAACGTAATTCCCGGAATCGTGGTTCTGCTTCTGTCCCTGTTGTATCTCATGAACGCGCCGCATAATTCGGACGATCCCATCGCGTAGGTTATAGCTCTAGTCGGTTTCGTGACCATGTTTGTGGGTTACGTGATGTTTCTTGTCGCCGCCAAGGAAGTGAGTCTCAGTTGGTTCTTTGCCTGCCTGTTTCTTGGCTGCATCGCGTGGCCGTTCTTTTGCATCGCCCACTTTTCACGCGCATGGAAGCCGCTCGCTATTTCGTTTGTCGGCAACATTCTTGCGGCAATAGGGTGTGAGATATTGTTCGGGCCTTGAGTTTACAGCCGAAGACGAGCGCGTCCGGAGGCCGCGCTCCACCTTGGGTTCTCTCCACAGCCACCGGCGGCCGGGCGTGGCTGCTTTGGCGGGCTGCTGTTGACTCCGCCGGGGGCGGCTCTTATGCTTCGCGCGCTCCGGTTTCCGCCTCGCGGTTGCGGCGCGGATACCGGCGCAGGTTTGTGAGGCGACCCTGAATTGAATCTGCCATACGAGTTTTTTATCTGTCTGCGCTACCTGAAGCCGAAGCGGGCGTTCGCTTCGGTCATCACGCTGATCTCGCTGGCGGGCGTCATGCTCGGCGTGGCGGTGCTCATCGTGGTGATCGCCGTCATGAGCGGCTTCGACCGCGACCTCCGCGCGAAAATCCTGGAGATGAACGCGCATCTCATCGTCACCAACGGCGGAATCCTGGACCACTCCGACAAGGTCATGAAGACGATGCTGGCGGTGCCGGGCGTGAAGGCCGCCTCGCCCTACGTCTGGGGGCCGGTGCTGATCGAGTTCGACCGGAGGGCGTTCACGCCCTACGTGAAGGGCATTGACCCGACGCGCGACCGGGATGTGACGGCGCTGGAGCGGTTCGTCCGGCGCGGCAAATACGACCTCGACGGCCAGAGCGTGATTGTGGGCACGGAGCTGGCGCGGCAGTTCGGCATGAGGCCCGGCGACAAGATCACGGTTTATTCGCCGCGGAACTTCCAGCAGAAGAAGGAGGTCTATCTGCCGGTGGAGCTGACGGTGACGGGCATTTTCGACTCCGGCCTCTACGAATACGACCTCGGCATCATTTTCACGTCGGTGACGGTGGCGCAGGAGCTTTACAACCTCGGCCCCGGCGTGCATGAGGTCGCGGCGATGGTGGAGGGCGGCGACGAGCCGAAGCGTTGCCAGGCGGCGGCGAAGCTCCTGAGCGCGCAGCTCAAGCCGCCGTTGCGGGTGGAGACGTGGATGCAGCGGAACAAGAAGGTGCTGATGGCGGTGCAGGTGGAGAAGAACGTGATGTTCTTCATCCTCTTCTTCATCATCATCGTCGCCGCGTTCGGCATTTGCAGCACGTTGATCACGATCACCATCCAGAAGACGCGGGAGATCGGCGTGCTCAAGGCCGTGGGCGCGGGACCGCTGAGCATCATGTCCATCTTCGTGCTGCAAGGGTTCGTGGTCGGCGTCATCGGCACGCTGCTCGGCCTCGGCGCGGGGCTGTTGCTGCTGCACTACCGCAATCCGTTCAACCACTGGCTCTCCGGCACGCTCGGCTATGAGTTGTTCCCGCGGGAGATTTACAACTTCTCGGAAATCCCCGCGCAGATCAACGCGCCGGACGTGGCGTGGATTTGCGTGACGGCGCTGATCATCTGCACGGTGGCGGGCATCATCCCGGCGCTGCGCGCGGCCCGGCTCGACCCGGTGGAGGCACTGCGCTATGAGTGACGCCGGACGCGCCAACCCATTCACCGCCGCCGCTACGGGGCCGATCCTGGTCGCCCGCAACCTGCACAAGACCTACTCGCTCGACGTGTCGCGCGTGGACGTGCTCAAGGGCATCGAACTGGAAGTGGCGCGCGGGGAATCGGCCGCGCTCGTGGGCGCGTCGGGCGCGGGCAAGAGCACGTTGATGCACATCCTCGGCGGCCTCGACCGGCCGACGAGCGGCGGCGTCTGGCTGGACGGCGTTTCGCTCTACGAACAGCCGTCGTGGCAGCTCACGCGCCTGCGGAACCAGAAGATCGGTTTTGTTTTCCAAGCGTATCAACTGCTGCCCGACCTGGAAGCGGTGGAGAACGTGGCGCTGGCCGGCTGGATCGCGCGGCGGCCCGCCGCGGAGGTGCGGCAGCGCGCGGAGGCGTTGCTGGCGTCGGTCGGCCTGGGCGACCGGATTCATCACCGGCCGGTGGAACTGAGCGGCGGCGAGCAGCAACGGGTGGCCATCGCGCGCGCGCTGATCAACGATCCCGTCATCCTCTTCGCGGACGAGCCGACGGGCAACCTCGACTCGGCGACGGGCGCGGGCGTGATGGAGTTGTTATTGCGCTTGCAACGCGAGCGGGGCATGACTTTGATTCTGGTGACGCACGAGGTGGCCGTCGCGCGGCAATGCCAGCGGGTGCTGGAAATCCGCGACGGCGCGCTCAGCGGTGTGTTGAAAACGCAATAGAAACGGACAGGCAGATGAAAATTTACATAGACGGCCGGTTTTACTCCGAGCAGAACGCGAAGATTTCCGTCTTCGACCACGGCGTGCTTTACGGCGATGGCGTCTTCGAGGGCATTCGCTTTTACAACGGGCGCATCTTCAAGCTGAAGGAGCACGTGGACCGCTTGTTTGCGTCGGCGCAGGCGATCCTGCTGACGATCCCGATGACGAAGGAGGAAGTGGCCGAGGCGACGCTGAAGACCTGCCGGCTGAACAAGCTCAAGGACGGCTACATCCGGCTCGTGGTGACCCGCGGCGTCGGCTATCTCGGCCTCAGTCCCTACAAGTGCAAGAAGGCGTCGGTGTTCATCATCGCCGCGACGATCGAACTTTACCCGGAGGCGGTGTATCGCAACGGCCTGAAGGTGGCGACCACCGGCACGATGCGGACGCCGCCGAACGTGCTGAGTCCGGCGGTCAAGTCGCTGAACTACCTCAACAACATCATGGCCAAGGTCGAGGCGATCCAAGCCGGCGCGGAGGAAGGCTTGATGCTCAACGGCCAAGGCAACGTCGCGGAATGCACCGGCGACAACGTCTTCATCATCAAGGGCGGCGCGCTGATCACGCCGCCGATTTCCGCCGGCGCGCTGGACGGCATCACGCGGCGGACGGTGATGGCGCTCGCCGCGGAAGCGGACCTGCCTGTGCGCGAGGAGAACCTCACGCGCTACGACATCTTCACGGCGGACGAGTGTTTCCTCACGGGCACGGCGGCGGAGGTGGTGCCGGTGGCGCAACTGGACGGCCGGGTCATCGGCGCGACGCGGCCGGGACCGGTCACGCTCGACCTCATGAGGCGGTATCGCGAGTTGACAGCGCGCGAGGGTGCTCCAATTTACTCCTGACGGAGACTGAAGTTTATGCTGTGTGATTTCTGCAAAGAAAACGAAGCCACGGTCCACTTTTCGCAGGTGGTCGGCGAGAAGGTGTCGAAG
The DNA here is from genome assembly GCA_016222825.1 of Verrucomicrobiota bacterium. GTDB lineage: Bacteria > Verrucomicrobiota > Verrucomicrobiia > CAIQCK01 > CAIQCK01 > CAIQCK01. The sequence goes on along the minus strand of JACRQF010000013.1, from coordinate 167,566 downwards.
ATAGACATCTGCGAAGCCTGCGCGAAGGCCAAGGGCTTCACCGATCCGGGCAACATCGCCATGCTCGGCGACGTGCTGGGCGAATTCGGCTCCGGCCAGGTGGCGCCCGACGCCGAAGGGCTGCGCTGCCCGGTGTGCGGGTTCACGCAGGCGAACTTCAAGAAACAGGGCCGGCTCGGTTGCAGCGCCTGTTACGAAACCTTCGAGCCGGGCCTGCGGCCGTTGCTCAAGGCGATGCACAAAGGCGAGCGGCACGTCGGCAAGACCCCGCGGAAGGCCGTGACATCGGAAGAATCCTCCGAGCACCTCAAACAGCTTGAGAAGGAGCTGTCGCGCGCCATCAAGGACGAGCGTTTCGAGCACGCCGCGCAATTGCGGGACGAGATTCGCGCGCTCCAAGCGAGAACAAGCCCCGGCACCCTGGTCTGAGCGGCGGCCGGCGCAAGTCACAACATGAAACCCAGCGACACACCTTTGGAAGGCGAAGTGGACGGCGGCCGACTCGTGGTGATGAGCAGCCGCGTGCGGCTCGCGCGCAACCTCAGCGGCGCCCCCTTCCCCGGCTGGGCCAAGAAAGCCGACCGCCAGAAATCGCTGGAGAGCATCAAGGCCGTAGCCCGCATCCTGCCCGAAATGAACGGCGCGCTCGTGCGCTCGATGGATGAGTTCACCGCGCTGGAAAAGCAGTTGCTCGTCGAGCGCCATCTTATCAGCCGCGAACACGCCGCCAAGACCGTCGGCAGCGGCGTGGTCATCAGCGAGTCGGAAGTCATCAGCGTGATGATCAACGAGGAGGACCACCTGCGGATGCAGGCGCTCATGCCGGGCTTTTGCCTGCGCGAGGTGTGGCAGGTGATTGACCGCGTGGATTCCGAACTGGAAGAACACCTGAACTACGCCTACTCGTCGAAACTTGGCTACCTCACCGCCTGCCCGACCAACGTCGGCACCGGCATGAGGGCGAGCGCGATGCTGCATCTGCCGGCGCTCGTGCTGGCGGAACAGATCAACCAGATCATCCAGGCCGTCAACAAACTCGGCCTCGCCGTCCGCGGCCTTTACGGCGAAGGCACCGAAGCCTCCGGCAACCTCTTCCAGGTTTCCAACCAGACCACCCTCGGCGAGCGCGAGGCGGACCTCATCGAGCGGCTCACCAAGGTCATCCTCCAGATCATCGAGCACGAGAAGAACGCGCGGCAGGCGTTGATGGAGAAGCGCCCGCAGATGATCTACGACCAGGTCGGCCGCGCCTACGGCGTCCTCGGCAACGCCTGCGTCCAGAGTTCCAAAGAAGCCATGAACCTCCTGTCCGTCCTGCGCCTCGGCCTCGACCTCGGCTTGGTCCAGGGCGTGGACCGCAAGAACATAGACGACATGTTCCTTCTGACCCAGCCGGCGCACCTGCAAAAGCACGTCAACCAGAAGCTGACCGCCGAGCAACGCGACGTGATGCGCGCCAGCCTGCTGCGCGACATGCTCAAGGACGCGGGCCGGCCCAAGACGATGTTGTTCGCCCCTCCCGATTCCCCCGAACCCGGCCGCGAAGGAAGCGCGAGCTAGGAAAGGGGCGAATCCCAACGGGATTCAATCCATCAGCCCAAGGTTGCGAGGCACGAGCTACCTTGGGTCAACATCCAAGAAACGTCCCTGCCCTGCAAGGGTCGGATCATATCCCCACGATAATGCAACTCCGTTGGAGTTGAATTTCTTTTGGAATGGATACCCGGCGCAGGCCGGACGACCGGCCAACGCCGGGCCGAGTGATGGCCGCTTCGTTGAGGCGGCGCGGAAGAGCTACAAGAGCACGGGCATGGGAACCGCCGGCGGGAGGGCGTTGTGCAGGTAAGGGCCAAGGGAAAGGACCCTTGAACATCGCCCGGGCCCGCCGGCTACATTCCCCGCTTCTCGCGAAGCGGAACGAAAACTACGAACTGGCGGCCGTCGGCGCGGTGGAGGCGATGCCCTGCGACGTCATCTGGCTCTGGACGTTATCGAAGGTGCTCGTGGTTTGGGTGCCCACGGCTTTTACGACGAGGATGGCGACGATGGCGATCAACGCCAGCACCAGACCATACTCCACCAAGGATTGACCGCGCTTGTTGGACTTCTTCATGTTCATAGGGACTCTCCTATCTTCTATGTTTGGTTTTCTTCCAGTCTTGCGTGTGAGTTCGATTCCGTTTGCAGCTCCTCAGTCACTTCTCACTCACAGTTCTTTGGCACAAGACCACTCTCACTTAACGCGGTCAGTCTTGCAAAATTCGCGATGTCTGTCATGTCAGGAATGAAGAAAGGCGCTGTCAGGAGTTCTTCCGTCCGAACCGCTCCCCCTGAACTGGTGTCATTCGCATTGCGGCTGCAATGACAATGCCCGTCAGAAATGCAACCGCCTCCAGCCTGGCGCGGTCAGCCGAACAGCGTTCTGGTTCGTTTTTTCGCAGTAATCCCGCGCTAAAACTGTTTTCGGCGGTGTCCCTGCTTGCATCCTCGACATGCTTGGCACGCAGCCTGCCTCTCACTGGTCGCAGCCCTTGCACTAAAAACAGCAGACGGGCGCGGGCAAGGCGCGTTCGCAAAAAACAAGGAAAGGCAGGTTCGTGATGGGAAGCATGTATCATGGTGGCGCGCGGCGCGTTGTCGCGGTTTCAACGATGGCGCTCCTATTGATGAGCGGCTCGCTGTTTGCCCAGCAGGCAAGCATCACTCTTCTGGGCAGCGATGCCACGCTGGCCAACTACCGCGTCGTTGATTGGAGTCTGCAGAAGACCGGCGCTTGGGACGCCGAGCAAAGCCGCGTGCTCTGGAGCGTGTCGGCGACTCGTGGCAGTGCAACGACGTTGACACTCGCGGCCAACGGCTTCGTGCGCGTTCAAAACTCCGGCTCCGCTCCAGCTACCATCGGCAACATCGTCGTGAACCTGCAACGGACCGTCGGAAAGTCCGGCGCGGGCAACAAGTGGGTGACCATCTCTTCAGACATCGCCGACGCCACGCAGGGCGACGCGGCGACGTTCGCGCGAATCAGCCCGCAGGCCAGCGCCGAAGGGTTGGGTTCATTCTCGGAAAACACGGCCTCCGGTCCGCTGGAGTTCATGGACGCCGACAACAACACCGCGTTCTCGCTCACGCCCCAAGTCTCTCTCGCGCCCGGCCAGGCGGTGAACCTGCTCTTCTCCGCCAAGTTCAACAACGCCCTCCTTGCGCTTCCAGCCGGAACGCTCGCGCGGATCGAGATCATCGTTTCGTTCGGCAACGCCGGCGCGCGGGGTGGCAGCGGCTCCGTCAGCTCGAACATTGACATCAACGGCAACGGCGTCATTGACGCCGACGAGAGGAAGGTGCGCAGCGTGCCGACGCGGTTGACCTGCGCCGTGCCCGCGGCCTTCACCGTCAACGATTCCGTCCTTTTGCGCGACGATGAGATTACCTCCACCGGCACCGTCACGCTCGGCCCGGTCGTCACCGACATCGGCAACGGCGCGCAGGTCGAGGTCATCTCCCAATCCGTGCAGCGCCGCGTCACCGTGCCGGCCAGCGGCGGCGCCGACGGCGGCGAAGCCTGCAACATCGCGCGCCTGCAAGGCGTCGAATATTCCGTGGCCATCGTCACCGGCCAGCGCCTCGTCGGCTACGACGTCAACGGCCTGCCTATCTACGAACCGGTCTATACCTGCATCCGGCTCGTTCCCGCCCTGGACTTGATGTCGCAAAGTTGCGTTCCGATTCCTGGTGACAACGGCGGCGACCCGGAGATCCTGCCGGACGGCACGTTCTACAGCTACACGCAGGGCGGATGGGGCGCCACGCCTCGAGGCAACAACCCCGCCTCCATCCTCGCGGCCAGCTTCGCCGCCGTTTATCCCAACGATCTCGTGTTAGGCAGCGGCTGCACGCTACGCTTCACGTCGGCCGCTGCGGTCAGAGCCTATCTGCCAGCAGGAGGTCCGCCGGCGGCGCTGACGGCCAGCCTTGTTGACCCGACCAGCACGTCGGCGGGTGTCTTCGGCGGACAAGTCACCGCGTTGCGCATCAACGTGGACTTCAGCGCGGCGGGAGTCACCGTCGGCCCCGGCGGCCCGGTTGGGGCGATGCGCATCGTCGGCACCGGCACACCGCTGGACAACCTGACCGTGGCGCAGGCGCTGGCCATCGCCGAAGCGGCGTTGGGTGACGGCCTGCTCCCGGCGGGCATGACCCTCCCCAACCTGAACGATCTCGTCACCGACCTGAACGAAGCTTTCGACAACGGCATCCAGAGCGTTTGGGCCAGAAACCACTTGGCCAAGTGAAGTCATCGCAAGAATGACTTGAAGCTGATGACAGAAAGGAGGTTTCCTTTTACCCCTACGGCTCGGCGGGAGCCGTAGGGGTCGGTTTTAGCCGCGGGGCCGGGGTCGGAAGGCTGTCGCCCGACAGCCACCCCTCCTTTCTGACTCCACCCCGCGGCGTTTTCTCACCTCGCCGTCGCGCCGAAGAAAGCGTTCGCCCAATCGCGGAAGGCGCGCATCTCGCTCTGCGTGGGGGTTCTCGCTGAAGTCGCCGGTGAACGGGCCGATGCTCGCGGGATTCCTCGCCGTGCCGTTGATCGCGTCGTTGAGTTGCTGCGCGCTCACATCTCCTGGCGGGCCGGCCGGTCCTTGCGCGCCGTCATTTCCGGGCGAACCTGCTGGCCCTGGATCTCCTTGAACTCCGGGTCCGCCTGCGGCACCGACGGGGCCTTGTGGCCCAGCGGCCACAGTGAACGGCCCTTGTTCGGTCGCATCGGTCAAGACAACGACGCGCCCGGTGCCGTCGGCGCTGTCGCGCACTTGCGCGATGCATCTCGTCTGTCCCGCTCTGCCCACACCGCCTCCGCAGGCTCGCAGGTTCGTTGACAATCGCGTCGAAAGGGCTTTAGATTTGCGCGGCTGGAACGATATACTCCATACGCACATGATTGAAGGAATGAGCAATTTCACGCCCCGCGCGCAGCAGGCTTTGAGCCTGGCGCGCAAGGAGGCGGAGCGTTTTAACCACAACTACGTGGGCACGGAGCACCTGTTGCTGGGCCTCATTAAGCTCGGACAGGGCGTCGCGGTGAACGTGCTCCAAAAGATGAACCTCGACCTGGATACGGTCCGGCTCGAGGTGGAGAAGCAGGTTGGCACCGGGCCGGAGATGAAGCAGGCCGGCAGCATTCCATTCACGCCGCGCGTGAAGAAGGTGCTGGCGCTGGCGGGCAAAGAGGCGCGCGCGCTGAACCATTCCTACGTCGGCACCGAGCACATCCTGCTCGGCCTGTTGCGCGAAGGCGACGGCGTCGCGGCGCGCGTCCTGAAGAACCTGGAAGTGGACATCGAGCGCACCCGCAACGAAATCCTCAAGGAGCTTGACCCGAATTTCCAGCCGCCGCCGGAGGGCGAGGCCGGCCAAGCCGAGCCGGGCGAGAAGAAAAGCTCGAAGACGCCGGCCCTGACGGCGTTTGGGCGCGACCTGACGGAGTTCGCCCGCAAGGGCGAGCTGGACCCGGTCATCGGGCGGAAGAACGAGATCGAGCGGGTGATGCAGATTCTCTGCCGCCGCACGAAGAACAACCCGGTGTTGATCGGCGAGGCGGGCGTCGGCAAGACGGCCATCGTCGAGGGTCTCGCGCAGGAGATCGTCAAGGGCAACGTGCCGGAGATTCTCCGCGAGAAGCGCGTCATCATGCTGGACATGGCGCTCATGGTGGCGGGCACGAAGTATCGCGGGCAGTTCGAGGAGCGCATCAAGGCCGTCATGGACGAGATCCGGCGCGCCAAGAACGTGATCATGTTCCTGGACGAGCTGCACACGATCGTCGGCGCCGGCTCGGCGGAGGGCGCGATGGACGCGGCGAACATCATCAAGCCCGCCCTCTCTCGCGGCGAGTTGCAGTGCATCGGCGCGACGACGATGACGGAGTATCGCAAGTATATCGAGAAGGACGCCGCGCTGGAACGGCGGTTCCAGACGGTAATGGTGAACGCGCCGAGCGTGGATGAAGCCATCGAGATTTTGAAAGGGCTGCGGCCGAAATACGAGGAGCACCATCACGCGAAGCTCGGTGACGAGGCGCTCGAAGCCGCGGTGCGGTTGTCGGACCGTTACCTGTCGGGCCGCTTCCTACCGGACAAGGCGATTGACGTGATGGACGAGGCCGGCGCGCGCGTGCGGATCAAGTCCATGACCCGGCCGCCGGAGTTTCAAGACCTGGAAAAGGAAGTGGCCGAGGTGAAGAAGCAGAAGGAGAAGGCCATTCAGGCGCAGGATTTTGAGGGCGCGGCGGCGCTTCGCGACAAGGAGAAGCAGGCGAAGGAGCGGCTGGAGAAAACCCTGGCGCAATGGCGCGAGCGCAGCGATGAGAAGCAGGCGGTCATCACGGAAGAGGACATTCTTCACGTGGTTTCCAAGTGGACCGGCGTGCCGCTGAGCCGCATGGAGAAGAGCGAGACCGAGAAACTGCTCCAGATGGAGGTGGAGCTGAAGAAGGTCGTAATCGGCCAGGACGAAGCCTGCGGTTCCATCAGCAAGGCGATGCGGCGTTCGCGCGCGGACCTCAAGGACCCGCGGCGGCCTATCGGCTCGTTCATCTTTCTCGGCCCCACCGGCGTCGGCAAGAGCCTGCTGGCAAAGGCGCTGGCGGAATTTTTGTTCGGCAACCAGGACGCGCTGATCCAATTGGACATGTCCGAATACATGGAGAAGTTCAACGCGTCGCGGCTCGTCGGCTCGCCGCCGGGCTACGTCGGCTACGAGGAAGGCGGCCAGCTTACGGAACGCGTGCGGCGGCGGCCGTATTCGGTGGTGCTGTTCGACGAGATCGAGAAGGCGCACCCGGACGTGCTGAACATGCTGCTTCAGGTGTTGGAGGACGGCAAGCTGACCGACAGCCTCGGCCGGACGGTGGATTTCCGCAACACGGTCATCATCATGACCTCCAACGTCGGCGCGGACGTGATTCGCAAGGGCACGACGATGGGCTTCGCCGCCTCCAGCGAGGCGCAAACCTACGAGACGATGAAAGAGAAGCTCACGGACGAGGCCAAGCGGGTCTTCCGGCCGGAGTTCCTCAACCGCCTCGACGACGTCATCGTCTTCCGCTCACTGACCAAGGCGGACATGGCCAAGATCATCGAGATTGAAGTCGAGAAAGTTTGCGCGCGGCTGAAATACAAGGACATCCGCATCCACCTGTCGGACGCGGCGAAGGCGTTCCTGATCGAAAAAGGCTACGACCCCGCGTTGGGCGCGCGGCCGTTGCGCCGGGCGGTCGAGCGTTTCCTCGAGGAGCCGCTGGCTGAAGAACTCATCCGCGGCGGGCTGAAGGGCACCGACGTGATCGAGATTGCCGTCGGCGACGGCAAGCTGACTTTCCAGCAACTGGCCGGCCAGGCTTCTTAGCAACGGGCGACGGTGGCTCTCACTTTCAAGGCAGGAGTATTGTCACTCACGGGGCAAAAGTTGTATAGACCGGGAAACACATTTTTATGATAGCAGCGGTCATTGTTGCAGGCGGCAGAAGCTCCCGCATGGGCAAGGGAGTGGACAAGCTCTTCCTCAAGCTGGGCGAGGTGCCGATCATCGCGCACACGCTGATGAAGTTCCAGAACTGCCAGGCGGTGAAGCACATCAACCTCGTCGTGCGCGCCGACGCGCGGGGAGACTTCCAGGCCGTCACACGGGACTACAGGATTTCCAAGGTCCGGCAGATTGTCATCGGCGGCGCGGAGCGGCAGAACTCGGTGTGGAACGGCCTGGAGGCGCTGCCGAAGGGCGCTGACATCGTTTTGATCCATGACGGCGCGCGGCCTTGCGTGTCGGATGTGCTTATCAACCAGACCATCCAATCGGCCCGCGAGTTCGGCAGCGGCATCGCGGCGTGCAAGATCGCGGACACGATCAAGGAAGTGGATGACGAAGGGCGTATTATTTCGACGGTGCCGCGGGACCGGCTGTGGGCGGTGCAGACGCCGCAGGCGTTTCGCTACGACCTGATCATGCGCGCCTACCGCAACGTGATCGAGAAGAACGCGCACGTCACGGACGACGCTTCAGCGGTGGAGTTGCTTGGCGAGCCGGTGCATATCGTGGAGAGCCTCCCGACGAATCTCAAGGTGACCACGCCCGCCGACCTCAGCATTGCCGGCGTGTTGTTGCCGGCGAAAATCACGGCCGAGCCGATGACGGTGCCGACGGGGACTTTCTACTTCGGGCGAAACATCGAGAAGAACTTCCGCTGAGGCTGGACCGGCGCGGGGAAACCGCCGGGGATGGTCACGCTCCCAGAAGCTTCATCACGGTCTGGTTCACCAGCTTGCCATCTGCGCGGCCTTGAAGCTTCGGCATCACAGCCTTCATGACCAAGCCCGCTTGCGCTTTGGAGGCGGCGCCGGTCTCGGCAATGGCAGCTTTCACAAGCGCGGTGATCTCCGCCTCCGACATCTGTTGCGGCAGGTAGCCCTCCAAGATCGCAAGTTCCTGCCGTTCCTTCTCAGCCATGTCCGAGCGGTTGGCCGCTGCGAAGCTCTCGATGGAATCACGGCGTTGCTTGACCTGCCGTTTCAACACCTGGAGGATGTCTTCATCGGCGAGCGCCTTCAGGGATTTCTCCTCTTGGTAGTAACGCGCGGCGGAAACAAGCAACCGCAGCACAGAAGTGCGCAGGGCATCCTTGGACAGCATCGCCTGCTTGAGATCGGCCTGGATCTTATCGAACAGTGTTGGCGTCATGACGGCTCCACGATAAGCGCCCGTCAGCGGATGGCAACCGAAATAAGCAACTGCCCGTTGTCACATTCCGGCCCGGTGATGAAGTAGGCGCTGCCGCTGCTCATCGTGACGGATGTTTGCAGAAGCTCCTTGTCCTCACGCAGCAACTGGCACCTCATGAAGTAAGTGGGTTTCGTTTCCTTCAGCAGCTTGACGCGCAGCGACAGCTTGCGGCCCAAGTCCAGTTGGCGGACCTCCCCTTCGCTCAGCCGCGAACTCGTTTGTGATAGAAGCTGGTATTCGCGCCAGCCGAACGCCTTGGCCAGGCGCGGCTCGGCTGATTGCAGACTCTTGTCTCCGCCCGGACTCGGCGTGTTGGTCGCGTAAATCAGCCGCGCAGTCACTTGTCCCGCCTCGACAAAGGGCTCAGTCATCGCGAGCGCCCCAGCCGCGAGCATCCAGACCTGTATTCGAGTCATTGCTTTCAAAGGTTCACAGCTCATCGCCTGGGTGCTTCAAGTCCTTTCCCATATAGGGCATCCCATCAACCCAAATGACGGCAATATCCACATCCGGCTGATCGAACTTCACGACACTCGCCCACGTGTCTTTCGCGGACTTCACTTCGGTAAAATGCACCTGGCTCTGCCCCGGCGGCGGCAAGAGCGGGACATGAACGCCAAGCAAACCCTCTTGCGGCGCACGGACCAGATGAACGCCGACCAGCGTCGCAGCCAGCAAAGCCACACCGACAGCGCCCCACGCCAACCAACGCGTTCGGAACAATCCCCAAAAGGCCGCGCCAGCCGATTCGTGCGGTTCCTTCTTCTGGCGATAACTGTAAGCCATGACCAACTCGCCATCCGGCTCCGGCTCAGGCTGCGGCGGCACCTGCAACTGCGCTCGCAACCGCTGCCAGAAAAACTGATCGTCCAGCTTGCCGACGTAGTGCGCCTTCTGGCCCGCGACGAGTTCGCGAATCCGCCGCAACCCGGCAAGCTCCGCGGCGCATCGCGCGCAGCCGGCGACGTGCCGGCGCAGCCAAACGTCGCGCCAGCCGGTGAGTTCGTCATCCGCCGACGCTGTCAGCCATCGTTGATACCAGGCGCACTTCATAACTCGTCCTTCAGCAGTCGTTGCAGGTGGCGGCGCGCGTAGAACAGCCGCGACATCACCGTGCCCATCGAGCATCCAACGACCTTCGCTATGTCTTTATACTCCATGCCTTCAAAATCCTTCAGCAACACCACCGCGCGGTGTTCCGGCGACAACTCCGCCATCGCCCGGTCAATCGCCAGCCGCAAATCGCTGCGCTGCGCTTCATCCGACGGCAGACGGCCCTTGGGTCCGTCAGCCATCTGGACCTCGATCGGTCGCGCTCCTTCCGGCGTGTCGAGCGGAACCGTCAGGGCGCGCGACTTCTTTCGCATCATGTCAATCGCCAGATTCGTCGTGATCCGATACAGCCAGGTGTAAAACGCCGACTGGCCACGAAACCGGTCAATGGAGTGCCACGCTTTCACGAAGGTTTCCTGCCGGATGTCCTGCGCGTCGGGTTCATTGCGGGCCATGCCGTAGGCCAGACCATATACTTTTTCACGATACCGATTCACGAGTTCCTCAAAGGCGGCCATCTCGCCGCGCTGGGAGCGGAGCACCAACTCGGCATCGCTTGGCTGGCTCGGCTCCATCGTTTCTGCCGCTTTTGACGAAGTTGGGTCCGTGATATTCATGAAAAAGCCGCGCTCTGCCACGTGGCGGCTGGCCGCGCTCCGGTTAGCCTTTCACAACTCCTATCGGGCGCAGGCGGCACACCTTCTTCGCCAGACCCGCGCTGTCCACCACGTTCACGACCTCAGCCACGTCCTTGTAGGCCGCCGACGCTTCTTCGACTGCCGTGCCTCGGCCGCGCGCCATCATTACCACGCCGCGCTGCTCCATGTCACGGCGGAGCTGCTCGAAACTCAACTCGCGTTTCGCCTGGCTGCGGCTCATCACCCGGCCCGCGCCGTGGCAAACCGTGCCGAACGACTGCTCCATCGCCTCCTGACGCCCCACGAGCACAAACGAATACCGCCCCATGTCGCCCGGCACCAGCACCGGCTGGCCGATGGCGCGGTAACGCGGCGGCACCAGCGGATGATGCGGCGGAAAAGAGCGCGTCGCGCCCTTGCGATGCACGCAGACGCGGCGCAAGCGGCCATTGACGACGTGCTCCTCGAACTTCGCGGTGTTGTGCGGCACGTCATAAACCAACTGCATTCCCAGCGCCGCCGGCGAAATTCTCAGCGCGTGCAGGAACGCCCGCTCCGCCTTGCTCCCCAGCACCTGTCGGTTGGCAAACGCGTAGTTCGCCGCGCAACGCATGGCCGCCAGATACTCCTGGCCTTCAGGAGATTTGATCGGCGCGCTGGCAAGCTGGCGGTCGGGCAGGTGGAATCCGTATTTCTCCGGCGCGCGCCCCAGCACACGCAGATAGTCGTCGCAGACCTGATAACCAAACCCGCGCGAACCGCAGTGAATCATCACCGTGATGCCGCCGAGGAACAGACCCATCGTGGCGGCGGCAGTCTCGTCGTAAATCTCTTCAGTGACCTGCACCTCCAGAAAATGGTTGCCGCTGCCGAGACTGCCCACCTGCCCCGCGCCGCGCTCGAGCGCGCGCTCGGTGATGCCCGACGACTCCGCTTCAGCCATGCAGCCGCTCTCTTCAATGAAATCAACGTCTTCCGGCGAACCGAAACCGTGCGTCACGGCCCAACGCGCGCCTTGCGAGAGCACTTTGCGTTCTTCGTCACGTCCGAGTCGCAAATCGCTCTTCTCGCCCAACCCGCACGGGATGTCGCGGAAAAGCTGGGCGACAAGATCGTGAACCTTCGGTGCGACTTCCTCCTGCGTCAGATTCGTCCGCATCAGGCGCACGCCGCAGTTGATGTCATAGCCCACGCCGCCCGGCGAGATGACGCCGCCTTCGTCCGGCGCGGTCGCCGCCACGCCACCGATGGGAAAACCATAGCCCCAGTGGATGTCGGGCATGGCCAGCGAGTAGGATTGGATGCCCGGCAGACAGGCGACGTTGGCCACCTGCTCCAGACAGTTATCGCCGACGATGCGGCTCAGCATCGGCTCGCTCGCATAGATGTGGCCGGGCACCCGCATGCCCGCCTTGTAGGTCTGCGGCAGTTCCCAAAGCACGTCGGAGATTTTCGCCAGTGGGTGCATCACGGAAAAACGTAACCCCGAAGACCGCGGATTCAAACATCGAAAATCACCGTAGCCATCCAGCCATCGGCGGTCTGCTTGACCGACAGTTGGTGGTAGGTGATGGCTTTGACTTCCTCAGACACTTCCGAGTGGCCAAAATCCACCGCGCCGCCTTCCATCTGCGCTACAAGTTTCTGGTCGCCCGTGAACTGAAGTCGAAAGTGTTTGAAACAAACGCCCTCCGCGCTCAGACGATAAACCAGTTCGGAAAGCCAGCGGACGAACAGTTCGTCAAGGGATCTCGCTTCCATCTCCGCCTTCAACATCCGCCGGTCTGCGAGATCGAACCGCCCCTGGACTTCGTAAAGCGCACGGGCGGCGTTGATGAACAGTTCCTCCAAAGTGCGTCCGTAGGCGTGGACGCCGATGTCGGCGGTGTGCTCGAAGAACTCGAAGGCTTTCATGACTCGGCAGGAACGTCAGGCGATGTCTTGCGCATGGTTTGCAGTCTCAGTTGGCCGCATGCTGCACCGATATCGCCACCCTTCTCGATGCGAAGTGTCGCCGCCACGCCGCGGCTCTTCACTCGCGCGGCGAACGCATGGCAACGGTCCATGGACGGCCGCTGCCACCGCAGACCTTCCACCGGGTTGTAGGGAATCAGGTTCACCTTGGCATGGAGCCGGCGCGCCATCGCGGAAAGTTGGTCGGCGAGGTTCAGGTCATCGTTCACACCCTCGATCAGGATGTATTCGAACGTCATCATCCGGCCCTTGGTCTTGGCGTAATACTCGCACGCCTCCACCAGTTCGCCGACCGGATGTTTGCGGTTGACCGGCATGATCTGGTCCCGGATTTTGTCGTTGGTGCCGTGCAACGAAACCGCGAGGCGGATTTGCAGCGGCTCGGTGGCCAGCTTCTTGATCTGGTCCGGCAGACCACAGGTGGAGACGGTGATCTTGCGCGAGCCGATGTTCAGGCCCCACGGCGCGTTGATGATCTTCAACGCCTTCATCAGGTTGTCGTAGTTCGCCAACGGCTCGCCCATGCCCATCACCACGATGTTCTGGACCCTGAACTCCGGATCGGGCTTCGGCGGCGCGTCGCCGACTCGAATGCCCGCCGTGCGTCCCATCCGAACGATGGCCAGCACTTGGTCCACGATTTCCCCCGTCGTGAGGTTGCGGCGGAAACCGTTCAGCCCGCTCGCGCAAAACTTGCAGCCATAGGCGCAGCCGACCTGCGTGGAAACACAAACCGTGTGGCGATCCGACCGGGAGGTTAGGCCGGGCGTGGCCGGGATGAGCACGGTCTCTACAAGCTGGCCGTCGCGCAACTGCCAGAGAAACTTCTCAGTCGTGTCCGTCGAGTGCTGCTCGCGCAGTTCCTTGACCGTCCAGAGGTCAAACTCCGCCGCCAGCCACTGCCGCAACGGCAGCGACAGGTTGCTCATCGCATCGAAGGACTCCGCCGCCCGCTCGTAGGTCCATTGGATCACCTGCGTCGAGCGATACGCCGGATGCCCTTGCTTGATCAACAAGCGGGCGACTTCATCCTGCGTCAGCGATTTCAGGTCTGGTTTCATCTACAATCAGTCTATAGCGGCGTCGCGCCGTTGGCGAAGAATAAGAATGGAAGAGATGACGCGACGCCCTGCTCCCCGCCGCCAACCGCCTCCTCCACCCCGACTATCGCAGCTCGTGGACGGTGTGATTATTTAAGCGACCCCAATAGCGACGCTGAAAGCTGACCGCTGACCGCTGACGGCTGACCGCTTGCTCTCCATTCCTTTCGCGTCCGGCTTCGGGGGCCATTTATCCAGCAACGGTCAAATAACGATGCCACAGTAATAATCCAGGAGCGTCTCCTTGCTCATGTTTAGAACCTTGTAAGGGGCGCGCTTAGTGATGGTCCAGCTTCGTCTTTCAAAGCCTCCCCATTTGCTAAACACAGCCACACTGACCGCGACGTTGTCTGCCTCAAATCTTACGCGCGGCTGGAGATCCAAAGCATACGCGCCCTTGCGGAGCGCAGGCGGCACGCTCCGGTCAAAAGGCGTTGTGGAGTCCCATTCCGCAAAGAAAGCATCCAGTCCCGACTTGTCGCAAATGACTAACTCATCATGGTAATTATCGTGCCATATATGAAAAAGCTGGTCTCCCATGATGGTTAAAACGACGTATTCGAAATAACTGGCCGGCGATCCATCGAGCCGGATTGTCCCGTTGTAGAACTCGTTCCCCCATGGGATGTCCGTGGGCTGAATTGTGGCGATTTGTTTTGCTGCGCGGAAATCATCGAATGATTTGAAAGGTTCTGCATCAGCGCGCCTGGCATACAACACCGGGCGTCCACCCACATTGTCTGTTTGATAGACGTAATCCAATGTCCACCCCGATTCCATCGAGAGATGATGCAAGACAGTAAAATAAGCGCCTGCGCTAAACGTCTTGCGCAATTCCGGCGTTGCGTTCTCTTTCCAACCTTTGCCGTGGACGTGCTCAAGGCAAGACTGAAACGGTGAGATCAGTTTTCTGAATCCGTCAACCGTCATCTGCAGACTGGCCGCATCCATGGGCTTCTTCTGACACGCCGCAGCCGAAAGAAGCACAGCCATCGCCAGCAGCAGCAGGTTTCGGCTGATCGTCTTCATTCGTTCCTTTCAGATTCTGACCGCTGACCGCTGACTTCTGATCTCTGTCCTCTGTCCTCTGGTTTCCTCATTCCTTTCGCGTCCGGCTTCGGGGCCATTCTCCGCTTCAGTCGCTTCTTGCGCTATGCTCTCCAGCAATAAATCCTCGTTTGTCTGTTTTGCTTTTGTGCTGCCTCGCCATGCGAAGTAGCCAAAGCAAACTCACGCAGCCGTAAACCCCGAAGGCACCAAGATTGTCCCACGCTTCACCCTTAAATTGCGGGTCAAGCGGCTTCGCCAATGATTTGGCAAGAAAGTGCAACGCAACGATTACGAAGGCCAGGATCGTGGCTACCTCACCCAACAGCCAAGATGGCTTTTCCTTGCTTCCAATCCAACGCGTGCGAAACAGAAAATAGCTCTGCACCAAGAAACAAACCAAAGCGGAAACAAGGAAAATAATCTGTAGGTAATCGAGCATTGTATAGCGACTCATAGTTGCTCTCTCCGTTTTCGCGTCCGGTTTCGGGGCCATTCTCTACCGCTCTCTTCGGCTTTACAAGACGAAGAAGTTAAGAAGGGGAGAGCTTCACGCAAAGACGCAGAGACGCAAAAGGGATTCACCTTCGCGGCTTGCCGTCTTGGCGTGACACTTCCGCCTCCCCATCCGTGTTTCATCCGTTCGACACACTCAGCACGCCGGCGTTGTTCCAGAGCTGGCCAGGGACGTGCGGGTCTTCGGCGGGCAGGCCGGTGAGGACGATGCCGCCGTCGGCGCGCACGCGCAGGCGCTCGGCGTTGCTGGTGCGCAACACCACGTCGTGCGCGCTGCCGGAGCCGATGATCACCGCGTTCTCGCCGCTGGCGTTGGCCACGAGCATCGCCTGCACGCCGGCGGCGTTGTTGACCACCACGGCGAAGTCGTCGTTGCTGCCCTGGTAGCGGCCGAAGCGGAACGCCGCGCCGCTGGTGCTGTCCACGCACCAGAAGACGGCGCTCTCGATGCCGCCCCAGTTGACGAGCGCGCCGGCGGGGATGGTGGCGCTCCAGGGCAACACGGCTCCGCCGCCGCCGGACGCATCCACCCAGAGGGTGTCGTAGTCGGTGCCCGAGGCTTTGGCGAGGACTTGGCCGCCCGCGCCGCCGGAGGGCACGCCGACGCCGGGCTGGCCGGGCTGGCCGGCATCGCCGGTATCGCCTTTTTCTCCGGCATCGCCTTTCAAGCCGGGCGCGCCATCCACGCCGTCGCGTCCGGGAACGCCGGGCTGGCCGTCAATACCGTCGCGCCCCGGAGCACCGGGCGGTCCTGCGGGGATGGCGGCGATTTGGGCGGCCAGGGCGGTGTCCTGGTCGTTGAGGGAGTTGAATTGGGCGCGCATCTTGGTGTCGCTGATGACAACATCGCCGGTGGGCCAGTTTTGATCAAAGGGCACGGGATTCCTTTCGGTTTGAGGTCAGTTGATGTTCGGGGCTTGAAAACTCTCGCAAGTGTCGTGTTTCCGCAGGCTTGCGGCAGTTTTGGGCTGCTGCGCGGACTTTCCGCGCAGTTGCGCGGAAGAAGGGAGCAGTTGCGCGGACGTTCCGCGCAGTTGCGCGCCAGCGGGGCGCAGGTGCGCGAGGGTTCCGCGCAGTTGCGCGGGAGAAGGGCGCAGGTGCGCGGAGTTCCCGCGCAGGTGCGCGCCGGCGGGGCACAGGTGCGCCGGGGTTCGGCGCAGGTGCGCGGAAGGTCGGAGCAGGTGCGCGGAAGGTCGGAGCAGGTGCGCGGAAGGTTGGCACGGGAGGTGGGCGGTCCGGCCCGCGGGTGGACCGGACCGCATCGCTGTTTCTACGGGGTCGGCGGCGCGGGCGGCGCGGGCGGCGGATTGGAGCCGCCGTTGCCGCTGCGCAGTTCGCTGCGCAACCGGGCGCCCTGTTTGCCCTCCGGCGTGGTTTTGCCGAGTTTGCCGATGCCGGTGTCCAGCAGGGTGCTGGCGTCGGCGTAACCGGTGCCGGCCTTTTCCTCGACGAGAACGGTTTGTCGTTTCAAATCGCTCTTCATGGTTTCCTGCGTCTGGTTCTCCCTGCTGATCGTGGCGGCATCGGCGCGCAGCTTCGTGATGTCGTCGGTGGGATCATATTTCTTGGTGATCAGCAGGTCCTTGTGTTCTTCCAGGTAGTCGGCCACGCCGATCATGAAACCGGCGGTGACGGGCACTGGCAGTGGCATACGCGTTTTCCTCCGTTGTGGTTCATCTGCGGTGACGAAGCGGGCTTGGTTGAAACAGCACTGATTGAACCGCGCCACGTTGCCGGATGAAGCCATGTTGGTTTTTCGTTGTAGCCGCAAGACCTCCGGCGCTGCGACTCCGAACCGCACTCACGATCCAAGCCGCCTCCGCCGTCTTGTCCTGCGACCGTTCCGGGCGTGGATGTTGTCAAAACTTATCCCCGCTGTCTATTAGGGGCTGCCCTGATTTTACCATCAGGAGATTCCTGATGGCATCGCCCATGACTTCGGGCCGGAACAGCTTCGCCCCGCCGCTTTCCCGCTTGCCCCCGCCCGTTGCCGGGAGGACTATGGGCGGAGAAGGGGGGAGACGGAGAGTTAAGAATGAAGAGTGAAGAGTGAAGAGTTTCGGAGACTTTCAAGCGCGCGCGCGCCCGCAATTCTTCACTCTTAACTTTGAACCCTTCACTCGCCTCCCCGATTCCGCTCGCGCCGACTACGGTTTCTTTTCTTCCGATTCGGCTGGCGCAGGGGCGGGCAGCGCGGGCTGCGCGCTCTCGGCGGCGTCTTCCTGCGATTCGCTGATGACGCGGGCGATGGCCACGAGTTTGTCGCCGGAGGCAAGGTGGATGAGCCGCACGCCCTGGGTGTTGCGGCCGCAGACGCGGACGCCTTTGACGGCACAGCGAACGGTCTGTCCGCCGGCGGTGGTCAGCATCATCTCGTCGGTGTCGGTGACGCTCAGGGCGCCCACGACGTGGCCGGTCTTCTCGCTGGTGGCCATGGTGATGATGCCTTTGCCGCCGCGCGATTGCTTGCGGTATTCCTCGAACTCCGTGCGCTTGCCGATGCCGTTTTCGCCGGCAACAAGCAACGTGGCGCGCGGATCAACGATCTCGACACCGACGAGCTGATCGTCTTCCTCCAAATCCATGCCCCAGACGCCGGTGGCGGTGCGGCCCATGTCCCGCACGTCTTCCTCGTGGAAGCGGATGGACTGGCCGTTGCGCGAGACCAGCACGATCTCGCTGTTGCCAGTAGTGAGACGCACACCGGTGAGTTGGTCGCCCTTCTCGATGTTGATGCCCGCGACGCCGGTGCGGCGGACGTTGGCGTATTCGCTGAGATTGG
Organism: Verrucomicrobiota bacterium; assembly: GCA_016222825.1. Taxonomy (GTDB): domain Bacteria; phylum Verrucomicrobiota; class Verrucomicrobiia; order CAIQCK01; family CAIQCK01; genus CAIQCK01. Next base: position 149,684 of record JACRQF010000013.1, on the reverse strand, counting down.
TTTTCTTGACGATGCCGTTCTGCGTGGCGAAGAAGAGGTGCAGCTTGTCGCTGAACTCCTGGACGCGGATCATCGCGGCGATCTTCTCGCCCTCGCGCAACGCCAGCAGGTTGGCGATGGATTTGCCACGGGAGGCGCGGCCCGCCTCGGGGATGTCATAGACCTTCTCGCAATAGATCCGCCCGTTGTCGGTGCAGAACATGATGAAGTCATGCGTGCTGGCCGTGAACAGGTGCTCGACGAAATCCGTGTCGTCCTTGGTGTCGGCGCCGCTGACGCCCTTGCCGCCGCGGCGCTGGGCGCGGTAGGAGGAGACGGCAGTGCGCTTGATGTAACCGCCGTGCGTGATGGTGATGATGGCGGCTTCGTTGGCGATGAGGTCCTCGATCCTGATCTCGCCTTCGTCGGGAACGATGTCGGTGCGGCGCGGGTCGCCGTGCTTCTCGCGGAGGTCTTTCAGCTCCTTCTTGACGATGCCCCAGATCTTCGCCTCGCTGGCGAGGATGCCCTGCAACTCGGCGATGTTCTCGATGATCGCCTTGTATTCCTTGGAGATCTTGTCGCGCTCCATGCCGCAGAGCCGGTAGAGTTGAAGGTCGAGGATGGCGTCCACCTGCGTTTCGCTGAACTCGTAGCGCCCGCTGACCAGCCGCGCCTCGCTGCGGATGTGCATGCCGAAGTGCGTGACCTGCGCCCGCGTCCAGGAGAACGACATCAGCTTGATCTTCGCCTCCTCGCGGGTGCGGGACTCGCGGATGATGCGGATGAACTCGTCGAGGTTGGCGAGAGCGATGAGATAGGCGTCGAGAATCTCGGCGCGGGCCTCGGCTGCGCGCAGTTCAAACTGCGTGCGGCGGACGATGACCTCGCGCCGGTGCTCGGTGTAGCACTGGAGCAGTTGCTTGAGGTTCAGCGTGCGCGGCCGGCCGTGGTCAATGGCCAGCATGTTGATGCCGACCGTCGTTTCGAGTTGGGTATGTTTGAAAAGGTTGCTGAGGATGATCTTCGGGATCGCGCCGCGTTTCAGTTCGATGACGAGGCGAACGCCATCCTTGTTGGTTTCGTTGCGGATGTCCGAGATGCCTTCGATCTTCTTGTCGTTCACCAGCGCGGCGACCTGCGTCTCGACGGTGGACGGCGCGACGTTGAACGGCATCTGGGTGATGACGATGTGGTCCTTGCCGCCGTGCTCCTCGACGCCGGCGCGGCCGCGGAGCTTGATGGAGCCGCGGCCGGTCTTGTAAGCCTCAAGAATCGGCGCGCGGCCGCAGATGATGCCGCCGGTGGGGAAATCGGGGCCTTGGACGAACTTGAAAAGCGATTCGACCTCGCAATCGGGATGCTCAATCACATAGATGAGCGCGTCCACCACTTCGTTGAGGTTGTGCGGCGGGATGCTGGTGGCCATGCCGACGGCGATGCCGGTGGTTCCGTTGCAGATGAGGTTCGGGAAACCGGCGGCGAGCACCTTCGGCTCGACCTTGGATTCGTCGTAGTTCGGCTGGAAATCAACGGTGTCCTTGTCGAGGTCGGCGAGCATGAGCATCGCCAACGGCGTGAGCCGCGCTTCGGTGTAACGCATGGCCGCCGGATCGTCGCCGTCAATCGAGCCGAAGTTGCCCTGGCCATCAATGAGCGGATAGCGCATCGCGAAGTCCTGCGCCATGTGGTAGAGCGTCGGGTAGATCGCGAGGTCGCCGTGCGGGTGGTAGTTACCCATCGTTTCGCCGACGATCTTGGCGCACTTGCGGAACGGGCGGTTCGGCAGCAAGCCCAGTTCGAGCATCGAGAAGAGAATGCGGCGTTGCGAGGGCTTCATGCCGTCGCGAGCGTCGGGCAGCGCGCGAGAGATGATGACGCTCACCGAATAATCAATGAACGACTTCTGCATCTCGTCGGCGATGTTGACGGGACTTAGTTTTTCGCCTTGGACATACATGATGGGTAAATAGGGCTGATTGGCTGATGGACCTGTGTTCGGGATACGCAAGAGCGGTGGCGATCAAACGTCCAGATTGCGGACGTTGAGCGCGTTTTCTTCGATGAAGTGACGGCGCGGCTCAACCTCGTCGCCCATGCAGATCGTGAAGATTTCCTCGGCTTTGGCGAGGTCGGGCATCTCCACCTTGACCAACTTGCGGCGGGCCGGGTCCATCGTGGTTTCCCAGAGCTGCTCCGGATCCATTTCACCGAGACCCTTGTAACGCTGGATGGTCATGCCGCGTTTGCCGTTCTCCTTCACGCGCGGCAGAATTTCGCTGATCGAGAATAACGCCGTGCGGTTCTCGCCCTCGACGACCTCGAAAAGCGGCTTGGGCTTGGCATTGGGGTTCTCGTCGCGCGGCGGCGGCAGGTATCGCTCGACATCAACGCCCTTCTTCTCAAGCGTCGCGAGCAGCTTGGCGATCTCCGCGCCCTCGTAAATCTCGTAGGTCTTCACGAACGGCTTCGCAGTGGCGGTGGTCGCCGTCTTGCCGTTCTCGGCTTCGGGACTGTCGTCCTCATCCTCTGTTTCGTGTTCGTCGTTGAACTTCTTCAGCGCCTTGTCGTCGCGGAGAAATTCGACGTGCTCATCGCCGTTGTTCTTGATGCGGGCGACGTATTGCGGCAGCGCGCCAGTCTTCGGATCGCGCGCCTCCAGGTAAGCCTGAAAGTCCACGCGGCGGCGTTTGACCGCGTCGGCGAGCCTGTCGAGTTCGACGAGCGTTTCCAGCAGGCTCTGGAGTTGCGCGCCGGCCAATTCCTTCTCGTCCTTGGCGCGCACGAGTTTCACGTCTTCGCAGCCGAGTTCGATGAGCATCTTGTCGAGCTTCTCGGTGCTGTCCACGTATTCCTCGCGGTTGCGACGTTTCACTTTGTAGAGCGGCGGTTGCGCAATGAACACGTGGCCCTTTTCAATGAGCGCCTTCATCTGCCGGTAGAAGAACGTGAGCAGCAGCGTGCGGATGTGCGAGCCGTCCACGTCGGCATCGGTCATGATGATGATGCGGTGGTAGCGCAGCTTGGCGATGTCGAACGCGCCCTCGCCCTCGCCTTCGCCGATACCGGCGCCGATGGCGGTGATCATCGTCCGGATCTCGTCGTTGGCGAGAACCTTGTCTATGCGCGCCTTCTGGACGTTGATGATCTTGCCCTTGAGCGGAAGAATCGCCTGGAACTTGCGGTCGCGGCCCATGCGCGCGGAACCGCCGGCGGAGTCGCCCTCGACGAGATAGAGTTCGCACAACGCCGGGTCACGCTCGGAACAGTCGGCGAGTTTGCCTGGCAGGCCGCCGCCGGTGAGGGCGCTCTTGCGCACGGCATCGCGGGCTTTGCGCGCGGCGTCGCGGGCGCGGGCCGCCGTGAGGCACTTGTCCACCACCTTGCGTGCGGTCGGCGGATTTTCCTCGAAGAACGTCATCAACCCTTCGTAGGCGGCGCTGGAAACCAGCCCCTCCACCTCCGTGTTGACGAGCTTGACCTTGGTCTGTGACTCAAACCGCGGATTTGGCAGGCGCACGCTGACAACCGCTGTGAGGCCCTCGCGCACATCGTCGCCGGAGATGGCCGGGTCCTTTTCCTTCACGAGTTGGTTGGCGCGCGCATATTGGTTGATCGCACGAGTCAGCGCGGTGCGGAAACCGGAAAGGTGCGTGCCGCCGTCGGTGTTGGAGATGGAGTTGGCGTAGCAGAGGATGTTGTCGGCGTAGCCGTCGTTGTATTGGACGACGACATCCACAAACACGTCGTCCTTCTGCTTGCTGATGACGATCGGCTTCGTGTGGATGACTTCTTTGGCGCGGTTGATCTCCTTGATGAACTCCGGGATGCCGCCCTTGTAGTAGAGCGTCTCGGTCTTGTTGTCGCGCTCGTCGGTAAGAGTGATTTCAAGGCCGGGATTGAGGAACGCGAGTTCCCTCATGCGGGCCGCAAGCGTGTCGTATTTGAACGAGGTGGTCGCGTGGAAAATCTCTGCGTCCGGTTTGAAGGTGATCTTCGTGCCCGTGTGCTTGGATTTGCCGATGACCTCGAGCGGCGACACCGTTTTGCCGCGCTCAAACTTCATGTGATAGACCTTGAGGTCGCGAGATATCTCGACTTCGAACCACTCGGCAAGCGCGTTGACGCACTTTGCGCCGACACCGTGAAGACCGCCGGAATACTTGTAAGCGCCCTGGCCAAACTTGCCGCCGGCGTGGAGATTTGTCAGCACAAGCTCGACGGCAGGCATCTTCCACTTCGGGTGCATATCCACCGGGATACCGCGGCCGTTGTCCTGGATGGTCATCGAGCCATCTACGTGGATCGTCGCCTTGATCGTGTTGCAGAAGCCGGCGAGATGCTCGTCTATCGAATTGTCCAGCACCTCCCAGACGCACTGGTGCAGGCCACGTTCATCGGGATCGCCGATATACATGCCGGGCCGCTTACGAACGGCCTCCAGACCCTCCAGTTTGTCTATCTTCGAGGCGTCGTAAACTTGCGATACAGGCGCGGTATTTTGCGCCGATGTTCCTGCGTCAGATTTGTCGTTAGCCATGCTTTCCGTGAGTTCGCGTATCACAAAAATTGTAGGGAGAAAAACAACTTTCTGCAATGACAATCTGGGCTCAGAGCCTATCGCAACTCGTTGCAAATAAGACGGATGCAATTACATCCAATAATAGGCAGACAATGTTCGTCCGCGCGAAAAAGCAAGCCAATTCGCAGCAGGAATCTTGACTTTCGGGCGCGTAAGAACTAGTAGAAAACCATCTTGATTGGTTTGCTGAGGATGGCTTTTCCGGCGTGAAACTCTCAATAAAAACTGATTATGCCTGTCGGGCTGTCGAACTGATGGCTCGCCATTATGGCGAGAACCAGACGATGCACATCCAGGAGATGGCGGTTGCGCAAGGCATTCCTGAAAACTACTTGGTGCAGATTCTTACCGTGCTGCGAGGCGCTGGCATCGTGAAAAGCAAACGTGGAAAAGAAGGAGGTTACTGTCTGGCGCGCCCCCCAGGCGAGATCACCTTCGGCGACGTGGTGCGCGCGGTCCAAGGTCATGTCTTGGACATCCCGAGTCTCGGCGATCCCAACTGTTCGGAGGGCATGAAGGGAGTATGGCGAAAGATCAAGACGTCCGCGGAGCAGATTGCGGACAACGTGACGTTCGAAGAGCTTGTCTCTGCTGCCGAGTCGGGCAGTGGGATGTTCTATATCTGATCATTAGCCGGCGCAGGTGGCCAGCAAGACAACAAAAAGCAGCAATACCAGCCACGACGGATGAAACATCGGCGGCAGGTCGTGCAACTGCGGCAGATTCTTGAGCACGCTTTTCACGGGATAAAATCATCCCGCAATGGCCCGCTGTCAAAATGCCGACGTCATACCACGCTCTTTGCGGACATCGCGGCTTTGGCGAGGCCGAGGCCGAACTCCAACATCGGGCCGACAGCGCGGTCGCATTCGTTCAGCACGTCGTCGAGGCCGTTCACGAAACAACGCGCGTCTTCCTCCGTGCTCACCAGCGGCGGCAGAATCTTCACGATGTCGTGATGGTGCGCGGCAACCTGCGCGAGCACGCGGTGCTTCTTGAGCAGGTTGCTGACGATGATCTGCGGGAACAGCGACTTGTCGGCCGCATGGATCGTTTTCCACGCCATCTTCGCCTGAAACCCGCGCGGTTCCTGGAACTCAATGCCGATCATCAAGCCCTTGCCGCGAACCTCTTTGATCAGGTCGTGCTTCTGCTTGAGCTTGTTCAACTCCGCGAACAAGAATTCCGAGATCTTCTGGCCACGCTCGATGAGGTTCTCATCCTCCAACACATGCAGCATCGCCATGGCACCGACCATCGCGAGGTTGTTCCGGCCGAACGTCGTCGAATGCACCACGCAGCGATCCATGCGCGAGAAAATCTTCTGGTAAACCTCGCGCCGCGAGACGAACGCCCCGCAGGGCACGTAGCCGCCGCCGAGCGTCTTGGCGAGCGTGATGATGTCCGGCTCCAGATTCCAGTGCTGGAAGCCGAACATTTTGCCCGTGCGTCCGAAGCCGGTCTGAACCTCGTCGCTGATGAACAGCGTGCCGTATTTGCGGCAAAGCGCCTGCGCCGCCGGCAGAAAATCGTCCTTCGGCACGTCCAGCATCTTGCCCTGGCAACACTCGAAGATGAACGCCGCCACATCGCCCTTGGCCAAGAGATACTCCAGCGCCGCGAGGTCGTTCATCTTGATCTTCTCGCAGCCCGGCAGCAATGGCTCGAACCCCTCGCGAAAGCTCTCCGCGCCATTGACGCTGAGCGAGCCGAGCGTCAGCCCGTGAAACGCATTGTCGAAATACACCAGCCGCGGCCGGCCCGTGGCAGCCTTGGCAAACTTCAGCGCGCCCTCCACCGCCTCCGTGCCGCTGTTGCAGAAAAACACCGCGTTCAAGTGCGGCGGGCAACGCTTCACCAACTCCTCGGCCGCCACGCCGCTGAGAAACGCGCAATCGAGCTGCACCATGTTCGGCAGGTCGAGATCGAGCACGTCGCGGATGGCCTTCTGCACCGCGGGGTGATTGCGGCCGATGTTATACACGCCGTAGCCGCTGAGGTAATCGAGGTAGCGATTCCCCTCCTTGTCCCAGAGGTATTGCCCCTGCGCCTTCGCGTAAACCTTGTCGAACCCGACGGTGCGCAACACCTTCACGAGCGTCGAGTTCACGTAGCGCTCGTGCAGGCTGTAGTTCTCGCCCAACCGCTCGCTGACCAGCTTCTTGATGTCTATAGGCATAATGACTTCTCCGAAGAAAAACCGCGCGCACTCTGCCGATTCTTGACGGTCAAAACAAGTCGTTTTCCGGTGGAGCGGATGCTCCCCCCTCTGGCGACGCTTGAAATCCGTTCTATGTAGAAAGGGCCAAACAGGAGTGTCTGGCCTACTTCTTCTTCGCGTGGCTGAGGCGGAAGGCTTCGGTGGTGACGAAATACTTGGCGGTCATGTTGGGGACTTCCCATGACGGCATCTTGCCCTCGCCGAGGAAGCGCAGGTATTTCTCCGCGACCTGGCCGAAGTGGGCTTCGTGGCCGACGTGGTATTTGTCGGGGATGATGATCTCCCACGCCGCACCGGCTTTCTTCACGTCCACGCCGGCCCATTTGGTCGCGATCTGGGCGACGGCGGCGCGGAGGGTCTTGTCGAACTCGTCGGCGGAGGCGGAGGACTTGTTCTCGACGTAGAGGGCGACCTTGTAGTTCTGCTCCTTGCCCTGCCGGATGACGACGTCGGCCTTGCTGCCGCGGACGATCTGGTAGTGGGTGTCGCCGGTTCCCGGCGGCGCCTGGAAGCCCCAGAGGGCGGCGACCTTGGCGTGGACGCCCTTGATGGTCCAGAGCACGTCGCCGTTCTGATAGACGTTGAGCGCGCCATCGGGGCCGATGTCGCTCTTGAAGTAGTCGGGATATTTGTCGAGGCCGGTGGAGAGCTTGAACTGCGCGGGCGTCATCTTGGTCGGCCAGCGCTTGGCGGCGAGGACCTTGATGTCCTTCTGCCAGTCGAGCGTCACTTCGGGGAAGCACTGCCATTGGACGAGGTCCACGAGGTGGGTGCCGACGTCGGGGATGGCCTCGCCCTGCTGGCGCGTGTCGTAGAACCACGGCGGGCGGATGAGCGGCTTGCCGGCGACTTCCTTGAAGAAGTAATGGACGCTCTCCATCTCGACGGCGGGTTTTTCCGGTGTGCCCTTCTCCAGCGAGCCGAAGACGGTGGGGGCGTTGACCAGCTCGCGCATGAGGATGGCGGTGATCTCGTAGCGCTCGGTCATGATGTCGTAGAGCATGAGCTTCTTCTGCGCGGCGCGGTCGAAGGCCTTGCGCAGGAGCGGGAACGCCTGCGGGGTGATGGCCATCGGTTTGTCGGAGAAGACGTTGAAGCCGGCGTCGAGAGTCGGTCTTCTTGCGGTTGTTGCCGGAGATGACGACGACGTTGCCGGCGCGCTCCTTGATCATGCGCTCCAGGAAGTCCTTGCCGGTATAGACCTTCTCCTGCCAATGGGTCGGGTTCTCGGCGCGGGTGTTGAAGCCCTCGATGCGCTTGAGGTGGAGGGCCACGTCGGGGCCTTCGGGCGCATAGACGTGGACGACCGGGTTGACCTGCGGATACATGAATTTCTGCACGAGCGCGGCGTGGAAATGGCCGGGGTCGAGCGTGATCCAGCGCAGCTCGTTGTCGGCGGCGCTGGCGGTCATGGCGCAGAGGGCGATGGCGGCGGTGAGGGCGAGTTTGGTTTTCATCTAGGCGTTCTTCTTGAGGAGGGTCATGGCGCCGTAAGGGGCGCGTTCGGGACGGGAGAGCATGGCGTTGGCCGCGTCGTCGTTGAGGAACTGTTCCTTCTTCGGGTCCCACGTCAGCTTGCGGCCGAGCTTCATGGCGATCCAGTTGACGATGCAGGCGCTGTTGGAACGGTGCGCCTGCTCGGGATTGGTGGCGGCCCGTTTGCCGGTCAGGAGACTGTTGATCCAGTCGAGATGATGGTCGTCCTTCGGGCTGACGTGGAGGCGGATGTCCTTCTTGCCGCGCGGCTGCTTGAAGATGTCGGGGTTGCTGGAGTCCAGCGCCCTGGTCTTGCCCTTCTTCGTGGTTGGGTCGCTGGCCGTGACCTTCTCCGCGCCGCGCGTGACGAAGATCCAACCGTCCGAGCCTTCGAAGCGCACGCCGGTCGGAAAGGTGTCGTCAATGATGGTCGTGACGCAGCTGGCATACTTCGCCTCGACGTGATACTTGCCGTGGACATTCCAGAGGCCCTCGGTTGGGAACTCCGCCTTGCCCTCGATCTCGATCGGGCCGGTCATCTCAGTGCCCATGCCCCAATGAGCGATGTCCACGTGATGCGCGCCCCAGCCGGTGATCATGCCAAGGCAGTAGGAATCAATTCGCAGCCAACCCGGCCGGTCGCCGTAGCGCTTCTTCGGGTTCTCGTTCTGCGAATGGACGCGGTCCTCGCAATACGGCGCGAGCGGCGTCGGGCCGAGCCACATGTCGTAGTTGAGGTTGGACGGGACGGGCATCTCCTTCGTGCTGCCACCGCTCGGGTCGGTGGGCAGACCGATCTTGACGGTGTGCAGCTTGCCGATGCGGCCGTTGCGGACGGCTTCGCAAGCCATGCGGAAACCGGGATTCGACCGCTGCTGGCTGCCGATCTGGAAGCCGAGCTTTTTCTTGCGGATGATGTCGCTGACGGCGCGGCCTTCGACGAGGGTCATCGTGAGCGGTTTCTGGACGTAGATGTGTTTGCCCGCGAGCGCGGCCTCGATGACGGGCTGCGCGTGCCAATGATCGGGCAGGCTGATGGCGACAGCATCAATGTCCTTCCGCTGCAACGCCTCGCGGTAATCGCCGTAGGTGGCGACATCAATCTTGATGTCCTTCTTCGCGTAAGTCTCCTCGGCGAACTGCTTGCCGTCCTTCACGCGGACGGAGTCGAGGTCGCACACGGCGATCATGCGCGCGCCGTCCTGCTTGAGGATGCCGGGCATGTCCATGCTGCGCCCGATGCGGCCGCAACCGATCTGGAGGACGTTGATCTTCTTGCTCGGCGCGTCGGCTCCGAGCACGCGCGCAGGGATGATGTTCGGGAACGCCAGCGCGCCCGCGCCAACGGCCGAAACTTTCAGGAAATCACGACGAGATGTTTGCATGGTATTTACTCCGTTTACTGCGGTCGCTTCTTCTCTCCCATAGCCCACTGGATGCCACCCAGGATGTGCTTCATTAGGTTCGGGTCGGAATACTGCTCTTTCTTGTGGCCGAGCGCCGTGAACCAGCAGCGCCCGCCTTCAAATTCGTGGCACCAAGCCAGCGCCCGCCTCTTCTCGTCGGCCGGCTTCCGTTTGTCTTCAAGCTTCGTGAGGTCGCCCTCCAGCAGGATGTGCAGGCCCTTCGGCATCTCCTTCAGGAAATAGAACTCATCTTCCCACTGCCACGTCTCGCCGAGATGCGCCGTCGAGGGATGTTTCCGATCCACGACGAAGATCGTGAACGGCTGGAACTTCGGATGGTAGAGGAACGTGCCACCCATCATCTGCCAATACCACGGCCAGTTCCGCATCATGGCGCACGCCGAATGGATGCCGACCACGCCACCGCCGCTGCGGACGTATTTCTGGAGAGCCGCTTTCTGTTCTTCCGTGTCGAGGGCCTCGTTGTTGGTGTTGGAGAGAACCAGCGCCTTATACTTCTTCAGGTTCGCGTCGGTAAACACCTTCGGATCCTCCGACACGTCCACGCCGAAGCCATTCTCCACACCAAGCTTCTGGAGGGCAGCGACACTGCTGGCGATGTTGTCGTGGACGAACCCCTTCTTGCCCTGGAGCGTCGGGCCGTTTCGCGTGAACACCAAAACCCGTTTTTCCTCGGCGCCTTGGGCCGGCGCGGAACCGCATGGAAGGAATGTGACTGCTGTGGCCAGCATGAAACAGGAAACGGCGATCTTTCTATTCATGGCTTCTTTTCCGCCGGATTCGTTCGTCCGCACGGCGGCTTCTTTCCGGTCGGCGGGCGTCAGATTATTCAGAAACGGGTGGATTTGTCAAAGAATGCGCGCTGAAAATTCCATCAGATTGGGGCTTGCGCGGCGGGGCGGTGTTGGCTACAGTTCGCGCCCTTTAACGGCTAAATAGAAGGACCAAGATATGTCATTTCAGTGTTCAATTTGCGGCAAAGGCTCGATCAAAGGCCATCGGATCATCCGAAGCGGTAAGGCGAAGAAAGAAGGCGGCATCGGCACGCACGTCACCGCCATGACCAAGCGCCGGTTCTTCCCGAACCTGCAGCGCGTCAAGGCGCTCATCAACGGCACCGTGCGCAACGTCATGGTGTGCGCCGCCTGCATGAAGGCTGGCCGCGTCGTCCGCCCGCCCGTCCGGACTTGGAAACCGGAAGCCAAGGCAGCCGCTTAAGCTAATACGTAATGCGTAATGCGTAAGCGTGGAGCGTGATTGAAGTCGCGCTCCACGCTTCGTTTTTGTCTCTTACGCATTACGTATTACGCATTCCCCTCCGCGACCTGCACGTCCTGCAGCTTTAACTGCACGCTCCGCCGTCCCTCGTATTCATTGATCTCCGGCGCGAAGACGATGTCCACCGCGTCGCCCGCCTTCAACTCCCGCTTGCCCATGCCGAAGCCGATGGCATCGAAGCTGTTCCTGCCGTCGGTCAGCCAGAGCTTCAGGTGCTCGCCCGTCTTCCCCACCACGCGCGGCTCGTTCCGAATGCGCACGCCGCGCGCGCAGAACAACGGCTTCGGGTTCTCCTGCCCCGTCGGCTCGATCTGTGTGAGTTCTTCCACCAGTTGCTCGTTGAGGTCGCCGAACGGCAATTCCGCGTCCAGCCGCCACGCCGGCACGAGCGCCTCCGCCGGAATCGCCTGACGCGCGTGCGCGTTGAGCGCGTCGCGCAGCTTCGCAACATTTTCCGGCTTCACCGAAAGCCCCGCCGCCATCTCGTGGCCGCCGAAGCGAAACAGCAGTTCCCGGCAATGCGCCAGACCGGCGGTGATGTCGTAGCCCTCGATGCTCCGGCCCGAACCGCGCCAGCCATCGCCCGTCGCTTCCGGCGGCGCGCCGCCAATGATGATCGTCGGCCGATAGAACGTCCGCAGCACGCGTGAGGCCACAATGCCGACCACGCCGATGTGCCACGCAGCATCCGCTTGGACGATGACGTAGTCGCGGTGCGCGTGAAACTCCTGCGCCGTGCGCTTGGTAGCTTCCTCGGCGATCTGCTTCTCGATGGACTGCCGCTCGCGGTTGTTCGTGTCGAGCCAGCGCGCCAGTTCCAGCGACTTCGCGCGGTCGTCGCCGAGCAGAAGCTCCAGTGCCTTCTCCGCGTCCTGCAACCGTCCCGCTGCGTTGAGTCGCGGGCCGATGCCGAAGCCGACGTGATACGGCGTGACCGGTGGCCGAATTTGCGCCACCTCCATCAACGTCCGCAGTCCGACACGGCGCGTCGCGCCAATCTGCGGCAGACCGGCGGCGGCAATGAGTCGGTTCTCGCCAACGAGCGGGACGATGTCGGCGATGGTGCCGATGGCGGCAAGGTCAAGCCATTGCTTGAGGTCCACGGCGCTGGCCGCCGGAAGGTTCCGGCTGCGGCCTTCCTTCAGCAACGCGTGGCCGAACTTGAACGCCAAGCCGGCGCTGGCGAGATGTCGCCAAGGTGTTTCGCCCGACTCGCGTTTCGGGTTCACCACCGCCACGCAACGCGGCAGCTTCGAGCCTTCCGGCATCTCGTGATGGTCCAGAACGATGGCGTCCACGCCGCGCGACGCGAGCCATTCAATCTGCGCGGCGGCCGTCGTGCCGCAATCCACTGCGATCAGCAGCTTCGGCTGTTGCGCCGCGACACACGCTTCCACCGCTCCCTGACTGAGGCCGTAGCCCTCCTCCATCCGGTTCGGCAGGTAGCAACCAACCTCCGCGCCCAGCGCCCGCAACAACTGGCAAAGCTGCGCCGTCGCCGTCACGCCGTCCACGTCGTAGTCGCCGAAGATGACGATCTTCTCGCGCCGCTCGCTGGCCGCAAAGACGCGCGCGACAGCGGCCTTCATGTCCGGCAACAGAAACGGGTCGCTGAGGTCAGCCAGCCGCGGCTTGAGGAACTTCGACGCCGATTCCGGCGTGCGGTGGCCGCGATTGATGAGCACCTGCGCGAGCGCGGGCGAGATGCGAAGCGCGTCGGCGAGTTGCGTTTGCAGTGCGGGATCGGGCGGCGCGATGAGCCAGCGGCGTTTCATGGACGCCATTCGTAATGCGTAATGCGTGAAACGTAAAACGAATTATGGAGAGTGGCGAGTCTGCGATCCCTTCGGGCGCAGGATCCTGGCGTTGCTCCCGGAAGAGCGCCGTCTTGGATTCAAGGACCGCTGGGAGTAGTTTGGAAGCGAAACAACCAGCTTTCAGGAGAGACCCGATATGACGACCTCAACCGAAACCAACGATCTGCTCGACGCCCTGGCCAAGGTGCTGCTGCGGTGCGCGCTCTTGGGCATCCTGTTGCTGCTGCTCTGGTCGGGGATTTGCGCGTTTGCAGGCGACCTGGTGTATGGGATTCACGGCAAACTGTTCGACCTGACGCGGCACGAACTGTGCCTGATCCATTACTGCGGCCTGGCGTTTACGAAGATTTGCGTGCTGCTCTTCTTCCTCTTTCCCTACATCGCAATCCGCCTGGTCTTGCGCAAACGCTCGTGACGCGGTTCACGCCTTCGACCTTGCCGAACCATCGCCGGTCCTCTCACCCTTGCCGCGCTGCCCGGCGACGCCAGAAAAGACGATGGGCCAGGAAAAGACTGTGGAGACGGGACAACTAATCTCCAAGAGGAGAGGCACTGCGGTCACTTTCGCTGGATGAGCGCTTTTGCGGCATCGAGTTGACTCCGATTTCCCAAAAGCAACACTTGATCGCCAGCGCGGATTTCTTCCTCCGGGCTCGGGTTGGCAAGCTGGCGATCGCCGTGGTCAATGCCGACGATCGAGGCGCCCGTGCCGCTGCGGAGACGAAGTTCACCGATCGTTTTGCCAGCGGTGGGTGAGTTCTCCGAGATTTTGACCATCTCCAGTTGGGCATCCCGCAACAAGGGAGGAAGTGCCGCGCGCAGTTCATCATGACGTGGCGGCGGCGGTTGCGCGAGGGTCTCCCGGAGGGCGAGTTGCGCCCGCGCATAAAGCCGGCTGAATGCGCGCCACAGCAGCACGGCAGCGACGACAAAGACGAGCGCCGCTATCAACAACGTATTGGGCGAGGGCAGGATCGCCGTGCTCAGCAACAGGATGAAAAGCACCAAGCCGGCAGAAGCCGCGGTGACGATGATCCCGGAAACCACCGCGCGCAATGCGAGCGTGTTCTTGCCCGCGGCCCCGTGGCTGACGCTCATCTCGGCCACGAGCATCGCAAAGGCCTGCAGCTTGCGAAAGCTGGTGATGAGCATCGGCAGGCTGACCATCATGGCCCCGAGCCAGAGCATCGCCTTCACGCCGTCGTTGCCGCCCGGCGCTGTCGGCCAGTTCGCAAACGCAGGTTCGCGCAACGCCGCCGCGCCGATGAAGACCGCAGTGACAAGCAGCAGGTTCAACGCGATCTGCCAGCCCACCCTGCGCAGAAACACCGCGCCCATGTTCCGGCCGTTGCGGACGCCGAGCTGGCCGACCCATCGCGTGTAGGCCGCCAGCGTGCGAACGAGCGGCGCCGGGGCCGCGCGGACGAACCAGCCGACCACCGTGTCGGAATGACGGATGAGGTAGGGCGTGAGCAATGTCGTCAGCGCGGAGACGGCGACCGCGATGGGGTAGAGAAACTCGCTGGTGACATTCAACGTCAGCCCGAGCGAGGCGATGATGAATGAAAACTCGCCGATCTGAGCGAGTCCCATGCCGACGCGGAGCGACGAACGTTCGTCGTGCCCCGCGATGAACGTGCCAAACGAGCAGGCCAGCACCTTCCCCACGACCACCACCACTGTAATGATGACAATCGGGCCGGCGTATTTCACGAGCAGGGCCGGGTCTATCAGCAGGCCGATGGAGACAAAGAACACCGCGCTGAAAAGATCGCGAACCGGGTGCGTCAGCACCTCGATCTTCGCGATCTGGCGCGCCTCGGCGATGATTGCGCCGATGAGAAACGCGCCGAGCGCCACGCTGTAGCCAAGCTTCACCGCCAGCAACGAGATGCCGAAGCAGAGGCCGATCACGGTAATCAGAAGCACCTCGTTGCTGCCGAAGCGCGCCACGTAGTTCAACAGCCGCGGCACCACGATCAGCCCCGCCACAAGCAGCACCCCGAGGAACGCGACCAGCTTCACCACCATCATGCCGACATCCGCCGCCGCGAGCGCCCCCGTGGTCGCGAAGCCGGAGAGCAGCGCGATCATGACGATGGCGAGGATGTCCTCGACGATGAGGATGCCGAAGACGATCTCCGCGAAACGCTCCTTCGTTCTGCCGAGCTCCTCGATGGCCTTGATGATAATGGTCGTGGATGAAATCGAGAGGATCGCGCCAAGGAAGATGCTGTCCATCTGGTTCCACCCGAAGATCTGGCCCAGCTCAAAGCCGGCCCAGACCATGAGCAGGATTTCCATCGTCGCGGCGATGATAGCGGTCGCCCCCACCGCGCGCAGCTTGCGCAGACTGAACTCAAGACCGAGCGAAAACATGAGGAAGATGACGCCCAGCTCCGAGAGCGTCTTGATGGCGTTTTCATCCACGATGAGCGGAAACGGCGGCGTGTGAGGCCCGATGATGAGGCCGGCGAGGATGTAGCCGAGCACGACTGGCTGTTTCAGTTGGCGAAACACCACCGTGACGATCGCGGCGACGATCATCACAACGGCGATGTCTTGCAGAAACGTGGCGTGGTTCATGCGAGGCTCACTCGGCTTTTCGCTCCATAGGATTTACCGAACAACACCATTGCCACCCCCGAGGATTTCCCGAAGACGGCAGACTCTGGTCTGAATAAAGAGGATGCGGGCAGTTTTGGCAATGCCGTTGCCACGGCAAACATCACCGCGCGCTGCATTCCAGCAGAAGTCGCGTTTCGCGGACTCCCGACCAGCTTACGCTTCCGTTGCAGTTTTAACTTCCGCAACTCCGGCCAGGGACACTCACGCCTTGGGCGTCGTCGTTTCGTTGGCGGCGGCTTTCTCATCCTTGCCGCGCTGTTCGGCGATGCGTTGCTCGCGGCGGTGCCAGAAGAGAACGATGGGGCTGGCGATGAAGACGGAGCTGTAGGTGCCGGTGAGGATGCCCACGACGAAGCAGTAGGCGAAGTCCTGGATGGCGCCGGTGCCGAAGAGGAACAGGATCAACGTCGCGCCCAGGGTCGTGGTGCCCGTCAGCATCGTGCGCGAGAGGGTTTCGTTGATGGCCTTGTTCATCAGGCTCTTGTAGGAATGCGCGCCGAGCTGGCCGAGCTTGAGATCCTCGCGGATGCGGTCATAAACGACGATGGTGTCGTTGATGGAGTAACCGATGATGGTCAGAATCGCCGCAACGATGGGCGCGGAGAACTCGCGCCCGCTGAGACAATACCAGCCCAGCGTCATGAGGATGTCGTGGATGGTGGCCACGAGCGCGCCGACCGCGAACGGGAACTCGAACCGGAACGTCACGTAGAGCGTGATCATGATCAGGCCCCAGAAGATGGCCCAGCCGGCGCCCTTCAGAAGCTCCAAGCCGACAGTGGGGCCAACGCGCTCAATGCCGACGCGTTTGAACTGGGCATCGGGAAACGCGGTTTGCAGCACCGTTTCAACCTTCTGGCCTTCCTCATAGCCCACCTTGACTTCGAGGAACTGTTTGCCGCTGCCCATGTCCTTTTGATATTGGATGAGGCTCTCCTTCATGCCCGCGGAGGTAATTGCCTTGTCGAGTTTGTCCACGTCCACGCGATTCGCGAAGGTCATGGTGAGCGCGTCGCCGCCGGCGAAGTCCACGCCATAGACCTCGCCATTGAGGTGGAGGCCGCCGCGCTGGACGAAGTTGACCATGCCCGCGGCGATGAGCAGCCAGGAAGCGATGAACGCCCACTTGGCCATGCCCATGAAGTCAATGTTGGTGATGCCGACCCAGTGCATCATGCCAATCTTGTTGAGCCAGCCTTTCTTCAGGAGGAACTCGAAGATCAAGCGCGTGCCGACGACGGCGGTGAAGATGTTGGCGGCGATGCCGATGGTGAGCGTCAGGCCGAAGCCCTTGACCGAGCCGGCGCCGAGCATAATGAGGATGATGGCGGAGAGGATGGTGGTGATGTTGGAGTCGAGAATGGCGCTCCAAGCCTTGCTGTAGCCGGCGTCCAGGACGGCGCGCATGTTCTTGCCGGCGCGCAACTCCTCGCGGAACCGCTCGTAAATCAGCACGTTGGCATCCACGGCCATGCCGATGGTCAGCACGATGCCGGCGATGCCAGGCATGGTCATCGTCGAACCGAGCGTGGCCATGACGCCAAACAGGATGATCATGTTCAGCAGCAATGCAATGTTCGCCACCAAGCCGGCGCGCCAGTAATACATGATCATGAAGACAACGACGAAGGCCGCGCCAATCGCCGACGCGCGAATGCCGCTCTCGATGTTGTTGGTGCCCAGCGACGGGTCCACGCCGCGCTCTTCGATGATCTTCGCCGGCGCTTCGAGCGGGTTCTCCAGGATGTTGGCGAGCGTCATCGCCTCCTTGTAGTCAAACTGCCCGGTAATGACGCCGTTGCTCATGATCTTGGATTGGATGACCGGCGCGCTCTTGACCTCGCCGTCGAGCACGATGGCCAGCCGGCGGCCGATGTTGTCGCCCGTGACCCGGCCGAAAATTTCCGCGCCTTCGCTGTCGAACTGGAACGCAATCTCCGGCGCGCCCGTGTAGGCATCGCCATGCACCGCGGCGCGCGTCAGGTAACGGCCGGTCAGCGGCTTGGCCGGCGGGCCGGCGGGGCGCTTGGTGACGAGCAGCTTCTCGGTGTGAAGCTGGCCGTCGCGCGTCTCGCTGAGTTCCTTCAGTTCGTAGCCGGGCGGGATCTCGCCGCGGGCCACGAGATCCTCCATGCTGGGATCGCTCTGGCTTTCCGGCTGATAGACCAGCTTGAACTCCAGATAAGCGGTCTTCTGGATGATGTTGCGCGCCGATTCCTTGTCAGCCTCGGTCAGGCCGGGCAACTGGATGAGAATGCGCGTCTCGCCGACGGGCTGGATGACCGGCTCGGCGACGCCGAACTTGTCCACGCGCTTGCGGAAGGTTTCGATGGCCTGGATGACGGCCTCTTCGCGGCGGAACTGGTCGAGCTTGGTGACATCGAGTTCCACCAGGAACGACGTGCCGCCCTTGAGGTCAAGGCCGAGGCGGAGCTTGCCGGCGTTGAGCCGCTGGACGCGCGCCATGATGTCGAGGTTGGGCGTCTTGGAATCCTTCTTGGCGAAGGTGGGGAAGTATTTCTTCAGGTCTATGTTCTTTTCTTCCACACAAGACCGCAGGTTCGCGTAAGCGCGCTCCGGATGGGCCGCTTGCGCCTTGCGGACGGCCTCCATGAGCTGGGTGAACGCCTCATCCTTCTGCGTGGCGGTCTTCTCGAAGGTGGCGATGAGGTCCTGGTCATTGGGGGGCCACAACGCGTAGAACGACGCGGCGACGATGGCCAGGATGAGAATGGAACGGTTGAGAAGGCTTCGTTGCATGGCGGCTCAGTTCTTGGAAGCAGGCTGTTCGCCCTTGTTGCTTCGCTGGGTGACGGTTTGAATGGCGGAGCGCAGCATCTCGACCTTGACGTTGTCGGCGATGCGGACGACGACGGTCTTCTCCTTGACGTTGGTGACCGTGCCGAGGATGCCGCTGGTGGTGACGATCTCGTCGCCGCTGCGGAGCGACTCGAGCATCTTCTGGGTTTCCTTCTGCTTCTTCTGCTGCGGGCGGATGAGCATGAAGTAGAACACCACGAAGATCAGAATCGGGAAGAGCAACGAATTCATCATCTTCACCCACTCCGGCGCGTTATCGCCGATGGGCGGCGCCATCGCCAAAATCGAAGTTAAGCTAGTCATCATCACGTCTCTTTTCCTTCAGGATTGTTCACTCTGTAATTCGCCACGAACTCGCGGCGGAAACTCTCAAACGACCCGTCCGCGATCACGCGGCGCAGCTCGCGCATCAGTTGCAGATAGACGTGCAGGTTGTGCCACGTCAGCAGCCGCAAACCAAGAATCTCTCCGGCGTTGAACAGATGCCGCACATAGGACCGCGAGTAGTGCCGGCAGCAATAACACTCGCAACCTTCCTCAACCGGCCGCGGATCGTCCTTCCACGCCGCCACTCGCACGCTCTGCGTGCCGCGCCGCGTGAACGCCGTGCCGTTGCGCCCAACCCGCGTTGGCAGCGCGCAATCGAACATGTCCACGCCGCGCGCGACCAGTTCCACGATCTGCCGCGGCGTGCCGAGGCCCATCACGTAGCGCGGCTGGTTGGCCGGCAGCAACGGCGCCGTCACCTCCGCGATGCGGAATAACTCCTCGTCCGGCTCGCCAACACTCAAGCCGCCGATGGCGTAACCGTCAAAACCCGTCGCCATCAACTGCTCCGCGCAATGCCGCCGCAGGTCCTCGAAAACGCTGCCCTGCACAATGCCAAAGAGCTTGCCGGCAAAGCCGATTTCCGCGGCCTCCCGCCGGCAACGAGCCGCCCACGCTAGAGAACGCTCCACAGCTTTGCAAGCGGTTTCTCGGTCGCACGGGTAGTGCGGGCACTCGTCCAAAACCATCGCAATATCCGAGCCGAGGGCGTGCTGGATCTCCACCACCTCGCGCGGCCCCAGGAAACACGCCGCCCCGTCTATATGGCTCTGGAAATGCACCCCGTCATCCGTCAGCTTCCGCAGCTTCGCCAGTGAGAACACCTGGAACCCGCCGCTGTCCGTCAAGATCGGCCCGTCCCAGCCCATGAACCGGTGCAGCCCCCCTGCCCCGCGGATGATCTCCACCCCCGGCCGCAGGTTCAAGTGATACGTGTTCGACAACAGAATCTGCGCGCCCAGTTCCCGCATCTCGTGCGGCGTCATGCACTTCACCGTTCCCTGCGTGCCCACGGCCATGAAACAAGGCGTCTCCACCACCCCATGCGCGAGCGTCAGCCGCCCGATGCGGGCGGCCGAAGCCGTGTCCGTTTGAAGAAGCTGGAACATGGGCAGCACCATCAGAAGAAGGAACGCCAGCCGTTATTCTGCGGGGCAACCGGCGGCAGGTTGGCCACGAGTTGTTGGAGCATCTCCAGGATCTTTCCGTTTTGCCGGATGTGACAGACCTCGTCGGAGAGGTCGTAGCGCAACATCCCGGCCTCGTCGGTGTAGTCGCCGTAGTAATCCATGAAAATGAACCCCGCCTGCCGGCACGCCGCCTCCAACATGCGGTTCATGATGCGCGAGTAATCGGCCCGCTCCGCGTCCGTCCCGACGAACGGGAACTCGTGGGTGATGGGGCCGTGCTTGGCCTCATACCGCGCGCGGCTCATCGGCGGGGTGACGCACGAAAGGATGATGACCCGGTGGCGGCGGACGTTCCTGCGGATGGCTTTCACGTAGTCGCCTACCAGCTTGCCGATGATCTCCTCCTTCTCACGGCCGAGGGCGATCTGGCGCGCGACGTGGCAACGGCAGTCAATCTCCCCGTTGCAGAAGACGTAAATATCCTCCGCCGTCTGCCGAACTTCGCTGAGGCCGATGATCTTCCGATCCCGCCCAACGCGGTGCATGGTGATGGCGTTCTTGTAGAAGTTGCGGTGCGGAAGACCGAGGTTCGCGAAGTTGGTGTTGGCGTGGCTGTCGCCGAAAATATAAATCATGAATACAGGAAACAGTATGCCGCCGCCCGCGGCCGGACAAGAGGGAAGAAAGAGGATTCTCCCCCCCCCTTCCCCGCTACCGCGGTTGCTGTTTCCTGCCTATGACGGTCGTCTTGAAATCGTTGGAGAGCTTCTTCCCCTTCGCAAGTTGGTCCGCAGACAGCACCTTCTCCAGTCTGGCAATGACCGTCTTGCTGAGGCCGTGCCGGCCCTGCGCCCGGGCGAGGTCCTCCCATTTGTAGGCTTCCGCCCAATCCTTCTCCACACCCGTGCCGGTGTAGTAGCAGTAGCCCAAGTGGGCTTGGGCATCAGGATGATTCTGCTCGGCAGCTTTGCGATACCACTTCACCGCTTCCGTCTTGTCCGTCGGCACGCCCCGTCCGTCGGCGTAACGCCATCCCAGGTTGTATTGGGCAGCGGCGTCGCCCTGCTCGGCGGCCATGCGGAACCATCTGGCGGACTCCGCCTCGTCCTTGGCGAGGCCAAAGAGGCCAAGAAAAAACGCCCTGCCCAATTCGTTCTGGGCGTGAGCGTCGCCGTCTTCCGCCTTGGCGCGGAGATCGGCTGTCAAGTCGCGGTCCGCGTCGCTTTGTTTGCGGCCAAATAGCAATTCCTTCAGGTTCATGGTTGCGGTTCTCCGACTGACACGCTGCCAAATCAAGCCGCGCAAGGGAAATGGCGGAGAGGGTGAGATTTGAACTCACGTTGACCTTTCGGCCAAACCGGTTTTCGAGACCGGCGCTTTCAACCGCTCAGCCACCTCTCCGCAGCAACGGCCCGGCTAACGTAGGAACCGCGAAGCGACGGCGCAAGAATATTCTCAGCCGTTATCCATGCAATTGGAACAGCCTCACGTTCCTTACCGACCCCCTCCCTGATCTACACGCCCATTCGATGGTCCGACTGCGCATCAGCGACGGCAACCGGCGGCGGGTATTCCTGTGTGCGATGGAGGGCGGACGCGGTTATTGCAGCGCGGGCTGCCAATAGACAACAACACATTGTTCGAGGGCATCGGCACGGACGGTGATGGTCTGGCGGTCTTTGGAGAGGTCTGCCACGTTAATCACACGCACGATGTCCTTGAGCGCGCCGGCCTGCGGGATGATGTCCAGCAGGCGGTTGGGGGCGTTGAGGAAAAAGCCTTCGTTGAGAAGGTTTTGGGATTGGTGGGGGAAGAGCGCCAGGTAAAGCATGTTCATCTCAACCAGTTCGTTGAGGAAGTGCGTGCCGAGGGAGACGTCGGGGATGAGGTTCTCGCGCATGGCCACGATCTCGCAGAGGACGCCGACGTGGTTGATCTCGGTGAAGTTGACCGGAATGCCGAGGTCGGGGCTGGCGGTTCCCCAGCGGCCGGGGCCAAGCAGCATGAGGGTCTGTGTTTCGCTCTTGCAGGCCTGGTTGATGCGCCCAATAAGGCGGGCCACCTCATAACGCTGCGGGATGGGCAGCTTGCCGTAGAGCGCCGGCACGACGTAGATGATGCGGCCGACATCGAGGATGCGGCTCTGGCCGATGACGGCGCCGTGGGCCTCGATGATCCGGTTCTCGGCGGGGATGTTGACATCAGGCAGCTCGACCAGGTCCAAGCCCTGCACTTGGAGCGGGCGGCACTGGAGGAGGTTGATCTTGTAGTTCTGCTCGTTAACGAAGTTCGCCGTGAACTCGATGTCCACGGGATGCTGGTAGGCGTCTTCGAGGATGCGGAGGATGTCGTGGATGTCCTTGACGAAGTCCGTCCGTTTCAGCAAGCCGTCGAAAGTCAGCACGCGGTGCTGTTGCGACTCGTCCAGGCTCGTGATCATGTCGAGCGGCAGGTCCGGCTGCTCCGCCAACAGCTCGCTGAAGTAGCTGGAGACCAGGCGGTTTGCGGCGAGGTCGAGGTAGTCCACGCGGTGCTGGGAGTATTCGCAGACCTCGTCGAAGTTGCTCTCGGGACGCTTCTCGGGGGCGTTGAGCGCGACGACGCGCGTGTAGTCGTCGTCCGCCCGGTCCACGGCGCGCGTGCCCAGGCCGAAGACAAGCCGGACGACGCCGGCCTTGGGGTCAATCTCCTTGTTCCAGACGTAGGGATTGTAGGAGAAACCGACGCCGGCCATCTGGGGATAGAACAACTGGTTGTAGGCCGAGCCGGAGACGCGCATGACCAGCAAGGCCATCTGCTCGTCCTTGTCCAGCAGGCCGCGACGCAGGCGGTAGCGCAGCGCCCGCTCGCTCATGGCGCTGGCATAGACGCGCCGCAGCGTGTCGAGCAGCGCCTGGAGGCGCTGTTCGCGCGTGCCCTGGTTGACGCAGAAGACGCTGTCGTATTTGCCGGCGAAGGCGTTGCCGTAGTTGTCCTCGAGCAGCGAGCTGGAGCGCACGATGTAGGGCGCCTCGCCGAAGTAGTCGAGCATCTGGGCGAGTTGCTCCACCGTGTAATCCGGGAACTTGCCGCCCAGGATGATGGCGCGCGCTTCGTCAATGCCTTCGAGGAACGTCTCCGGGTTGTGCTGTTTCTGCCGAATCCGCCAGACCCCGTTGCGCACGAGGAAGGTGTAAAACACATGGGACCCGACGTAAAACGAATCATGGGCTTCCAGCAGATCCTCAAAGCGTGGATTGGCTTTCTTGAGGATGGCGCGGGCCAGCAGCATGCCCACGGCCTTGCCGCCGATCAGCCCCACGCCAATCATGCGGTCCCGGATGGCCAGGACGTCTTCCAGCGTCAAGTATTTGGCCGCCAACTTCAGGATCGCTTCGTCACGGGAGAGGACCATGCTGCTCAGATGGTCGAAGGCCTCCCGCACCTTTTCCGCCGGACAATGGCCGGCTTTGAAACTCTCCTGGACCTTCTGGGCGTTGGCGAAAATGCGGTTCCAAAATCCGAGGCGGCCACTGGCGTGCAAGCCGGGCCATTTGGCCGCGGTGAGCACCCCGGCGATAATGGCGCTATTGGTGATCGGCTTGAACGCGTCGCCCTCCCACACGTGCATCGTGTTCATGGAGGAGGTGGAGCGATACTGGACCTTGATGGGGCGGATGTAGAGGCGGTTCTGGTGCCGGAAGACATCCAGCAGGAACTGGGTCGTCGTGGTGATGGGGGCCAGCCCGTAGTCGGTCGAGTGGTAGTTCCGATACAGCGCGAAGTAGGTAACGGTCTCCAAATCGCAGAGCCGCGGGCACGTTAACACAAAGAAATTGCCAAGCGCTTGGTCCGACTGCCATTTGTCGGCCAACTCCGAGAGACAGTCGAAAACGTAGATGGCACCCTTGCCGACTTCCTCGATGACGCGGTGCACCTGCGTGACAAACGGCTCGAAGCCCAAGTCAGGGTTGGGGTGGTGAATTTCCGCGCCCAAGTTGTCGGGAACCAGTTGTTCATGCGAGGCGAAACGGAAATAGATCAGCCGGCGGCGCAACCGATGAGCGGCCTCCACATACGGCACGACCAGGGCTTTGTAGTCGGCGATGGTTTCCACCTTCCAGACAATATTGTCGCCGGGCATGACGCCCTTGAGCACTTCGTCCAGCCCGGGCAATCCGGTTGTTAATGTGGAGGTCATGTTTTTCGCGCTTTCAGATCAACCGCACACTACTTCCTATTAGCAGAGAAACCGGCCCGACCGCAAACGAAAGAGGCCCCGGTCGCCCGGGGCCTCTTCGTTGCTTTCGGGTTCTTATGTGCCCGATGACGCTTATACCAAACCATGGTCGAGCATCGAATCGGCCACCTTCACGAAGCCGGCGATGTTCGCGCCCATAACGTAGTTGCCGGGCTGGCCGTATTCCTTGGCCGTCTCGCAACACGCGGTGTGGATCGCCTTCATGATGCCATTGAGGCGCTGGTCCACTTCCTCGCGCGACCAGGAGAGACGCATGGAGTTCTGGCTCATCTCGAGACCGGAGGTGGCAACGCCGCCGGCGTTGGCCGCCTTGCCCGGCCCGTAGAGGATCTTGTTGTTCACGAACAGATCCACCGCCGCCGGTGTGCTGGGCATGTTCGCGCCCTCGCTGACGAGCTTGCAGCCGTTGTTCAACAGCGTCTTCGCGTCGTCGCTCGTAATCTCGTTCTGCGTGGCGCTCGGGAACGCGCAATCGCACTTGACACCCCAGGGACGCTGGCCTTCGAGATACTGGCCGCCGAACTTGTCCACGTATTCCTTGATGCGGCCGCGCTTGACGTTTTTGAGGTCAATGACCCACGCAAGCTTCTCTTCGTTGATGCCGTCCTTGTCGTAGATGGTGCCGTTGGAGTCGGAGAGCGTCACCGGCTTCGCGCCGAGATGCAGCAGCTTCTCTACCGTGTATTGCGCGACGTTGCCAGAGCCGGAGACCGTGCAGACCTTGCCCATGAACGACTCGCCGCGGGTCTTGAGCATCTCCTCGCCGAAATAAACCGCGCCGTAGCCGGTCGCCTCGGGACGAATCAGCGAGCCGCCCCAGCGAAGGCCCTTGCCGGTGAGCACGCCGGTGAACTCGTTGCGCAGGCGCTTGTATTGGCCAAACATGAAACCAATCTCGCGGCCGCCCACGCCGATGTCGCCGGCGGGCACGTCGGTGTCAGGGCCGATGTGGCGCTGTAGCTCCGTCATGAAGCTCTGGCAGAACCGCATCACCTCGTTGTCCGACTTGCCCTTCGGGTCGAAGTCCGAACCGCCCTTGCCGCCGCCCATCGGCAGCGTGGTGAGCGAGTTCTTGAAGACCTGCTCGAAGCCGAGGAACTTCAGGATGCTGATGTTGACGCTGGGGTGGAACCGCAGGCCACCCTTGTAGGGTCCAATGGCGCTGCTGAACTCAATGCGGAAGCCGCGGTTGACTTGCACGTTGCCCTTGTCGTCCTGCCACGGCACGCGGAACATGAGCTGCCGCTCCGGTTCCACGATGCGTTCGAGGATGCGGCCGTCCTGATACTTCTTGTGGCGTTTGATAACGGGCTCAAGGGACTCGAGAACTTCGCGGACGGCTTGAAGGAACTCTGGTTCGCCGGGATTGCGCTTCTCGACTATCTGTAGGACTTCTGCGACATAACTCATTGTTCTGATTGTCTCCGTTAGGGGTTGAGCTGGTTCAAGTGTTATGGCATTGACTGGCCGTATAATATAGGTCAATAACCCTACAGCAATAAGAATTTTAGCTTGCACACAAAATTTATTGCGGCATGATTGCCGTATTATATGTCTTACAAGAATGTTGCCTATAAGATTGCCATTCTAAAGGCACTCAAGGAAATCCACGGTCCTGCGGGGGCCGCACGGATTCGGCAACAGCTTCTGGCGTCTGGGGTCAAACTTCAGACGAGAACCGTGCGCTTCTACCTGTTGCAGATGGACCGCGAGGGACTGACCAAGCCTGTCAGCCGGCGTGCGGGCCGCCAAGTAACAGAATTGGGACACGGCGAACTACAGCACGCCAATATCATCGAGAAAGTCGGCTTCGTTGCGGCGCGGATTGACTCGCTGCTCTATCGCATGAGCTACGACCTGCGCGCAACGGCGGGCACCATTGTCACAAACCTCGCGCTGATTCCGAAGGGCTTCCTTGTTCGAGCGGTAGAAGACATGAAGCCGGTGTTTGCGCGCCGACTGGGTATGGGAACACGGCTGGCAGTCGCGCGCGAAGGCGAAACACTCGGCGCAACGACTGTGCCGGCAGAAAGAGTGGCCCTGGGCACCGTGTGCAACATCACCACGAGCGGGATTCTACTGAAGCACGGCATTCCCGTCACATCGCGCTTTGGCGGGCTGATGGAAATGAAGGAGTGGAAACCGGTGCGCCTCACAGCACTGATCGAATACAGCGGAACCACTCTCGATCCGCTGGAGTTGTTTATCCGGGCGCGGATGACACGGGTGCGCGACTGTGCCCGCACTGGTAACGGCGTCATCGGCGTGAGTTTCCGTGAAGTTCCAGCCGTGGCCGTGCCGGAGGTTCGCCGGATCAAGAAGGAAATGGAACGACAAGGGCTGGACGGCATTCTCGCCATCGGCAATCCGAACCAGCCGCTGTTTGACATCCCCGTCGAGGAAGGAAGAGCGGGGTTGATTGTGAACGGCGGCCTGAATCCCGTGGCGGCGCTGTGCGAAGCGCACGGCGAGGTGCAGTTCCAGTCGTTGCACGAAGTCGAAGATGTCGCGCGTTTCTCGGAGTTCCATGTGCTGCGGGACGGGCTGCGAGGTTGAACAGCGCGCCTTTTCAAAATCACCATGAAAATCGCCATACCTATAGATGTTCACACGGACGAAACCCGAACTCTCCTGATACCGGACGTCGCTGCCAAGCTGATCAAACGCGGCGCGCAGATTGAGGTGGAAACCGGCGTGGGGTTGCGCAGCGGTCACGCGGACGCCGCTTACACCGCCGCGGGCGCCACCGTTGTTACTGACCGCGATGCTTTGCTTTCGGCGGCGGACATGATCCTGAGGCTGCACAAGCCGGCGGCGCAAGAGATTAACTTGATGAAGCCCGGCGCCATCCACGTCAGCTTCCTCGATCCGTTCAATGAGGCGGACCTCGTGCGCAAGTTGGCCGAGCGAAAGGTGAGCGCCATCAGCCTGGAGATGATCCCCCGCATCACACGCGCCCAGAAGATGGACGTGCTGTCGTCGCAAGCAAATCTGGCAGGTTACGTGGGCGTGTTGCTGGCGGCAACGCACTCGAAAAAGATTCTCCCGATGATGACCACTGCCGCCGGCACCATCACGCCGGCCAAGGTCCTCATCATCGGCGCAGGCGTTGCCGGCTTGCAGGCCATCGCCACGGCAAGACGGCTGGGGGCGAAGGTGTCAGCGTTCGACACGCGGCCGGTCGTGGAGGAGCAGGTGAAATCGCTCGGCGCGGCGTTCGTGAAGATTGACCTCGGCGAAACCGGCCAGACCAAGGACGGCTACGCGAAGGCGCTGACGGAGCAGCAACTTGCCAAGCAGCGTCAGGCGCTGAAGAAGGTGTGCGCGGACTCCGACGCGGTCATCTCCACGGCACAGGTGTTTGGCCGCAAAGCGCCCGTCATCGTCACTAACGAGATGATCACCGCGATGCGGAAAGGCAGCGTTGTGGTGGACCTTGCGATCGAAAGCGGCGGCAACGTCGAAGGCGCCCCGTTCAACCAGATTGCCGACCGCGATGGCGTGACGATCATCGCGCTGGCGAACCTGCCCGGCCGCGTGCCCGTCAACGCCAGCCAGGTGCTCTCCGGCAACCTCCTCGGCCTTGTGGAGGAGTTCTGGGACAAGGAGGGAAAGAAGTTTGTCCTCAAGCAGGATGACGAGATCATCAAAGGCTGTCTCATCACCCACCAGGGTGAAATCTGTCACCCGGAAATCAAAGCGCGACTCGCGAAGAACTGACTCACGAACGAAACCGGCTCCCATCCCTATTTCCAAGAATGAAACACATGATCCCCAAAGCCCTGACGCTTGTGAGCCTCACGCTCGCGGCCGGTGCGTGGACTTGCGCTGAAGCTGCGGCGGCGTCCGTCCCCATCCCCACGGCGCCATCACCAGAACCGCACGCCGCCGCCATGGACTACGTCGCCACGTTGTTTGTGTTCATGCTGGCTACTTTTGTCGGCTTGGACATCATCCGGCGCGTGTCGCGGTTGCTGCACACGCCGCTGATGTCGCTGACCAACGCCATCTCGGCCATTGCGGTGGTCGGCTCCATTCTCATCGCCGGGCAGTCCCATGAGAGCTTCCACTACAACCTGCTGGGGCTGGTCGCCATCGTCGCCTCGGTCACCAACATCGTCAGCGGCTTCCTTATCACCGACCGGATGCTGAAGATGTTCAAGAAGCGGGAGGGCGCCAAGCGATGAACGACACGATCATCCAACTCGCTTATCTCGTCGCCACGGCGCTGTTCATCTTCTCGCTGAAGTGGATGAACGATCCCGCAACCGCTCGCCGCGGCGTGCTCGCGGGCGTTGCCGCCATGGTCATGGCCATCGCCGGCACGCTCTTCAATCCCGGCATCCTCGGCGGCAACTACAAATGGATCGCCCTCGCGGTCATCCTGGGCACTGCGATTGGCGTGCCACTGTCGTGGGTGCCGCTCACGGCGGTGCCGCAACGGACCGCGCTCTCGCACGCGTTCGGCGGCTTGGCCGCAGGGCTGGTGGGCGTCGCGGAGTTCTACCTCATGGCCTCGGGCGCGCACGAAGTGACCAAGTTCCGCGTGGGCGCGCTTTGCGCGGAGGTGTTGCTCGGCTTTCTGACGTTCACCGGCAGCCTCATGGCCGCGGGCAAACTGCAAGAGATCAAATGGATTCCGTCGCGGCCCGTCACCTACAGCGGACAGAACTTCATCAACCTCGCGTTGCTGGCCATCGCTATTATCTGCTGTGCGATGCTGGTGATGAATCCAACCGAATACCGCGCTCTGTTTCCTGTCGTGGTTTTCCTGGCGCTGCTCTTCGGCGTGCTGCTCATCATTCCCATCGGCGGCGCGGACATGCCGACAGTCATCGCGTTGCTGAACTCCTACGCCGGGCTGTCCGCCGTGGCGATGGGTTTCATGATGGACAACAAGCTCCTCATCACCGCCGGCGCGCTGGACGGTTCCTCTGGCCTCATCCTCTCCATCATCATGTGCAAGGCCATGAACCGCAGCTTCACCAACGTCCTCTTCGGCGCGTTTGGCCAGGTGCAAGCGACGTCCGCGGGTGGCGAGAAGAAGGTCGTGCGGAGTTGCACGCCCACCGATGCCGCGCAACTCATGGAAGCCGCCAGCCTCGTTGTCATCGTGCCCGGCTACGGCATGGCAGTGGCACAGGCGCAGCATCGCGTCCGGGAGATTTACGATGAACTGACCGACCGCGGCGTGAGTGTGAAGTTCGCCATCCATCCTGTCGCGGGCCGGATGCCCGGCCATATGAACGTCCTGTTGGCCGAAGCGGAGATTCCCTACGACGACCTCGTGGAGATGGACGAGATCAACCCGGAAATGCCGCAGTGCGATGTCTGCCTCGTCATCGGCGCGAATGATGTCGTCAACCCAGCCGCGCGCACCGACAAGAGCAGCCCGATCTTCGGCATGCCGATCATTGATGCCGACAAGGCCAAGGCCGTGCTCGCCATCAAGCGCAGCATGAACCCCGGCTTTGCGGGCATCGAGAACGCGCTCTACTACAACGAGAAGACACTGATGGTTTTCGGCGACGCCAAAGCCGTCACCGGCGAGATCGCCAAACACCTCGCCGGCGATGAAGCAGCGTGACTGTCGCAATAAACTGCGTGGAATCTATGTCGAAACCATTGGCGGATTCCGGGCACCCGATCAGCGTTTAATGATAGCCGGACAGGCAGAGCACGTTCGTGATCCCCAGACTCGCCGCCCCCAGCAAATCCGGATAAAGCGCGATACGGTTCCAGTCGCGCGTGACCATTTGGAGGACAGGCTCGACGCCCGCCTTGAGCGCCACCGCTGAAGCCGCCAACGAAAACATCGCCACGCCGTATTGGTTGTCGCCCATGTTGACCGCCGTGGGTTTGCCGCCCAAAGCTTTCAACGCCGCCTCCGTCGCAGCCGGCGTCGCCGTCGTTCGTGGCGCATGTTCAGCGGTGACGATGAACTCTCCGCTCTCAATTTTCCTGGCGAGTTGGCTTTTGACTTCCATGCGACCATTTGTTCCTGTTTGTTCACGGCACTGCTGGGCATGTGTGCTTGCGGCAGACTTCTGACCTGCTCGATGAACTGCTTGATTTCGGCGCAAACCTGCCCTGTCCCGTCTTTCGCGCACTCGATGACAGCCATCCGTCCCGCACCGAATCCGATTTCCTCCAGCAACGATTCAACCGCCTCGGCGCGTTTGTGAGAGCGCGCGCTGCCCTCGAAATGCCGGCACTACGACTTTTTGCAGGCCACGATCACCACCCCGTCCGCGCTGGTTTCCAGAGCTTTGATCAAGTAGGGCACGTCCACTTTTTCGGAGCGGGGAAGACCAATGGGCGAGGCAGCCTGAAGCAACGGAAGCTCCCAGCCTGCGAATCAATGGCTGTCGCAAGCTGGACGCTTGCGCCACTTGCCGTCAGCCAATCTTGATCCCGCGGCGCAGGAAGGTCGGCAGGTCGAGGTCTTCGCCCTCGTAGATGGTCGGCTCCACCTTGTCAAACCGGCCCTTGACGTTGACCTCCAGCGCCAAACGCTGCTGCCGCGCGCGCGTCGCGTCGCCGGGCCGCTTGTGCGCCGCCTTCTCCGGTTGCTGGCCTGGTTTGGCCGCCATCATCACCATCGCAGAATCTGCCGCGGCCATTGTCTCCAACATGGACACCGCCACCTCACGGTCAGACGGCAACGGCCCCGCCAACGCAGTCTCCGGGGCGGCGGACCGGCCGCGCGAAGCGATCAAGAGCACGGAGAGTTTACCGCCGAAGTTCTCATCAACAGATGCCGCCACCAGAACGTGCGGCTTCTGCCCACATTGCTGGCTGATCTGCGAAACGGCGCGTTTCACCTCCGTCATCGTCATTTCCAGCCCGCCGCGCAGGCTCACCAGAATCGTCTCCGCCTCCGCAAGGATGGCGTTGCTGCCGAGCAGCGGGCTGCCCGTCACTGCCGCCGCGGCCGCCGCGGCCTTGTCGTCACCCTCGCCCGTGCCGAACGCGAAGACGATCTCGTCGTGGCGGCTCTCCAGCGCGCGCCGCAGGTCGTTGAAGTCGCGGTTGATAAGGCCGGGCTTGGTCAGCATCCGCCAGAGCGCGCGGACGCCTTCGGCCAACAGATCATCGGCCATGCGAAACACGTCGAGCACGGTCGCGCGCTCGCCTGACATCTCGAAGAGCTTGTCGTTCGGAACGCAGATGACGGCGTCGGCCGCGCGCTTGAACTCGGCCATCGCCGCCGCCGCCTGTTCGCAACGCCGCTCGCCCTCGAACTCGAACGGCAGCGTCACGAATCCCAGCGTGAGCGCGCCCGCCTCGCGCGCGAGTTGCGCGACGAACGGCCCGGCGCCGCTGCCGGTGCCACCGCCGAGGCCCGCTGCGACAAACACCATGTCCGCGCCGCGCATCAACTCAGAAAGCCGGTCGCGGTCTTCCATCGCCGCTTTGCGCCCCACTGCGGGATCGCCGCCCGCGCCGAGGCCAAAAGTTGTCTTGAGACCGAGTTGGAATTTCTCGCTGCACAGCGAGCTGGACAGCGCCTGGAGGTCGGTGTTGATCGCCACCAGGTGCGGCGTGTTGACCTCGGACTGCTCGTTGGCACCCGCCGACGGCAGGCCGTCCATCGCAACGCGGTCGAGGGCGTTGCAACCAGCGCCGCCCACGCCGAGCACCAGGATGCGGACTTTCGAATCGCGCAAGCTCATGTTCATTTCCTCCGATTGGCCGTCAGGACTGCCTGCTCCGTATGGAATCCAGAATGTTGTTGAAGAAGACCTTGATGCGACCGCCGCGCCGGGCGCTCCTGCGCTCCATTTCCTCGCACATCGCGCCAAAGCGCACGATGCCAATGGGCGTCGCGAACTCCGGCCGGTCGAGCGCCTCGGTCAGGCCCATCACCGTCTTCGCCGTGCCGATCTGCACCGGCAGGCCAAGCACGCTCTCCGCCAACTGCTGGATGCCGCGCACGTGGGCGCAGCCGCCGGTCAGGAACACGCCCGCGCTAATCAGTTGCGCGCAGCCGGACTTGTCGAGTTCCCTCTTGATCAATTGGAACGTCTCCTCGACGCGCAATCGCATGATCTGGCAGAGATGGTCCTTGAAAATGACCGTCGCGCCGATGCTGATCTCGCCGTTGAGCGAGATCGTCTGGCTCTTCATCGTGTCTTCCAGCGCGACGCTGCCGTATTCCACCTTAAGCCGCTCGGCGGCGCTGAGCGGAATCTTCAGGCCGAGCGAGATGTCGTTGGCGATGTGGTCGCCGCCGACGGCGACGACGCCGCTGTGCCGGATCGCGCCGCGCGCGCAAATGACGTAATCCGTCGTGCCGCCGCCCATGTCAATCACCAGCGCGCCGAGCTGCTTCTGCTCCTCAGTGAGCACAGCCAGCGCCGCTGCGTAGCCGTTGAAGACGACCTCGTTCACTTCCAGCGGCGGCAGGTCGCGGATGCACTTGATGGCGTTCTCGGTCCGGCTGCGGACGGCGTGGATGACGTGGACCTCCGCCTGAAGGCGCGACCCCGACAAGCCGACGGGGTTCTCCACGTCGTCGCGGCCATCCACGTCGTAACGCCGGCAGAGCGCGTGCAGGATCACGTTTTGGTTCGGGATGTTGATGGTGCGCGCGTGCCGCAACACCGCCTCCACGTCCGACTCGGACACCTCGTTGTGCTCGCCGAGAATCGGCTGCACGCCGCGGTTGTTCAAGCTGCCGACGTGCGCGCCGCTGACGCCGGCATAAACACCTCGGATGTCCGTGCTCGCCGATTCCTCGGCCGCGTGCGCCGACTGGAGCACGCATTGCTCGGCGGTGTCGAGGTCCACGACCTCCGCCTTGCGGACGCCGCGCGACGGGCAGACCCCGACGCCGACGATGGCCACCGCGCCGTCGTCGCGCAATTCGCCGACGACCGTGCAGATTTTTGAGGTGCCGATTTCAAGACCGACAATGCAATGGGGACGGCTCATGGGTGGATTCCTCCTTTGCGAACATCCGGGTTGGCGGACACCGGCGCGAAATACGTCACCGGCACATTCATCTGGACCGACAAATCGCACGTGCGGATGATCTGCCCGGCACGCGACGGGTGTATCAAGATCGTCTTCAACCGCTTGAGTTGCGCCGGCAAATCGTCAAGCGCGAAGCTGATCTGCCCGCCGTAGCGTGTCACCATCACCAGCGCGCCTTTCCGCGAAAGGTCAATCCGCTCGTAGTCCAGCAACGGCGCGATGTCCGGCGACTGGCAAAGGTGAATCAGGTTCAGGCCGCTCAGCACTTGCGCGCCGCTCAACGGCTGGCCGAGCTTGATCTCGCCCGGCTCGACGCCCGTCAGTAACGGCAGCCGCGCGGTGTCCTTTGACACCGCGAACGGATTCACGGGCTTCATCACGACACCGTCCGAGCCGATCAGGTAGCCCATCGGCGGCGTGATCACCCGCCGCGTCGCGCCGTCGTAAAGCGCGCGTGTGAAGAACTGCGCCGCCGGCACGCGTTCGCTCACAACAATCCGCAGCTTGTCCGGCAGCACCCGGTGAATCTCCGCGCGCCGGATCATCGGATTCGATTCCAACGTGCCGCGGATTGCGCCGAGGTCCACCGCGTAGAGGTTCTGTCCCTCGCGCACGCCGGCCAGTGTCACGATCTCCTCGCGCGACAGGCCGCCATCATTCTCCACCTGGATCGCGGTGATGTTGTATTTCGCGTTCGTCGTGAACGCCTGCTGCACGAAATACTGAAACGCCCGAAAGCTGCCATACGACACCAGCCCGATGGTCAGCAGCACCGCCAGCGACATCACGGCCTTGCCGAGCTGCGCCTGCGTGCGATGCGGCGCGCGCACTTTCACATTGAGCCTGTAGGGGTCGCGCTGCTTGCGCCGGCTCTCCCGTGGGTTCTTGAACAGTCGCTCAAACATTTCGCACCCGCCTTTCCAAAGCCATCATCACCATCCGCGAGCACAGATCTTCAAAACTGATGCCCGCAGCCACCGCCGCCTTCGGCAACAGACTCGTCTCGGTCATGCCCGGCAGCGTGTTGATCTCCAACACGTAAGGTTGCTCGTCGCGGCTCAGCAGGAAGTCTATCCGCGAGTAATCGCGGCAGCCTGCCGCGCGGAACGCTGCCAGCGCGATTTCCTGCATCTTGCGCGTCAGCGCCTCGGACAACCGCGCCGGCACTTCGTATTCCGTCGCGCCTTTCGTGTATTTGCTCGCGTAATCGTAAACACCGGTCTTCGGCCGCACTTCAACCACCGGCAGCGGCGTCTCGCCCAAAAGGCCGACCGTAAACTCGCGTCCAGCCACAAACTCCTCCACCACCGCCTCATCACCGTATCGAAACGCCTCTGCCAGCGCCGCTTCCAACGCGTTCGCCTCACGCACAATGGTCACGCCGACGCTCGATCCCTGGCACGCCGCCTTCACCACCACCGGCAACGGCAGCGTTACGCGCCGCGGCCCGCTCGCCGTCAGCACTTCGTAGCGCGCCGACGGCACCCCCGCCGCTTCGAAGATTCGTTTGGAAATCACCTTGTCGAAACAATCGTGGCTCGCCTGAACGCCGCAGCCGGTGTAAGCAACGCCACGCTCTTCCAGCAGCCGCTGGAGCGTGCCGTCCTCGCCAAACGTCCCGTGCAGCGCCAAAAACGCCACCGCCGTGTCCGGTTCGAGCGTAAAGTCCGGTCCGTGAATGTCCACGTCCGTCACGTGCCAGCCCGCGCGCCGCAACCCCGCCGAAACTGCCGCACCCGAGTTCAGCGACACCTCGCGCTCGGCGCTTGGCCCGCCCATCAACACCGCAACTTTATCGTTCCGTGCTTTCACAGTTACTCGTCTTGTTTTGTCGCGCCACCTCACTCGCCGAGGATCATCACCTCGGTTTCCAACTCGATGCCGCGCTCTTCCTTCGCGCGCTTCTTGATGAACTCGATCAGTTGCAACACGTCGGCCGCCGTCGCGCCGCCGTCGTTGACAATAAAATTCCCATGCACTTCGCTGACCCGCGCCTTGCCCATCGTCTTGCCCTTCAGGCCCAGCTCGTCAATCAACTTGCCGGCCGGTATCTGCTTCGGGTTCTTAAAAATGCAGCCCGCCGACGATTCGCGCGGCTGGCTGCTCCAACGTTTCTGCTGGAAGCTCTTCAGCCGGTTCTCAATCGCCTCCGGCGCGGCCGGCGTGCCTTTGAACACCGCTGACAACGCGATGTGGTCGCGAAACAGCGGACAGCCGCGATACTCATAATGAATCTCGCCCGCCGGTTTCTCATAGACGTTACCGGCGTAGTCCATGAACCGCACGCTCTCGACCATCTCGAACGTCCACTGCCCCATCGCGCCCGCGTTCATCCGCAACGCGCCCCCGACAGAGCCGGGGATGCCTTCGAGAAATTCCAATCCGGCCAGATGCGAACGCTTGGCGGCCATGACCACCTCGCGCACCTTCGCGCCCGCGCCGGCCACGATCCGATCGCCGCACACCTCCACGCGGCTCATCGCCGTGTTCGAGAGGCGGATGACGACGCCCTTGATGCCGCCATCGCGCACCAGCAAGTTCGAGCCGCGGCCAATCAAGAAGAACGGCAGGCGGTGCGCTGCGCAATAGCCGAGCACCTTGCCAAGATCGTCCTCGTTCGCCGGCTCGCACCAGAACTGGGCCTTGCCGCCGATCTGGAACGTCGTCTTCTTCGCCATCGGCTCGTCCCGCAGCAAGACCGTCTCCAAACCGAGCAAGGCGCGAAGCTCCGCGTAAATATCGTCTTCGGTTTTCATAACCGTGTTCGTCCTCGATCCAACCTGCCCCGCCCGCACACGCCGCGCAACTTCTCCGGCAACCTTGTAGATGTCGCCCGCGCCGAGGATGGCGATGATGTCGCCGGGTTGCGCCGCCGCGAGCAACCGGTCCGCCACGCGTGACAGCTCCGGCTCGAACTCCACGCCGGGATGCCCGCTCGCCTTCACCCCCTCGAAAAGCGTCCGGCCACTGACGCCCTCGATCACCGGCTCGCTCGCCGCGTAAACGTCCGTCAGCACCAACTTGTCCGCGCCCTCGAACGCCTTGCCGAACTGCGCGCTAAGAAACTTCGTGCGCGTGTAGCGATGGGGCTGGAACGCCACGATCACGCGCCGTCGGCCCAGCGAGCGCAGCGCCTCCAGCGTCGCGCGCAACTCGGTCGGGTGATGCGCATAGTCGTCCACGACCAGATAATCCTTGTCCTCGAACTTCACCTCCAGCCGCCGCTCCGCCCCGCGGAACGCCGCGAGCGCCGCGGCGACCTGCTCGAACGTCAGGCCGAGCGTCATGGCGACGGCAACGGCGGCGGTCGCGTTGGAGACGTTGTGCCGGCCCGGCACGGTGAGCGTAATCTCGCCGAGCGCGTGGCCTGCGCGCTTGACGACGAAGCGCGTGCCGCCCGCGTCCTGCCGCACGTCCGTCGCCCGATAAGTAGCGTCAGCTTCGAAACCGAACGAAACGGCGCGCGGATGGCCGGAGCAGAGCCGCGCCGCGTTGGCATCGTCGGCGCAGAAGAAGACGCGATCGCGTGTGTTCTCGACGAACTGCGCGAACGTGTCGAGGATCGCCTGAAGGTCGCGGTAGTAGTCGAGGTGCTCCTCCTCAATGTTCATCACGACGCTGTGCGTCGGCGCGTATTCCACCAGCGTGCCGTCGCTCTCGTCGCTCTCGGCGACAAAGAATTCGCCCGCGCCCTCGCCCGCGTTGCCACCGAGCGAAGCGCTGTAGCCGCCAATGCAGAACGACGGGTCGCGACCGCCGGTCTTCAGGACGTGCGCGACCATCGTGCTGGTGGTGGTCTTGCCGTGGATGCCCGCGACGCAGACTGACGCCGGCGCCGGCTTGCCGGTCAGGAACGGCGTCTGCATCACCGCCGCCAGCATCCGCGCACGGCGGACAATCGGGATGCCCGCAACCTCGGCGGCGCGAAGCTCCGGGTTGTCCTTGGCGATGGCGTTGGAATAGACGACGAGGTCGGGCTTGCCGATGTTCCCGGCGGCGTGCTCCGCGAACACCGTCGCGCCGCGTCCGCGCAACGCCTCCAGTTCAGCCGCGCCGCCCGTGTCGGAGCCGCTCACGCGATGGCCGCGCGCCAGCAACAACCTCGCGATGCCGCTCATACCGCAACCAGCCACGCCGACGAGATGCACGGAGCAGGAACGCTCGCCCAACAAACGAACAATCTCGCTCTTCTGCAATTCGCGCGGCACGACCACCGGCTCGACGGCGCCGCCAATCTCCGCCAGCAACGACGCCAGCGCCGCCGCCGCGTCGGGCCGGCGCAATTCCGCCATCTTCTCAGACATCGTCCGGCGCTCGGCTCCGCGAAGCAGTTCGTCCATCGTCGCAGCCAGCATCGCGCCGGTCGTCGCGGCCTCGGTCATCACGCGAGCGCCGCCGTGCTTGGCGGCGGAGTCGGCGTTGAAGAACTGATGGTTGTCCGCGGCCGCTGGGAACGGCACGAGCACCGACGGCAGACCGAACCACGCGAGTTCCGACAGCGCCGCCGCGCCGGAGCGCGAGACCGCCAACGTCGCCGCGCTGTAGGCCAGTTCCATTTCCTTGAGGAAGGGCCGGACAATCGCCTTCAGACCGGCGGTTTCGTAAGCGGCGCGCACGCGCTCGAAGTCCGTCTCGCCGGTGAGATGGATGAACTGAACCTGGCGACCAAGATGGCGCAGGCCCGGCAGCGCCTCGACGACGAGACTGTTGAGGCCGCGCGCGCCCTGGCTGCCGCCGGCGATGAGCACCGTGCGGCGCTGCTCGTCGAGACCCAACTGCCAGCGCGCCTCGCTGGCGGGCAGCTTGCGCAGCGCGCCGCGGACGGGCGTGCCGGTATTGACGACGCGGCGGCCGGGGAAATACGCGGCGCACTCCTCCATGCCGACGGCGACTACTGCGGCGAAACGCGCGAGCAGCCGCGTGGCGCGGCCGGGGATGGCGTTGGACTCATGGGTGACGAACGGCACACGACGCTGCCACGCAACCAGCGCCGCCGGCACGGAAGTAAAGCCGCCCGTGCCGAGGACAACAGCGGGTTTGAACTCGCCGAACAGCCGCGAACACTCGCGCATCGCCTGAAAGAAGCGCACAGCAAACGTCAGCAGCCGGAATGAAAACAGCGGCGGCATCGCGATGGCGGGAATCGTGCGCACCTCGAAGCCGGTCGTGGTCGCGGCGGCCTGGCGGTCAATCTCCTTGCCGGAGACGAGAAGCATCACGCGATGGCCGCGATGACGGAGCGTTTCGGCGACGGCCACTCCCGGAAAGAGATGTCCGCCCGAACCACCGCAAGCAATGGCCACGTTCATCCGTGCAGCGTCCTGGCTTTGAACGGATTTGTCGCGCGCCGCGCCGGCGCAAGGGCTGGCGCGGAAGTGTCCGCGTGACGGGCGATGCTCAAGAGCACGCCGACGCAAACCAGCAGCACGCACAAGTCGGTGCCGCCGTAACTGATAAAAGGCAACGGCATCCCTTTATTCGGGATGCAGCTCGTCACCACCGCAAGATTAATGAACGCCTGAAGTCCGATGAGCGTCACCACGCCCATGCCCACCAGGTAGCCGGCGTGTTCCCGCGCGCGGGAGCTGACGTAAACACCGAACGCAATCAGGACCATGAACGCCACCAGCATCGCGAGCATCCAACCCAAACCAAGCTCTTCGCCGATGATCGGCGCGATGAAATCGCTGAACGCCAGTGGCAGGTAGTGTTCCTTGATGCGGCTGAGGCCGAGGCCCACGCCTTTGAGGCCGCCAAGCGCGAAGGCGGCCTTGGCCTGCACCTGCTGGATGTCCAAACCGATGTTGGTGATCCGCGCCCAGCGGACCGGATCGCGGTGCAGGTATTCATACACTACCCAGCCGGCCACTCCGTAGCTCGGCAACACCAGCCACCAGCGGACGCCGCCGAGCAGCATCATGCAAAGGCCAACGACGCCGATCAGCACGCTGGTGCCCACGTCGGTCTCAAACATGATTGGCAGCACGATCAACCCCGTCACGCTCATCGGCAACACGAAGCCTCTTGCCAAATCGGAAAGCTTCTGTTTAAACCGGATGCAATCCCAGAAGCGGACGTTTTGAATGGATCCGCGATAGCGGTCGAGGCACCACGCCAGTGTGAAGATGACCGCGATCTTGCCGAACTCCGACGGCTGGAAGCCCGGCTTGAGCCAGCGGCGCGCACCGTTGATCTTCATGCCGAAGCCCGGCACGAGCACGAGGACCAGCATAATGAACGCCGCGATCCAGAACACCCACGCGGCCTTGACCCAGAGGTTGTAGTCAAGCTTGGTGGCGATGAGCAGACCGATGAGGCCGATGACGCACCAGGCGGCCTGCCGTTTGACGAACCAGTAGAGGTCGCCGTGGCAAAGGGAGGCTTTTTGGGCATACGGGTAACTGGCGCTGTAGAGCATCACCAGTCCGAGGCCCAGCAGGAACAACACGCTAACTAGAATCGCCGCAAAACTTTTCTTCACCTAGTTTGGGTTTCACTGTTGTCGGGAGACCTCCCCAGCCGCCGATCTGGTCTGGGGAAGTCTCCCGCGATTTCATGAACTCGTAAGGGTTGTCCGTTTACTGTCCGGGAGCCGGAGTGCTGGGCGCCGAAGGCGGCGGCGCGGGAATGGACGGCATGGCCGGAGGCGGCTCCGGAAGCGACGGCGACGGAACGGTCGGGGCGGGCGGCGGCGCGCCTGCAGCGGCGGGCGCGGGGATGCCACCGGCAGGAGCCGCAGCCGCGGGAGCGCCGGGCACGTTCAGCTTCTGGCCGATCTGGAGCTTCTTCGGGTCAAGGCCCGGATTGGCGTCGAGCAGTTCCTGGGTCTTGATGCCGAGCTTCTTGGCGATGGTCACCGGCGAGTCGCCCTTCTCAACGACATACTGGCCGCCCGCAGCAGCGGCCGCGGCGTCAGCACTCACCTTCTTCGGCGCAGCTTTCTTCTTGGAAACCGTCTTGTGCGGCGCGGCCACCTTCTGTCCGCTTTCCTGCGGCGACGGGACCGTCAGCTTTTGGCCGATGCGAATGGTGTCGCTGCCCAGGTTGTTCGCCTGTTTCAATGCGGTCACCGTGGTGCCGCTCTTGTGCGCGATGCCGGAGAGTGTATCGCCTTTGACGACCGTGTAGCTCGACGTGGCTTTGGGCATGGGCGCCATCGCAACGGCGGGCTTCGTCTCAATGGCCGGCGCGGTCATGACCGGAGTCACCGGCACAGGCGGCGGCGGCGTCACTTCCGTCGGCACCACCGCGGCGGCGGGAGCGCCGGGCGGCGGCGTCACAACGGCCGACTGCGACTTGCGGGTCGGTTTGCAGCTTTCGAACAACAACAGTCCACCGATCACCGCGACGTGCATCCCAGCGATCAGCATTATCTTCGACGTCTTCGAGTTCATGTTTGCTTTTTCCTCCGGTCCTCTCTGCGTTGCTTCCTACGGGTTTGGGTTAATGTTTGGCTCGCGAAATTTCTTGGCCGGACGCGAGTGTCCGGACGATCTGCTTAAATTGTTTTCCGCGGTCTTCGTAGCTTCTGAACATATCAAAGCTTGAGCACGCTGGCGACAAAAGAACAACATCGCCGCGCTGCGCGTTTTGCCGCGCCGACCGCACCGCTGCTTCCAGCGAGTCAGCCTTGACGCACCGCACCGCGGGCGACCAGTTCGCCGCCAGCTTCTCGCGGGTCTCGCCGATCAACACCGCCAGCTTAACTTTCCGTCGCAGTGTCTCATTCAGCGCGGCAAAATCAAATCCTTTGTCTTTGCCGCCGGCGATCAGAATCACGGGCCGGTCGAACCCGGCCAGCGCCTTCTCCACCGCGTCGGTATTGGTCGCCTTGGAGTCGTTGACGTAACGAACCCCGTCAATCTCCGCGACAAACTCGCACCGGTGCGGCAGCGGCCGATACGCCGCGATCACCTGCCTCGCCACTTCCAACGGCACGTTGAACGCCTCGCCGACCGCCAGCGCCGCCATGATGTTCTCGGCGTTGTGCGGCCCGCGCAGGTGCGTCGCCGCCATGTCGAGCAGCTCGCCGGCTTGCGCGCCGCAAATCTTCGTGCCTTCCAGCCACATTGCGCAGCCCTCGCGCCGGCCGCGCGCACTGAACACGATCTGCCGCGGCGCATCCGCCCGGCGCAATGAAGCGAAGTCGCCCGCGCAGTCAGCGTTCACCACCGCGAGATCGTCCGGCTGCTGGTTCATGAACACCCGCTCCTTCGCCGCCGCGTAATCGCGCATCGAAGCGTAACGATCCAGGTGGTCGGGCGTCACGTTCAGCATCACGCTGACTCGCGGCCGAAACTGCTCGATCCGTTCCAATTGAAAAGAACTGACTTCCAAAACCATCGCGTCGAGCCGCTCCGCTTCCGCGTTCTTCGCGTCGCCGCGGCGCAGCAGGTCGCAGAACGCGCGGCCGATGTTTCCGGCTGCCGGTGCGGCGACTCCGCCGGCCTGCAACACGGCGGCGCAGAGTTCCGTCGTGGTCGTCTTGCCGTTGGTGCCCGTGATTGCAATGACCGGACAAGGGCAGAATCGAAACCCAAGCTCCAGTTCGCTGATCACCGGCACACCAGCGTTCTCCACGACGCGGAGCAGCGTGTTTTCCGGCGGAAAACCGGGGCTTAACACCGCCAAATCTGCGGCGACCTGCCCCAATTGTCCGACGCCCAGCCGTGTCTCAACACCTTGCGCCCACAACGTCTTCGCCACCGTTTGTAGGCTCTCGTTGTCAGCGTTGTCAACACCGATAACCCTCGCGCCACGTCCCGCCAGCAACCGCGCCGCGGCCACGCCGCTGCGGCCCAAGCCGAGCACCAGCACCGTCTTCTCTTGCACGTCCAGGCTCATCGCAATTTAAGCGTCCCGAGGCCGACCAATGCGAACAGCAACGCCAGAATCCAGAACCGCACCACGACCTGTGTTTCGCTCCAACCTTTCAACTGGAAATGATGATGCAGCGGCGTCATGAGAAACACGCGCCGGCCTTCACCGTAGCGGTTTTTGGTCCACTTGAAGTAGCTGACCTGGACGATGACGCTCACAGCCTCGACGACGAAAATGCCGCCGATGAGGATCAACGTGAACGGCTGCTGGATCACCACCGCCACAACGCCGAGCACGCCGCCGATGGCCAGCGAGCCGGTGTCGCCCATGAACACCTGCGCCGGATGGCAGTTGAACCAGAGAAACCCGATGCCGGCGCCGAAGAGCGCCG
Source organism: Verrucomicrobiota bacterium (assembly GCA_016222825.1). Taxonomy (GTDB): domain Bacteria; phylum Verrucomicrobiota; class Verrucomicrobiia; order CAIQCK01; family CAIQCK01; genus CAIQCK01. The sequence goes on along the minus strand of JACRQF010000013.1, from coordinate 107,569 downwards.
CGCAGAACACCGTCAGTTCGCCGGCGTTCTTCAGTTGCGGGATGTGCAGATACGCCGCCAGCTTCGGCTGGTCCGCCACGTAAGCCAGCACGCCGAGCGCCGCCGCCGCGCTGATCGTGCAGCCGATCGCAAGCCCATCCATTCCGTCGGTCAGGTTCACCGCATTGGAACTGGCAATGATGATCAGTTCAATCCACAGAATCGCCCACAACCCGATGTCGGCGACCACCGGCTTCTTCCAGAACGGCAGCCACAGCTCACGCACCTGCTTCGACGTGTCTGGGTCAAGCCAGAGCCATGCTCCCACGAAAAGCCCCAGCGCAACCTGGCCCGTGAGCTTCTGCCAGCCGCCGAGTCCCTGGCGAACCTTCTTGCGCGCCTTCAAGGAATCGTCCAGCCAGCCGAGCGCAGCCAGCCAGAGCAAACAGAACAGTGTCAACCAGATGAAACCCACGGAGGGATTGGCCCAGAGCAGCGTCGAGACGCCCAGCGCGATGACGATCAGGATGCCACCGCTCGATGGCGTGCCGCTCTTGCCTTTGCGAAGTTCGGCCAGTTTCGCCAGGCTCTGGTCGCTGCCCACCTCCTCGCCGGCCTTCTGACGCCGCAAGAACTCGATCACCCGCGGCCCGATCCAGACGCTCAGCAGCATCGCCGTCACCGCCGCCATCATCGCGCGGAAGTTGACGTAGCGGAAAACGTTCAGCACGCCCAACTCCTCGCTGTAGCGCGTCAGGTAATGGAGGAAGTAAAACATCTTACTCCCCGCCCGCCGGCTGCGGCCGGGGAACCAGCGGCTCCATCTTCATGCCGCGCGAACCTTTCACGAGCACGCAATCGCCCTGCTGCACGCGCGCCTGCAGTGCTGTCGCTGCTTGAGCCACAGCGTCGCAAATCACAATGTCCCCGGTCTGCATTCCGTTGGCACGGGCTTCGGCGGCGATGAATCCTGCCATCGGGCCGACCGCAATGAGCAAATCCAGTTTCAGGCGCGCCACCTCGGCGCCAAGCTGGCGGTGCAACCGCTCGCTCTCCGCACCCAGTTCCAGCATGTCGCCCAACACGGCCACGCGCCGCCCCTGGCTCGGCCAGAGCGCCAGCGCCTGCAATGCCGCGCGCATCGAGTCGGGGTTGGCGTTATAGGCGTCGTTGATCCAACGGACGCCTTCCACCTCGCACGACTGCATTCGCATCGCCGGCAGCGCGATCTTCGTGAAACCAATGGCAATCTCATCGGTCGTCAGCCCAAACACACGCGCGGCGGCGGCGGCCAGCAGCGCGTTGGAAATCCAGTGGTCGCCAATCGCCGCCAGCTTGACGCGGACGGGTGACGGCGTCTCGTTCACCGGCCCGCGCGGCGGAACCACGCGCGGCCAGTTCGGCGCATCCAGCGGCGGCAAAATCAAATCGAACTCCACGCCGTCCGCCGAACGCTGGACGTTTTCGGCGCGCACGTTGGCGCCCGGCGCGAATCCCGCCGTGACCACGCGCGACACGGCCCGCCGGCGCAGGAATGATGTCCAGCGATTGTCGGCGTTGAGCACCGCGACGCCATCGGGCGGGAGCGCAAGGATGGCGGCGGCTTTCTCGCGCGCCACAGCCTGCTCGTCACCCATGCCTTCGAGGTGCGCGGGGCCGACGTTGGTAATGATGGACACCGACGGCGCGACCATCTCCGCCAGCGGCGCAAGCTCGCCCGGATGGTTCATGCCCATCTCAAAGACGCCGACTTCGTGCGACCGCCGGATTTGCAGCAGGCTCAGCGGCACACCGATGTGGTTGTTGAGATTGCCTTCCGTCTTGATCGTGGAGAAGCGTTCCGCGAGCAGCGTCGCCAGCATGTCCTTGGTGCTGGTCTTGCCGTTGGAGCCGGTGACGGCCACCGTGCGCAGCAACATCGCCTGCCGGTAGTTGGCCGCGAACTGCTGCAAGGCCCGCAGCGTGTCGCCCACTTCGATGACCGGCAGTCCAAGCGACTCCGGCACCCGACTCGCGTCTGAAACGATGGCCGCTGCCGCGCCGCGCTCGGCCACCTGCCTGAGGTAATCGTGACCGTCAAACTGGTCACCGCGCAACGCCACAAAAATTTCGCCAGACTTGATCCCGCGCGAGTCGCTCGAAACGCCTTGGAAGAGTGTCTCAACCATGGTGCCTTTCAGTTGCCCTCCGCAGGCGCGGGCGGCGAATTCGAGGGTCGGTTTTTCCAGCATTGTGTCAGATACTCCCGCGCGATTTCCCGGTCGTCAAACGAAATGACAGTGTCCGCAAATTCCTGGTAGGTCTCATGGCCCTTGCCGGCGATCACCACGACATCGCCCGCCTCCGCCATCGCCAGCACTCGATTGATGGCCTCGCGCCGGTCCTCGACGACCTCGTATTTCGCCGCCTCTCCACCGCGCGGAAAACCTTCCTCGATCTGCGAGATGATCGCTCGCGGCTCTTCCTTGCGCGGGTTGTCGGAGGTCAGCACGCTGAAGTCCGCCAGTTCCGCCGCGACACGGCCCATGAGCGCCCGTTTGCGCGTGTCGCGGTTGCCGCCGCAACCGAAACACACCAACAGCCGTTTCGCAGTGGATTCGCGCAACGTTCCCAGCATGTTCTTCAGCGCGTCGTCGGTATGCGCGTAGTCCACGAACACCTGGAACGGCTGGCCGCAATCCACCCGCTCCAACCGGCCCGGCACCGGCGGCAACGCCTTCAGCGCACGCGCCATCGTCGGCAGCCTTACGCCCAACGCCATGCACGCGCCCAGCGCGCCGAGCGCGTTGGAGACGTTGTAGCGGCCGAACAGCGGCAGCGAAATCCGGTCGTCGCCCTTCGGCGTGGAGACATCAAACTTCAGACCGACGCAGTTCACCGCCAGTGTTTTTCCGCGCACCATCGCCTCGTTTTCGATGCCAAAGGTGAGCTTGGCCGCCTTCAGCGGCATCGCCACCAGTTCGCGGCCGCGAGGATCGTCCACATTGATGACCGCGATGCCAATCTTGCCGTTGGTGGAGAGCGACTTGAAAAGGATGCTCTTCGCCTCGAAGTAGCCGTCCATCGTCTTGTGATAGTCGAGGTGGTCCTGAGTCAGGTTGGTGAACACCGCCACGTCAAAGTCAATCCCCAGCACGCGCTTCTGGTCGAGCGAGTGGCTGCTGACCTCCATCACCACCGCGCCGCAGTTCTGCCGCACCATCTGCGCCATCATCTCGTGCAACTCCACCGCCTCCGGTGTCGTGCGCGCCGCCGGAATGACCCGCTCGCCGATCTCGTAACGCACAGTGCCGATGAGGCCGGTCTTGATGCCGGTTTCCTTCAGGATGCGCTGGATCATGAACGCGGTCGTCGTCTTGCCGTTGGTGCCGGTGATGCCGATTACCTTTATTTTCCGATACGCGTGCCCGTAAAACTGCGCCGCCAGCCGCGCCATCGCCTCGCGCGCATCGGGCACACGGATGACCGTGGCGCGCTTGATGGAACTGACCGGCTGCTCCACGATGATGGCCGCCGCGCCGCGCTTGACAGCGTGCTCGATGAACTTGTGCCCGTCCGTTTTCAGTCCCGGCAACGCCACGAACAGACTCTCCGGCGTTACGCGCCGCGAGTCGTAGTGAATCGCAAGAATATCCCGATCAACCGGCCCGTCCACTTCGGCGCCGCTCAAAACCTCAATAAGTTTTTTAATTTGCATGATGCTGTGCTGTGTTCAAACGGCCTTTGGATTTGCCCGTTTGTGTCACAATCTCTTCCTCGGGACGATCTGGCCGGATACCCAAAGTCTTCGCCACCCGCTCCGCGACGGCTTGAAACACCGGCGCCGCCACCGCGCCACCGTAGTATTCGCCGCCCGGATCGTGCGGGTTGTCCAAAGAAATCAAAATGCAGACCTCTGGCTGTCGCGCCGGGAAGAAACCGACGAACGACGAGTAATACTTCTGCACATAATGCCCGTCCTGGTGCTTCGGGCACTTGTGCGGATATGCCGTCTCAAGAATGACCCGGTTCAGTTTGACAAGCTCACGCGGCTTCAGCTTCGATACATTCCGCATCAGCGACACCGCAGTCTTAGGCAAGGCCATGCCCGCAAACCGTTGATGCACGCTGCTGCCTTTCAACAACAGATTGAGCGATTCGATTTCCAACGACGTTTTCTGGATTGTGAAGCCGTCGGCCGCGAGAGTGTCCAGCAGGGCGCGTGTCGTGAATTGCCCGGTGAATTCAAGTGGCTGGAACTCATAAGATCCGCTGCCCTCAATCTTCTGCGCAGTGCCCGTCTTGCCCGCCACGTCGAACCCGCGCACAGCGCCTTTGGTGCCGGTGCCGCCTTTTTCCGTCACGGTCGTCAGCGCCTCCACCATGAGGTCCGCCGTCTGTTTGCGGATGACCTGGCAGACCGGCTTGGGATTGAAACGGCCGACCACCTGACCGGAACGGTCGCGGACGCAACTGACAATCATCGGCTTCATCCGAACGCCACCGTTGGCGATGGCGCTCATCGCGGTCGCCATCTGCAGCGGCGTCACCGCCACTTCATGGCCCATCGGGATGTGGGCAATGCTGATGGGCGACCAGTCTTTCGTCGAATGCACAATGCCCGCCGCTTCGCCCGGCAACTGAACGCCTGTGCGTTCGCCAAAACCAAACGCTTTCATGTAACGGTAGAGTTGTTCCTGCCCCAGCTTCATCGCCGCGATCTTGCCCGCGCCGATGTTGCTCGACTTGGTGATGATCTCCTTCACCGTCAGGTTGCCGTAGGGATGCGAATCACGCAGCGGGATGCCGCAGAAGAACCACGGCATGTGACAGTCGAACACGTCGTTCAGCGTCACCACGCCTCTGTCGAGCGCCCCGGCCACGGTCACGATCTTGAACGTCGAACCCGGCTCGGCCATGTCAATGATGCAGCGGTTGCGCAACCGGTCCATTGCCGCCATGTCCGTCTCGCCGGGGAGCCGCTTGCCCGGCTCGAGCGGGTTGAACGTCGGCCAGGCGGCCATCGCGAGTATCTCACCGGTGCGCGGGCGCATGACGATGCCCACCGCATTGTCGGGCTGGCGCTCGACGAAGGCCCTCTTCAATTCATCTTCCAGCACCCGCTGGACCTGCCGGACAATCGTCAATTGCACATCCATCCCGTCGTGCGGCAAAACCTCGTCCTTCGTGTAAATGTGCAGCGCCTCGCCAAACGCGTTCCGCTCGGTCGTGCGGACGCCATCGTAGGCCCGCAGCAAGCCGTCGAACTGAAGCTCGATGCCCGCCACGCCTTTGTGGTTGTTGTCCACGTAGCCGAGCACCTGGCCGCAGCGTTCGTCGGCATAGGAACGGTCCGCCTCGTCTTTCTCGTCGGCATAGATCGCCATTTGCCGCGCCTGCTTCAACGCGATACGCTGTTTGGACTTGAGTTGCTTCGGGTCCACGCCGAAGTCCAGCCGGGCGATCTCGTTGGTCAGCCGGTTGAACACCGGCTCCGCTACCTTGTGCTCGATAACGACATACTGGCTGTGGCGGCCCAGCCGGTCCCAGACGTGACGCTCCGGCAATCCCAGCACCTCGGCGGTCTTCCGCACAATCATCGGGGCCACGTTTGCCGGCAGGTCGAGACTGCTCAACAAGGCCGCATCAGCAACCACCTTTTTCTTGAGCACGGTCGTCACCAAAATATCGCCGTTCGCGTCGAGGATGTTGCCGCGATAACCCTCCAGGATATGTTCTTTCGGACGTCCGCAGACCGCCTTCGGCGCCAACTCCTCACGCTGGAACACCTGCCACTCAACAAGCCGGTTGCCGACAGGCAGGAAGCCCACAAGCAGGACGATGCCCGCTATCCAGCCTTGCCAGCGATTTCGTTCGTGAGTCATGGCGGCGTTCGGTCAGCGGCGCAACGCCACAGCGCCAGGATGGCGCACCGTGCGCGCGCCCGGCCGCGGCGTCGGCGCAAGCAGATCGCTCGTCCCTACCCGGACAATCTGGCTTTCGGCAGGCGGCACCAAACCGAGGCGCCAGACTTGGTTCTTCCACTCCAGCACCTCCGGCCTCTCCAATTGCGCGATCTGCAACCCAAGCTGGGCGTTGTCGCGGCGCGTCTTCTCCGTCTTCAGACGGCACTCTTCGATGCCGCGGGCCAGCGCCGCGTTTTGCGTCTGCTGCCAAACCACTAGCATCGCGCCCGACGCCAGCAGCGCAGCCACGCCGATCCACTTCATCACCGGCCAAAGATTCACTACGCCGCTCTCGTGCCGCCGATTGTTCCGCATCCAGTAAGCCATGATTGTTGTCCCTCGGTTCTCCCGCCGTTTACCACCGCACACCACTGACGTGATGGCCGGTAGCGACCGCGGCCGCGCCCGAATGCCAGGTTCCTTGAAGTGCCTCGTGCAATCCGCGCCAAATGCCCGCGCAGAAAAAACCCAGGGAGCCGAAGCGCCCCCGCCACAAGCTTCGACCAAGACAGATCAGATGAGCCGCGATCCGGCCCCGGACTGTATTTAGAATCTCCACGTTCATTGTTTCATTCTCCTGGTCACGCCGTTCGACACCGGTCGTCGCGCGTCCGCGCGACCTTGGTTTTCATTCCTCGATCTTTTCCGCCGCGCGCAACCTCGCGCTCCGGGCACGAGGATTTGCCGACTCCTCCGCCTCGGTTGGCCGAAAAGCCTTTCGTTGCACCAGTCGCAACCGCCGCCGCATCCCGCACCGGCACACCGGCAGACCCGGCGGACAAACGCACGGCGACGACATCCGCCGCATGAAATCTTTCACGATCCGGTCCTCCAACGAGTGAAACGCGATCACCGCGATGCGACCGCCGGGCCGGCACAACTCCACAGCCGCTTCCAATCCGCGCCGGAGCTGGTTCAACTCGTCGTTCACGGCGATCCGCAACGCCTGGAAAACCAGCGTCGCCGGATGGATACTGCGATGACTGCCGCGCTTGACCCGACTCACCAAGTCAGCCAACTGGATCGTGCGCGCGATCGGCCGCCACGCGCGTTCCTGCACAACAGTTGCCGCAAGCCGTCTGGCAAGTGGCTCCTCGCCATAAGTCCGGAAGATCCGCGTCAACTCTTCCTCGCTCGTGTCCGCAAGGATGTCCGCCGCCGTCCGGGTAAGCCGCCGGTCTTGGCGCATGTCCAACGGACCGTCTTCGCGGAAACTGAAGCCCCGCTCCGGGGTGTCGAATTGATGCGACGATCCGCCGAGGTCCAGCAGCACGCCATCCACCGCCGCAATTCCCGCGCTCTCACTCGCCGCCTTCATATCGCCAAAATTCGCCCGCACTAACCGCACACGCCCGCCAAACTGCGCCAGCCGTTCGCCGGCTTCCGCCAACGATTCATCGTCAACATCCAGGCCGATCAATCGGCCGTCCGGAGCGGTCCGTTCCAGTAAAGCCCCGGCGTGTCCGCCCCCCCCCACCGTGCCGTCGAGGAAGGTTTCTCCCGGAACCGGCCGCAAAACCTCGATGACCCGATCGAGCATCACCGGCGTATGGAAAGTGGTGGGTGTCATTTCTCACGCTCGCACCTTTAGTTCAGTTTTTTCGCCACCGCAGCCCTGCAAACTGCGCGCCGTCTTGCTCGCCCGCCGCAAGCCAGCCCTGCGATTACTCTCTTGGCGCGCCGCCGAAAACGCGCCGCAGCACTTCGCCCCAGTGACCCAACCCATGACTGTGGTGTCCCACCGGAAACCGGTATTCGTCGTCCAGAATGTCCGGCTCGTGCTCGACCCGGCACAACCTCGCGCCACCTGTTGGGACCGCTGCGTGTGTGAGCATAGGCTTCGATGCCCCAACCACGCCGCCAAACCTCGGCAGCACCTGGCCTCTGGGCAGCGAAAAGCGCCGCTCGTTCTCCTTCATCAGCCGAACGCTGTGGTTCACATTCAGAAACCTCATCAAACTTGTGCTGTGCATTACTCACCTCCTGCATCAGAATCTTGTCTGTAACTGAAGCTCATCGGCTCTCTGTCCGGCCTAAACACCTTCGGTCTCCAAGGTCACCCGGAAACGGTCGCGCTCGTTCAACGTCGCCGCTTCGTGACGCGAGACGTTCCAAATCTCAAACAGCGATTGTTCGCTGCCGCGCGTGAACACCACCTCGCGCCCCGGACTCACGTGTTCAACCTCAGCTTGCGACAAACTCATCCGGCCCTGCGCATCCACCGAAACCGTCCGCGCCACGTGGTTCATCATAAAGACGAAACTCCTGCGCTCCTTCGGCTCCTTGTTCTTCTCGACCAACGACTGATAAAGCCTGTCGAATTGCTCCTGCGTAAACACAGAAAGGTAGCCATTGGGATGCCGCACGACGATCAATTCCCCGCCCCCTTTTGCCCGCATGGAGAGCGGCACGATCAGACGATTTTTATCGTCCAGCGTGTGGCGAGGTTCTCCGTGCAGAATGTTTGGCAACCGGGCAGCCATCGGGCATAAACTCCAATTAAAACCACTGGATGGGATTTTACACCACAACTCTCCACGGTCAACAAAAAAAATGCACAAATCGCTCTCAAAATCAGTCGCCCCTGCCCCAGCCAGTCTTCAAGCGATGTTGCCGAATCACCTGCGACGAATGCGCTCAGTGACCTCAGGCATCGCCACATTCAGCGCCTCGTGGATACTGTTCACGAAAACAAACTTCAGATGCCGCCGGACTTCAGACGGCACTTCCGCGAGGTCTTTGCGGTTTCGGTCGGGCATGATCATCATCCGAATGCCCGCGCGCGACGCGGCGAGGACCTTCTCCTTGATGCCTCCGACGGCCAGGACCTTGCCGCGCAACGTGATCTCGCCAGTCATCGCCATGTCGGGCCGCACGATGCGATCACTCATCAACGACGCGAGCGCGACGGCCATCGCCACGCCAGCCGACGGGCCGTCCTTCGGAATCGCGCCGGAGGGAACATGAATGTGGATGTCGGACTTGCCGAACTCATCGCAGTCAATGCCCAGTTGCTTGCAATGCGAGCGCACGAAGCTGAGCGCCGCCGTGCCGGATTCCTTCATCACGTCACCCAGCGATCCGGTCAACATCAGGCTGCCCTTGCCGGCCATGCGCGTCGCTTCGATGAAGAGAATGTCGCCGCCCGTGGGAGTCCACGCCACGCCTGTGACGACGCCCGGCTCGCCTTTGCGCTCCGCTACCTCCGCGAGGAACTTCGCTGGGCCAAGCAAGTCCTGTAGCGCCTGCTTCGTCACGCGGAATTTCTTCAAATCACCCTCGACAATGCGGCGCGCGATTTTGCGGCAGACCGACGCAATCTCGCGCTCCAGATTGCGCACGCCCGCCTCGCGCGTGTAATCGGCAACAAGCGCGCGCAACGCCTGGCGGTCAAACCGAAGCTGGCCGCGCTTCAAGCCGTGCTCGTTGAGCTGGCGCGGCAAAACATACTTCAGGGCGATGTGCAGCTTCTCCTCCTCGGTGTAACCAGGAAGCTCCAGCACCTCCATGCGGTCGCGTAACGCCGGGATCACCGTGTCGAGGACGTTGGCCGTTGTGATGAACATCACCTTCGACAAATCGAACGGCACCTCCAAATAGTGGTCCGAGAAACTGTGGTTCTGCTGCGGGTCGAGCAGTTCGAGCAGCGCGGCGCTCGGATCGCCGCGGAAGTCCGTGCCAACCTTGTCTATCTCGTCGAGCATGAACACCGGATTCGCGCTCTCGGCTTTGCGAATGCCCTGGATTACGCGGCCTGGCAGCGCGCCGATGTAAGTCCGGCGGTGGCCACGAATCTCCGCCTCGTCGCGAACGCCGCCGAGCGAGATGCGGATGAATTTCCGCCCAAGCGCGCGGGCGATGCTCATGCCGAGCGAAGTCTTGCCCACGCCGGGCGGGCCGACGAAGCAAAGGATCGGCCCCTTCATGTCCTTCTTGAGCTTGCGCACGCTGAGATATTCCAGGATGCGCTCCTTCACGCGCTTCAGATCGAAATGATCCTCGTCGAGCACGCGCCGCGCGCGGACGATGTCGAGATTATCCTGTGTGCATTTTGACCACGGCAACGTCACGAGCCAGTCGAGGTAACTGCGCACAACCGTGTATTCGGCTGACGCGCTGGGGATGACCGCGAGCCGATCCAACTCGCGCATGGCGGCCTTCTTCGGCTCCTCCGGCATCTGCGCCTTCTCTATCTTCTCGCGCAGCTCCTTGATTTCGAGGCCGTGCTCGCCCTCTTCGCCCAGCTCCTTCTGAATCTGCTTGAGCTGCTCGCGCAGGAAATAGTCGCGCTGCCCTTTCGACAACGTGGAGGCGACCTTGCTCTGGATCTCGCTGCCCAGCTCGAGCACCTCCAGTTCGCGGTTTAACAAGTCCGTCAACCGCACCAGCCGCGACTTGACGCTGTAGGTTTCCAGCAACCGCTGTCGTTCCTCCAGCGCGATGTTCAAGTTCGACGCGATCAAGTCCGTGAGCCGGCCGGGGTCCTGCGCATTGAGCGCCGCCACCTTCAACTCATCCGGCATCGCGGGCGAAAGACTGATGATCTTTTGAAACTGCTTGCCCGCGTTGCTCGCCAGCGCGCTCAGTTCGATAGAACTGTCCGCCTCTTCCTTCAACGGCGCGATGCGCGCGACGATATACGGCTCCTCCTTCTCGACCTTCACCATGCGGATGCGCTGCACGCCCTGCACGAGCACCCGCACGCTGTCGTCGGGAAACTTCAGCATCCGCAACACCCGCCCCGCGCAACCATACTCGTGCAAGTCGGCGGCGTGCGGGTTCTCCACGTGCGGATCCCGCTGCAATACCAGCCCCAGCAGCCGCGAGCCGGCCACCACGTCATCCACCAGATGAATGCTCGACGCGCTCGTGACCACCAGCGACGCCACCATGTGCGGGAACACCACTAGATCGCTCAACGGCAGGACCGGCAAGTCCGCCGGCAACGTCACCGGCGCCGCAACGGGCGGGACAGGTTGTTCGGGTTTGTCAGTCATGACCTTGTTTCAGACGTTGCCGCCTCTCCGGCCTTCACTCCTGCGCCTCCTCCACAATGACCGTCACCGTTGCGTGCTCGGCCTTCTCCGACTTCGGCAGTTCGATCACCAGGAATCCGTTCCGATAACTGGCCGTCACGCGCTCTGCGTCCACCGACTTCGGGATGATGAACCGCCGCTCGAACTGCCCGTAATCAATCTCCACCTGCCGGAACTTGCACTGCCCCGTCCGGCACGGATCGGGCCGGCAACCGCGCACCACCAGCGTGCGGTCATCGAGCGTGATCTCCACGTCCTCGCGGTTGATCCCCGCCACCTCCATCTTCACCACCCAGCGTTCCGGCGTTTCATAGACATCCGCGCTGGGGATCCACTGATGCGCGCCGCCCGCCTCGCCCGCGCCGCCCGGCGGCTCCATCAACGACTTCTCGGCGGATCGTTGGATTCGCTCCCATTCGCTGGCGTGATACTTGGGCATTGGTTTCTCAGACTCCTCGAAAATTCGCTGACGCTGCCAACCATAGCCGTCCTCCCGCAAAATACAAGACTGCGTCAGAGACAGCGAACCATTCGTCAGCGCGAGGTGTCCCCCGGCGGTCCATGCGGATTACGCCGCCCTGGCCATTTCGTGGGCAAGCCAGTCGCGAGCCGCGCCGGCTTGAGTCTTGTCGAAGTAGCGGACGGTGGCGGCCGTGAACGGCTTGCGAAATGCCACCATCTCTTCCAACCACTTGTTGTCGCAGACGATTGCAAGCCGCTCGATGTCACGGGGATGTTTCATGTCGAACTTGATCCCCCCCCACAACGCCCCAACGGCCCAGCCGCGGAAGCCGCGCATCGCCACCAGCAACCTGAGCTTGCCGTGGATTGCAGCCAGCCGGTCCACCGCAGGCAAGAACTGGAGGTAATCCTGCCGCGTCAGTTTGCCGCTCAGTCTCACGGTGACGATGCTGCCGCGGGTTTCCGGCTTGATCTCAATGCTCATAATGTATGCTTGCTTGGGGACAACGGACAACCGCATCAACCACACGTGTCCCCCCACCCACTTAAACTAGACCCGAATCCCACTTGTGTCGTCCGCTTTCTCCTGTCGAGACGGCGACGCTGATCCTGATGGGAACTGCATCGGGGGAAGCATCGTTTGCCGGGAGCGTGGCATGGGCTAAGTTCATGCGTGCCAATCAAGGTCACCAAACTGATGCCCACCCAAGTCAATGCCGGAGCTTCCCAGGAGCCGCTGCGACCCAAGGACACGGTCGCGCAAACGGTTGGCTGCCGTCACACACAACCCGCGGTCTGCACGAAGAACAGCATGCCGAAGGTCTGTGCGTTTGTTCATCAAGACGGCCTGTGTTTGTCGCCGCCGAAGTCCTGGCCCAAGCTGTTTGTGAAGTTGAAGCAAAGAGTCGCAAAGAGGTAGATGGGTGAAACCGTCCGCAGGAGGCAAGCCGCCCGTGGCGGCGTAGGAAGTGTGTGGCCGTCAGTTGTCGGAGGCGAGAACGGTTGCTGGCTCCTGACGGTTTAGGATCGGCCATCAGCGTGTCCTGGCGACGGTGCTGCGCGGGGAATGTTGATCACGGGATCCGTCACCGTCCCGCAGCCGGGCGAGGATCAATCACCCGGCCACGAACGGTCTGGCAATCCGAACACGGTTTCAGCACAACCCGGCGATCAGCGGCAGTGACCCCAATGGCGATGGCCCCACCCGTGGTGATGGTGTCCGCCAAAGTTGAACCTGAAGCTGAAACTCGGCGACGGGTAGTAGTAGCTCCGATAGTAGGGGTAATGGCCCCCGTAATAGGACGGGTAGTAGCCGCCGTAGGAATAATAGGGCGTGTAGCTGTAATAGGGCTGGTAATAATAACCGCCCGAATAGCACTGCGCCTCACAGTTCACCGTTCCGAAGGCCAGCACCACGGCCAAAACACCCATGACTGTCAGCGTTTTCATCATATTTCACCGCCTTCCAGTTAACGCTCATTAGACAGATCACGCGCAGTCTTTCTTCAATGGAAGATACCGCGAGTGAGGGAAAAGCAAAATGGAAGCCCCCTCTCTCAGTATTCAGCTTTGGCCGAAGGCGACCGTCTGGACGGCGACGATCCCCGGCCGAATCGTTTCGTGATTGATATCCTCCGACGCCTCGCTATCACTTTCCCATGAACTTACAGTTGCCACTCCCCCCGCCTTCCGTCCGCTCGCTGTTTTTCATCCTGCCGCTGCTGGCTTTCGCCACCACGTCGCACGCCGCCACGCTCCATGTCGCCCCCGGCGGCAACGACGCATGGGCCGGCAAGCTCGCGCAGCCGAACCGCGACCGCAGCGACGGGCCGCTCGCGTCGTTGCAGGGCGCGCGCGACGCCGTGCGGAAGTTGAAAGCCGCCGGCCCGCTCGACGAGCCGGTCCGTGTCATCGTCGCCAGCGGCAACTATGCGCTCACTGCACCGGTGGTGTTCGCGCCAGAGGACAGTGGCACGGAGAAGTGTCCCATCAGCTACGAAGCCGCGCGCGGCGCGAAGCCGGTCTTCAACGGCGGGCGACGCATCACCGGCTGGCAGCGCGGCGCGGACGGCATCTGGACTGCGCAGGTGCCCGAGGTGAAGGCGGGCCAGTGGTATTTCGAGCAGCTCTGGGTCAACGGCAAGCGCGCGACACGGGCGCGCTCGCCGAACAAGTTCTACTATCGCATGGCGAAGAAAGCCGGCTACGGCCTCGACCCGCTCACCGGCAAGGAAACCAACCTCACCAACCGCGCCTTCATCGCGCGCGGCGACGACATCAAGCCGCTGCTCGGCAAGTCGGCTGCGGAACTTCGCGACGCAACGGTGGTGGCGTATCACTCGTGGGAAAGCTCGCGACATCGGCTGGCGGCGGTGGATGCGAAGAAGACGATGCTCGTCATGACCGGGAGCGCGGTGTGGGAGTTTGGCCGCTGGGAGCCGCAGCAGCGCTATCACATCGAGAACTTCCGCGAGGCGCTCGACGCGCCGGGCGAGTGGTTCCTCGATCGCAACGGCATGCTTTCCTACATCCCGCTGCCCGGCGAGAACATGGCGCGCGCAGAAGTCGTCGCGCCGGTTGTCGGGAGGTTTGTGGAGTTTGCCGGCGATCCGGCGGCGGGGAAGCTTGTCGAGCACATCGCGCTGCGCGGCCTGGCGTTCCGTCACGGCCAGTTCATCCTGCCTGAGAAAGGTCAGAGCGATCCGCAGGGAGCGGTGAGCATGACCGGCATGATTCTCGCCGACAGCGCGCGGCACGTGACACTCAGCGATTGTGAGGTCGCGCACATAGGCACTTACGCCGTCTGGTTCCGGCGCGGCTGCCGCGATTGCCGCGTGGAGCATTGCTACATGCACGACCTCGGCGCGGGCGGCGTCCGCATCGGCCAGGGTTGGGATAACGAACGTCCCAGCGACGCCGAACTCACCAGCCACATCACCGTGGACAACAACATCATCCACGGCTGCGGGCGGATTGACGCGGGCACCGTCGGCGTCTGGATCGGCCACAGCCCCGACAACGTCGTCACGCACAACGACATCGCCGACGTTCCCTACACGGCCGTGTCGGTCGGGTGGCGTTGGGGCTACGCCGAGAGCCGCGCCAAGCGCAACCGCGTCGAGTTCAACCACCTCCACCATCTCGGCCACTGGATCATGAGCGACATGGGCGCGGTCTATACGCTCGGCCCGTCGGAAGGCACCGTCGTCAGCAACAACCTCTGCCACGACATCTACGCCTACAGCTACGGCGGCTGGGGCCTCTACACCGACGAGGGGAGCACTGGCATCACGATGGAAAACAACCTCGTCTATAACACCAAGACCGGAGGCTTCCACCAGCACTACGGCAAGGAAAACGTCATCCGCAACAACATCTTTGCGTTCAGCCTGGAGGGCCAGCTTCAGCGCAGCCGCGTCGAACCGCACCTGTCGTTCACGTTCGAGAACAACATCGTGCTCTGGAAGGAAGGCACGCTGCTGAGCAACAACTGGAAGGAAACCAACGTCATTCTGCGCAGCAATCTCTACTGGAACGCCGGCACCAACGCCACGACCTTCGCGGGCCAGTCGTTCGAGGAATGGCAACGCAGCGGCAAAGACGCCGGCTCGATCATCGCCGACCCGAAGTTCGCCAACGCCGCGCGCGGCGACTTCCGGCTCAGGTCCGGCTCGCCCGCCGCGAAGGTTGGCTTCAAGCCATTCGATTACACGAAAGCTGGCGTCTATGGCAACCGCGCGTGGGTGAAGCTCGCCAAGAGCGCGAAGTTCCCGACCGCCGAGCGTCCGCCTGCGCCGCCGCCGGTGCCGCCGCTGGCGCTTAACGACGACTTCGAGTCCGCGCCCGTCGGCTCGCCGCTGGCCGACGCGCACACTTACGTCGAGAAGAAAGGTGATTCCGTCGCTGTCACCGAAGAAACCGCCGCGAGCGGCAAGCGCAGCCTCAAGATCACCGACGCGCCCGGCTTGCAGCACGTCTATAACCCGCACTTCTACTACGACCCGCGCCACACCAACGGCGTCACGCGCTTCAGCTTCGACATCCGCATCGAGCCGGGCGCGGTGCTGTTCCACGAATGGCGCGGCGAAGGCCATCCTTACCTCGTCGGGCCGAGTCTTCACATAAGCAACGGCAAGCTGCGCGTCCAAGGCAAGGATCTGCTGGCGATGCCCGCCGGCAAGTGGGTCCACTTCGAGATGAGCGCCGGCCTCGGCCCGCAATCCACCGGCACATGGGACCTCATTGTGACATTGCCCGGTGAATCACCGCAACGTTACGCCGCCTTGAAGAACGGCAGCCCCGAATGGAAAACGCTCCGCTGGTTCGGCTTCTGCAGCACCGCCAACGCCAAGACCGTCTTCTATCTCGACAACCTCAAGCTCTCCAATAGTATGACGCCATGAAGCGTCTCCTCATCCTTGCTCTTGTCATTGCTGGTTCGATTCCAACCTTCGCCGCCGACACGCAGTTCCGTCGATTGCCGGTGAAGGAGTTCCGCGACAAGATGAAAGGCGCGTGGCTCGGCCAGATGATCGGCGTCGGTTGGGGCACGCCCACGGAGTTCAAGGTCAAGGGCGACATCATCCCCGAAGCCCAGATGCCGCCGTGGACGCCGGAGATGGTCAACCAGCACGGCAACGACGATTGCTACGTCGAGATGACCTTCCTGCGCACGCTGGAGTTGCACGGCTTCGACGCGTCCATCCGGCAGGCGGGCATTGATTTCGCCAACAGCGGCTATCGGCTCTGGCACGCCAACAAAGCCGGCCGCGACAACCTCCGCGCCGGCATCGCCCCGCCCGACAGCGGCCACCCGAAGTTCAACGCGCACGCCGACGACATTGACTACCAGATCGAGGCGGACTTCTCCGGCATCATCGCGCCGGGCCTGCCGAACCTCGCCATCGCGCTCGGCGAGAAGTTCGGCCGCCTCATGAACTACGGCGACGGCCTCTACGCCGGCCAGTTCGTCGGCGGCATGTATGCGGAGGCGTATTTCGAGTCCGACGCGTGGAAGCTCGTCGCCGCCGGACTCAAATGCGTCCCGCCGGACAGCCAATACGCCGAGATGATCCGCGATCTCCAGAAGTGGTGCCGCGAAAACCCCGACTGGACCAAGACCTGGCAACTCGTCGAGGCGAAGTATCACAAAGACCCGAACTACACGCACCCGTTCTGTTCAAAGCCCGGCGGCAAGGGTGAGTTCAGCATAGATGCCAAGCTCAACGGTGCCTACATCATCATGGGCCTGCTTTACGGCGCGGGCGACCCCGACAAGACCATCGCCATCTCCTGCCGCAGCGGCCAGGACAGCGACTGCAATCCCGCCAACGCCGCCGGCGTCCTCTTCGCTGCGATGGGCGAGTCGAAAATCCCCACGCGCTTTATCGAGAAGCTCGACATGGATCGCAAGTTCAGCTTCACCGACTACGCGCTGCCGCAGGTCTATGAAGTCAGCGAGAGACTCGTCCGCCAAGCCGTCGCGCGCGCCGGCGGTCGCATCGAGAAGGACGCCAGCGGCGAGGAAGTCCTCCTCATCCCCGTCCAGACGCCGAAGCCGAGCCCGCTGGAGCGCAGTTGGGAACCCGGCCCCGCCGCCGACGTGAAGTTCACGCCCGAGGAAATGGCGCAGATACAAGTCAAGGTCAACGAAAGCCGTTCGCGCGAAGGCAACCGGCAAGGCTCGATCTGCGACGGCGACTTCACCAGCTTCGTCGTCACCTTCAACGGCAGACCGGCGGACGAAGACTGGTATTGCATCCCGCTGAACAAGCCCACGAGCGTCCGCCGCGTCGTCTTCGCCCACGGCAAGAACTTCCACGACGGCGGCTGGTTCGACGCCAGTGCCGGCAAGCCGAAGGTGCAGGTCCAGCGCGAGCGCGGCGGCCCGTGGGAGACGGTGGGCGAACTCAGCGACTACCCCGCCACCACTGCCACCGACCACAAGAACCTCAAGTCCGGCCAGACGTTCACGCTGCGCCTGCCCGAGCCGGTCAAAGTCATTGCCGTCCGCGTCATCGGCAAGCCCGCCTGCGGCAACAAGCCAACGCAGGCGTTTTCGTCATGCGCAGAGCTACAGACATTTGGCGAATGACTGTGAACCTCCCAAGAAGCACCTCGTCATGAGTGTGGATCATAAAGGCATCTTCAAACGAACGGTCCTCTTGGCGGTGATCGCCGCCGGCGCCACGTCCTTCGTCGCCGCGCAGGACAAACCCGTCCCAACCGCCACCAAGGACATTTCGCGCGATGCGCTGCTCGACCGGATTCATGGCGGCTGGGCCGGCATGATGATCGGCGGCCTCGAAGGGTTGCCGCACGAGTTCAAATATAAGGAACAGCCGCGTGATACGCTGCCGGACTTCACCTTTCTGGAGAATGGCGCGCGCTCCGACGATGATAACGACTTTGAGTGGACGCATCTTTGGTTCATGGACAAAGAGCGCGTCATCAAGCTGCCCTACGCGCGCATCGCCGAGATTTGGAAGGCGAACATGAACAAGGGCGTCTGGGTGGCGAACAAACGCGCGCGCGAGTTGATGGACCAAGGTGTGTTGCCGCCAGACACCGGCAGTGTCACAAACAACAAGCACGCTTGGTATAATCTCTCCGGCCAATTCTGCGTCGAGTCCTATGGTCTCGTTGCGCCGGGGATGCCGCAAACCGCGGCGGATATCGGTTTGCATTATGCCCGCATCGCAGTATCAGAAGAACCGCTGCAGGCGACGCAGTTTTGGACCAGCCTCGTCAGCTTGAGTGTGTTTCACACAAGCTCACCGGACGAGATGTTGAGACTAGCCCTCGCCGCTGTGGATCCAGAGAGCGCCATGGCCGAGGTCGTCGCGGATGCGCGCAAGGCGTTTCACGCGCATCCCGATGATTGGAAAGCCGCGCGTCAGAAGCTTCACGAGAAGTGGTTGAAGCAGCGCAGGTGGAACGACAACTCCACACCGGTCAACGGCGCGGCCGTCTGCCTGGCGCTGCTTTACGGCAACGGCGATTTTTATCGCACGCTCCAGTATGCGATGGCGCTTGGTTATGATGCCGACTGCAACGCCGCCACCGCCGGCGCAGTCCTGGGTGCCCAACTTGGGTTCAAGCACATTGCGGCGCTGCCGCAGTTCAAGATGCCTGATCGCTACGTGAACAAGACACGGCCGCAGTTGCCGGCCGAATGCAAGGTCAGTGAACAGGCCGCAACCCTCCTCCGCATCGCGGAGCGCGTCATCCTCGCCAACGGCGGCGAGAGAATCACCCTCGACGGCCATCCCGGCTATCGCGTAAAGCTCCAGCAGCCCCGTCCGCTGGATCGGCTGCCAGAAAAGAGGCACGGGCCGCAGAACAAGCCGTGACCTTGCGGAAACATTCTGGTAGTTGTGAAGCGTGGATTGAAAGGAGCAAGTCATGGTCATCGTTGAATCGTATCCAGTCGCGGTCGTGATGTGCGTCGTGACGATGTTGTGCTGGGGGTCGTGGGCCAACACGCAGAAGCTCGCCAGCAAGGAATGGCGCTTCCAACTCTTCTACTGGGACTATGCCATCGGGGTGTTCCTGCTCTCGCTCATCCTCGCGTTCACCATGGGCAGCTTCGGCAACGGCGGACGCGTGTTTTGCAGCGACCTTGCGCAGGCTGACGGCAAATGGCTCGGTTCGGCGTTCCTCGGCGGCGTCATCTTCAACCTCTCGAACATCCTGCTCGTCGCGGCCATTGACATCGCGGGCCTCGCCGTGGCGTTTCCCGTCGGCGTCGGTCTCGCGCTCGTGCTCGGCGTCATCACCACCTACATCGCCAAGCCTGAAGGCAACGTCCCGATGCTTGCCGCGGGCGTGGCGGCCGTGATGATCGCCATCGTGCTCGACGCGCTCGCTTACAAGAAGCTCGCGTCAGCGGGCCAGAAGACGCCGGTGAAGGGCATCGTCCTCTCCGTCGTCGCAGGCGTGTTGATGGGCTGGTTCTACAGCTTTGTCGCGCAGGCGATGGGCGCGATTGACCCGGCCACCAAGGCGCTCGAAGCCGGCAAGCTCAGTCCCTACACGGCCATCGTGCTCTTCAGCGCCGGCCTGCTCGCGTCGAACTTCCTCTGGAACAGTATCGTCATGGCCAAGCCATTCAGTGGCGAGCCAGTGACCTACGGCGACTACTTCACCAAGGGCAACGCGCGGCTCCACCTCATCGGCATCCTCGGCGGCATGATCTGGAACGTCGGCATGTCGTTCAGCATCATCGCCAGCACCACAGCCGGCCCCGCGCTCTCATACGGCCTCGGCCAGGGCGCGACAATGGTCGGCGCGTTCTGGGGCGTGTTCATCTGGAAGGAATTCAAAGGCGCCCCCGCCGGCACCGGCAAGCTGCTCGGCGCGATGTTCCTCTTCTACCTCATCGGTCTCGCCGTGCTGATCGCATCGAAATTGTGATTCGTAACTCGTAACTCGTGATTCGTCATTCCGACGATTGACGGATCACGAATCACGAACCACGAGTTACCAATCACCAACCACCAATTCCCAATCTCGACCATGAACAGAATCCTCGTCGTCGGCAGTTCGAACACCGACATGATCATCCAGCTCGACCGCATCCCTCGACCGGGCGAAACCATCCTCGGCGGCGAGTTCTCCACCGCCGCCGGCGGTAAAGGCGCCAACCAGGCCGTCGGCGCAGCGCGCGCGGGCGGCAACGTCACGTTCGTCGCGCGTGTCGGCCAGGACATGTTCGGCGACCAAGCCATCGCCGGCTTCAAACGCGACGGCATTTGCGTGGACCACGTCCTCCGTGACAAAGCAGCGCCGTCCGGCGTCGCACTCATCTTCGTCGCCAAGGACGGCGAGAACAGCATTGCTGTCGCCGGCGGTGCGAACGCCAGGCTCGCGCCGGCCGATGCGAAGAAGGCTGCGAAAGCCATCCGCTCTGCTGCCGTGCTAGTGGCACAACTCGAAACACCGCTGGAAACTGTCCAAGCTGCCGCCGAGATCGCCGCGAAAGCCGGTGTGCGCGTCATCCTCAATCCTGCCCCTGCGCGCCCGCTGCCCGACAAGTTGCTCCGGCTCGTCTCCATCCTCACGCCGAACGAAACGGAAGCTGAACTACTCACCGGCATCAAAGTCACCGACGAGGCCGCCGCCGCAAAGGCCGCAGACAAGCTGCGTGCGCGCGGCGTGCAGACTGTCATCCTCACGCTCGGTCCACGCGGTGCGTTCATTGCTGATGCCGCCGGAAAGCAACTTGTCTCCGGCTTCAAAGTGAAAGTTGTGGACACCACCGCGGCCGGCG
This sequence comes from Verrucomicrobiota bacterium, assembly GCA_016222825.1. Lineage (GTDB taxonomy): Bacteria > Verrucomicrobiota > Verrucomicrobiia > CAIQCK01 > CAIQCK01 > CAIQCK01. The sequence continues at coordinate 86,876 of JACRQF010000013.1, read as the reverse complement.
ACATCTTTAACGGCGCGCTGGCCGTGGCACTCGCCGAAGGCAAACCGCTGCCTGCCGCCGTCCGCTTCGCCAACGCCGCCGCCGCCCTTTCCGTCACCAAGCTCGGCGCGCAGCCGTCGGCGCCGACGCGCAAGGAGATTGAGAACTTTCTCAAGGTGAACGCATGACCGCTCCCGCCCCGGCATTTTCCGCTTCCCGTCAGCCTGCGAATCGTGCAAATAAAGCGCCATGAACTCAACCTCGCGCCGCCTCACCCGCCGTGAATTGCTCACCCGCGCCGCCGCGTTTGCGGCTGCCTCGCCACTCGCACCGCTCTTTGCCGCGCCGGAGAAACGCCAGTTCAAGATCGGCGCGTGCGATTGGTCCATCGGCAAGATGGGCACGCCTGCCGCGTTCGAGGTGGCGAAGGAAATCGGCCTCGACGGCGTGCAGGTGAGCCTCGGCAATCTGGCGAACAACATGCACCTGCGCCAAGCGGAGGTGCAGCAGCAATACAAGGACGCCGCCAAGGCTACCGGCGTCGAGATCGCTTCGCTGGCCATCGGTGAGATGAATAGCATTCCTTACAAGAGCGACCCGCGCACCATCGAGTGGGTCAGCGATAGCGTGGATGTGTTGAAGGCGCTCGGCGTGAAGGTGGTGCTGCTGGCGTTTTTCAGCAAAGGCGACCTCTGTGACGACAAGCCCGGCACCGACGAGGTGGTGAAGCGGCTCAAGGCGGTCGCGCCGAAGGCCGAGAAAGCCGGCGTCATCCTCGCCATCGAAAGCTGGCTCAGCGCCGAGGCGCACATGGACATCATCCAGCGCGTCGGCTCGCCGGCGGTGCAGGTCTATTACGATGTCTGTAACTCCAACGACCGCGGCTACGACATCTACAAGGAAATCCGCTGGCTTGGCACGAAGCATATCTGCGAGTTTCACGCAAAGGAGAACGGCGCACTGCTCGGCCAGGGCAAGGTGGATTTCCAAAAGGTCCGCCAGGCGATGGACGACATCGGCTATCGCGGCTGGATGCAGATCGAAGGCGCCGTGCCGAAGGGCGGCAAGATGTTGGAGAGCTACCAAGCCAACCTGAAATTCCTCCGCGGCATCTTTCCGAAGAACGCGTAACTATTTCTTGCCGAGTTGCACTATCGCAGCGTTCACAGCTTTGCGAATCGCTGGAATGCGGTCGGGGTCGGGCAGGATTTCCGATGAGCGCAAACCACCGGCGTTTGGAATCGTCACCAGTTCCCGCGCCACCGTCAGCGCGCGCTCGGCGGCGGCGGTTGATTTCCCCTGCTCCTTCGCTCTCTTCACCAACTCCGCCAGCATCGCCATCGCCTCGTAGTCCTCCAAGCCTTCGCGCACTTGCTCCAAGCGGATTGTGCTCACCGGACCGTCCTTGCCGGGATACGTCAGGAAGCCGTCGCCGTTCGGATAGCGGACCCAGTAGTGACGCTTGCCGTCGTCGCTTTGGTTGATGAACTTGTGCCAACCGAACTGCCACGGGTCGAACGTCCACCACGACAAGCCCCAGAACTCAAAGCCGCTGCCGCCGTATTTCAGGCAGTAGTAAGGCAGCATCCGCTCCGTCGCGAGCAGCGGCGTGTCCGTCGCCATCTGCCCGTCGCATGTGAACAGGAAATGTTTGCCAGCCTTCAGCACGCGCTCGATCGCCGGCACCGGGAAGCAACCATATTGGCCGATGCCCCAGAGGTCGAGCGACTCATCCCACGCCTCGCAGTGCCGCCACGTGCTGGAGTAGATCGAGATCGCCGGGTCCACCTCGTGCAACAGCGCGCAGAGCTTCTTCATCTGCTCGACAACGAACGGATGGTTGAAGTGCGGTTCGTCGGAGATGTAGTAGATGAACTTGTCGTGCCAGCCTTTCTGCTTCAGGTGATCGGTGAAAAGCCGATACGCCTGCTTGAGCGCGTCGTTGTAGGCCGGCGTGAACGGCTCCAGGCCAAAAATCTTCCTCGGCGGATAAGCCCAGCCGAATGCGTAGAAGAACTGCGGCGTGTAGCAGGCGTTCATGCCGAGTTCGTCGAAGCAATACCGTGCCATGACATCAAACTCCGTCGTGTCCATCGTCACGCGGCCGTCCTTGTATTCGAACCTCGGCTGCGCCGGGATGTGGTCGGTGCCAAGCCGGTGCTCCGCCATGAAGCGCAACCAGCGCCGTTGTCCCTCCGGCGATTTGATGCCTGCCTCCATCTCACCGCCCGGCCCGCTGCGGAAATCGAAAATGGCTTTCAACTTCGTCCTCTCCGGCAACGCGAACGGCAACACCTTCACGCACACTGGGACTGTCACCAGGACCTGATCCCAGTTGCGAATGGTGACGGTGCCACTATACTCGCCCGGCGCGGCATCGTGCGGCACGCGCACGGTAAACCAAAACGGCTGCGCTTGATTCTCAAGGGCACAGAATCGTGCGTTTGGCTCCAACGGGTCTGGCCACCAATCCGCCCAGCCGTCCGTGGAACCGTGGCCGCGCGGCACACGCCGATGCCACGCCGGCACGTCCGTCTGAAAATAGCCACTTGGCCAGTCAATCGGCACGTAGCCGACGTGCTCCACTTTCACCGGCGGCAGCGTTGCGCCTTTGTTGTTCTTCAACAGCGACACAGTGACTTCCGCACATCCCAACCCCGCTTCGGCACGCAACACGAGTTGGAACGGCTCGTATTCGTTGCGCGCGCATTCCACCGCCACCGATTTCGCCTGCCGGCCCGGTAGCGAATCGTGGAACACCTTTACCAGCGGATTCACCTCCCACACCTGTAGCGGCGGCCTCTGACCGCCGGCTGTCTGCCCGCTCTCAAACCCAACGACCTCGCCCGCCACGACGCGGCACAACAACACGCCGTCGTGCTGAAGCGTGCCGCGTCCGCCCGCGGTCATGCGCGATTGAAGCGTCGTAGCGTCCGACAACACTACGCCGCCTTGCGGAGGCGCAACACGCGCGTTCGTCGTCAGGTGCAGTTGAATCGTCGCGGCGTCCGGCGGCGCATGAATCACCGTGGAGCTAAACGTCCAGCCCACGTCGCTCCCAACCGCCGGTTGTGTGCTGACGTAGCCGCCGCTTCCAACAATCTTGCCGTCGCGGCCCAGTTGGTGCGCGTGCAGCGTCGCCGAGCCAGAGAGACCCTTGCCCTTTAGAAATCCGCCGTAGAAATAGCTCGCGCCAGTCTGCACGGGAATCGGTTGTGACCGCCAGCCAACCCACGTGTTCTTCGCATCGGGAAGCAACGCAAACGCCGCGCTGCGCTTGCCAAACATCGCGTCCGTGCCAAAGCCGCCACCCTTGCCTGTCGTTTGCCATCCGTCCGGCGAGTCTGCGCCTGACTCGAAGTTTCCGTTCACTGCGAGGTTCAGCGGACTGTTGAGCAGGCGCTCGTAGGACGACGTAAACGCGTTCGTCGCCTCGCGCTGTGTTGTGCTGAAGAAAACGGCAAACTCGCGCTCCGACTTCGCCGGTAGAGATGCGTCAAACATCACCGTGCTGCCGCGCCGCACGCAATTCGCCGCCATCTCGCCGGTTGCTGCGTCCACGATGCGCAGCACGGCGTTCGTCGGCACGGAACGCAGCTTTGCGAGCGCTGGGCGCAAGTCCGCGTGGACCAGCGCGCCGGAAATCGGCGCGTCCGAAAAGTTGAACACGCGCACGATGGCGCAGCACGGCCACTCGCGCGAAAACTCCAGTTTCTTCCGTTCCGCTCTTGCCAACGCCAGCCGCTCGATACTGCCAACGCTCGTCCGCAGGCGGTTGCCACCGTCCACTTCCTCGAACCACGCGTCGTCAAACCATGCCCGCCCCGTGCCATGCAGCACAGTGCCAAGGGTCGCGGTCGTTGCCGTTGGCGGCGCGGTGAACGTCACGCTCACTTCCTTCCAGCCAAATGTGCCGTCGCCCGCACCAAGCGTCTTGTTGAGAAGCTGCGGCTTCTCGCCGTTGACGTGGACAAACCAGCCGGCGCGACCAACGACGTTCTCAGCGCGCACCCAGCCGCTGACTTTGTAGCTGCGCCCCGGCGTCACCGGAATGTTGCGCTGGCTCCATTGCACCCAGGTCGCCTCCGCACCCGCATCCACCTCCACCTTCACGCATCTCCAACTGCGCCCGCCTGTTCGCTCCCATGTCGCGCGATGATGTTCGTCCGTGCTGCCCGTGCTCCATCCAACCGGCTTGTCGAAGCCGGATTCAAAACCGCCGTTTACAAAGCCGCTTGGCAAGAACTCCGGCACCGCCCACGCCGCTTCATTGCCGGCATAGACAAAGACCGTCGTCGTGCCTCTCGCAGCACACTCCGCCGGAATCGTGATGCGGTCGTCAGCCGCCAGCGCACCATTTCGTTTCGGAGTGCCGCTGCGATCACTCACGTCGAAAAGCAGTTCCTGTCCTGCCGCGTTGCAGGCGCGCAACGATTCCACGCCCTGCCCCGCGAGCGCCGGCACAGTCACCGTCACCGGCTCGCCCGACACCGCCGCATCGATGGGGTTCTCAATGACTACCGGCACTCGCAGCGACCACCAACCGCCGCCCGCGAGATAGCGGGTTTGGAGCCACGGCGCGGTGTCCGCTCCAACGCAATCCACGGCCGCAGATAACGAGAACCCAGCAAGAAGAGGAAGAAGACATTTCATCATGGCCCGCCACCTCTACCGCATCGTCCGTTCCAAACGCAAAGCAAAACACCGGGCGCGCGCAGCTTGCTCCCGCAGGGCTGACGCAGTAATATTCGGCGTTCGTCAAACACAAGCCATTTCCAACCATCAACAAAGGAGAACAGCCATGAACAGCAAGTGCATTTCAGGATTCGCAATCTGCGGGGCGCTCGCGCTCGCCATCTCTTGCGGCAAGAAGGAGGAGACCGCTCCACCGACCCAGAGTGAAGCGCCGAAAACCGTCACCGCCCCCGTCGCCGAAGCGCAGAAGGCGGTTGAAACCCAAGCGGCGCCGGCGCAACAAGCCGCCGCCGCTCAAGCAAAGAGCATGACGATACAAACGACTGACCTGACGAAAAGCGTGATCGAAAGAGCGCAGTCGTTCATGGCCGACAAGAGGTATGCGGATGCGCTTGCCTCTTTGCAGTCGCTCGCCGGCCAGAGTCTGTCGCCGGAGAACAAGGCGTTGGTGGACGGCCTGATCAAACAGGCCCAGCAGGCGGTTGCCGGGCAAGCAGTCAACAAGGCGACCGATGCGGCCGCTTCGGAAGCCGCCAAGGCGCTCGGCAATCTGTTTGGCGGCAAGAAGTGACTGTGGGGCGGCATCGCCTGGGAGCGCCGACACTCCCAATCGCTCCCGGCTACTTGAACAGCTTGAACAGCCGCTGCTGGAGTTGTTGCTGCACGGCGTTCTTCAGCAGGCCTTGCGTGAGATCAGTCTTCGGCGAGTCGTAGGGGCCGGTGACGTGGAAGTCCACCGTCAGGAAACCATCGCCGCGATCCTTGAACGCCGACTGCAACTCCTTGGGAGCCTTGGCCAGCAGGGGCTTCGAGAGCGCAAGCGTGATCTCGTGGTTCAGCGTGCAATCCGTCAGCGAGACGGCGCCTTTGCCCGTGACCTGGATGCCCGTCGAGGAGAGCTTGATGACCGGCGTTTGCAGGACGCTGTTCGCCAGGGTGTATTCCAGGACGCACTCGTCAAACTTGATCTCGCGCAACTCGGCCACCTGCAAGAGCGACGCGAGCACGCCTTGCAGCGGCAACTGCATGAGCTGGCCCTTCGTGATTTCAAACCGCCCCTTGCCCACGATGGTCGGCAGGCCGCCCGTGCCTTCGACGGCGGTCGTGCCTTGAAGCTTGCCGGTGATGACTTCCTTGACGCCCGCCTCCTGCAACAGCTTGGCCACGTCGCTGTCCTTCGCTTGCAGGTTCAGCAGGTATCTGAAGCCGCCCGCCAGCTTCAACGTCAGGTCGCACCTCACGTCGCCGCCAGCCAGCTTTCCCGTCGCCGGTGATAGTTTGATTTCCGAAGCCGTCATGCTCACGGGTGAATCGAGCTGCCGCACAAACAGCGATTCAGCAATCGCAAACGTGCCGATCTTCGCGAGTCCGTTTCCGCTGAGCTTCCCGCCGATGAAACTCACCGCACTGAAGAAATCCAGCCCTTGAATTTTGGTCAGCGGTTTGCCTTTCTCGCCGAGCAGCGTCACTTCGCCGTCGGTCACCGCCAGTTTCGACAACGCCAAGTCCAACGCCGGCGCTCCCGATTCACCCGCCGCGGATTGGGCCGCGGGCTTCGCCGCTGGTGCGCCGCCCGCCGCCACGCCGAGCTTGTCGTAATTCCACTCACCCTTCTCGTTGCGCGCCAGCGTCACCACCGGCTTGTTCGCCGAAAGTTGCTCGACCTCCACGCGCCGGCTCAACAAGGGCACGAGATTGTAGCTCAGCACAAACGAATCCGCCGCCAGCAGGCTGCCCGCGAAGCCCGGCGGATTGCCGACGACAATGCCCTTCAGTCGCACGCCGCTGAACAACGAAACATTCATGTCGGCGATCTTGACCTCTGTGCCCAGCGAGTCGCGCGCCGCCGCCAACACCTTCTCTTTGAACTCCGGCGTTTGCAGGTAGCCGTTCAGATACCAGACGCCACCACCAACCAGCAGACCGATGAGGAGAACAATCGCCAGCAGAATCTTCAGCAGTTTCATAACATGGACCTCCGGGTTCTTATCTTTGCTTTTGGAAACTCTGGCGCATTATAACACCTCGTCCCTCGGACAAGAAACGACATTCGTGACATCGCCATCGGGCTGCGCTAGGCTGCGCAACGAAAGAACGTCATCATGAATCCGAACCAACCGCCGTCCAACTCCATCACCGCTCGCCCGTCCCGCCGTGAGTTCCTCGGCCAAGCCGCCGCCATCGCCGGCGCGGCGCTCGCGCCACGGTTCGTCTTCGCGGCGGAGCCGTCGCCGCGCAAGATTCGCGTCGGCATCGTCGGCGGGCGGTTTGGCCTCGGCTTCCAGTTCCATGAGCATCCCAACTGCATCGTCGCGGCCGTCAGCGACCTTCGGCCCGAACGCTCTGCCGCGCTCCAGAAGACCTACCGGTGCGACAAAGCCTACGACTCGCTGGAAACGCTGGTCCTCGACAAGAACATCGAAGCGGTGGCGATCTTCACGCCCGCGCCCGACCACGTGCGGCACTGCGTCGCGGCGCTCAAGGCTGGCAAACACGTTCTCTGCGCCGTGCCGGCGGCGATGACGCTGGAAGAATGTCGGTTGCTCCTCGACACCGTGAAGCAGACCGGCCTGACCTACATGATGGCCGAGACGAGCTACTATCAGCAGGCCACGATCTCGGCGCGGAAATTCTGGCAGGAGAAAAAGTTCGGCGAGATTTTTTATTGCGAGTCGGAGTATCACCACGCAGGGTTGGAGACGCTCTGGTGGGAGAAAGGCAAGCCCACGTGGCGGCACGGCCTCGCGCCGATGAATTACCCGACGCACTGCACGGCGCATCTGGTGGGCGTCACCGGCGAGCGGCTCACCGAGGTGTCCTGTCTCGGCTGGGGCGACGACGACCCTCAACTCAAGGGCAATCCCTACAACAACCCGTTCTGGAACGAGACGGCGTTCTTCAAAACCAACAAGGGCCATCCGTTCCGCGTGGCGGTCTATTGGAAAGGCGCGCACCGCGGCGGCGAACGCGCCCAGTGGTATGGCAGCAAGATGAGCTTCTTCTTCCCGCACCCGAACGGCCTCGGCCCGGTCATCGTCCGCACGAGCGGCCAGAAGGAGAAGGAGGCGGGCGGCTTCGAGCGGCAGCTCGCGGCGTTCGAGCCATACAAGCAGCCGGAATGGTGGAAGACCGACATGCTGCCGGAGCCGTTGCGCCACAACAGCGGCCACGAAGGCTCGCACACGTTCCTGACGCACGAGTTCATTGACGCGCTCGTCCACAACCGCCGGCCCGCCGTGGACGTCCATGAAGCCATCGCCTTCACCGCGCCCGGCATCGTCGCGCACCAGTCCGCGCTCAAAGGCGGCGAGCAGATGAAAATCCCCATCTTCGACGCGACGTGAGATGACGACGCGCATGTTCAGCAAGACCGCGGGCATCGTCGTCCCGGTATTCTTTCTGTCGCTTCTCCTTGCGGCGGAGCCAGCCGGAAAGCCCCTCGCCGTCCGGCACAGCTCCACCGACGACACAGCCACCATCCAGATTGGCGGACTGGAGAAACCTTTGGTCGTCCTCCAACATCACCCTCTGCACATCCGCGAACGACGGCAAGAACGCTTCCGGAAGTTGCGGCGACCCGTTGTGGGGATGGGAGACAGACCGCAATTTCGCGATTGATCGCCGGGAGCGATGGCCCAAGAGCGGAAACCTTCAAATCCATCCGCCGCTGAACCACCGCACCGCGTGGAGCACGCCGCAGGCGTAGAGCGCGGCGACCACGTCGTCGGCGGTGATGCCCCAGCCGCCCGGCCAGCGTTGCACCCAATGCGCCGGTTGCGGTTTGACCACGTCGAAGATGCGGAAGAGAACAAACGCCGCGGCAATCCACAGCGGCGTCACCGGCAGGCCGAACATGGCCAGCGGGAAACACGCAACTTCATCCACGACCACCTGCGACGGGTCTTTGCGCGCGTAATGCCGCTCGCCGATGCCAGCCGTGACGACGCTGAACGCCAAGCCGACGATAATGCCCGGCACGAGCCAGTTCAGTTTCCAGAGCGCCAGAAACCACACCACGCCGACGAGGCTGCCCCAAGTGCCGGGAGCGGCCGGCAGGCATCCGGAGCCGAAGCCGGTGGCGACCGCTAGCCCCAGCCGCTCAAGTGTCTTGCGAGTAAAGTCGGTGGCCACGGATGAGATAGGAAACGCCGCTAATGACGGTCAGCAGCACCGTCAGGATCATCAGCCAGAAGGAAACAATCGGGAACCATTGCTCAAAGAACTGCATGTAACCACCGAGCAGCCGCGGCCAGTCCTCGGTCAGCATCAAACCGAGCAGGATGAAGTTGATGCTGACCATCTGGGAGATCGTCTTCTGTTTGCCGAGCAAGTCCGCCGGCAGCGTCACGCCCTTCTGCGCCGCCATCAGCCGCAGGCCGTTGATGACGAACTCGCGCCCGATGATGATGACCGCCATCCACGCTTGCACGAGGTTGTGCTGGCCGGCCGGCAGACCCGGCGCATCAATCTCCACGAGGCAGACGAACGCCGCACAGGTGAGAATCTTGTCCGCCAGCGGATCGAGCATGCTGCCGAAAGCGGTGGTAATCTTGTTGCGCCGCGCAAGCCAGCCATCCCACCAGTCGGTGACGCTCGCGGTGATGAAGAGCCAAAACGCAACGGTCTTGCCGTAAGGGAAATGCGGCAGCAGCAGCGCCATGACAAACAACACTGCCATGACGATGCGTGAAAGAGTCAGTTTATTGGGCAGGTTCATCAGGCAAACGTAATGCGTAACAGGTCGTCTATGCCGGCTTGGCAACGACATCATATTCACTGCTGCCGGTCACAGTCACGTCGAGAAATTGGCCGGGATGAAGTTTTTTTCCGGCGAGATAAACGTGGCCGTCAATCTCCGGCGCGTCGGCTTCACTGCGGCCAACCCAGGCGAAGCCTCTTCTGGCGCTGGGTCCGTCCACGAGCATACGGAGCCGCTTGCCCATCAACGCGGCGTTCCGCTCACGGCTGAGCTGTTGCTGGAGCGCCATTGCGCGCGCGTGGCGGTTGCGCTTCACGGCGTCCGGCAACTGGCCCGGCAAGGCAGCAGCGCGGCTCCCTTCCTCCTGTGAGTAAAGGAAGACGCCGAGCCGCTCGAATCGCATCTCGCGGATGAAATCGAGCAGATAGTTGAACTGCTTCTCCGTCTCGCCGGGAAAGCCGACGATGAACGCAGTGCGAATCGCAATGCCGGGAATCCGCTGGCGAAGCCGCGCGATCAACCCGCGAATCCACGCCTCGCTGGTTTCCCGTTGCATCGCCGCCAGCATCGCGGGATGGATGTGCTGGAGCGGCATGTCCACATAGCGGACGACCTTGTTCGACGTGGCGAGGGTCTCGATAAGATCGTCGCTCCAGTGCGCCGGATGCGTGTAGAGAAGGCGGATCCAGAAGTCGCCGGGAATGACGTCGAGTTCGCGGATGAGCGTGCAGAGGGTGACAAGTGACGAGTGACGAGTGACGCGAAGCGGCAAGAGCGACGATTGCGAGAAGCTGCGGCTGAGCGTGTGGTCGAACGGCCGCTGGTCGCGGGTGCTGGCGGGCCAGAGGTCGAGGCCGTAGTAAGTCGTGTCCTGCGAGATGAGGTTCAGTTCCTTGACGCCCTCGCCAACGAGCCGGCGCGCTTCAGCGACGACGCTGCCGACGGTGCGGCTGCGATGACGGCCGCGAATCTGCGGGATGACGCAGAAAGTGCATGGATGATTGCACCCTTCGGCGATTTTCACGTAGGCGAAATGGCGCGGCGTCAGACGGAAACGCGGCGCGTCGTGGTCGGGAATGTAAGTGGCGCGGCGGGACACGAGCTTGATCGGGGCGGCAGCGCGGGAAATGAGAGTGGTTTTCGTTGAAGACTGGACAGGCGGGAAGCCTGTCCTGCTCTGCCGCAGCCCGGCGGCCTTGCGATGCGCGATGGCTTGACGGACGACATCTACGACCTTCGGCACTTCGTTGAGGCCCATGATCGCGTCAATCTCCGGGATCTCCCTGCGCAACGCTTCCGGAAACCGCTGCGCCATGCAACCACTGACGATCAACGCCTGCTCCGGCCGGAGCCGCTGCCGCACTTCGTCAGCCTCGAAGACCGCGTTGACGCTCTCCTCCTTGGCGGGATCAATGAACGAGCAGGTGTTGACGATGATGGCGTCGGCTTCGCCCGCTTCGTTGACGATCGTCATGCCGGCTTGGAGCAGGTGGCCGAGCATGATCTCGGCGTCCACGAGGTTCTTGGCGCAACCGAGGTTGATGAGGCCGACTTTGGTCATGGGGAACGTAATGCGTGATGCGTAATGCGTAACTCGTGATTCGTGGTGAAGGCTCCGAATTACATATTACGCATTACGTATTACGTCCTTAGAACTGCCTGTCAATCATCTCACGGCGGCGGCCGAGCTTGCCCAGGTCCTTCTGGTCATACCACGCATGGATGGCGTTGCCGTCGTTGACCTTGATCCTGATGCTGCGGCTGGCGTCGAACTTGCGCACTTCGTTGCGCGGCATGTTGCCCCGGAACAACACGGCGCCGTCCACCGTCACGGTGACTTCGCACGGCTCGTCGGCGCGGATGGTAAGCGTGTGCGCCGGCGCGCGCGGCGGCTCGATGATCAACGCCGGGCCGACGCCTTTCGGCTTCAAGTAGGCATCCGCCGTCGCCTTGGCGGGCGCGGCGCTCACGGCGGGTGTGTCGGCGGGCTTGGGTTCGCTCTTGGATTGGCCCGATCCGGCCAACACAGCCCAGATGCCCCAGATCACCACGAGCACACCGAACACGATGCCCAGCAGCGCGAACAACAACGACGGCGACAGTGGTGTTTGGGCTTCCGGAAGCACGGAGGTTGAAGTCTTGCCGATGGGCCGGGGGGTGATCGGCTTGGGCGGCTCGGCCGATGCGGCAGCCTCGGCCGACTTTAGATTGGCGAACTGGTTCACGAGCGGTTTCGAATCGAGTCCCAGATATTGACTGTAGATGCGGAGGAACCCCCTGACATAAACCGGAGCTTCGATCCGATCAAACTGGTCAGCCTCCAACGCGGCGAGGTATTCGCCCTTGATCTTGGTGCCCTGCGCGGCGGTTTCCAGCGAGAGCTTCTTCCGCTCGCGCGCCTCGCGTAATTGCTGACCGATCGTTTCCATGAAACCAGTTCCTAAACCTGCTCTTCGCTGTTGGACGGAATTTCACCATCCAAATCAATCAAGATGTCGCGCGGCTCCGCGCCTTTGTGCGGGCCGACGATGCCGCGTTCTTCGATAATATCCATAATGCGCGCCGCCCGCGTATAGCCGATTCGCAGCCGCCGCTGCAAGATGGAAACCGAGGCGCGTTTGCTCTGGCGGATGACCTCGATGCACTGCTCCACCAACTCCTCGTCCTCTTCGCTCTCGCCATCCGCCGAGCCGGCGGGCGTCTCGGCGACGAGCTTCTCGGTGATGCCGCGCTCGAAGCTCGGTGGCGCTTGTTTGCCCAAGAACTCCGCCATCAAGCGAATCTCCTCGTCCTGCACATAGACGCCCTGCGCGCGGATCAGCTTCGCGCTGCCCGGCGGCAGGTAGAGCATGTCACCCTTGCCCAGCAGTTTGTCGGCGCCGTTGGCGTCAAGGATGACGCGGCTGTCCTGCTTGCTGGCGACCTGGAACGCGATGCGCGCCGGCACGTTCGCCTTGATGACGCCCGTGATGACGTTCACGCTCGGCCGCTGCGTGGCCAGAATCATGTGGATGCCGGTCGCGCGTGCCAGTTGCGCGAGCCGCGTGATGCACATCTCCACGTCCGCCGGCGCGGTCATCATCAGGTCCGCCAGTTCGTCCACCACCAGCACGATGTAAGGCAGCGTTTCGGGAATCTTCAGTTCGAAATCGCGCGGCACCGACAGCTCCATCTGCTCGCCGTCGGCATTCTCTGCCGGCTCGGGCTTCGGGTCGCGCTTGCGGTCACGCGTGTTGAAGCCGTGGATGTTGCGGACACCAACCTTTGCAAACGTCTGGTAGCGCCGCTCCATCTCGTTGATGAGCCAGCGCAGCGCGAGCAGCACTTTCCTCGAGTCCGTGACGATCGGCAGCGCCAGATGCGGCAACGCGCTCAGCATCTGCATCTCGACGATCTTCGGGTCCACGAACACGAACTTGAGTTCCTCCGGTGACATGCGGAAGAGCAGGCCGGTGATGACAGCGTTGATGCAGACGGTCTTGCCGGAACCGGTCGCACCAGCCACGAGCAAGTGCGGCATGTCGGCGAGGTCGCCGATGATGACGTTGCCGCCGATGTCCTTGCCCAGTGCAAGCGGCAGACGGGCCTTGGTGTTCTTCCACGTGTCCGACTCCAGGATGTCGCGCAGGAACACGGCCGTGGTCGTGTGATTAGGCACCTCGATACCGACGGCAGCCTTGCCGGGAATCGGTGCGATGATGCGGACGCTGGTTGCCCGCATCGCCAGCGCGATGTTGTTGTTCAACGTGGTGATCTTCTCCACCTTCACGCCAGGTGCCGGATGAATCTCGTAACGCGTGATGACCGGCCCTTTCGTTACCTCGCCGATGCGCACATCGAGGCCGAAGTCAGCCAGCGTCGCCTGAAGAACAGCGGCGCTCTGCTTGAGATCCTCCACCACCTGCGCGGCCGGGCTGGCCTGTGTGGGCTGCACCAGAACATCATGGCCCGGCAACTGCCAGTTCTTGTAGGAAACCGGCGCGGCGGGCGGCGCGGCAGCCGGTTTGCGCGAAGCAGCAGGTCGCGACGTGGGGGCCTTCGGCGTCGAAACCGGCGACGGCACGGCAGGCGAGGTCGGTTCCTGCGTGCTGACGGCAAGCACCTCCTGCGGTTCAGGTTTTTTGGGCGGCGGTGATGGCGGCAACTCGGCCTTCGGCTTCGGCGCGGGTTTCGGGGCAGGCTTCGGTTCCGGCAGCGGCTCGAACATCGGCATCGCCGGTGGCGGCGCGGCGGCGGCACTGGCCAGAGCTTTCGCCGCGGCCTTCTCGCCGGCAGGCGTTGCGGTCGGAATGGTGGCCTGCTTCACCGTCGGCGTCGGCAACGAGTGATCGCGGATGGTGATGTTTTGCGGCGGCAGCGTGACTTCCTCCGGCTCCGGCTCTTCTTCCTTTACAGCCGACCGCCTGCCGTTCTTCTCCAAGTCGCGCATCTGCCGCTCCACATCACGTTGTTTGCGCACCAACTCACCGCGCAGGTCCGGGCGCGACGCAGCCGATGATTGCTCGCGCTTCACCGCCCATGCTTCTTGGAGCTTCATCAGCAACAGCGCGCCGGTGTGGATCGGCCTGAAGCCCGTCAGCATCACGATGCTGATCAGCCACACCGTCGGCAGAATGATGTAAGGCCCGGCCGGCGCGACCGGCCCGAGCAACGTTCCCGCAATGAACTGCCCAAGAAACCCGCCCGCTCCATACCCGCACTGCGCCAGCGTCGAGTCCGAGGCGAGTTGCAGCCGGTCCACCAAGCCGCAGCCCGACAGCAGCATCAGCGCCGTCCAATACGCCTGCCGCCAGCCCATCTGCTCGCCCGCGAACAGGAACGCGATGCCGAAACCGAGCGCCAGCGCGAACAGCAGCCACACGCTGTTGCCGAACGGCAGCGCCAGCAGGTAGGCCACCCACGCGCCCAGCGGCCCGACGAAATTGTGCGCCGGCGAGTTTGGCGGCGCTTTCACCCAGGAAATATCCTCCGGCACAAAAGAAACGAAGCTCAGGAAGAGCACCACGCTCACCCCGAGCAACAGAATGGCGTTCACCTCCCACAAGTGGGCGGAACTGCGTGTTCGTGCGTTGCTGGCCATGGATCGAGAGGCCAGTATAGGCGGCAACCTCACCGATGACAATTCAATCCTCTCCCCCTGCCCCGTTGAAATGCAAACGCCTCAGCTTCCCCGCGCGTCCAAAACCCGCCTCAGCCGGATACACCGTGGAAAGGTTGTTTATATGCCCAGCGCATGTTCTCGACTAATCTCCGCAAACAAACCCGGGGCCGGAGATCGCACAGGCACGGCGGACGAAGTAGGAGCGTCTTAATGCGGTTGCTCGCGGGCAAAGGCCAGCGGCTACGGTTGCGGAGACGGAGCCGGCGGGGCGGATTTCAAAACGGCATCCAGTTGGGCAACGCGCGCTTGAATCGGAACTATTTGCTGGTCCAAGGCGGCCATCTGCTGGCGGTAACGGTTCAGATAATCCGTCTGTTTCCTCACTTCCTGCGCGCCCAGCATCACTTTGATCTGCAATTCGTGGATGGCGGATTGGGCCGAGTTGTCGCCGGTTCCTTTCCTTGTGTTGGGAACCCATCGCCTGGCGTAGTAATAACCGTTGTCCCAATAGCTGTAACGCCAGTGTCCGCCGGGCATCTCATAGACCCTGGCCTCGGCGGCTTTTTTCTCTTCAAGGGCCTTGGTGTCTTGCTCCACTTTCTCCTGCGCCGCCTTGAGACGGTCTTCCAGCGGTTTGCACTGCGCTTCCCACTGTTGTTTAACGGACTGAAGCGACATCAACTGCGCGTCCAGCGCCTGTTTCAGCGGCGGCTGCGCGTCGGCGGCCACGGACGGTTCCTTCGTGGATGCGATGAGTTTGTCCAGGCAGGCGACGGCATCCGCGTGCTTGTTCTGCGCGATCAACAGTCTGGCCTGTTGGATGGCGGGGTTGGGCGGAGCGGAGGCGGCTTTCACCGGCACAGGCGCCGGCGTTGCAACCGGTGCGGGGGCAGCAGGCTCCGGCTGGACGGCGGGGGCGGCGGGGGCCACGGCCGCGGGTGGCGCGGGAGCCGCTGGCACCTTGTAAGGTTCCGGCGTGGGAGGGAGCGCGGCGGCGGCGGTATAGTGCGGAGGCTGCGCGGGCGCGCTCTCGGGCGCGGGCGAGGCGGCCACCGTGGCATTGTCGGCTGCGGGCGCGTCGCCAATCGGGTCCACCTTGCTGAGCTTCTGATACCACCAGTAGCCGGCGCCGGCCAACGCCACGACCGCCACAAACTGCACGAGCGTGAGCACGGCAGACTTGAAGGACGATCTCTCCGAAGCGGCGGCAGCTCTACGTTGCGGCCAGGTGATCTCATGCGGGGGCGTGGGAAGGACCGCCGTCTTCGGCATGTGCAGTTTCACCTCGGTGGTTGTGAACTCCGCTTCCACGGACCCGAACGCGATTCTGTCACTGTCTTCCAGCGTGACGATGATGATTTTGTTTCCGCGAACCGTCGTTCCCCTGGCTGATCGCAGGTCGCGCAGGATGCATTCCCCGTTCTGACGGTTGATGACGGCGTGGTGATCCGACAGGGACTCATCGTCAATGCAGATGCCGTTGTCCGACGCCCGGCCAATGGTGATTTCCCCTCCAATCAACTCCGCGGTCGCGCCTTGAAGGGGGCCTTTCAGGAAATACAGTTTGCCCATTCTACCTCCATGTTTCCGTAACCTGCGTGAATTGGCTTCGGTCTGGGTGCGTGCAATAACAACCGTTGCCAAACGACATCGCGTGGCGGCACACCATGAACCTGTCCGTCAAACACTCGTCCACATCAAGCAGGATGTGCCTCACGCGGCAAATGTCTTCATCCGGCAATTCCCGTTCTTGGGCAGAGGGCCGCCCGCCGCGCCGGCCTGGTGGCTTCTTGCCGCCCCTCGGAGATTGATTACCGGCGCTCATTGCTTCTTGCTCGTCTTCCCCGTTCTGACCGGGTTCTCGGCTGGCTCTTGCTCTCCAACCGGTCTTAGGTTCTCGAAGGACTTCCTGACCGTCGCCGGCACAAACTCCTCCCACACCACCCGGCCTCCAATGAGCACCTGGACGCCGTGGCCTCGGATTTTCTCGCCAAACGCTTGCTGCGAGAGTTGGGATTCCCTCCGGGCGGCTTCCACTGTTTCGGTTTCGATGATCTGTGTGCCCAGCGGTTTCAGCGAGCATTTCTCCTCGCGGCCGTAAGCCATGTCTCCGGCGCGGGAGTTGCCGGCCAGCCGCGTCTTGGCCACGCCCCACCGCACCACCGCGCCGTCAATCGGCGAGATGCTGATGTTGCGCACCGTGATGCGCAAGGTCAGCGACGCATCGGCCTGGTTGGAGGAATACCATGTGGTATTCCCCACCGTCCTTACGTCGCCTTGAACGAACTTCTTCTTGGCCAGCCGTTGAACCGCGACCTGCACGGGCGACTGCGCGCCCGCGGACACTCCCATCCCTGCAACGAGCATAAATACCAGCAATCTTCTCATGATGATTCCTCCACTGACGGTGGGCGGCAAGGTTTCCAACCAACAGAATACGGAGTGCGGAATACAAAGACGGAGTGGGAATATGACGGCAAACGCCTTCCGCACGGCACCGGTTCCCACCGCCGTGCGATTTCCCAAGATGTTTTTCGCGGCCTCCATAGAAAGCTACCTCCGCTGGCGCTGCTTAAGTGGCGCGGATATTAACATTGAAGCCGAAAACGCACAATATCAGGAGATTCCTGATTCTAGCATCAGGGGATTCCTGATGCCTCCAACAGGAGGAGACGGAATCACGCACGGCTTGGATGCGCCGGCTTGACTCCGCCGGCGAAAAAGGGTTCAGTCGCGCCATGCTTTATCCGCTGGTTTTCCAACCGATTTTCAAGGAGCGCGTCTGGGGCGGACGCGAGATGGAGCGGCTTTACCACAAGCCGCTGCCGTCCGGCAAGGCCATCGGCGAATCGTGGGAAATCTCCGACCAGGGCGACAACCTCAGCGTCGTCGCCAACGGCCCGCTCGCCGGCCGCACGCTGCGCTCGGTCATGGAGGAGGACGCGGAATCGCTGCTCGGCGAAGTGCTGCCGATGGCGAACGGACGCTTCCCGCTGCTCATCAAGATTCTCGACGCCCGTGATCGGCTGTCGCTCCAAGTGCATCCTCCCGCCGAGGTCGCGCCAAAGCTCGGCGGCGAAGCGAAGACGGAGATGTGGTTTGTAGCGCAGGCCGACCCCGGCGCGACGATCTACGCCGGCCTCAAGCGTGGCGTGACAAGGCAGCAGTTCAAAGCCGCGCTCGCTCGCAACGAATTGGAGCCGCTCGTCCACAAGCTCACACCGCGTGCCGGCGACGCGCTCTTCGTGCCGTCGGGCCGGCTGCACGCCATCGGCGCGGGACTGGTCATCTTCGAAATCCAGCAGAACTCCGACACGACCTATCGCGTCTATGATTGGGGCCGACCGCGCGAAATCCACGTGGAGCAGTCGCTCCAGTGCATTGACTTCAACGACTTCGAGCCGGCGGTGGCCGACACTCGCGAGGAAGTGCTCGTGGCTTGCGAGCAGTTCGTCTGCGCGCGTCTGAGGCTCGACGCGCCGCGCTCACTCCAGTGCAACGACGGCTTCCACATCATCGCCGCCGTTGAGGGCCACGTGAACATCGGCGACGTGCCGCTGGCGGCGGGACAGTTCGCGCTGGTGCCGGCCTCGCTGGAGAAGTTCACCCTCCGCCCGCGCGGCAAGGCAACGGTGCTGGATGTGTTCGTCTAAGCCAATCTCCGCATGAGAACAATCTCCCTCGCAGTCATTCCCGGCGACGGCATCGGCAAGGAAGTCGTGCCGGCAGGTTTGCGCGTGCTCGACGCGGCGGCAGAGTTGCACGGCGGGCTGAAGTTCACGAAGACGGAGTTCCCGTGGTCGTGCGAGTATTACGTAGGTCAAGGCAAGATGCGGCCCGATGACTGGCAGAAGACACTCGCCGGCTTCGACGCCATCTTCCTCGGCGCGGTGGGCCTGCCCAACCTCGTGCCGGACCATGTCTCGCTCTGGGGCTTCATGATGGACATCCGGCGAGGGTTCGAGCAATACGTCAACCTCCGCCCCGTGAAACTCCTCCGCGGCATCGCGTCGCCGCTGCGCGACAAGACTCCGCACTGTTTCGACTTCGTCGTCGTGCGCGAGAACAACGAGGGCGAATACACGACCGTCGGCGGACGCGTCTATGAGGGGACGCCCCACGAAGCCGCCGTCCAACAGGCGTATTTCTCCCGGCATGGCTGCGAGCGCGTGCTGCGCCACGCCTTCGATCTCGCCCGCAAGTCACACCGCAAGCGCCTCGTCTCGATCACGAAATCCAACGGCATCATCCACTCAATGCCGTTTTGGGACCAGATCACGACGGAGGTTGCCGCGAGCTACGGCGACGTGCAATGGCGATTGATGCACGTGGACGCGGCGGCGGCTTACTTCGTCCTGAAACCGGAAGAACTCGACGTTGTTGTCGCCTCCAATCTCTTCGGCGACATCCTTACCGACCTCGGCGGCGCCATCATGGGCAGCATCGGCATGGCGCCCGCCGCTAACCTCAACCCGGAACGAAAACACCCTTCCATGTTCGAGCCGGTCCACGGCAGCGCGCCGGACATCGCTGGCCGCGGCATCGCCAACCCCATCGGCCAAGTCTGGACAGCGGCGATGATGCTCGACTGGTTCGGCGAGCCGGCGCTCGCGGCGCGGCTGGTCAGCGCCATCGAGGACACGCTGGAGGCCGGCACCAAGACTCCCGACCTTGGCGGCCGGGCCAACACCCGCGAGGTCACCGACGCGCTGATCGCCAACCTGCGAAAAGACTGAGCCAGCCGCGAAACATCCGCCGGGCCGAAATGTTTCCAGTGCCGTGTTTTTCCTTGAGCCGCCCGTCCCTGCCAGTAGTGTAAGCGGCTTCAAATTAAGAACGAATCACGAGTTACGCATTACGGATTACGAATTACGCACATGAAGTGGAACCAAACACATATCCCGACGCTGAAGGAATCGCCCGCCGAGGCGGAGATCCCCAGCCATAAACTCATGCTCCGCGCCGGCCTCATGCGCAAACTCGCCGGCGGCGTTTACACTTTCCTGCCGCTCGGCCTGCGCGCTTACGAGAAGGTCGAGCGCATCGTCCGCGAGGAGATGAACCGCGCCGGCGCCATCGAGGTGCGGATGCCGGCGCTCCAGCCGAAGGAACTCTGGCAGCGCGGCCCTCGTTGGGACGCCGCGCAACGCGTCATGTTCTCCGCCGGCCCCGCCGACGGCAGCAAGGTCGCGCCCGGTGGCGAACTCGTCCTCGGTCCGACGCACGAGGAAGTCATCACGTCGCTCGCGGCGGATGAAATCCACAGCTACCGCCAGCTCCCGAAGAACTTCTACCAGATCCAGACCAAGTTCCGGAACGAGATCCGTCCGCGCTTCGGACTGATGCGCGCCAAGGAGTTCGTCATGAAGGACGGCTACTCCTTCGACGCTACCGAGGACGGCGCGGTGAAAAGCTACGAGGCGATGCGCGCGGCCTACCAGCGCGTCTTCGAGCGTTGCGGCTTCGGCACGCAGCAACTCAAGTGCGTCTGGGCCGACAGCGGCGTCATGGGCGGCAAGTATTCGCAGGAGTTCATGGTCACAGCCGAGTGCGGCGAGAACGAAATCGCCTTCTGCGAAAAGTGCAGCTACGTCGCCAACGTCGAGAAGGCGCAGTCCAAGCTCGCGCGGATGGAGGACGGCGAAGCGCCCGCCAACGTCGAGAAGTTCCCGACGCCCGGCGTGAAGACCATCGAGGACCTCACCAAGCCGCCGTTCCTCGTCGCCGCCGACCGGCAGGTCAAGACGCTCATCTTCATCGCCGACAGCAAGCCGGTCATCGTGCTCATGCGCGGCGACCATCCGCTCAACGAGGTCAAGCTCGCCGCCGCCACCGGCGCCATCGAGTTCCGCGCCGCGCGCGAGGACGAGATCGTGCCGCTCATGGGCGCGCGTCCCGGCTCCCTCGGCGCGGTCGGCAAGAGCGGCGTGCCCATCTACGCCGACGAGGCGTTGCGCGGCCGGTTCAACATGGTCACGGGCGCGAACGAAGACGGCTTCCACCTCCGGGGCGTCTGCGTCGAGCGCGACATCAAGGTCACCAAGTGGGCCGACCTCCGCTCCGTCGCCGCCGGCGAGCCTTGCCCGGAGTGCGGCGCGGCGTTGCGCATCCAGCGCGCCATCGAACTGGGCCACATCTTCATTCTCGGCACCAAATACTCCGAGAAGCTCGGCGCGAACTACCTCGACGAGAAAGGCCAGAGCCACCCGTGCGTCATGGGCTGCTACGGCATCGGCGTCACCCGCACCCTCGCGGCGGTCATCGAGTGCTTCAACGACAAGGACGGCATCGTCTGGCCCATGGCCGTCGCGCCGTTCCACGTCTGCATCAGCCTGCTCGACCCGGCCAAGGAAGCTTCCGCGAAGATCGCGCAGGAGATCCACGACGCCCTCGAGCGCGAAGGCGTGGAGGTCATCCTCGACGACCGCGACGAGCGCCCCGGCTTCAAGTTCAAGGATGCCGACCTCATCGGCTTCCCCATCCGCGTCACCATCGGCGAGAAGAGCCTGGCCAAAGGCGGCGTCGAGGTGAAGCTGCGCGCCACCGGCGAGATGAAGCTCCTGCCACCCGCCGAGGCGGTGAAGGAAATCATCGCGATGGTTAAGAAGTAGGGCGATGTAGGACGCGTGACCTCACGCGGCGAGAATTGATGATGACGCCGTGTCGGCGCGGCGGCAGCATCTCGCTTGGGGTCTATCTGTTGAGTGGAGCAATTATGAAATCGTCGTCTTCGGTGCCAAAATTTTTGTCCCGACCCGCCGATCTAATTTCCATTTCTTTCCGCGGGACGATCCGAATCAAATAAGGCGTTCCCCACATGTCGTTCAATTCACGGTTCTGTGAAATACAATGTTCATGAAAAACGATGATGACTTCTTTGCTGGGGTTGTCACCTTCGAGCTTCTTCACAATCATCTTGTTGTTGCCCGTCGGGTATTCGCCAAACTTCTCCCAGTAGATATCCAGTGCCGTGATCAGTCTATTAACATCGTGAATTGAACGATGACCGACATCCCTATTCCAAGATGGGATGAACCACCGAATGAACCTGTCCTTCAGGCTAGATTGCGCCGAAGGAAAGTTCCAAACAACACCTGATTTTGGATCTCGATACGGAGTGGGGAGCCTCGTCAGGTGCAAAACTGTAAGGATTGCTACAACTACGACGACAACGAGAACCAGAACGATTGTGCGGAGATTTCCTCGTCTTAGGTTCATCTTTTCACCCTGGTCATCGAATTCCATCTGGCTTCATCTCATTCCCTCCTCACCTCGCCACCTTGGCTCTCAGACTCTCGACATCCGCAGCTTCGGCTTGCATCTCGCTCGGCGTCGGCGGGGCGTTGAAGGGGCCGGTGTCGGGGGCGACTCGGGCGGGCGTCATGCCGCGCAGTGTAGGCCAACGGCCCGCGCGGACAAGGCGAAAAGGCAGGCGGGCGGGCCGTTTCCCCGCGCGGCCGGCGAATTTCCTCGCGCGGCCAGCCGTTTCCCCTGCACGGATAGCGCCTGCCCGCGCACGGCCAGCGACTTTCCGCGCGCGGGTAGCGGTTTCCCGTGCACGACCAGCCATTTCCCGCGCACGGGCGGCGGTTTCCCGTGCACGGCCAGCCATTTCCCGTGCGCGGGCAGCGGCTGGCCGTGCGCGGGCAGCGGCTGGCCGTGCGGTTTTTTGGCCAAAACACGCGGTTCTAGGCCGAAAACGGCTCCGGGGCGGCCTCGGCCGCCGGGGGCCGGCAATCCCAGCGATGGGCTGGTGTTGGTGGGGCGAGACTCTGTCGAGCCTCCGCTTTCCCGATGCTGGCTCGATAGTTTGCCCGCGTGAACCGTTTCGGGTATTGTTTGGAAGCTCACCCCACTTGCGAAATTTGAGCACATCGGCTCCCCCACGAGACTGACCCATTACGGCAACTCGGTGTTGACGATGCCGTGCCTGCGCGTAGGGTTCATTGCTGGATCGGCAAGGACTCATGAAAACCCGCATCGAACGCGACACATTGGGCGAGAGGAGAGTGCCCGCCACCGCCCTTTACGGCATCCAGACTCTCCGCGCGGTCGAGAACTTCCCCGTCAGCGGACGGTGCCTGCACCCGGCGATGATTCGCGCCTTCGCGCAGATCAAGAGGGCCGCCGCCATTGCGAACCGGCGGTGTGGCGCGCTGGATTCGAGGCGCGCGCGCGCCATCGAGCGGGCGTGCGGGGAGCTTCTGGAGGGACAACACGACCGGCATTTTGTCGTGGACGCGTTCCAAGCCGGCGCGGGCACTTCGTTCAACATGAACGTCAACGAAGTGCTGGCCAACCGCGCGCTGGAACTGCTCGGCCATCGCCGCGGCGATTATGAGCGAGTCCATCCCAACGACCACGTCAACATGGGCCAGTCCACCAACGACACCTTCCCGACCGCGCTGCACGTGGCTGCGCTCTCGTTGGCCGCGCCGCTGTTCGTCGCCACGCGCGGGCTGGCGCGCGCGCTGGCCGCGAAAGGACGGCAGTTCCGCCACATCGTCAAGAGCGCCCGCACACACCTCATGGACGCAGTGCCGATCACACTCGGCAAGGAGTTCACCGCCTATGCCAGTGCCGTCGCGCGCGCCGCGGACGGCATCGAGGCAGCGTTGGACGACCTGCGCGAACTGCCGCTTGGCGGCACGGTCGTTGGAACCGGGGTGGCGTCGGCGCGGGGTTTTCGTCGCGAGGCCGTTCGCACGCTCGCTTCGCTGACGGGCCTGAAGCTGCGCGCGGCGCGCGACCCCATCGAAGCCGTCAACAGCCGCTATGCCGTCGGCCGGCTCTCCGGCGCGGTGCGCTCGCTCGCGCTCGAACTGATCCGTATCGCCAACGACCTGCGGTTGCTCGGCAGCGGCCCGACGACCGGCTTCAACGAAATCCAGCTTCCCGCCGTGCAGCCCGGCAGCTCGATCATGCCGGCGAAAGTCAACCCCGTGATGGCCGAGTGTCTCGACATGATTTGTTTCCAAGTCGTCG
The DNA here is from genome assembly GCA_016222825.1 of Verrucomicrobiota bacterium. Classification (GTDB taxonomy): domain Bacteria; phylum Verrucomicrobiota; class Verrucomicrobiia; order CAIQCK01; family CAIQCK01; genus CAIQCK01. Next base: position 63,417 of record JACRQF010000013.1, on the reverse strand, counting down.
GCAACGACACCGCCGTCGCGCTGGCGGTGCAGGCGGGACAACTCAGCCTCAATGTCATGATGCCGCTGATGGCCGGCGCGCTGCTCGACTCGATGCAGATGCTCATCAATTATCTGCCGGTCTTCAGTCAGCGATATGTTTCCGGCATCCGCGCCAACACCGCCGTCTGCCGCCATCACTTCGAGATCAATCCCACCGTTGCCACCGCGCTCAATCCGTTGCTCGGCTACGCTCGCGTGGCGGATCTGGTCAAGGAATCGCTCGCCACCGGCCGTTCGGTTCGCGAGCTGGTGTTGGAGCGCCGGCTGATGACACGCGGGCAGTGTGACCGGCTTTTCTCGAAGAAGAGCCTCCGGCTGGCGTAACTTGTCAGGAGCGCGGCAGGGGCCTAGCTTCTATTGATGAAGCGGGAGAGCAAACCAGCCGCGCCTGCAAGCGCAAGTCTGGCCTTCCTGGAGAGCCTTCAATCGGAGTTCATTCACAATCCTGCCGCTGCGCCGCCTGAGTGGCGGCGGTTCCTGAGCGAATGGGCCGACGGTGACGGTGAAGCAGTGGGCGCGGTTCCAGACCGGTGGCGTTACAGCGTCTTCAACCCGCCGTCGGCCGGCCGCAACGGCGAGCGGGCGGAGCCGCAACGGTTTGGAATGCAGGACCGCGTGGAACTGCTGCTGCGCAACTACCGCGCGCACGGCCACAACATCGCCAGCGTGGACCCGCTTCGCCGCTCGAAACCCCAGCCGCCGGAACTGGAGCCGGAGTTCTACGGCTTCACGGAAGCGGACATGGAGCGGCCGTTTGCCTGCCCGACGCTGGAGCCGGACGGGATGCTGCCATTGCGGGAGATTCTCCAGCGGCTGCGCAACACCTATTGCCGCTCCATCGGCGTGGAGTTCATGCACATGGACGACCTCGGCATGAGGCAATGGTTGCAGCAGCGCATGGAACGCACGCAGAACCGGCTTCAGCTCGAACCCGACGAACAGCGCCGCATCCTGACGCGGCTCACCGACGCGACGGTGTTCGAGGAGTTCATCCGCCACAAATTCATCGGCGCGAAGAGCTTCTCCCTCGAGGGCAGCGAGAGTCTCGTCCCGCTGCTCGACCTGGCCATCGAGCGCGCCGGCGAGCAAGGCGTCACCAACATCGTCATGGGCATGGCCCACCGCGGCCGGCTCAACGTCCTCGCCAACATCCTTGGTAAAAGCCCGCTCGAAATCTTCCGCGAGTTCGAGGGGACCGCGCCGCAGCCAGCCGACGGCGGCGGCGACGTCAAGTATCACCTCGGCTACAGCCACGACTGGATCACCGCCTCGCAGAAGCGCATCCACCTGACGTTGTGTTTCAATCCCAGCCATCTGGAGTTCATCAACCCGGTGGCCACGGGCCGCGTGCGCGCCCGGCAGGACCGCGATGGCGACAGCGAGCGACACCAGACCCTGCTGCTGCTGATCCACGGCGACGCGGCTTTCATCGGCGAAGGCATCGTTCAGGAGACGCTCAACCTCAGCCGGCTTCCCGGCTACACCGTCGGTGGCACGTTGCACATCATCCTCAACAACCAGATCGGCTTCACCACGCCGCCTTCGGAGGGGCGCTCGACGCTGTATGCCGCCAGCGTGGCGCGGATGCTGCCCGCGCCGATCTTCCACGTTAACGGCGAGGACCCGGAAGCCGTCGCCCAATGCCTGGAACTGGCGCTGGAGTTCCGCCGTCTCTTCCGGCTCGACGTGGTCATTGACATGTATGGCTACCGGCGGCTGGGCCACAACGAAACCGACGAGCCGACGTTCACGCAACCGGTGTTGTATCGGCGCATCAGCCGCCGCCCCTCGGTGCGCGAGGGCTATCTCGAACACCTGCTCGCCCTCGGCGGCCTGACGCGGGCCGAGGCCGACCAGATCGCCGAACACCGGTGCGAGGTGCTGGAACAGAACCTTGCCGAGGCGCGCGCCGGGGCGCAACTGACGCCCAACGCGGGTTTGCCGCCGGCCTGGAACAACTACGTCGGCGGCCCGGAGCCGGACGGCGAGGAAGTCGCCACCGGTGTGGCGCGGGAGCGGCTGGCGTCGTTGCTGGAATCGCAGACAAAGCTGCCGGAGGATTTTCATCCGCACCCGAAAGTCCGGCGCGGCATCGGGACGCGCCTTCGCATGGCGCGCGGCGAGCAACCGCTCGACTGGGCGGCGGCCGAGTCGCTTGCGTTCGCGACGCTGGCCACCGAAGGCGTGCGCGTGCGGCTCGCCGGGCAGGACAGCGCGCGCGGCACGTTCAGCCATCGTCATGCCGTGCTGCATGATTTCGAGGACGGCCACACCTTCACGCCGCTGCAACATCTCGCGCCGGACCAGGCGCCGGTGGAGATCGTCAACAGCCCGCTCTGCGAGGCCGCCGCGCTCGGCTTCGAGTATGGCTACAGCCTGGAATGCCCGAACGGCCTCGTGCTGTGGGAGGCGCAGTTCGGCGACTTCGTCAACGCGGCGCAGGTCATCGTGGACCAGTTCATCGTCAGCGCCGAAAAGAAGTGGAGCCATCTCAGCGGGTTGGTGCTGCTGTTGCCGCACGGCATGGAGGGCATGGGGCCGGAACATTCCAGCGCACGGCCCGAACGGTTCCTGGCACAGGCCGCCGGCGACAACATCCAAGTCATCCAGCCAACGACGCCGGCGCAGTATTTTCACGCGCTTCGCCGGCAGGCGCTTCGACGCTGGCGCAAGCCACTCGTGGTGCTGACGCCCAAGAGCTTGTTGCGGCATCCGCAGTCGGTCTCCAGTCTCGAAGAACTGGCCGCTGGCCGCTTTCAACGCATTCTCGGCGACCCAGCGGAACAACGGGCCGATAAACTCAAGCGCGTTCTTCTTTGCAGCGGCAAACTCTACTTCGAGCTGGCCGCCGCGCGGGAGCAGGTGCATCGCGACGACATCGCCTTGCTGCGGTTGGAACAACTCTATCCGTTGCCGGACGCGTTGCTGCAATCGGCTCTCGCCTGTTATCGCGACGGCACGCCAGTGCTCTGGGTGCAGGAGGAACCGGCGAACATGGGCGCGTGGCCTCACCTGCGCGGGCGATTTGGCGAAAGCCTCTTCGGACGCCTGCCGTTCTCCGCTGTAGCCCGGCCGCCTTCGGCGAGTCCTGCGGCTGGCTCCTCCCGCGCGCACAAGCTCGAACAAGCCCGGCTTATCGCGCAGGCGCTGGGAGGCGAAACATGACACTCGACCTCAAGGTGCCGGCGGTCGGCGAATCCATCACCGAGGTCGAGATCGGCGAGTGGCTGAAAGCTGTCGGTGATCCCGTCGCGCGCAACGAAACCCTGGCCGTCATCGAGACCGAGAAAGCCACCGTCGAGCTGCCCGCGCCGGAACCGGGCAAGCTGACGCAAATCCTGAAACAGAAAGGCCAGACCGCCACGCCCGGCGAAACCATCGCCCGCATGGAAACCGGTGTCGCGCCATCGGCGGCGAAAGCCGAGGCCAAGCCCGCTCCTCCTTCGCCCGCGACACCTCCAGCCGCGCCGGCGGCTCAGCCGGGCGCGATGCCTGTAGCGCAGGTCTTCCAATCTGCCGTATCGCCGGCTTCCAGTCGGCAGCGTGTTCCGGATTCGCAGCGCCAGCGGATTGGAAATCCGCGACACAACAGACTGGAAGTCTGCGCTACCGAACCTTCTCCGCCCGCACCGCGCCTCGCGGACCGGCTCCCCACTCCGCCGGCGCGCGAGGAGCGCGTGGTTCCCATGACGCGCCTCCGCCGCACCGTCGCGCGGCGTCTCGTCGAGGCCCAGCACACGGCGGCGCTGCTGACGACGTTCAACGAAGTTGACATGACCTCCGTGCTCGCGCTGCGGCAGGAGTTTCAGGAGGCGTTCCAGAAGAAGTTCGGCATCAAGCTCGGCCTGATGTCGTTCTTCGTGAAGGCGGTGACCGACGCGTTGAAGCTTGTGCCGCAGCTCAACGCCGAGGTGCGCGACGACCAGATCGTCTATCGCAACTACCACGACATCGGCGTGGCCGTCGGCACCGAACGCGGCCTTGTGGTGCCGGTGTTGATGAATGTGGACCGGCTCAGCTTCGCCGAGATCGAGCGGGGGATTGCGGACTTCGCCCGGCGCGCGCGCGACAACCAACTCAGGCCGGAGGACCTCGAAGGCGGCACGTTCACCCTCACCAACGGCGGCGTCTTCGGCTCGCTGCTCTCCACGCCGATCATCAACCCGCCCCAGAGCGGCGTTCTGGGCATGCACGCCATTCAGGACCGTCCCGTCGCCCTCGGCGGCCAGGTCGTCATCCGGCCGATGATGTATGTGGCGCTGACCTACGACCACCGCCTCGTGGACGGCCGCGAAGCCGTCACCTTCCTAAAGCGCGTCAAAGACGCCGTCGAAACCCCCGCGCGCATGTTGCTGGAAGTCTAGGCCGCCGCCCGTAGCGCGCCGAGAGCGTCCACCTTCGCCGCGAGGATGAAATCGCTCTCGGTCAGGCCGTCAATCCTGTGCGTCCAGATCGTGAGGCGGACTTTGCCATAGGTTAGATAGATGTCCGGGTGATGCTTCTGTTGCTCGGCCAGATGGCCGACGTGGTTGGTGAAGGCAATCGCCTCGTGGAAGTTGGGGAAGGTGAATTCCTTTTCCAGATGATGCTCGTTCACGACCTGCCAGCCGCCGCCGAGCAGGCCCGTGAGCCGGCCCAAATCCCCGCCCTTGAGGGGCGGCACGCCGCCCTTGCAGGGAACGCATTCTTTCGCCGCCAGTTCCGTTGTCATGGTTTTCTCCTGTTCTGAACGAAGTTAGCCCGCGCGAAGCGCCGCGCAAGTGAAGGAGCCGCGGACGTTTCGGGAGAGCCGTCGTCGCGCTACCGCAACCGCGCCGGATGACTTCCTTTGCCCGCTGCGCTAGTTTCCAGCAGAGATAAGGTTAGCCATGAATGAAACAACCAGTTCGGAACTATGGGGCCTGCTGTGCGTGGTGTTGTTCGTGGTGGCCAACGGGTTTTTCGTGGCCGCCGAGTTTTCGTTGGTGAGCGTGCGCCGCAGCCGGATCGAGCAACTGGTGGCGGAGGGGCATCGGCGCGCCGGGGTGGTGCAGGCGGCACTGCGCGACCTTGACCGCTACATCGCCGGGACGCAGGTGGGGATTACGATGGCGAGCATCGCGCTGGGCTGGATCGGCGAGCCGGTGCTGGCGCACCTGCTGGAGCGGCTGTGGACGTTCCTGCCGGCGCCGGCGGCTTCCGCAGCGTCGCATGGGCTGGCTGTGGCGATTGCGTTTACACTCATCACGTTTCTGCACGTGGTGTTTGGCGAGCTGGTGCCGAAATCGGTGGCGTTGCAGCGCACCGAGCCGGTGGCGCTGTGGATCGCGCCGCCGATGCGATGGGCGGTGCTGCTGTTCCAGCCGCTGATCTGGAGCCTCAACGGCGTCGGCAACTTCGTGCTGCGCCGGGTCGGTCTCGAACCGGCCGGCGAGTCGCATTCGGTGCATTCGCCCAAGGAACTGCAAATCCTCGTCCGGCAGAGCCGTCAGGCCGGCTTGCTCGAGGAGATGGAAAGCAACCTTTTGCAGCGCACGTTCCGCTTCTCCGAGGCCACGGCTCGCGATGTCATGGTGCCGCGAAATGACATCATGGCCCTCGACAGTTCCCAGCCCGCCGAGAAGCTCCTGGAGGAGGCGGCGCAGGCGAACCACACGCGTCTGCCGGTTTATGTCGACAGCATAGACAATGTGATCGGCATCCTCCACCTACAGGATCTCTTCCGGCAATTGCGCCGAAATCCCGCGCACCTCAACCTCCGCGAACTGCTGCGTCCCGCGCTGGTCGTGCCCGAGTCCATCCGGCTGGACAGGCTGCTGCTGACGTTCCAACAGAAACGCGCGCAAATGGCGCTGGTGGTGGACGAGCACGGCGGCGTGGCGGGGCTGTTGACGCTCGACGACGTGGTCGAGGAAATCGTCGGCGATGTCGAGGAAACCGAGGCCGCGTCAGTGCCCGGCATCCGGATCGCCAAGGATGGGCGCGTGCTCGTGCGCGGCGACGTCCGGCTGCGCGATTTGAATGAGAAATTGGGCTGGCAGCTTAGTGACCCGGCCGCCAGCACCATCGCGGGCCTCGTGATCAACCGCCTCGGCCGGCTCGCGGTCGTTGGCGATTGCATCGAAACACCCCACGGCGCAATCCGCGTGGAGCGGATGAACCGCGTGCGAATCGTCGAGCTATCCATCACGCCCAAGAGTTGAGCGAGGGGACGGACCGCACAAACACCAAGGGCCATGCCGGCTTTCGCCTCGCATGGGCGTGGTCAGAGTTGAAGTCGGACGAAGAAGGACCGGCGATTACTTCTTCTTCTTGGTGGTGAACTTGCCGTCTTCCCAGCCGTGGCAATCCTTGCACTCCTCCACCTTATACTTCTTGAGCATCTTCGCGGTCGCTGGGTTGAGGTTGTCCTTCTTGGCGGGCTTGCCTTCGTGGCAGGCGGTGCATTTCGCGCCTTTGACGTAGCTGCCCTTGGCATGGACGGTGTTGCTGGTGGCGAACACGAGTCCTGCAACGGCGACGGCAACGACAATCAATTTCAGATCCTTAGTCATTTTTTCTTGTTCCTTATTCGTTCACGGCTGTGGGCGCGGATTCCACATCATCCGACGCGGCGAGTCGAGCGAAAAGAAGCACGTCGAGCGTAGAACCGGCGCGACCCGCCGCCGTTACTCCCCCTTGGTCGAGAACTGGCCGGCTTTGTCCTTGAACAGCAGGTTGAAGGTCGTCAGCGAGCCGTAGGAGCGGGTGACATACTGCTGCATCTCCACCTTGTCGCCGTCGCTGAGGCCGGGATGGCTGTTGATCTTCTGCTCCAGCACCCGCAACTGATTGCGGATGCCCACCAGTTTGTGGAAGAACACCTCGATGGGCACTTCCTTGGGCTGGAGCGACGGGTCGGCGGGATGCAGAACCAGCTTCCCCTTGTGCCAGCGCGCGCCGAGTTGCTCCACCACAGCGTCGGGATTCTCATACCCAAGGCGGTCGAGGACGGATTCAACAGTGGTTTCAACGAATTGCTTCAGCGGAATCTCCAGGCCGGAAACCGCCACGCCCGCCTCGGCGGGACTGATGTCGCTGAGTTCGGGGTCAAGGATCCGCGGCGCGTCATCAAAACGGATTTCAGCCGTCTTCTCGGAGATGCTTCGGACCGTGCCGACGCCGTATTGCGGATGTTTCACGCGGAGGCCGATGGTCAACGATTGGATTTTCATAGTTCACGAAACACTATCAATAGGCGAGGGTTTGATTTCAAGCTGCGAGAGAGGCCCGTGAAAACGCGCCGTCCGCCGGGGGCGTCAATGCTCGGACTCCCGCAACAGCGCCGCGAGGTCATCCTTCCACAGCTTCGCCACTGTGTGCGAGCCGTGGCCGCGCGTCTCCGGAGTCAACGGATGCACCACGGCGCGACCGCGCGGCACGCGTTTGATTTCGCGTTCGAGAATCCCCAGCTCCGGCGGATTGATGAGGTCATCGGCGGAATTCCACGCCAGCAGCGGCGCGCGGATCTTTTCCAGCGCAGGATTCGGATCGTAGTCGCGGGACGCCTCGACCGCGTAGAGGATGTCGTTTGCATCGGCTGTCCTCGCGCGTGCGGCAACAGCCGCGTCGAGCAGCGTATCGGCCTTGGCGAGGGTTGGCGCTTCGTTCTGGCGAAGGACGGGGTTGCTGCCCATGAGGAAGAGCATCCCAATCGCAGTGCGCAAGGACGGTGGTTGGACGGTGTAGTTGCCGCCGCGCCACTCCGGGTCGCTGCGTATCGCGTCCGTCACGATGCGCCTCCAGACACGATTGCGACCAGAGATTTGGACCGGAAGGCAGGCGAGCGGCATCAGCGCGTCCATGAACTCCGGGTGTAACTCGCCCCAGAGCCACGTGTGCATCCCGCCCATTGATGTGCCCATCACGAGACGCGCGTGGTTCACGCCCAAGACCTCGGTGAGCAGCCGGTAATCCGCCTCAATCATGTCGCGGTAGCCGTAGCGCGGGAATTTCGCGCGCAGTCCGTCGCTTGGCTTGCTGGATTTGCCGTGGCCGATGCCGTCGCGCAGCACGATGAAGTATTTCGCGGAATCGAGCGGCTGGCCGGTGCCGAAAAGCTCGCCCGCGAAGTTCGGGTTCAGAAACGGCGCGCCGTCGCCGGTCGTGCCGTGCATGATGAGGACGGCGTTGCGGACGACACCCTGCGCGTCACGCCTTGGCTCGCCGAGCGTGCGGTAATGGATGCGCAACTCCGGCAGTTCCTGGCCGGAAGTGAACCTGAAGCCGCGAAGGATCGCATCGCCTTCGCGCGGCTGCGGACCATCGGCCGCATGAAGCGAAGAGACAGCCAACCCGAAGAAGAGCAGCCGGACGAAGAAGCGCATGACGGGAAACATGCGCCCGCGCGGGTTCGCGGTCAAACGGTCAACCTGACTTTTGATTTTAGGGGCGATATGCGAAGGACAGCGCACCCTGCCCAACAATGCGATCAGCTTCGCGAGTCAAGTGATAGCGGCGGAATCAACCCGTCCGCGCGCCTTCAGGACCCAAAGGCCCAACGGCGGGCCTTGCGGATGCCTCCGTAGCCAAGACCCACGCGCTGGGAAGGCGCAACCGGCTCGCTTTTGTTTTGGCGCGCCCGGCGAAGCATCTTTTGAAACTTGACCGTTTCGGCCTCCATCGAAAGCGGCTGCTCCTCGGCAACAGTCGTGTATAAGTCGTAGCCGCAATCCACCGTCGGCCTCGGCCGGTTTGCCGTGGCATCCGGCTCCTTCCTCTCCAAGGCGATCTCCAGGCGGAGCAAGGCCAAGGCGCACAAACCCTTGTCTGAAAACCCTTTCTTATCCTCGATGATCTTCATGAATTGCCGTCCGAAGGAAATCCCCTGCTCGGTGGTCGTGCTGGTGGAAAGGTTCTTGACCTCAAAAATGAACCAGGTGTTTCTCAAAGGCGTCTGCTTCTCGACAAAGCGGATAGCGTAGTCTTCGCCTTGTTTTGTAACGTAACGGACCGCTTCCATAGTAGCCATGACCCCGAGTATCTCATAAAAATCAGCCAATAGCTACAACTGCCGGCAGATCATTTCGCCGCCATGGCCCGCGCGATTGTGGAAGATGGTTGTTGCTTTCCCGCCGCAAAGCCCTAGGTTTGACTTGCTCGCAGAGGCGAGAATTTAACAGTGAGTTGGTAGATTGTCAGGTAGCCCTTCAAAGCTGGTGATAATCCGAAACCCGAACAATCGGGAACAGTCACCGCTAAGCTCCCACGGCAGCAGAAAGTAAAACATAATGGCTACCAAGCTATTCGTAGGAAACCTGTCCTTTAACACCACCGAAACCGACATCATGGACTTGTTCAAGACCGTCGGCGGCGTCGCGTCGTGCGACCTGATCATGGATAAGTTCACCCAGAAGTCGCGCGGCTTCGCCTTCGTCACGATGAACTCGCAGGAAGAGGCCACCGCGGCCATCTCCCAGATGAACGGCAAGGAACTCGACGGTCGCGCCATGACGGTCAACGAAGCCCGTCCGCGCGAGGAGCGTCCCCGTGGCGGTGGCGGTGGCGGCGGCTACGGCGGCGGCGGCGGCGGTCGCCGCTCCGGTGGCAACCGCTACTAAGCCGGCGGCCAAGCCCAAAGAACTTCGGTTCTAAACAAGAGAGCGCCTCGTGCAAACGGGGCGCTCTTTTTGTTTGCCGCCGCTTCTCGCTTCACGCTCCGTCCGCTTCCAGCTCATGGAGCCAGGGCGCCAATAGCCCAAACAGGAACAGCGAGGCAAAGAACCGCATGACGGGAAACATGCGCTCGCAGTGATGCACGGCCAAACTGCCGATAGACATTTTGATCCTGGAGAGTGAGCGGGACGGGGGCGTGTGAAGGCTCGCCTTACTTGGGCTTTGTTGTTCCCGCCTGCCCGATGCCGTATCTGAACACGAGTTCGCCCCCATACCATGACCCTGCGGCCAGTATGGCCGCTCCCAAAAGATCAAGCCCTGTAGCCAACCATTGACGGGCGACGCCTGCCGGCACCGCGCCCCCGCGAGCGAGCAGACTGAGAACGAAGACGCCAATGACCCCGAACATCAACATCATGTGAGTGCTGGCCGCTTTCTCCGCCGGAGGGTTGTCTTTGATCGCTGCGTAGTCCATCAGTCCGGTGACACTCGCCGGCACGCCAAAAGCCAGACCGGTGATGACGCTCCAGAACGACACGGACCAGCAAAACGGCACATCGAACCCCAGCGCCACGACATCCCACATCGCTGCCATTGTCAGCAGTGCAATGGGAAAGTGGATTACCATTGCGTGAACGGGATGGCCCAGAAGCCGCATCGTCCAGTCTCCCGATGCACTAGGCCAGATGGAAAGCAACCAGCAACAACAAGACATACCCGGCCACAGCGACTGATGCATGGACGAACATCAGGGGCAGCGGGAGCTTCATCTTTCACATTTGGAAAGAGAACAAGGCAAAGCCGCCCAGCGCCGCGATGACAAACAACCCCAGCGCGATATTCTGGACGGTTGTGCCACCGCTCATTACGGTGGCAACAACCAGCAAGACCAAGGCCGTTGCGGCCACTAGGCCGTGTGTCAGGACCAAAGGCATTGGAAGCGACCGGTTTCTTAACCGCAGCACAGCCATTGTTGCACCCACGGCAGCGGCGATGGCGAAGAGAACTATAGAGATCAGTATCATTGAATCTTCCTCGGTTGAAGGTTTTTGGAACACCAACCTAGTGCATCACCTGCTCATCCGCAACCGCCACACGAAGATCTGTCGGCTGTGGTTCCAACTCTCGCGGCTCCGGTCTTTTGGTCTTCAGCCTGTCGCCGCGATTCGGCGATTACTTCGCAAGCACGAAATAAACGAGAGCCGCGCCAGCTCTCGCCCTGCATGGCCCTCGTCGAAACCAATTCCTCACTTCCCCCCTTCTGGCCCGCATGCCGCCGCTTCTTGCTTCACGCTCCGTCCGCTTCCGGCGTGTCGCGTGCCTCGCGGCGGCTTGCGGGCCGCTCGCGACCCCTCAACTCACTATTGCCGCCAGAAGTTCGTCGAGCGACACGCTGGCAAAGCTGGTGGCGTAGTCGCTCATCGCGTAGGGGATGACCAGTTCCCGGCCGTGCAGCAGCGCGCCGCAGGTGTAGACGACGTTCGGAACGTAGCCCTCGCGCTCCGATTCATTCGGAGACAGCAGCGGCTCGCGCAGGCGGCCGATGACGCGCGTCGGGTCGGCGAGATCCAGCAGGAACGCTCCGAGACAATACTTTCTCAGCGCGCCGACGCCGTGGCTCAACACCAGCCAGCCCGCTTCCGTCTCGATCGGCGAACCGCAGTTGCCCATCTTGATGAATTCCCACGGCTGCGCGGGCGAGAGCAAGACTTGGGGCGTTTGCCAGAAATGGATGTTGTCGGAGAACATCAGGAGGATGTTCTCGTCGTCCTGGCGCGAGATCATAGCGTAGCGGCCGTTAATCTTGCGCGGGAACAACGCCATGCCTTTGTTCTGCACGGCAGGGCCGTTCAGCGTGTTGAATTTGAAGTGGAGAAAGTCCGGCGTCTCCAGCAATTGCGGCAGGGTGATCTTGCCGTCGTAAGCAGTGTAGGTGGCGTAGTAGGCGAAGCTGCCGTCGTCGTTCTGGAAGCGGACGAAGCGCGCGTCCTCGATGCCGTTGCGCTGGCTGGCCGTGGACGGAAAGAGGACACGCTGCGAGACTCGAGTGCTGGGTGCAAAGTTCACTTCGTAGTTTGACTCGGCCAGCAACAGGATGCCGCGCACGGCCCGGTCAACGGTGGCGTCGGCCGGGTCCGTTTGCCGGAGTTCCTTTGTCATGACGTGGTGCAGGTCGTCCAGGACGAAAGTCTCGGGGAGTTGACCAAGCACGCGCTGACAAAAGTCATTATGCACGCCCGCTTCCTGGAGTTTGCGGCAAAACAGCGCCTTCTCGTAAGCGGCGTTTGGCACGCGCTTCGGCTCCATCACAAACGGCACGGCCGGCATGAGCGTGATGCGATGCTGCGCGCTGACCGTGCCCATGCGGAACGTGATGGAGGAAATGTGCCCCTCGCCTGTGGCCCGCAAGCTCATGATGAAACGGAGCGCGCCCTTGGACAGCCCGGCCTGGTCGGGATGAGGCACGATGGAAGGATTGAACAATGCCGCGGACTCCGGGGAATATTCATGCGTGAAATAGGAGCCGATGAGCGCCTGCCGTTCCGGTGAAGGCTCCCACGCCTCGCCCAAGTAATGACGCACCTGCACGAAGCGATTGCGGACCAGTTGTTCCATCTGTTCGTGCCGGGCCTCAAACTCGCCCAGCACCTGGCTCAACAGGCTCGCGACCTCCTCGTCTGAGAGGGCCAGAATGCGGGCAACGATCCTTCGTGCAATGTCATCGCTGCTCGGATAAAAGGGGCGCATCAGCACCCGCGAGCGGTCCGGAGTCAGTGTCGGCCCGATGCGGTTTGCATGGACGGCTATGGTTTTCATTGGGTGGTCGGCGCTACTCGCCCGGCGGTTCCTTGAAGCTGGTGAGGGTGTTCTGCAGCGCCTGCATCTCCGCGAGCGCGAGCAGGAACGCCAGCGTGGACTCAGCGCCCTGGTTCTCGCTCACGCGGTCCACGTGCAAGCCGTCGCGACAGCCGCCGGTGCTCGCATCGTAGAGCGCCAGGCCCAGATCGTTCCGCCCCAGGAACCATTCGAAGGCGCGTCGCGCTTCAGCCACCCAAACCATATCGCTGGTGGCGTGATATGCCTCGATGCAGGCGGAGACTGTGGCTTGTGCCTCGATGGGTTGCTGGTCGAATAACGCGCGATCCTGTCCTCGCTGATAAAAACCGTTCGAGCCGATGGGCCGCAGAGAGCCGGCATCGGAAGTCTGGACCTTGATCAGCCAGCGCAGCGTTTTGAGGCCGGTCTCCAGCAGTGTGCCGTCGCTCATGCAGCGCCCGCTGAGGATCAGCGCGTGCGGCAGCTTGGCGTTGGTGTAGGAGACCATTTCTTCGAACCACTGCCACTCTTCGGTCGCGGCGTCGGCATAGCGCTGCATCAGCTTCGCCGTGAGCGATTCGCGAATCTGGTTCGCGCGCCGGTCACCACTCAACCGCCGCAAGTATTCGTCAATTCCGATGAGCGTGAAGGCCCACGCGCGCGGCGACGTGAACTCGGCGGCCACGGGCAGGGCCTGCTCGAACAGTTGCGCCGCCAGCCTTTGAAAACTACCCTGGCCCGTCTGCGCCACACACAACCCCAGCGCCCACAGCGCGTGCCCTTGGCAATCTTCCGAGCCGACATCCTCCAACCAGCGGCGGTCGAAGCTCATGAAGTTGCGGAACCGCCCGCGCTTGCGGTCCATGGCGTGGTTCAGGAACGCCGCATACGTGGCGGCCTGCTCGCTGAGGCGCGGCGATCCCTGCCCCAACCGGTGCAGCATCATCGCCAGCACCAGCGCGCGTGCGTTGTCGTCCGTGCAATAGCCTTCGTGGAAATTCGGGACCGTGAAGCTCGCGTGCTGGAAGATGCCGGTCGAATCGCTCATGCGAAACAGGTGATCGAGCTTCAACTCCGGCAACTGGCCGGGCTGCTCGTCGAGCGTCTTGATGGGCGAGGACTTCCGTCCCACGAAACTGTGGTCGTGCCGCGCCTGCTCGAAGGACTTCGCGTAGAGCTGCGCCACGCGGCTCCACACCATGTCGCGTCCCAGCTTGTAGGCGTTCTTGCGCATCAAGTGGCGCAACGGTTCGTCCCGCAGCAGCGCCACCACGGCGCTCGCGATGGCTGGGGCGTCGCGGAACGGCACCAGCTTGCCGCGTTCGGCGGTCAACAGTTCCGATGCGTGCCAGTAGGGCGTGGATACCACCGCGTTGCCGGCGCCGAACGCATAGGCCAGCGTGCCCGACGTGATTTGCGATTCGGTCAGGTAGGGCGTGAGGTAAATATCCGCCGCGCCGATGAACCGCATCAACTCCTCCACCTCGACGAAGCGATTGAAGAATACGACGTTCTTCTGCACGCCGAGGTCTTTGGCCAGCCGCTCCAAGCCCAGGCGATACGCTTCGCCCTCATCGCGCAGCAGATTGGGATGCGTTTGGCCCAGCACGATATAGACGACATTGGGGAACTCCCGGATGATGTCCGGCAGCGCGCGCAGCGCGTATTCGATACCCTTGTTGGGTGAGAGCAGGCCGAACGTCAGTATCACCTGCTTGCCCGCCACGCCAAACTCGTCCTTGAAGTAATTCGGGTCCGCGAACGGCATGTCGTGAATCCCGTGCGGGATGAGGTCAATCTTGGCCGCCGGCGCCCGATAGATTTCGCGCAGAAAATCCCGGCCGCGTTCGGCCATGACCACCAGCCGTGTCGAGATCCGGATCAACTCCCGCATTACGCGCCGCTGCTCCGCGTTCGGCTCGCGCAACACTGTGTGCAGCGTCGTGACGATCGGCATCCGCAGTTCGCGCAACAGCGCCAGCACGTGACTACCCGCCGGCCCGCCAAAAATGCCGAACTCATGCTCCACGCAAACCACGTCCACGTCCGTGATATTGAGAAAATCCGCCGCGCGCAAATAGGACGGCAGGTCCTGCTCCGCGATCTCGAAGCGCACCTCCGCCGGATACTCGTATCCGCCCTCGCGGTCATTGACCGGCACCACCAGGCACTGCATCGCCGGGAACTCCCCCGCCACCGCGCACCGCAAGTCCGTCGTGAACGTCGCAATGCCGCATTTCCTCGGCAGATAATCTGCGAGAAACGCGACCTTGCGGATGGCGGATGGTTCTTGCATAGAAACGACGTCTTCGTCGTGGTGACTGGCACACCCACTCTGCGCCTCCAAGCAGCAGGAAGCAAAAGATATAATCAACGAGGGCCGTCCCGGCTTTCGCCCTGCATGGCCCTCGTCGCGCGTCAGCGCCAGCTTGATCCTTCACGCCCGACCGCGATGCCTTGTCGGCTGTGGCGGAACCGCGTCCTCAATCGTCTTCTTCAAAGAATACGATCAAGTCCCGACATGCGGGCGTTGGGATGAGCGGATTCCCCGGAGCAAGAACCGGGGTCATGCAGGCGGGCGACTCAGGCATCGTGTCCTCCAGCGAACTGGAGCTGTCGTCCAGCAGCGCTTCCGCGTCCAAGAACAGATCGAGCAACCCGTCGTCCAGACCGATCTCCACGAACACGTCCTCGTCGTCGAGGATCAAATGCACATCTCCGTTCACATCGTCTGAAGCCACCGCCGGAGCCGGCCCTGCCAGAGTAGCCGCAAACAATAGAGCCAGTAATACGATCAACATACGTTCTGCTTTCATATAAATGTCTCCCGAGTTCTGATTGACCCTTTCCTCCCGAGTTTTGATGGACTCTTCACGACTTTTCCTTTGCAAGGCAAACCTAAGCCTCTCTTCACCCAAATCAAGCGCCGGGCTTTGGCGCCTGACCGCGAAACCTTGGTGTCTGCAACGGAACCACATCCCTAATCGTCTTCTTCGCCGAATTCGAACTCCTCATCCTCAGGGAATTCGAACCTTGGGAAGAAGAATGGATCTTCAGGGAAGAAGAAAGGGTTTCTGGGGAAGAGGAACGGATTTCTAGGGAAGAAGAATGGGTCATCGAAGGAGCGCGACCCAACCAGCATCTCTTCCAGCCATGTCCCGTCCTCGAGCGAACTGGAGTCGTCCTCAAACAGCTCTTCTTCATCCAAGAGCAGTTCGAGCAGGATCTCATCGTCCAGATCGAGATCTCCGAACACGTCTTCGTCCTCGATGATCCCGCGCACTCTCACATTTTCATCCTCTGAAGCTGCCGCGGGGGCCGGTCCTCCCAAACAGACGGCAAACAACAAAGCCAGCGATAGAATACACGCACGCCGCAAGTTCATATCAATGCCTCCCGAGTTCTTTTGACTACTCACAAAATTTCCTGTGCAAACCTAAGCCTCCCTCTTCCCAAAGCAAGCGGCGGTCTTGAACTGCCTCAGCCAACCCGCGCCGGCGCAAGGCCAGGAGACGGCTCCGATGCTGGTCTTCATGGCTTGGTTGGTCCGGGCCTTTGCAATCTCGACGGCGCGCAGGCCGGAGAGCCTGATGATTTTGATCCCGCCAACTCTGGAAGAACCTTGTGCGCCCGCCGTCAGTGGATACAATCACGAAGACCGCAAGCATCAGAAGGAAAGAGGATATTATGAGCGACGCGACCGCCAACCCTACCAAGCTCGTCACTGTCACACCGGATGATCCGGCCAAGGAGTTCCAGGTCCAGATGCCGGCAGACTTCTGCCGTGTAGAGTTGGGCGGCTCCAACCTGGAGCGCGCCAAGAAGGACGACGAGGAGTTGCTGGGGATGTTCACACCGTCCTACGCGGCGATCGTCTTCATGGCCATGGCCGCGCCGCCGCGAGGTCACAGCACCGTGGGGGAGTGGCTGGTGCAGAATTGCCAGGAAGCCGGGATGGAAATCGAGGAAGTCGGGCCTGTGGAACTGGCGCAGGCGCGGGCCATCGGGGCCAGGTCCGTCGAGCCACGGGCGGATGGCAACCTGAAGCTCTATGTCGTCGCCTTCGAGGACGGCGGGACGGTCTATACGCTGATGGCCTACACGCCGCTGTTGCTCTGGGAAACCGGCTCACCGTTGCTGCTGAAGATCGTCCGTTCGTTCCGGTTGATGCATCCGAAGGGGCCGACGATGCCACTGGTTCCCCCTGCGTGGCAGGCGGAAATCGAGAAAGCCCGGCAGGCGGAGGAGAAAGCCGCCGCGCCCGCGAAGAAGGCCGCCAAGCCGCGCAAGCCGGATTACTCGGACTTCGCCCTTTCCAACAACGCGGACAGCTTCTCTCCGACCGACAAGGTGAACGCGCTCCACGAGGGCGACAGTTCCGTGCGCGTGCCGGAAGTGCTGGAGGTCAACACGGACGAGCAATGGGCGCTGTTGGATTGCCGTGGCATAGACGCGCTGGCGCAGGTGCCGTTGGGCTGGCATGTCACCGACGACGGGAAGGTGGTGCGGGTGTTTGATTTTGAATTGAACGCCGCCGTTGAGTTCACATGGCTGGACTGCGAGAAGAACCTGGACAAGGAATTCGAGACGCAACTGGCCGAGACGCGGGCCAAACATCCGGCGGTGGAGCATTGCATCCTGGACCTGGACCGAACGCAGGCTCTGGCCATGCGCGGCTTGGAATGGAAGGGAAAGCCGTTTGAGCAGGTGGTCATTCTGCACAACGCGCGCCAGCGGGACGGTTACCTGCGAGCCAGGGCGTCTGCCGGCGCGGACGACATCGAGCGCCTGACGGCCATGATGCAGTTGTTGGTGCGAGACCTGCGAATCGGCTAGGCCCGGTTCTTGACCGGGTTTGGCTTACTCCTCTTCCACGATCACCGGCGTGCCGACAGTGACCATCTTGAGGAGGCGCTCGGCGTTGAAATTCGCGAGCCGGAAACAGCCGTGGCTCTCCGTGCGGCCGACCTCCTCCGGTTTCGGCGTGCCGTGAATGCCGTAGCCAGTCAGGGGCGGCCCCTCGCTGCCGGGCGCGCGACCTATGGAGAGCCAGAGCACGCCGACGGGATTATTCGGGCCGGGCGGGATAATGAGCTTGGAACCGATGGCTTGCGCCTCCGGCGACTCCGGGAACACCTTCGGATCGAACGTGTAGTTCGGGTTCGGCGCCACCGCCACGATTTGCAGCTCACCGACGGGCCGCTTCATCTTGTCGCGGCCGATCGAGCACGGGAAGAACGCGCAGAGTTTGCCCTCGCCGTCATAGACCGTCAGCCATTTTTGCGCGAGGTTGATGCGGATTTCTTGCGCTTTGCACGACGCGGTGTCGGTGGCTACGTTCGGCACGAGCGCGTTGGTTGGAGTGTTCAGCGAGTCCCACGGTATCTGCGGGTTCAGTGCGCGGATGAACCGCTGGGAGGCGTGGAACTTTTCCGCGACCAGTTCCAGCGCGGTTTGGTAAGGCATGGATTCCTGCTCCGCCCGCTCGCGCCAGCTCTCCGGCGCGCGGCCGATGCGGGCGAAATCGTTGGTGGTGATCTCGTAGCGGATGAACGCCGGCGCTTCCAGCTTGAGCGTGTCGGCCGTCGCCTCGTCGAACACGCCGGTGACTTTTTCCCCTCGCGAAACCTGCCACGCGCGCAGCGCAGCGCGCGTTTGCGTGCCGACATGGTCGTCAATGCACCCCGGCGAGAACAACTGCCGGTCGAGTGCGATTTGGAACTCGGCGATGCGATGCGTCGTCTGGCCCCAAGCCGGCGCCACCAGCAGCAACAACAGCAATGTCCAACGCCCTACCATGGCCGGATACCAAACGCCGATTCCTTCGCGGCGTCAAACCTTTCCTGAGCCAGTGCGTATTGTTCCATGTTGCCAATGTCCCAGATCTCGCCGTCGCAGCGCCAGCCAAACACCGGCTCGCGCGCGCAGAGCCAGGCGATGAAGTTGCCCGGCGCGTCGGGATTGTTGCCGCCGTCCAGATACTCGCCGAGCCGGCGCAGGCTCTCCTGGCGATAAACGTAGATTGGCGGCACAGCGAGATTGCTCTTGGGAACCTGCGGCTTCTCCTGAAACTCCACCAGTCGTCCGTCGCCGTCGAGCACTGCGATGCCCGTGCGCTGCTGCGCCTTGAGGTCGTCGAGACGACGCGCGATTACGCAACTGGCGCGGCGCGTCTCTGAGAAAGTCACCATCTGCGCGAGGTCCGCCGCGAACAGGTTGTCAGCCGCCAAGACGAGCGCATCGCCGCGGATGTCGTGATGATCGACCGCGAAACGAAGGTCGCCGATGCCGCCAAGCCGCGTCTCGTTGGTGAGCGTGCCGTCGTCGAGCAGGCGCACCGGCACCGGTGGACGACGCCAGCGCAGCCAACACTCGAAGTGGCCGATGAAGCGGTGATTGCTGACGAGCGTTACTGCTTTCACGGCCGGCACTGCGAACACCTTCGCCATCACGTAGTCGAGCAACGGGACGCCGCGCACCGGCAGCAGCGGTTTCGGGCAGTTGTCCGTCAGCGGCGAGAGCCGGCGTGCATAGCCTGCGGCGAGAACGATGGCGTGCATGATTTTCTCCGTGACTAAAGCAAGCGCGCCCCGTCGTCTGTCTCGCACACGCAGGCGCTGAAAGTTCTCGCTTCCGCCGGATGCCGACGGGCGTAGCCTTCGGCGACCCTGATGGCGACAGACTCGGCACAGCCGGGTTCCACCAACGCGATGCAGTTGCCGCGGAAACCCGCGCCGCTGAACCGCGCGCCCAGCACGCCGGGTGAGTTGATCAGCAATTCATAAAGCGTAATCAGCGGTGGTGAACCACACTCGTAGTTCTCCACAGAACTTTTTCCGCTTTGCGACACCAGCGCGCCGAACTGCTTCGCGTCCGCACCGGCCCACGCCGCAGCGCCGTCGCGGACGCGCGCCTGTTCGGTAAAGAAGTGCGTCGCGCGCTTTCGCAGCGTCGCGGGCAGCGAGATGCCGTGTTTCACGAACATCTCCTCACTGACCTGCCGCAACACCACGCCGTTGGCCACACGGTGGCCCGCGGCGTTCAGCAGTTGCTTCGCCGCTTCGCGGCACTCGGCAACACGCTGATTGTAACCGGTGGACACCAGCGCCTGCTCAAAACCGGAATAGACCACCAGAATCTGGAATGAACCGGCTTTCGGCCCGCGCACGGTATGCCACGTCTCGCTTTGGCAATCCAGCGACAGCAATCGGTCGCGTTCGGCGGCCAGGATGACCGATTGATCCAGAATGCCGTTCCGTAGGCCGATATAGCCGTTCTCGATGGCGCGGTCGAAATGGATATTGTCCGCAATGCTTACCGAGAGGCCGTTCACCGCTTCCAGCCCAAGAAGATACGCGACACCCACCGCTGCCGATGAACTCAGTCCGCCAATAGGCAGGTCGCCGTCAATCATCGCCACCATGCCGTGGACGAGGTGTTTGCCAAACCGGTCGCGCAAGGCCAGCGCCGCGCCGCGCAGGTAGTTGCCCCAGTCGCCCGGCCGGAACGGCGGAATCGAATCCAACTCAAAGCTGACCTTCCCCGGATAGTTCTTGCTGAGCGCAGCAACCTCCTTGCGATGCGCCTCCGGCGACGGTGCGAACGCGAGCAACACCGCCTGGTTCAGCGCCAGACCGGTGACGACGCCAAGTTGATGATCCACGTGCGCACCGAGCGGACAAACCCGATACGGTGACACCACGATGCGCACGTCGCTGGGCGAGACGTGAAAAGAGCGCACGAGCGCCGACTTCAGCGCGTTTGCGCGCTCGTCGAGGCTGGGCGGATGGAACAATGGTGAACCGTCGCGTTTCAACTCGGTTTCAGCTTTGCCGCGCCTGAAACGCCTGTCAACGCGATTGTGGAAGTGCCGCGGCCCGCTGCCAAACAACAAGGGTGCGGCGATCCGAAGACCGCCGCACCCTGTCGGGTTACGATTGAACGCCGTTTAGACCTTCTCCGGCACGACGAACGGCGCGCGATACTTGTTCTTCACGAGCGCGTTGGCGGCGTCGCAGTCCGTGAACTGCTCCTTCTTCGGGTCGAACTTCAGCCACGCGCTGATCGTCGCGGGGGTCTTGGCGAGGTCCACGCCGTTGGCCTTCAGATGCTCGCACATGCGGCCGAAAGCTTCGGAGACGACGGCGTTGCTCTTGACCTGGTCGCAGATCTCCGCCTGCGAGGCTTTCTTGCCAACGCGGTAGGCGATGTTGCCCTGATGGCAGAGGCCGGCGCTGAGATGGCCTTCGAGGATCGGGGCGTTCAGGTCGGAGGTCTTGCGGCTCCGCACGGCCTTGATGAAGTTCTCGAAGTGGTCGCTGGCACCCTTGAACTTGCCCTTGTATTCCGGGATCTCCTTGCCGTCGTTGTCGAAGATGTCAGCCTGCGTGTAGCTCGGCACGCTGACGAAGCCGTTCTCGCAATGAATGATTACACCGATGGAACTGCGCGGGTCGCTGGCGGAGCGTCCGCCGGTGACGTTTCGCATGTCCGCGGCGGCCTTCTTGTTCTTCGAGTCATCTTTCGCCACCGGCGTGAATTTCACCGGCCAGTATTTGTCCATCGCGTCGGTGTCGGCGGCGCTCGCCAGGCCGCGCACTTCGAAGATGAGCGGCGCCGTCGTGTAGTCGAGCATCATGATCTGCGTGTTCGGCGTTTCGCCGGCGTCTTCGTAGCCGAGCCGGCCACCGATGCACATGACTTGCGGCGCGAGCGTCTTCTCGCCGAGGAACCAGCGGGCGATGTCCACCTGATGGACGCCTTGGTTGCCGAGGTCGCCGTTGCCGTAGAGCCAGAGCCAGTGCCAGTCGTAGTGGACGGGGCCGAACTTGCCGTTGCGGCGCGGCGGCACCAACGGCGCGGGACCGCTCCAGAGATCGTAGTCAATGCCTTCCGGAATCTGTTGCTCGCCCACCAATTCGCCGATGCTCTTGCGGCGCTTGTAGCAGAGGCCGCGGGCGACCTTAATCTTGCCGAGGCCACCCTTGCGGATGAAATCCACCGCCTGGCGGATGCCCTGGCTGGAACGGCTCTGGCTGCCGACCTGGACGATGCGCTTGTATTTGGCGGCGGCCTTTACGGCTTGGCGGCCTTCCCAGATGCAATGTGAGGCGGGCTTCTCGACGTAGATGTCCTTGCCCGCCTGACAGGCCCAGACGGTAAGCAGCGCGTGCCAGTGGTTCGGCGTCGCGGTGGAGATGACGTCAATCTCCTTGTCCTCAAGCATCTTTCGCGGGTCTTTGTAGGCCGTGACCTTCTCGCCGCGCTTCTCGAACGCGGCAACGCCCTTGGCGAGAACCTTCGCGTCCACGTCGCACAGCGCGACGATCTTCACGCCCGGAATCTTCCGCAGCCCATCTATGTGCGCCTGACCGCGGCTGCCAAAGCCGATGACGCCGGCGCGGATGGTGTCGTTGGCGCCGGCCGCGCGCGCCCAGGTCCAGGGCAGGCTCGCGCCGGCCGTGACGACCATTGAATGTTTCAGGAAATCTCTGCGTGTGATCATTGTCATGGTTCTTTCCTCGTTGCGTTTAATACTCTCTTCCGCGCCGCTACTTTGCAGCCTTCGTCGCCGCGTATTTCTTGTAATGCTCGGCCACTTTGCCTTCCTTCTCGTCGCCGGTATGGAACAGGAACCGATACCGGAAAGTCACCTTCTTGCCCGCCGCCACCTTCAGGTCGCCCGCGCCAGCGGGTTGCTTCTGCTCGGTCTTGGCGGTGAAATCGTGGATGCCGTAGGGATTGGCGCTGAACAGACCGTAGTCGCGCACGTGCCAGTAGGTTGGGTGCCGCGGATTCGACGGATGGTCCATCATCGCAACGGCGACGGCCTTGCCGTTGACGGGGCCGTAGTAATCCACCCACTCGGCGCGCTTGCCCCAGGCGTCCACGTCGCGGTTGCCCTTGCTGTTGATGATGTGGCCCTCGGCCACCTTGCCCTTGGCCTTGACGCTCATCGAGGTCGGCAGGCGGATGCTCATCGAGCCTTCCTTCGTGTCGCCGAGCGTCAGGTCGCCTTCGGAGGCGATGAACGTGATCTCGAAGTCAATTATCCGCACGTCGCTGTGCGGATAGAAGCGGATGGTGCGCTCGTCGGAGCAGAGCGGCTTGCCGTCGGCGGAGACCCACTTGTTGAGGGAGCGGATTACCCCCTGCTTGGCGCCGGAGCTTATTTCCAAGAACTTTTCGTGGAGGGTCTTGCCGAAAGCTTTCTGTTCGGACCAGCAGTCCACGGTGTTGACCTTGCCGTGCGCATACCACAAACCTTTGTGGTGGATGTGGTCCTGCACGTCGTTGGCGTTCTCCTTCATTGGCCAATCGCGCGTCATCCCCACACCGCCGGGGCCGATGATCGGATAGAGGTAGGGCCGCGCCACGTCCTTGTAGTTATACTCCGTGAAAAGCTCGCCGCCGATTTCCACCCGCACTTTGCCGCCCGCGTCGGTTAGCGCGACGCCTTCTGCTCCGATTGCCGCCGTCGCCGCCATCACACCAGCAACCAATATCACAGCCACACGATTAGTCATTGCGTATCCTCAAAGTTGAGTTTCTGTTTCAACGTCATCGTCGTCAGCCACCGCAAACCGCGTGGCGCAAACGATGGCCACAACTTCCGCTTCGTCTCAAGCCTTTTATGCCAAAAACCGGAGACCTTTTGGTATCACGGCTGTTTCGCCTGCAACCACCACTTCAGCCAGCAGTAGAAGCTCGCGCCGATCTGCTGGTAGCCGGTGGCGTTGGGATGGACACCGTTGTTCTCCGGGTAGCCGTCCACGGGATCGAGATTGAGTTCCGTCGGCACCAGATGGATGCCTGCGCGCTCGCGGCCGGCGAATCGCTTGAGCATCTGCTCCACGAGGCGGTGCTGGATGCGCTTCCAGCCCCAACGGTGGTATTTGCCCTTGTAGTTCGCCTCGAAGCCGGACTCGCGCGAGTTCGGCGGCGTGGTCAGGCCGATGGCGAAGACCATGCGCGGCGCAGCGGCGCGGAACTCCTTCAGGAATCTCTCGGCGGTGTCGAGTGTCCCGGCGATGTGCTTGTCCATCGCTTTGGCATCGTCGGGACTGGCGCCGAAACAATCGTTGATGCCGAGCAGGACGGTCATCACGTCTGGCGGCTGGCCGGCGCAGTTCTCGCGGAAGTAGCGCGGGATGTCCAAGGCCGGCTTGACGTCGGCGGTTGGGAAGAGGAACGGACTACTCAAGCGTTTTCCTTTCTCGTCGAGCTTGTGGCCGAGTTTGGCGTCGTAGCGCGACAGGAACGCCGCCCAAGTCCAGCCGCCGTAGCCTTCATGCACGACGCCCGGCTTGACGGACGCCGGTTTGTGCGTCCCGAGCATGATCCACTTTGGGTTGCCCGGCATCGTGAGCAGCCGGCCGATTTCGATCGGATACATGGTCGCGGCGGTGAGGCTGTCGCCGACGATGAGCAGGCGCAGGTTCCGGTTTGCGCCAGCGTTTCGCGGGACGACGTGCAGCACGGTCTTGGCGCGCTGCAGTTCCTTGCCCTGCGCGTCCTTTACGACGACGACGATCCCGTGCTGGCCCGCATCCTTGTCGGCGGGCGTCACGGTCCATCGCTTCGCCTCCGACTTGCCGATGTCGCAGGTCACCTCGAAACGGTAGTTTTCGGGCGTCTCTGTGAGGACGATGTTGTCGTAGTAGAGACTCATCGGCACACCCGGCACGCCATACCATGCCGGCGGTAGCGTGAGACGGAGGGATGTAGACTCTGCTGCAGTTGCGGAGAGGATTAGCCAGAGGGCCAACGATGCTTGGAGGATGAGGTGTTTGGGGGATGTGTGTGTTTTCATTTCAGGTTTTGCCGGGAGCGGCGGTTTGTAACCGCCGCACTGTTGTCGCTGGACCGGGTCGGCGCAGTCTGGAAACCGCCGCTCCCAGTGGGGGCTCATGACTGCCAGAGTTTCCGCAACTGCATCGCGGCGACGGCGACCATCTCCTCGCCCGTGAACGGCGCGGCGTAGGCGCTGCGAGCAAGCCATGTCTCGTAGCCGCCGAGGTCGTAGTCTGCACGCGTTGGCGTGTAGCCGCTGTAGCCATTGGCCAGTTCGATGAACGCCGTGACCGGGAACGGCGAGGCGTTCTTCAGGTCGAGACCGTGGCGGCAGAATACCTCGCCGGGAAACGTGGACGCGCCAAACCCGCCGACCCGCAGCGACTGGATCACCATCGGGACTTTGTCCGGCCATCGCAGCAACTCCAGCCGTTCTTTGCCATAGAGCTGGTCCACGAGCGGCAGCTTCCGGTCTTTCGATTGTTTGCGCGCCGCCTCCAACTCCGCGCCCTTCAGCTTCCGGACGCGTTGCATGTAAGCGTCCTGCGTCGCGGCGACGACCACCAAGTCCTCGAACTTCGCCTGTGCCCAGCATTCGTCCACTTGATCGGCGATCCAGCCTGCCACCTCGCGGCTGCGCTCGCCGGGCTTGCGCTGCACAGGCTTGTGCATCACGTCAATGTTGTTGATGTCGCCGGACGCGCCGTGCGTCAACAGCGCCACGAACTCCGGCCCCTTGCGCTGGCGCATTATGCCGGCAAACTCGCCGAAATAATCGGCGGAGATGGCGTCGCCGGGCCGGTCGCCGACGTAGTGGAGCGAGAAGTTTGCGATCACCGCCATCGGTTGGCCGATCATCGACTCGAGCATCAGCATCGGCACCTGCGGATCGGTCGGGCCGGCGGGATGAAGCACCTTCGGGTTGCCGATACCGGGATTGGTCTTCACCGTGCCGTCATTCATGTGATAACGGCGGTTGAAACCGGCGCGCAGCTCCCAGCCGTTGGCCCACGCAGCGCGCGCGGGTTGCAACCGCTCCGCCGCCTTGCCCGCGACCTCGCCGACGCGCTGGATCACCGTCTCGATGAACGCCGCCTCGCGCACCGATTGGAAGATGGTGAGCGTGCAGGGCGCGCTGTGCGTGTGGGTGCACGAGACGCAGACGTTCTCGATGGGAATAAACGCGGCCTTGGCCGCCGCCGCGCGCGCCCGTGCGGTGTCGTCATTGTTCAACGCGATGAGGTCGAGCAGCACGAACGCGATGCGCACGCCGCCCGATTCCAGCACGACGGCGCGGGCGTGGAGCGGGTCGAGGATGGACTTGGCGGAGCGACCGGTGAGCGAACCTGCCAGTGAGATGCCGACTGCGGGCGTGATATCCGCCACCGCTGCGCCGGCCCGGAGAGGATGTGCGTTTGACATAGCGTTAAGAGGTTGGCGGCAAGGCTATGCCCGCGGCGCGAGCTGGACAAGTGGAAATACCTTATTGCTTCGCGCGCCGCCGGTCGCGGCTGGACTGCCGGCGGAGGAGGACCACGCCGCCCAACGCGAGCAGCGCCGCGCTGGAAGGTTCGGGAACGTTCGAGAGGATGAACGGCGAGAAGCTGTTGGCAACGAGCGTGATGGTGTTGTTGACCGTGTCAATCGTCTGGTTGGGGACCGTCCACTGCCCGCCCGTGTAGTGCCGGATGACAAGTTGAGACTCGTCCGCCAGCAAGCCCGCGTCGTCGTAGTGGAAGACGAGCGCCGCGTCGCTGAAGGTGCCGGAGAACTCAAGTTGCCAAACTTGGTAGCTCGGCGTGGCAAGACCGAAATCCACTTCGTTGAGGGCCGTCTCTCCAATGCGCAGGGCCAGGTCCGCGGAGTTGGTCGGCCGGAAAAAGTCGGCGGAGAACCGGCCGGGATCGTTCACCGTATCAAACGTCGCCTGCAAGCCGCCGATGGTTGCCAGGCCGCCGCCGACCGTGACCATCTGGGCGAAGCTGCTGTTAAGCAACGGCGCGGAGCTGTCAGGCGTCGCCAGCGCGATGCCGTGCCGCGTGACCGTGTGGGCGAGGTTTTCGACGGTGTAGTTGAAGGCGATCTGGCCGTGTTCGTTGATCGCGCCGCCGTAGTTGAGGCTGGTGACGAAGAGGCCGGGGAAAAGTTCGTCGCCGATGCTGATGACGCGGTCGGCGGTGGGATTGGGGCCGATGAAGATGCCGTCCGGCCCGTAATCAAAGAGGCTGTCCGTCGAGGCATAGAAGGCGATGGTGCCGCCGTCGGAGAAACCGGTGTTGGCATGGATGCTTGCGTAAGGGCTTGTGGTGTCCACGTAGGTCGTGAGCGGGCCGCCGTTGCCGGAGTAGATGCCGGTCTTGCCGTTGGTGGATGTGGCGTGGAAGAGGACGACGCCGGATTTGTTGATCGTCGGGAACGACGAGAGGAAGCTGAAGCCGGTGCCGCCGTTGGCCAGCGTGATGGTGGTATGGGCGCCGCCCGTGCCGAAGAAGAGGCCGTTGACCTGGCTTTCCGGCGGCCCCAGCGTGCCGTTGAAGCCCAACACGCCGTTGTTGTTGACCGAGGCGACCGTCGAGAGTCCGATGAAAGTGGATTCCGCGCTCGAGTAGTAACGCGCCGTGGTGACGCCGCCCGACCAAGTGTAGAGGTTGAAGCCGCTATCCGGCCCGGGCGTGGACGCGCCGAAAGAAACCGTGCCGCCGTCGTTCAACATCGGCTGGTTGACGTTGATGAAAGCGCCACCGCCGCTGGCGACCACGGTGGGGCCAAGACCGCTGTCGTAGATGACGTTGTTGTTTCCGCCAAGGTCGCTGCGCAGATAGGCGACCGCGCCGCCATCGTTGATGACCGGGCTGAACGGCAGCGTGTAGCTGGCCTGACTGCCCTGAAACATCGCGTTAGTGGACGAGCCGTTGCCTTTGTAAATGCCCACGGTGCCTCCAGAGCCGTTGGCCGAGAACGCCACCATGCCGGAGGCGTTGACGGAAGCGACGGTGCTGAAGGAACTGAACGCGCCGTCCGCGTCGTCAACAATGTTGGTGAAGGAGTAGTTTGCCGCGACGGCGTGGCACACCGCCGAGAACATGACGGCAACGACTGGTAACGTCTTCATGCGCCTCACTTGGGTGGTGTTCCTCGGGAAAACACCGTTCGCGCGGTCACATCGCTACCACGAATTGGGGAAAAAGAGAACATTTTTCGGCGCTTTACCCCACCACGATCTCGTCAATCGTCGCGGCCGATTCCGAGGGAATCATCGCCCGCTTCCATCGGCCGGAGTAGTAGTAGGCCAGACTCGCCAGCGTGCCCACCGCGAAGGCGATGCCCGATGCGACCCACACGACCTCGATCCGGTGGAAGTGATGCGACAACAGCAGCGCCAGCGGCACGCGCACCACCCACAGCGCCAGCACCGTCACCAGCGTCGTCACCAGCGTCCGGCCCGCGCCGTTGATGATGCCGTTGGTGACAAACCACACCGAGAAGAACATGTAGGACGCTCCGATGATCCTCAGATATCCCGTGCCGATCCGGATCGCCTCCGGGTCATTGAGAAACGCGCGCAGCAACAATCCCGGCACCGCCATCACCGCCACCGTCCCCACCAGCGTCACGCCGCCGCTGATCACCAGCCCCCACCGGAACACCTCCCGCACCCGGTCAAACCTCTGCGCGCCGATGTTCTGCCCCGCCATCATCGAGACCGCCACGCCGAAGCCCATCGCCGGCAACAGCGCCACCTGGTCAAGCCGCATCGCCGCCCCAAACGCCGCCGTCGCGCTCGCGCCATAGGCGTTCACGATCCCCGTGATGAACAGAAAACCGAACGCCGCCAACCCCTGCTGCGCCGCCGCCGGCAGGCCCACCTTGAGGATCAACCACAGCGTCGGCCAGTCCATCATCAGCCGCCGCCAGTCCGGCGCCGTCACGTTCCCGCGCCGATGCAGCCACGCGTAGAGCGCAAACGTGCTCGCCGCCTGCGTGATGATGTTCGCAATCGCCGTCCCGTTCAACCCCAGCCGCGGACAGCCGAGCCAGCCGAACATCAGCACCGGGTCCAGCGCCACCGTCAGCAACAGGCCGCCCGCCTGAAAATACAGCGGCGTCTTCGAGTCCCCCACCGCCCGCAACAGCGACCCGATGAGGAACGTCCCGAACAAGAACGGTGTGATCAGCAGCAGCCACCGCGTGTAGGAGACCGCCAGCGGCAGCACATCCGCCGGCGTATCCATCAGCCGCAACACCGGCGCCGCCAGCCATTCGCCGACCGCGATCACCACCACCCCCGCCACCGCCTGCAACGCCGTCGAAGTCTGCACCACCCGCCGCAGCCCGTCCGTATCCCGCGCCCCGACAAACTGCGCCGCCAAAATGCCCGCGCCCACCGTGATCCCCAGCGCCAGCGCCAGCAGCGCGAACATCGTCGCCCCCGTCACCGTGATCGCGCCCATCTCCGCCTCACCCAGCCCCTTGCCCACCCACACCGCATTCACGAAGCTGTAAGCCGCCTGGATCAGATTGCCCAGCATCATCGGCATCGAGAACGCCACCAGATGCCTCGGCACACTGCCGTAGGTCAGGTCACGTCCGTGCGATTGAAGCGCCGCTGCCATGCACCGTTTATGTTGTCGCCACTCCCCCAAAAACTCAATCGCGGAGAGGAAACTGAAGATCCATCACGGAGTTCCTCCAGCGCGTCGGAAAGACGGGAAATCTCGTCGCCGTCCTCGCGGGACACACCCACAAAGCGCGGACGGACAAACTCTCCGACTCGGCCGTCCAATACGTTGCCCAGGCGGCGTGCAACGGCGGCAGCCGGCTCATCACTTTCGTGCCTATCGTCAGTGACAAGAAGTGACGGTGCCCATCGTCGCGGTCATGCTCAATTGCCGGCGGCTGACAAGTCCTCGGCGAGCATGAGGTCGTCAAACCACGCCGTGCCGGTCGCGCCACGCAGCATGGTGTAAACACTGACGCTGCGCGCCGGCTTCGTCGTCGGGATGCGCATCTCCCGGAACTGCCAATCGTGCGTTCCGTAGTCGAACAGGAGCTTTTGTCCGTAGAGTTTCGTCCCGTCGGCGTAATAGATGTCCACGTAGAGACAGCAGCCGGAGCGGTCGCCGCCAACCTTCTCCGTCTTGCACCAACCGCGCACGACCAGCGGCGCGACGGCTTTCTGGTTCAACGCCACGCCCTGATGCGCTCCGACGTGCGCGGTTGTCGCGTCCGTCTGCAAACGCAAGCTATAGCGGCCGGAGCGGGCGATGTTCGCATCGGCTGTATAGCCGCCCATCCATCGCCCCCAGCCTTCCAAAGCCGCGCCAGCGCCTGATTCAAAACCCGCGTTCTTCAGCCGGTTCGCCGACGCCGGAACATGATTCAGTTCCAGCCGGAATGATTCCGATCCGCCTTCGCCCCGAATCGTCACGCCAACCTCATGCTGGCCCGGTTTCACCGCGGCGGTCGGCACGAGCGCGAACCGCACCTGCGCGCTCGTCTGCGGCGCAACCGTCTTTTCCTGCGCCCCGCCCGTTACAGCCCAGCCGGCGGGCGTGTTCATCGCAATCTTGAACCGCTGCGGACGCGAGAGGTTGTTCGCCAAACGAAGCGCGATGGTCTGGCTGGCATCGGCACTCACACCCTCTAACGTCGCTTCCGCGTCGAACGGCGCGACAATGGCAATGCTCCGCGTCACGCGCAACGGTAAGCTGCCACCACCCTTCAGTTCCGCCATTCCTTCGCCACGCAGCACAATCGTATCACCCGGCTTTGCGCTGGTTGGAATGCTGACGTTGAACTCGGAATCGTCACGCCTGCTGGCAATCTCCAGGCCGCTCTCCGACCGCAGCGAAACACCCACGCGGCGCACCGCTTTCTTCGACGAGACGACTTTCGCCGCGACCTTGACCGTCTCTCCCGGCGCGGCTTTGTCCGGTCCAACCAACTCCAAGCCCTCGACGCCAAACACGACTGAACTGCACGCGGTCAGATGCTCCCACGCCGCATCGAGATCGCGTCGCTCGCGGCGCGCGGGGTTCTCAAGATGTTGCTCCGCGATCAGAGAAGAGGCGGCGTGAATCGCGCACAGAGCCGAAGCCGGGTTCCGGTCGGACAGCGCTGAGCGAACCGCGGCCATCTTCGGTGCGAGCAAGCTGGCCTGCTCAGGCGTCAACCGCTCATACCACGCGTCAAAACCACCATCCACAACACACTCTTTGTCGGGCGCGTCGGCGGAGCGCACGGACACGCTATCAAACCAAGCGCTGCCGCGCCGGCCGTTGAGTCGGAGAGTAAGCTGAATACTGCGCACGGGCCGCGTCGGTTCGATGGTCCACTCGACGTTCCTCCAATCGCCTGTGCCTGGCTCCAGCGGTAACACACGCGGGTCGCGCGTGGTGAATTGCTTGTCCACATAGCAGACCACCGCGTGCAGCGCGAAGCCGTCGCCTTTCGCAGCCGGGACATCTTTTGTCTTTAAGCGCGCGCGGACGGTAATGGGGCACGCCTTCTCCTGAAACAACATCACCCACTGCGAAGCCGTAGTGAACTGCTTGTCACTATCATTGCGCAGCAACAGCGCCCCGTCGTCGCGGAAGCACCGCTCCTCCGTCACGCGCCAGTAACACGGCCGCTGCGGGCGACCCTCGTCGGCCTTCTGCTGCATGTTGGCAACCTCGAACACCTGCTTCGCGGCCTCCAGATGATGCGTCACGAAATCCGCCGCCTTCGCTATGTGAACCAGCGCCACGGACTGTGGCGGCAACCCCAACGGAATTGTTAGCACGCCCCCGCTCACTTCGCAGCCAAGCCGCCGCTGCGACACCTCGTCGAACACAAACAAATCCTTCGCCGGCAGGTGTAGTTTGTCCGCCTCCACCGTCAGCACACTCCGCACAGGCTCCGTCGAGTCGTTCAGCACCGTGAAGAACACGCACCCCCGCTCCATCGCACCGAACCGTTCCACCTGCAACGCCGCGTCCGCCGTGTTCGCGAACGTCAGCGGCTCCCATCCTGCGACGGCGATGGTCTTCACGAGTGGCTGGTATTTGCGGAACAACAACCGGTCGCGCTCGTAGTATTCCGGATGATCCCAATAGGTGCCACCGGGGCCGAGACCGCTCGGCGGCCAATCGAAGAAGCCGGGAAACACACCATAAGCCAGGCAACGCCTCATGAACAACTCGATCTCCGCGCCGCCGAGCTTCGCGTAATTGCCCTTGAGCAGCGTCGCGAACGTCTTGTGGTGGCAGATCGTCTTCACGAAGCTGTAGTCCGCGCGAGAGATATTCAGGCCGGTCTCGGCGCCCATCACGTCGAGATACGGCGCGCAGAACGGACTCGCGCCCATCGCGCCGTTCATCATCGTGAACTTCCCCATCCCGTGCAGCTTCTCCGCCACGAGGCGCGCCCACTCCACCGACGAGAAGTAGTTGTAGAGATACGGCTTCTTCGCGACCGGATCCCACGACGGCGGATAGCTCGCGTGGCGGAAATGCTCGCGGCGGTAGTTGATGCCGGTGGTAAGGCCGTCGTAGTAAACCCCATCCAGCTCACCGCGCTTCCGGAAGTCGGCGAAAAACTTCTCGATGCGGTCCAGCAGCCACCGCCCATAGAACATCTCCGGCTCCAGACAGAACTGCGCGAGCACGTCGCCATAAACCGTTCCCGGCTCTGCAGAGAGCCGACCCGCGGTGTCGTGCAGGCCGCACTCGGCATAGACGCCATCGCGCCCTGTGCTCCGCCGGAACATCGCCTCCGCCGCCGCGATACGCCGCTCCAGTGACGGCGTCGGGTCCACGCCACGTTTGTGATCCGGCACGTCGGCATACATCCCGGCGTGCGTGTAGTAGCTGAAGCTCTTCACGCCGATCTTGTCGTCGTAGCCAGCCGACCCCGCGCCTTCCTGGATGGCGACGCCGAACTCCGTCGTGTTGTCCAGCCCATTAAGGGCAGTAAAAGCGATCCACATGCCTTCCTCGGTCAGATTCTTGGTGAAGAACGCAGGATGCCGTCGGTAGTAGGTGTCGAGCGCGCTGCGCATACCCCAACGCGGATCGCACGCGAACAGCTCGAACTCGAACGCCGCCTGCGACGGCGGCGCGGTCTCCTTGCACAGCGCCACGTCGTAAGTGATACCAAACATCCCCGACTTCGCGTCGTAGCCAGTGCGGAAGATGCGCGGCTGGTCCAGCGGCACCGCAAGACACAGTCCGGCCCCGCCGGTGATCACTGAGCAAAAGTTCTCGGTGTTGTAGCCCATCCGCAGGTCCGGCTTGTCCTTCCATTCCGGCAGCGCCGCAAACGCCCGGAGCGGCTTCGCGTTCTCATACAACTTGCCCGGCTCGATCACGCGCCGCCGGTCCATGTCGTCCCACCATTTCCAACCCGTCGCGTTTACCGGCACTCCCACCCGCACCAACAAACCGCGGTCCCTGCTCGTCGTATCCTCGATGCGCAGTTTGAACTTGAACGCCGTGCCGTCGCCTTCGATCCGCAACACCGCTTTCAACGCGAGTCGCTCCGAGCCGAGCGCCATGCTGACGCCGCCATCCTCCGCGCGAACCGTGCCGGACATCGGCAGATACTCCCCTCCCCGCTCAACGTCGCAAACGCTCAACACCGGCGCGCCGGCCGCAAGCGGCAACCGCTGCCCGCTCACCGTCGCCGTTTTCCACGCACCGTCAGCCGTGAACGCCAGCGCGTCGCCAGCCGCGGTCCGCGCTTCCTGACTGATGGCGGTGACAGCCACACATAACGCCGCGCACCCTGTAGCGATCCGCGAAAAGTTCCTGAAGTTCATTCCAGCAGCATTCCAAGTGCGTTCATCGAGTTGCGCCGCTTCAAACAAAGCGGCGGAAGAACTTCTTGATCCAGAGCAAATAGCCGAGCCACGGCGCCATACAACACGCCGTCCATACCGCCATGTCTTTACCGGAGAAGAAATTGAACTTCTGCATCTCCTCTAGCTGTCGCTGCGGGTAGCCCATCAACCGATACATCTCCATGATGTCAATCTGCGCGAAAGTGATGCTGTTGGACACGCTGAACAACAGGAACGCAACGACAGCGATCCACCAAGCCGCCGGCATCAGACGATAGAACGCCCACGCCAACCAGAGTGATCCGGCGGCCCAAACGACGTAGAACAGCATCGCCGGCAACCCCGTCAGCAGTGTCCCGAAGAACGGCAAGACGCTCTTATGGGCCAGCGGCATCGGGAGCATGCACAAGGCCCCCAGACCCAGCCACAACGCCGCCGCCAGCACGGGTAACGGGCACGCGTCGGTCCAGCGCCGCACGGGATCTCGCACCTCGCACGTCGCCTTCACGTTTCGGCCTTGGTAGAAGCACGTCAGCACGCCCGGAATGACAAGGAGTATGATGCCCAGGAAGACGAACATGAATATGATTCCCGCCTTCCCAGGGCCAGCCTGCACGGTTTCAAAAACGCGCGGCATCAACGCCACGGAAAATCCCGCGACCATGACCCCCACCAGCAGCCAACTCCACGAGAAAACCAGCAGCAGTGCGCGCGCCCAACGTCTGCACATAATGGAGCCGACGCCGAGCCAGACGAAGGCAATCGCCGCGAGGCCATAGACGACCACGCCGGGGACGATGGCGTTATTATCCGGAGGCGTCCCGGTCGCCTTTGCGCCGACCGCGATGCCCACGACCATCAGCGGAATGAGCAGCGCGCAAAAACAACCGATGAGAATCTCCAGCACACCGAAGACGATGAGGCCGGCTCGTCGGTCGGAGAAAACCGATGGAGAAGGCGGCAATGGTTCTGCGTTCATAATGGCTCCTTTTTCAACCGCAGTTGTTTCGTCCTTTCTACGCTCAACGCCCGCTCTACGCCAGCCGGTTTATTCTGTTGCATTGCCGGCCAATGGGTTTTAATCCGTTGGCTTGTGACTCGTGAACCAACAACCTTGCTTTGGCTGACGCGCGGCATCTGCCTGGCGTCGGTGATCGTCGGTGTGGCTGGCGCTGCCGAACCGCGAACCGGAGGCACTTCCATGAAACCTTCTCTCGACGAACTGCGGCGGTTCTACCTGGGCGACATCCACGAGCTGCGCAGCTACCGGCCCGGCAAGAACAGCTTCGTTGAAGGCCCTGACCGTCGGCTCGGTTGCTATCGCGCGCCGAGCCAGCGGCTGACGTTGCTCGACGTTGCCGGCTCCGGCAGCGTCCGCCATCTCTGGTCCACGTGGGCGCCGGGCAAGGGTGACCACCGGCTGGAGTTCTTCGCCGACGGCGCGAAAAAGCCGGCGCTCGCCGGCACGCCGGACGAACTCATCGCCACCGCACAACGCGCGCCGTCGCCGCCCGTCACCGGCTTTGTCGGCAACAAAGGCGCGCGGAATCTCTTTCTGCCGGTGCCGTTCAAGCGTCAAATGCGGATCGAAATGGAGACGCTGGAGCCAACGTGGTTGATCTTCTATCAGATTGATTATCGGATCGGAGAAAACGCTGGTAGCCGCCGACGTAAGGAGGCGGAACTGCTTGCGACTTCCTCCCGACACGCTCCTCCGCCTCCTCACGTCGGCGGCTACAAGCAAACCGTCACCATCCCCGCCAACGCCAAAGCTGACATCGCCACACTCACCGGTCCCGGCATCACGCGGCGGTGGCGGCTTCAGACCGATGTCGGCGTCGGCGCGCACAGTTTGCTCCGCCTTGAAACTCGCTATGATGGCGCGGCCACGCCAGCCGTGCGCTCCAACCTCGCCGATTTCTTCGGCGCGTTCCGCGGCGTCAGCTTCGAGACCGACACCAACACCGCCGCGCGCACCTGCTGGCTGCCGATGCCGTTCCGCAAGAGCGCGACGTTCACGCTCGCCAACGACCTGCCGCATCCGGTCACGGTGGAGTTCGACGCCGACATCGAGCCGGTCCGCAAATGGAACGACAAGTGGGGTTACTTTTACGCACTCTGGCAGCAAACGCCGCGCACCACCGGCTATCGCCAACATCCGGTGCTCTACCTGCGCGGACGCGGCCATTGGCTCGGCATGGCGCTCTACGGCACCGGCCACGACCACGGCGGCGGCGACTTCGCGGTCATTGACGGCGAGGGCGACAGCCCGGCATTCCTGCATGGCATCAACGGCGAGGATTACTTCACCTTCGCGTGGTTCGGCCGTGGCGAGCATCACCCGTTCGCGATCGCCCACAGCAACGAAGCTGGCCGCTACCGCCACCACTTTGAAAACCCCTATCCATTCAGCAAGAGCTTCAGTCTCTACTGGGGCGTATATCCCGATCTCGCGCCGCGCAGCGTCGCCTACTGGTATCAGGACTCAGCGGAAGGCACGACCGTCGCCGACGCCGACAACCCGCTGAACACTGACTGGGATTGCTTCGGCCCCGTGCCGCTGCGGCTCGACAAGAACCACCGGCCCATCGGCGATCCTTATGCCGTGCTGCCGAGCGTCGCAGACCTGGACGCGGGCAAGCAATTCGAGTGCCGTTGTGTCAGCGAGTCATTTGTCAGCGGCTGGATGAAACAACGCAGCATCGGTCCAATGCTCGACCTCACTTACCTCGCACGCCACGGCACGAAGATCAAAGGCGAGGTCGAACTCGGCGGCATGGGCCACGCGTTCCTCGCCCGGCGTGTCATTACCTCGCCGAAAGCGCGCCGCGTCACCTTCCAACTCAGCCACGACGATCCGTTGCGGGTGCTCGTCAGCGGTCGCGAAGTCTATCGTGGCGGTGGCAACAACGGCTTCGTCACCCACCGTTTCCCGGTGAAACTGAACGCCGGCGACAACGAAGTGGTCGTGCAACTAACCAACTTCTTCAACGTAAACTTCAATTGGGCCGGCTTCGCGTTGCGCTTGCTGGAGTGAATCTGGTAAGAGCAGCGCATGAATTTCCCGTTCCGACAGTTCACCGCCATCGTCGCGTCTGTCTCGCTGTGCTTCGCAGTGTCAGGCGCACAGCAGGGCGATACGCTCACGCTGACGAGCGGCGCTTGCTCGGTTAGCTTCAGTGCCGCCAATGGCTCCATCCTCGCCATCACCCAGCGCGGCAAGCCCGGCTCCATTTGCGCCAGCGGCGAACACGGCCTGTGGCACGCGCGGTTCCGAGATGGCGGCGAACTCTGCGCCACCAATTGCGCCTTCACCTATGAGCGTGACGCAAAAGCCAACGCTCTCCATCTTTTCTACCGCCACGACGATCTCACGGTCCGCGTGATTGCCACTGGCCGCGACGGCGACGTGGAGTTTGTCGCTGAAGTCCTGCCGACGAAGAAGACGCTGCTCGACTTCGCGGTGCCGGCGCGGCTGCGCTTCGATCCCGACGCGCTCGACCGTTTCGTCTGCCCGTCCAACGGCAACAACGGCGTCGGCATGGCGCTTCGGCCCGCGTTCTTCAAACAGCAATCGGAAGACGAGCCGGCCGGCTGGCGTCACATCACCACCGGCGGGCGCGGCTACGCCAGTCTCTATGGCGGCTCGCTGCGGATGCGGGATGTCCACGATGCCCCGGTCGCATTGCGCGTCACCGCCGAGGGCCGTGAGTGGTTCGGCACCGGACTTGCCAAGCGTATCGCGAGCGCGCAAGCCACCGTCAATCGCGCACCAGCGAAAGGCCAGGCCGATCTCGTGCTCGCCGACTCCGACAACGGCGCTTACTTCTCCGCCAGCCATCTTGGCGGCGCGGGCCTGCTCTGGCGCGTCGGCGGCTTCGTCGGAGACAAGGAGCAACGGCTTGTTGTCGCGATGGTGAAGGCGGCGGTCGAGAAGCTATTTGCGAAAGCTGCCGAAGGCCGCAACAAACTTGGTTTCGTTTCGCTCGCAGCCGGTCCGCAGCGTGGTGGCGGCACAGCGATGGCCGTTCAGGACTTGCTGACTGCGCTACGCGCGTCAAGAACAGTCGTCGAATTGCGCTCGCCGCGTGAAATGCTGGCGGCGCTGGGGTCGCGCGAGTTTCTTGCCATCATCAATCCTTACGGCGAAATGCTGCCCGCGGCTAGCGATGACGAGTTGCCGGCGGCGGTAGCGGCCATCGGCAAGTTCGTCCGTGCCGGCGGTAATTGGTTCGAGGTCGGCGGCTATCCGTTCCACGCGGCGCTGCGGCCCGTAAAATGGATGAGCTTCAGTGCGACGTATCCGCCGGCGTTCGCGGACTTCATGCAGCTCGACACGCGCGGCGGCTCGGCGTCGCTCTACGGCGTGCAGCCGATGAAGTGGCCGGCGTGGGCCGGTGCGAAGGAGCCAGACGCCATCTTCGTGCCCGGCAAGCTCGGTTGCGGCGGCGACGAGCGCGGCGGCTGGTGCGAGCGCGGGTTCGCCACATTCGTCGATGCCGGGAGAAGTTGGCGCACGCCGGTCGTGCGGCTCGCCATCGGCAAGCCGGTCGATAAAACGTTGCGCGACTACTGCGACGCGAACCAAATCAAACAGAAGCTCAGCGAGAAAATGCCGGCCGACTTGCTGGCGAAGTTCAAGAAGTCGGTGCTGGTCTATTACGCCGGCAACTGCGCCGAGAAGTTGGCGCATCTGGACAAGCTGCCGTCACCGGCGCTTGTCCACTTCGCCGACTACCTCAAGGGCGGCTTCGACAAGGAGTATCCTGACCATCTGCCACCGCAACAGAAGTTCGGCACGCCCGCGCAGTTTCGCGAGTTCTTCGACCGCTGCCACGCGCTCGGCCATCTGGTGATGCCCTACACGAACCCGACGTGGTGGTGCGATCATCCGAAGGGACCGACGTTCGAGCGCGAGGGCGACGCGCCGTTGTTGCGCGGCCTCGACGGCAAGCCAAGCTACGAACGCTACGGCAATCCCGGCAACGATGGCTGGACGATCTGTCACTGGCATCCGGCGGTGCAGCGCGCCAACCGCGAGACCGTGCGGCAGTTCAGCGAGGATTATCCGGTGGACGTGCTGTTCCAGGACCAGTGCGGCGCGCGCGGCTGGTGCTACGACACCAACCCCGCCTCGCCGACGCCTTTTGCCTACACCGACGGCCTGCTGTCGCAAGTCGCCGAAGACGCCGCGAGGAAACCGCTCTCAACCGAGTCGGGCTGGGATCGCGCGGCGAACTACGAGGCGCAGCTTTGCGGCATGACGTGGGGCATCGTGCCGACCGAAGGCGGGCCGTCGTGGCGGCGGCTGATGAAGCACGAGTATTCACCGCGGACGTGGGACATCTTCCCGCTGGCGCACATCATCGCCCACGACAAATGCTCGTTCGTCCACCACGATCTCGGCCAGTTCGTCACGAACCGCGAGACGCTCGCGTGGACGCTGGCGCTCGGCTACGGCCTGAGCTATCGCATCGCCGCGCCCGCGCTGGATCGGGACGGGCCGCGCGAGTGGCTGCGCTGGCTCGACCGCCTGCAAAAGTCCGTCGTCGCCCGCTACATCGGCGAACCGTTGAAGGCGTTCACTCACGAACGGTGGAGCGCGAGCTCCGGGCGCGATTCTGCTGCTTCACCACGACGATCGCGCCCGGAGGCCGTGCTCCACCAAACGGCTGAGCGCGACAACGGCATCATCCGAGCCTCTTATGGTCCGGTCGAGATCATTGCCAACCTCGACGCGCAGCCGTGCCTTGTCGCCGGTCGAGCGTTGCCCGCTTTCGGTTTTCGCACGACGGCGCCGGGCGTTGTCGCAACCAGCTTGCAGGACGACGGCACCTCGTTTGTGACTGAAGGCTGCGCGCGTCACGCTGACGTGTGGGTTTACGCCACTCCGGAAGGCGAGGTGGCGGTGGAATTGCCTGCGCGCATGACCGGCAGGCTGATGCTGACGCTGGACGGCGCTTCCGCCACGCCCACCCAGGCGAGCGGTCGCGTCGTCCGTCTTCGCCTGCCGGCTCGCGACAACAACCGCGACGTGAAGTTCCTCTGGCACGCCACAGTCGCGCCGCAATAGGCTCGGACGCGGGACTGGATTCTGCAAACCCGGAAGACACAAGTCAGGGCCGTAACCGGAACAACCACCCAGTCGTGCCGGAAAGCGCGCAACCTTCCGTGGACGGCCTTGGCCCTTTCGGCAATGGTTGACGGGTTCTGCCTTGCGTAGTAACGGTCGGGCACTACAATGCCGCTGGTGTGTGGGCAAAACACGGTGCGCAACACCGAGAGGTCTCAGAGAGAATGCTGAGGAAGCCCGGACGGTTTACTGTCACGAAGAAACCAGCACATGCAACGAATCCACCGGAACAGGAACGGCGTCTGAATGACGGAAGAGAACCTCATGGAAACCGTCTTCTGCCCCATTTGCGGGCCGGAGGCGAAGTTCACGGTGCGTTACCCCGCAAAGTTCAGGGAAGATGACCTGGCCTTTGTGGCCAGAAAAACCCCAACACACACCCATTTTCGCGTCGTTCGCTGCAAAGGCTGTGGCCTCATCTATTCCACACCGAGAATCTCCCAAGAGAAGATCCTCAGGCTTTACGCCCAAAGCCAGTTCATCAGCGAGCCGCAGTTGCAGAACATGCTTCGCGACTATCTGGGCGAGATCGAGAAGATTGTTCCTCGAACAACGTCTGGTAACTTCCTGGAAGTCGGCTGTTCCAACGGGTTCCTGCTCAAAGAAGTGCAGGCGAGATACCCGTCCCTAAATGTCTTCGGCGTCGAACCAGGCGAACAAGCTGTCCGCGCCGCCGATGACGCCATC
Organism: Verrucomicrobiota bacterium; assembly: GCA_016222825.1. GTDB lineage: Bacteria > Verrucomicrobiota > Verrucomicrobiia > CAIQCK01 > CAIQCK01 > CAIQCK01. The sequence goes on along the minus strand of JACRQF010000013.1, from coordinate 23,492 downwards.
CGGAACCGCATTCGCACGACTGAACTGAAAGAAGGGTTGTTCCCTGAAAGCTTCTTCGACTTCATTTGTTTCTTCCAGGTGTTCGACCACATCACGGAGCCAAACCGTTTTCTCCAGATGGTCCGCCATTACCTGAAGCCGGCCGGTCTTGTGCTGGCCATCCACCACAACATCCACTCCTTTCTGCCGACGGTTCTTGGCTCGCGCGCCTCGACCTATGATATCTCGCACATGTTTCTCTGGGACAAATCCACCATGCGGAAGATTCTGGAAAAGCACGGCTTTCGAGTGGTCTCGATCAAGGACATGGCCAACAGCTATCAACTCGATCATGTGATCCGTATGCTGCCGTTGCCGGCCACACTCAAAGCCCCCTTGCGAAACCTCCTACAGCGACTGCATCTGGCGGAACACAATATCCGCGCTTGTGTGGAGAACATGGTGATCGTGGCCGCGAAATGAAGCCAAACCATGAAGCGCGGCTCATCCACCGATTTGAAAACGACACCGGCACAGTCTGAGCCAGCACTGTTGCCCCAGGCGAGCCGTGCTGCTTTCATGCCGAGTGCGTCTATAGCCGCCGCGGTGGGCCTCTTGCTCTTCACTTTCCTCCTGCCCTACCTAAACACCGGGTATGCGACCAACGACGACATGATCATCGCCTATCATCCCTACAGTGGTTATGTCGAATGGGCCAGGGCACAAGGGCGCTTATACTTGATGTCGCTGCACGCACTGACCGCCAGCGCGGCCCACGCTTTCCGCGACATGGTTCTCATCAAGGCGGTTTCGCTGCTGGCGATCGTCTTGAACTTCGCTTTGTTCGGCTGGCTCGTCCGCCGCCTGACCGGAAGCGCCGCCGTCACATGGCTGGCGCTGCTGGCTTGGGCCGCGCTGCAACGAGACAGTTGGGAGCACTATCTGATCACATCCGCCCCGCTGGTTTATACCGTGCCGTTATCGTTGTTCTTTCTCTCCCTGATCACCTTGGACCATGGACTCGAGAAGAAATCGAAGGGGATGCTGCTCCTGAGCGCGGTCCTGTATGCGCTGACGCTTCATTACAGTGAGATGTTCTACGTTCTCGCCCTCTGCTTCCTGCCAGTTCTCTACCGGCATCCCGCAGCCTCATGGAAGTCCCTCTTGTTTCACGGCGCGTTCTGGGCGCTCATGGCGTTGCTCTACGCAGTGTGGCGCGCAACCCACCCGTCGGCTTATGATGGCAACTCCCTGGGCACATCCTTCCAATTCAGAGATTTCTTCCGGACGCTGTGGACTTACAGTCTGTCCGGTTTTCCGACTTGCGAATACCAATTCTTTGGCGAAGTCAGCCGCTTTTCCCAGTTTGGCGGTGTTTCACTCAACCCGCTGCACGGCCTGCCAGAGTTGACTGCCTGGCTGCAAAACTTCCGCCATTTTGAGCCGGCATGGTTGCTCCGTGCAGCCCTTGCAGCCGGCGTCGCATGGGCCTTGCTGCGCCGTTTCGCGGTGGCGTTATCTTTCTCCACGTGGGCCGTCATTGGCACGTTTGCGGTTTGCCTCGTCTTTCTGCCCAATCTCCCTCATGCGCTCACTCCGAAGTATCAGTTCTGGGTTTGCCAGGCTAATTCCAGGATTTACGTGGGCACGTATTACTCCTTCTTCGGAATTTGTCTCCTGATGGGGGCCGCCGCCTGCCACCTGACAGCCGTTGTCCGCGCCGGTCTGACTCGCAATACAATAGCGGCCTCTTTTGCTGCGCTCGTTTTTGCGGGCACGCTGAGCGTCTCGGCATGGAACGAGGCCGAAGTAACCAGCAAGGCTTACTCCCACAAACGGTGGGAACTCGTGGATGATTTTCTTTCGAGCAGTTCGTTTCAAACCATTCCCGCCGGCAGCATCGTCTGCGCGCCCACGCTCAAGACTCGAAGTTTCGGCTGCGCCGATCCTTTCCCCGGGTATTGGAACGCGTATGTGCTCCACAAAACGGGCAAGGCCCTCAACATCCTCACCAGCAAAGAGGAAATGGAAGCGGCTTTTCGGGATACGACTTCGGCGTCCGCTCCGCGTTACTACCTCAAGTATTCCGCGGACCATAATCGGCCCGAGGGGTGCCTTCTCTTCTCACCCGTCCGCGATCTGCAAATGGGAGGGAGCGCCGAGGATCCGGTGCTGGCGGTTGGCGACGAAGCCGACCTGTTTTTCCGCGCGCCCAACGTTCGCCGGATTCTGCTTTTCCGCGATGAGACGGGAGAACGAGCGATGGAGGTTCCATCCTCATCCGCCAGGAGTTTTGCATTCCATCTGACAGGCAAGGCCATCCGTCTCAACAGCGTGTTTGCCGTCAACAACCCCGACGCCCTCGGTCTTGAATCTGTCATCCGCAAATCATTCAGGCAATCGTCTCCATGACGGCGGAAGCAAATACGTTGAATGCAAGACTGGCTGCGGCAGAAGCGGTTCCCTCCCAGTTGCTTTCATACGCGGCCCTCTTCTTGCTTCTCTCGTTGCTGACATTCTGGTCATTCTTGCAGACGGGTTTCTGCACCACTGACGACATGCTCTGCGCCATGGGAACCTATAGGGATGCCTATGACGGCGCCAAGGCGCAAGGACGCCTTCACATCATGTCGTTGCACGGGTTCACGGCCATCGGCAGCCATCGCCTCGGTGAAGCTCTTGGGGGACACACGATGGTAAACGCTTTGGCGCTGCTGAGCGTCGTCACCAACGCCGTCCTGCTCGGCCATCTTCTATGCTTGGTGAGCCGGTCCTTCCATTTCGGTTTTCTCGCATCGTGCGTCTGGGTGGCCACCGTCCAGGACAGTTGGTCATTCTTTCCGCTGGTCGGGGCTCCCATTCTCTATTCGCTGCCCTTCAGCTTCTTCCTCCTCGCTTTGGCGTTCCAAGAACACTTTCTCCGAACAAACAAGGCGCATCTGGCGTGGCTCTCGGCCTTCCTTTACTTCCTCTCCCTGCAATACAGCGAGATGTTCATCTGCCTCTTCCCGGTCTTCCCGCTGCTGCTGGCGAGACACGGAGGGGCGGCATTCAAGCTCAAGAACCTTCTGGTTTCCCTGCTTCCAGTGGCACTCTTCTCCGCAGCCTATCTTGGGTTTCGACTGGGATTTCCATCTGCCTATGAAGGCAACACCTTCACAGGGACGTTCGCCGCATCCACGATTCTCTCAACCCTGTCTTCCTATGTGCTGCCGTCTGTTCCAACGTGGCAGTTCTTTGTCAGAAGTCCGTTTGGCAGCGGACACTCGTTTTCCGATCTCTCAACGCTTTGTGGCGGGAACTGCACAATCACGCTTCTGCTGAAGAGCATCGCCGGCATCAATCCAGCCGTCATCGTCAAGGGACTGGCGTTGTCCGCTCTGGCTGTCCATGCAACCCGGCGCATTGCCCGAACTCCTCCCGCAGGAACAGCGCCTTTGTTTCTGTTCGCGCTCTTCCTGATGGTTCTTCCCAATGTTCCGTTCGCCCTCAATGGTAAATACCAAGCGTGGGCCTCGTGGCTGTCCGGCTATACTGGCACTTATTACTCCACGTTTGGCGCTGCTGTGTTGTGGGCGTTGCTCCTCTGCTTTACAGCCAGGTTGCCAGGAATGCTTTCCATCCCGTTGATCTTCCTCACAACATTCATCGTGACCACGGTTACAGGACTCCACAACGAGACCATGGCCCAGACAAGACGGCACGAAGGTCTGCGATGGGAACTCATGGATGAATGGATGAGAACCCCGGAGTTCCAAGCCGTCGAAAAGGGCGCCGTTGTCTATGCGCCTTCACTATTCAAGAAACTGAACAACTTCGCTTTGGTTCCCGACAACTATTGGGATTTGTATGTCCAAACGAAGTCAGGCAAGCACATCCGCATCACCCCACGAGCCTCGGAGTTTCTGGATCTCGCGGGCCGAAAACCCGCCAATACCTGTTATTACCTCAAGTATTCCGCAGACAGCACGCATCCCCATGCGCTCTTTCTATTCGCGCCCGTTCCCCGGGTGCGAACCGTCAATGATAGTGAGAACTCCATTTGCGTTCTGGGTGACGAAGCCAACCTCTTGCTTCACCGACTGGGAAGCCACAGTGTTCTTCTCTTCCAGGACGAAGCCGGCAATCGGGCAATCGAGTTGCCATCGTCCCCATCGAACGGAAGTCTGAAATACCGCCTCAAGAGCAAATGCATTCGTCTAAACAGTGTGCTCGCAGTCAACGATTCCGACGCGTTGCGTTTCCAAAGCGTTCATGTGAGTTATGGCCGTGGTTTCCCATGCGTCGAGGAAAATGGAAGCAACCGCTGGGCATGGTCCGCCGGGGATGGACAGGATTCCGAACTGCGGCTTGCCAACCTGACCAACATTCCCATCGAGGCCGAGCTTTCCTTCGAGTTGGTGGATTGGGGAGGTTATGGCTTGGTCGTTACCGTTCAGGCTGGAGACGCTCGCCGCCAGTTCCTCCCGCCGCCGCAAGGAAGTTCTCTCCCTGTTGTTCTGCCGGTCAGGATCCCTCCGGAGGGTCTCACCACTCGCTTCCACACTGAGCCTGGCGCCACGGCCCAAACGTCACACAGCGCCTCACCACCCGTGAAGTTTGGCCTCTTCAATCCCGTCGTTCGCCAGCGAGCGCACCCGTCCGTCCCCTAGGCCCGGCCGCGCTCACAGTCTGTAGAAAATCCCTCATTCTGGATTCCTATCTTGCTTTCAACAATGTAGGGCGGCCTGCGCTTCAAGTCCTGATGAATCCTGCCGATGTAGATTCCCAGGATGCCAATGGTGAACAGAATGGTTCCTCCGAGGAACAGTAGCGTCACCATCAAGGCGGGCCAGCCGGGGTTGTGCATCCCAAAGAACACTGTCGTGATCACAATCCCCACCAAGTATGCAAAAGCGCCCGCGGAAACGATGAAGCCGACAATCAGCGCGAAATACAGGGGCCATTCCGAAAAGGAGGTCAGCCCGCGGATGAACTCCCTGATCGGGTTGATGCTCCTGAGCAGCGAAAAATGCGTTTCTCCGGCGAATCTCCGGTCGCGTTCGTAGAAGACATGCGCCTGCTTGAAGCCGATCCACCGGACCAGTCCCCGCATGAACGGGTCGTATTCGCCGAGCCTGAGAAGCTGGTTTACCGCCCGCCGTGACAGCAATTTGAAGTCGCCGGTGTTTTCCGGGATGTCAATGTCAGACACCGCGTTAATGGTTTTATACGCCTGTTTGGTGAGCCACATCTTGAACCGGCCCTCGCCCAGCCTCTTGGTCCGGGTCGTGTGAACCACGTCATGCCCTTCCCTGAACTTCTCCAGCAACTGCGGAATCAGTTCTGGCGGATCCTGCAGGTCCGCATCCATATAAACGACCGCGTCGCCTCGGGTGTGTCGCAAACCCGCGATGACGCAAGGCGACACCCCGAACCTCCGCGACATATTGATGATTTTGATTCGCGGATCCTCTTCATGCAGCTTTAAGAGCACTTCGAGGGAGCCATCGGTGGAGGCATCGTTCACAAAAACCAACTCATAGTCGAGGTCGAGGGGGTTCAGCGTGCCGCGCAGCCTGCGGATCAGCTCCGGCAGCACTTCTTCTTCGTTCCTGAAGGAGAAGACGACTGACAACAGCAACCGGCTCTCCCGCCCGGCCACGGCCACCGCCGCGTCCGCCGTCTCGCGGCGAGTCACACCGGCCGGCGTGTCCACCCGATTGACACTTGTTGCTTGCATCGTTTGCCTCTATTGCCTTCGTGAATTGAAGGCGCCATCGTAAGCGGGTGGTCTGACCGGTCAAGGCAAAAGACCGGCGGCAGGCGAGCGGCCTTCCAGAAGATCAAGGTATTTCCGTTCCACGGCTTTCCAAGTGTAATTGGCCCGGACATAGGCCGCGCCCTGCCGCCCCATCGCGTGTTTGTCAGCATCCTTCGCCACCGAGAGGATTGCTTGGAACTCCTCGAAGCTGGAATACCACAAACCCGCATTGGCCTTGCGGCAGTGGCCGGTCAGCACCGCGCATTCGCCGTTGACGATGGCCGGCCGGCCGGCGGCCCATGTTTCAAGCAGCACCAACGACAGGCTCTCGTAGCGCGACGGCATGACCAGCCAATCGCACGCCGCCATCGCATCCCATTTCGTCTGCTCATCCACGAATCCAAGACGAACAATGTCCTTGTCCTGCGGGATCGGCATCACCTCGCGACCGATGAGCACCAACTTGCGCGGCGTCGGGTCCGCTTCGCGCACGCGCCGGAAGTAATCGAACAGTTCACCGCAACCCTTCGAGCCATCCACGCGCCCGACATAAAGTAGGAACGGGTCCGCCAACCCGTGTCGTTGCCGAAACCCCACCGGGTTTGTGACCGCAACCGCGTCAATGCCCGTGCCGACGACAGGTCCTGGCGGCAGCGCATTGGAAAACCGCTGGCGCAGGAAATCGCGCTCTTCGTCGGTGCTGAAGACCAAGCCGCGCGGCAGGCTGAACAGGCGTTCCCACATGGGGAAGTAAATCGGCCATTCGTCATGCGCAAATGGCACGAGCCACGCTTTCTCCTTCACCAAAGGCAGCAGGAAATACGTGGTAGCGTAGAGATAAGTGAAGAAGATGAACGCGTCATATTCATCGCTATGACTCGTGATGAAGTCCAACAGTCCGCAGCTCATCGGCCCCTGCGCCCGCATCCACGCTTCCTGTTCGTCGAGGCTGCATTGGCGTTGCCGTGGCTGCAACTTCAACGAAAGGAGGTCGAAACTTCCCACGTCGCGCGGCGCATCCACGGCAAACCGCCGGACGGTCACGCCACCGATGTCCTCGGCCCCAACCGGATAGTGGTTGGCCCAACTCATGTAGTCGTGCGCGCAGGTGGTCAGCACTTCCGTGCGCCAGTGGCGCGACATCCGCTGTGCCACCTGGAGGCAAAGAGTCTCGGCGCCGCCGTTGACCTCCAAGCCGCAGCGTTGGACAACAAAGGCGACCTTCAACACGCTTCAATCTCCCCTTGCGGATAGCTGCGATAGAGCCACGCGGGCCGCTTGCTCTTCATCGGTTGTGTGTTTCGCGCCCGCAAGAAGATGTATTGGCCGAGATCGTTCTGTCTCCGCCGCAATGCCTTCGCCACCGAGAGCATCTCGTTCTGGGAGATGTAATCGAGCGAGTGGTTGGGATGGACGTCGGCGGTAAACACGGCGTCCATTTCAAATCCACACCACGCCAACAATAGAACCAGCTCATGCCGGTTGTATTCCCGATTGTGCCGGCCATAAGGCCCGTAGCCGGAATACGGGTCGTAGATGTTGGCTCCACCGATGGAGCGGGCGACGTTCTCCAACCGGGCGACATTGGGCGTGGTGAGAACCAGTGTTCCACCCGGCTTCAGGACGCGTTTGATTTCTCCCAGAACCTTCAGCGGGTCGTTTTGGAGGTGCTCGATGATCTCGCAAAACAGCAGCACGTCAAAGCGACGGTCTGGGAACGGGAAAGTTTCTGTCTCGACGTTGAAATGATGAAACGGCATCGGGACCCAAACCGGCGTGGAGGTTCCGCGTTTCACCATCTTCACCTTCTGTTCCGCCAAAGGGGAAAACTGAGGGTTGAAATAATTGGCCAGACTCACGTCAAGCCGGGAAAACTCGCGCAGGAGGCCCGTCGTGAAATAAGGGTTGGCGCCAAGCTCCAGACAAGTCCCCTTCAAATCCCTGACAAGACCCCACGTGTAGAGGAATCGCTTCCAGTCGTGGCGGCAGTAGTTGGCCATCTCCGCCTCCGGGCCGTCCTCGACCCGGATGGAGTTCAGGAAGGCGAAGGCGTCTTCTTCGTTCATCCCGTCAGGAAGCGGCAAATCAGGTCTGAGCGGGAAGAGCTTCAGCAAGAGGCCGTCAACCGGCGACGTGTCCTTCGGCGTGCCGGGAGATTTGCTCCTGCCAGAGAACCGTTGGAAAACGGTCCCAGTCCATGCTTGAATGCCGCGCAACGTCATACCGCCTTTCTTGGCATGTGGGTCTCGTCCATGATGCGACTCCTAAGAACTTGGCGCAAGGACGCGTGTGACGAGTTGTTTCAACTCCACGGCAACAGCCGCCGGCGAACAGAACAGCCGCCGTTGGCGCTGGGCGGCAATCACCTTGGCGCGCAGCGCGGCGTCCTCGGCCAGAAACCATGCGGCGGCGGCCACTTCGGACACATTCTCCTTCTGCGTGAACAACAAAGCACCCGCGCCCAGCGTCTCCGCAACGGCCGAACTCTTGTAAGCAAACACCGGCACATCATGCCACATTGCCTCCACCAGCGGCACACAAAAACCCTCGTGCTCCGACATGGACCAGAAGAGCCGCGCGGTGCGGTAGTAGGCAGCGAGTTGGGCTTCGTTAACCAAGCCGGCAAAGTCCACCCGCTCCCTCAATCCCAAGGTTCTGGCAACGTAACGGAGATAGGCCACATACGGATCGTTTTCGCCGCCGCTGCCCACGAGGTGAAGCTCAGCCTTGGGATCAAGATCAAGATACGCTTTGAAGGCCAGGAGCAAGTCGTCCTGTTTCTTGCTCGGAGAGAGGCGTCCCACAAAAAGCAGATTCGTCTGGCCGCGCTGAAGCCGGTCCATCAGCCGGGCGTCCGGCGGAAGATTCCACAGGGAAGGGTCCACACAAATTGGCAGGATCCCGGGCGCGGCAAAACCCGCCTCGCGCAATTCGCTGGCGTTGTATTCCGAATCACCCACTGAGATTGGGAAATTGTCTGCCAGCAGTCTGAGCGCCTCGCGACCCTGCCGCAGCAACCGCGCAATCTCAGGCCGGAAAAGTTCGTAAAACTCCGCCGGAGTTATGTTGTGGTAGATGAGACATTTCGGGCCGGGATGCGCGACAACATGGGGCGTGACTTCGCTGCCAATGGAATGGTGATAGATGACGCCATCCGTAGCCTTGATGCATTCCGGCGAAAACACGCGACACTCGGCTGCCACGCGCGGATCCACGTGATGGGCAAGAATCACGGACTCAAAACCCATCTGCTGTAACTGACGGCGAATCCACCGCGCATGGTTTGAGATGGCGTCGCCGTAAGCCAAAGCCGGCAGGATCTGGTGGATCGCCTGTTTCGCTGGCAACGAGCGCCGGCGTGGGGAACCGCTGCTGTCAGTGCTGGGGGCAAACAACACCGCCTCGTAACGGTCCATCACATGATTCCAGTCGGCCATGTCTCGCGCGTATCGCTGCCCCGCGGCGCCTTTGGCTTCCAGCGCCGCCGGTGGCATCTGGTCCAGTTTCCCAAACACCTCGCTCCATTCAACAACCGCCGCGGCGAGCCAGCCGCCGTTGCAGGAGCGCACAGTCGTGGCCGTGGCCAGACAATCGCGATGGACAACCACCGGCTTGGCGCGAAACCAGGCTTCCCGGATCACGCGGGAGAAGCTCTCATTCTCGCTCGGTTGGAGCAGCGCGCGGCAACCATCCAGCAAGGCCAGCTTGTCGCCTTCCGTCACCACGCCCAGATCGAACACTTGACCATCAAGTCCGTTCAAGTCCGCGGAACCGGGACCGGCGAGAACCAGCTTCAGCTTGGAGCCGGGATGGCTCTTCTTGAACGCCTGGAACGCTTCGACAATCAACGGCGTGTTCTTGCCCGGACATTTCCGTCCCACGCACAGTAAATAGGGATCGCCACCAAACGGGAAAGCACGCCGGGCCGAGACAGCCACCGCGGCCGCGTCAGGGATTTCGACGCCGCCCCCCACGACGACAGATTTCGGCACGATGCCCGGTCCATACAGCCGGACGGCCACCTCAAACTCGCCTTCGCTGAGAAACAAGATGCCGCGCGCCTGGTGAAACATGGCGGCGACTTGCGGCAAATAGGCGTAAGCCTCATCGTGCAGGCACGGCAGGAGCCACGCCTTGTCAGCCACCAACGGCACGCCATTGATGATCGGGCCGTAAAGATAAGGGATGAAGAGAAACGAGTGGTAGGAGTCCGCGTTGCGCGCCACGTGGCGCAACAGCGCCCTGGACTTCATGAAGTCTCGGCAGAAGGCAGCCGTATCCGCCGCGTCCACGGGCGAGACGCCGGGTTTGAGCGCCGTCTTCGGCAGGCTGCCCAAACGGCTGCCCACGCGGCCCAAAACCTTTCCCCGCTTCTTGTCCACCCGGAAGCGGCGAACGGAGAAGCCCTCCGGTTCGCGAGTCACACCTTCGGGCAGGTGGTTGACGTTCCAGTCATCCTGAGCAGCCCGGCAGCAGGTTGTCAGCACCTCCACCACCCGCCCGCGTGCCGCGAGCCTTGAAGCAATCTGCCAAGCGTGCATCTCGGCGCCCCCCCTGAGATCGCGGCCAAACCATGGAATGACAATGGCGAACGGCTTCATGGATCGTTGTCGGCTCAGGCGTCAGCCTGGGTCTGATCCGCCCCCCGACCAACCGCAACAGTTACCGGCTTGGTCCCGATTACCGCGTAGTCTTGCGGGCCGGAAAAACACTCGTTGAACCGTTGCGCCACCGGGCTGTCGGCAGGCCCGACGTGGCTTGATTCCTCGACGGGCTGCAGGAAAAGCGCTTGAAGATCCCTGAAACCGGCATATTCAACGATAAACTCCGTCAGACCGCTGGGCAGCGGACGGCGATGAGTCGGATCCAGGTAGAAACTGCACGCGCCGACCCGGATGTTCGCCGGATTGGGCGACTCCAACACTACCAAACCGCCCGCCTGCAGAACGCGGTAAACCTCGGACATCAACTCCAACAACAGCGGCAGCGGCAGGTGCTCGATAATGTGAAAACCCGTGACCATTCCAACACTTCGATCCGGCAGCGACCTCAAATAAGCAATGGCATCCGACTCAATCACTTGAAGTCCAAGTTCATTGCACGCCGCCAACGCGGGAATGTTCATGTCCACGCCGCGGGCCGCGCAACCGTTCTCCTTCAGCAACTCCAGCCACTCGCCCCGGCCGCAACCCAGGTCCAGGATCGGCTTCGCCACCGTCCCCGCGTCCGTTTGGGTGACATATGGCAAATAGACGCGCAGCCGTTTTTTGATTTCCTCGCGCGACCCGCGATACCGGCTCTCGAACGCCGAGTAGAACGCGTCCAGACAGTGCCGCTGGATCTCCGACGCTCTCGCGGCCAAGGGCGCACCGGCTGTTCCGGCATGTTGCAGCTTCAACTCATCGAGCAAACGTGTCATCACCTGCCGCTGGAGGGAAATTTCTCCCATGAGGGTCGCAATCTCGTTCTGGCTGGCCTGCCGCTGCATTTGATCGGCCTGCCGCTGCTGGAGCATCTCGCTTTCCATCTTCATCTGGCCGGCCCTCAAAACGACCAACTGTTCAGCCAGCCGTTCCACCACATGAATCAGCCTGATATTGACGGCGCCTTGGTCGCGAACCAACCCGTGAACAAACTTCGGCACACGCGGATCCACTTTGTGCTTTTGCCGCGCCTCACGGATGGCTTCTGCAACCTGGGATTCCAGTGAATCAAGCAGAGACGGTCGCGGAACCGGTGACAAGGCTCCCGCAGCTTGGCGACGCTGCACCTCAGCCCGGACCTTGGCCATCAACTCCCGCACGTCAATCTCCGGATTCGTGGATTCCAACATGACTCAACCTCTAAACAGGTTCATCTTGCGCGTTGGATTCATCGCACAATGCCGGCGGAAGGCTCAATCTCTTTCTTGCCCACGCCGGGTTTAATATAGGTGGACAAGGGGTTCTCTCATCCTCTATAGACAATCGGCATCGAACACCGGGTCAAAAAGAACGACGAAAACAGGATGAAAACAGCACTGGTTTGTGGCGCAGGTGGATTTATCGGAGGTCACTTGGTCAAGCGGCTCAAGCGCGAAGGCTACTGGGTCCGGGGCGTGGACATCAAGGAGCACGAATTTGCCCCAAGCGCTGCGGATGACTTCCGCGTGCTGGATCTCCGGGAGCCGCAGAACTGCCAGGAGGCGCTTCGCCTGCCCAACGGCAAGCCCGATGAAGTCTATCAACTGGCCGCCGACATGGGCGGAATGGGATTCATCCACTCCGCTGAGTGCGAGATCATGCACAACAGCGTGCTGATCAACGTCCACATGACCCACGCGGCGGCGGCGGCGGGCGTGAAGCGGTATTTCTACTCATCCTCCGTCTGTGTTTACCGCGACATGAAACCGGGCGAACCGGAAATGCGCGAAGAGGAGGCTGTTCCCGCCCATCCCGACAACGAATACGGCTGGGAGAAACTCTACTCCGAACGCATGGCCATGGCCTACGAAAGGCGTTTCGGGATGCAGGTGCGCATCGCTCGTTTCCAAAACTGCTACGGGCCGGAAGGAACTTGGCGCGGAGGTCGCGAAAAAGCACCGGCGGCGGTTTGCCGGAAGGTCGCCGCAGCGGCCGACGGCGGTATCATCGAAATCTGGGGCGACGGCTCCGCCGTGCGTTCCTACACTTACGTGGACGACATGGTGGACGGCATCTTCCTGCTGATGCATTCGGATTTGCACGGGGCCGTCAACATCGGCTGTCCCCAATACGTCACGGTCAAGGAACTGGTGAACACGGTGGCCGAAGTCGCGGGTAAGAAAGTCCAAATCAAATCCGTGCCCGGTCCGGTTGGCGTGCAGTCGCGCAATTTCTCCAATGAGCGCATTTACTCCATTGGCTGGCGCGCCCGCTTCGATCTCAAGGCGGGCATCCAAGCCACCTATCCTTGGATTCATCAACAAGTGACAGCCTCACGCTGAAACACCAAGCCGTTCCCAAACCTGCTCTCACCGCCGTGGTGACTCAAAAACAGAATCCAATGAACAGAGAGACCATCTCGGAGAAAGTGAAGAGCGTTCGATTCTGGTGGCATTCGATCCACTTGGGCCAGGGAATCACAACTCCCGGTCACAAAAGCGTTCTGCAACTTGAACAGGAACTGGGCCAGATGCGCCTGCCCGATCTCAAAGGGAAGTCAGTTCTGGATATAGGCGCTTGGGATGGGTTCTATTCTTTCGAGTGCGAAAGAAGAGGGGCTGCGAAGGTGGTGGCGCTCGACCATTACGCATGGTCCTTCGACACGGCACCCATGGTCCGATACCTGAACGAATGCCGGGACAAGGGCATCCTGCCGGGGCCGTATGAACAAGTGCCCGGCATGTGGCGCCCGGATGAATTGCCGGGCAAGAGAGGTTTTGACACGGCGCATGAGATACTCCAAAGCCGTGTCGAACCTGTCGTTCACGATTTCATGACGATAGACTTGGATCGGCTGGGGGCTTTCGATGTCGTGCTTTATCTGGGCGTCCTTTACCACATGCAGAATCCCTTCGAAGCCCTGAAGAGAGTCGCCCGCGTGACGAAGGACCTCGCCATCATTGAAACGGAAGCGGTGGTTGTTCCCGGCTTTGAAAATCACGCCCTGTTTGAGTTTTATGAGACGAACGAACTCAACAGCGATGCCAGCAACTGGTGGGTTCCCAACCAAAAGGGCGTTGTGGGGATGTGCCGCGCGGCCGGGTTCAGGCAGGCTGAACTGAAGACGCCCCCGCCAGCGGAACCCTCACACCCGCAGCCATCCCCGCCCACGCTCTTGTCGGAACGCTCAACCCCTTGCACCCTGAAACGGGAGCCGGTCCATTACCGCGCCGTCGTTCATGCGTGGAAATAGGAAACGCCGCCGCCCTTCCCACGCCTGGATTGCTGAAACGCCTTCGTCCGCACTGGCCGGTGTCTGCGGACCACACTCACCGTGGCATCCCTTGCGCCTTTTTTTCGCCAACCAAAAACAGGCCGGGTCCCTCGATGGGTTCGCTGTCATTCAACACCTTCAGATTCATGGCAGCGCCGCTTCTCACATACTCGTCCTTTGTGGGTCTTCGCTCGCGGATGCCCGCATCAGCTTCTGCCAGATTAAACGTCTTCAGACAATCCATCTCGCTGAGATTCTCCTCGGAAGCAAGGCGGTATGCCTCGTTGATCGCGTAGAACCGTCCATCGGCCTTGAGAACCCGGTGGGCTTCTTTGAAGATCTTGTCCAAGTCTTCAAAATGATGCAACGCGTCAACCATCAACACCATGTCAACCGCGCGGTCAATCAGCGGTATGTCCTCCATGTCCCCGACAACAAGGTCGAAACAGGTGCCGTCGTGCTCCATCAGTTTGTTGGCCCTTCCCAAACCCACCAGCAGATCGTCGTTGCACTCCAACGCAACCACCTGCGCATGCCTTTTGGACAGCAGGTTGGCCACCCACCCTATTCCCGCGCCCAAATCAAGAATGGTTTTCCCACAAACCTCCTCCCGCGAGAAGAACTTGCTCAGATGGATCATGACATTCTTGTAGAAGCTCTTGAGATGCGGCCTTCCGTCAGGCAGAAAGAAATGGTCGTCGTTTTCCATGTATAAGCCGCCCTGTTTGTAAACCTTCAACCATCCCTCTTTCTCCTTTTGGCATTTAACCCACGATTCATCGTTCTTGTGAAGATAGACCATGCCGTCGGCCACCGTCCCTTCAAAGCCGCAAGATCTGCATTTGAGCAATTCAAGCTTTGTTTTGCAGTTGGGACAAGCCAGGATGTCTTCATTCAGAATTTTCATCAAGCGCCCTGCCTTCCACCCCCCATTAAACAACAACGACAGTTCGATCCGCACCGGCGAGTTGTTCTCTTCGCTCAAACCACTGCACCCCTTCCTGGACCAGACGCACCTCCAGCCTGAAGTCGCCCTGCCTGGACGGCGCGACCACAAGCGCATTGTATGTTTCCGCAGCCCGCCCCCGCAAGGCCGGCGAGAGAAACGTGCGCCGTCCATCATACACAGCCACCTCGCCCGTCCGCAGTTCCGTCCAATGGTAGGCAATCCGCACCGGATGCGGGCTGTGGCTCTGTAGCGCAACCGCGGAGTTGTTCACGACTTTGACTTTGATTTCAAACGAACTCCCGCTGGATACCCTCGACGGGCAATCCAGCACGCTGAGAACAACCTGTGCCGCCGCGTCCGCTGGAATCGGCGCGGAATGCAACACTTCCGCCATCTCCTCGCTTGAAACCGGCCGGTGCGAAGCGACGGCATACAAGTCGCGCGCCGCGGCCATTTCCCGCCGCGAAAACGGGCGGACCAAGCTGCCCGCCACGTCGTCCGCGTTTCCGAACCAGAAGACCACGTGTTTGAAATGCCGCCGCAGCTCACGCCGCAACACTGGCGGCGATTGCTCGTTGATGTGCATCAACTTCTCATACCGTGTGCGTGGTTCGGGCGATAGATAAGCCCCCACGCTTGCGGCGATCCGGCGGCGGCGGGCGTAATCGTATTGGTAGTGCCAGTGGCTGGGGCTCGTATGGAGAATGAATCGCCCTCCGGGAGCCAGACATCTGGCTGCCTTTGCATAAACGAGGCTCACCTCCGCGGGCGAAAGATGCTCAATGATGTCACTGGCGACAACCGCGTCATACTCCCCACGCAACGGCGCGCCGGAAACGCTGTCGCAAATCCACTCGACCCGACGCGCGCTCTCTACATCCCCGGCAAGAACGCCCTTGGCAATCTTGAGGGCGTCAGGCGAGTAATCCACCGCTGTCACTTCGACGCCGCGCGAGGCGGCCGCATACACAATCTCTCCCCTGCCACATCCCAAATCGAGCAGACGCCTCGGCGACTTCGCGAGCGCCAGATCCACCACGCTGCTCAACCGCGGATCCAAAATGCAACGTCCGCCGTGCATCCGAAACGTATCCCACCCGCCGCAATCGCGCAGGTAATACTGTTCGCTGTAGGCCTCCCGCAACGGCTGGCTGCCCCCTGCCGTCTCCCCAGGCGATGCCGCGCGGCTCTCTAGGAACGCCTGCTTCACCTTGATAAGCAACTCCCCGGCGTAACCCGCAATGGCCCCATAGCACTCGATGACGTCCTTGTGCCGGAACAGAAACTCGTTCACGGCGTTAAAATTGGCGGCGGTCCAAAAATAGCCGTCCACCAACACCACGCGCCCCTGTTTCACCGCCAGTTCCAGATCGTGATACGTCCCGTCACCGTCCTGCTGGCCGTCCACGTGAATCAAATCGTAAATCCCGCCGGGAAAACGGTCCATGGACTGCGAGTCGGCAATGAGAAACGTCGCCTCTTTGTCCCGGAGTATCTGTTTGGCCCACTGGATGGCTCCCTGCGTTCCGCCGAACGAATCGGTATCATTGTCAATCCCCACGTAGGAAGCCGCCGGGCTGCCGTGCAGAAACGCCGCGGCGGAGTAACCAAACCGGACGCCGATTTCCAGAATGGACTTCGGCTGCAACACTTTCGCAATGGCCGCCTTCATCCTGTAATAATCCACCAAGTCCCCAAAAAGATGCCGGAGTGGATCGTCCGGATGAGCAACCGTCCGAAAATCAAAATCCATTTCCCCCGCCTCAGCCAAGATCAAGTCGAACATACCGATGTTTCCGCTGCATTCTTTTGTTGAAATCGTTGAACACTCACACGTGGTTTGAGATTGCATACGCCGGACCAGACGATGGAAGAGCCGTTCTTTAGCACGCGAAACGCGCAGGTTCCGTGCAGATACAGAAGCCCCTTCTCAAAGTCCACAGTGCCAACACGCCCTTCAGCCACGCCGATGGTGACGCTGTAGTCGCCCTCGGCCAGCGGCAACTCAAAGACGAAATCCGCCACGATCACTTCACCCTTTGCCACCGGGCCTGGCGTGCATTTCATGCCCAGCGTCGTGGTCTCGAACACCGTGCGTCCGAGCACATCCCGCAGTTTGAAACCCACATGAGGATCCCGCAAGTCCCGCTTCATCAGGATCCCCAGTGACAACCGAACCGTTTCCTCGGAAACTACATACTCTTTCTCCACACCATTCCGGTCCAACACGCGCGCAAACCGCAGTTCCACGTCGTCCGTGACAATTCCGCCCGCCTCCGCCGCACCAGCCGCAGCCTTGCCGCCATCCATGCCCGCGTCTTCCGGCCCGCGGGCGGCCGTTTGAACTGGCAGCGCCGCCACGGTCTCGTCCGCGGTCTTCAGAATTCGCATGGACGCATGCTTGTATCGGCCTTCGACCGCGTGGGCTTCGTAGAGGTTGACGGCTTCCTTGGTCGGGCCGTCAAAGCCCAAAGACCCCTGCTCCAACAACAACGCCCGACCGCACAAATCAAGCACCGTTCCCATCGCGTGGGACACGAAAAGAAACGTGCAACCCCGCCGTTGAAACTCGCGCAAGCAGTCGTAACACTTCTGTTGAAACAGGAAATCTCCCACGGCGAGCGCTTCGTCAATAATCAAGATGTCCGGTTCCACCTGCGTCAGGACGGCGAACGCCAGCCGAACCACCATGCCGCTGGAGTAAGTCTTGACCGGTTGGTCAATGAAATCGCCAATCTCCGCGAATTCGGCAATCCTGTCGAAACGAACTTCGATTTCCCCCGGCTGCAAGCCAAGGATGGTCGCATTCAGGAACACATTCTCCCGCCCTGTAAACTCCGGGTTGAAGCCGCTGCCTAACTCCAGCAGCGCCGCGACGCGACCCGTCGTCCGCACGGTTCCTTCGGTGGGCTGCAACGTGCCGGCGAGCACTTGCAGCAGTGTGCTCTTGCCGGAACCGTTCAGCCCGATGATGCCCACGCTCTCACCGCGCCGAATCTCAAACGACACGTCCCGCAGCGCGTAGAAGTTTCGGAATGACTCGTGCGAAAGCCGGCGGCACAACTGCCGCGCCGACGCCGGCAGAAACGGCCACTGCCCGACGCGGCCCAAGGCCGGCCCGTGCAGCCGCGCTGCGGGCGAGGACCAAATCGTATAGGCCTTCGCCAGCCGCTCCACTTGAATGACGATGTCTGCGCTCAATGTGTCTCGTATGCACCGTCGGATGCCGCCGTGACTTTATGGCCCGGCGTCACCCGCCCATGAAACAGTTCAGGTAATGACAACATCCCTGTCCTGCTGATGGCTAGGGTCGCGCTCTTCATACCAGCAAACCCCTTCCTGCACGAGCCGAACTTGAAGTTTCATCGTCCCCGCCGTGGGCGGTGCGCTGACGAACACGCGGCAATCGCGCGCCGACCGGCCCCGCAAGGCGGGTATGAGGCTGGTGCGTTCACCGTCACGCACGACCATTTGCCCCGTCGCCGCGTCTGCCCAGTGATAACCAAGGCGGATGGGGAAAGGCCGGCAACTGTCCAAGGGGATTCTGGAGCCGTTCACAATCCTGGCCTTGACCCCAAAGTGGCTTCCGCGCGCAACGCTGGCCGGACACTCCAGCAACTCGATGGAGATCTTGCGCACTTCATCCGGGGGGATCGGGCTGGATTCACCTGCGCCATTCTCTCCCGTCATCCACTGCAGGAACTGCCGCCAGCAAAGGCGGAAGAACTCCCCAAAACCGCCGCATTCTTTGATGTAGTTGGGCAGGAGGACCGCCAGCGTGGGATTGGTGATCTGGAACATCCTGTAAAACCGCGTGCGAACCCAAAAGCGCACGAGCCAGTCCGGCAACACCGGGACATACTTGAGCATGAAGTAACAAGGAATGAATCGGGCCAAACGTCCAGATTCGTCGCTTCCCAACGAGAACATGCGAGTGGCCCCCAGACATTTGCCCGAGCAAATCTCCTCGTATTCCGTCTGGCTCAAATCACCGCTGTCGAGCGCAATCTTCGCGATGTCGGTTCGGGGGTAGTAGTTGAGCCAAAAAGCATGGATGATCTCGGGGCGGTTTTCGCTGTAGAAGAGCATCGCCTTCTCCTGACTCTCCACGGTGTCGTGGGGGACTCCCAACAAATGGTCCGCATATACGTGAATGCCGTTCTCATTCAACAGCGTAATCGTCCGGGCGATCCGGGCCGCGTCAAAGCGGCGATGAAACACCTCCCGTTGCAGCTTCTCGGACAACGATTGCACGCCCATCTGGATGCCGTAGCAGCCCATGTCTTTTAACAAGCCCACGGCCTCCTCGGTCAAGGTTTCGGGTATGGTAATGCACTTGAATGGAAGCCCCACCTGATTGATGTAAGGCTCCTTGAACTCGCGCAACCAGGAGAGGTTGCTCGCAAAACAGTCATCCCAGAACTGGACGACCTGCAAGTGCGGATTGGCCTTCCTGGCTTCAAGCAGTTCGCCGATCACGTTCTTGACGGACCTTCTCCGAACAAGCCGCCGGCCTCTCAGTTTGTGGATGAGTGAATTCAGACAGTAAGAACAAGCATAGGGGCATCCCCGGCTCGCCATCATCTTGTAATCTATCCGCATATACTCCAACCCCGGGGACGACATCCACGGAAGCTTGGAGGGATAGGGCAACGAATCCAGGTTTGCCAACGGTCCCTCTTCTTCTTTGCCAACAAGCGCCCCCCCCTTCTTGAAGATGATCCCTTTGACCGCATCGTCAGGGAAGACGAGACGCTCCCCTCGTCTGCATTTCTCCAGGAATTCAACGAAGGAGATGTCCGCCTCGCCAATCGCAACGGCATCCACTTCCGGCCGCTTCAGCATCTCGCGGGGAACCGAGGTGACGTGTATTCCGCCAAAGATCGTCGGCGTGCCGGGCGACAGGCGTTTGCATTCGCCTGCTACGGCGATCTGCCACACAGAATTGTCGGTGACACACGAGAAGGCGATCAAATCAGGGCGCGTCTCAAGTGCTCTCCGGGCTACGGCCGCAATATCCACCCTGGCATCGTCCTGGGGATTCCTCAACCGGCTGATGACATCGCTCGGCTTCTCCAGCCGGTTCACGTGGAAGTTCTCGTCAGTGATGTATAGAACAAGTGGCGTCTCGTGTCCCTTGGAAGCCGCCAAAGCCATCAGATACTGAACTCCCAGACTTTCGTGGTCCGGATAGACAAACGTGATTCTCAAACCGTTTCTTTTTCCAATTGAATTATGCCGCTTCTCTGCCTGATGATAACGCAACAGTATAAATTATGTTGCCTCTGGCGCAAATATCGAGCAAGAGAATTCCTCTCTCGCAGCTTCTGCTGCCGTGGGAGATTGCGCGTCACTTGCGCCAGCACGGGCCGCTCATCCAGCAGGTCACCAAGCGCGACGTGCTGGCCCGCTACCGCGGCTCGTATCTAGGCCTCCTCGGTTCCCTCGTCCGCCCGATCTCGATGTTTGCCGTCTATGCCGTCGTCTTCGGTTGGGTGTTCGAGTCCAAACTCGGCAACGGTGTCCACGAATCGAAACTCGACTTCGCGCTGGCCTTGTTCTGCGGGCTGATCGTTTATGATTTTGTCGCCGAGTGCATCGCGCGGGGGCCGATGCTCGTCCTCGCCAATCCCAACTACGTCACCAAGGTCGTGTTTCCACTGGAAATCCTCTGCGTGTCAGCCGTTGGCGCGGCGCTGGCGCAACTGCTCATCAGCCTGATTCCGCTCCTGGGCGGCCTGTTGATCGCCCACGGCGCCATCCCGCTCACCGCGCTCCTCCTGCCGGTGATCCTGTTGCCGTTGATCCTCATCTGCCTCGGGGCGGGCTGGTTTCTGGCGAGCCTCGGCGTCTTCGTCCGCGACATCAACACCATTGTTCCCGTCCTCCTGACCATTCTGATGTTCGCCAGTGCCATCTTCTACTCCCTCAGCAAGGTGCCGCCGGAGTTCCTGCCGCTGTTTCTGCTGAACCCGCTGGCGGTCGCGGTGGACCAGGCGCGCAACGCGGTGCTGGGGGGCATCGCGCCTTCATGGCCGCGCTATCTGTTGATGCTGGCCATCGGTTTGGTCGCAATGTCAGGCGGCTACGCCTTTTTCATGCGCACCAAACGCGCCTTTGCCGACGTGATGTAGGCCACAACACCACGACGCGCTCTTCATCCACACCTAACAATCCTGCTGGAAAACCCGACGCCGCCGGCCCGCCTTAGGTTTTTTCCCTTGGTGACCCTAAGAGTTCTGCTGAGGACACAAGCAGGAGCAGCCCTTATTGTGCAGGCCAAGGGGAGGGTCTAACGTCCACCTGTTGTCGAAACAACGGTCGCGTGGAGCAACAACGCAACACAGGCCGGCGGAACAGCAGAGCGGTTTGGAGCGATTGGAATTGTTATGATCAGCGCAGCAGCAACACAGGACCTTGTCCCGGAGGACGCGCAAATCAGCGCAAGTCTGGAGGCCGCGGTGGTGGAGTTTTCCGCGCCGCTCTACCAGTTTGCGTTGGGCCTGACCCGCTCAGCGGCGGATGCGGGGGACCTGACCCAGGAGACGTTTCACATTTGGCTGCTCAAGGGCTGGCAGGTGCGCGATCCGAAAAAGATCAAGTCGTGGCTGTTCACGACGCTGCACAGGGAGTTTCTCAAGCAGCGGCGGCAGGGACAACGGTTTATGGCGTCGGCCCCCGAAGAACTGGCTGAATGCGCCCCCGCCGTGGGGCCGGATGTGGTGCAGCAAATGGACGGGACAAAGGTGTTGAGGGCGCTGGACTGGGTGGACGAGTTGTTCCGGGTGCCACTGACGCTGTTCTATCTGGACGGTCTCTCCTGCCGCGAGATTGCTGAGATCGTGGGCGTGCCGCTCGGCACCGTCCAGTCGCGCATCTCGCGCGGCAAGGACCAACTGCGCCAATTCCTCGGCATTGGCCCGGACAACGAAAGTCTCGACTGACCTCGCTGCGGCAAAGCCGCAGATAAATCGCAGCCGGCGACGCGCGGCGAACTGCCGTATCGCCGACTTCCTGTCGGCAGATCATCCCCAAAGCACAGCCCTGCGGATTGAAAACCCGTGACATGGCGGATTGGAAGCCTGCGCTGCCACGCCGCGCCGGACTCCACAGGCCATGTTTGCGGTTCTAGCGCGCCAACGGCCGGGTCAGAGGTGTTCTCATCACACCAGCGACTGCGAGGTTTGCAGTCCCATGCGCAGCCAGAAAGCGATGGATGCCCCCAACCGCCTCCGAGCCGAAAACCGCAAAAATAGATGGGATGCAAACCGGGGGTTGCAGCCTCTTATTAGCGGATGTGACGGGCCAGACCCCGAGTTCCGAGTAGTTGCGGAAGAGGGCCTTCGGAGTTGCCGATCCCCGCCATGTCCGGTATGGTTTTGGCCCGTCAGGGCGACGTAGATGAACAGCAAAGAAGCCAAACAGATTTTACGCTGCTACCGGCCTGGCGTGGGCTGCGAGAAAGACCCCCAGATTGCAGCAGCCCTCGATGAAGCCCGGCGCAATCCCGCCTTGGGCCGATGGCTCCAGCGCGAGCTGGCGTTTGACGAGGCCGTGCGGGCCAAACTCCGTGCCATCCCCGTCCCGTCCGATCTGCGCCAGCGCATCCTGAAACTGAACGGCCAAGGCCGCTCGAAATCGTTCTCGCGCGGTGCTGAAGACAAACCTGCCTCCACGCTGTGGTAACAGCCGGCACAGTTTCCCCACCGTGCATAATGGGCGCAGTTAGCCGCAACGACGTAGTTGGCATGTTGGCGCTTTGCCAGCTGCCTTCGTGTCTCACAGGTATTTCCGCAGCCCATCCGTTTACGGCTGGGCGAGGAGAAAGCAAACCTGCCAGCGCGCTTCAGCAAGCTTGTGTCATGGTTCCAGATCCTGCCTTCGAACAGCTCAAGCCCCCTCCAAAAAGCCCCGTGAACGGGGCTGGAGTTTTCGTGTTGATCCCGACCCAGCCGTAAACGGCCGGGTTTCGGAAAAGCCACACTCACTGTTGTCCAGCGGTTCGACCGCATTGTTCTGACCTGGAAGTCTGCTCCACCTTTTGGAGTTTTATGCCGCGGCACCCAGCCGGCGGGGTGTCAAGAACCGACACGACGCCGACTGGATGCGCGCAGCAACATCGTTTACGGAGCCACCGGCGCCGTGAACTGGTAGTTTTGGCCCGTCCACGTGCCGTTGACTTTCGACCAGATCTTCACGTGGATCGCCCGGCCATCGGTCGGCACCGTGACCCGCTGGCCATGCCCCTTGACGAAGTAGGCACCGATGTCAAAGCCGTCCGGAGCGCTGCCGACCCAGATCGCGTGATCTTCATCTTTAACGGCAGCGCCGGTGTTGAAGACGAAGTTCTGCACGGCGCCCGTCATCGGGACGAGCGGGGACGGAGACAGCAACGCGGAAGGCGCCGCTGTCATCGCTGTGAAGGTGACGTCGCCGTCGGCGGCCCACACGCCGTTGACCTGCGACCAGACCCTCATGTGAATCGTCCGGCCGTCGGTCGGCAACGTCACCGTGAAGGAACTGTTCGGCACGAAGAGCGCCGCCAGATCAAAGGCTCCCACGGTGCTGCCAACCCAGACCGCCTGCTGCGTGTTGCCAGCCGGGCCAGGTCCCAGAATGAACGTCGTCGTCGGAGCCGTCAGCGTCGAGCCGATGGCCGGAGTGAGGACCAAACCGGTCGCGGGCGGCGGAGGCGCCGCTTGAGCGATGTGACCGGAAACCAGCCACTGGTTGTCCGACGTCACATCAATGCCCGGTCCCGTTACCCGGACGGCATTGAAGCCCGTCGGGCTGCCGGTAACGGTGCCGATGGTGGCGCCGTCGCCAATCCACAACGCCGGATCCACGCCGAGGGCCAGCGTGGTCGCCTTCAGGAACGTGTTGTAGTTGCCGTTGAGCGTCACGGTGGCGCCCAGGGTCCAGAGA
>JACRQF010000012.1 GCA_016222825.1 Verrucomicrobiota bacterium | reverse complement strand
GCGGATGCTGTCGTAGCGGACGTCGGCGCTCGTGAGCTTGCCGCCGGGCGTCGGGGCGATGACGATCTTCTTGTAGGCGGGGCCGTCGTTGCGGATGCCGCCGATGTTCTCAACCATCCATTGATAGACCGCGCCGAAGCTGTAGTGGGCGAAGCTGTTCATGCCGGGATCGCCGAAGCCGGTCTCGGGCGTCCAGCCGTTCCAACGCTCCCAGATGCTGGTGGCGCCGTGTTTGATGGAGAAGCCCCACGACGGGAACGTGTCGTTGTGGATGAGCCGGTAGGCGACGTCGTTGCGGCCGATCTTCGCCAGCGCGAGCATCAGGTCCTTGGTGCCGATGAAGCCGGTGGAGAGATGGCCGTCGCGCGCCTCGATGTTCTCGACGAGATACTTCGCGGCCAGCTTCGCCTTCTCCCCGTCCACGAGGCCGACGACGAGCGCGAGCACGTAACAGGTCTGCGTGTCGCCTTTGATGCGGCCGTCCTCCGCGACGTAGGCTTTGTTGAACGCGGCTTTGATCTGGTTGAACAGGTCGCGGTATTTGCCGGCGTCGTTGGTCTTGCCGAGCACTTCGGCGGCGCGCGAGAGCAGCTTCGCGCTGTAGGCGAAGTAAGCGGTGTAGATGATGTCCTTCGGCGTGTCGGCGTTGATGCTCAGCCAGTCGCCGAAGCAATGATACTTCGCCGGCGGCAACAGCTCCGGCGTGCTGCGGTTCTTGCAGAACTCGACGAACCGGCACATCGCAGCGTAGTTCCGCTCCAGCACGCGCCGGTCGCCATAGACTTCGTAGATGGTCCACGGGCAGATGACGCCCGCCTCCTGCCACGCGGGGCCGCCGTCGGGGCCGGCGACCTTCACGGGCGCGACCATCGGGAACTGGCCGTCTTCGCGCTGGCTGTCCTGGCAAAGGTCCACGAGCCACTTGTTGAAGAACGCCTGCACGTCGGTGTTGAGCGTGGCGGTGCGGACATAGACCTGCGCGTCGCCGGTCCAGCCGAGCCGCTCGTCGCGTTGCGGGCAATCGGTCGGGATGTCTATGAAGTTCATCCGCTGCGTCCAGTAGATGTTGCTGTGGAGCTGGTTCAGCATCTTGTCGGAGCAGACGAACCGGCCCGTCACCGGCGTGTCGCTGCTGAGCGCGAGCCCCACGACCGTGTCGGGCGCGGGCTTCTGCTTCAGGCCGGTGATCTCGACGTATTGGAAACCGTGGAACGTGAACCGCGGCGTCCACGTCTCCCAGCCGCCGCCGCGGCAGATGTAGGTGTCGGTGCAACGCGCGCTGCGGAGGTTGGTGGTGTAGATGGTGCCGTCAGGATTGAGCCGCTCGGCGAACCGCAGCACAATCTTCTGGCCCGGCGCGCCCTTGACCTTCAGCCGCGCGACGCCGGCGAAGTTCTGGCCCATGTTGAGCACATAGACGCCCTTCTTCGGCTCCGTGATCTTCTTCGCCTTCAACTCGGCGAACACGACCACCGGCGGCCCCGGATGCGCCTCGACCTTCGGCTGCACCTCGCTGCTGCCGACGACGACCGGCTCCCACTTGCCGTCATCAAAACCGGGCGCGTCCCAGCCGTCCATCGCGAGCCGCGCGTCGTAGGTCTCGCCCATCAGGAAATCACTTTCGAGCAACGGCCCCGTCGCAGCCTTCCAGTTCGGCCCCGTGCCGACGACCGCCGTCGAGCCGTCGGCATACTCGATGTTCAACTGCGCCCGCACACGCGGCAGTTTGCCGTAGTGGTCGCGGTTGTTGCCGTAGCCGACGTAGCCGCTGAACCAGCCGTCAGCGAGCACCGCACCGAGTGCGTTGTCGCCGGCGCGCACCAGCTTCGTCACATCGTAGGCGCGGTAGTAAACGCGCTTGGTGTATTCGGTCCAGCCAGGATTGAACCATTCATCAACAAGGACCGGCGGTTTCAAACCGCCGGTCCCAGTAACGTTGACGCGCTTGCCATTGAGATGCATGTCGAAAATGCCCAGCCCCGTCGCATAGAGCGTCGCGCGCGTCACCGGCTTGTCAGCGCGGAAACCCGTCCGCAGAAACGGCACCGGCGGCAACGTCACCGACAGGAGCTTCGCCTTCCCCCACGGCTGCATCCCGTAGTCGCCGAGCACGCGCGCGGCGGGCCACTTCGCGATATCCAGGTCACGCTTGTGCCAGTTCGCGCCCGGCGAAGCTGCCGTCTTCCACGAGCCATCCGTGACGTGTGTGATCTTCTTCCCGTCGGCCGTGGTGATGACGAGCTTCGCGAGCAACCCCGCCGGACCTTCGGTGGCGTTCCAAACTTCCGCGCGCAGGCTGTTGTTGCCGGGCAGGAGACGCTGCGTCACGTCCGTCGCCTTCGCCCGCTGCCAAGCCGTGCCACTAGCGACCAGATTCGAGTTGATGACGAACTTGTAGTTGTCATCCGAGATGGCCAGCAGTTCCGCCTTGGCGATCTTGATGTCCGCCGGCAGCGCAAGCGTGCTCACAAACAGGCGATGACCAGCTTTGGCGTGCAGCGGTTGATCGGACGCCTGCCAGATCCACTTCGCGCCCTCCAACGGCGCGTCCGGCAGGTCGGTGTTCAACCGCGCCTTGTCGAAGCCAATCCACTCCGCCTTCCAATCGTCGGGTTTCAGCAATCCCATCGTCCACATCGCTGGCGCGCTCCACTCCGACGCGACGCCGTGGCGGTCCCACACCTTCACCTTCCAGAAACACCGCTGCCCCGACACGAGCGGCTTGCCGGCATAGACGATGCAAGTCGTCTCATCGCTTGCGACCTTCCCGCTGTCCCACAAGTCGCCCGCCTTCTCCGCCAGCGCCGCCTCACTGCTGGCGACAAACACGCGATACGCCGTTTGCCTCTGCCCTCTTGCCGCTTCCCCCTTCCCGCTTGCCTCCACGATCCAACTCAACCGCGGCGCCGTCTCGCCGATGCCGAGCGGGTTGACGCGGTATTCGCAGCGAAGATACGCCGGTGACAGCGCGGGCGTGCCCGACTGTGCTGCCAACAACGGCAATGCGAGTCCCAGAATCACAAATGCAGCGACGCCAACGACCAACCGGTTCATGTTCAGTGTCTCCTTCTGTGTTCTACGGATCAGCAAAACCTGACGCGCTCAATCGGCGCGGGTCTCGATCTGGAAATCAAGCTTTCTTCCGGCGGGCAGAACGGCGCGTTGGTTTGCTGGATGTTGCCGCCTCTTTCAAAGCACGCAAATTCTCCGCACCGAAACGTTCGGCGAGGTCGCAAACCTTTCGCCGGAATTCCTCGGACGTGGGCCGGCCTACCAACCATGCGGCGGCAAACTCCAGTTCGTCATGCGTCGGTTCCATCTCAACCAGATCGCGATAATGCCGCATCGCTTCCTCAAGCCTCCGGTCGAGCGCCGCGTAGAACTTCAGCGCCACCATGTCCAGCCGGCTGGGAAATGTCACGCGCAGGCAGGGACCAAACTCCAGCGGAGGACGTAACAAGCGCCGTTCAAAGCCAGGTGGCAAACCTGGCTGGGTTTGAAGAATGATCGAACGGTCGTTGAGCCAATCCACCTCCACGCCAAGATCGGCCGCCACACTAGCGATGGGTGTCATCAACTCTTCCGGCAAGCCGGTGGCTAACAACTTCGGCGAGCCGCTGGCCGCGAGCAACCCCAACACATCCACATCTCGCGTCTGGCGCGCGAGCAAGTCTGTGCAGTTCAATGCAGCCGCGCCACAAATCACCAGCGTAACCGGCCGCGAATCGCGCAGGGCCAACCTTCGGCCAAGCTCAGTAAGCGCCTGAAGAATTCTCCGCTTATCGTCGAACATGGGTCAAGTCCGGGCGTGCGGCTTGAAAGTGCCGCTCGTCGCCGTGAAGTAATCCTCCTGTTTCAACCGCACCTGCCGAATCGAGCCTTCGGGAAACCGCGCTGGATCGGCGAAGTCGTTGAACACCACGACCCAGAAACAACGGGTCTTCTCGTCCCAGCGGCCGAGTGACGCGTTGCGCCCAATGCCGCGATACCACTGGCCGTCCTTCAACTCACCGATGGGAATGACGGCCTCCTCGGGTTTCCGGCCCCAACGCAAAAGCGCGTTGCGCCGCGCAGCCAACCGCTTCGCCTCCGAACTGACGCTGCCGCCGCGCCGGCCAATGCGCGCTTGATGCTTTGCGATGATCGCTTTCATGGCCGCAGCTTATGCCAAGCGGCTTGGCATGGCAACCCGTTTTTTGCCGCTGCGTCAGGCGGTCAGGTGGTTTTGTGCTCCATCCAGAACGGCGTGGCGATGAACCACAACACCGTGCCGCCGAGCATCCACGCCTGCGCCTGCGCGAGGCCGAGCTTGTCTGCGAAGAAGAGGCACGCCGGCACGAGCGTGATGCCCAGCGCCAGCCACGAGAGGATTTCGGCGATGCGTTTCATGATTGCTTCTGCCAGAGCTTGCTCAACACCACATAAAGAACCGCCGTCACAAACCACCCGGGCAGACTGACGAAGTAGATTTGCACGCCGGCGAACTGGACGAGTGCGGTGCAGATAGCCATCGTCAGGAACCACGCGAGGCCAGCGGCCCAGTTGAAAGCCGCGCTGGTCGCCTCGGCGTAGTTGCGGCGCAGGCCGAACCGCTCCAGCAGCCA
Organism: Verrucomicrobiota bacterium; assembly: GCA_016222825.1. GTDB lineage: Bacteria > Verrucomicrobiota > Verrucomicrobiia > CAIQCK01 > CAIQCK01 > CAIQCK01. Next base: position 250,330 of record JACRQF010000012.1, on the reverse strand, counting down.
GAAGTCCACGAAGATAACCGCGCCCATCGGCATGAGGATCATTCCCCAGAGCGCGACGAAATCGAGCAGCTTCATCGTGACCAGCGGGAAGACGGCGGTAACGCTCGCCACGAGACCGGTGAGCAGCGTGACGCGGAAGCGCGACGAAGACGGCACGAGCGATTGGAAGGCGAGGCCGGCCCGGTAGAGCGTCGGGTTGGCGGTGGTCCAACCGGCGGCGATGACGCAAAGCAGGCCGGCGATGCCGCACGCGCGATACGCCAACGGGCCGGGCAACACGGCGGTGTTGGCCGGGTCCTGGTGGAGTTGCAGCGCGTAGAGGATGGAGGCGGCGATCCACGCCATGAAGTGGCCGATGAACATCCCGGCGGCGGAGGCGACGCCATACCACGACTTCTTCGCATAGCGGAACAACGAGAGATCCGCCATGCCGATGTGCCAGGCCATGTTGCAGAACCACGCGAAGAACATGACGTGCCAGAACGTGAACTTCACTTGGCCCGGCATCGGATCGCCCCCCTTCCAGATCACGGTCTGCGCGACATGCCAGAAGTCGCCGAGCGAGGTCAGGCCGAGTTGGCGCAGGCCGATGATGCCGAACGCGATAAACACCACCACCATCCACGGCACCGCCATGTTCGCGAACTCGGAGACGAACTTGTAGCCGTAGGCGGCGACGAACGAAAACAGCGCGCCCGCCGCGAGCACAGCGACGACCCAGCCAAGGCTGTTGGGCATCAGGTCGCCGAAGCCGGGCATCGGGAACTTGAACCAGACGCCAAGCGCAGTCGCCGAGACGGTGATCATCGCGCCGGCGAGGAACGTGAACATGACGCCGTTGGCGACGTTGTAGAGCGTGACGAGCTTGCGGCCGCAAATCTTCTCAAGCTGGAAATAGAGCGTCAGCCGCACGCGCGTGGCAATGGGCGCGGTGAAAAGCGTCCAGCTCAGCACGGCGAGCAGGTTACCGACGATGAGACCGACGATGAGGTCGAACGCACTGACGCCCGCCGCGAGGAACAACGGCCCGATCATCAGCTCCGTGCCCGCGACATGCTCCCCCGCGAATTGCCCGACGTAGCTCTTCAGGCCGAGCAACGCGCGCTGCGGCACCGGCTCGCGCTCGAATTCCTCGACCGGATCGTGGGAGTGCGGTTGGTCGGTCATCGCGGTGAGCGGGCAAACCTACTTCAGCGACCCGCTGTAGCCGGAGACGACGGCGGAGAGCAGCAGCAGCACGAGGCCGATGGCGAGCAGGCGGCGGGTCTTGCCGCTCGTGCCTTTCCATTCGCCGATGAAGATGCCGATGAGCGTGCTGAACATGATCGCCGAAGCCATCAGCAACGCCCAGCCGACGTAGGCGGTCTTGCCCATCGCCGGCTCGCCGGTCTTGAAACAGATGAACTGCGAACACCAGATCGCGCCGGCGATGGCCGCGAACAGGAAGTTGCCCGCCAGCGGCGCGCCGGACTTGAGGTAATCACCGGTGGTCTTGTTCTTCACGTTGAGGAAGAGGCACCAGAGGAAGTTGACCGTGAATCCGCCGAGCAACACCACGACCAACACCGGAATGCCGCTCCAAGTCGTCGTCGTGACCGGCACGGTGGTCTCGGCGAGCTTCTGCATCGTCGGGCCGCCGACGAGGCCCCACCCCATGCCGGAACTCATCAGGCCGGAGAAGACCGCAGCGAGAATGCCTTTCTTGAAATCGTATTCCGCGACCGCTTTCTTCTTCTCTTCCTCGGGCAGCTCTTTCTCCTTCGACATGCCTGCCATGCCGACCATCACGATGCCGGCCAACGACACGAGCACGCCTACGAACGACGCAATGCCCGCGCCCGGCTCGAACAACTGGCCGAACTCGCCTTTCAGGATTTTCGGAACCAGCGTTCCCGCCGCCGAGCAGATGCCGCAGCCGAGCGCGAGACCGAGGCCGACGCCGAGGTAGCGAATCATCAAGCCCCACGTCAGGCCGCCGACGCCCCACATCGCGCCGCAGGCGTAGCAATACCAAAACTCGCCGCTGGGCGCCGCGCCGAGCACCTTGCAGACGTTCGGCGACGTGGCGAAGGCGAGCGCCCACGGCACGACCAAGAGGCCGAAGACCGCATAGACGGCCCAATAGCTCTCCCACGCCCAGTTCGCGACCTTCTTGAACGGCAGGTAAAACACCGCGCCCGCCAGGCCGCCGAGCGCGAAGATAAGGACGCCGAGCATCGGATTGGTTGCTGCTTCCGCTGGATTCATGGGTTCTCCGTGATTGGTGGTGATTAGTAATTCGTGATTGGTGATTGGTTGTTCGTGAATCGTGACTCGCCATCGAATCATCAATTACCGATTACCATCTACCAATCACCAATCACCCTTCTTACTTCCTCTTCGACAGCACGCTCTTCTCGTATTGCTTCACTTCCGCGAGCCAGGCTTCGCCGACGGGCACGCCGCTCTTGGCGCAGTAGTAATCCCACACCGCGCTGAACGGCAGCGTCTTCGCTTCCTCGAACCACGCCAGCCGGCTCGTGTAGTCGCCGCTCTCCTCGGCCACCTGCAACTTCGCGGTCGGCTCCAGCATCGCCTGCAAGAGCGCCTTGAGCATGTTGCGCGTGCCGATGACCCACGCCGCGATGCGGTTGATGCTCGCGTCGAAATAATCGAGGCCGATGTGCGTGTCGTCGAGGTAATCGCCGCGCACCAACTCCTGCGCGAGCGCCTGGAGGTCGTCGTTCAGGATGACAACGTGGTCGCTGTCCCAACGGACGCCGCGGCTGACGTGCAGCAGGATCTCCGGCATGAACTGGAACACCGCGCTGATCTTGTCGGTGATCGTCTCCGTCGGATGATAGTGGCCGGTGTCGAGCGTGAAGAGCTTCTGCCGCGACACCGCGTAGCCGAGGTAATACTCATGCGAGCCAACCGTGTAGCTTTCGCAGCCGATGCCGAAGAGCTTGCCCTCGACGGAATCGAGATTGAGCTTCGGGTTCACCGGCACCGTAAAGATTTCGTCGAGCGACTGCGTGAGCCGCTTGCGCGGGCCGACGCGATCCACGGGGATGTCCTTCATGCCATCGGGAATCCAGAAGTTCGTGACGCATGTCTTGCCGAGCGCCTTGCCCATCGCCGCGCCGATCTGGCGGCAGGCGATGCCGTGGTCCACCCAGAACTTGCGGATGCCCTTGTCGGCGTGTGAGAGCGTAAAGTTGTCCGCCGCGTTCGGATGCGAGAAAAACGTCGGGTTGAAGTCCAGCCCGAGGCCGAGCTTCTTCGCCCACTCGATCCATCCCTTGAAATGCTTCGGCTCGATTTCGTTGCGGTCCACCTTCTTGCCGCCGAACTCGCCGTAGAACGCGTGGAGGTTGAAGCGGTGCTTGCCGGGGATCAGCGAGAGCGCCTTCTCCGCGTCAGCGCGCAGTTCCGCGGGGGTGCGGGCCTTGCCGGGATAATTGCCCGTCGCCGCCAGGCCGCCGCCGAGGCCGGTGCCAAGCTTCTCGAAGCCGCCCACGTCGTCGCCCTGCCAGCAATGCAGCGAGACCGGGACCGACGCGAGCCACTTGATGGCCTTGTCGGCGTCCACGCCCACTTCGCTATAACGCTCCGCGGCCAGTTGGTAACTCTTCTCAATATTCTTCATGATGTTCCTCGTGATTCCTTGGTTGACGGCGACGAACTGAAATCGTGGGCGCGGACTTTACCGCAACGCCGCGCAAAAAGCTATCAGCGATCAGCCGTCAGCTATCAGTTTCCGGCTGAGAGCCGAGAGCTGAAAGCTGACAGCTATTCAAAGTCGTAAACGACGACCTTCGAGCAGTTCGGCTTGAAGACCTTCTCCACGAACTCGATGTGCAGCGGATGCACCTGATAGTCATCCTGCGCCTTCTTGTTCGGGAACTGGAGATTCAGCGCCACGGCGTAGGTTTGCTCCACCACCGGCCGGGGACTTTTCACCATCCGCCCCACGTGGAAGCTCAGCGCGCCGGGAATCGGCTTCAGGTATTTCTCCATGCCGGCGATCAACGCATCCGCCGCCTGGGGTTTGTTCGGGTCCGTCCAAAAGATGACAACGTGTGAAAACATAATGCCGTTTCAACTAGCCGCTCCGCCCGGCGAGAGCAAGAGAGAAAAGATGCGCCTGTTTCAACATTGAACACAGCCCGCCGGCCGGTATGATGCCGTCGGTTATTGAACCAAAGGAGAATATGACTCGTGCCGCTTTTTTGGTCATCGTTGCAGTTCTGTGTTTCGACAACACAAGACTGCTTGCAGCGATACAAAGAGAGAAACCGCCCCCCGAAACACAAGCGAAGCTTGTGGAACTTTGGAATGCTGCGGCCGAGAACATGAAACTCTCCAGTTCGTTCTTTGCAGCGAAGACGACGAACACTATTTGCAAAGTTGATACAGAAGTTCGCCCAAGAGAATTCACACCCCGGTCCCCGCAGATATTGATTGTCAAAGGCAGTTTCGTCGCCCCTGTGCCTGATGATTCTGGATCGGTCTTACCGAAAGCCTCTCGGGCTGCCAGATACGAAGTTGACCTTCAGTTGCAGGTTCGTGCGGATACGCTCCAAGTCCTAAGCGTGTTGAATGCAGCACTTTCACACAAGCACTACTCGGAGAAAGATGGAATGCACGCTTCTGCACTCAGCCAGGACGCTGTCCTTAAGCGCGCCGGCGAATATCTCAAAGTTTTCAAGTGGGACGTTCCTCCAAACTTCAAAGTGGAGAGCGTGCGATTCAACAAGCATCACGGAACTTGGGCCGTTACATGGAACCGTTTTGCCAATCAATACCCTTGGGACGAGGAAGCAGGACAACGCATGGGTGTCGAGTTCGACCAGACGAAAGGTCTAGTCTGCATTTATAATTGCTCATGGTTTCCCGCACCAAGAAATCTCGAATTAAAAGTGACCAAAGAGCAAGCCATCGCCAAGGCCGCCACGTATGTGGAAACCGCCCAACATATCGCGTTTGTTTCCGGCTACGTTGCCACGGGTGTTGAATCCTGCGCTCTGAGAGTAGCCGCACCTCGATTCAAACCACAGTTCTTCGGAAAGAAAATTGCGCTAGAAGAAAACATACCGAAAGAAACTCGCCTGTGCTGGGTGGTGCTTTTCAAACTCGAAAACCCCAAAACAAAGAACAATGAGTTCCAAATTGCTTTTAAGAGGCCCACAATTTACATCGATGCGGCAACTCGTGAATTAGTTGGATTTGAATAGGGTTCTTCCAGCAAGGGGCTATGATCAAGGCTCCAGCGCAGGGCTTAAGCAGAGCGACTGAGAAACGGTTCGTCGGCTGGCGGCGGGAGATTGGATGGCTGAGTCATGCGCCTCGCTTCGGCTGCTCACCATGCGTTTGGGCAACACGCCCTGAAACGCAGGGCTATTCTTGGCCTGCCCCTCCGGGGCGGTATCCCTTTCGCCTTTCCGTGAGCCGCGCGTTGGACGGCGTAACGCGGCCACTCCTGTCCGCGCCGTGCTGCTGGAACGAAACAGCGTGGATAGGAGTGTCCGCGTTACGGAGATCCGCATCGGTTCATGGCCCCCACTCGCTGACACGCGCCCATTACCCGCTGATCATCTCACTCCCCATTCCCTCAACGCGCGTCGGCGATCAACTCGATGCCGGGGTTGAGGAACCGGATGCGGCGGGCCTTGTAGAGTTTGCCGACGGCCTGCTTGAACGCTTTCTTGCTGATGCCGAACTTATCGCGGATGGATTCGGGAGAACTGTTGTCATCAAACGGGAGCCGCCCGCCGTTCTGTCGGAGGGTTTCGACGATCTGGTCCACCAGCGGCGCGACGCGCTGATAACCGGCGGCGTCGAGGCTGAGGTCAATCTTCCCGCCGGGATGGACCGCGCGGACGAAGCCTTTCACCTGCTGGCCGACCTCAAGGTTCGACGGCCTGTTGTTCGTGAAGAGCAGGCCCATGTATGTCCCCTCCACGATGGCGTTGTAGCCGAGCGGGGTTTTGTCCGCGATGACCAATCTCACGGATTGCCCCGGCAGATATGGCGGCTGCGACCGGGAGAGATGCCGCTTCAACCGCGCCGTCGCAACGATGCGGTTCGTCTTGGGGTCGAGATAGACATGGACCATCACGCGCTGGCCGGGGCGAAGCGACGAGATCTGCTCGCGAAACGGAAGCAGCAGGTCCTTGGCAAGGCCCCATTCCAGAAAGGCGCCGATGTCGCGGTTGACGGTGAGGACCTTCAGGCAGGCAAAGTCACCCACCGTGGCCAGCGGCTTCTCCGTCGTCGCGACAAGCCGATCCTCCGAGTCGCGGTAAACGAAAAGCTCCAACTCGTCGCCCGGAGCCGCGTTTTGGGGGACGTAGCGCCGGGGAAGAAGAATCTCCCCCAGTTCGCCGCCATCCATGAAAGCGCCGGGTGGCGCGTGCCGCACGAGCCGCAGACGGTTGAGTTTGCCAATAAGAGCCATGACGAATGACACTAGCCGTCTCCCGGCCGTTTCGGTAGGACAATCGGCGTCCTTCGCCGGCCAGCAACCGGACCTTGCCTCCGCCGGCGGACGACGAAGGCAATCGCGCCTCCGTGGGCCACAAAGCGCGCTGCGGGCCGGGAATGTCGCGGCTTGTTACCGATGCGCTGCAACCGTTACAATCCCCGGCATGCCAGCAAATCGCGCCATCCTGCATGTGGACATGGACGCGTTCTTTACGTCGGTGGAACAGCGGGACCGTCCGGAGTTGCGCGGCAAACCGGTGGTCGTCGGCGCGCCGCCCGACAAACGCGGCGTCGTGGCGGCGGCCAGCTATGAGGCGCGAAAGTTCGGCGTCCATTCCGCGATGCCATCGCGGACCGCCTACCGGCTTTGCCCGCACGCGACCTTCCTGCGCGGCGATCACGCCAAATACAGCCGCGAGAGCGAACGCGTGATGTCCATCCTGCGGCAGTTCACGCCGCTGGTGGAACAGGTCAGCGTGGACGAGGCTTATCTCGATGTGACCGCCTCGCTGCGGTTGTTTGGCACGGCCGAGCAGATCGCGCGGGAGATCAAGCGCCGCATCCATGAGACGACCGGGCTGACGGCGTCGGTGGGCGTTGCGCCGAACAAGTTCCTGGCCAAACTGGCTTCGGACATGCGCAAGCCCGACGGGTTGATGGTGATCACGGACGCGGCCAAACTCGGCGTGCTGCGGCCGTTGCCGGTCGGAAGGATCGCGGGCGTCGGCAAGAAGACGGAGCCGATGTTTCATGAACTCGGCATCCGCACCATCGGCGACTTGCAGCGGTTCCCCATCGCGACACTGCGGGCGCGGCTCGGGGTGTGGGCGGACGAGATCAAAGCGCGGGCGCTGGGCCAGGACGACCGGCCGGTGGAGCCTTGCGGCGAGGCGAAGTCCATCAGCAACGAGACGACGTTTGAGGAAGACGTGAGCGGCATGGAAACGCTGGAGCGCACGGTGCGGGAGTTGGCGGACGAGGTGGGCCGGCGGTTGCGGGCCGAAGGGGTCCGGGCGCGCACGGTGCAGTTGAAATTGCGCTGGAGTGATTTCACGACCCTGACACGGCGGACGACGCTGCCCGAAGCGACGGACGACGAGGCGCGGATCGCGCAAGCGGCGATCCAGTTGATGCAGGCTGAACTGAAAGAGCCACGGCCCGTGCGGCTGCTGGGTGTGGGCGGCCAAAACCTGCTGCGCGCGCCAAGGCAGTTGGATTTGCTGGATCGCCGCTCCGACCGGCGGGACGACCTGAACCGGGCCGCGGACGCAGTGCGGGCCAGGTTCGGCGCAAAGAAGCTCAGACGGGCCGGGGAGTTATGAGGACTTGCCAGCGGGCGGTTGCACGGCCCGGCTTGCGCAACTCCAAGACGGGGCGACAGACTCCGTCCGCAACGCTTCCGTGAGCGACCGGATTTCCCCGTTGCTGTGCGCCGCCGTCACGGTCAAGCGCAGCCGGGCCGAGCCGCGTGCCACGGTCGGATAACGGATGGCCGGCACGAAAAAGCCGCGCTCGAAAAGCCGCCGCGAACATTCCACCGCACGCGTTTCGTCGCCAAGAATCAACGGCATGATGGGGCTGGACGATACAGGACAGACATCCTGCCTGCCCATCTTCAATGGCGGCTCAGGCGGGACGCCCGCTCCGCTTTGTCCGCCCAGCCCTTCCCTCAATTCATTCACCCGCCGCCACAACTCGCCGCACCGCGCCTCGCCGGCCCCGCTCAGCACAAACTCCACGGCCGCGCTCGCCGCCGCGACCATCGCGGGTGGCAACGCCGTCGAGTAAACCAAACTGCGGGCGCGGTTGATCAGCAGGTCCACCAACGCGCGCGAGCCACACACGAAGCCGCCCACGCAACCCAGCGCCTTGCTAAGCGTGCCGAGCGTCGCGTCCACGCGGTCTTCAACACCGAGCGCCTCTGCCACACCGCGCCGTCGCTTCCCATAGAGGCCGGTCGCGTGCGCCTCGTCTATCATCAGCCAAGCCCCGTAGCGGTCCTTCAACTCGACGATCTCGCGCAGAGGCGCGACGTCGCCGTCCATCGAGAACACCGTCTCGGTGATGATGAGCGTGCGGCATCCTCCTGGGAGCGCGGGCATCTTGCCCGCGCTCCCAAGTTTCAGCAGCTTCTCCAGCTTGTTCAGGTCGCCGTGCGGATAGACGCGGATCGTCGCGCCGCTTTGACGCGCGCCGTCCACGATACTCGCGTGATCGAGTTTGTCGAGAATGACGGTGTCACCTTTGCCGACGAGGGCGCAGATCGTGCCGGTGTTGGCCGCGTAGCCGGAGCCGAAGACGACGGCGGCTTCCTTGCCTTTGAACGCCGCCAGCCGCGTTTCAAGTTCCGCGTAAGGCGCGAGGTTGCCGCTGACCAGCCGCGACGCACCCGCGCCGACACCGTAGCGTTCAATGGCGCGCGCCGCCGCTTCGCGAAGCAGCGGGTCGTTGGCGAGGCCGAGATAATCGTTGGAGGAAAAGTTCACCACCTCGCGGCCATCCACGACGATGCGGGAACCTTGTGGGCCGGCGACGGAGCGCAGTTGGCGAAGAAGTCCCGCGGCGCGCAACTCGCCAAGCGCGGCGGCGGCAAAGGCATCAAGTTGCATCCCGGTCAGGGCGCCGGCGGCGCGCCCGGCGCGGGCGGGGCTTGCGGTTGCGGCTTGTAAATGATCACGGCGTGCGGCTCGACCTTATACGCCAGGCCGGTCGTGGCGGTCACATAGCGCAGCACGTCGAGCATCGGCACCTGATGCAGGCTCAACGTCACCGTTGGGATCGTCGTCCCCGGCGGCGCGTGAAACACGAAGCTGATCGGTTTCTTGTCCGCCGAGATCTCGCCGCTCACCTTGTGCAGGAAGCCCAGCACGTCCGACAACGTCGCCTCGCGAAACTCGATCTTCGGCACGATCAGCTTCTGCAACGGCACCTCCATTGCGACCCGCGCACTCTGAATCAGCCGCAAATACGCGATGGCGTGCTCGTTGTTCGGCGAACGCTGCAGCAAGTCCATCGCCGCAGCCTCCGCCTCATCGTAGCGCCGCTGGCGCATCAGTCCGTCAATCCTCATGCGCAGCGTCTGGATCAGCGCCGGGCTGGCCTGCGGCGGTTGTTGCAGCACGCTGATGTTGGCGTTGATGTTCTGGCTGTCGCCAATGGGGCGCATGACAAACCCTCCCGGCGTTGGCGGCGTCACCACCTGCGCCGAAGCCGCCACGACACACCCGCCACCCACCACCATGAGAACTTGAAACCATTTGTTACAGCTCATTGTGCGCCACCTTTCCATCAACCATCATCCAACTCACCGCGCCGCGCCCGTGGACCACCGCTTCGGCCACGTCCTTTGCCGCGCCCGTCAGCGGCACCGCGATCATATCAGCACGGCTGCCGGCGCTGAGTGTGCCACTCACGCCGGGCTGATTCAATGCTTTTGCCGCCGCCGTCGTCGCCATCGCCAGGACCTCGGCCGGCCGCACCGCCGGAAACACAGACAGAAAATCGCGCATCTCCGCCCGCAAGTCCAACGTCGTCCCGCTCGCCGCGCTGTCAGTTCCAAGACAGACAGGCACGCCCGCCGCGCGCAGTCGCTCGAACGGAAACGGCGGATGACTGTAGAAACGATGGCTGCTCGGACTGTGCACGACCGTCGCCCCCGCCCTCGCCAACCGCGCCATGTCGTCATCGCTTAGGCAGTTCGCGTGGACCGCCAGCGCGCCCTCGAGAGCGCCGCAGTCGTCCAACCATGCCACGCTGCTGCCGCGACCGCAGTCTTCCGGCGACCGGCCCAGCACCGCGAGCAATTCGTAAAGCGCTCCCTCCCTCCGCTCGAACATCGCCGCTTCCTCGGCCGACTCGGCAAGGTGCGTCGTGAATATCTTCCCGCGCTGCCGGCAAAAGTCGTGGACCTTGCGGTAAAGCTCCTTCGACGCCGTGAACGGCGCGTGCGGCGAAAGACCGGCGCAACGCTCCCAGAACTTCTCCTCCGCAGGCTTGCCGCCCACATCAATCAGTTCCAGACACGACAGCACGCGCAACGGCGCATTGGCCACCATGTCGAGGTTCGCCGGCGACGAGGCGATGTCGCAGACCGTTGTTGTCCCGGAACGCAGCAACGCCTTCAGTCCCGCCGCCGCCGATGCCGCGTAATCCTTCGTCCACCACAGGCGCTTGAGCACCACGATGTCGGCGATCCAGTCGGCGAAGCAGCCCTTGAACGGCAGCTTGCCCGCCATGTTCGTGTAGTCGAGGTGGCAGTGCGCGTTGACGAAGCCCGGCAGCAACACGCGCTCGCCAAGGTCGGTGAAAGGCCCGTCGAAGTCCGTCCGACGCCCGACCGCGGCGATGCGGTCGCCTTCAACACCGACGACGCCGTCTTCGATCAGCGGCGACGCGATGGGCAGGACGTATTTGGAGCGATAGTAGTTCAAAACTTGTAGCGGCGGTCTCTGACCGCCGAAATTATAAGATCATTAACGGTCGGCGGTCAGAGACCGCCGCTACAGTTACGCCGACACCAGCGCCCGGTGCTTCGCAAACGACGCGCGCAGGTCGCGGCTGAGCTGGTCCTGAAGCTCCTGGAGCTTGCGATACAACTCCACGTTCTTCGGCTTCGGCCGGGCGATGGTCTTGCGGTTGAGCTTCACAAACTCATCGGTGATCTCGGAAATCTCCACCTTGCTGCCGCGCTGGCGCGCATAACACCACATCGCCTGGAGCGCGCCACCGTAGGCCGCGCCCTCGGCGGTCTGCGTGCAGACGACCTCGGCGTTGAAGATGTCGGCCATGACCTGACGCCAGACGGCCGAGTTGGAGCCGCCGCCGGTGGCGCGAATCTGCGTCGGCGCGATGCCCAGCCCGCGCAGGCGGTTGAGGCCGTAGTTCATGCCGAGCGTCGCGCCCTCCATCGCCGCGCGCGCGAACGGGCCGGCGCTGAACGTGCGCTCATTGACGCCGAAGAAGACGCCGGTGCCGTCCGGGACGTTCGGCGTGCGCTCGCCCTCGAAATACGGCACGAGCACCAAGCCGCCCGCGCCGACGGGCGCTTTGCCGACCTCGGCGTCGAACTGTTTCACCGTCCAGCCAAAATCCTTCCGCACCATCTCGGTCGCGACGGTCACGTTCATCGTGCAGAGCAGCGGCAGCCACTGGCCGGTCGAGTCGCAGAACGCCGCAATCTCGCCTTGCGGGTCCACCACCGGTTTGCCGCTGCACGCGTAAATCGTGCCGCTGGTGCCGAAGCTCGCGGTGACGATGCCGGGCCGGGTGTTGCCGGTGCCGATGGCGCCCATCATGTTGTCGCCGCCGCCCGCGCTCACGAGCACGTCGGTCGTCAGGCCGAGTTTCTTCGCAGCCTCGGCGCGCAACGTGCCGGCGGGCTGGTCGCTGGGCTGGATGACGGGCAGCTTCGATTTCAGCTCCGGGTCAATCGCGTTGATGACCGCATCGCTCCACTGGCGCGAGCGCACATCCATGAGCGCGGTGCCGCTGGCGTCGCCGAACTCCATCGTCTTCGCGCCGGTGAGCCAGTAGTTGATGTAATCGTGCGGCAAGAGCACGGTGGCGAGCCGCGCATAGTTCTTCGGCTCGTTCTGTTTCAGCCAGAGGATTTTCGAGGCGGTGAAACCGGCGGGCACGCCGTTGCCGATGGCCGCGATGACGTTCGCGAGGCCGCCGAGCTTGCCGATGATCTCGGCGCATTGCGGCGCGGTGGAGGTGTCGCACCAGAGCTTGGCGGGGCGGATGACGTTGCCGTCCTGGTCGAGCGGCACGAAGCCATGCTGCTGGCCGCTGACGCCGATGCCGCGCACATCGGCGGGCTTGACCTTCGCCGCCTTGAGCGCGCCGCGCACGCTGGCGGCCACCGCGTCAATCCACACCTTCGGATGCTGCTCCTTGTGGCCGGCGGGCAGTTTCGGGATGAGGCCGTAGGATTTCGCCGCCGCGCCGACGACCCTGCCGTCGCGCGCATCCACCACGATGGCCTTCGTGGACTGCGTGCCGCTGTCTATGCCAATGAAGTAGTCTGCCATTGCCGTGCCTCCGGGTTTGGATTCAGCCCGCTAAACATGCGAAAAGGCGCCAAACAAAATCGTTTTCAGACTTTCGTATGATTCGCGTATTTCGCGGGCAACTTGCGGTTCCGAGTTCAGGGCGCGGACTTTAGGCGAGCGCCGCCAACTATTCAAGCCAGACCGCAGACCATTCCGCGCGGCGAAGCGCAACTCAGTTTTTGGACAGACGCCCGCCCGCCGCGCCGAAGGTGCGGGAGTATATCAGCCCAGGGCAAGCGAGTCCGCGAGCGCCGCCCTGGGTTGGCAACGCCACCCAGCGGCCGCCCTGAAGGGGCGGCGGTGATGGCATGGCCACGGTTTCCTTGCGCCCCTTCAGGGCGCAGGCGCTTATTGCAACGATTCCCAGGGCGGCGCTCGCGGACTCGCTTGCCCTGGGCTGGTTTACCGCTGCACCTTCGGTGCGCTTCGAAGGCCGAGCCGCGCTCTCAGAAAGTGAGATGCTCCCCCGCGCAGCGTTTGGGCGAAGAAGGCACGGCGAAGGCCTGCATCCCGCCTTGGATCACTGGGTCGCTGAAGATTCGGTGCGGGGGGCGATGCTGGCGCGCTTCATGCTGCGCAGTGTAGGCCAACGGCCCGCGCGGACAAGGCGAAAAGGCGGGCGGGCGGGCCGTTTCCGCACCGATGGGGACAGATGCGGGCGGAATGCGACAGAAATCGGCCTTTTTCGCGGAAAACCGCCAGTTTTTGCGCTCGGACTGGCGGGAACAATGGTCTTTTTTCACCGACATAAGACCTTTTTTCGCCAAGAAAAAACTTTTTTCCTCAAAAGAAGACTTTTTTTCGCCGGGAAAATACCTTCTCTCGCCAAGAAAAGACCTTTTCTTCTCAAAAGAAGACCTTTTTTCGCCGGGATAAGACCTTTTCTTGGTAGAACAATATCTTTCTTCCTCAAAAGAAGACCTTCTCTCGCCAAAACACTACCTTTTCCCGCCGTCCCGAAACCATACGCCGTGCGCCCTTTCTTGTTGTTATCGCCCGGAATCGGAGTAGTCTGCGCGCAGTCAGGCAAGGGTGATGCCAGCATGAAGATCAGAGCTAGAAATATTGACGAGTTGACTCCCGCCGAAGCCGCGTTTCTGGGCATTCCCCTTTTTGGATACGCGGTGGCCGGCCGTGATCGCTACATGAGCCGCGCCGAAGCGGAAAGGCGACTCGCCGCAGCGCTGCAACAGCAGCAAGGAGCAAAAATGGCCAAGGCAAAACCAATCCTGAATATCCAGACCGGCCCCCTCGAGGGCAAACTCGACAAAGTCCAGCGCGCCGTCAACGCCAACGCCCCGCCGCCCCCCGGGGGCGGAGCCACCCCCGCGCCGCCGCCGCCCAAATACACGGCGCTGGCCGCCGCCCTGGCCAACGTGAAGACCATCCTCGGCGACATCGCCGACAAGAAACAAATCCTCGCCGCGCGTTTCCTCGACCTCAACGGCGCCGTCACCGTCATGGAAGACGCCTACCGTGACTACGGCAAGGACGTGGACGCGGAAACCGCCGGCATCGCGAGCGAGATCGTCGCGCGCGGCTACGACCTGGCCTCCACCGCCAAGCGCCTCACCTCCCTGCCCGTCGTCGAGAGCCTCGGCGCGGCCACCGGCGACGCCGACCACAGCGTGCACCTGAACTGGAACCGCCTCACCGGCGCCACCAGCTACGCCATCCAACACACCACCGACCCCACCGGCCAGACCGGCTGGACGCTCGTGGATGTCTGCACCACGAGCAACTACGACGTGCTCAACCTCCCCGCGGGCACGCATCTGTTCCGCGTGGCCGGGCGCGCGGGCCGCAAAGTCCAAGGCCCGTGGAGCCAGCACGTCCACATCACCATCGGCTGAGAGGCCGTCCCTCCCTGCGGCGCCGCCGCCTGGCCGCCGCCGCAGGGGAAACACATCGGCGCTCACAGACCCCGAAAGCTTTCGGACGGACCGCCGCAACAGAAACGGAAATCGCTTGCGAGCGCAGGCAGCGGCGAGGACTATGCCGGAGATGGTGAAGAGAATGAGCGAATGAAGGAGAAGAGATTGAAATGAAACATTCAGGAGATGCGATCGCTTCTTTTGTCGTCTCTTTGATTATCTGGCTGGCGCTGGTCGCGCTCATCCTTGGGGATGTTGTGGGGATGGCCACCCCGCGCGCCGCCACTTGGGCCTGCTTATACTTTCTTTTGGGCGTTATTCTCCACCCTATCGGTTTTTACCTTGGCATTGCGGGCATGTTGGAAAAAGACCGCAAGCATGTTTTCGCCGTGCTGGGCCTGTTCTTGAATTGGGTTGTTTTGTTTGGTTTGTTTGTCCTCACTTGTTCTGCCGGCTACGCGTCCGCAATGCCACACCCTAAATTCTGAACTCTTCACTGCCGCTCATGCCGGCGACGGAGAGTTGACAGGGTGGCGCGCGGCGAACATGCTTGGCCGCGATGGTTGAACAACCGGTCCAGGTTATCTCGAACGAGCGCGACACCGACGCCTACTTCCGGCTGGTGCTGCGCGCGCCGGAGATTGCGCGGGCAACGCAGCCGGGGCAGTTCCTGCACCTGCGCATCCCGCCGTTGCGCGACGCGCTGCTGCGGCGGCCGTTCAGCATTTTCCAGGCGAACGGCGAGACGGTGTCCATCCTTTACAAGACCATCGGCAAAGGCACGGACATGCTGGCGCGGATGGGCGCGGGCGAGGAACTGAGCGCCATCGGGCCGCTGGGACACGGGTTCACGGTGCCGGCGCGCGGCGGGGAGACGCCGTTGCTGGTGGCGGGCGGCTACGGGATGGCGGCGATGTATCTGCTGGCGGAGCGTTCGCCGCAGAAGGGCATCGTGTTCGTCGGCGGGCGGCGGCGCGTGGATATTTTGTGCGAGGCGGAGTTCCGAAAGCTGGGCTGGGACGTGCGAGTGGCGACCGAGGACGGCAGCTACGGCGAGAAAGGCCTCGTGACGCAGCCGCTCCTCGCGGAGATCCAAAATCCAAAATCCAAAGCCGAGTCCGCGAGACCTGCGAAGCAAATCCAAAATCCAAAATTGTTTGCCTGCGGGCCGACGCCGATGCTCAAGGCGGTGGCGAAGATTGCCGAGGAGCACAAGCTGGCGGCGGAGATTTCGATGGACGAGCACATGTGTTGCGGCGTCGGCGTCTGTCTGACGTGCGTGATTCCCGTGAAGACTGCGTCGGGCTGGGAGTATCAGCGCACCTGCACCGAGGGGCCGGTGTTCGACTCACGGGAAGTTGTGTGGGAGGTGGCGAAATGAATCTCTCCGTCTCCATCGGCAAGCTGACGCTCCAGAATCCCGTGATGGTCGCGTCGGGCACGTTCGGTTACGGCGTCGAATACTCGCGGCTGCTGGACTTGAACCAACTCGGCGCAGTCGTCGTGAAGGGCATCCGCCTCGGACCCGTCCGCGGCAACCCGACGCCGCGCACGGCGGAGGTGACAAGCGGGATGCTCAACGCCATCGGTCTGCAAGGCCCGGGCGTGGACGGCTTCGTCGAGAAATACTGGCCGTTCCTGAAGTCGCTCCGCGTGCCGAGCATCATCAACATCTGGGGCACGACCGTAGAGGAATACGCGGAGGTGGCGCGGAGGTTTGACGCGGTGGGCGGCGTCGGCGCGCTGGAGTTGAACGTCTCCTGCCCCAACATCAAGGAAGGCGGGGCGCAGTTCGGCACCGACCCGAAGCTGCTGGCGCGCGTGGTCGCCGCGTGCCGGAAGGCGACGACATTGCCGCTCATCACCAAGCTCAGCCCGAACGTGACGAGCGTGGTCCCCTACGCTCTCGCAGCGGAGGCCGAAGGCAGCGACGCGCTCTCGATCACCAACAGCTTCCCGGCGATGGCGATTGACATCGAGACGCGCCGGCCGAAGCTCGCCAACGTCACGGGCGGGTTGACGGGACCGTGCATCAAGCCCATCGCGATCAAGCTGGTCTGGGACGCGCGCCGGGCCGTCAAGATCCCGATCATCGGGATGGGCGGCATCCAGAGCGCGGCGGACGCGATTGAGTTTTTCCTGGCAGGCGCGAACGCAGTGGCCATCGGCACGGCGAACTTCTACGAGCCGCAGACGGCGCTGGCCGTGATCGCAGGCATCCAAGACTACCTCCAATGTCACAATATCACAGACATTCGCGAACTCACCGGCGCAGTCCGGTTGTCGTAAGATACCTGCTCGCTGTCCTGGGCTTCGCCGGCATCCTGCTGGTGTCGGGCGGCGTGTATTGGCTGCTGAAGCCGGACGAGGTGGTCAGCGATTACGATCTGCTCGCCTGCCTGCCGCCGGCGGCGGAGGCGGCTGTCTATCAGCGTTCCCTGGAGACCGACTGGCTGCGGCTTCGCAACTCGAACTGGTTCCGCGTGTTCATGGCGCGGCCCGAGCTGAAGAAGTTCGCGCAACAACACGGTTTCCATAAGCGCGAATTGACCGACGGCGAGCGGTGGATTCTCGACCTGATCGGCGAGCGCGTGCTGGCGGGCTACGTGGCCGACCCGCAAAAGCCGGGCCGGCACAGCCTTTTCGTCTTCGCGCCCATCGGCACGCGCACCAAGCGGCTGGAGATGTGGGCCGGCCTCATCCAAGCCGGCGGACGCGCCGGATTCAAGATGACGGGTTCGCGCCACGGCAACGTGGAGGTGGTCCGCGTCACGGTCAAGGACTGGCCGGAGAACGTCGTGGTGAAATACGCCAAGGTGCGCGGCGTCATCGCCGCGGTGCTCTCGGAGTCGGAAGACGCGCTGGAGCGGCATCTGGACCGCGGCATGCCCAAGGCGCGGGGTTGGAACGAGCAACCGAAACCGCTGGAAGGCATGGCGGCGGAGTTCTTCAAGGAATTCGGCGAGCGGATGAGCGACGAATCCTACCGCAGCCAGCACGGCCTCTGGCGGCGGCCCAACGGGTTGTTCGCGTGGACGATTGACACCACCAACCTGGGAACCATCGCCGTCAACACCCACGCGCCGCTCTCATCACCACCGCCCCTGACCGCGACGAATTCCATCACCAGCAGCGCCCTGGTGAAGCAGTTGCCCCCGAATCCGATGCTGACGATCTGCGGCCGGCTCAACGAGTGGACCGCGGCGGTCGTGGCGCACGCGACGGTCTTCGATCACGCCACCGGCCACGCCGCGCAACAACAGGTGCTGCGCCTGCGCGCCAACTCGCCGTGGATGGGCGACCCCTTCGCGCTCGCGACGCTGCCGTGGCAGCCCATCGCCTTGCATGTGCCGCTGCCCGCGCCGCAGTGGGCGTTGGCGCTGGAGTGTTACAACGAGAAGCAGGCGCGCGCGGGCGTCCAGGACGCGCTGCAGATTCTCAACGGCCGCACCGGCCTCCAATTTGCGCTCGGCGCCGCCGACGTGCGCGGCACCATCGTGGATCGCCTGTCCTCCGAATCCAAGCTGCTGAAGAACGAAATTGAACGCTGGCCCGTGATGGGTTTCAACGAGGGCGTTTTGTTTGCGGCCAGCAATGCGGACCTGCTATTGCCCATGTTGATCCCCAAGCCCTTGCGCGAGCAGAATACCGACGACAACCGTTTGCGCTGGCAGGTGGCCGCAACCACACAGGCCGTGCGCAACGCGATGTCCGCCTACTCGCTTTACCGGCTCATCAACAACAGCCCGCCGCCCGCCGCGCTGGCGCCTTGGCTGGATCGGATGGATGCCGCGGTGGACGCGCTGGCCGGCCTGCGCACCCTCAGCGCGACGACCAAGATCGAAAGCTGCGCCGCTTACCTTTCGGTGGAAGCGGTCTATGAGGACCTTTCGCCCGTGACGGGCGCCACCTCCAGCAAATGAGCGCGGGACTTTGTGTTGAAGCGGCCGGACGCCGGACTATAATCCGGCGCAACGCCCGTTGAGCGCAGAAGTGTCAGCCGGATATTCAGCATGAGCGCAAACTGCACAGCCACCAACAGCCATGCCGGCGTCTCCCGCCGGGAGTTTCTCCGATGGGGAGCGGCGGGCGCGGCCGGACTTGAATTCTCCCTTCGCGGACAGCCCGCGCAGGCGGCCAGCGCCCGCGCGCGATGCGACTCTGTGATCCTGCTCTGGATGCAAGGCGGTGTCTCGCATCTGGACACGTTTGATCCGAAGCCGGACGCGCCCGCCGACATTCGCGGCCCCTTCAAGGCGATCAGCACGAACGTCCCCGGCATCCAGCTTTGCGAGCATCTGCCGCGCATGGCGCGCATGGCCGACAAGATCGCCTTCATTCGCTCGATGCGCCACGCCGAGGGCGGGCACGAGCGCGGCAGGAGCCTCATGCTGGACGGCTGGCAGCGGCTGCGGGGCGCCTGCCTTTCGAGCAACGGCGTTTCCGATCACGGCTCGTCCGCCGCGTTCAACGTGGATGCGGAGCCGGAAAAGCTCCGGGAGGCTTACGGCGACGCCGCTCTTGGGCGGAAGTGTCTGGCCGCGCGCCGGCTTGTGGAGGCGGGCGCGCGCTTCGTCGCGGTCGAGGAGGATGGTTGGGACCATCACTTTCGGGTTTTCGACGCCTTGAAGAACCGGCTGCCGGCGCTCGACCGGGCTGTCAGTGCGTTGCTCAGCGATCTTGCCGGGCGCGGCTTGCTCGACAGAACCCTGGTGGTGTTTGCCACCGAGTTCGGCCGCTCGCCCCGGATCAACAACGAAGCGGGGCGCGAGCATCATCAGGGCGCGTTCTCTTGTTTCCTCGCGGGCGGCGGCATCCGGGGCGGCCAGATTGTCGGCGCTTCCGACGCGCGGGGCGAATCGCCTGCCAGCCAGCCCGTGACGCCTGACGATCTCTTCGGCATCATCGCGGCGCAACTCGGCCACACCAGCCAGCCTCCGGGAGCGATGCCGGCTTAGAGCGGGCCTGTGGATACTTTTTTGAGTTTTTTCGGATGCATCACTTGACGCGGCGGGAAAAGCGCAGTATCTACCCCTGCGTTTGGAGGTGTTTGGTTTCTAGTCAGGCATGAACAGCATTCGGAAGGTGTTTGGAACAGCGGTCGGCAAGAAATGCGGAATGGCCCTCACGGGCGTGTTTCTTTTTCTGTTCGTCGTCGGTCACATGGTGGGCAACCTGCAAGTGTTCCTGGGCCAGTATGCCATCAACCACTATGCCCAACTGCTTCAGTCCAACACCGGCGTGCTTTGGTCGCTGCGCATCTGTCTGGCAGCCGTCGCCCTGACGCACATCTACTTCGCAATCACCCTGACCTTGGAAAACCGCGCCAAGCGGGAAGTGGGCTACGAGGTGAAGGAACTGGTCGGCGCCAGCCTCGCGTCGCGCACGATGTTCATCAGCGGGTCGGTGATCTTCGGCTTCATTGTTTATCACCTGCTGCACTTCACGACCGGCACGACGAATCCCGAGTTCATGACGTTCAAGGACGAGCGCGGCTGGCATGACGTTTATCGGATGGTGCAGACCGGCTTCTCCAACGGATGGGTCGTGGCTGCCTACGTTGTGGGCGTCGGGGCGCTGGGACTGCATCTCAGCAACGGCTTGCGCGCCTTCTGCCAGTCGCTTGGATGGCGGTTTGAAACTTACGCGAGCCGGATTGATCGCGCGGCGGTGATCGTGGCGGTGGTGCTGTTTGTCGGTTTTGCCATCGTGCCTCTGGCGCTGTTCCTGGGAGGGGCGAAGTAAACATGAAACTCAACGCCAACATCCCCTCCGGCCCGCTGACGCAGAAGTGGACCAACCACAAGCACGAGATCCGGCTCGTCAACCCCGCCAACAAGCGCAAATACGACATCATCGTCGTCGGCACGGGGCTTTCGGGCGCGTCCGCGGCGGCCACGCTCGCGGAGCTTGGCTACAACGTCAAATCGTTCTGTGTCCAGGACAGCGCCCGGCGCGCGCACAGCGTCGCGGCACAGGGCGGCATCAACGCCGCCAAGAACTACCGCAACGACGGCGACAACATCTACCGCCTTTTCTACGACACGCTCAAAGGCGGCGACTTCCGCGCGCGCGAGGCGAACGTCTATCGCATGGCGGAAGTCAGCGTGAACGTGATTGACCAGGCGGTGGCACAGGGCGTGCCGTTCGCCCGCGAATACAGCGGCTACCTCGCCACGCGCTCCTTCGGCGGCGCACAGGTCTCGCGGACGTTCTACGCGCGCGGCCAGACCGGCCAGCAACTGCTGCTCGGCGCGTATCAGGCCCTCATGCACCAGGTCAGCCTCGGCGCGGTGAAGATGTTCCCCCGCCACGAGATGCTGGAACTGATTGTCGTCAACGGCCACGCCAAGGGCATCGTCGTGCGCGACCTCGTCAGCGGGAAAATCTCCTCCGTCATGGCCGACGCCGTGGTGCTGGCCAGCGGCGGTTACGCCAACGCCTTCTACCTCACCACCTCCGGCGGCGCGTCCAACGCCACCGCCATCTGGCGCGCGCACCGCAAGGGCGCTCTCTTCGCCAACCCGTGCTACACGCAGATTCACCCCACCTGCATCCCCGTCTCCGGCGATTACCAGTGCAAGCTGACGCTGATGTCCGAGTCGTTGCGCAACGATGGCCGCGTCTGGGTGCCGAAGAAAGCCGGCGACAAGCGCCCGTCCAAGGACATTCCCGACAACGAGCGCGATTATTATCTGGAGCGGATTTACCCGGCCTACGGCAACCTCGTCCCGCGCGACATCGCCAGCCGCGCCGCCAAGCGCGTGTGCGACGAAGGCCGCGGCGTCGGCCCCGGCGGGCTGGGCGTGTTCCTCGATTTCCGCGATGCCGTCGCGCGGCTCGGCAAGGAAGTCGTGGAGGAGCGTTACGGCAACCTCTTCGAGATGTATCGCGAGATCACGGCTGAGAACGCCTACGAGACGCCGATGCGGATTTATCCCGCCATCCATTACACGATGGGCGGGCTGTGGGTGGACTACAACCTGATGAGCAACCTGCCCGGCCTGTTCGTCGTCGGCGAGGCCAACTTCTCCGACCACGGCGCGAACCGCCTCGGCGCAAGCGGCCTGATGCAGGGCTTGGGCGACGGTTACTTCATCCTCCCCTACACCATCGGCGACTATCTGGCTCGCAACGAAGTGAAGCGGCCGCCGTCGGACGTGGCGGAAGCGAAGCAGGCCGAGCAGGAAACCGCCCAGCGCCTCAACAAACTGCTGACCATCCGCGGCAAACGCACGCCGGTGGAGTTCCACAAGCAGCTCGGCAAGCTCCTCTGGGACAACTGCGGCATGGCGCGCGAGGAAGCCAGCCTGAAGAAGGCCATCCAGGATATCGCCGCGCTGCGCCACGAGTTCTGGGAGAACGTCCTCGTGCCCGGCTCTCACGACGACCTCAACATGGCCCTCGAACGCGCCGGCCGCGTCGCCGACTTCCTCGAACTCGGCGAGCTGCTCTGCCTCGACGCCCTCTCCCGCGCCGAATCGTGCGGCTGCCATTTCCGGACGGAGTTCCAGACGCCCGAAGGCGAATGCCTCCGCAACGACGCCGAGTATGCCTACGTCGCGGCGTGGGAGTTCGCCGGCCCTGACAAGCCGGCCCAGCTCCACAAAGAGCCGCTGACTTACGAGGAAGCTCACATGGCGCAAAGGAGCTACAAGTGATGAAAGTCACCGTTCGAGTCTGGCGCCAGAAGAACGCGAAGACCCCCGGCCGCTTCGTCGAGTATGAGGTCGCGGACGCCAGCCCCGACATGTCGTTCTTCGAGATGCTCGACGTGCTCAACGAACGCATCACCAAGCAGGGCGAGGAACCCATCGCGTTCGACAGCGACTGCCGCGAAGGCATCTGCGGCGCGTGCTCCTGCGTCATCAACGGCGAAGCCCACGGCCCCGAAAAGAAGGTCACCACCTGCCAGACCTACATGCGCAGCTTCCAGGACGGCCAGGTCATTATTGTCGAGCCGTTCCGCGCCAAGGCGTTCCCCCTCATCAAAGACCTCGTCGTGGACCGCAGCGCGTTTGATCGCATCATCCAGGCCGGCGGTTTCATCTCCGTCAACACCGGCTCCGCGCCCGAAGCCAACACCGTCCCGCTGCCGAAGTATCATTCCGACCTCGCCATGGACGCCGCCTCCTGCATCGGCTGCGGCGCGTGCGTGGCCGCCTGCAAGAACACCTCCGCCAGCCTTTTTGTCGCCGCCAAGGTCTCGCATCTGAACCTCCTGCCGCAGGGCAAGCCGGAGAAAGACCCGCGCGTGCTCGGCATGGTGCAGGCGATGGACGAAGCCGGCTTCGGCTCCTGCACCGTCACCGGCTCCTGCGAGGCCGTCTGCCCCAAGGGCATCCCCATCAGCTTCATCTCCCGGATGAACTACGACTTCATCGCCGCCGCGCTCAAGCTTCGCGTCCACGGCCGCCGCGTCTGAGCCGCCGGCGTGGAGCGCGGACATTCTTGTCCGTCTCACGCTCACACCGCCCCGCCCGCTAACCGCATCCACACGGACGCGATTCTTGTCCATTTACCATCCGGCGCAGCGCGAGCATACTGGTGGGCATGAAAACACTGGCGGTTCTCGGACTCGGTTGCGTGTGTGTGATCAGTGGAGCGGCAGGAGCGGCGGACGACATTGTGTTGTTTGACGCCGCCACGACACCGCTGGCGTCGGTTGCCTCGCAATCGGGCGCGAAGTTCCAGTTGCGGGACGGTTTGGTGGAGATCGAGACCAAAGGTGAGACCGGCTATCCGGGGATTCGCGTCAAGGGCGCGTGGGATTTGTCCAACTGCAACCGCCTGACGCTGGAGCTGGCGCTTCGCGACCGCAAGGGCGAGCTGCCCATCACCGTGCGGCTCGACAATCCGAACGCAGGCGGGCAGTCGGAGCACATGTTCGTTGACCGCGTGAAGATTCGCGGCAAGAAACCGGCGAGCTACACCGTGGCGCTGCCGCCGCCGCTGCCCCACGGGCGGGAGATCAACAGCAAACTCACCGGCATGAAACGCAGCCCGTTCGCCACGACGGGCGTGGTGGCCGATCTCGACCCGGCGAAGGTCGTCGGCGTGGCGGTCTATATCAAGGAGCCGAAGCTGGACTGGCAATGGGGCGTGAAACGCATCGTCGCGCACACAGGGCCGCCGCCGCAGGTGCCGGACTGGATGAAACTGCCGCCCGAGAAGTTCTTCCCATTCGTAGATGAGTATGGACAGTTCAAACACAAAGACTGGCCCGGCAAGACGCACTCAGACAACGACCTGAAGAAGGCGATGGAGATCGAGCGCGCCGACCTCGCCGCGCATCCGGGCCCGGACGGCTGGAACAAATTCGGCGGCTGGGCCAAGGGGCCGCGGCAGAAAGCGACCGGCCGCTTCCGCGTCGAGAAGATCAGCGGCAAATGGTGGATGGTGGACCCGGAGGGTTGCCTCTGGTGGTCGCACGGGCCGGTGCGCGTCACCTCCTCGTCGGCGGTGACGCCGCTGGACGGGCGCGAGTTCTATTTCACCGACCTGCCCAAGCCGGACTCGCCGTTCGCGCTGTTCTACACGACGCGCGACGCGCTGCTCTGGCCCTACTACGAGGCGCGCGGCATCCAGCGGACGTATGACTTCTCCTCCGCGAACGCCTTCCGCAAATACGGCGCCAACTGGCGCGCGCGCTACAGCGACCTCGCGCACCAACGGCTGCGGAGCTGGGGCATGAACACCATCGCGAACAGCTCCGACAAGGGCATCTGCCTCCAACGCCGCACGCCCTACTGCGACCGCTTCGAACTGAAATCGCCCGACATCGAGGGCGCGCACCTCGGCTGGTGGAAATTCAAGGACCCGTTCCACCCGGAGTTCCGCACAAACTTCCGCCGCCAGCTCGAACAGCGGAAAGAGGAGCTCGACGACCCGTGGTGCTTCGGGTTCTTCGTGGACAACGAGATAAGCTGGGGCAACGAAACCGCGCTGGCGGAGTGGACGCTGCAATCGCCCGCCACCCAACCCGCGAAGATCGAGTTCGTCCGCCGCCTCAAGGAGAAATACGGCTCCATCGCCAAACTCAACGAAGCGTGGAAAGCGAATTTCGCCGACTGGGACGCGCTGCTCCAATCGCAGCAGAAGCCGCCGGCCGGGGCGAAGGAGGATTGTGTCGCCTTCAGCGCCGCCGTAACCGAGGCCTACTTCAGGAACATCCGCGACGAGTTCAAGGCCGTCGCGCCACACACGCTCTACATGGGCTGCCGCTTCGCCGGCTCCACCAAGGCTGCCGTCCAGATCGGCGCGAAATACTGCGACGTCGTCAGCTACAACCTCTACCGGCACACGCTGGACGACTTCAAACTGCCGGAGGGCGTGGACAAGCCGGTGATGATCGGCGAGTTCCACTTCGGCGCGCTCGACCGCGGCATGTTCCATCCGAGCCTGATCGAGGTCGCCAACCAAGCCGAACGCGGCAAAGCCTACGCCACCTACATCGCCTCCGCGCTGCGTCATCCGAACTTCGTCGGCGCGCACTGGCATCAGTTCGGCGAGCAACCCACCACCGGCCGCTTCGACGGCGAGAACCTTCAGAACGGTTTCCTGGACGTGTGCGACACACCCTACCCCGAAACCATCGCCGGCGTTCGCGAGGTCGGCTATCGGCTCTACGAGATCCGCAGCCAGTAGCCCCGTCACGGAGTAACGCGGCTACGACCGGACACGGGCGCGATATTCCCGGGGCGTCATTTTGGTGACGCGTTTGAACGCATAGGCCAAGTATTCACGCGACTGGAAACCGGAGGCATCGGCCACATCAGGGACCGGCATATCGGTATCGGCCAGCAATTGTTTGGCGCGTTCGAGACGGACGCGGCGGATTTCCTCGGCGGGGCTGCGGCCCAGTGTTTGCTGGAAACGTCGTTCCAAGCTGCTGCGGGACATGGCGGCCACGCGCAGGATGTCGCTGACTTGAATCGGCTCGGCAGCGTGGTTGCGGATGAAACCGATGGCCTGCGCGATGTGGCGGTCGTTGATGGCGAGCGTGTCGGTGGATTGCCGCACGACCACGCGCGTCGGCTCGATCAGGATGCGCTCGGCTGGCGGGCGCGCCCCTTTTAGCAGGCGGTCGAGCAGGGCGGCGGCTTCGTAGCCAATGCGCTCGGAGGTCAGCGCGACTGCGGACAGTGGCGGGTTGCTCGTCTGGCACAACAGGACGTCTTCGTCGCCACCGAGCACGGCAACTTGTTCGGGGACGAGCAGACCGAGTTCGCGGCAGGCATGGAGCACCTCGCGCCCGCGTTCACTGGTCCAAGTGAGAACGGCCACGGGTTTGGGCAGTGACTGGAGCCAACGCTGCAGATCCTTCTGCCGTTCACGCCATTTCGCGTGGGGACTTGAACCGCGGCGCGCTGCGAGAAGCGAACAACTGTGGCCGGCTTTCGCCAACGTTTGCACGAAACTCTCGTAGTGATCCTCGACATAAGACAAACCAAGCGGGGCGAAGTAACCGAAGTTGCGAAAGCCCTGATTGAGGAGGTGTTCCACTGCCAACCGGGCTGCGACGGCGAGATCAGCCGTGACTGTGGGGAAATTCACGCCTGGGATTCTGGCTGCGGATACGTTGACAACGATGGATCCCGACGCGCTGAGATGACGCGCCAACGAGCGGTCGGCCACGCGTGCGATAATCCCCTCGCCGCGCCAGCCAGGCGGCAGGCGGCCGGGGGCGTGCTGGCAGCGTTGCTCCAGCCAGAGATGCCAGCCGCCACGCTCTTGCGCGTAGCGGGCGATGCCGCGGATGATTCTTCGCCCCCAATCGGTTGCGGTGTCCACCAACAGGGCGATTTGCGGACGTTTGGAGGCGGGCATCGGTTGGTCTCGTTGGTGTTGCGGGTTTGGTGCTGACGAAAACTCTTACAAAGTTTACGCGTCCTTGTATTGACCACAAGAAGCTTTTTGCGATAGCAATCGCAATCATGAAAGCTGCCAGCAACACGAATCCCGGACCGAAAAGAACCACCTTGCAGAACCGCAGGCAGTTCATCAAATCGGCGGCAACGCTCTCGGCTGCAATGGCGGCAGCGCCAGCGGTCGTGACGGGACAGGGCGCGCCGCGGCTCTTCAAGGTGGGCCTGATCGGGTCGGGCCGGCGCGCACGGGGTGCGTTCGAGAATCTCAGGAACGCGGCCAAGTCACTCCGCGTCGAGATTCGGCTCGTGGCCACGGCCGACTTCTTTCTCGATCAAGCACAAACGGCGGCCAAGAAATACGGCGCGGATGAGAAGTTCGCGTTCGGCGGCGCTGCCAGCTACAAACAGCTGCTGGAGACCGCTTGCGATCTGGTGATTCTGGCCGCGCCACCGGCGTTCCGGCCGGTGCATGTCGCGGCGGCTGTTGCGGCGGGCAAACACATCTTCGCCGAGAAGCCGGTGGCAGTTGATCCACCGGGGATTCGCCAGTTTTTGGCCGCCGCGACGTCTGCGAAGGCGAAGAAACTGGCGCTGGTCGCGGGCACTCAACGACGGCACCAAGCCACTTACTTGCGTCAGGCGCTCGCACTACAGAAAGGACAGCTTGGGAAAATCCTTGGCGGCACGCTCTATTGGTGCCAGGCGCGCGGCAGCATCCGGCCTCGGCGGGAGACCGACACGAACGCCGGTTACATGGCAAACAACTGGATGAACTGGGCGGAGATGTCCGGCGACCACATCGTCGAGCAACACGTCCACAACATTGATGTCGCCAACTGGTTCATTGGGCGGCCGCCGCTCACAGCCCTCGGCGTCGGCGCACGGCTGCGGCGGCCGACCGGCAACCAATACGATTTCTTCAGCGTGGACTACGACTACGGCGAAGGCGTCCACGTTCACAGCTTGAGCCGCCAGATTCCGGGGTGCTATAGCCGCGTCGGTGAATTCCTCACCACGGACGTGGCGGAAATCATGGGCGGCGGCAAGGTGCGGCGCTTCCACGGCAAGGAAGTGACCTTTGAAGACGTCGGCCACGAGGGCGATCCTTACGTGCAGGAGCACGCCGACCTTCTGAAAAGCATCCTCGACGGAAACGTGCTGAACGAAGGCGAGAACGTCGCCACTTCCACCGCGACGGCGATCATGGGCCGCATTTCCGCCTACACCGGCCAGATTGTGCGGCTCTCGGACCTGCTCACACAGACGGAGTCGCCGTTCTACAACCTCGCTTTCAAACCTGCCGCGCTGGATTTCGAGGGCGCAAGCGACATCGAACTACCCGCAGAAAACAAAGCGCCCGTGCCCGGCAAAGACTAACGCCACGCCAACGAAGAAGGAGCCGACGCGATGACCAAGAAGGAGTTTCTTCCCTACAAGTGGGAGCTGATCGTTCTGCTCTGGTTCGCGTTCTTCTTCAACCAAGCCGACCGGCAGGCCTACAACGTCGTGCTGCCCTTGTTGTCCGCCGACCTGAAGCTCAGCCCGGTGCAGGCGGGACTGGTCGCTTCGATCTTCCTGTGGTGCTACGCGCTGCTGGTGCCAGTGGCCGGTTATCTTGGCGATATCTCCCGGCGCAAATGGATCGTGTTCTGGAGCCTGCTGGTCTGGAGCGCGGGCACGGTCCTGTCGGGCGCGACCACGGGCTTGGTGAGCCTGATTGTGTTCCGCAGTATCGCCACAGGCGGCGGCGAGGCGTTCTATTTTCCGTCGGCCAACTCGCTCATCGGCCAATACCATCACCAAACGCGGGCGATGGCCATGTCCATCCACCAGACGGCGCTCTATGTCGGGCTGATCGCGAGCGGCTTCATCGCGGGCTGGATTGGCGAACGCTTCGGCTGGCGGGCGGCGTTTTATGTCTTCGGCGCGGCGGGCGTCGTGCTGGCGTTCGTCATCATGACGCGGCTGAAGGATGTCGGCCTCACGGAAGAAGCCACCGCGAAGGTGAAGTCGGAGCGCCTGCCGCTGTCGGTGGTCCTCAAAGCCATCGCCGGCAAACCGACGGTGTGGATGTTGTGGCTGGCGTTCAGTTGCTTCTATTTCGCCCAAATCGGTTACATCACTTGGATGTCGTCTTTTCTCCACGAGAAGTTCAAACTCTCACTGTCCAACGCCGGTTTCTCTTCGATGTTTTATCATCACGTTTGCGCGATGATAGGCGTGCTGCTGGGCGGCAAAATCTCCGATGCGCTCGCGACGCGGCGGCGCACGGTGCGGCTTGAGGTTGAATACATCGGCCTGTTCCTGGGCGCGCCGTTCATCTGTCTGATGGGCCTCACGGACAACCTGATCCTCTGCTACGTCGGCCTGGCCGGATTCGGACTGTTCCGGGGAATCTACGATTCAAATCTCTACGCTGCGCTCTTTGACGTGATCGAACCGCGCTTTCGCGCATCGGCAGTCGGCATCATGTTGTTTGTAGTTTTCTTCGTCAGCGCGTTTGCACCAGTGGCGCTGGGCTGGGCGAAAACCACCATCGGCCTGACGGCGGGATTGGCTTCGCTGTCGCTGGCGTATGTCGTCGGCGGGACGATCATCCTGCTGGCGCTGAAGACAACTTTCCGCCGCGATTACTACGACGAGACGCATTCGGCCACGAAATGAAGAGTGACACTCTTATCACCGGCCTTGGTTTTTGCGGCATGGACTACCTTTGCCAGGTCCCGCACATTCCGCAGGACGACAAAGTTGAGATTCTCCAAAGCGCAATTCAAGGTGGCGGCCCTTCCGTCAACGCCATCGCAGCAGCGGCGCGGTTGGGCGCGAGGACGGCGTTCATTGGTTGTGTCGGCGGCGACCAGCCCGGTCGCGACATCGTCGCTGGTTTGGCTGCGGAAGGCGTGGACATCAGCGGCATGAGGACACGCGAGGGCGCCGAGTCGGCGGCGGGCTTCTGCTGGATCGAAAAAGAAACCGGCAAGCGCAGCATTGCTTGGACACGCGGCACGGCGCGGCCGTTGGCGACGGAGGAGATTACGCCAGAATTGATTTGCTCAAGCACACTTCTGCACCTCGACGGCCACCAAACTGAAGCGGCGATTGCCGCAGCCAAGCTCGCCCGCGCACATGGCGTCACTGTCTCGATTGACGCTGGAACAATCGTGCCCCGTATCGAAAAGCTTCTGGAGCTTGCCGACATCATCATCGCTTCGGAGACATTTGCCTGTCGTTACACGGGGCTTTACGACATGGAAACGGCCGCGAAGAAGCTCTTTGCCGGGAACTGCAGGTTCTCGGCTGTTACGATGGGAAGCGAAGGTTCCATTGGATGTGACGGCTGCGAAGTGTTCAGA
This sequence comes from Verrucomicrobiota bacterium, assembly GCA_016222825.1. Taxonomy (GTDB): domain Bacteria; phylum Verrucomicrobiota; class Verrucomicrobiia; order CAIQCK01; family CAIQCK01; genus CAIQCK01. Next base: position 220,715 of record JACRQF010000012.1, on the reverse strand, counting down.
TGTCCCGCGTTCAAGGTCACTGTCGTTGACACGACAGGTGCGGGCGATGTGTTTCACGGAGCCTTCGCTTATGAATACGTCCGCGGCGGCACGTGGACGGAGTGCCTGCGGTTCGCGTCGGCCGTGTCGGCGTTGAAATGCACACGGTTCGGCGGTCGCGCCGGCATTCCCGATTTGAAAACAACCCAGGAGTTCCTGAAACAACATGAGTGATTACCTGCGACACTATGAGTCGCGCGCCGGCTTTACCCGCATCGTGTCCATCGGCGACGGCGAACTGCAACTCACGGAGTTCGGCATCATCAACCTGCGCAACGGTGAAGAATATGCCGCCGATTCCGGCCAGAGCGAGGTCGCGCTTATCATCCTTAGCGGACAATGCTGTGTCTCGGGCGACGGCTTCCTCTTTGAGCACGTCGGCGGGCGCAAGGATGTGTTTTCCGGCAAGCCGCACACGGTTTATGTTCCCTGCGGCACGCACTATCTCATCCGCGCTGAAAGCGACGTCGAGATCGCTTGGGCCGCATCGCCCTCCAACCTGAAAACGCCGCCCTACGTGATCACGCCGGAGCAGGTCAAGGAAGTGCATATCGGCAAGGAGAACTATCAGCGCGACGCTTACCTGATGCTGACCGACGCGTTTCCGGGGGCGCACCTATTCATTGGCGAGGCGTTCGTGCCGTCGGGCAATCACGCCAGCTACCCACCGCACCGGCACGACTTCGACAACCTGCCGGTCGAGGTGGACATGGAAGAAATCTACTTTTTCCGTTTCAACCCCGAGCAAGGCTACGGCATCCAGAGGATTTACACGGACGACGGCTCTCTGGACATCACCTGCACGGTCAAGCAGAACGACACCACGCTCATTCCGCGCGGCTATCATCCCGTCATCAACGCCCCCGGCTACACGATGTATTACCTCTGGATCATGGCTGGCCGCAACCACCGCAAGTTCCTCTCGGTGATTGATCCGGACCACAAATGGATTCTGGGCAAATGAAGAAGGAGTTGCTCCTCGGCATAGATTTCGGCACAGGCGGCTGCAAGGTCACGCTGATAGATGGCGTTGGCACGGTGGTTGAGACCGCTTCGGCGGAATATCCTACGAGCCATCCGAAACCGGCTTGGGCCGAGCAGAATCCCGCCGACTGGTATCGCGCGATGTGCCGCGTCCTTCAGGGCCTGAAGCACCGCGACCGGATCGCGGCGCTGGCGCTGGACAGCTACACGCACGGCGCGGTGTTGCTGGACGAGAAACTGCAAGTGATCCGGCCCACCATCATCTGGACCGACCAGCGCAGTGCGAACGAGTGCCAGTTCCTGAAGGAGAAACATTTCGACCTGATCTTTCGGACCGCCTTCCAAGCGCCAACACCGACGTGGACGCTCCCGCAGATGCTCTGGCTGAAGAACAACGAGCCGCAGGCGTTGAAGCGGACGCGGCACATTCTTTTCGTCAAGGACTACATCCGTTTCCTGCTGACCGGAGAGATGGCCTGCGACAGCATCGAGGCGCAGGGCACACTTTTCTGGGACATGAAGAACAGTCGCTGGTCGGAGGCGCTTTGTGCGCTGGCGGATATCCCTGTGAAATCACTGCCTCGAATCGCACGGCCGACGGACATCGCCGGAAGAATCAGCCGCGAGGCTGCTCGCGACACCGGCCTAGCGGAAGGGCTGCCGGTTGTCATGGGCGCGAGCGATTCGGCCGTGGAGGACTATGCCGCAGGCGCCATCGAGCCGGGCCAGTGCGTGTTGAAACTCGCCACCGCAGGCAACGTCAACGTGATGACCGCGGAGGCGCATCCGCATCCGGAGACTCTCACCTATGCGCACGTCGTGCCGGGCATGTGGTATTCCGTGACGGCCACCAATTCCGCTGCCGTTTGCCAGCGTTGGTATCGGGACATGTTCTGCGCGCCGGGGACTGATTACGCCGCGCTCGACAAGCTGGCCGCGCAATCGCCACCCGGCAGCAACGGCGTCTTCTTCCATCCGTATCTTCAGGGCGAACGCTCGCCCTACTGGGACCCGAACTTGCGCGGGAGTTTTACCGGCATCAGTATGGCGAACTCGCGCGGCGATTTCTCCCGCGCCTTGCTGGAAGGCGTGGCCTACTCGCTCAGGGACTGCTACCGCACCATCGAGACGATGGGCCTGCAAGTCCACGAGTTTATCTTGATCGGCGGCGGGGCGAAAAGCGCGTTGTGGAGCAGCATCGTGTGCGATGTGTTCAACGCGCCCGTGAAATGCCCCGCCTCGTGCGACGCGTCTTTCGGCAGCGCGTTGCTCGCCGGCGTCGGCGTCGGCGTTTTCAAGAACGAAGTCGCCGCCGTCCGCCAATGCCTGAAGTTCGACCGCGAGTTGCGGCCCGATCCCGAGCGTGCGCGTTTCTATGGGCGGCAGTTCGAGCACTACCGGCAAATCCACAACGCGTTGGCAGGCTGCTACCACAATTTGAACCGCAGCAACTGATCAAAGCGAACCTGAGACCAGCCATGATTCCACCAAACAACTACCTGTATGAAATGGTCCGCAGCGAACTCTCCTGGGCCGTCGGCGACGACCACGTCCAGACCGGCGATGCAGACAAACTGGGCCACTCGATAGATTACTACTGGGTGCCCGAAGTCTGGCATGACCGCGGCCAGAAACTGCCGCCGCCGGATTTCGTCGTCTATCCGGCGTCCGCCAAGGAAGTGTCGGAAATCCTCAAGATCGCAAACACGCACAAGATTCCTGTGATCCCGTGGGGAGGCGGCTCCGGCTCGCAAGGCGGCGCGTTGCCTATCTACGGCGGCATCGTGATGGACATGAAGCGGATGAACAAGGTGCTGAACATTGACCCGGCTTCGATGACGGCCACGGCCGAAACCGGTATCAACACCCAGCATCTGGAGTGGGCCATCGAGAAAGCCGGCTTCAGCACGATGCACTTCCCCGCCTCGATCGCCTGCGCGACGCTCGGCGGTTTCATCGCCAACCGCGGCACCGGCGTGTTGAGCACCAAATACGGCAAGATCGAAGACATGGTCATGACGCTCGAAGTCGTCACGCCCAGCGGCGAAATCATCAACACGCTTCCCGTGCCGCGCCACGCGTCCGGCCCCGATCTCACTCAACTGTTCCTCGGCAGCGAAGGCACGCTCGGCGTCGTCACGAAAGCCACGATCAAGATTCATCCGATCCCCGAGTCGCGAAAGTTCCACGCGTTTCTCTTCAAGACGATGCACGAGGCGATGATTGCCGGCTCGAAGATCATGACCAGCCGCCTGCGCCCGTGTGTGATCAGGCTCTACGACGAGCCTGAAACCGCCAAGTTGATCAAGCGGGTGCTCGGCATTGACAAGAAGGGTGCCTATCTGGTCTTCGGCTTCGACGGTCCCGCACAAATCGTGGACTTGGAGTTGGAGCAGGCGTGCGCAATTTGCCGCGAGAAAGACCACGAGGACCTCGGCACTGAGATGGGGCAGGCATGGTGGGACCATCGCTACAAATTCTTCTATCCGCCTTACATGTTCCACCTGCCGCAGGCGTTCGGCACGCTCGACACGGTGGCGACGTTTGCGAACATCGAGAAGGTCTATTGGGCGATGAAAAACGTCGTCCACGAAAACTTTCCGCAAGCCGCGTTCATCGGGCATTTCTCCCACTGGTATGAATGGGGCTGCATGCTCTACGCGAGGTTCATCATCGAGGCCCCGCCAAAAGACCCGCACGAAGCCGTTGCGCTCTACAACAAGATCTGGGACATGGCGATTCGCGCGGCCATCAAGGAAGGCGGCGTCATCAACGAGCATCATGGCGTCGGCCTCAAGCTCGGCCGGATCATGAAGGAGCTTTACGGCCCGGCCTTCAAGGTCCTTGAGGACATCAAGAAGACGCTCGACCCGAACAACATCATGAACCCCGGCAAAATGGGTTTTCCGTCGAAAGGAATCTGACCGATGCACATGGACAAACATCAAGATGTGATTGCCGCGTGCCGTTTTTGTTTCATGTGCCGCCATCTCGACCCGGTCGGCAACGTGACCTTTCAGGAGTCGGACACGCCGCGGGGACGCGCGCTAATCCTCGACACGATACGGATGAAGAATGAAAGCCTGAGGAACCGCGACTTCATCGCCACCATCTATCGCAGCGCGTTGAGTGGAGCCAACCGTTACCACTGCGTCAGCCACTACGACGAGGTCGGCCTGGTCCTCGCGGCGCGGAAGGACATCGTCGAGGCCGGCCTTGCGCCGGAGAATGTGAAGGCGCTGACGGAAACACTGAGCCGGGCGACTTTCACCGTCAAAGGCAAAGGCACTACCCTGTATTACGGCGACCATCTGGAGCTTTATCCCGGCTGCAAGATCGTCTCCGGCGGAGACCCCGGCAAGGCGCTGGAGGTGCTTGGTTTCGGGGACGACTCGCAGAAGGTCTTTGACCGATTCAGGAGCGCCGTTGTCGCATCCAAGTGCACAACGCTCATCGTGGCGGAACCGTCCGCCTACGACTTCCTCAAGGACAAGTTCGACGGTATCGAGGTCGTGCATTGCTCCGAACACCTGCTGTCCGGCAAGTGGAAGGCCAAGCCGGCCCGCAAAGCCTTCTATCTGGAAAGCGATTTCCTCAAGAACTACGACGGCAACCCGGCTGCGCCCCGGGAACTCCTCGCGCGATACGGCTACACGCTCACGCTGTTCGGCACCAACAACGAGGAATCCTACTCGGTCGGCGAGGGCGCGGTGGTCTTCGACGAACTGAACCCCGGCCTGTGCGAGAAGCTCTGCCGGCGTGTCTATGATCTCGCGGGCAACCTCAAGACGGCCTTGTTCATCACGCCGTCGCGATATGTGAAAGCCACTCTCACCAAATACAACCCACAGATCCGGGTCATGACGCTCGAGGAAGCGGTCGCTCAAAGAAAGGAACAATAGTGAAGAAGTTCTCTGTCGGTTACATCGCGCTGTCGAAAGCGAGCTGGGTCACGCCCGAAATCGAGCGCATCCGCCAGCGCACGCTGGAAAGGCTGAAGCAGTTGCCGTTTGAGATTCTCCACGGCAACGCTTTGACGACCACCACGGCTGAAGCGTCGGCGATCTGCCACGAGCTAAACCGCCAGGAAGTGAGCGCCGTGGTTGTGCATTTCGCGACTTTCCCCGTCGGCGCGATCATTCCGGTCATCGCGAGGGAACTGAACGTCCCGATCCTGCTCTTCTCCACTCCCGAGCAACCGGCCCCGGGCGGCATTTGGGCGCAGAATTCTTTTTGCGGCGCGAACATGGCCGTCCACACGCTGCGAAAAATGGACCGGAAGTGCAGCTTCGTGTTCGGTCCCGCCTCGGAAGCGGATGCGCTTTTGAAACAACCGCTCAACGTCCTGAAGTGCATGACGGACCTCGCCGCCACGAAGATTGGCCTCGTCGGCGGGCGCGTGCCGGGTTTCTACACATCGAACTGCGACGAGATGCGCCTGCGTTCCTCCCTCGGCGCTGAGGTCGAGATCATTGACCAACTGGAGATTGTTGATACCGCCGGGAAACTCTCCGACGAAGAGGCGCGCAAGGGTGCCGAGGAAGTCCGCAAGAGTTCCGCTTCCTGCTGCCAGACCGTCGAGAAGGATATTCTGCCCGCAGGGAGAATGTATGAGGCCCTCAAAAAGACTGCGGCCAAATACAGCCTGACCTCGTATGCCATCCGTTGCTGGCCGGAGTGGTCTGACGTGTTCGGCATCGCACCATGCGCCTCAATGGGGCTGCTGAACAACACCGGTCTTGTGACCAGTTGCGAGGGCGACGTGCTGGGAGCGGTGCTGATGAAAGCGCAGGCCGTCCTCAGCGACGGCATCCCGTTCTTCGCCGACCTCATCTCGTTCGACTACGCGAAGAACACGGCCGTCTTCTGGCACTGCGGCGCTGCGCCGTCGGCGCTGTGCAGGAAATTTGACGACACGAAGCTCCGCCAGCACTTCCGCGTTGACGGCGGCGACAAGAAGGGCCTCGTCAACGAATTCCCGTTGAAACCCGGACCGATCACGATGGCGCAACTGGACGAGGACGGCGACGGCTACCGGATGCTGATCGCCAGGGGCACCGCGCTGGACACCGAACCGTTTGTCCGAGGCAATCCGCTCGATATCCGGTTCGATTGCTCGGTGGAGAAGCTGGTAGCGACCATCATGAACGACGGTTTCAAGCATCACTACTCCCTCGTTCATGCGGACATCGAAGCCGAACTGCGCGAGCTTTGCAGGTGGTTGGACATCACTCCGGTTTTGGTCCAATAAGGACGCGAGGCAACCACAGCCATGCTGACGCTGAACGACATCCTTCCCCAGGCACGGAAAGAGAAACGCGCCGTCGGGGCTTTCAATGTGGCCAATCTGGAGACGCTTCTCTCCGTCTTCAAGGCGGCCGAGCAGGAAAACTCCCCGGTCATCATCCAGGTTTACCAGCGGTTGTTCAACGACGAGCGCGCGGGACTGATTGCCGCCATGACTTCCAGGCTTGCCGCGAACTCCAGGATTCCCGTCGTGTTGCATCTCGATCACGGGGCATCGCTGGAACAGATACGAAAGGCGATTGATCTCGGTTACACCTCGGTGATGATTGACGGTTCGCAACTGCCCTTCGCGGAGAACATCGCGCTGACAACCCAAGCCGCCGCGATTGCGCGCCAAGCCGGCGTTTCGATCGAGGCCGAGATTGGGCACGTTCCTTTCGGCGACGGCGCGATTGAGTTGTCAACGGCAGCGGAAGCAGCCGAGTTCGTGGAGCGCACGGGGGTGGATGCGCTGGCCATTTCTATCGGGACCGCACACGGTTTCTACAAGAAGGAGCCGATGCTCGATATCCAGCGGGCCGCCGAAATAGGTGACGCCATATCCATCCCGCTGGTGCTTCACGGCGGAACGGGCGTTCCCGACGGGCAGTTGAAAAAGGCGATTGCCTGCGGCGTTGCGAAGATTAACATCGCCACCGAACTACAGAGCATGTTCCTGCGCGGCGTCGCTGCCGAGCTTGCGAAGAATGGCGAGAAATTCATGCCGCTCGATCTGTATTTCAAGCCCGTCGAGGAGAAAATCAGGGAATACGTCCGCTCCAAGATCAGGGCGTTTGCGTAAACAAGAGATGCCGAACATGAACAACTCAAAGATCCGCGTCACGATCTGGAACGAGTTTATCCATGAACAGAAGGAGCCTTCGGTTCGTGCGATTTACCCGGACGGCATCCACGGCGCGCTGGCTAGGAGCCTCGCCGCGCCCGATCTGGAAATCCGCACCGCCACACTCGAAGAGCCGGAGCACGGGCTGACGCAGAAGGTTCTCGACAACACCGACGTGCTGCTCTGGTGGGGCCACGCCGCACACGACAAGGTCGAGGACGCGATTGTCCAGCGCGTGCAGCAGCGGGTGTGGGAAGGCATGGGCATCATCGTCCTGCACTCCGGCCACATGTCGAAGATCTTCCGCGCCCTCAACGGCACCAGCGGCAAGCTGCACTGGCGCGAGGCAGGCGAAAAGGAGCGGCTGTGGGTGATTGACCCCGCTCATCCGATTGCGGCCGGTCTGCCGGAGCATTTCGAGTTGCCGCAAGAGGAGATGTATGGCGAGCCATTCATGATTGCCGGCGACGCGCGCGTCATCTTCATCTCGTGGTTCGAGGGCGGCGAAGTTTTTCGCAGCGGTTTCACCTGCCAGCGCGGCTTCGGCAGGCTCTTCTATTTTCGTCCAGGACACGAGGCGTTCCCGACCTACTACGACCCGAATGTCCTGAGAGTGCTGGCCAACGCCGTCCGCTGGGCTAGGCCGACTGTCTCCATGCCGTATCCCAAGACCCACGTCCCCGACCCGCTGGAAAAACTCTCCCCGAAGAACTTCGAGTTCAACAAGGTTGGGATCATCAAAACGTAGGCAACCATGAGTGTGAAATGCGATGTCTGGCCCATGGCGGTTTGCAGTTGGTCGCTCCGCACCAACCCGGATGGAGTCGCCGATGCGATGCGCCAGTTGGGGATTGGCCATGTCAACCTGACTCTGAGGCCGGTGTTCGCGGAAGGCGGCGGAGCTTATCTCGACGCGGTGCGGCGGCAGCAATGGACGATCAGCGCGACAACAATCGGTTTCCCGCAGGAAGATTACTCATCGCTGGAGAGCATTCGCGCGACCGGCGGAATCCTGCCGGATGATTGCTGGCCTCGGAACCAAGAGATGGTCGTGCGCGCGGCGGCAATCACAGCGGAACTCGGCGTCCGCTTCCTGACGATGCACGCCGGGTTCATCGAGAGTGGCGACGCGACCCAAGCGCGGCGTCTGCGCGACCGCTTGGTCAGCTTGGCAGACGAGGCCGCGAGACGAGGCATCATGCTGCTGATGGAAACAGGCCAGGAGACGGCTGAGTGCTTGCGCGGGCTGCTGGAGGAACTGCATCACCCAGCGTTGGGTGTGAACTTCGACCCGGCAAACATGATTCTCTATGGCAAAGGCGACCCGATCGCGGCAGTGCGGACGCTGGGGCCGTGGATCAAGCACGTTCACATCAAGGACGCGATCCGCACGAAGCAGCCAGGCACTTGGGGCGCCGAGGTTCCGTGGGGCGATGGCGAAGTTGGGGCCACGGTGTTTCTCAATGCGCTGAAAGATGTCGGCTTTGCCGGCGTGCTGGCGATTGAGCGCGAGGCGGGCAACAACCGGTTCGGTGACATCCGTTTAGCGGCTGAGCGGCTCGGTAGCTACGCCAAATCGAAAGGAGCGACATGAGTTGGGAACTCTACTTCAGCCTCAGCGCGATGATGTTCCTCCAGTTCACGATCTGGGGCGCGTGGGGGCCTGTGCTGTCCGCGCACCTGCTCGGCCCGCTTCGCATGAACGCGAAGCAGACGGCGTGGGTTTATGCGACGCTGCCGCTGGCGTGCATCCTCTCGCCGCTCGTGGCGGGCCAGATAGTGGACCGTTGGATGCCCACCGAATGGTTCCTCGCCGGAGCGCACTTGGTCGGCACCATCTGCTTGGTGATAGCGGCGAAGCGAAACACGTTCCGCGGCATGTTCGCAGCGATGGGTATTTATTCGCTGCTCTACGCGCCGACGCTGGCGTTGGTGAACTCGCTGGCGTTCCATCATCTGCCGCATCCCGACACCGATTATTTCTGGGTCCGCGTATGGGGCAGCGTGGCGTGGGTGCTCGTGGGTTGGGCTTTGGCGGCCTGGCGCCGCTGGGGACGAATCAAAATCGCGGCCAGCGATGGGCTGATGATGGCAGCGGTGTTTTCACTCGTCATGGGCCTGTTCTCGTTCACGCTGCCGCACACGCCGCCGAAGGGCGCTCCCGACACGGTGCTGCCGGCAATCAAGGCACTCGGGATGCTGAAGAATCCCGACTTCGCGGTGTTCCTCATCATCTCGTTCATCGTCGGCACACAGTTGCAGTTCTATTTCGTCGGCACGTCGCGATTCCTGGAAGACATCGGCGTCGCGCCGAAGAACATCCCCGCCGCGATGACGCTCGCCCAAATCGTCCAGGCCATCTCGATGGGCGCGATCGTGCCGTTCATCCTGCCGCAGATCGGCTACGGCAAGACGCTCGCGCTCGGCATCCTCGCGTGGGCGTTGATGTATCTGGCCTATGCCGTCACGCGGCCGCGCTGGCTGGTGGTTGCCTCCATGATGCTCCACGGATTTGCGTTCGCGTGCTTCTTCGACACGGCGTTCATCTACGTCAACCGCGTCTCACCGCCCGACATCCGCGGTTCGGCGCAGTCGCTCTACTTCGTGGTCTATGGGCTGGGCCTGTTTGGCGGCACGCAGTTCGCCGGTGTGATCATGGACTGGCTGCGCCGCGATGGCCGGTTCCGCTGGCGGCCGATCTTCGCGATTCCGTGCGTGCTGTTGATGCTGTGCGCGCTGGGTTGTGTGACGGTTTTCAAAGGCAACTGACATGTCCTTGAACTGGGTTCGCGTTGAACACTACGAAGCGATGAGCAGGCTCGCTGCCGAGCGCACGTTCGCCGTCATCGAGCGACGGCTCCGCGGGAACCGTCCGATGCTCCTCGGTCTGGCAACCGGCAACACGATGCTCTCGCTCTACGCGCAACTCGCGGAGATGCTGAATCAACGTCGGCTCGACCTGTCGCGGTTGCACACAGTCAACCTCGACGAATACGTCGGTGCCGACGGCCACTGGATTCCTGCCGGTCATCCGCTCAGCTACCGGGGCTACGTGCAGAAGAACTTCTTCAGCCGGCTCGACACAAAGCTGGGGATGAATCGCGAACATGTCCACTTTCCCGATCCCGCGCGCCCGGCCGCGCTGGACGAATGGATTCGCAGCATGGGCGGCTTGGAGTTTCAACTCCTCGGCATCGGCTTCAACGGTCACATCGCCTTCAACGAACCGATGCCAGAGAGTGTCATCTCCGCGGAAGCGTTCGCCGCACTGCCAAGCCGCGTCGTCGGCTTGACCGAGCTAACGATTGACACCAACGCGCGACTGACCGCCGGGGGCGATCACTCAAAGGTTCCGCGCCAGGCCGTCACGTTGGGCATGGCGCAGATTCTCGCAGCGAAGAAAATCCTGTTACTCGCGTGCTTCCCGCAACAACGTCAACCGCTTCGCGAGCTCCGGCAGGGTCGCGTGACACCGGAACTTCCCGGCAGCTATCTCAACAACCACCCAAACGCCACAATCATCTACGCGGACGACCCAGTCAGATTGGAGGACGGACCATGACGCGCGGCACTTTGCTCATCGGCTACGATGTCGAACGGATTCCCGGCCGCGTGCCGGGCGAGAAATGGGTGGGCCAGCCCGTGCCGGAAAACGCGACCGATATATTCCTCGACGCGGTTCTGAAGATTCACCGCGAGGTCGGCGTGCCGGCCACGATCTTCGTCTTGGGCTGCAAGATTGAGCGCCACTTGCCGCAACTGGAAGCCTGTCTCGCGTCGGGCCTCTTCGAGATCGCCCAGCACACGCACGAGCATTTCCCGCTGAAGACGGTGATCGAGGAAAGTCCGGACAAAATCTATCTGCCCGGCCTGCCCTTCGACCGCATCGAAGAACAACTGGCCAAGCCGGTGGAGTTGCTCCGTCGGCACCTCGGCGTTCACTGCCGGGGCATCACCGCGCCGTATTCCTACTATCGCGGCTTGGCCGACCGGCCGGACATTCTCCAACTCGTTGCGCGGCACGGTATGTCCTACGTCCGCTCCTACGGCCGCAACAGCCACGATTACTTTCCGCTCGGCTGGGACGTGCAGCCATTCCGGTATGCGCGGCAGGGTTTCCCCGACCTTCTCGAAATCCCGATGCAAGGCTGGATTGACGCCCAATGGCGCCGCGAGCATGGCTGGCAGAACTGGGCGGCCTATCACGAGCATCTGCGGGCGCAGGTGGACCACATTGTCGCCGCCGGCTGCTGCTGGTCGCATTGCCAGCACGACTGGACGAGCATCTTCTACGACGAGCCGCTCGCCTGGACTCGGAAGTTTCTGGAATACGCCGCAGGGCGGCTGAAACTTCTGACTCATTTCGACTACTGCCAAGACTGCGCAGTCCAAACCCGCTAACCGCATCCACACCGACGCGATTCTTGTCTATTTACCGGCATGCACTGGCGTTGCATACTCGCGCGCATGATGAAGCTCCACACAGCTTGGATGGCGGCCGTGCTGTTGGCCGTCGGCGCTTCGGCGCAGGAACAGAAACCGCCGGTCTTCGCCTACCGCTCGTTCTGGCCGGAGTTCGGGGCGATGCGGCAGTTCAAGGACGCGGGCGTGAACACCGTCTGCATCTTCGCCGCCAACACGGACAACTCGCTCGGCAAGCCCTACTCCAAATACCCGCCGGTCTGGCGCTGGTTCGGCAAGTATGACTTCGATTCGCTGAACAAACAGTATGACGACGTGCTCGCGGTGAACCCGAACGCGGAGTTCATCTGCATGATTGATCTCAACACGCCGATCTGGCTCCAGCGTCAACTGTCAGGCGCTGGACACAGCGCGGAGTGCGAGAGCTTCACCATGCTGAGCTGTGCCTGCGCCAATCCGGCGTGGCGCAAGGCGACGGCTGATTATCTGACGACGGTCATCAAGCATGTAGAGGCGCGCTACGGCGACCGCATCAAAGCCTATCTGCTAGCCAGCGGCCAGACCGACGAGTGGATGGACTACAGCCGTGGCGTCGCGGGTCGCGCCAAGACGCAGGCTTGGAAGGCGTGGCTGAAAGCGCACGGCAAACCGGAACTGCCTGTGCCCGCGCTGGAGCGGCTCGACCGCGCGTCGTTCGAGGACTTGCTTCGCGACCCGGCCACCGAGCGAGACATCGTGGATTACGCGCAGTTCACCGGCGACACCATCGTGGACACCGTGCTGGAGTTCGCGAAGAAGACGCGCGCGCTGATTCCGAAGCAGCGGCAGATCGGGATGTTCTTCGGCTACATCATGGAGTTGACCCGCACGCGGCTCGTCTGGGCCGGCCATCTGGAGTATGAGCGGCTCTACAGTTCGCCCGACATTGATTTCTTCATCAGCCCGGGGACCTATGCCGACCGGCCGATGGGCGGCGGCAGCGGCTTCATGGTGCCGAACGCGACGCGCCGGCTGAACAAGAAGGGCTTCCTCCACGAGATAGACCACCGCACGCCGACGTATAACTGCAACCTCGACGAGTTTGTCTCCATCGCGTGGATGGTGCCGTGGAAAGACCAGGTCGAGACCGACGCCGGCCTGAAGCGCGAGTTTGCGCTGGCGATCAGCAACCAAACTTCGTTGTGGTGCTTCGACATGTGGGGCGGCGTGTTCAAGACGCCGGAAACCATGAAGATCGTCGCGCAGAGCAAGAAGCTCTGGGACCGTTTCGCCGCACAGCCGCTCAAGACGCGCGCCGAGGTCGCGCTCGTGGTGGACCCGCAGAGCGCGCGCTACATCAACGACCAGAACGCCGTCGTGCCGCAGATTTACCAGGGCACGCGCAACAAACTCAACCGCCTCGGCGCGCCGTTCGAGGTCTTCTCCTTCAACGACCTGCCGCGCGCCGACCTCGCCCAATACCGCCTGTTCGTCTTCCCCGGCCTCTTCGAGCTTACGCCGGAGAAAATGGAGGTGCTCCGCAAACACGTCCTCAACAACAACCGCACCGCGCTGTTTCTCTACGCGCCCGGCATCAGCAACGGCAAGAGCCTCGACCCCGCGCGCGTGAAGTCGCTGACCGGCACCGCGTTCAAGACGCCCGGCGTCAACACCGTGCAGCGCGACGGCTGGAAGTCTGTCTATGTTGCCAGCTACGCGGACCTCACCCCGGCGGTGTTGAAGAAAGCCGCGCGCGACGCCGGCGTGACGATCTACTGTGAGGACGAAGTTCCCGTCTATGCCAACGAGCGGCTCGTGACGATCCATACAGCGCAAGGCGGTGAAAAGATCATCACGCTGCCTGTTGACTGCCGCCAAGTCCGCGAACTCTACACCGACCAACTCGTGCCCGTGACAGGCCGCCAGTTCCGCCACACGTTCAAGACGCCCGACACGGCGATGTTTGAACTGATTCGGTGAAGCCCAAGAGGAAGCAAGCGATGAGCGCACGATCTTTCTTCAAACTGGCCGGCATGGTCGCTTGCGTGATCTTCGCGTTGCCCATGCGCGGCTCGGACGCGCCCGCGTTTCGCGCGGCCGTGGTCAAGATGGACATCACGCCCGACACGCCGCAGATGTTGCGCGGCTACAGCCCGCGCATGTCCACCAAGGTGCACGACCGGATCTATCACCGCATTGTCGCGCTCGACGACGGCGCGACCTCGTTCGTCCTCATCTCTTCCGACCTCTGCTCGCTCTCGCCGGCCTATTGCGACCGCGTCACCGGCAATCTCGCCAAGGATCTCGGCCTGCCGCCGGAAAACATCTGGTGGTCCATCACCCACACTCATTCGTCGCCCTACGTCGGCACGCCCGGCCTCGGCAGCATGATCATGACCAACCGTTTCCAGTTTCGCATGGATGAAACCTACACGGCTCTCGTGGAGAAAACACTCGTGGACGGTGTCCGGCAGGCCCGGCAGAAGCTGGAGCCAGCCAAGCTCGGCGTAGGCCGCGGCTATGCGGAGGCCAACATCAATCGCCGCGCCCGCGACGCCGACGGTCAGGTGCGCCTCGGCATGAATCCCTCCGCGCCCGTGGACCGTCGCATCGGCCTGCTTCGCCTCGACAAGGCCGGCGGTGCGCCTTTGGTCCTCATCGCCAATTACGCCATGCACGCCACCGTGTTGGGCGCCAGCAACACCGTTGTCAGCGCCGACGCGCCCGGTGTCGTTGCCGAATACGTCGAGGAGAAGACCGGCGCCCCCATGCTCTACCTCAACGGCGCCGCCGGCAACCTCGCCCCGATTTACAGCACACGCCTCCCAACCGAGGTCAGGCTCCTCAGCCAGTTCAAAGTCCTGCTGGGCGATCCCATCCTCGATGCCAACCGCCGCCTGCGCGCCACCACCGCCGAGGTAAAATTGCGCGCCTCCCGCATCATAATCGAAACCCCAAAACGCCCCGGGCTCAAGTGGTCGGACGAACTCAAGGATTACCTTCGCGTTGCCAAGGACGGCGCGGAAACCCTGCTGGTGCCACTGCGCTTCCTGCGCATCAACAATGACACCGTTATCTGGAGCGCGCCGATGGAGTTGTTCTGCGAAATCGCCAGCGACATCCGCGACCGCTCTCCTTTCCTCAACACGCTCTACGTCGGCTACACCAACGGCACCTTCGGCTACCTGCCCACGGAGCAGGAGTTTCTCGCCGGCGGCTACGAGTCCGCCACCAATCCCTTTACCGCATCCGCCGCCGGCCATCTCAGCGCGGCCGTCAACCGCCACCTGCGCGAAGTCCACACCGCCCGGAATTGAAGCACCTACTTCTTATGTCTGCCATCACCCGTTTCCTCATGGCCAGCCTGTGGCTGGCTGCGGTTTCTATCGCCAACGCCGAAGTCGTGCGCGTGGAGATCACGGAGCGCTCCGCCGTGGGCGCCACGGGCTACGAGCAGATTGTCGGGCGGCTGCATTTTGAGATTGATCCGGCGCATCCGCGCAACCGCATCATCGCTGATGCCGATCTGGCGCCGAGGAACGCGGCGGGGCGGGTGGAGTTCTCAGCCGATCTCCGCATCCTGAAACCCAAGGAGGCCGGGCGCAGCAACGGCGCGGCTTGGGTGGAGATTCCCAACCGGGGCGGCAAGAGCGGCATGAACAATTTCATCACCAAGCACGGCTTCACGGTCATGCAAGTCGGCTGGGAGTTCGATGTGCCAGCCCAGAAAGACAAAGTTCGCATCAAGGTGCCGGTGGCGCGGCAGAAGGACGGCACACCGATTCGCGGCGTGGTATGCGCCGCGTTCACGCTGGACAAGCGCGCGGAGCAGTTCACTCTCAACGATCTGGCGGATTACCCGCCCGTGGACGCCGCCGGGCCGGACAGCCGGTTGATCGTGCGCGCGGCCTCGGCATTTCCAGCCGGCAAGGAACTGCCGCGCAGCCAATGGCGGCTGGAAGGCCAGCGCGTGACGCTGGAGGGCGGCTTCGAGCCGGGCAAGACGTATGAGATTTCCTACCTCGCGGAGAACCCGCCGGTGGCGGGCCTGGGCCTCGCGGCGATTCGCGATGCGGTGGCGTGGCTGAAGCACGACGCCGGCTCGCTGGCCCCAGTGCGCCACGCTTACGCCTTCGGCCCGTCGCAATGCGGCCGGCTTCTGCGCGAGTTTGTCTATCTCGGTTTCAACACCGACGAGCGGGGCCGGCAGGCGCTGGATGGCGTGATGGCACACGTGGCCGGCGCGGGCCGGCTGGACATCAACCGCCGCTGGTCGGCGCCGCGCAAGGTCGCCGCCTACGAGACCGCGTCCTATCCGTTCGCCGACACCGCGCAGAAGGATCCCGTCAGCGGCATCAAGGAAGGCGTGCAGGAGAACCCGCGTGTGACGCATCGGCCAAAGACCTTTTACACGAACACGGCGGCGGAATACTGGGGCGCGGGCCGCGTGGCGGGCTTGTCGCACACCAGCCCCGACGGCAAACGCGACGTTCCGCTGCCGGACAACGTGCGGTCCTATTTCTTCGCCGGCACACAGCACGGAGCGGCGACCTTCCCGCCCACGGCTCCGGCGAAGGACGGCCAACTCGCCAATCCTGTCAGCGCCAACCCCATTATCGCCGCCCTGCGCCTCGCGATGCATCGCTGGGTCACCGAAGGCACGTTGCCGCCGCCGAGCGCCTATCCCAAGCTCAGCGACGGCACACTGGTGCCCGTGGCGAAAGTCCGCTTCCCTGCCCTGCCGGGAATCGCGTCGCCCCGGAGCGCGACGGGAGGGCCGCGCCTGCGAAATCCGAATTGGCCGAACGGCGCGGGCGCCGGCGCAAAGCTGCCGCTGCTGGTGCCGCAGGTGGATGCGGATGGCAACGACCTCGCCGGCATCCGGATGCCGGATGTCAGCGTGCCCCTGGGCACCTGCACCGGCTGGGTGTTCCGTCCCGCCTCAATGGGCGCGCCCCACGAGATGATGCCGCTGCGGGGTTCATGGATTCCGTTCGCCGCCACGCGCGAGCAACGGGAGCGGGCCGGCGACCCGCGTCCGTCGCTCGGCGAGCGTTACGCTTCCAAGGAAGCCTGGCTGGCGCGCGTGACCGACGCCCTGCAACAACTCATCAAACAAGGCTGCCTCCAAGCCGAAGACCTCGAACCTTTGCAGAAGCAGGCCGCCGTCCGCTGGGACTGGGTCACGAAACGAAAGCCGTTGTGATCTGCCTCAAAGCAGGGCTTGGAGTTCCTCTTTGCTCAAGCCGGTTTGTCTGAGGATATCGCTGAGTGTTCCGGGCCGGATTTCGCGGTGCAGGGGCACGATGGTTCGCCAATAGCCTTCGGCTGAGCGTCTTTCGAGCGAGACGTGGCTGCCTTTTTGCCGGAGCACAACAAAACCTGCGCGCTGAAGCGCCCGGATCAATTCGCGCCCGGAAATGGCCGGTAGATGACGGCTCATGCGGCCACTTCCATGCTCGTGAGATAGACTTCCTTGGCGGGCTTGCCCTCCGGCTCGCCCCAAGTTTCAATATAAAGCTCGACCGCCTCCAAGAGATTCTTCTTCGCCGCGGCCAGCGTCTTGCCCTGCGTCGTCACCGGCAGGTCGAGACACCGTGCGATAAACCACTTGCCGTCGTTCTGGAAAACCGCGTGAATCGTTCTCATGTGCCACACTCTGCCTCACCGGCTCCGGCTTTTCAACGCTGGCGTGAGCCGCGCTCCCGCATCTCAGCCAGATAGACTGAGGAATCCTGCGAATGACGGCCCGTTCACCGGCGACTTCAACGACCCGCGTCCGTCGCTCGACGGGCGTTACGCTTCCAAGGAAGCCTGGCTGGCGCGCGTGACCGAGGCCCTGCAGCAACTCATCAAACAAGGCTGCCTCCAAGCCGAAGACCTCGACCCCTTGCAGAAGCAAGCCGCCGTCCGCTGGGACTGGGTCACAAAACGAAAGCCCTTGTGATCTGCCAACGCTCGCGGACTTGCAGACCGTCGCGAACAAGTTGAACGAGTTGATCAGCACGCTGAGGAGAGTATTGTCAGCCTTGCATTGACCGTATTCACACGAACGGATATGGTCTGCATGTCATGATTGTTCCACTTGCCAAGATTCAGACGCGCCGCGACGAAGACGGCGTGTGGATTGCCAAGTCCGCCTTGTTGCCCGGCTGCCACGCGCACGGGCGCGACCGGGGCGAGGCGTTGCTCCGTTTTCAGCAGGCGGCCAAGGCCCATCTGGAGGCATTGATGGAGACGGGACGGCCCATTCCACCGGCCTTCCGCGACAAGTTCGTGTTGGCCGCCTGAGACATGGGCAAATACCCCTCGCTCAACTGCCGCCAGTTGGAGCGCCGCCTTCGGGAGATTGGCTGCGAATTGCTCCGCACCAGCGGCAGCCACCGCCACTACTCAAATCCTTTTCAACCCGACCGCCTCATCACCTTCGCGTGGCATCCCGGCGACGTGCCGCGGGGGATCATCGCGGACATCATCGAAGACCTCGGCCTGAGCCGTGACGACTTCTATTTCAGGAAATTCTAGGCTGCCCGGCTGAGGTCGGCGCGGCCGATCTCAGCTTCGCCATCGGCGGCACGCCGACTAACTGCAACGGCGTTCAACTGCTCGGCCTCACCGTCAGCGACCCTCCAACACAAACAGAATTGCAGACCGTGGCGAATAAACTCGACGAATTGATTACCGCGATGCGAAGACCACCCGGAGGATAGAACGTGAAACGTATCGGGATCTTCTCTCGGTGCACTTGGCTCGTTGCGGTTGTTGCCCTCGCGACGACCGCATGGGCCGAGCTGCGCATGACCGCGCATTTCATTGACGTGAGGCAGGGCGATGCGACCCTCTTGGAGTTGGTCTGAGATGTTGGGCAGCTACTTTGCTGCGGCGGCTCTCTTCGCCTCCGCGAGGACGGCATGGAAGGCGGGCTTGGGTTGGCTGTTGCCGTCGAAGAGCAGCGGTTTGCCATTGGCGCGCCAGGAGTTCGCGTCATTCGGCCCCCAGAACGTGACCATCTTCACCTGTGGGTCGTGTTTCAAGAAGGCCCGGAAGAGGCCCGCATACGCCTCGGCCAGTTTGCGGTCGGCGTCGCTGACCAGGCCGCCTTGGGTGGTCGCGGCGTTGTTGGCGATGTCCGCCCCGAAACTGCGCTGGCCGCCTTCCGCGCTGTTGACGTCGAGTTCCGTGATGTGGATGGGCAACCCGAGCGTGGCCATCTCCGTCAGCGCCCGATCCATCTCCGCAAAACTCGGCCACGCCACGCTCACGTGCGTCTGCGAGCCGATGGCGTGGACGGGCACTTTCTGCGCCTGCAACGACTGGATCAGCGCGATGAGCTTGCGGCGCTTGGCGGAGCTTTCCAATCCGTAGTCGTTGTAGCGGAGGATCGCGTCCGGGTCCGCTTCGTGGGCGTATTGGAACGCCTTGGCGATGAAGTCCGGGCCGATGATTTCCGTCCAGAGCGAGGTCCGCAGGGTGTTGGTGCCGCCGTCGGAGAGCGCCTCGTTGACGACATCCCAGACCTTGATCTTGCCCTTGTAGCGGCCGACGACGGTGTGAATGTGATCGCGCATCCGCTGGAGCAACTCTTCGCGCGACGCGCGTGGTCCGTTGTATCGGCCAAAGCGGTTGGTGCCGGGCGCGGCGCTGGCGGTGTTCGGCGGCGGGTTCGTGCCGGCGAACACCCAGTGGGGCGTCTGGGAGTGCCAGACGAGCGTGTGCCCGACCAGATACATGTTGTTGTTCAGGCCGAAGCTCACGAAAGCGTCGGCAGCGCGGAAATCATAGCCGTCCGCGCCGGGCCGCGGGTGAAGGGAATCCCATTTCATTTCGTTCTCGGCGACAACCTGGTTGAACTGCGCCTTGACCAGAGCAATGTCCGTGTTGACCTGCTCGGAACTCCGGCGGAAACCCCGTCCCGTTGTGACGGCGCGGTTGATGGCCGTGCCCACGAGGAAATGATCCTTGAAAGCATCCCTGAGCGTAGGCAAATCGGCAGACCAAGCCGTGGTGCCATAGGCAAGCAGTGCCGTCGTGAGCATGCTGGCCTGCGAATTGAGCTTCAGAGTGTGAATCTTCATGATTGAATGGAAGTGTTTCACGTGGGCTCAAGAGACCGCAAGCCTTGTTCGGCTTCTCTCCAAATCATCGGGGTCAGTGCCTGATTCTTGATGGATTCGTTGCCGATTATCGGCTGGTCACGGAGGTTTTGCGGTGGTCGGTGAAGTCAGCGAGTCATCCTCGCGCCCGCATACACACAGACGCGATATTTGTTCATTACCACGGGTCTGTCGAATCTGGTAGAGTCTGCGACTCAAAGACGAGCCATGAAAATATCCTTCCTTCCGTTGTTCTGTCTCCTGTTGTTGCTGACCGACTTGCACTCCGCCGAACTGGCGAGGGACGGCGCGACCCGTTGGAAGATCGTTCTGCCCGACGAGCCGACGATGGTCGAGAAGACAGCCGCGCGCGAGTTGGCCGATCACCTGAAGCTCGTCACCGGGGCGGAGTTCCCGACGATTGCTGAAAAGGACGCGCCCACCGGCGGGAAGTCGTTGATCTTCGTTGGCAACACGGCGAAGGCGTCGAAGAAGAACTACAAGTTCGACGAAATCCTGATCAAGATGGACCGCGGGAACCTGATCCTGGCGGGGCATCAGAGGCGTGGCTGCCTGTATGCGGTCTATTCGTTCCTGCAGGATGTCGTCGGTGTTCGCTGGTGGACGCCCGAAGACACGTTCATCCCGAAGAAGCCACGGCTGCTCGTCGCGGACAGTCTGCGCGTCTCCTACGCGCCGCAGATGGTGTCGCGGGAGATGTATCATCGGGACGCCCAGCCGGGTGTTTTCTCCGCCCGCATGAAGGGCAACGGCGGCATCGCCCCGGAATACGGCGGGGCGGTGCGGATCATCAACTTCGTCCACTCGTTCTACAAGTATCTGCCGCCCGAAAAGTATTTCGACGCGCATCCGGAGTGGTATTCGGAGATCAACGGTAAACGCAAACACGAGCACGCGCAGCTTTGCCTGACCAACGAGGAGATGACGCGGGAGTTGATCAAGAACGTGCTGGAGACGCTGCGGAAGAATCCCGATGCAAAGATGATTGACGTCTCGCAGAACGACTGGCACGGCTTCTGCACCTGCGCCAAGTGCAAGGCGATAGACGACGCGGAGGAAAGCCACGCGGGCACGCTCGTCTTGATGCTCAACAAAGTGGCCGAGGCGGTCGAGAAGGAGTTCCCGGACGTTCTGGTCGAATCGCTGGCGTATCAATACACGCGCAAGCCGCCCAAGACCCTCAAGCCGCGCGACAACGTCTTGATCCGCCTTTGCACCATTGAATGCTCCTACATCCAGCCGCTCGACGGCCCGCAGAACCGGAAGTTCGCCGCGGACATGGAAGGCTGGAGCAAGCTGGCCAAGCACCTGTTCGTCTGGGATTACACGACCAACTACAACGACTATCTGGGGCCGCATCCCAACCTGCGCGTGCTCGCTCCGAACGTCCGCTATTTCATCAAGCACGGCGCCATCGGCCTGTTTGAAGAGGGCGAAGGCGACGACTTCTGCGAACTGAAGAACTGGCTGCTCCTGCGCGTGATGTGGGACCCGCGCCTCGACAGCAACAAGCTGATTGCCGAGTTCCTGCGCGGCTACTACGGCGAAGCGGTCGCCCCGCTCATCAAGCAGTATTGGGACATCCTCATCGCCCGGGCGGAGAAGGCGAAGATTTACCTCGGCTGCTTCGGCATGAACTCGGCGAAGTGGATTGATTTGGCGACGCTCAATCAGGTCACCGAAGTCATGAACAAGGCCGTCGAGACGGCGACGAAAGTCTGCGGCCCCGATTCCCCGGAACTGCGCCGGCTGCGCAAGTCCAGGATGGGCGTGGATCACGTCTGGCTGAGCCGATACTACCCGCTCCGCTGCGAGGCGAGGGAGAAGAAGATGCCGTTCCTCGGCCCGAAAGACCCGCTCAAGGCGGCGGAGGAGTTCGCGCAGCTCTGCAAACGATTCAAGACGAAGGCGGCGGTCATTTCGCAGGAGAAGAATCTCGGCGTGTATCTGGAAGGCCTGAGGGCGGGCTTCCTCGCGCAAAGCAAACCGCCCGACATGTGCAAGGGTCTGCCGGAAGACAGTTGGCTCGTCTTCGACGCCTTGTCGTTCCGCAACTTCCGCGATGCTGCGACGGTCGTCAGCGATCCCCAAGCCTGGAACGGCAAGAGCGTCCGCATGGGAACGAAGGTTGACTGGAACACCAGTTGCACCCCGCCGGTTCGCGGGAAATACCGCATCCTCGCCTCGCTGCGCTGCGAGGGAACCATCAAGAAAGGCAAACTCGGTTCGTGGGGCGTCTATGACGCGCAGGGCAAGAAATCGCTCAAGACCATGGTGCTCAATGCGAAGGATTTCGCGACCGAAGACGGCTCGTTCGACAAGAAGTTCCGGTGGATTGATCTGGGCACCATTGACTTCGTCCCCGGCGCCTACTTCTGGTTCGCCCACGGACACAGTCCCGAACTGGACGCCATCTTCGTTGACCGCGTCGTGCTCATCGAAGCGAAGTAAACTGACCGCCTCGCGCTCCATCCGCTAACCACGTCCACACCGACGCGATTCTTGTCCATTTACCGCGAGGCTGGCGCGTTGCATACTCGCGCCAACATTTGGAGCACCGACATGAAACACAACACCGCATGGATGATGGCGGCGATACTTGCGCTCGCCACCGGAACTTCGGCCCAAATCATAGACACTTCCGAAACGCGGGTGCAGACGACGCTTGATCCGCAAATGAAGCGCGTCGACACCATCAAGCCCCGCAGCGTCGGCGAGATCGCGGGCCAGAACTGGTCCATCGGCTGCGAGACGCTCGACCGCGATTTCACCAATTGGGATTCCTACAAGGACTATCTCGTGCCGCTCGGCATCAAGAAAATCCGGCTCCAAGGCGGCTGGGCCAAGTGCGAACGCGACCAAGGCAAATACGATTGGCGCTGGCTCGACCGCATCATTGACGACGCGTGCAGCCGCGGGTTGGAGATTCTCCTTCAGACCAACTACGGCAACCCGATCTATTCCGGCGGCGGCAGCCGGCATTTGTCGGGCGGCTTCCCGACTTCCGAGGAGGCGTTCGCGGCATGGGACAAGTGGGTCGAGGCGATGGCGACACGCTACAAAGGCAAGGTGCGCGACTGGGAGATGTGGAACGAGCCTAACAACAACAAGGCGCACACGCCCGAACTGACCGCCGACTTCAACATTCGCACGGCCGAGATCATCAAGCGCGTGATTCCCGACGCGCGCATCGCGGGCGGCGTGCTGAACTCTCCAGCGCTGAAATATGCGGAAGGCTGGGTGAAACACGTCGCGGAGAAGCAGAAACAGTCGCTCTTCACGTGGTTCATCTACCACGCCTACACGCGCAATCCCGACGAGAAGCATTACGAAGAGGTCGCGAAGCTAAAGGCGCTCTTCCAAGAACACGCCCCCACGATCAAACTCTGGCAGGGCGAGGCTGGCACGCAGTCGGAGTTCTGCCTCGGCGGCGCGCTCAGCAAATACCCGTGGACCGAGTTGACGCAGTCGAAGTGGAACCTCCGCCGCATGCTCGGCGACCTCGGCCACGACGTTGAGTCGCTCGTCTTTTCCATGGCGGACCTCGACTATAACCGTTGGGACGGCTACCAGCTCGGCGACATGGACCGCTACGGCTTGGTGAAGACCGACAAGCAATACCGTCTGCTCAAGGTGAAGATGGCCTACTACGCCGTGCAAAACGTTGTCGCAGTCTTCGACGATACGCTGGAGCGCGTGCCGGATTATCCGTGCGAAGTCCAGTGTGAGAAAGCGACGGCATTCTTCGCCTACAAGAACAAGAAGAGCGGCCAGCAAGTGCTGGTGTTCTGGGACAAGAGCGCCGTGCCCTCCAACCAGAACGACACCGTCCCCGCGACGTTCACCATCGCCAAAGACACCTTCACCGAGCCGGTCTGGGTAGACCTGATCACCGGCGGTATTCACGAGATTCCGGCGGAGAAGATCGCGCGCGACGGCGAGAAGCTGACCTTCAAAGACATCCCCGTCTATGACGCGCCGACGCTCATCGCCAATAAGAGTCTGGTGTTAAAGTAGGTGGGCGGGCAACCCATCCACCTTCGTGCTTGACGCGCGTTCTAATCGGCGCAGAATCCGGCCCCATGAAGGCACAACGGATTCCCACCGTGGCCGCGTTCGTGTTCCTCGTTGCGGCTTCCATGCTCAACCCGCCTCCCGTCAACGCAGCGGGTTTTTCCTTCGGTCCCGGCGAACTGGTCCTTGACCCCGCGGATTGGCACGACGCGAGCAACGACCCGGACTGGTCCATAAAGCCACCTTTCATCATCCGCCGGCAGAACGACCGTGAATCGGCGTTTGCGTTTCGACATCCCATCCCGGCGTTCTTCGAGATCGCTTTTGAGTTGACCGTGGACAGCACGGGCAGCAGCGACGGCAAAGGAGTAAAACTCCGAGCCGCCAACGCGTCCTTCAGTGTAGCTGTGGACGACGATTATCCCTTCGGCATCTTCGATGTCACAGCACAGAAGTATCGCGCCAAAAACTACAACCTCAGAATCCGAACCCGCCACGCCTACCGTTTTTGCGTCCGCGCCGCGCCGGAGGCGCTCTCTGCAACGGTTGACAACAAGACCATCTCCACGCGATGGACCGCAACGCCTCCGTTCACCCTCTCCTTCTTCGCCCAACGCAGCGGCTACCGCGTCAAATCCATCAAGATCGCGGAAGTCAAAAAGTGAGCGGCATCCTGGAATAGCCAGCCCACAACGCGTGCGTCTCGTCACAACATTCGGGCAGGCTTCGTGACTCGAAAGGGCTATTTGCCAGGCTTGGGGCCGGGAACGGGCGAGAAGCCCGGCGGCATGACTACCGCCGTCTTAGGGGCCGCGGGGGCCGGAGCCGGCTTCTCCACGGAAAGAAGCTCCAGTTCGAAGACGAGAGTTGCGTTCGGACCGACATTGGCGAATCCCCGCGCTCCGTAGGCGAGTTGTGGCGGAACGACGAGCTGCCACTTGGAACCTTCGGGCATGAGCTTCAGCGCTTCCTTCCAACCAGGGATGATCCTCGACATCTGGTGAGTGGCCGGTTGTCCCTTCTTATACGAGCTGTCAATCTCCGTCCCGTTGACGAGCGTGCCGCGGTAATGGCACTTCACGGCGTCGGTGTCCGTGGGTATCTTGCCGTTGCCGGCCTTGAGGATCTTGTATTGCAGGCCGCTGGGCAGCGTCACCACGTCTTTCTTCGCCTTGTTCTCGGCCAGGAAAGCGTCGCCCGCCTTCTTGTTCTCCTCGCTTGCCTTCTTCAGGGCCAGGGCCTGCTTGCGCCTCAGTTCGACCTGAAAGTCGCTGATGATCGCGCGATGCTCCTCGTCGTTCGCGAGACTCTTCTGGGCTGAGAGTTCATCCTTCAACCCCCGCAGCACGGATTCCATCTCAACCTCGATGCCTTGTCGCTTCAAGTTCTTCGCGATCTCCACCCCGACGTGGTAGCTGATCTTCTCCTTCTCGTCCTTCACGACGGGCTTGTCCGCGGCACTCCCGTCAAGAGCCAGAAGTCCAATTGTCAACACGGCCAACCATTTCAGTTTCATAAGTGTTCCTTTTCTTTTCCTATTCATTGTAGCGCGTCCGGCAAGTCCATCCGGGGAAACAGCCGGGCACACTTCGGAGTTCGCAGAATCTCGCTGCTCAACATGCGGGATACTCTCCCTAAGACTCGCCCTTCGCGCAATCAGGAGCTTTCCCGTCCGCCGCCTAGGGAAATAACCGAGGGTTGAGGCTGAACCGAACCGGTATCATCATCATCATCGTCGTCGCCGTCGCCGCGCGAAGAACACCGGCTTGGCACCATCACGTCTGGGCACGGCACCGTAGCGCAGGTTTTCCAACCTGAGCTATTGCAGAAGTCGGGGATTGCAGCGGGTTCGGGGTCCCGGCTTCAGCCGGCTTCCTGGATTACGTCTCCTCGCGTGCAAAGCCGGCTGAAGCCAGGACTCCAAACCTCTCTGCACTGTCATGGGAGGCTCAGCGTCTTGCAAGAGCCTCCCGTATCGCTGATTTTCTGACCAGCAAGGGCACGCTCCGGCGATAAGCGTGCACGTTGGAACAACTGCGGCGCGCCGTCCCTACCTGTTGGTTGGCGTCACGGCGACGCGGCCAAACCTACAGCGTCCAGCCTTCGCGGTAGGTCCGTTTGACGCAACTGTTGGCTTCCTTGTCGTTGGTCACTTCCATCTTCTCGCCGTCCCAGAGGAGGCGGCGGTTGGGATAACGCACGGCGAGGTTGCCCATCAGCACCATCTCGGAGAGCGGGCCGGAGAAGTCGAAGTTCGAGCAGGCGGGCTTGCCGTCCTTGCAGGCGCGGATCCAATCCTTCTCGTGCCCCTGCTCGCCGCCGGGCACGCGCTCCAGCGTCTTCTCCGGGCGCTTGAACGCCTTCATCTTCGCGTCGGGCATCAGCCGTGGACTCTTGCCATAGCAGCCGCAACTTAGCTTGCCCTTGTCGCCGATGAACAAACAGCCGCCGTCGGAATCGCCCATCTGGCGGCCCTCCTCCAACTCGTCGGGCCGCGGGGGCATCATGCCGCCGTCCCACCACGTGAGGCTCAGCGCCGGCATCGTGCCGCGCTTCGGGAAGGCGTAGCGCACGATGGTGGAGCGCGGGAAGTTCTCGTTCTTCGGCTTGGTCTCCTTCCAGAGGTCGTGCCAGTAGGTGGAGATGCAGCCTTCGACGCTGGTGGGATACTTCAGTTTCATGGACCAGAAGACGCAGTCGAGGATGTGGCAGCCGAGGTCGCCGAGCGAGCCGGTGCCAAAGTCGCACCACGCGCGCCAGTTGCCGGGATGGTAGGCGTGGTTGAACGGGCGGAACGGCGCGGGGCCGATCCATTTGTCCCAGTCCATACCCTGCGGCACAGGCTCAGCATCGGGCCGGCCGACTTCGATGCCTTGCGGCCAGACGGGGCGGTTGGTCCATGCGTGAATCTCGCGCACGTTGCCGATGGCGCCGGCCCAGAGCCATTCGCAAACCATCCGCGCGCCCTCCCCCGACCGGCCTTGGTTGCCCATCTGGGTGATGGCTTTGTATTTGCGGGCGGCCTCGGTCATGGCGCGGACTTCGTTGACGGAGTGCGCGAGCGGCTTCTGGACGTAAACGTGTTTGCCGGCCTTCATGCATGCCATGGCGACGACCGCGTGGGTGTGGTCGGGCGTGGCGATGACGACCGCCTCGATGTCCTTCTGCTTCTCCAGCATCTCGTGGAAGTCCATATAGACCTTCGCGCCGGGATGCGCCTTGAAGGTCTTGGCGGCGTAGTTCGGATCAATGTCGCAGAGCGCGACGATGTTCTCGGTTTCGGAGCAACGCTTGATGTTGTTGCCGCCCATGCCGCCGACGCCGACGCCGGCGATGTTGAGCTTGCGGCTCGGCGGGGTCTGGCCGTTGAGGCCGAGCACGTAGCCGGGCAGGACATGGAACGCGGTCGTGGCAACGGCCGCGCGGCGGAGGAAGCTGCGGCGGGAGAGAGTGGAATCAGGTTGGTTCATGGTTGGTTTTCCTATTTCGTTGTCGGCCAGTGTAATCTCTGCGGCAGTTACGCGACATAGCTTTTTCGGAGTCTTGACCGTAAGGTGCCCTTCGGATTGAGTATTGGCGCGACGCGACATCGTTTATGCCAAAGTCGACCAATAAGACCACGAAGCGACACAAGCGATCCTTGCGGCTTGCGCAACGCGAGGCGTGGCTACGGCAGATCGCCCCCACCAGCCTCTTCCACGCGCTGTTCGACCACCTGCCCGGGCTGCACTTTTTCGCGAAGAACCGGCGGGGAGAGACGATGTTCGCGAGCAGCAGCGTCCGCAAACTCTACGACCTGCGCGACGAAGCGGATGTCATCGGTCTGACCGACTTTGACCTGAATCCGCCGGTCATGGCGAAAGGCTACGTGGCCGACGACGCGCGGATTTACCGCACGGGTGAACCGGTGCTGCGGCGCGTGGAGTTGTGGTGGGACGCGCGGGGCATCCCGGACTGGTATCAGGTAACGAAGCTGCCGATCCGCTCGCGGCGCGGTGCGATCATCGGTATCATGGGCGTGCTGCAACGCTACGAAGGCGGCGTGCACCTCGCAATGCCATGGCGGGAAATTGACGCGGCGGTGCGCTGCATCCGCGAGAAGTTCCGCGGCCCCGTCAACATCGCCGAGCTTGCGAAGCTCACGGACATGTCAGCGCGGCAACTGGAGCGAAAGTTCCACGCCATCCTCGGTGTCTCGCCGCAGGAGTTTCTCATCAAAACCCGCGTCCTCGCCGCCTGCCACGCTCTACGGCAGAGCAACGCCTCGCTCGCCGACATTGCCACCGATTGCGGCTTCTACGACCAGAGTTCATTCACAGAGCATTTCCGTCGCTACGTGGGCCAGACGCCGCGGGAGTTCCGGCGCTCTATGGCTGGTAGTTGAAGAGATCGCCCAACGAGAAATTCTTCTTTGTCGCGAGGTTGAGCGCCCGCAACACCTTGGACTGCGTATTGAGCGTCAGACGTCGCCCCTTGCAAGCGCGTGCCACCATCTTGTGCGTGATCTGCTCCGTCGAGGCCGCCACGAGGTCGTGCGCCCTCAGGCCGTGCTCCGTCAAGAGCTGCGAGATCGGCTGCTCGCCGAGATTTCGTTCCCCTGCTGCGGAGTCAGCGTTCATTTCTTGGAGACGCCGTAGCAGGTGACTTTTCCATCGAGGCTGGAGGAGAACAACCGGCCTTGCGCCACCGCCATGCCGTCCCAGACCGGCGGGCTGTCGAGCGCGATCTCGCCTTTCATCGCGCCGTCGTCCTTGGAGATGACTTGGAGCGAACCGCCTCGTTTGCCTTCCAGCGCCGCCGCCTGCTCGGCCAGGTCGTATTGGATCGCCGAGTCCTTCGCTGCCAACCGCTCGAAGGCGTATTCCTCGTTCACCTTGTCGGGCGGGCCACTGACCGCAACGTTGTTGCCGGCCATCGCCATCGCACGGGTGATGATCGGCATGAACTGCGTCCACTTGAACTCCACGAACGTGTCGCGCTTCGGTCCCGGCTTGCCGCCACCCTTCCCAGCCACCGCAGTCGCGCCGCCAGGTCTCTTGAACCAGAGTGCCGCGCCAACTTTGCCTTTGCCGGTCTCGACGCCAAAGAGCACGGCTTGCGCGCCGTTGCCGGATTCGTCGCGAGCATCGCCCTTATCGAAAGAGCAAGCCACCATCGCGCCGTTGCCGCGCGCGACGGCGTCGGCCTGTGTGGCGTGTTCGATGATGTCGGCCTCGGCCAGCGCCTTCGGGAACACGGCGAATTGGTCAAGCAGCCCAGCGTAGTGCGCGCCGCCGCCGTGGTCGGTGACGAGCGAGGAGCCGGGCGTGCCGAGATGGAGCGGTTGCGCGGGTTTCTTTGGGATGAGGCCCGGCGCTTTGGTTTCGGCGGCAAGCTGGCCGTCCACATAGAGGCGGAGTTTCTTATCGTCGGTAAGCACCCCCGCGAGATGATGCCAACCGGGGTCGAGAGGGCGAGCGGCTTGTGCGCTCGCCTCTTGTTTGTCCACGCGGACTGAAAACGCAGGCCGGCCTTCCTGCAACGTGAGCGCGTAGCCGTTGATGCCCGCGCCGTGAGTGAGGATGACGCCATTGGGCGCTTCGTGCTGCACCCACGCCTCGACGGTGAGCGGCTTGTTGGACGGATCGAGCTTCGGTGAGTCCGCGAATCTCACCGCAGGCGGCGTTGGCGTGCTGCCGCCTTTGCTCGCTGCCGCCTTGCCCTTGGCCTTGGCTTTGCCCTTCGGCTGGCCCTCGGCGAGGTTTGGCACAACATCGGGCGGCTCCTTGCTCGCGGCGAAAAGCTGGTGCTCCATCGTCGTGGTCCAGCGGAGGTATTTCGGCTCGCGGCCGAAGCCGTAGACGTTCTTGTCATCGTGGACGAGGATGCGGCCGGACGGCGTGTATTTGCCTGCCTGATAATAGCCGTTGTGGCCGCCGGCGAAGCTCTTTCCATAGACCCAGTAGCTGCGGTGAAACCACTCGTCGTCGAGGAAGCCCATCGGCGCGAACAGGTGCCCGCCTTCGCCCTTCTGAGCCGCGCCCTGCTCAATGGCGTTGCCGGAAACGGGGCCGATGTCCACGCGCTTGCCGTCGGCGTTGATCTTCTGTGAACGGAGATAGATGTGTTTGCCGTCGCTGGAGAGGATGTCGTTGAGCCCCACGGGCATCTGAAGCGTCTTGTGTCGCATTTGCAGGTCGCCCCCCGTCTCCGGGTCGCGGCTGTCAAAGACAACCTCGACAAGCTTCCTGCCCGTGGCCGCGTCGAGACGCACAAACCGCAGCCCGCCATCAAGGAACACCGACCGTCCCGCGACGCAACTCACGACGCCATTCTCCAGCAACACACTGCCGTGGACGGGCCAGACGCTCTCGATCTGCTCAAACGCGGTGTGGCGAAGCAGATTCGGCGCGGCGAGATAGCGCCAGATCATCGCGCCGTCGCTCGCCCGCAGGCAATAAACCCATCCATCCTTCCCACCGAACAGCACGCGGCCCTTCCAGTAAGTCGGTGGCGAATCAATCCTCGCGCCCGCCGTAAAGTGCCACAGCTTCTTGCCGTTCGTCGCGTCGAGCGCGTGCAACGTGTGCTCGTCCACCTGCGCGACGAAAACCTTGCCCGCGGCGATGGTCGGCGCACTGAGCCTGCCGCCAAGCTTGATGTCCCACGCCTTGCCGAGATCGTCGAGCAACGGCTGGTTGCTGTAGCCGCTCCGCGCCGCGTCGTGCCGGTAGGTCGGCCAGTCCTTCGCGTCAGCCTCGGTTTCCGCCAGCGGCTGGCCCCACGCAGGACCATGCTCAAACCGTTGCGCCTCGGGCAGCACGACCGGTTTCGATGTCGCGCCGGCGGGCGCGAGCGCGTTCATGCCGTCGAGCTTCGCTTCCGGGTAGCACACGCAGTTGTGCGGGCCGGCATAGACAAGGCCATTGGCGGGCAGCACACCGTAGAGGCACGACGCGCGGACCCAGTGATTGATGTCCCAATGGCTCTTGGCGATGTCCACGAACTCGATGCCCGTGCGCGATGGGAGTAAATATTTCTCCGTGGCCTTCGCGATGTAGCAGCGGTGATGGAACCAGTAGCACTCCACGTCCGGCGCGAACTGCTTCTTCACCTCGCCCGTGCGCGGGTCGCGCCCCTTGAACTCGCCCGTCTGGTTGCCCGACAGCGTGCCGGCGTTCCAGACCAACCCGCCCGCAACAATGAGGTCCTCCGGCGAGCGGTAGCCGCTCTTCTCGTGCGGCGCGTTCCAGAGTTCCTTGCCGCTGACAGCGTCGAGACCCTTCATCGCGCCGTCGCCACCAGCGTAGAGCACCGTGTCCTCGTGCAGCAACAGCCGCGGGCCGTAGTTGAACTCGAACAGCTTCCGCTTCGTCACCGGCTCGCTCGCCCAACGCTGCTTGCCCGTGGCAGGGTCGAGGCAGACGAGCTTCTCGCCGTCGTGATAAACCAGCCGTTTGCCGTCGGCGGCCAGCGTCAACGGCGCGATCTTCCCGGTGTTCCGCCAAAGCACGCGGCCCGACGCGGCGTCCAACGCCAGCAACTCGCGCTCTTTCTCGTCCCAGTTGAATTCCGTCTCCACGCGCTTCTGGTCGCCCGTGTTGTGCACCGGCGCGAACTCCGCCAGCTCCCATTTGCCGGGATTGGCAAGCACGTAGAGCGTCCCGTTGACGTGCAGGATCTCCTCCGCGCCCTTCGTCTCTTCATACACACACACCGGTTCGCCCGTCGCGCCATCGAGGCAACTCACTGGCGCGCTGATGCCGAGCGTGACGAAAATGCGGTCGCCCGCCGCCACCAGCCGGCGCGTGAGTTGCGTCGGGCCGGACTTGAGCGGCCAGAGGTTCGTGTTCCACTTCGCAATGGGCTTCTTCCAGAGAATCGTGCCGTTGAACGCGTCGCGAGCGACGAGCGCCCATTTCGACGGCAAGAGGATCGAGATGCGCGAGCCTTCGTCCATGATGTAGAACATCCGGCCGTTGCACGACACCTGCGCGCTCAGGCTCGACATACGGTCGTGATGCCGCGACCAGCGCGGGCTGCCGACCCATTGCAGCCGCTCCGGCGGCCCGATCACCGTGTCCTTCGAGACCGCGTTGCCGCGTGCGTCGTAATAGTAATGCGTCCAATCGTCCAGCCCCGCCGGTTTCGGCTTCACCGTCCTCGTCCACTGGCCGTCCTTCTTCACCATCGCCACGCCGTTCGGCGCCAGCACCCGCAACACCTCCGCCATCGGCACGCCCGCGAGATCCTCCGCTACCACGAGATTGATCAGCCCGTCAATGTAAGGCAGTTGTTTGCCGTCGAACTGCTCCACGCTCACCTCGCCGTAGAGCTTCTTGCTACGGATGCACTCCCGCGCCGCCGCCACCCGCTGAGGGTTGCTCTCAAGCCCCTGCACCTGGAAACTCCCGCTGGCCCGCAACGCCGCCGTCAGTTGCCCGTCGCCCGCGCCAAGGTGGACGATCAGGCCGCCTTTCACGCCAGACTGGCCGAGAATGACCTTCGCGTCGACATCAGGCGACGCCGCGCGCACCGCTGGTGTGAGAACAAGAACAACAGCAAGAAAGACTGAACCAAAGCTAAGTTTCATATCGTGCAAAGGATTGTTGCATTCTGTCTTCGGCTGCAAACACGAATCAACAACACCGCTACTGCCGGACAGTTGCGGCTCGTGTTGTGGGAACGGTCTTGATGAACCACGCCGCTACAATCCCCACCACGGCGCAAGCGGCGATGAACATCCAGCCGGGCGTGTAGTCCTTCGCGCCGTCCTTTACGACCACCAGCGCGCTGAAGATCTTGGTGGCGAACGCCGCCGCGATGTAGCCGCAGCAGTTCACGAAGCCCATCGCCCTGCCATAGACCTCCGGCGAGAAGATCTCCGCCGGCACCGCGAGGATCGGCCCCCACGCCATGTTCGCGAAGAAGCCCATGCCGCACAACGCCAGCACCAGCAGGCCCGGCGCGCCCGTCTTCAGCGACGCGAGCAGCAGCACGAAGGGAATCAGCCCGGCGAAGCAAACGATGATCATGACGCGGCGGTTGTTGCGGAAGACGGCGTCCGACAGCCACGAGGACGCGAAGCTGCCCACCGCCGCCGCGATGAAGTAGAGCGAGTTCCACCAGCCCATCGTGCTGAGCTTGAAGCCGAACGTGTCCGACAGGTAGAGCGGAATCCAGACCAGCGTTCCCCAGTAGGCAATCTGGACGACGATGTCCACGATGACGAGGGCGACGTAGCTGCGGCTCTTGAAGAGGTCCATAAAGCGGAAGCTCTTCGCGGCTTTGATCTGCTGCTGGGCGTTCTTGAAATCACCGCCCTTGAGGATGCCCGCCTCCAGTTCGTCCTGATACGAGTGCTCCAGCTCTTCGCGGGTGATGCGCTTGTAGTCTTCGGGCCGGTCGAAGACGAAGAGCGCGATCAGAATCAAGGGCACGACGCCGGCGGCGGCGCTGAGGAAGAACACCGGCCGCCAGTCGCCGAGGCAGACGGTGAGTTGCGTCGCCACAATGCTCGCCCATGCGGGCGTCAGTATCCACGCCAGCGAGAGCAGCGCCTGCGCCCGCGCGCGGCCTTCCTTGTTGAACCACCGCATCAGGATCCGCGCCGACGGAACAAGCTCCGTGCCGATGAGCAGGCCGAAGAGCGCCATCCGGTAAAAATACTCCCCCGGCGACTTGATCAGCCCCATCCACGCGGCCATCAACGACCACGTGACAATCGAGATCAGCAACAACCGCTTCGCCCCAAACCGGTCGGTCAAGAACCCTGAGATGACCTGTGCCGGCGCGTAGAAAATCATCATCAGGAACGCGCCCGTGCCGATGTCCGTCGTCGCCAGGCCGATCTCCCCCGCAAAACGCGGCGTCAGCACCGTCGCGATGACGCGATCCAGATACTGGATGCTGTAGGCGAATAGCAACACGCCCGCAACAACCCAGCGGTAGGGAAATCGCCCGATCATCTCGCCGGCTGGCCACCTTTCGCCCGGACGCCACTCATCGGGTGCTTGCAGACAGCCTCCCACGCCAGTTCCTGCAAGAGGCGGTTCAGTTTGTCATCCCAAGCCGGGTTCTTCGCCAAGACAGATGGCAACGGCAAACCGACGGGACTGCGGCGGTAGATCACCGCGAAATGGCAGTAGGTCGCCAACACCTGCACCGGCGCTGTCGGGTGTCCCCACGAGTCGCGAAAAAGCTCCGACTGCTTCGTCAGACCGGGCGCTTTCCCAGCGACGACTTTCTCGCGCAGCGCAACCGTCGCCATGCCGGCGGGCACGGTCACAATCACGTCTTTGCCGAGCCGCTTATTGATGGCGCGGACGAATTCATCCACATCGTGGTCGTAGCGCACCTGACACTTCCGCAACTCCGCCAAATCCGTGTCGTCGTGGCTGAACCTCTTCCTCGTCTGGAGCGGATAAACGGGGACATACTCGTCGTTCGGCAGCCAGTATTCCTGCACGGTGACGCGGACGTTCGGGTTGTGCTCCAACGCCAGCTTCGCGAACTTCTCAATCCCCTCGTCAGGCAGCCAAGTGATTTCGCGCGGATCCCCCGGAACGGGCGTCACAGCCTTGAGATCCTTCGGCGGGACCACCCAGATGGGCGAGAGCGTGAGCACATCCACGCCACCGGCGCGCAAGGCCTTCTTGGCTTCGTTCTTCTCTTCCGCCACGTCCCAATGCTGGATAACGCGCGAGCCGCCGATGCGCGACACGCCCGGCACCGCGTGGTCGTTGATGCCCGCCGCCTTCGCCATCTCGCTCAGAATCGGAACCACCCAGACGTGGAAGCTGTGCCCGCACGTGAAGACGCGCTGCCCCTTCGGTGGAGACGGAGTTTTTGTATTGTCACCGGCTGAAAGCTGGGCAATCAGGCAGAGGCAGACAGCGGCCATCGTCAACTGCAAGGTGAGGCATGTTCTTCTGCTCATAAGCAATCTCCTTGTTGGTTATGCGTTCCACGGCACACGCATGACGCGGGAAAGGAAACGGTTCGCGGTGTCGTCGTTCACGAAACGCTCGCGCGCCGGGTCCCAGTGGAGCTTGCGGCCGAGCCGCAGGCAGAGGTTCGCGCAATGCGCCGCCGTGTGGCAGCGTTGAGCCAGTTCCGGATGCGACGCCGTCAGCCGCCGCGACTTGATGCAATCGAGGAAGTTCCGCACGTGGTCGTTCATGTTCGACCAATCCACGCGCGGCGCGGCTTTCGTGCGCAGGATGGACTTCGGCTCCGCCGTAATCTCGCCCGCGTCGGAGATTTTCACCCAGCCTTCGTCGCCATCGAAGCGAACGCCTTTGTCGTCGGAGTCCATCAGAATGCGGACGCCGTCGGCATAACGCGCCTCCACTTTCACAACGAACGGCACGTTGGCGAAGCCGCCCGGCTCCGGCCAAGTCGCCTCGCCCTCGAACTCCACCGGCCCGGAGAACTCGCTGTTGTGCGCCCACTGCGCGATGTCGAGGTAATGCGGTCCCATGTCCACGATCGGCCCGGCGCTCGTGTCCCAGTTGTTGCGCCAGAGGGCGACACGGACTTTGGAATACGGCGCCCATGGTGCCTGGCCGAGCCAGCGGTCGTAGTCGAACACCTCCGGGTTGGGCGCAGACTCCGGCGTGGCAACCCCGTTTCCGCCCCATCTGCCAAACGACACCGTGATCGCGCGCAACCGGCCGACCATACCACCCTTGACGCCTTCAGCGACGAAACGATAGGCGCTGTTCGAACGCCGCTGCGTGCCGCACTGCCAGACGGTGCCGTAGCGCGCCATCGTCTCAACCAGCAGCCGCCCTTCGCCGATGGTCAGCGTGAACGGCTTCTCGCAATACACATCCTTGCCGGCGCGCGCAGCAAGGATGGAAAGCACCGCGTGCCAGCGATCGCCTGTGCCGATGAGCACGGCGTCAATGTCCTTGCGCGCGAAGACTTCCTCGTGGAAGCGCGTGGCGACGCAATCGCTGTTGCCATAAAACTCGTCCACCATCTTCTTGCCGCGCTCGCGCCGCTCGGCGAAGCAGTCGCAGACGGTGACGCATCGCACGTCGTTCTGCTTGAGGAAATGACCGAGGTTGCTTGTGTTGCGGTTACCGAGGCCGATGACGCCCAGCCCAAGCCGGTTGCTCGGAGCCACCGTGCCATCCTTGCCAAGCACTGCCGCCGGAACAACGAAAGGCACGGCCAGCGCAGCAGCGGACTTCAAGAAAGCGCGGCGGGTGCTTCTCATTTGCAGGCTCCGAACTCATAGGCCGCGTCGAACATCGCCAAAATATTCTCTGGCGGGACGTTTGCCTGAATGTTGTGGACTTGGTTGAACACGTAGCCGCCGCCGGGGCTGAAGATTCGCAACCGTTCTTTGACGTGCTCGCGGATTTCCGCGGGCGTCGCCTTGCCGAGCACCCGCTGCGTGTCGCAGCCACCGCCCCAGAACACCAACTGCTTGCCGAATTGCTCCTTCAGCCTCGCGGGGTCCATGTTGGCAGCGGAGGTCTGGACGGGATTGAGGATGTCAATGCCGGCTTCGATGAAATGCGGGATGAGGTTGTAGATCGAGCCACACGAGTGAAGGAAGACCTTCCATTGCGTGTTGGCGTGAATCCAGTCGCAGAGCTTCTTGTAGTGCGGCTTGAGCATTTCCGCCCAAAGCTCCGGCCGGATGAACTCGCCGCGCTGTGTGCCACTATCGTCGGCGGCAATACCCCAGCCAAAGCAGCAGTCGCCAACGGCCTCGTTCACCAACTTGAGACACTTGATGGTCGCCTCCACCGAGCGGTTCATCATCTCGTGGCAGGTGTCCTTCTCCGACATGAGCATCATCATCCACTCGTCGGTCAATGCCTGCGTAACGTTGCTGGTGCGGTCGGTGATGAGGCTCAAGCCGAGGAAGCAGACGCCGAAGCCCCAGCCCAGGATCGCGTAGTCGGTGTTGCGGTAGAGCGCACGGCCGTGCTGTTGCAGCAGCGCCAGATGTTCGTCGGAGATATCCGCTATTGGCCGGAACTTCTTCGGGTCAATGCACCCTCCGCTGTTGAAAGCCATGTCGTCGAAGTAGTAGCCGCCCTTCGGCATCTGGAACGTCGTGGGCGAGCCGTCCGAGTTGAGCAGGAGCCAGTTGCCCGCTGCATCCTCGCCAATGAGCGTGCCCGGCGGGAAGAGCACGTTCGTGCCGTCGAAAAGCCGGCGCGGAACCCACTCGCTGTCCGGCCGGCTCATCGGCAGCACACAGGACAAATCCAGTGGCACCACGTCCACGTGCAACCGCTGCAGCACCTCGTCTTCGAGCGCGGCAATCATAAACCGCGCGTCAATCACCTTCGTCGGCGTGGCGATACCGAGCTTGCGCTTCACCTTGTCGTAGGCAATGGCTGCGACGGTGGAGGCTTTCAGACCGCCAAGATCAATTGGCACGCGGTCAGGAACCTCGTGGTTGACGGCTTTGATCACTCGTTCACGTGAAGTCATGACGGTCGCTCCTTGGTGGTTTCACTGCTTCTTCAAAGGGGCATCGGTCTGCGAAGCCGACTCTTCCGCCAGCGCGTCAAACGCGATGGTCATGACGGCCAACACCGCCACCATGACGTTTGTTTGCCAGATGCTCATTTCCATGAAGCTCACTAGGGTCGTTTCATAACCGCGCCGTCTTTTAGCCAAACGCCTCGCCGCGGCAGCGTTGTAACGCAACGGCCTTCCCAACGCAAGCGGCAGACACCAGTTCTGTCCGGCCTGTTTGTATTTCCGGCGCGGTGTTGTAGTGTAGCCCATGAGAATCACGGAAGTGCTGACGGCTGAACATGCAATCTTTCGCGTCATGTTCGATCACATGGAGCACGTCCTGCCTGATTTGAAGACCGCCGCCGAAGTCAAACTCCTCGCCCGACTGGCGGAGCATCTCCTGCACGGCCACGGCGATTCGGAACAAAACCTCGCGTATACGGCCTTGGACCACATGCTGAAGGAGAAGGGCTATCTCGGCCGGCTTTACACCGAGCATCGGGAGATGGACGCTCGCTTCGAACACGCACAGCGTTCGGACGATCTCGCGGAATCACGCGGCCTCCTGATGTCAGCAATCGTCATGTCTCGCGAACACTTCCGCTACGAGGAACAAGAGCTTTTCCCGCTGATAGACAAGATCCTCCAGAGTGAGTCGCTCGAGAAACTCGGTGCCGCATGGGAGCAGAAACACGCTGCCTTGCCCGGCTGAGCAGCGCAACCATCCCCTTTCGCAGCATCCCCTGACGGCTCCCTGCCGCAGATGAGAGGTTGAATCCCGCCACGAGAGCGGGCACAATGCTGTCTGCGTTGGGTTGTATGGTTTCACCTCCCGTGAATTCCGGCCAGACCCACTCGCTGCACAACTCAAAACCCAGGACAGCAACATACGAATGTTCGCGCGCTTGATTCTTGTCCTCGCATTAGCCGCCGGCGCTGTCGTCAGCGCGTCGGCTGGGCCAAGCGACACCCCAACCCAAAACCGCGTCGCGGACCTGCAATCCAGCGTCCCCTCAGTGCGAGCCAACGCAGCCGCCGCTCTCGGACGCAGCGGCGAGAAGTCCGCCGTGCCCGCGCTCGTCACGGCTCTGGGAGATTCGGAAAGGAGCGTGCGGTGCGCAGCCGCCAGCGCCTTGGGAAGCCTCCGCGATTCGCGCGCGGCATTGCCCTTGGCCGGCGCACTCCGCGACCCCGACACAAACGTCCGTTTCCATGCCGCTCACGCGTTGGGAGAACTTCGTGACGCAAGGACCGCGGAAGCGTTGCTCGGCGCCCTGCGCGATGCCGAATGGTGCGTGCGGGACCAAGCGGCGTGGGCGTTGCGCGCTCTCCATGACGCAAAGCTCACCAGGCCGCTCGCGGCGATGCTGAAGGAGAAGGACGCCGACGTAGCGCACATTGCGTGGTTGCTGCGGGAGATCGGTAGTGAGGAAACTTTCGCGACGTTCATTGTATCGCTGAAGTCCGAGAACGCCGTCGTCCGTCGCGCGGCGGCCGAAGCGTTGGTCAAGATTGGCGGCGAGCGCATCGAGCAACCGCTGACGGAACTGATGGCGCGTGAGAAGGATCC
Organism: Verrucomicrobiota bacterium; assembly: GCA_016222825.1. Taxonomy (GTDB): domain Bacteria; phylum Verrucomicrobiota; class Verrucomicrobiia; order CAIQCK01; family CAIQCK01; genus CAIQCK01. Next base: position 181,993 of record JACRQF010000012.1, on the reverse strand, counting down.
CGGTGTGCGCGCCGTCGCCGAGAAGGCCGTCGCGAAGATGACGCAGGCGGACACGGTGGCGGCGCATTGGAGTTTCGACGACAAGAACACCACCAGTGCGAAGGACGTGAGTGGTCGCGCGGTGGACGGCGAGATCAAAGGTTGCACCGTCGCGGAGGGCAAGGTCGGCGCAGCGTTGCGGTTCGGAAAAGGCAAATTTATTGAGCTAGGGCGCACGCAGAAACCGTCGGTGGCGGACACGCCGTTCACGATCATGGCGTGGGTCAAGACCGACGCGGCTACGGGCGTCGTTGTCGCGCGCGGCGGCGCGTTCTGCGGCTTCTCGCTCTACCTCAAGGACGGGTTCCCCAAGTTCGGCATCCGGCGCTCGAAGGACGGCCCCGCCGACATCGTCACGGGCCGCGAGACGATCGGCGCGGACTGGACCCACCTCGCCGGCGTGGTCAAGGAGGACTGCATCGAGTTGCACGTCAATGGCAAGCTCGCGGCGACGGCCAAGACCGGCGGCGTGATGCGCAGTAACGGCGGCCAGGGGATGGAGATCGGTTTCGACGCCGGCAACAGCGCCATCGAGCTTTGCAACGCCTTCGAAGGCGTCATTGACGAAGTGAAACAATTCAACGCCGCGCTGTCGGAAAAGGAGATCGCCAGGCAATGCCAATGAAGCTCGCAGGAACAACCATCGCCGCTCTTGCATGCCTGCTGCTGACAAACACGCGCGCGGACGTTTTGAAAACCGCGTCGCAGATGGTGCGCGCCAGCGGCGCCTCTGGCGGCGTCTGCGCGGTCGTCGGCGCGACGGACGCCAGCCTCGCGCTGGCAATAGCCAAGGAGGGCAGTTTCGTCGTCCACTGTCTCGCTCCAGACACGAAGGCTTGTGACGCAATGCGCAAGGCCATTCGTGCCGGCGGTCTGTATGGCGCCGTCTCCGCCGACGTGCTCAGCGGCGACCGTCTGCCTTACACCGACAATCTGGTGAACGTGCTCGTCGTCAACGACAAGAGTAGAATTCCGAAAGAGGAATTGCTGCGCGTGCTCGTGCCGAACGGCGTCGCGTTCACTCATCACTCAGCATTCATTACTCTCCGCAAGCCTCGGCCTGCTGACATTGACGAGTGGACGCATTACCTTCACGGCCCGGATGGCAACGCCGTCGCCAACGATCGCGTCGTCGGCCCACCGCGGCATTATCAATGGATTGCCGACCCGCGGTGGCTGCGCTGCCACGAGACGGACTCCAGCATCAGCACACTGGTAACAGCGCAGGGCCGGCTGTTCGCCATTGTGGATGAAGCGCCCATCGGCCTCGTCGGCCAGCATTCGCTGCCGGACAAGTGGTTTCTCGTCGCGCGCGACGCGTTCAACGGCGTGCCGCTCTGGAAAGTGCCAATCCGGCGCTGGGGCTGGCGCGAGTGGAAGGATACATGGTTCAACAGCCGGCCCGGCGACATCCCGCTCAACATTCAGAAGCGGCTCGTGGCGGTCGGTGACAAGGTTTATGTCACGCTCGGCTACCAGGCGCCGGTTTCGCAACTCGACGCGCGCACGGGCGAAATCCTCCAGACCTACGCCGGCACCGAGCGCACGAACGAAATCCTTTGCCAGGATGGCAAGCTGTTCCTGTCGGTGCTCACCGGCGACGCGGTCAAGGTCATGGCCGTGGACACCGCGAGCGGCAAGACGCTCTGGACGAGCGCGAAGTGTTTCAAAGGCACCACGACCGACTACATCAAGTGGACGATCACGCCGATCAGTCCGACGATTCCGAAACTCGATCCCGCGCTGAACATCGCGACGGATGCGCGCACGGTGGTGTTGATTGACGGGCCGGAGATCGTCTGTCTCGACGCGCGTAGCGGCTCTGAGAAGTGGCGCACTGCGTTTCCTGCGGCCGAAGACGACCGCAACGCCGGCAAGATGCAAGCGTCCGGCGATCTTTGGGTCGGCGCGCTGATCGTCTGCGACGGCGTCGTGCTAAACGCGAGTCCGGGCAAGCTCGCCGCGTTCGCCGCCGACACGGGCAAGGCGCTCTGGAGCCAGCCCAAGAAATACATCGGCCACCTCTGGTATGAGTGGAAGGATGTCTTTGTCATCGGCGGCCTCGTGTGGACGTGGAGCGCGGAGTTGGAGACGGGCGAGTTCGAGGGCGGCCCGCGGGGCAAGCAGCGCGCGTCATGGCCCAAGACAGTCAACGGCTACGATCTTAAAACAGGGGCGATGAAAAAGTCGGTGCCGATGGGAACGATCTTCAAGGCGCATCATCATCATCGCTGTTACCGGAACAAGGCGACCGTGCGCTACATCCTCGCCAGCCGGCGCGGCACGGAATACGTGGACTTGGAGAACGGCAACCACACCGTCCATAACTGGGTGCGCAGCACCTGCCACGTCGGCATGATGCCCGCCAACGGCCTCCAATACGTCCCGCCGCATCCGTGCGCGTGCTACATAGATGAAAAACTCAACGGCTTCTTCGCGCTCGCGCCGGCAAGCAGCGGCAAGAGGCAAGAGGCAAGCGGCAAGAGCGGCGAGCGGCTGGAGCGCGGCCCCGCCTTTGCGGAAGTTCAAAGTTCAAGGCTCGAAGCTCAAACCGCGGAGGATTGGCCGGCGTTTCGCCATGATTCCGCGCGCACCGGCTCGGTGGACACGCGGGTTCCCGATGACGCCGCGCTGCTGTGGAACGCCAAGCTCGGCGGCACGCCAACGCCGCCGATCATCGTCGGCGACCGCGTGTTCGCGGCGCTGACGGACGAACATCACGTCGTCTGTCTCAATGCCAAGGACGGCAGGAAGCTGTGGGAGTTCGCCACGGGGGGAAGGATTGATTCGCCGCCGACGTGGCACAACGGCATGGTGCTGTTCGGCTCGGCGGACGGATGGGTGCATTGCGTGCGCGCCAGCGACGGCGTTCTAGCGTGGCGGTTCCGCGCCGCGCAGGAGGAACGCCTCATCGGCGTGCGGGGTCAGCTCGAATCGGCATGGCCGGTCCACGGCAGCGTGCTGGTGCATAACGACAAGGTTTACTGCACTGCGGGACGATCGTCCCAACTGGACGGCGGCATCTACGTCTATGCGCTTGACGCCGCAAGCGGCCAGTTGCACTACGAAATGCGGCTCCAAGGCCCGGACTACGCCGCCAACGCGGAGGGCAAGCTGGTGATGCGCCCGCAGCCCGCCGACGGGCCGGCCGAGTTCGATGCCAACCACAAGCTGCCGATGGGCGCGCTGTCCGACGTGCTCATGTGCGATGGGACGACGATTTCCATGCGTTCGACCGTGTTCGACGCGCAGTTGACGCCTCAACGCGGCAAACCGGACCTGTCGGCAAAAGGCGGGCTCCTCGACGACACCTACTTCAAGCGGACGCCGTGGTCGTTCGGCGAACAGGCCAACTACGGCAACGTGCTCGTCCGCGACAAGGACTTGGTCTATTTCGTCCGCCAGTTCGATTCGCTGAAGGGCCTCGATCCGATGGTCTTTTTTACGCCCGGCTCGAAAGGCTACCTGTTGTTTGCCCGGAATGTCGGCGCAAAGAAGGACACGTGGTCGTTGCGCGTGCCAGTGCGGGTGCGCGCGATGGCCCAAACGCGCGACCGGCTCTTTGTCGCCGGCCCGCCCGATGTCGTGGACGCGAAGGATCCTCTCGGCGCGTTCGAGGGCCGGTTGGGCGGCGTGCTGTATGCCTTGGATTCCGCCACCGGCAAAAAACTCACCGAACAGAAGCTCGATGCGCCGCCAGTGCTCAACGGCATCGCCGCCGCCGGTGGCCGGTTGTTTCTCGCCACAACCGACGGCAAGCTCGTGTGCATGGGCCGCCGCTGAAGTGATGCAGGAAACTGTAAAATGAACAGACGCATTTCCACTTGGATTCTCACTCTTGCGCTGGCTGCGGACGCTTCTGCGCAGGAGGCGCGACAGATTCTTGAAGCAACGGGTGTTAAAGGCGGTCTCATCGTCCACCTCGGCTGTGACGACGGCAAGCTCACCGCCGCGCTGCGCGCCAACCACAGTTTCATCGTCCACGGTCTTGATACCGATGGAAAGAACGTCGAGGCGGCGCGACAGCACATCCAGTCGCTCGGCCTCTATGGCAAGGTTTCGGCTGAGCTATGGGACGGCAAGCGGTTGCCCTACATCGAGAACCTCGCCAACCTCGTTGTTGCCGAGCGCCTTGGCGGCGTCAGCATGGACGAAGTTATGCGCGTGCTCGCGCCCAACGGGATCGCTTACGTCGCGGGCAAACAAACCGTAAAACCACGGCCCAAGGCGATGGACGACTGGACGCACTATCTTTACAACGCCGGCAACAACGCGGTCTCGCACGACACGCTGGTCGGCCCGCCGCGGCACATGCAGTGGATCGCCGGCCCGCGCTGGTCGCGGCATCACGACCACATGTCCAGCGTCAGCGCAATGGTCGCGGCCAACGGCCGCATATTCGCCATCGTTGAAGAAGGCCCGCGCGCCGCCATCTGGCTGCCGCCGCAATGGTCGCTGGTCGCGCGCGACGCGTTCAACGGCACGGTCCTCTGGCGACAGGCCATCGCGGAGTGGAACACGCACCTCTGGCCATTGAAGAGCGGCCCAAACCAGCTTCCGCGCCGGCTCGTGGCCGTCGGCGACCGTGTTTATGTCACGCTCGGCATCAACGCGCCGGTGACCGCGCTTGACGCCGCCACGGGCAAGACGCTGCGCGCCTACGACGGCACGGCGCATACGGACGAGATTCTGTTCGCCGACGGCACGTTGTTCCTCCTCGTCGGCCAGTCACCCAACAAATGGCAAACCTACCGGCACACACAAACCTACGTTTGGGACAACACACAGCGCGCGAACAAAGAATGGGCGTGGGATCAGGAAGCGCGTCACATCGTGGCGATGGACGCCGCCAGCGGACGGTTGCTGTGGAAGAAAAAGCAGGCTGTCGCACCGCTGACGCTCGGCGTGGACCGCAACCGCGTCTATGGCTACGACGGCGGGAAGGTTGTCGCTCTCAGCCGCAAGGATGGCGCGCCGGCTTGGGCGTCGGAGCCAATTGTGCGCAAGCAGCCGTTCCCGACAGGTTACGGGCCGACGCTGGTCGTGCAGGACAACGTCGTGATGCTCTCGGTCGAGCAGAAGGCGATGACCGCGCTCGACGCGGCGACGGGCAAGACGTTGTGGTCGTCGCCGCATTACGCCGGGGGCCACATGACACCGGACGATGTGTTGGTCATCAACGGCCTCGCTTGGTGTGGCCGGATCGCAGGCAACAAGGACGACGGCCTGTTCACCGGCCGCGACCTGCGTAGCGGCGAGATCAAGGTCGAGTTCATGCCCAGCGCGACGAACTACTGGTTCCACCATCGCTGCTACCGCGCCAAGGCAACCGACCGCTTCGTTATCACTTCGCGCACCGGCACGGAATTCGTGGACCTCGCCGCCAAGACGTGGGACATCAACCATTGGGTCCGCGGCGCGTGCCTCTACGGCATCATGCCCGCCAACGGCATGATCTACAACGGCCCACATCCCTGCGGCTGCTATCTGGAGTCGAAGCTGTTTGGCTTCAACGCCCTCGCGCCGGCCCGCGGCAAGGGGCAAGAGGCAAGCGGCAAGGGAGATGAGCGTTTGGAGCGCGGTTCCGCTTTCACGGAAGTTCAAAGCTCAAAACTCAAAACTCAAAATGCCGAGGATTGGCCGACGTATCGCAGCGACGCAGCCCGCAGCGGCTCCTCAAAGACAAAGGTTCCGACTGACTTGAAACGAGCCTGGCAAACCGATCTTGGCGCCAAGCTTAGCAGCGTCGTGGTCGCCGAAGGAAAGCTGTTCGTCGCGTCGGTGGACACGCACACCGTTTACGCGCTCGATGCGGCCACGGGCAAGAAGCAGTGGAGCTTCATCAGTGGCGGACGCGTGGATTCGCCACCGACCATCTGGCAAGGCCGCGCGGTCTTCGGCTCGGCCGACGGATGCGTCTATTGCTTGCGGGCGGACGACGGCGTGCTCGTCTGGAAGTTCCGCGCCGCGCCGGCTGACCAGCGGATGATGTCGTTCGAGCAACTGGAATCGTCGTGGCCGGTGTCCGGCAGCGTGCTCGTTCTCAACGGCATCGTGCATTGTGTGGCGGGCCGCTCGGCATTCCTCGACGGCGGCATGAGACTGCTTGGCCTCGATGCGAAGACGGGACAGAAGGTTTACGAGACGATCCTCAACGACCGTGACCCGAAGACCGGCCGGTCGCTTCATGATTTCGTGGACAAACTCGACATGCCCACCGCGCTGCCGGACATCTTCTCCAGCGACGGCCGCTCGATTTACATGCGCGCGCAGGCGTTTGACCTCAAGGGCACGCGGCGGGAGTTCGCGCCGATGGACCCGAAGGAACAGACCGGCGAGGGCGTGCATCTGTTCTCACGCAGCGGCTTCCTCGATGGCGACTGGTGGCACCGGTCATTCTGGATGTATGGCAAGGGCGTCCAGTCCGGCTACGGCGGCTGGTTCCAGCCCGCGAACTACGCGCCCGCCGGCCGGCTGATGGTATTCGATGACACGCGGGTCTATGGCTTCGACCGCAAGCCGGAGGCCATGTGCAACGCGTCAGTCTATGAATACTTCCTCTACGGCGCGGACAAGCAAACCTCCGCCGGCCGCATCGAGCGTGTGCAAAAAGCCACTGGAAAGATCAACGCCGCCTCCAGCAAACGCTCCGCGGTCTCCTCCGACTGGGCCACGCGCCGGAAGTTCTCGATCTCGGAACTGTCTGCGGCTGGCTACAAGTGGGCCGAGGGCGACATGCCGTTGCAGGCGCGTGGCATGGTGTTGGCCGGCGGTGCGCTGTTCGTGGCCGGACCGCCCGACCTCGTCAACGAGGAGGAAGCTTTCAAGAAACAGGACGATCCCGCGATCAAGGCGAAGCTCGCCGAACAAGCCGCTGCGCTCGAAGGCAAACGCGGCGCGTTGCTGTGGGCGTTCTCGGCCAACGACGGGAAGAAGTTCGCGGCGTGGCAACTCGATTCGATGCCTGTTTTCGACGGCATGGCCGCCGCCAACGGCAGGCTGTTCTTCGCGAGTGTGGACGGCAAGGTCATTTGTCTCGCTGGCGAAGGCACCGCGCTGAGACCCGCGCCCGACGCGCCAACCACCCCACTCGACATCAGCGTGAAGGCGACCGACCTCAAACTGCCGTCCAAGGACGCCGACTTCGCGAAGCTGAACCAAGCGCACGTCTTCTCGACTGAACTCGGTTACCGCGTCGCGGCTGAGACGAAGAAGATCGGCATGGCGCTCAAGGAACTCGACGCGCCGCTGACGGGCAAGGTCACGCTCAAGTGCAAACTACAGTTCACCGGTGCCGCAGGTCTGAAGAACGGCTACCTCGCTTTCGGCGACAGAGCCGACGAGGCAAAGCTGGTGAAGTGCGGCCTGCGCGTGGCGATGAAAACCGCCGCGATCCTGCAAGGGCCAACCAACGCAAACAAAGGCGTCACGACCCCGTATGTGATAGACGTGGAGAAGCCCCACGAGTTGGCCGTGACGGTGGATCTCGCGTCGGGTAACGTGACGTTGAAGAGTGGCACGGCCTCGGTGACGGCAAAGCTGTCCAACCCGATGAAGAGCATAACCCACGTCGGTTACTGCACGAACAATGCGACGGTGGATTTCAGCGTAATTGAGGCCATGCCTGCCAAGTAAGGAACCTTCCATGAAAACGCTGGCTCTTGTGCTGATATTTGCAACGGTTGAAGCAACTGCTGATGATTCACCACAAGCCCGCGACATCCTCAACACTGCAAGCGTCAAAGGCGGCCTCATCGTCCATATCGGCTGCGGCGACGGCAAACTCACGGCGGCCTTGCGCGCCAATGACAGCTTCGTCGTCCACGGCCTCGACATTGACGCGAAGAACGTCGCTGCGGCGCGCAAATACATCCAGTCGCTGGGCCTCTACGGCAAAGTCTCCGTCGAACAGTGGAAAAGCGAGCGGCTGCCTTACGTGGACAACTTTGCCAACTTGGTCGTTGTCAGTGGCGATTCCCGCGTCACAAACGATGAGATTCTGCGCGTGCTGGCACCTAATGGCGTGGCTCTCGTCGGCGGTAGGAAGACCGTCAAGCCGTGGCCCAAGGCGATTGACGAGTGGACGCACTACCTCCACGGCCCCGACAACAACGCCGTCGCCAACGACACTGTCGTCGGACCACCGAAGCATTATCAGTGGATCGGATCGCCGAACTACCTGCGCCACCACGACCACCTGTCGGGCTTGAGCGCGATGGTGTCGGCGAAAGGACGCGTCTTCTACATCATGGACCTTGGCCCGCGCTGGTCGGTCCAGATGCCGCCGCAGTGGACGCTCATCGCGCGCGACGCGTTCAACGGCACCATCCTCTGGCAACGACCGATCAAGAAGTGGCATCCGCATCTCTGGCCGCTCAAACGCGGTCCGGCCCAGCTCATGCGGCGCTTGGTGGCCGATGGCGATACGGTCTATGTCACGCTCGGCGTCGGTGAGCCGGTCGCCGCGCTCGACGGCGCGACCGGCAAGACACTGCGCAGCTACGCCGGCACTGAGGGCGCGGAGGAAATCATCTTCGCCGACGGCATGCTCTACGTCGTCGCAAATCCCGAACTCGATGCCTACAAGACAATTTCCAGGGAGTCGGTCGAGGCAATTCGCGGCGCAGGGCGCGAGTGGAACTGGGACGAGAAACCGCGCCACATCATGGCCATCGCATCCGCCACGGGCAAGACGCAATGGAGCCTTGCCTCGCCGGTTGCCGCCAGCACACTTGGCACGGCGGGCGGCCGCGTTTGCTTCCACGACGGCGACAAGGTCGTCTGCCTCGACGCGCGCGACGGCAAGCAAGCCTGGACCTCCAAGCCCGTGCCGCGCTGGAAACCGATGCACGTCCTGTTCAGCCCGACGCTTATCGTCCGCGAGGACGTCGTCCTGTTTGCCGGCGGCGAGAAGCTCGATCCGCAGCGCGGCGGCAAGGACACCATGACCGCGCTCTCGGCCAAGACGGGCGAGGTTCTCTGGGCAGGCGAGCATCCGCCGTCGGGCTACGCGTCAGCGGAGGACTTGTTCGTCATCAATAACCTCGTCTGGAGCGGTGACACCAGCAGCCCGCGCGACAGCGGCAAGTTCACTGGCCGCGACCTGCGCACAGGCGAGGTGAAGGTGGAGTTCCCGCCTGACGCGTGGCGGCACATGCCGCATCACCGCTGTTACCGGACGAAGGCCACGAGTAACTTCATGCTCATGTCCCGCACGGGCATCGAGTTTGTGGACATGAAGTCTGGCCACTGGACGCCGAGCTTCTGGGTCCGCGGTTCGTGCAACTACGGCATCATGCCGTGCAACGGCTTGGTCTATGCTGGGCCGCATTCCTGCGCCTGCTTCCTGCTGGCGAAACTCAACGGCTTCAACGCGCTCGCGCCGGCGAGGAGGAGCGTGGAGCGTGGGGCGTCGCCACGTCTGGAGCCTGGACCAGGGGTAATAGCCGATGGGCAATCGCCAATGACCGAAGCTGAGTGGCCGACGTTTCGCCATGACATGAGCCGCAGCGGCGTGACGAAGGCTGCCGTGCCGAGCGAGTTGAAGCTGAGTTGGCAGACGGAGATCTGCGGCAAGCTGAGCGCCATGACCTGCGCCGAGGGACGGCTGTTTGTCGCGTCGGTCAACACGCACACCGTCCACGCGCTCGATGCCGGTTCCGGCAAGAGGCTGTGGGGTTTCACCGTGGGCGGGCGAGTGGATTCCCCGCCGACGCTCTGGCAGGGGCGCGTGCTGTTCGGTTCGGCGGACGGTCATGTCTATTGCCTGCGATCCGGCGACGGCGCGCTGGTCTGGAAATTCCGCGCCGCTCCGCTCGATCAGCGGTTGATGGCACAGGAGCAGGTCGAGAGCGTCTGGCCGGTCAGCGGCAGCGTGCTTGTGCGCGAGGGCGTCGTTTACTGCGTCGCTGGCCGCGCGATGTGGCTCGACGGCGGTTTGCGGTTGTTGCGCCTCGATGCGGCGACGGGCAGGCTTCTTTCCGAAAGCACGCTCGACGACAAGTATCCCGGCACGCAAGACAACCTCCAGAAGGACACCAAGTGGCCCAATCTCCCTGTAGCCCTGCCCGACATCCTTTCCTGCGATGACAAGTTCATCTACATGCGTTCGCAACCGTTCGACTTCGAGGGCCGGCGGCCCGAAGTCATCACACCGCGCGACTACAAACTCCAGCGCGGCGAGACAGCGCATCTCTTCAGCGCCACCGGCTTTCTCGACGACTCATGGTGGCACCGGACCTACTGGATGTGGGGGCGATCGTTCATCAGCGCCGCCGGTGGCTGGCAACTCGCCACCTACCAGGCGCCCGCCGGCAAGATTCTCGTGTGCGACGAATCGTCCGTCTATGGCTACGGCCCTGCGCCGCTGAAGTTCCTTGGCACGCCATGCGTGAATCACCTCTTTGCCTGCGCCAAAGAGCCACCGCTCATCAATCCAAACCCGAAACAGGGGCCGCGCAAACAAGGCAAGACCATCTATGGCGATGTGGTGGTCACGCGCCTCGGTTATGCTTGGTCGCATGGCGCGCCACTTCAGGCGCGGGGCTTGGTGCTGGCCGGCGAAACGCTCTTTGCCGCAGGCCCGCCGGCGATGGTGGACGAACAGCAGGAGGTTAACCTGAACTACGGCGACCCGAAGGTGCAAGCGAAGATGGCCGAGCATGTCGCCGCGTTCGAGGGCAAGAGAGGCGCACTGCTTATGGCGGTGTCGAAGAAGGAGGGCAAACAACTCGCCGCGTATCGGCTCGACTCGCCGCCAGTGTTCGACGGCATGATCGCGGCGAACGGCAGTCTGTTTGTGGCGACAATGGATGGCAAGATTCTCTGCCTCGGCAGCGAAGGGAAACCGCTGCTGGCAGCGCCCGATGCGAAGTTTACCACCGCGGCAGCCACCGAGGAAGCCGGCAGCACGTCACATCCAGACTTCCAGCACATGGCGAACGTGAGAGTGTCGAAATCCGACCTCGGTTATCGCATGGTCAGCGGCCGCGGCGAGACAGCGCTGGCGCTGAAGAAGCTGCCCGCGCCGTTCACCAAACGCGCCACGTTCCGTGTCAAGGTCTGCGCCTCGCCCGGTGGCGCACCCGACAAGCCCGGTAACGGCTTCATCGCCTTCGGCAATGGGCCGCAAGACGCCGCGCTCATCAAATGCGGCTTCCGCATCAGCGGCAAGTGCCTTTCCATTGTCCAAGGCCCGCTGTCGGGCGCGCGCGCTGCGTCGAAAAAAGCCGGCCTTAAATCCAATGAGGTGATGGAAATGGAAGTCGGGGTTGACCTCGCGACGCAGAAGTTCAAGCTGACCATCCAGGGCGAAACACTCGAAGCGCCGCTCGCTCAAAAGCTCGACGCGATCACATGGGCCGGCGTATGTCTGACCAGTGTCACGACCGATTTCGGCGCGCTGGAAATTGCCGGCGAATGACCGCAACTTCGCAGCAGCCGTCGTGTTAGAAAAGTGCGCCTCCGAAGCCGGCGCGTCTCAAGACGAAGACACAAAACATGAAAACAACCGCCGCGCACCATTTCATCGTCGCGATCATCTGCGCCACTACGTTCTCGGGCCAGCCTCCCATCATCGGGGCCACAGAAAAGGACCAAGCCAGTGACATTCTCAAGACGGCCGGCGTCAAAGGCGGTCTTATCGTTCACGTCGGCAGCGGCGACGGGAAACTGACGGCGGCGTTGCGCGCCAACGACAGCTTCCTCGTCCACGGCCTAGACGCCGACGCGAAGAACGTCGAGGCGGCGCGCAAACACATCCAGTCGCTCGACCTCTACGGCGCCGTGTCCGTCGAGCAGTGGAGTGGCCAGCGACTGCCTTACGCTGACAACCTCGTCAATCTGCTCGTGAGCAACGAGGGGCGGATGTCGAGTGACGAGATCATGCGTGTGCTTGCCCCTAACGGCGTGGCGCTGGTGGGCGGAAAGAAGACCATCAAGCCGCGGCCCGGCGACATTGACGAGTGGACGCATTTCCTCCACGACGCCAGCAACAACGCTGTCGCGCGCGACAAGCGCGTGGACGCGCCACGCTCGCTGCAATGGATGGCGCCGCCGCTCTGGCTGCGCAGCCACGAGACGCCGTCGGGCTTCCAAGCCATGGTCTGCGGCGGCGGACGCGTGTTCTACATCTTCGATGAGGGCCTCGTCGGCATCACCGACCAGCGGTTGCCGGAACGTTGGGCGCTGCTATGCCGCAACGCCTTCAACGGCAAGCTGCTCTGGCGGCGGGCGATTGAGAAATGGGGCTGGCCGGAATGGGCCGACGACAAATTTGCCACAACAGACTGGACGACGATCACCGGCGCGCGAACGGTGGTGCCCGAAGAAAACCAGCGCCGGCTCGTCGTGGACGGTGACCGGCTCTACGCGACACTGAGCTACCGCGCGCCGCTCTCCATCCTCGACGCGACAACCGGCAAGACGCTGGTGACCGTCGCCGAGACTGCGCCCGTCCGTCAGATCATCGCCGCTGACGGCGTGGCACTGGTTTATTCGCAAGACGCAAAGCCGGAGGCCGAGGCGCCGAAGCGAAAGGGCAAAGGGAAAGGCAAAGCCAAGGAAGGTCCGCCGGGCGCGCTGATCGCCGTCGAAGGCGCGACGGGCAAGGTTTTGTGGCGGAAACAGATTCCCGCGTTACACTCGCTTTCGCTGGCAATTGAGGACGGGCGCGTGGTGTTCCTACGCGCCGGAACGCTCGCGGCGCTCGATCTAAAGACGGGCGAAGAGCGATGGCAGGCTGAGATTGCGGACACGAGGATCCAGACGCTCGTCGTCCAAGATGGCGTGGTGGTGTTGCTCGGCAGTAAAGGCATCGAGGCCCACGACACTGGGAGCGGCAAGCTGCTCTGGAGCAAGGAAGTTCAACTCGCCCACGGTCTCGGCAGCGAGGGTCTCTATGTCATCAACGGCGTCGTCTGGCCCGACATGATCGGCGCGAACGACGACCAGACGCCCAATGGGAAAAGCCCGCACGTCCTGGCTGTCGGCTATGACCTCCGCACCGGCGCGGAGAGAAAGCGGCTTTTCGTGAAAAACCTCCGCAGCCCCGAGCATCATCACCGTTGCTACCGCAACAAGGCCACCGAGCGCTTCATCATCTCGGCGATGGAAGGCTGCGAATACCTCGACCTGCAAGGCTCGGCGCACTCGCAGAACAACTTCGTCCGCGGCGCTTGCAAGCTCGGCATCATGCCCGCCAACGGAATGCTCTACGTGCCACCCGACCAGTGTTTCTGCGATCCCGGCGCGAAACTGCTCGGCTTCACAACGATCGGACCAGCGCGCACGGAACGGAAGGCGGCGGACGCGCAGCGGCTGGAGAAAGGCCCCGCGTATGTGAAAGCTCAAAGCTCAAACATCAAAGATCAAAACCCGGATGACTGGCCGACCTTCCGCTGCAATGCAGCGCGGCACGGCTCGACGACGGCGGCGGTAGGAACGCCGTTGGCAACAAGTTGGAGCGTCACACTTGGTGGCGGCCTGACGCAGCCCGTGGCAGCGGACGGGCGCGTGTTTGTCGCCTCGCGCGACACGCACACGCTTCATGTGCTGGAGATGCAGAGCGGCAAGACAGCGTGGACGTTCACGGCGGGCGGGCGGATTGACTCGCCGCCGACGCTGGTGAACGGTCTGGCGATTTTCGGCAGCGCGGACGGCTACGTCTATTGCCTGCGAACGAGCGATGGCGCGCTGGCCTGGCGGTTTCTCGCCGCGCCCAGCGAGCGGCGCATCATGGTCAACGACCAACTCGAATCCGTCTGGCCGGTCCACGGCAGCGTGTTGGTGAGCGACGGCGTGGCATATTTCACGGCCGGCCGCTCGACGTATCTGGACGGCGGCGTTCGCGTCTATGCAACGGAGGCGGCGACGGGCAAGTTGCTGCATCAGACAACGCTGAGCGGGCCGTTCCCAGATGGCGGCAAGACGCTGCGCGAGGTGTCGTTCTACATCCCCGGCGCGAACTCCGATGTGCTCGTGAGCGAAGGCGGCTACGTCTATATGCGCCAGAAAAAGCTGACGCCGGAACTCAAGGAAGAGACTTCGCAGGACCTCTCCACCAAAGGCGAGAAGGATGTCGGCATGCACGTTTTCTCGACCGCCGGGCTGCTGGACGCGTCGTGGTATAACCGCGCGTTCTGGATGTATTCCAAACGCTGGCCGGGTTTCCAACTGGCCAACCAATCAGCCAAAAGCGGCCAATTGCTGGTCGTGGACGCGCAGAACACCTATGGCGTCCAGCCGTTTTACCGCCGCAATGTTCACAGTCCGATGTTCTTCCCAGCCAAGGAAGGCTACCTGCTTTTCGCCGACAAGAACTCGAACGAGCCGCAGATCGTCGGCGAAGCCGGCGCGCGCAAGCCGGTGGAGTGGCTCCCGCAGTCGAGCTACGAGCGCGGCCGCGGACGGCCTGACGAGAAACTCGACAATCCAGCGTTCGGCCTCGACAAAATGACCGGCTACACGCGCGCCGATCCGCCGCTGTGGAAGACGTGGCTGCCCGTGCGCGTCCGCGCGATGGTCAAAGCCGGCGATACGCTTTTCGCTGCCGGCGCGCCGGACGTGCTGGACGAGAAGGATCCCTACGCCGCGTTCGAAGGCCGCAAAGGCGCGAGTCTTGTGTCCGTCTCCGCGAAGGACGGGAAACAGCTCAACAACTTGCCGCTAAGCGCGCCGCCTGTCTTCGACGGCATGATCGCCGCAAGCGGCCGGCTACTGGTGGCGTTGGAGGACGGCAGCCTGTTGTGCATGGGAAAGCCGTGACTTCCCCCTGCCCCAGCGCAGCGCAGAAGTATTTGTAATCCGCTGGGTGCCGGCCTAGAGTTCGCGGACTTTGCGCTTGAGCGCATCATGGATGCCGACAGGCTGCGATCAAAGATAATGTTAATGAAAAAAGTTACGCTGTTTTTCCCAACGCCGTTCCCCTACCACCGGCCGTATCACGGCATGCCGCTGGCATTGCTCGCGATTTCGCGCTTGCTGGTTCGCGACGGCTACGATGTGCGCATCATCGCGCGACATCTATTCAAGGATGCCGAGCAGGAAGTGTTGGAGCAGGCCAAGGACAGCGTTTGCCTCGGCATCTCGGCGATGACCGGGTTTCAAATCCAGGACGGGCTGAGGATCTCCAGGCTGGTGCGCGAACGGTATCCGAAGCTGCCGATTGTCTGGGGCGGCTGGCATCCCTCGATCCTTCCGGGCGAAACCGCGCACGATCCCCACGTGGACGTCATCGTGCGTGGCTACGGCGACCGCGCTTTTCCCGAAGTCGTCAAGGCGTTGGAGCAAGGCGGCGACCTGTCGTCCATCCCCGGCGTCGGCTGCAAAAAGGACGGCCGTTTCGTGGAAGGCCCGGTCAACCGCCTCATGGACCTGAACGACCTGCCGCCGGTGCCTTATCATCTGGTGGACATTGAGAAATGCATCTGGGATACCGAACTGGGCCGGCGCACGCTCACGTATATTTCCAGCTATGGCTGCCCGCATCGTTGCGGCTTCTGCGTCGAGCCGGTGGTGAATCTCCGCGGCTGGAAAGCCTTCGACGCCGAACGTGTGGTGGACGAGTGGGCTTATCTCGTCAAGAAATACAACCTCGATTCCATCGGCGTCATTGACAGCAACTTCTTCGTGGACAAGCGCCGGGCTTTCGACATCGCCACGGGCCTGCTGAAGCGCAACCTGAAAATCCAATGGGGCTGCGCCAACGGACGCGTCCCGCATCTGGTGAAGTTCGAGCCGGAGGTTTGGGAGGCGCTGGAGAAGAGCGGCTGCAAGACCATCCTGACCGGCTCCGAGTCCGGCTCACAGGAGGCCCTCGACCTGATCCAAAAGGACATGGACGTGGACCAGATCGCCACTTTCACGGAGCTTTGCACGAAGTATCACATCAAGGTCTTCTTCTCCTTCCTGGTCGGCCTGCCGTGGTCGAACGACGCCGCGAAGAACCGGCAGGCCGTCGCCGCCGAGTTCTCCAGCACGCTGTCGTTGATTGACTCGCTGCTGAAGATCAGCCCGCGCCACCGGTTCATGTATTACATGTTCCTCCCCTACCCCGGCGCGCCGCTCTACGACAAAGCCGTCAGCCTCGGCCTGAAGGTGCCCAACTCGCTGGAAGGCTGGAGCAACTACTTGCTCTCACCCGACGACGGCTTCAACGTCGTCACGAAGCAGAAGTGGATGTCGCCGCAACAAGCCCGCCTCACGGCCATGCTGACGCAGTATATCTTCGGCCTCATGGACCCCGACACCTATGAGACCCTCCGAAACACCGTCACACCGGGCATCAAGCGCACAATCTTCTCCATCGCTTTCAAGATTGGTCTCGCGATGGCCACGCTGCGCTGGAAGTTCAAGTTCTTCGGCTTCCCGATTGACTACTGGGTGTTCACGCAGATTTACAAATACGGCAAACTCTTCTAAGCCACAGCCCGACACGACCCATGCCACGCAAATTCCATCCTGACGGTTTGCCCTACCAGGACCAATCCGACCTCCGCGCGCAGATCCGCTCGCCGTGGAAGCGGTTCTTCGCGTGGTATGTGAACCATGCCTTCAACGGCGGCTTCGACGAGATCAACCGGAAGATTTGCGCCTACTTCGAACCCAACCCGTCCGCCGCCATCCTCGATGTCGGCACCGGCGACGCGGAGTTGCTGCTCTGGTGGGCCAGCCGCATCGGCTCGCACGACCTCCACGCGCTCGACGCCATCACCAATCCGCACGGCGACCGCGTCAAGACCATCCTCGCCCCGCTCGACGGCAAATGGCCGCTCGAAGACGCCCGCTTCGACGTGGTCATCTCCTCACAGAACATCGAGCACATCATTGACACGCCGCTCTACCTCGACGAATGCCACCGCGTGCTCAAGCCCGGCGGTTACGTGGTGCTCGCGACGGAGAACATCGCCTCCTGGGCGAACATCGCCGCCCTGCTCTGCGGCTGGATGCCGTTCTCGCTGACGAACATGTTCGGCTATCCGCTCGGCAACCGCCTCATCTGGCATGACAACCTGCCCAAGGAAGACCTCAGCCGTTTCTACCGCGAAAAACTCTGGGGCTGCCTAGGCCACCAGCGTCTCTTCACGCCACTCGCCCTGCGCCAACTCGCCGAGCGTCACGGCTTCCGCCACGAAACCTCCTTCGGTGCCGCCTATCTCCCGTTCTTCGGAGTGCTTTCCCGCTTCTGCTCCCATCTCGATCCGACGCACTGCCATTTCATCGGCATCAAGATGCGCAAGCCCCTCTAACCCGTAACCAGGCAGCCCCACCCGGCAGGGATGCCGGCGCTATGCCCACCCTCACGGCGCGAGGAACGCCGTGTAGAAGTAGTCGTTGAACTTCCACGTCCCGCTCATCAACGACCAGAGCCGCACATACACCGGCCCGCCATCCACCGGCAACGTCACCGCCTGCGTCCGGTTCGTTCCCAGCGCCGCCGCGTAGAGATCGTAGCTTCCCGGCGTGCTGCCGGCCCACATCGCATACTGGCTCACCCCGCTGCCCGCGCTCCATCCAAACACCGTCGAGGCCGCAGCCAGCGTGTCGCCGTTCGCGTGGCTCGTCATCTGCGCCTTCGCCGCTGAGCCGCTGCTCGTCTCATACGCGTAGTCGTTGAACTCCCATGTCCCGCCCACCAGCGACCACAGCCGGACATAGACCGGATCGCCGTCCAGCGGCAACGTCAACTGCTGTGTCCGGTTCGTTCCCACCACCTGCGCCCACAGTCCGTAGCTGCCCGCCGTGCTGCCCACCCACAACGCATACTGGCTCACCCCTGTCCCCGCGCTCCAGTTGAGCGTTACCGGGTTGGATACCAACACCGTCCCGTTGGTCGGGCTGAGCATCTCCGCCCGCGTCGTGGGCGCGGTGTAGGCCGTGAACATGTAGTCGTTCGGCTTCCACGTCCCATTGATCAAAGACCAGAGCCGCACATACAGCCGCCGCCCGTCCGTGGGCAGCCCTGTCAGCGCGCGCGACAGGTTGGCGCCTTCAATCGCCGCATAGAGGTCATAGCTTCCCGGATTACTGCCCACCCAGAGCGCATATTGGCTCGCGCCGGCTCCCGCATCCCACGACAAGGTCACATTCGCCGAGCCGAGCGTCGCGCCGTTGCCCAGACCCGTGAACCGCGCCTTCACCGCGTTAAACGCCCGGTAACTGTAATCGTTGTAATCCCAGACGCCGTTGATGCAGGACCAGAGCCGCACGAACAGGTTCCGGCCATCCACCGGCAACCCCGTCACCGTCCGCGTTAGGTTCGTGCCGAGGACCGCGGCAAGGAGATCGTAGGCGTTCGATACGCTGCCGATCCACATCGCATACTGGCTTGCTCCCACGCCAGCATTCCACGTGAACGTCACCGAGGCGTTGCTGTTGGTCGCGCCGGGGGCCGGGCTGGTCATTGCCGCTTTCACCGGCGCCGCGGCCGTGTAGCTGTATTCGCCATATTGCCATGTTCCATCAATCAGTGACCACAACCGGACATAGATTCGCCCGCCCGTGGCCGGCACTGTGACCCGCTGCGACAGGTTGGTGCCCGTGGCGACCGCAGCCAGATCGTAGCCGTTGGAGGCACTGCCCACCCAGAGCGCGTATTGGCTCGCGCCCACGCCCGCATCCCACGCGAACGCCACCGAAGCGCTGCTGTTGGTCGAGCCGGCGGCCGGGCTGGTCATCGCTGCTTTCACCGGTGACGCGGCCGTGTAGTTCTGGTCGGTGTATTGCCACACTCCATTGATAAACGACCACAACCGCACATAGACAGGCGCGGCCGTAGCCGGCACCGTCAACGTCTGCGACAAATTGGTGCCGACAAGCAACGCGTGAATATCGTGGCCGTTGGACGCGCTGCCCACCCACAACGCATACTGGCTCACGTCCACGCCTTCATCCCAGGCGAACGTCACCGAGGTGGAGCCAAACGTGGAACCGTTGGTTGGGCTGGTCATCCACGCCGCTTGTGCCACCGAGATTCCGCCGCTGGTGTAGAGCGAGTTGGTGTTCCAATAGAGCGATGGGTCCAAGTTCGGCAGGTTGATCTGGCTGAAGGCACCCAGACCCGCGCTGAAGTCGAACAAATCAAACCAGTCGCCCCCATGCGGCGTGTAGCCGTTCACCAGCGACACATCCAGGGTGCCGCCGAAGTTGAGCGCGCCGGTGACATCAAACTCGTCGTAGAGTGATGCGTCGGCCCCGCCCAATTCCATGCTCATCGTTGCGCTGCCGAGCAACGTCAGATTGCCGTCATCCGTGATAACGCCGGGGGAGTCGCCGGGGGCAATGACACCCGCGTTGGTAATGGAGCCGGTGATCGCGCCCGTGCCGGTGAGCGACGCGTTGGTGTTGATGAACAGGCCGTTGCCGAAGCTGTGTTCGCCTCCGAGCATCTGGAAGGTCGCCGACTGGACGCCGTCGCCGATGGTGAGGGAATGGAGGGGCGGCGGCACGACGATGGCCGGGCCATTGGAAATGTATGTGTTCGCGGAACGAAGCAAGCCACCGTTGAAATTCACCTGAGACAGCCAAGCGTTCGTGGAGGTAATAAGCTGGTCAACAGTGACTGTGCCACTGTTTATGGTGATTGAGCCATTGCGCACTTCAAGGAGGCCACTCTTGTCAGCATTTGTCACATACAGGTTGCCTCCGTTGATATTGAGTGAACCGAAGGGGCCTCGGGATCCGAGGCTGTTGATTCCAAGTGCCACGTCGTTAGCTATCAGCGTGCCGCTGTTTAGGGTGATTGTGCCGGCGCACATTTCGAGCAGGCCACTCTGGACATCATTTGTCACATACAGGTTGCCTCCGCTCACATTGATTGAACTGTCGGATAGGGGGGAGAAGCTGGTTCCAGCCATCACGTTGGCGGCTGTCACTGTGCCGCCATTCTCTATGTTCAAACTGCCGCTCCGCCACTCCCCCACTTGAATCGTCCCACCGTTGCGCCAAACTGAACCCGGACCGGTAACCAACACGGAGTTGTTGTTACCAGACTGAGTGCCAATCCTGCCGTTCTCGCTGACCACTGTCCCTCCGTCGCTTATCTTCAAGTAATTGCCATCTCCGCCACCGGAGCCAATGAATAAAGCTGAGACGTTGCTCCATAACGAACCGGGGCCGCTGACGATAACAGAGTTGTTGGTTCCCCTCACATCTTGGAAAAGATCCCTCCAACCACCCCCAACCTGTCCTGTGGTGCATATCACCCCGGCACCATTGGTGATAACAAGGCTGTTATAAGAACCCGACACTCCGATCCACAATGAACCGCTGTTACTCCACAAAGAACCGGTGCCAGTGACAAACACAGCATTGTTGCTGGAGATGGCGGAGTTCCCGATGATGCCGCCACTGCCCGCCACGACGCCGCCGTTGGCGATGGTGAGTTGGCTGAATGAGCCGGTGTTGCCAATGGTCAGCGAACTGTTGAGCGTCGCGCCGGAGACAGTCAGCGTCGCGTTGCCTTCGTTGACAAAGTTCGTCAGGTTCGCCACGGCCGCGCCAGAGATCGTCCACGATCCGAAGTTGGTGACGATGCCGGCATCATGCTGGCCGCCGCTGTGCTGGACAACGCCGCTGCCTGCGTTGAGGAAACTGCTGTTCCGGTTGGTCCCGCCGGCCTGGGCGAAGATGGACTCGTTAAAGATGCTTTGGATGGAAGCATCGCCGCGGCCGATCTCGAAGCGGGCCGACGTGAGGTTGGACAATGAACCGGACACTGTCAGCGTGCCGCCCGTCATGCCGAACCTGCCCGCGTCGTTGACAGGCTCCATGTAGCCGAGGTCATACCACTTGTTACTTCCGTTCACAAAACTGGAGAAGACGCCGTTCCCGTCCTGGAGCGTGACGATCGCATAGTTCCACAAGCCCCCCTGCACCTCCACGGTTCCGCCGTTGCTGACCGACAACCAATTCTGCCGACCTCGCACGGAATACAGGCCAACACCACCGGTGTTTAGCCAAACGGAATTCGTCCCGGAAACCTCCACCGAGTTGTTGTAGGAATCAGGATAATGACTGGGGTTAAAAGACGCGTCGCCGATGCTGGCGCCTGCGGTGACCATCCGCGCGCCGTCGAGAACCATGACATGATTGTCCGAAACACGAAACTCCGATACCAAGCCGACACTGAGACCGCCTGAGTTGCTCCACACCGAGCCAGGTCCCGTGATCAAAACGCCGTTGCCAGATGAAAACCCGCTCAATCCAACCCATCCGCCCCCGCTGGACACCTGCGCCCCGTTGCTGATGACCATCTGGTCTCCGCCAGCCATGAATCGGCCGAGGCCGATATTGCCGGTGACGACCATTCTTGAACCGGGGTCAGTAACCAAAATGGAATCATGCCCGTAATACTCAGGGCGCATGATGGAGCCATTCACGAACACCTGCGCGCCGTTAGTGACAATGAGACTGCCAGAAACCATGTCCTCGCTGAGATTGATGCCGTTGGCGAAGCTGTGCGTGCCGCCGGACAGGATGAGTGTGGAGGGATAGAGGCCGTTGCGGCGGGCCACGGTGAATGGCGCGCCGTTGCTCACGATGGTGCCGCCGCTCGTGAGCGTGCCGACGTAAAAGTTGACGCTGCTACCGGCGTTGGTGACGGTAAGTTGGCCGGTGATCAGCGTGCCGCCAGGGTTAATGGAGAAGAGGCCGCCAATGTTGAGCGTGCCGCCGACTCCGAGAACAATGTTCGTGGCCGAGATCGTGCCGCCGTAAGCGACGGTCAAAGAGTTGTTCGAGCCGTTCAATCCGACATAGATGCTGCCGCTATTCCAGACCGAGTTGGAGCCGGTCACCGTAACGGAATTGTTCGACGAAACCGCATCGTAGCCGATGTAGGCGTTGGCGTTGGTGACGGACCCGCTGTCGGCGATGGTCAACGAGTTGAACGAACCGGTGGCGCCGACCACCAGATCGGCACCGTTGCTCCAGAGGCTTCCGGTGCCGGTGACGCGCACGGTGTTGCTGCTGGAGATGGCAGAGTTGCCGATGATACTGGAGCCGTTCACAAACGCCTGCGCGCTGTCCGTGATGATGAGACTGTTGCCGCCGCCGATGTTGCCGACAATCAAGTTGCTGCCGAAGACGTGGGTTCCGTCCAACAAGTTGAAGACGCTGCCGGTGCCCGTGTCGCCCACGGTGAATGGAGCGCCATTGTTCACCATCGTGCCGCCGCTGTTGAGCGTGCCGCCGTTGAAATTCATGACGCTGCTGGCGTTGTTGGTGAGATAAAGCCGGTTGACGGCCACCGTGCCGCCGTTGAGAGTGAAAGTGCCGCGGCGCACGTCGAGCGCGCCGCTGCCCGTTGAGTTGGTGACGATCAGGTTTCCGTTGTTGACTTGAACCATGTTGCCAACCGCAGAAGCCTGCACGCCAACGAGCAATCCAGTGGCCGCAACCATCCCTCCGTTGGCAATGGTCAGTTGGTTGAACGACCCGGCGTTGCCCACATACAAACTGCCGGTGCTGCTCCAGACCGAGCCTACTCCGGCCACAACCGCCGTGTTGCCCAGCCCGATGCTTTGCATCCCCAGTTCGCCAGACGCGGTTGACAACACCCCGCCATTGGTGACCGTCAACGTGTTCCCGGAACCGAAGCCACCGAACACGAACACACTGTCAACGCTCATTCTCGATCCGCTCCCGTCAACCGTCACAAAGTTGTTGTCCCCTTCGGCCTCGGTGGCCCCCTGGAAATCGCCGGTGATGGCCGCGATCCCGCCGTTGCGGACTGTCAGCCCGTTGCCCGAACCGCGCCGGGCGAACAACATCCTTCCGTTGACCCGCCATGCCGAACCGGTGCCGTCAACAACGACGGTGTTGCTGTTCTGGATCCCCACAGCCATGTAGCTGCCAATCGAGGCATTGGCATTGCTGACCACGCCGCCATTGTTGATGGTCAGTTGGTTGCCCGAACTCCGGTGGCCGATGTAAAGATCGCCACTGTTGTTCCACGCACTGCCCGCGCCGGTGACCAGCACCGTGTTGTTGCTGGAAGTGCTTGCGTTGCCTACATAGCCGATGGCGCTATACACCGCACCGCTATCGGCAATGGTCAGTCGGTTGCCTCCTGCCGTGTCGCCCACGTAAAGGAAGGAACTGTTGCTCCAAACGCTGCCAGCGCCGCTGACCAACGCCGCGTTGTTGTTGCCGGCCGGGTTATTCCCGATGTAGCCCAGAACGCCATGCACCGCGCCGCCGTTGGTGACAATCAGTTGGTTGAACGTTCCGTTGCAGCCCACAACGACAATCGTGTTGTCCCGCCAGAGGCTGCCGGCGCCCGTGACGGTCACGACGTTATTGCTGGAGTTGAAGCCGTTGCCAATGTAGGTGCCGCCGCTATACACCCTGCCGCCATCGGCGATGGTCATTTGGTTGAACGCGCCGTTGCTTCCTAAGTGAACAAAGGCACTGTTGCCCCAGAGGCTCCCTGCGCCGGCCACCAGCACGGCGTTGTTGCTGGCGGCACCCGCATGGCCAACGTAAGCGGTTTGGTTAAACACCCGCCCTCCATCGGTAATCGTCAGGCCGTTGAAGGAACCCGTGCCGCCCACTGCCAGCGAGCCGCTGTTGCTCCAGAGTGACCCAACACCCGTGACCGCCGCGTAGTTGTTGTTGGCGATGGCTGAGTTGCCAATCACACCGCCGCCGGAGGTCAGCACGCCCGCGTTGGTGACAATCAGCCCATTGAAACCGAGGTTGGTCCCGACTACGTAGGTGCCGGCGTAATTCACTGTGACCGCATCAACAACATTGGTCCCAGGCGCAGGAGGGGGATCAATGGTAAGCGCAAAAATCTTGTTCGTGCCGATTCCGATGTTGTCGGTCACCTGCACGGTAAAGCTGGCCGTTGACGCAGTATCTGGCGTGCCGCTGACCGTTCCCGCGCCGCTCAGGCTCAAGCCCGACGGAAGACTGCCCGCGGCCAGGGACCATGTGTAAGGCGGCGCGCCGTCGGTCGCCGTCAAGGTTTGGTTGTAGGCAACACCCACCACGCCCGACGCCAACGGACTGCTGGTCGTGATAACTAGCGGCCCTGCAATCGCCAACGCAAAACCCTTGTCCGTCGCCAATCCGTCGGCCCCTGTCACCCGAACCCGGAAACAACACAACCCCACGGCCGTTGGTGTCCCGCTGATGGTTCCGTCAGCACTAAGCGTCAATCCCGGCGTCAACCTCCCGGACACAATCCCCCAACTATGCGGAGCTACCCCGCCTGATGCCTCCAGTGACTGGTTATAGACTGCGCCCAACGTTCCCGTTGGCAACACCGGACCCGTCGTGGTAATCGCCGGCCCGTAAGGTTTCAGCACAATGGTGTCGAGGTTTCTTGCACCCATTGCGACCACACCACCCAACCCCGCAGGTATGTTGGTTTGACCATAGACATTCTCGCCCCAGAGCACAACGGTTCCGTCGCTCTTCAGCGCGGCGCTATGATGGCTCGCCGCGGCAATCGCCACCACGTTGCTCAAGCCCGCCGGCACGGGGAGTTGTCCGAACATGTTGTATCCCCACGTCACGACCGTCCCGTCGCGCTTGAGCGCCATGCTCGTGTAAGGCCCCGCAGCTATCGCCACCACGTTGGTCAACCCCGCGGGCACACTGGTTACTCCATAGCTGCTCGTGCCCCAGGCAACCACCGTCCCGTTGCTCTTCAGCGCCATGCTGTGCCATTGGCTGCCCGCCATGCCCACGACGCCCGACAAGCCCGCAGGCACGTTGGTCTTCCCGTTACTATTATCGCCCCAGGCAACCACCGTCCCATTGCTCTTCAGTGCCATGCTGTGAAGCGTTCCTGCCGCGATGCCCACCACACCCGACAAGCCCGCAGGCACGTTGGTTTGCCCTTCCAAGTTTCGCCCCCAGGCAACCACCGTCCCGTCGTTCTTCAGTGCCATGCCATGCTCGCCTGCGCTAATCGCGGAGACGCCCGACAAGCCCGCAGGCACGTTGGTTGCCCCGTTAACATTGTAGCCCCAGGCAACCACCGTCCCGTCGCTCCGCAACGCCATGTTGCACCCCTCTCCGGCAGTGATCGCGGCCACTCCCGTCAGTCCCGCGGGCACATTGGTTTGCCCAAAGTCGTTGGCGCCCCAGGCGATGACCGCCCCACCCGCGCCGGCGTGCGGCGCCAAGGCGCAGAGAGTGAGTGAGAAAGCGGCGAGGCCGAGTCGGACTATGCTTGTCTTCATGGAGGTATCCTTAAAAGGGATTCGACCAAAAACGGGCTGGCGACACAAGATGATATTCAGGTTTCACTAGCTCCTTTTCGCGCCGCACTCGCGGCTGCGGGTGACGGGCGGAGAGACTACTTCAAAGGAGCAGTGCTTGTATATCAGGGCAAACCCGCGATCGAGCATCAGGGCATCCATTAGGTAAATTCCCTAGACTCCCCCCTCTCTCCGCGCACCGTCGGGCCTGTAGCGCCAGCATCCCTACCGGTGTTCTCTTCATAAAGCACCGGAACATCGCCAGCAGGGATGCCGGCGCTACGGCCTCCTTCGGTGCCGCCTATCTCCCGTTCTTCGGAGTGCTTTTCCGGTTCTGCTCCTATCTTATTCCGACGCACTGCCATTTCATCGGCATTAAGATGCGCAAACCCCTCTGAGCCATAACCCGGCAGTCCCACGCCGACAAAGCTGCTGTCGCCATTCCCGCATCCCTCGCCGTTGCGCCAAACCACGCGTCTCCGTATGCTACAGCCATGCTCAATCGCCTTCTCGCTTTCTTCGTCGCTCTCTTTCCGTTCGTCCATGCCGCCACAGCCGCCGGTTGGCGCAACATCGGCCCCGGCGGCGGCGGTTGGATTCCCAGCATGGCCGTCAGCCCGCATGATTCGCGCGTCGTCTTTGCCGGCTGCGATGTTGGCGGGTTCTTCAAGTCCACCGATGGCGGCGCGAACTGGCGCATCTGCAACACCGGCCTCCACGATCTTTACGTCGAGGTTATCGCGCCGCATCCGCGCGACCCGCGCATCATCTACATCGGCACCGAAGGCGGCGTCCACAAATCCACCGACGGCGGCGAGACGTGGCAGTGGCAGCGCGGAGGTTTCCCTCCGCTGCATCTCCACAAGTTCAGCGCCCCCATCGGCGCGCTGGCGATTGACCCGCAGCAACCCGACACGCTTTATGCCGGTATCGGTCGGCCCCGCTGGAACAAAGACGGTGCCAGCACGGTTTACAGAACCACCGACGGCGGTGCGCACTGGGCCGTCGCAAATCCAAGCGACGGCGGCATGGACCGCGAGGCCATTGTCAGCGACCTCGTCGTGCATCCTCGCGAGGCCCGGCGGCTGTTCGCAGCAACCAACCGCGGCCTCTACCGCAGCGACGACGACGGCGCGACATGGAGGTTGTTAAACAAAGGTCTGCCGCACAATCATATCCGCCGCGTCGCGCTTTGCCCCAAGCAGCCCGATGTGATGTATCTGACGCTGCGCACCGAACCGGGCAAACAACCGTGGCAAGGTGGCGTCTATCGCAGCGACGATGGCGGCGAAACGTGGTCGCCCCGGCTCGAAGGGTTGATGAAACACGTTGGCAAACCAGGCGCGCCGTCTCCGATGACCTCGAACGTGGACCAACTCCTCGTTCATCCCACCGACCCGGACATCGTCTATGCAGGCGACACGGCGTGGGTTTCCGCGTTCGTCTATCGCACCACCGACGGCGGCAAACACTGGCAACGCGTGACGTTCCGCTCGTCGCCGCGCGCAAAAGTGGAATCGAACATGGATTACGGCTGGATCACGATGTGGGGCGCGTGCGTGATGGGCTTCGCGATGGATTCGCGCGCGCCGGACACGCTCTGGTTCAGCACGTCGGGCCACATCTTCCGAACGACCGACCGCGGCGCGCATTGGACGCAGAGCTACACGCGCCCCGCCGGGAAGCCGCCCGGCGCGCCGGACTCGCCGACCGGTTGGTGGAGCGGCACGGGCTTGGAGGTCACGTGCGCCCACGAAGTCGCCGTTCATCCCCGCGACCCGAAGCGGCTCTACTTGAGCTACGCGGACATCGGCTTGCTGCAAACCTTCGACGGCGGCCGGACGTTCACGCAGACGGTGAGCGGCATGAAGAACACGGGGAACACCTTCACCGTCGCGTTCGATCCAGACGAGCCGCGCATCATGTTCGCCGGCACCGGCTTGTGGAACCGCAACGCCGGCGATGTCTGCCGCTCCGACGACGGCGGTATGACGTGGCGCGTCGTCGGCAAGCCTGACACCGGTCTGCCCGACGGACAGACGCGCCACCTGCTCGTGGACCACTCCAGTCCGGTGACGGCACGGCGCATCTTCGTCAGCGTAAAGGAACACGGCGTCTTCTGCTCCGAGGACGGCGGCGCGAGTTGGCAAGCTCGCAACACCGGCCTGCCCAAGGGAAACGTCCGCGGCCTGGCGCAGCATCCGCGCGAGCCGGCGGTGCTATTCGCGTTGATGGACGACAACGCGGGTTTCTTCCGCAGCGACGACAGCGGGCGGAATTGGCGGCGGCTCGGCGATATGGCGTGGGCTGATCCCTTCGCGCTCGTCGTCTGTCCGTCCGATCCGCAACGGCTCTACATCGCCGCGAGGGAGCGATACAAAAACCGCAAGCTTCATCCCGGCGGCGTGTTTGCTTCGCGCGACGGCGGCGTGACGTGGACGCAGGTTCTTAAGGACCGCTTCATGGCCTCGGTGGCTGTGAACCCGCGCGACGCCGACACAGTCTATGCCGGCGGCATGGACCATCCGTTTCACGACGAGGCGTTGGGACGCGGCCTGATGCGCTCGCGCGACGGCGGGCGCACATGGGAATCGCTGAACGCGCCGGAACTGACCTGCACCAAGATCGCTGCCATCACCGTGGACCCGCACCAGCCGACGCGGCTTTACCTCAGCACCTCCGGCAACGGCGTGTTCGTGCGGGATGAGTGACGGCGACGAAAACCACTACCGTTTTCGCCGCAGTTGACGCACAATGCGGGCGTGGCAGGTTGAGGGCAATTATGAGCAGCAAGAACAGACTTGGTTTAGTCGTCAGCGCGATCAGCTTGGTCGTCGCCTTCCTGGTGGGTTGCGATTCGCGCCAGCAAAGCGCGAGCCAGCAATCGAACGTGCCGGGCGTCGTCCGCGAGCCGGCGGTCGCGGGGCTTTTCTACCCGAAGGACCCGCAGGAGTTGTCGCGGACGATTGACATGCTGCTCGGCGCCGTCCGTCCGGAGTCTGTGAGCGGCGAACTCAAGGCGCTCATCTGTCCGCACGCGGGCTATCCGTATTCCGGACTCACCGCCGCGTTCGGCTACAAGGTGCTCGCGGGTCGCGATGTGGGCACCGTCTTCCTGCTCGCGGGCAGCCACTATGTGGCGTTCCAAGGTGCGTCGGTCTGCGCGGCGGATGTTTACCGCACACCACTCGGCGACGTGAAGATTTCCGCCAAGTCGAAGGCGCTGGCAAAACTGCCGCCGTTCATGCTGGAGCCGCGCCTGCCAATGCAGCGGCCGAATTGGTTCATGCAATCATCCCGC
Organism: Verrucomicrobiota bacterium; assembly: GCA_016222825.1. Classification (GTDB taxonomy): domain Bacteria; phylum Verrucomicrobiota; class Verrucomicrobiia; order CAIQCK01; family CAIQCK01; genus CAIQCK01. Next base: position 153,442 of record JACRQF010000012.1, on the reverse strand, counting down.
CCCGCGCCGCCGCTGGGCGAAGACACGCCGGAAACTTGGGAGCACTCCGGCGAGGTCGAGGTGCCGTTCCTGCAAAAGGTCCTCAAGCCATTTGAGATGGTCTCGGTGGTCTTCGGCCAGACGGACCCTGTCGCCGCGGCGCAGGCGCTCGCCAGTCAGCTTGACGAGCGCTCGCTCGTCGTTGTCAGCACGGACTTGAGCCATTACAAGCCTTACGACCAAGCGCGGCAGTTGGACACGCGCACCGTCACCGCCATCCTCAACATGACGCCCGAAGCCATCGGCGGCGAAGACGCCTGCGGCCAGATGCCAGTCTGCACGCTGCTCCATCTCGCCAAGCTGAAGGGCTGGAAGCCGAAGTTGCTCGACTACCGCAACAGCGGCGACACCTCCGGCAACAAGAACCAAGGCGTCGTCGGCTACACCGCCATCGCGTTCTACCTGCCCGAACAGGAGAGCTACTCCAAGGAGGAGCGCAAGCTCCTGCTCGAACTCGCCCGCCGCACTGTCAAGGAAGTCGTCACTGCCAACCGCCTGCCCGCCGTTGACCCGAAGGCGCTCCCGCCGAAGTTCGCCGAGCCGAAGGGCTGCTTCGTGACGCTCACCGAGAACGGCGCGCTCCGCGGCTGCATCGGCAACATCCTGCCGCAGATGCCGCTCTACCAAGCCGTCGTCGGCAACGCCCAGAGCGCCGCCGTCCGCGACCATCGTTTCCAACCCGTGCGCCCCGACGAACTCGACAAGCTACAGGTCGAGGTGAGCGTGCTGACCGTGCCGCAGTCGCTTGCGTTCAACTCGCCGGATGATCTGCTTGCGAAGCTGCGCCCGCATCGCGACGGCGTCGTGCTTCAAGTCAACGGACGTGGCTCGACGTATCTGCCGCAGGTTTGGGAGCAGATTCCAGACAAGGTCATGTTCCTGAACACGCTCTCGGAGAAAGCCGGCTGTCCGCCTGACGCGTGGCGCGGCCCCGGCACCGCCGTCGCCATCTACCGCGTCGAGGCGTTCAAGGAATCGGAGCAGTAGCATGACCGCCGCGGACACGCTGCCGCCACGCGCCGGCCGCCTGCTGCTGCTCGCTGTCGGCGGTCTCGGAGCGGCATCGGTCATCGCGCAGTTGGTGCTGATGCGCGAGATGCTCGCGGCGTTCGCCGGCAACGAAATGGTGCTCGGCATCATTCTGGGCAACTGGCTCCTCCTCACCGGCGCGGGCGCGTGGCTGGGCCGCGCGTCGGGCCGCCTGCGAAACCGCGAGGGGGCGTTCATCGCGGCGCTCATCTTCATCGCCGTCGCCCCGCTCGTGCAGGTCTTCCTGCTGGCCGTGCTGCGCAACGCCGTTTTCGGCCGCGGCATCCAGGTCGGCCTCACGGAAACCGTGCTCGCCAGTTTCGTCGTGCTGCTCCCCTTCTGCGTCGCGTCCGGGTGGCTGCTGACGTTGGCGTGCTCCGCCGTCACAGGAAAGAGCGGCGCCTCCGGCATAGGGCGCGTCTATGTCGCCGACTGCATCGGCAGCATCGCGGGCGGCGCGTTGTTCAGCTTCGTGCTCGTGAGGTTCTTCGATCACCTCGGCATTCTCTTCTTCCCGGCGTTGTTGAACCTCCTGCTCGCGGGCGCGCTGGCGGTGTGGTTCGGAAAGAAACTCCTCCTCGCCGTCGCAGCCATCCTCGCGGCGGCGCTCGCGGGCGTCATCCTCTTCGCCAACGCCGACGCGCTGGCCACGGACATCCAGTTCGCCGGGCAGCACGTCGTCTTCCGCGGCAACTCGCCCTACGGCAAACTCGTCGTCACCGACTCCTCCGGCCAATACAACTTCATCGAAAACGGCCTGCCGCTCACCTCCACCGACAGCACCCAGCAGGTCGAGGAGACCGTTCACTACGCGATGGCGCAGCGGCCCGGCGCGCGGCGAGTGCTGATCGTCTGCGGCGGCGTTTCCGGCACCGCGCGCGAAGTCCTCAAGTATGGCGCGGTTGATGTCACCTGCGTTGAACTCGACCCGCTCATCATCGAGGCTGGTTACCGGTTCCTTCCTGACAACATGTCGTTCATCAGAACAGGTGAAGGCCCGTCCACAGTTCCGCACATCCGGTTCGTCAACACCGACGGCCGGCTCTTCGTGAAACAAACCGCCGACCTCTACGATGTTGTCATCGTGGACGTGCCAGATCCGTCCACGTCACAACTCAACCGCTTCTACACGGCGGAGTTCTTCGGCGAGGTCAAGCGCGTGCTCAGCGACGGCGGCGTGCTGTCGTTCGGGTTGGGCCGCTACGCCGACTATGTCAGCCCGGAACTGGCCCGCTTGCTCACGTCGGCGCGGCGCACGCTCGACACGGCGTTCAAGAACACGCTGGTGATTCCCGGCGGGCGCGTCTTCTTCCTCGCCTCCGACGGCCCGCTGCACGAGGACATTGCCGCGCGCATTGAGGCCGCGCGCATCCCCACCCGCCTCGTCAACCGCCATTACCTCAAAGCCATGCTCGCGCCCGACCGGCTGGAGGACATGCGCCGCGCCACCTCGCAGCCCGCCGCCGTGAACCGCGACTTCAGTCCCGTGCTCTACTACTACCATCTGCGCCACTGGATGAGTCAGTTCACGGTGAAGTTCGGCCTGCTGGAGGCCGCGCTGGTGGCGCTGCTGGCGGTCTATTTGTTCCGACTCCGCGCCGCGGCGCTGGCGGTGTTCGCGGGCGGCTTCGCCGCGTCGGGATTGGAAGTGGTGTTGCTGCTGGCGTTCCAGATTCTCTACGGCTCCGTCTATCAACAACTCGGCATCATCGTCACCGTCTTCATGGCGGGCTTGGCGGCGGGGGCGTTTGGGATGAATCGCCTAGTGCCGCGCGCGTCGCGCAACGATCTGGCCCGGCTCGCGTTCGCCGTCGCGGCGTTCGCGGCGTTGCTGCCGCTCTGCCTGATGGCGCTCGCCCGCGTTGGCGGCAGCGGCGGATTCCTCCTCGTGCAGACTGTCATCGCGCTGCTCACATTCCTCCTCGCCGCGCTCGTCGGCATGCAGTTCCCGCTCGCGGGAAGAGTGAGCGCAACTGTAGCGGCGGTCTATGACCGCCGAAATCCGTCCTTGAGCGAACAGCCGGCGGTCATAGACCGCCGCTACAGTTCGGAAACGGACTCCACCGCCACCGCGTCGCGGCTTTACACGGCGGACTTCATCGGCGCGTGTCTGGGAGCGCTGCTGCCGAGCACGCTGCTCATCCCGCTCATCGGCGTCCCCGCCGTCTGTCTCCTCATCGCCGCCCTGAACGCCGTCGCGGGCGTGGTGGTGATGAAGAGCAGCCGTTACTGAAAAGAGAGACGCATTGAGGCAAAATCATCCGGGGCAAAATCATGCTTTTGCCAGCCATGATTTTGCCTCTCGTCTGTCTTTCTGTTCAGGGGGACGCTTCGCCCTACCCGCCAACGCACATGGAGCGACCCACCGGCTCCGGCGACCATTTGGGAGGCCAAAACGGGTCATTTTGGCACCAAAGAACTTGCCGGAAGCTCAAAAACGACCTTTTTCGTGTCTGAAAAGGTTAACTCATCGAACGAAGAGGTTAACTGATTGAACAAAAAGGTTAACTCATCGAATGAAGATGTTTCCTTATTGAGCAAAGATGTTTCTTCATCAAACCAAGATGTTTCCTTGTTGAAGGAAGATGTTTCCTCATCGAACAAGGAGGTTTCTTCATCGAGGAAGGGAGTTTCTTTATCGAACAAAGATATTTCCTCATTGAACCAAGATGTTACCTCATCAAGCAAAGAGGTTTCTTCATTGAAGGAAGATGTTTCCTTATCGAATGAAGGAGTTTCCTTTACGAGGGAAGAGCGGCCTCTATCCCCGAAGTAACGGCTCCCAAACCGGGCAAAACCACGTCGAGCGTTCCCTTTCTTGCCACCCTTCGCACCTTTCCATCTCTGCGCCTTTGTGTGAGCCTCTCTCTTCCGCGCCGCCATCGCCGCACCACCTCCGAGGTAGGGCGAGGCGTCCCCGCCAAGCCGGAACGCTCTCGCCGATCAACCCCCGCGGCTCAGCGGGACGCTTCGCCCTACCCGCCAAGGCCCGTGGAGCGACCCAGCCGCGAAGATGGTCACGCAAGAACGGCCGGCGAAAAGCGCTTGATGCAATGAGGCGCGGAGGGGACAATCATCGGCGACGCAAGAACGGAAATCGGATTCAACACATGAAACCGGAGTCACCTATCCCACCGCAGTCGGCAACAAAAGTGTCACGCCTTGCGATCGCCAGCTTGATTCTTGCGACGCTGAACTTTCTGTCATTGGGTTTTCTGATTGCTCGCTTCGCCCATTTTGAAGTTTTCGCTATTTCAGCCATTCTCTGCTTGCTGCTCGCTCCGGTTCTTGGCGTCGCCGCGCTAAGAGTCATCGCCAGAAGTTCTGGCCGAGTTGTTGGCAAACGCTATGTCGTCGAAGCGTTTCTAATTATCGCATTGTTCTTCCTCGTCGCGTTCTTTGCTCCGGTGAATCCTTCCGGCCCGCATCCAACGCCCGGCAAGGCAAAGGCTGCAGCAGCAATCCAGTCTCTTTGCTGGGCTTCAAAATGCTACCACGTCGAATACGACCGCTGGCCCCAACCAAGCAACATCAGTGACTTGGTCTTGATCTTCAACGGCTTGCGCGATCCGCACACAGACAAGGATATCAGTAGCACGAGACCTGATCTGCTTGAACAAAACCCACGCCAAATCCGATTCATGGAGTTCAGACTCAAGGACGTGACTCACCCCTCCGGTGGCGCGAACTCAACCAACGCATTGGCGTTCTACGATCCGTGGGGAATGCCTTATGCCTTCTGCTTCGACAATGGAGTGGGCGGAATCTATTATGAGGGACCATTTCAGAATGGTAGACCATCAAATCCACGGCCTTGGAAAGACACAAAGGCCAACGACAATCGTATCCCTTTACCATTCAACGACGGCTCCTCCAAAAGCGCCATTCCCGGTGGCTTTGCTTTCTTTTCCAATGGCCCGGACACACTAAGCGGCAACGGCCTTTCGGATCCGGGCGGCAAGTATCAGAAAAAAGCCTACGAAAACGACATCAGGAGTTGGAAGTAACTACGACTCCATTCTGCGCATTCTCCGCATTGATTCACCGCCTCGTTCCGCTACACTCCGCAGTCATGATGAAAACCCTCTCGCTGCTGGTGCTGCTTCTCTGTTCGGTTGTCCTCCGCGCTGACGCGCTCGATCCGGTGCCGCTCTGGCCCGAGGGCGCGCCGGGGGCGCTCGGCAAGACGGAGTTTGATATCCCGACGTTGACGCCGTATTTGCCGGAAGCGGCAAAGGCGACGGGGGCGGCGATTGTGATTTGTCCCGGCGGCGGCTACGGGCATCTGGCGGTGCATGAGGGCCGCGACTACGCGCTCTACCTGAACCAGCACGGCGTGGCGGGCTTTGTGTTGCGTTACCGGCTCGGCTCGCACGGTTATCATCATCCCGCGATGCTGAACGACGCGGCGCGGGCGTTGCGGCTGGTGCGGGCGCGGGCCGGGGAGTGGAAGGTGGACCCGAAGCGCGTGGGGGTGATGGGTTCGTCGGCGGGCGGGCATCTGGCCTCGACGCTGGTGACGCACTTCGATGCGGGCAAGCCGGACGCAAGCGACCCGGTGGAGCGCCAGAGCTGCCGGCCGGATGTCGGGGTGTTGTGCTACGCGGTGATTTCGATGGGCGACGCGAACACGCACCGCGGCTCGCGCAAGAACCTGCTGGGGGAGAATCCGCCGGAGGATCTGGTGAAGCTGCTCTCGAACGAGCTGCAGGTGACGAAGGAGACGCCGCCCTGTTTCATCTGGCACACTTGGGAGGACAAGGGCGTGAAGGTGGAGAACAGCCTCGATTTCGCCGCGGCAATGCGGCGCTGCGGCGTGCCGTTCGACCTGCACGTCTATCAGCAAGGCCGGCACGGCATCGGTCTGGCGGACAAGGAGCCGTTCGCGAACCCGCATCCGTGGGCGAAGGACCTGGTGTTCTGGCTGAAGGCGCAGGGGTTTGTGAAATAGCCGGGCTACTTCTTCACCGGCCCGAGCGGCAGAACGGTTTTGCCATAAACTTCGTTCAACACCTGGGCCAGTCCCGTGTAGATCGCGGAGAGGCCGCAGACAATCCCTTCGTAGCCGGTGAAGTGCTTGAAGCCGGCGCTCGCACCCATGAGATCGCCGTAGGCCAGCAGGAAGAACAGGATCGTCAACGAGGCGAAGACGAACTGAAGCGCGCGGTTCAGCCGCAGCGTGCCGATGAACATCACCGCCGTGAAGACGCCCCACATGGCCAGATAGGCGGCTTTGGCGGTGTCGTCGGTGGCCAGCTTGCTGAGCGGCTCAAACTTCGGCAACAGCACCATCACAACCAGCGTGAGCCAGAAGAGGCCGTAGGAGGTGAACGCGGTAGTGCCGAAGGTGTTGTTCTTCTTCCACTCCATGATGCCCGCGATGATCTGCGCGATGCCGCCGTAGCAGATGCCCATCGCCAGGATCATGCTGTTCAGTTCGTAGAAGCCGGCGTTGTGGATGTTCAACAGCACGGTGGTCATGCCGAAGCCAAGCAAGCCCAAGGGAGCCGGGTTGGCGGTGGTGTCTTTGATCTCGGTTGTCGTTGTCATGTATGTCGCTCGCTGTGTCGTTGTCTGTTCTTATCTGTCCCGAAGTCAGGACGATGCCAGCCTCTGCCGTGAAGCACAATCCTGTTTCGGCCGGGTCTTGTCCGCCGGTCGATTCTGGCTAGAAGGCATATTTCAGCCCCAACGAAACGATGTGCCGTGTGAACTCGCGCCCAGCGGTGATGGTGCCGGGCACCTCGCTGTCCACCCAGTCATACGAGTAAGCCAGGTCGCCGGTCAGGTGCTTGGTGAAATTGCAGGCCAGCATCGCGCTGGGTGTGTAAATCCAGTCGTCACGGTTGACCGGCGCCTGCCAGTCGCCGCCATAGACCTTGAAGCCCACTCCAGCAGTGAGCCGGTCATTGAATTTCCGCCGATACGACACATCATACACGATATCTTCATACATGCTGTGGCTGGAAAACGCAGGCTGCTCGTAACGGGTGAGTTTGACCGTCACAGTGTCCTGCCTGGTCGGCGTGATGCTGGCGGAGGCGTCAACGAAGTAAAGGAGCTCGTTGGGATCGAAACCGGCCGGTGTGGCAGAGGTGAAGTCTCGCACGTCAGGCCCGGCCATCATGTTCAACTTCAACCAGCCAGTGGGCGCGCCTTCGATGCCCACCAAGAACCGGTGATAATTATTGCAGAAGGGGCTGGACAGCCCGAACTGGTTCTCCGACTGTTCCTGATGCCCATAACGGTAGCCCAAGACCAGCCATGTTCTTGCGGCGACTTCATAGCCGGCATCCAACCCGCCCCCGATGTCGTAACGGCTGATGTAATTCTCGTAGCCTGCAAAGCCCGGCTCCGTGGTCTGGTGAAACTCAGTTTGGAAATCGTGGAGGTAGGAATTGAAGGTCGGGCGGAGGAAGAACTTGCCCAGCGTTTGTGTGACCCTGATGCTGCTCCGGTAAATCGCGGCGTCCCGGCGATCTCGCACCGGAATGCCGCCGATGGCCGGAATGTCTCCGCCGCCGGTGAAACGCGGGCCGAGGTTGTTGCCGTCAATCCAGACGATTCCATTCAGCACATCCCAAGTGGTGTCTCCGGCGTTGCCGCCAAGGTTGAGTGTGCCGCAGTGGGCAACGTGGTCCTCCGAAGATTCGGAATGATAAAACACCACTTCCGGTGAATAGGAGGCCAACACCCTGAACTCCGGGCTGTCTTGGTAACCCGCGCCAACCCCAGACATGAGCGACGTGACCCACGATTGCCGGTTGGCCAGATCTCCGTGGTCCTGGATGAACACGTTGCTGTCGAAGCTTTCTTTCACCACCATGCCGGCCGAGAAGGTCCAGGGGCTTTTCGCGGGGGCGGGCTTGGGAGGTGCGTCGGATGAGGACGCGGTTTGAGCGCAGAGGACGACGGGCAAGAGCAGGCCACCAATGCTCAGGAGAACCGCCTTGAGACTCGCTTGGGTTATCATCAACGTGGAGAAAGCCCGTTCGAAGCGTTGGAAATCAGAAATACCGCTGATTCCAGCCGTCGTCATCGTGTTTGGCCTGACGAAAGCCCCGCACGCCGTTGAGCGCGCGGGGCTTGCCGCATTCGGCGGGCTGATGGCCTAGAACTTGACGCCGGGATTGGTGAAGCGGAGGCCGGCGTTGTCGTGATAGGTGGCGTATTCGGTGACGATGGCGCCTTGCGGGCCGGCGATCATAAAGTGCTTCGCCTCGGCACGGTTCAGCGCGGAAATCTCGCCGGGCTTGAGCATCTGGCAATGCCGGACGGTGATGAACTTCTCCTGGCTCTTTGGCAACTCGATCGGGCACGGCGTGGTCGCGTCGCCTTCGCCAAACGTGAAGATGCTGCCGTGGCGGACCTGCCATGCTTCCATTTTCGGCTTGGCGTCGGGCGTCTTGACGTGACCGTGCTCGACAATCATCTGGCCGGGGAGCAGATAAATCTCATGGCCGAAGTAGTTGTTCTCCTTGTCGTTCCACCAGAAGATGCCGGCCATGCCGACGTTGACGAAGTCGTTCAGGCCGAAATCAATCGCCCAGAAGTCCTTCCCCTTGAGCTTGTCGGTGATCGGATAATTGAACCGCTTCATCATCGCGTAGTAAGCCTTGCGGGCCTTCTCGCCATCGAAGCTGCCGTCCTTTTTGTAAAACTCGCTGTTCTTCTGTTTCATGATTTTCACAGGGGTTGAAGGTTTCTTGGCTGGACAGCACGTTGCGGCGCAAGCATTGCCCGCCGCGGTCAAAAACGCCGCGCCCGCCACCGCGCGGCTGATCGCCTCGCGTCTTGTTATTCCGATGTTGTTCGTCATCATTGCCTTTTCGGTCGGCGACGGCACTCGGCCACCGCCGGGTTACAGTTTCAAGTGAAACAAGCGCGCGGATACTATTGAACGTCCGCGTCAAAGCCAAGCACTTCGTCGCTCCCGCCGGCTACGGCAGGAACGAACAGACGTATTCGCAGATGCCAGCCTTGACCTCGATGTCGAAGCCCGATTTCGCCGGCACGTCGAAGAACTGCCCCGCCGCGTAGGTGGCGACGACCGCGCTGCCGTCAAGCTTCACCACGCACTCGCCGGCGACGATCTCCATGCGCTCGGCCGCGCCGGTGTTAAAGTGGAACTTGCCCGGATAGATCAGACCGATGGTCTTCTTGCTGCCATCCGGGAACAAAATGCTGTGACTGACGACCTTGCCGTCGAAATAGACGTTGGCCTTTGCCACTGCCGTCACGCCGCGAAACTCCGTGGGTATGTTTGCCATAGGGCGGCTAGTTTCGGGACGCGAGCCGAAATGTCAAGAACACGTCCTTGCTCCCCCTAAAAAGCAGTCGCCGCGCCCGCTGTGAAGCAGGCGCGGCGACCAGAACTACGGGCATCGTTTCCGATGCGGAACGGTTACTCCTTCTTCTTGCCCTTCTTTGCAGGACCGGTCTTGAACTCGTCGAGACTCAGGTTGCCGTCACAATCCTTGTCCTTCGCCTTGAACGCAGCCTCACCTTTCGCGGCGTCCTTCTGCTTGGCCATGAACTCATCTTTGCTCAGCTTTCCGTCACCGTTGGCGTCCATCTTCTTGAAAACCGCCTCCGGGTTCGCCTTCGGCTTGTCGCCACCCTTCTTCTTCTCCTCGGCGCCCGTCGCCACCATGCAGCACACCGCAATAACCGTCAGCGCACTAATAATGAACTTCATCTGTCTCCTCGTCTTTACGTTGTTATCTCGCGGCAACGAAACCAGACCGTCCGGCTCCATTCCGTGGAAGTATTAAACAAAAGCAGTGCAAGAAAGTTGCGGTTCAAAGCGATGTTTCTTCCACCCTCTACCGCAGCATCTTCAGCATATACGCCTCACGCTTGAGCCTCGCGTATTCCATGATTTGGTCGTATTCAGCGTCCGTCAGTTTGGCCTTGCCGCGCATCTTCATCATCCAGCGGGTCCACGTGGATTCCATGACGCGAGAGGGACTGGGAACATCATGACAGCCGCAGCACTTGGCCTGGAACAGTTGTCGGCCCGCCGCCATCTGCGGCGTCTCTTCAGCAGCCGCCCCCGCAGCCGGCGGCGGCGTCGCGCGAAGTTTGTGCGCGTATTCCATCAACTGCTGGAATTGGTCGTCCGTCAATTCCGCTTTCCAGCGCCATTTCATCATCCAACGGTTCCAAGTCATCTCCTCCACCCTCGCGTTGGGTGTATCGTGACAACGGCCGCACTTCGCCACCAGCAACTTCCTGCCGGCAACCATCTCTGGCGGCTCGGCAGGGGTTGCCGCAACAGCAGGCGCGGCGGCGGGCGATGTCGGGGCCGCTGCCGGGGTGTTCGCCTTGATTGCGGCTTCCTTGGCCAGCAAGACGGGCCATTGAGGGAGTTTGAAGAAGGAGGGGTTTGTTCGCAGCCGTTCCTGATAGAGGATGCGGTATTGCTTGCTGATAGGCGAGCCGGCTACGCCGAGGTCGGGATACAGTTCAACCGCCTTCCGCTGCCAATCCTGAGCCGCCGCCCCGACGACGGACAACGTCAAGCAGAGCGCGACGACCCGGCTTATGCGAAACCCAAATGACATGGCTATTCCCTGCCTCAGCCGGCGGCGTTTGTCGAGAGCGGATTCACACCGACCACGGCGACCGCATCGGCTGCGAAAGAAGGCGGTTCGCTGCATCGTCGCCGATGAATCGCTCCGTCCGCGCGTCCCAACGCAGCGCACGTCCCAGACGCCCGGCGATCTCCACTAGGTTGCACGTTGTCGTCGCGTGATGGCCGATCTCGGCAGAGGCGGCAGTCAGCCGACGCGTCCGGATGCAGTCGAGAAAATTGCGGTGCGGACCGGACGTGGAATAGAGGTGAACCTCGTCCGGTCTGATGATCGAGGTCAACACACTCTCGCGGCTGGCGGTCATCGCTCCCCCGCCGTTGATGTGAATCCAACCTTCCGTGCCGATGAAACGGATGCCGTCGGGATGCGGCTTCCCCTCGCTGCTGAAGCTCATCCGCACGCCGTTCGCGTAAACAACCTCCGACTGCCACTCGGTGATCGCGTCCACCATACCGCCGCTGGGTATGATCGCCACCGGCGCGCTGACCTCCACCGGCTTCACCTCGTCGCCGATGGCCCATTGCGCGATGTCCACGAAATGCACGCCGTTGGCGGGAATGAAGCCGCGCGAGTAATCCACGATGTGATACCAGTAGTGCTTGAGAATGCGCTCCGGGCAGAACGGCACCCACGGCGCCGGCCCCAGCCAGAGGTCGTAATCCATCCCCTCCGGCACCGGCGCTGTCGGAAAGCTCCGCTGCGGCTGCGTCTCGTAGTGAATGCCAACGATGCCCACTTCCGTGTGCGTCAGCCGCCCAATCCGGCCGTTGCGGACCAGTTCGCACGCGTGGCGGAACGGCGGCATCGAGCGCCGTTGCAGGCCCGTCTGAAGCACCCGCCCGCTGCTCGCGGCCACCTCGATGACGCGCCGGCCTTCCACCACGGCATACGTCAGCGGCTTCTCCACATAAACATCCTTGCCGGCGTGCATCGCCGCGATGGCTTGCGGCGCGTGCCAGTGGTCCGGCGTTCCGATGCAGACCGCGTCAATGTCGCTGCGCGTCAGCAACTCGCGGAAGTCGCGGCAGGCCGTGCAGCCGCTGTGGCCGGACACTTGGTTGATGCGACGGAGATAAGCTTCCCGCCGCGACGTGATCGGATCGCACACCGCCACGATGCGCGCGTCCTTCTCGACCAGAAAAGCCTCGCGGTGGCGCGTGTTGATGTTGCCCGTCCCGATCAGGCCGATGGCGATGCGCTCGCTCGGCGCCACCGCGCCGTCGCGTCCCAGCGCCGAGGCCGGAACCAAGCACGGCAAAGCCACTGCCGCCGCGCCTCGCAGGAAGTCGCGCCGCGTGATGCCGCTTCTCTTTGTCCGCTTGCTCATTTCTTCAACCACTTCGTCAGGAACCGCATGCCGCTCTCAATGTGCGTCTCGTGGCCGCCATCGCGCAGGTCCATCTCGATGCGGTCGCCGAGACCGAGCTTCTCGTAATGCTGCCGCGCCGCGTCGAACTCCTCCACCACCATCGGCCAGTGCGCAATGCGGTCGGCCTTGCCCGTCTGCACCTGGAACGGCCGCGGGCAGATCAGGCTCACCACATCCGAGTCGGTGGACTCCAGCAGCCAGCCGTTGAAGAACGCGTGCTCCTCCTTCGTTTCGAGGAAGCAACTGTAGCGCTTGTCCGGGATGACCATCTTGTTGCGGCGATGGTTGAACCACCCCGCGCAGACGCCCGCCTTGATGCGCGGCTCCAGCGGCATCCAGAACATCGTCGCCAGCCCGCCCAGCGAAAGGCCCCACATCCCCACGCGCTCCGCCACCACGCACGGCTCCTGAATCGCCTCATCCAGCAACCGCTGCATCCGCACCAGCTCGATGCCCGGCAGGCTCAGGTCCGCGAGCCGGCAGAGCCGCTCGATGCGGTTGCGCCGCTCCACGGAACGCAGGTTCATCGGCACGATCACCGCAAAGCCCGCCTTCAGCAACTCGCGCGCAAAGGCATGATACGCCCCGCCGTCGTCGTTCAGGCCAAAGTTCCGCTCCGGGAAACTGCCGATGCCGTGCTGCACGATCACCAGCGGCACGCGCCTGCCCGCGCCCGCGCCCGGCGGCGCAGCGAAGATTCCCTCCGCCGCCAGCTCGCCCAACGGCACTCGCCACCATTCCGCGTTCACGTCCCGCAGCGGCTCGTAGCTCGTCCGCTCCAGCTTGCCGGTCTTGGCCAGCGCCGGCGGCTTGATCACCCTGCGCCAACGCTCGCGGTTCGGCTCCACGCTCTTGAGGAACGCCTCCACGCTCGAGTAGTCGCGATGCCACGCCTTCGCCGCCCGCGCGGGATAATCCTCCACCAACATCTTCCGCAGGTAAGCTTCGAGCTGCGCCGCGTAATCGTTTGTGCGTTTCTCCTCGGCAACCTTCAGCTCCTTCGCCGCCGCGGCGTCATCGGCGGCCTGCGCGGCTCCGCACCAGCAGAACGCCGCAACCGCCACCGCACAGAACGTGAATATCTTCATAGGCAGGCTCCTCTCCCGGCTCCTTGCAGAACGAGATGCATTTCAGCGTCGTCAGCCATTGCGGAGCAGAGATTACGCTACCGTTCTTGCCGGGGCAACACCACACTCAACCAGCCCGGCGCACTCACTCCTGAGGCGTGTTCACGTTGTCAGCAACGCCACCGGCAGACAGGAAGTAAGGCTTGCCGGCGTGGGGGCGCTGTGGTTGGCTTTCGGCCATGAAAGCCGCACGGATTGTCTTTCTCTTGCAGTTGGCAGCAACGATTGCCTCCTGTCTGGCAGAACCACCCAACAAGTCCGTCGCTGCCACAACCCCGCCGCACTTGAAGCGCGTCGGCCGCAATCTCTGCGAGGATTCGGCTTTGAGAGGGAATGGATTTTGGAGCCTGGGGCCTTCGACGGAGTGGGACGCGAGGACGTCACGCTCGCCCGGTTCGAAGTCGGTGAAGTTCGCTGGCGATAAGGCGGCACTTGTATCGCAGTTGATTGCACTCAAGCCCGGTCGGAACTACACGCTCGCCGTTTACATGAAATCCAGTGGCTGGCCATCTCCGCTCATCGGAATGCAAGTTGGAGTTTATAATGGCAACAAGAAGTTCATTACCAATGCGGGGGGAGGCCGTCATAGCCCTTCTCAGTCCAACGTATGGGAGGAATGCGTTTACTTCTTGCGTTTCCCACCCGAGGCGGCGTTCGCACAAATCAAGTTGGCTCTGAACGAGAGGCCGGCAGAGGCTCACGGCGGGGTTTGGGTGGACGACGTGTATTTCGGCGAGGGCGAGGGCTTCGAGCAACCGCCAAGCCCGAAGCGGCCTTTCGACGGCTCCCATGTCCGTGCGGACGCGCTGGGCAATGTGGATGTGTTGCGGAACGGCAAATGGACGCCGTTTTTTCCGATGGGCATCTGCGCTGACATGAAGCGCGAGGATTGGAGCATCTACTCGCGGCAGGGATTCAATATGGAAATGCGCAGTGGAGCCGCGTCCCTCATCGAGCACGCGAAGAACGCCAAGTCTGAATTCAACCCGGATGGGATGATGTCGGGCTTCGACTTCACAGCTTTTGTCAGCCCGAGCAACTCTCTCTGCGGGAATCTTTCCCTGCTTGAAACCCGGCTCCGCGATGTTTTCGATCGTCATCTGGACAGCCATCTACTTTGTTATTATTGGGACAATGAATGCCACGAAGCATGGGCTTTACCCCATACCGTAACCGATAAGGTCAAGAGGCTGGACCTCGACGCTCAGGGACGCCGCTCGCACCCGATTTTTGCTCTGCAGGGCAACTATGGCATCGCCCGAACATTCGCCGCCGAAGGCGTGACGGACATGGTTGGCACTTACGTTTCCGATGAAGCGCGCAGACTGCTGCTGCTCGACCGCATTGAGGGACAACGCAATCCCGTCGTCTTCGCCCAAATAAACCTCGGCGTGGGTCGCCTGTTCCGCCCGACTCTCTACACCGCGATCATTAAAGGTGCCAAGGGTATGAGCTTTTGGCGAGATTGCTACCGGAGCAAGACTGGTGAGCAAGTGGAAGACCAACCGTGGTGGCCCGACCTGCCGAACCTTCGCCGCGAGATTGACCAGATGCTGCCGCTCATCCGCCAGCCGCATTGGACAAACTGGCGCGTTGTGACTGAAACCAACACGCCGCTACACATTGGCACACGCGATTTCATGGGCGAAGGTTACATCTTGCTGGCAAACTGGACTGATAAACCGGTGCCGGTAAAATTCCGCGCCGAGGGGCTGAGTTACCCGCCTATCGCACTGCTCGACTATTTCAACGGGCGCCGCCTGTCTGCCGGCCCGTTCTTACAAGTCACCGTGCCAGCCTATGGATCAGCCGTGTGCCGTGCGGGTTGACCTCGCGGGTGGCGGCGCCGTGGGTGTCGCTGAGGATGAGGATGGCCAGCCTCTCGACCACGCCCAACTCGGCGGGCTTGAGCATCTGGTAGTCGAGGCCGTTGCGGGGCGACGGCTCTGCGCCGCCGGTGGCGGGCTGTGGGTTAAGCGTGGCGGGCGCGGACTCCAAAAGCACTCGTGAGCAAGGTGCCCGCTCCATTTGCGCTGGGCGAAACTGTCAGCCTGTCAGCTTATCCAGAAGCCGCCGAACTTCGGTGATCGCTAGAAACCCGCCGGGCGTCACCACGCGCACCTCGTTGTAATGGTCGCGGTCGAAGTGTCCGCGAGCTGTATTGACCGTGACAAGGTATTCCGCGCCACTCGCGAGAGCGCACTCCAGAAAACGGTTGTCAGGTTCGTGGCGGATGACGCTCAGTTCCATCAGTGGATGACAGACTTGGCAGGCTTCCACAATCTCAGCGACGAAATCGGGACGATCTCCCAACACGTCTGCATATTCGTCGAGGATGGCGGGGCTGGCCCACATCTCCACAAGACCGCTGCGAGCCAGTTCAAACACAAGCGCGGCGGCGTTGTCCTTGCTGGGCAATGTCGCCAACTTCAGGATGCAGGTGTCAAGAACGGCTCTCAAGGTAGGGCTGGGCGTGCCTCAAAGCCCGTTGCCGGCGTTTGGCCTCGACAAACTCAATCGCTCCAACCGCGGTCATGTTCTTGCCGCGGTTCTCGCGATGAGCGCGCGCCAGCGCCGGAGAAAGCCGGAACCGAATCACCTTTCCTTCCACAATGGCTGTCGCTTGCACGGTCGAAAAATAGCCGGTCACAATCTCCAAAACAAGCCCGAAGCTTGGCGCGGCGGGTTGACCTCGCGGGTGGCGGCGCCGTGGGTGTCGCTGAGGATGAGGATGGCCAGCCTCTCGACCACGCCCAACTCGGCGGGCTTGAGCATCTGGTAGTCGAGGCCGTTGCGGGGCGACGGCTCTGCGCCGCCGGTGGAGGGCTGGGGGTTGAGCGCGGCGGGAGCGTTCAGGCTCGCGTAGTCGAACCGGCCGCGCAGGTCAGTGTAGCCGTCCTTGAAGAAACGGACGGTGCCGCTCTTGAGCCGCGCATAGACCTTCACGTAGGCGCGCGAGACGGGCTTGTCGGTGGCGATGTCGCGGGCTTCGAGCCGGCCGTAGTTCTCGGCAAGGGTGAGCTTGAGGGTGTTGGCGTGATACGGCTGCGCCCTGCGCTGGCCGGCGGCCACGACCTCGACGAGCACGTTGGCCTTGGCGAACTCGGTGGGCAACGGCACATCAAGCTTGTCGCTGCCCTGCGGCAACGGCTGGGCGGCGGTCTTGTTCGGCTTGATGATGCTGAAGCGGCTCGCGTCCTCGCTCACAAACGGGCTGCTGCTGAAGGAGAACTCCGGGTCCATCAGGTAGTAGTTGATGGCGACTTCGCCGAGGTTCTTCCAGGTGAGCGCGATGGTCTTGTTCTCGACCTTGAAGTCGAAGGTCGGCTCGGTGGAGGCCAGTTCGCTCTGCTGCTTCTCGCGGTCGGGCTTGTCGCCGGCCTTGGCGGTGGCGGTCCTGCCCTCGATCTCGTTGAGCTGCGAGGCGACCTCGGCGAAGAGCTTCTGCCAGCGCGGCACGGGGTGGTCGGCGTATTGCTTCGCGACGGCGCGCGCTTCGGCGAGGTTGGCCTCGTAGAAGGCGGCGTAGCAGCGGAGGTAGTCGTGCTGGATGCGCGTCGGGAGCTGCTTCGGCTCGATGGCCTTGAACCGTGCGAGCGATTCCTCCACACGGTCCTGGAGGAAGAGGTAATAGCTGACGCTCATGCTGTCCATCGCGTCGAGCGCGGGCTTGTGGGCGAGGATGTCGAGCAGGCGCAGGTATTGGTCGCGCACGGCGGGGTTGGCGATGCGCCACTCGTTGCCGAGGCGGTGGGCGCGCTGGTTGACGAGCGGCGAATATTCGACGTGCTCGTAGGCGCGGCGCTCGATCGGGTCGAGCAGGAGAAGCTTGCAGGTGAGATACAGTCCGCACTGTGCGAGGAAGTCGTCCTTGTGCCTCAGCCACTCGCGCAACGCCGGCGTGTCGTTGTGGACGATGCCGTAGCTGTAGATCGTCTCGTTCCAGACGTGGTGCGCCTGCATGAACGCGACGAGTTTCCGGAAGAAGTCCGCGCTCTGCCGGCAGCGCCACGCCACGCGGGCGAGGTCGAGCCGCTCGATGTTGTTCTGCTCCAGGAACGCGAACACATCGCCGTCGCTGCCGTATTGGGAGACGTAGTCCCACGAAGCCTTGTCCACCTGGCTGAGCTTGGCGACGACGTTGAACGCGAACGGTTTCGCGGCGGCGGCGCTGCGGCCAACGACGGCGACGTTGACGGGATAATGCGGGAACTTCGCGTCGGCCTTCGCCGTGGTCGGGAAGTAGAAGTAGTATTCCAGCTTCGTGGTCGTATAAGGCTCCAGCCGCAGCCGGCGCGAATCGGTCGGCTTGCTGCCGAGCACCGGGAGCGCGCCCTGCGGGATTTGCAGGAGCACCTCGGCCTTCACGGGCGTGCTGGTCGGGTTGGTGACGACGACGTTGCCGCCATAGACGACGCCGATGAGGAATTCCTCGGTCACGTATTTCTCGAACTTCTCGTTCCCCTCCTCGCGGTAGCGGTCGCCCTGCCGGAAGAAGCTCTGCGAGACGAGCAGCGCGGCCTGTTGCGCGGCGGCGGGCGCGGTCGGCTTGATCTGCTTGTGATAGACGATGACCGGGGCTTTCGCGGGGCGTGCGGCCTCGAACGGCAGGTCGAGCACGGCCAGCGCGAGCATCATCTCGGTGAAGTTGCGGTGCGCCTCGGCGATGTGCGGCGAGACGAACGGGGCCTTCGAGCCGTCGGCGATCCACTGCGCGTAGTCGCGCCAGAAGCCGTTGACGGTGACGAGGCCGGCGTTCTGCTGTTCGAGCGGCAGGTTGTAGTAATTGTTCTCCGCCCACTCCTTCGTCGGGCCAAGCTGGCGGTAGTAGGCACGAACCAGTCCGCGGGCACGCTGCCGGGCTTCGTAGCCGAAGAAGCTGAGCTGCTGACCTTTCGCCACGCCGTTTACGGCAAGCTCGTCGGCAAGGCCGGCTTTTCGGGCCACGTCGAGCCGTTCCTTCGCCCGCTCCAACAATTCGCGCTCCTGGGGCGCCTTCGCAGCCTCTTCTTTCAACCCGGCAAGCTTGTCCATCTCCCTCGCGTCGAGCGAGAGCCGCCGCGCGAGCGATTTTTTCGCAACGACGCCCAACTCCATCGGTGGCGGCGCCCCCGGCGCAGCAGCCGGGGCTGGCGCAGCAAGGGCTGGCATCGCGGAAGCAGCAGCAACCGCAACCCCTCCCGCGTAACCGGCGGCGCCTGCCATTGTCAGCGCGCCGGCGCCAACCTTCACCACGCCGCCGTTGAAGGTGAACGTATTAACAGTTGACTCCAGCGCCCGCCCGCGCAACGCCGTCTCGAAGAGCCGGTCTTGCTCGTCGGGGTTTGGCGGGATCATCTCCCACAACTCCCGCAGATGACGCGCGGCGCTGGCGACCTCACCTTTCTCGCGTTGGGCCAGCAATGCACGCTCCACGACGTTCAGCCGCGCGTAAGCCCACGGCTCGCGGTAGCGCGCGAGGTTGTTGCCAAGCAGGTAGTCGTCCATGAACGTCTTGTCCTTCTTGTTGGCGAGGTAAGGACGAACCACCTTTCCGAAGAAGGCTGGATCCTTTCTGGAGAGGAAGAAGCTCAGCTCGTGGCAGGCGAACTCGCCGTATTTGGCGCGCCGCTCGTCGTCCTTGAGCTTGGGCCATTGCAGCAGCCACGCGAACTTCGCGAGATTGGCGTCGTTGCTGAGCGTGGTGAAGAGCGCATGGACGCTGCCGAGCGTGTCGTAACCTTCCATCTCGCCCGCGGCCGTGATCGTCTGTCCGGGCGTCAGGACTGTGATCTCCTTCTTCTCCGTGAACGGCTTCGCCGGATCCAGGCTCCGCGCGAGCCGCAGGTCGGCGAACTTCGTGTCCGCCTCCGGCAGCGCGAACGAGCGCCAGACGGCGTCAGCGAGGTCCTCGGCATACACCTGCACGTGCTGGCGGTCGCCGAGCGATTTGCGCTCGATGCGCACGACGCCGTTCTTGTCCGGCACGAGGTTGTAGATCGCCGGCGCACTTGCGGCGAGGAAGTCGAGATTCGTCTCCGTCGCCGCGCCCCAAAGACCGGCGGCTCCCGCGGAATCCGGCTTGGCCGCGGCGGCAGGGCCATAAGCAGCCCCCGCACGCCCACCGCGCGAAAAGCCCGCCGCCTCTCCCGATTTCTGATCGAGTTCTTCCAACCCGGTCTCGCGCGTCTCCCACGGGTTGAGCAGCAGCCCCGGCCGCGTGAGCATGTTGCCGGGGAACTTCTGCCCGTAGCGGCGTTCGAGTATGTAGCGATACTCGTCGCCTATCTCGCGACCGGCGGCGTAGAGGTTCGGCTGCTTCGCCGGCACGCCCGCCGCCGCGCCGTAGCGCGTGAACCCGCCCAACCCGCTGAACAATCCCCTCCCCGGCTCAAAGCGGCTCGCGGCGATGTGGACGCGCGTGAACGGAGAAGCGTTGGCGAGCTTGATCTCGACAACATCCTTCTCCGCGCTCACGCCCGTGATGTTCAGCGGCGCGGTGTCCTTGGCCTGTAGCTGCCGGTTCCTGCCAAGGAACCAACCGCTGACAAGCTTGCCCTCGGTGATTTTGATCGTCACCGCGCAATAGTCGTCGCGAAACCGCAACGAGTAATCGCCCGCTGGCAGCCTGGGAATGACGAGCCATTCGCCATCGGCCTTCACTTGCGCCGTATGGTCTGCCACGAAGGTGCCCGCGCGAGTTTCCAACAACGAGAACTCGCGCGACCGCAGCGGCAGCGGCACACGAATGTCCTCACCGCTACGAGCATGAACCACGCTCGGCCACGTGCGCTCGAAGTCGTCCAGCACCCACGTGCTTTCGCGCCCGTTGGGGCAGCGCGCTCGCACACTGCTCAGCCCGGCGAGCGGGCCAAGCGCAACGCGGCCCTTGTCGTCGCTCTTGAGAGCCACCGTCTGCGGACGCGAAAACTCGCGGTGGTAAAGAGCAAAAACAACCTGCTGGTCGGCCAGCGGCTCGCCGTTCTTGCCGAGCAGCTCGAAGACATAGTCGCCGTCGAACTTCGACAAGTGGCCGTCGTTGGTGGCGTCGGTCTTGTCCATGCCGTTCAGCGTCCACGTGTGGGACACGCTGAGATCGCGTTTCGTGCCACCGGCGCTGAGAACTTCCACTTTGCCGCTGAGCGTGGCCGTCAGGCGCGCCAGCCGGTCGGGAACGACAAGCGTGTGCGTCAAATCGCTCGCGGCGCCGAGCTTCAGGTCTTTGACCTCGCGCGTTGTGGAAATACCGTCCAGCGTCGTCGTCACGAGCGTGAGTTTCGGCTCCTGGACGACCGCCGGATCGAGATGCGACTCACCCAGCATGAGCGTCGTGCGCACCGCAAGTGTCGCCTCGCGCCGCGCCAGCAGTTGCTCGCGCTCGACGTGGAACTGCGCATCGAGCCTGTAGTCCTCGGCGTGATGCTGGAACTGCGTGAGTGTCGCAAACGTCCCCGCCGGGTTGGCGATGATGATCTGTCGCAAGCCGGGCTGTTGCGTGAACGGCACGTTGATGCGGCCAAGCTTCTCGTCGCGGGTGAACTTCCGCCCGTCGAGCCAAACGACGGCGTCCTTCACCGGCTCACCTTGTTCGTCGAGCACCGTGAGCAAATCACCGCCCGGCCCGGTCTGTTGCAGCAGTTGCCACTGCCCAACGCGGACCAGCACGCGACTGCTACGGCCGCCGCCGATGAACTCCACAATCCACGCGCCGCGCTTGCCTTTCAGTTCCGGGAACTTGAACGTCTGGCGGACACGCTTGAACGGGCCGGCGTCGAATGCGTGCGTTTGCTCGCTGTTGGCGACGAGGCCATCGAGGTTGAGGTCCGTGTTGAGTTGGCGGTGCTGCGTGAGGAAGAAGTTCAGCGCATTGATTTCGTAGATCTTCACCAGCAGCTTCGGCGTGTTCTTGACGATCACGTCCACCGCCACGTCGGCACCGGGGGCTGTGAACTGCGCGTTCGTCGGCAGGAACTCAATGTCCACGCGCTCCTTCAGCCGCTGGAAATCCGCCGGCGTCAGCAGCGACGCCCAACGCTCCGCCGCGCCAATGCCGTGGACGATCATTGACTCGGCCAGCAGCGGCTTGAGCCACGTGTCGCGAACGTAGTCCGTCCACGGCGCGAGCAGCGCGTCGGTCTCGGTGTCAGGCTTGGCGGCGGCGAAGAGACGGAGGAAATACTCGCGCACAAGCGGCTCGTCGTTGTGAATCGGCCGCGCGACGAGCAGCGGCTCGGCAAGGCTTGCGCCGAGGTCGCAGAACGGCTGGCCTGTCTGCGTGAACGACTGAAGCCACTTCGGGTTCACGTAATACAAGCTGCGGGGGAGTTTGAGGTATTCGAGGAACCGCCCGCGGTCATAGGCGCCCTTCTTGCGGTCGTGGTCGAGGCGCAGGTAAAGCGCGTGGGCTTTGAGCGTGTTGAACGCCGGCGGCAATGTCTTCACATAGCCCCAGACGCGCTCCAGCCATGCCTCACGCTCGGCGGCATCGAACTCGATGTCGGCGTCGGCGGACGGCGCGAGTTTGCGGAGCTTGGTGAATACGAACGGCTCGCTCGTAGCCAGCGACGGAACCGCTTGAACCAACGCCTCAAGTTGGTCCGGCAGCAGCGCGCGGTGGATGGCGAACTCGCCAAAACCGCGCGATTCGCGCGATTTGAGATCGGCGGCGACCAGTTCCATCAGATTCGGCACATCGGGCCGCTGGAGTTTCGACAGCAACGCACGCCGCCGTTGCTCATCGAGCGGCACACGCCGCTTCACCAGTTCCTCCAACGCTTGCTGCGACAAGCTGCCAAGGCCGCCATCATGGACCAGCGAGTCCCCCTCGAAGACGCTCCGCGCGATCCGCTTTGGGTCAAGCGACGACGGCAGGTTGGGTTTCTTGTCGCGCGCTTCCTGGACGTGGTTGAAGTGGAGGTTCAGCCGCTCGCGCAGATACGCCAGCGTCTTCTGCGGGTTTCGCTCGTAACCAATCAGCGCCTCGCGGTTTTCAATGACGCGTCGCCGCTCGGAGTCTGGGAAGCGTTTCTTCCACTGTTTCATCACGTCCGCGAGCTTCTCCGTGTCGCGTGTGTTCTGGTGATGGAGCGCGTGGTAGTAATAAAAGTCCTCGCTTCCCGGCACGAGTTCGCCGAGCGCCTTCGCGCGGTCGGGCGCGAGCGCGAAGCGTTCGATGAAGCCAACTTCGTTCTCGGCGAGCGCACCGCCGGGAGAAAGAAGGATCAGTGCTGCGAGCGCGGCCAGGAACCGAGAGTGAGTCTTCATAAGCGTCACGGGTTTAAGGTTCATATTGGTTTCGTTGGCATTAGACGGCGCGAGGTGGAAAAAGCTCCCAACACGCGTGCCAATCAACACCGCCGACAGATTACGCCGACCCGTTCCGCCGACAAAGCGAAATCCGGCGCAGCCTCTCAGCCGAGTGTTGACATCCCGCGTGGTTTGGCGCATGACGGTGCAAGCGCCTTGTGACGCCACCACCGACACAAACCAATACCGCCGCCGCTCCGCTGGAGCGCGGGCTGGGCCTCCTCCAGTCCGTCGCGCTCAACGTCAACAACATGGTCGGCATCGGGCCGTTCATCACCATCCCGCTCTTCATCGCTTCGATGCAGGGACCGCAGGCAATGATCGGCTGGGTGGTGGCGGCGGTGCTGGTGCTCTGCGACGGGCTTGTCTGGAGCGAACTCGGCGCGGCGCTGCCCGGAAGCGGCGGCACGTATCATTTCCTGCGCGAGATCTTCCGGCCGTATCGCTGGGGCCGGCTGATGCCGTTCCTGTTCATCTGGCAGTTCCTGCTCAGCGGCACGCTGGAAATGGCGTCAAGCTACATCGGCGGGATGGGCTATTTGAAATACGCCTTCCCTAATCTCCAGCCAACTTTCGACCAGTGGGGCATCCCGTGGGGCTGGAACGCGCTCGGTGCCGGGGCGTGCATCCTTACAGTGCTGCTGCTGAGCCGGCGGATTCAGGTCGTCGGCTGGATGGGCGTGGCGTTGGCAGCGGGCACGGTGGTGACAGTGGCAACAGTCATCGTGGCAGGATTGGCGAACTTCAATCCCTCGCTGCTCCAGCCGCCGCCCGATGCCTTCAAGCTCAACCTCGCGTTTTTCATCGGCCTCGGCGGGGCGATGCGCATCGCCATCTACGACTTCTTCGGCTACTACAACATCTGTCATCTCGGCGACGAGGTGCGCGAGCCGGCGCGAAACATTCCGCGCGCGATTATGATCTCGGTGCTGCTGGTCGGCGCGCTCTACCTGACGATGAACCTCTCGATCATCGCCGTCGTGCCGTGGCAGGAGGCGATGAAGTCCGAGAATGTCGCGGCGCTATTCATGGAACGGCTTTTCGGCCGCAACGTGGCGGTGGCGTTCACGGGCTTGATCGTCTGGACGGCGATGGCGTGCAACTTCGCCATCACACTCGGCTACTCGCGCATCCCCTACGCGGCGGCGCGCGAAGGCGACTTCCTCAGTGTGTTTGCTCGAGTGCATCCGACGGAGCACTATCCACGCGTGTCGCTCTGGGCCATCGGCGGGCTGACGGCGGTGTTTTGCTTTCTGCCGCTCCAACACGTGATTGACGCGGCCGTGACCGTGCGCATCCTCGTGCAATTCGTCGGCCAGATCGTGGCGTTGCACATCCTGCGCACGCGGAGGCCGGACGTGCCGATGCCGTTCCGCATGTGGCTCTATCCGATCCCGTCGCTGCTGGCGCTGGTGGGTTGGGTGTTCCTGTGGGTCAGTTCCGGCTGGACGCTTGTGCTGGCGGGACTGGGCGTGATCGGGTCGGGCTGCGCGGTGTTTTTCGCGTGGCGAAAAATCGCCGATCGCAAGCCGTGCACAACAACGGCTTCCATCAACTGAAGTGCCGCCAGAGGTTGACACTCCACGCCGCCAGCATCAACGCCACGAGCAGCCACGTCACAACGCTTGAACACCGCTGCCACGCCGGACGGATGATCGCGCGATCCGTGACCGCCTCCCACGCGAGCAGCCCCACCAACACCGCCAGCAACGCCGCCAGCGGAATCGCGGCGATGTTGAAAGCCGATGCTTGCAGCAGTTCGCCGTGGCACAACGCCGTTGCCGCCCGCGTCATGCCACAGGTGGCGCAAGGAATCCCCGTCAGCCGCCGCAACGGGCAAATGTTCGGAAGCCAGTCCGCCAAGCCCAAACGCAGCAACGCGCCTGCGAGCAGCACGACCGCCAGCATCCACAACGCGCGCGACCGCATCGCGTCTCAGCCAAACTTGAGCGAGTTGCCCTGGGCGTCCTTCATGATCCCCATGCCGGTCATGGCGAAATCAATGAGCGCCCAAATGCCCAAGCCACCCAGCGTGATCAGTTTCAGAATGCCCAGTCCGACATACCCGAGATAGAACCGGTCCACGCCAAGGATACCCAACAGCCACGACAGGATGAATGCCACCGTCTGTGACTTCACCGGCGTGCCGACCACCGCGTCGCGCTGCAACGGCGTGCCCGTCGCGTCGGTCTGGCTGCCGATGCCGGTCAGGACCATGTCTATGATCGCCCAGATGCCGCAACCGCCGAGCGTGATGAGTTTGAGGATGCCCAGACCGACCTGGCCGAGGTAAAACCTGTCCACGCCGAGACCGCCGAGCAACCAGGACAGGAGGAAGGTTGTGCTTTGTGATTTCATAGTAGTGTTTGGGGAGAGTTGGATTGTCCAGATTTCCGGGTTAGAGACTCCATCCTTTCCGATACTCGCAGCGGACGTATTCGTTCGCCTTCGGGATGTTCGTCACCTTCATGTTCGCGGCGTCCCAGACGATGCGGGTGTCCACGCGCTTGGCGATGTTGCCAAGCAGGCAGGTTTCCGTAAGCGGACCGGAGTAGCTGAAGTCGGCATTCGCCTGCTTGCCGCTCTTACAACACTCCGCCCAATGCATCTCGTGAACGCCCTTCACGCGCGGCTGTGTCTTCTCCGGGCGCTTGTAAGCCTGCATCGCCGCCTCCGGGATCAGGCGGGGGCTTTCCCCATACACGCCGCAGATGAGCGTGCCTTTGGTGCCCTTGAAGATGGAGCCGCCTTCCTTCGGCAACACACGGCCGTCTTCCAACTCCATCGGCCGCGGCGGGCGTGTGCCTTCATACCACGTCAGCTTCACTGGCGGCAGATTCCCGCGCTCCGGGAAACGGAACGTGATGACCGACGAGATCGGATGCGTGTCAGGGTTCAGATCGCTGGAGGTCGCGTCCACGCTCGTCGGCGGGCCGAGCTTCAGCGCCGTGACGACCGAGTCAAGCGTGTGCGCGCCGCGGTCGCCCATCATGCCGTTGCCGAAATCCCACCAGCAACGCCACGTCCGCGGATGATACGCGCGGTGATACGAGCGCGTCGGCGCGGGGCCGAGCCAGAGGTCCCAGTTCAGCTTCTCCGGCACCGGTGGCTTCTCCTCCGGCTTACGGCCCCATTGCGAACTCCACGAGGCGTGGCCCCACGGGTAATAAGTCAGGCTGCAATACGACTCCACCTCGCTCACCTCGCCGATGGCGCCGTCCCAAATCCACTCGCACACCAGCTTCAGCCCCTCGCCGCTGCGGCCTTGGATGCCCATCTGCGTGCAAACCTTCGTCTCCTTCGCCGCCTGTGCCAGCATGCGCGCTTCATAAACATCGTGGCAGAGCGGCTTCTGGCAATAAACATGTTTGCCTGCGCGCATCGCCGCCATCGAGATGACCGCGTGCGTGTGGTCGGGCGTGGCGATGACCACGGCGTCTATCTCCTTCTGCTTCTCCAGCATCTCGCGGTAGTCGGTCCAGACCTTCGCGTTCGGATACTTGGCGATGACCTTCGCGGCGTAATCGAGATCCACGTCGCAGAGCGCGACGATGTTCTCACTCGTGAGACTGTTGAGGTTGCCCGCACCCATGCCGCCGATGCCGATGCCGGCGATGTTGAGCTTGTCGTTCGGCGACAACTTCCGCACGCCACCCTGCACGCGGCCGGGCAGGATCGTGAACGCGGCGGTGGCGCTGGCTTGGAGGAAACTACGACGCGAGAGAAGTGTGTTCATGGTCTTGGTTCTTGAAAGATTGGTGTCGGTCTGGGTTCGCGCAACGGCTCCTTCATACTCCCGACGACCGACTGGCCGCAAGCTGGAAGCTTGCGCCACATTCCGCCCACCGCATAGAATGCGCGCATGAAGCGCATCCTCTTCGCGATCACTCTCAGTATTGCCTCGGCGTGTCTGGCGGCGGAAACCGTTCCCCTCACCTCTCTCGACCTCGCCAACCTCCATTTCGAGGGCTGGAGCAAGCCGAAGGTGGACAAAGCCTTCAGCGGCAAACCGCTCTCCATCGCCGGCCAGAAGTTCCAGAGCGGCATCGGCACGCGCGCGCTCAGCACGCTCTGGCTGGAACTCGACGGCCGCGCGCAAAAGTTCCTCGCCTCCGTTGGCGTGGATGACGGCGCGCCGAACGAAGCCGCCTCCGCCTTCTTCACCATCATCGGCGACGGCAAGAAGCTCTGGACCTCCGGTGCGATGAAGCGCGGCGAGGCGGCGAAAGTCGTGGACCTCAGCCTCAAGGGCATCCGCTCGCTCCTGCTGAAGGTGGATCACGTCGGCGAGAGCAACACCTTCAACCACGCCGACTGGGCCGAGCCGCGGTTCGTCGTCGCCGGCGCAAAGCCCCGCACCGTCAACGCCCCCGCCGAAAAGAAAGTCATCCTCACGCCGAAGCCGCCCCGCGCCCCGCACATCAACGGCCCCAAGGTCTATGGATGCCGCCCCGGCCATCCCTTCATCTACCGCATCCCGACCACCGGCGAGCGCCCGATCCGCTTCACCGCCGACGGCCTGCCCGCGAGCCTGCGCCTCGACGCCGAGACCGGCATCATCACCGGCACCGCCCCCGCCCGCGGCGAGTTTACCGTGACGTTCCACGCCAAGAACCGCCACGGCTCCGCCACGCGCACCCTCAAAATCGTCAGCGGCGACACGCTCGCCCTCACGCCGCCGATGGGCTGGAACCATTGGTATGCCCACTACAACCGCGTCACCGACGTCATGATGCGCGAGGCTGCCGACGTCATGGTCCGCACCGGCATGGCCGACGTGGGCTACAGCTACGTGAACATTGACGACTGCTGGATGAACGCCACTCCCGACGCCAAGCGCACGCCCGACCCTCTCCGCGTCGGCCCGTTCCGCGACGCCGCCGGCAACATCCTCCCCAACAAATACTTCCCCGACATGCGCGCGATGACCGACTACATCCACGCCCGCGGCCTCAAAGCCGGCATCTACACTTCCCCCGGCCCGCTCACCTGCGCCGGCTACTGCGGCGCCTACCAGCACGAGGAACAGGACGCCCGGCTCTTCGCCGAGTGGGGCTTCGATTTCCTGAAATACGACTGGTGCTCCTACAGTCACATCGCCGAGGGCAAGGATCCCAAAGCAAAGAACATCTACCTCTGGGGCAAGACCGCGCCCAGCCTCCAAGCCCTCCAGCATCCCTACCGGCTCATGGGCAGCATCCTCCAGCGCCTCCCGCGCGACATCGTCTTCAACCTCTGCCAATACGGCATGGGCGACGTTTGGGAATGGGGCGCGGAGATCGGCGGCCATTGCTGGCGCACCGCAGGCGACCTCGGCGCGGAGCTGAACCGCATCTTCGCCGTCGCCCTCAAGAACGCCGAGTATCGCCAGTGGTCCAAGCCCGGCGCGTGGAACGACCCCGACTACATCCAGATCGGCTTCATCGGCGACGCCCGCACCAGCGGCGCGCCCAAGCCCTGCCCCCTCACCCCCACCGAACAGTATTCCTTCATGTCCCTCTGGAGCCTCATGGCCGCCCCGCTCTTCTACAGCGGCGACATGAGCCAGCTCGACCCCTTCACCCTCAACGTCCTTTGCAACCCCGAAGTCATCGAAGTCAACCAGGACCCCCTCGGCGACAGCGCCGCCGTCGTCAAACTCACCGACGACACCTTCCTCATGGTCAAGCGCATGGAAGACGGCTCCAAAGCCGTCGGCCTCTGCAACCGCGGCGAGACCAAGGAAACCGTCACCGCCAAGTGGAGCGATATCGGCATCACCGGCAAGAAAACCGTCCGCGATCTATGGCGTCAGCGCGATCTCGGCAAGTTCGACGGCCAGTTCACCGCCACTGTGCCACGGCACGGCGTTGTGCTGGTGAGGGTGAGGTAGTAAAAAATGGCCGCGGTTCGCTGAAGCGATCGGATTAGTCAGCTTGCTCGTTTCGGAGATAAGGCAAACCGATGCCAAGCTTCTTCATTGTTTCTTCGTAGCGTTCTTGCCAGCCACGCATTTCTTCTTCGAGTAACGCCAGCTCGGCTTGTGCTTCTTTCAAGTCACCCCGAGAAATCGCATCGCGAACTACTTCCACATGTGTAAGCCAAATGGATAATGAGTCTCCTTGGATCGCGACAGCAGGATACTTGCGCCCGGGCATCTGAACGATGCCTGTATCGAGAATTCTCGCAACTTCGCTCATCTTGTCTAACGTCCCATCTCCGCACCCGTCGCCGCCAACGTCGAAGGCTTTCGGGGCGCGCCATGATCTTCTTTCCTTCCTTCACACTTCACCTTCTCCGGCATAGTCCTCCCCGCTGCCGGCGGCGGCAAGTGGAAAGCGTGAGGGAAGCGAAGAAGAAGAGCTGTCAGCGGTCGGCTTTCAGTTGTCAGCCGGAGGGGCGTTTCCAGACCGAAGGGAGGCCTATAGCGACCGGCGAATGGGTATTTCTTGCCTTCGAACGGGCTTGGTCGGCCTTGGGCAAGCCAAAGTCCGGCTTGGACTTACCTAAATCCGTCACGGATTTAATTAAGTCCGTCGTGGATTTACCTAAATCCGGCTCACATTTAACTAAGTCCAAGCCTCCAAAAGCATGGTTTTGGCACAAAAACCCCTTTTTCCAGCCTGAACATGCCTTCCTCTGTGCAACAGTGGAAACCGCACCCCCGCCGCGGCCAAATGATGATGAACAACTGCCGGGTGTGGGCACGCGGCTTGCACGGCCACCTCAACGTAGCCGCGTCACTCCGTGACGCGAATCTTCATTGCCTCAAAACCCGCGTCACGGAGTGACGCGGCTACTTCACAGCGTCCACCCAGCGCGATACTCGCGCCGGATGAACTGGTTGGCCTCTTCCATGTTCGTGAAGCGCAGGTTGGCGGAATCCCACTGAAGCTGATGCAAGGTCAGCTTGTCGCGGAGCTGGACGCGCAACGGGACGTTGCCGAGCAGCACGGACTCGGCCAGCGGCCCCGCCCAGTCGAAGTTCGCGCCGGATTTCTTCCCGGTCTTGCACGACTCGACCCAGTCGGCGTGGTGGCCTTTGATGCGCGGGATGCTCTTCGGCGTCTCGTAGAAGTCGTGACGGCGTTTCTCGGGGTAGATGTAGCTGCCGAGCATGATGCCGTCGTCGCCGATGATGAGGCGGCCGTTGTCGCCCATCTCGATGCCGTCGGGCACGCCCTCGATGCGCGCGGGGCGGAGGCCGCCGTCATACCAGACGAGCTTCACCGGGGGCATCTCGACCGCGCCCGCGGCCTTGCCGCTGAGGCCGGCGACGTGGGGATTGTGCTTCTGGATGTCGGCGCTGCGCGCGGGGAAATGGTAGGTGACCATCGAGCCGAGCGGGAAGGTCTCTTTGTTGACGCGCGTGGAGGCCGCCTCCACCGCCGTGGGCGCGCCGAGCTTGAGCGCGCGGAAAACGGGGTCCATCGCGTGGCAGCCGATGTCGCCGAGCGCGCCGGTGCCAAAGTCCCACCACCCGCGCCATTTGAACGGCAGGTAGGCGGGGTTGTAAGGCCGCTCCGGGGCCGGGCCGAGCCAGAGGTCCCAGTCGAGCTTCTCCGGCACGGGCGGCGTCTCCTTGGGCCGCACGACGCCCTGCGGCCAATACTCCGCGAACAGACCGCGGGACGCGCGATCCGTCCAGATATGCGCCTCGCGCACTTTGCCGATGGCGCCGGCCCAGATCATCTCGCAGAGCCGCCGCGTGTCCTCCGAACCTGCGCCCTGGTTGCCCATATGCGTGGCGACCTTTGCCTTGCGCGCCGCCTCGGCCAACTGCCGCGCCTCCCAGACGGAATGCGTGAGCGGCTTCTCGCAATAGACGTGCTTGCCGCGCTTGATGCCCTCCATCGAGGCGAACGCGTGATGATGGTCCGGCGTGCCGACGACGATGGCGTCAATCTCCTTCATCTCGTCGAGCATCTTCCGGTAGTCCTTGAAGACCTTTGCGTTCGGATACTTCTTGAACGTGTGCGCCGCATGCGTGTGGTCCACGTCGCAAAGGGCGACGATGTTCTCGCCGGGACACTGCTCCATGATGGCCTTGAGATCCGCGCCGCCCATGCCCCCGACGCCGATGCCGGCGATGTTGAGCTTGTTGTTGGGCGAGTTCTGCCCGCGCACGCCCGGCAGGATGGAGAAGGCCGCCGCGGTGGTCGCTGCGGTGAGGAAACGACGGCGGGTTAAGGATGGAATTGTGTGGTTCATAAACTTGGTTTTCAGCATACGGGGTTTCATTGCCAGTCGCACAGTGTCTCGACATACGCTGCGGAGCCATCGCGGAGCCAGCCGTCGAGTTGGGCGGCGTCCTTGAGTTGCTGGCCGCGCATCCGCGGGACGACGACGAACTTGCACGTCACGTCCGGCAGCCACGTCATGTCGCCCCAGAGCTTCTCGAACTGCGCGACCGGGAAAACGTCCTCCTGGCCGTGGCCCCATCGCTTCTTCACGTCCTTCAACGTGATGTAGGTCGGGATGCGCGCGCTGACCTTGCGGATGGCCGCCGTGACGGTCGCCTCGTTGGCGAGGTCGTCGCGCGTCAGGCCGAAGGCGTTCAGCAACTGCTGCACGTCTATCCACGTCGTCAGCGTGTTGTAGTAGGAGAGCGCAAACTCCGCTTCCTCGCGCGGCATCGCCAGACCCTCGACGAGCCGGACTTTGCCGTCCACGCGCGCGAGACCGCCGCCGCGGTCGTGCACATGCCGCGTGATGACCTCGAACGTGAGGCACGAGCCGAGCGACATGTTCAGCCCGACCATCGCAGGGTCGAGGTCGGCGCCGAGCGTGTCAATGTTGTGGAGCATCAGATACTTCAGCCGCGGATAATCGCGGAGCAGTTGCGCCAGCAGGCCGTTGCGCAGCATGTTCGACACCTCGAACCAGTGGCCGACCGGGTGCAGGCACTGCATCGGGAGGTTGTCGGTGTAATCGCTCCCCTCGCCCGCCTGCTGCGCCCAGCCGATGAGCGCGGCGTGCAGGCTCTCACGCACCTTCTGCGCCTGTTCATCGAGCAACTGCTGTGGCATCTCCTCCCACGCAAAGCGGAGGTCGCGCGCCATCGGAATCATCCGCAACCCGACGGATCGGCCAGACGAGAGGAACGCCTTCACACCGTTGCTCGCGATGCCGTTGCCGGGCGCAGCGAGATACTCCTCGATCGGCTCGTGGGTCAGATAGCTCGTCGTGACGACGTGCGGAATGACCGCGCCGTGCAGCCGGCTGATGCGGCGGCTCTTCGCGAAATGGACCTCCATAAACGTCCGGTGCTTGCCGCCAAATCGCGTGAAGGGGTTCAGCGCCTTCACGACGCCCGCGCCCTGTGTCCAGCGGCTCCCCGCGCCTGCCGCAAGCGAAACAACACCAACCTCCCCTGCCCTCAGCGCCTCAATGCCGCGCTGACGATGAGCCGCCAGCGTGCTTGCCTGCGTCGCGTCGCAAACGTCGTCGGGCCGCACGTCCTCGATGGTGGTGTTGGCGGGAAGACGGTTTTGTGCCAAGCCGATGCGCCCGCTCTTGAGATCGGCGCGAATCTGCTCGTGTTGCGCGCGGTCGAAGCCGAAGCGATCCAGTAGCTCCGCCAGCGTCGCCCCGCCACCACGCGTCGTGTCGCGCTTGATCTGCGGCAGCAGACGGTCGAAGAGCACCTTATTCATGCCGCCAAGCTCCGGCCGTGTCCGGCATGCCGCGCCAAAGCGTTGGAGTTCCGCGCGCCGCATCGGCGAGAGCGTTCGTTGCTCCATCCGCAGCCACGCCGGCAGGTGCATCGCGTAGTAGCCCATCGGCATCAACGCCTCGTCACGGATCAGCACGTCCGCAAACGTGCCGCGCGGGTTGATGCTGAAATCATATACGACCGGGTCCATCGCGAACGGCAGCGCGTGCTGGAGTTCGCCCTTGGTCGTCAGCATGATCTCCTGCAACCGGTCCTGCGCCTGCCGCTTGATCTCCGGCGCAACGATGAATCCCATGCCGCCGCCCGACATGCCCCCGAGCATCCAAAAGCCCCAGAAGTCCTTACCGAACGCCTCCTTCGCCCGCGCGATGAGCGTCTCGGTGTAGAAGTTGCTCGCCCACGGGATGATCGCTTGAATGGGACCAAAGAAATTGCGCGTGGTCGTCGCGCCGATGCGCTGGACCGCTTCGCGCGGTTTGCCGCCCTCGCGTAACGCCGCGACGATGTCATCAAGCACTCCCATCGCCTCTTTGCGCCCGCGCCACTCCGCTTCGGAACGGAGCAGGTATTTCTCCGTCACCATCTCCAGGATGGGGCCGACGTTCTGCGCCATGCCACCGTGGACGAGGATGAGGCTGTTGCAAAGCTGTTCGCGCACCGCCGGCGGTGCGTCGCGCTCGTCGAGAATCTTGTGCGACGGCAGCAACCGCCCGCGGCTGACGCCAGACTCCGGGTCGCCCTCGCCTGCAAGCACGCCTTGAATCAACTTCATGCCAGGCCAGACGCCGCCGGAGTCCTGCCAGCCGCCGCCGGAGCCGGCGAGCCACTCGCCCAGAATGGCGCGCGCCGCCACGAGCCGCCGCTCCGATTCCTGAAGCTGTCCCGTCAGCGACTTCGCCTGCCCCGTCGCCCTCATGCAGACGGAGATAAGGCACGCGAGGAGGTTCGTGGAAACCGCGAGACGCGAGCCTTTCGGAATATCGTTGACGCTGCTGACAAGTTCGATGCCGAGGCCCGGCCCAACCAGACGCGCGAGCAAGTCGGTGAGGCTCTGGCCGGAGCCTTCGATGCCCGGCGGCAGGATGCCCGACGCGATGATCGCCGCCTTCAGCAAGCCGAGATAATCCTTCGCGAAGTCGAACACGTCGCGCAGTTCCGTGATCTCCGCCGTCGCGCCGAGGTCCACGCTCGTCAGCCGCAGCACCGGCTCATCAATCACGCGGAAGTAACTCTCCACCGGCGGACGAGGCTCGGCGTCGCGCCCACGCACGGCGAGGTCAATCGAGACGTTGAGCACGCGCGCGCCTTCGGGGAAATCCATGCCGAGAAAGAAGATGTCGCTCCACGCGCTGTGCGAGAGGTCCATCCGCACCGGCGTCCGCTCGCGAAGGATGGGGAAGGACTTTTCCTCGCCCGCCCCCGCCAAAGCGGGCCGGCTGAGCAGTTCCGGCCGCACGCGCAACGGCTGGTCGGACGGATGACCCATGCGGAACATCCATTGGTTGCCACGCACCGTGCGCACGCTGCGCCGCACCTGGTCCGCCAGCGTCTGGAAGCCGAGCCGGTGATACGCCTCCGCCAGCGCACTGCTCACAGTTTCGTTCGGCCCCTGCTCCTGCTGGGCGCGCAAGAACAGACTGATCGCCTCCTCAAACCGCCGCTGGAGCAGGTGCTCGTAGCCGGCGAACGGAACCAAGCCGCTCGGCTTCATCCCCGGCTTCGTCAGCAGGTGGAAACGATGGATCGCGTAGAGGAAGAACAGCGCGCGCACCCGCTCGTAGAGGTTGTCGCTGCTGCGGCGGAAGGCGTCGAGCGCGTCGCACTCCGCCAGCAGTTCCGCCAAAGCAGCTCGGCGGCAGAAGGCGTCGAGCGATTGGTCGCGAACCGCCGGGTCAGCGGAGGTGATGATCTTGGTGAGTTCAGACATGGCTGTAGCCGTTGGGTTTCCTCACAAGTCGCGGCCCGTGGCAAGCAATTCCACGAGTTGGGCCAGCACTTCGGCGCGGTCCTTGCCGGCCAGAGCCAGCGCAAGCTGGGCCACCAGCAGGCCGTATTGGACGCCGATATCGTAGCGACGGCCTTTCATCTCGTAAGCCAGATACCGCTCGCTTCCCGCCAGTTCCGCCAACGCAGGCGAGAGGTGGACGTTTGACACGTCGCTCTTGATCTGCCGCTCCAAAATCTCCATCACCGTCGGCGTCAGGACGTGGATGCCGAAGAAGCAGAGGTAGTAACCAGCGCGCAAGCCCGGCACGATGAGGCTTTGCTCCGCCTCGGTGGGCGTCGGCTTCTCCAGCACGCGCTCGATCGTATAGAGACGCGGCTTCACCGGCACCCGCTTGCCACCGACGGCGCCGTAGTTGGTCAGCATCGTCTCGCGCGTCGCCTGCGCCGCCGAGACGGCGCACTGCTCCGCCTCCGCGATCTCGACGAGTTGCCGGGCGCAGGGCTTGTCCTGCTCGTCACGGCTCAGGTAAAGATGGTCGCCAACCAGATGGAGGAACGGATCCTTGCCGACAAACTCACGCGCGCAAAACACCGCGTGCCCGTAGCCGCGCGCCGCCGTTTGCTCGACGAACCGCAGCCTGCGCGCGTGTTCGCCGGCCGCCGTCGCGTAGGCGTCGTGGTCGCCCGGATGAATGACGACACACACCTCCTCGATGCCGGCGTTCAGCGCCTCCTCGACGATGATCCGCAGCGCGGTCTTCTGGACGCGGTCGCGGTCCACGAGTGTCTGAAGTGGCAGGCCGCGCTGGTTCCGGCCGGCGGCGGTGACGACAGCTTTCTTGATCTTCATAGGCTTCCAAGTCCTCGACAACGACGGCGCGGAGTGTGGACCAAACGCCGCCCAAAATCAAAACCGATCAATCGAGCGACACGATGTCCTCGCCCTGCGAGCGCACGTCCACGACCCGCTGGCCATCCACGAGCATCTGGTAGGCAATACCTTCTTTGGCGCGAATATGCGCCTTGCTCCCGCGAATCGTCACCGGAAATGGCGCAACAACCCGCCGACCGTCCGCCACAGCTACAGAGAGAGCATCCAGCTTGCCTTCCAGCACGAGCCGCAGACTAACGATGGCGCAAGGGTTGATGTTCCACGGATTGCGACGCTGCTCGGCGAGGCTGAACGAATCCGGCACGCAGCCCGCAAACTCGCCGTCGGGGTATTGCATCTGCTCGGCGGCAATGAGGATGCCCTCGGCCAGTTGCCGCCAGTTCAGCGTCTTGTCGTAAGGCACGAGCATCGTCAACGCGTAGGCGTAATCGTAGCCGCACCATTGCACCGGCAGGCCGATCCAGTTCGGCGCGCGCCAATTGGTCGCGCCCAAGACCGGCGTCGTCGCGTAAATCATGACCGGCTGGCAACTCCACTGATAGACAAACGGCAACCCCGTTATCGCCCAGCGCCGTGCTTGGTCGAGATATTCGCGGTTCCCGGTCAGTTCGTAGCCGCGCACGTAAGCATGGACCAAGTGCGCCGAGCCGAGGATGTCTGGCGTGTGCAGCGCACACTCCCACGTCTGCGCCCCGCGCGGCGTGCGGAACCGCTTCGTAAACTCCAGCGTCTTCACGCCCGCCTCCAACGCCGCCTTGTCGCCCGTGGCTCGCGCGTGCTCCAGCAGCAAGACCGCCGAGGCGGCGCAATAGCCGCTGGCGGTGTCCTCGAAGTGGCCACGCTGGTATTTGCCCGTGTAACGGAACGAGCCGTCGGCTTTCTGCGCGGCGAGGATGCCGCGAATCTGCGATGTTTTCAACGTCAGCCATTCCTTCGCGCGGCCGGTGACGAAGTAGATTGCTTCGTTGCGAATGTGGGAGCCGTTCATCACCAGCTTCGGCAGTCGCGGCGCTTCGCCGGTGAGCCGCCAGATGGTCGAAGCGCAATCCGCGAACGGATGCCGCTGCCAATGCGGCTCCGCGCAGTGGCCCCACCCCGCGTCGGTCCTCAGCGGCGGTCCGGTCAGCGCCTTCAGCGAAAGCGCCATCTGCGCTTCGCGACTGCGCGGCGCTTTCGGCAACGCCGGCAGGCCACGCTTCTTCACCGCCCAGAGAATCACGTCCTCCATTGGTGCGGGCTTTCGCACCAGAATCGTCGCCTCAATCTTCTTCCCGCGCAGCGCAGCCCGATGCCCTTCCGCGCCGTCGAGAAAGTTTGGCGTGGCGAACACCGGCTGCAGCGACATGTCGCGCCAAGTCATCGCCGCCGAGACACGGTCGGTGACAAATGCCATCAACGGCATCGTCACCTTCAGCGGGTCCGGCGCAAAACGAATGTGCTCTTCCGTTTCGATGTCGAGCTTCGAAGAAGACCGCTCGCCCTTGCCGAGATACTCCAGCCCGGCGAACACGCCCTGCTCCAACGCCCCCATCGCGCGCAACACCGGCCCTTCGCACAGCCCGTCGCTCTGGACGACCACGGAGATTTCGTCGCCGCGAAGGCCGACTGCAACGCTGACGCCATCGCCGGCAAACTTCAGCGTGCCGCCCTGCCCCGCCAGCTTAAGCTTCGGCGCAACGTCATCCCGCCAGACCAGCGGCGCGACGAACCCAACGAGCTTGCCGCCAACCTCCACCCTCGCGCCCGAACCGTCGCGCGCCACCTTCAGGGCAACGTTCCCCGACTTCCGCTCAATCCAGTCACCGGCAGCCTCGGCATCGGCGATGAACACCGTCCGGCGAAGCGCCGGCAGCCCCTCCGCCAGCACGGCAATGTCGCGAGTCTCGAAGGGGGCTTTTCCGCCGGCAGAAATCGTGAGCGTCTGCGCCGAGTTGCCGCCGAGCGTCACTTGCCGCCCGTCCACCGCGCAGGCAATCGCCTTGTCCGTGTGGTTCGTCAGCGAGAGCGACACCTGCCGGCCCGCCGCACGCACGGCCATGATTTCGAGTGGATGCAGAACTTCGCGGACCAATTCGATCTTCTCGACCTCGACCACACCCGGCACGACGCCTGGATCAAACCGCAGCCGCGTGACCGTGCCGCGCGCGTCCAACCGCACCGTGTAATCATGCCACTGGCCGTCGTGGACGAGCTTGAAGCGTTGGCTGAGATCAGGAGTGGTCTGAGGTGATTCGGTCGTGGTCCAGAAGAACTCCCCGGAACCTTCGGTGGCGCACTTCACCCGGAGCCTCACCGCGAGCGGCGCCTCGATGCAAATCGGGCCGCTGATCAGATAAGGATCGTTGCCGCTGCTTTGAATCTTTAGCACGCCGTCAACCGCGCCCACCGCGCAGTGGTGCAGCGCCGTCCACCCCGCCGTGCCAGCTTTGAAGTCCCACTGGTGCAGCGATTCCGTTCGCAGCAACTGCCGCGGATACGGGTTGATGTCCTGAGCCGCGGCAAGCGCAACGCACACAACGACAGACAGAGCCGCAAACACGCCGCCACACCTTTTCCAGAGTTGGTTTCTCATCATGATGGTCAACTGTCAGACGCGACTGTGCGAGTTCCGTCAGCGGTCGAGGGATTTCAGGCTCTTCAGCCGCTTCGCGACCTCGGCGTTCTTCGGGTCGAGGCGCGCCGCCTGCTGGTAGAAATCGCGCGCCTCATGCAGGCGGCCCTCGATGTCATTCAGCAACGCCAGGTTGCGCGCGGCCAGGAAGTTGTAAGGATCGAGCGTGTAACCGCGCACAAACGCCGCGGTCGCATCCTTCGCGCGATTGAGGTTGTAGGACACCACGCCGAGGTTCACCCACGCAAGCGCATACGCCGGCTGCAAGGCCACCGCGCGCTCGAATTCCTTCACCGCATCGGCAGGTCTCCGCGCCGCCAGCAGCGCGTTGCCGCGCCGCAACGCGCGGTCAGCTTCATCCAGTGGAATCGCATCCGCACCCGCCACGCCGTCCACCGGAACCAGCTTTTGCTGCA
Source organism: Verrucomicrobiota bacterium (assembly GCA_016222825.1). Lineage (GTDB taxonomy): Bacteria > Verrucomicrobiota > Verrucomicrobiia > CAIQCK01 > CAIQCK01 > CAIQCK01. The sequence continues at coordinate 115,476 of JACRQF010000012.1, read as the reverse complement.
CCAAGGTGATGTAGCTGCCCGGCCGCCCCGGCTGCCAGTGCGCCAACGCCGTCGCCGCGGCGCCAATCGCAACAGCCACCAGCCCGGCCAGCGCCGTGGGCAACACCGCCGTCTGAAAACCCGCGCGCGCGTTTTGCCTGTTCGGTTCCGTTGCCATGAAAATCTCCACCTCTTTTCTGGACTGAAACACGAACGCGCGCAACCGCAAACTTCAAGCATCACGCCAGACGGCTCAGAAGAACCGCACATAGAGCGCCACAACCGCCAGCGCCAGCACCGCCGCCCAAAGCCGGAACGAGCGCCACAGCGGCACCCCCGCCATCTCCGCCGCCACCTCCGGCGTGAACGAGCGCAACGATGAAATCTATCGCCGCGCGCGTCAGAAACGGAATCTCCGGCACCAGTTTCGCCGATTCCGCCAGCGTGAACGTCAGCGCCCAGACCGGCCCGACGATGATTGCGATGAGCGCGCCGCGCGCCGTCGCCCGTTTGTAGAAGAAGCCCGCGAGGAACAACGCGCAGACCGACGGATAGGCGATGGACCAGTATTTCTGGATGTAGATGAAGATGGCCTTCAGGTCGCGCAGGAAAAAGCCGACGATAGTCGCGGCGATGAGCACCAGCAGCGTCGTGATGCGGCCAAAGCGAATCAGCTCGTGGCTTGTCGCGGCGCGGCGGACGTAGTTCTTGTAAATATCGAACGTGATGATCGAGGAACTCGCCGAGAGCATCGAGGCGATGTGCGACATCACGCAGCCCATCAAACCCGCCATTACCAAGCCGGTGAAGCCCGCTGGCAGCAGTTGTTTCACGAGCGTCGGGAAGGCCAGGTCGGCTTTCTCCAGCACGCAGACGTTGCGCAACAGGCCGGTGTCCGCGTCGTAGAGCCGGAACGCGATGATGCCCGGCAGCACCACCAGCACCGGCACGAGCAGTTTCAGGAAGCCCGCGAACACCACGCCCATCTGGCCGTGCCAGACGCTCTTCGCCGCAAGGGTGCGCTGCGTGATGAAATGGCATAGACGAGCCGCACCTTGTCGTTGAACCGCCGCTCCAGGAACTCCGGCATCGTCGTGATGCGGCTCTTGAGGTAGTAAGGCAGGAAGAACTTCCCGTAGAGGATGAGGGCGATGGCCGCCATCCACTCGAAGCTCGCGATAGCCAGCCCGATCTCCACCGCGCGGCCCGACATACCGATGAAATGATGTGTCGAGATGTTCGCCGCGATCATCGAGCCGCCGATGATCCACCACGTCAGGTTGCGCCCCGCAAGGAAGTAATCATCCGAGTCCTTCTCCTTGCGCGACGCGACGATGCCGACGACGACGACGACGAGCAAATAGAGGCCGAAGACGATGGCGTCGAGGTTCATAGCGGCGTGTATCCCGGCTGCTGTTGCACCGTCTCTATGGCCGCCAACATGCTCTCCAGCGGCACGTCGCCTTCCACGTCATGAGCGGGCGCGAAGATGTAGCCGCCCTCGCGGCCCAACTCCAGCAACCGCCGCGTTTCCCAGCGCACGTCCTCGACGCTTCCAAACGGCAGCGTCTTCTGCGTGGACAACCCGCCATGAAATGCCAGCCTTCCGCGATAGCGTGGCAGCAGACTGTAAACGTCCATCACTTCCGGCTGGAACGGATTGAAGCAGTTCAGCCCGATGCCGACGAGATCGTCGAACAACTCATCCACGTCGCCGCAGGAGTGGATCATCACGAACTTCCCCGCCTCGCGCACGACTCCATACATCCGCCGCAGCACGGGGTAAATGAATTCACGCCACAGCGCCGGCCCCATCTGCAAGCCGTGCTGCTGGCCCCAGTCGTCGCCGAAATAGACGGCGTCAATGTCGTAGCGCAGCGCCTCGCGGACCTGTGCGATGTTGTAGTCGGCGATGCGATTGAAGAGCGCGCGGACGAACTCCGGGTGTTCGAGGAAGTCCGTCATCAACGTCTCCATTCCGCGCAGCGTCCACGCACGCTCGTAAAGCGAGAAGCCAATCTGGAACACGCGGAAACGGTCAGGGAACTTCGCGATCTTCGCTGGAATCTCCGCAAAGACACGGCGGTCAAGCGGGTCGGGGAACTCGCAGCCCGCCAGTGTCGGCTCCGGCAACACCTGCCCCTCGACGTTGCCAATGTCCTTGTCCACGCTGCGGTCCCAGACCACGCCGAACACGTCGCGCACGCGGTCGTTGCCAAGCTCAGTGAAAAAACCGATGTCGCTGCCGAGCTTGAGCAAATGGTTTCCGAGCGGCCCCTCGATCTCATCGCAGCCGTAGTGGCGCCGGAGCTTGTCCTTCGCCTCCTTGGTGAAGCCCATGGACCACGGCACGTAGGGCGGCCGTTTTCCCTCCAGCACGCAACGAATGACTTCGCGCTTGGTCATGGCGGGCTGCCGCTCACGAACGCGGCGTGGCGAGGCTTACTTCGCGCCCTGCTTGCCGCGCCAGGCGAAGAACACCATCAACAAGCCGAACGCGAGCAGCACGCAGCCCCAGCCGAAGTTGATGTTGATGCCGAGCGAGAGTTTGTTGGCGTCCGGTCCGGCCAGCAACCCCTGGAGCGCCAGCAGCGCGCCCACGACGGTGAACATGAGGCCGATTGGCCAGCGGATATCGAGTCCCATAAACCGGTTCCTTTCTTACCAGAACATGACGTTGAGGATGACGCAGCACACCAGCAGCACCACGCCGAGAATGGCCGGCCGCGCATACCACGCCTGCTCATGGTCCACAATCTTCGGCGTCAGCGAATAAACCAAGCCCTTGAGTTCCTCGTCGGTCTTGGTCCGCCGCGTCGCCAGCGAGATGCCCAGCGTCAGCGCGAAGCACGCGACGAAGGCGAAGGCGGCCAGCCAGAAATTCTGCGCCATCTCGCTGGGGAACTGCGAGACCACGGCAAGGTAGCCGCCCTTCATGCCGTTGATGACGCGGCCGGCGGCGTCAACGTTGCTGCTCGTCGTCGTCAGCGCGTGGAACAAGGCAGAACCGCCGATGCCGCCAAACAGGCCGAGAAACGCGCCAGTGCCGGTGGTGCGTTTCCAGAACATGCCGAGCAGGAACGTGGCGAAGAGCGGGGCGTTCACGAAGCCGAAGACAAGCTGGATGATGTCCATCGCGTTGTTATACATCGCCGCGAAGTAAGCCGCGCCGATGCTTAGCAGGATGCCGACGACGGTGATGAACTTGCCCATCCAGAAATAATGATTGTCACTCTTGCCCGGCGCGAAATACGCCTGATAGAGGTCATAAGTCCAGACGGTGTTGAATGCGGTGACGTTGCCGGCCATGCCCGACATGAACGACGCGAGCAGCGCCGTGAGCGCGAGGCCAAGCAGGCCCGGCGGGCAATACTTCTTCACCAACGAAAGTATGACGCCGTCGTAGTCGTATTCGGCGATGCTGTTGTAGATGCCTTTATGGATTTGCTCGTCGGAGAGTTTGGTCTTCGTGTTGCTGGCGACCAGCGCAGCGACCTTCTCGCCTCTCACTTTGACGCCGAGCGCCTCGGCAACGGCGGCGACCGCGGCTGCGGGCTCGGCGGGATTGGCCTTCTTCACCACTTCGACGGCCTTCGTGTAGTTCTCCTGCGAAACAATCGGCGGCGGGATGCGGTAGTCCTTGTCTGGCATCGAGGTCAGCGCGACGGCGATCATGCCGGGCACGATGACGAGGAACGGGAAGATCATCTTCGGCACGGCGGCCACGAGCGGGGTGTTGCGCGCGGCGGTCATGTTCTTCGCCGCCATCGCGCGCTGGACGACGAGAAAGTTGGTGCACCAGTAGCCGAAGCTCAGGACGAAGCCGAGGCCGAACACCATCGCGAACCAGTCCACGCCCATCGGGTTGTTCTGCGGCCCGGCGAGCAACGGCTGCCACGCGCTCGTCCATGCGTTGGGGCCGTAGCTCTTGCCCGCTTCCGCGAGGTTGAGCGCGGCGGGATTGGTGGCGACGGTTTGCAGCGACTGATTCATCGCGCCCCAGCCGCCGACATCCTTGAGGCCGAGATACACGACCGGCGCGAAACCGAGGACGATCATGAAGAACTGCAACACCTCCGTGTAGATCGCCGAGGTGAGGCCTCCTTTCAGCACGTAAAGCAACACAACGCCCGAGCAGATCCAGAGCGCCATGTGGTAGTTCCAACCAAGCAACTGGTTGAGCAACTTCGCCAGCGCGTTCATCGAGATGCCGGAGGCGAAGATCGTCATCACCGCGAACGCGACGGAGTTCAGCGCGCGGACGCGTTCGTCGAAGCGCATCTTCAAATACTCCGGCACCGAGCGCGCCTTGGAGCCGTAGTAAAACGGCATCATGAACACCGCCAGGAAGATCATCGCGGGAATCGCGCCGACCCAATAAAAGTGGCTGGTGGCGATGCCGTATTTGGCGCCGCTGCCCGCCATGCCCACAAGCTCCAGCGCGCCGAGGTTGGCGGAGATGAACGCGAGGCCGGTCACCCACGTCGGGATGGAACGCGCGGACGTGAGGAAATCCGACGACGTCTTCATGTAACGCGCGAGCGTCCAGCCGATGCCGAGGATGGCGGCCACATAAATCGCCATGATGGCATAATCAATTCCGCCAAGTTGAATGTGTGACATGCGTTCCTTTCCAGTGATGAAAACCAGCGGCGCAAAAACTAGGAGAAAGCCCGGCGGGGAACAATCCTTTTCCCGCGGGGCACTACAGTTTCCTAGCTCCCCTTCTCCACCAACGGCTTGATGCGGATGTTTCGGAAGATGACGCCGCTGCTGGTTCCTTGCAGAACGATGGGGCCGGATTTCACCACATCCTCCGCGAAGGAGCCACCCGATTCGTTCAAGTCGCGCCCGTCAATCACCTTCTTGTTGTTCAGGATGACCGTCACGGCGCCGCCGACCAGCCGCACGTAGAGCGCCTGCCAGGTGTCGGCGGACTTGCTCACGTTCTTGCTCGGCGCGAGCAACTCGAACACGCTGCCGCTGCAGGTCGCTGAAGGCGCGCTGCCCATATCGTCCACCAGCGGAATCCTGTAACGGCCGCGCAGAAGCACGCCGCTGCGGCCGCGCCGGGGAATCTGGAACTCGCAGTAGAACTCGAAGTTGCCAAACGACTCCTTCGTCACCAGATCGTCGCTGGGCGGCGTGTTGATCATCGAACGACGGCGCACGCGCCAGCCGTTCTCCCTTTGGCTCGTGCGCTGTTTCCAGCCAACCAAGTCCTTGCCGTTAAACAACGATTTGAAGTCGGGCGCGGTCTTCACGGTGCTCAGGACGGTTGAAGGCGCGGCCGTAGCCAGGCTCGCCTTCTTCCAAAACGTCGCCGCCGGCAGCCCGTTGATCCTGGCGAGCGACCGGATGCCGCGCAGCAGATCGGCGTCGCGCGCCATCATGAAATCGCAGCGCAGTTCCCGCAGCGGCATGCCCCTGAGCGGCGAGAGGTTGGCGACCTTGCTGTTGTGGCACCACAACACCGTCAGCGGCATCCCGGCCAGCGCCGAGACGTCTTCGACAGGAGTGTCGTTGATGCCCAACGTGGCCAGCCGCATCCCGCTCAATGGCGAGAGATCCTTCACCTGCGTGCCTCCGCAGCTCAGCCCGGTCAACGGCATGTCCCTGAGCGGTGAGAGGTCTTGGAGCTGCGGATTACCCTGGCAGGCCAGCCACGTCAACGTCATGCCGCTCAACGCCGACAGCTCTGTAAGCGCGCCCTGTTCGTTCGGCTTTTCCGGCGCAAGCACGAGCCGCTGGAGACCCTTCAGCGCCTTGATGGGTGTCAGGTCGCTCACGCCCACGGTCGGAACCAGCGTGCCGGTCGTCGAAATCGTCAACTCCGCCACGGCGTTGCTCTCGATCTTGTAGCTCCCCTTCCCGCTAAATCCCGGATTGAGTTCATGGAGCCTGGTAATGACGCGGCGAACCTGTTCCTGAGGCGGCAACGCGGCAACCGCCGCGGCGAATGCCTCGTCAGTCATCGCCTGCTCGCTGGGAGCGGTGCTTGAAGGCATATCGAGCACAATCTCCTTGCTGCCAACCCTGGCCAGCGTCGCGCGAGGCACCATAGGACTGTCGGCGGGTGAAGACGTTTCGGACGCCTTCGTGTCAGCGGTTGCTGCGGGAGCCGGTGGCGGCTCCGGCGGCGCGACGGGTGTCGTCGTTGCTTTCGGCAACGGCGGCGTGTAGGCCGGCGACGGCTCCGGCCTGGCCGTGGCGCGCGCAAACGCCGGTCGCGACGGCGCGACCCGCGAGGAGACACCATCAGCGCGCATCTCTTCCCGCGTCGGCGGTTGGACCGCCGGTTGCTTCCAAGGCGCCCAGATCAGCAAACCTGCCACAAAAACGACCACGGCAATGCCAGCGCCAACCAAGCTCGGTTTCCGACTCCACAGCGCCGGCTCCTCCTCCGCTTCGTCCTCCTCCAGCTCTTTCTCTCGCGCCGCGGATTTGGCGGGCGCGACTTTCTCCGGCGCTGGCGGCGCGACGACTTTGACGCGCTTGAACTCCTCGCGGACCTTCACCAACTCGGCGAGCAACTCCTCGTAGTTCAGAGGCCGCCCCCGGCGCGACTTGGCGAGCATCCTGTCCATCAACTTCGCGAGCGCGGCAGGACAACCCGCCCACGCCTTGAGAATCGCCGGCGGCGGGTCGCTGTTGTGCTTTGCCATGATCGCCGCCGGGTCATCGCCGCTGTAAGGCGTTTTGCCCGTGAGCATGTGGTAGAGCAGGCATCCGAGGCCGTAGATGTCCGCGCGACAATCGAGTTCCTTCACGCCGCGCGCTTGTTCGGGACTCATGTAGTGCGGCGAACCCACTGCCGGACTCCTCCGATCCGCCGCGGCGCTCTCCGCTTCCATGATTTTCGCCAGTCCGAAATCGCCAAGCTTCACCGTGCCGGCGTCGGTGAGGATGACGTTGTCGGGCGTGATGGCGCGGTGCGTCAGCCCGGCCGTGTTCCACGCGTGCTGGAGCGCCTGAGCCACATAGAACGTGATGGCGAGCGCCTCGCGCGGCTGGAGTTGGCCGCGCCGCTCCATCCGTTGGCGCAGCGTCCGTCCCTCGACGAACTCGCTGGCAATGTAACATGCGCCGTCGGCTTCGCCCGCAGCGCAAGCCTCCACAATGTTGTTGTGGCTGAGACGGGTCACGACCGCGGCCTCGCGTTTGAATCGCTCGACGAAACCGGTTTCCCGGCTGAAACGCTGCGCCAGCACTTTGAGCGCGACGACACGCTTCGTCGCCGTCTCGCGCGCCCGGTAATCCACGCCGATGTCGTTCTGGCCGAGCTTGGCGAGGAACGTGTAGCCGGCGAACGCGCGGCTCTCGACCTGGGGCTGGACGGAGGTGCGCTGCTGGGTCATCCGCTTGACCTCCTCGCGCACCTCCAGCAGTTCCTTGATCAGGTCGTCGTAGCTGCAATGCCGGTCGCGAGGCTCCTTCGCCGTCATTCGCTCCACCAACCGCTCCAGTGAAGCCGGGCACGCCGGCCATGTTTTGGTGATGGCCGGCAGTGGATCCTGGGCGTGTTTCGCCAGCAGCGCCTTCCCATCACCGCCTTCGAACGGCGGCTTGCCGGCCAGCATCTGATAAAGCACGCAGCCGAGGCTGTAAATGTCGGCGCGGAAATCCGGCGCGCGTGCCTCCTGCGCCCGCTCCGGGCTGGTGTAATGCGGCAGCTTGGACGCCGCCGCCACCGCCGGCTTTGCGATGCCCAGACCGTCCAGCTTCACATCACCGGCCTTCCGCAGGAAGATGTTCCCCGGCTGGATGTCGAGATGAGCGAGCTTCGCCTTGCTCCACGCGTAAAGCAGCGCGCGCGCGACGTAAAACGCGATGGCCAGAGCCTCGCGCGGCTCCAGCCGGCCCCGCCGCGCCAGACGCCCGCCCAGCGTGTCGCCCTCGGCGAACTCCGTGGCCACGTAATGGAAACCTCCGTGTTCGCCAACGCAGTAAACCTGAACAAGGTTGGGATGACTGAGATCGGCGGCAGCCGTGGCGTCGCGCTGCAAACGCCTGAGAAACTCCGCATCGCTCGCCAGACGCGGTTCGAGAAGCCTGAGCACGACGACGCGGCCGGACTTTGACTGCCGGGCCTTATAGACCGCGCCCCGGCTGCCTTCACCGAGCCTGGCGAGGATCTCGTAACCGGCAAATGTTTGGCCTTCGAGGTTGGTCATGGCCGGCTCCATCCATCGCGCAGTCTAACGCCGCACACGGCGCGGTCAAGCACGAGCTGGCGCGGAATACCATCCGACACGGAGACACTCAGCGTCCTGACATCCGGCTGGAGTTTTGCGGCGAAAGGCTGAAATATCCGGCTGTGGATGACATCGAGATTCGGAAACATCTGGAGGCGGCGGAAGGTTACGTTACGCTCGGCATGAATGAGGACGCGCTCGCCGAGGCGGACGCGGTGCTGGCGCAACAGCCCGGTTGCGAGGACGCCATCAACGCGAGGGCGTTCATCCTGCTCGGCGCGCACCGTTACGCCGACGCGGAAGTGTGGCTGGAGAAACTGCTCGCCGTCCAGCCCAAGAACGTGGACGGATGGATTCATCTCGCCTATTGCCGCCGACGGACGAAGTCGCTGGACGCTGCGGTCGAAGCACTGGAGACCGCGATGCGCCTGCGCGCCGACCATCCGCTAGCCAACTACAACATGGCCTGTTACCGCGCCGTGCAGGGGCGTCACGAGGAGGCGTTGCGCCTGCTGGCGACGGCCATCCGCAAGGACGCCGCCTATTGCCGGCTCGCCTGCGAGGAGGAGGATTTCAACAATATCCGCAACCTGCCGGAGTTCCTGTCGCTGACGGGCCAATCGTAGTCCTGCTCTACGCCGCATTTTTCTCTATTGGCAGCCGCTGCCGACATCAGTAGGCTGGCGGACGATGACCATCGCATTAGGCTATGTGTTTCTCTTGTCGTGGGCGCTGTGGATAGGGGCGATTGTCTTTTTTCTCTTCGTGGTCGCGCCGACGGCGTTCCGCGCCCTCGAAGTGGAGCATGCCGGCAAGTTCATCCGCACCGTGTTTCCCCGCTACTATCTGGTCGGCCTGGCGTGCGGCCTGTTCGGATTGTTGAGCGGCGGCCTGCTGATGGCCATGCGGTTCTGGCCGTGGAAGGGCGGCTCAACGGTGCTGGTGCTGGTATTCGGAATGATGGTGGTGGTGCTCTGGGCGCGACAGCGGTTGGTGCCGCGAATGGATTCGCTGCGCGACGAGGCGCACGAGGCCCGCGCGCAGGACGACCGCGACGCCCGCGAGGAAGTGCTGCGCCGCTGGCAGCGGCTGCACCGACTGAGCGTGCGGCTCAACCTGCTGGTGCTGCTGCTGGGACTGGCCACGGGCTGGGCGTGGCTCAATTGCTGGCTGGTGCTGCCGGGGCGCTGGTAGCGTCGCCACCCGCTGCCGGCTTGGGAACACAGGGCGGACCGATCTCCGATTTCAGATCCACGTAGCGCTCGATCTTCTCGACCCGGACGTGATGGCGATGGCCGCCGATTTCAAAATCCGCCTCGTCGCCGGCTTTCCTGTTCAGCAACGCCTGCGCGAGCGTCGTCTGGTAACTGATGATGCCGCGGTCCACGTCGCTGTCCCACGCGCCGAGGATGGCGTAACGCACGGTCTTGTTCTCCGTGAGGTCTGCGAGCGTGACGACGGTGCCAATGCCGACCGCGTCGGTCTTGGCGTCGGCGAAGTCCGTGCCGCGGGAGTTCGCCAGCATCAGTTCCAGCTCGCCCTTGCGCGCCATCAGCACCTTCTGCATCTCCTTGGCCGCCTTGAACTCGAAGTTCTCGCGCAGGTCGCCGTAACTGCGGGCGATGGCGATGTCGCGGGTGTTGGCCGGCATCCGCTTCGTGATCAGCTCGTCGTATTCGGCCTTCCGCTGCTCCAGGCTCTCCCATGAAACGGAGATCGTCTGTTGGCGTGTCTCAACGCCGCCGGCCAGCAACGCCTGGATCGGCGGATGCGCCTTGATGATCCGCGCCAACAACGAGCGGCGGTCCATCTCCCCGACAGCCGGATGCGCCATGAGCTTGCGGGCGATGTCGCGCACGTCTTCGATGTCCGTCTCGCGCAGCAAATCGGCCAGGAGCGAGTGTTCGTTGACGAGGCATTCCAGCAGCAGGTTCTTCTTGCGGCCGGTGTCCGAGTGCTCACGCTGGATGGACTGGAGAATCGCGGCGGCCAGGCGCACGTTGAGCAGCGGCACAATCGTTTCGGCGAACACCTGCTGGTTCCGGCTGCGGCAAATCCACAGCAGTAACTCGCCGGTGGCGGTCTGCTCGCGGACGGCGCGGTCCAGAAACGCGCCCACCGCGTCGGCCTGTCCCCCGGCAATCAAGAACTCGATGATATCGCCGGCGAGCTTCGCGTCGGCGCTCAGAAGGATCTGCCGCAGCGTGTCGTGCCACGTGTCCGGATAGGCGGTGCGCAGATGCGGCAGCAGCCGCTTCTGTTTGGCGGAAGGCAGCGATTGCAGCAGCTCGCCCAGATGACGGACATTCAGGACGACCTCGTGAATCTGCTCGACCGTGTGCGGCGTCTGATGGCCGCAAAGCCCGGCGAGTTCGTCGCGAATCCAAATCGCTTCGAGCGTGGTGGCGGGGTCGCGGTGCGGAGACGCCTTGATCTCGCCGCTGAGCGCGTGAATGACAGGGCCGAGCACGGTTGCCGCGTCGGAGAGATGGTCGGCGATGCGCAACAACTGCTCCGCCACTTGAAGTTTCTGCCGGAGGTTGGCGGCGGCGGCGAACGACCTGAGCAACTCCTCCTCCGGCCGCTGTGGCTTGTCGCGCAGCACGAACGGCTCCGTCTTCTTCGCGGGAACGCCAAAGTGCGGGTCCCTCTTCATCGCGCGTTTGGCGCCGTCCCACCACTTCTTCCAATCTGCCGTGGCAACCACCTCGGGGCAAAGCGCCCCGGCGATGCCGTCGGCCGTCGCCTGTCCGCCGAAGCTGGCCAGCACGACGCGCATCAGTTGCAGCGGATCGTCGGCGGCGAACCGCTTCAGCGAGTCGAGGCCGGTCACTTTCTGGACCAGGATGTGTTCGGCGGGCAAAATCTCCAGCGACTCCGCCGCATAGCGCGCCTCCATCGAGTGGCCAGGCCGGCCTCTGAAGTCTATCTGGAACTTGCCCATGATCGGGTCGAAGCTGGTCACCTTGCCGAAGCCCCAACTGCGATGGATGCAGTAAGCGCCAGCGCCGAGCTTCTTTAGCGCCTCCACGTGCCGCGCCTCGGCTTTTCCGTCGTCGAGCAATGCTTGGATTTGGTCGTCAGTCATGTTGAAAAGTGGTAGAAGCTATCGCGTGACTTCTGCCAATCCAAGAGAAATTGTGTTCGATCTGCTGTGCAAGTGGGAACGCGGCGGCGCCGCGGCCGACGACTTGCTTCACGGCGCCCTGCAACGGTCGCCGCTGCCGCCGCGCGACCGCGGGCTGGTGACGGAGCTGTTTTACGGCTGCCTGCGCCAGCGCGCCGCCCTCGACTGGCTGATCGCGCAAAAGGCGGAGCGCATGCCGAAACCGGAAATCGCCGTGCTGGCGCGGCTCGGTTTGTATCAACTCTTCTTCCTTGACCGCGTGCCGCCACACGCCGCGGTCAACTCAACCGTGGAACTGGCGAAGCGGGCGTCGTCGGAACGCCTGGGCGGTTTTCTCAACGGGCTGCTGCGAAATGCCCATCGCGATCGCCCGGCACTGGCGTCGGCGCTCCAGCAGCAGCCACTGGCCGTGCGGTGTTCGCACCCGGCATGGCTGGTGACGCGATGGCGTGCCCGCTACGACGAAGCGGACACACGCGCGCTGCTCGATTGGAACAACCGCCCGCCAAAACTCTTCGCCCGCGTGAACACGCTGCGAACCAGCGCCGAAGCGTTGCTGGCAAAATGGCGCACAGCGGGCATCGAAGCCGAACCTTTCAGCGCCGCGTCGTGCGCGGTGCCAATGATCGAGGTGCGCGCAACAGAATCCGCGGAACGGCTGCCGGGATTCGCCGAGGGAGAGTTCTACATCCAGGACCCCAGCACGCTGTCCTCGGTCGAACTGTTGGGCGCGCAGCCGGGTGAGCGCGTGTTGGACGCCTGCGCCGCGCCCGGCGGCAAGGCAACCTGCCTGGCGCAGTTGATGCAAGACCGCGGCGAGATCGTCGCCGAAGACACGTCGGCCGAGCGGCTGAAACAAGTCGTGGCGAATTGCGCGCGCCTCGGCGTCGCCTGCGTCACCGTCCAGCAAGCCCGCGCCAGCGACTCCACCGAGACATGGTTTGACCGCGTGCTGGTGGACGTGCCCTGCTCCAATACCGGCGTGCTCCGCCGGCGCGTGGATGCCCGCTGGCGGCTGCGCGGTGAGGACATTGCCCGGCTCGCGACGGAGCAGTTGGCGTTGCTGCAAAAAGCGGCGCGGCGTGTCAAGCGCGGCGGCGTGCTGGTCTATAGCACGTGCAGCCTCGAACCGGAGGAAAACCGCGGCGTTGTAGAAGCCTTCGCGAAGGCAGCGCCGGAATTTGCGCTGGACCGCTGCGTTGAGACCTTTCCGCCGCGCGATGGATTGGACGGGGCGTTTGCCGCGAAACTGATCCGCAGCGCAACGTGACCCACTACTCCGCCTTCGCCGCGGCGGGCAACGCTTTCACCGCCGGGCCTCGCGGCCCGCCCGATGGAGCGCGGCCGTTGGCAGGTGGAGGACGGGTGTGCCGCTTGCGAAGATCCTCGCGCTCCTGAGGGCTGAGTTGCTTCCAGCGTTGGAAGTTCTCTTGCAGTTTCTTTTTCTCTTCCGGCGACATGCCCTGCCACTGCTGGAGGCGCTGCTTCAATTGCTCCCGCTGCTCCGGCGGCATCTTGGAAAAACTCTGGTAATTCTTGTTCAGCAGCTTCCGCGCCTCCGGCGAGAGCTTGCGAAGCTGCTGCCATCGCTCCAGAAACTTCTGGCGCTCGGCGGGCGGCATCTTCGCCATCTTTTCGCGCAGCCGCGGCGGCAGGTTCTTCGGCAACTGAATGTCCCCGCCGGCAGCGTTAGTTGAAACCGGCTGAGCGCCCGGCTGACCGGGCGCAGGGCAAGCGATACAGGCAAGAGCCAGCGCGACAATGAAAACCCTTGGACTCATCAGCTATTCCAGAGCGCGTTCAACATCTCTTCGATCGGGTCGTGCTCCTGCTGCGGCGCGATCCGGTCGAGGTCCGCAATGATATCGAAGTCTTTCAGCAAATCCAGATGCTGCACGACCGGCAGGTTCGCCGCCAGCTCCTGGCTGACAACCTGATCGGCTTCATGCTGCGCCTTCATCCAGACGCCGGCGCCCGCCGCCAGAAGCATGACGGCCGCCACCGCCGGCGCCAGCCAACGCCGCGGCACCGGGAAGAACCAGACGCGCGCGGGCATCTCGCGCTCCACGCGGTCAATCTGATTCATGACGCGCGCAACGAAGTTCGAGGAAGGCTCGACCTCCGGGAGGGACGCAAACACGGCCCATGCGACCTCGTAATCGCGCCAGGCCGCGGCGCAGCCGGGACAGTCCGCCAGATGTTGGCGCACCAACTCGCCCGCCGGGGCGTCCAACCGTCCGTCCAGCAAGCGGTCAAATTCAACTTGGCATTCCGTGCAGTTCATTTCCAGAAACCTCATGGTTAATAACACCCCGGACATCTCAAGGTTGCGCAGAAGTTTTCACGGCCGCAAATACGGTTTGAGTTGGTCGCGCAGCATCTCGCGCGCGCGATGGATGAGGGATTTCGTGGCCGACAGCGAGCAGCGCATGACTTTGGCGATCTCCTCGTAGGGCATGTTCTGGTGGCGCAACAGCAGCATCGCCGTGCGCTGGGCTTCGGGCAGGGCCGCCAGCGCGGCGTCCACGCGCTTCCGCAATTCGGCAGCCAGCGCCTCCTCATTCGGCGGCTTCGCCTGCTGGTCGGGAATCTGCCACGGCAACTCGCTGCCGTCGGCGGCATCCGTCACCGGCTTGTCGAGCGAGTCCGCCGGATGCCGCGCGCGGCGGCGGACTTCATTGAGACAGGTGTTGCGAACAATGGTAAAGAGCCAGGTTGAGAATTTCGCCGTCGGTTTGTAGCGACCGCGAACCCTCCAGACCTGCACGAAGACGTTCTGCGTGAGGTCCTCGGCCTCCGCGAGGTCCCCGATACTGCGAAAGATCGTGTTAATGACCGGCCGCTGGTATTTGGCCACCAACGCCTCAAACGCGGCGCGGTTGCCACGGCGGACCTTCAACATCAGTTCGGTATCGGGATCGAAAGGCATGTAACAGTTTTGGACACACTCCCCACGCGAAACGTTCACGCGGGCGGGACCGCAAACGCCTCAGGGCGTTTCACGTCGCACGAAGCCTAGCACAGGGGCGGGACCGGGCAAAAAGGTTTTCACCTCCAGGTCGTCGGGTGACATCTGAACCGTGACAGCCCCGTGCGAATCCGTGCGCAGAACCCGCGCGCCGTGCGCCTCGATGCGACCAAGCATCGCCGGCAGCGCCGACGCCCGCCTGGCGGCCTCGCCGCAGGTAATGACGACCCATTGCGGCGCCACCGCGTCCAGAAACCCGTCGGTGCAGGAATCCTCGCGGCTATGCAACCCCTTCACCAAAACGTCGCTGCGCAAATCCACCTTCGCCGCCATCAGCTCGCGCTCGACCGTTGCGCCGATATCCGACGCGAGCAATACGCGGTGCGGGCCGCAGCGCAACTGCATCACCAGCGCGGCGTTGTCGCTCAACGCCGCCAGCGGCCCGGCGCGCGGATAGAGCACCCGCAACTCGGCACTCCCGCCCAACGGCAGTGTCGCCGGTTCGACCAGCCGCGACGCGCGGAAACCCGGCAATGGGCCGCCTCCAACGCGGCTCCAACGGCTCTGGCCGTTGTCGAAAATCCTCCGCGGGTGAAATCCATCGAGCACTGCGCCAACTCCTCCAACGTGGTTGGCGTCAGCATGAGTCAGGATGAGCGTCTCCACCGCATCGCAACCTTGCGCGCGAAGAAACGGCTTGAGGATAAAACCCGTGGATCTCGCTGGACCACAGTCAATAAGCGCGTCGTGCTTCTCGCCTGGCACATCCACAAACGCCGCTGCACCGTCGCCGACGCTGAGAACGGTGAGTGCGACCGTCGCCTCGCCGTTGCGGGCGGCCAAACCGATGGCGAGCGCGCAGAGCGCGGCCACGCCGAGCCACGCGAGCCTGTGCGCGAACCTCCTCACACCGGCCCAAAGAAACAGCGCCATCGCTCCATAGAACGCCGCCGACAACCAGACTGCCGGCGTCTTTACGTAAATGAACGCCAACGGCAGGCGCTCGAACCAACGGCTCGCGCCGAGCATCAGTTCCATGAACGCGTAGTTGGCGTTGTTGAGCACAACCGCGAGCGGCGGCCAGACCAAGTCCAGCAGGAACGAGGCGAAGCCGGTCGTGATCGCCAGCGTGCTCAACGGCACCATGACGAGGTTGGAGAGGAAGTTGACGGCCGTGAACAGATGGAAGTAGTGGGCGATCAGCGGCATCGTCCCGGCGCATGCCGCCACCGAAACGGCAAACGAAACAGTCATGGCTTGCACGAAGCGATACCAGGCCCGCCGCCATCCCGGCAACAAACCCGCCGGCAAATACGGGTCGCACACGAACACGTCGGCAAGCCAGCCAGGAAGTCGCGACAGGAGTGTGGCGGACTCCACCCCCGAATCGTCCCGGCGGTAAAGCGTTCGGACAAGGAATCCCGGCCCGGGAACAAACAGCGCCAAAGCCAGCACAGCAGCATAAGAAAGCTGGAAGCCTGCCTCGAACAACTGCATCGGATTGCACAGCAGGATGATGAGGGCCGACGCGGCGAGGCTGTTCAACACGTCGGTGGGCCGCGGCAGGCTCCATCCGATGATCACGATGCCCGCCATCAAGAACGACCGCACCGCCGACGCCGGGGCGCCGGTCGCAAGCGTGTAGAACACAAGCAGCGGCAGCGCAATCAGAACGCAACCAAGTCGGCTGACGCTGAAGAAACGCAGCAAGCCGACCAGAATGCCGGCGATCACCGCGACGTGCAGGCCGCTGACGGCAAACACGTGCAGTGTGCCGGTGCGCATGAACGGCTCCGACAGCTCGTTGGTCAGACCCGGCCGAAAACCCACGAGCATCGCGCGCAGCAAACCGACAACGACCGGTTCATCGCCGACGCTGCTCGTCTCCAAGCCTCGCGCCGCGCTCGCCAGAAACCGCCGCTGCATCCACATGCCGCACTCCATCCACCAGGAAGCCTCGCGGCCGAGCACGGTCACGGCTGCGCCGTTGTGGATGCGCGCTTCGTAAAAAACGCCGCGTCGCGCCAGATAGGAACGATAGTCGAACTGTCCGGAGTTCGTCGGAGCGCCCGGCCGGCTCAGAAGACCGCGAAACTCGACCACATCGCCGTAGCGCAGCCGCTCGTCGTCCGGCGGCTGGTCGAGCCATACAACAACGTCGCCCGTTGCCGTCTGCCAGCCATTGCCGCAGTCCAGCGCATTGATCCGGACGGCGAAGAAGTCCCGCTCCTGCTCGCCGCGTGCGCGCCGGCTGACGGAACGCACCGGTTCCAGCGTGATCGTCGCGCGAGCGACCACGTTTTGGGGACGGTCGCCGAGCAGACGCAGGAGATGATGAGGTTGCGGCCACCTGTTCGCCAGCCGGTGCGCGAGCGCGCCGCCGAGAAAGATCATCGCGTAAACCACAACAAGGCCGGCCCGATGGCGAAGAAGAACCGCCGACGCGATGAGGGCGGTTGAAAACAGGACCCACGAGGCGGCGAGCGGCAGCGGAATCCACTCGCCCAGCGTCATGCCGGCGCAAAACACCACGGCAATGCCCACCAGTGGGCGCTTCATGGCGGAGAAACTAAAGAAGTCTCCCGTTTCAGGCAAGCCCAGAGTCCGGCGTTGCAATGACGCGCGGCGGCGAATATCGTGCAGAGGATTCGTTGAGCAACTTTACGGAGAGCGACACATGGAAAATGTTTTGATCATCGGCACCGGCTGCGCGGGACTGACGGCGGCGCTTTACACGGCACGGGCGAATTTGTCGCCATTGGTGCTGGCAGGCGCGGCGCCAGGCGGACTGTTGACCACCACAAGCATCGTCGAGAACTTTCCGGGCTTTCCCGAGGGCATAGACGGAACGGAGTTTGTGATGAGGATGCAGAAACAGGCCGAAAAGTTTGGCGCGCGCATCAGCTACGATACGGCCGAGAAGGTGGATTTGTCGCAGCGGCCGTTTCGCGTGACGGGCGGCGACGGGGTCATCGAAACCAAGTCCATCATTGTCGCCACTGGCGCGAGCCACCGGCATCTGGGACTGGAGAGCGAGCGGCTGCTGGAGACGAAAGGCGTGACCTATTGCGCAACGTGCGACGGGGCGCTGCCGATGTTCCGGAACCAGCCGTTGGTGGTCGTCGGCGGCGGCGATTCGGCACTGGAGGAGGCGGGCTACCTGACGCGATTCGGCTCGCGCGTGTATGTGATTCATCGCCGTGACGCTCTGCGGGCCTCGAAGATCATGCAGGAGCGCGCGCTTAAGAATCCGAAGATCGAATTCGTGTGGAACTCAGTGGTCGCGGACATTCTTGATGTGAAACAGGGCCGCGTGACCGGCGTGGTGTTGAAGGACGTGAAAACCGGCCAGACGCGGACGCTGGACTGCGCGGGCGTTTTCGTTGCCATCGGCCACGCGCCCAACACGCGCCTGTTTGCCGGGCTGCTGGACATGGACGCCGACGGCTACCTCATCTGCAAGCCGGGCACGGCGACGAACGTGCCGGGCGTCTTCGGCGCGGGCGATTGCGTGGACAAGGTTTACCGGCAGGCGATCACCGCAGCGGGGTTGGGCTGCGCGGCGGCGATTGATTGCGAGCGGTATCTCGCGAGTCTGGAATCGTAAGCGGTGCCGCTGCCGCAGAACACAAGAGGCGACTCATACGAGTCGCCTCTTGCATGAATAACTCCTCAGGCTTTGCCGGTCAGCGCCTCGGCTGCGAAGCGGACGTGGCCGCCGGCACCGTGACGTTGCCCTCGGAGGCCAGATAGCCCCACGGATACTCCTGATCCAACACCGGCTTGAAGTCGTTGATGGGGAACGGGAATGTGAGGAACTCGTAGGTGCTGCAAAGGTAGCGGGCGCAGACCATGCCAAGGCCTTTGGCAAAGCCCACCGTCGCCGCCATGCCAGGGCCGTCGTTCACGGCCGACTGATACATTTGGTTTGGCAGTTCCAGCCAGCCAAACACAAGGCCGACCACGCTGCGGGTGAACTTGGCGCCCGCGGTTTGGTTGTCAACCGTCGGGGGAGCGTCGGCCGCGAAGAGACTGGCTGCGCCAAAGCTGATGGCTCCGGCCAGCGCCAACATTTTGAAGGTCAAGGGCATCTTGTTCATGGCATTCCGTTGAATGTGTTTCGTTGATCGTTTTGTCGGCAACTAACGGACAGGCGCGGCGGTGGTGGCAGGAACCGTGACCTCACCCTCGCCAGTGAAGTAGCCCCAAGGATAATCAGGCTTGAGGATGGAGTTATACTCGTCGGGCGCCGGGATCGGGAACGTGACCAAGTCCCACACGCCGACCAGCGTGCGAACCACGACCATGCCAATGCCCTTGCCAAAGCCGACGGTGGCACCCATCACCCATCCGTTCTTTGTGCCTTCCTCGTAAATGTTGCCGGGCAGCTCCAGCCAGCCCAAGGCGCACGAGGCAATACCGCGTCCAAACTTGGTGGCAGCATCTTGTGCTTGAGCCGTGCCCGGCAGGCTTGCCGCCATCACACCAAGTCCCAGCACAACCGCGAATCCAATGCTCTTCAGTTTCATGTTTTTCGTTTCCTCCGTGTATTAAAGTGACTGCAAAAGCCTAATCAAACGCGCCAACAAGTCAAGCTCGCCGCGTCAAACCGTTGCAAACAAGCCTATTTCTTGGGCGCGGCTGGAGCCTTGTCAGAAGCGCAAAAATAACCCCAAGGGTATTCCGGTTCCATCACCGGCTCGTATCCCGGCTTAATGTCAAACGGGAACGTGAACAGCTCGTAAACTCCGACCAGGCCTCGGAACGGCATCTTGACAAACCCTTGGGCAAAACCTTTCGTCCAACCCATCAGGGCGCCTTCCTTGTTGCCCACCTCCACCATGTTGCCGGGCAACTCAAGAAAGAAGAACACCATTCCGGCCGCGCCGCGCAACGCCTTGTCGCCCATGTCGTAGGCGTGCGACGGACTGGTCATGGACATTGTCAGCACTGCAATGCCGCACACGATGCTCCAACCAAATGTTCTCGCTGGCTTCATAGTTGACCTCCAAAGTTCCGCTTCTTCTTCATCCAAAGCGTGTCGCGAACAATACACGTCTTTCCTTCGCGCCGTCAAGCACTCGCCGGCGACAGGAAGTTCCGGCGTGCTTGACCCGGCGTGCGGTTTGCGGCACAATACGGCCCGTTTTGGAGGAACTGCTATGAAACGATTGTTGACGTTGCTGGTGGTCGGTGGACTGGTGATGCCTGCGTGCGCGCAATTCTCCCCCGTGCAAGTTACGGTGCAGCGGGTCAGTAAGAAGAAGAACGCCGGCGAGAAGGTTACGTCCAGTGGTAATACGATCACGATCTACGCGGGCGACTATTCCGAGAGGCTGGCGTTGCGCATCACGCTGCGCAATACCCGGCCCCAGCCCATCGAAGGGATCGTAGTAAAGTGGGGTGTGGCCAAGTCACGATTGGACATGCAAGGCTCCATCCGCGGCGGCGAGGCAGTCTATGGCGGCGAGCAAGCCTTCTCCCTCGGACCTTTGGAGACGAAAGTGTTTGAATCCGATGCGGTGGAGGCCGGTGGCAAGTCATTCAACTCCGGCGAGGGCCGCGGGACCAAGATACGCGGCCACGGTGTGCAGCTTTCCATTGGCGGTAAGGTGATGTGGGAGGAGTTCGTCCCGGCAACGGTCAAAAGGAACTTTGACAATCGCCGTCCCCCGGACGCCGATTCTGGAGAACCAGAGCAACAACGCGGCGGCAAGGACGAGGGGAAGGGCAAGAAGAAGCGAGAGTAACGGACCGGTTGTTGGCGGTTCCGGCATGGAGTGAACTTCGAGCGGCAAGGATCGTGACTTGTTGTTGATGAGCAATTCCCGGCTTTGTTTCTTCCGTCAACCTCTCCACCTGAAGCCCGGCCCGACCCGTTAGAACACCGGCACGAAGCCGCCGTTCCCATCAAAAGCCAACGGCGCAGGTTCCGGTTCCTTCCGCAGGTGGGAACGGCATCCCAACTCTTCGACATAGGCTTCCGAGGCCAGCACCGTCTCGCAACTCAGGGTGTTCTTGATCCAGAAAGCCTTCACCTTTCGCGTATCCGGCAGGCCGCTGGCGGCCAGCGCCACCTCCAATTCATTAGCGTTGCTCCCTGACACCGGACACTGCGGAGCTCAGAACGGAGAGTTTGTTTTCAAGTTCTAGATTGGCGGCGAGTTCCGCGGCCCGCTCCGGCGGGATGACGGCGGACTTGTCGCAGGGCCGCACGGGGCAGGATCAGAGCAAACACCATTTTCCGGTTTGCGAAGGTTGCACTCCGTTCGCCGCCGTCTATAATGGCCACGTCTTTGATTCATGATGAACCTTGCTTTGACGACTCGTGCCCGCCCGCCCCGGCAAACGAGGACCTTTCCCCCCAGCCGTCGTCGCAACCGATAAGCCTCATGGCCGACCCAACGACACCCATCAGCTCGCAAGACGCAACGCCGCCGGCGCCCGCCGCCGCGCCGGAACCCGCGCCGGCTGAGCTTGGCCCCGCACCCGACATGTCGCCGATTGAGGCCGCGCGCACCGCGCTTTCGGCGAGCGCCCTGCCCGGCCGGCCGTGGGGGTTGCCGAAGCTGACGGCGCGCTACGACGTGCTGTTGATCGCTCTCATCCTGCTCGCGGCGCTGCTGGCCTACGTGAACACATTCTCCGGCGACCTCGGGCTGGAAACGCGGACAATGCTGCAAGGCGACCCGCGCCTTCACGACCTCGACCACCTCGACGACATCTTCGACAAGAACTACGGTTACCCGCTCGTCACCAATGACGGCCTCTACCGTCCGCTGACCACGCTCTCCTTTCTGCTCAATTACACCATCCTCGGCAACAAGACCGATCCGGTCGGCTATCACACGTTGAACTGGTTGCTGCACGCGCTGAACTCCATCCTCGTCTTCTATTTGGTGACCGTGATCTTCCGCTCGACGCGCGCGGGCTTCGCGGCGGGCCTGCTTTTTGCCTGCCAGCCGGCGAACACGGAGGCCGTCACCTGCGTGCTCGGCCGCGCCGACCTGCTTTCGACCGCGTTGGTCCTGTTGGGACTCTTCACCCACCTCGGCGACGTGGCCTGGGCCAACCGCCCCGCCCTGAAATGGCTGATGCGGTTCACGTCGTGGCTGCTGTTCTTCCTGGCGCTGCTGGCCAAGGAAAGCGCCGCGGTGCTCCTGCCGCTGGTGGTGGTGTTCGACTGGTTGTTCGACTGGCGGCGCTACAGCGGCCATGCCGCGCGGGACTTCTGGGAGAACTGCCTGCGGAAGTTCCGCAGCAACTACCTCTGGATGCTGTTGGTCTGGCTCGGCTACCTGGCGATGCGGACGGTCGTGTTGCTGCGGCTGGAGCCGAAACTGGTGAACTTCGTGGACAACCCGCTGGCCGTGTCCAACATCTTCGACCGGTTCCTGACCTCTTGCGTGCTGGTGGCAAAGGCCTCCTATTTGCTGATCTTCCCGCAATGGCTCAGCGCGGACTATTCGTTCAGCCAGATTGTTCCCGTGGACACCGGCTTCCGCCGCGTGGAAGACTGGCTTGGAGTGCTGGCGCTGCTGGGGATCCTAGGCGTCCTCTGCGCGGTCTGGCGCTTTCACCGGCACTTGCGCGCGCTCGCCTTCTGGATCGGCCTGTTCCTGCTCACGCTCGCGTCCAATCTGAGCGTGCTCACCGTCGGTAACAGCATTTTCTCAGAGCGATGGCTTTACCTGCCGGCTGCAAGCGTCTGTGCGCTCGTCGGCGTGGTCATTCATCTGGTGACGCGCAGCATCATCGCGCCGTGGTGGGCCTACAAAGGCGAGTTGCCGCCCTTTGCCGACTGCTCGGAAACCGTGCTGCTCAATGACCATCTCGACGTGCCCTATCAGCACCGGCTCGTTGTCCGCAGACGGCTCGGTTGGTTCATCTATGTCGTCACCGTCGCGATGATTGCGGTCGTTTTCAGCCTGCGCGCCTACTGGCGGAACACCGAATGGAAGAGCGACCTCTCCCTCTGGCAGGCCGCAACGATCATCTCCCCGAACAGCGCCAAGGCGCACAAGCAGTTTGCCTTCGCCTTGTTCGAAGCCGCGCCGGACGGCTCGCGCATTGACGAGTCCATCGCCGAGGCCGAGAAGTCGCTCGTGATCTTTCCCGCCTACGAGGAAGCCTGCGCCCAACTCGGCCACTACCTCGGCGTAAAAGCCGACCTGCGCGGCGCGCCGGAACGCATCGCCCGCAAACCCATGTCGCCGGAAACCCGCGCCCTTTACATCAAGGCCGCCGAGGTGCTCCAGCGCGCCGCCGCCTTCAACCGCAAGTCCTCCGAGCACCGCCTGCGGCAACTCCGCACCCGCGAATGGGCCGCCAACCTCAAGCTCACCCTCGGCAACCACCTCATCTACCTCGACCTCGGCACGGTCTATTCGCAACTCGGCGCGTTCCCGCAGGCGCTCGAGGCCTTTGCCTACGCCGCCCGCATCTCGCCCGGCGAGCCGGTCGCGCACGAAGGCATGGGCGAGGCGCTCGCCAATCTGGGCCGCCCGGAGGAATCCGTCGTCGAGTTGATCCAGGGCCTCATGCTGGCTCCCAACCGCGGCCAGACCTGGCGCGTCCTGGAGATTGTTTACAAGAAGCTCGCGCCGAACGAACAAGTCGTCGCCCGCGATCCTGCCGGCCGGCCGCACCTGAACACCTCCGTCGCCCTCGTGCAGGGCCACATCGAACGCGCCTTCCGCTCGCTCGTGCAGGCGCTGCTGGACGCCAATCAACGCGAACTCGCGCGCAAACTCGCGGAAATTGCCGTGGACCAATACGGCATGGCCCAAGCCGACTTCGGCGACCTCGTCCGCCGCGAAGTGCAACGCCAGAAGTTCCTCAGACGCTGAGAACTTCGCGCCTTCTCACTCCCGCTGCCGCCCCTTGCCCGTTAGCGGCACGAACCGCACCGGGATGTCTTCGCGCTTCTTCACCGTGCCATCAGGAAGCTTCTCCACGACCACGAGCGATTGCACCGCCCACGCGCCGCCGACCGGAATCACCATCCGCCCGCCCCGCTTGAGTTGCTCGACCAACGGCGGCGGCACGTGCTCGGCCCCGGCGGTGACGATGATCGCGTCAAACGGCGCGTGCTCCGGCCAGCCCAGATAACCGTCGCCGCATTTGACGACGACCCACTCGTAACCGAGCCGCTTCAACCGCTCCGCCGCCGTCTTCGCCAGCGGCGCGACGATCTCGATGCTATAGACGTTCGTCTGCGTCACCTCCGCCAGCACCGCCGCCTGATAGCCTGAGCCGGTGCCCACCTCCAGCGTCTTCGCGCCCGGCTTCAGGCGGAGCAACTGCGTCATGTAGGCCACGATGTAAGGCTGCGAGATTGTCTGGCCCTGGCCGATCGGCAGCGGATAATCCCCATACGCCTCCCGCCGCGCCGCCTCTGGCACGAACAAGTGCCGCGGCACCGTCCGCATCGCCCGCAACACCGCCGCGTCCGTCACGTCGCGGCCGGCGATCTGCTCCGCCACCATCCGCTCCCGCTGCGGCGTCCATTCATCGCCGCCTGCCGCCAGCGCAGCCGCGCTGGCCAGGACACCCGTCGCCGCGCTCCAAAACCATCCGCCAGTTCTCATGGCACGCCAGACTTTACCACCGATTGCTTTCGCAGACGAGCGGGGCTACAGTTCCGCAGAAACTTAAGAGGAGGAAATGTCATGACATGCCTCGAACGAATTGAGCAGTATCTGAAACAACAAGGTGTCCGCTACGAAGTGATCCATCACGCGCGCGCCTACACGGCCCAGCGAATCGCCCAGGCCGAACACATCCCCGGCAAAATGCAGGTCAAGGTCGTCATGCTGCGCAGCGACGACGAGTTTTACATGGCCGTCCTGCCCGCCGTCACCCACGTGGACGTCGAAGCGTTCAACCGCGTCACCGGCAAGGAATGCCATCTCGCCAGCGAGTCGGAGTTCAAGGACTTGTTCCCCGACTGCGAAACCGGCGCGATGCCGCCGTTGGGCAGCTTCTACATGCTGCCCATCTACGCCGACGACATGCTGGAGGAGGACGATGAAATTGTCTTCCAGGCCGGCACGCATACGGAGTCGGTGAAGATCGCGTGGGACGATTACCTGCGGCTGGAGCGGCCGTTTCTGGCGCAGATCAGCCATCGCGCATACGCGTAAGGCCAGTGGGTGTCCCGGATTCAGCGGCGGCCGCGGATCATCGGCGCCGCCTGAAGACGGGACGCCGGCGCGGGGGGCGCGAGCCGCTTTGCGCTTGATTGCCGCCGCGCTTTCCGCGACAACGATTCCGCGATGACCACTGTTCTGCGTTTGCGTTCGCCCGGCAAAATCAATTTCGGACTCGACATCATCCGCAAGCGGCCCGACGGCTTCCACGAGCTGGAAAGCATCATGGTGCCGCTGGACGTGTGCGACGAGATGGAGTTCGAGCTTCGCAATCCCGGCCACGGCGTCACGATGGAATGCGACGCGCCCGGCTTGCCCACGGACTCCAGCAACCTCGTCATCCGCGCCGCTCTCCTGCTTCAGCGCCAAGCCAGCGCCGCCGCCGGCGCGCACATCCGGCTGCGCAAGCTTCTGCCCATCGCGGCCGGCATGGGCGGCGGCAGCGGCAACGGCGCCGTCGCGCTCACCGGCCTCAACCAGCTCTGGCAGCTCGGCCTCACCCGCGAGCAGCTCCAGCCCCTCGCCGCCACGCTCGGCTCCGACTGCGCGCTCTTCCTCGACCCCGCGCCCTCGTTCTGCCACGGCCGCGGCGAACTCGTCGAACCCCTTTCCGACGCCGAGCGCGCCACGTTGCGCCGCGCGCACTTCGTCCTCATCAACCCCGGCTTCGGCATCTCCACCGCATGGGCCTACGCGGAAGTCAGGCCCTTCTTGACGGGCCGCGGCGGGGCCATTAAGGTCGTCCGCGACGCGCTGGCCGGAGGCGACCTGCCCGCGGCGGCGCGCGCGATGGTCAACACGCTCGAAGGACCCGCGCTGCGCAAGTTCCCGATGCTGGAACTGCTCAAGGAATCGCTCGCCCGCAACGGCTGCGTGGCGGCGATGATGAGCGGCAGCGGCGCGACGGTGTTTGGAGTCGCGGCCGACCGCGCCAGCGCGGAGCGCGCGATGGCCGCGGCGCGAGCGGAGTTCGGCGACAAGATGTGGATGACGGTCGCGGCGGCTTTTTGAGAAAGTGACTCGTGATTGGTGATTGGTGATTCGCAACTCGTTGTTCGTAATCCGAATCACGAATCACCAATTACGAATCACGACCAACGAGATTCTCGTTGCCCGGTGGTGTAATGGTAACACAGCGGCCTTTGGAGCCGTTTTTCATGGTTCGAATCCATGCCGGGCAGCCAGCCTTCCCTTCCGCGACGGCTGCGAACACCGTGCGCGGCGCTGAACTCCCCCGGCCCGCCTTCCATGCGCCGGGCTGGGGATTTCCCCTACAGAATGTCGCCGAAGTTCCCGAATGGCGCGGTTCGTTCCCCCCGCGTAGTATCCGCGAACATATAACGTCGTCATGAACATCACTCGATCACGAAGCTGGATGCCGGTCGCAACCATTCCCCTGGATCGGCGGGGGCGCGCGGCAGCGCGGCTGCTGGCTGGAATCACTTTCGAGCAGTTGCTTCTGGCAGGCGTGATGGCGATGTCGCTCGTCTTCCTGACGGCGGTCCTCGCTTTTGGCACGCCGCCGTCCTGGAACGGGCAGTAACCACCGCCCCGCTCCCCGCGCGCGCCTCCCGCCACGGGCGTCATCGCAGACACATTCATCGCCATGAACAAAAGACGAGGCTGGAAGCCGTTCGCGGACGACCTCCCCGATCGGGAACAACCCAAGCCAGCGGCGCCACCGGATGCAAGGAATTTGGAGCTGGCGTTCATCAAAGCCGGTGTGGTGATTGCGGTCATCGTCCTGGCCGCGTTCTACATTTTTGGCGCGCCGCCGTCCTGGGGTGGACACTAACCGCCGCGCCGCCGCCGGCGGTCGCCGAGCGGCGCATGCCTCTGGCACATTCAACGACGGATTTCACGCGCGGCGTGGATGCCTCCGCAGCCCGCGATTCCGTCGCGGGAGATGATGATGATTCCCGCCACGGAGTGACGGGCTGCGCGGCGGCGTCCGCGCCTGTGGCCGCAGTCTATGACCGCCGTTTTCCTTGAGGCCCCTCTTCGGCGGTCGGAGACCGCCGCTACAGGGCCTCGATTCATCTCTTCAAAAGCTCTACACGCTGCTGAACCAATTGGGAAAGAAGAGCAGCGCCCCAAGTCCGATCAGGCCGAGCCATAATACGACCTCGCCGCACCAGCGGCGGAAGACGTTTTCCCTTTCGGAATATCGTTCGCCGCGCAGCACGATGATGCCTGTCACCGCCAGGGCGGACGCTGTGACAAATGAACCGACCCAAACCGGATTCTGAAAGTTCGCCTTGAACGCGCTGGCCACTAACGCCGCTACGAGGAGGCCAATTCTCCAACCAATGATGACGCGCGCGGTGAAGAGCGATAGCTGACTCATGTTTGGATCCTAATGCACGGCTCTGTAGCGGCGGTCTCTGACCGCCGAATCATTGGCGATAACCGACGGCGGTCAGAGACCGCCGCTACAGGCCATCATCATCACCGCCGGCCCGCAGAAATCCAAAATCCAAAATCTAAAATCCAAAATCGCCGCGCCGTCACACGATCGGCGGCTGGAGCGTGATCGTGCGCGGCGTCGAAACATCTGCTGGCACCTCTGCTTGGTCTGTATGCGGCGGTCTCCGACCGCCGTCTGTCGCTGCAATCACTCGGCTGTCAGAGACAGCCGCTACAGTGATTTCTACTGCATCTACGCCCGATACTGTAGAATCTTATCCAGTTTATGAAATGTCTATTTTTAGTCATTTGAAGGCTTATTGCTCTTGCACTTCACCAGACTCCATCGCTGCTTTCTCCAATCGTCATCCTGTAACACCAGTTTGCCATGCTGCAATGGTTACAGCCATGCAAACTGATGCTACAGCATAGCAACCGGACGTTACAGAGGCTCAAACCGGTGAAACAGTGCATCACGCCGGGATTACAGTGCAATGCGCGGATGAAACAGCTATACGCCCTGCCCCTGCATCATAACGAACTGGCGAAACATGACCACACGCCGGCCAAACAGTTTAGCTCGCGGACATGCCAGCGCCTCTCAAAGCCAAAACCACCCCATATCCAGCCGTTTTCATTTCGCCTTCAGCGATTTCTCCAACTCATCATGCTGCATCCGGGCCAGCTTCGTATAAGGATGTTCCTCGCCCAGCACCTTGCGCCTGCCCTCCAGTTCCCGCCGCGCAAAGATCAGCGCCTCCGCTTTCTTATTCTGGGCCTTCAAACACTGCGCCAGATTATAACAGGAGGTTAAAACGAGGGGATGCTCCGGCGCCAAGACGCGCTCGCGGCTGGCCAGGACGGCGCGAAGCTCACGCTCGGCCTCGGCGTGCTTGCCTTGGGCCTGAAGCGTAGAGGCCAAGTTGCCGCGGATGGCCAGCGTGCCGGGATGCTCCGGTCCAAAGACGCGCGCGCGGATGGCTAGGACGGCGCGAAACTCGCGCTCGGCCTCACCGTATTTGCCTTGGGCCTGAAGCGCATAGGCCAGGCTGCTGCGGATGCCCATCGTGCCGGGATCCTCCGGTCCAAAGACGCGCGCGCGGATGGCTAGGGCGGCGCGATACTCACGCTCGGCCTCGGCGTGCTTGCCTTGGGCCTGAAGCGTAGAGGCCAGGCTGTTGTGGATGCCCATCTTGGCAGGATGCTCCGGCCTCAGGACGCGCTCCTGAATGGCCAGGACGGCGCGAAGCTCACGCACGGTCTCGTCGTGCTTGCGCTGGGCGCGAAGCGCACTGGCCAGATTGTAGCGGCTCATTAGCGTGTCGGGATGCTCCGGGCCTAAGATGCGTTGGTAGGCAGATATGATGGCGCGCCACTCCATCTCGGCCTGCGCATACTTGCCTTGGACAAGTAACTTGTTCGCCCCGTCGCTCCGAGTCTTGAGGGCGGCCAGACCCTCCTCATGAGCGGCGCTTGGTTTGCGCTCTTGGGTGCGCGGTTTTTCCGCTACGCGACAACCGCTCCACAAACCGCTGGCGAGTGCGAAGAAAAAGCCAAAGAGAATCGCCGCGCGGAGGAGGACAAACCTCATCGAGTGCGAGCCGCTGTTCCCACAGATGTCGCTCATGATGCCGCCGGTATAGCCGAAGCCTCCGCCGCCCCGCAAGCGCGAAACCCGGACACCGCAGGCCCGCCGCCCGCCGGAAAACAAAACGGCCGCGCCCTTGCGGACGCGGCCGTTTCAGAAACAACGCTGACGCCGGGGCAGGCCGCGCTTCGTCGCGCGGCGAGTGAAGAGTTCAAAGTTCAGAATGAAGAGTTAGGAGTCTCGGCAGACTCCGCGCCCTGCATTCCCAACTCTTCACTCTTCACTCCTCACTCTTAACTGTTCCTACTTGGCGGCTTTCTTGAGGGCCGCGGCCTTGTCGGTGCGCTCCCAGGTGAGCGCGCTGAGGTCGTCAATCTTGCCGAAGTGGCCGTAGTTGGTCGTCTTGCGGTAGATCGGGCGCAGCAGGTTGAGCTGCTTGATGATGTTGGCGGGCTTGAAGCTGAAGACTTCCTGCACGGCCTTCTCAATCTTCTCGTCGCTGACCTTACCGGTGCCGAAGGTGTGGACCATGACGCTGACCGGCTCCGGGTGGCCGATGGCGTAGGCGAACTGGATTTCGCAATGGTCCGCGAGGCCCGCGGCGACGATGTTCTTGGCGACGTAGCGGCCCATGTAGGCGGCGCTGCGGTCCACTTTGCTGGGGTCCTTGCCGGAGAAGGCGCCGCCGCCGTGCCGGCCCATGCCGCCGTAGGTGTCCACGATGATCTTGCGCCCCGTGAGGCCGCTGTCGCCCTCCGGCCCGCCAACGACGAACCGGCCGGTGGGGTTGACGAGGTAGCGGGTCTTCTTGTCGAGCAGCTCGGCGGGGAGGGTCTTCTTGATGATTTGCTCGATGATGGTCTTCTCGATGTCGGCGTGCTTGACGCAGTCGCAGTGCTGGTTGGAGATGACGACGGTGTCAATGCGGACGGGCTTGAGGCCGACGTATTCGACGCTGACCTGGGTCTTGCCGTCGGGGCGGAGCCAGGAGATGGCGCCGCTGCGGCGCGCCTCGCGGAGGGCCTTGCCCAGGTTGTGGGCATACATGATCGGGGCGGGCATCAGCTCCGGCGTCTCGTTGCAGGCGTAGCCGAACATGAGGCCCTGGTCGCCCGCGCCTTGCTCGGCGGTCTTCTTGCCTTCGGCGGCGCGCTCGTCAACGCCCTGCGCGATGTCGGGGCTTTGCTTGATGAGGGCGCAGGTGACGAAGCAATCCTCGTCGTTGAAAACGGTGCTGACGTCCTTGGTGTAGCCGATCTCGCGGACGGCCTCGCGGACGATCTTGACGTAGTCGAGGTTCGCCTTGGTGGTGATTTCACCGGCGACGACGACGAGGTTGGACTTGGCCAGGGTCTCGCAGGCGACGCGGCTCTTCGGGTCCTGCGCGAGGCAGGCGTCGAGGACGTAATCGCTGATCGTATCGCAAACCTTGTCGGGATGACCTTCGGTGACCGACTCGGAACTAAAGATGTAACGACGATTCAAATGCATGTTTCTGTTCTTCCTTTACTCGGTGCTACTGCCGCGCGAACTCACGGTCGGCCTGCTCCAGCGTCTCCTTCGAGCCGATGTCGAGCCAGCGCCCGTGTATCTGATACGTATAGACCGGCGCCTGTTTGTAGAGCCAGCTAATGTATCGCCCCGGCTGATCCGGGTTGTTCCCTTCCGCCAGGTAACGAGCGACAAGTTTAATCGTATTCCGCGGAAAATAGTAAAGACAAATTGCGGCGACGGTGCGGTCGGCGTTCGGGTCCTTTTCGACGAACAAGGTGACGCGACCGTCCGGCGCGAGCTGGATGTTGCAATACTTTTTGCGGACTTCCTCCAGGTTGCCGACGTCGTAGGTGACGACCGTGGGGCGGTCCTGGGCGGCGTTGCGCTGGGCCGCCGCCAGGAAACCGTCGGCGCTCTCGTCGAAGAGGTTGTCACCCGCCACGACGATCAGGTCGTCGTCGAGCCGGGTTTCGTTAATGACAAGGTTGATGTCGCCGATGGCGCCAAGTTTGTCGGCGTCGGACATGGTGCGGTCGTTGATAGCCGTGACGCGCGCGCCGGGGTGGCGGCTGGCGTAGTCGCGGCCCCACGCGGCAAAGTCGGCGGCGAACTTGTTGTTCGTGACAACGTAGATTTGGTCGAGGCCCGGCTTGCCGACGAACTTGTCGAGCAGGTGCTCGATCATCGGCTTGCCGGCGACTTCGAGCAGCGGCTTGGCTTTGTTCAACGTCAACGGATAGAGCCGCGTGGCGTAACCCGCGGCGAGGATGAGCAGTTTCATGATTTGGATTTGTTCGGCCTGACCAGTTCCATCAGGTCCGGCGCGACGGACCGGGCGAAGTTTTCCAACAGGGCCGCCGCCTCGCCCCCCGTGGTGCAGCGCAGGGCATCTTCGGCCAGCGTCCGGGCGTCAGACATGTTCATGCTGCGGATGATGTATTTCACCGCCGGCAGCGCCACGGCACTTGCGCTCAACTCGTTCACGCCCAAGCCAAGCAGCAACGGCACCATCACGGGATCACCCGCCATCTCGCCGCAAACGCCCACCCAGATGTTCCGCGCGCGGGCCGCGGCGACGACGTTGCGGATGAGGCGCAGGATGGCCGGGTGCGTCGGCGCGTAAAGGTGAGCGACGCGCTCGTTGCCGCGGTCCACGGCGATGCTGTATTGGATGAGGTCGTTCGTGCCAATGGAGAAGAAAGCCGCGTGCTCGGCCAACACGTCGGCGATCATTGCCGCGCCGGGCACCTCGATCATCAACCCGACTTCCATCTGCTCGTTGAAGGGCTTCCCCTCGCGGCGCAGTTCGTCGCGGCAGACGTTCAGCAGTTCGTTCGCGCGCTTGACCTCCTGGAGGTCGCTGATCATCGGATACATCATCTTGACGTTGCCTTCGGCGCTGGCGCGAAGAATGGCGCGAAGCTGCGTCTTGAACATCTCCGGCTGGTCCAGGCAGAACCGCACGCCGCGCCAGCCGAGAAACGGGTTGGCCTCTCGCGAGTGCTCGCCGGCCCCAAGAACCTTGTCGCCGCCGACATCGAGCGTGCGGATGATCACCTCGTGCGGCTTCATGGAGCGGGCGACGTTGGAATACGCGGCGAACTGCTCGTCCTCGCTGGGAAACTGCCGGCGGTTGATGAAGAAATACTCGGTGCGGTAAAGTCCCACACCCTGCGCCCCGTGCTCCAGCGCGGTCTTCATCTCCTCTTCCAGTTCGATGTTCGCGCCAAGCCGGATGGCGCAGCCGTCGCGGGTGCTGGCCGGCTCGCTGCGAAGCCGGCGCAACCGGTCCTCAATGCTGTGCCAGCGAATCTCGATCTGGCCGTATTCGTAGAGCGTCTCCACGCTCGGATTGACGATGAGCAGGCCCGTGTAACCGTCCAGCAGCGCCTCCTGGCCGCTGGCGATCTCCCGGCCGACCTCGTGAAGGCCCACAACCGCGGGAATGCCTTGCGAGCGCGCCAGAATGGCCGTGTGCGACGTGCGGCTGCCCATCTCGGTTGCAAAACCCAGCACTTTGCCGCGGTCCATCAACGCTGTGTCCGACGGCGACAAATCCTGCGCGAGCACAATCCGCGGACCCGGCAGCCGCTGAAGCTCGTCATACTCTGCGCCCGCGAGGTTGCGGAGGATGCGGCGGGAAACGTCGCGCACGTCGGCGGCCCGCTCGCGCAAGTAGGTGTCCTGAAGCTTGGCGAGCGCCTGGGTGTATTGGTCGGCCACTTCGTGCAGGATGAACTCGACGTTCAGCTTCTCCGTCTTCAGGCGCTTGAACACCTGCTCCATCAGCATCGGGTCATCAAGGACCAGCAGGTGCGCGTCGAAGATGCCGGGCTTGTCGTCGCCCATTTCCTTGCCGATGGACTGGGGTATCTCAATGAGCTGCTGGCGAGTCTTGATGACGGCTTGTTCCAGCCGCGCGAACTCACCCGCGAGATCCTCATCCCTGACCGACCGTTTCTCAATCGCCTCCTCCTGCGGCCGATAGACGTAGATCTGCCCTCGCACAACGCCGGGCGAAACGGCGATGCCGCGATAGACTGCTTCTTTTTTGGGCGACTCGGAATCGCTCATTATGTTCCGTCTTTACATCACTCCGTGCACAGTCTTTCCCAGACCACGCTCCGGGCCTGCCTCTAGTCTTCGTTGAACTTATCGTCGAACAACTTGGCCAGTTCCGCCAGCGCCTTTTCGGCGTCGCGTCCTTGCGCCGTCAGGGTGAGCTTCGTGCCCTGCCCTGCCGCCAGCATCAACAGGCCGATGATGGACTTGCCGTTGACGATCTCGCCTTCCTTCTCGATGCCAACATCAGACTCGAACTTCGTCGCCGTCTTGACAAAGAGCGCCGCCGGCCGGGCGTGGATGCCCTGCTTGTTGACGACCTCGACTTCTCGTGTCAATGGGCGGCGATGTTCGTCACCGCCGCTCGGCGACGGTTTCATCGTTTGGCCTCGCTGCGCATTCTCGCTATCAATCGGTCGTTAAACTCCTTCGCCGTGTTGTGACCCATGGTTTTCAGCTTCTGGTCCAGCGCCGCGACTTCCACCAATCGCGCCAAGTCGCGGCCGGGACTGACCGGTATCCGCACATGGGGAACAACGATGCCCAGTATGTTCTGAAACTCCTGCTCCATGCCGACGCGTTCGATGTCGTCCATCTTGTCCGCGGCCTGCAATGTCACGACAAGGTCAACCCGCTTCTCGCTCCGAATCGCGCCGACGCCAAACACGCGGCTGACATCTATCAAGCCCAGCCCGCGCACTTCCATGAGATACCGGGTCTCGTCCGGGCTTCGCGCCATCAACTCACGTCCATCCAGCACATAGACGCGTGTGACGTCGTCGCTCACCAAGCTGTAACCGCGCTCCAGCAGCGCCAACGCGCACTCGCTCTTGCCAACGCCGCTTTCGCCCTTGATTAGCACGCCGATCCCGAGAATGTCAACCATCGTGCCGTGTTCGGTCATCTTCGGCGCGAAGTCCATGTCCAGCATCAACGTCACCGAGTTGATCAGCCGGCCGGTCAACAGCGGCGAGCGAAACAGCGGCACGCCAAACGCGTCCGCCTCCTCCAGGAACTCGCGCGACGGAAGGATGTTCCGCGAAAACACGCCGCACGGCACCCGCCGCTTGAAGAAATCCCGAATGCGACGGCGCCGCTCATCGGATGACAGCGACGCGAGGTAGGCTTTCTCAGCGCTTCCAAGCACCTGCACGCGCGCCCAAGCGAAGTAGCGAAAAAAACCCATCAACGCCATGCCGGGCCGGTTGACCGTGGCTTCACGGATCTTGCGACCCAGTCCCGCCTGCCCAGCCTCCAGCTTGAGGCCCAGTTGCCGGCCGTGCGCTGTGTAGAACTCCTCCGCCGTGATCGCCTTGGTCGTCGTCGGTTTCGGTTGCATTGCCAGCTCAGGCCACGTGCGGATCCACCAAGCCGAAGTCGCCGTTCTTGCGGCGATAGAGAACGTTCACCCGCTGGTTCTCCGCATTTTGGAAAACCAGAAACACTTTCGGGGACAACTCCAGTTGCAGCACAGCCTCGTCCACAAACATCGGTTTGACGGTAAACTCCTCGGTCCGCACCACATGGTGGGTCAATTCAGCCATTTCGTCTTGGGCACCCCTGGTTTCAATGACTTGCATTGGGGCGGCCCAAGCCTGGCCACGCCGTGGCTGATGGCGCTGGATCTTCGACTTCGCCTTGCGCAACTGGCGCGTCAGCTTATCAATCACCTGGTCAATCGAGGCATACATGTCCTCGCTGACCTCCTTGGCCTCGATCGTGATGTGATTGTTGCAGTGCAGGATCACTTCGGCCATGTGCCGGTATTTTTCCACGTCCAGGATCACCTGCGCGTTCAGGATGCGCGGGAAGTCCGTGCCGATATGGCTGAGCTTCTTCCGGGCGTATTCCTTGATCGCCTCGGTCACGCTCACGTGCCGGCCAGTGACTGAGATTTCGGGGTCTGCATGCGTGTGGCTGTGTGTATGTGGCATGTTATGTCTCCTTCGGTTGGTTGGTTCGAACTGTAAACTTGGCTACATGTTGAACTCGGGTCCCAGATACAGTTTACGACTCGTCGGGTCATTTATCAAAAACTCGCTCGTGCCTTCGCTGACCACCTTGCCCTGGTAGATCAAATACGCCCGATCCACGATGGACAGCGTCTCACGGACGTTGTGGTCGGTGATGAGCAGCGCCAGGCCCTTGTCGCGCAGGCGCCGGATAATCTGTTGCACCTCATAGACCGCAATCGGGTCCACGCCGCTGAACGGCTCGTCCAGCAGCAACAACTTCGGCGACGTGACCAGCGCGCGGGTGATTTCCAGCCGCCTCCGCTCGCCGCCGGAAAGCGTGTAGGCTTTGTGCTTGGCCAGAGCGGCGATATCAAGTTCCTCCAGCAGGTATTCCAGCCGCATCTTCCTTTCGCGCCGCGAAATCGGCAGCGTCTCCAGGATGGCCATGATGTTCTCCTCGACCGTCAGCTTGCGAAAGATGGAAGGCTCCTGCGAAAGGTAGCCAACGCCGATGCGCGCGCGCTTATACATCGGCAACCGTGTGATGTCCTTCCCCTCGAAGAAGACGTGGCCGGCCGTCGGCCGCAGCAGGCCGACAATCATGTAGAAACTGGTGGTCTTGCCGGCGCCGTTCGGCCCCAGCAAGCCGACCACTTCGCCGCGGCTGACGGCGATGTCCACACCGTTGACCACGCGCTTGCCGCGGTAGGCCTTGACCAGCCCTTTAGTTTGCAGAACCTGTTCCATCCGACCGTGTGCTATTGGCTCGGTGCGGCTTCTGGTTTCGGCTGTGCTTGCGGTTTCGGTGACGCTGGAAACAAACTCGTCTTGCTCGCCGTGTTCTTGCCGGGAAGGATCAAGCGCGGCCGGCCCTTCACGTGCGCCGTGCCCTTGGCCATGTCGTAAATCACCGTCTCGCCGGTCACGATGCCTTGCTCAGTCTGCACCTGTGCCGCGCCGCTCAGGACCACCGTCTGGTCCGCGGCGTTATAAATCGCCTCGTCGCCAATCGCCTTGCTTCCTTCCTGCGCAATCACAACACCGCCGGTGGCTTCAATTCGCCGCACGCCGCTTCCGCCGTCATCTTGCTGCGTCAGATAAACAATCATTTTGTCGGCGGTCATCGTTCCCTTTGGGTCCACCACCTTCACGTGCCCTGTGAACGTCGCCACCTTCTTCTCCATGTCCATCACCAAATCGTCAGATGTCACCACTGTGGACTGGGCCAGCGGCAACGCCCGCCGCGCCGCCGTCGTGTCCGGCGCCCGCAAACGCACCGCGCCGGGCGGCGGCAGGGATTCCGAGGCCTGCGGCAACATCGGAGCCGGTGCCGGCGTCAACGTCGCCGGGCCGATCTGCGCGCTGGCGGCAAGAACACACACCACGCCCGCCAAGGCCGCCATCAAACACACTCGCCACGTCTTCAAGTTCATTTCACGCCTACTTTCGGGAAGGGCATTCCTTTCCTGTTAAAAATAGTCATCGTCGCGTCGCTGCGGATTCGCATCCGGCTGTCGTTCGAGTTCCAGTCAAAACCTTTGCCCGTCACCATCATGTTGGTCGCCACGATCTCCACCGCCTCGTCGGAACTGGCCGTCTTCGACCCGCGGTCGAACAAGCAGACCGGCGACCGCATCGTCGCATCCAGCGAACCCTTCTGGTAAAACTCCAGCCTCATGCCTTGGACCTCGACCCTGCCGCCGACCAATTCCACGCGCGCCGAGTCGCCGAACATCTGCCAGATAAGCTGGCCGTTGGCGTCGTATTCCGGCACCGTAAAACCCTGCAGGCTTCCTGAGCCGGGTTGCGGAGCCGTGCTGGTCACCTGCATCACGGGCGCGTTGGTCTGGGCATAACCCACCAACGCCACCGTCGCAGCAAGTATCACCAAGCACCTTCTCATCGTTCCTCAATCCCGTATTTGCTCACCAACTTGGGCCACAGGCCCTGGCTTTTCAAAATCAACTCAATCACCTCGCGCACCGCGCCTTCGCCGCCGGGCTTCTGGGTTACGTAGGCCGCCAACCGGCAAACTTCGGGCACCGCGTTGGCCACCGCCACCGGCAACGCCACCGCTTTCATCAACGGCACGTCCACCAGATCGTCGCCGACGAAACAAACCTGCTCCAGCCCGATGCCCAGTTTCGCCACCATCAGCCGCGCCACTTCCAGCTTCTCCGGCGGCGGCTTCTGTTCCGGCGCAGGCTGCGACAACAAGCTGATGCCCAGATCTTTGGCGCGCCGGCTCGTCACGGCTGAGAAACGGCTGGAAATCCAGCCTACCTCCAATCCGCCGCGGGCCGCCATTTTCATACCATGCCCATCTTGAATGTGGAAAGCCTTTAGTTCCA
Organism: Verrucomicrobiota bacterium; assembly: GCA_016222825.1. Lineage (GTDB taxonomy): Bacteria > Verrucomicrobiota > Verrucomicrobiia > CAIQCK01 > CAIQCK01 > CAIQCK01. Next base: position 78,700 of record JACRQF010000012.1, on the reverse strand, counting down.
CACGCGACGAACCGCCATCGGCACCCACCGCGTCCCCGATGTAGAGCCGCCCATCGGTCAGCACGCCGTCCACGTCCAGCAACAGCAGCCGGATCCGGCTCGCCACCAGGCGCAAGCGTCCAGCCCGTAAAGTTTTTGGCCTGCCGTCTTTAGCCAAGGGCTTTTCGGATGGCACAGAGAGTCTCCAATACGCCACGCATCGCACGCAGCGAAATCATGTTTGGCCCGTCACTGAGCGCCGACGACGGGTCGGGATGGGTTTCCACAAACACACCGTCGCAGCCGGCCGCCACCGCCGCGCGCGCCAGCACCGGCGCAAACCGCGCGTCGCCGCCGCTGCGGTCCCCGGCCCCGCCCGGCGCTTGCACGCTGTGCGTGGCGTCGAAAATCACGGGGTATCCGAACGACCGCATGATCGGCAACGACCGCATGTCGGCCACGAGGTTGTTGTAGCCGAACGTCGTGCCGCGCTCCGTCAACAGCAACCGCCGGCAACCGGCGCTCTCGACCTTCTCCACAATGTTCTTCATGTCAGCCGGCGCGAGGAACTGGCCCTTCTTCACGTTGGCGACGCGGCCGCTCTTCGCCACGGCCACGAGCAAATCCGTCTGTCGGCAAAGGAACGCGGGAACTTGGAGCACGTCGCAGACTTCCGCTGCCGCCGCAACCTCCTCAACCGAATGAACGTCGGTCAGCACTGGCACGCTTACACTCGACTTGACCTTCGCCAACACTTTCAGCCCGGCCGCCATACCCGGCCCGCGAAACGACCGGCCTGACGACCGGTTTGCCTTGTCGTAGCTGGCTTTGAAGATGAACGGCATCCGCAGCCGGCCTGTCACTTCGCGAAGCGTCTCGGCCACTCGCAGGCAAAGCCGCTCGCTTTCGATCACGCAAGGCCCGGCGATGAGCGCCAGCGCCGGTCCGCCGATGCGAACCGCACCAATCGTAACCATGCTCACCGTTGTCTTCGCTTCAGCCGTCACGATTATTTCCGTTTCAACGCCGCCGCGACGAAACCGCGGAACAACGGGTGCGCCCGATGCGGCTTGCTCTTGAACTCCGGGTGGAACTGGCTCGCCGCGAAGAACGGATGGTTCTTCAACTCGACCACCTCCACCAGTTCGCCGTCCAGCGTTGTTCCCGCCAGCACAAGACCGGCCGTTGCGATCTGGTCGCGATAATCGTTGTTAAATTCATAACGGTGTCGGTGCCGTTCGCTCACAATCTCGTTGCCATAGAGCTTCCGCGACGTCGTCCCAGCCGCCAGCCGGCACCATTGAGCGCCGAGCCGCATCGTCGCGCCCATTTTCTTCACGTGCTTTTGTTCCTCCAGCAGACAGATCACCGGATGCGGCGACTTGGAATCAAACTCCGTCGAGTGCGCGCCCTGCAAACCGCAGACGTTGCGCGCAAACTCAATCGTGGCGATCTGCATGCCAAGGCAGAGGCCAAGATACGGCACCTTGTTCTCGCGCGCATACCTCACCGCTTCGATCTTGCCCTCAATGCCGCGATTGCCGAATCCGCCCGGCACCAGAACGCCCGCCATCCCGCGCAAATGCTTCGCCGCACCGTCCCTCTCGATGTCCTCCGCGTCCACTTTGACAACCTCCACGCCAGTGTCGTTGGCAATGCCGCCGTGACAGATTGCTTCATAGACGCTCTTGTAGGCGTCTTGCAGCCCGACGTATTTGCCGACGACACCGATGCGCACGTTGTGCTTGGGCTGCTCAAGCCGCCGCACGATTCGCTTCCACTCGCCCATCCTGGCTGGCGGAAGTTTCATGTGCAGCCACCGGCACACCAATTCATCCATTTTCTCACGCTGCAACATCAGCGGCACCTCATAGATCGAAGTCTTCACGTCCTGCTCCTCGATCACCGCCTCCTCGGCGACGTTGCAGAACAGCGCGATCTTGGCTCGCACGCTCTTCTCGATCGGCTTCTCGCTGCGACAAACAAGGATTTGCGGTGTGATGCCGATTTCACGCAACTTCGCGACGCTCTGCTGAGTCGGCTTGGTCTTGATCTCACCCGCGACACGGATATACGGCACCAGCGTCACGTGAATGAACAACGTCCCGCCCGGACCCAAATCGTGGCCCATCTCGCGGATCGCCTCCAGCACCGGCAGGCCCTCGATGTCACCCGTCGTGCCGCCAATCTCGCAAATCACCACGTCCGTCTGCTGCCGTTTCGCAACTTCCTTGATACGCCGCTTAATCTCGTTCGTGACGTGCGGAATCACCTGCACCGTCTGGCCGAGGTAATCACCCTTCCGCTCGTTCTCCAGCACCGCCTGGTAAATCTGCCCACTTGTCACCGAGTTCACGCGCGCGAGTTTGCTGTCAGTGAATCGCTCATAGTGGCCGAGGTCGAGGTCCGTCTCCGCGCCATCGTCGAGCACATAGACCTCGCCGTGCTGGAATGGATTCATCGTGCCGGGGTCCACGTTCAAGTAGGGGTCGAACTTCATCAGCGACACCTTCAAGCCGCGGTTCTCCAGCAGCGTTCCCAGTGAAGCCGCCGTCAGGCCTTTACCCAACGAACTGACCACACCGCCAGTCACAAAAATATACTTCGGCTGACTCATTGTCTCCTCAACAGTGCTTCGACTCGCGCCACATCCTCCGGCGTATCCACACCGACGGACGCGTGCGTCGTTTCAACGACCTTGATCGTGTAGCCGTTCTCGATCACGCGCAACTGCTCCAGCCGTTCCGCCAGTTCCAGCGGCGACGGCGGCAGCCGCACCAGTTTCAACAAAAAATCCCGGCGATACGCATACATGCCGGGGTGCTTCAAAAACCGGAACCGTTTCAGGCGCTCGGTCATAGGTTCGTTGGCCGCGTCCCTCACGTAGGGTATCGCATGGCGGCTGAAGTATATCGCGCGTCCCTGCCGGTTGACAATCATCTTTACGACGTTCGAGTTGTCCAAATCCTCCACCGACGCCACTTGCGCCAACGTCGCCATCGAAGCCGAGCGGTCGCGCGCCAGCGTCCGTGCCAGTTGGTCAATCACCACTGGCGACACCAGCGGCTCGTCGCCTTGGATGTTCACCACGATATCGCAGCGAATCTTCCGCGCCACCTCCGCCACGCGATCTGTGCCGCTCGGATGATCGGGACGCGTCATGACCGCGCGCGCGCCGACCGCCGCCACGCAATCCGCGATGCGCTGGTCGTCCGTCGCCACAATCACCTCGTCGAGCAGCTTCGACTGCTGCGCCCGCTCGACGACGCGCTGAATCAACGGCTTTCCCGCTATCGGCGCGATCATCTTCGCCGGAAACCGTGTTGAAGCCCATCGGGCAGGAATGACGCCTATGAATTTCATTTCTGTTTTACCACCCAGTTCACCGCCGCCGCCAAATCCTTCGCGATGTGGTCCGCCGGCAGCTTGTCGCCAAACTCCTTGATCTCGTTCTCGCCGTAGCCCGTCCGCACCAGCACGCTCCGGGCGCCGGCGCGCCGGCCGGCCTCGATGTCGCTCATGCGGTCGCCGATCATGAACGAATCCGCCAGCCGGATGCCGAACTGTGCCGCCGCGTCGAACAGAAACTTCGGCGACGGCTTGCGGCAGTTGCAGCGGTCCTCCGGGTGGTGCGGACAGAAATAGATGCCGTCCACCAGCGCGCCATCCTTGCTGAGCACGCCCAGCAGAAAGCGGTGGACGCGCTGCATGTCGCCCTCCGTGTAATAGCCGCGGCCGATGCCGGCCTGGTTGGTCACGATGAAAATCATGAAGCCCGCCCGCCGCAGCTTCTTCAAGGCCGCCGCCGCGCCCTTCACCAGCGTCACGTCCTGCTCGCGGTGCAGATAGTGCTTTTCTTCAATGAGGGTTCCGTCGCGGTCCAGAAAGACGGCGCGTTTGTGAGATGTCTTCTTCATGCCTCGAAACTCGCGCGCAACTCCTCCGGTTTGCAGGTGGCGGTGCCGAGTTTGCCTACCACCACACCCGCGGCGTGGTTGGAAATCACCGCCGCTTCCTCCGGCGTCGCGCCGCTCGCCAGCGCCAACGTGAACGCCGCGATCACCGTATCGCCCGCGCCGCTCACGTCAAACACCTCGCGCGCCACGGTTGGGATTTGCACCGATTTCTCGCCGCGGCGGAACAAGCACATCCCCTGTTCGCCGAGCGTGCTGAGGAGCATCTTCGGCTTCCACTTCTTCAACAACGCCTCGCCCGCCGCGCGCCAGTCCGTGTCGCCGCTTGGCCGGCCGGCCAGTTGCAGCGTTTCCTGCCGGTTCGGTGTCATCGCCGTCAGGCCATCGAGTCGCAACTCGCGCGTCGGCTTTGGATCGAGCGTGACGATGGGCGCGAGCCGCTTGATCGCGTCCAGAAACGCCTGCGTCACCAAACCTTTGCCGTAGTCGCACACGATGATGGCGTCGAGCTTCGGCTGCGCCCGCACAAACGCCACGATCCGCGCCACGTCGGCCGCTGTCAACGGCGCGCAACGCTCGCGGTCCACCCGGCAAATCTGCTGGTGCTGCGCGATGATCCGCGTTTTCCGCGTGGTCGGCAGGTCGCCCGACTTCAGCAGGCCGCGCGCGTCCACGTTCTCCTCCTGCAACAGCCGCCGTAGTTGCTCCGCCGCCGGGTCCATGCCGACGCGGCCAACCAGCAGCGCACCGCCGCCGAGCGAGCTGACGTTGCGGGCCGTGTTCGCCGCGCCGCCGGGATGCCACTCCTCGCGCGCCACCTCGATCACCGGCACCGGCGCCTCCGGCGAGATGCGCGCCACGTTGCCGTAAAGAAACTGGTCCAGCATCACGTCGCCGACGACCAGCACCCGCCGCCGGCGGAACTCCGCCAGCAACTCCTCCACTCTGCGACCGGAAAGTTTGCTCATAGCTGTTCGATCACACTCGCCGCCAACAGCGGCAGCATCAGTTCATGATGGCCGATGATGTAGTAGCCCTTGCCGCCTTTGTGCACCGGCCGGCGCACGATGTTCTCCGTCGGGCGATACTGCCGGATCATGTCCAGCGTCGCCGTCGTGAAATTCTCCACCTTGTAGCCGAGATTGCGCGCCACCGCGAGCGCCTTCAGGAAAACCTCCGGCATCACCACCGCCGAGCCAATGTTCAACACCACCCCGCCGTCGCCCAGCGCCGCCACGACCGCCGCGAACCGCTGGAAGTCCAAATAGCTCGCCTCGCCCAGCGCCCCGCCGTCGCACGTCGGATGCTGATGAATGATGTCCGTCCCGATGGCGATATGGATCGTCACCGGCACATTCGCGGTCACGCCGGCGTTGAGGATGCTCAGTTCACGGTTTGGCAGATTCCCCTTCACCATTGTCTCGCCCAGCGCGCGCCCGCAACCGATCCCCTGCTTGAGGCCCTCCTTGATCGCCGCGTTCATCAACCGGCCCGTTTCCTCCACCATCCCAAAGCTGCCGTCGTCCAAACCCCGCTGCACGTCCTCGCTCGTCTGCCCGATCAGCGCCAGTTCGAAATCATGGATCGCCCCGGCCCCGTTCGTCGCCACGCACGACACCACGCCGCGCCGCATCAAGTCCACCAGCAACGACCCCAGCCCGCACTTGACCACGTGCGCGCCCATGCAGACCACCACCGGCTTCTTGCGCCGCACCGCCTCCGCGATGGCCGCCGCCAGCGCGCGCAGGTCCCGCGCGGCGAGAGTATCCGGCAGCGAGTCGAGAAAATGTTTCAGCGAACCGCCCTTGCCCCACGGGCGCGCGAACTCCCCGGCCCTGACCTTGTTGGGCCGCTCGCGCAACGGATAGGTTTTGATGCGACTCCAATCTAGCGGCGGAAAGTCCACGCGCCGAGCCTAGCCGCGCCGAGCGAATCCGTCAACGCCGGAGGCGCGCCGCCGGAACTTTCGGGTAAAGCCTTTTTCCTATGCCTTCCGTGAAAATGATTTTCACGGGCGAGGGACTGTTTTCCACCGGCGTGAAAGTCATTTTCACGGGCATGAAACTGGTCTTCACAGGCATGAAAGTCATTTTCACAGGCGTGAAAAGGGTTTTCACGAATGCGGTGTTGCGGTTTTCCTTGGAAATACGCAGTTTTTGCCGGAGCAGAACTCTCGGGCACTGTCGCGGGAGCGTTTGGAACTTGGGGATTCTTTAGGGCATGGAATCGAAGGTTTCCGCCCTCCCCCGCTCTAAGTAACGCCCACAGCCGACGGCCGTCTTACTCCTCGCTGACGACTTCACGGACTTTGCCGATGAGATTGCCGAGATGGAACGGCTTGATCAAGTAGCCGCGCACGTCGTTCAGGAGTTGCGCCGCCTCCTTCGTGTCTGCGTAAAAGCCGGTCATGAGCAGGACCGGCACGTCGGCGTTGATCTTCTGAAGGCACTCGAACACCTGGTCCCCGCTCATCTCCGGCATGCGGAAATCCAGCAGGACCAGGCTGACGCTGCCGGAGTGTTGCTTGAACAGTTCGACGCCTTCCTTCGGGTTGGAGGCAGCGTGGACCATGTAGCCTTCGCTCTCCAGTGCCAGACGGACCATGTTGAGAACGCTGGTATTGTCATCAATGACCAGAATGGCGGGATGGGTGTGTCGGGAGCCGGGCACGGGCTGCTTGGCGGCCTTGAAGAGCGCCATGCTCAGAAGCGCGAGCGCCGCGCCTCCCACAGCCGCGATAATCACCAGGGTCATCAAACGGAGAGGCCCTCCTTGACAAGGCTTTCATTCCTCCGCTGCGGCGGCGCGCTCTCCGCGGCACGAGGCCCGGTTTTGACTGGTGTGTTCAATCCGTGTCTTTCCACTCGGCGGCTCTTGTTTTATGCGGCACGCGCCGATCCTGCAAGCGTTATCGCGAATCAGGCGGTTTCCGCGCTCAATGGTGATGATGACGGTGCGCCGGGAACGGCCCCTCCAACCCCCAACGTTGTTCGTAGAAGTAAGCCCCGGCAAACAACAGCCCCGCCAGGGCGATCAGCAGCAACAGTGTCAACGCAAGCTTCTTCATATCCCAGTCACGATGAGTTTGACACGGGGCGCGCCGGATTTCTAGAGTGAATCATGCTCTGCGACTACCACATGCACACGCGGCTCACCGACGCTGTGAACGAGCCGCGTGATTATGCACGTGCCGCCGTCGCCGCCGGGGTCGCGGAAATCGCCTGCACGGACCACATGCCGCTCGTGCGGCCGTTTGCCCACGGCTACATGAAGCCGGAGGACCTCCCGACCTACGTCGGCTGGGTGGAGGCTGCACGGCGGGAGTTCCCCCAACTGAGCATCCTCCTGGGTCTGGAGTTGGACTACCTGCCCGGCATCGAGCCGGAACTGCGCGATCTGCAGCAGCGTTACGACTGGGACTTCTTTCTCGGCGGCATCCACCTCATCGGCGAGTGGAACCACGACGCGCCGGAAGCCATCGAGCGTTGGCGCACCACCGACGTGGACGCTGAGTGGACCGCGTATTTCAAACTGCTCACTGACGCCGTGCGCACCGGCCTCTACGACTCGATGGCGCATCCCGACCTGCCGAAGAAATTTGGTTTCCGCCCTAAAGGCGACCTCACGCCGCTGTTCGCGCAGTTTTTGGAGGCATGCGCTGACACCGGCGTTGCCATCGAGATCAGCACCGCCGGTCTGCACAAGCCGTGCAAAGAGATTTATCCGTCGCTGGAGTTCCTGAAACTGGCACGGGCGCGCGGCGTGGGGATCACGTTTGGCAGCGACGCGCACCAGCCGCGCCATGTCGGCCGCGATTTCGACCAGGCGATCGCCTTGGCGCGCGCGGCCGGCTATTCAGAGTTCTGCCGCTTCGCCAAGCGCAAGAAGACGCTCACGCCGGTCTAACCCTACGGCGCCTTGCCGTCGGGCGCGTAAACTTCCAGTTCACCGACGCCCATCCGGTTGCCGTGCATGGCGCGCGTGATCCGAATCCGCAGCCGGTCCGTCGTCACAGGCACGCATGTGTGTTCGCGCCAACCGTGGACGGTGTTCTTGATGACCGGCGTTCCTCCGACCGGCTGCCATGCGCCATCAATCCAGCACTCAATGACGTAGTCGAGACTGCGATAGTGACCGTCCATCTGGTGGAAGACGCGCACACGACCGATGCGCTGCGGTTGCGGCCAGCAAACCTCGGCCCAAGCCTCCTTCGGGTTGTTTCGCTCCGTCAGCCACATGCCGCGATCCGGATCTGCCACGCCATCAGTCAGGCCAACGAGCGTGTGAAGCCGGCTGTCTTCGCTGCTGCAACTGACAGTTCGCGCCACGGCAGGCGAGGCTAGATTGCCAGGAGCGATGCGCCTGATGGCGCTATATTTCCCGCCGGGCGCTGACATCGCCTCCGCCTTGCGTTCAACCTCGGCAAAGTGCGCGTCGGGTTGCAGAGCATCGCGCATCGCCTCGGCAGCAACCGCCATGTTCACGGCCCAACGCTCGAACGGCCGACAGCTCCGATACATGAAACACTGCGGGTGCAGCGGCCAGAGCCGGCGCATCGTGCCGACTATGTCGCCCGTCTTTATCTTCCGTGGCCCATCGCTGCCCATGAACTCGGCGCTGCGAACGTAGAAGCCGATGTTGCGGCGAGACGCGGCGAGCTTCTCGCAGATTGGCTGCGGCGGATACGTGCCTTCGGCCCACACCACCGTCGCGCGAGCATCAATTTCGCTGTTGAGCTGCGTCATGACGGCTGAGCCGAGATACGGCGGCCGGCCGAATCGTTGCAATGCAAACTCGATCGAGAGCCAGAGTTTCGGCCGTTCCTTCGCGAGAAGCTCAACCGCCCAGTTCGTCTGATCAATGCTCCAGCGCGGCGGCTTGTGCTCGTGCTCCGTCTCTGATGCGCTCTGGAACCGCTGCTCGCACGCGGCGCAATGGCACGTGATGTAATCCACGTCGGCCGTCTCGAAGTTGAACCCGTCAATGCCCGTGTCCGCCGCACACAGCAACATCTCACGCAGCACCTTCAACGCATCGCGATTCGACGGGCAAAAGATGTTGCCGATGCTGTCCTTGCCTTTTGACGTATTCTTGAGCCGCTCCGGAATGACGGCATTGGCGGCGGGCAGCGTTTTGCAGACATGCCGCCCTTCGTCGTAGCCGTTCAGCCCGAACCCGTGGATGACTTGCACGCCGCGCGCGTGGGCATAGGCCACCAGTTCGCGGCAGAACGCCTCGCTCCCCCGCCCTTTCGCGTCGGCTGTCTGCTTCCAGCCGTCGAGACACCAGATGACGACGCCCGTGCATTTCCAATCCGCGGCGAAGTCCACGTAGTCCTTCCACCGTCCGTCGAGGTTTTGCAGCCAGACCCAGAGAAAGCTCTTCGGCGATTCGGCGGCCATTGCCGATGAGGCAACCATGCCGACCAGGACGAGTTGAAGAATCGTTTTCATGGCATGACAACAAACACCGCTCCATCGCCCGGCTGAAGCGTCAGACTCGATCGCTCTTCTAACTGGCTGCTGCTGATGTCACGGACTTTGTGGGCGATGTTGATCGGCTTCACCGTGACCGCGCGCGGTTCGGTCAGGCTTTCGTTCACTACAATCAGATAGCGCGCTTCGCTCGCGTCACCGCCACGCTTGCGCCAGGCGGAGTAGAGATTCTTGCCAATGACTTCGGCGGTCTTGGCGTCGGGAGCCGGTTCCAGTTTCAGCAAGAGGCCGGAGAGGCGCGATATCCGCGCGTGAATCCGGCCGATCTCGTTCCAGAGCGGCGTCAGCTTCCAGTCGGGGCTGATGGGCGAGATGCCCACGGGCAAGCCGACGCGATACGCATACCACCAAAGTCCTTTCGCGCCATAGGCCAGCGACAGCCACGCCTGGACGCGTAGATGCGCCGGTGTTGGCGGCGTCACGCCTCCACGATGGCCGAAGTATGGCGGATCAGGATCAAAGCCGACTGGTTCGCCGTAGGACTGCGCCATCACCCACATCGGCACGCCGCGTTCCTTCGCCGTCGCGGCGAACTGCGCCAGCCGTTGCCTAAAGTAAGCCAGCGAGCGCGACGTCGAGCATGGCCCGCTACGCGGCTCGATGAAGAACGGATACGTGTCGTGAAACGCAACCGGGTTGCGGTTGAGCGCCATGTCTTCAACACATGCCACGTGGCTGTTGTGCAGCACCAACGATTCATGTGTCGGGTCCAGTTCGCGCATCAGCGCGTAGTAAGGCGTGATCTCCTTCACGTGATCCCGGTTGATCTCCTCCACGAGCGACCACGCGAGTAATCCCCACCGGTCGCGCCACGGCGGCACGATCTTCTTCGCGTTGGGAACCAGTGTGCTCGCGTAAACCTGCTTCCGCTGTGCCGGTGTGCCCAGCCCCGCGCAGTAGTAGAGACTCGCCCAGCCGCCACCTTGCGCGAGGAGACGCATGTCGCGAGCTTCCGCCATCGGAAGCAATTCGCCGAGACGTGCCATATTGAGGTTGTTAATGTGCCATGCGTTGCAGTGAATCTCGCGCATCCGGTCCATCAGCCATGCAACGACGTTGCTCGGACACTTATCAACCCCACCGTAAAAGCCGAGCGGGAAGAACTCGCTGAGCTTGACGATCCGGCCTTCTTTCGGAGACGCGTCGGCCAGCGGCGAACGGTAATTCAGAATCGCGTCCGGAATCGGCGCTTGCGTGCGACGGCGCTCCGGTTTACCCCAGCGGAAGATAAGCCGCGCGCGGTGCGAGGATGCCTCGTCATCGCTGTAGGTAAATTCGTTTCGCCCTCTCACCAGTGGCGGAAGCTTGATGGCCTTCGTGTCGAGTTCCGCCGAGAGCGTGACGCGATATGCGCCGGACCAGTTCATCTTGCCGTTGGAGGTCAGTTCCACGAACGCGCGGCTCGTGTCCAGCCCCGTGACGACGTGCGGATAGTGCGCTCCGTCTGAACCGGCTTTCCGCGACGTCTCGCCGAGCCGTTGTTTGCGTTGCGGGTCGGCCCAGACGCGTGTGATGGCGTCGTAGCCGGCTGTGCGCTGGTCGCAGTTGGCTTCAACCTTCACGCTACGGATACGGACGGGGTCGGGGAAGCTCAACTCATACATCGTCGAGACGGGACGGTTGGCCGAGGCGAGCGTAAGGAAGTTCCCCGTCGAGCGTGTGACGCGCGCGGGCTGGAGCGGATCACACTTCCACTTGCCGAAGAACATCTCGTGCTCCGGCCAGAGCGTGATCGGCTCCGGGAAAAGCTCGAAGCCGGCGCGATAGCCGTAGGTGCCGGTGCCGTCCGACCGCAGAATCAGCACCGCCTGACTCAACATCCGCTCACAGAGCCGCACACCGTTGAGCGTCGGGCCGAGTGTGTGACGCGGCGGCTGTGCGGAGGCATCCGTCTGTCCCATTAAGTAGATCGTCGGCTTCGCTTCGTCGCCGTCGTTGTTAACGACAACGGCCTGCGGCGACGACGTAACCGTCACATCAACCTCGGCTGCGTGGCAACAGAGCGATGCCAGTGCAAGCAGCCCGCTGTGCTGGAGAAACCTTGCATTCATGCTGGTGAGTTCGCGTGGTGGCCTCAGACTACCAAATCGCCCGGCGGTGTCGAATCCAAACCTATGGGTTTGTCATCCTGAGCCGGCCTGCTATGCTGCGGCCATGAAGATGAACCGCCGCAGCTTCATCGCCGCCATCCCTGCCGCTCTCTGGCAGCTCTCCGCCGCCCGCGGCGCTGAGAAACAAGACTGGCTCGCGCTGTGCGAAGACCCCGCCCGGAAGCTCTTCGCCGGGAAGCCTGACTTGGACCGGATTCTGGCGTTGCATCCGCGCCTCACCGGCCCGCCGGCCTTCGACCCGGAGTTGATCGCCAACATCGTCGCCAAGCTGACGACCAAGCCAGCGGTTAACACAGGCCACAAGTTCCTGGACTTGTCAGTGAAGACTGGACTCGCACACATCGAGGCGACGTTCCAAGGCGACCATCCCAAGTATGGCGTCGGCACCTACGCCGGCAAGGAACACGACGGGTTTCCGCCCACGATCATTGCCGCCGTGGATGCGCTGACACTCTGGGGCCTAATACCGCGCGCCGAACAATTGTTCGGCTACTGGCTCGATCATTTCGTCAAACCCGACGGCACTATCGCCTACTACGGCCCGTCGCTCGGCGAATATGGTCAGTTGCTCACCAGCGCCCGGCGGCTCATGCAGCGCGGCGGCTCGCGCGACTGGTTCGCCAAGCGCCGCGACGCGCTCGACCGCCTCGCGCGACATTTGCAGTCGCTCATCCATCAAAACGACCGCGTCGCTCTCGTCTCTGGCGTCCCTGAGGCCGACGAGCGGAAACAGACCGCCACCTACTTCCACAACAACGCATGGATCGTGCGCGGGCTGGAAGACTGGGCCGCACTGACCAAGATCAAATCACCAGCAGCTGAGTTGCGAAAACTGCTGCTGGACGCAATCCACCAAACATGGCCGAAAGATGCGAACGATTGGTGGCTCAGCCCCACCGTCGAGCCGGCTGCGCGGCCACAGGGAAAAATCACCGCCACGCGTGTCGGCAGCTACACAAACTACCGATACTGGCCGGAACTGCTTTCGAGCCGCGTGCTGCCGCGCGCGCTGGCCGTGCGTGTCGTGAACGCACGCCTCTGCTCCGGCGGACAGTTCTGCGGCATGACGCGTTTTGCCAATCATCTCGACGACTGGCCGTTGGCTGATTATCTCGACGGACTGTGGTCACTGGGCCGCAAGAACGACTTCTTGCTGAGCCTCTACGGCCATGTCGCCTACCACCAAGCCGAAGGTCATCTCACCGCCTACGAACAGGTGACGTTGCCACCAGGCAAGAAAGCCGCGGATTACTGTCTGCCGTGCCAACTCGTCGCCGCACGTGCCGCCCGCGTGCTCGCACGCTGATTCTGTTTCCGCTCACCCGACTCCCAATATATCTTATGAGCAGACCATCCATCACCAAACAACCCGCGTGTTCGTCACTGGGTTGCTGTGGCAGCTTGAATCGCCGCGATGTGCTGAAACTCCTCGGCTGGAGCGCGGCAGCGGTCGCCGGAGGACGCCACGCGATGGCAGGTCCGTTCACGAGAGCGGATTTCGAGAAGCTCGTGCCCGCCGACAAGAAGCTCCGGCCGAATTGGGTGAAGTCGCTCACCGCGCGTGGCGAGCGCGAAGTCTATCGCGGCGCGGAGTTGGAGAAGATCGGCATGCCCATCGGCGGCATTTGCACGGGCCAGCTTTACCTCAACGGCGACGGTCGGCTCTGGCATTGGGACATCTTCAACAAACATATCCGCACCGGCGCAGAGCATTACGCGAAACCGATGGAGCCAAAATCGCTGGTGGAGCAAGGTTTTGCGCTCAAGATCACCAGCGGCGGCAAGACTCAAGTGCGAACGCTCGACGCCAGCGGCTGGAAAGACGTGAGCTTCTGCGGCGAGTATCCCATCGGCTGCGTGGAGTATCGCGACCCGAAGGCGCCGGTGGAGGTTTCCTTGGAGGCGTTCTCGCCGTTCATCCCGCTCAACGCCGACGATTCCGCGCTGCCCGCAACCGTGATGCAATTCACTCTTAAGAACATCGGCAGCGAGAAGGTCGAAGTGGAACTGGCTGGCTGGCTGGAAAACGCCGTTTGCATCCACAGCGCCGCTCCCGGCGACGGCTCGCGTCGCAATCGCCTGAAGCGACACAACGGCCTGACGCTGATCGAATCTTCCGCCATGCCCGCGCCTCGCGAAGACAAACCGAAGCGGCCCGACATCGTGTTCGAGGACTTCGAGAAGCCGACCTACGAAGGCTGGACGGTGACCGGCACGGCGTTCGGCTCCGGGCCGGTCGAAAAGAAGGAGATGCCCAGCTACCAAGGTGATGTGGGCGGCGAAGGAAAACGCGTCGTCAACAGCCACGCCAGCGCGCCCGGCAACGAGGTCGGCGGACGCGACAACGCCACCGGTAAGCTCGTCAGTCGCGAGTTCAAGATTGAGCGGCGATTCATCTCCTTCTACATCGGCGGCGGCAATCACGTCGGCAAGACCTGCCTCAATCTTGTCGTAGGCGGCAACGTGGCGCGCACGATGACTGGCAAGGCCAACAACCAGATGACGCGCCAGTCGTTCGACGTGCGTGACCTCGAAGGCAAGACGGCGCGGCTGGAGATTGTGGACGACAAGCAAGGCGCCTGGGGCAACATCGGCGTGGACCAGATCGTGTTCACCGACGACTCCGCGCTCGCCGGCCCGCTGGAGAAACGGCCGGACTTTGGCACGATGGCGCTGGCGTGTCTCAGCGACGCGGCGGGAATCGTTTCGCTGCCCGCCGGCAATTTGGCGGAGGAACTCTTCCCCGGCGCGAGCAGCGAGACGGAGTTAGAGAAACCCTTCAGCCAAAAGCTAGTCGGCGCCTTGAAGCGAAAACTCACGCTAGAATCCGGTAAGTCAGCGACGGTGACGTTCGTCATCGCGTGGCACTTCCCCAACCACAAACTCGAACCGGTGCGTGGCTCCGAGGGCCGACGCTACGCCGCACGTTTCGCAAACGCCACTGCCGTCGTCGAGCATCTCGCCAGGAACTTCGATTCGCTCGCCAGCCAGACGCGGCTCTGGCACGACACTTGGTATGACTCCACCTTGCCGTTCTGGTTCCTTAACCGGACCATGCTCAACACCTCCATTCTCGCCAGCGCGACGTGCCATTGGTTCGCCGACGGGCGCTTCTACGGCTGGGAAGGCGTCGGATGCTGCCCCGGCACCTGCACGCACGTCTGGGGCTACGCGCAAGCCGTCGGTCGGCTCTTCCCACAGCTCGAACGCGACCTCCGCGAGCGCACCGACTACGGGCTGGCGTTCAACGAGGAGACGGGCCTCATCAAGTTCCGCGGCGAAGGCGCGGGGTTGGCGATTGACGGCCAGTGTGGCGTCATCCTGCGCTCGCTGCGTGAGCATCAGGTTTCTCTGGACGACAAGTTCCTGAAACGCAACTGGCCGAAGATCAAACGCGCGCTCCAGCATCTCATCGAGCAGGACGGCGGCACAAGCGGTGTGCTCTGCGGTTCCCAGCACAACACGCTCGACACGAACTGGCACGGCCCCGTCGCGTGGCTCACGAGTCTCTATCTTGCCGCACTCCGTGCCGGCGAGGAGATGGCGCGCGAAGTTGACGACGGCAAGTTCGCCGCGGAGTGCCGCGCAATCTTCGAGAAGGGTTTCAGAGGCATCATGGACCTCTTCGACGGCGAATACTTCGTCAACAAGCCCGACCCAAAACATCCGGAGGCGATCAACTCCGGCACCGGTTGCGAAATTGACCAGGTGTTCGGCCAGAGCTGGGCATGGCAGGTCGGATTGGGACGCGTGTTGCCGGAGAAGGAAACGCTCTCGGCTCTGCGGTCGCTGTGGCGCTACAACTTCTCGCCCGATGTCGGCCCGTATCGCGAGGCGCTCAAGCCCGGCCGCTGGTATGCGATGCCCGGCGAGGCGGGCCTGCTGATGTGTTCGTTCCCGCGCACCGACTGGGACTACAAAAAAGCCGCCGGCAAAGGCCCGGAGTGGGCGGCGGGCTACTTCAACGAGTGCATGAACGGCTTCGAGTATCAGGTCGCCAGTCACATGGTCTGGGAAGGGATGCTCACCGAGGGCCTCGCCATCACGCGCGCGCTGCACGACCGCTACCACCCCTCGCGCCGCAACCCCTGGAACGAAGTCGAGTGCGGCGACCATTACGCGCGCTCAATGGCCAGCTACGGAGTGTTCCTGGCGGCGTGCGGCTTTGAGTATCACGGTCCGAGAGGCCACATCGGCTTCGCGCCGCGGCTGACACCGGAGAATTTCCGCGCGCCGTTTACCAGCGCCGAGGGCTGGGGAACGTTCGCAACGAACACAGAAGGCGGCACGCGGAGAGCGGAACTGCGGGTGAAGTGGGGCAAACTGAAGATCAAGAGCTTGTCGCTGCCAGTGCCGGGGACTAGCGCGGATGGAACAGTGAAGGTCACCGTGAATGGGAAAGCAGTATCCGCCAAGACCAGCATCGAGAACGGCAAGCTGCTGGTGCGGCTCGCAGACGAACACACGCTCTCTGCCACCCGAAAATTGGAAGTGGACATTCGATAACAATCAGCCATGAAATCCAACACCTCGATGTTCGGTTCTATGTTGTGGAACCTGTTTCTCGTCATGCTGTGCCGAGTCTCTCTGCTCGCAGCTTTGACGTTCGCGCTTCCGGCCGGGGCAGCGGATTCCCCCGCCCCGCCACCTGCGAACACCGTGACAAACAAACCCGACGTGGTGTTCGTGCCCACGCCGCAGGTCGTCGTGGACAAGATGCTGGAGATGGCCGCGATCAAACCCGGCGATGTGGTCTATGACCTCGGCTGCGGCGATGGCCGCATCGTGGTGACGGCGGCCAAACGATACGGCGTCAAGGGCGTCGGTTTCGATATTGACCCGCAGCGCATCAAGGACTCGCTCGCCAACGTCCGCTCCAACAAGGTGGAGCATCTGGTCTCCATCCAACAGAAGGACATCTTCAAGCTCGACCTGAGCGAGGCCACGGTGGTGTGTCTCTACCTGCTGCCCAGTCTGAATGTCCGGTTGATGCCGCAACTGGAGAAACTCCGGCCCGGCTCCCGCATCCTGTCCCACGATTTCGACATGGAAGGCGCCAAGCCTCTCCAAATCGTCAAGATCCCCCCGGAGAACGGCACGGCCGATGAAGACGACCTCGAAACCCACGAGCACACGATCTACAAATGGGTCGTCCCGTGGGAGAAAGCGCGCACCGCTCCATCCCTTCCGTAGTGGCTCAATCATTCCCTCTTGGCAAACGACAATGACTTCTCTTCATTCACTTCGCCTCACACTCACATCTCTGTTCCTTTTCGCCAATCTCCCGACCGGAGCCGCAGACGCGCCTACCAAGGCTGCGCCAGTAAAACGCGATGTTCCTTACGTGGCGACACCGCAGGTCGTCGTGGACAAGCTATTGCAGATGGCGGAGATCAAACCCGGCGACATCGTCTATGACCTCGGCTGCGGCGACGGTCGTGTTGTTGTCACAGCCGCCAAGCGATACGGCGTGAAAGCCGTCGGTGTTGACATTGACCCGCAGCGCGTCAAGGACTCGCTCGCCAACGTCCGCGAAAATAAGGTGGAGCATCTGGTCTCCATCCAGCAGAAGGACATCTTCAAGCTCGACCTGAGCAAGGCCACCGTCGTGTTCCTTTTCCTGATGCCGACGCTGAACACCCGGTTGATGCCACAACTTGAGAAGCTCAAGCCCGGCTCGCGCATCGTCTCGCACGAGTTCGACATGGGCGACGCCAAACCAGCACAGGTGGTCGTGCTGACCACGAAGGGCGAGGAAGGCCACGAGAGCAATTTCGACAGCAACATACACATCCTCTACAAGTGGGTCGTCCCGTGGGAGAAGGAAGCTCCCGACAATAAGAAGAAGCCCGGCAACAGCAAGTAAGCACCGACGCCGTTCCCAACCATGAGCACTTTCCATTGCGTTCTCGTCTCTCTACTCGCAGTTTCGGTCTCACTTTCCGCTGCGACCCGAAACGAAAGCACCAACCTCAAGCTCTCAACCGATGCCGCGAGCAGCCGCGTCACCCTCCTCGACAAACGCGGCGGCGTGACGTGGGACTTGGGAGCGATATCAGACGCTGCCTTGTCGAAAGACGCCCGCAGCGTGGTAATTCGCAGCACTGTCACCGGCAATGACCCGATCAAGCTGCTCGATGGCGCGTTGGAGATTGCCGCGAGCGACGCGGGATGCGCGCTGGTGCCAGCACGCGAGGGACTGTTGATTCCCGCCGACAGCACCGTGGAGTTCACCCGCAGCTTCAGCACATCGGGCTACGAAGGCTGCCACATGAACATGATGGGCTTCATCAAGCGCGGAGCGGCGCTGTTGGTGACGTGGGACGACGCTTACATCCGGCCTGAGCTGGTGAAGACGAAGCAATCGCTGAAGTGCTCGGTCCATGCGCGACGGCCGCCTCATTGCGAGAGCGCCATCTTTTCGATCACCCTGACGCCGCTGGGCAGCGGCGACTGGAACACCATCGCGGCCGCCTATCGCAAAGTCGCCGAGCAAAAGAAGTTCGCCGTCACGCTCGCCGCCAAGGCACGGCGCAATCCCGAGGTGGTGAAGCTCTTCGGCGCATCCAACGCCAAGCTCTGGACCTGTCTCGCGCGCCGCCGCAGCGAGGACAGCACCAAGGATGAGAGCGTGGAAGTGAAGTGGACGTTCGACGAGGCTGCGCAGGTGGCCGAGCATCTCAAGCGCGACCTCGGCATGGACCGCTGCCTGTTTACGCTCGGCGGCTGGACCGAAGGCGGCTACGACTGTCGGCATCCCGACGCGTTGCCGGCGAACCCCGAATGCGGCGGCAACGATGCGCTCGCTGCGGCGGTGGCGCGCATCAAGTCTCTCGGTTACATCGCCTGCTTCCACGACAACTATCAGGACATGTATCGCGACGCGAAGTCGTGGAACCCGGACTGCATCCAGAAGAAGCCTGACGGTTCGCTCATGTCGGGTGGACGATGGCTCGGCGGCCGGGCGTGGCTCGTGTGCGCGCCGAAGACGTTGGAGTTGGCCCAACGGCCGCAAAACCTGCCGGCGGTGCAGAAGCTGTTCGGGCCGCAGGCTTACTTTATCGACACGACTTACGCCGTGGACCCGCAGGAGTGTTTTGACCCGAAGCATCCCCTGACTCGCAACGACGACATCCGCTGGAAACAGGAGCTTAGCGACTACTCACGCAAGGTCTTCGGCATCTTCGGCTCCGAGTGCGGACGCGAGTGGGCCATCCCGCACAGCGAGTTCTTCGAGGGTCTCAGCGGCGTCAGCGGCCGGTATTTCCACAACAACATTGACCCGGAGAAGCTCGGAGCGACGGTGGTGCCACTGTTCGAGATGGTCTATCACGACTGCATGGTCGTGCATGGCAAATACGGCTACGCGCCGGAAGCCGCTGCCGAATACGTCGCCCACCACGTCCTTTGCGGCCGGACGCTGAACTACCACCGCTTGGACCCGCACCTCTACTGGAAGCAACCGGTGCCGCAAGTGAAAGCAAGGCCGAGCGTGGTGTCGGTGTCTCAAATCTCAAATTCCAGATTCCAGATTCGCTATCGCTGGCAAGTGGAGGCGGATTGTGAAGGCGACTGGCGTGTGTGCGTGCATTTCGGGAAGGAGCAACCACCGCAATTCCAGAACGACCACGCACCGGCGCGGCCCGTGGCGACTTGGCGCGCAGGCGACGTGATCGAAGAAGGACCGTTCGAGGTCACAGTGCCGCCCGCGACGAAAACAGACGCCGTGGATGTCTATATCGGCCTTTTCCGAGGAGCGGGCGGGTCTGAGCGCGCGCGACTGCTCGGTGGTGGCAGCGACGGCCGGGTGTTGGCGGGACGGCTGCGGCTGAAACCGGCGATTTCGTTCTCGCCTGCGGGACCACCTCCTCCACTGGGCGACCGCGCCAGCTTCGTGCGCGCCGACAACGGTTGGGCTGAGGGCTTGTGCCCGATGGACCGCTTTGTGAAAAATACGCATGAGATTCTCAGCCCACTCGCAGCCATCACGACTCACACACGGCTGACGAAGTTGGAGTTCCTGACGCCCGACCGGGCGGTGCGGCAGGCCACATTCGGCGTTGGTCGTTCGGCGACGACGGTGACGGTGAACTTTGGCTCGACCGAGTTCGTCACCCAATCGAAGTCGGGTGGCAACGTGAGGTTGCCAACGTGGGGCTTCCTCATCGAGTCGCCGCGCTTCGTGGCGTTCCACGCGACGAGCTGGGCTGGGCGCAACTACACCGGGCCGGTGCTGTTCACGGCGCAGATAGATGGAAAGCGCGCCCGCCTGTTCCACGGCTTTGGCGACGCGCGCCTGACGTGGCGCGGGCAAGAACTGGAAGTGCGGCGCGAGTTGGAAATCAAGTAACCCTGCTCAACTAGACATTCCACGGTTCCCGCGCTGGACGCGCGAGCATGCGATCGGCGGCGTCGTTGTTGGTGAAACGCTCCTGCTGCGGATCCCACTTGAGTTTGCGACCGGTCTTCATGGCGATGTGACCGAGAATGCAGACGCTGCACGAACGGTGCGCCACCTCGACGGGCGCGATGGGGTCTTTGCGGGAGCGGACGCTGTCGAGGAAGTTCTGCTTGTGGTGGCGGCTCTCGCAGAGATGAATCTCGTCCGCACCGATCACGGAGGTCAGCAATGACTTCGGATGCGCGTCGAGTCGGCTGGGATCCACGAAGACCCAGCCCTCGCTGCCCTCGAAACGAATACCCAACTGGTCCGACTTGGCGTCGGCGCAAATCATCCTCAGGCCGTTGGTGTAGGTGTATTCGATGTGGAACCCGCCGTGCACGTCCCACACGCCTTCGGTTGGGTAGGTCGCCTGGCCTTCGATCTCGACGGGACCGGTCAGTTCCGTTCCCATGCCCCAGTGGGCGATGTCGTTGTAGTGCGCGCCCCAGCCGGTGATCATGCCGAGGCAGTAGTCGGTGACACGCAGCCAGCCCGGCCGGCCGAGGTCATTCTGCGGATGCACGCGGTCCTCGACATAGTCCGCCCACGGCGCGGGGCCGAGCCACATGTTGTAGTTCAACTCCTTCGGCGGTGGTGTCGCGGCGCGAACCGGCCCTGCCGGATCCGTCGGCAGGCCAACCTTGACCGTGTGCAACTTCCCGATCCGCCCGTTGCGCACCAGCTCGCAAGCGAACCGAACGCGGTTGTTCGAGCGATGCTGCGAACCAACCTGCAATATGCGCCCGTAACGCCGCACGGTGTCGCTCAGGACACGGCCTTCCTGCAGTGAGTAGGTCAGCGGTTTCTGCACGAACAAGTCCTTGCCCGCCCGCGCCGCTTCAATCGCCGGGATGGCGTGCCAGTGGTCCGGCGTGCAGATCTGCACCGCGTCAATGTCCGCCCGTGCGATCAGCTCGCGGAAATCGCCGTAGGCGCCGCAACCTTTGTAGCTGCCGCCGCCTTTCGCAGTGGCGTATTGCTTCTCAACCGTGCTCTTGGCGTTGGCAAGGCGCTTGGAGTCCACATCGCACACCGCCACGACCTGCACACCCTGGCGCCCCATGAGGTCGCGCAAATCGCCCGTGCCCATTCGTCCGACGCCAATGCACCCCATCGTGATACGGTTACCCGGCGCGTCCACTCCAAACAACGGCGTGCGCAAAACAAGTGGCGCGCCGACAACACTGGCGGATGCTTTGAGAAACTGTCTCCGGGAAATGCGGAACTGTGGCTGGGTCATGGCGGTTGCCTTTCTTCGATCTTCAACTCTCGTCCGCTGCGCAGCGTAGGCGCGCGACCGATTGAACGCAAGCGGCGAATCAGCACCGGCGAAGTAATTGACACCACCGACGGCGGCCTGTAGTGTGCGCGCCACAGGATGTTCTTTATCAGTGACGTCGCGGCGCAGGGAATCCCGTGCGATTCGGGAACGGTTGCGCCACGGTAACAGGCTACGATCCCCTCGACGCCAACCCGATGTGCGAGGTGAAGGCAGGGGTAAGGCATGAAGCCTCAAGTCCGGATAACGGCCGCGATGTTCTCAACCGGTTCGCGCTCACCAGCAAGTGAGCCGGCCGACCAACTTATTCGCAACAAATAAGGTTGAGGCTCGCCAGCCATCGAAGTCCCGGCCATCCGGCCCCGCTCTTCATGAGGCGCAGCCCTCAGCGCCAACTCATGAAGCAGCGTGTGTCACCAGTCCGCCACAGCGAGAACACGGCAAACCAATGCCACGGACTCGCTGTGCCCGCGCATGGCGGCAACCTCCGCGAGCTCGCCAGCGCCTCCGGCAAAGCCGAACGTGACATCCTAGACTTCTCCGCCAACATCAACCCGCTCGGCCCGCCCGAGTGGCTCCGCCCCCTCATCAGTTCGCACGTCACCGCGCTCACCCATTACCCCGACCCCGAGTGCGCTGCGCTCGTCGAAGCCGCCGCCCAACGCTACGGCGTCGCTCCGGAAGAAATCGCCGTCGGCAACGGCTCCACAGAGTTGCTGCACCTCTTCCCACGCGTTCTCGGCAAGAAGCGCGCTGTCATCCCCGTCCCCTGCTACAGCGACTACGCCCGCGCCTGCCAACTCGCCGGAATGAGCGTGGAGACAATGCCGTTGCACCGAGCTGATGGCTTCAGCCTCGACTTGGCGTTGCTGGAAGCGAAGCTCGGTGGCAACGAAATCGTCTTCCTCTGCCGCCCTAACAATCCCACCGGCCACATCTGCGACGCCGACGCCATCCGCTCGCTCGCGGCAAGGCATTCAGCGACGACCTTTCTCGTGGACGAAGCCTTCGGCGATTTTGTCGAGGGTTTCGACAGTCTCACGCAACGCCGCCCTGCAAACGTCATCGTCCTCCTCTCGCTCACCAAACTCTTCGCCATCCCCGGCCTGCGACTCGGCTGCGCCATCGCCGACCGAGTTGTAATTCAGCGGTTGCGCGAACTGCAACCGTCATGGTCGGTCAACACACTGGCCCAAGCCGTCGGCGTCGCCGCGCTGCGCGACCGCGAATACGTCCGTCAGACGCAACTCTACGTCTGCCAGCAGCGCGAAGCCCTCGCCGCCACGCTGAATTCACTGCCCGGCCTGACGGTTTATCACGGTGCAGCCAACTTCTTACTGATCCGCCTCGACCGCAATGATTTCGACGCGCCAAGACTCGCGCAGCGTTTGCTGGCCGATGGCATCGCCATCCGCGTCTGCGACAACTTCGATGGCCTTGACTCACGTTACTTCCGCATCGCCGTGCGCCGCGAAGAGGAGAACACCTTCTTCTGTGACCGGCTTCGCGCCGCGCTCGGCGTCCATCGCCCTGCCCCGCTCAAGCGCCGGACGCCGGCGATCATGTTCCAAGGCACCAGTTCCAACGCCGGCAAGAGCATCCTGACCGCCGCCTTTTGCCGCATCCTGTTGCAGGACGGTTTCCGCGTCGCGCCGTTCAAGTCGCAGAACATGTCGCTGAACTCGTTCGTCACACGCGACGGCTGCGAAATGGGCCGCGCGCAGGTCGTGCAGGCACAAGCGTGCCGCATCGAGCCGAGCGCAGCGATGAACCCAATCCTGCTCAAGCCGAACTCCGACACCGGCTCGCAGGTCATCCTCATGGGGAAGCCGGTCGGCAACATGAACGTCGGCGAATACATCCGCTTCAAGCCGCAGGCGTTCGAGACGGCCAAGCAAGCCTACGAGTCGCTGGCCGCCGACTACGACGCAATCGTGCTCGAAGGCGCCGGCAGCCCTGCCGAGGTGAACCTCAAGCACCACGACATCGTGAACATGAGCATGGCTCGGCACGCCGGCGCGCCGGTGCTGCTGGTGGGTGACATAGACCGCGGCGGCGTCTTTGCGTCGTTCGTCGGCACGATGGAAGTGCTGGCGGAATGGGAACGCGACCTCATCGCCGGTTTTGTCGTCAACAAGTTCCGCGGCAACGAGCCTCTCCTGAAAGACGCGCTCGACTACACCGCGCACCACACGGGCCGGCCCGTCCTCGGCGTCGTGCCGTATCTACAAAACCTCGGCCTCCCCGACGAAGACTCTGTGACCTTCAAGGCCGCGCCCCGCGGTGCAGCGGAGTCGGCCGCCAACGGCGATTACGTCGAGATCGCCGTCGTTGACCTTCCGCACATTTCCAACTTTACCGACTTCGACGCGCTGCGACTCGAACCCGACGTGCATCTCCGCATCGTCCGCTCCGCCGCCGACCTCGGCCAGCCGGACGCGGTTATCCTGCCCGGCAGCAAGAACGTCATCGGCGATCTGACGTATCTGCGGCAGCACAACTTCGACGACGCGATCCACAAACTCGCCGATGCTGGCAAGACCGAGTTCATCGGCATCTGCGGCGGCTACCAGATGCTCGGCACGAAAATCGGCGACCCGCACAGCATCGAATCCGCCGGACAGACGATTTGCGGGCTAGGCTTGCTCCCGCTTTCAACCGTGCTGGAGCGCGAGAAAATTCTGCGTCGCGTCACCGCGAAGCACGCACCATCGGGACTGACTGTCCACGGCTACGAGATTCATCACGGCCAGAGTGGCGGCGACGGTCTGCAGCCGCTCGTCTTCTGCGACGACGGCGAGATGATCGGTGCTGGCTCCGCCAATAATCTTGCGTGGGGCACTTATCTTCATGGTCTTTTTGACGCCGACGAGTTTCGCCGCTGGTTCGTGAACCGCCTTCGCGCGCGCCGAGGCTTACCCGCCCTCAGCAAGATATGCACCTCCTACGATCTTGAGCCGGCGTTTGAGCGACTCGCCGAGGTTGTTCGCAAAAGTTTGAACGTCGCGGAGATTTACCGGCTGATGGGACTGCGATGAGGCTCGAATACCAAATCATTGTCGCCTTCGCGCTGGACCTCCTGCTTGGCGACCCGCGCTGGCTGCCACATCCGGTCAAGCTCATCGGCCGCTTCGCTGCGGCGTTGGAAGCTCCGCTCCGCCGCAGCATCCCGAACGCCCGCGCCGCCGGCGTCATCGCCGTGGCCATCGTGCTCGGTGTCACCGGCTTGGTTACGCTCGGCCTGATCCACTGCGCCAGCGCATTGCATCCGCTGGCCGGCGACATCGTCTCGATTCTGCTTCTCTACACCGCCTTCGCCGCACGCGATCTGGCGAGCCACGCCAACGCTGTTTATCGCGCGCTCACCAACAACAACCTCGCCGAAGCCCGCCGGCGCGTCGGCATGATTGTCGGCCGCGACACCGCCCGCCTCGACGAGCGCGAAGTTGTGCGCGCCACCGTCGAGAGCGTCGCGGAGAGCCTCGTGGACGGCGTGACAGCGCCACTGTTCTTCGCCGTGCTCGGTGGGCCGGTTGGCGCGATGCTCTACAAGGCTGTGAACACGCTGGACTCGACCTTTGGCTACAAGGACGAACGATACATCCAGTTTGGCTGGGCGTCGGCGCGTCTCGACGATGTTGCCAACTTCCTGCCGGCGCGACTCACAGCGCCGTTGGTTGCCGTCGCTGCCGCGCTGCTCGGTCACAACCCTCTTCGCTCGTTGCGCATCTGGCTCCGCGACGGCCGCAAGCACGCCAGCCCGAACGCCGGCCTCTCAGAAGCCGCGGTGGCCGGGGCGTTGGGCGTGCAACTCGGTGGGACGAACTACTACGGGGGCGAACCGTCAGAGCACCCACGCATGGGCGATCCAACGCGTCCGCTGGAACGCCGCGACATTCCGCGCGCCAACACGCTGATGCTGACGACAGCCGCTCTGGCTTTGGTCGTCTTCGCAAGTGCGCGGCTGGCGATGATTGAATTTCCACGCTTCTGCAACGGAGGACATTCATGAGGAAGAACCGACGACTTTTGGTTTTCACCGGCGACGGCAAGGGCAAGACGACCGCGGCGCTCGGCATGGTCCTGCGCGCCGCCGGGCACAGCCAAGCAGTGAAGATGATCCAGTTCATCAAAGCGGACGCCAAGACCGGCGAACTGGCCGCGTGCCAGAACCTGCCCGGCGTGGAACTTGTGCAGATGGGCCGGGGATTCATTCCGCCACCGACCAGTTTGAAACACGTCGTCCACCGCGAAGCCGCCGAGCGCGCGCTCGCCGCCGCTGCCGAAGCCGTCGCGTCGGACAAATACGATTTGGTCGTGCTCGACGAGATTTGCGTCGCCATCGCCCACGGACTCATCGCTGAAGACAAGGTTCTGGAAATAGTCCAGAGCGCGCCGGAGAAGCTCTGCCTCGTGCTCACCGGTCGCGGCGCAAGCCAGCGGCTCATTGAAGAAGCCGACACCGTCACGGAGATGAAGTGCGTGAAGCACGCGCTGAATGCCGGCGTCTGGGCGCAAACGGGAGTGGAGTTTTAGATGAACATCCCTCGCATCGTCATTGCAGGCACACAGAGCGGCGTCGGCAAAACCTCGCTGACGCTGGGCTTGGTGACTTTGCTGCGACGGCGTGGTTTGCGGGTGCAGACGTTCAAGGTCGGTCCCGATTATCTCGATCCCGGCTATCTCGCGCTGGCTTCGGGTCGAACCTGCTACAACCTCGACGGCTGGATGATGGGCTGCGCCCACGTCGAGAGCGTTTTCCACCGCGCTACGGCGGACGCTGACATCGCCGTGATCGAAGGCGTCATGGGCCTCTTCGACGGCGCGGACCCGGCTTCCTCGGAAGGCAGCACGGCAGAAATCGCGCGCTGGCTCGATGCGCCTGTGTTGCTCGTAGCCAACGCTCACGGCATGGCGCGGAGCTTGGCGGCGGTGGTTCACGGCTACGCCAGCTTCGACCCGCAGCTTCGCATGGCGGGCGTGATCGCCAACCGCTGCGGCTCGCAGCGCCATGCGCGTTGGCTGAGCGATTCGCTGAAAGCCGCCAAGCTTCCGCCGCTGCTCGGCTATGTGGAACGGGACTCACTGCCGGAGTTGCCGAGCCGTCATCTCGGACTGGTGACCGCCGACACCTCAAACCTCTCCCCTGCCCTGCTCGACCATCTCGCGAACGCAATCGAAACCGGCTTGTCAGTGAACGCGATCATGGAATCCGCACAGAAAGCACCGCCACCGTCCGCCATCCCAATTGTCGCTCCTTCTGCAACTCCGACGCGCTACACGCTTGGCATCGCCCGCGACGAAGCGTTTCACTTCTACTATCCGGACAACCTCCAAGCCTTGGAGCAAGCTGGCTGCGAACTGGTTCCGTTCTCGCCGATGAAAGACGCGGCGCTTCCGCGCAACCTCAACGGTCTCTACTTTGGCGGCGGCTATCCGGAGGAACACGCTGCCGCGCTCGCCGCCAACCAAAGCTTGCTTCAGGAAATCCGTTGGTTCGCTGCGGACGACGGATTGATCTACGCCGAATGCGGCGGGCTGATGTATCTCGCACAGGGAATCGAAACGACCAGCGGCACGCGGCACGCCATGCTCGGGTTGCTACCGGCGTGGACGCGCATGTGCCAGCGCCGTAAGTCGCTCGGCTACGTCGAGGTCACGCTGAGCCGTGACTCACTTCTGGGCAAATGCGGCGAGCGGTTGCGTGGCCACGAGTTCCATTACTCCGAGTTGATCGGCAGTCCTGCGGCGGACTCAGGCTGGCAGACAGCCTACGAGATGCGGCACCGCCAATCCGACACAGTCGTCGCTGAAGGTTTCCAGCGAGGCCGGGTTCTGGCCAGCTACGCGCATCTCCATTTTGCTTCTCGGCTGGAGGCTGTCCGGCACTTCGTTGCCAAGCTCGCAGAGAACCGTCAAACGTCATGAGCCAGACACCTTTCATCCGCAAGTTCCTCACAGCTCCGCTGAGCGGCCCCGAAATCGAACAGCGTTCCTTCGAGGCGATCGACCGCGAGACGCGCCACGACTTCTCCGCCGACCAATGGGAAATCGTCCGCCGGATGATCCATACCACCGGCGACCTGTCACTTGGCGAACTGGTGCGCTTCTCGCCGAATGTCATTGAGTCGGGCATAGCCGCGTTGCGTCAAGGCCGGCCAATCTACGTGGACTCGAACATGATTCGCGCTGGGCTGTCGCTGCCGCGATTGAAGAGCGCCAACGCCAGCTACAGCACCGACAGGATTCTCTGCCATGTCGCCGATGCAGACGTCGCCCGACAATCCGCCGAGAGCAACCTCCCGCGCTCGCTCTTCGCTATCCGTAAAGCGCGCCCAATGCTCGACGGCGGCATCGCGGTGTTCGGCAACGCGCCCGTGGCGTTGCTCGAACTCAACCGCATGATCATCGAAGAGCGAATTCGCCCGGCGCTCGTGCTGGCGATGCCGGTTGGCTTCGTTCACGTCATCGAGAGCAAGGAGGAACTCATGGCGCTGCCGATTCCACACGTGGCAATCAACGGCACACGCGGTGGCAGCACGCTCGCGGTCGCCGCGCTCCATGCGCTCTGCACGCTCGCGGCGCGGCAAGAGAAGGAGACGAAGCAATCATGACGCGTTCCCGCGTTTCATTGCTGGCACCGGTCGCACTGCTGCTCTTTGCGTTTCCGCCGCCGGCTTCGGCAATGCACATCTCGGAGGGGATTCTTCCCGCGCCGTGGGCGGCACTGTGGTTTGTCTTGTCGGTGCCGTTCCTGATCTGGGGGCTTCACGACCTGCGCGTCCGCAGCGAACGGGAGCCGATGTTCAAATCGCTCGTGGGGCTGGTCGGCGCGGCGGTCTTCGTCATCTCCTGCATGCCCATCCCGGTGCCAACCGCAGGCACCTGCTCGCATCCTTGCGCGACCGGCATGGCGGCGATTCTGATCGGCCCGGCGCTGACGGTCGTCATCACGAGCATCGCTCTGCTGTTGCAGGCGCTCTTCCTCGCCCACGGTGGACTCACCACGCTCGGCGCAGACATCGTCTCGATGGGCGTGGCCGGCGCGTTTGCCGGCTATGGTGTCTTCCGGCTCGCGACCACGCTGGGCGTGTCGCGCTGGCCGGCGGCGTTTTTGGCTGGTCTGTTGTCGGATTGGGCCACCTACGCGATCACTTCGTTCGAGTTGGCGAGCGCGCTCCACGGCAACGCCAGCCTTGGCCAGACGTTCCTCGCCATTGCGGTCGCGTTTTGCCCGACGCAGATTCCGCTCGGCATCTTGGAGGGAATCGTCACCGCTGCTGCCTGCCGCTTTATCGAGAAACGGCGCCCCGGCCTCATCGCATCGCTCAACCAGCCGCACGGAGGAGTCGCATGAAGAAAGCCGTCATCATCAGCGCTCTCGTCCTCCTTCTCGGCGCGCTCTGCTTCGGTGTAGCCCGCCGCGACGCGAAATGGGCGGGTGTGGATGAAACAGTGGTGGAGAAATTCGCTACTGCCGCCGGCCGTCCGCCACGCGAGCCGCTGATCAACACCGACCAAGGCGACTTGCTGCTTTTCGTCTTTCTCATCGCCGGAACCGTCGGCGGTTTCGTAGGCGGCTATTACTACCGCGAACTGTTCCCGCCAAAAGCCAAAGCTCAAGAGACTCGCACCGATGTTTAGCCTCTTCTCAGATTTCTTCGCCTGCCGTGACAACCGGTTCAGCCGGATTGATCCGCGGGTGAAGCTCGTTGTCGCAACAACGGCAATTATCTGTGTGATCCTCTCCACCAGCGTCGCACTGCCGGTCGCCGTGTTCCTCTTGTCCGTGGTCACAACGCTGGCATTGCGAATTCCCGTGAGGCTGGTGGCTCTGCGGCTCGCCGCGCCTTTGGGCATCGTGGCGGTGCTGGCACTGCTCCAATCCTTCACGAGCGGTTCGACGCCGCTCTGGAGCGTCCCGCTCGGCGCATGGACACTCACTGCGACCCGCGAGGGCGTCCACGCAGCGGCGCTGACAGCCAGTCGCGTCTGCGGCGCAGTCAGCGTGGTGCTGTTGCTCAGCCTCGTCACACCGGCGCACCGAATCTTCCATGCGCTGCGATGGTTTCATGTGCCGCAGGGGTGGGTGGAAATCGCGATGTTGATGTATCGCTACACGTTCACGCTGCTGGACCTCACCGCCGACCTCACCGCCGCCCAACAATTGCGCATGGGCTATGCCGGTGCGGGCCGCGCGTTGTCTTCGATGGGTGCAGTCTGCGGGACTGTCATCATTCGCTCCGTGGACCAAGCCATTCGCACCCATGAGGCGATGGTTCTCCGCGGCTACCGGCAGCAAATCCCGTTCGGGCCGATGCCGCCGCTGGTTGCGCAGGATTGCTGCGTCACGGGGCTGGCGGTGGTGGCGTTGCTGCTGCTCTACGCCGCCGTCGGGAGGGCCGCATGAAACGCAACGGCCTTGCCATCGAAGCCGCCGACGTCTCCTTCGCCTATCAGGAGGGCACGCTGGCGCTGACGGACGTGGATTTCCGCGCCAACTACGGCGAGTTCATTGCCATGCTCGCTTCCAACGGCTCTGGCAAGACGACGCTCATCAAGACGCTCGTCCGCCTGCTCAAGCCGCAGAAGGGAATTGTGCGCGTCGCCGGCCGGGAAATCGGCAGCTATCCGCAGGCCGAGCTATATCAGACCGTCGGTCTTGTCTTCCAGAATCCAAACGATCAAATCTTCGGCGCAACCGTCGAGGAGGACGTGGCGTTCGGCCCGCGAAACCTCAGCCTCGCCGAGAGCGAAGTCCAGCAACGCATCACCGACGCCCTCAAAGCCGTTGCCGCCGCGCACCTACGCGAGCGTGCGATTCATCACCTGAGTTTCGGTGAGCAGAAGCGCGTCGCCATCGCGGGCGTGCTGGCGATGAAACCCTCCATCCTCATCCTCGACGAGCCGACGGCCGGACTCGACCCTGCCGGCGAGGGCATGATCATGCGGTTGCTCCATCGCCTGAACCGCCAGCAAGGCATCACGGTCATCCTCGCGACGCACTCGGTGGACCTGTTGCCGCTTTTCGCCGACCGGATCTACCTGCTCAACCGCGGCCGAGTCCTCCGCGAGGGCCCGTCGCGCGAGATTTTCTGCGACCGCGACCTCATCGCGCAGGCCAGCCTCCGCCTGCCCTACGTGTCGCACCTGCTCGACGACCTCAACCGCCTCGACGGAGTGCCCATTGAAGGCATGCCATTGACGCTGGGCGAAGCGCGCACGCAGTTGCTCAAGCTCATCCCCGACGAGGTCATCGTGAAACCACCCGCGAAGGAACAACGATGAGCGGCTTACGCACAGGCTACACGACGGGCACCTGCGCCGCTGCCGCAGCCAAGGCCGCCGTCTCCTTGCTCTGTCGCGGCACTGCGCCGACCGAGGTCGAGATTTCCCTGCCCGATGGGAGCCGTGCGAAGTTTCCAGTTCTCCACTGCCGCCACGTGGGCGACGCGTTTGAAGCGGCGATCCGCAAAGATGCCGGAGACGATCCCGACGTGACCGACAAAGCCACCGTCATCGCCACTATTGAGTTCATAGAAGGAAGCGAAGTCCTTTTCACCGCGGGCGAAGGCGTCGGCACCGTCACGAAGTCTGGCCTCTCGCTGCCGCCCGGCGAACCGGCCATCAATCCCGTCCCGCGCCAGATGATTCGCAGCGCCATCCGCGAAGTCACCGACCGCGGCGTGCGAGTCACCATCTCCGTCCCCGGCGGGCGCGAACTGGCAGAGCGCACGTTCAACCCACGACTTGGAGTTGTCGGCGGCATCTCCATCATCGGCACCTCCGGCCGCGTCCGACCGTTCAGTTCGTCCGCGTTGCGCGACGCGCTCAAGTGTTCGCTCGACGTGGCGGCAGCGAACGGCGTGCGGATGCCCGTGCTAGTCCCAGGCAACATCGGCGAGCGCGCCGCCCGCAAGAATTTTCGTCTCGCCGCGGAACAGGTCATCCAGGTGAGCAACCAGTGGGGCTTCATGCTGGAACTAACCGCGCAGCGCGATTTCCCGCGCTTCATGATAGTCGGCCATCCGGGCAAGCTGGCGAAGCTCATCGAGGGGCATTGGGACACGCATTCCTCGCAGTCGCCCAGCGCCGTGCCGATTGTGGCGCGGCTCGCGGAAACCACGCTCTCGCGCCCGATGCCCGAGTGCGCGACGGTCGAAGGCGTCTTTGAGAGTCTGTCCGCTGAGGAGCAACGCAGACTGGCGGATGCATTGGCGTCGGCGGTTCGTTCCAGTATCGCGCAGCGGCTTAGCCAGCGGCGCGAAATCGCGGTTGTCTTGATCAACCTGACAGGCAAGATTCTCGGCCAATGCGGTGACATGACGCCATGGCAATGAACACACACAAGATCACCATCGTCGGCTGCGGGCCGGGTGCGCTGGATTACCTGACGCCCGTCGCGCGCGCCGCCATCGAGCACGCCAAAGTGTTGGTCGGCGCGCAGCGGTTGCTTGATTTGTTTCCAACACAAGACGCCGAGCGAATCGTCGTGAAAGCAGACATCGAGACTGTGCTGGGCCAGATCGCCGCGCGCGCCGGCCAGAAGAGAGTCGTCGCGCTCGTGACGGGCGATCCCGGCCTGTGCAGTCTCGCGACGCCCATCGTGAAACGGTTTGGCCGCGCCGCCTGCCAGATAATCCCCGGCGTCAGTTCCGTCCAGGTTGCGTTCGCGCGACTCGGCCTCGACTGGCTCGACGCACGCATCGTGACAGCCCACGACAAGAAGCCGGACACCTCCGCAGCCGCATTGGTTCGAGAGAAGAAGCTCGCCGTCCTTGCTGGCAACGACACAACCCAACCGTGGATCGCCTCGCTGGCGACGGCACTCGCGGCAAGCCATCAAGTCTTCGTATGCGAGAACCTGACGCTCCCTGACGAGCGCATCCGGCAAATCAAACCGTCCCAACTGCAAACCATGAAACTCGCCAGTCGCACCATCGTGCTCTTGCTCCACAAGGAGGTGCTGCAATGAGCGCCGGAACTTTCTACGGCATCGGCGTCGGTCCCGGCGACCCCGAGTTGTTGACGCTCAAAGCCGCTGGCGTGCTGAGCCGCTGCCGGCATGTGTTTGTGCCCAAGGCCAAGATCGGCGCCGACAGCGTGGCACTGGAGATCGCCAGGCAACACATCGGCAAGGACGCCGTCGTCCACGAGCTGCTCTTTCCCATGCTCACCGACCGCGAAGAGCTGTCGCGTCATTGGGCCGACGCCGCCGCGCAAATCGCGCTCGTGCTCCAGGCCGGCGATGACGCCTGCTTCCTCACGCTCGGCGATCCCCTCCTCTACTCGACCTACATCTACCTGCTGCGCGAACTCAAACGCAAACTCCCCGCCGCCAACGTCGTCACCGTCCCCGGCATCACGTCGTTCTGCGCCGTGGCCGCCCTGACCCAGTTCCCCATCGGCGAGGGCAAGCAACCCGTCACCATCGTGCCGACCGCCGACGATCTGGAACCCGTGCGCCGTGCCATCGCGACCGGAGGAACGGTGGTGCTCATGAAGATCGGCGACCGGCTACAGGACATTCTCAACCTCCTCGAAGAGACCGGCCTGATCGGGCGCGCGGTGTTCGTCGCGCGCGCCGGGCAGGAGGGCCAGCAGATCGAAACCGACCTGCGCAAGCTCAAGCAGGCCGACGCGAAGGCCGGTTACCTTTCCATCATCCTCGTCCACGCCGACGAAAGGAGCGCGCAATGAAAGTCATCTTCGTCGGTGCCGGCCCCGGCGACCCGGACCTGCTCACCGTCAAAGCTGTGCGCCTGCTCAAGAGCTGCCGTTGCTGCATCTACGCCGGTTCGCTCGTCAGCCCGCGCGTCTTGGCGCTGCTGCCTGCCGGCGCTGAGAAGCACGATTCCGCCGCGCTCGCGCTGCCGGAGATCATCGAGCTTTGCCGCCAGGCGAAGAAGCGGAACATCAACGTCATTCGTCTTCACTCCGGCGACCCGTCCATCTACGGCGCAATCCGCGAGCAGATGAACGAGCTGGACAAGCTCGGTATCGGCTACGAAGTCGTGCCGGGCGTCAGCTCGTTCCAAGCCGCCGCCGCCGCGCTAAGGACTGAGCTAACCGCGCCGGAGGTTTCGCAGACCATCATCCTCACGCGCACCTCCGGCCGGACGCCGCTGCCGCCCGAGCAGGAACTGGAGCGACTCGCACAGACGCGCGCCACGCTCTGCCTCTTCCTGTCCGCGGCGAAGCTGGACGACATCGCCCGCACGCTGGCGAAGCATTACGGTCGCGCCTGCCCGATAGCCGTGGTCTATCGCGCTTCGTGGCCTGACCAGAAGATTGTCCGCGGCACGCTCGCGAGCATCGCTGCCAAGATGGCGAAGCTGGACATCCACAAGACGGCGATGATCATCGTGGGCCGCGCACTGGAGCGCGACATCCCCGTTTCAAAACTCTACGACGCGGCCTTCACGCATGGCTGCCGGAAGGGCGCGCGGAAATGAGGCTGGCGATTATCACGCTCTCCGCCGAGGGCGCGCGCGTCGCCGTGCGGCTGGCTCGCCAGATGCCCGATGCGGATCTCTACATCCACAGCGTCGTGCCGCGCAAGCAACGCGCAAAGCGGTTTAGTTCCGTCGTTGCTTTGAGTCGCCAGATTTTCTGCCGCTATGCGGGCTTGGTTTATATCTGTCCATGCGGCGTCGTGGTGCGGGCGATTGCACCGCTGGTTCAGCACAAGCTCAGCGATCCGGCTGTCGTCGTCCTAGATGTTGGCGCGCGCTTCGCCATCAGTCTGCTCAGCGGCCACGAAGGCGGCGCGAATGCGCTCGCCCTTCGTGTCGCGAACATCCTCGGCGCCGAGCCGGTCGTCACCACGACGACGGAAGCCGCCCGCAACCTCATCGTCGGCGTCGGCTGCCGGCGCGGCGCGGCAAGCGAGCCGATTGTCGCCGCCGTTCACGCGGCGTTGCGCAAAGTCGGAGCGCGGCCGGAGCAAGTCCGGTTGTTGGCATCGGCGGACATCAAGTCACAGGAAGCCGGCTTGATCGAAGCCGCCGCGCAGCTCGGCCTGAGTCTGCGTTTCATCCCGTCGGACGAGATTCGCTCGACGCCGAAGAAGTTTGGCCGGTCGCGATTCGTGAAGTCGAAAGTCAATCTGCCAGCCGTGGCCGAGCCGTGCGCGTTGCTGGCCGGAAGGAGAACCCAATTAATACTACCCAAGACCATCCTGAACGGAGTGACGGTGGCGGTCGCGCGGGAAAACTGTTTGTAGTCGGCATCGGTCCCGGCAGCGTGCAGGACCGCACCCACCGCGCCGAGGCGGCCATCGCCGCCAGCAGCGTCGTCGTCGGCTACAAGCATTACCTCGACCACATCCGCGACCTGACCGCCGGCAAGGAACTGCTTTCCTCGGGCATGACGCAGGAGACCGTGCGCTGCAAGCTCGCGTTGGAACGCGCGCGCGATGGCGCGGTCGTCTCCTTCGTGTCGTCGGGCGACGCCGGCATCTACGGCATGGCCGGCCTCGCCCTCAAGATGGCCGCCGCCGAGGGCATCCGCGTGCCGATTGAGATCATCCCCGGCGTCACTGCCGCGAGCGCCGCCGCCGCGCGGTTCGGCGCGCCGTTGATGCTCGACTACGCGTGCATCAGCCTCAGCGACCTGCTCGTGCCGTGGGAGACAAGTCGCCGCCGCGTGGAGGCCGTCGCCGCCGCCGATCTCGTCGTGGCTCTCTACAACCCCAAGAGCACCAAGCGCATCACCCAGATCGAAGAGGTCGCCGCCATCCTCCGTCAACACCGCCCCGGCACAACGCCCGTCGGCGTCGCCACGGCGGTCGGCTCGGCGGACGAGCACATCGTCCTCTCCGACCTTGACCACTTCCTCGCACTGGAGATCACGATGAAGAGCATAGTCATCATCGGCAACCGTTCCTCGAAGTGCTTGGACGGCTGGTTCGTGACGCCGCGGGGCTACAACGTATGATCCTGCTCCTCGGAGGCACCAGCGAAACCGCGCCGCTGGCGGAGGCAATCGCCGACGCCGGCTGCGAGGTGCTTGTGTCCACCGCCACTGACGTGCCCCTCGCCGTCGGCAACCGTCCGCGAATCTCCCATCGCAGCGGCCGCCTGACGGAAGTCGAAATGACCGAGCTTATCCGGGAGCGCGCCGTCCGCGCCATCGTGGACGCCACGCATCCCTACGCGAGCAACGTCCGCGCCACGGCCGAGCGCGTGGCCGCGGAAACCGGAATTCTATACCTGACATTCATCAGGCCCGGCGGCGTCGGCGAAGAAGACGGCGTGCGATTTGCCGCCGACCACTCCGAAGCCGCGCGACTCGCTTGCGAAGCGGGCAAGCCCATCTTGCTGACCGTCGGCTCGAAGAATGTCGGCGTTTACGCTGCGGAGGCTGTGTGCTGCAACATTCCCTTGTTTGCCCGAGTTCTTCCTCATCCAGACTCGCTCCAACTATGCCGCTCGGCCGGCCTCTCCGACGATCACATCATCACAGGACGCGGCCCATTCACCGCCGACGAGAACAGCCGCCTCATCCGGCAGTTCGGCATCGGCGTGGTCATCACCAAGGACAGCGGCGAAGCGGGCGGCGTCCCGGCAAAACTCGAAGCCGCGCGCGCCGAGCGATGCCTCCTGATCGTCGTCGGCCGGCCGCCCCAGCAGTCCGCCCACGCCTTCAACGACATGCAAGCGCTCGTTGACGAGCTTCGCCAGCGCCTCGCGCCGAGTTCTTCCGCACCGCAGCCCTGCACACAACCATGACAACCTCACAATCCACCCCGCTCGTCCTTCTCGCCCACGGCAGCAAATACCCGCAGTGGCGCGCGCCGTTTGAGCAACTGGCCGCCGACCTCCGCAAAGACGTCGGCAGCGCCAACGTCCTGCTCTGCTACATGGAGTCCGCCAAGCCCACGCTGCTCGACATCGTCCGCCAACTGGCCGCCGCCGGCGTCACGCGCTGCCGCGTGCTGCCGCTCTTCATGGCGCAGGGCGCGCACTTCAACACCGACATCCCCGGCCAACTGGACGAGATCAAAAAACAGTTCCCGGCGTTCGAGGTCACGCTGCTCCCCGTCATCGGCCAGCACCCGATGT
Organism: Verrucomicrobiota bacterium; assembly: GCA_016222825.1. Lineage (GTDB taxonomy): Bacteria > Verrucomicrobiota > Verrucomicrobiia > CAIQCK01 > CAIQCK01 > CAIQCK01. The sequence goes on along the minus strand of JACRQF010000012.1, from coordinate 42,414 downwards.
TCCTCGCGTTGATGCGCCAATTGACGAAGGAGGCCGTGAATGCCTGACACGACCAACACTGGTCGGAACTGTAGCGGCGGTCTCCGACCGCCGTCTGCTCATCCAATGAAGAGTTTCGGCGGTCAGAGACCGCCGCTACAGCGCTGCGCGGATCTGGGGGAATGTTCTCGAGACCGAACGCTGCCGCTCGTCATCGCCCATCGGGGCGGGCACGAAGGGCGGGCGGAGTTGGAAAACACACTGCCCGCTTTCGAGCGCGCGCTGGCCATCGGCGTTGACGCCGTCGAGTGCGACGTTCATCTCAGCGCCGACAACGAACCCGTCGTCATCCACGACGACACGCTCGACCGCACGACCACCGCCAGCGGCCCCGTCAACGCCCACACCGCCGTCGAACTGCGCGGCTTCGGCGTGCCGACGTTGCGCGAACTCTGCCACCTCGTCCGCGGCAAGGCACGGTTGCTCGTCGAGATCAAGTCCGCCAGCCCCGACCGCGTTCTGGATGTGATCCTCGCCGAGAAAATGGAGCGCTCCGTCCTCGTATTCTCGTTTCACCCCGAACTCCTCCGCCCCATCGCGCGCCTCCGGCCAGACATCGAGCTGGCATTCCTCCTCAGCCGCTTCAACGCCACTGTTCCCGACCTCGCCAGCTTCATCACCGTCGCCCGCGAACTCCGCGCCACGACCCTTGCGCCGAATCACAAGCTCTGCACGCAACGCTTCGTGCGGAACGTTCACGCGGCGGGCCTGCGGGTGTTCGCATGGACCGCTGACTCGCTCCGCCAACAACGCGCCTTGATTGCCGCCGGCGCGGACGGCATCATCACGAACTTTCCAGAACGATTGAAGACGTTGCTGTAGCGGCGGACGACGACCGGCGGTGTAGGCCGGGTCCCCGACCCGGCGAAATCATCATCATCGCCACGTGCGGGCACGTGGCCTACAGACCGGCGGTCATAGACCGCCGCTACAGTGCTTGAACGAAATGCAGACGACATGAAAACACCGCGCCGACGCCACACCACCGCCGAGCTGGTCGCCAGCCGGCCCGACCGCGCCGCCCAGGACGCCACGCGCATACCCGTCACCGTCGTCCTTGATAACGTCCGCTCTCTCCAGAACGTCGGCCTCGTCTTCCGCGTCTGCGACTGCGCCAACATCGAGCGCCTCATCCTCAGCGGCATCACCGGCACGCCCATCCAGACCGAGCACGCCAAACAACAGATCGGCAAGACCGCCGTCGGCGGCAGCCTCCAGACCGTGCCGTGGGAAAAACACGACGATCCCCTACCCCGAATCGCCGAGTTGCGCCGCGCCGGCCACCAGCTTGTCGTCTTCGAGCAATGCGAAGGCAGCATCCCCTACCGCGAAGTGCCCTACCGTTTCCCGCTCATCGCCGTCTTCGGCCACGAACGCGACGGCGTGCGCGACGCGTTGCTGCAAGAGGCCGACTACGTCGCCGAGCTCCCCGTGCGCGGCATCACCAACAGCCTCAACGTCGCCATGACCGCCAGCATCGTCCTCTACGAGTTGCTGGCACGGTGGAAACAGTAACGGTCACCGCAAAGGCAGTTTTGTCCTCATGATTGTCGTTGATCAAATCAACGAAAAACTTTCCCGCATCATCCGATTCGTCAACACCTGTGGAAAGTCCGCTTTTTCATTTGCCGCGCTGGAGATGCGCCGTTTCCAGAATGACCAAACCGAGATGCTGATACCTAGAGTAGTCGGTGATATTCGTTCTGATGCAATGCGCAGCGATGGTTGAAAGCGATGGACAGAAGAGCCTTTTTAAGACTGCCAAAAGCAAATTAGATCAGTCTACATTCGACACCATTACTCGCCTGTATAGCTGGTCTAGGAACCATGCGCATCTCATTCGCTTTGGAACAGGCGCAGCCGACGGTTCATTCACATTCCTGTTTCAGCGAAAACTCGACACGGCCAAGGCCGTGTTCAAAGCCGCCGTGGCCAGCCTCAACGCGCGCCGGATAGACTTGCAGTTGGCCGTCAACAACGCCCGCCCGCACACCAATGCCGACAACGCGACGGTGCGCCGCGCGTTCCAAATCCCCGTCAATCAAGCCTACGCGCCCACGGTCAAGACCGCGCCCCCGACCTGACTGCCCGCCGTGCCGCAAGGCCCGACGGCTTCCAGTTACCGGATCAGCGGTTACCAGAGGGACCTTATCGGGACCAAGGAACCCGAGTGCGATGTGCTGCCGCCGAAATGGGGCAGCGGATTGAAATGGCCCGACGAGAATAATCCGCAGTCCGATGACCTGCTCTGGGACGGCGGCGTGTCCGGCGGCGTGTGGTGGGACGGCTCGCTGTATCGCGACGCGGCGCGCTATCCCGCGGGCGGGGAGTTGTTCTGGTGCAGCTACTTCAAGCCCGGCAGCGCCGCCGGCATGAATAACGGTTTCTGGATCAACTTCGGCCACTCCTTCTCGCACCTGCACAACGACGACCCCGCGCAAGTGCTCGCGGGCGCCGCGCAGCGGCTCTCTTACGACGCCACGGCGGGGCAATGGGTGTTGGTGATCCAGGCCACGCAATACGTGACCGCCGAAGTCGTCGAGGTCTGGCGCGGCGTGAAGACCGGCGGCAACGATCCGGCGGGAGTTTACACGCGCGTGAGCGGTTGCGACCCGACGGCGACGTTGTCGGTGGAGGCCTTGTAGCAGCGACGAACACCCCGCTTGCGCCGACGCCGTAGAACAGACCGTCTTCCCCTGCCCTGCCCCCAAAACAACCGAGGCGGCTGTGCCATCGCGCAGCCGCCTCGCGTCGTCTTCCAAACTCAGCTTCCGCGCCTCACTTCGTCCACGGGCAGTTCGGGCACACGCCGCAGCCGGGAGCGGTCATGCCGAGCGGACAGTTGGCAAAACAGCCTGGGCCGCGCCCAGCGCACCAGCCGGGGCCACCACCGTATCGCTTCACCATCTGCTGATGCAGTTCGCTGTTCCTGGTCATCAACTCGCGGAACTGTGCGCGCAGGTTTTCCAGCACGGTCTTCTGGGCGTCCAGCGCGGTGGAACTCGCGCCGCCCTTTTGCAGCGTCGCCAGCGCCTCTTGTTCGTCGCGAATTTCCGTTTGCAGCTTCGTCACCTGCTCGACGAACGCCTTCTCCTTCGGGTCAGTCGGCGTCACGCGCGTCAGCCAGCAACCCGCGCCGCGTCCGCCGCCCTGTCCGCACCAGCCGCGTCCCATGCCGCACCAGCCGCGTCCTTGCGCAAGCCCGTCCGCCGCCGTCAGCGCCAACACCAAGCCACCCATCATCAGAATCTGCCATGTTCGTTTCATTGTCGTTCTCCTTCTCCAAAGTTCTCCGCCAGCCTTCATCATGCTGGCTGGTGGAAAAGACGAGGGGCGCTGGCGGCGCATTCCATTTATTTGATGCTGCCGGCGATCTTGGACAGTTCCGTCTCCGGCAAATCGCCGATGAGGATGAATGAGAGGTCGCCGGCCTGCCGGACGAGCATCCGGCCCGGCTGGTTCGCCAGCAGCTCGCAGTTGCGTCCGCCGCCGCGGCCTTTCCCCCAACCGAAGCCGCGTCCCCGGCCGCGACCGGGGCATTGCGCGTAACGCTCGAACACGGAGACGCTGTTTAGCCCGTCCACGTAACGCAGGTGCGCCGACGCCACGCCACAACGACAGTGGTAGAGGTGGAATCCGTCCAGCGCGAAGCCCGCCGGCAGATACGCCGGCTCGCGAACAGCGAACGCAACCTCCTTGGACAAGCCCTCGCGGTCCCAGTGCTTGCCGGGATCATCGCCGACCGCGATTTTCTTCCAGTCGTCGGGGATTTCAAAAAGGCTGTCGGCCAACGGCGGGTTCCACTCGATGTCCGTGTAGAACGTCAGCGTGGCCAGCCGTCCGTCGCAATCGTAATACTCCGTCCGCAGGATGAGGCTGGTGGCGCGGTCCACCCACACCTTCTTCGCGGGGCGGCCCGGCTCGCGGTGTTTGATGACCAGCACGTCCGCCGCGCGACCGATGATTGGCTCGGCCCGATCCGCCGTCACCGTGTAGTTCTTCAGCAACAAATCGAACGCGCCGGCCTCGCGACGAGCGCAACCGACAGAAGCGGTCTTCTGCGCCGGATCGAGCCGGATGACCGCATCCCCCTTCTCGATCATCACGAGTCCCTTCAACGCCGGCGCTTGGTATTCCCACCGACAGCAGCCCGGTTTCCGACTCACGACGACCTGCGACGACGCGGGAGTCTGCCGGGAGAACGTCGCAGTGTTCAGCGTCGCACGCAGCGAGAACCGCTCCTCCGCGCCCTGCGCCGCCCGCAGCCGCTCCGCCGGATTTGGCGCGGCAGTGTCGCTCGCGGCAGAAACCGCCAGTGCCAGCGCCTCCATGCCAATGAAAAGAGCAGCTCGCATCATTGCATCTCCCGTCCAGCCTCGCCACGGCCCAACATCACGCCCAGCGCGGCCTTGTCGCTCAACGGATCGTTCCACGCCAATAGGCCGTGGCGCACGATGAAGTCCTGTGTCTCGTCGTCCCCCACTGGCGACAGGCGCGAGACGGTCATGAGCAAAGCCACCGCTATAACCGCCGTCGCCGCCAGCCCCGCGTAAGCCAGCCGCGGCCACCGCGCCGGGAATAACATCTCCCACCACGGCGCGCGTGCCGGCACCGGCTTCGGCGCTTCGATGTCGCGCCGGATGGACAGCCAAAGATCGGCCGGCGCATCTTCCGGCTCCGTCGCGTCGAGCAGCGCGCCGGTTCGCTGAAGCGCGCGGAGTTCGCGATGGCAGGCCGGGCAATCCCGAAGATGGCGCTCGATCTCCGCGCACTCCGGCTCCTGGAACGCGCCGACGGCGAAGCCGGCCAGTTGAGATTGGATGTCTTTGCAAGATTTCATACGCGCCTCATTCCTTCACCAACGAATCCAGCGTTCCTCGCAACGCCTCCCGCGCCCGCGACAGCCGCGACAGCACCGTGCCGGGCGAGATGCCCAGCGTTTCCGCGATGGCCGTGACCTCCATGCCTTCCAGATGATGCATGGCCACCACGGTTCGGTGGATTTCCGGCAACCGCTCCACGGCACGCCGCACAAACCGCTGCGTGTCCGCCGACAACACAAGCTGCCCCGGCCCCAACGACCAGTCGGGCATCTCCAGCGCGGCGGAAGATTCCTCGCCGTCCACCGGCGCGTCGAGCGACTCCGTTGGCCGCTCGATGCGCTTGCGGCTGTCGCGCGCGACGTTCAACGCAATCCGATGCAGCCACACCAGGAACGCCTCGTCCGAGCGCAGGCTCTTCAGCGCGCCCCACGCGCGCACGTAGGTCTTCTGCGTCAGATCGGCCGCATCTTCGGGGTTCGTCACCATGGACCGGACAAAGTTGTAGACCCGACGATGGGTCGCGCGGAACAGCTCGCCGAACGCGTCCACATCGCCTTCGCGCGCCCGCGACACCACCGCCGGGTCGGAAGTTTCCATATTATGACTCGGACTCATGACAGGACGACCGATGCCGCCCGCAGATTCCATCTTTCTTCCCGGCCGCGCATCCGGTCAGCGCAGCCAGCCCGCCAGCCGCTTTCGCACGTCGGGAGTGGCGCATGCGGCGAGAGCTTCGCCAAAGAAAACGCGGTGGAAGTCGCCCTGCGGATAGAACGACGACACGATCTCCGGCGCGAGGCGCGGTGGAATGACTTCGTTGGTGTGGACAACGCGGCACTCGTAGCTGATGACGGCCTGCTCGATCAGCGGCACCTTCACCTGTTGCGATGGCGTGGCGGTCATGCCGGTCTCGGCGAACTTGTCCGTGTCGCGACCCGACATCGAACCGCAAATTTGAATCGCCTCGGCAAACTCCGGCGGCATCACGTTCACAGTGAACTCGGAAACCTGCTCCAGCCGGCTGTAACTGTATCGGCTCGGCCGCACCAACACCTCCAGGATCGGCTTGCCCCAAATGACGCCGCCGACCATCCAGCCGACGGTCATCGGGTTCGGCTTGCCGTCAGCGCCCATCGTGCAGAGCAGCAGTCCGCCGCGCGTCAACGCCGCCATCGTTTCCTGCCACAGGTCAAAAGGTTTGATCGGTTGTTTGTTCATGATCGTTTGCCTCCGACAACTTCGTGATGCACGAGATCGTTCAACGCCCGCCTCGGTCGCGCCGGCGGCTGTTCCGCCGCGTAGCCAAGCGGCAATACCGCCACGGGCCGTAACGTGCCGGTCGCGCCGACCGCCGCCGCGACCGCGTCGTCGTCATACGCACCGACCCAGCAGCAATGCAGCCCCAGCGCCGTCGCGGCCAGTTCGGCGTAGGCGCAGGCGATGGTCGCATCCTGCACGCAGTAGAGTTCTGCCCCGCGTTGCGCGTAACGCTCGCGGTTTCGCTCCGGCGCGGCCAAAAGCACCAGCACCACCGGCGCCTCGGCGATGAACGTCTGGTCCCACGCCGCCTTGACGAGCCGCTGCTTCCGCTCGGCGTCGCGCACGAGCACAACCTCGTAAGCCTGGCGGTTGCCCGCCGACGGCGCGGCGTTCACCGCCTCTAGGATGCGCTGCAACTTCTCCGCTTCCACCTCGCGCTTCTGATAAGCCCGGACCGAGTGACGTTGTTTGATCGCTTCAATGATGTCCATGTTGCCTCTCTCCCAAGTAAACCAGATGCGTCGGACAATCGCAATCGCTGGAACCGAAGCGCGGCGCGACCACCCGCGCTCCCGCCAGACGCAGCGTCCGCGCGTTCCAGGAGCACTCCAGCCGCCGCCGCGTCCGCCGCGTTGCGATTCGCGCGATGCGCGCGTGCCGCAACAGGTAGTCAATGTGCCAGTGCATCTTCTTTCGCTGCCGTTGATGCCGGGCAAGGCGCGGTTCCAGCCCGCCGCGCGCGCTGCCGGTGTAAACATAGACACCCGGCGGAAACTCGAACGTCCCCAGCTTCCCCACCGTCAGTCGGATCAACATGGGCAGCTCGATCCAAAGCTGATATACGCCCGGCGATAGAGCCGGCAGTGAACGCGGTTTTGAGCAACGCATTGTCCCGCTCGTATCAGTTAGCGGACGCTGACACAAGAAAGCAGTCGCGGGTGAGCTTCTTCTGGCGGCTGTTGCCGTTCCGCCGTTCCGCTGTTCCGCCGTCTTTCCGAAGAAATTTGTTTACCCTGCCGTCTGTGTTGCTAGGATGGGCACAGCCTTGAAACCGACCACACACAAGCTACAGGAGAACGCACCATGAACCGTCGCCATTTCTTCAAAACCACCGCCGCCGTTGGAGCCGGATGGCTTCTGCTGCCCAGCGGCGCCCGCGCGGGCAAGAACAACAAACTCAACGTCGCCCTCATCGGTGTCTGGGGCCGCGGCCTCGCTCACACCGACTCGCTCAAGGACGAGAACGTCGTCGCGCTCTGCGACATCAACGAGGACCGTTTCCCCGAGGCGCTCAAGAAGTTCCCCGGCGCCAAGACCTACGCGGACTGGCGGAAGCTGCTCGACGACCACAAGAAGCTCGGCCTCGACGCCGTCGTCTGCTGCACGACCGACCACACGCACGCGTTCATCGCCAACTGGTCGTTGAACCGCGACCTGCATTGCTACATGGAGAAGCCGCTCGCCATCACCGTCGAGGAGGCGCGCACCGTCCGCGCCAACTGGGTGAAAAAGAAGGCGAAGCTCGCCACGCAGGTCGGCATGCAGCGCCACGCCGGCCCGAACTTCAACCGCACCCGCGAACTGATCCGCGGCGGCGCCATCGGCGAACTTCAGGCCGCTTACGCTTGGGGCAACCGCCAGGTCAAACCCGCCGGTTGCTCCTACGAGAATCCCGACGAATACAACGACAAGACAGGCATTGTTTACTTCAAGGACAAGCCCGGCGTCCCCGCCGGCTATCTACCCGACGCCGGCACGCCGCCGACAAACCTCAACTACGACCTCTGGCTCGGCCCGTCGCCGTATCATCCCTACAACCCCGGCTACTTCGCGCTCGGCGCCGGAGCCAATTGCCTCTCATGGAATATGTTTTGGGACTTCGGCGGCGGCCAGATCGGCGACATGGGCAGCCACACGATGGACTTGCTCTGGAACTGCGTGGACGCCACCCTGCCGACTTCCGCGGAGGCCAAGGGCGATCCTTTCAACCCCGCCATCACGCCCATCAAGTGCGCGTCGTTCTTCGAGCACCCCGCCAACGACTGGCGCGGCCCCATCCGCGTCGGCTGGTATCAGGGCCGCATGATGCCAAAGTCGCCCATCGCATGGCTCGACCTCACCAAGATTGACCACGGCGCGATGTTCAAAGGCTCCAAGGGCGTCCTCGTCTGCGACTTCCAGAAGCGCCTGCTCATCCCCGTCGGCGACAACGCGGACATGACCTACTACAAGCCGCCGACGGCGGAGACGGTGTTGCCGCCGCTAGGCCACTTCCAGAAACAGTGGATCGAGGCGTGCAAGAACCCCAGCCTCAAGACCGCGTGCGACTTCGAGTATAGCGGCAACATGATCGAGCAGATGCTGCTGGGACTCGTCGCCTACCGCGTCGGCAAGAAGATCAACTACGACGGCGCGACCGGCAAAGTCACCAATTGCCCCGAGGCGAACCAATACCTCGGCAAGAAGTATCGCGACGGCTGGACGCTGAACGGATAGGGCGTTTCACACTTCACAACTCAAAACAGAGAAGGACAGGCAACTCGCCTGTCCTTCTCGTTTTCAGCCGAAGCTAAAACGCTGCGCGCGTCTTTACGCGCCGAACTTCGCGAACATCCGCGCGTTGGCCTGCATGTGGCGGATGAGATACTTCGCCTCCATGATGCCAAGGGAGCCGCTGTTGGCGCATTTCTCGGTGAGGCGATCCAAGCCGTCGCTGCCGCTGATGTCGCTATGGATCAGCACCGGCTGCGGATGCCAGGAGTGGCCTTTCACCGGGCAGGGCGTGGAGTGGTCGCCGGTGATGGCGAGCACGTCAAACTTCGCGTCGAGCAGCATCGGCAGCGCGGCGTCGAGTTCCTCAATGGCCTTGACCTTCGCGGGGAAGTTGCCGTCCTCGCCGCTGGCGTCGGTCGGTTTGTAGTGAACGAAGACGTAGTTGAAGTCTGCCTTGGCCTTGATGGCGAGCTCAAACTCCTCCTTCACGTCGTGCGCGCCTTCGATCTTGGTCATGCCGACGAGTTGGGCGAGACCCTTATACATCGGGTAGATGGCGACGCAGGCGGCCTTGAGGGCGTAACGCTCCTCGAAGGTCGGGATGGCCGGCTGGTGGGCGATGCCGCGCATGAGGAACCCGTTGGCGGGCTTGCGGCCCTTGAGGAGCGGCAGCGCCTGTTTGTAGAACTCCGCGATCAGCTTGGCGACTTTCTTCTGGCCGGCGGTGTTGCCCGCGGGCTTGGCGGTGGCGATGCCCATGCCTTCGTGGCCGGGGTCGGTGTCGGTGAGCGGGCCTTCGAGACCTTTGCCGCGGAACACGACGACGAAACGGTGCCCCTTCCCCGCTTTGATGAGCACCTGCGTGTCGCCGATCTTCTTGATCTTGCTGCCGAGCAACGCGCACTGCTCCTCGGTGATCTCCGTGGCGACGCGGCCGGCGCGGCGGTCGGTGACGATGCCTTTCGCGTCGAGCGTGCAGAAGTTCGCGCGGGCGCAGACGTCGCCGGGCTTCAGTTCCATGCCGAGGCCAAGCGCCTCGATGACGCCGCGGCCGACTTCGAACTCCAGCGGGTCGTAGCCGAACAAGCCAAGGTGGCCGGGACCGCTGCCGGGCGTGATGCCGGGAGCGACGGGCGTGAGCCGGCCAAGCGCGCTGCGTTTGGCGAGCGCGTCGAGGTTCGGCGTCTTGGCTGCTTCCAGCGGCGTCTTCCAGCCGGTGGTTTCGACGGCGATGTCGCCGACACCGTCCAGCACGAGCAAACAGATCTTCTTATCGGAGTGTTCCTGCAACTTGGCGTAAACTTGGTCTAGTTTCATAAGCGCGGCATATTGCGGAAACTTGGCAGGCGCGTCAAAGGGAAAGCGAGATTTGTGAGCCGGCAGAGCGGCGGGATTGGGAGAGCCACCCGAACCTTGCACGCCGCCGACGGCTGGTGTAGTATCGCGGCGTTTTGGTCGCCCTGAGGCAGGGCGTTATTCGAGGAAGGAAGAAGGACTGCGAATATGAAAAAACTGCTCTGCATCGCCCTGTTGCTCGCCCTCGCGCTTGCATTTCCCGTTTCCAACCTGCTCGCCACCCGCAAGCCGGATCCCGCGCTGCGGACGCACGTCAAGGATGCGCGGCACGAAAAGGTGGCCTCGATCTTTGAGCAGAAGTGCCTCGACTGCCATTCCGACAAGGCGACGCTGCCGTTCTACGCCAACCTCCCGGTCGCTTCCTCCATGATCGCCAAGGACATCAAGCACGGCACCGAGGAATTCAACGCCCTCCTGGACTGTTTTGGCCCGACGCCCCCCAACGAAGCGGTGCTGGCAAGAATCCAGCGGGTCATGGAAGACGGCTCCATGCCGCCGGCGGACTACCGTTTGATGCACTGGGGCAGCGGCCTCAACAGCGAGGACAAGAAGGCGTTGATGGAGTGGATCCGCTTCGCGCGCGCGCGGGCGAACGGCCAGGCGGACGGCACCCATCCGCTCTTTGCCAGCCCCATCCTGCCGCTGACCGCTCCGCAAGGTTTGAATCCGGACAAGGTCGCTCTCGGCCGCAAGCTCTACCACGACAACCGCCTCTCCGGCGACAACACCCTCTCCTGCGCCTCCTGCCACGACCTCAAGAAGGGCGGCACCGACCAGGCCCAATACTCCACCGGCATCAAGGGCCAGAAAGGCGGCATCAACGCCCCCACCGTCCTCAACGCCTCCCACGCCTTCGTCCAGTTCTGGGACGGCCGCGCCGCCGACCTCCAGGCCCAGGCCGCCGGCCCCGTCGCCAACCCCATCGAGATGGGCGCGAGCTGGAACGACGTGCCCGGCAAACTCAAGGCCGATCCGGACTACGTGGCCGCCTTCGCCAAGCTCTACCCCGAAGGCATCACCAAGAACAGCATCACCGACGCCATCGCCACTTTCGAGAAATCCCTCGTCACCCTCAACTCCCGCTTCGACCAGTTCCTGCGCGGCAAGACCGACGCGCTGACGGCGGACGAACAGGAAGGATACCGGCTCTTCATGGCCGACGGCTGCTACAAGTGCCACGTCGGCCAGGCCCTCGGCGGCGAGAGTTTTGAGAAGTTCAGCCTCCACGGCGACTACTTCGCCGAGCGCGGCAACCCCACGCCCGCCGACGACGGCCGCTACGCCGTCACCAAGAACGAAGCCGACCGTCACAAGTTCAAGGTGCCGACCCTGCGCAACATCACCCTCACCTTCCCCTACCTCCACGACGGCTCCACCAGCGACCTCGCCAAGGTCGTCAAGCTGATGGCCAAACACCAACTCCACTCCAACGTTCCCGAGCGCGACATCGCGCTCATCGTCAAGTTCCTCGGCACCCTCACCGGCGAACTCGACGGCCGCCCGTTGAAGTAATCGCCGCCGCGCCGCCGGATCACGGATGCGGCTGGCCGGGCTGCGGCCCGGTCGCGCCAGACCTCGGAACGGCGGCCTGAAATCGTGGAACGCCGCCAGCGCACCACGAAACGGCGACGCGGGACCGTGGAACGGTGGGGCCGTTCCGTGGCACAATCGCCGCGTTCCGTGGTGCAATCCCGCCGTTCCAGCCGTTTCCAGCCGGGAACCGCCCCGCGCCATGCCGAGAAACGTGGTTTTGCAGTGGGGCAGGCAGTTGATATCGGCCGGGCCAGCGAACCCGTCCTCCACATCCGCATCAACGGCGGCGGGAGCCTTATCCTCCCACCAGCCGCTCGATGATCGCGTGGGCGCTCTCAGCGGTGATCGGCTTGACCAGGAAGTCGGCGGCGCCCGCCTCCTCCATCACCTTCTCGCGGTTGCCGGCAAAGAACCCGCTCATCAACACCACGGGCAACGCCGGCTGCGCCCTGTGCAGGAGTTGCGCCGCCTCCGGGCCGTTCATCCCCTCCATGAAGTAATCCACGAACGCCACGTTAAAAGTTTCCCGCAACGCCATCTGCTCCGCCGTCAGCCCGTCCGGGGCCGCCGCGACCGAAAACCGCGGCAGCGGGCAAATCTCCCGGAAGTAATCGAAGATGTCGGGGTCGTCATCCACCACGAGCAGGCGGATGGGACCATTAGCTCCGGAAGGCGGCCGGGTGATGATGGGCAGTTCCATGTGACGCTCTTTGTTACCAGCGACTTTAACCGTTCAAATTCCCTCCGCAAGTGAAAACATCCGCCCGAAGAGCGCGCTTGAAGCTCTCGCGCCGGCTATGATAGATTCCGCGGCGGGAAATCAGGCAAGAGGATTGTTTGCGCCGTTAGTGTGGCCGCGAGTGGGCAGAATTGCCCCAGTGGCCGGAGCGCCCGGACGCACGCCGGATAGTGTGACGAGTTGGACCGATGAAACCGAAGTTTCGACAAAAACTGCTGGGCAAACTGAACTGGCTCGACCCCGAGCGAGTGCAGGATTACTTCAGCCAGCTCGCGCGCGAGAAGGGATTCTTCGAGGCCGTGTTCGACTCGCTCGCCGAAGGGGTCATCGTCACCAACCACGAAGGCCGCATCTCCTATCTGAACCAAGCGGCGACGGAACTGCTCGGCGTGCCGCAGGAAACCGCGCTCGGCCTCGCCCTGCGCCGCTACCTGCCCGACCTGAAATGGGACGCCACCGGCAACGGCAAGCCCCGCGTCTTCAGCCGCGAGATCGAGGTCTTCTACCCGCAGCAGCGTTATCTCCACCTCCACGCCGTGCCGCTCACGGCCGCCGGCGGCGGCACGGTGCTCATCCTCCGCGACGTGACCGCCGCGCGCAAACAGACCGCCAACACCATCGCCACCGAGCGCAACGAGGCCGTGTCGCTCCTGGCCGCCGGCGTCGCGCACGAGATCGGCAATCCGCTGAACTCGCTCAACATCCACCTGCAACTGCTCGACCGCGAGTTGCGCCACGTGCCCGCCGAGAGGCGCGCGGCGTTGAAGGAGTCCGTGCGCGTCGCCAAGGCGGAGGTGGCCCGGCTGGACAAGATCATCTCGGATTTCCTCCGCGCCGCCCGCCCCACCCCGCCGCGCTTGGCGTTGGAATCGTTGAACGCCGTCGTCGAGGACACGCTCCAATTCATGAGCGCCGAAATCCAGGGCGCCAGCGTCGCCGCCGAGGTCAACCTCAGCCGCGGCCTGCCGCGCGTCTGGCTCGACCATGACCAAATGAAGCAGGTGTTCATCAACCTCATCAAGAACGCGCTCCAGGCGATGAAGCCCGGCGGCAAGCTGGCCGTCGCCACCGAGCGGACGGAGGAGTTCGTCATCGTGAACGTCACCGACACGGGCGCGGGCATTGCGCCCCATCTCATCGGGAAGATTTTCGAGCCTTACGAGAGCACCAAGCAGGGCGGCTCCGGCCTGGGCTTGATGATCGTGCGCCGCATCGTCCAGCAGCACGGGGGGGCCATTGACGTGGACAGCGCCGTCGGCAAAGGCACCGTGTTCCGCGTCCGGCTGCCGACGCCGGAAAGACGCGCGCGCGTGCTGGAAGCGCCGTCGGGCACGACCGTCAGGCAATTGGAAGCGCCGGCAGGGAATTGACTATGGAAACCGTGAATGCACTTGGAAAACCAACCGTGCTCGTCGTGGACGACGAGAAGCACACGCGCGAGGGCCTCCGCCGCGCGCTGGAACAGGACTACGCCATCACCATCGCCGAGGACGGCGCGACCGCGCTGCGGCTGTTGGAGAGCGAGACGTTCGACATCGTCCTGACCGACCTCCGGATGCCGGACTTCGACGGGCTGCAACTGGTGCAGCGCGCGCAGTCCGTCGCGCGGCCGCCTGTCTGCATCGTCATGACCGCCTACGGCACCGTCGAGAACGCCGTCGAGGCGATGCGCCGCGGCGCACACGACTACCTGACCAAGCCGATGGACCTCGACCGGCTGGAACTGGTGCTGGCGCGCGCGCTCAAGAGCCGCCGCCTGGAAGCTGAGAACGTCACGCTGCGGCAGCAGCTCGACAAGCGTTACGGGATGGAGAACATCATCGGCCAGTCCGCGCCGATGGTCGAGGTGCTCGATACGATCCGTCAGGTCGCGCCGAGCCGCGCCACGGTGTTGATCCAAGGCGAGAGCGGCACCGGCAAGGAACTGGTGGCACGCGCCGTCCACCAACTCAGCCCGCGGCGCAACGGGCCGTTCCTGGCGGTGCATTGCGCGGCGCTGTCGCAGAACCTCCTGGAAAGCGAGCTTTTCGGCCACGAGAAGGGCGCGTTCACCGGCGCGCTGGAGCGGCGGATCGGACGTTTCGAGGAAGCCGACGGCGGCACGATCTTCCTCGACGAGATCGGCGAGATTGACCCGTCGGTGCAGGTGAAGATTCTCCGCGTGCTCGGCGAGCGGCAATTCGAGCGCGTCGGCGGCAACAAAACGCTGTCGGTGGACGTGCGTCTCGTCGCCGCCACCAACCGCAACCTCGAAGAACTGGTCAAGGCCGGGAAGTTCCGCGACGACCTCTTTTACCGCCTGCAAGTCGTCACCGTCACCCTGCCGCCGTTGCGGCAGCGCGGCGAGGACACGGTGTTGCTGGCGAACGCGTTCCTGCGGGAATACGCCCGCGAGAACAACAAGATCATCTCCGAAATCACGCCGGAGGCAATGAACGCGTTGCTGCTTTACCAGTGGCCCGGCAACGTCCGCGAGCTGCGCACCGCCATCGAGCGCGCGGTGGTGCTCGCCCGCGGCGACAAGATCACCGCGCGCGACCTGCCGCCCGCCGTGGGCGCGATGGTTCAGTCCGCGCACGAGCAAGGCGCCGTGCCGCCGGAGCAACTGGCCAAGAGCAGCCTGACCCTGGACGAAGTGGAACGGCTGATGATCATCAACGCCCTGAAAGCCACCGAGGGCAACCGCAGCGAAGCCGCGCGCCGGCTCGGCATCAGCCGACGCACCTTGCATCGGAAGCTGCACGACTATAAACTGGAAGACCTGTGAGCAACCCGGAAGAAGAGAGACTGCGGCCGATACAAGCCGCGATTCAGGACACGGTTCATTCGCTGGACATCGGCATCGGCCAGCGCGTGCTGCGCGGCGTATTGCTGGCCGTGACGCTTGGCACGCTCCTGCTGCTTTACGCGGGCAACCAATTCTGCGGGCTACGCCATGCCGAGGCGATGGACCAGGCCCAGCTCGGCCGCAATCTGCTGCGCGGCGACGGCTACACGACGCAGTTCATCCGGCCGCTGAGCATGTGGATGGAGTTGAACTGCCCGCGCTGGCGCAACGCGATGCTGGAGAAGCATCCCGACCTGATGAATCCCCCCGCGTATCCAGTGCTGATCGGCTCGTTGTTCTACATGGTGCAGAAAGGCAACCTCTGGCCCGGCGGCGGACCGCGGCCGGAGACAAAAGCGGGCGAGCCGCCGTCGCTCCGGCAGCGGCTCTTCAACGTGATGCAGTGGCGCTACTGGATGTGGGTGCTGGCGGGGATTGCCAGCGCATGGCTGTTGTTCGGGGTCGTGCCGAGGGGCCTGAGAATGAAGCTCCGCAAAGGCGAGCTGCCCTGGCACGGCGTGGGCATCATGCTATGCATGATGCTGTTCACCTTGTTCTGGGCGCCGACGACTTCGTTCAAGGTCGAACCGGAGCAGGCGAACATCAGCTTCGGCCCGGACCGCTGGATCGTCTATGGCCTCGGCATCCCGCTGACGTTGATCAACGGCTGCCTCACCTATCTCATCGCCCGCCGGTTGTTCGACCGCCGCGTCGGCGTCACGGCTGCCGCGTTGTTCGTCCTCTCGGAAACCATCTGCCAATACGCCATCTCCGGCCTGAACGTGATGTTCGCGATGATGTGGCTGTGCCTGGCGACGCTCGCCTTGGTGGTCGCCAATGATTTGCGCTCACAGGAGCGGCGGCCCGTGATCGCGCTGTTGCTGGCGCTGCTGGCCGGCGCCATCATTGGCGTCGCGTTTCTGGTGAAATACTCCGCCGGCTGGCTGCTTCTGCCCGCGTGCATCCTGGCTTGGCGGATCTGGGGACTGACGCGCGGCGGCTGGGTGGCGCTCGGCATGACTGCGATGTTCCTGATCCCGGCGGCGCCGTGGATGGCGCGGAACTACTGGATGTGCAACAACCCGCTCGGTCTCGCCACGACTGCCATCTACGAAAAGGTCCCCTCTCTCATTCGCGAAAACCTGCAACGTTCCATAGAGCCAAATTTCGCCCCTGCGACGCTGAAGATGATCTCCATGAAAACCGCTGCGAATGCGAGAGAGGTCTGGACGGACAGCCCGTGGGCCAGCGGCGGCGGCGTCATCATGGCGTTCTTTGCGGCGGCGCTCTTCTACCGGTTCCGCCGCCCTGCGGTCAACCGGTTCAAATGGTTCGCCGTCGGCAGCGCCGGCGTGTTCTTCCTCGTGATGTGCGTCCTCGGGCTCCAGCCCCGGCCGCCCAACGGCCTTGCCCAGGAGGGCAACCTGCTCGTGCTCGTGACTCCCTTCATCGCGATGTATGGCACGGCGCTCTTTTTCACCATGCTGGACCGGCTCCAGATTTTCATTCCGATCTGGCGCGGCTGCGTCGTCGGCTTGTTTGTCGCAGCGACGGCGTTGCCCGTCGGCTTGCGTTTGATTGGCCAGCCGGCGGATCGTTACGCTTACCCGCCGTATTACCCGCCGAAGATCGCCGAGGCCACCGCTTATCTCGACGCGAAGGAGTTCATGGTCAGCGACCAACCTTGGGCCGTGGCATGGTATGGCAACCGCCGTTGTCTCTGGCTCCCGATGCAGCGCGAGCAGTTCTACAAGATCAACGACCTCCACGAGCACGTCGCCGCGCTGCTGCTGACGCCGATCACGCTGAACCGCCGGTTCCTGTCGGAGATCATTTACGACGAATGGTGGCCGTGGGCCGATGTGCTGAGGTTCTTGAAGGTGCCGAGGGATTTCCCGCTCAAGGAAGCCATCCCGCCTGAGCGATTCGAGGGCGTCAACATGCTCTTCTTCTGCGACCGCAAACGATGGGCAGACGCCGCGCCCGGCAAATAGCGGGTCAGATGCCCCGCTCGGTGACGACGTGGTTCTTCGTGTCAACGACGATCACCTTTGGCTTCCAGTCGCGCGCCAGCTTCGGCTCCACCTCGATAAAGCTCATGATCGTGAGCCGGTCGCCGGCCTTGCCGAGATGGGCGGTGGCGCCGTTGAGTATGATCTGCCGCTTGCCGCGATCACCGGGAATGGCGTAGGTCTCGAACCGCGCGCCGTTGGCCATGTTGCTGGCCAGAATGCGCTCGTAGGGCACCAGCCCGACCTTCTCCATCAACTCCAGGTCTATCGTCAGGCTGCCTTCGTAGTTCACGCTCGAACCGGTCACGGTCGCGCGGTGAATCTTGGATTTGAGCAAGGTGACTAGCATCGCCGCAAACATTGTATTGAGCGCCCGCGCTTTTCAACTAGAATGTCGCCCCAAATCTGGATGACGCCGCTCATGAAACACACTCGCTTCGCCCTTTCCGTGTGGCTGCTCGCCGCGTCCTTGGCCCTCGCCGGCGACCCGCCCTACTACGTCCGCAAGGACACTTGGCAGAATTCGATGTCTGCTTCGCAAGAGGCGCTGCTCCGCCATGAGACCGAGCAAACCCGCCGCGCCTACGCCGCCGCGCTGCCCAAAGGCGTCGAGATCGGCCCGTGGCACGCCGTCGGGCCGTTCCAAGGCAAGACGCCACACGGCTTCAATGACGTCTTCCCGCCCCAAGAGAAAGTGGATCTCGCCGCCAGCTACGATGGCGGCAAACTCCGTTGGGAGCTGCATCCCGACTGGGCCGACGGCGAAACCACCAAGCTTCGCGGCGGCTCCTCCGCGGTCATCTACATCTACCGGACGATCACCGCCAAGCAGCCCTGCTACATCACCGGCCACTTCGGGGCCGACGACGGCATGCAGGTCTGGTTCAACGGCAACCGCGTCCTTGCCAAAGACGTTCCCACCTTCTCGCCGTCGAGCGGTGGCACCGTGAAGCTCGACCTCAAGCCCGGCGAGAACCATCTCCTGCTGCGCGTCAACAACATCAGCGGCGACTACAGCTTCTACTTCTCCATCGCCGGCATTGCCCGCCATCGCCAGCAAGGCGAGCACGAGCGCCAGCAAATCTGGAGCCTCCTCCGCCGCGACTTCGGCGACCCCGCCGCACTCCGCCAGATGAATTGGGAGCGCGAGGACAACCTCTGGAGCGGCAACATCGCCGTCGCCGGCCTAACCGAACTGGCGCGGCGCTACCAGCGCGCCATCACCGTCGCCCCGCTCGCCGAGCAAGCTAAGAAGTCCGCCGATCTCGCCGCGCTGCGCGAATTCTACTACCGATCCCGCGTCACCAGCGACGCCCTAAATGCCGTTCGCAATTTCCAGTTCGAGCCGTTGCGCCTCGCCGTCAATGACCTCGCCAAGACCTTCGGCGACAAGTATCCGAACGCTCCGCAGTTTCTCGCGAAGCTCGAGACGCTCAAGAAGACCGCCGATGAGTTGACGGCAGCCGCCGCCAAGGATCCCGTCGCCACCGCCGACCGTGCGGCGTTGCTCGCCGGCGAACTGCGTGCGCTCCAACGCGAGGCGTTGCTGGCCAACCCGCTGCTCGACTTCGAGCGCCTGCTTGTCATCAAGCGACGCCCCGATATGCTCGGCTTGCCTCAGAACTGGCAAGGCAACTGCGCCCTCGCCCGCCAGGGCTTCGACAACGAGATTGCCACGCTCTCGCCGGTCCGTCCCGACGGCAAGCTCACCACGCTCTACCGGCCGGAGAAAAAGGTTTTCGTCGGCGACGTGGACCTGAACTTCGACGCCGACAAGATGCTCTTCTCCTCCATCGGCTCGCAGAACCGCTGGCACGTCTTCGAGATGGACGCCGACGGCAAGAATCTCCGCCAGCGCACGCCCGATGAGCCGGACGTTGACTACTACGATCCGTGCTACCTCCCCGACGGTCGCATCCTCTTCGATTCCACCTGCACGTTCGCCGGCGTCCCGTGCGTCGGCGGCGGAGACTCGGTGGCCAACCTCTGCCGCATGGACACCGACGGCAAGACCATCCGCCAGCTTTGCTTCGACCAGGAACACAACTGGTGCCCGACCGTCCTCGCTGACGGCCGCGTGCTCTACAGCCGTTGGGAATACACCGACACACCGCATTACTTCACGCGGCTGCTCTTCCACATGAACCCCGATGGCACCGGCCAGATGGTCCATTACGGCAGCAACTCCTACTGGCCCAATTCCATCTTCTACGCGCGCCAGGTTCCCGACGACCCGAACCGCGTCGTCGCCATCATCTCCGGCCACCACGGCGTGCCGCGCATGGGCGAGATGGTCCTCTTCGACGTCAGCAAAGGCCGCAACGAATCCGCCGGCGCCATCCAGCGCATCCCCGGCCACGCCAAAGCCGTCGAGCCGATCATCCGCGACACGCTCGTCAACGACTCCTGGCCGAAGTTCCTCCACCCCTATCCGCTCAGCGGAAAATACTTCCTCGTCTCGATGCAGCCGACGCAGCAGTCACCGTGGGGCATCTACCTCGTGGACGTGTTCGACAACGCCGTGCTCATCCGCGAGGACAGCGACTACGCGTTGCTGGAGCCGGTGCCGTTCCGCAAGACGCCGCGCCCGCCGGTCATTCCCGACCGTGTGGACCTCGCCAGCAACGAAGGCATCGTCTATCTCAGTGACATCTACGCCGGCCCCGGCCTCGCCGGTGTGCCGCGCGGCGCGGTGAAATCACTTCGCGTCTTCGAGCCGCACTACACCTATCGCCGCATGGGCGGCCACATCCACGTCGGCGTGGACGGCCCGTGGGACGTGCATCGCATCCTCGGCACGGTGCCGGTCGAGGAAGACGGCTCGGCGGTCTTCAAAGTTCCCGCCAACACACCCATCGCCGTCCAGCCGCTCGACAAGGACGGCAAGGCGCTGCAAGTCATGCGCAGTTGGTTCACCGCCATGCCCGGCGAGAAAGTCTCGTGCGTCGGCTGCCACGAAGATCCAAACTCCACGCCGCTGACGAAACAAGGTGTTGCGATGACCAAGTCGCCCGTGGAAATCCAACCGTGGCGCGGCCCCGCTCGCGGCTTCAGCTTCAAGCGTGAGGTCCAGCCGGTGCTCGACCGCTTCTGCGTCGGCTGCCACAACGAGCAGACTGCCGCAGCGAAGAGCGTCCCTGACTTCACCGCAAAGCCGCAGAACGGTTGGCGCAACTTCACGCCGTCCTATCTGGCGCTGCATCCGTTCGTGCGCCGCCCCGGCCCGGAGAGCGACTATCATCTGCCGGTGCCGCTGGAGTGGAACGCCGACACCAGCGAGCTGGTGCAGATGCTGAAGAAAGGCCATCACAACGTGAAGCTCGACGCCGAAGCTTGGGACCGGCTCATCACGTGGATTGACCTCAACGTCCCCGACCACGGCACTTGGGGCGAGCACCAGCCGATCAAGGAGAACTACCACACGCGCCGGATCGAGTTCCGCACCCGCTACGCCAACAACCCCACCGACCCCGAAGCCATCTTCGAGATTAAACGCGACCCAATCCAGTTCCTCAAACCCGAACCAATCCAAAATCCAAAATCTAAAATTCAAAATGCAGCGGGTTGGCCGTTTGATTCCGCCGAAGCCAAGCGCCGCCAAGCCGCCGTCGGCGCGCCGCCTCAAACCAAACTGGAACTCGCTCCCAACATCTCGCTCGACCTCGCGCTCATCCCCGCCGGCGAGTTCGTCATGGGTGACGTCGCTGGTTGCACCGACGAACAACCACAGACCACCGTGAAGATCGAGAAGCCGTTCTACATGGGCGCGCACGAAGTCACCGTCGAGCAATTCGCCGCGTTCGACCCGGCGCACGACAACGGCTACATCAGCGCATTCAACAAGGACCAGAACACCCGCGGCGTCGCCGCCAACACCGCCAAGCAGCCCGTCATCCGCGTCTCGTGGAACCGGGCGATGGAGTTCTGCGCGTGGCTCTCGATGAAGACCGGCCGCAAGTTCACGCTCCCGACCGAGGCGCAGTGGGAATACGCCTGCCGCGCCGGCACCGCGACACCGCTGAACTTCGGCGATTGCACCACCGACTTCGCCAAGCTCGCCAACCTCGCCGACGAGCGCCTGCACAACCTCTGCCGCGGCGACTCGCCCAAGTGGATTCCCGCAATGGCCAACATCAACGACGGCGAGATCGTCGCCGGCAACGCCGGCAAATACCCGCCGAACGCGTGGGGCCTCCACGATATGCACGGCAATGCCGCCGAGTGGACGCTCACCACCTACGCGCCCTACCCCTACGCCGCCGACGGCCGCGACAGCGGCTCGCCCGACGGCCCCAAGGTCGTGCGCGGCGGCTCGTTCTATGACCGGCCGTTGCGTGCCCGCTCCGCGTTTCGCCTCAGCTATCCGCCATGGCAGCGCGTCTTCAACGTCGGCTTCCGCGTCGTCTGCGACACCGACATCAAAAAGGTCGCCGCAAAATAGTTGTTTCACCGCGCTCTCCGGCCTCGCCTGACGCTGGCTGGTATTCGTTCTTAGCTATCCGCGCGCAAGGAACAACCCTGACCGCCGACGCCAACACTGCTGCACTCGCTTTTACTCTTGCGGGGCGGGGCTGGGGTTTTTAGAGTGCGGGCCTTATGTCAACGGCAGCGGAACGCGTGCGCGGCGGATTCAAGTTCAGCAAGGTGATCGGGCCGATTGAGCCGGCGTTGGGCAAGGTGGAACAACGGCTGGCCCAGCAAGTCGGCGCGTTCGAGCCGGGCGTGAGCGATTACGTCCGCTACGCGCTCGGCACGCAGGGCAAGCGGCTCCGGCCGGCGCTGGCGTTGCTCAGCGGCGGCGCTTGCGGGACGCTCAACGATTTCCACATCACGATGGCCGTGATCGCCGAGATGATCCATCTGGCCACGCTCGTGCATGACGACATCATGGACGGGGCGACGATGCGCCGGCACAAGCTGACGGTGAGCGCGCGCTGGGGCAACGAAATCTCCGTGCTGCTCGGCGACTGCCTCTTCGCCCATGCGCTGAAGCTGGCGACGGAGTTCCCAGACATGGAGGTCTGCCGGCGGATCGCGCACGCGACGAACGTCGTCTGCGAGGGCGAGATCCTGCAGACCCAGCGGCGGTTCGACCTGGAGCTGTCCATCGAGGATTACCTGAAGTTTGTGGAGATGAAGACGGCGGAACTGTTCGCGGTCTCGTGCGAGCTGGGGGCGTTTCTCAGCGGCGCGGCCGTGCCCGTGCGGCAGTCGTTGCGCGCCTACGGCATGGCGCTCGGCATCGCGTATCAGATTTATGATGACTGCGTGGACATCTTCGAGCAGGAGAACGAGGCCGGCAAGTCCCTCGGCACGGACTTGAACAAGGGCAAGCTGACGCTGCCGATCCTGACGCTGCTGCGCCGCGCCAGCGAGGCCGAGCGCGACCAGATCTCGATTGACCTGACGAGCTATTCCATCCAAGGCGCGGCCCGGCTGGCGACATTGGTGGTGAAGCACCGCACGCTCGACGCATCGCTGGAGATGATCGAGCGTTATCTGGACACGGCGCTGGACTCGCTGAAGGTGCTGCCGGCGTCGGAGTTCAAGAACGCGCTGCGCAACCTCGCCTTCTTCCTCCAGAGCCGCAGTCTCGCCCTCTCCGGCGGCAAACCCGCCGCCGCACCCGCCCCGACACGGTGACGGCGGCCCGCCGCAATGACAGCCCGGCTTGATCCCCGCGTGTTCCGCCTGCCGGTGGCCGACATCCGGCGCGGGTTTTACACCGACGCTTATTTCACCCGCACCCGCCGCATCCTCCAACGCGACGGCCACCACCCGCGCGTGTTGATGCAGGTCTTCACGCGCAGCGCCGGGATCGTCTGCGGCGCCGACGAGGCCATCGCCGTCCTCAAGCTCTGCGCCGACAAGCCGAGCGCGCTCCGCATCCGCGCCCTGCGCGACGGCGACCCGATGCGCGCGCGGGACACGGTGATGACCATCGAGGGCGATTACGCGACGTTCGCGCACTTAGAGACGGTCTATCTCGGCATCCTCGGCCGGCGCTCCGCGGTGGCCACGAACGTCCGCGAGGTCGTCGAGGCCGCCAGCGGCAAACCGGTGTTCTTCTTCTCGGCGCGCTTCGACCACCTGCTGAACCAGCCCGGCGACGGTTGGGCGGCAAAGGTCGGCGGCGCGGCGGGCGTTTCCACCGACGCCAACGCCGCTCTATGGCGCGGCAAGGGCATCGGGACGATCCCACACGGTTTGATCGCCGCCTACGAGGGCGACACGGTCGCAGCGACGGAGGCGTTTGACCGGCATATCCAGCGCGGCGTCAACCGCATCGCGCTGGTGGATTGGGACAACGACTGCGTCGGCACCGCGCTGGCGTGCGCCCGCGCGCTCGGCCGGCGGCTTTGGGCCGTGCGGCTGGACACCTCCGGCGACCTACGCGACCGCAGTGTGCGGGGCCGTGGCCCGGCAAGCCACGGGGTCTGCGCCGAGTTGGTGCGAAAAGTGCGCGCGGCGTTGAACGAAAACGGCTTCCGATGGGTCAAAATCGTCGTTAGCGGTGGTTTCACCGCCGAGAAGTTGAAACGCTTTGTGAAAGACCGGGTTCCATTTGATGTGGTTGGCGTAGGTTCAGCCCTGTTTCGGGGGCGGATTGATTTCACCGCCGACATCGTCCAAGTGAACGGCCGTCCCTGCGCCAAGGTCGGGCGCGCGCTGCGGCCGAACCCGCGGCTTCGTCTGGTGAGTTGATTATGCTGTCAGCCTTGGTAACTTCAGCGGAGACAGTGATAGATATTCCCGCACAACCGGTTTCCGCCGTCGGCGATGACGCGGCGCTCGTCGAGCGCGCCCGCGCCAACGACTCTGGTGCGTTTGACGAACTCGTGGAGCGCTACAAGCAGCGGATCTACGGAACCATCTACCACATGACTTCCAACCACGAGGACGCCAACGACCTCGCTCAGGAGACGTTCATCCGCGCCTACAAGAACCTCCACCGCTTCAAAGGCGACTCCACTTTCTACACCTGGATCTATCGCATCGCCGTCAACACCACGATCAACTTCCTCCACAGCCGCCGCCGGCGCGTGCAGAACCATCTCAGCCTCGACGACGTGGATGCGCGCATCCAGGACGACCCCGATTTCATCGAGCGCACAAGCGGCGCCGGCCCGGCCAGCGAGGTCGCCGCAAACGAGCTGATGGAGCAGCTCAACACCGCCCTGCAAAAGCTTTCGCCGGACCACCGGCTCGTCGTCACGCTCTACGACATCCAGGGCCTCTCGCACGCCGAGATCGCCAAAATCACCAACAGCTCGGAAGGAACCGTCCGCTCGCGGCTCTACTACGCGCGGCTCCAACTGCAGCAACTGTTGAAACGCTATCTGCCAGAGAGGGGCTGAACGACATGCCACAGACGCCACAACCCAACGACCCTCAATTCGACGACCTGCGGAAGTTGCTCGCCATGAAGCGCGCCGAGCGCCCGCCGCGGGAGACGATGGACAATTTCCTCGGCGAGTTCCACAAGCGGCTCGCCGACGAACAGGCCGCCGACGCCGCCCGCCGCGCCAACTCGTGGTGGCTGCGCCTGCGCGAGACGCTCGGCATCGCGCCCGCCGTCCCCGGCGATGAAGCGTTTCCTGCGTTGCGCCGGCTGCTGTCGCTAAAGCGTTACGAGCACCCTTCCCCTGCCTACCTCGATAACTTCCTGATGCGGCTGAACCGCCGCCTGCTCGCGGAGCAGATGCATCCGGTCGCGTTTGGGGAGCGGCTCCGTCAATCGCTCACGGAGCGTCCCCTTGCCTTCGCGCAGGTCGGTGTCGCCTTTGCGCTCACGTTCGTCCTGACAATCCAGTCCTACAACTACTGGCAGCGCCGGGATGCTTCCGTGACCGCCCACGCCCCTGCCCCGACGATCATCGCCGCCGCCGCGCCGGAGCGCCCCGTGCAGGTCATCTACGACGACGCGCGCGCCAACGTCCCGCAAGAAGAGGCAACCGACTCTGCCGTGATGCTGGTGCCCACGATTGGGAGCCGGCCGAACGTTCACTTCGTCATGGACCGCGTGGACATCACGCCCAAAGTTTATGCTGCTTCGTTTAATTACTAAGCCAGCCTGCGCCTTGCTGATGCTGTCGGCCTTCATGCCGGTGCGCGCGCAAGACTTGTCTGTCCAGACTTTCGAGCGCGCCGTCGTCGCCGTCTGCAACCGCAGCATTGCCGCCGTCGTCCGCGTCAAGGCGATCCTGCCCGACGAAGCCGGCGGCGTGGAAGCCGACCCGCGCGCGTTGCGCCTGCGCGCCGGCAGCGGCTTCTTCGTGGACCCGAAGGGCGAAATTCTCACCGCCGCCAGCGTCGTGGCGGGCGCGCACAAGATTTTCATCGAATGGCAAAACCAGCGATTCGAGGCGAAGCTCGTCGGTGTGGACCGCGAGCGGAGCAATCTCGCGCTGTTGCGGGTGACCGGCTTGCCTCCACAGGTGCAGTTCCCTGCCTTGCCGCTCGACGAGAAAGTCTCTGCCGACCCCGGCTCGCTGGTCATCATGCTTGGCTTCGCCGGCGACCTGCCCGCCTCGCCGTCGGTCGGCTTCGTCGGCTCGATGGCGATGTTTCGCAACACGCCGCTGATGATGACGCGCGTGAACACCAATCCCGGCGAGAGCGGCGCGCCGTTCTTGAACGCGCGCGGCCAGGTCGCCGGCGTGCTCTTCGGCGCGTCCACGCAACTGCCCTCGATGGCGTTCGCGCTCCCGACGCGCGCCGCAATGCGCGTCGCCGCCGACCTGCGGCAGTTCGGTGAAGCGCGCTACGGCTCGCTCGGCCTCAACGTGCGCCAGGTGCAAGTGCTCGCCGCCACCAACGCCCCCCCCCAGCCCGCCATCCAGATTGAGACGGTGTTCCCCGGCACCAGCGCAGAACAAGCCGGCGCCCGTCCCGGCGATTTGCTGCTCTCCATCAACCAGAAGCCGACGCGCCTCTTGCACGACGTGGCCGAGGCGATGTTCTACCTCCGCGTCGGCGACCAGCCCCAGATACAGCTTCTGCGCTCCAACCAGACCACGCAGGCCGTCATGAGTGTCATGCCGCGCCCCGCGCCGTCCGCCGCCTCCTCCAGCCTGCAAACCGACCCCTCCGCTCCCTCCGCGCCGGTCGTCGTGGTTCCGGCATCGTTCCCAAAGCCGTGACCGCTTTCGGCGGAGAGATCCCCTGCCCCGCTTCTTTCTGCTGCCGCTTCTTGTGTCCGCCGCCCCGGTTGCCTATACTCCGGGCCTTCGGTAACAAGAGAACACGATGAAATGGACTTTTTACGGCGCAGCGCAGATGACCACCGGCTCGCGGCAGTCGCGCAAGCATGCGCGTTGGTGTTCTTGCAAAGTTCGCGATAGTTGCGAGTTGTTTTGCCAATTAGCCTCTGGCTCGTAGAGCGATATGAGAGACTGGACAGCTTACTAATTTTCCCGGAATTCCCGGCCAAAAAGATCTACTAAATGCTCTGCAAGGAGGCACTCTTTCTGCAAGCGGCAGCTTCCCCTGCAAACGTCGAATTATGTCATCCTCCATTATATTTCCGAGTTTCCGTTTCGTTTCATAAGCCGCGAAACAACACGGATAAACGTCACCCGTTGGGACGACAGACCACATACGGCGACGGCGTAAGAAACAGGAATCCATTTTATCTGGAAAGCGTGCGGCAAGGTCAAATGGGTCATTCAGCGTGATTTCTTGAAATTCTTCACATAGGGACGTATTGCGCAACCTCTGAAATAACTGAGCTAGTTCTTCCGGCCACTCAGACCAGTCTCCTGCAAAATATCTCACCCCTCTTCCGTCAGGTTGCATCGGTATAAAACGCAGCCGACGAACTCCTGTGGCAAGTGCTCGCTCAAGCAACCCGGCAGACTCCATCGCAGATCCCGGCTTTAGCAGGACGCTCACGCCTATGGCATGCCCTCCCTGCGTCCACTCACCAACCCGAGATAGCACCTCACTAAATGAAGGAGCGAGTTCTCCTCCAATATGAGAGTGAATCGCCGCCGTAGGCCCGTATGCACTCACCCAGCACCGGGACAGTTGCTTGAGCAACAGTTCAACACCGGCCATACGTAGAAAACGTAAGCCATTGGTAACTAAGCCAACTTTGAATCCACGGCTTGTGGCCTCGGCAAGAATTGAGTCAAACTCTCGATGAATTGTTGGCTCGCCACCGGTAAGCCGAAGGTGTTTGATTCCGAGCTGCGCACACACCTCGAATGCACGTCGGATTATGGAAGCAGGCATCTCTCCACCTTTACTTGGGTGGGCAGACACATAACAGTGCTTGCACGATAAATTGCAGGCCTCGGTGAGAAACAAGAATGCACAGTCGTTTTGAGTAGAGCCACTCATCGTGTTTCAGATTAGGGCATTCGGTCGCACCAACTTCGATTCCACATAGTCAACAAACGCTGACAAATGCCTCGCATACACTGCATTTCGCGCCGCTTGCAGATACTGCGTAGGACACAAGCTTTCGCTACCGTAAAGTGAGCCGAGCACGTCAGCAGCCAAAGACGTGACTCCTGGTATTGCGCCCGACATCTTCTCGTTATCAAGAACAAGTCTTACTGTGTCTTTCCCAATGAGTCCCTCCACTACGACATCGCTTAGCTCTGGGATGTTCCCAACCTTGATATCGTAAGCCTCACACACCGGCAACTCAGTCCACAGCGCCTTTGCCCACCGGGAAAGGGCAGCGTAAGATTGGAATCTGTGCCCGCGTAGAACACCGATGTTCCTGAGCAGTGTGAAGAAAAACTTGCTCGCGGAATAAGAAGCAACACATCGACGATTCTCCATTCCAAATCGTCGTTCACGAATTGAACATTCGAATGAGCTGATTGCGCTCCAAAAGTGTAAGTAGTAAACAGGGTCTAATTGACAGCGATTGTTCTCATCTGTTGGCCTCACCTCGGCGGGATGCAACGAATCCGTTACCCCATGTTGTTTCTTCATCGATATGCCAGCAAGCCGAACGCGAGCCTGTTTGGCCTCCCCCTGAATGTGTGAGATGATGCCGCCTCGCTCGGACACAGCGAGATCATTAACTAGCACCAAATCAATGTCGGACAATGAATGAATCCAACCGCCGCAGACCGCTGGGAGATGTGGTTCTCCTGACGCCCAAGACCCACCCACCCGCAGCGAAGGATACTGCTCCAAGCACACCTTGATTGCAGAGCCAATTCTAGCCCCTGCTTCGCTGTAGGGGGATGTCAGTTTCACTGCCGCACAATTATCGTAGCCATGGACACCCATCTGCTACCAGTCCTTGAAGAAGATCCTGTTCCATTTCAGCATCGCGTCTAGAATACCAAAAGTGGCTATGTTGAATTTTCGATTCCTCAGTGGTGAAGCGAGCCTGTTTCTGAGCCGCGGATATTTTTCTAGGAGTTCCCTTCCCTCAGTGACCACCCATTCCTTCGCGGGAGGCACCTTTGGCAGTTCGTCAAGCGTCAAATACCTAGCGAGATCCGAAACGTATGAGGCGGGCGGCGACTTCTCAAGCCAGCCAATTATCGAATCGAACCGCGGCGGATCTATCACAAGACCTTTGCCTGGCTCATCGTATTTTCCAAGTGTTCCGTTCAGTTCAAAACTAGGGCCAGGAATAAGAAGAGGGTCAAGCGAGATTATACTCAATAACTGTTTATACATCCTCGCATGACGGTCCCAGAAGAGAACAAGACAACGACCTGTAGCACGAGCTGACCAAGCAATATAGTGCAACCATTGCTCAGTAATGAGATTGCCTGCCCGGACTCCGAGGATGTGCCCTGCTCTAAGAAGTGTTTGCCGCGCGGTTTCATCAAAACCATTATCACGGGCATGTTGAGCATATTTACCCGCTTCTTTTGCAATCTCACTATGCCAACTTATATGAGCCTGCGGCCCCAGCACTGCCTCGACCAGCTTCCCAGTATGTGAACGCGCCTCTTGCTGAAAGGGTCTCTCACCGTCTGTTATCAAGGCTTCAACGGGCAATCCGATCTGTTGAAGCCGTTTCATTAAGAGAATATGGCAAAAGTCCACCCAGTGAACATGCCTATGCATGATTCTCCAATGATAATATACAGTCGGAAGGCGATCCAACCGGTTGATCGCTCGGATCAGATCGTCTTGTCTCAGCGGCCGAGCGAGGAAGATATTCGGAATCTTCGTTTGAATTGAGCGTGCCAGTTCTTTCACTTTGCTTGCAGGTGACACCTCAACCTTCACTGGATGCTCTGGTTTCGAGTTCTCCATGACCATTTTGAGGAATTG
The DNA here is from genome assembly GCA_016222825.1 of Verrucomicrobiota bacterium. Taxonomy (GTDB): domain Bacteria; phylum Verrucomicrobiota; class Verrucomicrobiia; order CAIQCK01; family CAIQCK01; genus CAIQCK01. The sequence continues at coordinate 13,074 of JACRQF010000012.1, read as the reverse complement.
CGCCGCATTCACTGCTGCCATGCGGCGATTCTCCTTTCGCTTAATCTTCTCTGGCTCAGAGTTCTTAGGATTGTCAGCGATGGTTGCATCGTCGGAGACGCCTTTAACTACAAGCAAATGTGGGACTGGACAGTATTCTGGAAACTCTAGAGTTGCGGCCCCCACGCCCGCCGCCTCCATTTCGACTCCCAGAATCTTATCGTTATAATCCCCCAGAGCCTCACGAACTGGCGCCTCCCTGTCGGTTATCTTTTTCTCGCCAGAGGCGAGTAAACCTTCCAGTCTTATCCCCGGTCCGATTACCTTCATAGCTGACGGCTGAATCCTCCGACAGATTGTTTGTAGCAAGAGAGAAGTCGGAATAGGCAAGAATCGTGGTTGGCGCTTAGACTTACGACCGCGCCGCGTTTCCTTTGCTGGTTCGTAGTAAATCACGACTTCAGGCACAATAACATCGCGGAGTTCTACGTCGTCGCCCACAAATCCGCCAGCGATTCCAAACGATACCACACACCACGGGCGCCAATGTGCTATAAGCCTAGATGCTGTCACGCCTGCCCTCAACACACCTTGGTGAATGAGCTTTACTACGCACACTTGGACGATCCCGTTCCCCTCGTTGTTTGGAAGTTCTAACGAATAGCAAGTGGCACCATTCTCTAGGACACGAGATGACGTAATTGAAAACCCCAGCGTTTTAGATAGCGCCTCGATTTCCTCGGCAAGTGGTGCTAGAACGAGAAAATCAACCTGGCCGTTGTTCATGTTGCTCCTATTAATTGGTTTACTGAACTCCGAAAGTTCTCAACCCATGGTTGTTGTCCAAGTATTATTCGTAGTTGGCGTGAATCGATCACTCCGCGTGGGATTGTCGGTTCTCCTTGCATCTCCCAAGCTCTTGATGCATCAAGCTTAGATTGTGCATACCATCTGGGGAAAGTATTTAGGTCATCTCGAAACACCAGTGCAAACCCCTCTCGTGTTGCGATGGTAATGGTGGGAACTTCCGGGCTGTTGCGGCCGATTACTTGTGGGCGATCAGGTAAATTCTGTGTCGGGGCGGAAGGAAAAGACGTGCCAAGTAGTTCGCAGAATACATTCGTGAAATCAGAAGGCTGAAGAAGACGGTTATCATCAACCCGATTCTCAAAGTGTGGAGACAGCCACGCTACCAGATCATAAAGCGGAGGAAGCACCGGACAACTGTCGAGTTTCCCGACCAGCCCATATTCTCCGAACAAGAAGCCGTGATCTGACAGAACAGCAAGGGCCACGTCACCAGACTTCATCGCCTCCTGTAGCACAGAAATGAAAGGCAACCCCGCCGCATCTACGGCAGCAATACGCTTCGCGTATTGCATGCGAAGAGCGGCAAGTTGATGCGGGGCATATCCATTTGTCCCTCCGTAAGGTGGCGAGATCGGCTCGTCATCCGGCAGGTTTTTCGGATCTAGTTGTTGCGGAGAAATCCAAGGCTCGTGCGTAGAGAAGCAATCAACCCAAAATATAAAGCGTTCATTGGTGATCTCTTGCCTCAAAGCGCGGCCCGCCTCATCAAATAGTCGGCGATAGGGAGGTCCTCCCGCACTTTCCCAAGCTTGCACATTGACCAGGAACTGCTGTTCGAAACTGAGTGAGCGCGATGGGCGACGAGAACTATGCAGGCTACTCCAAGTCACAGTTTCCTGCCAAGGATCTGAACCTGAGCCTCGTATGAAGATGCAACCATCAAAGAATTCATCCATCATACCGCCTAACTGTGGCAAAATGATAACGTAGTTATCTGTTATGAGCCGCGTCTTGATACCAACATTCGCAGCGGACTTTGTAAACACAAAATCCGTATTCAGCGGTCTTGCCCAACGTCTTTGCAGAAAAGACAGTTGCCCCGTCAACAGGTCCGTTCGCATGGGAACGGTGGGGAATGAACCACAACACGCGTGCAACAAAGGATGAGTCATGGATTTCAGCCGGTTGAACATCGGCAAATTCGGCACACCATTCTGAGAGCAAATCGACTCGAAGTCCTTCCGAAGAGAATCGAAGATCAGAATAATTAGGCCACGGCACCCCCGTCGCGCGGCCAAAGGGTGGACAGTGCGCAACTTGGAAACCGAAATTGTTCCCCTGATCGAAGCACCGTTCCCAAACCTTCTCGAGGTTTCACAAAACACACGATCAACTCTAGCTGACTTCTCGCGTTTCAATGCTCCCAATCCTTGCCTTTCATTCGATGGAGGTTTCTCCACGCTTCACTCGCTGTTTCTACCACATCCGTGCTGTGGTTGAATAGCATAAACCAATATCTGAAGCTCTGAACAAGAAGAGACACGCCCGCACCATTCAGACTGGAAAGCAGCACTGTCACATAAAAGCTGCTGGCACTGAAAGCAGCGGTGTTCTGGACCGTTCCGTTGACACACTGAGCATCTTCTTGTATTGCCTGTTGTTTATTCCTTATATTTTTAATATTACATGTGATGAGCTTAATATATGAAATGGACGTTTTGCGGAGCAGCGCAAACCACCACTGGTTCTCGACACCTGTTGAACATCAACGGCACGGAATTGATGCTGGATTGCGGCATTTTCCAAGGCAGACGCTTGGAATCCATTGAACGCAACAACAGCTTTTCTTTCGACCCGCGATCCGTCGAAGCCGTCGTGGTGAGCCACGCGCACATTGACCACACCGGCGCGCTGCCGACGCTGGTGAAGCGCGGTTTCGCCGGCAACATCTACGCCACCAACGGCACCCGAGACCTCGCCGCCGTGATGCTCCAGGACAGCGCCCACGTGCAGCGCTACGACGCCCAATTCGTTTCGCGGAAGCGCGCCAGGAAGGGCCTGCCGCCCGTCGCGCCGATCTACACCGAGAAGGAAGCCGAGGCAACGATCCGGCAGTTCGTCGGCCTGGGCTACGAGCGCCCGCTCTGGATCGCCGATGGCGTCCAGTTCCGGTTCCGCGATGCGGGCCACATTCTGGGATCGGCGGAAGTCATCATGGATTTGCGAGAAGGTGACCGAAGACTACGGATCGGTTTCACCGGTGACTTGGGCCGCGGTTGCGACCCCTTGCTGCGCGACCCGGCGCCGATGGAGGACATAGACGTATTGGCGATATCGAGCACCTACGGCAACCGCGAGCATGAGTCGATGGACTACGTCAACGACCGGCTCTGCGCCATCGTCAACCGCACCATTGAGCGCAAGGGCAAGATCATCATCCCGGCCTTCGCCGTCGGCCGCACCCAGCACATCGTCTATGCGCTGCACCGGCTGACGGAGGAGAAGTGCATCCCGGAGCTGCCGATCTTCGTGGACAGCCCGCTCGCGGTGAACGTCACCGAAATCTTCCGGCTCCACCCGGAGTGCTTCAACCTCGACATCTACGAGCAGTTGATGGCACGGCATAATCCGTTCGGCCTGGAGCGGCTGAAATACATCCATGACGTGGATCAGTCCATCGCGCTCAACGACCTGAAGGAACCGTGCATCATCATCTCCGCGTCGGGCATGGCCGAGGCCGGGCGCATCTGCCACCATCTCCACAACAACCTTGGCGACGAGCGCAACACCGTCATCATGGTCGGCTTCTGCGCGCAGCACACGCTCGGCGCGCGGCTCATCGCCGGCGAGAAGCGCGTGCGCATCTTCGGCGAGGAGCACGACGTGAAGGCGCACGTCGAGGTGATCTCGGCGTTCAGCGCGCACGCCGGCCGCAGTGAACTGCTGGACTACGCGCGGCGCGTGACCGGTTCGTTGCAGCACATCTGCGTCGTGCACGGCGAAGCGGAGCAATCGAACGCACTCGCCGCCGCGTTGCGCGACATCTTCCCCCGCTCGCAAGTCCATGTCCCCGCCATCAACGACGTGCTGGAGTTCTAAGAGCCATGAATCCCGATCTCTTTACCGAGTGGCAACGCCGCGTAGTGGCCAACGCGCTGGTCGCGCTGGCCATCGCGTTCCTTGTGACGCTGACTGCCGCGGCCGTATTGGCGGCGGCGGCGTTGTTTGCTCAATTGCAGTGGGTCCTGCTGCCGGCGGCCATCGGCATGTTGATCGCCTACCTGCTGATGCCGGCGGTGGATTGGCTTCACACGAAGCGCACGTGGCCGCGCACGGCAGCCGTTGTGACGGTGTTCGGACTCGGCGCGGTCGCGCTGACCGCCGCCGTGGCGCTGGCGCTGCCGATGATCGTCCAGGAACTGACGGACTTCGCCAGCAAGATGCCCGCGCTGCTGAAACGCGCGGCCGCCGCCGCCAGCCAGCTTGCGGATGGCGCCCGCTCCGCCAGAGAGTCCGGCGCCTGGCAGGGGTTTGTGGACCAACTCACAGTCAGCGTCACCGGCTCGTTGCCGATGCTGGCGAAACATCTGACGGCCACGCTCCCGCAGGTCCTTTCAAACACCATCAGCCTCCTCAGCGCCGTCGTCGGGTTTCTCATCATTCCGATTTACGTCTTCTACTTCCTGCGCGACCCGGACTACTTCGCCACGAACTGGAAACTCTACGTGCCCGTGGCCAACCGCACCGTGCGCGATGACATCATCCGGGTCGTGGGTGAGATCAACGAGTCCGTGCAGGCATTTTTCCGCGGCCAGTGCATCGTCGCGGCGTGCGTCGGCGTGCTGGCGGCGATCGGCTTCTATATCATCGGCGTTGATTTCGCGCTGCTGCTCGGCATCTGGGTAGGCATCTTCGACCTCGTGCCCCTCTTCGGCGTCGTTGCCGGCGCGTTTCCAGCGGCGCTGATCGCTTATGCGCAAACCGGCAGTTGGCAAATGCCCTTGCAGGCCATCGGCGTGTGCGTCGTCGTCCACCTGATCGAAAACTGGATTCTGGCCCCGCGGATCGTCGGCGACAAAACGGGCCTGCATCCGGTCTCCGTCCTGTTGTCCATCTTCATCTGGGGCCATCTGCTCGGCTTCATCGGCGTGCTGCTGGCTGTGCCGCTGACTTCCACCCTCACGGTGCTGTTCCGCCACTATCTCTGGCGCCGTCTGCCCGCGAAGTGATGAATCCGGATTACTATCAACGCAGGCTCTCCTATGCGATGGCGGCATCGCTGTTGATCCACGTCTTTCTGCTGTGGTTCTACGCTGCCACACCGCTGACGCAAGCCCTCGTCAGACTTCTGGCGCGGCCGGTTGCGGCCAAACAGATGCCCAAGAATCAACTCAAGCACCAGGCCGCGCGCCGCCAGCCGCCCCAGTTGAACTTCATCGAGGTTGACGCGCTACAGGCCAGCAAGACGCTGCCGCAAAACCCCAAGTTCTTCTCGGATCGCAGTTCGCTCGCCGCCAATCCCGCGCCGAAGAACCGCAGCGCGGAGATTCCGAAGATCGAAGGGCGCAAGCTGACGCAGATCGAAACCACCACCGTCCATCTGCCCGCGAAGACGCAACCCCGTCCCGCAACCCCGCCGCCCGCCGCAAGACCAGCGCCGAAAGCGCCCAGCGCCACCCCAGCGCGCGTTGAGACGCCCAAACCTGTTGTCACGCCGAAGCCAGCCGAGGGCATCACCGCGCCCGAACCTCAGCGCCATCCCAAGCAACAACAACCGCAGCAGCAAACCGCGGCAAAAACGGCCCAGCCCGCCGCTGAAGCACCCGCCGAGCCGCAAGCCGCGCCGCAACTCAAATTCGCCGAGTCCTCCTTCGGCCTGCGGCCCGCGCCCAACGAGGCGTCCCCGGTCCAGCGCGACATCCCGACGATGGCCTCCGAAACCGACGGCGGCGTGGCTCGCCGCGGGCCGACGGCCTTGAACGTCGTCGGCATGCCGCAGGGCGCCTACAGCAAGAAGATGTTTGCTGAGATCGGCCGGCGCTGGACGCTGTTGCTGGAGCAACACTACGCCGACGGCCAGCCCGGCCGCGTGAAGCTCAGCTTCACGCTTTACCCGACCGGCCACGTGGACAATTTGAAGGTTGCGCAAAATACCGCTTCTTCTATCCTTGGCAGCTATTGCCAGAAGGCGGTGCTTGACTGCGCCCCCTTCGATCCGTGGCCGCAAGAGCTGAAGCTGTTGGGCGGGGATCACTTGGACATCACGATAGATTTCAACGTTTACTTATACGAAAGGTAGAACATGTGGATCTGGTTGATTGATTTCTTCCGCGAAGGCGGCCCTGTCATGGTGCCGCTCACCTTCGCGTCCGTCGTCGCCGTGGCCATCATCATCGAGCGCAGCCTCGCCCTGCGCCGCAATAACGTCATCGGACCGGGCCTCGCCACCGCCATCGAACGGCTCCGGCCCGGCGAATCCGCCGCCCGCCTCTCCGTCCTCGCTGACAATGACACCACAGCCCTGGGCGCCATCGTCCGCGTCGCCCTCAACCACCTCGAATGGCCCCGCACCGAGAATGTCGAGGCCGTCCAGACCCGCGCCCGCAGCGAAGCCGTGAAGCTCGAACACGGCCTTATCGCCCTGGAGATCATCACCGGCATCTCGCCGCTGCTGGGCCTGCTCGGCACGCTCGGCGGCCTGAAATACCTCTTCAAGGACATCGGGCAGATTGCCACCGAGACCGGCACCACGGGCCTGGGCATCGGCATCAGCCACGCGCTGAACTGCACCTTCTTCGGCCTGCTCATCGCTATCATCGCCCTCATCGGCTGGAGCTACTTCAACCGCAAGGTCGAGCGCATGGCCGTGGAAATGGAAAGCACGCTCAGCGACCTCCTGTCCAAGCTTTACCGCGACTCCACCGACACCGGCGTCTATCGTCGCTCCGACCGTCGCGCCGCCAGCGTCGAGTAACTTGCCACCGAGCCTCGCCCGCCGACTCCATGAAGTTCTACAGCAAACCCCGCCGCACCCCGACGATCATCCTCGTCGCGCTCATAGATATTCTGGTGGTGCTGCTGATCTTCTTCATGGTCACCACCACCTTCATCCGCCAGCCCGCCGTGCAGATCACCCTGCCGAAATCCAAGACCGGCAAGGAAGTCAAACGCGAACAGGGCCTCGTGCTCACCGTCTCGCCCGACGGCAAGATGTTCCTCAACGCCCAGCCGGTGGCCGCCGACCAGCTCGTGGAGCGGTTGCGCGCCGCGAGGATTCAGAACCCCAACGTCGTCGTCGAGATGCGCGCCGACCAGAAGACCACCCTCGACCTTATCATCACCGTCGTGGACGCCGCCAACCAGGCCGGCATCCAGATCATCAACACCTTCACCCGCTCCGGCACGGCCCCGCAGTAGTCTCCCCTCCCCCTCGTGTCCGGCGACAACTGTGTGACGTCGCCATGACCGCCAGCATCACGGGATGTTTTGGCCAGGCATCAGGAAGCAACCGCAACGAGGACCCAGCCGCGGATGAAACACCGATTCACACGGATGCCGGAACGAATCCCAATGGGATTCAATCACTCAGCCCAGCGTTGACGCGCAGCGGCTACGCCGGGAACACCAGCCAATAGCGACACATCTCTGAAAGAGATGCATCGGATGGCCGGTGCGATGATGCAACTGACTGCCCCGCAATCAAGGAACCGGAATGAAGGAACAACCCCACGCCCAGCAACCCTTACCGCAAGCCCCCGCCGCGCGAATCCTGATCGTAGATGACGACACCGACGTCCTCGATGTCTTTCCTCACTTATTCCGCCCCGGCCAGTATGCCATCGCAGTGACGTCGCGCGGTTCGCTCGCCTTGGAGTTGGCGGCGCATCGCACGTTCGACCTCGCCTTCGTGGATTATTTCATGGACGACATGAACGGCGTTGTCGTGGCGCAACGGCTGCGGCATGCGCAGCCCCACATCCAGATCGTCCTTATGAGCGGCTACACCTTCGACGACAAGACCGAGATCATGGCCAGCTCCGGCGCGCGCGTTCCTTCACAAACCTTTGAAAGCCGACTATTTCCAGGCGCTCACCGACCGCCTGCTGGCCGGCAAAGCGCCGGATGGCACACCCGGCGCCGAGCGGCCAACTCGCCCCGTCATTTGAGAAGCCTCCGGTTTCTCCCGCGTCCCCTGGGACGTGCTAAATACGCGCCCTCAACTGCAAATGTGAATCGCTCTCCTGACTTGTCTGCCAAGAGAGCGGAAGAACCTATTTCTTGGCCCCATCTGTGGCAGTCTCGACACGGCTGAAGACTCCCATATCATCCCCTTGGTTCAGTGAATCAAGCGTGATGCCCGTCACCCTGCCTTCCGGGCTTGCCTGGAAGCTCGCGAAGTTGGTTTCCATATCCGAGTCGGGCATGGGCCAATGCGCCTCGAAAACATCCCTGTCCCAATGACTGAGGATTATCTTCACTTTCTTGGGGCCTATTACGACCGCTAATTTCCCGCCAACAATAGAGACACTGATCCTGCCGTAAACATCATTCGCATAAACTCCTGCGTAGTTCTCCAACGGCATGGCCGCGAGAGGATTCTTCGGCGGGACCGGCTTCTTGGCCTTTTCTTGCTTCTGCTTTTTCTTCCACTCAGCCAGCCCCTCGGCGCTCAGGTCCTTGGAGGGCTTGCCTGCATACTGGTCAAAGAACCTGAACGCCAGAAGCTCCGGCAGGTTGGTCACATAATTCGAAAGCACGATCACGCCTATTTTTTGTTCCGGGATATAAGCGAGCATCGTCTTCATCTGCGTGCCGCCATTGTGCCAGATGATCGGATACGGCGAATGTTCCTTGTAGATCCAGCCCAGGCAATAAAACTGGTTCTTATGCAGGTCGCCGATCGGGTTGGCGATGGTCTTCGGCGAATGCAGCATCTGCATGCTTTCCTCCGAGACCAACTGCTTCTCGCCGACCCTCCCGTTATTCATCTGCAAGGCCAGCCACTTCGCCATGTCCTTGATGTTCGAGTTGATCGCGCCCGCGGGGCCGGCAATGTAGCTCCACTCCAGAAACTCCCAGTTCTTGGGCAAGGCAACCACCTTCTCGCCTTCAGCCGCATGCACCGAGGACACGTCCCCGGCGTTCAGGAAGGACTGCATATCCGCCGACGAATGCGTCATGCCCAGCGGATCAAAAATACGTTCCTTCAGCGCCTGCTCCCACGTCTTGCCGGTGTATCGCTCGACGATCCCCGCCGCCACGAGCCAGAGATTGTTCACATAAGCGAAGCTCCCGCGAAAACTGCTCACCGGTTTGATATGGCGGATTGCCCGCTTGATATACCCGCGGTCGAAGCCCAGAACGAAAAGCGTGTCGGCGGCATAGGCCGGCATCCCGCTGCGCTGGGCCATCAAGTCCATGACCTGAAACTCCCGCGTCACCCAAGGGTCATGCATCCTGAAGTCCGCCACGTGGTCAACCACCTTGTCCTCCCATTTGACCTTCCCTTCGTCCACAAGCATCGCGGCCAGCGTCGAGGTAAAAGCCTTCGACGTCGAGCCGATCTGGAAGAGGGTGTTCTCCGTGACCGGGTCGTTGCCGCCCTGGGTCTTCACTCCATACCCCTTCCCGAAGATAAGCTTGCCATCCTTCACGATGCCGACCGCCATGCCGGGAATCCTCCAGTCCGCCCTCGCCTTGGCTGCATACTTGTCGAAGTCCGCGAGCATCGCCTTGAGCTTGGATGCGGTCGGCTGCGCAACCTTCTCCTGCGCCAACGCCGTCCCCGCCTCCAAAACCAAAACAACCATCAGAATCGCAAATATCGTCTTCATAGGCTCCGTGACTGGATTCATTGTCTCCTTGAACTGCGGCCGATCATACGCCTCCAGAAATCGGATGCGAGATCAAAACCGGTTCTGCGAAACTCCGCGCCCTCTCCGCGCCGAAAGCTGTAGTGCCTACAGCAGTCCAGAGCCTTCGGCTTGATCGAAGCTCATGTCCTTACCTGCCAACACACCCCGATGGTTCACACGCCCGGCTTGAGCAATGGAAGACAAACACGGGAAACGGAGACGCCGCTTCAAAAGCTTCCACAACCTCCCCGTTGTCCGCTGGAGCGCATCGGTCAGCCGTTTCCGCCCCGGCGTGCATTCGCCTTTCGCGCTTTGCGGCAATCATGACACCTGACCGCTGTCGCGTCCGTATGGCCTTTTGCTTCCTCGTAATACCACTTCTGGTCCGCAGCCTTCCAGATTTCCTCCTTGCCGCAATCGCGACACCGAAAAGGCTTGTCTATGTAAAACTCCGGCAACCATCCATAGGTGTTGATGTGGTCGAGCTTCGACGGGTCAGCGGGCAGCGCGGATGGGTGTTGACGTTGAACTTCTTTGGGCAACGCCGCAATGCGCTTGGCTTCGGCCAACTCTTTGGCCGTCGGATTGCGACCGGTGTTTCGTTCAACAGGCATGCGATTGCAGTCTAACGCCCGAACTGAGTTACCACGAACCGCGCGCCAGCGCGGGGCGCGGGTAGCTCCAGTGACGTGAGATGCCTTACGCTTTGCCTCAATCGCGTTCCTCCCGGTAAGCCTCTCCGTAAAAGACGAATCGCTGCCCCTCCTGTAGGAGATGAGGCGCGTTGCTTCTCCACCAATCGGCTGCCTCAGGAGAGGACTGAGCTAGTCTTTCGATAGCAGTCGGAGCGTCCACGACGTATCCGTCTGCCCGCGTAAATCGGCGCAATAGCAAAGCCAGGAAAATCCTCCATCTCGTCCTTGGGGCAGAAATAACACCAAAGACTGGCAATGTGCGCCTACCGCCTTCGCCCTCAGCAAGCGGTAGCACGAGACCGACCCAAGCTTTCCTCACATGCTCTGGTGCTTCTCCTGGTGGAATATCAACAATGCGTATATTCACAGCTTTGTGGCCTAACGCTTCGCATGAGGCGCGGCGGAAGCAAGCCTGAAATCAAAAACCGGCGTTACCGCCGTCGCCTCCATGCGATTGTTCGGCTTTTAATCGTTGAGTAAGGAAATCGAGATCTCTTTGAGGAGCGAACAGAAACCAATCATCTTCGTGACAATATGTAATCATCCAATCCCCCGTGTCTCCAATAACATTGTAGTTGTCTTCCTTGTCGTTGGGATCACGGAAGAATGCCTCGGAATCTATCAAGCTTATCACTTCTTCGGCGCAAGAGCAGAAGTAACCCCTGTTGCCACGCCACTTGGTTCTCCACGCCGCAATCCCATCATGGAATACATGGATCGAATGTGGTTGGAAATAAGCGAGAGCGATCTCTGTAGCGGCGTGAAGGTCTGCTACCGATTCCGATGATCCAAGTCGCAAATATGGGGAAGTAACAAAGGCATTATAGGTCCATCCACCAGTTTCTCTCCACTCCGGAACAAGACGATCGAGGATGCCGTTCATCTGGGCGCGTCGGATTGGTTTCATCTTTATGCCGAACATTTGTTAGACAGCCTAATTGACGTCTTGTAAGACGGCATGACGGACTTTCACGCTGGCTTATTGCCGAGTCCAGAACATTTTACACGATTGGCAGGCCTATTATTAAAACCGGCAAAGGCAAACAGAGCGCGTGGTTCGTGCCAGCACCTTCTCCCTCACAAACTCCTGTGCTGCTTGGGGTCGCTCCAGTCGCTGGTGCCGGTGGAGCCGCCGATGGCGCGGATTTGAATCTCATAGAGGCCGCCGGGAATCAGGTCTTTGACCCGGATGGAACGGGAACTGGTGGAGTAGTTGCCGCTTTGCCACGGGCCGAGGTTGCCGCCGGGAGGGACAAGGGCGACTCGCGACTCGTAACAACGCGCGTTGGCCACCGCCTTCACGCGGGCGATGATCTCGCCACTGTTGCCGTTGAGGAGACCCATGACGATAGGTTTCTCCAACTGTGTTTGCACGCTGTTGCTGCTGGCGGTGTGGAAGCCGCTTGTAAGGAGCGTCGGCAGGTGATTGTCGCTCACCTGCTGCACATAGGCGGCGAGCTGGCGCATCAGGCGGACGAGCGCGGCGCGCTTTTCCTTCTTTTCGGCCGTTGCCCGTTTGCCTCCCTCTGGCTGTAGAGCAACCGCCCGTGAGAATTCGTCACGCGCGACCGTCAAGGCGGCCATCGTCACGGGCGGATTTGGGAAAGCGGGGTTGTTGGTCATGCCTTCGATGACGGTGCCGGCGGCGGCCGCAAGGAAATGGTCGGCGCCTTTACAGAATGCGAGCAATACTCGGAGCTGGGGCATGGGTCTTTCTATCCTTTCGGGTTGAGGGCTTGGGTTGTGGATGGACGGGAGATCGAGAGATGCGCGAAGCGTGAGGGTTTCTGTAGCGGCGCTCTATGAGCGCCAATGACCCCACAATGAGGCGGCAGCGATCGGCGCGCATAGAGCGCCGCTACAGTTGTTTTGGATATGCCCTCCATTATTTGTCCAAGACAGGAGAATTCCTTCCGAAGTGTGGAAACGGGATTCTTCGCGTCACAAACGCTATTTTTCATCAAAATCAATGTCTTCAACGCCTCGAAACAGACTGTTTCCGTTACGCAGACGATTGGTTGTTGTATCCAACCAGTTGGTTGCATCACGAAGACGGTTGGTTGCGCGACGGAAAAGGTAAGTTCCGTGGCGGAAAAGGTTGCTTGCGTCATACCGATAATCTCCTACAGGCCGGAGAATCCCGTCAGCGGCTCGCAGAAGATGAGTTGTGCGGCGCAGTTTGTTGAGTTCGTCGGACAAGAAGGTGAGGCGAGACTCCGTCGAGTCACTTCTGAATCGCTTTGGCAAGGGGAAGAGACGGTTCGACAAAGACTCGCCCCACCGAAGGGTGCTGCCGCGATGTCGAGACTGGCTTCCGTCGTTGTCATAAGCTTCGACGCTCCTGACGCTGGTTTGGATTTTGCGCCTTCGGTTTACCCCGCGTCAACGGCATTTTTTGCCGTAGCGGCGACCTTCGAAGCCTGTCGGAATCCCCTTATCAAAAGATGTTGGATCGGGTAGGGCGAGCCGTCCCGGCGAGCCGCATCGGTTCGCAAAGCACGGTTCACGGCTCGCCGGGACGGCTCGCCCTACCTTCGAAGCCCAAGAGAGCCGCCATTCGATCAAAGTCCGACAGGTTTCTCCGATTGCCGCTCTGTAGATGACATGGGTATTGGCGGGCGAGCCGTGAAAGGCTACACCCGCCAATATGAACACTACCTACGGCCGCAAGGCTACCTCTCAAGACCGAAGGGAGCAAGTTTCGGTCAACCCGATCGCGCCCTGCATCAAGCTGG
>JACRQF010000005.1 GCA_016222825.1 Verrucomicrobiota bacterium | reverse complement strand
CCGGTTGCAGCTTCTGCCAAAGCAAGACCTTCACCACCGGCGGCGAGGGCGGCATGGTCACCACCGATAACGAAGACCTCGCGTGGATCGCGCGCAGTTTCCGCGACCACGGCTACGACGTGAAGGACCGCCTCAACCTGCGCGAACTGGAGCAGAAGCTCTCCTACATCCACAACATGGTCGGCTGGAACTACCGCATGACCGAGATGCAATCGGCCATCGGCCTTGCCGAACTGGACCGGATGGAAACCTGGAACATGCCGCGTCGCCGCCGCAATGCGCACATCATCATGGACGCGCCCGCGGACGAGCCGTTGGTGAAGTTCCGGCCGATTGACACGCCCGAGCGCCAGAATGGCTGGTTCGTCATGGCCTTCTCGCTCGATATCGAGAACATGCGCTGCGACATCAACGAGTTCGTGAAGGCCGCCGGCGCCGAGGGCGCGCCGTGCTGGCGGGTGTTTTGGCCGCAGTGCCACACCGAGAACGCTTACAAGAAGAAGAACGCCTTCGGCCGTTCCGGCTTCCCGTTCAAGTCGAAGGAATACACGAGCAAGGCAAGCGCGGATTACTCGAAGGTGAAGGTTCCGAACGCGATCTGGCACCAGAAGCACACGTTCACCTGCTTCGCCTACCCGACGTTCGAGCCGCATCACTGCGAGCAGATCGGCGCGGCGCTGAAGAAGGTCATCCGCGCGTTTGCGAAGTGAGTAACGCAACTCGTGATTCGTGGTTCGTGATTCGTTAGCCGATCACAACCACGAGTCACGAATCACCAAATCACGGATTACCAATCACCATGAAAATCAAATGGGGCGTCATCGGGTCCGGCGGCATCGCTCGCCGGCGGACTATTCCTGAAGGCATCACGCAGGCGTCGAACGCCGAGTTGGTCGCGGTCTTCGATCCCAACGCCAAAGCCAACCAAGCTGTCGCGAAACAGTTCAGCGTGCGCGCCGTTAGCAGCGTGGATGAATTGCTCTCCAGCGGCATCGAGGCAGTTTACATCGCCTCACCGCCGAATGCGCATTGCGCGCAAGCCAAGGCGTGCGCAAAGGCCGGCAAACACGTCCTGAGCGAGAAACCGCTCGGCATGACCGTCGCCGACGCCAAAACGATGATCGCTGCGTGCAAGAAAGCCCGCGTGAAGTTCGGCACGGCGTTCCTGATGCGCTTCCTCGCCCAACACCAAGCGGCGCTGAAGCTCATCCGCGATGGCAAGCTTGGCAAACCCGTCTTCGGACGCGCGCAGCTCTCGTGCTGGTATCCGCCGATGCCCGGCGCGTGGCGGCAGGACTTGAAGACCGGCGGTGGCGGCTCGCTCATGGACATGGGCGGCCACTGCATTGACCTGCTGGAGATGTTCTTCGGCCCCGTGAAGGCCGTGCACTGTTTCACAAATCGCACCGTTCACAGCTACACTTCCGAGGACAGCGCGCTGGTGTCGCTCTTCTTCAAGAGCGGCGCGCTCGGCACGGTGGACACGTTCTTCTGCATGCCGGATGAGGCGAGCCAGAACCGGCTCGAACTCTACGGTTCGCTCGGCAGCATTCTGGCCAAAGGCACCATCGGCCAGGGCCCATCCGGCGAGATGGTCGCGTTCCTGAAAGAAGGCGCTGGCGGTTACGACGCGCAGCAGGCGCGCGCCGCCGACGGTGGCGTGGTGATCGCCCCGCCGCCTTACAACACCTATCGCGCCGAGATCGAGGAGTTCTCCGCCGCCATCATCGAAAAACGCGAGTCGTCGAACAACGCCGGCATCGGCCTCCAGAGCCAGAAAGTTCTTGCAGCGTGCTACCAGTCGGCGCGCACGGGCAAAGTGGTCAAGCTGGCATGAGACGATGGTGCTGCGGGTGGTTGTTGTTATGCGCGTTCGCGCTCAACGCGGCTGAGAAGGCCGACACCAAAGAGACTGCGAAAAGAGAGGCCGCCCGGCACACTGTCACCGTCACCAGTTCCAAGGACGGCGCGTCACAGAAAGCCATCTTCTACTGTCCGCCCGAAGCCGCGCGCGATGCCAAGGGTGCGCGTGTGCCGTTGCTCGTGGCGTTGCATACGTGGAGTGGCAACTTCGAGCAGGGCGTCGAACATCTCGCCCACGCTAAGAAACGCAGCTGGGTTTTGATCGCCCCCGACTTTCGCGGGCCGAATCGCCGACCGGAAGCGTGCGCATCCGATCTCGCTGTGCAGGACGTGGTGGATGCGGTTGAGTTCGCGAAGAAGAACGCCCGCGTGGACGAGGCGCGGATCTACGTCGTCGGCGCGTCGGGCGGCGGGCACATGGCGCTGATGATGGCCTCGCGCGCACAGCAACTCTGGGCGGGCGTCAGCGCGTGGGTGCCGGTTACCGACCTCGCGGCGTGGCACCGGGACAACACCATCTCCAAGCGCAAATATGACAAGATGCTCGAACAGGTCTGCGGCGGCCCGCCCGGACCGCAGAATGAAGCGGATTACCGCAAACGCTCGCCCGTGTTCCATCTCGCCGCTGCGAAGGGCTTGCCGCTCGACATCAACGCCGGTATCCACGACGGTCACACCGGCTCCGTGCCGGTCAGCCACTCGCTTTGGGCGTTCAACGTGGTCGCCGCGGCGAACGGTTGTGACAACAAGCAGGTCTCCGAAGAACAGATTGCCTTCATGGTGCGCGAACGTAAGGTTCCGCCGTCACTCGCCGCCGAGCGGGAGGACGATTCCGAACGGCTGAAGACAGTGCTCCTTCGGCGCGTGGCGGGCGCGGCTCGAATCACGATCTTCGAAGGCGGCCATGATATTGAACTGGTCGCCGCCTTGAGCTGGCTCTCGCGCCAGCGTCGCGGCGCTCCGGCCGATCATCGCGTCGTGCGTGACGCCGCCCGTCCGTCGGGCGCGAAGCAAGTCGCGCAGTGAAACGCTCGACAATTTCCGCCGGCTGAGTTCTACTCACGCCGCAAACGTTCCGCTTATGAAAAAGTTCAATGTCGGAATTGTCGGCTACGGTTGGGCCGCGGGCGCGCACATCGCGGCCATCAACGCAGGGCCGCTCGGCCAGGTGACGGCAGTCTGCTCGTCGCGCAAACTCGACGCGGCGGAGGTTTCGGTAAAGCACGGTTGCGCACTCAAGACCTACGACAACTACGCCGCGATGCTCGCGGAGCCGGACATCCACGTCGTCTCCATTTGCAGCTTCCACCGGCATCACCAAGACGAGATTCTTGCTGCCGCGCGCGCCGGTAAACACATGATCATCGAGAAGCCGCTCGCGCTCTCACTGGCTGGCCTGCGCGAGGTCGAGCGCGCCATCCGCGCGGCGGGCGTGAAGGTCTGCGTCTGCTTCGAGATGCGGTTTGCGGCGCAGTTCCGCGAGATCAAGTCGCTGATAGACCGCGGTCGGCTGGGCAAGGTGCATTACGGCGAGGTGGACTACTATCATGGCATCGGCCCGTGGTATGCCGGCTTCTCGTGGTATTCAAAGGCGCAGGATGGCGTGAGCAGCTTGATGCTCGCGGGCTGTCATGCGATGGACGCGCTACTGCTGTGCATGGGCGGTGACGTGGATGAGGTGTTCGGTTATAGCACGCGCTCGGCAAACCCGGCTTTCGCGTCGTTCGAGTTTCCCTCGACGACGGTGGCGATGCTCAAGTTCAAGGATGGCCGTGTCGGTAAGGTGGCGTCGGTGCTGGATTGCTTCCAACCGTATTACTTCCACACGCATCTGGTTGGCAGCGAGGGCACGGTGCTCGACGACAAGTTTGCCGGCGCGGACAAGAAATGGACGCAGCTTCCCTACAAGCCGGTGGATTCCGGCGACGTGAGCGACCATCCGTATCAGGTGGAGTTCGACCGGTTCTTTGAGTCGCTCGCGAGCGGCGGGGAAATGCCGTTGACCGGGCTGCGCGACGCGGTGCGAACGCATGAGGTGATCTTCGCCGCCGACCGGTCGTGGCAGGAGAAACGGCCGGTGAAGCTGGCGGAGATCCAGCAGGAAGGAGTTCGATGAAATTCGATCACGTGGGAATTCCAACAACCGAGAAGAAACCCGGCATGCAGTTTGTAGCTGCGACGCGCGTGTGGATCACCGACGCTTACAAGCATCCGTTCCGCGTCGAATGGCTGCACTTTGAGCCAGACAGCCCCGTCACCGGCCCGCTGCACGACATGCCGCACGTGGGCTACCGCGTAGAGAGCGTCGAGCAAATCAAGGAACTTGGCAAAGGCATGAAGGTGTTGCTGGAGCCGTTCGACGCCGGTTTCGCGGTGGCGGGCTTCTTCCAGACGGCCGACGGCGCGAGCATCGAACTGGTCTGGTATCGCGAGGAACCGAAGGGCTGAAGCCATGCTGAAAGGATTGCTGAGAGTCATCGAGCCGGAACAGATGGAGAGGCTCCACCGCGGCACGCTGGAGGTGCTGGAGCGGACGGGGCTGCAAATCCAAGGCGAGTTCCTGTTGCGCGCGCTGGCCGACGCCGGTTGTCGAGTGGATTTCGCCGCGCGCCGGGCGTGGTTCAAGCCGGAGTTGGTCGAGCGCCAGATAGCGGCGCAGCGCGGGCGCTACAAGATGGTTCGCTCGTCGCTCTGGTATCCGTTCTGCCGCAGCCTGCCCGACAACGACGTGGCGATGCCCGAGGAGTTTACCGTGGATTATGGCTACGCTGCGCCGTGGATTTACGATTACCCGCAAGGCCAGTTCCGTAAGCCGACCGTCCAAGACCAAGTGGACATGATTCGCCTCGGCAACGCGCTGCCGTGTGCGAAAGCGATCAACGCGCCGTTCATTTGCGGCGAGTTCGATTCGCGCGTCGAGATCATCGAGTCGGCGCGGCTGCTGCTCTTGAACACTCGCAAGCCCGGCTGGGTTGGCACGAGCGCGGCGCGCGAGGTGAAGCATCTCGCCGAGTTGGCGTCGCTGGTCACTGGCGGCGACCGCGACACGCTCCGCACGCAGCCGCCGATCTTCGTGGCTGCCTACTGCACCACGTCGCCGCTCAAGGTGGACACACGCTCGTGCGAGGTGCTCCAGGAGGCGTTGCGCTATGGTTTTCCTGTCAACTTCGCGCCGATGCCGATCCTTGGCGCGACTGCGCCGATGACACCGGCGGGCGCGGCTATTGTCGCGGCGGCGGAAATCCTCGGCTGCATCACCGCCACGAGCCTCATCAACCCGGATGTCTTCTATTTCTCGACGAGCATTTCCGGTGAGATGGATATGAAGACGACGCAGATTTGCTACTGCACGCCGGCGGCGATCTTGACCGACGTGGCGTTGCACCAGCTTTTCCGCCACCGCTATGGCATCGTCCATAACGTCGAGCCGGGCTACGTCGAGGCGAAGGTGCCGGGTCTGCAAGCCGCGTTCATGAAGACCTACCGGCAGATGGCGTTCGGCAGCACCGTGAGCCTGCCGCTGGCCATCGGCGCGCTCGACAACGGCGCGGCTTTCTCGCCGACGCAGGCGATGATTGACTTGGAGATGAACGAGGCGATCTACCGCTTCAACCGCGGCATCGAGGTCAACGCCGAAACCTGCGCCGTGGACCTGATCAACGAGATGCTCTTCTGTGAGAAGGAGAACTACCTGGAGAGCGAGCACACGGTGGCGCACTTCCGGAACGTCGGCTGGAACCCGCAACTGTTTGATCGCGGCTACTGCAACCACACCGACCCGGCTCCATGCGGGGACGAGAAGATTTTGAAGCAAGCCGACGAGGCTTGGCGTAAGCTGGTGGCCAGCCAGCCACCGCCCGATGTCGAGCCCGCGTTGGTCCGAGAGGTAGAGCGCATCGTTGCGGCAGCGCGCAAAGAACTACTCGGTTAATGAACGCCCGTCATCACATGAAACTGCTTTCAACGTCCGTCGCTATTTTCACTATGAGCCTTGTCTGCATGACCACGATATCCGGCGCTGCCGAGTTTCGCGCAGGCGCGGCCAAGAGCTGCATCACGCCGTCACTCACCACGCCGATCAACGGCGACCTGACGCCCATCGTCGCGAAACACGTCCACGACGATCTTTTTGTGCGCGCGCTGGTGCTCGACGACGGCGCGACGCGGCTGGTTTATGCGCTTGTGGATACTTGCGTGCTCGACCGGCCGGTGTTTGACGAGGCGAAGAAACTCGTCCAGCAGCAGACCGGCCTCGCGTCAGAGCAAGTGATGATGTCGTGCGCGCACACGCATTCCGGCGGCTCCGCGGTCAGCGCGCACCTGAGCGAAGCCGACCCCGCTTACCGCGCGTGGCTGCCCGGCCGCATTGCCGATGCCATCCGCTGCGCCGTGAACAACCTCGCGCCCGCGCAGGTCTCGTGGGGGAGCGGCAGCGTCCCCCAACACGTCTATTGCCGCCGGCTCGCCATCAAGCCGGGTATGACCTATACCAACCAGCTTGGCGCAACCGGCGAGCGCGCCAAGATGAACTGGGACTCGCCGCATCCTGCCGATGGCGAACCGACCGGGCCGACCGACCCGGAGGTGTTCGTGCTCTCCATCCGGCACGCCGACGGCCGGCCGCTGGCGTTGCTGGCCAACTACTCACTGCACTACGTTGGCGATGTGGGCCCTGGCCACATCTCGGCGGATTACTTTGGCGTGTTCGCTGACCGCATCCAGCAATTGCTCGGCGCAGATCGGCAGGATCCGCCGTTCGTCGGCATCCTCAGCAACGGCACCAGCGGTGACATCAACAACTGGGGAGCGAAGGGTGGCCACGCTTCACCCGTGCCCTACACCAACATCCGCCGGGTGGCCGAGGACGTCGCGCAGGAGGTGTTGAAGGTCGTGCAAGGGCTGAAGTATCGCCGCGACGTGACGCTTGGCGCGCGGCTCGGCGAGTGCGTCGTCACCACGCGCCGGCCGAGTGCCGCGGAAGTCGAGAAAGCCCGCGACGTGGTGGCGGGCCGGCCGGTCAGCCAACTCAAGACGTGGCAGGAAGACTACGCGCGCGAGCAGATCATCCTCAGCGAATATCCCGCTGAGATTTCGATGCCGCTGCAGGTGTTCCGCATCGGCGAATTAGGCATCGCGGCGTGGCCGGGCGAGATTTTCGCGGCAAGCGGGCTGAACCTGAAGCAGCAGACGCCGGTGAAACCGCTCTTCAACATCGGCCTCGCCAACGGCTGGTATGGTTACATCCCGCCGCCGGAGCAGTTCCCGTGGGGCGCTTACGAGACGTGGCGGATGCGCACGAGCTTCCTTGAGACGAACGCCGCGACGAAGATGACGGCGAAGTTCGTGGAACTGCTGAAGGCGGTGAAGTGAGCGCCGACAACCGCAGCGAAACCCCGCACCTTCGTCGCGTCCTGACGGCGAAGGACCTCATCTTCTACGGCATCGTCCTCATCCAGCCGATAGCTCCCGTCGGCATTTTCGGAATTGCCTCGCGCATGTCGGACGGCCACGCGGCGACGGCCATCCTCATCGCGATGGTGGCGATGAGCCTGACCGCGGCGAGCTACGGTCGGATGGCGACGCTCTATCCGTCCGCCGGCTCGGCCTACACCTACGTCGGCCGCGCGTTCAACGCGCACCTTGGTTTTCTCGCGGGCTGGGCGATGATTCTCGACTACCTCATCATCCCGCTGATCAACGTCGTCTTCGGCGCGCTGACGATGCAACGAATCGTGCCGGGCGTGCCGTTCTTGGTGTGGGCGGCGGTCATTGCGGTCATCATCACGTGGCTTAATCTCCGCGGCGTGCGAGCGACGGCGCGGGCCAACGAGCTGCTGCTCTACGTCATGTGCGTCGTCATCGGCGCTTTCGTGGTCATGGCGGCGCGGCATCTCCTCCAACACGGCGGCTGGGCTACGCTGGTGTCCATCGAGCCGTTCTACAACTCGCGCGCCTTCCAGTGGAGCACGGCGCTGTCAGCCACGTCGTTCGCCGCGCTCACCTACATCGGCTTCGACGGCGTCACAACGCTGGCCGAGGAGGTGAAGGAACCTCGCCGCACAGTGCCGGTGGCGACTGTGTTGGTCTGCCTGATCACCGGCGCGTTCAGCACGGTGGAAATCTACCTGGCGCAGCGCGTCTGCCCAGACCCCTCGACATTCAAGAACGTAGAGACGGCGTTCATGGACGTGACGCACATGGTCGGCGGCGAGTGGCTGTTCCAGGCGATGGGTGCGACCGTGGTTGTCGCGTGCATCGGCAGCGGCTTGAGCGGCCTGGCGGGTGCCGCGCGGCTGCTCTACAGCATGGGCCGGGATGGTGTGTTGCCGCGCGGCCTCTTTGGCCGGCTCGACGCGAAGAGCGGCATCCCGGCGTTCAACATCCTCGTGCTCGGTGTGCTGAGCTTCCTTGGCGCGTGGCTCATCAGCTACGAGCGCGCGGCGGAGGTGCTGAACTTCGGCGCGTTCCTCGGCTTCCTCGGCGTCAACGCCGCCGCCTTCTACGAATATGGCATCCGTCGCCCCGAAGGCCACGCGCGCCGATGGTTCATGGATTTCGTTGTGCCAGCCGCCGGCTTCGTCTTCTGCCTCATCATCTGGCTGAACCTTTCTCGTATCGCGCAAATCGCCGGCGGCGTGTGGTTGGTGGTCGGCATCGCCTACCTCGCGCTGTTGACGCGCGGTTTTCGCACCAGCCCCGTCTCACTGGATTTCTCAGAGGACGCGTCGGCTAGCGGGAAGGAGCCGACGCGCCTGTAGTCTTGCCGCTGAGCCGCGCGACGCAAGCCACGCCCCCACGCGGAAGATATAAACTGATCCGCTGCTTGCCGGTGGTGCCCCTCGCCAACTCCTCCCCGCTCAGCAACTCCACCAACCGTTGGCCTTTCGCCAGATCCACCTCCAGCATTGGGCCGTCCACGGTGTGGCCGGTGGCGTTGTAGAGCGTCCAGAGCGTCTTTTTGGCGGAGGCGAAACGATTCGCATAGACCAGCGGCATCAGCGTCGGCACAAGCGGCTCGCAGTCGCGGCTGCGGAGCACGTCGGCGTGCTCCTTGAAGATGGCGTAGATCGGCGGCGGAAACTCGCGGCCAAACGAGGCGACCATGTTCCAGAGCCGCTTGTGGCAATCGCGGTCCGCGCCGCGATGGTCCAACTCGTAGACTTTGCATTCGGGGAAGTAGAAACGTTGCGTGTTGCACTCCAGAGGCCGCAGCGGCGTTGCCTGCACCGTGAGATCGTAGGTGATGCAGCCGTCGAGATACTGCATAAGGTAATCATAGCCGGGATGCTCCGTTGTCAGCACGGAACGGCGATTCACCTTGTCCATCGCGGCGCGGATCATTTTCGTGGCTTCGGCGGTGGCGCGCTGCCACTCGGTGCAGCCCGGCTCGGCGAAGGTGTGCTTGTGCGTTGGGTTGTAGCACGCCCAGCCGCGATGGCCGTATTCGTCGAGACGGATGCCGTCCGCGCCGGTCTCGCGCATCACGCGGCCCATCGCGTCGGCGGCCCACTGGCGGACTTGGGGGAGATCGTGGCACGGGTTCCAGACTTCGTAGCCGCGGGACAACTCGCCGTTCGGCAGGACCACGTCCCATTCCTTGCCGTGCTCCCGGCCCGTCTTGCAGCTCTCATCCAGACGGAACGGGTCGGTGTAGAGCGTGATGAGCGCGCCGCTTTTCTTGTAGTCCTCCACCGCTTTGCGGAACGCGGGCAGGCCGCCGAAGCGGGCGTTGTAGCCATCGTAATCGCCAGGCTGGTTGTTCCACATCGTCTGGCCGGTCACCGGGTCCTTGACGAAATACGGCTGCCATCGCGTGAAGCTTGCCTTGCCTATCTTCTCCTCCAGCTTGTCGAACGGCGTGTTCCACGGGCCCAACGGCGACCATTCCCACCACGACATCAGTTCGAGGCAATCGCGGCCGGGCTTCAGGAAGTCACTGCGGTATTTGCCGTCTTTGAACAGCAAATCGCGTCCCCATCCGACGGCAATCATCGTCGCCACATTGTCGAGCTGCGACGGATACGGGCGAAACTTCCACGTCCGGTGCGCCCAGGCTGCGTAGTCTTTCATCGGCGTCTTCCAGTCGCCCGCGTGCGCTGCGATGACGACCGGCGCCGGCGCGAATTCTCCGCCCGGCTCGCGCGTGCGGCGCAGATACTCCACCGCGAGGCTCGTGCCGGTGACTTGCTCGAATGTGTTGCTGAATTGAAACTCCGGCTTTGTCGGACACAGCGGCGTCAGCGTCTGGAACAGCGCGCGGCCGGGCATCTCCTTGCGCAGCGCGAAGATCTTGTATCGGCCCTCCGTGTCGTCGGTTCGCAACGACAACCCCGCGCCGAGCGACGGGCTGAACAAGTCCATGACTTGATAGAGCGCCTGATGATCGCCGTAGCCTTGGCGAATGAGCGCGGGCTGGTCTGCGATGATGCCGCCGCCGCGCGGGAAGAAGTAGTAGTCGGTCGTTGGATCACTGGAGAGAGCGAGACCGGCAAGGTGCGGAAACGCGACTTTGAAGTCGAGCGATGCTGAACCGCGGTTGGCGAGAGAGAGTCCCAGCCGCAGTCCGTCCTCGCCAATCGAGCCTGTCAGCGTGGCGGCTAGCGAGTGTGTGGGCAGCACAAGCTCGGCAGAAAAACCATTACGCCCCACGGCGCGCAGTGAGCGGCACTCGAAGTCGCGCGCGCCGGAGAAGTGGTTCGTGCCAATCTCGACGAGGAAGAGATCGAGGTTATCCGGCAGACGGACAGTTTCGGCGCTGGCGAGTTCGTTGAAAATGGAAGCCAACCGTAGCCGTCCCGATGCTGTGAAACGACACCTTAGCGTCGCGTTCTCCAGCAGCACGCCATCCTTCTCGACGCGGCAGGAGGGCTTCCGGTTCGCCGCCTTGCCGGCGGGCTTTGCGATGGGCGGACAGATGTTGATGGGCGGCTCTACGGCGTGGTAGCCGCGAGCGCCGCGCACCATCAGCGCCTGCGCAGGAGTGTCCACCACGACACCGCTGGTCGGCTTGCCTTTCAACGTCGTCTCAAATCGTGGCCCGACACCGCTGACCGGCGGCAGTGGCTTGCCGTCGGCGTCCAGCCAGCGGAGCTTGAACTTCGCCGCGGCGGCTGTCTCCACCACCGCCGTCACCGGCTGCGAAACGTCGAGCCGCGACGGCTCCCACTCCATCCGCGATTCGCCGCCGTGCGCTCCGGCGTAAGCGATGATTCCCGCGGGATCGTTCAACGGCGTTGTTGCGGCGGACCGCCAGGTGCTTTGGAAGCTCCGCTCGCCGCTCAGCAGGACCAGCCGCACCATGTATTCGCCGCGCGCGCCGATGGAGTTGAGCTTGTCCGGCAGCCAGGTCTTGCCGCCGTCGAGGCTGACGGTGCTGTTTCCGCGCGGCGCGCTGTTGTCTATGCCGAGGTAGAGGTAGTCGTCGGGTTTCGTTTTCGCCGTTGGCGTTGGCGCTTTCCGGAAGACGATCTCGTTTCGGCCGCGGACGAACCCCTCCTTCGGCAGCGCGAAATCAAACCACGCCAGTGCGGCCGATTTGCCGTCCGCATACACCGGAGCACCGCCTTTGTTTGGAAACGTGTGGACCTTGCTGTTGACGACGACCTCGAACGCCTCGTCGAGTCCGTTGGCCTTGCCGAGCGACGTGAGCGAGAAGTCGCGCACGCAGAAAAACGCCGACAGCCGCACCTCGCGCGTCGCCGCCCACGTCGCCTCCGGCACGGATGAGAGGTCGAGAATCTTCTTCGCCTGATAACGCGGGTCGCTTTGGTGTGTCATGCCCATCGAAGCGCCGCCCCATTGGCCGGTGTCGTCGCGCACGATGCGGACATTGTCGGATGTTTGCTCAACGAGGGAAGGCGCGGCTTGAGCGAATGACGCCAGCAGGACAATCAGGAAGAACCATCTGGAGATCATGGCCGCAGCGTAGCGCGGCTTGTCAGGATTTGCGCGCCCAAACTTGGACCATCGGGCAGGAGGAAACCGTCGTGGCCGGGTCGTCCGCCATCGCGTTGAGTTCCGCGACGAGCGCGTCTATTTCGTGGCCAGTTGCCAGCGCCGCTTCAACGATCGCCGGCTTCAAGCACGCCAGCGTCAACGGGTAGAGGCGCTTCACCGGTTCTGCTGGTTCGATGGGACGAACGGTCGCGTAACGCACATCGCTCAGGCCGGCTTTGCGGCAGAGCCGCGGCAACTTGCGGCCGATGAGCGGATCGCCGCCGTTGAGCCGCATGACGCGCTGGTAAAGATCGAGATGCCGCATCAACACCGGCACATCCGGATGCGCAAAGACGCCGCCGCAGTCTATGTCCTCGATCACGACCGATCCGCCCGGTCGCGCGAGTGCCGCCATCGCTTGCAGCGCCCGCAGCGGTTCGTTCAGATGCGACAGCAGGCAGCGAGCGTAAACGAGATCGAAGGATGCAGGCTGTTCCGGGAGGTTCGGAGTCCCGGCTTTAGCCGGTTCCCATTGCCGCTGCCGGCTAAAGCCGGGACTCCAAACCTCGGACACTGCTAATTCGTAGGCGTTGCTGCAAACAAAGCTCGCGTTCGCCAGACCGTGCTCAGTCGCTTGCTCGCGTGCGGCGTCGAGGAAGAACTGAACTTGATCCACACCCACGACGCTTCCAGTCGCGCCGACGCGTTCCGCCATCGTCAGCGTCACCAACCCGGTCCCGCAGCCGATGTCGGCGCAGCGCCAGCCTGTGCGCAGGCCGGCGCGCTCCAGCAATGCCACGGTCGTAGAATGGTAAACCTCGTCGAGCACACGCAGCCGCTTTGCGGCGACTGCGTCGTTGCCGAGCAGATACCGGGGGGCAACGTTGGAAGAGACCATCTACTTCAACTCGTTGAACCGGTTGATCACGAACTCCGGCTTGAGGAACGCGAGAAGGTTGCCGGCCTTCGGGCCGCTCTCGCGGTCGAGCAGGACGCGATAGACGGCCTTGAACGCCAGCGGCACCTCCATCGGCATCGCCTTGGCCACCTCGAAAAGCTTGGCCTGCAACGTCTCGTCGTCCCACGGTGTCGCGGGCAACACCTCAGCGAGCTTGAGCAGATAGGCGCGTTGCTCGGCCGTGAGTTGCGCCGCGCGGGCCGGCAGCGTCTCCTGCAACTTCGTCTTCTCCTCTTCGGTTGCGTAGTTTTCCAGCCAGTATTTGGCGGACTGGATTCGGCGATTGAGATGCTTCAGTTCAACGTCCGTCAGCTTGGAGCCTTTCCGCTTCTCGATCTCGGCGACGAGGTTGAGGTGCGGCATCTGCACGAGCGTTACGACGAGTTGAAAGTTCGCGTCTTGGAAGTCGCCTTCTGGCGCGATTTCCGACAGCAGATAGAGCCGCTTGTCCGGTTCCAGCGTCTTCGGATCGTGATACGTCCGCCAGTGGTAGCGGTCAAACTCGTTGAAGAGCTTCGTGATATAGATCTCGTCGGGCGAGAAATTCACTGGATGCTTCGGTTGCGGCTTGGTCATCAGGAAGCGCAGCACTTCCGGCGGCAGGAAGTTCGCCATGTCGCGCGCCGACGCGCCGACGCCACGCGAGGAACTCATCTTCGCGCCGCCGACGAGGAAGAACTCGTAGGGGATGTTCATCGGCGGCTTGGTGCCGAAGATTTCGCGCAGGCAATGCTCCGAGACATCGCGCGAGCCGCCCTTGGTGCTGTGGTCCTTGCCCGCGCCTTCGATGGTGACGGGGAACGTTGTCCACTTCGCGGGCCATTCGAGCTTCCACGGCAGCTTGCCGCGGCCGTCAAACGGCGAGACCTTGCCGGCGTAGCCGCAGCCGCGCGCCCACTTCACGAGATCGGGCCGGCAGGCGTAGGTGACTTCCTTGCCGTCGTAGGCGGTGACCTCGGTGGTGCCGATGCGACCGCATTTCTCGCAGATGACCTGGAATGGGAACCAAGTGTCGGGCCGCTCGGCGCCGCTGACTTCCTTGTAGATGCGGCGGACCTTGTCGGCGTTGCGGAGAATGGTGTCAATCGGCCCGTTGAACTTGCCGCTGCGATAGATGTCGCGCATCCGGTAGGTCTCGACCTTCACGCCAAGTTCCTCGAATACCTGGAAGAACTCGCGGATGAAATGCTCCGCCATGTCGGTCGCGTCGGAGCCGGCCGGCGGCGGCGTGTTGCAGAGTGGCGCGCCGAGGTATTTCTCGAAATGCTCGCGCTGGCCGTAGGGAATCTCGTCCACCGGGTCGTAGTCGTCCACGCCGTAGATGTAGCGCACGGGCACGCCGCGCTCCTTCAGCACGCGGAACATCACGTCGTGGATGATGACGCCGCGCAGCGCGCCGACGTGCACCCGCCCCGACGGCGTCTTCGAGTCGTTGATGGTCTGCGATCCTTCGATCTTTTGAGCTAACTGGTCACACCAAAGCATGACTGGATATTAGCCACAAAGAGGCACAAGAAGCACAGGAAGTTTTATCGGTTTTTTGCCGCCATCCTCGAAGACACGAACAGGGAAGTCCTCTTCCCGAGGGCTTCCCTAGGTTGTATCAGGCCGGCAACCGCGGGCGATTGGCACCGCCCGGATCGGCCTGGGGTTTAGCTTACGCGCTCCAGGATTTGGCTTTGGACATCGGTCCCAAACGACAATAGCTCGTCCCTGAAGCGCGCGTGTTCGGGCGAGGCCAGGATTTGCTGCAAGCTGCTGAAGTCCACGACCTCGATCATCAACGTGCGTTCCGGATAGCCCACCAAGGCATCCGCGTAGATGTCACACTTCTTAACGCCCGCTTTGGAGCTCCAAAAAGCCACGCCGCGGTCTTTCAGCCAGCGGTCGAGTTCCTGAAGCTTGCCCGGCACTGCATCACAACGAATTGAAAAATACATATCGTTCACCTCCAGTCCGGGAGAACGCCACGGCCCGGCGGGGGATGAGGAGCGGGGGAAATGCGAAATGGCAGGATGGATTCCGGCGCGCTTGCGCTGTCGCTGTCCAAACGGCAGCTTCGTAGCCACGCCGTCTTTTGCCGCGCCTTCGCGGCCGCCCTCTTCAATCTCGTCGGTCTCTTCATGGCCCTCTCCGACTGAGAAAACATATCCGACCTTCCGGAAATCTCAACCGGCTGAAACCAACTCACCAGCGTTCGTTCGCTTTGGAGGAAATGGGAATGCGCGGTTCGCTGCGGACGGGTGGCGCTTCGGGGCGCGGTGGCATGGCGCGCACTTCGGCGACGAGGCCGTAGAAACCGGCGGCGTCCTTGAGCATGACAAGGCGGTGCTGCATCGCCTTCGGGATGCGCAGCGAGCGGCCATACCAGCGCGACATCTTGCGGAACTGGATGCACGCAACCCGCTCGCCGCGGAAGTTCTGCAACATCTCGTAGTGGCTGACCATGAAGTCAATCCGCTCTTCGTAGCTGGACGGCACGACAGGTTCGCCGCGGACGAGCGAGGCGTTGCACTGGCGGAAAATCCACGGATTCAGCAGCGCGCCGCGGCCGATACCGACCGCGGCGCAGCCGGTTTCGGCGAACATCATCCGCGCGTCCTCGACGGTGCGGATGTCGCCGTTGCCGACAATCGGGATGCGCTCGACGGCCTCGACGACGGCGCGGATGCCGGGGCGGTTGACGCTGCCGCTGAAACCCTGTGCCCGCGTCCGGCCGTGGATGGTGACGGCGGCGACACCGGCCTGCTCGAACTCGCGCGCGAAGAACGGCGCGCTGATGTTCGCGTCGTCCCAGCCGAGCCGCATCTTCACCGTGACGGGAATCTTTACGCTCTCCACGAGCGCGTGGACGAGTGCGACGGTCTTGGTGGTCTCGCGCATCATGGCGGAGCCGCCGCCGCCGCGGACGACCTTGTGAACGGGGCAGCCCATGTTGAGGTCCACGACGCTGACGCCGAGCGATTGGAGCAGTTGTGCGGCCGCGCAAAGTTCTTCCTTCACCGTGCCGAAGATTTGCACGGCAAGCGGTTGGTCGTCGGGCCGCGTTTCGATCAGTTCCAAAGCCTGGCGGCGCTTCTCGATGAGCGAGCGGGCGTTGACGAGGTCGGTGGTGGCCAGGCCGAGGCCGCCGAGAGGACGCGCGACGAGGCGGAAGGGGAGGTTGGTGTAGCCCGCCAACGGCGCGAGAAAGAAGCGCGACGGCAGCGCGAGGTTGCCCAGACGCAGCGGCTGTTGAAGGTTCGAAGGTGACATCACTCTTTATTTAGCCGCACCGCGCGTGAAAAGCCACACGGCAACACAGCCGCGAATTGATTCTCACGCTACGTGCTCAGTGTGGAGCGGCGTGGCAGAGTTCGACTTGTGTATTGAGATGTCAGGCGTAATTTCTATCACAGCGGAGGAAAATCATGAAAGAGACCATGAGAATGCTAATTGCTTACGACGGGTCACAGTGTGCGGGGGCGGCGTTGAACGACTTGAAACGGGCGGGCCTGCCGCGCGCGACGGAGGCGTTGATTCTCTCGGTGGCGGACGTGTGGCTGCCGCCGCCGGGCAGCGAACTGGCCGCAGCGGGCGAGATGATGCCGCCGAGCGTCATGATCTCGCGCAAACACGCGATCGAAACAGAGGAGCACGCGCTGGAACTGGCCGGACAGGCTGCGGCGCAGTTGCAGAAGCGCTTTGCTGGCTGGCGGGTGAGCACGGCGGCGTGTCACGACGCGCCGTGGTGGGGCATCCTCAAGCAGGCGGAGAAGTTCAAGCCCGACCTGATCGTGGTCGGATCGCACGGCCGTGGGGCACTGGGCCGGATGGTGCTCGGCAGCACCTCGCAACGCGTGGCGACGGAGGCGACCGATTCTGTGCGTATCGCGCGCGGGGTGTTCGCGGAAGACGTGGCGCCGCCGAGGCTCGTGGTGGCCGTGGACGGCACCGAGCACAGCAACCTGACGGTGGGTCATGTCGCGGAGCGATCATGGCCGGCGGGAACGGCGGTGCATGTGGTGGCGTTCGCTGATGTTGTGAATGTGGGCGCGTTTTCTTCCTTCGAATTCTCGCCGGTGACGGAGGTGATGCCGGACAATCATGAGAAGGAAGAGTCGCGATTGCGGGAGTTCGCGATGGCCGCGGCAGACAAACTGCGCGCGGTGGGCCTGCTGGCCGCGCCGATCGTGAGACGGGGCGATCCGCGGCGGGAGATTCTCCACGAGGCGGAACGATGGGGTGCGGACTGCGTCTTCGTCGGCGCGCACGGACACACGCGGCTGGAGAAGATACTCGGCTCAGTGTCGCAGTGGGTTGCGGCGCGGGCGTATTGCTCGGTGGAAGTGGTCAGGACGTAGGTGGAGGGGCGTCATCCTTTGAACCATATCCACCATACCACCGCATACACCGGCAGCAGGATTGGCACGACGTAACAGAAGATATAGCCGAAGAAACTCGGCGTTTTGGCCGTGGCATGGTCGGCAATGCTCTTGACCATGAAGTTCGGGCCGTTGCCGATGTAGGTGCATGCGCCGAAGAAGACCGACGCAACGCTGATGGCGACCAGATAAAGGTGGTTGGCGGCAACGAGGTGGGCCGGCGTGGTGACGCCGCTGTCGTTGAAGAGGCCGATGGCCGCCGAGAGGAAACAGAGATAGGTTGGCGCGTTGTCGAGCACGGCAGAGAGAATGCCGGTGCCCCAGTAGAACTGCCCGGCGGTCTGGATTCCGACTTGGCGCGCGTTCAACTCCAGCCAATCTAGCGCCGGCACCATTGTCGCGAAGATGCCAATAAAAAGGAACGCCACTTCCTTCAGTGGCGCGAAGTTGAAGTCGTTGGCCTCATGCACCGGTTTTTTCGTTGTGAAGTAGGAACCGAGCGCCGCCACGAACATCAGCGTCTCGCGCACGAACGGCGGCTGTTGGATGAAGACCGCCACAAGAATCAGCAGCAGGAAGAAGACATTATGCATCCCGGCAAAGCGCCACTCCTCGCGGGCGGTTTCCTTGGCGCGCACGGCGCGCGGCGCGCGTAGGAAGTTGCGGTAGTCCATCACCCAGAAGATGACAAGCAGCGCGCCCACCACGAAGGCCCACATCGGCCAGCATTTTTCCGCGACCCAGGTAAACGGCACACCGCGCAGATAGCCGAGAAAAAGAGGCGGGTCGCCCAGTGGCGTCAGGCAGCCGCCGACATTGCTGACGATGAAGATGAAGAAAACGACATGGAAAGTCGTGAGCCGGTATTTGTTCGTGCGCAGGAACGGCCGGATGAGCAGCATCGAGGCGCCGGTGGTGCCGAGGACGTTGGCGAGCAACGCGCCGATGAGCAGGTAGAGGACGTTCACCATCGGAGTGGACTCGCCGCGGACGTTGATGTGGATGCCGCCGCTGACGACGAACAGCGAGCCGATGAGGGCGATGAAGCTGACGTATTCGTGGAATGAGTGAAGCATCCGAGTGCCGTTGTGCAGGCCGAAGACGTAGTAGCCGGTGGTGAGCGCGCCGAGCGCGACCGCGACCCACGGGTAGCGGTGATGCCACCACTTCGGCGCGATGAACGGCATCAGCGCAATAGCCAGGAGCAGCGCCGCGAACGGCGCGATCCAGAGCGGATTCGGTTGAACGATGTGTGCGGTTTCCACGTTGCAGTATCTTCGGCAACGCTGGTGCGGTGGTCAAAGCATTTTGATGCCGAGCGTGGAGGCGAGGGAGTGGCATTGACGCAAGGGGCTTGCTCAGGCATTGTTCGCCGCCGCCATGCGAATGATTTTGCTTTTGGTAACGACAGCCGCCCTTTCCATTGCGGTCTTCCCGGCAATTGCGGCGACGGCGCGCGCACCATTCGCAAAAGCGGCAGCCACGCCAGCGAAAGCGAGCACGTTGAAGTCCGACTTGACCGCACTGCTCGAAGGCGTGCGTGAGATTGCCGCGCCGGGCGCTCCGGGAACGTTGTGCGTTTTCGGAGATGCGGCGTTTCCGGTGGTGATCGGCAAGACGGGAAAAGAGTCGTCCGGGCCGGTAGTTGGAGCAGCGCGGGTTGGCAACGGCCGCGTCGTGGCGTTCAGTCATAACGGCTACTTCGGCACAGAGGCGCTGGGAACTGCGGACACGGCGGCGTTCATGGTCAACGTGACACGTTGGGTGGCGGGTGACCGCAAACTGGCGCCGGGAGCGAAGCTGCACGTCGGGCTTTACCGTAAGGGCGGTCTGACGGAGTTTTTCGAGAAGCACGGCTTCAAGGCGTCTGACGTGGACTTGCGCCGGCTGAACTCGGTTCAGGTGCTCGTTGCTGACGCGCATAGCATCTCCGACAAGGACGTGGAGACCGTTGCGAAGTTCGTGCAGGGCGGCGGCGGGTTGATCACAGGCTCGTGCCCTTGGGGCTGGGCGCAGTTGAATCCGGGGAAGGATTTGAAAGTGGATTTCCCCGGCAACAAACTGCTCGTGCCGATGGGCATGGTGTGGGGTGACGGCACAACCGAGCGCACCGGCTCGCGGGGCTTCACCGCCGGCGAGCGGCCACCAACGACTGCCCACGCGGGGTTGGCTCTCCACTACACGCTCGAACATCTGGCGGGCCGGTTCCAACTCAGCGAGGACGACGTGAATCAGGCCTCGGCGACGATCACCGCCGCCGCGCGCGCGCTGCCACCGGATGACGCGACATTCCTGCCGAAGCTCGCAAAACTGTCGGGCGACGACAGGGCGAAGGTGTTGCCGATGCCGAAGACGCCGATCAAGAAGAGCGACCTCAGCCAGCGGCTGGCGGCGACGTTCCAGGCGATGACGGCGAAAATCCTGCCGCCGGAGCAAGTGAAGGAACATCCCGCCGCGAAAATCTTCCCCGGCGAAGTGCCGGCAAACACGCCGCGTATTGTCCGCTCGCTGATGCTCGACACGACGGTGCCCGCGTGGCACAGCACCGGTCTCTACGCGCCGGCCGGCGGTGTCGTGACGGTGGAGATCCCGGAATCCGCTGCGAAGAAGAAGCTCTGGCTGCGGATCGGCGCGCACAGCGACAGCCTTTGGAACCTCGACAAGTGGGACCGATTCCCGGAGATCTCAACCCGGGTGCAGCTCGCCAAGCCGGTGACGAAAGCCGGCAGCATGTTCGGCGGGTTGATCTATATCGAAGTGCCGGAAAAGTGCGAGCTTGGCGACGTGGCGGTCAAGGTTAGCGGTGCGGTTGCCGCGCCGTATTTCGTGCTCGGCAAGACGAAGCAGACGGACTGGAAAGACCGCCTTCGCAAGGAGCCTGCGCCGTGGGCTGAACTGGAGTGCTCGAAGGTGATCGTCACGGTCCCGTCGTCGGTTGTGCGCACGCTCGACGACCCGGAGGCGTTGATGAAGGTGTGGGAGCAGATGGTGGCGTTGGAGGACGATCTAGCCGGCACCGCCGCTGAGCGCAAACGGCCGGAGCGCGTCGTGTGCGACCAGCAGATTTCCGCCGGCTACATGCACTCCGGCTACCCGATCATGGCATGGATGGACCAGATCAAGAACTTCACCAGCAAGGAGGCGTTGCTGAATGGCAACTGGGGCATTTTTCACGAGCTGGGCCACAATCACCAGAGCGGTCACTGGACGTTCGAAGGCGCTGGCGAGGTGACGTGCAACATCTTCTCGATGCTGGTCTTCGACAAGCTCTGCGGCGTGAAGCCTGCCAAGGGGCGCGTGAGTCTGGAGAAGGTGGACGAGTATTACCGCAAGCACGCCGCCAGCGGGAAGAGCTTCGAACAATGGAAGAAGGACCCGTTCCTGGCGCTGGCGATGTATGTGCAGTTGCAGGATGCGTTCGGCTGGGACGCTTACAAGAAAGTCTTCGCGGAGTATCGCGCCGGGTCGAAGGATGAGTTGCCGAAGAACGACGACGAGAAGCGCGACCAGTGGATGGTGCGGTTCTCCAAGGTCGTCGGCAAGAATCTCGGCCCGTTCTTCCAGACGTGGGGCGTGCCGGTGTCGCAGCCGGCGCTCGACGAGATCAAGAACCTGCCGGCGTGGATGCCGCCGCATTTCCCGCCGAAGCGATAGGGATCATCAGGTCTCCGTGTCGGCTCGGCCAGACCGGTCGCGGTTGAAGGCGACGCAATGATTTCGCTGGAAGCGCGGGCCGTTGTCGCATTAAATGCGCGGGTCGTTGCGTCAAACAGTTGAACCGAAAATCAGAATTATGAAGAAGAACATCGCTCGTTTCGTCGCGCTCAGTTCGTTGCTCGTTTTGTCACTCACCCTCCGCGAAGCCGCCGCCGATGACTGGCCGCAGTGGCGCGGACCGGATCGCACCGACATCAGCAAGGAAACCGGCCTGCTCAAGCAGTGGCCCAAAGACGGGCCGAAGCAGTTGTGGCTGAACAAGGACGCCGGCCTCGGTTACAGCGGCTTTTCCATTGTCGCCGGAAAACTTTTCACGATGGGCGCGCGTGGCGGCACGGAGCTTCTGATCGCCCTCGACGCAAACACCGGCAAACAGCTCTGGTGCGCCGAGATTGGCGCGCTCTACTCGAACAACTGGGGCGACGGTCCGCGTGGCACGCCGACGGTGGACGGCGGCCGTGTGTATGCGCTCGGCGGGCAGGGCACGCTGGTCTGCTGCGACGCGGCGGGCGGCAAGCTGCTTTGGAAGAAGACGATGCAGGAACTCGGCGGCAAGGTGGCGCAATGGGGTTACACCGAATCACCGCTCGTGGACGGCAAACTTGTTGTTTGCACGCCGGGCGGCGAACAGGGCGCGATTGCGGCTCTCGACAAGATGACCGGCGCTCTGGTCTGGCAGTCGAAGGAGTTTACTGATCCCGCGCAGTATTCGTCGCTCATCGCGGTCAACCACAACGGCGCGCGGCAATACATCCAGTTGACGATGAAGAGCGTGGCGGGCGTCAACGCAGCGGATGGCAAGCTGCTCTGGCGTTCCGAGTGGCCGGGCAAGGTCGCCGTCATCCCGACGCCGATTTTCCACGACGGTTGCGTTTATGTTGCCTCCGGCTACAACGTCGGGTGCAAACTGATAAAGGTCGCCGAGGGCAACCAGGTCAGCGACGTTTACGTGAACACCGTCATGAAGAACCATCACGGCGGCGTCATTCTGGTGGGCGAGCATCTCTACGGCTACTCCGACGGCGCGGGTTGGGTTTGCCAGGATTTCAAGACCGGCGAGCAGGTCTGGGCCGAGAAGCAGGCGCTCGGCAAGGGCGCGGTCGGTTGTTGCACGGAAGGCTTGCTGTATTGCATCGAGGAAAGCAACGGGAAGAACCCGGCGAACGTCGTGTTGATCGAGGCGTCGCCGAAAGGTTGGAAGGAGCACGGCCGTTTCACGCTCGACCCGCAGACGACTCAGCGCAGTCCGAAAGGCAGGATTTGGACGCACCCTGTCGTCGCCAACGGCAAGCTTTTCCTCCGCGATCAGGAGTTGATCTTCTGCTTCGATGTGAAGGCGAAGTAAGAGACTCACGCCGTCGGCTGCGCTGTATGCGGTTGAGGAAGGAGAAACCATGAACCGCAGACGTTTCATCCTGTCGAGCGCCGGCGCGCTGGCGGCGTCGGCATTGCCTAGTGTTCCCTGCCGTGTCATGGCTGCTTCCGCAGGCGACATGACTGCGAAGCCGCCGACTATTCCGAAGCCCGCGCCGCGTTTTGGAGACGGACGCGACTGGTGGTTTGAGAAACGCTTCGGCATGTTCGTCCATTGGGGCCTCTACGCCATCCACGGTTTCCACGAGCAGGAGCAGTGGCGCGCCCGCGTGCCGCGCGCCGAATACGTGAAGCTGGCGCAGCAGTGGAACCCGGTGCGCTATAACCCCGACGCGTGGCTCGATCTCGCCGAGGCGGTGGGGATGAAATACATCTGCCTTACGACGAAGCACCACGACGGCTTCTGCCTCTGGGACACGAAGCTGACTTCCTACAACACGATGAACACGCCCTACGGCAAGGACATCGTCAAGATGCTTGCCGACGCCTGCCATCGCCGTGGCTTCCCGCTCTGCCTCTATTACTCGATCGCCGACTGGCATCAGAAGAATTACCCGAACCAAGGCCGGCACCACGAGTTGCCGCCGCAGCCGGGAGACGAGCCGGACCTGATGAAGTATATCGAGTTCCTCAAGGCGCAGGTTCGCGAGCTTTGCACCAACTATGGCGAGATTCACGGCATCTGGTGGGACATGAACGTGGACAAGCACGTGGACCGTTCCATTAACGACATGATCCGCAAGCTCCAACCGAAGGCGGTCATCAACAACCGCGGCTACGACGAAGGCGACTTCGGCACGCCGGAGCGCGATTACGACAAGGGCGGCGAGGAGTTGCCGAGTTTCGAGAAGCGCACCGAAGCGTGCCAATCGGTCGGCGCAGAAAGCTGGGGCTATCGCAAGGACGAGGACTACTACACCGACCGGCATCTGTTGCGCAGCATCGTTAAGTATCTGGCGCGCGATGCGAACTACCTGCTCAACGTTGGCCCGAAAGGCGACGGCGCGATTCCCGACGAGGCCGCCGCCATTCTGCGCCGCATTGGCAAGTGGCATCGCGCCGTGAAGGAGTCGCTGGAAGGCACGACGCCGGCGTCTTGGCTGACATCAAACCGCAACGTTCTCCTGACGCGCCGGGGCAGCACGCTCTATGTCATCTTGCACAAAGACCCAATGACCGAGGCGGTGAAGTTGAAACCGCTGACTATCGCGCCGCGCCGCGCTACGCTGTTGAACACGGGTCAACTCATCAAATGTGCGGTGGACATGGCGCCGAGCGACCACGTCGAGCAGAAAGGCTATTTGCGGTTGTGCAAGCTGCCGGTGAACGAGATGGCGAACACTGTGTTGGTCGCGAAGCTGGAGTTCGACAAGCTGTCAGAGTTGGAATCAGAGCGACGGACCTCTGACAAAGTGGACGAGCGGCAGAAGTAAGAGTTGAGCCGCGGCTCAGTTTCTCTTGCGCGCCTTCAACATGCAGGCGGTGGCGGCCCAGTGGAAATGGTCGTGTTGCTTCGGCTCGGCCCAACGGCTCGCCGCCAGCGCGAGGCGCGGCAGAAGCTTGTCAAAGGGGAAGGGGAGGGGCACGAGATTGTAGTAGGCGTGGTCCTCACGGACGCAGCCGACGTCAGCCATCAGTCGTTCCAGCGCGACGACGGAGAACTGGCGATGCACCAGGCTGTCGAGGTCGAATTTCTTCCCGCGCAGCTTCATGTAGATCGGCTTCAACACGCGCGTTGGCAGGGCGAGCGTCTTTCGCATGATCGAGTCCAGCGAGCGCGGCTGGATGACGCTGATGATCATGACGCCGCCGGGCTTGAGCACACGCGCCATCTCCTTCATCGCGGCGGCAAGTTCGGCGTCGTTGAGGTATTCGAGCAAACCCATTGCGATGACGGCATCAAAATGGTTTGGAGGGAACTCCGCCTGTTCGATCTTGCCGACGTAGAACTTCGCGCGCGGCTCGCTGGCGAAACGGCGGCGGGCGTGCTCTATCATCTTCGGCGCGATGTCGAGACCGTGGAACTCCCATCCGCGTTGCAGGAACGCCGGCGCCATCGGGCCGGTGCCGCAGCCAACGTCGAGAAGGCGGCCGGGTTTTTCGTTGGCGAGCAGTTCCTCAACGCGCAGCTTGCGCTGGATGAATTTCCAGTTGTCGAGTTGCGGCCCGCGCTCATCGTAAAGCGCGTCCCACGCGTCGCCGGAAACACGATCGAACACTTCAACGACACTTGCTTGTTGAGACGTTGCTTTCGTAGGAACTGGTTCTTGTCCGGTCGTCATGGCGGGACACTATCACAAGGAGAAACGGCTGGGTAGCAGTTCGTCCAAAAGAAATGTTCTCACCGGGCCGCGACGCTTCGCCTCCGCCACCAGGATTCTCAGCTTGGGAGCGAACTCGGCCATGACTTGGCGGCATGCGCCGCAGGGCGTGGCCGCGCCGTCGCTGACAACAGCGATGGCGACGAAGCGCCGTTCGCCCGCCGATACCGCATTAAAGAAAGCAACGCGCTCGGCGCAGACGGTGAGGCCGTAACTGGCGTTTTCGACGTTGGAGCCATGATAAACCTTGCCGCTGGATGCGAGTAAAGCCGCGCCAACACGGAACTTAGAGTAGGGCGCGTAAACTCCTCGCCGCGCCACGCGCGCTGCTGCCACGAGAAGACGTTCTTCTGACGACACCATAACTATATATATGCTGCTCCTGTCGGAGGCGGGGTGCGCTACAGACTGGCGATGAACTCCTCCAAAAGCTTGACGAAATTCTCCGAGACCTTTCGTGTGGTCTCCAGAACTTCCTCGTGCGACAGCCGCCGGCCGCCGATGCCCGCTGCAAGGTTCGTGATGAGGGCGAGGCCGGCGACCTCCATGCCAAGATGCCGCGCGACCAGCACTTCGGGCACGACGCTCATGCCAATGGCGTCTGCGCCGAGCCACGCCATCGCTTTCGTTTCGCTGGGCGTCTCGTAGTTCGGGCCGGAGACGGCCATGTAAACACCGCGGCGCAAACCGAGCTTGAGCTTGTCCGACGCGACGGTCAATTTTTCAAGCAGCCGCGACGAGTAGGCTTGGGTCATGTCCAAAAACTTCACCGCTTCACCTTCATGGGAGTTGCGGCTGATCAATGGATTCTCGCCGGTGAAGTTGATGTGGTCCTCAATGGCCATCAGCGAGCCGACGCGGAGCTGGCTGTTGATGCCGCCAGCGGCGCAGGTGGTCAACAGCGTCTTCACGCCCAAAGCGCCCAGCGCGCGGATGGGGAACGCGACCTCCGCCGCCGTGCAGCCCTCGTAGATATGGGAGCGGCCTTGAAGCACCGCCAGAGTCTTGCCGCGGAACGCGCCGATGAGCAGTTGTCCCGCGTGGCCCGGCACCGACGTGGGCCGGAAGCCGGGGATGCCGCCGTAGGGGATTTTCACGGCGTCCTCCAGTTTCTCCGCGAATGATCCCAAGCCGGAGCCGAGCACGATGCCGATGGCCGGCTTGCGTCCGTTCGATTTCGATTCGATGGCCGTCTTGGCTTCAGCGATTTGTGGAGTCATGTTGTTGCTTCGCTTCTAACAGTGATGGGCTTCCGAAATCAAGTGTGCGGCGCCCTTGCGTGACGAAAAGGTGAAGAACAAGAAGAGCGAATCCGGTGATGGTGTTGTTTGGGGGGGGCGTCATGGATTGCGGCGTTGCCGGCCTGCAAGCTCGCATCATCGAAGAAGTGCGTCCACGGAGTTGATCTTGGCAGGGCGCGTGTTGACGGCATCGGTGGGGTTTATTGAGCGGGCGCTGGAGACATCCAGAGAAGCTTGTGGTGACGGCGCGGTGCTCATTTGCATGGACACGCCCCCTCCCAACAAGCGAGCCGCATTGCGGCCAGGAGTGTTGGAGAGAAAACCGGAGCCGTCGAGACGTGTGGGCAGGCCGCCAGCAGGATCGGCGAAGGAACTCTTGGTTTGCGTCGCGCGAATTCCAGGTGTTTGAGTGTAAGACGTCGGAACTGCGGCGCGAGCCGGGGTGGCGGAGAGTTGGTCGAGCCGGTCAGGATGCGTTTCCAGTTTGGCCGCGAACCGGTCAAAGTAGGCGTTGGCTCGCAGCGCATGGACTTCCTTCTCCTTGAGCCACAATACAACCACCTGAGGCTGCGCGATGGTCAATGCCTGCCGCAGCGCCTTCTGACAGGCGTGTGCGTTGTTCTCGCGGGCGCAGGCCAGCACCAGGCGGTGGGCGCGCTCGACGGGCGACGCGCGCCGCACGACGGTCACAAGCAGATCAGCGGCGCTGGGTGGATGAGGGGAATTGCCGAGCACGTATTGGTTGATGTGCGGATGCAACCACCAGCCAGCGGTTGCGAGCGCGGACATGGCGGTGAGAGCGAGAAGCCGCCTTGCTGTTGGCGGGAGAGCGGTGAGGCACCGTCTCCACCAGGGCGGCACGGACTTCAGACTGTCGCGGTCAGCGCTCGCCTGTCGCATCGCGACTTCGTGGTAAAAGCTTTCCAGGCTCATACGACATTCTCCAACTTCGGTTTGCGGCGGGATAGTAGGACGGTGAGCGGATGCGCGACAAGGGAAAACAAGTTGCCTGCATCCGGGTGGGCGCGTATAAGACGGCGCGACCCGCGATGGCAACGGATGTCATGACGGCGTTCGTTGGTGGACCGGGAACGCGAACGCAAAGAAGCCTGACAACCATGAACCAGCCTCCGCCGATCATTCAGTCGTCTTCAACTACTTCATCAAGCGCGCCGCGTCGTCGTCCGTGGGGATGGATCGTGCTGGCGCTCGCGGCGATGGCGCTGCTCGCCGTGAGTCTGTTGGGCAACGCGCTGCTCGGATCGCTGGTCACGTGGTCGCCGCTGTTCGAGGACGACAGTCGCGCGACGGTGTTTCGCGAGACGCGCATTGGCGGTGACGCTGGCGCGAAAGAAAAAGTCGCGGTCATCTACGTGCAGGACCTCATCAGCTTTTCGGCGCCGGGTTACTCTGGCGAAGAGGGCATGGTCGGCGACATCAAAGAGCAGTTGGTGAAAGCCTCACGTGACGAAAATGTGAAGGCGATCATCGTCGCGATTGATTCGCCGGGCGGTGAGGTGACGGCATCAGATGTGATCCATCACGCGATCGTCACCGCGAAAAAGAAAAACGGCGTGCCGGTGGTGGCGAGTCTCGGTCCGCTCGCGGCCAGCGGCGGATACTACGTGGCGACGGGCGCGGATTGGATCGTGGCGCACCGCACGACCCTCACGGGAAGCATTGGCGTGATTTTTCATCTGTGGAATTATCGCGGCCTGATGGACAAGGTTGGCGTGAAGCCGATCGTTTACAAAAGTGGGAAGATGAAAGACATGCTCAGCCCGGAGAAGCTGGAGAGCGAGATCACCGCGGAGGAGAAGGAAGTTGCACAGCGTCTGGTGATGAGCGACTACGACCGGTTCATCGAAGTGGTGGCGGAGGGGCGGCGCATGAAGGCGGCGGAGTTGAAGGCCGGGCTGGCGGATGGGCGCGTGCTTAGCGGCGAAGAAGCGTTGAAGCACAAGTTCGTGGACCAGTTGGGATACTTTGAGGACGCCGTGGCGAAGGCCAAATCGCTGGCGAAGATCGAGACGGCGAAGCTGGTGAAATACGAAGCGTTGTGGTCCATGCGCAAGTTGTTGTCGCTGTTTGCCGAGTCGCGCTGGCCGCTGAAACTGCCGGGGCTGGCTGCAGGACAGGCTGATTTCAGGCTGGAGAACGGCCGTTTCTACTACCTGCCGGGCGGGTGGCTGGAGTGAGGAAAGGCGGCATGGGGCCAAGGGAGGTGGTGAGGCGGACAAAAGAATGGAGACAGAGAAATCCGGGGCCAAGACGTTGCAGGGACAAAGGACGGATGGGCAGGGACGAACCGATGTTTTTGTGAGTCAAAGAGACTCACATTCTTGTAGACAGTTTCTCGCGGCTCTGGGTATAGTCCGCCCGCAGTTCAGTGGAAGGTTAGACCGAGGTAGAGAAGCGCACGTTTAATTTTTTTTGCAGAAGAATTGTCACGGCGTGCAAACAACCCAAGGAAGTCGAGTGTCGTCACGCTTGAGGTGTAGTGTGTTGTTTTGGCGAGACCGCGTGTTCGCGAACACCAGGGAAATGGTGTGCGCGTGCATGGATTTTTTTGTCACGTCGCGGGTCGCGCAGCCGTTGTTGTGTGTTGTTCCCATCCATCGTCGCAAGGAACCGGTCGTGAAGGCCGGAGAAGTATCGCGGTTTGATTAAGGCACGTCATGAAGACGAACGAATCAGTTAACCTGGATCAAAAAGGTAACGGACTCACGCCCGGAGCTTGCGCGCGCCGGAGCATGGACGGGATTCGGTTTGGACGGGCGTGGTGTGCCTTGATGGCGACGTTATTACTGGCGGGGGCGCCCGCCGCGACGCGCGCGCAAACGACCGCCACGAACTTTTTCTGGACCAACATTGTCACTGAGTCGTGGAGCATTCCTGGCAACTGGACAAATGAACTTGTGGACGGTCTGGGGCCGGTTGTTGGAGGATCAAACAACTACATCATCACGTTTGCGCCCGCGGGCACTTTCAACAGCGTCAATGACTTGGCGGGTTCGTTCCTGCTCAACCGGCTGGTCTTCGGCGGCTCCACGGTCACGCTGTCTGGCAACCAACTTCAGTTTGTTACCAACGAGGGCGGCGGCGGTCCCGTGGTGCTTCAGAACAGCGGCGCTGCGGTTGTCGTCAACAACGATCTCCAACTCGGCAACGACACTCTTTTCGGCGGCAGCGGCAGTGGACTGGTCACGCTCGGTGGAGCAATCAGTGGCGTGGGCGGGTTGACCCTCAACGGGAACTACAGGTTGGAGATGAGTGGCGTCAACACTTACACTGGCCCGACGATCATCAGCAACGGCAGACTGGCTCTTCTGAACGGCGGCGCCGTTGGCGGCAGTTCGGCGGTGGTCATCGGCGAGGTGGGGACGGCGGCGTTGTTGCTCGACGGCGGCATCACGGTCACGGGCGTGACGCTGACCAATTTCATGAACGCGGGCGTGACGGGCGGCATGATTGGCACCAACGGCATCAACACGTGGGCGGGGCCGGTTTGGATTGGGAACAGCGGTGCGCGTTTCGCCGCGGCCAATAGTTCCACGCTTGCGCTCAGCGGTGTGATTTCCTCGACCAACCCTACTTATGGTCTGACCATTCGGAGTGACAACACCAGCAGCGGCGTGGTGCTCATCAGCAACACGGCCAACACCTACAGCAACACCACGGTGTTGGTTGGCAACCTCCAGATCGGCGCGAACAACGCACTGCCGGTGGCGGGCGGTCTTGTGCTGGGCAACGGCAGTGATCAAGGTTTCGCCACGTTCAACCTCGCCGGCTTCAACCAGCGCGTCGCGGGATTCACCGACGCGGGGACCGTCATGCAGCGTTTGGTGACGAACACTTCCGGCACGCTCTCGGCCCTCACGATCAGCAACACGACGGCTGGTGCGTTCGCCGGCAGCATCCGCGGCAATATCGCCATTGTGAAGACGGGCGTCGGCACGGAGACGTTCAGCGGTTCCAACAACTACACCGGTGGCACCATCGTCAACGGCGGCATCCTGAAGATCAGCAACACCAACGCGCTCGGCGCCGGCGCGGGCGGCTACCTCGTCCAGGTCAATGACGGTGGCGCGTTTGATTTGGGCGGCATGAATCTCAACTACGCCGGCAACAGCCTGACGGTGATGATCAGCGGCATGGGCATCGGCCCCACCACCGGCGCGGTCCTTAACAGCGGTGCTGCGCTGGCCAACCAAGGTTTGAAGAACGTCGTGCTCGGCGCCGACGCGGCCGTCGGCCAGAACGGTGGCAACCGTTTTGACATCTACGGCACGTTCGACGGTGGCAACTATACGCTCTACAAGGTGGGCAACAACGAGGTGGCCATCAACACTGCCGCAGTCAATCTGAACGGTGCGGTTGTCAATGGCGGCACTCTCTGGTTGCAGAACGCTGCGGCTTTGGGCAACGGGCTGCTTACTGTTAATACAGGTGGCGTGGCGGCGACTTGGAGCGTGTCGGGCTTCACCAACGAGATGACGCTCGCTGGTGGCACGTTCCGGCCGGACCAGCAAACGGTCACGTGGTCCGGTCCGGTCACGCTGGCCGGAGCTACCAACTTTTTGGACCTCAGGTCTGCGCTGAATGTTAATGGGCAGATTTCCGGTCCGGGCGGGGTGACAATCATCGGCACCAACACGCTGACGCTGACCAACGCCAACACCTACTCGGGTGCGACCGTGCTAGCTACGTCTGGCGCCGTGTTGCAGATCACGCACGGGAGCGCGCTCGGCGACACCCTCGGCGGCACGGTCGTTTCCAACAACACGTCGTTGCGCATCAGCGGTAGCATTACTGTCAACGAGTCGCTCAGGCTCACCGGCGATGGTTACCCGATGTGGCAGGGCGCGTTGAACAACATTGGCGGCACCAACACGTGGGCGGGCGGGATTACGGGCGGCTCGATTGCCTCAACCCTTGGCACGTTGATTCTCTCCGGCGGTGTCACCAACAACAGCCTGTTCCGTGGCCGCGGCGGCATCATCATTATCACCAACACGCCCGTGACCACCATCGGTGGCACCGTGACGGTGGCTGATGGGACGCCGGTGATTTTCAGTGTGACCAACAACAACATGGCCACGCTGACTCCCTCGTGGAGCGGCTATGCTCGTTTGGGCGTCAACGATGCGTTTACGACCAACGTCGCGCTTGTCATCGGGTCAACGGGCGGCGGTGAAAACGGCCGGCTCGACATGAACGGTTTCAA
Organism: Verrucomicrobiota bacterium; assembly: GCA_016222825.1. Taxonomy (GTDB): domain Bacteria; phylum Verrucomicrobiota; class Verrucomicrobiia; order CAIQCK01; family CAIQCK01; genus CAIQCK01. The sequence continues at coordinate 173,475 of JACRQF010000005.1, read as the reverse complement.
CCAGACCTTCAGCCGGCTTGCGGACGGGGCGAGCAACAATTTCAAGGCGGAGATCGTCACCAACACCGTCGCGAACAACTCGGTGCTCACCATCTATCAGGCGGGTAACTCCAGCTTCAGCGGCCAAATCGGAGGCGCGATCACGATGGTCAAGGGTGGCTCCGGCATCCTGACGTTGAGCGGCACCAACACCTACACCGGCGGCACGTTCATCAACGGCGGCGAGTTGAGGATCCTGAGCCGCACCAACCTTGGCTACGGCTTTGGCAATTGGACCAACCTCACCTTCGGCGGCGGCGTGCTGGGCATCACGGCTGCCGACACAATTAACAATCTCGACGCGTTCAACGTGAACTGGAACACGTTCACCGGCGGCATCAACAACACCAGCGCCGCCAACGTCTTCACAATCACCAACAGCATCGGCGGCGGCGGCTTTGGCAAGTTCGGCGCGGGCCGGCTGCTGCTGCAAGGTTCCAACTACTACACGGGCGCAACGATCGTTGGCGGTGGCGTGCTCTATGTGACGAACGACAACAACTTCGGCGAGCAGTCCACGCCCATCGTCTTTGGCGGCGGCACGCTGCAGACGACCAACAGCTACAACAACCTTCGTCCGCTCTACTTCACCAACGCCTCGGTGATCCAGGTGGATGGCGCGAACACGACGAACGTGTTCGGCGGTGTTATGGGCACGCTCGGCACGACGGCGGGCGGCTTGACCAAGAGTGGGGCGGGCACACTGCATCTGACGGGCGGCTCCACGGGCCTTCTCGTCATGGCCAATGCCATCAACGTCAGCGGCGGTTTCCTGGGTATCAAGGACGCGGATATCATGGTGAACACCGGCGTGGGCACGATCAACGGGGCCAATGGCACGACTGCTGTCATGCAGTTGTCGGGCAACGCGACGCTGATTTCTTCCGGCAACACGGCGCTGAACATCGGCACGGGGGGCAAGGGCGTGCTGTTCATCCAGGATAACGTCTTGGTCACCAATAAGATTATGATCGGCACCGGTGCGGGTGGCACGGGCGCCGTCTACCAATCGGGTGGCATCGTGGTGAACACGGGCACCAGCGGAAACAATAGCTATCTCGGCGGTGTTGGTGGCAGCTATGGTTACTATCAGTTGGACAACGGCACCTTGACAAACTTGGGCTACATCCGCGTCGGCATGGCTGGGTTGGGCATGATACAGCAATACGGTGGCAGGCTCTATCAAGCGGCCAATAACTTGGATCTGGGCAACAGCGGCACGGGCGTGGTGTATGTTGCAGGCGGTAACTTCGTGTCGGCGGTCCCGCTCAGCATCGGCGGCGTTTACGATCCCGCAACCAACGGCCACGCTGAGTTCACGGTTTCCGGCAGCGGCGTCGTCACCGTCAGCAACGTGACCTACCTCGGCACGCGCAATAACGCCATGGCCATCCTGAACATCAACGACGGTGGCGTGTTCGAAACCAGGCAGGTTCAGCCCACCAACAGCGCGGCGGTGTCCATCCTCAACATAGACGGCGGCACGCTGCGGGCGGCCGCCGGCGCCCTCACCGGCTTTGTTCAGACCCTTGACGGTGTCTTCGTGTATTCCAGCGGTGCGACGATTGATTCAGGCACGAACATGGTCATTGTTTCCACGCCGCTGGAGGCGACGCGCGGTTACGGCCTTTCGGACATCTCAACCAATGGTTTGCCCGCGAGCGCTCTCAGCGGCTACGTCGGCGCGCCGCTCGTCAAGATCACGGGTGGCAGCGGATCGAATGCGACTGCCATTGCCCAGGTTGACCCGTTGTCGGGTGTTGTCACGAACATTGTTGTTACCAGTCATGGCGTGGGATACGGGAGTGGTGATGTCCTGACCATCCAATTGATCGGCGGTGGCAACAGCAATGTCACCCTGTCCAGTTTCAGCTTGGCCACAAACAGCCAGGCTGGCGGTTTGACCAAGAGCGGTTCGGGTGCGTTGTTCCTGACTGTCAGCAATAGCTACGGCGGCCCGACGATCATCCAATCCGGTTCGTTGGTGTTGGGTAACACCAACACGTCCCTCGGCACAAACACATTTGCGTTGGCCTCGCCGGCAGCCTCCATTGGCACAACCAACGCTCTCGACCAGAGTTTCCTGGCGTGGTTGTTCACGAACCGGCTGACGGGCCGGCTGACCAGCGGCGCAGTGACGGGCGCGGTCCTGAGCGTGGTCAACACGGCGAACAACCTGAACTTTGTCTATAACGGCCTGACCAACGCTTTCCTGGGCGGGGGCGGCGTCACGAGCAATATCTATAGTGGCAAGGCGACGTGGGCCGACACCACCATCCGGCTTGGCGGCGGTGCGGGTGTGCTGGTTTACTCCAATGTTATTGGCAGCACGACCAACGTCATCATTGGCCCGGTGGGCGGCAATCCGCAGAGTGTCGTGGTGTTGGGCACTAACAACACTTACACCGGCGGCACGATCATCAACTCCGGCACTCTCAGACTCGGCACCAATGCCGCGTTAGGCAGCCCCGCCGCCTCGTCGCCACTTGTCACGGTCAATCCCGGCGGTGCGCTGGACCTGAACGGCAGGGATCTCGCGAACCTCAGCCAGACGGTTTGGATCAGCGGCATCGGTCTCGGTCCGGACGCCGGCGCGATCCACAACTTGGGGCCGGACCTGACCAGCAGGGGCGTCAGGAACGTCAAGCTGTTCGGCGACGCCGCAGTCGGCCAGACTGGTGGCACGAGGTTCGACCTGCAAGGGGTGGTGGATGGCTCCGACTTCAACCTGATCAAGGTCGGCAACAACCAGATATGGGTCAGCGCGATCCTCACCAACCTGCCGAACGTGATCATTAGCAGCGGTGTGTTCGGCCTGCAGAATGCTGCAAATCTGAATGGCGCGGGCGCGACGGTGTTCCAGGTTTTCACCAACGGCACCTTGGGGTTGTATGGCAACCTGGCCTTCACCAACCCGATTCAAATGGTGGGCGGCTCGCTCCAGAACAGCGGCCTCGGCATCAAGAACTGGGACGGGCCGATTGCTCTCAACGGCGCGAGTAACTTCTTCGACACCACGGGCGGCCACCTGTTCCTGGGCGGCAACCTCTCGGGCAGCGGCGCCGTGGCCAAGATCAGCGCCAATACGCTTTATTTGAGCGGCACCAATACCTACACGGGCAACACTTACATCAACGCCGGCATGGTGCAGTTTGTGGGCACCAGCGCCGTGTCCAGGGCCAGCACGATCTCCGTGGTTCCCACAGGCGTGGTGCAGTTCAACTTTGCCAACAGCTACCTCGGCGTTGACAAACTGGATTCCAACACGACGTTCGGCGTGTTCGCGTTGCTGGCGGCCAACGCCACCGACAACATCAACCTTGCCGCGCGCAACCTTTCCAACCTCTGGATCGGCTCGACCGGCACCGTCACCTATGCCGGCTCGATCACGCCTTACGGCGGTGTTTACAAGCTTGGTGGCGGCTACGGCCTGCTGAACCTGCAAGGCACCAACAGCCTGCCCTACGCCGGCGTCATTGCCGGCGGCGCGCCGCAGGGTGGTGTGGTTTATCTCAACGGCTACAACTCGTTCGGCAGTGGCGGCGCGGGATCGCACGTGGTCCTTGGCACGAACGCGGTTGTCAGTATCTGGGACGAGATCAATCTGGGCGGCACAGGCGCGGGTGTGACCTTCAGCGGCGCTACGTTGCAGGTTCGTGGCGTCACGATGACCAACTTCATGGAACTGGCGGTCAATTGGACCAACTTCAACGGCACGCTCGATATTAACAACCCCGGCAACGTCTTCGTCATCACCAACGACATGAGTGGCGCCGGCAACCTGGTCAAGCAGGGCAGCGGCACATTGGTCATGGGCGGCAGCAACGGTTTGGCCGGAATCATGTATATCAGCAACGGCTTGGTGCGGGTCACCAGCCCCTTCGGCTTGGCCAACGGCAATAACGTGGTTCTCAGCGGGGCAGGCTTGCAACTCGACACTACCAACATTGCCGCCAACCAGTTGATCACGATCTACGGAGCGGGCGTTGGCGGCGCGGGCGGCGCGCTGCGTCTGGTTTCCGATGCCCTTACCAACAGGGCTCCGATCACCATCGGCGCGGGCGGGGCGCGCATCAGCAGCGAGCAGGGCAGCACGCTCGTGTTGGCGGGCGCGATTACCAACGCCGGCAACCTGCTCAGCATGGGCGCCTTCGGCGACATCATCGTCCGGACGAACATTCTCGGCACGGGCGGCGTGCTGAAGGACCGGCCCGGCATGCTGACCTTGGAGAATTTCGCCACCAACAACTACGGCAACACTTTTATCGAGGCCGGCACGGTCAAGCTCGATTACAACGCCGGGGGTAGTTACGTCAGCAACCTCATTGCCCCGAACTCGCTGGTCTTCCTTGGCACCAACAGTCTCAGCACCACCACCGGCGGCACACTGGTCATCAATGGCCCGGCGCTCGGCGCGGTTACGCAGACCCTGGCGGGTGTGGTGTTGAACGCCGGCATCAACGGCGTGCGCGCGCAGGACAACGGCGGCGACATCTTCCTGAACCTTGGCACGATTACGCGGGCGGTGGGCGGAGGCATGCTTGACCTGACCCTGCCGGCGTCCGGCGGCGAGATCACCAGCACGCTCTCGAACAACTACGCGGGCATTATGAGCAGCAACAACGTCATCGTGACCATTGGCGGCACGGATTGGGCGGTGGCGACCAACGCCTCCATCGGCGGGGTTTACAAGATCACCAACTACACCGGTTACGCCGAGTTGACCGGCAGCGGCCTCATCGCCGACGGCAGCAACCAGAACATCAAACTCACGAGCGCAGCGGGCAGTTCCTACGGGCTGGATACGGTGAATTCGACGACGACCATCAACAGCATCCAGGCCAACGGCGCGGGCCTGGCGACGATCACCAACCTCGGCACGACGCTGCGGCTGGGCCAAACGGGCGGCATCCTGCTCGCGCCCAACTCCGGTGGCCTGACCATCGGCGACAGCGCGGGTGACGGACGCCTGACGGCGGGCGGCAATGTGAATCAGGGTGGCGAGTTGGTGCTGCTGAATAACTCGGCCAACCCGCTGACGATCAACGCCGGCATCATCAGCAACGGCATTGGCGTGGTGACGGTGACCGTCAGCGGTCATGGGAACGTAAACCTGGCAGGTGGCAATGCGTTTAACCAACTGTATGCGCACGCAGGCAACGTCGTGTTGTCGGGCACCAATCTGATCAGCGGCCCCGTCCCGTTGGCAGTGCGCGGCGGCACGGTGACGTTCGCGCCCACCAGCACCAACCTGATTGGCGGCGGCACGACGGTCATTGACGGTGATGGGGACCTGAGAATCAATGGCCCGACGATGTTCAACAGCAATATCTTCGTTGGTGTCGCAGCGGGTTCTCGCGGAACGATGACTATCGGCACGAACGTAATAGCAGGTTGGGGCAACAACGGTGTGCTGGTCGGTGCGGTCGCGGGCGCTGCGGGTGCGATCTATCAGACGGGAGGTGTGTTTACCATCAATGCCACCGGCGATTCGGATGACACCTTCACCGTGGGCAGCACTGGCTACGGCTACTATCGGATCACGGGCGGCCGGTTGATTGATAACGGGCGCCTGATTATCTCCAAGGGCGTAACTGGCGTGGGCGTGATGGACATCTACGGCGGCTCGGTGACCAACAGCCGCTATTTCTTGATTAGCTACAGCTCGGCGGGCCAGATGGGCGCGATGAACGTGTTCGGCGGCCGGCTGGACAGTGGCAACATCAACGACTCCAGCGTCAGTTCGTGGAACGCACCTATGTTCGGCCAGTTGAGCATTGGGGCAAATGAAAACGGCGGCGGTGTGGTGAATGTCGCCTCGGTTCCCAGCCGCGTCTTCTGGGTGCTGGGCGGCGGTGGCACCAGCGGCACCGGCGGCACGGGCATCGTGAACCTGCTCAGCGGCGGCACGCTGATCGCCAACAAGGTGGCCGCGCAGGCGCTGGGCACGTCGTTGCTGAACTTCGATGGCGGCACGCTGAAGGCCGCGCCGGGCATGACGGGCGGCCAAGCGTTTGTCACGAACCTCCTCGCGGGCGTCATTTATCAGGGCGGCGCGGTGATTGACACGGACACGAATAACGTGGGTGTTTACTCGCCCTTGATCGCGCCCGTGGGCTACGGCTTGGCGAACATTGCGGTGACCAATGGCGGCGCGGGTTACATCGGCGCGCCGCTCGTCTATATCAGCGGCGGCGGCGGCACCGGCGCGACGGCGATCGCGCAGATTGACCTGAATCCGGTCAGCCCGCGTTACCAGCAGGTCACCAACATTCTCATCACTAGCCGCGGCTACGGTTACGTCTCCAACGACGCGCTGAATATCACGCTGGTGGGCGGCGGCGCCATCCAGAACGCGCAGCTTGGCGCGTTCTCGCTGGCGAGCAACAACCTCACTGGCGGCCTGACCAAGAACGGCTACGGCACCCTGACGCTCGGCGCGACCAACTACTACAACGGCGCGACGCTGGTGAACGCGGGCACGCTGTTGATCAATACCCAATTCTGGACGAATCCGAGCACGGTGGTGCTGGGATCGGCTGCTGCTGCCGTCGGCAACGCGACCACGGCCATTGACCAGGTGTTCTTGAATTTGGTGGACGCCCTGACTCCCAGCGCGGTCACGGGCGCGGTGGTGACGGCGGTCAACACAACTAACAACCTCAGTTTCGCCGGCCAACTGGCAACGACCTACCTCGGTGCGGGTGGCGGCCCCGGCGCGATTTACAGCGGCGTCGCGACCTGGAGCGACGGGAAGATGCGGCTCGGCGGCGGCTCGACGATGCTGACCTACAGCAACAGCATCGGTGGCACGACCAACGTTCTCATCGGCCCGGTGGGCGGCAATCCGTTCAGCGTCGTCTTGTTGGGCGGCAGCAACACGTTTACCGCGCCCATCGCCATCAACTCCGGCGCGCTTTATGTCACCAACGACTGGAACATGGGCAACGTCAACAACGGCCTGCTCTTCAGCAACGGCGCTGCGCTGCGCGTCGGCTCGGCAATGACGGTGTGGAGCACGAACCGCTCCCTGACGTTCGGCAACGGTGGCGGCATGCTCAACATTGACACCAACGGTGTGCTCTACATCACCAACGCCATCGGCGTCACGGCGGGCAACGCGGCGCTTGTCAAGGCGGGCGCGGGCACGCTGGTGTTGACCTCGACGAACCTCGTCGGCGGGAGCGGGGTGGTCCTGAGCAACGGCATCCTTAGCATTGGTAACGAATACAACATCGGTGGCCCGGGCACGGCGCTCAGCTTCAGCGGCGGCGTCCTCCAGGCGCGTGGCCCGAGCTTCACGAACCTGAACGACCTCACGGTCAACTGGGGTAATTTCTACGGCGGCTTGGACGTCAACGACAACGGCAGCAGCTTCCTCATCACCAACAACATCACCGGCATCGGCATCAACCAGAAACTGGGCTTTGGCAAGCTGGTGCTGGCGGGCAGCAACAACTTTGGCAGCGTGATGACGGTCGGCGCGGGCGTGCTCGTGGCGGCGTCGGACAACGCGCTGGGCGTGGCCAGCGGCCAGGGCGTGGTTGTCAACAGCGGCGCGACCTTGTGGCTCTCCAACAACATCGTCGTGTCCCCGATGATGATTACCCTCTCGGGTTCGGGCTTGTTCAACATGGGCGACGGCGCGCTGCGCAACATCTCCGGCAACAACACCAACCTCGGCGCGATTCTCATCGGCACGGGCGGCGCGCGCATCGAGGCCTCCACCAACTCGCTCTTCGTCCAGGCCGGCAACATCACCAACGCCGGCCAGGCGCTCACCATCGCCGGCTTTGGCGACACGGTGATCAGCGGCGTCACCTACGGCGCGGGCAGCCTCACGAAGGATGGTTATGGCAAGCTGACGCTCATCAACACCAACGCCTACACGGGCGCAACCATCCTGAACAACGGCCTGCTGATGCTGGACTTTACGCAGTCGGCTGCGCCGGTGGGCAACATCATCACCAACTCCTCCGCCTTGACGCTCAACGGCGGCGAGTTGCTGATCCAGGGCCGCGACGGCGTCACCACGACGCAGACGTTCAACGGCCTGACGATGGGCGTGCCCAGCGGCGGTTCCGGCGTGGACAACGTGCGCTTGGTGGCCAGCAACGGCGTGGCCGGCAGCATCGTCGTCAACGTCGGCGCGATCAGCCGCGCGGTAGGCGCGGGCGTGGTGGACTTCACCCTGCCGACGGATGGCGCCATCATCACCAGCACGACGAACAACAACGGCGGATTGCTGGGGCCGGGCTATGTGGTTGGCACCATCGGCAACAGCGATTTTGCGATGGTGACGAACATTGCCAGCAGCGGCGCGGCCATCCTGGCGATCACCAACTTCAACGGCTATATGCCGCTGTCCGGCGGCAATCCGATCATCAGCGGCACGAACAACGTCTTCGAGTTGAGCGCGGGCGGCAACATCAGCTTGGATAGCCAGACCACGTCCATCTATGCGATTGCGGTGAAGAACTCGGACGCGATGGCCACCATCGCCCCTGGCGGCGGCGCGAGCACGCTGCGCATCGGCGCGACCAACGGCACGATCCTGCTGGCGCCGTCTTCGCTGGGCTTGACCATCGGCGCGGACACGAGCGACGGCTTCCTGACGGTTGGTTCGACGAACAATGTCGGCGGCGAAATGCTGTTCATCAATAATTCGGCCAGCGGGTTGACGATCAACACGCCGATCATCAGCAACGGCATCGGCACGGTGGCGGTGACGTTCAATGGCAGCGGCCCGGTGAACCTCGCCGGCAGCAACCAGTTCAACGCCCTCTACGTCAACTCCGGCAATGTGACGATCTCCAACACCAACGTCGTGGCCGGCCCGGCGCCCATGAACATCCGCGGCGGCACGGTGACCTTTGCGGCGGGCAGCAGCAACCGGTTCTACGGCGGCACCGCGCTGATTGACGACGCGACTGTCCACTTCAACGGCCCGACGTGGTTCCAACTGGACAACGGGCCAATTGCGTCGAGCAACCAACTCTCGATCGCCAGTGCGGCCGGCAGCCGTGCGCGGGTGTTTGTCACCACGAACATTACGGCTGGTCTCATCCAGGCCGGCGTTGGCGCGGGTTCGGCGGGCGCGATCTACCAGAGCAGCGGCATCCTGCTAGGCAGCCCGCGCAGCGGCAACACGACGTTCGGCCTTGGCATGGGCGCGGGCGCCTATGGCTACTACCAGTTGTCGGGCGGCATCTGGGGCACGAATGGCGGGCAGAACGCGTCGCAGTTCGATCTGGCGAACGGTGTTGGGGCTGTGGGCGTGTTTGATATGACGGGCGGCTACGTAACGCGTCCGACGGAATGGGTGATCATGAACCTGGGCGCCAACGCCGGCGAGGTTTCGGTGCTGAACATTCAAGGTGGCACGTTCTACGGATCGCTCAACGGCATCCGGCTTAATTACCTGGGCAACAACGGAAGCTTCACCTTGGGGGGCTATTCGCTCCTGAATGTGGGTGGATCTGGCACCGTCATCAGCACGAATAACGGCATTGAGCTGGCAAGTTGGGCGACCACGGCCACGAGCATTGTGAACGTGCTGAGCGGCGGCAAGATCATCACGTCGAACATTCGGGTGAGCAGCACGACCAATAACATCACTGCGGTGAACGCACTCAATTTGGACGGTGGCACGTTACAGGCATCGGGCAACGGTAACTTCATCTACACCGCAGGCGAGCGGTTGGTGGCCACAATCTATAAGAACGGCGTCACGATCGACAGTGACACAAACAACATCAACATCGGCGTCAGCCTTGGCTCGCCGATTGGTTACGGTCTGACCAACATCGCCATCGCCAACGGCGGCGCGGGCTACATCGGCGCGCCGGCGGTGGTCATTGGCGGCGGCAGCGGCACCGGCGCGACGGCGATTGCGCAGGTGGATCTGAATGTCGGCAGCCCGACCTATGGCCAGGTGACGAATATCGTCATTACCAGCACCGGATTCGGCTACCAGTCCAACGACTGGCTGAGCATCCAGTTGCAGGGCGGTGGCTCGATCATGCAGGCGCAGCTCGGCTCGTTCGGCTTCGGCACCAACAACCTCGGCGGCGGCCTGACCAAGACCGGTTTCGGCACGTTGAACCTCGTGGCGACGAACACCTACGCCGGCCCGACGGTGGTCAACGCCGGCACGCTGCTGGTCAGCACCAACAACCAGCCCGGCCTGACGACCCTGACGATGGGTGGCCCGGCCTCGGCCATCGGCCCGAACTACGCGTTGGACCAGACGTTTGTGGATTGGTTCAGCAACAAGGTGGGCGCGCCGTTCCTGGGCGCGGTGGCGATGGGCGTCAGCAGCAGCAACAACCTCACCTTCGCGGGCAACCTAGCCAACACGTTCCTTGGCGCGGCGGGCGGCGGCGCGGTCTATAGCGGCGTGGTGACGTGGGTGGACGGCAACATCCGCTTGGGCGGTGGCTCCTCGATGATCACCTACACGAACATGATCAGCGGCACGACCAACGTGATGATCGGCCCGACAAACGGCAACCCGCTGAGCGTCGTGTTGCTCGGCGGCAGCAACACCTTTGCCTCCGAGATCACGGTCAACTCCGGCACGCTGTATGTCACCAATGACTTCAACCTTGGCGCGTTCAACAACGGCATTGCCCTGACGAACGGCTCGATGTTGCGGTTGGGCACGGGCGTCGGCGTCTGGAACGGCAACCGCACGGTGACGCTGAACGCTGGCGGCGGCGGCATCAACGTGGACAACCTTGCGACGATCTACATGACCAACGGCATCGCGGTCAGCGATCCGACGGCGGCGTTCAACAAGCTCGGCGCGGGCGCGCTGATGCTCACGGCGCCGAGCGCGTTCACCAACACCGTCCTGTCGGCGGGCACGCTCAGCATCGGCAACGAGGCGCAACTCGGCGGCGCAGCCTCGGTGCTGGCCTTCAGTGGCGGCGTGTTGCAGGTCCGTGGCACCAACATGACCGGCTTCGACAACCTGGTGGTGAACTTCACCAACTCGGACGCTGGCTACGGGTTTGCCGGCGGGCTGGACATCGCCAACGACGGCAACACGTTCACGATCAACAACAATCTCGTCAGCACCGGCTCGCTGATCAAGACCGGCAACGGCTTGCTGGTCCTGGGCGGCGACAACAGCGGCCTGTCCAATATCACCATCGCGGTCGGCCCGCTGCTGATCACCAGCGGCACGGCGTTGGCGGGCGGCTCGAACGTGGTCCTGGCCGGCGGCTCGCTGCAGCTGAGCGGTGGCATCACCACTGGCCCGGCGCCGCTGGTGCTCAACGGCATGGGGTCGGGCGCGCCCGCGTATCCGAACAAGGACGGCGCGATCCGCAACGCTTCGGGCAGCAACACGCTGTATAACACCATTCTTCTGGGCAGCACGGCGCGCATCCGCGCTGTGCAGGGCAGCACGCTGGTGCTGGCGGGCGGCATTTCCAACTATGGCTACCAGGTCAACTTCTCCGGCTTCGGCGACATCCTGGTCAACAGCAACATCATCGGCACGGGCGGCCTGCTGAAGGAGCGCGAGAGCACGGTGTCCATCCGTAACTATGCGACGAACAACTACGGCGCGACGGCCATTGAGGCGGGCCGGTTGTTGCTCGACTACAACGCTGGCGGCGGCACGGTGATGACCAATCTCGTGGCTCCAACCTCGGCGCTGTCGCTGGGTGCGGCGGGCTTCAGCTACACCACGGGCGCGATCCTGACGATCAACGGGCCGACGGCGGGCTTTGATGCCCGGCAGAGCTTCGGCGGCGTCACGATCAACCCCGGGAACAACCAGATCATCGTCCAGGAGAACGGTGGCAACACATTCCTGAACCTCGGCGGCATCACGCGCGCGATGGGCAGCGGTCTGCTCGACCTGACGCTGCCGGCGTCGGGTGAGATCACGAGCACGATGTCGAACAGCTACGCCGGCATCCTCAGCAGCAACAACGTGTTGGTGACGGTGGGCGGCGCGGATTGGGCGGTGGCGACCAATGCTTCGATTGCGGGCGCTTACAAGATTGTGGCCTTCACGGGTTACAGCAACGTGGTGTCGGGCGGCAGCATCACCACGGGCAGCAATAGGAACGTGCGCATCGTCAACGGCGGGCCTGGCACGGCCATCACGGCCTCCGGTTTGGTGGAGATCAACTCGCTGATCGCGGCGGACACGGGCGTGGCGGTGACGAACTCGCTGGGTGGCACCGGTCTGTGGCGCATGGGCACGAACGCCGGCATCATGATGACGCCGACGAGCGCGGGCTTGGTCATCGGCGCGAACCAGACGGACGGCATGTTGACGGCGGGTGGCGCGACCAACAACGCGGGTGAGTTGATCTTCATCAACAACAACCCCGACCTCGCGAAGGCCATCACGGTCAACTCGATGCTCACGAGCAACGGCTCGCGCGGCGTCTCGGTGACGGTCAACGGCAATGGCGCGGTGAACTTCAACTCCCGGACCAACTACATTGCGATGGGCTTCTTCAACGGTGGCGTCTCGACGTTCACCGGCAGCAACTTCTTCACGGGCACGAACAACCTGCTCGGATACGCCGGCGGCACGCCCGCCATCACTGTTCGCGCCGGCACGGTCAACTTTGCTTCCACAAGCAGCAATGTGATCACCGGCGGCCCCGTCGTGGTCAACGCGGGCACGCTGAACATCGCCGGCCCGACGGCGTTCCTGAATACGAACCTGTATGCGGGATCGCTTGCGGACGACCGCGCCGTCATCAATGTGACGACGAACTTGACGGGCGTTTATCGCTTGTTCCTGGGCAGCGCGGCCGGCAGCGCTGGCGCGATGTATATCGGTGGCGGAACACAACTGGTCAACAACATCGTGTTCCTGGGCGGCGCTGGATATGGTTACATGAAGCTGACGAACGGGACATTTGCCGCCAACAGCCTTGAGATGGCTGGCCCCGGCGTTGGCGTGATGGATATGACCGGTGGCACGTTTACGAACCTGGGCAACTGGATCATCGGTCGTTCGGCGGGCAGCTTGGCTGTGTTCAACGTGTTTGGCGGCGTGGCCACAGCCAAGGACGCCAACGAGGTGAGAATTGGTTGGACTGATTCGACGGGCGTTTACGGTTTGCTCAACGTCGGTGACGGCGGCCTTCTGGACGCGGCCAACGGCAGCACCACGAAGATTCTCAACATGAACGCCATCAGAGCCGGGAGCAGTTTCATCGGCACGGGTATGGTCAACCTGCTCAGCGGCGGCACCATCATCGCCAACGCGATCGGCGTCCAGTCCAACGTGCTGGGCCAGACCCTCTTCAGCTTCGATGGCGGCAAACTTGTGGCGGCCCCCGGCACGTTGGCTGGGATGAACTTCATGAGCAACGTCCTCGCTGGCGCTTATGTTTATGACGGCGGCGCGATCATTGACAGCGGCACGAATATTGTCGGCATCGCGCAGCCGCTGCTCGCCCCGGTCGGTTACGGCCTGACGAACATCGTCATTTCAAACGATGGTGGTGACGGCTACATCGGCGCGCCAATGGTTCTGATTACCGGCGGCAGCGGCACGGGCGCCACGGCCGTGGCGCAGGTGGACCTGGCTTCCGGCAAGGTCACCGGCATCCGCATTACCAGCGCCGGTTTTGGCTACCAATCCAACGACGTGCTGCAGATCAACCTGCTTGGCGGTGGCTTCACGCGGCCGGCGGACCTCGGAACGTATAGTTTCGGCGAGAACTCTCAGGCGGGCGGGCTGATCAAGATGGGCGCGGGCACGCTGGCGTTGGGCGGCAACAACACCTTCCTCGGCAACATCTTCATCAGCAACGGCATCCTGCAGGTGGGTATGGGTGGTGCCACGGGCATGGTTTATGGCCCGATCACCAACCGCGGCAGCCTCGCGTGGGCGCGGTCGGACCGCTTCTCCTTCACGAACTCGGTGGCGGGCACCGGCTCGGTGATGCAGATGGGGCCGGGCGTGCTGACACTGACCAGCACCAATGCCGGCTACACGGGCGGGACCATCGTCTCGGGCGGCAACCTGGTCTTCCAAGACGCCGGCGCGTTGCCGGCGGTGGGCAACGTGACGATCCTCAGTAATGGCGCGTTGGTGGCCAGCGGGCCTTACAGCACGGTCATGGGCTGGCTCAGCAGCGGCCGGGTTGTCTCTGGCGCGAACGGCGCGATTGCGCTGACGGGTGACAGCTCCGAGGCGATCAGCATGAGCAGCTTCCAGAACCTTTCCATCGGCGCGGCGCAGGACGCCTATGTGAACTTCAACGGCACGATCACCGGCGTTGGCGCGAGCACCTTCCGGCTCGGCGGCGGCGGCGGCACGATCGCGTTCAGCCAGGCCTTCGGCACCGCCGGCTCGAACTTGGTCATTGGCGGCGGCGGCGGCGGCCGGGTCATCCTGACGGGCAACAACGCCGCGGCTGCGTCGCTGTTCATCGGCACCAACGCCGCGCTACAGGTGGGGGCCAACGGGACGGCTGGCGCCATCCCGATGAACCTCACGATCACCAACTACGGCCGGTTGGTGTTTGACCGCAGTGACGCGATCACCTACACGGGCTTGCTGGCGGGCACGGGCGCGCTGGACCAGATCGGCGGTGGCACGTTGACGTTCAACTCGACGAGCAACCTGACCAACTTCGCCAACGGGATGGTCGTCAGCACCGGCACGTTTGTGATGGGCCAGAGCCAGTTCACCAACTACGGCAACCTGAACATCAACAACGGCGGCAAGTTCCTCATGACCGGCGGTGTGTATAGCATGGCGGGCAGCATCTACGGCTCCGGCGGGCACCTGCTCGTCACCAACGGCATGTTCAGCGCGTCGGGCAGCCAGATGATCGGCATCACCAACTTCATGGCGAGCAACGCGGCGGTGGTGAACTTCCGCGGCAACGATATCCGAGTGGCCAGCGACGGCAGCAACGGCGTCTGGACGATCAACACCAATGCCCAAGTCTCGGTCGGCGCGCTGGTGATCAACGGCTTCACGTCCCTGCCGCGGCTGAGCACCGGCACTGTCAACATGCTGGGCGGCCGTTTGGCGGTGGGCGGTTTGGTGAATAATAACGCGGCGGGCTACGGCATCGTGAACCTCAACGATGGCGTGCTGGCCTTTACGAACGCCATGACCGTCGCAACGAACATCAACTTCGTCATTGGCGGCGGCAGCGGCGCCTACCTCGACGCCAGCAACCTCGGCAGTTACGCGACGATCAACGCGAATATCAGCAACCTCGTCGCTGGCAGCAGGTTGCCGCTGGTGAAGCTGGGCGCGGGCGTGGTCGCGCTCTACGGCAGCAATACGTTCACCAACACGATTCTGAGGGCCGGCACATTGGCGCTGACCAACGATTGGGCCATCGGCGGACCGATGAGCACGCTGAACTTCAGCGGCGGCATGTTGCAGATTTCGCAGGCGTTCACCAACCTGTTCGGCTTGAACGGCACTGCGTTCTTCACCAACCACGTCATCAACTGGTCCACGTTCAACGGCGGCTTCGACGTGACCAATACCACGTTCATGTTCACCAACTCGCTGGTGACGACGGGCAGTCTCTACAAGGCTGGTGGCGGCACCTTGTGGTTGCAGGCCACCAACGCGCACACCGGCGGCACCTACCTGAACGCCGGCTACCTGTATGTGACTAACGACGCCTTCCTGGGCGCGCAGTCGAACCCGATCTACGTTGGACCGGGCAGTCTGCAGGTGACGAACAACTTTACGGTGGACGGCAAGCCCATCGGCGCGTCGGTGTATTCGGCCCGCACGCTCAACCTCACCAACGCCGGTTCGACCATACAGGTGGACGGCGTGAACTCCACCTACATCCAGAGCGGGCCGGTGGTTGGCGCGACCAACAATGTGGCGGGCGTCGTCTATATGACAGGCGCGCTGGTCAAGCAGGGCGCTGGCACGCTGGTGCTGAACAATGCGACGAACGTGGCGTGGCTGACCAACGGCGTGTGGTTGAACGCCGGCAACCTCATCATCAGCAACAGCACGGTTGTGGTAGGTCCGAACGCGGCGGAAATGATGCGTGTGGACGGCGGCGGCAGGCTGGTCATGGCGGGCAGCGGCTCGATGATCGGCTCGAACTACGCCCAGGTCAGGGTGGCGTGGAATACGCCGAACGTCAGCAGGGGCGTGGTGCAGGTGCAAGACAATGCGCAGTTGATGGGCCGGTTCGTGGTGGGTGGCACGACGGGCACCGTCGGCGCTGTTTATCTGCGCGGCGGCTACATTTATAACCAGTCCGGCGGCGGCCAGGATGCTATTTTCGGCAGCACGGCGGGCGCCTATGGCTACCTCGACATTACGGGCGGCGTGATGACCAACAGGGGTTGGACGATCATCGGTAGCGGTGGTATTGGCGTCATGCAGCAATACGGCGGACGCCTCTTCCAGACCAGCGCGGACGGCAATTTCGACATCGGGCGCGCCGGCACGGGCAGCGTCTATATTGCCGGCGGCCAGTTCGTTTCGCAGACGCAGGTGAACTTGGCCAACGGCACGGGTCGCGGTGAACTCACTGTGGCGCAGGGCGGCAGTATGCTGATTACGAACAATCTGGCGTTGGCCGTGGCTTCTGGTGGCACGGGGACGGTCAACCTGATCGGCGGCAACCTGCAAGCCAACCGCGTGTTGAAGAGCCAGACCAACGGCGGCGCGTTCATCAATTTCAACGGCGGCACCCTGACCGCCGGCACGACCACGACGCAGTTCATGGAGGGCCTGAACATGGCCTACGTCTATGGCAGCGGTCTGACCATTGACACGGCCACCAACGTCGTCACCGTCGCGCAGAACCTGACGGGCGCGACCAACACCGGCTACGGCGTCCTCAATATCCCGATCCTCTTTGGTGGCACCAACTACATTGGCGCGCCGCAGGTCCTGATCGGCGGCGGCGGCGGCAGCAACGCGATGGCGGTGGCGCAGATTGACGCCAACATCTACAGCGCGACCTACGGCAGCATCACAAACATCATGATCGTCAACCCCGGCATGGGCTACACCACGACGAACACGCTCACGGTGACGCTCATTGGCGGCGGCGGCGCAGGGGCGGTCATTGGCACCGGCGTCTTCGGTGCGCCGATCTTCGCAACGAACCTGAGCGGTATGTTGACCAAGGCTGGCAGCGGCACGCTGACGTTGGCGGGCACCAACACCATCCGCGGCGTGGTCATAGACGCCGGCGAGTTGGTCGCGACGAACAGCTTCAACATCGGCGGAGCGGGCAGCCTGTTGAGCTTCAGCGGCGGCATCTTCCGCGTCGCGCCGAACTCGACGATCAACCTTAACAACCACTTGGTCAACTGGACGAGCTTCGACGGCGGCTTCAACCTGGCCAGCACGGGCACGGTGTTCGCCCTGACGAACAACATTTCCGGCGCGGGCGGTTTCACCAAGATCGGCGCGGGCAATCTGGCGCTGCTCGGCAACAACACCTACACCGGCAGCACGTTCATCGGCGACAGCGGCAGCGAGTTGGCCTTCACCAACCTGAACGCGTTTGGCGGCAGCGGCCCGACGGTCACGCTCAGCAACGTGATCGTCAAGGTCACGAACACGGTGAGCGTGCCGTCCTTGCTGGCGCGGCTCTCGACGGCCACGAACAACTTCGTGCTGGCGCTGATGGACCAGCATGACGCGCCGGTGGATCTCACGCGGTTTGCGAACGCCTACCTGGGCGCCTACAGCAACAGCATCGTCACCAACACGGTCATTCCGTTCGCGGGCAATGTGAACATCGGCGGCGGTGGCGGCACGGTTTACTTCACGCAGACCATCGGTGGCATCGTCAACCGCGTCGGCGGCGTGACCAACTTCAACGTCGGCTACGCGGACGGCGTCACGAGCGGCACGGTGATCACGACGAACAACCACAGCTACGTCGGCGTTACGACGGTGCGGAGCGGCATGAGGCTCCAGGTGGGCGACGGCGGCACGGCGGGCACGATCGGCGTCGGCCCGGTTGTGGTCAACGGCACGCTCGCGTTCAACCGCAACGACACGGTCCATTACACCAACTACACCACCGGCGCGGGCGGCATCGCGCTGGCGGGCGGCGGCACGATGATTCTCGACCGGAACTACTACAACACCAACGGTTTTGCGATGGACGCCAGCACGCTGGTCCTCTCCAACGCCGTCGTCAACGGCATGGTGACCTTGGCTAACGGTTCGACGGTGATTGCCAAGGGCGGCAGCGGCCTGGTCGGCGAGTTCTACTATGGCGGCGGCGCGATCGCCACGAACATCAACAACATCACGGGCGCGCAGAACCACTTCGCCGCGTTCAACCCGGCGGCCATCGCCAACCTCGACCTGGCGGTTGGCAACAACTGGAACGGGACCACGCACAACCTTGACTACGGCACGGGCAGCGCGCCGAATCCCTACTTCCCGCCGCCGTTCCTGACCTCGGGCAACAACTTCGAGGGTCGCTGGATGGGCATGTTCGACGCGCCGAACGAAGGCACCTATATCTTCCAGATGATGGGCGACGATCCCCAGATGTTGTGGATTGACGGCGTCAACGTGATCTCAAACGGCAGCGCCAACGTCTGGATGAACGGCCAGATCGCGCTGACCGCGGGCAAGCATAGCATCATGTTCACCTTCGCGCAGGGCAGCGGCGGCTACGGCATCATGGCCAACGTCCAGGTGCCCGGCGGCAGCACGACAAACATGATCCGCCTGCCGAGCTCCATGCTCAGTTCCGGCCCGGCTATCGGCGGCCTCAGCGGCGACGCCAACAGCATGTTGATCATGAGCAACACGACGTTGATGGTCGTGCAGACCAACGACGCCGCGTTCAACGGCTTCCTGACCGACAACGGCTCCGTCAGCACTCTCTACAAGCTCGGCACCAACACCCTGATCCTGGGCGGCATGAGCAACAGCTACAGCGGCGGCACCATTCTCGGCGCGGGCCGCGTCAGCATCAACTCGGTCAGCAACGTTGGCGGCGACATGAGCAGCCTCACTTTCGCTGGCGGCATCCTGCAGGTCACCGGCACCGACCTGAACGCGCTCACGAACAACGTGGTGAACTGGACCACGTTCAACGGCGGACTGGATATCGCCGACGCGGCGAACGTGTTCACGGTCACCAACGACATCAGCGGGTTTGGCAACTTCCTCAAATACGGCAGCGGCACGCTGGTCATGGCGGGTAGCAATAGCTACCTCGGCAACACCATCATCGCGGGCGGCGTTTTGCGGTATGAGAACGACTTCGCGCTCAACTCGACGAACTACGTCGGCATCGTGGGCGGCACCCTCGACCTCTACGGTCATGACTGGAACACGAGCAATCTCGTCTTCACCGCCGGCGGCATCACGGACAGCAGTGCGGCACCGGGCGTCACGACGGTGACGGTGAGCAACATGTTCGGCAACAGCGTTATTGGCGGCGTGATCAGCGACGGCGCGGTGCGGCAGTTGGCCTTCAGCCTCGATGCCCGCGGCAACGCGCTGAACCTGACGATGACCAACGACAGCACCTTCACGGGCAACACGGTCATCAACGGTGGCGGCACCGTGATCCTTGGCGGCACCAATGGCGCCTTCTCCGGCACGCCAAACATCAGCATCATTGATGCAAGCACGCTGATCGTGACCAACACGGCCACGGCGAACCGGAACCGTCTGTTCACGAACGCCGCGATCCGGCTGAACGACTCGACCGTGATGTATATGAACGATGGCGCCAGCAACATGGTCTATCAGCAGACCAACGGTATCCTGTCGCTGGAGGGTGGTAACAATCTGGTGGCGGTGCGGCAGGCCGGCCCGACGGCGACGCAGTTGGTCTATTTCAGCGAGTTTAACCGCAGCACGGGCGCGGTGCTTGACGTGAGCCTGCTCGGCCCGGCGACCAACGGCGCGACGTTCATCCGGTTCGGCACGGCGCCGGCGATGGTCAACGGCATCTATCCGTATATGACCGTCAACCAGACGAACTTCGCCACCTACAATGCGACGGCGGGCACGTTGACGAGCTTCGTCGCCTACACGACGGCGGCATCCGGTTGGGCCAGCCCCAACAACGTGCGCCAGAACAGCGGGTTCACGGCGACCACGAACATGACCATCAACTCGCTGAACATGAACCTGACCGGCAACGCGACGATTGACATGGGTGGCCGGACGCTGACCCTGACCAGCGGCGGTCTGCTGATTAGTTCCACCAACAATGTCAACTACGGCCTGATCATGAACAACGGCGCGATCACCGCGGGCGACGGCACGGCGGCGACGACGCTCATCTACCGCGTCTTCCTGCCCTACGTAACCAACAACCTGGCCATCAACGACAATGGCGTCAGCGGCCCGATCTCGTTGGTCAAGGGCGGCACGGGCACGTTGCAGATGTTCCAGACGAACAACTACAGCGGCGGCACCTACATTGACAACGGCATCCTCTACATCAACCAGCCCGGTGCTCTCGGCAACGGTGGCGTGGTGGTGATCAATGGCGCCATCCTGCAGGCCACCAATACCTTCACCCTCACCAACCACTCGTTCTGGATGCGGTCGGGCGACGGCATGATCAGCGTGGACGCCGGCTCGACGCTCACGATCACCAACCAGGTCTTCGGCGCGGGTTCGCTGACGAAGATGGGCCCCGGCACCCTGCTGCTGCTCACCAATGGCCTTGAGAACAACACCTACAGCGGCAACACCATCGTCACTAACGGCACGCTCTACATCCAGTCCGTCGGCGCGCTCGGCGCGGACGGCGCGAACCTGACCCTGATGGGCGGCGGCATCCTGCGCGCCAGCAACACCTTCAACCCCGTGAGCCGGCCGATCGTCATGGGCACGGGCGGCGGCGCGTTCAACATTGACACCAATTCGGCTCTGACGCTGGATGACTCGATCACGGGTGTTGGCGCGCTCACCAAGATGGGCCAGGGCAACCTGATTATAGACGGGGTCAACAACTACAGCGGCGGCACGACGAACGCGGCCGGCACGCTCACGCTGCTCAGCGACGGCGCGCTCGGCGGCGGCCCGCTGGTGATGGCTGGCGGCTCGCTCGTGACTTCGGGCGACCGACTGATCACCAACGCCTTCGTGGTCAACGCCCCCGCGACGCTCAACCTGGCTGCCGGCGGGTTGACCATCACCGGCCCCGGCAACGCCAACGCCTTCACCGGCTCGGTGACGGTTTCCGGCACGAGCCCGCTGGTGATCGCCAACAACATGCGCTACAGCAACGGCACCTTCATGACGGCCGGCAGCACGCTCGTCCTGAGCAACAACGCCACCCTCAACAGCCTTCTGACGATGAGCAACGGCTCGACGGTCATCGCCAAGGCTGGCACCGGTCTGATGGGCGAGTATTTGGTCGCAGGCGGCTCGTCGAACCTCGTGACGCTGCAAGCCGTGCAGAACATGTTTGCCATGCAGAACGCGAACACGCTCTTCTACAACAACAACCAGACCAACTTTGACTACCCGAGCGGCACGCCGAACCAGCCCAACCCGAGCGTCACCAGCGCCCATGCGCGCTACCAGGGCCTGTTCAACGCGCCGACCAACGGCACCTACCAGTTCAACTTCCGCAGCGCGGATGACTTTGCGGCCATCTTCATTGATGGCGTCAGGGTTAACTCCGGCGGGAACAACACGGCGGGCGCGCCGATCTACCTGGAGGCGGGCGCTCACAACATCCAGATCCTGAGCGCCAACGGCGGCAGCGGTTGGGGTTTGCAGGTGGATGTGTTGATGCCGGGCTTCGCGGGCGCGATCCCGATGCCGAGCTATCTGCTCTCCTCCGGCCCGGCGATCATGGGCCTGAGCGGCGCGGCCGGCTCGACGCTGTTCCTGAGCAACGGCGTGCTGTTGGTTTCGCAGACCAATGACGCCACTTTCGCGGGGCTCATCACCGGCGCGGGCGCATTCAACAAGGCCGGCACGAACACCCTGACGCTGGGCAATGCGGCGAATGATTACCTCGGCGGCACCATCCTCAGTGGCGGCCGGCTGGCCCTGAGCGACCTCGGCGTCCTCGGCGCCCCCGACAGCACACTGAGCTTCGCCGGCGGCATCCTGCAGATCAACGGCACGGCGGTAAACAACCTCGGCAACCACCCGATCAACACCAACTTCGGCCTGACGTTTAACGGCGGCTTCGACATCGCCGACGTGAACAACATCTTCACGCTCACCAACACCCTCAACGGCCGCGTCTATAACAACCAGGCTTACGCCGGCCCGAATCAGGGCAGCAGCTCCGGCGGTCTGGCCAAGTATGGTTCGGGCACGCTGGTGCTCACCGGCAACAACAGCCTCTTCGGCGGTGTGGTGATCAACGCCGGCACGGTGCGCGTCGGCAGCATGACGGCGCTCGGTCTGACGAACTGGGTGAGCCTCAACGGCGGCGCCCTCGACCTCTCCAATACCACCACCCTTATCGGTGGCCTCTACGGCACGAACGGTCTTATCACCGACAGCAGCCCCGGCGCGGGCACGACGGCGCTGTTGTTGAGCAACGTCTCCGGCAACCTGAGCGTGGGCGGCACGCTCTTCATCGCCAACGGAACGGCTGGCGGCAAGGAGCTGAGTGTGGTCTATGGCATCCCCGCCACCAGCCCCTACGGCACGCTGACCGTGACCAACCAGCAGCCTTACACCGGCCAGACCATTCTCAATGCCGGCCAGATCATGTTGAGTGGTCCGCTCGGCGCGCTCGCCTCGACCGGCATCGTGGTCAATCCTGGCGCGACCTTCCTGCTGAACAACGTGGCGGCGGCCAACCGGACGAATCGTGTCGCTGATAACGGAGCCTTGGTAATGAAGGGCGGCACGTTCATCATGACCAACGCCGCGAGCACCGCGTTCTATTACGAGGGAATCAGCAACCTTGTGGTGGCTGCCGGCGGCAGCATCATTGGCACCGACCGTTCGGCTGCCAACGGCACGAACATCCTCTCCTTCAGCAACCTCGCGGCCCGCCTCACCGGCTCCACCATCGGTTTCGGCGGCTTCAGGCTGGGCTACGGCGCGTCCAACATCATCCGCTTCACCACCGTGCCGGTGATGACCAACGGTCTCATCGGTGGGTGGGCCTACGCCAACAGCACCAACCACTGGGATTTCGCCACCTACAACACGGGCATCGGCTCGATCTCCAACTACGCATACACCACCGCGGGTGGTCCCGGGACGAACCAGCTTTACTACGGCTACACGAGCAGCGCCACGGACACGAACGGCAACAGGCTCATCAACTGGAACAATGCCACCAACGTCCGCTTTGGTCTCAATAACTCCACGTTCTCCCAGACGGCGAACCGCACAAACTGGACGGTGCAGATCGAGAATATCAGCGCCACCGGCAGCCAGGCGGCCAACTGGCATTTGAACACCTACGGTGTGACCATCGCCGGCGGCGGCATCCTGGATTCGAGCATGCAGAGCGCGAACGCCGTCACCATCTACAACGGCACGATGACGGCCGGGACGAACACCGGCCCGGCCGAGTTGGTCGTCAGCCGCTTCCTCGCGGCGTCGGGCCTCTACATCGGCAACGCCATCGTGGACAACGGCCCGCAGGCCCCGTTGACGCTGACGAAGAACGGGACGGGCGACGTTTACCTGCGCTACGCGTCCAACAGCTACAGCGGCGGCACCATTGTCGCGGCTGGCCAGTTGCGTGTCGGCGATGAAGGCGGCTACACGCTGAACCCCTACGCGCTGGGCACCGGCCCGGTCACGGTCCAGCCGGGCGCGACGCTGCGCTTCGGCGGCGCCGGCGGTGACGGCAACTTCCAGCCCGGCTGGAACTACACGCTCACCAACGCCATGAACTTTGACGGCGCGATTGTGTATAGCGTCTATGGCAACGTCCACCTCAGCGGCCCGACAACGCTTCTGGGCACCAACAGCACGTTCTCGTCCTATCAGGTGATGCACGACCTCTATCTGGACGGCCCGATCACTGGTTCAGGCGGGATGCGCTTCGTCGCCGGCGGCCAGCGCGGCACGGTCTTCGTCACCGCCTCGAACGACTTCACGGGCGGCACGCTGCTGGACGGCGGCATCCTCTTCCTCGGCGCGGTCAACGGCGACGGCACGCCGGTTTCGCTCGGCACGGGCCCGCTGGCGGTGAACAGCGGCGGCGTTGGCCCGACCTACGCGCTCGACCAGCCGTTCGTCAACTACCTCAACGACAAGCTGCCCGGCACGGGCGTGGCGGTGGCCATCACGATGCTGACCAACAGCAGCAACAACCTCGACCTGTCGGCGCTCAAGGGCCTGACCAACGCGTTCATCGCGTCGGCTCCGGCGCGCGAGGTGCGCTACGACGGCGTCATCACGCCGGCCAACGCCAACTACCGCTTCATGGGTGGTGACAAGGGCGGCTCGCTCACCGTGGGCAGCCACCTGACGGGCAGCAACATGGTGACCATCGGCCCGATGGGCGTGGTGGTGTTCACCAACAACAACGACTACACCGGCAACACCTTCATCATGGGCGGCGGCACGCTGCAACTCGGCTCGAACACGGCCTGGGGATCGCTCCCGAACAGCGGCATCGGCATCGGCGGCGCGGTGTCCAACTACGGCTCGCTGTTGATCGCCCGCTCCGACACCTACACGCTGACGAACTACATCGTCGGCAGCGGCACGCTGGTCAAGAATGGCACCAACGTCCTCATCGTCACGGCGAACAACATCTACACCGGCGGCACTTACATCAACGGCGGCACGGTCGTCGCCGGCGCCACCAACGCCTTCGGCACAGGCCCGATGATCGTCCGTAGCTACGCCGGCCAATTCAACCCCGGCTTCAGCAGCGTGCTCGACGTCAACGGCCAGCAACTGGTCATCGGCTCGCTGCTGGGCCAGGTGGGCGCGCGCGTCACGGACAACAGCGCCAACGGCGGCATCACGATGCTGACGATCAACCAGGGCACCACCTACACCTACTCCGGCACCATTGGCGACGGTGAGAACACCGCGCTGGCGCTCACCAAGATCGGCGGCGGCATCCTGACCCTCGCCAGCTCGAACGACTACACCGGCGGCACGTTTGTCAGCGCGGGCATCCTGCGCGCGACCCTTGGCGTCGGTCTGCCGACCACCGGCAACCTGACCCTCGCCACCAACGGCGTGTTTGAGACGGGCATGAACATCACCAACGCCCTCGGCAACGGCGACGGCCAGATTCAGATCCTGGCGGGCGGCGCGGCCGGCTTCAGCCCGCAGAACGTCTATGGCCTTGAGTCCTTCGCCCCGACGGGCATCGTGGTGAACCTCGGCGGCCAGGGCGAGACCGTGGTTTGGGGTTCGCAGTTCTTCAACCCGAACCAGTTCGTCCTGAACGCCGGCAGCGCGGGCACCAACAACATCCTGACCTTCGTGAACCCGCTCGACCTCAACGGCGCGACCCGCTCCGTGAGCGTGGTCGGCTCCACCGGCATCCTGGCCGGCACGATCTCCAGCAGCAGCGGCCTGGCCAACTTCACCAAGGAAGGCGCGGGCTGGTTGAACGTCGTCGCCCCGATGAACTTCACCGGCGCGGTGACGGTCAACGGCGGCACGCTGATGCTCACCGCCAGCAACACCTACACCGGTGGCGTCACCATCAACGCCGGCACGCTCTACGCCTACAGCGACGCCAACTTCGGCGTGGCCGGCGCAGCCATCACCCTCAGCAACAACGCCGCGGTCCTGCGCACCACCAATCAGTTCACGCTGAACCGCGCGCTGGTCAACGCCGCCAACGGCGCCATCAACGTGGATCAATACGCCACCCTGACCGTGACCGGCCAGGTCAGCGGCGGTGGCGGCCTCTTCACCAAGGCGGGCTTCGGCACGTTGATCCTCGCGCCGGATCGCTCGACCGGCGGCAACAACTACTTCGGCAGCAACATCCTTAGCGCCGGCACGATCCTGGTGGACTTCTCCGCCTCGACTCCGCTGGGCCACGCGGGCCTCGACGGCAGCGCGGGCGGCACCGCCGCCATTGGCCCGACCGGCGAGTTGGACGGCAATTTCCTGGGCTGGGTTAGCGGCAAGGCGTTGCAGACCGCCTCCGGCACGAACATCCCGGCAAAGCAGTTCCTAGGCGCCATCGTGCTGGCCACCAACAGCTCGAAGGACCTGAACTTCAACAACTATCCGATGCTGACCAACGCCTTCCTCGGCGCGTCCGAGGGCACGTGGTCCTACTACGGCGTGCTGAACAACTGGACCCAGAGCACGCTCGGCAACGCGTTCTTTGGCACGGCCGTCACGAACATCTATCAACTCGGCGGCGGCAACGGCACGCTGCGCTACGAGCCGCAGATCACCGGCACCAACAACCTCATCATCGGCCCGGTCGGCGGCAACGGCACGGTTTGGCTGCCCAACCAGAACACCTTCACGGGCACGGTGCTCGTCGCCGGCGGCACGCTCCGCGCCCAGGAGGGCGTCGGTCTGCCCTCGACGGCGGCCCTGATGCTCAGCGGCGGCGTGTTCGAGGTCATGAGCCAGATGGGCGGCACCAACTTCGTGCGCGGCCTCGGCACCGGCGTGGGCCAGGTCTGGCTGGCGACGAACGCGCCCGGCGGCTTCAGCACCATCAACGGCCCGACGACCATCAAGTTCGGCGGCGCCAGCACGAACATCGTCTGGGGCAGCGTCGGCTCGGCGTTCAGCCCGACGGTGCTGATCCTGAACACCAACACCGCCGACAGCAAGCTGACGCTGGACAACGGCATTGACCTGAACGGCGTCACCCGCACGGTCATGGTGGGCGGCAACACTGGCGAGATCAGCGGCCCGATCTACACGTCCACCGGCAACCCGGGCCTGATCAAGTCCGGCACGGGCACCCTGCTGCTCAGCGGGAACAACTTCCACTGGGGCAACACCATCAACGCCGGCAACGTCGTGCTCGGCAGCGCGCTCGGCTTGGGCAACATCGGCGTCGGCGCGGACGCCAGCGCGTTGCTGCAACTGAACTACGGCACGGCGCTGGACCTCAACGGCTATAGCATCGTCATCCAGGGCCTCGGCATGACAGCCAACAGCATCCTGACGGACAACAGCGCCACGCCGGGCGTCTCCGTGGTGAACCTCTACCAGGCCCAGGGCGTCAACTGGAACAACCAGCTCGCCGGTTTGATCACCGACGGCGTGAACGGCCGCCAGGTGGGCCTGACCATCGGCATGGCGCAGCGCAACAACGACGGCCGCTACTGGATCCCCTACACCAACGCTTACAGCGGCGGCACCCTGATCTACGGCGGCAGCGTCTTTGTCGGCCACACCAACAGCCTCGGCACCGGCTCCATCCGGCTCGTCGGCGGCGGCGGCCTCGGCCCGATGTATAAGCCGCTCGACCAGGACTTCCTGGACTACGTGAACGAACGCGCGGGCGCGACGGGCGTCGTCTCCGGCGCGCTGCTCATGCAGGGTGGCAACCCGCGGTTTGAGGACCTCGGCCGCTTCGTGACGAACAACTTTGACTTCTCCACCGGCGCGATCAGCAACGCCTTCCTCGGCGTCGGCTACGGCGGCACCGTGTGGTATTCGGGCACGATCACGCCGGCGGCGGACGCGTGGCGTTTGGGTGGTGGCGGCGGCATCCTCATCCCGAGCCAGATCTACAGCAACGTCGGCGCGAACGTGATGAACATGGAGATCGGCGCGAAGGCTGGCAACACCGCCGACCGCGGCGGCCAATACTGGTTCGGCAGTTCGGCGGTCTATTTCACCAACAGCATGACCTACAGCGGCACGACGCTGTTGCGGCAGGGCGCGGCGCTGGTGCTCAGCAACGCCTACGGCACGGCCATCACCGGCTCCACCAACATCATCCTCGGCGATTCGCTCACCGCGGTGGGCAACGTCGCGGTCATGATCCTGGCCGCGAACGAGCAGATCAACAGCAACGCCGTGGTCCACTTCGACGCGATCAGCGGCAGGCAGGGTTACCTGACACTGAACGGCTTCAACCAGACCCTCAAAGGCATTGATGATCCGACCGGCTACGGCGTGATCGAGAACAGGGAGCCGATGCATGTCACCGGCAACAACATCTCGATGCTGACCCTCAGCAACGACGTGGACAACGTTTTCTACGGCTACTTCCGCGATTACGCCAGCGGCGTCGCGCCGATGGGCAACCCGGTGCTCGGCCTGACCAAGAATGGCACCGGCACGCTCACCTTGGGCGGCGCTGGCATCACCTACAGCGGCCCCACGATCATCAACCAGGGCACACTGGTGTTGAGCGACTGGGGCACGATGAGTGACATCAACCGCGGCTTGGGCGTCGGCATCATCAGCAACAACAGCGCCCTGATCCTCGACGTGAACTGGGCCGGCAGGATTTCCGGCCTCAGCTACCCGGTGGTCGGCACGGGCGTGGTCATGAAGACCGGCGCGCAGACGCTGAAGCTGGAGTTCGACGGCGCGGGCGCTCCGACCAGCAACATCCTTGACCAGACCGCTCCGTTCACGATGGCCGGCGGCGTGCTGGCGGTGATTGGCGGCCCGGCGGGCGGCGTCAACCCGGCGTTCACCACGCAGAACTTCGACAACTTCATCCTGGCCCCGGGCTACTCGATCGTCATGGCCACCAACGGCCCGCTCGGCGCGCCGGTGGCGTTGAACCTGGCGGCGACGCTGCCGCTCACCCGCAGCGAGGGCGCGGTCCTGATGGTTGTTGAGACGGCGGGCCAAAGCGTTGTCAGGGGCGCGCCGGCGAACGGCCCCGGCGGCATCATCGGCGGTTGGGCGCTCTCCGGCTACAACGACTGGGCCGTGAACAACGGCGCGGGCATCTTCACCAACTACAGCGCCTATGCGTTTGTGACGAATTACGCCAGCGCCCTCGGCTCATGGGCACCCACCAGCAACGTCACGCTGGCGGCCAATGCCTTCATCGCCGGCAACGGCGGCGCCGTCAACACCGTGCGCTTCACGAACAACAACATGAACGTCAGTGCCATCCTGAACGGCACCAACGTCATCGTCAGCGGCGGCATCCTCTTCGGCACGAACGTCGCGATCAGCCAGTTTGGCGCCAATAACGCGGCGGCGGGCCTCTATGGCGGCGCGATCACCTCTGGCACCAACGAGCTGCACATCCTCCAGAACACGTTCTACATACCGAACCAGGATCGCCGCAACGTCTATTTGGACACCATCGGCTCGAAGATTGTGGACAACGGCGCGACGAGCGTCACCGTGGTTCTCTCCAGCCCGCCGATCGCCGTCAACCTGTATGGGCCGGCGCCGGCCGGCATTCGTCTGGCCAACTCGGAGAACTCGTTCTCCGGCGGCCTCGTGCTGAACGGCGTGCAGGTGCAGGTGGACGAGGAGGGCGCGCTCGGCGCGGTGCCGTCTACGCCGGTGACGAACATCATTGCCAACGCCGGCTACAACTGGCTGCGCTTCCCGAATGCCACCACGCTCAGCGCCAACCGTGGCATCTACATCGGCACCGGCGCGGTGCTGCTGCTCGAAGCCCGCTACGCGGCTGACAACGCCGTTGGTGCGACGAACCTGTTCGTGCCTGGCACCATCAGCGGCCCCGGACGGCTGATCGCCGGTTCGTTGCAGGAGGACAGCCGCATCGTCCTGACCGGCACGAATACACTGACGGGCGTCGTCGAGGTCTGGGGCGTTTTGGCAGCCCAGGACGGCGTCGGCCTGCCCAGCACGGCCAACCTGATCCTGAACTCGGACCGCCAGGCCCGCAACGTCCAGAACTACGGCGCGGGCGTCCTTGAGATGACCGGCACCTTCAGCCGCGCGCTCGGCTCCGGCCCCGGCCAGTTCCAGATCTGGACCGACAACAGGCCCAGCCAGCAGTGGGCGGTGAACCAGGGCGGCTTCGCGGCCGTGGGCGCCCCGTTGACGGTCAACGTCGGCGGCGACGGCCGGCCGTTGGTTTATGGGCAGACGTTCTTCAACCCCGGCTCGCTCCAGTTCGGCGATCTCTACACCACGCACCCGGTCACGTGGGTCAACCCGCTTGATCTCGCGGGCGCCCAGCGCACCTTCACGGTCCACGTCGGCACCGGCATCATTTCCGGCGAACTCTCCAGCGCCAAGACCATCAGCATCAATGGCAGCCCGCAGTATTCCGGCGGCGGCGTTGCCAAGTATGGCGGCGGCGTGCTCGTGCTGCCGGTCACCAATACCTACCGCGGACTGACCACCATCGGTCTCGGCACTTTGCGCGCCCAGGACGGCGTGGGCCTGCCTTCGCTCAGCCCGTTGATCATGGTCAACGACAACGGCTGGGGCACGATGGGCTTCCCGAACTCGGCTGGCACTGCCAGCGCGCCCTCCATGAGTGCGTTGGAAATGACCGGCGTCTTCACCCGCCCGCTGCTGAACACGCTGGGCGCGGTCAACCCCGGCTTTGGTTATGGCATCACCGAGGGCGGTGTCTCGCTGCTGGGCGTCGGCTCAGTTGGCTTCTCGGCCAAGGGTGGCGACCTCACCGTCAACATCGGTGGCAACGGCGAAACCCTCGTCTGGAGCAACACCGCCGCGAATGCGCTGGAACTGGCCACCGCGCAGAACAACGCCACCGTGACCATCGTTAGGGGCGGCAACACCGACGACCTGCGCGTCGGCATGAACGTCCAGGGCTTCGCCATCCGAAACAACACCTACATCTCGGCCATCACCGGCGACTATACGTTCACGATGAGCCAGAACTCGGTGGATGCCGCCTCGTCCATCAGCACCAACTGGAGCACCTTCAGCACCTTCAACCCCGGCTTCCTGCTGCTGAACGGCCCCGAGGCTGACTCGACGGTGACGTTCGTCAACAACCTCGACTTCAACGGTCTCAACCGCGGCATCAGCGTCGCGGGCAGCCCGGTCGGCATGATTGGCGGTGGCAACACCGGCATCCTCAGCGGTGCCATCGTCACCAGCACCAACTTCTGGGCGGGCATGCCGGTGGCCTTGATCAAGGCCGGCTACGGCACGCTGGTCCTCCAGGCCACCAACAAGCTCGACAACGGCGTGCAACTCAACGCCGGTGAGCTTGAGATCACCTCGCACGCCAACATCGGCGGCCAGAACTCGCCGATCTACTTCAACGGCGGCATCCTGCGCCTCGCCAACCCGGCGATGACCACGCTGGACGGCACGCACCCGATCAACGCCACCAACTTCAACGGCGGCTTCGACATTGTGGACGGTGCCACCTTCACCGTCGCCAACGTCCTGGCGGGCAACAACGCCGGCAACGCGCTGTTCAAGGTCGGCTCCGGCACGCTCAAGCTCAGCGGCCTCGCGGTGAACGGCCCGCTCGTTGTCAACGGCGGCACGCTCGACCTTAACGGCGTGAACGTCGCGGCCGGCGGCCTCACCGGCGCGACCTCGACCATCATCACGGACAATGGCAGCGTGGCCGGCGTCTCCGCCATCACGCTCGGCAGCACGGCGAACATCACCACCAACGGCGTGAACGTCTTCGCCGGCACCATCACCAACGGCGCGAACCGCCAGATCGCGTTGGTCATCAACTCCGGCGGCCTGGTCTTGAGCGGCCAGACCAACTACTACAGCGGCGGCACCTACGTGAACGCCGGCAACCTGCTGATTGCCTCCACCGACAGCATCGGCACCGGCCCGCTGGTGCTCACCAACGCCTCCAGCGGCATCGGCCTCTACAACGCCGACCTCACCCAGTCGTTCCTGAACTGGGTCGGCACGCGCGCCGTCGGCGGCTTCCAGGGCACGCTGCTGCTGACCAGCAACAGCTCGGCCAGCTTCGACTTCAACAACGCGAACTACCGCGGCGCGTTCCTAGGCGTGGCCTACGGGTTCACCTCCGTCTATAGCGGCACGATCACCCCGGCCGGCGGCGTCTATCGCCTCGGCGGCGGCGGCGGCACGCTGATCCCGGAGCAGGTCTTCTCCGGTGGCAACAGCATGGAGGTCGGTCCGGCGGGCGGCATCATGGCCCCCGGCTTCTATCCTCCCACGGGCGGCGCTCCGACGACCAACAGCGTGGTCATCTTCACCAATACCTACAGCTACACGGGTTCGACCTTGCTGCGCCAGGGCACGGCATTGATCCTGAGCAACACGACTGGCAGCGTCATCCCCGGCAACCTCCAGATGGGCGATGCGTTTGGCCTGCCTGCACCGGCGTCCTACGCGGTGCTCCAGCTCGGCGCGAACGAACAGATCGCGGACACCGGTGTGGTCAGCTTTGGCGGTATCGCCAACCGGTGGGCCTACTTCAAGTTGATGGGCCATGACGAAACCATCGGCGGCCTGAGCGACCAGGCGGGCGTGGGCGTCATCGAAAACCAGGAAGGCGAGTGGGTGAACCGCGCCGGCATGTTGACCGTGAACAACAACGCCGACTTCAGCTTCAACGGCTACATGCGCGACCGCAGCGGCGGCTACGGCGCTGGCTATCTCATGCTGACCAAGGGCGGCACGGGCATGCAGAGCCTCTCCGGCGCCAACATCACCTACAGCGGCCAGACCATCGTCAACGACGGCACGCTCAGGCTGGCGGATGTGACCGGCTTCGCGAGCCGCTACATCACCAATGCCGGCACCGTGGTCTTCGATGGAGCCAGCGCGGTGACCCTGAACAACACGCCGTTCCTCGTGGGCACGGGCGCTGTCGTCAAGGCCGGCACCAGCACGCTGACGGTCAACTACGCTTACGACTACAGCGGCCCGACGGTGATCAACGGCGGCACGCTCCAACTCGCGGGCACCGGCACGATACTGAACACCTCGACGATCACCATCAACGCTGGTGGCGCGCTCACGTTGAACAATGCCGTTGCGACCGGAATCAACACCAACCGCATTGCCGACAACACGCCGGTCATCATGAACGGCGGCACGATCAACCTGCTGATTGACACGGTCACCAACGCCAACGCGCAGATGAGAGGCGTGACGATCGAGTCGGGCAACAACACCATCAACGTCGGCCAGGCGGGCGCGAACCTCACCAACCGTCTGGTGATCGGCAACATCCTGACCAACCGCGGCGCGGGCGCGACCGTCAACTTCACCGGCACCGGCCTCGGCCAGGGCAACAACCGCGCGGTCATCCAGTTCACGGCCGCCCCGACGCTGACCAACGGCATCCTCGCTCCGTGGGCCATCGTCAACGGCGCGGGCAGCGGCGCCAACTGGGCCACCTACAACAGCACGCTGAACTCGATCTCCAACTACACTGGATATTACTACGCCGGTGCGGACGGCGCGGCGACGTGGGTTAGCACCACCAACATCTATACGACCGCCGGCTTGACCTTGGGCTCGTCCCGCACGATCAACTCGTTGGTTGTGTCCAACGGCACGCTCAACCTCGGTGGTAACACGCTGACCATCCGCAGCGGCGGCCTGATGTCCGTGGGCGGCGTTACCTCGCTTATTTCCGGTGGCAACCTCACTGCGGGTGAGGCGGGCGTGGGCGGCGAGCTGATCTACTTCCAATACAACATCGGTGCGGCCCCAACCAACCAGGTCACGGCGAACATCGTGAACAACGGTGCCGGCCCGGTGACGTTCGTCAAGAGCGGTCCAGCCGCCTTGGCGCTGACCTACGGCACGAACACCTACAGCGGCGGCACGATTGTGGATCAGGGCATGTTGATGGTCGGCTATAACGGCAACATGGCGACCAGCGGCAGCACGGTGATCGGCCTCGGCAGCGGCACGCTCACCGTCCAGCCGGGCGGCTCGGTGATATTCGCGCCGGGCAGCGGCAGCACCTATTACTTCACCAATGCCGTTGTGCTCAATGGCGGCACGATCGGTAACAATGGCGGTGGCAACGGCGGCATCTTCCACTTCACCGGCCCGATGACGCTCAACCAGCCGCTCGGCTTCGCAGGCAATGCCAGCAACAGCACCATCGCGGTTGGCGGGTTCGCTTCGCAGGATCTGTATTTCGACGGCACCATCAGCGGCAACGGCGGCCTGAGGATCGTCAGCGCTGGCAACGTCGGCGCGGCGTTCCTCACCACCAACAACACCTACAGTGGCGGCACGCTCGTGGACGGCAGCAGCTTCCTCTTCCTGGGCAGCACCACCAACCTCAGCACGTCGGCGACGGTGACGAACACGCTCGGCAGCGGCCTCCTCAGCGCTCCGGGAATCGCCGGTGGCGTCGGCGCGGCTTACGCGATGGACCAGGGCTTCCTGGACTTCATCAATGCGCGCGCTTCCAGCCCGACCAGCGTGGTCAATCTGTTGTTGTTCAGTGGCACGGTCGCGAATGACCTCGACTTCTCGACCGAGGCGAATCTTGTCAACACCTACCTGGGTATGCGGCCTTGGGCGGGCAACGTTACCTACAATGGTTCGATCACGCCGGCGACGAACACCTACCGCTTCAACGCCTTCGCCGGCAACGGCTCGCTGGTCATCGGTAGCCTGCTGACCAACGCGGCGAGCGGCAACAACAACATGTTGATCGGCCCCGGCGGCACGGTGGTGCTGACGAACGACAACACGCTGAGCGGCTGGACGTATGTGACCAACGGCGGCACGCTCCAGATCGGCACCAACTCGACCTACGGTGATCTCGGCAACGGAGTTGTGACCAACATGGGCACGGTGCTCTTCGCCCGCTCCGACACCTACACCAACTACAACTTGTTCGTGGGCGGCAGCGGCACGATCCTCAAGCAGACCAACAACAGCGTCCTGCAGTTGGCGGGCAACAATGGCGTTTACAACGGCGCGATCACTGTCAACGGTGGCAGGCTCCAGGCCGGCGCGACCAACGCCTTCGGCAACGGCGCTGGCGTGATGACCCTCAACAACGCGCGCACCGTCCTCGACCTGAACGGCTACAACGCGATCATCGGCACGCCGGCGGTCAACGCGAACACGGTCATCACCGACGACGGCACCAACGGCCGGGTCACGACGCTGTCCATCACCAATGCGGGCACTTCGACGATCACGGGTGTCATCGCCGACGGCCAGACCAACACAATTGCGCTGGCAAAGTATGGCGCGGGCCTGTTGAACCTCCTGAACACCAACACCTTCTCCGGCGATGTGCTGGTGGCCGGCGGCGTCCTGCGCGCCACACGCGGCTTCAGCATCGGGACGAACCTCAATATCAGCCTCAACGGCGGTGTGTTTGAGAACAGCTTCCGCGTTGCGAACAACCTCGGCACGGCGGACAACGAGATCCAACTGCCCTATGGCATCAGCGGCTTCAGCGCCTTCGCCACCAACGTCATCGTGGACCTCGGCGGCACCAACGCAGTCCTCACGTGGGGCTCGGCCGGCTTCAACCCGGTCAACTTCGTCCTGAACGAGAGCACCGCCACGGCGACCCTGGTGCTCAGCAACAAGGTGGACCTCGCGGGCCTCAGCCGCGCCTTCAGCGTGAACGCCAACACGGCGATGGTCGGCGGTGTCATCTTCAACAGCGGTTCGGAGCCGGCCGGCATCATCAAGTATGGCGCGGGCACCCTCCAGATGATGGGCAGCAACCTCTACAACGGCCTCACCGTCCTGAATGGCGGCACGCTCTACATCAACAGCGACTCCAACCTCGGCGCGGCCGGCTACGGCATCTCCTTCAACGCCAGCGCCACGCTGCGCGTCACGAACGACATCACCCTGAACAACCGCCCGATCACCATCGGCAGCGGCATGGCGCCGACGTTCAACATTGATCCGTTCTCCGCGCTGACGCTCAGCAACCCGATTGCGGCCATGGGCGTCGCGGGTAACGTCACCAAGACCGGCCTCGGCAGGCTGATCCTGCTCGGCACCAATGCCTACACCAGCCAGACCATCATCCAGCAGGGCACGGTCCTGCTCGGTTCCACCAACGTCCTCTATGGCGGCGCGGGCCTGATCAACCTGAACGCCGCGCTCGGCGCTATCGGCACGACCGGTGCGGTTGACCAGTCGTTCGTGGAGTGGGTCGGCACACACTCGGTCAATCCGGTCAACGGCGCGATCGTCCTGGGCAACCACAGCACGAATGCGTTGAACTTCAACTTCACAAACGCCTACGGCGCTTACCGCAACTACAACTGGCTCAGCAACGCCTTCCTCGGCGCGGCGGACGGCACCTGGACCTACTCCGGCGAGCTTAAGACCTGGACGAACAGCGTCCTCTCGGTCAACCTCGGCCTCGGCACCAACACGCTGTTGCTGGGTGGCGGCAGCGGCACGCTCGACTTCGCGCCGACCATCGGCGGGAACACGAACGTGATCATTGGCCCGGTCGGCGGCTACGGTGTGGTCCAGTTCACCAACTACAACGCCTTCACCGGCAGCCTCGCTGTCATCGGTGGCACCTTCCGCGCGGCCACCAACATCGGTATGCCGAACACCGCCAACCTGATGCTGACCGGCGGCGTCTTCGAGGTTCTGGGCGGCGGCAACCTGACCAGCGCCCTCGGCATTGGCGCAGGCAAGATTCAGTTGGCGGCCGGCGCGGCCAGCGGGTTCAGCACCACCAATGGCAACCTGACGATCAACTTCGGCGGCGCTGGCGCGCTCGTCCAGTGGAACACGAACAACTTCTTCGCGCCTAGCGCGCTTGTCCTGGGCACCAGCACCACCAGTGGTGTGATTACCTTCGTGAACCCGATTGACGTTACCAATGCCGCGCGCGTCATCAACGTCGCGGGTGGCACGGCAGTTCTGGCGGGTTATCTGACCAATAGCGCCGGCACGCCGGACCTTACCAAGTGGGGCACCGGCACGCTGATCTTCAGCAACGCCTCGGGTAGCACGCTTACCGCGGTGCCGCGGTTGAGGCAGGGCACGACGATCGTGGAAACTGGCGCGGTCCTTCGACTCGCCACCGGCATTAGCATTGGCCAAACGGGCGGCGATGTTGCCACGCTGACTGTGCGCGGCAACGGCCAGTTGATTGCTGTCGCGAGCGACTTCAACATGATGGATACCGGCAACGGCTTGGCGGTGGTCAACGTGCAGGACAACGCGTTGGTGCAGATTCAGAGGTTGCGCATGGCCAGGGCCGCCAACGCGGTGGCGGTGTTTAACCAGACTGGCGGCCTGGTTCAGAGCCGGTCTGGTGGTGGCGACTGGGCCATCGGCGAGACAGCCGGCGGCTTCGGCTACTACAACCTCAGCGGCGGCTTGTTGGTGAACAGCAACAACCCGATCCGTATCGGCTCGGGCACGTGGGGCCAGATGGACATGACGGGCGGCATCGTCACCAACAACCAGAACACCACGCTAAGTTTTGCGGGTGGCTACATGGGTGTCCTGAACGTCATGGGCGGCACCTTCAATCAGACGGCCAATCGCCTGATCGTTGGCGATGCGGGTAGTGGCTATGGCGTGCTCAATGTGGGCGGCAGCGGCGTCGTCAACGCAACCGGTGGCGGCATCAGGCTCGGCTGGAACGCCAACGCAGCGGGCGTCGTGAACCTGTCGGACGGCGGCACCATCATCGCCTCGGTGGTTGAGCAAGGGGCCGGCAGCGGTGACGTGTTCAACTTCGACGGCGGCACGCTGAAGGCCGCGGCGGCTGGCTCGACCTTCACCTTCACCAACGGCGGCCAGGCCTATGTCTATGACGGCGGCGCGGTCATTGACACCACGAACCTCAGCATGACCATCGCCCAGGCGCTGCTTGCCGCGGATGGCTACGGCATCATCAACATCCCGGTGGCCTATGGCGGCGCCGGCTATATGGCCCCGCCGATCGTGAAGTTCACGGGCGGCGGCGGCAGCAATGCGACGGCCTATGCGCAGATTGACCCGGTCAGCGGCTCGGTCACGAACATCGTTGTCACCAGCCCCGGCACGGGTTACACCAACGCGCCGATCATTCAGCTCGTCATGCCCGGCTTCGCGGGCCAGGGCGGTCCGACCTACGCGGCAGTGGCCGGCACGGCGTTGTTGGGCACCAACGTGGACGGTGGCTTGACCAAGCTCGGCGCGGGCACGCTGACCCTTACCGCGACGAACACCTACGTCGGCCCGACTGTCATCAGCGAGGGCATCCTGCAGATCAGCGCCGGCGGCCTCTTGGGCAGCGGCATGATTGCCGACAACGCGGCGTTGTTCTTCAACAGTGCCTTTACGAACACATTCGGCAACTTCATCAATGGCACCGGCTACATTGCCCAGATTGGCACGGGCGTCACGGTGCTGACCAACGTCAACACCTACGGCGGCAGCACCTATGTCAGCAACGGCGTCCTGCGCGCTGACAACGGAGTCGGTCTCAGCACCGCCAGCAACCTGGTGCTCAACGGCGGCGTCATCGAGATGGGCGCGGCGTTCACCCGCGACATTGGCGCGACCAACAACGCCGTGTCGCTCGCGGGCGCGGCAGGTTTCAGCGCGTATGGCGCGCCGGTCACGGTCACGCTCGGCGGCGGCACCACGCTGGTTTGGGGCAGCACCTTCTTCGCTCCGACCAATCTCATCCTGAACGCGGCCAGCGCCAATGATACCCTGACCTTCGCCAACGGCCTCGACCTTGCTGGCTTCAACCGCACGATCAGCGTCCATGCCGCTACGGGCGTGATCAGTGGCGTCGTCAGCGGCCCGGCGCTTAGCAAGCTCGGCACGGGCACGCTGAGCCTCTCTGGCGCGAACACTTTCACGAATATGCATATCCTGGGTGGCACGCTCCAGATCGGCGCCAACAACACCCTCTGGACCAACAGCATCGTTACGTTTGGCGACAACACGAACAGCCCTAACATGGCTGGCGCGCTCGATTTGAGCCTCTTTAGCCAGCAGATTGGCGGTCTGATTGTCGCGACGACCAACTACTACGCCACCAACAGCATCGCCATCGGCAGCGGCCAGCAACTCACCGTTCTCGGCAACGTGAAACTGGGTGTGGATGCGTTCAGCGGCGCGCCGACGAACGGCGGCTTCTCAAAGCTGGTCATGAGTGGCGCTGGCAGCTTTATTGTTACCGGCACGTCCTTCCGTGTCAGCGCGGGTGACAACACCAGCAACGGCATCCAGGCGCTGCTCGACATGTCCGGCCTGGCCACGGCCAACATCAACCTCGGAGCAACCGGCGTGTTCACGGTTGGCGACATGCAAACGCTCCAGGCGAACGTGAATGACAGCTCCACGGTCCTGCTGGCGAGCAACTCGACCATTACGGCGAACACCCTCTACCTCGGCAACGGCAACCGGATTGGCCAGCAAGTGATGAGGCTTGGCAGCGGCACCAATATCCTCAACGCGA
This sequence comes from Verrucomicrobiota bacterium, assembly GCA_016222825.1. Classification (GTDB taxonomy): domain Bacteria; phylum Verrucomicrobiota; class Verrucomicrobiia; order CAIQCK01; family CAIQCK01; genus CAIQCK01. Next base: position 134,266 of record JACRQF010000005.1, on the reverse strand, counting down.
ACACCATTAACGTCGGTTCGCCGAATGGCGGGCGTTCCTTCGGTAGCATGGTGTTCAACGGCTCGACGGGCATCCTGACAGTCCGCGCCGCTGACGGCGTCGGCAGGGCCGCCTTCAACGTTGGCGCGGGCAGCGTCGGCACTGCCGCGGGCGGCACGAACACGGTGGACTTCACAGGCCACACCGTGGACCTGTTCTTGAGCACGCTGAACGTGGGTGAGGAGAATCGCCAGGGCCTCTCGACGAACATCTTCTCGTTCGACATGGGCACATTGGACGCGACCGGCATGCGGATTGGCAACCGTCCGGCCGGGCAGTTCCGCACAGAGAACGGCTTTGCCGGCATCGTCAACCTGGGCGGCGGCGTCGTCAATATCGGTGACAAAGGCATCGTGATGGGCACGAGCTACGGCACCAACTACGGCACCAACATGGCCGTCCTGAACATCACAGGTGATGCGGCGGTGACCGTTGCGAGCAACATCGTCATGCTGACCCAGAACAGCCGCAGCAGCGTGGTCTATAGCACGATCAACGTCCTCGGCAGCTCCTCGCTGACGATGCTGAGCAACATCATCACTGGCGTTGACGGCGCCGGCGCCACCACCCGCGTCGCCACCATCAACATCAACGGCGGCACGGTGGACATGAGCGGCCACCAGATCGGCGTCAGCGGCGGCTTGGTTGACAACCTTAACCTGATCAGTGGCACGCTTCAGAACCTCGGCGAGTTCAACGCGGGCGGCACGATCTTCAAGACCAACGCCGGCCTCTTCACGCTGGCCGGCAGCAACAGCTACAGCGGCGCGACGATCGTGACCAACGGCACGCTGATCCTCGCCGGCTCTGTGGTGAACAGCGTCTCGCTCGGCGTGACCAATGCGACCGTGAACTTCGACGGCACCAACCACGCGTTTGGGACGATGGCCTTCGGCAATGGCGCGATCATCAACTTCGCCCGCGGCGACGTCAGCAGCGGTGAGATGGACTTCCGCGGCAGCGCGATCTGGACGGTCACCAACGGTTTTGCGGGCAACACGTCGCTGGGCAGCTTGCTGGTTAACAACAGCGCCTCGCCAGTGTGGAATCTCAGCGGCAGCACGGTCAACATGGCCAACCTGTTCGGCTACGCGGCGGGCGGCGGTGGCTCGCTGTGGATCACCAACGGCGCTTTGAACGTGTCGAGCACGGTGAGCAACCGGATGACGATGACCATCAGCAACGCGGTGGTGAACGCCAATCGCTTTGTCAATGGCGACACGACGGATCGCGCGCTGACCAACTACGGCGTGCTGACTGTTGCGGGCGCCATCGTCAACCAGGGCGGCTCGACGCTGGAAAACGCCGGTGCGATCACGGCAGGCGTGTTGCAGGTCACCAGCGGCATCATCACGAATACCGGCAGCATCGCCGCGGGCGCGGTCACCAACTCCGGCAGCATCTTTGTGACGGGCGGCTCGCTGACAGTCAGCGGCAGCATCACGAACACCGCGAGTGGCAACCTGAACGTGGTCAATGGCATCGTTCGCGCCGGCAATCTCTACGGCGGCATCTTCCTGGATCCGTCCACCGGCTACTTCGGCAACGTGGTGCTTGATAACGACCACTACACGATCGTGGATGCCGGCTCGGCCATGCACCTCAGCGGCAACATGGACAACCAGTTGACCAACCGGGTGGCTGAAGGCAGCACGCTGGCGCCAACGTGGTATGGCTTCCAGGGCACGTTCCTCTTCACCAATGCTCCGTCCGCCGGCGCTGAAGGCACGCAGCAGGTGGAGGTCGCCAGCATCCGCACGGAGGAAGCCAGCATGGCGACGACGAACTTCTTCATCGGCTCGTTCGTGGTCGGCGACCCGGCCACCGGCAACAAGACCTATGTTCAGTTGGTGGATAATCGCGTAAACGCTCCCGCGGACGCGGTGCTGCCGTCGAGTGAGATTCTGGCGGCAAGCAACCTGCTCATCTGGACCAGTTCGACCGTGGATTGGAACAACCGCAGTGGCTTTGCCTACAACCTCAGCAATGCCGGCACGATGCTGTGGACCAACGCGGGGAATCCCGACGGCACGGTCGTCCGGCTGGATGTGGTGAATACGTTCACGAACCGGGGCCTCATGGAGATTGGCAACGGCACGGTGTTGCAGATGTCCAACGCCTTCTTAAACGGCTCGACGGCCAACATCGCGCTGTTCAATGGCGGCGTGCTGACGAACTTCGCGACGGGTGGCGTGTTGACCAACTCGGGCACGATCTATGGGGATGGCCTGGTGGCGCCGGCGATTTCCAACGGCGTGGGCGGTGTTGTGGCGGCGGTCACAGGCCACCTGCTGTTGAGCGGCGGCATTGCCGACAACGTCAACTACGGGATGCTGGCAGCGACGAATAGCGGCAGCACGCTGAGCGTGAACAACGCGTTGCTGACGAACGCCAGCGGGGCCACGATCGGCCTGGCTGGCGGCACGTTCACCATGGTGGGCGCGGGCAGCAACGTCGTCAACCACGGCTCGGTGGCCGGCTTCGGCACAGTGGCGGCGGTGATTGGCACGGAGGCTGACGGCACGGTTGTTGCCACGGGCGGCGTGCTGAACCTGACCGCAGGGTTCACAAACGGCGTGGCGGGCACGCCGGTGAACGCCGGCTTGCTGGCGGCGCTGGGCGTCAACAGTGAACTGGTGCTGAACCAGGCGATCACGAATGTGGGCAGCATCCAGTTGAACAACGCGACAGCGGTCTTCACGGCGCCGAGCGTAAACAATGCGGGCGCCATCTCCGGCCACGGCACGTTCAACAGCGCCCTGGACAATGCGGGGACGGTGACGAGCGGCAACAGCGGCCAGACCCTGACGTTCAGCCAGTCGGTGAACAACCAGGCGGTCGGAACAATGACGGCTCAGAACGGTGGCAGCTTCTGGTTCAGCAACGCCGTGGCCAACGCCGGTTCGATTACGGTGCGGGACGCTGGGACGGCGACGTTCGGCGGCGCAGTGACCAACAACGGCACCATCAACGTCCAAGGCCAGAGCACGCTGAGGTTCACTGCTGGCCTGACCAACAACGGCACGCTGGCGTTTGGCCCGACGGTGAGTCCGTCCACGGCGATCATTACGGGCACGCTGCTGATTGGCCAGAATGGCGTTATCACGATGGGCAGCCTGACGAACAACACGCTGGTGGTCCAGGGCGACTTCCTCAATCGCAGCACGAACAACCAGGCCTCCGACACGCGCAACGGCACGGTGGTTGTTGGCGGCACCACGCCGTTGACGGGTCTGGGTGCGGCGACGAACACGTTTGAGGTGGCAGGCAACGACATGGGTGCGGTTTACGCCGGATTCAACACCAACTTCGCGATTGGCACGTTGAACATCACGAACCACACCAGCTTCGTGGGCAACGGCCTGAGCGGTGATCCGGCACAGTATGTGGATGTGCTGCATCTCTTCAGCGGTGCCACGATGAAACTGAGCGCCTTGACGATCTATGTCGGAACGCAGTTTATCTACGAGGATAGCAACGGCATGAAGGTGTTTAACGGCGGCGCGGGCGACGCAATCACAGCGGCGAACAAGGACAGCTTGGGCTTGGCGAATGTGTTCCTCGATGCGGGTGGCCAGATCGTGTTCGTGCCGGAGCCTTCGACGGGTGTGTTGATCGGCTTGGGCCTCGCGGCCTTGGCGGGTTCGCGGCGGCGCAAGAAGGCTGCGCGCTGCTAGTCCTGCCGCCACACGGGTCAATAACCGCAGGAATTGGGCTGGACGGCTTGCAAAGGCGAGTTTAGGCTGCGCGTGTGAATTTGAGCCTCCTGCTGATGACCCGAGCGCGGTCGCTCCGCGCGGTGACTCAACAGAGAGCGTGGAATCTCGGCTTCCGAGGTGAGGTTTTCGAACAGGTCTGATGAGCGTCAAAACCAGAGAGCAAGCGCGATATGGGGGCCGCTGAACAAACGAAAAACCGCCAGGAATTGGTGGACGTCCAGGGTTTTGAGCTTTACGAACGCCTGGGGGAGGGGACCATGGGCGTTGTCTTTCGCGCCCGCCATCTTTTCACAGATCAGATTGTTGCGCTGAAGGTTCTTTACCCGATTCTTGCCGGCAACCTTACCTACCTGCAGCGGTTCCGCGCTGAGGCTGAGGCTGCGACGCACCTGAACCACCCGAATCTGGTGAGGGTTTACGGTTACGGTCAGCGCGCGCTGACGCATTTCATTGCCATGGAATACGTCGAAGGCATCAACCTTCGCGAGATGCTCCGGCGCGAGGGTGCCCTCAGCGAGCCTACCGTGGCCGCGATCGGCATGTGTGTCGCTTCCGCCCTTCACTACGCTTGGGAAACGGTGCGGTTGATCCATCGCGATGTGAAGCCGGAAAACCTTCTCGTGGCCCAGGATGGGCGCCTGAAACTGTGCGACCTCGGGATCGCCAAACGCATGGCCAGCAAGCCCGGTGACGCTCCGCTCACGCGGACCGGCTACATGCTCGGCACGCCTCATTACATTGCGCCGGAGCAGTTGAAGGGCGCGAAGGAACTCGATTGCCGGGTGGACATCTATTCGCTGGGTGCCACGCTCTTTCACGCAGTCACAGGCCAGACGATTCATACCGCCGAGAACGAATTCAGCTTGCTCATGAAACAGGCGACAGAGCCCGTCCGCGACCCCCGCGATGCCATGCCCGGCCTTAATCATGAGTTTGCGGCGCTGCTCCTCCAGATGTTGGATCTTGATCCAGCCCGCCGGCCGGCGGACTGGTGTGTTGTTTATGACGCGCTTTTTGATATTTACCAGAAGCTGAACGTGGAAAAAAACACTACGCAGGTCCGGTTCTCGACGGCCGGGGGGAACGGACCTGGCGCAGCCCAGCCTTTATGAACTGCCTGCATATCAAGCTACCCGATGGAACAACGCGAAAGATAGCTCTCGGATCGCGTCCCAAAGTGATCGGCAGTGACGAAGACGCCGATATCATTCTTGAGGACGCGGCCGTCAGCCGTTATCACTGCACCGTCGCCGTTTCTCCCAACGGCATTCACGTTCAGGACCTTGCTTCCGCCACGGGCACGCGCATCAACAGTCGGCAGGTTACGAGCGCCATGCTCCAGAATGGCGACAAACTGGAAGTCGGCCCGTTCACTTTTGTGGCCGAATGCGCTGTCACCGCTGGCTTCGGCACTGCAATCCGGCTCGTGGAGGAACAGTTCGCCGTTGGCAAGGGTTTCCAGACCTTCCTCGGTGAAATCGCCGCTGAAGGCCAGGCACCTCCTCCCCCTTCGAAGCCGCCAACGCCGGGCGACGCCGGCGCAAATCGCTAGCTCGCGGATTGTTGCTTCCGCAGCTTCCGCCTCTTGGTTGGAGGACTGGTGGCAGGTTCGGCGTGCTTTTCCTTGTGTCTTGGCGTCAGGTCTCTGGCTGTATCCTTGCCGCGGTGTAGAGTATCCAAGTGGTCACCTGCTCAAAAGCAACACCGCGCCCGCGGCGGGAATCGCCTCGAGCGCGGTGCGCAGACTGCCTGTCAGTTCCGCTCCAGCGGTCAGTTCTTCAGGACCGCCGCGAGGTCGGCCTTCGCGTCGCCGGTCAGACGCAAGCCGAACTTCTGTTGCAGGATCTTGAAGACACCCGGCGTGACGAACGACGGCGGGTTCGGCCCGATGGTGATGTTCTTCACGTCAAGCGAGAGCAGCGTCAGCAGCACGGCGACGGCTTTCTGCTCGAACCAACTGATAACAAGGGTCAACGGCAGGTCGTTCACACCGCACTTGAACGCGTTCGCCAGCGCGACGGCCACGGCGATGGCGCCGTAGGCGTCGTTGCACTGGCCCATGTCCATGAGCCGCGGCAGACCGAGGTGTTCGCCATAGTTGAAGTCGCGGATGCGATACTTGCCGCAACCGAGCGTGAGGATGAACGAATCCTTCGGCGTCGCCTGCGCGTAATCGGAGAAGTAGTTGCGGCCCGGCTCGGCGCCGTCGCAGCCGCCGATGACGAAGAAGCGGCTGATCTTCCCATCCTTGACCGCCTGCACTATGGTGGGCGCGGCGTCCAGGATGACCTGGCGGTGGAAGCCGATGGTGGAGGTGCGGACGATCTTCTCCTGTAGTGGCGGGCACTTGAGCGCCTTGGCGATGAGTGGGCTGAAGTCATTGTCCTTGATGCGCACGCCGCCCGGCACGGCCGTCGCGCGCGTCGTGAACACACGGTCGGCATAGGTTGCCTTGGGTATCGTGATGCAATTAGTGGTCGCGACAACGGGGCCGCTGAACTTCGCAAACTCGTCCTTTTGCTCCTGCCACGCGCCGCCGTAGTGGCCGCCGAGGTTCGGGTGGCTGCGCAGTTTCGGATACATGTGCGCCGGCAGCATCTCGCCGTGGGTATAAACCTTCACGTTCGTGCCTTCGCACTGCTTGAGCAGGTCGGCCAGGTCCACCATGTCGTGACCTGTGATGAGAATGCCGGGGCCGGCGTGAGTGCCTTCGGTGACGGTGGTGGGGGAGGGCTTGCCAAACGTCTCAACGTGGCCCGCGTCGAGCATTTCCATGACGCGGAGGTTCTTCTGGCCGAGTTCCATCGCGATGTCGAAAAGACTGCCGAGGTCGAAGTTGACGTTGGTCATGGTCGAGAAGAGCGCCTCCTCCATGAAGGCGTTGACCGATTCGTCGGTCTTGCCAAGCCGGCGCGCGTGGTGCGCGTAGGCCGCCATGCCTTTCAGCCCATACAGGATGATCTCTTGCAGCGACTGCACATCTTCATCCTTGCCGCACACACCGGGGCTGGTGCTGCAGCCCACACATCGGAACGATTGCTCACATTGATTGCAGAACATGATTTAGTTTGCCTTTCACTCGGTTGATGACTCTTACGCGCGCCTGCCGCAACCATGCGGCCCCGCGACTGCGGACACTATGACAAGTTGCCCCTAAAAGCGAATTGACGCGCGTCAACAGACACACGAAGAGGCGCCGCGTCGTCGCTACAGCGTGGACGTGTGCTGTTGTTGCCAGGAGCGGGGCTGTCCGAGCTAACGCAACTCACGCTTGCCTTCGCCGACACGCCGCAGTCGCGGGAAGGTGCTGATCAGGAACCACAGCAAAGGCGCTGCGCCGAGGACGATGATGATCGTATCCGGCACCGCGCGCCAGTTGCCGAGCGTTTGAATCACCGGCTGGTCGTAGAACGCCGCGCTGCGCGCAAACCAGAATCCCTTGTCGTAGCATTCCCACACTTGCGCCAGACCGATCGGCAGCAAGCCGGTCGAGAACATCAGAAACAAGCCGCCATTCAATCCCCAGAAACTCAGCTTCAGGATGGAGTTGTTCCAGTGCTTGTCCTCCACCAGCCCGCGCCACGAGAAGAGAATCAGCGCGATGGCCAGCATCCCATACACGCCGAAGAGCGCGGTATGGCCGTGGTTGCTCGTGAGGTAGGTCGCGTGCTCGTAATAATTGATGATCGGCAAGTTGATCATAAAACCGAAGACGCCCGCGCCGAGGAAGTTCCAGAAACTGCTCGCGATCAGGAAGAACAACGGCCACCGATACGGGAACTCGCGGCCCTGGCCGTGGATTTCCTTGTATTCCATCCACGCGCGCACCACGAGCAGGATTAGCGGAATCGGTTCCATCGAACTGAAGACGCCGCCGACCGCCAGCCAGAAACTCGGACCGCCATACCAGAAGTAATGATGCGCAGTGCCGGGGATGCTGCTGAGGAAGGTGAGGATGGCCGATAAATACGCCGCCCGCAGCGCCGAGTCCACGGACACCAAACCAAGGGTCACCAGGAACATCGCGATGACCGCCAAGCCGAAGAACTCGAAGATGCTCTCCACCCAGATATGCACGACGAACCAGCGCCAGTAATCGGCGATGGTCAGGTGCGTGTGGCGTCCATAGACCAGACCGAAGCCGAAGAAGAGCACCACAAACACCGCGCTGAATACGTAAAACCAGAGCAACGCCTTCGTGTGCGCGCCCGTTTCGCTGTTCGGTTTCGCTTGTAGCGCCGGGGCCATGCCGCGATACACCACCACGAGCCAGAACAGCAGACCGCCGAAGAGCAGAATCTGCCAGAGCCGGCCCAACTCCAGGTATTCCCAGCCTTGATGGCCGAGCCAGAACCACAGCTCGCCCAGCATGCCCTTGATGCCGAGCACCTCGCCCGTCAGACTGCCGAGCGCGACAAACACCGCTGCCGCCAGCAGGATGTTGACCATCGCGCGCTGCCCCTTCGGCTCGCGCCGGCCGACCAACGGCGCCAGATAGACCGCGGTGCCCATCCACGAGAGCGCGATCCACAACACCGCCAGTTGCCGGTGCCATGTCGCCGCCCAACTGAACGGATATTGTTTGCCGACCAACTCGATGTAAAACTGCCCCGGATGCACCGTGTAGTGCGCCAGCAAACCGCCGTTGAAGATTTGAAGGATGAACAACAACCCTGCGACGAGGAAGTATAACGCACTCGCCCGCTGGCTCGGCGTCACCGGCGCTGCGAGCAGCTTCTGCGCAGCCTGCACACTCTGCGACTCACCATAGAAAAACCCGTAGCGGTGCACGATATACACAACGATCCCCAGCACCACCAGCAACGTGATAATCGAAATCAAACTCCACACCAACGCTTCCGTCGAAGCCTTGTTGCCAACGGTCGTGTCCGGCGGCCAGTTATTCGTGTAGGTGTAAGTCTCCCCCGGCCGGTGCGTGCCCGCCGCCCACGCTGTCCAGAAGAAGAAGTCCGCCACGTCGCGCCGTTCTGCCGCCGTCGGCACGGTGTCTTTCAGGAAGCCGTAGTGCGCGTTGCCCTCGCCAAACATTTTCTCCCAGTGCGCACGCGCCTGCTCCAGCGCTGCCGCCTGCGCAGGCAGTAGCGTGAGTGTGTCAGTGGCCGGATTAAACCGGTTTGCGCGCAACTCCTCCACCGTTACGCCCGCCGCGCGCGCCGTCTCGCCGATCAAGTGCAGTGTTTCCGCCGCGAAGTCCATTCCACGCAACGCGCCGTGTCCCCACACGCTGCCGTGGTCCATCAGGCCGTATCGCTGATACACGTCTTGCCCGCGCAGGATTGCGTCGCGCTCGGTCAGAACCTTGTCGCCACTGACGACCTTGGCGGGGATGGGCGGCACCTTTTGCTGTGCGAAATATCCGCCTGCCAGCAGGATCGTCATGCTGACGACAAAAGACACAATGGCTGAGTTGCGCAGTCCTGTGATGCTCATCTGGGTTCTCCTGTTGTCGTTGAACGTCTGCCTCCATCCCAAACGAGCTTTCGCTCCAAACCGTTGCGCTTAATTTATTAGCCTAAGGCCTCTTGTCAACCGGCGATGTTGCCGCAAGGGAGCAAGCCAGGAGAACGGACGGATCGTATCCGCCCGCGAGCCTTCACCAGATAAGGTCCTGACTGGGAGCGGCGGCGTGTTCGCCGCCGCTTTCAGCAAACCTGTTTCCCGTCCCGCATGCGTTCTCTTTTATCCCCGCCACGGCCGCGCGCGCTGCTTCGGCAGGCTGGCGAGCACTTCGCTGGCGATCTTCACGTCCTCGGCGATTTCGAAGTCGAACATGCCGGCGAGGGAGAAATCCGCGCCGTTCTCGAAGACGTAGCGGAACGCGTTGCGCGGTGGAATCGCGCCGGCCGCCATCACCTTGAAGGCGATCCACGGTTTCTCCACCGTCTTCATGAAGTCGGCCGTCTCCTGCGGGTGGCTGCACCAGTAGCCGGGAATTTCCGCGTTCGGCGTCTTGATCTCGTCGGGCTTCGGGCCGGTGCGGTAGTTGTGGTGGTGGAAGGTCTTGATGTAGAAGTCCGCTCCGAACTTGCCCTTCTCGCTGGCTTTGATGACTTCGAGGTCATGCGCGCCGACGCCGGTGGGAACACCGTGTTGCTTGATGACCTGCACGGCCTCGCCGATCAGTTCCGCCTTGCCTTGCTTCACCAACGCGTCGGTCTGGACGCCCCACACGTAGATGGCGTCGGTGCCGTCGTCCACCATCTTCTGGACGGACTCGCGATACTCCTTCAAACCCGGCTTGATGGGCGCGGTGGTGCAGATGATCCACTGCATCTTGCCGCCGCGCTCCTTGCGATGCTGCTGGAGGACCTTCAGCGCAGCCGGCACGGTATGGATGACGAGCGTGTTGACGCCGTTCTGCTCGGCCACGGCGAGCGTCTCGAGAATCTTCGCATCGGTGTTGTAGTGCCGGGTCAGCGCGTAAACGTATTTCAGTTCGCGGCTGTGGGTGAAGTGCGTGAGCAGGTTGCCGCCGAGCAGGATGCGGCTGACCTCCATGCCGCAAATCTTGCCCTTGGGCAGTGCGCCCGCCGCTGCGGCCGGACGTGGCGCGTCGGGCGTCTTCGCGACCGCTTCAGCGCCTACGGCGACGCTGGATGAGTTTGCCGCCAGCACGGCGCCGGTTGTTGCCAGCACTGATCCCTTCACAAAATGCCGCCTGCTCATGTCCTGATTCATGACTAGCCTTTTCTTTGCGTCGCACGTCTGCTCTCGGACGGGCCGTTTCTACTACGAAATCTCCGAAATATCCACCGCCGAAGGCAGCCGGCCGCTCTTCGCCGCGACGGCTGCGGTCTTGCCGGCGGCTTCGCCCATCGCCACGGAGTTGCCCGTCACGCGGTAGCTGGAGTGCGCGATGAAATCGCCGCTGATGCAGCGGCCCGCCATCATCAGCCCCTTCACGTCCTTCGCGATAAGTGCCCGCAGCGGGATGTCGTAGGGCTTCGCGCGGAATCCGGTCTTCTCGATGCCCTTCTCTTTCTTCGGATCGGTCGAGTGGACATCAATCCCAAACGTCGTGCGGCAGATGGCGTCCTTTTGTGTTCGCCCCTCCCGCAAGTCATCCGTGGACAGCGTGCAAAGCCCGTGGATGCGCCGTCCCTCGCGCACGCCGATCTGCTCGGCCGTGGCGACGATGCGGACGTTCTTCCACGCGCCGCCGAGCGAGCGCAGGCCGTCCACCAGCGCATGCAGTTCCTTGCGGGCGCGCAACGTCGCCGCCGTCAGATCGCGGGCGTTCGTGCCCTTCACGCCGTATTCGTGGTTGGCCATCATCGCAAACAAATCGTCGCGCAGCCGGAAGATCGTCGGCTTCGCATACGATGGCGAATGGCCGCCCTTCTCCATCTCAGCCTTGAGCTTTTCTTTAGGATTCGCCCAATCCTTCGAGTCATCATCGCGGAAGAACCCCGCGATGCCTTCCGGCGTGACGCCAGTGATGAGCGCCATCAGCGAGAACGGCTGCGTGTTGCCTGTCTCCGGGTGGCCCATGTCGAACCCGCAACCGGCCCGCGCCGCCAGGTCACCGTCGCCGGTGCAATCCACGAAGACCTTGCCCGCAAACGCCTCGCGCCCGGACTTCGACTCCGTGATGACGTGCGTCAGCCGCTTCTCATCGTTGTTGATGGCGGCGCAAACGCGTGTGTGCAGATGAACCTCGACCTTCGCCTCGGCGCACATCTCCTCCAGCACGAGCTTCATCATCTCCGGATCGTAACCATTGGTCGCGTTGCCGCTCTTGGTGAACGCCCGGCTGCCGCGCTTCTCGATCCGCTGCCAGATCTCCGCCATCAAGCCGCTCTTGTTCTTGTAGTCGAGAATCCAGCTCAGCAATCCCGCCGTCCAGATGCCGCCGAGACAGCCGTGCAACTCGATCAGCCGCGCCCTTGCGCCTTTGCGAGCTGCTGCGACCGCCGCCGCCACGCCCGCCGGCCCCGCGCCGCAAACCACCACGTCTGCCGCGCCCACAATGGGCACATCGCGCGCCGGCTCCTGCACAGTGCCGCTCTTGGTTGCCGCGGGAAGTTCGCCCGGGGCAAGCGACATCGCCGCGCCCCATCCGCCCAGTTTCAAGAAGTCTCGTCGTTTCATAGTAGTCCTGCTCGCTCTGCGAGTGGAGATAATCATATCAAATCGTCTCGCGGAGCAAGACGACTACTTTCGGAACTCGTTGTAAAGTTCCAGCGCCTTCTCGTTCGTGATCTCGTGGCAAATCATCAGTCGCGACTTCGCCTCCACCGACTCGCCGTTCTTCAGGTCGCGGCCGAACAGTGAGAAATAGAGCGAGCGATGACCTTCCTCATCCTGCGGGCAGGCGATGGCATAGGCATCCTCCGCACGCGTCATCAACACCGCCGCCAGCTTGCGCTCCGCGTCGCGGCGGATGGCCAGCGGCGCGGCCAGCTTCGGCCGGATGGTCCACTCCACGGGACTCGGCGGATACTTCCAGCGGCCGTCCTGAATCATCTTCACCGCCGCCTCGTCGCGCGGGAACATGTGCCATTTGCCCGCCTCCTTCGATGCGCTGACGAACGCCGGCTTGTCGCCCGCCCAAACCACCGTGGTCGGGAAGCCCTCGAAATACGACGCCAGGAACACCTCGAACCGCTTCAGTTCCTTTCGCGCCGTCACGCGCGTCGTCAGGTCCAGCGCGTTCGGCGCCGACCAGCGATAGACCGCCATCATGTCAAACGGATGCGCGTCGTCCGCCGTCCAGCGCACCTCCAGCGCGCCGTTGCCCACCAGCTTCGCCTCGCTGGCCCAATCCCACGCTGCTTTGCCGAAACGCTTGTTCTCTTCGAACAGCCGGTAGTGCGAGAACAAGCCGAGCGATTTCGTCAGCGCCGCGCCGCTCGCGCAATCGAACGCCGGGATCAATCCCTTCGACTGCCCCCCGCCGCGCAACGTGCCGCGCAGCGCACCCGTGTCGAAGGCGAACTCCTTACCTGCGGCGACGAAGCCGAGTTTGTTTTCCGCCGCCATCGCGCGCATCACCGCGCCTGACGCCGTGGCAGCGAGTGCGCCGCCGATGAATTGCCTGCGGGAACATCCATTTGTTTGTTTCATCTAATTTGTCTCCTCTGGTGTGGTCAGGGTGCTTTCTCGAGTCTTTCGACCAGCTTCTTAGCCTGTTGTGTCCATGTGTGTGTTTCACCCAGTGTTTTTCGCCAGCCATCAAACGCCTGCCGAGCAAAGGTAAGCGACTCCGTTATCTTCCACGGTGCCGCCAAGACTGCTGCCAAGTTGTAGTATGACTGAAAAACATCGGGATGCTCCGGCCCCAGCACGCGTTGGCGGACAGCCAGCACAGCGCGGCTTTCCACCTCCGCGTCGGCGTATTTGCCTTGGGAAACGAGCGCAGCAGCCAAGTTGCTGCGGCTGTTCAACGTATCGGGATGCTCCGGCCCCAGCATGCGTTGGCGGATGGCCAGCACGTCGCGATGTTCCTTCTCGGCCTCCGCGTGTTTGGCTTGGGCATTCAGTGCATTAGCGAAATTCATGCGGCTGTCTAGTGTGTCCGGGTGTTCTGGCCCAAGCACCCGCTGACGGATGGCCAACACAACGCGGTGTTCCGTCTCGGCTTCCGGGTGCTTGCCTTGGACAAGAAGCGCATTGGCGACATTCATACGGCTGGTTAGCGTGTCCACATGCTCAGGTCCCAGCACCCGCTGGCGGATGGCCAACACGGCGCGGCTCTCCGCTTCCGCCTCGGCGTATTTGCCCTGATAGATAAACGCAGCGGCTAAGTTGCTGCGGCTGGTCAGCGTGTCCGAATGCTCCGGCCCCAGCACCCGCTGACGGGTGACCAGCACAGCACGGAACTCCCGCATTGCCTCGGCGTTACTGCCTTGAGCAATTAGCGCTGCGGCCAAGTTGCTACGGCTGGTCAGCGTGTCTGGATGTTCCGGCCCCAACAAGCGCTGCCGGATGTTGATTATGGGGCGAAGAACTTCTACAGCTTGGCGATAGTCCCCTTGGTCATAAAGTAGGCGGGTAATCCCGTGCTGCACGCGCGCCCACTCAATAGGATCGCGCTGCTGGCTGGTCAGGGCTGCGGCAGCCCGGTAGTGGTCGAGTGCGCACACGTAATGAATCTGCTCCTCTGCGGCACTGCCGGCCAATTCCAACGCGGCGATCGTGTCTTTCACCGTTTGGCCGGCGGCCGCCAATGCTTTGTCCTTGGCCTTCAACGCAGCGGCCTCGGCTTCCGCAAACTTCTTTACGGCGAACAGCGCGTTGGCGCGGTCTATCGCGCTGGTGTCACTGCGCTGGAGAAGTTGTTCGGCAAACCGAGGAAGCTCTTTCTCCAACGTGCCTGGTGGTAATTGTAGTTTGGTTTCAAGGACCGCATATGCACGAGCGAGCCGGGACTGCTGATCTTCTTTGTCTCCTGTCTGGCTAACTTTGGCGACCGTCTGCGAAAGTTCGCGAACGGCGGCGTGAAGTTTCTCGTTCTGATTCTTAATTTCAGTGATGCTGTTGGTTTGCCCGGCTTGACCACAGACAAGCCACGCGCCGCCTGCAGTCAGCGCAATCAGGAGCACAAGGACGAGGATAGCCCATTGTTTGACACGGTGGCGCAAACCAGCGAGATCGTTTTTCAAACCGAAAATGTGGTTCTCGATTTCGATGTTAGTGGCGGCGCTGTGCCAGAGGTAGGATCCACTGCGGATGCGCTGGCGGTAGGCGCTCTGGAGTTGCCGATGCTCGTCAGCCTCGGGGTCGTGGGGATCGGTCGGAAAATTCTCGTCGAGGAGAATGAACCAAACTTTCTTGCCGCGCTGGATGGCATAGAGGGCTTCGTATTGAGTGTAGCTGATGCGACCAAAGTCGCTATCAGGTTTTAGAGGCTCGCAACCATGACATTGCCCAACCAGTTGAACGACCCCGGCGGCAGCATCAATACGGCGACGGAGCATCTCTTTGATGTCGCCCTGTTCGGTGCCGAAGACGTCCTGCCACTCGGCATCGTAGCCGAGGAAGGCTAGCTTCTTGGCGACCACGTCGCGCGCGGAACGAAGTTCGCGACTGACAGCGGAGATGAAGATGACAGGCTTGATGCTCACGCCGACGCGCATAATGCCGGAGATGGCGCACAAACACAAGCAGCGCAGCTCGACGCTTGATCACTGTGCTTGGCTGCACCATTCCTTTTTGATGAAGGATCGCAGCTTGTTCAGAAGATCATGGCTGTATCGCGCGCGTCTGCGATCTGGGAGCGCGGGCATCCTGCCCGCCGGGGCACGCAAACCGTGATGGGCATCCTTCATATTGCAGTCCGGCAAGTTGTCGTCGAAGACGAGCAGGATGCCCGCGCTCTCGGAGGGGTGTGGCTCGCAGGCGGAGGGTGTAACGAACCTCTCGGAGCGTTTCGCCTTGTTTTCCACACGTTTCTGCATGCTTCTGGGGTGTTGGGGCAGTATTCCGGCCGTCGAGTGGATATGTATCACCGCCGGGTGATTCTTCGCCACCGCTCAGGGGTTCTGTGCCTACGATTGGGGGTTCTTTGCCGCCGCTTGGGGGTTATATATTGCCGCCTGGACATTCATTATCGGAGCGTAGGGGTTCTGTCCGGACTCTTTGGCAGTCTGTCCGGGCGATTGGGGATTCTGTGCCGGCTCTTGGGGCATCTGTATCGGAGCGTGGGGAATCCGTGCCGACGCTTGGGCATTCTTGGCCGCAGGCTGTGGGTTCTGGATCGCAGCCTCGGCGTTCTTTCCTACCGCCTCCCCGGGCTATGTCTGACGGTCGGGAAATACGCTTGCCTTGCCGGGAGGGGCGGAGTTACAAGGGCGCGAACCACTGGAGCATTCTATGAGCACGACAAACACTCCGACGGGAACGCTGCCGCTGTCGCTGAGGCAGGTCAGCAAGTTGTTGAGCGATGAGACGCGATGGAGGCTGTTGCGGGAGATGAGCAAGGGGGAGATGTTGCCGACGGCGGATCTGGCCAAGCGCACGGGGACGACTCCCGATTCGGCATACAAGCATCTGGTCGTCTTGACGCGGATGGGGATCGCGGTGCAGCGCTATCGCGGGTTTTTCGCGATGACGCCCGCGTTCCTGCCGGCCGCAGGCTCGACGACGCTGAACCTCGGCCACTGTCTGCTGCAGCTCGATACGCCGCTGGAGTGAGGGGCGGCGTCCGTAATCCGTGGCTCGTGGACTCGTGATTGGTAATTGGTGATTCGGGGAACGCACTGCGTCGCACCGAACCACGAACCACGAATCACCAATCACGAGTTACGAATTACGAATCACCAGTTACCAATCACCACTCACTTCTTCTTCAGCCCCTTCAGCACGCCGCGCATCCACGCGACGCTGGCCTTGGTGTTCTCGTCGGAGCCGTGGCACTCGATGGAGACGGAGCCGCTCCACTTGGTCTTGTGGAGATACTCCATGCACTTCTTGATGTTGTCGGCGTTGACGCCGCCGCCAACAGGGACGACGGAGCTGCCGATGCCGGTCTCTTCGCCGCGCACGGCCGCCGCCAGATCGGGGCTGACGTCCTTGATGTGGAGGTGCGAGAGGTAGGGGCGCAGGGTCTTCAGGTAATCCTGCGGGGTGTGGCCGGCGATGAAGCTGTTGCCGGTGTCGAAGTTGCAGCGCAGGAACTCGGAGTCGAAGTGCTTGAAGAGCTTGAGCATGAACTCGGGGTCGTTGGTGTAGGGGCCGTGCGGCTCGACGTTGATGACGATGCCGTAGTCCTCGGCCCACGGCAGGCACTGGGCGTAGTTCTCGCAGGTGACGCGGAAGACTTCCTTGCGCGTCATGCCCGGCGTCTCGAACGCGCCGTCCACGGTGTCCACCATCGGGCAGCCGATGTCGGCGGCGAAGCGGATGCTCTGCTGGACGTATTGGACGCCGAAGGAGGAGCCGTTTGGCCCCATCATCGGGTAGGAGCCGTCAATCTGCGTGACCTTGAGGCCCTTCTTGTCGAGGTAGCGGCGCAGGGCGAGCGGGTTGGCCTGGAGGGAGATGCCGGGGTCGTAGCCGAGCGCCTGGATGAAGTTCTGGCCGTGGATGACGGCGAACTCAAGGTGTTTGATGCCGACGGCGGCGATCTTGTCGCACGCGGCCTCGAAGCTCATGCTCAGCGGCCGCCAATTGTCAGTGTGAAGTCCCAATTCGATCATGTTCGTTCTCCTTTGGTTCGGGTTTGGTTCAATCCTGCTTCTCAAACTTTCAGTCCGGTCAGGTCATACTCCAGCTTCTTGTTCTCCTTGATCAGCTCGTCCATCGTCAGGCAGCAACGGCGTGCGCAGGCTTCGCGACCGAGCACGGCGGTAAGCACGTCGTCGCCGGCCTGCTGTGCAGTTGCGTTGTCGCAGCGTCCCTGGACGATGTTGTCGTAGAAGGTGGCGATGTTGCGGATGGCGCCCTGGTCGTAGAGGCTCACAACCTCGCCGCCGCCGTAATGCTTCGGCCCGCTGCGCAGGAAGGACTTGCCGCGGTAGCTGACGAGCGCGGTGGCTTTGTCGCCGTAAGCGTCGAGTTTCAGCGCCCAATCCAGATCATTCCGCAGCGACTGGACGCGGTGGGTCCAGAGCAGGCCGTCGTCGAACTCGTAGGTGACGAGATAGATCTCGCGGAACTCGAAGCGCGGGTTGGACCGGACGACGCGCGTGCGGCCGATGGCGCTCGCGGGCCGCTTCCCGACTGTCCACAGCACCGCGTTGATGGAGTGGATGCTGAGTTCATTGATGACATCGCCCGACAGCGCCGTGGTCGCCAGCCACCAGCGCAAGCGGTCTTCGGCGGTCTTGATTGGCGGTTCGCCCCACGGGATCGAGAAGCCGACGCTGTCAATGTGGCCGAGCTTGCCGAGGCCGCCCTCGTGGATGCGTTTGACGACCTCGATGTTGACCGGGTCAGTCCAAATCTGGTAGTCCACGAGGTAGCAGAGCTTCTTCTGTGTCGCGATTTTACCCGCGGCTTGGACCTTGAGCGCGCCTGGCACGTCAACAGCCGCCGGCTTCGCCCCGAACACGTGGCAACCCGCTTCCACCGCCGCGTAGCCGTGGTCGGGATGGAAGTGAGGGACATTCACCACCGTCACGGCTTCGACGCCGCTTTCGAGCAATCGTTTGTGAGCGCTCAGCCCGGAGAACCGGCGCGACTTGTCCACGCCGAACTTCTCGCCGGCTTTCTCGGCTCGCTCTGGGAAATAATCCGCCACGGCGCAAATTTCGTAGCCGCCGTGTTGCTTGAAAAGGCCGCCCAGCCACGAGCCGCGCCCGCCGCAGCCGATGAGGCCGAGCTTGATTTTGCGCGCGAATTCCTTCGGCTTCGCTTCCTGTGCCAGTGCGCCCAACGGTAACGCCGCCGCTGTCGCCAGCGCGCCGCCGAGGAATTGGCGGCGGGAGAAAAAATGATGTTCGTTCATGGTCGATCCTTTCTATCAATCTGACGTGCGACAGCAACCAGAACACGTCCTTCAGCTAAGTCCCTTTGAACAATCTGGACTATGGATCCTGGTGTGAATTCCCACTTCTCATTTTCGGGATCGTAGTCAGGAGTGGGAAGCAATTCGTAAAGACCATTGCCGAGCGGCTTTGCTGCCGTTGGTCGGTATACACTGGTCCCTTCGTCCAGAAGCTGAACGTAAAGAACAGTAGCCTCGGCTGTTTGGTGTGCGTCCATCGCTAATCATCACGGCGTCGGTGTTTTGCCCGCGGCCCACGCCGTGCCGCGACGGAAAAGTCCGAGCACGGGCGGGCTGAATGCTTTCACGTCGTGACCGAGCGGCGAATGGAAGACGCGCCCCTTGCCGACGTTCAGCACGAACGCCATTGGGTAATCCTTTTTGTCCACCTTCGACACCGCCTTCGCGAGCACCTCGATGGGCACGTTGCCGTCGAGACATGTGTAAAGTTCGTCCTCGGTCTCGAAAGGCTGCAAGCCCTTCATGATCGGATGCTCCGGCTGGACGATCTCAACCTTGAACGGCCCGCGCGGGTCGTGGCCGCGTAGTTTCGGGTTCCAGACGCGGCCGGCGAGGTTCACAAACTCCGGCCATTCCATCCACGCGCCGCAAGTGAAGTGGACCAGCACCAAGCCGCTGCCGTTCTCGACGAACCGCTTGAGGTTCGCGCGCGCGGTCTCGCCCGGCCCCGGCGTCTTCCAGTTCATGTAGTTCAGGACGACGACGTGGTAGCGGCTCAGTGCCGCCGAATCGAGGAAGTTCGCGTCCTCGACGACGCGCACATCGGCGCGCGGGTCTTCACGCAAGCCCTGCGCCAGTGCCGGCGTCGTCAGCGGCCATTTGTGACCGGGATAATCGCAACCGGTGACGACCAGCACCTGCAACGGTTTCGCCGGCGCGGCGGGCGGGCCGGCATAGGGATAACCATCAGGTTGTTTCTGCTCCGCGGCAGTGGCGGTTGAGATTGCAGAGGCGAGTAGCACACAGAAGCCCGCTTTCAAGAATGCGTTCATGATTATGGGAACCACGGAATGCACGAAATGCACGGAAGACAGCGACGAGGTCGTCAGTTCTTTTCGTGCGCTTGGTGCATTCCGTGGTTGCTTGTTTCCTTTCTCTCTAAATCAGCTTCGTCACGCCCGGCACATAGACCGGGTAGGTGCCGTCGGGGCCGAGCTTGACGGGCGGCTCCATGTCCATGCGGCAGTCCTCGCACTTCGGCGCAAAGAAGAAGTCGGACTTGTTGATCTGGTCCCACGTCACTTCCGCACCGGTGTAGCAACTGATCTGGCCCATGATGGTGATGAGCGTGCTGCGCGCCATGTAGTCGCCGTTGTTGACCGGCTTGCCGTTGCGGATGGAATCGAACAACACCTGATGTTCGGCGTCGGTGGCGATGTTGCGCTTGCCTTCAAACTTCCAGTTCGTCTCGCCTTCGATGCGGCACTGCAACAGAAAGCAGCGGCCCTTGCTGCCGAGGATGATGCTGGAAGTCTCGTTGTAGCAGCGCACCTCGGTCCTGCAAAACGCGTAAGCCCGCACGCCGTTCGCGTAGTGATAGATGACCGAGTGATGGTCGAAGACGTTGCCGTGTTCCGGACTGAACGACGAGGCGCGGCCGCCGAGGCCGTGGCATTTCAGCGGTGGCGTTTCCCTCATGGCCCACGTCGCACGGTCCATGTTGTGGACGAGCGACTGCGGCACGTCATCGCCGCTGAGCCAGACGAAGTGATACTGGTTGCCGAACTGGCTTTGCACTTCGGTCCAGCCTTCCTGACGGCGATAAATGCCGTATGGTTGGCGCAGGAAGTTCTCCTCAATCGCTACGATGTCGCCGATTGCGCCGTCGTGGATGCGCTTCATCGTTTCTTGGTAGGCGTTGTCGTAGCGGCTTTGGAGACCGGAAACAACGGAGAGCTTCTTCTGCTTGGCCAGTTCACACGCTGCTTTGAGCGTTTTGATGCCGTGCGGGTCAATGCCATGCGGCTTCTCACAAAAGACGTGCTTGCCGGCCTTCACGGCGGCCATCGTGTAGAAGGGGTGAAACTTGGCTGCGTTGGCGATGAGCACCACGTCGCTGGCCTCAATAACGCCTTTGTAGCCTTCCAGCCCATCAAAGCAATGCGTGTCGTCCACTTGCACTTGATCGGGCTTCTGCTTCTTGAGCGCCTCCAGCTTGCCTTTCACGCGATCCATGAAGACGTCGTGAATGGCCACAAGGCGGACATCGCGGCCAGAGTTCATGGCATTCGCGGCGGCGCCCGCGCACCGACCGCCAGCACCGATCATGCCGATCTTGATGACACCGCTGCCAGCCGCGTGTGCGGCGCGCTCGACAGACAGGCTGCTGGCAGCCACGGCGGCGGCTGCGGACGTTCGAAGGAATTGACGACGGGTTTGTTGGTTCTCAGTGCTCATGGAATACTCCTTTAGATGAGTTTGGTGACGCCGGGGACATAAACAGGATAGAGGCCGTCGGGACCTTTCTTAACGGGCGGCTCCATATCCATGCGACAGTCCTCCGGTTTGACGGGGAAATGGAAGTCGGACTTGCTGATCTGGTCCCACGTGATTTCCGCGCCGGTGTAGCAACTGATCTGGCCCATCACAGTCATTAGTGTGCTGCGGACCATGTAGTCGCCATTGTTGATGATCTGACCTTTGCGCAACGCCTCGAAGAGCTTCACGTGCTCGTGGCCGTGAGGTTCCGGTGCGTGGCCTTCATACTTCCACTTCTTCTCACCCTCGATCACGCAGCGCATGAGGTCGCAGCGGCCTTTGGAGCCGAGAATGAGGCTGGAGTATTCGTTGTAGCAACGGACCTGCGTCCGGCAGAACGCGTAAACCCGCACGCCGTTGGGGAAGTGGTAGATGACGGAGTGATGGTCGAAGACATCACCGTATTCCTCGCCAAACGACGCGGAGCGACCGCCAATGCCGTGGCATTTGAGCGGGGCCTGCTCGTTCAAAGCCCACGAAGCACGGTCCATGTTGTGGACGAGCGACTGCGTGACGTCGTCACCGCAGAGCCAAACAAAGTGATACTGATTGCCAAGCTGGCTCTGGAGCTCCGTCCAGCCCTCCTGCCGGCGATAGACGCCGTAGGGCTGGCGCAGGAAGTTCTCCTCGATGGCGACGATATCGCCGATCGCGCCGTCGCGGATGCGCTCGATGGCTTCCTGGTAACCGAGATGGTAGCGGCTGTGAAGGCCCGAGACGACGCAGAGCTTCTTCTGTTTGGCCAGTTCGCAAGCGCTGGCCATCATTTTCAAACCATAGGGGTCAATACCGTGGGGCTTCTCGACGAAGACATGCTTGCCGGCCTGGATCGCGGCCATCGTGTGGAACGGATGGAACTTCGCGGCGTTGGCGATGAGCACCACGTCGCTGGCCTCGATGACGCCCTTGTAGCCGTCGAGTCCGTTGAAGCAATTCGAGTCCTTGACCTGCACCTGCTCAGGCTTTTTTTTCTTGAGGGCCTCCAGCTTGCCTTTAACGCGGTCCATAAAGACGTCGTGGATCGCCACAAGTCGCGCGTCGGAGTCGGCGTTCATGGCGTCCAAAGCTGCGCCCGCGCAGCGCCCGCCCGCGCCGATCATACCGATCTTAAAGACGCCACTGCCGGCGGCGTGCGCCGCGCGCTCGACGGATAAACTGCTGGCAGCCACAACAGCGGCTGCGGACGTTCTGAGAAACTGGCGGCGGGTTGGTTCTGGCTGACATTTCATGGCGTTCTATACTCTCCGGTATGTTGTTGATTGAAACCAAACCGGGCGGCTTTGGCTGCGCGTTTCCCGCAGCCCAGGATCTCCAACAGACTCTTTACGATTTCGTTCTCCTCGGCTGGTGAG
This sequence comes from Verrucomicrobiota bacterium, assembly GCA_016222825.1. Taxonomy (GTDB): domain Bacteria; phylum Verrucomicrobiota; class Verrucomicrobiia; order CAIQCK01; family CAIQCK01; genus CAIQCK01. Next base: position 112,208 of record JACRQF010000005.1, on the reverse strand, counting down.
CAGATCTGCGGCTCGAACATGGCACGAAGCTTGATTCCTTCGATAGCCTCCAGCATCAGGTTCACTGCGCGCTCCGGGTTGTCCACCTCCATTTGCCCGGAAAGCACCGCGGCGCGCACGAGGCCGATGTAAAACTCCCGCACGCTGTCATAGAACTGCTGCCAGCCGCGCCGCACCTCAGTGTCACGGAGCGACAGGCTCCAGATGTCCATTGTAAAAACACGGTTTTCCGCGTCCAGAAGACAGATTCTCACGGATCGTCGCAGGGCGCGCTCCAGCCGTTTCAACGGGTCGCGCACCGGCGCGATCTCGGCATTCATCCGGCGGTGGAAATCACGGTAGTAGTGGGCGCAGGCGGCCTTGATGAGTTCGTCCTTCGACTGGAAGTGCCAATAGACGCAGCCTTTGGTGACACCCGCGTGGGAAGCAACCTGGTCGAGGCTGACGTTGGCGATGCCGCGGCGTGAGAAAAGCGCGAATGCGCTTTGCGCCAACCGAACCGGCATTTGAGGTGAAGTTCTCGCCATGCCAATGTTTCCTGTTGGGCGCGAACCATACCGGCCAGTATGGAAATGTCAACCTATCATTTTGCAGAGGACGCGCCGGCTATTCTATCGCGCGTTTCTGGTTTCTGCCGTTGGGTGTTTCCAGTGCAGGCGTCTGAGGTAGCCGTCCTCGCCCCAAGACACGGCGGCAACGTTCACGGCAAGGAAGCTATTCTGGAAGATGGCTTGCATCATTTCATAACGCTCATCACACGCTTTGCGCGCGCCGACTTTGTCCACCTTGCCGTCTTTACGGAAGAATGCGTGAACCCGCCCCTCCATCTCCGTCCAGCGCAAGCCTGTTTCGAGAAACACCAGCCGTTTCAACACGGTTTCGTCGCCCGTCGCCTGCCGGCGAGCTTCGTGAAGCCGATTGCGCAGCTTGGCGATCACTTCAGGGGTGAACACGTTGAGCGGTTCGATCTTGGCTGTGTCTATGTCTTCGTTCAGCGCCTGGCGGCTGGCTGCGATCTGGTTGGTAATGGCTTCCAGCTCATCGAAATAGCGGCGGACTGACTGCGCCGCAGGGCCGAATCCCGCACGGCAGTAATCGGTGATCAAGTCGTCCACATCTTGGTCGGGATTCCAGTGCAAGCGCGCAACGACGTAGTAGTTGAGGCCCTGCGTTGACCAGTTGTGCATGCACGAGTCGAAGTCAGTGCCCCACATGCCATGACTTGCGAGATGGCGGAAGTCCTGTGCGAACTTGTGTGCATAGATCATCGGTGCGCCAGAGCGACGGCCGGCGAGCATGAGATTCGGCCGGAAGTAGATCTTCTTCGCCGCCTTTGCCCACTCATTCCAGTCGGCAAGCCCCTGCTGACGCAGCGTTTCATCAGTATAGGAGATGTTCACGAACCGCACGACGAGGTTCGGGTGCAGCGTGCGCAACAGCGGTGGCGAACGGTAGGCGCTGTAGGCGTCCACGGTGAACAGCGCATTTGGGTGGACGCGCGCGACCTGCTCCGCGACAGCGTTCCAAAAGCTAATCATGCGGTCGGTCAGTGAGACGTGTTCGAATTCGCGCCGCGCGCTGCTGGTGTTGTCCCAGAGCTTCACCTTGCGTCCGCTGGGCGCGTCGAGAGCTTCGCACTTCGGGCAGGTGCAGAAGGTGTTGGCGCCTCCGTCGTTGGGGGAAAGCGACACACCCGCCAGCTTGGGGTTCTTGTTCAACTCCTCGATCTTCTCGCGCGCAATGGCGGCGATCAGCTCTGGGTTGGACTTGCAGAGCCGGGAGCGCGCACCGTTCCGCGACTGGTCGCGCGAGCCGTTTGGTTGCATCGCAAACCAGTCGGGGTGCTCCTTGCCGTATTTCTCCCACAGATGACCGAAGGCGTGGCCGCCGCTGACGTTGAAAGAGCCGCCAAGCTTCTGCCAGTCAAACCAGCCACCTGATTCCGAGGTCGTCTTCTCTGCGTCAGCACGCTGGCGCCTGTAATCAGCGGCCGTGAAACCGAGGTTCTTCAGGCCGGTTTCCAACCGGTCGTTGTAGTGCGAGTCGCGGATGCGGCGCTGGACCAGTCGCGGCGTAAACTTCTGGTCGAAATCACCGACCGTGATCGTTGCCCGTCGCGGCAAGACTTTGCCCAGCTCGCCCGGCCACAACCAGCGCACGCCGAGTTTGTCTTCCAGAAACGTAACGACCGCGTAGCGTGTGCCGTCTGGATCCGTCGCGGTGTGATCATCCGTGCCGAACAGCGCCAGCACGTTGGCTTTGGCGCACAACACCATGCCGCCAGGGCCGAGCGAGGCGGTGGAAAGCCCCAGTTGCCCGGCCAGCTTGCCTTCGCCAACCAGCACCCACGGCTGCTCTGGCGTGGCGTTGCCGGAAATGCTGCTTTCCTTCTTTATCAGCAGCGTTGCGCCTGAGATCTGCTTGAGATGGTCACGAAGGATTTGCGCTCCGAGCTTTGCCGCTGGCGAGGGTGCATCCGGTAGAATGATAACGGCTCGCGGCTGGCCGTTCTCCACCAGCGTTACGGCGTGAGCTGTTGCTGCAGCCACACAAACCGACAGTAGAACCCATCGTGATATTCTTGTCATGCAAACCTCCACAGGAGGGCGCGGCCGGCATCATCTACTTGGCCATCTTTGCGGTAAACCGGTAAATGCCGGATTCGACCGCCAGAACAGCGCAGTCGCTTTCGGTGCGGAGAAATTTCACGCCGGTCGCCTTGTCGAGCGGCCGACCACCCTCAGTGATGTCGCCGCCGCTCTTGGCGGGGATGAAAACCGTGGCGGTGGTGTTTGGAGGAATCGCCACGTCGAGGACGAACTTCTCCCGCTCGCGCTTCCAATCGCTGACGATCTTGCCACGCATCGAATCATGGTTGGCGCGCGCCCATTTCAGGTCGCCGACGGCCGTGGGGCGGATGATGATCTTCTTGAAGCCGGGCGCAGCGGGGTCGGGCTGGATGCCGGCGAGCGTCTCAAAGAACCACGCGGAGATGTCGCCGAACATGATGTGGTTGAGGGAGGACTTGCCTTCCCAATCCTCCCAGAGCGTGGTCGCGCCGCGCTTGATCCAGTTGCCCCAACTCGGTGCGGTCGTCTGCGAGGCGACAGTGTAGGCGACGTCAGCATGGCCGTTGTCGGTCAGTGCGTGGAGCAAATACTTTGTGCCAAGGATGCCGCAATCGAGATGGCCTTGCTGGTCCGTAACGTTCGCTACCAGATTGCCCGTAACGGCGGCGACGTGCTGCGGCTCCACCAGCCCTTGGTAGAGGGCGCAACTCAGCGCGGTCTGGCTGGCAGCGCCGTATTGCTTGGTCTGCGGATTGAAGAACGCACGGTTGAACGCCTTCTTGATATCGGCGGCGAGTGCGGCGTAGCGGGCGGCGTCTTCCTTTTTGCCGAGCAATGTGGCGATCTTCGAGACGATGACCGCGTCGGCGTAGTAATACCCGGTGGAGGTGATCTCGACAGGCGTCTTTGTCTTGGCCGGGCACCAGTCGCCGAGGCCGATCTTGACGATGCCGTTGGTGGCGCGGGTCGTCAGGTAGTCCACGTAGAGCTTCAGGCGGTCGTAGTGCTCCGCCAAGATCCGCTGGTCGCCGCGATACTGGTAGAGACACCACGGAATCAGCACATAAGCCGAATCCCATGCGGGGCCGTTGCCCCATTTGTAGCCCCAGCCGCCGGTCGGCACGATGCCGGGCAGTTCGCCGGTGGGGCGCTGCTCATCGTGGAAGTCGCGCATCCATTTCGTGTAGGAGGCCGATGGCTCGAAGTTGTAGAGGCCGGCCTCGGCGGCGAGGTGGGCGTCACCGGTCCAGCCGTTCTTTTCGCGCTGCGGGCAATCAGTTGGATGACCGTGGAAGTTATTGACGTAAGACCATCGCGTGCAACGCTGGATGTCGTTCAGCAATTCGTTGGAGCACTCGAAGCTGCCCGCGCTCTCCAGATCCGTATGCACGACGAGTGCGCGCAGACTCGCCGGTGTCGGCTTGCCGGGAAACCCGGTGACTTCCACATAGCGGAAGCCGCTATAGACAAACCGCGGCTGCCACACCTCTGTGTTCGCGCCTTTGAGGATGTAGCGGTCCACCTGGAATTCGCCGTCGTAGGTGTGCTCCTTGATCTTCTTCTGGTCCACCGTGCCGTCGGCGTTCAACGCCTCGCCATACTTCAGCGTCACGGTCGTGCCGGCGGGGCCGCGAACCTTCAATTGTGCCACGCCCGCGATGTTCTGGCCGATGTCGAAGACAAACACGCCCGGCTTGGGTTGTGTGAGCTTCACCGTCTTCAACTCCTGCGTCACGCGGATTGGCTGAGTCATCTGCGCAGAAAGGACGCCCTGCGGCGGCTCGACGACCTTCGCTGCAGCCCAGTCGTTGTCATCGTAACGCGCCGTGTCCCAGCCCGGCTTCTCCAAGCGTGCGTCATAGGTTTCGCCGTTGAGCATCGCGTTGGCGACGATCGGGCCGGTGGCGAACTTCCATGTGCCGTCGCTCACGAGGGTCTGGGTCGTTCTGTCGGTGAACTCGACCACCAGTTGCAGAAGCACCTTCGGACAAGCGCGCCACGCCGCTTCGTCGAAGTTCCAAGCCGCTTTGACGCCATAGTTGAACCAGCCGTTGCCGAGGATGACGCCCAGCGCGTTGGTGCCGCGCGCCAGTTGCGCCGTCACGTCATGCGTGACATAGAGCGCGCGCCGGTCGTAGCGCGTGAACGCCGGGTCGAGCACGCTGTCGCCGACCTTCCTTCCGTTGAGCCGCAGTTCGTGGTAACCCAGGCCGCAGATGTAGGCTGTCGCGCGCCGGACGGGTTTCTCGATGCGGAACGTTTTCCGGAGCATCGGCGCAGGTTCATACTTCTTGTTCTTCGCCGCATACTCCCTGTCCGTCGGCGACCCGATCCACTTGCCTTTCCAGTCCGCCGGCTTCAACAGGCCCATGGACCACATCGCTGGCTGGCTCCACGCCGATTCGCGGCCGTCGCGGTCCCAGACGCGCACCTTCCAGAACACCTCCAGGCCCGACGTGAGCGGCTTGCCGGCATACTCAATGTGGACGCTCTCGTCCGACGCCACCTTGCCGCTGTCCCAGAGATCGCCCTTGTCCTTGGCGAGATTCTCGAACTCCGAGGCGACGAGAATCCGGTAGGCCGTCTGCTTCTGGCCGCGCGTCGCCGATTCCATCGCCCAACTCAACCGCGGCCGCGCCACGTCGAGGCCGAGCGGATTGGAGAGGTATTCGCAACGCAGGTTGTTCAACGACACGCCTTGAGCAGCCACGGCAAGCCCAACGCCATGTAAGAGGGCCAGAACACACGCAACTGCCACCTTGGTCTTCAACTCCCGTGAATTCATGCCGCCGATTCTAAAAGACGCGGAAGCGCTCGTCCACAACGATAGTGGCACTTCACTGCTGCAGGCTTGCGCTGATGCGCATGAGCGTCCGGCGCGTGGAAATCTCCGGGTAATCGGCTGCAAGTTTGCGGATAGCTGTTGCGCTCGTCGCGTCAGCAAGGCGTTCCATCGCTTCTGCCGCGGCGTTGCGCGTGTCGGTGGCGTTCTTCATATCGCCGATCACTTTCAACAACACCGGCGTCGCGCGCGCGTCGCCAATCCGGCCAAGCGCCCACGCGGCGGCAGCGCGCCAGCAAGGCGTGAGATCGTTGTGCAGGAAGAGCACGCCGGGACCGAGCGGGTCGGGATAACCGGGCGCGCTCTCCGGCGGCTCGCGGTCCAGCGAGGCGATTAGCGCGTCCACCGAGCGCGGGTCGGCGAGGTTGCCGAGCAGGCGCGCTGTGAAGAAACAAACCCAGTGCTTCGCCGGGAGTTTCTGGATGACCGGGATACCGGTATCGAACAGGCGCGGGATGTCATTCGGCTTGGCGCGATACGCCTCGAACACGGCGCGGACGCGCGGCTCGTATTTCCGGTCGCGGCAGACGAGGGAGAGGATTTGCGCGGCACGGTTCTCCAGGTCGGGCTTGCCGCCCCAAGCGCCAATGGTCTTGCCAATTGCGTCCTCGATCTCTTTCGTGCGCGCGGCTTCCTTGTCGCCGAGGATGGACAGACACGTCTCCACCACGGCCGTCTCAAGGCCACTACGCCGGATGACGCGACCGTAGAGCGTCTCGCAGTCATCGTTGTAGGGGAAGAGCGCGCGGTCGAAGTCCGTCGGCACGGAGCGGATCATGTGCGTCACGATGCCGCCAGCGCGTGGCGTTCCCATCGCGTCGAGCGCTTCGACAATGAGGTAATGCACCGGCGACGCGTGGCAGGCCATCAACGCCGGATGGTCGCCATACCAATACGTGAAGAGCGTATAGTCTTCCAACCTTGCGAAGACATTGGTTAGCGCGGCTTCAGCCGCCGGCGTGGCGATGCGGCCAAGCGCTTCCGCCGCGGCTTCGGCCAGGAACAGGTTGCCGGTAGCGGGACGACTGTGCGTGTTGAGCGTCTCGGCAAGCATCGGCACGGCCTCGGCGTCCTTCAGCCAGCCGAGCGCACGCGTTGCGGCTTGCAGCGTGCGCGGGTTTGCCGCTTCGAGCGAGTTGAATCTCGCGCCATCGCCTTGGTGGGTCTTGCGCCACTCCGGGTAAGGATTGTTGCCGCGCTCGGCGACAACGTATTTCCGCAGTGCCGCCCGCGCGGCATCGCGGCCGATATGCCCCAGCGCCACCGCCGCGCGCCGGATGACGTTGCGGTCGTTGCTCTCCATCCGCCTCGTCAGTTCCTGCTCGATCTGGTCCCAGTTGTTCGCGCGGAACCAATCTCGCCACTTGGCAACCTGCCGCGGTCGCTCGTCGGTGCTGACAAAGGCGTTGAAGCTCTCGGCGTGACCCGTGAGGTTTTCCAGCGCCAGCGACGCCGACTGCGCCACGAGCGGGTCCGGGTCGGCGAGCGCAGCCAGTAACTGCTCCACGGACTCTCGCGTGCCGCAGCCGCTCAACGCCGTCGCCGCCGCCACGCGAACTTCGCGCCGGGCGTCGCGCAGAAGCTCCGCAAGCGCCGGAGCGACTGCGGGGTCGCGGAAGATCGCCAGCCGCTGCGCAGCCGTGACTTTCTGATGCTCATCGCCGCCGCGCATCTGCGCCACCAGCGCCGCCACTTCCTGCGCGCCGGTCGCGTTCGGCTCGGCGACGATGCTGTGGCGGTTGATGCCGGCGATTTCGCGGAAGCGGTCGAGTTGAAGTTCCATCAAGCCGGTGACGGCGGGATTGTTGCCGCGGAAGCGAAGCGGCTGGCCCTGGCCGAGGAGTTTCAACGGCGGCGTCCGCATTGCTTGCATCTCGGCGACTGCGTGCGGAGGCGACACCTGGCGCGTCTGATGGCAGCCGACGCAACCGCGGCGCTCGCCGGGCCGGACGTAAATCCACGACATCTCATTCAACTCCGACCGTCCCTCGCCGTCCACCGCCTGGAACGCGATGGGCGTGTCCGCCGGCACTTCCACCGCGAACGACCCGTCCGGTGCGAGCGGCACAGTGCCAAGCTCTGTCGTCTCGTTGCCGGCGTGGACGATGTAGGAGTGCGACGAGCGCACGGTGAGACCCTTGCCGGCGATGACGCGGATGGCGCGCACGTGCGGCCAGCCGGCGGTGGAGTTCTTGGTGAAGCGCGCATTCTGGCAGAACAGCACGCCGGTGGGGCGCGGGTTGTCGTGCTCAGCCGGTTCCATCTTCTGCGCAAGCACGGGCGGTCGGGGCCGCGCGCCGAGGAAGACCGGCGAGTGCAGCGGCGCTTCTTCCGAGTTGAACATCACCACCACTTTCTCGCCCGCAGCCGGGTCGAGGATGGCGAGTTTTTCATAGCTGAAGTCATTGACGATCTTCTTCTGCTTCTTGACTACCTTCTCGACGGGAATTCGTCGCGCTACCGTGCAGAGGAGCCGGCCGTCGGGCAACGCCGCGACATCGCCCGCCTCGATGCCGATGTGTTGCAGGTGCTTCGCCTCGCAGCCGGGGCGGCCGATGTCTATGCCCGCGCTTGACAGATACGCCACGCGTCCGTCGGGGAGCGGCGCGGGACTGCCGACGTTGAACGCGCGCAGCCGGCCACCGTATTCCGGGCCGTTGTCCAGCCCGAACTCCGTGTAGCCTTCGGTGCCGTCGGGATGCACCGCGTGCAGCAGCGTCTCGACCTTGCCGCGGTCAAAGAAGTTGTCGGAACGGATGAACAAGATGCGGCCATCGGCGAGCACCTCCGGCTCGTTGTCGAAAATGATGGTGTTGGTGAGCGGCCGGATCTCGCTGCCATCGGCTTTCATCGCGAAGAGCGCGCGCGACGGTGGGTTGTGGTATTCCTCGAACGTGCCGATGCGCGTGGAGACGAACGCAATCCGCCCGTCCGGCAATTCCACCGGATCAATGTCGTGGAACGGCCCGTCAGTGAGCCGCTGCGGTTCGCCGCCCGCCGCCGGCACTTTGTAGATATGGAAGAACGCCTCGCCTTCGCGCGCCATCGAAACGTAAACCCACCGCCCGTCGAACGACACGCTTGGGGAGCCAATGCCGCCTTTGCCGGCGTTGAGCAGCACCTGCGGTTTCACGCCGGGCCGCGCCGGCTTCAGCACGAACAGCTTGCGCCCGACCTTCATCGGCGCGGGCAGATCGTGCTCGGGGAACGCGCGGGAGTTTCGTGGATTGAAAATGGTGACGCTCAGGCTATCCGCGCTCGTGCCACTATGCTTCGACGGCCGATACAAGCTGCAATCCTCGCCCAAGTAAACCACCGCCTCCGGCCACGGATAGTCGGCGGGGGGGACGACCTCCACCACCGGCTTCGGCGGCGGCGCACCGCCACGAACCGCGGCGACCTTGAGCTGCGCAATTCGGTCTCGCGCCTGTTTCCGCGCGTCATCCATCGGCGCGCTCGCTTTCAACGCAGGCGGGTTTGCCGTGACTCGCTTGCCCCACGGCGGAATGCCGTAGTCGCCGACAACGTGCGCGGCGCGCCACTTCTGGTCGTTGAGACCGGGCTGCTGCCAGTTCGGCAACTCCTTGTCGAGGCTCTTCCACGGCTCGTCGCTCACGCACACCACCTGCTTGCCGTCGGCAAGTTGCGCCACGAGCTTCACGACAAGGCCGGCCGGTCCTGCCACGGTGTTGATCGCCTCCAGCGCAATCACGTTCCGGCCTGGCACGAGCATGTCGGCGATGTCGAACCGTTTTCCTTGATGCCAAGCGTTCGGGTCGGGGCCGCTTTCGCCGGCAAGCTTGCCGTTGATGTAGAGCGTGTAGAGGTTGTCCGCCGCGCAGACCACCTCCGCCGACTTGACCTGCGCCTTCTCCGGCAACATGAACGTGCTGCGAAAATAATTCGCGCCACCGGGGAAGCTCTGCGTCATCGGCATCGGCTCCGCAGAAAACCAAATCCACTTCGCGCCCTCGAAGCCGAAAGGCTGCGTTGGCCCGGCAGCCAGCAGACTCGACGCCATCACACTCATCGCCGCGACAAGCATTGTCTTCTTCATCATAGAGCCAGTCCTTTGCTCCTTCTTGTTACCAGAACTGCCGCTAAAAAACCTTCCCAAAGTCGCGCGTCTGCGGCACGGCATTACCGCCGGGCATGTCCATGCGCGGTCGGGCTTCAAGCGCGGCTTTGCCAGCGACGATGGCCTCCAGCATCGCGCGGTAACGCGGGTCGTCGGTGTTTGTGAACTCCGGCGCGTCCTGTCCGCGGCGTTTGCCAGTGATGCCGAGGCCGCCGACACCCTTGCTGAGATGCGCGTTCAGCAGCCGGCTGAACTCCGGTCGCGTGAGGTTGATCTTGGCGTTGTATTCGTGGCCATGGCCAATCCTATCCCTGCCATCGTTGGCAATCGGCCGGTGGCAGGTGATGCAACCACTTTCAGCGAAAGCCTTTTCCAGCCGCTCCATCCACAGCTCCAGCCGCAACGGCCCGCGTTTGTCGCCCTCGCAGAACGTCCATGGGTCGCGCCCGCCCACCGTGTGTGGCCGGCTCATGTCCCACGTCGCGTAATACTGCGCGTTGGAATCAATCCATGCGTAGATGCGCCGCCGGCTCTCGTCGTCCATCGCCACGCGCCCGCCGTGGCCGCTCTCGATCAACTGCGTGAGCTTGCTCACCGCCGAGCCGGTCTTGAGCGCGGGAAAGACGCCGGTTGGGCCGGGGTTGATGAAGTAGTGTTCCACCCAACCGCGCGTGACCAGCGACTCGTAGGACATGTTAAAGAAGCGAGTCTTGTCGCCGGAGAAGTCGAGATTGGCAGCGGGAGCTCGACCTTCGTGGCACTTCGCGCAGTAGCGGTCGAGGACTGGTTGCACGTGGCGGACGTAATCAAACGATCCTGCGCCCCACGGTGGCGGCCGGATTGTGTCAGGCGCGCGCTGCCAGCGGGCGGCCTTGGGCGGCTGCAACGGCGGCGCGGACTGGCGGTTGTCGTGGCAGCCCGCGCAGCCGACTTCCTCGCCGGTGGTGATCTGCGTCACCGATCCCATCCGCTGCACTTCCTTGCCGTCCTTGTCGAGGGCGATGAAGTAGAGTTCGCAGTTCGACGGCGCGCGAAAATAAACCGAGCCGTCGTCATACACCGGCACGCTGCCGAGGTTCTCCTTCACGTAGTAGCTGCCGTGGCCGACGATGGGGTAGTGGTCGTGGTAGCGTGGGCCTTCGGTGTTCCACTTCTTCGGCAGAATGCGCACGACGCGCAATTCCTTCACCTGTCCGCGCTGGACTCCTTGCTCTAGCAGCCCATGATAGACGTCCTGCACGAAGAACGTGCCCTCGCAGCTCTCCACCGGCGCCTGCCCGACGATAGCCGGCGGTTTCACGCGCACCTCCAGCGGCACAGCGCTGAAACAAGAAAGCGCCGCGTCCTCGATCAACACACCGCCGATGCCGTAGTAGTCGAACAAGTAGATGCGGTGTCGCATGCCGCGGTCGCCAGCGAATGAAACAAGGAATCGCTTGTCGTCAAGCGGCATCGGGTCGGCGCAGGCCTCGGGGAAGAAGATGTCACCGGGACGCCAATTGATTTCCTGCCAGTCACGGCCCTGATGGACCTCGTAGCTCGTGGCGTGCGTGATCTGCGTCATTGCGGCGGGATTCTCAACGCCAAGACTGCGGTCCACCAATGCCACGTCGCCCACGGGCGGATGATGATGCGCTGCCATCGTGATGAGCACCTTGCCGGTGCCGGGGACGGGCTTGGCACCGTAGCGCGAATTCGGGACAGTGATGGTGTTGCCGAAGTAAAGCTTCAGTTGCCGGCCGTCAGGATTGATCGTCCAGAGGCCCTGCCACGAGAAGATGTTCTTGTCCTGATATTCCCATCGCGTGCAGATGATCGAGCCGTCGGGCAGGATGGCGGGCACGTTGCTGCACAACGTCGTGTAGTCAATCCGCCGCAGGTTCGACCCGTCGACATCCATGATGTGCAGCGCGCACGCCAGGAAATCCTGGCAGAGCGAATACGACTCCACGCGCGACGAGCAGAACACAATACGCCCGTCGGGATAATAAACCGGGTTGAAGTCGTGAAACCTGCCGTCGGTGAGCCGCCGCAGCCCGCTGCCGTTCGCGCCAATCTCCCAGACGCTGAACGGATCGTCGTTCCTCTCCTTGTAGCTCAGCAGCAGCCGCGTGCCGTCATAGGATGGACTGAGATCCCAGACAAAACCCTCCTTCGTCTCCAGCAACACCCGGTGGCCCTTCGCCGCGTCGTTTGGATCAAACATGCAGACCATCGAGCCGCGGGTCGTGCGATGGGAGAACATCGTGGCGTTGGTCCCGCGAAGTCCGTGCTCGCTGCGCTTCACGAACGCGATGGGCGGCAGTCCGCGCCGGTTCCGCGCTTCCACTTGTTGAACCAGTTTCTCGAAGCTGCTGAGCACTTTCAGCACCGCGTCCGATCCGGAAAGCAAGCCCAGCGTGTCGAGTTCGCGTAGGAAGCTCGCATACGGTTCTTCCGTCGCGCCGCGCAGCCGCGCTTTCAGCCGCACCGCAAACGCAACCGTATCTGGTTTTGCCAGCCACGCGGCGAAGTCGTGGCCGTTGATGTTGATGAAGCTCGTCGTCGCCGCCGGGAAATCGCGCAGCAGACCTCGGCGCAGGTCTCTCACCGCCTTCTCGTTGCACTCCGGCTGGCGGCTGAATTCCGCAAACACCCGACTCGACGCCACCATCGTCTCGGCCCACGAAGCCTGCTTCGTGTAAATGGGACGCGAGATGTTCTCCGCCGCCTCGGTTTGGAACTGAATCGCCAGCGCCGCGCAAGCGAGGCCAAACCAAATAGCGAGTCGGCGGTGCAAGAGGCTCACGGGTCTTTGGAACCGGCCGGCCGCTCCTCAAACGGCGCGGCTACATCGAGATCATCCAGCACGGTCGCGCGGTGAATGGTGCCGGCCAGCTTCGGGTTGTGCCAGCTCCAGAGCAGCTTGCCGTCCGGCGCGAACATCAACACCTGATGTCCCTTCTCGCTGTCCCGCTCGCCGTGGCCGGTCCAGTTCGCGACGACAATCCGGCCGTCTTTCAATACCTGCGTCGCTCCGAAGAAAAAGAAGCCCATCCCCGGCGGGCCGGGCTTGCCGCCCCAGCGCTTGAGTTCCTTGCCTTTGGCGTCAAGTTCCACAATGAACCCGCCGTAGCCGCTGGCCGCGAGCAGATGGCCGTCGCGCATTTCGGCGACGTGGTAGAAATGCCCGCCGTCCTTGATCTCAATCTTGCGCAGGATTTTGCCGTCGAGGTCGGCTTCGAAGATGAAGGTCTTGTTCGCGCCGAAGAGGAGCGTGCCTTTGCTGCTAAGCCGGAAGAGCCGCAGCGTGTTCAAGCCGTCAAACGTCGCCGTGCGGAGCGGCTTGTTGGCCTTGTCCAGCTCGTGGAAGACGATGGCGGTCGTCTTGTCGGCGTTCCGCTTGTTGCAGCCAACGATCGTGCGGCCGTCGGGCAACCGCCGCACTGACTCGCTGCCGGCCATGCGCGCATCGCGGCACTCTGCCACCAGCTTGCGCGTGTCCCAATCATACTCGCAGAAGCCGGAGTCGCTGCTGACGAGCAGCCGCCGGTTCCCGATGAGTTGCACATCGCGGTAACGCTTCGGAAAAACGATCTCCCAGTTCTTCGACGCGTCGTCGAGGTTCACGTAGTGCATGCGGCTGCGCGACTCGTCCATCAGGAGCATCTTGTGCGAGCGAGCTTCACCAGCAACCGCCACGACGCTGGCGAGCGCGGCTAGCCATATCAGGATTGTCCGATGCATAACGCTTTCGCCGGCTTCAAAGGCTCGCCGCTCAATACGGATTGAGCATGTCCTTTACCTGCTTCGTGCCCCAGATGTTGACCTCTTCGATCACGCAATTGTCGGGCACATCCACGCAATGCACCAGCGTCCGCGCGAAGTCCGCCGCGTCCGGGTAGCCTTCCTGCCAACTGTCGTCTATCTTCGCCGCCGCACAGAAGTTCGTCTTCGCCGCGCCCGGCACGAAGCTCGCCGCCTTGCCGCCCCACTCGGCCATCTCGCGGTGCAGACAGCGCGTGAAGCCGACCATTCCGTCCTTCGCGGCCGTATAGACCGCCCAGTTACCCCACGCGTGATACGCGCAACCGCTGGAGACGTTCACGATCAACCCGCGTCCGCGCGGTCGCATCACCCGCACCGCCTCGCGGCAACCGATAATGACCGACGTGATGTTCACCTCCAGCACTTCCCGGATTTCCTCGTCGCTCAAGTCCTGCACTGGCGCGATCTTCACGCCCGCGCCGTGGTTGTTGATGAGCACGTCCAGTCCGCCGAACCGGTCCACGACCGTCTGCATCAACCGCTTCCAGTCCGCTGTTGATGTTGCGTCCGCCTGCGCCGCCAGCATCCGCTTCCCGCCGCCGAGCGACTTTTCAGCCGCCTTGAGCCGCTTCGCGTCGCGGCCGGTAATGATGACCTTCGCTCCCATTTCCAGCAGCAGCCGGGCCGCCTCCAACCCGAAGCCGCTCGAACCGCCAGTAATGATGATGGCCTTGTCTTCGACGTAGTGTTTCATGTCAGAGTTCCTCAACATTCTTCACGTCACGCCGCGACTCGCCGCGGCGGCGGGCTTGGTATTTACCGCATCCGTCCTCCGCACGCCAGCGCGGATATCGTGAAATTCTTCTGTGCAAACATTCGCTAGACAAAGTTGCGAGGCTGCGGCGTCATTACTGGGAACATGCCGCCGGATGACCATTTGGCCCACCTCTACGACGACCACGCGCAGGCATTGTTCGGCTTCCTGCTGAACTTCACCCGCAACGAAGCCGACACGCGGGATGTGTTGCAGGAGGTGTTCGTGAAACTGGCGCGGCAGCCGGCGCTGCTCGACGGCGTGCGCGATGAGCGAGCGTTCCTGATCCGGCTCGCGCACAACGCGGCGATTGACCTGATGCGCCGGCGTGGGACGCGCCAGAGGAACTACGACCAGCTTGCCGCCGAGTCGCTTCATCTCTTCGAGCCGGCCGCGTCGCCGGACGAGCAGGCATTTCGTGACGCGCTGACGGCTGCACTCGGTGAACTGCCGCCGGAGCAGCGCGCCGTGGCGCACTTGAAGCTCTGGGAGGGGCTGACGTTCGAGGAAATCGCCACTCAGCTTGGCATCCCACCCAACACTGCCGCCAGCCGCTACCGCTACGCGATAGACAAATTGCGTGACCGGCTGCGTCCTATCTACGAGGAACTGAAATGAACAGCGACGACTTTGAGAAGAAACTGAAGCGGCAGCCGATGCGCGCCATCCCTGCGGAGTGGCGGGCGCAGATGCTGCGGGAAGCGCGGCTCGCCGCGGCGCCGGAACCGATGCCAAGGTTGGCGTGGTGGCGGAAACTACTCTGGCCACGCCCGATAGCATGGGCCAGCCTCGCCGCGGCATGGGTGATTATCGCCATCCTTCACACGCTAACGCCTGCCGTGCCATCGCTCGTTGCTCAGCAAACACCTTCGCCGCGCGAGACGATGCTGCGTTTCGCCGAGCAGCGCCGGGAGTTGGCTGCGCTCCTCAACCTCTCCGCCGAAACAACCGCTCCACAGAAGTCAAAGTCTGCGGGACCACGCAGTGAACTCCTAATGTCGCCAGCCAGCGCGTAACAGCACCGCCAAACCAAAAGGAAAACCCCATGAACACCCCCGCAAGATCCAAGCCTACGAAATGGCTCGGCCGATTCCTGTTTGCGCTCGCTTGCGTCGTGACGTTGTTCGTCCTCTTCCATGTCGAGGAGAACTGGCGCGGCGAGCGGGCGTGGAACGCCTACAAGCGCGAGTTGGAAGCCAAAGGAGTAAAGTTGGATTGGGCCGCGTTCATTCCGCCGCGCGTGCCCGACGACCAAAACTTTGCCATGACGCCGTTCCTTGCGCCGTTGCAGGACTTCGACCCGGCCACCGGCAAGCTGCGCGAGACGGATGCACTCAAGCGTGCGCAGGACTTCGCGAAGTCGCTGCCTTCTATGAAGTTCAGCGGTAGGATCAAGGGTGAATGCATTGATCTGGTGGCATGGCGCGACGCGATGCAGAAACCGCCGGGCAATGATCAAGTCGCGGCGAAAGCACAACCACGCTCCGCTCCGGAACGGGCCGCGGCCGCGCCTGTCGTGCTGACTGCGCTGAAATCATACGAGCCGGTTATCGAAGAACTGCGCACGGCGAGTCGCCGGCCCTATTGCCGCTTCAACCTGAACTACGCGACCGAGAACCCGGCTGCAATAATACTTCCACACATCACGCCGCTCAGGAACGTTTGCCGGGTTCTGGCGCTTCGGGCGTCTGCGGAACTTGCGGCCGGCCATGCTGAACAGGCGATGGCGGACTTGGAATTGCTGTTCTACATGGCCGGCACCACGAAGAAAGACTTTCTGATCGGCCATCTGGTTGCGGCAAATATACTGGATATGGCAACACAAGTTGCTTGGGAAGGTTTGGCAAACCATCAATGGTCCGACGCCCAACTCCAGTCGCTCCAAAGACGGTTTCAAAATGCAGACTGCCTGGCTGGCGCATGGGACGCGCTTCAAGCGGAGCGCGCCGGCTTCGGCAACGCGATGTTCGACTATTTGAAGAAACTGCCACGCACAAGACTGCTCGCCATGTTACAGAACTTGGGCGAATGGTCGTCGCCGGCATCAACCACAGGCAGTCTCATCTCTGCCATGATTCCCACCGGCTGGCTCGACTTTGAGCAACTCAGCTACCACCGCATTTTTGATGAATCACTCCTGCTGGTTCTTGATATGGTCGCTCGACGGGTTTATCCGCAGCGCGTCAGCCAAAGCGAAAGAGAATTTGAGAAAGACGGACTCTCAGCCATCTGGAAGCACCAGGTTCTCGTCCGCTTGTTGTTGCCAGCCATCGTCCCGATTACCAAGAGGAGCGCCCAAGCACAAACGACGATGGATGAGGCCGTGCTGGCCTGCGCGTTGGAGCGATGCCGGCTTACGAACGGGAAGTTCCCCGATTCGCTTGACGCGCTCGTGCCGCGGTTTGTCGCGAAGCTGCCGCATGACGTCATCACTGGCGAGCCGCTGAAGTATCGGCGCGCTGGTGATGGTTACGTCCTCTATTCCATCGGTTGGAACGAGAAAGACGACGGAGGCGTGCCCGACGCGAAAGGCGACAATGCCCAAGGCGATTGGGTTTGGCAGTGCCCTGCGAAGAAATGATTTGCGGGAAGGTTTACACCTTCCACGGGCCGCGGTAGTCGCGCGTGAGCCACTTCGGGTCGCCGGTGCCGTCGGTAAACGCGAATTTCTTCGGATCCCATTTGATCTTCTGGCTGTTGAGATAGGCCAGGTTCATCAGATGGCAGCAGATGACGGAGTGTCCGCCCACAATCTCGCTGGTGATCGGCTTCTTCCGGGACTTCACGCAATCCAGGAAGTCGCCGAGGTGGCTCTTGCTTTCGTAGAGCTTGATTTTGGCGTCCTTCAGGAACTGCTTCTCGGCGATCTGCACCTGCGCCATGCAGGAGGTTTTCTTGTCCGCTTCCTTCTTCTTGTCGCCGGTGTAGGAGGCGATCATCTCGCTGCCGCGCTTCATGGTGAACTTGCCGCGGTTGACCTGCACCTCACCCTCGGTGCCGTAGAAGTGGACGCCGAAACCTTCCTTGTGCTCAACAGTCACGCCGTTGGCATAGACCAGTTTCGCGCCGCGCTTGGCGCCGGCCGTCGCGGGCGGCAACACCTCCACCGGGCCGCTGTTGTCCATGCCGAGGCCCCATTGGGCGATGTCCAGATGATGCGCGCCCCAGTCGGTAACCATGCCGCCGCCGAATTCGATGTATTTGCGCCACGACGGGAAATGGTCGTGCATGCCGCGCGGGCTGAGGATGGAATTGTAAGGACGTATCTGCGCCGGGCCGAGCCAGAAATTCCAGTCCAAACCCGGCTCCATCGGCTCCTCCGGCAGATCGCACCGAATGGCCGGGTCGCCGAAACTACACTCCACATGCGTCAACTTTCCGATGGCGCCGTTCTGCACCAACTCGCAGGCGACGCGGAACTCCTTGCTCGAACGCTGCATCGAGCCGGTCTGGAGCACGCGCCTGTTCTTGTTCACTGCGCGCATTACCTCGATGGCCTCGTGGATGTTCTGAGTTAGCGGCTTCTCGCAATACACATCCTTGCCGGCACGCAACGCCGCGATCGTGATGATGGCGTGCCAATGATCCGGCGTCGCAATGCAAACCGCGTCAATGTCCTTGCGGGCGATGATCTCGCGGAAATCGTTGTAGGCTGCGCAACTGCCGGTGACCTTCAGTTCCGGCCGCTGGGCATAGTAATCGTCCACGCGCTTCTTGGCGTTCTCGCGGCGGGTGGTGTCCACGTCGCACACGGCCAGCACCTGCGTGTCTTGGCCGAGGAAGCCGCCGAGCAGGCCGCGCGACTGCTTGCCCATACCGATGAAGCCCATCGTCAGCTTTGAGTTCGGTTTTGTTTCCGCTGCCCAGATGTGGGAGGGGAGGATGAATGGTGCGACGGTGGTGGAAGCGGCGATCTGCTTGAGAAAAGTCCGGCGACTGGTCTGCATGTTGTTTTCCTTCTGTTGAAACTCAATGACTCAAGAACGACGGGCGCGAGGCTAGGCGGCGGGGCAGGCCGACTCAAGAGCAAATCGCTCCTACTTTTGGCGCAATTTGAAGGTTTGTTTTTCCCGAAAAACTGCTTGCATGGACGGCGCGAATGCCTAGAGTAGCCCGCTCTGAACGTCCCCGCGTGACGCCGTGCGCCACTACGGGACATAATAACAACAACCAGAACCTCGGCAATAATGCCCGGGTGTCCCGCGGCGCGACCGGCGCGACGGGATGATACAGTCGGAGGATACATTGGCCGCTACGATTAAAGACTTGTTGGAAGCAGGATGCCATTTTGGTCACCAGACCAAGCGCTGGAACCCGAAGATGAAGCAATACATCTTCGAGGCACGCAATGGCATCCATGTGATTGATCTCGCCAAGAGCGCGGAGTTGTTGCAGGAAGCCTGTGAGTTCCTCCGTAAGACCACTCTCAAGGGCGGCAAGATTCTCTGGGTCGGCACAAAGAAACAGGCCCAGGAGGCCATTCGCGAAGCCGCCACCTCCACGCAGATGTTCTCCGTCACGGAGCGATGGGTCGGCGGCACTCTCACCAATCTCGTTACCATTCGCCGCAGCGTGAAACGGCTCCTTTACATCGTGGGCCTCGAAACCAGCGGCGAGATGGCCAGGATGCACAAAAAGGAAGTCTCCTCGATGCGGCGCGAGGCCGCCCGGCTCCACAAGAACCTCGACGGCATCGTCAACATGGAGAAGCATCCGGCCGCGATGGTAGTCATAGACATCAAGCGCGAGGAAAACGCCATTCATGAGGCCAACCGCCTCGGCATCCCCGTGGTGGCTATCGTGGACACCAACTGCGACCCCGACCGCGTCCAGTATCCAATTCCGTCCAACGACGACGCCATCCGCGCGATCAAGCTTATCGTCCACAGCCTCACCGAGCCGGTCGTTGAAGCGCTCGTGGAGCTTGGCGCGAACCTGCCCGCACCCGCTGCCGCAGCCCCCGCCGCCGTCGAGGCGACGCCCGCCCCGGAAGCGCCCGCTGCCAGCGCCTAGCGCCTGGCTGCGTCAAACTGTTTTCGTCATCAACAATCATTCAAGTGCAAGACCATGGCTGAAATCTCTGCTCAAATCGTCAAGAAACTCCGCGAAGAAACCGGCGCCGGCATGATGGAGTGCAAGAACGCGCTCAACGAAACCGGCGGTGACTTTGAAAAAGCGAAGCTCGTTCTCCGCAAGCGCGGCATTGCCATCGCCGACAAGAAGTCGGCGCGTGCCGCCAAGGAAGGCATCATCGCCAGTTACATCCACGTCGGCGACAAGGTCGGCGTGCTCGTTGAGGTCAACTGCGAGAGCGACTTCGTGGGCCGCAACCCGGACTTCCGCGAGTTCGTCAAGAACATCACCCTCCAGATCGCCGCGGCCGAGCCGCGCTACGTGTCGCGCGAGGACGTGCCCGCCGCTCTCGTCGAGCGCGAGAAGGAAGTCGCCTCCGCGCAGGTGAAGAACAAGCCGGCCCAAGCCATCGCCAAGATCGTTGAAGGCAAGCTCGACAAGTTCTACCAGACCGTCTGCCTGATGGAGCAGGGCTACGTTCGCGACCAGAACATCACAATCAAGGACCTCGTGACCGCCACCGTGGCCAAACTCGGCGAGAACATCCTCATCCGGCGTTTCATCCGTTGGAAGGTGGGCGAATCGCTTGACACCACGCTGCCCACGGCGGAAACTCCCGCCCAACCGGCACAAGGCTAGACACCATGAAACCAGCGCCCCGCTACCGTCGCGTGTTGCTCAAACTCAGCGGCGAGTCATTGCAGGGCGAGGACGGTTTCGGCATTGACTGGGCGGTGGTCAACCGCATCGCGCGCGAGATCCGCGAGGTGCGCCGCACCGGCGTCCAACTCGCCCTTGTCATCGGCGGCGGCAACCTCTGGCGCGGCGTCACTGCCGAGGGGGCCGGCATGGACCGGGTCACGGCCGATTACATGGGCATGATCGCCACCATCATGAACGGCTTGGCGTTGCAGAACGCGCTGGAGAACACCGGCGTGCCGACGCGGTTGCAGACGGCCATCGAGATGCAGAAGATCGCCGAGCCGTTTGTCCGCCGGCGCGCCATCCGCCACCTGGAAAAGGGCCGCGTCATCATCTTCGGCGGCGGCACCGGCAGCCCGTTCCTCTCCACGGACACCACCGCGTCGTTGCGCGCGGCGGAGATCGAAGCGGATGTCATCCTCAAAGCCACGAAGGTGGACGGTGTTTACGACAGCGACCCGAAGAAGAACCCCAAGGCCCGACGATTCGACCGGATCAGCTACGCCGAAGCCATCGCGCGGCGCTTGAAAGTGATGGATACGACGGCGTTCAGCATGTGCATGGAGAGCCGCATCCCGATCATCGTCTTCAACATGTTCCGAGCCGGCAACATCAAGCGCGCCGTGCTCGGACAAAAGGTCGGCACCCTCGTTGCCGAGTAATGCCATGCCAGAATGCGTTGACGAAATCCTGCTGGAAACCGAAGAGAAGATGCTCAAGACCGTCGAGGTCTTCGAACGTGAACTGGCCGCCATCCACACGGGCCGCGCCTCCGTGTCACAAGTGGAGAACATCCAGATCGAGACCTACGGCACCATGATGCGCCTGAAGGACGTTGCCGGCATCTCCACGCCCGACGCCCGGACCATCTCTATCCAGCCGTGGGACGCGAGTAACGTCCAGCCGATCGAAAAAGCGCTGTTGAAAGCCAACCTCGGCGCCACACCACGCGTGGACGGCAAGGTGATTCGTATCTTCCTTCCCCAGCCAAGCGAGGAAGGGCGCAGGCAAAATGTTAAAAACGCCCACCGCATCGCCGAGAACAGCCGCGTCGCCATCCGCAACGAGCGCCGCGAGGGCCTCGATGCCGTCAAGAAGACCCAGAAGGACGGCAAGATCACCGAGGACGAACTGGCTACGGCTGAGAAGGAAGTCCAGAAGCTGACCGACCAATACGTCGCCGAGATCGAACGCCACCTCGGCTTGAAGGAAAAAGACATCATGACCGTTTAGCCGCGCCAGCGGCAGCCTCGCGGACACGCCTCCCCGGCTCCTCAGATGCCAACCACGCGCGTTGGGCCTGTCGCGAGGCAATGCCTGTGTTTTTGACTCCAAAGCCGGTGTTCGTCTTCTCCCAGAGTCATGGAGTGGCCCCGATGACTTGTGTGGTTTCTGCGCGTTTGGCTCACGCGGCGCTTGACCCGCGCGGTGGTTGCGAAGAAGGTATCCGGCTTTTGAGGATAACCATGAACCGAATTGCGCAAACGTGTTTGCTCATTGGACTGGCGGGATGGATTGCTGCCGCGCAGCCAGACGCTTTCGCGGCCTCCAAACCGTCCACCAAGAAACCGACCGCGGCGACGGCCGCAAAAAAACGCGGCATCGCGGAAAACCCGTATCGCGGAGCCATCGCCGTGGACGCCGCCACTGGCAGCGTGCTCTTCGAGGACAAGGCCGACGCGAAGGGCTACCCCGCCAGCGTGCTCAAGCTCATGGACCTTCTGATCATCTTGGAGAAGATCCAGCAAGGCCAACTCAACCTCAACGACCAGGTTCCCGCCAGCGCCAAAGCCTCCAAGACAGGCGGCAGCCAGGTGTGGCTTGCAGAAAAGGAATCATTCACGCTGGACGAAATGCTCTACGCGCTGATGGTGCAGTCGGCTAACGACGCGGCCGTCGCGCTGGCCGAAAAAGTTGCCGGCAGCACCGAGGCATTTATTGACCTGATGAACCAGCGCGCGCAGCAACTCGGCATGACCAGCACGCGTTTCGCCTCCGTCCACGGTTTGCCGCCCTCCGGGGGGCAGGAGCACGACGTCACGACCGCGCGCGACCTGTCCGTGCTCTGCCGCGAGTTGCTCAAGCACAAGGAGACGTTGCGCTACACTTCCATGCGCGAGCGGCCGTTCCGCCCCGACCAAGGCAAGAAGACCGTCATCATGCGCACCCACAACCACCTGCTCGGTTCCGTGGAAGGTTGCGACGGGTTGAAGACCGGCTACATCACCGAGGCGGGTTACTCCATCGCCGTCACCGCGCAACGCAAAGGCCGGCGCGTCATCGCTGTTGTGCTTGGCAGTGCCGACCGCAAAGTGCGCGACGCCAAAGCCGCGGAGTTGCTCTCCAAGGGTTTCCTTGCGCTCCCTGCGGAGCCTGTCGCGGTTGCAGCGCCTGCCACGCCCAAACCCGAACCCATCGGCACGGCGCAGCCGTCTGCGAGAACCACGGTGGAAACGAAACCGGCGGAGCAGAAATCGGAGTCGCGCTCCCACTACGGTGCCTTCATGGCTCTCGGAATCGTAGCGATTTCCGCGTTGGCGGCGGCTTGGTGGATGAAGAAGAATCACTGGTTCTGAACCGTCCGTCTGCGTCGTGCGGCTCGGAGCTTCTCCAGGCGGACGGCGCAACCGAAGCAAACAAACAAACAAACTTCCGGCTCGACTGCGGCCAGTCTGGCAATAGACTCACGGGCTGAAGACGAAGGCTGCGTATGGCGCGGCGACTGAGTCAGGAGGAATAAGATGCACAAGAGCCAACCACAGGCGATGCTCACGCGGCGTGCGCTGTTCGGCGCGGCGGTGATGGGATTGACAGGAATAGCTGGCGGAGTTGCGACGGCAGAGCTGCCAGGAAAACCCAGGCGCAACACGGTGCGCGACCGGCTCTGGATTTTCACCGTCTATGCGGGCGGCGACAACGATTACCTCGAACGAGGCGGCGTCCGCGGCGGCTCGCGCATGACGCCGGCGGAGGGCGCGTTCTGGCTCGGTGTGCCGAACCTTCTGCTTATTCGCAGTCACGAGCAGCCCGCGTTGCCCAGTGGCCAGTCATGGCGCGCGAAGACCTCCTTCGAGCAATACGCCACCTCGTTCCAACCGCTCGACCGCGTTTGCTGGTCGGTTGTCGGCAGCGGCGGCAAGGGTGGGTTGGGGGAGTTGTATCCCGTCATCCAACTCGCCAAAAAGTTCCCGAACATCAACGGCATCTACCTCGACGACTTCATCATTGACGCGAAGAAACGGCCCGACGGCATTGTCGCGGGGCGGCCGGCGCTGCAACCGGATGAGTTGAAGAAGGCGCGCGAGTCGTTGAAGTCCGTTGGCCGGCCGATGGACATCTGGATCACGCTCTACACGCACGAGATCACGCCGCCGCGCAAGACGAAGTCGCCGGCGTTTCGCGGCTGCGAGCCGCCGCTGGCGGAGTTTTTGGATCTCTTTGACGTGCTGGCGCTCTGGACGTGGAACTCCGATGAGCTGGCGGCGCTGGAGGGGAATATGAATGCGTTGGAGAAGATTGCTCCGAAGAAGGCACGCATTGCGCTGGGCCTGTATATCTGGGACTACCACAATTCCCGGCCCGTGCCGCAGGAGTTGATGCAGCACCAGTGCGAACTCGGCCTGAAGTGGCTCAGGGCCGGCCGCATCCACGAGATGATCTTCCTCGCCAACACCGTTCTCGACGTGGGCGTTCCCAGTGCGGAGTTCGCGCGGCAGTGGATTGCGAAGGTTGGCTCGCAGATGCTGGAGTAGTCGCACCTTCATTCCTACCAAGGTCGCAGTGGTTTTCTCTCGCCTTGACGGCGGTTTCTTGGAAATCATGGCTGCGACTTTTTCTGTAGAGGAATTGAGCTATGAAGGTATCTGTTTACTTACAGGCGACATTTGCGGCAGCGATAACAGTGATGTGCTGGCCATCGGACGACGCCGCGGCGTCGGCGGAATGGAACAAGGCCATCCACGGCATTCGCCAACAGGTGATGGCCGTGCGCAAGGGCATCGAGGAAGGCGACTGGCATTCCACGGAGCCGCAGCGCGTCAACAAGAAGAACCGCAGCGCCAAGGTCGAGCCGGAGGTGAGCGTTGACCTGAAGGCGAAGGTTGCCGGCGGGCGGAGGTCGCTTTGGAACCGGATGAACTGGACCGACGGCCAGAACACCGAGGTCCGTGCCACGCCGGATACCGCGGTCTATGCGTATCGCGCGATTACCGCCAAGGAGCCGGCGAAGCTCGTCGTGGAACTGGGCGCGGCGGACAGCCTCACGGTTTGGCTGAACCAGAAGCAGGTGCTCGCGCAGGAGAAGCCGGGCGCGCGGGAGAAGCTCACGCTCGATCTCGCGAAGGGAAAGAACGAGTTGCTCATCCGCATCCATTGCAGCAAAGAGGTTAGCAGCTTCTTCTACTCCAGCGGCCCGGTTGTTTCGACGGAATTAGCGAAGCTCGATGCCAAGTTCGGCGACGAGAACCAGCTCTTCGTGACGTATTTCTCCGGTTACCCGCGGTGGTTCATTGACGACTCGAATGTTGGGCAGGAGCGCGGCGTGATCGGCTCGATGCTGCGCAAACTCAAGAGCGCCACAGCCGAGAGCGCGAAGCTCGACGAGATGGTCAAGAGCAAGGCCGTGTCTTCCGACGCCGCTTGGCTCGACCTGTTCCTCATGGTCGCGCGGAAGGTGAAGGCGCTCGAAGAGACCACGGCGCTGCTCAAATCGGTGAACACGAAGGCGCTGCGGCTTGCCATCGAGGACCTGGCCAAGACTTATCCGGACAAATACACGAAGAGTGCCGATTTCCTTGCGCGGCTCGAGGCCATCGAGAAGGAGATGCCCGCCATCCAGAAGGCGCTCGCGGACGGCGACGACAAGGCCATCATGGAGTTCGGCGCGCGTTGCGACAACCTCCAGCGCGAGGCGTTGATCCTCAACAACCCGGTCATCAACTTCGACAAGATCCTCTTCGTCAAGCGCGACGGCAACCGGCTCTGCCTGCCGGCCAACTGGCAGGGCAACTCCAGCGTCAAGCCCGCCACGGTCAACGAAATCGCCACGCTCTCCCTCCGCGAGAAGAACGCCCCGCTCCAGCGCGTCTTCAAGCCGCAGCGCGACGTGTTCGTCGGTGACATGCGTCTCCACTTCGACGGCGAGCGCATCCTGTTCTCGTCCATCGGCTCCAACGACCGCTGGCAGGTCTTCGAGGCGAAGCTCGACGGCAGCGGCTTCCGCCAGGTATCGCGCGGCGAATATGACGACGTGGACAACTACGACGGCACGTATCTGCCCGACGGCCGCATCATCTTCGATTGCAGCAGCACGTTTCAGGGCGTGCCGTGCGTCGGCGGCAGCGACTACGTCGCGAACCTCCACATCATGGACGCCGACGGCAAGAACGTCCGCCGCCTCTGTTACGACCAGGACAACGACTGGTATCCCACCATGATGGAGGATGGTCGCGTGATGTATCTGCGCTGGGAATACACCGACTCCGCGCACTACTTCAGCCGCGTGATGATGCACATGAACCCCGATGGCACCGCCCAGCAGGAGTTCTACGGCAGCAACAGCTACTGGCCGAACTCGATGTTCTACGCGAAGCCGCTGCCGGGCAAGCCCTCCATGTTCTGCGCCATCGTCACCGGCCATCACGGCGTCGCGCGCGCGGGCGAACTGGTCCTCTTCGACGCCAGCAAGGGCCGCCATGAAGGCTCCGGCGCGGTGCAGCGCATTCCCGGCTATGGCAAGAAAGTCGAGCCGATCATCAAGGACGGCCTCGTTAACGACTCATGGCCAAAGTTCCTCCATCCGTTCCCGCTGAGCGACAAACAATTCCTCGTCTCCTGCAAACTCGACGGACGCGCGAACTGGGGCCTCTATCTCGTGGACATCTTCGACAACATGATCCTCCTGAAGGAGCAGCCGGGCCAGGCGATGTTCGAGCCGATCCCGCTGCGCAAGACCACGCCGCCGCCGGTCATCCCCGACCGCGTGGACCTCTCGAAGACCACCGCCAGCGTTTCCGTGCAGAACATCTACGCCGGCCCCGGCCTCGCGGGTGTGCCTCCGGGCACGGTCAAGTCGCTGCGCATCTTCCAGTATGAGTATTCCTACCGGAACATGGGCGGGCACTACTTCGTCGGCATGGAAGGCCCGTGGGACGTGCGCCGCATCATCGGCACCGTGCCGGTTCAGCCCGACGGCTCCGCTTACTTCGAGATTCCCGCGAACACCCCTGTCGCCATCCAGCCGCTCGACGCGGAGGGCAAGGCGCTCCAACACATGCGGAGCTGGTTCGTCGGCGTGCCGGGCGAGCGCGTTTCCTGCACCGGTTGTCACGAGCCGCAGCACTACTCGCTCACCCTCAACCATAGCGATGCCGCCCGCGGGGAAGCCTCCATCCCGAAGCCGTGGCGCGGGCCGAAGCGCGGCTTCTCCTTCGCGCGCGAGGTGCAGCCCGTGCTCGACAAGTATTGCGTCGGCTGCCACGACGGGAAGATTCCCACTCAGCCGAATTTCGCCGACACCAACATCGTCCGCACCAGCACCGGCTCGCCGTTGCCTGCGTCGTATCTGGCGCTGCATCCGTTCGTGCGCCGCAACGGTCCCGAGGGCGACTACCATCTCCTGACGCCACTGGAGTTCCACGCCGACACCAGCGAGTTGGTCCAGATCCTCCAGAAGGGCCACCACAACGTCAAACTCGACGCCGAGGCCTGGGACCGGCTCATCACGTGGATTGACCTCAACGTCCCGTGCTACGGCACCTGGCACGAGGCGCGCGAGATTCCGAAGAACTTCGAGAAGCGCCGCTACGAGATGCGGAAGCTCTACTCCAACGTGGACGAAGACATCGAAGCCATCCCGGTCAACTACACCCAGCGCCTCGCGTTCATTGCACCGGAGCTGGAAAAAATCCAAAATCCAAAATCCAAAATCCAAAATCTCCCCGGCTGGCCCTTCGACGCCGCCAAAGCCGCGCAGATGCAGTCCGCGCTCGGCAACACCGACCTGGCCATAGACCTCGGCAACGGTCTCCTCATGAAGTTCAAGCGCATCCCCGCCGGCACGTTCGTCATGGGCGACGCCAACGGCTTCTCCGACGAATCGCCCACCGCTGTCGTGCGCGTCGCCAAACCGTTCTGGATGGGCGTCACCGAAGTTTCCCTCGGCCAATACCAGACCTTCAACCCCGCCCACAAGAACGCCCACTACGACCGCCACTACAAGGACCAGGTCAACCCCGGCTACCCGATGGACGACCCGAAGTTCCCCGCCATCCGCGTCTCATGGGACGGCGCCATGCAGTTCTGCAAGTGGCTCTCCCAGAAGACCGGCAAGCGCGTCACGTTGCCCACCGAGGCCCAGTGGGAATGGGCCTGCCGCGCCGGCACCGACACCGCCATGAACTACGGCGACCTCGATACCGATTTCTCCGCGCGCGAAAACCTCGGCGACAAGACCCTCAGCGAGATGGCCGTCAGCGGCGTGGACCCGAAGCCGATCAAGAACGCCGACAAATTCTGGGACTACATCCCCAAGGAACCCCGCTTCAACGACGGCGTTCTCATGCTCGCCGACGTGGACGCCTTCGCCGCCAATCGTTGGGGCCTGAAGAACATGCACGGCAACGCCCGCGAGTGGACCCTCACCAACTTCCGCCCCTATCCCTACAGCGCCGCCGCCGGCGCCAGCGACGCCAGCCTCACCGGCCCCAAAGTCGTCCGCGGCGGTTCCTGGTATGAGCGCCCCAAGTTCGCCCGCTCCGCCTTCCGCTTGGCCGTCCCCGATTGGCAGCGCCCCTACAACGTCGGCTTCCGCGTCATCATCGAGGAGTAGGGGAACAAGGTCGGCGCGGCGGCGTGGGTTTCTGGCTTTTTTTGACCAGTTCCAGCGGCTCAGCGAAGCCATTCCCGGCCTCTGAGGAAACATCCTTGTTGAGGGAGGAAACATCCTTGTTGAGCAAAGATGTTAACTGATGGCGCGACAAAACATCTTCGTCGAACAAAGATGTTAACTGGTGCAACAAGGAAACATCTTTATTGAACAAAGAAACATCTTCGTTGAGGTAAGATGTTAACTGACGGCGTGACAAAACATCTTTCTTGAGGAAGGAAGCATCTTTATCGAGGAAAGATGTTAACTGATGGCCTGACAAAACATCTTCCCTCGACGAGGAAACATCTTCCAAGTCTCCGGAAACCCCGTCCGAAGCGGAAAAAGGAACTTTTTTGACAAAAATCATCATTTTCATGCCCGGGAAGCCTCCCAAACCCCTTCCGGAGGCCTCCGGGATGGCTTTTCCACATCCACACCCCAAAAGCCCCCCTGTAGCAGCGGCCTCTGACCGCTGATCGTTGTCGGCCGCGTGCCCACACGTGGCGACGATGGTTGTGCTTGGTAGGGCGAGGCGTCCCGCCGAGCCGCAGGCCGTGCACCAAGGTAGGGCGAGGCATCCCGCTGAGCCGGTATAGATATCAGGCAGCGAACCGGCTCGGCGGGACGCCTCGCCCTACCATTCAAAGCCGACAACTGACAGTTTCGCCTTCTTCTCCACTTTCGCGTCCTTCCGTATCGCTATCCGTCAAATTTCCCGCAGTGTGCCACGATTCCCGAGGACAGTTCTTGGGCAAAATCATTGAGGGCAAAATGATGATTTTGTCAGCCATGATTTTGCCCCCTCTGTTCCTCCTGTCTGGTTGCAGCCTGGCCGCCTTCCCTTTCGCGTTTTTTCGCATGTTTCGCGGGCAAAGAATTTGATTCCATTTCCTCGCCGGCTGCGGTAGAAACCGCCCATGAGGAAAGGGCCGAGACATGCCAATCTTCGATCCAAGCCAACCCCTTAACGGCGAGGTTATAGACGCCGTCCCCACGAACGACGCAAACGGATGAACTGGAACCAAACAACAACGCGCCCGGCTGGATTGCAGGCTTGCCAGGGTGCAAACCTAGGAGATGAACATGGAAAGCAAGATCAGAATCAAACTTGGCCCTATTGAAGTGGATTATGAAGGATCGGAATCGTTCCTCAAACAGGAGCTTCCGGTTCTGATTAAAACCGTGACGGAAATGTCACGGTCGCTGAACATCAAGCTCGACGATGCAGGCTCTGGAAAATCTGGTGGTGCCGCAACAGGAAAGGAGTTGCAACTATCAACAAAGTCCATTGCCGCTAAGCTCACTTGCTTAAGCGGTCCTGACCTTGTCCTCGCAGCGGCAGCCAACTTGGAAATGGTTCAAGGGAATGGCGAGTTTTCTCGTAAGCAATTGCTTAAAGAGATGCAATCGGCAACTGGTTATTACAAATCCAGCTACTCAAAAAACTTATCAAAATATCTCAAAACAGTGCTTGGCGATGGTTCGATAACAGAGGCTACAGGTGGCAACTTTTCGCTATCGGCAAAGAAACTTGATGAGATAAGGAGGCGGATTGCTTAGCGAAACTGATCTTGTAGAAAGTCTAAACAAACAGCGCTTACCTAGACTGGATGCGTTGTTGATTATACTCTGCGTTGACCCAAGCAAACCAAAGGAGGTGAATGAGATTAAGAAGCTGGGGCGTAACGCGGGCCTTACAGAAATCCATAGCTGGAACGTCTCGGACATTCTTAAGCGCGGCAAGAGCTTGGCGGTCAGATTGCCGGATGGATGGTCAATAACATCACAGGGGAAAGACCATGTGCAGAAACTCGGAGTGGTTCCGGAGAAGAAGAGCGTTAAGGTTGTGCATATTGCATCTTCCCTGCGGCAGCACGCCAAACGCATTACTGACCAAGACACATCGGCCTTTCTAGACGAAGCGATCAAGTCTTTCGAAGCTGGTCTTTACAGGGCCGCCGTAGTTCTCTCCTGGGTGGGAGCTATGTCGTTATTACAAGACGAAGTTTTCGGTCGGCATCTTCACGCCTTCAACGCCGAGGCACAAAGGCGCGATGCCGATTGGAGAGCAGCAAAGGCGAAAGATGACCTATCGAGGATGAAGGAATCCGACTTCCTTGATATCATCGGCAGCCCACCTCTTAGCATCATCGGCAAGAACGTGAAGGAGGAGTTGAAGAACAACTGTCTCCAGTTACGAAATGGGTGCGGTCATCCCAATTCGCTCAAGATTGGTGAGAGTAGGGCATCGGCGCACATCGAGGTGCTCGTTTTGAACATATTCGCCAAGTTTGCGTAAGGTAAGAGCGAATAGTTCTGGCCATCATGAAACAACTTCTGGCGTTCTTGTGGGCGGCGGCGTTTTGCAGCGCGACGGACATCACGGGTGAGGTTGGCGGGAAGTTGCTCGCGGCGGGCGACCGGAGGGTGATGATTCTGTCAGCGGCCGGCGCGGTGGAGTGGGAGCATCCGACAGCGCTCACTCACGATGCCTGGAGACTCGCCAACGGGAACGTGCTCTTTGCCGACGGCGCGACGGTGACGGAGGTGACGCCCGACCACAAGGTCGTCTTCCAATACAAGTCGGCCGAGCAGAAGGGCGGCGGCGCTTTTTCCTGCCAGCGGCTCGACAACGGCCGCACGCTCATCGGCGAGAACTCCACGGGCCGCGTGTTGGAGGTGGATGCGGCGGGGAAGGTGGTGTTTGAGTTGCAGACCCAGCCGGCCACGGTCGGCGGGCATCACAACATGCGCATGGTCCGCAAGCTCAAGAGCGGCCACTACCTCGTCTGCCATTCCGGCGCGCACGTGGTGAAGGAATACACGCCGAAGGGCGACGTGGTGCTGGAGCTCAAGACGCCGAATCTGGCCTTTGCCGCCGTCCGCACGGGGAAGGGGACGACGCTGGTCTCGTCGCTGGGCAAGCTGCTGGAGTTCGGCGCGGCGGGGAAGGTGGTGTGGGAGTTTGCGAACACGGACATCCCCGGCGTGAAGATCACGAACATGACCGGCCTGCACTTGCTGGCGAACGGGAACATCGTGACGGGCTGTTATCGCGCCTACGACAAGGGCGAAGGCACCGGCCTGCTGGAGATCACGCGCGAGAAGAAGCTGGTCTGGCGTCTGGCGAATCCCAAACTCGCCGGCACGATGATGGCCGTGCAGAAGCTGGACGCCAGCGGGAAGGCGATGGCGGGGGAGAGGTAGGGGGAGGGGACGTTAAGAGTGAAAAGTTAAGAGTTAAGAGTTTCGGAAACTTCCAAGGGCGCTCTTTCCGCGTCCGTAATTCTTCACTCTTAATTCTGAACTCTTAACTCGCCTAGTGAAACTGCGCTTGGCATCGGCGGGAGAACCCTGTAAGAACACGGGCGATTTTTCCAACGCGGAAGACGATTAGCACAGGAGAACAAGAGCCATGGTTATGAAGAAATTTATCAACGACCCGAAGAACCTGACGCCGGAGTTGCTGGAGGGCTTTGCCCTCGCCTACTCCGACAAGGTGGCGCTGAAGAACGAGAAGCTCGTCTGCCGCGCCCGCCCGAAGGACCCGTCGAAGGTGGCGCTGGTCACGCTCGGCGGCGCGGGCCACGAGCCGGCGCTCAGCGGGTTTGTCGGCGAGGGCATGCTCGACATCAGCGTCGTCGGCGACATTTTCGCCGCGCCGGCCGCGCCGAAGGTGTTCGACGCGCTGAAGCTGACCAACCGCCCGGCGGGGACGTTGCTGGTGGTGCTCAACCACGCGGGCGACGTGATGAGCTCGAACATCGCCATGCAGATGGCCACGAAGGCCGGCCTGAACGTGAAGAGCATCCTCACGCACGAGGACATTGCGCCCGGCGCGAACGCTCCCGCCGAGAACCGCCGCGGTCTGGTGGGCTGCATCCCGCTTTACAAGATCGCCGGCGCCGCCGCCGAAGCCGGCAAGAGTCTCGACGAGGTGCTCGCGCTGGCGGAGCGGTTCAACAACAACATGGCGACGCTGGCGGTGGCGTTGACGACGGCGACGCATCCGGCCAGCGGGCAGTCCATTTTTGCGCTGGCGGACGACGAGATGGAGATCGGCATGGGCCAGCACGGCGAGGCCGGCACGGGCCGCTCGAAGATGAAGAGCGCCGACGAGACGGCGGCGATCATGGTGACGCAGTTGCTCGAAGCGGTGAAGGCCAAGGCGGGCGACAAGGTGCTGGTGATCATCAACGGCGCCGGCGCGACGACGCTGATGGAGCAGTTCATCATCATGCGCGGCGTCGGGAAGGTGCTGGCGCAGAAGGGCATCGTGTTGGCGCGCGCCCGCGTCGGCGAGTTCCTGACGGTGCAGGAGATGGGCGGCTTCCAGATGTTCGTCGCGAAGATGGACGACGAGCTGCTGAAGTATTGGGACGCGCCGTGCGATACGCCGTATATGACGGTCAGGTAATGCGTAATCCGTAACTCGTAACTCGTGATTCGTAATCCGTAATCCGAGCCACGAATCACGAGTCACAAATCACGAATCACGAGCCACGAACCATGCAGACTATCGGCACCAACACCGTTGTTAAGATGATCGCCGCCGCGGCGGCGCGAATCCGTGCGAACGAGAAGGACCTCTCGGCGCTCGATTCCGCCACCGGCGACGGAGACCACGGCACGACCATCTGCCGCGTCATGGACGCCGCCGAAACCGCCGCGAAAGGCGACACGAGCGGCAAGATCACGGAGTTGCTCAACAAGGTCGGCTGGGACGTGATGAGCGTGGACGGCGGTTCCACCAGCCCGTTGCTCGGCTCGTTCTTCATCGGCTTGAGCGAAGGCGCGGGCAGCTCGGCAGAACTGGACGCAAAGGCGACGGCGGCGATGTTCGAGGCCGGCGTCGCGGGCTTGCGGCAGCAGACGAAGGCGCAGCCGGGCGACAAGACGATGATTGACGCGCTCGTGCCGGCGGTGGAGGCGTTGCGCGCGGCGGCCAACGGCGGCGCGGATGTCACGGCGGCGTTGCGGCAGGCCGCGGACGCGGCGACACGCGGCGCACAGGCAACGAAGGAGATGGTCGCGAAGTTCGGCCGCGCCCGCAATCTCGGCGACCGCACGCGCGGCCACGCCGATCCCGGCGCGACATCCATCTCGCACATTTTCACGGCGTTCGCAGAAGCAGTGGGTTCGTAAGTGGTAACTGGTGATTGGTGATTCGTGATGCGTCGGCCGATATGCGTTGCAAACGAATAGTCTGACGGGTTACGAATCACCGATTACCAATTACCAGTCACCAATTTTCAAATCACCAATCACGAAAGGAACAAACATCATGGCAGAAGCAGCAGGAAATCAGGAAGCCAAGGACTACGGCATTGGCGTGCCGCAAAAGACGGAAGGATTTTTCCTCAAGGGCCTCGGACATCTCGATTGGGGCATGAAAGACCGCCTCTCGCGCGTCTTCAACCCCAAGAGCGGCCGCACCGTCATGCTGGCGTTCGATCACGGCTACATCATGGGCCCGACCTCCGGCCTGGAGCGGATGGACCTGACCATCACGCCGTTGATCCCCTACGCCGACTGCCTCATGTGCACGCGCGGCGCGTTGCGGCAGATCGTGCCGCCGACGTCGAACAAGCCGATCGCCCTGCGCGTGTCGGCCGGCTCGACCATCCTGACCGACCTCAACGACGAGTGCGTCATGGACATCGAGGAATCGGTGCGGCTCAACGCCTGCCTCATGGCCGCGATGGTGGCCATCGGCGGGAAGTTCGAGGCGCTGACGATGCGCAACCTCACGCAACTGATTGACGCCGGCAACCGCATGGGCATCCCGACGCTCGGCGTGAACGCCGTCGGCAAGGAACTGGTGCGCGACGCGCGTTACCTCGGCCTCGCGACGCGCGTGGTGGCGGAGAACGGCGCGCATGTCGTGAAGACCTACTATTGCAGCCCCGGCTTCGAGAAAGTCGCCGCGGCGTGCCCCGTGCCGATCGTTGTCGCCGGCGGCAAGAAACTGCCCGAACTCGAAGCGCTCCAGATGGCTTACGAGGCGATTGACCAAGGCGCGGCGGGCATGGACATGGGCCGCAACGTCTTCCAGGCCGAACATCCCGTGGCGATGATCCAGGCCGTGCGCGGCGTCGTGCACGACAACATGAAGCCGAAGGAAGCGTTCGACCTCTACCAGACGATCAAGAACAAGAAGTAACCGGTCGTCGCCAGCGAACCATTCGCAAACGAGAAGGCCCGCGCAGCAATGCGCGGGCCTTTTTTCAACCTTGGGTTGCGGCTTTGGCGCGCTGTGTTACATTCGCTGCGTTCTGCGCGACGCTTGAAGACGCCGCGCAGTTGCGTTTTTGGAACCGATGAATATCCACGAATATCAGGCTAAGGAGTTGTTCAAGCGATTTGGCGTCCCGGTCGAGACAGGCGGCGTGGCCCGCACGCCCGACGAAGCGGTGGCGCGTTACGACGAGATCGTCGCGGCGCACGGACCCGACACGCAGGTCGTCATCAAGGCGCAGATCCACGCGGGCGGTCGCGGGAAGGCCGGCGGCGTGAAGTTCGCCAAGTCCCGCGAGGAATGCGCCGCCGTCACGCGCGAGCTGATCGGCAAGACGCTCGTGACGCACCAGACGGGGCCGCAGGGCCGCGTCGTGCGCAGCGTGCTCGTCACCAGCGTCATGAAGGTGCAGCGGGAGCTGTATTTCGCGGTGCTGCTGGACCGCACGGTGTCGCGGCCGGTGGTCATCGCGAGCACCGAAGGCGGCATGGATATCGAGACGGTGGCGGCGAAGACGCCGGAGAAGATCGTGAGGGAGATCATTGATCCCGCGCTCGGCATGATGCCGTTCCAGGCGCGCAAACTCTGCAAGGCGCTCGGCCTCAGTGGCGACCTCGCCACTGCGGGCACGAAGTTGATGCTGAACATCTACCGCATCTTCTGGGAGTGCGATTGCTCGCTGGTGGAGATCAACCCGCTGGCGGTCGCGGCGGACCCGGCCGGCAAGGTCTCCGTCTTCCCGCTGGACGCGAAGTTCAACTTCGACGACAACGCGCTCTTCCGGCATCCCGACATCGCCGCGATGCGCGACCCGAACGAGGAAGACCCGCGCGACGTGGAGGCGAGCAAGCACGACCTGAACTACATCGGCCTCGACGGCGACATCGGCTGCATGGTCAACGGCGCGGGGCTCGCGATGGCGACGATGGACATCATCAAGCATTACGGGGGCAGCCCGGCGAACTTCCTCGATGTCGGCGGCGGCGCGAGCGTGGAGCAGGTGACGGCGGCGTTCAAGCTCCTGTGCAGTGACAAGAACGTGAAGGCGCTGCTCGTGAACATCTTCGGGGGCATCATGAAGTGCGACGTGCTCGCCGCGGGCATCATCGCCGCCGCGAAGGCCGTGCACATCCCCGTGCCGCTCGTGGTGCGGCTCGAAGGCACCAACGTCGAACTCGGCAAGAAGATGTTGCAGGAGAGCGGCCTGCCGATCATCACCGCCACCGGCATGGCCGACGCGGCGGAGAAAGTCGTCCGCGCGGCGCGGGGCGTGTGATTGGTAACTGGTGATTGGTAATTGGTAATCTGGAATGGAACGTATCGAGAAGAACAAGCTGCCAATTACTCGCCAGCAGTTTATGAGTCACCATCCACCAGACACCAGTCACCAATCACCGATTACCAATCACCAATTTCCATTCATCACCCATGAGCATCCTCGTTGACAAAAACACCCGCGTCATCTTCCAAGGCATCACCGGCTCGGCCGGCAAGTTTCACGCCACCCATTGCCACAAATACGCCGGCAACGTCGTCGGCGGCGTCACGCCCGGCCGCGCGGGCGAGGTGGACCTCGACGGCGTCAAGATGCCCGTCTTCGACACCTGCGCCGAGGCCGTGCGGCAGACCGGCGCCAACGCCACCTGCATCTTCGTGCCCGCGCCGTTCGCGGCGGACGCCATTCTCGAAGCGGCGGACGCCGGCATCCCCCTCATCGTCTGCATCACCGAGGGCATCCCGGTCAACGACATGGTGAGGGTCAAGCGCGTCCTCGCCGGGAAGAAGAGCACGCGGCTCATCGGCCCGAACTGCCCCGGCATCATCACGCCCGGCCAGTGCAAGATCGGCATCATGCCCGGCTACATCCACAAGCCCGGCAGCGTCGGCGTCGTCAGCCGCAGCGGCACGCTCACCTACGAGGCCGTCTGGCAGCTCACCACCCGCGGCGTCGGCCAGAGCACCTGCATCGGCATCGGCGGCGACCCCGTCAATGGCACCAGCCATCTCGAAGCCGTGCGGCTCTTCAACAACGACCCCGCCACCGACGCCATCGTCCTCATCGGCGAGATCGGCGGCAGCGCCGAGGAAGAAGCCGCCGCGTGGATCGGCGAGCATTGCAAAAAGCCCGTCGTCGCCTACATCGCGGGCATGACCGCGCCTCCGGGCCGCCGCATGGGCCACGCCGGCGCCGTCATCAGCGGCGGCAAAGGCACCGCCGCGGCGAAGATCGAGGCCCTGCGCGCCGCGGGCATTGCCGTGGCCGAGACCCCCGCCGTCATCGGTGAGACGCTCGTCGCACTCCTGAAGAGCCGCCAGCGCGCCCGCCCGCGCAAAGCCTCCGCCCCCAGCGCCAAGCGCGCCAAGAGCGTCAAGAAGCCCGCCGCCAAGAAGCCAGCGAAGAGGAAGTAGAGCAAGTGATGAGTGACGGGGCGGACGTTTTGGAACGCCCGAAAGAAGCGCCGGCTGCCGGTTTGACTTCTCCGGGCATTCCTAGGAGAATCTGGAGGCGATGAAGATGAGCCATCTTCAAGTGAGTTTGCCGCGGGAGGCGACGGCGGAGTTTTGCCGGCAGCACCACATCCGCAAGCTGTCGGTGTTCGGCTCCGCGCTGCGCAAGGATTTCCGCGCCGACAGCGACTTGGACGTGCTGGTGGAATTCGAGCCGGGACACACGCCCGGTTTGATCCGCCTGGCGGGGATGGAACTGGAGCTGTCCAGACTTCTCGGCGGGCGCAAGGTGGACCTCAACACGCCGCTCTGCCTGAGCCGATTCTTCCGCGACGAGGTCCTGGCCGAAGCCGAGCCGGTTTATGTCGCGGCATGATCCACAAGTCCGGTTGCGCCACATGCTGGAATACGCGCGGGAAGCCGTCGCGCTGACCGGGGGGCCGTTCTCGCGCGGATCTCGACAACGACCGCGCCATTGGGTTGGCCGTGGCCCGTTGTCTGGAGATTGTGGGCGAAGCGGCGGCGCGGCTGCCCGAGGAAGTCCGGCAACAATATCCGGCCATTCCGTGGCCGCAGATCGTTGCCATGCGCAACCGCCTCATCCACGGTTACGATATTGTGGACCACGACATTGTGTGGAGCACCGTCCGCGAGGACTTGCCGCCGCTCATTGCTGAATTGGAAAGAATCCTGCCGCCGGTGTGACGGAAGTGACAAGCCGCCCGCGCAAAGCCTTCGCCCCCAGCGCCAAACGCAACAAGAGCACCAAGAAGCCCGCCCAGAAGAAGCCCGCGAAGAGGAAGTAGGGCCTTGGACATCGTTTTGGGGATGGGCGGGCGGGGCGGCATCTTTCAGGATCGTTAAGATGTCTTGGCAATGCGCTAAGTCGTCTTTGCGGAGCGTTTAGTCCCTTAACGGGTCATTAAGTCGTCTTGGCGGATCACGAAGATGCCGGCCCCGAACCACACCTCCACCCAACCATCTTCACGCGTGCTCAGTCCCACCGACCAATCGGCCAAGGCTGCCGAGATGAGGATCTTTTCATTCCGATAGAAGATTGCCCCGCTCTTGCGTTTGACCCGACGCATTTTTCCATCCCGCCGTAGTCCAAGTCCTCCGGCGTGCCTTCATACGCTCGCGCTGAGGGCCGGTAAACTTCCGCCGGCACCCGCATCCCCAACGCTTCATGCGGCCGCTCGTGGTTGTATTGTTCCCGCCAGAGATCAAACGCCGTCTGGTCGCGCCCGATTCGCCCCGCCTGCAACTCCCGCCGCACATCCCGGTGCATCCGTTCATGCGCCCCGTTGTCCTGTGGACAGCCCGGCCGGCTCCGCTCCAGATCGATGCCCAGCGCCAGCCACCACGCCGACAGCCGGCTCAACCCCAACAGTCCGTTGGCACTGGCAAACGGTGAGCCGTTGTCGCTGCGAATGGCCCCGGGCAGCCCGTATCGCTCGAATAACCGCTCAAAACAGGCCCGCACCGACTCCGTGCGCCCGTTCTCCATCGCCCGCATCTCCAACAGCATCCGGCTGTATTCATCCCGCACCGTCAGCGGTTCCACCCGCAGCCCCTCCCGATCCTTCCACCACCCTTTGAAGTCCACCGTCCACACCTCGTTGGGCTGCTGCGCTTTCAGCCCTTGGCTTAACCGCCCGCTCTCCGACGAGCGGCGCAGCCGCCGCGGCACCGTCAACCCCGCCCGCAAGAGCACCCGCTTGAAACTGCTCTCGCTGGGCAATGCCTCGACACCGTGTTGACGGGCGTAGAGCACTCGGATCTTCCGCGGCCCCCAATGCGGATGCGCCTGCTTCAAGCGCACCATCTCACACACCACCGCTTCGGCCAACTCGTGCGGATGTTCATGGGGCCGCCGGCTCACCTCGTTCATGCCCGACAGGCCGTGCTCCAACATTCGCTGCCGCCACTTGTAACCGGTCTTGGTGCTGATCCCATACTCCCGGCATAGTTCTCGAAAGTTCAGCGTTCGCAGCGCCTTCAGCGCAAACTCCATTCGTTGTTCCATAGGTCCACTCGTTTTCCAAGGCATGGCTCCAGCTTACTCGCTCGCCATGCCCTCGTTGAGTGTTACCCATGTATTGAACCTGACCTGTTACCTATGTTCTGAACCTGCACCAGTGGGAAATCAGCCTTGGCCGCTCAGGAGCTTCTTCATTTTGTTCAGCCATGAACTTATCCGGGTGGTTGTGGAGCCGGGCTGAACAGGGGAGATGGAATCAACGGCGGGGCGATGTTGCTTTCGGGACGGATTGCTCCCGACCAGTTCGCGGATCTTTTGGGTCAGTTGCGCCGCGGAGAATGGTTTTTCCAGGAGAGATACGCCGGATTGCGGCACGCCGGTGTTGTCGAGGGTGTCGCCTGTGTAGCCGGAGATGAAGAGGATGTGCGTCTTGGGCCGGAGTTGTTTGAGATGGGAGGCCAGTTCCATGCCGCTCATCTTGGGCATGATCACGTCTGTCACGATGATGTCGATGTGGCGGTCGGGCTGTTCCCGCAGAAGGCGCAATGCGTCAGCACCGTTGCGGGCTTCCAGGACCGTATAACCCGCTTCGCGCAGTGAGCAGGCGGTGAATCCCCGCACGGGATCTTCGTCCTCGACCAGCAAGACGGCCTCCGTGCCCGGATGGGCAACGTCCGCATCCGCCACCGGCTTGCTGTCTTCGGCGACTTCCGTGGTTACTGGGAGGTAGATTCTGAAGGACGAGCCGTGATCCTTCTTGGTTTCCACATGGATGTAGCCGCCGCTTTGTTTGATAATGCCGTGGCAGGTGGCCAGCCCCAGACCGGTGCCTTTGTCCATCCCTTTGGTGGTGAAGAACGGTTCAAACAGGTGTCTCTTGACCTGTTCGCTCATGCCGGTGCCGGTGTCGGTGACGGCGATCACGGCGTAGCGCCCCGCAGGGATGCTGTCATGGCTCAACTGCGCGGGAGCTTCGTGTGTTTCGGCGATTGTCTGGATCGTCAGCGTGCCACCCGACGGCATGGCGTCGCGGGCGTTGATCGTCAGGTTCATGATCACTTGTTCGATCTGGCCGGGATCCACTTTCACGGGGCCGAGCCTCTCGTCCAGTTGCATCCGCAACTCGATGTTCTCGCAGATCACCTGGCGCAACACGCTCTCGAGGCCGCCGACAATCGTGTTCAAATCCGTCACCTTGGCGTTCAACATTTGTTTGCGGCTCAGCGCCAGCATTTTGCGCGTCAGCGTTGCTGCGCGTGTAGAGGAAGCCAGGATTTCATCCGCCTCATGCTTCAACTTCGGGTTATTGGCAAGACTGTTCGAGAGCATGCCGGCGTAGCCGGTAATGACCGTCAGGAGGTTGTTGAAGTCGTGGGCGACGCCGCCGGCCAACAACCCGATGGCCTCCATCTTCTGCGCCCTGTGGAGTTGTTCCTGGGCACGGCCGCGTTCGAGCGCATAGCGGACGCAACGATCCAGCGCAGGCATGTCGAGACGGTCCTTCGGCAGATAATCCGTCGCGCCGATTTTCATCGCCGCCACGTCAACATCATGGTTGCCCTGGGCGGTCATCAGGATCATCGGCGCCTTGTTGCCACGATGGATAAGCTCGCGCATCAGTTCCAAACCGTTGTGCGAACCCAGCCTGTAGTCCACCAGCCAAACGGCAAATTGATCCACTTCGAAAGTGTGCAATGCGGCATCATAACTTGCCGCCCAGACCGCGGTGTAATGGGTGTCGGGGATTTCGGCCAGGAAATCACGTATCAGAATGAAGAAATCCTCCTCATCATCCACCACGAGAATGCGAATCGTCTCAGGCACGGCCGAACTGTCTCCTTTGCCGGGATGGCTTGATGCCGCCGCGTCCATGTCCACCCTGCATGGGGCCTTAGGCTCACAGTTGTTGGATTCTGTTTGGTTTGTTCCCACTGGGCGCTCCTTCCTGGTCTTCAATCCGTCAGGCATCGAATCGTTACAGATCGTTGCTGCCTCATCATCCACACTCTTGCCGCTAATGCGATGGTTTACTTCAGCCGCGCCATCAACTGTTCGAAGTTGTCGAACTCCATGACCTCCGGGCTGCCCACGTAGTTTTGGCCGAAGACATTGCCCATGGTCGGCGAGAGTTGCTTGGGGACGAGCGCGGCGTTCATGGCCATGACGACTTTGCACGAGCCGTCGCTGTAGTAGGTGGTCTCGACTTTCTCGGCACCCTGCACCACGCCTTTGACGGTCTGGCGGATGGTGTCGTTCTTGACGGCGAAGTTTTCCACCGTGGTGTTGGAGTCAATCACGACGCCGTAAATCTTCTCGGCCATCTTGCGCAACGCGTCCACTTCCGCCGCGCGCTCGGTCGTGACGCGCGCCAGCGGGCCGTAGAGCTTGCCGTATTCGGCGAGATCAATGGGGGCGATGGTCTGCTTGAACTGAATCGCGCCGCCGAGGGCGTCCTGCACGCCGAGACCGTCGAGTTCGAGCACGACCTGCACGGTGCCGTCCGGCTGTTTCGTTGTTTCGACGACTTTGGCCGTCGCGATGTAGTCGAACAACTTCTTCGCCATCTTCTCGTCGCTCATGATGACCTGCGAGACCGGTTTTTCTCCTTCGATCTTCAGGTCGTAAATGATGTGCGCGAGCCGGCTGTAGGCCCTCTGCCGCGCGGTGGGCTCGTCCTTGTCAACGCCGGAGCCGCGCAACTTCGCCGCGGCCTGCGCCTGGCGTTGCTGGATGAACTGCCGGCCGAGAATACGTTCCGACGGCACGCCGCTGCCGCGCACGCGCAACTGCGCGATTTCCCAAGGCGAGATTGTGGTTTGTTGGTATGGCTTCACGGTGACCGACTTGTTCGGGTTATCGCCGCTGACGAGCACGACGTTGCCTTGAACCACGCCGCAGTTCATGGCGCGAACGGCTGTGCCCGGGAACGGCGGCGGCAGCGGCACGGCTCCCATGCCCACTCCGACTCCCGGTCCGCCCGGCATGCCCACGCCCACGCCGACACCGCCCGGACCGACGCCGGCATTTGCGCCCACGCCAACCGGCCCGACGTTAGCGCCGGCGCCTGCGGCCACGCCGCCGGGTCCAACGCCGACACCCGCGCCGGCACCGACTCCTGCGACGTTGGCGCCTGCGTTGACACCAACACCGCCCGGACCTGCGCCTACGCCGACGTCCGCCCGCGCCAGACCGGGAATGCCCGCACCGGCAACCACGCCCGCGCCGCCCGGACCGGAGTCCACGCCGACGCGCGCGATGCCGATATCAATGCCAAAGAACGTGCCGCGCGCGGCAGCGACGGCGATGGGCGTGCGGACTTCGTATTCCGTGCCGGCTGGCAACTTGTCGAGCTTGGAGGCGAGTCCGCCGCGGGTCAGGTCAAGCGTCACCTTCTTCATGACCGAGCCGTCGGGTTTCTTCGACTCGTCCCAGAGCGCGTTGACCTTGACGGTGCTCGACTCGCGCACGCGAAATGAATTGGCGGGGTCGAGCGCCACGTCGCAGAAGCTGGCCGCCTCCGTGCCGATGGTCGAGCCGGCGCCCAAGGTCAGGCCTTGCGCAGCGACCTTGCCGTCCACGGTCACAGTGCCCTGGACCAGCGTCATCGTCGCCGGCTGGGGTGCGATGGC
The DNA here is from genome assembly GCA_016222825.1 of Verrucomicrobiota bacterium. Taxonomy (GTDB): domain Bacteria; phylum Verrucomicrobiota; class Verrucomicrobiia; order CAIQCK01; family CAIQCK01; genus CAIQCK01. The sequence goes on along the minus strand of JACRQF010000005.1, from coordinate 70,219 downwards.
GAGGACGGGGAACACGATCAGAAGTAGTGGCGCGAGTTTCTTCATAAGGCGTGGCGTTGTTAGGCTGAAGTTTCGCATGTGACGCGGCGCTCGCAAGGAAAATTCTGCGTTGAGACAGAGCGGCGTGCCCGCTACCGTGACTGCGTGAAGCCTTGGCTGAGAATTGGACGCGTGTTGGGCGTGGCGCTGGGATTGCTGCTCGCGTGGGCCGGCATGTGTCTGAGCCGGACGGAACTGCTGCGGGTTTTTGAGTTGTCATCGCTCGACGTGCGGTTTCGCGCCGAGAAGCCGGCGAACCTCGACCCGCGCATCATCCTCGTCGTGATTGACGATTCCAGCATCCGGCAACTGGGACGCTGGCCGTGGCCGCGCGAGTTTCATGCGGCACTGTTGCAGGCGCTCAACGAGTATCCGCCGCGCGCGATTGGATACGACATCCTGATGACCGAGCCGGACGAAAAGCACCCGGAAGCTGACCGCGCGATGGTTGAGTTGTGCCGGCAGCTCCGCTGCACCGTATTTGCGATGGCGCGCGACCGCGACGCACGAGGCGAATACGAGCTGAAGCCATTCGAGGCACTGGCCAAGGTGACAACCCCCGGCGCGGTCAACGCGCCGCGGGACCTGGACGGCGTGCTGCGACGCCTGCCGATGCGCGTGCTGGGCCAGTCGAGTTTCTCGGCGGCGGTGGCGGAGAAGATGGAGAAGGGTTCGACATCGAAGCTGCCGGACATATTGCCAATCCGGTTCCGCGGGCGATTGAAGGACTTTCGCGTCGTCTCGGCGGCCGAGGTGTTGAAGTCCTTGCAACAACGCAGCGCCGGCCAGCCGGAATCGTTCCCGTTGAAGAGCTTTTTGAACAGCGTTGTGCTGGTTGGATTGGCGGCAACGGGCACCGACGTGGCGCCGACGCCGCTGGACACCAACTCGCCGCTGGTCGTCGTCCATGCCAACGCGGTCAACAACATCCTGCGGCGCGAGTTTCTGCGCGAGGTGCCGCGCGGCGTCACGTGGGCGGTGATGGGGTTGTTGTGCGCGTTCATCGGGCTGATGACGGCGGTGAAGCGACCACTGGTGTCCGGCATTCTGACGTTCTGCGTGGCTGTCGGTTGGATCGTGGCGGCGTTCTGGTTGTTGCGCGGGTGGAATCTTTGGATCGAAATGGTTGCGCCGATGCTCGTGCTCCTGCCGACGTTCGCGGTGATGTCGGCCTACCGGTTCTTCGTCGAGGAGCGCGACAAGCGATTCATCAAGAAAGCGTTCCGCCATTATTTGAGTGAGCGGGTTCTGGAACAAGTGTTGGTGAACCCGGGCATGCTGCGGCTCGGCGGCGAGCGGCGCACGCTAACGGTGTTGTTCAGCGATGTGCGCGGGTTCACGACCTTCTGCGAAAAGAACCCGCCGGAGACGGTCGTGCCGTTGCTTAACGAAATCATGGGCGCGTTGTCCGTGCCGATCCGGAAACACGACGGCACGCTCGACAAGTATATGGGCGATGCGATCATGGCATTTTGGGGCGCGCCCATCCCGCAGAAGGAAGATCACGCATTACGGGCGGTGCGTTGCGCGCTGGATATGCAGGCGGCCCTGCGGCGGATTGCCGAGGAGAAGGGCGCGCAGGGTCTGCAGACGTTGCGGATGGGCATCGGCATCAACACCGGCGACATGACGGTTGGCAACATGGGTTCCGCTGAACTGTTCGACTACACCGTCATCGGCGACGAGGTGAACCTCGGCGCGCGCCTTGAATCCGAGACGCGTAAATGGAACGCTGATATTATCGTGAGCGAAACCACCTACGAATTGGTGCAGAACCACATCCAATGCGAGCGGCTCGGCGAGACGACGGTAAAGGGCAAGGTGAAGCCCGTGACGATCTACAAGGTGATCGGGCCGAAGGCGACTCTCCCGCGGCCGGACCGTTCCTGACTATCCTGTCTTGAAATCCTTGGTGGATGCGTCAGAGCGCGTTGGCGTCGAAGGCGGTCTTCGTGTCCTTGTCCCAACCGTCCCAGAGGAAGGCGGAGTCTTTGCCGTCGGCGATGAGGCGGAGGGCGTAGCGGACCTGTTCCTCGTAAAACTCGCAGAACGCGCCGGTCTTCTTCATGCCGCCGTTCATCTCGTGTGCCTCGGCGGGACAGGGCGAGCCGCAGAAATGGCGGATGGCGCAACGGTCGCACGGCTCGATATCCTCAACCTTCCGGCCGGTGACCATCGAGAACGGTTCGCTCTTGAGCACCTGTGGGATGGAGTCCTTGAAGAGGTTGCCGCCACAGAAGCGCGGCAGACCGATGAACTCGCTGCACGGGAAGAGATCGCCGTTGGGCGCGACGGCGAAGAAGCAACGGCCGCCGCCGCAGGGAGAGATGTCGCACATGAGCCGGCGCGCGGTGGGCGCGATGATGCCGACGAGGATGTTGGCGAAGTTGGCGACGAGGAGCTTGCGGCCGGTGCGCTTGTAAAGTTCGTAGGTCCGGTCGAGCGCCGCGGTGAAATATTTGGCAGCGTCGGCGTCGGCGGGCTTCACCTTGCGCGAGCGGGGCAGGGTGCAGCGGAGGATGTTCAACATGCACGCGGGCACTTCCATCTTGTGAAAGAAGTCCACCGTCTTGACGAGGTGCCGCATGTTCTCCGACGTGACGGTGCAGATGACGTTGTAGCCGTGGTAGCCGCGCAGTTTGTCCATGGCGCGGATGACGTGCTCGAACGCGCCGCGTCCTTCCCATGTCTGGCGGGTGCGGTTGGCGATGGAGGCTTCGGGGCCGTCGAGGGAGAGGCCGATGCCGACGCCGCGCGAGGTCAGAAACTTAATGGCACTGTCGTCGAGGAGCGTGGCGTTGGTCTGGACGCCGAAGCGGAAGTCGTTGCCGAACTTCTCGATGCCAGCAAAGACGGCTTCGCGGGCCAGCAGTGGCTCGGAGCCGTGGAAAACGATCTGCGGGAGCCGTCCCTTGGGGACGGTTGTCTTGAAATAGTCCTTCAACCGCGCGAGCGCGTCGAGCAGCTGCGCGGTGGTCATCTGCGGACCGCTGCGGCGCATCGTCTCCGGGATGTAGCAGTAGGTGCAATTGAGGTTGCAGCGGGCGGTCGGGTTGAAATAGACGGCGGAAGGTTTCAGCCCGAAGCGCAGCATCCGCATTTCCTTGGCGAACTCCGCGGACTTCTTCCGGTAAGCGCGGAGCAGGGGACTGTCGTTCAGCGCGTCGCCAAGCTGGTCGCGGCGGACCAGCGACCAGAAGGCGGTGTCGGGATCCACCAGCGCGACATGGGTCGCGTGGCCGATCTCGATCGGCTGGAGCGTGGGACCGTTGCCCGTGTTGACGAAGCGGCCCCGCGAGGGGGCCGCTTCGCCAAAACCCTTGGGAGTTCTGTCGTTCTTCATTACTTGGACTTCTTGTCCATGAGGATGTAGTGCGACAGGCCCGTGCCTTCGGCTTGGCAGCACTTCCGGCGGGCGATCACGTTCTTCAGTTGCTTCTTCGCGACCTTCTTCATCGTGCGTTCCTTTCGTTGTTCCACTGAAACAAAAAGGCTCCGACAGACCTCGCGGGTCCATCGGAACCTTTTGCCATCAGATTCCATTTGTTTCGGCCGTCTCAGCAGGTCTTCTGGCTTTCGGATCGTCCGCTCGGTCACTGCCTTCCCGTCCTTTCGGACAGTGGCTGGCTTTTCGCCCAGTGACCGGCGTCCCCGATTACAGCGGCGGGACCGCCACGGCATCAAACCGTGTTCCGGGATGCTGAACTTCGGGGATGTATTTACCAGCGGCGCGGCGCGGATGGAAGAAAAAACTCCGGCGCAGCGCAAGAAGAACGGCTGCCACAACGATACCGATGGCAAGATGAGCTTGTTTGTGAAAGGAACCCAAACCGACCCGCGCGGCGCATTATCAGCGCCCGGCAGCCCGCAGTTGCAACCGTCCCGATCTGCCGCTACTGTTCCGCGCGCTTTTTAATGATATGAAACCTCATAGCCTTTTCAACTCGCTCCAGACCTTCGATGCCGGCGCTGGCCGGGAGGGACAGTTTTATTCGCTGCCGGCGCTGGAGGCTGCAAGCGTTGGGCCGGTATCGAGACTGCCCATCAGCATTCGCATCGTGCTCGAGTCGGTGCTGCGCAACGTGGACGGCAAGAAAGTGACCGAACGCGACGTGCGCACGCTCGCCAACTGGAACGCAAAGTCGCCCGCGGCGGAAGAGATCCCGTTCGTCGTCGCGCGTATCGTGCTGCAAGACTTCACGGGCGTGCCGTTGCTGGTGGACCTCGCGGCGATGCGCTCGGCCGTGGCGCGGCTCGGCAAGAACCCAAAGATGATCGAGCCGCTTGTGCCGGTGGACCTCGTGGTGGACCACTCAGTGCAGGTGGACTACGCCGGCACGCCGCAAGCCTTGGAACTCAACATGGAACTGGAGTTCAAGCGCAACCGCGAGCGTTACCAGTTTCTGAAGTGGGGCCAGCAGGCGTTCGAGACGTTCAAGGTTGTTCCGCCCGGCATTGGCATCATCCATCAGGTCAACCTCGAGTTTCTCGCCAAGGGCGTGCTGCATAGTGGCGACGTCTATTATCCTGACACGCTGGTCGGCACCGACTCGCACACGACGATGATCAACGGCCTCGGCATCGTCGGCTGGGGCGTCGGCGGCATCGAGGCGGAGGCGGGGATGCTCGGTCAGCCGGTCTATTTCCTGACGCCGGAAGTCGTCGGCGTTCACATGACCGGCGCGCTGCGCGAGGGCGTTACCGCGACCGACGTGGCGTTGCACGCCACGCAGATGCTCCGCAAGGCGAAAGTCGTCGGCAAGTTTGTCGAATACTACGGCCCCGGCGCGGTGAGCCTGCCGCTGGCCGACCGCGCCACCATCGCCAACATGGCTCCCGAATACGGCGCCACGATGGGCTTCTTCCCGGTTGACCAGGAAACCATCGCCTACATGCGCGCTACCGGTCGCACCGAGGAACAGTGCGCCGCGTTCGAGAACTATTACCGCGCACAAAACATGTTCGGCATCCCGCGCAAGGGCGACATCACCTACAGCGTGGACCTCGATCTGAACCTCGCCGACGTGCAGCCCAGCGTCGCCGGCCCGAAGCGCCCGCAGGACCGCATCGAACTACCGGCGTTGAAACAGACCTTCACGACGCTCTTCCAGAAGCCGGTCACCGAGAGCGGCTACGGCAAGACTTCAGCCGACCTTGCCAAGCGTGTCCGTGTCCAGATTGATGCATCCGCGCCAGCGAGCGACAAGACTTACGGCGAGCGGAAAGCCAACGTCACGGCGAGCGAATCTGAGATGCGCGACCAGCATCCCGCGCCGTGTGCCTGCCATTCCGTGCAACCGCACATGCAGACCGAGATCGGCCACGGCAGTGTGCTCATCGCATCCATCACGAGCTGCACGAACACCTCGAACCCGAGCGTCATGCTTGCCGCCGGCCTTCTCGCGAAGAAGGCCGTCGAGCGCGGCCTGCGCGTCAATCCCGCCGTCAAGACGTCGCTTGCGCCCGGCTCGCGCGTCGTCGCCGATTATCTCGCCCGGACTGACCTCCAGCCGTATCTCGACCATCTCGGTTTTCACCTTGTCGGCTACGGCTGCGCGACGTGCATCGGCAACTCCGGCCCGCTCGCGCCCGCCATCGAGGATACCGTCGTCAAGAACGACCTCGTAGCCGCCAGCGTGCTCTCCGGCAATCGCAACTTCGAGGCTCGGATCCACCAGAACATCAAGGCCAACTTCCTCATGTCGCCGCCGCTGGTCGTCGCGTTCGCGCTCGCTGGCCGCGTGGACATTGACATGACGAGCGAGCCGCTTGGCCAGGGCAGGAGCGGCCCGGTTTACCTCAAGGACATCTGGCCGACGCTGGCCGAGGTGCGGGAGTTGTTGCAGAGCGCGCTGAAGCCGGAGGTGTTCCGCGAACTCTACGCGAACTTTGCCGGGCAGAACCCGCTCTGGAACAGCGTCCCGTCGTCTGTCGGCCAGGTTTATCAATGGGACGCCAAGAGCACCTACATCCAGGAGCCGCCGTTCTTCGTGAACTTCGGGATGCGGCCCGGCACCATTACGGAAATCCGCGGCGCGCGCCCCCTCGGCATCTTCGGCGATTCGGTGACCACCGACCACATCTCGCCCGCCGGCTCGATCAAGAAGACCTCGCCCGCCGGCCAGTATCTCGTCGCCAACAGCGTCGCGCCGGAGGACTTCAACAGCTACGGCTCGCGGCGCGGCAACGACCGCGTCATGACGCGCGGCACGTTCGCCAACGTGCGCATCAAGAACCTGATGGTGCCCGGCGTCGAGGGCGGCGTCACCAAGCACCAGCCCGACGGCGAAGCGATGCCCATCTATGACGCGGCGATGAAATACCAGCAGGAAGGCGTGCCGCTCGTGATCCTTGCCGGCGCGGAATACGGCACCGGCAGCTCGCGCGACTGGGCGGCCAAAGGCACCAATCTCCTCGGCGTGCGCGCCGTTGTCGCGGTCAGCTTCGAGCGCATCCATCGCAGCAACCTCGTTGGCATGGGCGTGCTGCCGTGCCAGTTCAAGGAAGGCGCCAGCGCGCAGACGCTGAAACTCGACGGCACGGAGATGTTTTCCATCCTCGGCCTCAACGACGCCATCAAGCCGCGTCAGGACCTGACCCTGGAGATCAAACGGGCGAGCGGCCAGACCGAGCGCGTGCCGGTGACGTTGCGGATAGACACCGCCATCGAGGTGGACTACTACCGCCACGGCGGCATCCTGCCGTTCGTGCTGCGGCAATTGGTGGCGAAGGCGTAGGACGGCGGCTCTGGGTTATTCGCCCTTGCCGACGCTGACCTGCGACACGCGGGGCAGTGAGCTGCCCGGCTTTGTGCTGAAGGTCACGGATACGGTGTCGCCCTTTTGCAGATCCTTCAACTCGCACGTCTTGCCATCGCGAATGACTTTCGCTTCAGGTTTGATCGCAAAGCAAACGGTGCGCCCGCTGGTTCTGCCGGCTGTTCCCTTGGAGGATTTGACACTGACGCTGTTGGCGGTCACACTGACCACCTCGCCCTGGAACGGACTGCGAATCCGTCCCACGGCGTTTGGATCCACGCCTCACCCACCCACGGCCGGACGCGTGAACGCCCACAAGAGCGCCACCGCCGCGACCCACGCTGTTGCTGCTGATGCTTTCATGCAACGTCTCCTGTTGTGTTGGCCGTCGGCCAACGCCGCGAATACTACAGCAAGCGGGTTGTTTCGGCAACCCCAACGATTTTCGGATTGTGCCGGCGGGGCGTTTGGCCGTTCAATGACGGGGAGCTTCGGACTGTGAAACAACACACACCACAACATCATCTGCCGGCCCTCGTAGCCCGTGTCATTGCGGCGGCGAGTCGCGCCAAGCCCGCGGACGCGGTGCTTCGCGAGACATTGCGGACGGCGGGCGGGCTGACAGCGGCGGAATCGCGCGAGATCAGCCGCGCGGTGTTTGCCTACTATCGCTGGCTCGGCTGGCTGGACCGGAAACTGGCGGTCGCGGAACAGGTGGAGCGGGCGCTGGAGCTGGCGCGGCGTTTCGCGGACGCGCCGGAGCGGTTTTCCGAAGGCGAACTGCTGGCGCGCGCAGTGCCGGCGTGGGCGGTGGTTGAACTCAATGTCGCGCCGGATTGGGCTGCCGTCATCCAGAGTGAGCCGGTGCTCTGGCTGCGTGCGCGGCGGGGGCAGGGCGGGAAGCTGGCGAAGAAGCTCGGCGACGGCGCCATCCATGCGCAGGCCGCGGCGGCGGAGACGGGGGAGTTTACACTGCCGGATGCGTTGATTTACGAAGGGGAGGAGGATTTGTTTCGGAAGAAGGAGTTTCAGGCGGGCGAGTTTGAGATTCAGGACATTGCATCGCAGGCGGTTGGGCTGCTGTGCGATCCGAAGCCGGGCGAGACTTGGTGGGACGCCTGCGCGGGGGAGGGCGGCAAGACGCTGCATCTCTCCGACCTGATGCAGAACAAGGGCCAGATATGGGCCAGTGACCGCGCCGAGTGGCGGCTGAAGAAACTCAAGCTGCGCGCGGGACGGGCGAACTGTTTCAACTATCGCGCGGTGTTGTGGGATGGCGGCGAGCGGCTGCCCATGCGGACGAAGTTCGACGGCGTGCTGGTGGACGCGCCGTGCAGCGGCACGGGCACATGGCAGCGGAATCCGCACGCGCGCTGGACGACGACGCCGGAGGACGTGCGCGAGCTGGCGGCGGTGCAGGAGCGGTTGCTGGCGAACGTCGCGCCCGCGGTGAAGCCCGGCGGACGGCTCATCTATTCCGTCTGCACGCTGGCGCGGTCGGAGACGAGCGCGGTGGCGAAGGCGTTTTCCAAGTCCCACCCGGAGTTCGCGCCAGCGCCGCTGGCGAGTCCCTTCCTGCCGTCGGCGTCGCCGTCGCCGCAGCTCTGGCTCTGGCCGCAAGATTCGGGCGGCAACGGGATGTTCGTGGCGGTGTGGCGGCGCTTGTAGAACGGACTTTCGACGGCTTGGTGGCGGGGCAGGGGGCTTCGGTGTAAAACTTCGCCCTGGTTCCCGCCTCCGGGAAGGGCCGATTGATAGTCTGCCGGCGGTGATTGATAGTCTGCTGCATTCAAAGTCGGGAGCGATTTGCTTTCGCGTCCTTGGAATCATGGCGAGTTTGTGCTTGCGTCGGCGGGTCGGATAATGAGAATGCCGCCCAGACCACTGATGAACACGACGACTGTAACGATGGTGGCTCCGCGACCGGCGGAGCGTGGATTTTGTCTCGGCGGCCAGAATCAACAGCTAGAATTTGGATTCCTGTTCCTCACGCGTGCATTGGCAGCAGTGTTGTTGTTGTCAGCATTCACCGACGGCATTGCGGAGGACTTAGGGGTGGTTAGGATTACCACGGATCAAGCCCCGATACAGATGGGAGAGAAGATCATCGCCAGGGTGAAACAAGGGGAAGAGTTACCAGTGTGCGAAATCAAAGGCGACTGGTATTGCGTCTTGCCCAGCCGGGGATGGATGAACGCCAAATTATTGGAATACCGTAAGCCCGCGGTCGCGAAGAAACAGGTAGAGAAACCGAACCAAGCAAGACCCGCTACCCCCACGGCGGCTCGCGACGTAAGGCTTGATCTGATTAAAGCATTTAGGCGTCAAAACCTACTTGAGGCGCAAGCCATTTTGCAGACTCACCCGGAAATCGTTTCAGCCTTACACATGAACTGGACTTTTTTACACCGGGCAGCAAAGGAGGACGACATTCGCATGGCGGCTTTATTGCTGGCCAACAAGGCTGATATCAATGCAAAGGATGGTTATGGTGGTGAGACTCCATTGTTCTATGCCACAAGGCAATCTAACAAGAAGATGATGGAATTCCTCCTGACAAAAGGCGCGAACGTCAACGCAAAAAACAAGATTGGCTATACTTGTTTACATATCGCGGCTTGTGGGAGGGGCAAGGACTTTGTGAAGATTCTTTTGAACCACGGAGCTGATGTCAACGCCAAGGAAGATAGAGGGAATACGCCTTTGCATGAGACGGTGGAAAGCGCATTTACGGACGATTTAGAAGCGCTGTTGTCCCATGGTGCTGATGTTAACGCCAAAAACAATGATGGCAAAACACCTTTGGAGAGAGCGGTAGAGTTGCGCAGAGAAGAGAAGGCGAAAATGATGCGGGAGTATAGTGGTAAGAAATAGTCTAGATGGTAGGCGTGGTTGAAGTTTGTTAGTCGCATTAAACTACCGCTTCGTCGCTGGTGGCCGAAATCAAAATCTCTATCCCTAATGCAACAACAAAGGAAACAAACGATGAGAGTTGATAACTTGATTGGCATGATGGTGGTTGTCGCCGTGATGGGTGCGGGAGGTTCCTCGCAGGCACAGACGGAGCCCAAGTTTGGAAGGGTATTTACCAACTCGGTAGGAATGGAACTGGTGGGAATCGAACCCGGGAGCTTTATGATGGGGAGCCCAGAGTCCGAACTAGGGCGTGACTCAGACGAGATAGAACACCGCGTGACCCTAACGAAAGGATATTGGATTGGAAAATTCGAGGTGAGACAAAACGAATTCGCGAAAGTAATGCATGGGATAAACCCAAGTTGCCATAAGAAGGTTGGCGGCGATGCGCCGGTGGAAAACGTGAGTTGGAAGGATGCAGTGTTCTTCTGCCAAGAGTTGACGCTGCATGATTTCCGAGCGGGAAAGATCCCTAAAGGGTATTGGTATCGTCTGCCGACAGAAGCGCAGTGGGAGTATGCGTGTCGCGCAGGAACAACGAGTGCGTTATACAGCGGGAAGGAATTATCATCGTTAGAGACAGGAAAATGTTCGAATCTAGACGAGCTAGCGTGGTATCAGGGGAATAGCCGTGACCAGACCCATCTGCTGGGCCAGACTCATCCAGTGGGCCAGAAGAAGCCAAACGCTTGGGGTTTATATGATATGCTTGGGAACGTGAAAGAGTGGTGCATGGATGGGTATCATCGACATCCCAAATGGCCGCCGAAAGACCCCATTGGACCACAAGATGTTGAGAGTCGCGTATGCCGCGGCGGCAGCTATCATTGCTTTGATCGGAACAATGATTGTCGTTCTGGCGCTCGCACAGCGCACGCCGTGGTAATTCGAACCGCCAGGACCGTTTTCCCCTTCAAATCCGACAACATCGGTTTCCGCGTTGCTTTGGTGCCCTCCCCTGAATAGAGGTGTGAGTATCGAATCCTGACAATGGACAAGAGAAGCCGTGAGTAGTTGAGAAGTTTGGTCGGAAAAAGGTCATCGGGGTCACATCGCCACAAATAACATTTGATGAGGGCCGCCGGCCAAAGTGGCCTCGGGGGATTCCCTGCCGGCCGTTTGACCTCTTCTGGATCGGTGTTAGCTTATCGGCCAAATAGGATTGCCCACGACAAAGCATGAAAACGGCTGAGAAATCCGATTTGGAACTCCGAAAATCTGCCTCTGTTTCCCAAGCTTCTGCCGTCCAAACGCGGGAGTCTGCCGGAAATCTACGGGATTCTGCCGAAGATTTGCAGGAATCTGCGGCAGAATCCCATGAGAAACGGGCAGACTCCGTGGAAGAACCGGCAGATTCCGCGAAACAGACGGCAGACTCCGATGGGAAAACGGCTGATTCCGTCCCGAACGGGGCAGACCGCCGGCAGCATCAAGCTCAAGTCCATGCGGCGAAGCTGGAAAGGTTGAGGCAGCGATATCGGTTGCGAAGGAAACTGCTTGCCGCCAACGAAGAATTCGCTCAGTTTCAGGCGCGGTTGGCCCGGAAACTGGCTCAGGCCAAATTGGCCCACTGGAAGGCGCAGCAGGTCGCGAAAATTGCTCGATAGCCATCCGCTATCCGCTTTCAGGTTTCACCCAGCGCGTTTCCGACGCCGGCCAGCATCTCATATTACGGCAGGCATTCCAACAAACCCGCGGCCTGCGCGCCATCGCCGGAAAAACCGTGAGCGGTCATCCGACACGCGACACTCAACGCACTGAGCGGTTCGCGCAGGGGATTTTGTGCTTGCGACGGGTTGGCGGAGAAGGATAATGCTGCGCAGACCACGGATGAGCACAACCGCGTGCATCACAGATGCCAGCGCGACAGCAGGAGCGTGGATTTTGCCTTGGAACCTGAAACATCCAACAAGAAACACTGGCAGCCGAGCAAGGTTTTCGTCAGCTATCGGCGAAAGGGAGGCGCGGAGCTGGCCCGGTTGGTTAGCGACAGCTTGCAGCGGCGGCGCTACAACGTCTTCATGGATGTCGAGAATCTCCGGAGCGGGCCGTTCAATACGGCGCTGTTCCGCGAAATCCAGTCCGCAACCGATATCGTTGTGATTCTCACTCCGGGGAGCATGGAACGTTGCCGTAACGAGGGCGATTGGGTCAGGCTGGAAATCGCCTACGCGATTGAGCAGGAGAAGAACATCGTGCCTGTCATGGCGCGGGGTTTCGATTGGGCGTCGTCAACGTCGCTGCTTCCTGAAGACTTGGCCGCCTTGCCCACATTCAACGGCGTGGAGTCGTCGCACGAATATTTTGAGGCGAGCATGGACAAGCTCGCAACACTGTTGATCGGCCAGCCCCGGCGGTCACGAGCGTGGCTTTACTGGGTTGGGGGAGTGTTGGCGGCGCTCGCCGTGGCGTTGCCCGCTCTGTCAACTTTCATGCAAGAAGGGCGCTCTGGCTCCGGTGAGGTCGGGACGATGATGTCGCCGCTGGTGGGTGATTCTGAAGAGAGCAGGCGCGAACGCCATCAGGCGCTTCTGGCCCGCGCCGAGCTTGCCGAGTCGAAACATGAATGGCAGGAAGCCGTAAACGCTTACGAGGCAGCAATCGCCTTGGTTGATGAGCCAAAGACCCGGACGGCGCTTGCGCGGGCTGCAAACGCAAGGGACGTGGAATTGGTGGCGGAGCGCAAACGGGCGGATTTCAGCCGTCTGTTGTCCGAGGCCGAGCAAGCGGAGAACAGTGGCGATTTGCCGACTGCCCAAACCACCTACGAGCGCGCGGCCGCATCCGCGCCCACGGACAAGGATCGCGCGCAAGCGATGGAGAAGGCCAGGAGAGTCAGCAACAACCTCGCCCTCCAGAAGAAAGTCGAGGATGCCAACCGGCAGAAGAACCTGATGGGAGCCGCGCGCATCCGGGTGAAAACACTGGCTGACATGCCCGACGACGTTCTGTCGGTGCAGATGCGCGCGTTTAAGAGCCAGCCCGTCGCTCGACCAAATTACCAAGACCAATCTAAACCGCAGGGGGCTCAGACGCTTATGCTTAGTTATACGCGTGAAATGAATGCTGAGAGCCGACACCCATCATCTGATCAGATTTTAGATGGGGCAGGAAAAGTGATTGGAGAGGTTTTTGTTGAGGAGGCTACCGACACCAACTCTAATCCGGAGCAATATGTAGCACGCCTATTCTTCAGACGAACCAAAGGGAAAAACGAACACCTGTGTGATTTTAGGCGTGACGACCCTGTGGGCAAGACGCGGGTTGCGACAGCGGAAGGCATTTCCTTTTCTGCCCAAGTGACGGAAAAGGCCAAGATAGTTGTATTTGGGCATTTCGCATCAATCTCGCTCCAAATTACGGTGAAACCGTGAAACCACACAACCAGGATGATGTCTGTAGTTCTTGTTGCAAATACGCTCTCACTGCTCCAAAGCGAAACAGCAAACACACAGATGCAATAGTTGAAAGGCGAGAATGATGAGACGTATCGTGTGTGTCTTGTTGTGCTTGGCTGCGGCCACAACGTCGGGGCAAGCAGCGGATTCTACTGCCTCACTCCAAGCTGTGCAGGCCGCATGCGTCCAACTCCTTGCTGCTCCTGAGAACACGGCCTCACTCCAAAGTCTCTTATCTGCCGCAAAAGGCGTGCAAGATGGTGACCTCAAAGCGGCCATCTATGCCGCTCATGCGATGGGGCTTTTCTATGGCGACCATGCCCAAGAGGGCAGCCAGACAGTTCAATACCTTCAACAGGTTTATCCGGCGTCGCAGCATCTCGCCGCTCTTCGGAACGCTCAATACTACGCTGATTGTCCCAAATGCTCCGGAAGCGGCACGGCCAGCGCCCCCTGCTCACGGTGCGGTGGCAAGTCGGTCTGCCCGGGATGCAGCGGGCAAAAGACGCTCGTGACCATGGGAAAGCGCGTCGAAACCTGCCCGTTCTGCGCAGGTTCCGGGAAGTGTCCTTTGTGCAAGGGGGCGGGCAAGGCGGCGGCGAGGTGCTCGCAGTGTTTCGGTCGGGGCAAAGTCGTGTCGAAAGAGCTGATGAAAAAAGTGTATGTGGATTTCATCTTGCGGACCAAGACCCTCGCGGGGTCGCAAGACCCGGCCACCGGGAGCGCTGGAAAGGACGTCCGGGAGGCCTCCACGACGAAGGTCGAGCCAGCGCAAGAGCGTGCTGGCGCGCGCGATGGCGGGATGGTCGGAGCCACCAGCAAAGAGAGCAAACAAGACGTGTCAACAGCGCCCGCGTCACCGGGAGGGGCGGGCGCTGGCAAGAGCATGACCGATTGGCGTGTCGCTGCCGAGCTTGGCGACCCGGCGGCGCAGCATGTCCTCGGCTTGCTTTACACCGACGGCCAAGCCGTCCACCAGGACCACACGGAGGCGGTGAAGTGGTATCGCAAAGCCGCTGACCGCGGCTATGCCGTCGCGCAGACAGACCTTGGATTGTGTTACGCCCGCGGCCAAGGGGTCGTGAAAGACGAGCGTGAAGCCGTGAGGTGGATACAGAAAGCAGCCGAGCAAGGCAACGCCCGGGCGCAGTTCGGTATGGGTGCGTGTTGTGCCAACGGGCAGGGGGTCATCAAGGACGACGCCGAGGCCGTGCAGTGGACTCGCAAAGCGGCTGACCAAGGATATGCTCCAGCACAATACAATCTCGGCGCTTTCTACGTCAACGGCCAAGGTGTTGCCACCGACTTGAAGGCTGCATACGGCTGGCTCCTTCTGGCGATCTCGGGGGGGGACAAGGAGGCCACCGAGGCGTTGCAGACGGTGGAGCCGAAGCTGTCTCAAGCTCAGCTTCTCGAAGCCCGCAACTGGGCCAAAGCATGGAAGCCGGCGGCTTCACAGTCTTCAAAAATACCATCTCAGTGAATTGTCTATTTAGTTCTGGATTGAGTAAGGGGTTTTGTGTCAATCAACGGCAGAAGGAAAATTATGGCAGAGAAACCGTTTGTGCTTTCGATGAAAGTGGTGGTGCGCGATGACAAGGGGCGATGCCTCTTGTTGAGGCGGTCGGCCAGTTCCAAGGCCCACGGTGGCAAGTGGGATTTTCCGGGGGGCAAGGTTGATCCAGGGGAAGCTTTTGACCAGGCGTTGCTGCGAGAGGTCGTCGAGGAAACCGGCTTGGTGATCTCCCTGAAGAGAGTCGCCGGCAGCGCGGAGTCCGACCTGCCCTTGCGCAAGGTGGCCTATCTCATCATGGAAGGACGGGTCCAGTCTGGAACTGTCCGGCTCAGCAGCGAACACGATGATTGTGTCTGGGTCGAGCCAGAGAAGCTCCCCGCGATGGATCTGTGCGAGCAGTTCCTGCCGTTCGCAAGGTCTTACGCAAGCGCAACCACAGTTTGACGGCTCTGTCTCACCATGAGCGCAACCAAGAAGAAGACCGATTTGCAGTGGGCCAGGGAACAGATCAAGGCATACGGTCGCAAGCAGCATCTCTACGCGCTCTATGCTGACGTGCTCAGGAGCGTGCTGGAGAAGGCCGCCAAGAAGCACGCGCCGTTGGCGATCATTCAAGCCCGGCCCAAGACGCTGCCGAGCTTTGCCGAGAAGATTCAGCGCAAGATCGCCAAATACCGGAAGGTTGGCAGCGACGGTAAGCCGCTTCATCCGATCACGGATTTGTGCGGGGCGCGGGTTATCACGATGACGCTGCCCGAAGTCAAGGCGACGAGCCAGTTCATCGAGGAACATTTCGATATTGACCAGGCGAACAGTCTCGATGTTGCCACGCGACTCAAGTCGAGCGAGTTCGGATACCGGTCCGTGCACTACATCGTGCGGTTTCGTTCTGGTGTGTTCCCGACTAAGGATGTGCCCATCAAGGTGCCGAAGTCCATTTGCGGCTTGGACGCAGAGATTCAGGTCAGGACAGTGTTGGAACACGCATGGGCCGCCTTTGGCCACGACATCTGCTACAAGAGTCCGTTCCGCGTTCCCGACAAGTGGCAGCGGGAACTGGCCCGTCTAGCGGCCATCTGCGAAGACGTGGACGATGCCTTCCAAAGGGTCCAGTCGGGGCTGCAATCGTATATGGCAAGCTACGGCGCCTATATGAGTCCGCAGGATATGCGCGCCGAAATTGGCCGGCTCCAAACCGTGCTGAAGATAGCCCCGACGAATCTTGACGCAGCGCACCGCATTGCCAAATTGGCCATCTGCCTGGAGGATTGGCAGGCCGTGGTGAATGTGCTTGCGCCGTTTGCGAAGGATGACAATGCGGCTGTCCTGCGTGATTTGGGCATGGCACTGTGTAAACTTCACAAGAGGTCGCCGGGAGACGCGGCGTATCGGCGCGGGCAACAGCACCTTGCCAAGGCGATGGAGCTTCGTCCGGATGATTCCGACGCGATTGCGTCGCTTGCGGGAACATGGAAGGGATTGGACGAGGAGAAGGCGCGGGCGCTTTACCGTCGCGCGTTTGAAGCCAATCCCTCCGATCCCTACGCATTGGGCAATTTTTTGGAGAGCGAGATCGAGTATCGAAGAAACCTCAGCCCATTGTCGTTCGCCGGTCCGAATCTAAAGGCCGCCATCCGGAAATGCAGGGATCAGGCCGATGTGGGCATGAACCTACCGTGGGTCTTCTGGGACATGGGCAAGTTTCTGGCTTTGCTTGAGCAGCCTTACGCCAGCCTCCAGATGTATGCCAAGGCCGTCAGCGTTAGCAGTGCGGATTGGATGATTGATACCTCGCTGAGGTCCGTCCTCCGGCTCGCCAAGGTGAAGGAGGCTATTCTGGGTGTCGAGTGGGCGCGACGATTCCTTGTGGTTGCCAGTGCCGCGCGTTGCGGGAACATCGCTGAATCTGGTTCCCTGTCCAAACTCGCATCTGCCGACGCCAAACCGCTGGCCAGGCCGATTGTCATCGTCGCCGGCGGTTGCGATGCGGAGACGAAAGAGCGGATAGGGCAGTATCGGCGGCTGATGCTGGATGCGTTCCGTGATTTCAAAGGAACGCTTATCTCCGGTGGCACGACGACCGGCGTCAGTGGCCTCGTAGGCGATGTGGGACATGCACACCCTAGCCAAATCTGCACGGTCGGCTATGTCCCGCAGATGATTCCGTCCGGTGTGTTCGTTGACAGGAACAAGCGACGGTATCGTGAAATTCGACGGTCTGATGGGCACGGGTTCAGCCCGCTGGAGCCGATCCAAGCATGGGCTGATATCGTCGCGGCTGGCATCCCGCTCTCCGAGGTCAAACTGATTGGGATAGATGGTGGACCCATCGCGGCTGTGGAGTATCGGATGGCGTTGGCGACGGGCGTGCGGGTGGGGATTATTTCCGGCAGCGGCGGCACTGCTGATGAACTGTTGCGCGACGACGATTGGAGGAATGCGCCGAATCTGTTTGTCCTGCCGGATGATCCCATGACTGTGCGGATGTTCATCGAGCCGGGAATACCCAGATTGCAACCCGAGATCCGGGAGGCTCTGGGCCAGGCCATCCACGAAGAGTATCGGATGGCGCAACTGCGGAGCGGGACGGCGAGCGGTATTTCCATCGCGACATGGGACAGACTGCCTGAGGAACTCAAGGAATCGAACCGGCATCAGGCCGACCACATCTCCGAAAAGCTGTGTGCGCTTGGCTACAGCGTCAAAAAGACAGGGAAGCGGAACGTTGCGCTAGTGAAGTTCACCGACGCGGAGATTGAGTTGATGGCCGAGATGGAACACGCGCGTTGGAACCTTGAGCGGCTTCTTTCTGGCTGGAGATACGCTGACAAGAAGGATGTGGAGAAGAAGCTGACTCCATATCTTGTGAGTTGGGCCAACTTGGAAGACGATATCAGGGAGTGGGACCGCAAGACAGTGCGCGCCATCCCAGGGTTCCTTGCTAAGGTGGGACTCGCAGTGGCTCGGCGAGAGTGAGGCGTTGCAGCGCATAAAGAGGTAAGTGAGGTTGCGGATGCCGAAGAGAGACTGAAATGCCAAAAAAACCTTGGGGGTCTTGCTGTAAAGGCGATCATTCGCAACCGCGCCGGGCGGTATCTGGCGGTGCGCCGTTCGCCCCTGTCCAAGAACTATCCGGGTCACTGGGATTTGCCTGGTGGAAAGGTGGATGCCGGGGAGAGTTTCGACGTGGCGTTGGCGCGCGAGGTATCAGAGGAGACGGGTTTGCGGGTGAGCTTGACCGGTGTGATTGGCGCGTGGGAGCGCAAGATCGAAGGCAAAGGTCTGTGTGATGCTGGCGCTGGCGACGATCGACCGCAATGACGTCGCCTACCGGCTCATCCACAACGACACGTTCCCGTCGTGGGGCTTCTCCTCCGTCACGGCCAACGGCTAACCCGGACCGGACCAAGGCTTTACCGCCTCGAACGTAACCTTCTCCGTCATGGACAAAGGTCTGTCCGAGGCGGAGAATACCTACTCCAAGCCGGACAACGGAGAGGGAAAGGGATGCTTGAGAGGTTGCAGAAAATGGCGAATTCCCCCTTTACAGGCGGGGGGGGCATCTGTATGATGCGCGCGCGTTTTCGGCAGAGCCGGACGCACACAAGGCAGTTTGCCGCAGATTTATGGAAGCAACAAAGAAGACAGACATAACCAAGGAGTTCCGGCTTCATGAGCGGGATACCGGGTCGGCCGATGTGCAGATTGCGCTTCTGACCGAGCGGATCAATGACCTGACCGGGCACTTGAAGGACAATCAGAAGGACCACAGCTCGCGCCGGGGTCTCTTGATGATGGTGGGCAAGCGCCGTCGGTTGCTGGATTATCTGAACCAGACCGACAATGGCCGCTATCACCAGATCATCAAGAAGCTCAAGCTCCGCAAGTAATCCATCTTTCAGCCCTCGCCCCGTGCTTTTCCTGCCGGGGCGAGGGCTGGGAATTTCAACTGAAACAACAACAACCCAAGCAGCCTGCCCGCGAGACGGGAAGGTTTCAAAGAGTGCAGAGCAGGGGCCGCTGTTCTCTTTGAAGCTCTTCCGGTAGTGGGGTGGGCATGCGCCATAGGAACCATGCAACAATCCATCCGTATCAACATCGGCAATAACGACCTCATTATCGAAACCGGCAAGCTCGCCCTTCAGGCGGACGGCGCGGTGACAGTCCAACTCGGCGAAACCGTCGTCTTCGTGGCGGCGGTGGCGGCCAACAAACCCCAAGCTGGGAAGGACTTCTTCCCGCTCCAGGTGGACTATCGCGAGAAGGCCAGCGCCTCGGGCAAGTTCCCCGGCGGCTACTTCAAGCGCGAAGGCCGCCCCACCGAGAAGGAAATCCTCACCGCCCGCATGATTGACCGCCCCATCCGGCCGCTCTTCCCCGAAGGCTATTTCTGCGAAGTGCAGGTCATGTCCATCCTCCTCTCCGCCGATTTAGAGAACGATTCCGACATCCTCGCCATCAACGGCGCCAGCGCGGCGTTGACGCTCAGCGACATCCCGTGGAACGGCCCGCTCGGCGCCGTCCGCATCGGCCGCATCAACAAGCAGTTCGTTGCCAACCCGACGCACTCGCAGATGCCCGACAGCGATCTCGACCTCATCTACGTCGGCAACGAAACCGATATGGTGATGATCGAAGGCTGCGCGCAGGAGCTTTCGGAAGATGAAGTGATGGCGGCGGTTGATTTTGCCCAAGGCATTGTGAAGCAGATTGTGGCTGCGCAGAAGCAACTCGCGCAGCAACTTGGCGTCACCAAGCGTCAGGTCACGCTTCGGACCGTGCCGGAGGCTCTCCAAGCCAAGGCGCACGCTCTGGCGGGGCCGAAGATGTTGGCCGCGTTGGCAACGCAGGGCAAACAGGCGCGAATCAGTGCTGTGACCGCTGTTTACCAGGAACTGCTCGCTGCTGCGCAAGCCGAAGACCCGAAGGTTGAGGAGAGCCTCGTCAAGATGGCTTTTGACGCGGTGGAGTATGATCAAATCCGCAAATACGTGCTGGCCAACAGCCGTCGTCCGGATGGTCGCGGGCTTGACCAGTTGAGGCCGATCAGCGCGGAGGTGTCGGTGTTGCCGCGTCCGCACGGCTCGGCGCTCTTCGCGCGCGGCGAGACGCAGGCGCTGGCGATTACCACGCTTGGCTCGCTGGCGGACATCCAGGAACTGGACTCCTATACCGGCGGCTCGCCGGAGAAACGGTTCCTGCTTCATTACAACTTCCCGCCGTTCTCGACTGGCGAAACCGGCCGCATTGCCGGTCCCGGCCGTCGCGAGATCGGCCACGGCGCGCTGGCGGAGCGTTCGCTGGAGATGGTGCTGCCGACGCCGGACAAGTGGCCCTACACGACGCGCATCACGAGCGAGATCATGTCCTCGAACGGCTCGACCTCGATGGCGACCGTTTGCGCCGGCTGTTTGGCGTTGATGGATGCGGGCGTGCCGATCAAGGCGCCCGTCGCGGGTATTTCGATTGGTTTGATTACCGAGCCGGGTAACCGCCAGAAGGGCGTGTTGATCACGGACATCCTCGGTTCCGAAGACCACTTCGGCGACATGGACTTCAAGGTGGCCGGCACGCGGCAGGGCATCACCGGCTTCCAAGTGGACCTGAAGATTCAGGGCCTGACGCTGGAACTGACCCGCCAGGCGTTCGCGCAAGCGAAAGCCGCGCGGATGCAGATTCTCGACATCATGGCCAAGACGCTCGCCGCGCCGCGGCCTGAACTGAGCAAATACGCGCCGCGGATGGAAACCCTGCGGATTCCGCCCGACAAGATTGGCCTGCTCATCGGCCCCGGCGGCAAGACGATCAAGAAGATCACCGAGGAGACGGGCTGCAAGATTGACATCGAGGATGATGGCAGCGTATTCGTGTTCTCGACGAACCCGGACGGCATGGCGCGCGCCCGCGAGATCATCAGCGGCATGACCGCGGAGATCGAGGTTGGCAAGGTTTATCGCGGCAAGGTTGTTACGATCAAGGAGTTCGGCGCGTTCGTCGAGGTGTTGCCGGGCAAGGATGGCTTGGTCCATATTTCCGAACTGGCAGACTTCCGTGTCCGTCAGGTGGAGGATGTTTGCAAGATGGGCGATGAGATTTGGGTCAAGTGCATCGGTGTGGACGAGAAGGGCCGTGTTAAATTGAGCCGTAAGGCCGCGTTGGCGGAAAAAGACGCTTCGGCGGCAGAAAAGAAATAATCAGCGAAAGGCACCTATGAGGAGAGCTTCCCTCGCCGTGGGGCCGTCACCGCGAAGGATGCGGTGCGGCGTGTGGCTGGCGTTGTTGGCGGCGGCGCTGCTCGGCTGTGCGCCGGGCGCGCTGGCGGCGGAGTCCGAGGAGGCGCTGTTCGCCCGGGGCCAGGAGGCCTTGGACAAAGGCGACTTCGACACCGCCATCAAGGTGATGACGGAGTTTGCCACAACGCGCACCGCTTCGGTGCGCGCCAACGAGGCCCGATACAAGCTTGCCTACGCGCACTTCCTGAAAGGCTCGCAAGCCGAGGCGATCAAGATCCTCACGCCGCTCTCGGCTCCCACGTTCCCCAACCCCGCGATCCGCGAGGCCGCGACGTTGATGATGGCGCAGGCTTACGGACGGCAGGCGGAGACGCAAAAGGACCCGAAGGTCAAGAACGCCGATCTGGACAAGTCCATCGCCACGTTCGATGACTTCCTTAAGGTTTATCCCAAGAGCGAAGCCCGTGATGAAGCGATGTTCGGCCGCGCCGCCGCGAAGATGTTCCGCGGCGTGTATGACGACGCCATCAAGGACGTGGACACCTTCCAGCAGCAGTTCCCGAACAGCATGCAGATTCCGGCGTCGCATTTCCTGCGCGCCCGGATTCTTGCCGCGAAGGCCGCGGCACAGATCAAGTCGGACCAGAAGGCCGAGGGCGCGAAAACTCTGGAGCAATCGAAGGCACTGTTTATCCAGCTCATGCGGCCCGGCGCCGACATGGCGGTGGCCAGCGACGCGGCCATCAGCGCCGCGCAGATGTGGTATGAACAGAAGCTCTACGCGGATGCGATCTTCTTCTATCGCCAGGTCCGCCCGAAGGCTGAGATCATCCAGAGCCAGCAGGCGAAAGTGACCCAACTCAACGACTACTACTCCAAGATGGCGGTGCAATACCGGAACCAAGGCGGCGTCAACGCGCCCGCCGTGGTGAAGTTCAAGGAATACTTGCAGCAGGAGGTGGGCAAGCTGGAGTCCATCAAGCGCAACCCCGACCTCTACATTTCCTCGTGGCTCGGCACCGCCGTCTGCTACATGGCGCAGGAGCTTTGGATGGAGGCCGACATCCTTTGCCGCCATCTGCTGGCCAGTTTGCCGGCGGAAGCGACGAAGGAAGACAAGAAGTTCACCCTCGACACCAATTTCCGTGTCCAGATGGGCCTTCAGAACGTGGAAGAGGCGCGGAAGTTCTACGACCAGTTCCAGCAGGAGTTCCCGAAAGACCCCATCGCCCAGGACAACGGCATCCTCCTGGCCAAGCTCTACTGGATGAAGGAGCGTCCCGATGACGCGCTCGTGATGTGCGACCGTGTCATAGCGGATTACCCGAAGACATCGGCATCCGAGGAGGCGATTGTCACCAAAAGCTCCATCCTCGTCAACAAGGGCGAAGCGGAAAAGGCCCTGGAGCAGATTCTGGCGTATCAGAAAGCTTACGCCGGTAAAGGCAAGTTCAGCGGCCAGATCACGCACCGTCTGGCGCAGGTGTATCGCCAGTTGAACAAGCTCGACGACGCCTTGAAGACCTTCAAGGAAGTCCGCGAGAAATATCCCGACGAGGATTTCATAGACGACGCCAACCTCCAAGTCGGCGCGACACTGGTTTCCCTGAAGCGGTTCGATGAGGCTGTCACGGAACTAACGCAGTTCAAGGAGCGGTTCGCCACGTCGGCGCTGCTGCCGTCCGCGCTCCTCCAACTCGGCGAGGCGTATTCCGGCAAGGTCCAGATCGCGCTCGAAAAGAACGACGCCGCAAGCGCCAAGGAATCACTCAAGAACGCCGTTGGCGCTTACAAGGAAGTCATCAACCGCGCGCCGAACGATCCGCAGACGGCCCCGATGGCGCAGTATCGCATCGGCATGGCTTACTTTCAGGCCAAGGAGTTCGACTTGATGACGAAGGCGTTCCAGGAGTTGAGCCAGAAGTTCAAGGAGTCGCCGCTCCAGGCTGACGCCCACTTCTGGGTCGGTTACAACTACCAGGTCCAGGGCAAGAACGCGGAAGCTGCGGCAGAGTTCGAGATCGTCGCCAAAAACTTCCCCACCAGCGGCGTGGCGTCGGAAGCTTCCCTGCGCGTCGGCCAATCTTGGGCGGCGGCGGCAGGCGCGCTGGGACGGTCCCGCGCGCTCTTGACGCCGGACAAAGCCAAGCTCTGGGACGAATACGCCGCGAAGGCTCTCACTGCCTACGAACAAACGATGGCGAACTTCCCCGAAGCGCCGGCGGCCACCACCGCTACCAGCGGCATCCTCGAACTGCTGACGCTCAAGCTTCGCGCGAAGATCATTGACGGCGCCGGCGTCGAGAAATACTACAACGACCTGCTCGCCGGCCCCGCCGGCAAGAACACGGTGCTGAAGGTCAACGCCCTCTTCGCTCTCGGCAACCTCCAAAACGCCACCGGCGACCCCAAGCGCGCGCTGGCCACCTTCGAGCGCGCCGTCAAGGAAGGCCCGGACGTGCCCCTCGACGCGATCTCCTATGAAGCCTACGCCAAGGCGCTCATAGACAACGCCAAATATGCGGAAGCCGTCGGCATCTACCAGAAAATGAGCGATGCTGCCAAGAAGGCCGGCGAGTGGCCCACATGGGCCGAGGCGCAATATGGGATTGGTTACGCCTGCTTCATGAAGAAAGACGCCGCCAACGCCCGCAAACAGTTCTCCATGTTCACCGACGTCCTCGATGGCCTCGCCAAGGGCAAGCTCAAGCCCGACAAACTCAGCATGGAGGAGCGCGCCCTTGCCAACTGCAAGAAGAAAGCCGACGCCCAACTCGGCATGGCGGACATCCTTCTCCAGGAAGCCAAGTTCACTGAATCCCTCGCGAAATATAAAGAATACGTGGACACCACCCGCGGCGTCAGCAAAGCCCGCGCCCGCGCCGTCCTCGGCATGGGCCACAGCCTCATGGGCCGCGCCGCCACCACGCCCGACCAGGCCGCCGCTGATTACGAGGCTGCCTACTCCAACTTCGCCAGGTGTGCCGACCTCTACCTCACCTTCGACGAGATCGTCGCCGAGGCGCTCTATATGTCCGGCCAGGCGGCGGAAAAGCTCAACCGCCCTGAAGATGCGCGCAAAGCCTACGAAGGCTGTCTGAAAGGATTCCCCAACGATCCCCACACTCCCAAGGCCAAGGACGCGCTCGCCAAACTGCCGCCGCCCCCGCCGCCCGGCAAGAAGTAAGCAGATTGGCCGGCTGGCGAGAGAACGCCGGCAGCCGAGCGGCTGGAGCATCGAGAACCAGCATGAGACGAAGCCGACACGAACTTCCGCTTCGCGTCTTTCCAGTTCACAGTATCCGCTTTTAGCGTCATTTCACATGTTTAGCGGGCATCGCTTCTCCCTGCCATGAAATCAACAACCAACGCCAACTCATCTCTCCCCCGCGTCGGCTACATTGGCCTCGGCATCATGGGTCGCCCGATGGCTGGCCATCTCCTGAGTGCCGGCTATCCGCTCACCGTCTTCAACCGCACTCGCATCAAGGCCGAGCCGCTCGCCGCCGCCGGCGCACGCGTTGCCGACTCACCGCGGGCTGTCGCCGAAGCCAGCGACATCATCTTCACCAACGTCACCGACTCGCCCGATCTTGAAGCCGTCATACTCGGCGGCGCGGACGAACCCAACGGCGTGATTGATGGCGTGCGCCCCGGCAGCATCGTCGTGGACAACTCCACCGTCGCGCCCGCCACCGCCACCCGCATCGCCGCGCTCTTGGAAGGGAAGGGCGCGCACTTCCTCGACGCGCCCGTCACCGGCGGCGAGAAGGGCGCGATCGAAGCCACGCTCGCGATCATGGTTGGCGGCGACGAGAAAATCTTCCAGCGCGCGCTGCCGTTGCTCCAGCGGCTCGGCAAGACCGTCCTCCACGTTGGCCCGAACGGCGCGGGCCAGATGACCAAGGCCATCAACCAAATCCTTGGCGCGATCCACCTCTGCGCGATGGCCGAGGCGCTCGCTCTCGCCAAGGCCGCCGGCCTCGACCTCGAAAAAACCCGCCAGATCGTCGCCAGCGGCGCGGCCGGCTCGTGGATGCTGACAAACCTCGCCCCCCGCGCCATCGCCGGTGATTTCCGCCCCGGTTTCAAAGCCGGCCTCCAGAACAAAGACCTTCGCATCGCCCTCGAAGCCGCCGCCCAGCTTGGCCTCGACCTGCCCGTCACCCAACTCGCCCGCCGCGACTTCCAGCGTCTCGTGGACATGGGTTGCGCCGACGAAGGCACACAGGCCATCGTCAAGACGAAATGGAACCCGTAAGCGCCCGCGCTACGGCTTGATTTCCAGCACGCGCGATGGCGTCGTTCCTCTTCCCTCGATGACGATGCGCGTCGCGAACACCGACGCGATGGCGTAGCTGGTGCCGCCGGTCGGCGACTCGACCATGCCCTGAACGGTCAGGTGATGGATGCCGTTGGCAACCGCGTAGCCGCCCTTGTGGTCATGACCGTTGATCCACGCGACGACGCAGCCTGACTGAACCAGCAAGGCCTCGACTTCCGCGGCGTTCCAAAGGATCGCCCCCGGACTGCTGGCGGCGGCGAGGATCGGATGATGACAGAACACCATAACCCGCTGTTTTTGCCGCGCTGCGTCCGCAAGTTGCTCTCGCAACCACGCCATCTGTTTCTCGCCGATGGCGCCGGCGTATTTGCTCAGCTTGGGATTCCTTTCCAGGCAGATCTTCGCCTCCTTCGCCTGCTTCGAGCCTTCGGGCGATGAGTAGCTCACGTCCATGCCGTCCAGCACGAGAAAGCGCCAACGGCCGCGGTCGAACTCGTAGTAAGGCGACTTCAGCCCAAGCTCCTTCAGCAAAGCGGGACGGGGCACGTTGAGACAGTGATTGCCGATCACGTGCCGGACAGGACATGAGAGTTGGCGGAAGATGCCCGCGATCAGAGCCATGTCCGCCGGCGACCTCGCGGCGTCGCCGTCAATGCTGTCGCCGAGGTTGGCGACGAAAGCCAGTTCCTGCTGTTTGAAGTCCGCGACGCACGCGCGCAGCTTCTCCGCCGACTCGTTGTAGCGCCGCTTCCCTCGCGCCGGCTTGTCCGCGTATTGCACGTCCGCCACAATGCCAAACCGGAAGATCGGCTGCTCGGCCTGCTGGCCAAAGGCCGCGAAAAGGAATGAAAACCAAAGCGTTATCAGGAGTGTGCGGCGAGAAGCGAAAGATATCATGCGCTGAATGATACAGAAGCCGGCGTGACCACGACAAGCCGACACTCCAACTTCACTGCCGACTTTTTCGTGCCTTTTGCTCTTCTTTGTGGCTAATTCCTCCGTCATGGCAACCAAGGCTCCGCCCATCTCCAAGCTCATCGCCGCGCTGAACAAGACCTATCCCAGCGCGCATTGCGAACTGAACTTCACCACGCCGCTCGAACTGCTCGTTGCCACCATCCTCTCGGCGCAATGCACCGACAAGCGCGTCAACATGGTCACGCCCGCGCTCTTCGCGCGCTTCAAAACCGCCGCCGACTACGCCGCAGCGCCGCTGGCGGAACTGGAGAAGATGATCCAGAGCACCGGTTTCTTCCGCAACAAGGCCAAGTCAATCCAGACTGCGTGCAGGGACATTGCCGAGAAGCACTCCGGTCGCGTGCCGGACACAATGGAGGCGTTGACGGCGCTGCACGGCGTCGGCCGCAAGACCGCGAACGTCATCCTCGGCAACGCGTTCGGCAAGAACGAGGGCGTCGTCACGGATACGCACGTCATCCGGCTCTCGCAGCGCATTGGGCTGACGAAGCAGAAGCTGCCGGAAAAGATCGAGGGCGACCTGATGAAGCTGGTGCCGCGGGAACAGTGGACGATGTTCTCGCACTGGCTCATCTGGCACGGCCGGCGGCGCTGCTATGCCCGCGGCCCGGATTGCGAGCATTGCGAACTGGCCAAGCACTGCCCCAGGATCGGGGTGAAGAGATGAAATCTCTCGACTGCCAAACCTGTCTTATCATTGGTGCCGATATCGCCCTTATCGCCGTGTCGCTTTACGCGGTTGCCACGCTCCGCTACCGCATTACCGAGCGCGCCGTGGAGGTGCTCATCTTCGGCTGGTGCGCGCGGCGCATCCGGCTTGATGACATCGAGTGTGTCCGCCGCGGCGGCACGTTTTGGAACGAGCACTGGACAAACTTCAAACTTTGGAATGCTGTGACGCTGCGCCGGAAGAGCGGGTGGTTTCGCAACTTCGTCATCACCCCCGACGACCCGTCCGGGTTCATCGTCGAGCTGGCGCAGAAACTGGAGGACGTGAAATGAGCGAACTAAAGGAAGGCGACAAGGCGCCGGCGTTCTCGGCGGCTGGCAGCGACGGAAAGACCTACGCGTTGAAGGACCTCGCCGGGCAAACGGTGGTGCTCTACTTCTACCCGCGCGACAACACGCCCGGCTGCACTGTCGAGGCGTGCGAGTTCCGCGACCACCTCGCGGCGTTCCGAGAAGCTGGTGCGGTCATCCTCGGCGTCTCTACCGACAGCCTCAAGAGTCACGCCGGGTTTATCGAGAAACAGAAGCTGAACTTCGTGTTGCTGGCCGACACGGATAAGGCGATCCATCAAGCCTACGGCGTCTGGGCCAGGAAGAAGTTCATGGGCCGCGAATACATGGGCACGTTGCGCACCACCTTCGTCATCGGCCCCGACGGCCGGCTGAAGAGAGTTTTCCGCGAGGTGAAACCCAAGGGCCACGCTGGGGAAGTGCTCGCGGCGGTGTGATGACTGGCCCGTGGGGGCGATTGACTTCAGCGCACCGGCATGGAGCTGCGACAACGCAAAGGGGACGGCCGCGATTACACCTGCCCTAGATGAGCCAGCAGCGCGCGGTATTGCCCGGCCAGACCGTGCTCCACGGGCTGATGGCGCGAGTAGGGGGCTTTGAAATAGAAACTCAGCCACTCCTGTGGCCCTCGCTCGCCGCGGTGCGCGGCCAGGTCCATGAACCGCACCAGGTCCACCACCAGCGGCGCGGCGAGGATGGAATCGCGGCAGAGGAAGTTCACCTTCAGCGCCATTGGCTTGCCGAGGAAGCCCACGAGGTCAATGTTGTCCCACGCCTCCTTGTTGTCGCCGCGCGGCGGGTAATAGTTGATCTGCACGAGATGCGACGGCACCGCGTAGCCGAGCATCTGGTCGAGCAGGTCGCTCTTGCACTTCTGCTTGGCGCGGTGCGCGGCGGGATCGTTGAGCGTGCGGCCGTCCTCGTTGCCGAGCAGGTTCGTGGAGAACCACCCCGCCACGCGCAACGCCCGCGCGCGAAACGCCGGCGCGAGCACGCTCTTCATCATCGTCTGGCCCGTCTTGCCGTCCTTGCCCGCCAGCGGCACGCCGCGTTGCTCCGCGAGCTTGCGCAGCGCGGGCAGCTCGTCGGCGATGTTCGGCGTGAAGTTGATGAACGGGCAGCCCGACTCGATGGCGGCGCGGGCGTAAATAGCCGATGCGCCGCGCTTGCCGGCAGGCTCTGTCGAGGTCAGGTTGACCACCACCACGCGCGCGAGACGGTGCTTGCGCTGAAACGCGGCGAGGTCCCGGCGGGCGGCGGCAACGCTCCAGCGCGCGGGCCAGGCGCGCAGCTTGCGCAGCGCGGGGGCGACGGGCTTGAGTTGTTCCGCGCCGACCACGTCGTTGCGGAGGGCGGCTTCAAGCTCAGTCTCCAGGCGCGGGTCCCAGCCGGCGAAGACCAGACGCTTCAGCGGCACCAGCGCCGCCAGCTTTTGCACGACGGGGTCTTCGCTCAACAGCCCCGTCGGCTCCGCCAGCCCGCGCCGGATCAACTCAACGCCGGCCACGACCGTGGACGCGACCGCGCCGTTCAATCCCGCAATGGCTACTCCAATGGTTTCGCTCACGCCCCGCAGCGTGCCTCATCCCGGCGCGGCCTGCAAGCGCGCGGTGCGGGGCTGGCATGGTTGGAGCCTAGGCTGACGGCTGCTGGCCGGGCTGGGGCGGCGGAGGCGGCGCGGTTTGGTGCTGCGTGTGGAGCTGCAACAGGGTCTGCCGCATGTAAAGGTCCAGCTTCTCCGGCCGGCGGGCGGAGGTTTCCGCGATTCTGAGCAGGTTCAGGAAGAGCATCAGTTGCAGGTTCTCGCGCGCGTAGTTCCGCTCCTGCGCCGCCGCGCTCTCGACGCCAGCAAGTCAACTCCCTAAATGCGCGTTTTCGCGCGCTTCCAGCTTCCGCACCCCTCCCGCAACGAATAGAAGCCCAGTGCCAGAATCGCAATGGCCATCTATCTCGATAGAAGCCCACTGCCAAAACAGCAACGGCCTTCTATCCGCATAGGAGCTTATTGCCAAAATCGCAGCGACCTTCTATCGCGATAGAAGCCCGGTGCTGAAATCGCAATGGCCTTCCATCTCAATAGAAGCCCACTGCCAAAATCGCAACGCGCTTCCATCGCATCGGGAGCCTTGTGCCAAAACCGCAACGCCCTTCCGCCCGCATGGACGCGCCATCCCGCGCCGGCAATGCTTGCGCCCGCGCTTGATCGCGGTTGCGCGTTATTGCGAGTGCCCAAGCTCTGTTCGTGTTTGCAGGTTCAATAATGGATACGCGCAGCGACGCAAGCCCCTCCCAATGCTGGAATAGGCGGGCGTTTCGCGCTTGTTCCCCCTCCCGTGTTATGCGACAAGAATGAAGTTCAATTAACAATGTTAGGCCGCAAGACCCACGCGCATGGCTGACGACTGGTTTCGCCGAAAGACTTGGACGCCGAAAGACCGCGAAGAGTTTTTCGCGCGACTTCGACGTAGTCGTGGCGCATTCCACAAGGCGCAGTATGCGCGCATTCAGGCTTACGAACTTCTCACCACTCACACACGGGATGCTTACGTCGCGGCTCTTGAGTTGCTCGACATGATTTTGGCCGAGTGGCGAGAGGACGCACAGCTTGCCTCGGTTCACCATCATCGCGCTGAGTGCTTTCTCGGACTGGGCGATATGGCGCGTGCCATTGATGCTTTCCGTCAGGTGTTCCAGACGCAGAGGGTTTGCAGAGGTGAGCTGACGGGATCTCACCTCGACTTCGGTTGGCTCGTCGTCACCGCGCCGTTGCCTGAGCTTTACGACGAGGCATTGGGCTTTCTGAGCGAGTTCAGCCACGAGGTGTTCCCGGTTCAGCGCTATCGCGCGAGCGCCATCCACGCGCTGATTTTGGACGCTCGTGGCCAGCGAGAGCAGGCACGAGGCTACGCACGCATGGCACTTCAGGAGGCGGCGGCTCGGCATTCAGGCTTTCGTTATCATGCGACACTTGGTTTAGTGGGGTCGCCCGATGAGAGAGTGCATGAGAGATTACAGACACTTGCGGCCTCCTGAGGAACTGGAACAGTTTCTCTCGTCATTGCGCCGTCCGAAGGGCGGTTGGAGTGCTAACCATGCGCTGTAGCGAACCGCCGCCCCGCTGGGCCGTTGGACGGTTCGGATAATTTGTCAGCGATTGTTGCAGCCGACCGGCCGTTTCGGGCGTCGGTCGCCAAACTGAACACTGCGCAGGCTGGCGCGCGGGGTGTTTTCAGAGCGCGGGTTCTATGTGGGTCGCCGTGGGCAGCGTCTTGCCGCGATGCCATGTGTAGGTGACGGTCACCTGTTCCCCGACTTCCAGATCGGCAAGCTCCAGCGCGTTGTCCGGTCCGCACGTCGTGGTCGCGTCCACCAGGAAGATGTAGCTCTCGTTGCCGTCCCAGAGGGTGATCTTGCCGGCGCTGATGTTGAGGATCGTGCCGTCTAGCTCGCTGGTGGGAACGGGCTGCACCACCGGAGGACGATCCTGGTCTTGGGAGGATTGCGCATGGGCGAGTCCCGCCGCCAGCGCCACGCTCGCCGTCAGTATCCAGATAGCTCTTTTCATAGCTGCTCCTTCACGGCCCCTGTCTCGCTTCTCGGTCCCACGCACGGCGTAATATATCGTCACACGCCCGATTCCAAACTCCGAGGAGGCGTGGTTGGTTTCCTCACACCGCCGGCTCGATATGCATCGCCGTCGGCAGGAATCTGCCGCCAATCCAGGCGTAGTGAACCGTCACGGCCTGGCCCGGACGCAAATCATTCACCGACAGCGCCCGGTCCCGCCCGCACGTCGTTCCCGCGTCCACCGCGAAGCGGTAATAGGCACTGCCGTCCCAGATGGTGACGCTATCCGCCCCGGCAGCGACAATCGTGCCGCTGTAATAGTAGGTGGGCACGTCCGTCAACACCGGCAGGCGGCTCCAGTAGCGCGGTCCTTGCGCCTCCGCTACTCCCGCCGCCAGCGCCGCGCTCACAATCAATATCCAGAAAATCTTTTTCATGGTTCACACCCCTCATCATTGAACATTCGTGTTGCGCTCCTCGGCCGCGCTCGTGGCGTAATATAGCCGGTGTCGCAGACGCGGCAATGAAGGACGGGAATCTTGGTTCTGCGGCAGCGGATGCGGGGCCGGTCTCCGGCCGGGCGGATCGTTCGCGACCAAGGCGCCACGTGTGGGCACGTGGCCTACACCGCCCGCTTGAACTCGCCGACGACTTCGCAGTGGGAGGTCTGGGGGAAGAGGTCCACGGGCTGGACGCCGAGGAGGTTGTAGCCGTGGCTCAGGAGGAACTTGGCGTCGCGGGCGAAGGTGCCGAAGTCGCAGGAGACATAGACGATGTGCGGCAGGGCGGCGGCGGCCACGCTCGCGAGCACGGCGTCACTGAGGCCGGCGCGCGGCGGGTCCACGAGCATGGTGGTCTTGTCGCGGGGGAGAAGTTCCAGGGCGGCGCGCATCTGGGCCTCGACGGGACCTTCGAAGAATCGCATGTGGCGATGGCCGAGGCGGCGGGCGTTCTTGCGCGCCCAGACGACGGCGTGTTTGTCGAACTCGATGCCGATGGCGGCGTCGAGCTGGCCGGCGAGGGCAATGCTGAAGAGGCCGACGCCGCAGTAGGCGTCGAGCAGGTGGCGATGGCCGGCGGCGGTGACGCGCTGGCGGACCTGGGCGACGAGTTCGCCGGTGAGTGCGCTGTTGACCTGGAAGAATCCGTTGGCGGGAACCTGGAGGGTGACGCCCGCGACGGTTTCTTCGAGCACCTGGCTGCCGCTGCCGACCATGCCGCGAGTGTCCATCCGCAGGAGCAAGGTGTAAGGGCGTTCGGCGGGCGGCGGCGCGGCGCGATAGGTGGTGAGGGCCTGGTTGATCGGTTCGGCGAGGATGGCGCAGCGCTCGATGTCCAGCGGGGTGCGGTGGTCCACGGCGTGGAAGCCGATGAACTGGCGGCGCGGGTCCACCTGCATGGTGGTCTTGTTGCGGTAGCCATAGGGCGCGGGCGAAGGAATCGGATCGCTCACCGGCGGCTCGGCGATGCCACCGATGCGCTGGAGCGTGGCAATGATCTGGCGTTTCTTGATGGCGAGTTGTTCGGCGTAGGCGATGTGCTGGTATTGGCAGCCGCCGCACGGCATGGTGACGCCGGGCGCGGTCGGCCGCGGCCCGTAGTAAGGGCAGGGGGGCTGGACGCGATGAGGCGAGGGAGTGAGGATCTCGACAATCTCGGCGAGGATGAAATTCTTGCGGAGCGAGGTGACGCGGGCGCGGATGTGTTCGCCGGCGATGGAGTAGGGGACGAAGACGACTTCGCCTTCGTGCCGCGCGACGCCGCCGCTGGCCGCGACGTCGTGAATGGTGACTTCGATCAAATCGCCGATGTTCATGCGGTTAGGGTGGCATACATTCGGATGGATTTGCATATAGTATTTTGCATTTTCAAATTTGACAGAGAGGCAAGAGCTTCCTACTCTTTCGCGCTCACGGTGCCAGGGTAGCTCAGAGGTAGAGCAGGGGACTCATAAGCCCTTGGTCGGGGGTTCAATTCCCTCCCCTGGCACCATTTTTCTTTCAAGCCGACAGCAACCTGACCTCATGAGTTGAATCTCGCCTTGCACCGCTCAGCGCCGCCGACTAGACTTGCAGCCGTTATGAAATACACCAAGGCGGTTGCCGCAATGACGGCGCTGGTTCTTCCGATGGCTGTGTGGGCGCAGGAGGCAGCACCGTTAAAACCTTACACGCCCGAAGTCATGAGCCTGTGGGAAATCGTCAAGGCCGGCGGATGGGTGCTTGCCCCGCTGGTGTTGTTGTCGGTCGTCGGTCTCGCGATGGTCGTGTATTACTTCCTGTCGTTGCGCCGCGACAAGATCGTGGACCCGGATTTCATTGAAGGCTGCCGGCGGTTGTTGCGCGACAAGCGGTTGGACCGGATCGAAACGCTCTGTAATTCCTCCGGTCGGCCGGTTGCCGGTGTGTTGCGCGCGGCGCTGGAGGCGCGGGCGGTGCGCGGGCCGTCGGACACGCTGGCGATGCGCGAGGCGGCCGAGGCGGAGGGCGAGCGGCAGGCGGCGGCGTTGTGGGACCAGATTCATTACCTGATGGACATCGTGGTGGTGGCGCCGATGATCGGGCTGCTCGGCACGGTGATCGGCATGATCCGCAGCTTCTCCGGCCTGGCGCTGGACATCAGCGCGGCGAAACCAATCCTGCTGGCGCAGGGCGTGTCGCAGGCGCTGACCTGCACGGCGATGGGGTTGTGCGTGGCGATTCCCGCGGCGATTTTCTACGCCTACTTCCGCGGCCACGTGAACAAGCTGACGCTGGAGATGGAAGGGGCGAGCACGGACCTGGTGAACCGTCTCGTGGCCGCTGACGCAGCGATCAAACAAACGACGACCACGCAGCCATGAACTTCCGCCGTCGCATCCGAACCGAGCCGATGGGGTTCCAGATCATCCCCATTGTGGACGTCATCATGTTGCTGCTGATTTTCTTCGTTTCGACGTGGACCTACGCGCATCGGGAAAATGAGTTGAACATCACCGTGCCGACGGCGAAAGAGGTGACGAAGACGCCGCGCACGCCGGGCGAGATCATCATCAACGTGAGCCAGACCGGCGAGGTCGTGCTGAACCGCAAGACGTTGACGGACGACGAACTGCGCTCGGTGCTGGCGCGGATCGCGAAACAATTTCCCGACCAACCTGTGATTGTGCGCGGCGATGAGGCGACGCAATACAAGTCCATTGTGCGCGTGCTGGATGTGTGCCGGCAGGCGGACATCTGGAACGTGGCCTTCGCCACCAAACCGCCGGAGGCGCAGCCGGCGGCTGCCGCTCCGGCCAAGCGATAGACCATCATGAATCCGAGTTCGAGAGAGTGGCGGCGGTTCTCTTTCCACGGCGCGGGCTTCGCGTTGCTGGCGGCGACGGTGGCGTTCGCGCAGGCCCCGAAGAAACCGTCGGACTTTGTCATTCCCGCGCCGCCGCCCGTGGTGATGCCGCCGCCGGCGGTTGCCCCGCCGGG
This sequence comes from Verrucomicrobiota bacterium, assembly GCA_016222825.1. Classification (GTDB taxonomy): domain Bacteria; phylum Verrucomicrobiota; class Verrucomicrobiia; order CAIQCK01; family CAIQCK01; genus CAIQCK01. Next base: position 36,051 of record JACRQF010000005.1, on the reverse strand, counting down.
CGCGGTGGCCGTGCCGGCTTCGACGCCGCCATCGAAACCAACGCCAGCAGCGCCGGCTCCCGCGGCGGTTGCTCCGGCAGTGAAAGAGGCGCCAGCGAAACCGCCGACACCGGTGCCGACGATGGCGACCAAGCCGATCTCGACGAACTCACCCGTCGGCTCGCTGACCAACGCCGTGCCGCTGGATGCCGCCGTGGCGCAGCTTGATTTCGCCAACGGGCTTTTCAAGCGCCAGTTCTACGACATGGCGCTGATGGAATACATCCGCTTCAAGGACAAGTATCCGAACCATCCGCTCTCGGACGAGGCTTATTACCGGATGGGCGAGTGCCAGCGCGAGCTGAAGTTCAACGACCAGGCGAGGGAATCGTTCCGCGCTGTTACACGGCAGTGGCCGGGCAGCGAGTATTCGGGCCGGGCGCATTTCCGGCTCGGCGAACTGGCGTATCAGACGAAGCAATACGCGCTGGCGATCCCGATGTTCATCGCGGCGACGCACCAGACCACCGACGAGGCGGTGCGGACGGCGGCGACGTTCTATCTGGCAAAGGCGCAGCTCGAAAGCGGCCAGCAGGACGCGGCGATGGACAACCTGCGCCGCGTGCTCAAGTCGAAGACCGGCGGCGAGTTCAAGACGTTCGCGGAATCGGCGCTGGCGGGCATGTATCTGAAGTCGGGCAAGCAGAAGGAGGCGCTGGCGCATTACGAGAGCCTGCTGAATTTGCAGACCCCGCCGGACGTGCGCGAGGAGGCGCTCTACCAGGTCGGCGCGTTGCGGTATGCGCAGAAGCAATACCCGACCGCGATCACGGCGTTCCGGGATTTTATCAAGGAGTTTCCCCGCAGTCGTAGTGTGACGGACGCGGCGGTCGGGCTGGCGCGCGCGTTGTATGAGACCGGCAAACACCGCGAGGCCGCCACGGTCGCGCGCGAGTGGCAGGCGGTGGCGCCGAAGGAGGCGCAGGCGGAGCTGGCGATGATGGTGGCGGTGGCGTTCCGCGACGACAAGGCGTTCCGCGAAGCGGCCGACTGGTTTGAAAAGGCGGGAACACCCGCCGCGCGCACGGAGGCGGTGCGGTGCGCGTTCATGGCGCAGGACTACGCGCGCGTGGTCCAGCGGGGCGAGGTGTTGATCCAGGCGGACCCGAAAGGTCCCTTTACGGAGAGCGTGATGCTGCTGGTGGCGGAATCGCTGGAGGCGCAAAAGGAATGGGTGCGGGCGGCCACCGAGTATCGGTTGTTGATGGAGCGGTTCCCGAAGACGGCGTGGGGCGCGGACGTGTTGTGGCACACGGTGACATGCTGGCAGCAGGTGAAGAAGTTTGACGAGGCCGTGAAAGACCTCGAGCGCGTGGCCAGGGAATTCCCGAAGGACTCGCGCAACGAAGCGGCGTGGTATCAGCTCGGCGTCTATTGCGGGCAACTCGACCGCACCGACCAGATGCTCGCGGCATTCGACAAGCTGCAGCAGCTTTATCCGAAAAGCCCGAACGCCGCGGAGGCCCGTTACTGGCTGGGCGCGAACTACCTGACGAAGAAGGACTGGGCCAGGGCCGCCGAGCGTCTCGAAGCGGCGCTCGCAATGCGGCCGACGGAGAACCGCGTTCGCGCCGGCGCGAAGCTGGTCGCCGCTTACTACCAACTGGAGAATCCGGAGAAGACCCTTGCGCACGCGCAGGCGCTCGTGGACGCCGGCGAGGCGAAGCTCATCCCGGCGGAAGTTTACGCGTGGCTCGGCGGGAAACTCCTGGACGGCGCGAAGCCCGAAGCCGCATTGCGGTATCTGAAACTGGCGCTCGACTCGAGCAACGACGCCGCGTTGCGCTCGCGCTGCTGCAACGACGCGGCGCGCGCGAGCGCCAAGCTCGGTCAGTGGGAGCGGGCGTCCGCCTATTATCGCGACGTGATCGAATACGAAGGCGCCAGCGAGCGTGGCAAGAGCGCGGCCATCGGTCTCGCGGAGGCGCTCGTGCGCACGGGCGATTTCAAGGACGCGAAGGACACGCTGGAGAAGCTGCTGGATCGGCACGCGGAAGGGCCGGAGAACGCGCGCATCCGCATGTTGCTGGGCGACCTCTTTGCGGGGATGAAGGATTTTCGCGAGGCGGCGCGTTACTACATGAGCGTTGCGGCGCTCTACGACGACCGCAAGGTCACGCCGGAGGCGCTGGATCGCGCGGCGGCGGCGTTTGACGCGTGCGGGCGCACCGGGGACGCGACGCAGGCGCGGCGCGAACTCGACCAGCGGTTCCCGACCTACCGCATGTTCTCACGCGGGAAGCCTGCCGGAAACGCGCCACCGCCAGCCGCCGACCCAGCCGCTCCGAAGAAGCCATGAACAAGCTGCGTCGCGAACGGCTCGAATATGAAGGCGCCGCGGTTGCGATCTCGGTCATCTTCCACATCCTGCTGTTTATCTTTTTCATCCACTACAACGTGGCCGCGACGCCGGTGGCGCAGGAACGGCCGTTCCGATTCAAAATCTCCAAGGTTGAGATGCCGATGGTGGCGTTGCCGCCGGCGCCGGAGCCGACACCGGAGGAGAAGGCGGTTGCCGCGGGCCAGATGCGCAAGGTCGGTCCGCCCGCTGTGGAGAAGTTCGCCGCTCCCGCCGACGTCACGCGGCCGGGCGTGGCGGGCGCCCAGCCCGGCCCGATGCCCGCGCCGGCGATACCGGAGCAGTTGCAGATCGGCGCGATGCCGACGCGGCAGCCGACTTCGCTCGATCCCGCGCGCGTCAACCGCGATCTCATCGTGATGCCGGTGGAGCGGCCCAACCGCCCCATGATTCAAGCGCCGCGCACCATGGCGCCCGGCATCGAGCTGCCCGCGCCGACGGCGTTGACGGAGCAGATGCTTGCGTCGGGGCGCGTGGGCATCGGCGGCACCGGCGCGTTCACCGGCCCGGTCACGCAACCGCTGACGCAGATTTTCGGGCCGGGCGCGAAATCGGTGGAGCAGTTGATGAAGGAGGTTGTGAAGCCGCTGCCGCCGAAGCCGACCTCGGCGCTGCCCGCCGCGCCGCTGGAGCCTTACGTCAACATGGACGTGTTCACCTGGCACGATCCGTCAGATGCGGCGGTTGGCTACTACCAGGTTCGTGTCGCGTCGCGGGCCGACAGCCCCCTGAAGCGGATTCCGAAGGACGTCATCTTTGTCGTGGACGTTTCGGGCAGCATCGGACGGCAGCGAGTAGAACAGTTCAAGGCGGCGCTGCGCACGGCGTTGATGCAGCTCAATCCCGAAGACCGCTTCAACATCATCCAGTTCCGTTACGACATAGACTTCGTCAGCCCGACGCTGATGCCGGCAAGCATGGCCTCGTCCGAGCGCGTGCAGCAATACATCGCCCGGTTCCACGCGATGGGCACAACCGACCTGTTTGCGTCCGCGCTGCCGCTGGCGCAGCTCAACCGCGAGCGCGGCCGGCTTCTGATGGGCGTGCTGCTCAGCGATGGCCTGCCGACCGTGGGCGAGCTTGACGCGCTGAAGATTCTCCATCGTTTTGCGCAGATCAACGCCGGGCGCAGCTCCGTCTTTACTTTCGGCGGCGGCAAGGATGTGGACCTGTTCCTGCTAGGCTTCCTGGCGTATCGGAACCAGGGCTGGCTGAACTACATCGCCGCGCCGGAGAGGATTTCGGAGGCGTTCACACACGCCCAGCTCGCGCGCGCCAACCCGTTGCTGCTGGACTGCCAGTTCCGATTCAGCGGCGTCAGCGACGAGGAAATCTTCCCGCGCACGTTGCCGCACTTTTTCCGCGACACGCCGCTCATGCTCTACGGCCGCTACAATCGCGGGCAGGAGAAGCGCCTCGCCCTGCAAATCCGCGGCGAGAACGCCGAGGGTCGTCCCATGGACATGACCGTGGTGCGCGACCTGCCGGCAGCCGACAATGGCACGTCCAACATCGCCATTGACTGGGCGCGGCAGAAGATCAGTCACCTCATCGCGCGGTGGATAGACACCGGCGACAAGGCGCTCCATCAGCAAGCGGTCGCGCTCGGCGCGAAGTTTCAGATCGCCGTGCCGCAATTGCGGAAGTAAGCGGCGGGCGTTGTTTCTGGGTGGTTGGCGCGTGGTGCTCTCTCAATTCCTTGTCGGAAGGCGATTATGAAGACAACACAAGTTCATTTGCAGTGGGTCGTTGCCGCGATGGTTGCGGTGTGCGCGCTGGACGTGAGTTCCGCCGCGCAGGCGCCGGTGGGCGCCGCAAAGAAACTGGTGGGCACGTGGAAACTCGTGTCCATCGAGGAGCGTGACGCCAGCGGGAAGCTGGTCGTTCCGCTGGACTTCGGCGCCGAGGCGGTCGGGATGCTGATGTATGACGCGGCGGGACACATGGCGGCGCAGGCGGGCCGTCGCGGCCGGCCGCGTCTGGAGACGGAGGATGTCCACCGCGCGCCGGCGGAGCAGGCGAAGGCGGCGTTCGCGGGGTATGCGGCCTATTTCGGCACCTACGAGGTGAACGAGCGCGAGAGCATCGTGATTCATCACGTCGAGGGAAGCATGCTGCCGAACTGGGAAGGCGGCGACCAGCGGCGGAAGTTCACGCTTTCGGGAGACAAGCTGATCCTTGAGCCGCCGGCGTTTCAAGCGAAGGGCGAGAAGCGCGCGCGCCGGTTGACGTGGCAGCGGGTCCAATAGATAGCGGGAGTGCCTGATGGCGTTTGACCGCGCGCTTGCAACTCAGGCGGGGCTGATAAGCTCGTGGACCTTGCTGATGAGGTCACCCAGGGGGAATGGCTTGAGCAGGCAACCGCGGACCTTGTTCTGCAGCGCCGTGTTCTTCATATCGGCGGAGAAGCCGGTGATGAGCAGCACGGGCGCCTGGGGGTCAATCTTCCGCAGCGCCTCAAACACCGCGTCGCCGTTCATGTCGGGCATGTGGAAATCCAGCAGCACGAGGCTGACGTTGCGCGATTGTTCCTGGAACACTTTGATGCCTTCCTTTGGATCGGACGCGGAGAGGACGTTGTAGCCTTCGCTCTCCAGACCCAATCGGACCATCCTGAGCACGCTGGCATCGTCATCAATGACGAGAATCGTGGGATGCGGATGCCTCAAGCCAGGCACCGGCTGGCTCGCGGCCTTGCACAGCGCCACACAGAATATAAGGAACGCGAGAAGCCACACTCCCGCGAGCAACAGAACAGTCGTCATGATTGGACACGCTCCAAAGGCCGCAGTATCTAGCAAAACCGCCCGGAGCCGTCAAAAGGATAGTGATGAACCGGGTGGCAAGGGGCGCAACCGGGCACACGCACCACGCTCGCGGCCCCGTGTGGCGCAGGTTTCCAACCTGCTGTATCGCCGGCTTCCAGCCGGCAGTGCGTTCGCACGAGACAACGCGCTCGATGGGCAGAAACCTGCGGATTGGAAATCCGCGACACAGCAGGTTGGAAACCTGCGCTACGGTGCGTGTGCCCGCTTGCGCCCGCTGGCAAGAACCCACGCTTCCGCGACCTCTGGCAGCCCCTGCGGTTGGATTGCGTGGCCTTGACGGCGGCTCTCCGTCACCGCAAACTGCCTCGCAAGCAAGGCAACCAACCTTAACAGGCGATTCACCATGAGCACTCTGGACCCACTGCACATCCTCAACATGATCTGGGAACTGCGCAAGGAATTGGACGTGTTGGAGGACGACACGAAGAGCGGCGTCGTGCCCGAAGCGCAACTGGAGCAGAACTTCACGTCCCGCAGGATCATCCCGCTCGATGCGCGCCTCAACAAACTCACGCTGATTTGCCGCGCCATGTGGTCATTGATCCAGGAGAAGACGGGGGCGACCGAGGCAGATTTGCTGAGGCGCATCACCGAGATAGACGGCATGGACGGACGCGTGGACGGCAGGGTGATCAAACCGGCCCTCAAGTGTCCCAAATGCAAGAGCGTGGTCTGCCGCCAGTTCAACCGCTGCCTCTTCTGCGGTCATGAGCCTGGCAGCGGCGACCCCTTCGACGAAGCCTAGCGCAGACCAGCAACGCCAGCCGAGACGCCCGCGTTTCGATCTTCGGTGTCTTTACGCCCGCTTCGCGTCGCCCCAGAGCCGCTCCAGCGCGTAGTGATGGCGCACGTCGGCGCGGAAGATGTGGACGATCACGTCGCCGTAATCCACCACGACCCAGTGGCTGGAATAGACGCCCTCACGCCCGCGCGGGATATGGCCGAGTTCCTTCATCCGCATCTCGACGTTGCTGGCGATGGCCTTCAAGTGCGGCTCGGAGGTGCCGTTGCAGATCAGGAAGTAGTCGCAAAACGAGGAGATGCCGCGCATGTCGAGCAGCACGACCTCCTCGGCTTTTTTGTCCAGCACAGCCTCGCGGCAGAGAGTGGCCTTTTCAGTGGTCTCCAACAGTGTCTTGTCCATCAGCGGTAAAGTCCGGTTTTATGAATGTAGCGTTGCACGGCCTCAGGCACGAGATAGCGGACTGACGCGCCCTTCGCCAGCCGGTCGCGGATGTCCGACGACGAGATGTCCGCGGGATGGCCGGAGAGCTTGTGGACGCGCAGTCCCCGCAGCCGCGCACTCGGCGTCCGCTCGCCGGGCCGCGCCACGCAGATGAACTCGCAGAGCCGCGCCAGTTCCTCCGCCTCGCGCCACTTGTGCAACTCCCGCAGGCTGTCGGCGCCGATGAGGAAATAAAACTTCGCGCGCGGCATGGCGTGGCGCAGTTGGCGCAGCGTCTCCACCGAATACGACGGCCCGCCGCGCCGCACCTCGATGTCCGAGCAGCCGAAGCGCGGGTTGCCCTGGATGGCGAACTTGACCATCCGCAGCCGGTGCCGGGCGTCGGCCAGCACGCGGGGCTGCTTGTGGGGCGGAGTGGAGCAGGGGATGAAGATGACGCGGTCCAGTTCCAGCGCCTCGGCCGCGGCCTCGGCAATGAGCAGATGCCCCAGGTGGATGGGGTTGAACGTGCCGCCGAAAATGCCAAGCTTCATTGAGTCGCCGCTGACCACTGCTTTACAAATTACTGACTTCTGACCTCTGAGAAAATGGTGGATGGAGAAGGATTTGAACCTTCGAAGGCATAGCCACCTGATTTACAGTCAGGCCCATTTGGCCACTTTGGTATCCATCCACTCGGAAAAGTGGGGCGCAAACTAACAGAGCGCCTCCGGTGAGTCAAGATGCGCGGGGAGAATTTGTAGCGCGCCAGACATGCGAAAGGGTGGCCACGGAACATACGGGAGACACAGAAGACGGACAGGCGGGAGGGCAAAATCATGATTTTGCCAGCCATGATTTTGCCCGCTTCTTCCCTTCCGCGTGTTCAGTGCCTTTGGCGATTTGTCTTCCGTCGCCTCGCCAGCGCCGCCATCCCCAGCGCCAGCAACACGCCCGCGCCAGGTTCCGGCACGCTCATGATGCTGATATCGCCCAGCGTGTAGAGTTGGCTGGTGTTCCATTGCAGGCCGCCGGCCAACGCGGGCAGGTTCGTCTGCGAGAACGTGCCGGTCAGGGTGCCGAAGTTGAAGAGATCGAAGGTGTCGCCCGCGTTGCCGGTGTAGCCGTTCGTCAACGTCACGTCCAGCAGGCCCCCGATGCGTAGCAAGCCGCCGACCCAGACACGGTCGTAGTCGTTGGTGGCCGTGCCGCCGATCTCCATGCTCAGCAGGGAGGAATCGTTGAGCGTCAGGCTGCCGCTGAAGCTGAGCGTGCCGGGCGAGTGGCCGGGGGCGATGATGCCGAAGTTGGTGGCGCTGCTGGCGATGATGTCGCCGCTGCCGATGAGGCTGGAGTTGGTGTTGAGCTTCAGGCCGTTGGCAAAGCTGTGCGTGCCGCCGAGCAGGTCGAGCGTGGCGGACTGGACGCCGTCGCCGACGGTGAAGGTGATGCCGTTGGAAACCGTGCTGCCGCCGCTGCGGAGCAGGCCACCGTTGAAGTTCATCAGGCTGCTTGCCCCGTTGGTGACGATGAGCCGATTGACGGCGACCGTGCCACTATTGAATGTGATCGAGCCGCGCCGGGCTTCGAGCGTGCCATTGCCGGCAGTGTTGGTTGCGAAAAGACTGCCACCCGTGATTGTCAGGCGGTTGCTTTGTGTGACGGCCCAGAAATAGTTGATTGTGCCGACGGTGATGTTCGTTGCTGCGACTGTGCCACCATCTCTTATCGTCAAGCTATTGCTTACGCCCCAATAGCCAACATGAAAGGTTCCTGTGCTTATCCATGCCGATCCACTCCCGGTGACCAGTGCGGAATTGAAACTGCCATCTCCATCATCATAAGAGCCCGCCACGACAGGTCCTTGTGGGGTAAGCGATCTATGTTGTTCGTCGCCCAGAATAACATTGCCACTTATGATCTGGCCTCCGTTGGTTAGGGTAATCCGGTTGTTGTTCGCGTAACCGACAATGAACGATTGCGTATTTGACCAAAGCGAGCCTGTGCCACTCACCACAAGAGCATTGCCGCTTGAGTTGCTCATGCCAATCACCGTGAAGCGACTGATGACCTTGCCGCCGTCAAGGATGCTTACAGTGTTGCTTGGCCCTTTGTCGCCGGGAACGAACGTATTGCCGACGGAGAAGAGCGAGCCTGCGCCCGTGACTATCAGGTTGTTGGAAGTGCTGATGGAGCTTTCGGAACTCAGGAAGGCATTTTCGCCAACAGCGACCCATGCACCGTTGGACACTGTCAACAAGTTCGCAGAGCCATCGTAGGCGCCCACGGTGAAATTCTGCGAGTTGGTCCAAAAGGAGCCAGTGCCAGTTGCTAGTGCATTATTTTGCGATGATCCCGCGCCCACATACGCTTTATCATTAGCGAATACATGAGCTTGGTCCGCAACGGTCAGTTTGTTCCCGCTTCCTTGGCCGCCAACGAAAAACACACCGTTTGACCAGACCGACCCTGCGCCGGTTATCAAGGCGCTGTTATTCGTGCTGCCGCTAAAATACCCTAGGTGGCAGAAGCCTGAAGCAACCAGCTTCCCGCCGGCGTTGATCAGAAGATTGTTGTTTGCACCATTCTCGCCCACGTATAAACCACCAAGATTCAACACCGAGCCGGGGCCTGTCACAAAAAGTCGGTTACTACCCGATGTGTTGGCGTTAAAAGCAAGTATCAGTTCACTGTGTGACACCGACGCGGCGTTGGTGATTATGAGTGCGCTGTCTATTCCAATCTGTAGGCACGCTTCAACGGGGGGATCTATCTGGCTCTTCGTAACAGCATCATAAATGAATGTCTGATGGTCGTAGCTTTGCGCCTGTGCGCGATAAGAGTTGGCAAGAGTGACGGCGAGACAGAGCGCGGCGGCGAGGGCGAGGAGCTTGGTGCGACGGATGACGGCCTCCAGTGGCATGGAGGGCATTGTAGTTACGCGCATGGGAAGGGCAAGGATGTTAACAGAGGCAAGGGGCAAGGGGGAAGTGGTGAGAGGCCGGAGGTCAGCCGCCGACGGTGATGCTCTTTTCGATGCTCCAGTGGCCGACTCGTTGGTCGCGGACGTGGAAGATGGCGCGGTATTTCCACTTCACGGGCGCGGCGGGTTGCGGGAAGGTGTCCAGGTAGCCGGGCGTGGTGTCGTTGGCCAGGAACACGAAGCCTTTGCCGTCGTTGCGGTCCACCTGGAGTTCGATCATGTCGAGGAACGCCGCGTAGCCGCCCCAGCCCCAGCCGACTTTGATGCCGGTGACGAGGCGGGTGAGGGTGAAGTCCGGCGCGAGGGTGGTGAAGTCGGGCGCTGTTTGCTCGGTGCCGGCGAGGCCGAGGTCGGTGATGATGGCGGCGGTGCAGCCGGGGCTGTCCTTGATGAGTTGGACGAGGGCGAAGATGCGGTTGAGCGCGCCGGTGCGGACGGGCACGACGCCGTCGGGGGGTGCCGGCGGGGTGAACACGGGCGGCACCATGAGGACGGTGCCGTCACCGGTTTCGGCGTCGGTCATGGCCTTGGTGCAGGCTTGCGACCAGGCGCGTGCCGCGGCGAGCCAGGAGAGGTGGAGGTAGATCAGCCAGGCGGCGTCGGCGATGCCGGCGGCGACCTGGGCTGGGCTGAGGCCGAGGGCGGCGCCATAGGCGGCCAGTTTGTTGCGCCAGTTCTCCAGCCAGGTGATCTGGTCCGGGATGCGGCTGGGGTAATACAGTTGTCGTTTCATTCGTTAGCCTTCCTTTGCGGCCTGATGGGGTGGGAAATCGCCGGCGGGGTCAAAAGGGCCATTGTCCGGGCATAAATGGCGTATTTTCCGGCAAAATGGGCGAATCCCGCGCGCTTTGGGATGAATCCCAGACGGTTTGGGATGCATCCCAAACGAAATGGGATTGATCCCAAATGAAATGGGATGCATCCCGGACGGGATGGGATACATCCCAAGCGGCATGGGATTGGTCCCCGGCGGCGCGGGATGAATCCCAAACGGTTTGGGATGCATCCCGGATGGCTTGGGATTGATCCCAAATGGCGCGGGATGCATCCCAGGCGGGATGGGATGAATCCCAAATGATTTGGGATGCATCCCAAATGAAATGGGATTCGCCCCTTGGGGCAGGGGATGCACCCCTTGCCGCAAGGGATTGACCCCGCGAGAGCCGGGAAACGCCCCCTGACAGCCGGGATGAAGCCCGCGAGACGGCAGAATCAGCCGCCGGCGCGAGGGATGCATCCTGCGGCATGGAACGATCATCCCTTGCGCCGCGCCGATGCCACGGTCAGGGCGGGCGGCGTTGCGCTGGCTCTGGAGATGAATACCGGGCGTCCGCGATGCCGCATTCAGGGACGGGGGCGAGCCGGCGGGAGCGCCGCCGCTGTGTCTGCGCGAGCCGTCCGCAGTCATGGCAGCGCGCGAATGCGGAGCGGGATGGCCGGGACAAAAGCTCTCCCCCGGCGTTGTGCCCCGTCGTCCTTCAACTACCCGAACTGGCTTCACGACCTCCATTGCACGCAATCTCCAGTGCAGTGACTCCGATGGGCATAGATTCTCATGAGACGCGCCCAACGGGCAACTCGATTCTTGCATCAGGCAATTCCGGGGGCGCATCTCACTTTCTGAGAGCGCGGCTCGGCCTTCGAAGCGCACCGAAGGTGCAGCGGCAAACCAGCCCAGGGCAAGCGAGTCCGCGAGCGCCGCCCTGGGAATCGTTGCAAGAAGCGCGTGCGCCCTGAAGGGGCGCAAGGAAACCGTGGCCATGCCATCACCGCCGCCCCTTCAGGGCGGCCGCTTGGTGGCGTTGCCAACCCAGGGCGGCGCTCGCGGACTCGCTTGCCCTGGGCTGATATACTCCCGCGCCTTCGGCGCGGCGGGCGGGAGCCTGTCCAAAAACTGAGATGCGCCCAATCCCGGATATGTTCATAACCGGGGCGTGCAATTGGCATCGAGATGGCGGCGTTACCCCGGCCGCTTTTCGATTCGCGAAACTTGGCGCGACGTGCTACGAAGTCAGCATTGGTTTTCCCAACATGCAATCGAAGATCAAGTCTTTGGCGAGTCTGGCTGGCATCCGACGCCGTTTGCGGCGGGCGGGGCGGAGTGTCGTGCTGACGAACGGGTGCTTCGACCTGTTGCACGCCGGGCATGTGGAGTATCTGGCGGCGGCGAAGCGTTGCGGGGATGTGCTGGTGGTGGCGCTGAACGGCGACCGCAGTGTGCGGATGCTCAAGGGGCCGGAGCGTCCGCTGGTGCCGCAGGCGGCGCGGGCGCAGTTGATGGCGGCGCTGGCGGCGGTGGACTACGTGGTGATCTTCAACACGCTGCGGGTGACGCCGGTGATCGAGGCGTTGCGGCCGGATGTGTATGTGAAGGGCGGCGACTACACGCGGGCGACATTGAATGCGGAGGAGCGGCAGGTGTTGGAGGGTTGCGGGGCGAAGGTGAAGGTGCTGCATCTCAAGCCCGGTTTTTCGACGACGGCGCTGGTGGAGAAGATCAGGCGGATGGTTTGATGGAAACGACGGGTCCAAGCAGAGGCTCGACGGAGTCTCGCCCCACCGCTTTGATGCCGGCGGGGGTGTGGAACGCGCATTACTTCCAGGTGTTCAACACGATGTCGTTCCTGATCGTGCTGGGGATGCCGATCATCCTGTATTTCAAACATCTGGACGCGACGGCGACGCTGCTGGGTGTGGTGGCGGCGTTGAACCCGCTGCTGAACATCCTGCAAATCCCGGCGGCGAAATACATGGAGCGGATCGGCTACCGGACGTTCGTGTTGCGCGGGTGGGCGACGCGGAGTTGTTTCATCGTGGGCATGGCGGTGGTGGCGTTGTGGCCGGAGAGCATGGACCGGTCGTGGCGAATCGGACTGATGCTGGCGATGCTGGTGGCGTTCAACGCGGCGCGCGGCGTGTCGGCGTGCGGGTTTCTACCGTGGATGACGCACCTGGTGCCGGAGGCGGTGCGCGGGCGGTTCCTGGCGCGGGACCAGATTGCGATCGCGCTGGCGATGTTCGGAACGCTGATCCTGGCGGCGGTGTATCTGACCGGCGCGACGGGTCGCTATGCGTATCCGGTGATGTTCTTCGGCAGCTACGCGGCGGCGTTGGTGAGCCTGGCGTTCCTGCGGCGCATCCCCGACGTGCCGGTGCCGCACGGCGACAGGGCGGTCGGGCGGGTGCCGTGGAAGGACATGTTGCTGCATCCGCCGTTCCTGCGGCTGATGATCTACAACGTGGTCGTCTATGCGGCGCTGGCGGCGGCGATGGTGTTTTGGGCGCCGTTGCTGCGCGACCACTACGGGGCGACAGACGGGAAGATCCTCGGCATCCAGGCGCTGGCGAGCGGCGTGATGGTGGTGAGCCTGCTGGTGTTCGGTCGGCACATAGACCGCGTGGGGAGCCGGCCGTTGCTTGGGCTGTCGGGGCTGACGTATGTGGTTCACTTCGGATGCTGGGCTGCGCTGGCGGCGCGGTGTCTGCCGTTCAACCTGAAGACGATCCTGCTGATCCAGGTGACGGCGGGGCTGGCTGCGTCGCTGTTCAATCTGGCCAACACGCGGCTGGTGATGAGCACGGTGCCGCAAATGGGGCGGAGCCATTTCTTCGCGATGTTCAGCGTCATCACGAACGTGACGCTCGGTTCGCTGCCGGTGGTCTGGGGCGCGGGGCTGGATCTGGTGGGGGATTGGCGAGCGCGCTGGGGCGCATGGGAGTGGAACCAATACAGTCTGCTCTATGTCGCGCTGACGGCGATCATGCTGCTGGCGCTCTACCTGTGCCGCCATCTCTCCGAGCCGCGGGCGATGACGACGGACGCGTTTTTGCAGGAACTGGTCCTGAAGACGCCGGGGCGGGCGTTGAGCCGGCTGCTGTTGCGGCGGCCGTTCTAGCGGGAGTGGCGGAGGGGGTGAGATTCGAACTCACGAGAGCTTGCGCTCTGCCGGTTTTCAAGACCGGTGCTTTCAACCGCTCAGCCACCCCTCCGCGGGCGGCCCGACAAGGCTAAAGCAACGCCGTCAAACGTCAAGCACCGGTCTGCACGGGTCTGGCCGGCGTTCCGTGTCGCAAACTATCACCGGACAATGCTTGACGTGGGAAGGCGGAGGGATAGACTCCGCGGACGGCAGGGGTTATGTGGAAGTTTGAGAATCAACCGTGGGAAGTTGATAAAGAGGTTGCGACGCGGGCCGGTGGATGTTTGCAGATGACGCCGGGCTGCGCGTTGACGACCACGGTTGCAACGGATGTTGCAGCGCGCGGTTGGCTCGTCCCGCCCTTGGCCACCCAATACGGAGTAAGGAGACCTGCATGAAGAAGAAGCAACCGAGTCAGAGGAAAAGTGCTGTCATGACACCTTCGACGAAGATCGCCGCGATGTCGTCCACAGCCTCATGGACAACCGTGGACATCGAAGCGACCTCCGTCACCATCCAACGCGGCTCCAATTGCCGGCTGCCGCTGAATTTCTCGCAGGCGCCGAACGGCGCAGGGCAGTTTGACAGCGCGTTCTACCAGACAACGCTGACCGCAACGAATTGCCCGGAGGCGGTCATCCAGGAGGACACGAACTACAAGACGGCGCAGCAGTGCGCTTGGGTCATCTACATTCCCGATGATGGTTATCAAACGGCCATCCAGGTGACGTTGACGGGCCAGATGCGCGGCACGGGCTGGACCGGCGGTTCGTCGGTGGACGGCTTGTGGGGATCGCCGGAATTGATCTACTAAAGCACCTTCGCGGATGATCATCCGACACTCCAAGATCGGCCGCGCGCCGCCGCCGCCGGTGGCGAAAGCGCCGTCGTCGCCGCCCGGCAAGCAGACGGCGTGCGTCATCACCTGCCACAATTACGGACGGTATCTGGCCCAGTGTGTGGATTCCTGTTTGCGGCAGACGACGCCATTTGCGCATGTCATCGTGGTGGACGACGCTTCGACGGACAACACGCGCCAGGTGGCGGCAGCCTATGCGCGGCGCGGGGTGAGATACTTGCGGACGGAGTTCCGCAACTACTCGCTGGCGAGGAATGCCGGCTACAAGGCGCTGCCGCCGTCGTCGCACGTGTTGTTCGTGGATGCCGACAACTGGTTGGTGGACAATTACGTGGAAGTGCTGCATCGCGGGTTTGTGAATTCCAACATCGGCGCGTGCTACGGCAATCTGCTGCACTATCGCGACAACCGGGCGCTGGGCTTGTCGAAGTCGGTCCGGGCGTGCAAGGAGGGATGGCTGGAGCACGCGAACATGGCCGACGCGTGTTCGCTGATGCGTTGCGAAGCCTTCGAGCAGGCCGGGATGTGGTCGGAGGGCGGCACGGTGATGAGCGATTGGAGCCTCTGGCTGCGGTTTCGCCGGATGGGCTGGAAGATGCAGTTCTGTCCCGACGCGATCCTGAACTACCGGATTCACGGCCAGCAGATGAGTGTGGAGTGGCGCACCGATCCACGGAAGGTGGTGGAAGCTGCGCCGAAGGAAAGCGCATTGATCGCGCTCGTGACGCTATTCAGCGGCCGGACGTGGGCGCTCGCCAGCTACACGCGGTTTCTGCGCGACCTAGAATGGAACCGGACGAACGTCGTTGTCGTTGCGGTGGACAACTCCGGAAACGCGGACTTCAGCCGGCGGTTGAAGACGATGCTGGATGATTCGGGCTACGTCCATATTCTCGTTCCCGACGCCACACGCGCGGTGGCGGGTGTGCCGTCGGAGCGGTTCGCCGCCGATCCTCGGCTGCGCCAGCGATACAATCATCAACTGGCCGTCCAGATGGCGCGGCTTTATGCCGTCGCGCGCCAGTTTGTGCCGGCCGCGGCCACTCACGTCTGGACCATCGAAGACGACATCGAGCCGCCGCCGGATGCGTTGAAGCACCTGATTTTCGGCCTCTATCGTTTTCAGCAGGCGGGCATGATTGGCGGCTTGGCGCGCAGCCGGTTTGGCGCGCGGTGGATCGCTTGGGACAACGGCACTCCTTTTGAAGCGCCCGCTCCCGGAGACTACAAGGAGGCGACGGAGACCGGTTTCCTGTGCGCCCTGTTTCCGCGCTCCGTCTGGGACGCGCTGGCGTTCAAGCCCGGCCCCGGCGTTCCCGAGGGAAATGTCGCCTACGACCACACCGCCTGCCGGGACATCCGCGCCCTGGGCCGGAGGGTGCTGATCTCAGGGAGTGTTCGCTGCAAGCACTGGCAACAGGACGGGACGTTTGTGTGAGCCGGACGGTCGCAACATCAAGGTTTCTACGGTTGCGGGTAAGGCTGGCTGTTGACGTTCTTGAGGGAGGAAATGGCGCGGAGCAGAGCGGCGTGCTGTGAGGCCAATGCCGGCTCGCAGTGCAGTTCCTTCAGCGGCACATCTCGCAGGGGTAAAAGGTTCTCGATGCGTGTTCCCTTGCAGTTAAGCCAGAGCAAGCGGCTGCCGGCCAGGGGAGAGAGATCAGCGACTGGTGCAACCCACAAGTTCAAATACGTCAGCGACCCGCCTTTCAACGGCGACAACTCCGTCACCTGGCTGGCGCCGCAATTCAAGTGCTGGAGCGGCATTCCCTTCAACGGCGTCAAGTCAGCTACCTGGCTGTAGGAACAATCGAGAAGCTCCAACGGCATCCCGCTCAACGGCGATAGATCGGCCAGGGTGCGCGAATCATTGGAGCCGGCGCATGTCAGTCTGCGCAGTCGCGGCAGCGCGCGCAGTGGCGAAATGTCCGTCACGCCGGCGGAGGAGAAGGAAAGTTCGGTCACGTGGCTGCCCTCAATGGCGTGAGTTTCCCGGCCGTCGAAGGTTGGATTGAGTTGTTTCAGCTTCTCCATCACCCGCGCCACTTGTTTTTCGGGCGGCAGCACGGCGACGAACCGGATGAAGGCGTCGTCCGCCGGCTGTGGTTTGGCTGTGGCCGCGGGGCTGGCGGATTTCGGCCGCGCAGGGCGCATGGCATTCAGGCGCATCCAGAACGCCGGAGCTGGCAACCCGTTGATCCTCTCCAGCGTCTTGATGCCGCGCAACAGGTCGCCGTCGCGGTCGGGGACAAAATCGCACAGCAACTCCTTCAGTGGCAGCGAGCCCAACGGCGAGAGGTCGCTGACGCGCGTGCCGCTGCAATTCAGCAACGCCAGCGGCATTTCGTCCAGCGCCAGCAGGTTGCTGACGGGAGTATTGTTGCATTGCAGCGACTCCAGCTTCATTCCATAGAGCGGTAGCAGGTCGTTGACCTGCGTGTTGGCGCAGTTCAGTGCCGTCAGCGCCATGCCTTTGAGCGGGCTGAGGTCGGAGAGGACGCCTTTGCCAGTCTGGCCTGGCCACGGTGAAAGTTGCAGGCGCTTCAGTCCGCCCATCTCGCGCAGGGGCGAGAGGTCACGCACGGCGTGCGTGGAAAACGCCAGTTCCGTGACCGCGCCGTTTTCGGCCTTGTGCGTCTCGCGGCCGTCGAAACCGGGATTGAGTTGCCGCAGCCGCGCGATGACGCGGGCGAGTTCTTGTTCTGGTGGCAGACCTGTGTCTGCTGTTGCGGTGGGGGCGATTGGGGCGGGGGACGCCTTGGGCGGCGCAACAGGGGCAGGGGGCGGCGTGGCGGGCGTGTCGGCGGCGACCGCTTGCAGAAGCTCCGTGACCGGTTTGCCGTTGATGATCTTGAGTGTGGCAATGGCGCGGAGCAAGGCGGCGTGTTGCGTCAGCAAGGAGGCGTCGCAGTGCAGTTCCTCCAACGGCATGCCGCGCAGCGGGGAGAGGTCCTGGACGCGCGTCGTCTTGCAGTTCAACCAGCGGATCGGGCATTTGGCCAGCGGCGACAGGTCGCTGATCGGAGTGTGGTAGAGGTCAAGCCTGATCAACGGAGCATTTCCCAGGGGCGTGAGGTCGTTGACGAGGGTGGTGGAGCAGCGCAACTCCTGGAGCGGCGTGCCGCTCAGCGGTGCCAGATCGCTCACTTGACTGTCGCCGCAATCCAGCGCCTCCAGTTGCAGGCCGCGCAACGGCGACAGATCGGCGAGGGGTTGGTTATCTTTGCCTCCGTGGCAATCAAGCCGCCGCAGACCGGTCAAGGCGCGCAACGGCGACAGGTCCGTGACGGCGGCCGATGAGAACTTCAGTTCGATGACCTGGCCTTCTTCGATCTTTGGCGCAGCTTGGCCGTCGAAACCCGGATTGAGTTGTTGGAGCCTGGCCAGCACGCGTTGGACCTGTTGTTCGGCGGAAAGAACCGCGATTTCCGCGACAAACGGGTCCGTGGAGGCCGGCGCGGCGGGTGGCGCCGTTTGCGTGGCGGAGGCGGCGGTGGATGGCGCGGTCGCCGATGCTGGCGGGTGGCGTTGCGTTTCAGTTTGACTATGAGCCGGGAGCGGCGCCGGCACGCCGAAGCCGGACTTCCAAGGTTCCCACAGCCACAGACCGGCGCCGATGGTGATGAGCGCCGCGGCGACGACGCCGTAAGCCACGGTGTGCGATTGCCGCTGTTGCGTCATCCGCGAGGCGGAGGCGGTGGACACGGTTTTCGAGGGCGGGGGCGGCGTGACCGGCTCCAGCAGTTGGTAATGCACGCGCCGCAGCTCGGCGATCAGCTCGGTATAACTCTGCTGCCGGGCCTTGGGCAGCTTGGCCATCATCTTGCCGAGCAGGAACACCAGCGGCATCGGGCAGTTGGGCATCTTCACCAGTATCCCCGGCGGCGGATCGTAGATGTGCTTGTGGATGATGGCCATCGAGTCGCCGGAGGCGTAGGGCGGTTCGCCGGTGATGAGATGGTAGAGCGTGCAGCCGAGACTGTAGATGTCGGCGCGGAAATCTATTTCCTTCTGGCCGCGGCCTTGCTCCGGGCTGATGTAGAACGGCGTGCCCACCGCCTGGCCGGTGGTGGTCAGTCCGTTGGCGGTGTCGCTCGCGCTCTTGGCGAGGCCAAGGTCGCCGAGCTTCACCTGGCCCGTGTTGGAAAGAAAGATGTTCGCGGGCTTGATGTCGCGGTGAATCAGCTTCGCGTGCAGCCAGCCGTGATCGAGGGCCTCGGCGACGAACACCCCGATCGCCAGCACCTCCGTGAGCGGGAGCTTGCCTTCGCGGGCGAGCCGGTCGCGCGCGGACTCGCCCTCCACCAGCTCCATGGCGATGTAGTGGGTGCCTTCGTATTCGCCGGCGGTGAAGACGCGGATGAGGTTGGGGTGGTCCAGCTTCGCGGCCAGCGACGCCTCGCGCCGGAAGCGGGCGATGAACTCCGGATCCTGCGCCAGCTCGTTCGAGAGCGTCTTGAGCGCCACCAACCGGTCGAGGTTGATGTCGCGTGCTCTATAGACCGCGCCCATGCCGCCCTGACCGAGCTTCTTCAGGACTTCGTAACAGGCAAATGTCTGGCCTTCTTGTGCTGCCATGTTGTGCGCCGGTAAAACCTCGATTGTCTCCGTCACCGCATTGTTTCCATTGGCCCGCCTGTTTGTCAATCCGCCAGCCGGCCGAGAGGGTTCCTTGTCTTTTGGGGCGGATCGTGTTACCCCTCTGGCGAAGAACATGAGCGAAAAAGGATTGGAGCACATTACCGATCGGATCGTGGCGTCCTACAAGACCCACGGCGGCATCAATCACATTGACGGCACGAATCTGCCGTCGAAGGAGGCGGTGGTCGGAATCACGCGCGACCTGATGCGGCTGCTGTTTCCGGGTTTCGTGGACAACGACGTGATTTACAGCCGGCAGGTCCACGAGTTTGTCGCCGTGCTCGCCGCCTCCATCAGCGGGCGGTTGCAGGGAGAGATCGTGAAGGCGCTGCAATACCGCACCGGCCCCGCCTTGGACGCGACGCAACGCGATCACGAGGCGGAACGGTTAACGCTGGAGTTCATGGAGGCGCTGCCTGGGATCCGTGGCCTGCTGCAGACCGACGTGGTGGCGACGTATGAGGGCGACCCCGCCGCCATCAGCAACGAGGAGGTCATCCTCGCCTATCCCGGCCTCGATGCCATCGCCATCCAGCGGATGGCGCACGTGCTTTACCGGCAACACGTGCCCCTCATCCCGCGCATCATGACCGAGTTTGCGCACAGCCGGACGGGCATTGACATCCATCCTGGCGCGAAGATCGGCAGTTACTTCTGCATAGACCACGGCACCGGCGTCGTCATTGGCGAGACAACGGATATCGGCCAGCGCGTGAAGATTTACCAAGGCGTAACGCTTGGCGCGAAGAGCTTCGCCAAGGACGCCGATGGCAAGATTGTCAAAGGCATCAAGCGCCATCCGAACATCGAGGACGAGGTGGTCATCTATGCCGGCGCGACGATCCTCGGCGGCGACACCGTCATCGGCCGCGGTTCCGTCATCGGTTCTAACGTCTGGGTGATGCAGTCGGTGCCGCCGCGATCCATCGTGTATTACGAAAACGAGCAGTTGCGGATCAAACCGCAGAAGGGCTAAGCGGGTAACATTGGCGTCCTGGGAACCTGTCATGCGGCGCATCTATCTCGATCACAACGCCACCACGCCGGTGCATCCCGACGCTCTGAAGGCGATGCTGCCGTTCCTTGAGGCGAACTACGGCAATCCTTCGAGCATCCACTTCCTCGGCCGCGAGGCGCGCGCCGCGCTCGACGACGCGCGGGAGCGGCTGGCGAAGCTGCTCGGCGCGAAACCCGGCGAGATTGTCTTCACCGGCAGCGGCACCGAAGCCGACAACCAAGCCGTCTTCGGCGCGGTGCGCGCGATGAAAGGGAAGGGCAGGCACGTCATCACCTCCGCGGTCGAGCACCACGCGGTGCTGCACTCGTGCGAGCACTTGCGCGAACACGAAGGCGTCGAGGTCACGATGTTGCCGGTGGACGGCGACGGCATCGTGAGTCCTGACGCCGTGCGCAGCGCCATCCGTGATGACACCGCGCTCGTCAGCGTGATGTGGGCGAACAACGAAACCGGCGCGCTCCAGCCGGTGCGCGAGATCGGAGCGATTTGCCGCGATCGCGGCGTGCTGTTCCACACCGATGCCGTGCAGGCGTTCGGCAAGGTGCCCGTGAAGGTCAGCGATGTGCCGGTGGATTTGCTGAGCGTCAGCGGCCACAAGGTCTATGGCCCGAAAGGCGTCGGCGCGTTGTGGATTCGTCCCCGGACGAAGATCGAGCCGCTGCTTCACGGCGGGAGCCACGAAAACGACCGCCGCGCCGGCACGGAGAACGTCGCCGGCATCGCCGGCTTTGTCCGAGCGGCGGAGATCACCACGGCGAGAACCGGGAGCGAAGACGCGCGGCTGCGCGCGCTGACCGAGCGGTTGTGGCAGGGATCGAGCGGGCGCATCGAGCGCATCCGCCGCAACGGCCCCGCCGACCAGCGCGTTGCGAACACGCTCAACGTGAGCTTCGCGGGCTGTAAGAGCGACGCTTTGTTGATGTCGCTCGACCTCGAAGGCATCTGTGTCTCCAGCGGCTCAGCCTGCGCCGTTGGCTCGCTCAAGCCGTCGCCGGTGCTGCTGGCAATGGGCCTCGGCACGGAGATGGCCAACGCCGCCGTCCGCTTCTCGTTGGGAGCCGCCACGACCGAAGCCGACGTGGATGCGGTGCTGGGTGTGATGCCGGGAATCGTTGCGCGGCTCCGCTCTTTCGCCGCCTAGCCGTATTCATGCAGCCTCTGCGGCCGTCCGCCCACGCAAGGATCATGGAAAGGCAGTGAGATTGCGCGCGTCCCAAGCAGGGACGGACGGCGTCTTCGTCACCGCGCGCGCTCGTTGCCGCGAACCATCACGCCGACCAGAAAGCTGACGATGCTGACCACAATCGCGCCCCAGAAGCCCGCCCAGAAATCCGTCACGTAAAATCCGCGCACCACCCGCCCCACGAGCAGGAACAGCGCGCCGTTGATCACGAGCGTGAAGAGGCCGAGCGTCAGCACGTTTACCGGCAGCGTAATCAAAAGCAGCACCGGCCGGACCAGTGCGTTGATGATACCAAGCAGCAGCGCCGCCACCGCGAGCGAGCCGTAGTCAGCGTAGCCGATGCCGCTCACGAGCTTCGACGCCACCAGCACGGCCACCGCCGTGACGAACCACCGCGCCAGGAAGCTAAGAAATGAGTTCTGAATCATGGCGAGCCGGAGGCCAGCGGACGGTCGTTGCGCTGGCCGCGCCTCGTTTGCAGATCGGCCCGGTTACTTCAGGAGCGACTCGATCTTCGCGGTCTTCTTCTGGTCCTCGATGAACTGAGCCAGTTGCTTGTCCACCTGCTGCTTTTTCAGGAACTTCTCGATGCTCTCCTTCATCGTGTCGAGGGGACGCTTCTCCGCCGGCTGTTCGCCGGTCTTCTTGATGATGTGGAAACCGAACTGCGTCGCCACCACGTCGCTGATCTCGTCGCCCTTCAACGCGAAGGCAGCCTGGTCAAACTCCGGCACCATCTGGCCTTTGCCGAAGAACTCCAGGTCGCCGCCCTTGGTTTTGCTGGGGCATTCGCTGATCTCGGCCGCCACCTTGGCAAAATCCTCCTTGCCGGTCGTCACGCGCGCGCGGGCCTTGTCAATCACCGTGCGCTTGGTCTTCTTGACCTCATCCGTGGCGTCCTGCGGCACGGACACCAGGATGTGGCTGGCGCGAATCTGGGCCGGCTTGGAGAAGTAATCCGGATGCTCGTCGTAGAACGCCTTGATCTGGTCGTCGCCAATCTTGACCTTGCCGGCGAATTCCGCCTCGACGAACGCCTGCACCGTCAGCATCTGGCGGATGTCCGCGCGAACCTGCTCCGCGCTGCGGCCCATCTTCTGGAGCTGCTCGTCAAACATCTTCGGGTCGGGGAACGAGGCCTTGATCTTCGCGATCTGGTCGTCCACCTTCTTGTCCACGTCAGGCACCTGCGTCTTGCTGGCGGCTTGAATCAGCAGCTCCTGGTCAATGAGCTTGCCCACCACCTGCCGCTCGTAGCCGAGTTGCTGATCGGGCGTCAACTGCGTGCCCCGTTGCGCCAGCATGCGCATGTCACTGGCCATGACGTCGCCGAGCTGGCGGCGCGTGATGGCTTTGCCGTTGACCTTGGCCACGGCTTCGTCGGGATTGGCCGGCGCTGTCGTCGGCGCGGCCGGTTGGGTTTGCGCAAAAACAACCGTTCCGGCCAGCCCGCAGGCGACCGCGAGAATCTGCTTCCATGTCTTCGATGTCATTAGTCCTTTGGTTTGGACGCCGCCACAGAGACGGCGAAAGTCGGAAACGCTACGCTTCACAGTGCGGCAGCGCAAGCAGGAACACCACGCCAGCGCAATTATTTCTCGACCCCACTCATGCGTGTGGTAGCCTGTCGGCGTGAACGAGGCCCTGACCGACCCGCAGCGCCGCATCCTGGATTTCATCCACGATTGCGTCCGCCGTTCCGGCCGCCCGCCCACGGTGCGGGAGATTTGCGCCCACTTCGGTTTTCGCTCCACCGGCACCGCCCGCGACCACGTCAATGCGCTCCGGGCCAAAGGCGTGTTGGAGCACCGTCCCCATGAAACGCGCGGGTTGCATCCCGCGCGACCCGTCCACGCGTTGCCGTTGCTTGGCGTGGTTGCTGCCGGCCAGCCGGTGATGTCCGACGAGAATGTGGAAGGCTTCGTCAACCTCGCCGCGCCCTTCCAAGGCCAGCGGAACGGCCGGACGTTTTGCCTGCGCGTGCGGGGCGACTCGATGGTTGGCGACGGCATCTTTGAGGGCGACATCAGCGTGGTGCGCTCGCAGTCCACCGCGGCGTCCGGCGACCTCGTCGTCGCGCTGGTGGACAACGAAGCCACCATGAAGCGACTCGTCCAACGCGCCGGCCGCAAGTGGCTCGAAGCCGCCAACCCGAAATACAAGCCGATTCCCCTCACCGAAACCGCGCGCATCATCGGCCGTGTCATCGGTATTCTCCGAAGCTACGAAGGCAAGGTCAACGTCATCCCAGCCTGAGCTGCCGCGCGCCGTCCGCAGCCGCAAAGTTTCGATTGCGTTACGATTATCAGTCGGTATAGTGCGCGCCGTGCGGCGGAACCAATTGCTTTCACTTGCGCGGCGGCTTTTCAACAATCCCACTGCGCCTTTCCACGAGGAGCGCGTCGCGCGATTCATCCGAGAGTTCGCCATCGCGCGGGGCCTGCGCGTGCGCTCGGACAAGTTCGGCAACCTGATCGTCTGCTACCGGCGCGGCCGGGGCCATCGCCCAGTCGCGTTTGTTGCGCACATGGACCATCCCGGCTTTGAGGTGATCGAGGACGCCGCGGGTGGATTTGTCATGACGCGCTTTCTCGGCAGCGTGCCGCGGCAATACTTCCGGCCAGGCGGTCGCGTCCGGCTCTTTGGCGCCGACGGCGAACGCCGCGCGACCATCTGGTCCGTGCCCGACGTGGACTGGAAGAAGGAGAAGCTGGTGCGGCTGCGGCTCAAGGGAGCGGCGCGGCGCGGCGACGCCGGCATGTGGGATCTCGCGCCGGTGAAGACGAACCATCGCCTGCTGTGGTCGCGCGCGTGCGACGACCTGGCGGGCTGTCTGGTGTTGCTGGGGATGCTGGACGATCTGGTCCAGTCGCGCATTTCGGCCACGGCATACGCGGTGTTTACGCGCGCCGAGGAAGCCGGCTTCCACGGCGCAATGGGCCTGATGAAGTCACGGCTCATCCCGCGCTCGGCGATCGTCGTCAGCGTCGAAAGCAGCAAGGAACTGGCGCATGCGCCGATGGGCCAAGGCCCGATCATTCGCGTCGGCGACCGCGCCACGACATTCGACTCTCGCGTGACGATGTTCCTGGAGGAAGTGGCGGCGCGCGTGGCGCGGTTGGACCGGCGGTTTGCGTTCCAACGCCGGTTGATGGACGGCGGCACCTGCGAGAGCACGGTGTTTTGCCACCACGGCTACCGCGCCGGCGGCGTCTGTCTGGCGATGGGCAACTACCACAACCTCGGGCCCGGTGAGCACATCCGCGAGGAATACGTGGATGTCGGCGACGTGCAGAAGACCGTGCAGTTCTTCATCGAGGTCGTGCGCCGCTCCAACGACTACGGACGCGCGCCGCGCGTGTTGAAGCAGCGCCTCGACGCGCTGTTCGAGCGTGGCCGCCGCCAACTGCTGCAAACAGCCACGGCCATGCGCCTGCCCGCGCCCGCGCCAGGCTCCTTCACCGAGCCGGAGTAACGGGAAGATGGTGGGGCGGCTGGGACTCGAACCCAGGACCTACGGCTTAAAAGGCCGCAGCTCTACCAGCTGAGCTACCGCCCCACGGAAGTTGCGATCCATCGGTGGCCGGCACTGTGCCAGCCGTGTCACGGCTTGTCAAAAAATTTCCCGCCACCTCTCAGGCAGGACTGGCGTGACGCTTGGCCCCCCACGGCGCTCTTTCCGGGCTTTTCACCCGGATATCCCCGCGTTTGCCTGACGGGGCCGCAACACGCTGCATGCCTTCTCTTTCGGGTGTGCAAGAGCGTTGGCGTTAGGCGTTTTTCCTAGGCTCAAGTCCTAGCCGTCGCCGCGGGTTTGTCCCGGATGGACGATTCGGCGTTTCGGGTTCATATATCAGCGCGTGACAGTTTGACGAAGCATCCAAGTGAGAGCCGAAGAACGAGTGAGACGACGAACCCACAGGAGCCTATGGAAGACATACAAACTGAACCGATGCCGCCAAGCGCCGGTCCCAACCCCGACGAGATCGCCGCGCGCGCTTACTTGATCTGGGAGAAAGAGGGACGGCCAGTGGGTCGCGACTTCGAGCACTGGTTGCTGGCGGAAGCGCAACTCAAGACCATTGCTCCCGAAACCGCACCGGCTCCGGCCAAGGACGAGACGATTGTGTTGCGCAATCCCAGAAGCGCCCACCCCTCCCAGTCCCGGCGCAGGAGTGCCAACAAATCCCGAAGCAAGGTCTGCGCGGAATGAGACGCGAGGCAGAGGCGTTTCACGCGATTGCGCCCCAAGGACGATGAGTTATGAAGACTGACCTGTGCACGGAAGAATACTGGCCGCTGTTCGCGAGCGCCGTCCGTTCGCCAGCCGAGCCGGCAGCCCGGTCCAAGCCGCGGAAAGTGGTCAAGGCCAAACACGCCCTCGCCAACGCCTGGGCCGCGAGGAAACGCATGTTGGCCAGAGCGTCGCGGAAGGCCCAGCAATACTGGCAGGAGGCGCTCCTGCCAGAGTGAGTGGTGCAGACATTCCAAACACGCCGTCATCCCGTTGTCGGGAACTTAGCCGAGGATAGATCCCTATGATCAGCATGCATTGCATATACTGCGCTCCAGAACATGGACATTCAGACACAAGCCCCCTGACGCGGCACGGCGTCGCCGCGCCCCGCCATGCCCGCGCAGCCAGGAAACACGGCGGAATCCGGGTCCGTCTCCGGAAGGTCGGAAGCGTCCGTCCTCTCACGCGGCAGGAGGAGGCGGACCTGATCGGGTTGGTCAAGAAGGGAGACAAGAAGGCGTGCGAGACGGTCATCAAGGCCAATATCCGGTTGGTGGCTGGGATTGCGGTTCACTACGCCAGTTTCGGCCAGCCGCTGCTGGATCTCATCAATGAGGGCAATATCGCGTTGCTGCGCGCCGTCGAGCGATTCGACCCCGCGGAAGACGGGAAACTGTCAGCCTATGCCTCGCCGTGGATCAAACAACGCATCGAGCGCAGCCTCGCAGTCAGGCCGTCCAGTTCCCGCGCGCGTTCGGCCCGTCCGCTGAACAAACCCGCCGTTGCATAGTCTGCTACATAGGAGCCAGTCGCATGAATGCGAATCCGCTGTTGAAAACCAGTGTGCTTGCCGCCGTGTGTCTCGTTGCCGGCAGCCTCCAAGGCCATGAAGGTGAAGAGGACTTCGACGTGATGGTCAGCCGTCTGCGGAAGGACAAGCCCCGCTTCGCCGAGCGACACACGAAACTCCTCAACGAACGCTACGATCTCTCCGACCGCCCCGCCCAGGGCGTGACCATGGCGCGCGGCAAGCCGGTGCAGGAAGGCGTGCGCGTGAAACTGCCGGACGGCGCGACGTGGCAGCAACTGGCCGGGTTGACGCCGGAGGAGATCAAGGCCAAGGGTCTCTGGCCCGCGGGCTTTTATCCGCTGCCGCATCCGCACCATGAGGCGGGCGGCATGGTCTTCCCCCAGCCGTTGATTGACGAGGTCAAACGCCAGACGCAGCGCGACCTCACGCGGTTCGACCTCGACTTCGACCTGCCGCAACATCTGCTGCCGGAGTTTCCCGCGCCGATCTACCTCACCACGCGCCCCGACCTCGGCGACGTCTCCAAAGGCAAGCTCGTCACCCTCGGCAACTTCCACGAGTTGTTCAAAAACATCCTCAACCCGAAACAACTGGAAGGCTTGCGGCTGCTGGTCACGCCGTTCCCGCAGGCGCAGTTCAACGCCACCGACGACCGCCGCGCCCTCAAAGCGCACCAGGGCGTCGCCTGCTTCGACTGCCACGCCAACGGCCACACCGACTCAGCCACCCACACCGTCGGCGACATCCGGCCCAACGAGCACCGCCATCGCATTGACACCCCGCCCCTGCGCGGCGTGAACATCCAGCGCCTCTTCGGCTCCCAGCGCGCCATGAAGAGCGTCGAGGACTTCACCGAGTTCGAGCAGCGCGCCGCCTACTTCGACGGCGATCCCGAGCAAGCGACGCGCAAAGGCGTCAACATCCTCGAACGCGGCAGCCAGGTGCATTTCATGGCCGAGTTCCAGGACCTGCTCGACTTCCCGCCCGCGCCGAAACTGGACCTCTTCGGCCGGCTCGATCCCGCCAAGGCGACGCCGCAGGAACTCCGCGGCCAGGAGATATTCTTCGGCAAGGCCCAATGCGCCCCCTGCCACCCCGCGCCCTACTACACCGACAACCTCATGCACAACCTCAAGGTCGAGCGGTTCTTCAAGCCGAAGATGATCAACGGCCGCATGGCCAGCGCCGACGGCCCCATCAAGACCTTCCCGTTGCGCGGCATCAAGGACTCGCCCACCTACCTCCACGACGGCCGGCTCATCACGCTCGACGACACCGTCGAGTTCTTCAACCTCGTCCTCCAGACCAAACTCACCGAAGCCGAGAAAGCCGACCTCGTCGCCTTCCTGCGGACGCTCTGAGCCGGATGTTTCACACGGTTCGTAGCCGCCGACGTAAGGAGGCGGAAAGGCTGTGGCTGGCAACGCGTCCGCCTCCTTACGTCGGCGGCTACAGCCTGTCGGCGTTTCGTGCAGCGTGTGAAATATGCGGGCTGGTTCCTTCCCATAGGAACCTCGTGCGATCTCTGGCGGTGTTCGTGGCGTCTTCCAGGGTCACGAGAAAAGCGCCAGAGCACTGCCGCTTTGGAATCGGGGGAGGGGGGGGGCTTGACGGAGCTTCGCCCCGCCGGAGATTGAAACGTCCGTTACGCCCCCGGCTGCGGCGCGGGCGGCGGAGCCTGCATGTTAATGGCTATTTTTATCCATCTGCCACCCTACAAGCCATTTGCAAGCCCGTCCGGCCGCGCCGAAGCCACCCGCCAAAACGCCGATGCCTTCCGGCACGCGCCGAAGCCACCTGTCAAAACGCCGATCCCCTCCGGCACCTGCCGAAGCCACCCGCCAAAACGGCGATCCCCTCCGGCACCTGCCGAAGCCACCCGCCAAAACGCCGATCTCCTCCGGCACCTGCCGAAGCCACCCGCCAAAACGCCGATCCCCTTCGAGACGCCTCGAAGCCTACCGTCAGGATTCCAAGCCGCTCCGAGACTTCCGGCCGTGCTCCGCCGCCGCGCCGGCGCTCGTTCATGCGCGCCGGAGCCGCTGCGCGCTATTGCGAAGGCCGAAGCTCTGTTCGTGTTTGCCGGTTTCAATAATGAACATGGCAGGGGCGTAAAATGTTCTGGACGTGGCGATAACGAGGTGTGACGCTTCGCCGCGACGCCTTGCAAGACTTCAATTAGGAAGTCTAATAACAAGTTAGGCAAACGATCGGACAACATGGACATAGATCGAGAAGCTGATGCGAAGCTGTCGCTGGGTGCGCCTGAGATGTGGCATGACAGGGCGCGTCAAGCTGCCATTGAGCAACGGCAACTTCTCCTCACGCTCTCGACGGCGTGCCTCGCCGTGTTCTTCGTCACACTGACGGGCGACAACGCAGTCAAGTTGAGCCTTCTCCAACGCATTTTCGCCCGTTCCGGGTTGCTCGGCATGGGAGTGTCCATCTTTGCGGGTGTGATCTGCGTCTTTGCAGATGCCCGCCGCTGCTACAACCTCGCTCGGCATTTGCAGGCCGAGTCAAAATCGGAGGACGAACTAGCAACCGCTTTCTTCGCTCGGTATCAGTTGTATCTTCGCGTTTACATCTTTTCCTACTGGGTTCAGCGAACCGCGTTTCTCGTTGCCATCGCCGCTGCGGTCGTCTACACGATGACATTAGTCAGATGAACACGCGGCACAGAGGAAAAAGACAAGGACAGCCGAACAAGGTCACTGGAGCGAACAGCCGCCTCGCTTCGCAGTTCGAGAGTCGCGCACTTCGGCGACGCGCTCTGGTTGTCGAAAGTCACGCGCGTCATCACGGCGGGGCGGCTGTCGCTCAGTTCTGTCGTTAGCTCTTGAGAGTGTCCTGAATAGATAGCCAAGAAATGAGTTCCCGCGGCGGCGCGCCTGTGCTTTCATGTCGGCGAACAGCCATGAACACACTCACTCGCCGCAGCTTCCTCCGCGCTTCAGCCGCCGCCAGCCTGTCGGCGCTGCCCATCCTCCACGCCGCCCAGCCCGCCAGGATTCGCATCGGCCAGATCGGCACCGGCCACGCCCACGCGTCCGGGAAGATGGACGCCATTCGCCATTCGGAGGAGTTCGAGGTCGTCGGCATCGTCGAGCCGGACCCGCAACGTCGCGCCGCCGCCGAAAAGAACAAGACCTACGCGGGCCTGACGTGGATGACTGAAGAGCAACTGCTCAACGCCCCCAGCCTCCAGGCTGTCGCCGTCGAAACTGAGGTGAAAGACCTGATCCCCACCGCCGCCCGCTGCATTGCCGCCGGCAAGCACATCCACCTCGACAAGCCCGGCGGCGAATCGCTCCCGGCGTTCAAGCGGCTGCTCGACGATGCCGCGCGCCGCAAGCTCACGGTGCAGATGGGCTACATGCTGCGCTACAACCCGGCGTTTCAACTTTGCTTCCAACTCCTTCGCGACGGCTGGCTCGGCGACGTGTTCTCCATAGACACCGCCATGAACAAGGCCCAGGGCGCAGCCGAGCGCCAGAAGCTGCTGCCTTATCGCGGTGGCGGCATGTTCGAGCTTGGCGGCCACGTCATTGATGCGGTCGTCAACATCCTCGGCCGGCCCGCGAAAGTCACCGCGCACAGCCGCACGGTGTCGCCGCTCAACGACGGCCTCCCCGACAACCAACTCGCCGTCCTCGAATACCCGAAGGCCACCGCCACCGTGCGCATCGCGTTGGTGGAGGTCGAAGGCGGCGCGCGGCGGCAGTTCGTCGTCTGCGGCACGAAAGGGACGTTCGACATCCGCCCGCTGGAGCCAGCCCAAGCGCGCCTTGCGCTCGACGCGCCCCACGGCGACTACAAGAAGGGCTATCAGGACGTGAAGTTCCCGCGCACCGGCGGACGCTACGATGGGGAGTTCGCCGACCTTGCGAAGGTCATCCGGGGAGAGAAGAAGTTCGGCTTCTCGAAAGAGCACGATCTGGCGGTGCAGGAGACTTTGTTGCTGGCGAGCGGCTTGACGCTGAGTTGAGACCGAAACCGAAGTTGACCGTAGCGCCGGCATCCTTGCCGGCTCAACTTCGGTTTTCGGGTTGAGGTGAACCCTCTCCCGAGGGAAGCAGCCGTTACGCCGGCCCACGGCCGCGAGTCTTCCGCCGCCGCCCGCCTGCCAAGGCCGCGAGGCCCAGGCCGATCAATACGCTTGTGGAAGGCTCCGGCACGAAGACGATCTGGCCGCCGGCGTCCAGGAAGACGTTGGCCAGGCCGAGCACATCCTTGTTGGCCGCGGTGATCGCGTCGCCCGCGGCTCCGGTGAGCACCTTCGTGCCGGCGCCGTCTTCATAGATGAACTGCATCCCCACATAAACCGTCAACTGGCTCAGCTTGAGCGTCGCGCCGTTGAACAGGCGCAGCACATCCACGTAGAGAGCTTCGCTGGTGCCGGGGCCGCCGCCGTTGTTGAGCTGGTTCACAAAGCTGATGTGGTTGGTGATGTTCAGCGTCCCCAAGGCCATGTTGTTGTCGAAGCCGGAGAAGACCGCGCCTTTGTTGGTGCCGGCCACTTCAAAGGTGTTGGTCACGCCTCTCACCGCGCTCCCGAAGATCATCGTGCCGCTGCGCATGTTGAACCCGTTGGTGTCGGTGCTGCCGTTGACGAAGTCGCCGCGCATCACCAAGGTGTCGTTGGTGTGCGTCATGCTGATGGTGCCGCTGCTGCCCAGGAGCAGAGTGCCATTGATGATCGCCGTGGACGGATTTAGCGCCACGTCGAAGCCCAGCACGCCGTTGTTGGTCAGGCCCGCGTTGAAGATGAGCGTGCCTTGGTTGCGCATGCCCAGGATGCCGCCGGCGGCGTTGGTGACGGCCGCGTTGAACGTCACGACGCCGCTGTTGCCCGCGCCGATGAGGGCGCCGCCGGCGTTGTTCACGGCCCGGTCGAACGCCAGCCCGCTGTTGTTCAGCGCCACCATGCTGCCCGCGTTGTTCACGGCATTGCTGAACACCAGAGTGCCGCCGGTGCCGTCATTGCTCACCACGCCCGCCACCGTGTTGTTCAGCGCCGCGTTGAATACGCCGTGACCCAGAATCCGGCCGGCGTTGTCCACGCGCGGCGCTGTGAAGCTGGCCGTCGCGTGGTTGAGTTGGATGACGCCGAGGTTGGTGAACGCCTGCGCCACGTTCAGTTGCGCGTTCGCGCCGAGGGCCGCCAGCAGTCCGGCGTTGACGGCCGCGCCGACGTTGTTGGTCAGGCCCGCCGTCAGCCGCAAAGTGCCGCCGGTGGCGACGACCGAGCCGCCGCTGCGGTTGTCGAGCACTGCGGCGTGCGTGCCAAAGCCCATGACCACGCCATGATTGACCACGTTGCTGCCGCCGCCGGTGAGCGTGAAGACGCCGCCCATGAGGCCGATCCGCCCGCTGACGCTGTTGGTCAGCGCCGCGTTGTTGACCGCCAGCGTGCCTGCGTTGGTCGTGCTGAGGGTGCCATTGTTGACGTTGCCCGCCAAGCCGCCGCCGAGGAGCAACGTGCCGAGATCGGCCGCCACGGTCGCGCCCGCGAGGTTGGCCACCGCCGGCGTCACCGCGCCTGAGCCGTGGATCGTGCCCGCGTTGGTCAGGACGCCGCCGGTGGCGAAGTCGGTGAGAACGCCGCCGTTGAAGAGCGCCAGCACGCCCCAGGTCGGGCCGTTCAGGAACGCGTTGGAGAACTGGAGCGCCGTGCCGTTGCCGATTTCGATCCGGCCGCGGTTGGTGAAGGTGTTGACCACGTCCATGCGGATCACCGCGCCGGCCGGGTTGCCCGCGTTGGTCCACTGCATGGTGCCGCTGTTGCTGAGGTTGTAGGCGAAGCCGCTGCGGTTGTTCCAGTCGAGGACCGAGCTGCTCAGGGCCACGATCAGGTTGCTGGCCGCCAGGATCTCGTTGCCCGCCATGCTGCCCGCCGGCGCGTTGAGCCGGTCGTCCACCAGCCGCACGTGCGCGTTGTTTCCCGTGACTGCGTCGCCGACCTGGAACGTGCCGATGAAAAAGTTGGTGGCCGCCATGTCCGCCTCGCCGGTGCGGACGCTGGCCACCTCCACCTGCTGCGTCGCCACGGGCGAGCCGGGCAGCGCGTTGGTGAAGACCAGCGCGCCGCGGAAGTTGTAGGCGTCGGGCGCGGGCGTCAGGCTCTCGCCGGCGCGGTTGGTCAACTGGTTGTCCCACGAGCCGCTCACGAACAGCGCCGAGTCGGCGTCCACCCCAAACCAGTTGCCGGGCGTCAACGTGACGTTTCCGACGTGGCCCGTGCTCGGGTCGAGCCAGAAGCCGCCGCCGAGCCAGTTGCCGAGGTTCATCGTGCTGTTGCTGACGATCACGCCCGAACCGGCGCTGCCGCCAGCGTCGCCGGTGACGTTGAGCGTGGCGTTGCTGACGACGTAGATCACGCCGCCGTTGGTCTGTTGGAGGCTGTTGAACGTGCCAGTGCTGCCGTTGATGACAATGTTGGCGGTGTTCACCAATGTTTGCACGCGCACCAAGCCGCCGTTGACCATGAGGATGCTGCCGTAGTTGGTGAACGTCTGGTCAATCAGCAGGACCGAGCCGGGGCCGAACGCCTCCAGCGCGCCGTAGTTGGCCGCGTTCCAGAACCCGCGGGTCAGCTCCAGCGTGCCGCCGGTGGCGGAGAGATAAGCCCCTGCGCGGTTGTCCACCAGCGCCGCAAGCGTGCCCGCGCCGCGAACCGAGCCAAGGTTGGTCAGCACGTCGGTGGCTGCGGCGTTGGTCAACAGACCTCCGTTCATGATTAGCGCCGCGCCCACGCCGTTCAGGTAGGAGTTGCTGAAGCCCAGCACGGCGCCGCTGGCGATGTTCACCGTCGCGCCGCCGTCCACCGACACGTTGTTGAAGTAGCCGGTGCCGGTGACGGCCACCGTCGCGCCGGTCACGCCCAGCGTGCCGAAGCCGGTGGCGATGCCCGTCAACGCCAGCGTGCCGTTGGTCACGGCGGTGGAGCTGCTGAAGGCGTTGCTGCCCGCCAGCGTCAGCGTGCCCGTGCCGCCCTTGGAGAAGCCGTTGCCGCCGTCGTTGATCTGCGCCACGTTTTGCAGCGTGCCGCTCTGGAAGTTTAGCGCGTCAATGAGCGCGTTGTTGGTGCCGATGGAGTGGCCGGTCATGTCGAGCAGACCGCCGTTAAGGTTGATCGTCGCCACGCGCGTGGTGCCGCCGGCGATGCCGACCCCGGTAATGATGTTGCTCAGCACCGTCAGCGAGCCGCCGCTGAGGTTGATCGTGCTGTAAACCGAGCTGGTGCGGCTGTTCTGCGTCAGCATGATGATGTTGCTGCCAACGGTGACCGCGCCGCCACTGATGTTCAGCGTGGCGAAGTTCGTGCCGACGACGTTGGTGCCGTAGCTGGTGCCCATGACGATGCCGCTGCCGCCGATGGTGACCACGCCGCCGCCGATGTTCACGATGCCGGCAAAGTTATTGGCGGTATTCAATGCCGTGTTGACCGGACGGTTGCCGATGCGCATCCCATTGGCGTCCAGAATGCCGGTGTCAAAGGAGAAGACGTTGGTTGAGTTGCCCGACCGGCTTTGTTCAGCCACCGTCAACATGCCCAGCAGCAGGTCCACGTTGTGGCCGGTGAAGTCCACCGTATTGGTCATGGCCGCGCCCGTGCCGGATGCGCCTGCGCCGACGCTGAACGTCGTCCTGCCCACGCCGTCAGCGGCGCGTAGGATCAGCGTGCCGGTGGACGAGTTGAACACCAGCGTGCCGCCGTCGCGCGGGGCGGCCGCCGTGGGTGTGCCGACATTGAGGGTGTTGACGTTGAGAATGTTGGTGCCGTGGCCCAGCCGCATCACCTGTAGGCCGGCCGACCGGCTGCCCGGTCCCACGCTCAGGTTGCCCGCCGTGATGGTGGAGTTGCTGGCCAGGATCAGCAGCGAACTGTCGTTGCCAATGCCGCCGGCTGTTGGGTTGAGATCGCCGAGCAGGAACGACCCGGCTGTGCCGAGGTTGATGTTGGCCGTGGCCAGCCCAGACATATCGAGCATTGCCCGGATGCCGTTGTTGGTGATGCTGTCGCCGGCGCTGATCCGGAAGGTGCCGCCGAGGTTGGTCACCACGAAGCTGCCCGCGCCGCTCATGACGAGGTTGGCGAAGCCGCCGTTGGTCTGGGGGCCGACCGCGGAGTCTGCACCGACGATCACGCTGCCAAGCACGGAGAGCTGCTGGCCGGCGCCGATGACGATGCTGTTGGTGGAGAAGAAGTTCGTCGTCTGCACCACCAGCCCGCCGAGGGTCTGGCTGAAGTCGCTCAAGTCCAGCGTGCCGCCGCCGTTGGGGCTGTTGGTGTTGTCGCCGAAGCTGAGGAAACTATTGGTCCAGAGCGTGTCGTTGGCGCCGATCTTGAGCGTGCCGCCGTTGATGAAGTTGCTGAAGTTGCCGTTGTTGCCTGTCAGCACCAGCGTGCCCGTGCCTGCCTTGGTGAGCGTGCCGTTGCTGATGTTGCCGCTCATCGTGGCGGTGAGCGCCAGGACGCTGACGGTGCGGTTGAGGCCGCCGAGGTCGAGGCCGTTGAGGAAGGCGATGTTGGTGTTCGCCGTCAGGCCGTTCAGGACGAAGTTCGTCGGCGTGAAGCCCGGCGCGCCCCACGTCACCGTCGAGCCGTCGCCGAAGAGGTCAATCACCGCGCCCGGCCCGCCAAACGAGCTGAAGCCGGCGTAGCCGCTGAGCTGGACCTGGAAGATGTCCGTGCCGATGGCGCGGTTGAAGCCGGGGCCAACCTCCAGGATGCCGCCGTTGATGCTGAGGTTGCCGATGCCCAGGCCCTGCAACTCGTCGGCCCGCAGCGTGCCGCTGTTGATGACTGTGATGCCGTGGTAGATGTTGGTGCCGAGCAGAACCACCACGCCGGCCGGACCACCGCCGCCGATCAGCACGTTACGCATTTCCGACACCGTCAGATCGTCTTCGAGAACATTGGTGATGCTCAGCACGCCGCCACCGCCGCCGAACTGGTAGTTGGTGCCAAACGGCGTGAACACGCCCGTGTAGTTCACCACGCCCACCGCGCCGAGCCAGGCGTTGGAGAGCCCTGCCACATTAAAGTCAATCGCCGCGTCATTGGCACTGCCTGCTGCCAGCGCGATGGTGCCGAAAGTGTTGGTGGTGTCGAACTGCCCGAAGCTGCCTTGGATGCCGGCGAAGTTCATTG
Organism: Verrucomicrobiota bacterium; assembly: GCA_016222825.1. Lineage (GTDB taxonomy): Bacteria > Verrucomicrobiota > Verrucomicrobiia > CAIQCK01 > CAIQCK01 > CAIQCK01. The sequence goes on along the minus strand of JACRQF010000005.1, from coordinate 851 downwards.
CTACCGCCGCATTGCTGGCGACGCTGACCAGACCCGCTGCGGGAATGCTCGCGCTGCCGTTGAACTGCAACACGCCATTGCTGACCCAGGTGCCGCCGCCGTAGGTGTTCACGCCGGCGAAGGTCACCATGCCCGTGCCGAGGCTCAACACCGCGCCCGCGCCGGCGATGGAAGCCGTGTTGGTGTAAACCGTATCGCCGCGGTTGAAGACCAGCAGGCCGCTGTTGGTGACCGCGCCCGAGCCGAGCGTGCCTGCGACGCCGCCATTGCCGACCTGCACGACGCCGTTGCTGATGACGGTCGCACCGCTGTAGCTGTTGTTGCCCGACAACACCAGGGTGCCGGCGCCGATCTTGTAAAGGCTGCCGTCGCCGGTGTTCGGCGCCAGCGTGAACGCGCCGAGCTGCGCCGGCTGGAGGTAGCCGCCGCCCTGCAGCGTGACCTGGAGGTTGTCGTTGGACTGGTAGCCCATGCCGCTGGTGGCCACCACGATGTTGGTCACCTGCTGGTAGCGCGCGCTGAGCGGATTCATGTCCACCTGCGCGTAAGCCGTCGCGCCCGTGCCCAGCCCGCCGCCGATCACCACTGCCGGCGCGCCGATGTAGCCCGCGCCGCCGTCGGCGACGGCGATGTTCACCAGCCCGTAGCCGGTCGCGCCCGAAAGGTTCTGCGCCACGGTGACGACGTTGTTGGAGGTGTCGAAGGTGACACCGTTCTTGTAAACAATCGCCGCCGTCAGGCCCGTCATGAACGTGCCGCTGGAGAAGGCGTGCAACAGGCCGCCGTCCATGTTCAGCACCGACTGGCCCGTCTGCTGCGTCGCGCGGATGGTTGAGGTGACGATCCGGGTG
>JACRQF010000010.1 GCA_016222825.1 Verrucomicrobiota bacterium | reverse complement strand
GCCCGACGACACCATCCGCCTCAAGTTCATCGGTTCGGCCGGCCAGAGCTTCGGCGCGTTCGTGCCCCGTGGCATCACGCTGGAACTGGAAGGCGACGCCAACGACTACTTCGGCAAGGGCCTCAGCGGCGGCAAGATCGTTGTTTGCCCGCCGCCAGGCTCCACGTTCGTGCCGGAGAAGAACATCATCATTGGCAACGTGGCGTTCTACGGCGCCACCAGCGGCGAGGCTTACATTCGCGGCATGGCCGGCGAGCGGTTCTGCGTCCGCAACAGCGGCCTCCACGCCGTCGTCGAGTCCGTGGGCGACCACGGCTGCGAATACATGACCGGCGGGCGCGTGGTCGTGCTCGACAGCACCGGGCGCAACTTCGCCGCGGGCATGTCCGGCGGCGTCGCCTACGTTCTGGACCTGCCCGGCGATTTCGCGACGCGCTGCAACAAGGACATGGTCAGCCTCGAAACGCTGAGCGACCCGGAAGAAAAGGCCGAGGTTTACCGGATGATCAAGCGGCACTTCGAACACACCGACAGCCACCGGGCTGAGAGCATTCTCGAACTCTGGGAAGGCATCGTCGGCAAGTTCGTTAAGGTCATACCGAAGGACTACAAACGCATGCTGGAGTGCCTCAACCGCGCCAAGGACGCCGGCTTGACCGGCGACGAAGCCGTCATGCGCGCCTTCCAAGAGAATGCGCAGGACCTCGCGCGCGTCGGCGGCAACTAGCCCGAATCACGAATTACGCATCACGAATTACGATCATGGGCAAACCAACCGGATTCATGGAGTTCAAGCGCGAGCTGCCGCAAGACCAGCCCGAACTGGAACGCATCAAACATTGGAACGAGTTTCACCAGCACTTGCCGGAGGAGAAACTCAAACTGCAAGGCGCGCGCTGCATGGATTGCGGCGTGCCGTTCTGCCACGTCGGCCGATTGCTGGCCGGCATGGCAAGCGGCTGCCCGATCAACAACCTCATTCCGGAATGGAACGATCTCGTTTATCGCGGGTTGTGGAAGGAGGCGCTGGAGCGGCTGCTGAAGACCAACAACTTCCCGGAGTTCACCGGCCGCGTCTGCCCCGCCCCGTGCGAAGGCTCCTGCGTGCTCGGCATCAACGAGCCGCCCGTCACCATCAAGCTGATCGAGTGCGAGATCATTGACCGCGCGTGGAAAAAGGGTTGGGTTCCTGTGCCCACGCCGTCGAAGCGCACCGGCAAGAGGATCGCCGTCGTCGGCTCCGGTCCGGCGGGGCTTGCCGCCGCCGAGCAACTCAACATCGCCGGTCACACCGTCACCGTTTTCGAGCGCGCCGACCGCATCGGCGGGCTGCTGATGTATGGCATCCCGAACATGAAGCTCGACAAAGGCGTCGTGCAGCGCCGCGTGGATCTCATGGCCAGGGCCGGCGTCAAGTTCGTCACTAACACCGAAATCGGGAAAAACCTTCCCGCCGAGAAGCTGCTGAGCGAGTTCAACGCCGTCGTCCTCTGCACCGGCGCCACCAAGCCGCGCGATCTCACCATCGAGGGCCGCAACCTCAAGGGCGTCCACTTCGCGATGGATTTCCTCACCGCGAACACCAAGCGCGTGCTCAACAGCAGCGACAACGCCGACTTCATCAGCGCCGAGGGCAAACACGTCGTCGTCATCGGCGGCGGCGACACCGGCACCGACTGCGTCGGCACATCCCTGCGCCACGGCTGCAAGGACATCCACCAGCTCGAAATTCTCGCCAAGCCCCCGCTGGAGCGCGCCGAGGACAACCCGTGGCCCCAGTGGCCAAAGGTCTATAAGATGGACTATGGCCAGGAGGAAGCCGCCGTGAAATATGGCGCCGACCCGCGCCACTACCTCGTCACCGCCAAGCGGTTCGTCGGCGACGGCAGCGGCCACGTCAGCGGTATCGAGATCGTCAATGTCGAGTGGGCGAAGAACGACAAGGGCCATTTCATTCCCAAGGGCGTCGCCGGCACCGAGCGCGTCATCCCCGCGCAACTCGTCCTCCTGGCGATGGGTTTCCTTGGTCCCGAAGAGGTCATTGCCAAGGCGCTCAAGCTTGAATGCGATCCGCGCTCCAACTTCAAGGCCGAGCTTGGCAAGTTTGCGACGAACGTTCCCGGCGTCTTTGCCGCGGGCGATTGCCGTCGCGGCCAGAGCCTGGTAGTCTGGGCCATCAATGAAGGCCGAGGCGCCGCCCGCGAATGCGACCGATGGCTGATGGGCGCGACCGATTTGCCGTGAGGCGGGGCAGGGTGGGCGCGTTTCAAGACGCGCCTGTTGCAGCAAGCAAGCTGAACGGGTTGATTCGGACGATAAGGCCATGAGGAGGCGTCTCCTCTGTCTGGCCAAATCTCTCCCGCCTTGCGCCACTCTCAGCCGTGTGGACACAAAAGGCGCAAGAGACCGGAGTCTCCTGCGCCTTGTTGTGATAAGCGGTTGATTACGCCAGGCCGAATTCCTTCTTGTTCGCTTCGCAGGAAGGCAGCACGGGTTTGTCGGAGAGCTTGGCCTTCAGCAACGCCTGTTCGTCCGCGCCCGCGGTGAGCGGCAACGCAACCTGGCCGCCTTCGGCCGCGGAGCGTTGCAGGGCAAACATGACCTCGGCGCCGAGCGCGGCATGGGCGAGGTTGCAGGGATGGACCTTCGTGTCGTCGAGCCAGTCGGCCATGTCCTGGATGTAAGGCGGCATGTCGGCGTCGTAGTTCATCGCGCCGTCGCCGCTCTGGCAGCCGCCGCTCTTGGTGACCGCGCGCCAGCCGCCGTTGGTGAGCACTTCGACGAAGCCCTCGGTGCCTTGGGCGCCGATGCGGTTCTTGCCCCACCACTTGGCGACCTCGGGCTGGTCGGGCGCGCCCGCGCCGGCCTCGTAGATGCCGCGCACGCCGTTGGCGAACTGCACGAAGCCGGCGATGTAGTCGGGCGAGGGATGGTTGTCGGCGAACTTGGATTTGCCGGCGGCTTGCGCGATAGCCCACGCGCCGGGCGCGTAGTCGTTGAACCACATGGAGTAGTCAATCATGTGGCTCAGCATGTGAGTCATCCAGCCGGTGGCGGTGCCATAGACGGTGTGGATGCGGCCGAGCGCGCCGCTGGCGGCGATCTCCTTGACCTTCTGGTAATGCTTGCCGTAGCGGTGCTGGTGGCTGACGACGGCCTTGGTGCCGGTGGAGTCGAGCAGCTTCTTCATCTCCAGCATCTCGGAGCTGGTGAGGGAGACGGGTTTCTCGAACGCGATGAGCTTCGCGCCGCCCGCGATGCCGGCCTTGATGAACGGCATGCGCAGGTGCGGCATGGTGCAAAAGCAGAAGACGTCGGGCTTCAGTTCGGCGGCGAGGGCGGCGGCGTCCTTGCTGGTCTTGGGGTTGCCGAGCTTGGCCGCGGCGGCGTCGAGGCGCGCCTGGTCAATGTCGCAGATGCCGGCGACCTGGAAGCGGGGGTTGGCGTTGAACGCGGTGGCGTGGTGCATGCCGCGCTTGCCCATGCCGACGACGATGACGGAATACTTCTTCATTGGAGTGATGGGTTACTGGAGTGTTGGAGTGTTGGGGCGGCGGGGAAATGGAGTAATGGAGTGGTGGAATAATGGAGTATTGGGCGCGGAGTATGAAACACATCACTCCAACACTCCAATACTCCATTACTCCAATGCCGTTTACTTCTGCGCCTTGTCCCACTCGAGGGTCTTGGCGATGACGTAGTCCACTTCCTCGGCGGTCAGTTCGGGGAACATCGGGAGGCTGACGCAGGTCGCGGCGTTCTGCTCGGCGTTGGCCACCGAACCGACGATGCGCGCGCCCTTGCCCCACGGATAGCCTTCCTGCTTGTGGATGGCGATCGAGTAGTGGGTCTTGGCATCAATGCCGTTGTCCACGAGGAACTGCACCATCGCGTCGCGCTGTTCGGCCTTCTTCGTCTCGATGGCGTAGAGGTGGAACACGTGGCGATAGCCCGGCACCTCGTAAGGCAGCGTGAAGTTCTTCGCGCCCTTGAGTCCCGCGGTGTAACGCGCGGCCCACTTGCGGCGGAGGTCGGACCTCGCCGTGATCTGCTTGAGCTTGGCACTGAGCATGCCAGCGTGCAGGTCGTCGAGCCGGCTGTTGAAGCCGAAGCTGTGGACGTTGCGCTTGGCCGAACCGTGGTTGCGCAGCTTGCGGACCTTCGCGTCAATGTCGGCGTTGTTGGTCACCAGCGCGCCGCTGTCGCCGAACGTGCCGAGGTTCTTCTGGATGATAAAGCTGGTCGTGGCCGCGTCGCTCAACTCGCCGATGCGGAAGCTGCCGCCGTTCGCGTCAATGGCCTGCGCGTTGTCCTCGATGAGCTTGAGGCCATGCTTGTCGGCGATCTTCTTGATGGCCGGCATGTCGGCGCACTGGCCGTAGAGATGGACCGGGATGATCGCCTTGGTCTTCGGCGTGATGGCCGCCTCAATCTTCGCGGGGTCAATGCACTTGGTCTTCGGGTCGCAGTCCACGAACACCGCAGTCGCGCCGGCGATCCAGATCGCCTCGGCGGTGGCGAAGAACGTGTTCGGGTGCGTGATGACCTCGTCGCCGGGTCCGATGCCGAGCGCCATGAGGGCGAGCCAGATCGCGTCGGTGCCGTTGCCGAGGCCGATGGCGAACTTGGTGCCGCTGTATTTGGCAAACTCCGCCTCGAACTGCTTGAGCATCGGGCCTTGGACATATTCGCCGCTCATCAGCACCCGCTGTATGTTGGCATCAATCTCGGCCTTGATGTTCTGGTATTGCTTGACGTGACCGTAGAACGGAACCTTCATCTCTCTCTATTCTCCTTATGGTTGTTATGTTCGGATTGCTTACGTAAATAACGGTTTCAAGTCGTCCTGACAAGAAATCAGCTTGCCGCCGTCGAAAAACTTCTCCAGCCTGCCGCCGGACCATCGCTGCAGGCGGTAGAGCGTGGCGAACGCATAGTTCGGCGCCTGCCCGCCCTGGCCGCCGACGATCTCCGCGCCACGGCGGACGTTGTCCTGCATCCACGCCGGCTGGCCGAGGTGGTAGGGGTTGCGTTGCACTTCGCCGACGTGGAACGAAGTCGCCGCGACCAGGTCGGCCACGTCGCGCGCGCTGCTCTCTACCATCAGATTCGGAGTCGTCATCGCCGCCCAGAACTCCGTCTCCACGACGAGACATGAAAACGCCGGGCCGAGCTTTGCCATCGCCTCCGTCACCAGCAGATTGGTGCCGATATGCGTGCCGTTCAAATCCTGCGCGTGCGGCATGAAGACGACATGCGGCTGTTGCTCGGCAAGAATGCGGGCGATAATGTCAACCGCGGCGGCCCAGTTTGCCGGATCCTGTTCGCGGCCTTTCGGGCTGATCTTTTCGAGGCCGTTCTCGCGCGTGGTGAGCAGGCCGAAGCCGAGAAAGTCGCAGGCGTTGCGAAGCTCCGCGAGCCGCGCCGCCTGCCGTTCCTTGTTGCTGCCTTGCGTGACGGCGATGTTGATGACGTTCATCTTCGCCTCGCGCAGTAGCCGCAGCGCAAGCGCGCCGACAATGCACTCGTCATCGGGATGCGGTGCGAAGATCAACACCTTGGGCGCTTTCGCGCGCAGCTTGGGACGCTTGGCCGGCGGAATGCCGCCGAGCGGGCAGGCTTTGCCCTTCCCCACAACGCGAAGGTAAGCGGCAACGAAAGATTTGTATGGGTTCTTCATCGCAACCTTTCACTTTGCGCCAGCAGGACGCGGCAGGCTCGCGGCGGCGATGGCTTGACCGTGGCGCTTGTCGCGCTCGCTCGGCGTCCGCAGCTTGATCTTCTTGGCGAGTGCAGGGAACTCCGCCTTGAGCACCTGTTGGGCGTTCTTGATGATGATCGAGCCGCCCTCGCCCGTCGTCACGCGGCCGAGGATGAGGACGTTTTTGATCTTATAGAACTCCGCGTAGTGCGCGATGGCGTAGCCGAGATAGACGCCGATCGTCTCGTAAATCTTCCTCGCGCGGTGGTCGCCTTTCACCATCAGCGCTTGCACGCGCTTCAGCTTTTCCGGCAACGGCATCGCCGCGTCGAGTTCGATGCCCGCCACCCCGACGAGTCGCCCGACTGCCTGCTGCGAGAAATACTGCGCACCGCAACCGCGGTCGCCACTCCACTCGTCCTTTGCCGCGTCGGAATTGTAGTCCACCGGGCAAAAGGCGAGTTCGTTCAGCCAGGAAGTGATGTTGCCGTTGGGCGTGACAAAACCGGCCGCCTGACTGGAGCCGAGCGCGACGCCGAGCACGGCGTTGTCCTTCATGGACATCGAGCCGGCGAGCGCCGTGACTTCGCCGTCGTTGACGACCTCGAACGGGATGTCGTTCCATGCCCGCCGCATCTCCAGGAACAAGTCCTTCACGCGGCCGTCGAACACATCCCTCGGCACGCCACGGAAGAGCGAAGCCACCTTGACGCGGTTGTTCACATAGACGCCCGCCGCGCTGCCGCCGATGCCGTCCACGCGCGGGAGCTTCGCTGCGGCGCGTTTGAGGCCCATCATGATGTGGTCGAAGTGATATTGCGGGTCCGGCTGCACCGACGGCTGCCACGGCAGTTCCTCGCTGGAGACCACCTTGCCATCCAACACCGCGGCGATCTTGTAATCGCTCGCGCCGAGGTCGAAGCCGATGCGGCAGCCCTTGAGGTGCCTGCCCAGCGGCATCGTCGCCTCGCGCGGCGGTGGAAGCTGCGTTTTCTCGACCACAACGACCTCGAACGGCCGTTCGTAGATGCGCTCGCCCATGATCTCCGCATCGAAACGGCCCGTGGGCGTCTCCTTGTAGTAGCGCTGAAGTTCCTCGCCGAACATGCGCGGCCCGGCGAAATGGACGCGGAAGCCGCCGCGCGACCAGAGCAGGAACTTTACAAAGCGTTCGAGGTAAGCCGCGTTCTGTTTCGCATCCTCGTGACCTACAGGGAAAATCTCCGTGTTGAAGTGGAACACCGACCCATCCGCCTGCTCCAGCGCGATGGTGGTGGCCACGCCCTGGCGCGACGCCTTCACGGCCTTGCGAAACGCCGCATTGGCCAGCACCGCCGGGCGAAAAGCCGGCTCAAGCACCGGAGTGACTTTGGGTGCCACAAGTCTCAAACCACGATTGTCGTTCATGCTCGCGTCCTTGCTACGGTTCACGCTGCTACTCGGAAACAAACAAGCGCCAACTCGAAGCCGGCCACGATAAATAATCGCGCCACGATTGCAATGCTTTTTCGCGGCGTTGCTTTTTCGCGGCGCATCCCGGAGTTTGAACGCCTGGGGGCAAGTGTAGCTGAACGCGCCAGCGTTCAGCAGCGGCGGGCTGAACGCTGGCGCGTTCAGCTACAGGATTCCACCGCTTATGGCTTGTTCTCGAAAACTGAGATGCGCCCCTTTTCGTCGCGGCGCCGAAAGCTGCGGGGACTTCAGGCGGGTCTTGGCTGCTGCTACTGCTCCTTGGGGGAAACTTGTTTCTTGGCGGTTTGCTCCAGGGCGGAGGCTTTTCCGAGCTTGGCGAGGAAGTCGGCATCCACTTTGCCGCCCAGTTGCTGGCAGCTTCTTACGTCAGCCTGCGCCTTCGCGATGTTGCCCTTGTTGAAATAGGCGGTCGCGCGGCCGTTGTAGGCGGAGACGTGTTTGGGATCCAGTGCGAGGGCGCGGTCGTAATCCAGCGTGGCGCGGTCGTAGTCACCCTTGTTGGAGTAGGCGCTGCCGCGGTTGTTGTAGGCGGCGGCGAGCTTGGGATCCAGTTCGATGGCGCGGTTGAAATCCGCCAGCGCGCCGGCGGTGTCGCCCTTGGCCCACTTGGCGGTGCCGCGGCCGTTGTAGGCGGCGGCGAGATTCGGGTCCAACTCAATGGCGCGGTCGAAGTCCCGGATGGCGTTCTTGCTGTCGCCCTTGTGAGAGTAGGCGCTGCCGCGGCCGTTATAAGCCGCGACCAGCTTGGGATTGAGTCCAATCGCGGCGCTGTAATCCCGGATGGCGCTCTCGTAGTCGCCGTTGTGCGAATGGATGCTGCCGCGGTTGCAGCAGGCGGCGGCGAGCTTGGGGTCGAGTTCGAGGGCGCGGTTGAAATCCGCCAGCGCGCCGGCGGCGTCGCCCTTGGCCCAGCGGGTGTTGCCGCGGCTGTTGTAGGCGGCGCTGCTGTTCGGGCTGAGTTTAATGGCGAGATCAAAGTCCGCCAGCGCGCCGTCCATGTCGCCCTTGGCCCACCTGGCGTTGCCGCGGTTGTTGCAGGCGGCGGCGTAATTGGGGTCGAGTTCGAGCGCGAGGTTGAAGTCCGCCAGCGCGCCGTCCATGTCGCCCTTGGCCCACTTGGCGCTGCCGCGGCCGTTGCAGGCGGGGGCGAACTTCGGGTTGAGTTCCAGCGCGCGGTTGTAATCGTCCAGCGCGCCCTTCAGATCGCCCTGGTCCCGCAGGATGTGGCCGCGGTTGGCGTAGGCGGCGGCATACTTCGGATTGAGCTGGATGGCGCGGTTGTAATCGTCCAGCGCGCCCTTCAGATCGCCCTGGTCCCGCTTGGCGTTGCCGCGGCCGTTGCAGGCGGCCGTGTAGTTCGGGCTGAGTTCCAGCGTGCGGCTGAAGTCCGCCAGCGCGCCGGCGGCGTCGCCCTTGCCCAACAGCGCGTGACCGCGGCCGTTGTAGGCGGCGGCGAACTTCGGCTCCAACTCCATCGCGTGAGTGAAGTCCGCCTGCGCCCCGTTCCAGTCGCCCTTCTCCAGCAACACATAGCCACGGCCGTTGAAGGCGTAGGCGAGCTTCGGGTCGAGTTCGAGCGCGGTGGTGAAGCACTGGATGGCCTTGTTGTAGTCGCCTTTGTTGTAGCAGGCGCTGCCGCAGTTGGCCTGCGCGGTGGCGAGCCGGGGATTGAGTTCCAGCGCAAGTTTGAACTCCGCCAGCGCCGCGTCCCAGTGGCCCTTCTCCAGCAGCGCGCAGCCTTGGTTGTTGTGGGAGATGTCGGTATTCCCGGAGAACGTCGGCGGAGGCAGCCGGAGTTGCGGGCGGGCGTCCGTGATGCAGAGCAACATTGCGCAAGCCGCGACGAGCCATTTGGTTCTCATAGTCTCCATTCTCTTCGCCGGTGTCCTGTGGTCCATCAACCACGGCGGGAAAAATAGAACGCCGCGGCGCCTGACTCAATTCAAAACTGCGGGGAGCCGACGGGGCGGATAAACACGGAACTGCACGGGTGGGGAAACACATCCCCTCACGCGTTACACAATCCCCATTGGGTTTGTCCGTGGCTTCCTTCAACCCACCAGTGTCTGCCGCAGGTGCTCCACGTAGGCGGCGTGGTCTTGCATCTCAAGCCCGAAGGTGGCTTTTTTTGACCACATCCGGGCCGGACGCCGTGCCGCCTGTCGGCTTTCAGGCCCAAATGCCCATCCACCCGCGTAAACTGCGCTTTTCCAGCGCATTATCCGGTGCCAGTCCCCGCCAAACTGGCGCCAGACTGCGCAAAAGTGGGTTTCGTTTTTCATTTCCGAAACCCAAAACTCAAAATCGGAACCCACTTTTGAAAAACTGGCGTCAGTTTTTGAGTTCCGCGCGCCAGTTTCTCAGAAGTGAAACCCGAAACTGAAAAACTGGCGTCAGTTTTTGAGTTCCGCGCGTCAGTTTCTCAGAAGTGGAACCCAAAACTGAAAAGCTGGCGTCAGTTTTTGAGTTCCGCGCGTCAGTTTCTCAGAAGTGAAATCCGAAACTGAAAAACTGGCGTCAGTTTCTGAGTGTAGCGCGCGCTTTGAACTCTTCACGGTCCTGCCCCTTTCGCGCTTGCCCCACCTGCCACTGGGAGGACCATGCCCGGCTATGTCCGGCGAAGCGGATTGATTCGGGGAATAAGTCCGCTATGCTCCGGGGCCGCCATGAAGAACTACTGCCTGCTTCTCGCGCTGTTGCTCTCTCCCGCCCTCGCCCGCGCTGAAGCCCCGCTGCGGCCGCCGTCGGTGCCGCTGGTGGCGCACGACCCGTATTTCAGCATCTGGTCGCCCGCCGACCAGTTGGCCGCCACGAACACCACCCACTGGACCGGCAAGCCGCACAGGCTCGGTAGCTTTGTCAGTATTGATGGGAAACATTTCCGCGTCATAGGCAATGAACCTGGCGATGTGCCTGTGCTGGATCAAAAGAGCCTTACCGTGTTACCAACGCGGACGATTTACACCTTTGAAGGCGCGGGCGTGGCGCTGACGCTCACATTCATGACTTCCGCGCTGCCGGACGATCTCGACATCCTCTCACGGCCTGTCACCTACCTCACGTATGAGTTCCGCGCGATGGACGGTAAGGAACACAACGTGCTGCTCGCCTTCGATGCAACCGCTGAACTCGCGGTCAACACGCCCAATGAAGAGGTCGTTTGGGCGGAAACAGAGATGGATGATCTTCTAACGATCAAGATTGGATCGAAGGACCAACCAATCCTCGCGAAGCGGGGCGACGACATTCGTATTGATTGGGGCTACTGTTATGTCGCAACAGCAAAAATGGCGAAGCCGGACTGCTCCGTTTGGCCTCGTGACACATGGAGAGAAATCTTCCGCCTAACCGCGCAAACTGCTCCACTTTTCAAGGCGACGCCCGCCGTCGCCCCGGCTGACACGAAGGTTGCAGTATTAACCTTCCAACTCGGCAAAGTCGGCACTACGCCCGTCTCGCGCTGGCTGATGCTCGCCTACGACGACCTCTACTCGATCCAATATATGAAGCGGAACCTGCGGCCTTACTGGCGGCGAGGTCGGTGGCAAACCATGGATGGTAAAGACATGTCGAAGTTTTTCTCGGCTCCCATGCTGGAACATATCGCGCCTTCAAAACCTACTGTTCTAGAGGCGACAAACGCGCCAGGTATTGCTTGGGTGGGACTGCAGCCGCCTTCTTCAGCAATTCCGAAGATCCCACCTCGCCAACCCACTATAGTGCAGGGTCCCCCTGGGTATACCGGACGCATCCAATTCCGCGGCTGGGAAGCCGCCGACCTGCTCAAGGCCGCGGCGCGCGATTACGAGTCGCTGAAGAAACGCTGCGAGGCGTTTGACGAGGAACTGATGAGCGACCTCACGCGCGCGGGCGGCGAGAAATACGCCAAGCTCTGCGCGCTGGCCTACCGGCAGTGTTTCGCGGGCGGCAAGTTCGTCGCCGACGCCAACGGCAAGCCGCTCCAGTTCTGCAAGGAGAACCACTCCAACGGCTGCATCAGCACCTCGGACGTGTTCTACCCGATGGCGCCGCAGTTCCTGCTCTTCGGCCCGACGCTGGCGAAGTCGTTCCTCGTGCCGTTCATGAACTACGCGGCCAGCGAGCGGTGGCGGTTCCCGTTCGCGCCGCACGACCTCGGCCAGTATCCGCACGCCAACGGCCAGCGTTACGGCGGCGGCGAGCGCACGGAGGAGAACCAGATGCCCGTCGAGGAGAGCGGCAACCTGCTCATCCTCATGGCCGCCATCGCGCAGATGGAAGGCAACGCGGATTTCGCCAGCCTCTATTGGAAGCAGCTCGAACAATGGGCGGAGTATCTCAAGGCGAAGGGCTTCGACCCGGAGAACCAGCTCTGCACCGACGACTTCGCCGGCCATCTGGCGCACAACGTCAACCTCAGCGCGAAGGCCATCTGCGGCCTCGGGGCGTTCGGCAGACTCTGCGAGATGCGTGGCGAGAAGACGAAGGCCGCCGAATACATGAAGCTGGCGAAGGAGTTCGCCGCGCGCTGGGTGAAGGAGGCCGACGACGGCGACCATTTCCGGCTCGCGTTCGACAAGCCCGGCTCCTGGAGCCAGAAATACAATCTTATCTGGGACCGCATCCTCGACCTGAACCTCTTCCCCGCCGAGGTCGCGAAGAAGGAGATGGCCTACTACCGGAAGATGCAGAACAAATACTGTCTGCCGCTCGACAACCGCAAGGACTACACCAAGCTCGACTGGATCACATGGACCGCGACGCTGACGCAGGACCGCGGCGATTTCGAGGCGCTGATCGAGCCGATCTGGAAGTTCATGAACGAGACGCCCGACCGCTCGCCGCTGACGGACTGGTATTGGACGCAGGACGCGAAGAAGCGCGGCTTCACGGCGCGGCCGGTCATCGGCGGCGTGTTCGCACAGATGCTCTACGACAAAGCCGTCTGGAAGAAATACGCCAGCCGCGACAAGACAAAGGCCAGCGGTTGGGCGCCGATGCCCGTCGCGCCGATCGTCCGGACGGTCGTGCCGAACGCGCGCGAGGACGCAAACATCACATGGCGTTACACGACGCAGAAGCCTGCCGATGGTTGGTTCAAGCCCGGTTTTGATGACGCATCGTGGAAGGAAGGCAAAGCCGGCTTCGGCTCGCCAAAGACGCCCGGCGCGAAGATGCGGACGCTGTGGAAGACCGCCGACATCTGGCTGCGGCGTGAGTTCGATCTGCCCGCCAGCGCGACGGGCGACCTGCGGCTCTCGCTCCACCACGACGAGGACGCGGAGGTCTTCATCAACGGCGTGCTGGCGGCGCAGGTGACCGGCTACGTCCAGGACTACGAAGAAACGCCGCTGCTACCCGCCGGCCGCGCGGCGCTCAAGCCCGGCAAGAACCTCATCGCCGTGCATTGCCACCAGACGACGGGCGGCCAATACATTGACGTGGGCATCGTGGATGTGCGCTAATTGGAAAACGTCATGATCATCGCTGACTTATCGAAGACCGAAGGCCGCACCTATCCGGCGCGGCGGCGCACGCAGAATATCGTGGGCGGCGCGTCGCCGATCCAGGCGAAGAACTTCGCCCTCGGCAACGTCACGCTCGAACCGAACGGCGGTCAGGTGCCGTGGCATTGTCAGGAGCAGGAGGAGGTTTATTTCATCGTCGAGGGCACCGGCGAGATGTGCCTCGGCAATGAACGCCAAATCCTGACAACCGGCCAGGCCGCCTACATCCCCTCCGGCGTTTTCCACCAGCTCACCAACATCGGCGACAAGCCGCTGCGGATGATCTACTGCTACGGCCCCGCCGGCGATGTCGCCCACTGGAAACAGGAACTCGCCGGCACGCTCCCGAAGGCCGGCGTCGAAGCCCCGCCGTTGCCGCCCGGCGCGCAGCCGCAATGCACGGAGAAGCCTCGGTAGGGAAATAGTAACCAGTAATCAGTTTTCAGAGACCGACAAGGAAACAATGGAAAACGCAACCATCCACAACATCGGCATCATCATGAACGGTGTCACCGGGCGCATGGGGACTAACCAGCATCTCCTGCGTTCCATCGCCGCCATCATCGCGCAAGGCGGCGTCAAGATCAGCGATGCCGAGCGCATCATGCCCGACCCGATTCTCGTCGGCCGCAATCCTTCCAAGCTGGCGAAGCTCGCCGCGCATGCCGGCATCAAGCGTTGGACCACCGACCTCGACGAGGCGCTCGACGACAAGCAGAACACCGTTTACTTCGACTCGCAGACCACCGACCGCCGGGTCGCCGCCGTCAAGCAAGCCATCGCCGCCGGCAAGCATATCTACTGCGAGAAACCGACCGCCACCACGACGCGCGAAGCATTGGAACTCTACAAGCTCGCCCGCAAGGCAGGCGTGAAGAACGGCGTCGTGCAGGACAAACTCTGGCTTCCCGGCATGTTGAAGCTCAAGATGCTGCACGAAACCGGCTTCTTCGGCCGGATCTTCTCCGTGCGCGGTGAGTTCGGTTATTGGGTGTTCGAGGGCGACAGCGTGCCCGCCCAGCGCCCGTCGTGGAACTACCGCAGGGAGGACGGCGGCGGCATCATCATTGATATGCTCTGCCACTTCCGCTACGTGCTCGACAATCTCTTTGGCAACGTGCGCGCCGTCTCCTGCCTCGGCGCGACGCACATCCCGCAGCGCTGGGACGAAGCCAGCCGCGTCTACGACGCCACCGCCGACGACGCCGCCTACGCGACGTTCGAACTGGACGGCGGCATCGTCGCGCACGTCAACTCCAGTTGGTGCGTCCGCGTTCGCCGCGACGACCTCTTCGTGTTGCAGGTGGACGGCACCCGCGGCAGCGCGGTCGCGGGCCTGCGTGATTGCTGGGTCCAGCCCTACGGCGCCACGCCGCGCCCAGTCTGGAATCCCGACATCGAGCAACCGATTGACTTCTATCAGTCGTGGCAGAAGCTTCCCGACCAGCAGCACTACGACAACGCGTTCAAGATTCAGTGGGAACTTTTCCTGCGTCACGTCGTGAAGAACGAGCCGTTCCGCTGGTCGCTGCTCGAAGGCGCCAAGGGCGTCCAACTCGCCGAAAAAGGCGTCGAGTCGTGGAAGAAGCGGAAGTGGATCACCATCCCGGATCTGAAGGCGTAGCATTTGTAGAGTCGGCGTCCCGGCCGACTGTGGCTTGACGGCTCGCGAATCGGGCCTAGCGTTTGTCATGAAAGCGAACGCTAGCCTTCAAACGGTGGCGCGCGTGGGGGAGAGGGTTCCCAAAATCACAGGCAACAAGGCGGCGCTGTCATCCCTGCTGGCGCTTCTGTTGTCCTGCGCAGGACCCGCCCTCGCAGAGCCACAAGACAAATTTCCCTCAATCATCCCGCTCCCCAACGGCTTCCGACCGGAAGGGATCGTCATCGGCCGCGGGACCGACTTCTACGCTGGCTCCATCGGCCAGGGTTCCATCTTCAAGGGCGACCTGCGCACCGGCGAGGGGGCGATTCTGGTGCCGCCGCAAGCCGGACGGGCTGCTCACGGGCTGGCCTACGACAAACGGACGGATTACATCTACACCGCCGGCGGTCGGACCGGGGCCGGCTTTGTCTATGACGCCGTCACGGGCGGGAACGTGGCCAGCTTCCAGTTCGCAACGGAAGACACTTTCATCAACTCCGTGGTCATCACCCGCACCGCGGCTTACTTCACGGATTCATTCCGGCCGCAGCTCTACCGGGTGCCCCTGTCGGAAAATGGGGAGCTTCCCGATCCGCCGGAGTTTGAGACAATCGCCTTGGGCGGCGATTTCGTTTCCGTGCCCGGCACCTTCAACGCCAACGGCATTGAGGTCACACCGGACGAACGCTGGCTGCTGATCGTGCATTCCAGCCTGGGTGCGCTCTACCGCGTGGACCCGGCGACTGGCGTGGCCCGGCAGATTGCATTGGGCGATGCGTTGGTTTTGAACGGCGACGGCATCCTGTTGGAAGACGAGACGCTGTTTGTGGTGCAGAACTCCTTCAACCAGATCGCCGTCATCCGCATGGAGCGTGACTTTGCCGCCGGCGAACTGGAGCGCGTCATCACCGATCCGCTTCTCCGCATCCCCACGACTCTGGACGCGTTCGGCGACGCCCTCTATGCGGTCAACGCCCGTTTCGATGTCACCCCGACGCCGGACACGGAGTATGAGGTGGTGCGGGTGTTGAAGGAGTGACGCGACTCTTTCAACTCAGCGCCGCGCGCGTGCGGTTCACCAAACCATTGTCTTCATCCGCTGAGCCGGGGAGGTTGAAGATGCTGGCCGCCAGAAACCGGTCGCGCAGGCTGGGCGAGACGTTGAAGTAGTCTTCGAGCGCCGCCGAACTGAACTTGTAATCGTGCGAGTCGTTTCCCTTCAGGAAGACCAACCGGCGCGCTGCGTTGATGAAATCCACGGCATTCCCCTGCGCCCGCAAATAGGCCAGCGTCTTGCGGGCAGCGCGCAGACGGTCGTTTGTCACGTCCGCGAAGATGTCATCGAGCGCGCCTTTGTCGCCGCGCTTCAGGTCGGCGGGTTTCAGCTCGTCAATCCGGGCTTTCCCCAGCCCGCCTGCGTCCCCGCGGAACAACGGCAGGAATGCCGCGTTTTGCAACATCAGGAACCGCCGCGTTTCGTCGTCGCCCGTCGTCTGATAGGCAAAGTGCAACGCATTGGTCGAGGTCACAGCGTGAAGCGCGATGAGACCGGGCCGGCGCATCAGCAACTCGCCCACGCCTTGGAACAGCGCGTCCCATACCGACTGCGGCGCGACGCCCCGGTTCAACAACTCCGCCACCTTCTCGCTCGCGTCCTGGGCCGAGCGCTCGCGCAAGGTCGCCAGCAATTCGCGCGTGCCCTCACCGCTGACTTTTCCCTCCCGCCACTCCGCGCGAATCTTCTTCGCCAGTTCCGCGTTGCGCCGGCCCGGACGATCCGCCGGCAGGTCGCTCTGCGCCGGATTCGGGTCGCCGCGCCTGTCCAACAGCCCGTAGGCCAGCGACCGCAGCACCGGCTCGGCGTGTTGCCAGCCGATGGCCCGAAGCGTGCGCCAACTGTTCGCCACATAAATCGCCTTGTGCCCGATGTCGCGGAAGTCCCGCGCGCCCAGCCGGCAAAACACGTCGAAGATCTCCTGCGCGCCCACGCTCCGCGCAAAGCCGCTCACGGCCGCGTCGGCGGCGGGTTCATCCCAACGCTCCATCGCCTCGATGAACGCCCGCTTCGCCGTGGCCTTCGGAGGCACGGCCGATTCGTTCACCACGCTCATCGTCCAGTCGCCCTCGCTCACGTCGCGCGCCTGCGAGGACTTGAAATAGTCGAGCGCCCAGAAGATCGGCAGCCAGCGGTCGGACTCGGGCGAAGCCACGCTGGCCAGATGCGCGGAGTTGACCACCAGCACCGCATGGAACTTGAAGCCCACCGGCCGCGGCTGGATGTTCCGCACGCCGGCCAACAGCAACGCCGCCAGCACGTCGCGGTAACCCAGCCCGCGCCGGATGCGGGACGCCACCTCCTCCAGCAACCGCTCTCGCGGCGTGTCTTCAAGCAACCTCACCAGCGGCTCGATCTCCGGTGAGAACTGGACGGCCTTGAACGGCAGCCTGGCTTCCTGCGCCGAGACGCGCGGCAGCCGGCTGAGCAACGAAAGACCGCCCCCGCCCAGCACGACCGCGGTTGCTGCGGTGCTCTTGAAGAACTGGCGTCGAGTGCAAAGCATAAATCCGCCTCGCCTTTCGGCAGCCCAATATCCTGCCTCCACCGCTGTCCGGCAAGTGGCATCCTCAGCGCCGCAGCAGACTCAGAACACATGGCCTGTGTAACGGCGATCTCCCCGTTCGGAGTCCCGGCTTTAGCCGGTTCGGCGCGTGGCCGGCCAAAGCCGGGACTCCGAACCACCCAAGGCGGCTCAGGGCGTGAGCCGTTTCATCGGGAACTTCGGCGAGTCCCAGATGACGAAAGGCCGGCCGTCGCGCCAGCCAATCTCGTAACACGACAGGAACCACGTGTGGCCCCGGTCGCTATTGCCTTGCACGAAGAGATACGTGCGGCCATCGGTGTCCGTGAACACTCCGGGATGGCCGGTCTCGCTCGCGTTCCAATCGCCGGGCGGGCCGTTGGGGATGAGCGGCTCGCGGAAGAGCCGCTGGAAATGGACGCCGTCCTTGCTCACCGCGCAGCCGATCTGCTGCGGGTCGTTGTTGTAGCCGCCGCCGTAGAACAGATAGAGCGTGTCGCCGCGCTTGATGACCGACGGCGCTTCGATGCACTTGGTCTCCCACGGCAACTCCGGCTTCAGCACGGGACCGTCACAGAGCGATTTCCAGTCGCTGCGGCCGAAGCCGGACTTGCGGGGCGCGGCGATGGCATGGAGCATCTGGATTTTTCCTTCCGGGTCGCGCGTGGCGTAATACATGATGAGCCGGTCGCGCCACTCGACCACGTCCACGTCAATCGCGCGGCCGTTGTTCCAGTCGCCGGTGGGATGCCAGACCGGGTTGGTGGGATTGCGCGTGAACCGCAGGCCGTCGGTGCTTGTGGCATGACAAAGCGCGTCTTTGGCGCGGTTGCCGTAGGTGTTGTAGAAAAGGTGGAGCTTGCCATCGAGCAGGATGATCCGGCCGTTGACGATGCCGTTCTTCTCGCACTCCTGCTCCGGCAGAATCTCGCCGGCCTTCTTCCAGTTCACGAGGTCGCGGCTCTCGGCGATGCCGATGGCCCAGCCTTTGGGCGCCGCTTTGTTCGTGGACGGCGCCATCGAGTAATAGAGAAGATAACGCCCGCCGAAACGGATGACGGACGGGTCTTTCGCGAACGGCCGGCCGTGGCGCGTGTCGTCGCCGAAATACATCGCCGGCCGCTGCGGTGTCTCGGCCGCACTGGCGATGAAAGTCAGCAGACATGGGAGAATGCGAATCAGGGTCATGTTCATGGGGTCAATGGTTTGCTTGTGATGAGGCCGATGCCACGACCGCCGGTGGCGTCCTTCTTTCCGGGCACGGCGTTGTAGAACATGTAGAAGGTCTCGTTCTTCGGGTTGAAGACGAGCGCGATCTTGTGGGCGTATTGCTTGTCGAGGCCGCTGGGATTGCCGCCGGCTTTGTAGAGCGGTTCGGGATGCGCGGTCCAGTTCACCAGGTCGCGCGAGAACGCCGCCATGATGTGCGCGCCACCGCGGCCCACGCCGAAGTAAAACATCGTCCAGTGGTCGCCGTCGCGGAAGACCTTGCCGTCGGAGCTGAACCGCTCGTCGTAACCGCCCGCGCGGTTGCGCACGACCGGGTTGCCGGGGTGGCGCGTCCAGTTGAGCAGGTCGGTCGAGAACGCCACGCCCATCTGCTCGGTGCCGCCGTTGGCGGCGTTGTAAAAGTTGAAGAACCGCCCCTGATGCTCGACGAGCCACGGCTGGTAGATGCAGCTCTTCTCCCACGCGCCGCAGCCGGCATCGTGGACCGAGAGGATCGGCTGGTTCTTCGCACGACGCCACGTGAGGCCGTCGTCGCTCACCGCCACGCCCTCGTAGCCGGGCCGCAGTTCGTAGCCGCCCTGGCGCGGATAAGCGCCGTAGAGCGTCCAGAATCTGCCGTCGCGCTTCTTCAGCAGGCGCGGCGCTTTGATGTCGTAGCTCTCATAAAGGAACGCGCCGATGACGCAGCCGCCGTGGTCGAACTCGTTGGCCGGCCCGAAGCCCATCGCGAGCCGGTGGTTTCCCCAGTGGACGAGGTCGTCGCTCTCCGCCACGAACGACTGGTAGCCGCGCCCGTCGAAACCGACGAAGCTCATGAAGTATTTGTCGCTACCCGGCACCTGGTAGACCGTCGGCACGTCCGTGCCGAGCAGGTTGGTGACCGAGCCGATGACGGGCCGCGCCGGCACGACATGGTCCGGCCAGTAATGCCACCCGCGATAGGGCGCCGACCAGCGGTCGAGCGTGGCGCTGTCAATGACGGCATCAACCGGCTTCAGGAAACCCACCGCCGACCCCGGCGCGCGGAAGATCGTGCCGTGACGCGGATTGTTCGGCGGCATCACCAGCTCGTCCGTGCGGTCGCTCCACGTCTTCAGGTCGGGCGATGTCGCCATCGAGTAGTGATGGCTGGCGAAGGCGTCGGTGTAGAGATGCCACAGGCCTTTCCACTTCACGAGACAGGCGCCTTCCACCATTTCCTTCGGGCGAATCGGCGAACCGGGCCCGAACACCGGCGCGCTCACGGGCGACCACGGCTTCGAGAGATCGAGCGGCGCAAACGTCAGCCGGAGGTTCTTGCCGCCGAGCGGGATTTCCTGCTCGTGCTTGATCGCCATCATCCAGCGCCCGCCATCGGGCGCCATCTGCGCGTCAATCACGCTGAAGCCCTGGTCGAAGAAGAGCTTCGCCGGCGAGAACGTCTTCCCGTCGGCGGTGCGCGTGATGTAGATGCGATGGTCGTTGCCGTCCTTGCCGTTGTTGTTGCTGCCGTCGCCGTTGCGGCTCTCGCGGTCGGTCGTCGTGGAGAACAGGATGGCGTAGTTCTTCTGCGCCGGGTCCCAGTGAATCTCCGGCGCCCAGACGTTCTGCGGCTGGTCTTCGGCCGGCAGCGAATCGGGGAACGGCTGCACCTTCACCGGCTCGGACCAACGCACGAGATCGGGCGATTCCGCGTAAGCGAAGACGCGCCCCTTCCAACTCGATGTCCAGACGGCGTGAAACTTGCCGTCGTGAAAGATGATGGAAGTATCGCGCGTGAGATTCTGTCCTGGCCACGGCGCGGGCGGGAAGATCGGCTTGTCATCGTTGAGCGCGGCGAACTTCACGCCATCCTCGCTCCAGGCCAGATACGTGCCTGCCTCACCGTTCCCGCGGAAGAACGAAAAGAGCAGCACGTCGTCATCCGCCGCCACGGCGGAAGCCAACGGCATGGGCAGCAGTGCGGTGAGGGAGAAGAAGATGATGGCGAGCCAGTTCATGACGCCAGCCAGCCTGCCACCGTCCGCCGTCCGCGCGCCACAAGAAAATCCTTGCTCACGTTTGCCGTCAGCGCGAGACTGCGACCGGATTGCGTCTCGGCGATGTTTTTCTCCGAACGGCTTCGGCGCACAGCGGATTGCAGGCAGGTGCGCCAATGTGGACGACTTAATTCGGGCGCTGAGGCGGGTGTAGAAATCCACAGGCAGTATTGCAGACTGCGATGAGCAAGCGTTCGATGACACTTAACAGCATCTGTTTATGACACTTGGAAGCACTCCCCACGACTTGCAGGCGCAACTGAGAGCAATCCAATTGTGCCTCATTGCCGACAAACGTCCGCTCGGTTTCTTTCTTGGAGCTGGTTGTCCGCAGGCAATTCGAATCGGTCAGCCAGGCGCGACCCAGCCCCTCATACCTGACTTGAACGCCTTGACAGCGCGGGTGCATGATGAGTTGAATGCGAAAGCCGAACATAAATCGGTGCTGGTTGCGCTTGTTGCTTTGTGTGGCGAAGACGCCCACACGCACCCCACCGTCGAGGACTACTTGAACCGGCTCCGGAATGTTAGAGCCGTTGGTGGCACAGGACCGGTGCGTGGGATCACTCCCGCGCAAGCGACCCTTACAGACAAAGCAATCTGCCGGATAATCGCGGCTGAGGTTGGCAAGACTTTACCGGACCAAACATCCCCCTATCACGCGCTGGCGCGCTGGATACGTGGTATCCCGCGTGATGCGGCAGTAGAGATTTTCACACCAAATTACGACCTGTTGTTTGAACAATCACTGGAAGAGTGTGGTGTTCCGTATTTCGATGGTTTCGTCGGCACACGTCGCGCGTTCATGGATATTGAGGCGATGGACAAGGATAAGTTGCCGGCGCGGTGGGCGCGTTTATGGAAGTTGCACGGCTCGATCAATTGGCATCGCACCGAGGATGGCAACTTTTGGCGCGGAGCAGACAGCGGTGATGGCGAACTGTTGATCTATCCGTCACACCACAAATACACGCAGAGTCGGCGAATGCCATTTCTGGCGATGCAAGACCGACTCCGGACCTTCCTTGCGCGGCCTGAGGCGGTGCTCGTCATTTGCGGCTACTCGTTCGTGGACGAGCACTTCAACGCGCTAATCCGCGAGGGGCTTCGCGGCAACGGACGAGTGGTTGTTTTCGGTCTTGTTTACGGAAACATCACCTCGGAACATCCAGCAATACCGTTGGCGGAGGAAGCGCCAAATTTTCTGTTGATGGGCCGCGATGGAGCCGTAATCGGTGGCAATCGAGGAAACTGGCCGGCTTCGGCATCGCCGTCAGGTGGAAGCGTCTTCGAACTTGGAGATTTTGCCAAGCTGGGCACATTTCTTTCGTCCGTAAGCGGCCAAGCTCTGATTTGAACAACCAATGCCTCAGGAACCGACATACTTGGGAACCGTTGAAGATGTCAGCGGGGCAAGCATAAGTGTGGCGCTCGCCAAAGAAACGGCAGCTGGACTGACTTTTATCTCAGGTGTCGCCTACCGCATTGGGCAGGCTGGTGCTTTCGTGCGTATTCCGATTGGATATGTGGACCTCTTTGGCATCGTTACCGTAGTCGGAGCCGGAGCAGTGCCAGAGAAGGTGGCTCTGGCCGAACCCCACGGGCACCGTTGGATGACGGTGGAACTAATTGGCGAAGGGGAGCGTGGCGGCTTATTTCAACGCGGCTTGAGCCAGTCGCCAGCAATCGGCGACGCAGTTCATCTCGTAACGATTCGCGACCTGGAGAGAATCTATGCGCGCCCCGATGATCCCCGCTACGTGCCTATCGGGAGACTTGCGAGTGCGGAATCTATTCCGGCCCTAATCAATGTAGATAAACTCGTAACCCGACATTGTGCTGTTGTTGGCGCAACGGGCACAGGGAAATCAACTACCGTGGCAAGCCTCCTGAACACGCTGAGTGACAGCAAACGCTATCCGGCGGCACGCATCGTCGTGTTCGATGTCCATGGGGAATACGCCAATGCCTTGCGGGACCGTGCGACGGTGTTCCGCGTCAACGGCAACCCGGACCGGAAGGAACAGCCGCTCTATGTGCCATACTGGGCTATGACATTTGATGAGTTGGTTGCGCTAACCTTTGGTCAACTTGATGACACAGCCCGCGGTGCAGTGATGGAGCGGATACTTGGCTACAAGCGAACGTTTGCCACAGCAGATGGCGGCCCGCAGATCCCCGCAACCGATATTACGGCCGACACGCCAATTCCGTTCAGCATTCGCGACCTGTGGTTTGACCTCTATAAACTCGTCAGAGGAATGCACGACAGGAACGACGGTCAAACTGAGGCGAGCCTTGCTTATGAACTGAAGCCAGACGGGAAGCCGATTGAGCCGGGCGATGCTGAAAACGTGATACCACCACGTTTTCGTCCCGAAACCAAGGAGGGGAATTCCAAGGTTTACTACTCGCAGTCACGGAATCTCCTCGGCGCCCGAGCGCTCGACTCGCTAGCTTCTCGGCTTCGAGACCCTCGGCTTGACTTTCTCTTTCGGCCCGGGCCGTGGAATCCAATCGGCAAAGCATTGCCAAAGGAAGACCTCGACAGCTTTCTGCGAAGCTGGCTCGGTGGAGACTCGCCCATAGTCATTCTCGATTTGTCGGGTGTTCCAGTTTCGGTTCTCAATGCGCTTATTGGTTCTCTCCTCCGTATCATTTACGACGCCTTGTTTTGGGGACGGAATCTGCCTGAAGGCGGGCGAGAACGACCCCTACTTCTTGTTCTTGAAGAAGCTCACGTCTATCTGGGCAAGACAGCGCAAGGAGGCGCAGCCACCCAAGCGGGAACCGCTGTGCGGCGAATCGCGAAAGAAGGCAGAAAATACGGTATCGGAGCCATGTTGGTGAGCCAAAGGCCGTCGGAAGTTGACGACACCATCTTATCTCAGTGCGGAACAATTTTCGCATTGCGAATGTCAAATGAACTTGATCGAGGACACGTTACTGGCGCGGTGACGGACAATCTGAAGGGCCTTTTGAGTAATCTTCCCATTCTCCGAACGGGCGAAGCTGTGATCTTGGGCGAGGCGGTTCACTTGCCAATGCGTGCGCTTATCGAACCGCCTCCGCCTGACCGACGTCCAAACAGTTCAGATCCGTTGGTTTTTGGCGGGAAGTTCGATGAGAACCCGAAAGAGCCAGGAACACCCGGCGGCTGGGACTATCCCCGGCAGTGGGACAAGAGCCGCGACTATAAAGAGATTGTCGAAGTGTGGCGTTTACAACAACCGCGTCCCGTTCGAAACAAGGACGGCGGCACTAAGAAGAAGAAAAAGCCCTAACTTCCAGCCATGAATCTGCAACCCGTCAATTCATCCAACATCAATGCCATCGGCTACGATCCGGACACGCAAACACTCACCGTGGAGTTCAAGAGTGGCGGGACCTACGAATACTATGACGTCCCGGAATCAGAGTTCGAAGGCTTGCGAACCTCCTCGTCGCACGGTCAGTATTTTCAGAACAACATTCGAGGGCGATACCGTTACGCGCGTTTGTAAATGAGTCAGGGTTGGACCTTGCTTCTTGACGGCTCATTCCTCCCTTGACCACTCAGTCACGGAGATTCTGCAACAAGACGCGATTCACTTTAGTCGCAACACTGTTACCGAGTTACCGGGGAAGGTGTGGCGGAGCGACGGGCCGGTGACGTTGAGCATCCCGGTCTTCAGCACGACGATGATTCCCGCTTCACGGGGTTTCTTTGATCCACACGATGGAACGAACGGCGGAGGACTCGCCGGCGGGCGCGCGGTCGTCGTTGCTGTAGAAGCCGAACACTGTTTCGCCTTCGGGGCGGTAGTAGAGGAAGTTCCCCGCATTGCGGCCGGATTTGCCCCACCCGATGATGCCCGCGCCGAAACTGTCGCCCGACCACGCATCGGCGTCCGGCTTGACCCACACGCTCATGGTCCACGGCGCGTTGCCGGAGATGCCGATGTTCTGCGGCGTCACGACGGGCGCGGTGCCGTCGAGCGTGCAGGTCTTGCCGGCGAACACCGGTTTTGTCTCCACGCCGAGGGTGGCGGTCTCGGGCTTGGCGGCGGCGAGTTGAGCAAGGCTCTTCTCGTCGAGCGCGGCGTTGAAGATGGCCGGCTTGGCAATCGTGCCCTTGAAATGCCGCTTCTGGCCGAACGGGTCGCTGCCGATGATCAGCGGCGTGTCGGCGATCTTGAGCGGGCCGGGGTTGCGGGATTTGGCGAGCCGGCCGTTGACATAGACGCGCTGCGTCGTGCCGTCGTAGGTGTTGGCGAGGTGAACCCACTGCGACTTGGGCTGCGGGAGCCGGTTCAGGCGGGCGTAGTTCGGGATGGCCTGCAGCGGCGTGCCGTCGGCGAACGCGCCGCGAATGGCCAGCAGGCCGTCGAGCAGTTTGCCGTCCCACCTGGTGCGCAACGTCGCATCGGGCGCGAGCGCAAGCGTGTCGAGGTTCTTGCCCGACGGCAGGTCCACGGACTCGACGTTATAGACCAGCGGCCCGTATTGGAGCGCGACGCGTCCGGCGTTGCCGGTGATGCGCGAGTCGGCTTTGACGCGCTGGATTTCCATCGGCAACGAGAGTTCGATGCGGTCGCCGGCTTTCCATTCGCGGCGCAAGGCGATGTAGCCGTGCTCGATCTTCGGCGATTGCGGCTTGCCGTTGACTCGAAGAGTAAACCGTCCGCCGAGGTCGGGCGTGGCGGAATAGAGTTCGCTCTCGGTCCGGTTCGGGATACGCAGCTTGAGCGTGAAGCTGGTCGCGCGCGATGGTTGCAATGTCACGGCCACATCGCCGTCCCAAGGGTAACGTGTAGTTTGCCAGACTCGGAGCGTGGCGCCACCGATCTCGGGTAGAGTGGCCCCGCTGTCCACGTAATGGCTGAGATAGAGTTCTGTCCGCGCCGGGTTGACGGAGTAGATCAGGTCCTTCATCGCGAAGAGCGCGCGCGGGATGTTCCCGACGCAACATGGACAGCCATGCCACGGATACCTAGCTCGCTTTTCATCCAGCGGATTCTGATAATAGAACTTCGTGCCGCTCAGTTCGACGGCACCGAGAACGTTGTTGTAGAACGCGCGCTCCTGGACATCGCGGTAGTGGCCGTCCGCGTGCAGCCGGTGCATCCGCTCCGCCCAGAAGGTCAGGCCGCAGCCCGCGCACACCTCGCAGTAGCCGTCGTTGGGCAACTCGTAGTCGCCGGCAAACGCCTCGCCTTTGTGGGACGCCCCGACGCCGCCGGTGAGGTAGTGCTTTTTGTGGATGGCGTTCGACCAGATGCGTCCGACCGCCTGCTGGTAAGCCGCGTCGCGCTGGTGCAGGGCGATGTCGGTCATGGCGGTGTAGAAATAAGTCGCGCGCACCGCGTGGCCAAGGGCCTCGGACATCTCGGTGGGCGGCTTGTCGGACTGGTTGTATTCGTTCCCCTTCCCGCCCTCGTGCTGGTGATCGAGAAAATGCCTCGCGAGCTGGATATACTTGTCGCCCTTGCCCGCGCCCTCGGCCTCGTTGACCAGCCGGCCCAAGCGACAGAGCGCGTATTCCATCCCCGGATGACCGTTGCGCCATGTCCGCTTCGGCGCCGGCCCAAACGTGGCGCACAGGTGGTCGCCGCATCGCACCGCCGCGTCGTAAAGCCGCCGGTCTTTGCCGCCGCTCATCCGGTAATGGGCCACGCCCATCTCGAGGAAGTAGCCCATCACGTAGAACTCATGCCAGCCGACGTTGCTGTAGCGCGGATGTTTGTTGAGGACGTGAAACGAATGGATGTAACCGTCCTTGGACTGCGCGGCGAGGATGATGGGAATCCACTCTTCGAGCTTCGCGCGAAGCTGCGCCTGGGCATCGGCAAGTTCGGCGTCGCCGTCGGCCTTGACCGCCAGCGCGAGGCAGACGGCCTCCATCGTGTTGTAAACGTAGGCATCGCTCCACGGCGCGCCGGTGTATTTCCAGTCAGCCGGCTCACCCCGCTGCACGCGGCCCAAGGCAACCAGGTTCATGAACTCCTGCCCGCGCCCGCCTTTCTCCATCTGCCGGATGCAGTGTGGCAGCCACTTCTCCGTCAGCCGCTTGGCTTGCTGCTTCCAGAAGCCGCCCAGTTCAATCGTCTGCAAACGAACCGGCTCCAGGTGGTCGTGCCCGGCGGCTGCTTCCGCTGCCGTCACCTGAACGGCTCCCAAGCAGCAGAACAGACTGGCAAGTGAGAGGATGAGGAATGATTTCATGGTGTGGTTGTCTCCTGTATTGCGGGGGCTCATCTAACGTGGCTTGCCGGCACGACGCGGACGCGGATGTTCGTGAAATGCTCCGAGTCGGCGATGGAACGGTAGCGGGTGTCCTTGGCGTTCGTCCAGATCGGCGTGGTGCTGCCGTCGGCGCGGCGGATGCGGAGGTTGTCGAGCCAGACCTTGTAGGTGCCGGGCTTGCCGCCGCGAAAGACGAGGCCGTGACGCGGCAGGGCGTTCGGCGCGAAGCTGCACAGGCCGATGACGCGATGTTCCCAGATACCGGGACCACCTTGCGGTTCGGGGGCGCGGTCCTGCTCGCGGCCGAATTGGTCAATGCCTTCGCCGCGCTTGAAGTCGAGCGCCATGCTCGCCTGCTCCTGGCCTTTGAACGGCGTGTAGTAAAAGCCCCGGCGCAGGCTGTCCGCCGCGACGGCGATGTCGAACTCGATGTGCTCGCCAGCGAAAACGTCGCCTTCGAGGCCCGCAAACGGCACCACCAGCCGGTTCTTCGGCTTTGCCTGCGCGGTCACGGTGACACTGACTTCGAGCACGTCGCCTTCCGGCGCGGGCTTGCCATCGAGTTTCGCCGGCTGATGCGAGAGCGCCGCACCGAGCGAGGTGGCCCATGTGTTCATCTTCGCCGTGAGCGATTTCACCACGTCGGCGTGCGCGTCGGCTACGTTGTTCGTCTCACCAACGTCCTTACGGATGTCGTAAAGCTCCGTGTGGTCGAAGAAGCGGTGCAGCCGCCACTGGTCGGTGCGGATGGTGTCCTCGTTGCGCCACACCCAGTAGCAGCTTTCGACGGGACTGGCGCCGCCGTCGCGCAACGCGGGCCAGATGTTCTTGCCGTCGAGCGGGCGCGTCTGCGGCATCGGCAGACTAGCCATCGCCATCAACGTGGGGAACATGTCGAGCGCGCCGCAGAGGCCGTCCCATTTGCGCCCTGCGACTTTGCCCTTTGGCCAATGAATCACCGTCGGCAGGCGCGTGCCGCCCTCGAAGACGCTATGCTTGCCGCCGCGGAACGGGAGGTTGCTGCCGTCCTTGGTCGCGCCGTTGTCGCTGGTGAAGACGACGATGGTGTTCTCGCGCAAGCCGAGCTTGTCGAGTTCGCCGAGAATGGCCGCGACGTTCTTGTCCATCGCCTGCACCATCGCCGCGTAGGTGCGCTTCGTCGGGTCGGTGACATTTGGGTCCACGCCCGCGAGGTCGCTGTCCTTTGCCTGGAACGGCGCGTGGACGATGTGGAACGGCACGTAGCAGAAGAACGGGCGCTCCTTGTTGTCGCGAATGAACTCGATGGCCCGCTGCGTGATAAAGTCTTCGGTGTAGCCCTTGTCGTTCGGGCGATATTCGCGGTTGTGCCACCAACTCGCCGGGCCGGGATGGTTCTGTGAACGTCGCGTAAAATAATCCGCGCCGCCGCCGTAATAGACCCATGCTTCGTCGAAACCGTGCTCGTTCGCGCCGAGACCTGTCCGTGGTTTCCTGTTCGGCGCGCTCTTCCACGCCTCGGCGAACGCCGCGCGATACTCCGGCGTGTCGGGGTCCTCGCCGTTGTGCCACTTGCCGAAGACGCCGGTGCGGTAGCCGTGCGCCTTGAACGCCTCGGCGATGGTCGTCTCCTCGCGCGCCAGTTCGCCGCCCACGCCCGGCCCCGTGCCGACGCGGAACGGATGCCGCCCCGTCAGCAACATCGCGCGCGTCGGCGAGCAAACGCACCAGCCCATGAAGTTGTCGAGCCGGACGCCCTGCGCGAAGAGCCGGTCGAGTTGCGGCGTGCGAATGCTCCCGCCATTCGCGCCGATGTCGCCCCAGCCGAGATCGTCGGCAAGCATATAAACGATGTTGGGCTTGGCCGCGCCGGCAGCGTGGAGCACGGCCAGCGGCGCCAGCAGCAGGACGGTAAGTGTGCGAACGAGATTCTTCATAGGTTCGTTGCGGACGTTCATCAGCGGTCCACCTCTACGCCATCAAGTTGGTTGAAACTGCCGAAGCAGACGTTCTTGAATTCCACGACAACCGGCTGGGCCGGATTGCTCCAAGTGCCAACGATGAGGTTCTTGATGGACTTGATGTCTGGTGCGATCCGTTCGGCGACCAACTTCTGCAAGTTCCATGTGATGCGGTGCCATTGGCCGTTGTTGATTTCGTGAACCGCAACAATCCGATCAAGTTGCCGGTAGGCTTGCTTGCCGACTAGGTCCAACTCAAACCATGTCTCCTGACCCTCGACTTGGAACATTAACGCCACCGGCTCCCGCGTGGCGGTTCGAAAATAGAAATCCATCAACGGCTGCTTCTCCAAATCGAATCGTTCGCGACGGATGAAACGCGACCCCCATTTCACGCCCGGCTTTCCGGCGAGTGACAACCGAACTGCGGCGGTGCCTTCATCTCTGAATGACGCGACTTCAGCGACGCCATCTCGCAACGGCCAGCAGTCCGGACTGGCTAGGTCGGAGCGATGGCCCACGTTCATGCGCAACGCCTGCCAGTTGATGGTCAGGTAGGGCGAGTTCAACTCGAAGCTCCCGTTCAACTGGCCGATGATATCGCGAAACTGCACGTTCAACTGGCCGATCAGGCCAAGGTCGCCGCGGTTGCGCACGTCTTCGGCGTATTTCTCAATGGCCTCCGCGGCGAACTTCAGCGCCTGGGTGGTCTCACGTTTGGCCGCTTTCGCGCCGGCGATGCAGCCTTGGGCGTTGGCGACCCGATCATAGACGATGAACGCGCGGTTCAGTGCGCGTGTCGCCTCGATGTAAAGGACGCGGAATTCCAGGCGATTGATCAGCAGCCGCGCCCACGATTGGCCGTCGGAGGGTAGCGATGGCAACACCGACTGCAGGATGCCGATGGATTTTCGGTCTTCAGCTTGGAGTTGTTCCTGCCATTCGATGATCTTTCCGGCGCGTATGACGACGCGTTTCCACTTGGCGGACATCAAACCGTCCTTGGCGAACGGGACATCGGGAATCGCCAACGAGCACCATCCTGCGCCGAGCAACATGGGCCGGTCATCGGCGGGCGTGGCCGGTGGGGTGCGCGCTTCCCATTCGTCGTAGGTTTCATACAACTTGGCGAGCGGGGCGGCGCCGGCTTGACCATAAATACGTTCGGCAAAGCGTTGATAAAACTCCTTCGAGGTCAGGGACGGGTTCCATGAGAACTCGGCAAGATAGCGGACGTGATGCTCGATGGCCGAGAGTTTCCAGCCGAGCAGGGAGACACCTTCCACGCCGAACTCAGCCGCCTTCTTATATTTCTTCTCGTGCCAGGAAGTGCGGAACTGCGGGAACCACTGGTTGCCGTCAAATTCCCACCAAGCAATCATCCACGCGCGACGGCCCTCGCTGGCCACCCGGTAATTCTCGGCCCACTCAACCGCGTTCTTAGGATCGGCATTGTTGAGCGAGGCAAAAATGATCTCCTTCGGGAAATCTTTTTGCAGGCCGGGGAAAAGATGTTCGATGCTCCAGCCGCCGGTGGCCAGTTTGGCGCGCTCTTGCGGCGACAACCGTTGCGCCACCTGCCAAAACAGATAAGCATAATCAATGTCACCGGTTTCGCGAGACCGGCCAGCCCAATGCGCGTGCTTCGCGCGCATTTCCTTCGCGCCGGCTTCCTCGCCCACCTCCCGGCACATGCTGCCGCCGCCCTCGGTCTGCCACATCCAGTAATAATCGGCGTTCGGATAAATCTGCTGCAAGCGGCGATAACGCTGCAGGGAAAGCTCGACGTTTTTTTCCACGAGCGGGTCCGGTGTGTTCAGGCCACCCGCACTCTTCCTGGTCATGACAAAATTGCCCGCGCGCGGTTGCATGAGCGCAAAGCCCGCCACAACCACCCAGCCGCGGTCATGGGAATAGTCAATCACTCGCCGTAACATCGCCTGTGCCGCCTCCGCCGCCTTCACCCGATCGGATTTGTTTTGCTCCCAATGGCGCACACAGAATAGCTTCATGTCGCCGAATGCCTTCGTGCCAGGCTTGCCTTGCGGAGCAAACTCGGCGGGTTGTGCGGGCCATAGTGGCGGCACCGCTTGTCCGTCCCAGACCTCGTTGTAATAAACGTAACCGGGGTAGAAATGCAGATCCAGCTTGTTGAGTTTCATGCGCGTCGCACGCCTGATCAACTCCTGCCAATCCTCCTCGTTGTAGCCCGACGAACCGCACAGGAAATTGTCCCACGGCATGATGCCGCGATACTTGAAGACCGGGGCCACCGAGATATTAAGGTTCTTGGTTTGGAACGGCGTTTTCGCCGGCAGGCAATCACCGGAAATCTGGAAATAGGCGCCATACTCCTCCAGCAGCGCATAGAGACCATAAAGCAGACCGACCTCAGTGGAAGCGGCTACATAAATGGTGTTGTCCACGGTCTTGATCGCATAGCCCTGATCGGCATTGCGTCCACTCGGCAAAACGAATTTGCCCTGATCGATCATTTGCCTGATCAGCGGATTGGACGCTGCTGTGCCCAACGCTAGAATTGGTTTGTCAGCGAGCGCCGCAACTCGCAGCGGATTGGAAAACATCCTGCCGAAGTAGTTTCGCAATTCGTCCACTGCCAGTTTTCCGACCACCGTCTGTGGAGTGCCGATCGCCACCGTCACAGGTTTCACGTCATTGTTGCCGGTCGCAGCATGGACGTCGATGGCGTGAGTCGTGGCTAGCGTCGCCAGCAGCAGGACGGTGAGGGTCAAGGAGGTCAGTCTGTTCATGGGCTTGTTTCCGGGTTGCGCGTTGGTCTTCAAGGCGCTTTTGACGCCTTGGCTTGGGGCCGAAGCGAAAGAACCTGCTTGGCTGCCAGCAGCCTGGCCTGCAGGGCTTTGACATCAATGTCCTGCACGGCGGCGTCGGCGCGAATGGCCGCCACGGCCGCGATTCCGGCCGCGTGGCCAAAGTTCATGTATTGCGGTTCCATGCGCAGCGCACCGTAGGCCACGTGCGTGGCCGAAAGGCAGACCGGCACCAGCAGGTTGGCGCATTGGTCTTTGTGCGGCGTGATGCTCCGGTAGGCAATCTGATACGGCTTGATGGCGCGCACGTCGAAGTTGCCCTCATCGGTGACGTAGCCTTCGGGGGTCACCAGGCGCTGGTAAGCGTGGGAGTCGAGAATGAACCCACCCATGGCGATGGCATCAGGCTTGGTATTCTCGTTCTGGCAGTCCTGCTGGCGCATGACATAGCGGCCGATCATCCGGCGCGCTTCCCGGACATAGAGCGCATGCGGCCAGTGGCCGTTGTCGGCAAACTCATCGCGGCAGAGTCCCCAGCCGTTGGTTTCCTTGCGCAGGTCCGCAGGCACGCGCTCGTCGTTGCCGAGGAACCAGAGCAGGCCTTGCACGTAATCCACATGGTCCTGATAGATGCGGGCGCGCGTGGCTTCGTCGCCCTCGGGGTAATCGGTGCTGCCGCCCCAGTAGTCGGTGCTGAAGATCAGGCCGGAGGCGTTGATCTCGCTCTTGCCGCCGGGAATCCAGCCGATATACACAATCCTCGGAAACTTGATGCCCGGATAGCGGCGAATCAACTCGACCAGCAGGTCGTAACGCTCCGGGTAGTAGTTCTTGGGCTTTGGAAAAGGCACCAGGTTGTCTTTGTTGCGCGTGATGATGACGCGAAAGGTGTAGCTCTGCACGAGCTTGTCGCCGGTGCCGAGGGCGGGCCAGGGTTTGTCGGTGACACCCCAGAAGAGCTTGCCGGCGGCATCGCGAGCCGGGAGCTTGCAGGGTGTGCCGTGCGTGTAGGCGGTGCCGGGCGCGGCCATGTATTCCACCGTCCGTGGCCTCAATGGCGCGGGTAGAAAACCGGCAAGCGACTCGCCATATTCATCTCGCCCTTCGCGTCCGACCGTGTATTTGACACCGGCCCGCGCCATGAGATCGCCCTCATAGGTCGCATCCACGAACATCTTGCCGCGATACGTGGTGCCGTCCTTGGTCGTGAGCGACACAATCCGGTTGCCCTCACGGGCCACGGATTGCAGGGGCTGTTTCTTGACGACGCTGATCCTGGCCTCGTTGATCATCTCTTGGAAAGTCGTCATGGCGACGTGCGGCTCGCTCTTCCAAAACTGGAACGGCGTGGCGGTTTTCTTCGGGTCGTTATACTTGGCGTCGGCCCGGGTGAAAAACTCCCGGGAAATTCCGCCGATGGTCTCCTCCTTGCCGGTATCGGCAGTAGATAACCCTCCGGCAGTCATGCCGCCGATATACTTGCTCGGTTCAATGATGATCACCGAAGCCCCCTCGCGTGCGGCGGCGATGGCCGCAGCGATTCCCGCCGGAGTGCCGCCGTAAACGACGAGGTCGTAGCCGGCCGGTTCCGCGGCGGTGAGGGAAGGATTTGAGACAAGGGCACATGCCGAGCCAGCTAAAGCGAGAATGGTGATTATGGTTCTCATAAATTGTGAGGTTTCCTTATTTTGACGGTAGGGTAATTTTCAAGGCGGCACCGGCGGGGATGATAAGCTCATGTTCGAGAGTGACGACGGCTTTGCCGTTTTGGATTGCCAGCCGGTGGGATAATTGCTGACCGGCGGCGGTGACAACGGCTTTCTCTAGAACGCCTGCCGGCGCGACGAGGGAAATCTCGTTGAGGCGCAAGGTGCCCGATTTCATTTCCAACCGCGCGCTGAACTTGCCATTGGCAGCGCGTTGGGAGTAGCTGCCCCAGCCGTCGCCGGCAGCGAAGAAGCCCTTGAAGTTCTCTGGCGTCACTCTTGGAGCGAACTCGATCCGGCGTCTGGGTGCATCGGTTCGGAAACCGCTCAAGGCCAGCAGGGCGTTGTAGTTGGCCATCGAACGAGCGTAGTGGTTGCCCCACTCGAATTCGCAGAACGGATTGCGGCGTTTGCCGTCGAACCGGTCACGGATGGAACGGATGACGGTCAAGCCTTCGAGCAGGTAGCCCTCGTAGAGCAGGTTGCCGGCGACCTGGTATTCGTAGCCGATCTGCGTTTCGTCGCAGTAGAGCAACGGATGCACGGGTTTGCCGCCGCGCGGCCACGTGGCGATCAACAGACCCCGGTCTTCGTTGATCGCGTAGGCGCGGTTGGCGTTGAGGCGGTCGTGGAAGTTGTCGCAGTAGTTGTATTTGAACAGCGAGCCAAGCGCGGAGTGGATGTGCGATCGATCGTAGATGTCTTCGAGGCCGAGCATCTGCGCGTAAAGCTGCCCGTGGACCTGTTCGCTGAGGCAGCCGGCGCCGACTTGGTAATCGCCGGGAGCGGGCAACATCTGCTGGTAATACTCGCCGTTGAAAAGTTTCTCGTCGCTGTTGCGCTTGCCCAGCTCGAACACGCGGCGGTATTCGCCCGCGGCTGCCTCGTCGCCCAACGCCAGCGCCATTTTCTCGCCTGCCAGCAACGCGGCCTGGTAGAGACTGCCGCACATCGTTTCCGGGGAGCTGAAATTCAGGTCGAGCGTGTTGTGATGCGAACCGTCGAGCAGGCCGTCGCGGTCGGTGTCCCACACGGCCCACGCATACTCCAACGCTTTCTTCGTGGTCGGCCACATTCGCTTGAGCCATGCGGCGTCCCCGCTGATTCGCCATTCGCGATAGACCCAGCAGATTTGTCCAAACTGACCGTCCGCCGCAGCGTGGGTCGTCCTGAAGTTCGGAAACGCACCTGTGGCGTCATTACGACCGTCCGCCGCATCGCGGGTTGTCCCCTTGTCCCCCGGCCGGGTCGGTATTCGGTAAGCCACCTTGCCGCGCTCATCCACGCCGTGGTTCCAGAAGTTCTCGATGATCGAGCGCTGTAAGTCGGGGAACAGATACGGAACCGCCTGTTGATAATTCCATACGTGGTTGACCGTGCCGAGTCCAAGCCGGTAATTGACGGCACAGCCTTCCCATCCATAAAGCGTTCCATCCTCGAGCCGGATCACCGTCGGGGAACGCAGGATCGCCAACTGGCTGGAAACGGCCTCCAGCACCGTGCCCGGCAACGTGCTGTCGAAGAAGGTCTGTTGGAAGGCGCGCGTTTCGGCGTCCAGGCGATTCAGGTTGGTCGCGACATAGCGGGCCACGTCCTGCGCGTCCTTCCACTGCGTGGCGTAGTAGTTGCGCCAGGTCGGGCCTTTCGGGAAATACCAAGCGACCAGCATCGGCAGGGTGAACGACTCGCCCGGTGCCAGCACCCGCCGGACGCCCAGCGAACCGACCTGGGCATTCTCGTTTTCGGTCGGCGAGCCGGCACCGAGATCAGAGGCGCGGCCCGGTAATTCACTCGAATCCGTCAGGACAATTTCGTCCACCAGCACGTGCCCCCATCCTCCGGAGGAACGATCCACGATTTGGAGGACCGCTTCCCGGCCGGCAAACTCCTGCACATCCCACAGCTTGCTTGCGAGCAACTCGGAGTTGTGGCCGGCAGCCGAACGAACCGTTTTCCCATCCACCAACAACCGCAGCCCCACGCTTGTCTCATCCGCCCCACCGCCGATGAGGAAGCGCAGGTGGGAGCGATTGATCGTGAACGGTTTGGAGACCAGCTCGCCGACCACGCGGTCGCTGACGCCCGCATCGGCGGGTCCGTTGTTGCGGAAACTATCAACGAAATGCTTGCCCTGCGTGCCGCCAACAGGTTGCTGGTGGTGGAACTCGTTCGTTCGCGCGGGGCGATTTCCGAATGCCTCGCCTTGCGCCTGCCACTTCCCGTAGGTCCCGTCCTCGAAATCATCAAACACCACATCCGGCCGCGCACCGGCGATCGCGCGGCCAGCCAGATCGCTTCCGGGTTCAGAGCAGTCCATCCGGCCCTGCAATGCAAACGTGTCCACGAAATGTTGCAGCGACATGAAGTTGTGGCCCGGTTTCCAGTTCCGCTGCCACATGTCGCACTGGCGGGGAATCGCCAACGCCATCGAGGAGGCGTCCGGAGGGCGCGGTTCGTCACGCATCACCAGCGCGCTGAAACGATCCTCGCGCACGATCTCGTTGATCGTGCCCGCCCGATTCTGGACATTGGCGGCCAGCGCGAACTCAACCCTTTGGGTGCTGGTGTTGCGGAGCGTGACGCTCAGAACCGCCACCGGCAAGGACGACTCGCGCGAGTTGCCGGGGATGAATGGACTCCAGCCTTCGATGGTCGCCGCCAGCGGCAACGCGGGATCGGACAGTTCCACCCTCGCGTAGGGAAAGCGGCCAATGAACGTGCACTGGCGCATGCGCGGCAGGCCGGCCGCCTGGGTCTGCTGCGGGCCGATGCCGTGGCCTGCGGAGGTCATGCCTTTGGCGAGATACACCGGCCCGTCCAGCCGCTCGCGCAATTGTCCTTCGAGCACCTTGAACACCGGTTGGCCGCCCTCCGACTTCGCCCAGACCGACAGGAAACTGAATCGTGGCTGATAACCCTTGTTTGGCTGGTTGAAAATCTCCCAATCCACCAGTTTCCCCGTGCCGGCAAGGCTGATACAACCCGCGCCGATGCCGCCCAACGGGAACGCGACCAAGTTCAGATTGTCACCTTCATACGTGTCGCGCACCCGCGTGGAGAGCAACTCCTCCGCTGTGTAAGGCAATGGCTTGACCGGTGCGGCGTATTCCGCGGCGGCCAAGGTGACGAGCGAAGCCGGCAGCAGGATGGCAAGGAATGCGAAGACATGTTTCATGGCAGTGTGTCTTTCATCGGTTGTTGGTGAATACTGCCCTGCGCTCGTGCCACATAAAATGGCTATCCTTGACTATTACATGCCGATTCTTGACCTAACGCCAGCAACTGCGTTGTTGGATGTTTACGGATCATTTCCCGATTAACGTCCGGCAATCGAAAACCTTCGCGGTCAGCTTGCCTCCGTGCGCGAGGAACTTCACCCGGATCACGCTCTTGCCTCGCGTCGGTTCGGCCGGAATCGCGTAGAGCCTCTGCACGAACTCGCCGGCGCTTCCAACGATGCCTTCGGTGGCGATGACTTTGTCGTTCACCAGCACGTTGAAGCCGCGCGGGCCGTTGTCTCCGCCCCAGTAGGTGCAGAGCAACGCCATCGGTTTGTTCGGGTCCACTTTCATCTCGTAGGAGAACCAGCCGCCGTTGACGGCCTCGCGCCAGAGTCGGCCGATGTCGGGACGCTGGCCGGGCCGGCTCGCCTGGCTGCGGAGACTCTGCATCATGTGGTCCACTTCGGGCTGCTGTTCGCCGACGCGCACTTCGTCCACGGTCAGCGACTCCAGTTCGCGCTCGCGCTGTTCCTCGGCGGTCCAGCGAGCCTTGTCCTGCTCCCACGTCTCATGGGAGGTCAGGCGGAAATACGCGGAATACCGCTCGTCGTAAATCCGGTTGACCGGCACGAGCGTAGCGTCCACCGGCCTGCAAAGGTCGCGCGTCTTGAACTGGAGCGCATCGCCGGCCGCCTTCTCGATATGCGCGGCAATCTCGGCCACCGGCACGACGATCGTTGGCAGTTTCGCCGCTGGGAGCTTGTTCTTTGCGGGCATCGCCGCGACGCCACGGAAATCCTCGTCCGCCAACCCCTCGCGGCCGAGCTTCGCGGCCAACAGAATGGGTCCGTAGAACACGGCGACGTAGGACGTGCTGTTAGGAAGCATCTCGGTGCGGAGATTCATCGGCAACTCGACGCTCAACACGTCGCCGTCCTTCCACTCGCGCGTCACGTCGGCGTAGCTGCCGGGACGGCTCTTCGCCGGGACCGGCTGGCCGTTCACCGCGAGTTTGAGTTGGCCGGGCGCGATCCACGCCGGATGTCGCACCGCCACGGTGAACTGCTTCGGCACGGAAAGTTTCATCTGCAGCTTGGTGCGCGGTTCATCCGGGAAGGCAGTCGTCTGCGTGATGCGCGCACCCTGCTCATGCCAGTTCAGCTCGGACGGGATGAAGAGATTGACCAGCAGGCGGTCGCCCTGGTGCGCGTAGATCGCCTCGCCGTAAAGGCCGTGGTTCTGCATGCCGGTGCCCACACAGCACCAGAAGATGTATTCGCGGTCCGAGTAGGTCCGGTAGGCGCCGGGCAACACGCCTTGATAATAGGTGAACCCGCCGCGCGGATGCTGCGACGGCAGAATCTGGTTGTAGAGCGCGCGCTCGTAGTAATCCAGCTTCGTGGCGTCGCCCGTTTCCGTGAAGAGATGGTGCGTGAGCCGGAGCATGTTGTAGGTGTTGCAGGTCTCCGGACCCGGCGTGACGCGCATCGCTTCCTCGAACTTGTCGCGTGGATGGAAGTGCTCGTGATAACTGTTCCCGCCGTTGGCGTAGGAACGCTCCAGCGCCACGAACCGCCAGAAGTTGCTCGCGGCGTTTCCCCAATAGGCCTCGCCGGTAAGTTCGTGCGTGCGTTGATAGCCGCGGAACTTCGGAATCTGCGTGTTCGCGTGCATCATGTCGAGGCAGTCGGTGCCGACCGCAATCGGCGCGAAGACCGAGTCGTGGCGGAACTTCTTCGCCAGCGCAAGATGGCGCGGCTCGCCGGTCATCGCATAGACGTTGGCGAGCGCGTCGGCGATATCGCCGTGTTCGGCCGCGAGCATCTGCTGCAATTGGGCGTCGTCAAATTTGCCAACCACGCTGGCGCACCAATCGGCCAGCCGCACGAGAACCTCGCGCGACTGTTTGTTCCCGCACAAGTGGTAGGCGTCGAACAGCCCGTTGTAGAGCTTGCTCGTGTCATACCAGGGAATGCCGATGCCATTGAGCCGGTTGCCCTCGGCGCGCAGGTTGCCAGCCGCCCACTCTTCGAAGGCTTTCTTTTCGGCATTCGAGACCAGCAATCCAGCGTTGCCGGAAACCTGTTGGCACTTTGCCAATCCGGCCACCAGCATGTTGACGCGTTCCGCGAGCTTCGGGTCGCCCGTCGCGCGATACATGGACGAACAGGCCGAAAGATAGTGGCCAATCATCGCCTTCGCGGGGCCGCCACCCAGCCCCTTCGGCTCCCAGCCGAGGAAGACGTCTCCTTCCAGTAGACCGGCGTGCTTCTGGAAGAACGCCAGGAACCGCATCGGCTCGAGTTCGAGCAGATAAGCGCGATCCGTTTCCCTCGCCTGCTTGAACGGACTCTCCAGCAACCGCACATCGGCGAGGTCGAACGGCTCGGCGCGGACAGGCGCGGCGTTCTTGACCGCCAGCGTTGCCAGCGGCGGGATCTCGGCAGTTGCCGCCGCGCCCGCAAAAGCCATCGGCTCCACGTGGACGCTCAGCGTGTCGGATGCCGACTGGCCGCCGTTGATGCCAACGAGATTCAGCACGTAATCACCGGGTTTTGAGAAAGCCGCCGAGGTCGCCAACGCCTTCGCATTGGAAAAGGTCACGTTCCCCGGCCCGGACTGCTTGCTCCATTCGACTGATTCAACCGCACCGCGAACAGACCCCTGCAACCGGACCCTCGCGGGGAGCACAACCGTCCGATTGGCACCGGCTGTCACGCGCGGCGCGAGCTTCGGTGAGTTGCCGGAATCATGAACCTTCCACTCGATGATGCCGGTGGAGAACTTCGGCTGCGAATCGAACTCGAGCCGCAGTTTCGTTGTCTTCACCTCGGCGAACGTGGCGGTGTTCCAGCGTCCGCCGACCACGCCGAGCGCGGTGTCACCTTTGACCGGCGCGAACTCTTTTCCGTCCCAGTAAAGCAGCCGCGCCGCCACTGGCAGGCGCACGCCGTGGCTGTCGTCCCACCAATACACATCCACCTTTCGCGTGCAGACTGGCTGTTCCCAAGCCAGCTCGACCCACTGCGTGCCCTTCTTCGGAAAATTGCCGTAGCAACCGTGGCTCTTGTCGTTCACGCCACCCGGCTCAGAGCCGTCGTTGATGGCATCGAGCTTCTCGTGCGGCGACACGAAGGACGTGGCCGGCGTCGCGAACAAGGCAAGGTTCAGCCCGCTGTCGGCGGCGGTGGCCAACGTGAACGCCGCGAACAGTAAAGTTGAAAGCAGCGCAAGTTGAAACAGTCCGAGTCGTCTCTGCGCGTGGGTCATGGTCCTTTTCTTCCAAGTTTGCCCGTCGCCATTTCAACGGCGGACTCGAGCTGGCGGAAATACTCGGCGTTGTTTGAGGTCATCCGCACGGCGAGCGTCGCGGGATGCTCGCCGCCGAGTTCGCTGGAGGCGACTTTGAACAGGAGATGATTCCAGCCTTTCTTGAGCGGCAGACGCTCGAACTGGTAGCGCGTGCGGTAATCGGCCGGCTCCTGGCGCGCGGACGGGACTTCGCGACCGTTGAGGAACAGCCGGCATTTCTCGGAGGCGTAGCAGAACGTCGTGCACTGCGGCGCGTCGGGACCGTCCGCCAGCAGGTCATCCAGCGCGCGCGGGCTGCGCACCCAGCAACTGAAATAGACCGCAAACGCGCCCGACTTCGGGCCGGTTTGCTTGAGTTGCTGCAAGACGAACCGGTCGCGGCTGGGGCTGTTGACGGTTTGCCAACGGAACTTCCCGGAGGGTTCGGTTCCGCGATTGCGCGCCTCGCCGATGAAGTCGGTGTTCAACGCGGTCTCGACGCTCGCGGCGGGAAACCGGCCGATGGACAGCGCGTTGAGGAGCGCACCATGCTCGTCGAACGCGGCAACGTTCGCATCGGCGGGTTCGCCGAGCTTGATGCCGGCGTTGGTGAGCAGGCGACGCCAGAACGTGTTTGCCGGCCGGGACGCCACGCGCCAGTCGAGCGAGCAGAGCAGCAGCTTGCCTTTGCCGTGGACGGTCTCGACGAGTGCCGCGCCGGAGGGTTTGACGAGATGCTCGTGCAGCACGACGGCGGCGCACTTGGCGTGTTCCGGCGCTTCGTTGAACAACGACCAATCCGTGTCGCTCGCGCGCAGCAACACTCGCCCGCGTTCCGCGACCGGCCCCGCGATGCCCTGGCGCATGATGAAGCGGTCGGGGCCGTCCTCCGCAAAGTAGAGGTCCGGCAGCGCGAACGGCGCGGTCCACGAATGCGCGGCATCCGGCACGAGCGCCGTGGCGGAGCGGTCGGTGAGGGAGCAGTTGAAGGGTTGAAGCTTTGAAGAGTTCGCGCCGCTGAGCATGACAAGCGTTGTGCCAGGGGTGTCTTCGGCTGGGGCGACACCGTCTGCGATGTTGAACGCCTGCGCGCCTTCTGCCAGCGGCACGCCGAGCGCTCTGAGTCGCTTAGCGAGCAGACCGTTGCGGTCGCCGATGAAACCGACTTTCTCGATGGTCGGCGCAGGCGCAGCGGGACGCGGCGGCGTTTGTGTCCGCTGACTCCACGGCGACGGCTGAGGGCCACCTTTGGCCAACGCGGCCTTCTGCGCGTCGAACATCGCCAGCGGCTTGTAGAGCGGCAGCGACGGATCCCAACCGGGATTGAGCGCGGCGACATACGGCGGCAGGCGCTCCGGCTGGATGCCGGGCTTACCCTCCTCAAACGGCTTCGTGAAGAACACGCCGTCCTCTTTGCCGGGCAGGCGCGTGAAGTCTCGGTAGCCGAAGTTCAGATGCTCGACGCCGAACCATGCCGTCTCGCTGGCGGAGAAGTAAGAGAGCCGCGGGAGCGCCATGCGGACGATGTTGTCATAGACATCAATCGCCAGCGCCTCGTTGCGGCCGACGTAGCTCTCGTAGGCGCGCGCGCCGTTGAACTCCGCCATCTGCTTCGGGCGCGCGTAATAGGTGCCACCGGATTCGCCGACCATCAGCGGCTTGTTGATGCTTGGCAGCCTGTCGAGCGGCGTGCCGTGGCCGAAGTGCTTGCTCCAGACTGGCAGCATGCCGCGCAGGTCTTCGTCGCCGTCGCACGAAATCCAGTCGCGCGTCGGGTCGAGCCGCCGGCCGCGCGCGCCGAGTTCGGCCAGTTGCCGATACCAGCCGTCGGCGACCTCCTTCGGAACGTTGTTATGGTCGAAGATGGCGAACAGCTCGTTGCCGAAACTCCAGCCGAGCACGCTCGGATGATTGCGGTCGCGCAACACCAGCCCGTCGTAGTGCTCGGCGAACCGTTGCCACGCCATCGGCTCCTCGAAGTTCAGCGAGATCGCGCTGCCGAAAATCGCCGTCTCGTCGAGCGCGACGAGGCCCATTTCGTCGGCGAGTTCGAGGTAATGGCGCGGATGCGGCTGGGCGTGTGGGCGGACGGAGTTGCCGCCGAAGTCCTGAATAAGCCGATACCACGCCTGCACATAGCTGCGCGACAGCACGAACGGCCCGAATGGATGCAAGAAGTCGCCGGTGAGTTTGATGGGTTGGCCGTTGAGCAACAACTCGTTCCCTCGAATCGCAAACTGCCGCCAGCCGA
This sequence comes from Verrucomicrobiota bacterium, assembly GCA_016222825.1. Taxonomy (GTDB): domain Bacteria; phylum Verrucomicrobiota; class Verrucomicrobiia; order CAIQCK01; family CAIQCK01; genus CAIQCK01. The sequence goes on along the minus strand of JACRQF010000010.1, from coordinate 792,936 downwards.
ACCGCGTAAAGTGGCTGTCCACGACGCGCTCGCCTTGCTTCACTGACAGCACCGCCGCGTAGAGATTCGGCGAGGCCGGCGCCCAGAGCTTGAGCCGGCCGTTGACGCGCTCGCGCAGCGTGAGCTTTGCCGTGGCGCCAGCAGGAACTGTGACGCTCCCGCCAGTCAACGCGAAGGCTGGACTGATTTCGCCGCCGACGGCCACGGCTTGCTCGCGTTCGCTGTCGTTGCGGACGGTGATTTCGAGTTCCAGCGTGTCCTTGTCCACGAGCGGCTTCACGAACACGTCCGCGACGCGCACCGGCGGCAGGCCGAGCAGGAACACATCCTGCCAGATGCCCACGAGTCGGTCGGTCATCGAGCCGCACGGATACGGCGCGCGCATCTTCGGGTAACGCTGGCTCTGTTTGTTGAACAGCGCGTGCGCGCGGACGCCGACGAGCAACTCGTTGTCGCCGTCGCGCCGCACGAGCCGCGTGATGTCCAACTCGAACGGCAGATACTTGTCGAAGTGCGTCCCGGCAGGCTGGCCGTTCACGAGCACTTGGCAGTCGCCCGCCACCGCCTCGAAATGCAACACGACGCGCCGCTTTCCCCAGTCCGCCGGCACGCGGAACGTGCGCCGCAGCCAGCCCATTTCAGCCTTGTCCCACGCGGCGGGATAGCTGGGGAAATAAACCGAGTCCGGCCAGAACGGCCGCTCTGTCCCCGTGCCGACATTCCGCCCGCCACCCCACGTGTTCACGTTCCACGGCGACGGAATCTTGATGGGCGTCGTTTCCCAACCATCGCTCTTCGGCATTGGCAATTGAGGCGGCTCTCCGCTGCCGCGTTTGAAGCCGTCTGGCACCGCCACGGGCTGAAACTGCCACGCGCCGTTGAGGCAGACCTCAGCCCGAAACGGCTTCTCCGAGGGTTTTACCCAGTCTGCCGCTGGCGCGAAGTCGCCCGCAAATTCGACGCGGGATGCTTCTGCGGAGGCAAAGGCACCGCCTGCGAGGGCACAAGCCAACAATATTCTGACCATCGCTTGCCTTTGCGCGGTTCACTTCAGCCGCAACACCGTCACCGAGTTGCCGGGGAAGGTGTGGCGGAACGACGGGCCGGAGATATTGAGCGTTTCGGTCTTCGGCACGACCTTCGTCGGCTCATCCAGCGTGTTCTCGTCTTCGGCACTCGCGGAGGTCAAGACGATGGCGGTGGCGGTTTTCACCTTCGCCAAGCCTTTGAGGCTGATGTCGGTGGCGAGCGGCTGGGAGTTGCCGTTGACGACCTTGAGGATGAGTTCGCCGGTCTTCTTCACGCGGCTGGCGCTGGCGTAGAGGGACTGCAACGGCTCGCGTTTCACGTCGTGGATGAGCTTGCCGTCGAGGTAACAGCGGACGCGCGGGCCGAGGCACTCGATCTTGATGTCATACCAGCGGCCCGTCTCGATCTTGCCGGGGACGTGGTCGGCGTGGATGCCGGGCACTTCGAGGCCGTGCTCCTTGTTGCCCCAGCCGCCGAGGTTCCACCAGCTCTTGTCCTTGTCGCGCTGGACCTGGAACGGGATCAGGAAACCCTCCGCGCCACCGAGCTTGCGGGCTTTGAGCGTGAACGTGTAGTCCCGCCAGTTCTTCTCGCCGATCATCGCATGGACACCGGTGTCGCGGCTGGTCTGGCGCAGCGCGCCGTCGGCGACCTCCCACTTGCCGCCGTTAAGTTTCCAACCACGGTGGTTCTTGCTGAAGTCGCTCGCGAAGAGCACGCGGCCGTCCTTGGCCGTCACCTTGATGTCCTTGAACTCCGCCTGCGTGGCCCATGTGCCGACGCCGACGTTGCCGGCGCGGCCGGGCTGGTCCATCGCGGGCGATTTCACGTCGAGCGGCACGGTGACGTCGCCGCGATGCTCGCTGAAGAGCTTCTGCACGTAGTAGCCCGGCAGGCCGAACGCGCGGGCGCTGTCGAAGTTGATGAGGTTGATGGGCCAGCGTTTGTGGTTCGCGTTGCAGAACAGCGGCGCGTAGCTGGCCATGATGACCACGTCGGAGTTGCGCTCCATGCCGGTCATGAACGCCGCCTCGCCGACGGCGCCGCGGAGGTTGCCGAGACCGCAGTCGCGCGTGACGGCGTATTCGCCGACGAAGACCTTCGGCCCCTTGCGATCGTATTTGTCGTATTTGCCGGCCTGCGCCATGAAGAACTCCGGCACGTTGTAGTAATGCTCGTCAATGATCGCGGGCGGCGAGTTCGAGGGATAGCCGCCCCAGACGTTGGCGATGAGCTGCATCTGCGGATACTTCGCCTTGATGGCGTTCACGAACAGCGGCCAGCGCTCGTGATAGGCCGGCCCGCCATTCTCGTTGCCGATCTCCATGTATTTCATGTTGAACGGCGCGGGGTGGCCGTTCTTGGCGCGCAGGCCTCCCCAGACGGTGTTGGTCGGCCCGTTGGCGTATTCGATGGCGTCGAGCGCGTCCTGCACCCACTGGCCCATCTGGTCCATCGGCACGACTTCCTTGTGCGACATGCCGACGTTGATGCAGAACAGCGGCTCCGCGCCGAGGTCTTCGCTCAATTGAAGATACTCGTGGTAGCCGAGACCGTGCGTGGCGTTGTAATGCCAGATGTTCCAGAGCGGCGTGCGGCAAGCGATGTCGCCGATGGTGTTCTTCCACTGATACATCTTCGACATGTCATGGCCTTCGACCCAGCACCCGCCGGGGAAACGCACGAACGACGGCTTCATCGCCGCGAGCATCTCGCAAAGGTCAGGCCGCAACCCGTGGTTTTTCCAAGTCTCCTTCGGCATCAACGACACCATGTCGAGCCACATCGTTCCTTTCCCCGCCGCGCCGATGACCAACCGCGCCTGCGCATCCGTCCCTGTGGCCTTCAGATCGAGAGTGAACGTCTTCCAACCGCCACCAATACCTTCAATCTTCCCCTTCGCCAGCGACTGGCCCGACTGTCCCTCGATTGTCACGTCCAGCGCGCCGCTGAAACCATTCGTCGCCCGCGCCGCCAGCGAGAGGCGGTAATCCGCGCCCGCTTTGATCCCCATCCCGTAGTAGCCTTCGTTGACGATGCTCGTCGCACCGTTGATGTCCCATCGCAGGCTGCGCCGGTTGAACGGATTCAGCGGCTGGCTGTCGTCAATCGCGACGCTGGCTGTCGCGTTGCCGTTGGTGCGCACGCTCCAGAATAGCAACTCCTTCTTCTTCTCGCCCTCCGTGTCGTCGCGCGACTCCTTTTCGAAGTCCTCAAACGACCGGTTGCGCACCAACTCGGGATATATGCCGCCGTCGGCAGAGAGGTTGATATCCTCGAAGAAGATGCCCCACAGCGTCGGGGCGATCTTGTGGCCGGACTTGCTGGCTTCGACAGTCAAGGTTGCGGTCTGCTCGGCGCCACAGTTGAGAACGGCGCCGCACACAAGCAACGAACAAATGACGGAGAGGTTGGTCTTCATAAAACGGCTCCTGTTTGATTGCTTCAGCCTACACGACAGAACTGGCCGCAGACTACCGGAGCCGCCTTTGCACGCCAACGCCAGATTGCGTCCAAGTTCAACCATTTTGCGGCCGACCAACTTCGCAGCTTGGGATTGACGATGCTTCCGGGGGAGTTCAGACTGCGCCCCGCTTTTTGCCAGCGTTGAATGAAATGAGAATGCCATGAAACACCTGACGAGAATCCTCACCGCCGTCCTGCTGATCTTCGCCTCCGGCCCCGTTCGCGCCGCCGACACGCTGCCGAACCCCTTCTTCCCGTTCTGCATTGACTGGCACGACGCCAAGAAACGGTCGTTCAAGGAGCAGGCCGACATGCTCAAGGAGCTTGGCTACGCCGGCGTCGGCCACATCTGGCTCGACAAGGTCGCCGAGCGGTTGAAGACGCTCGACGACGCGGGGCTGAAACTGTTCCAGATCACGATGAAGGTGAACATCGCGCCGGACAAGCCCGCCTACGAGCCGCAATTCAAGGACGTGCTCGCGCTCATCAAGGGCCGCGGCGTCCAGTTCTGCCTGCTCATCAGCGGCATGAAGCCTTCGGACACCGCGGGCGACGCGCGGGCCGTGGAGATACTCCGCGAGATGTCCGACCTCGCGCGCGAATCAGGCGCGCAGTTGTTGCTCTACCCGCACGTCAACGACTGGGTCGAGCGTATCGAGGACTCTGTGCGCGTCGCGGAAAAGGTGAACCGGCCGAATGTCGGCTGCATGTTCAACCTCTGCCACTGGCTGCGAGCAGACAAGAGCCGCGATTACAAGCCGCTGCTGGCAAGAGCCATGCCGAGGCTTTGGGCGGTTTCGATCAACGGCGCCGACGAGCGCGACGAGAAGCCCGGCTGGGCGAACTACATCCAGCCGCTCGGCCGAGGCTCGTTCGATGTCTGCGGGATGCTGAAGACGCTGAAGGAGCTTGGCTACAAAGGCCCCATCGGTCTTCAATGCTTCGGCATCCGTGGCGATGTGAAAGAGCATCTTGCCGAGTCCATGAAGACGTGGCGCGCGTATTCGGCTCGCCTGGCGCAGGAGAAATAGTGATGAACGCGGCTTCTCTTCTTGTCATCGCGGCGTTGTTGTGCGCGGCCCCGGCGACCGGCCTCACTGGCGACGCTGCCTGCATCGAACCCTTGAAGTCAGGCGACCTCAGCGCGTGGCGCGCGCCGCTGGGCGAATGGTGCGTCGCTGCCGACGTGGCAAAGGATCCTGTGGACGAGCGCAAGTTCACCATCAAGGACGGCAAGGGCGTCATCGTCAACGGTCCCAAAGGGCGCACGGGCAACCTGCTGACCAAGACGGAGCACGCCGATGTCGAGGCGCATGTCGAGTTCTGTGTGCCCAGAGGTTCCAATTCCGGCGTCTATTTCATGGCCCGCTACGAGATTCAGGTGTTCGATAGCTGGCGCGTTGAGCATCCGAAATACTCCGACTGTGGCGGCATCTACCAACGATGGAACACCGCAGAGCCGGACCCCAAGAAACGCGGCTACGAAGGCCACGCGCCGCGCGTTAACGCAAGCAAAGCGCCGGGAGAATGGCAGAGCTTCGATGTGACATTCCGCGCGCCCCGCTTCGACACGAGCGGCAAGAAGACGAAGAACGCGATGTTCGTGAAAGTCGTCCACAACGGGAAGGTCATCCACGAGAACGTCGAAGTCACCGGTCCGACACGCGCGTCCACCTTCAACGACGAGAAACCCATCGGCCCGCTGATGCTTCAGGGCGACCACGGCCCGGTGGCGTATCGCAACCTGCGGATTCGTCCGTTGGCGGAATAGGAGAGGAGCAATGTCAATGAACTGGAAACAAGCAGCAGCAGCAATCGTCGCCTTCGCAGCGGTGACAACAGCCGCACTCGCACGGTCACTGCCGAACCCGTTCTTCGCGATGGACACCGGCACGCGAGACGCGACGCACCAGACGCCGGCAGAGCAGGTGGCAATGCTCAAGGAGCTTGGCTACGCTGGCATCGGGCCGATCTATCGCGGAGTGGACGATCTGAAGCAGTGGTTCGACGCGCTCGGCAAGGCCGGGCTGAAGATGTTCGCGCTCTACGTGCCGTTGCGGCTGGAGGCTATCGAAGGTTCCATCACCTCGCTGAAGGAGGTTGCCGCCGCGCTCAAAGGCCGCGAGACGATGCTCTGGCTCTATGTCATGGAGAAAGGACGACCTGCCTCCAGCACGGAGAACGACGACGCGGCGGTGAAAGCCTTGCGCGAGGTCGCCGCCATCGCGCGCGAAGCCGGCTTGCGCGTGGCGATGTATCCGCACACCGGTTTCTACGTGGCCCGCGTCGAGGACGGCGTGCGGCTCGCCGAGAAGGCTGGCTGCAAGAACCTGGGCGTGACGTTCAATCTCTGCCACTGGCTGAAGGTGGACGGCAAGGACCTCAACGCCACGCTGAAGGCCGCCGAGCCGCATCTGTTCTGCGTCTCGATCAACGGCGCGGATGCCGACGGCAAGGATTGGAAGGTGCTGATCCAGCCGCTCGACCGCGGCACTTACGACGTGGCTCAACTGCTCCGCCGGCTGAGGAAGATGGGCTACACCGGTCCCATCGGTCTGCAACACTACGGCATCAAGGGTGACGCCCACGAGAACTTGAAGCACTCGATGGACGGCTGGAAGAGGCTCTCGGCCGCCGCCGCGAAGGAATGACATCATGAAGCAAGCAAACCTTTCTCGCCGCCATTTCCTGAAACAGACCGCCGTCCTCGGCGCAACCGCTGTGGCTCCGAGCATTCTGCCTTCATCGGTCTTCGGCGCTGCCGCAAGGCCGTCGCCTTCGAACCGCGTCACTATCGGCATGGTCGGTGTCGGCGGTCATGGCGTCGCCATGAACATGCGAAGCTTCCTGGCCAACGCGGACGCACAGATTGTGGCCGTTTGCGACGTGGACAGCGACAACTGCAAGAAGGCGCAGAAGATTGTGAATCAACGTTATGGCAACGAAGATTGCGCCACCTACGGCGATTTCCGCGAGGTCATCGCGCGCAAGGACATTGATGCGATCTGCGTTTCCACGCCGGACCACTGGCACGTGCCAATTTCGTTGATGGCCATCCGCGCGGGCAAAGACGTGATCTCCGAGAAGCCGACACTGACCATCGAAGAAGGGCGCGTTCTCACCGAAACCGTGAAGCGCCACGGCGCGATTTTCCAGACCTCAACGGAAGACCGCGGGCTGCCGGTCTATCACCGCATGGCCGAACTAGTGCGCAACGGGCGCATCGGCAAGCTCCACACCATCCGCGTCGGCCTGCCGTCGGGCGGCGGGCGCGACATTCCGCTCGAACGGCAGCAGCCGGAGCCAGTGCCGACGACGTTGAACTATGACATGTGGCTCGGCCCCGCGCCTTGGGCGCCTTACTGTGCGGCGCGTTGTCACTGGAACTTCCGATGGAACTACGACTACTCCGGCGGCATCCTGACCGACTGGGGCATGCATATCGTGGACACGGCGCAGTGGGGCAACAACACCGAGCGCACCGGCCCTATTATGGTCGAGGGCCGGGGCGAGTTTCCCACGAGCGGCATCTACAACACCGCGACCGAATGTCACCTCGAATACACCTACGCCAACGGCGTGAAGATGTTCATCGAGACCGGCGGCGTCGGCTTGCGCTTCGAGGGAGCCGACGGCTGGGTTGGCAACACAGGATGGATCGGACCGCTCGAAGCCAGTTCCCCGCGCATCCTCACCAGCTCGATCGGTCCCGAGGAGACGCACCTCTACACCTGTCCCGCAGGCGAGCACCGGAACTTCCTCGATTGCGTGAAGTCGCGCCGCGACCCGTATTTCCCGGCGGAAATCGGCCACCGCTGTGCGTCGGTGCAGCACATCGGCAACGCCGCCATGCTGCTCGGCCGCAAGTTGCGGTGGAACCCGGAGAAGGAAGAGTTCGTCAACGACGACAGCGCGAACCGGATGCGGTCGCGGGCCATGCGCGCGCCGTGGACGCTGCAAGGTTGAAAGCCTACTTCTTCGGCATCGCCCACTTCACGCCGTTGCGGAGAATCTGCTGCACGTTCTTCTCGTAGTAGTGCTTGCAGGTCTCGTGACCGGTCTGGAAATAGAAGACCTTGCCTTTGCCCACCGTCCAGCAGAGTGCCTGCCGCGCCTTCTCCGTGTGGCCATCCGGGAAACGATACTCGCACTCGAACGGCACCGCCTCCGGCTCCGGCACAATGAACTTCTCTCCGTAACGCTCCGTGTCGCCAAGATCGAAGCACTTCTCCACGCCTTTGCAGATCGGGTGATTGGCGTCCTTCACCATCACCTTGACGGCACTGTCGCACTTGTAAGCGCCCCAACTGCCAACCCGCTTCTGCATCTCCTCGTCGCCCGGCTTCGCGATCTCCAGCAGCACCGCCTTGAACGGCTTTGCGTAGTGCGCGGAGTGGAGCGAGACGAACCCCATGCCATCCTCCTTGACGTGCTTGACGATGCGTTTCACCAGCCCGTCGTCCACCTTGCCGTGTTTCTTGTGGCCCCACCAGACAAGCACATCCGTTCTCTTGAGCAACTCATCGCTAATGCCCTGGTCGGGCTGGTCGAGGTTGGCGGTGATGACCTCCCAGCCTTTCAACGACTTCAACGCGTCAGCGACCGCGCCGTTGATATCGTTCGGATACAAATCCTTCGGCGCGGTGCATTCGGACCAGACCACAACGCGGCGCTTGCCCTCCGCAGCAAATGCCGCGGTGTCGCAAAGCGACGTAGCAACAGCGACGGCACACAATCCCAAGACGATATTCTTCATCATTGAAAGCTCCTTAAAGTTCATGGCGGCATAGTCCTTGGCGCTACACGGCGAGGCAAGCTGTTTTTGCCGTTGTTCCTGGCAATGCTCAGGAAGCCAAACCGACGCGAAGCACATCCAGCACGCCAGCCGTGCCGGCGGGCGACATCAGGTAAAGGCCGGCCCAACCTTCGCTCCGAACCCAGCGAATTTGCTCAGCGGCAATCTCCCGACCGATCTTCGCCTGATCAGCGAGGTTCGGCGCTGCGGCGAGGCGCTGCAAGATGGCGTCTGGCAGGACCACACCAGGAACCTGCGCAACACGGCGCGCATGCTCAAAGCTCGTCAGGAGCATCACGCCAACCAGAATCGGGTTCTGTGAGCGGAACGGTCGCAGCGCGTCCAACGGTTCCGGGCGGAATGCCGGCTGGGTCATGATGTAATCTGCGCCGTTGTCGAGTTTCTGGCGCAGGCGGTCCATTTCGCGGCGCATGTCCGTCGCTTCCGGCTCAAAGCCGGTGCCGATGGTGAAATGCGTGCGCGGATCGGCCTGCTTGCCTAACGGCGCACCGCCGAAGTCCACGCCGGCGTTCAGGCAGGCGTGCGTAAGCCGCACCAGTTCGACGGAGTCGAGGTCGAACACCGCCGTGGAGCGCGGATAAGTCGGTGACATCTTGGGCGGGTCGCCGGTGATGAAAAGCACATTGTGGACGCGATGGGCGTGGTAGCCGACGAGCCGGCTCTGCACGCCCATGACGTTCAGGTCGCGGCCTGTAAAATGCGGTATCAATTCCAGCCGGTCGCCGCTCGCGGCAGTCCACCCCAGCCGTTCGCGAACCAGGAGAATGAAATCGCCCGGCGACATCAGCGGGATGCCGCGGGAGCCGTCGGTGACATCCACGGAGTCGGCCAGCCCGCTTTCGGCCAGTTGGCGGATGAACTCGATCTTGTTGCCGTGCAACTTCTCGTCGGTCCCGCGCGGCGGCAACACCTCGACGCTGACGACGAACTCGTTATCCTTGAGCTTGCGCGAGAACGGCCCGTTCTGTTTCTTCTCCGCGTCGCCGACGGGTGGCCGGGAGGTTTGGGCCAGCACCGCGCCGGCCGTGATGCCGGCATGGCGTGAGCGCAGGTAATTGTGCATCTCGCGGATGTGCGGCGGATGCACCTCGCAACAACCGCCGATCAACCGCACGCCGCGGTCCATCAGACTTCGCGCAAACTTGCCGATGAACTCCGGGTTCACCGAAGTCATGAACCGGTTCCCGATGCGCTGGAAGCCGCCGGCGTTAGGCATCACCACCAGCGGCAGCGGGGCGTCGTGCGCCGCGTCCACGAACGCGCTCGCATCCCACGGCGAACAGCAGTTGACCCCGGCCACGGCAGCGCCAAGCTCCGCCATGCGCTGGACGAACGCGAGCGGCGTCACCTCCGGCCGACAGGTCGTCTCCGCGATAATCGGTGGCGTTTTTGGAAAAGACCCAAGCAACTCGATGAGCAACTCAAGCTGCCGTTGGGAACTGAACGTCTCCAGCAGCAACGCATCCGGGCCGGCGGCGAGCAGGCTTTCGATTTGTTCCCGGTAGCACTCCGCGACTGCCGCCGGTTCGGTCAACGGCTCGTCGGTCGGGCCGATGGAAGCCAGCACGAAGACCGGTTCCGTTCCGACTTCGCGCGCCAGGCGGACGCCGGCGGTATTGAGCGCCGCGACGCGCTTTTCCAGTCCGAATTGCCGCAGTTGATGCCTGTTCGCGCCGAAGGTGTTGGCCTTCAGGCATTGCGCGCCCGCCGCCAGATAATCCCGATGAACCCGGCGGATGAGGTCCGGCTGCTCCACGTTGAACGATTCATAGACGTGGTTCGTCTCCGACAGCCGGCCGGTCAACTCAAACAAATACGACCCCATCGCACCGTCGGTGAGCAACGGTTGCGACTTCAGTGTGGTTAGAAAATCAGCCATTCCCGCTTGTCTTACCACCTCGCGGAACAGCAGTCAAAAACAAGGCGAGCAGGAAACCAATCGCGAGAAGGCCGGCCCCAGAAGCGAAAGCGTATGTCGAGGCTTGCGCGCCGTGATGGTCCTTAAGCCACGCAATGACCTGCGGGCCAACAACGCCCGCGGCGGACCACGCGGTCAAGATGCAGCCATAAAGCACCGGCATCAACCGCGGACCGAAGGTGTTCAGCACGAAAGACGGCATGACTCCGAAGCCGCCGCCGTAGCAGAGCAGCACGTAGCAGATCAGCGCGCCAAACAACCACGGATTTCCAACCATCATCAGCGCAATGAACGCCACCACCTGCGTCGCCAGCATCAGCCGGAAGACCGTCAGTTGACCCAGCCGGTCGGACAGGCCGCCCCAGAAAAACCGGCCGAGGCCGTTGAACACCGAGCTGACCGCGATCAACGTCGCGCCGGATGCGGCCAGCGCGGCGGGCGACATCGCCGGGTCCACCTTCTTCCACAAGTCCTGGAGCAGCGGCGACTGGAAGCTGATGATGGCGATGCCGGCGGCGATGTTGCAGAAGAAGACCAGCCACATCAGCCCGAACTGGCGCGAGCGGATTTCCGCCAAGCCGTCCAGCGTCACTGAACCGGGCGGCGTGTCGGGCGGATTGCGCAGGCCCGCAGCCGCCGCAACGCCGATCGCGCCGACGATCAAACCCGCGCCGGCAAAGGTGAACGGCAGTTGATTCTGGAACATCGCGTCGAGGGCCGGCGCGATCACCTTGCTCATCAGCAGCGCGCCGAACCCGAACCCCATCACCACCATGCCAGTGACCAAACCCTTTTTATCGGGAAACCACTTGGCAACGGTCGCGACCGGCGTGACATAGCCGAGGCCCAAGCCGATGCCGCCGATGACGCCGTAACCAAGCCAGAGCAACGCCAGCATCTTCAGGTGCAGCGCCAGCGCGGCGAGCAGGTAGCCCGCACCGTAGAGAAGCGCGCCGGTGACGGCGAGCTTGCGCGGGCCGAGTTTCGGCAACAAGACGCCGCCCGCCGCCGCGGCGAGGCCGAGGAAACCGATGGCGAAGCTGAACGTCCACGCAACCTGCGTGTTGAGCCAGCCGTAGCCCTCGACGAGCGGCTTCTGGAAGTAGCTCCACGCGTAAACCGAGCCGAGGCACAGTTGCAGCAACGTGCCCAAGCCGGCGATGAGCCAGCGGTTCATCAAAACAGGCCGACAGTGTTGCCGTCCGCGTCCACGTCCATCGCTTCAGCGGCGGGGACCTTTGGCAGGCCGGGCATCGTCATGATGTCGCCGAGCAACACCACCACGAAGCCGGGGCCGGTGCTGAGCTTCACGTCACGGATATGGACGACGAACCCGCGCGGCCGGCCGCGGAGATTCGGGTCGGCGGAGAGCGAAAGCTGCGTCTTGGCCATGCAGACCGGGAAGTTCTTGTAGCCGGCCTCCTCGAACTTCTTGAGCTTCTCGACGATCTTGTTCTCGGCCACAATGTCGTCGCCGCCGTAGATCTTCTGGACGATCGTGCGAATCTTCTCCAGCAGCGGCATTTCGTCGGGATAGAGGACCTTGAAGTTCGCTTTGCCGGCCTCGACGGTCTTGATGACCATTTGCGCCAGATCGACCGCGCCCTTGCCGCCTTCGGCGAAGTGCGTGGACGTGGCGACCGGCACGCCGAGCTTTGTGCAACGCGCGCGAATCGCCTGCATCTCCTGCTCGGTGTCCGTGCTGAAGACGTTGATCGAGACGATGACCGGCAGGCCGAACGACTGAAGGTTCTCGACGTGCTTGGCCATGTTGTCCAAGCCGCGTTCCACCGCCGCGACATCCGGCTTCGGAAGGTCCGCCACCTTGACGTTGCCGTGGAACTTCAGCGCCTTGACGGTAGCCACCAGCACAACCGCGTCGGGCTTCAGGCCGGCTTTGCGGCACTTGATGTTGAGGAACTTCTCCGCGCCGAGGTCGGCGGCGAAACCGCCTTCCGTGATGGTGAACTCCGCCAGCCGCATCGCGAGCTTCGTGGCGGTGACACTGTTGCAGCCGTGCGCGATGTTCGCGAACGGGCCGCCGTGGACGAACGCCGGGTTGTTCTCCAGCGTCTGCACGAGGTTCGGCTGGATGCCGTAGCGCATCAGCACCGTCATCGCGCCGTCGGCCTTGAGATCGCGCGCGGTCACCGGCTTGCCGTCGTAGGTGTAGGCGACGATGATGCGGCCGAGGCGCTCCTTTAGGTCGGGCAGTGATTCGGCAAAGCAAAGCGTGGCCATGATCTCCGACGCCGGCGTGATGTCGAAGCCCGACTCACGCGGGAAGCCGTTCGCGTGGCCGCCAAGGCCGATGACGGCGTTGCGAAGCGAGCGGTCGTTCATGTCAATGACGCGCCGCCAGACGATGCGCCGCTCGTCAATGTTGAGCGCGTTGCCGAAATGCAGGTGGTTGTCGAGCATCGCGGCGAGGAGGTTGTGAGCGGAAGTGACGACGTGGAAGTCGCCGTTGAAGTGGAGGTTGATTTCCTCCATTGGCGCGAGTTGCGCGCGACCGCCGCCGGTGCCGCCGCCTTTGACACCGAAGCACGGCCCGACCGACGGCTCGCGCAGACAAACCATCGCCTTCTTGCCGAGCCGGTTGAGCGCGTCGGTGAGGCCGATGCTTGTCGTGGTCTTGCCTTCGCCAGCGGGCGTTGGCGTAATCGCGGTGACGAGAACCAGACTGCCCGCCGGCTTGTCTTTGAGCCGGGCGTAAACGGCGGGCATGATCTTCGCCTTGAGCTTGCCATACATCTCGATGTCGTCTTCCGAAAGGCCGAGTTTTTCGGCGATCTTCGTGATCGACAACAATTGGAACTTGCGTGAGATTTCCAGTGAGTTCAGTTGAGCGGCAGTGGCGGCCATGGGAGTAGTCCTTTCGTAAGAGTTAAGCGTAGTATTCTTGCACGCGCATGATCACGTCGAAGCCTTCGAGCTTGAGGCAATCCGTGAGACACCGCATTGCGGGATGATCGGGTGGCAGAAGTTCATACTTCCGTTTCACGGAACCGATGACGTGATCGAGGCCGAGCGGCATCGCCAGCGTCAGGAACGCGCTCTCCAGCGGCCCCTTCGTCGGCGAGCCGTCGCCGCGCTTCGGCGGGAGCATGACACTGAAATTGCTCAGGCCCACCGACATGTGGACGCCCTTGAGCGCCGGGTCGTCGTGGATCATCTGGATCGAAGTCATGAGCCGCTTGAACTGGCTCTCCGAGTCCGCGCCGATGGGCGCAATGCCGGGGTCAATGATGCAGTCGGTGACCGCGATGCCGTGCCTGGCGGCTTCGGCGACCATCTGTTTGGCGGTGGCGTAGGTTTGGTCGGCGGTGTGGTTCGGATGGCCGACGCCATTTTCGTTGCGCTCCGTGACGAGCAGGATCGGCTTGAACGGCACGATCTTGTTCAGGTCGAACATCTGGACGCGCAGCGGCGAAATGGAATTCAGCACCGGACTCTGGCCACCCGCGCGCTGGAGGTCGTAAGCCTTGAGCGCCGCCTCGGCCATCGCGGGGTCGGGCGTGTCTATGGAAAGCGGCTTGGCCGTCACGCTCTGGACCTGCCGCACCATTTCGGCGAGAAACTCCGCCGAACGCTGGCCAACGTTGACGTCAATGTAGGTGGCGCCGCCTTCGTCCTGGCTACGCGCCAGTTCCTTCAAGCCGGCAATGTCGTTGGCCTCGTAAAGCTTGTGGGTCGAGGGAACGGAATCATTAATGGATTCGCCGATGATGGTCAGTCCGGGTAGTGGCATTTTCTTACTCCTTGGGTTCTTCCTTTTCGGGTTGCGCGGCGCGATGGTGATCGCGGCCGCGGAAAGTGTTCGCCCACGCCGACGTGCCTTCCAGCTTCGCGTTGTAAAACACCGCCGGGCCGTCGAGCATGTGCTCGGATTCGCCGTAGCTCTTCAGCCGCTCGTAGGCGCGCGCCCAGAGGCACTCCTTGTCGTCCAGTTCGCAGCGGCCGTCGAACGAGCCGCCGCAGGGGCCGTTGCGCGCGGTCTTCGAGCACGACGCACGCGGGCAGAGATACGCCGTGTCCGGCAGTGAGCAGTCGCCGCAGTCCTTGCAGCCGTAAGCCATCTCCTTCGAGACGCGTTCGATGGCATGCAGCGCCCGCGCTCCCAGATTGTCGCCGTTCTTTTCGAGGCGTTCGTAGAATTTCTGCAAAGGGGGAAACATGCCCTTGCCCGGCGTGAACGCCAGTTCGTGGACCTTCCGCGTGAGCCGGTAGGCGAGGTTCGCCTGGGGCGACTTTGGCGGATGTTGGAGCGACTCGCGGTAGGCGCGGTTGAGCTGGGTGATGTCGCCGAGACCGGTTTCCGGGTTCTGCTCGAAGAGGTAGAACTCATCCGGCTTCGGGAACTGGATTTCCTTCGCGAACGCTTTCCAATCGTTCGGGCCGAACTTTTCCGCCATCTCGATGACCTGGCCAAAAACATCCGCCTTGTGGATGCCGCCGAGGTAGCCGGCGGCGAAGCCCATCCCCTTGAACACGGCGAGTTGTTTCGCGGCGAGTTCGAGGAAGAACGAACGGCCTTTGTCGGGGCCGGCGGCATACTTCTCCACCAGTTCGTAGAGTTTGTCGCTCACGACGCAGCCGGGAATCTTGTTTTTGTGGAAGAGGCCGGCGACCGTCTTGTTCAGCACATAGACGTTGCCGATGAGCGGCGCCTGCACACGCGCCCAATCCATGAAGAGCTTCAGCTCGTAAAACTTCCGCATGTCATAGCCGAGTTGCGAGATCACCCACTGCGCGCCGCAGTGGACCTTCCGCGCGAGCTTGAAATACTGCGGCATCAACTCGCGCTCATACCGCTTGAACGGTGACGCCGCGCAGCCGATGAAGAAGTTCGTCTTCGGCAGCCGTTCCAGCTTGCCGCCCGGCTTCGGCACTTCCAGCCCGTCGTTCATCGCCTTGAGCAGCGCGATCAGGCTGACCGAATCGAGATCGAACACCGGCCGCGCCAGCCCGCCGTAGCTGGTGATCGGATAGTCGCCGGTCATGGCGAGGATGTTGTCGAATCCTTCCTGCGCATAGCGCCACGCCGCGGACTCCAGCCCGTTGCGGTTGAGATCCTTGCAGGCAAGGTGAATGACGATCCGCCCGCGGTGCGCGGCGAGCTTCTGCGCGATCCAGTCCGCCGGAAGCATCGGATTGCCGCCGGGGTTGTCGGTAATGGAGATCCAACCAATCCGCCTGTCGACTGCGAGGGCATGGCCGAGTTCCACAAGCTTGGGGGTCTCGCCCGGTGTGGTGATGCCGCGCGTGCTCACGATCTCCGCGCCGTAGCGGAACTGGCCGCTGCCCATCATCTCGCGAAATGTAGGACTGTCACTCGCGTTCGTCATGGTAGGTAATACGCACTGCGGTTAGGGTTGTATGGCAAAAAGACATTCATCGTCAACCTCGAAGGCCGGTTTCTGCGGACAGCGGCAGGGCGGCATTGCCAAGTCCCCGCGATGCCGCGTAGCGAACGGGCGCGCCCTCCATTATCCGAGAGCCGAACTCGGCCTCGTAATACGCCTTCTGCCGGCGCGCAGCGGTGAGCGTGTTGCGCATCAGCATGGCGACCGTCACAGGACCGACCCCACCCGGCACGGGCGTGATCCAGCCAGCAATGGAACGGCACCCTTCGTAATCCACGTCGCCCACAGTCATCGGCTGGCCAGCGGGGCCGGGCACGCGGTTGATGCCGATGTCTATGACCGCCACGCCGGGCTTGATCATGTCGGCCGTGATCAGACGCGGCTGGCCGATGGCGACGAACAACGCGTCCGCCCGGCGCGAATGCATCGGCACGCTGCGGGTCATGTGATGGCAGACGGTCACGGTCGCGCCTTCCGCCATCAACAGGAACGCGATCGGCTTGCCGACGATTTCGGAGTGCCCGATCACGACCACTTCGAGGCCGGGGAGCTTCAACCCGGTGCGTTTGAGCAGTTCGATGGAGGCCTGGGCGGTGCAGGGCGCGAGATCGAGCTCGTTATACACGATGTTGCCAATGGACGCCGGATGCATGCCCTCGACGTCCTTCAGCGGATGGACCGCGCGTTGCAGTTCCTTGATGGCCATGGCAGGCGGCACAGGACGCTGGATGATGATGCCGGTCACGCGCGGGTCCGCGTTCAGGCTGGCAATGGCCGCGAGCACCTCCGGCATGGTGAGCGTGGCCGGCAGGCGGCGTTGTTCGAAAACGATGCCGGCTTTTTCGGCCGCGCGTTGCTGGTTGCGCACATAGAGGCCGACGGTGTCACACTCGCCGATGGAGACCGACACCAGATGCGGCGTCCAGCCGGTTGCGCACAACGTCTGCACGTCAGCCCGGACGGAATCCATGATCTCCGCGCCGACGCGCCGACCGTCGAGAGCGTTGTGTGGGAGGGCTGGCATGGGTGTGAGCCGACTTCGATGTGAACCGCTCAACGAGGCAGCAGCTTCACCCACGGTGCCGCCTCGTTGCGGTCGCCTTTCTTCACCGCTTCGGCCGGTCTTTGCCGTTCATTCATGGCCTTTGCGTCTTTTTCTGCAATTAACTTGCTGCGATTCGCCATATTTTCCGTGTCATTCAAAAACTGCCGTATTTCCAGTGAGACTAGCTGTTTTTGGCGCGGCTTGACAATGCCCAGAACTTGCGGAAACATGCCTGTTATTGACCTTATGCACAGCGCGCTGATGGACAACCTTCTGCTCGGCCAGTCGGGCATCGCCGGCTACCCGCCGGGAGCGGCCTTCGGGCCGCGGCTGCTTTACGACTTCGAGTTCATCTGGGTCATCAAAGGCTCCGCGAAGGTGGAACTGGACCAGCACCGGTTTGAAGCCCCGGCGGGCGCGGTGCTGCTGGGCCGGCCCGGCATGACGCAGCGGTTTGATTGGGACCCCCGCACGCGCAGCATTCACGCTTTCCTCCATTTCAGCTTCGACTACTCCACGCCCGACTGGCCGCCGTTGAACCAGTGGCCGGTCGTCCGCCAGATTGCGGGTGAGGACATCGTGCGGCCGTTGTTTCGTTACGTCGTCGGGCTGGCGCAAAGCGCGTCTGGGAACTCGCCGCAGTTGCTGGAGTCGGCGGTGACCCTGATGCTGCAGAGTTTCCTTTCCGGCCGCACCGCCATTGTCTCCGAGCCGCAGGAAGACCTGCCGCCCGCCGTGCAGAAGACGCTGACCGCCATCCGCCACGCGCTCGCCCAGGACCCGCCCGCGCCGCTCACGCTCCGGCATCTGGCCCGCGCCGCGCACGTCACGCCGGAGCATCTCTGCCGGCTGTTTCGGCGGCATCTCAACATGGGGCCGCTGCAATGCGTCGGGCTGGCGCGGCTGGAGCGGGCGGCGTCGCTCCTGGTGCGCACGAACCTGCCCATCCGGCAGATCGCCGACGCGACCGGCTTCGCTTCGCCGTATCACTTCTCCAACAAGTTCCGGAAAGTCCATGGCTACTCGCCGCGCGATTACCGGATGTCCATGCAGTCGGGTTTCTTCATCCCCAGCAACCCGGTAATTCAGCAGCTCTTCGTCCCAACGATCAAACCCGCGTAGGCGGGAATGCCTCTGGCGGTGACGGGTCGCAAACCCATTCACCAAGACGGGGCAAGAAGAGGCAAAAAAGTGTCTTGAATCACTTCCGCCTTCTATGGTGAAATACGCTCCAAGGATTTCGCAATGAAAATGTCAGTTATCCGCCTTGGCCTCGCCGGCGCCTCACTCTTTCTTTTTGCCGTCGCTCCGCAACTTCGCGCCGCCGGAGAGGTGGTCGCGTGGGGTTACAACAACGTCGGACAAGCGAATGTGCCTGAGGGGCTTTCTAATGTTGTCGCTGTTGGCGCGTCCGGCCACAGTTTGGCCTTGAAGGGCGACGGCACTGTCGTCGCTTGGGGATACAACGGATTTGGTGAAACAAACGTGCCCGCGGGCGTCTCCGGTATCGTTGGCATCGCCGCAGGATCCAATCACAACCTCCTGCTGAAAAGTGATGGGACTGTGATGGGGTGGGGATGGAACATCTTTGGGCAAGCGACGGTTCCAAGCGGTTTGTCCAGTGTGGTTGGGATTTCCGCAGGTTGTTGGCACAGCATGGCGCTGAAGCGGGACGGGACCGTCTTCGTTTGGGGATATAATGGTTACGGCCAGACCAACGTGCCGAGTGGTTTGCGCGGGGTCGTTAGTATTGCCGCGGGAAGTTACTCGTGCGTGGCACTGAAATCCGATGGCACTGTGGTGGCATGGGGGAGTCAGACCAATGTCCCTTTTGGATTGTCCGGTGTCATTGCCATTGCCGCAGGTAGCGAGCATACTGTCGCTTTGAAGAGAGACGGCACGGTGACGGCGTGGGGGCATAACAGCCACGGCCAGACCAACGTGCCAGCCAACCTATCGGGCGTCATTGCCATTGCGGCAGGAGATTTTCACAGCTCGGCAGTGAAGGCTGACGGAACCGTCGTGGCTTGGGGTAGAGATTTCCTTGGATCGGCAACCGTGCCTGTAGGCCTCTCTGGTGTTGGGTCCGTTGCCGCAGGCTACGATTACAACGTGGTCTTGAAGCCTTACGGACCCAAGATTGTCGCAACTGGTCTATTGTTGCCAGCGGCTGATTTGGGCGCGATCTACAACCAAACGCTGGAGGCCGACGAGGGCACTGCGCCCTACACATGGTCATTGGTCACTGGCCGGCTGCCAGCGGGCTTGGCTCTCAGCAGCACAGGCAACATCAATGGCCGGCCAACGGCGGCCGGGGTGTCGTGTTTTCGAGTTCGAGTCACGGGGGCTGACGGACTCGCTACTGAAAGAAACTTCGCCCTGATAGTTGATGGACCGCCAACACTGGTCGTGAATGGCCAGTTGCCGGCAGGCGTGGTCAACAAACCCTTCAGTCTGAAACTGGAATCGGAGGGTGCTATGACGCCCTACGTCTGGTCTGTTGTATCCGGCAGTCTGCCTCCGGGCTTGGTTCTGGGCGAAACGACCGGCGTCATTAGTGGCACACCAGCCGCAGTGGGGACGTTTAATTTTCGAGTTCGCGTGGCGAGCGACGGCGGTTATGCAACCGAACAGGACTATGCCCTGTCTACCGAGGTTGGTTCGGTAATCACCTGGGGCAGTATTGCTCCTCCAGTGCCCGATGGTCTGTCTGGTATCGTCACTGTAGCCGCGGGTGGCGGATTTAGCATAGCGCTAAAGGCTGACGGAACCCTAGTTGTTTGGGGTTCTAGCAGCAGGGGAGCAATTGGCGCACCAGCGGGGCTTTCAGGGGTAGTTGCCATAGGGGCTGGGGCGTATCACGCTTTAGCGTTGAAGAGCGACGGAACCGTGGTTGCTTGGGGTGACAACTACGACGGGCAGAGAAGCGTGCCCGCGGGACTATCGCATGTGGTTGCGATATCAGCCGGAGATAATCACAATCTGGCACTGAAGAGCGACGGAACCGTGGTCGCTTGGGGTAACAACGCTTATGGGCAAACCAATGTGCCGGTGGGACTATCAGGCGTGGTTGCCGTTGCCGCCGGATACTTGCAAAGCTTCGCGTTGAAGAGTGACGGGACCGCGGTCGCTTGGGGAGGGAGCTATTATGGCGAAGGAGCAGTTCCCTCTGGTTTGTTTGATGTGGTTGCCATAGCCGCTGGTGGTCATAACGACTTGGTGCTGAAAGCCGACGGCACGATTTTGGGGTGGGGAGATCGAGTAGTGCCCGTGGGATTATCTGGGGTCATCGCCATTTCTCTGGGGCCAAATCACGGTCTGGTGTTGAAGAGTGACGAGACTGTGGTCGCTTGGGGTGACAACTTTTATGGGCAAACGAACGTGCCTGTAGGGCTGTCTGGTGTTGTTAGTATTGCTGCAAGGGGCGGCTACAGCATGGCGCTAAAACCCTACGGCCCGATCGTTAATACAAGCGGTCCCGTATTGCCGCCATCCGAGAAGGACGTTGTCTATAGCCAAACATTACAAGCCAGTGGTGGCAGTGCGCCTTATAGCTGGTCGGTGGTGACTGGTCGGTTGCCGGAGGGTTTGACGCTAAGTGGTAACGGCAACATCGGTGGAACGCCGATGGTGGCAGGGTTGTCGTGTTTCCGTGTTCGCGTCACAGGTTCCGATGGTCGCGCCACGGAGAAGGACTTCGCATTACAGATAAACGGGGCGCCAGTATTCGTTGGTGGTTCTTCGTTGCCATCTGGAACAGTAAACACCGTTTACAATCAGAGGGTGGAAACGACAGGCCCCATGAAGCCTTACGTATGGTCGCTCGTATCAGGCAGTCTTCCGCCATCGCTGAGCTTGAACGACTCAAGCGGTATTATCAGCGGAACGCCGACGGTTCCTGGCGTCTTCAACTTCCGGCTTCGAGTGACAGCGCCAGGTGGTTTTGGCTCGGAGTCTGATTTTAGTCTCACCATTACGTCGGGTTCGCTACAAGTGAACATCAGCCCTTCCGAAGTTGTCGGAGTTGGCGCGCAGTGGCAGGTGGATGGCGGGGCGTGGCACAACAGCGGCGAGACCGTGTCGAATCTTGGTGTTGGCACCCACACGGTGCGTTTCAGTTCGGTCTTTGGATGGAATTCGCCCGGCAATCAGAACGTGACCATCAGCGACGGAGTGACGGCGACGGCCAGCGGCACCTATACAGAAAAGCCCGGTTCCTTACAGGTCGCGATCAATCCCACTGACGCGGTCAGCGCGGGCGCGCAATGGCGCGTGGATGGCGGAGCTTGGCGTAACAATGGAGCGACAGTTTCCGGACTGAGTCGCGGCAGCCATACGGTGCAGTTCAAATCGCTGCTTGGTTGGAATTCGCCAACGAACCAAGAGGTGACGATCAACCGTGATCTGACGACAACGGCAGATGGCGACTACACACCACAAGATGCTTGGATGGTTTCGCCTATTGTTGGCCTGCCTTTTATTTCTTCCTCCACCACCTTCAGTTGGAGTGTGCGGCCGGGAGGCAGCCGCTACAGGTTGACCGTCGGGACGATGCCGGAGGGAACGGATATTTATGCCGCTGAAGAAACCGGGTTGTCGAGAACGGTGCAGTTGCCGACGCACGGCGAGACGCTCCATGTGACGCTTTGGTCGTGGGTGGGTGAGGCGTGGCAGAAAGCCACCGCCTACGTCTATACGGCCTATACCGCTCCGCCAAACAATGGAACGGCGGTGGCTTGGGGATGGAACTACTACGACCAAGGCAGCGTTTCGCCGACGCTGTTCCGCGTCGTCAGTATTTCCGCAGGCTCTGGAAGTGCGCACAATCTGGCTTTGAAGAGCGACGGGACGGTGGCGGCTTGGGGCAACAATGAATATGGGCAATGCAACGTGCCTTCGGGCCTGTCTGGAGTTGTTGCCGTCAGCGCGGGGCATTTCCACAGTCTGGCGTTGCAGAGCAACGGCACAGTGGTGGCTTGGGGCGTGAATGCCTACGGGCCAACTACCAACGTCCCGGAGGGCTTGTCGGGCGTGGTGGCGATTGCTGCGGGGGATTATCACAATCTGGCTTTGAAGAACGACGGCACTTTGGCGGGCTGGGGTTATGACGGCAGCGGACGGGCAACGCCGCCAGCAGGTTTGTCGGGCGTCACCGCTATCTCCGCGGGAGGTGGCCACAATCTGGCTTTGAAAAACGACGGGACGGTTGTTGCATGGGGCCTCAACCACAACAGGCAGGCGAATGTGCCGGCTGGCCTGTCCAACGTGGTTGCCGTTGCCGCAGGCGCGATTCACAGCCTGGCGTTGAAGTCGGATGGAACCGTTGTTGCATGGGGAGACAACAGTTTCGGCCAAGCCAGCGTGCCTGTGGGCTTGGCCGACGTGATCGCCATTTCAGGAGGAGGCCGGCAAAGCCTGGCGTTAAAGAGCGACGGGACGGTGGTGGCTTGGGGGGACAACCGTTCCGGCCAAAGCACGATTCCCGCGGGCCTGTCGGGCGTGGTGGCTATCGCAAGCGGCAGCGACCACTGCATTGCGCTGAAGAACGACCCGCGGCTCACGGTGATTACGCCGGCAGACGGGCTTGTGTTCACTTCGGATCAGGTGACGTTTGCGTGGGATGGCCTCGCTGATGTCATCCAATACGAGTTGCGCGTGGGCAGCGCGCCGGGTGGCGGTGATTTGTATGTGGGTGTGGAAACGAACCGGACAAGGACGTTGCAGGTGCCGGCGGATGGGCGGCAGATTCATGTGACGCTGTCAGCCTGGGTCAGCGGCGCGTGGCAGCAGGCCGCCACGAACAGTTACACCGCGCCCACGGCGACGAAGGCGGCGATGAAATCGCTGAAGCTTGACCCGGTGTTGAGGGATGGCTCGGTGGTGTTCACGTGGAACGCGGGAGCGGGCGTGAGCCAGTATGGGCTTTGGGTGGGCAGCGCGACGAACGGCTCTGACCTTTATGCGGCATTTGAACCGGGCACTTCGCGGACGTTGGTATTGCCGCTGGACGGTCGTCCGCTCTACGTGCGGCTGTGGTCGTTGATCAACGGCGACTGGCAATACAACAGCTACGCCTACACCGCGCCGGTGGCGACGAAAGCCGCAATGCTTAGTCCGTCACCCGGTTCGGCAACCAGCGGGGGGTCGGTGACGTTTACATGGGACGCCGGACTTTGGGTAAGCCAGTATGCACTGTGGGTGGGCAGCGCGGCGGAAGGTCACGACCTTCACGCGTTGAACGTGGGCACGAACCTGTCGCAGATGCTGACGCTGCCAACCGATGGCCGCGCGCTCTATGTGCGGCTCTGGTCGAAGATCGGCGGCGAGTGGCAATACAACGACTACAACTACAACACCTCCAGTGGGAACGCAGGCAGCGGCGGAAGCACGTCTATGATCAGATACGGCGGCGGCCTTGTCTCCATGAATACCGTGGCCGTGAGCGGTGGCATGCTCCAAGCTGGCGCAAGCACGAACATGTTGATAGCCGCCGCTCCGGGCATCGGTATAGCAACGCCCACTCTTGTTCTTTCCAATGGTGGCTTGGGAGGCGTCACTCTTCTGACCAACTCTTCCGTTCTTACGGGGGGCGCCGTCATCATCAACATCATCGGCGGCGTAAGCGACAGCACGCTTCGATTGGATTTTCTGAGCAGCAGCAACGTGTTGCGGGTCAACACCGGCAGTGTCGGCACGCTGGTCCTTAATACCGGCAACATCGTCGGTGCGGGCACGAACGTGCTGATCAACCAGGGTGGCACACTCCAATTTGGCAGCATCAACAACGGCCTTGGCTACCTCACGCTCCAAGGACTCAACGTGAGCAGTAACAGCGCCGGGGCGTATCTCTCCCTGGGCGGCTCGACTCTTCTTGCGCGCAATATCACCATTAACGCCGGCACGCTGGTTGCCGGAGGATCGGGCGCCATCGTCAATGACGGCGCGGGTCTGGTCAAGTATGGCGCGGGCACGCTCCAGTTGCGCAATACGTGGACGGGGGATTATTCCAATCTAACCATCACCAACGGCACGCTGGTCTTCACCAACAGCTTGCTCACGATGACGAACAACGACGCGTTGATTGTGCGCGGCGGTCTTTTCGGCTCGAACTCGCTGAGCCTGTTCACCAACGGCTGCGTCGGCTTGGGGGTGATTACGAACACCTACGTCGGCGGGGCGATCCGGTGGACGACGACAGCGCCGCACGTGCTGACCAATCTCTGGAGCAGCGGCGACAGCACCCTCATCCTCGGCAACCTCGGCGCCGGCATCCTGACCTACACCAACACCCTTCTGCTCGACTTCAGCAACAACACCTTCTCCACCATTGCGGTCCCCACGATCAACTGGACCAACAGCTTGTTTGGCAGCGCGGTTCCGTTCACGGGCGGTTCGGTGCTCAACCTCCAGGACGGCCGGCTGGAGATCAACAGCGGGACGACGACCGTCGGCCAGATTCTCGTCACCAACAGCGCGAGCACCCTGTTGATCAACGGCGGCGTGCTGACCTCGCTCGGCTCCGTCATCTCCAACGGCGTGCGGTTCGTCGTCGGCGACGGGACCAACGCGGCGACGTTGAGCCTGCCGTTGGGGAGCCACACGTTCGCGGACGGGCTGATGATCGCCGCCAACGCGCGGTTGACGAACACGGCGACGCTGGCCGCTCCGCGCATGGTCATCGGCGCTTCGGGCCAGTTCGAGATGGGCGAGGGGCTGGTCGCGGTGGACGTTGTCACCAACTCCGGCTTCTTGATCCAGTCCGGCGGCGTGCTCACGCCGGCTTTCCAGCATAACGCCGGCACGATGCGAATCATCGGTGGCACGAACATGGGCACGGTGTTCCTCAACGACGCCGGCGCGGTCCTCCAGCATGGCGGCGGCCGGCTCGATGTCGGCATCGCCACCAACGCCGGCACCTGGACGCTTTCCGGCACCGTGGCCGCGAACCTGACCAACTTCCTGAACCAGGGCGCGCTCGTCATCAACGGCGGCACGCTCACCTCCAGCCGGCTCGTGTCCACCAACGCCGGCAGCGTCCTTACGTTCAACGCCGGCCTCCTGGGCGTCGGCGGCAGCAGCGTCTCCAACGCCACGCGGTTCGCCGTCGGCGACGGCCTCCAGTCCGCCACGCTCAACCTGCTCGGCGGCGCGCACAACTTTGCCGGCGGGCTGTTCGTGAACACCAACGCCATTCTCACCGGCACGGGCGCCATCACCGGCTCGCTCACCGGCGCGGGCGTCATCGCCCCCGGCGACGGCGTCGGCGTCATCACGGACGACGGCGACCTCGGCTTGCTGGGCGGCGCGACGATGCGGATGGAACTGGGCGGCGGCAGCGCCTCGCTCTACGACCAGTTTGATGTCACCGGCCTGTTCAACTTCGGTGGCGCGCTGGACGTGTCGCTGGTGAACGGCTTCACGCCGCGGGCGGGCGACTGGTTTGATTTGTTCGACTTCAGCGCCGGCGTCGGCGGTTTCAGTTCCATCCATCTGCCCGGGCTGGACCCGGCGCTGTATTGGAACACCAACGCACTCTACACCACGGGCGTGATTGCGGCGGACAAGACGGGCATTACCAGCCCCGCCGACGGCTCCGTGCTCGCTTCCGACGTTGTCCCGTTCCGTTGGGACCCGGTCGCGGGCGCGACGCAGTATGCCCTCTGGGTGGGCACGACACCCGGCGGCCACGACCTTCATGCGATGGTGGAGCCGGGCCGCTCGCGGACGCTGCGGTTGCCGGCCAACGGCAGCAGCATCCACGCAAGACTATGGGCGCTCATCGCGGGGACGTGGCAGGCGGTGAACGACTACAGCTACACCGCGCCGCTGCCGGCGAAGGCGGCGATGACCAGCCCCGTCGTCGGCTCGACCAACGGCAGCGCCTCGATGACCTTCAGGTGGGATGCCGGCGTCGGCGCGAGCCAGTATGCGCTCTGGGTGGGCAGCGCGTCGAACAGCGCCGACCTTCACGCGTTGCTGGTCGGCACCAACCTGTCGCGGACACTGACGCTGCCCGTGGACGGCCGCACGCTCTTCGTGCGGCTCTGGTCGTTCATCAACGGCGGCTGGCAATACAACGATTACAGTTACCGGGCGCTGAACGCGGTGAAAGCGAGGTTCACGGGCCTGGGCAACGGCGCGGCGCTCGGCTCGGCGAATGTGACCTTGTCGTGGGACGCGGGCGCGGGCGCGAGCCAATACGCGCTCTGGGTGGGCAGTAATCCGGGAAGCTATGACCTCTATGCGGCGGTTGAAGGCGCCAACCTGTCGCGCGCGTTGACAGGGCTGCCCACCGACGGCCGGCGGTTGTATGTGCGGCTCTGGTCGTTGATCAACGGGACATGGAAACCGAACGACTACATGTTCACGGCCTACGCTGCGCCCACGTCGCGGGCGGAGATGCTCAGCCCGACCAACGGGACGACGTTCGTTTCCAACCCGGTGACGCTGAACTGGAGCGCGGGCACGGGCGTCAGCCAGTATGCGTTCTGGGTGGGCAGCACGGCGGGCAGCTATGGACTGTGGGCGCAGGTAGTGGGAACGAACCGGACGCAGCAGTTGACCTTGCCGCTGGACAGCGAACCGGTTTACGTGCGGCTGTGGTCGCTGGTGGGCGGGACATGGGAGTTCAACGACTACGCGTATGAGACGGGCAGCGGCGCTGGCGCGAAGGCGCAGATGACGAGCCACGCGAACGGCGACACGCTGGCTGCGGCCTCGACGGTGTTTGGATGGAGCGCGGGCAGCGGGGTGAGCCAGTATGCGATGTGGGCCGGCAGCACGCCGGGAAGCCACGACCTCTACGCGGCGGTGGTCGGGACGAACCGGACGCAGGCGGTGACGTTGCCGGTGGACGGCGGGCCGGTGTATGTGCGGCTCTGGTCGTTGCTGGGCGGGGTGTGGAAGTTCAACGACTACTTCTACACGGCGTTTCTCGCGCCGTGAAATCAGAGGTCAGAAGTCAGAGGACAGAGGTCAGTCAGCCGGATACATTCGCCTGCGCCGACTGGCCACTGACCACTGACTTCTGACCTCCGACCACTGACCTCCGGCCTTTCTGGCATTGGCACTTTGGTATCAGGGTTAAAGCGTTGACAGGGGCGGGCGGCGCGCGTTTAATCGCGGCTCAATCATGTTGCGGCCATCTGAAAACTGCTGTTGTCCGCCGTTTGCTTGAAAAGGAGTCTTCTGCCATGAACAAATGCCTGTCTCTGACCTTCACGTTTTTCGCGGCGCTGGCGTTGTCCGCCTCGGCGCAAGCGGATCCCTACGCGGAACTGCCCGCCTACGACTTTGGCAAGAAGTCGGAGATGCTCGCGGCCATCCAGCAGGAGATTCGCGAGGCCAAGCCCGCCGGCTACCCGGCCATCGAGGCGAAGCTCATCGCCGCCATTGCCAAACCGGAGGCGACCTACGCCTGCAAGAAGTTTGTGTGCGAACAGCTCCGCATGATCGGCTCGGAGGCGTGCGTCGCGCCGCTGTTGAAGATGCTCGGCGAGGAGAAGTCGGCGGACGTGGCGCGGCTCGCGCTGGAGAACCTGCCGTGCAAGGCGGTCTGTGACGGACTGCTCGCGGCGCTCAAGTCGTCCAGCGGAAAGATCCAGATCGGCATTATCAACACGCTCGCGGCGCGGCAGAACCCGGAGCTGGTCGGCGTCGTGACAGGCTATCTCGGTTCCGGCAACGCGGACTTGGTGCGCGCGTCGCTGCAAGCCCTCGGCCGCGTCGGCGGCGCGGGCGCGGTGGCGGCGTTGAAGTCGGCGAAGGTCGCGGCGGAGTTCGAGCCGCTGCGTGAGCGGACGTTGATGGACGCGGCGTTCAATCTCGCCAAGTCCGGCGGCAAGGACGAGGCGGTGGCGGTGTTTGAGGAGGAGTTTGCGAAGGGCAAGAGCCAGCCCGCGGTGATCGCGGCGTTGAACGGCCTGGTGGATTTCGGCGGCGCAAAGGGATTGGATGCGGTCCGCAGCGCGCTCAAGGATCAGCAGTTGCCGCTGGCGCTGGCGGCGGCGAAGGCGGCGCAGCGAATGGAGAGCAAGGGCGTCACAATGGAATTGTGCATGGCGCTGCCCGGTCTGCCGGCGGCCGTGCAGGTGGCGGTGCTCCGCACGCTGGCCGAGCGCGGCGACAAACCGGCGCTGCCGGCGGTGAAGACCGCGCTGGGCAGCAGCGTGGAGGCGGTGAAGATGGAGGCGGCGCTCGCGTTGGAGAAGGTTGGCAATTCCAGTGTCGTCGGCGACCTCATTGCGCTGGCGACGGCCGAAGGCGACGTGGCCGCTGCGGCGCAGCAAACACTGGGGCGCATCAACGCGGAAGGCGTCAACGAAGCGATGACGAAGATGCTCGACGACGCCGACGCGAAGAAGGTGCGCGTGGCGGCGTTGACGCTGAAGGCCCGCGCCGACCGCTCGGTCGTGCCGCGACTGCTGAAGATGGCTGGCAGCGAGAACAAGGACGTGCGCGGCGCGGCGCTGGATGCGCTCGACGGTTTTGCGGGCGCGGAAGAGATGCCGGCGCTGCTGGCGTTGCTGGAGAAGGCCGACAACAAGGACAAGGTGGCCTCGGTCCTCTGGAAGGCGACGCAGGCGCTCGGCAAGGAAGATGAGCGGTTCGCGAAGCTCTGGGCCAGCGCGTCGGGCTGCTCGGAAGCGACGAAGGCCACGCTGATCTCGCTGGCAAGCACCGGTGCGGGCGCGGAGTCGCTGAAGATCGCCAGGGAGACGTTCACCTCCGGCCCGGCGGCGCTGAAGGATCCGGCGGCGCGGGCGCTGTTCAACTGGAAGTCGGACGCGGCCGTTGCGCCGATCATGGACCTCGTTGCGAAGAGCGGCGACGCAAAGCACAAGATTCTCGGCGCGCGCGCCGTGGTGCGCATCCTCAACGACCGGAAGTGCAGCTTCAACGCGAAGAAGAAGACGGAGACGCTGCAAAAGCTCCTGACGCTGATGGAGCGTCCGGAAGACAAGAAGATGATCGAAGGCGCCATCGCGACGGTGGTGAAGAAGAAGTAGGACGCTCGGCGTTACAACTGGCGTCCAACTTTTTACGGGAGACGGTCATGAACCAGAAGGTCTCGCGTCGTCATTTCCTGAAAGCCGCCGCCGCAGGCGCGCTGGCGTTTCCAAATCTCATCCCCGCTTCTGTGCTGGGCGCAAACGCGCCGAGCAAGCGGATCAATCTCGCCAATGTCGGCCAGGGTGCGATGGGGCGCGGGCACTTGGGTTACTGCCTTGGCCGCCAGGATGTGCAGGTTGTGGCGCTCTGCGACGTCCACAAAGGCGTGCGCGAGCATTTCTGCGAAGAGGTCAACAAGCGTTACGCCGAGCGCACAGGCAAGGGCGAATACAAGGGCTGCAAGACGTTTGAGGATTATCGCGAGATGTTGGAGATGCCCGACCTCGACGCAGTGACGATCGGTGTTCCGGACCATTGGCACGGGTTGATCGCCGTGGCGGCGTGCAAGGTGGGCAAGGATGTCTATTGCGAGAAGCCGCTGGCGCTGACGAACTGGGAAAGTCGCGCTATCGCCGATGCCGCGAAGGCGAACAGCACAATGTTCCAGACCGGCAGCCAGCAGCGCAGCAACCGCGCGTTCCGTTATGCAAGTGAGCTGGTGCGCAACGGCTGCATCGGCAAGGTGAAGGAAGTCTGGGTCAGCATCGGCGGGCCGTCGAAGCCGTTCTGCGATCTGCCGGAGGAGCCGGTGCCGGCGGGACTGAACTGGGACTTCTGGCTCGGCCCGTCGCCGTGGCGGCCCTACAACTCCGCGCTCGCGCCCGACGGCTGGACGCACAGCTTCCCGAACTGGCGCGGCTACGGCGAGTTTGCGAGCGGCGGCCAGGCGGATTTCGGCGCGCACCATTTCGACATCGCGCAGTGGGGCCTCGGCACCGATCACACCGGGCCGGTGGAGGTGGTTCCGCCGGATGGCAAGGATGTGAAGAACCTCACCTACACCTACGCCGACGGCGTGAAGATGTATGTCGGCAACAAACAACCCGGCTCGGCGACGCAGTGGATCGGCGAAAAGGGCTGGGTGGCCGTGAACCGCGGCGACTGGCTCCAGACCGAGCCGGCGAGCCTTGCGGGGACACAGTTTGGCCCGGGCGACGTCCATCTCTACGAGAGCCGCGACCATTTCGACAACTGGTTCTCCTGCATCCGCTCGCGCAAGCCGACGATTTGCACGGCAGAGATTGGCCATCGCACGGCGACGGTCTGCCAGATTGGCATCATCGCGTTCCGGTTGGGCCGGCCGCTGAAGTGGGACCCGAAGGCCGAGAAGTTCCCCGGCGACGAGCAAGCGAACCGGATGTTGAGTCGGGCGATGAGAGCGCCGTGGACGTTGTAGGAACAGAGGTCAGAGATCAGAAGACAGAAGTCAGAAGAATATGAAAACAAAGAGTAGCTTGATGATTCTCTCGTTGGTTGCTGCGGCTTGCGTGACGGCGGCTGTGTGCGGTGCGCAGGACAAGGCGAAGACTGCGCCGAAACCGCCGCCGCCCGACAAGACGAAGGTGCCGGAGATTTCGGCGGCGGATTTGGAGAAGATCGAGGCCGCACTGCCCGCCAAGGCCGCGAAACCGAAGAAGACGCGCAAGCTGCTCGTGTTCTGGCGCTGCGATGGGTTCTTCCACGGCAGCGGCGTTGCCGGCGGCAACAAGTGCATCGAACTGATGGGCAAGAAGACCGGCGCGTGGACGTGCGACTTCAGTCGCGAGTGGGAGGCGTTGAGCGCGGAGAACCTGGCGAAGTATGACGGGCTGGTGTTCAACAACACCACCAGCCTCGACCACACGCCGGAAATCAGGCAGGCCCTGCTCGATTTCATCAACAACGGCAAGGCCATCATCGGCATCCACGGCGCGACCGACAACTTCGGCAAATGGCCCGAAGGCCAGCAGCTCATGGGCGGACGTTTCGCCGGTCATCCGTGGGGTGGCGGTGGTCCCGGCGGCAAGACCGACGGGAAGTGGGCCTTCAAACTCGACGAGCCGAATCATCCGCTCTGCCGGGCGTTTGGCGGGAAGAGTTTCCGGTTGAAGGACGAGATTTACCAGTTCAAGGACGCCTACACGCGTGCCGATCGCCGTGTGCTGATTGGCATGGACCTCACAGACGAAGAAACCGCCAAGCCCATCCGATCGCTGGACCCGAAAACCAACAAACCGCGAGGCTGCCGCACCGACGATGACTACGCGGTCTCTTGGATCAAGAACGTCGGCAAAGGCCGGCTGTTTTACTGCTCGCTCGGTCACGCTATGAACGTGTTCCAGGACGCGCCGGTGGTGCAGTATTACCTCGACGGCATTCAGTGGGCGCTCGGCGACATCAAAGCCGACGCGACGCCGAAGAAGTAGCGGTGCTGGCAGAGCAGAACAGAGGACAGGCAAAATCATAGGTGGCAAAATCATGATTCTGCCCTTGATGATTTTGCCCTAAACTCGTTGCGGTAAACCAGTGTGGTCAGCCAAGGAATTTCCACAATACAAAGGACAGCACGATGAATTTGAACCTCGTTTACCCAACCGCCTTCTCCAAACACTGCGCCTGCGCCGTCCTGACGCTCGTGCTGGTCTGCGCCGCCGCATCCTCGCAGGCCGCGCAACGGTTCACCTACCTCGACCTCATCAAGCGGCTCACCGACCTCGAATCGCTCGCGGTGCTGCCGGAGGCGGGTGAAAAGTGCCAGCAATGGTCCAGCTACGACCGCGCCAGCAAATACGATGAAGCCACCGGCAAATACGTGAAGTGGGACGCCAACGGAGACGGCGGCGGCATCATCCGCAAGGAGGGTGAGTCCTCGGTGTTCGCGGAGATGGAGGGGCCGGGCGTCATCTGGCGTGTCTGGTCGGCAACGGCGGGCAAGGGCCACGTGAAAATCTTCCTCGATGGTGCGACGGAGCCGGCGGTGGACCTGCCGTTCTACAAATACTTCGACGGCAGCGAGGCGCCGTTCCAAGGCAAGGCGCTCTGCCACGTCCTCGCCAAAGGCTGGAACAACTACGTGCCCATTCCGTTCCAGAAATCGTGCAAGATCATCGCCGAGAAAGGATGGGGCAACTACTACCACTTCACCTACACAACGTATCCGAAGGGAACGAAGCTGCCGACGTTCACGCGCAACCTCACCGCGAAGGAAACCGCGGCGCTTGTGAAGGCGAACGAGTTCCTTGAGAAGAAGCTGGGTGACGATCCCGTCAGCCCGCGCAAGGGCGAGAAGACCGTGGAGACGACCCTCACCGTTGCGCCCGGTGAACTGGCGCTCGTGGCGGAACTTGACGGCCCGCGCGCGATCACGGCGTTGCGCGCGAAGCTTGACCTGCCCGCCGCGCCGGATGACATCGGCGCGTTGCGCGAGCTTTGCCTGCGGATCACATGGGACGACGACGCGCAGCCGGCGGTCTGGACGCCACTCGGCGACTTCTTCGGCAGCGCGCCCGGCTTCAACAAATACCGCTCGCTACCGCTCGGCATGACCGAGGACGGCTGCTACGCGCTCTGGTATATGCCATTTGCAAAGAAGGCGCGCGTCGAGTTGGTCAACGACGGCAAGGAGAGGCGCAAGGTGGCGTTCAAAGTTACGCACGCGCCGCTCACGCGACCGGCGGCGAAACTGGCGCGCTTTCACGCGAAGTGGCACCGCGACGCGTTCCTGCCAGAGGACCCGGATCGCCGGGCGATTGACTGGACGATGCTCAAGACGCGGGGCCGTGGGCGGTTCGTCGGCGTGATGCTGCACATCTGGAACCCGCGCGGCGGTTGGTGGGGCGAGGGCGACGAGAAGTTCTTCGTGGATGGCGAGAAGTTCCCGTCCACCATCGGCACCGGCTCGGAGGATTACTTCGGCTACGCGTGGTGCTGCCCGGAGCTGTTCGAGAACGCCTACCACAACCAGCCGCGCAACGACGGCGGCAATCGCCGGCATGTCTGCGTCAACCGTTGGCACGTCACCGACAACGTCCCGTTCCAGACCTCGTTCGAGGCGGCCATCGAGAAGTATTACAAGAACGACAAGCCGACCCTCTACGCGGCGACGGTCTATTGGTATCAGGCGGTTGGGCAGTTGGACGACTACGCCCCGATGCCGCTGGTTGAGCGCACCGACTGGTATGCCACGCCGCCGAACACCCGCACCGCCGGCGCGCTCGAAGGCGAGGAACTGAAGATCGTCGAGTGCACCGGCGGTAAGGCGCATCCGCAGGACTTGGCACATTTCGGCGGTGCGTGGAGCGACCAGTCACATCTTTGGTGGATTGATGGCAAGCGCGGCGACCGCCTCACGTTGTCATTGCCGGTGGAAGAGGACGGCCGCTACAAACTCATCGTCCAACTCACCAAGGCTAAAGACTACGGCATCGTGCAGCTCTCGCTCGACGGCCAGAAGCTTGGCCAGCCGCTCGACCTCTACAACCCGCAAGTCATCCCAACCGGCGCGCTCGACCTCGGCGTGCATGAGTTGAAGAAAGGCGTCCACCGCCTGACGCTGGAAATCACCGGCGCAAACGCGAAAGCTGTCAAACGCCACATGGCCGGCCTCGATTACGTAAAGCTGGAGCGCGTGCCGTAGGCGGTCGCCGACACGCATTTCATCCAGCACAAGAAGAAGTGAAGTCTGCGCTGTCGGGCACCATTGGAGACGCTCCATGAAACGGACGCCATGGCCCGGTCATAACCACACCGCCCACGAGCCGCGATAGGCGCGGTGGAGGAGGCGGTTGGCGGCGGCGAACGAACGACGCGCCGGGGAGGGCAGGGATGGCGGGGGAAGTTGAGCGCACGGGCGGGACGTGGTAGTTTTCCGGCGCGTAGTGGTTCAGGACGGAGAATGGTCATGATTATCAAGCTCATCATCGGTGCTGTGATTGGTGGCGCGGGCGGGTTTCTTTATTACAAGTTCATCGGCTGCCATACGGGCGGGTGAATGATCACAAGCTCTCCGTGGGGGAGCGTCATTCTCGGTGTGGCCCTGGGCAGTTTTGCCGCCGCCAGTTTCAAGTAGAGCCATCTTGGTTTGCGACGATGTCATCCGACAAATCACCAACCAATGCCGGCAAACCCACAGGAGTGCTTGCCGAGATTCTGCGCGAACAGGAAATCCGGCAGAGGGGGTATCGGGAGCAGGCGCTGAAGATTTACCCGCATGTCTGCGCAAGCTGCGGCCGTGAGTTTTCTGGGAAACGCCTGCGCGAACTGACCGTCCATCACCGGGACCACAACCACGACAACAATCCCCCTGACGGCAGCAACTGGGAACTGCTCTGCGTTTACTGTCATGATCACGAGCACGAGAAGTCACTGATTGGAAAGTATTACGAGGGGCAGAGGCCACCCGATGCACAGCCGCCGCCCTTGGTTTCCAATCCCTTTGACAAGCTGGACTCTCTGCTGAAGCCCAAGCAAGGCGAGCAAAAGAGCTGATGCTGTATCAGTCTGCCTCGCATTATAGATGATGGTCATGGACCGCTGCTTCTACAGGCGCGGGCTTCGGCCTGGCCGGCACAGTCAGGCGCAGTTCCGCGGATCAAGGACGGCCTGAAGTCAATCGCCGGCAAAGGGGCATGAGCCGGGCGATTCGTTCGGCGGCCGGTGGATGTGAGGCGAAATACCGGCCAAGCTCCATGCGCTTTGGGTCGAGCCGCTCGATGCGTTGCAGCAACGCGATGGCGCCGCCGGGAGCAAGACCGGCTGCGGCCACGAGATGAAGACCCAGTTCGTCCGCCTCTTGTTCGTGGTCCTGGGAGTGGGCGCTTTGCAGGAGCGCCATGCCCTTCTCGCGCAACCAGCCGGCCAGAGGCCCCGCGCGCGCGGCAAGGACCGACACGGCGCGCGAGAGGACACTGGAGGCAACCTCTTTCATCATCCGATTCCACGCGTGCTCGCGGATGATGTGCGCCATCTCATGGCCGATGACAAAGGCCAGTTCCTCCGGGCGGCGCTCGCAGAGGTCCACCAGCGAGTGGCTGACGAAGACAAAACCACCGGGCAGCGCCATGGCGTTTGGAGAATCGTCGCGGATGGCCTCGCAACGGAAGACGCGGCGTTTGTCCCGCACGCAAGCGGCCAGCCGCCGGCAAAGATCGTTGAGAAGGGCAGCCATTTGCGGGTCGTCCACGCGGCCGGTGACGGCGCGAAGCTCGACGGCCAGCGCGCTGCCGAAGGCCGCTTCGGCGCGCAACGCCTCATCTTCAGTGCCGGTCAGTCCGTCCCAAATCCACTTGGACTTGCGGATGGTCGGCACGGCGGCGCGGCCCACATGACGTCCGAGGTTGTAGAAGAATCCGCTCACATCGCAGGGAAAAACGGCTTTGGAGGCAGGGATCGAACCAGCGACGAAAACCCGGCCTGCCTGCTTGCACATGCTTGCTCAAGCGATGAAGGCACAGAAAGACACGTCGCGGCAAGGATTTTGTCACCGCTTTGTGCGCCGGCGATCCGTCGTTAAGGTGATAATGTCTGGCCGGCGGCCACGCGGCGGACCGCCTCGATGAGCTTGTCGGCGGCTTCATGTTTCATGATGTAGCCGCACGCGCCGGCGCTTGTGGCCCGTTCCGCGTAATACTCCTTCTCGTGAACAGAAAGCACCAGCACGGGCACTTGCGGGCGCCGCCGGCTCAGGGCTGTAATCAGTTTCGAGGCATCCCCTTCTTTGAGCGACCAGTCCACTATGGCGACGTCGGGCTGGAGTTCCTTGACGGCGGCCAGCGCGCAATTCTCGTCCTCTGCTTCGCCGCAGACCACGAAATCGCTTTCCGCGTTGATCAGTGTTGTCAGCGCAGCGCGAACAATCTCATTATCATCCACGAGGAACACCCGTTTCTTCGACGCCGCAGCGATGGTTCCTTTTGAAGCCATAGTCATCCGAACTGAAGCAGGGCAGATACTACAGGCTGACGCCTTGCGGGCACAATGAGGGCGCGCCCGCTTTGCTCTTGAGTGTCTTCCCCTATAATGCTTAGGGGAAATCCCTTATCGGGCGAATCGAGTGGAGGCTCGCACGTCAGATTTCGCCTATCTGTTGCGCCCAGCCGATGGCGCATTGGAGCAGCTCGTTGCTGGAGGAGAGGTTGAGCTTGAGTTTGATGTTGGCCCGGTGGGCTTCAACGGTCTTGACGCTGATGTGCAGTTGTTTGGCGATTTGATTCGAGCCGTAGCCTTTGCCGATCCACATCAGCACCTCGGTTTCACGGTCGCTCAAGACATCCAACGCCGAGCGCGCAGGACCCGCAGGATAGCCCGTGACCTTGTCGAGGATGCCCGCCGCAATCTTGTTGCTGATATAGACGTTGCCCTCGAGCACGCTCCGGATGGCTTCGAGCACTTTGTCCGAAGCTTCGCGCTTCATGACGTAGCCGCGCGCGCCGGCGCGCAGGGCGCGCTCGGCGTAAACAGATTCGTCATGCACCGAGAGCGCCAGGACCAGCAAGTTGGGGAAGCGCACTTTGAAGTCCTTGATCAGTTCCAACCCGCTCTGGTCCTTGAGGGAGATGTCCACGACGGCCAAGTCGGGCTTGGCGGTGTCGGCGACGGCCAGGGCCGCGGACGGGGCTTCCGCTTCGCCGCAGACCATGAGGTCGGGCTGGTCGTTGATCAGGCGGGCGACGCCCTCGCGCAACAGCGGATGGTCGTCCACGATCAAGATCCGCCTCTTCGCCTTGGTTGGTTTCTTGTGGCTCATGAAGTTGTTTCGCGAGGACTGAGCGCGTCTCGATGCAGCGCGCAGCACACGACGGTGCCGCGTTTCTCGCCTCGTCGCACGGCCAGCGTAGCACCGATGGCGCTGGCGCGGTAGTCCATAATATCCAAGCCCAGGCCTTTTCGCGGCCGGTGTTCCGGCAGGCCGCAACCGTCGTCGCTCACGGTCAGCGTAACGGTGTTCTCATCGGCCCGCAGGGCGATGACGATGCTGGATGCCTTTGCGTGACGGAGGGCGTTGTGCAGGGCTTCCTGCGCGATGCGATAGAGGTGCGTGGCTGCGATCCGATCCGGGACGGTCACTGTTTCGGGACAATCCAGATGGCAGGCGAGCTTGCTCAGGCTTTGCGTGCTGGCCGCCAGTTCCCGCAGAGCGATCATCAGACCCGTGGGCTCGTCCGGCACAGGCTGCAAACCGTGCGTCAAACGGCGCGCCTCTTCGATGCTGCTGTTGATCAGTTCCGTGACACGCCTCGCCTCGTCGGCCTCGGCGACGGATTTGGCTGCGAGCTTTTGCTGAAGGCTGCGGTTGAACAGTGCGATGCCGGTGAGTCGCTGGCACAAGCCGTCGTGCAAGTCCCGGCCTATCCGGCGCTGCTCGCGCTCGCTAATCTCCATGACTTCCTTCTCCAGGCGTTCCCGGTGTGTAATGTCCGCCCGCAGGATGATCGTGCTTGCGCCGGCTACCAGCACGGCCAGAAAGCTGCCGAGGACGACGACGGTGATGGTTTGGGCGGCCAATGACTTCGCCACGCGGTGGCGTTCATCGAGAAGGTTCTTCTCCAGGGTTTCGATGTCGTCCACGGCCTGACGCACTTCGTCCATCAGTTTCTTGCCCGGTCCCGCCAGTTTGCTGGCCGCCTCAAGACCCTCCAGCTTGCGCGTCTCGATGCTTGTCTGAAGCCTGTCGAGACGCAGTTGAATCATGCCTTCGAGGGTCGCCAGCCGTTGTTTGATGGTCGGGTCCATCGCAAGCGCGCGGAGATGTTTGATGTCAACGGCGACTTCGTTGGCGAAGCGGCGGTAGAGGCCGAGGTGGTTTTCGTTGCCGCTGATGACGAAGCCGCGCGCTTCGCTCTCGGCGATGGCCAGGTCGCCGAGGGTGGCCTCCAGCTTGGCGATAATCTGATGAGAGCGGGCCACCACGTCGGCGGACTCGGCGAACTGGACGGTGCTGCGGTAGGAGACGGCGCCGATGGCCATCAGAATCAGCAGCGCCAGCGAGAATCCAATGGCGATTTTTCGACTGAGGCTGACGTGAAGTTCCATGGCGCGTTTCGGTGCGGCGTGGCGCAAGGATAGCGTTGAGCCGGCGGAATGCAACTTCCAGTTGCGGGGAGCGCGCATCTGTGCCATAGTGCGCGCGTCTTGGAAACAGTCAGGTGAGATGGGGGCAATGGTCCCAAATAGAGCCTATAGTCCCGCCGAGATTTTACCTGCACACTGCTTCGTGGTGGAGCGGTAGGTTATTAACTTGCGGCAGGATTTATTGGAACGCGGGAGAAACTCCGACCTGTGCCGGGCGAACCGGGCGGGCGAGGTTGTTTTTGTTTGCCGCATCGGGGGGCCCATTAAGGGAAATCCCCTATTCGAGGTCGGGGGAAGGGCAGAAAAAGAAAACGGGATTGCCCCGATTGTTGCAGTCGCCGGCTTGTCTTACTCTCACGCCAACACTTGTCCCAAGGAACGCGTGCAGAGAACGAGATTGACCGCGGCAACAGGAGCCGGGTGCCCGAGCGCGATAGTGCCGGAGCCTGACAAAGATTTTGGACGCCGCCAGCGGAGTTGTTGCAGGTCTCCTCGTGAGTTGCGTCCTCATGCTCCTCGAAGATGGCCTTGTGTTCCGCTGGCGGCTCAGTTTCCCCGGTTGACGGTTCGTGCTTCCACTCGAAGCCGTCGGCCACAAACGGCTGGCCGTTCCGATGATGGTCTCCTTGGGCATCATCGGGGCGCGTTCCTACTCGGTCACGCGTCGAACGACGGCCAGCCGTCCCTCTTTGGCAAGGCGGCGTTTGCGCCTTTTGTCGGCGATAACGAACCGGATGATCTGGAGGCCCCGGACTGAACCAAGGCATTCCGCCGGCGACGGTGGCCAGTGGCCGGTATATCAAATGAAGGCTGCATCATGAGGACGAACAATCAGGTGGATGTCACCCGGACAAGTGACGGAAGCATGTGGAGCGGTCTGGCACGACGCGCAAACATGCGGCGCGGTCTTGCAGGGGTGAGGTGTCTCTTGACGGCGGCATGGCTGTGGGCGTCGTTGGGCGCGACGGCGCAGACCTACCAGAACACCAACAACGGTTTCTGGAGCCTGGGCGCGTCTTGGAACGGCAGCGCGCCGGCCAGCGGCGGCAGCACCAACTACATCATCAGCTTCAACAACCCGCGGGCGATCTTCAGCACGAACGACCTGGGCGCCGGCGGCCTCAGCAATTTCTTCTTGAACCAACTGGTCTTCAACAGCAACTACAACATCTTCCTCACGACGGCAAACCAAGCCAACAGCGTCAGCAATTTTGTGTTCTCCCTGGGCGCCAACGGCCTGCCGCAGATCACGCAGAACAGCCGGGCCACGAACTCCATCCTGGGCAGGGTCATCCTCGCTACCAACCTCTTCCTCACCGGCACGGGTGGCGGCACACCCGTTCCCACCGGCTCCGCGCTGATCTTCAGCAACAGCGTCAGCGGCAGTGGCGGGCTGATCATGGATGGCAATTTCACGACGTTGCTGGCGATGAGCAACAACTACACGGGCGGCACCGTCCTGAGCAACGGCATTCTCCGCCTGGGCAACTCCAACGCGCTGGGCAACGCGGCGGGCTTCTATCAGATCCAGGTCTATTCGAACGCGGCGTTGGACCTGAACGGGCAGAGCCTTGCTTACAACCAGATGAACGCCAAGACGGTGTTCATCAGCGGCATGGGCCTCGGCCCCAACACGGGCATTGTGTTCAACAGCGGCGGCAGCCTGATCGGCCAAGGCCTGCGCAACGTGCTGCTGGGCGCGGACTCAGCCATCGGCCAGACTGGAGGCGGACGGATTGACTTTCTCAACACGGTGGACGGCGGCGGCTACCGGCTGTTCAAGGTCGGCGGCAACCAGGTCAGCATGACCGGCACGACCGTGTTCACCAACATGCCCGCGCTGGTTGTCAACGGCGGCACGCTTACTTTGCAGGGCGCGCCCAACTTGCGTGGGGTGTTGGTGGCGCAGGTCTTCACAGGCGGCGTGCTCGACACTTGGAACACGCTGACCTTTACCAACGCGCTGGACATGCGCGGCGGCACGCTCGGTGTGAACGGCTTCGGTCTGGCGTTCTGGAACGGCCCGGTCACGCTCAATGGCGCAAGCAACTTCATCAACGCCACCGCCGGGCCGATAGCCATCGGCGGCAGCATTTCTGGCACGGGCCGGATGGTCAAACTCGGCACGAGCCTGCTGACGCTGAACGGCAGCGACACGCACAGCGGCGGCACGATTGTTAGCAACGGCGTGCTCCAGTTCGACAGCACCGCCGCCATGTCGCCGAACGGGCTGGTTGTCGTCAATCCCGCCGGCGTCGTGCAGTTCGGTTTCACGAACATGCAGAGCGCGCTGGATCTGGGCCTCGTGGACACTGACAACTCCCGCGGCGTGCTGGCGCTGACACCGTTCAACATCAACGACCGCGTGGACCTCAACGCGGCGGGGTTCTCCAACTTCTCGCTGGGCGCGGCCTTCAACGTCTCCATGCTGCCCGGGCTGCCGAACTACGCGTTCACCAATTCCAATGTGCAGTTCAACGGCGCGCTCACGCCTTACGGCGGCCAGACCTATTTGTTGGGCGGCGGCGGTGGTGTGTTGATTATCACCAACAACACGACGCTGACCAACTTCGGTTCCGGCGGCAGCACCGCGGCGACGCTCGTGATCGGCAAGCCGGCGGGCGCGTTGGCGCAGCCCGGCACGGTCTGGCTGGACGGCGACAACACCTACAGCGGCATCAACGGCGTCACCAACACCATTATCAACAGCAACGCCACTCTCAGCATCTTTAGCGCGGCCAACATCGGCGGCGCGGGGTCGCTCCTGACCTTCAGCGGCGGCGTGCTCCAGGTGCGGGGCACGGCCATGACCAATCTGGGCGACCTCGTGGTCAACTGGACCAACAGATCCGCGGGGCTTGGCTTCAACGGCGGCCTCGACATCAACAACAACGGCAACGTCTTCACCCTCAGCAACAACATGACCGGCCCCGGCAACATGACCAAGCTTGGCAACGGCACGCTTATCATCAGCGGCAGCAACGGCCTAGCGGGAAGCCTTTGGATCACCGGCGGCTTGGTGCGGGTCACCAGCCCGCTTGGATTAGCCAACGGCAGCAACGTGGTCTTCAACGGCGCGGCCCTCCAACTGGACACCACCAACATGGCCGCGAACCAGAAGATCATCCTCTACGGGGCGGGCGTTGGCGGCTACGGCGGCGCGTTGCGGCTGGTCTCCGACGCGCTCACCAACAACGCGCCCATCCTCATCGGCACGGGCGGGGCGCGCATCAGCGGCGAGTTGGGCAGCACGCTGGTGCAGGCGGGCGTGGTTTCCAACTACGCCAACCTGCTCAGCATCGGCGCGTTCGGCGACATCATCTTCCGAACAAACATCCTCGGCAGCGGCGGCGTGCTGAAGGACCGGCCCGGCACGCTGACGCTGGAGAACTTCGCCACCAACAACTACGGCAACACGTTTGTCGAGGCCGGCACGCTCAAGCTCGACTACAACGCCGGCGGGAGCTACCGCACCAACGTCATCGCCCCGACCTCGTTGCTGTTCCTCGGCACGAACAGCCTCAGCACCACCACCGGCGGGACGTTCTTCGTCAACGGCTCCGCCACCGTGCCGATCACGCAACTTTTGGCCGGCGTGGTTG
The DNA here is from genome assembly GCA_016222825.1 of Verrucomicrobiota bacterium. GTDB lineage: Bacteria > Verrucomicrobiota > Verrucomicrobiia > CAIQCK01 > CAIQCK01 > CAIQCK01. The sequence continues at coordinate 751,694 of JACRQF010000010.1, read as the reverse complement.
TCAACGCCGGTAACAACCGGATCGTCGCGCAAAACAACGGCGGCGACATCCTGCTCAGTCTGGGCACGATCACGCGCGCGGTTGGTGGCGGCGTCCTCGACCTGACGCTGCCGGGCGGCTCGCTGGGCATCGTCAGTTCGCTTTCCAACAATCACGCGGGCATAATCGGCAGTAACAACGTGTTGTTGACGGTCGGCGGCGCGGATTGGGCGGTGGCCACCAACACGCTCGGCGTGCCTTACAAGATCGTCGCCTACACGGGCTACACCGACGTTCAGTCCGCCGGCAGCATCGGCAGCGACAGCAACTCGAACGTTCGCATCACCGACGGCCCCGGCGGCGACCTTGCGTTGGGTGCGGGGGTGACGGCGATCAGCTCGTTGCTCGCGGCCGACACGACGGCGGTGGTGACGAACCGCTTCGACGGCCAGATGCTGCGGATGGGGCAGATGGGCGGCGTGCTGGTGACGCCCACGGCCGGCGGCCTGCTGCTTGGTGCGACGCCGAACGACGGCTTCCTGACCGCCGGCGGCGCGACCAACACGGCTGGCGAGCTGGCGCTCATCAACAACAACTTCACCGCGCCGCTCACCGTCAACGCGTCGGTTGTCAGCAACGGCACCGGCCTCGTCACGGTCACGGTCAACGGCCCCGGCTCGGTGGCGTTCAACGGCGACAACCGGTTCAACCAGATGTTTGTCAACGCCGGCAATGTCACGTTCACCGGCAACAACGCCATCACCGGCCCCACGCCGCTGGGGATCCGCGCCGGCTCGGTCACGTTCGCGTCGGGCAGCGTCAACGCGTTCAGCAACGGCACGCTGTTTGTTGATGGCGGTGGCGTGTTGAACGTCAACGGCACGATGTTCACGACCAATGAGGTGCGCGTGGGCGCCACCGCTGGTTCGCGGGCGGTGATGAACGTCGGCGGCAGCTTCACGATTGGCCAGACGCGGACGGGGTTGCGTTTGGGCGTGGATGCCGGCGCGGCGGGCGCGGTCATCCAGACGGGCGGCGTGGTTTACATCACCACGACAGGCTCCGACAACGACGCTAACTTCAACCTCGGCACGGGCGACCGCAGCTACGGTTACTACCTGTTGACCGACGGCGAGCTGCGCGCCCAGCGCATTCAGATCAGCTTTGGCGGCACAGGCTCTTATGGCGTCTTCGATCAGTATGGCGGCTACGCCGGTTTCACGAACTATGTGATGATCGGGCGTTCCTACGGCGGCGCGGGCGTGGTGAACGTGTTTGGCGGCCGGTTTGAAGGCGGCCGGGTCCAGCCCATGGCGATGAACTGGGACGGCCGGGCGGGTTTCGGCATGCTCAATGTCGGCGGCACGGGCATCGTGAACTCGGCGTTGACCACGGGCCAGCCATTGCAGTTGAACCGCACGGTCGGCGGCACCGGTGTCGTGAACGTTTTGAGCGGAGGCACGCTCATTGCCAACCAGATCACAGCGACGCAGGCCGGCATAACGCTGTTCAACTTTGACGGCGGCACTTTGGTGGCCGCCTCCAACACGGCGCTCAGCGGCAGCTTCATGCCGAACGTCCTCCTCGGTGCGGTCATCTACGATGGCGGCGCGAACATTGACAGCGGCACCAACAACATCACCATCGCGCAGCCGCTTTCCGGCGCGGTCGGCTACGGCTTGACCAACATCGCCGTCACTTCCGGCGGCGTCGGTTACATCGGCGCGCCCGTCGTGATGATCGGCGGCGGCTCCGGCACTGGTGCGACCGCCATCGCGCAGGTGGACCTCACGCCCGGCAGCCCGACGTATCAGCAGGTCACGAACATTCTCATCACCAGCGCCGGTTCGGGCTATCTGCCCAACGACGCGCTCAGCGTCACGCTGCAAGGCGGCGGCGTCATCCAGCCGGCGCAACTCGGCGCCTTCAGCCTCGGCGCGAACGCCACCGACGGCGGGCTGACCAAGCTCGGCAGCGGTAATTTGATGTTGCTGGCCACCAACTCCTACGCCGGCGCGACGGTCGTCCGGGCCGGCGCGTTGTTGCTCGGCTCCACCAACGTCCTCAACAGCGGTCTGGGGGCGGTCGTCGTGGAGGCCGGCGGCGGCATCGGCCCGACCGTGGCGCTGGACCAGTCGTTCCTGAACTGGCTCGACGCGCGCTCGGTGGGGACAGTCACGGGCGCGGTGGTGCTGGCCGCCAACACCACCAACAGCCTCACGTTCAACCTGCCGAATCTGAGCAACGCGTTTCTCGGCGCGGCGGTGGGCAGCGGCGTGACCTACACGGGCGCGGTCGCCTGGGCCGACTCCACCGTCCGGCTTGGCGGCGGAAGCGGCTATCTGATTTACCAGCCGGTCATCGGCGGCGCCACCAACGTCGTCATCGGTCCCGTGGGCGGCAATGCCCAGAGCACGGTGTTGCTGGCCGCCAACAACAGCTTCATCGGCGACATCGCCATCAACTCCGGCACGCTCTACATCACCAACGACTACAACCTCGGCGCGGCGGGCAACGGGCTGATCATGAGCGGCGGCGGCGCGTTGCGCGTGTCGGGCATGCTGGGTCTGGACAACCGTCAGGTGACGTTGAACGCGGGCGGCGGTGCCTTCAACGTGGATGCCGGCGGGTTCCTGTTCAACACCAACACCATTACCGGCGGCGGCCCGCTGTTGAAGAGCGGCGCGGGCACGTTGATGCTCTACGGCACGAACAACTACACCGGTGGCACGATCCTGACCAATGGCACGTTGAGCATCGGGAGCCTGGAGGCCATCGGTGGCAGCGGCGCGGCGCTGACCTTCAGCGGTGGCGTGCTGCAAATCCGCGGAACGCAGATCAGCAGCCTCGACAGCCTCATCATCAACTGGACCAATTCCACCGCCGGCTCCGGCTTCCACGGCGGGCTGGACATCAACAACGACGGCAATGTCGTCCATATCGCCACCAACATCGTCAGCGACGGAACGCTGGCGAAGTATGGGAACGGCTTGCTGGTGTTGGACGGCGACAATTCCGGTCTGCGGCAGATCACGGTCGGCACGGGGCCGTTGCTGGTCACGAACGGCTCCGCGCTGGCCGGTGTCTCCAACCTCGTCCTCAGCGGCGGCTCGCTGCAAATCGGCGGCGACATCGTCACCGACCCGCGGCTGATCGTCCTTAACGGCGATGGTTCGGGCGCGTCGGGCTTCACGCTGAAGGACGGCGCGTTGCGCAACGTCAGCGGCATCAACACCAACTCCGGCCCCATCGTGCTGGCCAGCGCCGCGCGCATCCGGGCCAACACGGGCACGGAGCTGTATCTGAACGGCCCGATCACCAACGCCGGCTACCTGCTGACCTTCGCCGGGTTCGGCGACATTTTCGTCAACGGCGGCATCTACGGCACGGGCGGCATGCTCAAGGAGCGCGCCGCGACGGTCTCGCTGCGGAACTTCGTCACCAACGCTTACGGGAACACGTTCATTGACGCCGGCCCGCTCCAACTCGACTTCAACGCTGGCGGCAGCGTCGTCAGCAACATCGTGGCTCCCAGCTCCGTGCTTACCATCGGCGCGGCCGGGTTCAGCCTCACCACGGGCGCCACGCTGACCGTCAATGGGCCGTCGCTTGGCGCGATCACGCAGAGCTTTGCCAGCGTCACCATCAACCCCGGCGTCAACCGGATCGTCACCGTCAACAACGGCGGCGACATCTTCCTGAACCTTGGCCCGATCACCCGTGCGCTCGGTGGCGGCGTGCTCGACTTGACGCTGCCCGGCGGCGCGGGCGGCATCACCACGACGTTCTCGAACAGCTACGCCGGCATCATCAGCAGCAACAACGTCCTAGTCACCGTTGGCGGCACGGATTGGGCGGTGGCCACCAACACACTCGGCGTTCCCTACGCGCTCGTCGCCTACACCGGATACGCCGATGTTGCCGCCGGCGACATCAGCGACGGCAGCAACACCAACGTCCGCCTCACCAGCGGCGGCACGGACATTACGCTGGGCGCGGCCGTCACGGCGGTGAATTCGCTGGCGGCCACCAACCCGGCGGCGGCGGTGATTGACCTTGTCGGCCAGACGTTGCGCCTGGGCCAGACCGCCGGCGTCCTGCTCGCGCCAACTTCCGGCGGCTTGCAGATCGGCTCCACGGCGAACCCCGGCGTCCTGACGGCTGGTGGCGGCGCCAACACCGCAGGCGAACTAGTCTTCATCAACAACTCGCCTAACCTACTGGCGGTCAACTCCTCGGTCATCAGCAACGGCACCGGCGCGCTCACCGTGACGGTCAACGGCCACGGCACGGTGCAGTTTGGCGGCAGCAACGCGTTCAACCGCCTTTACGTCAATGCCGGCGACGTGACCTTCACCGGCACCAACACCATCGCCAGTGCCGCGCCCTACACGCAGCGCGGCGGGACGGTGACCCTTGCGGCCGGCAGCACCAACGCGTTCGTCGGCAGCAACGTCAACTTCGTGATGAACGGCGGCACGATATTCATCAACGGCGCGGCCGACTTCAGCAGCGCCACCACCCGCGCCACCAACAACTTCCTTGTCGGCGCGAGCGCCGATGATCGGGCCGTGCTCTATCTCGGTGGCAGCGTGCGAGCGAACCGGATTGGCATCGGCAGCGCCGGCGCAAACGGCGCAGTTTACCAGACTGGCGGCGTGGTCAACCTGATCAACCCCGGCAGCACGGAGGTGCTCGGCATCGGCCGCGCCGCGGGCGGCTACGGTTACTACCGCATCACAGACGGCGTGATGAACTCGGTCGAGCCGCTGATCGCCTACAACGGCGGCTCCGGCGTGATGGACATCATGGGTGGCACGGTGACGGCGACGGCGATCACATGCGTGAACATCGGCGGCTCCAACGGCGTGTTCAACATCTACGGCGGCCAGTTCCAGGAACTGGGCGGCACGTTCACGGTGTCCTACAGCGCCTTCGAGGGCAGCGCGCAGGTGAACGTCATGGGCGGCGTGCTCGACAGCGCCGCCGGCGCAAACACCAGTCCCTTCGAGGTGGTGAGGGTGGCTACGAACGCCGGCTCGTTCGTCAACCTCTCCGGCAACGGCGTGCTGGTGGCCAACCGCCTGATGTCCGGCAATATCGGCGGCGTGCCCGGCTCGGCCATCAACCCCGCCGTGCTGACCTTCAACGGCGGCACGCTCCGCGCCGACACCAACGCGCCCAACTTCCTGCCGAACATCTTCTCGGCGGCGAACATCTACGAGAACGGCGCGACCATTGACACCACCAACTACACCATCGTTGTCTCGCAAAACCTCTCGACGCCGGTGGGCTACGGCTTGACCAACATCGTCGTCGCCAACGGCGGCAGTGGTTACATCGGCGCGCCGATGGTGCAGATCAGCGGCGGCAGCGGCACCGGCGCGACTGCCATCGCGCAGGTGGACCTCGATCCGGCCAGCCCCACCTACCAGCAGATCACCAACATTCTCATCACCAGCCGCGGCTACGGCTACCAGTCCAACGACGCGCTCAACATCTACGTGCTCGGCGGTGGCTTCACCCGGCCGGTGGACGTTGGCGCGTTCACGCTCGGCCCGAACGCTGCGGGCGGCGCGCTGACCAAGCAGGGCGTCGGGATGCTGACGTTGAGCGGCACGAATACCCATGCGGGCGGCACGATCATCAACGGCGGCATGTTGGTCTTCGCCAACGCCTTCTCCATGCCCGCCTCCGGCAACGTCACCATCAACCCCGGCGCGGGCCTGGCGGCGACGGGCGCTTACAACTCGGTGATGGACTGGCTCAACAGCGGGCGGATTGACACCGCCTCCTCTGGCGGCCTGATCGCGCTGGCGGCCAACAGCGCCGAGGCGATTGACTTCACCGTCGGCGCGGGCACGAACCTCTCGCTGGCTTCGACGAACACGCTCGGTTCCTACATCTTCTCCGGCTCCATCACGCCTTATGGCACGAACTACCGCCTCGGCGGCTACGGACGGCTGGCGGTGTTGAACAACGACACCCTCACCAACGTCGCCGCCGGCGCCGCCAACCTGATTATCGGCCTGGAGGCGGGTGTGATGCCGGGCTACGTGATGCTGGTGGGCAACAACACCTACAGCGGCGACACGACGATCTACAGCAATCAAGTCCTGAGCATCGGCAGCCTGGAGAACATCGGCGGCGCGGGCAAAACGATGAACGTTCTCGGCGGCGGCCTGCAAATCCGCGGCACGACGGTCACCAACTTCAACGGGATGGGCCTGAACCTCGGCGCGGGCTACGACTTCGCGCTCGACATCAACAACAACGGCAACCTCTTCACCGTCACGAACAACCTCACCGCACCCGCCAGCCTCTCCAAGAGCGGCAACGGTGTCCTGCTGCTCACCGGCGACAACACCGTCCCGGTCTTCTACGTCAACGACGGCGTGCTCCAGATCGGTGGCGACAATGCCCTCGCCACGGCCAACACCATCATCGCCAGCAATGCGTCGCTGCAACTCAGCGGTGGTATCATCACCGCCGCCCGCCCGATTGCCATCAGGGGCGTTGGGGCGTTCGGCGGCGACGGCGCGCTGCGGAACTATTCCGGCATCAACACCAACAGCGGTGATATCACGCTGCTGGACACGTCCCGCATCAACGCGCGCTACGGCAGCAAGCTCTTCCTGGCCGGCAATGTTTTTAGCGACACCAACCGGACCTTGTTCATCGGCGGCCGGGGCGACATCCAGGCCAACGCCGGCATCCTCGGCGGTGGCACGCTCGTCAAGGACGGCGGCGGCACGCTGGCGTTGATGGCGACCAACGGCTTCACCAACACGATGCTCTACAGCGGCAGGCTCCTGCTCGACTTCGCCGGCGGCGCGGCGTCCGACATCATCAATCCCGCCTCGACGCTCTCGATGGGCTGGATGAACCTGAGCACCACCACCGGCGGCACGCTGATTGTCAACGGCCCGGCGGCAGGCTCCGCGGTCCAGAGTTTCAACGGCCTCACGGTCATGGCCGGCAACAACAGCATCGTCGCGAGCAACAACAGCGGCGACATCACGGTCAACCTCGGCGCGTTGACGCGCATCACCGGCGGCAACGGCAGCGCTACGCTCAACAACGGCATCATTGACTTCGCGCTGCCCGGCGGCGCCGGCAAGATCACAACCACGACGACCAACAACCCCACGGGCATTCTGGGCGGCTGGGCAACTGTCAACGGCACGGATTGGGCGGCCGTGGACACGACGCAGCCGACGCCGTTCATCATCACGAACTATACCGGCTACGTCACGCTGACCGACAGCGGCAACATCACCAATGGCAGCAACCAGAACATCCGGCTCACCAGCACCGTGGCGAGCAGCTACGGCTTGGAAAGCCCGGTGACGACGGTGAACTCGATCCTGGCCAACGGCGCGGGGGCGACGACCATCACCAACCTCGGCGCGACGCTGCGGCTGGGTGTCAACAGCGCGGGCGGCATCTTTGCGCCGTCCGGCTCCGGCGGGCTGACGATTGGCGCGGCGACGAACGACGGCTTCCTGACGGCGGGCGCGATCAACGGCGCGGCGGGTGAGTTGCTCTTCATCAACAACTCCGACAACCCGATGAACATCAACGCGGCGATCACGACGAACACCGGCGGCGGATTGTTGACGGTGAGCTTCAACGGTCACGGCGTTGTCAACGTTTATGGCAGCGACACGCGCGGGGCCTTGAATGTCTCCGGCCAGCGCCACAACACCTACGTCAACGGCGGGACGGTGAACTGGTATGGCGTGTCCAACGTCCAGAGCGGCGAGTTGTTCGTCCGCGGCGGCGTGGTGAACTTCATGACCGGCAGCACGAACTTCTTCGGGTGGACCTCGATGCTGGACGCCGGGCAGATGAATGTGCAGGGCGGCGCGATGGCGAACTTCAACTACTACAACGCGACCGTCAACTCGTTGAACGTGGGCGGCCAAGGCGGGCGCGGCTTGATTACCGACGGCGGCACGATCTCCGTCGGCCATCTCCGCCTGGGCAACACCGCCGGCGCGGCGGGCGCGCTCTGGCAGACGGGCGGTTTTGTTCAGATTACCGGCGGCGATACGGGCGTGGGCAACCTTTCGCTGGCCGTCAACGGCACGGGCGCTTACGGCTACTACCGGATTGACGACGGCTACTTGCTCAACGCCGGCCGCGTCACGTTGAGCGAAGGCGGCGCGGGCAGTTTCTCGGTTATGGACGTGATGGGCGGTTATGTGACCAACGCCGCCTATGTCCTCATCGGCCGCAGCGCGGGCGGCGCGGGCGTGCTGAACGTGCTGGGCGGCCAGTTCTTCGCGGGCCGTGACCAGGACGTGACGATGAACTGGGACCAAGTCGGCTTTGGCATGCTCAACGTTGGCGGCAGCGGCGTGGCCAACCTAGCGTCGGTCGGTAGCCGCGCGTTGAACGTCAACCGGACGACCGGCGGCACGGGCGTTGTTAACGTCCTCAGCGGCGGCACGCTCATCGCCAATAACATCTACGCCTCGGCGGCAGGCCAGGCGTTCCTGAACATGGACGGCGGCATGATCGTGGCCGGCCCGACGACGACGCTCGGCACGAACTTCATCAACAACCTGGCCGGCGCGTTCATCTACGACGGCGGCGCGAACATTGACTCCGGCACGGGCACGGTCACGGTCGCGCAGAACTTGCAGGGCGTGTCGGGCTTCGGCATCGGCAGCATCCAGGTCAGCACGGGCGGCACGGGCTACATCGGCGCGCCGGTGGTCCAGATCACTGGCGGCTCGGGCGTCGGCGCGACGGCCATCGCGCAGATTGACACCGATCCGACCAGCGCGACCTACCAGAAGGTCACCAACATCGTCATCACCAGCGCCGGCACCGGCTACTTGCCCGACGACGTGTTGAGCGTCCAGTTGGCCGGCGGCGGTTACATCATACCGGCGGAAGTGGGCGCGTTCAGCTTTGCCACCAACGCCGCCGACGGCGGGCTTTCGAAGTTCGGCGTCGGCACGATGATCCTGGCCGGCAGCAATGCCTACACCGGCGGCACCCGTCTTTACGCCGGCAGCCTGAACATCACCAACTCTTGGAACATCGGCGGGCCGGGCAGCACGCTGAATTTCCGCGGCGGTTTCGTGCAGGTCGGCTCCAATTACCCGGCGACCCTCCTCGACGCTCACGTGGTGAACTGGAACAGCTTCACCGGCGGCTTCGACGTGCTGGCCGGCAACACGTTCGTCTTCACCAACGCCATCAGCGGCGGGCGGTTTACGAAGATGGGCGCGGGCGATTTGGTGATGACGGCCACCAACAGCTACGCGGGGGGCACGGTCGTGGGTGGGTCGGGCGTGTTTGCGTTCCATACCCTCAGCAATGTCGGCGGCGGCGCGGTGGCCTCCTTCATCATCACCAACGGCGCGCCGACGATCTCGCCGACCTTTACGCCGGACAACAGCCTCCTGGCCGCGACGGCGCCGACGACCAACGGCTTCATCCTGGCGTTGCGCGGGAACAACGGCAACAACTTGAACTTCGCCAGCCTCCCCGGCGGCTCGCTCGGCGTGCTGACCGGCGTGACAGCAGCCTACACCGGCGTGCTGGCGGGTGGCGCCAACGTCGTCAACCTCGGCGGCGGCGGCGGCACGCTGGTCTTCAACAACCAGCAGATCGGCGGCACGCCCAACCTGGTCGGCAGCGCCACCAATCTGAACATCGGCGTGTTTGGCGGCATCGGCGGGACGGTGATTACTACGAACAACCACTTCTACCTGGGCGGCACGGTGATCAACGCCGGCAATACGCTCCAGCTCGGCGACGGCGGCAACTCCGGTTCGCTGGGGCAGGGCGGCGTGGTGAACAACGGCACGCTGGTGGTCAACCGTGGCGACCGCTTCCTGCTGACCAACTCGATGCGCGGGACCGGCGCGTTGGTGCAGAACGGCGACGGGACGCTGGTGCTGCCCAGCCAGGTTTACGACATCGGCAGTTTCGTCGCCAACGCGGGCACGACGCTCATCAGCAACAGCTTCGTGGGCGGCTCGCTGACTTTGAGCAACTCGGCGCGGGTGATTGTCATGGGCGATTCGCAGGGCTTGATTGGCGACTACTACCAGGCCGGCTCGGCGACGCAGACGCCGCTGAGCAACGCGTTCACCGCGTTGGGAGCGCAGACGCCGGTGCTCTATTACAACGGCAGTCCCACCAGCACCAACTTCGACTTCAACGTTCCCGCCGTTGGCGCCGGTTTCCCGGCGCCCTACAACGTCGGTGGCAGTCTCGCAGTTTATTTCCAGGCGCGCTGGCAGGGGTTGTTTAACGCGCCCACCAACGGCGTCTATACGTTCATGAACCGCAGCGACGACGGCGTGGCCATCTACATTGACGGCAACATGGTCGTGTCTGGCAGCGGGAATGTTGATAACGCCGGCGCGGTGCCGTTGACGGCCGGCCCGCACACCATCGTGATCTTCTTCGCGCAAGGCGCCGGCGGCTATGCGATGTATGAGAACATCACGGTGCCGGGTGGCGTCCAGACGCGGTTGCCGAACTGGATGCTGACGCCGGCCTACCGGGTCGGCTCGCTCAGCGGCGAGGCGGGTGCGTCGTTGGTGCTCAGCAATTACGTGAGCCTCATCCAGACCAACGATACGGCCTTCGCGGGCGCGATCAGCGGGCCTGGAGGCATCATCAAGAACGGCCTGGGCACGCTGCTGTTGACGGGCACCAACAACTACAGCGGCGGGACGTTCCTGCAAATGGGCCGCCTCGCGGTCACCAACGACGCCAGCCTCGGCGGCATCGGCACGCCCGTGACGTTCGCCGGCGGCATCCTGCAAGTGGTGGGCGACACTCTCAGCAATCTCAACAACCATCCGGTGAACTGGACGTATTTCAATGGCGGGTTCGACATCTCCAACGCGGCAACCTCGTTCATCGTGACCAACGGCGTCAGCGGCCTCAACGTGAGCAAGTGGGGGCCGGGCACGCTGGCCCTTCAGGGCGACCTCAGCAACACCAACGGCGTCACGCTCTACGCGGGCCGGCTGTTGCTCAGCGGCAGCAACACTTATACCGGCGGCACGATCATCAACGGCGGCCTGCTCCAGATGGGCACCCGGTCGGCCCTTGGCGCGCCGACAAACACGCTGACGATGAACGCCGGCACGCTGGACCTCGATGGCAACAGCCTCACTGTGGGTGGCTTGGCGGGCAACACCGCCGCCATCATCACCGACAGCAACACCATCGCCGGTGTCACCACGCTCACGCTGAATGGTCAGTCCCTGGCAAGCACATGGGGCGGCATCATCAGCAACGGCCCGGCTCGCCGGCTCGCCCTGACCGTCACCGGCGGCACCACCCTCACGATGACCAACCGGAACAATTACACCGGCGACACCCGGATTGACGCCGGGTCGCTCATCGGCCTTGGCGGCAGCACGATCATTCTCGCCGGCCGGGACGGTGCGATGGTTGGCAGCACAAACATCCTGATCATTGACGGCGGCACGCTGATACTCACCAACACCACCGCGGCGGCTGGGTTCAACAACAACCGCCTCAACGACAACGCCGTGATCCGCCTCAACGACGCCTCGCTGATGTTGATGAATGACGGCGGCAACACGAACTTCAGTCGGACCATCGGCGCCGTGCTCATCGAGGGCGGCAACAACAGCATCTACGTCCGGCAGTCCGGCGGCGCGAGCACCAACATCCAGACCATCAACAGCATCAGCCGCGGCAGTATTGGCGCGTTGCTGGACGTGAAGAGCGTGGGCGTCGGCTCGCAGATTGGCAACAGCATCAGCAACGTCCTGCGGTTCACGAGCGTTCCCACGCTGGTCAACGGCATCCTGCCGTGGGCCACCGTCAACCAGACCAACTTCGCCACCTACAACAGCGGCGCGATCAATTCGCTCTCCAACTACTCCGCCTACCAGACGGCCGCGTGGGGCGGTTGGGCCGGCACGGACAACGTCCGGCAGAACACCGGCTTCACGGCGGACTCAAACGCGACGATCAACTCGTTGAACCTCCACCTGATCAATGTCGGCGCGACGGTGGACCTAGGCAGCAATACGCTCACGCTCAACAGCGGCGGCCTGATTTTCGGCGGCACCAACATGATCATGGGCAGCTTCGCTGGCGCGGGCTACGGGACGATCCTCACCAACGGCTATCTCACCGCTGGCAGTGGCTCGGCTGCGACGGCGCTGGTCGTCCGCGTCTTCCAGCCGGCAGTGACGAATTACGCCATCATCACCGACAACGGCCCGAACGGTTCGGTTTCGTTCGTCAAGGGAGGTCCGGGCATGCTGGTCATGGATGTGACGAGCACGAACAATTACACCGGCGGCACATTCCTGAACAACGGCACGCTCTACATCAACCACGACGCCAACCTCGGCGCGACCGGCTCGGTGCTCGTCATCAACGGCGCGGAGTTGCGGGTGGGCACGGACATCACTTTCAACAACCGCCCCGTCTGGTCGCGCGCCGGCGACGCGGCGTTCAACGTGGACGCGGGCGTCACGTTGACGGCCACGGCAACGGTCTATGGCACCGGTTCGCTGACCAAGCATGGTCTGGGCACGATGGTGCTTGGCACGAACAACACTTACGCGGGCGGCACGCTCCTCTCCAACGGCACGCTCTACGTCAGCGCCGACAGCAGTCTCGGCGCGAGCGGCGGCGCGATCAGCATGGCCTACGGCGGCACGTTGCGGGTGACCAACAGCTTCGCGCTCAACAACCGCCTCATCACGCTCGGCACGGACGGCGGGCAGTTCAGTGTGGATGCAGGCTCGACGCTGACGATTACCAACCTGATCTCGGACAAAGGCACGCTTGGCAAGACTGGCCCCGGCACGTTGGTGCTTTCCGCGGTCAACACCTACGGCGGCGCAAGCGCGACGAACTACAACCTGCCCGGCGGCACGGTTCTCTCGCAGGGCACGCTGGTCGTGGGCGTGGAAGGCGCGCTGGGTTCGGGCTTGTTGACGATGGCGGGCGGGACGCTGGTGGCGGGGCCGAGCGGCCGGGTCACAAACGTGATGAACCTGCTCACCACGACGACGTTTGACGGCGCGAGCGGCAGCCTGACACTGGCGGCGCCGGTCCTTTCGAGCAACGCCAGCGGGTTGGTGAAGACCGGCGCGGGCACGCTGACGATGGCGGGTTACAACACCTACGCCGGCGGCACGCTCGTGGACGCCAGCGCGCTGGTGCTCAGCAACGCACTGTTGAGCAGCGCGCTGACGTTGACCAACGGCGCGACGGCGACCATCTACGCGGGCAGCGCGCCGGCGGGGTTGACCGGCGATTACTACGGCCCGAACATGACGACGCCGATCACCAGCACCGCGTTGAAGAGCCTGCCGCTGTTGAACAGCTTCCTGGCAACCAACGGCGCGATGCTGGTCTATGCCGGCAACGCGGTGGCGAACACCAACTTCGAGTTTGGCTCCGTCGCGCAGACCCCCCAGCCGGCCTTCCCTGCGCCATTCAACAACGGTGCTGTCAAATCCATCGTCCGCTGGCAGGGTGTGATCACTATCACCAACAGCGGCGTTTACAGCTTCCCCGTCGCCGCTGACGACAAGGCCATGCTCTACATTGACGGCAACCTGCTGGCGACCAACAACTTTACCGCCGGCACCAACCTGGTGGCTGGGCCGCACCACATCGTTGTCGCCTTTGACAACACCGGCGGCGGCAACTCATACATGTATGTCAACTACATCACGCCGGACGGCGTGACGAACCGGCTGCCCAACGCGATCCTGACCTCCGGAGGCGTTGTCGGCTCGCTGGCGGGCGACGCGGCGAGCGCGTTGACGCTCGGCGACGGCACGCTCATGGTCTTCCAGACCAACGACACGCTCTTCGCCGGCTCCGTCACGGGCGCGGGCGCGCTGGCCAAGAGCGGCCCGGCCACGCTGACGCTCTCGGGTAACAACACCTACACCGGCGGCACCTGGCTGGACGGCGGCGCGCTCAGTATCACCAACGCCAGCAACATCGGCGGCGCGGGTGCGGCGCTCACCTTTGGCGGCGGCATCCTGCAAGTGACCGGCACGGCGATGACCAACCTCGACAATTTGGTGGTGAACTGGAACTGGTTCAACGGCGGCTTCGACATCGCCGATGGCAACAACATCTTCACCGTCACCAACATCATCGGTGGCATCAGCGGCCTGACCAAGAACGGCGCCGGCACACTGGCGTTGGCTGGCCCGAACAATTTCCTCGGCCAGGTGACGATCAACGCCGGCACGGTCCGCGTGGACAGCGCGTTTGCGCTGGGGCGGCCCGGCCCGTTGCAGGTCAACGGCGGCACGCTCGACCTCAACGGCTACAACACCTACATCACGGGCCTCTCAAGCGATCCCAGTGCCAGTGTCGCCGGCTTGATTACGGACAACAGCAGCGCGGCCGGCCTGACGGTTCTGAACCTGACGAACACGCCGGGCTACAATGTCTTCGGCGGGGTGATCGCCGACGGCGCCAACGGCCGGCAGGTCGGCTTCACGCTGGGCAGCCCGACGATGGTGAGCGGAACGGGCGTGACTCCGGTTGTCTTCACCAACAACAACACCTACACCGGGCCGACGTTCATCCAGGGCGGCTCGCTGGTGTTGAGCAACCAGTCGGGCGCTCTCTCCGGCACCACGAACATCTTCGTCCGCCAGGGCGCCGCCCTGATCGTGTATAACGACTCGCTGACCAACAACACCGACCGTATCAATGACGCGGCCAAGATCACCTTGCGCGGCGGCACGCTTGTCTTCACCAACAACGGCTCGGTGACGGCTTACTCGGAGACGATGGGCGACCTGGTGAGCGAGCGGGCGGGCAGCACGGTGCAGGTGCGCGAAGCCCCGGCGGGCGGCACGTCCACGATCGCCTTCGGCAACCTCGTGCGGGAGGGCGGCGGCATCAATTTCACCGGCACCCTCTTCGGCACGACGCGAAACGCCATCACCTTCCTCAACGGCGCGACCCTGCAAACGAACAACATCCTTGGCGCGTGGGCGTGGGTGAACGGCGTGGATTGGGCCACGTATGACCCGAGCAACAGCATGTTGTCCAACTTCACCGCTTACACGCTCAACGGTGTCCCGACGGCGTGGGACGGCACGGTGAACGCCAAGGTCACGACCAACTTCTTCCTCCCAGCGTCGGCGGACCGGACGGTTTACTCGTTGAGCCTAGGCATGACCAACCGCGGACCGGTATTGAACGTGCTGAACCTCGGCACCAACCAGTTGACGATTGCGAGCGGCGGTCTCCTCTTCAGCAGCAACTCCTGGACGGACATCCGTCTGGGCCGGCTGACGGCCGGGGCGTTGGACCAGGCAAGCGAGTTGATCATCTACGCCAACAATTCGCTGACCGTGACCAACTACATCACCGCGGTGATCACCAACAACGGCACTGGCGCGCTGACATTGAACAAGCTCGGTCCTGGCGTCGTGGTGCTCGGCAACGCCGCGAATTCCTACAGCGGCGGCACATTCATCGGAGACGGCCTCCTCCAGTTGGGCGGCAACTACAACGCCTTCGCCACCGAGGCTTACATGACGATTGCCGGCGGCACCAACGTCCTGACCGGCCTTGGCTCGGGCGAGGTGACGGTCCGGTCGGGCGGCGAGCTGCGCTTCGCCGGCAACACCGTGGGCATCGGCCTCTGGCTGACCAATGCCGTCGAGTTGAGCGGCGGCAAGATTTCGGATTTCAGCGGCCAGCACCACCTCAGCGGCCCGATCTCGGTGGTCGGTCTGACCAACAGCACGCTGGAGGCAATGGTGCCGGGGCGGCAGTTGAGCCTGGACGGCGTGGTCAGCGGCAGCGGCGGCCTGCGGATCATCGGCGCCAGCAGCGCGGTGATCCTGACCAACGGCGCGAACACCTTCAGTGGCGGCGTGTTTGTGGACGGCGGTGTGCTGCTGTTGGGCAACACCAACAACAGCGCCACCGACATCGCGGGCCTCAACGGCGCGCTGGGCACCGGCGGCATCCTGGCCACCAACGCCTTCGGCGGCGTCGGCGCGGCCTACCCGATTGACCAGGCCTTCTTGGACGTCATCAACGCCCGCGCGGTGACCAACGTGGCCACCATCGTGCTCGGCGCAAGCAGTTCGGCGAACCTGGACTTCACCGGGCTGGGCAACATGACCAACACTTACATCGGTGTCGTTCCCGGCTCCGGGTTGCAGAACTTCACTGCCGGCGATCCGATCTACTCCAACGCCATCACTTACACCGGCTCGATCACGCCCGCCAACAACACCTACCGGTTCAAGGGCGCCAGCGGCGCTTCCGGCGTCCTGGTCATCGGCTCGACGCTGACCAACGCGGGGGACAGCACGCCCAACAACCTTGTCATCGGCAACGAAGGCATCGTCATCCTGACCAATAACAACACCTACACCGGCGCGACGCTCGTCAACGCCGGCGGCACGTTGATGATTGGCACGAACACGGCCACCGGCTCGCTCGGTCCGGGGGTGGTGACCAACTTCGGCACGATCCGTTTCGCCCTGACCAACGACACCGCCTATGTGTTCACCAACCGCGCGTCCTTCTTCGGCAGCGGCACGATCGTCAAGGAATACAGCAACTCGCTCCAGTTCGCCGGCTCCGGCACCGGCTTCTGGGGCGCCGTTACCGTCAACGCCGGCGTGCTGCAAGCCGGCACGAACTTCGCCTTCGGCAACAGTGCGGGCGTGATGACGTTGAACGGCACCTCGGTGCTCGACCTCAACGGCTACAACGCGCCCGTGGGCGGCTTGGTTGGGACGCCTCTCACGGTGGTGACCGACAACAGCGCCCTCGGCGGCTACAACATGCTCAACCTGAGCAACGCCTCCGGCGTGATCTTCGCCGGCTCCATCCGCGACGGCGCTGTGACGCGCCTGTCGTTGAGCAAACTCGGCGCCGGCGTGCAGGCCCTCTCCGGCATTAACACCTACTCCGGCGGCACGATCATCGGCGCGGGGCAGTTGCGCGCGATCTATGGCGCGGGATTGCCGTATGCCGGCAACCTGACCATCAGCAACGGCGCGTTCGAGACCAGCCTGTTCTTCACGAACGCGCTTGGCTCCGGCAGCGGCCAGGTGCAGTTGCCCTACAACACCAACAGCCTCAATCCCGGCAACTGGACCATTGCCGGCTTCAGCGCCTACGGCACCAACATCGTGGTGAACCTCGGAGGGGCCGGCAGCACGTTGAGTTGGGGATCCCCGTTCTTCAATCCCTCGGCGCTGGTTCTGAACGACGTCACCGCCAACGCGATGCTGGTGGTGTCCAACGCGCTGGACCTGACTGGCAGCGGCGGCTTCCAGCGGCCCATCTACGTCAACGCCGGCATGGCCGTCCTCGCCGGCCCGATCACGGGCGGCCCCATGAGCAGCGGCTTCTACAAATACGGGGCCGGCGTCCTGGCGCTCACGGCGAGCAACTCCTTCACCGGCCCGGTCAGGGTTCAGAACGGCACGCTCTACATCAACAGTGATGCCAACCTCGGCGCGCCCGGCCAGGCCATCAGCTTCAGCGACGTCAACGGCCAGGGCACGCCGACGCTGCGGGTGACCAACAACGTGGTGTTCAACAACCGGCCGGTCCAGATCTACAGCAACACAACGTTCATGATTGATCCGTTCTCCAAGCTGACCATCACCAACACCATCACCAGTGGAGGCGGCGTCACGCTGACCAAGAGCGGTCTGGGCACGCTGCTGCTGACCACCAACGCCAACCCATCCTACAACCTGCGCACGGTCATCAGCCAGGGCACGCTGCTGCTCGGCACGACCAACAACCTGAAGGCTGGCGCGGGGCTGATGGATATGACCAGTTCGCAGGGCGCGCTGGGCGCGGCCTACGCGCTGGACCAGGGCTTCCTGAACTGGGCGGCGCTGCGCATCTGGACCAACCCGCCGAACATCGGCGTCCAGGGCGCGATTGTCCTTGGCGCGGACAGCTCCAATCCGCTGGACTTCAACCTCGGCACCAATGGCCTGGCAGGTGGCTTCCGGCCGCTGACCAACGCCTTCCTCGGCGCGTCCGAGGGGACGTGGACCTATTCGGGCGCGCTGAGCGCGTGGACGAACAGCGCGGTGGCGATCCGGTTGTTCGGCCCGACGGCGGGCACCAACGTCCTGCAACTCGGCGGCGGCAACGGCACGTTGGACTACGCGCCCGTGGTCGGGTCGGGCACCAACGTGTTGATCGGGCCGGTCAATTACGCCGGCGGCAGCGTCGTGCAGTTCACGAACTACAACACCGGCATGAGCTTCACCGTGGCCGTGGCGGGCGGCGTGTTCCGCGCGGCGACCAACATCGGCCTGCCGAGCACCGCGTCACTGATGCTCACCGGCGGCGTGTTCGAGTTGATCAGCCAGCCGGGCGGGCTGACGTTGAACAACGCCCTCAGCCGCGCGCCGGGCGGCATCTGGCTGGCCAGCGGCACCAACTCCGGCTTCAGCACCGTCAACGGGCCGATGACGATCAACCTCGGTGGCGCGGGCGCGGTGCTCCAGTTCGGGAACACGAACTTCAACCCCACGACGCTCGTGCTGGGAACGAACACCACCGACAGCCTGATTAAGTTCCAGAACGGCCTCGACGTGGCCGGCAGCACGCGGACGATGCTGGTGAACTCGGCGGTGCTGATGGCCGGCCTCCTCACCAACAGCGGCGGTTCGGGCGGCGTCCTCTTCAAGCAAGGCTCCGGCACGCTCATCCTCAGCAACGTGACGACGATCAACCAACTGCATCCGGGCCAGGGCCTGACGATCCTTGAGAACGGCTCCACCACGGTGGTCACCAACTACATGAGCATCGGCCGGCTGGCCGGTGACATCGGCGCGCTGACGGTCCGCGGCAACGCGATGTTGACCAACGCCGGCGATATCAACGTCAGCGATGTCGCCGGCACCGTCGGCATCCTCCGGGTCGAGGACACCGCGCTGGTCAAGGCCAAGAACCTCTACGTCGGCAAGACCGGGCCAAGCACGCTCGGCGTGGTTTACCAGAGCGGTGGCGTTGTCCAAGGGGCGAACTCGCCGTCGGCATGGCACGTTGCCAGCGGCGCGGGCAGCTACGGCTACTACAATCTCAGCGGCGGTGTGTTGAACGCGGGCGGCGCGGACTTCCGGATCGGCAGTTCCGGCATTGGTATTTTTGAGATGACGGGCGGTGCGTTTACCAACGTCGGCAACTGGTTCCAAATCGGCGCTGCGGCTTCGTCGGCCATCGGCGTGTTCAATGTCAGTGGCGGCGTCGTGGACCAGGTCGGCGCGAACAATGCCATCCTCATGGGCAACTCCGGCGGCTTGGGCATCCTGAACATCATGGACACCGGGTCGGTCAATGCGTCGGGCAAGGTTTCCGTGGCTTGGTCTGCCAACAGCATCGGCATCATCAACCTGCTCGGCGGCACGCTCACGACGCCGAAGGTGGACCAACCCGTCACGAACGGCTACGGCGTCTTTAACTTCAACGGCGGCACGCTCCGGGCCGCGGCGACCACCAACCTGTTCATGCAGGGCCTCAGCGCCGCGTTCATCTACGGCGGCGGCGCGACGATCAATACCCAGACGAACCGGATCGTCCTCAACCAGTCGTTGCTCGCGCCGGAAGGCAACGGCGTCGTCAACATCCCCGTCGCTTACGGCGGCCAGGGCTACATCGCGCCGCCGGTTGTGCAGATCGTGGGCGGCGGCGGCAGCAACGCCACGGCTTACGCGCAGATTGACCCGGTCAGCGGTTCGGTGACGAACATCGTGGTCACGAACCCCGGCATCAACTACACCTCCGCGCCCTACGTCTTCCTGCTCGGCGGCACGCCGACCAACGGCTTCACGGCGGTGGCGGGCGTGCCGGCGCTGACGGCCAACGTCAGCGGCGGCTTGACCAAGGACGGCACCGGCACGCTGATCCTGGGCGGCGCGAACACCTATGCCGGCCCGACCACGATCAACGGCGGCACGCTGCAGGTGGACACCAACGGCGCGACCGCGACGCTGGGCGGCGGCGCGGTGACCAACAACGGCATCCTCGTCTTCAGTCGCAGTGACACGGCCTACACGAACAGCGCGCCCATCTCCGGCTCCGGCGCGGTCATCAACAACGGCTCCGGCATGGTGACGCTGGCCGGCGCGAACAGCTACGGCGGCGGCACTTGGATCAGCAACGGCGTGTTGCAGTTCAACACCGCCGGCAGCGTGCCCGGCGCGGGTTTGGTCACGGTCGTCAGCAACGCCGTCGCGGCCATGAATTTCGCCGGCGTCCAGGCCGCGCTCGCCAGTGTTGACGGCACCAACACCTTCGGCACGATCGCGCTGACGGCCGCGAGCGCGAACGACGCCATCGTTGACTTCAACGCGGCGGGCCTCTCCAACGCATGGCTCGGCGCGCTCGGCACTGTGAACTTCGCCGGCACGGTGACGCCGTTCGGCACGAACTACCTGCTCGGCGGCGGTGGCGGCGTGTTGAGCATCACGAACGTCCTCGCCGACGACGCCGGTGCGCGGAACGTGGTGATCGGCGGCTCGAGCTCGGTCGGCGTCGTGGCGCTGCTGGGCACCAACACCTACACGGGCGTCACCGCCATCGGCGGCGGCGTGTTGCGCGCCGACGACGCGTGGGGCCTGGGGGGCGGCAACCTCCGCATCAACGGCGGTGTGCTGGAGATCAGCACGAACTTCTACCGCGCCCTCGGCGCGGACGCCGGCCAGGTGCAACTCGACGGTTACGCCGGCTTCAGCGCCTATGGCGGCACCGGCGGGGTCATCAACCTCTACGGCGACGGCTCCATGCTGACGTGGGGCGCGGCCGGCTTCACGCAGACCAACCTCGTGCTCAACGCCGCCACGGCCAACGCCAGCCTCGTTTTCGTCAACGGCCTCGACCTCGGCGGCCTCAACCGAACCGTCAGCGTCTATTCGCTCACCGCGCCCGCCCTCATCAGCGGCAACATCACCAATGGCACGCTCACCAAGAGCGGGTCGGGCACGCTGGCGCTGTCGGGCAACAACGGCCACAGCGCCACCTACATCAACGGCGGCACGCTCAAGATCGGCGCCAACAACACGCTGTTCACCAACAGCATGGTCAGCTTTGGCGATGTCACCAACAACCCCAACAGCGGCGGCACACTTGATCTCAGCGATTTCAGCCAGGTCATCGGCGCGCTCAGCGTCCAGACGACCAACCTGCTGGCCACCAACAGCATCGTCATCGGCGCGAGCCAGCGGCTCACCGTCTTGGGCAACGTCGTTGTCGGCGTCAACGCCACGGCGGGAACGGCCACCAACGGCGGCGACACGAGCATGGTCATCACCGGCCCCGGCGCTCTGGTGGTCACCGGCACGTCGTTCCGCGTCAGTGCGATGGATTACGCGGGCCGCGGCGTCCGGGCGCTGCTCGACATGTCCGGCCTGGCGACGGCGGACATCAACCTTGGCGCGGGCGGCCTCTTCCAGGTCGGCGATACGCAGGGGAACATCATGCTGCCGAACAACTCCACGGCGATTCTTGCCAGCAACAGCACGATTACCGCCGGCACGCTCGCGCTGGGGCCGGGCGGCCACGGCGGCATCTACCCGCAGGTGCTCGTGCTCGGCAGCGGCACGAATGTCCTGAACGTCAACACGATCAACGTCGGCACCGGCTCGCGTGACGCCGGCATGATCCTGTTCAACTCGGCCACGGGCACGCTGACCGTCCGCGCCGCGGACGGCGTGGGCCGGACGGCGTTCAACATCGGCACAGGCACGGCCGGCACGGCGGGTTGGGCCACGAACATCGTGGACCTGCGCGGCCACTCCGCCGACCTGCTGCTAAGCACGTTGAGCATGGGCGACCAGCCGCGGCTCGGTTACATGACCAACTACTTCGGCTTCGACGCCGGCGTCCTGAACGCCAACACGCTGCGGATCGGCAACCGCCCCAGCAACAACGGCCTGGGCGCCCTCTATCTCTCCACCTTCGACATCGGCGGCGGCACGGTGACCATCGGCAACGGCGGCATCTTCATGGCGAACAACCTCGGCACGAACACGACCGGCACGAACGTCACCTCGCTCAACATCTACGGCGCTGCCAACGTCACGGCGACCGGCGGCATCGTCATGCTCACGCAGGGCAGCCGCAGCAACGCCGTCTATAGCACCCTCAACCTCAGCGGCGGCAGCCTCACGGTGATGAGCAACATCATCACCGGCGTCACCGTCGCCGGCGGCACCACCCGCGTCGCCACGATCAACCTCACCGGTGGCCTGCTCGACATGACCGGCCACGCCATCGGCACCAACAACGCCCTCATTGACGTGCTCAACCTGGACAGCGGCACGCTCCAGAACCTCGGCGGGTTCAACAACGGCGCGCCGTTGGTCAAGAGCAGCACGGGCGTCGTGGTCCTCGCTGGCAGCAACACCTACGCCAACCCCACGGTCGTCAGCGGCGGCTCGCTGCTGCTCGCCGGCTACTCGACCGGCGCGGGTTCGCTTGCGGTGACCGGCGCGACGATGAACGTGTCGGGCGGCACCGGTTACTACGGCAACATCTGGCTGGACGGCGTCAACCTCTACGTGAGCAGCAACGGCGCGCTCAATCTCCTCGGCGACAAGACCATCTCGGCGGGCAACGGCATCGTGGTGAGCAACGGCACGCTCAACGCCGGCAACTGGCTCAGCGGCGGCTTCTGGTTCGATCCGAGCACCGGCCACTTCGCCAACGTCGTCTTCACCAACGCCTACTGGTATGGCGTGGACGCGGAGTCGAGGATCTACATCAGCGGCTATCTCGACAACCAACTGACGAACCGCGCGGGCGAGTCGCTGTCGCTGACGCCCGGCTCCTACAGCTTCCAGGGAACGCTCGCCTTCACCAACGCGGCCTCCGGCGGCGTCGCGGCGACCCAGCAGGTGGAGGTCGCCAGCCTTCGCACCAGCGAAGCCGCCATGTCGGCCACCAACTTCTTCATCGGCACGTTCATGGTCGGCGACCCGATCACAGGCGCCAAGGCCCGCGTCCAGTTGGTGGACAACCGGACGAACGCGCCGGCGGACGCCGTGCCGCCGTCGAGCGAGATTCTCGCCGTCAGCAACCTGTTCATCCACGCCGGCTCGACGCTCGATTGGAACAACCGCAGCGGCTTCGCCTATAACATCAGCAACAGCGGCGCGATGCTGTGGACCAACGCGGGCGCTCCGGCGGGCGCGGTGTCGCGGCTCGACGTGGTGAACACCTTCACCAATCAGGGCCTGATGCAGATCGGCAACGGCTCGGTGCTCCAGTTCTCGAACGCCTTCCTCAACGGCTCCTCCGGCAACATCAGCCTGTTCGCCGGCGGCGTGCTGACGAACTTCGCGGCGGGCGGCACGCTGACCAACGCGGGCGGCATCTACGGCGACGGCTTGGTGTCGGCGGTGGTGGCGAACAACGCGGGCGGCACGGTGGCGGCCACCAACGGCGGCTCGCTACTCCTCAGCGGCGGCATCGCCAACAACATCAACTACGGCAACCTCGGCACGACCAACGGCGGCGGCACCCTGAGCATCAACAACGCCGTCCTGACCAACGCCAGCGGCGCCACCATCGGCGCGCTCGGCGGCGTCGTCACGATGGTCGGCGCGGGCAGCAACGTGGTCAACCACGGCACCATCGGCGGCTTTGGCACGATGGCGGTGCAGATCGGCAACGAAGCCGACGGCCAGGTGGTCGCTTACGGCGGCGTGCTGAACCTCGCGGGCGGCTTTACCAACGACGCCGCCGGCACGCCGGTCAACGCCGGCTTGCTCGCCGCGCTCGGCGCGGGCAGCGAGCTGCTGCTGAACCAGGCGATCACCAACGTCGGCTCGATCCAGCTCAACCATGCGACGGCGGTCTTCACGGCCCCGGCGGTGGCCAGTTCCGGCGTCATCGCCGGCAACGGCACCTTCAACGCCGTCCTGAACAACGCCGGCACGGTGGCGGCCAACACCGCCGGCCAGACCCTGACCTTCGCGCACGCCGTGAACAACGCCGCGCCCGGCGTGATGACAGCCGACAGCGGCCGGTTCTGGTTCAGCAACGCCGTGGACAACGCCGGCGCCATCGTCGTCCAGAACGCGGGCCGGGCCACCTTCGGCGGCGCGGTGACCAACACCGGCACGATCACGGTCCAGAGCCAGGGCCTGTTGAACTTCAACGCCGGCCTGACCAACCACGGCACGCTGGCGTTCGGCCCGACGGTCAATCCGTCCACGGCCATCATCACCGGCACGCTGCTCATCGGCCAGAACGGCGTCGTCAACATGGGCAACGTCACCAACAACACCCTCGTGCTTCAGGGTGACTTCCTGAACCGCAGCACCAACAACGCGGCCTTCAACATGGCCAACGGCACCGTGGTCGTGGGCGGCACGACGCCGCTGACGGGGGCGGGCGTGGCGACGAACACCTTCGAGGTGGCCGGCAACGACATGGGCGCGGTCTTCGCCGGCTTCACCACCAACATGGCCATCGGCACGTTGAACATCACCAACCACGTCAGCTTCGTGGGCAACGGCCTCGCCGCGGACCCGGCGCAATACGTGGACGTGCTCCACCTCTTCGACGGGGCGACGATGAAGCTCAGCCAGTTGACCATCTACGTCGGGATGCAGTTCATCTACGAGGACGGCAACGGCACCAAGGTCCTGACCGGCGTGGCGGGCGACGCCATCACCGCGGCGAACAAGGACAGCTTCGGCCTGGCCAACGTGTTCCTGGATGCCGGCGGCCAGATCGTCTTTGTGCCGGAGCCTTCGACCGGCGCGCTCCTGGGTCTGGGCCTGATGGCGCTCGCGGGCTGGCGTCGCCGGCGGTAGGCCGGGTCCCCGCCGCGGCGATTGTCATCTGTAGCGGCGGTCTCCGACCGCCGAAATCTTCTACAATTGCGACCGGCGGTCGGAGACCGCCGCTACAGAAGAGGGGGTTGCAAGAGACTCATGATTCTTCTGAAAACAGCGAGGAACCAATCAATCGCCGCGTGAGGGCAGGGGACCTGTTACAACGCCGCCCGCAGGCTCTCCGCCCACGCCGCCAACGCCTGCACCTCCCCCTGCGTCGGCGGGTCGCTGATCGTGCCCCCGAATGGCCCCACGCTCACCGGCTTCATCGCCAGCGGCGCGCCGTTCACATCCAGCGGCGATTGAAACGAGAAACCGCTCCGGTTGCTGTTGAAGGCGATGCGGCTGCCGTCGGCGTTGATGCGGATGTGCAGCACTGGCTCCGTGCCGCTATGCACCTCCAGCAGCACCGTGTCCGGCGTATCGCTCCGGCGCAGGCTGAACAACTTGCCGCCCGCGACGATGACCTTGTCGGCGTCCTCGCTGATGGCCGAGTCGCCGAGCGTGCCGTCGCCGGTCTTTTTCGGCAGCGTCCCGGTCGTGACATCATCGAGGACGGAGGCAGTCTCATCGTGGAGACTGGTGAGTTGGCCGCGCATCTCGGATGAGCTGAGCGGTGAGTTGTCGGCGGGAAGAGATGGATTAAATGACATAATGTTTCAGCCACAAGAAGCACAAGAAACACAAAGTTCTCCCTTGTGTGCCTTTTGTGCCTCTTCGTGGCCCCTCTTACATACTCATGTGCTGCTGCGAATCGCTCCAGCCGCTGTGGCCGGTCGAGCCGCCGATGGCGCGGGCCTGGATTTGATACATCGTGCCGGGCGTCAGGTCCTCGAGCAACATGTGCCGGGAATCCGTAAAGGTGCCGCCGTGCTGCCATGGGATAGGCGCGCCCGGGGCAGTCAGGATGGCGTAACGCAACTCATAGCTCTTGGCATTGGGAACCGGCGTCACCTTCACGCCGAGCTGACCCGAGTCCGGGCCGTTGGTCACGCCCACAATGGTGGGCTTGGCCAGCGGTGACTGCGCGTGGGTCGTGCTGGCAGCCTTGAAGCCGCTGGACAGCAATGTCTCCAGCACGTCATTGCAGTTCTCCTGCACGTAAGCCGCAAGCTTGCGCAGCAGGGTGATCAAGGCCTCGCGTTTGGCGTTCTTGACGGCTGTGGCCTCCTTGCCGCCGGCTTCCTGCCCGGCGACCGCGTCGGCGAACTCCTGCCGCGCTGTTTGCAGCGCCGCCATCGTCACCGGCGGCGTCGGAAACGCCGCGTTACCCGTCATCCCTTGGATGACCGCCCCGGCTGTTTCATCCAGCGCATTATCCGGGGCGTCGCTGAATGTAAGCAATACTCTCAAGCGTGCCATACGTTGTCCTCCAGTCTGCGGCACCAGACCATTCCACGTCAGGCCGGCTTGATTCCAACGAAACGGCTGTCCGCTGGCATCGCGTCCGTTCCAAGTGAGAGGTCTGGTAGCCATGGTTTACGGTTGTTCACTGCGTTCGCGGGTCCGCCCGAAACAGTCGGGCCATCCCAGAGTGACGAGACGGTTCTTTGGTTCTTTTTGGCCACCCCCGCCGTCTTGGAGGAACCTTCCTCCGTGACAAAGGAACCTTCGTTTATCACAAAAGAGCCTTCCGGCGTCGCAAAGGAACCTTCCTCCGTGACAAACAAACCTTCCTTTGTCGCAAAAGAACCTTCCACCATGACAAAGGAACCTTCGTTTATCACAAAAGAACCTTCCGGCGTCGCAAAGGAGCCTTCCTTTATCGCAAAGGAACCTTCCGATGTGACAAAGGAACCTTCCTCCAAGCCGCCCGAAACCCGCTTCAAAGCGGAAGAAGCCTCTTTTTCTTCAGAAAACCTCGTCTTCATGACCGGGAGCCCCTGAAACCAGCTCCCGGACCGTCCGAAGACGGCGTCTGGCCAAGGGGCTTTGACTCAGGCAACCCCTCCCGGCTGGCAAGCACCACCTCCCGCACCAGTTCCGGCCTGCGCAAGCCCAGACAATTCAGCAAAACCCAGCCCGCCGGTTGCCGGTCACCGCTCTCCACATACTGCCACTGCCGCGTGCAAATCCCCACCTTCTCCGCCAGATCCTTCTGGCTCAGGCCGGTCTTCTTCCGCACGCTCGCGAACAAATCCGACGCGACTTGTTTGTGTTTGGGTTGCTCCTCTATCGCCATGCCCGCGGTTCTTAACAAACCCCGCCACAACCGTAAACGCACCGTTGTGCGTCCTGACTACTTTTAGGAATTCCACCCATCCCTCCGCAATGCCTCACACTGCACTTCCGCAGCCAGTGAGCACCGCCAGCTTGCAGCGAGTGGCCGTCAAGCAACCGCAAATCGGATGCTAGACGCCCGCTCTCTGCCGATCTTGAGCCGGCAGCAACCCTTCAACGACTCGGGTGATGTCTGAGCTGAACTCCGCGGTATGCATTGGTTTGACCAGAAACGCGCTGGCTCCCGACAATTCCAGCTTTGTGCTCTGGTCAAGCTCGCTATAACAACTCATCAAAACCGTTTTCATCTTCGGTTGCAGGTCGCGCATCTTGTGGGCGACCTCCGCGCCGTTCATCTCCGCCAGGAAATAGTCCACGAACGCCAGGTCGAACTCGTGAGTGGCAGCCAGTTCCAGCGCCTTATGGCCGTCGTTGACAAAGGTAGTCGCATACCTCGACGACGGAAGGGCGCGTCGAAAGGAAACAAACATGAAATCTTCATCGTCCACGACCAGGACTCTCGACAACGGGATGCCTTGCGAACCGCGTCTGGCATTAGTGTTAGTTTGTGCGGTCATTTTTTGACCTCCGCGAACTTAGATAGATTTACCAAGGAACCCATTCCTGTCACGTAGGGGTTAATTCCAATCACGTAGGGAAATTCCCCGATTCTCATGTCCTGAGTTCCGATCCGCCCCAACTCCAGATGCGTCTTGGCGAACAAATCCGCCGCCCCACCTCAACGAAGTGGCCATCACTCAGCCCGGTGCAGGCCGCTCCTCCGGCCTGCGCTCATGGATTGAATCCCGTTGAGTTTCCCCGTCGTCTCCGCCTTCCGCTCCGCGCTCACTTCACCGCCCACACACCGCGCTCGACTTGGGCGAGGAAGCCGCGGTCGCGCAAGACTTGGAGCTGCTGGCAAATCTTGTCGGGGCGAACTAGAAGCTCCAGACTTTGTTGTAAGCAACGTCGGCAAACACGGCTTGCCGTTGCTCAATATCCGCTTCGTCCCATTTCAGACCGTTGCCTTGAAGATGTTTGACCAATTGCTGTGTCATCGGTATTTCAGACTCAGCTAGGGCTTCAATCTTCTCCGGAATGATTCTATTCCCCATCTTCGAATTGAAGGTTTTTCCGACCAAGGTCAGGTTCCCTAGTTTGTTGACGTAGCCCTTGATTTGCTTCTTGGACAGGCCCCATTCCTTGCAAGGATTCTGAGGCAGGATGTGCTCAATGTTCACCACATCGAAGTCCAGAGCATGTTCGCCGGTGGTTTCCAATGCATTGATTTCACTGAGGATATACTTCGCTAACTGTCGGCTTCTTTCTGACAAACCGTAGGCAACTCGATCGAAACTGTCTTTGAATACCTCATACGAGGGTCGTTCTTGCCTGAGTTCTTCCTCTAGCTGGCTGAAGATACTCTGTATCTTCCCGCCGACTTTCTTCTTCGGCTCGTTCGCAACGCAATCCTCGATTCTCCGCGCGTAAGCCGAGTAAATCTTCTCTACCTTGTTCGCCTGCAGTTTGCATATCGCCGAGTAGTTGAATGTGAACTTCTCTATCAGTTCAAAAACTCGCGTGGGGTCCGTGTCCAGCCTCTGATAATTCCGGAGAATACTGAGAAGGAGAACATAGCATTGCGAAACACCCATGATCTTCAGGGCTGTCAATGACTTGTAGATTCGCGCCCCGTGCTTCACGTCTACCCACTCGCTCCTTTCGCCTTCCATGAGCTTGTTGTAAGACGCTGAGGCCGCCCACAGATCTTCCAAGAGCTTCTGCCAGTCGGTCGTCTGTTTCTTGATCTCACGAAACAGGTGCTTCTCGGTAACTAGCGCATATTTCGAAATCCAATAGTAGCGGATGAAGCGCTTCAATTCAGTGCTCGTTTCCTGGACGTCATTCAGGATGTCGGCCCAAACCTCTTTGGCAAAATCACGATCTTCTTGGGCCTTGATCTTCTTGAAAATCAGGTTCTTGAGCAAATCGCCTATGGAGAGATCGACCCCGCGCGCGTTCGTGGTTTCAAATATTTCGTAAGCGTCTTCTTCACTGTTAATCTGGATTTGAATTACAACCAACTCCGATACCTTCTTCCGGAGACGTTCAATAAGTCCAACCTGCTCCTCTTTCGTGTTGCATCGCGTTAGCGCCTCTTCGACCTTGATCTTCAGAAAATCGTAGTTCGCCTTGATCCGCGCTTCCTCGGGAGTGTTTGGAGCAGACGATAGGATCTTTGAGTCGCGATCTTGAATATGCTTCTCAAAGAATGGTTTTGTCGAATCGCCACATTCGATTCGATAGGACAGTTTTCCGTTCCGATCTTCGATTGCGATGTCTTGCCGTTGGATCCTTTCTGCCAACGTAGGATCAATTTCGCGCACCAAGTCCCGCAAGACCGCCATCAGAATGGTGACGGTCAACATTCGCTGCTGCCCATCGATCACCTCAACGAATCCCGATTCGGCCTTTGGTTCCAAATTAAAGATGAATGAGCCAAGGAAGTAAGGCGAATCGCTTGCATTGAGGTCGTTCCAAAAATCGGCCAACTGATCCTCCGTCCAAGCATAGGGCCTCTGATACCGAGGAATGCGAAACTTGGAATTCTGCGAAAATAACACGCTTTCCAGTGGTTGGTCATGTGCTTCAAAACTCAGTTCAGTAGCCATAGATTCATCCTCGTTTGCCCGAAAATGCTATCAGGGTCGCTATTAAACGCAATTACGAATCGTTCGACGAGGGCGACGGGTTTCTGGGTGGGATGTTTGCCAAAGGTCTTCTCGGCCCTGCCCGGCGCGGTGAACCTCCAGACGGTCTTCATCTGTTTGCCGGTGACGGCTTTCATGGCCTTGTAGTTGAAGAGGTGGCGGCTCGTGTCGCTCTTGGCGGCCCAGAGGACGGTCTCGGTGGAGTGGGTGAAGTAACGGCAGGAGAGGTTGGGCGGCGGGTTGGGTTTCTCCCAGGCGATGTCGTTGAGGATTTTGAAGCCGAGCTGCTGCATGGCGTAGCCGACGGAGAAGATGACGTGGTGGGTGCCGGTGACCCAGAGGGTGCCGTTGGGCTTGAGGACGCGCTGGCAGCGGCGGAGCCATTCGCGGTTGAAGTTGTGGTTTTCCTCCGCGCCGCTGGATTGCACTCGCTCGTCTGACTCGGCTCGCCCTTGCGGGTCGCCTTCGGCGCTGCGTCTCGCTTCGCTCGGCTTATCCCAATCGCCCTTGTCCACCTTGACCATGCGGCCGGCGTGGCAGGTGATGCCGCCGTTGGAGAGGAAGTAAGGCGGGTCGGCGAAGATGGCGTCGAAGCAGCCTTCGGGATGCCTGGCGGCGATGGCGTCGAGGATGGCCAGGCAGTTGCCGTGGTAGAGGAAGATACCGTGCGCATCGTCGCGGTAAGCGGGTGTCAGAACTGTAGCGGCGGTCTCTGACCGCCGGTCATTGGATGATTCGATTCGGCGGTCAGAGACCGCCGCTACAGGGCCTTCCATGACGATGCCGTCGAGCGGGCAGCCGGAAGGTTCGGAGGCGATGCGCTCAGGCTGCGGGGCGTAGGCGATGTGTTTCTTGCGTTTGGCTGGCACGAAGCGATCCGATCCACAGATCGCGGGATCAGATCAAGATCAATCGGGCCGCAAGTGGATGTTTCGGTTGTCTGCGGCCGGCAAGAAGGAACCAAGCAGAGTGTCCGTGCCGCGGGCACTCTGTCGGGGAAGACTCAATGCGCGGATTCCTGTGGGGGAAGATGGCTCCGGAGGTAGGGATCGAACCTACGACCAGCCGGTTAACAGCCGGCTGCTCTACCGCTGAGCTACTCCGGAACCCGCGAACTGCGCGCTGACTATATTCAGGCCGGAGCCGAGGTCAATGGGAAAACCGACTTCGTTGATAAAAGAGGCGCATCCGGGCAGACGCACTGTAGCGCAGGTTTCCAACCTGCTGTGTCGCGGATTTCCAATCCGCAGTCCTCTGCCTATCGAGCGCGTGGTCTTGTGCGAACGCACTGCCGGCTGGAAGCCGGCGATACAGCAGGTTGGAAACCTGCGCTACACGGGGCCGCGAGCGTGGTGCGTGTGCCCGGATGCGCCCGGCTACAAGAGGCTGCGGAGGCGCGCGTCACTTCCCGAACGGCCAGAGGCGGAAGCCGCCTTCGGAGACAAGTTCGTAATACATGCTCTCGCCGTGGACGGCGAAGCTGGCATCGTCCGCGGCGCGGCTGGCGGGCAGTTCGAGGGCGCGCTGGCCGGCGGGGTTGAGCGCGAACAGTTTGAACGCCCTCGGGTTGCGCAGGGTGACGGTGGCGCTGACCGGTTCGAGCCACGTGCCGGTCTTTGCGCCGAGCATCTTCAGGCTGCCACTGAGGTTCTCGAACCATCGCTGTCCGGTGTTCTCGCAGCGCGCAACGGCGGTCAGGAGCAGCCGGCGCGATGCGGCGATGGGGTGGCCGTCGAGGGAGGTCAGGGAGACGGCGGCGAAACGCGGCGAGCCGACGTCGAGGTTCACATCGCGCAGGGGGATGTTCCTGCCGCCGATGAAGCCGACGGCCGCGCAACAAGCGGGCGTGGAGACGATGAACTGCCCGTGGTCCTGGTCCCACGCGCACTGGCCGTTGTCGGCGGCGAACTCGCGCCGGGCGTCTTCCTCCCAGCCGAGCGGGGCGCGGAGTTTGCGGGCGGCGTCCACCCAGCGGCGCTGGAGCGCGGCGGGGTTGTCGCCGGCCTTCTGCGCGAGGCGGATGGGCTTGGAGGGGGGCGCGTCTTTCGGCGTCGCGCCGGCGCCGGTGGCGATGACGATGTCGGGGGGCGGCGCGGTGATGTTGGGGAGGGCGTTGCGCCAGCGGCTGATGAAGGTGAGCCATGCCGGCGGGGTGAACTGCGCGGCGGCGGCATCGTTGCGCAGGACGTGGGTGTTCAGCCGCGACGGCGAGGCGAGGCCGCCGAGGAAGACGCGCGCGGCGACGGGGAACTGGCCGGAGGTCGCGGGGTCGTTGCTGTAGTTGTCCCAGACGATGCCGTCCCAATCCTGGAGGGCGGCGTGCGCGGCGAGCAGCAGCGGCGTCTCGGCGCGGTGTTCGTTCCATTGCGAGTGGGCGACGCGGGTGATGAGCAGCGGCTTGTGGGCGACGGAGGCGGCGGCGAACCGGGGAAGGTAACCGCCGTCGCTCGACACCATCGCCTTGTTCTCGATGAAGCCGTCCGTCCGCAGCGTGTCCCACGAGCCGCCGACGCCGATGGCGTCGCCGGCGCTGACGAGGGCGGAGAGGTCCGCCGGCGACGGGGCGGAATCGTCGGTGATGATGGGACATTTGACGCCGATCTTGCGCAGGTGCGCGTAGAGGCGGCGGTAGAACCCGACTGCGATGTCGCTGGCGGCCGGCTCGCGCGATGGCGCGCGCTGGAACATGGGGGTGTCGGTGGTGATCTGCACGATGGCGAGCGAGGGATCGTCCACGCAGCGTTTGCCGGTGGCGCTGTTCCGGCGAAGCAGCCATGCGTCCGCGGAACGTTCCGCAAACCCGGCCAGCCGTTCGGCAATGAGGGGCATCGAGACGGCGGGATTGGCGGAGGGCGGCGTGGGCAGGGCAAAGTGCGAGTAAACGCCCCGGCGGGCCAGCGCAGCCACGAAGTGGTCGAAACGGTCGAGGGCGTCGTTGTCGGGGGGCAGGCTGCCGGCGGTCCAGCGGATGAGGTTGATGCCAAACTGTGCGATGCGCGCGGCGACGGCATCCGCGCGGTCCTTGGCGGGGGCGACCGCGGGCGCGAGCCGGACGCCCCAGAATCTTTGGCGGGCGCCGTTCGGCCAGACGAAGTGGCCGTCCTTGGTTTGCAGGACGCCAAACTTTCCCGCCGGCGCGTGGAGGAGGGTGGAGGCATCGGTGAGGGCGCGCTTCTCCGGTTCGGCGGCGAGGGGGAGCGCGGCAGTGTCCCGCAAATCGAAACGCGTCCATTTCGCCGTGTCGTTCTGGAACTCACGGCCGTTGCCGCCGACGAGCAGTTCCGGCCGCTCGGCGAGTTCGAGTTGCAGCGACAGGCCGTATTGGTCGCCAGCCTTCAGTTCGCCCGTGGCCAGCAGCACCCGCAACTCAAAGTCGCTCCCGCCGGACGCGCGAAGGTCTTCGACCCAGACCACCTGTGCCTTGTCGAAACGGATGGCGATCGAGCCGAGCGTGCCGCTGTCAATGACAAGGCGCTGCGGCCGGCCGGTGATGGGGCGCTGGGTGGCGGACGCGGGCCGTTCGGGCAGCACCACGTCGTGGCGGTCGAAGCGGAGGGTCTTGCCGGCAAACCGCTTGGCCGGCAGGGCGAGCGACACGTAGAGAAGGTCGAGTTCGATGTCGCGGGCCAGGCGGAATTTCCAGCCGATCTGAAGCGTGTCGCCGATGGCGGTCAGGCTTTGGTTATAAGACATCCACGCCGCGCCGGGGGCGGCTTCCGGGGCGAGCGTGCCAGTGAAGAGCCAGCGGTCGTCAGCTTGTTTGGTGGCGGCGGTGGTGCTGGCGTCGGATTGGGCGCACGATTGCTTCCAGCCGGGCGTTGCCGCGCCGGCCACGCCGCGCAGCCACGGCTCGCG
The DNA here is from genome assembly GCA_016222825.1 of Verrucomicrobiota bacterium. Classification (GTDB taxonomy): domain Bacteria; phylum Verrucomicrobiota; class Verrucomicrobiia; order CAIQCK01; family CAIQCK01; genus CAIQCK01. The sequence goes on along the minus strand of JACRQF010000010.1, from coordinate 718,087 downwards.
GTTCACCTTGACCACGAACGAGCCGGAATTGGAAAACATCACCGTCGCCGGGCGCGGGCTGACCAGTTGAGCCGCGCAGCCCGGCGCCGCCGCGAGCAGGGCCGTGATTGTCAGAAGCAGGCGCATCGGCGGGAAGTGTTAGCGGCGGGCGCAACGGAGGCAAACTCAAAACTTGAAAAATATCCGTGAAATCCGGCAAGCACCGGGGATAATCAAAGAATGACCAAGGCACAAATCATCCGCCGCGCGCTCAAGCGCGACACCGTTCTCATGCCGGGGGTGTATGACGCGTTGAGCGCGCGCATCGCCAACCAGGCCGGCTTCGAGATCATCTTCATCAGCGGTTACTCTGTCAGCGCCACGGCGCTGGGCGAGCCGGACTTCGGCCTGCTCTCGCTCGGCGAGATCACCGAGGCGACCCGGCGCGTTTGCAAGAACTCGGCCGCGCCGGTGATCGTGGACGCCGACACGGGCTACGGCAACGCGCTGAACGTCCGGCGCACCGTGTGCGAACTGCTCGACGCCGGGGCCGCGGGCGTGTTCCTGGAGGACCAGCTCTGGCCGAAGCGATGCGGCCACATGCGCGGCAAGAAGGTGATTGCCGCCGAAGAGCATGCCAACAAAATCCGCGCCGCGCGCGACGCGGCCAGGGAGAGCGGGCTCGACCTGTTCATTGTGGCGCGCACCGACGCCCGCCAGCCGCTGGGCCTCGATGCGGCCATCGAGCGCTGCAAGCTCTACAAGAAGGCCGGCGCGGACGCGCTCTTCGTGGAGGCGCCGTTGTCGGTGGCGGAACTGCGCCAGATCGGCCGCGCGCTGCCGCCGCCGCTGGTGGCGAACATGATCGAGCGCGGCGTCACGCCGCAACTGACCCGCAGGCAACTCAAGACGCTCGGTTTCCAGATGATCGTCTGCCCGCTGGCCGGACTCTACGCCGCCGCGAAGGCGGTGACGGAGGTCTATCGCATCCTCAAGACCAAGGAGACGACACGCGGCGACCTGGGCCGCGTGCTGACGTTCGACGAGTTCAACCGCATCATCGGCCTTCAGGCGAAATACGACGCCGAGAAGCGGTATGCGGTGGAGTGAGTCGGTCCGCCACCGCGAGGTTTTTCTGTTTTTTTCGTTGCCTTCGCCATCACATTGCGCAATCGTTTCGGGTGTCTTGGGTTGGAGGTGTTGCAGCGGAAACAATCAGAGCGGGGTTTTTGGACTCCGGTGAACCAAACAGACAAAAACTAAGAGAAAGGGTGTTGGGTGGGCCGATGAAGCGGTTTGCGACAGAAGTTCAACGATTTGCCCCAGAGAGTTTTTACTGGGAGAAGTATTCCGATGAGCTGAAGACGACGCTGTCGTCAGCGGCTTTTCGTGAAGAGCCGGAGGTTGTCTTCATTGATCCGGTGCCGCTGACCATGTCCGCGATGAACAAGATCGTCGGTCCCGCCAGCCGGGCGTTTGTCTTGCTGACCAACTCCAACCACGAACGGGCCGCGCTTTCGTTGCGCGAGAACATGCGCATCCCGATCTGGGCGCACGAGGCCGCCAAGGCGGACATGGAGATTGACGCCAACGATTACTTCAAGGACGCCGACGAACTGCCGGGGGGGCTGGTGGCCATCCATGTGCCCGGCGCCACCGCGGGCGAAACGGTGTTCTACACGCCAAAGAATGGCGGCATCGTGGCCGTCGGCGATGCGTTGGTGAACCTCGATCCCGAACGCGGCATGGCGTTCCTCCCGGACAAATACGCGATGGACCCGAGGCAGTCGCGACAGTCGCTGCGCAAGCTGCTGAAGTTTGATTTCGAGATGATGACGTTTGCCCACGGGCAGCCGATCGTGCGCGATGCGAAGAAGCGCTTGGAAGCGTTGTTGGAAAGCAGCGGAAGCCGGAAGTTCAAGGTGGCGGAAGTCGAATGAGAGCCGCGCTGCCTTTTGTTCTCGCTTGCGCGTTGTGCGCCGTGGCCGTCGGCGCGGAGGATGCGCCGCCGGAACTGGCGCAGATGTGTTCGACGTTCTTCGGCCAGCTTCGCGAAGGCAAGGTGGGGGAGGCTTATGCGTTGTTGCTGCAAGGCAGCAGGATTGCCTCCAAGCTCGAAGATGTTGCGAAGCTGGAGGAACGCACGCGCGCGATGCTCGACAGCTACGGGGCCGTGCGCGGATATGACGCCGTGGGTGCTGAGTATGTCGGCAAAAACCTCTGCCGTCTCACCTACCTCACACGCTCGGACATCGCGCCGGTGCGCTGGCGGATTGTCTTCTACCGGCCGGCGGACCGCTGGCGGGTGTTCAATCTGCAAATGGACGACGCGGTGATGGAGTTTTTTGGAAAGTAGCCCGCGGCGCTCGTCACGCGCCCGCTCCCAGGCGCGGATCGCCGATGCGGTTTCAGAATTCACCTTTCGCAGGGATTGCGCTACCATGCCGCCATGTCACGGCGCTTTTGAGACAGGTTGGAGGTTGCCCATGAGAACGATGAACAGACTGTTTACGCGGATGCTGAGCGGCTGGGTGCTCGCGTTCCTATGTGGATTGCCAGTGACGGAGACGCTTGCCGCCGGGGCAAAGTCAGTGCCGCCGAAGCCGCAGCAGATCAGAGGCAGTGTTGTTAGCTGTGACGAGAAGGCGCTCATCCTGCGCGCGGGGAAGGGCGAGGAAATAAAGTTCACCATCACTATGGAAAGCAGATTTGGGGAGAAGGGCGCGATCAAGAGCGCCGCGGATTTCAAGCCCGGCAACCACGTGCTGGTCACCTACGTCAGGACCCGCGAGGGGCGAATCCTGAAACAGGTCGTCCATGTCGTCAAACACATCAACTAGAACCACCCCATGCCAACGATTGCCGAGAACATCGCCGCCGTTCGCGCCCGCATCGAAACCGCGGCAGGACGCGCCGGCCGGAGCGCCGCTGATGTCCAACTCATCGCGGTCAGCAAGACGCATCCGCCGGAGGTCGTGCGCGAGGCGGTGGCCGAGGGTCTGACGGTGTTTGGCGAGAGCCGCATCCAGGAGGCGAAGGCGAAGATTCCGGAACTGCCGGGGAAGCTGAAGTGGCACTTCATCGGCCACCTGCAAACGAACAAGGCGCGCGAGGCCGTGGAATTGTTTCACATGGTCCAGTCGGTGGACAGCGTCCGGCTGGCGCGCGAACTCGACCAATGCGCCGGCCGCGCGAGCCGCACGCTGGCCGTGTTGTTGGAATGCAACGTGTCCGGTGAGAGCACCAAGTTTGGCTTCAAGCCGGACGAGGTCATGGCGGCGCTGGCGGAGTTGAACTCGCTGCGCCGGCTGGAAATCCAGGGTCTGATGACGATGGCGCCGTTCTTCGAGGATCCGCAGGACGCGAGGCCGGTGTTCCGCGCGTTGCGGGAGCTGCGCGACCGGCTCCAGCAGCAGCACGGCATTCCGCTGCCGGAGCTTTCGATGGGCATGACCAACGATTTCGAGGCCGCCATCGAGGAAGGCGCGACGATGGTGCGCATCGGCACGGCCATCTTCCGCCCCACAAGCTGAGAGAACGCCGTTGCGCGCCGGCAGCGCAGACTGTTTTCTATTGCCAGCGGCAAAAGGCTTCTGATAGGTAACATCATCGTGTTTGCTACACCTCTGACAGGGAGCATTCGAGGCTGGTGCCTCGCCACTTTGCTGCTGGCGTCGCACGGCTTCGCCGCGTCGCCATCGGCGCCGCCGCCCGCGAAATCCGACCCCAAAGCCGAGGTCAAGATCGAGGTCGCGGAGGACGGCACGTTGCGGCTGGACCAGACCACGAACATCGCCTACGCCGAGAAGGACGTGGTCTTGACGCGTGGCTCCGTGCGGTTGACGGCCGACCGCGTCCGTTATAACAGCGTCACGCGCGACCTCTGGGCGGAAGGCAACGTCCATCTTTACCAGGGCCTGACGCAGTGGATTTGCGAGCACCTCTACTACAACTTCGACACCGGCCAGACGATCCTGGACAAGAGCCGCGCGTTCAATTACCCGTGGTTTGTCCACGGCGAGAAGGTCGAGAAGGTCGGGCCGAAGTATGTCGTCAAGAACGGCCTCGTCACAACATGCGACGAGCCGAAACCGCACTGGGGGCTGCACGCACGCAGCGTGGACTTCTATCCGGGCGACAAGGTCGTGGCGCAAGGCGTGACGCTGAGGGTGAACGATGTGCCGCTCTTCTACCTGCCCCACATCAGCCGTTCGCTGAAAAACGATCGCCAGAGCTTCGACATTGAGCCGGGCGCGAACAGCCGTTTCGGTCCTTACCTGCTGACCGCTTATAATTGGTATCTCGACGAACAGCTTTCCGGCGCCTACCACGCCGACTATCGCGTGAAACGCGGCTTCGCCGGCGGTGTGGACATGAACTACCGCGACAAGGTTCTTGGCAGCGGGAAACTGGTGACCTACTTCGCCCACGACATCCGGCCCAACAGCCAGTCTTGGGTGAACCCCTACGAGACGGTGCCGAAGAGCCGCTACCGCGTGGCTTGGCAGAACCAGACGCAGTTGCGCGAGGACATCACGTTCAAGGCGAACGTGAAAAAGCAGAGCGACTCGCGGGTGATTGAGGACTTCTTCCGCGACGAGTTCCGGAACGAGGCGCAGCCGCAGAGCACGCTGGAGGTCGAGAAATACGATCCGGGCTACATGATGTCCGTCTGGGTGCGGCCACCGGTGAACACCGTGTTTACCACCACCGAGCAGATTCCGGAACTGGCGATTGACGTGAAGCGTCAGCAGCTCTTTGGCTCGCCGATCTACTACGACGGCTCGCTCACCTTCGCGCATCTTCAGAAGCACTTCTCCACCATAGACTCCAACAGCTTCATCAATCCGCTGATTCCGTTCTCAACGGTCCAGGACGACTACAACGTCACGCGGTTCGACTGGCTGCACCAGCTCAGCTACCCACAGATGTATTTCGGATGGCTGTCGGTGACGCCGCGCGCCGGCGTGCGCCAGACGTGGTATAGCCGGACACGCGGCGGCAGCCCCGCGCCGGGATTCACCGACGGCGGCCCGCAGGACGGCCGCGTGGCGTTCCCGCTCGGCCTCGAAACGTCGTTCAAGATGTCGCGTGTCTATGATGTGAACGACACGTTCTGGGACGTGCATGGCGTGCGGCACATCATCCAGCCTGTTGTGGACGGCGCTTACATCCCGACGCCGGACACCCGGCCGGGCAACTTCTACCAGTTCGACACCTCCGGCCGCTTCGACCGCAACCTCGCCACCACGCGCCTGCTGCCCAACGATTTCCCGGCATTCGACCAGATTGACGCGATTGACCGCATGAAGACCGTCCGCGCCGGCGTCCGCAACAAACTCCAGACCAAGCGCGATGGCGTGAGCGAGGATTTCGTCAACGTGAACGTCTATGGCGAGTGGCGCGGCACGAGTTATCCGTATCTGACCCAGTCCGGGCTGCTCAAGAACCAGCGAAGCGTCAGCGACATCTACAGCGAGATGGAAGCGCGGCCGTTCAAGTGGCTCATCCTCGATTTCGACAGCCGCGTCTCCAGCAAGGGCGACCTGCTGGAGGCCAATGCCGCCATCCGGTTCATCAAGGAGCGCAAGTGGGAGATCGCTCTCTCCCGGCGATACGTGGATGACGTGGATGGCATCTTCGGCGGCAGTAGCGATTTCTACAGTTTCATCGGCCATCTCGCGATCACGGAGAACTGGGCAGTCCGGGCCATGTATGCCATAGACACCGCGGTTGACCGCGCCTACATGCAGGAGTATTCCATCATCCGCGACCTTCACGACTGGGAGGTTTCGCTGAATCTTAGCAACCAGGAATTTGGCAATGGGGTCAGTGAATACACGATTTACCTCGCCTGCGCCTTGAAGGCGTTGCCGGCGATGCGAATACACGCCGGCCAGTAGCTCCGGCTTCTTCAGATCGAAACTCTCAACACGCCTCGAAGTATGAAGCTCACTATCATTGGCACCGGTTATGTCGGACTCGTCACCGGCACTTGTTTTGCCGAGAAAGGCCACGACGTTCTCTGCGTGGACAACGACCCCGCGAAGATCGCCATGTTGCAGGCGGGCCACATCCCCATCTACGAGCCGGGCCTCGAATCGCTTGTCCACAGCAACGTCGCCGCCCGCCGCCTCCGTTTCACCACCGACACCGCCGAAGGCGTGCGCCACGGCCACGTCATCTTCATCGGTGTGCCCACGCCGCCGAGGCCCGACGGCTCCGTGGACATGCGCTTTGTCGAGCGCGTCGCCCGCGACGTGGCCGGTGCGATGACCGAATACCGCATCATCGTGGACAAGAGCACCGTGCCGGTCAAAACCGGCCTCAAGGTTGCCGAGAGTATCAAGCGCTACAACAAGGCCGGCGTGGACTTCGACGTTGTCAGCAACCCGGAGTTCATGCGCGAGGGCTGCGCCGTCGAGGACCAGATGAAACCGGAGCGCATTGTCGTCGGCGTTGCCAGCCAGCGGCCCGTTGCCACGATGCGGGAGGTTTACGCGCCGTTCAACGCCCCCATCATCGTCACCGACATCAACTCCGCCGAACTCATCAAGCACGCCTCGAACTCCTTCCTGGCCCTCAAGATCTCCTACGCCAACGCCCTCTCCGCGCTTTGCGAGGCCAGCCACGCCAACATCCAGCAGGTCGTGGACGGCATCGGCATGGACAAGCGCATCGGCCGCGCCTTCCTCAACGCCGGCCTCGGCTACGGCGGCTCCTGTTTCCCGAAGGACATCTCCGCCTTCGTCGCCATTGCCCAGGAACTCGGCTACGACTTCCGCCTGCTCAAGGAAGTCCAGCGCATCAACAGCGACCAGCTCCAGCGTTTCGTCAAGCGCATCCAGGACACGCTCTGGGTGTTGCAGGACAAGGTCATCGCCGTCCTCGGCCTCGCCTTCAAGTCCAACACCGACGACGTCCGCTGTTCGCCGGCCGTGGACCTCGTCCTCGCGCTCCAGAAGGAAGGCGCTCACATCCGCGCCTACGACCCCCAGGCGATGGAGAAGGCCCGGCCTCTCCTGCCGAACGTCACGCTTTGTCCCGATCCCTGCGAAGCCGCGCGCGGCGCCGACGCGATGATCATCGCCACCGAGTGGGACGAGTTCAAGAACCTCGACTTCGGCAAGATCAAATCCGTGATGGCGCATCCGACGCTCTTCGACGGCCGCAATCTCCTCGACCCGGTGACGATGAAGAACCTCGGCTTCACCTACATCAGCGTCGGCCGCTGACCCTTCACGTTTCACTCTTCACCTCTCACGCTCCTCATGTCTGAATACCTTGTTACTGGCGGCGCCGGCTTCATCGGCGGGCATCTCGCCGAGCGGCTCGTGCGCGACGGCAAATCCGTCCGCATCCTCGACAACTTCTCCAGCGGCCGCGAGGCCAACCTCCGCGATTGGGGCGACCACGCCGAGATCATCCGCGATGACATCCGCGACCGCGCCGCCGTCGCCCGCGCCATGACCGGCATCCGCGTCGTCTTCCACCTCGCCGCGCTGCCGAGCGTGCCCAAGTCCGTCGCCGACCCGGTGACCTCCCACGACATCAACGTCAACGGCACCCTCAACGTCCTCATGGCCGCGCGCGACGCCCGCGTCCAGCGCGTGGTCTTCACCAGTTCCTCCGCCGTCTATGGCGACTCGCCGACCCTGCCGAAGCGCGAGGACATGACCCCGACGCCCATCTCCCCCTACGGCCTGCACAAACTCATTGGCGAGCAATACTGCGCGCTCTTCACCCGCGCCTACGGCCTCCAGACCGTCAGCCTCCGCTACTTCAACGTCTATGGCCCGCGCCAGGACCCGCAGTCCGAATACGCCGCCGCCATTCCCAAGTTCATCACCAGCCTTATTGCGGGCCGCGCGCCCACCGTGTTCGGCGACGGCGAGCAGACGCGCGACTTCACCTACGTCGCCAACGTCGTGGATGGCAACCTCGCCGCCGCGGACGCCGCCCCCGAAGCCGTCGGCCAGGTCTTCAACATCGCCGGCGGACGCCGCATCAGCGTCAACGAACTCATCGCCACCCTCAACAGCATTCTCGGCACCGCCATCGCCCCCGCCTACGCTCCGCCGCGGCCCGGCGACGTGTTGCACTCGCTGGCCGACATCACGAAGGCCCATCGCCTCCTTGACGGCACGCCGCGTGTCGAACTGGCCGAGGGACTCCGTCGCACCGTCGAGTGGTTCCGCCAGCCGTAGCGCCGACATCCCTGCCGGCGGAATGTCGGGCGCGTCGTCCAAACCGTTCAATCGTCCCTACGGGACTCCGCTTGGATCCTGACCGTATTCCCTGCGTTAAAAACGCCGGGCTATTGTCGCCTCGTCCCTGACGGGACGATGACCCGCATATTTCACACGCTGCACGAAACGCCGATAGGCTGTAGCCGCCGACGTAAGGAGGCGGACGCGTTGCCATCCACAGCCTTTCCGCCTCCTTACGTCGGCGGCTACGAAACGTGTGAAATATCCAGGATACCGGGTCAAACACCTGTCCCGGAGGGACAATCGAAAATAGCCCGCCAGTTCACTGGCGGGAACTGTGGTTGCAGAAATCAGTGAGTCCCGTAGGGACGATTGAGCGTCAGAAGCAAAGAGCTTGGGTTGGACAACACGCTCTTGAGGTGTGTCCTCGTTGAATGACTCGGATGGGGCAGGGGAGGCTTCCAAGCCCGTTCCCCGAAGAATCGCCTGCCGCGACTGCGCTCACACATCCGCAAACAAATCGCGGTTCGCCATCACCCACTCGTGCAGCCGGGCCACGCCCGCCTCCACGCCCACCGTCGGCTCCCAGCCCAGCTCGTCCTTCGCCTTCGAGATGTCGCACACAAACACCGGCTGGTCGCCCGGCCGCCAGTGGCCGAACGTGCGCGGTATCGGCTTGCCCAGCATCCGCTCCAGATGCGCCAGCAGCTCCAGCAAGGACATGCAGTTCCCCGGCCCGCCGCCGATGTTATAGACCTGCCCGGAAACCTTCTCGATCTGCTCCGCCGCCATCTCGTAGGCGCGCACGAGGTCCTCGACGAAGAGCACGTCGCGGATTTGTTTGCCGTCGCCGTAGATGGTGATCGGCTTGCCCAGCGCCGCCGCGATGGTGAACCACGCCACCCAGCCCTGGTCCTCCACGCCGAACTGCCGGCAGCCGTAAATGCAGCTCTGCCGGAACACCACCGTCCGCAGCCCGTAGATGCGCGCGTAATCCCGCACATACTGGTCCGCCGCGCCCTTCGAGCAGCCGTAGGGCGAGTGGAAATCCAGCAGCCGGTCCTCCGGCACCCCCTGCGGCAACTCCGCGTATTCGTAGCGGCCCTGGCGCTCCACGATGCCGATGTCCGTCATCCCGCCATAGACCTTGTTCGTCGAGGAGTAGAGGAACGCCGGCCGCTGCCCGCTCAGCCGCACCGCCTCCAGCACGTTGAACGTCCCCAGCGCGTTGATCTCGAAATCCTCCCGCGGCCGCTCCACCGACGTCGTCACCGCCACCTGGCCCGCCAGATGCAGCACCACGTCCACCTCCCGCTTCAGAAACACCCGCTCCAGCGCCGCCATCTCACGGATGTCCCCCTCCACAAACTCCAGCGCGCCGCCCTGCTGCCGCAGCCAGTCCAGGTTCGACCGCGTCCCCTTGCGCGAGAGATTGTCAAACACCGTCACCCGGTCTCCCCGCTTCAACAAGCGGCTCGCCGCGTTGCATCCGATGAAACCCGCGCCTCCGGTGATCAGCCAGTTCATGTTGTCAGTCGTCGTTGCTAGTAGTCGCGCCACTCCGTGACGCGATTGTTATGAACCACGATGCGCGTCACGGAGTGACGCGGCTGCGAAAATGGTCGGGCCGGAGAGATTTGAACTCTCGACCTCTTGCACCCCAAGCAAGCGCGCTACCAAGCTGCGCTACGGCCCGACACATCCGCCGCTTTTTCCACGCAAGGACCGCCGAAGCCGTCCCGCGCTGGCTTGCCGCCGGAAAAAGCGCCCCTCTCTCTAACACCGCCTCCGCAACCCCGTCAAACACCTTCTGCTTTCCCCGGCGCGTTCGCCTTGCGCCGCCCGCCCCGGCTTGCGAAGCGTTTGCTGCTGCCAGCGCGCGGCGGAAGCGGTATAGTCGCCGCCAGTGAAAGAAGAGCTTCGAGGAGATCATGGCCGGAAAAAGAGTTGCCCGGTTTCCGGCGAGAGAACTCTCATGAATAGGCGGTCGCTACAACGAATGCCAGCCAGTTTCTTTCCATGAGAATTCGAACGCGGATTATCATAAGCCTGCTAGTCGGAATCCCCATCAGCCGGGTTTACCTGCAATGGGCCAACTCTTCCAACCTTGATATATTCTCCCTGCCAAAGATCATCTTCGTTCTTCCATATGCTGCCGCTGTTTCCTGGAGCGGCAATCCAGATAATCCTAACAGGATTGTCGGTGATGCGGTGCTGTATCTGCTCGTAGGAGGAATAGTTTTCGTAGTTGTCAGTGTTGGCCAACGACTTCTTCGAGGGCGTAAGTTGTCCTAACGACCAAATCATGAGAGCCCGATACAATGGAAAAAGGGTGACACTGCGAGAAGCGAACTGAGGGCCGGCGGAAATCTTTCATCCGTCCGCTTCCATCTCTCCGCCGTCGGCAGTTTCCGAAACTCTTCACTCGCCCTCAAAATGGCCCGGCCGGCGTTCTTGACCCTCGGCGACGAATCCGCTACAAATCCCCGCAGAGGCAGGTCCGATGAACGCCAGTTCTCGAAACAATCCAGGAACCAGTCTATGAGCGAGAAGTTCACCTTTGAGACGGCCACCCAGTGGGATGGGGTGCAGCAGCGGCGTCCGCTCTGGGAGAAATGGCAGAACCACCCCAACACGGACTTCGAGCATTACCAGCTCGTCCTCTCGACCCGGGCGGTCAACGCCGCGCCTTATGTGGTGCTCGCGCAGGCGGACGGCGCGCCGGTCGGCTTGCTCGTGGGCCGCACGGAGCCGCAGGAGATGTCGGTGAAGGTCGGTTACGCGAACATCAAGCTCGGCCGCGCCCGCGTGCTGCGGATCATGACCGGCGGCGTGCTGGGCGGGTGGTGGGATGAGCTGGCGGCGGCCGCGGTGGAGCATTTGATCGCCAGCTTCCAGCAGGGGGCGTTCGACGCCATTATTTTCTCGAACGTGCGGACGAGCACGGCGTTTTATCGCGCGCTGCAAGCCCAGGCCGGCCGGTCGGGGCCGAGCGTGTTCCTGGCGCCGGAGCCGCATTGGATCATGCAGATCCCGCCGAAGAACGAGGAGTTGTGGCTGCGGCTCAGCAGCCGCCACCGCTCGCAGCTTCGGAAGGCCCGTAAGAAACTGGACGAGGACGAGGACATCGCGGGCGATGTGGATTTCCGCCATTTCCACGACGGCCAGAATCTGGAGCAGTTCTGCCAGGACGCGGAGAGCATCGCGTCCAAGACTTATCAACATGGTCTGGGCATCGGCTTCAAGAACGACGGGTTTTACAGCAAGCGGTGCCGGTTGTTTGCGTCCAAGGGCCAGTTCCGGGGCTACGTGCTCTATCTGAACGGCGCGCCGCGGGCTTTCTGGATGGGTTGCGTGTATGACAACATCTTCCACTCCCAGGACGTCGGCTACGACCCGCAGATGAAGGAGTTTCAACTCGGCTCGCTGCTCCTGGTGCATGTCATCGAGGAACTCATCAAGGAGAAGAACTGCATGGGCTTGGATTTCGGCCTGGGCGACGCGGAATACAAGCAGCGGTTCAGCGACCAATCCTGGTATGACTGCGACGTGACGTTCTACGCGCCCACGCTTAAGAACCGCGCCGTCGTGTTGTTGCAGCGGGTGGCGGACCAAATCCGCAAAGAGGCGCAGAAATCCGTCATCGGTGCCCGCATCAAACGCTTCTGGCGCGACCGCGCCGCCAAACAAGCCGTGAGCGAAAAGCCCGCGACGTCGGAGAAGCCGGAGAAGACGAACCAGCCGGAAAAGAAGAACTGAGGGGCTGGGACTCCAAACTCCTAACCGCTAACTTCCGCGTTTCCCTCTCCGTCCAGCAGCGCCGCCAATTCGCCCAGCCTTCGTATCGTCGCGCCGTCCCAGGGATGCTTGCCGGCGCGTTCCACCAGCACCGCGCCCATGCCCACCGCCAGCGCGCCGAGCACGTCGTCGCGGTAACTGTCGCCGACGTGCAGCGCCTCCTCGCCGCGCGCCACGCCCAGCGCCGACCATGCCGCATGGAAAATCTTCGGGTCCGGTTTTTCCACGCCCACCTCGCAGGAGATCGTCACCGCGTCCAGCAGCGACATCAGCCCCAGCCCCTCCAGCACCGGCCGCAGGCGGTGGTCCCAGTTCGACAGCAGCCCCACCTTCAGCCCGCGCCGCCTCACGGCCGTCAGCGTCTCCACCGCGTCGGGGAAGAGCCGCCAGACCTCCGGCCGCGCGAACAAGTCGTAGAGTTCGTGGAAATACGCCTCGCGATCCGGCATCGTCACGCCCGCCATCTCCAGCGTCTGGAAGACCAGCTCGCGCCACCAGTCGCGCTGGCTGACGTTGCCCGCCGCGGCCACCGCGTCGTCGTGATGGCACGCCACCCATGCCCGCCGGAATCCGTCCTCCAGCGCCGCCGCGTCCGCCGCCGCCCCGTGCCGCCGTGCCGCTTCCGCGTAAATCTCCCCGACCGACGGATGCGGATAGAACAACGTCCCGCCCGCGTCAAACGTCACCGCCCGCAGTTTCGGATACTGTCCACTGCCCACTGCCCACTGATTACTATTCTTCACTGGTTCAACCCCGCCTCCAACCGCCGCCGCTGCACCAGCGCCAGCGTCTCGCCCACCAGGAACAACGAGCCGGTCACCAGCACCACGCCGTCGTGATCGTTGCATTCCTCCAGCGCCGCCGCCACCGTGTTGGCGTTGTGGACCCGCACGCCCGGCGCGACCCGACGGCAAATCTCCGTCAGCTCCGCCGGGCTGGCCGTGCGCTCGCTGGGCACCCGCACCGTCAACACCTCCGTCGCGCGCGGTGCAAGCACCCGGCAGACGCCTTCGCAATCCTTGTCGCGCAGGATGCCGAGGATCAACGTCAGTCGCTGCCCGTGGAAATGCCGCTCCAGCGTCGTGCCGAGCGCCTCGGCGGCGGCGAGATTGTGCGCCCCGTCGAGCACGACGACCGGCTTGCCCGGCAGCATGTGAAACCGGCCCGGCCACCGCGTTCGGGCCAGTCCCTCGCAAATCATTTCGTCGGACACCTTCAGCGCCAGCCGCGCCGTCGTGACAGCCGTCGCCGCGTTCATCACCTGGTGCGCGCCGACCAGCGGGATCATGCACTCGATCCCGCCGACACGGATGCGCTGGCCGCGCAAGTCGTCGCCGAGCGGCTGGCAGCCCCCCGGCCGCACCACCGTCAGCGGCGCGTGCGCCTCCGCGGCTGTCCGCGCGATGACCTCCAGCGCCGCCATGTCCGCCGTCGCGGTGACGACCGGCACGCCGGGCTTGATGATGCCGGCTTTTTCGACCGCGATCTTCGCGACGGTGTCGCCGAGATAGGCGGCGTGGTCGAGTTGGACGTTGGTGATGACGCTGACCGACGGCGTGACGACGTTGGTGGCGTCGAGCCGGCCGCCCATGCCAGTCTCCCAGACGACAAGCTCGCAGCGCCGCTCCTGAAAGTAGCGGAGCGCCATCGCCGTGATCGCCTCGAAGAACGTCGGGTGCGCGTGCTCCGGCATTTCCGCGACGCGCTGCATCAGCGGCCTGATTTCGCCCACCAGCCGCACGACATCCGCCTGCGGGATGGGCTGGCTGTTCACCTGGATGCGCTCGCAGAAGCTGACCAAATGCGGCGAAGTGTAAAGGCCGACGCGCAGGCCGGCGCGCTGGCCGATGGCGTTGAGCATCGCCGCGACGCTGCCCTTGCCGTTGGTGCCGGCGACGTGGATGAAGCGGCCCGCCAGCGGCGACGTCTCGTGGGGGTTGCCCATCAACGCCAGCAGGGCGCGGATGTTCTCCAAGCCCAGCTTGATGCCGAAAAGCTGGATGCCATAGAGGTATTCGACTGTTTGCTCGTAAGTCACCGAGCCGACGCTAACACGCGCGGGCGAGGCGGGTCAACGGAGCGGGGGACGCGTAGCGCCGGCATTCCTGCCGGCGGTGCGAGACTGCGCAAATTTTTCACGCATCGTCGAGCCGGTTCTGCTACAGACAAAGGCGCACGATGACAGATACGGCAATCAGATTGACGATAGCGGCAGGCACCGTGATGGCGGCCATTGCGGCGGGCTACACCTGCCGTTGTTTCGGACTGGCCGGCGACCGCGCGGCTCGAAGGATCATGACGTTCGTCGGCGTGTTTGCCTACCCGATCGTCGGCGGGCTGAGCATTTGGGGCACGCCGCTCCACTTCGCGGACATCGCCCTGCCGTTGTCGGCGGCGGCGCACATCGTGGTGATGACGTTCCTGTCGCTGGCTCTGGCGCGGTTCGTCACGCACGACCGCGCCGAAACCGGGTTGTTCGCCACGGCGGGCGGCACGGGCAACAACGGCTTCACGATGGGTGCGTTCGTGCTTTACCTACTCTACGGCGAGCCGGGCATGGGCCTGTCCAACCTCTACATCTTGCTGTTCACGCCAACGATGGTGGTGTTGCTTTATCCGCTCGCGCGCCATTACTCCTCCTCGCATCCAACCGCCTCGATGCGGAAACTGATCGTCAGCAGCCTCTTCGACTGGCGCTCGGCGGGATTGCCGGTGGTGGTGCTGGGGATCGTTCTCTCGGTGATGGGGGTGCCGCGCCCGCCGCAAATCGTCGCGTGGCACGTGCTGGACATTCTGGTGTTTAGCATCACACCGATGGCGTTCTTTGGCATTGGCCTGCTGCTGCACTTCTCGCGGGTGCAGTCGCTGTGGCGGATGCTGGCCGGCCTGGCTGTGGTGCGGTTCGGCATCGGGGCGGCGGTGGGGCTGGCGCTGGCGTGCGCAACGTGGTGGACGCCGCTGGCGCTGCGCGACCTGCGCTGGGACGTCGTCGTGGTGCAGTCGTTTGTGCCGACCTCGGTGACAATGGTGGCGCTGGCAAACATGTTCGACCTACGCCCTCGCGAAGCCTCCGTGCTTTTCGTCGTCAACACCGCGATGTATCTGCTGCTGGTCCTGCCGCTGGTGATGTGGCTCTTCGGCGGTTGCTAAGTCAGCCAAATTTTGTCGCGCGGCTGGTCGAGCGGCCCCAGGTGCGCGGCAGCGGCAACTCGCCGCTCGCGCCGCCATCGCCCGGCTCCAGCGGCCGCCACTCATCCTCATAGACAGCGTCAAGTGTGTTCTCGCGGAGCGCCTCCGGCAACTGGCCGACTTTGATTTCCATCTCGCGCTGCGGCACGAACGGGCACTTCGCCTTCTCGCCCAGCAAGTGCGCCGCCTGCGATTCCGCCAGCAGCCGCGTGCCGCTCTTGACGCTGCGCGGGCCGTAGCGGGCCTCGATTTCCTCCAGCGCGTGGTGCAACTCGCGGCGCTTGAACTCCGGGTGTTCGCCGAACAGGTCCGGCTGCAGGTCCAGCGGCTCGAAGTTCCAGAAATGAATGCACACCTGCCGGATTGGCTCCCGCTGCCCCGCCACCAACTCGTGGAACAACTGTTCAACCACGGGGTCAATCACGCGTGGCTCAAACTGTGCCGCCGGAAACCGCACGCTGCGTCCGTCGCCCTCGAAGCCGCGGAAGCGCACGAACACGCCCATCTCCCGCGCCTTGAGGTTCTCGCGGAAAAACGTTGTGATCACCCGCTCCGTCTGGTCCAGCAGGAACAGCAGCGCCGCCTCGTGATCCGGCTCGTCGTAGGGCAATGTCGTGGCGCTGCTGATGCACGTGCGGGCGTTGTTGGAGGGCTCGAGCGTTTCGTGGAGTTCGCCGCGCGCGAGCAACCACAACTCCAACCCGAACACGCCGAACCGCCGCCGCAACATCTCCAGCGGCAGCCGCGCCACCTCGCCGAGGGTCCGCACGCCCAGCGACCGCAACGCCCGCGCCCGCCGCTCGGCGATGCCCGTGAGTTTCTTCACCGGGACCAGCGCGAGGAACTCGCGCTCCCGGCCCTCCGGCACTTCGAGAAAACTGTCCGGCTTGCAATGTTCCGTCGCCAGCTTCGCCAGCCAGCGCGATGAGCCGAGTCCCGCCGAGATCGGCACGCCGACCTCCGTCGCAATCTGTCGCCGGATTTGTTCCGCCAGCTCGGTCGCGGTGCGACAGCCAAAGACGCGCGGCGAATCAGTGAAATCGAGAAACCCTTCGTCAATCGAAGTGGGCACCAGCGTCGGCGTGTAGTTCTTCAGCCGCTTGAAAATCTCCAGCGACAGCCGGCGATACTCGTTGTAGTGCGGTCGCACCAGCACGCCCTCGGGGCATTTCCGCCGCGCCTCGAAGCAAGCCATGCCGGTAATGAGGCCGAATCGCTTGGCAATATAGTTGGCGGCGATGACGATGCCGTCGCCCCGCCGTCCGCCGCCGACATACACCGGTCGGTTTCGGAGTGCCGGGTCAAGGGCGACCTCGCACGAGGCGAAGAAAGCATCTCCGTCCACGTGCAGGATCCGTTGGTGCCGCGGTGCCATACCACACAACCGTGTGGCTCCAGGCGCTGTCTGTCAAGCAGACGCGTTGGCTTCCGGGAAAGCCGTGGAGTTAAAAACGCAAACCAATCCCGAAGTGACGGCTTCTGTAGAAGAACCCGCCGGAAATGCCGCCGCAGCCATACGGATCGTAATACACCGGCGACGCCAGCACGCACGGTGGCGCCCAATAGCTCCGCCGCCCGGCCCACCATCCGCTCCTGCCGCCCCACGCGCCGCCACCCCAACCGCCCCAACCGCCCGACCACGGTGTGTTCCAGCCGTAGCCCATATAGGGAGCCGCCATGCCATAGCCCATGAGTGGCGGAATCACCGGTGCGGTTGAAGTTGGCTCCGCGGGCGGCCGACTGATCAGCGATTCAATCCGCGAGTAGTCAACGGTCACGCCCGCCGTTTCACCGGGCCGGAGTTTTGGAATGTAGTCACTCTCCGTCGTCACCTTGGGCGCGGGCACGCGCGCCAGATTCTCTTCCGGCGTTGGCGCGGCCCGGAATGGCGCGTTAGGATCAGCCGCGGCGGCCGGCGCGCTTGGAAAGCCGGGCTTCTTGTCCATTTGCGCCAGCATCAGTTCGCTGGCGAATCGCCCCGCTTCGTTGCGCCAATGCGAACTCCACGCCAGATCGCCTTCGCCGTTGCCCGGCGCCTCCGCCATCATCTGCGCCCATGCGAGGCTGGTTTCGAGCGTCTTGGGATCGGTCGCCGTCGCTCCAGCCATGCCGCAGAGCGCCAACACCAGCATGACGCCGCTTATGATTGCCAGTTTGAACATTTTCATAACCTTCACCTCGTCGCCAACAGAACGTATTCGCCGGTTTTCGACGATGTCAAACGTCGCCCTATTCAGGCGCGTTAGTTGCGCAGATACGGTAGAAGCTGCGCGCGAAATCTATCATCGTAGTTGAAAATCACCCAGCCGTTGGCGCCGCCGCGTTGCGATTGCGCCACCAGTTGCCGGAGCTGGCTGCCGTTGGCGCATTTGTAGCCTGCGAGACCGACGTAAATCGGCACGCGGCCGTTCACCAGCGCTCGCTCTTCCGCCAGCCGCTTCGCGAACATCGCCGGATCGGTCGCGTAGTTCATCGGGCAGATGAAATCCAGCCAGCCGGCGTCCACCCACGCCTTCCAGTTCTGGCCGCGGTCGCGGCGGACGCTCGTCAGTTCCGGCCACACGGCGGCAGAGAGTCGCGTGGACGGCTTGGCGCGACGCACGGCGGAACTGATCTCGCCGACCAGCCGCGTCATGATCTGCTCGCGCCATGCCAGAAAAACCGCTGCGAGCCGGCCGCCTTTCGTGATGTCACGCGGCCACGAACTCACCGTGGAGCGCGTGTCGCGGCAGAACCGCTTCCTGCAATTCGCGCAGCAGCACGGTTCCTCGTCAATCCAGCGCAAGTAATCGAGATGCACGCCGTCGAACGGATACTTCGTCGCCAACTCGACCGATGCGCGCACTTCCAGCGAGCGGTTCCAGTCGTGCGATGGACAAAGCACCGGAACACGATAGGACGGGCGTAGCACGCGGCCGGTCCGATCAAGCTGGACGCGTCCCTCGCGAACGGCGCGCTGCTGGCTTTCCGCTGACGCATCCTTCATTTGGAAACAAACGCGCCATGCGTGGACCTGGATTCCGTAACGCCGTGCCGCTGCCAGACACAACGCTACTTCATCCCGGCCGGCGTAGAAACTGCCGGGCAACACCTCGCTGCGATAGTAGGCTGCGCCGCCGGTGGAAAACTTTACGAAGATCGCGTTCATGCGCGCGCTGTAAAGTTCCGCCATCACCCTCTGCCAATCCACACCGCGTGGCTCGTGCAGCCAGATGCCGCGCAGTTCGCCCACGCGCGAAACCACCGGAGTCCTCTTGCTCGTTGGCGTCACTCCCGACGGTGCGAGCGTGATCGGAGCTTTCGTGTTGGCTTGCGCAGGCGGCAAGGCCGGCGCCGAGGCATCACGACGAAGCGTGCAACCTGTCGGCAGGAGCGCAGTCATGCACACCACCACAGCAAGAAGAGAAAACTGTTTCATGAATCAGTGTCGGGAGTATAGCCGCTTGCGGCATGAACTCCAAGGGTGTGAATCGCGGAATCCGATTTGCCGGCCGCCAAGTTGAACATTGACGGATGGGTTGAGAGCCACGTTAATCACGACGCTGCTGTGAAACACTGCAAATTGTTCAATTGGGCGGTGGCGGGCGTGGCCCTCACCGCGATCCACGCATTCGCTGCTTCCGACCCACTGCTCGATTGGTCGGCGTGGGAGAAACATCGTGACAGCGTCAAACACCCATGCGTGACGTTCAAGGCGGCGGAGATCGCCCGCGCCAAGGAGAATATCAAGCGTTATCAGTGGGCGAGGAATTACGCGACGGGCGTCGAGAAGAGCGCCAAGCGATACCTCGACCGGCTCACGCCGGAGTTCCTCGTGAAGATGATCCCGGAAACCACGCCGGGTGACCCGCTCTGGACGCCGTGTCCGTCGTGTCGCGCGCAGGGCAAGCCGGTGCATCCTCACGGGCTGTGGAGTTGGAAGCTCGACGACGCCGACCACATCAAGTGCAACGTCTGCCGTGCGGTTGTTCCGAACGACCAGTTTCCCGAAGACGTGGTGCTCCATACGAAATGGCGCAAGCCGCAGACGATCAGTTATTGCGGCGGCGACACGTTCGTCATCTTTGGCTACAAGACGGGCCGCCCCAGCTTCAGTGCCAATGTGCGCTCGCAAAAAGTGAAGTGGATCGCGGGTTATTGCCGCTCGCTGGCCGAGGCGCACTTGCTCACCGGCAAGCCCGAATACGCCCGTGCCTGCCGCGCCATCCTGTTGCGGTTCGCGGAATGTTATCCGTCATGGCTCGTCCACGTCGGCTACGGCGAATACGCCGACATGGATCCGCGCGTCGCGGCGCAGTTCATCGGCAAGCTGCCCGAACCGGAACTGTGTCCGCCGCCGAACAAGCCCGACCGCCGGTTGCACACGAGCTACTGGAGCGCGGGCCGTGCCGGTGGCGTCGGCATGGAGTCGGGGTTTGTGCGGCAAATGGTGGAGGCTTACGACTTCACGTGCTCAGCGAAAGACGCCGACGGCCGGGCGATCTACAGCGACGCCGACCGGCGCAAGATCGAGCGCGACCTGCTGCTGGAAAGCACGATCCTTCTGGTCTGCGACAAGGCGATCAACAACAAGTCAGTGAGCAACCGCACCGCCGCCGCGCTCGTCGGCATGTGCGTCGGCCATCCTGAACTGGTGCGCTTCGGCCTCGAAGGTTTCCACAAGACGGTGGACGGCTGGTTTCTGCCCGACGGCGCGACCTCCGAGTCGCCCGCCTACGGAACGATGACCCTCGGCGGTATCTGGGACCTCGCGGAGGCGTTTCGCGGCTACAGTGATCCTCCCGGCTACCGCGATGGCGAAGGCCAGCGACTGGACTCGCTCGATCTCTACCACGGCACGGCTTACGAGCGCGTGTGGGAGTGTTTCTTTCGCGGGTTGCAGGGCGACCTGACTTACCCACCCTATGCCGACTCGATGCGCGGCGCGGGTCTTGGCACGGATTACGTCGAGTTGATGGCCGCCAACTATTCCGACCGACCGCAGTATCTCGCGCTGCTGAAGGAGACTTTGGGCGCCGGCCGTAACGATACCGCGCGACGCGACTTGTTGAAGGAACTGCCCGGCGCGGGCCCTGCGCTCTATCGTCGTGAGCCGGGCTTGGAGTCGAAATCCTCTCCGCCATTGGCGTTCCCGGACTGGTGCCCGCCGGAATTGCGCATTGGTCACATGCGCACGGGCGCGGACGGGCGCGAGAGCTTGCTGACGCTCAGCGCGAGCCATTGGGGAAACCATCACCACAGCGACAGCCTCAACCTTTACTACTGGAAGAAAGGCTGCGAGTTGCTTTCCGACCTCGGCTACCTGTGGGACCATCCGCAGAAACACATGACGATGCGCACCGTTGCGCATAACACGGTCGTCATTGACGGCAAGGATCAGGTCACGAAAGACTGCGGCGGTGAAGTGCGGTTCTTCAAGGCATCGGAACACGTCAAGGTGATGGAAGCCGAGTCGCGCGCCTATCCGCAGGCGAAGCTCTATCGCCGCACATCGGCTATCGTGGACCACGGCGGCGGGCGCAACTACGTCGTGGATTTCTTCCGCGTCGAAGGCGGCAAGCAACAAGATTACGTCTATCACGGTTGCAAGGAGGAATTTCAAATCTCAGATTCGAAATCTCAGATTTCGCCGGCTTCGCTCTACGACTTCAAGAACGTCCGCGCCGCTGATGACACTGGCGTTTGGCACGCAACGTGGAAATGCAACGCAACCATGACGTGCGTCGCATGGAACATCGGCCAGCCGGGCGAGCGCGTGTTCGTCGCGGACGGTTGGGGCCAGCGCGACTGGAAGAACTCCGACATCGGCGCAACGATTCCCTACATCGTCCGCCGCTGCGAAGGCGAAGGCGTCAAGACGTTCATCTCGGTCTTCGAGGGCCACGAAGGCCAGCCGTTCGTTCGCAGCGTCAAACTGATCGAGTCGTCCGGCGTGCTGCTTGTCGAGACCGCACTCGGAGAAGATTACGTGATGACCGCGCTCGATAGCGGCGTGCTGGAGGTGAAAACGGCCGCTGGCGCGCGACGCATCGCCGGCCACTTCGCGGTCGCGTCCGTCCAGAACGGGAAGGTCGTCTGGACGTTTGTCCAGGAGAAGTAACCGCCCGCATCCTCACACCATCATCGCACCTTCTCGACGAGCCGTGCGACGGCGGCGCAGATGAGTTTCTCGATCTCCGGTGTCCAGCGTTTTGCCGGCAGGCCATACACCGCGAACGCCCCGGCCTGATAGCCGCCTTCCTCCCACAGCCGCCGCGACGGGATATAGGCCATCACGTCGTTCGCGTAACCGGCAACCCACGTGCCCGCGCCATGTTTCGTCTTGTGCATGAGCGCGTAGTCCACGCAGACCTCGCCGCCCTGCGTGATCCAAAGCTGGTCTAGGCCGAGCCTCCAAACCTGCACCGGATACTCCGCGTAGCCCTTCGCGAACGCGCGGCCCGCCTCCAGTTCCTTCAACAGCCGTCTCGCCCAGCGCGCTTCGTAGCTCTTCGCCGTCGCCAGCTTCTCGAGTTCGGCTTTCGTCGGCTGCTCGCCGAAATCGAGCGGGACGAACTCGTGGGCCGTGCGGAGTTTCGGCTGAAGCTGCCGCATGGGTTTCTCCAGCACCGTCTGGACGGCAGCGCCGAGACTCTCGCCCATGCCCATGCATTGCTCCAACGTCCCGCGCGGGGCGGCGCTCTGGTCGCTACCGCAACCTTGGAAGAATAGCGTCTCGACCCCCGCGTGCTTCATCTCCAACCACCGCCGCGCGTAGCCCGCGTAGTCGGCCGACCACTTGTAGCCGTTCAGCGTCGAGGTGTGCGCCGCGTAGCCAAACAGCACTGCTCGCAATCGTCCGTCCGCCGCACGCACCGCCAACACCGGCACGGCAAAGTCCGACGGGCCTTTCGGCTTCTCGCCGCGCGCGAGCAGTGCCGGAAGTTCGCGCTCGTTGTTCGTGCGGCGGTTCACTGCGAACGTTGCCTTGCCCTCGCCCGCACACAACGTCGCAGGACTCCGGCGAGCGAGCGCCTCGCCGACGGTCTTCACAATGACGTCCTCCAGCCAACTCGAATACTCCGCGCTGAGCGCCCGCAGGGCGTCGTCGAGCGGATAGATGTCCTGCAACGCGTCCCTCAACACCGGGCCGGAGTGCGTGTGCGAGTTCGCAATCAGCACCTGCGACCGGCTCAACCCGTGGCTCGCTCCGAGGCGGGTGCAAAGACTATCGTAGAGCCACTTGGGGATGCCGACCAGGTCGGTTGTGATGACCACGCCAATGTTCCCCGGCGTTTCGAGAGCGAGCACTTTGACCCACAAGTCATCCAGAGTGCCCTCGGCGGGTTTGGTGCGCGCGGCGAAGCCGCCCATCCAGAGATGCTTGGCCGGTGTGATCTTGGCGGTCGCCACGCCGCAGCGCCAGCCGGTCTCAGCCGCATGAGTTCCGTTCGCCGGAATCCAACACAGTCCAGCCAACAGAGCCAACGCGAGGTTCATCAAATATCTTCGTTGTGTGTTCATAGGTTTGCGTTCGTTCACTTTATATCCACACGCTTCACTGAACTCACTGTCACCGGTCCGATGAGGCCCGACGGCTGGAGCGGCTCGGTGCCGACCCACTGGCGCCAAGTGGCGAAACTCACCGGCGCGTCGGCGGGCGGAGCGTCTTGCGGCACCCAAGCGGGCCATTTCGAGATCACGCCGTTGCGGCCGTTGTAGGCCACGCCAAGCGCGGCCATCTTCTTCGCGTCGCCGATCAGGCGGTTGACCCAGAGGTTCGTCACGCGAATTTCCAGTTCGTTGGGGCCGTTCTTGAGCGCGTCGGTCACGTCCACGCGGAACGGCTGTTTCCACAGCACGCCAAGGTTGCGGCCGTTGAGGATGACTTCGGCAAGGTTGTGGACGGAGCCGAGGTCGAGGAAGATTTTGGATTTTGGATTTTGGATTTTGGATTCAAACGTTCTGCGATACGTCGCGGTGCCAGCAAAGTGGCGGATGCCTTCGTCGGTGTGGCGGGAGAGGTCTGTGAGACGCGGCAGCTTGATGGAGGCGGGCGCGCCGCGGTTGGTTTGGAAGGTCACGTCCCAGTTGTCGTTAAGCGCCGTTCCGGCAGGCTGCTCGGTCTCCGCGATCAGCTTGCTGCCCTCGATCCACAGTTCTCGGCGTGGCGCGGTGGCGATACTGCTCGCGGCACGCTCGGTGATCTGTGCGGCGTCGAAGGCCGTGGGGATCAACTCGATTCCACCGACCTCGCCTTTGAACGGGCCGGGGCAGCCGGGATGGACGATGAATTGCGAGGCGGAGGCAGTGCCGGCGGGCTTGCCGTTGATGTAGAGCGTCGGCGCGCGGTCGCGATAGACGACGGCAATGTGAGCCGTGTCGCTGATGGGCTGCGTCGCGACGATGCGCGGCGCGAGGTATCGAGCGCCGTGCTCCCAAACAGCGACGCCGTTGCGGCCTACACTGACGCCCATGTTCACGTGACCCACGCCGAACATCAATTCGCCCTGTCGGGTAATCACCGCGAAGTTCTGGCCGCGCGTCATGGTGATGCCTTTGTCGGAGGCCTTCACCAATTCGATCTCGGCGGAGGGTTTTGCCCGGAGGAGGATGGTGAAGTTGTTGGTCGTGCCGGGATTCTCGGCCTGCAACAACAACTTGTCGTTCTTGGCGGCGGCGCTCGCGTCGGGTTTCACGGCCAGCGGCGACGCGGGCTTGCGGAACATGACGAACCACGAGCCGCGCGGGTCGAACGGAATCTGCGCCGTGGTGCGCCCGTCGCGTTCCTCGAACCGCGCCACGTCCCGCATCCGGCCCGTAGCGGCGTCCCACAACTCCGGCTGCTGGCCGGTCACGCGGAACGTGCAGAGGGCGTTGAAGGCGCTGTCAGTTTGGTTCGAGACGAAATACCAGTCGGCACCCGCATCGTCGGTGCGGTGGATCCAGAGTAGCGATTGAACCGGCGGCGCCACCGCAGCCCATGACCGCTCGCTTGGGTTATCGGCGGGAGTGACGATTGGAAGTCCGGCGTCCCGGTCGTGCGCGAAGTCCGGCGCGAGGCCGAGCTTTTTCTCCACCAGATCGAAGCTCGCGCTGACGATGACGTTGCCGGTAGCGGCGATCTTCTTCCACAGCGCGGCGACTTCCTCATCAGGCGTCATGCCTTGCGCGCGCGTGAACTCGCGGGGCGCGGCGACTTTTGCGCCGGCCTCCGCCAGCCGCAGCGCCTCGCCCATCAACGCTGGCGTCGCGCGGCCCGTCGCGGGCAGCATCAGCACGCGGTAGCGCATCCCATTCTTGTGGATGAGGACGCCGCGCTTGACGCGCGATTCGCGCAGGGCGTCGAGGTTGGCGAAGTCGTAGTCGTAGCCGGCGGGCAACGGGATCGCCAGTTCGTGTTTCCAGCCGCCGTAGCTTGGCGCGCCTTCGTCGAGCATCACCAGTGCGTCGGCGACGAAGCGGCCCTGTTGCAACAGCGACTGGCAGCGCGTGAGGTAATCCACCCACGCCTTGCCGGGCCGCCACCACGTGCTCGTGCGCTCGAAGTTGATGCCGTAGGGGCCGAACGTCATGCCCGGCACGAGCTGCATCCACGGCTGATGCGCGTAGCGGTGGAAGTAATACTGGTTGACGCCAAGGCAAAACGCTCGGTCGCCGAGCGTCTTGAGGCTCCACGGGTCGTCGAGCCATTGGCCTCGCCCGGCCGTGAACGCCTCCGCGCCTGCGATCTGCCGTCCGCTCAGGTGCGCGGCGCTGGCGGCGACCTTGCAGTCCACGCGCGGGCCGCCGCCGACCCAGAATTCGCCGCACGGCATGTCGTTGGCGCGGGCGAAGTTCATCGGGTCATACATGAACTGCTGCCGCCCGAATGACTCCGCGCGGAACTCGATGCCGCGCTGGTGCGCCAACTCCATCGAACGCTTCCAGTAGTTGTCCACGAGCAAGTCGGCGATAGTGCGGCGGAAATCCCAGAGGAACCGCTCCGACTTGTCGCGCGAGCCGACGATGCGCCCACCCGCGAGCACTGGCAGCCACGGCGTGATGTCGTAGCCGCGCCGCGCGCGGAACTCCGCCGGGAACTTCGCCGTCCAGTTCTGAATGCCAACCTCCCAGCTATCAATCCACGTGTGCTTGAACGCGCGCTTGCCGGCGGGCGTCGCGGCGGCGAGCACTTTGTCCACGAACGCTTCGTGCTGCGCCTCGACGCCGCGCGGGTTGAACTTGTCGCACTCCAGCCCGACACCGGCCTTCGTTGCCGGGGCGTTGTGCGCTCCCGTCGGCGTGTGGCCGATCCGCAGCACGGTCCAGTCGCCCTCCGGCGCGGCCCACTTCGTCTTGCCGGTGAGGACGATGATGCTAGACGCCGCAATGCCGGGCGCGTCGGCTGCGCCGGTATCGAGATAGCGATCTGCGCCGCCGCCGTGTTCGGGATGGGCGGCGATGGCCATCTTGGGCTGCCAGAGATGAATGCGCTCGCGGTTCGACAACAACGCCTCGCCAATCCGGATTTTGTCCGTTCTGAAGTAGCTCTCCGGCGGGAGCAGCAGTCGGAAATGCCGCGCCGTGACCGGTTCGAACACGATGGTCAACTCCGTAGGCTTCCCGCGCCACGAACACGGGAGCTTCTTCACCGCGCGCCACGTCTTGCCGTCGTCGCTGGCCTCGATGGTCGCGATGGGGCTGCCGAAAACTGCCAAGCCGTCCACCTTCAGCAATGTCAGTTCGCGCACAGTCGCCGGCGCGTCGAGATCGAAGCGAATCTCCACGCCGCCAGCAGTCGGACGTTTCAGCACAATTCCCTTCTTCGAGCACACCACCGGCACGCGGTCACCGGCTGGCGTCGGAAACGCAACCACGGCGACATCGCGATAGTAATCAAGCAGGCTCTCCGGCTGCGGCAGCTTGGCGATCTCGACCGTCTCGCCGCCGCGCACGTGTGTCTCGCTCCACGTGAGCCGCTGCATGGCCAGTTCCGGCGGAATCTGCGGCCCGCCTGCGTTGCCCCAGCCGTCGCAGAGCGCCGAGCCGAAATCGAGGCCGAGCCGGGCGCTCTCGTTGAGCATGTGCTGGAAGCAGTCCTGCCATGCCGGCGACATGAAGTCCTTCGGCTCGACCAGCCCCGTCGGCAGCGCGACACTGACGTTCATGAACAGCGTGCCGCCCAGCCCGATCTCCTTCATCGCCCTCAAGTCCGCTGTGATGCCGGCCTTGGTGATGTTCCCGCTCATGTGAAACCAGTAGGTGCGCGGCTTGGCGGACAATGGCGGTGAGGCGAACGCTTTCGCCAGATCGTCCGCGGCCGTTCCGGGATTCGCCAGCGCGCAGAGCGCCGACAACGTTACCAGTATTCGTTTCATAGCAGCCCTCTCGCTCGCGAGAGGTCGTCATTCATTGTTTCGCCCCACTGAGCGAGACGACTACTTTCTCCGCCGCGCGCACCGTTACCGGGCCGATGAGGCCGGCCGGAACAAGCGGGGCGTTCTTCGGGAGCGAATCCTTCGTGACGAACGTCTGGCGCGTCTCTGCCGGCAACGCGCGGTCGCCGACGAGACGGTTGTTCCATGTGTTGACGACTTCAATATCGAGTTCGTTGCGGCCGGGCCGGACGGCGTCGGTGATGTCCACTCGCCACGGGGCGAGCCAGAGCGTGCGAAGCGTCTGGCCGTTCAGCCGGACGGTGGCGAGGTCGTGGACTTTGCCGAGGTCGAGGAAGAGACGGTGATTGGTAATTAGTGATTGGTGATTGGTGAAGGTCTTTCGATAGATTGCCTTGCCGGAGTAGTGGCGGATGGTTTCCTCGGGGCGCGTGGTCCATTCTTGCAGCTTGTCGAAGGTTGCTTTCTCCGCCGCGAACTGCACTTCCCACGGGCCGGTGAGTTCCTGCGGAGCGGGCACGGAGGCGACGTTGAGCGTCCGCGTTTTGCCGTCAGCCTGCTTGAGTTCGTAGGCGCCGGGTTGCCATGCCAATGCTTCGTCGCGCGTGAGTTCGATGGCGCTTGCGACCAGCGGCACGCCGGGACGCGGCGTGGTCTTCATCAACTGCGTGATCTCGGCGTCGCTGAGCGCGTGGGGGATGCTCTCGAAGCCGCCGAGTTCGCCGCGAAACTTCGTGTCTGCGCCGGACGGCGGGAGGACGATGTGTTGGCTCTTGAGGCCGCAATGGACGAGCGTGCCGTTGAGGTAGAGGCTCGGCTGGCCGTCGCGATAGACCACGACCACATGCGTCCAGTCGCTCAGCGGCGCGGCATGGGCCAGCACGGGCGCGAAGTAGCTGGCGCCGTGCTCGAAGACCGCGACGCCGTTTCGGCCGACGGAGAGGCCGCTGCCGGCGTGGCCCGCGCCGCCAAAGTTGTTGCCGTGCGGCGGAAACACCACATCGTTGCGCGGCTCCTTCATGCCACTGACGCCTTTATTCGCTTCGGGGAGGATCGTGATGTCAGCAGCGGGCTTGGCCCACACGGACATTGTGAAGTTGCCGGGCTTGGTGGGTGCGACGTCAACCTTCGCAGGTGACGTCCACTTCGTGTCGAGCAGCGGTTCGCCGTTGCGCGTCACGGAAACGATGCGGCTCGCGTCGGTCTTTTCGCGGAACACGACGAAGACCGAACCGTGTGGGCCGAGGTGCAGCGGCAACCGCACCGTGCCGTCGGCTTCGTCATAGACGGCGGGACGCGTGATGCGACCGGTGACGGGACACCACAGCTCCGGCGATTTGCCAGTGACGCGGAACGCCGCCTTCGTCATCACTTCTCGCGCCTCCGGGTTGGCCACGAAGTAGATGTCCGCGTTTCCGTCGCGGCGATGCGTGAACCGCAGCGGTTTCTCGCTCTGGAAATCAGGCGGGATGTCGAGACGTGTTTCCGTGCGCATCTCCGCCCCGATCCGCCGAACTGCATCGTCGCAACGCGGGTAGTTCTCCATGCTTGGCGAGCGTTTCGGCGCGGGGCCGATCACCTTCGCGCCGGCTTTGCTGAGCGCGACGAGTTTCCGCAGCACCTCCGGCCGCATCGTGTCGAGTTCCGGCAGCACGAGCGCGCGGTAGGTTGTGCCGTGTGGGAGCGTCAGCAGGCCGTTTCTCACGTTGAGCTTGTCGAGGATGACCTCGGCGTTGATGAAGTCGAAGTCGCAACCGGGTGGCATTTCGGGTTGGCGGACGCCAGTCATCTTCGGCGCGTCTTCGCCAATGAAGTAGGCCACGTCGGCGACGCGCGTGCCGTGTTGCAGCAGCCAGCAACAGCGGCGCAGGTAGTCCACCCACGCGCGGCCCGACTCGAACCACGTGTTGTGGCGGTTGAACTCCGTGCCGAACCACGCGTTGACGCCGGGACGGCGGTCCTCCCACGGCTGGTGGATATAGACGTGGAGCACGAAGTGGTTGATGCCCTCGCAGAACGCCCAGTCGCCGCGCGCCTTCAGGGCCGCAGGCGTGAGTTGGAAGGGCGCGATGGCCGACGTGAACGCCTCGGCGGAGACGACCGGTTTGCCGTAGATGTTCGCGGCGGAGGACGCGGCGCGCAATTCGACGCTGCCCAGCGGCCAACTCGCGCCGTCGCGGACCCAGAACTCGCCGCCGAGTTCGTCGGTCTGGCCGCCGTATTGGAGGAACTCGCCGGGGAAACCCCAGTGGCCATAGTTCTCCAGCCACAGCCGCAGGCCGTGACGGTGGCACAGGTCGCGCAGCCCGCCGACGTAGTCGCGGCCCACGCGGTCGGCCACCAACCGCCGCAGGTCCCAAAGGAAACGGTCCGATTGGTCCGCACTGCCGACGATGCGGCCCGTGAGCACCGGCAACCACGGCGTCGGGTCGTAGCCGTAAGTCTTCCGGAAATCCTCGCCGAAACCGTCCGTCCAGTTCTCGGAGCCGACCTCGTAGCTGTCAATCACCACGCGCCGGAACGCGCGGCGCGACGCGGCGGGCATTCTGGCCAGCAGTTTGCCGACGAAGCCGTCGAAGTGCGTGGCGATGGCCGCGCGGCTCATCTTGTCGCACTCGGGGCCTTTGCCCTCGACGGTGACCGGGTGATTGACCGCACCCGTGGGCGTCATGCCCGTCCGCAGGATGACCCACTCGCCCTCTGGCACGTCCCAACGCAGCGTGCCGTCGGTGCCAATCTTGCCGCGCAAATCAACAATCCGGTTGCGCGCGACGGCGAGGTCCGGCTGGTCAGGTTCGGGCGCGGGCGGCCAAAGATAAGCGTCCCAGAGCGGCAACGGTTGCGGGAACATCTTGCCAAGCTGCTTCTCGACGAACCGTTCGAGCCGCGCCGCGCCGGTCAACTCAATCTCCGCGAGGCCACCCTTGCCCGTCAAACCTGTGACCACGAGGCGAAAGTGCTTCGACGTGCGCGGCGGAAACGCGATGACGGCGGGGCCTTTGATCATCGGGCCGACGTTCACCTTGTGCTCCGGCGGCGGGCCGCGCCGGTCCAGTTCGAACTCGCGCACTGTGGCAAAGTTTCCTTGCTCGTCGGCGGCCTGAAGCTCGCACTTCACCTTGAAGTCACCGTCATGCGGATACAGCAGCAACGTCCGCGCGGTAAAGGCGTCCTTCGTTTCAAAATCAACCACGAACGGCTTGCCCGTCAGCGCGGCCCCTTCCGGGAAGGCAATGCCGGTCGCTGGGTCGCCATCGGCCAGCACGGCGGCCTGTTCCACCGCGGGACTGCACAGCACGCGCGGCGACAATGCCGCGAGCCGCGTCGCGTCGGCGCGGGGCGCGGGGAACGCCGTCACGGCGATGTCCTCAAACGGCTCCTTCGGCACAGGCAGTTTGCCCTCGAACTTCACCGGGCCTTTGACGCGCGTCTCCGACGACACCACGTAGCGCATCGCCTGCTTCGGCGTGATCCACGGCCCGCCCGACTGGCTCCAGCCCGGCCCGTTGAACACGCCGATCTCCACGCCAACGCGGCCGGCCTCGCGGATCGCGTGTTCCAGCGCCGCCCACCACTCGTCCGAGAAGATCCGCACCGTGCCGACAGGCGCGTCCTTGTCCACGACGTTGCCGATCAACGCGCCGCCGATGCCGACGCGCGCCATCGCCTCCAGGTCGCGCGTGATGCCGTCCTTGGAGATGTTGTCGCTGATCCAATACCAGTAGCACCACGGCTTGGTTTGCTCCGGCGGCGAGGCGAAACCCTTGGCGAGATCGTCCGCAGCCATTCCCGTGTTCGCCAGCGCGATGAGCGCCAACAGCGTGATCAGTATTCGTTTCATAATGGTCATCTTTGCGAGAGGGCTGCTTTCTTCCATCCCGCTTCTAACGCAGCTCGCAACGCCCGCACCGCGTCTTGATGCGCGGGGTCCTGCGCGAGGTTCTTGTCTTCGGCGG
Source organism: Verrucomicrobiota bacterium (assembly GCA_016222825.1). Lineage (GTDB taxonomy): Bacteria > Verrucomicrobiota > Verrucomicrobiia > CAIQCK01 > CAIQCK01 > CAIQCK01. The sequence continues at coordinate 687,598 of JACRQF010000010.1, read as the reverse complement.
GATCGGTGTGGTGATCGTAGAGTTCGTCCTGGCCGGAGGCGCGCCGGATGAAACGGTAGCGGTCGGTGCGGATGCTCACGGTCGTATAGTCAATCAGACAACTGAATGCCGCCGTTTTCCACGGACGATTCGGCGATCGGAGCAACGGCGCAAAGCTCGTCCCCTCCAGATACCCGGGCGGCGGCACACGGCAGAGTTCGCACAGCGAGGGATAGATATCTATCAGTTCCACCAAAGCGTCGGTCTTCTGGTTGCGCGACATTCCCGGCACGGAGATCATCAGCGTAATTCGCGTAGCGGACTCGAAGTTCGTCGGCTTGCTCCAACGACCGTGGTCGCCCAGGTGCCAGCCGTTGTCGGACCAGAGGACGACGATGGTGTTCCGGTCGAGGTCGAGCCGGCGCAGTTCGTCGAGCACCTTGCCGATTTGTGCGTCCACAAACGTGATGCTGGCGTGATAGCCGTGAATAATCTCGCGCGCCTTGTCTTCCGGCATCGGGCCGCTGAGTGGGCAATCGCCGTAGCGCCGAACTTCGCCCCAATCATCACGGCGGATGCCGTCATCGGGCTGGTGGAAATTGGCTGGCAGCTTGAACGCCCTGCGGTCGTAGAGGTCCCAGTATTTCTTCGGTGCGGTCAGCGGCATGTGAGGGCGGTAGAAACCGGCCGCGAGGAAGAACGGCGCGCCGGCCTGCTTCAGCGCGCGCAATTCCTCGACGGCGCGTCGGGCGATGATGCCGTCGGGCGTCTTTTCATCCGGCGTGTCGGTGATCTCAGCGATGGGCGAGGCGGCCAGACCGGCCCTTAGTCGCCTGCCTTGGAGGTAGTTCTGCACCAGCGCCTGGTTGGCTGGCAGTTGGTAGCCGGAGCAATACCCGTCGCACCACTGGCCCTCCGAGGCGAATGTGTCGGTATGGCGGCGAACCCAGCCGCCGGGATCGTCGTTGTTGTAGTGGAATACCTTTCCAATCGAGACGGTCGTGTAGCCGTGGGCGCGGAACAGTTGCGGCAGCGAGATCGTCCCGGCGGGCGCGTTGCCTGTCAGGGGCTTGGCCTTGTTCCGGAGCGTTTCAGGCCGGTAGCCTGACAGCAGGCTGGACCGTGACGGCATGCAGAGAGCCGTCTGGCAATACGCTCGCCGAAACAGCAACCCGTCCGCGGCGAGTCGGTCCATGTTCGGGGACTTGACGGTGGCGCGACCGTAGCAGCCCAACATTGGATTCAAGTCATCCACCGCGATGAAAAGAACGTTGGGTCGCGGCGAAGCGTCGGCACCGGTCTTCACGGGCGCAAAGACGGCAATCTCAGCGAAACCGGCGTTCTTGTTGCGCGGGCCGACTTTCGTGATGACAACCTCCATCCACGAGATTGCCTTCTCAGGAAAGCTCAGTTTGAACGGCGTCGCGCCGTCGTTAGGGAACTCGCCGACTTGCGCGGTGGAGCCGTCGCTGAAGCTGAGTCGCGCGGCGCACACGTGGTCGGCTGGGTTCGGGCGGTCGAAGAGCCAGACGCTACCGACTTTGACCGGCTCGGCCCACGAGAGCTTGACCTTCGTGCCCACGCCGCCGCCTTTGCTGGCCCACTCGGCGGTAAGGTTGTCCGGATAACCTTCGGCAACGCCGTCAATAAGGGCTCGCGCGTCATAGCGTGGCGCGGTGCTTGGCACTTCCACCCGGGCCTTGCGCGCCAGGTTAGCGTCACCCTGCAGCGCGCGGAGTAATTTCATGTCGCTGAAGGTCGTGCGACGCAGGAGGCTCGTGCCCATCGGAACCAGGGCGACCGGTTCGTTGACGTTGGTCTTGCGGTTGAGGAGATTTCCCGTGAGCCGCAGCGGCGGTTTCGCCCACGGATCTCCTTTCGCGGCAACTCTCTCGAACTGGAACGCGTCGTTGCCTTTGTCCACGGCGTAGTCCCAAAACGCGCCGGCCTTGGGCGTGTATTCGTAGTCGGCGAAACCTTCGACGGCGTAACTGCGCGACGACTTCCGCTCGGAAGGAATCGGCAGCGCGAAGACCAGCGGGCCGCGCTTCCAGTAAACTTCGCCGTTGGACATCGTCTTGCGCTCGACCTCCGGCGTGAATGAAATCGTGACGCGATCGCCGGGCTTCCATTCCTTCGTCAGCACGCGCCAGCCGTTCTCGTCGGTTGCGCTCGATCCGGCAGCTCTCACCTTCGTCTCGCCCACCCAATCGGGAATTCGCAGCCGCAACGCGAACTTGACCGGCTTTTCCGGCGTGACGGTCATGCGCACCTCGTCCTCGAAGGGATAAGCCGTCTCCGTCGTGATGCGCACTTTCACGCCGTTCACGGTTGTCGTCAATTCGTTCGGCGCATAGCTCACGGCGACAAGACCATCGGCGCTCTTCATCCAGAGCTGGTTGACGAAGTAAGGGAAGAACTTCAGCGCGGTGACGGGACAGCAGACAGCGACGTCGTCATGTGTGGGTGAAAGTTTGAAACGGCTTCCGGCGCCTTTCCGGGTGGCCTCATACTGGTTGTCGCGGGTGCAGTATTGGATGGCCTTGCCATCGCGCTGGCGGGCGCCTTGCGCCGAGTTGAACGCAAGCACTTCGATCCAGTCGCCGAGCGGTGCGCGGCCGGTCTTCTCCACGCCGGACTGGAGGCTGTGGAGCAGTTCAAGCATCGTGCAATACTCGCAACCGATGCTGGCGCTGCCAGCGCGCTGATGGACGCCCTCGTCGCTGATGCAAGCGCCACCGGCGGATAGATGCCGAGCCGTCTTGGGGGAACAATTGTCCGCCGCGGCACGGTATTTCGCATCACGGGTGGCGTGATGGACGAAGAGCGGCACGCGCAAGTGCTCCATCACGTGCGCACCGTGGCCCTCGAAGAGTTCGTCCATGTTGGCAAGGTGACGCAACTGGATGTCGCGCTCCCGAATCTCGACCAGCTCGCTGTAGCCGTCGTAGAGGAACTTCGAGAACTCGACGAAGCTCTTGTCGCCGGTGAGCCGGTAGAGCCACTCGCACACGTCCACGAACATAATGTTGTGGCCCGGCCCGCCGCCCGCGCCGACGGCGCCTTCCTTCCAGTAGGGCCTGTCGGGGCCGTATTTCGAGATCATCAACTTCGCGGCGCGGCGCACCGCTTCGAGCACGTCGCGCCGACCTGTGAATTCATGGTAGGCGAGCAACCCGCGGAACAGGCAGGTCTGCGACCACAGCTCGCCGTTCTTCGTGGTCACTGGCTGCTCATAACGCAACGCCTTCGGATACGTGCCGAGGTAGCCATCTTCCTCTTGCATCGCGAGGATACGCGTGACGATACCGTCCACCTGCCGCTTCGTCGCGGCATCGCCGGAGAGGTAAGCGGTGCGGATCAGCCCGTCGAGCCAGTTGCCGGTGGTTTCGCCGTTCCACCAGACCTCGCCGATCTTTGGCTTGGCCAGCTCCGATTTGTTGCGGCTGTCGAACACCGGCACCTCGCAACGATCCGTGAGCTTGTCGAGCACCGGCCCGTAGCCGCACGTCGCGTCGGTGCGGATTTGCTCCAGCAGCCAGCCACGCGGCTGAACCTCACCGACTTTCATGAACTGGAACAGTTCGGAGCCGGAGAGCCTTCCGCTAAGAATGACGAGGGCACCAAGGAACAGCGCGATGTGTTTCATGACTAATCCAGCTTGGGTTTGAGCCGAATCGAACTTGTTACGAAGTGTATTCCTCCAACAGCCGGAGGTAGAGCCGATATTGTTCCATCGAAACCGCCGGCGGCGTCTGGTGATCCACGCTCGGGATGAACCCTCTGCCCTTCATCAGGGGCGCTATCCGCTCGAACTCCGCGCGCATCGCCGCTTCGCCCTTGTGCATCGTCAGTTTGTTGAAGTGGCCGACCATCCGCAGCGTCGGGAACTGCTCGCGCAACTTCAGCGCGTCCACACCCGCCTGGCGCTCCAACGGCAAAACGCCCGCCACGCCGACCGCTTGCAGCCACGGCACAAGTTGCGTCACGTCGCCGTCGGTGTCCACGATCAGCGGAATGTTCAGCTCATTCAGCGCCGCGATGAGCCGCCGATAGTAAGGCGCGAGAAACCCCTCGAACACCTGCTGCGAGATCATCGGTCCGTGGTTGTAGCTCATGTCCTCCGCCAGCGTCATGAACGTCGGCACGCAGACCTTCGACATCTGATGGACGAGACGCAGGTTGAACTCCGTCAGGTCGTGGCACATCGCGTGGACCAGTTCCGGCTGGTCGTAAAACGCGTAGCTGAGCTTCTCAATGTCCATCAACGTCCGCGGGAACCAGAACCATCCTTCCAGCGTCGCCCACACAACCGCCTCGCCGCGCGCCTGCCGCGCCGCCCACGGCCGCATCGTCTCGATGGACGCGCTGTGGTCGGGATAAAGCTGCGGCTTCAGCCGGCGGTAATCGTCCATGTTCGCGACGGTGCCTTCGGTATGATGCTGCGCCGCCTCAATCGTCGCCTCGGTCGTGCTGAACCAGAACTGCTGGTAGGGATCGAGGCCGAAGTATTGGGCAATGTCGAACACGTCGCTGAACTTCATCGTGCGCGGCAACCCGTCGCCGTGCCAGCGGGCGATTGTCTCGTCCCACCACATGGCCCACTCCCAACGCGGCAATCGGTCCACAGGCTGGAAGTTCATCACCGCACGAAAACGTTCGACGTGGTTCATGGCATGTCTCCTACGTTCGGTCTGCTTTGCTATTCCGGTCGCAAATCGAAACCAAAAAGCTGCGCGCGCTGCAACTCGAATTCGAGCCGCACCGGACTGCCCGCCAGCGAGTTCAACGGCCGCTGGAACTTCACCGCGTGGTCGAGCCGGTCGCCACGCACGCTCACCCAGTCGAAACCCGGCAGTGGCCGGCCAAACGCATCCAGCAAGCGCAGCTTCAGTTCGCCGGTGACGTTTGCGTTGATGGTCAGCGCGGAAGCTCGGAACACCAGCGGCGGCGTGCGGAGGCTGCCGGCTTCTGCGCCGGCTTCGCGCGCCACGTAACGGTCGCGGCGCATCTTCACCAGCCCAATCTGGCGTTCCTCGAAACGATTGTGTTTGTGTCCCCACTTGTAGCCGCCGTAGTAGAGATAGACCTCGTCGCGCACCGGCAACTGCTCGTCCATCCAAGCGTGTGCGTGGTCCCATGCGCCCGGTTTAGGATCGGGCGCGAAGAAGACCTCGCGGTCGCGAGCCCAGTGCTCGCCGTCGCGGCTCCATGCCAGCGCCGTGTAGCCGACACCAAACGCGCCGGCGGGCGCGCCCTCAGCCTTCCAGTCGTCGTGCAGGACCTTGACCAAACCGATGACCAACTCGCCGCGGGCAAGAAACCCGCTCATTGCGTAGAACTGCGTGATGTCCTTGTCGTAACGATCGTCGGCGGCCAGCGCGATCCACGCCGTGCTCCAGTGAATCAGGTCGTTGCTGACTGCTTGCAGCGTCGTTCGGCGGGTGCCTTTGAACTGGGGAAGCTCACGCGAGCTGGAAATGGTGGCGACATAGCGTTTGCGGAGCGGGTCGCGCCAGAGGTTGTTGATGTCGTGATCGTGAGCGAGCACGATGCCGGGCGCGAGCGGTTTGAAATGAAGCCCGTCCGCCGAGCCGGCCACGCGCAGGCCACCGCCGTGCCACCAGCCGTATTTGTAGCGCTTGGCGGGATCGGGGAAACTCGGGCCTTCATCGAGCACCTCCGAGCCAAACTGGATCGGCGCGGGATCGTCCAGCAATCGCGCCGGCCGCTTCCAATGGATGCCATCCTCGCTCTCCATATATGCGATATGAGAGGCGCTCGCTGACTTGTCGTCGCAACGGGCGCCATACCAGATGCGGAACCTGCCGGACTGCGGGTCGCGCAGCACGCTGAAGAATGGCTGGAAGCAGCGGTCCTCCGGCCCGGTGACGACCGGATTTGGAATGCCGGGGTCACGAGCGGGCTGCTGGACGACGCGCGTCAGGTTCTGGCTGGACTCAATCAGGTAGTCGTCAATGAACAACTGCGGCCCAGTTTGCAGAACAATCGGTCCCGCTGATCTGCGGAGGACATCCGCGGCTTCCGGCGTGCCGTAGATACGCGCGCGATTGGGCAGCGGCCCTGTTGGCGTGGGAGTGTGAGGCGGCTTGGTTGATTTGCTGCTCGCCATGATCTTCGCAATTACGGACGCATCCGCAGCGGAATGATGAAAGGCGTTTGCCGGGATCAGTTCACGCGCGTGGCCCGCCCAACTCCAATACAGCCGCATGTGCGCCGTCCCGCCGTTCTGGAAGAACTCCAGTCGCAGCGGCAACAGTTCGCCTTGCCAAACCATCAATCGCCCTTCGCGCACGGCGCTCGACCGATCATCAATCAGCAGCTTCCCGCCAACGGTCAGCCGGCAGCCGTTGTCCGCCTCGGCTGAGAACGTCAACTCGCCACCCGCCGGCACTTGCACCGCACCAAGCCAGAGACGCGAGTAACCGTTGATGGTGCTGCCGGTGTCGAGGTTCACTTGCGCATCAACGCCGCTGCTGGCGGGCCGACTCAATGCCGCGCTGTGGAACTGGACATAGACCAACCCGGGCCACGGGTCATCGCTGTTGCCAGCTATTGTGAGCAGAGGACACAGCGCCGATGCAATAAGGAGCAAGCAAGGCCTCACATTCACGTCCTCCTCACCGCGCCACCATCTCCAGCGTTACCGGGCCGAGCAGGCCGGATTCTACCAACGGATCGTCCTTCTTCCAGAGCCGCCAGCTTGTGAACGTGTAGCGGCCAGTCGGGCTGGGTTTGCCCTCGACGAGCCACGCGGGCCATGACTTGAGGTTGCCACCGGGGTTACGGTCGCTGTCTTCGGGCAACTGCTCGTCGCCGATCATGCGGTTGATCCAGAGGTTGACGACGCGGAGTTCGAGCTTGTTCTCGCCGGCCTTGAGCGCGTCAGTCACGTCCACGCGGAATGGCGGCTTCCAAAGGATGCCGAGTGGTTTGCCGTTGAGCGTCACGTCGGCCATGATGGCGACGCGGCCGAGGTCTAAGAAGATTTTGGATTTGGGATTTTGGATTTTGGATTGGAAGGAAGTGCGATAGACCGCCGCGCCGGAGTAGAAGCGGACGCCGTCTTCCCGTCGCTTGCTCCAGTCTTCGAGCTTCTCGAACGTCATCGGCTTTGCCGGACCGCCCCATTTCGGGTCGAAGGTGACTTCCCACGGACCGCTGATCTCACGCAATGGTTTGAACTCCCGCGAATTCGTTCCGCTCGCCTCTTGCCTCTTGCCTCTTGCCTCTTTCCGAAACACCACGAACATCGAGCCGCACGGATCAAACCGCAGCGGCAACGTCGTGCAACCGTCTTTCATCTCATAGGCGGTGGCAAGCTCTGTGCGGCCGGTGTCGGGCCACCAAAACTCCGGCTGCCTGCCACTAACGCGAAACACACACACGGCTTTCACATCGCGGTCTTCCGGGTTGGCCACGAAATAGATGTCGGTCGCTCCATCACAGCGGTGCGTGTAACGCAAAGGGACATCGGACTCGAAATCCGGCACGACATTCATCTTCTGTAGGACATCCGTGACAATTGCGAAGTCGCCATACTGATCAGGCTCCGGAGGTGTGGGTCTGCCGCTCAGCTTCCACGGAGCCATGCCCACCGGGCCAAGTTCCAGCGCGGGAGTCCAAACACCGGCCTCCACTGTCAGCGCGCTCTGCCACTGCCGGTCTGTGGGCACTTCGAGCAAGCTGCCATCTCGGAACTTGATGACGAGCTCTCCGATCAGGCCCGCCGGGTTCGGCGCGTCGCCACCGTTCTCCGCGATGACGGTCAGTCCATTCGCGCCCGGCTTGAGGAGACCGGCCACATCAAGTTCGCGGACATCGTGGAAATTGTCGCCACTGCCAGCACTGCGATTGTCAACGGTCAACTTGAAGGCGTTATCCGCTGTCATGAACACGCGTGCTGACTCGATCCGCGCAGCAGCTTCCAGCGTGAAGGAGCGGCGGAAACAACGCTTCCCGACCGGCGCGCTCATTCCGGGTTTTGCTTCCTTGTGCCAGATCCACTTTGCCTGCTCCAAGGGGTTCTTCGTTTCCTGTATGGCGGCTGCCTGCCGGTGATACTCCCACACGATCCGTCCTTTCCCCTGCGCGCGCTCCTTGATCGTCCTGCCGTCGCAATCGCCCCACAGTTCGCTGGCAATGCTCTTCACCTCGCCATCGCACTTCGGGTAGTTCTCCAGACTCGGCGATTTCAGCGGACGCGGGCCAATGACCGTGGCACCGGCTTCGACCAGGTCCTTCACCTTGCGCATCAGCGCCGGCGTCATCGTCTCGCGCTCGGGCAGGACAAGCACGCGGTAGCTCATCCCATCGGGCAACACCAACCTGCCGTCCTTCACCGACACGCGTGCCAGCAGCGTCTCCGGCGCGATGCCGTCGAAGTTGTAACCGAGCCGGTCGGGCGGATTGCCGCGCGTCGTTGAACTCGGCGCGCGAAACACATGCGGCGCGCCCTCGGCAGCGAGGTAGAGCACGTCGGCCACGGGCAGGCCCCGGCGCAACATGAACTGACAGCGAGAGAGATAAGCGTGATAAGCCGGCACCATCTCCCACCACGTCTGCGTGCGCTCCCAGTGGACGCCATACGGCCCCATCGTCATGCCCGGCCCGCGGTCCAGCCACGGCTGGTGTTGGTAGCGGTGGAACACGATGCGATTAACGCCCGCGCAGAACGCCCAGTCGCCCAGCGCCTTCATCGAAGCCGGATGCGCCTGCCACCGCTCCGCTGCGCTGGAGGTGAACGCTTCCGCAGCCACAACTCGCCGGCCGCAGGTGTGCGCGATGGAGGCAGCCTCCGCCACGGTAAAGAAGGAATTGAACCCGTAGAGCCAGAACTCGCACATCGGCACGTCGGCCACCGCACCGAGGCTCAAGTCGGCGCACGGATTCATGTCGTAGGGCTCGATGGAAAGTCCCAAGCCGTGGCGGCGGCCAAGCACCTTGAGATGCTGCGCGTGGTTCTCGATGACCAGTTCCTGCGCGGTTCGCCGCAGATCCCAGAGGAACCGCTCCGACACTTCAAGGCTCTCCACCACGCGGCCCGTCACCGCCGGCAGGTAGCGCAGCGGATCGTAGCCGCGCCGTTTCCTGAACTCATCGCGGAACGCGCCGCTCCAGTTCTGCGCGCCCATCTCCCAACTGTCAATGTGCAGCGACGTCCAGCCTTTGTCGTGCGACTTGCCGCGCGCGCCAGTCTCGCGCAACAACGTGCCGATGAACTTCTCGAAGTGCGCATCAAGCGCGGCCTTGTCGAACTTGTCACACTCCAACCCAAGTCCCGCTGCCGGCGCGGGGCGTGTGTTCGCGCCGGTGCTGGTGCGGCCGAAGCGCAGGATGGTCCAGTTGCTCGCAGGCACGTCCCACACGAGACGCCCGTTAGCGCCTAGTCGCGCCGTCAAGTCCATGACGTGGTCGACGGGGATGACTGCGTTCCCCGGCAGCGCAGGGAAGTTCGCCGGTGCTGGCAGAAACGGCTTCGTGCCCGGACGCGACGTGTAAGGATGCCGAAGATAGAGCGCCTTCTCGTCAATGTCCGCAATCCGTTGCGCGTCGTCCGTCTTCGGCACCGCCAGCACCGCCACGTCAACGTAGAACTCGTCCTGCGCTTTCAGGATATCCTCCGGCAACCCCTTGTTCCCGAAGTAGGCCGGTCGCGGTGTCGGTCGCGGCAGCGTCGCGTCGAACTTCGCCGGCCCGCTGACTTCGACCACGCTGGCGACGACGTGTTGCATGGACTGCTCTGGCTTCACCCACGGCCCGCCGCTGCCGGTCCAGCCGGGGCCGGCGTTGAGCGTGATCTGCAAGCCCAGCCGCTCCGCCTCGCGCACGGCGTGTTTGAAGAGTTGCCGCCACTCCGCGCTCATGAACTTCACCGGCCCCTGGGGGACGCCGACGTTGACCTCCATGATAATCATGCCGCCGATGCCCGCGCGTTCCATCGCCTCGAAGTCCGCCGTAATGCCCTCGCGCGTGAGGTTCCCGTCCATGATGAAGTAATACACCCACGGCCGGGCCGAGGGCGGCGGCGCGGCGAAGTTCTTTGCCAGATCATCCGCAGCCGGCGCGATCCCTGTTAGCGCGCAGAGCGCCGACAGCACGATCATTGCTTTCATCCTCATGGCTCGGTTTTCCACGCAGATCATTTCGCCGCGGTGGCCGTGCCGAAAACTTCGCGAATGGCTTCGAGATATTTCATGCCGTTGCGCTGATCGGGTTCGAGATAGCTGCCTTCGGTCCATTCGTTCCAGCAGTTGATGTTCAGGATGCGCGGGCCGCCGGGCTTCGAGAGGAGACGGCGCTTGGTCATCGCGAGCGCTTCCTTGAACCGCTCCGGCGTGTTGCCGGCGATGGTGTTGGTGAACGGATAGCCGAAGTTGCCGAACTCGTCGTCCTGATGCGCGCGCGGGCTGGAGTCCCAGCCCATCGTCACGTTCGGGTAATACGGCACGTCGAACATCTTCAGCGCCCGGTTCCAATACGCGAAGTAGGCGTCGCGCACCACGTTGTAGTCCGTCGCCTGCTGCGGCATCTGCGCGTGATGAATCCACACATACGACGTGACGGAATCAAACCCGAGGTCGCGCACCAGCTTGGCGGAATCCACCGGCACTTTTTCGTTGGGCAAGATGGGCCGCCCCCACGCCACAGCGTTCAAGTGCAGGCCGGAAAAGCCCGCCGCCTTGACCTTCGCCCGGAACTTATCCAGACCGGCGCGCGTCGCCTCCACCGAACCGAAATTCTCCAGCAGCCGGGTCAGGTCGTAGAACGAGAAATAGGGCTTGCCGTCCACTTTCCAATACGACGGATGCTTGAAGTAATCGTGGATGACGTGGTCGCAGATTTTCTCGAAATTCGCGGGCGTCACCTTGCCGGGATACAACACCGTGCGCGGCGCGCCCTTTTTGTAGGGGTGCAGTTCGAGCCAGTCGTGGTTGGCCCACATGAAGGCGAACTTGATGCGATTGTTGTTCTTGGCCTTCAGGAACCCGATGTCAATCGGCCGGTCGAGGAACGGGCCGTCGTTGTAGTAATACCAATCGAAGATGAACGCATCCACGCCGTGGTCGGCGGCGGCGGCGATTTTCTGCTCCATCGCTTTCGGGTCCGACTCATCGGTGTAGCCCCAAAGCGGAACGTTCGGCTGGTGATGACCGGGGAACCGCGGCCGCGCCGCCTTGACCAGTTCCCACTCGGACCAATCCTTGCCCTTGCTCTTCACGTTGCGCGGGTCGCCGGGGTGGTAGTTGCCGAAATAATAACTGGCCACCGTGATCTTCCCCTCGGTTTTGGCCGTGGGCGCGGCGGGTCCGGTCGAAGCTGCCACCGCGACGGAGACGTTATCGATCCCCGGCGTGGACTTCGCGGCTTGGAACGCGACGATGATCGTCGTCCCCGCCGGAACATTCCGCGCCACGAGCGTCTGTTTTGCTCCGACCTTGAAATCGCCTGCGGCTAATTCCGTGAGGTTTGCGTCGAGAATCGAGGCGTTCAGTAACACATCCGGCTTCCACGGCTCGGAAATATCAAACGTGAGCGTCACGTCCGAAGCCTTGTCGAGGACACCGACGTTCTGGCGGAAGAAACCAAGGTTGGACGGATTGCACGACGGCGGCGTCGCGCTGCGCTTCGCGTGGACGGCGTAGGTGCCGCTCGATCCGAGCCAACCCTTCGGCAACCCGGCATACCAGCCGTCGCTACCGTTCGCGGTCATCCCGCTGAGGTCGCTGAAATCGCCATTCACAACGCGCAACTTGTCTGGCCCGTCCGAGGCGTAGGCGAATGAAATGATGTATGAGAATACGGCAATGAGTATGAGGTGCAGTTTCATGACTGGTTGGTTTTGTTTGGCGGGGTTTCTTTTACCACACCATCACTGCTTCCATCCGCAACAACTTGACATTACTTTCGTATGCGGAAGAAGCGTGCCTTGGCAAAACCAACAGGTCACAACCGTCAGCCGTTGAAACCACTAACTCCGGCGACCCGAAGCACGATCACGCTTCCAGCTTCCACGGCCGGCGCATGTCGCGGCACATCATCTTGACCGCCTTCGCGTTGCCGACAATCGTCTCCTTCTTATTGTCCCATTCGAGCTTCTTGCCAGTCCGCACGCTGATGTCTATGAGATGGCAGAGAATGTCCGAGCGGACCGCCGAATGCAGATTGTCCACGGGCTGCTCGCGGCTCAGCACGGAATCAACAAAGTTCTCGATCTGACCACGGCTGACCGGGAGGCGTTTGGAGCCGGGGTCCTTCGCTTTCAAGCGAAGTTGTTCCGTGGAAGTCATCCAACCGCCACGGTTCACCTGCACCCAACCCTCGGAGCCGACAAACAGCGTGCCGTGGCCGCCAGCGACTCCAGGATGGGGTTTCTCTTTGTTGGCGGTCTCGTCGTCCATGAAGCGCATCTTCAAGCCGCCCGGATAAACGAACTGAGCATCCCAGTGGGTCAGCGTGTTGAAGAGTCCCTCCGTGGGAATCACGCCTTTGGCTTCGCACGACACGGGCATGTTCGGCACGCCCGCGTTATCCAGCCACCACTGCAACATGTCCGCCGGATGCGCGCCCCAGCCGGCCACGAAACCGATTGCGTAATCATGGATGTGGAAGATGCCGTTGCTCGCGCTGCCGGAGTTCATGCACCGATCCACGCAGAATGGCGCCTTGGGCGCGGGGCCGAGCCACATGTCGTAGTCGAAGTCCGCTGGCACTGGCGTCTTTTCGAGCGTCCCGCCGGAGTGACCTCGCGGTGCCCAGACGAAAGCCTCTTTGACCTCGCCGATGTGGCCGTTGAGCGCCAACTCGATGCCCATCCGCACGTGTTGGATGGAGCGCTGCTGCGCGCCGTATTGGAACATCCGCTTGTGTTTCTCGACGATGGCGCGCGATTTCTTGTCCTGCTCAATGCTGATGCCGAGCGGCTTCTCGCAATACATGTCCTTGCCTGCGCGCGCGGCCATCATCGAGATCGGCACGTGCCAATGGTCGCTGGTCGCGATGTGAACCGCATCCACGTCCTTGCGGGCCAGCACTTGGCGGAAGTCGGCGTAGTCGTCGCAGCCGTTGAGTTCCTGCTTTCGCGTGAGTCGCCGGCTCTTGACGGGATCGCAGACCGCGACCACCACGGACTTTTCATAGCGGTTGTAAGTGAGCGCGTATTTGGACCGGCTGCCACAACCAATCAACGCGACGTTGACCTTGCTGTTAGGCGAAGCCTTGCCACCGCGCGCCAGAGCCGTCGCCGGAATGATGTTTGGGAAGCCCAGCGCCGCGCCCGCCAGCGCCACTTTCCCGATGAAACCGCGCCGTGATAACGTGTTCATAGAGTAGTCCTTGTTGGCGGCGAGATTACCTCAAAGCCGACGCGCGAAGCTTGCAAAATGTTCGACTGAAGGGAAATTGAACAAGACGCCCACCCGCGTGCGAAACTACCGTGAAAAACAGGTTGACCTGACGGCTTCCGATGTTGTAGGAGAAAACTGTAACTGGAACAGGCAAGTGTGCTTAATGGAGGTTTTAGAGGCGCTCGATACAAACCAAGTGAACGGGGCGTAAGGAAGCAACACATGAAAAATGCATCTAACGAAACCGGTCGCAGAGCTGCTGTGAAACAGACGCTCGGCATGATGACCCAACTTCCCTTCGTCGCGCGCGCGCTTCTGGCTGCGGCGATCATGGTCGCCGTCACCGGTTGCGAGTCGCCCAAGCCTCCCGTCATCACACAGGTCAGCAGCTACATCGGTGCGCTCAAGCTCCGCGAGGGCGACACCATCAAAATCGCCTTCCCCGGCACGCCGTCGCTCGACACGACCCAGCAGATCCGCCGCGACGGCAAGGTGGCCCTCGCCCTCATTGGCGAGGTCAAGGCCGCCGGCCTCACCCCGGGCGAGTTCGAGAAGAACCTCGTCAAGCTCTACGCCTCCGAGATCGTCTCCAAGGAGGTCAACGTCACCGTCGTCACGTCCAACCTGCCGATCTACGTCAACGGCGCCGTCCTCCGTCCGGGCAAAATCCTCTCCGACCACCCGATCACCGCGCTCGAAGCCATCATGGAATGCGGCGGCTTCGACTTTGGCAAGGCCAACACCGCCGCCGTCACCGTCATCCGCTACGAGGACAACCAGGTGAAGAACTATTCCCTGAACCTCAAGCTCGCCCTCGAAGGCCAGCAGGTGGACCCCTTCTACCTCAAGGCCAACGACATCATCTACGTGCCCGAGCGGTTCGCGTGGTTCTAAGCGAACTCGACCATTTCCCTTGAGAGCGGCGGCAATCTTGCCGCCGCTCTTTTTTTGCGACCGGCTCACACTCAAGCCCATCGCCGACGAGAAAGAAAGAGTGCCAGCGAAGGGAACTTCCACTCTGCGTCCCTCCGTGTCCTCTGCGCCTCTGCGTTGAGTTGCCGCCATCCTAACGCAAAGACGCGGAGGACGCAGAGGCTCGCAGAGGCTCGTAGAGACGACAGATGGGTCGGTCTCCACAGTCCTCCGCAGCACCTCAAATCCTGGCCAAATTACGCTCAAACGGCCCTAATCACGCTCAAATCGGCCTCGACGGATAGCTCGTCCGCCCCAGCCAATGGCTCGTTGGGCATGGCAAATACCCAGCCAGCCTGGCTGACCGACATCCCCTTGCGTCCAGCGCATTACGCGTTATATCCCAACCAGTCGTCCCTCCATCTCCCCACTGCCGATTTCCGGCTTCCATCTCTTATCTCGCATCTACTAAGCTCTGGCATCGCTTGCGGCATGAAACGCGCCTTGTCCATCCTCGTCTTCCTGCTCTGCTCCGGCGCGGCAGGCGCCGCCGTTGGCTTCGTGATTGCGCTGCTGCCCCAAATCACCTACGCCATCACGACGGAGAGCGAGGGCTGGGGCGTGTTCTTCTACGAGACCATCGCGCCGTTCTTGGCCGGTGGCACGTTGCTGCTGGGCGTCATCCCCAGTGCCTTCCTTTACCGCAACGGCCGCCACCGGCTCGACGCGATCAGCCTTGGCCTCTCCGGCCTCCTGCTCGCCGTCATCGTCATCACATGGCTCGTCGCCGAGCCGCTGCGGCACTGGATCAACTTCGGCGGACGGTAGAGCGGCGCCGTGAAATACTCTCGACAAAGCCAACGATGCGTCTGAAACTTGGCGGAGCGTCAAACGGGCATCGAGAGTTAAACTGATGAAATGGAAGTGGCTCATTATCCTGATATGCGCTCCCATTGGGGTCTTTATCCTTCTCTTCCTCTTGGTCGTCATCACGAGTTATTTGCCTCCGGCGTGGCTTGAGCGGTGCTGGCAGCGATCGGAAATCGCCCGTCGCGTCCAAACGGCTGGCGGATGGGATAAAATCAAACAAGATTGTCTCACTCTCGCCAAGCAGCACCCTCATGGATTCGATGCTTACTACCGGGAAACCAAGGGCCTGCCACCAACAATAGTTGCGTTAAAGCCTCGGCGGGTGGAATACGACCCTAAACACGCTCGCGTCAGGATATGGGTTTTCGGCATCTGGCGAACGGGTGGGCCGCCAGAGCCGTATCACATTTTTGAGATTCCTACGGCCGGTAAGAATTTAGGGGAAAGGATCGGCATAGGAGGCGAAGGTTTCAGTGACAACTTCCGTTGGTCTCGCAAACCCGTGGTCGAAGGCATCGACGAAATTATCGGCGAGCTTGTTTTTCGTTGAGACGCGTCAATATCCCCCAAACTCCAACCCCGCCTCAATCATGGCGCGGTAGTTGGCTTCGGTCTTGGGATTGAGCGGGAGGTTGATGGGGGCGGCGGTGGGCATGAGGACGAAGCCGCCGCCGGCTTTGGCCTGGTCCATGACGCGGCGGACTTCGGCGCGAATCTGCGCGGGGGTGTCTTGTTCGAGCCGCTTGAGGGCGAAGTTTCCCCAGACGGAGACGCCGCGGGCTTGGCAGCGGAGCTTGACCTCGTCGAGGGCGATGTCGCCGTCGGGCGGGGCTTCGCAGGGGTCGAGGCCGTCGCAGCCGGTGTCGAGGATCATGTCGAGGACGCGACCGACTTTGCCGTGGCTGTGGATGCGGGCCTTGCCGCCGCGGGAATGGATGAGGTTGACCATGTCGCGGACGTGGGGCAGGACGTAGCGCTCGAAGAACGACGGCGGCAGGTAAGGCGGGGTGAAGTATTCCGGGCCGACGATGCGGTAGAGGTCGAGCACGCAGCAATCGAGCTGGCGGCGGAGGTTTTCCATGACGCGCTCGGCGATGACGGCGACGGCGCGGGCGAAGTGGTCGGTCTCCTCGAACGCCCAGACCATGTAGTCCTGGAACGACATGAGGTCGGCGGCGAGGTAGGCGGGGTCGCCGACGGAGGCCATGACGAGGCCGTGCTCGCCGAGTTCGGCGCGGACGCGCGGGAGGTCGGAGGCGTCGTAGTCGGCGGGCTGGTAGGGAACGCTGAGGGCCTTGTCCACGTCGGCGACGCTCTTGCACCAATGCTCGATCTGCCAGGTGGTGTAAACGTCCGGCTTGGCCTGCGTGACGTGGCGCAGGTCCCCGAGCGGCGTGTGGCAGATGCGGGTGGTGCGCTGGTAGTCCTCGACGGTGTCGGTGTGCTCCTCGATCTCGACGGGGTAGTCGGAGCAGAGGAAACGTTCCTCGCAGGTGTAGCGGTCGGTGGCGGCGCGCGGGTTCCAGTTGGTGATGCAATCGGTGTGGGCGCGGACGAAGTCCATCAAGCCGCGGTAGCTGGGCTGTTGGTTATACCAGTCGAGGCTGTTGCGCCCGGCCAGCTCGTAGGTGTTGATGGGCACGCGGTCGGGCATCTGCCCGGAGAGGACGGCCAGCAAACGGCGGCGGCTGGTCCAACCTGTAGCGCCGGCATCCCTGCCGGCTGGTGAATCAGTCAAGGAAGGCATGTTAGAATATCTCCGTCGTCAAAGCGATGCGAAGTCCGCCGGGTAGGGCGAGGCGTCCCGCCGAGCCGTGCGTTCTCTCATTACGGGCAAGCGGCTCGGCGGGACGCCTCGCCCTACCTGTCTCTGCTGCGGCGCGCTTCCTCATCGCGTCTCGGAGTTGTTGCCCCACAGCTTGTCAATCACCCACAGCAACGCGATGCCGCTGGCGATGAAGATGAAGAGCAGCGTCCCCGCTGTCGTCATGCGCCCGTAGAGGAAGTTGCCGACCGCGAAGAGCGAGGACCAGATGGCCGCGCAGCCCGCCGACCAACCGAGCATCGCGAGCGGGATGTTCTCGTGTGTCTTCGCCGCTTCCTCCTCCGAGATGCCCGCCTCCTGCCGGATGACCCGCCAACCGGGGCCGAACGGCCGGACTTTTTTGTAGAACTCAACCAGCACCCTGCGCTCCGTCTGCGGTCCGAGAAACGCCGTCAGCACCCAGCAGACGGTCGTGACCGCGATGGTGATGAGCAGAGCGTGATGCGTGGAGAACTCCACGCCCTGCTTCTTCAGCACGAGCAGCGCGATGGAGATGCCGAACGAACTGATCATCGCCACGACTTCGCACCAGGCCGTGATGCGCCACCAGAACCACCGCAGCAGGTAGAGCAAGCCCGTGCCCGCACCGATCTGGAGCATGATGTCGAAGCTGTCCTTGGCCGATTCGAGCAGATAAACCGTCCCCGCCGAGCAGAGGAACAGGCCGAGCGTCGTAACGCGCCCGACGAAGACGTAATGCTTCTCCGTCGCGTTCGTGCGGATGAATCGCTGGTAGAAGTCGTGGACGAGATAGGAAGAGCCCCAGTTCAACTGCGTCAGAATGGTGGAGGAATTGGCGGCGATCAGGCCTCCGACCATCAGCCCGATGAAGCCGACGGGCAGGAACTTCAGCATCGCCGGATACGCGATGTCGTGGCCGAGCAGGCTCGGGTCGAGGTCGGGAAACGCCTTCTGGATGTCGGACAATTGCGGATAAACGATGAGCGAGCAGAGTCCCACGAGAATCCACGGCCACGGCCGCAGCACGTAGTGCGCGACGTTGAAGAAGAGCACCGAGCCGAGCGAGTCCTTCTCCGACCGCGTGGCCAGCATCCGCTGGGCGATGTAGCTGCCGCCGCCCGGCTCCGCGCCGGGATACCACGTCGCCCACCATTGGATGGCGATCGGCATGATGAACACCGCCACCGCCATGTCCCAGTTGTTGGTGAAGTCAGGCAGGATGTTCAGGTAGTTGAGCAACGACTTCCCATCGGGCGCAAGCATCGGGTCGGAAAGTTTCTGCACCATCACGTCGAGACCGCCGACGTGCTGGATGGCGAAGTAAGCCGCCGCGATCACCGCCGTCATCTTGATGAAGAACTGGATCATGTCTATGACCAGCACGCCCCACAGCCCGGAGTGCGCTGCGAAGACGACGTTGAGCAGCCCCACCATGAGCAGCGTCTGCCAGCGCGGCAGGCCGAAGAGGACGTTGGCGATCTTGCACGCCGCGAGGTTCACCGACGCCATGATGAAGCAGTTGAAGAAGAGGCCGAGGTAGATCGAGCGGAAGCCGCGCACCACGCTCGCGGCCTTGCCGGAGTATCGGATCTCGTAGAACTCCAGGTCCGTCATCACCTCCGAGCGCCGCCACATCCGCGCGTAGAAGAAGACCGTGGAGACGCCCGTGAGTGTGAACGCCCACCAGCACCAGTTGCCCGCCACGCCCTGCCGACGAACGATGTCGGTGACGAGGTTCGGCGTGTCGCTGCTGAACGTCGTCGCCACCATCGAAAGTCCCGCCAGCCACCACGGCACCGCGCGGCCCGACACGAAGAACTCCGACGTGCTCTTGCCCGCCCGCTTGCCGAAGAACAGCGCGGGGATGAAACAAACGAGCAGCGACACCAGGACGATCAGCCAGTCAACAAGTTGGAGTTTCATGATGGGGAGGGATCAGCGGCAAGGAACGGCGTCGAACACGAGAATCTCAAACGGCTTGAGCGTGAACCGCAACGGTTTGCCCGCCTCGGCGGTGAGCGCGGGCTTCTGCGCGTCCTCGGCCCACGGACTCTTGAGCGTGAACTTCGTCGCCGCACCCGCCGGCAGTTCAAACGCCGTGCCGATGTCCAATGAGATGTCGCGCGGCTGGTCGTCGGGGTTGCGCAGCATGACGACGGCCTTGCGCGGTGACCACGATGCGTAGCCATAGACTTCCAGCTTCAGCGGGTCGCCGCCGATCCAATGCGTGTCGGCCATGACGTCGGCGTTCGCGCGCGCCCACTTCGCGGCCTCGGCCAGCACGGCCCAGTCAGCCGCCGTTAGTTTAGCGGGCTGGATGTAAAGCTCCTGCAGGCTCGTGCCGCCGCCGAAGAACGCGCGCACGTCGTCCTTGAAGCCCGCGGAGTTGAACGTCGGCTCGCCGGCGTCGCCGTAACGCGAATAGGCCACGCCCTGCGTCATCAGTGAACTGAGCGGGAAGAGCGGGCCTTTGCCGACGATGCTGCGGAACGTCTCCTGGTCGCGATACGTCAGCCATTGCTGTTGCTTGGAGCCTTTGCCGGCGAAGCTCATGTCGTGTCCCTGCCGCCAGATCGAGTCGGCGAAGCGCAGCCAGAACGGCGACGGCCACGAGCCGGTGGTGAGGTTGATATAGACGGCAGGATCCTCTTGTCGCAGTTCCAGCATGAGCCGCCGCATCGCCTCCGTGTCGAGCACATAGGTCGCGCCGCCGCTGGCCCGCGCGCCGGCGGCGATGCCGTCGAACTTGAAGTGGTTGACGCCATACTTGCGGATCATGTTCACGCAGGACTGTTTGAACGCGCCGTAGTATTTCGGTCCCGCCAACGAGAAGCCCGTCCGGTTCGTTTCATAACCTTGTTCGCTGCCGAACTTCAGCCGCTGTTTCTTTGCCTCGGCGTAGCCGCCGAACGGCGACAGCCACACGCCCAGCCTTGTGTTGTATTGCTTGCAGAGCTTGGCCAGCGGGGTGAAACCGTTAGGAAAACCGCTGTGGAATTGCCAGAGCGTCTTTGGATTGTCCCAGCCGTCGTCGAAAACCAGTCCGTCCATCACAACCCCGTGCGGCTTGATCAATCGCTCGCCGCAGAGGCGAATCGCCTCCATGCAGTTGTTCTCGTTCAACGCGAACGGGATCGTCGAATAGGCCGTGTCATACCAGGAGTTGTAATGCAGATACGGCCGATACGGATGTGCCCGCTCGCGCTCCAAGTAGCAGAGGAACGCCCGCCGCATCTGCCCCGCCGGCGCGACGCCCGTCACAAGACTTTGCGTGACCGTCTCGCCCTTGCGCAACGGCGCGTTGCGCTGGAGCTGGAACGAAACGCGCGGCTCCACCGCCGCCAGCGCGTGCGGGTCTTCGCAGCCGAAAAAGAAGTTCCCAGCCACGACCGGCGAGCCATCCGTGCGGCCAGCCACGCGCGCGCCGGGAACCGTTTCATCCATCCAGACGATTTCCTTGATGACGCAGCCGTCTTTCAGCGCCGTCACGGTCATTTCCTGACGTATGTAGTTGGCACCATCGTGAATGATCGCGCGCCAGACCACGCGCAGCCGCCCGTCCGCCGAGCGGAGCGTAGTCTCCACCTGTCGGCCTGGAATTCTCGCTGCGAGCCGCGCCGCCTTCGCGTTCGGCTTGAGTTCTTTCACGCGCGGCTTGGCGTCCAACGCAAGCGCGGAAGCCGCGTAGCATTGCCCGTCGGCCATGATGATCTGGAATGCCTCGCCGCTCAACGCGAGCTTCTGACTCGCTTGTGTGTCGCACAGTGACGTGGGGCGGATTCCCTGCTTGCCCAGAGCCCACGACATGGAGAGCGCGGCGTTCTTGAGAGTGATGCACTCACCCTGGCACTCGATCGTTCCTTTGCCGGGCGGCGTTCCCGGATACTCCACTCCTGCCACGCACGGCGTCGCCAGGATTGTTAAGGTGAGAAGGAGTCCTTGGAGTTTCGAGGCGGTGCTCATGGCCTTTGTCTAACGCAAACAACCACGAGCGGTCAATGAAGGAACTCGCCGGACACCGCGGCCTGCCTCACAGGAACAGCGGCTTGATGTGCCGTTCGTAGAGGTTCGCCGTCACGTTGCGCGCGATGGACTCCTCGCACGCGACGAGTTGAGCGATGTAGCGTGCACCCATCTTCGCGGCCACCTTGAAGCCGACGTGGATCAACTGCCGCAAGTGCGGGTTGAATGCCGGGTTCTTTTGGTCGTGGCGCAACGCCGTCACGAACTGTTCACTCGTCCACCCAGCCACCACCGCCGCTGACGGGAGCTTGGCACGATCAATGTCTATGACCGTGGCATAAGGCGCGCAGAGTTCGTCAATGTGTGCCAGCGCCTCGGCGTAAATCTCTTTCGCCAGTTTCAACCCGCCGCCGCCCGCTTCAGCCAAACCGATGCATTCCTCCAACCATGTCGTGCCGGCAGTCTTCAGATGCACGCCTGCGCCGTGGCGGCGCAACGCGCGCCGGATCGCCGGGTAGATGGAGAACTTGTCGCTGCCGGAATGAACGCTGAGTTTGAGGTTCTCCGGAAGGCCGTAGCGCTGCACCGCACAGGCGATGACACAAAGGTCGTCGTTAAACTCCCGCTCGAACTGCGTCACGTCGCCGACGTAGTCCACGCCCTTGTTGAACCGGCCGGTGAACTTCGGCGCGATGGTCTGCGCCGGGATGCCTTCGTCGGCCACCGCCGCGAGGATCACCAGCAGTTCCGGCGGCGTCTGCGGGCTGTCGGTTTCGTCCATCGAGACCTCAACGACAAACTTCCCGTCAGCCTTCGCCTTCGCGATGTGCCGATAAATGCCACCGGCATCCTGCACCGCGGCCAGATACTTGCCAGCGATTCGCTCTACCTCGGCGCGTGTGGTTTCGAAGGGTTTCTCGATATTCGGAATGACAATCCTGCCGACCAGTTCCGGGTGGCGCTCCACAAACGCTGCCACCGCCTGCGACTCAACACGTCTGCCGATGGAGTCCGCCACATCAATCGTGAAGAAATCCGAATGCGTGAGAAACCGCTCAACCGTCTCCATGCGGATGTGGTCGGCGTCCACGAAGTAGCCGCGATCCCAAGCCAATTCCTTCACCGCCGCCGCCGCCGCCGCGCGTGTGCCGGACGGCTCGGAGCCGATGATCGTGTGCTCACGGTTGGACTTGTTCCAGACCGGGATGATCTCAACGCCTTGTTCGGCCGCCAACATGCAGGCGCGCAGTTGCGCCCTCGCCTGATGCGCGAAGCGGTCGCCAACTCCCAACGAAAACTTCCCAAGCTTCAACAATGGTTTCATGTGCCAATCTTCAAAGTTTCTCTGTAACCGCGAGAATCAAGTCTCCGCGCTGCACTCCGGGATACACCGGTGCCTTCGACCGACATCGTTTGGATACGTTGCCGGCGAATGGCTCCAACAACTCCCTGTGCCGCTCTAGCTCAACTTCCGCAATATCCCGCTGAATTCCTTCGCGCGATACGCGCGCATCGTGAGCGTCTTCACGTTGCCTCGCGAAGCCAGGCTCAGCGCGAACGCCGTCGCCGTCTCATCATTCGCCGCTTCGGCGAGCACGACCGTGTCGTAGGGTCCGAGCGTCCAGAATATCTCCTTCACCTTCACCCCCATCTTCTTGCCAAGAGCGATGGAAGCCTGGCCGCGCTTGGGCGAGTCCTTGATGTTGCGAACACCCTGTTCGGTGAAGTGCGTCATGATGATGTATGCAGCCATGTTCGTCTCCTTTCCTGGTTCTTCGCGTTCCTTGCGAGCAAGCGGGCATACTATCCGCCTCCCTGGCTGCTTTTACAAGCGCCCCGTGCGGCCTGGGCGCAGCCACATTTCCCGTGGCGGCACTTGCCATCGGCGGGGGCGTGTGCTAAACGGTGCGCGCGTTTTTCAAGGCATCGAACGGAAATCTCAGCATGTTCAAACAACAACAGACATTCAAGAAGTCGGTCTCGTTTTCCGGCGTCGGCCTCCACACGGGCAACGCGGTGACGATGACGTTCAAGCCGGCGGCGGCGGATACAGGCATCCGGTTCAAGCGGATGGACCTGGATGAGCAGCCGGAGGTGGAGGCGCTCGTCGCCAACGTGGTGGAAACCACGCGCGGCACGACCATCGGCAAGGGCAACATGCGCGTGCATACGATCGAGCACGTGATGGCGGCGTTTCATGCGATGGGCGTGGACAACGCGGTGGTGGAACTGGACGCGAACGAGCCGCCGGTGGGCGACGGCAGCGCGGAGCCGTATCTGAAGATGATCGCGGAGGCCGGGCTGGTGGAGCAGGACGGCAAGCGGGAGGTGGCGCAGATCACCGAGCCGATCTGGTTCAAGCAGGGCGATTCGACGGTGGTGATGCTGCCGGCGGAGCGGTTGCAGGTGAGCTGCACGATTTCGTTCCCGGTGGGCGGGATGGACTCGCAGTATTTCAGCCTGGGCGTGGACCGGGAGAGTTTCGCGCAGGAGCTTGCGCCGAGCCGGACGTTCTGTTTCTTCCACGAGGTGGAGCACTTGATGAAGGCGGGGCTGATCAAGGGTGGCTCGTTGGAGAACGCGAACATCGTGCGAGGGGAGTCGGTGCTGACACAGGGCGGGCTGCGGTTCCGGGATGAATTTGTGCGGCACAAGATCCTCGACATCATCGGCGACATCTACCTGCTCGGACGGCCTGTGGCTGCGCAGATCATCGCCATCCGTCCGGGGCACACGGTGAACTACGAGCTGACCAAGCAGCTCGCGCAGAAGGCCGCCAAGCCAGCGAAGCCTCCCGCGGCGCCGGCTGCCGAGGCGGCTGCGCCCGCGAAGACCACGCCACCGCCAATCAGCGACGCGGGCGAGGTGGACTCGGTGGCGCTGTTGAAGATGGTGCCGCACCGGTATCCGTTCGTGATGCTCGATCGCGTGCTCAAGCTGGAGGCGAAGAAGGCCGTGGCGATCAAGAACGTTTCCATCAACGAGCCGTATTTTCAGGGTCACTTCCCCGGTCATCCGGTGATGCCGGGTGTGCTGCAACTGGAGGCCATGGCACAGTGCGGCGGCATCATGCTTCTCAAGGGCGGTGAGAACGCCGGAAAGCTGGCGTTCTTCATGAGTGCCGACAACGTGAAGTATCGCAAGCCGGTCACGCCGGGCGACCAGTTGCTTATCGAGGCGGAATTGACGGCACAGCGCCGGAACATCGGCCGCGCCAAATGCACCTGCAAGGTCGGCGGCGAAGTCGTCAGCGAAGCGGAACTGATGTTTCTCATCCACGGGTAAATCGCGATGGCCATTCATCCCACCGCCGTTATTCATCCGAGGGCTCAGGTCGCCGCGGACTGCGAGATCGGGCCGTATTGCGTCATTGGCGAGAACGTGAAGCTGGGCGCCGGCTGCTGGCTGCACAGCCACGTCGTTCTGGACGGTCTTACGACCATCGGCAAGAACAACCGCTTCTATCCGCACGCCTGCATTGGCCTGCAGACGCAGGACTTGAAGTGGAAGCCCGGCAACAAGTGCTACCTGGAGATTGGCGACGACAACACCTTCCGCGAGAGCGTCACCGTCCACACCGCCACCGGCGACGGCCTCAAGACCGTCATCGGCTCGCATTGCAACTTCCTCGCCTACAGCCACGTCGCGCACGATTGCGCCATCGGCGACCACGTCATCTTTTCAAACTGCGGCACCATTGCCGGCCACGTCACCGTGGAGGACTACGCGGTGGTCGGCGGGCTGGCGGCGGTGCATCAGTTCTGCCGCATCGGCAAGATGGTGATCATTGGCGGCTGCTCGAAGGTGGTGCAGGACATTCCGCCGTTCATGATGGCCGACGGTAACCCCGCCGTCTGCCGCGCCGTCAACAAGGTCGGCATGGAACGGCGTGGCATGAGCAGCGAGGTGCATGAGCAGATTCGCAAGGCGTTCAAGTTCCTCTTCCGCACAGACGACACCGTCCGCAACGCGCTGGAGAAGATCAAGGCGGAGCTGCCGCACTCGCCGGAGCTGGATCATCTCGTGGCGTTTGTCGAGAAGAGCGAGCGGGGCATCAGCCGGTAGCCCGGCTCGCGCGATGGTTCCACTGATCCGCCATCCACGCCGTTTGCTGACGACACTGTGCTTTGCGGCAGCCGGCTTCTCCGGGGTGTGCGGCGGACAACTGCCGCAGGCAGACCGCCCGCTGGCCGAGCGGTTCGCAAACCCGCCTGCCGCCTCGCGCATCATCAGGATCATCCACGGCCTGCCACTGAAAGCTGCCGATCAGGACGCGCAGATCCAGACACTCACACGGCAAGGCTTCGGCGGTTTCGTCAGCAACGTTTCGTTCCGCAACTATTTGGAGAACGAGGAAAACTGGCGCGCGTTCGTCCGCGGCGTCACGGAGGCGAAGCGCGCGGGCATGTCGCTCTGGCTCTACGACGAACGCGGCTATCCATCGGGGCTGGCCGGCGGCATCACGATGCGCGGCCATCCGGAGTATGAGGCGCGCGGTTTGTTGATTGCCGACGCGACCAGCGAGAGCGGGCCAGTTGCGCTCGATATGCCGCCGGGCAAACGCGTGCTGACAGCGGCGTTCCCGGTGCGCGGCGGCGTCATCTCGCTGGACAAGGCGGTGGACCTGTCGGCGCAAGTGAAGGACGGCCGGCTGCAATGGCAGGCGCCGGCCGGTCGCTGGCGCGTGATGGCAATCACTGAAAGCACGCTCTACGAAGGCACGCACGCCGCGTTGAGCCTGTGCGACAAGCTGCCCTATATCAACCTGCTGATGCCGGAGCCGACGGCGCGGTTTCTCGAAGTGACGCACGACCGTTACGCGGCGCGGTTTGGCAACGATCTCGGCCGCTGGTTCGTCTCGACGTTCACCGATGAGCCGTCGCTCATGAGCCTGTTCCTGCGGCCGATGCCTTACCGCGTGCTGCCGTGGTCGCCGAACCTGCCGGGCGAGTTCCGAAAACGCAGCGGCTACGCGCTGGAGCCGGTTCTGCCCGCACTCGTGGCGGATGCAGGCGGCAAGGGAAGGCGCGCGCGCTACGATTTCTGGAACACTGTTGGCGACCTCGTTGCGGAGAACTACTTCGGCCAAATCCAGCGATGGTGTCATCGCCACAACATTCCCTCCGGCGGCCATCTGCTGGCGGAGGAGAGCATCGCCTCCCATGTGCCGTTCTACGGCGACTTCTTCCGTTGCGCGCGACGGCTCGACGCGCCGAGCATTGACTGTCTGACGAGCCTGCCATCGCAGGTGCCCTGGTATATCGCGCGGCTGATCAGCAGCGTGGCGGAACTCGAAGGCCGGACGGTGACGATGTGTGAAACCTCAGACCACGTCCAACGCTACCGCCCCGCCGGCGACAAACGCCCCATTCGCGTGGTGACCGAGGAGGAGATTCGTGGCACATGCAACCGGCTGATCTTCGGCGGCATCAATACGATCACCAGTTATTACTCGTTCCAGGATCTCAGTAACGAGCAACTCCAGCGGCTCAACCTCCACATCGGCCGCTGCTGCACGATGCTCGCCGGCGGCCACCAGGTCGCCGATATCGCCGTGCTCTATCCGGTCGAAAGCCTCTGGCCGCAGTTCACGCCGGCTACGCAGGGCGCGAGAGGCTCGCCCGCCACCGTGCGGGTCGAGCACGCCTACCGGCTGGTGAACGAGAGTCTTTACGGCGCAAACCGCGACTTCACCTATGTGGACTCCCGCGCGCTCGCGAAGGCGAAGGCGTGGGATGGCGCGCTTATTCACGGCAAGCTGCGCTGGCGGGCAGTGGTGTTGCCGTGCGCCGACACGCTGCCGCTGGCCGCGTGGGAAAACCTCGCGCGCTTCTGGCGAAGAGGCGGCGTGGTGATTGCCGTCGGCGCGCTGCCAGCCAATAGCGCCACGGAGTTTCCGTCTTCGCGCGTGTGCAAGCTGGCGCGCGAGATGTTTGGCGACGGCAACGGCGCGCGCGTGACGGCGAACAGCGCGGGCGGCGCGGGCGTCTTCCTGCCAACAGGCTCAGAGGCGTTGCTGCCGCTGGCATTGAACGGCGTGCTGGAGCCGGACGTGTCCGCGGGCGGCGCGCGCGGGCCGGTTCATGCGACGCATCGGCGGATTGACGGGCATGACGTTTACTTCCTGATCAACGACAGCGGTGAGGCGTGGGAAGGCGAAGTCGGAGTGACCGGGCGGGGGCAGGGCGAACAATGGAACCCCGCCACGGGCGCGACGACGCCGTTGGCCGCCGATGGCAGGGCGAAGTTGCGGCTCGACCCTTACGGCGCAGTGTTGCTGCGTTACGCGGAGGCGAAGCCGGCGCGGCGGTTGCCGGTAACGAGCGGTGGTCTGCCGGGGTTGACGCTGCGGCCGCTGCCGGACGTGAAGCCCGTGGTCGGCTGCGGCGAGTTTGTGCAATCGGATCTGACGGGCGATTCCTCGCGATGGCGCGCCGTCGGGACGCTGACCAAGAGCCAGGTGGACACACACCTGTTCCTATCGTTCAACTTTCCGCAGCCGGTTGACCTCAGCGGCGGCGAAGTGCTGGCGCTGGAGACGTGGGTGCCGGAAGGGCAGGGGACGCCGGCGGAACTGCTGGTGATCCTGCACGACAACAAAGGCCGCGACTTCATCGCGCACGCGGGCCGCTCGCTAAGCGCGGCGGGGCGCTGCCAGTCGTTTGTGCTCCTGAGCCAGTTCCAACTCGCCGGGTGGTCCAAAGCCCGCGATGCCCGGCTCGATCTCTCCGCCATCGCCGCGATTCGGGTTGGCTGGGGCGGATACTTCGGCACCGCTGGCGAGAGGGTGGAGTTCTCGACCGCGCCGCCGCAGATCGGCCGGCTCGCCAGCCCGGACGCGCGGTAGCAACAACCGCCGCCGTTTCACTCCTTCGGCTCAACCAGCGTGGGATACGGCGGCGGCTGGCCGAACTTGATGCAGAGGGCGTTCATCTCCTTCTTCAACTCCACCATGCGCAGCTCGCGGTTCACCATGATCTTGTTGAAGTGTTCCAGCTCCGTGTTCTTGGCCGCCAGATATGCCGTGGCGGCCTCCTGTTGCGCCGCGCGCTCCCGCAGCGCCTCGGCCTGCTTGCTGTCGGTGATGTCGGTCAGCATGACGTGGATTTCCGAAAGCTCGTCAGCGGCCCCTGTCTTCCCGGCGGCGTGGTTCACCCGGACACATTCCAGCCGGGCGGGAAATCCGCCACCATCCTTCAGGCGAATCATTACTTCACAGGATTGCTTCTCCTCGTGCTTGAACGCGGCGACCATGGTGCGATCCCATCGCTCCATGTCTTCGGGCGCGATGAACTGCGGGAAGCCGTGGTTGAGAAGTTGCAGAAGCGGGACGCGCAGCAGGGACGCGCCGGTGAGATTGGCCTCGGTGATCACGGCGGCGCGGTTGAGCGTGAAGTAACCGATGGGGGCGAAATCGTAGAGATTCCGATATTTGTCGAGGACCTCTTCCAACTGGAGGTTCGATCTCCTGAGTTCATCGCGCTGCATCTCGAGTTCGATCTGGTGGACATCGAGTTCGTAGATTATCTCCTCGATCGTCCCGGAGCGCGCGGCGGGCTTGGAGCGGGCGAGTTGATCCACGGCCTTCGCCCGCAGGGAACTGCCGGGAGTGGGTGGCTTGGGTTCTTGTTTTTGGCTGCTCATTTGTTAAAAATTCGGATTGCGCAGCATCCTGCTTTCGCGCCGGACGCCACCCAGGTTTAATCGCTCTACGTTACCACGACCGTGGCGGGGTCGCTGGCGGGGCCTTGCTCGTTCTCGTCGTTGACGGCGACGATCTGGCCTTCGACGGTCTTGCCGACGGGCAACTGCTCGGCGATGAAGTCGGGGTTGCTGTTGGAGCCGAGGTAGCGGGGCTTGGCGTCCACGTCCACGATCTTGCCGCGGAAGATGTAGTGGTCGGCGCCTTCGACGGCGTCGCCTTGGAAGCGGACCTGGCCGCTGCCGAGAGCGGTGAGGCGGGCGTTGAGGACCTGGGCGGGCGCGTTGCTGTCGCCGGGGCGGGAGAGGCCGACGGTGGCGTAATGGGGACTCATCGGATCGTTGACCACGTCGTCGAACTCGGCGCGGAAGTTTTGCACGCGGCGCTGGAGGGCTTTCTCGGTGAGGACGAGGGTGGCCTTTTTGGCTTGGACGTTGGAGTCGTGCCAGTTGACGCCGCGGATGCGGTCGGGGTCGTTGGCATGGGCGGGGTCGCTGTCGCCGCTGCGGGCGTCGCTGAGGGCTTTGTGGAGCGCGGCGCAGTTGGCGGGGGTGAGGTTGATGTTCGGGTCGGCGACTTGGCGGCCGGGATTGGCTTCGAGGAACGCCTTGAGCTTGGCGAGGTGCGGCAGGAGCAAATCCTCCTCGGTGGGCGTCTTGAGAGACTGGATGCTCCAGCCGGCCTCGGCCCATTCGGCGGAGGGTTTTTCGCCCAGCACAACGCGCAGGACGCGGCCGGCCTTGAGGATGAACTGGTAGGCGGCCTCGATGGCGGCTTTGAGGAGGGTGTCGGCTTCCTTGAGGGCGGTGGCGGCGGCGTCGGCCTGGTTGGAGGCGTCGGAGATGGCGGCAATATCGGCGCGGATGCCCGGCTCGGTGTTGTGGGCCATCGTGATGATACCCGTGAGTTGTTGCAGCCCGTCGGCGATCTTCTCGGCGAGGCTGATGAGTTTCGCTTGCAGTTTAGTGAGCATCGGCTTGGTTCCTTTTGTTATGGCTGGCGGGTGAGTGATCCAGGAGGGCAAAGGCATGTCCCAGCGCAAGCCGGGCATGCCCCAGCGGAGGCGTTTGTCGCCCCATTTCGGGTATTCGAGGTCGGGCATAGGGGGATTTCTCCATGAAAACGGCCTTGGAACGGCGATTTTGAGGCATACGAGCGGAAACGCGCGGTTTTGGCGGCGCTGAAAAGGCAACGTGGGCGGAAACGCCAGGTTTTGGCGTCGCCGGAAGGCGGCGTTTTCCAAAACGCGGCTCTGGGGCGACGCCGCGGAGGGGCGTTTTTGGAAAACATGGGTCTGGGGCGGCGCTGAAAAGGCGCGTTTCTGGAAACGCCGGTCTGCGGTGACGCTGAGGAGGCATGTTTTGGAGAAATGCCGCTCTGGGGTGACGCTTGGGAGCCGCGTTTCCGGGAACGCGGGTTTTTGGCGGCACTTTTTTCGCGCATGGGCGGGGTCGTTTGGTTTGGGACGCGGTTGCGGACGGGGGAATGCAGGGTAGGGCGAAGCGTCCCGCTGAGCCGGTCGGATACAGAGAGGAAGGGGAACGGCTCAGCGGGACGCTTCGCCCTACCCGGGCTGAAGACAACGACGATGTTGACGAAGTTGAAACGACGAAGTTGAAACGACGAAGTTGAAGCGACGAAGTTGAAACGACGAAGTTGAAACGACGAAGTTGAAACGACGAAGTTGAAACGACGAAGTTGAAACGACGAAGTTGAAACGACGAAGTTGAAACGACGAAGTTGAAGCGACGAAGTTGAAGCGACGACCCAAACCCGTTATGAAGTCGGAGCCCATAACGAACGCGAGAGTATGGAGGGGGGTGCAAAAATCAAGCCTATTCTTCACAAGACGCGCCGCGCGTCCGCTCTCCGTGTCGGCTCTGGCATAGGCGGTGTCGCACGGGCACAATACGGCCTCGACGTGACAAGGCAGAGTGGTAGTCTCGAAAAGTTGACGATGAAGATTGACCGCAAGGAACGTGTCTGCCGCGCCATCGAGTTCCGCCAGCCGGATCGGGTGCCGATTGTGTTTTGGAACCGCGACCAGACCGAGGGCGACGTGCTGCTCTATCACCTCGCGCTCGGCGCTCCGGGCGACGGCTCGGCCAACGCGTGGGATTGGTCGGTGAACGAATGGGGCTATCATCTGGTGAAGTCTGGCGACGGCACGATGGGGCATCCCGTGGAGCCGGTTTATCGCGAGCTGCCGCGCCCGGAGGAGATTCGCGTGCCGGCGTTGCGCGAGGAGGATCGGATGTCGGCGGCGCCGGCATTCTTCGAAACGTGCGGCGACCGTTACCGGCTGGCGAGCTTCGACCTGAGCGGCTTCACCGTCTATACGTTCCTGCGCGGGTTCGAGAACGCGATGCAGGATTTCCTGCTGGAACCGAAGGGTTTCGCGGCGCTGATGGATCGCATCATCGCCTTCGAGTGCGACCTGATGCGCATGGCGGCGCGGCATGGCTTCCACGGCATCCATTTCGCCGACGACTGGGGAACGCAATCGGGGATGATGATCTCACCGCCCTTGTGGCGGGAGTTGTTCAAGCCGCGCTACGCCCAGCAGTTTGCGCTCGCGCATGAGTTGGGCTTGCACACGTGGTATCACTGTTGCGGCGAGTTCCTGCCGATCATGGAGGACTTCCGCGAGATCGGCGTGGACGTGCTGAACATCGCGCAGCCGAATGTGAACGACATCGCCGAGGTCGGCCGTCGGTTGCGTGGGCGGCAGTGTTTCATGATGCCGATCAGCTACCAGACCGTCTCGATCAGCGGCACCGTGGAGGAGATTTACGGGGAAGCGGAGCGCCTGCACCGGCTGCTGGGCACGCCGGAAGGCGGCTTCATTGGCTACGTCGAGGAATACAGCGTGATGGGTATGTCGGAGCGCAACTACTGCGCCTGCGGCGAGGCGTTCCGGCGACTGCAAGTGTGAACAGACCGGTTGAAAGGACCTCCATGAAACGTCTGCTGAGCATCTCTCTCTTTGCGTTGCTGGGTTTGGTCACATGCTGGGCGGGCGCGGCGAACGTCTCCAAGCCCAACATTGTCCTCATCCTCGCCGACGATCTCGGCTGGAAAGACCTCGGTTGCTACGGCGCGGACCT
This sequence comes from Verrucomicrobiota bacterium, assembly GCA_016222825.1. Taxonomy (GTDB): domain Bacteria; phylum Verrucomicrobiota; class Verrucomicrobiia; order CAIQCK01; family CAIQCK01; genus CAIQCK01. Next base: position 655,912 of record JACRQF010000010.1, on the reverse strand, counting down.
GATCGAGACGCCGCACATTGACCGGCTCGCGCAGCAGGGTGTCCGCTTCACCGATGCCTACGCGATGCCGGTCTGCTCGCCGACGCGCGGGGCGCTGATGACTGGCAGGCACGCCGCGCGGTTGCACATCACGATTTGGGCCGAAGGCGCGATTGAAGGCGGGCCAAAGTTCCGCAAGCTGCTTCCGGGCGAGTCGCTGCCTCAATTGCCTCACACCGAGACGACCATCGCGAAGCACCTGCACGACGCGGGCTATCTCACCGCGCTCGTCGGCAAGTGGCATCTCGGCGACAGCGATTATTATCCGGAGACGCACGGCTTCGACGTGAACATCGGCGGCACGCATTGGGGCGCGCCGCAGACGTTCTTCTGGCCTTACAGCGGGTCGGGCCGCCACGGACCGCAGTTTCGCTTCGTGCCGCACTTGGAGTTCGGCAAGCCCGGCGAGTATTTGCCCGACCGGCTCACCGATGAGGCGTTGCGGGTGATTGATCGTGCGGGCAAACAACCGTTCTTCCTCTACTTCGCGCACCACTCGCCGCACACGCCCATCGAGGCGAAACCGGCCGACGTGGAGCGTTTCAAAGCGAAGCTCCAGCCGAATCTGAACCACCAGAACCCGGTCTATGCGGCGATGGTCAAGAGCCTCGACGACAGCGTCGGCCGCGTGCTCGCGCACCTGAAGAAACGTGGCATCGAGCAGAACACCATCGTTGTCTTCGTCAGCGACAACGGTGGCTACAACGGCATAGACAAGACGAGCGGCTACACCTGCCCGGTGACGAACAACGCGCCGCTGCGCTCCGGCAAAGGCTCGCTCTACGAAGGCGGCATTCGCGTGCCGCTGGTCGTGCGTTGGCCCGGCATCACGCCTCCGGCGGCGGTTTGCGGCGAGCCGGTGCTGATTACGGATTTGTTTCACACGCTGGCCTCGGCGGCCGGCGTTGCGAGCGCAGCTACTGCGAGTCCCGACGGCACGGACTTGTCGCTCTTGCTGAAGAACCCTGCCGCTAAGCTCGACCGCGAGGCGTTGTTCTTCCACTATCCGCACTACTACAGCACGACGACACCAGTCGGCGCGGTGCGCGCGGGCGATTGGAAGCTGCTGGAGTATTTCGAGGACAATCGCGCCGAGCTTTACAATCTCAAGGACGATCTCGGCGAGAAGACCGACCTCGCGAAGCAGATGCCGGACAAAGCCGCGGCGCTTTGCCAGCAGCTTCACGCATGGCGCGAGTCCGTCGGCGCCGCCATGCCGACGCCGAATCCCGCTTACAGGCCGAAGCCGCAGAAGCTGAAGAAGTAGTCATGAAACAACTCCTGTCCGTTCTCGCGCTTGCAGTCGCGTGCATTCTTCCAGCGACGGCAGCCCCATCCCATCCCAACATCCTCGTTATGCTCGCCGACGACCTCGGTCGCGGCGACTACTCGGCGTTTGGGACCAAGGACATCCGCACGCCGGCCATTGACCGGCTCTGCCGCGAAGGAATGACGTTCCAGAACTTCTACGCGAACTCCTGCGTCTGCTCACCCACGCGCGCGGCGCTGCTCACCGGCTGCCACCCCGACCGCGTTGGCGTGCCGGGCGTGATTCGCGAGGAGTCGTCACTGAACTCGTGGGGCTACCTGTCGGCACGCGCGACATTGTTGCCGCAGGTGCTCAAGAGCGCCGGCTACCATAGCGCCATCGTTGGCAAATGGCATCTTGGAATCGCTTCACCGAACACGCCCACCGAGCGCGGCTTTGATTTCTTCCACGGCTTCCTCGGCGACATGATGGACGACTACTGGACGCACCTGCGCAACAAGCAGAACTTCATGCGCCGCAACCGCGAGGCCATTGACCCGAAAGGCCACGCCACCGATCTCTTCACCGACTGGGCGTGCGACTATCTCGGCGAGCAGGCGAAATCGCAGAAGCCGTTCTTCCTCTACCTCGCCTACAACGCACCACACGATCCGATTCAGCCGCCGCCGGAGTGGCTCGCCAAAGTGCAGCAGCGCGAGCCGGCCGCCGAGCCGAGGCGGCAGAAGCTGGTGGCGCTCACCGAGCACATGGACAACGGCATCGGCAAGGTGCTCGGCACGCTTGACCGACTGAAGTTGGCCGACAACACGCTGGTCGTCTTCACCTCCGACAACGGCGGCCTGCTCGCGACTGGAGCCAATAATGGCCCGTGGCGTAGCGGCAAGACGCACATGTATGAAGGTGGCCTGCGCGTGCCCGGCATCGCCCGTTGGCCCGGCCGCATCAAACCCGGCACCAGCACCGACCGCGTCGCGCTCTCAATGGACATCTTCGCGACGAGTTGCGAGGTTGCAGGCGTCAAGCCGCCGCCAGACATTGATGGCGTGAGCTTCCTGCCGACGCTCCTCGGCCAGTCGCAGTCGGAAACCAAACGCGACCTCTACTTCTGCCGCCGCGAGGGCGGCCCGCAATACTGTGGCAAGACCATCGAGGCGCTTATCCGTGGCGAGTGGAAGCTGGTGCTCGACAGTCCTTTCGCGCCGCTGGAACTCTATAACCTCAAACGCGACCCGCAGGAAACCACCGACCTCGCCGCGAAGGAGAAAGCCGTGGTGCGCGATCTCACGGCTGCGTTGCGCCAGCAAATCCAACGCGGCGGCTCCGTGCCGTGGCAGCCCGCTCAGATAAGAGAACCTCTTCCATGATGCGCATCATCACTGCTCTTTTGGTGCTCGTTTCGGTATGATGAACATCCAGCAATGAAAACCCATCGTTTGACTCCACTCATCATCGCGCTCGCCCTCAGCGCGTTCACAATCACGCGCGCTGCCGAGGACTGGGGCGTTTACAAAATCGTGCCGGTAAGCGCGCCGGCGTTTGTGCTGGAGGCGGTGGACTCGCGGCGCGCGGAGGGCACGATTGTTTCGATCAACAAACCCGCGGGCGGTGCGAACCAGAGATGGATTGTTACGCCGCGCGAGGAAAACTTCTTCGCGATCAGGCCGGCGCACGATCCCTCGCTTGTGCTCGCGGCGGCCAAAGGAGGCGCGAAGCAGGGGGCGCAGATCGTGCTGGAGAAGGATGGCGGCCAGCCGTGGCAGTTGTGGACGCTGACGAAGCTTGAGAATGGCAGCTACACCCTCGCGCCGAAGCACGCGCCCGCGCTGGGCCTCGATCACCTCGGCGGCAAGCCGAATCCTGGCGCGAAGATTGATCTCTGGACGCGGCGGGAGAACGACACGCATTTGCAGTGGTTCATCAAACCGCTCGCCGGCACCGGTGTCGCGGCGGCGACGGCGGATGAGGCGAAAAAATACGAGCCGCCCGCGATCAAGTCGGAGGACATTCCTCCTGGTGCCATCCAGCAGTTCAAATTTACCGAGAGCAAGGTATTCCCCGGCACGGTGCGCGATGTGACGGTCTTTATCCCCGCGCAATACGACGGCAAGAAGAGCGCGTGCGTTTACGTGAAGACCGACGGCTACAACCCGCGCGAGAAGACGTTGATGGAGACGATGATCGCGACGAAGGAGATGCCGGTCACCGTCGGCGTGTTCGTGCGGCCCGGCGAACTGCCCGCGCCGATGAAGGGCACGATGGGCCGGCGCAACCGTTGCTTCGAATACGATGCTGTCAACGACAACAATGTGCGATTCCTCGTCGAGGAGTTGCTGCCGTTCGTTGCGAAGGAGTTCAGCTTGAAGCTCTCCACCGACGGCAACGACCGCTGCATCTCCGGCGGCAGCAGCGGCGGCATCGCGGCGTTCACGGCGGCGTGGAATCGGCCCGAGGCGTTCAGCCGCGTGTATGCGGCGAGCGGGAGTTGGGTCGCGTTCCGCGGCGGGCATGAGTTCCCGACGATGGTGCGCAAGTTCGAGGCGAAACCGATCCGCGCCTTCCTCACCACGGCCACGCACGACATGGAGAACGCCGCGGGCGATTGGTTCCTGCTCGACCAGGAGATGGACAAGGCGCTGAAGTTCTCCGGCTACGACTACCAGTTCCGCGTCATCGAGGGCCGCCACGTGCAGGGCTACGCGGAGCACTGGCAGGAGGCGATGGCGTATCTCTGGCGCGGTTGGCCCGAGCGGGTGAAGGCCGGCCCGAGCGCGCCGCGCGCGCAGGAGATCATCATCCCCGGCGAAGGCTGGCAACTGGTGGCCGAGGGCTTCAAGAGCACGCGCGGCCCGGCGTGCAACGCGAACGGCGAGGTGTTCTTTGCCGACACATCGGCAAACAAGATTCACCGCATCGGTCTCGACGGAAAGGTGACTGAGTTCGTCGCCGACGCGGGCCTAGCCCACTGCGTCACCGTCGGCGCGGACGGCACGCTGTTCACCATCTCAGAAAAGTCCGGAAAACTCATGCGCTACGACGCGGCGGGAAAGGGGAGCGTCGTGCTCGACGGCATCCTCGGCCACTCGATTCTCGCGCGGCCAGACGGCTCGCTCTACGTCACCATGAACGACGACAAGAAGCCGAACAACGGCGGCAGCGTGTGGTTCATCAAGGACGGCAAGAAGACGCGCGTGGACTCCGGCATCAAGTTCGCCACCGGCATGGCGTATCGCCCCGACCAATGGCTGCTCTCCGTTGTCGAAGGCCACTCGAAGTGGGTTTACAGCTACCAGATCAACGCCGACGGCACGCTCGCGAACAAGGAGCGGTTCTTCCATCACTACGTCGCCGACTGGGACGACGACGCGGGCGCGGAGTGCGTCTGCTACTCGCTCGAAGGCAGGCAATTCATCGCCACGCGCAGCGGCGTCCAGATCAGCGCCGACGACGGCCCCACGCAGGTCATCCTTCCCGTGCCCGACCGAGCGCGCGTGACGGGTGTGTGTCTCGGCGGAAAGGACAAGGACACGCTCTTCGCTTTATGCGGCAACAGAATCTGGAAACGCAAAGTCCAGCACCACGCGATGGGCGCGTTCACACCGTGGGCGAAGGTCAACGGGACGAAGTTGTGAGCTGAAACCGATCTTTGCGCTCTGGCTTGATGACTTTATGAAACTTCACGCGACAGTCGTTTGTCTCATTCTTGGCCTTGCACCCGGTATCGTCACACATGCTGAACCCCTTGTCCCGCCGGGCTGGGACCCCGCGCTGGCGGGGGACTTGGTGATGGAGCGGTTCGTCAAGGTCACTGCGCCGCAGGCGAAGGGCGCGCATGACGCGGAGTTCGTGTGCGTGGGTGGGCGCGCGTTCATCGTGGAGCACGACAACGACGTGCAGCCGGGGCACGGAGCGGGGCGGCACCAGTATTGTGTGCTGACGGTGGTGAATCTGAAGACGCTCGCTGTCGAGAAGGTCATCCCGATGGCGAAGTCGGAGCAGGTGTTTGAGAACGCGACGCTGCCGGAGGGCATGTGCTTTGTGCCGCGCATCATCAGGTCGGGCGAGCACACTTTGCGCTGCTACTTTGCCAGTCAGCCGGCGAAGGGGCAGGCGCTCACTTGGTATCGCGACTTTGATTTGCGCACGATGAGTTTTGAGAGCCGCATCCACAAAGCGAAGCTCAAGACGGCTGCCGGCGTGTTCGACATGGAGCCGCAGCACTTCCACGCCGACGCGGCGGCGCAGGGCTTCACCAAGCCGCCGGTGAATCACGGCCTTTACATCTTCGATTCGTTCAAAGAGTTCGATGGACGGCGTTATGTGGCGATCAACAACTTCCCCGGCAAGCAAAACGCTTTGGCGCTGCTGCACGACGACTTGGCGACGTTTGAGATCGTCGGCCACTACAACGAACCGCAGTCGCAGCAACTCAGCGAGTCTGCCGTGAACCGCCTGCCGGACGGCACGTGGATGGCGATCTGCCGCAACGATGCCGGCAACTACCATTTCACCACGAGCAAGGACGGCAGGAAATGGACCGCGGGCAAAGAGCTTCGCTCCGTCTCCAACGGCACGAACTCGAAGCCGACGTTCGACAAGTTTGGCGGTGTTTATTATCTCGGCTGGCAGGAGGCCACGAGCATCCACGGCGGCCGGCGCAGCGTGTTCAACGTGGAGATCTCCCGCGACGGCAAGAAATGGGAGTGCAAATATCGCTTCGAGTCTCCGGACTCCTTCCAATACCCGACCTTCCACGAGCACGACGGCGTGATCTGGCTGACCGTCACGCAGGGCCACAAAGGCAGCACCGACCGCATCATGTTCGGCAAGCTGGAGGACGTGGGCGCGTTCCCGTCGCAAGCCGGCAAGAAGCGCAAGCCGCTGCCGCCACCGCCGCCGGAGGAGCCTGCGTTGATGAAGAAGGGCGTGAAGCTCTTTACCGACCGCGAGTATGTGATTCAAGAGATGCCGGAGCAGGTGCGCGGCCTGCTGTTCCTGCGGACGAGCATCGAGAAAATCGAAGCGGTCGTCACCAAGGCCGGCACGCTCTACGCGCTCACGCCGACCGCGCGCCCGAAGGCCGCCAGCCAGGAAGCGGCGTTGAAGCAAGCGGGCTTCGCGAAGATCGAGGTGCCCGAGGTGCAACTGTTCCCCGGCGAAATCAACCGCGTGAGCCTCTACCGCAAAGACGTGAAGCCCGGCGAGCGGCTGCGCTTCAAGAAGATGGTGCTGCTCATCCTAGGCAATAGCGCGGAAGCGAAAGTCTTCGACCCGCAAGCGCCTGTGGACGCGCGGACCGAGCCGCCGGTCATCATCACGAAGCCGGGGCCGGAGTTTCAGGACGACGCGCGGCCCGGCGCGATGATCATCGGCATGGACCGCACGCCAAAGGGGCGCATCTGGGGTTGCTGGACGGGCACGGGTGACAAAGCGGACGGTTACTTCATCCTTGCCACGAGCGACGACGGCGGCGCCAAGTGGTCGAAGGCGCGCCTCGTCGTCGGCGCGCTCGACCCGACCGGCAAGCGGCAGCGCGGCGCGCTCGTCGGCAATCTGTGGACCGATCCGCTCGGCCGGCTTTGGTTGTTCTTCGATCAAGCGGTCGTCGGCGTTCACGGGCCGAGAGCCGATTGGTTCATCCGCTGCGACAATCCTGACTCGGACGCACCGGTCTGGTCGAAGGCGGTGTGTTTCTCAGACGAGGGCTGCACGCTGAACAAGCCGACCATCCTCAAGAACGGAGACTGGCTCCTGCCTGTCTCGAAGTGGGCGGATAAGACAGCGTGGGTCTTTGCCTCAACCGACCAAGGCAAATCATGGAAGCCGCGCGGCAGCGTGAAGTTCCCCGACTGGAACTTCGACGAGCATATGATGGTGGAGTTGCGCGACGGGCGGTTGTGGATGCTGGCGCGGACCAACGGCAACCCCTACGAAAGCTTCTCCGCCGACTACGGCAAGACTTGGAGCGAGCCGAAGCCCGCCGCGTCCGTGAAGAACGTCAACGCGCGCTTCTTCCTGCGACGGCTCGCGTCGGGGAGAATCCTGCTCGTGAAAAACGGCCCACCGACCGAGCGGATCGAGAAGCGCTCGCACATGTCGGCGTATCTCTCCGACGACGAAGGCAAGACATGGAAAGGCGGCCTGCTGCTGGATGAACGCTCGTCTGTCTCCTATCCCGACGGCTTCCAAGCGCCCGACGGCCTCATCCACATTCTCTACGATTTGAACCGCCACAGCGACGCGGAGATTCTGCTGGCAAAGTTCCGCGAGGAGGACGTGCTGGCCGGCAAGATCGTCTCCAAGGACGCGAAGCTCCTGATGCTCGCGAACAAAGCGACCGGCCCGAAGCCCATTCTCTACAACGGCATCGAACTTCCCTACGAATGGCCGCCGCGCCATCTCGACCCCGCTTCCACCGACCCGATGCCGGTGCGTTATCGCATGCCGAAGACGATCCCGATTGATGTCGGCCGGCAGCTCTTCGTGGACGATTTCCTCATCGAGAAGACCGACATGAAGCGGACGTTCCACCAAGCGCAGAAACATCAGGCGAATCCAGTGTTCAAGGCGGAGACGAAGAATGAACTTGGTGAGTCTTCGACGGGCGAGCGCGGGCAGGAGGCGACCTGTTACCTCGGTCACGGTGGCGTGTTTTTCGACCCGCGCGACGGCGTGTTCAAGATGTTCTACACGGCCGGCTGGCGCGGCGGGCTGGCGCTCGCCACGAGCCGCGACTTGTTGCACTGGACGCGGGGAGATGTCTTGTTGCCGCCGGGCAAGGATGCGGGGCATGACAACTGTGTCTGGCTCGACATCAACACAAAGCGACCAGAGGAGCGGATCAAGTTCATGACCTGCTGGGGCGGGCACCTGCTGAAGACCTCGGCCGACGGCCGCGAGTGGTCGCAGCCCGTGCCGACAGGCGCGGCGGGCGACTACTGCTCGTTTTTCTTCAACCCGTTCCGTAACGTCTGGGTCTTCAGCATCAAGCAGGGCTTCCCTCAGCGCGGGCGTTGCCGCTACTACAGTGAGAGCGCGGACTTTCTCAAGGGCGCCGACTGGAGCAAGGCTGTGTATTGGGGCAACGCCGATCGCCTCGACAAGCCAGAGCCGGAAGGTCGCTATCCGGGCGCGGGCGAACCGACGCAGCTCTACAGCCTCAACGCCGTGGCCTACGAGAGCGTGTTGCTCGGCCAGTTCTACATCCATCGCGGCCCGAACAACCGCCTCTGTGATGAAGGCAAGTTTCCCAAGCTCACCGATCTTTGCCTCGGCTTCAGCCGCGATGGGTTCCACTGGCATCGGCCCGACCGGCGCGCGTTCATCGCCGGCACGCGCAAGGAAGGCGATTGGGACCGCGCCTACGTGCACGGCACCGCGGGCGTCTGCCTCGTGATGGACGACAAGCTCTGGTTCCCTTACACGGCGTTCTCCGGCATCGCGCCGAGCGGCAAGCGCGGCATGTATACCGGAGGCAGCATCGGCATGGCGACGCTGCGCCGCGACGGTTTCGCCTCGATGGATGCCGGCGACAAGCCCGCGACGCTGACGACGCGCCCGATCAAGTTCAGCGGCGAACATCTCTTCGTGAACCTCGACGCACCGCGCGGCGAACTGCGCGTGGAGGTCCTGACTCTCGAAAACAAGAACTACGGCCCGTTCACGGCAGAGAAGTGCATCCCGCTTCGCGGCGACAGCACGCGCCAGCGCGTGATCTGGCGCGGCGTCGAGAGCCTGGCGCGCGCCAGCAACAAGAACGTGAAGCTGCGGTTCACGCTGACGAATGGCTCGCTCTACTCGTTCTGGATCACCGACGACAAGAACGGCGCGAGCCACGGCTATGTCGGTGCTGGCGGGCCGGGTTTCAAGAGCACTCTCGACGCAGGTGGTAAATGAAAAAGTTCCTGATATGGGCTGCTGTGGTGGCGACGGCCTTGGGAGCCGAGGCGCGGGTGGCGGAGTTGGTGTTGGTGGAGAAGGGCGTGAGCAAAGCGCCTATCATCGTAGCCCAGGACGCGCCGCCGATGACGCGACGCGCGGCGGATGAGTTGGCCGGCTACATTGAGAAGATGAGCGGCGCGAAGCTGCAGGTCATAGAGGGCGAACCGAAGCCTGTGCCGGCGCACGCGATCTGGATCGGTTGTCAGCCGAAACCAAAAGAGCTGTTTCCGCGGCTGAGTTTCGGCTTCAAGCATCCGGAGGAGATTCTCGTCGCTGCCAACGAGAACCATCTGGTCATCGCGGGCCGTGATGTGTGGGACCCGAAGCGGCTGACGGTCGCGGGGCGCCATGGGAGAGTCATCAACGGCTGGCAGGAGGAATACGGCACGGTCAACGCCGTTTATACGTTCCTGCAGGATTATCTCGGTGTGCGCTGGCTCTGGCCCGGCGAGACCGGCGAAGATGTTCTCAAGCGCGACACGATTGCGTTTGCGCCGTTCGACTATCGTTATCATCCGCAGATTCGTTGGCGCAGCGGCATCTTGTTTCCATCGGCGCCGGCGGATGGCCGGGGGATTTCGCAGGACTGGACGCGGCTGCAACGCGTGCAACTGGATTCCTGCGGCCAGCGGCATCAGTTGATGAGGTTGAGCGGCGCGGGCTTTGAGGACTGGTGGAAGCGTTTTCACGAGACGCATCCGGAATACTTCGCGCTGCAGCCCGACGGCACGCGCACCTATCACCCCGATCTCAAACCGGACAGCGTCAAGATTTGCCACTCCAATCCCGCCGTCTGGGAGCGCTGGCTCGCCGACGTGGAGGAACAGTTGAGGGAGAATCCGGCGCAGACGGTGTTCAACGCCGCCATCAACGATGGCACGTTGGCGGGGCATTGCATCTGTGAGAAGTGCCGCGCGTGGGACCATCCTGACGGCGAGAAGATGCTGTTCGTCTGGAAAGGCGCGTCGAAGAAGGACGTGTCGCTCTCTGACCGCAACATCACGTTTGCCAACACCGTCGCGCGCATGCTCAAGGCGCGCTATCCCGGCCGCGAGTTGTATGTGACCACGCAGGCCTACGGCAACTGGCGCACGCCGCCGGTGAAGGCGGTGCCCGACGACAACGTGATCGTCCAGTGTGTGACAAACTTCCTTTTGTTTTCGGGGCAGGCTCGTGAGGAGGCGTTGCGCTGGCATCGAGGCTGGGCCGCCGTCTCGCGGCAGATCTACTGGCGGCCGAATCTACACGGGCGTTGGTGGCAAGGGTTGCCGGAAGTGCCGTTACGGCAGATCATCGAAGACTTCCAGTTCGTTGCGCGAAACAAATGCATGGGCATCTTTCTCGCCTGCATCTGGGAGAACTGGGCCACGCAAGGACCGGCTTACTACGCGATGGCGCAACTCGCGTGGAACCCGAACCGCGACGCGCAGGCGATGATGGAGGACTACTATCGCCGTGGTTTTGGGCCGGCGGCAAGCGATATCAAGTCGTATTGGAAGCTGATGGAGGACGCCTATCACCAACGAGCGGACAAGGACGCGCCCGAAGCTTCAGTTTACGACGCGGCGTTCTTCGCGAAAGCTGGCGGCATTCTCGATCGCGCGGACGCGGCGCTCGCCGGCCAACAGGAGGTGTTTCGCAAGCGCGTGGCCCTCGTGCGCGCCGGCCTCGAATACACCCGGCGGCTCACGGAGATTCGCCTCGCGATGGAGAGGTTGAAAAAGAGCAAGCGGACAGACGCCGCTGCCGACAAGACAGCGCGCACCAACTGGGACAAGCTCAAGCAACTCTGCAAAGCGAACCCGACCACGATGAACTGGAACGGTTTCAGCCCCGACAGGGCGCACATGAAGACGCTGCACCCGGATTACGAGTTGAAGCGGTGAGAACAGAATGAACGCCATGAATGAAAGACGTGTGTGGTTCTGGCGGGCTTGCTGCGCCACGTTGTCGTTGTTGTGCGCGTGCGCGGCGGTCATGGCGGATTTCACTGATGAGTTTCAGAGCGCGCTGAAGCTCTTCGGCGAAAGCAAACACGCGGAGGCTTCGGTCCAGTTCGCGGCGCTTGCCGTAAGAGCGCCGACGGCTGGCTCGAAATCGGTTTCGTTGCGCTATGCGGTTCTGAGCGCGATCAGCGCCAAACAACTTGCCAAAGCGGAGGAGTTGCTGGCGCAGATTCCGCGCGAAAGCACGAAGAAGTTGTGCCGGATGAACCTCCTGCTCGCGCAGCGACAACCGCAGGAATTGGTGAAGTGCTTCAAAGACGAGAACCTGACGGAGTGGTCGGATGTTCACGTCTATGACGCGCTGATGGCGCGAGGGCAGGCATTTCGCAGTCTGCGGCAGTTCGCCGAGGCACTGAAGGATTTCGCGAAGGCGGAGGAATTCGCCACGACCCCGAACAAGCAGACGCACGTCCTGAACTTGGCAGGATCCGTCTTGATCGAGTCCGGCGAAGACGGGCGCGCGCTGACCGTCTATCGGCGGATGAAGGGCATCTCGTCGCTGAAAGGCTACGGCATCATCAACGACGCGATTATCAGCGCTGCGCGCATTCTGGCCAAGCAAGGGAAATACAAGGAAGCCCTGCGCGAGATGGATGGCATCACGCCGGCAATTTCGGGCTACTGGCACGCTCGTCCTTTCATCGTCCGTGCCGAGATTCACGCCGCGCAGGGCAGGAAAGCCGAGGCAATCGAGAACTACAACAAGGCCCTGCAAAGCGCGCCGGACGATTTGCGCGGCAGCATTCAGGCCGCGCTGGAGAAGCTGCGATGAGGAATGTCGTCATGCACCGATGGCTGTTGATGTTGCTGCTCGGTTCGTCTCTTCCGCTGTCGGTTCGGGCGGTGGAACTCGTGCGCGATGGACGGCCACTGGCGGAGATTGTGGTTGCTGCGGACGCGGATCCGTCGGTGAAAACGGCTGGCTGTGAGCTGCAGAAGTATTTGAAAAAGATGTCCGGCGCGGAATTGCCGATCGTCGTTCAACCGGGCGTGGCGACGCCGATTTACGTGGGCGCCTGCGAACACACTCGGAAGCTGGGGATCACGCTCGACGACGTGCGCAACGACGGTTTCAAGATCGTGGTTGGCGACAGGCACGTCGCGTTGCTGGGGCGCGATCAGTGCCGGTCGGCAATTCCGCGCGACAACACGAGGTTCGGCCAGGGGGCAAGCGTGCTGAAGAACTGGCAGAAACTCGCCGGCAAGCCTTGGGACTATCCTTACATCATCCGCGACCCGCGGAATTTCAGCCCTGAGCTTGGCTTTCATGTTCAGGACGCCAACGGGACGCTGTATGCCGTCTATGAGTTTCTGGAGCAACTCGGCATGAGATGGTTCATGCCGGTCGAGGAGATAGGCCTGGTCATTCCGGAAAAGCGGGACATCAAACTGACACCGATGGTTTTGAAGCGAGAGCCGTTTCTGGCGTGCCGGCTCCTGCTGCTCGTCGGCTTCGGCAAAAACATCCCGGAGTTCCTCTGGCACAAATATCTGCGGCAGGGCGGCGTGTTCGATCCGTTTCCGTCGCACTCATCGGAGCTGATTACAGAATGTCAGCATGACCGGCCGGAACTGTTCGGTTTTGCCGGCGGCAAGCCGATCGAAACCGGACGGCGGCGATACGATCACGGGCCGCGCCACTTGCCGCGACTCTCCAGCCCGCAGTTGCGCGAGGAACTGGCGGAGTATTTGATCAAGTTTCACGATGCGTTTCCCGAAGTGCCCTATCTGCCGATAGGCCAGCCGGACGGTTGGGTTGTGATGGACGATCGCGACGTGGCCGCCGGATGGGACAAGAAAGAGGAAGGCCACCGGGGACGTTTCGCCGACTACAAGTGGGATTTCGTGCTCAACGTGGTGAATCGCGTGAGCCAGCAGCGGCCGGGTCTCAAGTTCTGCGCCTCCAGCTACGGTTGTGCGAAGAACCCGCCGAAGCTCATCGCGACGATTCCGGCGGAGATCGCCGTCAACTTAAGCCAGAACAGCACGTTGCCGGAGTTCGGCGACGACCTAGCCAGGCGCAAGGAATGGCTCGCGAAAGCGCCGCACAGCGACATCTTCATCTACGACTATTATCTGTCACATTATCCGCGCCGCTCGCTGGTGCCGGTGCCGGCGATCTTCACGGCGCAGATGGAGAAGAACTTCAGGACGCTGCCGGAGCGTTGCCGGACGATCTACGCGGAACTCTCATGGAGCACCACGCGCCAGCATGGCCTGGTCGTCGGTTTTCCGGGCATCAATCACCTGATGATTTATCTTCACGCGAAGTTCACATGGGACAGGAACCTCGATGTGCAGGCGACGCTGGCGGACTACTTCGAGAAGTTCTACGGACCGGCGAGCAAGGAGATGCGCGAGTTCTTTGAGTATGCCGAGGCGGTTTGGATGCGGCCCGAAGTTCGCGAGATCACCGCGACCGGCGGCTTTCTCAAGCCCGCTGACGTGCCGAAATACTTCGAGATTCTCGACCGCGCGAAAGCCAGGGCTGGCGACGGCATCTATGGCAAACGCGTGCAGTTCATCGCTGACGAAATTGCGCCGCTGAAGAAGCTGTTCAGCGAGTTGAAGCGCACCGGCCCGTATGTCCGCCTGTTTCCGAGAGACGTTTCGCCGCAGGTGGACGGCGACTTGGCGAAGCCGTTCTGGACCGGGCAGCTCGCCGCCGAGAAGATGTGGTTGAGAGATTGCGCCACTGGTGTTTACCCCGACATCAACACAACCAGCGCCGCGTTCCGTTGGCTGCCGGATTCCTCTCTACTCGTCGGGATCGTCTGTCACGAGCGCCGGATGAATCGCCTCCGCGCGAGCACGCCAGCCTCGGCGAAGGACGACCACGCCATCTACAGCGACGACAACGTCGAACTTCACCTCGAAACGCCCGCCGGCTATCGCGCCGTCGTCGTGGTAAATCCCAACGGCGCCGTTCGCGACACCTGCGTGACTCCAAACGTGGCGGACGTGCCGGAGGCATGGAGCGCCGAACGCGTGGCCGTGCGCAAGCTGTCCGACCGCTGGACGGTGGAGATCAAGATCAAGGGCTTGGGCGAGATGCCAACCAAATCCTATCCGTGGGGTGTGAACGTGTTTCGTCAACGCCAGGCTGGCGGAGAAGAGGAGGCTTATGCTCTTTCTCCCACGGGAACCGGCAGCTTCATCAACGCGCCAACCAAGATGGGAAACCTGTATGGCCGCGCGAAATGACTGATGACCATCCATGAAACACTCCCGCTCCTGGTTCACCGACCTCTACTTGCTCTGGCTCATCGGCGTCTCCGTGGTCGCGCTGCTGTGGCCGGTTACGTTTATCTGGTTCCGCGGCCAATGGGTTGTCTGGGCACTGACGCTCGTCATGCTTGGCATGGGCTTTACGCTCACGGTGGAGGATTTCCGGCGGCTCTTTCGGATGCCCGGCTCGCTCGCGCTTGGCTTCCTCGCGCACTACACCATCATGCCACTGTCGGGTTGGTTGCTTGCGCGCACGCTCAAGCTCGACGCGGGCTTCGCCGTTGGCTTGATCCTCGTGGCGAGTTGTCCGTCGGGCACGGCCTCGAACGTCATCAGCTTCCTCGCCCGCGCCAACGTCGCGCTCGCCGTGATGGTCACGCTGACCTCGACGTTGCTGGCGTTTGTCATGACGCCGCTCTGGTGCAAAACACTCGCCGGCGCTTACGTGCCGGTGGACGCCGTGAAGCTCTGTCTCTCCACGCTCCAAGTCGCCGTCGCGCCTGTCTTGCTCGGCGTGTTCTGCAACTGGAAGTTTCCGAAACAGGTCGCAAAGGTCTCGCGGTTCGGCCCAGTGGTGTCGGTGCTGGCGATCATGTTCATCACTGGCGGCATTGTCTCGGCCAACGCCGACGCCATCCTCGCCAACGCTGGCAAATTGACGCTCGCCGCGGTGCTGCTTCACGTGATGGGCTTCGGTGTCGGCTACGCGGTGGCGAAGACGCTGGGCTATGCCGAAGATGTGGCGCGCACAATCTCCATTGAAGTCGGCATGCAGAACGGCGGCTTGGCGGCGGTGCTGGCGCGGCAGAATTTCCCGACACAGCCGATGGCAGCCGTGCCGGCGGTGTTCAGCGCCATCGTGCAGAACATCGTCGGCAGCATCGTGGCGAGTTATTGGCGCGCGCGGCCGCCAGCGACGCCGCATCCACGCCGCTCCATCTACTACTGGAAGTGCGACCGGCCCGCGGCGTTTCACGGCACGGACGAGAACCTCCGCCGCGGCGCAAGCGAGAGCCAACTTGCCGATGTTCTGCGGGAACGCTCGCCCGGCAAACCTGTGTCGCTCCGTCCGGCGGCGGGACAAGGCAATCACATCACGTGGCTGGCAGCGGTGGACGGGAAAGAGTTATTCGTGCGTATCGAGGACGGTCCGGAGCGCGACGACTACATCGAGGTTGAATCGCGCGTGCTCGCCGAAGTGCGCGCGCTCGGTCTGCCAGCGCCACAAGTTCACGGAGTGGACGCGAGCCGCCAGCGCGTGCCGTTCGCGTGGCAATTGTTGGAGAACATCCCTTGCCCCGACTTGAACCAGCATTTCAAAGCGGGCCGGCTCGACGTGGCGAGCGTGGCTGGCGATATCGGCACGGCCGTGGCGCACTGGCAGGCGATTCAGCCGCCCGGCTTCGGCCCGTTCGACCCGGCGATTCTGCGTCGCGAGAACCGGTTGGAAGGTTTCCATCGCCGCTACGAAGACTACTTCCGCCTTCATCTCGACCGGCACCTGCGATTCCTCGTTGAGCACAGCTTTCTGACGCAGCACGAGGCCGACGAAATAGAGTCCGAGATCGAGCGTCATCGCGGCCTGCTCGCGCTGGAGAAGGGCTGCCTTGTCCACAAGGACCTCGCGCTTTGGAACATCCTCGGCACCGAGAAGCATATCGCCGCGTTCATTGACTGGGACGACGCAATCAGCGGCGATCCGATGGACGACCTCTCGTTGCTCGGGTGTTTCCACGACGCGGTGTTTCTCCAGCGCGCCTTCGACGGCTACCGCAGCGTCCGCCCGCTGCCGCCGGACCATCGCCGCCGTTTCTGGCTGCACCTGCTGCGCAACATGATCGTCAAGTCGGTCATCCGCGTCGGCGCGGGCTATTTTGAGCGCACCGACCGGTTCTTCCTTATCGGCGCGGGCGGCACGGGCGCGGACCTGAAAGCATTCACTCGCCAACGCCTCGCCGCTGCGCTAAACGGATTGCGCAACGATTCGGAGATTGAGACGCTATGAACATGAAATCGCCCGTCCAACTTCGTGAGAAGAAGCCGCGCCTCGGCACGTGGCTCTCCATTGGCTCGCCGGTCATTGCCGAACTCGCGGCGGAGAGCGGCTTCGACTGGTTGTTGTTCGATCTCGAACACGGCTGCGGTTTCGAAGCCGCGTTGCTGCCGCAACTCCAAGCCATCCGCAGTTCCGGCGCGGCGGCTATCGTCCGCGTCGGCGCGCCGCATCCGGACCTCATCGCGCGTGTGCTCGACTGGGGAGCGGACGGCGTGATGATTCCCCACGTCTCGACGGTTGCCGAAGCGGAGGCTTGCGTGCAGGCGGCGCACTATCCTCCGCGCGGCCGGCGTGGTTTTTCGCGCACCGTGCGCGCCTACGGCTACGGCCTGCGCCCGCCGGCGGAAAGCAAACTGCCTGAGCCAATCATCATCGCGCAGATCGAGACAATCGAAGCCGTAGAGAACGCGGGCAAGATTGCCTGTGTGGACGGCGTGGATGTTCTCTTTGTTGGTCCGTCGGATTTGAACTTCGATCTGAAGGCGCGGCCGAAGCTGGCGAAGCGTGATTACGCTGTCTGTCTGGACCACGTCATCACCGCCGCCGCCGAAGCCGGCAAATCGTGCGGCATTCTCACCCGCGACGCCGCTGAACTGCCCGCACTTCGCAAACAAGGTTTTGATTGGCTGGCTATGGACTCCGACCTCGCCATCCTGCGGAACGGTTATCGGAAGCTCGTGGAAGGCTTCGGCGTATAAGCTGTCGCGTTTGGCATACACAACGTCGGCTATCCACAATACACTGCCATGGCAGTGACCTAAGAATCTGCACATGAGCGCAATGACTTCACGCGAAAGAGTTCTGGCCGCATTGCGGCACGAGCAACCCGACCGCACGCCCCGCGAGTTTTGGGCGGAGCCGCCGACGATGAGGCGGCTGTTCGATTACGTCGGGCACACCGACAAGGACAAGCTACTTGAAGCTTTCGGCGTGGACGTGCGGCATCTGGAAGCACCCGCGCCGGCGGAGCGTGAGGTGAGCAGCGGCTTGTTCCAGAACTTCTGGGGCGAACGCTACATCTATAACAAGACGCCGTGGGGCCCGATGCGCGAGGACGCCAAGGGCGCGCTGGCGGAGGCGAGCAGCTTCGCGGATCTGGAGTCGTTCCCCTGGCCGTCGCCGGATTGTCTCGACCGTTCGCAACTCAAGGCTCAGTGCGCGCGTTACGAAAATCACGCGCTGCTCTACGGCTTTGCCGACATCTGGCAGCGGGCGGCGCTTGTGCGCGGATGGGAAGGCATGTTCATGGACATGGCAGAGCAGCCGGAGTGGGCGCATTTCCTCTCGCGCAAGTTCACCGATTTCTATCTGGAGGATTACACGCGCGCGGCGGAGATCACGAACGGACGGATTGACCTCTATCTGGTCATCAGCGACCTCGGCACGCAGCGCGGCCCGCTCATCTCGACGGGGATGTTCCGCGAGTTCATTGCGCCGTATCTGAAGCAGATGACGGCGTTGATTCACAGCCTTGGCGGAAAAGCGCTGTATCATAGTTGCGGAACGATCCGGCTGTTCATTCCGGAGTTGATCGAATGCGGCGTGGACGTGCTCGACCCAATTCAGCCGACGTGCATCGAGATGCAGCCAGAGAGCTTGAAGCGCGAGTTTGGCGACAAGCTCTGTTTCCACGGAGGCATTGACATGCAGAATCTGTTGCCGAAGGCGACTCCGGCCGAAGTCGAGGCCGAGGTGCGGCGCTATTGCGAGGTTCTCGGCAAAGGCGGCGGCTACATCCTCGGCCCGGCGCACCTGTTCCAGCCCGATGTGCCCCCGGAGAATGTTCTGGCAGTCTATCGCGGCGCGGTGTGAGAATCGCCGCCAAGATGAAGACCAGGACGGATCGAGGAGTCGCGTTGCTTGTCGCTGTGGCGGTGTGTGCGTGCTCGTCTGCAAGGGCTTCGGAAACCACGCTCGTCCTGAAGAGCCATCCCGTAGTGAACGCCGCCGCCAAACTAGAAGCGGAGGTATTGGACTTCCGTTATCAGCCCGAGCGATGGCAGACGTGCATTGGGTTGCCGGACGATCCGTTCAAGACCATCGTTGGCAACGACGGCGGTCTTTACTACGACTACGGCAAGTCGGGTCCGGCGAACTACACGCTCGGTGGCGGGCGGTTTGGGACGCGACTCTTGGCGGAACTGGATGGGGAAGGGGATGTGACTCCGAAACGCCAGCAGCTCCACAGTCCACGCGTGCCGGTGGTGACGACGCGCCACAAGCAGGGCGCGCTCGAACTGCGGCAGGTGGCATGGGCCAACGCGCCCAAGGGCAAGTCAGTGGACGAGTGGAGCAGCAAGAGAGCGGATTTCCTTCAACTCACGGTCGTGAACACCGGCTTGGTTCCCGCTGCGGCGAAACTGCGTCTGGAAGCCGGGGCGACGGTTTCGCTGTCGCTGGACGAGTCGCGCACGCGGCTCGTGGACGACAAGAGACAGACGTTTTGCTGGTTCTCGCGGCCGTGCAAAGTGTCGCAGACAGAGTCGGTGCGCTCGCCTGTTCGTTCCAGACATCCGGTGAGCGTCACGCGAAACTGGGCGAAGCCGAACGTGCCGTGCGCGGCCGGCTTTCGGCATGTGATGGTGGGCCACAGGTCGCCGTTGGCGTTTGACTTCGCGGTGGAAAAACGCCGCAAGTATGTCGTGGCGCTCGGTCTGATCGAAGGCTGGCATCCCGAGCCGGGGAAACGTCCGCTCGAAATCCAGATCGAAGACAAGACGGTTCGCAGCCTCGATCTCGTGAAGGAGTTCGGCCGCAACACGCCAGTCGTGCTGGAGTTTCCCGCTGAAGACTGCGATGGCGACGGCAAGCTCAGCATCGCCATCAAGTCGCCGCCGGGCGCGCAGGACACGAGCACGATCTTGAGTTGCCTCTGGATCTTCGCGGCGGACAACGCGCCTGAGCGCGCGAAGATTCTCGCCGGTGATGTTGGCGGCGCGGCGCTCGCGTTTGTGGACGCCGATCATCTGCCTGCTGCGCCCCGGCCGCTGACACTCACGTGGGACTTGGGCCGGCTCGACGCTGGGAAGGAAACCGAGTTGCTCGTCGTGGCGCCGCAGGGGACAGAGGCGAAGAGGGTTGGCGGCTCAGTTGACCCGAAGGCGGAGTTGAAACGATCCGTTGCGTTCTGGGAGAAGGCGAGCCTGCCCTACGGTCGCATCGAGGTGGCTGATCCGACGGCGCAGGGATTGCTGGACTCATGCGTCCGCAACATCTATCAGGCGCGGGAAATCAAAGATGGCTTGCCGGCGTTTCAGGTCGGGCCGACGTGCTATCGAGGATTGTGGGTGGTGGATGGCTCGTTCTTGCTCGAAGCGGTCACGCTGTTGGGTCGCGATGACGAAGTGCGGCGCGGGATAGATTACCTGATGAGCTTCCAGAAACCCGATGGCGGTTTCATGCTCATCAACGGCCACTGGAAGGAGACGGGCATCGTGCTCTGGGCGGTGACACGCCACGCGCGGCTCACCGGCGACAAGGCGTGGCTCGCCGCGATGTGGCCGAGGCTGGAACGTGGCTTCGAGTATATCCGCAGTTTGCGCAAGCAAGCCTCAGCCGACCCGAACTCGCCGGGCGCGGGCTTGATGCCGGAGGGGTTCAGCGACGGCGGTTTGAGCGGGCCGGCGCATGAATACACCAACATCTACTGGACGATGGTTGGTTTGCGCGCCGCCGTGCAGGCTGCCGAGTGGCTCGGCAAGAACGAGCAGGCCGCCTCGTGGCGGAAGGAATACGACGATTACATGGCGGCGTTCCGCCGCGCCGCCGCGCGCGACATGCGCGATGACGGCCACGGAAACCGCTGCCTGCCGATTGTGATGAAAGCGCCCGTCGACTTGCTCCCACAGAAGGCTCAGTGGGGCTTCCTGCACGCGCTGCATCCCGGCGGGGTGTTTGAAGCCGGTGACGAACTCGTCCGCGGCAACATGGCCATGCTCGCCGCGAACGAGCGCGAGGGACTGGTCTTCAACACCGGCTGGCTCAGCGATGGACTCTGGAATTACTTCGGCTCGTTCTATGGTCATGCATGGCTCTGGCTCGGCGACGGCTGCAAAGCCGCCGCGACGCTCTACGCGTTCGGTAATCATGCCAGCCCGTTGCTCTGTTGGCGCGAGGAGCAACGGCCCGTTGGCGACAAGCCCGGTTACGTCGGCGACATGCCGCACAACTGGGCCAGCGCCGAGTTCATCCGGCTCGCGTGCCACCTGATGGTGCTGGAGCGCGGCGATGAACTGCACCTGCTCGAAGGCATGCCGCGCGCGTGGGCAAAACCCGGCGCCAAGAACCGCCTCAAAGACATCCCGACGATATTCGGGCCGGTGAGTCTCGCGTTACGAGTGAGCGGCGACGGTCGGACTGCGACGCTGGACATTACGCCGCCGCGCCGCGAACCGGCGAAGAATCTGGTGGTGCATCTGGAACATTTTGGCCGCGAGATCGAATCGGTGAAAGTGAATGGAAAGCTGGTTGCTGGCGACACGCTGATGCTGCCGTCGAAGGAGTCGGCGGCGGTAGTCTTGAAATTCAAGTAACCCACAAACAAACATGAACACTCTATTTAGAATATCATTCCGTATCGGCTGCCTATTGCTGTGTTTCGTGGCGAGCGTGAGCGCTGACGTGCCGCGGCCGGAACATCCCCGGCCCGACTTGCAGCGCGACTCGTGGTTGAACCTCAACGGTGAGTGGCAGTTCGAGGTGGACGAAAAGGGCGATGGGGAGACGCGAGGGTTGATCTCCGGCCGCGACCTCGCGCGGAAGATCATCGTGCCGTTCTGCCCGGAGAGCCAGCTTTCGGGACTGGCGATGGCGACGAACTACATGCCGCATGTCTGGTATCGGCGCTCGTTCCAGGTGCCGGCGGCTATGCGAGGTCAGCGGCTGCTGCTGAACTTCGGCGCGGTGGATTATCGTGGGCGTGTCTGGCTCAACGGCCAGTTCGTCGGCGAGCACCGTGGCGGCTACGTGCCGTTTGCGCTGGAGATCACTGACACGGTGCGCGACGGCGACAATGAACTCGTGGTTCACGCGATTGATGAGATTCGCTCCGGCTTGCAGCCAGCGGGCAAGCAGACGCACACGGTCAGCAAGGGCTGCGTCTATACGCGAACGACAGGAATCTGGCAGACGGTGTGGCTTGAAGCGGCGGGGGCGACGTATCTGCGGGAGTTTTCGCTGGTGCCCGATCTCGAGGGCGGGCGCGTGATGTTCCAAGGCAACATGGATGGACCGATGAAGGGCGTGACCGTCCGGCTGCGCGCGTTCGCCGACGGCAAGAAGGTTGGCGAGGAAACGGTGCCGGCGGCGTGGCGGAATACGCTGGCGGTGCTGAAGCTCAGCAAGGTCGTGGCGTGGCATCCCGGCAAGCCGTTCCTCTATGACCTCACTGTCGAGACGCTGCGTGGCGGCAAGGTGATTGACTCAGTGCGCAGCTACTTTGGCTTGCGCAAGATCACCATCGAGGGAAACCGTTTCCTCATCAACGACAAGCCGGTCTTCCAGCGCCTCATCCTCGACCAAGGCTTCTATCCCGACGGCATCTGCACCGCGCCGAGCGATGACGCGCTGCGGCGCGACATCGAGCTGTCCATGGCGGCGGGTTTCAACGGCGCGCGGCTCCACCAGAAGGTGTTTGAGCCGCGGCTGCTCTACTGGGCCGACAAGCTCGGCTACATCGTCTGGGGCGAGTTTCCGAGCTGGGGCATCAACCTCAGCAAGCCGGAGGCGATGGTGGCGTTTGTGGATGAGTGGCGCGAGGCGTTGCGGCGCGACCGGAACCATCCCTCGATCATCGGCTGGTGCCCGCTCAACGAGACCGGCACGAACGAAACCATCGCGCTCACCGAGACGTTGCTGGCGGCGACGCAGACGATGGACCCGACGCGGCCGTTGCTCGACTCCAGCGGCTACACGCATTTCCTGCCGGAGACCGATGTGTTCGACTGCCACGATTACACAGGCGACCCGAAGCGGTTCGCGGCGCGCTACGCGATGTTCGGGCTGACCGGCCAGAACCCGTGGCACAATCACCCCGGCGACCCGCGGAGCCGATATCGGGGCCAGCCGTATTTTGTGAGCGAATACGGCGGCATTCGCGTGAAGACCGACCGCGACACCGGCGCAGGCTGGGGCTACGGCGGCGAGAGCCTCGACCTGAAGGAGTTCCTCGCGCGTTACAAGGGCCTGACCGACGCGCAGCTCGACAACCCGAACATCTTCGGCTTCTGCTACACGCAACTCACCGACATCGAGCAGGAGCAGAACGGCGTCTATTTCTACGACCGCAAGCCGAAATACGACCCCGCGCTGCTGCACAAGATCAACGCCCGCCCCGCCGCTTACGAGACACAGCCGCCGCGCGTCCAGCGCGTCACGTGGAGCGTGCTTGTGCCGACCTCCGAGCAGAGGGCGCAGGAATGGCGTTTCACGACGACGCAGCCGGCGGACGGCTGGTTCAAACCCGGTTTCGACGACGCCTCGTGGCAGACTGGCAAAGGCGGTTTCGGGACGACCGGCACGCCCGGCTCAGTGATTGGCACGACGTGGAAGACCGGCGACATCTGGTTGCGACGTCATTTCCGCATCGAGAAGCTCAACATCGCGTTGGCGGGCCTGCGCATCCATCACGACGAGGACACGGAGGTTTATGTGAACGGCAGGAAAGTCGCCGAGTTCAGCGGCTTCGTCGGCAGCTATTCCACCGAGCTAAACGAAGCGTTACACGCGGCGCTGCGCGAAGGCGACAACGTGCTTGCCGTCCACTGTCACCAAGAGAGAGGCGGCCAGTTCATTGACGCCGGCATCGAAGCGGGCACCGAAGCTCGCAAGTAATGCTGAAATCAAGGTGTCCGGCAGGTTGGTGAAGGAGAAGTAATCATGAAAGTGCTCAAAATCATCGCGGTGACGGTTCTCGGTGTCCTGCTTGCATCCCTAGGGCAGGCGCAAGACGTTGCCGCACGGAAAGCGATAAAGCGGAACAAACAAGCGCAAGCGAATGCGGAAACGCAGGCAAAAAGAATTGCCCAGGCGTTCCCGGATTTCGATCACACGCCGAACATCGTTTACAAGAAGGTGGGGGACCGGTCGCTGCAACTGGACATCTTGACGCCAAAAGGGCTGAAGTCGGATGCGGCGCCGGTGCTCGTGTATATCCACGGTGGTGGTTGGGGCGGGGGCGACCGTTATAGGATGACGCGGGCTGATGTTTCCGGGGTCTTCAATCGCTGTGGCAAGGCGGGCATCATCTGCGCCAGCATCGAATACCGTTTGACCAGCGAGAAATCCAGCGCCTTCGATAGCGCGGTGGACTGCAAGGACGCGCTCCGGTTTCTCGTGAAGACCGCCAAGCAATACAGGATTGATTCCGCTCGCATCGGAATCATCGGCGGCTCCGCGGGTGGAAATCTGTCGCTGGTGACCGCGCTGGGCAATCCCAAGGATTTTCCCGGTGATCCCAGTTTGGCAGGCAACGATCCTTCTTCGCTCCGTTGCGAAGTGGCTTATTATCCCGCCACGGATTTCACTGACGCCGCGCTGGCACGGCGTTATGTGGAGGGACCGAGGGCGAACATCATGTTTGGCGGGCCGGCGGAAAAGAAAGCGGACGTCATCCGCCTGTTGAGCCCGGTGTGCTTGATCCAGAAGGATTCAACGCCCGTCTATTGTTTTCACGGCGACAAAGACACTGTGTTGCCCGTCGAGAACGCTCGCCGCCTCTTCGCCAAGGGAAAGGCCGTGGGCGCGGATATCCAATACACCGAGGTGAAGAACGGCACGCACGGCTTCGGAGGAGGTTCCACGCCTTCGGTGGATGAGATCGTCGCCAAAGCAGCCGAGTTTGTGATTGAGCGTTTGAAGCGTTGAAGGTGCCGCAATAGGGACCATATGAACAGTCCGAAACTTCTTTGTTTGCTGATCGCGATGTGCGTGTTGGGCGTCGCGCTCGGCGCATCGGCGGCCACACGGCCAAACGTGGTTCTGGTTTTGACCGATGACCAGGGCTACGGCGACATGGGTTTTGCAGGCAACCCCATCGTCCGCACGCCGCATTTGGACGCGATGGCTTCGCGCAGCGTGCGGCTGGAGAACTTCTACGTTAGTCCCGCCTGCACTCCGACACGCGCCAGTCTGATGACGGGCCGCTACAACTTCCGCACGAGGGCGATAGATACATTCCTAGGGCGGGCGATGATGGACCCGAATGAGGTGACGGTGGCGGATGTGCTGCATCGTGCAGGCTACGCGACGGGCATCTTCGGCAAATGGCATCTGGGCGACGCCTATCCGCTGCGGGCGATGGACAAGGGTTTCGAGGAAGCAGTCGTGCATCGCGGCGGTGGCATTGGCCAGCCCAGCGATCCGCCCGGCGGCGAGGGCAAATACACGGACCCGATTCTGTTCCGCAACGGCAAGCCGGTGGCGATGAAAGGCTACTGCACGGATGTCTATTTCAACGAAGGCATCCACTGGGCCGAGCGCGAGTCTCGCAAGGGCCGGCCGTTCTTTCTCTACTTGCCGACCAACGCGCCGCATGGCCCCTTCAACGACGTGCCGCCGGACAAACTCGAATACTATAAGAAGCAAATCATCACAGCCGATCGCTTCCCGAAGACACCTGGCCATCCAGTGCGGGACAACATCAACGCCGACGAGTTGGCGCGCGTGTATGCAATGATCGAGAACATTGACGATAACATCGGCCGGCTCTTCGCGTGGCTCGATCGCGAAAAGCTGACCGACAACACGCTCGTTCTCTTCCTCACCGACAACGGTGAGGCGACTTGGGGCTACAACGCCGGCCTGCGCGACCGCAAGACCTCGCCGTATGAGGGCGGCATCAAGTCGCCGTTGCTGGCGCATTGGCCGGGCAAACTCCAGCCGGGCGTCTGCTCGGATCGCATCGCGGCGCACATTGATTTGATGCCGACGATCCTGGAAGTTTGCGGTGTGCCGGTGCCGCAGGGCCGGAAGCTCGACGGCCGCAGCCTTGTGCCGCTGTGGAAACGCGCGCCGGGCAATTGGCCTGACCGGACGCTCTTCTTCCAGATGCACCGTGGCGACGTGCCGGTGCGCTATCACAATTGTTCGGTGCGCACGCAGCGCTGGAAGCTCGTGCATGGCACTGGATTCGGCACCGAGACGTTCACGGGGCCGCTGAAGCTCGAACTCTTCGACATGGCCGCCGATCCCTACGAAATGCACGACGCATCGGCGGAACATCCGGACATCGTCACCGATTTGAAACGCCGCTACGACGCGTGGTTCGACGACGTCGGCAGCACGCGGCCCGACAACTATGCGCCGCTGCGCATTCAACTCGGCACGCCACACGAAAACCCGGTCGTTCTCACCCGCCAGGACTGGCGCGGCATTATTCCGGCGCAGAAGAAGTTCAGCGGCCACTGGCTGGTCAACGTGACCGAGGC
The DNA here is from genome assembly GCA_016222825.1 of Verrucomicrobiota bacterium. GTDB lineage: Bacteria > Verrucomicrobiota > Verrucomicrobiia > CAIQCK01 > CAIQCK01 > CAIQCK01. The sequence continues at coordinate 629,950 of JACRQF010000010.1, read as the reverse complement.
GGGAAAATACGACGTGCTGCTCCGTTTCAAGCCAATGCAGAAGCCGGCAACGGCGCGCTTCGAACTCGGCACGGTAAAGACGGAGCAGCCGGTTCCCGAAGGCGCGGAGACAGTCCTCTTCAAAAACATTCTCCTGCCCGCCAGCCCCGGCCAGATCGAAGCTTACCTTGACGCGAACAACCAGAAGATCGGCGTGATGTTTGTTGAAGTGCTGCGGCAAAGTAGTCGCGTCACTCAGTGACGCGGCTGTGGTCGTTCTTGGCATAGGCGGTGTCGCGCCGGCACAAGACGGCTTCCGCGACGGGCCGTAGAGTGGCGGTATGGATTCAAAGGATATGCGCATAAAATGGTTGCCGATGGTTTTCTCGGTGTTGGCTGGCGTGTCGTCGCTGTTGGGGGCGGATGGGCCTGCGCCGAAACCAGCCGTTTGGATGGGGCCGCCGGCCTACGACAACGGCAAGCATTTCCGCGAGCTTTTCGACAAGCCCGACGAGTGGAAGGAGACGCGCTCGTTGATTGACGTGCTCTTCTACGCCGACCTCAACCTGAAGAAGCAGTTCAACGACGATGAAATGCGGAAGTGGTTTGGCCAGTTGAACCAGTGGAAGCTGAAGTTTGCGATGGAGGTCGGCGCAATCAAGCCGTGGGGGCAGACCGGCGAGAAATGTTTCAATGTGGAGAAGCCGATCTGGGACCGCCTCCAAAGCCTGGGCGCCAACTTCTACGCGATCGCAATGGACGAGCCGCTCCTGTGTTGCCGCGAGCACATCAAGAAGCCCGACGACTACGCGGTGCAGGAGACAGCCAACTACATCGCGCTCGTCCGGAAGCATTTTCCGAATATGCTCATCGGCGACATCGAGACCTATCCTTCCATCCCGTTCGCCGACCACGTTTGGTGGATCGAGGCACTCCAGAAGAAACTGGCGGAGATGGGCGTGCGCGGCCTCGACTTCTACCGGCTCGACGTGAACTGGGCGAACTTCATCGTCCAGAACCACGGCTGCTGGGGAGAGGTGGTGAAGCTGGAGCGTTACTGCCGCAGCAAGAAGCTCCCGTTCAGCCTGATCTACTGGGCCAGCGGTCAGCCGTTGCTGAAGCGGCTGGGCTTCGCCGACGAGTCCACCTGGTATACCGAAATCATGCAGCAAGGCTACGCCTACGCGATGTGCCAGGGCCGGCCGGACCAATACGTCATCGAAAGCTGGATTGAAGCGCCGCCGCGTTGCCTGCCGGAAACCGCAGAGTGGACCTTTGCGCGCTCGGTGAGGGATTTTTGCCGGCGATTTGTGAAGGCGAGGGACTAGGTAGGGAAGTGCATGGTTCGCCGTGCGAATGCTGGCTTGTGTCGTAAGCGGGGCTTTGCCTGGCATCCGGCCCACACCATGAACCTCGCCATGACGTGCCGGGCCTGCAACGCGCCGCCCGCAAACTCTCCGCCCGTGCCGCGAAGGCTTGCGTCACCGCCTGCGTTGGCGGAGCACTGAAGCTTTCCCCCTGAGGAGATGGCCGGCTGCCTCTTCAAAGGGGGCCACGCAGCCGGGGAGGGGCGACACTGGCCTTCGGATATGCCTAAATCCATGACGGACTTAACAAAGTCCGTCTCAGACTTAACTAAATCCGCGACGGATTTAACCAAGTTCGTCACACATTCAACCAAATCCGTCTTGGACTTAACTAAATCCGTCACACATTTAACTAAATCCGTCTCGGACTTAACTAAATCCACGACGGATTTAACTAAGTCCGCCACAGACTTAACTAAATCCGTGACGGACTTAACTAAATCCGTGCCACATTTTCTAAGGTCCAAGCCTCCAAAACCTCGTTTTTGGCCCGAAAACCCATTTTTCAGCCCCGAAAAGGCATTCTCCTGCGCAAAAACAGCCACTTTCCGCCCTCCGAAGCCCCGGAACGGCCTGCAGATGGGTTCCGGCAGGGGAAAGCGGCTTACGGGGCTGGCGAATTCTGCTTTCCGGTCTCCTGTCTTCGGTCCCCCGTCTTCTTGCAGGCTTTTCATGCATTCGCTTGCTCCGGGCTTCCCGGCAGGCGGCCGATTCTTGCTCCGCAGGCTTCCTCCCTCACCGCCGCCGCCGACTGTTGCATTGCGAGATTGACCGTCACAATAATTCGCCATACGCTGCCACCGTTCACCAAGAGAGGTTATGGCGGATCTTACAGGCCAAGCGTTTGACGGATTTGAAATCCTCTGCAAGCTCGGACAGGGCGGGATGGGCGCGGTTTACAAAGCCCGCCAGGTTTCCCTGAACCGCTTCGTGGCCCTCAAGGTGATGTCCAACGCCTTGGCCGAAGACCAGGAGTTCATCGAGCGGTTCAAGCGCGAAGCCACCACTGCCGCCCAGTTCAAACACCCCAACATCGTCCAAGTCCATGCCGCCGGGGAAAGCAACGGCACCCATTACATGGCGATGGAGTTTGTCGAGGGCAGGACGTTGCGCGAACACATCCGCAGCCATGGCCGGCTCAACCCGCAGGAGGCCATCGCCATCACGCTGCACGTCGCCGAGGGGTTGAAGTATGCTTGGAACAAGTCGCGGATGATTCATCGCGACATCAAGCCGGACAATGTCTTCCTCTCGCAGTCCGGCGAAGTGCTCGTGGGCGACCTGGGTTTGGCCAAGAACACGGGCGGAACCAGCACGGAGATGACGTCCACGGGGATGATGCTTGGCTCGCCGCACTACATCAGCCCGGAGCAGGCGACATCGGTGAAGGACATAGATTTCCGGGCGGACATTTACAGTCTGGGTTGCACGCTGTTTCAGATGCTCACGGGCCGGACGGCTTACGAGGGCGATAGCTCGATGGTGTTGATCATGAAACACGTCAACGAGCCGACGCCGGATGTCTTCGAGGCGTTGCCGGAGTGTCCGAGGAAGCTGGGCGTGATGGTGACCCGGATGATGGCCAAGAACCGCGATGACCGGCCGACGAGCTATGATGAACTGATCGCCGGTTTGTGGGAGGCCAACGAGAACCTGAGCGGAGACACAGAGATCGGTCGTCCTCCGACGGCGCAGCCATTGCCTCCGACCGCCATTGGGCGGGTTGCCGCGGTGCGGACTGTGACCGCCACGCCGCGCAATCAAATCTCTCCGGGAATGACTTACGGCGTTGTTGGAGTCGCGGTCGTATTGTTGCTTGTTGGCCTGTTTCTCTGGTCGCCGTGGAACAAACCTGCTTCCCAAAACTCCAATACTCCAATACTCCATCACTACATATCTTCTCCTCCATCACCCCAACACTCCGCTGCCTCCGACGTTGGCATTCTCGCTCCGCCAGAAACCCGCGTTGCCGCGCTGACCACCGCTCCGAAAGTGGGCGAGGTTTACACGCTCCCGCTCGGTAGCAACGTGACGATGGAACTGATGGGCATCCCGCCCGGCGAGTTCATGCTCGGCAGCACCAAGGAGGAACAGGAGTGGGATATTGCTAAAGGCACTGCAGAGGGAAACGTGAAAGCCGAGGGAAACGGGATGCGCAAGGCCATGATCAAGCAAAGTTTTTGGATGGGGCGGACGGAGGTGACAGTTGGCCAGTGGAAACAGTTCGTTGCGGCGACGGGATACAAGACGGACGCGGAGAAGAAGGGCTACGCGGATAATGCGCCACGGAAGGGCCAAGAGAATGGCCGTGTGGATGGATTGAGTTGGCGAAATCCGGGGTTTGACACGGCTCCGCAAGACCGTGATGCGGTTGCGTGTATCAGTTGGAACGATGCGACGGCATTTTGCGAATGGGCGACGGAGCAGGAGCGCAAAGCAGGACGACTTGCGGTGGGCCAAGTGGTTCGGTTGCCGACGGAAGCGGAGTGGGAGTATGCGTGCCGTGCCGGAACGCAGACGAAGTTCTGGTGGGGCGATTCGCCGGAAGACGGCGTAGGGCGGTTGAACTGGGGTGGGAAGAAGGACGGATTTGAGTTTGTCGCTCCGGTGGACAGCTATGGAGCACGGGGGCAGAACAAGTTTGGCTTAGCCGACATGCTGGGCAATTTGTGGGAGTGGTGCTTGGACGAATGGGATTGTGTCGGCGCGCATGAAGAGCCTTTCAAAGGAGACCCATCTCGGCGCGTGGTGCGGGGCGGTGAGTTCAATGGTCCGCCAAACCGCACTCGCTCCGCCGTTCGTGCGGGCTGGCCGCCGTCAAGTTCTCATAGCCGTTATGGGTTTCGTGTGGTGGCAGGCGTAGATGTAACTGGTGGTTAAGCGCAAAGATCAAGGGTTGCCATCTTCGCTGAAGGATGCAGAAAGTTTCGTTCTGCCGGAAACGCGCGTCTCCGCGCTGACAACCAACCCGAAAGTGGGCGAGGTTTACACGCTTCCCCTCGGCAGCAACGTGACGATGGGACTTGATGGGCATTCCGTAGGGCGAGTTCATGATGGGCAGCACGAAGGAGGAGCAAGCGTGGGCGGCGGCCAAAGGATGGGTTCATCGTCGGGAAGGATCCTCACACGCACTTCACCATTGCGTCTGGCTGTGCGGCTGCTAACCTGCGCGGCGTTTCACGATGAAAACTGTGGACAATCGTTTCAAGCACGCCTATGTGCTCAACGTCATGGCCGATGACCGGCCGGGCATCGTCGCTTCCGTCACCAAGGCCATCAGCCGGCTCGAAGGCAACATTGACGCCTGCAGCCAGACGGTGCTGCACGGTTATTTCACGCTCATCATGGTCGTGAGTTTCCCGCGCCAGCTCGACACCGAGGACTTGCTCCGGGAAGTCGCCGGTCCGCCGGACAAGCACAGCAACTTCCGCGTCCAGCTCATGCCGTTCCATTTGCCAAAGGCCAGCAAGGAGAAATACGACTCGTTCGTCATCACCGCGTTCGGCCCAGACCGCGAGGGCATCGTGCTGCGGTTCAGCCGCGTCCTGGCCGACAAGGGCATCAATATCGTGGACCTCTTCGGCGATCGCACGGGCGAGCAGTTCGTCCTCATCGGTCAGTTGCAGGTGCCCAAGCGTTGGGACATCGCCATGCTTCAGGCCGACCTCGAACAAATCGGCCGCGAGAGCGGTTACACCGTCCGGTTGCAGCACGAGGACGTCTTCGTGGCCACCAACCAACTCCGCCTGCCCAGCCAGCACAAATCATTGCCAGTCACCTGAGCCATGCTTCGCACCGACGAAATCCTCTCCACCATTCAGATGCTGCACGCCGAGCACCTCGACGTGCGCACCGTCACGATGGGTGTCAACATCCAGGACTGCGCCTCCGCCGACGTTGAGGCCATGTGCCGCAAGCTGCGCCACAAACTTACCAGCCGCGCCAGCCGCCTCGTCGAGACCTGCGACCGCGTCGGCGGCAAATACGGCCTCAAGGTCACGAACAAGCGTCTCGCCATCTCGCCGGTCGCACACCTGTTGAGCGGCCATGACCTCAACGCTGCGGTCGCTGTCGCCAAGACGCTCGACCAAGCCGCCGCCGAAGTCCGCGTGGACCTCATCGGCGGATTCAGCGCTCTTGTCCACAAGGGCATCTCCTCCGGCGATAAAGTTGTCATTGATGCGCTACCTGCCGTCCTCAGCCAGACGCAGCGCCTCTGTGCCTCCGTCAACGCCGCCAGCCGCCGCGCCGGCATCAACATGGACGCCGTCCGCCTTCTCGGCGAGCAGATCAAAGCCATCGCCGAAGCCACCGCCGACCGCCAGGGTTTCGGCGCGGCCAAGCTCGTCGTCTTTGCCAACATTCCCGAAGACAACCCCTTCATGGCCGGCGCTTACCTTGGCGACGGCGAGCCTGAAGTCGTGATCAACGTCGGCGTCTCCGGCCCCGGCGTCGTTTCCAGTGCGCTCAAACGCCGTCTCGAACTCGAACCAAACCTCACGCTTGGCGAACTGGCCGAAGAGATCAAGCTCACCGCCTTCCGCGTTACCCGCGCCGGCGAGCTCATCGGCCGCGAAGTCGCCACCGAGCTTGGCATCCCCTTCGGCATCGTGGACCTCAGCCTTGCCCCGACGCCGGAGATTGGTGATAGCGTTGGCGAGATTCTCCAACTCCTTGGCCTCGACGCCATCGGCGCGCCCGGCAGCACCGCCGCGGTCGCGCTGCTCAACGACGCCGTCAAGAAGGGCGGCGCATTTGCCAGTTCCAGTGTCGGCGGTCTCAGCGGTGCGTTCATTCCCGTCAGTGAGGATGCGGCACTCGCCGACGCCGCCACGCGCGGCCATCTCACGCTCGAGAAACTTGAAGCCATGACCAGCGTGTGCTCCGTCGGCCTCGATATGATCGCCATTCCCGGCGACACGCCGGCGGAGACCATCGCCGCGATCATGGCCGACGAGTTGGCCATCGGCGTCATCAACAACAAAACGACCGCCGTCCGCCTCATCCCCGTGCCCGGCAAGAAGGCCGGCGACCGCGTGGACTTCGGCGGCCTTTTCGGCAGCGCTCCCGTCATGCCTGTGCGCAACCCCGGCGCCAGTTCCCGTTTTGTGCGCTTTGGCGGACGCATTCCCGCCCCGATCCAGAGCCTGAGCAACTAGCTTTGTTGGGTTTCGTGGCGGAAACGGCGTGCACCTGTGCGCGCAGCCGACTCATTTGACCGAGCTATGAAAACGAAACTCTGTTTGGCAGTTGCGCTCCTCCTCAACGCTTCGCTGGCCGCCTCGCCCGCTGACGAACCGGGATTCCAGCCGATCTTCGACGGCAAGAGCTTCGACGGCTGGAAAGCCGCCGACATGAGCTTCTGGAGCATCGAGGACGGCGCACTCACCGCGAAGATCACGAAGGAGCGACCGTTGCCGGCGAACCTCTATCTCATCTGGCAGGGTGGGGAGTTGGCGGACTTTGAGTTGAAGCTGAAGTCGCGCGTCTTTGGTTCGCCCAAAATCAACAACGGATTCCAATTCCGCAGCCGGGAGCTGCCCAACCACGATCTCATGGGCTACCAGATGGACAACAACACCGGCACGCCGTGGCTTGTGCGGCTCTACGAGGAGCACGGCCGGCACACGCTCGCATGGCGCGGCGAGCGGACAGTGATTGACGCGAGCGGAAAGATGACGAAGGAGCCGATCACGGAGGCGCAGGGAGAGGCGGCGTTCAAGCTGGAGGATTGGCATGAGTATCACCTCATCTGCGTTGGCAACAAACTGACACTGAAGGTCAACGGCAAGCTCATGGCGGAAACGACCGACAACGACCCGGTTCACTTCGCTGCGCAGGGCATCCTTGCGATGCAACTCCACACCGGCCCGCCGACGGTTGCGCAGTTCAAGGACATCCGGCTGAAGGTTCTCAAGCCGGCCTTTGTGAAGGCAAATCCGCAGCCGACGGAAACCAAGGCCGGCGGATCACTCGCCGACAAGACGCTCGTGGCGTGGGCCGCGCCGGCCAACCTCACGCAGAAAGGCGGGAGCGTGCTGACGATTGACGACCGACAGTCGCACTTCGACGGCATTGTCTTTGGCGAGCGCGCGGCGGCGCGTTGGATGGCTGGGAGCGATGGCTACCGGCGCACACAACTAAAGCAGGACTCGTGGCCCGCCGAGACCGCCGACGCGAACACGCTCGTGCAAGTCGCCATCGTCTATCGTGGCAACGAGGTGACGGTTTATCGCGACGGCAAGGAATACTCCTGCCACACGATCAAGGAACCGCAGAGGTTCGGGGCGGACAGTGTCGTGATGATCGGCCGTCGCCACATGGGGAACAACGACTTCTTCGAGGGCGCGGTGGCTGATGCGCGCATTTACGACCGCGCGCTCACGGTGGAGCAGATTGCGAAGTTGAAAGTGAAAGCGCCGTCGGAACCCAGACCTTGGGCGTGGTGGACGTTCGACGACCTGATGCGCGCGGATCGCATGGGGCGGTTTACGGCCACGCGGCTTGAGGGCGGCGCCAAAGTCGCGGACGGGCGCTTGATCCTCGACGGCAAGAAGGCCGAGTTTCTCGCCGCACAGGCCGGCAGCGGTTTCGACTCTGTCAGCCCCCCGCCGATGCCGCCTTCGCTCGCCTCGCTGCCGAAGCTGCCCGACGACATCGCGGTCGTGCGCCGCTTCCGCAATCACCTGCTCGGCGACCCGCACCGGCCGACGTATCACTTCGTCATCCCGGAGGACTACGCGGGGCCGTTCGATCCCAACGGCGCGATCTTCTGGCGCGGGCGCTACCACCTTTTCTACATCTACCAGGAGAACCGCGTGCATTGCTTTGGCCACATCTCCAGCGTGGACCTCGTCCATTGGCGGCAGCACCCGACGCCGCTTTTCCCGACCGACACGAGTCCCGACCGCGGGATGTTCAGCGGCAACTGCTTCATCAACAAACGCGGCGAGGCGACGATGCTCTTCCACGGCGTCGGGGCGGGCAACTGCATCGCCACCAGCAACGACGACAATCTCGACCGCTGGACGAAACTGCCGTCGAACCCGATCATCCCGAACCCGAAGGGCAGGGAGCCTTACGCGTCGTGGGACCCGCACGGCTGGCTCGAAGGCGACACTTACTACGGGCTGTTCGGCGGCAACCCCGGCAGCGGCAAGCCGCCGTCCACGTTCAAGGCCACGGAACTCGACGGCTGGCGCTACGTCGGCCCGTTCCTGAGTCGCGAGATGCCCGACGTGGCCGCGAACGAGGACATTTCATGCCCCGACTTCTTCAAGCTCGGCAACAAGCGAGTGCTCGTCTGCATCGCGCACAATCGCGGCAACCGCTACTACGTCGGCGAATGGAAGAACGAGCAGTTCCATCCCGAAATCCACGAGCGGATGAGCTGGGTGGACAACACCTACTTTGCGCCCGAATCGCTCGAAGCTCCCGACGGCCGGCGGATTCTCTGGGGTTGGATATTCGACCAACGCAGCCCCGCGACCAAGCGCGCCAGCGGTTGGTCCGGCGAACTCTCGCTCCCGCGCGTGCTGACGCTCGGTGACGACAATCGCTTGCGTTACCAGCCCATCGAGGAGCTCAAGCGCCTCCGCTACAACGAGCAGACGCAGCACAACATCGCGATCGCCGCCGGCAAGGAAGTCGTCCTCAACAAGATCGCCGGCAACACCATCGAGTTGGAGCTTCAGATCGAGCCGCAAGACGCTAAACAAGTCGGCGTCAAAGTCTGCCGCTCCCCCGACCGCGAGGAGGAAACGCTCCTCTTCTACGACGCGGCGGAGCAAAAGCTGAAACTCGACACGAACAAGTCCAGCCTCGCCGAAGGCCCAAAGAAGATCGAAGCCGCGCCGTTCGCACTTAAGCCCGGCGAGCTGCTGACCCTGCGCGTCTTCGTGGACCGCTCCGTCGTTGAGGTCTTCGCCAACGACCGACAGGCCGCCCTGCGCCGCATCTATCCCTGTCGCCCCGACAGCGTCGGCGTCTCCGTCTTCGCCAACGGCGGCGCCGCGAAGGTGCGGCAGGTCAAGGCGTGGCAGATGGCGCCGAGCAATCCGTATTGATCTGGGTTTGGAGTCCCGCCTTCAGGTGGTCTTGATTAGACGCAAGAGCCGGCTGAAGCCGGGACTCCAAACCGGCAGGGCGCGCCCAGCGGTCGCGCCTTACCTTGTTGCAGTCTTTTCCAACTTCCAGCCGGCTTTCCCGACACGCTCCGCCGAAATTCCTTTTTCCGGTGCGGGATGTCGGCATCGCCCGGCGGAAATCCGTTTAGCCGTGTCGGGATGCCCGGCAAGCTCAAAAGGAATCCGTTTGACCGGTCCCGGATACCCGGGACGGCTGGCGGAAATCCGTTTAGCCGTGTCGGGATGTCCGGCACGCCCAAAGGAAATTCCTTTGACGGCCCCGGATGCCCGGCGCGGCTGGCGGAAATTCGTTCTATCGTTCCGGGATATCCGACCCGCCCGGCGGAAATTCCTCCGACCATTCCCGGATGTCCGGCATGACTGGCGGAAATCCTTTTGACCGTCTCCGGCATTCTTCCTGGAAAGAATCTTCAAGTTTCCACAGGAAAACGCAGTTTTCCTTCTGGCGGGGTAAACGTCTTTCGAGGGTGGGGGAGCCGTCCCGGTGAATCAAGCCTCGGCAAAAGAGGAGTCGGAACCCCGCCGGCAATTGATGACCGGCTACAGCGTATTCCGATGCGTCCCGACAGCGTTCACGCCTCGGTTTTCGCCAACGAGGGCGCAGCAAGAGTGCGGCAGGTCAAGGCGTGGCAGATGGCCCCGAGCAATCCGTATTGAGTGTCTGCAACAGCAGCTTCCGGTTGTGATTAACGCCACTCAGGTCTTTGCGGGCGGCTTCATCTTCGGATCAATGCGGATGACTTTGAGGAACACGTTGTTCAAGAAGTCGAAATCTCCATCGGTCGTCAGTAATGTCGCCCGCAGGACCGACGCCGTCGCTGCGATCCAGATGTCGTTGTCGCCCATCGCCTGATTATTCGTGCCAGCCGGCAGGTTGTGCTTCGGATGCCTGTTCAACCGGTAAGCGTCAATCTCTGCAAACTTCTCGATGATCGCTGGACGGTTGATGTTCACAGTTGGGACGCCGCGCAAGATTTCATCGAGCCGGGCCAGCTTTTCGGCTCCCCAAGCCAGACGGACTGCGAATGAACGCATCTCCGCAATGCTCACCACGGAGCAAACGGCGATATTCGGCGGCTGGCTTGGCGCATAAGTCTGGTCAACGTATTCCCCATAGTAGGCGCCACGCACGAATCCCAACAATGTCCCGGTATCGAGAACGTAGCTGGCCATGCGGGTTACCTTTTCAAGTCCGCCAGCAATTCTTCGATGTCCTCATCCCCCGGCCACTTTCCCCAGACTTCCTTCACCCAATCTTTATGGTGGCCCGTCTGCGCCACCTCGCGGACAAAGCCGGCCTCCGATTGTTCCAGTGGCATCTCTTCGTAGATTTCCTCGCCGTTCTGCATCAGCCGGATGAGATGCGCCTCCAGAAGCTGCACGTGCCCGGACGGCCGGAAATAAACCATTCCTTTCACCGTCACCTTCTTGCCCCACAAATCACGCATTTGCTCGGCGTCGAGGAACTCTTCGTCCACGCGACCGGGCACGCTTTGGCCCTCACTAACCATCAGTTGAAACCTCCTGCGGCTGTGCTGAATCGAGTCCAGCAACCCGGACACCACCATCGCGTGAGGTTTGGGAGTCTGCTGCTTCAACCGCTCGAACTTCTCGATCTCCGGCATCCCAATTTCAAAGTCCTCTTTGGGCCGTCCGTGCGCTCGAAGCTCGATCCGTTGCGCCTTCTTCAAGAAAGGTTTCAATTCCAGCAGCCCGTTCAAGACGCCGGCATCGTAGGCGTTGCTCTCCAAATTCTCCGCCGTCGTGTCGCGCACCGAACGCGACACCAGACTGAACACCGTATCGTCGGCAGACGGCGGCGTGAACCACATGTCCTGCTGCGCTAACTGATCGCCCACCGTTTCCCCCAGCGTTGGCGCTTCAAGGTTCAGCACCGTCGAGCCGCTTTCCAAACCGGTCAGTTGCAGGTCTAGCGATTTTGAGAGCCAGCTCGGCGTCTTGCCGCGCTTGACGCTCTCACCTTGGATCGCAAGCCGTAGCGCCCGCTCAGCGGAGTCAGTCAACCCACGCAACAACTCGCGCAGCGTCTGCACACTGATTGTGCCGGGCGCTGTGGCCAGCCCTTGGAGCCGCAATTGATAACTGACGGACTTCTTTGTCATCGGCATTTCGAAATCTCACCTCACGACCGTTTTCTAGCACAATTCTCGCCGATTTGCCGAACTATTTCCAGCGCCACGGCGGCCCATCGCTCGACAGAAGCCTGCCATCAGCTTCAGTCGGCGTGCGAATCAACCATCTGCTTCCTAACTTCTGCGAGCATGGTGCGATCGAGTTTAGCGGGGCCGATTGGGGGGACAGATCAATTTCTCGGCGCAAAGACTCGATGGCGAAAGTGCAGGATGGATGACGAACCGGAATCCGTGGTAAGCTGGGCGATAGTCGAAAGGACGACAGATGCACACAACACGGACGAGGCGCGGATGGTTGGCATTGGTGATGGTGATGGGCAGTGCGACGGTCGCTATGACCGCGGAGGATTGGCTTCAATCAAAGTTCGACAGCCGCCATTCCGGAAACGTGCCGACGCGCACGATTCAGACGCCGCTGGGGTTGCTCGGCGCGGTGGCGCTCGGCGACGCGGTGCTCACGTCGCCGGTGGTCGCGGCGGGGCGCGTGTATGTGGTGGATGCTTCGGGGACGGCGTTCTGTATTGATGCGCGGACGTTCGAGATCGTCTGGAAGTTCGCGACGCGCGGCGGGGCGGCGAACTGCAGCAACGTGTCGTCGCCGGCGCTGGTGGATGGGAAACTGCACTTCGGGACGATGGCGGGATGGTATTACGTGCTCGACGCGGCGACGGGGAAAGTGGTGCGGGAGATGGATTGCGGCGAGCCGATCTTCAGCGCGCCGGTCGTCAGCGGCGGGCGGGTTTATTTCTCGACGCTCGGGTCGCAGTTCTACGCGTTGGAACCGGATGGCAAGGTTTGCTGGAAGTGGGATTATGTCGGTGAGGTGCTGAAGTTTCCCGGCAACCGCTGGAGCGCGAGCGACTGGCTGGCTTACAAGAAGGGGCGCGTGAACTGGCGCGACCAGTTTTGCAGCCCGATAGACATCGTGGCGGACGGCCGGCGCATCGTGGCGGCTCCGGGCGGGCGGATGTTGTGGTTGCAGGACGCGGGCGATCACGCGGCGATCCAGTGTCTCACGAACATCCCGTCGTTTGCCGGCAACGAGTATCCCGGGGTGTTCGGGCTGTCGCTCGGCGAGGATGGCGCGGCCTATGTGCAGTGGCATCGCCGCGACAACTCCGGCCGCACGGAGATCATCGCACTCAAGGACGGCAATCCGCAGACGAATCACGTCCACGGCACGGAGACGGCGATCTATCTGCAAGGGCTGCTGGGCTTCTCGTCGGTGAGTCTGCGCGGGACGGATGTGTTCCGCTGCAAACCGGAGCAAGGGCTTGGCTTTTGTCTGCACAAGCCCGGCGAGCCGAAACCAACGGTGCTCGGGGAGGACGGAGCCATCGCGCCGCCGGTGTTGCTGAAGAACTCGGCGGTGTATGGCGGACTCGACGGGCGGCTGCACGTCGTGCCGCTCGACGGGAAGGGTGGGGGATGGTCGTTTGCGACGGCGTTCGGGCGGCCGATCAGCGCGGCAGCGGCAGTGGCGGATGGGCGCGTCTATTTCGGCTGCGAAGACGGCTATCTCTACGCGCTCGGCCCGGATGGAAAAGCGCCGCTGCCGACGAAGGAGTTGGGGCTTCATCGCATCCGCAGTCCGCTGTCGGGCAGGCGCGCGGGGGCGGAGCACGATTGGTTCACGAACTATGGCGATCTCGCCAACAGCAACTCCAACGACCAGCGGTTGAAGACGCCGCTGCACATCAAGTGGGTGCGGCGCTACGAGGGGACGTTCAAGCACGTGCCGGTCTGCGGTGGCGGCCGGCTATACACGCACACGGCGGAGGGGCAGTTCATGGCGGTGGAGCAGGAGACGGGGCGGTTGTTGTGGCGGACTTGGTTCCCGCACGTTTATCTGTCGTTCACGTCGCCGTTGTATGCGAACGAGCGGCTTCTCCTGCCGCAGGCTGGGATGAAACAGTCGCGCTTGCGCTGCTTCGACGCGGCGACGGGAAAGCTGCGATGGGAAGCGCCGTTCAGCGGATCGCCGAGCTGGAGCCGGCAGGGGCCGCCTGTGGTTTTCAAGAACGCCGTCATCTACGGCTTCGGCTCAGGCCGCTACGCCGCGCAGGGCACGGCGAAGCCGTTTGTCTTCCGCGGCCCGCCGGAGCCGTCGCCCGACGGCGCGGAGGTGATGAGCTGGATTTATACGCACGACAATCCCTACTATCCGAAGGACAACAAGCCGCTGGTGCGCGCGTGGGATTTGGAAACCGGCAAGGAACTCTGGACGAAGGATTTCTCGGAGGTCGGCAGCGGCGGCAACGACTGCGGCGTCTGCTTGATAGATGGCACGGTTTATTACTCGACGTTCTTCGGCTACGCCGCGCAGCGCAATGGTCAGCCGAGCGCGCGCGGCGTCACGGCGGCGCTCGACCCGCTCACCGGCGCGGTGCGCTGGCAGACGACGAACCATTTCGTCACGGCGGGCTGCTCCATCTCCGGCAAGGACGGCCGGCTCTATCTCGGCGGCTACAACCAGCCGCACGGCGGCACGAAGACCCGCCACGTTTGGTGTCTCGACGCGCGCGACGGCAAGCTTGTCTGGGAGTCCGAGCCTGTGCTCTCCGCCGTCAATGTCATCACCGTCGGCGACAAGTTCATCTTCACCAACGCCTCCGGCCGCGACGGCCACGTGCTCGATAAGGCCACCGGCAAGATCGTCAGCCGCTTCAACTACGGCTACGCTTGCACGCGCTTCACTGTCGCGGGCGCGTTTGCCCTTGGCGCGAACATGGACCTGATTGATCTGACGGACGGCAACAAGCTCGCCTCCACCGGCCCGCCGCTGGAGCCGCGCGAGTGCGTCGGCGGCATCGTCTCCAATGGCCGGCTCTTCTACACCGCGCAAGCCAGCGGCATCCAAGCTTGCCAGGTCGGTGATGACGAAGCCGATGCTGTGCCGCCGCCGTGGCGGAAGTAGTCCAAAGAGAAAACTTCATGAAAAGGAAACACCTTCCGGTTCTCGCTGTGGCTTTTACGGTGTGTGCCATGACGGCGTTTGGGGCAGAAACCGGCAAACCCAACTTCGTTCTCTTCCTCGCCGACGACCTCGGTTGGGCCGACGTGTCCTGGCACGGTTCGCCTTACAAGATGCCGGTGCTCGACCGGCTGGCGAAGGAGGGCGTGCGACTGGAGGCTCACTACGTTCACCCGATGTGTAGCCCGACGCGCGCGGCGCTGATGACGGGGCGTTACGCGAGCCGCTTCGGCGTCACGGCGGCGCAGAACCAGCGCGCATTGCCGTGGGGCACGCCGACCATCGCCTCGGCACTGAAGACCGCCGGCTACGAGACCGCGCTCACGGGCAAGTGGCACCTCGGCTCCAAGCCCGAGGAAGGTCCGCAGAAGTTCGGCTTCGACCACGGTTATGGGATGCTCGCGGGCGGTTGCACGCCGTTCACGCACCTCTACAAACAAGGGCCGTTTTCCGAGACTTGGCATCGAAATGCCAAGCTGATCACCGAGGAAGGCCACGTTACCGATCTCATCGCGCGCGAGGCGGTGCGGTGGATTGAGCAGCGTGGCGGCAAGCCGTTCTTCCTTTACGTGCCGTTCAACGCGATCCACGTGCCGATGCAGGAGCCGGAGAAGTGGCTGGAGATGAACTCCCATCTATCCGATCCCGCCCAGCGGCTCCGTGGCGCGTGCGCGACGCACATGGACGACGCCATTGGCCAAATCCTCGCCGCGCTGGATAGGAAACGGTTCCGCAATAATACACTCGTTCTTTTTCTCAGCGACAACGGTGCCCATGACCTTCACGTAAATCAAGGCGGGCCGTATCCCGGCGATTATGGGCAACTGAAAGTCGGTAACCACAACGCGCCGTTGCGTGGCCACAAGAGCGGCGTTTATGAAGGCGGCATTCGCACGCCCGGCGTCGCGCACTGGCCTGGCAAGCTCAAGCCCGGCCTGATGAGCACGCCAATGCATGCCGTTGACTGGATGCCGACGCTCTGCGGGCTGGCGGGCGCGAAGCCGGCTGACGATGTGAAATGGGACGGGACAAACATCTGGCCCGCGCTTGCCGAGACGGACAAGACCTTCCCGTTGCGCACGCTCTACTCCGCCGCACCCGGCTTCCGCGCGCAGATGGTGCGGCACGGGGACTGGAAGCTTGTGGTCGGCGCCGGCGGCAAGAAACAAGCAGCGAAAGACGAGTTGTTCAACCTCGCGAGTGATCCCGGCGAGACCAAGAATCTCGCCGCTGAGAAGCCGGACGTGCTGGCCGAGATGAAGAAGCGCCTCGCGGAGGCTTCGGCTCGCGACAAAGACGCGGTGGCGAAGGACTAGAGCCATGAACATCCAAACGGATTGCGCCATTGAAATGTCTCCGGGAATCGCTGCGCCACAATCCATCTGACAAAGGAACCTCTAATGCCTTCAAACCAAGTCTCGCGTCGCGGTTTCTTGCGGGTGGCTGCTTGTGGGGGCGTGGCCGGAACCCTTGGCGCCGCGAAAACTCTGAACCACGCCGCGGATGCTGCGGAACCGCCTGCGGTTGCGACGGCGTCGTCGGAATGCGCCAAGCCTCTCAAGAAGTTCCGTCAGATTTGCAGCGAGCATCCATCGCTGGTCATGCGCCGCAGCGAGGCGGAACACCAGCGAGTGGAGAGATCCATCCGGGCCAAAGACGCACGGCCGGTTGTTGTCGGCGCCTTTCAAATGGCCAACCACTGTCGTGGCAAGGACGGCAAGGACGAGAACCTGAGGCGCATGTTGCGCGCAATCGAAACAGCCGCCAGCGAAGCCGTGCAAGTGCTTGTCTTTCCGGAAATGTGTTTGCCGGGCTACTTCACGCGCGTGGACGGCACACCGGCCGAGGCGGCCAAGACAACCCGTGCGCTTGCAGACGAAGTTGGGCAGAGCGATCATCTTCGCCGGCTTCAGGATGCCGCACGCCAGACCAAGATGGTGCTCGCGTTTGGGTTTGGCGAACGAGTCGGCACCGCGTGTTACAACTCGGTTGGCGTGGTTGATGCCGATGGTTCGTGGCTGGGCACGCGACGGAAAAATCCGCTGTCGCCGCAGCCCTACGACTTGGGATCGTTTGCCGAGCCTGATCCCGCGCAACGCTGCTCGGTGTTCAAGACGCGCTACGGCACCGTCGGCGTCGCGAGCTGCTTCGATGGCGAGTTTCCAGAAAGCATCCGGCGCATGAGACTGGCGGGCGCGGAATTGTTGCTGTGGTCGAACGCGGGCACCGGCAACCCGAAGCTCGGCCACAGTTCGCGCATCAACGCCGCCAGTTGTTACGCGCAGGCCAACCGGATGTGGGTCGTCTGCTGCAACGCCGTGGCGGGCGATTGCTACGGCACGAGCGTCATCGTCGGGCCATCGGGCGAACCGTTGGTGATTCTGCCGCCGGCCGAGGAGGCGCTCGGTATTGCCACCATCAATCTCGCCCTCACTGCCGACTGGGACCGCTGGCGTCAACGCCTTGACCCGATCTGGCAGCAAGCGAATGGCAGCGAGGCGCGATCTGTCAAACGCAAGACAACACCGTAGAAAGGAACTGCGACGCATGAGAGCAAAGAAACTTCCGCTGACGGCATTGTGTGTTTTGTGTGCCGTGACCAGTTCCGCACTCGCGGCCAACTGGCCGGCTTGGCGCGGGCCGCTCGGCACCGGCATCGGTGACGAGAAGAACCTGCCGGTGAAATGGAGCGCGACGGAGAACGTGAAATGGCGCGTCGCGCTGCCGGAGCGAGGTAACTCCACCCCCATCGTCTGGAACGACCGCGTCTTCCTCACGCAGCCTGTCGGCAAGGAGCGCACGCTCATGTGCTTCAATCGCAGCGACGGCAAACTGCTCTGGAAGCAGGGCGTGACCACCAAGCTCGACGATGACCCGACGCACGGAACCAACCCTTATTGCTCCGCCTCGGCCGTGACTGACGGCGAGCGCGTGATCGTGTGGTTTGGTTCCGATGGGCTGCACTGCTACGACTTCGCTGGCCGGCAGCTCTGGAGCCGCGATCTCGGATTGCAGAAACACATCTGGGGCTACGGAAGCTCTCCGGTGATTTACGGCGGGCTGTGCTTCCTCAACTTCGGTCCAGGCGCACGCTCGTTCCTCGTCGCAGTGGACAAGAAGACCGGCAAGACAGTCTGGCAGCGCGACGAAGAAACCGGCTACGGCAAGCCGCCGCCCGCTGACGTGCGTGCCGGCAAAGGCGGCCCCGCCACCTACGTCGGCTCGTGGACCACGCCGGTCATCATGCGGGTCGAGGGAAGGGACCAGTTGTTGATGAGTTGGCCGCGTCGGCTCGCCGCTTACGACCCGATGGGCGGCAAGGAACTCTGGACCTGCGCCGGCCTGAACCCGCTTGTGTATTCCTCGCCCATCTACAGCGGCGACATCATCGTGACGATGGGCGGCTTCAGCGGCAGCAGCCTCGCTGTGCGCGCCGGTGGCAGCGGCGACATCACGTCGTCGCGCCGGCTCTGGCATCATCCGCGCACCAAGCAGCGGATCGGCTCCGGCGTCATCCACGACGGTCGCATCTACATCCACAACGACCCCGGCGTGGCCGAGTGCTTCGACCTCAAGACCGGCAACCTCGTCTGGGAGGAACGTCTGCGCGGCGACGGCAAGACCGGCCAGAACTGGTCGTCGGTGATGCTTGCCGGCGGCAACTGCTACACCATCACGCAGGGCGGCGATTGCTTCGTCTTCAAAGCCAGCCCGAAGTTTGAGCTGGTCGCGGTGAACTCTTTGGGCGAGCGCAGCAACTCCTCCATCGTCCCCTCCAACGGCGAGCTTCTCATCCGCACCCACGCCGCGTTGTGGTGCATCGGAGCGAAGAAATGAACATGATGACTCTCTGTAGGTGTGCGCTTCTGATGGTTGCCGCGCCGGTGATGGCGGCGGCGGCCGACCCGGTTTATCTGACGGTGAAAGCTGTGAAATTCGAGCCGACCCGCTGCACGGCGCCGCCGACGCTGAACGTGCTGAGCCACGCCGACCGTTGGCACGAGCGCAAGGACGACACCTGGAGCGGCGAGAACGATTGGGAGGTGTTCTTCACCCTGACGGCCGACACAACCAACTCACCCCCGCGGCTCGCGATGACCTGTCCCGGCGTCAAGGTCGCGCGTGTCATCGTCGGCCATACCGACGTGAAGTTCACCGCCAGCGGCGACCGGGTGGAGTTCGACGCCGTGGCCGACCGCAACAACGGCATGCTCATCAACAACAGCCTGCCCGACCCGATCGGCGGCGGATTGCCCATCGGCCTCTACCACAACTGGCGGATGCGCGCGAACCCCGACGCGCAGGGCCGCGTGCGCGGCTGCGGCCCCTATAACGGCCGGCCCTATCCCGAGGCCGAGGCGCGGGCCGTCGCGAACTACCTGCTGGCCGCGCGCGAGGCGTTGCGGCACATGGGCGGCATGGGGCCGAAGGACACGCGCGCGTTCGACGGCAACATCGTGCTGCTGAGCTTCGAAGTCGCCTGCGGCCGCGCCCACAACGACTTCCCGCCGCACGTCCACATCATGCTCTACGTGCCCGGCTACACGCCCGGCTCGCAGGTGACGCACTTCTACATGGACGACCGCGCCCGCATCGTGAGCAACAGCTTCACCGAACTCGGCGTGAAAAACTCCAAGCGCGCCGGCAACTACCGTCCCGGCGATGTCTGCCGCATGGCCGATCTCAAGGGCAACCTCGGCCTCGAATGCATCATCACCCCCGAGGGCGGCATCCTCCTCCGCAAGAAACCCGGCGCGGACGAATACCTCCTCATCGGCGACGAGCAAGCCGGCGCGGCGGAAAAAGTCTGCGTCATCCAGCGTGGCCGCAAGCTCGCCGCCTGCTCCTCCAGCGACGACGCCGGGCGCGGCCTCATGACCGCGACGGTGGAGTTGACCGAGGAATGCAAACCCGCCCGGACCGTGACCCAGACCCTGCGCTACGATCCGTTCACCGGGCGCGTGCTGGAGCAGGCGAAGCCATAGACTCACGCTGGGTTTTCCGTTGCGTTGCACACGCTCCGCGCTACACTGCGCGCGAGTTTGCGTTGACCGAGCTTGAGCTTCCGTCCTTGTGCCTGCCATGAAAACGCCGACATTGTTGATTGCGCTGATTCTCCTCCTGTCACAGCCCGCTTTTGCCGGCGATTGGCCGCAGTATCGGGGGCCGCAGCGGAACGATCTCTCTAACGAAACGGGCTTGCTGAAGAAATGGCCCGACGCCGGGCCGCGCTTGCTCTGGACGTTCAAGAACACCGGCATCGGCCTCACGGGTCCGGCCATCGTGGGCGAGCGGCTCTACATCACCGGCGGGCGCGCGGGGACGGAGTATCTGATCGCGTTGAATGTGAGGACTGGCACGGAGGCGTGGGCGGTCGCCATCGGGCAGACGTTTGATTGGGAACGCAACAAGTGGCACGCCGGCCCGAGCGCCATGCCCACGGTGGATGGCAACCTCGTGTTCGCGCTCGGCGGAGCGGGCGATTTGGTCTGCGTGGACGCGCCCACCGGCCGATTGATCTGGAAGAAGAATTTCCCGACGGCACTGGAGGCGGAGATCAATCCCATCGGCGGCGGGCCGAAGAAACTCGGCTGGGGCTTCACATGGTCGCCGTTGGTGGACGGCGAACAATTGATCTGCCTGCCTGGCGGACCGAAGGGGACGTTCGCCGCGTTGAACAAGCGCACGGGCGCGGTGCTCTGGCGCAGCAGCGAGGTGACCGACCAGGCGACCTACACGTCGCCGATGCTCGCTGAGTTCGACCGCGTCCGGCAATACGTGGCGCTGACGAACAAGGGATTGTTCGGCGTGGACGCGAAGACGGGCAGACTGTTGTGGAGTTGGCAGCGGGAGAAACCGTATTCCACGGAGGTCGTCAACTCGCCGATCATTCTGGGCAATCTCATCTATGTCACAGTCGGCGCCGGCAACGGCTGCGACCTGCTCCGCGTGACGCGCGCGGGCGCGCAGTTCAAAGCCGAGCAAGCCTGGTCCAACACGAATCTCGCGAACCATCACGGCGGCGTCGTGTTGCTCGGCAATCACGTCTATGGGTTCGGCGAGGGACGCGGCTGGACCTGCCAGGACTTCAAATCGGGCGAGCCGGTCTGGGCCGAGCGGCAGAAGCTGCGTTCGGGCGCGCTGACGTATGCCGACGGCCACTTCTATTGTTACAGCGAGAATGACGGCGTGGTGGCGCTCATCGAAGCAAGCACGGCCGGCTGGAAGGAGAGCGGGCGGTTCACGATTCCGCAACAATCGGCGCAGCGCAAACCGGCCGGCAAAATCTGGACCCCGCCGGTCGTGGCCAACGGCAGGCTGTTCTTGCGCGACCAGGAGTTGCTCTTCTGCTACGAAGTGGCCGCTTTCCCACGACGATGAAACCTCGATTTCGACAGCACACATTACTCACGCGCCGGCAGTTTCTCGGCCGCAGCGCGCTCGGTCTCGCTGCCGCGAGTTTGCCGGTGACGTTGGCTACCGCAGCGGCGCGGGACGATGGGGAGATCCGGTCGGTCTGCGAGAGCATCCTCGACTACCTGCTGCGCGTGCAGGATTTCAAGCCGGGCGAATACTACGGCTCGTTTTGGAGCGAGAAGGCTTATCACGGGCCGCTGTTGAACTACCACGCGGGTGGCAGCCATCATCATCGCTCGGCGGGCAGCGCGGGGCTGGCGTTGTGGCTCGTCGGGCGAAAGCGAGGCGACGCGGACCTAAAGCGCCGCGCGGAGGCGGCGTTCGACTGGCTCGCGGCCCGGCAGCGGCCCAGTGGTGGTTATTTTGAGATTCAGAACAACGAAAAGCCCAGTGATTGGGAGCGCACCGGTTTGGAAGAATGCTCGACCATCGAGACGGCCTTCGTGGTGCGCGGGTTGGGCCACGCGCTGCTGCTTGGCCTGCCTCCGAAGAAGCTCTACAGCGATTGCCTGCAACGTGCGGGCCTCTGGCAACTCGGCATTGAGTGGCCGCCGGGGTCGGGCGTGTTCCCGCACCACGAACGCTCGCCCTACGATTGCCTCAACGCCAACCTTCACGCCGCCGAGACGATGATGGCGGCGTTCAAGGCGTCCGAGAAGGTCTTCCAGCGACCGCTGAACATCTTCTACGAGGCCGCGCGGCGCAGCGTGCTGCACACGTTGACGCTGCAATCCAAGAACGGGTGCTTCCCGTATCGCAGCACGGGCGGCATGACCATCAACTACACCTCGCTGGTGCTCTGGTGCCTGCTCAACATCCTCGACCTGCTGCGCGACCCGATGCAGCCCGGCGCGGGCCATGATCTCGACGCGACGAGCAAGCGCATTGCCGCATTCGCGCCGCTCGACATGCTGAAGAAGGCGCTCGACGATGCCACGGCTTTTCTCTGCGGTTGCGTGGACGCAAGCGGCAGCCTTCTCTGGGAGAAGAACGAAACTTCCACGGCGAAATACAACCTCTGGACCTACGTGATCACCTTCAACGTGCTCCGTCGCATCGGCGGCGAGCGAAACCTGGAGACGGCTTCGCGGCTATGGAAGACGATCCTGGGCAAGCGCACGAAGTCCTGCCTGCTGCCCATGCGCGACCGTGGCGAGGAGATCACCGAATGCGCCTTCATGCAGGCCGACATGCTGCTGTTCCTCCTGCCGTTTTCGGGATTGGTGTGAGAGATTCCCGACCGCAGTTGTCGCGCTTTGTGCCCATGAACCGCGGAGGTTCGGAGTCCCGGCTTCAGCCGGCCACGCTACCGACCGGCTGAAGCCGGGACTCCAAACCAACCCGGCATCGCACGGTTCATGGAAAAGGGCGGCGGCCGATTATCCCAGCCGCAGGTTCGGCTGGGCATCGAGGCCGTGTGGGCTGCGGAGGCCGGCGCGGAGTTTGTGCCAGCCGAGGCCGGCGATCATGCCGGCGTTGTCGGTGCAGAGCTTGCGGTCGGCCATGAGCAGTTCGATGCCGTGGCGGCGGCAGGCGGTGGCGAGTTGGTCGCGCAAAGCGCCGTTACAGGCGACGCCGCCGGAGACGGTGACGAAACGGACGCGCATGGCGAGCGCCGCGGCGATGGCCTTGCCGACCAGCACATCCACGACGGCTTGCTGGAAGCTGGCGCAGAGATCGGAGAGGGATGGGGAGTGAAGAGTGAAGAGTGAAGAGTGAAGAGTTGGGGAAGTGGATGACGGACCTCCATCTTCTGATTTCTGACTACTGGCTACTGACTTCTTCTCCTGCTTCCTCAGCCAATACAGCACGGCGGTCTTGATGCCGCTGAAGCTGAAGTCGAAGTCAGGGTCGTTGAGCTTGCCGCGGGGGAAGGGGATGGCGGCGGGATTGCCGTCGCGCGCGGCCTTCTCCACCTCCGGGCCGCCGGGATAGCCGAGGCCGAGGAGCTTGGCGACCTTGTCGAACGCTTCGCCAGCCGCGTCGTCGGTGGTCTGGCCGAGAACGGTGTGGTCGCCGACGGCGCGGACATGGACGAGCATCGTGTGGCCGCCGGAGACGATAAGGGAGACGTTCGGCTCGAACGCCCGCCCCGCCGACAGCCACGGCGAGATGAGGTGCGCCTCCATGTGGTTGATGCCGATGAACGGCAGGTTGCGGGCGAGGGCGAGCGATTTGCCGAAGGTCAGGCCGATGAGCAACGAGCTGGCCAGGCCAGGACCGCAGGTGGCGGCGACGCCTTCAATCTGGTCGAGCGTGACGCCCGCCTCGCGGAGCGCGTCGGTGACGACGGTGTTGATGAGTTCGAGGTGGTGGCGCGAGGCCAGCTCCGGCACGACGCCGCCGTAGGGGCGGTGCAGGGCGATCTGGGAGGCGACGACGTTGGAAAGGATGTGCGGCCCGTCGCTGACAACAGCGGCGGACGTTTCATCGCACGAACTTTCGATGCCGAGCACGAGCATGGTTTGAATCCAGTCAGGCTATGAAACCATGAAACGCGCGAAATGCACGAAAGAAGATTTCTGGATGTGGGACAAATGGAAACGGTCTGGTAAAAGCAGCGGCATCCTTTTAACTTTGCCGCGGCAACCTGAATGGAACCGTTCATCCAACTTTGTCCCGGCATCGCTTCGGCGTTCGAGGCGTTCTGGAAACTGCGCGGCGAGCGGCACACGGTGTTTTTGGACAGCGCGCTCACGGATGCGCGGCTGGGGCGGTTCTCGATTGTGGCGAGCGACCCGGTGTTGGTGGTGTCGGCGCGGGGCGACGGAATTGAGGTTGTCGGCGAGAAGACGCGTGTGCGGCGTTCGGAGAATCCATTCGCGGTGCTGCGGGAACTGGAGAGCCGCTTTTGCGTGGGTGACGGCGGAGGCGAGTGGCCTCACGGGGCATTGATCGGTTGCTTTGGCTACGGCTTGCGGCGGTTTGTGGAACGGGTGCCGGCGCGCGTGGCGGATGATGTGGCGATGCCGGATGCGTGGTTCGGCGTTTACGACCGGCTGCTGGTGTTCGACCATGACAGTGGACGGGCGACGATCATTTCCACGGGCGTTGATGAAGCTGGACAGCCCAATCTGGATCGTGCCCGGCGACGGGCGGAGGAATGGCAGCGGAAGTTGACGGTGAAGGTGGTGCTGCCTTCGAGTGCTCAGTTGCTGATTCCGGTAGGGCGAGGCGTCCCGCCGAGCCGAAGCGGGCGCATAGGCGAAACCGGCGCGCGGCTCGGCGGGACGCCTCGCCCTACCTCCCTTGCGCATTTTGAAGGTGCACCGGCGCTGGAGTCAAACCTGACGCGGGAGGAATACGAGCACGCCATCAGACGGATTCTCGACTACATCGCGGCGGGCGATGTCTATCAGATCAACTTCAGCCAGCGATTCCGTGCGCGGACAGTGGCGGGGCCGGAGATGCTCTATCACGCGTTGCGCACGGCGAATCCCGCGCCGTTTGCGGCGTATCTGGACTGCGGCGTCGGGCAGGTGCTTTCGTCGTCGCCGGAGCGATTCCTGCAAATCCGCGGCCGCAGCATCCAGACACGGCCGATCAAGGGCACCCGGCCGCGCACGGGCAACGAGCAGGCGGACCAGAAGGCCGCGCGGGAGTTGATGATGAGCGCGAAGGACCAGGCGGAGTTGTTGATGATCACCGACTTGGAGCGGAACGACCTCGGCCGCGTGTGCGAGTTCGGCAGCGTCCATGTGCCGGAACTGGTGACGCTGGAGAGTTACGCGACGGTGCTGCACCTGGTTTCGACGGTCGAGGGCCGCCTTGCCGATGGCGTGACGGCGGTGGACGCCATCCGCGCGTGTTTCCCCGGCGGGAGCATCACGGGCGCGCCGAAGATACGGGCGATGGAGATCATTGACGAGCTGGAGCCGAGCGCGCGGGGCGTCTATACGGGCGCGATCGGTTATCTCGGCTTCAACGGCGTCGCGGATTTCAACATTGCGATTCGGACGATGGTTTATCAGGATGGCGCCGTGCATTTCCATGCCGGCGGCGGCATCGTGGCGGACTCGGAGCCGGCGCTGGAATATGAGGAGACGTTGCACAAGGCGCGCGGGATGGTGCAGGCGTTGGCGCGCGCGGAAGCGATGGCGGCCGAGAGTGGTGGCGTGAACACGGCGAGTCGGAGATCACAAGGATGAGTCAGACGATTTATCGGAACGGCGAGTATGTGCCGGAAGAGAAGGCGGCGATTTCGCCGTTCGACCGCGGATTGCTTTACGGCGACGGCTTGTTCGAGACGCTGCGGTGCTACGAGGGGAAGTTCTTCCGGCTGGACCGGCACGTCGAGCGGTTGCGCGGCGGCCTGAAGAAGCTGGAGATTCCGCTGACGCTGGAGACGGCGGGTTTTGCGGCGGTGCTGCAAGAGCTGGTGAAGCAGAACAACGTCGCGAGCGGTGTTGCGCGGATCGTGGTGACACGCGGTGTGGCGGAGTTTGGCCTGCTCGGCAAGCACGCGGAGGAGCCGATGGTGCTTGTGACGTGCTGGGCGCAGCCTGCGCCAGACCCGAAACGCTACGAGACGGGCATCCGCTGTGTCGTGGCCAACGAGCGGTTGTCGTCAGGGGCTCATGGCTTGAAGAGCTTGAACTACATTGCGCAGATCCTGGCGCGGCGCGAGGCGAACATGGCGAATGCAGACGATGCGATTCTGCTCGATAGCCACGGCCACGTCGCCGAAGGCTCGGCGAGCAATGTGTTTCTTGTCCGTGACCGGGAAGTCATCACGCCGGCATTGCAGCCGGAGATTCTGGCAGGCATCACGCGCGCGACGGTGCTGGAGATCGCGCACGCCGAGAAACTGCCGGTGGTGGAGCGCACAGTGAACCAGAACGATTTGTTTCACGCCGACGAGGTGTTTCTCACGAGCAGCGTGGGGGAGGTGTTGCCGGTGACGCGGATTGGAAGCCACTGGGTGCATCTTGGTCAACCGGGGCCGGTGACCCGCGAGATGATCCGGGCGTATCGTGCGCTGGTGCAGCGGGAGGCGAAGTAGGACGCAGCAGAGGCGGAGATCAGAAGTCAGTGATCAGTAACCAGTAATCAGTGGTCACCGGAGGATTACGCCTTCCGCATCAGCCGATCGGCGGCGGCCACGACTTGTTCCACCTCGACCTGGGTCAGACACTTCACTTCGGGTGTGTCCTTGCACGCCGATTTCATGCAAGGCGAGCAGGGGAGTGCGACGCGCAGCACGGCGTGGGCGGAGGCGGGGTAGGGGCCGGTCTGGCGCGGGTTGGTCGGGCCGAAGATGGCCACGACGGGCGTGCCGACGGCGACGGCGAGGTGCATGGGGCCGCTGTCGTTGGAGATGACCAGCGCGGCGCGGCGCATCAGGTCCACTAATTGCGGCAGCGTCGTCTGGCCGGCGAGCACCTCGACGGGCGCGTGCGCGGCGGCGGCGATGGCCTCGGCCGTGATGCGTTCATCTGAACTGCCGATGATGGCGAGCCGGTGGTCGGGCCACAACGCGGCAAGACGGGCAAGCAACTCACTGAAGCGCGGTGCGGGCCAGCGTTTGGTGGGCCAACGCGCGCCGGGGTTGACGAGGATGAGCTTTTCGCGCTCCGGCTTTGGCCCGCGCGGGTCGGGCGCGAGAGAGAACTCCACGCGGTCCACCTGGATGCCGAGTTGGCGCGGCAGCATGAGGTAACGGTCCACGGCGTGCATGTTGGGCGCGGGAATTTTGATCAGCTCGTTGTAGAAGTTGGTGGAGCCTTCGCGGCCGTCGGCGAGGCCGGTGCGGCGGCGCGCGCCGGTGGCCAGGGTGACGAGGCTGCTGCGAAGGAGACATTGGAGATCAATGGCCCAATCGAACTGTTCGCGGCGCAGCGCGGCGAGGAGGTGGCCGAGTTCGACCATGCCGTGAGGCGTGTTGTAGCGGTGCCGGGCGAACGGGATGACGCGGTTGATGACCGGGCAGCCGTCGAGGATCGGGGCGAAGTTCTCGTTGACGAGCCAGGCGATGTCGGCCTGCGGGAACGCGCGCCGCAGGATGCGCATGGTGGGCAGCGCGTGGATGATGTCCCCAAGGGAGCTGGGCTTGACGACCAGGATTTTCACGCAGGAAGAAACGACGGGAGGCTATTTGCCGAGGCCGAGGCGGACGGCGAGTTTGTCGGGCAGGCCGGCTTGTCGGATTTTGTATTGGACGGCGGCGATGTCGTAGTCGAGGCGCTTGATCTGGATGCGCTTCGCGTCGGTGTCGTAGATCACGTAGCCGGTCTTGGGGTTGCCGTCGCGGGGCTGGCCGATGGAGCCGACGTTGATGAAGTAGCGGCAGCCGGGTTTGACATCTATGCTGGTCCAGCCGTGTTCGGTGCGAACGGGGCCTTCCTTGATGAACGCCAGGGGCACGTGCGTGTGGCCGAAAAAGCAGATGCTCGTGGTCTGGTAGCTCATCGAGGAGGCGGCGGCGAGCCGGTCGAACACGTAGCCCCAGCTTTGCGGCATGTCGAGCGTGGCGTGGACGAGCGTGAAGTCATGCACGAGCCGCACGAGGCGCAGGTCGGCGAGGAACTTCTTGTCCGCCTCGTCGAGCTGCTCGCGCGTCCAACCGATCGCCTCGGCGGCGATGGGGTTGAAGCTCATGGTGCTGAGATTGGCCGAGGCGAGATGGTCGTGGTTGCCGCGGACGCAAGGACACTTCAACTCGTCCCGGATGATGTGAAGACATTCCTTGGGATTGGGGCCGTAGCCCACGATGTCGCCGACGGACAAATACTCATTGACCTCTTCGCCCTGGGCGTCCTCCAGAACCACCTGCAGAGCTTCAAGGTTTGCGTGTATGTCTCCGAGGATTGCAATCTTCATCGGCGCGGGGGCACACTAACAGACGGCTGCGGTTTTGGGAAGAGTCTTTGCAAATCCGGGATGGAAAGTTCCTCTTCAAGCTTCATGATGCGGCGGGAAACATTCCTGTCAATCGTGTCCCAGTGCTCGCGGGGCTTGCCGGCGTATTCGCGGAGCCAGAGCTGCCGCCAGTAATCGTAGGTTTCGCGAAGGCGCGAGGGCGCGACGTTGCGGGCGCAGTCTTCGAGCCAGTAGCCGGCGAGGCGCTGGAGGTAGCCGCGCCGCCAGTCCTGGCAGAGCTGCACGGCCTTGAGCGCGGCGTCGGCGGCGCCGCAAAGGTCCTGGAACTTGTCGTGCAGCATCCACGCAAGTTTCTCGTGGAGGAATGCGTTGTTGGGGTTGTTGGCGATGCCGCGTTCGAGCAACTCCCGGCCGGCGCGCATCCAGTGGCGCTGGTCGCGGAGACGCACGGCAAGCCGCGGCTCGTTGGGATCATGGAGAGCGGCGTGGCTGGCGTTCCACGCCAGGTGCCAGCTCGCCATGTCCCAGAACAGGATCGCGCGCGGCTGGAGCGTCGTGACGACCTCGAAATGCTGCCGCATCGTGAACCAGCGGTTCTGTTCCCACGCTGCGTGCGCCGAAATCCAGAGAAAGTCCGCCACGAGCGCCCGGAATCCGCCGAGCAGCGCCAGCGACATGCCCTGGCCGATCATCTCGCGGGTCTTCAGGTTCAACCCGACCCCCGCGGTGTGCGGCCGATCCGCGGCCATGCTCGCTTCGAACGGCATCTTGACCAGCGCGGCCGCCAGCAGCACCAGCGGAATCAGAACCCAGTTGCGTTTCATGCGGTCAGATTTCGCGTTCGCGGAAGATCAGATGGGCAAGCGTGAGCGTCACCAGCAGGTAGAACAGCCCGTAGGACAGAATCTTCAGCACCTTCAGCCACGGCAGCGGATCGCCCGCAAACAAATCGTCCGCGACATCGAACGCCGCGAGATTGGGCAGGAACCAGTTGACGACACCCGCCATCAGTTGGCCTAGCGGCGCCTTGCTGGTGGCGTAAAACTTCTGCGCCACCGGCACGAGATGCCCGGAGAAATACAGCATTGCCGACATCACCACGGTGAACACCATTGAGGTGGCAAAGCTCGACAGCATCAGCGTCATGGCCGCCACCAGCCAGAGCTTGAACAGCGTGGTGGTCATCGCCTTGACGATGTCCTGGTAGCCGGCGGTCTTGTGAATCTCCGCCGCGCCTTGCTCGGCGCGAGTGCGGGCCTCGGCGAGCACTTTCTGTTTCGTTTCGGGCTTCATGTCGGGTGAGCCGGCGACAGCGCCCTCGGCAGCCTCGATCGTCTCGTGATAAGTGGCGGCGGAAAGGTTCTGATCCTTGATGAAGACAACGCCGAGGAACAGCGATCCCATCAGCGTTACCGAGATCGCCAGCAGCAGCGCCACGCCGACAAACTTGCCCAGCAGGAACTCCAGCCGGTGCACCGGCTTGGCCAGGATGGTGTAGATGGTGCGGTTCTCCAGTTCCGCCGGCAGCAACTGCGCTGTGGCGACGACGGCGATGATCGCGCCAAACACACTGATCGCGCCGAGGCCGGTGTCCTTGATGAACTTGAGCTGGGTGATGTATTGGGCTTCCTCGCCGAAGGAGAAGATACTGAAGAAACTCGCCGCGCCGATCATCAGCAGCGCGAAGACGATCATGAAGTAGAACACCTTCTGTCGCGTCATCTCGATGAGCGTGTTCAGCGCCATCGTCCAGACGCGGCCGAGGTTGAAATAGACAACATCAGGCAAGGCGGGCGTGGTGCTCATGGCTTGTTGGGCGGCGTCGGCGGTTGCTGCGCCTTGACGGCGTCGAGGAAGAGGCTCTCCAATGTCGTTTGCGGGTTCTCGATGCTGACGACGCTTGCGCCCCAGTCCTCGACCCACTCCGCGATTTGCGCGCGCGCCGCCTCGGGCAGGCTCTCGACGGTAATGCACAGCCGCTTCTGGTCGCGGAGCAGATCGTCCACGCGGCCTTCGCGCACCTTGCGGCCCTGGTTCAGGATGCAGATGCGGTCGCACACGTCCTGCACCTGCGTCAGCAGATGAGAGCAGAGCAGCACCGTCTTGCCCATCGCGCGCAGCCGGATGATGAGGTCGCGGATTTCCTTGGAGCCGATGGGGTCCACCCCGGCGGTCGGCTCGTCGAGCAGGAGCAGTTGGGGGTCGTGGACCATCGCCTGCGCGAGGCCGATGCGCTGGAGCATGCCCTTGGAGTAACCGGCGAGCGGCCGGCTCGCGGCATTGGTGAGGCCGACGAGTTGGAGCAGTTCGTCCACACGCTTGGAGAGCGGGGCGCCGCTCATGCCGCAGAGGCGGCCGTAGAACATCAGCGTCTCCGCGCCGGTCAGGAAGCGGTAGAAATATGGGTTCTCCGGCAGGAAACCGACATGGAGTCGCGAGACGAC
The DNA here is from genome assembly GCA_016222825.1 of Verrucomicrobiota bacterium. Taxonomy (GTDB): domain Bacteria; phylum Verrucomicrobiota; class Verrucomicrobiia; order CAIQCK01; family CAIQCK01; genus CAIQCK01. Next base: position 599,650 of record JACRQF010000010.1, on the reverse strand, counting down.
CGACGCGCATGGCTTGCCGAAGATTTTCGCCTCGCCGGCGGTGGCACGAATCAGGCCGAGTGCCAGCTTCAACGTCGTGCTCTTGCCGGAGCCGTTCGGGCCGAGCAGGCCATAGACTTCGCCCGGCTCCACCCGCAAGTCCAGGTGGTCCAGCGCCAGCACCGTCTCGCGGCGCAAGCCGGTGCGGTAGCGTTTCGTCAGGCCCTTGATTTCGATGGCGGGAGTCACAGTCGTATGGAGAAGTCGCGGAACTCGCCGGTCAGCGGCTGCCATTCCACGGTCGTGTTTCGGATGTAGGGGCCGAGGTCGCTGTCGCCGATGTGCTGAATGAACCGCTTCAGTTCCTCCTCCTCGCCTTCGATGGCCATCTCCACGCGGCCGTCGTCGAGATTGCGCACAAAGCCGACGACGTCAAAGCCGTGCGCGAGCTGTCGGACCGTGTAACGGAACCCGACACCCTGCACGCGGCCGGTGTAGATGACATGAGATCGTTTCAGCATGTTGTCTGCGACAAAGTTCACCCGGAACGCCGTCGTTTTCAATTTAGACAGCGAACGCTGGCGGCGCGTTGTCCGGCGTTATATCTATCGTTGCAGGCGCGGGGTTGTCGAGGGTTTATGCGCTGGCGGCGATTTGTCATTTCTGTTGTGCTGAAGGACCATCTGTTCCCTTTTTGCGCCGTGCTTGCGCAGAAGTTCGGCGTTGGCGAACATTCCATACCGGTCCGCGACATCCAGCGGCGTGATGGCGTTGCCATCAGAATTGATATCAGCGAGGGCCTTGGCGTTCAGGTCTGCATGGTGGGCGACCAGCGCCTCGACCACATTCGTGCCGCTCCAGAACACCGCGTAATGCAGCGGCGTGCGGCCGTTATGATCGCCGGCATTGACATCGGCCTTGTGCGCGAGCAGCAACTCGACCAGTTCCTTGTTGTTTCGCCAGGAAGCCCAGTGCAGCGGTGTGTAGCCGACGCTGTTTCGGGCATTGACGTCGGCTTCATTGCGCAGCAGCAGCCCGGCCATCTCCTTGTTGTTCCAATAAGCCGCCCAGTGCAGCGCCGTCCAGCCAGCGTTGGCCCTGGCGTTGACATCGGCTTTGGCGGCCAGCAGCAGCCCGGCCAGCTCCATGCTTCCCGCCTGCGCCGCCACGTGCAGCGGCGTGTCGCCGAGTGAATCTTTCCCATTCACCAACGCCGGCTCTTGGGCCAGCAACTGCCTGACCCTGGCCGTGTCGCCGGCCCGGACGGCTTCGTGGATTTCCGTCCTTTTCACCGGTTCGCACGCCACAGCCGCACAGAGAAGGATGGCCAGCAAAGATGTCCGCGTGTTGGTCATAGATTGCCTACGGCGGCGGACACTCTAGCGGCGCGGATGCGCAAAGTCACGCGTGAGCGCAGCGTCTAGGACGACAAGCTGATCTTCGTCGGCCAAGTGGCGCAAGGTTGTTTGCCAACTTTGCGCTTGAGTGGCGCGCCGCAGCGGCTACGCTGCGGCTGCATCGCAAAGTGATGCTTCGTCATCTAAGGAAAACGACATGAGCCAACACCCCCCCAGCACTTCCACCTCGTCTCACGCCACACGACGCGACTTTATTAAGACCACCGGCCGGATCGCGGCGGCCTCGGCGCTCGCGGGCGTCGCGTTGCCGCGCGTCCACGCTGCCAGCGACGACACCGTCCGGCTTGCCATCATCGGCTGCGGCCCGCGCGGCACCGGCGCGGTGGGCAACGCCTTCTCCGCGCCCGGCAGCCCGTTCAAGCTCGTCGCGATGGCCGACCTGTTTGACGAGAAGCTCCAGAAGGCGCACGGCGCGCTCACGCGGCAGTTTCCAGAGAAGATGGAAGTGCCGAGTGAACGGCAGTTCGTCGGCCTCGACGCGTTCCAGAAGGCGATGGATTGCATCCGGCCCGGCACGGGGGACATCGCGATGTTGACCACGCGCGCGGCGTTCCGGCCGACGCACTTCAAGCACGCCGTAGCCCGTGGCCTGAACGTCTTTATGGAGAAGTCCTTCGCGGCCGACGCGGGCGGCATCAAGCTCCTGCTCAAGGCCAATGAGACGGCGAAAGCCAAGGGCCTCAAGGTCGCCTGTGGGTTCCAGTGCCGCCACTCCAGCGCGCGGCAGGCGCTCATCGCGAAGATGCGCAACGGCGACATGGGCGAGATTATTTTCATCCGCGCCTACCGCCTGCAATCTGGCGGCATGATGGGTCCGCGCAAGTCCACCGACGACGAACTCCTCTGGCAAATCCGCCAGCCCGTCGCGCTGCTCTGGTCCAGCGGCGGCACTTGGATGGAGAACATGATCCACCAGGTGGACGAGTGTTGCTGGATCAAGGACGCTTGGCCCGTCAGCGCGCATGGCATGGGTGGGCGCGTGCCGTGGAGCACCGATTGCAGCCAGAACTTCGACAACTACACCATCGAATACACCTTTGCCGACGGCGCGAAGGCGCTCGTGCAGGGTCGCTTCTGGCCGGGCTGCTACAACGAGTTCGCCACGTTTGCTCACGGCACCAAGTGCGCCGCGCAGTTCTCCGGCAACGTCCACGCCGCGACCGTGCAGACTTACAAGGACCAGCGCATCGCCAACGACAACATCTCGTGGCAGGCGGAGAAAGAGGAGTGCGGCCCGTGGGACGCCGAGTGGCGCGACTTCCTCGACGCCATCCGCAAGAACAAGCCGTATAACGAACTTGAACGCGCCGCCTTTTCCAACCTCGTCTCACTCATGGGGCGCGCCGCCGTCCACTCCGGCCGCGTCGTCACATGGGCCGAGGCGATAGCGTCGGAGTTCCGCTTCTGCGACGTGGACGCGCTCACGCCGGAAAGCAAGCCGCCGTTCATGCCCGACGCCCAGGGCCGCTACCCCGCGCCGATTCCCGGCAAGTGGAACGAAATCTGAGGCGTGGAACGTGGAGCTGCTCTGAAACGGATTGCCTTATTGCTGGCAACTCTCGCGGTCACGCATCATGCGTTTGGCGGTGAGACGTTCTACAACGGCATCATCCTGCCGGAGGTATGGCCGCCAAGGGTGGGGGAACTGACGCGCGAGCCGATCGCGCTGCCGCCGTATCTCGTCTCGCCGCCGGTGGTCATTCCGATTGACGTGGGGCGGCAGTTGTTTGTGGACGACTTCCTCATCGAGCGGACGACGCTGAAACGCGCGCATCATCTCGCGCAGTATCATCCGGCGAATCCTCTCCTGCAGCCGGACAAACCGTGGGAAGGGAAAGGCGGCCGGGCGCGGGCGGGCGTGTTCAGCGACGGCGTCTGGTATGACCCGGCGGACAAGCTCTTCAAGTGTTGGTATTGGTCGTCGGTCAGTTCGGAGAAACCGCTGCGCTTCTACACCTGCTACGCGACGAGCCGCGACGGCGTGTATTGGGAGAAACCGGCGCTCGATGTTGTCGCGGGCACGAACGTCGTGCTCCACGACGACCCGGAAGCTTGGCGCAACTCCAGCACCGTCTGGCTCGACCTCGAAGAGAAGAACCCGCAACGCCGCTTCAAGATGTTCCGCGTCGTTTGCGAGGAGAAGATGGTCAACGGCAAGAAGCAGAGTCCCAAGAAGATCAAAATTCACTTCTCGCCCGACGGCATCCATTGGAAGCTCGCCGGCACCAGCGACGATTGCGGCGACCGCACGACGGTCTTCTACAATCCGTTCCGCAAAGTCTGGGTCTTCGGCTTGCGCAGCAGCGGCAAAGAGGTGAGCCGTTGCCGCGCCTACGTCGAGAACGGCGACGCCCTCTACACCGCCAGTTGGGACAAACGCCCGACCTATCGCAAGGAATGGATCGGCGCCGACAAGCTCGACCCCGACCGCTCCGATCTCGAACTGCGCCGCATCCCGGAGCGGCCCTGGGACCTTGTGCCCTCGCAGCTCTACAACCTCGACTGCGTCGCCTACGAGAGCCTGATGCTCGGCTGCTTCTCCATCTGGCGCGGGCATCCCGCTGACAAGGTCAATCGGCCGAAGATCAATGAAGTCTGCATCGGCTTCAGTCGCGACGGGTTCCATTGGACGCGGCCCGACCGGCGCGCGTTCTGCCCGGTGTCGGAGAAGCGGGAGGACTGGAACTTCGGCAACGTGCAGTCCGCCGGCGGCTGCTGCCTCGTCGTGGGCGACAAGCTCTACTTCTACGTCGGTGGCGCGGGCTTCCACGGTGGCAGCTTCCACGCGGACCCGTCGTTTACGGGCCTGGCGGTGCTGCGGCGCGACGGTTTCGCTTCGATGGATGCTGGCGCAAGCGAAGGCACGCTCACGACACGCAAGCTGACCTTCAGCGGCGGGCGCTTGTTCGTAAACTGCGATTGCTCCAAGGGCCGGCTGCTCGCCGAAGTCCTCGACGCCGAGGGCGACGTCCTCGCGCCGTTCTCCCGCGACAACTGCGTGCCGCTTAGCGCCGATGGCACCATCCAGCCGGTGAAGTGGAAGGGTGGGGGAGACTTGGCGGCGTTGCGAGGCAAGCCCGTCCGCTTCCGTTTCCATCTGAAGCAAGGGTCGCTTTACTCGTTCTGGGTCAGCCCGACGGCCTCGGGCGAGAGCCGCGGCTACGTGGCAGCCGGTGGGCCGGGTTTCACAGGAGCCACGGATACAGTTGGCACCGCCGCTTATCGCGCGGCTGATTCACTGAACCACTAAGAAATTCCCATGACTTCCCACGAAATCGTCCATCGCGCCATCAAGTTCCAGACGCCGCCGAGGCTGCCGTTCTGGCAGCACTGGAACCACAAGATGCCCGGTTTCCCCGACGACGTTCACAACATCTGGGAGATGGACCGCGCCGAGGCGGGCTGGTTCTTCGATAACGCCGCGCCGGACGACTGGGGCTGCGGCTGGAGCGCCACCGAGTTGAAGAACATCGGTCAGGTCACCCAGTGGCCCCTCAGCGACTGGGCCGCTCTCGACCGCTACCGCCCGCCGAATCCGCGCAACCCGTTCTACTACGACCGGCTCGGCCCGCTCATCGCCGCCGCGGACGGCCGCTACGTCGTCCTCACCGCGCACAACCTCCTTTTCTCCCGCCTCCACAAACTGCGCGGCTTCGCAACGACGATGGAGGACTTCTACGCCGAGCCGGAGAAAATCCACCGCGTCCTCGACATGATCGTGGACTTCAAGCTCCAGCAATGTGACGAACTCCGCCGCCGTTTCGGCGACCGCATCCACGGCCTTTTCGTCGCTGACGACTGGGGGACGCAGGAGGGGCCGTTCATCAGCCGCAAGACCTTCGACGAGTTCTTCGCGCCGCGCTACCGCACGATCTTCAAGGCCATCCACGACTGCGGCTGGCACGTCATCCTCCACAGTTGCGGGCGCATCAACACCCTCGTGCCGGCGCTCATCGAGCTGGGCGTGGACGTGCTGAACATGCAGCAATCCCGCAGCTACGGTATCGAGGAGTTCGGCGCGCAATTCCGCGGCAAGGTCTGCTTCCTGGCCACCGTGGACATCCAGACCACGATGCCGCGCGGCAACGAAGCCGAAATCCGCGACGAAGCCCGCCTGTTGGTCAAACACTGGTCCACGCCGCAAGGCGGCTTCATCGCCTTCGACTACGGCGCATGGGAAGCGCTGGGCGTCCGCCCGGAGATGCCGCGCGTGATGTTCGAGGAGTTCTTCAGACTAAGTGGCGGAGCGACACCGGTGTAAGCCGCGTGCCCTCACGTTGCGGAAAGCACCGTGATGCGAGGCAATGAACTACTTCCTGTAAACCGGAGCATTCGGAATGGTGGACCTCGGCACTATCCTGCCCTTTCCGGCAACTTCAACGAGTTCGATGCGGTAGAAGATCATCGGACTGCGCCTCGAGCCAAGACCGAGGAGACGATTGTCTCTCATGGTCCACGGTGCTGCGACTCCAAGATCCCTGTAATCTGTCTTCCACTGAGAGATGAGCTTGCTGTCAAGATAAGCCTTAACGCCATCGCGGCGGGCAGAAACTACTGAAACGTATCGCTGGTCATTCTTCAGGCATCCTTTTTTCAAGACTGTCGTCGGATTCCTGTTTGCTTTGGCTCCATTGATCTCGCCGAATCCCATCACGGTGTTGTCCCAAGCGCCAACCTGCCAGTAGAACAACCGTCCTGCCTTTGCCAGGAATTGCACCACTTCACCCTCGCCCTGTTTTCGGGCGAAGTTGATTCGAAAGTCGTATTCCTCTGGCGGCTCATAGGGGATATGGATGCGAGCTTCTTTGGTGTCATCTGAAATCAATGACTTGCCCTCCAGACGCCATTCGCCTGCGACGGCATCCGTCTTTGTATCTATCAATTCCATGAGGTCTATGGTTCGTGACCAAGCAGGGCTGGCAAACGACAGTGCGGCAACGACTGCAAGGAAGGCTATACGGTTCATGTTATTCTCCTCAACGCGCTGATCAACTCATTCAACTTCACATCCGTTTCACTTCTCGATGGCGGGTCGCACGCCGCAGCAGACTCGAAAGCCGGTATGGTTGGCGGAGGAAATGGGGCTGGAACTCATGCGCGTCGCGCAGCGTTCAAAGCCGATGAACTGACTCCACGATCCGCCCTTTCGCACACAGGCGCCGGGATTGCCCTTGTAACAACCCGCATGGCCGCCTTTGCGATCATAATCGTCGAGGCACCATTCCCACACGTTGCCCAGCATGTCGGCCAGGCCGAGCTTGTTCCGGCCGCGAGCGCCGAAGGCGTCCACCGGCGATTCATACTCGAAACCGTCATCGGGGCCATACCAGTTCAACCGCCGCGCGCCATCGCCGGCATTGTCGCCCCACCAGAACTTTGTCTGCTCCTGACCCGCGCGGCAGGCGTATTCCCATTCCGCTTCCGTGGGCAGGCGATACTCCATGTCAGGCGGCAGCTTGCGCGCCTTCCGCTCGGTCTTCGTCAGCCAATCGCAGTAAGCCGCCGCATCGTTCCAACTGATCCAGCACACGGCATGGTTATCCTTGGGCCTCACGTCTTGCCGCGGCTCGCGCCAGGTGCGGATATTCTTCGCCCTTTCCGCGTCGGTGATAAATCTGGTGAAGTCAACGAACTTCTGCCATTGCCTCACCGTCAACTCCGTCCGTCCCAACCAGAAGCCGTGAGGGACCTTCGCCGGTCGTGGTTCGCCCTCCGGGTTGCTGCAAGTATGATTGCATCCCTTGTAATCGGCCCAATCTTTTTCCTTCGCGGTGCTGCCCATCATGAACTCCCCCGGCGGAATCCAAACCATCTCGATGCCGGTCGAGGTCGTCATGGTCCTCTCTTGCGCCGGGAGCAGCGCCGTGGTGACAAACGAGAACATGACCGCGAGGGAGACGAGGCTGATGCGTTTCATGGTTTTCCTCCGTGAGATGACGTTGCGGATTATAGGACAGCTATTGTGCATGACAAGGTTGTTGTAGGCCACGTCCCCGACGTGGCGATTGGAAGAGCCATTCCTTTCTTATCTTCCCCCACCGCGCGCCACCGGCAGGCAGGGGAGCAACCCCAGCAGCAAAAGCGGAACCAGTGGGCGGCAGAGGAGGTTCATGGCGTGCATCCTTTCACATCTTCAATCTTCTAATCATGACGTCCTCCGCAGTTCTCTCAGCCGGAACGATTCAGTTACGGCGGCCCCTCACCCCGGCCCTCTCCCCACTGGCGTGGGGAGAGGGAGAGGTTTTTCCGACGAAAGACCAGCAAACCGTTTAGTGCGCACGAGCGCGGTAGAGGCCGCTTTCCCTCTCCCTTCGCTTGCGAGGGGAGAGGGTCAGGGTGAGGGGAGCCGTCTGTGGAGGCGCAACTGCATCGTTCCGGCTCAGAGTCTGGCGCGCCCGGCGACCGCGCTCCATTTCTTTCCTGCCGCGGTGTCTCACCGCCGCCATCCCGGCAGGACGCGACCGCTGGGAGCGCCGCATCGTCGCATCGGCCGACCCGGCGAACCGTTCGGTGCGTCAAGCCGCAATAGCGGCTCAAAACGGCCCGGAGGGTTTTCGGCGGCCTAAATGGCGTATTTGGAGCGTTATGGGGCGCGCCCCTTTCGAAAAGGGGCGCAGCACCTGCGCCGAGGGGCGCACCCCTCGCGAAAAGGGGCGAATAATCTGCGGCAAGGGGCGCACCCCTTTTCAAAAGGGGCGCAACAGTTGCGGCGAGGGGCACGCCCCTTTTGGGAAGGGGCGCGGCACCTGCGCCAGGGGGTGCACCCCTCGCCGGAAGGGGCGCGCCCCTTGGCAGAACTTTCTCGCCCCTCGGGGCAAGTGTTGCGCCCCTTGGGAAAAGTTCTTCACCCCTCGGCGCGAGGGGCGTGCCCCCTGCCGCAAGGGCGCGACCCCTTGGGACGGAAGAAAAGCCCCATCGGACAACTGAAGCACCCCGCGACCCGGAACAACCGCCCCTGCGCCCTCCAGGACCGCCCCCCGGTCCGCCGCGACGCCCGGGCGGCGCGGGGGATGAATGCGGAAACCTTCCTCCGTCATCGGGGCGGACGAGGGATGCGCGAGCGCGGGCGCAGGAACGCGGGACGCAGGCGGGAACCGGAATCAGACGAGGCCGGTGCGGCAAGTCGCGGCGTCCCGCAAAGCTGAGGCGGAGGAAATCGTAGTCCGCCGCTCCGCGGCGGAGAATGCTATCCCTCAATCCCGCAACGGATTCGTGGACTACGAGATGCGGCAGGTCTGACTGGAGCGCGGGCATCTTGCCCGCCGTCGTTCTCAACCCGATTCGGCCCAAGGCGGGCAAGATGCCCGCGCTCCCCCAGCTATGGCGATAACCACTTTCCCCCTTGCGCGCTGCAACCTCGCGGCGCAGAATCCCGGCTGCGATGAGCGGTGTAGGCTGCGTGCCCCCACGCGGCGAACATCCATTCATCCGCCCGGTGTGGGCACCGGGCCTACAAGAACCGAAAGGTGTCGTATGAACCGATTCATCGTAATGGCGGTTGCGGCGGTGACGCTCGCGGCGGGCGGGACGGCGAGAGCGGCGGACACTCTGGCCGAAGATGAGGCAGCTATCGCAAAACACATCCAAACTCTGCACGACCCCAGCAACGAAGTGCGCGAAGCTGCCGCGAAGTCGTTGCGCGAGATCGTCGCGAAATACGGCAACGGCACTTCTAACATCCGTGAGAAGGACGCGGGCGAAGCGCGCTGGCAAGAGAAGGTCAGCCAAATCATACCGGGGATGACCAAGGCGGAGGCTTTGAATGTCCTGCGTTCTCCCGAGTTCTCAAACCTTGGCGGATTCGGAAGCGGGCAAAGTCATTCTGAAAGCTACCGGCTCGATTCACACTGGACCGTCACAATCCAGTATCGAAATCCGGATAAGGTCTTAGCGCGGCCGACGCTCAGCAAGAAAGAGTCAGGCATTTATGTAACACCTCCGGCTCATTACACGGGCACATGGAACGGCTGGTATGTGAACGGCCAGAAGCGTGATGAAATGCACTTCAAGGACGGGAAATACGATGGGGTTTGCGCTCACTACCATGACAATGGCGAAAAGTCGTATGAGCAGCATTATGTGAACCATGTGATAGATGGACCCGACACCGGTTGGTATCGTGATGGCAAGAAGATGTATGTGGGGCAGTATCGAAAAGGCAAGCAGCACGGGCAATGGATTCATTGGTATTCCGACGGGCAGAAGCAGGCCGAGAGAAACTACAAGGATGGCACGCTCGATGGATTTGAAGCGGGGTGGAATCCGAACGGTCAAAAACGGTTTGAGCACCACTACAAAGATGGCGTCCGCATCAACGAGGCCGCTTGGAACGAGCAAGGCGTTCTTCAATACAAGCGAGAGTATAAGGACGGCAAGCTCGTCAAGTGAGCGCCGTAAGGATTCGTATGAACCGATTCATGGTGATCGCGGGCGCGGCGGGAGCGGGAAGTGAGAGGGCAAGACGATGAAGTGCATTGCTTACCGGGGCGGTTACAAATACCAACTGAAGGAAAGCTACACGGTGGAGATTGCCATCAAGCCGGCGCAGGACATCAAGACGCCGTTCATCTGGCTGGATACGGCGGGGAAGCTGACGTTGGAGAATGGGTATGCGTGGGATGGACCGTCGGGGCCTACGATTGATACGCTGACGTTCATGCGCGGCTCGCTGGTGCATGACGCGCTCTATCAGCTTATGCGGGAGAATTATCTGGATCACGACACGCACCGGGAGGCGGCGGACCGAACGCTTCAGCAGATATGTCTGGAGGATGGGATGTGGCCGGCGCGGGCGTGGTGGGTGTATTGGGCCGTGCGATGGTTCGCCGATCCCGCGGCGGACCCGGCTTCGACGAAGCCGCTCACGCGCGCGCCGAAGGGATGCGAGGAGCGGACAGTTGAGGGTTAAGAGTTAAGAGTTGAGAATTGCTGAACTCTTCACTTTTAACTCTTAATTCGTTTCGCTGTTTTGCCGCGTGACGGCTGGGCGGGGTTCTTCTATAGTCGTCGCCGAGCCGAAGCTTGCGCCTCTGAGAGGTGTCCGTTAGGCTCGGTTCTTTGGAAATGACGGCTACGAGCACAACTACGGTGAATCGGCGGACGCGGCTGCAGCCTGATGCTGTAGCGGCGGTTTCCGACCGCCGGGATGAATCGTCAACAGCGACCGGCGGTCAGAGACCGCCGCTACAGGACCGGGTTGTGAAGCGGACGCGGCTGCCGCGCTGGTTGCGGCTGAGCCTGCCGACGGACCGGCGGTTTGCCCGGACAGGCGGCCGGCTCGGCACGTTGCGGTTGCATACGGTCTGTGAGAGCGCGCGCTGCCCGAACCGCTGGGAATGCTGGTCGCGCGGCACGGCGACGTTCATGATCGCCGGAAACCGCTGCACGCGGGCGTGCGGGTTCTGTGCGGTGGCAAGAGCGAAACCGTTGCCGCTGGACCCGGACGAGCCGAAGCGCGTGGCGGAGGCGGCGAAGCGGATGGCGTTGAAGCATGTGGTGGTGACGAGCGTGGCGCGCGACGACTTGGACGACGGCGGCGCGGAGCATTTCGCGCGGACGATCCGCGAGCTGCGGGCGGCGTGCGGCGAGGAACTGGCGGTGGAGGTGTTGACGCCGGATTTCGGCGGCCAACGCGAACTGGTAGAGACGGTGCTGGCGGCGCGGCCGGATGTGTTCAATCACAATATCGAGACGGTCCGGCGGCTGACGGCGAAGGTGCGGCACCGGGCGACCTACGACCGGACGCTGGCGGTGCTGCGGATGGCGGGCGAGTGGGCGCAGCGCGAAACCGTAGCCGCCGACGTAAGGAGGCGGACGGATAGCGCGCAAGAGGATGACATTGACTGCGTCCCGACGTCGGCGGCTACGGAGCGAGCGGCTGGCGGACGTCGGCTATATGTGAAGTCGGGCCTGATGGTCGGGCACGGCGAGACGGAGGCGGAGGTGTTGGAGACGATGCGCGATTTGCGCGCGGCAGGCTGCGAGTTGCTGACCATCGGGCAATACTTGCAGCCGACGCCGGCGAACCTACCGGTGACCGAGTTTGTGCGGCCGGAAGCGTTTGTGGCGTTGCGCCGGGCCGCGCTGGCGATGGGCTTCGTCCACGTGGCGAGCGCGCCGTTGGTGCGGTCGAGCTACCATGCGGACGAGTTCCGGCGGAAACAGAATGTGAAGAGTGTGGAATCAGGACGCGACTGATGTCGAAACGAATTCTATTTTTCTACCTGACCGAAGGCTCCGGCCATCACGGCGCCGCGCTGGCTGTGAAGCGCGGAATGCAGGCGTTGGATCCGGGGTTGGTGAGCGCGGAATACGATTCCTTCAAATACGCCAGCCCGTTGCTGGCGAAGATCGTGTTGAAGACCTACCTCGGCGTGCTCAAGACCGCGCCGGGCTTGTGGGAGTGGATGTATGACAACCCCCGCTTCAAGGCGCGCACCAGCGGCATTCACGACCGCCTGAACCGCAGGAACGCCGAGCGGTTGGAGTCGCTGCTGACGGAGTTCCGCCCCGACGCCATCGTCAGCACGCAGGCGTTCTCGTGCGGCGTGATGGCCGACTACAAGATGCGCAGCGGCTCGACGCTGCCACTGGTGGGTGTCATCACGGACTATGTGGCGCATCGTTACTGGGCGCACGGGCAGGTGAACCTCTACTGCGTCCCGACAGAGGCGACGCGCAAGGCGCTGATCGCCGGCGGCGTGTCGCCGGAGAAAGTGCTTGTTACCGGCATTCCGGTGGACCCGGTTTACAAAGAGGAACCCAACCGCGCCGCGCTTTGCGACAAGCTCGGCTTGCGCCGGGACACGACGAAGCTGCTCATCATGGGCGGCAGCCAGGGGCTGGGGCCGTTCCGCACCATCCTGAAGCGGCTGAACAAGATTCGGCGTCCGATTGAGATCATGATTCTCGCGGGCATGCACGAGAAGGTGCGCGAGCGGCTGGAGGAACTGCGGCCCCGGCTGGTTCATCCGACGCACATCTACGGTTTTGTGAAGAACGTGCATGAACTGATGAGCGTGACCGATTTGGCCGTCACCAAACCGGGCGGCATGACCACCGCGGAGGCCCTCGTCAAGCGCCTGCCGATGATCATCATCAACCCGATTCCCGGCCAGGAGATGCGCAACACCGAGTTCCTGCTCAAGTCCCGCGTTGCGCTCCAGGCCGAAACCATCTACGACCTGCCGCCGCTGATCGAACAACTACTCTCGCGGCCCGACCGGCTGGCGGCGATGCGCGCCGGTTGCGAGCCGTTGCGGCATCCGGATTCCGCGCAGGACATCGCGCAGGCGGTGCTGCGGCTGACGCAATGAAATACGGGCTGTTCCGCGCGGCAGCAGCAGCAACGCGGATGGTGCCGCGCTCGGTGGCGTTTGCCGTCGCCACAGGGCTGGCGCGGGCGTATTTCGCGCTGAAGCGGCGCGAGGCGGTGGAAGTGGCCGGGAACCTGCGGCGGATCGCGGCGTTTCGCGGCCAGCCGCTGGATGCGGCGGAGGCGCTGCGGCGGGCACGAAGCATCTACATCAGCTTCGCGAAGACCGTTGCGGACTACTTCTACTTCGGCTCAGCAGACCGCGGCGACGCGCTGGCGGCGCTGGTGGAGGTGGAGAACATCGAGTCGCTCGCCCGCGCGCGGGCGGCGGGGAAGGGGACGGTGGTGATAACGGCGCATCTCGGCAGCGTCGAGAACGGCGGCGCGACCATCGTGCGGCACGGCTACAAGTTCAACGTCGTGGCGCTCCAGATGAGCGACCCGCGGCTGGACGAACTCTTCCAGGCCCAGCGCACGGGGCGCGGGATGCAGGTGGTGGAGGTGGGCCGGGCCACGCGCGAATGTCTGCGCGTCATCCAGCGCAACGAAATCATCGCCTTACTGGGCGACCGCGATTTCACCCGCAACCGGGACGCGACGTTGTTCTTTGGCGCGCCGGCGCGGCTGCCGACCGGGCCGGCGCGTTTGGCGCTCGGCACGGGCGCGACCATCGTGCTGGGCTTCTGCGTCCGCCTGCCCGATGACCGCTACAAGCTTTTCTTTTACGATCCGATCTTCACGGACAAAGCGAAGGATACTGTGGAAACGCTGAACCGCCGGATCGCGGAGCATCTTGAACGGGCGATTGGAGAGCACGCGGAGCAGTGGCACCTGTTCCACAGCCCGTGGGACATCGAGCGGGACTGGACGCTGGCGCAGGCTTATGCGGCGCGGAAACCGTGACTTGTGATCTGTGATTCGTAACTCGTAACTTGTGATTCGTTTGCTCGCGACGGGAGTTGTTGCGTGCTAAGGATAAGCATTCACGAGTCACTGATTACGAATCACGAATTACGAATTACGTTCATGAATCCTGCGTCCGCCAACGTCGTCGCCTTGATTCCCGTTTATAACGCCGCGAATCATGTCGGCAAGGTCGTGCAGCGGACGGTGGCTCGCGTCGGGCGCGTGTTGGTCGTGGACGACGGCTCCACCGACGGCAGCGGCGAGGAGGCCCGTGCCGCTGGCGCGGAGGTCATTCGGCACGCGACCAACCGCGGCAAGGGCGCGGCGCTCAAGACCGGGCTGGCGCGGTGCGGGGAACTGGGCTGCGAGTGGATCGTGCTGCTCGACGCGGACGGCCAGCACAACCCGGACGACATCCCGCGGCTGTTCGCCGGGCGTGACGGCGGGGCGAAGTTCGTCCTTGGCAACCGGATGACGCAGGCGGAGAGCATGCCGTTCACACACTACGTGGGAAACCGTTTCAGCTCGTGGGTGCTGAGTCGGATGTGCCGGCAGCCGTTGCCGGACAGCCAATGCGGGTTCCGTTTGCTCCACCGCAGCCTGCTCGATGCGCTGAAACTGACGGCGGACCATTACGAGGCTGACAGCGAGATGCTGATTCTTGCCGCGCGCGCGGGCCATCGCATTGCGAGCGCGCCGGTGACGACGATCTACGCGGACGAGCATAGCCACATCCGGCCGATCAAGGACACGCTGCGGGTGGTCCGGTTGCTGCTACGTTATTGCTATGAGCACTGACGGCTACCGCCCCGCTCGGCAGCACGACACGCCGGAGTATTGGAGCGCGAAGATGATTGCCGAGCAGTTGCGCGGCCGGAACATTCGCGACGAGCGCGTGCTGGCGGCGTTCGCCAAGGCGCCGCGCCATTTGTTTTGTCCGAGCGCCAGCTTGTCGGAGGCTTACGCGGATCATCCGGTGGAGATTGGCTGTGGTCAGACAATTTCGCAGCCTTACATGGTGGCGTGGATGCTGGAGGCGGCGCGGCTGCGGCCGACGGACCGCGTGCTGGAGATTGGCACGGGTTCCGGCTACCAGGCGGCGCTGCTGGCGCAACTCGTGGCGCGGGTGTTCAGCGTGGAGCGGATTCCGGAGTTGCTGGCCGAAGCACGGGAGCGGCTGGCGCGGCTCGACTTGGAGAACGTGACATTGCGCGAGGGCGACGGAAGCGCGGGTTGGCTGGAACACGCGCCGTTCGACGCGATCTTCTACACGGCGGCCGCGCCGGAGGTTCCACAGCCGGTGAAACGTCAACTGGCCATTGGTGGCCGGTTGCTGGCGCCGGTCGGGCTGCGTCATCATCAGAATCTATTGCGGATCGAGCGCACGGGGGAGGTGACGTATCACGAGAAGGAACTCGGCGGCTGCGTCTTTGTGCCGCTGCGGGGGGAATTCGGGTGGAACGATTAAAAAAGCGTGCGGAAGGCGAAGTTTGCGTGGACAGTATCGGTAGTTTGTGTTACCAACACGGCTCCTTTGCGCAGGCAGACGCGTCTGAATGACCGTCCGCCGCGCAGTTCGGCCGGGGCGTAGCGCAGCTTGGCTAGCGCGCTTGGTTCGGGACCAAGAGGTCGCGGGTTCAAATCCCGCCGCCCCGACCATCTTCTCGCGCGTGGATGGTTCTGTTGCCGGTTGTCCTCAGTTGGCCGCAGCCCGGATGCGCGTGATGCCATCCTCGGTTCCCAGCCAGAAGTTGCCGCGCGCATCCTCGATCATCGTCTTGACTTCCCATCCGGCCAGACCCGTCCGTGGCGTGAACACGTCCCGCCGGCCGCCGTGCAAGCGCGCGATACCGTCATATTCCGACCCGAACCACATCGCGCCGGCGCTGTCCTGAAAAATAGACCGCACCTTTGGGCCGGCCAGCCCGTCAGCCTGTGTGAGCGTTTTCCACGTCGAGCCGTGCAGAGAACTTGCTGCGCCGCGCGAACTGAAACCCGTTGCGAACCAGAGGCGGCCGTCGCGGTCTTCGCAGATGGCGTTGACTGAGGCGTGCGCCAGGCCGTTCGTTGTGCCGAACGCCTGCCAGCGTGTGCCATCGAACATCGTCAGGCCACCCTGCGGGCTGTAACCGTCGCCGAACCACAACCGGCCGCCGCGATCCTCCAGCATTGCGGAAACCGCTTCGCTCGCAAGGCCGTTGGCGGACGTGAAGGTCTTCCATGCGCCGCGCGAGAACCGCGCCAGTCCGTGGGCGCTGCCGGCCCAGAGGTCGCCGGAGCGGGTCAGGCATAGCGCCAACACCTGGTTGTCCACGAGGCCGTCGCGCGCGGTCACGGTGTGCCAACGGTTCTGCTCGCGCACGCTTAGGCCGCTGCCGTGGCCGACCCAGACGCGATGAGCGGCGCGGTCCAATACGATGGCCGAGACGTAGTTGAACGCCACGTCCCCCTTGATTGTTTCGATGATGCGTCCGCTGATCGCGTCCAGTGTGACGACACCATCGCGGCCGCCGCTCCAGATGACGGGGCCGTCCTCGACCAGCGTCATCACGTCGGCGGGCGGGCGGATCAGTTGCCAGCCGGCCGGCAGTTGCGGCTGCGGCTTCGGTTTTTGAAGCAGCCACGCGACGCCGACCACCAGCGCAATGCCCAGCAGCGTCTGGAAGATCGCCTTCAGTAACTTCATGCGCCGCCTCCGACGATCCTTCCTTCCCGCAACGTCAGCGTCTGCGCGCCAAGCGCCGCAGCCTCGGCGGGATCGTGCGTGACGTGGATCACGGCCGGCCGCGTGGCGCGAATCGCGTCTTGAATCACGCCGAGCACGCGGCTTTTCAGCTCGCCATCGAGGTTGGTCAACGGCTCGTCCAGCAGCAGGATTCTTGGCTGCGGCGCGAGCGCGCGAGCCAGCGCCACGCGGCGCGCCTGCCCGCCTGAGAGTTGGTGTGGATGGCGGCCGGCGAGTTCCCGGAGATCAAGCTGGTCGAGCAGCGCCGCAAGCGTTGCGCGGGCTTGGTCGCGCGGTCGGGCGTTCATGCCGAAGGAAATGTTTTGCGCCACGCTCATGTGCGGCCAAAGCGCCGCCGACTGAAACACAAAGCCCACGTTGCGCTCATGCGGCGGCAGCGCCCAGCCGGGTCGGCTCGCCACGGTTCCGTGCAGAACCACCTCGCCTTCGTCGGGCTTTTCCAGGCCCGCGACGAGCCGCAGCAACGTCGTCTTGCCGCAGCCCGACGGCCCCACGACCGCAAGCGTCTGGCCCGGCGCTACCGAGAGCGTCACGCCATCGAGCGCCGTGGTGTTGCCGAAGAGTTTGGTGAGTCGGGAGACAGAGATCATGATGGGTCTTCGTTCGAGTTGACGCGGTGCCATATCTTCAACGCGGCGGCTGCCAGACCGGCCGCAGCCAGTGTGAGCAGCGTCATGGTCAGACACAGGGCCGCCACGGTGGCTGACGCGCCGTAGTGGAGGTAATTGTAAATGCGCATCGTTAGTGTCGCGTGGCCCGGCGGCGCAACGATCAGGGTCGCGCCAAGCTCGCCCAGCGCCAGCGCAAACACGATGCAGCCCGCGGCGAGCAGTCCCGGCGCGAGCATCGGCAGCCGCACGCGCCACCAGCCGCGCCACGGGCGGCGTTGAAACACGCGCGTTGCGTCGAACAGCAACGGGTCGGTTTGACGAAGCTGGGCCAGAAGCACCATCGCCGCGACGGAGCAGAATCTCGCCGCGCCCGCCAGCACGGGCATCAACCGGGTGCCGTAAAGCGGGTGCCAATCCGGCTGGTTCCAAAGCGCGATCAAACCGATGCCTGCCAACGGCGCGGGCACGGCCAGCGGCACAAACAACAGCAGCCAGACGGAAGCGTTGCGGTGGCTCCGCTGCCATAGCCAGAGCGCCGCCAAAGGGGAAAGCGCCAGGCAGAGCAGTGCCGTGGCGGCGCAGACGCCAAACGAGAAGAACACCTCATTGCGCGCCGCCGACACCGCGTCCGCTGTCGCCCGCCAGCCGGAGGCCGTCACGCCGAGCGTCGCCAGCGGGACGGCGATTTGCAGCGCAAGCAGAGCAAGCGCGCCGCATTGCAGGCGCTGAAACCAAGGCGGCCATCGAGGCGGGAGCGGTCGGGCCGCGCGCGGGCCTCCGGTGGTTTGCGCGGCGTGTTTGACGCGGTCGTGCGCAAACGACAGCGCCGCCAGCGTCACGACCAGCAGCGGCAGCGACAGCAGGAACGCGCGCCCCGGCTCGTTGCTCGCGCCGAATTCGGCGAAGATTTCCAGCGCATAGACATTTACCAGACAGAGCGAGGGCACGGTGTAGTCAATCAGGCTCAGCAAGAACAGCAGACCAGCACCGGCGGCCAGCATCGGCGCGGCGAGCGGCAAGATGACGCGGCCCAGCACCTTCGCGTCCGGCGCGGCGAGCCGCGCGGCTTCGATGAGATTACGGTCGAGCGATTCGAGGCCGACGAGCGCGAGATAGACGCCGGCGGGCAGCAACGCCATCGTTTGAATGAAGATCGCGCCGCCCCATCCGCGAAGCGGGATGCCGGCGAAGCCAAGAGGTTCGAGGAGCGCGTTGAGCGCGGCGAATGCGGTTGACCACGCCAGCGTATGGACGTAGGCCGGCAACAGTGCCATGACCAGCAGCAGGGGGCGAAAGCCGGAGCGCCACCGCCAGAGCGCCGTCGCGGCAACAAAGCCGGCGCATGTCCCGGCGAGCGCGACCGAGGCGGCGAAGCCGACGCTTTGCAGGAGCAGTTGCAGCCGCCGTCCCGTTGGCAGCGCCAGCAGCAACCAGTCCGCGTGGCCGGATGCAACATCATGGATGCTGCGCGCCGCCAGCGCGAGCACCGGTCCTAACACGACGAGGACGAAGAGGAAGCCGCCGATGCCTCGGCTGAGAATGCCGCTCGTTTTCATTCAGTCCAGGGCATCATCTCAGAAAAATATCGGTGAGGTCCTTTTTGCTGGTGGACAACTGGGCAAAGACATCGGCCAGGTTCACGGACATCTGCTTGAATCCGCCGGGCGGCAGCCACGCCGGCGCGGCCACCGACGGGCGCAGCGGAACCTGGCTCCAACCCATCGCGGCCAGTTGCTCCTCCATCGCTTTCGACAGCAGGAAGTCAAGCAACTGGCGACCTTCGGCAGGATGCGGCGCGCGGGCGATCAACGCCGCTGTGCCGGGGATGGCCAGCGTCCCCAAGCCCGATTCCGCCTGGTCGGGCACGACGATGGCCACGGGCGCGCCGTTGCGCAGCGCCTCGCACGCGTCGTCGGTGTCGGTGAGACCGAAGGCCAGATCGCCGCGCACAACGAGATTGCGCACGACGGAGTTGCCGTCCACAACGCGGACGCCGCGCGCCCGGAGCCGGCGGTAGAAATCGCGCGCCTTCTCCGGCCCGAGCGCGGCGTAGAGCGCGGCGGCGTGGGTGGCCGACGTGCCGAAGAGCGGCAGCCCGATGGCGAGTTGGTCGGCGGGCCATCGCTCGTCGAGCAGGTCGAAGATCGAGCGGGGAAACCGGTCGCGGGGCACGCGGCGGGTGTTGACGAGCAGGATGCGGGCGCGTCCGCCGATGCCGGTCCAGAAGCCGTCGGCGTCGGCGAATTGCGCTGGCAGGTCGGCGGCGGCGGGCGAGCGGTAGGCGGCGAGGACGCCCTGGTTCTTGAGCAACAGCGTTTGCGAGAATTCGCCGCTGAGGAACACGTCGGCTTGCGGATGGGGTTTCTCAGCGATCAGGCGGTTGGCGAGGCCGGTGGTCTTGGTCGCCTCGACATCATAGACCGGCAGCACGCGAATGCCGGTGGCGGTTTCAAATTGTTTCAGGATTGGCTCCGAAACGACCTGGTCTATGGACGCATAAACGACGACGGTTCTCTCCGCGTGTCGCGGCTGGCACGAACAGAGCAGCAGCAGAAACAGTGGCAGAAGATGGACTGATACCGTGAGCCGGAAAGAGAAGCCGATCATCGGGTGTAGGGATTATAGACGGGCAGGCCGGAGAGCGGGCCGTAGCGCGTCACGACCAGGTTGGCGACGCACTGGCCGCCGATCTTGCCGCGGTTGTCTTCGCAGCCGAACCAGATGCCGGCGGTGCCGTTGTTGAAACCGGTCGGCGGCGGACCTAGCCAGACCGGCGGAATTCGCACGCGCGTCACATAACGGCCCGCTTGGCGGAACATCAGCAGCCGGCCATCGAGGGCGACTTCCAGCGACTCGCCTTGTGCTGCCATCTCCAGCGTGTGGTAAGCCCGCGGATCGAAGCCCGGCAGCCGACCGCTGCTGGCAGCGAACGGACTGGGCGCGGCGCCGTTGAGGAGTTTGACGATGACCTCGCCGTTGCTGCACAGCATGATCCAGTAGCCGGCGGAGGTGCCGCCAATGATGCCGTCGCCCGCCGCGGCGGCGCGGCTGCGGAAGTAAGGGCCGGCTTGCGTGATGTGGCGCTCGGCGTCGGTGGGGACGAAAATGTCGGCGCGGATGTTGAGGTCCTGGCCGATGTCAACGCCGCGGTCGTTGAGCGAGCGGGCGAACTGGATGCCGCCGTAGTCGAGCGACTTGTTTTGCAGCACGCCGCCGCAAATGATCGCGCCGACGACGTTGGGGCCGCCGCCCAGCGGCAGATAAAGGACGCGCGCCGAGCCGCCGAAAGCGAGGTCACTCATGCCAAGCGCCCACGGTCCCGCGTCGGCCCGGCGGAAACTGTCGGAGAAAAGGACGCGCTGGGGCGGCGGCATCGGCGGGTGGGAGATGCTTGTTGAAGCGACGGTCTGCGGTGCGACAGGCGGGCGGGTCGCGACGATAGTCACTGGTTCCGGGGTGGGCTTCAGCGGTTGCTGCGACGCGGCCGAGGGCATCGGTGGTGGCGTGATGGGAGCGAGCGGAACGAGCGGCTGCGGCTTCTGCGGAGAATAGGGGCCGATCGTCGTCGGAGGCGCTGGCGTCGCGCTGACGCCAGCGGTTTTGGAGGGCGGCGAGGGGCTGGTGCTCGAAGAAGCTGGCAGATCAGGTTTGCGCACGACGACGACCTGAGTGCCGGTGCCATCGTCGGGCTTGCTTCTCGGTTCGACGGCTGGTTTGACAGTTGCGCTCGACGTGGGACCAGGCTTGGCGACGGGCGTCGGTTGCTGCGTGACAGCGGGAATCTGGGACAAGGAGAACTCGGTGACGGTGCCGGCGAGGCGACTGGGAGGTTTCGCAGGCTGGGCGTCGCCGGATTTCCAGAGGAAGATGCCGCCTCCCGCCAGCGCCGCCAGCAGCGCGATGCTCGCAATCCAGAGGACCGGTTTCTGGACGCTGCCGCGCTGCGGGTCACGCCGGAGGTTGGCGTCGGAAGTCGCATTCATAGTCTGGGTCCGTCTCATTGCTCAGAACTGAACGCTGCGAGTCAGGTCGAACAACTCGCGTTCGCCGCACGCGCCGGGCACGGCGGCGAGGCCGATGTAGGGGCCTTTCTGGAAGATCATGATGCGCGAGCCGCTGTCGGTGATGGTCAGCGCCTCAAAGCCGAGGGTGTCGTTGCGTTGCATGACCCAGCCGAAAGTCCAGAACAAAAACCGCCAGGCGGCTCGCGCGCGGAAATGCGAACCGTAGCCGCCAATGAGCACGCCTTTCTCCTGGCCCCGCGGGTCCCGGTAGGTCGCAAACATGCCGTGGTCGGGGATGAACACGCGGACGGTGTTGAGCGCCTGGTTGAGTTGCGAGGTGGCGTCGCGGCCGATTTGTTGTTCCATGCGCGCGAGGGCGGCGTTGATCTGGCCGCCGGTGAAGCCGCGCATGTTGGCAAGCTGGTAGCCGGGCGGTGGCGCGGCCGGCAATGAGGCGTAGGGGTCCGCGATTTGCGGATAGTCCCGCAGGCCGCGGCCGTTGCCGACGCTGCCGGCGAGCCGTTGCGTGGCGGCAAACGACTCAGGCCGCGGTGCGTAAAGGATGATGAGGGTGCCCGCGTTCGGGTTCATCAGGATATAAACCAGGATCGTCACGGTGCGCACCGTGTAGCCTTGGTAAACCTGCCCTTGCGGACTCTGCACGCGCGCGCCTTGGAGCGTCGCGCCGCTGTTTTGCGCGATGCCCTGCGCGAACTGGCCCGCGAGCGCGGGGTTCTGGCCGGTTTGCATGACGTGAACATAGACCGGCGGGGATTGCGGATCGTCGCCGCTGCGATAGGTCGAGCTGGTCATCGCGGAAGCCACCGTGGGAATCGAACTGGTGTTGAGTCCGGGCGGAAGCGACTCGGCGGGGGCTTGGACCTTTTGGGATGCCGTTGTGCCGTAACCGGTGGGTTGAAAACTTTGCGAGACGACTTCGGTGGGCTGCAACGGCTGCGTTGGTGACGGGTCCACGGGGAATTCCGCGAGCGTTCCCGCCATGCGCGCCGGCACGGCCGGCTCGGTGCGTGCCGGCGGCTGGTAAGGCTTCGGCATTCCCATAAAGACCCACGCGCCGCCCCCGAGCAACAGCAACAGGACGGCGAGGGAGATCAGACAGCCGGATTTTCGGCGGCGGGCGGGCGCGGGTGGTTGGATGACGGGCGGCGCTTGCGCAGGCGGTTGTTGTTGGGGCGGCGGAGGCGCAGGGACGACGGCGGGCAATGGCCCACCGCACTCCATGCAGAACCGGTCGCCGGCAGCGGCCTTCGCGCCGCACTTCGGGCAGGTGGCGGGAGAGGACGCGCCGCTGGCCGGCGGAGGCAGAGGCGGCGGCACGGAAGCGGTCGGCGCGTTTGGCTGTGCCGGTTCGGAAGCGGAGTCGGATCTTCCGCGGATGGCGCAGACGATGAACAGAACCGCGCCGATGACAATCGAACCGATGGCGGCTTCGGTTTGGTGCGCGCCGAAGAGGTTGAAGATGCGGAACTGAATGCCAAGCATCGGCAGCAAAAACGAACCGACGCCCAGCACGACCATCGCCGCGCCCCACTGCATGAGTTTCGTGTTCATGGCTTGCGCCTTTCCTCTGGCAGCAATTGCTGGCAAAACTCCACGACGCCGGCGAATTTAGCCGACAACGGCTGGAGGTGTCACGGCGAAAACGTCTCGCTTGCCGGGACACGGGAGATGGTGGTATAAGGGCCCCGCCATGGGGTTTTGCGCACACTGCGGATCGCAGTTGCGAACCGGCGGCAAGTTTTGCCCGGTTTGTGGAAAACCTGCGCCGGCGTCCGACGCGGGGCCGCCCGTGTCACAGCCACAGCGCCCGCCCGCCACGCTGGCCCCGACGCCCGTCGTCGCGCCGGCCGAGCCACGTTCCCCCGCGCCGCCATCCGCTGCCGGCGGCTCCGGCCTGTTGGATTCGGTCTTGCGTTTGGTGCGGATGATTTCCGGTTGGGACCTCGCGGCGCTCATCGGCGGCGGCGTTGGCGCGGGACTGTGGTATGGCTGGTCGGCGATGGACGTGAAGGACACGAAGACGCCGTTCCTCATCATGCTCTTGCCGGTGGCGATCGTCGTGTTCCGCAAACCGATTGACGCGCTGCTGCGGCCGCTTCAGAAGATCAAGGACATGGTGCCGCGCTGGTTTCTGATTGGGGTCGGGCTGGCGACGCCGTATTTGGTGGCGAACTTCTTCTACCATCAGATGCGCATCCAGAATTTTCCGCTTGCGCAGAAAAGCATCATCTGGGGCACGCTGCTCTCCTACGTCATCATGCGCATCCCGCAGCCAGCGGTGTTGCGCAACTTGTCGCGCAAGCCGTTCGCCACCCTCGGCATCCTTGGCTGGATTTGGTTCATGACCGGCGCGGCGCAATTGATCCTGGCGGGCACGGCGTCGGCCGACGATTTCGGGCGCGACAAGCGCCGGCTCGAAGACGCCCTCCGCACGGATGGCTGGGCGCAGGTGGTCGCCGGCACCGCGGCGACGGTCATTAGCGGGCTGGTCAACGGCGCGCTCATCTTCCAGCGTCCGACACGCAAACCACCCGGCGAAGACAGCGGCGAGGAAGAGACGCGTTACACGATGGACGTGCGCACGGAAGGCGAGCGCACGCAACTTATCGCCGACGGCGAGGACCGGCTTTGGATTTACGCGCAGATTTCCTGCAACAAGCCGTCGGTGGATTCGCGCGCGTTGACGCAGGCCATCGGGTTCAGCTTCGGCGGCAGCAAATACGCCGACTGGATGAAGACCCTTTCGACGCAGTTCACCGGAGGCTACAAAGCCGTGCTCGTCGCGGCCAA
This sequence comes from Verrucomicrobiota bacterium, assembly GCA_016222825.1. Taxonomy (GTDB): domain Bacteria; phylum Verrucomicrobiota; class Verrucomicrobiia; order CAIQCK01; family CAIQCK01; genus CAIQCK01. Next base: position 575,861 of record JACRQF010000010.1, on the reverse strand, counting down.
ACCGCCCACCGAGAACGCCGAGGTTGAGGAAGGTGCCACGGTCACTGTCAACGTTTCCGGACGGACCGCCGACGGCGAGGAGTTCGAGGTGCCGGTGAAACTCGACCTCAGCGGCGAGCTGAAACTGGACCTGGAGGTTTTGGAATAGCCGGGCGCGAACCATGCAGGAACAACCGCCCATCGAGTTGAACTACGCCGGCGAAGCCGCGAAGGAGAAAGATCCTTCGCTCGACTCGCGCCTGTTGCGCGTGAAGCTGCCGCAAGGCTACAAGGCCAAGAGCGGCACATTGCGGCTCGATCTCGGCCCCGGCAACACCGAGGGGTTGCCGCTGCGCATCCGGCCGGGCACGGAAGTTTACAAAGAGAAGGAAGTGGACTTTCGCGCGGAGTTGGACATCCCGGTGATCGAGCAACAATGGGGATCGGTCGAGGCGGCTGCGCTGCCGAAACGACACCCGGTGCTGATCACCGTCGAGACCGATCCACCGCCGAAACGGCCGAAACAGCTCGCGAAATGCAAGACCGTCGCGACGATCAACCTTAACGCGATCAAATGGCGCTGGTGGCCGCTGCAGCGCGACGAGAAGGGCGGCGAAATTGAAGGCGAACCGGAGGAGAACACGCCGATCCGGCTGGAGATAGACGGCTCCAACCGCCACGGATTCCGGCTGGAGGTCTGGCGCGAGAAGAAGGAAAAGAAGGGCTACGTTCGCGCCGAGAGCGATTTCAGCCACTACCTCGCGCCGGAAGAGCCGCGCGTGTCCTTCAAGATCGTCAAACCGAATCCCATCCCGTGGGAGATCAAAGAGGGCGAGGACCAGCGGCAGATCAAGACGACGTGGTGGGCAGAGACTCTTGCGGACGATTCCTTTCTCAAAGAGCTGCCGATCAACACCACCATCCGCGTTCGCGCCTGGCCGAAGGACAACATCAAGAAACACCGCTCCGGCGAACGGCCGATCACCGAGCCGCGGGAGGCGCCGCAGTTGGCGATGCGCGAGATTCCGCTCAAACTCGAAGCGAAAAAGTTCAAAGCGCGTGTGGTGACGCCCGACCCGCAGAAGCCGCCGGTGTTGATGACCGACGCCCGTCCGTGGGAGGATTGCTTCGACGCGGAGGTCCAACTCTTCGATGACAGCAGCGGCACGGAGCGTTATCCCGACGAAGAAGTCCACTGGAAGCTGCTCCCCGACAAGCACGGCGATTTCTGCGGCTCCATCTCCTGCCAAGGAGAGAAAGGTAAACACGAGGGCAAATGGAAAGTAGGCGAATCAGGCAAGGTGTCGTTCCGCTTCGTCCCGGCGAAACGAAACGCTCTTTTCCTGACCGAGAAGGAGAAGTTACAGTTCTACGCCGAGTTCGAGGTCCGCTTGAAAGGCCCGCGCCCCGACGTGCAGGGCGAGAAGATATGCTCGGTGGAGAAGCCCGACGACAGGGAAGCGCCGACCTTCGTGTTGGACTGGGCGCCGAAGTTCGACTTGGGCGTCCTGAAGCTCCCGTTCTTCATCGAACCAACCGAGACGCTGGAACTGGAGAAACCCGACCCGGACAAAGCGCCGCCGATCAAGCTGGTTCTCTCCTCCGAGGAGGAAACCGCCTACCGCAATACGTTCCGCAACGGCGGCACGATCATGCTGCGACCGGTCGTGCCGTGGAAGCCCGCTGAAGGCGAGCCGGTGAAAGTGCCTTTGCAGCGATACCAGCTTGTCGTCGGCGAGAGCAGCCGGAAGAAGGAGAGCGAGAAGCGCCAGCGGTGGCCGGTCGAACATGCAGACGCGGCCAGCGATTGGCCGGACACGGTGGAGATTCCTGCGCGGTCCGGCAAGCAAGGCGGCGGCTCAGTCCAGTTGCAGCCGGAAACCAGGTTGCATCCCGAACTGGAGAAGTTTCTTCCCCGGATTGCCGAGGAAGCGGGGAAGATTCAAGCGAAGACCGCCGCTTCCGGCGCGGTGAAAGGCGGCTTCTTCGCCGGAGGCGACAGCAACGACTTCAAGAAGCTCGGCAGCGATTTCGGCGAGATGGCGACGCGGTTCTTTGCCGACGCCAAGGAGGCGGATCTCATCGCCAAAGGCCAGGCGCAGATGTTCACGATTATGGGCATGCCGATGTTCATCATCAGCACCGGCGAAACCTGGGACCGGCTCGGAGAAGCGGTCAATCTCCACCGCGAGACCTACAAGCGGATGGAGGCGAACATCATCAACTTCTACTACGACTTCCTCTGCTGGGGCCGGCTGGCGGAGATGGTGAGCAAGCTTTTCCAGATGCTGCGCGCGACGGGCAAGTTCAACTTCCTGCCCGAGAAAATGCCGCCCGTCTTCCAGTTGAACTGGCTGCTCAGGAAAGGCAGCGACGCGCTGCACAACGGCTTGATCAAGAGCGTCCTGGAATCACACTTCCTCAAACCGCTGTCGGATTTCAAGAAGACCCTCGGCGACAAACTCAGCTCGGCCACTAGCGCCCTGCGCACCGCCGAAACCGAGTGCCAGGAGGCCATCGAGGCGGCCAGCGCCTTCAAGCGGCAGGTCGGCCGCGCCGAAAGCCAGATTGATGAAATCGTGGACCTCAGCAAGCAAATCGAGCGTGTGCTCAACAAGAACGGCCCCGAACTCGCCAACCTGACCAAGGAAGAGGCGCGGGAGTTGCTCCGGCCGCTGGTCCACCGCCGCGATGTGTTGCGACAGGAACTGAAGGGAACCGCCGATATGCTGGCGGCTGACATGCGCACCGGCCACTCGGATTTATTCGCCCGGCGTTTGGTGAGGGAAACCCGGTTGGCGAAGGCACAGGCGGAAGAACTCGCTTACAAAGGCGTGGCGAGCCATGTGGATGAAGCCGAGCAAAACGTCCAGCGGTTGCTTCAGGGCGAGAACGTGGACGCCGACGAAGCCGCTCGCATCGTGGAGGCCTTTCAAAAAGGCGACGTCGTCCGGCCGAGTTGGGCGCCGACTATCCAGACGCAAGCCGAGCAAGCCATCGCGCGCGAACTCGAAAGCCACACCCAGGATTGTCAGCGGCTGAGCAACAGCCTCTCCAAATTACGCCAGACTCCCGGTGCGGTGTCGCCGACCGGCCCTGGCTTCTTCCAGCCGCCGCCGTCGGAAATCGAGATTCCGCCCATGGCGCGCAACGTGGATGCTTTGGAGCGATACCTGCAACCGGCCGCTGACGGCGCGCGCGACTTCGAGAAACAAGCCAAGGAACTGCTGACCCGCAGGATGGAAGGCGCGGTCCGCATTATTGACGCCGAGAAGGCCATCGTCAACGGCGTCATCTCGCGCGGCACCAAGAAAGGCCAGACCATCGTCAAGGAGAAGCTCGACGAGATGCTCGACGCGCCCGCCCCGCCCGCCGCATCGCCGAAGGGAGGCGACAGCGGGATTGTGGGTGGTGCCATCGAAGGCATCAAGGGCGCGGCGAGATGGCTGGTGAACACCATCGTCAGCTTCGAAGTGACGATGTTCAAGTGGATCATCTGGCTGATCGGATGGGAGCTGCGCATCGCCATGTTCCCGCTCAACCTGTTGATCCTGCTGCACGCCCGGCTCGGCGCGAAGATTTGCGAGGTGATCATCCATTTCTTCCACTACCTCGGCGGGCCCGAAGGGGCCGTCAAAGCCACCGTGCTCAGCAGTTCGGCGCTGGCCGCCGGCAAAGGCGTGATCTCGGCGACCGGAGAGAACCCGGACCAGGTCTTCCGGTATCCCTACTTCCGCGAGGAAACGGTGTTCGAGCGCATGCGGCAGGCCGCCGACCATCTCGTGGTTTCCGACGCGCCGTTGGACCACGCGGTGGATGAAGCCATTGCCGAGGCGACCAAGAGCGGTTACGACGATTACTATCCCGGCGAACTCAAACGCTCGCGCGGCGTGCTCTATCGCATGTGCGCCCTGGTGCTCGGCAAAAAAATGCTGGAATCGCCTCCCTGCGAGGAAAACCCCGGCTCGTCTTCCGTCCTGGCCGAAAGCGCCGGCAGCTACCTCGACAGCTCCATCAAGGAATACCTCGAGTCCATTACCCGGCAGTCCAGGGAGTCCAAGACAGGTTTCTGGTCTTCGCTCTGGAGCCTCAAAGACGATCGCTCGTGGAACCTCGAAGACTTCGAGCTGTTCTGCGACTGGGTCGGCTGGATCATGACCTGGGGTTGTCGCGTCGTGGCCCTGATTCTGGCCATCGCGGGCCTGTTCACCGGCGGCGCCGGCTTCGTCCTTTCCGGCGGAATGCTTCTCGGCGCGCAGGCCGCCAGTGCCGTGACCGCGGCGGTTCGAGCCGTCATCACCGCCTGCGGATTCTATCCCACCACAGCCGCCTATCCACGCGACGCGCTGGCCTTGCAGGGCGTTCATTACGCGATGATCTTCAAACCGGCCGCCGAGCGATACAAAGCCAACTCCACTTCCGAGATCATTGTGGGCTTCCCCTCGGCCGGTGGTGCGGCGAATTCGGGACCGACTTATGCAGCCTGACACTTTCAATGCCGGCGGGTTCAACCTCGACGCCGACCCGGAACTCCAGGCGATGGTGCGCGAGTTGGAGCAGGCGATGGCCGGGCAGCGCGCGCAGCGCGAAGTCGAACAACAACAGTTCCAGGCCGAAGTCGCCGCCGAACAAGCTGCTCGCGAAGAGGCTGCGCCCGAACCCGATCCTGCCGATGAGGCGCGCTGGCGGGAGCTTGAAGACCGCTACGGCGGAGCACCGCCCCACACCGCAGGCGGCCACCACCCCGGCGAACTGGCGCACGAGATTCTCCACACCATCGAAAACGCTGCCGAACAAGTCGCTGAGCATTTGCATCGGCAGTGGTTCTACGCTCAAGCCGATCAAACCATCGGTCCTGTGGCCGAAGAGAAAGTCATCGAGCTTTTCAAAAGCGGCGCGCTGGCGTGGACCACGCTGGTGTGGCATCACGAACTCAAGGATTGGAGACCCGCCAGCCAGACCGAGCTTGCCGAGCTGGCCGGAGCCGGCAAACCGCCGCCGCTGCCGCGCGCGCCCAAACCGCCCGCGCCGCCGCCCGTGCCGAAACTGAGTTGTCCCGCCTGTGGCAAGACCGTTCGCAGCGGCGACCGGTTCTGTCCCGAATGCGGCCGGCCACTCGACTCGTAGCCAACAGGTTCTTGCGACGATGAAACCCTGCCCTCATTGCGGCCAACAAGTCCCCGATCAAGCCAGGTTTTGCTGTGGCTGCGGAGGCGCTTTCGGGCAAGCGGCCGCGCTGGCGGTTACTCCGGGGCCGTCGGAGACGGCCGAACCAATGGAAGCCGTGCCGCCGCCGCCCACACGGGGCATCCAGATGTCCTGGCAACGCGACCCGCGCGGCGGCGTCCAACGCGCTGAGAATTTGCCGGCACCAGGCGCGGCGCAAGCCACTGCCGCATCCGTCTCTCCACCGCCCGACACGGCCGCGCAAGCCGCCGCGGCTGCCGAACCGTTTGTGTTGCCTGCGGCTCCAGCGCCGTGGAAGTTCCGCCTGCAAACCTCCGCTTGGGCGGACGCGGTTGCCGCGCAACTCCGCGGCGCGGTCGCCAACAAACAACAGCCGGTCATCGCCGCCGCCGAACGCATGATCCGCGGCGCGCTGATGCACCGCGACGTTTTTCGCGACGCCGCGCAGCGGCCGGAACTCAACATTGAAGCCTTCTGCGCCGCCGCGGCCATCGTGTTGTTCGGGAGCTTCGGCTTGAACAATTTTGCGAACCTGTTTTCGAGCTATGGTTTCGGGATGCTGACCAACGCCGTCGTCGCGCGCGGCGCGTCGTGGGTGTGCGCGGTCTTCGCGATTCAGGCCGCCGCGAAAGCGATGCATCAAATCGAGTTGCCGCCGGCGGCGCTGTTCCGCGCGCTGATTTACAGCCAGGTGCCGCTGCTGCTGGCTTTGTTGCCGGGGTTGGGATCGTTGCTGGGCCTCTGGGCCGCGGTGTGCGCGGTGGCCGCGTTGCACGACCTGACGGGGCGGGACACGATCTTCGCCGTCATCCTTGCAGTGGTCGGCGGTGTTGCCTCCAGCGTCGGCGCCTACTTGGCGGGCATGGTGTTGCGCTGACGGCTTCAGCGCGAACGCCAGGGCGCGTCGAACTCGTATTTGAAGCCCGCATACACGCGCAGTTCCGGGCCACCCCGGTGCTCTTCGCGCAGGCTCGTGCCGACAGCGGCGTGAACTGTGAACCCTTCCCACAGTCTGTGCTTGAAGCCGATGTTGCCGGCGAGGCGGTTGGGTTGGCTAGGCTCGTCGCGGGTGACGTAATAGATCTCCGAAAGCAGCTTCGTTTTCCTGGCCACCTGGTATTCCTGGCCGAAGGTCAGAAGCCAGGTGTCCTCGCGGGATTGCCGGATGCCGCCGAACTCCGGCTCGGTCACGAACGTATGGCCGGCGTTGACGATGCCGGTGAACCATGCCCATGTTTTTTGGGCGCGCAGGCGCACGTCGTAGTCGAACTCGCCGCTGCCCAGGCCGCGGTCCTTGTCGCCGGTCGGCAGTTTCAACTCGAACGATCCGCCGATGCCCGGCCAGCGCTCGGTTTCCTTCACGAAGACATACTTGGTGCCGGCCACGCTGTCGGCCAGGCCGTATTTGCTGTCCTGGCTCAGTCCCGCCGTCTCGAAGGTCAGCTCCTGCCGGTCGCTGAGGCCGTAAACCAGTTCGGTAAACGGCGCCAGCCACTCACTGGCGCCGCTTTCGCTCTCCACGTAGCGCCCGCCGAGATACCACTCAAACGTCTCCTTGTCGGCGGTGGGCACGTCGCCGGTTACCAACGGCGGCGGCGCGTAGAGCGGAGGGGCCACGGCCAGCGCCAGCGCGACGGCCAGACCGGAGCGGTGTAAGCGAGTTGCCATCGCATGCCGTGCCGAAGTTCAGTGATGGGGATGCTCGCCGTTGCCGCCCGCATGTTTCACGTCCACGCCGACGAGGCAGATGTCGTCTTCAAAACCGTGCCGCATGGAGAACTTGCGGGCGTCGGCGATCAACTCCTGGAGCAGGGTTCCCGTTGGCATCTCGGCGCGGGCGCGGATGGCGGCCATCAACCGCTCGTGGCCGTAGGGAGCTTCGTTGTTCGCCTCGGCTTCGATGATGCCGTCGGTAAAAAGCACCACGCGGTCGCCGTCGCTCATCGGGCGCTGGCAGGTGTTGAACACGGCGTCTTCGACCAGTCCGAGCGCGGGGCCGGTGCGCCGCAGGGCCTCGTTCTTCAGCGCTTCCACCTTGCCCGAATGCCGGCTCAGGTGCAGGGGCAGGGGATGGGCGGCGTTGGAGTAGAAGAGCTGGCCGCGCGCCACGTCGGCCACCATGTAAAAGGCCGTGGCAAACATGGTGACGCCGGTTTCCTTGAACAGGCCTGCGAGAACGCGGTTGAGTTGCGTCAGCAGTTGGCCGGGATCCGTTGCGATTCGGCTGCGTTCCTCCACCTCGGCGCGGAGCATGGCGGTGACCAGCGCCGCGCGCACGTCGTGCCCCATGACATCGCAGATGAAGACTCCGACCGCGGTGTCGGAGACGCGAACGACGTTGAAGAGGTCGCCGCTGACGGCGCCGGCGGGGATATAGACGCTGGAGAACTCCAGCGCGCTTTCGGTCGTGTCCGCGCCGGCCGGGATGCGCGGAAACTCGTGCGGAAGCATGGCCTGTTGCAGCTCGCGCGCCATCTTCAGTTCGTTCTCGATCAGTAGGTTTTTCTCTTGCAACTGCCGGGTGCGCTCGGCCAGCGCGCGCTCGGCGACCTTGCGTTTGGTGATGTCGCGGGACATGCCAAAGGTTCCGACGATCTTCCCGGAGGGGTCGCGCAAGGGCATCTTCGTGGTCGAAACCCACGTCACAGTGCCGTCAGGCCAGGTCTCCATCTCTTCGATGCCGACCAGCGGCAGGCCGGTGCTCATCACGCGTTGCTCGTCGGCGCGGGCCTGCAGGGCGTGCGCCTCGCTGAACATGTCCGCGTCGGTCTTGCCCGCGATCAGATCGGGATCGGCGAAACCGTGTTTCCTGGCCAGGCCGCGGTTGATGCGGATGAAGCGGCTGTTGGCGTCCTTGAAGTAGATCGCATCCGGGATGTTGTCCATCAACAGTTGCAGGAGATGCCGGTCGCGTTCCTGGTTGTCATGGGCGCGTTTGCGCTCGATGGCGTAGCGGAGCGATTTCACGAGCAGCGGGCCGTGGAGTTCGTGCTTCAACAGGTAGTCTTGCGCGCCCAGTTGCAGTGCCTTGGCGGCCAGCGCGTCGTCGGCCAGCACGGTGAGGATGACGATCGGGAGATGCGGCGCAACGGCCTGCGCCTTGGTGAAAGTCTCCAAGCTGCGGCCGTCGGTGAGCACGAGGTCCAGCACCACCACGTCGAAGTTCCCCTCGGCAAGCCGTTCCAATCCTTTCGAGAGCCGGTCGGCGCACTCCAGCTCGAAGCTAAACCCCCGGGCCTGCTGAAGCATCAGCCGGACCATCTGCACATCGTCGGGATTATCTTCGATGAGCAGGACTTTGACGCAACTCTCGCTCATACATGGAGCATCTTCCCTACCAGAACTTCACTTGCCACGGATTGTTCGGACGCCCCCCAAGTATGGCGCAAGAATCTCAGGAAGCAACACCGAACCGTCCGCTTGCTGGTAGGTCTCCAGCAGGGCGACGAACAGCCGCGCCAGCGCCGTGCCGCTGCCGTTCAAGAGATGCACGAACCGGTTCTTGCCGTCCTTGTCCTTGAAACGGATGTTCGCCCGCCGGCTCTGGAAGTCCTCGCAGTTGGAGCAGCTCGATACTTCGAGGTAGGCATCCTGGCCCGGCGCCCAGACCTCGATGTCATAGGTCTTGGCGGAGGCAAAGCCCATGTCCCCCGTGCAAAGCAGGATGACACGGTAGTGCAGCCCCAGCAGTTGCAGCACCTTCTCGGCGTTGGCGACCATCTTCTCCAGCTCGTCGTAGCTGCTGTCCGGGTGGGAGAACTTCACCATCTCCACCTTGTCGAACTGGTGGACGCGGATCATCCCGCGCGTCTCCTTGCCGGCGGCGCCCGCCTCGCGCCGGAAACAGGGCGTGTAGGCGCAGTAGTAGAGCGGCAACTGCTCGTGCCGGAGGATTTCGTCGCGGTGGATGTTGCTCACGGGCACCTCGGCGGTCGGCGCGAGGTAAAGCTCGTCGTCCCGCAGGCGATACATGTCCTCCTCGAACTTCGGCAACTGCCCCGTGCCGATCATCGAGGCGCGGTTGATGAGGAACGGCGGGAAAATCTCCATGTAGCCGTGCCCGCGCGTGTGCAGGTCGAGCAGGAAGTTGATCAGCCCCCGCTCCAGCCGCGCGCCCGCGCCTTTGTAGAGGATGAACCCGCTGCCGCTGATCTTGGTCGCGCGGGGAAAATCGAGGATGTCCAGCGCCTCGCCGATCTCCCAGTGCGGCTTCGGCTTGAACGTGAACTCCGGCTTATGGCCCCACTGGCGGATTTCGGGATTGTCGGCCGCGTCCTTGCCCTCCGGGACGCTGGGGTGGGGGAGATTGGGGATGGTGAGCAGAATGCCCCGCAGTTCCTCGTCCGTCGCGGTGATGTCGCGGTCCAGCGCGGCGATGTCGTCGCCGACTTTCTTCATGGCGGCGACCTTGTCCGAGGTGTCCTGGCCCTTGGACTTCAGCGCGCCGATTTCCTTGCTGACGATGTTCCGCAGCGCCTTGAGCGCGTCCGAGTCGGACACCAGCTTGCGGCGGCGCTGGTCGAGCGCGGCGATTTTGTCCACGGCGGCTTCGTCGCCCCGGCCGCGGTCGGCGAGTCGTTTGCGGACCGCGTCGGGATTGTCACGGATGAGTTTGATGTCGAGCATGGCGGCGCATCATAGGGAAGAGGCCGGTCGAGTCAAGCGCGCGTCCGGCGCTGCAGTCCCCGGCGTCCGCCCTTTCGGATGGCGCGCCCCGACGCCCTCTTGACGCCGCGTGGGGGCCGCGCCTCGTCTACTCAGATCTTCATCAGGTTGATGAACTCATCCAGCTTGTCGGCGATGGACTGCACCTCGCTGGAGCTGGCGGGATCGCTCACCGTCAGGCCCAGCGGCGCCAGGCTCATCGGCTTCATCGCCACGGGCGCGCCGTTGACGTCCAGCGGCGACTGGAACGAGAAGCCGCTGCGGTTGCTGTTGAACGCGATGCGCGTGCCGTCGTTGTTGATGCGGATGTGGAGGACGGGTTCGTTGCCGTTGTGGACTTCCAGCAGGATGCTGTCGGCGGTGTCGGCGCAGCGCAGGCTCAGGAGTTTGCCGTTGAGGATGACTTGGCTGGCCCCTTCGCTCAGGGCGCTGTCGCCGAGCGTGCCGTCGCCGGTCTTCTTCGGGATGGCGCCGGTGGTGACGTCGCTGAGCACGGAAGCCGTCTCGTCGTGGAGGCCGTTGAAGTTCGCGCGGAACGCGTCGGAAGTCAGGTTGCCGTGGGAGGGTGGGAACGATGGATCATAGGGCATGATGTTCTAGACTCCTTTCCTTGGCCCGGCTGATACCAACTGCCGGCCCCGTTGTAAAGCCCCGTTATCCGGCATAGCGCGGGGCGGTTCCCGGCCCGAAACGGCTGGAACGGGGCGACTGCACCATGGAACGGCGGGATTGCTCTGCGGAACGGCGGCACTGTTCCGTGGAACGGCCGGACTGCACCGCGGAACGCCATCGCCGTTCCACGGAACAGTGCCGCCGTTCCGTGGTGCGCTGGCGGCGTTCCACGGAACAACGCCACGAAACCCGGGAACCGCGCCGCCGTTCCGAGGCCCGACGGCGCGGGCCGGAAAAAACTTCTGAAAGAGCGCAGATTTTGCTTGCGGTTTCTTGTTCTTTCGACTATACGCCGCCGCGGTAATCAAGTGAGGCGCATGCGCCCGGGAGCGCATTATGGCTGGTGGAATTATTAGGCTGGACGAAGGCTGGCGGCTCGACGAAGGACGCCGTTTCGACGAGCCTCCCCACAGCGTCACCCCGCCCACTCCGCCCCCGCCGCGGCCCAAAGAGAAAGGCAAGCACATGGACATGGTCCCCCGCAAACGCAGCGAGCGTTACCTCTGGTATAAGAACCTGAGTGACAACATCCTGACGGAAGCGCCGAAGTTCGGCCTCGACAGCGACATCGTCAGCATCACCTTCGGCGGATAAACTGCGAGCCAAGGCCGCTCCCTGCGATGGAGAGACATGCCAACAAATAAACCAACACCTTTGCCCGACCCGGCGGTCTGCCGCGCCAGCCATTTGGTTGTGGGCATAGCGGAATGTTTGGCCAAGACGCCCGCCCCATGTCCCCACAAGCTTCCTTTCGGCCGCAGGACTTTCTGCAGGCATCCCGAGCGCGCGCAGATCATCGCCCGCACGGAGGCGGAGAGACGTAGCAAAAAATAAACCGGCACCCTTGCCCGACCCGGACGTCTGCCGCGCCCGGCAGGTCCAAGCCGATCTTTACGAATGCCTGGTGAAGAATCCCCATCGCTGTCGCTACGCGCAGGCTTACGGCTACGGTTTCTTCTGCCGGCATCCCGAGCGCAAAGAAATCGTCGCCCGCACCGAGGCCGCCGGGAAGCAGCGCCGCCAGAAGTGATGTAAGGCTGTCATGCCGATTGGAGCGCAGCGCGCACTGCGTCAAAGAGCGCGCCAGTCGCCCTTTTCAGATTGAGGGCGGCGGCGCGATAGAATAGAGTCGCGGCCGTGAAAGTTCCCGCGAGCGAATTGATCCGGGCGTTTGTGGGCGAGTATCGGCAGTTGACGGCCGAAACGCGCGCGCCGCTGGACGGCCTCCGGCAGTCGGGCGACGCGCCCTGCCCTCTGGACGCGGAGGCGCTGGCGTCGCTGAGACGGCTGGCGCATACGCTGCGGGACGGCAGCCTGTTCCTGGGTTTCCCCCGGCTCGCGGCCATCGCGCGGGTGTTGGTGGCGGTGTTGCGCGCGGGCGACGGGGGCCGGACGGGGATGGTGTTGACGCCGGCGCAGGGGCAGTTGGTGGTCAAGGCCGTGGCGTTGGTGGACCAGATCGTGGAGAGCGTGGAGATCCAGCAGCGGGAGCCTTCGATGGAGTCGGAACTGGCGGGTTTTGCGCAGACGGCGCGGGCGCTGGGGATCTCGTGGGAGGTGGCGCCGTTCACGCGGGGTTTGTCCGCCGCCCAGGAAGCGCCGCCGGAAATGTCAGACGCGGAGAAGGTGGAGTTTTTGCTGGCGGAGGAAGCCGCGCCACAGGCGGCGGGCGATGTTCCAGCGCCCGCAGCGGGGGACATGGTCAGCATCTTCGCGCAGGACGCGGAGGAGATCCTGGACCACGCCGAGCAGAACCTGCTGCGCTTGGAGGCGGAGCCGGAGCGGCTCAATGATTTGCTGCGGCAGTTCCACACGCTCAAGGGCAACAGCGGGCTGATGGGCTACAGCCAGATGCAGACGATCAGCCACCGCTTGGAGGACGTGCTGCAACACGCGCGGGACCAGCGGACGACGCTGGGGACGGACAGCGTGCGGTTGTTTTTGAAGGCGGTGGATGCGTTGCGCCAATGCGTGGCCTCGCTGCGCAGGGGAGGCAGTTCGTCGGTGCCGGAGTATGAGGCGTGGCTCCAGCGCGTGGATGCGTGGGCCGGCGCGTCCACGGAGGAGACGCCGCCCCCGCCCCCGGCGGCGGAGACCGCGCCGGAGCCGGCACCGCCGGCTGAGACGCCTGCGGCGGCAGCCGAAGCGCCGCCCGCAGTCGCCGCGGAGGCGGGCGAGCCGGCGGCGCGCGTGAAGCCGGCGGCGCAGGCGGGCGACGGCATCCGCATCAACGTGGAACGGCTGGACCAGTTGAACGACCTGACGGGCGAACTGCTCGCGGCGACGGCGGTGGTGATGCACCTGAGCGAATGCCGGCGGGGCGTGGACAGCGAGCAGTATGAGCGGGCATGCCACCAACTCGACCTGGTCACGTCCTGGTTGCAGAATCTTTCGATGTCCATGCGGATGGTGCCGGTGGAACTGGCGTTCCGCAGGCTGCACCGGCTGGTGCGGGATTTGTCGGAGAAGACGGGCAAGCCGATCGAGCTGCAACTCGTCGGCGCGGAGACGGAAGCGGACCGCCGCGTGATCGAGTTAATCGTGGACCCGTTGATTCACATCGTCCGCAACGCGGTGGACCACGGCATCGAGCCGCCGGAGGAGCGGCGCAATCTGGCGAAGCCGGAGACGGGGACGATCCGGATTGAGGCGTTCCAGCGTTCCAACGAGGTCTGGATCGTAATCAGCGACGACGGGCGCGGGCTGCAGCGGGCGAAGATTCTGGAGCACGCGCGGGCGCGGGGTCTCGTGAGGGGACCTGCGCCGTTGCGCGACGAGCAAATCCTCGACCTGATTTTCGAGCCGGGTTTTTCGACAGCGGAAAGCGTCACGGAGGTTTCCGGGCGCGGCGTGGGGCTGGACGTGGTGCGCAAGAACGTGGAGCGGCTGCGGGGCCGGGTGGGGGTGCAGAGCGTGGAAGGGTTCAGCACGACGATGACGTTGAGGATTCCGCTGACGTTGTCAGTGATCAACGGCATGATGACGCGGGTCGGCACGGAGCAGTTTGTGCTGCCGGTGGAGAACGTCCGGGAGTTGCTGCGGGCGGATCCGGTGGATGTGCATCGCGTGGCGGACCGGGGCGCGATGGTCGGCGTGCGGGGCGAGACGATTCCGCTTTTCCGGCTGGCGGATTTGTTTACAGTGAGCGGCGCGGTGGCCAGCGCCGGCGAAGGCATCGTGGTGGTGGTCGAGGATGGCGAGCGTCGGGCGGCGTTGCTGGTGGACGAGACGGTCGGCCACCAGCGCGTGGTGGTGAAGAGCTTGCGCGAGAGCCTCGGACGCATCCAGGGTGTCTCCGGCGCGAGCGTGCTGGCCGACGGCCGGGTGCGGCTGGTGCTGGACGTGCCGGGATTGATTGGCATTGCGCAGGAGCGTGCGCGATAAGAGGAATGTTATGGCGATCGTCGAAACCCAAGCGGCGTCCTCGTGGCAGCGGACGGGGAAGCATCTGGTCTTCCGGCTGGAAGGCGAGGAATACGGTTTTCCGGTGTTGAAGGTGCAGGAGATCGTCCGCTGGACGGAGTTGACGCGCGTGCCGCGGGTGCCGGATTTTATTCTGGGCGTCATCAACCTGCGCGGGAAGGTGGTGCCGGTGATTGACCTGCACGTGAGGTTCGGGCTGCCGCCGGCGCCGGTGACGCCGCGGACGTGCGTCATCGTGTTGCAGGTGCCGCGGGAGAGCGGGTTGCTGGTAAGCGGCGTGGTGGCGGACGATGTGCTGGAGGTGCTGGATGTGGCCGCCGAACAGATCGGGCCGCCGCCGGAGTTTGGGGGGCGGGTGAACACGGAGTTCATCGCGGGCGTCGTCCAGGCCGACAGCCGGGTGATCCTGCTGCTGAACGCGGAAAAGATTTTGGACAATCGGGACTGGACGTTTGTGGAGAAGGTCCTGGAAGAAAAGGAACAGGCCCATGAATAAGAAAATCCGTCTGTCAGTGAAGATCGCCTTCGGCTTTTCCGTGCTGATCGCCATCATGTTGGCGATGGGCATTTATACCGTGCGCGAGCTGCGCGGCATCGAAAGGTGGTCGGTGGACGTGAACGATCAGGCCGTGCCGTTGCTGATCAAATCCATGAACATCGAGCGGCAATCCATGGCGACGCTGGCCGAAGACCTGCGCTACCAGATCACGGGCGACGCCCGGCACGTGGCGTTGGTTTCCACGAACATGGTGGAAATCAGCCGTTCCATCCGGGAAATCCTCGACCTGGCCACGCAATACAACCTCTACAACAAGCAGCAACTGGCCCGGCAAGCCCGGGACGCGGCGAACGACTTTGCCGAGTTGTTCCGCCATGAAACCGATCAGGTCGAGCAGGTCGCCGCGTTGCGCAAACAGATGCAGGAGAACGAAGAGCGTTTCCACAACGCCTGCCGGGCCATGTATGCGGCCGAACAGCGTTCCTCGCTGAAGTCCATAGGTGAGATGATCGCGTCGAGAATGGCGGCTGCATCCACCAACGCGCCGCCGAACCGGGAGGGCATGGTGGCGGATTTGCAGACGCGCCTGAAAGACGGCGCCCTCTGCCGTGACCTGATAGACCTGAGCCATGAGGTTGCGATTGCCTTGCAGCGGGCGGACATCCAGCGCAACCCAGTGCTGGCGTCGGCCGCGCTGACGAGCTTGGACAGTCTCAACATGAAGCTGGATGAACTGAAGGGCGCGTTGGATCCGGAGAACACCCAGCTCTTCGACGCGTGCCGCAAGGCGGCCCAGGACTATCGCGCGACGACGGAGAGTCTGGTGGCGGCGTGGAGGGCGCAACAGACCCTCCAAAAGAAAGGCGAGGACATCTCCGGGCAGATGCTGCGCCAAGCCCGCGAGATCGCCGAGCACGGCATCACGCAGGTCCGTGTGTCGGGTCACAACGCGGTGGCCTCGGTGGCGAAGTCGTTCTGGACGATCGGACTCAGCGTGGCGCTGGCCATGATCGCCGGCACGCTTTTCTCCATCGTGCTGTCCCGTTCCATCACGACGCCCATCAACCGGATCATCAGCGAGCTGTCCTCCGGCGCGGAGCAGGTGGCCAACGTTTCCAACCAGGTGGCCGGCTCCAGCCAGCAGCTTGCGCAGGGCGCCGGCGAGCAGGCGTCCAACTTGGAGGAAACCTCCGCCTCGCTCGAAGAGATGGCCTCGATGACACGCCAGAACGCGGACAACGCCATCAAGACCGACAAGCTGATGGGTGAAACCAAGAGCCTGGTGCTTGACGGCGTCAATTCCATGAAGAGCGTCTCCCTGGTCATTGGCGGCATTCGCCAGTCGGCGAAGGAGATGGCCAAGATCATCAAGACGATTGACGAAATCGCGTTTCAGACCAACCTTCTGGCGCTCAACGCCGCGGTCGAGGCGGCTCGCGCCGGCGACGCGGGCAGGGGCTTTGCCGTGGTGGCCGAGGAAGTGCGCAACCTCGCGCGGCGCAGCACCGACGCGGCCAGGAACACCGCCAGCTTGATTGAAGACGCCCAGAAGAACGCCGAAACCGGCGTCCAGGCGACGGCGCAGCTCGCGGAGTCGTTCAACAAGATCCAGGACGGCGCGCTCAAGGTGGCGGCCTTGGTGGCGGAGATCACCGCGGGTTCACGCCAGCAGGCGCAGGGCATCGGGCAGGTGAATGTGGCCGTAAGCGAAATGGACAAGGTGGTCCAGCAAAACGCCGCCAACGCGGAAGAATCAGCCAGCGCGGCGGAGGAACTCTCGGCGCAGGCGGAGGAGTTACACACGCTGGTGGTGGAGTTGATGGAACTGGTCAAGGGCAGCGAAGCCGCGACTGGAGAACGTTCGCAGCTCCAGCACGAGACGCACGCTGCGCCGGCCACTCCCCCCCTGTCCGTTCCGACGGCTTCCGCCGGCGAGGCGAAACAGAAGTCGCCCGAAAAAGCGATCCCGCTGGACGACCACGAGTTGAAGCAGTTTTGAAACGCGCGGGTATGATGGCGGCGCGTCACATGGGCGAACAGCCAGAAACCGAGATTGACCCGGCGACGTTTCGGCGCATCGCGGAGATTGTCTATCAGAAGGCCGGCATCGTGCTGAACGCGCAAAAGGAGGCGCTTGTCGTCGCCCGCATCGGCAAGCGGATGCGCCGGCTTGGGATCACGCATTTCCGCGACTACCTGCGCCTGCTGGAGGAGTCGCCCGAACACGAAGAGCCTGTGGAGATGCTCAATGCCATCTCCACGAACGTCACCCAGTTTTTCCGCGAGCCGAAACACTTCGAGCACCTGGCCGGCTGGCTCGCGCAATGGCGGCAGGAAGGCCGGACCCGCTTCCGTTTCTGGTGCGCGGCCGCCGCGAGCGGCGAGGAGGCTTGCAGCGTGGCGATGGTGGTCCGCGAGAACCTCCCGGCGGACTGTGACGTGCGCATCCTGGCCACCGACCTCTCCACGCGCGCCTTGGCGGAGGCCCGGGAAGGTGTTTACGCGGCCAGCGACATGAAAACGGTTCCGGAGGCGTTCGTCCGCCGTTATTTCGTCTGCGAGCAAAACGAAAGCGGCAGGCGCTACCGGGTAAGTCCCGCGCTGGCTGGGATGATCACGTTTGCCCGGTTGAATCTTGCGCAGACGCCTTACGCCATGCGCGGTCCGTTCGATGCCATTTTCTGCCGGAACGCGATGATCTATTTTGACGACACTGTGCGCCGGCGGTTGCTGGACGAATGTTGGCGTCTGTTGCGTTCCGGTGGCTACTTGGTTGTGGGCAGCGCTGAAAGCCTCGCTGGGTTGCCGACGGGTTTCAGGAACGTGGCCCCGTCGGTGTATGCTAGACTTTGAACAACATGACTTGGATCATCATCGTCCCCAGGCAGTCGGCAGATAGCGGTTCCGACACAGGCATTTGCTCCCGCCATGGCTTCTAAACGCCGTCTGAAAACCGTTGTGGTGGGCATTGGGGGCATGGCGATATCCGATTCGCCGGATGAATCGCTGGTCGCACACTCGTTGGGGTCGTGCCTGGGCGTGACCTTCTACGATCCGGTTTTGAAGGTGGGAGGCATGGCTCATTGCATGTTGCCCCTGTCGCGGATTGACAAAGAGAAGGCCAAGGCGAAACCTGGTTTGTTCGTGGACATCGGCGTTCCCAAACTGATTGAGGCGATGCTCAGGCGCGGCTGCCGCAAGAAGAACCTGGTGGCGCGCGTGGCCGGAGCGGCGCGGGTGATGGACAGGGCGAACTTCTTCCGGATTGGGGAACGCAACCATGCGGTGTTCCGCAAGATCATGTGGAAGAACGGCCTGTTCATCCGCGCGGAAGACATCGGTGGCGACCAGGCTCGGACGCTCCGGCTGGAAATCGAGACGGGCCGGGTGGTGGTGCAATCAGAAGGGCGGGAGCGCGAGCTTTGAAGGAGGGACTCTTATGGCCTACAACATCCTGATTGTGGACGATTCCCTGACGGCGCGGACCTTCATCGCGCGCACGCTGCAAATGGCCGAGGTGCCCTTGAGCCAGGTTTATCAAGCGCGCAACGGCCAGGAAGCGTTGGACCTGCTCCAGCGGGTGTGGGTGGATTTGGTGTTCGCGGACATCAACATGCCGACGGTGAACGGCACGGAGATGGTGCGGCAGATGAGGGCGATGGACCTGCTCAAATCCATCCCGGTCATCATCATTTCCACGGACCGCAGCGCGCAGCGCATGGCGGAGATGCGGGAGGCTGGCGTGCAGGCATACCTCACCAAGCCGATCACGCCGGAGGATTTGAAGGCCGTCGTGGAGCGTTTCCTCAAGAGCGCGTGAGCCTGCAACGAGAGACTTGATATGAGCGCGGACAACATCAACACACTGGTCGAGGTCGCCATCGAGGTGCTTGAACGCTACGCCTTCATGTTGGGCGATCCGCCGGGAACGAAAGGCGGGCCGGCTGTGCTGCCGGAACCGTCCTGGATCGTCACCATCTCTTTTACTGGAGCGCGCGCAGGAGGCATCGGCGTGGTTGTGTCGCCGGGCCTTGCGCGGCAGGCGGCGGCCAATTTCTATGAAGACCCGCAGACGGAGGATGGCGACGAGCAAGCGCAGGATGCGGTCAAGGAGTTGTTGAACATCGTCTGCGGCAACTACCTTCATCGTGTGGAACGCAACGGGCGTATTGTCAATCTGACCACTCCATCGCTTCAGGTGGCGACGCTGGAAGCGGCAACACGATATGTGAATGGAAAGCCGCAGGCCATGCTGGCGGTGGAGGGACATCCGCTGCTATTGTTCGTTGAAACCTGAACGCCATGGATAAGATCAAGGTGCTGTTGGTGGACGACTCGGCTGTGGTGCGCGAGGTGCTGACCTCGGAGTTGAGCCGCGACCCGCAGATTCAGGTGGTGGGGGCGGCCCACGACGCCTACGCGGCGCGCGACAAGATTGTCAGCATGGCGCCGGACGTGGTTCTTCTGGACATCGAAATGCCGCGGATGGACGGGCTGACGTTCCTGCGCAAGTTGATGCACTACCATCCGGTGCCGGTGATCATCGTCTCATCGCTCACAATGCCCGGCGGCCAGTTGGCGCTGGACGCGATCGGTTCCGGTGCCGTGGACGTGATGTGCAAACCGGGGCCGGGCCTCGAGTTATCCGAGATGACCGAAATGCTTGTGGCCAAGATCAAGGCCGCCGCACAGGTGAAATTCGATCGTTCGCCGAAGCATCCGTCCGGTTCGGAGGCCGACCTGACGGCGCCTTTGACGCTCGCCGGGCCGCCGCGGCGGATTGTGGCCATCGGCGCTTCGACGGGCGGCACGCACGCCATCGAAACCATCCTGCGGCGGTTTCCGAAGAACGGCCCGGCCACGTTGATTGTGCAGCACATGCCCGCTTATTTCACGGCGTCCTTTGCGCAGCGGCTGAACAAGTCCTGCCAGATGGAGGTGAGGGAGGCCGCCGATGGCGACGCGGTGCGGGCCGGTCTGGCTCTGGTTGCGCGCGGCAATACGCACATGCTGTTGCGCCATCACGCTGGCCAGCTTCGGGTGCAGGTCAAGGACGGCCCGATGGTTCATCATCAGCGGCCCAGCATCGAAGTGCTTTTCCAATCCATGGCCCGGTGTCCCGGCGCCAGGTTTGTCGCCGCGCTGCTGACCGGCATGGGAAGCGACGGCGCGCAGGGATTGCTGGCGCTGCGCGGGCAGGGGGCCTACACGATTGCGCAGGACCACGCGACGTCAGTGGTGTTCGGGATGCCGGCTGCCGCGATACGGTGCGGCGGAGCGTGCGAGGTGATGCCGCTGCATCGCATTGCCGAGTCTCTGCTCAAGCACGCGTGTAATTACGCCCCGGCGGCGAAGTAGCGGGCCGCCGCATGGGGGATCAGGGGGCCAGAAGCTGTTCCAGGACGAGGCTGAGTTCCTCGCTCTTGAACGGTTTGCTCACGACGGCGTTGAAGCCGATCTTCAGGTATTCCCGACGTTCCTTCTCACCGGTGTGCGCGGTGACGGCGATGGCCGGGACGGGCTTGATGCCTTGGCTGCGCTCGTGCTCGCGCATGGCGACGATGGTCTGGCGTCCGTCCATCACTGGCATCTCGATATCCATGACAATCACGTCGAACCGCTCCGCCTCTTGCAGCGCCACGAACGTCTTTAAAGCTTCCTGCCCGTTGGGAACAATCAGGCATTCATGGTTCATCTTCTTGAGCATGAACTCCAGCACCTTCATGTTCACCGCGTCATCTTCCGCCGCAAGAATATGCAGGCTGCGGGCGAGCGGCTCGTGCGCGGGTTGATCGGGAACCGGTGGCGAGTCCGTGCCGGTCAGCGGCAGTGTGATGGTGAACGTGGTTCCCTGCCCCTCGCGGCTGTGCACCGAGAGCTGCCCGCCGTGCGATTCAATCAGTTCGCGCGTGATGATCAGGCCCAAGCCGGTGCCGCGTTCGCCGTGGGTGCCTTGGCGGGAAACCTTGGAGTAGCGGCTGAAGAGCTTGGACATCATGGA
Organism: Verrucomicrobiota bacterium; assembly: GCA_016222825.1. Taxonomy (GTDB): domain Bacteria; phylum Verrucomicrobiota; class Verrucomicrobiia; order CAIQCK01; family CAIQCK01; genus CAIQCK01. The sequence goes on along the minus strand of JACRQF010000010.1, from coordinate 555,435 downwards.
TTCGGGGATGCCGATGCCCGTGTCCTCGCATTCGATCGAAAGTGTGTGGCCGCCGCCGTCCATCGAGACGCGGAGGAAGACCTTCCCGCCTTCCGGCGTGAACTTGATCGCGTTGGAGATGAGATTGGTGTAGATGCGCGAGAGGGCGGTGTGGTTGCCGAGGACGGTTGCGCGCGCCACGGACGGCTGCTCAGTCATGGACAGCTCAATGCGCTTGCTGTCCGCCGTTGGCCGGAAATTGCCGAGGCACTGGCGCAGGATGACGATGGGATTGAGCGGCAGGAACTCCATGCTCTCCTTCTGGGCCTGCGCGCGGCCGAGATCGAGGATGTCGTTGATCAACTCCAGCAGATACTTGCCGGCGTTCATGATCCGGTGGAGCATGTCCTGCTTGGCCGGACTCATTTCCGGATCCTTCAGCAGAAGCTGGGTAAAACCGAGAATCCCGCTGAGCGGCGAGCGCAGGTCGTGCGAGCAGACCGCCAGGAACTCGTCCTTCAACTTGTCGAGTTCCTTCAGCCGCACCAGGTTGGCCCGGAGGTTGCGGTCCAGTTGCTGGCGCTTCAGATGCACGCTCAGACGCGCGATCAGTTCCTCCTTGATGAAGGGCTTCTCCAGAAAATCCGTGGCGCCGATGCGGAACAACTGGAGTTTCACGTCCGGCTCGGACGTTCCGCTCAAGACGATGACAGGCAGCTCTTTCAGGCCCAGTTCCTGCCGGACCCGCAAGCACAACTCGTCGCCGTTTACCTTGGACATGTGCATGTCGGTGAGCACCAGGTCCACCGACGTGGGCCGGCGGCGCAGCAGGTCCAGCGCGTCGGCGCCGTCGTGGACGTCCACCACGTCCACGCCGAGCTGGCGCACACAGGAAACCATCATCTGGCGGGCGACCGCAGTGTCCTCCACTACCAGCACTGTCATGCCGGCAAACGCCGTGGCCGGGGAAAGGATCAATCGCGCGGTGAGCACGAGTTGATCCTGAACCTCGTCCTTGCGGACGAAATCGGCCGCGCCAAGCTCGAATCCGCGTTTGCGGTTGGGATAGGTGTCGTTGCCGGTGACGAGGATGATGGGCACGCGGTCGTTGCCGACGGCCTTCAGAGATTCGGCCTTGGCGGGCGAGCGCAGCGCCTCCAGCACTTGGAAGCCGTTCATGCTCGGCATTTCCAGGTCCAGCGTCATAAGACGGATGTCGGGCGTGCGAGTGAGGATCTGGATGGCTTGGGCGCCGTCGGAAGCTTCCAGCGTCTTGAAGCCGGCCTGCTGGAGCAACTGGACGATGACCCGCCGGCTGAAGGCGTTGTCGTCCACCACGAGCACCAGCATGGAGCCGTTCTGCCCGGTCGGGGCCGGTGCCGCAGGAACGCCATCCGCAGACTTGGATGCCTGGCTCATGACGCGGAGACTATGCGGGTGCGGTTGCAGGCCGTCAAATTGTGATTTCCAGTGCGCACGAGGGTCGGGTCATCCTTCCATGAGGCCGTGCAATTCTTTCTGGACCTTTTCAAATTCCTGTTGAATCCGGGTGACCAGTTTCGCCGTGCCGTCCAGCTTTCCGGTTTCGGTGATTTCTTCCACCTGCTGGCAATACTCGGCCAACTGGTTGGCCCCGACGTTGAGGCTGCTGCCCTTGATGGCGTGCGCCGCCCGCATCATCTCGCGGGCGTTTCCGTCCGCGGTGTTATTTTGCAGCACAACCAGCCGCTTGGCGGTGTCGGTCAAGTAGGTGCCGAGCAGGTCCTTCAGAAACGCCTGATTGTCGCCTTCCGCCAGTTCGCGCAGCCGGGCGATGGTCTCGGCATCCACGGCGGACAATTTCGCTTGTGGGGTGGCGGTCTTGACTGGCGCGGCCCCTGCGGTCCCTGCGGGAGCCGCCTCCGGCCGGTCTGACTCCACTCTCAACCGCGCCCAACGCTTCAACATGCCGATGACCTGCTCCATCTCGACGGGTTTGGCGACGTAGTCGTCCATCCCGGCCGCCAGGCATTCCTCGCGGTCGCCGGCCATCGCGTTGGCGGTCATGGCCACGATGGGGACTTTGCGGTTGAGGCCTTTCTGGCGGCGGATTTCGCGCGTTGCCTCGTAGCCGTCCATCTCCGGCATCTGGCAATCCATGAACACGATGTCGTAGGAGAGCAGCCGCAGCAACCGCACGGCCTCGGCGCCGGTGGCGGCCACGTCCACGCGGCAGCCGAGCTTCTCCAGCAGCCGTGTGGCCACTTTTTGGTTGGCCACGTTGTCCTCGGCCACCAGCACGCGCGCACGGATCACCGGAAGGGCGGGCTTGGGCTTGGCCGGCACATTGGCGCCTTTGGAAATGGACCGCCACGCGTCCGCGATGGTTTGAATGAGTTGCGACGCATAGACGGCCTTGCTCAGGCACGCCGAGAAGCCCGCCTCGCGTATTTCCGGCGTCAGGTGGCGCTGGCCCACCGAAGAGAGCATGACCAACACGGTGCTCTTCAACGCCGGGTCATCCTTGACCGCGCGGCCGAACATCATCCCGTCCATCTCCGGCATCTGGTAGTCCACCACGGCAAGCTGGAAGGGATCCTTGGCCGCCACGGCTTCGTGCATCATGCGCAATCCGTCGCGCCCCGACACAACCTGGCTGGTGCGCGCGCCGCAACTGCCGAGTTGCTCCTCCAGGACGCGGCGGTTCACCTCATTGTCGTCCACGATCAGTATGCGCAGGTTCTTCAAGACCAGCTTGGGCGAAACGATCGAATCGGACTTGTCGTCCAGTGGCAGCCGCAGCTTGAACCAGAACGTGGAGCCTTGTCCCGGCTGGCTCTCGACGCCGATGGAGCCACCCATCAGTTCCACCAGTTCCCGCGAAATGGCCAGACCCAACCCCGTGCCACCGTAGCGCCGCGTGGCGGAAGCGTCCACTTGGGAGAAGCGTTGGAACAGCGCGCCGAGCTTCTCCGACGGGATGCCGATGCCGGTGTCCTGGACCGAGATCCGCAGCAACGCGTTCTGCTCGTTCTGCTCTTCGCATTCCACCGTGACCAGGATGTGGCCCTTCTCCGTGAACTTGATGGAGTTGCCGACAAGATTGGTCAGCACCTGGCGGATGCGGCCGGGATCGCCGATCACGCGACTGGGCGCATTGGGCGTGTAGCGCACGATCAACTCGATGCCCTTGTCGTCGGCGTCGGCCAGGAGCAGATCGGTGACTTCCTCCACCGCCTGCCGCAAGTTGAAGCTCATCGGCTCGATGGACATCTTGCCCGACTCGATCTTCGAGAAATCGAGGATGTCGTTGATGATCATCAGCAGGGCGTTGCCGCAGTTGCGCACGATCCGGGCATACTCCCGCTGTTCCGGCGTCAGTGACGTGTCGAGCAGCAACCCGGTCATGCCGATGACGCCGTTCATCGGTGTGCGGATTTCATGGCTCATGCTCGCCAGGAAATCGCTCTTGGCCTTTGTGGCGGCTTCAGCGGCTTCTTTCGCGTGCCGCAACTCCTCCTGCGCCTTCCGGTGCTCGGTGACATCGCGCACTGTGGCCAGAAACACCTTGTGTCCCGCCAACTCAATCGCTGCCAGCGACACTTCCGCAAGGAAATCCTCCCCGTTCTGGCGGCGATACACCCAGTCGAACCGGGCCAACCCTTGTTCAAACGCCTCTTTGACCTTTTCTTCCGCCGCCGCTTTGGAATCCACGCCGGAAGGCTGTTGCAGGGGCGAGAGCTGGGCGGGACTGAGCCGGACGAACTCCTTCTTGTTGTCGTAGCGGAACATCTTCAGCGTTGTCGCGTTGCAGTCCAAGATCACGTGCTCGTCCAGCGTCATCAGCGCATCGGCGGAATTCTCGAACAGCCGGCGGTATCGCCTTTCGCTTTCCTGCAGCGCGGCCGCCGTCTGCTTGTGCTTGGCGACCTCGGCGGCAAGTTCGGACGTTCGTCCCACCACCAACTGCTCCGCCTGCACGGCGTGCTTCATGATCCAAAGCAAGTGTCCCGCCAACATCACCGTCGCCATCAATCCGCAGGCCATCAACAACCACGAATCCTCCGGTATGTGGGTCTGCAAAAACATCCGTGTCGGCGTGCATACCACCGACCATTGCCGGTCGGCCAGCGCGAACGGCATGGTGCCGTGGCTGGCGACCATCCGCCGCCACTTCTCATCCAAGGGCGCGTCGTCGGCTGGTGTATGGGATCGCGACAGGAAGTCATACAGCCGTTGCCGCTGGCTGGTGGTTGTGTCGAAGATCGAAACGTCCAAGCCGGAGGATTTTGTCTGCCGTAGTGTGTTCTCCACCGCCTCTCCGATGTTGAACACGCACGCGGCAAAGCCCAGCAGACTCTCACGCCGGGTTTCCGCGGTGTTGATGGGTTCGCCGTCCTTGTAAACCGGCTGCAACAACAAACAGAACAAACGCGGGACGGAACCGGGCGAGGCCCCTCCCTTCGCGGATTCGCCGCCGTGGCCGGCCGGCGCAAACACGCCCGTCTTGTCAATGACGGCAACCATCTTGTTCTCTTTGCTGGCCCGCTCCGAGGCCTCGCGGACAGGGGCAATGGCTCCGAAGTCCAAGCCAAGGACCGTCCTGTTGCGGTCAAAAGGCTCCGCGAACAGCACGGGGAAATACTCCGCGCGAGGACCCGCTTCCACCGTCTTGCCCTGCGCGTCGCGCTCGGCAATCTTGAACTCGACAGGCCCCACCGCTTGCATCGCCGCCTCGAACAAAGCCCGCTGCTCGGATGTCACGCGCGGAATCCATGCCAGCATCACAATATCCGCATCGCGGCTCAGCGGATGCCGGATGAACTGCCGGAATTCGGCCCGGTCCACGCGTTTCGTCACCTCGCAAAACCTGCCGAGCATGTCGAGCACCGCCACGTGATCCTGAAGGGTCCGCCTGACCGCCAACATCCGGTCGTTGCTTGCCACCTCGTAGTCAATCCGCAGCGCTTCCTGCTCCCACCTCTGCGCCACGAAGAACACCGCCACCGACGCCCCAATGCCGATGGCCAGCGTCACCACCAACGCCAGCCTCCGTTGATACAGCCAACGGAGACTCACGCTTCCTATGCTTGATTGCTTTGGCCCATCCATACGCGTCGTTGCAGCGGCCCTCAGTTCTGGCCGGCAACTGTCCCGATTCTATTACACGCTTTCCCTTTCCATCGCCACCTTTTCCTGCGCGACGCTGGCAATCGCGGCAGTGGACATGGGCCTTCAGAATGCTCTCGATCAAGTTATAGGTTTCCCCTGATTGACAGGCATCCGGCCATTGCCCTATTCTTTCCGCCTGTCATCCGCGCCAGCGAGTGTGGGGCGGAGATGGGTTGGAAGGAATGGAGAACGAGAAACTATGAAGCGACTTTTGTGGCTGGCGATGGGAATGATGATGGCATGGGCGGCGACGGCGAAGGCCGATGAGGCTTGCGCCGCGGCCGACAAGCTGGGCTGGCAGTTGGCGGTCCACTCCTACACGTTCAAGGAGTTTCCCATCTTCGAGGCGATAGACAAGACGGCCAGCCTCGGCCTGAAATACATGAGCATCTCCGGCAGCGTGAATCTCGGCGGGCCAAAGCCGGTGAAGACGATGACAGCGCCGGCGAAGGACGTGGAGGCGATCCAGAAGAAGCTCGCCGCCTGCGGTATCAAAAAGCTGGTGAACATGGGCGTGGTGAAGCCGGTCGCCGACGAGGCCGAGAGCCGCGCGATCTTTGAGTTCGCCAGGAAGCTGGGCATTGACGTGCTGGTGGCCGAGATGGAGCCGGATGCGCTCGATACCGTCGAGAAGCTTTGCAGGGAGTTCAACATCAAGGTTGCCATCCATAATCATCCCAAGCGCGCGAAGGACCCCAAATACAAGTTGTGGGATCCCGAATACGTGCTGTCGTTGGTGAAGAACCGCGACAGCCGCATCGGCGTGTGCGCTGACACGGGCCACTGGCTCCGGTCGGGCCTTGACCCGGTGGAGTGCCTCAAGAAGCTCGAAGGGCGGATCATTGCGTTGCACTTCAAAGATTTGAACGAGAAGGGCAACCCCAAAGCCCACGATGTGCCGTGGGGCATGGGCATCGGCAACGCCAAGGGCCAGATGGCGGAGTTGAAGCGGCAGGGTTTCCGCGGCGCGTTTTGCATCGAATACGAGCACAACTGGAAAGAGTCGCTGCCGGAGCTGGCGCAGTGCGTGAAGTTCTTCAACGCGACCTGCGCCGAGCTTGCGGGCAAGTAGCCGAGACAGACAGGTTGTTCCGCCGCGGCGTCGGATAAACGCCGCTGACAGGAGTTGGATGGCATGAAGATGAGTCCAGCAACGTCGTTGTTTTTGGTCGGCGTGTTTGCGATCTCGGCGGCTGTCTCCTCTGCCGCGCCGCCCGTGAGCGCCGAGGTCGAGAAACAATTTCGCAGCCAGCTCGACGCGCCGTTGCTGTTCGTGAAGCGGCATTCCTACACCGGCATCCACATCTACGACACCTACTACAAGTGGCCGCCCGGCGGTGGCGGCATCTACGTATTGGAAAACCCGTCGGCGCCGCGCGAGCAGTGGCGCATCCGGCCGCTGGTGGACGAGACGACGCCGGGCACGCCGGGTCACGGCGTTTATACGCATCCGGATCTTTCGTGGGACGCGAAGAAGGTGCTCTTCTGTTTCAAGGGCGATGCGAAGGGCAACACCTGCATCTACGAGGTGAACATGGATGGCACCGGTTTGCGCCGCGTCACCGACCCGACGCCGGCGTGCGGCATCTACAAGGGCAGTCACAGCGGCCAGCACGACATCGCCCCGGCCTATCTGCCCGACGGCCGCATCGTGTTCCTCTCGACGCGTCCCAGCGGCCTCGTGCCGTGCGCCAACGAAGGCGTCAGCATCCTGCACGTGATGAACGCCGACGGTTCGGACATGCACCCGATCTCCGTCAACAACGTCAACGAGTTCGACCCGAGCATCCTGCCGGACGGTCGCATCCTCTTCGGACGTTGGGAATACGTGGACAAGAACGCGCTCACCATCCAGTCGCTCTGGACGATGAATCCCGACGGCACGCAGGAGACAGCGCTCTACGCCAACAACATGGTCTTCCCCGAAGCGATCCTCGACGCGCGCGCCGTGCCCGGTTCGCATCTGATCGTCGGCACGCTCGCGAAGCACAACTCCACGCCGCGCGGCTCGATCGGGTTCATTGACCCGCTGCTCGGCAAGAACGACCCGAAGGCGATCACGAACCTGGAACATCCCGATGACCCGACATTCGACAAGGGCGATTCGTGCGAGCCGTGGCCGCTGTCGGAAAACCTCGTCCTCTTCAGCGGCCGGCCCGCCGGCCAGAAGCGCAACGCGCTGGAGATGATGGATCGCGAGGGGCACCGGCTCGTGTTGATGTCAGACAAGGACATCTGTCTGCACTCGCCGATGCTGGTGAAGCCGCGACCCACGCCGAAGGTCATTGCTGACAGCACGGATCGCCGAGCTAAAACAGGCCGGTTCTTCGTGCAGGACATCTACCAGGGGCTTTCCGGCGTGAAGCGCGGCGAGATCAAGTGGCTGCGCGTCATCGAGGAAACCTCGCGCATTAGCGGGCGCGACGGCGGGGCACAGCCTTACAACCAGACGTTCCTCGTCAGCGCGGCGCTGGCGTTCAGCGTGAAGAATTTCCTCGGCGTCGTGCCGGTGAACGACGACGGCTCGGTTTATTTCGAGGTGCCGGCAGGGCGGGCGGTCTATTTCCAGGCGCTCGACGGCGATGGGCGGCTCGTCCACAGCATGAGGACGTTCGTGCAGGCCGCGCCGGGCACGACGCGCTCGTGCATCGGCTGTCACGAATACAAATACGGCACCACCACGCCCGAAACGATGCGCCGCGTCCTCGTCCGCGGGCCGGCCCGGCTCCAACCGGAGTCGTGGGGCAGCGGCTACATGGACTTCCCCGCTATGGTGCAGCCGGCGCTCGACAAACATTGCGCGACCTGCCACGGCGGCGAGAAGGGCATTGGCGGCGGCCTCGACCTCACCGGCGGTTGGACGGAGCATTTCAACATCAGCTATGAGAACCTCGCCAACCGCCGCGACACGCAACTCATCGCTTACTGGATCGCCGGCATTGATTGCATGAACGGCACGGCTTTCTGGTCGTCGCAGATTTTCCAGCCGCGCAGCCACGGCTCCGGCGCCGCGCCGCTGGCGAAGCTGCTCCTCGACGGCCACGGCGGGCGCATCGCCGGCCTCACACGCACCGAGCGCGACCTGCTGATGGCGTGGATGGACTCCAACGGCCTCTATCACGGCACGTGGGACTCGACCAAACACGGCTGCCAGCTCACCGAGTGGCCGGTCATCAAGAAGACGCTGATGGCGCAGATGAAAGTGGCCGGCTGCGTGCGTTGCCACGGCAACAACTTCGAGAGCGACTGGTTCAACCTCCAGCGGCCGGAACTGAGCCGCATCCTGCGCGCGGCGTTGCCGCCGGATGCGAACGGCTTCGGCCTTGGCCTCTGCCGCGACCGCAAGGTGGACCCGAAGTGGCAGCGCGTGCGGCTCCTCTGGAACGGCTACGCCCACGCCGTCAAGCCGCTCGATGCGTTCGCGCCACTGCCGTTCACGCCGCCGGACATGAGCGGCGCACCGCTGGTGAGCTTCGCCTCCACGAGCGACAAGCATTACCAGACGATGCTCGCCACCATCCGCAACGGCCGCGAGCGTGCGCTGCTGACGCCGCGCGTGGACATGCCGGGCGCGGAGGTCATTTCTGGCGCGTGCCGGCAGTTCAATCCGCCGCCGATGCCTGCGCCGTTGCCGGCTCTCCAAGCCACGCTCGGCGACGATGGCGTCGTGCAACTGGCTTGGGAGCGTTCCGCACGCACCATCGGCCTCGAAGCCGAGGTGCATCGCTCGGCCAAAGCCGGCTTCACGCCCGACGACTCCACGCTGCTGACGCGCACCGGCCTCGCCAGCTTCACGGACACATCGGCGGCGGTGGGGCGGCAACATTACGCCATCGTCTTCCTCCGCGACTCGCAGCGTAGCCAACCGATCTATGCCGTGCTCGACGTGCCGCCGCCCGCGCCGCCGTCCGCGCCGGTGGAGTTCACTGCTACGTCGTCGTCCGGCTGCGTGCGGTTGCGCTGGCAATCCGTGCCGGGCCGCGCGCTGAACTACAACGTCTATCGCGCCAAGGCCGGCTCCAAGCAGTTCGACAAACTCACCGCCGAGCCGATCGGCGCAGCGTGGTTTACCGACGGCGCGGCCGAGCCGCAGGTGGAGCACGCCTACACCGTGCGCGCCGTCAGTCGGCGCGGACTCGAAGGCGGGCCGGCGGCTGCGGCCGTCGCCACCGCGCGGCTCGTCAAGGAGCCGGTGTTCACCGCGAGCTTCGACAAGGACACGCGCGGGCGGCTCGACGGCGGCGAAGATCTGGCGGGCGAGGCGCGCGGCGGCGCGCGCATTGCCGGCGGCGTGCTCGACCTGACGCGCGGCGGCCACGTGGCCTTCCCGCATCGCGAACAGTTCGATCTCTCCCAGCCGCTCACCGTCGAGATGTGGCTGAGCATGGAGGCGGCGGGCCAGATGCCGATTCCCGTGAGCTGCGGATTGTGGAATCAGGCGGGCTGGTTCCTCCAGCGCATCGGCGGCCGTTGGCGCTGGCACGTCGGCGGGTTCGACTGCGACGGCGGCAAGCCGCTGGCGGGGCAGTGGATGCACATCGTCTGCACCTACGACGGCCGCGTCGCGCGCGTCTTCCAGGACGGCGCGCAAGTGGCGGAGAAAGCCGGCACAGCCGTCGTGTTGCCTTGGTCGGGCGACCTGCTCGTGGGCCACTACAGTGGGATGCCGAAGGATGCCTCCTTCCAAGTCACCGGCAAGATCGCCGGCTTAAAAATTTACCACCGCGCGTTTACCGCAGCCGAAGCCGCCGCTGCGGCGAAAACGAAGCCGCCGTCATCGCGGACCGTTGCGAAGGTGGCGGTAAAATAGGCGCGTTCATTTCGCGCGGGCAACGCGTCGGAGCGCGGCTGACTGTAGCGCGGCAGGAGAACAGGATCCTTCCTTTCTTTCAGTGGGCCACTCGGTAGCGCGGGCATCCTGCCCGCTTGGCGCACACACTACGAACGCAATCTCTTCCCATTGGCTCTCACTCGCGCCGCAGTCGCAGGCGGGCAGGATGCCCGCCCTGGCCGGCGATGCGCCCCATGCGGTCTGTGTTCTTCAACACCATGCAGTGCTTCGTAAACTGGCGCTGTGTGGCGCATGCTTCCAGATCGCGCCATCAGAAATCCCGCCCTACCGCGCTCGATCCAGCCGCAACACCGCCGCCAGCGTGGCTTGCGTGCTCATGCGCACGTTGACGAAGTCCACGCGCTCCGGTTTGTCCTCGGCCTCGTGATACGCGGAATCAACGTAAGGATAGGAACCGAGGTTGGCCACCGCGCAGGGATAGCCGGCCTTTACGAACGAGCCGTCGTCGTCACCCGGCCGCGGGCGCAGATAAGAGCTTTGAACAAGGCCGATCCTGTAGGCGTCGTTCACCTCGGCCATCAAGTCAGCCAACCTCTTGCCTTCGGGCGCGGTATACAGCGTGACGTTGGTCTTGCGACCGGCGGCGATGTCCTCGTCGGATTTGCCGCCGAGGCTGTCCACGTTAAAGATGGCGACGAGGTTGTCGCCGCGCTGGCGGCAGTTGTTGGCGGCGATGACGCTGGTCCACGGCTTGTGTTCTTCGTTGCACCAGAGGAACCAGATGGACCGCTCGCTCGGGTAGCGCGCGAGCACGCGCGCCATCTCCAGCAACGCCACCGTGCCAACGCCGTTGTCATACGCGCCGGGCGAATCAATCCAGCTCTGCGAGTCCTTGTGCGCCACCAGCATGATGATCTCCTTCGGGCAACGGCGGCCGGCCTTTTTGGCGTAGAGGTTGTGGACGGTGAAGAACGGCGCGCCGGGCGGCGGCTTCGCGTAGGTATGATGCCGCGGTTTTGTCAGATCGCAACCGAACGCCTGCACCTCGCAGACGTCGGTCTCCACCTTGTAGCCGCAACCGCGCAGGCGCTTTGTGATCCACGCGTCCGCCTCGGCCAGCGTGCTGCGCTTGTGGCCCGGCAGCGTGCAGTTGGCCTTGCGGAACGGCAGCGGGTCTTTCGCGAGGTAGAACAGGTCGCGCCGCAGGTTGGCCTCGCTGATCTGCGCGAGCAAGCCGGGGATGATGTCGGCGCCATCGGTGCGCGCGCTTTCCGCGGCTCGTGCTGGCGGTGTCTTGTCAGCGCAGCCCGAAGCCAGGACAAGAGCGCAGCCCATCGCGCTGCAAATGTCGCGCAGTTGCTTTAATCTCACGGTCGGAGTCTGACACAAACGTTTGCGGAAGCCAACCTCGACGACCAAGGGCCGATGGGGACACCGTGCTGTAGCTGGCGGTCACAACCGCTGGGAGTTGACCTGTGGGTTGACGGCGATCATGGGCCGCCGCTACAGACACGGTGAAATCAATACGGGATGCCGGGGAGCGGCCGGTGAATCAAATCCAGCGTTGTAGCCGACGGCCCACACCGCCGTATGGTGGGATGGAGGTAGGGGCCGACGATAATGGGCCGTCGCTACAAACGCTGAACTTGATAGACTATGACTCACTAAATTCTCCTTTGCAAAGGCACCGTCCATTGCCACTCCTGCACCTTCCCACCTCCAGGGAGTTTTCTCAATAGGGCTGAACCTGAAACGAGCCTAGGAATAAACCCTAACCATATCGGCCTTCACAACGACTTGAGATACTCCACCAGACCGCTCTGTTCGAGCAGGGTCAACAGGAGCTTGAACCGCTGATGGAGCTTCTTGAACATGATTTTCCAATGAACACACCGTGTTTATACTTGACTGCAAGTTCCCACCACTCGTGTGCGCCTTCAATAAGGTCAGAACCCGAAACCAGCCTGGCGAAGGCGCGACCCTGTCCGAGAGCTTTCGGAGTGCCGGCGTCCGAAGCCTTCATCATTATTACCGGACGGCGCAGCGATCCGTCCGTGCCGGCATAATCAGAGATGGCTCCCGCCACCGTTGCATTGACATCGGTGGCGGGTTCTGTTTTCTTGGAGCCGCGCCGATTGGACGGCGACGAATCTGAAATGAAGCAGATCAATTTTATCATTTTGGCGATCATCGGGCTGAGCCTCCGGCTTTGGCTGGTGCCGCAGTGGGTGGACGCCATGAAGGCGGAGGACAGCGCGCAGTTTGACCAATACGCGGTGAACCTGACCCAGCACGGCGTTTATAGTGACGACGCCACGGCCAATCCGGCTCCCAACGCGCGGCGCGTGCCGCATTATCCGTTGTTCCTGGCGTCCGTTTACAAGTGGGCTGGATGCGGCAACGTGCGCGTGGTCCAGATCGTGCAGTCGGTGCTGGACTTGATCACGTGCTGGCTGGTGTATCGCACGGCGCGGGAGTTGTTCCGCGACCGGCTGGTGGGTTACTGGAGTTACGGGACGGCGCTGATCGCGACGCCGCTGGTGGCGCTCACCGGTTACGTGGTGCCGGAGACGCTGGCGACATTGTGGACGACGCTGGCGGTGTTTTGCGCGCTGAAGGCGTGCCGCGACAACCGCAACATCTGGTTCATCGGCATGGGCATCAGTTTCGCGGCGGCGGCGCTGACAAGGCCAGCGTTGATCGCGCTGCCGGTGTTTGTGCTGCCGGCGTTCTTCCTGACGCCGGAGGGGAGGCGGTTTTTCACCCTCAAGCGCGCGGCGCTGGTGGTGGGATGCGCGGCGCTGCTGTTCCTGCCGTGGGTGACGCGAAACATGGTGTCGCTGCGCCAATTCCGGGTGCTGGCGTCGTGCTGGGCCACGCCGCAGGACCAGGCGGCGGCGGGCTACCATCGCTGGCTTTCGACATGGACGGATTCACATGCTTACAACCGGCCGTTGATTTCGGCGGTAGTGGGGCAGGGCGCGGGTTTCAAGCCCGACCAGTTGCCGCCGGTGGAGAAGTTCCCCGATCACGCATTCGACTCGGACGAGGAGCGCGAGGCGGTGAGGGGGCTTCTGCGGCAGGTGTATGCGCAGATGAAGTTGACGCCGGAGATTGACGCGGCGTTTGGGAAACTGGCGGACGAGAAGGTTGGCGGCCATCCGGTGCGGCACTACATCATGCTGCCGGTGTTCCGGATGCTGATGCTGTGGGCGGAGCCGATGGGGCAGTGGTTTGTGAAAGCGCCGGCGCGGGTGGTGCGCTACGCGCAGTTGATCAATCTCGCCATAGTGGCGTTCGGCTTCGGCGGGTTGTGGGTGATCCGGCGTCATTGGCGGGATGCCGCGCCGCTGGTGCTTGCGATGGCCGGCTGCACGGTGGCCGGGGCGCTGGGTTGTTTCTGCGCGGCGTATGTGGACCCACGGACCGTGGCGCCGGTCTATCCGCAGATGTGCATCTTCGCGAGCGCCTGCGCGTTTCACCTGACGCGTGCCGAGTCGCCGCTGAAGACTTCGACGGAGATCTACGAGCCGGACTACGACCGGTGGTGAGCGGGGCGGGGCTTCAACTTTTGGCCGGCGGCTCGGAGGACTCGAAATAGGGAGCGAGCTGGCCCAGGTTGGTTTCGATGTTGTATTCCACCTCGTGGGCGAAGGCATCCAGGATCACAAGGCCGTTGACGGCGGCATCCTTGTGCGAGGCCGCCCGTATGCGCTTGGCGAGCTGGCGATTCAATTCGTGGATGTCCCGATAGAGCGCCTGCAATTCCGGCAGGCTCCAATCAGCCGGCCCGCCTTTGGCATGGCGGAAGTATTGTCTGAGCATGTGCATCCCGAAGACGCGGAAAATGGTTTCGTCCGCGTCCGCGAGCGGCATGTGAAAGCGCGCCAACGGGCGCAGCTTGCGCATGGTGGGGCAGCCCGACAGGGCCAGTTGCAGGCCGATGAGGGAGCGCGCGGCATTCTGGATGGACGTGTGCGCGTGATGAGTCACGCCGTTTTGCTCCACCGTCAAATCGCAGGTGTCCGAAGAGACGCGGTGGTCAAAGGACTTGATCGTGGGGAAAATGGCCTCGAAGGCCGGGCAGACCATGCGCTTGGAGCGCGTTAGCGGACAGTGCGGGCAACGGTGCGTGTCGAGATCCATCCACGCGGGCAGTCCGTCCGGGCTGCAGGGGATGGCGGGAACGGAGGCTTTTTCGTCAATGCAAAACTCGGCGTGGCTGCCGTCCGCAAAGGCAAAGGTATAGCGGATCATGGCGGGAAGCGGCCGTCAGAACTTCCAGACGAGGCTTGCGCCCATGCCGCTGTTGAGGGCGTCGTAGTTCCGGTCAATGGTGGATTTGTTCGTGCTCCAGCTTGCGAACGCGCGGACGCTGGCCCAATCGGTGATGAAGTAGGTCAACGTGATCGAGAGGACGTGCGAGCGGTCTTCGCGGGGGACATCGTTGTAATCCTCATACTGGAACCGGTAGAAGAACTGGCCGAGGAGCTTGGGGGTGATGGCGCAGTTCAGGCCGGAGAAGATGCCGTGAGTAATGCGGTTGAAGCTGCCGGGAGAGGTGTGGAAATAATCCATCGTGTAGCCGTAGGGCAGCGAGAACCGCGGCCCGAGCTTCTCGCTCCGGCTGAGCATGACCGAGACGTCGCCTTCGTCATAAAACGACTGGCCCAAGGGACGGCTTTCGAGCCGCGTAGCGGTGTAGCCGTAGTTGACGTTGAACCAGTCTTTCACGGCGGTGCCGACGTTCAGGCCGAACGCGGTGGAGTTGAAATCCAAGTCACTGGTGCTGTTGTAGCGGAAGAACTGCTGGCGGGCGAAGGCCGAGACGGAGGCGCCTTTGATCCAGGTCGGGTTCCACGCGAACGTCGAGGAGCCGACGAAAAGAAAGTCGTCACTGGCGTCCCCATCGAGCAGTCGGGGGTTGGAGTTGTAGAAATACTGCGCGTCGCCGGCGATGGAGAACTGGGGAATGGCGAGTTTGCGCCTCAGCAGGAACTGTTTGCCGATTTCCTCGTCTTCGGCCTCAGGAAAGGAAATGTTGGGCGTGGCAGGCGTGCCGAGGCCCGGCACAGCCGGCATGCTTTCGTATTGGCGGCGTTGGGCTTCCTGCGCGGCGGCGGACAGCGGCAGCAGCAGGACGAGGGCAAGCGCCACGCCCACCCCGCGGCTGGCCCGGGAGGACTCCGCCGATTTGTGTTTGCCAGACGAACTAATTGTCAATCACGACCTCCTGCATGGCCGCGCACACTACACAAGACGGGCGTGCCCGACAAGAGGCTTTTGATGAGGCTTTCGATGAAGTTGATCGGGAAGGCCCGGTCAGAGCGGGCTAGGGAGCATACGGAAGCTGGCTGTAAGTGCCGCTGGCCGGGGGATTGACTATGGTGTTGGCGTAGATTTGGGCCGCGCTGCTCAGCGTCGTGCCGGCGAGATCCACGATGGGGGCACGGATGCTGATGCCGCTGGCCTGGAGCATGGAGTTGAGAATGTCGGCCCGGGCGGTGGCGTTGATCGAAATCAAAGCGGCCGCCAGGAGCGAGTTCTGGACGAGGATGTTCCTGCCGTTGAGAGTGAGTGTGCCGCCCGCATTGAGTTGCGCATTGATGATGCTGAGGTTCTGGATGGCAGAGATCGTAATGTTGCCGGCGCCAGACGGTCCACTCGCCGTGATCTGGACGGTTTCGTTGCCGCTGGCGCGCCCGGCGGCGCCGTGGATCTCGATGTTGCCGCCGTTGGCCAGGGTGTCGAACACGACAGCCGAATCCTGCGCGGAGAGACGGACGTAGTGGGTGGCGTCGGCGTTGATCGCGACATTGCCGGCTTCCGTGGCGGTGCCGGGGGAGAGGACCTGGATGCTGCCGGCGCTGACGCCCGCGACGGCGCCATTGTCGGCCTCCGGGCCGTCAGCAACGATATCGGTGGAACCATATCCGTCGCCGAAGAACATGCTGTTCAGCGTGCCCTGAAGGACCACGTTGCCGCCTTGGGGCGTGTTGCCGGTGGCCGTCCCGCCGTGGGAGCTGACATCCACAACGGTGCCGTGCATCTCCAAGCTCGCGGGCAGGTAGAAGGGACCAGTGCCGGCGGGGATGGTGGTCACTCCGCCGCCGTCGAAGCCCCGCGCGCGGAGCTCCGTGGAGTAGGTCTGGAGCGCGACGGTTCCGGTCGGCGTGCCGGAGGAGGCGCCGGCGCGCAGGCGGATGGTTCCGCCCTCCCGCGTGCTGCCGACGGGCGCGCTTGCGTCCAAAGCCGCATTGCCGATGAAGATCGCCTGCGGCGCTTCGGCATAAATGAGGCCGCCGCCGGCGGCACCGCTGGTCGTGACGTTCAGGGTCTTGCTGCCATCGCCGAGCGTCGCGCCGAACAACACGAGATTGCCGCCGGGCGTCGAGGAGCTGCCGGTGGTCAGTTGGGAACTGATGTAGATATGGCCGGGCGTGGGATTGTCCTCGACGTGGAAGATGACCCGGCCTGTTTGCAGGCTGTTGCCGGTGGAGGTGATTTGGATGGAGCCAGCCGTGACGCTTCCGTCGGCGTAGATGTCCGTCGTGTCCGTGATGGACACCTGCATTGCGCCATCCAGTGTCACGGTTCCACCCTGTAGGGCCAGCGTCGGGGTCAGGGAGAATGTGGGATAGTCGGAGATGACGGGATGGCTGGTGTCAATGTAAGCGTGGCGGAGATGCACGCCGTCCATCTTGCCGCCGGTCGTCCCGGCGGTGCTGGTGCTGATGATCTCGACCGTGCCGCCGACATCCGTCGCACCGACGAACACCTTGCTGGTCCGCGTGCTGTTGTTGCCCACGAAGGCCGTGATGCCGGCGCTCTCCAGGTGGAACTTGCCTCCCGTCAGTTCCGTGCCGACCATCCCGGTCTTGGGCGCGATGATGGTGGCGGGGGCGACCAAGTCGTAGGGTGACAGCACTAGGGCGTCCGTGGAGGAGAAGAGTTGGAATTCACTCGGGCCGTTCAGCGCGGCGCTGTCGCCCATGTTGAAGATGGAGTTGATGATCCGAATGCCTGCCGCGTGGATGTCCACCCGGGCGGTTTGCAGGGGGCTGCTTGGGCCGCCGCCGGTTCCGGGGACCATGTTCAGCGACTCAAAACTCCCGCTGGTGTAGAACTCCACGTCGAACAGCCCGGCCAGCGTGGGTGTTGAATGCGGATTGTTGGGCCAGAGGAGCACGTTCTGCGCGCCGAAGTCGAAGACAGCGACACTGTTGTTGAATGTCCCGTTCAGTGAACCGCCTGTTCCCGTGATCGTCGGCGTGGCGCTGCTGACGTCTATCGAGGTGGCATCGTCCATGATGAAGAAGAGCGGACTCCAGTAAACCGGGTCAGCCGGGTTGGTGGACCAATCGCCGGTGTTCTGGCGGCTTTGGATGTGAACCTGCGCGGGGCCGGTGTTGAAGCTGGCCATGCTGGTGGTGTCAATCACCACCACGTCGCCGCTGATGGCGATGCCGCCGTTCGGGTCTTCCAGTCCGCCGAGGTTCAGTGTCGAATTGACGATGTTGACCATCGTGCCCACGCGGGTGCCACCGGGGTTCTTTGCGGACAACTCCATCCGGCCGACCGCGCCTTCGTCCGAACTGGCCGAGAGGAACGCGTCGGCGAGCGAGATGGAGGGCGCTTCGAGGCTGATCTGGCCGGCGGCCAACAACGTTGCGGAGGGCGCGTCCACGTTGAGTTGCGCGCCGGCGATGTTGATGCCGGCCATTGCAACGTAGGAGTTCATCCACGAACTGGGAGCGTAGTAGCCGCCAGCCGCGCTGGCCCTGATCGTGCCGCCGCCAAGCGGGCCGCTGGCGGTCAGGTTGATGCTGTAGCTGCCTTCGATGTTCACACCGAGGATGTTGATGTCGCCGCCATTGACTGCGGGGGAGGACGCATTGGCTTCAATATCAATGTGGCCGGTGGAGTTGGGGACTTTGAACGCGAGCAGGCCGGCGAGGGTGTCGTTGCCGCTGGACTGGATGGTCACGCTGCCGGGCGTTGTGCCGTTGGCGAAGATGTCCACCGTGTCTTCGACCAGGACCTGTAGGGTGCCGTCCAGCAGCACCTGGCCGCCGGTTCCGGAAAACAGATTGCCACTGCCATCCCTCGGCCGCACGTCAACGGTGGCATCATGGATGTAAACGCCGTCGTAAGGGTTGGAGGTGTCGGGAACGAGATGGGTGCCGCTGCTGACGAGTCGGAAGGCGCCACCGCTGTAGATGCCGTCGCCGAGAGAGATGGAGGCTTGCGCGTGGCTGCGCAGCAGGTCGTTGGGGTCGCCGATCGGGTCGTAACCGCTGCCAACGAAGGCCACGAACCCGTTGGCGCTCTCAAGGTGGATCAGTCCCGCGGCATGAGAGCCGTCCGTCGGGCCGCTCCAGACCTTGAGCGTGGAGGGATCCACCAGCAGATTGCCGCTGGCATAGAAGCTCATGGAGTCGGGGCCGGTTTCGTTGCCGCCCACTTTGAAAAACGAATTGGCGATGCTGATGGTGTTCGCCCGGAAAGTCAGGATGGAGTTGTCCGCGCTGGGACCACCGGACGAGGTGTCCTCCGGGAGGTTGTTGAACAGCAACGCGCCCTGGGTGACGAACTCGGCGTTGAAGGTCCCGCTGACGGCGGGCACAATGTTGGGATTGCCCGATACCGTCACATTCGCGCTGCCGAAATCAAACATGGCGACGTCGCCCGCCAGCGTGCCCGTAAACCGGGGAGAGCCGCCGTTGAGGATTTGCGCCGTGCTGCTGTCCAGCGTGTCGGCGCTGGTAATCATGAACGCCCCGCTGAAGGGAAGCACGTGGAGGTTGCCCGTGACGGACGGAATGGCGCTGCCGCCGTCGCGGTAGATATAGACGTGGCCGCTGCTGCCCGCGTTGATGTCGTTAACGCCGTCGAAGTTGATCGTGCCGCCCTTGAGAGTGATGGTGCCGCCCTGGCCGGCGCTCCCATAGGCCAACAGGCTGCTGTCGGTCAGCGACAATGTGCCCGTCGTGTCGGCCAGCAGGGAGATGCTGCCGCCGGGGCTGCTGGTGCCCGTCCCCAAGGCGTAGAGGAGGGCGCTCACCAGGGTGATGTTGTTGCCCGTCAGCGTTATCGCGCCGCCTGCCGACACCGCATTGGCTTGCAGCAGCGCGTGCCGGAGGGTGATGGCCTGCGGCGCCGTGATGCTGATCTGGCAAATGCCGCCGACCGGCGCGCCGGCCCAGATATGGATGGATCTGTCGGACGGGCCGGTCGTGGCTCCGAGAATCTGGACTTCGCCGGCGGCCAGCGCGCCCAGCACGGTGGCGGTTTGTTGCGCGCTGAGCCGGACGCCGCGCTGGCTGGTGGCCGTGATGGTCACTTGGCCCGGCGAGGAAGGCGTGCCGCTGCGGCCTTTGGCCTCGATGCCCGCGTAACCGGCGGTGACACCGCCATTGAGTTGGATGTCGGTGCCATGCTGGAGGCTGATCTGGTCGTAGGCGTTCAGCCACAGGTTCGCGCCCTGGCCGCCGGAGGAGTTGCCGTTGATGAGCGTGCCCGTCAAACTGATCCGGCCCGTGGGCAGACCTTGGTGGGCGACTTCGTCGTAGTAGCCCATGCTCACCCACAACGCCGACGGCCCCGCCGGGTCCACGTCCACGAGCGTGTCATTGACCGTGACGGATTGCCGCGCGTTGAAATTGATCTGTCCGCCGAGGGTGTTCTTGGCAGTGAGAGTGATGGACTTGCTGCCGTCGGTGAAGGTCGCGCCTTGGATCAGGATGTTGCCTGGATCGGGCGCGGCACCGATGGAAGTGTAGTTGACCGCCGTCAGCCGGACGAAGCCTTCCTGAAGCAGGTTGCCGCTGGCATCGTGCTCTTCGGTGCTGAACCCGATAGCCGCCGCCCGAGCCGTGCCGCCCTCGGCGGAGAAGGTGATCGTGCCCGCGCCGCCGCCGGCGCTGTTGGCCTGGATGTCGGTGTTGGGGCCGATGCCGATGGCCTGAGTTTCGTAAGTGGCCGCAAAGTCCGCGTCAGCCATGACACTGATTGTGCCGCCCCTGCCTGTGGAGGCGTTGGCCAGGATGTCCGCGTTATGCGCGCGGAAGCGATGGGTTCTCTCCAGAGGCTGCTGGCTGGCGTTGTATTTGCCCGCCCACACGACGCCAGCGTTTTGACTGCCGTTGCCGTTGACGTTCAGGGTTGTGCCCTGGATGCCGACCTCGTTCTCCGCGCTGAACAACGCCCAGCCTCCCGGCGCGGAGAATTGGATGGTCTTGGCTCCCCCTCCCACCGGTGTGTTACCGCCGAGGTGGACTTCTCTTGGCGTTATCAAGGAGAACGACTCATCGTTCGCAACGCGGAAAGTGGAGGCCAGCAGGGCGACGATGCTGTCCTTCGCGTCCAGCGAGATCACACCCGGCGTGGCGGGCGTGCCTGACGCTGTCACCGAGATGGTTCCCGGCACTTCTCCGCTCGCTTGGATCAGTGTCGTTCCCTCCATTTGCACCCGCACCTTGCTTTGAATATTCACGTCTCCACCTCGCGCTCCCACGCTCGCGGGAGCTGGATCGGGTGTCCCTGTGCCGGAGTCGGGCACCACGATGGGCGTGGCGCTCGCCGTTGCATCAATGCCGGCATTGCGGAGGTAAACCATGTCGCCTGCGGCCGAGCCGGTGTTGTTCAACTCAACCCTGCCGCCGTTCACGCCGTCAGCCCGCAGTTCGGCCCGGCCGGTTGGCCAGCCGGTCCCGCTCAGGTTGATGATGTGACCGGCCTCCAGGTGGAGGTCGCCGCCGTCATACAGCGGCGTGGTCGTCGTGCCGCGGTAGCCGTCAGCGCCCAGCACGGACGGGGCCACCGTCAGAGTGTTGGCCGCCTTGAGGTAAAAATCACCGCTTCCGTTCGCATTGGAGTCTATGTGCATCTCCGAATTCTGGACGGCGATGTTGTTGGCCTCCGCGTGGAAGAGCACGGTGTCACTACCCGACTGGCCGCTCGACCCAACACCCGTGACTACCAGGTTGCCGGTTGTTCTAAAGGCGAGCTTGGCGTCCTCGCCGGAAGTGGTCTGAATCACCGGCTGGCCCGTGATGGTCACGCTTCGGGCGCCAGCGTCGAAGGTCGCAATGCCGGTGGCCGGATCCACCGTGCCGGAGAGTGGATCGTGGGCGGCGTTGGCATCGGAGAGCGTCGCGGTGCTGGCATTGATGCGCGTGTCGCTGCTGATGGTGCCGTTCCAGGTGTTCGGTGGTGTTGTTGTGTGTTGTTGGGCCTCGGTGCCGGCCTGCGGCGGCGTAACTGGGGGCGCGGGGGGTGGAGTCGGCGGCGCTGGCGGCGGTTCACTGCCCGGCGGAATTTGGTCGGCCGGCGGAGTGGTGCTGCCCTGGGTGGACGTGCCGGCGCTTGGGGACGGGCCGGATGTGGCCACGAGGACATCTGTTTTGTCGCCGACCACGACAAACGGTGTGTTCTGAAGCTGGCCGGTTTGAATCTTCTCCTGCTGGTCCTTGACGGACGAACTGAACTCCTCCGTGTTGTTGGGCAAACCGTTGCTGAGGAGTTTGCCGCCCTTGACGCCGCTGAGGTTGAAGTCCACCGGATACTTGGTGACGCCGATAATGAACAACTGGCCGGGCATGACTCGCGCCGCCAACTGGCCGTTGGGATTGAGCACGTTGATGACGCCGGCGAGGCAGATGACTTTCGGCTGGCTGCGGTAGGTGACGATGCCCGCGGTGCCTTCGATGGCGGCGGTGCCGGCGGGAGTGATGATCTTGCCGCCGCCGGCGTTCTTGGGCATGTCGAAGAGGAGCAGGCCCTTGTGGAGTTGGAACTCGCGCTTCTCGGGGTCGAAGCTGAAGCTGGAGTTGGAGCCGAGCCGGGTGATGGTGCGGTCTTCGAACTCAAGCTCCGCCTGGGACTTCTGCCCGGTGCGCACGGTGTCGGCGCCTTTGACCACGTCCTTGGGTTTGGCGGGACGCTCGTTGCCCGCGGTGGGTTTGAAGCGGACGTCGTTGTTGACCTGGGTGACGGTGGCGTGGCCGAGTGTCTTGGCGTGGATCGCGCTGGCGCCGAGGCTCGACACTGCAACCAATGCAGTGATGACGGCACGCCTCCCTAGTTGCCATTGACCGAAAAGGGCATTCATAAATCCTCCAGCTCCTGTGCTGGCATTCAACAAACCACGAGTCTCGGTTCGCAGGACAGGCTGTTTGTTTCGCCCACCTCGTTTGGTCTCGTTGTTCCTGAAGACAGACTGAATTCTGCCCCTTCGGCATTGGACTGTCAAGCAAGGGAATTGCGCAATTGCACGGGTTTTTACCCTGGATTTAACTTTGCCCTTGAGTCGCCGCGGGCAACGGGTAGCTTCGTGGGCTGTTGCCATGAAGACTTCCTCTTGCGCCGCTGCATTGCTCCTGTTTCTGTCGCTTGTCTTGCCTGTGTCTGCCCAACGCTGGGAGAGCAGGGGGAAGGAGTTCGTCCTCGCCGCCGATGGAAACGAGATCGTCTTCCGCGCGCCGGGCACGCTGGCGGTGAGACGGGCGGGCGGAGCGGAGGTGAAGCTGAGCCTCACACTTTGGCACGACGCGTGGATTTACGAGCGGCTGGACGCCGGCAAGGTCGAGAGGGGGCCGGAAGTGGATCGCAAGGGCTGGTTGCGGCAGAGCGGGACGTGGGTGACGCGCGAGGGGGCCGCGCCGATGCGTTACTCGCTGGCGTTGGAGCCGACGGCGAAGGGAACGGTGCTGCATCTGGAGACAGAGAAGACTGCGCCGTTGAAGCTCACAGCGGGATTGTGGACTTCGATCTCGTTCGACCGGAAGGCATTCGCGGGGCGGCGGCTCTATGCGCGGCCTGTGGCGCACGGAAAGGTCGGCAGCAACGTCTCCGGCGACTGCGAGGCGCTGTTGGTGGAGTTGAGCGACGGCTGCGCGGCGGCTTTTGCGCCGGAAGGATTCCGCGAGCTTCGCTGCCATGCCTACGAGAAGAGCCAGACGTTCGAGATGAACCTGCGCCCCGGCGATTTCCCCGTCGGCAAGAAGACAGCGACTTCGCTGAAGATCGGCTTCGAGACGATGCCGGAGAAGTTCGCGGGCGAGATCGAACCGCGTCGGGAGCCGCTCGCCATCGGGAAGGTCAGCGCGTCAGCGACGACGGTGCCGAGGTTCGGCAAACTGGAGTTGAACGTGGACTTGCGCGGCACTTGGGAAAACCCGTTCGACCCTGACCAAGTCGCGCTCGATGCAACGGTGACGACGGCTTCGGGACGGCAGTTCACGCAGCCGGGGTTCTTCATGGTGGACTATCGGCGCGAGGTGCGCGGCGGCGTGGAGATGATGACGCCCGTCGAACAGGGCCGCTGGTGTGTGCGTGTCGCGTGCGTCGAGCCGGGACCGTTGCGCGTGAAGCTTACGGCGAAGGATCGCAGCGGGAGCGTCAGCAAGGACGCGGGCGAGTTCACGGTGAAAGCGTCGGCGGCGAAAGGGTTCCTGCGTCAGAGCAGTGTGGACCCGCATTACCTCCAGTTCGATTCCGGCGCATCGTTCGTGCCGATTGGCCACAACCTGCCGATCTACCACGCCGCCGGCCAGACCGGCCACGACGCGATCCGCAAGATGGCGTCGAAGGGCGAGAACTACAACCGTTGGTGGATGTCTGCCGCCAGCCTCGGCATCGAATGGGCGGACCGGCTCGATTGGTATCGCCAGCCGCAGGCGGCGCGGCTCGACAGCCTGCTCGACCTCGCTGCGGAACTCGACTTCTACTACATGCTCTGCATGGACACGCACCAGGATTTCCGCGAGGGCGGCTGGCGCGCGAACCCCTTCAACAAAGCCAACGGCGGCCCGTGCGAGAAGGTGAGCGACTGGTTCACCGGCGAGCCGTCGCGCGCGCTCTACAAGAAACGGCTGCGCTACACCGTGGCGCGCTGGGGCTACTCGCCGAACGTCCTCTGCTGGGAGTTCGGCAACGAATTCGAGGGATGGGCCGACACCACCGAGGAAACCAAGATCGCGTGGCACCGCGACATGACCGATCACCTCGCGGCGCTCGACCCGTATCGGCATCTCATCAGCACGAGCTGGTGGAGCAAGACCGGCCCTGCGGAGTGTTGGCGCATCCCGCGGATGGACATCGTCCAGACCCATTGCTACACGAACAACGACGGCAACGTCGCCGAGCAAATCCGCCGCTACTGCCTCGAACAATGGGCCAACTTCGCCAAGCCGCACATCTTTGGCGAGTTCGGCATCCGCAGCCATTCCTCCACCGCCGACAAGGACCCCAAGGGCTGGGGCCTCCACAACGCCAACTGGGCCGCCCTCTGCAGCGGCTGCTGCGGCATCCCCATGCCGTGGTGGCACGAGAACTACATCGAGCCGCTGAACCTCTACTTCCACTTCACCGCCATCGCCAACTTCGCCAAGGGCCTGCCCTTCGGCGCCGCGCGATGGGAGCAAGTCCCCGTCGCCTCTCTCGACTACGTGAGCCCGCCCGCGCCGCCCATCGTCCGCGACATCGTCCTCGCGCCCGTCGGCAAATGGGGCAAGCCCGCCGTCAACGAATTCCGCGTCCAGCGCGACGGCACCGTCAACGACCCCTCCGAGATCCGCGAGCTGCTCCACGGCATGGGCCACCGCGACCTCGTCAACCCGCCCACCTTCGTCGTGGACTTCCCGCAGCCGGGCAAATTCATCGTCAACGTCGGCCGCGTCTCCCGCAGCGGCCTCCTGCGCGTCTGGGTGAACGACGAGCAGCGGCTCGACCGCCCGTTCCCCTGCGGCGAGAAGATCGGCAAACAATGGACCTACCAGCCCAAGTGGAAACTCTGGGAATCCGTCTATGACGAGGACGTCGCCGTGGACGTGCCCGCGGGCCGGCACCGCATCCGCGTGGACAACCTCGGCGGCGACTGGATGCGCATCAACCGCTACGCCTTCACCGGCTGCAAAGTCCTCGACCGGCCCAACCTCCTCGTCGCCGCGTTGCGCGCCGTCGGCGGCCCCGCCATTGTCTGGATGCAGAACCAGGAGAGCGACTGGTTCAACCACGGCCGTTCCGCCGTCGCCCCCGTGCCGCCCTCGCGCATCACCCTCGACGGCTTTGCCGACGGCACCTACGCCGTCGAGTGGTGGGAGACATGGAAGGGCAGGCGCGCGCACACCGAGAAAGTCAAAGCCACCGCCGGCAAACTCATCCTCCAACCCGGCGAACTCAAGACCGACCTCGCCGCGAAGATTCGGAAGCAGTGAGGAACTGTAGCGACGGTCCCCGACCGTCGGCCGGTGTTGGATGATAGGTTTCGACGGTCAGAGACCGTCGCTACAACGCGCGGCAGAATTGAAGGGGCAGCCTATTTCCACGTTGGGTCAACAGTGAGCGCGCCCCCCTTGCGCTTCTCGTAGGACTCCTTACGGCGTCGGTTTCAACGGAGCGGTATAGGTGACGCCATTGACTGTCACCGACTGAGGCGCGCTTTCCTTGACAGCTACCGGCTGCGGCTCGCTCTTCTTCACAGTCGGTGTTGGCGTTGGAGAATCCTTGGGCAGAAAATCCAAGAGGTCTTTCACTTTGTTCCGAGCGTTCTCGGTCTTCAGCTTCTCCAAGCTCTCTGCCAAAAACTCGCGAGCGGCCGTTTTATTCTTGGCGTGCAGAAAAATAATCTTCAGGCATCTCTCAATACCCATATCATCATCCTTGAGACCGCGAGCCAACACAGCAGGAAATGCCGGCTCGCCGATGTCTATCAGGGCGGCAACACATGGACACGCACCTCGGATTGACTCAAGTCGTCCAGGCCTGTAGGGCACATAGAAAGTCATGTGCTCGATGAGGAAGGGGATGGAACGCTTCGACTTCAGTTTGCCGAGCAACAGGATGGCTGTCTTGGCCGTTCCTTTGCGTTGATCGTCAGCGATGAACTGTTGCGCGATTGCCTCGATGTCGGAGACGACGTTCGTGCCCAGACTGGGATTGCTGATGACGGCCTTCGCCGCCGCATCTCTGATGGCCGGGTCTTCCGATTGCAGATTGCCGAGAACCTCGCTCTTCAAGTCCGCCGCTCTCGCCGCCGCGCCCGCCGCGAGCATCCCCGCCGCAACAACCATCAGCATGAATCGGTTCATGTGAATCTTCTTCATGTCCGCACCCTACTTCCACACGGAATCAACAGTGAGCGCGTCCCCCTTGCGCTTCAAAACGCAATCCACAACGAACAAGTCGCCCTTCAACTTCAAACGAATGCCGCGATGCTCCAGAACATCTCTGTAGGCGTTGGCCATAGAGGTGGGTCCGCCCATGTCGATAAAACCAGATGCCTCTAGACGGCATCTGTCCTCGTGGGCGCAGTTAATCACGGCAATCACGTCTTTTGTTTTTGGGTCCAACGCATGACCGTTTGCCACCTCATTAGAAACATCAACATACTTGCCGTTCCTGACGCGGATACTTACGCCTCGATGAGCAAGCTCGTATTTAACCTCGTAGGCTTTCTTCTTCTCGCCACCCGGGAACACGATTTCAACGTCTGTGGACTCAGCGTCGGGTTTCAGCGCCGCAGGCGTCCGATTCAGCGCCGCGATTCTTGCCGCGACAAACGCCTCCGTGTCATCGCTCGCCGCCGCGCCCGCCGCGAGCATCCCCGCCGCAACAGCCATCATCATGAGTCTTCGTTGATGATTCATCATTGGCATCCGTGGTGTTGCCGCTTCACTTCTTCTCTTCTTTGGATGGTGAACGACCTGCTGGCCTGTCCAGATGCGCGATCCAGGCTTCGGTGCGGCCATTGTGTTCGCCGGTGCCGACGATGGTGTTCCCGTCACGGGAAACGCCCGTCGCCTCTATCAGCTTCCAGCCGCTCAGATTTAGGCGATAGACGTTGGTCAGCACCGACTGGAGAATGCACATGCCGCTGACAGTGTCCCAAATGAACGCTTTCTTTTCCCAAGAGATAATGGTGAGATCTTTCGCGCGCGAAGGCCATTCACACCAGCCGACCACGACGGATCCATTGCCAGACACAGCTTTGGGACAGGTCTCGTATCGGCACTCAGGCAAGTAGTCGAGTTCAACCATTCCTTTGGCTGCCGTCCAGCGGCATGCCTGAGAAGCCCAAGTCGGGTTCCTTGTGCGTTTGTTTCGATCAACACCACCGCTGCCGCCAACGACCATGGAACCATCAGCAGAGACTGCGGTGGCGTAGCTGTTGAAATCTTCGCCGGGCAGCCTTCCCAGACCCTGCGTGCCGGCAGCCGCTGTCCAGCGAAAAGCCTCCTTCGCCCGCTGATGGCGTTCCGATCCCAAAATGCCCACGACAATCGAGCCGTCGGCGGAAACACCCGTTGCTGAACTCTCTGCGCCCTTGATAGCAGAATTGTCGAGGCTGACCATGCCGGTTGCCGCCGTCCAACGAAACGCTTCATTACATCCATAGTGCTTGCTCTTACCGACAACCACCGAGCCATCATCGGAAACACCTGTGGCGCTACAGTCTGCCCGTCGTTCATGCAGATTACCAAGATCCTTCATGCCTCCATCAATCGTCCAGCGAAACGCTTGAAAGGTTTGATTAAGCGGGTCCGTGGCACAAACGCCGACGACGACCAAGCCATCTCTAGAAACAGCCAGTGCTTTGCCAAACTTGCCTCCGGGCAAACGTCCAAGGTCAACCATGCCGGCTTCTGCCGTCCAACGAAAAGGTTTGTTATATGAGTGGTAACTATACTCAGGATACTTGTCCGGGGATGCCCAGCCCACGACCACTTTTCCGTCGCCAGAGACTGCGGATGCGTAGCTATTTGTATAGACCGGCAAGAAGCCAAGACCGGTGAAGGAAGACGCGGCGAAACTGTTGCCGGGAGAGCAGCCCAACAGCATCCCCGCCGCAACAGCCATCATCATGAGTCGCTTCATGTGAAATGTTTCCGTTGTTTGAGCCTCGGCCGCGATTCTGCGCCGCGTGGGGAAGGGGCGCAAGGCGATTTTCGGATTGCTCAGAACGGCGGCGGTGTTTTGGAGCGGGGCGCCAAGGGAAGGATCGCATTGCAGGCGGATGGGCGAGTCGGGCCTCGCCGACGTTGGCAGGGCAAGCCGGGACAGTTCCGACATGTCGTATTGCCGTGGGCCGAAGCGGCGAACTTGTGCGGCGGCACATCCGCCGAGGTTGGGGGCTTCGCCTGCGCCTTTAGCCGCTCGGCTGGAGCCTTCGGCGGTGTCGCCGGAGCATTTTACGGTGTGGGAGAATCATTTTACGGTGCCGTCGGACCATTCTACGGCACCGTAAAACCGTCCGGCGGTGCGGTAGAATGATTTTACCACACCGTAGAATCATCCGGCGGTGCCGTAAAACCGTTCGGCGGCACCGTCAAACCATTTTACGGGCCCGAAAAATCATTTTACGGCACCGTAAAATCATCTGGCGGCACCGAAAAAGCGTCTGGAGGGACCAGTTTTCTGCAAAAAAAGGCTCCAAAAGGCATCCGAAGCGCCTATTTAGGTTTTTTCGGCTCGTTGGGAACAGCTTGGCATACTGGTGGTCAAAAACAGCCACCACGCCCGAAGGTCCTTGTGAAGGCGGGACAATCAGTTTGCCACGGGCTTGGCGGGTGGCTGTTCGATTTCCCAGCCGCCGCCGAGGGATTTGTAGATGGCGACGAGGGCGGTGGCGGTGCGGGTCTAGCTCAGGGTCAGTTGGGCCTGGGGCGGAAAATCACTCGCCGACGAGACGGAGCGATTCGCTCAACAGCGTGGGCTGGATATGGAAGCCGGCGCGGACAAGTTCCATGCAGACCGGTTTGGCGGCGGGGAGCAGGCGGCGGACTTTGGCGGCGAGGATCACGCCGAGCGTTCCCCGCACGGACAGATTGTGGACGTGGGCACATTTGCGCGCGGCGCGGTCGTCGAGGATCGCTTCGAAGTCCGGGTGCTGACGGACCCAGTTCAACACGGCGGTCTCGCCCGCGCCCAAATCCCAAGCCGCGATCTCAGCCGTCACGGGCGGGTCGGGTTGGATTGCCTTCTGCCCGGCGGCCCGGAGCCACATCTGGGCGGGATCGGTGGCGGGGCCGGCGTGAATCTCAACGACGACGCTGGCGGGAATGACCAACTCTGTGGTGAGTTTTGGCAGCAAGTCGGCTTGGCCGATCTTGGCGAGCAGGATCAGAGGCGAGGCGTTGACGGCCCACTTATTGTTCACGCGCCAGTCCTTCGGCTAGTTCCTGGGCGGTTTCCTGGAAAGGAGACACTTCAAAGCGGGCGAGGGCGTGGAGGAATTCGGAGCGGCTCAGACCGGCCAACTCGGCGGCCTTGGCTTGTGAGAGCTTGCCCATCTCATACCACTTCACAGCCGCGGCCAAGCGGAGTTCGCCCGCGAATTCCTCCGGCTCGGTGTGAAATGCCGAGAACGCGCTCTCAGGCAGGTCCAATACTACTTGTTTGCTCATGGCAACACTAGTTTAGCGTCCAGTAGTGCGGCGTCAACCCCAGTTCCGAGGACCGGCAAGATGCCTGTCTTACTTTTGCGCCGCAGCCGGTTGTGGTGGCTGTTCGATTTCCCAGCCGCCGCCGAGGGATTTGTAGATGGCGACGAGGGCGGTGGCGGTGCGGGTCTCGCTCTGGGCGAGTTGGGCCTGGATTTCGAGCTGGGTGCGCTCGGCGTCGAGGACGACGAGGAAGTCGGTGACGCCGCCGTCGTAGCGCTGGCGGGCCAGGAGGAAGGCGTTGCCGGCGTCGCGATCGGAGGCGGCGAGGTAGTCGCGGCGGGCGCGTTCGCGGCCAAAGGTGACGAGGGCGTTCTCGGTCTCTTCGAGGGCGAGGAGGACAGTCTTTTCGTAGGCGGCCAGTTCGGCGTCGGCGCGGGCGCGGGAGGCCTTGATGCGCGCGCGGACGCGGCCGAGGTCGAGCGCGGCCCAGGAGAGGCGCGGGCCGAAGGAGTAGGTGTCGGCGCCGCCCGCGGCGAGCCCGGCGAGGTGGCCGGATTCGAGGGCGACGCGGCCGTTGAAGGTGACGCGCGGGAAGAGGTCGGCTGTCTCGACGCCGATGCGGGCGGTGGCGGCGGCGAGGGCGCGCTCGGCGGCGCGGATGTCGGGCCGGCGTCGCAGGAGGTCGGCCGGGGTGGCGATGTTGACGAGGGCGGGCAACGGGGGCAGGGGAGCGGCCTGGATGAGGTCGGCGTTGAGTTCGGTGGGCTGGCGGCCGGTGAGGACGCCGAGGCGGTGGATGGCGTGTTTGACGGCGGCCTCGAACGGCGGAACGATGGCGAGAGTGGCGTTGAGCTGGGTGCGGGCGCGGGCGGCGTCGAGTTCGGTGGAGCGGCCGGCGCGGAGTTTGGAGAGGGTGAGATCGAGGGTCTCGCGCTGGGACTCGGCGTTGCGGCGGATGACGCTCAACTGGTGTTGCGCGCCGCGCAGCTCGAAGTAGTTGCGGGCGAGTTCGGCGGTGAGGGAAACGATGACGTCGCGGCGCACGGCTTCGGTTTCGGCGACGACGGCGGTGCTGGCCTCGACGGAACGGCGGAGGCGCCCGAAGATGTCGAGTTCCCACGTGGCGTCGAAGCCGGTGTTGAAGAGGGACAACTCACGCTGGTCGCGGGAGAGCGGCATGTTGATGGAGTCTTTGCTGGAGAGCCGGCGATTGTAGCTCGCGTCGGACTGGACGATGGGGGCGAGGTTCAGGAGCGACTCGGTGCGGAGCGCGCGGGCCTCGCGGACGCGGGCGGTGGCGATGCGGAGGTCGTGGTTGGCGACGAGGGCTTGGTCAACGAGGACGTTGAGCTTGGCGTCGTTGAAACCGCGCCACCAGGTGACGGCGGTCTGGTTGGTGGCGATGTTCGGTTGGGCGGCGTTGCCGAAGGTGGCGCTGGTCTTGGTTTGTGGCTCCTGATGGTTCGGGCCGACGGCGCAGCCGGTGAGCAGCGAGCCGGCCAGCACGCCGACGATGAGCAGCGTCACCACGCTTTGCGCAGGGGCGGTTGTGCTGGCGGGCTTCTTCTTCCGCTCAACGACGGCGCGGATGACGACGTAGAAGACGGGCGTGAGGAAGATGCCGAAGAAGGTGACGCCGAGCATTCCCCAGAAGACCGCCGTGCCGATGGAGGTGCGCATCTCCGCGCCGGCGCCGTCGGCGAGCATCATCGGCAGCACGCCGAACGCGAACGCGAGCGAGGTCATCAGGATCGGCCGCAGGCGGAGGCGCGAGGCTTCGAGGGCGGCTTCGACCCTGCCCAAGCCGGTGTCCTGCATTTGCTTGGCGAACTCGACGATGAGGATGGCGTTTTTGCACGCGAGGCCCATCAGCGCGACGAGACCGATCTGGGTGAAGAGGTTGTTGTCGTAGCCGCGCGCCCAGGTGCCGAGGATGGCGAAGAGCAGGCACATCGGGACGATGAGGATGATGGCCAGCGGGAGCGACCAGCTTTCGTATTGCGCGGCGAGCACGAGGAAGACCATCAGCACGCAGAACGGGAAGATGAAGACGGCGGTGTTGCCCGCCATGATTTGCAGGAGGCTGATCTCCGTCCACTCGATGCGGAAACCGGGCGGGAGGATTTTCTCGGCGAGGCTGGTCACGGCCTTGATGGCGTCGCCGGTGCTGACGCCGGGCGCGGGCGCGCCGGTGATCTCGGCGGCGTTATACATGTTGTAACGGATGACGGTGACGGGCGCGACGACATCGCGGGTGGTGACGACGGTGCCGAGCGGGACCATCTCGCCTGCGGCGTTGCGGGTCTTGAGGTTGGCGACGTCGGCGGCCTTGACGCGGAACGGCGCGTCCGCCTGCGCGGTGACACGGTAGGGCCGGCCGAACGCGTTGAAGTCGTTGACGTAGAGCGAGCCGAGGTAGATCTGGAGCGTGTCCCAGACGTTGTCGAGCGGCACTTGCATCATCTTGGCCTTGGCGCGGTCCATGTCGAGGAAGACCTGCGGGACGTTCGCGCGGAAGGTGGAGATCGCGCCGCTGATGGTCTTGTCCTGGTTGGCGGCGCCCATGAGCTGGTAGGTGGCGGCCTGGAGCGCGGGGAAGCCGAGGTTGTTGCGGTCCTGCACCTGGAGTTTGAATCCGCCGACCATGCCGAGGCCGTCCACCGGCGGCGGGCCGAAGACGCCGATGAAACCGTCCTGGATGTCGGCGAACTTCTTCTTCAGTTCCGCCACGATCTTCTCGCCGGTGAGGCCGTCTTTGACGCGCTCACTGAACGGCTTCAACGTGACGAAGAAACTGGAGGTGTTGGCCTGGTTGCCGAGCGTGACGAACGAGAGGCCGACGATCTCGATGACGTGGCCGACGCCCGGCGTCTCGCGCATGATCTGCGCCATGCGGTGGGCGACGACCTTGGTGCGCTGCACGGAAGCGCCGTCGGGCAACTGGACGAAGGCGATGAGGTAGCCCTTGTCCTGCGGCGGCACGAAGCCGGTCGGCACATGCTCGAAGCCGACCCACGTCAACACGATAAGGCCGGCGTAGAGCACGAGGCCAACGCCGCAATGCCGCAGCAACCGGCCGAGGATGGCGATGTAGGCGTTGCGGCTGGCGTCGAAGAGGCGGTTGAAGCCGGTGAAGATCAGGCCGACCGAGTAGTGGATGATCTTGCCGATGAAGTCCTTCTCCTCGTGGTGCGGGCGCAGCAGCAGCGCCGCGAGCGCCGGGCTGAGGGTGAGGGAGTTGAACGCCGAGATCAGCGTCGAAACGGCGATGGTCAGCGCGAACTGCCGGTAGAACTGGCCGGTGAGTCCGCTCAGGAACGCGGTCGGGATGAACACCGCCGCCAGCACGAGGCCGATGGCGATGACCGCGCCGCTGACTTCGTCCATTGCCTTGCGCGTGGCATCAATCGGGGAGAAGCCGAGCGCGATGTTGCGCTCGACGTTCTCGACCACGACGATGGCGTCGTCCACCACGATGCCGATGGCCAGCACGAGGCCGAAGAGCGAGAGGTTGTTCAGCGAGAAGCCCATCATCGCCATCGCCGCGAACGTGCCGATGAGCGAGACCGGCACGGCAAGCAACGGGATGAGCGACGCGCGCCAGTTTTGCAGAAAGAGCACCACGACGATCACGACGAGGACCATCGCTTCGAGGAGCGTGTGGAGCACCGCCTTGATGGATTCGCGGATGAAGATAGTGGTGTCGAACTCCATCCGGTATTCCAGCCCCGGCGGAAAGTCCTTCGCCATCTCCTTCATCGTTGCGGCGACGGCATCGCGCGTCTCGATGGCGTTGGAGCCGGGCAACTGGAAGATAGCGATGACGCCCGACGGCGTGCCGTCAAAATAGTTGCGGAGGTTGTAGTCGTTCGCGCCGAGTTCGATGCGAGCCACGTCGCGCAGCCGCGTCACTTGCCCCTCTTCGCCGGTCTTGAGGATGACCTCGCCAAACTCCTCCGGTGTGGAGAAGCGGCCCTTGGTTTGCGCGGTGATCTGGAAGAGGTTGCTCTCCGGCTGCGGCGGCTGGCCAAACACACCTGCGGCGACCTGCACGTTCTGTTCGCGGATGGCCCGGACGATTTCGGAGGCGGTGAGGTTGCGCGAGGAGGCTTTGTTCGGGTCAATCCAGACGCGCATCGAGTATTCGCTGACGCCGAAGATGCGCACGTCGCCGACGCCGGGCAAGCGGGCGAGACGGTCCTTGATGTGCAGGAACGCGTAGTTGCCCATGTAAAGGTCGTCGAACTTGCCGCTGGGCGACATCAGGTTGATCATCACCGTGATGCTCGGCGCGCGCTTCATCGTCGTGACGCCGAGGCGGCGCGCCTCCTCCGGCAGGCGGGGCAGGGCGGTGGAGACGCGGTTCTGGACCTGCACCTGCGCCATGTTCAGGTCGGTGCCGGTCTGGAAGGTCACGGCGAGCCGCAACTGCCCGTCGCTGCCGCACGCGGAGGACATGTAGAGCATGCCCTCAACGCCGTTGATTTCCTGTTCCAGCGGCGTCGCGACGGTCGAGGCGACGGTCTCGGCGCTCGCGCCGGGATAGTTGGCAAACACGAACACGGTCGGCGGCGTCACTTCGGGATACTGGGAGATCGGCAGCGTGAACAGCGCCACCACACCCAGCACCACCGTGATGATGGAGAGCACGGCCGCGAAGATCGGCCGGCGGATGAAGAAGTGGGAGAATTTCACGGGAGTAAAACGTAATGCGTAAAACGTGAGATGTGATTTACCGCTGCGCTGTGGCTGCGGGAGCGGTTCCGTTGGGCGGCGCGTCCACGATTTGGACCTTCACGCCGGGACGCGCCATCATCAGACCGTTGACGATCACGCGATCTTCCGGCGTCACGCCCTTGGTGACGATACGCATCGCGCCGTGCTGGCGGTCCACTTCGACCGGGCGCGGCTCGACCACGCCGTCCTTGTTGACGACCATCACGAGCTTCAATCCCTGGTCAGAGCCGATCGCGATTGCAGGCACCGCGAGCGCCTGCACAGGCGGGCCGGCTGGCACACGCACCGTGGCGGACATGCCGGGAACCAGCGACCGGTCGGGATTTGGAAACACACTGCGCAGCCGGATGGTGCCGGTCTTCTGATTTACTTGATTGTCGAAGAAATCCACGTGGCCTTTGTGCGGGTGATTCTGCTCGTTCACCAGCGACAACTCGCAGCGCAGGGAGCCGGCTTTTTGGTCCAGGCCGTTTCCGGCGTTGCCGCGATATTTCAGAAACGTGGCCTCGTCGGCGTCGAAGCAGAAGTAGATCGGGTCCATCGAGACGATCGTCGTCAACACCGTCGCCGATCCGCCACTGCCCTGAAGTTGGACCAGATTGCCGACAGTGACGAACCGTCGGCTGATTCTGCCGCTGATTGGGGCCGTGATGCGGGTGTAATCCAGATTGAGCTTCGCAGCGGCTTCCGAGGCGCGCGCGGCGGCGAGGGATGCCTCGGCTTCGCGCACGGCTTTGTTGCGGGTGTCGAATTCCTCCTCAGAGATCGCCTTCGTGCTGCGCAGGCTTTCGGCGCGCTTGAAGTCGTTCTTGGCGAGTTCCAGGTGTGTCTCGGCGCGCTGGCGCTCGGCTTGGGCGCGGTCGAGTTCGGCCTTGTAGAGCTGCGGGTCAATCACGAAGAGCAGGTCGCCGGCCTTCACCTCCGCACCGTCCCGGAAGTGGATGGACTCGATCTGCCCGTGGACGCGCGCCCTGACTTCGACCATCTCCACCGCTTCGATGTGGCCGGGATATTCATCCCAGTTGGTGACGGTCATCATCTGCGGGTGTGTGACAGTGACCTTCGGCGGCGGCATCTGCTGCGGCGCCTGCTTCGGTGAGCAGGCGGCCAAGGCTGCGATGATGAGCGTGGAGGATAGAAGAAGTGAAACTTTCATGATGTTAAATGGAATTACGCTTTGCGGCACCGGATGGACGGCCGGCCTTGGACATAGCCGGTGCGTGGAAGCCCGCGGAAAAGACGGCAATCATTTGCCCCAACAACGCCGTGGCGTCGCTCGGATGACAGAGACCGCCGGTGTTCTTCTCGACGCGCGAGGGGTTGCAGAGGACGAACACGAACGCGCCCCAGACGAACTCGAAGCGCCACAATAGCTCGACCTTGGGCAGGCGCGGCACGCTGCGCTGAAAGGCGTCGAGATAGGCCGCGCGCACGTCGCGGTGCTGGCGGCGCAACATCTCCTGGACCTGAGGGTTCGGGTCGGTGACGACGCGGCCGATCAAGCGCATGACTGTCTCGCCCTTGCCCGGGGTGGTCGCCATGCGCAACGGCGGCGTCAGCATCGCCGTCAGGAGCTTCTCCAATGGAACCGCCGCGCCTTTGTGCGCCTCTTCGAGCTGCCGCAGCATCTGGAAGTGCTCTTCGTGAATGGGCCCGAACCGGCGGCTGAAGACGGCCTCCATCAGCCCTTCCTTGGAGCTGAAGTGGTAATAGATGGTGGCGAGGTTGGCGTTGGCCGCCTCGGCGATCTGGCGAAGCGAGGCTCCTTCGAATCCGGAGTCTCCGAACGCCTTTTCGGCCGCGTCCAGGATGCTGGTCCGACTGACCTCGGTTTGAGTGGTCCTATTCATATATTGAACGTTCGTTCTAAACGAACGTTCAATACAACAGCTCGCCGTGTCTTGTCAAAGGCTATTCTGCGTCTTGGGCGTTGCGCGTGAGCACCCGCGCTCCCAGGCGGGCGAGTTGGAGGGTCTGGCGTGTCAAAACCCTTGCTACGCCAGGCCGTTCCACTTGCGGACGGACCATTCGGTGATGATGAGGAGGCAGAAGACGGCAAACCACCAGGGGGTGTCCCATAGTTCCAGTTCCAACGAGACCTTCTCGCGGCGTTCGAGGAACTTCAGTTCGTCTGGCAAGCGGCTGGCTTCGTTGAGGCGCAGGAACTTCCCGCCGGTCAGTGCGGCCATCTCTTTGAGCAGCGGCTCGTTCATCGCCACCGCCTGCGTCTCCTGCGAGGGCAGATCGCGCACGCCGAAGAGCGCGGCGGCCTGGCTGAGCTTCTGGGGCAACGCGGGGACTTCGAGGCGCAACGCGTATTCGGCGCGCGGAAGGTCGTTGATGGCGCAGCGGTAGAGGCCGCCGCTGCCGGCGACGTGTTCCATGCGGACGCGACGAAGTGGTTGATTGTCTTTGAAGACGACAGCGGTCACCTCGCTGTCGTTGAGCGGTGAGAAGTCCGCGCCGAGCACGCGCGCCTCGACCTTGACGGGGTCGCCTTCGCCGAACTCGTCGCGGGAAGTTCCGATCATGACGTGCTGGTCGCGGGCGCTGAACGGCGAGCGCGCGGCCCAGCGGATAATCTGGCCCCAGAAGCGATGGAAGTTCTCGTCGGCGACCTTGAAGCGCCAGCGCCACGTGTTGTCGCTGCCTAGGAAGAGCACCTTGCCGATGCCGTAGTATTGCGTCACGAGCAACGGCGACACCGCGGTCGTGATCAGCGCGGTCGCGGCGGGCTTGGTGCTCGCGGCCGGCCATTGCCAGTAGAACGGTGACAGTTCCGTCCAGAGCTTTTCGTTGGCAGCAGGGTCAGGCACGAGGTGCGTGATCGGATGTTCGCGGCCGGCGGGCGAAAGTTGGAGTTGGAGTTCCTTGCCTTCGACGGCCTCGGCGGCGGGAACGATGGGCAGCAGGTCCGCGAGGCGCTGGTTGCGCCACGCGGCGGGCATGCCACGGCGGCCGGCGATGGCGATGAGCGTGCCGCCGTTGTCGGCGACGAAGCTCTCCAGTTGTTGCTCGGCGGCGGGCGTGAGTTGGTTGGGTGTGAGGTCGCCGAGGATGATGACGCTGTATTTGAACCACTCCTGCCGCGACGACGGCAACGGCGGATGGTTCGGCTCGGCGAGCAGAATGGTGGTGAGTTCCACCGGCTTGTCGCGGAGGAGGTCGTTCTTGAGATAGCGGAACTCCCAGCGCGGGTGGCTTTCGATCAGCAGGATCTTGAGTTTGTCCTTGAGCACCTGCACGCGGAAAAGGCGCACGTTGTTTTCGGCGTTCGCTTCGCCGGGCTGCGGCGGAACCTCGACGCTCAGCAACTGGCTCCCATCGCCCTGTGGCCGGAAGCTGATGATCGCAGTGTCGCGCGACGGGTCGCCGCCGGGCGTGACGTAGGATTCGCCGATGACCTTGCCGTTTTGCAGAACCCTCACCGGCGCACGCTGCCCGCGATAGCCGCTCGACGTGATCGCGACGGTCGCGGAAGCTTCGTCGCCGGAGAAGACCAGCCCGCTGGAGGCGACCTCCGCGACGGCAATGTCCTTGGGCGGCGTGGATGGGCCGATGCCGACAGTAAAAAGCTTCACCTGCCGCTCGGCGAATTTGGCCGCCGCTTCCAGCGGATTCGGCCCGCGATTGTGGACGCCATCGGAAACCAGGACAGCCGCGCCGACGCGCTCGGTGCCCAGGTCCGTCAATGCCGCCGCCGCGGGCCGGCCAAGGTCGGTTGTGTCGCCATCCGGTCCCGCCCACGGCTCGCGCGGGTCGAAAGCGGCGCCGCTTGCGGCAAAACGATAGGCGTGTAGTTGGGATGTGTTTTGCAGTTTGTTCAGCAACACTGCGTCGAAGACTTTGCGGACCTGCTCCGCGCGCGTCGGTCCGCGCGGGTCGTCGCGGATGGCCATGCTGCGCGACTGGTCCACCAGCAGCAGGAGCGTGTCCTTTGTGGTGCGGGTGATTTGCGTGCTGATCACCGGCGCAAGCAGGGTGAAGAAAAGCATCACCACTAGCGCGATGCGCAGCGCCGTCAGCAACACGCCGACACGAGGCGAGACCTGTTTGCGTTCGCGCCGGTAGAGCCACGCCAGCAGCACGCCGATGCCGGCAAGCAGCGGCACGACGAGCCACCACGGCCAGGGATTGGCGAAGATGAGCGTGGCGATCATCGGTTCATTACCATCTTCGGCGCTGCCGCTTCTCCGAAAGTCCGTCGCGCACTCCAGAGCGATGTCAACAGCGTTTCGACCACGGCTAGCAGCAGGGCCAGCGCGACGAGCTCGCGCCAGAGTTGCATGCCGAACCGCTCGTTGCTTATGCGCGAGGGCAATTCGCGCCAGTTTTCGGGGAAGGTTGCGCCGAGCCAGCGGCCGATGGAATCGCGCTGTGTGGCCGAAAGCGACGAAAGATCGGACTCGGTGGGGTCGAGGTTGATGGCGAGCGCGCGGCCGGCGGCGGTGAAGACGCCCGGCTCGTCGGTCTTGATGCCGCGCGCAGGCGGCGGGTCGCCGACGGAGAGATTGCGCGACGCCTGTGTGGGAATGGCGAGTTCGTAGATCATCTCGTGGACGAGGGGCACGAAGACGGGATGGATCGGCAGGTCGCTCCAACTGTTGTCGAGCGGCAGCGCCGTTTGCAGGACGCGACCGTCGCCGAGGCGGCGCGAGATGAGGAGTGGGTCGCCGTTGGCCAGCGTGGCGAGCGTGAACGTGCCCGCGCCGGGATTCAGCCGCCACCAGGACTGCACCTGCGCCTGTGTGAGTTCCGCCAGTTCGAGCCGCCACGTGGCGTTGGCGGCGACGCGATTGGGCGTGTTCGCTTGCGCGCGGAGGACGGAGACGAGTTTGGCTGGAAGGAGGTAGCGGCCTTCCTGAAAGAGCGCGGTGTTGTAGTCGCTGGCTTCGGCGAGGCTGCCTGGCGCGACGAGCATGCCGCGGCCGGAGACGACGAATTGTTCCAGCTTCTCGGCAAGCGCGCGATCCACGCGAGCGACGTTGGCGAGCACCAAGACGCGGTAGCGTGAGAGATCGGTGGAAACCAACGCGTGGGCGTCCATCACGACCGGTTTCACCACACTCTCGTCGCTCGGCTGAAGCGCGGCGGCGAGAAAGCCGCTGCCGCTGCGGAATGCATTCGGCGAGGGAGAGCCGTCGGCGATGAGCACCGGCAGCGTTTCCACGGCGTCGAGCGCGAGGTAGTGGCGGTTGTCGAGCGGCAGCGCGTCGGCGCCGATGTCGAGCGAGACGCGGTGCGGGCCGGGTTCGGGAAACTGGATGTTGAACGTGACTGTGGAGCTGTCGCCACCCTCGACGTGCGCGTCTTTGGCCGCTTTCTGGACGCCGTCTATGCTGAGCGTGGCGGAGATGTCGCGCGCGGCGCTGCCGTGGTTGGCGACGCGGGCGGTGATGCGCGCCGTGCTGGATGCGGCGACGATGCGGGGCTGGACGTTGAGGTCCACGACGGCGACGTTCGGCCGCTCGGCGGCGGCGACAGCAAGCACGCGGACGGTCGGCCTTGGTTGGCGTTTGGCGAAGACGCCGGCCACCCGCTCCCAATCGCCTGTGCGGTCGGTGCCCCATCCGCGCACCGCGCCGTCTGTGATGAAGTATATCTCATGATTCGGGTTGCGGAGCTTCGGCAACAACGCAGCGATCTCGTCGGCCGCGCGCAGGAAGTTCGCGGCGCGCGGCTGGGGCTGAAGTTGGGCGATAGCTTGCTTGGTCCGTTGCAGCTCAAAGCTCGGATCAGTCGAGAGCGGGCGGGCGGTGTCGCTCGCGACGATGACAGAAACCGTGTCGCCTTGACGAAGCGTGTCTATGAGACTGAGCGCGGTGCGGCGAATGTTCTCGAAATCACTCGTCTCGCCGGCGGCGTAGGCGGTGCTGAATGAACTGTCGAGCACCAGCACGAGATCGGTGCGCGAATGGCCGAGGTAGGCGGTGAACGCAGTCTTCACCAGCGGCCGGGCCAACGCGAGCGCGAGGAACGCGAGGATGAGGATGCGGATGAGCATCAAGAGCAAGTGTTGGAACCGGAGCCGGCGCCTGGCTTTCGCGAGCGATTGGCGCAGGAACATCATCGCCCCCCACGGCACGACGCGGAACCGCTGGCGGTTCAACAGGTGCAGGATGATCGGCGCGGCAATCGCAGCCAGGCCGGCAAGCATCAAGGGGTTGAGAAAGGAGATCGGTGACATGCGGCGTCAACGGCTTCAGAACACGAAGAAGGCCCACATCAGTCCGACCAGCCACGTAAGCAACGCGAAGTCACCCATTCGGCGACGCACGGCGTAGAACAGCGGCGCAGAGAGCAGGAGCAGCCAGAAGGAGGATGCGTGCATCACCAGCAGCCAGAACAAATACTTGTCGCCGGGATGAATGAGGAACAACGGAGGGCGATCCCAGCCGGTTGCTGTGATCCATGCGATGCTTGAAGCGAGGAATGCGGTTTCCAGAGCGATGAAGAGAAACATAATCGCTTTGGAGTGTTTTTGGAGAAATTCTTTCATGGCAGAGAACTTATTCTATTTGTTTATCGCAGTTCCATCCTCCGCGCCAGATAAGTGGCGAGTGCGGTGTCGAATGGTTCGCTGGTGCGCATGGGCACGTAATCAATCCGGAACTGCCAGCAGATGCGGCGGACACGCTCGATGAAGGCGTTGACCTGCGCCAGATACTCGTCGCGCAACTGACGCGGCTCGATCATCAGGCGGGCGTCGGCGATTTCCATGTCCTCGAACTGCGTGAGCTGCTGGAAGGGGAACGTCAGCTCGTCGTCGTCAAGGATGTGGAAGACGATGACCTCGTGCTTCTTGTGGCGGAAATGCTGGAGCGCGTTGGCGAGCTGCTCCGGGTCGTCGAAGAGGTCGCTGAAGACGATGATGAGCCCGCGTTTGCGAAACCGCTCGGCGAGGTCGTGGAAGATGGTGCTGAGGTTGGTGTCGGCGCCGGGTTGCGTGCGGTCGAGTTCCTCAAAGATGCCGCGGAGGTGGGCGGCCTTGGCGCGCGGCGGGATATAGCGGCGGACA
This sequence comes from Verrucomicrobiota bacterium, assembly GCA_016222825.1. Classification (GTDB taxonomy): domain Bacteria; phylum Verrucomicrobiota; class Verrucomicrobiia; order CAIQCK01; family CAIQCK01; genus CAIQCK01. The sequence goes on along the minus strand of JACRQF010000010.1, from coordinate 514,373 downwards.
CGGCTGTCAAACGTGACGAGGCCGACGGCGTCACGCTGCTGGAGCATGAGGTAGCTGAGCGCGGCGGCGGCGCAGCTCGCGTAGCGGAATTTGGTCGGGCGCTGCGGCAATGCGTGCAGACCGCGACCTCGGTCGGCGGGACCGGCGTAGTTCATGGAGCCGCTCGCGTCCACGAGAAGGTAGGCGCGGAGGTTTGTTTCCTCCTCGTATTGCTTGATGAAGAAGCGGTCGGACTTACCGAAGAGTTTCCAGTCAATGTCGCGGATATTGTCACCGACGACGTATTGGCGGTGCTCGGCGAACTCGACGCTGAAACCTTTGTGTGGCGACTTGTGCAGGCCGCTGATGAACCCCTCGACGACGAGCCGCGCGACGATCTCCAAGCGGGAGAGTTTCGCCAGAGAAGCGGGATCGAGTCTCGTTGGTGAGGCGGTGGTCATTGGGGAAGCATATTGCGTTTCCGTATTCCGATTACGCAATACGCAATACGAAATACGTTCTGCTACGCCGAGCCGGGCACCGGAATCGTCTCCAGCAGCTTCTTCACGATCGCGTCCGTCGTGATGCCCTGGCTTTCGGCGTTGAAGTTTGTGACGAGGCGGTGGCGGAGGACGGGCAGCGCGCAGGCTTGGATGTCCTCCGTGTTGACATAGAAACGGCCGGCGAGGATGGCGCGAGCTTTGCCGCCGAGCACCAGATACTGGCTGGCGCGCGGGCCGGCGCCCCACGCGATCCACTCACGGACAAAGTCGGGCGCGCCGCTGGCGTTGCCGCTGACGCGCGTGCTGCGGGCGATGTTCATCGCGTAGCGATAGACGTGATCGGCCACGGGCACGCGGCGGACGAGTTGCTGGATCTGGATGATGTCCGCGCCGCTGAGAGCATGGCTGAGTTCGCCGGTGTAGCTGGAGGTGGTGCGCTTGAGGATGTCGAGTTCCTCGGCTTCGGTCGGGTAATCAATCCGGATCTCGAACATGAAGCGGTCGAGCTGCGCCTCCGGGAGCGGATAAGTGCCTTCCTGCTCGATGGGATTTTGCGTGGCCATGACGAAGAACGGTTCCTCCAGCGTGTAGGTGCGCCCGCCGGCGGTGACCTTGTGTTCCTGCATCGCTTCGAGGAGGGCGGCCTGCGTCTTCGGCGGCGTGCGGTTGATCTCGTCGGCGAGCAGCATGTTGGCGAAGACGGGGCCGGCGAGGAACTGGAACTTGCGGCGGCCGGTCTCCGGGTCTTCCTGGATGATGTCGGTGCCGGTGATGTCGCTCGGCATCAGGTCGGGCGTGAACTGGATGCGCTTGAAGCTCAGCGAGAGGACGCGGCTGAGCGAGTTGATCAGCAGCGTCTTGGCGAGGCCGGGGACGCCGACGAGCAGGCAGTGGCCGCGCGCGAACAGCGTGACGAGCAGTTCCTCGATCACGTCGTCCTGGCCGACGATGACCTTGGCGAGTTCGGTGCGAATCTGGTTGTAAGCTTCCTTGACGCGCGCGACGGCGGCGACGTCGTCGGGCGGGAGCGTGGAGGTGGTGGGCTGGCTCATGATTTGGGTTTGTTGATGGCTTGGATGGTGATGGTGACGCGGGTGCCCGGCTTGGGGCAGACCTTTTCGTTGACGTTGTAGATATAGTCGTTGGTGCCGTTGGCCATTCCGTTGTCCACGATGGCGTCGGGGTGGTGCATCGTGACGATGAGATCGCCGAGCACGTCACCCATGTAGCGCCCCTCGAAGAGGCGCGAGCCGACGAACACCCAGAAGTGTTCCTTCATCGGCTTCTTGGTCTGCTCGTCGAAGAGAAGCTCCTCGACGCGGACGTGCTTCTTCGCGTGGGTCTTCGGGTCTTCGTAGTCCACATGGACAACGACCGGGTCGCCGACGGGCGCTTTGCCGCTGCCGACGGACTCGGCGGGCTTGCCGGGGTTGAGGCCGAGCGCGAGCAGCGCCAGTTGGAAATGAAACGGCCGCACCGGCGCGACCAGCAGCGATTCATAGCCGCGGCCGCGTGGCGAGGCGATGAGCACCTCGATGTTCCGCTCCCACGTCGCGATGACGCCGGGCATGACGATCTGGCGCTTGGCGGGGTCGAGCGTCATGACGCCGATGCGGACCTTGCCGTCAGCAAGCTTCTCAATCTTTGGTTTCGGCGGGTTCTTGCCGAGGTCGAGATCCTCGGTGTTGAGATAGGCGTCGAGGTCGGGCGTCGTCGGCAGCGGGTCGGCCGCGAGCGCGATGCCGCCTGCCAGACAGAGAGCAAGCAGAGTGTGTCGTGTCATAAAATTCAGGCCGGCAACGCCGGCAGCAGCTACTTCCCGCGCGCGGCTTCCAGCGCCAGCACGGCGTAAGCGGTCACCAGCACCGGGTCGGACTCTTCCCAGCGCCCGGACTTGTTGACCCAGAAGCTGCCGTCGCGCTGCATCGCCAGCAGCGCCTCGGTCAACTCCTTGCGCCAGTCGTGCGCGACGCCCTTGTCGTCGGTGATCGTCGGCTCGCCGAACGCATCGAGCGCCTTGGCCATCGCGTGCAGGTAGTAGAAGTGTCCTTGCTCGCCGAGGCCGGGGTTTTCCTTGAAGGTCCAGTTCTTGCGGATCCAATCGAGCGCGGCCTGCGTGCGCTTGTCGTCCTTGCCGAGCTTGGCGTAGAGCAGGCTCTTGAAACCGGCGTAGGTCATCGAGCCGTAGGAGCGAAAGCTAATGCGGCCGGTCGCGTTGGTGACGGACAGCCCTCGCGTCTCAGTCGGCGCGTAGTAGAAACCGCCGGCGTCTCCGGCGACGGTCGAGGCGTTGGTGTTCACCGACGGCAGGTTCTGGCAGCGCGCGAGGAACGCCAGCGCCTTCTCCCAGTGCAATTGCGGCTCCTTCTTCTCCGTGTCGCTGGCCTTGAGCGCCTTGATCTGCTCCGACATGTGCAGCGCCTCCAGCGCGAACGCCGTGTTCGAGAGATCGGGCCGTTGCGTGCGGCCGTAGCCGATGCCGCCGTAGCGCGGGTCGTCCTTGGACGTGCCTTCCGTCTCGTCAAACTGCGAGTGCAACAGATACGCGCGGGCGTTGCGGATGGCCTCCGTGTGCTCCGGGCGGTTCGCGGCGGCGAGCGCCATCAGGCAGATGGAGGTGGAGTAATTGGGGTAGGGGTCCATCGGCGGGCCGCCGTAGATGGTGCCGTCGGGTTTGACGTTGGAGAGGATGAACTTGAGGCCGGCGTTGACGCGCTTCTCATAGTCCGGCGTGAGGCCGCGCGGCGCTTGCAGGAACGCGAGCGTCACCAGCCCGGTGATGCCGGGATGTTTCCGCCACGAGCCGTCCGGCTGCTGTTGCTGGCCGAGATACTCCAGGCCGCGGGCGACCGCGCGGTCGCTTTCCTGTTGAACCGAGATGTCCAGCGCCGCGGCCACCGCCGCGCCGCCGAGCAACGCAACCATGAGCGCAAACTTCTTCATGGCTGTTCACGCTAGGGGAGCCGCCCCGCGAAGTCAATCCGGCTCATGGCGAATGCAGATCACCATGTTTTCTGTTTGGGGAAGGGTTTCCACCAACGAGCAGGAAGGCGTCTTTGCTCGTCGTTCTTCTGTAGTTTCTTCTTGAATGGACGGTGCCGTTTGTATAGTTTGCCGGCCGTTCGGAGTCACGTAAGGTGGCAGAGGTTTCAGTGAACTCGACGAGGTAAGGAGAGTGATTATGAGAGACCATCGCGCATCAACGCCTGTGGTTTTCGCTTCCCTGGTGTCTTCTTGCTTGTTGGGGTTGGTCGCGCTCCCGTCGGCGAATGCCTTCATGGTGTTGGGCACGCTCGATTATCCCGGGGCCGACATGTCGTATGCTTTCGGTATCAATAATGCAGGTGTGGTTGTAGGCAACTACCGAAGCAGCGGTGTATGGCATGGGTATGTTTATAGTGGAGGCACTTACACTTCGTATGATGTTCCCGTTGCCCAGACGTTCCAGGAACTGAGGGGGATTAACAGCAACGGTGATATTGTTGGTCGCTATGCTGACGCTGGCGGGATCTACCACGGGTTTCTGTTGACGGGTGGCATCGGCGGCACCTTCAGCATTGTGGATGTCGCAGGTTATGCCAATAACATGCTTCTAGGTTTGAATGATCGCCAAGCGGGTGGTTATGGAGGTGCCGGTCCCCTGTTGGTCGGTATGGCGGCGGACGGCGCGTGGGGCACGCAACTCGGTGTTTATTGGGATGCGAGTGGTTCTCACACTTTTCAATACGGCGCCTATCAGAGCCAGGCCAGTTCGATTAACAATCTCAATCAGATTTATGGCAGCTACTACAATAGCGGTTGGCACAGCATGCTGAGGCAGAGTGGTGGCAGTATGAGCGAGATTGCGTATCCAGGAGCGACGACTACTACTGGCGGAGGGATCAACGATGCTGGCGATCTTGTTGGCTATTACAATGTGGGTGGTGTGGATCATGGCTTTTATCGGGAAGGCGGCGTGTTTCGCACGGCCGACGTGTCAGGAGCAAGTGCGACCCAATACAGCGATGTGAATGAAAACGGCGTGATGGTTGGCTACTATACCGTTGGTGGCGTGAGTCACGGCGTCATGGCGCTGATTCCCGAGCCAACGACGGCTTCGCTGTTGGGGGCGGGTGCCTTCTTGCTGCTTGGCGTCAGGACGCGCCGGCAAGCATAAGTTCAACGAAAATTGGGCGCGTGTTTTGGCGGGGGACTTGAATATCCGTGATTACTGCGGAATCCCGATGCTGTGTGCAGAGTCTCCATCGCACTTTCTCAAGGCGAGATAAGGCGCGCGTGATGAACTGAAACGGGCGTCAGCCAGCAGACGGAGTGACGTTGGGCAGGGTGAAGAAGGACGTGGCACCCTGGCCCGGTGATGCCGGGATGTTTCCGCCACGAGCCGTCCGGCTGCTGTTGCTGGCCGAGAAACTCCAGGCCGCGGGCGACGGCGCGGTCGCTTTCCTGTTGAACCGAGATGTCCAGCGCCGTGGCCACCGCCGCGCCGCCGAGCAACGCAACCATGAGCGCAAACTTCTTCATGGCCATTCACGCAGGGGAGCCGCTTCGCGAAGTCAATCGTGAGTCACGGTTGCGACAGGTTCAGGGCGTCGAATCAGGCGGCGAGCGTCTCAGATGTCCGGGCGATGTGCTCGACGACAGACAGGCAGGATTCCCGTCCTACCTTGGCGACGGCGTTGCGGCGACAGCGGTGCCCGAGGGGGGCGGCGCCAGCACAACCAAGTCGCGGAGAATGGAGAGGGATTCGTTCAAGAGCGGGTCGGTGGGCGGCTCCTTGACGCCGTTCTCGTCGTCGCCGTCCGCGTCAGGAGTAGTGTCGTGATCGGCGGGCTTTGAGGAGGCGGTGGGTTTCGTGGCCGCAGCGGTGGCGGCGGCGCGCGGCATGGAGGCGGAGGCGACCGCGTTGGTCGTGGCGCCGACGGTAATTTCGGTGAACTTCAACGCGGAGGCGGCGCGCGCATGGCGCTCCTTCTTGCGCGCGGCGTCGCGGTCGGTGGTGGCTTTCTTCTCTTCGAGGCGCTTGGCCTGGTTGAGGGAGACGGTGCCCACCTTCAACTGCTGCTTCACGCGGGCGATGTCCTCGTTGAGGTAGGTGAACTCCGGGTCGGTGGCGGCGCGGATCATGGAGCGCTGGCGCAGCTCGGTGAGTTTGCCGTTGAGGGAGCCGTAGTTCTGGTGCGGCGCGGGCTGGACTTCGTCGTAGGGCATGGCGTTGTTGAGCGAGGACTCGCCGATCTCGCGCACGTCGTAGGAGGACGGCATGATGATGTCGGGGATGACGCCGCGGTTCTGCGTGGAGCCGCCCGCGACGCGGTAGAACTTCTGGGTGGTCAGCTTGAGCGCGCCGGGGTTGGGCACGTCCTGCAACCACGCGGAGAGCGAGAGCATGGTCTGGACGGTGCCTTTGCCGAAGGTCTTGCTGTCGCCGACGACGAGCGCGCGGCCGTAGTCCTGCATCGCGGCGGCGAGGATCTCGGAGGCGGAGGCGCTGATGTGGCTGACGAGCACCAGCAGCGGCCCGTCGTAGGTGACGGACGGGTCTTCGTCGCGCAACACCTGGATGCGATTGCGCGGGTCTTTGATCTGGACAATGGGGCCTTCCTTGATGAAGAGGCCGGCCAGCGCGATGGCTTCGTCGAGGAGGCCGCCGCCGTTGCGGCGCAGGTCGAGCACGATGCCGTCCACCTTTTGCGCCTTGAGCTTCTCGATGAGGATGGCGACGTGGCGGGTGCTGCTGGTGAAGTTGTTGTCGCCGTTGCGCATCTTCTCGGTGTCGGCGTAGAACGATGGCAGCTCGATGACGCCGAGGCGCTTGGCAGGCGCGCCGTTGGCGGCGGGAAGCTCGAAGACCTTGGCCTTGGCCTGCTGCTCGGTGAGCTTGACCTCGTCGCGGACGATGGTGATGACCTTGCGCACGGAGGAATCGGCGGCGTTGGCGGGCATGACGGTGAGTTTGACCTTCGTGCCCTTGGCGCCGCGGATGTGTTCAACGACCTTCGTGAGCTTCATGTCCACGACATCCACGGGCGGCTGGTCGCCTTCGCCGACGGCGACGATGCGGTCGTCGGGCTTGAGGCGCTTGTCGAGGTCGGCGGGGCCGCCGGGGACGAGGCTGACGATCTTCGCGTAGCCGTCCTCCGAGCGCAGCACCGCGCCGATGCCGAAGAGCGAGAGCCTCATGCCGATCTCGAAGTCCTTCAGTTGCGACGCGCCAAGGTAATCGGAGTGCGGGTCGTAGGCGTGGCAGAGCGAGTTCAGATAGACCTCCAGCACGTCGCCGGCATCCATCTCGCGCACCGAGCGCAGCAGCCGGTCGTAGCGGCGGGTGAGGACGCGGATGGCCTCGTCGGGTTTGGTCTTGTTCAACGACTCCTGAAGCAGGTCGTATTTGACGCGCTCGCGCCAGAGCTTGGCGCGCTCGGCCTCGTTGGCGGGCCAGGGGGCCTTGGAGCGGTCTATGAGGATGGTTTCGTTGCCGTCGAAAGTCATCGGCTGCTTGAGGCATTCCTTGGCGATCGCGACGGCCTGCTCGATGCGCTGCTGGTAGCGGGCGAAGATGTCGAAGCCCGGCTGCACGTCCCCGGCGCGCGTCCGGTCGGGGAGGGTGGGGAGGTAGTTGTCAAACTCCTTCAGGTCGATTTGGAGGAAGAAAAGCCGGTTGTAGTCGAGCGCCTCGACGTAGCGGATGAGAAACCGCGAGACGGATTCCGCGTCGAGCTTGTGGTGTGAATAGTGCGCGTGCTCAAAGAGTTTCACCGCGAGACTGGTGACGGCGGACGATTCCGGCGGCGGCTGCAACGCCGCGCCCAGCGACACCGTTGCGACCAGCAGCCATACAACCAAACCAGCGGCATGTTTCATCCACATGGCTGTATTCTTGCCTGTCGCTGCGCTTCCGGCAAGTGACAATGGGAAGGCGGCGCGAAAAATGTTGCCAAATAGTTCTTGCGCGCTGCCGCGAGCAACACACGTTTGCGCCACCCGAAAGCAGGTGGCAGACTGTGGTTGACTTGCCGGGAGCCACGGCATAGAAGGCTGGCAACCTCGCACACCCAAATATGAATGCGCATCGCGTCTTCTTGACGATTCTGGTGGCTGCGGTTCTGCTGCCAGCCCACCTGTCCGCCGCGACCAAGCCGAAGGAGACGCCGCGGGCGCAGGACGCGGTTGACACGCTGCCGCCGTATTTTGGCCTGAAGCGGCTCGTGGCGGTGACGCAGTTCATCAACAAGAGCGGCTACCAGGGCCAACTCCAGCTAGGCAACGGTCTGGCCGACATGCTCACGGACGCGCTGGTGCGTAGTGGGCGGTTCATCGTCGTCGAGCGCCAGCAACTCAAGGACGTGCTGCGGGAGCAGGACTTTGCACAAAGCGGGCGGACTGTGGCGGCCGGCGCGGCGGAGATTGGGAAACTTCTGAACGCGCAGGCGATTGTCATCGGCACAGTCACCCACTACGACGAGCACGTGATGGTCGGTTCGGGTGCGACCGGGGGGGCGCAGTTTCAGGTCTCGACGGCGACGGCGCGGCTACAGATCAACGTCCGTGTCGTGGACACGACCACTGGCGAGGTGATTCTGTCGCAGTCGAGCCGGGCGACCGACCAGGCGAGCGCGCTGGCGACGGCGTTTGGCGGCTCCGGTTTTGCCAAGACGGCCAGCGGCAAGGTCTGCCAGCGCGCCATCAGCGACGCGGTCCACAACATCTGCCGCACGATGGACGAGGTGCCCTGGCGCGGGCGCATCGTGGAGGTGCGAGGCGATGACATCCTCATCAACGCCGGCGTGACACTGGGTGTGGTGCCGGGCGACTGCTTCCGCGTGTTCACCGAACACGATGTGCTGCTCGACCCCGAAACCGGCCTGCCGCTCGGCTCGCCGTTGTCGTCGTCAGGCGTCATCCAGGTGCGCGAGGTGCAGCCGAAGTTTGCTGTCGCGCGGCTGCTGGCGGGCGCGAACTTCGCCCGAGGCCAGGTGATTCGCTTTGTGCCCGCCTTCGAGCTTCCGTCGTCCTCGTCCGCGTCACTCTCATCGCCGACGTTGCCGCCCGATTCGCCGGGGATCGCCGCCGTTCGCGCGAAGCACGCCAAGGGCGGCGGCACGGTCGGGCTGTCGGAGCTGAACAAACACCTCGGTGAGCATCCCGACGACGTGAACGGTTTGCTGCTCCGAACGGCCATCATCCTCAAGAGCACCTCGGCCAACAAACACGTTGCGTTGCAGGACGCCCGGCGGCTCCAGCAGTTGCGGCCGAACGACCCCGACCTGCCGGTGTTGGAGGCGCGAGCCGCGCTGGCGATCAACGACCGGAAGGCGGCGATGGCCTCGCTCGACCGCGCGCTGCAAATGGCTCCCGGCAATCTCGAAGCGGTGCTCCTGCATCGGCGGGTGGCGGAGATGTTGGGCGACACCGACCTGGTGTTCCGCGACAGCCGCCGCGCCTATAACCTCGGCTACAAGCCCCGCCCGAAGCTTCGCAAGCCGCCGGAGAATTTCAGCGCGAAAGACCCGTTCGCGTCGCTGCCGCCGGTTTACGGGCCGAAGATGCGCGTCGCTCTGAGCGCGTTTCAAGTGAAGCAGAAGAACGCGGCGGCGTTGCTCGGCACGGGGTTGCCCGACGCGATTGCCGACCGGCTGGCGGGCACGGGGCGGTTCATCATGGTCGAGCGGCAGCAGATTGCAGACGTGCTGCGCGAGCAGGACTTCGCCAAGAGCGGGCGCACGGTGGAGCAGGCGGCGCCGGAAATCGGCCGGCTGCTGAATGCGCAGGCGCTGCTCTTCGGCGCGGTGACGCGGTTTGAGACGCGCATCACGCGCGGCCAGCAGGCGTCCGAGTTTGGCGGCGCGCAGTTCGAGGTCGCCTACGCCACCGTGCGGCTCGGCGCGGCGGCGCGGCTTGTGGACACGACGACCGGGCAGATGGTCTGCTCGAAAGAGTCGCTCCAGCAAAAAACCAAGCCGGCGTTGGGAGGCGCTTACGCCGACGACAACGTCCAGATGAGCAGCGCGGCCATGGCGCGCTTGCCGGTCGAGGAGGTCAGCCGGTTGGTTGTGGACGACATCGCATTGCATCTGGCTCGCACGCTCCAGAGTCGCGCGTGGCTGGGCCGGATTGTGGCTGTGCGCGGCGATGACGTGTTCATCAACGCCGGGGCGGAGCAAGCCGTGGCGGCGTGCGATTGCTTTCTGGTGCTGACCGAGGACGATCTGCGCGACCCGGAAACGGGCCTCTCGCTTGGCGCGACCAGGAAGGGCACGGGTGCCATCGAGGTGCGCCACGTCGAGGCAAAGTTCGCAATTGCGCGTGCCGTGCGCGGCAGCGGGTTTGCGCGAGGCCAGGCGCTGAAGTTCGTTCCAGCGCATGTCGTGAAAGGGCCTGCGGCAGCGGCAGCGGTGACGCCGCCACCGAGCGATTTACCGGAGGTGGCGCAAGCCCGGGCGTTGTTCGCGAAGAAGGGTTTCTATGACGCCGACCGCGTGGTGGATGGCATTCTCGCCGCCAAGCCGGACGATGCCAGCGCGCGGTGGTTCCGGGCGGAGATCAACCTCAAGAGTTCCAGCGGCAACAAGCATGAGGCGGTCCGCGACGCGCGGCTGTTGCAGCAAATGCGGCCGGCGGACCCTGCGCTGCCGCTGCTGGAGGCCCGCGCCGCGGAAGCGGCCCACGACGACGAAGCCGCGCTGGCCGCGCTGGACCGCGCGCTGAAGCTCGATCCGCAGAACGTGGACACGTTGCTGTGGCACAAGGGACTGGCCGAGTCGCTCGGCGACACCGAGGCGGCAGCCCGTGACGCGCGGCGGCTGTTCAACCTGGGCGTGGACTCAGCGAAAGCCAAGCGCCGCGCGCCGAAGAAATGATGAGGATGGCCTTTCCCGCGCCGGCTTGCCGCAGCCAACGAAAGCTTTACCGTGGCACGATTCGGTGTTACCCGTCTTGCCGATGAGCATAACGCCAGCAGCACCAGCGAAGAAAGTCAACCTGCGCCGGCCGGGCATCATGGAGGCCGTGCAGCAGCAGGTGGAGCAACACTACCGCAGCGTCGTGGTGGAGAAGCTCCGCGCCTCTGGCAACGTCCTCTCGGCGGCGGGCCTGACCGTGCGGCTGGCGAAACAGTTCGGCTTCTGCTACGGCGTGGAGCGCGCGATTGACCTCGCCTACTCGGCGCGGAAGGTTTTCAAGGACAAGAAAATTTACATCCTTGGCGAGATCATCCACAACCCGGAGGTCAACGAGCAAATCGGCCGCATGGGCATCAAGTCGCTCGCTGGGCCGAACAGCGAGGCATCGCTCGACGACGTGACGGCCAACGACGTGGTCATCGTGCCGGCGTTCGGCACGGAGGTGGACACGATGAGCCGGTTGCAGGCCATCGGCTGCCAGCTCGTGGACACGACCTGCGGCGACGTGCTCAGCGTGTGGAAGCGTGTGACCCAATACGCGACGGAGCAAATCACCTCCATCATCCACGGCAAGGCGTGGCACGAGGAAACCAAGGCCACCAGTTCCCGCGCGCTGGCCAAGGGGCCGGGGCATTACCTCGTGGTGTATGATCTCGCGGAGACGGACTACGTCTGCAACTACATCCGCCACGGCGGCAACAAGGAGGAGTTCCTGAAGAAGTTCGAGGGCGCGCATTCGCCGGACTTCGATCCTGACCGCGATCTTCAGTGCCTCGGCCTCGCCAACCAGACCACCATGCTCCGCAGCGAGACGGAGGACGTGCAGAGGCGGCTCCGGCAGGCGGTTCTCGACCGCTATGGGGAGACCGAGCTTGTGCAGCGATTCCGGTTCTTCGACACCATCTGCGGTGCCACACAGGAACGGCAGGACGCGCTGGACGAGTTGCTCGCGCAACCGCTCGACCTGATGATCGTCGTCGGCGGCTACAACAGCAGCAACACGTCGCATTTGGTGGAAATGTCCGAGGTCAAACACCCGACCTACTTTATCAAGTCCGCCAGCATGATCATCTCCGACAAACGCATCTGTCACTACAACCTGAAGCTTCAGCGGGAGATCGAAACGGAAGGCTGGATGCCGGTTGGCGGGCCGACGGCCATCGGCGTCACCGCCGGCGCGTCGTGCCCGAACAACCTCATCGAGGAAACCATCCGGCGGCTGTTCGAGTTGCGTGGCGTGTCGCTGGAGGAGTTGTTGAAGGAATAAGCAAAGGTTTGCTTTCGTAGCCGCCGACGTAAAGAGGCGGAAAGATTGTGGCTGGCTACGCGTCCGCCTCCTTACGTCGGCGGCTACGGTCGCTGGCACGGTTCCTTGCATGAAACTACGAGGAATGGCTCATTCGGTGTTGCGGGTGATGGCGGCGTTGCTGGCGGTTGCGGCGATGCTGTTCGTGGGCTTGTATTACATGACCCATTGCGGACCGCAAAACCCGGAGCGCGTCGTGAAGACTGTGAATCAACAGGAACTCCAGCAACTCCGCGACCGGCTCGGCGCGCACGTCCAGACGCTCGCGGGCGGCATCGGCGAGCGGAACGTTTTCAGGCCCGACGCCTACCGGCGCGCGGCGGACTACATCGCCGGCGTCTTTCGCGGCGCGGGCTACGAAGTGGAGTGGCAGCGTTACGACGTGAACCGCGTCACATGCGCGAACCTCATCGCGACGCGGAGCGGGTCAACCTTGTCCAACCAGATCGTCGTGGTTGGCGCACACTACGACTCCGTCATCGGCTGTCCCGGAGCGAACGACAACGGCAGCGCGGTTGCATCGCTGCTGGAACTGGCGCGGAGGTTTGCGGCCGGGAAGACCGCGCGAACCGTCCGCTTCGTGGCATTCGCGAACGAAGAGCCGCCGTTCTTCCTCACCGATCAGATGGGCAGCCGCGTCTATGCCACAGCGTGCCACAAACGCGGCGACGACATCCGCGCGATGATCTCGCTGGAGACGATGGGCTGCTACAGCGATGTGCCGGGCAGCCAGCATTACCCGCCGCTCTTCAACTTCTTCTATCCCGATCGCGGCAACTTCATCGCCTTCGTCGGCAACATCGCCTCGCGTCCGCTCGTCAGCCGCGCCGCTGGCGTCTTCCGCGCGCACAGCGACTTCCCGATGGAGACGCTGGCGGCGCCCGCGCTCGTGCCCGGCGTCAATTGGTCTGACCACGACTCATTCTGGCGTGAAGGCTGGCAGGCGTTCATGGTCACCGACACCGCGCCGTATCGCTACCCGCATTATCACGAAGTGACCGACACGCCGGACAAGGTCAACTACGGCGCGCTGGCACGCGTGACGTTGGGGATCGAAGCGGTGGTGCGGAACCTGGCGAACGGGGCCGACTGACGCCAGGCGAGGGGATTGCGGGCGTCTCTTACTTCGTTCCGACGGCTTTGAAGAAGGTATAGCAGAACACACCATCCGGTCCGGCCGTCCGATAAAGATCCGCGATCCCTTGCTCAAACACCTGCGCGTCCGCCAGCCCCGCTTCGATGGCGGACTCGCGGACTCCTTCGATCATCGCCGTGAACGTCTTCTTCGTGAAGCCCTCGACAAAAGCCGGCTTGCTCGAATCCACATAGACCATGCGCGGCGAGACGCGGACGGAGCCGTAGCCCGCCTCGCACAGCAGCGGATAAAGCTCCCGGCCGATCAGCGCGTTGCCGCCGGCGCGGCGTTGCAGTTCCACCTGGCATTGGACGGCCCGGCGCGCGGCGTCGCTGTCCGGGTGGAAATACGCCGAGCCGTGGTCGCCTTCGATGACCGTGATCGTGCCGCCGTCCTTGATGAGGCCCTTCAGGACGCGCAACGCCTCCACCGGGCGAGCGAGGTGTTCCAGCACGAAGCAAACGAACACATGGTCGAACGAACCCGGCGCGAAAGGCAGGTTGAAGATGTCCGCCCTCTGGAACTCGACATTCGTCAGGCCGGCCGCCGTCACCCGTCGCCGGGCCTCCGTCACGGAAGCCTCTGAGACGTCCACGGACGTGATTGCGGCCTGCGGGCTGTTCAGGGCGAGTGTGACCGTCTGTGCGCCCACGCCGCAGCCGGCTTCGAGCACGCAACTTCCCGCGGGATAAGCCGTGTCCGAGTGCAGCAACTCCACCAGCGTCGCCGCCTGGTCCTGCAAGCGGATGTTTTCCCGCGGATCGTAGCCGTGAACGTAAGGAGTGCTCATGTGGTGCGTTTCAGTGGCGGGCGCAGGTTTCACGACCTCAGGAACCGGACGGCGACCGGCTGCCAGAGCGGGATGTGGCCCGGCGCGATGGGCGTGCGGCTCAGGCGCAGCAGCGGTTGCGAGTCGAACGCGTTCTCACAGTGCGTCGGCGAGGCGACGAACTCATCCAGGAAGAACCGCGTCATCGGCTTGAACAACTCCGAGACGCTTAGGGCCGTCAGGTAGTGCTCGTGAAACCGGACCTTGGCGTGATACTCGAACGTCGCGACGAAACAGCCGCCGCCGAAGGCTTCGTTGATGGCGCGCGTGATGCCCTCGCGGACGGGCGGCTCGATATGCTCGAACACCGACACACACGAGATGTGCGTCAGGTCGCGCCGCGCCTCCAGCAACGCCTTGAGGTTGGCGTAGGAAGAATCCGCCGGCACGCACTCGATGTTCTTCGCCGTCGCCTTGCGGGCGTTCGGGTCCATCACCACCACGCCCTTCACCTGCTGGGCGAGGATTTCCGCGAGGAACCCCGCGCCCGTGGCGGGCGAGCCGCCGCCGATGTCCAGCACCACGGAGTCCTGCGTCAGGTCGAGCAGCTCGATGGCCTTGAAGTATTCCCAGAACCGCTGGCTCATCTTCCCGCCGCCCGCGCGGGCGAACACAGTGCCGTCCCATTCCGCGGGGTGCTCCTTCGAGCCGTAGCGTTTCCATAACTCCGCTTTCAGCGCACGGGTGACGTTCATGGTCTTTGGCGTGCCGGCACTTTCTCCCGCCCCAGCCAGCCCCGTCAAGCAGCCTTTCGGGGCGGCGCGTTCAAGAACCGCCGCGACTTCGGCAAGCGGCCAAACTGCTGGCCGATGGCGTTCAGGAGGAAGGCGTCTATCTGGCGGTGCTGGGCGGCGGTGAGGCGCAGGCGCGAGAGGCAGGGGGCGTCGTCGAGCAGGTCGCTCATGATGCGGCGCGTGCCGGGGTCGAAGGGGAGGGCGGCGACATCCGGCCGGAAGCCGAGGGCGTCGAGGGCGAGCAGTTCGAAGCGCGCCATGAACAGCGGCGTGGGCCGGGCGGTGTCGAGCGCGGCGAGGGATTCGGTGAGCAGCTTGAACAGCGGCGGCACGGGGCCTTCCGGCTCGGTGGCGAGGTCCACCAGTTCGCAGCAGTAACAGGCGGCGTTGAACGCGTCGAGCCGCTCGCGGATGCGCGGGAACGGGTTCTCCACGTAGCATTCGGCCAGCGTGTGCAGCTCGCCGCGGCGGCTGGGGACGAAGACGAGGTCGTCGAGGTAGAGGAGGTCGAGCTTGCCGCGGAACGGACTCTTGGGCCGGTGCGCGCCCTTGGCGACGGTGCGGAGCTTGCCGAAGTCCCGCGTGAACCACGTGACGATGAGGCTGGTCTCGCTCCAGTCGGAGGTGCGCAGGACGACGCCGGATGTGTCGGTCAAAGGCATGGGCGAAGCCTAGCCGCCCCGCGCGCCGTGGACAACTCACAAGCGGAGGGGGCGGCGTAGGACCGCGATGTCAGTAGATGTAATCGTCGGAGTCCTTGCTGCTACCGCCATTGAATCGTTTGTTTGGCCCGGCAGAGCGAACGAGGAGTTCATCGCCGGAGAAATAGACTCTGTAAGGCGTGCCCCAAGGGTCGAGCAAATCACCGTCGGCGTTGACGTCACGTGGGTGAAACTCAATGAAGGTGATGTGTCTTGGGTTGTTTCCTGTCAGTGATTGGAATATCGCATGACTGTCGCCGGTTGGATACTTATCGAATTCGTTTTTATAGCATTTCATCGCTACGTGGATGCTTCGCATATCTAGGAGGACACGGGGAACTCCTTTCTCGTCCGTCTTCACAACAATGAGTTTCTGAAGAACAGCGCACAGTGCAAACAACGCGCCGACAAGCAGAATCGCGATGATTATCCACCGCTTGGTTCTAGTGAGCGTTTGGTTCATCGTCTTGCAGCATCCGCGGTCGTGACTGAATAAAGCTATCATGCCTTCTTGGGCGTGCTGACGTCGAGCCAGCCGACGCCGAGCTTGCTGAGGGCGTAGCCGGTTTCCTTCAGGTAGTCGCCGTAGGACATCATCCAGTGGAAGCCGCCCATTTTCTCCATCAGGGCGGTGCTGTCGCCTTCGATGCGCACGTCTATCTGGGAGCGGCAGATGTCCAGGAAGGGGTTGGCCGCGATCTTGGCGCGGAAGCCGATCCATTTCTTGCAGGCGAAGTCGGGGACGAGGTTGGTGCAGACCTGGCCGAGGCGCATCTCGACCTTCGGCGCGGCGCCGTAGTCGCTCTCGAAGTGGGTGAGGATCTTGGTGCGCTCGCCGCGCCGGCCGTCCATCTTGCGCGGGGCGGTGCAGTGGGCCAGCGTGACGATGTCGCCGTGCGGGTAGGTGGGGTCGTTGAGGAAGACGGGCAGGCCGCTGATGTAGTGCAGCAGGACGCCGGAGGGAATGACGACGAAGTCGGACTCGCAGAAGGCGAGGTAGTTGTCGTCGTTGAGCAGGGTCAGCACGAGGCAGGCGGTGGTCTGCGCCATCGGCATGATGGTGCCCATGCAGGAGTTGATGGTGATGGCGTCGGTCCCGGCTTCATCGAGGATGTCGTTGAAGACCTCGCGCAGGACGAAGGCGTTCTCGATGAAGGGGCGCTGGGTGTGGAGGGTGATGCCGCCCTGCCGCAGGTAACGCGCGGCGAGCTCCTGGCAGCGTTTGACGACGGCGTTGTTGGCGCGCGCGGCCTGGATGCGGGGGGCGAGCTCCTTGTAGGGGTAATCCACGAGGTCCATCTTCCAGAGTTCGCGCGAGATCTTCGGCGCCTGCCGTCCGCCCGCGCCCCAGCCGCCCGCGCCGCCGATGGCGATCATCTTCTTGCCGAGGGTGTTCTTCAGCCCGTGGAGCGCCCGCAGCCGCCAGAGCAGGTCGGCGAAATCATCGGTGACCACGTCATGGACGGTCATGCCGGGCTGGGTGTATTCGTCCACCATCTTGCGCAGGAAGCGCGGGCTGACGATCTCATACCAGAGATAGACCGGACCCGGATCGTGACGGAGGAACATCAGGTTCCACTTGTTTGGCTGCGTGAGCGCTTCGATGAGCTTGTGGCTGCCGCCCGCGGCGAACTGCAACATCACGTCGTGCGCGCCCTTGGCGAGCGCGTCGGGAGACTGGCCGTCCTTGAGCAATGCCACGGGCAGGAACTCGACGGGGAAGTCGGCCTTGCTCTTGAGCTTGGCCAGCTCCTTGGTGATGCGCGCCTTCTCGGCCTCGGCGTCGGCGTCGGTTTGGATGCCGCCCCAGTTGCGCCAGCTCCCGGCCTCGCGGCGTTTCGGGACGCTATAGATGAGGACCGGCTGCACTTTCAAGGTCAGTCGCTGTGGTGGCTTGCGGGTCAGGGTTGGAAGCGACGCGCCTGCCATCGCCGGCGTCGCCGCCAGCATTGTGCCGCCGACGGCAGCGGCGCTGACGGTGACGATGAAGTCGCGTCGCGTGATGTCGAGCGGGACGGGGCGGAAGTGTGAGTGCGCACAGCAACTGCAAGAGCAATGGGGCTGGTTATTCATGGCGGACCTCGTGTTGGGGTGGGGGATGGCGGTGGCGCGCCGGCATGGGTGCCGGTGCCTTCAGCACGGCGGATGCTGTCGTCACCGCGGTCATAGGCTGGCGCAGAGATTACCGCTGCGAAGAAACGGGGGACAGGAAAATCTGGCGGGCGTCTAACGCGTATTGCGTAATGCGCTAAGGGCGGAGCTGGCGAAGGACACGACGCTCGGCAGCGCGCATGGCGCGGCGTTGGGCGGGCGTGCGGTCGTCGAGGCCGGCGAGATGGAGGAGGCCGTGGACGAGATAGAGGGCGAGTTCGGCGTGAGGCGGGCGGCGGAGTTGGCGGGCGACGATGACGGCGCGCTCGGCGCTGACGACGATTTCGCCGAGGCCGTCGCCGAGGTCGAAGCTGATGACGTCGGTGGGGCCGGCGTGGTTAAGGAACTGCTGGTTGATCGCGGCGATGGCGTCGTCGTCCACGATGGCGACGCTGAGTTCCTGTAGCGGGACATCGGCCTTCCGCCTCCTTACGTCGGCGGCTACGAGCGAAGCCGCCTCGCGCAGGAACTTAAGCAATCTTGCTCTGGCGATCGGCAGGTTGCGCTGGCGATTGCTGAGGCTGACTCGGAGCGGGGACTGACGCCGGGGTTTCATCCTTGGGGTAGGCGATGCGGGTGTGGAGCATGTTCAACAGCGTTTGGGTGAACCGCTCGGCAACGATGCGCAGTTCGTGGAAGGTCAGGCTGCAATCGTCGAGCTGGCCGTCCTCGAAACGCGCGGTGATGATCTGGTCCACCAGCGCGCGGACTTTGTCCGGCGTGGGGCTGGCCAGGGAGCGGGAGGCGCTTTCGACGGCGTCGGCCAGGCTGATGATGGCGACCTCGCGCGAGCTGGGCTTGGGATTCGAGTAACGGAAATCGTCCTGCTGCGGCGGCTTGAGGTCGTTGGCTTGGCCGGCGTTGAGGGGGCGGACGACGGTGGAGGCTTCCTGTGCGGCCTTGCGGGCCTTGTGGAAGATGGAGGTGGCGACGGTGGTGCCGTGGTGTTGCACGATGGCGTCCACGATCGGCTGGTTGAGGCGGTATTTTTGGGCGAGTTCCTTGCCGATGCGGACGTGGTCGGCGAGGATCTGGAAACTCTCGGTGGGCGCGAGCCGGTCGTGCGGGTTCTGGCCGGGAGCTTGGTTCTCGGAAAAGAACTGCGGATGGCTGGTCTTGCCGATGTCGTGGTAGTAGGCGCAGACGCGCGCGAGGAGCGGGTTGGCGCCGATGGCTTCGGCGGCGCTCTCGGCGAGGTTGGCGACGACGAGACTGTGGTGGTAGGTGCCAGGCGCGCTGAGGCAGAGTTTTTTCAGCAGCGGATGGTTCAGGTCGGAGAACTCCAGCAGCCGGATGTCGGTGGTGATCTTGAACAGGAATTCGCAGACGGGCAGCAGGCCGCTGGCCAGGAAGATGGTGAAGATGCCGTTGATCAGCCCCGCAATGGCCTGGGGCATCATGGTGTCGAGCGGGACGTGGGTCATCGCCGCAAGCGAGCCGATGCAGAGCAGTTCGGCGACGGTGATGGCCGCGCCGGCGCGGACGAGTTGGGAGCGACGGCGCATGTTCTGGGAGAAATAGACGCCCACGAAGCCGCTGACCATGCTCGTGATGAGCAGCGGGAAGCTGTCGCCAGCCATGATGGCGGTGAAGACGCTGACGAAGGCCACCATAAAGACGCCGAGCGAGGGCATCAGCAGCACGCCGGCGAGCATCGGCGCCAGCGCCGCGGGGATGGCAAACTGCGCGACCGCGAAGCTGACCAGCACGGTGCGGCTGCACAGCAGCATCACGACTTTCACCAGCGCGAGATTCATCACGCCGAGGATGGCCAGCAGCAGCAGGTGGCGCGTGCTCTGGAACGTTTGCGGGTGATTGCTCCAGAGGTAGCCGCAGCTTGCGATCAACACGACGAGCATCAGCAGCGAACGGCCGTAGAACTCGATCTGGCGCGCTTCGGGCGGGCGGAGGCGGGTCAACTCGGTGTTGTAGGCGCGGAGCAGTTCCAGCGACTGGCCGGTGACCTCCTGGCTTTGGAAGACGATGGCCTGGCCGGGCGAGATGTGTTGGAGAACCGGCTGCACTTCCTTGCGGCGGGCGTCCTGGCGGAGCTTGGTCTTTTCACGGTCGAGGCGGAGGTTGCCGCGCAGAGCGTCGGCGGCCAACTGGCGCCACGCGGACAGCGACGGCTTGGCGTCGGGAAGGGTGGAAAGCAGTTGGGCCTCGAACGCCTGCAACGCCTCCGACGGGGTTCGCAACATCGCAGCTTCCACCGTCAGTTCGCCCGGAGCGATGACGATGCGTTTATTGCCGCCGGTGAGCGAGAACTCCAGTTCGGAACGGTCGGCCACGATGCCCGCGCTGGCAAGCTCGCGCAACAACCGCTCGATTTTGGGGAGACGGTCGCGGTAGTAGGCGAAGCGGCCGAGCGCGGCGCCTTCCTCGGCGCTCAGTTTGTAAAGAGAGCTTTCGTTCCACCGGTCAACGGCTTCCTGGGCGCGGCCGGCGGCGAGGCGTTCGGCCAGCAACGTGATGCGCCGCCAACTGTTTTCAAAGCGATCGAGGTCCAGTTGCCAGACGGGCGGCACGGCCGCGGCGGCTCTGTCGCTCTCAACGGCGGTGGCCAGTTCATCCCGGAAATCAAAATCAATGCTGGAGATCACCGTCCGCGGCGAACGCTGGCCGGGGGAGAGGTCCACCAAGCCGCTGATGTCGCCGACGGAGAACAGACCCAGCAGCGCGGCGAACGTGGCGACGAACAACAGTGCGCGGAGAATGCGGCTGCTGTCGAGCCACCAGCGCGAGGGCGCAGGGATGTTGGGGGGGGGCGTGCTCATGGCTTGGCGGCGGGGCGGCTGGGAGGCTGAAGTTTGAGTTCCTGCTGGCCGCGGTTGCGGTATTCCTCGTATCGCCTGATGATCTGTTGGACCAGTTCGTGGCGGACGACGTCTTTTTCCGAAAAGTAGCAGAACGCAATGCCGGGCACTTCTTGAAGCACGTCCTGGACTTCGATCAAGCCGGATCGCTTGGAGGACGGCAAGTCCACCTGTGTCACATCGCCGGTGATGACGCACTGGGAGTCGAAACCGAGGCGCGTCAGAAACATGAGCATTTGCTCGGCGGTAGCGTTCTGTGCTTCGTCGAGAATGACGAAGGAGTGATTCAGCGTGCGACCACGCATGAAGGCCAGCGGCGCGATTTCGATGACGCCGCGCTCCATGTGCTGCTGGATCTCGTCCACCGGCATCATGTCGTAGAGCGCGTCGTAGAGTGGGCGCAGGTAAGGCGAGACTTTTTCCTCGTAGGTGCCGGGCAGATAACCGAGCGACTCGCCCGCCTCGACAGCCGGGCGTGCGAGGATGATGCGCGAGACGCGGTCTTCTTTGAACGCGGAGACGGCCGTGGCCATCGCGAGGTAAGTCTTGCCGGTGCCGGCCGGGCCGATGCCGAAAACAATGTCGTGTGTGCGGATGGCCTCAACGTAGAGTTGCTGGCCCTGGGTCTTTGGCGCGACGGGGCGCTTGCGCGGCGAGACTTCGATCTTGCTGGAGAACATCTTCCGCAGGTTGGCGTTACCGCCGCGGCAAATGGACTGGAGGGCGTAGTTGAATTCGTGTTTGCGAATCTGAACGCCGTTTTCGCGGGCGTTGCGTAGTTCCTCGAAAAGGTGGAGCGCCTGTTCGATCTTCTTCTCGTCGCCTTCGATCTTCATCCAGTTGTCGCGCGCGACAATGTGGACGGCGAGCGCCTCTTCGAGTTTCTCAAGGTTGCGCAGGTCATCCGCGTAGAGAGCGCACAGCTCGCGCGGATCGTCGAATTGGAGAAGGTGGCTGGCCATGGCAGTAATCAGTATTCAGTGGTCAGTGGAGAGTGGCCACCGCGGCGACCAGCCGCAGGTAGAGCGGTTCAAGGGCTTCGGGGATGACTTTGGTTCCACCGATGACGGGCATGAAATTGGTGTCGCCGTTCCAGCGCGGCACGATGTGAATGTGCGCATGGTCGGCGAAGCCCGCGCCGGCTGTGCGGCCAAGATTGATGCCAATGTTGAAAGCTTCAGGCTTGATGACGGTTGTGAGGAGCCGCTTGCAACGGCGCGTCAGCAGCATCATGTCAGCGAGTTCGGTTTCGGTGAGGTCATCCAGTTCGCCGGTGTGTTTGTAAGGCGCGATCATGAGATGACCGCAGTTGTAGGGGAAAAGGTTCATCATGGCGAAACACGTCTTGTCGCGGATGATGATGAAGTTCTTCCGATCCTCGCTGGCCTGAGGTTTTGTGCAGAAAATACAGCCCTCGTTGCTGTTGTTTTTGATGGCCGTCTGGATGTATTGCATCCGCCACGGCGCCCATAGGTGTTCCATAGTTCGCTGAACACTACCGCAGCGGAGGTCAACAAGTCAACGCACGTGAGGTCTCAAAAAGCTGCGAAAAACCGGGTGAAAACGCGCGTCACGAAAAATTCTTCGAAAAATTACGTTTAGAGTGTTGACACTTTTTGGGTCCGCACATATAGTCACCACGCTTTCGGTAGCGTATGAGCCGAGAGCAACTGAATGACGACAAGCAACTGGCCCTGGATCTCGGACGCATGAAGGCAAGCGAATAGCCGCGCAGTTATGCGTCTGTGATCAAGGGCCGACAGAAATGTCGGCCTTGTTCTTTCTATAGCGGTCGAGGGTTTGATCGAATGGTCGCGAAAGGCGGCCGTCAGTGACCCGAGGATTTGAACTGGGGGCATAGCTCAGTTGGTAGAGCGTCTGGTTTGCAACCAGAAGGTCACCGGTTCAAACCCGGTTGCCTCCACCAAACGCAGCGAACGACTCGGTAAGGGCGTGTAGCTCAGTTGGTTAGAGCAGCCGCTTGATAAGCGGCAGGTCACTGGTTCGAGCCCAGTCACGCCCACCAGTCGGGTGGGTGGATGGCGATAAACCGCATAGTGAATTTCGGTTCCGGCAGAAAGCCGGGACACGGGTTCTTTGAAAACGATATACTGGTAGAGAAGAACAACTTACGCTGAGTGATCTTTCTAGGCGTGCAGTGTATTGCACTGTGCGACTGGGAAAACACTTTGTGATCAAGCTACTAAGGGCAAACGGTGAATGCCTTGGTGCCAAGAGGCGATGAAGGACGCAGTCACCTGCGATAAGCTCCGGGGAGCGGCGAACACGCTTTGATCCGGAGATTTCCGAATGGGGCAACCCGATCGGGGTAATACCCGATTATCATTGGATGAATTCATAGTCCAATGAAGCGACACCCGGTGAAGTGAAACATCTCAGTAACCGGAGGAAAAGAAGAAGAAATTGATTCCGTCAGTAGTGGCGAGCGAACGCGGCACAGCCTAAACCAGTCTGACTTGTCAGGCTGGGGTTGAGGGACCGTAATGTGGTATCCAGAGCGCTAGACGAACGGCGTGGAACTGCCGGCCATAGAGGGTGATAGACCCGTAGTCGAAAGCGCAAAGGAGCCTAGCGGCATCCCAAGTAAAGCGGTGCACGTGAAACACTGCTCGAATCCGCCCGGACCACCGGGCAAGGCTAAATACTCCTTGGCGACCGATAGTGAACTAGTACCGCGAGGGAAAGGTGAAAAGCACCCCTTTGAGGGGAATGAAATAGTACCTGCAACTGTTTGCCTACAAGGTTTCGGAGCCGCCGCAAGGCGGTGACGGAGTGCCTTTTGCATAATGAGTCTGCGAGTTATTGCCAGTGGCGAGCCTAAGCCGTTATGCGGCGCAGGCGCAGCGAAAGCGAGTCCGAATAGGGCGACCGAGTCGCTGGCAACAGACCCGAAGCGGAGGCGATCTACTCTTGGGCAAGGTGAAAGCTGGGTAACACCAGCTGGAGGCCTGAACGGCTCAATGTTGAAAAATTGTCCGATGATCTGAGAGTAGGAGCGAAAGACTAATCAAGCCCCGTGATAGCTGGTTCTCCTCGAAATAGTTTTAGGGCTAGCGTCGTGTAACTAGCGCCCGCAGGTAGAGCACTGAATGGACTAGCGGCCCCACCAGGCTAGCGAACCCAATCAAACTCCGAATGGCGGGTTGCCGTACCACGGCAGTCAGACGGTGGGGGATAAGCTCCATCGTCGAGAGGGCAACAGCCCAGATCGTCGGCTAAGGTCCCTAATCTAGATTAAGTGGGAAAGGATGTGAAGTTGCTCAGACAGTGGGGATGTTGGCTTAGAGGCAGCCATCATTTAAACAGTGCGTAACAGCTGACCCATCGAGCGATTTCGCGCCGAAAATGAACGGGACTTAAATCTAGAACCGAAGCCACGGCAGCAAGCTGAATGCGTTCAGCTTGCTGGGTAGAGGAGCGTTCCATGCAGCGTCGAAGCGGGAAGGGAACTGACCGTGGAGCGCATGGAAGTGAGGATGCAGACATGAGTAGCGATAAAGCACGTTAAAATCGTGCTCGCCGTAAGCCTAAGGTTTCCTGGGGAAGGTTCGTCCGCCCAGGGTTAGTCGGAAGCTAAGCCGAGGTCGTAAGACGTAGGCGATGCACAGCTGGTTCAATATTCCAGCACCACCTTAGAGGCGTTATCAGCAGCGAAGTGACGGAGTAGGCTAATGTAGCGAGGTGTTGAATGTCCTCGTCTAAGGCCGTAGGAGGCTTGCCAGGTAAATCCGGCGGGCAGCCCGCAAGGGTAACTCTGAAAGCTGGGGACCCTGAGTCCACGGACAAGGGGGATTACATGATGCCCGACTTCCGAGAAAAGCTTCGTTGTGAGCTTCTAGGGTGACCGTACCGCAAACCGACACAGGTAGGCGAGTCGAGTAGACTCAGGCGCGCGAGTGAACCCTCTTGAAGGAACTCGGCAAACTAGCCCCGTAACTTCGGAAGAAGGGGTGCCTGGTGATGCTGCAGCAATGTTGCGTCACTGGGTCTCAGTAAAGTGGGAGCCGCGACTGTTTAACAAAAACACAGCTCTCTGCGAAGTCGTGAAGACGACGTATAGGGAGTGACAAGTGACCAATGCGGAAAGATTAAGGGGAGATGTCAGCCCGCAAGGGCGAAGCATTAAACCTAAGTCCCCGTGACTGTCGGCCGTAACTATAACGGTCCTAAGGTAGCGAAATTCCTTGTCGGGTAAGTTCCGACCTGCACGAATCTTGTAACGAAGGCTCCGCTGTCTCCAAGAGGTGCTCGGCGAAGTTGTAGTGGCGGTGAAGATGCCGCCTGCCCGCAGTAGGACGGAAAGACCCCATGCACCTTTACTGTAAGCTGGTATTGGCGTTTGGTCCGTGATGCTTAGAGTAAGTGGGAGGCTTTGAAGGGATGGCTTCGGTTGTCTCTGAGCCGCAATGTGAAACACCACTCTTCGCTAACTAAGCGTCTAACCCCAACCTGTCAGCCAGGTGGGAAACAGTGCCAGCAGGTCAGTTTGACTGGGGCGGTCTCCTCCCAAATGGTAACGGAGGAGTTCGATGCTTGGCTCAACACGGTTTGCAACCGTGCCGAGAGCATATGGGTAGAAGCCAGGCTAACTGCAAGACCAACAAGTCGAGCAGGTGCGAAAGCAGGACCAAGTGATCCGGTGGTTGAATGTGGAATTGCCATCGCTCAACGGACAAAAGGTACGCTGGGGATAACAGGCTTATCGGGCCCAAGAGTTCATATCGACGGCCCGGTTTGGCACCTCGATGTCGACTCGTCGCATCCTGGGGCTGGAGAAGGTCCCAAGGGTCCGTCTGTTCGCCGGTTAAAGCGGCACGCGAGTTGGGTTCAGAACGTCGTGAGACAGTTCGGTCCTTATCCACTGTGGGCGCAGGAGTCTTGAGGGGTTCCCTTCCTAGTACGAGAGGACCGGAAGAGACGGACCTCCGGTGTTTCAGTTGTCGCGTCAGCGGCAGCGCTGAGTAGCTGCGTCCGGAAGAGATAAGCGCTGAAAGCATCTAAGCGCCAAGCTCATCCCAAGATATAGACTCCCGCATCGCAAGATGCCTGAAGGCCACGGGAAGACCACCCGTTTGATAGGTCGCAAGTGTAAGCGCAGCAATGCGTTCAGCTAAGCGATACTAATCGGCCGTGCGGCTTGATCACTTTTATCTTCCCTCATGGGGAAGAAAGTGATTTCAAAAAACAGCGTAAGAAGTCCCTCTGCCAGTATGTCGTTTCCAGAGAACCCGATGGTTCTTTTAATAAACCAGTTTTCCCGGTGACCATAGAGCAGCGGTCCCACCCGTTCTCATTCCGAACACGGCCGTGAAACGCTGTCTCGCCGATGGTAGTGCCTGTATAGCTTGCGCGAGAGTAGGTTGTTGCCGGGTCTATCGAGGCCCGAATCCGAAAGGATTCGGGCCTCGTGCTTTTTTGCAGCCTCTCTCTTGCCCGTCCTCTCCGCCCTGTGCTATTGAAACTCCAACATGAAAGTCTTCGGAAAAAACTACCGTGCCTCTTGGATGATCGAGCGCGGCGGCCGCGGCGTGGTCCAAGTCATTGACCAGCCGCTCCTCCCTCATCGTTTCGCCATCAAGGATCTGCTGACCCATCGCGATGCTGCCGAAGCCATCCGCGACATGACCATCCGCGGAGCCGGCACCATCGGCGCAGTTGCCGCGTTCGGACTTGCGCAGGGCTGCCTCGAAGCGCCTGACGATAACGACGGTTTCTGGCGCTACGTCCACCAGGCTTACGAAACGCTCGTCACCACGCGGCCCACGGCCAACGATCTCAAGCACAACCTCGACCGTGTCATGGCTCGCATCAAAGCCATGCCGCCCGCCAAAGCCAAACGCGCCGCCGTCGCCGAGGCCAGCGCCATCAGCGACTGGTATGCGCAAGTTGGTGAGCGGATCGCCCGGAATGGTCTGAAACTTCTGAAGAACGGCACTCGCATGCTCACGCACTGCAACGCCGGCTGGCTTGCTCTCCAAGAGTGGGGCAGCGCTCCTGCGCCGGTTTATCTGGCGCACCGCAAAGGCCGCAAGGTCTTCGTTTGGGTGGACGAGACCCGGCCGCGATGCCAGGGCGCGAACCTGACGAGTTGGGAACTGACCCAGGAAGGCGTGCCCCACGCGATCATCCCGGACAATGCCGCGGGTTTCTACATGCGCCGCGGCGAAGTGGACGTGGTCATCACTGGCGCTGACCGCATCGCCGCCAACGGCGACACGGCCAACAAGATAGGCACCTACGAGAAAGCCGTTCTGGCTTATGAGAACGGTGTGCCGTTTTACATCGCCGCGCCGACATCCACCTTTGACCCGCGCTGCAAGAGGGGCGACGATATTCCAATCGAAGAACGTTCCTCCGACGAGGTGCTGTTTGTTGCCGGCCGCGGCGAGGATGGCGAATTCCGCCGCGTGAAAATTGCCCCCGAAGGCGCGGTTGCGCGCAACCCGGCCTTCGATGTGACGCCGGCCAAATACATCACCGGCATCATCACCGAACGCGGCATCGTCCGCCCCAGCCGCGCGGCGATCCAGGAACTTCTCCGATGACCCGCGCCGTTTTCTTCGACCTCGGCAAAGTGTTGTTGGACTTTGACTGGGAGATCATCTGCAAAGGCGCGAGTGCGTGGTGCGACGCAGACCCGGCGCGCATGGTGCGGTGGATTGCCACCTCGCGGCACACTTACGACTACGAATGCGGCCGGCTGACGTCGCATCAGTTTTTCGAGCGCGCGCGCGAGGCGCTCGGCTTCCGCGGGCGGTTTGAGGACTTCGCGGAACTTTGGTCGGACATATTCACGGAGATTCCCGAGACGATTGCGCTGGTGCGGCAGCTCAAGGGCTGCGTGCCGCTGGCGCTGCTATCGAATACCAACGAGATGCACATAGATTGGGTGATGGGGCGTTGGGACTTCATGCGGCTTTTCGACGACATGGTTCTCTCGTTTCGCGAAGGCTGCGCCAAGCCGGAGCCGGAGATTTACCGTCGCGCGCTCGCCATGCTGTCGGTGAAGCCGGCGGAAGCCTTCTTCGTGGACGACCGCCCGGAGAACATCGCTGGCGCGCTGGCTGCCGGCATGGACGCCGTTCCCTTCACCGACGCGGCGGCGCTGCGGGCGGACTTGGTCGCGCGCGGGATTTTGCCGTCGGGATGAGGGCAGGCCGTTGTTTCGCCTCACGGCCGACCGAAATCGGGCTTGCGAGCGCAAACGGCTTTGGCTACAAGCGCTCTGGCGACGTAACAAATCATGAAGACAAACTCCTCTCACATCTGCCTCTGTTGGTTGGTCGCCATCGTTGTTGCCGCGCACGTGCCCGCCGTCGCGGCCGAGCCAATTGCCCGTGGCATCAATCCCAAGTCGGTCGGCGTTGAGGGCGGCTTGGTGGTCCAACTTGGCGCCGCCGACATGACAACGCCCGTGGAACTCAGCCGGACGGGACGTTATCTGGTCCACGTCCTCGATCCCGATCCCGCGGTGGTCGCGAGAGCGAGAGTCCAGATTCGCGCTCAGGGACACTACGGCCTCGCGTCGGTGGAACAGACCGCCGAAACCCAACGTCTCCCCTACACGGAGAACCTCGTCAATCTCGTCATCGTCCGGAACTTCACGGTGCCTGCGGCGGAAATCCTGCGCGTGCTCGCGCCGGAGGGATCGGTGATCGTGGCCAACCCGAAGACGCTGACCAAAGGACAACTCAAAGGCGCTGGCTTCGTTTCCATCCGCGATGTCCAATCCGCCAGTGGCCAGCCGATGTTCACGGCCCGGAAGCCCTGGCCCAAGGAGATGGACACATGGTCGCACCCGCGTCACGCAGCGGACGGCAACGCCGTTTCGCGCGACACGCTCGTCGCTCCGCCCGACCGCGTCCGCTGGATCGCCGCCGCGACCCGCGAGGTCGAGGGGCTTGTCACGGCCAGCGGCCGCAACTTCTACGGCGGCGTTCTGGCTCGCGACAGTTTCAACGGCCTGCGTCTCTGGCACCTGACCCTCACCAACGCGCAACCCAACGCCGCCGTTTTCGAACTGCCCGCGCTCTCCGCCAATCAAGCGCGCCCCGTCACCTCCGGCGATCATCTCTTTGCGGTTGCGCGCGACAAACTCGTCGCGCTCGACGCGGCCACGGGCGAGACGGTCCGCGAATTCACCGGCATCGTCCGGCCCCGGCAACTCGCGTATTACCAAGGGCGGGTCATTGCCGCGGACACCAACGCCGTCCACGCTTTCGACGCCAAGACGGGCGGCAGGCTATGGAAGGCCGAGGCCGTCAACGCCAACAACCTCATCGTGGGCTGCGACATCGTCTCCTTCATCCACGGCCAGCCCAAGAGCGGCATCAAGACCGAAGCCGTCGCCCTTGATGTTCGCACCGGCCGCGTGAAGTGGCGCCGCTCGGATTATCCCTGGCTGGACAAGGTCGTGCGGACGGTGCTCCACAACAACCGGCTTGCCTTTGAGGTCTCCTCGCTCAACGATCACGACAACGGCAATTCCCTGCACCTGGTCTCCGCCACCACCGGCGAACCCCTTTGGGAAAAGTCCTTCCCGCCCGGCATGAACCACAATCGCCAGGCGAGGGCGATGTTCGTTGACAGCAACCTCTGGATACTGCACGGCGGCAAGACCAATACTGCGGACAAGGCCCGGATGGTGCGCCTGCCAATCCAAGTTTCCGCCCTCAACCCCGGCACCGGCAAAACCCTCGTCACGCACCCCGCTTGGTTGACGCATTGTTTCCCGCCGGTCGCGACGCGCAACTACATGCTGTCGGGAGTGCTCCATTTGACGGACCTGCGGACCGGCAAGATCGAGGCCAATCCGATCACCAAGGCGAACTGCTCCCGCGAAGGCGGCTGGGTGCCGGCCAACGGGCTGATCTACACCACACCCAAACACTGCACCTGCTGGCCCATGCTCCGCGGCTATGTGGCGCTGGCGTCCGCTTCGGAACGCAGCCCGGCGCACAGGCCGCTGAGTCAGATCGAGTTTCCGCTGAAGAAAGGAACCGCCCAAGCGGATGTCGCCGCCGCCAGCCCGCAGCCTTCCGACTGGCCGCTCTACCGCAATGACCCTTGGCGCAGCGGCAGCACGACCAACGCCGGCCCGAAATCGCTCAACCGGTTGTGGTCCGTTCAACTGGCGCCCAAGGCCGAAGTCGCGATGGTGAACGACGCGCCCGTCGGCCCGATCCTGCACGACTGGCGCGAGAATGCCGTCATCAAAGGCCTCTTGAGCGCGCCCACCATCGCCAACGGCCTCGCCTACGTCGCCCGGCCCGACTCGCACGAGGTCGTTGCGGTGGACACGACCTCCGGCAAGGTGCGCTGGCGGTTCACGGCGGAGGGCCGCGTGGACTCGCCGCCCGCGATTCACCGTGGCTTGTGCCTCTTCGGCTGCGCGTCGGGCCGTGTGTATGCGCTGCGCGCGGACACCGGTGAAATGGTCTGGCGCATGAGGGCGGCGCCCACCGACGAACGCATCGTCGTCTGCGGCCAGGTGGAATCTCCCTGGCCGGTGCCCGGCGCGGTTCTCATCATGGACGACATCGCCTACTTCGCGGCGGGCCGCCAGTCGTTGGCCGACGGCGGCATCCTGATTTTCGCGGTGGACCCGATGACCGGCGAGCGCCGCTGGGTCAGCCGTCTCGACAACATCCCGCACCAGGACCCCAAGAAGAATTCCGGGCTGAAGTCTGATCCCTTTTACGAAAACTCCGCGCTGGAGTTCGATCCGTTCGACCTCCTCCATCAGGAGGGCGACAACATCACCCTGTCACGATGGAAATTCTCACGCGACCTGAAGGAAGCCACCGTGGACAAATGGAACGCATTCGCAACGATCAACACCGGCCGGGGGTCCGTCTGCGTGCCGCGCGGATGGTGGACCTACAGCCCGCGCCATCAACACCGATTCCCCGGCGAACCCAGCCGCCGGCCCTTGTGCGTCTTCCGCGACCGCGCCCTCTACAGTTCGTTGGATGGCACCACCGAGCTTTTCCGCCGCGATTTCAATCTCGAACAAGGCGAGGTCTTCATAGACAAATGGATCACCGGATGGGCCGCCGCCAATACCGCCCGCCTCGGTGGCGCACCCTACCGCACCCATCACCTGGCGCAAAAGGCCGCGTGGAAGCTCAACCCATTCACGCCCGCCGAGGAAGCGACGCAGCCCAAACCCAGGGGCGCGCAGCTTTACAACGATCTCCACGCCCTGGCCCTCTCCGGCGACGGCCGTCTCTTCGTCGTCCACAAAGATGGCCGGCTGATGAGCCTCTCGACAGAGGACGGCCGTGTGCTCGCTGAAACCCGCGTTCCCCAGCCCGCTTGGGACGGCCTCGCCATTGCCAACCAGCGCCTTTTCCTCACCACCCAGACCGGCGAGCTGCTCTGTCTTGGGGAATAACCGCGCCCGTAGCGCGGGGTAGCACGGTGGAGCTGCAACCAAAAATGGTGGGGCGAGACTCCGCCGAGTCTCCGCTCTCCCGACGCAGACTTGACGTCCAGCCCTCACCTTCATTCCCCGCACAAGATTGGCCCATTGCGTCTCAGGATTTTCCGTTGACTTTGCTGGCGCGCATCTCTAACGTGCCGCGCGTTATTTGGCTGGGGTCGTAGCTCAGTTGGTAGAGCGCCTCAATGGCATTGAGGAGGTCAGGGGTTCGACTCCCCTCGGCTCCACCATTTCGTTCTTGGTGGATTGCGCCCTTGGGGCGTGCCCTTTCGTCCTTACTTTCCACCCGCAACCATGAAGTAGCCGATCAGTAGCCGGTTCCCGGTGCTGGTTTTGTCGCGTTCCTCCAGCACCTTGATCTTCAGCGTGTGTTTTCCCGGCGCGAGGCCGCACGTCAGCATCGCGTAGTGGTAGCGCGGGAAATACGGCCCCGGCGCGGTGTCCACCTTGCCGTGTTTGCAGCCCCTCGGACCGCCGAAGCTCTTGTCCGCCGGCTCGTCCTTGCCGTCGTCAATCGTCCACTCATACTTGCCGCCATCCTTCTGCACGTTTTGGTAGAGGCCCAGCGCCGTGCCCTCGAACTCGAACGTCAGCGAGTCGCCCGCCTTGCGCGCGTTGATGACGCCGCCCTTGTAGCGGCTGATGAAGCCGTTCTTCTCGTTCGCCGGCAACACCTCCCAGTCGCCTTCGAGCTTCGCCGCGCTCGGCGCGACCAACTTCGCCGAGGCAAACTCATTGCTCACCAGCGGCTTCGGTAGCTTCGGTGCCGGCAACGGCTTCGCATCCATTTGCGTCTTGAGATAGGCGACGACGGTGTCGGCGTAGATTGTGTGGCCGAGGTCGTTCGGGTGCACCGAATCGCCCATGAACATCTGGCCCACGGCTTTCCAGTTGAATTTCTTGTCCGCAAGCTGCTTTTCCGTCGGTTTTGGCAGATCAGGCCGGCTCAACGCGATCACGAGCGGCGGCTGGAGGTCAATGTCGGGGATGTTGTAGTGCTTCGCCACCGCCGGATGACTGCCGCGCTTGCAGTTTAGATCGCGGCTCGTTGTATAGACGAAGACGATCTCCGGCTTCGTCGGCGACGACCAGAGTTGGCGCACGATGCCTTCCATCGTCACCTTGCGGAATTCGTTGGTCGGGCTGCCGTCGTTGATGTTGAATTCCACGAACACTAGGTCCGGCCTCTGCGCGATCACATCCTGCCCGCAACGGAACGTGCCAAGGTCGCTGCCCGTGCCGCCGATGGCCGCGTTGATCTCGCGCACCGTCGCGTTCGGGAACGTCTCCTTGAACCACTTGAACGTCTTTACCCGCCAGCCCGGCGCGGCGGTGATGCTGCCGCCGAAGTAAGCGATGCCCACGTCCTCGCCGGCCTTGAGCTTTTGGAACACACGGCCCAATGTGCGGCGCGGCGGCGCTGTGCAGCCCGCGTCGGGGATGATCGGGCTCGGCATCTCGGCGGCGACGACCGCGACGGCGACCAGCATTGGTGCGGCAATGGACAGGAATCGGCGCATAGTGTCTCCTTTGCTTATAAGTTCTCGTCGGGTATAAACGCCGCTCTGTCACATGTCAACGACGGCTCAACGATACGGAAGTGGGACTCAGCGCAGAGCCCCAGAGAGCGCAAAGTGTGCAGAGAGTTTCCTTCGCGTGCTCTGTGTCTTCTGCGTCTCTGCGTTAAGCTTCGCAGCTTCTCACGAGTGCGCCACCGCGGATGATTTGCCGCCGTTGTTCGGCCCACAAGAGCAACTCGGCCTCGACGTTGCCTTGCGCGCGAACATGATGGGGCGCGCTGACCTCAGCTACCGCAAGGACAACGCGGAGACGGAGTTTCGCCTCGAAAAAGTCCGCCGCTTTCTCCACGAGCCGCTCACGTTGCCGCCGCACGCGGACGAAGTCGCCCGCGAACTTCGCGGCACGGACTCGCTGACGAAACTGGCAAGCTTCCTGGCGCGCGAGCGGGAGATTCAATTTAAGCCACCGACTAGATCATCGGGTATCGCAGGCGACCCCGTTTCATATCTGGTCGCGGCTTGCGAGCGCGCCAACGCACTTATCGCAAAGGCCTTCGCCGCCGTGTCGGCAGAGGAACGTTTGCGCGCGGCGGTGCTCTACGCCGTCGAAGAACTTCACCAGTTGCCCGAACTCCTGAAGAATACCGGCGCGGACAAACTCGACTACGAGGCGGCACATCTGGCGATGTTCGCGCCGCACCGCAAGACTGACTACGCCGCGCTCGCCGAAGCGTTCCAGATTCTCTCCGCGGCGATAGATGAGGTGCTGCCGTTGTTGAAAGCACATCCGCCTGCAGCAACGACGCGCGACACGCCGTTGGGCAAGGTCGTTGTTGGCACAAACGGCAACGACGTTTATCGCGACGATGCGCTGCTTATCATTGATCCGGGCGGCGACGACATTTACCTCAACTCCGCCGGTGGCGCGGACGGGCTCGCGGGCCGGCCCATTTCCATTGTGATAGACCTTGCCGGCAACGACCGCTATGAGGGGCGCCGGAGCTTCTCGCTGGGCTGCGGCTTCTGGGGCGTCGGCATCCTGGTGGACTGCGGTGGCGACGACACTTACCTCGCCCAGAACTGCTCGCAAGGCGCGGCGTTGTTCGGTTGCGGTCTGCTCGCCGACTTCGGCGGCCATGATCGCTACGAGGCTGACACGATGGCACAAGGCGCGGCGACGTTCGGCCTCGCGGCGCTATGGGACCGCGCGGGCGACGACGGTTACCGCGCGTCGCAGTTTGCGCAGGCGGTCGCAGGTATCGGTGGTTGTGGCACGCTGCTCGAAGGCGAGGGCGGCGACACTTATTATGTCGGCGGCAAATACGGTGACAACGAACGCTACAGCGCGCATTTTCTCTCGCTCGGCCAAGGCTTCGCCATCGGCGCGCGACCGTTCGCGGCGGGCGGCGTGGCGATCCTCTGCGACCTTGCCGGCAACGACAACTACTACGCCGACATTTATGGGCAGGGCGTGAGCTACTGGTATTCGCTCGGCATGTTGCTCGACCTTGGCGGCAACGATACCTACCGCATCTACCACTACGGCCAAGGCGCGGGCATTCACCTCAGTCCCGCCATCCTCGCCGACTGGTCCGGTGACGACAACTACACGTCGCACGGTCTGTGTCAGGGCAGCGCGCACGATTACGGCGTCGGATTGTTGTTCGACAAGGCCGGCAACGACCACTATACCGCCGATGAGATCGCGCAGGGCTCTGTCGTCTATAACGCCACCGGCATTCTGGTGGATTCCGCCGGCGACGATCTCTACGCGGGCCGCGACGCGAAACAATGCCAAGCCGCTGGTCACGACGGCGTCCGCCGTGAATACGGCGCGGTCGGACTATTCTGCGACCTCGGCGGTCGCGACGCATACGTTGGCGGAGGACGTGATAACTTTATTTGGCTGAAACCGCTCTACGGCGCCGGCGTAGATACGGAAATCACAAATGTGGTTTGGTCCGTGAATCCAAAATCCAAAATCGAAAATCCAAAATTGGAAATGCCCGAAGCCTTGGAGCCTCACTACGGCCCGACACCGTGGCGCGCGCCTCGCGACGATGCCGAGCGCGAACTGGCCTCGCTCTACGAGAAGACGGTCAGCTACGGCGACAGCGGCGAGAAGCTGGCGCAGAAACAAAAAGCCGTTGAGGAAATCCGCAAGCGTGGTGTTGCGACACTGCCGTTCCTGATCCGCCAACTCGACCGGCGCGAGCCGATGGCGCGGCAACGAATCGAGGACTGGATATGCGATTGGGGCACGGCAAGCATCCCGGCGCTGCTGGACGGGCTGGCGACGGACGACCTCGACATCCGGCGCAACTGCATCTACTTTCTTCGCCAGTGGCCCGACGAGCGCGTGGCGCCTGCCGTGATGAAGTTCCTGGACAACGAGCGGCTCCAGCCGACGTGTTTGCACACGCTCGGCAAACAGAAGGCAACCGCAGCACTCGGCGACGCGCTTCGGCTGCTCGGCTCGCCGAAGGAACTGGTGCGGATGCGTGCGGCGCAAGCATTGGGTCGCATCGGATCGGCGGAGGCGGTGCCGAAGCTCATCGCAGCGCTCGACGACCCGCTCTGGGACGTGCGCCGGCGGGCGGAAGACGCACTTGTTGCGATCGGCAAGCCGAGCTTGCAGCCGCTATTGAGCGCGGCAATCCAAAATCCAAAATCTAAAATCCAAAATCTCTCCGTCCTTCACGCCGTCGAGGCGCTTGGCAGACTGGACGCGAAATTGCCGTCGGAACTGCTGACGAGTGATGACTGGGCGGTGCGCGGCTTCGCAGCAGTGACGCTGAGAGAGGCGGGTAAGTTGCGCACGATGCGAACAACGGAGAAGCACCCGTTCGTGTTGTCGCGGATTGACGAGACGCTGGAGAAGCTCGACATGGAGTCACATGAAGATCATTTACGTCGTTGATGTTCACGAGAACTACGCTGCCGTCACCAAAGCGGTTACTGCTGCCGGCACGTCCGACTTGTTGATTGTTGGTGGCGACATCACAACCGCCGGCACTGTGGATGAAGCTGCGAGTGCCGTGGAAGCTTGGCGGCCACTCGCGACCCGGCTGCTGGCGGTGGCGGGCAACATGGACTCGGCGGCGATTGACGCACGGTTGGCGGCGCTGGGCGTCGCGATCGACGGCCGAGGCGTGGCGATCGGCGATGTTGGTTTTTTCGGCGTCTCGGCGGGGCCAAAATCGCCGTTGCACACGCCTTACGAGATCACCGAGGAGCAAATCGCGGAGCGCATCGAGACTGGCTTTGCCGAGGTAAAGAACTGCCGCGTGAAGATCTTCTGTCCGCACGCGCCGCCGAAGGACACGGCCTGCGACCGCATCCACAGCGGGCTGCACGTCGGCAGCACGGCGGTGCGCGCGTTCATCGAACGCGAACAGCCGGACCTTGTGCTCTGCGGCCACATCCACGAGTCGCGCGGCGAGGACTGCATCGGCAAAACGCGCGTGGCGAATCCAGGGCCGGTGAGTGCGGGGCACCATGCGGTAGTTGAGGTCGGCGAGACGCTAACGGTGAGGCTGGTTTGACCGATGATACGCGCAAGCACAGCGAGGGCGCTGCTGGCGGTAGTAATCCTCTCTTTAGGCTTCGCTGGCGCTATCGCGGCGGAGCAGCGGAAGGTTGAGTTGATCGAGCGGATGTCGAGTGTGCCGCAGCCGTTCCGGATGATTGACTGGAAGGCGCGGGCGCGTGGCTTCGACTGGTTGGCGTTCAATCCGGACGCAAAAGGCGAACACTTGCCGCAGGTGAAGCTGATTGACAACACGGTCAATATCGCGCCGCCGGGTTTCAAGATGCCGTCTTATGTTGGCGGGGAAGCTCACGGCGAGGCTATCGCCTGTCTGGCGGCGGTGATGAGTGGTTCGTTAGTTGGCATCAACAAGAGCGACCAGCATGGACGCAATTGGGTGCGAATGTGTCAGGAGTGGTTCAACGCAAAGAACGGCCAGCGCGTCGTGCTAAACCGCACAGCGACCAGCACGGGCGGCTCGTTTTGGTATGAAGTGTTTCCCGGCGTGTTGTTTTGCCAGCTTGCGGAGCGTTATTCCGATGTCGAGGGAATGGATAGAGCGATGAAATCCACTGCCGACCGCTGGGCGGAAGCTTGCGAGCAACTCGCCAGCAAGAACGGTAGGGCAGATTTCAACTGGACGGCGTTCAATCTTGCCACGATGCAGCCGGTGTTCAACGGCCGCTGGCGCGAGCCGGACGCGGCGGCGGGCATCGCGTGGATTGAGTTCATGGCGTGGAGGAAGTGGCGTGACCCGCGGAATCTGCGGGCAGCGGATGTTTGCATGGAGTTCCTGCAGCGACGTGCGGTTGAGGAGGGAAGTCCGCTCTACGAGGTGCTGCTCTACTACGCGCCGTTACTCGCAGCGCGGATGAACGCGGAACTCGGACGACGCTACGACGTGGACAAGTTGGTGGACTGGTGTTTTTCGGAGAACCAGCAGAAGGGCGTGCCCCGGCACGGCTGGGGAATCATCGCGGACCGGTTCGGCGAGTTCGACTGCCACGGACTGCAAGGCTCGACACTCGATAGCAAGGGCTACGCGTTCGCGATGAACACATTCTCGGCGGCGGCTGCGGTGGCGCCGCTGGCGCGCTACGACACGCGTTACGCTCGCGCCATCGGCAAGTGGCTGCTGAATGTCGCCAACAATGCGCGGCTTTTCTATCCGGATGCATTGCCGACGGAGCATCAGTCGTCGTCCGGCTGGAAAACCGACCCTGTAAACGTGGTGGCTTACGAAGGACTGCGGAGGTTTGCGGTCGTGCCGCCGCGGCTTGTGCGCGAGGCGACGGTTTATGGTCGGGTCGAGCAGGGCGGCTACCGCGATGGAATCCGGGAGCGAAAACCGCTGGTCTTCGTTAGCGATGATCAGGGCCGGCTGGAGCACGTCTGGCAGTTTGAGATGCCGCGCAACGCAACGCTGGCGCCGTTCTGGACACGCGTGGGCAGCGATGCGCCAGCAGAGACATTCGCACTAGAAGGCAGCTACAGTGCCAACGGGCCATGGCGAACTCTGCTCAAGTTCCCGCGACGTGGTTCGAAGGAGGGCGACGTCATAGGGATGGGTGCGGTCATGCCAGAACCGCGCGGCCATGATCGGGTTTGGTTGCGTCTGCGTAATCTGTCGGTTGCCCCGGCTGGCGCAAGTTTGCGCATGGAGCAACTGCACTGGAGAATCCAACTCGACCGTTCGCCGTTTGCCACTGGCGACCCGCTCCTGAACAAATGGGGCGCGAAGACCGATCTTGGCGTTTACGGCAGCGCACATGTCGGCTATCTGGCGGCGCTGGTGGAGCAGACAAACCAGGAGCACATCCTGCAACTTGATCTGCTGGCGACTGACTTCTTCCGGGATCGCGCCTATCCAACATATCTCTACTACAACCCGGACCGCGCTCCGAAGAGCGTGCGCATCAAGGTCGGCGACAATGCGAAGGATCTTTACGACGCGGTGGCTGGCGAGTTTGTGGCTCGCAACGTGCGTGGCTCAGTGGAGTTTGTTGTGTCGGCGGACAACGCGCGCATCATCGTCGTTGCGCCAGCGGACGGGAGGCTGAGCCGCGACGGGACGCGCACATTGATAGACGGTGTGATAGTGGGCTTTGGTCATGATTAGATTTGAAATCCTCGGCAACTCACGCATCATAAGCGCGGTGTTGAGCGCCGAGTTGTAAAACAGAACGTCACTATGAAATCGAAGCTTTCACGCAGGAAGTTCATCACTTGTTCTGTCGTTGGTTCGTTGGCCGCAGGTGCCGCTTGTGAGGCGGTTGCGGCGGAATCGGCGGCACAGGGAGGCGGCGCGAAGCCCCAAGGCACACTGCCAAAGGGAAAGATCGCCGGCCTGGAGATCAGCCGGCTGATGCTGGGCACCAACATCATCACCGGCCACATGCACGGCCGCGAGTTGCGCTACCTCAACGACCTGTCGCTGCGCTACAACACCGACGCGAGGATTCTGGAAACCTTTGCGCTGTCGGAGGCGAACGGCATTGACACGTTCATGACGCACCACGAGCCGCGGGTGATGCGGCTCCTCAAGCAGCACCGCTCGGCGACGGGCGGGAAGATGAAGCTCATCGTCGCGCCGGAGCCGAAGGCGAGGACGGTGGAGGATTACAAGCGGGTGGTGCAGGAACTGGTGGACGCGGGCGCCGACGGCATCTATGTCCACGGAGCGACGACGGACCCGATGATGGCGAAGGGCAAGATAGACCTGGTCGTGCAGTTCGTGGAGATCATCAAGGCGACCGGGCTGCCGACGGGCGCGGGCTGCCACTGGCTGGATTCGTTGAAGGCGCTGGAGGCGGCGAAGGCGCCGTGCGATTTCTACGTCAAGACGATCCATCACCATCATTATCCCACCGCGCCGAAGAAGGAGGAGATCAGCACGCCCTGGCGGGAGCTGCCGCCGGTGTATTGGTGCAGCAACCCGGAGGAGACCGTCGCGTTCATGAAGACCGTGGAGAAACCGTGGATCGGTTTCAAGGTGATGGCCGCCGGCGCGATTCCGCCGCGCGACGCGTTCCGCTATGCCTACGCGAGCGGCGCGGATTTCATCCTCGCCGGGATGTTCGACTTCCAGGTGGCCGAGGACGCCGCCATCGCCGGCGAGGTGCTGGCGAAGCTTCCAAAACGCGACCGGCCGTGGCGAGGTTGACGGCGGGGGCCGGCGCGCGGAGAGGGGAGTCTAGGGAATTTACCTAAGGGATGCCCTGATAGTAAAATCAGGGCAGCCACTGATTGTGCTTTTGGCGGGCCTGTGCCATCATCCGCGCCATTCAATAGCGGCGGCAGTGGAGGTTGTGTTCGGTGGAAACAGAGATAACAATCCGGGTTGTTGAAAGACGTTGGGGGACCAGCGTCGGCCGAAGGGCAGTATCTTCGCATCCGCATTCCGCTGTTCCGCTGTTCCGCTGTTCCGCT
Organism: Verrucomicrobiota bacterium; assembly: GCA_016222825.1. Taxonomy (GTDB): domain Bacteria; phylum Verrucomicrobiota; class Verrucomicrobiia; order CAIQCK01; family CAIQCK01; genus CAIQCK01. The sequence continues at coordinate 475,377 of JACRQF010000010.1, read as the reverse complement.
GTTCCGCTGTTCCGCTGTTCCGCTGTTCCGCTGTTCCGCTGTTATTATAATAGTTGCGCGGCGCGGATTTCTTCCCGGTGTCAATCCTATTCTCCCTTGCAACTCGCAAGGTGGATCGCGACCTCCGGGCGCGATCGTGATTGCGTTGCAAATGAGCCGGGCGAGCGCCGCGTTTCCCGCTCCGCCGTCGCGCACGCTCTCACGAGCCGGCGGCGAACGCGCCTGGAAGTCGCGTTCCACCTCGGAACATCGCGCCGCGCATTCCACATTCCGCGTTCCGCATTCCGCATTTCTTCGCGGTCCCCGCGGCCGGGTGGGCGCGGAGGCGCGGGAAGGGGCGTGTCCCTTTTGAAAAGTGACGTGTCACCTCTGGCAGTTTGGCGTGGAACCGCCGCTGGCGACACGTCACCTTTGGCAGTCTGGCGTGGAACTGGCGCAGGCGACATGTCGCCTTTGATGGTTTGGCGTGCAAACGCCGCTGGCGACACGTCGCCTTTGATAGGGGACATGTCCCCCGCGGCAGTTTCGCTGTCCCTTTTGAAAGGCGACATGTCGCCTTTGGCAGTTTCGCTGTCCCATTTGTAAAGGGACACGTCGCCTGCGGCGGCGCGAGGCGGTTTTCCCGTGGATTTTGACGTAAATCCCCTTTCCGACCTCGGAGGCTGCCATGCCTAATCCCTGGCTGCCTCGCTTCGATGACGGCGTGGTGAGCTTTGACCGCGGCTGGCGCTTCCCCACCGAGGCGGAAATCATGGCCGCGAGAACGATGGTAACTAGGAGACTCCCAATGAGACATCAGCGGTATTACCCGGCGCCCGTCGGGGACCAGATCGTCTGGCTGACCAACTTCATGACGAAGTTGCCCGGCCACGAGACGGCCCTCGGCCTCACCGGCGCCTACGTGGACGCGTGCGTCGCTTCGTGCGCGTTCCTTATCTACGTGCTCAAAGACTGGCTGCCCGCTGTCCGCACGTTCAACCTCGCCGCCACCAGCGCCACCGAGACCCTCGCCCACGGCGAAGGCCCCTCCGCGTTGACGTTGCCGGCCTTTGCCGCGCCCGCCCTGCCCGACGGCGTCGTGGCCGTGCCGCCCGGCGTCCTCACCCCGCGTCTGTTCGACCTCGTCGCGCAGATCAAGAAGATGCCCGGCTACACCGAAACCATCGGCCTCGACCTCGGCATCATCGGCCAGGAGGCTGGCGTCGGAGGTGACGGCGGCGCCGGCGCCCCCTACGTGCCCGTGCCCAAGTTCAAGGTGACGGTCAAGTCCACCGTTGCCGGCCCGCAAGTGGTGCTGGAGTTCATCAAGCACGGCCACACCGGCGTCTATATCGAGAGCCGCGTCGGCAACGGCCCGTGGGAGTTTCTGGGCACGGACACCAACTCGCCCTACACGGACGCGCGCCCGCTGCAGGTGGCCGGCCAGCCGGAGGTGCGCCAATACCGGATGTGCTTCTGGGACAAGAGCGAGCCGACCAACGACTGGAGCGACATCGCCAGCGTCACCGTCGGCCCGTAGGCGAAGCGAACCCGCAACCATGAACCAGTGCCCGCTAAACACGCCAGCCACTGTAGCGGCGGTCTCCGACCGCCGAAGTCCCTCGCGAAATGAACAGCCGGCGGTCAGAGACCGCCGCTACAGCAAGGCTGCTTCTTTCGCGTCCTTCAGCGTGTTTAGCGGGCCGCATCTTCCTCCCTCTTCCCCCTTGCCTCTTGCCTCTTCAACTTTCTTGTTTTCGCCATGAAAACGTCTAAAATCCCAACCATGAGTTCGGCGTCCGTTATGCGTCGCGGCAAACTCCCCACCAAGACAGCCGCGCTCTGTCTTGCTGCATGGCTGGCCATCAGCGCGCCAATCGCTTCCGCCGAAACCGGCGTCACCAACGTCATTGACGGCACAACCGTCAATGCTGGCAGCGGCTATATCGTGGGCAACGGCGGCTCCTTCAATGCGCTGACCATTACCAACGCCGGCGTCCTGAACGTAACCGGTGGTGACGGGACCATTGGCGGGGGCGGAAATGGTAACACCGTTTTCGTCACTGGCTCTGGTTCGGTGTGGAGTAATAGCAACAGGCTGATCCTGGGAAACGAGGGTGCTGACAACCGGCTAATCATCGAAAATGGCGGCCGGGTCATTAGCTCTGGGACAGGTGTTGGCGAATCTTGGAGACTCTGCAACAACAATGTAGTGATTGTCAGCGGCACAGGCTCCGTCTTTAACAGCGGCGACCGTCTCGATTTGAGCCAGTTTGGGCGAGGTAATAATCAACTGAGGATTTCCAACGGCGGGCTGGTCACGGCCGGCAATGTTACGGTCGGTGAAGCCCCGCAATTTCCCAGCGACAACGGCATCCTTGTTTCCGGCGGCAGTTTGAACGTTGCCGGGTCGTTTTGGGTGCGTCACGGGTCGCTCACAATCAACGACGGGGGCCTCGTGACAGCCGACACCTTCGCAGCCGACCAAAGTGGCAACGCCGTGGTCAACCTCAACAGCGGGATCTTGAGCGTCGGCGCGGCGGTTGTTGACAACGGCGCGCCGTTCGTTATCGGCGACGGTGTCAATTCGGCGGCGCTGATGCTGAACAGCGGCCCCAGCATCTCACCGTCGGCAGCAGGACCGGTGATGTTCTTGAGTCCCGGCGTCAGTTCCTTCGCCAACGATCTGGTGGTCCGCAACAACGCCGCGCTGGCGCTGTTTGCGCGAGCGAACGTCGGCGGCAACTATATTCAGAATTCAGGCAGCGCGTTGATGGTGGGCTTCGGCGGCACTTCGCCGGGCCAGTATGGCTATCTCAACATCGCCGGCACGGCCAGCCTCGCGGGCTTGATGGAAGCGTATAGTTTCGGCGGTTTCACGCCCACTGACGGGATGCAGATTACCTTCTTGCACGCGGCCGGCGGCTACGCGGGCAGTTTCTCCGGGTTCAGCAATCAGACAGCGATGGCGGCGAGCATTATCTATCCAAACGCGAACGACGTGGCGGTGCGGTGGAGCCAGACGCCGTTTGGATCGTATGCGCTCACGCCGGGGCAATCGGCGGTCGGCGGTGCATTGGACAGGGATGTGAGCAATCCGCGGATGGGGGCGCTGATCAACCTGCTGAACTCGCTGCCGGTTGGCGCTCTGCCGGCGGCGATGGAGTCGCTTTCGCCGCAGCAGTTGACGGCGATGTCGCAGGGCGGCGCGGGCGCGGCCAATGTGCAGGCCGCCAATGTGCAGTCGCGGTTCGGCGCGTTGCGCGGCGGCGTCGGCGGCGGGTTCAGCAGCGGGTTCAGTTTGTTCGATCCGAGCGGGATGATGGACTGGATAGACCGGCAGCCGCGTTTCGCCTCGATGCTGCCTGCGGAACTGGAACTGGCGATGAGCAAGGAGGCGCTGGCTTCGGGCATCCTGCGCCGGTCGGCGGAGAATCCGTGGGGCGTGTTCGTGGAGGGCGCGGGGCAATTCGTCGGCGTGGATTCCATCCCGACGGCGAGCGGTTATCACGTGACGACGGCGGGCATGACGGTGGGCATAGACCGGCAGGTGCTCGACGCGGCGTCGTATCCGCACGACCAGCTTGTGGTGGGCGTGGCGCTGGGCTACGCCAACAGCACCAGTTACCTGACGGGCGACGGCCGCGTGGACATCAACGGCGCGCAGGGGACTCTCTATGGGGCGTGGTTCAAGGACGGCTGGCACGTGGAAGCGGCCGGCGGCGGCGGGGCGAACCTTTACGACACGCGGCGGCAGGTGTTGGGGCAGACCGCGCGGGGCGACACGCAAGGCCACGACGCGCAAGGGATGCTGAGCGGCGGCTACGACTGGAAGGCGGGCGGATGGACGTTCGGGCCGCGCGTGACGGTGCAATACACGACGGTGGAGATAGACGGCTTCACGGAGAGCGGCTCGCTGGCGCCGCTGACGGTCGGCTCGCAAAGCATGGACTCGTTGCTGACGCAAGCGGGCGCGCATCTGGCGCGGACGTTTGAGGCGGGCAAGACGCTCTGGACGCCGGAGCTTCGGCTGGGGTGGCAACACGAGTCCATGGACAGTGTGACGGCGGTGGACGCGCAGTTTGCGAACGGGTCGGGGAACATCTTCTCCTCGCAGAGCGTGCCGCTGGGACGCGATGCGATGGTGGCGGGCGTGGGGTTGGCGGTGCAGTGGAGCAAGGCGCTGACGACCTACATCAACTATGGCACGGAGTTGATGCGCGACAACTACTCGGTGCACAACGTCAACGCCGGCGTCCGCTTCAGTTTCTGAGCGCGGCTCGCCAAAGGACTGGCCCTGCACAACGCCACGCGGATGTGTCCCGGCAATGCGCGTTGTCGCACGGCTTGTGTCGGAAAAATACCAGTCTTCGTCGGCTTCCATGTAGCGCCGCAAACACCATGAGGCGTAGGATGCCGCCGAACTTTGGCTATCGGTGAAACACTATGAACGCTACTGAATCTTCCACCTCCCGGAACTCCATCAACCGCCGCAACTTCCTGAAAAGCTCCGCCGCTGTCGCCGGCACCGCCGCGCTCGGCTCGCTGGCGTTGGATCGCAGCGTCCACGCAGCGGAGAGCAACGTCATCAAACTCGGCCTCGTTGGCTGTGGCGGACGCGGCTCCGGCGCCGCCAGCGACGCGCTGACCGGCGACCCGAACGCCAAGCTTTGGGCGATGGCGGATGTGTTCCCCGAAAAGATTGAGTCGGCGCTGAAGGGTTTGTCGAAGAAGTATGGCGAGCGGGTGCAGGTGGACGCGTCGCGGCAGTTCAGCGGGCTGGACGGCTATCGCGGCGTCATCGAGAACTGCGACGTGGTCATGATCGCCTGCGCGTCGCGGTTCCACGCGCCGTATGGTTTGGCGGCGGTGAAGGCGAAGAAGCACGTCTTTGTCGAGAAGCCGGCGGCGGTGGACGTGGCCGGCATTCACACGATTCTGGAAGCGGACGAACTCTCCAAGAAGAACGGCACCGGTTTCCTCGCGGGTGTCACGTATCGCTATCACCTCGGCCGGCGCGAGGCGATCAAGCGCATCCACGGCGGCGAGATCGGCGACATTCTGGCCATCCAGTGCGATTACCTGCGCACGCCTTACCGCCTCATCGAGCGCGACCCGGCGTGGAGCGAGATGGAATACCAGCTTCGCAACTGGTATCACTTCACCTGGCTTTCCGGCGACGACGTGCCGCAGTCGCTCATCCACAACCTCGATTCCGCTCTCTGGGCGCTCGGCGACGTGATGCCGGACGCGGCCTACGGCATGGGCGGGCGCTCGACGCATTTCCAGGCTTCGATGGGCACGTCGTTCGACCATCATCACGTCACCTACGAATACGCCGACGGCCGCTGCATCTACGGCTCCTGCCGCACCGCCGCGGGCTGCTACGGCTCGAACAAGGACATCTTCCACGGCACCAAGGGCCGCTGCCACTTCGCGGCGTTCCAGCCGCCGGTGTTCACCGACCTGAAGGGCAACGTCCTCTGGAAGGCCGACCCGCTGCCTCCGGGCAACACGCCTTACATCCAGGAGCACAAGGAATTCCTGGAGTCCATCCGCGCGGGCAAGCCGTTCCAGCGCGCGAAGACGCTCGCCGAATCCTCGATGGGCACGGTGCTGGGCCAGATGGTGGTTTATAACGGCCAGCGGCTCACGTGGAAGGACGCGATGGCCTCGAAGTTCGCCTTCCCGCCGGCGGGCGAGATCACGATGAAGACCGAGCCGCCGGTGAAGCCCGGCCCCGACGGCATCTATCCCGTCGCCATTCCGGGCAAGACGAAGCTGTATTGATGGTGAAGATGGCGCGGCGGTCAGTGGCCAGTGGTTGGTGCGCAGAAAACTCTGCGAGCCTCTGCGTCCTTGGCGTCTCGGCGTTTAGCAGCCGCCATTTCAACGCAGAGGCGCAGAGAGCGCAGTGAAACGCAAAGAACGGCGGTCTTGTGTCATGCCGCCGACAAGTCTAAAAGGAACATCACCATGAGAACTAACCTTCTTCTCACTCGGCTCGCTTGCGGCACGTTGATGCTGGTTGCTGCTGCCGCCCTTGCTGCGAACCCCATCCAGATCGAAAACCGCAAGCCCGGTGCGGCCGACTGGCAACTCACGCGCGTGCGGCTCGACAGTTCCACCGGAACGCGCTCGCCGTTCATCGAGGGCTATTGTTCGCGGCAGAGCATCAAGGCGGGCGAGACGATTGACATCATGGTCTCCACCGACCCGCCGGCGAAGTTCAACATCGAGATCTTCCGCACCGGCTACTACGGCGGCAAGGGCGCACGGCTGATGAAGAAACTCGGCCCGTTTCAGGGCAAGGCGCAGGCAGTTCCGAAGCCCGGCCCGAAGGACATCCACGAATGCAAATGGGAGCCGGCGACGCAACTCACCATCCCGAAAGACTGGCTCAGCGGCGTCTATCTCGGCCGGCTCACGACGATGCCTGCGGACAAGGAGAAGCCCTACTGGCAGAGCTACGTCATCTTTATCGTCCGCGACGAGCGGCCCGCCGACATCCTGTTCCAGTGCTCCGACAACACATGGCATGCCTACAACAAATGGCCGAGCAAGTATTCCGTCTATACGCATCCGAAAGGCAACCAAGGCCCGTGGGCTGACGTGAGCTTCGACCGGCCCTATGGGCGGCAGTCGCAATACACCGGTATCGTCAACGACCCGCTCTCCGTCGGCTCCGGCGAGTTCCTGTCGTTCGAGCAGCCGTTCTCTTACTGGCTCGAAGAGCAGGGCTACGACGTGACCTACTGCTCCAACAGCGACATGCTCACGCCCGACCACGGCCTCAAGTGCAAGGTCTTCCTCAGTGTCGGCCACGATGAATACTGGGACATCCGCCAGTTCCGCAGCGCCGAGAAGATGCGCGACGCGGGCGTGAACCTCATGTTCTTTTCCGGCAACGCCGTCTGCTGGGTCACGCCGTTCCGCGCCAGCAGCAGCGGCGTCCCGAACCGCATCATGTTCCGTGGCGGCCCCTACGGCGGGAAGCAGGAATACGCGCAGGAACGTCAGACCAAGAACGGCCCGTTCCCGGAGCATGGCCCCGACGAGGGTCTGCTCATGGGCGCGCGCAACGGCCGTCCCATCAACGGCGGCGGCGACTGGATCGTGACCAAGCCCGACCACTGGATGTTCGCGGGCACCGGCATGAAGAAAGGCGACCGCATCCCCGGCCTCGTCGGTTGGGAATATCACAACCTCCCCGCCACGGAAATCCCCGGCCTAGAAATCGTCGCCAAAGGCAACGTTTGGGTTGGCGGCGAGACGCTGTCGGACTACGCGGCCACGATCTATCCCGGCCCGAAAGGCAACTTCGTCTTCAACGCCGCCACCATCTTCTGGTGCCAGGATCTCTCCATGCCGCCGGGCCACACCCTGCCGTGGAGCCACTGGAGCCGCCCCCACGGCCCCGACCCGCGCGTCCAGCAGATCACGCACAACGTGCTGCGGCGGGCGATTGGGCAGAACAAGTAGGAGACACACATGAAAACATGCCTTCTTCTTTCCTTGCTTCTCGCTTGTTCCGGCGCGCTCGACGCGGCGCAGTCCAACCTCATCCGCGACGAGAACCAGAAGCCCGGCGCGCTCGACTGGCAGCTCACGCGCGTGCGCACCGACAAGAACAACTACCGCTCGCCGTGGGTCGAGGGGTATTGCTCGAAGCAGTCTGTGCTCGCGGGCGAGCCGCTCGACATCATGGTCAGCACCGATCCGCCGGCGAAGTTCAAGATCGAGATCTTCCGCACCGGTTACTACGGCGGGCGCGGCGCGCGGTTGATGACGACGCTCGGTCCGTTGCAGGGCGCGGCGCAGCCCATTCCGCCCATCGGCGAGAAGCGGCTGCGTGAGTGCCGCTGGAAACCGTCCGCGACGCTGAAGATTCCCGCCGACTGGGTGAGCGGTGTTTATCTCGGCCGGCTCACGACGCTGCCCGACGCCGAGGACAAGCCGTATTGGCAGAGCTACGTCATCTTCATCGTCCGCGACACGCGCAAGGCCGACGTGCTGTTCCAGTGCAGCGACAACACCTGGCAGGCTTACAACCGCTGGCCCATCAACGAATCGCTCTACACCGACCCGCGCGGGGCACATGCGCGCGAAGTGGCTTCGAGCTTCGACCGGCCCTACGGACGCCAGGCGCAATACACCGGCATCGTCAACGACCCGCTCTCGGTCGGCTCCGGCGAGTTCTTGTCGTTCGAGCAACCGCTGGCCTACTTCCTCGAACAGCACGGCTACGACGTGACCTATTGCTGCAACTGCGACTGCCTCGACGCGTCGCAGATCACGCGCTGCAAGACCTTCATCAGCGTCGGCCACGATGAGTATTGGGACGTGCGGCAATACGACGCCGCGAAGGCTGCCATCGAAGCGGGCGTCAATTTCCTCTGGCTTAGCGGCAACTCCGTCTTCGGCGTCACACCTTTCTCCCCGTCCGCCGCCGGCCGCCCCAATCGCATCATCACCCGCACCGGACACTTTGGCGGATTCACCGATGAAGACATGGCGAAAGCCGAGAAGATCATGACCAAGGAATGGCGGCGCATCGGCCCCGACGAGAGCCTCATCATCGGCGCGCGCACGATCATCCCGTTCAACGGCGGCGGTGACTGGATTTGCACCAAGCCGAACCACTGGATTTTCGCCGGCACCGGCATGAAGAAAGGCGACGCCATCCCCGGCCTCGTCGGATGGGAACATCACGGCGCGCCCGCGAAGATTCCCGGCCTCGAAGTCGTCGCCGAAGGCACCGTCTGGGCCGGCGGCGAAACTCCCGCCCACTGGACCGCGACGATCTTCCCCGGCCCGAAGAAGAACTTTGTCTTCAACGCCGCGAGCATCTTCTGGGTGCAGGCGCTCTCCATGCCGCCCGGCCACACGCTGCCGTGGAGCCACTGGAGCCGCCCCCACGGCCCCGACCCGCGTGTGCAGAAGATCATGCACAATCTGTTGAAGCGGGGCATCAGCACGAAGCAATAAATCGTAGCCCGCCACTCCGTGGCGGGAAGTGATAATGTCAGGATTCCCGCCACGGAGTGGCGGGCTACGATTCTCGTCGGAAAACGTTCTGAGTTGGAAATCGTCCTCATCAGAGAGTATGAAATCGGCCGCCATGAAACAAACCCTCATCTTCCTCGCCGCCCTGTTGCTGGCTGGTTCGTCTGGCGCGATGGATTTGCCCGGCATGAACACCGTCGCGGACCTCCTGCTGCAATTCGACGCCAACAACGACGGTTCGCTTGACCGGGACGAGTTTGAGACCGCGGTCTCAAGAGGCTTCGTTGAAATGGACAAGAGCTACGATAACAAGATCACGGAAGTGGAGATCGAGGGGCTGGCCGAGCCGATCAGCAGGCAATGGGGCGATATTGCGGGGAGCGCCGCCGCCGTGGCCATCAAGTCCATTCTGCTGACCCTGGACGCCAACGGCGACAAGGTCCTGTCGGAAGCGGAATACGAGCAAGGCTGCGACCGGTGTTTCGGCAAGCTCGATGCAAATCGTGACGACCGGTTGAGCCGGGACGAAATCAAGAGCCTGCCCGTGCGCCTGTTGTTTGCGAAGGATCCCGTTGGGGCAGGCAAGCAGCCGCCCACCCTCAGCATCAAGGCCGGCCGCGGCAAGACCATCGAGATGACGGACACCTCCGACGCGACGCGCGGGCTGGACTTGGCGAAGTTGAAGCTGGAGTTGCTCTACGAAATCGATTTCTCCAAGCCGCTGAAGTTCGTCAAGGAGGCCGAGCTGTTCACCGACGGCAAGCGCGCGCGCAAACCGGAAGGCACGGATTGGGTGCTCGAAGGCAAGGCCAGCGCGCGCGTCGAGAACGGCCGGTTGTTCCTGAAGAACGACGCGGGCCATCTCGTGTTTTGGAACACGCGCGAGTTCCCCGCCGACCTGCTCATCGAGTTCGGCGTGTCGCCCGCCGACTCGAACAAGGGGCTGAACATCGTCTTCTTCGCCGCCAAAGGCCGCGACGGCGGGAGCATCTTTGATCTCAGCCAGCCGATGCGCGACGGCGAGTTCAAGACCTACCACAGCGGCGAGATCAACAACTACCACACGTCCTACTGGGCGATCACCTCCGGCGGCGAGGCGCGCGGCACGTCGCACATCCGCAAGAACCACGGCTTCCATCTTGTGGCGATGGGCCGCGACTTCATCGCCGGCCAGGGCGCCGGTCCGCACTGCATCCGCGTGCTCAAGCTCGGCAACCAGATCACGGTCGAGGCCAACGGCAAGATCGAGGTCCGCTGGGAAGACGACGGCAAGACCTTTGGCCCCGTGCTGAAGGAGGGCTACGTCAGTCTGCGCCAGATGTCACACACCGGCGAGTGCAGCTACACGCACTTCAAGGTGTGGGCAGCCCGGCAATGAGAAGTGCGCGCGGCTAGTCGCGGCGAGCCAGCTTTTGCATCAACTCATCCACCCGCCGTTTCACGACGTCGTCCATCTTGATGATCGGCGGCCAGGGGCGGGTGTCGCGCTCGGCGGGGAACTTGTGGGTGGCATCTATGCCCATCTTCGAGCCGAAGCCCAACACCGGCGTCGCATGGTCGAGCACGTCAGCGGGGCCTTTGGTCATGACGATGTCGCGCGCGGGATCCACGTTCGCGCAAACGCGGAATGCAACCTCGCTCAGATTGCGGACGTTCACGTCCTCGTCCACGACAATGATGCACTTGGTGAACATCATCTGGCCCATGCCCCAGAGGCCGTGCATGAGCTTCATGGCGTGGTAGGGGAAGCCCTTCTTGATCGAGACGACTACCATGTTGTGGAACGCACCCTCTGCCGGCAGGCACATGTCCACCAGTTCGGGGAAGTTCATTTTGAACATCGGCAGGAACAGCCGCACGCTGGCGTCGCCGAGATAAAAATCCTCCATCGGCGGCCGGCCGACGATGGTGCTCGGATAAATCGCGTCGCGCCGGTGCGTGATCGCCGTGATGTGAAAGCGCGGATACGGCTCCGGCAGCGTATAGTAGCCGGTGTGATCGCCGAACGGGCCTTCCATGCCGAGCGGTTCCTTCGGGTCCACGTAACCTTCGAGGACGAAGTCGCAGTCCGCTGGCACCTCCAGCGGGATCGTCTCGCACTTCACTAACTCCACTGACTTCTGTCTCAGATAACCGGCGAGCATCATCTCGTCCACGCCGTCCGGCAGCGGGGCGGTGGCGCAGAAGGTATAAACCGGATCGCCGCCGAGACAAACGGCCACGGGCATCCGCGTGCCAAGCTCGGCGTGCCGACGGAAATGACGCGCGCCGGTCTTGTGCATCTGCCAGTGCATGAACGTCGTCTGGCGGTCAATCACTTGCATCCGATACATGCCGACATTGCGCGCGCCGGTGTCGGGATCCGCGGTGAAAACCATCGGCAGTGAGAAGAATCGCTCCGCGTCGTCCGGCCAGCATTTTTGGACCGGCAGTTGAGCCAAGTCCACCGCGTCGCCCTTCAGCACGGCTTCCTTGCATGGGCCGCTGGCGACGTTCTTGGGTTTGGCGTGGCGTAGGTCCAGTGCTGTGCCGAGGAGCTTCATGGCCTCGCCGAAACTCGTTGGGGGCTTGGCCTTCATTAACGACGCCATTTCGTCGGCACACTCGGTTACGGTGCGGCCCAGAACTAGAGACATCCGCTTTTCGGAACCCCACCCGTTGATGAGCAGCGGAAACTGCGTGCTTTTCGTCTTCTCAAACAGCAGCGCCTTGCCGCCTGCGGGACATTTCATCTGGCGGTCAGCGAACTCGGTGATTTCCAGCACCGGGTCCACTTCGAACGGCACACGAATCAGTTCGCCCTCGCGGTCGAGGCGCTCGACGAATTCGCGCAGAGAGGAGTAGGCCATGTTACAAGACCCGCGAACGGAGTCGCAGGCTACGGTTTATATAGCGGCGTCGGCCGGTAGATGAGGTGGAGAATGTTGCCTTCCGGGTCGCGGAAGAAGACAACCTTCGCCCCACCGGCGCCTTCCTTGGGCGGCTCCATGAAGTTCACCTTCTTCGCCTGCAATACGGCGTAGGCTTTGTCGAAATCGTCCACGGCAATGGCGAGGTGGCGCAGTCCCGGGTCGTTCAGTGCCGGCGTCGTTTCGGGATACGCTTTCTTGCAGGGGATGATCTCGACCATGCTGCTGTCCTTGGTGGCGAGGAAGAAGGCCGGGGGCGTTTCCTTGTTGTCGAGAACGACGGCCCAGCCGAGCGTCTCACGATACCATTTTGCCAGCGCCGCGCTGTCGCGCGCCAAGATGCCGATGTGTTCGATGCTTTTGAACATAACCGCTCCTTTCGTTCGCTTCCGCGCCGCACACCCAACGTATTTGCCCTGCAACCGCGCCACGGCCGCGACTAGAACTTCGGGTTGTCTATGAAAGCGTAGCAGAGGATGTGCGTGACGATGAAGAAACTGTCCTCCAGCCGGCCGTAGTGCGTGCTGGGAATCGGCACGTAGATGTCGCTCGCTGCGCGCAACGGCGTCGGCGTGTCCTTGCCGAGGCCGATGGTGCGCAGGCCGTTCTTGCGCGCCCACTCTTGGGCCAACACGACGTTCTTGCTGGTGCCGGAGCAACTCATGCCGATCAGCACGTCGCCCGGCTCGGCGAAATTCTTCAACTGCTCCAGGAACACCACGTCGTAGCTGATGTCGTTGGCCAGCGCGGTGATCCACGGAATCTGGTCGGTGAGCGTGATGATCTTGAAACGCTTCGGGCGGTCCAGCGACGCGCCTTTGCCGATGTCCACGACCATCTGGCTGGCGATAGCCGCAGAGCCGCCGTTGCCGGTGACGAACACGCGGCGGTCGCGGTCGCGGGCCTCGCGGAGCGCGTCAACCGCGCGGTCAATGGCGACGCTGTCGAGGCGGCCGAGGAGTTGCTGCAAATCGGTCAGGTAAGAAGCGGCGTAATTCATGAGGGGAGGGCAGAGGACGTTGTCACGGGCGCTGCCGCGACATGTGAATGGCAACGTAGGCAGTATCAGGGAGCGCGAACTTCCTGATCTCAACCGACACGTTGGAGAAGCGGAAGTTGGAGTGAAGGGACTGGATGATGTCGCCAGTCATGGCCTCGATCAGCCGCCAGCTTTTTTCCAGCACCAGTTGTTTCACCTTCTCGCACACGCGCTGGTAGTCAATGGAGTGCACGAGCTGGTCGGTGCGGGCGGCCATGCTGAGGTCGCGGGTCATTTCCATCGTCACCAGCAGCTTCTGGCGCTGGGAGCGCTCCTCGTTGGTGACGCCGACGTGGCACCACACTTCGAGGTCTTTGATGACGATCACGTCCTCAAAAATCTCGACGGGCGCCGCGCCGGGCCTGACTTCACGTGAGACGAGCATAGGTTTCTATCACAATCCGTGTCGGTTTGTTCAATTCCAGCTTAAGAGCATCCTCCGGCGAAAGCCAACGAAAATCTTCCAGTTCCTCGTTCAACCGCACCGTCGTCGCGTCGGCCCTGCATGCGAAGCTCAGCAGCAGGAAATGCTCCCGCCGATAAAACTCCGGCGGCTCGATGCAGTCCTGTGCCATCACGAACTGAATGTCGCGCACATCCAGACCCGTCTCCTCCTTCATCTCCCGCGCCAACGCCGCTTCCATCGCTTCGCCGTAGCGGACCTTGCCGCCGGGCATGCCCCAGGAGCGATTCCACTTTGGCGTGCGCACCATCAGGCATTCGCCGCGCGGGTTGAAGATGAGCGCGCCGACTGCGACAATCGGCTGGCGGCGTTCCGCTTGCGGCACGCGCGGGCCGAGCGACCGCTCGAACATCTGCCGCAACTCGCCGAGATGCTCCACGATGAGATCGGGACCGGCGGGACGCAGTTTCTCCAGCTTGTCGAAGCCGGTGAGCACGACGCATGACTTCACGCCGCCGTGCCGTGCTGTCTCGATGTCGTGGACCATGTCGCCGACGTAAAGCGTGTTCGCTGGGTCGAGGTTGTTGCTCTGGATGACTCGATGGATTTCCCCCATCTTGTCCATGATGCCGACATAGGCACCCTCGTAGAAATGACTGATGCCGAGCCGTTCGCACAACCGCTCGAACACCACCGGGTCCATCGTTGAGAGCACGAACATCCGCAGGCCGCGACTGCGGGCAAAGTCGAGAAACTCCCGTGCATGCGGCAACAAGCCGACGTTGTCCTGGATGGCGTTGAAGCGCTCGAAGTAATAGCGGTCAATCTCCTCCAGCGATTGCGTCGGCAGGTAGCGCCGGTAGAACGGCATGAACGGCAGACAGAACTCCTCGCGGAACTGTTCCCGGCTGATGGGCGCGACGCCGAACTTTTGAAAACAGTAATTGGTCGCGTCCCAGACGGTCGTGAGGTCGTCCACAATCGTCCCCGACCAGTCGAGGATGAGCGATTCGATGTTCTTCAGTTCCAACATGCCGCGCTCACGATAACCACGGAACCGCGAAACGCAAAAGGGGAATCTCGCGCGATGCCGGCACGGTGCGGTTGCAGCAGTGGACACGATGGGTTTTTGAGAGGGAGGGGCGTGGCGAGGACGATGAGAATTCGGACGGGAAGGGAGAGACAAGGCCAGTCGGTTGTGGAAAAGCAAAAAATCTGCGAACAACTGTTGACAGAAAAGAGAATTTCGCTAGTATGACGGGCCGCGTTGCATCAGAAGAATTGGCGACGCAAGTAGCGGTAAAGAACGAGTAAGAAGGCTGTTAAGCCCGCATCGCGTTTTGAATCCCGCAGCGGAGCAAAACGAGGCGGTGTTTTTTCTTTTTTACTCGGCTGGCGTAAGACGGAAAAAGAAGCCGCGCGCGGGCGACTTTGGATGCGGTTGAACTGATGCCTGCGTAGCTCAGTTGGTAGAGCACGTCCTTGGTAAGGACGAGGTCATCGGTTCAATCCCGATCGCAGGCTCCAGTTTGACAGCGAACGTGAATTAAAAACAAGCAGAGCGAAAAGAGCAGGAGACACAATGGCAAAGGAATCATTTAAGCGAGAGAAGCCGCACGTTAACGTCGGCACGATCGGACACATTGACCACGGTAAGTCCACCCTCACGGCGGCCATCGTCGAGGTGCAAGCCCGCCGGGGGTTGGCGCAGCGTATTTCCTACGCCGACATCACCAAGGGCGGCACGGTGCGTGATGACACGAAGACCGTGACCATTGCGGTGTCGCACGTCGAGTATCAGAGCGACAAGCGCCACTACGCTCACATTGACTGCCCCGGCCACGCTGACTACATCAAGAACATGATCACCGGCGCGGCGCAGATGGACGGTGCGATTCTGGTGGTGAGTGCGGCGGACGGTCCGATGCCCCAGACGCGCGAGCACGTTCTGCTCGGCCGTCAGGTTGGCGTTCCGGCGATTGTGGTTTACCTGAACAAGGTTGACCTCGTGGACGACAAAGACCTGCTCGACCTCGTCGAGGTTGAAATCCGCGAGCTGCTCACGAAGTATGAATATCCCGGCGACAAGACCCCGGTGGTGCGCGGCAGCGCGACCAAGGCGATGGCGGGCGACCCGGCCGGCGAGGCTTCGATTGCCGAGTTGATGAAGGCACTGGACGAGTTCGTTCCGGAGCCGATGCGCGAGTTGGACAAGCCGTTCCTGATGAGCATCGAGGACGTGTTCAACATTGAAGGTCGCGGCACGGTCGTGACCGGTCGTGTGGAGCGCGGCAAGATGAACCGCATGGAAGAGGTGGAGATCATCGGCCTGCGCGACACGCAGAAGACGGTTGTCACCGACATTGAAATGTTCCGCAAGCTTCTCGACAGCGCGCAGGCTGGCGACAACGTCGGCGTGCTGCTCCGCGGCATCAAGAAGACCGACGTCGAGCGCGGCCAGGTGCTGGCCAAGCCCGGCTCGATCACCCCGCACAAGAAGTTCAAGGCGGAGGTTTACGTGCTGAGCAAGGAAGAGGGTGGTCGCCACACGCCGTTCTTCGACGGCTATCGGCCGCAGTATTACTTCCGCACGACCGACGTGACGGGCGTGATGAAGCTTGCCAAGGGCGTCGAGATGGTGATGCCTGGCGACAACGTCAGCGTGGACATCGAGCTGATTAGCCCGGTGGCCATGGAGAAAACCCAACGGTTCGCCATCCGCGAGGGCGGCCGGACCATCGGCGCGGGCCGTATTTCTGAGATCGTCGAATAGCGACCTCGATCAGAGCGCGCGCGGGCTGAGGGCGTTGTTCCTCCCCACGCGTGAACTCTGCATCGGGCGCAGGAGCTAATAATGCCGCGCGAACAAATAACCCTGGCGTGCACGGAGTGCAAACGGCGTAACTACCGCACGACGGCCAATAAGAAGTTGAGCAAAGAAAAACTCGAGATCAAAAAGTATTGTCGTTGGTGTGGAAAGCATGTGATGCACCGGGAGACGAAGTAAGGCGTGGCTGGAGATGCGATGATTCCGGCGAGCGCCCGAACTGGCAAAGGCTACGGCGGTAGCTCAATTGGTAGAGCATCGGTCTCCAAAACCGACGGTTGGGGGTTCGAGTCCCTCCCGCCGTGCCACTCCACAATAGAGAACTGAATCGTGAAAAACCCGTTTCTTGCAATTCGCGGTTACATCGGCGAGGTCGGCGACGAACTGAAGCGATGCAATTGGCCGACGGGCCTCGAACTGCGCGATTCGACGGCCGTGGTGGTTATCGCCGTGCTCCTGTTGTCGTTGGCGGTGGCGATCGTGGATTTTGCCGGCACGTGGAGCATCCGCCACCTGACAACCTGGGGTTTGAAGTAACGCGGAACTAGAGGCACCTATGGAAAGCCAGTGGTTTGTTATTCATACCCTCTCGGGCCAGGAGCAGAAGGTCAAAGAGAACATTGACAAGCGGATCAAGTCCGAGGAGATGCAGGAATTCATTTTCCAGGTCCTGATTCCGACGGAGAAGGTCTCGGAGATCAAGAAGGGCAAGCGCACCACGACGGTGCGCAAGTTCTTCCCCGGCTACCTGCTGGTGAACATGTTGTTGTTGGATGAGAAGGGCCAGTTGATGGAAAAGCCCTGGTATTTCATCCGCGACACGGCGGGCATCATTGGCTTCATCGGCGGCGACCGTCCAGTGCCGCTGCGCAAGGAAGAGGTGGAAAGCCTTCTGGCGCAGATTCAGGAACGCGGCGAGAAGGTCAAGCCGAAGGTCAATTACGACGTTGGCGATCAAGTGAAGATCACGGAAGGACCGTTCCTGAGTTGCACAGGTGTGATTGAGGAGATTGACCCGGATCGCGGCAAACTGAAGGTGTCGGTGGCGATTTTCGGCCGGAACACGCCGGTCGAGGTGGAGTATAGCCAGGTCGAGCGCGCCTAGGGGCGCGGCAGAGACGGACAAGATTCATTTTTTACATAACGGACAGCCATGGCGAAAAAAGTTGTAGGTCAAGTCAAACTGCAGATTCCGGCCGGTGCGGCCAACCCCGCGCCTCCGGTCGGTCCGGCGTTGGGCCAGCAGGGCGTTAACATCATGGCGTTCTGCAAAGAGTTCAACGCCGCCACCAAGAACCAGGCCGGCCTGGTTATCCCGGTCGTTATCACGGTTTACCAGGACAAGTCGTTCACGTTCATCACCAAGTCGCCGCCCGCGGCCGTGCTGCTGAAGAAAGCGGCGGGCATCGCCACGGCGAGCGGCGTGCCGAACCGCAACAAGGTTGGCAAGGTCACCCGCAAGCAGGTGATGGAGATCGTGAAGATGAAAGGCAAGGACCTCAACGCGAACAGCGACGAGGCGGCGTTCCGCATGGTCGCCGGCACCGCGCGTTCAATGGGCATTGACGTCGTGGACTAGGAATTTCAAGCACCGCTGCCCGGAGTTAAAGCAATGGCAAAACAAAGCAAGCGATATCGCGCCGCGACCAAACTGGTGGACCGCACCAAGGCTTACACGCTGACCGAGGCGGTCAAGCTGTTGAAGCAAGTGCCGCGGGCAAAATTTGACGAGAGCATCGAACTGGCGTTCAAGCTCGGCGTGGACCCGAAGCAATCCGACCAGATGGTGCGCGGCACCGTCCCGCTCCCGCACGGCAGCGGCAAGAAGGTGCGCATCCTCGTCTTCACCAAGGGCGGCGAGGACGCGGCGAAGGCCGCGGGCGCCGATTTCGTCGGCTACCAGGACCTCATCAAAAAGGTCAACGAAGGATGGGCCGAGTTTGACATCGCCATCGCGACGTCGGAGGCGATGGCCGAGGTGCGCAAGCTGGGCCGCGTGCTCGGCCCGCGCGGTTTGATGCCAAACCCGAAGACCGGCACCGTGACTGACGATGTGGCCAAGGCTGTGAAGGAGTTCAAGGCCGGCCGCGTCGAGTTCAAGATTGACAAGGCCGGGAACCTGCACGTGTTGTTCGGCAAGACCTCTTTCACCGAGGAGCAGATGATGGACAACGCCAAGGCCGTGATCGAGGCGGTGGCCAAGTCCAAACCGTCTTCGTCCAAGGGCCGCTACATCGAGAGCTGCACGCTCAGCTCAACGATGAGCCCCGGGCTGAAGCTGGACATCAAAGAATTTCTGACGAGCTAGGAGCATCATGAGACCGGAGAAAAAAATTCTGGCAGCAGTCGCCCGCAAGCAAATCGAAACATCGCCGTTCGCGCTGTTGGTGGATTTCACCAAATTGACCGTGGCGCAGGCCAACGAGCTGCGGAAGCGGCTGCGTGGCGCGGGTGCCGAGTATCACGTTGTGAAAAACTCCGTGCTGCGCGTGGCGTGCAAGGAGTGCGGCATCGAGGGCTTCGACACGGCGCTCGCGGGGCCGACCGGCGTCATCACCGGCAAGGAAATCGCGGGCGCTGCCAAGGTGCTCAAGACGTTCGTGGCGGAGTTTGAACGCCCGAAGATCAAGCTCGGCCTGATGGACCGGTTGCTGTTGCAGCCGGCGCAGGTGATCGAAATTGCCGACCTGCCGAGCCTCGCGGAACTGCGCGCCAAGCTGTTGGGCCTGTTGCTTGCGCCGCAGGGCCAGTTGGTGCGTGTGCTGGCGGCGCCAGCGTCGAAGTTTGTCCAGATCATCAAGGCTTACGAAGAGAAGAAAGGCAAAGAAGCGCCTGCGGTTGAAACACCCGCCGCCGAACCGGCGAAGGCGTAACGAGAGTTTTGCGCGTGGCCAAGCGCAGAGAACAGAGAAAAAAACACAACCGAACACAGGTAAATCGTCATCCCGATGGCCGTCGGGATCAAATCGCGCGGGGCTTCGCGCGGTGACGACACCGGAAAAGGAAGAAAATGGCAGACGAATTGAAACCAATTATTGAGTCCCTGAGCAAGCTGACGGTTCTGCAAATGGCGGAACTGGTCAAGACGCTGGAGAAGGAGTGGGGTGTCAGCGCAGCCGCGCCTGTCGCGGCCGCCGCCGCTGCTCCCGCCGCCGCCGCCGCTCCTGCCGCTGCCGCCAAGGATACCTTCGACGTGATTCTGGCGAATGCCGGCGCGAACAAGATCGGCTGCATCAAGGCCGTGCGCGAAGTGGTGCCGGGCCTGGGCCTGGCTGACGCGAAGGCGTTGGTGGAGAGCGCGCCCAAGCCGCTCAAGGAAGGCGCCACGAAGGATGAAGCCGAAGCCATCAAGAAGAAGATGGAAGCGGCTGGCGCGAAGGTTGAGGTCAAGTAGATTGCGATGGGCCAGGCGCCACGCGATTGCGCGGTTGCCTTGGACGACAAGTTGTAAGAGACAGCCTGCTGCCGCTCGTCAGGAACAGGCGGGCGGCGGCACGGCTAGTCTTGTCTTTTTGACCGGATGGTCAGAAAGCCGGTGTAGCAGTAGTTTAAGGCAGTAACTGAGGTCACAAAGCCATGCTAGAGCGTAAGAACTTCGGTAAACTGGTAGAGCCGATTGAACCGCCGAATCTCATTGAGATTCAGACGGAGCCCTACGTTGACTTCTTGCAGGAGGACGTGGATCCGGACAAGCGCAAGCCCGTTGGCTTGCAGGGCGTCTTCAAAGAGGTGTTTCCGATTGAGAGCTACGACGGACAGGTCAAGCTGGACTTCGTGCGCTACACGATCAGTGAGCCGAAGCTCGACGCGCTTGAGTGCCAGCGCGAGGGTGTGACCTACTCGGCGGCGCTCCACATGGTCTTCCGCCTCCAGCGCCAGAGCGGCGGCGGGTTGGAAGAGAGCGTCTATATGGGCGAGATTCCGCTCATGACGCCGCAGGGCACGTTCGTCATCAACGGCGCGGAGCGCGTCATCGTCAGCCAGCTCCACCGTTCGCCCGGCATCTGCTTCGAGTCCACCGTTCATCCGAATGGCAAAGTGCTCTACGGCTTCCGGGTCATCGCTGACCGCGGCTCATGGCTGGAAGTGCAGTTTGACACCGCCGACCTGCTTTACGTCTATCTTGATCGCCGCCGTCGCCGCCGGAAGTTTTTGGCGACGACGTTCCTCCGCGCGCTGGGCTATGGCACGGACGAGGATATCGTGAAGCTGTTCTACGAAATCACCGACGTTAAGCTCAAGGACATCGAGGATCACGAGAACATCGGCAACATGATGCTCGTGGCTGATGCGACGGACAAGGCTTCGCAGATCGTCATCGCGCGGGCTTTCGAGCCGCTGAGCAAGGCTGTCTGCCGGGCGTTGATGGACGCCGGCATCGAGAAGGCGAAGATCATAGACACGACGCCCGACGACGGTGTCATCATCAAGACGCTCAAGAAAGACCCGACCAAGAGCGCGGACGAGGCGTTGAAGGACATTTACAAGCGCCTGCGCCCCGGCGATCCGCCGACGGCCGCCAATGCGAAGGCGTTGCTGAAGCGTCTGTTCTTCGACCCGCGCCGCTACGATTTGGGCCGTGTCGGCCGCTACAAGATCAACCAGAAGCTCGGCATCAACGTCGAGAACGACCAGCGCGTGCTGGTCAACGAGGACATCATCGAGGCGGTCAAGTATCTGCTCAGCCTTCGCAAGGGCGAAGGCTCCGTGGACGACATTGACCATCTCGGCAGCCGGCGTGTTCGCACGATTGGCGAAATGCTTGCCAACCAGTGCCGCGTCGGTCTGGCGCGCACCGAGCGGTTGGTCAAGGAGCGCATGACGTTGTTTGACGCGACGACCGAGGAGATGACGCCGCAGAAGCTCATCAACCCGAAGGCACTCTCCGCCGTCATTCGCGATTTCTTTGGCCGCAGCCAGCTCAGCCAGTTCATGGACCAGACGAACCCGCTGTCCGAGCTGACGCACAAGCGCCGTCTCTCCGCGCTCGGACCGGGCGGCTTGAGCCGCGAGCGCGCCGGCTTCGAGGTGCGCGACGTGCATCCGAGCCATTACGGCCGCATTTGCCCGATTGAGACGCCTGAAGGCCCGAACATCGGTCTTATCAGCTCGCTCTCGATCTTCGCGCAGTCGAACGAATTCGGTTTCATTGAAACCCCCTACCGCAAAGTCGAGAAGGGTCGTGTCACCGACAAGCTCGACTACCTGACGGCCGACCAGGAGGAAAAGTTCGTCGTGGCGCAAGCCAACGCGCCGGTGGACAACCGGGGTCACTTCACCGGCCCGACGGTGAGCTGCCGTTACAAGGCGGACTTCATCGAGGTGGAGCCGGAGAAGGTTGACTACATGGATGTCAGCCCGAAGCAGCTCGTCTCCGTGGCGGCCGGCCTCGTGCCGTTCCTGGAGCACGACGACGCGAACCGCGCGTTGATGGGCGCGAACATGCAGCGCCAGGCGGTGCCATTGCTCGTCAACGAAGCGCCGTTCGTCGGCACCGGCCTCGAAGGCCGCGTGGCGTGCGACTCGATGGCCTGTATTGTTGCCGAGCACGCGGGCACGGTGGCCAGCGTCAGCAGCCAGCGCATCATCATTACCAAGGACGGCACCGTCCCCGAGAGCAAGCGCAAGCTCAAGACCGACGCGGAGAAGGGACTGTGGGTTTACGAGCTGCGGAAGTTCATGCGTTCCAACGCCGGCACCTGCATCAATCAGAAGCCGGTCGTCCAGAAGGGCCAGCATATCAAGAAGGGTCAGCTCATCGCCGACGGTCCATGCACCGAGAACGGCGAACTGGCGCTCGGCCGCAATGTGCTCGTCGCGTTCATGCCGTGGAATGGCTACAACTTCGAGGACGCCATCCTGGTCAGCGAGAAGCTGATTCGCGGCGACGTTTACACTTCGATTCACATTGAGGAATACGAGGTCAACGCCCGCGACACCAAACTCGGCCCGGAGGAAATCACGCGCGACATACCGAACGTCGGCGAGGAAGCCCTCAAGAACCTGGGCCCCGACGGCGTCATCCGCATCGGCGCGGAGGTCAGGCCCGGCGACATCCTCATCGGCAAGATCACGCCGAAGAGCGAGACGGAACTGGCGCCGGAAGAGCGCCTGCTGCGCGCCATCTTCGGCGAGAAGGCGGCGGACGTGAAGGACACCTCGCTGCGCGTGCCCAGCGGCGCGGGCGGCATTGTGATGGACGTGAAGGTGACGCCGTTGAAGGAAACCAGCACGACGTCCAAGCTCTCCACCAACGAACAGCGCAAGCAGAAGAAGCAGTTCGAGGACAAATACAAGGACCGCGTCGCGGAGTTGCGCGAGGAATTGAGCGAGGCGCTCTCCAACATCCTGCTGGGCGAGAAGATTCCGCTCGACGTCGTCAACGCCGAAACCGGCGAGATCATCATCCCGGCCAACCGCAAGATCACCAAGACGCTCCTGCGCAAGCTGGCCGAGCACTACGACCACATCGAGATTGACCCTTCGCCGATCCGCATCAAGATCCGCGAGATCATTTCGCAGTTCGAGCACAAGTTCAGCGAGCTGGAACTGGAGCGCGAACGCCAGATTGACCGCATCGAGAGCGGCGACGACGTGGACGCCGGCGTCATCAAGCGCGTGAAAGTCTATGTCGCTTCCAAGCGCAAGCTCAGCGTCGGCGACAAGATGGCCGGCCGTCACGGCAACAAGGGTGTCATCGCCAAGATCGTGCCGGAGGAAGACATGCCGTTCCTGCCGGACGGCACATCGGTGGAAATCGTGCTCAACCCGCTCGGCGTGCCGAGCCGCATGAACGTCGGCCAGGTGCTGGAGACGCACCTCGGTTGGGCGGCCAAGATTCTTGGCTTCTCGGTCGCGTCGCCGGTGTTCGACGGCATCGCGGAGAGCGAGATCAAGGAAGCGATGAAGAAGGCCGGTCTGCCCGAAGATGGCAAGACCCTTCTCCACGACGGTCGCACCGGCGAATCCTTCGACCAGCGTGTGGTCGTCGGCTACATCTACATGCTGAAGCTGGGCCACCTCGTCGCGGACAAGATTCACGCCCGCGCCGTCGGCCCGTATTCGCTCGTCACCCAGCAGCCGTTGGGCGGCAAGGCGCAATACGGCGGCCAGCGTTTCGGCGAAATGGAAGTCTGGGCCGTCGAGGCCTACGGCGCGGCCTACACGCTGCAAGAGTTGCTCACGGTCAAGAGCGACGACGTGGCGGGCCGCACTCGCATCTACGAAAGCATCGTCAAGGGCCACAACACGCTGGAGGCCGGCACGCCGGAGAGCTTCAACGTGCTCGTGAAGGAAATGCAGAGCCTTTGCCTCGACGTGCGACTCGGCAAGAACGGCGGGCAACTGTTGCCGCCGGCGCCCGCCGAGGAGGTCAGCGCCGCCGCGGCCGCCGCAGCCGCGAACATGGACGAAGACGAGGAATAGCAACCGACAGACAGCTTTCGAGAATTTAGGTTTCAACAACCATGAGTGCTCAACAAGTCAAAGACGTTCACGAGAAACTCTCCACCGACGCGGCGCGACGGGCGCTGGGGCTGGAGAAGTCCGAGGCGTTCGACTCCGTCGGCATCACACTGGCTTCGCCGGATGCGATCCGTTCGTGGTCGCGTGGCGAGGTCAAAAACCCGGAGACGATCAACTACCGGACGTTGAAGCCGGAGAAGGGCGGCTTGTTCTGCGAGCGCATCTTCGGTCCAACCCGCGACTGGGAGTGCAACTGCGGCAAGTATAAGCGCATCAAGCACCGCGGCATCATCTGCGACCGTTGCGGCGTTGAAGTGACGCTGGCGCGCGTGCGCCGCGAGCGCATGGGCCACATCGAACTGGCGGTGGCGTGCAGCCACATCTGGTTCTTCAAGTGTCTGCCAAGCCGCGTCGGTCTTATGCTCGACATGACCGCGCGCGCGTTGGAGCGCGTCATCTACTACGAAGACTACATCGTCATTGACGCCGGCAAGACGCCGTTGAAGGAGAAGCAGCTCCTGAGCGAGATGGAATATCGCGAGGCGCTGGAGCAATACGGCGCCGAGTTCGTCGCGAAGATGGGCGCCGAGGGCGTGCGCGAGCTGCTCCAGAAAGTGGACCTCAACAAGGTGGCGAAGGAGTTGGAGATCCAACTCAACACCACCAAGAGCAAGCAGGTCCGCAAGAAGCTCAGCAAGCGGTTGAAGCTTGTGCAAGGCTTCACCAGCAGCAAAGCGCGGCCGGAGTGGATGATCCTGACAGTGCTGCCCGTGATCCCGCCCGACCTGCGGCCATTGGTGCCGCTCGAAGGCGGCCGGTTCGCCACGTCGGACCTGAACGATCTCTACCGGCGCGTTATCAACCGGAACAACCGGTTGCGCAACCTGCTCCAACTCAAGACGCCGGACGTCATTATCCGCAACGAGAAGCGCATGTTGCAGGAAGCCGTGGACGCGCTCATGGACAACGGCCGTCACGGTCGCGCTGTCACCGGCGCGGGCAACCGTCCGCTCAAGTCGCTCTCCGACATGCTGCGCGGCAAACAGGGCCGGTTCCGCCAGAACCTGCTTGGCAAGCGCGTGGACTACTCCGGCCGTTCGGTCATCGTCATCGGTCCGGAGCTGAAGCTCCACCAGTGCGGTTTGCCCAAGAAGATGGCGCTGGCGTTGTTCGAGCCGTTCATCATCCGCAAGCTCGAGGAGCGCGGCTTGGTTCACACGGTTCGCGCCGCCAAGAAGATGATCGAGCGCGAGGTGCCGGAGGTGTGGGACGTGCTCGAGGAAGTCACCAAGGGCCACCCGATCCTTCTGAACCGCGCGCCGACCCTGCACCGTTTGTCCATCCAGGCTTTTGAGCCGGTGTTGATCGAGGGCGAGGCCATCCGCATTCATCCGCTCGTCTGCACGGCCTACAATGCCGACTTCGACGGCGACCAGATGGCGGTGCATGTGCCGCTCTCGACGGAAGCGCAACTTGAAGCGCGGCTGTTGATGCTCGCGCCGAACAACATCTTCTCGCCGAGCAACGGCAAGCCGATCACCACGCCGACGCAGGACATCACGCTGGGTTGCTACTACCTGACGCAAAATCCGCGGACGATGGGTCGCGCGGCGAAGGAGCAGGAGCGGCTGATGCTGTTTGCCAACCGCGACGAAGTGTTTTTCGCGGTGGCCGAGGGCTGGCTGAAGACTCACGACATGGTCCGGTTGAAGAACCCGGACTTGGGCCGTGTGACCATTTACGGCGATCCCGCCAAGAAGACCATAGACACCACCGTGGGCCGCATCGTGTTCAACGAGATATGGCCGGCGGAGTTGGGCTTTGTCAACAAGCCGGTAGGCAAGAGCGTCCTCGGCGACATGATCTGGCGCTGCTACAAGATTTGCGGGCACGACCGGACCGTGACATTGCTGGACAAGTTGAAGGAGCTTGGTTTCAGCGAGGCGACCCGCGCGGGCATCTCCATCGGCATTGACGACATGATCATCCCGAAGGAGAAGGTTGAGGAGATTGAACGCGCGCAGAAGCAGGTGGCTGACGTGGAGAAGCACTACCGGCGCGGCGTCATCACCGACGGCGAGCGTTACAACAAGATCGTGGACATCTGGACGCACTGCACCGACCAGATTCAGGGCGTCATGTTCCGCACGCTGGAGCGCAATAACGAGAAGCGGGAGTTCAATCCGGTGTGGTTGATGGCCGATTCGGGCGCGCGTGGTAACAAGGTCCAGGTGCGTCAGCTTGCCGGTATGCGCGGCCTTATGGCCAAGCCGTCGGGCGAGATCATTGAGCGGCCGATTCTCGCGAACTTCCGCGAGGGTCTCAGCGTGCTCGAATACTTCATCTCCACCCACGGTGCGCGCAAAGGTCTGGCCGACACGGCGCTCAAGACCGCCGATTCCGGCTACCTCACGCGCAAACTGGTGGACGTGGCGCAGGACGTCATCACGACGGAAGAAGACTGCCACACCACCAAGGGCATCTGGGTCAAGGCCATCTACGAAGGCGACGAGGAAATCGTCAAGCTGCCGGAGCGCATCATTGGCCGCACCGCGGCGGACGACATCAAGGATCCGCTGACGGGCAAGATCATCGTCAAAGCCGATCAAGAAATCGTTGAAGAGACGGCCGCCGCGATTGACAAGGCGGGCATTGAGAAGGTGCATATCCGTTCGGTGCTCACGTGTGAAACGCGCGAGGGTTGTTGCGCCCGTTGCTACGGCCGCAACCTGGCGACCGGCCAGCCCGTGAAACTCGGCGAAGCCATCGGCATCATCGCCGCGCAGAGCATCGGCGAGCCGGGCACGCAGCTTACGATGCGGACGTTCCACATCGGCGGCACGGCGAGCCAGGTGTTCAAGCAGCCGCAGATCAAGGCGAAGAACGACGGTATCCTCAAGTATGTGGACCTGCGCACCGTGCGGAGTCAGGAAGGGTCGCACATCGTTCTCAACAAGAACGGCCAGGTCATCATCACCAACGACGAAGGCCGCGAACTGGAGCGTTACAACATCGTCATCGGCTCCGTGTTGGCTGCCGCCGACGATGGCAAGGTCAAGAAGGGCGAAGTGTTCTGCCAGTGGGATCCGTATCACGTGCCGATTCTTTGCGAAAAGCCGGGCACGGTTGCCTTCCACGACGTCATCGAAGGCGTCACAATGAAGAAGGAACTCGACGAGGCCACGGGCATGCCGTCCATCGTCATCGTCGAGCACAAGGAAGACCTGCATCCGCAGGTCATCCTGCGGGATGAATCGGGCCAGGTGGTTGCGAACTATTCGATTCCTGCCGGCGCGCATATCGTCGTCAAGGAGAACCAGAAGGTTCAGGCTGGCGCGTTGCTGGCGAAGACGCCGCGCAAGATTGCAAAGACCAAGGACATCACCGGCGGTCTGCCGCGCGTGGCGGAGTTGTTCGAGGCGCGGCGTCCGAAGGACGCGTCGGAGATTGCGAAGATTGACGGCATCGTTGATTTCGCCGGCATGGTGCGCGGCAAACGGCATCTCGTCGTGCGCGACCCGAAGACCGCTGCGGAAGAGGAGCATCTGATTCCGCCGGGCAAGATGATCATCGTGCTGAAGGGCGACTACGTTCGCAAGGGCCAGCAGCTTACCGAAGGCCCGGTGGTTCCGCACGAGATTCTCGACGTGTGCGGCCCGCAGGAGTTGCAGGAGTATCTGCTCAACGAAGTGCAGGAGGTCTATCGCCTGCAGGGTGTGACGATCAACGACAAGCACATTGAAACGATCGTGCGCCAGATGTTGCGCAAGGTGCGCATCACCGACCCGGGCGACACGAAGTTCCTCTGGGGCGAGCAGATTGAGCGCATCGAGTTCGAGGACGAGAACAAGCGGATCATGGAGGCCGGCGGCAAGCCGGCGGAAGCTCAACCGGTGCTGCTCGGCGTGACGAAGGCGTCGCTGGAAACCGACAGTTTCATCAGCGCAGCGTCGTTCCAGGACACGACGCGCGTGCTGACGGACGCTGCTTCGCTGGGCCGAGTGGATTATCTGCGCGGGTTCAAGGAGAACGTGATCATGGGCCACTTGATTCCGGCAGGATCGGGCTTCCCGTTGCAT
The DNA here is from genome assembly GCA_016222825.1 of Verrucomicrobiota bacterium. Lineage (GTDB taxonomy): Bacteria > Verrucomicrobiota > Verrucomicrobiia > CAIQCK01 > CAIQCK01 > CAIQCK01. The sequence continues at coordinate 447,671 of JACRQF010000010.1, read as the reverse complement.
CGCAACATCAAGATCAACCTGCTGGGCGAGCCTGTGGAGGAGGCGCTCCCGTCTCTGACGGAGGCCGCGGCACTGCTGAAAGGGCAGTCCGCCGCGTAAGAAATCAGAAAAGTGAAATATTTGTGAATAACTTCTTGAAATCTCAGCGGCGTTCTATAATCTGGCGCGCTCTGTTTCGGAACGAAAACTGAATAAGAAAAAATGCCGACGATCAACCAATTGATTCGTAAAGGACGCAGCGAGGCAAAGGCGAAGTCAAAAGCGCCCGCGCTGGAAGGCGCGCCGTTTCGCCGTGGCGTCTGCTTGCAGGTGATGACGCGCACGCCGAAGAAGCCGAACTCAGCCTTGCGTAAGGTGGCCAAGGTCCGGCTGACCAATGGCTATGAAGTCATCGCCTATATTCCGGACGAGGGACACAATTTGCAGGAGCACTCCATCGTGCTGGTGCGCGGCGGACGTGTGAAGGATTTGCCGGGTGTGCGCTATCATATCGTGCGCGGCACCTTGGACGCGACAGGCGTGGAGAAGCGCCGTCGCAGCCGCAGTAAATACGGAGTGAAACGCCCGAAGGGCGGAGCGGCGGGCGCCAAGGGCGCTCCGGCAGCGGAAGCAAAGAAGTAAACGAAACACGGCATCTATGGCACGCAGACATCGAGCAACAAAAAGAGAGCTAAGACCGGACGCGCGTCACGGCAGCACGCTGGTGACGGTCCTCATGAGCAAGGTGATGCAGAGCGGCAAGCGGACGACGGCCGAGCGGATCGTTTACGGAGCCATCGAGCAACTGGCGCAGAAGATCGAGAACGCCAACCCGATGGATGTTTTGCAGAAGGCGATAGACAACATCCGGCCAAAGCTGGAGGTCAAGAGCCGCCGCGTGGGCGGCGCCACCTACCAGGTGCCGATGGAAGTGCCGCACGAGCGGCAGGTGTCGCTGGCGCTGCGCTGGCTGGTGGACTATGCTGACGGTCGCAAGGCGATGCCAATGCGCGAGGCGCTGGCCGCGGAAATTTTGGACGCTTACAACAACACTGGCAATGCGGTGAAGAAGCGCGATGATATGCACAAGATGGCGCAGGCCAATCGCGCGTTTGCTCATTATCGGTGGTAGTTCAATCTAGTGACGCAAGGCTGCGAATGACGAGCAGGCCGGGCGAATTTTTTGTCTTTAAGCAGAGGATCGAAAAACATGGCTGACGTAGTGAACCAAGCAGTGAAGCTGTCGAGCGCGAATGCGCCCGAGCGCGAGTATCCGCTGGAATACACGCGCAACATCGGCATCGCCGCCCACATTGATGCGGGCAAGACGACGCTGACGGAGCGCATTCTGTTCTACACGGGCATGATCCACCGCATTGGCGATGTGGACGACGGCAACACCGTCACTGACTGGATGGAGCAGGAGCGCGAGCGTGGCATTACCATCACTGCGGCGGCCATTACGTGCTTCTGGAAGCCGAAGGAAGAGCAGGGGATTGAGAAGCTTTGGACGAACGTGGCCCATCGGGTGAACATCATTGACACGCCCGGCCACGTGGACTTCACCGCGGAGGTGGAGCGCTCACTGCGCGTGCTCGACGGCGCCATCGCGGTGTTCTGTGGCGTTGCGGGCGTGCAGCCGCAGAGCGAGACGGTATGGCGGCAGGCCAGCAAGTATCGCGTGCCGCGCATCGCGTTCATCAACAAAATGGATCGCATTGGCGCCAACTTCGACAAGGCGCTTGATGACATCCGCAAGAAGCTCGGTGCGAACGCTTGGCCGATCCTCGTGCCGATTGGCAAGGAAGATTATTTGCAGGGCGTGATAGACGTGGTAAACCAGCGCGCCTACCTCTGGCCTGACGACAAGACCAACGAAGCTCAACAGGGTGCCCGCTACCAAATCGGGGACATTCCAGCCGAGTTGGTTGAGCAGGCGAAGAAATTGCGCCACGAGTTAATCGAAGCCATTGCGAATCTTGACGACAAGATCGCCGAATACTTCCTCGCGGAGCAGGAGCCGCCGATCGCGGAACTCAAGGCCGCCATCCGCCGTCAGACCATCGCCAACAAGTTCGTCCCGGTGGCCGGTGGCAGCGCGTTCAAGAAGAAGGGCGTGCAGCCGTTGGTGGACGCGGTGATTGACTATCTCCCGTGCCCGCTCGACGTGCCGGATATCAAGGGCATTGATCCGCACACCAAGGAAGAGAAGCACGCGACGCCTGACGACAAAGGCAAGTTTGTTTCGCTCGCGTTCAAGTTGTGGAGCGACCCGTTCGTTGGCCGGTTGGTGTTCTTTCGTTGCTATGCTGGCAAGCTGGAGAAGGGCCAGACCATTTACAATTCCCGCAGCGGCAAGCGCGAACGCATCAGCCGTCTGCTGCAAATCCAAGCCGACAAGCGCCAGGAGATTGATTGCATTTACTCTGGCGATATTGGCGCGATCATCGGACTGCGCAATGTGACCACCGGCGACACACTTTGCGCCGAGGAAGCTGAGATTGCGCTGGAGCCGCCGACGTTCCCGGAACCGGTCATTTCGATGGCTGTCGAGCCAAAGACGAAGGCCGACCAGGAGAAGATGGGCGTCGCGTTGCAGCGCCTTTCGGAAGAGGATCCGACCTTCCGCGTCAAGACCGACCAGGAGACGGGCCAGACCATCATCAGCGGCATGGGTGAGTTGCACCTGGAAATCATTCGAGATCGCATGTTCCGCGAGTTCAAGGTGGAAGCCAACTCCGGCAAACCGCAGATCGCTTATCGCGAGGCGATCACCAAGGGTGCCGACGGCGAAGGCAAGTTCATCCGCCAGAGCGGTGGTCGTGGTCAGTATGGACACGTGATCATCAAAATCGAGCCGCTGGAGCGTGGCAAGGGCGTCGTTGTTGAGAACAAGGTCACCGGCGGACGTATCCCGAGGGAATACATCCCGGCGGCCATCTACGGCATCGAAGAGGCGTGCAACACGGGCGTGCTGGCGGGCTACCCGCTGGTGGATGTGCAGGTCAGCATCCTGGACGGCAGCTATCACGATGTTGACTCGAACGAGTTGGCGTTCCAACTCGCCGGCAGTTTCGCGCTGAAGGAAGCTGTGAAACAAGCCGGCCCGATCATTCTCGAACCGATCATGAAGGTTGAGTTGGTGACGCCGGTGGATTATCAGGGTGACTTGATTGGCGACATCAACCGTCGCCGCGGTATTGTGCAGAGCATCGAGCCGCGCGAAAACGTCGTTGTTGTTCACTCGCAGGTGCCGCTGGCCGAAATGTTCGGTTATGCCACCGACATCCGCTCGCTGTCGAAAGGCCGTGCCAGTTACTCAATGGAGCCGAGCCACTTCGAGCCGGTTCCGTCGAGCATCCAGAAGCAGATTCTGGAGCAGCGCGGCGACCAATCCACCCGGAGGCGCAGTTAAACCTGTTCTTTGATTTATGGCTGAGACTCAAACCCAACGTGTTCGTATCCGGCTGAAAGCCTACGACTATCGTCTGCTCGACGCCTCGGTGGCCGAGATCGTTGAGACCGCGCGACGCACCGGTTCGCGTGTCAGCGGCCCCATCCCGCTGCCGACGGAGCTCTGGCGGCACTCCGTGAACCGCTCGGTCCATTCGGACAAGAAGTCCATGGAAACCTTCGAGATGCGCACGCACAAGCGGCTCTTGGAAATAATTGACCCCACGGCGAAGACGGTGGATGAGTTGAAGAAGCTCAACCTCCCGGCCGGCGTGGACATCACCATCAAGATTTAACCCGAAACGAAACCATGTCCGTTGGACTTATTGCTAAAAAATTGGGAATGACCCAGGTCTATGATCCGCAGGGAAACCTGCGCGACGTGACGGTGTTGGAGGTCGGTCCTTGCACAGTGCTCCAGGTGAAGACCAAGGAGGGCAAGGACAAATACAATGCCGTGCAACTCGGCTTCGGCGACCAGAAGCAGCAGCGGATGCCCAAGGCGGAGTTGGGTCATCTGGCCAAGGCCAACGTCGTCAAGGACGGCGTCGCGCATTGCGGCCGGGTCGTTCGGGAGTTCCGTAACTTCTCGAAAGAGGTGAAGGTCGGCGAAGTGGTCGGACCGACGCTGTTTGAAGTTGGCCAGTATGTGGACGTGATTGGCACCTCAAAGGGCAAAGGCTTCCAAGGCGTCGTTTTCCGTCATCACATGCAAGGCGGCCCTGAATCGCACGGCCACAAGGGCTGGCATCGTCGCGTTGGCGCCATCGGTATGCGCAGCTTCCCCGGCACGGTTCGGCGCAATCAGCGCATGCCTGGCCACATGGGCGACGAGCGGATCACGACACAGAATCTGGAGGTCGTGCAGGTGCGCGAGAAGGAAAACCTTTTGTTGGTGCAAGGCTCGGTGCCGGGAACACGTGGCGGTTACGTCATTGTTCGCACCTCGATCAAACTCGGCACGGAGAAGCGGAAGCTGCCTGTAACGGCGGCCGACAAGAAGGGCGCGGCCAAGGCAGGTGCCAAGGGCGCCGCGCCGGCCAAAGCCCCGGCCAAGAAGTAATTCAGACCGGACCACAAATCACCAATTACGAATCACGAAATGAAGATTCCGGTATTAAACAGCGAAGGCGGAGCAGCAGGCGAGTTCGATCTGCGCGACGACTTCATCATTAAAGGCAGCCGCGGCCAGCAGACCGTGCGCGATGCCGTGGTGGCGATTCAGTCGAATCGCCGCTCTGGCACGGCTTGCACGAAGACGCTTGGCGAGGTGGCTGGGTCGGGCAAGAAGCCGTGGAAGCAAAAGGGCACAGGGCGGGCGCGCGCCGGCAGCTTTGCGAGTCCGTTGTGGCGTGGCGGTGGCGTCGTGTTCGGCCCGAAGCCGCGCGATTGGTCGCTGGGAATGCCGAAGAAAGTCCGCCGCCTCGCGTTGCAGAAGGCGATTGGAGAGCGGATCGCGGCCGGCGATGTTGTCCTTGTGGACGCAATTACGTTGAAGACGCCGAAGACGAAGGAATTCGTCAGCGTGGTCAAGAATTTGAAAGCCGGCAACCGTTCGATCTTACTGGTTGTGGATAAGCCCGAGAAGAACCTGATGTTGGCGTCGGGCAACGTGGCGTTTGTGTCGGTGGTGGATGCGTCGAACCTGAATGTTTACGACGTGACGCTGGCTCACAAGCTGGTGTTCATGAAGTCGGCGTTTGAAAAAGTCGAACAACGATTGGCGAAGGACTAAGCGATGACGGACCCGCATCAAATCATCAAGACGCTGCGCGTGACCGAAAAGGGCAGCGCTCAGAGCGCGAAGTCAAATCAATACACGCTGGCGGTGACGCAGGATGCCAACAAGATTGAGATTAAGCAGGCTGTTGAGAAACTGTTCAAAGTGACAGTGTTAAAGGTCAATACGCTCAACGTGCATGGCAAGGTCAAGGTCATGCGCGGCCGCGTCAGCAAGCAGGTGGACTGGAAGAAGGCCATCATCACGCTGAAGGCCGGCGACAAGATCGAACTCGCATAGGATTCTTTTCATGGGCATCAAGCAATTTAGACCACGGACGCCGGGCAGCCGGTTTCGGATGGACCATACCTTCGAGGAAATTACGAAGGATAGTCCGGAGAAATCGTTGCTGGAGCCGCTGAGGAAGCAGGGCGGTCGCAACTGCCACGGTCGGATGACTGCGCGCAATCGTGGCGGCGGTCACAAGCAGCATTACCGCATCATTGATTTCAAGCGCGACAAGACTGGCGTGCCGGCGAGGGTTGCGGCGATCGAATACGATCCGAACCGCAGCGCCCGCATTGCCTTGTTGCACTACAAGGACGGCGAGAAGCGTTACATCCTCGCGCCCAACGGTCTTCAGGTCGGCCAGAGCGTGATGAGCGGCCCCGAAGCGCCGACCGAGGTTGGCAATGCGATGCCGCTGAAGGCGATTCCGATGTCGCTGCCGGTCCATGCGATTGAACTGAACCGCGGCCGCGGCGCGCAGATGGTGCGCACGGCTGGCGCGTCGGCGCAGTTGATGGCGAAGGAAGGCGACTACGTGCAGATCAAGCTGCCGTCCGGCGAAATCCGGCGCGTGCACCAGGAGTGCTACGCGACGATTGGCCAGGTCGGCAATTTGGAGCACGACAGCATTACGCTCGGCAAAGCGGGACGCACCCGCTGGCTTGGCTGGCGTCCAACCTCGCGTGCCATGTGCAAAAACCCGATTGACCATCCGATGGGTGGCGGTCAGGGCAAGTCGAAGGGCGGCGGCGGCTGGCATCATCCTTGTTCGCCTTGGGGCCAGCCGGCCAAGGGTTACAAGACCCGCAAGAAACACAAGTCCACGAGTCGGTTCATCGTGCAGGATCGGAGGAAGAAGTAGTCATGGGACGCTCGCTGAAAAAAGGCCCTTTTGTGGATGAGCACCTGATGGAGAAGGTGCGCAAGCTGAACGATGCCGGCCAGAAAAAGCCGATCAAGACATGGTCGCGCCGCTCGATGATCGTGCCGGAGTTCGTCGGCCACACGTTCAGTGTGCATAACGGAAAGATTTTCAACGCGGTTTTCGTGACCGAGAACATGGTCGGTCACCGGCTCGGCGAGTTTTCGCTGACCCGCATCTTTAGGAAGCACGGCGCCCACACCGAAAAGGCGGCGGCGAAGTAGAAGTAACGGAGGCCGTCATGTGGGCCGGGATCCGATACGCGGCAGCGGCGTGGATCTTGAGTTGGTTTGCGGCTGCGGCGGTGGCGCAAGAGCGCCCCGATGAACGTTCTTTGGCAGTTCATGGCCTCATCAAGGCCGAGGAAAACGCGCTGCAGCAGCAGGAGATGGCGGTGGCGTTCCGCAAGTTGGTCAGCGATTACGCCGAACTACAGACCGAGATGGCTGAAAAAGAGCAGGCGCTGAAGGCGCTGGGCGAAAGCCTCGCGGCGGCGCAAGGCGAAGCGGCGGCGTTCCGCAAGCGGTGCCAGGAGTTGCAGCAGCAGGGCGCGACGCCGACAACGGCGGGTGACGCGGTGAAGCTGAATTCGCAACTGGCGGATGCGGCGGCGGCACTGCAAAAGAGCGAGCGGGAACGAAGCGAGTTGCTCGAACAGTTGCAGCGGCTCAACGCGGTGCTGGAGCAGGCGCTGCATGGATCGGAGAACATGACTCTGATTCAGCGGGCGCAGGCGCTGGCGGAAGCGGAGCGCGTGAAGCGGACGCTCGCGGCGGCGAAGCCGGCAGCGATGAAGAGGCTGCCCGCAGCGGTGCAGCAAGCGACGGCGCCAACGTTGGAGTCAGGGCAGGTGGTAAGCCTGAACTGGAGCCTGCAGTTGGCGGTGATCAACCTCGGCAGCGAGCAGGGCGTGCGATTAGGCATGCCGTTTGCAGTGATGCGCGACGACCAGGTAATTGCCCGGTTGAAGGTTGTCGAGGTCAGAAAGAAAATTTCAGGCGCGGTCATCGAGATGATGGACCGCGGGAATGCGGTCAAGGTCGGTGATCGCGTGCGGTTGACGAAGAGCTAGAACATTTTATGGACGTGCAAGCGATAACTAAATACGCGCGGATGTCGCACCAGAAGGTGTCGGAGATCACGCGTCAGATACAGGGAATGAGCGTGGCTCACGCCCTGGACGTGCTGCAATTCACGCCGCGCAAGAGCGCGCGCATTGTCCTGAAGACACTGCGCTCGGCCGTCGCGAACGCGGAGAACAACGCGAATATGGCGGCGGACACGCTGGTGGTGAAGGAAGCGGTCGTGGGGACCGGTCCGACATTCAAACGTTGGAAGGCCAGCGCCCGCGGCATGGCGGCGCCGCGGTTGCGGCGGACCTGCCACGTCAAGATCGTGGTGGCGGAAGTGCCACGGCGCGCGCCCGGTGCGGCGCCCGCGCCCAAGGCGGCGGCCAAGGCGGAAAACAAACCAGCCGAGGCCGTGAAGCCGGAGCAGAAATAACGGAGAACGTATGGGTCAAAAAGTTCATCCTGTCAGCTATAGATTGCCGGTGACCTTCGATTGGCGTGGCAAGTGGTTCGCCGAGAAGAAGGAATACATCAACCTGCTGCACGAGGACCTGAAGGTTCGCGACTTCGTCAAGGCGAAGCTGTCGCAGGCGGCGGTGCCGAAGATCGTGATCGAGCGCGCGGCCAACCGGCTGCGCATCACCGTCCACACGGCGCGTCCGGGCATCGTCATCGGGCGCAAGGGCGCCGAGATAGACAAGCTGAAGGAAGAACTGCACACGATGACCGGCGGCAAGGAGATCTACGTTGACATCATCGAGATCAAGCAGCCGGAGACGGACCCGCAGCTTATTTCCGAGAACGTGGCGTTGCAGTTAGAGCGGCGCATCAGCTTCCGCCGCGCGATGAAGAAGGCCGTTCAGACCGCATTGGACATGGGTGCGGCTGGGATCAAGATTCGCTGCGCTGGCCGGTTGGGCGGCGGCGAAATTGCCCGCACCGAGTGGTATCGCCAGGGCACCGTGCCGTTGCAGACCTTGCGAGCGGACATTGAGTATGGTTTTGCCGAGGCGCTCTGCACCTACGGCAAGATCGGAGTGAAGTGTTGGATTTATAAAGGTCCAAAGGAGAAGACCGAACCCCGCCGCGTTGAAACGCCGTCCGCGGCACCGATGAACGCCGAGCCGGCGCCGGCGCGGTAAACGTGGAGCGCTGAACTTTTTGCCAGGACAAGACCTATGCCGTTAATGCCGAAACGAGTCAAGTATCGGAAGCACCAGCGGGGCAGCCGCAAGGGCTTCGAGAGCCGCGCCGTGAGCGTGGACTTCGGTGAGTTTGGATTGCAGGCGCTCGAGCGAGCGTGGATGACTGCCAAGCAGATCGAGGCGGCCCGCGTGGCCATCGCGCGCTACACCAAGCGTCGCGGCAAGCTTTGGTTGCGGGTTTTCCCGGACAAGAGCGTCAGCAAGAAGCCCGCCGAGACCCGCATGGGCAAAGGCAAGGGCGCGCCCGAATTTTGGGTCGCCGTCATCCGGCCAGGCCGCATCATGTTTGAATTGGGCGGCGTGCCGGAGATTCTGGCGAAGGAAGCGTTCCGTCTGGCGGCGGGCAAGCTGCCCATCAAGACGCGGTTTGTGTCGCGGATTTCGTAAACTGATTTTAGCCCATGAAGGCCAAAGAACTTAGAGAACAGAGTATTGAGGAAATGCAGGCGAAAGAGCGCGACTGCCGCGAAGAGCTGTTCAAGCTCAACCTGCAAAAACACGGCGGCCAGATCGAGAAGCCGAGCCGCATCCGCGAGCTGCGGCACGACATCGCCCGCATTCAAACGGTCATCACGCAGAAACGGCGCGCGGCGGCCGCCGGTGCGAAATAAGTAGAGCGAGATTTTTATGCCCGATCAGACATCAATTCAACCCGCAGTCGCCGCGGTCGCGGCTGCCGGCGCACGCGAGCGCGGCGTCCGCAAGGAATTCGTCGGCACGGTCACGTCCAACAAGATGGAGAAGACCGTCGTGGTGCGCGTCGAGCGCCGCGTGCCACACCCGAAGTATGGCAAGGTCGTCACCAAGACTTCCAAGTTCTACGCTCATAACGACGAGAACAAGGCCAAGCTTGGCGACCGTGTCCGCATCACGGAAACCCGCCCGCTCTCCAAGTTGAAGCGCTGGCGCGTGGTGGAAGTGCTGCCAATGTCACACAAAGCGCGGGCGCATGTGACCCAGGAAGAGGTATAACACCATGCTTCAGGTAAGATCCATTGTGGAAGTGGCTGACAACTCCGGCGCGCGTCGCGCGTCGGTGGTGGGCGTGGTCGGCTCGAACAAAGAATACGCGCGCATCGGTGACATCATCTCCGCCAACATCAAGGAAGCGGCGCCGGATGGCACGGTGAAGAAAGGCGAAGTCGTTCACGGCGTCATCGTCCGCACCAAGCGGCCGATCAAGCGCTCCGACGGCAGCTACCTGCGGTTCGACACCAATGCCATTGTCATCATTGACAAGGAGCGCAATCCGCGGGGCACGCGCATCTTTGGGCCGGTCGCGCGCGAATTGCGTGAGAAGAATTTCATGAAAATCATTTCCCTTGCGCCGGAGGTGCTCTAGTAGATGAAGACACTGCTTCGGAAAAACGATGTTGTGGTGGCCATTGCCGGCCGTTCGCGCGGCAAACAGGGCAAGGTTCTCGAAGTGCGGCGCGGCAACGGCCGGGCCATTGTCGAGGGCTTGCAGATGATTAAGCGCCACACCAAGAAGAGCCAGGCGCATCCGCAGGGTGCCATTGTCGAGAAGGAAGGCACCATCGCGTTCTCAAACCTGATGCTCTTCTGCCCGACGTGCCAGAAGGGCGTCCGCATCGGTGTCAAGCAGGAGGGCGGCAAGAAAGTCCGCTACTGCCGGAAGTGCAAGGGCGCGTTCGATAAATAATCATTTCATGCGGCCGGCAAGCGGCGGCCAGGAACAAGAAACATGCCATCGCGGTTAGAAGAACATTATAAACAGAAGGTTGTGCCGGCGCTCGTGAAGACGCGCGGCTACAAGAACCCTTTCGAGGTGCCGAAGATCGAGAAGATCGTCGTCAGCATGGGTGTGTCCACGGCGACGATCAAGGCGGACAAGAACGCCGTGGAAGAGGCGATCAAGGAGTTGACGATGATCACCGGCCAGAAGCCTGTGCTCAATCGCTCGAAGAAGAACATCTCGAATTTCAATCTGCGCCTGGGCCAGGAGATCGGCTGCCGGGTGACACTGCGGCGGACGAAGATGTATGAGTTCTTTGACCGGCTCGTGAGCGCGGCGCTGCCGCGCATCCGCGACTTCCGCGGGCTGCCGGTGCGCAGCTTCGACGGACGCGGCAGTTACACGTTCGGCGTGAACGACCAGACGATTTTTCCGGAGATCGAACTCGACAAGATCAAGCGCCAGCAAGGCATGCACATCACGATTGTGACGAGCGCGCCGACAAACGAAGAGGCGCGGTTGTTGCTGGAGGAGATGGGAATGCCCTTCGCGACGCGGCTGAAGCCGCACGCGGCGGCCAAGTAAAGAGTAGAGCTTATGGCGAAGACATGTTTGATGGCTAAACAGAAGCGCGTGCCGAAGTTCAAGGCGCGCGCCTACAACCGTTGCCGTGCGTGCGGCCGGCGCCGGGGTTTTATCCGGCGGTTCCAGGTGTGCCGCATTTGCTTCCGCGAGTTAGCCTCGAAAGGAATGCTGCCGGGCGTGGTCAAGGCGAGCTGGTAACAATGAATATCACTGATTCCATTGGCGACATGTTGACGCGGGTCCGCAATGCCTACTCGGCGGCGAAACCGGAGGTGTTGGTCCCGCACTCGAAGCTGAAGGCGGAGATCGCCCGGCTGTTGAAGAAGGAGGGCTATGTGAACGACTTCGAGGTGGTGAAGGAAGGCGCGCACAAGCAAATCCGGATCGAGTTGAGGTTTTCAGGCAAGACGCCCGCCATCGAGGGCATTAAGCGTGTGAGCCGGCCGGGCCGGCGCGTGTATGTCGGCAGCGAAGAAATGCCGCGCGTGCAAGGCGGCATGGGCACCGCGTTGGTGTCCACATCGCGCGGCATCATGACAGGCGTTGAGGCGCGAAGAATGAAGGTCGGCGGCGAATTACTCTGCACAGTTTGGTAAGACTATGTCACGGATTGGACGACAACTCATTGAGCTGCCGGCAAAGGTGAAGGTTACCGTTGCCGGGCAGAAGGTTTCCGTTGAAGGCCCCAAGGGCAAGCTCGACTACGACGCCCCCGCGCCGATCAAAGTGGCGATGAAGGACGGCAAGGTTGCAGTGACGCGCACGGACGAGACGCGCCAGACGCGCGCCCTGCACGGGCTCGTTCGCAGCCTTGTGAACAACATGGTGCGTGGCGTGGCCGAAGGCTACGTCAAGCAGTTGGAAATCCAAGGCGTCGGTTTCCGCGCCGCGGTGCAGGGCGACAAGCTGAACCTGGTGATTGGCTATTCGCACCAGATCAACGCGGCGATTCCGAAGAACGTGAAGGTGACCGTCGCCGACAACACCAAGGTGACGATCGAAGGGCCGGACAAGCAGGTTGTCGGGCAGTTCGCGGCGTCGGTGCGCGGCTACTATCCGCCGGAGCCTTACAAAGGCAAAGGCATCCGTTACGTGGGCGAACAGGTCCGCCGTAAGGAAGGCAAGACTGTCCAGCAGTAGGGCGGTTGAGATTTTGGTTTTGAGATTCTGTCTATGAGACCGTTGAGGAAAAAAGAATTTATTGAGCGGCGGCACAAGCGATTGCGGCAGAAGGTGCATGGCACCGCTGCGCGTCCGCGGCTGGCAGTGTCGTTCACGGGCAAGAACATTTACGCGCAGGTCATTGACGACGTCGCGGGCCGGACGTTGGTGTCTGCCTCGACGCTCGACAAGAGCTTTGGCGACAAGAAACCGAAGTCCAACAAGGAGGGCGCGGTCGTGATTGGAAAGACGATCGGCCAGCGCGCCATCGAGAAGGGCATCAAGGCCGTTGTGTTTGACCGTGGCGGTTACCGTTATCTGGTCAGTGAAAAAGGCAAGAATCGTGTCGCGTCGCTCGCCGATGCCGCGCGTGAAGCCGGTTTGAAGTTTTAGGACGCATGAACACCGACAAGTTTGCACTGAAAAAAGAAATCCGGGTCGTCGCCGAGACCGAGAAGGAAATCCAACAGGTCAAGGTCGTCCCGGTGGTGCCGGAGGAAGAGAAACTGCCGGCGTATGTTCGCCCGGAACGCGAACGCGGCGAGATGATCGAACGCGTGGTGTTCATCAACCGCACGGCGAAGGTCGTCAAGGGCGGCCGGCGTTTCAGCTTTAGCGCGCTGATCGTCGTCGGCGACCAGCAGGGTCACGTTGGTTACGGCTTTGGCAAGTCCAAGGAAGTGGCGGACGCCATCCGCAAGGGCACCGAGGCGGCGCGCAAGAACGTCGTGTCGGTTTCGTTGCGCAACAACACGATTCCGCACGAGGTGTTCGGCAAGTTCAGCGGCGGCCGTGTGCTGCTGCGTCCGGCGTCACCCGGCACAGGCGTCATCGCGGGCGGCGGCGTGCGCGCGGTGTGCGAGTTGGCTGGCATCAAGGACGTCTTGGCCAAGAGCCTCGGTTCCAGCAACCCGATGAACGTCGTCAAAGCGACGTTGAGCGCGTTGCTGAGCCTGCGGATGCCGGATCAGGTCCGGGCTCTCCGCGGTTTGAAACCGCTGGCAGCGGGTGCCCAGTAACGGCTGCAGACTCCGGGCAAGAGGAATTTCCAACAGCAAGATAGACAGCGATATTTTTCAAGGTTCAACATGCGATTGCACACGTTAAAAAACAGGCCGGGCGCCACGCACCGCGTGAAGCGGGTTGGTTGCGGCGAAAGCAGCGGTCACGGCAAGACCTCTGGCCGCGGCGGCAAGGGCCAGACGGCCCGTTCCGGCAGCAGCATCAGGATCGGTTTTGAGGGCGGCCAGACGCGTCTTATCGTCCGTCTGCCCCGGCGCGGCTTCAACAACGCGCGCCACACGGTTGACTACGAGATCGTGAACGTCGAGCAATTGAATATTTTTGACGATGGCGCGAAGATTGGACCGAAGGAACTTGCCGAGCGCGACATTTTGCAGGGCAGGGGAGTGGGCGTGAAGGTTCTCGGCGAGGGGGAACTCAAGAAGAAGCTTACTGTGCAGGCGCACAAGTTCAGCGGTTCCGCCAAGGAAAAGATCGAGAAGATGGGCGGGCAGTGCGAAATCATCGTGCTGCCTCCAGCTCCGGGCGGACGGAATCCCTACGGCAACAAGAACGCCGCCAAGGCCAAGGCGAAGGCTGAAGCCGCGGCAGCGAAGGCCAGCTAATCCCCGGAACTGACATGCTTTCGGCGTTTGCCAATACCCTGAAGATACCGGAGCTACGGACGCGCCTGCTCTTTACGTTCGGTCTGCTGGCGATCTGCCGGTTGTTTGCGGCGGTGCCGGTGCCGGGCATCAACGGTGGCGCGTTGGCGTTGTTCTTCGAGAAGACGGCGCAGCAGGCCGGCGGCGGACTCCTGGGCCTCTACAGCTTGTTTACCGGCGGCGCGTTGGAGAACTGTGCCATCGGCGCGATGGGCATCATGCCCTACATCAGCGCCTCGATTATTCTGCAGTTGCTCGTGGCCGTGGTGCCGCAACTCGGCCGCATCGCGCGCGAGGAGAACGGCCGGCAGAAGCTCACGCAATACACCCGTTACGTGACGGTGGGTCTGGCGTTGTTCCAAGGCTACCTGATGGTGGTCGGCTTCTTCGAGCATCCGGGCACCCTCTTGCGCGGCTTCCAGGGAAACCTCGTGACCGACGCGTGGTTGAGCCATCCGTTCTTCTACCGGCTCATCGCCATCCTGAATCTGACCGCAGGCACGGTGGTATTGATGTGGCTCGGCGAACAGATCACGCAGCGCGGCGTCGGCAACGGCATTTCGCTCATCATCACGGCGAACATCGTCGCGCGGCTGCCGGCAGCTCTTGAGCGGACGTGGCAGATGTTCTTCCCCGGCGAAGGCATGGAGTCGAAGTATAACTTCATCCACTTCATCGGCATGGTCGCGGTGCTGTTCGTGGTGATCGCGGCGATCATCGCCGTGACGCAGGCTCAGCGGAAGATCACGGTCCAATACGCCAAGCGCATGGTTGGCCAGCGCATGGTGGCCGGCGGGCAGACCTATATGCCGCTGCGGGTGAATTACTCCGGCGTGATGCCGATCATCTTCGCGCAGGCGATCCTGATGTTCCCGCAGAAGATTTTCCAACTGCTCGGCGCGCAGAGCGGCGCGCTCGGCACGTTCTTCGCGCACCTGAGCGAGCTGTTCAGCGAGACGCGCGGGAGCATGACGTATTACACGCTCTATTCGTTGATGATTTTCCTGTTCTCGTTTTTCTGGGTGGCGACGACCTTCAACGAAATCCAGATCGCCGACGACCTGAAGAAATACGGCGGCTATGTGCCGGGCATGAGGCCGGGCAAGCCGACGGCGGATTTCCTGCACGCGACGATGACGCGAATCACGCTCGCGGGCGCGTTGTTCCTGACGGTCATCGCGCTGATCCCGCAGGTGATGTATGCCCAGCTTGGAATTGATTACCTGGTGGCCAGCTTCTTCGGCGGCACCAGCATGCTTATCGTGGTGGGCGTGATGCTCGACACGATGCGGCAGGTGGAAACGCACCTGCTGACGCGGCATTACGACGGATTTTTGAAGAAGGGGCATTTGCGCGGCCGAAGGTAGGCCCAGCCCCGCGTTCATTGACACCTGAAATGTAGCTCGATAGAGTGGCCGGAATGATTGTCCTGAAATCACCGGAAGAACTGAGCCGGATGCGTCTGGCCTGCCAGGCGGCGGCGGAGGTTCTGATGGAGGTTGCCTCAATGGTGGCGCCGGGTCGCAGGACCCGCGAACTCGACGAGGCGGCCGGCGAGTTGATGCGGAAGCGCGGCGGCAAAAGCGCGTTCCTCGGATACCGCGGCTACAAAGGACAGATTTGCGTCTCGGTCAACGAGGAAGTGGTGCATGGTCTGCCGGGCGAGCGTCGCGTGCAGTATGGCGACATCGTGAGCTTGGACGTTGGCATCGTGCTGGACGGCTTCGTGGGCGACAATGCCACGACGGTCGCCGTTGGCATGATTGACTGGAAGGTCCAGCAGTTACTGGACGTGACCGAGCAGGCGTTGGTCGCGGGCATCGCGGCGGCGCGGAGCGGCAATCGCGTGGGCGACATCTCGCACGCGGTGCAGCGGACGGTCGAGGCGGCCGGGTTCAACGTGGTGCGTGAGTTTGTCGGGCACGGCGTTGGCCGGACGTTGCACGAGGATCCGCAGGTGCCGAACTTTGGCGCGCCGGGCAAAGGCCCGAAGCTGAAGCCGGGCATGACGCTCGCGATAGAGCCGATGACGACGCTCGGCGGCATGGAAGTGGAACTCTTGCGCGATGGTTGGACGGTGGTGACGCGGGATCGAAAGCCATCGGCGCACTTCGAGCACACGGTGGCGATTACGGAAGGCGAGCCGGAGATTTTGACGTGTCGAAAGATGACAGCATCTGTGCTGAAGGCAGTGTCGTAGAGGCGCTGCCGAACGGAACGGTGCGCGTGGAGATGCCGAACGGCTACCGCGCGATGGGCTACGTGCCGGTGAAGAAGCGGGCCGAGTTTGGGCCGCTGAAGCCGGGTGACAAGGTGGCGTTGGAAATGACGCCGTATGATTTGAGCCAGGGCCGGATTACCGCCCGGCGATAGGTTGAAAGAATTTATGAAGGTTAGATCGTCAGTCAAAAGGTTGTGCGAACGCTGCCGCATTGTGCGGCGGAAGGGCGTGGTGCGCGTGATTTGCAGCGACCCGCGGCACAAGCAGCGTCAAGGTTAGTAGAGGACACATTATGGCCAGACTTTTGGGTGTTGATATTCCCGGCGGCAAGAAGATCGGCATTTCGTTGCGCTACATCTACGGCCTCGGGCCGTCGAATTCGCTCGCGATTTTGGAGAAGGCGGGCATTGATCCGAACATCCGCACGGAGAAACTGACCGACGAGCAGATGGGCAAAATTGTCGGCGTGATCCAGCAGGAGGGCTATATCCTCGAAGGCGACCTGCGCCGCGAGATCGGCTTGAACCTGAAGCGGCTCATCGGCATCAAGTGCTATCGCGGCACGCGGCATGTCAAGGGATTGCCGGTGCGCGGCCAGCGCACGCAGACCAACGCGCGCACCCGCAAAGGCCCCCGCAAGACCGTCGGTGTCGTTCGCAGCAAGGACGCGAAGGCCGGCAAAGTCTAATTTCAAGGAACAGTAGAGGCGTTATCATGGCTGAAGAAAAAGACAAGAAACCGATCACGAAAGAACCCAAGGCGTCGGCCAAGGAGCCGAAGGCGAAAGCCGCAGCAACCGCTCCAGCGGCCCCCGCGCCCGCGCCTGCCGAGACGACGGCAGAGTCGCTGCTCGACGAAGGCGCCAAGCCGGTCAAGGTGGCCAAGATCAAGGGTGCGAAGAACGTCCACAACGGCATCGCGCATGTCGTGGCTTCGTTCAACAACACCAGCATGACCATCACCGACATGCAGGGCAACGTCATCGGCTGGTCCAGCGCGGGCAAGGTGGGTTTCAAAGGCTCTCGCAAGAGCACCGCTTACGCCGCGCAGCTCGTGGCGCAGGATTGCGGACGCCAGGCGATGTCTCATGGCATGAAGGAAATCGAGGTCCACGTCAAAGGCCCCGGTTCCGGCCGCGAGTCCGCCGTCCGCGCTTTGCAGGCGATCGGCTTGGAGATCACCTCCATCAAGGACGTGACGCCCATCCCGCACAACGGCTGCCGCGCGCCGAAGAAACGCCGCGTGTAATTCCAGTCGCATTACGCATTACGTATTACGGATCATTGACCTATGGCTCGTTACAAAGGACCCAAACAACGCATCAGCCGCCGCTACGGCGTGCCCGTCTTCGGCGCCCACAAAGTGCTCGAGAAGCGCGCCTATCCGCCCGGCCAGCACGGCCCGCGCGCGCGCAGGAAGCTGACCGACTACGCCCGCGGCCTCGCTGAAAAGCAGAAGCTGCGTTACTGCTACGGCCTCTTGGAGCGGCAATTCCGCCGCTGCTTCGAGGAAGCCAAGAAGCGCCGTGGCAACACCGCCGATACACTCCTTCAGATTCTGGAGATGCGTCTCGACAACGTTGTTTTCCGGCTTGGATACGCGCCGAGCCGTCCGGCAGCGCGCCAGTTGGTGACGCACGGTCACCTCAAGGTCAACGGCCGCCGCGTCAGTATTCCCTCTTACAACGTGAAACCTGGCGACGTCATCGAGGCGCGCGAGAATGCTCGCTCGCGGCAGATGGTCGTCAAGAGCCTGGAGTCGGCCGCGGTTCGCGCCGTGCCGGCATGGGTGACACTGGAAAAGGAAGCTGCCAAGGGCACCATCAGTCGCATGCCCACGGCGGACGAGATCCAGCCGATCGCCAACGTGCAGGCGATTGTTGAATTCTATTCGCGGTAGTCGCAGAGTAGTTCATAGACAGAGGACGTTAATAACAAACGCGAGTATATGGGCCGGCGGGCGTTCCCGCGCTGAAGCGACCGCGAAGTCAGCGGCGGTGAAGTCGCCAACCGGCCAGATCAAACTCGCAGGAGGACACAATGCCAGTTCGACTCGGACGTTTCGAAATGCCCAAGCGGTTGACCAAGGACGAGGCCACCGCAACACCCACCTACGCCAGATACATCGCCGAACCTTTTGAGGGCGGCTACGGCCACACCATCGGCAACTCCATTCGCCGCGTGTTGCTCAGCTCGCTGGAAGGCGCCGCGCTGACCACCGTCAAGTTTGACGAGTCCTTGCGCGCGCACCACGAGTTCGCCACGATGGCTGGGGTCGTTGAAGATGCTACCGACATCATCCTCAACCTTCGCAAGATCCTGTTCAAGTCCCAGTCCAAGGAGCCGCGCCAGCTTCTGTTGCTCGCGAACAAGGAAGGCGCTGTGACCGCCGCGGACATCAAGACCGACAACACGATCGAGATCATCAATCCCGACGTTCACATCTGCACGCTCGACAAGAAGATGAAGTTCGAGGCGGAACTGACCGTCGAGGTCGCTCGCGGCTTCCGTCCGGCTGAGAAGAACAAGAGGCCCGACATGCCCATCGGCATCATCCCGCTTGACTCGATCTTCTCGCCCGTGCGCCGTGTGCGCTACAGCGTGGAGAACACACGCCTTGGCCAGCGCACCGACTACGACAAGCTGATTCTCGAAATCTGGACCGACGGCCGCATGACGCCGGACGACGCATTGATGCAGTCCAGCCACATCCTGCGCCATCACCTCGATCCGTTCTGCGAATACGGCAAGGAGCCGGTCGAGTTTGAGGCCGCGCAGGAGAAGGTGAGCGACGAGAACGCGCGCCTGCGCAAGCTCCTGAACATGTCCGTCAACGAAATCGAACTGAGCGTTCGCGCTGCGAACTGCCTGAACAACGCCAACATCACCAGCGTTGGCCAACTTGCGATGAAGACCGAGGCCGAGATGCTCAAGTATCGCAATTTCGGCAAGAAGTCGCTCAACGAGATCAAAGACAAACTGTCCGGGCTTGGCTTGCAACTCGGCATGAAATTCGATTTGGCGTTGCTCGAAGCCGGTCCGGCGCCGGAGAAGCCTGCCGAGGCAGGTTCCATCGAAGAAGAGGTGAAGGAGTAAGGCTGCTGAAAGGATAAAGCAAGAACACCATGCGCCACGGAAAACGCACCATCAAACTCGGCCGCAAGAGCGAGCACCGCAACGCGATGCTGGCCAATCTGGTTTCCAGCCTCGTCCTTCACGGTCGCGTGCGGACCACGCTGGAAAAAGCCAAGGCCGCGCGCCGGCTCGCCGACCGCGTCATCACATTTGGCAAGAAAGGCACGCTGCATCATCGCCGCCTTGCTTTGGCTGCGCTGCGTCAGAAGGACGTTGTCGCCAAGCTGTTCAAGGATGTGGCCCCGCAGTTTCAGGGCCGCAGCGGCGGCTACACACGCATTGTGAAGCTCAACCAGCGCATCGGCGACAGCGCCAAGCTGGCGTTGCTCGAATGGGTGGAGACGGCCCCCGAGGCCCCCGCCGCCGAGCCGCCAAAGCCCGCCGCGACGACCTAGCAAGGCGCCGCTTAACCAATCAACCGCACGAGGGCGTGGGAGTCATGAACTTCCGCGCCTTCTGCGTTTTCATGCCTGGCGTGGTGGCGATGGAGTTTCCTTTCGCGCCGGTGTAACCTCCCCGCGAGACGGATGTATAAGAAGATAGCAATGGAGCAACCAGCGGACGGCGGCACAAGACGACCGGAAGCGGCGCACGCGGCGGTAGATCGTGCCACCGTGGAGTTGGTGCTGGCTGGTGACACGGATGCGTTCGCCGGGTTGCTCCAACGGCACCAATCGGGTGTCTATACGCACATGCTGAGGATGGTGCGCCGGCCGGAAGACGCCATGGACCTGACGCAGGAAAGTTTTGTGAAGGCATTCAAATATCTCGCGCATTACAACCCGCGCTGGGCGTTCAAGACGTGGTTGATGACGATCGCGACGAACACGGCGATCAACTTCATCCAGAAGCGCCGGCTGCAAACGGTGTCGCTGGAAGAGGTGGCCGAACCGGCTGCGGTGCCGCGAAGCCACGCGAAGGAGTTGGAGCCGGCGTTGCTGGCGGCGCTGGCGCAGTTGCCGGAGAAGGCGCGGGCGATGTTCAACCTGCGCTATCAGGAAGGACTGCCGCTGGCCGAGATAGGCGCGATGCTTGGCGAGAGCCTGGCGAACGTGAAGGTGACACTGCACCGGGCTCGGCGGTTCTTGAAAGCAGAACTGGAGAGAGGCTTATGAGAGCAGATGCGTTGCGGGAACTGAGGAATCCGCCGGCGGAGCTGGCCGCGCGGGTGATGGGCGACGTGCGCGCGTGGCAGCGACCGCCATCGGTGACGTGGCTGGTGGGCGGGCAAACGGCGGTGCTGGCGGCGCTGTTGTTCGCAAGCACGGCGAGCCTGCCGGAGCAAATGGTGGCGACGACGGAAACGGTGCGCGACTGGTCGGTGTCGGTTGCGATGGCGACACTGGAGTTGTCGGACCGGGTCGGTGAGTTTGTGGGTGTGCGGGAGATCGAGGAGATTCTATGAAACCTGTGGCGTTGGCGTTGATGGGACTGGGCGCGGCGGTTGGGCTAGGAGCGTTTGGCATGGAAAGATACGTCGGGCTGCTGTTGGTCGGATGGCTGATCGGCACCTTGGGCGGCGTGCCGATGGCGCTGGTGCTGCAAGCGGTGTTTCCGAGGTTCCTGCGGCGCGCATCGGAGAGCATGGAGCGCGGCCCGTGGTCGTCGCTGGTGGTTGGCGTGTTGGGAGTGTTGATCTTGTGGCTCGCAACGCACGTGGCTGGACAGGCCCACGGCTTGGGCAAGTTCTTGGGTGGCGTCGCGAGCATCGGGCTGGCAGTGGTGACGGTCTTCGGCGCGGCGGCGGCGTATCGGTTGCTCGGTAGCCGGATGTATTTCAGCATGAACAGCCCGCGCGCGGACCATGCGTTTCCCTCAACGCTGCTCGGCGGCGTGGTGCTGAGCATGGTGGTGCTGCTGCCATTCCTCGGCGCGGCAGTGTTTGCGGTGGTGTTGACGATGGGACTTGGCGCCGGCTTGATCGCCCTGTTGGGCAGACAACCCAAGCCGCCGGTGGTCAGTCCAACTCCGCCCAAACTGTCTTGAGGTAGGGTCTCTCGCCGGAGGCAACACGGAAGTCAAACGGCTGCGTCGCGAATTCCATCCGCTGCGCGCGCGGCGCGCCCTGCTGGACCGCGTCCATGAACCGTTGCGGATTGAGGGATCGGGCGTTGGTCGAGCAGAACAGCGTGCCGCCGGCCTTCACGAGCGGCTCGGCCAAGGCGACGAGCTTGGCATAATCCTTCTCCGCGCTGAACGGCCGGCCTTTCTTCACCTTTGAGAACGTCGGCGGATCGAGCAGCACCATGTCATAGCTGCGCCCTTTCTTCGCCAGCCGCGCCAACCAGTCGAAGCAATCGCCGTAGATGAAGTCGTGCTCCTCCGGGTTGATGCCGTTCAGCCGGAAATTGTCGCGGCCCCAGTCGAGGTATCGCTTCGAGAGGTCGAGGCTTGTGGCGACGGCTCCAGCGCGCGCCGCGGCCACGGAAAAGGCACAGGTATAAGCAAAGGTGTTCAGCACGGTCTTGCCGCGCAGGTTTCTCGCGAGCAAACGGCGCCTGTTCTCGCGTTGGTCGAGGAACAAGCCCGTCGAGTAGCCGGCATCGAGGCTGATGAGGAACTTCAGGCCGTTCTCAACGATTTCAAAGCGCGCCTCCGGTGCGGCGGTTTCGCCCGTCGGTTGCTTTTCCATCGAACGCTCGACCAGCTTCCCGGCGGCAAATGCTTCGCGCAGGGCCGGATTGGGCTGGGCATACCACTGCGCCAGCAAGCGGTCGGCATAGCGGTCCACCATGGCGTCGGGAAAACCGTCGGCTGCGCCGCTAATGAGCCGGCATGCGTTGGTGTCGGCGGGATCGAAGAGCAGCGTGCGGAATTCCCGCGCCGCCGTCAGCCAGTCGGGAGTGGGGAACGTCGCGGGCGTTGGCGCGTCGAAGCGCAGCGTCTGGCCGGTCTGGGGATGACGCAGTTCGAGCGACGCGGCGTGCAACATCAGGCGGGGCAGGGGAGTGACCGGTGTCTCATAAAGCACGTCACCGGCAACGGCGAAGCCGTTCTGGGCCGCGTGCAGACGGATTTGATGAGTGCGGCCGGTTTCCGGCGCAGCGCGCAGCAAAGCGAAGCGCCCGCAATGGCCGGCCGGCTCGAACGAGGTTGTGGCCGGCTTGCCGTCAATGGGGGAGGAAGCTCGCAGCGGTTTCAGGGGCGGTGCGGCAGCGGTCAGGAAGAGGTAGGTTTTGCGCACCGCCTTCGCCTCGAATTGCTCCGTGAGGCCGCGGTTGGCGGCCGTGCTCTTGCCGAAGACGAGCACACCACTGGTTTCCTTGTCGAGGCGGTGGTGGATGGCCAACGGCTGGCCGCGCCGGCGCTGCAACCATTCATGCAGCCCCTCCGGCGCGAATCGGTCGGGCGCGTGCGTGTTGATGCCGGCGGGTTTGTTGACCGCCAGCAGATGATCGTCTTCGAAAAGGACAAGAGGTTCCACGCGGGCTAAATGAATTGCGTCCGGTAATCCTGCATCACGGTGCCGTCAAACCGCTCGACGAAACCGGCGACCTTCGACAGCACTTCGTTGGCGTGCTGCTGCTCGTTGGAGATGGTGACGATGCCGAGCCTGCCGGATTGCCAGAGGTCCTGCTCGCCGATCTCAGCGACGGAGATGTTGAACACCTGCCGCAGCTTGGTTTTCAGGCTCATCAGAATCTGCCGCTTGTCCTTGAGCGACTGCGCCTCCGGGAAGCTCAGATCAATTTCCAGATAACCGATGGTCATGAAGAGTCCCCGGCTTCGGCGGCGGCCGGAACATCAGCCGGGCTGCTGCGCGGCCTTTTCAAACGGCGCGACGTTCATGGCCATGATGTTGTAGCCGGCGTCCACATACATGATCTCGCCCGTGATGCCGCTGGACATCTCCGAGGCGAGGAACGTGGCGGTGTCGCCGAGTTCGCGCAGCTCGATGTTGCGTTTCAACGGCGCGGCTTCAGGGTAGATGCGCATCATCTTCGTGAAACCGCTGATGCCGCGCGCGGCGAGCGTGTTGACGGGGCCGGCGCTGATGGCGTTGACACGGATGTTTTTCCGGCCCAAGTCGAAGGCGAGGTAGCGGACGGAGGCTTCGAGCGACGCCTTGGCCACGCCCATGACGTTGTAGTGAGGCACGACCTTTTCGCTGCCGTAAAAGCTGAGCGCCATGATGCTGCCGCCTTCGGTCATCAGCGGCACGGCGCCTCGCGTGAGGGCCACGAGCGAATAGGCGCTGACATCGTGCGCCACACGGAACGCTTCGCGGGAAGTTTTAATGAATTCGTCCTCCAACGCTTCCCTGGGCGCAAACGCCAGCGAATGCAGCACAAGATGCAGCTTGCCGAAGTCGTGCTGGACGTTGGCGAACACCGCCTCGATATCCTCGTCGCGGGTCACATCGCAGGGATAAAGGGGCGTATCCTTGCCGAAGGACGCGACCAACTCCTCGACGTTCTCCTTGATTCGCTCCCCTTGGTAGGTGAAAGCGAGCCGCGCGCCGGCGGCGTGCCACGCTTGGGCGATGGCCCACGCGATGGAGCGGTTGCTGGCGACGCCGAAGACGATGCCGAGTTTTCCTTCGAGTAGTTTGGGTGTCATAGGTTGTTACTTCCGTTCCTGCGAATCCGTTATAAGCGACGGCGCAATCCGGGCGCAAGCCAGTCAGTTTACGCCATGCTTGTCTGGGGCGCAAAGAGAGCGGCGGGCCGCTTGAGAAAAGGAGATGCGCAGGCCCTTGAAGCCGATACGCCGCTTCTGCCGCCATGGGTCTCACATGTTTTCAAGGCGGCAATCATCTTTGCGGGAGGCGGCGATGTCAATCGAAGTTGAAGTCTGTCAGCAAAACACTTGCCTCAGACCTGCGGGCAAGGCAATATGTCCGGCATCTGTCAGACTAATTAACCAGGAGCTTGGAACAAACAATGGATACAACAGGGAGCAACTCGCAGTCCATCATCACGGCGGACGCGGAAGTCACGGGCAACATCAAGACCAACGGCTCGCTTCAGATTGACGGCAAAGTCGAAGGCGACGTCGCTTGCGGGCACGACGTTGCGGTTGGGAAGACCGGTTCGGTCAAGGGCAACACGACGGTGAACTCCATTGTTGTGGAAGGCACCATCGAGGGCAACATCACGGCCCGCGAGCGGATTGAACTGAAGTCCTCCACGCGCATGGTCGGCGACCTCAAGGCCAAGCGTCTCGCGATCGAGGAAGGCGTGGCGTTCTCCGGCAAGGCCGAGATCACGCCCAGCGCGACGGGCGAAACCGGCGCTGCCAAGGCCGAAAACCGGTCGGCGGCGTCCTCCGCCGCGGCGGCCAGCGTGGCAGCCCGGCCGGATCCGCGTGGCAACCTGTTTGGGAAGCGTTGATCGGCGGAATTTGACGGCCGGCCTTTGTAAGGCCGGACCAACATCCGGTGCCGTGTTCGTGTTGCCAGAGACGCGGTGTGCGTTCTGGACGATGCGGTTTGCCTCTTTTCATCGGGACTGACGGGGAAATTCGCCGGTCGAACAGTCCCAGCCCGTTTCTTCCAACGGATTTGCCGTTGATGATGCTGGTTTGGATGCTAAAGTCGCCGACATGGGTCGAGTTCGGAGGGCGCGTCTCGAAGGGCTGTATTGGGCTTCCTTTGAGAGCGGCCAAGATGACATGCAAGCGTATTCGTATTGGGCAGTTTGGGATGATTCGCGGAGTCGGATCCGGTCCTGTTTCCTTGGTGGGACGATCAAGGCACAACGGGGCTGCGCGTTGCTGCTGGCAGGCGCGTGGATTCCTCGCCAGAAGGCTGGGCTGTATGGGCTGATGGTTCTTCTGTTGGGTCTGCTTGTTGCGGGCACGGGTTGTGACCGCGAGTTGGACCAAGGGCGGGACGAGAACGGCGCTGAAACCGCGAAGGGCGCGCATGAGGTTTCGTATGCTGCGGTTGCAGCCGGGGAGGTTGACGTTTCCAGCGGTCCCGAAGTGGCTACGGAGGAGAATGCCTTGAAGGCGTATTTCAAGGGCAAGAAACTCCTCAGCATGGCGTATTTCGCCAAGGACGAAGCCAGGGCCAGGCAGTATTCCGCGGAAGCGGAGAGGTGGTTTGAGAAAAGCCTCCGGTTCTATGTTCCGGATATCGAAGCGATGGTAGCCGGGAAGAGCCCGGTTCACGCGTCCGCGAACTGGGAGTTCCTCAAAGGATTGCACGAGGCGTGGAGCGACTCGATCAAACTGTCGGGGAAGCGTCTGACCTCGAAGGAATACATAGACAAGAACGCCAAGGATGCCTGGGCGCTGTCGGTGATTTCCCGGATGATCCAGAACGAAGTCAACGAGGAGAAACGGCGCGAGTTGATTGCGGGGAAGTTCTCTGAGATTCGAGAGGGCCTTGCAAGCAGTGACAAGTATGCCGAGCAAGTGGCCGGCAAGCGAGGAGTCAGCGAAAAGAAGCGGTCCAAGGCGGCCCAAACAAGGGCGGCGGCGGAACCGGGCAAAGATCGGGAGGGGAAACCGTCAGCGCCAACGTCTCCAGTCACCACACGGGCCAAGGCCAGCGTCGCCGCTTCCAAAGCCGGGCTGGATAAAGGGCTGGTGGCTGAAGACTCTCTTGCGGGAAAGACGGCCTTCTTAATCAAGCCCGCATCGAATCAGACAGAAGTGACCGCCAATGCCGTGAAGAGCGCGGCGTCTGCCGGAAGAGGGATTCAGATGGCGGCCACGGCGCCAAGCCCTGGGAAGAGAAGCGACGGGCCTTCCGCATACCGGCAGGACATGAGCGGCGGGATCGCTGCCAAGGAAGCGGGCAAAGCGCGCGATGCCCTCATCCCCTTCAGGCCGGTCTCTCCGCCTCCGGCAAAAATCTACGTGGGAGACCGCGTTCACACCCTGACAGCATCGCCCGGGAAGCTCTACATCGGAGATCGTGTTCACACCTTGCAGCCGCACGACAAGGCGCAGCCTTGGGCGCAGCGGTGACCGGTGACGGCGGTTTCTCCCTGGCCGATCTCTCGCGGTGAAGATCGGCAACGAATTTGTTTCTTCGCCGCGGCGGGCGGGTTCTGGTATTTTTGCCCGCACATCATGCGAATCGTTTTCATGGGCACAGCGGACTTCGGCGCGCCTTGTCTGGAGGCGCTCGTCGTGTCGCGCGAACATCAGGTCGTCGGCGTCGTGACGCAGCCGGACCGGCCGGCGGGGAGGCGGCAGGAATTGACGCCGCCGCCAATCAAGACCCTGGCGCTCAAGCACGGCCTGCCGGTGTTCCAGCCGGAGAAAATGCGGCGGCCGGAAGCGGTGACGCAACTTCGCGAACTCGCGCCGGAGTTGATCGTGGTCGTGGCCTACGGCCAGATTCTGCCGAAGGACGTGCTGGGCCTGCCGCGGCTCGGCTGCGTGAACGTCCACGGCTCGCTGCTGCCGCGCTGGCGCGGCGCGTCGCCGATCCAGGCGGCGCTGCTGGCAGGCGATGAAGTCACCGGCGTGACGACGATGTTGCTGGATGAAGGCATGGACACCGGACCGATGTTGCTGCGGGAACGGGTGCAAATCGGCCCGGACGACAACGCGGCGACACTGCACGACAAGCTCTCCGCGCTCGGCGGGGAGTTGTTGCTGAAGACGGTTGCGGCGCTCGCCGCCGGCGCGCTTCAGCCGACGCCGCAACCGGGCGAGGGCGCGACCTACGCGCCGAAGATCAAGAAGGAGGACGGCTTGGTGAATTGGGCGCAACCGGCGCGGCAGATTCGGAACCGCCTGCGGGCGTTCACGCCGTGGCCGGGACTCTTCACCTTCCTGCCGACGGAAGCCGGCCCGCGCACGTTGAAGATATGGTCGGCCGAAGCGGCGGCGGACCCGACCGCCAGCGGCGCGGCGGGCGGCACGGTGACGGCGGCGGACAAGCACGGCATCGTCGTGGCGACGGGCGAGGGGACACTGGTGGTTCGCGAATTGCAGATCGAAGGCGGCCGGCGGATGAGCGCGGATGAGTTTTTGAGAGGGCACCGGCTGGCGGCCGGCGTGAGGTTGAGCGGCGGATTGTGATCCCCGCCCAATGCCCGGAACGCCGTCCTGCTCTTGCGTGGCAGGAAACTCCATCGCCTTCCCTTTGCCAGGGCATCAGGAATCCCGGTAGTGTATCAGTTTGAACCTGCATCAATCAGAGCAACCATTTCTTCGATTGTCCAAACGTGATCGGAAAGACCGGCTTGCATGGCTGGCGTCACGCGCAGGCTTTGGTGAATCCGGCAGAAGTTGTAGTGCATGAAGTGAAGCGCAACCGCGCAAGCAAGGTTTTCAACCTTCTTGGAGAATCCGTTTGTCAGCCGAGTAAACCGCCTCATGCTCATTCGCATGGTCAGGTTTTGACGCTCAACAAAACTTGTGGAAGCGTGTTTCAGGTCTGGATTGCCCGTGATCGCCTTGGGAAATGTTCTGATGCAACGCGGTTGGCTATAGCGCACATCCCCGATTGTGGCGGGACCATAAATCTTAATCAGCATGGCGTAGTCAATGCCGCCACCGAATGCGCCGCTAACGGCTTCCAGATATGCGCGATTGCCGTCAGTCGTCAGTTGCACGCGGTCTGCCATCCTGTCCGCAACATCTTTCAAAAACTCAAGCGCAGCTTCCGCATGATGCGGCCCGACAAGCCAGCAAGGAACGAGCTTTGTTTCCGCGTCAATCGCCGTCCACGTCCAAACGTCACCAAAACCAAACGTGCCGCGTTTGTCGGCTGGCACGTTCTTTTCTTTGGCATAGCAGAACGACCAGATTTCGTCACACTGGAGTTTGCGGCATGGAAGATTGCGCATGTGCTTGTCTTGGTAATCCGCGCAAGCCTTGCCCACATCGCACAACAGTTTTACAACGGTGTTGATTGCCGCGCCTGTCATTCTGGCTGTTGCTCGGATTGAATTTCCCTCAACCAAACAAGAAACGATCTGCGCCCGTGTTTTGTTGTCCAGCTTGTTCATGTTGACAATATGCTTGACCGCTCAAGCATAGTCAACAAAAAAACCACCCTTCTTTGCATCGTTAAACGGAAGCAAGTCGCTTTTGGGGCCGGGTGGATTCAGGAAAAAACGAGTCGCTGTTTTGTTTCCACTCTCGAATCTTTTCGGATGAAGGAAGGTCAACCGATGGAAGATAAGGCCCGATCGCTTCCAGCATTTCATCAAGAGACTTCTGTGCCTTTTTATAAGCTTTGTTCGTTTTTTTCATAACATTACTCATGCGCTCACCGCTGATGTGCTTGTCTCTATTACTTTACCACAGTTGTGCCTAGTGGACCAATTTGAGCGCACGTATAATTCCCACAATGAATGCCAAACGTCAGAACCAAGATCAATGAGTCCTATTTTCAAACCGCAACTTCCAGCGTCCTCGTAGTTTATCATTCGACCATGAGAACTGGTGCGTTTTTGGGTCAAAAACACGTCAATGTTATTCCTTATCTTGTCGGAAGATTTGCCTTTCATCATAAGCGATTTTAGCAATCTAACAGAAATGTCTTCAGACAACTTCTGGACAGATCGCAGCCTTTCAATGTATCGCGCGTCATATCGTCCAAGTTGTTGAATATATGGCTCCAACCGCTTGGCTTTCCCGCTGCTTGCAAAATTCATGAGTTTGTCGTATGAGCGGATGTATTCTTCGGCTGAAATCCACGACGGGTCATCCTCCTTGTCACCCTCGGCCCAGTAAGGAACTTGTGGGTCAACGGGGCCAAGTTCTGCCGTTTTGCTCATGTGAATCTTGGCGGACCCAAAGCAAATCATTGTTGCCGCAGACTTGGCCATGTGTGGAACGATAACTTCAAATTGATTCTTGGAATATGCCCTACAGACATTAACTATGCGTTCTGCCGCCAATGCTTGGCCCCCCGGCGAGTTAAGCACCAGCATGAGCTTTCCACCCTTGTGTTCCACAGACAAAAGACTCTCCAACATTTCGGCGTCAGTATCTACTATGGCCACATCCTGCTTTGTGAAAGAAGTGAAGAATGTAACCACCGTGCATTCGTAATGGTCTTCAATCCGTTTTATCAAATCTCGGCGCAGTTCTGGCGCCTGGCCAACCTCCATTCCCATGCGAATGAAAGGACTTTGTCCAAAAGTCTTATGCTGTGATTTCGCGGTGGGCATAATTACTCTCCCTTTTGATGCCAACGAGTCTGAGCGGCATTTTTAGCGATTTCTGATCTGCGGCTTGCTGATAGGCGTTGCGCTCTTGCTTTTCCTCCCTTAATTCCGCCGAGTCTGCCCAGCGCAACCGCAGCAGGATTCTTTTCTGGAGTGATCTGCGCCTGCTCAGTTACCTGCGCCACTATGGACGCAGCAAGTTGATTCACATCTTTGCTTGACCGCTTTTGCATGGCATACGATTGCCATAAAACCTATTTTGGCGCAAGTCCCAACTCACGCGCGCCAGATTTCAAACTGATACACTACCGGAATCCCCTGATAGTAGAATCAGGTATTTCCTGATATTCCCAGATGTTCCCCAGCATGCTAATCTTCGCGCCATCGCACAGAAAAGGAAACCAGCGGCATGAGGCGTGTCCGAGTATTTGTGTGTGCGGAAAACAACAGGCAGCGCGAGTGATGAGTTTCGTTGGTAGGGCGAATCGTCCCGATGAGCCGCGGGCCATGCATATCGGACGCCAGCGGCTCGGCAGGGACGCCTCGCCCTACCTGAAAAATCCTACAGGCTTCCTATCCCGATACACAAACTTTCGGACACCCTCCGGCAAGGGTGATTTTGCAGGCCGCGTCCCCGACGCGGCGATGATGAATGATGAACAACCGCCACGTCGGGGACGTGGCCTACAAGAACCTTGTCACCCTCAAGCCATGCCGTATAATCGCCGCGTAAGTTTTTGGAGGAAATCATGAACCGAGTCAGCCTCTCCGCCCTCGCAGCCGCCCTGCTGCTCTCCAGTCCGGCCGTCCTCATCGCCCAGGAGAAAACCATAACCACGTCCACCGGCATGGAATTGGTCTGGATTCCGCCGGGGGAGTTCATGCAGGGCAGCACGCCGGAAGAACGGGAGTGGGCACACGCGAACGGTTGCGACCCTAGATGGACCAAGTATGAGGGTGAGGAACCGCGAAGAGTATCCATCAAAGAAGGGTTTTGGATGGGACGGACAGAACTGACACTGAGCCATTGGCGGAAGTTTGTGGATACAACTGGGTATGTAACCGATGGAGAGAAGAACGGTAAGGCGAGCTGGCGGCAGCCCAAGGCAGGTTTTACGCTCAAAGATAATCATCCTGCAACCTGCGTAAGTTGGAATGATGCGGTAGCGTTTTGCCAATGGCTGACAGAGACTGAGACAAAGGCAAATAAGTTACCTGCGAGAATGATCTACCGTTTGCCTACAGAGGCCGAATGGGAATACGCCTGCCGAGCCGGCACGCAAACAAGATTCTGGTGGGGCGATAATGTCGAAGATGGAAAAAGAAGGCTGAATTGGACGGGAACGAGCGAAGGCTTTGAGTTTGTGTCTCCCGTGAATCACTTTGGGGCGAAAGGCCGGAATCTGTTTGGCTTGGCAGATATGCTGGGCAATGTGTGGGAATGGTGTCTGGACGGATTGGATCCCAAGCAGGCACACGCTGAATGTTTCAAAGGCAACTCCCATGACGGAGCGGCGCGCGGTGGCGCTTTCAACCGCACAGGCTCGGACCGGTGCGCCTACCGACGCGCTCAACCGTTCTCCACCGCTGATAACACCATTGGCTTCCGCGTGTGTTGTGGTGTGCCCGGCGGCAGTGGCGAACCCAGCCAGAACACCGCGCCGCTTGCAGTCGCCCCTCCACCCGCCACTCCGCAAACCGCACCAACGGCGAATACGACGGCAACGACTGCGCCTGTCACTCCACCGCAAGTGGCAGCCATGACGAAGCCCGCGTTTGACCGCCCCATGATGCCGGGATTCTCTCCGGTGAAGCTGGTGGAGGTGAAGGCGAACAGCAAGAAGAGGGATTTGTCCAGCGGCGCGGGGAACGTGGCCAACTTCGCGCAGAGCCGGGCGCTGACTATTACGATTCGCAACGGGTCGCAACAGCCGGTGTCCGGGGTGATGGTGCGATGGGGTGTCGTGAAAGCAGACTTTAGGACCAACAAGACCGCGGCGTATGGCAAAGAGGAGAACATGGATTTGAGGCCGCTGGAAACGAGGACGCTGGAAACACCTTCCGTGACCGCCGCCGGGAAGCAATGGAACTATAAGGCCAACGAGGGGGAGAAGCTTATCGGACACGGCGTGCAACTGTTGATCGGCGACAAGCTAGTCGCGGAGGAGTTCAGTCCGCCATCCGTGAAGTCTTATTTTGGCGACTTCGTGTTGATTGAAGCAACCAAGTAGTCTGTGCCGAACGTCAAGAGCGCAATGTTTGAGCGAAACACTATAACTCGCCGCGAAATCTTTCGGAGAAAACCATGAACCGAGTCAGCCTCTCCGCCCTCGCAGCCGCCCTGCTGCTTGCCGTCTGCAATCCGCCCCCCGCCGCTGCCGCCGACGCTTCAGGCGAGGAGCAATTGCAGCGCGTCATGACGGGGCTGAAACAGTTGAACCCCAAATTCGACGGGCAAGAGACTCATTTGATCAGCAGCGGGCAGGTGATCGAACTCCAAATCTCGTCGGCCGGCGTCACAAACATCTCACCACTGCGGGAACTGACCACCTTGAAGCAGCTCGTGTGCAAAGGTTACCCGCACGCGAGAACGCTCGCCGATCTTTCGCCGCTGCGCGGTCTGCCGCTGACGGAGTTGGACTGCCGTGACAGTCAAGTGAGCAACCTGACGCCGCTGGCCGGGATGCCGCTTGAAACGATGCGTTGCGCAGGCACGCGCGTCAGCGATCTCTCCCCGCTCAAGGACGCTCCCCTGAAATGGCTCGATGTAAGCCATTCTTCCGTCAGCAACCTCGCGCCATTGGCCAAGAGCCAGTTGTGCTTTCTGAACTGCATCGGCACGCGCGTCGCAGATCTCTCGCCCTTGAGCGACCTCCCGCTGGAGGAGTTGCACTGCGACATCAAGAATGACCGCGACCGGCTATTGGTGCTCAGGATAAGGACGCTCAAGAAGCTTAACGGCAAGGACGTGATGGACTCCATGAGGGCAACGCCTCAGCCCCCATCGAAAACCTCCAGGGAGCCGGAGTCGAACGCGAAGAAGTTCGCGCGCGTTCAGAGCTCGATCAAGGGGCTGTTCGTGATGCGGCTGGCCAGCGGCCAGCACGTGGGCAGCGCGCAAGACATCATTGCCACGGTCGAACAAGACTCCAACCGGCGCGGCGCAGCCTGCGACATCATGGGCGAAGTCGCGAAGAACACGAAGATATCCATGGACGAAGCGGTGCGTCTGCTGAAGGTGCGCCATCCGGTCTGGCCGGTGGGACAGAAAGTTCGCTTCAGCTACTCCAACAAATACGCCAAGCAAACCGGCGGCTCGGCTGGCGGGGCGTTCTCGGTGCTGCTGTCGTCATTGCTGGACGGTTTCCAGATTGATCCCGGCTTCTCCATGACCGGCGACGTCACGGTGGACGGGAAGATCCGGCAGGTGGGCGCGGTGGCGGAGAAGACTCGCGGGGCGATGCTGGAGAGATGCACCGTCGTGGTCATTCCCGCGCTGAACAGGGAGGATATGAACGATCTGGCCATCCTCTACTCGCCGGCGATGTTCTGGAGCATCCAGATACTCTCCGCCAACACACTCGATGACGCCACGGCGGTGGCGAGGCAGGATCGGACGCCCAACTTGGCCAACGCGCTCATGTCGTTTTACCAGATCCAAAGGACGCTTGGGCCGAACGCCCCCACATCCTGGCTGCGCGGTCAGGAAATCTACGGGGCGTTGCAGCAAGTGCTGCGGCTGGCGCCCAATCATCTCTCGGCGGAATTCATGCTGAGGGCCGCCAACAATCAACTGCCCGCCACGCTGAGCCTGTCGTCGTCATTGGAGGAAATCTGGGCGGCTTCCACGCTGCTGAAAGGCTATTTGTTCAACGACAAAACGCCCGACGCAAAGGAAGGCGAGATCTACAAGGTGACAAAACTGCCGGCGGAGGTGGTGAAGGTCGCATTGGATCGTTTGGCCTGGCTGGACACGCGGCTGCATCCAAAGACAAAGGACTTGAAGAACACGATGCATGAGTTCATCACCAGTCTGGAGTTCATGCGCCGCCAAACAGCAGTCAACGCGACGTTTTACTCGCAGTATCTGGTCAAGAGGGACAAAGTGCTCGGAGAACTCACCAAGCTTGGAACGGACAGAAAAGCATTGGAGGAATTGATGCACTGAGCCTGACGAAACGGGAAACTTGCCATGATCCATATCACTCGCCTTGCCGTCGCCGCGCTGCTTCTGGGCAACGCCGTGATGGCACGGGGTCAAAAAGTGTCATCGGATCAAATCCCGGCGTCGCACATCGTCAACCTGCTTTCGTTGATTGACCCAGTGAAGTCGAAGCGATATTACATGGATCGCGTGCCTGCGGCGACGTTCAAGGCGGCGCAGGAGCGGCTGAACTGGTTGCAGATGCGGCTGCATCCGAAAGCGCGGGATTTGAAGGTGGCGATGGCGGATTACATGTCCAGCTTGGACCAGTTACATCGAGCGTCCTCTTTTTCGTCCGGCACGTTGAGAATGCATCTGGAGAGGCGGGATCGGGTGCTTGGGGAAGCGCACAAGCTCGGCGTGGATCGGAAGGTGCTGGAAGAGATGATGCACTGAGGGACGGAAAAAACAGGGACGACGCGCTGAGGCGGCGGAACCGAGAACGTCTTAATCCGCCATCTTTCGCTGTTTTGCACTTGCACGGCGGGGGCGGTTTCGCTAGCTTTCGCGACCTTAATTTGGACTCATGAAACCTGATATACATCCTGATTACGCGGAGACGACGATCACGTGCGCCTGTGGCAACGTGATCAACACCCGCTCCACCCGCAAAGAACTGCACATCGGCATCTGCAACGCCTGCCACCCGTTCTTCACGGGCACGCAGAAGTTTGTGGACACCGCCGGCCGCGTCGAGCGTTTCCAGCGCCGCTACGCCACGCCTGCCGCCAAAAAGAAGTAGATTGTTTTCCCCAGCGCTGCGTTTCGGTCCGACAGGGGCCGAAACGCAGCGTTGTTTTTGTGCCCACCCATTACGGGTTACGCATAACGCATTACGTCTTACGCCATGGACATCCAAGCCCAGGTCGAACGGTTGCAAAAGCGCCATGACGAGGTCGAGCGCGAGCTGAGCGATCCGCGCGTGTTTGGCGACCAGCGCCGCGCGGCGGAGCTGAGCCGCGAGCATCGCAAGTTACGGCAGCTATTCGAGTTCCACGCGGAGTTGCAGAAGGTGGAGCGCGAACTGCGCGAGAACGAGGCGATGGCCGCCGACGAGAAGGCCGACGCGGAACTGCGTGCGATGGCGGCCCAAGAGATCGAGCCGCTCAAGGCGCGGCAGCAGAAGCTGCTGTTTGAAATCCAGAGCATCATCGTTCCCGCGGACCCGAACGATTCGCGCAACACGATCATTGAAATCCGCGCGGGCGCGGGCGGGCAGGAGGCGGCGTTGTTCGCGGCGAACCTCTACCGGATGTATTCGCGCTACGCCGAGGCGCGAGGCTGGAAGGTGGAGACGATGGATATCAGCCCGTCGGACCTCGGCGGGCTGAAGGAGGTCATCTTCTCCGTCACAGGAGAGGACGTGTTCCGCCGGCTGCGCTACGAGAGCGGCGTGCATCGCGTGCAGCGCGTGCCGGTAACGGAGGCGAGCGGTCGCATCCACACTTCGACGGCGACGGTGGCGGTGTTGCCGGAGGCGGAGGAGGTGGACGTGGAGATCAAGCCGGAGGAACTGGACATCACCGTCTGCCGCGCGAGCGGGCCGGGCGGGCAGGGCGTGAACACGACTGACTCGGCGGTGCAGATCATCCACAAGCCGACGGGCATGCTGGTGCGTTGCGCCGACGAGCGCTCGCAGCTCAAGAACAAGGCGAAGGCGCTGCGGGTGCTGCGCTCGCGGTTGCTCCAGCATCGTCAGGAGGAAGAGGCGGCCAAATATGCCGCGCAGCGCAAGTCGCAGGTCGGCACCGGCGAGCGCAACGAGCGCATCCGCACCTACAACTTCCCGCAGAACCGCTGCACGGATCATCGCATCAACCTGACGCTGCACAATCTGCCGGCGATCATGGAGGGCGCGCTGGAGCCGGTGATCGAGGCTTTGATGGCGCAAGCTCTTGAAGAGCGGCTGAAGAACGCAGCGTAAGACGGCATGATGCCGTGAAAATCTTAGAGATCATCCAGCGAACGACGGACTTTTTCCAGCGGCAGGGTGTGGACAGCCCCCGGCTGACCATCGAGCTGATGGTGGCTCACGTGCTGAAGCGGAAGCGGCTGGAGCTTTACCTCGACTTCGAGCGCGAGATCACCGAGCCGGCGCTGGACACGCTGCGCGAGATGGTCAAACGCCGCGCGGCGGGCGAGCCGCTGCAATACGTCCTCGGCGTCGTCAATTTCTACGGATTCGATTTCGCCGTGGACAAGCGCGTGTTGGTGCCGCGACCGGAGACGGAACTGCTGGTAGATTACGTCGTGAAGAACAGCGCGGCGGCAAAGAGCATTGCGGACCTCGGCACGGGCAGTGGCGCCATCGCCATTGCGCTGGCGAAGAGCCTGGCTTCGGCGCGCGTGCTGGCAGTGGACGCATCGGTGGAGGCGTTGGAAGTGGCGCGGGCGAACGCGGCGGCGCTGGACGGACGGGTTGAGTTTTTCCAGGGCGACCTTCTCGCGCCGTTGCCGGCTGGCTTGCAGTGCGACTGGGTTGTTTCCAATCCGCCCTACATTCCCAGCGGCGAGATCGCGTTGTTGCCGCGCGAGATTCGCGACCACGAGCCGCGCGCGGCGCTCGACGGCGGCGCGGACGGGCTCGACATCGTGCGCCGCATCGCCGCTGAGGCGAAACCGTGGCTCAGCGCGGGCGGACGGGTTGCGGTGGAGATCGGGGCGGGGCAGGGGAGCGCGGCGGAAAGAATCTTTCTCGACAACGGCTATCGCGTGGAGAAGATGTTAAGCGATTGGCAGGGCCACCCGCGCGTGCTCGTGGCGGCCGGATAGGATACTTTCATGGACAGATTTGTCATCAACGGCGGCATCGCTCTCAAGGGCGAGGTTGCCATCGGCGGTTCCAAGAACGCGGCGTTGCCGCTGATCGCGGCGACGTTGCTGACAGCGGAACGGTGCGTGATTCATGGCGTGCCGAACCTCAGCGACACGCGCTACATGGCGGCGATTCTTCAGGAACTTGGCGCAGAGGCGAAGTTCGAGGACGGCACGGTGACGGTGGAGGCGAAGCGGATCAAGACGGTCGCCGACTACGATGTCGTGCGGAAGATGCGCGCCAGCTTCTGCGTGTTCGGACCGCTGCTTGGCCGCCACTGCAAGGCGAGGGTGAGCGTGCCCGGCGGCTGTGTCATCGGGCCGAGGCCGATTGACATGCACATCAAGGGGTTTCGCGCGCTGGGCGCGGAGGTGGACATTCAAAAGGGCCTGGTCATCGCCAACGCGAAGGAATTGGTCGGCAACACGATTTTCCTCGGCGGCCGGTTCGGTTCGACGGTGACCGGGACGGCAAACGTGATGATGGCAGCGGTGCTCGCCAAAGGCACCACGGTAATCGAGTGCGCGGCGTGCGAGCCGGAAGTTGTGGACGTGGCGGAGTTCCTCAACAAGATGGGCGCGCAAATCCACGGCGCGGGCAGCCCGACGATGACGATCCACGGTGTCGAACGGCTCCACGGCGCGGAGCATACGGTGATTGCCGACCGCATTGAGGCGGCGACATTCATGACGGTGGCGGCGATCACGGGCGGCGAGGTGCGGCTGAAAGGCGCGCGCTCGGAGCATCTCGGAGCGGTCATTGACAAGTTCCGCGAGTCGGGCATCCGCGTGGAGCGTTCGGGGCCGGACTTGGTGGTGAAGGGCGCCGGCGAGCGGAAGCCGGCGGACGTGGTTACGATGCCGTATCCCGGTTTCCCGACCGACGTGCAGGCGCAGTTCATGACGCTGATGGCGGTGACGCCGGGCATCTCGGTGATCACGGAGAAAATTTATCCGGAACGGTTCATGCACGTCGCGGAGTTGGGCCGGCTCGGCGCGGACATCTCGTTGGAGGGCGCGAGCGCGATCGTGAAGGGCGTGTCGCGCCTAAGCGGCGCGCCGATCATGGCGAGCGACCTGCGCGCGAGCGCGGCATTGGTGCTGGCAGGGTTGGTGGCGCAAGGCAAGACGAAGGTGAACCGCGTCTATCACATTGACCGCGGTTACGAGAAGATTGACGACAAGCTGCGTGCCCTGGGTGCGCGCATTGAGAGGCAGAAGCAATGAAGAAGCTAGAGACATTGATTATCCTGGTGATGGTGAGCGCCGGCGCTGCGCTGCTTTATCAGAAGCTGGACAGCATGGGGCCGGAATCCGAGCCACAATCGCCGCCGGCAGCGCAAACGGAAGCCGTCGCAGCCGAGACAAAGCCGTCCGCGCCGGAAACGCCCGCGCAGCCTGCCCCTGCGACGCCCGCGCCTGCTGCGGCAGAAACGCCAGCGACGACAGTTGCTGCGACGCCAGCCGCGCCGGCAACCCCCGTTCCTGCCACCGAACCGGCCGCGCAACCTGCCGCACAGCCCGCAGCTCCGGCGACTGCGATGGCTGAACAACCGGCGGCTCCTGCCACTGCGCCTGCGCCAGTCGCGACGACACCGCCTGCGCCTGCGACACCGGAAAAGCCCGCCGCTCCAGTCGCCGAACAGCCGCCAGTTCCGGCAGCGCCCGCGCAGTCTTCGACGCCGGCTCCGACAGTGGCTCCGGCGGCGCCGCCTGCCGTTCCACCCGCGCCAGCAGCAGTTGCGCCCATGCCACAGCCGGCGGCGCCCGCGCCCGTTCAAGTCGCAACCGCAACGCCTCCGCCCGCGCCCGCGCCCGCGCCCGCCGCGCCGGCGGAGCCGCAGAAGAGACTCGCGGAGCTGACGCAGGACGACTTGCTGGCGAGGCTGCCTGTGAACGCCAGGATGAGTTACCGGACGGCTCGCGCGGCGGCCGAGTCGAGGGGTGACATGATTGGTTTGCGTTCGTGGTTTGGCCAGTGGCGGCGGTATCTGGCGGACCCGATGCGCGCGCTGCTAGAACTGGACATGGCGACGTTGTTGCTCCAAAGCAAGGCCAGCTATCCCAACGAATCGGCGGCCAAGGCTGCGAAACGGGGTA
Organism: Verrucomicrobiota bacterium; assembly: GCA_016222825.1. Lineage (GTDB taxonomy): Bacteria > Verrucomicrobiota > Verrucomicrobiia > CAIQCK01 > CAIQCK01 > CAIQCK01. The sequence continues at coordinate 409,370 of JACRQF010000010.1, read as the reverse complement.
ACGCGAACGAGGCGAGGATGATGATCACCGGCATTCTGTCCCGCAGGATCAACAACGCCGAGTTGTCGGAGATGGTGGGGAAGGTCAAGCAGGATGTTGACCGCGAACTCGAACAGCTCAAGTAACGCCAAAGCAAGGCCGGATGTTCCAGAACCTCTCCGATAAACTCCAGTCCGTTTTCAAAAACCTCCGCGGTTTTGGGAAGCTGACGGAGAAGAACGTCGCCGACGCGCTGCGCGAGGTGCGGATGGCGTTGCTCGAAGCCGACGTCAACTACAAGGTCGCCAAGGACTTCATCGAGTCGGTCAAGGGGAAGGCGCTCGGCCAGACGGTGCTCGACAGCGTCACGCCGGGCCAGCAGGTCGTCAAAATCATCTTCGACGAACTGGTGACGCTCATGGGTGCTCAGCAGACGGCGCTGGACCTGAGCCGGTCGCCGTCGGTTATCCTGCTCTGCGGCCTGCACGGTTGCGGCAAGACAACCACCGCCGGCAAGCTCGCCCGCTTGCTGACCAAGCAAGGCCATCATCCGTTGCTGGCCGCGTGCGACGTTTACCGGCCCGCCGCAGTCACGCAGCTCCAGACGCTCGGCAAGCAGCTTGGCATTCCGGTTCACGCCGTGCCGGGCGAGACGGACGTGCTGAAGATTGCCCGCGGCGCGATGGAAGCCGCAGCGGCGCAGGGGCGCAACGTGATCATCTTCGACACCGCCGGGCGGTTGCAGATAGACGAGCCGCTGGTGCAGGAACTGGTTCGGTTGAAGGAAGTGGTGGATCCGCGCGAAATCCTCCTTGTCGCCGACGCCGCCACCGGCCAGCAGGCGGTGGACATCGCTTCGCGCTTCAACGCCGCGCTGGGCCTGACGGGCATCGTTCTGACCAAGCTCGACGGCGACACCCGCGGCGGCGCGGCGCTTTCGATGAGGGCGGTCAGCGGCAAACCGATCAAACTGGTCGGCGTAGGCGAGAAACTGGAGGATTTGGAGCCGTTTTACCCCGACCGGATGGCGTCCCGTATCCTGGGCATGGGTGACGTGGTGAGCTTGGTGGAGAAGGCCCAGGCGACGTTCGACGAGGCCCAGGCCGGGAAAATGCAGGAGAAACTGCGCAAGGCGGACATCAATCTGGAGGATTTCCTCGACCAGATGCAGCAGTTCAAAAAGATGGGACCCCTAGAGAATGTGCTTGGCATGTTGCCCGGCATGAGTAACATACGCGACCTTTCGGTTGAGCAGAAACAGCTCAAGCGTATGGAGGCGATCATTCAGTCAATGACGCCTGCGGAGCGCCGGCGGCCCGAAGTGATAGACGGCCATCGGCGCCAACGCATTGCCCGCGGCAGCGGCACGACCGTTGCCGACGTGAACCAGTTGTTGAAACAGTTCTGGGCAATGAAAAACCTAATGAAGCAAATGCCACGGCTGGGCCGCAAAATGGCCAAGATGGGTGGCTTCAAACTTCCGGCGCGCTGAAGCGGCCGGTCAGGAGACGTGAAATGGCAGCAGCGATTCGGTTAACGCGGATTGGTGGCAAGAACGACCCATGCTATCGCGTGGTCATCGCGCACAAGCGCGGTCCTCGCGACGGCAAGAGCATCGAGCAGGTCGGCAGCTACGATCCGCGCAAGAAGGAAAATAACTGCGTTCTGAAGATGGAACGCGTGGATTACTGGCTGCGTTGCGGCGCTCAGCCCACCGAGACGGTGGCGAATCTGATCCGCACCGCGCGCAAGCAGGCGGCCGCCGCTGCGGCGGCAGCGCCCGCGCCCGCCGACGAAGCCAAACCCGCCTAAGGGCTTCGCAATTCGCGTTGTTGAGCGATGCCCATGAAACAGTTTGTGGAGTATGTGGCCCGGGCGCTGGTGGACAATCCCGACCGCGTCCAGGTTGCCGAGGCCGAGAGAAGCGGCGCTCTGGTTTTGGAACTGAGCGTTGACCCGTCGGATTTTGGCAAAATAATCGGCAAGCAGGGCCGTGTTTGCGCCGCCATCCGCGCGCTGTTGAGTTGCGCGTCGGGCAAGCTCGGCCGCCGCATTGTTCTGAACATTCTGGAGCCGCCGGACGGACGCAGGCCCGGCGGCGAAGACGCCGCGCCGTCCGGGGAGCCGGCCCTGGAAGCGTAGCGCAGCCGTAACAGCCGGCGGCAGCGCCGTCGCGCGGAGTATGTCCGTGAAGTTCGACATCCTGACAATTCTTCCGGAGATTCTTCGCGGTCCGCTGGATGAGAGCATCCTGAAGCGGGCGCAGGAGAAGAAGCTGGTGGAGATTTGCGTCCGCAATCTGCGGGATTGGACGCATGACAAACACCGCACGACGGACGACCGGCCGTTCGGCGGCGGCCCCGGCATGGTGATGAAGCCGGAACCGATCTTTGAAGCAGTCGAGGAGTTGAAGCGCGGCAGTCCGGAGGCGTGGGTTGTGATGCTCACGCCGCAGGGCCGGCGCTTCGACCAGCAGGCGGCGCGCGAACTGGCCGTCCGCAAGCACGTGATCATGATCTGCGGCCATTACGAAGGCGTGGACGAGCGCGTGCGGCAGACGCTGGTGGACGAGGAAATCTCCATCGGAGACTACATCTTGACTAACGGCGCATTGGCCGCCATCGTGGTCATAGACGCCACGGCGCGGTTGGTGCCGGGTGTGTTGGGTCACGCCGACAGCGCGAAGGACGAGTCCTTCAGCAGCGGCTGGCTGGAATACCCGCAATACACGCGGCCGGCGGAGTATCGCGGCATGGCGGTGCCGGAGAGGTTGCTCTCCGGCGACCATGCGGCCATCGCCAAGTGGCGTGAGGAACAGCGTCGCCAGCGCACGCGCGAGCGACGACCGGATTTGATTAGGACGACGAACAGTAAAACGGAGCAGGAAACATGAACATCATTGAAGCAATTACGCAGGAACAACTGAAGAAGGACCGCGGCAACTTCCGCGTTGGCGACAGCGTTCGCGTCCACACGAAGGTCATTGAGGGCGACAAGGAGCGCATCCAGATTTTTGCCGGCGTTGTCATCGGCCGCCGCGGCCACGGCATCAGCGAAACCTTCACCGTCCGCCGCATCAGCTACGGCGAGGGCGTCGAGCGCATTTTCCCGCTCCACTCGCCGCGCGTCGAGAAGATCGAAGTCGAGCGCGAAGGCTCCACCCGCCGCGCGAAGCTCAACTACCTGCGCGGCCGCAAAGGCAAGCAGGCGCTGGCCGTTGACGAGAAGATGATGACCCCCGAGCAATCCGCCGCCGCCGCCACGGCCAAGACCGAGGCAAGGGCCGCCGCCAAAGCCGAGGCGAAGGTCGCCGAGGCCGCAAGAGCCGCCGCCAATGTTGAAAAGAAGGCCGAAGCCAAGGCCGCCGAAGCCGCCGAAGCCGCCGAAGCCGGCAAAGAGCCTGCGAAGTAGGCGGGCCTAATGCGTAATGCGTAACGCGTAAGCGGAGACGCAGAGCGTGAAGCACGTTTCGCCTACTCATCGCCCCTTACGTATTACGGGTTACGTATTACGCCCCAGCTTCTGTTTCGAGCGCGCCGCGCGCCGGCGAGGGGCGAAGCTCATTGCCGGGGTGGACGAAGCCGGGCGCGGGCCGCTGGCCGGGCCGGTCGTCGCGGCGGCGGTCATCCTGCCTGAGGGCTTCAAACTCACCGGCCTCAACGACTCCAAGCAGCTCTCCGCCGAGCAGCGCGACGGGTTCTTCCTGACCCTCACCAACGACCCGCGCGTCCGCTTCGGCGTCGGCATCGTGGACGCGGAGTGGATTGATCGCATCAACATCCTCCACGCCACGCACCGGGCGATGGCCGAGGCCCTGCGCCGCCTGCCGGTGCAGCCGGACCACGTGCTCGTGGACGGCCTGCCGGTGAAGAGCCTCACCATTCCCCAGACCGCCCTCGTCAAGGGCGACGCCCGCAGCTTCTCCATCGCCGCCGCCTCCGTCATCGCCAAGGTGACGCGCGACCGGCTGATGCTGGAGCTGCACGCGCGTTATCCGGCCTACGGCTTCGACCAGCACAAAGGCTATCCCACGCCGGAGCACTTGGCCGCGCTGCGCGCCCACGGCCCCTGTCCCGAACATCGCCGCACCTTCGGCCCCGTCCGGGAAAAGCTGGTGCAGGGCGAGATGGGGTTGTAGGCGGAGTTGACTCGGACAGCTTGGCTACGAGCCGGCGCAGTGTAGTTGTCTTTGAACCTCAGCTTTATTCCATGCCTTTGTGCGGGACTCCATAAATCAAACCGGCATTGATTCTGAAGAAGATCTGCGTGGCACTCGATAGCGAATACGTGCCGGTGAAATGGTTCGTCGTGCATGAAATGAGGCTCCGTGGGCGAGCCCTAACGTCATAAGAACTATGGATTCCCTCATACCTAAATATCCCCATCTCCTCAAAAGCCAGCCTGTAGAAAAAGGAGCGATCACCGCTTCGTGTTCCTAACGGATGAGATCTCCACGAACCGACGGGGAATGCGTTGGTAACAGTTGATTTCTCACGGTGCAATTCGTGCGGGTAATTCTTAGGAGCGGCAGTGTGTGTGAGAAGCATCTCATCTACGCCATGCGATCTTCTGTAATACGCCCTAACCTCATAAGAAGGGGCTATGTTTCTCGCTGATTGCTCATCCGCAGTTGAATATGTCGCAAGGACTGCAATCAAGACAGCCATGATTGTCAAAGCTTGTTCCCTCATGCTCATAGCTCTTTCATGTTTCAAGGAAATGCAGGCGGGTTACTCGACTTTGCTGCGATCCAAGCCCGCCACAATGCACCTCGGGAGCGTGCGGAGGAGAAGCCATGCGGCGATGGACCAGAAAAGTGTGTAGCCCGCATATGCAAGAGGAGAGCGGGTGAAATGGATGGGCGGCGAGACCATTGGGCTTCCGAGCCAGAAAAGGCCGACGAGATCGAGGGCTCTGATAACGGTCATCAGCAAGGCGAAGCTGCCGGCAAAGAATGATATGAAGAGGCACGCGCCGAATAGAATGTTCTTCAGTTTCACGGAGACGTTCAGACTCATCTAACATCGTTAACAGCCGCGCGTTTGTCGCATGACACGGAAGGGGGAACAAGCCGAAATGGCTCTCTATTCACCGCGGTCTTGCCGGGGCGCGCAGCAATGACGAAGGAGGTGGCTCGCGAGCTGCAGGCACGAGGCTGGCGCGGCTCAGGGGCGGTCGTGCGCGGTGCGCCCGACCCACCGGACGGCGGGCGCGCGGGGGAGGGATCTGCCGGCTTGCCCCGATAGCTCGGCGGCTCCGACGAATAGCTCGACGGAGCGGACGAGAAGCTCGTCGAGTCGGACGAGGAACTCGGCGGATCACCGGGATGGCTCGCGAAACGCGTTTTCGAGGCCAAAAACCCATCCAAATGCCCGAATTTCGCTATTTCACGACTCTGCCGGCTCAATCCACCCCGCCGCCGGTCATTTTTGACCACATCCCGCCGGCCCCCTACCGCCGTCGTCCCCGCAGCCGCCCGCGTAAGGGCAGGCCCGGTCACACTTGAGCGAGGATGACGACGTAGTTTTTGCCGTGCTTCTTCGAGCACTTGGGACAGGTCGTGTAGAAGAAATAAAGCTTCCGGGCACTCTTGCCCTTGCCTAGCACGTAGGAGTTCATCTCCATCATCCAGTTCTTGATGTTGCGATAGGGGCCTTCAAAGACCTTGGCGAGAAATGTTCCTGACAAGGTGGCGTTTCGCGCTCCCGGCACCTCCTTGGTAATCGCGATATACACGTCCGCGCCCCAAAGCGAGTTCTCGTCGGACAACACGAGCGTCTCGTCGGGGACGGCCCCGGCGGCTTCGATGGCCGCCATGCTCCGATTCATGACGGCACCGAAGTTCAGCGGGACATGGAGGAAGCTTCGCACGCGGCCTTGGAGGAACGGTTTCTTGTCCCAAATGAACACTCGATCGTGCCAGGGGGTGGGATCGAACTTAGGGCAGCATTCCGCGGTGTCCGGCGTGTTCATGGCGGCATATCTCCGATGGATGTTTTTCTGTCGGGACGCTGAATTGAACGCCGGAGTTGTCGCACATCGTGGGGGAGGAAACAAGCGCGAGAAGTCTGCCATTCGCGCAGGCAAGAGCGGAGCAAGGCAGGCCGGCAAAAAAGCTCGCGGCGGCCAGTCCTCCGACCGCCGCCGCAAGCTACCACAGTTTTGTTTGGGTCTAGCCCTGGTTGATCCTCAAGCCGACTTATTGTTTCCGCAGCAAGATCAATCCGCCGAGCGCCATGCCGAGCAGGCCGATGGTGACGCCGCCTTCCGGCACCGAGCCGCCGCCACCGCCGGAGCCGCCGTAGCTCGAGTAGAAGGAGATGCCGCCCACGAGCGGGTGTCCGCCCGGAGGCGCGTTGAAGGTGTAGCTGGCGTCAGCGCCGGGATTGTAATAAGCCTGCGCCCAGCCGCCGTCCTTGCCGCCCCAGTGCAGGAAGGCGTAGTCATTGCTCGGAACGGTCAGGGTGAAGCTGCTCGATCCGGAGAACGTCTCGGTCTTCGACAGCGGGCTGCCGTTGGGAAGCGCCAGGGGGGCCGGGTAGCTGGTGCCTTGCGAGGCGTTGAAGGCGGCCACGTCGGCTTGCAGCCAATTGAAGACGGTGGCATCACCAAAGTCGCCCAGTTGGCTGGCGGGGGCGGCAATGGCGGGGGAATCGCCGATCATCGTAATATTGATGGGGATGGCCCCGGCCGGGATCGCGGCCAGACAGAGAGCCAACACCGTTGCTGCTGTGAGTTTGTTGTTCATCGCGTTCATGGCACTGCATAGGGCAGGCGGCGTGCCACGCGGCGAAGGCAGGGGGACGAAGCCGCGGCGAAAGTGCGATTTGGCGCGTATTTCCAGCGGAAAACCGCAAGTCAGGCGTTGTCGGCCGCGTCGTGCAGGGCGAGGTTGCTTGCAATCTCACCGTGCATTGCCATTGCAAATGCGAGGCGGCTCATGCACTGCGTATTTCTTGCAACGACTGCAATTTGAGCTTCCCCAACAGCAGGCGAGCGGCTAGAAACATCCCGCCGGAGCCGCGGTCGGCGACGGCACGACGGACCAAGTCTTTACCGGAAAGGACGAACCAACATGTCAGGCCATAGCAAGTGGGCGACAATTCGCCATAAGAAGGGCGCGCTCGACGCGAAGCGCGGGCAGATTTTTTCCAAGCTCGCCAAGGAAATCATCGTGGCGGCCAAGCAGGGCGGCGGCGATCCCGGCATGAACCCGCGCTTGCGCACGGTGCTGCTCAAGGCCCGGTCGGTGAACATGCCGTCGGACAACATTGATCGCGCCATCAAGCGCGGCACCGGCGAGTTGCCCGGCGTGGTCTATGAGGAAATCACTTACGAAGGGTTTGCTCCGGGCGGCGTGGCGATGATCGTCGAGTTGCTCACCGACAACAAAAACCGCACCTCGGCGGAAATCCGCAACGTCTTCACCCGCAACGGCGGCCACCTCGGCGGCGGCGCGGTGAAACATCTCTTTCATCGCCGCGGCCAGTTCGTCGTCGGCAAGGAGAAGATTGGCGAAGACGATTTGATGACCCTCGCCCTCGATGCCGGCGCGGAGGACATGACCACGACCGACGCGGGCTATGAGATCACTTGCGACCCCGCGCATTTCGAGGCGGTCCAGAAGGCGCTCGACGGCAAGAACATCAAGCCCGACTCGGGGGAGTTGACGTTCCTGCCGCTGAACCCGGTGCCGATTGCCGACGAAGCGACCGCGCGCACGGTGCTGAGGCTGTTTGGCGAACTCGAAGACCACGACGACGTGCAGAACGTTTACGCGAACTTCGACATCCCGGAAGAGATTCTGGCCAAGACGGCGGAGTGATCGCACGGCGTGCTCCGATGAAAATCCTCGGAGTGGACCCATCTCTGCGCTCGACGGGCTACGGCGTCATCGAAGTGGCCGGCAACGAAATGCGCGGGCTGGCCTTTGGCGAGATCAAGAACGGGGCCAGTCTTCGGCAATCGCAGTGCCTGCTGAGCATCCACGACACGCTCCGCGATGTCATCGCCCGTGAGCGGCCCGAAGTCGTTGCCATCGAGAGCATCATCTACGTCCAGTCCACCCGCGTCGCCATCATCATGGGCCACGCGCGAGGCGCGGCGGTGCTCGCGGCGGCGTCGGCGGGTTTGACGATCTACGAATACGCCCCGCGCAAGGTGAAGGCCGTCGTCACCGGTCTCGGCGCGGCGGGCAAGATGCAGGTGGGGCGCATGGTGCGCGCGTTGCTCGGCCTGGCGGAGGTTCCGCCGCCGGACGCCGCGGACGCGCTTGCGTTGGCCATCTGCCACGCGCAGAATCAGCGTGGCATCGTCATCGAAGCGCCGAAACAGATTTGAGCCATGATTTCTTTCCTTCGAGGCAAACTGGTCGCCGCATCGCCCACGCACGTTATCGTGGACTGCAACGGCGTTGGCTATGAGGTCGCCATCCCGCTCTCCAGCTTCGACAAACTCCCCGCGCCCGGCGGCGACGTGCGCATCCTGACCTATCTCCAGGTCCGCGAGGACGCGCACCTGCTTTACGGCTTCATGACCGAGGCGGAGCGCGAACTGTTCAAGCTCTTGCTCAGCGTCAGCGGCGTCGGACCGAAGATCGCGCTGACGCTGCTGGGTGGCATGTCCGCCGTCGCGCTCAAGGGCGCCATCGTCAGCAACGACATCAAATCGCTCTCCCGCATCAAGGGCGTTGGCGCGAAGACCGCCGAGCGCCTCTGCGTGGAGCTTCGCGACAAGATCGGCGCGCTCGGCGTTTTCGAGGCCGCTGGCGCGAAGCACGCGCTCACTGCCGAGGACCAGAAGCTGAACGACGCCATCCTTGCGATGGTCTCGCTCGGCTACAAACAGCTCGAAGCACACAAAGCCGTCCACGCCGCCATCGCCAAACTCGGCGCGACGGCGACCGTGGAGGAGATCGTCCGTCAGGCGCTCAAGGCCGCGTAGGCGCGTCGCGCTGGTTGGACGAGCGGCGGGTTCGTCCTATCTTCATTCATGAAGTGCAAAGTCCGCGTCACTGAACCGGAGCCGGGGAAATTTGTCGCCGTCTGGCTGGAGGAGAACGATTGTGTCGGCCACGGCAGCTCGCGCGAGGAGGCGCTGGCCAATGTGCGCGACGAAATCCAATTCCGCATCGAACTCTGCCCGTGCTCCGGCCAAGTAATGGGCACGGTGGAGGTTGAGGCGGTGGACTGAGCGAGGGGCTTCCCCGGCTTTTTGCTTGCCGCTGCCGCTTCGCTTCCGCATCCTCGCTGCATGGCCGAGCGGTTTGTCACTGAAAGCATCCAACACCCGGACAAGGCGTTTGAACTGACGCTGAGGCCGCCGGATTTCGCCTCCTACATCGGCCAGGCGAAGGTGAAGGAGCGGCTCGAACTGGCCGTGGAGGCCGCAAGGCAGCGCACCGAGCCGGTCGGCCACATCCTGCTCAGTGGCCCGCCCGGACTGGGCAAGACCACCCTCGCTCACATCATCGCCCGCATGATGGGCAGCAACATCGTCGTCACCAGCGGCCCCACCATCGAGCGCGCGGGCGATCTGGCGGGCCTGCTTACCAAGCTGGAGCGGGGCGACGTTCTTTTCATTGATGAAATCCATCGCCTGCCGTCGCAGGTCGAGGAGTATCTCTACCCGGCGATGGAGGATTTCCGGCTCGACATCCTGATTGACCAGGGGCCGAGCGCGCGCAGCGTTCGGTTGAACCTGCCGCGCTTCACGCTCATCGGCGCGACCACGCGCAGCGGACTGCTTACCGCGCCGTTGCGCAGCCGCTTCGAGATCACCGACCGGCTGGATTACTACCTGGCCGCCGACCTTCAGCAAATCTGCCTCCGCTCGGCGCGCATCCTGGGCGTGGAGATAGACGACCCCGGCGCGTTGGAGATCGCGCGACGCTCGCGCGGCACGCCGCGACTCTGCAACAACCTCCTGCGCCGCGTCCGCGACTACGCCCAGGTCCGTGCCGACGGCCGCATCACCGCGCCCATCGCCGACAAGGCGCTGGCCATGCTGGACATTGACGAACACGGCCTCGACGACATGGACAAGCGCATCCTCGAAGCCATCGTCCACAAGTATCGCGGCGGTCCTGTCGGCGTGAACACCATCGCCGTCGCCGTGGGCGAGGAACCGGGCACGATCGAGGAAGTCTATGAGCCGTTCCTGATTCAGGAAGGCTATCTCCAGCGCACCGCGCAGGGCCGCGTGGCGACGGAACTGACCTACAAGAAACTCGGCGTCAAGCGCACCGGCCGGCCGCAGGGCGAGTTGTTCTGACCGCGCGGCTTTGAACCGGCATTTTGGGCGATTACCGGTGGCACACCGTCGGTTAAGGCTGGGCGCGGGGACACCCTCGATTTTCGATGGCCCCAAATGCCTGCGCAGGCCTGCGGGCGGGTTTTTTACAATCTGCAATCTCCAGACAGGCCAAAACTGTGCTAGAAAGGCTCATTCATGGGTTCTCGAACCGGTTCTCCGCCTGCGCCGAGCGTTTTGGCGCCTGCGCCGGATGGCTCGCTGCGCGAGGTGGATGGCTTGCTGCGCGCGGTGGATGGCTTGCTGCGCGCAGTGGATGGCTTGCTGCGCGCGGTGAATGGCTCGCTGCGCACGGTGAATGGCTCGCTGCGCACGGTGAATGGCTCGCTGCGCGCGGTGGATGGCTTGCTGCGCGCAGTGGATGGCTTGCTGCGCGCAGTGAATGAGGCCGCCTACACCGTCACGCAATCCGCCGTGACGAACTCCTTCGCGTTCTTCACCCACGGCGGCAGGTCGGGCGGGGTGATCGGCTCGCCTTGGGCTTCCTTGGCCGCCAACTCCAAGTTCAGCAAAGACAGGAAGGCACGACTTGAGGAGGAATGGCGAAGCAGATGTTGACGGGGCGGGGGATTCGTGGCAGGGAATACGCACTTATGATTAAGTATCCCCATGTCAAGGAGTGGGTGGATCGGATGGCCGCGATGTGCCAGCCGGATCAAATCCATTGGTGCGACGGCTCGGAGGAGGAACGCGTGCGGCTGACAGCCGAGGCGTTGAAGGCCGGCGAGCTGATCGAGTTGAACCAGAAGAAGGCGCCCGGTTGCTACCTGCATCGCACGGCGCGGAACGACGTGGCCCGCACGGAGCACCTGACCTACATCTGCACGAGTTTCCAGGGCGACGCCGGCCCGACGAACAACTGGATGAGCCCGCGCGAGGCTTACCGCAAGGCCCGCGAAATCTTCACCGGCGCGATGAAGGGCCGGACGATGTATGTGGTGCCGTTCGCGATGGGGCCGATCGGGTCGCCGTTCTCGAAGATCGGCATTGAGTTGACGGACAGCATCTACGTGGTGCTGAACATGCGGATCATGACGCGCATGGGCAAGGCGGCGCTGAACGCGCTCGGTCCGAAGGGCGAGTTCACCAAGTGCCTCCACAGCAAGGCGGACCTCGACATCAACCGCCGGCTGATTTTGCATTTCCCGGAGGACAACGCGATCTGGTCGGTCGGCAGCGGCTACGGCGGGAACGTGTTGCTGGGGAAGAAATGCCTCGCGTTGCGCATCGCGAGCGTGCTGGCGCAGCGGGAGAAGTGGTTCGCGGAGCACATGTTGATCCTGGGCGTCGAGGAGCCGGACGGCCGACATTTGTATGTGGCCGCCGCGTTCCCAAGCGCCTGCGGCAAGACGAATCTGGCGATGTTGCTGCCGCCGGAAGGTTTGAAGCAGAAGGGCTATCGCATCTGGACGGTGGGCGATGACATCGCGTGGATGCGCCTGGACACCGACGGCCAGCTCTGGGCGGTGAACCCGGAGATGGGCTTCTTCGGCGTGGTGCCCGGCACGAACATGCGCACCAACCCGAACGCGATGTTGACGGTGAAGAGCAACACGATTTTCACCAACGTCGCGCTCCGGCCTGACAACACGGTTTGGTGGGAAGGCCACGACGACCCCGCGCCCGCGAAGGCGTTGGATTGGCAGGGCAAGAAGTGGAAGCCCGGCATGACCGAGACGGACGGCAAGGCGATCCTCTCCAGCCACCCGAACAGCCGCTTCACGGCGCCGTTCACCAACTGCCCGACGCACTCGTTCCGTTACAACCAGCATCACGGCGTGCCGATCTCCGCGATCATCTTCGGCGGGCGTCGCGCGACGCTCGCGCCGCTGGTCTATGAGGCGATGAACTGGGAGCATGGCGTGTTCATGGGCGCGACGATGGCCAGCGAGCGCACGGCGGCGCAGGTCGGCGCGATCGGCGAGGTGCGGCGCGACCCGATGGCGATGCTCCCGTTCTGCGGCTACAACATGGCGGATTACTTCGGGCACTGGTTCGACATGGGCGAACGCATCCGGCAGCACCCGAAGATTTTTCACGTCAACTGGTTCCGCACCGACGAGAAAGGCCGGTTCCTGTGGCCCGGCTTCGGCGAGAACCTGCGCATCATCGAGTGGATTCTGGCCCGGTCCCGCAACGCGGTGGCTGGCGTGCAGACGCCCATCGGTTACGTGCCGAACCCGAAGGATATAGACATGACCGGCCTGAGGCTGCCCGCGGGAGCGATGGACAAACTGCTGGCGGTGAACAAGAAGGAGTGGCTGGCCGAGTTGGACTCGGTCGGGAAGTTCTTCGACCAGTTTGGCTCGCGGTTGCCCGACGAGTTGTGGGCGCAACACAAGGCGTTGCGGCAACGGCTGCTCGCCTCGAAGGCGTAGGCCGGTGAGCGTGCGCGGTTGCCGCGCTCCAGTCGAGGTCTGCGATGCAACGAAAGTTCTGCTCTGCTTGCGGCGGCGCGCTGGCTCCAGCAACGGAGCCTCACGGTTCCCAGCCGTGCGCGTCCTGCGGCACCGAGCATTTCCGAAATTCCAAGCCCTGTGCTGGCGCGGTAGTGGCGCGTGGCGGGCGGGTGCTGTTGGTGCGCCGCGCGATTGAGCCGTTCAAAGATCACTGGGACATCCCCGGCGGTTTCTTGCACGAAGCGGAACATCCCGAAGACGGCGCACGGCGCGAGATTCTTGAGGAGACCGGTTTGCGCGTGCGGCTTGTTGAGACTCTTGGCATCTACATGGATCGTTACGGCGGCGAGGACGCGGAAGAGTGGACGTTGAACGTTTACTATCTCGCCGAGCCGCTGGACGACGCCGAGCCGCGCGCCGCGGACGACGCCAGCGAGATCGCATGGTTCGCGCCGGACGAACTGCCCGCGGAGATGGCGTTCAATCACGAGCGTGAAGTTCTTGCGGCATGGCGGGCGCGGCTTCGGCAAACGTAGCGTCGCCCGATGCAAACTGCCCCGCCTCCGCCCAGCCGCGATTCCGCCAAGGCGGTGGCCTGCGGTCTGGCGGCTGTAGCACTCTGGGCGACCGTTGGCAGCGCATTCAAGCTGACCCTGCGGCACGCGACACCGATACAACTGCTCTTCTACGCCGCACTGGTGTCGGCGGTGCTGCTCGTCGTCATCCTTGCCTGTCGCGGGGAGATCGGTCATCTCATCGCCGGCTCGCCCGAATCCTGGCGTCGCGCGGCTTTGCTGGGTCTGGTGAATCCCGTCGCTTACTATCTGCTGCTGTTCGCGGCCTATGATCGGCTGCCGGCGCAGGAGGCGCTGGCGCTCAACTACTCGTGGCCGCTGATGCTGATGCTGCTCGGCTCGGTGGTCCAACGTCAATGGCCGGGTGGCCGTGACATCGTGGCGGGTTCGATTTGTTACGCGGGCATCTGGTGTGTCGCCACCCGGGGGGATGTCTTCTCACTGCGATTCGGCGACCCGCTCGGCGTCGGGCTGGCGTTGGCCAGCACGGTCGCATGGGCCGTATCATGGATTGCCGGCCGCTCTGATCCGCGTCCGCCGGTGGTTGCGCTGTCGCAGAACTTTCTCATCGCCGTGCCGGTGCTCGCCGTCGTTGTCGCGGTGAAGGGCGGGGGATTCGTTGTGGATGGTTACGCTCTGATGGGCAGCGCCTATGTCGGCGCGTTCGAGATGGGAGTGACGTTTGTGCTCTGGCTGTTGGCGCTGCGCTACGCCACCAACCCGGCTGCAGTCGGCAATCTCAGTTTCCTTTCGCCGGTGGCGTCGCTGTTCTTGATTCATCTCGTGGTGGGCGAGCCTCTGAAAACCTCCACGCTCGCCGGCCTGCCGCTGATTCTGGCGGGGCTGGTCATTCAGAACTGGAAGGGCCGGCGTGGGCGTGGCTGATGGTTGGTTCGACGTCGCGGTTCGTGTTGGACGGCCATTTCCATGTCTGGCAGACTGCGCGCCATGAAGACGCTTCGATTCGCGATTGGATTGCTCTTGATGGGGACTGGCCACTGGTTTGCGTCAGGCGACGCTTGCGCGGCTGAAGGGCAGCGCAATGGGACGGCAGTGAAACGGCCGCCATCGAGTCCGCTCCGTCAGCCGCCGAAGTGGATCGGCGTCAAGACCGAGCCGATACCCGACCTCGTCCGTTCACACCTGCCGAAACTGACGCCGGGGCAGGGAGTCATGGTGCAGAGCGTCGCGAAGGAAAGTCCGGGCGCCGTGTCTGGTTTGGAGCGTTCGGACATCGTCGTGCGCGCTGACGGCCAGCCGGTGGCCAGCCCGCAGGAATTCCAGGAGATTCTGAACCGGCGCAACTTCGGCACGCAGGTGCGGCTCGACCTCATCCAGAAAGGCATCCCGAAGACCGCCTACTGCATTGTGCTGGAGGACATGGACGCGGATGGAGCGGCGGCGGCAGCGGCCCACGAACGCAACCCGTTCCGCGGCTTGAAGGGCGACAAGGTGACCATCCAGTTCTCCTGCCCGGATGCGGAGGGCAACATGCAGACGATCTCGGCGACGAAGCTCGACCAGTTGGGCCAGCGGGCGCAACAGGACGATGAGTTCCGGGTCAAGCTCCAGCGAATGTTCGACGGCTTGCAGCAGAACCCGCAGGGCGTCACGATCGTCATCCGTCCCAGTCAGGAGCCGCCAGCGGCGACGACAAATCCATGACGTTGTGGAAGCTGCCGTTCTTGTTGCGTGAAGGTGTCTGGCTCTGGCAACCTGTGGGCGAATGTTGATGGTAATTGTGCAAAACGAAGGCAGGAGAAAAACGACGATGAAGAAGATGATGGTGGTGCTGGCGGCGGTTTGTTCGGGATGGGTGGCGGTGGCGGGCGCGGGCGATGCCGTGCCGCCGAAAACGCACCCCAACTCGGCGGGCTGGGCGACCATGTTCAATGCCGACCTGTCCAACGCGACCTTTCCCAAGGGCATCTGGTTTTACGAGGACGGCCTGCTGACGGCATCGAAGGACGAGTGCATCTGGACACAGAAGCCATACGAAAACTTCATCATGGACTTGGAGTTCAAGAACGGCGACGCGGCCAACAGCGGCGTCATCGTCTATGCCTCCGACATGAAGAACTGGATTCCGAACTCGGTGGAAATCCAGATTCTCGACGACGCCTCGCCGAAGTGGGCGACAGCGGCGGCCACGTGGAAATGCGGCGGCCTCTTCGGCCGGTCCGCGCCGAAAAAACA
This sequence comes from Verrucomicrobiota bacterium, assembly GCA_016222825.1. GTDB lineage: Bacteria > Verrucomicrobiota > Verrucomicrobiia > CAIQCK01 > CAIQCK01 > CAIQCK01. The sequence continues at coordinate 393,910 of JACRQF010000010.1, read as the reverse complement.
GGCCGTCAAGAAGGCCGGCGAATGGAACCGGATGACCGTCGTCTGCAAAGGGCCGATGATTTGCGTGCTGCTCAACGGCGAACTCGTCACCGAAGCCGACATGAAGCAGTGGACCTCCGCCAAGAAGAATCCGGACGGCAGCGACATCCCGCCGTGGTTGAGCAAGCCGATGGCGGAATTGCCGACCAAGGGCCATATCGGGCTTCAGGGCAAGCACGGTGGCGCGCCGATCTACTTCCGCAACGTCAAAATCAAGCCGCTTGAGTAACCATGAACGAGCAACAGTGGAAACAATTGCTGCGCGTCGTCGCAGGAGAGCGGATGCAGCCGCTGCCGGTGGGATTCATTATAGACAGCCCGTGGCTGCCGGGCTGGGCGGGACACTCCATCACCGATTACTACACGTCGGAGAAACTCTGGCTGGATTTGAATCTGAAAGCGATCCGGCAGTTCCCGAACGTCTGGTTCCTGCCGGGATTCTGGTCGGAGTTTGGGATGTGCACGGAGCCGTCGGCGTTCGGCGCGAAGTGCATCTGGCACGATCACGAGCTGCCGTTTGCGGAAAAGAATGTTGAGACGCCGGCTCAGATGGCGGCGCTGCAGAAGCCGAACGTGCGCGAGGACGGGCTGCTGCCGTTCATGATCAAGCGATTGGAGCACACGCGCGCGGCCATCGAGGCGGAGGGGCACGCGATTCGGTTTGCGGTGGCGCGCGGGCCGTTGAACATCGCGTCGTTCCTGATGGGCGCGACGGAGTTCATGATGGCGCTCAAGGAGTCGCCGCAGGAATCGCACGCGATGCTGAACACGATCACGGAGTTTTTGTGCGACTGGCTGCGGCTGCAGAAGGAGAAGTTCCCGACCATCGAGGGCGTGTTCCTGCTCGATGACCTGGTCGGGTTTCTCGGCAAGGAGGATTTCACGGAGTTCGCGCTGCCGTATCTGAAGCGGTCGTTCGGCGCGGTGGACGCGAAGGTGCGCTTCTTCCACAACGACGCGCACGGGCTGGTTTGCGCGCCGTTCCTGGCGGAGATCGGCATCAACATCTTCAACTTCAGCTTCAACCACAGCCTCGCGGAGATGCGGCGGCTTTGCGGCGAGAGCGTGACGCTGCTCGGCAACCTGCCGCCGCGCGACGTGATGGCGCTCGGCACGCCGGACGATGTGCGCAAGGGCGTGCGGACGATGGTGGAGCCGCTTGCGGACAAGCGCGGGCTGATCCTGTCCGTCGGCGGCGGCGTGTCGCCGAAGACGCCGACGGCGAACCTCGAGGCGTTCATCGAAGCGGCGTCTGGCGTGGTGTAAGCAGACACAATGGCCGCGAGAGCTTCGTTGACGGCAACGCCTGCGGCGTGTTACGCCTGTGCGCGAAATCCCGGTGAGGATGCAGCGCGGCCGAACGCCGTCACACGATTGAACTGATAAGGAGAACGAATTATGTCGAGTGCTCAACAAGGCGCCCTGAGTGTGGGCTGGTATCGGTGGGTGGTGTGCGGCCTGCTGTTCGTGGCGACCACGGTGAACTACGTGGACCGCCAGGTGATCAGCGTGCTGAAGCCGGTCCTCGAAAAGGAGATGGGGTGGAACCAGATTGACTACAGCAACATCGTCGTCTGCTTCCAGTTGGCCTACGCGATCGGGTTGGTGATGATGGGGCGGTTTGTGGACCGCATTGGCGTGAAGATCGGTTTCGCGCTCGCCGTGTTTTTCTGGAGTGTCGCCGCGATCGCGCACGGGTTGGTGGTTTATATCCCGCATGAGTCCATGGTCACGCTGAGCAAGGATTCCGTCTGGGGGTCCATCGTGATCTTCCTGTTGTATGGCACGGGCACGGCGGTGACGGTGGCGATGCCGCTGACGGTGGCGGCGTTCGCGTCGGCGCGGTTCGCGCTGGGCGTGGCGGAGGCGGGCAACTTCCCCGCGTGCATCAAGGCCGTGAGCGAGTGGTTCCCGAGGAAGGAGCGGGCGCTGGCGACGGGCATCTTCAATTCCGGCACGAACATCGGCGCGCTGTTGACGCCGGTGGTGGTGCCGTGGATGACGATGCATTGGGGCTGGAGCTGGGCCTTTTACATCACGGGCGCGGTCGGGTTCCTGTGGCTCGTGGTGTGGATGTGGGAGTATGACGACGACCTCGACAAGCACCCGAAACTGTCCAAGCAGGAGTTGGCCTACATCCGCAGCGACCCGCAGGAGGCGCCGCTGGAGAAGATTCCGTGGATCAAGCTGCTGGGCTACAAACAGACGTGGGCGTTTGCAATTGGCAAGTTCATGACCGACCCCTTCTGGTGGCTCTACCTGTTTTGGGTGCCGGACTTCCTGAACAAGCAGCACGGGCTGGACATCAAGGCATTCGGCCCGCCGCTGGTGGTGATCTACACGATGACCTGCTTCGGCAGCGTCGGTGGCGGCTGGCTTTCTTCGAAGCTCATCCGCAGCGGCTGGACGGTCAACGCGAGCCGCAAGACGGCGATGCTCGTCTGCGCGCTGAGCGTGGTGCCGATCCTGGCGGCGACCCAGGTGTCGAGCCTGTGGCTGGCGGTCGTCATCATCGGCCTGGCGGCGTCGGCGCACGCGGGTTGGTCGGCGAACATCTTCACCCTGGTGTCCGACACGGTGCCGAAAGCGGCGGTCAGCTCGGTGACGGGCTTTGGCGGCATGGCGGGCGCGGTGGGCGGCATGCTCATCGCCAAGATCGTCGGTTACGTCCTCGAACGGACGAACAACAACTACTTCATCCCGTTTGCGATGGCGGCGGCGGCGTATCTGCTGGCGCTGGTGGTCATCCACCTGTTGCTGCCGCGGCTGGAGCAGATGAAGCTCGATGTGAAGAAAGCGGGGTAGGGCAGGCTCGCGGTCTTGCCGGTTCTGTTGCGAGACAGCCCGCCAAGGGTTGTGCTCGTGGCGCGCCCCCGCCGCCAACCCAATGTGGCCCGCTAAACACGGGAACAACGCGAAAAGGTTTTCTCCGATTCCTTTTCGCGTCCTTCAGAGTTTAGCGGGCCTCACTGTTCCTTGGACTTTTCTTGCTCCCGACATGACCGCCTCTATAATGCCGCCCATGCCACTGGAGGCCGTCATCCGTCGCGCCGGAGTTTACTTGCCGTGGCGTTCGCTCGTGATGGCCACCCTCGCGGCATTGGCCGTGCCCACGCGCGCCGCTTCCGACCCGTTTGCCAGTGTCAGCGCGCCCGCCATTATAAGTTCAGTCCAAGTGATGTATCCTGACGGAGCCACGGCCAGCACCTCACCTGACTCCGGTGGGACAGCGGCGGCGCCATCTACGATATCCATAACCACGGACCGAACCTTGCGTCCGGGCATTTATTGGGGCGGCATCAGGATCACCGGAGGCAATGTGACCATGCTGCCCGGTCGTTATGTCATGGCCGGTGGTGGATTCAGCATCTCTGGGGCTGGCACTGTGACAGCGACAAGTGTTTTCATCTACAACACCAGGGATCCTTATGGCGCGGGCCAGGCAGCGCAATATGGCGATGTCAGTCTGTTCGCATACTCGTCCACTCTGAAAGCGCCCAGCTCGGTGAATGATCCGTATTACGGCGGTTTGCTTGTCTTCAACGACCGCAGCGCCACCACCAGCGTATCGCTGTCATACGCGCCGACTTCGATGCAAGGTTCCATTTACAGCAAGAGCGGAGAAGTGGACATCACTGCCGGGAATGTCAACGCCGGTCTGGAGATGGTCGCACAGAATATCGTCTTCTCCCGCAATAGCACCAACTCTGGCACTCTGCATGCCTTCCGAAACATCACCATACCGGCAAACAAAACCTTGGTTTCCAATGGAGGACTGTTGGAGACGGATGGAGCCGGCGGCGTGCCTTTTCTCCCTCTTGGCGCTGTTACACTGAACAGCGGCACAGTGGCCGTCAACCAACTCTATCTCACCAACAACGGCAGCAGCTCCCTGACCTTCAACGCGGGTCTGCTCCAGAGCGAAGGCACCACCGTGACCAATGGCATGGTGTTCGCCGTCGGCGACGGTGTCCAGTCCGCCACGCTCGATTTGCTCGGCGGCACCCACAGCTTCGCCAACGGCCTGAAGCTCTCCACCAACTCCAGCCTCATCGGCAGCGGCGACATCCTTGCCGGCAGCGCCACCAACTTCGGCATCATCGCCCCTGGCCACTCGGCCGGCACGCTCACCTTCAGCGGCGACCTGACGCTCAACGATTCCTCCCTGTTGAGCATGGAGATCGGCGGCACGGCCACCAACGACTACGACCAAGTCTGGGTCGGCGGCTTCCTGCGCATCGGCGGCCTGCTGGATGTGACGCTGACCAACGGCTACACCGGCAACGCAGGGGACACCTTCGACCTCTTCAACTTCGGCACCGTAACCGGCGCGTTCTCGCAGACGAACCTGCCCACGCTGGGCGCGGGCATGGAATGGAACACGGACCGTCTCTACACGCTCGGCGAGATTGCGATCGTGCCCGAACCGGGCGCGTGGTCGCTGCTGGCGCTGGGGATGGCTGCGCTCGGCGCACGGCGAGTGAAGAGTTCAAAGTTCAGAGTGAAGAATTCCGGCAACTCTTAGGGGGCGTTGAGTGCGCGGTGGGAAATGGGCGGCCCTGAATGTTTTCGGGCGCGTCCTGGTTATTGGCTGCGCTTCCTCACTCCGGAGGCTCCCGCGAGATGATTTCCGGCCGGGTGGTTTAGACCTCGGGGGATTCTGACGGCCACAGACCGCCGCGTGTATCTTGCCCCTGCCTGACAAGAAGAAGCTGCCACGAACGCCCGCGAGCACTCACTCCGCCTTGAGCACTCGCAAACCAAACACGCCTCCAGCAATAGCGCGCGGGCGCGCCTGGAACTTCACCGTCACGCGCTGCTTGCCGGCGGTGAGCTTTGCCGGCATCGGATACTCTACGTCGAAGAACTCGTTCGACTTGTTCTTTTCCAACTTCTGCGTCGCGACCTTCTCGCCGTCCACGAAGATGTCGAACTCACGCTTGCCGCCGTCGCTGCCCCAGTAGGTGCAGACGAGCGCCATCGGTTTGTCCGGCGAAACTTTCAGCTCGTAGCTGAACCAGCCGTCGCGCGCGTCACGCCATTTGCGACTGTGAAACTCGCCGGTGGCAGTGTTCCCGCCCTTGAAGCTGTGGTCGGTCTCCGGCTGTTGTTCGCCGGGCTGCACCTCGTCCACGATACGGGCTTCGTAGGCTTTGCGTTTCGCCTCCTCGGCAGCCTTTGTGGCGAGCTTCTGTTTCCAGCCATCCTCGCTCATCAACGGCCAATAGACCGCCAGCCGCTGGTGATGAAGCTTGTAATAGGGAGTCAGCTTCACGTCGTTGGGGCGGCCGATGCCCTTCGTGCGGAAGGCCAGCGGTTTGCCTGCCATCGGTTCAATGCGACTGAGCAAGTCCTTCGCGTCGCAAACCAGCGTAGGAGTGTCCGGCACGGGCGACCGTTCCAGATCGAGTTGCTTGTGAACGTAGGGGTTGATCTTGTCCAAGCCCTGTGTGCCGAGTTCACCCGCGAGCACAATAGGACCGTAGAGGACGGCTACGACGCTCGGATTGTCCGGCATCGCCTCGGTGTGCAGCGCCATCGGCATCCGCACCTCCACCTTGTCGCCGCTCTTCCATGTGCGCCGCACCTCCACGTAGCCGCCGACGTGAGGAGGCGGTTCGACGGCCTTTCCATTCACAAGCACAGCAAACTCCGACGCCCATGCCGGCTTCCGTATCTTGAGGCAGAGCTCCACCGGCTTCTCGCACTTCAACGTCAGCCGCGTCGTGTCGCTCTCAGGAAACTCCGTCTCCTGCTGCAACACCACGCCCTTATCCTTCCACGTCAGCTCCGACGCGACGAACAGGTTCACATAGAGCGAATCGTCGCGGCGAAAGTAGATCGAGTCGCCGTATTTCGCATGATTCTCCATGCCGGTGCCGGTGCAACACCAGAACGAGTCCGTCGGCGTCGAGTAGCTCTTGAAGTGGCCGGGCTTCAGCGAGGCGAAGTAGAAAGGCATGCCGGTCTTCGGATCCTGCGAGGCGAGGATGTGGTTGAACAACGCGCGCTCGTAGAAGTCCATCGCCTGCGCCGACGGCTCCCACGCAAAGACGTGGCGGGTGAGCTTGAGCATGTTGTAGGTGTTGCACGTCTCGGCGGTGGCGGGGCTGAGGTGCTTGGAGGATTCCTCGATGGGATGAAAATGCTCGCGGTCGCTGTGCCCGCCGATGCAATAGGAGCGGTGCAGCGCCACGCGCTCCCAGAAGAACTTCGCCACGTCGCCGAACTTCTTCTCACCCGTCAGCTCATACTCACGCGCCGCGCCGATGATCTTGGGAATCTGCGTGTTCGCGTGGAGACCGTTGAGTTTGTCCTCGCCGCGCGCGAGCGGGTCGAAGATGAACTCGTGGTTGAAGTCGCGCGCGAGCTTGAGGTGATCGGGGTTGCCGGTGATGGCGTAGAGGTTGGCGAATGACTCGTTGATACCGCCGTGCTCGTTGCCGAGCGCCTTCTGCTGCTGCTCGTGGCTGAGCTTGGCAACACGCAGCTTCAGCCAGTCCGCCACCTTCACAACGATGTCGAGCGCCTGCTTGTTGCCGCAATGGTCATGCACATCGAGGAGGCCGGCGAGAATCTTGTGGAGCGTGTAGTAAGGCGCCCAGACCGGCTTGCAGGCGTCCACGCGGTCGAAGAACGACTCCGGATACGCCGACAGAAAACCTTTGTTGTGGCCCTGCGACGGCATCGCCTCCTGGCACTTCGCCAACTCCGTGACGATGTAGTCCACTTTCACCTTGAGCTTCGCGTCGCCGGTGCTGGCAAACATCAACGCGCAGGCCGACAAGTAGTGGCCCATGCTGTGGCCGCGCAGTTCGCGCTTCGGGTCTTCCCAGCCACCATACGGCTGGGTTGTCACTGGCAGGCCGGCCACGACGCGGAACATGTGTAGCAACCGATCCGCATCAAGACTGAGCAGATACTCCTTGTCGCGCAACATCGTCTCGCGGAACGGCCCGTCCAGCAGCCGCACTTCGGTGAGGTCGAATGGCTGGAGCCTGCAGACGCCTTTCGGCGAGACAGGATCGCTGGCGGGCAGCGCGAGCGCAACGGCCGGCGCGATCAAAACGTAAAGCAGCAAGAGGCGGAACGATTTCATATCGGTTCTCCAGTCAAAATATCGGAGCCGATGATAACGGCTCTCCCATCGCTGACAACGCCAGTTTGCGGAAAAAGCCCGCCATTTTACGAATACGCCAACATGGCCAGCCGCCTCACTTCATCACGAAACGCGCAGTAACAATCGCCGTGACAGTCTTGTCCAACGACCTGGTGTCGTTCATTCCCTCGCCGCTCGTTTCCGTCGAGTAGAGCGGCGTGATCTGAAACACGCCCATCTTCGCCGACAGCAGCCGGTCAATCGTCCGCCCGCCTTGCTGGCAAATCTGCTCCGCCCGCGTTCGCGCGTCCTTCGTCGCCTCCGCAAGCATCTCCACCTTCGCTTCGCCCGCTTTCGTGTAGATGTAGTCGGGCGCGTGGGACACAAACAGCACGCCTTGCTCCACCAGCGCCGTCGAGTCGTTGATCACCTGCGCGATCCGGTCCACCTCTTGCGAGTGAATCGTAACGGTCTGTGTGAGTCGGTAGCTCACGACCTGTTTCGGTTGCTTCGTGTCCTTCTCACCGGCGCGGATCTCTTCGATGGCAATCGGTGAGACCTGGCTATCCTTGACGCCTTTGCCCTGCAAGAATGCCGTCACCTTGCCGAGGTCGGCCTTCAGCGCACGCTGAGCTTCCAACAACGTCGGCGACTCTGCCGAGAATGTGCTGGTCCAGATGATGAGATCGGCGCGGATGTTTTTGCGCGCCGAGCCAGTCACCTGAATGGTCTGCGACTGGGCGATGAGCATCCACGCTCGCGTCACAACGAATGACGAGAACACCAGACCGGCAGCGAGAAAGATGCCGGCGAGCAAACCGAAAAGCTGAGGGCGGCTGTTGATATTCATGACACGCTCAAACCATTGCGCCCGAATATCATCTTTCCGAAGCCAAAGCAATGCCGCAGTAGCCGTCGCTTACTTGGCTGCCGGCAACTCCCATCGCTCGCCGAAGAAGCCGGCGGTGACGATGCCGCCGGGCGCGCGCGAGGAAACCGGCACGCTCACATCCACGATGGCGTAGTCGGGCAGCTTCGGCGTCTGGCGGGCGTTGTTGAGGTAGTCGTATTCGCGGAAGGTGAAGCCGCTGTTCAGGACAACGTAGCGTTTCTGGTTCAGCGGGTTCGGATAGATCAACACCGGCACGTGATAACCGGCGACGAAGCTCTGCGAGCCAAGCTTGACGGCTTGCGCGTCCCAATGAACCGGCAGCTTGTCGACGATCTTCGCGAGCAGCTTGTTGCTCGACGGATCGCCCCAGAGAACGAGGTTGCTCGATGCGATGTCGGCGTTGGTCACGGCGGTGTCGGCGATGACGCGCGCGTCGCCGCGGAATTGTTTTCGCCAGTGCTCGATGGCGTGCTTCATCTCTGCGGCGGCCCACGCGCCGACCTTCTCGTTCAGCGGCTTGCCCGTTGGCTTCACCATCACGAAGCTGTCCATGAACCCATCGTCAATCGGCCCTTGCAGACCGTGACGCTTGCGGAGACTGCCATCGTCCGCCGACGGCACAGCCGTCCATTGCTTGCCGACCTTGCGGAAATGCGCGACCCACGAGTGGTTCGCGGGCACCGGCGGCGCGGCGAGTTCCTGGCCGTCGAGAATCACCTTCGGACGCCGCCCGATAGTGAGCGGACGGTTTTGCGGCGGCACCGAGAGCGTAAGTGCGTCGGCGTTCTGTGTGGTTATGCGCACGGTCGTCGCGTCGGCGATCTCCGCATCCACGCGCGCACGCTCCCAATGCTTCTCCATGCCGTCGAGCGTCACCCAAAGCATCTGGTTGTAACGCAGCGTCCACGTCGTGAAGCGCACACGTGACGGCACCGGATTCCGCCCGCGCGCGACGATCTCGTCAATCCGCCGACAAACCTTCGCCTTCGCCTCCGGCTCGTATTTGTGCGCGGTCTTCGGGCCGATGATGTGCGTGAGCTTCATGCCTTCCGCCTCGATGGCCTTGGCCATGATGTCGGCGGCCTGCTTCTGCCGGTCTATCTCGCCGCTGTAGGCGACGGTCGGGCAGTTGAAGAGGTTCGCCGCATAGTCGGTGGCGTCGTAGAGATGCCAGAGCGTCTGCTCCCATTGCGGCGGCTTGGTCGGCTCGTTCTGGAAGACCTTCAGGAACTCCGCCGACTCCGCGAAGCCCGCGCCCGGCGCGGCAGCGGCCCACAGCCCGGCGAAGTGCGTCGCAAACTGCCAGCACGCTGCGCCACCCATGGAGAAGCCGCGCACGACGATGCGGTTCTCGTCAATCGGGTAGCGCCGCTTCACGCTCTCCAGAGCCTCAAAGAGATCCGTCTCGCCGGCGAACTTGTTGGCGTTGCAGTAGCGGCCGTAGAGATGGAGCACGATGGCGTCCGGCGGCGTGAACTCCCCCGGCGACTTCTGCCGCTGGTCGAGGAAGTTCACCTCGCTCAGCGTCTCGCCGCGCCCGTGAAACCAGCAGTCGAGCCGGTGCCGGTGCGGCGCGCCCGGCTTGAACGTCGGCGGCACGACCAGCCCGTAAGGCTGCACCGAGCCGTCAATCTTCGACACGTAAGCCCGCACCACCAACCCCGTCGCCGTGATCCAAGGCGTCTTGCCGATGCGCAGCGCCTCTGCTCGCTCCGCTCCCTGCCGCAGCAGCGACTTCGCCGCGGCGATCTCCGGCTTCTTGAAAAACTCGTTGTAGGTCAGCGCGTAGCGGACGGCCTTGTGGAAGATCTCCACGTCCGGCAACAGCGCGAGCTTCGCCGGCTGGGTCTTCAGCGCGCCGCGCAGGAACTCCACCTCCGTGCCGAGTTTCTTCAGTCCCGCCTCCAACTCCACGCGGTCCTCCGCCGGCACCTCGATGCCCAGCGGCGGCACGGGTCGGACGCTATCGGGGAGATTGTCGCGCGGGCCATCGGCGCGAAGAGTCAGCGCAAAGAAGAATACAGGAATTGACAGGAACAACCGGAGAAAGTTCATGACTCCATTCCATGCGCCACCGCGCGGCTGAAGACAAGCTACAAACCGCGCAACTAAAGCACGCAGCTATACCACCTCGCGATAGGCGTCGGGATGCGGGCGGGGGATGACGACGGCGTTCACGAGGACGCCGCGGTCGGCGATGACCTGCTTGCCAGCCTGGACGGCGGCCTGCACGGCGGCGACGTCGCCGGTCATGGTGCAGAAGGCCTTCCCACCGAGCGCCATCGCGAGACGGATTTCCATGAGCGTCACGTTGGCGGCCTTGGCGGCGGCGTCGGCGGCTTCGAGGAGCGAGCCGACGTTGAAGGACTCCAGCACGCCGAGCGCGCCGCCCGCGGGCGGCACCTGGCTGCGGCCGATGGCGGTGAGCACTTCGGGATGCGGATTCGGAAAGACGAACTGGTCTATGAGGCAGCCGTTGGCGGCGGCGGCGCCCGCCTCCACGGCGCTCTGCACGGCGGCGACGGCGCCGCTGATGGCGACCATGTATTTGCCGGAGCAGATGCTGCGCGAGAGGACGATCTGGACGTTGGCGGCCTTGAGCATGGCGTCGGTCACGGCAAAGCCCGCGGCGACGCTGGTGAGTTCGATGATGCCAATGGATTTCCCGTTCATGATTACCTCGTCAAAACAATGCGGTCGTTGGTCACGTCGGCGACGGTGGCGGCAAACGGCGCGTGGATGATCGCGCCGAGCGACTCCTTCGGAATCTCGCCGAGCGGCTGGCCGGCCTTGACCTTGTCGCCTTTCTTCACCAGCGGCTTGTTCGGCGCGCCGGTGCCCTGTCGCAGCGGCAGGAAAACCTGGCGCGGCTTGAGTTCGATGTCGCTCCACGGCGCGGGGGCGTCGTATTGCTCGACGTTGAGCCGCTGGGCGAGCGCCTTGATCGGCACGCGGCGGCCGTCGCGCAGTCCGTGTGCCTGCTTGGGCGCGGCGCCGGTCCATTTGATGTTGGCGGCGCGCATCTCGGCCTTGGAAGCATCGCAGGCTTCCTTGGGGAAAAGCATTTCGGGGCAGGAGAAGAGCGTGCAGAGACCGCAGGCGCAGCAGTTGGCGGCCATCTGGTTCCAGTATTTCTTGTCGGTGGCGGTGAACGCGAGGCTGCGCATAACCTGATGCGGCTCGACCTGGTAGCCGAGCAGGTAGCGCGGGCAAAGCTCGGTGCAATAGCGGCACTGGTCGCAGGCGGACTTGCCGATGCGGGCCTGGATGTCCGCGGGCTTGAGCTTGCGGTCGGCCACGCGGTGGTTGCGCGGCAGGATGACGACGCCGGTGGTGGTCTTGACGATTGGCGTGTCGAGGTTGTCGGTCGTCTGGCCCATCATGAGACCGCCGAGGCAAAGCACCGGATCGTCGGTGGTCAACCCGCCCGCGGCTTCGATGGCCTCGCGGAACGTGGTGCCGACGGGAACGGTGAGAGTGACGGGATTCTTCACAGCCCCGGCGATGGTGAGGGTTTTGTGCGTGACGGGCACGCCCTTCGCAGCGGCGGCGATGTTCACGAGCGTCTCGACGTTGCTGACGACGACGCCGACCTGCAGCGGAATACCTTGGGGCGGGAGGAGCCGGCCTGTGACGGAGTAAACGAGATCGTATTCGTCACCCGCCGGATAGTAGTCACCGAGCAGGTGGACGCGGACGGGGGTGCCTTTGCAGGCGGCCTCGCAGGCTTCGACGGCTCGCTTCTTCTTGCCCTTGATGCCGACGACGCCTTCCTTGGCGCCGACAGCCTTCATGACCAACTGGATGCCAGCGACGACCTCTGCCGCCTGGCGCTCCATGATGACGGCGTCCTTGTGCAGCAACGGCTCGCATTCAGCGCCGTTGGCGATGACGGTGTCGGCTTTGCCAGCGAGTTTCACGTGCGCGGGGAATCCGCCGCCGCCCGCGCCGATCACGCCGGCTTGTCTTACCTGTTCAACCAAGCTCATGGGCGCAAATGCTACCGTGAAGTTCGCGAGAATTCAACGGTGACGACGCACCAAGAAGCCGTTTTTTGAGGTCACTTCCCTGTCGCGGGCGGTGTTTTTGACAAAAATCGGGTAGAAACCGGGCTGAAACAACCTTTATCCTGCAATCAGGAGTCCCGTCCGTGCAGCATGTTACGCATTCGTAACCCAACCGCCTCTTGCATTCCGCAAAGTTATAGATATGCTTGCCCGTCTTTCCCCGGCTCATTTGAGGGAGCCGAGGGGTAACACTAACCAGATTTATGACCAAGAAAAGGACAGAGACGATGAACAACCTGAATCCAACGAAGGATTCCAAGCGTGCCAAGCGAGTCAAGGCGACCCGCAGGCCACAGGCTGACTGCGAAACAGAGCGGTGGCTGCGGTCTGTCGAACACGACCTGATTACGCGGCGCGCCCGAGAAATTTTCTTCGAGCGCGGTTCCAAGCCCGGCCAGGACCTCGACAACTGGCTCAAGGCCGAGGCGGAAGTGAAGAGCACGCTCGCAGAAGCCGAGGAAGCATTGAAGGCGCACTTCATTGCGAATAATTCGGAATTAAACGGGAATAACTAAACAACTGAGGAATGACAATGATTCATCTGACGCACGAACAAATCGCCAAGCGGGCTTACGAGATTTATCTCCGCTCCGGTTCATTGCCGGGCCGCGACGAGGAAAACTGGCTCGCCGCGGAAATCGAGCTGAAGCGCGACATCGAAGCCGCCAAAGCCGCCGCCACTCCCAAGCCGAACGGTCACTCGTCGGTTCCATCGCCTGCCAAGGCCAAGCCGGCGGTTGTGCCACCCGTCGCCCCGGCGGTGACAGTGACGCATACCGCGAGCGTTTCTGCCTGCGGTTGCACGTCTACGCCAGCGCCAAAGGCGAAGGCAAAAGCTCCAAAGACGAGCAAGTCCAAGGCGCGGTTCTAGCGCCGACTGAGTGCTGAACATCACGGAGGATTGCGCGCGCTGCGCGTGACGGGTGAGGTGTGCCTGCGCAGCTTCAATGAAGCCGAAGGCTCTGGACTGCGGCAAGGATTGCCGCCTTCAGTGGGGTTGCGGCTCAGTGCAACGACCGGGTTGTCGTGCCGGACCAAAGCTGTGATCCTCACAGTCCAGAGCCTTCGGCTTTATCTGCTGGAGCGACTACAAACAGTCTTGGAGCTTTCTGAGCCTGAAACTTGGAGTTTCTTTTGAGCTTTGAGGTTTGAGCTTGGAGTTTCGCCGCCTCACGGAGCCGAACCGCCGTGTTCCCCTGCCTTGATCACCGTCTCCATGGTGACTTCGCCTGCCTTGAAGTGGAACCGCTCCAAACTCGCGCCGTCGAGGCCGAGTTGGACCAACGCATTCACGTCCAGCGCGGACTCGGCTTGGGTAACGCTGTCGAGTTCCGAGAAGATCACCGGATGTTTCGGCATGAAGAGCGGACAACAATCCTCGAACTTCTGCGACGATGTCTCGCAAGTGCCGAGCCGCCGCGCCATCGCTATGATCTCTTCCTTGTCGAAGCCGATCAGCGGCCGGTAGAGCGGCAGATGCGCGACCTCTCCGACTGTTCGCAGGTTGTGCAACGTCTGCGACGCGACCTGGGCCAGGCTGTCGCCAGTGACCAGGCCGAGGCATTTCTTGCGAAACGCCAGCCGCTCCGCGATGCGCAGCATCATCCGCCGGTAAAGGATGATCCGGAACTCCGACGGCGCCTTCGCGACGATGTGACGTTGGATTTCCTCGAACGGCACCAGCCACAACTGCGAGCCGAACTGCCACGGAGTCAGCCGCCGCGCCAGCTCGCGCGCCACCGGCGCCGATGATTCGCCCGCGCGCTCGGGCGTCGCGTGGAAATGCGTGAAGTGGACCTTCGCGCCGCGCTTCATCATATACCAAGCCGCCACGACCGAATCGAAACCGCCGCTGAGCAGGCACATCAACCGCCCCGCCGTGCCGCTCGGCATTCCGCCCGGCCCCGGCTGCTTGTCCACCGCTACGAGCACCGGCCCGCTGGTGATCCCGACAAAACACGTCCGCTCCGGCGCGTCGAGGTTGACCTTCACCTGCGGCCCGAATTTCCCGCGGATGCGCTCCATCAACATGCCGCCGAGCTTGCGCTCCACCTCCAGCGAGTTCATCGGGAAATTCTTGTCGGCCCGTTTCACGCGCACCGCAAACGATCCGAACGGCCGGTCGCCCAACATCTCCCACGCCACGTCGGCGATCTGCTCCAGTTCGCGTCCCGCCTCGCGCGCGACAGAGTAGTTCGCAACGCCAAACACCCGCAGAATCCGCTCGATGACCGGCTCGACCGGTGCGTCATCCTCCAGCCAGACCGCGACGCGCCCGTCGGGATGCGCGATGCGCTCCACCGGCAGGCCTTCCAACGCCATCGCAAGGTTGTCCTTCAGCCGGCCGACGAAATAACCGCGGTTTCCACCCTTGAGGGCGATCTCGTGATAATGAATCAGCAAAGCTTGTCGCATCGCCATCATCATTCACGCCGCCGCCATCCACCGCAAGCGAAGTTTGCGCGCCGCTTCATTTTTCAGATGCTTTCAGAGCTTTCATGGTGTTAAACATAGGCTCGCATGAACAAGAACATCTCCCGCTCCTGCGCGCGCCTTCATCGCCGCGATTTTCTCCGCTCCACCGCCGCGCTCGCCGCCGCGTTCACGGCACCGCACATCATGCCGATCTCGGTGTTCGGCAAGAACTCGCCCAGCAACCGCATCACGCTTGGCATCATCGGCTGCGGCAACCAGAGCACTGTGGACATCCCGGAGTTCCTCAAGAACGACGATTGCCAGATCGTCACCTGCTGCGACGTGAACCGCGGCAGCCGTGGCTACCGCGACGACAAGCAGTTCCTCGGCCGCGAGCCGCAGCGCGATTTCGTCAACAAGGCCTACGCCAAGAAGACCGGCAACGATTCCTTTAAGGGCTGCGACGCCTGCCTTGATTTCCGGGACGTGCTCGCTCGCAAGGATGTGGACGCGGTTGTCATCATCACGCCCGACCATTGGCACGCCATCCAGACCATCATGGCTGCCGAAGCTGGCAAGGACATCTATTGCCAGAAGCCGATGTCGCTCACCGTCCGAGACGGTCAGGAGATGATCAAGGCCGTGCGCAAACACAACCGCATCCTCCAGTGCGGCAGCCAGTGGCGCTCGAAGGCTCACATCCGGCAGGCGTGCGAGATGGTCCTCAACGGCAAGCTCGGCAAACTCCAACGCGTCGAGAGCTACGTCGCCGAGAACAACTTCAAAGGCCCCGGCCCCGGTTGGAAAGCGGAGCCTGTGCCGGAGGGATTCGACTACAACTTCTGGCTGGGTCCCGCGCCGCAAGCGCCGTATCACAACCTCCGCTGCTTCTACAAGTTCCGGTTCATCCTTGACTACTCCGGCGGCCAGACGACCAACTTCGGCCACCACTCCAACGGCGTCGCCCGCTGGGGCGTCGGCGACGATCTGTTCCCGACCGAGTTCGAAGACGCCGGTTCCGAGTGGCCGGAGAAAGGCGACCTCTTCACGACGCCGACGAAGGTTTCCTTCCGCGCGAAGTTCCCCAACGGCGTCGAGTTGTTCTGCCACACCAACAAGCCCGGTTTCGGCGTCCGCTTCGAAGGCAGTGACGGGTCGTTGGAAATCGGCTCGTCGAAGTTCGAATGCAAGCCCGCCTCGCTCAAGGACGCCGTCCTCGGCGGCAACGACAAACGCCTCCGCGTCAGCGAGAACCATTACCGCAACTTCCTCGACGCGGTGAAGTCGCGGAAAGACGGCATTGAGCCGGTCGAGACCGGCCATCGCACTTCCATGCTCTGCCATCTCGGCAACATCGCCATGCTCCTGAAGCGCAAGATCAAGTTCGATCCGCAGACGGAGCAGATCGTCGGCGACGACGAAGCCGCCAAAATGCTCAGCCGCCCGTTGCGCGCGCCGTGGCATTATTGATACCCTGACCGCACCCGAACACGATCATGGACAACCCGACCGTCACACTTCTTAACACGCTGCTCGCCCTGGCCGTCGTCGTCCCCGCCATCGCCGCCCTCGTCGGCGCGCGCGCCCGGAAGACGCCGAAGTTCAAAGGACCGTTCGGCCCAACCCCCAAGACGAAGAGTTTCGACTGGATGGAAAAGCAACGCTTCGACGCCGAGTCGTCCACCGGCGATCTCTCTCCCATCCCCCAAGCCCCGCCGGCAGAACCAGCGCCGAACAAGACCACCGTCATACTTCCGCCGCAGCCCATTGAAGAGCCGGTGCCGGGCAAGTCCACCATCACGCTTCCGGTCGCGACGAACGACGAACCGCCGTCATTGCCGCTCACTATCGCCGAGCCACCCGTGAAGCCCGTGGAACTTCCCGTCGAACCGGTCGTGCTGCCACAACCCATCACCATTCAGGATGAAGTCCCCGTCCCCGAACGGGTCGCCGCGCCCGAACCATCGCCCGCGCCGCCCGAGTCCCCTGTTCCGGTCGCCGTTGCAGAGGAAGAGAAGGTTATCGTCCCGGACGTCGTCGGGACCGCGCCCGCGCCTGCCGCGCCCGTCGCTGTCGTGCCCGTCGTGCCGGAACAGAAACCCATCGCCTCCGAACCCGCCGCGCCCGGTGTCGAACAGACCGCACCGCCGCCCGTGCCAGCCGACGCGGAAACCGGCCACAACTCCATCGAGCAAATCGAGCAAAGGCTCAGCTTCGCGCGCGAGATGGGCGACCGCCACAACGAAGCCGACGCCCCTGGCCATCCACCGCGAACTCCACAACCGCCAGGGCGAAGCCGACGCCCTCGGCAACCTCGGCCTGGCCCACGAGGCCCACGGCGACCTCTTCGAGCCGATCGAACTCTTCGAGCAAGCCCTCCTCATCTACCGCGACATCGGCGACCGCCGCGGCGAGGCCGGCGCGCTCTGGATTTCCTCCCTCAGCTTCAACAAACTCGGCAACCGCTCCGCCGCCGTTTCCAACGCCGAGGCCGCCCTGCGGATCTTCGAGGAACTGGCCGACCCCACCGCCGCCACCGTCCGCACCCAGATCGCCGACTGGCGCGCAGCGACGTAGCCGGTGGTTGTCGTGTCGGCCGTCTCGGCCGACACCACAAGCCGTGTGCGCCACATTATCGGGATTTTTGCGCTTGAGGTCGTGCAAGACGCGGCTACGATGCGGGTGGAGCCAAAAACCATGAAACGAATTCCTGTTCGCATCCTCTTCCTCCTTGCACTCATTCCACCCGCGACGCTGCTTGCTGCGGATGCCGCGCCCGTCGCGACCTGGCACGCGCAGACGCTCGGCCAGGCGCTCGGCCAGATGGTGCTCTTCGCGGCGGTCGGCATCGCCGCAGCCATCATCGGCTACAAGGTCTTCGACAAGTGCACGCCGGGCGACATGAACAAGGAGATCCTTGAGAACAAGAACGTCGCCGCCGCCATCGTCGCGGGCGCGGTCATTCTGGGTGTCTGCATCATCATCGCGGCGGCGATGATTGGCTGAGCCGCCTCTTCCTCGCGCCAACGTGAAGCGCAGCAAAAGCGTCAAACTTGTGCTCCTTGGCGGCTTGTCGGCCGGCGCGCTCGCCGGCTGCGACTCCTCGCCGAGCCAGCCGGGCGCTTTCCGTCCGGGCAACGTCTATACCAACAACTACTACGTTGCCCGGCTTGGCTACTATCACGCGCCGTCGCGCGCGTGGTTTCCGCTGCCCTACAACCACTACGATGCAAAGCGCAACGCCTACTACCACGGCGGCGCGTGGTCGCCGACGCCACAGATGACCATCACCAACCTCTCCGAGCCGACCTCCGAGGCGTTGCGCGCTGCGCGGGCGGCCACCGCTCCCGCCGGCACAGTCCGGCGCAGCGGCTTCGGCAGCACGTCGCGCTATCACGGAGTCTATTCCTGATGCAACGGCACCGCTGCGAACCCAGACCCGCATGGCGCGAGAAGGTTGAGGAGATCGGCCTGACGTATCACTCGCACGACTGCGGGCCGTATTGGGACGAGTCGGCCTGCTACGAGTTGACGACACGCGACGTGGACGCGCTGGAGACGGCGGCGGGCGTGCTGCACCGGCTTTGCATCGAGGCAGCAGGGGCGGTGATCGAGCGCGGCTGGTGGCAGAGGCTCGGCATCCCGGAGATCGCGCGGCCGGCCATCCTGCGCTCGTGGGAACGCGATGACTTTAGCCTCTACGGGCGTTTCGATCTTGCCTACGACGGCGACGCGCCGCCGAAGCTGCTCGAATACAACGCCGACACGCCGACGGCGCTGGTGGAGGCGGCGGTGGCGCAATGGTTCTGGCTCCAGGAGACGCGGCCCGACGCCGACCAGTTCAACTCGGTCCACGAGCGGCTCATCGAGGCATGGCGGCGGTGGTGTGGCACGATGATCCATTTCAGCAGCATCAAGGATCACCCCGAAGACGAGCAAACCGTGCTCTACCTCCGCGACACCTGCGAGCAGGCTGGCGTGATGACGAAAGCCGTCGCCATCGAGGACATCGGTTGGGACGCGGGGCAGAGCTATTTCGTGGACGCCGAAGGGCAGCGGATCACGCATTGCTTCAAGCTCTATCCGTGGGAATGGATGTGGCACGAGGAGTTTGGCCCGAACCTCGCGACCGACCCGGTGCAGTTCATCGAGCCGGCGTGGAAGATGCTTCTGAGCAACAAGGGCCTGCTGCCGATTCTCTGGGAGCTATTCCCGGACCATCCGAACTTGCTGCCTGCGCACGAGACCGCCGCGCCGCTCGGCGGACGCTACGTGCGCAAACCGAAACTCAGCCGCGAGGGCAGCAACGTCGCGTGGTTCGAGGGCGGCGTCGCCGTCGAGGAAACCGGCGGCGACTACGGCGGGGAAGGCCACGTCTATCAGGCGATTGCCGCGCTGCCGGAGTTCGACGGCCACCGGCCGGTCTTTGGCGTTTGGATCGTGGACCACGAGCCGGCCGGGCTCGGCATCCGCGAGGACACGCGGCGTATCACGGGCAACCTGAGCCGCTTCGTGCCGCACTTCTTCCGCTGACCATGAGCTACGCCAATCCAACTCCACTGCGACTCGGCGCGACCGGCGTGCTGGGCGGCCAGCGTTTCCGCGTTGCCGGTCGCGTGGTCATGGGCATGGACGACGAGGGCGAGACTTACTATTGGAACGAGTTTAACCTTGTGGACGATGCCGGCGGTTCCGCCACGCTGGTGTTCGAGGAAACCGAGAGCGGCTCGGAGTGGCGGCTGTTCACGCTCTTTGAGCCGTCGCATCCGCTGACGGCGAACGAGGCGGCGGCGAAGAGTGTCGGTGATCAGGTCGACCTCGACGGTCAGCCGATGCCGGTCACGTTGGTGGACCAGTCGCGCGTCTATTTCATCGAAGGCACGCCTCCGGAAGGTGTGGAGGTTGGCGACATAGCCGACTACTTCAACGTCGAGAGCGGCAACCAGATGCTGGTGGTGAGTTGGACCGGCGACGAGGTTGAGTGCTACCAGGGCATCACCGTGCCCGCCGAGACGATCACCGAAGCATTCAACCTGCCGAAGATGCCGGCGCTCGCGCCCGCGCTTTCCATTGGCCGCTCGCTTTCAGCAGCGGGCGGGGCAGCGGAGTCCATGTCGTATGGCTGGATGCTGAAGCTCATCGTCTTCGCGGTCGTGATCGGCGCATGGTTCTTTGCTTCGAGGCCGACAGGCTGGCGTTCGGCCGCGCCGCTCACGAAACCGTCGCCTCCCGCTGCGGCGTTTGCGCTCGGCGCAAGTGGCACGCTGAGGAATTGGGCTTTTACAGTCGCAGGCCGCGCCACGGTCGAAATAGCGAAAGTCGGCGCGCTCTACGACTGCCGCGAATATGAACTGACCCGCGTCGGCGGCGGACGGGCGCTGTTGGTCTGCGGCCTCAGCGGCAACGCAAAGGAATGGCATCTCATGATACCGTTCACGCCTGCGGAGCCTCCGACGCCGTTTGAGGCGGCGGCGAAACGCGCGGGTGACACGGTGACACTCGACGGCAGCGAAACGAAGGTCCAGGAGCTTTTCCGCGCGAAGTGGCTTTCGCACGATGGAGCGGCTGGCGCTGATTTGACGCCGGGCGCGGTGCGATTTGGTTTTCTGGCGCGCAGAGCTGACCATTGGGTGATGGGGCGATGGAACGAGAAGGAAACCGAGTTCTATATCGGCCTGACGCTGAAGGAAAGCGACACGCTCGCAGCGTTCAGCCGGGTGCCTGGGCCATGATTTTGTTATGAACCCTCCATCCCGCCGGCAACATCCGCGCGGCCCAGCCACATTGCTGATTCTGGCCGCCGTTCTTTCCGTTGCCGCTGCTGATCTGGCGCGGGCCGGCGGCATCGAGTATCCCGCCCCCGGCAACTTGCGACTGGAGGAGGGCACCATCGAATTGTGGCTGACGCCGATGACCGAGCTTTATCCAGCGACGAAGCCGAAGGAGTATCGGCGGGCGTTTGCGCTGTTCGGGTTTCGCGTGCCGGAGCATTTCTCGATGAGCGCGGCGTGGCTGTCCAAGAACGGCCAGCATCAGGTCGCCGTATCCATGAGCGCGGTGGGCGTGCAGGACGGGTTGTTGTCGGTGCCGGCCCCAGCGCCGCGCGACTGGCAGCCGGGCCAGCGGCATCACGTCGCGTTCACGTGGAGCGGACGCGATATGAAGCTGGCTTTCGACGGTCGCGAGGCCGGCGGGCGCAAGCAACAACTCTGGCTTAGCGGCCCACTCGCCGGCCGGTCGCTGATCATCGGTGATCCAGATGCCCGCGACTGTCGAATCATCCTGCACGCCGTGCGAGTGTCCTGTATGGCTCGACCAGCAGAGACGATGAAGAACGCGCAGCCGGCTGCGGATATCCATACGCTGTTGCTGGATGTGTTTGATCAGCCGGCAAAAGCGGGTCGAACAAACGCGCGGGTCATCAGCGGCCTCAGCGGCGAAGGCGGCGGCGTCATCAAAGGCGCACATCACTTTGCGCAAGGGCTGGCGCTGTTTGCGCCTGCGAAAGGAGAACGATAATGAAGTGGTTGCCATTGATTCTGGCCGCGGCCGTGGCTGCGGATGATGTGGAGTGGCGTCGCACGCCCGTCGCCACTGCGCCGCTGCTGGCACAGGCGCCGGTGATTGATGGCAACGTGGGGCGCGCCGAGTGGCAGACCGCCGCGCTGATCGGGCCGTTCAAGACCGCGCCGGACGGCGTGGCGGATGAATTCGAGCGGCAGTGCTTTGTTGGTTACGACAAGGAGAACCTCTACATCGCGTTTCGCATCGAGCGGCCGGCTCAGGTGCGGCAGCCGATGTCGCCGACGGAAACGGGCCACGTGGACTCGTGGCGCGGCGGCGACCTGGTCGAGGTGGCGGTTGACCCGCAACGGACGCGAAAGCGTTACTTCAACTTCGCGCTCTACGCCAGCGGCGCGTTTGGCGAGGGCTTCGGCCAGCCGGGCACCGACCGCAACTGGAATGCGCCGTGGCGGCAGGCGGCGCGCGTCACGGAGACGGGATGGGAAGGCGAGATGGCGATTTCTTTCGCGAGCTTGCAGACGGAGCCGCCGAAGCCGGGCGACGTGTGGGGCTTCGATGTCGTGGACAACCAGCGCACGCCGTTCAAGAAAATATCGCAGTGGTCGTTCCGCGGCCGCAGTTGGCACGACTTCGCCAACTTCGGCTTGCTGCGCTTCGGTGGGCCGGCGACGCCCTCGGCGCGGTTCGTGCAGGCGCGCGAAGCCGGCGACGGGAAACTCGCGGTCGAGTTCGAGTTGGTGAACACGGGCGCTGGCGACGTGAGGGTCGAGGCGGACATTACGTTGTTGCGCCGCAAGCCGGGCGCGTCGGGCGGGCCGAAGAGCTTCTACGAGAACGTGGACTCCGGTGGCGACCAGGATTACGCAGCGGGACGAACCGATTTCTACAAGGGCACGAAGCTCTCGGAGGTGATCGCCGACGCGCTGAAGTGCTACGACGCTGTCGAGGGTGCGCAACGCAAACAGAGCGTCGCGGTGCCGTCGGGCCAGCGGCGCGGCGTCGGGTTGCTCCAGCTCGCCGGGCCGGGCGAGTATCTGGTCGTCTTCCAGTTTCGCGGCGCGGGCGGCGAGCCGCTGGCGCAGGGCGTGACGCCGTTTCGCGTCGAAGCGCCGCTGGCACTGACGGTCGAACCGTATTGGCTGCACGCGCAGGTGATTGATGTCCGCGCCGACCTGCGGAAGGTCGCCGCCAGCAGCAACGCCACAGCGACATTCTCGATCCGCTCCACGAAGACCGAACTCGAACAGCGCATCGCGGTGCACGCTGACGCCAAGGCTGTCCAAGCCGCGCTACCGACCGGGAAACTTCAGCCGGGCTTCTATCGCGTGCGTGTCGTGGTGAACGCCGCCGACGGCAAGGAACTCGCCGCGGCCGAAGCGCCGGTCGAGAAACCGCCGCTGCCGCCGTGGCACAACAACACCGAGGGCAAGAAGCTCGCCGTGTCGAAGCCGTGGACGCCGGTGGTGGCGACGCGCGCGGGTCGCGTTGAGGTGTGGGGTCGGGTCTATCAGTTCGACAAGTTCTTCCCCACGAGCATCGTCAGCCAGGGTCACGAGTTGCTGCCGTCGCCAGCGAGCTTCGAGGTCGTCGCCGACGGCAAGCCGCTGGCGTGGACGGTGAAATCGCTGGAACTTGCCGAGGCGACGCCGGGCCGGGCGGTTTATCGCGCGACGCTGGAGAACGAGCGAGCGACGCTCAGCGGCACTGTGACCGTCGAGTTCGACGGGCTGGCTTGGTATGAGGTGGAGTTGCGACCGCGCGGCGGGCCGTTGCAGGTGGAGCGCGCGCGGCTCACGCTTCCGGTTTCGCCGCAGCGCGCGAAGCTGATGGACTTGCAGCGGTTTCTTGACGACCCCGCGTTCGGCGACAAGCCGCTGACGCCGGTGAAGGGCGGCCAGCCGGGTCCGGCGGTCGAGTCGTTGATGCCGTTCACGCCCTACTTGTGGATCGGCGACGAGCGGGCGGGGCTGGCGTTCACGGCCGAGGGACCTGTGAACTGGAGGATTCAGAAACCCGCGCAGGTGCTGGAAGTGCAACCGGGCGCGATGCGGATCAACTTCGTTGACCACGCCACGAAGCTGGAAAAGCCGCTGGCGTTGCAGTTCGGCCTGATGGCGTCGCCTTATCGGCCGATGCCGCGCGTGGGCGTGGATCATCTGGTTCAAATCGGAGGGCCGAGCACAGACGAGCAGTTCTACAAAGACACCGCGGCACTCGGAGGCAAGAGCGTTGTGTATCACGGCGGCTGGAAAGGCAGCAAGGGAAGTGTCTGGAGCGGCTGGCCGTCGCAGCCCCCGGAGCCGAAGCGGCGCGAGGAACTCAAGCAGGGCATCGCGTTCGCGCACAAGCACGGCCTGACCGTGAGCCTCTACACCGGTTGGGGCGTCGCAGCCGACAGCGAGGAGTGGAAACACTTCGGCCGCGAGATGACGCGTGCGCCGGCGGAGAACTCCGGCTTCGGCACGTGGCGGCAGGCGGCGGGCTTGCAGGGCGCTTACGCGGACTACATGGCGTGGATGCACGCGCAACTGATTCGCGAGTATGGCAACGACGGCGTGTTCTGGGACTCCGCCGCCAACCTTTTCACCGACCAGAACCTGCGCATCGGCAACGGCTGGGTGGACGAGCGGGGGCGCGTCCGTCCGACCTACCCGGTGCGGGCCACGCGCGAGTTGTTCCGGCGCATCTACAACCTTGTGCATGGCGAGATCAAGGACGGCGGCGTGGTGGTCAACTTCGCCGGCAGCGTCTGGCCGGTCAACATCTACGCCGACGTGTTTCACCGAGGTGAGGGCCGGCCGATGCATGCAACGAAGCTGCGCGAGGCATGGGAGCCGCTGGAGGATTATCGCGCCGCCTACGACGCCCGCAAATACGGCCTGCCGTATCTCGGCATGAACAAGAACTTCAAGCGGCTGGAGATGTCGGTGAACAACCTCGCCTCGGTGATCCTGTTGCACGGTGGCATGATCAAGGCCGTTGGCGGCGGTTTCGAGCCGAAGAGTTGGAACTACGACGACCGCGGCCAGCCGATTCCGCGTTTTTGGCAGGCGCGGCTCTGGCTGCCGCTTGATGAGCGCGTGCGCCGTTTCCTCTACCACGAGGGCCAGTGGGCCGTGCGCGCCGAGTTGGCAACGTTGTTGAGCAGCGCGTTCGTGAGCGCCGACGGCAAACGCGCGCTGATCGTCGTCTCCAACCTCGACCGCGAGCCGGCGAAGAACGCTGTCGTGCGGCTGAACCTGCCGGCGCTGGGCATGGCGGCGTCGGGAACATTGCGGGTGGAGGACGCCATCCTCGATAAGAGCATCGAGATCCGCGACGGCGCGTTCGCACTGGACATCGAGCCGGAGCGATACCGGCTGCTGAAACTGTCGGCGGAATGACTCCTGCGACGCTCTTGCAGCAGCTCTACTCGCGACGAGCCGATACGCTACCGTGTCACTGGCCCGATGCCTTCGCCACAGCGGGGGGCTTCGCTGTCAGGTCGTAGCACGAGATGGCCTGCCGGCCGCGCACCACGAGCTTGCCGCCCGCGATGGTGGGCGACGGCACCCACATCGCGCGGGTGTTGGCCTTGCCGAGTTGTATGCGCTTCTCCGCCGAGGGCTTGAACATGAGAACCTTGGAACCGCCGCTGGCCAGCAGGAAAATCTTCCCGTCGGCGAAAGCGGGTGACGAGATCGTTGACCCCGGTGTCTTCTCCTGCCACAACTCTTTGCCAGTCGCCAAGTCGAAGCAATAGTGGACGTTGTCGTCCATCAGATAGACCTGATTGTCCAGGATGAGCGGGCTGGATTGTGATCGCAGCGGGTCAATGGGGTAATTCCACAGCTTGTTGAAACCGGTCGCCGTCAGCTTGCCGGCGAAGATGCCGATCTTCGGGTTGTTGGCCTGCGCGGCGAGCGAGTCGCCGACAACCGCGGGCGTGCAATCGCCGCCAGCCGGTGTCGTCCAGAGAACATCACCGGTCTTGAGGTCTGCACCCGTCATCACGCCACGGCCGTTGCAGATGACCACGGTCTTGTCGCCGCACTTCCACGCCACCGGCGACGAGTTGCCACCGCCGGCCTTGGGCTGCACCCAGAGTTGTTTGCCTGTCGCCGCGTCAAACGCCGCGAGCTTGCCGGTGTTCATGACGAACACGCCGTCCGTGACCATCGGCGATGACGCCGGAGCCTTGCCGGGCATCGGCGCGGACCAGATCAGTTTCCCGCTGTTCGCGTCCACGGCGTAGCAGTGCGTGCTGCCGAGCGCAAACACGCGCCCGCCGGCCACGCAAGGCGTGCTGGAGGCCATGCGCCCGGTGGCCTCGCCGGGCGACTTGCATTTCCAGAGCGTCTTGCCCGTGGCGAGGTCGAGACAGATTACCACATCATCCGCCACCTTCATCGTCGGCGGCACGGCGGTGATGATCTGCTTCTTGATCTTTTCGCTGAAGTCCTGCTCGTTGACCCACTTCTCCATCGCTGCCTGATTCGGGAACCGCGTCTTCGAGACCGTCAGCAGCTTGTCATAAACGTCCAGCGGGATCGCGTCGCCGCGCTTCTCGAACCGGCCGCGCACGAAGCCGGCGGTAGTCTGCCGCTTCTTGCTGTCGAGGTTCTTCTCCAGCCAGTCCGCGATGACCTTGTCCAGCGCCGCGCCTTTCAGGTTCGGGTCGAGCGCAAGCCGCTCCTTCTCCATGCTCGCCACCGTCTCCTTCGGCCAGCCGGCAACCGACTGGTAGCCAAGCTGCCGCATCACTAGGTCGTCAATGGCGCGCGTCTCCGTCGGCACGTCCCTGTGCCACACGATGCTCGCATACACCCGCCCACCCGCCGCCACCACGCTGCCGTGGCCGCCGTCGTCGTCCGACGGAATCGCCTCGCTATCCCAGAGCTTTGCCAACCCCTTGCTGGGCCATTCGCCGGCCAGCGGGGGGCTGTCCGGCAGGATGCCATTGCGCAACGGCCCGCGCCACTGCGGCCAGTCGCTGCTGGCAAACGCGCCGCTCACCAAGGCGAGCGCGGCGAAGGAAAAAGCTGCGGTGAAGACGAACGAGGACATGCGAGTTAGTTTCATGATCAATCTATTTGGGCAAATCGCAACGCCGGCATCGGGCGGTGTTGCTCAGCGGGAATCTCTTTATCAGTTGTGGCCCGCCGTCTGCAAGCGCGGCGTGATGAGTGGCGATCCATGTCTGTTGTGTTTTGTCATCGGCGGAACAGCGCATTGCGCCGCTGCAATTTAGCGGGCGACGATGACCTCGATATGCTGCTTTTGTAGTATGGCAATCTGGTCGCGCGGGGTGGCCTTGTCGGTGATGACGGTGTGAATCTTCTCCAGCGGTGCGGCAAAGGAGAGGGCGCGCCGGCCGAACTTGGTATGATCCAGACAGAGGATGACGCGGCTGGCGGCGGCCATCATCTTCTGCTGCACGGCCACGATCAGGTTGTTGGAGTTCGTGATGCCTTCGGCGGTGAGGCCGCCGGCGCTCATGATGGCAACGTCGGCATGGAGCTTTGAGAAAGTTTCCTCCGCCAACGGGCCCAGCAGCACGCCGATGCGCGGAAAGATGAAGCCGCCGCACATGATGGTTTCCACCATGCTGGAGTTGCTGAACTGGTTGGCGACGGGGAGAGAGTTGGTGATGATCTGGATGCGCTTGCCGCCGAGATGCTTCGCAACGTGGTAGGTGGTGGTGCCGCCGTCAATGATCACCGACATGCCGTTTTCCACCAGCGCCGCCGCGGCGCGGCCGATGACATCCTTCTCGTCCGCTTGGCGGGTGTCGCGGACGACGAAGTTGAGTTCGTCGGTCTTGTGGTCCACGGCCATTGCGCCGCCGTGGGTGCGGGTGAGGACGCCCTTGGCGGCCAGTTGGTCGAGGTCGCGCCGGATGGTGGATTCTGACGCCTTCAGGTCGTGGGTGAGGGTGGAGAGGTCCAGAAACTCGTGCTGGCCGAGCAAGTCTTCAATACGGCGCAATCTTTCGGGCGCTTTCACGGCCTGAATCTGCCACCGAGCGAAAATAATTGCAAGAAGTTGTTGACAGATTCTGGCGGATTCGGTATTTATCATGCTCGGTTTTGAAAGATATTGATTGAATCTGGAATAGCAATGAGCGTGTCCCAAATCCAGCGGTCGGCAGTCGAGCAAATCGTGCGCGAGGCGGTTTACGCGCGGTTTCGCCCCATGTCGCCGGCGGGCAAGACCCCGCCGAATCCGCTCGTGGTCAACGTCAGCGCGCGGCATTGCCACCTGACGCAGGAAGCGGTGGAGGCGTTGTTCGGCAAGGGAGCGCAGCTCAAGCCAATGAAGATGCTCTATCAGGACGGCCAGTTCGCCGCCGAGCAGATGGTGACGCTGATCGGTCCTCGGAGCCGCATCATTTCCAATCTGCGCATCCTTGGCCCTTGCCGCACGCTGAATCAAGTGGAGCTGGCATTCACGGATTCGATCATGCTTGGTTTTGACATCCCGGTGCGGATGAGCGCCAACATCAAGGGGACGCCCGGCTGCATGTTGATGGGACCGAAGGGATTTTTTGAGATAGAGGAAGGCGTGATCCGCGCGTTGCGGCACGTTCACATGAACCCGGATGACGCGGCGTTCTACGGCGTCAAGCAGGGTGATCACATGAAACTGCGTATCGGCGGCGAATGTGGCGCGGTTTTTGAAAATTTGGTCGTCCGCGTGGACAAGTCGTTCAAGCTCGAGGTGCATATAGACACCGACGAGGGAAACGCCTGCGGCCTGCGGCCGGACAGCAAAGTGGAGTTACTGAAGTAGGACGGCTCTGTAGGCCGCCCGAGGAAACGATAGGAGAAACATGAACGAAGGCATTGGCATCATAGAAACGAAAGGTTACGTCGGCGCGGTCGAGGCCAGCGACGCGGCGGTGAAGGCCGCCAACGTCACGCTGATCAAGACGGTCCAGATCGGCGGCGGCTTCGTCACCGTCCTCTTGAAGGGCGATGTCGGTAGCGTCAAGGCCGCGGTGGACGCGGGTTCGGCGGCGGCGGGCAAGGTTGGCGAGTTGGTCGCCAGCCATGTCATTCCTCGCCCCAGCCCGGAACTGTTGAAGTCATTCATTGGTTAAGGAGACGAACATGGCACTGCAAGCAATTGGCATGATTGAAACGAAGGGCCTCACGGCGTTGCTCGAAGGATGCGACGCAGCACTGAAGGCCGCCAACGTCCAACTCACCGGCTGGGAAAAGGTCGGTTCGGGTTTGGTCGCGGCATTCTTCAAGGGCGACGTGGCAGCGGTGAAGGCCGCTGTGGACGCCGGCGCGGCTGCGGCAGCCCAGGTGGGCGAGGTCGTCAGCGTGCACGTCATCCCGCGCCCGCATGAAGAGCTGCCTGGTCTCGGTAAGTGGATCAGTGCGTAAACGCGGCGGCATCCGCTGCGGATAACGTGTAACGATCGCGGTTCACCGTGAAGATCCTTATCGCCAACATAGGCTCGACCTCCTTCAAGTATCGTCTGTTCGACATGACGACGGAGGCGACGCTGGCCAAGGGCGGCTTCGAGCGCGTCACCGACTACGGCGACGCGATCGAGAAGTCGCTTGCGGAGATGAAGGCCAGCGGCGCGTTGCCATGCTTGGAGGACCTGACGGCAGTCGGTTTCAAGACCGTGCTGGCCAAGGGCGTCTTCGGCTGTGCAGAGCTGAACGAAGACGTGCTGAAGGCGATGGAGGCGATGAACGAGGTCGCGCCGTCGCACAACCCGCCCTACATCGCCGGCATCCGGAAGTTTCGCGAGAAGCTGCCGCGCACGCCGATGGTGGGGTTGTTCGAGACGGCGTGGTGGATGAATGCGCCGGAGGCGGCGAAACGTTACGCCGTGCCGGAGCAATGGGCCGAGTGGGGCGTGCGGCGATACGGGTTCCACGGTGCGAGCCATCGCTACATCGCCGAGCGGGTAGCGACGCTGCTCGGTGGCAGTAACCTCCGCGTGATCTCGTGTCACCTCGGCGGCAGCAACAGCATTGGCGCATCGCACGGCAACCGTGGCGTTGGCAACTCGCTCGGCATGAGCCCGCAGTCGGGCCTGCCGCACAACAACCGCGTAGGCGAGTTGGACTCGTTTGCGATTCCGTTCCTGATGAAGTCGCATGGGCTGACGATTGACCAGATCGTGCGTTCGATGAACAAAGAAGGCGGTCTGCACGGCATTAGTGGCGTCTCAAACGACGTGCGCGACATCGTGGCCGCTGCCGATCAGGGCAACGCGCGGGCGAAGCTGGCGATGGAGGTGTTTGCGCACGACATCCGGCATTGGATCGGGGCTTACCTGGTCCAGATGAACGGTGCGGACGCGATCGTGTTCACCGCCGGCATTGGCGAGAACCAGTCGCGGCTGCGCGAGATGGTTTGCGCAAACCTTGATTGGTTCGGCATCCGGCTCGATCTGGCGAAGAACGCGGCCTATCAGCGAGGTCAGGAAGCAGTCATTAGCACGGCCGATTCACGTGCGAATATCATGGTCGTGCCGACGAACGAGGAAATCGTCGTGGCGCGCGAAGTGAAGAAACTTTTAGAAAATCGGAAGTAGCAGAGAACAGGAGAACGAACATGGCAGATGCAATTGGAATGATTGAAACAAAAGGTTTGGTGGCGCTCGTCGAGGCGACGGACGCGATGCTCAAGGCCGCCAACGTCAAACTCGTCGGCATGGAGAAGGTCGGCAGCGGCCTTGTGACCGCCGTGGTGGTGGGCGATGTGGCTGCCGTCAAGGCGGCGACCGACGCCGGCGCGCAAGCGGCGAAGGCCATTGGCCAGGTCGTCAGCGTCCACGTCATCGCTCGTCCGCACGAGGAAACCGGCGTGGTGCTGCCGAAGATCGCAACGGCGAAGAAGTAGAGCGAGATGCGTAACGAGTAATGCGTAAGGCAGAACCTACGTATTACGCATTACGTATTAGAACGGAGGCCCTATGTTCCTAGCCAAAGTTGAAGGCTCGGTTGTTGCCACGAAGAAGGATCCGAAGATGGTCGGCCGCAAGCTGCTCATCCTTCGGCCAATGCTCGTGGACGACAAGGACCACACGAAGCTCAAGGCCGGCGTGAACACCATTGTTGCGGTGGACAGCGTCGGCGCGGGCGAGGACGAGATGGTGATGTTCTGCCAGGGCAGTTCCGCCCGGCTCGCCAACGGACTGAAGGACGCACCGGTGGACGCCGTCGTCGTGGGCATCGTGGATGCCGTGGACGTCGGGGGCAAGATCATCTTCAAGACCGGCAAGTGATTGAAACAACATGAGCGCACCTGCGATTAACGAACAACAGATTCGCGACTTGGTTCAGGACGTCATCGCGCGGCTGAAACAACAGTCGCCGGCTCCGGCATCGCACGGCCCGTCCGCGCGAAAGGCCGGAGCGCCGAACCGGTTTGGCATTTTCGCCGACGCGAACGAAGCCTGCGAAGCCGCTGCACACGCGCAGAAGCAGCTTGCGAAAGCCGGTGTTGAAGGCCGCCGGAAGGTTGAAGAGATCGTCAAGACCCTCTGCGAGAAGAACGCAGAGTCGTGGGGCCGGATCGAGTTGGAAGAAACGAAGATCGGCCGGCTCGACCACAAGATCGAGAAGCTGAAGGTGCTGAAGAAAGTCCCCGGCGTGGATTTCCTGCGCCGCGTGGCGATGACCGGCGACAACGGCGCGACGATTGATGAGTGTGCTCCGTTCGGCGTCATCGGCGCCATCACGCCCTCGACGCACTCGATTCCAACCCTCGGCTGCAACGCAATCAACATGGTTGCTGCCGGCAACGCGGTCGTGTTCAACACTCACCCAGCCGCCAGCAAGTGCGCGGCGATGGCGGTGCGCGCCTTCAACGAGGCGATTCACGGCGCGCTTGGCATTGAGAACCTCCTTTGCACGGCCGAGCCTCCGACGATGGAGAGCTTCAAGGCGATTTGCACCAACCCGAACATCGCGCTCCTGTGCGTCACCGGTGGTCCGGCGGTCGTGAAGGCTGCGATGGCTTCTGGCAAGCGCGCCATCTGCGCCGGTCCCGGCAACCCGCCGGTCGTCGTGGACGAGACGGCGGACTTCGACAACGCTGCGAAGGGCATCATCGCCGGCGGCGGTTACGACAACAACCTGCTCTGCATCGGCGAGAAGGAAATCTTCATCACCGCCAAAGCGTGGGACGGTTTCATCGCCGCGTTCAAGAAGGCCGGCGCATTCGAGTTGAACGCACAGCAAATCGAGGCGCTGACGAAGGAAGCGTTTACATTTGAGAAAAGCCAGGGCGCGGGCTGCCCGCACCCGGTGCTGAACAAGAAGCTCGTCGGCAAGGACGTAAGCGTATTGGCGCAAGCTGCCGGCGCGAACGTGCCGTCCGGTTGCGAGCTGCTCTTCGGCGAGACGGACGCGGACCACGCGTTCGTCGAGGAAGAGCAGATGATGCCGTTCGTGCCGGTCGTGCGCGTGCGCGACGCGGCCGAGGGCATTGAGCGGTCAAAGCACGCCGAGCATAACTATCGGCACACCGCGATCATTCACTCGCGCAATCTGGACACGATCACCGAGATGGCGCGGGTGATGAACACGACGATCTTCGTCGCCAACGGCCCGTGCACCGCCGGTCTCGGCGGCGGCGGCGAAGGCTACCTGAGCTATTCCATCGCGACGCCGACGGGCGAGGGCATCACGACGCCGCTCACTTACACCCGGTTCCGCCGGCTGACGATGTCCGGCGCGTTGAGGATTTACTAGACCATGATGCTCTGTCGCGTAGATGGCAATATCACAGCCACGGTGAAGCACGCGAGTGCGACCGGCTGGCGGTTCGTGATTTGCCAGCCGATCACCGCGGACGGCGCGGAGGTTGGCTCGCCGACGATAGCGATTGACCCGCTCGGTTCGGGGCTTCACTCGCGCGTCATGGTGAGCACGGACGGCAAACACGCGACCGAGTTGGTGAAGTGCCGCAAGACGCCGATTCGCAACAGCATCGTTGGAATCATAGACACATGAAGCTCGGCAAGGTCATCGGCAAAGTGACGCTGTCAGGCCAGGTGGATTCGTTCACCGGTGGCCGCTGGCTCGTCGTGCAGCCGTTGAACCGCGAGGCGCTTGCGGGCAAGGGCCAGCCGACCGAGCCGTCGCTGGTCTGCTACGACAACCTCGGCGCCGGCGTCGGGAACATCATCGGCTACGTCGAGGGCCGCGAGGCCGCGCAACCATTTGAGCAGGACACCCCGATTGACGCTTACAACGCGCTCATCGTGGACACGATCAATTACATGCCGCCAAAGAAATAGACTATGAAACAAGTCATCGCACTCAAAGACGTCACAGGACTGAAAGCCAGCGGAGCGAAGACCTTTACCGCGCCGGCTGACGCCATCGTCACGCCGTCGGCGAAGGATTTTCTCCGCAGCATCGGCGTCACGATCCAGTTTGACGGTGCATCCACCGCCGGGAACGGCAACGGTTCCAGCGCGCCCGCCGCGGCGGCCGAGCCGAAATGGAAGCCCGAGCACGTCAAGCTGTTCAACTCGCCGGAAGCGCAGCGCATCAAGGAGCACATCGTCAGCGTGTCGCACCGGCTCTGGAAGCGCGAATACGTGGACGGCAACGGCGGCAACGTCAGCTACCGCATCGGCCCGAACGAAGTGCTTTGCACGCCGACGCTGGTGAGCAAGGGCATCATGCGCGTGGAGGACATCTGCATGGTGGACCTCGCCGGCAACCAAATCGCCGGCACCGCCAAGCGCACCAGCGAAATTTTCCTGCACCTCGAAGCGATGAAGGCGCAGCCGAAAGCCCGCGCCTGCGTCCATGCGCATCCGCCGCACGCGACGGCGTTCGCGATCACCGGCGCGGAAGTGCCGCGTTGCATGATCCCGGAGATGGAGGTGCTCGTCGGCACGGTCGCCAAGGCGAAATACGAGACGCCGGGCACGCAGGCGTTCGCCGAGACGGTGCTGCCGTATTGCAAGGACCACAACTGCATCCTGCTCCAGAACCACGGCGTCCTCACCTGGAACGAGGACCTGGAGAAGGCTTACTGGTTCATGGAGATCGTGGACGCGTATTGCCGCACGGTTGTCATCGCGTCGCACCTCGGCTCGGCGTTCACGCAGATTCCGAGCAGCAAGATCGGCGACCTGCTGAAGATCAAGCAGGGCCTCGGCCTGCCCGACGAGCGCACCGGTTTGAAGGAAGCGGACTATTGCGCGTGCGAGTTCCGGCCCGGCGTGGTTTGTTCCAACGCGAACGAATCATCGCCGTCGGGACCGGATCTGGAAGCGATCGTGAAGATCGTGACCGAAGAAGTGGTGAAGGCGCTGAGCAAATGAAAGGATCGCGGCCCGTGATTCGTAATTTGTGGCTTTAGCGGTGGCAGTCGTTCAGAGCCAGAGCCATAGATTGCGGATCACGGGCCGCGGTTGCCGATGAATAAATCCCTCGACATCAAGCTGGCGGAAATCCGCCGCAACCCGCAGACCCGGACGTTCATCATCGCCGACGCGAAGGACCCCGACATGGCGCGCGGCATCGAGTCCTTCGGCCGCCTCAGCCAGAGCGATCCGCGCGTGCGCGCGCTGAAGTCGCCGGAGGCGTTCCGGCCAGAGGAGGCGAAATACCGGACGACGGAGGATTTCTGCGAGCTGATTCGCGAGGTGACGCGGCAGGGGCTGATTGACATCATGCTCATGTCCGCCTCGACCAACGAGCGGCTCACGATCAAGGAGCGCCTTTTCGACAACACCCACATCACGCCCGCGGCGCGCGCCAACGACACCACCGACATCTGGGTCGTGCGCGGCAACCGTTACGCCAGCGAGCCTTCGCGGCCGTTCCGCAGCGCGACGATTGACCACATCCAGTGCGGCAAGGTCGAGTGCGAGCCGAAGGAGCGCGTTCTCGGCGCGAACCTCGGCCTCTACTCCGTCACTTTCGTCAACTGCATCCATCGCGACATGCAGACGCTGCGCGAGTTCAAGGAGTTCCGCGAGGAGGCGGAGCGGAAGGGCTTTCGTTACTTTCTCGAAATCTTCGACCCGAACGTGGACAGCGGCCTTGCGCCGGAGACGATGGGCGCGTTCGTCAACGACAACATCGTGCGCTCGCTGGCGGGCGTCACCGAGCGCGGCCGGCCGGTGTTCCTGAAGATGGTCTATCACGGCCCGAAGTTCACCGAGGAACTGGCCGCCTACGACCCGAGCCTGCCCGTGGGCATCCTCGGCGGTGGCGCCGGCACCACCTACGACGCCTTCAAGCTCATCGCCGAGGCGCAGAAATACGGCGCGCGCGTCGCGCTCTTCGGCCGGAAGATCAACAACGCCGAGCACCAGCTTGCGTTCATCGAGATGCTGCGGCGAATCGTGGACGGCCAGGTGCAGCCGGAGGAAGCCGTGCGCGCCTACCACGGCGTCCTGCAAGGGCTGGGCATCAAGCCCCAGCGTTCGTTGGAGGATGACCTGCAACTCACCGATACCTCCATGAGCTACGCCGGCGGCACCACCGTGACGGTTTCGAAGAAACCTGTAGCGGCGGTCTCTGACCGCCGTCCTCCCGCAAAAGAAACAGCCGGCGGTCAGAGACCGCCGCTACAGAAGAACGGCACGACGACCGTTTCCTACACGCCGCCAGCCGCGATCACCTCCTGGCCGACGTTCCCCGACGGCTCGCCCGATTTCGCCCGCATGAGCAACGCCGAGCGCGTTGCCTACTTCAAAGCGCGGCTGAATAACAAGCTCGGCATCACGAGGTAAGGAAGGGGCCGGCGCGTTGTGCTGCGCTATCGGCCTCTGGTTCACCTGCCCGAAATACTCCTGCGAACTGATGGCCAGCGCCATGTGCTGCGACTACTCTTGGAAACACCCCGGCCAGGATTATCTCAACGTTTACGATCCCGTCCGCCAGAAACAAGACTGCCGCGTGACTTTGCTGGTTGCATGAATTATTAGGAGCATCTTTTGAGTCAAGGAGCCGGGCGATAAGGAATTCTACGTGGTTGGTCCTTGGCTCTGGGGGATGGGATCGGACTCTCCCGGCAGTGTGGCCCGCTTGCGGAGTTTACTCATGAAGAATGGCTCCAGACACAAGAGAAGCAAGACTACGCTGATGACTGCAACCCGCATCGGGTATTCCTCTACTGGCCAATCCGGCATTCTGTATTCTGACCTCAAAAAAAGGTTGGTTAACTGGATGTGCATGAAAATAAAATGCGATAGCACTATTAACCATGCTGTGTGGCTCTTACGAACATGTTCTCGTTTGAGGCGGTAAACCATCCACGACAAGAAGAAGAGATAAAGGAAACCCCACAAACCAAAGCAGGCTCTTACAATAAAGCCGATCGTGTCTGCGACAGGACGCACGAACAGAGGAACCCAATCTATGCCACCCCACTCGGCTACGGGTCCAGCCCACACAGTTAAAGTGTTAGCGGGTATCCCCCCGTCTGGCGGCCATGCCATCCACCACACGTATCCATCAGCCAGGAGAGCCAATAGAGTCCCCAAAAGTAGAGCCGCGAACATGCGGGCGATGGCTCTGCAATACGATGATGACGCTGAGGCAGCAACTGGCATAGCGTGTTCGATCTTTGATCTCATTGCATCTTCCCGCGTGTTCTACCTCCTACGCGTCATTCTCATACCGTCGCGAGATTAGAAAAAGGCTTAGAAAACTCAAGCTCGGACTTGGTCTGACTTGGCGAGTGAGTGCTTAAGTTGAATGCAGAGGCGCATAGAGCGCAGAGTATTGCAGGGTTTCCGCGCATCTCTACGTCCTCTGCGCTTCTGTGTTGAAATCCGCCGCTGCGAGTAATGACGGCAGCTACTTTCTATCGCCCCGCAGCATCTCTTCCAGCGCCGCCGTCACCGTTTCCACGCGGAGCGCGCCCATCACTTCGCCCGCGCTGACGACGCGGGCATGCGGGCCGAGCGGCGCCCAGATGTCGGGCGAGGTGGGGCCGAAGAGCGCGAGCGTCGGGATGCCGACGGCGGCGGCCAAGTGGGTGATGCCGCTGTCGTGGCCGGCAAAGAGCGCGCAGCGTTCGAGAACGGCGGCGAGTTGGGGCAGGGGAAGGTTCCACGCGGCGGGCAGGTTGAACGGCGCAAGCGCGCGGCGGGCGGCGTCGTCGGCTTCGCCGCCGATGAGGAGGATGTCGCAGCGGTGTTGTTCGCGCAGCCAGCGGATGACGGCGGCCCAGCGGTCGGTTGGCCAGACTTTGTGCTCGCCGCCGCTGCCGGGATGGATGGCGACGACGGTGATTGGTAATTCGTGATTGGTGATTGGCGCTAGGAACTGCTCGGCGAAGGCGCGGTCGGCGGCGTTGGGGAAGAGGCGCGGATGCGGCGGGTCGGCTCGGAGGCCGAGGGAGTCGAGCGGACGGGCGAAGTGCGCCGCGGCGTGCTCGCGGTCGGGTTTGGCCGAGGCGCGCAACAGGCGCGGCACGCCGGCGCGGGCGAGGTTGGCGCTGAAAATGTCGTCGGGGTCGTAGAGATAGGAGATGACGAGGTCGAAGCTGGCGAAGTAGTCGCTGAGCGACGGGTCGAGGTCGGCTTCCGGCACGAAGAATCGCGCCATCGCGGCCGCGTCAATGGAGCGGACCGCGTCGGCGTAGTAACGCTCCTCGGCGAGCGCGGCGATGCGCGGGTAGCCGAGGATTTCCAGCCGCGCGGACGGCCAGCGTTGGCGGAGAGCGCCGATGGCCGGCAAGGTGAGGATGAAATCGCCAATCGCGCCGCCGCGGATCACCAGGATGCGGGGATTGTCGGGGAGGGAGAGCATCAGAATGGGCGGAGGGCAAAATCATGTGGGGCAAAATCATGTTCCTCGCAGCCATGATTTTGCCCCCGATGATTTTGCCAAAAGGATACCGCAATCATCTCAATACACGAACAGTCCGAGACCGATGAGGAACAAGCCGAACACACAACCAACAGCGGAGAGCGTGCGCAGGCGGCTGTCGCTTGCGATGGACCATTCGATCATGTCGCGCATCCGATAAGGCGAGACGGTGAACCACATGCCGAGGATGGCCCAGATGTAGGCGATGACGGTCATGACGAGCCGCCAGGGCGTTTCGAGCTGGTTGGCGGAATCCACCACGACCTTCGCGATCATCAGCAACAGAATGGAGAGGCCGCGGACGGCGAGGAAGTCGAACTTCAGCGCAATGAGGCCGACGTAAACGCCGATGAGGAACAGATAGACGAAGTTCTTGGGCACGGCCATGCCGTCCTCGCGCGCGCCGTTGACGATGATGAGGCACCAGATCAGCGCAATGCTGAGGAAGACAATGCCGGGCACGACGGCGCGCGGGAACTTGCGCAGCCAGTCGCGGTAGGCTTGTGGCTTCAGGATGCCAGGGAGGCGCGTGGCGATGATGGCCGTGCCGACGGCAATGGCGACGGCTTTGAGCGGGACGAAGTAATACATGGCTAAAATCAGTAATCAGTAATCAGTGGTCAGTAACCAGTAATTGGTGACGGGTGATGGGTGATTGGTCAAGCAGGTTCGCCGTAGAGGGTGTGGGACTTGGCGCGGCTGATGTGAACGTCGAGCAACTGGCCGCGTTGGTGGCCGGTGCCGGGGAAATAGACCAAGCGATTGCAGCGCGTGCGGCCGAAGAGACGGCCTTCGACCTTCTTGCTTTCCGGTTCGCCTTCGATGAGCACTTGGGCCGGGTGGCCGATTAGGCGGGCATTGCAGCGCGCGGCGTGAGTTTCGGTCAGTTTCCAGAGTTGATGATGCCGGCGGACGATCTCCTCTTGCGGAACTTGGTCCAGCATCGCTGCGGCGGGCGTGCCGGAGCGGTTCGAGTATTTGAAGAGGAAGACGTTGTCGTATTGCATCTCTTCGCAGAGATGGACAGAGGCGGCGAAGTCGGCGTCGGTCTCGCCGGGGAAGCCGACAATGATGTCGGTGGAGAGGGCAATGTCGGGCACGCGGGCGCGGAGCTTGGCGACGATGCGGCGGTATTTGTCCACGGTGTAGGTGCGGCACATGGCCTTCAGGAGGCGGTCGCTGCCGCTCTGGACGGGAAGGTGGACGTGCTCGCAGAGTTTTTCGAGCCGGCCGAAACACTCGATGAGATCGTCGCGGAAGCCTTGCGGATGCGGTGAGAAGAAACGGATGCGCTCAAGGCCCGGCACGGTGTTAACGGCTTCGAGCAGTTGAACGAAGGGCGATTTGCCGTCGCGAATCGGAATCACTCCGCGACCATAGCTGGTGACGATCTGGCCGAGCAGGGTGACTTCCTTGACGCCGCAAGTGACGAGGGCGCGGACCTCGGCGAGAATGTCCTCGATGGAGCGGCTCCGCTCGGCGCCGCGGGTCGTCGGGACGATGCAGAAGCTGCACTGCATGTCGCAGCCTTGCATGATGGAGACGAACGCCGTGGCGCGCGCGGCGGGTGCGGCATGGTCGCGAATCGTGTCCTGGCTTCCGGCTTCCTCGGCGATGTCGCTGATGGGGTGGTGGCCGTTGTTGAAAAACTGGTCGAGATGGTCGGGGATGCGGTGGAGCTTCTGGGTGCCGATGACGAGGTCCACTTTGGGAAGGCGGTCGAGCAACTTCGGGCCGAGCCGCTGGGCCATGCAACCCATGAAACCGAGGACGAGATCGCTGCGGCGGTGTTTCTTGCGCGTCAGGAGGCCCATCTTGCCGATCGCTTTCTGTTCGGCAAGGTCGCGGACCGAGCATGTGTTTAGAAGGATGACATCGGCATCGCGTTCGGACTTAGCGAGCGAGTAGCCGCGGTCGAGCAGCATGGCGGCCACGGCGTCGCTGTCGCGCTCGTTCATCTGGCAGCCATAGGTTTTGATGAAGACTTTTTTCACGGAGGCGGGATTCGTGACTGGTAATTCGTAACTGGTGATTCGTGGGTGGAAAAATGCAACCGAATTACGAATTACGAATCACGAGTTGCGAAACCTCACGGCGTCATCACGCGGCCGTAGATGAGCGACATGATTTCCGTGCGGCTGGTGATGCGCTTGCGGAAGTCGCCGCGCATGGCGCTGGTGATGACGGAGGAGCCGGGCTTCTTGACGCCGCGCATGGTCATGCAGGTGTGGATGGCTTCGATGATGACGGCGACGCCGGTGGGTCGGAGCATTTCGTTGATGAGGTCGGCGATCTGGCTGGTCATCCGCTCCTGCACCTGTGGCCGGCGGGCGAAGGCCTCGACCACGCGCGCCAGCTTGGAGATACCGACGATCTTGCCGTGGGGGATGTAGGCGACGTGCGCCTTGCCGAAGAACGGCATGAGGTGGTGCTCGCACATCGAGTAAAACGGGATGTCCTTCACGAGCACGACCTCGTGATGATCTTCCTTGAACGTGGCGCCCAACGCTTCGCGCGGATTCTCTCCGCCATGGTTGAAGATCTCCGCATACATCCGGGCGACGCGGGCAGGCGTCTCCCGCAAACCTTCGCGGCCGGGATTCTCGCCAATGGCTTCGAGAATCTGACGCATGGCCTTTTCGATTTTCTTTTGGTCCACCTGACGAATCATGAGTGCTCCGGTATTAATCGCGCGGGCAGCATAGACGAGACCCCGCTGCGGGTCAACTGGCGGTCAGGCGCTGTCAGACGCAAAGCAGCTTGGAGAGTAGTGCTGCGTCAATACTTGGGCAGCTCGCAGCCGCACTTGGGGCATTTTTCGAGCGGATGCTTCAGGTCGAGGGGGTAGGGGGCGCTGCATCTCCAGCAGCGCGTGAGGACGAAGGCGCTGCGCTGGCTGCATTTCGGGCACTTGGCCGGGTAGTCCTGGAACTTGACCGGCAACTGCGCCTTGAACTCGTTGGCGCAGTCGGCGTTGCCGCACATCAGCAGCTTTTCAGTTTTCGGCGTGGTGAAAAGGCTGGCGCCGCCTAGCATCAACCACACCGCGCCGAGCACGACGGCGGTTCCAATGAGAATGAGAAGCTGACGGGACTTCATGGTGGCTTGCGGGTTAGCGTTTGGTTTTGGTTGCGACGTCGCGGAAGAACGATTCGAAAGCGAGGCTGGCCTGTTGCGGATTGAGCAACTGCACGTGGCCGTCCACAAAGATCACATTGGCCTTGCCGCCCAGAAGCGTGAACGGGTCGGCGTTGTGGTAGGAGCCGGGCTGCTCGCGATGGGGATCGTCGTGCGCGAAGTAGCCGTCGTTGAGGAAGGAGCGGCCGTCTTCGGGCGGGAAACCGGGAGGATTCTCCTCCGTCAGCAGCAAGGTCTGCGCGGGCCGCTCGGCTTCGATGAACTTCTGCGCGCGTGGATGAACGACCCTGTCGAAGGCGGGCGTCACCTTGGTCTTGACGTCGTCAGCGCCGCTGAAGTAGCTGGCCATCGAGTAACTGCGGACGTAGTCCTTGTTGGGGCGCGAGGGACAGCGATAGACGCGGGTGTCGTTTACGTAACGCCAGAGGCTTCCCATGGTGATCGAGAGGTAGCCATTGGTGCCGGACAGGCCGGAACTGGCGATCCAGTTCGGCTTGTTCGGGACGCCCAGGAAGGTGGAGGAGTTGTCGGTTTCGTTCAGCGGGCATCGGCCTTCGTTGTCCGCGGCAAACGCCATCAGGCCGTTGTAAAGCTGCTTGAGGTTGCCGGTGCACACGACGACGTTGGCCTTCTCTTTGATGCCCGTGACCATCGGAAACACCATGCCGACGAGGATGGAGATGATGACCATGACGACCAGCAACTCCACGAGTGTAAACGCGGCGCGTCGGGGCCTGCGGGCGGGCCGCGCGGAGAGACGGGACAGCGCGAACGTATTCATGTTCCGGGCAGTGTGTGACATTTCGCGGCACACTACACCGCCGCCGGCCTCAAGGTCAATATCCAGCAACCGTGCGCGGCGTTCCCTGTTGCGTTGAGGGAGCGGGGCGGATAAACATTCCGCGCGACCCATGGCCAGACAGCTCCATCTTACGGCGTTTTACCGGCAACTGGCGGCGATGTTGAACGCCGGCGTCCCGATGGAGCGCGCGTTGGAAACCCTGAAGAGGGCCGCGCCGGACAGGAGGCTGCGCGGGGTGAGCGCGGCGGTTCTGGAGCGCATCCGCGCAGGCGGCGGCCTGACGGAAGCCCTGAGCGAACAGGAGGCGGTGTTTCCGGTGCTCCATCGCGAGTTGCTTCACGTTGGCGAGCAGACGGGCAGCGTGGAGCGCGTGCTGCGGCAGTTGGCGGAGATGATGGAGCAGATGGAGGCGATCCGGAGGGAAATCCGGGCGCAAATGCTCTATCCGCTGCTCTTGCTGCACCTGTCGGTGGTTGTGGGGCCGCTGCCGATGCTGGTGTTTGCGCAGGATTTCAGCGCTTACGGGCGGGCGATCCTGTCATCGCTGGCATTTCTGTATGTGGCGGCGGGCATGATCTGGTGGATGGCCCGGCAAATCTCGCGGGACCGCTCCAAGCTCGTGTTGGCCGACCGGCTGGTGTTTGCAGTGCCGGTGGTGGGAAAAATCCACCGTGATCTGTCGCTGACGCGGCTGTTCTCCGCGCTGAAGGCGTTGCTGAACGCGGGCATTGGCATCTTGGAGGCGATGCCGCGGGCGGGCGCGGCTTCCGGCAGTGCGTTGATGGCGGCTGCGGCGCGCGCGGCGGCGCCGGAGTTGAAGCGCGGCGAACCGCTGGTGACGGCGATGGCGGACGTGTTGCCGCCCGACGCGCTCGGCCTGATCGCGACGGGGCAGGAGAGCGGCAAGCTCGACGACATGCTCGAACATCTGGAGCGACATTTCTTCGAGGAGAGCCGGCGGCGGCTGCGCACGCTGGCGGAATGGCTGCCGAAACTGATCTACATGGGCGTCGTGTTCTGGGTTGGCTGGCAAATCCTGCAAATGGGGCGCGGCTACGGCCGGATGTTGTCCGGCGTATTGAACAAATGAGTTGTTGCAGCGCGATTTGACTGCGGCTGCCTTACTCAAGCCGCTTGGCTGCGTCCGGAGCGGCGCTTGCCGCGACAATCTCGCCGAAATAGACGCGATGGTTCGCGCCGAATCCGTTGATATCGGGCGTCAGGTTCTCCGCGATCACGTCATTCTTGTGCAGGACGCGGCACTCGTAATGCACGACGGCTTCCGCAATCAGCGGCGGCTCGACGACCTGTGCGGGAACAGGCGTGAGCTTGGATTTGGCGAATTTGTCTTCGGAAGCGCCGGAGGCGGTGCCGAGATAGAGCAGCGCATCGGCGAACTCCGATGTCAGCACGTTGACCGTGAACTGGTTGGTCTGCTCGATGTTGTTGAAGCTGTGGCGGTCGGTCCGGACCAGCACGGTGATGATGGGGCGACCCCAGATCAAGCCACCGGTCAGCCAGGCGACGTTCATGGCGTTGGGTTTGCCGTCGCTGCCGACCGTGCAAAGCAGCAGTCCATCCCGCCCCATCCGCTGCATGGTTTCCTTCCAGAGGTCGAACGGCTTGATGTCATTCTTCTTCATAGTGGTTGCTTTCGCGCTTGCTCCTCGTGAACGATGTCGTTTAGCGGACGCCGTTCGCGTGGCTTGGCCGCCTCCGCAGGATGCCCGATGCACAACAGCGCCACCGGGCACCACGAAGGCGGCGCGCCGAGCGCCTCGCTCACGGCTTTCTGCCCGTAGGCGGCAATCCAACAACTTCCCAAGCCGAGCGCCGCGGCGGCGAGATGCGCATAGTCGCACGCGATCGTCGCGTCCTCGTGACTATAGACTGCCGCGCCGGTTTCGCCAATTTTTTCACGGTTGCGGTCCGGATTGGCGAAGAACACCAGCATCACCGGCGCCGTGGCCGCGAACATCTGGTTGAAACAAGCCTTGGCGAGCTGCTCTTTCCGCCCGGCGTCGCGCACGACGACGATTTCGCAGGCCTGCGCGTTGAACGCCGATGGCGCGCCGTTGACCGCTTCCAGAATGGTTCGCAACGCGGCGGCGTCCACCGGTTTGTCCTGATACGTCCGCACGGAAAACCGTGCTCGCATGACATCAAAGAATTCCATCGAGTCAATCTCCTTCTGTTGGGAGAGACTGTTAACGAATCGCCACGCCCGCGTCCAGCACAAGCCGCGCTGAACTCAGTCTGCGGGATGGGTTCACCCGTGAACGTTGTTGAGGTGGATCGCGCCCGGATCACGGTTCATCTGCGCCAGCAACGCCGTCGCCCGGGCCCTTGGCCCAGGCGTGCCAATAACGGGGTGGCGGGTTCTCCTTGCGTTGACTGCTG
This sequence comes from Verrucomicrobiota bacterium, assembly GCA_016222825.1. Lineage (GTDB taxonomy): Bacteria > Verrucomicrobiota > Verrucomicrobiia > CAIQCK01 > CAIQCK01 > CAIQCK01. The sequence continues at coordinate 350,733 of JACRQF010000010.1, read as the reverse complement.
CGGCGGTTGACTGCCTTCGGGGACGAAGATCATGAGGGCAAAAACCCTCTCATAAAAATAGGGAAAACCCCCTCGACGGTTGTCAGGGAAGTGGAGTAGTCTCCGCGCCATATAGAACCCGTAGGAGGTTCGATGCGAGTGTCGTGAACATGGAGCGTGCGAAAGCTGAGAGAGGCGAAAGCGACTGACAATTAAGCGAGGACGGTGTGAGTCATGGCTGGCTTTGGGAACAAGCGCGCGCGGGTAGGTGTGAGTGGCGCGCGAAACGCGCAAGTGTGTGAAGGCATGAAGTTTTTTGAGAGGTGCGTTATGAAGAAGAGTCTACTGAGTCTGATCGCAACAGGGCTGGCTTTGTCAGCGGCCGTTGTTTCAGTCCATGCGCAAGGCGACATCGCCTACGCTTGGGCCAACTTCGCCGGCATGCCGACCGTAACGGGCGCGGATGACGGCACGGGCAGCGCGGCGCGGTTCTACTATCCTACCGGCGTGGCGGTGGACAGCGCGGGCAACGTGTTTGTGGCGGACACCTACAACCACACGATCCGGAAGGTGACGGCGGCTGGAGTGGTGACGACGCTGGCGGGTCTCGCGGGGTCTTCTGGCAGTGCCGACGGCACAGGCAGCGCGGCGCGGTTTAACAGGCCTCGCGGCGTGGCGGTGGACGGCGCGGGCAACGTGTTCGTGGCCCGGCGTGGCGGTGGACAGCGCGGGCAACGTGTTTGTGGCGGACTTTGCCGGCAACACGATTCGGAAAGTGACACCCGCGGGCGTGGTGACGACGCTGGCAGGTCTCGGGGGGGCCTCTGGCAGTGCGGATGGCACGGGCAGCGCGGCGCGGTTCTACTATCCTACCGGCGTGGCGGTGGACAGCGCGGGCAACGTGTTCGTGGCGGACTCTAGGAACCACACGATCCGGAAGGTGACGGCGGCTGGAGTGGTGACGACGCTGGCGGGTCTCGCGGGGTTTTCTGGCAGTGCGGATGGCACGGGCAGCGCGGCGCAGTTTTACTGGCCTTCCGGCGTGGCGGTGGACAGCGCGGGCAACGTGTTTGTGGCGGACTCCGGCAACTGCACGATTCGGAAAATGACACCCGCCGTTGTGGTGACGACGATCGGGGGTAGCGCGGGGAATAGCGGCAGTGCGGATGGCACCGGCAGTGCGGCGCGGTTCAACGATCCTTTTGGCGTGGCGGTGGACAGCGCGGGCAGCATGTTCGTGGCGGACATTGGGAACAGCCGCATCAGCAAAGGCGTGCCGTTGGTAGCGCCGGAGGTGGCGACATTGTCTGCGACGGAAGTGACCAGCAGCGCAGCGACGCTCAACGGCACGGTGAACGCAAACGGGTTGGCAACGGGCGCGCGATTCCAGTATGGCAGCGACACCGACTATGGCAGCGTCACATCATGGCAGGACGTGGGCAGCGCGAGCACGAACGTGACAGTGACGGCGGCGCTGGGCGGGCTGTCGCCGCATGGCGTGTATCACTATCAGTTGGTTGCGACCAACGCGGCGGGAACCAGCTACGGCACGGACATGGTGTTCACCAACCTGGGCGTGGCACCGACGGTCATCACAAGCACACCGCTGCCGGATGGCGTGATCGGCGTGCCTTACAGCCAAACGTTGGCGGCGACGGGCGGTTTGACCAACTACACGTGGTCGCTGGGGACGGGCAGTCTGCCGCCGGGATTGAGCCTGAGCAGCGATGGTGTCATCAGTGGCCGACCAAGCGCGGTGGGGGCGAACAGCTTCACAGTGCTGGTGGCCGGCAGCGATGGCCTCACCTCGACGAACGACTTCAGCCTCACTATCAACTTGGTTCCGGCGACGCCGCTCACGAACATCATTGATGGCATCACGGTGAATTACCCCGGCGCCTACGTGATCGGTCCCGCCGGGGCGTTCTACGCGCTGACGGTGACCAACGGCGGTGTGGTGAACGCGACCGGCGGCCAGATCGGCACCACGGGCATTGCCAACTTCAACTACGCGACCATCACCGGCGCGGGTTCGCTCTGGAACAACAGCGGCAGCCTGTTCGTGGGCGCGGCCGGGTCCGGCTACCAGTTGACTGTCAGCGACGGCGCGCAGGTCCGCAACACCAGCGGCTACGTGGGCTACACGGCCGACGCCAGCAACAACACGGTGTTGGTTGCCGGTCCCGGCTCCGTTTGGAGCAACAACGGCGACATGTCTGTCGGCTACTTCGGCTCCGGCAACAGCCTGGTCATCACCAACGGCGGCAGGGTCTCCGACATCAGCGGCGTCATCGGCTATAACACCAGCTCGAGCAACAACACGGTCTTGGTGACCGGCTCTGGCTCCCTCTGGAGCAACAATGTCAATTTGCACGTTGGCTACTTTGGTTCCGGCAACAGTCTAACCCTTGACGACGGTGGCCGGGTCTTCAGCAGCGACGTGTATGTCGGCAACGCTGGCGCTAACAATAACCTGACTCTTGCCAACGGCGGCCAAGTTTTCGACAGCGTCGGACGCATCGGCAGCGGCAGCGGCGCGAGCAACAACACAGTGCTGGTCACCGGCACCGGATCGGTCTGGAGTAACAGCAGCGACATGTCTGTCGGCCTCTCTGGCTCCGGCAACAGCCTGACCCTTGCGGCTGGCGGCCAGGTCTTCAACAACCTCGGTGTCATCGGCTACTACGCCAACGGGAGCGACAACGCGGTCTTGGTGACCGGCAACGGTTCCGTGTGGAGCAACAGCAGCAGCCTCTATGTCGGCAACTCTGGCTCCGGCAACAGCCTGACCATTACCAACGGCGGCCAGGTCTTCAACACCGGCGGCGAGATCGGCGTGAACGCCGGCGCGAATAACAACACGGTCTTGGTGACCGGCACCGGCTCCGTCTGGAACAGCAGCGTTAACATGGGTGTGGGCGTAAATGGCGCCGGCAACAGCCTGACGATTGCCGACGGCGGCCACGTCTTCAACAGCGAGGGTTTTGTTGGCTTGCACACCAGCGCGAGCAACAACACGGCGTTGGTGACCGGCGCTGGCTCCATCTGGAACAACAGCGTGGAGTTTGCTGTGGGCTACGAAAGTTCCGGCAACAGCCTGACCATTGCCAACGGTGGCCAGCTTCTCTCCACTTGGGGCATTATCAGTTGGCACGCCAGTTCGAGCAACAACACGGTCTTGGTGACTGGTGCCGGCTCCGTCTGGAGCAACAGCAGCGGTCAACTGGGTGTTGGCAACGGGGGCTCCGGCAACAGCCTGACCATTGCCAATGGCGGCCAAATGTTCGACAGTTTGGGCCAGATCGGCGCTGCTTCCAGCGCGAACAACAACGCAGTCGTGGTGACCGGCTCTGGCTCCGCTTGGAACAACAACGGCGCCCTCAATGTCGGCAACGCCGGTTCCGGCAACAGCCTGACCGTCGCCGATGACGGCACGGTGGCGGCTGCGACCGTGGTTGTAGGTGTCCAGTCATCCAGCGGGAACGCCATCACAGTTTCCGGCGGCAACCTCTACGCCACCAACGCCACGGGCACCGGAGCGATTGAGGTTCGCTACGGCACGCTGACCCTCAACAGCGGCAGCGTGTTCGCGGACGCGTTGCAGACGGCCAGTGGCAGCGGCATCGTGGCATTGAACGGCGGCAGCTTGACCGCGCCGACGGTGTCGAACGCCGGCCAGTTCGACATGGCTGGCGGCACGTTGAGCGTGGCGAGTGCGTTCACCAACGCGACGGGCGGCGCGTTCAACATGAGCGGTGGCAACGCGGTTGTGCCGGTGCGTATGAGCAACCAAGGCACGTTCACGCAGAGCGGCGGCGTGTTTGATCCCGCGCAGTTCATCAACAGCGGCGCATTGGTGATTAGCGCGGGCACCAACGAGGCGACCATGTTCCTGAATCTGGCGGGCGGCACCGTCCAGCAGAGCGGCGGCGAGCAGGACGTAAATTACGCCACCAACTTCGGCTCTTGGACGATCACCGGCGGCGTGGCGAACCTGACGAATTTCGTCAACGACGGCTCGGCGACGCTAACGGTTTCGGGAGGCACGCTCAACGGCGCGGTGACGGTGGGCGGCACGGGATCGTTCAACCAACTGACGATCAACAACGGTGGTGTGGTGGCTGACAGGCTTGGTTCCATCGGTCAGGCCGTGGGAAGCCGGAGCAACGTGGCGTTGGTCAGCGGCGCGGGTTCGGTGTGGAGCAACAGCGCCGGCCTTAATGTGGGCAATAACGGTGCGTTCAACACCCTGACGATTGCAGACGGCGGCCAGGTTCTCAACGGCACCGGCTACGTGGGCTACGCGACCACATCGAGCAACAACACCGTGTTGGTGAGCGGCGCCGGCTCGACATGGAGCAACAGCAGCTATCTCTATGTGGGCAATAACAGTTCCGGCAACCAACTGACGATTACCAACGGCGGCCAGGTTTTCAACAGCATGGGCTACCTGGGCAACACGGCGAACGCGGACAACAACAGGGTGGTGGTCACCGGCAACGGTTCGGTCTGGAGCAGCAGTAGCTACCTCTATGTGGGTGTTCATGGCTCCGATAATCAACTGGCCATCACTGACGGCGGCAAGGTGACGGACAGCAGGGGGCACGTGGGTAACAGCGCGGATTCAAGCAACAACGTGGTGCTGGTCAGCGGCGCCGGCTCGGTCTGGAGTAACAGCACCGTCTTCTATGTGGGTCTTTTAGGCTCCGGGAATCAACTGATCGTCACCAATGGCGGTCAGGTCTTCGACAGCACTGGCTACATGGGCAACAATGCCGGCGCTAACGACAACGCGGCGCTGGTCAGCGGCGCTGGCTCCGCTTGGAGGAACAGCAGTGGCCTTAACGTCGGTTATGCCGGCGCGGGCAACCAACTGGCCATCACCGATGGCGGCCAGGTGATTGTTGCGGGCGCGGCGAGCTATGTGGGGCGTGCCGCTGGGGCGGACAACAACAACGTGCTGGTGAGCGGAGCCGGCTCGCTCTGGAGCAACAGCGTGGGTTTGTTCCTCGGCTACACGGGCGCGCTGAACCAACTGAGCATTGACGACGGCGGCAGCGTGATGGCCACCAATGTGGTCGTCGGCTTTGACGCTCTCTCGACGGGCAACGCGCTGACGGTTTCCGGCGGCAACCTTCACGCGACCAATGCGGCGGGCAAAGCCGTCCTCGACATTCGCCGTGGCACATTGACGCTCAACAGCGGCAGCGTGACGGCCGACCGTCTCTTCACGACCAGCGGCAGCGGCATCGTGGCGATGAACGGCGGCAATCTGGCCGCGCCGTTGCTGGTGAACGCCGGCCAGTTTGGCATGGCGGGCGGCACGCTCAGCGTCGCCGGAGCGTTCACGAACCTAGCGGCCGGCGCGTTCAACCTCAGCGGTGGCACCGCAAGCGTGCCGGTGCGGATGAACAACCAGGGGACGTTCACGCAGAGCGGCGGCGTATTTGACTCGGCGCTGCTCAACAACAGCGGCACGGTGACGATCAACGCAGGCACAAACACAGCCCGGTTGCTCTTAAATCTGGCGTCGGGCACCGTGCAGCAGAGCGGCGGTGAGCAGAATGTGAATGTGGCAACCAATCTCGGCGCGTGGGCCGTCTCCGGCGGTGTGGCCAACTTGGCCGGCTTCGTCAACGGCGGCGCGGCGACGCTGGGCAGCGGCAGCGTGACGTCGGTGACGTTGGTGAATGGCGGCCAGTTTGACATGGCGGGCGGGACGCTGAACGTGAATCGGGCGTTCACTAATGCGGCGGGAGGCGTGTTCAACCTCAGCGGCGGTGATGTGAACGATTTTGATTCATGGATGACGATGGACAACAGGGGCACGTTTACCCAGGGGAATGGCGTGTTCCGCACAGAGGACTTTGAGAACAGTGGCACACTGACTGTCGGGAGTGGGACGAATTGGACTGGAAACAGATTCTTGAATCTTTCGAGCGGCGTTGTGCAGCAAAATGGCGGCGTTATGGTCGCGGGATGGTATGCGGCAACCAACTTCGGCACGTGGACCATCGCCGCCGGCGCGGCCCAAAGCGATAGGGTTGTCAACGACGGCTCGGCCATTCTCACAGTTTCCGGCGGCACGTTTGATGGGGCGCTGACAGTGGGTGGCACGGGATCGTTCAACCAGCTTGTCATTACCAACGGCGGCGTGGTGGGGCCTTGGAACAGCGGCGTTCGTGGCGACGATGTCTTGGGCGAGACTGAATTCAGCAGCAACAACGTGGCGTTGGTGAGCGGCTCAGGTTCGATTTGGAGGAACCGGTCGCTCGTTGTCGGCAGCTACGGTTCCGGCAACCAACTGATCATCAACAACGGTGGTCAGATGGAAAACGATGACTGGGGAGTTATCGGCGAACACTTCCGTGCTCACAATAATAGCGCGCTGGTCACGGATTCCGGCTCGGTTTGGAGGAGTGGTGGTCCGCTCATTGTTGGCCAAGGCGGTTCTGCCAACAATAGCCTGACCATCGCCAACGGAGGACAGGTGTTCTCCGAGGGTTTTCTGGCAGACAATGCCGTAGGCAATGGATGGAGCAACGCTGTTCTCGTGACCGGTTCTGGCTCGCTCTGGAGCAATGCCGGGTCGCTTCTTATCGGCCGCTGGGGCTTCGATAACGTCATGACCATTACGAACGGCGGCAAGGTGATCGCTGCTCAGGGGCAGGTTGGCGGCTGGCAGGGAGGATGGAGCAATACCGTTCTCGTAAGCGGCTCCGGCTCCGTGTGGAGTAACTGGGGCTATCTCTTCGTTGGCGGCCCTGGTTCCGGCAACAGTCTCGTTCTCACGGACAACGGCTTGGTAACAGCAGCCAGTGTTTATGTGGGGGGCGGCACGAGCAATCTGGTGAGTGTCTCGGGCGGCTCGCTTCATGCCACCGCTCCTAGCTTTGATTATCCTTCCCTGCTCGTGGACACGGGAGGCTTCCTGGCGCTGAGCGATGGCAGCGTAACAGCCAGGTATGCGCAGAACCGTGGCCAATTCACCATGTCAGGAGGGGCGTTGAACACGATTTTGTTGACCAACAGTGTCGGAGGTTCGTTCAACCTTGGCGGCGGCACCGCGACGAGTCGGTTGCAAATGGTCAACGCAGGAGCATGGACACAGAGCGGAGGCGCCTTCAGCGCGGAGTGGTTGTTCAACAGCGGCACGCTGCTCTTCAGCGGCGGTGAGCAGAACGCGAACATGGCGGCCAACCGCGGCGTGTGGATCATCAATGGCGGTGTCGCGAACCTGACCAATTTCACCAGCTACGGTGGCACGCTGACGATCAGTAACGGAACGGTCAACGCTGCCGGCTCATTCGTGACCAGCCTCGGCGGCAACGTGGCGCTGAACGGCGGCACGCTCACTGCGCCGGTGCTGGTGAACGCCGGCCAGTTCGACATGGCGGGCGGCGCGTTGGACGTGGCGGGCGCGTTCACCAACGCGGCGGGCGGCGTGTTCAACCTCAGCGGGGGCACCGCGACGGTGCCGGTGCTGATGGACAACCAAGGGACGTTCACGCAGAGCGGCGGCATGTTTGACCCGGCGGAATTCTCCAACAGCGGCACGCTGACGATCAGCAGCGGCACGAACTCGGCGGCGTTGTTCCTGAACCTGCTCACCGGCGTCGTGAACCAGAGCGGCGGCGAGCAGAATGTGAACACAGTGACGAACTCCGGCACATGGACGGTCGCCGGCGGCGTGGCGAACCTGACCAACTTCATCAACGACGCCGCCGGCTCGCTGACGGTCAGTGGCGGTAACATGCAGACGCGTTTGGTGGCAAACAACGGGGCTTTTGGAATGACGGGCGGCGCGTTGGACGTGGCTGGTGCATTCAGCAATGCTGGCACCGTCAATCAAAGCGGCGGCGCGGCGGTATCGGTGCTGGTGGACAACAGTGGGACGTGGACACAGGACGGGGGTGTGCTCGACGCGGCGGTGCTGGCCAACAGCGGCGTGTTTTTGTTCAGTGGCGGCGCGCAGAATGGCAGCGTGGTCACCAACCTCGGCGTGTGGGAGATCTCCGGTGGCTTGGCGAATCTGACGAACATCTACAATGACAGTGCGTTCACGCTTAGCGGCGGCACGAATACGTCGGCGTTGTTTGTGAACATGGCCGCGGGCGCGGTGCTGCAAAGCGGCGGCGAGCAAAACGCGGGTGTGGCGACCAACCTTGGCGGGTGGACGATCTCCGGCGGCGTAGCGAACCTGGCCAACTTCGTCAGCGACGGCACGTTCACGCTCAGCGGCGGCACCAACACGTCGGCGTTGTTTGTGAACATGGCCGCGGGCGCGGTGCTGCAAAGCGGCGGCGAGCAAAACGCGGGCGTGGCAACCAACCTCGGCGCGTGGATGGTCACCGGCGGTGCGGCGAACCTGACCAACTTCGTCAACGACGGCGCAGGCGCGCTGGCCATCAATAACGGCGTGCTCAACGTCGGTGGATTGGTGACGGCCAACGGCAGCGCGTTGGCGTTGAACGGCGGCAGCCTCGCGGCGCAAACCGTGCTCAACGGCGGCGACTTCGCCGTGGCGGGCGGCACGCTCGGCGTGGCGGGTGCGTTCACCAACGCGGCGGGAGCGACGTTCGATTTGAGCGGCGGCCAGGCGGGCGTGACGGCGCAGATGGACAACCAGGGAGTGTTTACGCAGACCGGCGGCGGCTTTGAGTCGGCGCACTTGGGCAACAGCGGCGCGTTGACGCTCAACGGCGGCACCAACTCGGCGGCGTTGCTTGTGAACCAACTCGCCGGTGTCATCCAGCAGAACGGCGGCGAGCAGAACGCGGGCGTGGCGACGAACTTCGGCGCGTGGACAATCTCCGGCGGAGGACTGGCGAAGTTGACGAACTTCGTCAACGCTGGAACCGGAACGCTGACGATGAATGCCGGCATCGTCACGGCAGACGGATCGTTCGTGACGGAGGCCGGCAGCGTGGTGGCGATGAACATTGGCACGTTGACGACACCGGTGCTGGTGAACGGTGGCCAGTTCGGCATGGCCGACGGACTGCTGAACGTGGGCGGCGTTTTCACCAACGCGGCTGGCGGCGCGTTTAACTTCAGTGGAGGCTCGGCGACTGTCACGGGGCCGGCGAACAACCTCGGCTCATTCAACCAGACCGGCGGCGTGTTCGCTGCGCAGGACTTCAACAACAGCGGCGGCTTCACGCTCAGCGCGGGCGAGAACCAGGCGGCGACGTTCCTGAACCAAGCGTCCGGCATCGTGTTGCAGAGCGGCGGCCAGCAGGACGCGGGCGTGGCGACGAACTTCGGCGCGTGGACAATCTCCGGCGGCACCGCGAACCTGACCAACTTCGTCAGCGAAGATCACGGGATTTTGGCGGTCAGTAGCGGTCTTCTCAACGGCTCGCTGACTATCGGCAACGCCGGTTCGTTCAACGAGGCGATGATCAGTGGCGGCGGCCGGGTGTTGGGCCCGGCTTCAGCTACGATCGGGTCCGCTGCTTCGAGCAGCAACAACTTGGTAACGGTGAGCGACGTTGGCTCGGTGTGGAGCAACGCCGCTCATCTCCGGGTTGGCGGCTCAGGTTCTGGCAATAACCTCGTGATCAGCAACGGCGGCCAGGTCATCAACGGCGACGGCTACATTGGCTACTACAGCGGGGCGACGGATAATCGTGTGTTGGTGACGGGCGCAGGCTCGGTCTGGAACAATACCAACGAACTCTACGTGGGCTGGTTTGGTTCAGGTAACAATCTCGTCGTCACCAACGGCGGGCGGGTCGTCACCGCGGGCGGCCGGGTGGGCACGGGTTTCAGCAGTGGCAATGCTGTCTTGGTCAGCGGCGCGAACTCGCTCTGGGCCAATGCCGGCGCCGTGTATATCGGCCAGAGCAGCGCCAACAACAGCCTGATGATCAACGACGGCGCGTTGGTCACCAACGGTTCGGGATGGATCGGCTACAACGCGGGTGCGTCTGACAATACAGTGACAGTGAACGGTTCGGGCACGGTGTGGAGCAACTACTATCATCTGGGCGTCGGTTACTATGGCTCCGGCAACAGCCTGATCGTCAGCAACGGCGGCCAGGTCATCAACCGGTATGGCGAGGCCTACATCGGCCGCTACGCGAGCGCCAGCAACAACTCGGTCGTGGTGACTGGCGCCGGCTCGGTCTTGCAGAACGCCAACAACCGGGCGCTTTATGTCGGCGACGCCGGCACCGGCAACAGCCTGATCATCACCAATGGCGGCCAAGTGCTCAACCAGAGCGGCATCATCGGCAATACGAGTGATGCCAGCAACAACACGGTGCTGGTGACGGGCGCCGGCTCGGTCTGGAGCAACACAGGGAGCCTCATAGTCGGTTGGTATAGCCCCGGCAACAGTCTGAGCATCGCCAACGGCGGCCAGGTGATCAGTGACTACGGCTTCATCGGCTACGTTAGCGGCGCCAGCAACAACACGGTGCAAGTGACGGACACCGGCTCGGTCTGGAGCAATTATTACCTCTCTGTCGGTGATGCTGGCTCCGGCAACAGCCTGACCATCGCCAACGGCGGCCAGGTGATCAGTGACTACGGCTTCATCGGCGATGGTAGCACTGCCAGCAACAACACGGTGCTGGTGACAGGCGCCGGCTCGGTCTGGAGCAACGCACGGGACCTCACTGTCGGTTATGCTGGCTCCGGCAACAGCCTGACCATCGCCAACGGCGGCCAAGTGTTGGACAGCCACGGCGTAATCGGCTCCTACAATTATGGCACCAGCAGCTACAACACGGTGCTGGTGACAGGCGCCGGCTCGGTCTGGAGCAATTATTACCTCACTGTCGGTGGTGCTGGCTCCGGCAACAGCCTGACCATCGCCAACGGCGGCCGGGTGTTGGACGACAGCGGCAGCATCGGTGGTATTAGCATTGCCAGCAACAACACGGTGGAAGTGACGGGCGCCAACTCGGTCTGGAGCAACGCATGGGGCCTCACTGTCGGTGATGATGGCTCCGGCAACAGCCTGACCATCGCCAACGGCGGCCAGGTGATCAGTGAACTCGGCTACATCGGCTATCGTAGCACTGCCAGCAACAACACGGTGCTGGTGACAGGCGCCGGCTCGGTCTGGAGCAACGCACGGGACCTCTATGTTGGCAAAGCTGGCTCCGGCAACAGTCTGACCATCGCCAACGGCGGCAGCGTGATGGCCTCGAATGTCATGGTCGGCTACGATCCGACGACATCCAGCAACAACCTGCTCACCGTTTCCGGCGGCAATCTCTACGCCACCAACGCGGCGGGCAACGGCGTGCTTGATGTCCGCAGCGGCACGCTGACGATCAACAGCGGCGTGGTGGTCGCGGACAACCTCTACTCGCTCGACGCGGCAAACAGCGTCGTGGCGATCAACGACGGCAGCGTGACGACGCCGATGGTGTTGAATGGCGGCCTGTTCGGCATGAATGGCGGGACGCTGACCGTCTCCGGTGGCGTCACGAACCTCGCGACGGGACGGCTCAACGTCACGGGCGGCGCGGCGACGGTTTCCACGGAGGTGAACAACCTGGGAGCGTTCGCGCAGAGCGGCGGCGTGCTGGTGACGCCACTCTTCACCAACAGCGCGACGGTGGAGATCAGCGGCGGCACCAACACGGCGGACCTCTTCCTGAACCTGCCCGGCGCGAGCGTCTGGCAGAGCGGCGGGCGGCAGAACGCGACCACGGCGACCAACCTCGGCTCGTGGCTCGTCACCGGTGGCACGGGGAACCTCGCCACCTTCATCAACGACGGCGGTGCGACGCTGATCGTGTCGAACGGCAACGTCAACGCGAGCACCGTGCTCGACAACCGCAACGGCACGTTCACGCTGGATGGTGGCACGGTGACGGCAGGGCAGTTCTACCTCACCAACGGCGCGCTCAGCGTGATGAACTTCAACGGCGGCACGCTCAACAGCGGCGGCAGCGTGGTGGACAACGGCTCGCTGTTCAGTGTCGGCAACGGAACGGATGCGGCGACGTTGCGGTTGCTGGGCGGGACGCATGTGTTCACGAACAACCTCTTCATCAACACCAACGCCACCTTGACCGGCGTTGGCACGATCAACACGGCTTGGATCACTAACGCGGGCACCATCGCCCCGGGCAATCTGCTCGGCCCGCTGGTTGCCAACGGCGACGTGATGATGCTGCCGGGGAGCATGATGGCGATGCAACTCGGCGGCACCAACATCTGGGAGTTCGACCAGTTCATTATCAACGGCACGTTCAACATCAACGGCACGCTGGATGTGTCGCTGCTCGGCTACATGCCGATGGCGGGCGACTTGTTCAACATCTTCGACTTCAACTATGACGTGGGTCGGTTCAGCCAGACGAACCTGCCGAGCCTGCTGCCGATGCTCTATTGGGACACGCACGCGCTCTACACGCTGGGTGAGATCGAGGTGGACCCGATCGAGGGCCTCGGACCGGGCCGGATGCACACGGTAGTGTTGCGCGGCGACGGCACGGTGTGGAGTTGGGGCTTCAACGAACTCGGCCAGGTTGGCGACGGCACGATGGTAAGCCCGCGGCTCACGCCCCGGCAGGTGGTGGGGTTGAGCGAGATCAGGTCTGCCAGTTGCAAGGATCATTACGCGGTGGCGCTGAAAGCCGACGGCACGGTCTGGACGTGGGGCAACAACAACAACGGTCAGCTCGGCGACGGCACGACCACGAACCGCTCGTCGCCGGTGATGGTGACGGGCCTCGACGACGTGATGACGGCGGTTGCGGCGGGCTACTATCACTCGCTGGCTCTGAAGTGGGACGGCACGGTCTGGACGTGGGGCAACAACTTCAACGGCCAGCTCGGCGACGGTTACGTTTATGAGTATTCGATGACGCCGGTGCAGGTGGTCGGCTTGACGAACGTGCTCTCCCTGGCGGCCGGCCAGTATCACTCGGTGGCGCTCGACATGGATGGCACGGTCTGGACGTGGGGCAACAACGAGAACGGTGCATTGGGTCTTGGTCCCATGACGAACCGTATGGTGGCGACGCAAGTGCCCGGTTTGACAGACGTGAAGGCGATTGCCGCTGGCGTTCATACCACTTTTGCGCTGAAGAGGGACGGCACGGTCTGGGCGTGGGGCCTCAACAACAAGGGCCAGTTGGGCAACGGCAGCACGACGAACTGCCTGACGCCCGTGCAGGTCAGCGGACTGGCGGGCGTGCGGGCGATTGCGGCCGGGCATTACCACGCGGTGGCGTTGAAGTCGGATCGGACGGTTTGGACGTGGGGCTGGAACCACAAGGGCCAGTTGGGCGACGGCACGGACACCGACCGCTCGACGCCGGTGCAGGTGGCGGGCTTCAGCAACGGCGCGTCAGTCGCGGCCGGCGAAGCCCACACGATGGCGGCGAAGTCCGACGGCACGATTGTGAGTTGGGGCGGCGGCGCTTACGGGCAGTTGGGCAACGGCGTGCCGGAGTATTCCATGCCGCCGGTGGCGATGAACAATCTGAATATCATGGGCGCGCCGCTGGTGACGACGCGGGCGGCGACGAGCGTGGGCAGCAGCACGGCCACGCTCAACGGCAATGTCATTCCCGACGGCTGGCCGACGACGGCGTATTTCCGTTGGGGCACAACGACCAGCTACGGGAACACGACCGCGCCGCAATCCCTCGGCAGCGCGACGACGAACGTCGCGGTGTCCGCGGGCCTGACGGGGCTGACGCCTTACGGTGTTTATCACTTCCAGATGGTGGCGGAGAACATCGGTGGCACGGTCTATGGCGCGGACCTCGTGTTCACCAACAACGGCGTCGTGCCGATCATCGCGACGCTCTCGCCGCTGCCGGGCGGGTTTGTGGGCAGCGCCTATTCGACGGCGCTCTCGTCCAGCAGCGGGCTGGCGCCGCACACGTGGTCGGTGGTGTCGGGCAGCTTGCCGGCGGGCGTGACGCTCGCGGCCGACGGCACGATCAGCGGCACGCCGACGGCGGCGGGCGCGGCGAATTTCCACGTGCGCGCAACCGGCGCGGACGGCTACTACGCGGAGCGCGACTTCAACCTGACCGTTTTCTCGTTCGGCTACGGCGTTGCGCTGCCGTCGGCGGTCATTGACGCGAGCTACAACCGGACGTTGACGGTGAGCGGCGGCACCGGGCCTTACACGTGGCTTGTGACAAGCGGCGCGTTGCCGGCGGGAGTGGCGCTGGCTGCCGGCGGTGTCTTGAGCGGCACGCCGACGGTCGCCGGGAGTTACAGCTTCACCATCGAAGTGACGGACACGGCCACGGGCGTGACGGCGAGTTTGCCGGTGAGCTTGACTGTTGGCGACGGCGTGGTGCCTCCGATCGTGGGCGCGGGACGTTGGCATACCGTGGCGATGAAGGGCGACGGCTCGCTCTGGAGTTGGGGCAACAACGACAACGGGCAGCTCGGCGACGGCACGACGACGCAGCGGCTGCTGCCAGTGCAGGTGACTTCGCTGAGCGGCCTGACCACAGTTTCGGCGAAGGACCTCTACACGGTGGCGCTGAAGAACGACGGCACCGTCTGGGCCTGCGGCTGGAACGCGATGGGGCAGTTGGGCGACGGCAGCACGACGAGCCGTTCAACGCCGGTGCAGGTGAGCGGCCTCAACGGCGCGACGGCGATCTCGGCGGGCTATTACCACACGTTGGCGGTGCGGTCGGGCGGCTCGGTGTGGGCTTGGGGCCACAACAGCGACGGCCAGCTTGGCGACGGCAGCACGACGCGGCGAATGACGCCGGTGCAGGTAAGCGGTCTGGCGAACGTGACGGCGGTGGCGGCGGGCCAGTATCATTCTTTGGCGGCGAAGAGTGACGGCACGGTCAACGCGTGGGGTTACAACGGCAACGGCCAGCTTGGCGACGGCAGCACGACGCGGCGAATGACGCCGGTGCAGGTAAGCGGTCTGGCGAACGTGACGGCGGTGGCGGCGGGTGTGAGCCACAGCCTGGCGCTGAAGAGCGATGGCACGGTTTGGGCGTGGGGCTACAACAGCAACGGCCAGCTTGGCGACGGCACTGCCACGCAGCGGACGACGCCGGTGCAGGTGAGCGGCCTGACGGATGTGATCGCGATTGCGGCTGGCGACACGCATTCCATCGCGCTGAAGAGCGACGGCACGGTTTGGGCGTGGGGCGCGAACACCAAGGGCCAGCTCGGCGACGGCACGACGACGGAGCGGCGCGCGCCCGTGCAGGTGGCCGGTTTCAGCAACGGCGCGACCATCGCCGCAGGCAACGGCCATTCCGTGGCGGCGAAGAGTGACGGTTCGGTCTGGGCGTGGGGCAGCGATGTCTATGGGCAGTTGGGCAACGGCACCACCGCGCTCTGGAGCACGCCGGTGCAGGTCGGCGGCTTTAACTCGCAGGGCGTGCCTATCGCGACGACGTTGGCGGCGACGGGCGTGACGAGCACGGCGGCGACGCTCAACGGCACGGTCAATCCCGGAGGCCGTGCGACGACCGCCCAGTTCCAGTGGGGCGCGACGACCAACTACGGCAGCGTCACGATCTCGCAGGCGGTTGGCAGCGGCAGCGCAGAGGTTGCGGTGACTGCGCCGCTGGCGGGCTTGTCGGCTTACAGCGTGTTCCACTACCGGCTTGTGGCGACCAACAGCGCAGGCATCAGCTACGGCGCGGACAGGGTCTTCACCAACAGCGGCGTCGCGCCGGTGATCGCAACGGCGTCGCCGTTGCCGGCCGCGACGGCGGGCAGCGCCTACTCTCAGGCGTTGTCGGCGAGCGGCGGCGGCACGCCTTACAGTTGGACGGTGGTGTCGAACAGCCTGCCGGCGGGCCTGACTCTCGCCAGCGGCGGCACGATCAGCGGCACGCCGACGTCAACCGGCACGACCTTCCGCGTTCGCGTGACCGGCTCGGACGCGCTCTACGCCGAGCGGACCTTTAGCCTGACGGTGATCTCGTTCACGCTGGGCAGTTGGCTGCCGGGCGGAACGGTGAGCGGCGCTTACAACCAGACGTTGCTGGCGACGGGCGGCACCGGACCTTACTCCTGGCTCGTGACCGGCGGCTCGTTACCGGCAGGAGTGACGTTGGGTGCGGACGGTCTGTTGAGCGGCACGCCGACGACCGCGGGCACCTACAGCTTCACGCTGGAAGTGACCGACGCGAACGGCGCGGCGGCCAGCCAGAGCGTGAGCCTGACGATAGGCGAGGGCGTGCCAATCCCGGCGGTGGCTGCGGGCCGCCTGCACACGGTGGCGCTGAAGGCTGACGGCACGGTGTGGGTGATCGGCAACAACGACAACGGCCAGCTCGGCGACGGCACCGTGACCGGCCAGTTGATCCCGGAGCAACTCGTGACGCTGAGCGGCGTCGCAACGGTTTCCGCGAAGGACCTCTACTCGATGGCGTTGAAGCAGGATGGCACGGTCTGGGCGTGGGGCTACAACACCTCCGGCCAGCTCGGCGACGGCACCACCACGACGCGGCTCTCGCCCGTGCGGGTCAGCGGCCTCAACGGCGTGACCGCGATCGCCGCCGGCTACTATCACTCGATGGCGTTGCGCGCCGACGGCACGGTCTGGACTTGGGGCAACAACGGCAGCGGCCAGCTCGGCGACGGCACCATCACGCGGCGGTTGACGCCGATTCAGGTGCCGGGCCTGAGCGGCGTGCGGGCCGTCGCGGCCGGCCAGTATCATTCGGTGGCGTTGAAGAGCGACGGCACGGTCTGGACGTGGGGCTGGAACGCCAACGGCCGGCTCGGCGACGGCACGACGACGGATCGCCGCACGCCGGTGCAGGTCAGCGGCTTGAGCGGTGTGATTGCGGTGGGCGCGGGTCTCGACCATTGCGTGGCGCTGAAAGCCGACGGCACGGTTTGGGCGTGGGGCCTGAACACCAAGGGACAACTCGGCGACGGGACGACGACGCAGCGGTTGACGCCGGTGCAGGTGTTTGGCCTGACCGACGTGACGGCCATCGCCGCGGGCGACGCGCACAACGTGGTGGCGAAGAGCGACCACACCATCTGGTGCTGGGGCTACAACAGCCACGGCCAGCTCGGCGACGGCACGACGACGACGCGGCTGGCGCCGGTGCAGGTGCCGGCGTTCAACGGCATGGCGCCGGTCGTGGCCGGCGCGTCGCACACGGTGGTGTTGAGGGCCGACCTGCCTCACACGCTGTGGGGCTGGGGCAGCAACCGTTACGGTCAGTTGGGCGTGGGCCCTGGCATCACGGGCATCTGGCTCTCGCCGGTGGAAGTGGACCCGGTGGACCTGCTGGGCGGAACGTGGGTGGCGACATGGCCGGCGACGGGCGTGGCGGGCAACGTAGCCACGCTCAACGGCGGCGTCAATCCGAACGGCTTGGCGACAGCGATCTATTTCCATTGGGGCCTGGATGCCAGCTACGGCAACGTCACGGCGCTGCAATCCGTCGGGAACGGCGTCGAGGACGTGGCGGTGGCGGCGGCGCTGACAGGACTGACGCCTGGCGCGGCGTATCATTATCAGTTGGTGGCCACCAACAGCGCGGGCCTCACTCGTGGCGCGGACATGGTCTTCACCAACAGCCTGCCCAGCGCGGCGCCGACCAGCGTGCAACTGCTGGCGGCGAGTGACACGGGCGCGTCCACCAGCGACAACCTCACCAATCTCGACAATAGCACTGCGAACAAGCGGCTCGCCTTCCGGGTGACAGGCACGGTTGCCGGCGCGACGGTCGTGCTCTACGACGGCGGCACCGCCATCGGTTCGGCCACGGCGGCCGGCGCGACCACCGACGTGACCACCAGTGGCACCGCGGCGTTGGCCAGCGGCGCGCACAGCATCGTTGCCCGGCAGACGCAGCCCGGCATGGCGCAGTCCGTCACGTCGGCCGCGGCCGTGGTGACGATTGACACGGCCAGCCCCACGATCACCGCGGCGGTGTCGCGCAAGACGCACGGCGGCGCCGGGACGTTCGACATGCCGCTGGCGCTCGGTTCAACCGTCACCGTGGAGCCGCGCAAGGACGGACCGACGAAGCTCGTGATCGGGTTCAACAAGAGCATCGTCGCCGCCGACGGCCAGATCGGCGCGAACGACTTCACGATTGCCAACGCGACGTTCAGCAGCGCCACGATCAGCGGCAGTAGCCTGACGTTGAACCTCACGGCGGTTGTGGACCAGACCATCGTGACGGTCGCCATGCCCGGCATCACCGACCTCGCCGGCAACGCGGTCAGCGGCGTCAGCAGCGTCGCGGTGCGCGCCCTCTACGGCGACGTGAACCGCAACGGCTCGGTGACCATCGGGGACCAGCAGGCCGTCAAGAACGCGCTCGGCAGGGCCCTGACATCGGCCAATTACCTCAGCGACCTGAACCTGAGCGGCGGCATCACCATCGGCGACCAGCAGGCCGTCAAGAACACGCTCGCCCACATGCTGGCGTCGCCCACGACGCCGCCGGGCGGTGGCGGCGGCGGCCAGCCGGGCACGGTGGAGTTCAGCGCCGCCGGTTACGGCGTGATGGCGACCGCGACAAATATGCTGGTGACCGTCACGCGCGCCGACGGCACGCTGCCTGTGACGGTGGCCTACGCCACGAGCGACGGCACCGCCATCGCCGGCATCAACTACCTCAGCGCGGCCGGCACGCTGAGCTTCGCGGCGGGCGAGACGAGCAAGGCCATCAGCATCATCGTGCTGAACGGCCTGCTCTGGACGGGCGAAGGCACCGTCAACCTGACGTTGAGCAATCCGGGCGGCGGCGCGACACTGGGTGCGCAGACCAGCGCCGTGCTGACGATCACGGACGAGGAGTTCGAGACGCCGGGCATGTTCCGGTTCAGCGCGGCAGCGGGCAGGGCGTTGGCGGAAGGCAACGGCGCGGTCGTCACCGTGACGCGCTTTGGCGGCTGCGCGGGAGCGGCCAGCGTGAGCATCGCCACCACCGGCGGCACGGCGGCGCCGTGGACGGATTACAACCCGGTGGCCGAGACGATCCATTTCGCCGACGGCGAGACAAGCAAGACGTTCATCGTGCCGCTGCTGGGCAACGAAGCGGCGGTCGGGCGCACCATCGAACTGGACTTGCTCAATCCCACCGGCGGCGCGAGCCTGGTCGCTCCCAGCCGCGTCACCATCACGTTGGACTGAACCCCATCGCAAGAAGAGACAAGACCAAGTGAGACCGTTGAGAACATTGGCGCTTCTGGCCCTCACCGTCTGGGTGGGGATGGCGACGGCCGTTGCCAGTCCGCAACTCAAACTGGTCAAGTCGGGCACTGCCGCGGTCTCGATTGATTGGGTCATCATGGGAACGCCCACGTATGGGCTGGACCTTCGCGCGGACAGCGACGGCCATCCGGTGGGCGGGCTCTATTACTACATCACCACGACGCCGGCAGACGCCCTGACCTACCGGGCCGTCGCGCCACTGACGGCGCTGAACGACCCGTTCGTGGCGGGGGACCTCGACGGCTTCGGCCAGGCGCCGGTGGGCGGCGCCTTGGTTGGCGGAACCCACGACGGCATCACCAACTGGTATCCTGACGATGATTATGCGGCGTTTACGGACCGGGCGATCGGCACCTACTATTTCAACACCAGTTCCTTGCAGCCGGGCAGTTACGTGTTCACGACCGAAGGCGCGGAACTGATCAACAACACTCCGGGCGAAGACATCACCGAGTTTGGGCCGCCGGGGACGTTCACGCTGACCGTGGTGCCTGAGCCGGGCGCGTCGGCGCTGCTGGGCGTGGGCGGTTGGGCTTTGGCGGGTCTTCGGCGATATCGCTCCCGTCCACGGCTCCGCGCGCTGAAGACAAACGCGGCGACCGTTGAACCCCGTTTCGGGGCGTTGGACGGCGCTGGCTCCATGCGGGCGCCGCTCTGGAAGCGGGTGCTGGACGTGGGGTGCGTTGGTGTTGCGTCTCCTCTTCTGGTTCCGCTGATGCTGCTCGTTGCGCTGGCGGTCAAACTGGCCTCTGGCGGGCCGGTGCTTTTCCGGCAGGAGCGCGTGGGATGGCGGGGCCGGCGGTTCACGTGCCTCAAGTTCCGCAGCATGGCGGCCGGCGCCGACACCTCGGTTCACCAAGCCCATTTGAATCACCTGATCGGCTCCAACCTGCCGATGACGAAGATGGACTCGCACGGCGACCTGCGGCTCATCCCCTGCGGCCGGCTGCTTCGAGTGACCGCGCTGGACGAGTTGCCGCAAGTCATCAACGTGCTCCGCGGCGAGATGAGCCTCGTCGGCCCGCGCCCTTGCATGCCTTACGAATATGACAAGTATGAGCCGTGGCAGAAGGAGCGGTTCAACGCCCTGCCGGGGCTGACGGGCCTCTGGCAGGTCAGCGGCAAGAACCGGACCACCTTCACCGAAATGATGCAGTTGGACATCGCCTACGTTCGGAACAAATCCCTCTGGCTGGACCTGAAAATCATCCTCAAGACAATCCCCGCGCTCCTGGCTCAAGTCCGCGACGCCCAAAGAGTCCGGCGGCAGCCGTGCGGTCCTGTCGGGCCGGGAATGACCGTGCCCATCCAATGAGGGCCGGGTAACGCGCGCCGGCACACGGCGCAAGTCCCCGCGTGCGGCCTCCCTGCGTCCTTGGAAGAACTGGTGCGGGCGACAGGACTTGAACCTGTAAGCCTTGCGGCGTCCCGCCCTAAACGGGATGCGTCTGCCATTCCGCCACGCCCGCGCCACGGTTCGGAAAACCGCACAGCGCCACTTCTAGCCGCGCCCTGCCGGATGTTCAATGCTTTTGTTTTCAAAGGAGACGGCGACATCGGTGGACCCGAAGAACCCCCTCGCGTGATGATCCTCCTGGAGCAATTCGACATGACGGGGGCCGAACAGAAGGAGTTCCATGACTCGTTCACGAAAGCAGCAATTGCGAGATACGGAAAGGCGCGTCGCTGAATAGATCGTGTTCCATACCTGCCGTGCGGTTGTGGATTTCCCTCCTGCTGGTTGCGCTCTGACGCGGCTCGCACTAGCAGTTGAGCGTTTGCCCAACGTGATCCTCATCGTGGCGGACAATCTCGGCTACGCGGACATGGGCGTGAATGACGCGGGCTTTGGCACGCCGAACCCGGCCTCTTGATCGAGGGGCGGCATGAAATGAACCCCGGAGTTGTTGGGGATTTGGCGTTGACCCGGCTGCGTGGTCTTGTTACACAGACGACGAAGAATTCAACAAGTTCTATCACCATGAAACTGCAACAGGGTTTTGGTGCAGCCGGGGATAGCGTGGATTCGATGGACGCCGCCGAAAGCAGGGAAGTGGCCTGCCTACTCGCGGCTTCTGCAACCAAAGAAGGAGGACGTTAGCCTATGGACAAGCTCAGTTTCACCAACGGCCCGCTCGCGGGCGCGACCGCCGAGTTGATCGGCGAGGAAATCACCATCGGGCGCTCGCCGGAGAACGGGATTTGCGTTGACGATGCCTCGGTGGCCGAGCGCCACGCCGCCATTGTCCGCAAGAACCGGGAATGCGTGTTGCGGGACCTTGGCTCCGGCTTGGGCACCCGCATCCGCGGGGAGAAGGTGATCGTTGCGACGTTGCAGGACGGCGACAAGGTGGCTTTTGGTTCGGTGGAGGCGCAGTTTGAAACCACGGAGATCAAGCTGACGCTGCCGGTGCCGTCGGTCGCGCCGGCTGCCGTCGGAACGCCCATGTGGCCGCAACGCCACGCCGCCCGCGCGAGTTCGGCGGGATCAGCGTTCAAGACCGCCGCGCTCAGGCTTGTGCAGGTCGTGGTGCTGGCGGCGGTGGCTGGCGGCGCTTACTGGGCCTATCAGAAGCTCAGCAACGTGGACCCTTTCGGCGACGCGCCGCCGGCCAGCAGCGCCAAGGCAACTCCTTTGGCGACGCCGCGCGAAACGGTAACCGCATCGCTGCCTCCGGCGCCGCAACCGACGCCGGCCGCTCCCGCGACTCCCCCCGCCGCGCCAACGCAGCCCGCGCCGCCGGCCTCCGCTGCGCCCGCGGCGGCGGCCGCGCCAGCGCCCGCGAAAGTTGCGTCTGCCTCGTCCAACCCGGCCATCCAGCAAGCGATGTTGTTGATCACGCAGAACAAACACGCGGACGCCATCACCTATCTGGACAAGTTCATCGCTTCCGCGACGGACCCGGCGGTTGCCGTCGAGGCGCAGGCGCCGCTGAAGCAGGCGCTCGACGCGCAACTGGCGGCGCTTGCAAGCAGCAAGCAGCAATGGGAGGCGCAATGTAAATCGCTTCAAGAGCGACTCAAGCTTGCACAGGACGGACTGGCCCAGAACACCCAGGCCTTGGAGCAGAAGAAAGCCGATGAGGCGAGGGTCTATGCGACGGGGCGCGGGTATTGGTTCAATGGTCGCTGGGTTTACAACACACGAAAAGGAACGGGGGACGGCACGACTGCCATCCACGACATGCAAATCAAAGTCATGACGAGCACTCAGGAAGCAAAGAAGCTAAGCGATCTTCTCAACCGTTACCAACAACAGGTTCTCGCCTTGGACCAGCAAATCACCCCGATTCAAGCGCGCGTGGCCCAGATGGACGCCGTCTTGAAGGCCGCGCAGCCGATGGCGGCCCGACAACCGTAGCCGACGGCATCCGTTGACGGGCAGGGAAGGCGGTCGCCATGCTTCCCGGCGATGCGGGTTGTGTCCGCCGGGGACTTTGGCCCGTCTGAACGGAAAAAACCGCTTGCTTCCCCTAGGTCTTTCAGTATCCTTCGCCGCGCTGTTGGCTGGTCCAAACTGGCGTTGAAGTGACTTACGGTTGATTCGAAGCGCGAAGTCATGACGCGCTTTTTTCTTTTTTTGACGGAGTAGCGGTGAACGATTTGTTGGAAATGAAGGTTTTTAGCGGAAATTCAAACAGGCCGCTCGCACAGGCCATCGCCGAGTATTGCGGTCTGCCGCTCGGTGATGCCACCGTCAGCTCTTTTCCCGACGGGGAAACGATGGTGAAGATCAACGAGAACATCCGCGGCCGGGATGTGTATATCGTTCAGAGCACCTGCCCGCCGACCAACCAGCACATCATGGAGTTGCTGATCCTGATTGACGCGGCGCGGCGGGCCAGCGCGACGCGGATCACGGCGGTGATTCCGTTCTTCGGCTACGCCCGGCAGGACCGCAAGGACCAGCCGCGGGTGCCGATCACGGCGAAGCTGATTGCGAACGTGCTGACCACGGCCGGCGCGGACCGCGTGCTGACGATGGACCTGCACGCGCAGCAGATTCAGGGATTTTTCGATGTGCCGGTGGATCATCTCTACGCGGCGCCGGTGCTTTACAAACATCTGAAGGAGATGAACCTGCCGGACTTGGTGGTGGTGTCGCCGGACGTGGGCGGGATGAAGATGGCGTATTCCTACGCGCAGATGCTCCACGCGGACCTGGCGATCGTGGCCAAGCGCCGCGTGTCGGGCGAGGAAGTGGAGGCGCTGTATGTCGTCGGCGAAGTGGCGGACAAGACCGTGCTGCTCGTGGACGACATGACGGAGACGGCTGGGACATTGACGGCGGCGGCGCGAATCCTTAAAAAGCAGGGTGCCAAACGGATCCTGGCCGGTGTGTCGCACACGATCCTGAACGACAAGGCCGTGGAGCGGCTGCAGAAGTCGGACATTGACGAATTGATTACGACGAACTCGGTGCCGCCGCGTGAGGTGCCGAATTTCAAGTTGACGGCGCTGAACGTCGCGCCGCTGTTGGGCGAAGGCATTTTGCGCGTCCATAACGCCGAGTCGGTGAGTTCACTTTTTGAAATCAACAACACGCAAAAACTCTAAGGGAGTTCACGGATGCAACAAGTCGCATTGAAAGCAAACTATCGGAAGACCACCCGTCGGGGCGAGGTCAAGAAGCTGCGCGCCGCCGGCGTTGTGCCGGGAGTGGTGTATGGCGCCCACACGAAGCCGTTGAGCGTGGAGGTTTCCGGCAAGGAGTTGGGGAAGGTGTTGCACAGCTCCACCAGCGAGAACGTGCTGGTGGAACTGGACCTTGCGGGCGGCGCCGCCGCGGACAAGCGGCTGGCGATGGTCCAGGAGGTGCAGCATGATCACCTCACGGGCACGGTGTTGCACGTGGACTTTCACGAGCTGAAGGCCGACGAGAAGTTCACCGCCAGCGTGCCGGTGCATCCGGTGGGTGAGGCTGCCGGCGTGAAGACCAGCGGCGGCGTGCTCGAATACGCGATGCGCTATCTGCGCGTGCGTTGCCTGCCGAAGGATTTGCCGGAGCAGATCAACGTGGATGTTGCCAAGATGGAGATCGGCCAGGCCATCCACGTCAGCGAGGTGACGTTGCCCGCCGGTGTCGAGGCGCTCGACCGCAAGGATTTGCCGGTGTTCATCGTCGTCGCGCCGCAGGTTGAAGAAGAAGCCGCCGCAACGCCCGCCGAAGGCGGGGCGACCGAGCCGGAAGTCATCACGGCCAAGAAGGTCGAAGGCGAGGAAGGCGCTGCCGAGGAAGGCAAAGGCGAGAAGCCCAAAGGCAAGGCCGAGGCTGGAAAAGCCGAAGCTGGCAAGGGCGAAGCCAAGCCGGATGCGAAAGCGGCCAAGCCCGAAGCGAAGAAGAAGTAAAACGGCGCGACGGGCGCCGGGCTGGCCATGGGCGACATCCGGTTGGTGGTTGGACTTGGCAATCCGGGCCGCGAATACGCCGAGACGCGGCATAACGTCGGTTATCGCGTCATGGAGAAGCTGGCGGCCGACGCCGGCGCGCGATGGCAGCGGGCTGCGAAGTTTGAGGCCGAGATTGCGGAAGCGCATCTGGCGGGCAGGAAGATTATTCTTGCCAAGCCGATGACCTTCATGAATCTGAGCGGCCGCGCGTGCGTGGCGCTGCTGCACTGGCACAAGTTCGAGCCGGAGCAGATGCTGGTGGTGACGGATGACGCGGATTTGGACGTGGGCCGGCTGCGGCTGCGGTTGAAAGGCAGCAGCGGCGGCCACAACGGGCTGAAGAGCATCGCCGAGATGGCCGGCACGGAGCAGTTTCCGCGAGTGCGGATCGGCATCGGCCGTCCGGTGCGGCATGGCGAAGGCGCGCCGGAAAACGCGCTGGTGGATTTTGTGCTGAGCAGGTTCCGCAAAGAGGAACTGGCGGCGGTGGACGAAGCCGTCGCGCGCGCAGCCAAAGCGGTGGCGTGTGCCATCGAACGCGGCATGGCCGCCGCGATGAATGAATTTAACGGTTGATCGCCGCGGCAATGAGAACGCGGCGGCCGGATGTGAAAGGACGAGTCAAGTGAACCATTACGAAGCATTGTTTGTGATCAATACGGGCGGCAAGGACGACGCGGCGCCCGACCTGATCGAGGCGCTGAAGAAAGAACTGGAAACGGCCGGCGCCAAGGTGAAGGCCATCCAGAAGATGGACAAGCGGACGTTCGCGCGGGCGACGAAGAAACAGTCCACCGGCTACTACGTCAATTTCGTCTTCGACGCGCCCGCGGCGGCCATTGCGCCGTTGCGCGCGAAGCTGACGCTGAACGAAACGGTGTTCCGCGTCATGTTCCTGGAAGCAGTCGAGAAGAAGGTGGAAGCGAAAGAGCCGGCCGCGGCGTGAGAGGAGTCCTATGGCGTCGTTGAACAAAGTTTTTCTCCTGGGCAACCTGACGCGAGACCCCGAACGCAGCTACACGCCGAAGGGCATGGCGCTGACGAAGTTCGGCCTCGCCGTCAATCACGTCTATACGACCGAATCCGGCGAGAAGCGGGAAGAGGCGAACTTTTTCGACATCGCCGTTTGGGGCAAGCAGGCGGAGGCGGCGGCGCAGTATTTGAGCAAGGGCCGGCCAGTGCTGATCGAGGGCAGGTTGCGCTACGAGACGTGGCAGAACGACAAGGGCGAGAAGCGCAGCAGGATCAGCGTCGTAGCCGAGCGCGTGCAGTTCCTTGGCAGCGGCCAGCGCAGCGGCGGGCAGGAGTTCCAGGAGGGCGGTCCGGCGCCGGAGCGCGCCGAGCGTCCGAGCCGCGCGCCCGTGGAGACGCCAGCGGAAGACATCACGCCGGAAGCGCCGGCAGCAGGCAAGGAGAAGGACGACATCCCCTTCTAGACTTTTGGAATCAAAGACGACTAACGAAAAAACTGAGACGGACTTATGGCAATCAAACGGGAAAGAACGAAGAGAGATTCAACTCGGCCTCGCATGAGCGAGATGCCGAAACGGAAGTGCAAGCTTTGCGAAGACCAAGTGGAGGTGGACTACAAGCAGCCGGAGTTGCTGCGGCGGTTCATCACCGAGCGCGGCAAGATCGTCGGCCGTCACTCCAGCGGAGCTTGCGCCAAACACCAACGCGAAATTACGCTGGCCATCAAACGCGCCCGCGTCATGCTCCTCGTGCGCTAACCCCGGCCACGCCGAACCCATTTTCATTCACGGACCCCTATGACAACTGACGTAATTCTTCTCAAGCAAGTCAAGGATCTCGGCGCCGAGGGCGACAAAGTGACGGTGGCCAACGGTTACGCGCGCAACTACCTGTTGCCACAGCGCCTCGCCACGCCTGCCACGCGCGCCAACATGCGCCAACTGGACGAGCTCAAGAAGCGCCGCGCCGAGCGCGAAGCCGCCGAACTCTCGACGGTCCGCGAGTTGGCGGACAAGCTCTCGAAGCTGACGCTCTCGATCTCGGTGGCGACCGGCCCCGGCGGCAAGCTGTTCGGCGCTGTGACCACGCATCACATCAGCGAGGCGCTGGCCAAGGAAGGTTTCGAGATTGACCACCACAAGCTCGAACTCAAGCACCCGATCCACGCGCTCGGGACGTTCGACGTGGACGTGAAGCTGCATCCGGAGGTTGCCGCCAATGTGAAGTTCTCGATCGTGAGCAAGACCGCGCCGGGCACGGAAGAGGCGCAAGCCTCCGAAGCCGCCGCCAAAGCGCCGCGCGCGAAGAAGCCTCGCGCCGAGGCTCCCGCCAAGGCCGCTGAGCCGGCAGAGGAGAAGCCCGCGGCCAAGAAGGGCGGCGGCAAGAAGAAGAATTGATGGTTTCGTGAGTCCGCCATCCAACAAGGAGACGCCGTTTCCAGGGGCCGACGTGGGCCGTTCGTTGCCCCACAGCGATGAGGCGGAGCGTTGCTTGTTGGGGTCGCTGTTGTTGAACCCGCAGGCGGTCAGCGAGTGCATCGAGAAATTCGCCTCGAAGGACCCGGAGACGCGGGGCGGGGAATTCTTCTACAACGAAAACCACGGGCTGATTTACCGCACGCTCGTGGACATGATGGACAAGCGCGAGCCGGTGGACTTGGTGACCGTCACGCAGAAGCTGGCGGGCCGCAACCAACTGGAGCGTGTCGGCGGCGCGGCGGCGATCACGCAGTTGTCCAACACCGTGCCGACAGCGGCAAACCTGGAATTCTACCTCAACATCGTCCGCCAGCGATACCGGTTGCGCCAACTGATCGAAGCCGGCACGCAGATCGTCTCGGAAAGCTACGAGACGCTCGACGAGGGCGTGGACAAGTTCATTGATCACGTCGAACAGCTCGTCTTCAACATCGCGCAGGAGAAAAGTGCGCATGGTGTGGTGAGCAGCCAGGAAGTTGTCCACGACGCTGTCCGCGAGATCGAAGACATCCTGAAGCACAAAGGCAAGCTGCGGGGAATCGCCACCGGGTTCACCGAACTGGACAAGTGCCTGGACGGCATGCAGCGCGGCAGCATGATCGTCATCGCCGCGCGCCCCTCGATGGGCAAGACCTCGCTGGCGATGAACATCGCCGAGCACGTCGCAATCCTGAACTCCGACAATCCGATGCCGGTGGGCGTGTTCAGCCTGGAAATGCCGGCGGTGCAGCTCATCATCCGCATGTTGTGCTCGGTGGGTGAGGTCAGCATGAACCGGATCCGGCGCGGCCTGTCCACCGACGCGGAGTATAAGGCGTTGATCAACTCCGCGGGGAAGATCAGCAGCGCGAAGATTTTGATTGATGATACCGGCGACCTCACCATCATGGAGCTGCGTGCCAAGGCCCGGCGCATGAAGATGAACCATGACATTCAGTTGCTGGTGGTGGATTACTTGCAGCTCATGCGCGCGCCCACGCGCGGCAATTACGACAACCGCCAGCAGGAGATCGCCGCGATTTCCGGCGGGCTGAAGGCGCTGGCGAAGGAATTGAGCATTCCTGTCATCGTCTTGTCTCAGCTCAACCGCGAGGCGGAGAAGCGCGAAGGCGGCCAGCCGCGATTAAGTGACTTGCGCGAATCGGGTGCAATCGAGCAAGATGCCGACGTGGTGGCGCTGATTGCGCCGAAGGACGACCGGAAGGACGAGGAAGTGGTGGCTGAGGAGATTACGCAGGCGGTGTTGATTGTCGCGAAGAACCGCAACGGGCCGCAAGGCAGGATCCCGTTGCAGTTCCGGCGCGACATCACCCGGTTTTTCTCGTCGGCCATCGAGGAGAGCGACGTTGCCATGACACCAAGACAGGAGGCGATGTGAAGATCGCGTGCCGCAATCTGATAACGTCTTGCTTCGCGCTTTGGCTGGCGGCGTTGATGCCGGCGAGCGCGCAGGAGACGAGTTTCCTAGTCAAGGAGATCGAAATCCGCCACGTTGGCCCGGTGCCGATTAGCGACAGCGTCATCCTCGCGAACATCCAGACCAAGGCCGGCCAGCAGACGACGCGCACCGCGCTCGGCCAGGACGTGCGCAACCTCTACGCGACCGGTTACTTCACCAACGTCCACGTCGCGCAAGAAGACGTGGAGGGCGGCATCAAGGTGTTGTTCACCGTGCAGGGCAAGGCGAAGATCAAGGAAATCCTCATCAAAGGCAACGAGAAGGTCAAGGCGTCCAAGGTTCGCAAAGAGATGGAACTGAAGGTCGGCGAGCCGCTCGACGAGCGCAAAGTGGTGTTGGCGCAGAAGAAGATCGAGGAATACTACGAGAAAGCCGGCTTCGAGCAGGCGGCGATCCGTTACGACATCAGCATTGACCAGCAGACGGGGCAGGGCGTGGTGACGTTCAACATCAGCGAAGGCCCCCGCGTGGCGATCATTGACATCACGTTCACCGGCGCCGACCACTTCTCCAAGGCGAAGCTGCAGAAGCAGATGAAGACCAAGCGCAAGTGGTGGCTCTCGTGGATCGTGCGCACCAACGTGATGAAGAAGGAGCAGTGGCAGGACGACTTGGAAAGCCTGCGCGACTTCTACCGCAACGAAGGTTTCATAGACATGGTCATCAAGGACGTGAAGTTTGACCATATCAACCCGAACCAGATGTATATTCGGATGACCATAGTGGAGGGCAAAAAGTATCAAGTGGGCAAGCTCGACATCAAAGGCAACCAGCTTTTCCCCAGCGCCGGCATCCGCGGTTCGCTGAAGATGACGGAAGGCAAGACGTTCGGGCCGAAGGCGCTCGACAAGGACATCGAGGCGGTCCGTGATTTTTACGGAGCCAAGGGTTACATTGACGCGCATGTCGTGCCGGTGAAGCAGGCCAACGTCGAGACCGGCCGGATGGACATCGTTTATGAGATCACCGAGGGAGACATCTCCTATCTGAGCAAGATCAGCGTCCGCGGCAACACCAAGACCAAGGACAAGGTCATCCGCCGAGAGTTGGCGGTGAAGCCGGGCGAGGTCTTCAACATGGTCAAGGTCAAGCGCAGCAAGGAGCGCCTGGAGAACATGGGTTACTTCTCGAAGGTCAACACCATCGCCGAGCCGACGGACGTGCCCGGACGCAAAGACCTCGCCGTGGAGGTGGAGGAGCAACGGACCGGCCAGTTGGTGTTCGGCGCGGGCTTCTCCAGCGTGGACTCGTTGGTCGGCTTCGCGGAGGTCAGCCAGGGCAACTTCGACATCTTCAACCCGCCGTTCTTCACCGGCGGCGGCCAGAAGGCCCGCTTCCGCGTCCAGATGGGCACGCAGCGCCAGGACTACATCCTCTCGTTCACGGAGCCGTGGTTCATGGACCGGAGGCTGGCGCTGGGCTTCGATCTGTTCCGCACCGAGAGCCAGTATCTCAGCTCGATTTACACGGAGCGGCGCATGGGTTTTGACGTGCATCTGACGAAGGAACTGATGCCGTTCGTCTCCGGCCGGATTCAATACGGTTACCAAGTCGTGGATATCACCGACGTGGAGAGCACCGCGCCGCAGGTGTTCCAGGACGAGAACGGCGCGCGTTCCGAGAGCGCGGTGACGGCGAGCATCACGCGCGACACGCGCGACAGCGTATTCCTGACGACGCGCGGCAACAAGACGGAGTTCTCGATCCAAGGCGCCGGCGGTCCGCTCAAGGGCCAGACCGACATTTACAAGATGGAACTGCGCAGCCAGCAGTACTTCCCGATTCCTTTCACGTGGCCCACGCTCGACAAGAAGCACGTGCTGTTGATTGCCGGCGGCAGCGGCATCGTGGACAGCTACGGCGACAGCTCGCGCGTGCCGCTGTTCAACCGTTTCTTCCTCGGCGGCCCGAACAACCTGCGCGGTTTCCGTTTCCGCGACGTGTCGCCCAAGGTGGCCAACCTGAACACGCCCGGTAACGGCCCCGGCGCGGCCAACGCCGACGAGCCGGTGGGCGGCAACACCTACGGTTGGGGCACCATCGAATACACCATCCCGGTCATTGAGAAGATCCGGTTCGCCGTGTTCTACGACGTTGGCTTTGTGAACCAGGACGCCTTCGACTATGATATGGGGCGTTACAATGATGACTTCGGCTTTGGCGTCCGTCTCGACCTGCCCATCGGACCGATCCGGTTTGACTACGGCATTCCGATCACGACGGACGGCTTCAATCAGCGCGGCGGCCGATTTAACTTCAACATCGGCTACCAGTTTTAGTCTAAACGAGGCAAGACACTGTTAAAGGAACATGACTGACATGACTATGAACAAACATCGGTTCGCAATGACCTTCGTCGCGGCGCTGGCCGTCGCGGCGGCTGGCTGGATGGTTCCGGCGGCTTCTGCGCAAGCCACCAAGATCGGCTCCGTGGACATGCGCAAGCTCTACGAAGAGTTCTACAAGACCAAGGTCGCCCAGCGCAGCTTCGACGAAAGCGTGGGCGCCTACAAGAAGGACTACCAGCAGCGCGTCAACGATTACAACAAGCTCAACGAGGAGTTCCAGAAGCTGCGCGAAGAGGCCAACAACCCCGCGCTGACCCAGGAGAAGCGCGAGCAGAAGGCCAAGTCGGTCCAGGAGAAGGTGCTCGAATTGCGCAAGTCGCTCGAAGCCGTGAAGGAGTTCGAGCAGAACAGCCAGCAATACCTCAACGACCTCCGCCGCCGGCAGAACGACGCCATTTTGAAGGAAATCCTGGAAGCGGTTCGCAAGAAGGGGCGCGACGGCAGCTACACCGTCATCGTGGACAACTCCGGG
Organism: Verrucomicrobiota bacterium; assembly: GCA_016222825.1. Taxonomy (GTDB): domain Bacteria; phylum Verrucomicrobiota; class Verrucomicrobiia; order CAIQCK01; family CAIQCK01; genus CAIQCK01. The sequence continues at coordinate 319,475 of JACRQF010000010.1, read as the reverse complement.
TTTGGCACGGTTGCCAGCGTCCCGATGGCGGTCTATGCCGACGAGAAGCTCGATTTCACCGACATGGTCCTGAAGGAGCTGAACGCGAACGCACCCGCGAGCCTTCCCAGCGGCACCGGCCCCGGGCCTGCCACGCTGCCGGCTCCCAGCACCACGCCGCGCACACCGTTGCCCGCGCCCGCTCCCTAGGACACAACCGTGCGAATGACCGCTCGCGAAATCTCCGGGTTGCTCGGAGGCGAACTTGTCGGCGACGGTGATGTCGTCGTCACGCGCCTCCGCAGCATTCTGTCCGCCGGCAAGGGCGATGTGACGTTCCTGGCCCGCGCCACCTATGCGGCCCGCGCGCGCGCGTCGCAGGCATCGGTCATCCTCGTCGGCCGCGACTGGAAGGAGCCGCTCCTGCAGACGCTCATCCGCGTGGACAATCCCTCCGCCGACTTCCAGCGGCTGACGGAGGCCACTGCACCGCCGCCGGTGAAGTTTGCGCCGGGCATCCATCCGACCGCCGTGATCGCGGCGGACGCGAAACTCGGAAAGGACGTCTCCATCCAGCCGTGTGCCGTCATCGAGACGGGCGCGGAGATAGGCGAGGGCACCGTCATCGGCGCTTACACCTACGTCGGGCATGAGGCGAAGGTTGGCGCGCAGTGCATTCTTTATCCGCACGTCGTCGTCCGTGACCGCTGTCTCGTCGGCAACCGCGTCATTCTGCACCCCGGCGTCGTCATCGGCGCGGACGGCTTCGGCTACGACAGCGGGCCGCAGGGCCACAAGAAGATTCCCCAACTCGGCATCGTCGAGATTCAGGACGACGTGGAGATCGGCGCGAACAGCACGGTGGACCGCGCCCGCTTCGATCGGACGATCATCGGGCAGGGCACGAAGATAGACAACCTCGTCCAAGTGGGCCACAACTGCGTCGTCGGCAGGCACTGCATCATTTGCTCGCAGGTCGGCGTCAGCGGCTCCTGCGTCATCGGCGACTTCGTCATCCTGGCGGGGCAGGTGGGCCTGGCCGATCATCTCAACATCGGCGACGGCGCCATCGCGCTGGCCAAGAGCGGCCTCCATCAGGACGTGCCGCCCAAGGGCAAGGTCTTTGGGGCCGTCGCGCGGCCCGCCATGGAAGAGATGAAGCTCGAGGCGTGCAAGGTCCGGCTGCCAGAGTTGTTCGCGCGGGTGAAACAAATCGAGAAGCGCCTCGGCGAAGGCGGCGAAGAGAAGAAGGGCTGATCTCCGACCATGCAGTTTGTCCCGACCAAGATGTTCCTGACCAAGGGCGTCGGCACCCACAAGAACGAGCTGCGCTCCTTCGAGATGGCCCTGCGCGACGCCGGCGTCGAGATGTGCAACCTCGTCCACGTCAGCTCCATCCTGCCGCCCCGCTGCAAGATCATCTCCCGCAAACAGGGCGAGGCGCTGCTCCAGCCCGGCCAGATTACCTTCGCCGTCCTGGCCCGCATCGCCACCAACGAGCCGCACCGCCTCATCGCCGCCTCCATCGGCGTCGCCGTGCCCGCCGACGAGGACGAGTATGGCTACCTGAGCGAGATCCACGCCTACGGCGTCAACGACCAGACCGCCGGCGACATGTCCGAGGACGCCGCCGCCGCCATGCTCGCCTCCACCCTCGGCGTCGAGTTCAACGAGGACGCCGACTGGGACCAGAAGCAGGATGTCTTCAAGATCTCCGGCAAGATCGTCCGCACCGCCAACATCACCCAGTCCGCCGTCGGCACCAGCCAGTGGACCACCGTCCTCGCCGCGGCGATTTTTATTTTTTAAAATAACCGGGAGTTGTGGGGTTGACCCACATTCGCCATTGATCTAGACCGTGAGGCCATGAAAACGCCGCTTACTTCGGCGATAACTTAGCTTCGGCCTGACGCCTTCCGAGTTTACTGGATGAACACGCCTGAAGCTAACGCACAAGCGAAACGTAAACTTGAAGCTATCATGTTCACAGACATGGTTGGCTACTGTGCGCTGATGGAACAAAATGAAGCTCTGGCGTCAGAATTGCTTGATGAGTTGCAGGAGCTATCGCGTTGCATCTTCGCTCGTCATCAAGGACGGGAAATAAATACTACAGGGGATGGATTCTTAGTTCTGTTCAAGAGCGCACACGATGCCGTCGAATGCGCCGTTCAAGTCCAACAGCAACTTCATCAGCGCAATCAACAAGCCCCTGAAGAACGACAGATTCTTCTCCGTGTCGGTATTAACATTGGTGACGTCACTGCTCATTCCGGTGACCCCAGAGGACACGCCGTGAATGTCGCAGCACGTTTATTCCCCCTCGCCGAACGTGGCGGCATATGCGTTTCTGGCGATGTCGCGCGTCAAATTCGTGACAATGTCAACGTGCCTTTGATCAAACTCAACCTTGCGGAATTGAAGAATATCCAGGAACCGATGGAAGTGTGGCGCGTTCAGTTGCCATGGGAAAAACCACTCCCGTCACGCGGGGAGATGAATCCTTTTCATCATGCTCTTTCGGAGCTTACTGATTTTGATTCATTTATTCTTACGCACATATGTCAGTTGGTGCTTGAAGGGAACGATTTTCGATTTCGCCTGTGGTCGGTGTCTTTGTGGGACCGGCTCAGACTGGATCCGAGTCGGAAAGAGGATTTCTATGATAGCTTAGAGATCCTTCATGCGCACGGTTATATCCATGGCGAGAAAGGACTCCGGTCGCCAGGAATTGTGGATTTTGATGTTAGGCATTACGCGATTGAACGTTATCTCAGGAACTCGTGCGAAGGTTATGATTCGCTATTTGAACAGGTGGTTTTTGAGATTGTTGTAAACGGAATGCGAGACGCGACAAAACTAGCAGAGAAGTTTCAGCGTCCTGGAATGCTGATCGCACATATTTTCGGAGTCTTGGAGAATCAGAATCTCCTTACGCTCGTAAGGCCTCTGCGTGGCAATTGGTTGATAACAAATATCTCGGCTAAACTCAAGAGAAGCGTCCGGCGCAAGTAACGGTGAATGTTTCGTAGCCTGCCGCTTCGTGGCGGGAATGGATAGACAATGTCTCGCGACTGAGTCGCGGGCTGCGAGTGGTTTTACTCGATCCACACCATCCGCATCCGCATGGACGGGAGCGGAACGGTGAGCCGGTTGGTTTGCAGGGCCAGTGATTTGCTGGTGAGGGCGTCCCTGGCTTTGAGGCCGGTCTCGCGTAGGCCGAGGCGCTGGAGGTCGAGGCTGAGGGACGCGGACGGCTCGTCTTTCAGGGAGAGGTTGGAGACGATCAGCAGGGCGCGGCGAGGCTGGGAAACGCGCCGCCTTTCGAGCGCACGGTGGCCGCATCTTTCCCGCCTCGACATCGGCGGCGGAGTTGGCTAAACAATCGCGCATGAAAGCGCGCTGCCTCGTTTGCCATGATCCCGCACAGGCGGAGCAGCATCCGGATTGGCAGCAACGCGATGTCGCCGGCCAGCCGCGCCGCACGCTCTGCCTGAACAGCCCCTATGTCGCCAAGGTCCTCTGGCCGTGGATGACCCACGCCGCAGGCGACCCGGCGTGCGACGCGCTGGAGTTCGAGATTTCCGCCGAGGCCGGCGAGCCGTGTTGGTGCGACGCCTGCGCACTGCACCTGAAGGAAGCGGGCCTCGACCTCAACGATCCGGCCGTGCGGAAGCGGTTCGCGCTCGACAGCGTCGCGCGGTTCCGCAAGGAGACCGCCGCCTACGCCGAAGCCGTGCGCCCCGGCCTGAAAGTGAGATTCACGTGAACAAACTGGAGCCTTCCGACCGCCCCGGCGTCTGGTCGTTCGAGACCGACGCGATGAAGGGCGAACTCAGCGCCAACGCCGAGACGCACCTGCACGGCATCACCTCGCTCACCCAGAAGAGCACGGGCCGGCAGGTCGTCCGCGAAAAACACTTTTGCCTCCACCTCTACCGCGTGCTCGCGCGCAACCAGTGGTTCAGCCAGTGCCGCGACGTGCCGCACACCGCGAAGCTGGAAGGCGACGAGTTGGTCGTCCAATGGCCGCTGACCAAGCCCGACGTGCCCGGTTTCGGTCCCGGCCTCGAAGCCGAGGCGCGCTACCGCGTGGCGGCGGCGAACGCGGTGGACCTCACCGTGACGATCAAGAACGGCGCGCGCTGGCATCGCGACCTGGAGTTGTTCACCTCCAACTACTTCGACGCGGCGATGAACCCCGCGTTCTACACCGTGACGCCGTATCGCGGCCCCGCCGGCCCGAAGAATCCCGCCGTGCTCACGCAGCCGCTGGACAATCCCTGCTCGCGCTTCTGCTACAACGGCTGGCCGCGCGACATCTTCGCCGCGCAGAAGTTCTTCGACGGCCGCTGGGAATACGGCGCGCACTCGCCCGTCGCGTGGGCCATTGCGCGCTGGTATGCGTATCCGTTCGGCTTCTACGCCACCGGCGACCGCAAGACGATGGCGGTGGTGATGGCGCTGCCCGACGACTGTTTCGGCATGTGCAGCAGTTACCACAGCGACGACCCGAAGGACGGCGTCGCGCACCACAACTCGCTCTACCACAACCTCCTCGGCCGCGATGTGGGTCCCGCGTCGCAGCACACGCTGCGGCAGCGCCTCGTCCTGACCGATTGGGCCGACGACGACGCGCCGCTGAAGGTTTATCAGGAGTTCGCCGCCGCGGCGCAGCCGAAACCCGGCAACGGTTAGAGTCCGAATCTGCATGTTTAGCCGGGCAGCGTGGGGCTGGTTCATGAACCAGCCTTGGGGCAGCGTGTGGGGCGCAATTCGTGTTGATTTTTTCCGGGGGCCGAAACAGAAATAGGGTCATGCGGAGATTGGGATACATTGCTTTCACGGTGCTGTGCGGAGTGCTGGGCCAGAGCGGCGTCGCGCAGACAGCCGACCCGGTGGCGCGCCTGAAGGAGTTCAGCGAATTCCGGCAGGTGGATGTCAAGCGGCTGCTGGACGGCGAGATTCTTTCCGAGCGTGGCGCGTTGATGAACCTGCGGACGGGCATTGCGACGCAGGCGTGCTACGCGGTGCCGGCGTCGCCGGAGGAGACGGCCAGGCGATTACAGCAATGGAATCCCCTGGCGCACGAGTCGCTGAATGTTTACCGGTTTCATTCCGTGCGCCTGCCTCCCGACGCGGCTGATTTCAACGACCTGGACTTCAAGCTGGACAAGCGCGCGGTGCGGTGGCTGCTGAGCAAGACGTTGACCACCACGGCGGGGGATTCCGACTTGAACCTGAGCCGCTCTGAAAGCCGGCAAATCGCGTCGAGCCTGAAGAAGACTTCCACGCCACAGGAGGTGGCTGCGTGCTGGACGAAGCTCCTGATGGCGCGCGCGTCGTCGTTTCAGACGAGAGGTTTCGATGGGATGGCGCCTTACGAGGTGTCGGGCGAAACGGTTTCTCCAGCGGAGCAGATTCGGTTGATGTTGAAGGAGAAGAGCCGGATTGCCCGCGAGTTCGACCCGGTCATCCAGAAGGCCGGACTGACACCGGGGAGCGCCCCGACACTGAAGCCGTTTTATTACTGGAACCTTTTCTCCTCGGAGGGCTACGGCACGCTGTGCCTCGGGGCAACCTATTCGTTGCCGGTCGGCGACCGTTACCAGCTTCTGGACGTGGAATACTACGTCAGCGGGAGTTACTACGCGTCGGCGACGCTGTATGAGATTTGGCCGATCCAGGCGGGGAACAAGAAAGGCTCGCTGGTGTGGCGGGGCGATTTGTTCTCCGCCGGGGGACTGGCCTATACCAAGGGCGTGGAACGGATCGCCTACGGGGCCATCATGTTGCTGGAAATTAAAAAGGGGATTCGCGCCTTTCAGGATGATATAAAGGGCGCGCGATGATTGCGGAATCCAAGATCAGGAGGTCACTCATGAAGAGAACACTCACCGTTGCGTGGTTGTCGGCCGTCTGCCTCGCGCTGCCGCTTGCGGGCGGCGCCGACAGCGTCCTGGAACCGAAAGCCGCAAAATCCTCCGATGCGGCGGGCATGGGCATGGAACTGGATGTCAACTACGGTTACGTCGCCGGCTCCAAGACGCACACGGGTGGCACGGATGTCGGCCATGTCAGCGAGCAGAACGCCAGCCTGCGATACGTCGTCTCGCCCGAACTCACCAAGAACCTCCTTCTGCGCGCCGGCGTCGAATGGGAGCGGCTCTCCTTCGGCCTGAACGGCGCCGCGCCGCTGCCCAACACGCTCCAGCAGATCAGCGGCATCCTCGGCTTCGACTGCGCGCTCAACGAGCAATGGCTGTTGCGCGTGGAGGCGCATCCGGGCCTCTACAGCGATTTCAAGGACTTGAGCTTCCACGACCTGAACAGCCCCGTGATCTTCGGCGCGTCGTATCTGGTGGACGCCAATCTCCAGTGGTTCCTCGGCCTGCGCGTGGACCCGCGGAGCCGTTACTGGATCGTGCCGGCGGCGGGTGTGCGCTGGAAGTTCGCCGACGAGTGGACGCTCAACCTGCTCGTTCCCCAGCCGCGGCTGGAATACGAACTCAACAAGCAATGGCAGCTTTTCCTCGGCGCGCGGGTGTTGGGCGGCTCCTACCGGCTCGCGGAGGATTTTGGCGTCCGTCACGGCGTGGACCCCAGGGCCAACGACACGACGCTCGACTTTGTTGAGGCGCGCGTCGGGCCGGGCGTTTCATGGAAGGTGCTGCCCAACCTCACCATCGAAGCCGAAGTGGGGTGCATGGTCTATCGGGAATTCGAGTTCGACGATCCGCACACGGTGTTTCGCAGCAACCGTCCCGCGCCTTACGCCCAGTTGAGCTGCCACGCGAGCTTCTGAGCGGCTACGACTTGATCCATCCCATTCGTTTGAGCGCCAGATACGCTGCCGCGATCGTGTGCGGCACCAACAAGACCAGCAGCGGCCAGTGCAGCAGCTTGTGGATGATGAGCGCCTTTTCCGGCTGCATCGTCGCCGCCAGCCCGTAGCGGTTGCTCATCATGTAGCCCGTCACAAACGACGCGACCACCATGACCAACAGCGGCCAACTGGTGATCCGGACTGTCCTGAGCGCGATACGGTTGAAGTTCGTCATGCCAAGCCTGCGTTGACCCAACATCTACCCCGCTTCACGCGTCCAAGCCAAGCCGATTCCCGCGCGAGGCTGGCCGCTCGGCGCATTTGACGCGCCGCAATGGAGGACTAGGTTTCATTGATGAAAAGGTCATCACCATTCGCCACGAATGGAAACTCAAGAAAGGGTGCAATATGCAAACCACACTATCTCGGATTCAGGATCCGGTGAAGGCGGCGTCTTACTTTGAGGACAAGCTGGCTTTCACCACCGGACCTGTGGAACTGGACCGCATGATCAAGACGTGCGAGAACATCGTCATCGTGGATGTTCGCGATGCCGAGGACTACGCCAAGGGACACATCCCCGGCGCCATCAACCTGCCCAAGGGAACTTGGGGAAAGCTCTCGGGGCTGAACAAGCACACGACGAACGTCGTTTACTGTTACACGCTGCTCTGCCATCTGGCCGCCAGCGCCTGCCTGGAGTTTGCCAGCAAGGGCTATCCTGTCATGGAACTCGAAGGCGGATTCAAGGCATGGGAGGACGGCGACTTCGAGGTTGAGCACGAAACCACCAACCGGTTGAAGAAGGTCGCCGGGATGCTTCATCGCCGGCATATCGTCGCGCGAACCTAACCGTCTCGCTGGAAGAATTTCTCTTCCACGAAACGCGGGGCCGAACATGGAACGCGGGCGTCGCGGCGAAAACGCGACAGCCCGCGATTCTGTTTTCAGGGAAGGCGACTGCCTTCGCCTCAGACCTCTTTCCACTGGCTGACCACCGGCACCGGGAACCGGCCCTCCGCGTCGGCCTTCGCCGGTGGCGGGCTGTTCTCGTTCAGCGCGTCGTAGTTTTCGCAGAACTGGAAGTTGGACTTCATCATCTCGTCCCACGTGACCATCTGGCCCATGTGGCAGGCCGCGCGGCCCATGAGCGTCGCCATGTCGGAATAGCACGCCCGCTTGCACTCGTTGTGCGGCAGGTCGTTGCGGATGCTCGTGATGAAGTCGTTCCATTCGTATTGCCACGGGCTGACCGTGTCGGGCGTCGGCGTCCACGCGATGTTGTCGGCGTCGGTCCGCTGGTCCTTGAAGCGATGCACCGTCGGGGCGTGGACGTTGCCGGAGAACTGCGCCGCGCACTTTGTGCCGTGGATATACGTCGCAAAGTCGCTGCGGGCCTTGTTGATCCGGTAGAACCCGCAGAACGCCTTCGTCCCGTCGGCGAAGGTGTATTCGATGGAGTAGTTGTCCAGGTTCTGCCCGCAATCCTTGCTGTCCGCCACGCGCCCGGCCATGCCGATGGCGGAAACCGGCCACGCGTCCTTGATCCAGCAACACTCGTCTATCTGATGGATGAGATAATCCACCATGTGCCCCGAGCCGATCCAGTAGAGATGGATGCGGCCAAACTGGAGCTGCTCCAGGAAGCTGTTGGACTTCTCGCCCTGGCTTTTGAGCATGATCGTCCCGCCGAGACGGTTTGCGCGGATCAACGGAATCTCGCCCAGCTTGCCCTCGCGCACCTGCTGGATCATCGCCTGACGCGCCGGGGAGTGACGGCACTGGAAGCCGGCGGCGATCTTCACGCCCTTCTTCTCCGCCTCCTCGCCCGCGCGCAACAGCCGCTTCAACCCGCCGGGGTCGGGCGCGAACGGTTTCTCCATGAACACGTTGATGCCCTTCTTCACCGCATACTCCACGTGCGTCGGCCGGATGTAAGCGCGCGTGGTGCACATCGCGATGTCGCCGGGCCGGAGCGTATCAATCGCCTTCTTGTAGGCGTCGAAGCCGAGGAACTTCCGGTCGTCCACCACAATCCTCTCGCCGAACTTTTCCTTCAGCGTGTCATGCACCTTCGTCAACGTCGCCTCCCGCAGGTCGGCCATCGCGTGGAGCTTCACCGGCCCGTAGTTCTGCACCCCCATCGCGTCGCCGACCGCGCCGGTGCCGCGATGGCCGCAACCGATCAGCGCGAGGTGGATCGCGTGGTCGTCGGCGGCGTGAACGGCGGGCAGCGCGCCGAGCACGCTGGCGCCCGCGGCGAGCGAACTGGTTTGCTGGAGGAACTGACGGCGGGTGGATTTCGGGACGAGGCTGGCTTCGTTCATGTTGTCCTTTTAGGTTGATGATGACGGACGCAGAAAACCGATGCCCAGCTTGTATCAGCTTCGCAATTCGCCGCGCAAGGCGTTTCGTTGGCGCTTCATCGCTTCACGTCCTAATTCTCAACTTGTGATTGTTGCTTTTATCCTGCTAAACAACTTCTCGCAGAGATCGGCTGGTTCGCGCCAGACAATGTGATTGTATTGACGTGTGTCAAAGTGAGCTTTATCAATCTCATCCTCCCTGCAAAGCCAGATGACTGGTAGTCCGAGCCCCATTGCATACCCTGCTTCGAAATAGACGCCGCCGCGGTGACCAATGAAATCGGCAATTAGAAAGGCGCTATCATGAATTTCAGAAACGATCTTATCGCATATCTTGCCATTATGTTCGAGCTTATCCACGCAAAGCGCTTTGTATTTCGCTTTCTCGACGGCCTTATCTATGCCTTCTTCGATTCCGTTTTACGTGTATCCACCAGAGATCCGGCGGATTCTCCACACGACCAACGCGATTGAGAGCATGCACATGCAGGTGCGCAAGGTGCTGAGGAACCGGGGGCATTTCCCCAGCGACGAGGCGGCCTCGAAGCTGATCTATCTGGCATTGCAGTACATCACCAAGAACTGGAAGATGCCGCTGCTGACGTGGAAAGCGGCGGTCAACCAATTTGCCATCATTATGGCGAGCGATTTTGCCCTTCAGCTCGCTGAAGGGCAACACGTGACCAAGCCTAAATCCGACTCGCACACATACCGCCGGATACTCCCGAGGCAAAAGATACATCTTCTGTCACCAAAGATGTTTCCTTTATCGAGAAAGATGTTTTGTCGTTCGATGAAGATGCATCTTCTAAGCCGGATAATGGCTTGTCTAAAGGGTCAAAAACATGCTCCAAGCCGCAGAAGGTCTTGTGTTCTAATGGTTTACGTATAGCGACGATTACACTTCCTCAGTGACGACAACTATTCTTCCCCGCTGGCGACAATTAGAATTCCCCACTGACGACAATTACAAATCCCCGTTTCTGGGGGGATTGGCCGAGAGTTTGGCCGGGCAGGTCTCTGTGCCCTCAGGCAGGCTCTGGGGGCATGATTACACCGCAGCAGCAGGCTCGGCTTATCACCGAGTTTAACCGGACGGGAAGCATCACAATGAGCGCACGCAAGGCAGGCATGGACCGCAAGACCGCCGCGAAACACTTGGAAGACCCCGGCATCAAGGACCCGATCGCAAGGCATTGGCGAACTCGGGCCGATCCACTGGCGGCTGTCTGGCCTGAGGCGGAGAGCTTTTTGGACGCGGCTCCTGAACTGGAGGCCAAGGCGTTGTTTGAGCATTTGCTGGAGATCCGGCCTGAGCTTTTGAAGGTGGGGCATCTGCGTAGTTTTCAACGGCGCGTGCAGCAGTGGCGCCGTCAGCACGGGCCTGTGCCGGAGGTGATCTTTCCACAGGAACATCGTCCGGGTGAATTGATGCAACTGGATTGGACGCACGCCAAGGAGTTGGAGGTCTCCATTGCGGGCAAGCCGCTCGATCATCTCCTGTGCCAGGCGGTGCTGCCCTATTCCAACTGGCAGTGGGCCATACGCTGTCAATCGGAGTCGATGCTCTCTCTGCGGCAAGGACTCCAAGAGGCGTTGGATCGTCTGGGCAAGGTGCCCAAACTGTTGCAGACGGACAACAGCAGCGCGGCCACGCATCGCATCGGTGCTGGATCAGAGCGTGATTTCAACTCGGAGTTTCTATCGTTGGTGAATCATTACGGGCTGGCCGTGAGAACGATTCATGTGGCTTCTCCGAACGAGAACGGTGACGTGGAGTCACAGAACCGGCATCTGAAGCGGCGGCTGAATCAACATCTGTTGCTGCGCGGGTATCGGGATTTTGCGACCGAGGCCGATTACGATCAATTCCTGGAACGGGTGATGGTGGCAGCCAATAAGCAGCGCGGAACCCGGGTGGCAGAAGAACTGGCGGTGATGTCGCCTCTGCCTCCGACCCGGCTGTGCGATTACGACGAAGTCGATTGCCGCGTGTGCAGCCACAGCACGATCCGTGTGAAGAAGACCACCTATTCCGTGCCCGCACGGTTCATTGGCCGACGCCTTCGGGCACGGGTGTATGAGCGACATGTGGAGGTTTACCACGAGCGGGAGCGGATTGCCCAGATGCCTCGATCCACGGGGCGACAGGCCGTGATTGATTACCGGCATGTGATCGAGGCGCTGCTGCGCAAACCGGGAGCGTTCGCACGCTATCATTACCGGGAAGAACTTTTTCCCAACAACACCTATCGGCTCGCTTACGACCGTTTGGTGCATGATTTCGGCCAACGACCCGGTGAACTGGAGTATCTGCGGCTGCTCAAGTTGACCGCCGAGTTGGGAATCAACGCCGTCGCAGGTCCGCTGGGCGAGTGGGTCAGTCCCTGTAACCCGCCGTGGCGCACGGCAGCACTACGGCAAATGCTCTGTCCGCCTTTGGTGGAAGAAGTGGTGGAACGGCCTGTGGATCTGAGCGTTTATGACGCGCTGCTGGGAAGGGAGTTGGCCCATGTCGCATGATCCCTTGGTAGGACTATTGCAGAGCTTCAACCTCTCGACCATGGCGAAGATCTATCCGGAGAGTTTGCAGCAAGCCGAACAGAACCATTGGGGCTACCGGAAGTTCCTGCAGCACCTCTGCGAAAGTGAAGCTGAAGATCGCCGCCAGCGGCGCATCGCTCGATTGCTCAAACAATCCAAGCTGCCCTTGGGCAAGAGTCTGGGCAACCTCGATGAAACCCTGCTGTCGGCCACAAGATTCGCAAACAATTGCCCACGCTGCTGGAGGGCGGCTTCGTGGATCGCGGCGAGAACATTCTGGCCTTTGGATTGCCCGGCAGAGGCAAGACACACTTTGTGGCCGCTCTGGCGCGCGAGTTGATCCTGCGACACGGCTACAGCGTGCTCTTCACGCCCACCTTCAAGCTGGTGCAGCAGCTCTTGAACGCCAAGAAGTCCCTCAAGCTGGAACCGATGCTCAAGAAGCTCGACCGGTTCGCGGTCATCGCATTGGACGATATCGGATATGTTCAGCAAGATCGGGAGGAGATGGAGGTGCTCTTCACCTTCCTGGCGGAACGCTACGAGCGGCGCAGCGTGATGATCACCAGCAACCTGGTGTTCTCCAAGTGGGACCAGATCTTCAAGGACCCGATGACGACCATGGCGGCCATTGACCGTCTGGTGCATCACGCGACGATTCTGGAGTTTGACGGGGAGAGTGTGCGGGCTCAAAAAGCCAGAGATCGCAAGAAGCCTGAGCCTTCATCGGGAGCAACCAGTTGATGAACTTCACACACAGACCCGAAGGTGAATCAGGCAGCGTTAGCTCGCACGCCTCCGGCCACCCATTGCCCTGTTCCCATCTCCCCCCAGTCCCCCCTCTCATCACAACGATGGGGGAGATGGGAACAGGGCAAAATGGCAAACACCGCAAACCCGTCATCTACAGCAACGCCGCCAGCAACAACTCGTCAGTGGGGAATTCTAATTGTCGTTGCTGGGGAAAAGTAATTGTCGTTGACGGGGTTTAGGTGGTTTTACGGTCAAACGCCTTGTTTCCAGGCAGAACTGGCTGATTTTGGACACCCATCGGGGTCGGGGCTTTGGCTGGGGAAACAGATGCACCTCCTTCAGAGGTGGTTCATCGCGCGTTGTATTTCCAAAGTAGCTGCTGCGCATCAATGCCGGGCTGAGTGATCGAATCCCGTTGGGATACCTCTCCTATTCGCCAACGACGGTTGTTGGGGCGCTCCGGTTCATGTCTGCCATCGCGATCAGGCAGCCTCGGTCATGATCGCGCCCTGCATCGCAGCACCAGGTGCAGGGGCAGCAACAACATCCGGTGAGGAACAGGCTAACCGTGCCGAAGAGCAGCATCAGTTTCACAGCCAACCATTTCTTCATATTGGCGTTCATGAGGAACTATACAGCGAATTCTCGAAATCTGTAGTGGAGGTGCCGCCGCACTGGCACCTCTGGATTTCTGAGTTATGCTACAGCCGTATGTTTCCGAGATTGGCTGGTTATCAGCGGAGGCTGGCTATCGCTGCGGCGGGAGTGGTCGGCGTAGGGGTGTGTGCGCTCCTGCTGGACCAATGCCTCGGAAGCTACCTGTTGAGCGAGGCTTTTCGCCGGGCAATGAGCCGGCAGACATCGCTGGCGTTCAAGGTCCAGGGTGAATACGCGCCGATCCGCCGCACCGGATTCTTGACGGTGGCGACAGCGGGGTTTTCCGGCGATGGGGGCGAACGGATGATCAAGGCGATTGATGCGCAGGAGGTGACGGCAAGACTGAATGGTTGGGAGATATTCCGGCACCGCTGTGAACTACAGCAAATCACCATCGTTCGGGGCAGGGTGGAGTTGCAGCCGTTCAAGTCCAAGCCACCGCCCATCAAATCGTGGTTCACCCGTTTGTTGCCGGCGGTTGTTCTGCGGGAAGTTCTGGCAGATTCGGCCGAGGTGCTGACAAAGTTTCGCGGCCGGCCCGCGGAGATTCATGGACTGAAGCTGCGCATCCGCTCGGACGGAGAGGACTTTGAATACAAGGGGCGCGACGGAGTTCTGCGCATGTCGCGAGTCCCGGAGTTGCAGGTGCGCCGTATTCACATACAGGTCACCAAGCCTCGGCTCTACTTGCGCGAAGCGATCCTGACGCCCCTGTCACCCGAATCGCAAGGAACGCTGACCCTCAAAGGAGATGCCGGCCTGGGCGGCGACCGATGGTTCAATGCCCGGATTGCTGTTGATCGCATGCCCTTGGCACCGTGGCTCGTTTCCTCGTTGCAGGAATCCATCGCCGGCACAGTCAGCGGACAACTGACCGGCCAAGGCTCGATGGATATCCAAAACACAAACAGCGTATCCGCCGCCCTGGCCGGCGCAGGCGAGGTCGAAATCGTTGACGGTCGGATGCACCACCTGGTCTCGCTGGACCGGCTGGCCTCATTGACGGGAAACGAATCGTTGCGGGACGTGCGGATTGATCGCTGCAAGTTCCACTTTGACTGGAAACATCCCCGCTTGGAGGTGAGTGACTTCTCGACCGAATCGAAGGGCGTCTTTCGTCTGGAAGGAAAACTGACCGTCCAGCAGGGGCAGTTGGCCGGTCAGTTTGAGTTCGGCGTGACCCCGCCCTACTTGCGCTGGCTGCCCCATGCGCGGCAGACAGTTTTCAGTCGCGAGCATGACGGCTATTGTTGGACCACCCTGCGGGTTTTCGGAGATTTCGATCATCCGAAAGAGGATCTCACGCCGCGCCTGAAGTCCACACTGGCTGAATCCCCCTTGGCGTTCATGGGCTTCATGCTGAGAGGAATCGGGGACTGGTTTGAGAGTGCATTTACTCGCGACAAGCAGAAATCCACGCTCAGGCCGGGCAAGTAACCTCCGGCAACACCTCGGAATATCTTTCGTTCGGTCAGGGGGCCGAGATGGAAGGGAAAAGGGCCTTCGGAGGGGATGGGAGGAGAGGTCAGAGGTCAGTTAATGAGTAGTGCAGTCAGGACATGGGTAACACTTATGGTTCAGAACATAGGTAACACATGTTTGGTTAAAGGTTACACTCTTGAGGGTTAGTTTGCCCAGCTTCAAGGCCGCCCGATCGGGCGGCCTTGAAGCTGGCGGTGGTCGGGTCCAGATGTCCCAGCAGCAACCGGCACCGTGCCAAGGAGTCTTGGCGGCGCGTCAGGAAGTGCTGGGATTAGGTCAGGAAGTCGCAGTTTCAGGCCAAAACGACAAAAAAGGTCGAAAAACCACATCGGCGCCGCTTCGCGAGGGCTAGACGACGCCGACGCGGCTGATGCGGGAGAGCAGGAGGATGCCGAGGGCTTGGAAGATGAAGTTGGGCAGCCAGATGATGACTTCGGGGTAGAACTGGGGTTTGTTGGCGAGGGCTTCGCCGACGATGATGAGGAAGTAGTAGCCAAAGGCCAGCGCCAGCGACCACGCGATGCCGATGGAGGTCTCGCGGCGTTGGGAGCGGATGCCGAAGGGGATGGCGATCATGGCGAAGGCCAGGCAGGAGAAGGAGGTGGCCCATTGGCGGTGGGCGCGGACGACGTAGGGGCTGGGGTTGACGCCGCGTTGTTTGAGGTGGACGATGGCGGCGACCAGCTCGGTGAAGGTGAGGTGGTTGGTGTCGCGCCGGACGCGCTTGGCCTCGATCATGGGCGCGATGTCCATCGTGAGCTGGTAGTCGGCGGCGATGACGCCGGGGCGGATGCGCTGGGGGTTGTTGGGGTCGTTGGGGTCGTGGACTTCGTTTTTGACGTTGTGGAGGGTGATGACGATGTGTTTGCGGGCAAGGTCGGGATGAAGCTCGCCGTGGGTGGCGCGGATTTTCTGGATGACGTTGCCGCGGGTGTCGAGCTGGTAGATGCTGACGTCGCGGATGCGTTCGCCGTCGGAGCTGCTGACGTAGATGAGGTAGCCGGGGAAGTCGTCGTTGAATCGGCCTGGTTCCAAGAGCGCCGTGGGATGGCTGAGGCCGAGATGGGAGAGACCTTGTTTGAACGCGGCCTTGAGCAACGGGGCTTGCTGGAGGTTGAAGTAGAGGCAGACGAGGGAGAGCAGGAACGAGGCCGCCAGCACGGGCGCGATGAGTTGCCAGAAGCTCTGGCCGCAGGCGCGCATGGCGCTGATTTCGTTGTCGGCGGAGAGGCGGCTGAAGACGAGCAGGCAGGCGGTCATCATCCCCATCGGCAGGGAGAAAGTCATGACGAACGGGACGAGGTAGAGCAACTGTTGCAGCACCGCGCCCGCCGGGACTTGTTTGGTGGAGAGCAGTTCCAGCAGTTGTTTCAGCGCGTTGCCGGTGAGCAGGATGGCACTGAACACCGCCACCGCCACAACGAGCGTGAACAGAACCTGCCGCGCAATGTATCGCTGGAGAATGCTCACGGGCCTAGTTGACGCCGAAGCCCTTGTCGGTCTTCGTGGGTTTCAACTGCTTCTGGATCTTTAACTGTTTGATCTGGCGTTCGAGACACTGGAGCAGTTTTTGCAGCCGCAGCCGCAGGTCAAGCATCTCCAGGAGCTGCTGTTTCTGACGGAGGTCGGTCACGAGCGTAAACGACACCAAGTCGGCGAGCATCTCGGCGTCGCTGATGCCCGCGAGCGCCTGGAGGAGGGGTTTGGGGACCGCCTTGCCGGCGGCGGCGCGGAGCTTGGCCATCTTGCCGATGCGGGAGGTCAGGTCGTCGGTTTCGGTGTCCGGTGCGTGCGTGGTCTTCAGCGTCTCGATGGCGGCGACGGGGTAGGGCATGTCCGGCAGAAACTCCCTGAAGCGCACGCGGTGCAATCCCTGGAGCAGGACGTTGGAGGTGCCGTCGGGCAACTGGAACGACGCGCTGATGATGCCGACGCAGCCGATGTCGTAAGGATGAGGCTCCGGCTGGCCGGGCTTCGGCTGCTCGCGCATCAGCGCGATGGAGAACAGCCGGTGCGTCTCCAGCGCGTCGTTCAGCATCCGCCGATAACGCGGCTCGAAGATATGCAAAGGCAGCACGGCCTGCGGAAACAGGATCGCGTTCGGCAGGGCCATGACCGCTATTTCATCGGGTAATTTCACCACGGCTGACAATACTGGCTCCAGCGGCGCGCGCAAGCCTTGGGTTTGGGTGGAGAGTTGCGCAATACGCAATACGCATTACGCATTACGCTTCACGAAATTCACGTCCAGCTCCCGCGCAGCCTTCACCTCGTCCACGCGCGTCACCGGCATCGTGAACGGCGCGTTGTGCAGGGAGTCGGCGTTCTGCGTGATCTCCCCGGCGATCTGGCGCATCGCGGCGATGAACCTGTCGAGTGTCTCGCGGCTCTCGGTTTCCGTCGGCTCGATCATCAGCGCCTCCGGCACCGTCATCGGGAAATAAATCGTCGGCGCGTGGAAGCCAAAGTCGAGGAGCCGTTTGGCGATGTCGCGCGCGCTGGAGCCTTGTTTCTTCTGGCGCTTGCCGGAGAAGACGATCTCGTGCATGCACGCCTGCGGGAACGGGTCGTCGTAGAGGTCCTTGAGCTTCGCCTTGATGTAGTTGGCGTTGATGATCGCGACTTCCGAGACGCGGTGCAGGCCCTCGACGCCGTGCGCGAGGATGTAGGTGAGCGCGCGGATCAGGATGCCGGTGTTGCCGTAGAACGAGCGCATCTTTCCGATCGTCTTCGGCCGGTCGTAGTTCCAGGAGAATGTTCCGTCTGCTGCGCTGTGCGCGATGCGCGGCGTCGGCAGAAACGGTTCCAGCGCCTTCTTCACGCCGACCGGGCCGGCGCCGGGACCGCCACCGCCGTGCGGCGTGCTGAATGTCTTGTGAACATTGAGGTGAACGACATCGAAGCCCATGTCGCCGGGCCGCGCGAGGCCGATGAGCGCGTTGAGGTTCGCGCCGTCGTAGTAGAGCAGCGCGCCGGCCTTGTGCGCCATCGCGGCGATTTCCAGGATGTTCGTCTCGAAGACGCCGTGCGTGCTCGGATTGGTGAGCATGACGGCGGCGACCTCCTCGTCGAGCGCGGCGCGGAACTTCTCGATGTCCACCTCGCCCTGCTTGTTCGACGGCACGGTGACGACATGATAGCCGGCGAGATGCGCCGACGAAGGGTTGGTGCCGTGTGCGGAGTCGGGAACGATCACCTTGCTGCGCGGGTTGCCGCGAGCGGTGTGATAGGCGCGGATGAGCAGCAGGCCGGTCAGTTCGCCGTGCGCGCCGGCCGCCGGCTGAAGCGTGAACTCATCCATGCCGGTGATGGCGCAGAGCGTTTGCTCCAGTAACTCGAACGCCGCAAGCACGCCCTGCGTCGTGGACGCCGGCTGATAGGGATGAAGCCGCGCAAAACCCGGTAACGACGCGATCTGGTCGTTGATCTTCGGGTTGTATTTCATCGTGCATGAGCCGAGCGGGTAGAAATGCGTGTCCACGCTGAAGTTGAGCTGGCTCAGGCGCGTGACGTGGCGGACGACATCCATTTCGCTGACTTCCGGCAACTCCGCGTCGTGCTGGCGCAGGCACTCCTGCGGCACCAGTTCCGCCAGCGGTTTTGCAGGCGCGTCAAAAGCCGGCAGCGAGCACGCGCGGCGGCCGGGCGACGAGAGATCGAATATGAGCGGTTCTTTCATCGCGGCTAGACCTTCTGGCTGGCAGCGCGGCTGAGCGATTCGACGAGACGCTCAATATCGGCGGTGGATTTGGTTTCAGTGACGCACACGAGCAAATCACGCTCCATGCCGGCGTAGAACCGGCTCAGCGGCACACCCGCAAGAATGCCATTGCGCTCCAGTCGGTCGCAGACGGTTTGCGCCGGGGCGGGGCAGGTGACGATGAATTCGTTGAAGAACGGCGCGCGCGGGAACTTCAGCGCGAAGCCGGGCACGCGGCAGATGGCATCGGCGGCTTGGTGGCTGCGGCGCAGGTTTAACTCGGCGATTTTACGGATGCCGCGCTTGCCCATCAACGCGAGGAAGATGCACGCCCGCAACGCCATCAGCGACTGGTTGGTGCAGATGTTCGACGTGGCCTTCTCGCGCCGGATGTGTTGCTCGCGCGCCTGCAACGTCAGGCAGAACGCCTCGCGGCCTTCAGTGTCCACGCTGCGCCCGACGATGCGGCCGGAAACCTTGTGGACCAGTTGCTTCGAACTGGTCAGGAAGCCGACATACGGCCCGCCGTAACCGACCGGGATGCCGAGCGGCTGGCCTTCGCCGACGGCAAGGTCTGCGCCGTATTCGCCGGGCGGCCGGAGCGCGCCGAGCGAGAGCGGGTTGACGACGGCGACGAACCACGCGCCTTTCGGCTTGGTCAGTTCGCCAGCGCGCAGCATCGGCTCGATGCAGCCGAAGAAGTTCGGTGACTGAAGCAGCACGGCGGCGGTGTTCTCGTTGACTGCCGCGGCGAGCGTATTGAGATCGGTGACGCCGTCGCGGGTTGGCAACTCGACAATCTCCACCTCCATGCCGGCGGTATAGGTCCGCAGAATCTGCCGATACTCGGGATGCAGCGCGTTGGAAATGACGATGCGGCTGCGCTTCGGCTGCGCGTTGAGCGCGAGATAGACGCTTTCGCCGACGGCTGAGCCGCCGTCGTAGAGGGATGCGTTGGAGATGTCCATGCCAGTGAGCCGGCAGATGAGCGACTGGTATTCGTAGAGCAGTTGGAGCGTGCCCTGGCTCGCCTCGGCCTGGTAGGGCGTGTAGGCGGTATAAAGCTCGCCGCGCGAGACGAGGGCATCTATGGCGCTCGGTATGAAATGTTCGTAAGCGCCCGCGCCGAGAAACGACGTCAGCGCGTCGAGCGGTTTGTTGCGCGCCGCCATCGCCCCAAGCTCGCGCTGCAACTCCGGCTCCGACATCGCCGCCGGCAACTCCATCTTGAACTTGCGCAAAGAGGCCGGAATCGCCGCGACGAGTTCGTCGAAGCTCGCCACGCCGATCTCGCGCAGCATGGCGCTCAAGTCGGCGTCGGTATTGGGGATGTAGTCCATGGAAAAGGGGAGCGTGGACTCCAAATTACAGGAAAGCTGTTTGCGGAAAAGCGTTGCGGTCCAATCCCGCGCTGCGCGTTGCGCCTTCCGCCTACTTCTCCTCGTCCTCGTCGTCGTCCGGGCGTTCCTTCTCGCTGAGGATCTCCTCGTAGTCGCTGTCGCTGAGCAGTTCCTCAAGCTCGGCGGGGTCGGCGAGCTTGATCTTGAAAAGCCAGCCTTTGCCGAACGCGTCTTCGTTGACGAGCGCGGGGTCGTCGAGCACGGCTTGGTTGACCTCGATGACCTTGCCGGAGAGCGGCGCGTAAATGTCGCTGGCGGCTTTCACCGATTCCACGACGGCGCATTCGGTGGTGGCCTCGATTTCGTCGCCGACTTTCGGCAGGTCGAGGTAAACGATGTCGGTGAGCTCCTCCTGGGCGAAGTCCGTGAGGCCGATGGTGGCGATTTCATTGTTCTTGCTCAGCTTCACCCACTCGTGGCTCTCCGTGTATTTCAAATCCGTTGGGACGTTCATGATTATGTTATCCGTTCTTTCGATAAATTGGTTTTGCTACGATCTCCGCCGGGAATCGCTTGCCGCGAATCTCGACTTCCAAAACTTGTCCGCCCGTCGCGCAGATCGGCGGCACGTAACCCATGCCGATGCCGACGCCCAGCGATGGCGACTGCGTGCCGCTGGTGACTTCGCCGACGGCCTCGCCGCCGACCACCAGCGGATAATGCGGTCGCGGCGGCGCGCTCCGTCCGTTCATGCGAAACGCAACGAGCGTTTTGCTCGTGCCAGAAAGTGACTGGCGTTGCAAGTGTTCTTTTCCGACGAACGCCGGCTTGCCGAGCGCGACGAACTTCCCCAGCCCGGCTTCGATTGCCGATGTCTCCTCGTCCAACTCATGGCCGTAAAGCGGGTAGCACATTTCCGTGCGCAACGTGTCGCGCGCGCCGAGGCCGCAAGGCTTCGCGCCCTGCTTCAGCAACAACTCCCACACCGCCGCCATCGCCTCTGCGGGCATCACCAGCTCGAAGCCGTCCTCGCCGGTATAGCCGGTGCGCGCGACGAGCGCGTTCTCGCCGGCGAGCGATCTCCAGACGATGCGATTCCGTTTCACCTCCGAGGCAATGCCTGGCAGCAACGCCTCCATCACCGCCGCGCTGCGAGGGCCTTGCACCGCAATCGCGCCGGAATAGTCGGAGCAATTTTCGATCTGCAGTTCGGCTTCGAAGGGATCAGACAGGAATACCTGCGCCACGTGGCGGATGTGCGGCACGTCCGCCTCGATGCGCGAGGCGTTGATGATGAGCAGGTATTCGTCATCCCCGATGCGGTAGGCGTAGAGATCGTCCACCGTGCCGCCGCGCTCGTTGCACATCAGGTTGTATTGGCCCTGGCCGACGGCGAGTTTCGCAAGGTCGTTGGTCAGGAGGTGATTCAAGAACATCTGCGCCCGCGGACCGCTGACACGCACTTCGCCCATGTGCGAAATGTCGAACACGCCGCAGTCCGCGCGGACCGCGTTGTGTTCGGCGAGGATGCCGTCATACTGCACCGGCATCTCCCAGCCGCCAAACTCCACCAGCCGGGCGCCGAGCCGGTGATGGCTCTCGTAGAGCGGCGTGCGTTTCAGTTGAGTCTCGGCTGACATGGGCGCGAACGTAGAAGAACCTCCGCCGCTTGTCAAAGATGTTTGCCGTCCAGTTGCAGCCACCGGGCGATCTCGCCGAAGTTGCGAGCCTTGAACTGCGCGCCGCGGACTTCTTCGGGCCGGAGCATGGTGAGCAACGCGCAGCAAGTCGCGCCGGAGGCGACGCCGGCCTCGATGCCGGGATGGGAGTCTTCAATGACGAGACAGTCGCGGATCGGGATGTTGAGGCGGTGGGCGGCTTGCAGGAAAATCTCCGGGTTGGGCTTCGGTTGTGCCACGTCGTCCACGGAAACGATCACGTCGAAGAAGTCGCGCGCGCCGATCTTCTCCAGCACGGCGTCAATGAACGGGCGCGAGGCGGCGCTGGCCAGCGCGGTCGGCAGTTTGCGGGCGCGGACGAGGCGGGCGAACTCGATAAAACCCGGAATCGGCTCAGCGATGCGGCTGGCGACTTGGCAGGTGAGGACGACTTTGCGGTGGAACCATCGCTCGATCTCCTCGCGGGACGGCTCGCGGCCGTGGTCGCGCTCGGCGAGGATCTCACGGAGCAGGATTTTGGTGGCGAGGCCGAAGTGGCGTTGCACATCGAGCGAGGCGCGCTTGGCGCCCATCTCGGCCAGGAGGACTTTCCACGTGTCGAGGTGGAAGTGCATGGAGTCCACGACGACGCCGTCCATGTCGAAGAGGATGGCGCGGATGTTGGGAGGGGGCATGGGAATTGGAGTAACGGAGCGTTGGAGTTGTGGAGCATTGGGGGGCTGGTCATCGGTAATGGGTGTGAGAACTTTCGCCTCAACACTCCATTACTCCACCACTCCAATACTCCATTTTCTCAATCCGGGTAGCCGTTGGGGTGTGCCTTGTGCCACGCCCAGGCGCTGGCGACGATGTCCTGGAGTTTGTTGAACTTCGGCTTCCAGCCCAGCTCGGCGGAGATCTTCTTGGACGACGCGACGAGCTTCGGCGGATCGCCGGGGCGGCGAGGGCGTTCGATGGCGGGAATCGGATGGCCGGTGACTTTGCGGCAAGTCTCGATCACCTGCCGCACGGTGTAGCCGTCGCCGCTGCCGAGGTTGAAGTTCATGCTTTGGTGGCACTGCAACGCCAGCATGTGGGCGTTGGCGAGATCCATGATATGGATGTAGTCGCGCACGCAGGTGCCGTCGGGCGTGAGGTAGTCGGTGCCGTAAATCTCCACCTGCTCCTTCTTGCCGAGCGCCACGGCGAGGATGTTCGGGATGATGTGCGTCTCGCGCCGGTGATGCTCGCCGCAGTTCACCGACGCGCCGGCGGCGTTGAAGTAGCGCAGGTTCACGTGCTGGATGCCGTGAATCTGCTCATACCATTTCAACATGCTCTCGAACATCGCCTTGCTCTGGCCGTAGGGCGAGAGCGGTTTCACAGGCAGGTCCTCCGTCATCGGCACGCGGTCCGGCGTGCCGAAGATCGCGCACGAGCTGCTGAACACAAACCGCCGCACGCCCGCCTCCACCATCGCGTCGAGCAGGTTGATGCCGTTGGCGACGTTGTTGCGGAAATACTTGGAGGGATTGACCATGCTCTCCGGCACCAGCGACGACGCGGCGAAGTGCATCACCGCGTCGGGCGCGGCCTGCTTCAGCGCCTGGGTGATGTCGCCGTAGTTGGCGAGGTCGCCTTGGAAGAACGCGGCGCGCGGGTCCACGGCGCTGCGATGGCCTTCCGAGAGATTGTCGAACACCGTGATCTGGTGTCCGGCGTTGAGCATTTCCTCGACGCAAATGCTGCCGATGTAACCTGCGCCTCCATTAACAAAGATGTGCATGGCGCGGAGTATAGGAGCGCCCGGGGGATTGTCAACGCAGCCGCGGGGGCGCGCGGCGGCGTGTAATCTGTATGGCGCAAGGGAATCGTTCTGTGTAATGTCTGCGGGGTTACGCGTATGATACTCAGAATCATTGGCGAGCCGCTGTTGGCCAAGAGCGCCGACGGCAAGCTCAAGTCACGGATCGGCACCGTTTTCGTTGGGAAGCAGACCATCGTCACGCTGCCCGGCATTCACGCCACGCAGCGGGCGGCGTATTTGCAGATGTTCAACCAGCAGCGCCAGACGGCGGGATTGCCGGCGTTGACGGAGCAGGAGGAGGCGGTGGAGTTGAGCCATGCGGTGGATCTCGTGATGGAAGATGACACCGTCCTGATCCGTCCCGACCCGACGCGCATGGACCTCGCCTTCGCGGCGGATGAGATGCTCCAGGAAATCGTGTCCAAGGAGCAGATCAAGTTCCTGCACGTGCTGGACTCGCGTGTGCGCAACGCGGTGAAACGCCGCGGTGAGAACTGGCGGATCACGCCGCTGCCGCGCTCGGCGGACGACATGCGGCAGATGATCCTCGGCGCGCGCATCGGCATCGGCGGGCGGGAGATTTATTATTTCAACCGCGAGACCGGCTCGCGGTTTCTCACCTGTCAGGGGTTCGCGGCGCTGGGCGTGCTGGAGGAGACGGAGCGGCGGCGGTTGCTGGTGGAGATCAGGGATTGCTCGTCGCATCTGAACCGGCTGGGCTGGCCGGAGGTGTCGTTCTTCATGGCGGACAAGGTGTTCACGGCGGCGGATTTTGCGCAGCACGACTTCGCGAACATGCCTTCGGAGCAGTTGCAGTCGGTGTTCGAGGCGCTGTGGCAGAAGTTCCAGAACGCGGTGCCGGAGGAGTTGCGGCGGGACGACGTGAGCCAGATCGAGTGGCGCAACCGCATGTATGCGGCGCTGATCGGCCTCGAAGAGGACACGGTCTCGGAAGAGACGTTGCTCGGCCTCGGCGCGGAGTTCTACATGCAGGTGGAGTGGCTGCCGGGCGGGCGGATCGAGGAGGGGGAGTTGGTTTTCGACACGGTGATGGACCAGTCGTTTGAGAGCACCGACGAGCAGCGGCGGGCGAAGCTGATGCTGTTTGAAAAATCGCGCTCGTTCATCCTCAGCTACATCCGCGAATACGGCGATGTCGAATACATCAACATCGGACGGCTCGTCGGCTCGTTGTCGTTGCGGCAGCCGCTGCGAGGCCGGCGCGGCGTGTTCCTGGTCGAGGTGAAACAGCACGACGCGGCGCAGCCGTTTGTGAAGATCCTCCGGATGCAGAAGTGGGGCGTCGCCGAGCATCTCGACGACGGCAAGAGTCTCCTGGACGCGATGCTGTTTACGGAGGAATACACCGACTACATCCTCAACCGCCGGCTCGCCTGCCGGCAGTTGGGCATGAACCTGCCCGCGCACACCACGACGCACAAGCTCTGCGAGCGTTATTTCGGCAAGAACCGCGACTACCACGGTCTGACCATTTACTCGCCCTACTTCGAGCGCGACTACATCGGCGGCCTCGCGACGGACAAGATTCCGGCCTCCAAGTTCGCCAACGAGTTCTACGCGCTCGCGTTTGCCCGGCTGCTGGGCCATGCGGCCGCGCCGAACCTGATTGTCGGCCGCTGCCAGCTCAGCGGGCAGGTGATCTTCGACGACGGCGACGAGGTGGTCGTTGAGAACCAGTTCGGCACGCCGATTGACATCGTGGTGGCCGACCACACGGGCACGTTCACGGATTTCCGCCGCAGCCTCGCCGAGAGCGCGCCGGAGTATGCGAAATCGGTCAACAAACGCCTGCCGATGCTCTCTCAGCCGGGGGCGTTTGCGCAGGCGTATCTCGATGCGTTTGCCGAACGATTCGAGAGAATCCAGCAGGAGTATCGCCTGCGGAAGCGCGCCTTCGACAACCTCTTCAAGCACCAGCCGCCGGTCGAAGGCGGCAATCTTTCCTATCGCTGGCTCCGCGTGCTCGAACGCATGAACCTGGCCGACCCGCTGGCGCTCAAGGAGTTGATTCGGAAGGAAATCGCGATCAAGTAGAGCGCCGGGGCGTCGCGTGCGCCGAATCGTCGTTGTGGAGGTGCGGAAATGGACATCACGAAACGCGGAAGAATTCTGTCGAGTGTCGCGGCTTGTGTTTTTGGCGCGGTCGCGGCAGTTGTTGCGGCTGGGACTGCCGACCCGTTGGCGTGGCCGGAGCCGACGAAGGAATCGAGGCCGTGGAGCTACTGGTGGTGGATGGGCAGCGCGGTGGACAAGGCCAACCTCACCAAGGAACTCACGCGCTACCGCGACGCCGGCTGGGGCGGTGTCCACATCATCCCGATCTACGGCGCGAAAGGCTGGGAGCCGAAGTTCATCGAATACCTCAGCCCGCAATGGATGGAAATGCTGCGCCACACCGTCAGTGAAGCGCGCCGGCTCGACATGGACGTGGACATGACCACCGGCACCGGCTGGTGCTTCGGCGGCCCCAACGTGCCTCCAGAGGAAGCTTGCGCGCAGGTCGTGGCGAAAGAAGTGAAGGAGGATGGCAAGAGGATGTTTCGTATCTCGCAGAAGCCAACCTCCAAGGTCAAGCGCGCCGCGCCCGGCGGTGAGGGCTGCATGCTCAACCCGCTTTACGCCGACGCGATTCGCCATTGGCTGGTGAGGTTCACCGAAGCCTTCGCGCGCTACGATGGGCCGAAGCCGCGGGCGCAGTATCACGACTCGTTCGAGTATCGTGTGGACTGGTCGCCGGACCTCTTCGCGCAGTTCGAGAAGCGGCGCGGTTACCGGTTGCAGGACGAGTTGCCGGCGTTCTTCGGCAAGGAGAACAGCGACCGCGTCGCCAGACTGAAGTGCGACTACCGCGAGACGATTTCCGATATGATGATCGAGGGCTCGATGCCGCTCTGGTTCAACTGGTGCCGCGAGCGTGGCTTCCTCACGCGCAACCAGGCACACGGCTCGCCGGCGAACTTGCTCGACCTCTACGCGCTCGCCGACATCCCGGAAACGGAGATGTTTCACACCGACCGGCGGCCACTCGTGGCGAAGTTCGCCTCGTCGGCCGCGCACGTCGCCGGGCGCAACCTTGTCGCCTCGGAGTCATGCACGTGGCTCAAGGAACACTTCACCGAGACGCTCGCCGACGTGCAGGGCCTGCTCGACGACCTTTTCGTCAGCGGCGTCAACCACGTCATCTTCCATGGCACCTGCTACTCACCCGACGAAGCGGGCTGGCCGGGCTGGTGTTTCTACGCCTCCACGGAGATGAATCCGCGCAACTCCATCTGGCGCGACATGCCGACCCTGACGGCTTACATCGCGCGCTGCCAGTCAGTGCTCCAAGCCGGCCAGCCGGACAACGACGTGCTGGTCT
The DNA here is from genome assembly GCA_016222825.1 of Verrucomicrobiota bacterium. Lineage (GTDB taxonomy): Bacteria > Verrucomicrobiota > Verrucomicrobiia > CAIQCK01 > CAIQCK01 > CAIQCK01. Next base: position 292,981 of record JACRQF010000010.1, on the reverse strand, counting down.
ATTGGCCGATCTATGATGTGTGGCACAAGGCATCGGGTCTGGCGGAGAATCTGACGGTTCACGGTGCCAGTTGGTTTGTCAGCCAGCCCGTCGGCAAGCTCGCGGAGAAGCTCTGGGCGCGCGGCTACACGTTCGACTACATCTCCGACCGTCAGATGGCCGCGCTGAAGCCCGCCGGGCGCGTCATCGTGGTGCCGACGACGGAACATATCCCGCTGAAGACGATGGAGCACTTGCTGCGGCTGGCTGGTGGCGGCGCGAAGGTAGTTTTCGACGGAGCGTTGCCAAAGGATGTGCCGGGCTTGCACGAACTGGAGTCGCGAAGGGCGGAATTGAAGAAGTTGTTGGAACGTGCCAAAGGCTGCGTGCTGGTTGGCGATTCGGATGACTTACTGACGAAAGCCGGCGTGGCGCGTGAGACGATGGTGGACCATGCGGGACTGCCCTTCATCCGCCGCAGGCTCGACGACGGCCGCTACTACTTCATCGCCAATCGCGGCGACAAGCCGGTGGACGGTTGGTTGCCGCTGGCGACAAAAGCGAAGTCCGTGGCCATCATGGACCCGATGACAGGCCGCACCGGTATAGCGAGCATGTCCGGCGCGACGAAAGTTTACGTCCAACTCGCGCCGGGCGATTCCGTTGTGCTGCGGACGTTCGCCGACCGCAAGTTCGACGGCCCGGCGTGGGCCTGCTGGAAGCCGGCCGGCGATCTGGTTCCCGTCGCTGGCTCGTGGAAGGTGAAGTTCCTGCGCGGTGGCCCTGTGCTTCCGGCGGCTTTTGAGACAACCAAGCTGGCTTCATGGACGGAGCTTGGCGGCGAGGAAGCGCAACGCTTCGCTGGCACAGCGCTCTACACGTTGACGTTCGACGCGCCAGCCTCTGGCGCAAGCTGGTGGCTGGACCTTGGCAATGTTTGCCAGAGCGCGCGCGTGCGTCTGAATAGCCGTGATCTCGGCACGACGATCAAGCCGCCGTTCCGAGTGGCGGTGAATGCGCTGAAGCCGAAAGGCAACGTTCTCGAAGTGGAAGTGACGAACGTCTCCGCGAACCGGATTCGCGATCTCGACCGGCGCGGCGTGAGGTGGCGCAACTTCTACGACATCAACTTCGTGAACATCAACTACAAGCCCTTCGACGCCTCGAATTGGCCGTTGACCGACTCAGGATTGCTTGGGCCAGTGACGTTGCAGCCGATGAAGGCGCTTGTGCCGAAGTAAGCGGCTGGCCTGCCGCTCAGTGCTTCTTCAGTTTGTCGAGCTTCGGCTTGATGACGACGCGGCAGTAGCCTTGTTCAGGGTGCTTGCGGTAGTAATCCTGATGGTAATCCTCGGCGCGGTAGAACTTCGTCAGCGGGGAAATCTGCGTGACGATCGGGTCCGCGAACTTCGCTTGTGCCTCGCGTTTTGATTTCTCTGCGGCGAGTTTCTGGGCTTCGTTGTGATAGAAGATGACGGAGCGGTATTGCGTGCCGCGGTCGTTGCCCTGCCGGTTTAACGTCGTTGGGTCGTGCGCCTTCCAGAACGTCTCCAGAATCTTCTCGTAAGAGATGCGCGCGGGGTCGAACTCGACCTGAATCACCTCGGCGTGGCCGGTCGTGCCGGTGCAGACTTGTTCGTAGGTCGGGTCGGGCACGGTGCCTCCGGCGTAGCCAGACGTGGATGACTTGACGCCGTCCATTGTTTGATACACTGCCTCCGTGCACCAGAAACAGCCGCCGCCGAATGTGGCGAGTTCAGTCTTGGCGGCGGGTTTGGAAGGTTCGGCTGAAGTATTCATGGCGGCCAGTGATGCGGTCAGGCAGAGCAGCAACTTGAAGGTTTTCATGGTTTGCGCCGTAAGCTTGGAGGTTTTTCGGCTGCCGTCAATAGTGATTCCGCTGGCGGCCAACTTCCGCTATGGTGCCGGCGGTGTCTATTGAACGAGGAGACGCGATGAAGAAGCTGAAGCGATGGATTCTGGCCGCTGGCGGCGCGGCGGCGCTGCTGTCGGCCGTGGCGGGCCAAGGCGCGGAGAGCGCGGTTTCGCTGGAGGGCCAATGGCGGTTCCAACTCGACCGCAACGACGCGGGCATCACGGAGAAATGGTTCGGGCGCGCGCTGCCGGACAGAATCAAGTTGCCCGGTTCGTTGACCGCGCAGGGCATCGGCGACGAGGTGACGGTGGACACGAAGTGGATCGGCGGCATTGTGGACAAGTCGTGGTTCACCGCGCCGGAATACGAGAAGTATCGCCAGCCCGGCAACGTCAAGATTCCGTTCTGGCTCCAGCCGGAGAGATACTACGCCGGCGCCGCGTGGTATCAGCGCGACATCGAGGTGCCGAAAACGTGGGCGGGCCTCACTGTTGAGCTTTCGTTGGAACGGCCGCATTGGGAGACGCGCGTCTGGGTGGACGAGCGATACATCGGCTCCAACAACGCCCTCGCCACGCCGCATGGCTACGAGCTTGGCCCGCTCTCGTCCGGCAAGCACACGCTGACGATCCGTGTGGACAACCGCATGGTCGTGGATGTCGGCGAGAACTCCCACAGCGTCAGCGACCACACACAGGGGAACTGGAACGGCATCGTTGGCAGTATCGAGTTGCGGGCGAAACCGCGGCTTTGGATTTCCGGCCAGCGCATCGTGTCGAAGAACGACGGCACGGTTCGCGTCGAGGTCGGCGTCCGCAACACACTTTTCGATCCAGTCATCGGGACCATCACCGCCATCGTTCGCGAGAAAGGCGGGAAGGAGGTGTTGGGAAGAGACAGTGTGAAGATTGACTATCCGCGCGACCTCATGCAGAACCGCAACCATCGGTGGGTGGAGCGCGCCTTGGAAACCATCGTCGTGAAGCTCGACCGCACGCCCAATCTCTGGGACGAGTGTGCGCCGGCCTTGTATGAAGTCGAGACACGGATCGAGGCGCAAGGAGGGCGGGCGACGGACACTGCGGTGGAGACGTTCGGCTTCCGGGAGTTCGGCGCGCAGGGCACGCAATTCGTGATGAACGGCCGGAAGCTCTTCATCCGTGGCACGCTCGACTGCTGCATCTTCCCGAAGACCGGCCATCCCCCGACGGACGTGGCGGAGTGGAAACGCATCATTGGCGTCGCGAAGGCACACGGGCTGAACCTGATCCGTTTCCACTCGTGGTGTCCGCCGGAAGCGGCGTTCGTTGCGGCGGACGAGATGGGCTTCTATTTCCACGTCGAGGCGTCGGCCTGGCCGAACCAATCCGCTGCCTTGGGCGACGGCAAGCCGGTGGACCAGTGGCTTTACGACGAGACTGATCGCATCTTGCGCTACTACGGCAACCATCCGTCGCTGGTGCTGATGCTTCACGGGAATGAGCCGGGTGGCAGGAACCACAAAGCGTATCTGGCGAAGTGGGTCGGGCATTTCAAGGCCAAGGATGCCCGCATGCTCTGGAGCAGCGGCGCGGGCTGGCCGGAACTGCCGGAGAACCAGTGGCATTGTGTGCCCCAGCCGCGCATCCAGGCGTGGGGCGGCGGCCTGAAGTCGCGCATCAACGCCAAGCCGCCCGAGACGCGCACCGACTACACCGACTTCATCAGCAAGCGCACCGTGCCGGTCGTGAGCCACGAGATCGGCCAGTGGTGCGTTTATCCGAACTTCGACGAGATCAAGAAATACACCGGCTATCTCAAGCCGAAGAACTTCGAGATCTTCCGCGACAAGCTCAAGGAGCGCGGCATGGGCGACCTTGCGCGGCAGTTCCTGCTCGCGTCGGGCAAGCTTCAGACGCTCTGCTACAAGGAGGAAATCGAATCGGCGCTGCGCACGCCGGGCATGGCGGGGTTGGAACTGCTCGATCTCCACGACTTCCCCGGCCAGGGCACGGCGCTGGTCGGCGTGCTCGATCCGTTCTGGGAGAGCAAGGGCTACGTCACGCCGCAGGAATACAGCCGCTTCTGCAATGCCACCGTCCCGCTGGCGCGGATGAGCAAGCGTGTCTTCATGGGCGACGAGAAGCTCGAAGCCGACATCGAGGTGGCGCACTTCGGCCCGGCGCCGATGAAGGGTGCCGTCGCATCGTGGAAGCTCGTCGCTGACGATGGCCGCGACGTCGCCAGCGGCAAGCTGCTCGCGAAAACTCTGCCAGTGGATAACTGCATCGCTCTTGGCGGCGTGAGCGTGGAGTTGAAGGACGTGCCGACGCCGGCGAGATACAAGCTGGTCGTTGGCCTCGACGGTTTGAAGTTCGAGAACGACTGGGACATCTGGGTGTATCCGCCGAAGGTGGAAACGCAGCCGCCGCAGGACGTGAAGATCGTGGACGACTTGAACGCCGACGCGCTCGCCACACTCAACGCCGGGGGCAAGGTGTTGCTGATGATTCCGCCGAAGCGCGTGAAGAACGCCGCGAACGACAAGGTGGTGCTCGGCTTCTCCAGCATCTTCTGGAACACCGCCTGGACGCGCCGCCAGCCACCGACGACGCTCGGCGTCCTCTGCGACCCGAAGCATCCCGCGCTCGCCGAGTTTCCGACCGACTACCACAGCAACTGGCAATGGTGGTATCTCGTCACGCGCGCCGGCGCGATGATTCTCGACGACCTGCCGCGCGGGCTGCGGCCGGTGGTGCAAGTGATTGACGACTGGTTCACTGCGCGCAAGCTCGGCCTCGCCTTCGAGGCGAATCTTGGCAAAGGCAAGCTGCTGGTGTGCAGCATGGACTTGAAGAGCGACCTCGACGCCAATCCCGTCGCGCGGCAGATGCGTCACAGCTTGTTGCGCTACATGGGGGGCAGCCGTTTCCGCCCGACCGTTGCGGTGACGGCGGAACAAGTGCGGGGCCTCATCGGCCCGCTGGCGGGAAGCGCGTTGAACGTTCGCTCTGTCAAGGCCGACAGCGCGGCGGAGAATTACGAGCCGGCGAACGCAGTGGACGGCGACCCGAAGACGATGTGGCACACGGAGTTCGGCGGCAAGGAGCCGGCGTTCCCGCACGCGCTCGTTGTCGAGTTCGAGCGGCCGATGACGATGGCGGGCTGCAAGCTGTTGCCGCGCCAGGATAATAACCGCAACGGGCGAATCAAGGACTACGCCATCTACGTCAGCAACGACGGCCGAGACTGGGGCCAGCCGGTGGCCAAAGGCTCGTTCGATGAAAGCCCGGCGATGAAGATGGTGGAGTTCAACCAGCGCATGACGGCAATGTTCCTGAAGCTCGTCGCGCTGGCCGGCTTCGACAAGAAACCCTACGCGTCGCTGGCGGAACTGGAAATCATCCAGCCCTGACGGCCATGACCGACTCACATAACAATGCCTGTTGTTGGAAAATCAGGATGACTCATTGCGTTGCGCCATCCTGGGAGCGCGGGCATCCTGCCCGCCGTGGCGTGCTCATTGCGCGGCGGTTGCTCTCCGAGTTCCAGCCCGCTCGACTTGCGGCGAAAGGCGGGCAGGATGCCCGCGCTCCCAGGCCGCGCTCGCTTCAAGTCCCCCGCTCCAGTTTTTGCCGAGCGTCGAACAGTGTGAAATCATCTATTCTGAAAACCGCAGTTGATGAAATAGAGAGCCTATGATCACAGCACCCATGACTGGCGACAGCGGTGGAAGCGCAGCGCGATACAACATGGCCTATGTCTGGCTCATCTCGCTCGTCGCGGCGATGGGCGGGTTGTTGTTCGGCTACGACTGGGTGGTCGTCGGCGGGGCGAAACCGTTCTTTGAAAAATACTTCCAACTCGACTCGGAGGAACTGAGCGGCTGGGCGAACAGTTGCGCGCTGGTCGGGTGCCTCGTGGGATCACTGGTCACCGGCGGCCTTAGTGACAAGCTTGGTCGCAAGAAGCTGCTGGTGGTGTCGGCGTTCTTGTTCGCCGTGTCATCGGTGCTCACCGGTTGGGCGACGACGTTCTCGTGGTTCGTCGTCTGGCGCATTGTCGGCGGTGTGGCCATCGGCATGGCGTCGAACCTCTCGCCCATGTATATCGCCGAGGTTGCGCCGGCGCACATGCGCGGCCGGCTCGTCGCGATCAACCAACTCACCATCGTCATCGGCATCGTCGCCGCGCAGGTCGTCAACTGGCTGATCGCCGAGAAGGTCGCCGACGGCGCGACGGCGGAGATGATCCGCCAGTCGTGGAACGGCCAGTATGGTTGGCGATGGATGTTCACGGCGGTGACCGCGCCGTCGTTGTTGTTCCTCGTGAGCGCGCTCTTTGTGCCGGAAAGCCCGCGCTGGCTGGTGAAGAACGGCATGGCCGAACGCGCGCGGCAGGTGCTTGCGAAGATTGGCGGCCAAGCCTACGCCGACGCCGAGGTTCGCGACGTGCAGGCGACGCTGGCGAGCGCGGAGATTCACCACGTCCGGTTTCTGGACCTGCTGGAGCCGAAGATGGTGAAGATTCTGCTCGTGGGCGTCACGCTGGCGGTGTTGCAGCAGTGGAGCGGCATCAACGTCATCTTCAACTACGCCGAGGAACTCTACAAAGCCGCCGGCTACGGCGTGAGCGACATCCTCTTCAACATCGTCATCACCGGCGCGATCAACTTGGTGGTGACGTTCGTTGCCATCGGCACGGTGGACCGCTTCGGACGGCGGGGGCTGATGCTGATCGGCTGCGCGGGCATCGCAATCTCGCACTTGCTGCTCGGCGCGGCTTACACAATGGGAATGAAGGGCCTGCTGGTGCTGGTGCTCACGCTGAGCGCCATCGGTTGCTACGGTATGTCGCTGGCGCCGATCACTTGGGTGCTTATCTCGGAGATCTTTCCGAACCGCATTCGTGGCGCGGCCGTGTCGGTGGCTGTGTCGGCGCTGTGGATCGCATGCTTCATCCTGACCTATACATTCCCAATCCTAAGAGGCGCGGTCGGCATGTCGGGCACATTCTGGATTTATGCGGCAATCTGCGCCGCTGGCTTCGTCTTCGTTCTGTTGCGCGTGCCGGAGACAAAAGGCAAGACGCTGGAGCAGATCGAGCGGGAACTGGTGGACTGAGGAAACCTCATGAAGACATTTGTCGGTAGCATATTGGTTGTGGGCTTGGTTTTGGCCGCCAGCGCGGCGGGACCGGCTTTGGTTAGTTCGCCTGACGACGCGGCGGCGGTGGCGTGGTTCCGTGGCGGCGATCAGGAGTTCAATGGGACCAACTACTATTGGCTCGGACGGGCAGAGATGCAGATGACTTTCGAGGTTAAACCGCAGGCCGGCGCGGCGATGGAACTGCTGTGGGGATCGAAGAACGACAAGCGCGTGGCGGTGGTCATCGTCAACGGCCAGTCGCTACCGGTGAGCGGTGGCGGTGACTACAACGGTTTTCGCTGGCTGCGCGTGCCGTTGCCGGATGGATTGAAAGGCGAACGCTACGACATCACACTCAAGCCCGGCGAAGGCGGCAAGGCGGCGTTCATCGCGGAGGTGCGGTTGACGGCGCCGGGCGGTGATGCGAAGCGGCCCGACCTGAAGACGGCGAGCTACAAAGCGAAGTCCGCGCTGAAAGCGCAGGCGGCGCGAGCGCGGTCGCCGTGGATGGGGTTCCAAGGCGAAGGTTTCCCGGAGATGCGCAAGCAGTGGGACACGCCGCTGCCCGCGCCGGCGAAGCCTGCGAGCGACGCGCGCATCGAAGCGGCGTTCCGGCTCGCCGAAAAGCATGCGCGGCAGGCGAACGAGGCATTCTATCGTTCGCGCAAGTTCATTGACGGCTGGCTGGCGCACGCGGACCCTGCGACGGGGCTGATTCCGCGAAACTTGCAGGTGGATTACTGGAACGGGCGCGACTCGGCCGCTGACAACTGGCCGTTCATGGTGCTCACCGCGGCGATGACCGACCGGCCGCTGTTCGAGGGCAGGATGCTGGAGATGCTGCGCACGGAAATGAAGCTGACCTGCCGCGTGGATCGGTTGCCGGACGATTACTCGTTCAGCAACAAGGGCTGGCGGCGCGAGAAGATTGAACTCGACGCGATCATCTTTGACGGTGCGGAATACGTGAAGGATGGCCTGCTGCCCATCACCGAGTGGCTCGGTAAAAGCCCGTGGAGCGAGCGCGCCATCGGCATCATTGATGACATCTGGAAGAATGCGCCGGTGGAAACGCCATTCGGCAAGATTCCGACGCTGAACTTCGAGGTCAACGGCGATCTGCTCCAGGCTTGCGCGCGGCTGTTTTGGTTTACCGGCGAGCGCAAGTATCTCGACTGGGCCATCCGGCTCGGCGACTACTACTTGCTCGGCAAGAACCATCCGACGCGCGACATGAAGGACCTCAAGCTTGGCGACCATTCCTGCGAGGTCATCAACGGTCTCTCCGAACTCTACGTAGCCTGTGCTCACGCCGCGCCGGAAAAGCGCGAAGCTTACCGCAAGCCGCTCCACGAGATGTATGACCGTATTCTACAGATCGCCACCAACGAGCACGGCCTGATCTACCTCCATGTTAATAACCAAACTGGCAAACCAGCCTCCGCCGCGCTTACCGACAACTGGGGCTACAACTACGACGGCTTCTACACCGCCTACCTTCTTGACAAGACAACCGCCTATCGCGACGCCGTGCGCAAGGCGCTCAGCAATTTGAAGGAGCACTACACCGGTCAGGGCGGTATGTGCCAGAGCAACACCGCCGACGGTTACGCCGACTCCATTGAGGGTGCGATCAACCTCTTCAACCGCGAGCCAATCGCTTCAGCCGCGGAATGGATGGACGCCGAGATCAAGACGATGTGGGGCCGTCAGCATCCCAACGGCGTCATCGAAGGCTGGCACGGCGATGGCAACTCGGCGCGCACGTCGCTCATGTATGCGCTTTGGAAAACCCAGGGCATTACCGTCGAGCCGTGGCGCGCGGACGTTCGCTTCGGCGCGGCACGCGGGGGCGGAAACCTTTGCATCAGTGTCGTGGCGGACAAGCCGTGGGAAGGGCGTCTCATCTTCGACAAACAGCGGCACAAGCTGAACATGCATCTGCCGCTTGACTACCCGCGTATCAACCAGTTCCCAGAGTGGTTCACGGCGCAAGCCGGCGAGCGCTACGAAGTCTGCAACGCTGCTAGCGGCGAGAAGCAGGTTCGCGACGGCAAGGAGTTGATTGAGGGCATTTCCGTGTCGCTGAAGGCGGGCGAGGAGTTGCGGTTGGTTGTGAAGACTAAGACGAAGAAATAAGACACGCCAAAGCGTGAATCCATGAACAAGACCATTCTCATCACAGGAGCGGGCACCGGCATTGGCGCGGCCACCGCAAAGCGGCTGGCTGCGGGAGGCGAGATTATCATCCACTTCCATGCCTCGCGCGGCGCGGCGGAAGCGGTGGCGGGCGACGTTCGCGCCGCAGGCGGCACTGCGCATCTGGTGCAGGCGGATTTGGCGACAGAGGCGGGCTGTCGCGAAGTCGTTGCGTTTGTGACAGAGCGTTGCGGCAAGCTGGACGTGCTGGTGAACAACGCGGGCGGCCTGATTCGCCGCGAAACCGCGCGCGAACTCTCCTGGCAACTGATGCAAGAGGTTTTCGCCCTGAACACGTTTTCCACGATGCTGATGTCATCGCTGTGCGTGCCCTTGCTGGAACGCGGCCAGCAACCGTGCATCGTCAACGTCACCTCGATCGCGGTCCGGCACGGCGCGCCGACGGCAACGATCTACGGCGCTGCCAAGGGCGCGCTGGACACGTTCACGCGCGGGTTGGCGAAGGAACTGGCGCCGACCATCCGGGTCAATGCGATAGCGCCCGGCGTGATCGAGACGCCGTTTCATGACAAAGTCACGACGCCCCAAAGACTGGCCGAGTTTCGGGCCGCGACGCCGTTGCGGCGCAATGGCCAGCCGGAGGAGATAGCCGCCGCCATCGAGTTTGCGATCAACAGCCTCTTCATGACCGGCGAGACGCTGGACGTGAACGGCGGCCTGTTCATGCGGTAGCCAGCGGGGTTTGGGAAGTTCGCGCTTGGCCGGACGGCGCGCCGCGTCGTAAGCTGCGATTGAAGGCACGGCCGATGTCGGCTGGTGCGAGATGCCAATTAACTAGAGCGACGGAGGAATTTCACATGCCTGAGGTTTATCACGCGTTGGGGCTTCACCTGCATCAGCCGCTGGGGAACCTGGTGGCGCTGCACAATTCCGGCGAGAGCTGGGAGGCGAAGCAGATCCTCTGGTGCTACGACCGCATCACGCGAATGCTGGAGGGCTACCACGATGTCGCGCGGCTGCACTTGAGCGTTTCGGGGACGCTGCTGAAACAACTGGAAGACCCTGGCGTGCGGCAGACGTTCCGTGACGTGGTGGACATCGAGGATTTTCTGAAGCGGTTTCGGCACGCGCCGATTGAGATCGTGGGCAGCGGGTTGTATCACCCGGTGTATCCGTTGATTCCGCCGGCGGATTGGGACGCGCAGACGGCTTGGTGGCAGGGGCTGGGGAAACATCTGCTTGGCCGGGAGAGTTTCGGCGGATTCTGGCCGCCGGAGATGGGGTTTTGCATGGAGATGATCCCGATGTTGCAGAAGCACGGCTACCGATATGTGCTGGTGGATTCCATCTTCATCAAGCCGAAGCGGGAGATGCGATGGGAGGAGGCACGCTACCGGCCTTATCTGGCGCGTTACGGCGGCGCGGAGATTGTGGTGGTGCCGCGTGACCGCGAGTTGTCCAACGCACAGCTTTCCGGCATGGACCCCGGCTGGTTCCAGAATGAAGTGCTCGAGCGGACGAAGTTCTGCGACTTCCCGGCGCTGGTGACAACGTGGACCGACGGCGAGAACGGCGGCTGGTTCCGCACGACGAACGTGGAGAGCGGCTTCTGGGGATTCTTCTACCGCGAGATTCTGAATCGCTGCCGCGCCGGCACGCTTGGCTTCAAGCCGATCCACATCGGCGAGTATCTGCATCGGTTTCCGCCGACGGAGGAGGTGGAGGTGCATCGCGGCGCTTGGAACACGGAGCATCATTGGGGCGGCGACTTCACGCAATGGACCGGCTCGCTCCTGCAGAAGAAGGGCTGGGACGAAGTGAAGAGGGCGAGCGACTACTATCATCAGGTGGTTCACACATTCAGCGAGCGGAAGCCGGCAGGGGGCGATGCGCAGGAGATTTTCCGTCTGATCACGCGCGCTCACGATTTCATCCTGACGGCGGAGACGAGCTGCAACTTCTACTGGGGCAGCCGCTGGGTCCACCGGTCGTTCGACGATCTGGAGCAGGCGTATCACTTGCTGGATACGGTGATGACGAAGATGGGAAAGAAGTAGGGCGAACCCACAAAAAGGCGCGTTGCTCGCGGCGGAAGGGCAGGCTAGTATGTCCGGCGTCGAGGCTTGAAGCTGAAGAAGGAGAAGAAAGAACAACCGATGTATATCGTGATGGTGTCGTCAGAGTGCGCTCCCGTCGCCAAAGTGGGCGGGCTGGGGGATGTTGTGTTCGGGCTGTGCCGCGAACTGGAGGTCCGCGGCAACTCCGTCGAGATCATCCTGCCGAAATACGACTGCCTGCGCTACGACCAGATTTACGGACTCCAGATCACCCACAAGGACCTCTGGGTGCCGTGGTATAACCAAAGCATCCACTGCACCGTCTATTTCGGCTTCGTCCACGGGCGGAAATGCTTCTTCATCGAGCCGCACTCCGACCACAATTTCTTCCATCGCCGCACGTTCTACGGGAATGGCGACGACGACCAGCGGTTCGCGTTCTTCTCGCGGGCGGCGCTGGAGTTCATGCTCAAGAGCAACAAGCATCCCGACATCATCCATTGCCACGACTGGCAGACAGGGCTGGTGCCGGTGATGCTCTACGAAATCTACAAGCACCTCGGCATGACGCATCCGCGCGTCTGCTACACGCTGCACAACCTCCAGCACCAGGGCGTCACCGGCGAGCACATCCTCCGCGCCACCGGCCTCAACCGCCACAGCTACTTCTTCCACCAGGACCGGTTGCAGGACAACTTCAACCACGCCGCCATCAACCAGATGAAGGCCGGCATCGTCTATTCCAACTTCGTCACCACCGTCTCGCCGCGTTATGCGTGGGAGATCATGCACTCTGGCCAGAACTACGGCCTCGGCCACACGCTCCACGTCCATCAGCGAAAAGTCGGCGGCATCCTCAACGGCGTGGACTACGAAGTCTGGAATCCGGAGATAGACCGCCACATCCCGCGCCAATACTCCGCCGACAAGCTCGCCGACAAGTTCGCCAACAAGAAGGCCCTGCGCGACCGGTTCTGGCTGCGCGACGCCTTCAAGCCCATCGTCACCTACATCGGCCGGCTCGACCACCAGAAGGGCGTGCCGCTCATCACGCACGCCATCCACTATTGCATCAACCACGGCTGCCAGTTTGTTTTGCTCGGCACCAGCCCGGACGGGCGCATTGCCCATCACTTCTGGGGACTCAAGCGCCAGTATAACGACAACCCCGACTGCCATCTGGAGCTGAGCTTCAACGAAGAACTCTCCCACCTCATCTACGCCGGCTCCGACATGATTCTCGTGCCGAGTCTCTTCGAACCGTGCGGCCTCACCCAGATGATCGGCCTGAAATACGGCGCCGTGCCCATCGTCCGCGCCACCGGCGGCTTGGCCGACACCGTCTTCGACGCCAACCACGCCCCCAAGCCCTACCACGAGCGAAACGGCTACGTCTTCAACGACTTCAACGCCGCCGGCATCGAGTCCGCCCTCCAGCGCGCCATCGGCATGTGGTATTCCTACCCCAACCACTTCAGCGAACTCATGGTCAACGGCATGCGCTACGACTACTCCTGGAAGAACCCCGGCCAGGATTATCTCAATGTTTACGAGTTCATCCGCGAGAAGTAGGGGCGGGAGAGATGCGCGGCGCCGGCGGAGTTTGGCGGCGCTCCCGTGAAGCCCCAACAACAACGAGTCATACCGCCAACCGCGCTCAATCAAAGCTTGAAGGTTTCATCCGCTTCTGTTGCTCTGGAAACACTCAGGTAACTCAAACTATGAAATGCATCTCGTCGCTCACTTTGGCCGCCTTGCTGGCGGCTGGCCTCGCTGTCGTCACTCCCGTCTCCGCCAACGTCTCGTTGCCGCATGTCTTTGGCAGTCACATGGTCTTGCAGCGTGACCAGGCGCTTCCCGTTTGGGGCTGGGCCGAGCCGGGTGAGCAGGTGTCCGTCCAGATCGGCGAGCAGCCGGCCGTGACCACCACCGCCAACAAAGCCGGCGAGTGGCGCGTCACGCTGCCGAAGATGACGGCGGGTGGGCCGCTGACGATGAAGATCGCCGGCAAAAACACCATCACGCTCGATGACGTGCTCGTTGGCGAGGTCTGGCTTTGCTCGGGGCAGTCGAACATGGAGTGGGTCGTCGCCGGTTGCGACAACGCCCAGCAGGAAATCGCCGACGCCAATCATCCGAAGATCCGCCACATCAAGGTGCCGAAGCTCACGGCCAGCGTCCCCGCGAAGGATTTCCCCGGCGAGTGGCAGGTGTGCAGCCCGGCGACGGCGGGCGGATTCACGGCGTGCGGTTACTTCATGGCGCGCGAGCTTCAGAAGAAACTCAACGTCCCCATCGGCCTCGTCAATTCCTCCTGGGGCGGCACGCGCATCGAGCCTTGGACGACCCCGGCGGGCTTCGCGGATTTGCCGGCGCTCGCGGACATCAAGCAGAAGATCGCCAAGGCCGACCCGCGCTCGGCGGAGTTCAAGGAAGGTCTGGGTAAATACCTTGGCACGTTGGAGACGTGGATGCAGGCGACCCGGCAGTCCATCGCGAAGGAGGAGCTTATCGCGCCAATGCCGGAGTTCCCGCAGGACTTCATCCCTCTCGGCGCGCGGGCCAACCCCCACGGCCAGCCCACGACGCTCTACAACGCCATGATCCACCCGCTCGTGCCGTTCGCCATCCGCGGCGCCATCTGGTATCAGGGCGAATCCAACCACGCCGAGGGCAAGCTCTACACCGAGAAGATGAAGGCGCTCATCAAAGGCTGGCGCCAGCTCTGGAACAGCGAGCTGCCGTTCTACTACGTCCAGATCGCGCCCTACCATTACGGCGCGGAAAACCCGGTCGTGCTCGCGGAGTTCTGGGAGGCGCAGTCCGCCGCGCTTGAGATTCCCAACACCGGCATGGTCGTGCCCAGCGACATCGGCAACTACAAGGACATCCACCCGAAGAACAAACAGGAAGTCGGCCGCCGCCTCGCGCTGCTCGCGTTGAAGAACGTCTATGGCCAGACCGACCTCGTTGCCTCCGGCCCGACCTTCAAGACGATGTCCATCGAGGACGGCAAGATTCGCGTCCGCTTCGACAACGTCGGCGGCGGCCTCGCCTCGCGCGACGGCAAGCCGCTGAACTGGTTCGAGGTCATCGGCAAGGAGACCGACTGGACCAAGGCCGACGCCGCCATTGACGGCGACTCCGTCGTGCTCTCCTCCGACAAGGTCAAGGAGCCGGTCGCGATGCGTTTCGCGTGGGACAAGTCCGCCGAGCCGAACCTCATGAACAAGGAGGGCCTGCCCGCGTCCGCGTTCCGCGCCGGCAAAGAGCCGCAGATGGACATCCTCTCGCTGAAGGTTCCCGAGTCGAAGGACTACCAGCTCCTCTACGCCCTCGACCTCGCCAAGGCCAAGCGCGACATCGCCTACGACGTGGACCGCCGCGCGCAGATTGCCGGGCCGGTTGACCGAGTCGCCTACTTCCTCGAACTGCGCAAGCAAGGCGAGCCGACCCAGTGGGTTTATGTCTCGATGGACGTCTTCACAACCGACCTCGCCAAGCTCGGCGTGCCCACCGTCGCCTCCAAGGCCAGGTTCCAGTGCGCCGTCACCCACATGAACGTCCTCTCCAACAACCCGCGTGTCACCGCCGGCACAGACTTCACCGGCAACATCGAGTTCTTCCCGCACAACTACGGCCCGCTCAACACCGCCAAGGTTCCCAACGCCCTCGACACCGCCTGGGACTTCGGCGACCAGATCGCGGACCCCGAGGACGGCTACGGCTCCATGCAAGTCGGCCACCCCGCCGCCAGGCAGACCATTTTCGCCTTCAACAACTGGAAATCCGGCCCCGCCGCCGACCTCGGCATTGGCACCAGCGACGCCAAGGCCAAAGCCCAGCGCACCCTCGACTGGACCTTCAACGGCAACGCCTCCCAATACGTCGTCAAGCAACTCAAAGTCCTCGTGCGGCTCAAGAAGTGAGAAATGCAGGCGGAACTTTCTTCTCAGGTCGTGCTCATCACCGGCGCTTCGGCGGGGATCGGCGCGGCCACGGCGCGTGAACTGGCCCGCGCGGGATGCCGGCTGGCGCTGGTTGCGCGGCGGAAGGAGCGTCTGGAGGAATTGGCGCTGGAGCTGAAGACACGCCACAACACCGATGCCTTCATCCACGCGGCTGATCTGGAAGACCCGGAGCAGGTGCGCGCGATGGTGGAGTCGGCGGCCCGGCACTTCGGGCGGCTTGATGTGCTCATCAACAACGCCGGCCTGCTGCGCATGGCGCCATTGTTGGCGATGCCGTTGGATGACATGGAGCATCTGATGGACACGAACTTCTGGGCGGTCGTCCACGCCATCCGGGCCGCCGCACCGCTCATGACGCGCCAGGGCGGCGGCCACATCATCAACGTCGCCTCCGCCGTGAGCCGGCGGGGCTTGCCCTACATGGCCGTCTATGCCGCGACGAAATGGGCGCTGGCGGGGTTGACCGAGGGCGCGCGAATCGAACTCGCCGCCGAGAACATCCGTTTCACGACGGTCTATCCGGGGTCAATTGACACGGAGATGCCGCGCAACCTGGACCGTTCGCGTCTGCCCGCAAACTACCCGAACCACGCGAGGTCGCGGGTGCCGGCCGAGCGCGTCGCGCAAGCCATCGCGCGCGCGGTTCGCGAGAAGCCTGTCGAGGTCTATGTCCCGTGGTGGCTGCGCTGCGTGAGCTGGGCGTGTGCGATCTGTCCCGGCTTCGTGGACCGCGCCGTTCGCCGGCACTACAAAACACAATCGCCAACGTGAAACAGTGATGGCAGGATGCCGGTGTAACAACCTTATGAAGACCATTGCGCATTCCTTCTGTGTTCTCCTTCTCTCGGCGCTGACGCTGTCTGCTGGCGAACCGCAACCGTTGATCTCGAAACCCGGCAAGCTGCTGTTGAGCGAGGAGTTTTCCGGCGCGGCGATGCCGGCGAAGTGGCAGCCGGGCGGGCGGCCGAAGAGCTTCAGCATCGTGGACGGCGCGTTGCAGGGTATCTGCGCGCCGGACGACAGCCACGGGCCGGCCATCTGTGTGCCGGTGGAAGGGCGCGATCTTACCATCGGGTTTTCGGTGAAGTTTACGAAGCCGGGGTTGGTGTTGTTCCTCGTGGACGGCGAGAGCAAGTTTGGCGGCACGGCGCATCTGCTGCGGGTTGCGCTCGGCAACAAGTTCGCCGCGTTGCAGCAGGACCGCGGGAGCCTTGAATCGAAGAAGGAGCAGGCGGCGGAGAAGGCGAAGGCCGCCAAAGAAGGCCGCAAACCCGCGCCGCCGACGAAGGAGCAGCTCGCCGACCCGAAGTTCTATCGCACGGAGATGCTCGACCGGAAGACGGCGGACGTGACCGACGGCCAGTGGCATTCCGTGCTCGTGGAGATTTGCGGCAACGACGCGGTGGCGCAGGTGGACGGCGTTGTGTTGCGAGCGAAGGGGAGCGTGTTCGACGAGAAGAAGGCGCGGCTGTATTTTCTCATCGGCTTGGGCGGCACGATGCTGGTTGACGACGTGAAGGTCTGGGAGAACACGCCTCGTCAGCCTGAGAGGAAATAGGAAACAATGACGATCCAATTGAACGGTATCGGAAGTGTTGGGCGCTATCGTGCGAGTGACGTAGCTGAACGCGCCAGCGTTCAGCCCGCGCCGACTGAACGCTGGCGCGTTCAGCTACGAAGCCAACACTTCCTGCCACACCATCTTCAACTCGCGATGCTTCTCGTCTTTGCAACCCCGCCGCTCTTTGCCGCGACGAAGGAACTCGGTGGCGGTTTCCGCGACCACGGCGTGGCCACGCCGATCAGTAATCATCGCGGAACGGTGGCGACGGTGGACGGGCAGGGCCGCAATGTCGTGTTGTCGTGGCTGAACGACCATCGCGGCGGCTACGAACTGCTGCTGGTGGACGTGGACGCGGGTAGGACAGAGGAGTATCCGATGCCGTTCCCGCCAGGCGATCATCCGTTCGCGTCCATCCTGTCGGGCGGCAACAAGTTTTACACGCACTTCAACAGCCGCTTCGTCGAGTTCGACCCGGCGAAGCGCGCGTTCACGTTCTGCCAGAAGACCAAACCGCAGATGGCGATGAGCATGACCGAGGACGGCCGCGGGGTCATCTGGTCGGCCACTTATCCGAACAGCGGCTTGGTGTCGTTCGACCCGAAGACGCGCGAGTTCAAAGACCACGGCTATCTCAACAAGGAGAATTGGGCGCAATACCCGCGCTCGGTGGCGGTGGATGACGCCGGCTGGGTTTACGTTGGCATCGGCTCAACGCGGGGGCAGATCATTGCGTTCGATCCGCAGACCGGCAAGGCAACGCCGCTGATACCGGAGGAACAGCGTGTTCATGGCTACAGCTCCGTCTATCGCGACATGGACGGGAAGGTTTACGGAAATCCTGTGGTTGGGAAAGAGGACAACTGGCTGATGCTCCACAAAGGCGAAGCCACGCTCATCGGCAAACACGACAAGCGGCGGCCCGCGCCCATCATCGCGGACAGCCAAAGCTTGTTTCACAAGATATTTCCCGACGGCAAGCGCATCGCGACCTACAGCTTGGTGGACCGGAAGTTCGCGGTCACCGATCCGAAGACGAAGAAGACCCAGGCATTCAGCTTCGACTACAAGAGCGAAGGCGCACACACCATGGGCGTCGCAGCCGCGCCCGACGGCACGATCTGTGGCGGCACGGCGTTCCCGATGCGTTTCTTCAGTTACGACCCGCGCAAGGACGCGTGGGTCAACCGCGAAGCCTACGGCCAGTGGAACACCGTGGCGCGGCAAGGCTACCGGTTCTTCGTCGGCGGCTACGGCCACGGGTTTCTCTTGGAATGGGATCCATCCCGCGAATGGAAAGACACCGTGAAGGCCGTCAAGAACTGCAATCCGCTCTGGCTGGCCGAAGCCTATCCGGCCATCAACCGCCCGCACGAGTTGCTCGCGCATCCCGACGGCAGGACACTCGTGCTCGTTGGCACGCCCGCCTACGGCCAAACAGGTGGTGGGTTGCTCTTCTGGGATCGCGAGACGAAGTCGCAGGTGCTGCTGAAGCACACCGACATTCTGCCGCAGCACTCGACGATGAGCCTCGCAGCGTTGTCCGGCGGCAAACTGCTCGGCGGCACCACCACCGCGGCGGGCACCGGCGGCGAGAGGAAAGCGACGCAGGCCGAGCTTTACGTGATGGATATGGCCGCGAAAAAAGTCGAATGGCACGCAGCGGTCCTTCCCGGCGCGCAGGGCTACACCGACCTTTGCGCGGGGCCGGATGGGCTGGTGTTCGGCGTTGCGGACCAGAAGCGGTTCTTCGTTTTCGACGCGGCAAAACGCGAGGTCATCCACGAACAGGACGCGAGCGCGAAATTCGGGCTCACGACTTCTCAGCAGGGGCCGCGCGTGTTCGTGACCGACGGCAAAGGCGGCTTCTACATCCTCTTCGTCAAAGGCATCGCGCGGCTCGACCCGAAGACGTTTGAGATCAAGATGCTCGCGCAATCGTCCGTGCCCATCAGCGGGGGTGGCGACTGGCTCGACGGACGCATCTACTTCGTGCATGGGTCGCACGTTTACAGTTGGGCAACGGTAGAATCACGATGAGAAACATGCTTCGTCTTGTCTTGTGCGGTTGCGTGGTCATTGCGTCTGAGTGTGCCGGCATCGCAGCCGAAACGCAGAAGCTCGTTGAATCCGACGTGTGCGTCTATGGCGGCACGTCGGGCGGCGTTGCGGCGGCGGTGCAGGCCGCGCGGATGGGCAAGCGGGTCGTCATTGCCGAGCCGGGCCGCCATCTTGGCGGGATGACGGCGGGCGGCCTCAGCGCGGTGGACATCGGTGACCCGCGCTCCGTCGGCGGCATCGCGCGGGAGTATTTCACAAGGCTCGCGGCGACGGTCGGCGCGAAGCTCGCATGGGACAAACCGTTCGTGTGCAAGGGCGGCGGGCCGGCGACGGGCGGCGCCTACGCCATCGAACCGCACAAGGCTGAACAAGTCTTTAACGACATGGTCCGCGAAGCAAAGGTCGCCGTTCACCTCAATGCGCGTCTCGCCTCCGTCACTCGTCACTCGTCACTCGTCACTCACCTCGTCATGGAAGACGGCACCCGGTTCCGCGCCAAGATGTTCATTGACGCTAGCTATGAGGGCGACCTGATGGCGAAGGCGGGCGTGAGTTACACGTTGATGCGCGAGGGCAACGCGAAATACGGCGAGACCTACAACGGCATTCACTACGCCGACAAATACAAGCCGCGCACGAATCATCTGAAACCCGGCCCGACAGGACGTGTGCCCGGCGGTCAGGGCGTTTGGGACCGCGACTTGCCTCTCGATCCCTACGTCGTGCCGGGCGACCCGAAGAGCGGACTGCTGCCGCTGGTGCAAGCCGGCGATCCTGGCAAACCCGGCGAACCTGCGCCGGGCGTGCAGGCGTATTGCTTCCGGCTTTGCCTGACGACGAACGCAACCAACCGCATTCCCATTTCGCCGCCACCCGACTACGACCCGAAACGTTATGAGTTGGTCGCGCGTTTCATCGCCGGCTGTCTGGCCATCGGTGACGACATGGACCTGCGCTGGTTCTCGAAACACGACCCGCTGCCGAACGGCAAGTGGGACTTCAACACCGCCACCTTCGGCGGCAACATGCCCGGCGCGAGTTGGGAATGGCCGGAGGCCAGCTACGCGCGGCGCGAGCAAATCGCGAAGGAACACGAAAATTATCACCGCGGCCTGCTGCACTTCCTCGCCACCGACCCACGCGTGCCAGCGAAGGTGCGCGAGGAGATGAAACGCTACGGCTTGCCGAAGGACGAGTTCACCGACAACAGCGGCTGGCCGCACCAGCTTTACATCCGCGAGGCGCGTCGGATGGTCAGTGACCTCGTGATGACGGAACATCACACATTCGGCCGTCAGGTCGCGCCGCACTCCGTCGGCCTCGGCTCCTACGGAACCGACACGCACGAGATTCGCCGCATCGTTAAGGACGGCGTCGTCACCCGCGAAGGGAAGACCGCCACCGGCCGCGACGGCGCGCCGCCATATCCCATCGGCTACGCCGCCATCGTGCCGAAGCATAGCGAATGCGAGAACCTCTTCGTCACCTTCGCGCTCTCCGCGAGCCACACCGCGTTCAGCAGCATCCGCATGGAGCCGGTGTTCATGGTCACCAGCCAGAGCGCGGCGACGGCGGCGTGCTTGGTGATTGACGACAACGTGCCGGCGCAGAAGGTGGACTACACGAAGCTCCGCGAGCGGTTACTCGTGGACAAACAGGTGTTGGACTGGATAGAACGTGATAAACCGTAGGCCAGACATTCCTGTCTGGCCTTGAAAAACAAAACGATGGCCAGACAGGAGTGTCTGGCCTGCGAATACGAGCCATGAAAATAAACCGGTTGTTATTGATCGCTGCGATGATCAGCTTGCTGCTCGCGCCTCAAGCGCCAGCCCAAAGCGCCAAAACCTATGACCTCGTGATCTATGGCGGCACGTCGGCGGGCGTAATCGCGGCGGTGCAGGCGAAGAAGATGGGCAAGTCGGTCATCATCGTCTGCCCGGACAAACATCTCGGCGGCCTCTCCAGCGGTGGGCTGGGATTCACGGACACGGGCAACAAGGCGGTTATCGGCGGGCTGTCGCGCGACTTCTATCATCGCGTCTGGAAGCACTACGACACGGCGGCAGCGTGGAAGTGGCAGAAGAAGGAGGACTACGGCAACAAGGGGCAGGGCACACCTGCGATTGACGGCGAGCAGCGGACGATGTGGATCTTCGAGCCGCACGTCGCGGAGCGGGTGTTCGAGGATTACGTCCGCGAGTTCAAAATCCCCGTCCGCCGCAACGAATGGCTCGACCGCGCCAAGGGCGTGAAGAAGGCCGGAGCGCGCATCGTTTCGATCACGACGCTGGGCCGGAAGACTTACACGGGGCGGATGTTCATTGACGCCACCTACGAGGGCGACCTGATGGCTGCGGTGGGCGTGGACTATCACGTCGGGCGCGAGGCGCAGAGCGTCTATGGCGAGCAATGGAACGGCGTGCAGACCGGCGTGCTGCATCACCGGCATCACTTCGGCGCGGTGAAAACTCCCATCAGTCCCTATGTCGTGCCGGGCGACCCGAAGAGCGGCGTTTTGCCGCGCATCAGCACCGAGCCGCCGGGCGAGTTCGGCTCCGGCGACAAGCGCGTGCAGGCTTACTGCTTCCGCATGTGCCTGACGGACGATCCGCGCAACCGCATTCCGTTCCCGAAGCCGAAGGGCTACGACGCGAAGCAATACGAATTGCTGCTGCGCGTCTTCGCGGCGGGCTGGCGCGAGACGTTCGAGAAATTTGACCCGATCCCGAACCACAAGACCGACACGAACAACCACGGGCCGTTCAGCACCGACAACATCGGCCGCAACTACGATTACCCCGACGCGAGCTACGCGCGGCGGCGCGAGATTCTCCGCGAGCACGAGACCTACCAGAAGGGCTGGCTCTGGTTCATCGCCAACGACCCGCGCGTGCCGAAGGACGTGCAGGACGCCATGCGCCGTTGGGGGCTGCCGAAGGACGAGTTCAAGGACAACGGCGGCTGGTCGCATCAGATTTACGTCCGCGAGGCGCGCCGGATGATTGGCAGCTACGTGATGACCGAGAACGAGCTGACGAAGAAGCGTCCGACGCCGGAGTCGGTCGGCATGGGCAGCTACACGATTGACTCGCACAACGTGCAGCGTTACATCACGCCCGAGGGCCACGTGCAGAACGAGGGTGACATCGGCGTCTCCACCAAAGGCCCCTACGAGATTGCCTACGGCTCGCTCGTGCCGAAGCGCGGCCAAGCCGATAACCTCCTCGTGCCCGTGTGCGTCTCCAGTTCGCACATTGCGTTTGGCAGCATCCGCATGGAGCCGGTCTTCATGATTCTCGGCCAGTCCGCCGCGACCGCCGCGTGCATGGCGCTCGACGCCGGCGCAGCAGTGCAGCAAGTGGATTATGCGAAGCTGCAGGAGCGGTTGCTCAAGGACGGGCAGGTGCTGGAGTGGAAACAGCCGGATAAGAAGGAAAAGAAGAAATGAGAACGGGCTTCAGGAGGCCCTGCCGCGCGGCGGCGTGTCTCTTGTTGGCCGCAACACTCGACGCTTCCGGGCTGGATTCTTTTGAGGACGGTGCCGTGGGGTGGCGTTCGGCTGGTGGCACGGTTTCGAGTTCCGAAGAGCGCTGGAAGTTGGGGAGGCGTTCGCTGCGATGGGATTTTGCTCCAGGCGCGATGTTGCTGCGAGACGCGGATGCCGCGATGAAAGCTGGTTTGGCTGCGCGCGACGGCGGCCTCAGACTATGGCTTTACTGTGAGCGGCCGGTTCGGGGCACATTGCGTTTTCAAATCGGCCCGTGGGTTTTTCCCGTCAATCTCGGCTTCACGGGTTGGCGTGCGGTGTGGGTTCAGTTTCGCGAGGACGCGCAAAAGATGGTGCCGATAAAGGGATTTCAGATCACGGCGCCCGACGCGAGCGGCACGCTGTTCGTGGATGCGGTCGAGTTCGGCCCGGTGGAATGGTGTCGCCACGGTGATGCACAAACGCCTTACACGAATCAGAGCAGACTTTGGTTCACTGCCCACGACCACGCTGCGGTGCCGCCTCCCGCGCCAACGCGGCCGATGTCGGGCGAAGACGCCGAAGCGTTTCGAGAAATCGCCCGCCGCTACGAAAACTGGATGTTCGGCCGTCTCGATGACTCGCGCGCGCCGGTCCGCACGCGGCTCGGCTCGGTCCAGTCTTACATCAATGCCGGCCACAAAGAGTTTGAACGGCTGGGCCTCGTGCGACGCGGCAACATCGTTTGTGGCCCCGGCCTTTTCTGCGAGCGAGATCAGCTTCAACCGCACTTGGCCAGTTCCGTTTTTCAGGAGATCGCCTTGCCGCTGGCTTATGATGCACGGCTAAACAGCAGCGACCGGGCGCGCCAACGGTTTCTGGATCTGATTGACTACGCTCACGACCAGGGCTGGGCTGCCGGCAGCCTGATGGGCACGAGCTACGGCGGCGAAACACTGCGGATCTCAAGCTATGTTCACGCCGTCTATATCCTGCGCGAGTTTCTCCAGAAGCAAGGTCGGCTGGCGCGGGAGTTGGAAACATTGCGCTACCATTTGTCTTTGGGGGCGATCTATCGCGCGGTGGACCATCCGGGCGCCAACGCGGACGACATTCGCTCAGTGCTGCTGTTCCGATTGCTCTATGTGTTGATGCTCGACGACTCGCCGGCAAAGTTGCGCGACATGGAATGTCTGGTGCGTTGGGCCAACGCGGCGTTGTCGGTCGCCCCCGGTTTCGGGGACACCATCAAGCCGGACGGCACCGTGTTTCACCACGCAACCGCCTACGCCAGCGCCTACGGCAACGGCGCCATGCTCATGGCTTCGTTGAGTTATTGGTTGTTGCACGGCACGCAGTTCGCGCTGACACGCGATGCCGGCGAGAACATCAAGCGGGCGCTGCTGGCCCTCCGGTTCATGGCCGGGCAATACGAGATGCCGATGGGTGTCAGCGGGCGCTGGCCGTTCAGCGGGCCAAGTCTGGCTGGGATCACGCCGGCCTTCGCTTACATGGCCGACGCGTTGAACGATGCCGAGTTGGGTGCCGCCTTCGCCCGGCTTTGGAGTCCCTCGGTGCCGGCGGTTCAACGTCTTTTCGGGTCTTGCGGTGCGCGAATCTACTGGAGCGACTCGCCCGGCGTGCTGCCTTGGCTGCTGGACATCGCGGAAAAATATCGCCCAGAGCCGCATCCCCAGGGTCACCGGGCTTATCCGTTCGCCGCGATGAGTGTCCACCGCCATCGCCAATGGGTCGCCAGCGTGCGCGGCTGGAGCCGTTACGTCTGGAACTATGAAGACCTGCCCGGAGAGAATCGCTACGGCCGCTACAGCAGCAACGGCATGCTACAGGTGTTCTCCAAGGGCGAGCCGGTCGATGGCGAGGCCAGCGGCTATCGCGAAGCGGGTTGGGATTGGCTGCGACCGCCCG
The DNA here is from genome assembly GCA_016222825.1 of Verrucomicrobiota bacterium. GTDB lineage: Bacteria > Verrucomicrobiota > Verrucomicrobiia > CAIQCK01 > CAIQCK01 > CAIQCK01. The sequence continues at coordinate 268,792 of JACRQF010000010.1, read as the reverse complement.
GAGCGACTGTCATTCGCGTGCCGCTTGAGACCCTCCCGACGACGCAGGACAAACTGCGCATCTACACCAAGGAGCCGTTCGTGGGCGGCGTGGCGTTGGAGAGCGCCAACGGCGTGTGGACAATGCGCTTTGCCGATCCGTGCTACGAGCAGTCATTCCGCTTCCGCAAATCGGTGTTTTTCGTGGACGACACCCTCGTCTGCATCGGTTCGGGCATCGCCAATTCCGATGCCGAGCACGTCACCGAGACTGTGCTGTATCAAACTGCGCTAAGAGTCCGTCCGCAAACCTTTCCCCGCGTGGATCAGCGGCGCGTGCGGTGGCTGACCGATCCTGTTGGCAACGGTTACTTCTTTCCTGAACCTCAGCTCGTCGAGACGCGAACACACCATCAGCAGTCCATGGACAACGGTGGCAACCGGAAAACCGAGGGTGATTTTTCCGTCGCCTGGCTGGACCACGGCCATGCGCCCAACAACGCTGGATACGCTTACGCGATCCGGCCTGATACCACCGACGAGGCGATGGAGCGATACGCCGCCTCGCCAGACTTCACGGTGTTGCGACGCGACGATGCAGCGCACATCGTTCGCTTCACCGACAAGAAAACCGTCGGCTACGTCCTGTTCGGCGCGGCAGAGGGTTTGACGTTCGACGCGCTGAGTGGCGCCGACTCGCCGTGCTTGGTGATGACGCGGCGCGATGGCAACCGACTGATCCTTGCGGTGGCGGATCCAGATTTGCGATTAGGCAAGCCGACGATGTGGGATCAGCCGGCGGCCTATCAGCCGGGCGGTGAGAGCCGGCTGCGGTTGCGCTTGAACGGCGCTTGGAGCGTCGAAACCGGCCCTGATAATGTTCACCCCATAGATGATCACACCTTCGATGTAATCTGTCGGAATGGGGAGAGCTACGAACTTAGCCTGAAACAGAAATGAGCCTTCAATCCATGAAACATCGCTCTCTCTGCCTCCAGTTCAGAGCTTGAGCGCGCGGAAGAGGTTGTTGTAGTCGTCCGTCCAAAGGAAGAGCTTGGGCTGGGGCTTGATAACCTTGCCTCCTTCGCGGATGCGAGGCGCGTTCAGCAACTCCTTGTTCGCGGTGACGATGATCTGGTCGGTGTTGTAGAACCACGTCTCCGAACCGTCGCCTTCGCTATCCACGTCATCAGTGACCATCACGGCGGTCATCCCGACTTCCGCTGCCAGCGTCGCCACAACGGGGGCGATATCCACGTAGCGGTTCGTTGCCTGGAAGATGAGCGCGCCGCCGGGCTTCAGGTGCTTCATGTAGATTGCCATCGCTTCGCGCGTGAGTAGGTGCAGGGGGATGGCGTCGCCGGAGAACGCATCCAGCGCCAGCACGTCGAATTGCTGCGATGACTCGCGTTCGAGACTCAGGCGGCCGTCGCCGAGCACCACGTCGGTCTTCGCCGGCCCCTCCGTCAGGAATGAGAATTCGCTGCGGGCGAGTTCCACCACCTGCGGGTTGATTTCGTAGAACCGAAACTCATCGCCCCTGAGCGCGTAAGCGATGATCGAGCCGGCGCCTAGCCCGACGACGCCGACCTTGCGCGGAGCGCCCGGCAGGCTCGTGAACAATCGCCCGAAGCCGCTCGTTGGTGCGAAGTAAGTGTTGGCCGCGAACCGCATGTCTCTGTCGAGGAACTGCCCGCCGTGCAGAATTTCGCCGTGTGTCAATGACCGGAACGGTTGTGGTGAGGAAGAGTCGCTTGTGCGGATGGCGCCGTAGAAGTTGCGCTTCATCACTCTCATTCCGGCGATCTGCTCCTTTACCGCCTTCGTGGACTCCTTCGCCGTCAGGCCGATCACGATCACACCGAGCGCCACCGCCCACCAACCGACCCGTCGCGCGCTGAATGCGAGCAACGCCGCGCAGGCTACGAGGCCGATGCTGATCTCGAAGAAGCCCTTTAGCAAATACGGCGCGGCAAACCCCACCAGCAGCCCGCCGAGCGCGCCCCCGATGCTGATCATCAGGTAGAACGTCGTCAGGAACTGCGGCGCGGGCTTGCTGCGTGCGAGTTCGCCGTGGCAGCACATGCAGCAGACGAACAGCCCGCCGGCGAAAACCGTCACAACTTCTTTCAACTCCAGCGAACTCGTGTAATGCGCCATCAGCGGCAGCGCCGCCGCCACCAGGGGCAAAAACACGATGCGCTGATACCAGCGCGGATGGTCGAAGCAGAAGATGAAGCTCGCCAGGTAGATCGAGAGCGGCGCGATCCAGAGGAACGGCACCGAAGCGACGTTCTGGCAGAGATGGTTTGTCACCGCGAGCAGCATGAACGATCCCATTGCTGCGAGCGCCATCCATTCGAGCCGCAGGCCGAGGCCCGGCTTCGCGGCGGCCGGGGCGTCGGTTTCAACCTGTGCAGCGGTTGGGGTGCCTTCGGATCGCCGACCGCTCATCGCGGCCCAGATGCAAAGCGCCGCGAACACCACGTAGCAGCCCGACCACACGAACGACTGCATCCGCGTGCTCACCCACGGCTCGATGGCGAACGGATACGCCAGCAGCGCCAGCAGCGAAGCGAGGTTCGAGAGCGCGAAGAGCCGGTAGGGCATCGCATGTTGGTGTCGCCGAGCAAACCACGCCTGCACCAGCGGCGTCGTGGTAGAAAGCAGCAGATACGGCAGGCCGATGGTGACGGCAAGCAAGCCGAGAATCTGCCAACTCGGATTCTCCGCGCCCGTCGGTTTCCAAGCTGCGGCGGGGATGATTGGTAGCGCCAGCAGGCTCAACACAAGCAGTCCGGCGTGGAGCGTCGCCTGTCGCTGCGGCGCGAGGCGGCGGGTCGTCCAGTCGGCGTAAGCGTAGCCTGCGAGCAGCGCCATCTGGAAGAACACCATGCACGTCGCCCAGACCGCCGCCGAGCCGCCGAACCACGGCAGGATTTGCTTGGCGATGATGGGCTGCACGAGGAAGAGCAGAAACGCGCTCAGGAAAATCGTGCCGGCGTAAAGCGGTAACGCAGGCGTTCGGGGTGTGGCGGTGTCAGCAGTAGTCACGGCCGCGAGGGTATGGGTTTGCCGCAAAGGAGCAAGCGCGAAATCCGGCCAGCGGCCGTTTCAGCGGGGCATGACGGCTACTTCAGCATGCCGCCGTCCGCGGGCAGGAGCAAAACTTCCAGTGCGCCTTTGTAGCCGTCGAGTCGGACGGCGTTCACCTGCATGAAGAGGCGACCGGAGCCGGGGCTGGTGAAGATGATGTCGCAGCCGAGTTGGAAGGGGCGGCCGTTCGCGCCGACGCGGCCGACGAGGGACTGGTTTCGCAGCGATGCGCCGAGGGCGTTGTCGAGGGTGGAAGAGCCGTCGGCGGTGGAAGGGCCGAAGAGCGGCGAGCTATTCCAATCGCCGCGCGCGATGCAGCGGTAGCGGCGGCCTTGCTGTAAGTCGAGTCCGCTGTCCTGCCACGGCTTGGCGCTGTCCATGCGCACAGGCTTCGGTAACAGCGCGCTGCCGCGCAACCATCGCTCGGTGGCGAGCCAGCCGGGGTCGAGCGCTGCGGTGATGCGGATGTCGTCGTAGGACGCCTTGGTGTCGAGTCCGCCGCGAAGGGCGATGAGCGACGGCGCGAGGTTGAGCGGCGTGGTGAGCGGCGCGGCGTCGTTGGCGCGGACGCGGAGTTGGCGGGCTTCAGTGGCAAGGGTGACGACGAACGGTTCGGCAACTTTCAGGATGTCCACTTCGCCGGCCCATTCCGTGCCATTGCGCAGGGCAAACTTGCGGTCGTTCTTGATTGCGGCGAAATGAGTGCGCATCCCGTTGGGCGGCTCGGAATCGGTCCATTGGGCGAGGCCAATGGCCGTGTAGCCCTGCTCGGGTAGGTTGAGCCGCGCGGTGACATCGACGGAGCCGGTGACGGCCGCGCGCCATAACAACGGGTCGGCGGCGAGGGCTGTGGTGGTGAGTGCGCCGTTGGCGATCTTCCAGTCGTTGCTGGTGCCGCCCACGCCGCGCCAGTCGCAGAGCTGGTCGGGTTTGGAGAAATCGTAGCTGACCTCGATGCGGCCGCCGGCGAGCGGACGGACGCGGCCTTTGAAGAGCGTGGCCATCTGCGCGGCGGCGTTAAGCACGGCCTGCTGGCGGGCGTTGAGCGGCTGGCCGCTCCAGAAGGTGATGTGCGATGCGAGCAACGGGTCGAGGTCGAACGCGGCGGCAAAGTGCGCCTGCGCCTGCGGCTCCATCCGGATGGAGCGGGCGAGGACGCCGAGGCCGAGTTGCTCGTCGGCCGAGCGCGGGTCGGCGGCGCTGCCGAGCACGGCGTAGAACGACGCGGGCTTGAGGTCGCTCCAAGCCACGCGGGCGGTGACGTTGCCGAGCTTGGTCACAGTGAGGTCGGCCGGGCTGGCGGCGGTGATGCTGCCCGCGACGACAACGCCATTGCGCAGGAAGAGCGTGACCGGCGCGGACGGCTTGGCGGCGAAAGCGGCGAGCAGCCGACTCTTCAGCGCGGCCAGCGCGTGCAGTTCAGGTGCGTCAAGTTGTGCGACGGCATCGTCGAACTGGCCGGCGGCGAGCAAGCGCATGGCGTTGCTGGCGGCATTGACGTCGAGCGCGCCGCTGTCCGCGGCGAAAGCGATGAGACCGGACGCGAGAATGGCGAGCAGGGCGGCGCAAAGTTTCATCGCGTCCATGATGACGACGCGGCTCTGTTCTGCAAGGGAGAAAAAGCGCCCGGAAGATGCGCCCATACGAAGGGCTTTACTACTCGCGGATGTTTCCGGCAAAGTCGGTGCAGCATCACTGCGACTGGCAGATTGGAATTATGAACAGGAAACAGAATCTGTTGTTGGACCGTTTCACCGCGACCGCAGCCGCGGTTTCCGTTTGCGCTGTCGCTGGCGCCGCCGACTGGGAGAAGCAGGCAGTCGAGGACGCGAGGCAGGACCGCACGGCTATCGCTTACGACGGCAAGACGCCCAACAAGCTCGTCTGCGACACAACTCTGCGCGAGCTGCCCGACGGCTCATGGGCGCTGTTCATGCTCGCGGGCGATGACTTCGAGCCGTCACCGAAAAACTACATCGGCCTCACCCGCAGCACCGATGGCGGCAGAACATGGTCGCCGTTGCGGCCGGTGGACATCGGCTTCCCGCGCGAAGGCAAGACCAGCGGGCAAGGACCGACGGAGCTGATGGTGCGCGGCAACCGCTGCACGCTGTTCTTCTCGACGCACTCGCAGACGTGGGGCCGCGACTGGCGGTCATGGGTGATGTTCAGCGACGATTGCTGCCGCACATGGAGCAAGCCGCAAGCGATGCCGGGCCGGCTCGCAAACTTCACCTTCATCCGCAACCACATCGTCACGCGCGACGGTCGCATCCTGCTTCCGTTCCAGCATTACCTCGGTCCGCCCGCAGGCACGCCGCCACCGCCGCCGGAGGAGAAGCCGTGGCACAAGACGCTCTTCCACTACGTCAGCAACCCGCGCAACGGCGTGCTCATGAGCGGCGACGGCGGCAAGACTTGGACCGAACACGGCAATATCCGCCTCACCACTGACGACCGCTATCATGGCTGGGCCGAGAACAACATCGTCGAGTTGAGCGACGGGCGCATCGCCATGATCATCCGCGGCGACCGTCTCGGTGGCGTGCTCTACTACGCCGAGTCCAAGGACGGCGGGCGCACGTGGCCCGAGTTCGCGCGCAAGACCGACATTCCGAACCCCGGCGCAAAAGCGACGCTCTACTCGCTTGGCGGCGACACCGTTGCCATCCTGCACAATCCGAACCCGAAGCAACGCACCCCGCTCGCGCTCTGGATCAGCTTCGACGGCATGAAGACGTGGCCGTATCGCCGCGTGCTCGTGCCGGAATCCTGCGACGGCCCGAAAGGCCGGATGAACTACCCCGACGGCTTTGTGAGCAAGGACAAGCAATGGCTCCACTTCGCCTTCGACGACCACCGCCACCGCGCGGTCTATTACGGCGCGAAACTGCCACCACTACCATGACTACACGACGCCAATTCATCAGTGCCGTTGCGACCGCGCTTGGTTCTGCCGCATGCGCCGCGCCGGAGAAACAGAGGACCATCCTGCTTCAGTCCGCATGGGACACGGTCAATATCGGCGACATCGGCCACACGCCGGGAACGCTACGCATCATCGAGAAGCATCTGCCGGACGTGCGCGTCATCGTGTGGGCGATGAAGCTCGACGAGCGCGTCATCGCCATGCTGCGCCGCCGTTTCCCCAAGGTGGAGTTTCTACAGGGCAGTCTCACGGGCAAGAGCGAGCGTGACGAGAAGCTGCGCGAAGCCATCCGCCGCTGCAATCTGTTCATCCGCAACTCCGGCATGGGCCAGGACACGAGCTTCATGGAATTCTGCCGCAAGATCGGCAAGCCCTATGGCCTTTACGGGCAGTCTTATTTTGCCAGCATGGTCGAAGGCAAGGGCGCGGCCGAGCGGATTGCGCTGCTCAACGGCGCAGCTTTCATCTACTGCCGCGACAGCAAGAGTCTCAACATCCTCCGCAACGCTGGGCTGAAACCGCCCGTGCTGGAGTTCGGCCCGGACGGTTGCTTCGGGATTGACGTGCGCGACGACGAGCGGGGGCTGGCGACGATGAAGAAGCTCGGCTTGGAAGAGCGGAAGTTCATCACGATCCAGCTCCGCACCAACACCGCCAAGCTTCCCGGCGTGGATGACACGCGAACGCCGAAACTGAACCCGCTGCACCCCACGCCGGAACAAATCGCCGACGACGAGCGCCGCGCGGCCGTGTATCGCGACCTCATCACCCGCTGGGTAAAGCGGACCGGTTTCAAGGTGCTCATCGCCCCCGAAGTGAAGAAGGAAATGGAGCACAACAAACGGCTCCTCCACGACCCGTTGCCGGAGGACATCCGCAAGCACGTGGTGAACCTCGATTACTTCTGGAACGCCGACGAGGCCGCGTCGGTCTTCGCGCGCGCCCACACCGCCGTCTGCCACGAGCCGCACTCGCTCATCATCGCGCTGGCCAGCGGCACGCCCGTCATCCACACCTACTCGGAGTTCCACAGCCCGAAATGCTGGATGTTCAAAGACATCGGCCTGCCGGAATGGCTGCTGGAATACGACTCCACGCCCGCGGCGAAGATGGCGGAGACGCTATTCGCAATCCACGACGACTATCCCGGCGCGCTGGCGAAGGTGAAGAAGGCGATGGCGTTTGTAGAGCAACGGCAGACTGATACGATGGCGATGGTGAAACGATCGCTCGGACTCTGAGGAAGGGACAAACGATGCCGGCCTACAGATGGCTCTTCGCAGCGGCGCTCGCCACGGCGCTCAATGCAGACGCCGCCGAACCACCGTCGCTGCTTGCTGCTCAAGCCGCTGTCGAGAAAGCCCACAGCGAAACCTGGCGGCGGTTCATGGACGAGCACAACGTCATGCTCGACTACACCGACCTCGACGGGAAGATATTGCGGCCAACACCGCAGGATTGCCGCGAGCATAAACCGAGCGCGCTTTCGTGGGGCGTGCCGGTCGAGGATGGGCCGATGTTCAATGGTCTCTATCTCGACGCAATGTGCAATCGCTGGAAGCTCACGCGCAACGAGGTCGACCGCCAGAAGGCGCGCAGGCTTGTGGCCGGGCTGCTGTTCCTCAATTCGCTCGGCAATACGCCGGGTTTCATTGCGCGTGGCGTGGCCACTGACGGCAAGACAACTTATCCGATGGGTTCCAACGACCAAACCACGCCGTGGCTCTACGGTCTTTGGCGTTACGTCCGGGACGGTTTGTCCGAGCCTGCAGAGCGTGGGCGGCTGGTGGAGAAGTTCTGCGAGCAAGTGAAGATGCTCGACGCCAACGGCTGGCGGATGCCGTGCGACGGCGGGCCATCGAAGTATCGCGGTGATTTCAGCAAGCCCACATGGGAGAGCGCGCCGCGGCTGCTGTTCGTGATGAAAGCGATGACTGAATTCACCGGCGACCCGAGATGGCAGCAGCGTTATCTCGATGCGGCGAACGAGAAGGTCGGCAAAGGCCAGCGCAGCAGACTGGAAATTTGTCGCACCGGCATGGTGTTTGATCCCGGCCAAGGTTTGCGTCACTCGTGGACCGGCTCGGAGGGCGTTATTTGTCTGCGCGCGCTCTGGGAGATGGAAACCGACCCGGTATTGCATGCGGCTTATGCGCAAGGGCTGCGGGCCAGCGCTGAGCTTGCCGCAAAGAGTCTGTCGCTTTGCTTCGAGTTCAACGTCAATGGCAAGGAACGATTTGAGCGCGATTGGCGCGTCATGAACGAGGCATGGAAGCCGCAGCACAGCGAGGCGGAGGCGGTGGCTGTCGCATTGGCGGGTTTGAAGGTGCAGCATCGGGCGTCGCCACGGATGCACTTGGAGAAAGACTTTGTGCGCGAACCGTGTTTCGCTGCGTGGGTGGTCACGCTTTGCCCAGACAAGGCGGTTGTGGCGAAGCACCGCAATGCGATCCTTGATGTCATCGCACACTACCGCTACGAGCGGCTTTACCTTTCGCAGTTCTTCCCCGTAGAGTCGGCGTGGTATCGGCTTCAATTGAAATGACAGTCATGAAACCTGTCCCTTTTCTCCGTTGGTTGTGTCTTGTTGCGTTGACCCTTGGTTCTGTGTCGGCTGCGCCGCCGTTCATCGAGAAGATTGACCTCTTCGAGTCTGGCAAGGAGGACTATGCGATCTATCGCATCCCCGGCATCACGGTAACGAAGAAAGGCACCGTCCTCGTCTGGTGCGAGGCGCGCAAGAATGCCAAGGGCGACTGGGGGCCGATTGACGTGATGATGCGCCGCAGCACCGACGGCGGGAAGACGTGGTTGCCGCGCCAGTGCATCGTCCACGTCGAGGGCGAACTGCCGGTCAATTCTGTCGCTGCCGCGCAGAACCTCGACAAGCCTGGCGACAACACCGCCAACAACCCTGTTGCCATCGCCGACCGCGAAACCGGCGCGGTGCATTTCCTTTACTGTCTCGAATACTGCCGTTGCTTCTACATGCGCAGCGACGACGAAGGCGTGACGTGGTCGAAACCGGTTGAGATCACGGCAACGTTCGAACAGTTCCGGAAGGAATACGACTGGAAAGTCATCGCCACCGGCCCGGACCACGGCATTCAACTGACGCACGGGCCGCACAAAGGCCGGCTCGTCGTGCCTATCTGGATGTCGCTCGGCACGGGAAGCCACGCCCACCGACCATCGGTGACGAGCACGATCTACAGCGACGACCACGGCAAGACTTGGCAACGCGGTGAGATCGCCATTCCCGATAAGCCCCCGTATCGCTATCCAAACGAAACCGTCGTGGTGCAACTCACCAACGGCAACGTGCTTCTCAACGCCCGCAGCGAGTCCGATGCGCACCGGCGCATCCAGACCAACAGCAAGGATGGCGCGACCGGTTGGACGAAGCCGGTTTTCAACGACCAGTTGCTCGAACCGATTTGCATGGGGAGCATCATCCGTTTCAGTCGCAAACCCGACAACGACAAAAACCGGATCATCTTCGCCAACCCGCACAATCTCGACCGCCGCGACGGCAAGGCTAAGGAAGGCGTCAGTCGCGACCGGCGCAACCTCTCCATCAAACTCAGCTATGACGAGTGCAAAACCTGGCCGGTGAACAAGGTCCTCGAACCCGGCTACAGCGCCTACAGCGACCTCGCCGTGTTGCGCGACGGCACGATCCTCTGCTTCTACGAGCGGGGGCGTGCGGGCGACGCGACGGCCAAGAAGCCCACGAGCTACGCTTACCTTACGCTCGCGCGGTTCAACCTCGAATGGCTCACTGACGGCAAAGACGTGCCCGCGCTGGATCAACGCACAAATTACGGCGCGCAGCGCGACAATTTCGAGGTCACCGGTTGCGAGGCGTTCGTGATCCATCCGTTCAATCCCGGGCCCGGCGGCACGAAGCCCTGGGTCTGGTATGCGCCGACCATCGGCCATCATCCGAGCACGGTGAACACATGGCTTTTGTCGCGGCTGCTGACGAATGGTTTCTACGTCGCCGGCATTTACATCGGCGAGACGTTCGCCAACCCGCAGAGCCGCGAGCAATTCGCCGCGTTCTACCGGCACGTCACGAAGACCTACGGCCTCGCGCCGAAGGTCTGCCTGCTCGCGCAGAGCCGCGGCGGCCTCAACCACTACAATTTCGCCGCCGACCATCCCGACTGGGTCGCGTGCATCGCCGGCATCTACACCGTCGGCGACCTGCGCAGCTATCCCGGCCTCAAACGCGCCGCGCCAGTGTATCACATGAGCGAAGCCGAACTCGACGGACAACTCGCAAAGCACAATCCAGTCGAGCGCCTCGCGCCGATCGCGAAGGCAAAGATTCCTATCCTCCACATCCACGGCGATTCTGACAAAGTGGTGCCGCTGGAGAAGAACAGTCAGGCCATTTGTGACCGCTATCGCGCGCTGGGTGGACCGATGGAACTCGTCGTCGTCCCCGGCCAAGGACATAATTTCCACACGGCGTTCTTTGAGTCGGAGAAGATGCTGGACTTCATCATGCGGCATTCGAAGTAAGGGCAACATCATGTTGGGCAAAATCATCAGCCGGCTGGCAGGACGCCCCTCGGTTCTCTTCTTCATGATTTTGCCCGCCATGATTTTGCCTTTGCCGTCGATCCGTGCCGTCGAGCCGCTCTTTGAAACCACCTGCGTCTTTCCCGTCACGCCGAAGAACAAACCTAACTACCGCATCCCGGCAATCCTCCAGGCGCCCAACGGCGACCTGCTCATCTTCGCCGAGAAACGCAACGACGGGCCTGGCGATGTCGGCAACACCGACATCGTCCTAAAGCGCAGCCGCGACAAAGGCCGCACGTGGAGCGCCGAGCAGGTCGTCCTCGACGACGGCGACCGTGTGTGCGCCGACATCACCGTCGGTCTCGACCGCGACACGAAGAAGCTCTGGCTCTTTTTCGTGCGCGACAAGAAACAGTTTGCCTGCATGACCAGCGCCGATAACGGGGCGACATGGCAGGGGCCGGTTTCGATTCACGAGCAGGTCACCAAACCCGAATGGGAGAAAGTCACTTCAGCAAAACCTGAACGCGCCAGTCCGACCAGCAAAAGCCACGCAGCCGTGTGGGCGCGAGGGTGGCATCAACGCTACGGCGTCGGGCCGGGCAATGCGATGATCCAACTCCGCTCCGGCTCGAAAACGGGCCGTCTCATCGTGCCGGCGCGTCATCGCGAGGACACTAGCAAAGGACGGCTTCGCAGCTTCGCCCACTGCTTCTACAGCGACGACCACGGCGCGACTTGGAGGCTTGGCGGCACGGTTGGCATGAACACGAGCGAGTGCCAACTCATCGAGCAGGCCAATGGCGACGTGATGCTCATCAGCCGCGATGAAAGCTCCGAGGACTCACCCGCCAACCTCCGCCATCGCTTGGCCATTAGTCGTGACGGCGGCGAGACGTGGGGGGCGATCCGCCGCGCGGAGGAACTCATCACGCCGCGTTGTCACGGTTCGGTTGAGCGTTACGACAAGAGCCGGCTTCTGTTCTCCAGTCCGGCGTCGAATCTCCGCCGGGAAGAGCATCCTTATGGTCGCACGAATCTCACCGTCCGCGTGAGCGTGAACGAAGGTATCGCGTGGAGCGCGGGCAGGACCGTCTGGCCGCATCCGTCCTCCTATTCCGACATCGCCGTGCTCGACGACGGAACCATCGCTCTTGTTTACGAGCGCGGTGACAAGGCCAGCACGCATTACTGGGATGAACTGCAGTTCGCCCGTTTCAATCTCGAATGGCTTGGCGGCGGAAAAGAGGTTCACCAGCGTTCTGGCGTTCGTGAGTCTCCTGCCGCTCAGCCGTAACCCTGCGATACGAAGGCTATTCACCCCAACCCTTTCCGTCGTAGCGGGGAGAGAGAAGAACCGCTTGCTTTTCTTTCCGGGTCGCGCAAGTTACGGGCACTTGCGTGTCCGAGGGTGGGTGTTGTTTGTGTGTTGGTTGATGTCAAAAGTTATGATTGTCTGCAGACAGAGTTTTGGATGGGCGGGGGTGGTGACTTCCGCAAGACTCAGTTCTGGAGAGCACACGTTGCCGAAAACTCCGTGTCTTGATTCAGTCTTTGAGAGTTGAAAGACAGACCATGATCGAAGAGGGAATTGCGAAGCAGAAGGTTTTGCTGGTTGACGACAAGGCGGGCGTTCACACGACGCTTCGAGACAGCCTTGTGGAGGCCGGTTACGCCGTGGAAACCGCTGCGACGGGTTCCGAGGCCCTGAAGAAGATTCACGAGACGGCCGGCCGGTTTCAGTTTGTCCTGTTGGACCAGTTCTTGCCCGGCAGGGAAGATGCCTTGAGGACAGTCCGGCAAATCCACAGCGAGTTTCCAGACCTGCGCATGATTGTGCTGGCTCTAAGCGGCGACGGCGAATGGTGTCGCGAGGCCCTCAAGTGCGGAGCCTATCGCTATGTCCCATACCCCTGTTCTGACCAGGACATCATCACGGTGATGCGCTCAGCCGATGCGTTGTGCAGCCTGGAGGCGGAACTGCGCAAGCCCTCGCTGCTGCGGGACATCATCGAGAACGCGGGCATTGGCATCGGCATCATTGATCGCAGTTTCCGCATCCTTTACCTCAATCAGGAGTTGAAACGGATAACGACACCGAAATGCCAGGAGGGCGGTGTGTGTTGGTCCGAATACTTCGGGGACTGGAAGACCCGGCAGCCCTGCCCGTGGTGTCCCATCAAGCCGGCGGTGGAAAACCGCGTTACGCGGGAAAGCGTCACGTTCTCCGGGATGGAAGGCGACGCGCGTTGTTTCCGGGTAGTGGCGTGCCCGATCAGTGTCGAGGGCAACGTCGTGGGTGCCATTCAGTTCGTGCGCGACATCACCGAGCAATACCGCGCCGACAAGGCCGTGGAAGAAGCGGGAGAGACCCAGACACGGCTGAAGGCGGCCTTGGCGCGCATTTGCGCGCTGGGCTATACGCGCGCCCGGCTTTATGAGCTTTCGGATGACGGGACTATGCTTCGCGGGCGCGAGGAGCAGGGCGGCACGCGCATACCCATTTCCGAGGTGATGATCCCGCTCAGTCAGGACGCCTGCTCGCAGCAAGCTCTGGCTGACACGGCACCGCGCCGCTTCAGCAGAGGACCAGCCGGGCCTGCGCCGTTGGATGAACTCATGGACCGGACGGACATCGCCGAGTGGCTGGACGTGCCTTTGTGGGCTGATGGCAAGCCCGTCGGAAAAATCTCGGTGGACAACAAGGTTTCCCAACCGACGGCGTCCGGACTGCCCAAGCCTGCGCCGGATCCCATCACGGAGGAGCACTACAACCAGATCATGATCGTCGCGCAGTTCGTCGCGCAGGAAATCCGCAACGAACGTGAACGGAAGCGCGTCCAGGAGGAGTCGAACCGTCTGCGCACGTTGCATGGCCTTTGGGAACGATTCGCCCAGAAGGGCGAGCTGGCGGAGCAACTGCAAGCAATCATGGAAGCCGCCAAACTGCCGGGCGTGGTGGGCGTTCACCTCCGCCTGCTGCGGGAGGACCGGTTTGAGCTTGCGGCGGGCCTTGGCCCTTATTACGAGGTGGCGAAGACGGCGAGGCCTTCCGTCTTGTTGAGTGATGAGATGTCCGGATCGGTGCGTGCCTACCGGCAGAAGCAGCCCGTCATCGAGTCGAACGCGGAAGAGGACGCGGTGCTGATTGCGCTTTCGACGTTGCTGACGGACGTCCCCCAGCGTGAGCGGTTGCTGACAATCAAGTCATTTGCCTGCTTTCCCATCGTCTGCGAAGGCGAAGTGGTGGGTGTGTTGGACTTGCAGTCGGATCAGCCGGGCTTTTTTGGTCCGTCGGTATGCACGGCCGTGGACGAACTGGCGGCGATCCTCGCGTCCATGCTGCGCTTGGAACGGTTGATTGGCAAGCTGCGCAGCGCCGAAGGCCGCCTCACGGAAGCCGCGCGCATGGCCGCGCACCGCATCGGAAACCCCAACTACGCGATCCAGTCGCGCGTCACGCGTTGGAAGGAGTTCCGCAGCCAGGGCAAGGTGAACGACGAGTTCACACGCGATATCATCGAGGCCATTGGCGGTGACAGCGCGCGAATGGCGGCGATCCTGGAGGACCTGACGCGCTTCTTGAAAGAGCCGGAGATTCATCTGCCGGCCAACCCGATCAACGTCAACGTCACGGTGCGGCGGGCGATTCAGGGCGAAACGGGCGACCGACCGAACGTGGAGGCGGAATTCCAACTCGACGAGAGCCTGCCGAGCGTGGTGCTGGATGACCAGTTGTTTGGCGAAGTGCTCGAAGAGCTTGCCTACAACGCCTGCAAGGCGGTGCGCGACAACGGCCGGCTGCTCGTGCAAACGGCCTTGGCGAGCCGCGAGGACAAACTGGAGTATCGGCTCTCCGAGGATCGCGAGTTTGTCAGGATCACCCTTCAGGATTCGGGGCCGGGAGTTGAACCCAAGAACAAGGAGCGGATTTTCGACGCGTTCTTCACGACCCACGCCGACGGTTCGGGCTTGGGACTGACTTTCGTGCGGGATGTCGTCCAGCGGATGGGCGGGAGCATTCGTGAGTGCGGCGTTTGGCACGAAGGCGCGCGGTTCGTCATTTTGGTGCCGGTCAACCCGGCCCCTTGAAAGGAGTCAGTCATGGCAAGAATACTTGTGGTGGATGATGATGGTTCGGTGTGCGGGATTATTCGCGACGTCTTGAAGGACGCTGGACACGCAGTGGACACAGCGCAGGACGAACTCGAAGCCGCCGACCGCATTCGCGGCAATGCCTATGAGGCGGTGATCGCCGACATGGTCATGCGAAGTCCGGAAGGCGGCTTGCAGGTGCTTCGCGCGGCCAAAGAGAAAGACCCGCTTACCCAGGTCATCGTCCTGACCGCCTACGGCAGCGTAGCCAATGCGGTCGAGGCCCTTAAGGGCGGCGCCTTCACCTATCTGGAAAAGCGTGGCACCGGGACAGCGGAAACGGTCGTGCTGCGACAAAAACTCGGACGCGCTCTGGAATACCGCGCCGCCCTGCTCTCCGCCGATGAACTGTCCGGCGCCATTGACGAGGCAGCCAGGGTTCTCGCGGGAGTCGTGAGCCAGATTGAAGAGGTGTCCGCGTTGCTCGCGACCGCCGCCCGCGCCCGCCAGCAGATTCCCAAGAGCAACGGGTCGGGACTACTCGGCTGAGCGCGGCGCGAAACGGTTGCATTATCTTATGGCCTCTCACGGATATCTCGCGGACGCCGAACTGCTGGCGCTCAGCCATCAAGTGGCGGCCAGCCGGGATCGGCTCCACACGCTGGATTTCTTCAAGCGCCGCAGGCCGGCGTCGCCGCCCGATGAATTGGAAGTGCTGCGGCGATGGAATTCCCACACGCCCATGCTTTACACCGAACTGGGCGGGGGGTTTTTCCTGCGGTGGCGGGGCCGGGGCATCGTCATTGATCCGGGCTGCACGTTCATTGACATCTTCCGCCGCGATCATCCGACGGTGGGACTCGGGGCGCACTGCATGGACGATATTGACCTGATCATCGTCTCGCACGACCATGTGGACCATAGCGGTGATTTGAGCAGCCTGTTGACCCTGCTGCGCGCCTTCAACCGGTGGAGAGAGGAGGAGGCGGCGCGCCTGCGCACGGCTTTCCAACCTCGCAAGGTTGACCTCGTGCTGAGTCTCGGGGTTTACTACAAGTGCCAAACGCTGCTGGAGCATCCTGACTATCGGAGCCTCTTGCGCACCTGCAAAGTGCTCCCTCCCCGCCACATCTCGGACGCCGTGGACCGGATCAACCTCGAAGCCGACTACGGTTTCAAGCTGGAGTGTCTCAAGACGCGCCACCGGGAGATCATGGGGGAAAGCACGGGCTTTGGCATCAAGCTCACGCTCAAGAACGGATGGGATTCCTTTGTGCTGTGCGATTCCGGTGACACGGCCTATGAAGAGGAAGTCGCCGGGCAGTTTGAAGCCTCCGACCTGCTCATCCTCCATGTCGGGACTTTGGAAAAGCTGCCCGACCAGTCCGCCGGACGCGGCGAGCACCTCTGCTTCGGTGGTGTCGTCAAGACACTCCGGCAACTCAAGCGCCCGCCCAAGCTCGTGATGCTCAGCGAATGGGGGCAGGAGTTCTGCTACCCCGGCCTGCGCAAGCGGTTCACTGAGTTGATCCGACGATACGCGCCCGGTTCGACGGTGGTGTTGCCATCCGATCTGGGCATGCGCGTGAGCATTCCCAACTGTCACATCCGGTGCACCGGCGGCGCCTATGCCCCAGCGGGTCAGGTCCAGGTTCGGGACAACGGCACCTGGCTCTCCTACCTGAACAGCTAGCGTAAGGTGCGAGGGGCCAGGCGGACTGTCCGCACGGCTTGCTATCCGCAGGCAGTTTGGGTAATCACGAGGGAGTCAGTGAATGCGAATTGGAGAAAGGATTGCATCATGGACCGCAGACAGTTTCTCTCAACGACCATCACCACCGCTCTTGCGCTCGCTGCGCGCGCGGCCGATTCCGCCCCCAAACTCCGCGTCGCCGTCATCGGGCACACGGGGCGGGGCAACTACGGCCACGGGCTGGATACGATGTGGTTGCGGATGCCGGAGACGGAAATCGTCGCCGTCGCCGATGCCGACGAGAAGGGGCTGGCAGCGGCGCTGAAGAAGCTCAAGGTGACGAAAGGCTTCGCCGACTATCGCGCGATGCTGGCGGAAACCAAGCCGGACATCGTGGCGATTGCGGCGCGCTGGATTGACCAGCACCGCGACATGGCGCTGGCGGCGGCGGAGGCAGGGGCGCGCGGCATTTACAGCGAGAAACCATTCTGCCGCACACCGGCGGAGGCGGATGAGATCGTGGCGGCGTGCGAACGGCGGCAGGTGAAGCTGGCGTTGGCGCATGTGGGGCGTTACCACCCGGCGCTGCCGGTCGTGGAAAAGCTGGTGAAAGAAGGCGTGATCGGGCGGTTCCTGGAGATGCGCGCGCGTGGCAAGGAAGACTCCCGCGGCGGCCCGCTGGACCTGTGGGTGTTGGGCTCGCACGTGTTGAATCTGGCAACGGTCTTCGGCGGCAAGCCGGTCGCCTGCTCGGCGACACTCTTGCAGGGCGGCCGGCCCGCGGTGCGCGGCGATGTGAAGGAGGGCGACGAGGGCGTCGGGCCGCTGGCGGGCAACGAAGTCCATGCGCGCTTCGAGATGGAGCGGGGCGTGCCGCTGTTCTTCAGTTCGATCCAGAGCGCGGGCGAGAAGGGAACGGGGTTTGGTCTGCAACTCATCGGCACGAAGGGAATCGTGGATGTGCGTGCGGACAAGGAGCCTCTGGTGCATCTGCTGGCGGGCAGCCCGTTCCAGGCAACGAGTGGGCCGCGCAGTTGGGTGCCAATCAGTTCCGCGGGCGTCGGCAAGCCGGAACCCCAAGACGAAATGAAGGACGTGGGCAACCGGAATCTCTTCGCTGCGCGCGATCTCATTGCGGCGATGCGGGAGAACCGCCGGCCGCTTTGCAGCGCGGAGGACGGGCGCATGACCGTCGAGATGATTTGCGCCGCGTTCGAGTCACACCGGCTCGGCGGCCAGCGGGTGACGCTTCCGCTGAAGACGCGGCAGAACCCGCTGACGCTGCTGTGATGATGCGAACAAGAAGTTTCTGGACAGGATTGACAGGATTGGAACGTCCGGCCGCATAATCCAGTGTTTCCTGTTCATCCTGTTTTTTTCTTTGAACATTCCTGCCACCCCACACATGCTTTCCTAAACTTCGCCACCATGAACAAACAAGACTCTTCCTCCATCTCCCGCCGCAGCTTTCTCCGCCGCGCGACTGTCGCGACGTTCGCGTTCCAAGTCGTGCCTCGCTCCGTTCTCGGCCGGGGCGTCATTCCGCCGAGCGAGAAGCTCAACGTCGCGGGCATCGGCATCGGCGGGCAGGGTGGGGGCGTGTTGCGCGACCCGGCCATCTCCAGCCAGAACATCGTCGCCCTCTGCGACGTGGATTGGAAATACGCCGACCGCACCGCCAAGACTTTCCCCGACGCCGAAAAGTTCACCGACTACCGCGTCATGCTTGAGAAGCTCAAGAACGTGGACGCCGTCGTCATCGGCACGCCCGACCACATGCATGCGCCGATCACGGTGGTGGCGTTGCGCGCCGGCAAACACGTCTATGTCGAGAAACCGATGGCCCACACCATCGAGGAGGCACGCGCCATGACCCGCCTCGCCCAGAAGACCGGCCTCGTCACCCAGATGGGCAACAACGGCCACGCCAGCGAGGGCCTGCGCCTCACCAAGGAATGGATCCAGGCCGGCGCCATCGGCATCGTCAAGGAAGTCCATTGCTGGAGCGACCGCCCCGGCAAGTTCTGGAAACAGGACCTCGACCGTCCCACGGAAACCGTGCCCATTCCCGAGACGCTCGATTGGAACCTCTGGCTCGGTGCGGCCCCGGAGCGACCGTATAACCCCTGCTACCATCCGCGGGCCTGGCGCGGCTGGTTTGACTTCGGCACCGGGGCGATGGGCGACATGGCCATCCACAACATGGACCCCGCCTTCTTCGCCCTCGACCTCGGCGCGCCCGTCGCCGCCGAATGCCAGAGCAGCCCGCTCAAGAAGGAGACCTATCCCTTGTGGCAGATCATCACCTACGAGTTTGCCGCCAAGGGCAAACGTCCCGCCCTCAAGCTCTACTGGTATGACGGCGGCAAGAAACCCGCCCGCCCCGCCGAACTCGAAGCCGGCCGCGAGCTGGACGACAACGGCATCCTCTTCATTGGCGACAAAGGCTCCATGCTCTGCGGCGGCTGGTGCGGCGCGCCGCGTCTGTTGCCGGAGAGCAAGATGCAAGACTTCAAGCGTCCGCCCAAGACCCTCCCGCGCTCCATCGGCCATCGCGCCGAATGGGTCGAGGCCTGCAAAGCGCACAAGCCCCAGAACGCCAAGGCCGGCTTTGCCTACTCCGGTCCCTACACCGAGGCGTTGCTGGTCGGCAACCTCGCCACGCGTCTCCAGCGGCGGATCGAATGGGACGCCGCCAAGATGCGCGCCAAGAATTGCCCCGAAGCCGACGCCCTCATCCGCAAACATTACCGCGACGGGTTTGGGATTTAGCGCGGCGCGGATGCCTCCGGTTTCATCCATTCTTGGGAGTCAACAATCCAGAGGGTGATCCATTCGCTGCGGATCGTCCTCCAATGGGAAATGAAGCTCAGCGGTTGAATTTGCATCGTCGCCCGCAGTCTGTATTTCCCAGGTTTGTCAAACACATTGGATTCGGCCGCTGACGGTCCGGCATTTTCTCTTACGGACATAAACGAAGGGGAGAATCCCGATTGATGCGAGCCATAGTCTAACCAGTAATCAAACGGCTTTTCATCACGACCATAGAGCAAGATTGATTTGCCTTCAGGGTCAACTACTTCGACCAATTGCGGGCCAACAACATTGATTCTTCTTGATATTCCCATCATGCCTCGCACAAAGCCACAGCCCACACCCCATTTTCCATTAACAGTGAAAATCGTGCTGGGCGTAGCCATTGCGAATCCGGCCGCGGTCGATCCATGTAACTCTTGGTATCTTGGCAACGAGTGAAAGAATTCCTTCTTCCTGTCCCACCATTCTTGAAAAAGCCTGACGCTATTTTCGGGTAGCATAGGCTCTCCAGTCCTTCCTGACTTTATACCGGGAGGAGCTTGTCCGGTCAGTTTACTTACCACGTTCCAGCAAACAATTTTGATTCGCACATCGCTATCGTCCAAGTGCTTGATGAGATAAGGGATCGCCTCATAGCCAAACTTCTCCAATAAGGCAGCGACATCGTCCTTATACCCATAGCGGCATTGCAGGAAGCTCAATATGTCGGGGATTGATGCCACACCAGCAATTCTAGCAACAGCGCTGCAGGTAGCGACTTCGCAGCCACGAGCATAAGCTTCCAGGCCGTGAGAAGGCTGTCTGTTCAGCATGATCCGATACAGCGCTGGCAGGGCGGGGCGCCCCATGGGGATGAGCTTCTCGACAACTGCATCATCAACATACGCGCGTATCGTAATGACTGGTATGTTCCAGAGCCACGCAGCTCCAAATTCTGCCGCAGCACCCTCGCCCAACACGGCGTCCAAAGCGTCGCAAACAGATTTTGAAGGAAACCGGTAGCTCGAATGACGGCATTCCTTTTCGGATAGATTTTCTATAGGAGCCAATGCGCAAAGGCTCTTGAAGAACTGCCCCTGCAACTCAAGGCCGGTTCCCATCTTGCATTTCTTCAAGTCCGCAAGCTGGGCTCGCAAAGCGGTCTTGGCCGCTTCATCGGACGAAATCCTCGTTATCCAATTCTTTTTGAATGCATGATCCTTGGCTTCTGTGAGCGGGTTATAGAGGATGATGAAAATGGCCGTCCCGATACTGGCTAACCCCAAGCCCACCACACCAAACACCAGAGAAAACATTACGGTGCGCCACTTCATGCTTGGTTCGAGAGCATACACAGGTCTGAATTGCATGGCAATTTGTTGCTGATCTCGCAGCATGAGGAAGAAGACCGAATCTTACCCAAAAGCGCAGAGGTGCAAGGAGAGGTTTTCGGCGGCGGTTCCGATTCTGGCGGGGCGGGGAATCTGTCTCAAACAATGATCCCGCAGCGGCGCGGGTCAGGGGTAATCCGGGCTGGAAGTGGCTATGTTTGCACAGGGGAAGGGCGTTTTTAGGCCTCAGAAGGGGTTTTGGGGCCAAAAACCGGGTTTTGGAGGCTTGGAAGATGCATTGTCCCTCAATAAAGATGCATTTTGATGCGGGGAAGATGCATTCTCATCGAATGAAGATGCATTGTCAGAGGCCAAAGATGCATCTTTATGCAGGGAAGATGTATCTTTGCTCAATAAAGATGCATTGTCGTTCAAGGAAGATGCATCTTCATGGAGGAAAGATGTATCTTGGTTCAACAAAGATGCATTGTCGAAGGGCGAAGATGCATCTTTGCTCAAGGAAGATGCATCTTCTGTCACGGAAGATGTCTTGTCCAAGGCAGGCAAGACCAGGTCGAAGGCGGAAGATGTCTTTTCGACGGGGGATGAGCGCTGTTCCGAGGACCAGTTAAGAGTTGGGCGGGGGGAAGAGCTGTTGGAGGAAGTCGCGGAGGCAGGGACGCCAGAGATGCCAGGGGTGGGTGGCTTTGGTGACACGGAACTCGTGGGGAAGCTGGTGGTTGGCAGACGGCCGTGCAACGAAAACGAAAGGCTGGTGTTTGCATCTGGCGTCGTGGTAGTAAACAGCCAAGCTGCAAGATGTGATGCGCGGCTGGACGAGAACGTGTCAGGAGCAAACGCAGATGGCTGAGACGAATCCAGGACGAGGCAGAAGCCGGGTCGGATTGCCGGCGGTGGGGGCAACGCAGATGGCCGGCTCGAACCCCGGACGAGGCAGAAGCAGGGTGGGGCTGCCCGCAGTGGGTGCAACGCAATCGGCTGACTCAAGCGCAGGACGTGGCAAGAGCCGCGTCGGACTGCCGGCGGTGGGGGCTTTTCCGGGATCGAAGAGTTGCCGCGCCCGGCGTTTCGGAAAGGGGACTCATGTGGAATGCCTCGCGCCTCCTGCTGAAGGTTGCGATTTTGCCGCGCCCACCGGCACGGGCACGCTTTGCATTCATCCGAAGCGCCTGGACATCGCCGCGCGTTCTGAAGCGGGCTGAAGCGACGGGCGCGCAGTTTTGACGGAAGTTCAGCCACCTTGCGGCGACCAGAGACCGCGAATCTTCGCTCGCGCGTCGGTTTCCACCTTTGCGGGTCCTTGGCTCCCTGACGCCGGCTTGGGCAGCGTCAGCGTCACCTGCTCGAACAGTCGGCGCACGTCGGCGGGGATGAACCGCGTGAGTTGCGCGTAACTGTGGCGGTCGCCGAGGACGTGCTTGTCGGCGTAGTAGCGCAACGGGTAGCAGACGTAGAGCCAGTTCCGGGCGCGCGTTAACGCGACGTAAAGCAGCCGCCGCTCCTCCTCGATCTCATCGGCGTTGCCGGTGGTCAGGTCGCTGGGGATGACGCCGTCGGCGGCGTGAATCAGAAATACCACGTCCCACTCGCAACCTTTGGCGGAGTGGATGGTGCTGAGGGTCAGCCACTCCTCGTCCTTGTGCGGCGCGCCCGCCCAATCACCCGTGCCCGACGGCGGGTCGAGCGTGAGGTCGGAGAGGAATTCCTCGCGCGAGCCGAAGCCGCCTGCGATGGCCGCGAGTTGCTCCAGATCGCGGATGCGCACCTCGGCGTGGTCGTAAACTTCGCGGAAGATCGGGTCGTAGAACTGCCGGATGCGCTCGATCTGGGCGGGAAGGGCGACGCCCTCGCCCGCGAGTTCGCGCAGCACTGTGGCGAGTTGGCGGAAGCGTTCGGTTGCCGCGGCGGGCACGGAGCAATGGGCGAGCGCGCGGAAGTCGTGTTTGTTTGCGGTGAGGAAGCGGAGGACGCTGTTGGCAGTCACGCCGCCGACGCCGGGGAGCAGGTTCAGCACGCGCAGCCAACTGACCTGATCGCGCGGGTTTTCCAGCAACCGCAGCAGCGCAAGCAGGTCTTTCACGTGCGCGGCTTCGAGGAACTTCAGGCCGCCGAATTTCCGATACGGGATGTTGCGCCGCGTCATCTCCACCTCCAGCATGTCGCTCCAGTGGCCCGTGCGGACGAGCACCGCCTGCCGGCGCAACGGCACGCCCGCTTCGAGTTGCTCCAGGATGCGCGTGCAGACGAACCGGCACTGCTGCGCCTCGTCCACGCACGTCACCAGCAACGGCCGCTGTTCGCTGTGCCGCTCGCTCCAGAGGTTCTTCGTGAAGCGATGGCGCGCGCGGGCGATGACGGCGTTGGCGGCGTCGAGGATTGGCTGGAGGCTGCGATAGTTCTGCTCCAGCGCGATGACCGTGGCGCCGGGGAACTGTTTCGGGAAGTCGAGGATGTTGCGGACGGTCGCGGCGCGGAAACCGTAGATGCTCTGCGCATCGTCGCCGACAACCGTGATGTTGCGCTTCGCGGCGGCCATTGCCCGGAGCACCTCGGCTTGGAGGGTGTTGGTGTCCTGATACTCGTCCACGAGGATGTGGTCGAACCGCTCCGCCGCGCGCGGGCCGCCTTCCGGCGTCCGCATGAGGTGGAACCAGAACAGCAGCAGGTCGTCGTAGTCGAGGACGTGGAGCTGTTGCTTGCGGTCGGTGTAGGCGGCGAAGAGCCGTGCCATTTCCTCGTCGAAGCCGGCGCACCACGGGAAATCGCGCGGCACCACCTTGTCGAGCGGCTGCTGGCTGTTGACGCACTTGGAGTAAATCTCCAGCAGCGTGCCTTTCCTCGGGAACCGCTTCTCGCGCGAGTGGAGGCCCATTTCCTGACGGATGAGATTCAGCAAATCCTCGGCGTCGGCTTGGTCGAGCACCGTGAAGTCCGGCGTCAACCCGACCGCATGGCCGTGCTGGCGCAGGAGACGGTTGGCAACGGCGTGGAACGTGCCGCCCCAGACGCGGGCGGAGTGACGAGTGACGAGTGACGAGTGACGGACGAAATGCTCCGCGCGGCGGATCATCTCCTGCGCGGCGCGGCGGGTGAAGGTGAGCAGGAGAATGCGCTCCGCCGGGACGCCGCGTTCCAACAGGCACGCGACGCGGGCGGCGAGTGTCTTGGTTTTGCCGGTGCCGGCGCCAGCGATGACGAGCAGCGGCCCGTCGCCATGTGTGGCGGCGGCGCGCTGTTGCGGATTCAGTTCATCCAGCCAGGCGGGATCGGACATCGGAGTCACCGACAGTAAACGACAATGGTTTTCACGCCCAACTTCTTAGCCGGCGCTCGCGCCCCGCGCAAGCGCAGCCTGCCAGGGCGGCCAACGGATGGAAGCTCGTTGTGAAGGATGGACAAACTCCAAAACGAAAACTACACTGGCCCGCAGCTTCGGATTGGCACGCCGGCAGGTTCAGAAACGGCACTTCGGTCGAAGCCAACGCCGGGATAGCTCAACGGTAGAGCACCTGATTTGTAATCAGGTGGTTGAGGGTTCAAATCCCTTTCCCGGCTCCACTTTTTTGCACGGTATTCCAACGGTTTGCAGCGTTTCCACCCAGCGAGCCGCCGCAAGCCAAAATCGCTGAGTAGGCCCGTTTGTATGCCCACCTGCGAAAACTTCGCGCCGGAAGTCCCCCTATGCCTTCGCTGTGTCGTGCGGTGTTTTCCCGCGACAGTGCTGATTGTGTCTGCCGCTACGTTGGCCCGCAGAACGCCGACGTTGGCCGCTGGCACGATGATTGGGCGCAAGGTG
Source organism: Verrucomicrobiota bacterium (assembly GCA_016222825.1). Lineage (GTDB taxonomy): Bacteria > Verrucomicrobiota > Verrucomicrobiia > CAIQCK01 > CAIQCK01 > CAIQCK01. Next base: position 244,524 of record JACRQF010000010.1, on the reverse strand, counting down.
GCAAAAGGGGCGGGGCTGGCGTGGAACGGGCGGGCGCAGGGGCGGAATTGCGGCGGCATCGGCTGTCAGCACTTGCGGCGCTGGCGCTGACCATTGCGCGGCCCGCAGGGTTTGAAGCTGTGCCGTGGTGCAAGACGGTGGCAACAAGAGCGAGGATGACAGGGGCGAGAACATCTAGCCCCCTTTGGCGGGTGGGGGTGGCCTCTCTCTTGATAGTGTTTCTTTCGCTCTCTACCCTTTTCAAAAAACGGGTTCTCGTTCTCGATCCTAGCTCGAATCATTTCAGAATGTTCACCTTCACCTCAGCCGCCGAGTATGGAACGAACTCGGAGACGTGTATAACACGCGATATCGCTTCAGCGGAACGGTTGGCAAGTAGAATACTGTGACGATCAAACAACTAACAACTGAGCCGCACTCCGGGCACCTGTCCCCTTGCCCCATCAATTTAGCACCAATGCCGTTCAGTCGTAATAGATTACCGACAGACTCGTCCGTGGTTTCTGCAATACACTTACCGCAGAAAGTGCGAGGCCCGTTGAACCAGTGGAGACATTTACGGGAGCAAAACACTCTGCCGTCGGCGTCTCGGTGTGAAAATGCGACGATCCAGCCGCCGCAGTTTTGGCAGGTTGTGAACTGGCCTCTTTGTTGCGGGATTTCTGACTGAGGTATCGGCGGTGGTAATGCAGCGGTAATCTCAGCGATTGATGATGCGGACGCCCAATCAGCCATCCCGGACTTCCATACCAAGGTAGTAGGCTGCAAGCGACCCGAAACGACGAGGGCTGTAAGGTCTGACACCGATACTGGGCCTGTTTTCTTGCCCCGAATAATGTAGAACCATTCGTTCTGGCTCATTGCGAACTCCGAGATGGACTCATTGTTTCACCATCTTGGTTATCACACAATCCATCTGTGCCGTCGAATATCAGTTCAAGCGTATGAAATCAAGCGTCATCAGTGTTGTCCCTCATCTGGTCTAACAGTAAGTGCTGCCATTACCATCGGCTCTGCGGCTTTCGTCATGGTATCAGCAACCATCTGTTTGAACCACGGTTGCGCCCAGAGGGTGGAGAGGGTTTGACGAGCATGGCCAAGTTCGCGAGCTGCGGCGGTCAGGCTCCTGCCCTGAGCAAGCACCGAGACGGCTTGCAGGTGCCACGGTTTTACCCGTTGCACTTTCCGTTTTGACCTTGAGGGCCGGCATTGAAAGGGGATGTTCATGGCGACGTTTGAAGACGAAACCGATCAAATTTCATACCGTTCCTGTCTCTGTCCGCGCTCTGGGAAAGTTTCGCCAGCGGCGCGGCTCAACGTTTCAACCTGTATCGAGCGACGGCTGTTGTCAAAAGGCACTCGGAAGAAACAGGGCGACTTGACACGGGTGACACAGGTGAACGAGAGATTAAAAAATGACAACTGCCTGCGACGATGTTGAAACTGTTGTTTGGGCGACGATGCGATTGTTGCCGTCCAAAAACCCGAAGCAAATCCTTCCGGGGCAACTCTGGCTCTATCTACTGCCGCATCAGACCGCGCCCCGTGTTGGACAGATTCGGCTGGCGGACTACGGCAGTGGCTTTGCTATTGGTGAGATCGTCAAAGTTACGCGGTTCTCCCTGCGTAATTGCACTGATACGCTGCCAAACTGGACTGGCCAACTTTCTCATTGGGTCATCGTTCGCACCGAGTTTGCCGAAGGTGCAACACCGAGGGAGAAGTATTGCCCGCTGGCAGCAGACACCGATGGCAAAGCTCGAAATGTGTTCTACGACGTTCTGCGCAAACAGTATGGTTGCCCACGCGCAGAATTACTTACACTCCCGTCGTCATCGCAACTGGCGACTCCCCACCAGCAAATTCAGCAAGAAGACTCGCTCAAGGCAGAGTGTCTGGTGTTTAGAAGACTGTTTCCAAGAACAGCACGGATTGCCGAGACGCTTGAATCTGAAACGGACGAGAATCGTTGGAGTGAGCTTATACGACAACAACGAAGAGTGTTCGCGGCGGAAATCTACAACCACCACCGACTGCAACTTGATCCGTCCATGCCCATTCCGATGCTTGAACAACTCGCCAAAGGGCTTCGTCGCAAACATCGCCGTGTTGACGAAATAGACCGCCTGCTCGCCATCAACTGGATTCCTTCCAAGTGGAACGAAATGCAGCCAGTCGAAATCGCGCGTGAAATCCATAAGGCTATTGGCACGCGTTTGTCGCCAGATGCCATTAAAAAACGACGTGAACGTTTGGGTTTGGTGACAGAGCGACAACCCGGACGACCCGCTGCCCGCAAAACCTGTCCTAATTAGCGAGCCGCCTTTGCGTGCGAGTGTGCAGGGGGTGGATGTTGTGCACATGAATACAAACGCACAAAATGCGGCTGCGGGCGCAAAAACACCTGTAGCGCCAGTCGGGGCCGGCGCGGTGGCCTCTGAGCCTGTCGAGTTTGGGCGCGTGCAGGATATAGAAAGATTCTTCGGCATCAAACGCGGCCTCTGCTACCAGCTCATTCGGGACGGAAAAATTGGAAGCGTCTGCCTTCGCCGCAAGCCTGATGCGAAGACCGGTATTCGCCTGATCAATCTCCGCAGCGTGAGGGAGTTTCTTGCCCGCCAAACTGAGGGAGGTGCTTCGTGAGCGCGCCACTATCTAGCGCAACAACAACCTGTGAGAGGTTGCTGACGATGAAGGATGTCTGTGCGCGACTCCAAGTGTCCGCCGTGATGGGCTGGAGACTCTACGCGGAGCATGGGTTGCGGGTTGTCAGAATCGGCAGAGCAATCCGCGTGCGCGAGTCAGACCTTGCGACGTGGTTGGAACGGAATAGCAGCGTCGGTAGCAGCAGCAATGACGAAGGAGGTGCCAAATGAATGAAGGAGTCAGCGTAGTCATCACGAGATTGGCCTGTAGGCTTACGATTAAGGGGCTAAGTGTTGATGAGGTGTTTCGACAACTGTATGAGCGGTTTGCCTTAGAGCAGACAGGAAGAGTGCTTATGGGCATGGCGATAGATGCGCACAGACGACTGAAGCCTTGCGAGTGCGAACTGTGTCGCAACGAAGTGAAGCGGATAGAAAAAATGCAAAGCGCCGGTATATGACTGACGCTCTGCAAACAGCCATCACCGACCCGCGACCAAAGGTGCGACTACCCGGCGAAGACTACTTGTTGAGCGCCTTCGCGTCGGAGCTAGGCGCGCGACTCTTTGATAAAGGCATCTATCGGCTGAACCATCATCCTGTTGTCCTGCGTGGTGGAGAATTGCACGCCATCACGCCGCAGGAGTTCCGCACGCTGGCGGAGCAACATGTTGTTTGCTATCGGCGGCGAAACTATCAGGGCCAGGTCTGTGAGGTCGGGGTTACGATGACCGAAGACAACGCGCGCGGCGTGTTGGCCTCACCACAATTCTTGAATCGGCTCCTTGAGGTTTGCCGCGTCAATTCAGCGCGGTTGCCTGTGTTGAGGGCGGACGGGCGGATTGAACTGTTGCCGGAAGGCTACGATATGGAGAGCAAGACGTTGACGATGAGCGGCGGGTTGTCCTACGGCGAAACGATGGACTTGGCGGCTGCGCGCGGTGTGATAGATGAGTTGCTGGCCGAGTTCTGTTTCGCGGACAGCGACAGGTCGAAGGCCGTGTCAGTTGCCGCGATGCTCAGTCTCTACTGCAACGGGCTATTGCCGGAAAAAAGCCTGCGCCCGGCCTTCGTCTATGTGGCGAACGCGGAGGGTGCTGGCAAGTCGGTGCTGGCGGCGTGCGCGATTGTGCCGACGCTGGGCCGACTGCCGACAGGTTGCAAGGCTGACACGGATGACGAAATGCGCAAGGTGCTTCTGACGGCAGTGCGCGAGGCGCGGCAACTGGTGTTCCTCGACAATCTCAGGGGCAAACTGAGTTCCGCCGCGTTGGAAGGGTTCTTGTCCGCGCCTACGTGGTCGGATCGGGTGCTGGGTGTCAGCGAATCCTTCACGGCGGACAACCTTGCGACTGTATTCATTACAGGCAATGGCCTTACCGTTAGCCCGGACATGCGGCGGCGCAGTCTGTTTATCGAATTGCACCTTGAAGCCGAGCGAGCAGAAGACCGGCAATTCAAGCGTGTGCTGGACGTGCCGGCGTTGCTGGCGATGCGGGCGAACATCCTCGCGGCATTGTGGGCGATGGTGCGGCATTGGGATAACGCGGGACGGCCCGCGCCGAGCAGGGGACATTCTGCTTTCCCTACTTGGGCGAACATCGTTGGCGGCATAGTCAAGGCGGCGGGTTACGGCTGCCCGCTGGCAACCGCGAACATCGCGGCGACAGCAGATCAAGACGGCGACGATATGCGGCGGTTGACGGCAGCAATGGAGGCTGGCAAGCACTGGTCCTTTGGCGAACTGGTGGGCATGGCGCGGCGGGAAGGCTGTTTCGAGTCCATCATCGGCGGAGAGGGCGACCTAGAGCGGGCAGATCGAGCAAGGCTAGGCCGATTGTTAGCGCGCTACGAAGGGCGACTGGTGGGCAAGCGCAGGTTTTTGGCAGAGCACAAGGGCCGCGATAGGCGTTATCGCGTGGAGGAAGTCAACTCTGTGACATGCTCACATGTTGAACATGCTGTTTCCGTCCATACAGGGAATGACTCCGTTTCCTCTTAGGCATGAAAGAGCATGACGAGCGTGCCGAGCATGACAACCGACGACATTCAGCGACAGCACAGCAGGCGTCTGTGCAATCAGCAGGAAATCGGCAATCAGTTTTTCTTTTTTCTTTTTCTCACCATACCCGGCACGGCTTTGGCGCTGTCATCAGCACAATCAACAGGGCCGATCACCGAGGAGCAATAGGAAAAGGCAAGAGCACAGAATCCGTTGGAACTTAACTATAATCATGTAGAACCAACACCGCCATGCCCGCGAAGTGAACGAGGAACATCCAATCGAACCAAGACCCGATGCGCAGTTTGAGCGCATTGGCGATAGTCTTTACCGGCGCGGCGGTGTCATCTATGCCCGCGTTCGTGTCAATGGCAAGCGCACGTATCGCAGCACCAACACCAACAACCCAACCGAGGCGCGGCAGTGGTTGCGGAAGTGGAAGACGGAGCGGTTCTTGCTCCAAAGCGGGATTGAACCTCAAGGCGTGGTGTTGCATCGCGCGCGCGTGACGTTGGCGCAACTGATTGATGACTACCTCGTGGCGGGTTGCCCGACGAAGACGATGGGGCAGAAGTCACCTGCGACGATAGCACGGGAAAAGCAGTTTCTGGGCATCTGCCGCGCCTACTTCGGCACAATGCCAGCAGCGGCGGTAACAGTAGGGGATTGCGATAAATACCGCGACTGGCGGCAAAGCGGCGGTTACGTGTCCGCAGAGACGGGCAAACGGACAGTCAACCGCACGCGCAAGTGGAGCCGCCTGCGCACGATTGACATGGAGCTACAGGTTTTGAGCAACGTCTTCCGGCTGGCCGTGCGGCGGGCGGTGTTGAAAGTAAACCCGCTGTCGGGGCGCGGCCATTACTCGGCGGCATCGCAGGTGCGACACTGCCGCGAAGTCGCGCCGACGCCAGACGGGTTGCACAAGATCGAGTATTGGTTGCGGGGGAGGGGAGAGGATGAGGTTGCGGACTTGGCATGTTTCCTCGCCTACAGCGGCCTGCGCATCGGCGAGGCGCAACGGCTGGATTGGGAATGCGTGGATTGGGCGGAGAAGTTGTTACATGTGAAACGCGAGAAGCGCGGCATTATGCCGTGGGTGCCGATGACAGCGGACTTGGCGGCGCTGCTGCAACAGATGAAGGCGCGTGCGTGTAGTCATCTGTTGTTTCCTTCACCGTTTGACCCTAACACGCCACGTGAGCGCACAGCGTTTGGGAATCGGTTGCGGAAGGCGTGCAAAGCTGTAGGTATCGGTCACGTGACAGCGCACGGCTTGCGCTCCTACTTCGTGACCCAATGCCGTCAGAGCGGGCTGACTGACAGCGAAGTTGCCATGCTGATCGGTGACAAGACAGGGCCAGCCATCATCGCCAGCACCTATGGTGACTTGCGGCCAGATCATCTGTTGGCGCAAGCAAGGCGGATTCGGTTCAAGGCCAGCGGCAACAACGGTGCCGAAAGTAGTCCCGGCTGTAGTCCCGATAGTATGCCCACCCTTTCCAAGACTGACGTTACATCAACGAGCCTTCCGAAGACTCACGCCGTTTCAGAACGCGCGGCAGCTTGAAAGAACAATGAAACCAGATAAGCTTCAGGTAGTCGCAGTTTGGTGCGGAGCCGACCTTTGTAATCAGGTGGTTGAGGGTTCAAATCCCTTTCCCGGCTCCATCTCGGATCAAGGGGTCTTCTGAGGCTTGAACTCGCGAACCAGTCGTTCCGCTTCGGCCAGTTGCTCTTTTGTCATCTGCTGCCTGATCTCGGACTGGGTCTTCTTCGCCAGGTCGTAGTCCTGGGCGGCGGAGAGGCTGAACCACTTGTGCGCTTCCACGAGGTTTGAAGCCGCGCCTTTCCCGTATTGGGAACAGAAGCCCATCATGTATTGGCCCAACTGGTCTCCCTGCTCGCCGGCCTTGCGAAACCATTTGACGGCTTCGACTTCGTTCGTCGCCACGCCTTCCCCGTTCTTGTAGCAAAAGGCGAGCAGGATTTGCGCGACTTTGTAACCTTGATCAGCGGCTTTGCGATACCACTTGACTGCCTCGGCCGGGTCCTTGGTCACGCCATTCCCGTATTCGAAGCAACTGCCGAGCATGGTTTGGTCAAAGATGCTGCCCTGCTCGGCGGCCTTGCGATACTTCTCGACTTGGGTTTTGTCGGCGGCCTGTGAGGCTGCCACCAGGAAGAACACGGCTGCGATTGCGGTGAGAGTCTTCAGAGTTTTCATTTTTGTAGCGCCTGCAATGGCGAAAAACCTACGCCTGTGACGTTCGCCCAGTCAAGGCGCAAGCGAGGCTCCATCCGAGTCCAGCCAGCGCAATGCCCGCAGCGAGCCGCAGGACGGTGGATTCCTCGCGGAGAAACTCGCGATCCATCGAACAGGCGGAGGCGGGGATGAACTCCAGAAAATAGGACGCGGCATAGATGCCCACAGCCAAGCCCGAAAACAACGGCACCGGCCGCAACACGGATCCGGTCCACGTCAGACCCAAACCAGCGCCCACAGCCGCGGCTGTCGCAATCGAGAGAAAAACTGATTCCATGCCAGCCCAAGAACACGTTTCCCAAAGAGCGCCGGCGATTATGAGAAAGCCGGCGACTGGCGCAAACCGGCCAACGTGAGGCGGCGCGTGCCGCGTGAGCTGCAAGACCAGTCCGCATACAATAATACCAAGCGCCGGAACTGGAGCTGAAAACTCCCGGATGTGAAACAGCGCCGGCAGCAGGCATAGACCCGCGACAACGGCCCCAAGCCAGAGCGTGAGAAGCGTCGAACGGCTGGCGACAAGGTTGGTAATGATCTGACGCGCATACACGGCGAACAGAACGACGCCAACGAGCAGCAGGATGGCCTCCGCCAGACCGAACGTGCGGAAGTCGCAGTAGGCATTGAAGGGAACGATGATGCAGGCCAGCCCGCACGCGAGGAGCATGGGGTGGCGTTGCGAAGGTTGTTGTGGCAGTGAATGAACTTCCAGCGAATCGCAGCCGTGTGTCTCCCGTCGCCATTCCCGGACGGCTGCAACGAAACCCATGCTCGCCGCCAAGAGAAAAACGACGCGCCAGCCAATGAGATTTCCAATCAAACTGCCTGCGAGCAGCCCGATAATAGATGGGATGATTGGCAACCAGCTTCCGTTCCCCATCGGCCGCGCCGCCAGCAAGCAAGCGATCCCAAACGCCTGTGGCAGCCGCGCTGCCACAAGCGTGTAGGCATCAGGCGCGGCCGCGCAGGCCAGCGAGCCGGCGGTCAGCAGCAGGCATCCGTTTCGGAACAACGTCAGAGCATCTGGAAACAAACGAGTCGTGCGCAGGATATGGCAACCGTAGGCAATGGCGAGATAGTGCGCCATGAGAACCCAGTGGGCCAACCCAATTGGCGCCCCCGTCCCGACTGCGATGGCGGGAAGAGCGCCAGCGGCCAGTCCCCATTCCGCAGCAGTCAATGACACCGATGCGTTCCCCGGTTCCTTCGATGACTTGGTTGCGGGTGGCTTCTGCATGTCGCAGACTCCCTCAACGCCACTGCGCGCGCTCTTTTGCCAGCAGCGCGAGAACGATGAGGCTGATCGCAAGCACACAAGGGCCTTCGCCCAGAATCCACCAGACGGGCAGGCCCAGACTCACATCGAGCAGGAGGACGAACACACTGAAGGCGATGCCGGCCGCGGCCACATAAGCGATGATGGTTGCGTAGCGGCGCACGTCGCGCGCAAGGAGCCAGAGCAGGCCGCCATGAAACGCGTAGAGCGCCGAGACGGAGCGGGCGAGGTAATCCACAATGGCGCCGTCGGGGAACTTCCCCAAACCGATCATCTCGTGTGTCGCCGCCATCCACGCGCGCGGCATGAAGACCGCGAAGATCGCCAGGCCGGCGACGGTCCCGTAGATGCGCAGGAACATTCCCAGCATGGGCGTCAGGCGGACTTGAGTTGTTCGTTCAGGATGCTGCACGCCGTTGGCAGTTGGTCGTCCTTCCACTTGCCCTCGATGGACAAGCCGCCACGGTAGCCGATGGCCTTGAGCGCCTTGAAATACGCGCGGAAATCGTCGCCGTCCATGCCCGGCGCGGTGCGCTTGGCTTTCTCGGCGACGTGACAATGCTTCACCTTTGCGCCGGCCTTGAGGATGGATTCCGGGCCTTCCTCCTCGCGCATCATGTGGTAGATGTCCACATGCACCTGCACGCCGGGATGGTTGACGGCGTTGGCGATGTCGAGCGCCTCGCTCACACGGTTGATGAAGTTGCACTCGGCTTTGTTGAGCGACTCGATGACGACGACGACCTTGTGCGCCTGCGCGAGCGGCGCGATGCGGCGGCAGTAGTCGGTGAACTGCGCTTTCGCCTTTGCCGGGTCGAAGCCGTCCGGAATCCGCCGCGACCCGCCGCTGCCAAACACGATGCGGCCGATGCCAGCCTTCTGGGCGCGCCGGAACACGGTCTCGGCGTGCTTCATCAGCGCGTCCATCGGCACCTCCGGTCCGACGACCTTCAAATCGCCCGGAATGAAGCCCGTGCAGGCGCGGACCGGCAACGGCGACGCCTTGATCTCGGCGAGTTTTTTCTCGAACTCCTCCTCGCCCGCTTTCGGCACGAGCACGCTGCCGACGTTCTCCTCGACGAACTGGAAACCCGCCGCCTTGAGAACGGCGGCCTTCTTGAGCGACGTGCAAACGCCCCACTCAATACAACAACCCGTCTCACCGGCTGCGGTGAGCCATTGCGGCAAAGCGAGGCCGGCGGCAGCGGTGGCGGTGGTAGTGAGAAATTGTCGTCGGGTGATCGCGGTATGAGTTGGTTTCATTGGGTTGCGTTGTGTGTGCAAAAAGTCTCTGGCCGCATCTTGCCGCAAGGCGGAAACCAGCTTCAAGCGCAAAGCCGCGGTGGTCACAGCCGCCCACGCCGTTTGTAGTGCTGATAGCGTTCCTCAATCGTCCGCACGTAGGCACGCGTGCCGGGATAGGTGATGCTGGCCCGGAAACGCTGCGGATCGCGCGGCGGCAGGCCGGCGGCCCAGCGCAGGGCGTTGCTGCGGCCGGCGTTGTATTCCGCCAACGCGTAGGGCACCGGGTCGGACGCGCTCTTCCAACGGTCCAGCGCGCGGCGCAAACACCAGCAGCCCACATCGAGACCCACGGCGGGAAGCGCCATCGTCTGCGGGTCAAACGCGCCTTGGCGGTTCGCCTTCGCCCAGTCGGCCGCGGTTGTCGGCATGACCTGCATCAAACCGACTTCGCCGCTACTTCCGCGTGCGTAAGTGTTGAACCGGCTCTCGCGCCAGACCACGGCTTTGACCAGAAACGGGCTGAGGCCGTGCTGTTTGGCAGCGCGGGTGATCTCTTCGTCGAACCGATGGTCGCGCCAGTAGTCGTAGATGAACCAAGCCGTTGCCACCAGCGCCAGCATCACGCCGGCGCTGACGATCAACCCGCGAAGTTGGGTTCCGCGTGCCACACCGCGAGTATGGCGGGCGGTATGCGCGGTTCGCAATCCGTAATTCGTAACCCGTGATTCGTGATTCGTTTCTGCGAACAATCCGCTAGACTAATCATCAATCACCAATCACGAATTACGGATCACGAATCACGAGTCACCAATGATCGGTCCCATTGCCAAAGTCATCGTGGACATCGCCACCGGGCGCGAGTTCGATTATCGCGTGCCGGAGCGGTTGCGGGACGTTGTCCGCGTTGGCTCGCGCGTGCATGTGCCGTTCGGCCATCGCAACGTGCAGGGCCACGTTGTTGCGTTTGCCGACAAGTCCACCTATCCGAGCGTGAAGGAAATCGCGGACGTCATCGGCGAGCGGCCGTTGCTGGACCCAACGATGATCGAGCTGGCGCGTTGGATGGCGCGCTACTACTGCTGCCCGGTGGAGGTCGCAATGCGTTGCGTGCTGCCGGAGGCGGTGCGGCAGGGCGAGACGACGTTCAAACAAAGCCTCCACGTCCAGCTCACGGCGGCGGCTGCCGCCGGCCCGCTGGAACTCGGGCCGCGCGCGGCCAAGCAGGCGCACGTCGTGGAGATTCTCAAGGCCAATCCGCACGGCATGTTCCTGGCGGAGCTGCTCCGCAAGGCGGAGGTGACGGCGGCGGTGGTCGAAACGCTCAAGCGCAAGGGCATCGTCGAGATCGCCACGAAGACCTCCGAGCGCGATCCTTACTCTGATGAAGTCTTTCTGCCCAGCGAGCCGTTGCCGCTCAACGCCGCGCAGCAGCAGGCCCTCGATATTGTCCTCAAGAGCACCGACACGCTGGAGCCGGCGGTCGTGCTCATCCACGGCGTCACCGGCAGCGGCAAGACGGAGGTTTATCTCCAAGCCATCGAGCACGTCCTCGCGCAGGGCAAGGGCGTCATCGTGCTCGTGCCGGAGATCGCGCTGACGCCGCAGACCGTCGAGCGGTTCAAGTCGCGCTTCAACCCGAAGCGCCACGGCACGCAGGTGGCCGTGCTCCACAGCCATCTCTCCGCCGGCGAGCGGCACGACGAGTGGCACAAGATCCATCGCGGCGACGCCCGCATCGTCATCGGCGCGCGCTCGGCGGTGTTCGCGCCGGTCAACCCGCTTGGCCTCATCGTCGTGGACGAGGAACACGAGACCTCCTACAAGCAGGAGGAAGCGCCGCGTTACAACGCCCGCGACATCGCCGTCGTCCGCGGCCGGATGCAGAAGTGCGCCGTCGTGCTCGGCTCGGCGACGCCGTCGCTGGAAAGCTACTTCAACACCCAGCCGCGCGAAGGCCAGCCGGCGAAATACGGCCTCGTCCAGTTACCCGACCGCGCTGACCACAAGCAGATGCCCCGCATCCGCGTCGTGGACCTTCGCGAGGAACTGCTCCGCCAGAAGGGCCTCTTCGTCTTCAGCGAAAAACTCCGCACTGCCATCTCGCTCCGGCTCGACAAGAAGGAACAGGTTCTCCTTTTTCTTAACCGTCGCGGTTACGCCACGTCCATGACATGCCCTGCGTGCGGCTACGTCGCCAAGTGCGAGAACTGCTCGGTGTCGCTCGTTTATCACCGCAAGCTCAGCCAGCTCAAGTGCCATTACTGCGGTCACGAGCAGGCTGCGCCGGAGCAGTGCCCCAGCCCCGACTGCCGCTCGCCGAAGATCAAATACTCCGGCGTCGGCACCGAGAAGATCGAGGCCGCCGTCGCCAAGAACTTCCCCGCCGCCCGCGTCGCCCGCATGGACTCCGACGTCATGGTCCGCAAAGACCTCTACCGCGAAATCCTCGGCGCGTTCCGCACCGGCAAGGTGGACATTCTCATCGGCACGCAGATGATCGCGCGCGGCCTCCACTACCCGAACGTCACCCTTGTCGGCATCATCTACGCCGACATGGCCCTCCACCTGCCCGATTTCCGCGCCGCCGAGCGCACGTTCCAACTCATCGTCCAGGTCGCCGGCCGCGCCGGCCGCGGCGATGTCGAGGGCGAGGTTGTTGTCCAGACCTTCACGCCGTTCGCCGACGCCATCCGCCACGCGCGCCAGCACGACTTCGCCGGCTTCTACGAGCAGGAGATGGAATACCGCCGCGAGTTCCACTACCCGCCGTTCACGCGCGCCGTGGCGCTGCTGTTCCGCGGCCGCAACGACGACAAAGTCCGCCGCCACGCCGAGGCCATTGGCGAGCGGTTGCGCGCGCAGGCCGGCAAGCTCGCCCTCATCGCCGGCCCCGCCCCTGCGCCGATGGCGAAGATCAAAGGCTTTTTCCGCTACAACATGCTTCTGCGCACCCACCAGATCATGCGCCTCACCGAACTGATCGCCGCCACTCTTCGCGCCGCCAAGCTCCCGCCCGACGTCCTCGCCACCGTGGACGTGGACCCGCTGTCGTTGCTGTGAGGGGAATGCGGCGTTGACAGCACGGCGGAGGTGGGAGAAACATTGCTGGCAGTTCAACCAAGGGTTGTCGCCATGAACAACACATCGCCCGGCCGTAATTCTCCCGTTCTGATTTCACGCATGGGCGTTTTACATCTCGTCCTTCTGTTGGCCTTTTCGCTTTGCAACAACTGTAGGCCCATCGGTGCCACGTTTACCGGTCTTGGTGCTGCGCCGGGCGATAAGTTTAGCCAGGCATGGGCAGTTTCCGACGATGGTAGAGTGGTTGTCGGCAGCAGTTATGTAGCTTTACGCTGCCAGGCGTTTCGTTGGACGGTAGCCGAGGGCATGGTTGGGCTCGGCGTTTTGCCCGGATGTTCCAACAGTCTAGCCAAAGCCGTTTCCAGCGACGGCTCTACTGTCGTGGGCATTTCCTATTCAGATCCGCCCCATCATGCATTTCGATGGACGGCAGCGAGCGGCATGGTTGATCTCGGCGTTTTGCCAGGCAGTTCTGATAGTGAAGCGGTCGCCGTATCCAGCAATGGATTGGTTGTCGCGGGGGATTGCTTCCGCAAGTTGGCGGGCTTCCGTTGGACGGCGGCTACAGGCATGGTTGGCCTCGGCTTTCTCACGAATTACTTCGGCAGTCAGGCCCAGGGCATTTCCAGCGACGGGTCAGTGATCGTAGGCAGATGTCATTCTGATTCCGGCGCGGAAGCATATCGCTGGACCAAAGCGGGGGGCATGCTTGGTTTAGGCCCCTGTTCTGGGGGGACCTTGGGAACTCCTGTCTTCGTTTCTGATGATGGTTCTGTCGTCGTCAGCACAGGTATATCATCCTCGACTAATGCGTTGCCGTATCGTTGGACAGCAGCCAAAGGCATGGAATGGTTGGGCACGGCACCGGAATACACCATGAATGTTGCCACTGCCATGTCCAGTGATGGCACTGTGGTTGTTGGTTACACGGAATCGGATGCTTTTAGCCAAGCATTCCGCTGCGCGGCCGGCACGGGTTTAGTGAGTCTCGGCTCGATAGACCCTGCAACCGGCAGGACTGATAACACCTATGGCATAAGGAACCGACGCATCCCGCCACGTGTCATTGATCGGGGACCCGACGGTGAGCTTAGAGGCAATAAGATTCTTGGTCCTAAAGTAGATACCGTTGCTCAATCCGTATCGGCTGATGGCTCTATTATCGTTGGCCGTATCGGCTCCGAAGAAGTCGGCAAGTTCTTTGTATGGGACCGCACTAACCAGATGCGTGAACTTGAGTATGTCCTGACCCACGACTACAAAGTGGATTTGGCCGGCTGGAAACTTGAGGGTGAGCGTGTCCGCGTCTCTGCCGACGCGAAGACAATCGTCGGTGATGGGATGCATAACGGCCACGTCGAGGCATGGGTGGTGCATCTTGATAAGTCGGTGAACGCTCCGGTGGCCAAGGGGCCGGGCAAGTGAAGAGTTAAAGGCGTGTTGCCGGAATGGTTTCAGCCGCGGAGCGGCGCTGGAGAGCAGCCCACGGCGCAGCCGTGGGATTCCTAAAGCAGGCAGCGAAGCCCCGGACGGGGCGAAGGAAACAACCCGCGCGTCGTGGATTCTCCGCCGCCGCTGCCGGGGCTTTCGGGATGGCCGATGGAGCTTTGGCCGGGGCTGCTCGACTGTTAATCGCCTATGACGCCGAAGGCTTTGGACTGCTGGGGGCACCACAGCTTTGGATGAGGTCCGGCGGCGGCAGAGAGGGGGAAAAGCTGCGATTCTCGCAGCAGTCCAAGGCCTTCGGCTTCAATGATAATCCCGGCCGTCGGAGACGGCCGCTACAGTTGCCGCGTTCCCGGTGCTCTTGCCAGTAACCGATCTGGTCATTTCCCCTGCTCCCCGTCTTCGGCGGACCATCCAGAGACCGCAACAGGAAGTTTGGTGACGGCAGCGAGCTATCCGCTCCTTGGAGCCGGTCGGTTGACCACGGGAGCGGGTTGTTCGCTCCAAGGAGCAGGATGCTCGACCACGGGAGCCAGCCATTCGCTCCGTGGAGCCGATCACTCGACCACGGGAGCCAGTCGCTCGACCCCAGAGCGGGGTATTCGCTCCAAGGAGCGAGCCATCGGCTCCTGGGAGCGAGTTGCTCGACCACGGGAGCGAGTCATCCGCTCCCGGGAGCCAGTCATTCGCTCCCGGGAGCGAGCCATCGGCTCCAGCGGGTTTTTGGGCCGTTTTTGAGCGGCTGTGCGGCAGGGAAGCTCACCGGTGGGGTCACCGCCCTGCGGGACCGTTGCGCCGAGGTCAGGCCACGAATGCTGGCAACCGCGCCAGTGTTTCTTCGACGGCTGGCTTTGGGCGACACGGTTTCGGGCCTGCTGAAATCTGCCTCGCGTTTGGCGGCGGGGCGCGGTAGTCTGCGGGCATGACGCGCCACCGACGATGTGCGATCTATTCGGGACTCCTGTTGGGAATTGTTGTCTGCTTTGCCCCCTTGCCCGCGCGGGCGGCGGCGAGCGACCGGGAGATGATCGAGCAGGACTGGCGGAAGCAGGACGGCATCGAGACGCGGCGTTATCCCATCACTCACGCGGAGGCGCTCCCGCGCTTGTTCGAGCGGGGCGACGCGTTGTTGCGCGACTTGCAAATGGCGAAGGTGGAGTTGGGCGAGTTGCCGAAGCGCTGGGAGGCGTTGCGGAAGGAGTTTCGTAGCCGCCGACGTGAGGAGGCGGATTCTTCCGGTTCAACCAACAGCGTCCGCCTTCTTACGTCGGCGGCTACGGTGGCGGATTCTTCGGCGATGGAGCAGCTCTGGCGGCGGGTGCATGAGTTGCGGCGGGAGATGGTCTTCAGCAATCCGCTGGCGCGGACGGGGCCGCTGCTGTTTGTGAAGCAGGTGCCGAGCATGTTCAGCCACCAGCTCACGCAATACTACGGCAGTTGCGCGAGGCCGGGCGGCGGGGTGTTTGTGCTGGAGGAGCCGGGCCGGACGATGCGCTGCCGGCAACTGGCGGCGGGCGAACTGCCGCTGGGCAGTTACCAGCACGCGGAAGTCTCCTACGACGGCAAGCGGGTGTTGTTCGCGTTCTGCGCGGTGGATAAGGCTCCGGCGAACCGCGACGCGCACCCGAATCATCATTATCATCTCTACGAGATGGCGAGCGACGGCTCGAAGCTGCGGCAGCTTACGGACGGGCCGTATGATGATTTCTCGCCGCGTTGTATGCCGGACGGCCATATCATGTTCATCTCGTCGCGTCGCGGCGGGTTTCATCGCTGCGGGCGCGGGCCGTGCCCGACTTACACGCTGGCGCTGGCCAACGGCGACGGCTCCGACCCGCGGCCGATTTCGTTCCACGAGACGCACGAGTGGGACCCGGCGGTGTTGAACGACGGGCGGGTGATCTACACGCGATGGGATTATGTGGACCGCAACGCGGTGCATTATCAGCAACTCTGGACGGTGCGGCCAGACGGCACGGATGTGCGGGCATTTTACGGGAACTACACGCTGAACCCGGTCGGCGTGTGGGAAGCGCAGCCGGTGCCGGGATCGAGCCGGGTGATGGCGACGGCGGCGGCGCATCACGCGATGACGGCGGGTTCGATCATCCTGCTCGACGTGACGCGCGGCGTGGACGGCCTCGACCCGATCACGCGGCTGACGCCGGACGCGCTGTTCCCGGAGAGCGAGGAGCCGGTTTCGCACGGCACGGCCAAACCGGCGTTTTGGCGCTCGCCGGGCGGGGTGACGAAGCCGCCGCCGGTCTCGCAGGACGCGAAGTGGTGGCCGGGGCATTGTTATCGTTCGCCGTGGCCGCTCTCGGAGAAATACTTCCTCGCCGCCTACAGCTTCGATTCGCTCATCGGCGAGCCAAGCGGGAACCCGGCAAACATGTTCGGCCTCTACTTCGTGGACGCGTTCGGGAACAAGGAGTTGATCTATCGCGACCCGGAGATTTGCAGCCTCTGGCCCGTGCCGTTGCGCGCCCGTCCGAAGCCGCCGGCGATGCCGCTGCTGGCATCAGCACAGAAACCCGGTTCACGAATCACGTATCACGAATCACGCGATGGCACGTTCTTTCTCGAAAACGTCTATAACGCTTGGCCGCAGTTGCCGGATGCGCGCATCACGAAGCTTCGCGTTGTCCAGGTGCTGCCGAAGACGACGCCGCACGCCAATACGCCGACGGTCGGCGTGGCCAACGCTTCGCCGGGCAAGCAGGTGCTCGGCACGGTGCCGGTGGAGTCGGATGGCTCGGCATATTTCCGGGTGCCGGCGAAGATCGGGCTGGCGTTCCAAGCTCTGGACGAGCGCGGACAGGCCGTGCAGACGATGCGGAGTCTCACGTATCTCCAGCCGGGCGAGAGTGTCTCTTGCGTTGGCTGCCACGAGCAGCGGAGCAATGCGCCGTTGTCCCAGCGCACCACGGTCGCGCGGTCGCGGCCACCGTCGGAGATCACACCCGGCCCGGACGGCTCGAAGCCGCTGAGTTACCCGATCCTCGTCCAGCCGGTGCTCGACAAGCATTGCGTGTCCTGCCACAGCGGCGCGAAGCCGGCGGGCAAGGTCGCGCTCACCGGCGGGGCGCAGGGCCGCTACAGCGTTTCCTACAACGCGCTCATCGGGCGCGTGTCGTTCTCGTCGTGGGGCGGCAAGCCGGGCGACTTCCGCGTGGTGAACAGCGAGCCGGTGTCGCAGCCGGGCTTCTTCGGCGCACGGGGCAGCGCGTTGATGAAGATGCTGCTGCGCGGCCACCATGACGTGGCGTTGTCGCGGGAGGACATCGAGCGGCTGGCGACGTGGATGGACGCGAACGCGCTTTTCTACGGGACGTTTGACGTAGCCGACCAAGCCCGCCAGCAACGCGGCGAACGAATTGAGGGGCCGAAGCTGGAGTGAGGCGGAGTGGGGTGGTGGAGTAATGGAGTGGTGGGGGCGTGGTCAGGACGAAATCAACTTTGTTCCAGTTCCTCAATACTCCAACACTCCATCACTCCATATTCTGCCTCACCGTCCCACCGCTTGTCCGTGGCCGGCGAAGAGGTAGCCGAGACCGTAGGTGACGACGGCGGCGATGATGCTGACGACGGTCATCTCCATGCCGCTCTTGAACCAGTTCAGACCCGTCACGAGCGTTTTGGCCGCGCCGACGACGAAATGGGCCGCGATGCTAATGCCGAGCGACCACCATACAGCGGTCATGCCGCCGGTGAAGAAGAACGGTATCAACGGAATGAATGCGCCGACAGCGGTGGAGATGCCCGCGGAAACGGCTGAAGCCCACGGGTTCGGGAACGATCCTGCGGAAAGGCCGAGTTCCTCATGCATCTTCGTTTGCAGCAAATGCTCCGGGTTCTCGGCCATGCGCTTGGCGAGCATCTTCGCCTCCTCCTCGGAGAAACCTTTGAGTTGATACATCAACTCCAGTTCTTCGCGCTCCTCGGCGGGGTTGAGTTCGATCTCGCGCCGCTCGCGCGTGACCTCCGCCTCGAACGCTTCGCGCTGTGACTTGGCCGCGAGCCACGCGCCGGAACCCATCGAGAGCGCGCTGGCGATCATGCCGGCGAGACCCGACGCCAGAACGATGCCGCTCTGAGCGCCGTAGCCCGCCATGCCGCTGACGATGCCGAAGACCGCGCCGAGGCCGTCGTTGATGCCGTAGATGGCGCTGCCGAGCCAGCCGCCGGTGGCGTGGTGGCGCTCGTGTTTGATGAGGATGCTGAGCCGGCCGTGCGGGTCGGTGGGGCTGGGCGGCGCCTGGAGCATCGCGTTGAGCGTGCGGCCGTGGCTGCCTTCCTCCTCGGCGATTTCCTCGGCGATCTGTTTCGTCTGGTCGTCGCCGAGCCGTTTCAACTCGGCGAGTTGGATGGCAATGCCGACTTCCTCTTCCTGCTCCATGCGGCGCACGGCGGCGTCCACGCCGATCTGGCGGTAGAGCCACTTGCGCCACGTGGGGCAACGGCCCGCGCCCGCCGGCGGCGGTTCGATGCCGAGGTCCTTCAGTTTGCGCGTCCAGATGGCGGCGTGTTTCGCCTCGGCTTCCGCCATCCGCTTGAGCACGGCGCTGCGATGCGGGTCGCGCTCCAGCGAGGCGAGGTAATGGTAAATCTCCGCGTTGCGCCGCTCGGCCAGCACGTTGTTCACCAGCGCCGTCACGAACTGCCCGCGGTCGGCGTTGGAGGTGGAACTCGGCGTTGTCATAAGGTTGGCCCGGAGCATGAAGCATTTCGCAGCGCGGCGCAAGTTTGTGGCGGAAGTGGCACTGCCATCAGAAGGTCCCGATCAGGAAACTTCCCGACGGCGTTCAACACCAGTGTCCCCTCCGCAAGAAGGGGATCGAGATACTGTCCTAGCCGCCGCCCCTGGAGAGAAATTGGTGGGCGCGCTCGGATTCGAACCGAGGACCCAGTGATTAAGAGTCACTTGCTCTAGCCAGCTGAGCTACGCGCCCACCCAAAAAGCGCGCAGACCTTAGCGAGGGCGCTCCCGCCTGTCAATACACTCCGCCGGTTTTTTTGCAGGCTTCTCACAGCCTAGCCACGGGGCGCCGCCCGCTCCGGCAGCGCGCTGAAAAACAGTTGCACGCCTCTTGGACGCCGGTATAGTGGCCGGCATGAAGACTGTTCGGTTGTATCGGATTGCGGTGTTGCTCGCTCTGGCGGCGGTGGCGATCCATGCGATGGGGTGCGCGGAGATGAAGGAAGGCGAAGCCAACGTGCCGGACCGGCTGACCCGCGGCCTCGGTGGCGGCGGCCAATTCGGCGGCAGCCCCACCGGCATGTTCGAGCCGCGCTGACGGCGTGGCGCAACCAAACGCGGTGGGGCAAGCCTCTGTTCTTCCTATGGAGCGGCCCGGCTGACCGCTTCAGGGCTTCTTCAAGTCCTCGAAGTCCTTGCGGACTGCTTCAAGCCGCTGGCGATACTGTTCCGCATCGCCATAGTCCAGGAAATGCGAGTAACGGCTGTGCATCGTCTTGAGCCGCAGCGCGTGTTTGATGGGACAGAAATACTGCTCCGTGCGCCCGGCGATCTCCTGCGCATACGCGATGAGGCCGTTGACGTATTCGCAATAGACGCAGTTGAAGCTCTCGATGGAGTTCAGGTAGGCCAGTTTCCGGCGGTCCATCACCACGTAATCCGCCCGGCGGACCTTGGGGATGCCATAGACCGGGAAGCAGATGAACTGATAGGCCGTCACCCACAAATCCAGCATCACCATGGGCACCGCGCACGACCAGATGACCGGCGTGACGGCGAAGCTCAACCACCGCGTCTCGCAGAGATATTGCCGGGCGGTCTTGGCCAGCTTCTGGTGTTGCGCCAGGGCGGCTTCGGTGAAGTGGACCTTGCGCTGGCGGATCTCGTAACGGAACAACTGTTCGTTGGCGTGGACCTCGACGAGCAATTCATCTTCGAGATGCTTGAGCTTCTTCAGGAGCGCGTCGAGTTTGGTCTCCATCGGTTGGCTGCAATATAGCACCCCGTTCATGGAATGATACGGCTCCCCGCGGGCCACGGCTGGCGGAACGATGCGGGCTGAGGACGGGACGAGGGAGCAATTGGCGGGATCTTTCTTGAGCCGCAATCATATTGAAACTGCATACGGCAGAAACCCACCGGCAAGCCAGATGACGACTGCGGTCATGATGAGCTTTGGACGCAATGACTGCCTAAAGGTTGCACCGACTACGCAAGCGGCCAGCGCCAAACTGATGCCGAGAAACCACGGCAACGCCTGCCCGCCCCAAAGCAACAGGGATGACGGTCCAATCACGGGGCATGCCAATGCCGGTGAAATGGTGAATGAAACATCGCGTGCCAAGAAACACCATGATGAGAGTCCCGAATACACCAATAAGCCCGTGAGAAGTCCGAAGGCTTTCGTTCGAGTGTTCATGCTTGTGTGCCTTTTACGCCAATGGCCAGCAGTTGCAAGCCTCTGTTCCTCGGAGGGGAAGTGATTCAAGGCAGAAAGGCAGGCTGGGGCGTTGGGCCATCCCTCCGATGCCCCGGCGGGTTTCAGGATCGTGCCGGCCAAGGCTGACGGAACGGCGCGGGCGGGGGTAGGGGAAGGATGCGTTGCACCCAGTCCTAGCAACGCTTGCACCCACCCCAAGAGGCACTCGCACCCAGTCCAAGAAGCGCTCGCACCCAGTCCAAGAAGCGCTCGCACCCAGTCCAAGAAGCGCTCGCACCCAGCCCAAGAAGCGCTTGCACCCAGCCCAAGAAGCGCTTGCACCCACCCCAAGAACTGCTTGCACCCACCCTAAGAACTGCTCGCACCCACCCCAAGAAGCGCTCGCACCCACCCCAAGAAGCGCTCGCACCCACCCCTCGACGGACTTGGGGACAGGGCAAGAGGCGTGAAAAGAGGGGGTTACGTGCTGGTGTCCCGCCTTCAGGCGGCTTTTGCATGGGCGGGGACCGGCTAAAGCCGGGACACCAACGGGGACGGAGGCTACCATGTTTGAATGACGCCGAAGGCTCTGGAGTGCTGTGGGCACCACAGCCTTGGCCGGGCGGTGGGGTGCCAGCCAAGGCGGGAAGAGCTGCGATTCTCGCAGCAGTCCAGAGCCTTCGGCGATATGCCGCCTATGTCGCCGCCGTCAACTCCTCGGAGACGGTGAAGAGGGTCTCATCCCAGCCGGCGACGATCTTCAGGAAGCGCGTGCCGGTGGTGCCGGTGGGGACGGGCTGGACGAGCAGCTCGGTCTGCGAGCAGGCGAAGACCGAGAGCTGGGCGGGATTGCCCATGTTCGAATCGAGCAGATAGACCTTGGGCCAGGGCTGGCCTTGACCGGAGCCGCGGAAGTGGTCGCCGGAGATTTGGAAGGCGGCGGTGGTGGAATAGACGCTCATCTGGCCGCCGGGGCTGAGTTGGATGCTGTCTATGACCGGTTTGATGGTGCCGTGTTCATCCACCTTCTCGACGCTAAGGTCGGTGGTCATGGCGGCCTGCGCTTCGGGCGTGGGGGCGATGGTGAAGCCGATGCCGGCCTTCAGTTCGGAATCCACGGGGCTGTTGGTGGCAAAGCTGCCGCTGATGGATGGGAACGCGCGGAAGAGGTCGAGCACAGGGCCGATGGTGCGCGTGGTGCGCAGGTAGCCGACCATGACTTTGAAGAGGGAGCGGATGACCTTCTCCACGTCGGGACGGGCGACGCCCGCGTCGGCGGCGACGGCGTTGAGGTAGTCATCCTGCGGCACAGCCTCGCCGAGGTCGGGCCGTGCGCGGAACGGGCGCTGGGTGTTGCGGGGATTCGGCAGGATGACGAACTGGAATGTGCTCATAGTATTACTCCCTTCGACTTTGGCCGGGACGAACGCCGGCTGATACTGCTTGTGCTTGGTTGGTGGTTTCGGCTGCGGACCCGGCGGCCACGGCACATAGCCGGGATCGCCGGGTTCGAGAATGTAGGAGGGGTCGCCCCAACGGCAGTTGGGATTATCAAAGCGATCTTCGGGTCGGCCCGAGTCCCAGTATAGTGTCCTCATAACTGGTGACAGCAAAACAGCTCACGTCCTTGCTCCTGACTCGCGCCTTATCGCTCTCCGGGTCGGGGGCGTCAAGCCCCGATTTGAGGAAAGTGAGAAGGCGGGCGGGCCGCGGCGGAGGAGGCGGAGGAGGGGAGTTCGAAGATGGAAAATGAGAGATGGGTGTGGAGCGACCCTCTAACGTCTGAGTCCCTTCGCAATGGCGGCTCGATACCGAGCGGCGTGCTTCTTCAGCCCCATGTTCTCTGCGGCTAGAAGCAAAAGCTCATATACGCGCAAAGACTCACATGACGACTTGCATACCGCCGCCTCCAAAGAGTCCAAAGCCAACTCAAGCTCATTGTAGCTCAGATAGTCTTCGAATTCTGCAATCTCCTCAGAGCAAACGCCCAGAGCCGTCTCCGATAGAAGCGACCTCGCATCACGAAGAAACCCCGTCGTCCTGCGCCATGAATCTTGTAGCTCTTGAGATGGCATACGCGTGCTGAGGTCTAACATCTACTAGCCATCCTCCCACTTCACCCTTTGAACGTGAACCGCGGCGACTGGCTGTAGAACTGGAAGGGGTTGAGGAAGACGAGTTGCTCGATCTGGTCGCGGGGGACGGAGCGGCGCTCGAGTTCGCGGACAACGCGGGGGACGCTCAGGGGGTCGGAGACGCCCCAGTCGGCGGAGGAGTTGATGAGGAGGCGGTCCACGCCGTATTGCTGGACGATGTTGGCGGCGCGCTCGACGGAGAGTTTGGTGATGGGATAGACGGTGAGGCCGCGCCACATGCGGGTGTGCCGCCCGAACAGGGGCAGGGTTTCCTCGGTGCAATGGTCGAGGTCCACGAGGTTGTGGTCGAGTTTCTCCTCGTCAATGATGGTGAGGATGCGCTCGGTGCCGATCTTCTTGTGCTGGTGGGGGCTGTGGACGATGACGGGGCAGTTGAGCTGGCGGGCGATGCGGAGCTGGCGGCGGAGGATTTCCTCCTCGTCGGGGGTGATGCGGTCAAAGCCGACTTCGCCGAGGCCGACACAGCCGTCGCGCTGGAGATACTGCGGGAGCAGCTCGACGACCTGGTCGGCGACGGGGCGGGTGTTGGCCTCCTTGGGGTTGACGGAGAGGGTGGAGAAGTGGGCGATGCCGTAGTTGGCGGCGCGCTGGCGCTCGAAGCCGAGGAGGTGCTCGAAGTAGTCCGCGAAGGTGCCGACGGAGGTGCGCGGCCCGCCGAGCCAGAAGGCCGGCTCGATGACGGCTTCGATGCCGGCGAGAGTCATCTTCTCGTAGTCGTCGGTGGTGCGTGAGTAGCAATGGATGTGGGGTTCGATGATGCGCATGGTTTTCCTAGTGCGGGACTATTGCGCGGGGCGCGGAGGGTTTCAATCCGAAAACGGGAACGGCGCGGGGCGGGCGTTGCGGCGACTACATGGAGGCGGCTCAGTCTTCGTTGGGCGCGAAGCCGCGGCGGAGGGTGTTCTCGGTGATGACGCGGGGGAGGAGGAAGTTCTGGAGGTATTCGCGGCCGCCGGCTTTGGTGCCGCCGCCGCTCATCCCGAATCCGCCAAAGGGCTGGCGGCCGACCAACGCGCCGGTGATGGGCCGGTTGATGTAGAGGTTGCCGCAGACCAGCTCGCGCCGGGCGCGCTCGATGTTGACCGGGCTGCGCGAATAGACGCCGCCGGTCAACGCATACTGGCAGTCGTTGGCCAGCGCGATGGCGTGGTCGAAGCTCTTGGCCCGTGCCACGGCCAGGACGGGGCCGAAGATTTCGTCACGGAAGAGGTGGCTGCCGGGCGGGACGTTCGTGAAGATGGATGGCGGCACGTAGCAGGCGTTGGCGTCGGACGGGACAAAGCCCTGCCACGCGAGCGTTGCTTCTGTCCCGCCGGCTTCGATCCTGGCGAGGATGCGTTGCTGCGCGTCGCGGCTGATGACAGGGACAATAACGCTGCCGGGTTGCTCGGCCGGGCCGATGCGCAGCGACGACGCCGCGGAGAGAAGACGTGCCAGAAAACGGTCGTAGTTGTCGGCCACAACAATCAACCGGGAAAGCGCGCTGCATTTCTGGCCGGAGTAGCCGAACGCGGAAACCAGCACACCCGCCACCGCCTCGTCGAGATCGGCGTCGCTGTCCACGATGAGGGCGTTCTTGCCGCCCATTTCGCAGATGACTTTCTTCAGCCCGGTCTGGCCGGGTCGCGTGCGGCCGGCGGTTTCCCAGATGCGGAGGCCGACTTCCATCGAGCCGGTGAACGCGACGAGGTTCGCCTGCGGATGCGCGACCAGATGGGCACCAAGCAGCGAGCCGGAACCCGTGAGGAGGTTGACGACGCCGGGCGGCAGGCCCGCCTCGACGAAGAGCGACATGAGCCGCGCTGCGATGATGGGCGTCTGGTCGGAGGGTTTCATCACGACGGCGTTGCCGGCGACGACGGCGGCGGAGGTCATGCCGGTGAGGATGGCGAGAGGGAAGTTCCACGGCCCGATGATCACACCGACGCCGCGCGGCCACCAATGCTGGAGGTTGGTTTCGCCGGCGACCGATTGAGTGTGCGCGGGCCGGTCGAGCGCGCGCATTTCGGCGGCGTAGAAGCGGCAGTAATCAATCGCCTCGGCAACGTCGGCGTCGGCCTCGACCCAGCTCTTGCCGGCTTCGAGAATCTCCAGCGCCACCAGCGCGGCCTTGTCGCGGCGCATCAGGTCTGCGGTGCGGTCGAGGAGCGCGGCGCGGTCCTTCGCGGAAGTGTGCGCCCATGCCGGTTGGGCGGCGCGCGCGGCGACGACGGCGGCCTCGGCGTTGGCGACGGTTGCCTTGGCGGCGTAGCCGATGATTTCGGATTGGTTGGCGGGATTAAGCGAAGGCGTCCAGTCGCTGGTGTTGACGGGCTTGTTGTTGATGACGAGCGGATGACGCTGGCCAAGTTGGGCGCGAAGTTTCTGGATGGCGGCGCGGATGTTTTCACGCTCAGCCGATACTGTGAAGTCGGTGGGAGGCTCGTTGCGAAACTCCGATGGTTCACGGGTCTCGCCTGCTTTCGGCGAACGGGCCGTGAAGGGAAGAATCTGCGGTGCGGCGGTCATTCCCCGGTGCAACGCTTCGGGAGAGAGGACGCCGGTGCTTTCGGTAATCGTCTTCGGGTCGCGCAGGAGTTCGTCGCGGCTGGCGTTCCTGGCGAACTTGCTGGCAAGAAAACCTTCGTTGGAGGTGTTCTCCAGCAGCCGGCGGACGAGGTAGGCCATGCCGGGCAGCAGTTCGCCGACGGGGCAATACTCGCGCAGACGCACGCCAAGCTGGAGCACGGCGGCCTTGAGCGGGTCGGCCATGCCGTGGAGCATCTGAATCTCGAAGCTGCGCCGGTCCACGCCGAGGCGGTCGGCTTGCGCGAGCGCGTGGGCGATGCTGCGGACGTTGTGCGTGCCGAACGCCGCGGCAACGGCGTCATCGTTCTCCAGCAGGAGCAGCGAGAGCTTCTCGAAATTCGCGTCTGTCTCGGCTTTGCGGGTGAAGACCGGCGTGGGCCAGCCTCGTTGGGACGCGATGATGGTTTCGTAGTCCCAATACGCGCCCTTGACCAGCCGCACCGCGATGCGCCGCCGGTGGTCGCGCGCCCATTGGATGAGGTCGCGCAGGTCGGCCTCGGTGTCGAGCAGATAGGCTTGGAGCGCGAGGCCGCAGCCCGGAGCTTCGGCGAACTCCGGTTCGGCGAAGATCGTCTTGAACAGCCGCACGGTGAGGTTCTTGAGGGCGTATTGCTCCATGTCGAAGTTGATGAACGCGCCGCAGTCCTTCGCGCGGCGGAGGATCGGGCGCAGACGGTTGGAGAGCTTCTGGATTGCCGTGTCGGGGTCGGCCGGGTGAATCTGCGAGTCGAGCGCGGAAATTTTGATGGAGACGTTGATCTGCGGCAGCACGCCGTGCGGGGAAATGTTGCTGGGGCATGGGCCGGGCCAGGCGGCGGTTTCACGCGCCAGCAGGTCGAGCAGCCGCAGGCATTGCGCGGCGTATTGGTCGGCTTCGGTTTCGCTGAGGACCGTCTCGCCCAGTGCGTCGGCGGTGAAGGCGATGCCCTGCCGGTGGAGTTGGCGCAGCGGGGTAATGATCTCGCGGTCCTCCTTGCCGAGCATGAACTGGCGCGCCATGCCGATAACGTTCGCCCGGATGCCACCGCCCAACAAGCCGCCCGCGGCGGACGCGGCCCGCAGCGTGGCGCGGACGAGGGTGGGCAGTTCCACCTCGTCGTTGTCGAGATACTCATGGAGATGGCGGGAAACCTCGTCGCCGGATGTGAGTGTGGGCAGCGCGTCCACGAAGCGGAAGAGCCGGGTCTTGAACTGCGGGTTCTTCAGCGCCCAGCCCATAAGCGTGCCGTAGAAACCACTCTTGCTGAAGAGCGCGGGCGGTTGGGCCTGCTCCATCAACGTGAAGAGGCGTTCGCCGATCCGATGGATGGAGTCTTCAAGAGCGACAGCACTGTCGGCGGCGTTTGAAACTACAGGTGCGGTTGCCTTGGCCGTGTTCACAGGGAAACTTCGACGAGACGGCGCGGCAAATCAAGCGGCAGAAGCGCGAGCAGTTGTTCCGGCGCGTGAACGAGGTTGTGAGGAGTTGCCTCGGGTCAGAGTCTCTTGGCCAGGTTGTGGGTAAGGCGTTGCAGGGCGGGCGAGAAATCGTGGGGGTCGAGTCGCACGTCGAGAATGGAGAGGGTGTCCGCGCAGCGCACCGCTTCAGTCATGGCCTGTTGCAGCTCCTGCTCGGTTTCAACGAGGTAGCCCCGCCCGGCGCCGAGCAGGTCGGGAATGCGGTGGTAGTGCCACGGCAACACGTCGTTGAACCCGCCGTCCAGCATCGGGCGTTCCGTGCCGTAGCCGCGGTTGTTCAAGACGATCACGATCGGGTTGAGTTTGTAGCGCGCGATGGTGGACAATTCCATGCCGGTCATCTGAAACGCGCCATCGCCCACCACGACCAACGGCCGGCGACGCGGATTGGCGAACTGCGCGCCAATGGCGGCCGGAACGGCGAAGCCCATTGAGGTGTAGTAGGCGGGGCTGAGGAACTCCGCGCGGTGCCGGATGCACAGGTCCATCGCGCCAAAGAGCGCGTCGCCCACGTCCGAGACGACGATGGTGTCGTTGGTCAGGAACGTGTTGAGCAGCGCAAACAGACGCCGCACCGTCAGCTTGGCGCGACCACGTCGCGCGCGAAACGCAGACGGCGGTTCGGGGTGGGGGATGCTGCCCGGCTTGCGGGAACGGAGCCTGGCGCCCAGCAGGCCGTGGACGAAGTCCTTGAAACGCACGTTCTCGAAATTGTGATAACCGATGGAGAGCTTCTCGCTGGTGGCGTAGATGCATCGGGCGGGATTGAGTCGCGCGGTGTAGATGCCGAGGTTGATGTCGGTCATGAACGCGCCGAGCATGATCAGGCAGTCGCTGTGCTCAACGCATGTGCGCACCTCTTCGCGGCCCATCGCGCCCTCATAAACGCCGATGTAAAACGGATGATGCTCGCCGATGACCGATTTGCCCAGAATCGTCGCGGCGACCGGGATGTTGGCGCGCCCGGCGAGCCGGACTAGTTCGTTCTGCAAGCCGAACCTGTGGACCTCGACGTCCGCGAGGATGACAGGCCGTTTGGCCGCGTTGATTCGCTTCACGGCCTCGCCGATCGCGGTTCGCAGCGCGCACGGGTCGCTCTCCTCGTGGAACTCCATCGGCGTGTGATGGGGAATGCCGGGCACGTGGACCATGTCGCGCGGCAGTTCGATATACACGGGCCGCTTGTAGCGGTTGGCGGCGTGCAGCACGCGATCAATCTCCTGCAACGCCGTCTGCGGGTCGCCGAGGACGGTCGAGGCGACCGTGAGTTGCTCGAACACCTTTTTCTGCGTGTCGAACTCGCGCACGCGATGATGGAGCAGGGGGTTCTTCTCGCGCTCCTTCATGCCGGGCGCGCCGCTGATGACCACCACGGGTGATTTCTCCGCAAACGCCTCCGCCGTGGTGTTGGCCACCTTCAACCCGCCGACGCAATAAGTGACGCAGACCACGCCAAGGCCTTTCACGCGCGCGTAGGCATCCGCGGCGAAGCCCGCGCCCTGCTCGTCGCAGGTGTTGACGATCCGCAGCTTGCTGCGGTTGAGCATGTCGTAAAACCCGAGCACGTAGTCGCCCGGCACGCCGAAGACATGACGCGCGCCGCGTCGGTGGAGTTGCTCGATCAGATACTGGCCGATTTCGGTGGAAGAGCGTGTTCGCTTCATGGACCTGACAAACTCTACACGGCGCGCGCCGCCGTTCCAAGCCGCGAAACTCTGAAATCCGGCTTGCTATCCGCGCGGAAGCCGATAAAACCGTCGCTCGTTCGCTGACTGAGAATTCAACCAAGGAGATGATAATGCAGCGGTTCAATCGAGTGTGTCTGATTGCGTTTTCCACTTTCGCGCTGTTGCTGGCGACAGCGGCGTTTGCCGCGGTGAAGCCGCACGGGCTTTTCACGGACAATGCGGTGCTCCAGCAAGGCCAGAAGGTGCCCGTTTGGGGCGCAGCCGATGACGGCGAGAAGGTGACGGTGAAGTTCTGCGGCCAGGTAGTTTCCACGGTTGCCAAGGGCGGCAAGTGGAAGGTTTGGTTGAAGCCGCTGAAGGCGGGCGGGCCGTTCACAATGACGATCTGTGGCAAGAACTGCGTCGAGCTGAAGAACGTGCTCGTTGGCGAGGTCTGGATTTGCAGTGGCCAGTCGAACATGCAATGGAACGTCAGGAGCAGCGCCGATGCGGAGAAAGTGATCGCGCAGTGCAAAGACCCGATGGTGCGGCTCATCACCATCCCGCGCGGCGGCAAGGACGAGCCGCAATCGGATTTGCCCGTCGCGCAGACGCCGGTGTCGTGGCAGGAATGCGCCCCGGAAACGCTGCCGGAGTTCAGCGCGGTTGGTTACTTCTTCGGCAAGCACCTGCGCGCTGCGCTGGAGGTGCCGGTGGGCCTCATCAGTTCCAACGTCGGCGGCACGCCCGCCGAGGCGTGGACGAAGCGCGCCGTGCTGGAGAAAGAGTTTCCAGAGGTCTTCACACGGCACGCCGCGGCGATCAAAGACTTTCCGCAAACGCTGGAGCGATACAACAAGGCCATTGCGGACTTAAGAAAGGCCCACAAGGAGATTCCCCAGACGATGAAGCGCGTGCCGGATAATCCCGTCACCAGCTCGAAGCGCCCGTGCGGCCTCTACAATGCCATGATTGCGCCGATCCTGCCGTATGCGATCAAGGGCGCCATCTGGTATCAGGGCGAGTCCAATTCCGGCCGCGCCTTCGAGTATCGCAAGCTCTTCCCGGCGATGATCAAGTGCTGGCGTGACGATTGGAAGCAGGGCGACTTCCCGTTCCTGTTCGTCCAGCTCGCGCCGTTCATGAAGATCGAGACCGAGCCGAAGGAAAGCGGCTGGGCGGAGTTGCGCGAGGCGCAACTGTTCACCGCGTTGCACGTCCCGAAGACCGCGCAAGCCGTCATCACCGATGTCGGCGAGGAGAACGACGTGCATCCCAAGCAGAAGGATCCCGTCGGCGCTCGTCTCGCCCTCGCTGCGCGGGCGGTCGCCTACGGCGAGAAGATCGAGTTCTCCGGCCCGGCCTATGCCAGCCTGAAAGTGGAGGGCAACAAAGCCGTCCTCAGCTTCACGCACCTCGGCGGCGGCCTCGTTGCCAAGGATGGCGCGCTGAAAGGTTTCGCCATCGCCGGCGCGGACAAGAAGTTCGTCAACGCGCAGGCCGAGATTCAGGGCGACAAGATCGTTGTGTGCAGCGACAAGGTCTCCAAGCCCGTCGCTGTGCGTTACGGTTGGGCCAACTTCCCCGTCGTCAACCTCTGGAACAAGGCTGGCCTGCCCGCGTCGCCGTTCCGCACGGATGACTGGCCCGGCGTCACTTGGCCGAAGCCAGCGGAGAAGAAGTGATTGTGCGGAGAACCTCAACTGCCGGAAGTGAAGGGCGGAAATCCAAACGCAAAGATACAGCCGTCATCGTTGCTACGGGGTTATGCTGATACTTCTGAAGTTCCCGGTGGGCGGTGACGGATGCCGCGGTGGCGGGGTGTTGTTCTGGCGCAATTGCTCGATGCCGCTCTTGAATTGTTGGGCCGGCGGCGGGGGCGAGGCTGAGGGGCGTTGAGGTTCGTCTTCGATGCCTTGCAGGAATTTGCCCGATTGGATGTCCGCTTCCTGGCGTCGGATGACGGCGTCAAACTCGGCTTGGTTGTGGCGCAAGCCGCGCTGGAGCAATTTGCCCCTGCTCAGTTCGCGCAGGCTGATTTGCAGGACTCGGCCGCCGAAGAAGGTGTCGCCCGGCCGCAGCAAGCCGAGGAGTTTGCCCTGGGCGTCGAGGATGCGGATGAGGCCCGCCAGGCAGATGACCTGCGGCGGGCCGCGGCGGATCACCATGCCGGCGGTGCCTTCGATGGCCGCGGTGATGCCGCCGGTGCGGATGTTGCCGCCGCCGATGCCTTTTTGCATGTCGAACAGCAGCACGCCTTCGCGCAGTTCAAACTCCCGCTTTCCGGGGTCGAACGTGAAGAGCGAGTTGGAGCCGAGCCGCGTGATGGTGCTGTCCTCGAATTCGATCTCGGCTTGGGACTTCTGGCCGGTGCGCAGCATGTCCGCGCCGCGGACGACATCTTTCAGTTTCGCGGGGCGCTCGGTGGAGTTGGCGGCTTGATAGCGGACGTCGTTGTTGGTTTCGGTGACGGTCGCCTGGCCGAGTGGTTTGGCTTGGGCGACGCCGGCGAGGCAGCCGCAGCCGAGGGCAATGGCAGTCAGGGTCGCACTGGTTTTCATAGTCATTCCACAGTTACGCTCTTGGCGAGGTTGCGTGGTTTGTCCACGTCGCAGCCGCGCAGCACGGCGATATGATACGCCAGCAGTTGGAGCGGCACAACTGTCAGCAGCGGATAGAAGAAGTCCGCCGTCGGAGGCACGTAGATGACGTCGTCGGCCTTGCTGGCGATGTGCGTGTCGCCTTCGGTGGCGATGGCGATGATCGGTCCCTTGCGCGCCTTGATCTCCTCGATGTTGCTGAATGTCTTCTCATAGACCGCGTCGCGCGGGCAGATGAACACGCTGGGCACGTCCGGCGAAACGAGCGCGATGGGGCCGTGTTTCATCTCAGCCGACGGATAACCCTCGGCGTGGATATAGGAGATTTCCTTGAGCTTGAGCGCGCCTTCGAGGGCGATCGGGTAGTTGAACTGTCGGCCGAGGAAGAGGAAATCCTTCGCGTGCTGGTATTTTTCGGCGATCCGGCGGATGGGGTCGTTCTGCTTGAGCAGTTGCTGAATCTTGCCGGGGATGGCTTCGAGTTCGCGGATGGCGTTCTGGCCCTGGATGGCGGAGAGGTGGCGGATGCGGCCCATGTAGAGCGCCAGCAACGCCAGCACCGTCAGTTGGGAGACGTAACTCTTGGTCGCCGCGACGCCGACCTCCGGCCCGGCGTGCATATAGACGCCGCCGTCGGCCTCGCGGGCGATGGTGGAGCCGACGACGTTGACGATGGCGAGGGTCTTGTGGCCCTTGCGCCGGCTCTCGCGCAACGCGGCAAGCGTGTCGGCGGTCTCGCCACTCTGGCTGATGACGAACACCAGAGTGCCTTTGTCCACCGGCGGATTGCGGTAGCGGAACTCGGAGGCGTATTCGACCTCCGCCGGCACGCGGGCGAGTTCCTCGAACAGATACTCGCCGACGAGCGCGGCGTGCCAAGCGGTGCCGCAGGCGCAGAAGATGACGCGATCCACCTCGCGCAACTGGCTGGCGGTCATGTTCAGGCCGCCGAAGCGCGAGGTGGACTCTTCGTGGTTGATGCGACCGCGCAGGGCGTTCAGGACGGCCTGCGGCTGCTCGTGAATCTCCTTGAGCATGAAGTGCGCGAACTCGCCCTTCTCGGCGGCGTCGGCGCTCCATTCGACGTGGCTGATCTGGCGGCTGACCGCGCCGGAGGTCAGGCTGTGGATCTGGAAGTTGTCGCGGGTGATCGCGGCGACATCGAAGTCGTTGAGATAGACCACGTCGCGCGTGTGGGCGACGATGGCGTTGACGTCGCTCGCGAGGAAGTTCTCGCCCTTGCCGACGCCGAGCACCAGAGGCGAGCCGCGCCGCGCGCCGACCATCAGTTGCGGATGGTCGCGGTGCAAGACGGCGATGCCGTAGGTGCCGGTGACTTCGCCGAGCGCGCTGCGGACGGCGTTGACGAGGCGCTCGTCGCCGTTGCCGGCGGGCAACTGGTCATAGTAATGGCCGACCAACTGCGCGAGCACTTCGCTGTCGGTGTCGGAGCGGAAGGTGTGGCCCAGCTTGGCGAGGCGTTGTTTGAGCGCAGCGTAGTTCTCGATGACGCCGTTATGGACCAGCGCAAGCCGGCCGGACTGGTCGAAATGCGGGTGAGCGTTGGCGTCGGTGGGCGGGCCGTGCGTGGCCCAGCGCGTGTGGCAGATGCCGGTCGAGCCGGGCAGGGGGGTGGCCGCCAGCGCGGGCGCGAGGCCCTCGTTGATCTTGCCGACGCGCTTGATGGTGCGAAGTTGGCCGTCGGCGAGCGTGCTCATCCCCGCGGAATCGTAGCCGCGATACTCCAGCCGCCGCAGCCCCTCCAGCAGCAGAGGTTCGGCGGGCCTTTGACCGATGTAACCAACGATGCCGCACATAGGATAAAGTTCCTCAGTAACGAAAGGTTGCCTCTGGGCGGATGACAGATATACTACGTGCAAGGTTCCTGCGAGACAAAATCATGCGACCTCATACAAGACTTTACAGCAACAAGAACGTCCTCTCGGTCATCATGGGTGGCGGCCAGGGGCAGCGGCTCTACCCGCTCACCAAGGAGCGCGCCAAGCCTGCCGTGCCGATCGCCGGCAACTACCGCCTCGTGGACGTGCCGGTGAGCAACTGCATTAACTCCGGCCTCAAGCGCGTTTATGTGCTGACGCAGTTCAACTCCGTCTCGCTCCACCGCCACATCCAGCAGAGCTACAAGTTCGACGCGTTCACCGACGGCTTCGTGGACATCCTGGCCGCGCAGCAGACGCCGGAGCACGCAGGCTGGTATCAGGGCACCGCCGATGCCGTGCGGCAGAACTTCCGCCATCTTCTCTCGGCGGGCGGCGAACTGATCCTCATTCTCTCCGGCGACCAGCTCTACCGCATGGACTTCCGGCCGATGCTCGACCAGCACATCCAGCACGGCGCGGACATCACCATCGCGACGCTGCCCGTGCCCCGCAAAAGCGCCTCCTCGCTTGGCATCATGCAGGTCAACGCAGACAAGCGCATCGTGCGGTTCGTTGAGAAGCCGAAGGAAGAGAAGGTGCTCGAAGAGTTGAAGATGAGCGGGCCGCTGACGACCGAGATGCATCTGGGCAACGACAACGACCACTTTCTGGCCTCGATGGGCATCTACGTTTTCAACCGCGACGTGCTCATCAAGGAACTGGACAATGACAAGACCGACTTCGGCAAGCACATCATTCCCGATGCCATTGGCAAGCGCGCCGTCTTTGCCTATCTCTTCAAGGGTTTCTGGGAAGACATCGGAACCGTGCGGAACTTCTTTGACGTGCATCTGGCGCTGGCCAAGCCGAAGCCGCCCTTCGATTTCTACGACGCGCACGCGCCGGTCTATACACACCCGCGCTTCCTGCCGTCGAGCATTGTCAGCGACAGCCAGATATACGAAACGATTGTGGCTCCCGGCAGCGTCATCCATCCGTGCGCCCTCCGGCATTGTGTGATCGGCGTCCGCTCCAAGATCGGCAAGGGATCGAAGTTGCACGATGTGGTCATGATGGGCGCCGATTTCTACCAGGACGACCGGGAGCTTCACGCGGACGACCGGGAACATCTGCCGCACATCGGGATCGGCCACGACTGCTTCATCGAACGTGCCATCCTCGACAAGAACGTTCGCATCGGCGACGGCGTTCACATCAGCCCCGCCGGCAAGGACGCGAACGTGGACCATCCGCTCTACTGCATCCGCGACGGCGTCGTCTGCATCCCCAAGAACTCCATCATTCCATCCGGCACGAGGATTTGAGCGGGCGAATGCGACGGAGGGTGACGCGACGGACTTGCGACGGTGAGCACGAAAGCCCCAGACGCATCCAGACCGCTGGCTACAGTTACCTTGCTGGGATCGGTGACGCAGCGCGCCGTCAACGCGGCCCGTCTGCCGATTTGTGAAGCCCTCTTCTCCATCGGCCGGGACAAGGACAACCAGTTGAGCCTCCCCCACGATGCCGCCGTCTCGCGGCATCACTGCGCTATTAGCGTGGTCGGAGGAGAGTTCCAACTCAAGGATCTCAACAGCAGCAACGGCACCTACCTGAACGGCAAACGCGTGCAGGGCACCGTTCCTCTCGCGCTGCCTGCGCAAGTGACCGTCGGCCAGAGCCGCCTGCTCGTGGCGCCGGAACAGACCGATATCGCCAGCGAGACCCTGTGTGAGCAGGCCACGTTCTGCGGCAGTGGCAGCATCGTTATTCCGGCCAGGGCTGTGCTTGAGCGGCGCTCGGAAGCCTTCATGGTGGTGGATGTCATCGGCTCCACCCAACTTGTGAAACAAAACGAGGCGCAGTTCGCCGCGGTGATTGTGACGATGGGCAAGGTTTTACAGCACGCGTTGCGCACGGAATCAGAGCCGTTCCTGCAATGCACGGGTGACGGTTTCCTGGCGTGTTTCGGCGACGCGCAAGCCGCTTTGAATGCCGCTCTCGAACTCGGCCCGCGTCTGGCCGCGCGACACGACCCGGTGCCCCCGCTCTCCGTGGCGCTGCATTGGGGATCGGCCAGTCTCTCGCCCACCGGCGACCGCACCGGCCAGGATGTTCATGGGGTGTTTGCGCTGGAGAAGGTGCGTCACGTCGAGCCGGAGATGGCGCCGACCCGGAGAGCTTCCGGTGTCCGACAACTCATCGTCATGTCCGAACGGTTCCGGTCGAAGCTCGGCCCGTCGCGCCAGCAGCAAACGACATCGGTCGGCCGCTACCGGCTCAAGGGTTTCGATGGCGAGCAACAGGTGTTCCGCTGGGTGGAACCCTGAGCGCCGTTACCAGCGCAACGCAACCTCCACCGCCTGGCCTTCCGTCACGTGCGCTGATTCCGCGAGAACCAGCCGAATCTCAGCGCCGTCACGCTTCAGCGACGCAATTATGGCCCGGTCGCCGGCCGTGACCTTCGCGGCCGGCTCCTTCGCGGTTGACGGAATCTCAAACACCATCTCCTTCAGCCGAAGCTGGCCGTGGCGCAGTTCGATGCGCTCGTGCTGTTCGTTGCCCTTGCGAGTCTGGATGAACAAACCCCAACCCTCCGGCGCGGTGAAGAACGAGCGGTGATTCTCCGGCTGCCAGCGCGGCTTGAAACCAAGCACGCCCGCCGGTCCGTCTAGAACCAGCCCCTGGCTCGCGATCAGCAACGACCACGAACTTAATGCCCGCGCGTAAAACTTGCCGCACTCCAGCTCGTTGAACGGATTGCCGCCGGGGCCGGAGTTGAGGCCGTCGCGCTTGCGGCCGTCGTAGCGGCTGCGCGCCATCTTCACGACGCGGCGCGCATCTTCGATCAGCCCCTCGAACACCATCAGCCCGGCGGTGGAGTATTCGATGCCGGTCCAGACTTCGTCGGAGTAAAGCATGAACGGCTTCGGCCGGTCGTTGCGCGGCCAGGCGCAGATCAGCAGCCCGCCCTCGTCGTCGGGGACGTAGCGGCGCGGGTCTTGTTTGAAGCCGGCGAACTTCTCCCGGAAGTTGTGGCGCATGACGGAGCGCATCGTCTGCCGCACACGCTCCGGCGGGTAGAGATAGCCGAGGCCGATCTGGTGCGCCCACCACTGGCCGAGCAACTGGTCGCTCGCGCAGCCGT
Organism: Verrucomicrobiota bacterium; assembly: GCA_016222825.1. Classification (GTDB taxonomy): domain Bacteria; phylum Verrucomicrobiota; class Verrucomicrobiia; order CAIQCK01; family CAIQCK01; genus CAIQCK01. Next base: position 208,688 of record JACRQF010000010.1, on the reverse strand, counting down.
TGTTATAGTCGCGGCCCGGCGGCGTTTCTGGAATCTGGATGTAGTATTCGCCGTTCCAGAGCTTCGCGTCCTGGTTCTTCATGCCGGCTTCGCGAATGGTCCGCCAGCGCGAGGCGGCCTCCGCGTCGTTCATCACGAGCGCCAGCGCCTCTGCGGCGGCGAGCGCGGCGAGATACTGCGAGCCGATGAACGTGTTCGCGCCGGAGACGGCGGTGTCGTAGGTGTTCCACTGCTGGCCGCTCGTTACGCCGTCGTGGTCGCTGTCGTATTTCTCGATCAGCCAGTCTGCAGCCTTTTTCAAGCCGGGCCAGATTTGCTTCAAGAACTTCCCGTCCGGGCTGAGCTGATGCTCGCGCAGCGCGGCGACGATCACCGCGCAGTGGCCGTCCGCAAACGCGCCGTGCGGCGTGTGCTCGCGGTGCGAAGTCTCGCCGTCGGGATGCAGGTAGGTGATGAAGTTGGAGACGCGCAGGTTTCGGCCTACTTCCGGGAAGAGTCGCGCGTGCGCCTGCGCGTAGTTCCAGACGTGCGTGCAGTTGAGCGGACAACAGCCGTAGCAGCCCTCGAAGCCGGCGAAGTAGCCGTCCTCCGACCACCAGCACGTCGGCCCGCGGAAGATGACCGACTGCGACGTCATCGCGTCGAGGAACTCCTCCGGCAGGTTCGACTGGTAGAGCGTCTCGTGGTAAAGCCGCGTGCGCTGCCAGAGCGCGTTGGCGTTGGCGGCAACGTGGCGCGTGACGGCCAGCGCGTCGGGCCAGCGGTGGGCGTAGAGGTTTCCCTCGTGGTGAAACCGCTCGACGTTCGGGAAATGCCACGCCAGCACGAACGTCGCCGTGCGTTCCTCGCCGGCTCTTAACTTTAGCGGCGCGGTGAGCGCGCCGTTGAACGTCTCGCCCGCCGGACTCTCGCCGGAATCGTCAGCCGGTTTCAGACCGGCGACGATCTCATCACGATTGGTCCAGCGTGGCGTGGCGATGGCGTCATCAGTGAGCGCAGCTATCGCCATCGTTCCCCAGCCGGGCGAGCTTGGAGCCAGACGTTCACCGTCCTTGAGCGGCTCGCCCCGCTCTGCCGCGAACAGCGCGGCGGCCCAACTCCACGGCAGGTTTTTTGCTAGGGCGAGGATGATGCGGCTTTTGCCCAGCGGACCGGTGATGAGCAGCGGATCGCCGTTCGGCGCGGTGACGAGCGCGCGGTAGCCTTTCTCGCCGTCGGTGAAACTTTGCAGCCGCGTGTAGCTTGTGACGCTCCACGGTTCGGCGACATCCTTCAGCGCCGGGCGAAACTCGGCGCTCAGCCTGGCGGTGTTTGAGGCAGAGAACGGCAGGGCGATGGCGTTGGCGGCGGCGCGAATCGGCGAATCGAGTGTGAGGACGGCGTCGGGTGCGATGTCGGAGAAGACGATCTGGTCCACGTTGATGTGGCCCCAGCCGCCAGAGTGGCGGTCCACGATTTCGATGACGGCTTCCTTGCCATTGAACTCGGCCACGTCCCAGCTTGCTGGCTCAAGCTGCTCGCGGTTCTTGCCGAGGGCGGTGCGGACGACCTTGCCGCCGACGCGCAGGTTGACGCATGTTTCGTCCTTGTGTTTGCCGCCGCCGATGAGGAACCCAATGAAGCGTTTCTCGATGCGGAACGGCTTCGACGTGAGCGTGCCTTGCGGCTTGTCGTTTGGCAAAAATGTGTTCACGAGCCGCTTGCCGGCGAAACCGCTGACCTTCTGCTGGCTGCCGTGAGTGCCTGTGGAAGGCGCTTTGCCAAATGCGTTGCCGGTGATGGTCCAGCCGTCGTAGTCAGGCTTCTCGAAATCCTCGAACACGGTGAACTGCCGCTTCAACTCCTCCGGGTTTCCGCGCAGCGCGGCGAGGTTGGAGAAGAACGACGGTTGCGCTCCCGACGCGACCACGACGCCACCGGCGTTGGCGATGCGCGCGAGCGTTTCGGCCACAGGCGGCGAGAGCGCCGGCAGTTCCGAGAAGAAGAAAAGCTCCGGCCCTGGAACGACCTCGCCGGTGCGTGCGCGCACTTTGACGGGACAGGTTGGAAGCGGCTCGACCGCCTTCTCCATCGCAAGGGCCACCATGCCCGGCTCGCGCACGGCGCGGTTGCGGTTGCGGCCATAGCCTGAGAACTTGACGCCTTTGATGGCGGCGCTGCCGCCGCTGCTGACCGCGTTCTGGCAGGCGGCGATGAGCGAGATTTCGACCGGCGTGGAGCCGGCGTTACGCGCGGTGAAGCGGAAGATGGCGCACGGGATTGAGGAGTTGGCGGTGTCGGTCGGGATGAACGGGTTGAAGGCTTCGAGCCTCAGCGCGACAGGCAAGGCCGGATCGCTGAAGTCGAGCCGCGCGATGGGATAGCCGCCCTCGTAGGTCAGCGACGCGACGGGAGCGAGCGGTTCCTCCGGCACGGTCTGGAGCACGCGCAACACCGCCGGTTTGTCGCCGATCTTGATGCGCGCGGCAAAGAAGCTGTCGGGCACGCGCGTCTCGCTGAGGTTGTTGAAAATCTGCCAGACGCCAAGCCGGCCCTGGCCGTCGAGCCAGACGGTGCCGGTGCCGATGCCGCCGATCGGCATCGCGACGGCTTCGAGGTGTGCGCCGCGATAAACGCGCGGTGGCGTCAGCGGATAACGCCACGACTTCGGGAGCTTTGGCGCAGTCAGCGGCGCGGCGGGCTGGATTGTTGCCGCCTGCGCGCGAAGCAGTTTGTTGGCTGCGGCGACTCCAGCGGTGCCAGCGGCGACGGTGCGGATGAACTTGCGGCGGGTGAGTTCCGGTGGCAACGGCGGCCGGCAGCGACCACCACAACAGCAATTCTCATCAGACATGGTGTTCTCCTTGCTCGTTAGCGACGAGCCGATGGTGTCGAATCCGCGCCCGCAGTCAAGGCAAGCCTGAGGTCCCTGCGTTTCGACGGGTTGGGGGAAGAGCGGAGAAGGTCAGATCTCGTGGCGGTCTTGGGCGCCGGCGCAATTGGCGGTGACGACCTGGCAGTGAAACCGGCTGTCGCGCTTGACTTCGTGCCAGATGCCCGGCTTGACCACGAGCGTGTCGCCGGGATGGAGAGTGTAGCGTTCGCCGGCCGCTTCGATGATCATCTCGCCTTCCAGCAGCGTATAGATCTCCGTGCCGATCTTGTGGCAATGGCGCGTCTGCTTGGCGCGCTCGGTGAAGATGGCCAGCTCCGTGTCGCGCATGGTGACGACGGGGCACTTGGCTGGCGGCGATGAGGCCCGCCAGAGGGCGGTTGCCGCTTCCTCCTCGCTGTCGGGACGGATGCCGGTGACGAGAATCTTGCGGTCACCGCGTGTCTGCAACGCGGGGTCTTGTTTTGAGGCTTTCAGGGTGACGAGCAGGGCGGGAGTCATGGCGATGCTTTACTCCATTCCAAGTTTGGCGAGCAATCCCTTCTGGCGAACGATGCCGAAAATGTGCCGGAAGAAGACGCCGGAGGCGATGAGATAGACGAGGTTCAATCCGAGCGACCACCAGAACATGCGCCACGGGGCCTGGCCGGTCGCGAGGACTTGGCGCATGCCCTCGAAGACGTAAGTGGACGGCAAGGCCCACGCGATCGGGTGGAGCCAGACGGGCAGGACGCTCACGGGATAAAAGACGGCGGAGAGCGGTTGGACCAGAAACGGAATGCCCCAGGCGAGCGCCTCGGCTGCGTGACCCCAACGCATGATGAGCGCGACCGTGACCATGCCCATCGCCCAGCCCATCAGCATGAGGCTCAGGACAAACGGGATCAGCGTGAAACCGAGTTGGAAGATGTTGAAGGCGTAGAGCGCCCAGGCCAGCAGCGCCAGCACGAGACCGTTGACGAGGACCTTGATGATGCCGAGCGCGAACGTGGCGGTGAGGAATTCGCCGATAGTGACGGGCGCGACGAAGATGTTCAGGAGGTTGCGCGCCCAGACGTCTTCTAGGAAGGAGATGGTGACGCTTTGTTGGGCGCGGTAGAGCAGGTCCCAGAAGATCATCGAGCCGATGAGGAACGTGATGAGCGCCGGCACTTGACTGGAGCCGACTTGCAGCAGGTATGACGTGAGGAAACCCCAGACGAGCAGGTCCATCACCGGCCAGAAGAAAATCTCCATGATGCGCGTCCAGCTCTGCCGGTAGAGCAGCAGGTAGCGCAGGAGCAGGGCGGTGATGCGGCGAAGGTTCATTGCGCGGGCTTCTGTTCGGAGGATTGCAGTTCGCCGTCGCGGACGATGCGGATGAAGACTTGCTCCAGCGACTGCTGGTTGAACTTCGCGATCACGTCACGAGGCGGGCCTTCGGCCATCTTGCGGCCGTGGTGCAGGAAAATGACGCGGTCGCAGATTTCCTCGATCTCCCGCATGTTGTGCGAGGTGTAGAGGACGGTGATGCCGCGCTCGCGCTGGATGCGGCGGAGAAGTTTACGCACCTTGTCGGCGATGTCGGGGTCGAGCGAGGCGGTCGGCTCGTCGAGCAGCAACAGCTCCGGGTCGTTCAGCAGCGCCTTGCAGAGATGGAGGCGGGTGCTCTCGCCGCTGCTGAGCTGGCCGGTCTTGCGCGCGGCCAGTCCGTCTATCTCGAAGAGGCGCAGCAGTTCCATTGACTTCTCGCGCCAGTTGGCGACGCCGTAGATGCCGGCGAAGACGCGCAGGTTGTCCATGACGCGGAGGTTTTGCGGCAGGCTGACGTAGGCGCTGGAGAAGTTGAGGCGCTGGAGGATGTCTTGCCGATGGGTGGCGATGTTCTTACCGAACACGTGGATGCTGCCGGCGGTTGGCTCGATGATGCCGAGGAGCATCTGGATGGCGGTGGTCTTGCCGGCGCCATTGGGGCCGAGCAGGCCGAGGATTTCGCCACGTCCGGCGGTGAAGCTCAACCGGTCCACGGCGGTGGTGCCGTTGAACGTCTTCACCAGATCGTGAACTTCGATGACCATGCGCGTTGTTACTCCGCCGGCCGCCGTTTGATCGTCTTGATGAAGTCCGTGGCGGTTTGCAGGACGTCCTGGTCCATCAGGATGCTGATGTGGCCGTGATTGTAGCGCTCGATGCGCGGCTTGCCCCACGCCTGCCAGAGTTCGTCAATCGTTTCCGGCCCGAGGAACTGGTCGTAGAGCGCCTCGATCAACAGGATGCGGTCGCGTTCGAGCAGTGGCTGGTGATATTTCGGCAGCATTGGCGCGGCGATGCGCGCGATGTCTTCCTGCGACGCGCCCTGCTTGAGGAACGCGGCCTTCATCGCTTTCAGGAACGCGAGTTCCCAAATCTGGCGGTCCAACCGCACGGCGGGTGTCATCAGGACCGCGAAGTCCAATTCGCGCTCCACGCAGGCGAGGATGCTGGCGATCCAGCCGCCGAGGCTGATGCCCCAGACGCCGACCGGGCCGCGATGGTGCTCGCGCAGCCATCGCAGGATGATGCGCGCCTCGATGACCGCCTGCTGCACGGCTTGGACGGTCTGGGTGATGTTCTCGGTGAGAAAATACTCGCTCCAGCGGTTTGGCTTGCGCCGGACGTGATAGGGGAGGTTGACCAGCGCGCAATGGATGCCGCGCCGCGCGAGGCGGTGGCCGGTGCGGCAGTAGTTGATGTAGTAGGCGATGCTGGCGTTCCAACCGTGAAGGAAGAGGACGACGGGTCGTTCCAGCGCCTCGTCGCCCTGGCCAATGAAATAGTTGCCGTTGACGCGATTGTTCACGGGCCACGGCGATTGCAGCGGGCTGTCGAATTGAAACGAGCGGTGAACCACCGGGCCGAGCCGGCGCGGTTTGCTGAAACACTCGTGGAGGTTCGGCATTGGCTCCGGCAGCGCGAAGAGCGTGTCCCACGAGCCGAGGTCGCGCGGATAGGACCGCCAGCTTTCCTGCTGCTCCGGGTGTTCGTCGTGGTCCTGGTGGCCGTCGCGCATCATGCACGTCGCGAAACGGATCACCGCGCGATCCATCAGATGGGCCAGCTTCCGGTTCATCGGGTTACAGAATTGTGTCCCGTGCCGCCTGCTGGCAACAGAAAAATCTGCGGGTGGCGGGCCGGTGCGGCCGGCTACTCATCGTCATCCACTCTCGCGCCGGGCGGCAGCAGCAGCCGGCGGCAGGCCGTTGTGCTGCCGGTGAAGTAGATGGCGAATACGATCATATAGACCATCAGCAGAGGGTCGAATCCGACGCCGAACGCGGCGTAGATCAGCGCGGCGATGGCAGCGGGACTGAGCGCCAGCGTGCCGAAACAAAACAACTGGTCAAACCGGTAGCTCGGCTCGATGCCTTGTTCGACAAACGACGCCAGGCCGCCGAACGTCACGACCTGCAACAGGCCGAGGCAGAAGACGCCCAGAAACATCATGATCGTCAGGAAGAAACCGCTGACCCAAAGCGATTCCCGCAGCAACGCCCGCAGGTAGGCTGCGTCCACGCGACCGCCGGGAAAGAACGAAACATCAATCGGCGTCGGGTTCGGGTTGATCTCCGACCAGAACAGGATGCTGTTGGCGGTGATGGTGATGCCTGCGTTCGCTCCGGCGGGCTTGGGTGGCTTGGCGCTCGTGGTGTCGAGAACCAGGGCGAAGTCGCGGAAGACGCGGACATGGGGCTGGGGTAACATGGTGCGGACGCGGCCCTTCTCAATGGAGAACTCCGGCAGCGCCTTCGAGTGCTCGAGTTGCGCCAGCGCCGCGGTGGCCCAATGGTAGCTGTTGCGTAGGAAAAGAGGCGCGCCGATGAGCGCCATCAGGAGCGCGAGTTTCAGGAGATGCTTCAGCGCGTCGCCCGCCGTCCAGTCCAGCGCGAGCCGGTAGAACCTCATTCCTGAGCATACGCCCAACAGTGTTCGCAGGAAATCCATTACGCCTGCCGGGAAGCCACGAGGCCGCGGGCGCCGCGCTTGCGCACGGGCGGCAAATCGGCCTGGGTTTCCTTCTGCAATCGTTTGAGCGCGCCGCCGAGGCTGACCTTGGTGGCGGAGTCCATGCGGTCAATGAACAGCACGCCGTGAAGGTGGTCGTTCTCGTGCTGGATGACGCGCGCGAGCAGGCCGCCGCAGCGGAATTTCAGCGGTTCGCCCTCGATGTTCACGGCGCTGACGGTGACGGACTCGGCGCGGCAGATGTCGGCCGAGATGCCGGGGAAGCTCAGGCAGCCTTCAAAACCAACTTCTTTGCCTGCCGGCTCGGTGAGAAGGGGATTCAACAGCACCATCGGCATGTGCGCCGCGATGTCCGCCTCCGCGCCGTTGACCTGCATGGTCGAGGGGCGCTCGGACTCGCGCGTGTCCAGCACCATCAGCAGCAACGGCTGGCCGACCTGCTGCGCCGCCAGGCCGACGCCGGCGGAGGCGCGCATCGTCTCCAGCATGTTGGCCGCCAACTCGCGAATCTCCGGCGTCACCGCCTCAATTCGCTTGCCGCGCTGACGCAACACCGGATGGCCGTATTTGACGACAGGCAATATCATCAGAATGACGCTAGCCAATGCGGGCCGAAAATCAACCGGAAAGCTTGCAGCTCGTAGGTTCGCGGGTGTGGGCTGGCGGGTTGACAGGGGTGGGGGCGTTCGCTAGGCTGGCGGCAATGCATCGTTTCAAAATCCTTGTGCTGGCCGTGATGGCGACGCTTTTGGCTTTTCCGGCCAGATGTCCGGCGCCGATTGTCTATCGGCCGGGCGAGGGTTGGGAAACCAAGGGTTCGGCGATCGCAGCGGCCACGCCGAAGGACCAGCTCGAACAGGGTAAGGAGTTCGAGAAGGTGCGGAACTGGGGCGACGCGATGGCCTCCTACCGCATGTTGCTGAAACGGTGGCCCACCTCGATCCATGCCGGCGAGGCGCAGTTCCGGGTCGGCTACTGCCAGGAACAGCAGCGCGATTACTACAGGGCCTTTCTCTCCTACCAGAAGGTCGCGGAGAATTACCAGGGCTTCGACAAGTTCGACGAGCTGATCCAGCGCCAATACAAGATCGGCAACCTCTTCCTGGCCGGCGAGCGCGTGAAGTTCTTCTTCATCAAGACGTTCCCCTCGATGGACCGCGCCGTGGAGATTTACGAGAAGGTCATCAAGAACGCCCCCTACAGCGAGATCGCCCCGTCGGCGCAGATGGCGATTGGTTACGCGCGCGAGAAGCAGAAGAAGTTTGACGACGCCGTCGCGGCCTACCAGAAGCTGATCGAGAAGTATCCGCGCTCCTCGCTGGCGGAGGAGGCTTATTTCAACATCGGCCTGGCCTATTACCGGGCCGCGACGCGCGCGGAATACGACCAGGGCTACGCCAACAAGGCCGTGGACGCCTTCAACGAGTATCGCACCAAGTTCCCCGGCGGCTCGAAGTCCGACATCGCCCGCGAGCACATCGGCAAGGTGCAGACCGACCAGGCGCGCGGCCTCTTCGAGGTGGCGCGCTTCTACGACAAACAGAAGGAGTTCACCGGCGCGCTGGTGTATTACAACGAACTCATCGCCCGCCATCCCAAGTCCAGCTATTGCGAAGAGGCCAAGCAGCGTGTCGAGGTGCTCCGGCGGCTCGCGGCGCTCAAACCGGCTCCAAAACCCGAGGAGAAAAAATGACCCCGTTCCGACCCTTGCTTGTCGCCGCGCTCGCCGCCGCGTTCTGCGCGGGTTGCGCCTACCGTGTGGGACCGACCAGCACCATGAACGTCCGGTCCATCGCCGTGCCGAACTTCCACAACAAAACCTACGAGCCGCGCATCTCGACCCAAGTCACCACCGCGGTCATCAAGCGCATCCAGACCGACGGCTCCATCCGCGTCGTCTCCGAGGAGGGCGCCGACGCCACGCTCACGGGCGACATTGTTTCCTGGAGGCGCGAGCCGCTGCTGTTCCGCAGCGACAACACGCTCGTGGCCAAACAATACGGGCTTTACATCCAGGCCCATGTGATCCTCACCGACAACCGCACCGGCAAGCGGCTGCTGGAGGGCGATTTCATCGGCAAGACCCAGTATTTCTTCGGCAACGACATGACCCAGGCCGAACGGCAGGCCTTCCCGCTGGCCGCCGACGACCTCGCCCGCCGCATCACCGACCGCATCGTGGACGCCTGGTAGGACGGATTGAAATAGGAAAAGGCGGCCGGCGAGATCACCGGCCGCCTTTTTCATTGGGCGGAGAGCTGTTACTTCGCGGCGGCGGCGGCCGGGGCGGCCACCTTGGCCAGCCGGACGGCGAAGCGCGACTTCTGGCGCGACGCGTGGTTGGCGTGGATGACGCCGCGCTTGGCGGCCTTGTCGAGCGCCGAGCTTACCTCTGGAAAAAGCTTGGTGGCATCGTCCTTCTTGCCCTCGGTGATGAGGCCCAAAAATTTCTTCTCGATGCTGTGCAACGCGGTCTTGACCGACTTGTTAAGCAACCGCTTGCGCCCGCTGCTGCGCAGCGCCTTCGCGGCCGATTTGGTATTCGCCATACTTTGTAATTCTCCTGACTATCGAAACGTGAGCCGCAGATGCTAGTCAAGGACTCCGCCAAGTCAACTGCTTTTCCTGCCGTTCTTCGGGAGAGAGCGCAACCGGCCACACGCACCGTAGCGCAGGTTTCCAACCGCTGTGTCCAGCACCCGCTCTTGGGCAAAATCATCAAGGGCAAAATCATGATTTTGCCAGCCATGATTTTGCCTCTCCTCCGAGCCTCTTGCAAAACGCCTTTTCTGTAGCGGCGGTCTCCGACCGCCGTCCGTGTATGCTGAGGATCTCGGCGGTCGGAGGAGCCTGTCGGGCTTTGCCGTGCAATGATGTGGGCCGGGTAGGGCGAGCCGTCCCCGGCGAGCCGCACCTGTTCTCCAAGCAAGACCCACGGCTCGCCGGGACGGCTTGCCCTACCTTGGTGCCCGTAAAGGCTGCTATTTCAATCAAAGCCCGACAGGCTCCGGAGACCGCCGCCACAGGGTTTTGCAAGAACCTCATCCGTCTGGCTGTTTGGTTGCGGCCCCACCGCGCTGGGTATCCCGTGGTTTCTTGAACTGCCTCAGCGCCTCCGCCTCCGCAGCCACAGCGCCCTACCGGCCCCGGCCTTTCATGACCAGTTCCTTCTCCGGGAAATCAAACTGAGCGATGTCCTCTTTGGGATGGATGTCGGCGGTGGCTTTCTCGCGGTTCCCAAACACCACGATGACGTTCTTCCACTTCTCTTTGCCCCGCTGGATGCTTTGCGAAACGCCGAAATACACCGAGTATTTCTTTCCGGGCACAAACTTCTCCGGGAACCTGAACGATTCCCGGTTCCCAAACGACACCGACGTCGGCATCCGGTGCTCGCCCACCAACTCGCGGTTCCGGTTGTAGAAATACGCCTTCATCATCGGCGGTTCCTTGCCGATGTCTTCGTTGACCCTCAACGCCGCCTCCATGCAGAGCGCGTTCGATATCCACGCATTGTTGATGTAGGCATCCACGAACGAACTCGAAATGTTGGAGATCTCAAATGTTGTCTGTTTCACTCCCGCCACGCGCATCGCCGGAGGCGTTGGCTGGACTGTGGCCACCTGCGGCCTGAAGGGCGCGGGCCGTTGCGCAATCGGTGCCGGTGGCGGCGGGAGTGGCGACATCGGAACTGTGGGCCTCGCCACCGTCGGAGCGGGTGCCGGAGGAGGCGGAACTTGTGCAGCTATCGGCCCGGTGTTTTGGCTGGGTTGTCCGCTGCCGCCGGGCACGCCTATGCACACACGGAAGCCGCGATGACTTGCTGCTCCTAGTGGACCAAAACCGGGACGCGCAGCGCACCTGTCGAGAACAATTGAATCTATGCATGATCCACCACGCTCAACATGCTTGGAAGTCTTGCCAGTAAAAAGTTCTGAATGTGCCTGTGCCGGATCGAATCCATCAAGGCACCATTCCCACACGTTCCCCAACATGTCGGCCAAGCCAAAGTTGTTTCGTCCGCGCATACCAAAATGATCAACAGGGGAAACAAATTCAAAACCATCTGCCGTTCCTTGCAAATTCATGCGACGTTCGGCTCCAGTCTCACTATCTCCCCACCAAAACTTGGTCTGCCTTCCAGCACGGCACGCGTATTCCCACTCTGCTTCCGTGGGAAGTCGGCAGATCATGCCAGCCGGAATTCGGTTCGGTTTCTTTTCTTTCTCGTTCAGCCAATTGCAAAACGCCACTGCATCCTCCCATGCCATGCAGCAAATTGGATGTTGGTCTTTCAATGTGAAACCAAACTTCGGATCTTTCCAATTTGCGCCCTCGGTCTTTTCCCAGCCACTGCCTGCCGATTTCGGGGCAAAGCAGGTTCCAACTCTCTCAGCTTCTGTGGTGTAACCAGTCTCCGTGACGAACAATTTCCACTGCTCCACGGTGACCTCTGTCCTTCCCAGCCAAAATCCCTGCCTGATGGCTGTTCGTTGTGGCTCGGGGCCTTCAAAGTCTGCAAACCTCGAAGCCAGTCCTTTACGTTCTTCTTGTGTGCTGCCGAGCATGAACTCGCCGGGCGGAATCCAGACCAGTTCCATGCCGGTGGAGGTGGTCATGGTTTTCTCTTGGGCGAGGATGGCGACGGGATTGGAAAGGAGCAGGGCGGCTGCGAGGGCGGAGAGGCTGACTCGGTTCATGATTTTCCTCCGAAAACTTATGCGGTGGATTATGGCGCGCGGGGTGGGTTGTGACAAGGTTGTTAATGAGGCAAGAGGCAAGGGGGACGAGGGAAGAGGCCGGAGGTCAGGCATTGAGTGTGCCGATGAGTTCGTTGAGCTTGTTCATCAGCGAGTCGTTGTCATTGGTCGCGAGTGGCGCGACGCTGGTGGGCTTCATGGCCACGGGCGCGCCGTTGACGTCCAGCGGGGACTGGAAGGAGAAGCCGCCGCGGTTGCTGTTGAAGGCGATCCGGCTGCCGTCGCCGCTGATGCGGATGTGGAAGACGGCGGCGCTGCCGCTGTGGATTTCCAGCAGGAGGGCGTCGGCGTCGTCGGCGCGGCGGATGCTGAGGAGTTTGCCCTGGACGATGACGGTGCTGGCGTCTTCGGTGATGACGGAGTTGGTGAGCGGGTGCTGCAAACAAAAATCTTGGACTTCGCCGGCGCATCGCGCATAGATAGCGCGAACGGAAACCCTATGAAAACCTTGCGAACCTTCCTGACCCTCGGCCTGATCCTTTGCACGCTCGCCTGCCCGCCGTCGCGCGCGGCGGAGAAGCTCAAGGCCCTCATCGTGGACGGCCAGAACAATCACAGTTGGGAGACGACGACGCCGGTGTTGAAGTGGATTCTGGAGGAGAGCGGGCGGTTCACGGTGGATGTCTCCACGACGCCGCCCGGCCCGCCGAAGGGACGGTTGTCGGCGGAGCAGAAGGCGGAGCACGAGAAGGCCAACGCCCCGCGCTGGGCGAAGTGGCGGCCGAAGTTCGGCGACTACGACGTGGTGGTCACGAACTACACCGGCGACCGCTGGCCCGACGAGGTGCGCGCGGCGTTCGAGCTGTATGTCCGCAACGGCGGCGGGCTGGTCATCTTCCACGCCGCCAACAACGCCTTCCCCGACTGGCCGGAGTTCAACGAGATGATCGGCGTCGGCGGCTGGGGCGGTCGCAACGAGAAGAGCGGCCCGATGATCCGCTGGCGCGACGGGAAGGTCGTGCGCGACGAGTCGCCCGGCCCCGGCGGCACGCACGGCCCGCAGCATGAGTTTGTCGTGGAGATTCGCGATACGGAGCATCCGATCACCAAGGGTCTGCCGACGCGATGGCTGCACGCGATAGATGAGCTTTACTCGAAGCTGCGCGGCCCGGCGAAGAACCTGACGGTGCTGGCGACGGCGTATGCCGACCCATCCAGGCGCGCGGGCACGGGCGAGCACGAGCCGATGTTGATGACCATCGCCTACGGCAAGGGCCGCGTCTTTCACGACGCGCTCGGCCACGCGCCGGCCTCGATGGTGGACATAGGTTTCCAGGCAACGCTCGCGCGCGGCACGGAATGGGCCGCCACCGGCAAGGTCACGCTCCCCGCGCCGAAGCCGGAAGAGATGCCCGCCGACAAGGTCGTGAAACGCGAGATGCCGGCGAAACCGTAAGGCGACGGCACTACTTTCGAGTGCGAAGAAGTTCTTCCTTCACGCGCCGATTCCTGTCATAGAATCGCACCGCTATGAAGACAAGAGCCGCCCTTTTCCTGTGCGCGTGTCTCGCCTGGACCGCGCTTCTCACCTCCGCCAACGCCGCCGCATCGAAGCCGAACATCGTCTATATCCTTTGCGACGATCTCGGCTACGGCGATCTCCACTGCCTCAACTCGCAGAGCAAGATTGCCACGCCGAACGCCGACAAGATGGCGTCGCAAGGCATGATCTTCACCGATGCGCACAGCAGTTCCTCGGTCTGCTCGCCGACGCGCTATGGCATCATGACCGGCCGCTACAACTGGCGCTCGCGGCTCCAGACCGGCGTGCTCGGCGGTCTCTCGCCGCGGCTCATCGAGCCGGGCCGGCTCACGGTGCCATCGCTCCTGAAGAAGCACGGCTACTACACTGTCTGCGTCGGCAAGTGGCACCTCGGCATGGATTGGGTGAAGAAGGAAGGCAAGGATGTCTCCGAGCTGAACATCGAGAAAGCTGACCAGGTCTGGAACGTGGACTTCACCAAGCCGGTCGCCAACGGCCCGAACAGCGTCGGGTTCGATTACTACTACGGCATCAGCGCATCCCTCGACATGGTGCCCTACACGTTCATCGAGAACGACCGCGTGACGGTTGTGCCGACCGTGGACAAGGACTGGCCGCTGATGCCGGGCCGCGAGCAAGGCCGCTGTCGCAAAGGCCCCGCCGCGCCGGAGTTTGAGGTGGAGCACGTCCTGCCGACTCTCACGCGCAAGGCGGTGGAGATCATCACCGCGCGCGCCGCCGAGGCGAAGAAAGGCAAGCCGTTCTTCCTCTACCTGCCGCTGAATGCACCGCACACGCCCATCGCGCCGACAAAAGAGTGGCAGGGCAAGAGCGGGCTGAATCCTTACGCCGACTTTGTGATGCAGACCGACGCGACGCTCGGCGCCGTGATGGAGGCGCTGGACAAGAACGGCATTGGCGAGAACACATTGCTCATCTTTACCAGCGACAACGGCTGTTCGCCGCAAGCGGATTTTCCCGCGCTGCTCGCCAAGGGCCACAACCCCAGTCATCGTTTCCGCGGCCACAAGGCGGACATCTGGGACGGCGGCCACCGCGTTCCGTTCATCGCGCGCTGGCCGGAGAAGGTCCAGCCCGGCACATCGAGCGAACAACTCGTCTGCCTCACCGACTTGATGGCGACGTGCGCGGCCATTCTCGGCGCGAAGCTGCCTGACAACGCGGGCGAGGACAGCATCAGCATGATGATGGCGTTGCAAGGCACGCCGACGGACCTCTATACCGCGATGATCGGCACGCGTTCGACGGGCTGGCGCGAAACGGTCGTGCATCATTCCATCAGCGGCAAGTTCTCCATCCGTGAGGGCCGGTGGAAGTTGGAACTCTGCCCCGGCTCCGGCGGCTGGAGCACACCACGCGACCCACAGGCGGTCCTGCAGGGGTTGCCGAAGGTGCAACTCTACGACATGGCTGGCGACGCGGGCGAGAAGGTCAACCTGCAAGAGAAGCGATCCGACGTGGTGGCGCGGCTGACGAAGCTGCTGGAGAAATACGTCGCCGAAGGCCGCAGCACGCCCGGCGCGTCGCAGAAGAATGAAGTGGCCGTGGACATCTGGAAGCTAGACAAGGCTCAGCCGTCGGCGAAGAAGCAGGGAAAGAGGAAGCCCGCCAAGTAATCGCGGGGCAATAACCAAGTCTCAACCATGAAACTTCGATTCCAAACAATGGTGATCGTGGGGCTGGCGATGGCATTTGCCGGCGTCTGCGGCGGTGAAACAGCGTTCTCGTCGAAACCCAACATTATCTTCGTTCTCACCGACGACCAAGGCTACGGCGACATCTCCGCTCACGGCAATCCGGTGCTCAAGACGCCAAACCTCGACCGGCTCCACAACGAAGGCGTGCGATTCAGCGATTTCCATGTCAGTCCGACCTGCTCGCCGACGCGCTCGGCGTTGATGACGGGCCGGCACGAGTTCCGCAACGGCATCACGCATACAATCCTCGAGCGCGAACGGATGACGTTGAAGGCCACGACGCTGGCGCAGGTGTTGAAGTCGGCGGGCTACACCACCGGCATTTTTGGCAAGTGGCATCTCGGCGACGAGGACGAGTATCAACCGGAGCGGCGCGGCTTTGACGAGGTGTTCATCCACGGCGCGGGCGGTATCGGCCAGACGTATCCCGGCAGTTGCGGCGACGCGCCGGGGAACACCTATTTCAGTCCCGCGATCAAGCACAACGGCAAGTTCGAGAAGACCGACGGTTACTGCACCGACGTGTTTTTCGGCCAGGCAACGAAGTGGATTGCGTCGGTGAAGGGCAAGAAGCCGTTCTTCGCCTACATCCCGACCAACGCGCCACACGGCCCGCTCCAAGTTCGGCCAGAGGACGAAGCACGCTACACCGACAAAGTGCAGGACAAGAACGCCGCGAAGTTCTTCGGCATGATCGCAAACATAGATGACAACGTCGGCACACTGCTCGCGAGGCTGGCGGAGTGGGGCATCGAGCGCGATACGCTGTTTGTCTTCATGAACGACAACGGCGGCACCGCCGGTTGCAAGCTTTTCAACGCCGGCATGCGCGGCACCAAGGGCACGGCGTTCCTCGGCGGCACACGCGCCTCCTTCTTCTGGCGCTGGCCCGGCATTCTCAAGCCCGCCACCGTGGACAAACTCTGCGCTCACATTGATTTCTTCCCGACGATCACCGAGGTCGTCGGCGCGACGTTGGGCGATGACGTGAAAGAGCAAGTCGAGGGCCGCAGTCTAGTGCCGTTGCTGAAGGACGCCAGCGCCGTGTGGCCCGACCGTGTTCTTTACACGCATCTCGGCCGCTGGCCGAGAGGCGCCGCTCCCGCTACTGGTAAATATTCCGTGTGCAGCGTCCGCAACACCCGCTGGCACCTCGTCTCCGCCGGCAAAGGTGGTGAGAAAAAGTGGGAACTTTTCGACGTGAAAGCTGATCTCGCTGAGCAGACCGACCTCGCTGCGCAGCAACCCGACGTGGTCAAGGAACTCGACGCGGCCTACGAGAAGTGGTGGGATTCCGTCCAGCCCCAACTTGTCAACGAGAACGCGACCGGCCCGAAGATCAACCCGTTCAAGGAACAATACTGGAAGCAATTCGGCGGCGGCCCCGACGAGGCGTTGCTCAAGAAAATGGATCCGGCCGCCAGCTCGTGGAGGGCGGGCGCGGTCAAAGGTGGGAAGAAAGGCAAGCGCGGCAAAGCAGCAGGGGCCAAATGAGATGGCTTTCGATGGTTTTGGGGGTCCTGCTCGCTGCCGGTGCCGCTTTTGCCTCGGCGGTGAAACCCAATGTCATCGTCATCCTCACTGACGATCAGGGCTACGGCGACTTCTCCTGCCACGGCAACCCGGTGCTCAAAACGCCGAACCTGGACCGGCTCCACGCTGAGAGCATCCGATTCACCGACTTCCACTCCTCGCCGATGTGCACGCCGACGCGCGGCCAACTCATGACCGGTCGCGACGCGTTGGCCAACGGCGCGAGTTGTGTATGCTCCGGGCGGACATTTGTGCGGCGCGAGGTGCCGACGATGGCGGAGTTGTTCGCGGCGGGCGGCTATCGCACGGGACTGTTCGGCAAATGGCATCTCGGCGACAATTTCCCACACCGGCCCAATGACCGTGAGTTCCATGAGGCGGTCTATCATTTGAGTTGGGGCATCACCTCGACGCCGGATTATTGGGACAACGATTACTTCGACGACTTCTTCCGTCGCAACGGCCGTGTCGAGCAGTTCAAGGGTTACTGCACTGACGTGTTCTTTAGCGAAGCTCAACGGTGGATGAAGTCGTGCGCCGCCGCGGGCCAGCCATTCCTCTGCTATCTCGCGCCGAACGCACCGCACGGGCCGTTTTACGTTGCGGAAAAATACAAGCGGCCCTACAAGCATCTCGCGCCCGATGTCGCCGGCTTCTTCGGCATGATCGCCAACCTCGACGAGAACATTGGCCGCTTGGAGACGATGTTGCGCGAGTCCGGCCTGCGCGAGAACACGATCCTGGTCTTAATGACCGACAACGGCGGCACCGGCGGCATCACGGTCTTCAACGCCGGGCTGCGCGGCGCCAAGGCCAGTCTCCACGACGGCGGCCATCGCGTGCCGTGCTTCGTCCGCTGGCCGGCGGGCGGGTTGCGTCCCGCCGGGGACGTGGTGGAGTTGGCGCAGGTGCAGGACGTGCTGCCGACGCTGCTTGATCTGTGCGCGGTGAAGCCAGCGAAACGCGGCCGGTTCGACGGCGTGAGCCTTGCGTCGCTATTGCGCGGGAAGGAGCAGCCGGCGCTCGCACAGCGGACGTTGGTGGTGCAATACAGCGGGTTGACTCAAAGCGAGCCGGCGAAATGGGATGCGGCCGTGCTTCGCGACAAGTGGCGGTTGGTCAGTGGCAGGGAGCTTTACGATATCAAGACCGACCCCGCGCAGAAGACTGACGTAGCCGCGCAGCATCCAGAGTTGGTGAAGTCGCTCCGCGCATATTACGAGAAGTGGTGGGCGGCCGTGCAGCCGGGCTTGCGCAGATTTGAGACATTGGACATTGGCTCGGATTGCGAGAACCCCGCCTGCCTGACCTCGATGGATTGGGTGGCGCCGAAGCTGACGCCCGCCTCGCAGCCGTTCGACATCCGGCTACTCGGCGAGACGCTGGTGAAAGAAGGCTCGCTCCCCGGCGGCCGGCCGCAGCCGGCGATGAACGCGCCTTGGAACATCCGCGTCACGCGTGATGGCGTTTATCGGATCAGCCTGCGTCGCTGGCCCCACGAGGCGAAAGCGCCGCTGACGGCCGCCGTGCCCGCCTACAAGTGCGTGGACGGCTCCTTTCCCGAAGGCAAGGCGCTGCCCATCGGCAAGGCGCGAGTGCGCCTGGGCGGATTCGACGCTACGACGCCAGTGGGCGCGACGGACAAGGAGGCCGTCTTCGAGGCGCGACTGAAGGCGGGGAAGACGCAGTTGCAGACGTGGTTCTACGACGCCCAAGGCCGCGAGTTGTGCGGCGCGTTCTACGTCGAGGTGCTTCGCAAGAGTGACCCATGAAACGGCTTGGCCAATGCGCGGTGCTGGCGGCGTTGTGTTCCGCCTCAGCGCTCTCGCTGGGGGCGGTGGACACAGTGCTGGTCGGCGGAAGAGTTGTCACGCTGGACGCGAAGGAGCGTGTGGCGGAGGCGCTGGCGATTGGCGATGGGAGAATCGTCGCCGTTGGCACGGACGCCGAGGTGCTCAAGCTTGCGGGTGAACGAACGGAGGTCATCCGGCTCGACGGCAAGACCGTGCTGCCGGGCTTCGTAGAGGCACACGTCCACGCCATCGGCGCGGCGCGGGCCTCGGTGACGGAGACTTACGCGGAGCTTTCGAGCATCGCGGAGATTCAGGATTGGATTCGGCGGCGGGCAACGGAGGTTCCGGCGGGTCAATGGATCGAGGTGCCGCGAAATGAGATCACGCGGCTGAAAGAACGCCGCCATCCGACGCCGTCGGAACTGGACGCTGCAACGAAGGAGCATCCGGTGCTCTACACGTCGGCGATGAAGCATGCGTTGAACACCGCCGGCTTCCGCGCGCTTGGCATCATGGACGCCAACAGCAAGGTTCCGGACGGCGAGGTCGTGTGCGACGAGCAGCGCCGGCCGGTGCTCATTCGCGGTGGCAACCAGTCGCTTCGCAAGCTCATGTCGCGACCAGACGTAACGCGCGAGCAGACGACGGTGGCGTTGGGCAAGCTGCTGCGCCGCTACAACGAGGTCGGCATCACGACGGTTTTCGAGCGCGCGACCGACCGCGACGGCGTCGCGATGTATAAGGAGCTTCGCGGGCAAGGCCATCTCACGGCACGGATGCGGGCGACGTTCCGCTTCTCCGCGCGCACGGCCGAGGGCGTCGAGAAATACGTAAAGGCGCTCGGTTTCAAGCCGGGCGAGGGCGACGACTGGGTGCGCGCCGTCATGATGAAGACAACGCTCGACGGCGGTATTCACTGGGGCACGACACGGTTGAGCGAGCCTTATGGCGGGCGGCGGGCGCCCTTCTACCGGCTCACAGACCCAAGCTATCGCGGCGAGATGTTCCTGACGTCGGATGAGATGAGGACTGTGTTTGCGACGGTCAACCGCCTCGGCTGGCCGATGAGCGTGCATGTCACCGGCGACGGCGGCACAGAAGCGGTGCTCGACGCCATCGCCGCGGTCGCCGCGACTGATCCGAGCATCAAACAGCGGCGCTTCAATCTGCTGCACACTTATTTCCCGACGCCAGCCATTGCCCGGCGGGCGAAGGAACTCGGTGTTGGCGTGGACACGCAAGGCTATCTCTACTACCGCGACGCTGAGGCGATGGCGGAGGTTTACGGGAAGAGTTGGGCAGAGCGGTTCATCGGCTTGGGCGAGTGGGTGCGCGCGGGCGTGCCGGTGTCTGTGAACAGCGATCACATGATCGGCTTCGACCCTGACCATGCGATGAACTCGTTCAATCCCGCGCTGATGCTATGGATTGCCGTGGCGCGGCAGAGTGACCGTGGCCACGTCTATGGCGCGGCGCAGAAGCTCTCGCGGCTCGACGCGCTGCGGGCGGTGACGCTCTGGGCCGCATGGCTGAGTTTCGACGAAGACAAGCTCGGTTCGTTGGAGCCGGGCAAACTCGCCGACCTTGCGGTGATTGACCGCGACTATCTGACGTGCCCCGAAGACGAGATTCGCAAGATCAAGGTGCTGCGAACAGTGGTCGGCGGCAAGACGGTGTTTCAACGGTGATGTTGAATTGTGCGGGGCGTCCTGCAATTGTTTCTGCCACTCATGAAATGGCTTCCGATGCTTGCGATGGCGGTGTGCGTTCCTTCTTTCGTAGTCGCTGCTGAATTTCCTGTTTCCAACCCCGCAGAACTGGTCATCGCACTCAAACGCGCGCGACCGGCTGATAGCCTCGTCATGGCTGACGGAACGTGGAAGGACGCGGAGATTGTGTTTGCTGCCAATGGCGTCGCCGGAAAGCCAGTCACGCTTCGCGCGAAGACGCCGGGCAAGGTCGTGCTCACGGGCCAGTCGCGGCTGCGCATCGGAGGCAGTCATCTGGTCGTGGACGGCTTGTGCTTCAAGGACGGCTGCATCAAGTCCGGCAGTGTGATCGAATTCCGGCGCGACTCGAAGACATTCGCAAGCCAGTGCCGCCTGACGAACTGCGCCATTACCGATTACAATCCGGCGGAGCGGGGGCTTGATTACAAGTGGTGCTCGCTCTATGGCCAATCCAACCGCGTGGATCACTGCTATTTCGCGGGCAAGACGCATCTGGGCACAACGCTCGTCGTCTGGGTTGGTGATCAGCCGGACTGCCACCGCATTGATCACAATCATTTCGGCCCGCGCCCGCCGCTCGGCGAGAACGGCGGCGAGACGGTCCGCGTCGGCACGAGCGAGGTGTCCATGAACGTGTCGCGCACGATTGTCGAGGACAACCTCTTCGAACGATGCAATGGCGAGGCTGAGATCGTCTCGAACAAGTCCTGCGAGAACATCTATCGCCGCAACACGTTCCTCGAATGCGCCGGCGCGCTGACGTTGCGGCAGGGCAAACGGTGCGAGGTGTCCGGCAATGTGTTCATCGGGAACGGCAAGAAGAATACGGGCGGCGTGCGCGTCATCTGCGAGGATCATCGCGTGGTCGGCAACCGCTTCTACGATCTCACCGGCAAGGACGCGCGCGCCGCGCTCTGTCTCATGAACGGCATTCCCGACTCACCCCTGCACGGTTATTTCCAGGTCAAGCGCGCCTTGATTACCTCGAACACGGTGGTGCGTTGCGCGCAGGATATTCTCATCGGCTACGCGGGCAAGGGCGCGACGCTGCCACCCGTGGATTGTGTCATCACGAACAACGTCATCACGGCTGAACTGGGGCTGAAGGCTCCCGATACGGCGGCGGTCAAGGATGTCGGCCCAGCGTGGCGCAAAATGGAATTACCTGATCGGAGATAGACCATGAATCGTATGCTCATCATTTGTTGTGCGCTGGTTGCACTCGCGCCGAATGTTCGCGCTGCCGAGGAAGACAGAGGCGGATTTGCGCCGTTGTTTGACGGCAAGTCGTTCTCGGGCTGGGAGGGGAATTTGAAGGCGTTCCGCATTGAGGACGGCGCGATTGTCGGGGGCAGCCTCGCGGGACCGGTGCCTCACAACGAGTATCTGTGCACCAGCAAGCCCTACGGCGATTTCGAGCTTCGGTTCCGGTTCAAATTGGCCGGCGAGAACGTCAACGCCGGCGTGCAGATCCGCAGCGAGCGCGTGCCAAACAGCAGCGAGATGATCGGCTATCAGGCTGACATCGGCCAGAAGTATTGGGGCTGCCTCTACGACGAGCGCCGCCACAAGCTTCTGGCCGGACCGTCACCGGAGGAGCAACGGAAGTTCATCCGTTCGAACGACTGGAACGACTATCGCGTGTTGTGCGAGGGCCGGCACGTGCGGTTCTGGCTCAACGGCCATCCGACGGTGGACTATGTCGAACCTGACACATCCATCCCGCAGGTCGGCGTCATCGGCCTGCAAATCCACAAGGGCGGTCCAAGCGAGGCGTGGTATCGTGACATCGTAATCAAGGAACTGACGCCTGCGAAACCGAACATCGTGGTCATCCTCGCCGACGACATCGGCTACGGCGACCTTTCATGCCACGGCGCGAAGATGGTGCAGACGCCGAACCTCGACCGGCTCGCGCGCGACGGGCGGCGGTTCATGGACGCACATTCGCCCGCGTCCACCTGCACGCCGACGCGGCGGGCGCTGCTCACCGGCAAGTATTCGTGGCGACAGCCGGAAGGCTCGGCCATCGCGCCGGGCGACGCGGCAATCACCATCCAGCCCGGCACGGTGACGCTGCCTTCGATGTTAAAGGGGGCTGGTTACACGACGGGCATCGTTGGCAAATGGCACCTCGGCCTTGGTCCCGACGGCGGGCCGGACTGGAACGGCGAAATCAAGCCCGGCCCGCTGGAGCTTGGCTTCGACTACTCGTTTATCATGGCCGCGACGGGCGACCGCGTGCCGACGGTGTTCATTGAGAACCGGCGCGTCGTCGGCCTCGACCCGAGCGACCCGATCAAGGTCAGTTACAAGGAGAAGGTTGGCAGCGACCCGACGGGCAAGGAGAACCCGGAGTTGCTGAAGCTGCGGCACACGCACGGCCACGACAACACCATCGTCAACGGCGTCGGCCGTATCGGCTGGATGACCGGCGGCAAGTCGGCGCGTTGGAAGGACGAGGACATGGCCGACACATTCACGAAGAAGGCCGTCAGTTTTATCGAGGGGCAGAAGGAGAAACCGTTCTTCCTCTACTTCGCCACGCACAACATCCACGTGCCGCGCGTGCCGCATCCGCGCCACCACGGCAAGAGCCAGTGCGGCACTCGCGGCGATGCCATCGTGGAACTCGATGTAGCCGTCGGCGAGGTGCTCGCGACGCTGGACCGGTTGAAGCTGGCCGATAAGACGCTGGTGGTCTTCACCAGCGATAACGGCGGCGTGATGGACGACGGCTACGAGGATGTCGGCAACTTCGAGCATCCGTGCAATGGCGCGTTGCGTGGCTACAAAGGCAGCTTGTTCGAGGGCGGCCATCGCGTGCCGTTCATTGCGCGCTGGCCAGGCAAGATCGAAGCTGGCAGCCGGTGTGCCGAACTCA
Organism: Verrucomicrobiota bacterium; assembly: GCA_016222825.1. Taxonomy (GTDB): domain Bacteria; phylum Verrucomicrobiota; class Verrucomicrobiia; order CAIQCK01; family CAIQCK01; genus CAIQCK01. The sequence continues at coordinate 185,934 of JACRQF010000010.1, read as the reverse complement.
TCGCGCATCTCGACCTGCTGGCGACGTTCGCGGCACTGACGGGCCAGGCGCTGCCCAGCGATGCCGCGCCGGACAGTTTCAACGTCCTGCCCGCGCTGCTTGGCCAGCCGCACGACAAGCCGGGCCGCGAGAACTTCGTCGCCCACGTCGGCGGCACGAAGGGGCCGTTCACCATCCGACAAGGGCAGTGGAAGCTCATCCAAGCTGGCGGCGCGCGAGAGAGCTACAAGGACGCCGGCAAGACCGCGCGAGCAGGAAAGGGGAAAGGCAAAGCTGCGATCCCGCCGTTCCTCGTCAACCTCGCCGATGACCTTGGCGAGAAGAAGAACGTCGCCACCGAGCATCCCGACAAGGTCAAGGAGTTGCAGGCGCTCTTCGAGAAGCTCCGCGACGCGGGCCGGAGCCGGCCATGAGGATGATCACGTTCTCGCAGATACTTGCCTTGGTCATTGCGGTTCCTGCCGTTGTTGGAGCAGGCGCGGGGGCTGATAGCGCGGGCGGTTTTCTCCACAACGGCGTCACCGCGCATCGCGGCAACTCGGGCGAGTGTCCTGAGAACACGCTGGCAGCTTTCCAGAGTGCCATCGCGGCGGGCGCGGACTGGATCGAACTGGACGTGTTTCGCACCCGCGACGGCAAACTGGTGGTGAGCCATGACCGGACAACGTGGCGCGTGGGCGACCGAAGTCTTGTGGTGCCGGAGTCCACTTACGAGCAGTTGCGGAAGGTAGACGTGGCGTCGGACTTCCGGCGGCGGCATGGGACGTCGCGGGCACAGTGTCCACCGCATCGGATGCCTATGGTGGAAGATGTGTTGCGGCTTGTGATGACACAGCATCAGACGCGGGTATCCATTCAGCCGAAGACGAACTGCGTGTCCGAGGTGGTGGCGTTGGTGAAGCAACTAGGCGCGGAGCCGTGGGTCGGGTTCAACGATGGCAATGTGAACTACATGGCGGAAGTGAAGCGGCTCGCGCCGTCCATTCCCGTGTTTTGGGACCGCGGTGAGTCGGACATTGCGGCGGACATCCGCATTGCGAAGCAGCACGGTTTCGAGGCGCTGGTGCTCAACGAGCGCGCCGTCACGCCCGAGAAGATCGCCCAACTCAAGCAGGCGGGACTTGGCGTCGGCGTCTGGACCGTCAACGATTCCTCGGCGTGGGAGCGGTTCCTTGCGATGGGCGTCGAGCGCATCTACACCGACCATCCGCGGCAGTTGCTCGCGTTCAAGGCGGGGCGGGCTTTCCGGGACGCGGCGTGCGAAGGCGTTTACAAGCGCCATCTTCAGGGCATTTGCACCGACGGGCGCGGCGCGATCTACTGGAGTTGGACCGACGCGTTGGTGAAGACCGACCTGCAAGGGCGCGTGCTCAAGCATCTGCCGGCGGTTTGGCATTATGGCGACCTTTGCTTCCATGACGGGAAGGTCTTTGTGGCGGTGAATTTCCGCGAATTCAACAAGCCCGAGGGACACGCGGACTCGTGGGTCTTCGTCTATGACGGGCAGAGCCTCGCCGAACTGGCGTGGCACCCGTTGCGCGAGGTGGTGCATGGCGCGGGAGGCATCGCGTATCACGACGGCCGGTTCATCGTGGTCGGCGGGCTGCCGCCGGGAGTGACCCGCAACTACCTCTACGAATACGACGAGCGGTTTAAGTTTCGCAAACGGCACGTGCTCGGCAGCGGTTACACGTTGATGGGCATCCAGACGGCGGCGTGGGCGAACGGCTCGTGGTGGTTTGGCTGCTACGGCAATCCGCAGGTGCTGTTGCGGGCGGACGCAGCGTTTCGCCTCTCGGGCAAATGGGACTTCAACGCCTCGGTGGGCATCGCCGGCCTGCCGGACGGCCGTTTTCTCATTGGCCAGAACACCCCGGTCAAAGGCGTCGGCCATAAAGGCAGCGTCTTCATCGCACGCGAGGACAATGAGAAAGGAATGACGCCGGTCATCTCGGTGGAGAGCGGCGTGTCCGTTGAGGCGAAGAACCCACCGGCGAAACAGTGAGACATTGAGGACTGATCTTATGAAACGAACCCCATCTATTTTAGTGCTGCTTCTGGCGCTGGGTGTTGGTATTAGCGGCGGAACGCTGTTCGCGACCGATGCGAAGAGGCCGAACATCCTTCTCATCACCGCCGACGATCTTGGCTTGAATCTCTCATGCTACGGCGAGAAGCGCATCGCGACGCCGAAGCTCGACGCGATGGCTGCGGAGGGCGTGCTGTTCCGTAATGCCTATGTGGCGCAGTCGTCGTGCAGCGCGTCGCGCGCGGCGCTGCTGACAGGGCGCTGGCCGCACCAGAACGGGCAGGTCGGCCTCGCGCACCTCGGTTTCCGGATGCACTCGGGCCAGCCGACGATGCCGGCGCTGCTGAAGGCGGCGGGCTATCGGACAGGCATCATCGGCAAGCTGCACGTCGAGCCGGCGGCGGAGTTTCCATTCGACTGGATGCCCAAGGAGAAGACGGCCCCTCTGCCAACGCGGAACGTGCGCTGGGTGGCGGAGCAGAGCCGCGCGTTCCTCGCCTCTGCGAAAGCGGCGGGCCGGCGGTTCTTCTACTACGTGAACTACATGGACCCGCATGGCCCGCTGAACAAAGAGACAGACCAGATCGCCGGCCTGCCGGAGAAACCGCTCACCGCCACTGCCATCAAGGAGCCGATTCCGCTCAACGCAACCGACCCGTCGAAGAACGCGATGGCCACGGCGCGCTTGCTGAACTCCGTGATGCGGATAGACGCAGGTATCGGTTTGTTGTTGGATGAGTTGAAAGCGGCGGGCTTTGCTGAGAACACGATGGTCATCTTCGTTGGCGATAACGGCACCGCCATGCCGCGCGGCAAGACCACCTGCTACGAGACGGGCGTGCGCGTGCCGATGTTGATGCGCTGGCCGGGCAGCGCGAAGGCCGGCCAAGTCCGGGCGGAAACCGTCTCGCTGCTCGATTTGATGCCGACGGTGCTGGCGGCTTGCGGCGTCAAAGCTCCCGACACGCTTGTCGGCGCGGCGCTCCAGCCATTGCTGCGGGGTGAGTCAGCGGCGGACTGGCGGGAACTGCTGTTCACGGAGATGAACTTCCACACGCCGGACGTGTTCCGCCCGCAGCGCACGGTCCGCGACAGGCGCTACAAGCTGGTGCTGAACCTTGCTCCCAACACAGAGCAGCCCGCGGTGGAGTTGTTCGATCTGCAAAACGACCCGAACGAAACCAAGAACCTCTCTGCCGATCCCGCACACGCTGACGCGCGAAAGAAGCTCGAAACCGCGATGCAGGGCTGGCGTGAGAAACGCGGCGATCCGTTGCTCGACGCGGCGCGCTTGCAGCGTTGGAAGGACGCGGCGGCAAGCTGGGCCAAACAGCCGCGCGTGAAAGCCGGCTTCTCGATGGTTGTGCGCGTCCCGGAGGGCGGATTGGAGTTGCTGAGGTAGGAGACTGGATGAAACGACTTCTGCTTTCGATTCTGTCAGTTGTGGTCACTGTTGGTGCGCTTGCGGCTAGTCCGCGCAGGCCCAACGTCATCTTCATCCTTGCCGACGATCTCGGCTGGCGCGACACGTCGCTCTACGGCAGCAAGCTTTACGAAACGCCGAACATCGAGCGGCTCGCGGCGCGCGGGATGATGTTCACGCAAGCTTATGCTGCCAGTCCGCTCTGCTCGCCGACGCGCTCCAGCATCATGACGGGCCTCTGGCCGGCGCGAATCGGCATCACAACGCCTTCCTGCCACGTCGCGGAGGAGCTGTTTGAAGAGAAACTTGTCCCCAGCGGCCCACGGGCGAGCAAAGCGCTGCAGGCGGTCAGCGTCACGCGATTGAAACAGGAGTATTTCACGCTGGCGGAGGCGCTGAAGGGCGCGGGTTACGCCACCGGTCACTTCGGCAAGTGGCACCTCGGCTTGGAGCCGTATGACCCGCTTCATCAGGGTTTCGACGTGGACGTGCCGCACACCTCCGGACCTGGCCCAGCCGGCGGCTACATCGCCCCCTGGAAGTGGCTGCCGCAACTCAACTTCCAGGGCCAGCCCGGCGAGCACATCGAAGATCGAATGGCATCGGAGGCGGTGAGATTTGTGCGCGCCAACAAGGACCGGCCGTTCTTCCTGAACTACTGGGCGTTCTCCGTCCACTCGCCGTGGGACGCGAAGCAGAAGCTGATCGAGAAATACCACAAGCGCGTTGATTCAAAAACCCCGCAGCATAACCCGCTCTACGCAGCGATGGTCGAGAGCCTCGACGACGCAGTCGGCACGCTGCTGAAGACGCTCGATGAGTTGGGGCTTGCCGAGAAAACGATCATCGTCTTCTTCTCCGACAATGGCGGCGTGACGTTTCCGGCCGCGAACGAAAGCAAGCGGACTCCGTTGCGGCCGGAGTATGGCAACATCCCAATCACGAGCAACGCGCCGTTGCGCGGCGGCAAGGCGACCATCTACGAAGGCGGCACGCGCGAGCCATGCGTGGTCGTCTGGCCGGGCGTGGCGCGCGGCGGCTCGAAGAGCGATGCAATCATCCAAAGCGTGGACTTCTATCCGACGCTGCTGGAGATGACCGGGCTGAAGCCGCAGGAGGGACAGAGATTTGACGGCATCAGTTTCGCACCGGCGTTGCGCGGCCAGCCGCTCAGCCGCGAGGCAATCTTCTGCCATTTCCCGCACTACGCCCCGGTCGTCAGCACCGTGCCATCTGCATACGTCCGCAAAGGCGACTGGAAGCTCATCCGCAACTTCTGCGACAACGAAGACCAGAGCGACCGGCTGGAACTTTACAACCTCGCCGAGGACCTCGGCGAAACCAACAACCTTGCTGCGAAGCTTCCGGAGAAGGCGAAGGAACTGAACGCGTTGCTCGACAGGTTCCTGGCCGAAAGCCGCGCCGTTGTGCCGAAGCCGAATCCGAACTACTGGCCGTTGCCACCCGGCGCGCGGCCCGCCGAGGGTTGGATTCCAAGCAAAGACGCCGACGTGATGATCCGGGACAACCAACTCATCATCACGTCTACCGGCGGCGACGCGTTTGCCTATACGGGCGAAGTTCCGGCTGGGAAGGGGCCATTCACACTGGAACTGCGGATGAAGTCCAACAGCAAGGGTCAGGGCCAGCTTCTCTGGTCGGTCACGCCGCAGCCGCAGTTTGCGCGCGTGCGTTCCGTGTTCTTTGAAGTGACGCACGACGGTGAGTGGCATGACTATGCGCTCAAGCTTCCCGCCAAGCAGGCCATCAGGCACATCCGCCTCGACCCGGGTGCGGCGCCGGGTGAGATTCGCGTCGAGTGGCTGCGGCTGAAGGACAACGCTGGCGCCGTCGTGGCGGAGTGGAAGTTCGACGCCACGAAGGCCAAGCAAGCCCGCTGAGGTTGCGTCGGCTGGTTTTGTAAAATCCGCCACTGGACAATTGTGCAAGATTTGCGCTGGCCATTTCGATAGAGTTGGCGCACAAAGACGGAAAGCTGTAGCCGATGATGTGGCGACAGCGCGACATGGATAACCAAACAACAGGAACGACCATGAATCAGGACAAGAACCCTCAACGATTTACCTTTCTCACTTCCCGCCGCCAATTTCTCAAGACTTCCGCCACCGTCGTCGCAGGCGCGTCGCTGGCCCGGCCCGGCTACGCGGAGAGCACCGACACGATCAAGATCGCGCTTGTCGGTTGCGGCGGTCGCGGCACCGGCGCGGCGGCGCAGGCTTTGAACACCAAGGGCACGAAGATGCTTTGCGCGATGGCCGACGTGTTTGAACACCGGCTCGACGCCAGCCTCAAGAACCTTTCCAAGAAATACGACGCGAGCCTGGACGTGCCGCAGGATCGGCGGTTCATCGGCTTCGACGCCTACAAGAAGGCGATTGACTTCGTGGGTAAGGGCGGCGTCGTGCTGCTGACCACGCCGCCCGCGTTCCGGCCGCTGCACGTCGAGTATGCGGTCTCGAAAGGCGTGCATGTGTTCATGGAAAAGTCGTTCGGGGTGGACGCGCCCGGGGTGCGTCGCATCATCCAGGCTGGCGAGGAGGCGAAGAAGAAGAACTTGAAGATCGCGGGCGGATTGATGAGCCGGCACTACAAGCCGTTGGAGGAGGCGGTGCAAAAGATCCACGAGGGCGGCATTGGCAATGTCATCAGCGAGTGGTCCTACCGCATGCACGGGCCGGTCGGGCTTCGTCCACGCAAGGAAGACCAGACGGAGATGGCCCACCAGATTTCCAACTACAGCTGCTACACGTGGCTCAACGGCACGTTCCTGCTCGACTGGCTTATTCACAACCTCGACGTGGCCTGCTGGTGCAAAGACGCGTGGCCCGTTTCCTGTCAGGGCATGGGCGGCCGGCAGGTGCGCGACGCCGCCGATCAGCTTTTCGATCACTATGCCGCCGAATACACCTTCCCCGACGGCACGCGGCTCCACGCGCAAGGCCGCCACATAGCGAAGTGCTTTGACTTCTGGGGCGTGGTGGTCCACGGCACGAAAGGCGCGGCGGTGCTTGGCGAGGGGCAGAAGAACCCACGGCTCTACAAAGGTCACAACACGACGCCGGAGAACCTCCTTTGGGAGCACACAGGTCCGCCGTTCGATCACTACCAGTATGAACACGACCTGCTCTTCGACGCCATCCGCAACGACAAGCCGTATAACGAGGCGGAGCGTTGCGCGAAGACCACGCTCGTCGGCGTCATGGGCCGCATGGCGTGCGAGTCGGGCCAGTTGATCACATGGGATGCCGCAATGAACTCGCCGGCCGAACTGGCGCCAGGCATCGAGAACTTCACGATAGATGGGAAACCGCCGGTGTCGCCCGATGACAAAGGCAAGTATCCGATCGCGATGCCGGGCACGACAAAGCCTGCGTGAGCCAATCTGTAGCGGCGGTCTATGCCGGCCGATGCGATCAGACTGCGGAAGGAGATGATGCGATGAGTGCTGAAAACCTGACTTCGCAGGCCGTGACTCGACGTGGTTTTCTGCAAAAGACAGCGGCTATGACTGCTGTAGCAGCCGTGGCCACGCCTTATGTGGCTCGCGGACAGGTGCTCGGCGCCAACAGCCGCATTGGCATCGGTGTCATCGGCACAGGCGCGCGAGCGTCGGCGCATTTCAGCATCCTCGAATGGCTGAAGGAACAAGGGAAGCGGCCGGTTGAGGTTGTTGCTGTCTGTGACACGTATCGGCCGCGCATGCAACAGGCCGCGGAGCGGTTCAAGGCCAAGGGCTTCATGGATTACCGTGAACTGCTCGCTGACAAGAGCGTGGACCTTGTCTGCATCGCGACGCCCGACGGTCATCACTGTCCGCAAGCCATTGCCGCCGTGCGCGCAGGCAAGGACGTGTATTGCGAGAAACCGGTGAGCCACTGGCGGCAGTTTGCGCTCGTGAAGCAACTGGCCGCTGAGGTGAAAAAGTCCGGCCGCGCGTTCCAACTCGGCACGCAAGGCATGGGCGACGGCGTCTGGCGGCAGATGCGGCAGCTCGTGCAGGACGGCATCATCGGCCAGCCGATTCACGCCGAGTGCGGCTACTTCCGCGTCGGCGACTGGGGCGAGCGCGGGATGAAGATTGACGACAAGAACGCCAAACCCGGCCCGGACTTGGATTGGAAAGCGTTTCTTGGTGACGCGCCGAAGCGGCCATTCGACGTGAGCCGCTATTTCCGCTGGCGGATGTATGAGGATTACGCGGGCGGGCCGGTGACGGATACGTATCCACACGCGTTCACGCCGGTGGCGAGCGTGCTTGGCTTGAAGTTTCCCAGGGAGGTGGTGGCTACGGGCGGAAAGTATCGTTACTCCGAGCGTGAGGTTCCAGACACCTTCGACATGCTCATCAGCTACCCGGAGAAGATTACCGTCGCGATCCTCGGCACGCAGGGCAACGACTTTCCCGGTGGCACGGGCGGGCGCGGGCCGGGCGGACGCATTCCGACAATCCGAGGCTGGGACGGCGCGCTGACGATCCAGATTTCGCCGACGACGAAGAAACCGGAGATCGTTTTCTTCCCGGCGCAAGGCTCGAACAAGAAGCCGCAGACTTTTGAGATCGAGAAGCGTGGCGACATGGCGGACCACTGGGAAAACCTGCTGGATTGTTGTGCCGACCGGAAGCAGAAGCCGTGGAGCGATGTGGAGATGGCGTATCACGTCCAGACGGCGCTCATCATGGGCATGTTGGCATCGCGCAGCGGCAAGACGGCAAAGTTCGACGCGAAGCTGCAGAAGATCGTTGTCTGAGGAACGGAGATGCGCGGCATGAAACTGACTCACACACTCTTGGCGACAGTTTGCGCTCTCGGCAGTTACGCGGCAGCGGCTGAACCGTTCATGGTCGCGAAGAACGACGCCACGATCAAGATCAGCCGCGGCTCGAAGCCGGTGCTCGAATATCGCTTCGCCTCCGTGCCGTTCAAGCCCTACGTCTCGAAGATGTGGACGCCGGGCGGCGTTCAGGTGCTGCGCGATTCGCCGGACGACCACAAACATCACCACGCGCTGATGTTTGCCATCGAGGCTGGCAAGGTGGAGTTCTGGGGCGAAAGGCTTGTGAATGGCAAGCAACTCTCCACCTCGCTCGACGGCCCGACGACGGCGGCGGGCGGCGCGCAATTCGCGCAGCGGCTCGATTGTGTCGCGACCAACGGCACGGTGATCTTGTGTGAGCAGCGGCGGATATTCCTGCACGACACTCAGGAAGGCGGCGTGACCCTGCTGTCATGGCGGAGCCGGCTTGCCACCGGGCCGAACCGCGAAGTTGTGAACCTGACAGGCCATCATTACTTCGGCCTCGGCGCGCGGTTCCTTCAAGTGATGGACAAGGTTGGTGAGTTCATCAACGCCACCGGCCAGCCCGGCGAGACCGTCCGCGGCGACGAGCGGCTCGTTGCGGCGAAGTGGTGCGCCTACAGCGCGCCTGCGGATGGCAAGGCCGTCACGATTGCCATGTTCGACGATCCGAAGAATCCGCGTCATCCGGCGCGGATGTTCACGATGGGCAAGCCGTTCGCCTATTTGTCGGCGACGCTGAATTTGTGGAAGGAGCCAATGGAACTGAAGTGCGGCGCGGAATTGGATTTATGCTACGGCGTGGCCGTGTGCGACGGCAAACTCGCCGCAGCCGACATTGAGAAGCTTTACCAGCGCTGGTTGGAACTGCGTAGCGCAAGCAAGTAAACCAAACATCAATCGGAAACACTTATGGCTAAAATCAAAATCGGCATCAACATGGAGTTCGTGCGGCACGCGGACAAGTCGTTCGAGTGGGGCGCGAAGAAAGCGGCGGAGCTTGGCTACCGTTATATAGAGCCGTGCTTCTTGATGGGATGCTGCCTGCTCAGCAACGCCGGCTATTGCCATCTGCAGTCGCTCGACACCGATCCGGAATACTTCAAGGACTTCTGCCGCGAGCAGAAGCTGAAGATTTCCGGCGTCAGTTCCCACTCCGACCTGCTCGATACGCGCATCGGCGTCGAGTATGCCCGCAAAGGCATCATGTATGCTCGCGCGCTGGCCGACCGCGGCCTGTTCGACACCGTGCCGGTGGTGCAAATCTGCGAGACGATGTTCCCGCCGAAATGGATGAAGGCCAAGGACGCCTACGCGGTGATGAAGATGAACCTGCGCCCGATCATGGAGTGCTGCGAGGACAACGGCGTCTATCTCGGCGTGGAGCCACACGGACCTTACACGGCGCACGCGAAGAGCATGTTGCGCATCCTGGAACTGAACGACTCGCCGTGGCTGCGTGTGAACTTCGACACCGGTAACTCCTACCTCGCAGGCGAAGACCCGTATGAGTTCCTGAAGGCGATAAAGGACAAGCTGATTCATCTTCACGCCAAGGACATCAGCGTGGCCCAGAGCGACGCCGAGCGCGGCAAAGTGGCCGGCACTGCCGTTGGCTGCGCCTGCGGCGATGGCGTGATTGACTGGGCGAAGATCGCGAAACTTTGCAAGCCGCTGAAGCGTGACCTCATCTTCTCAGTGGAGTGCGGCACGGTTGAGCAAGCCGAGCGTTCCCTCAAGCATCTACAGGGTGTGCTTAAGGCGTGAAGTTAGGGTTGGCGAACCCAGCTTGGTTGGTTCTGGCTGCAGGCATTGCAACGCTCGCGGGGGCGGCGGATGCGCCTCGCCTCACGCGCGAGGCGGTTCTCGCTGAGACGCTGAAGCCTTACGTCGGTCCTTCTGTTCGCGGCGTGGACACGAGCACGCTCACCGACAAGGTGATGTGCGGCTATCAGGGTTGGTTCAACGTCGAGGGCGACGGCGCGGAACGCGGGTGGGTTCACTGGATCAAACATCACGGCCCGTTGGCCGACGGCAATGCCAAGTTCGACTTCTGGCCCGACGTGTCGGAACTCGGCCCCGACGAGCGCTTCGCCACCGGCTTCAAGCATGCGGACGGCCGTGTTGCCGAGGTCTTCAGCTCATTCAAGAAGCCGACGGTCCTGCGGCATTTTCAGTGGATGCGCGACTACGGAATTGACGGGGCGTTCGTGCAGCGCTTCGTCAACGGCCTTCGCGATCCTTGGGTTCTTCGGCACAACAATGTGGTGCTCGCGCATTGCCGAGAGGGCGCAAACCTCCACGGTCGCGCCTACGCGGTCATGTATGACCTCAGCGGCCTTCGCGCCGACCACGTTGGCGACGTCATGGAGGACTGGCGGCAACTGCGCACGCAGATGCGCATCGGGGAGGAACCGGCGTATCTTCGCCATCGCGGCAAACCCGTCGTGACGCTGTGGGGCATCGGCTTCAACGACAAGCGCGCTTACACCATCGAGGATTGTCGGCGGCTGGTGGAGTTCATGAAGAAGGACGGCTGCACGGTCATGCTTGGTGTGCCGGCGCACTGGCGCGATTTGAAGGGCGACGCGATGAACGATCCGGCGCTGCATGAAGTCTGCAAACTGGCGGACATCATCAGCCCGTGGACGGCAGGGCGATATGGGAGTCTTGCTGGAGTCGCACGCCATGAGGAGCGTCTGTTGAAACCCGACATCGCGTGGTGCCGGGAGCGCGGGTTGGATTACTTGCCGGTGGTGTTTCCCGGGTTCAGTTGGCACAACATGTATGGCGCGCCGTCAGACCAGATTCCGCGGCTGAAGGGAGAGTTCCTCTGGTCGCAGTTCTGCGCGGCGAAGCGCGCGGGCGCTTCGATGATTTACGTCGCCATGTTCGACGAGGTGGATGAAGGCACGGCCATCTTCAAATGCACGAACGACGTGCCGCCCGGCAAAGAATCGGAGTTCGTGACGTTCGAGGGATTGCCGAGCGACTTCTACTTGCGCCTCACCGGTTTCGGCGGGAAACTCCTCCGCGGCGAGATTCCCGTCAGCGACCGCCTGCCGCAGAAATAGACTGTGGCCGAAAGAAGTGATGAAACCCGATTCAACCATTCGCTACGCCCACACGAGCCTCGTCGCCAACGACTGGCGGCGGATGATGAAGTTTTATTGCGAGGTGTTTGGCTGCGTTCCGGTTGGGATGGCGCGCGACCGGAAAAGTCCGGAGGTGGATGCGCTCACGGGCGTCAAGGACACCAGTGTCCAAGGACAGCATTTGCGCCTGCCCGGCCACGGGGAGAACGGCCCCACGATCGAGATCTTCCAGTTCAACAAGAACGAAGCTGCGCAGCCGTCGTCACTGATGCGGCCCGGCTTTGCTCATCTGGCGTTTGAGGTGCCGGACATCGAGGCGAAGCGGAAAGAGATTCAGGCGTGGGGCGGCAAAGACTACGGTCAACTCGTGACGCTTGATGTTCCCGGCGAAGGCAAGTTGACGGTGATTTACGTCTGCGATCCGGAGGGGAACATCATCGAGCTTCAGGAGTGGCATTAGAGCTGCCGCGACCGCAGCGCCTGTTCCAACTGTCGCAGGTCTTTGGGCAATTCCGCGGTCCAACTCATGCGCTTGCCGGGATGGGCCGGGTGTTCGAGACTGAGCGTCTCGGCGTGCAGTGCCTGGCGGGGGAAATCAATGAACGCCCTCCCGTGTTCCCGCGCTCGATAGGCGGGATTGTAAACGCGGTCGCCGATCAACGGCAGTCCGGCGTTCGCGGCTTGCGCGCGGATCTGATGCTTCCGTCCGGTCTCCAGCCGCAGCCGCAGCTTCGTGATGACACCTTTGCCGCTGCGGAGCGGATACTCGGCGATGACCTTGTAGTGCGTGATGGCTTCCTGCGCATCCTCGCCGGCGGCTTTCCCCTGCGCCTCGGTAAGGATCTGCTGGCGCAGTTCGTCCTCGCTCAACTTCAGCCATTGCCGCCAGGTGCCTTCGGACTCACGCGCATGTCCCTCCACAAAGGCCACGTATTCCCGTTTCATCGTGTGCGCCTTGAGCTGCTCAATGAGATGGTGGCGGGCGGCGGAGCTTGTCGCGATGCAGAACACGCCGCTCGTGTATTGGTCGATGCGATGGACAGGTTGAGGAACGAGCTTGCGATACGCCGGCGGCAACGATCTCCCCGCGACGCCGCGGTCCTGCGCGCGCAGTTTGCCCACGAGGAAATCGGCGAGAATGCTCAGCGCGGAGATGTCGCTGTTCGGTGCGGGCACGGAGATGAGGCCCGGCCCCTTGTTGACGATGGCGAGCGCGGTGTCCAGGAAGAGCAGCGAGACGCGCGGATGGATCTGCCAGCCGGAACCGCAATCCAGCGTGCTGGCGCGGCGGCCGCCCAGTTCAAGCGTCTCGCCCGGGTCCGGGATGACCTGATGCGGCTTGCGGATGATGACGCCGTTCACGCTGACCCGTCCCGCGGCGATCCACTGCTTGGCGCGGGTCTTTGGCGTGTCGGGATACTCCCGCAGCAACCAATTCAACAACGGGGCGTTCTTAGTTTCCGTCATGTTTTCGTTCATCCGATTTCGTGGCCGACAGTCGGCGCCGTTTCATTTCGCCCGCGACGAACATCGCCTCCACCTTCTGGCGTGCCCAGGGATTCTTCCGCAGGAACTTCAGACTGGAATTGATGGTTGGCTCAAACATGAAACAGCGTATCGGGATGCGATGTGCCATCCGGCTCCAACCATACCACTCCACTAGTTGCTTGAGGATGTTCTCCAGCGTCATCCCGTGCAGAGGATCGCGCGAAGGCGGGCGAGGCGATGGCGGCTGGGGATTCACGATGCTGTTGGGGGAGGACAACGGACTCTCACCCGAAAAGGTTGTCGAATTCGTTGTGAGTGCCCACCCAAACCCAGACGATGCTATCGCCGCGCCGTTCGCCGATGGCGCGGTATTGCTCATTGATCCGAACAGACCAGACGTGGTCGTAACCGCCGAGTTTCTTGAAGCGAAGAGAAGGATGATCCGGATTCTGCGCAAAGAGAGCGTAGGCACGGCGCGCAGCCTTGCGGTTGGTTTCATTCAACCCCGCATAAGCCCGCCAGAAACTCGGCCGGGTGCGCGAGTTCACAAGCGCTTCGGGTCGAGCGGTTCGTCGCCCTCAGTGGCGGATTCGCGGAGAAAACTATCCAGCTTTGGGCGTGTCTGTGGATAAGAAATCCGCCGCTCCCACGCTTCGTCATCCTGACGGGCGAGGAGGAACCGGGCGAAGTCAACCACCTCGGACTGTTTGTCCGCCGGCAGGGCTTCGCAAACCCGGATGATTTCCTCGGTCGTGCTGCTCATGCCATTCTAATAACGGCAAATCAGGGGAAACTCAAGCGGGTTCAGTTCCATCTCCCTCCACCTCACTACTCGATGCCGAGCAGCTCCACCTCGAAGATCAAGGGGCTGTTGGCGGGAATCTTCGGGCTGGGGCTTCGGTCGCCGTAGGCCAGATTGGCCGGGATGAACAACGTCCACTTGTCGCCCACCTTCATCAACTGCAACGCCTCCACCCATCCCTTGATTACGCGGTTCACCGGGAACGAGATGGACTGGCCGCGCTGCACCGAGCTGTCAAACACCGTCCCGTTGATCAGCGTCCCGTGGTAATGCACCTCCACCGTGTCGGTCAGCTTCGGCGTCGCGCCCGTGCCGGACTTGATCACCTTGTATTGCAGACCGCTGGCGGTCATCTTCACGCCTTCCTTCTTGGCGTTCTCCACGAGAAAAGCTTCGGGGGATTGGTTGGATGATGGTTTCATAAGATTATTGTCAGACTGCATTGATTTGGTTGACCACGGAATATACTGAATGCACGGAAGTCGGCGGAGTTGTTATTTGTCTTTCCGTGTCTTCCGTGGTTCTTCCTTTCGCCTGCCTCACTTCTCGATGCCGAGCAGTTCCACCTCGAAGATGAGCACGCTGTTGGGCGGAATCTGCGGGCTGGGGCTTTGCTCGCCGTAGGCCAGCTTGGCCGGGATGAACAGCTTCCACTTGTCGCCCACCTTCATCAGTTGCAGCGCCTCCACCCAGCCGGGGATCACGCCGCCGACCGGAAACGAAATCGGCTCGCCGCGCTCCACCGAGCTGTCGAAGACTGTTCCGTTGATCAGCGTCCCGTGGTAATGCACCTTCACCCCGTCGGTCGCCTTCGGCGATGGGCCGCTGCCGGACTTGAGCACCAGGTATTGCAGGCCGCTGGCCGTCGTCTTCACGCCTTCCTTCTTCGCGTTCTCCGCGAGGAAATCGCCGCCGGTGGCGACTTTCGTGTCGGGCGTCGCGTTGCTTGTCTTTTCCGCAACCGCCGATTCTTCCTTCCCGCAACCTGTGAGCAAGCCGAGAGCGAGTGTCAGGATCAAAATGTGTTTCATAGATTTGTTCGACTGCATTGATTGTGTTTCGGTCCGCGGAGAATCAGCCAAGCCAGCCGCAAGGTCAAGCCGCGAACATTTCCACCTTTGTCTTGGCAGCCTACGAAATCAACCGTTTAGCACACAGCAATCATCGGTTCGACGAGGCATGTCTCTAAGCCTGCTCTTGATACTCAATGAACTTCGCTCGTTTCAAACGACTGGATCAGGCGCTCCAACCTTGAAGATGTCCAATCTGACCGACATTTCCTTCATCAATTCATCATAGGTCATTAGAATCTTCATTGTTGCTCCCTCACGGTTGTTTGACCGCTTTGCGCTAGAATCCTTGGCTTGTTCCTCCCTACACCCAACAAACATGGGGCAACAAGCAAATAACTATCTTACACTGCCAAACAATAGCGTAGTGGTTGGGGTCAGACTGAGTGTTTCAGAAACACACTTGATTTCACCCGCGCATTCCTGCATGACTGCGCCAGAGACAAGCACACCATTTCCTGCCATGAACACACTGCTATTCGACATCGAGACATCGGGGGTTGATTTTGAGTCGTTGGACGAAGCCCAGAAGGAATACCTGATGCGGCCGGCGGAAAAGGAGGCGACCGAGGAGGCGCGCGTAGCGAGGCGGGCCGAAATCATCCAGCAGCTCAACCTCTGGGCGCCGACTTCGCGCGTGATCGCCATCGGCATGCTCAACGTGGACACGGGGAAGGGGAAAGTGGTTTATCAGGCCGACGACTTCGAGGAATGGACGAGCGACGACGGGTTGGTGGAGTTCGGCTCCGGCACAGAGGAGGACGTGCTTGGGGAGTTCTGGGACGTGGTGAAGCGATACCAGCGGCTGGTGACGTTCAACGGGCGGATGTTCGACTGTCCGTTTCTGATGCTGCGCTCGGCCATCCTTGGCGTGAAACCGTCCCGCAACCTGATGGGCAATCGTTACGCGAAGGACATGGTGGACCTACTGGAGCAGCTTTCGTTCTACGGCGCGTCGCGGAAGTTCAATCTCGATTTCTATTGCAGGACGTTCGGCATCGAAAGCCCGAAGGCCGGTGGCATCAGCGGCCTCGACATGAACCAGCTATTCGCCGAAGGCCGGCACCGGGCGATCGCGCAGTATTGCCTGGGCGATTGCCGCGCGACGACGGAGCTTTACAAGAAATGGAGAGCGACCCTGAGCTTCGACGAGCCGGGCGGGAAAGAGTAGGGGAAGGCCAGCGGCCCGCTAAACACGCGAAAGGACGCGAAAAGGGGATTGGTGAGGGACTGGCAGCGGGCAGGAGGGGTTTTCGTGTTGATGATGCGCCGGACCGGCTGAAACCGGGACTCCGAACCTCGAAAGGACGAAAGAATACGAAGTTCCGGCTTGGAGTCCTGGCTCTAGCCGGCGGTTGTTGTCGGTTCAGCGCGCAGTCCGTATGATCTCCACGTCATCGAACCAAACGGCGCCGCTGTTGGCTTCCGTGTGGAGGATGGCCCGCAGCCAATGGGCGTTTGAAGGCACGGTCGCTTCCAACGAGAGCTTCTTCCAGTCGCAGTCGGTCTTCACGACTTCGTTTTTTGCGTTGCTGACGGGTTCGTAGGCGGTGTCGTAGAACTGCATGGCGAACCACGTGGAGCCTGTGATGGCGCGGGTCTTGATCCAGACGGCGGCGCGATAGGTTTCGCCAGCGTTCACCGGCACGGCCCGCCGCCACGTCTGACGCCACTCCAGGCCTTTTTGCGGCGACCAGAGGAGCATCGCGGAACGCTTGCCGGTTCTTACCGGTTTGTCCCAGTGGGTGCCGGCGCGATACCACTCGGCGCGGCCGGCGCGGTCGTTGGGGTCGAGCCAGCCGACGCACCAGCCTTCTGGGGCGCGGTCGCCGTCGCCCGACTCAAAGGAGGAGTTGAAAGCGAGGTTGGTGTTTGTCGGGTTGGGTTTGGCCGCGGCAAGCGATGGAGCCAAGGCGAACGCGCTGTGCAGCGCGTCGGCGCAAAGGCGTGCGCATTCATTGGCACAATCGAGCGCGGCGGCTTCATAGTCGGCGGGTTTCTCTGCGCGCAGCTTTACCACGGCGCGAGTGACGGCGGCGGGGAGCAGTTCTTTGGAGGTAAGACGCTTGGCCTCGTCGAGCGATACGCCAGTTTCGGCAAGCAGCGGCGCAAGCCGTTGCTCGGTCCAGTCCACCAGCTTGCGGACCCGCGCAGTCAACACGGCAGCGGCTTCGGCGGGTGTGTTTCCGAGTTGCTGCGGCTCGTAGCCGCCTGTGCGGATGGCGTCGAGCTTCGTGGCATGGAACGCGCGGTGAATGGGCTGGATGTGCGGGAAGGAACTGCTGTCCTGGATGTAATGAAACATGACGCCGACAAAGCGCGCGGCGTCGGCGAGCCGGCCGGCCCGCAATGCTTCCACCGTCTTCCCGAAGTGGACCGCGGCGGCTTCCACTGATTCCGGCGCGCGGTGCGGATAGCTCTTACCCTTCTGCAAAACCGGGTCCCAGCCGCAGTAGAACGAGATGTCCCACTCGCGGCGCGTGTCGGGAAACCGCGGCAGGCGCGGGTCGGCGTTGCCGCCGCCCCATTCGCCGTAGCAGGGCCAGTTCAGGTCAGGAAACTCGCAGTAAAGACGGGCGAGTATCGCGGCTTCGGGCGCGATGGCAGCGCGCTGGCCGGCCGGCAACGCCTCGACCGCGGCGGCGGTGATGCGGTTATGTTCGCCGCCCCAGCCGAAGGCCGGCGCGAGTCCGAGCCATGCGGTTGCGGTTGTGGCGAGGATGCGCAGGAACAGGAGCGGCAAGCGTGGGCGGTAGGCGGTGTGGCGGTTGTTCTTGGGCATGGCTTTTCCTTGCTGGCGCGAACCAACGACGATGGTGTGCAATTCCAAAGCGCAGTCAAGGATGTTGATGGCGCATCGGCCAACTTGATTGGCTTGCGCGAGCGGGGTATTCTCGCGGCATGAACGTGACCAGCCTCTTCGCGTGTTGGGTTTCTCCCCGGAGTCTTGCGGCCTTTGGGTGCGCTTGTGTCTTCGGCATGGCTGCGGACTTGCCTGCGCGGGGTGATGACGCTCTGCGGGCGGGCGTGGCCGTGACGGATATCACGCCGAAGAAGCCGGTGACGTTGGCGGGGTATGGGAGCCGGAAGGACCTTTCGCAAGGCGTCCACGATCCGCTGTCGGCGCGGGCTGTCGCGTTTGAGCAGGGCGGCAAACGGCTGGTGCTGCTCTCGACGGACCTCATCGGGTTCTACAAGGGAACAGCCGAGGTTGTGCGAAAGGCGATCCTCTCGGAGTGCCGGCTTCAGCCGTCTGAACTATTCCTTTGCGGCATTCATACCCACAGCGCGCCGACGCCCGCGCTCGCCGGCTCGGAGGCGCATCCGAACAACATCGAATACACGGAATGGCTGACGCGGCGGTTGGTGGAGGTTGTCCGCGAGGCGCTCGGCCGTGCGACGCCCGTGCGCATCGGTTTCGGGTCGGGATCGTCTCCCGTCGGCATCAACCGCAGACAGCCCTTTTTGGACAAGGATGGCAAGCCGCAGATCAAGCTGGGCCGGAATCCCAACGCCATGACAGACCGGGAGGTCCAGGTGTTGAAGATTGCGCGGGCGGACAAGGGTGAACTGGCGGCCGTGCTTTTCGCCTACGCGACGCACAGCACTTCGCTGGGGCCGAAGAACTACATCGTCAGCGGCGATGTCCACGGTCTGGCGGAACAGTTCGTTGAGAAGCACCTCGGTGGCGGCGTGGTGACGCCGGCGTTTGCGGGCGCGTCGGGGGACATTGACCCGTGGTGCCGCGTGCTGCCGGAGTTCAAGACGGCGAACGGCTGGATACCGGAGCCGGTGTTGCTTGGCACGCTGCTCGGCGAGGAAGTGGTGGATGTGGCGAATGCCATCCAGAAGCTCGATGCGAACGGCCCAGTCAGGTCGGCGATGAAGGTGGTGGACCTGCCGCGCAAGACGCTCGACGAAGCGCAGACGAAAGCCGCGAGCATACTTTCGGCGTTCCACCTCACCGTGGGGCGCGTCGGCGACGTGGCGTTCGTCGGCCTCGGCGGCGAGGTGTTCAACGAAATCGGCAGGGCGATCAAGACGGCGTCGCCGTTCCCGCATACCGTAATCATCACGCACTGCAACGGCGCGGGCGGCTACGTGCCGACGAAGCAAAGCTACGACGACGGCGGCTACGAGGTAAAGACGAGTCCGTATCTCCCGGCTGCGGCGGAGCAACTCGTCCAGGAAGCCGTGCGGTTGTTGCGCGGATTGTGACGTGCGCGTGGAAACGATCGCGAACTCTGGACTTGTCACAGGACTGGGCGGGCGATATTGTCGCGAGAACAGGGAAGGAATTCGAGATGAAGAAATTCATGTTTATAGCGGCTTTTGTTTTCCTATGCTGTTTCTCCGAGGGTGTGTTTGCCGAGGATCTTACAACGCTTGATGGGGCGAACTATCAGAACATTCGCGTAAGCCGCATTGAAGTGGACGGGATCAGTTTTACGCATTCATGGGGCGCCGCAAAAGTCCTTTTCTCAAACTTGCCAGAATCCATCGCTAGGAGATACGGCTACGACCCGAAACGTCTTGAAGAGTGGCAGCGTGCCAGAGATCTGACTGCAACCCAGCCGCAAACCGTTGTCGAGGCAACAGCAGCAGCCAAGACCGCCGAAATGACCGACACAGAATGGTTGGAACAAGGGCGCAACTTGCTGGCGCGTAGAATGTTTCCAGAGGCCGTTCAATGGCTCGAGAAGCCTGCCCAAGCAATCACTGGCATTATGGATGCCTTTGAGTTGGATCGGTTGTTGCGCGATGCCTATGCCGGCTGGCTGGAGAATCTTCAAGCAGCGCGCAAACAATGGCTTGCCCAATTGCAGGTAGTCCAGGAAGCCGTTGACGTGTTGAAGCGCGAGCGGGAATCAACCCAAGAGTCTCTTAATTACAAGCGAGCGACTGAATCTCAGATCACTCAGATGTCATCAGGAAGCGACATGTCATCTTTTTCGCAAACGCCGATGCGCGCGCGTTACTTCAGAGGATCGGGCGATACACATGCTGCGGGAACCATCAATGGGCTTGAAATTCAGGTCATGAGCCTCACGGCGCAGTTAAACAAGCGCACACCAGAGTTGAACCAGATGAAGTCGCAGATTGCTGCGCTCGACAATCAAATCATCGTTGTTGAGGCGCGACTGGAGCAATTGCAGCCGTGGTATGTTAGGCACTGGAAATGGGTGACAGGTGGTGGCATTGGCGTTGCGCTTCTTTTGCTGTGCGTCCGCAAAAGTCCTGCTTGACGAAAGTGAATCGGCGTGGCTTTGCCGGAACCAGATTCAGACAACGCCCTTTGCGCCATCAGGCTTGTCTCGACGCGTTCCCCCGTGGTAGTGAGATTGCGTCGGCATGTTATTTAAACTGCAACTCGAACAAAGGAAACCTGAACCATGAGTCAGCCCGTCAACGTCGTCAGCATTCACCCCTATTTCAAAGTCCACGCAGGCAAGATGGAGGAGTTCAAGGCCGCGCTTGCGGCCTTCATTGAGAGGACCGCGACCGAGCCGAAGAACCTCTATTACGATTTCACCGTCAACGGCGACATTGTCTATTGCCGCGAGGCGTATGTGGGCGCGGACGGCTTGCTGGCACATCTCGAAAACGTCGGCGCGCTGCTGGGGCCGCTGATGAAGCTGGCGGATGTGCAGCGGGTGGAAGTCCACGGCCCGGCGGCGGAGTTGGAGAAGCTCAAGGGGCCGCTGGCGGGGCTGAACCCGCAGTGGTTCACCTACATGTTCGGCGTGAAGCGATAGGCTGGGTCTGCTCAGTTGCGGCGGGTCTTCTCCCTGAACCGGCAGGTCGCCCGGCTTTCCAAAGTCGAGCTGTGTTCGTAGCCTCGGCGGGCGATGGCTTGGCTTTGCCCCCCCCGCCCCGATTCCACAGCCGGGTGTCAACCGATGCGGGCCACTTCCACGCCCACCAAGCATACGTCGTTTGTCAGTTGTCGTTGATGGGAATACTGCCGGACTTCCGCGAGTAGCGCGTCAAACAAACCATTCGCGGGCAGGCTGAGATGTTTTTGCGCGGCTTCCAGGAGCCTGTTCGCGCCGTAGATGCCGCCGTCAGGCCCCTCCGCCTGGAAAAGACCGTCGGTAAACAAGATCGCCAGATCGCTTGGGGCCATCGGTTGCTCAAATGTCTTGAAGACAGCGTCCCCGAACACGCCCAGCGCGGGGCCGGGTTCGGTGTCCTGGCCCAGACGCTCGACGGTATTCAGATGCCGGCGCACGTGCAGTGGATTGGGATGGCCGGCGATGGCGTAGCGGAACTGGCCGCGCGCCACGTCAGCGACCAGATAAGAGGCCGTTACAAAGAGGGCGGTGCCCGCCTGTTTCGAGATGACGCTCAACCCACGGTTGATTTCCGTGAGCAACCGGCCGGGATCAGCGCCGCCGCCAGGAGCGGTCAGCTCTTCCATCAAGGCGCGGATGATGGCCGTCAGCAATCCCGCCCGCACGCCGTGTCCCATCACGTCGCAGACCAAAACACCTGCGGCGGAGTCCGACAAGGCAAACACGTCGTAGTAATCGCCTCCGAGCCACGTCGCGGGTTCGTAGCGCCCGCAGAATGTCAGCGCTGAATCCTCCGGCGCGACGCCGTGCGGGAAGACGGGGAACTGCTGCGGCAGCAGCGCCATCTGGACCTCGCGCGCCAGATCGAGGTCGGCTTGCATGAGTTCGTTTCTCAGGCGCATCTGGTGGGCGTAGTTGGCCAGTTCCACTTCGGCCCGCTTCCGCTCGATGGCATAGCGGATGGCGCGCGCGAGCAGGTTGCGGTTGAACTGTCCCTTCACCAGGTAATCCTGGGCGCCGCCCTTGGCCGCCGCGATGGCCGTCTTCTCGTCATCCAGCCCCGTCAGCACCACCACGGGGGTGGACGGCGTCTGGTTGTGAAGTTTGAAAAACGTATCCAACCCGCAGCAATCCGGCAGGGACAGGTCGAGCAGCACCAGGTCGAACGCCTGTTCCTTGAGTGTCTTCAATGCCGCGTCGAGCCGCTCAACGTGGGTCAGGTCGAACTGGTCGCGCGCCCCTTCGTTCAACGTCAGTTGCATCAGTCGTGCGTCGTCAACCTCGTCCTCGACGAGTAGGATGCGAATGGCTTTTTCTCCCATGGGCGTAACCTCTTTTTCAGTCAGTGGGCGGTCCAACAAACATCACGCCGGCGCGGTCCGCGCATCCGGGAATGGGGATGGCGCGCGGGGTTCATTGTTTGATGTCACCGGGTGTTGCGGTGGCTGCTGGTTGCGCTGAAAGCTTCTGGCGGCCCCACTTGTCCAACAACGCCTGGAGGTCGGCGGGGCGAAATGGCTTGGGGAGGAAGTCATCCATGCCGGCTGCCAGACACGCTTCGCTGTCGCCCGACATGACGCCGGCGGTGACAGCGATGAGCCGGGGGCGGTCCTGGGGCCAGCGGCGGCAGATTTCGCGAGCAGCCTGGCAGCCGTCCATCTCCGGCATCTGCACGTCGAGCAGGACAATGTCGAACGGTTTCTGTTCAAGCGCCTGGAGCACCTCCAAGCCGTTGCTTGCCGACTCGGGCTGATACCCCAGCTTCTTTAGATATGTCAGGCCCACCTTGAGGTTCACCGGATTGTCTTCCGCGAGCAGAATCCGCAGCGGCAGGCGCGAAGCCATCTTCTCGTCGAAGTCAGAAACGGCCGGCGCTTTCTTCTCCTGCTGGATGCGCCCCTCGACCGCGCGGCACAGCATCTCAAAGAGCTGGGACTGGCGGACCGGCTTGTGAAGGAACAACGAGATGCCGGCCGCCGCGGCGCGGGTGTCGCCCGCCCGAAGCCGTGCCGACGTGAGCAGGACCACGGGCATCGTCTTACCCGCGGGAAGTTGGCGGATGGCCTCGGCCAGGCCCAGCCCGTCCTGAGTGGGCAGTTGCAGGTCGAGGATGGCGGCGTCGAAGGTTCCGCCTTCGCGCAGCCTGGCGAGCGCCTCTTCGGCGGTCGCGGCGGCGTGAGCGATCATGCCCCATTGTTCCGTCTGGCGCTTCAGAGAGTCGCGCTGCGTTTGATTGTCTTCGACGATCAACAGCCGTTTGCCGATGACGGACGCCTGCGGGCCGCAGAGCGCCGGACGGAGTTGCTCGGACGGCAGCTTGACCTGGATGGTGAAGTGAAACGTGGAGCCGGCGCCCGCCACGCTCTCCACCCAGATCGTGCCGCCCATCAGCCCCGACAGGCGTTTGCTGATGGCCAGGCCGAGGCCGGTGCCGCCGAACTGCCGCGTCGTCGAACTATCCACCTGGCTGAAGGCCTTGAACAAACGGTCTTTCTTGTCCGCCGGAATACCAATGCCCGTGTCCCGCACGGCGATGTGCAGCAGCCAGCAGTCCGGTTGCATCTGGGCGCGCGCGAGGAGATTCGCGTCCGCCTTCTCGATGGTCGTGGCCACCTCGCCCTTGGAGGTGAACTTGATGGCGTTGCCGATGAGATTCACCAGCACCTGGCGCAGGCGCGTCACATCGCCGATGATCGTCTCCGGCAGGTCATCGCCCACCAACCCGATGAGGTCGAGACCCTTGTCCGTCGCCTTCGGGGCGAGCAAATCGAGCGCCTCCTCCAGGCAGGCGCGTAGCGCGAACGGCTGCACTTCGAGTTCCATGCGGCCCGCCTCAATCTTGGAGAAGTCGAGGATGTCGTTGATGAGGGCGAGCAGGGACTCGGCGCTGCCGCGGATGGTGTCCAGAAAGTCGCGCTGCTCGTTGGTCAGGTCCGTGTTGGCCAGCAGCGCCGCCATGCCGATAACACCGTTCATCGGCGTGCGGATCTCGTGGCTCATGTTGGCCAGGAACTCCGATTTGGCGAGCGTGGCCCGCTCCAGTTTCTGGTTGAGCGAGAGCAACGCCGTGTTGCTTTCGATCAACTGTTGCCGGCTTTCGCGCAAGGCGTGGAACGCCTCGTCGCGCTGGAGCCGGTTCATGTGGGCTTGGGAGTGGTAGCGGACGCGCGCGGCCAGTTCGAGTTTGTCGGGGAGCTTGACGATGTAGTCATTGGCGCCGGCGGCAAACGCGTCGCTCTTGGTCTGCGGCTCTTCGCGCGTGGAGAGCACGATGATCGGCGTCTCCTGCGTCTCCGGGTTGGCGCGGAACAGGCGGACCATTGCCAAGCCGTCCATTTGCGGCATCACGAGGTCTTGGAGGATCACCGTGGGTTTGATCTGATTGGCGAGGAGGACGGCCTCGGCGGGACTGGCGCAGTAGTGGAATTCAATCCCCTCCTGCGCCGCCAGCGCGCGGCGC
Organism: Verrucomicrobiota bacterium; assembly: GCA_016222825.1. Taxonomy (GTDB): domain Bacteria; phylum Verrucomicrobiota; class Verrucomicrobiia; order CAIQCK01; family CAIQCK01; genus CAIQCK01. Next base: position 161,954 of record JACRQF010000010.1, on the reverse strand, counting down.
ACGGCCTCGGCCACCATGGTCTGGTCGTCCACCAACAACACGATGACGCGAGATTCCGGGCTGGTCGCGGCTGAGAGGGGTGCGGTCATGGCAGGGTCGGGTCGGTCATCGTTTCGCGCGATTCTCGCGCCTGGCCCGGCTCCAACGCTCCAAGGCGGGCGCGATCTGGTCCAGAGGCAGGATGTCGGCCGCGGCGCCCAGTTGCGCGGCGGCTTTGGGCATGCCATAGACCGCGCAGCTCGCCTTGTCTTGGGTGATCGTGTGAAACCCGCTGTCGCGCATCCGCTTCAGCCCGCGCGCTCCGTCCCGCCCCATGCCCGTCAGGAGCACGCCCACCGCGTCGCTCCTCCAATGCTGCACGACGCTCTCGAAGAACACGTCTGCCGACGGCCGATAGACGTTGTCCTGGGGCTGGGCGGTGTAGTTGAGCCGTCCGTCCTGTGCGAGCGCCAGATGGTCGTTCGTGCCTGCGACCAGCGCCTTGCCGGGCAATGGACGGTCGCCGTCCACCGCGACGCGCACGGGCAGCGTGGATTGGTTGTTCAGCCATTCCGCGAAAGACGCCGCGAACTGCTGGTCCACGTGTTGCACGATCACCACGGCGGCCGGGAAATCCAGCGGCAGTTTCGCCAGCAGTGCCGCCAGCGCCGCGGGGCCGCCCGCGGACGATCCGATCGCCACCAACTGCGGTTTGATATGTCCGGCGGGCTGCGGCGCGCGTGCCTCGTCAATGCGCGACGCGCCACGCAAGTCGGTGGCGCAGCGGCCGAGGAGGTTGATCTTGTCCAACAGCCGCGCTGCGCCTGCCAGCGCGTTGTCCATGCCCAAGGTCGGCGTGTCCACCGCGTCCAGCGCGCCCGCGCCCATCGCCGCGAACACCTTGGCGGCGTTGATTTCGACGCTGACGGTGACGATCAGGATGGGGCAGGGCGTCTTGGCCATGATGCGGCGCGTGGCTTCCACGCCATCCATCACGGGCATGATGAGGTCCATGAGGATGAGATCGGGGACGTCGCCGGCGCATGCGTCCACCGCTTCCGCGCCGTTGGCCGCCACCCAGGCGATGGAATGCTCCGAACGTCCCATGACGACGCGGCGCAGGGCTTCCACGGCCATCGGCATGTCGTTGACAATCGCGATTCGCATGAGCGCGCGCAGTTCAGCCTTCGGCGGGCTTTTCCTCCGCCTCGCCGATCAATTCGGCCACAGCGGCGAGCAACGTCTCGTCGTGGAAGCTGCCTTTGGTCAGATAGTAATCCGCGCCCGCGTCCAGACCGCGCTGCCGGTCTTCCTCGCGGTCTTTGTAGGAGACAATCATCACCGGCAACGACTTCAGCCGGGGGTCTTTCTTGATGAGCGTGACCAACTCGATGCCGTCCATGCGCGGCATGTCCACATCGCTGACGATGAGGTCATACGGCTGGGTGCGCACGGCGTTCCAGCCGTCCATGCCGTCCACGGCCACCTCGACTTCGTAGCCCCGGGTGTCGAGCAGTTTGCGCTCCAACTCGCGCACCGTGAGCGAATCGTCTATCACCAACACCCGCTTGCGGCGTCGAGCGGCGCCGCCGGCCTCCGTCTTCTGCACCTTGCCGAGCCGTCCGCCCGACACCAGCAACTCGATCGAGCGCGTCATGTCCTCGACATCCACGATCAACACGGGCGCGCCGTCGGGCATGAGCGCCGCGGCGCTGATGTCCTTGACCTTGCCGAGCCGCGAATCGAGCGGCTGCACGACCAGTTCGCGCTCGCCGAGAAACTTGTCCACGACCACGCCGAACCGCTTGCCGTGGCCGCCGATGACCAGCACCGCGAGCTCGTCGCCGGCCGCCGCCGCGCTTCCGCCCAGGATCTGGTTGGCGGCGACCAGCCCGATGCGCTGGCCTTCGTGCAGGATGTGCTCGCGGCCTTCGAGCATTTCGATCTCGCTTCGCGACACGCTCCGCGCGCCGTGGATGCGTCCCAGCGGGAACGCATACGGTTCGCCCGCCACCTCGGCCAGCAACGCCCGCAGCACCGACAGCGTCAGCGGCAACTGGAGCTGGAAGCGCGTGCTGCGGCCCGGCTCCGAACTCAGCCGCACATGGCCGCGCAAGGTCTTGACCATGTTCTGGACAACATCCAGCCCGACGCCCCGGCCCGAAACCTCGGTGACGTTGTCGCGCATCGAGAAGCCCGGCAGGAACAGGAACGCGAGCAGTTCCTCCTCGCCCATCCTGGCCGCGACCTCCGCCGTCGTCAGTTTCCGGTCCACGATGGCCTGACGCACTGCCTCGATCTCGATGCCGCGTCCGTCGTCCTGCACGAGGATCACCAGCAATCCGGCGCTGTGGCGGGCTTCGAGCCGCACGAGGCCCGCGCGCGGTTTGCCGACGGCCTGGCGCGCGTCGGGCTTTTCAATGCCGTGGTCCACTGCGTTGCGGAGCAGGTGCGTCAACGGCGCTTCCAGCTTCTCCAGCACGTCGCGGTCCACGGGCGTCGTGTCGCCGAGAATCTCCAGCTTCACTTCCTTGCCGAGCGAGCGGGCCAGGTCGCGCACCAACCGCTGGAAACCTTGCACGCCGTCGGCAAACGGCCTCATGCGGCTCGCCAGCGCTTCGCGGTAGAGGCGGTGGGAGAGATGGGCTGAGCGCCGGACGAACAACTGCATCTCCGTGTGCCGGTCGGCGAGGGCTTGCATGCACGCGGCGGCCTGCTGCTGCGCCTCGTTCAGCCGCGCGTGCGTGCGTTCGTCCACGTGCCGGGCGGTGAGCGTTTCGCGCAGTTCTTCGAGGGACTTCGACAGCCGCCATTGCTGGCGCTTGAGCCGCAGCAGCGCATCGGCGTAGGGATTCAACCATCGCGACTCGACGAGCGATTCACCCGCCAGCCCCAACAACCGGTTCAGGTTCTCGGCGGTGACTCGCAACACGCGGTCGTGCGTGGCGAGGCGGGCGTCGGGTTCGGGTTTGGCCTCGGCCGCCGTGGCGGGAGGCGCGGGCTTGGAAGACTCCGCGAGTTCTTCTTCGATGATCGTCCGGAGCACGGTGACCATGTCATCCACGTGTCCGGCCTTCTCGTTGTTCCACACGGCCAGTCCGTGTTCCGGCGTGTGGGCGATGGTGGCCAGCAAATCCACGCCGTGCAGCAACAGGTCGGTGGCGTTGGAACCCAGGACCACCTTCTTCTTCTGCGCCGCGACGAAACAATCCTCCATGGCGTGCGCCAGCCGGACGGCCGCGTCCAGGCCCACGATGCGGGCGGCGCCTTTCAAGGAGTGGGCGGCGCGCATGAGCGCTTCGAGCTGCGCCGCGGCGGTGGGGTTGTTTTCCAACGCGAGCAATCCCTGGGTGAGGATGGCGGTCTGGTTCTCCGCCTCCTGGCGGAACAACTCGAACATGGAGAAATCGCTGAGGTTGTTCTGGCTCATGCGAGATGGCGGTTCAGGCTGTAGAAGACCAACTCCGGGTCGAGCACGCCGACGTTGCGCTCGCGCCACGATAGCAGGCCGACCGAGTAGCGCGCCGACGCCAGCGAAACGGTGGCGGGCACGGGCCGGAGTTCGTCCGGATGATAGCGGCAGCCGCTGTGGACCTCGTCCGCCGGAAACACGGCCCGGCCGCTCTTGTGGGTCACGACCAGCAGGCGTTGATAGGCGGACTTTTCTTTCCGATCCGCGGGTTTGGCCGTCGTGTCCACACCCAGCAGGTCGGCGAGCGACACGCACAGCAGCAGCTCGCCGCGGATGTTGACCAGTCCCTTCAGAATCCGGCCCTCGCGGTGCGGCAACGAGTGGATGGGCCGCGAGTCCGCGACCTCTTGAAACACCTCGATGGGCAGCGCCAGCCATTCCGCGCCAAGCCGGAAGATGACGATGGACTTGGTGCCCGCCAGCACTGGCTCGCGGGGATGGGCCGCGCGCGCCGTCCAGTCCTCGCGGTAACCCGGCGGCGGCTCGCGGTCGAGCAGCGTCGCGCCGGCCGCGTGATACACCGGACAGTTGCGGCAATGGGTATGTTGCCGCAGTTCCGGGCAGGAGCGGTCGCCCCAGACGCCGATGCTCTTCCAACAGGCATTGATGACGGTGGTGGGGGTGGAGGTCATGGGTTCAAGCCGGCTGGTGTTCGGGCGCGGTCAGCTTCGCCTGCACGCGGCGTGAGCGATCCCGCAACTGCCGCGCGGCGTTGAGGTCGCCGGTCTTCTGCGCCAGCAACGCGAGATGCGCCATCGCCTCGTAATGATTGGGGTCGAGATAAACCGCCTTGCGATAGAAGTCGGCGGCTTCGACCACCTTGCCGGCCGCATCGTGGAGCAGACCAAGCAGGAGAAACACGCGGCTGGAGGGGCCGTGCGTCTTCAGACAGTTGCTGCATTTTTCCAGCGCGTCGCCAAACCGGCCCGCGTCGGCCAACTGTTGCGCCTCGGCCAACACCGCCTCGGTGGGCGAGGGCGGCGCCGACACGGCTGCGGCCGGGGGGGCGGGAGTTTTGGGGTTCTGCCGAATCACCGGCAACGGCGGCAGCTTGGCGGGAACCGGAATCGCAGGGAAAGGAACCTGCGTCGGTGTCTTGGTCCGCCGGCGTCTGGTAATTTGGACGGGCGCTCGCGTGCCGCGCTTGCGGAAGGCGAACGCCATCGGCATCTGCGCCGGCACGAAGCCGGAACTGCGAAACACATACGCCTCGGCATGGCCGACGAACAGCAGCCCGTCCGGCGATAGCATCCGGTCCAGCGCGTCCATCACGCGCCGCTGGGCTGGTTCATCGAAGTAAATCAGCACGTTGCGGCAGAAGATCACGTCCTTGTCATTGGCGCCGCTGTCAAAGGCCGGATCGAGCAGATTGGCTTGCCGGAACTGGACCAGCCGCCGCACGTCCTCGCCGAGCAGCCAGCCGTCCTTCACCGGTCGGAAATACGTGTCGCGAAACGCGATGTCCGGGTTGCGGAAGGAGTTGCGGCCATACAGTCCCTTGCGCGCGCGGGCCAGCGTCGCCGCGCTGATGTCCACCGCCTCAACGACGAACCGGTCCGGCGGCACACCCGCGTCGAGCAACGCCATTGTCATCGAGAACGGTTCCTCGCCGCTGGCGCACGGCACGCTCAACAGCCGCAGCACGTTGTGCGCGTGCGCCGGCAGCCATTCCTTCATGGCCCACTGGCCCAGCGCCGCGAACGGCTTCTGGTCGCGGAAAAACCACGTCTCCGGCACGATGACCTCCTCGACCAACTCCTGCATCTCCACGCTGGAGACGCGGACGAGCGCGGCGTAGTCGTCATCGCTCTGGATGCCGCATTTCTTCATGCGCGCGCGGATGGCCGAGGCCACCGCCGACACGCCGACGGAGTCCACGCTCAGCCCCATAAGCTGGTTCAGCATCCGTCCGATGTCCTGATGGGTCGTCATGCTGTTTCATCCGCCTGCCGCCACAAGTGCTCGCGCACTTCGGCGGGCAACAGTTTGTCCAGGGTCACCCATTGCAGGATGCCGCGGGCGTCGGTGGCCACCAAGCCCAGATACCGGGCGCCTGACGACGAAACGCCCGGCTCTTGAAAGGCGCTCTTGTCCAGCCGCACGGTCTCGATGGCCTGTTCGGCGAGCAATCCCAGCAACCGCTGCCGGTTGTCGCTGGTGGGATAATGAACCAGCAGCAGCCGCGTGGTGAGACTGTCGCGAGCCGGCCGCTGGAGCGCGAGCGCCGACAGGTCCACCACCGGCACCGGCGCGCCGTGGTAGTTGAACACGCCGGCAACGCCCGCCGCCGCCTGCGGGATGGCCTTGAGCTTCACGCACGGCAGGACTTCGGCGACGCGGCTGGTTTCAATCACGTAGCGGTCCTGGCCCAGTTGGAAGATGAGGAATACCATGAGTGTGGCGCGGGCTGTCAGTCCTTGGACTTGAAACGGGCGGCGGTTTCCTGCAAGCCGCGCGCGGCTTGCGAGAGTTGCTCGACGGCCTCGGTGTTCTGGCGCAGCGCCTGCGCCGACTGCTGCGCAATCTCGCCAAGCTGGCCGAGTGCATCGCTGATCTGGCCGGCGGCGGTGGATTGCGACTGCATCCCTTCGTTGACCGATTCGAACCGCGGCGTCAGTGTCTGGACCTGCTGGATGATTTGCGCCAACTGCGCCGTGACGCGCCCAACTTCCTCGCTGCCGCGGCGCACTTCCTCGTTAAACTTGTCCATGCCCATGACACCGGCCGAGACGGCCGATTGCATTTCCTTCACCATCTGCTCGATGTCGTAGGTGGCCACCGCAGTCTGGTCCGCCAGACGGCGGATTTCCGTGGCGACGACCGCGAAGCCATGTCCGTATTCGCCGGCTTTCTCAGCTTCGATGGCGGCGTTGAGCGATAGCAGGTTGGTTTGGTCGGCCACCTTGTTGATGGTGGTGACCACGCTGTTGATGTTGGTGGTTTTCTCGTTGAGGATGCCCAGCTTGGTGCTGATGGTGGACGCGGCTTCCGTGATCTGGCGCATGGTGACATCGAGGCGGGTGAGGCCGGTCTGGCCGCCGGTGGCAAGCTGCGCGCTCTGCTCGGAGACGCCCGCGACGTCGTTCATGGTTTTGCCGAGTTCCTTGGCTGTCGCGGAAATTTCCTTGGCGGTCGCGCCGATCTCCACGGAGGTGGAAGCGACTTCGTTGGCGGAGGCCTGCTGCTCCTTGATTGTCGCGGCCATTTCGGAGGCGCTGGTGTTGACGCGCATCAGCGCGCCGGTCAGCTCGCCCAGCGTCTGGCGCAGGGATTTAATGACCGACGTCGCAATCAGGATGCAGGCCAGCAAACTGCTGAAGCTGCCGATGAGCAACACCCACGTCGTGTTGGAGACGGCGACGTTCATTTCCCTGCCAAGTTTCACGCCATCGCCGTAGTTGTCGTCGGACAACTCATCCACGACCTTTTCGAGTCGAATGTGCTTGGGTTTGAATTGGTTGGTGAACACGGTTTCGACCTCTTGGGACTTGGACGCGCGACACGCCGCGAGGAGTTGTTCGCGTGCGACCAGGTATTCATCCCGAGCCGTGATGAATTCCCTCTCCAACCGCCGTTCGCTGTCGTCACTGACGGTCTTCTGCCACTCTTTGACGCGCTGGTCGAGTTCGCCCAGGAACTTGGAGAACGCCACCTCGATCTGGCTTCGCTCCGTGGCGTTGGTGGCGTGCATGTATTCAAGAATCGCCGCGAAATCCATGTCCAACAAGCCGTTGATTTCGCCGACCAGATGCAGCGATGGGAAGGTGTGGGTTTCAATCCGGTTGGCCTGGGTCTGGATGAAACTCAGCCGCCAAGTGGCAAACGCGCAGATGGCCGCCGCGATGGCGATGATCAGTCCGAATCCGAAAGCCACCCGTATTTGCAACGTCCAGTTCTTCATAGATGAATCTCCTTGTCGGGTGCTACTCGACTTTGAACGATGCCACCGCCTGCTGGAGGCCGCGCGAGGCGCCGGCCAACTGTTCGATCACTTCAGTGTTCTGGCGGAACGCTTCGGCGGATTGTTTGACGGTGTCGCCCAACTGGCCCAGCGCGTCACTGATCTGGCCGGCCGCGGTCGTCTGCGTCTGCATGCCTTCGTTGACCGCGTCGAAGCGTGGCGTCAATGTTTGCACCTGCTGGATGATCTGCGCCAGTTGTGCCGTAACCCGCCCCACCTCTTCGGTGGCGCGGCGGACTTCCTCTTTGAACTTGTCCACGCCCATCACGCCCGAGGAGACGGCGGACTGCATCTCCTTCACCATCTGTTCGATGTCATGGGTGGCCACTGCGGTCTGGTCCGCCAGCCGGCGAATCTCCGTGGCGACGACCGCGAAGCCGTGGCCGAATTCGCCGGCTTTCTCGGCCTCGATGGCGGCGTTGAGTGACAGCAGGTTGGTTTGGTCGGCCACCTTGTTGATGGTGGTGACCACGCTGTTGATGTTGGTGGTCTTTTCGCTGAGAATGGCGAGTTTGGTGGCAATCGTGGTGGTCGCCTCCGTCACATGGCGCATGATGGCCTCGAGTTGCGTCAGGCCCGTCTGGCCGCCGCCAGCCAGTTGGGTGGTGGTCTCCGCGACGCGCGCCACTTCGTTCATCGTTTTCCCAAGCTCCTTGGTGGTGGCGGAAATCTCGTGAGCCGTCGCGCTGATTTCCGAAGTCGTTGCGGCGACCTCGTTCGCCGTGGTCTGTTGCTCCTTGAGCGTGGCGGCCAGTTCGGTTGTGCTGGAGTTGACCTGGATGCCGGCCTTCTGCACGTGGCCGACAAGCTGTGAGAGATGTTCCACCGCGTTGTTCAAGCCCTCGCCCAGCACGCCCAACTCATCCTTGCCCAATTCGCCCAAGCGGTGGGTGAGGTTGCCCTTGCGCAAGTGCTCCAGCGAGACGAGCAGCCGGGCCAGCGGATCCCGCAGCGACTGGATGACGGACCACGCGATCCACACCGACAACGCGAGACAGAGGAGGCTTCCGTAAAGCAGCACGTTCTTGCAGGCGGTTTCCGACGACAGAATCATCTTCACCGCCTCCCTGGCCCCCGTCTTGTTGTATTCGGAGAAGGCGTCAACCTCCTGTTGATACCGTTTCAAGGTCGCAGGCGCTTGTTCGTCATAAAGGGCGGCGGCTTCGGTTGCCTTCTGCGCGCGGCACAATTGGAGCACCTTGTCCTCCAGCGCCAGCGATTCCGTCCGCGCGCTGAGGAACTTGCCAAAGATCTGCTTCTCCTGCGCATCCACCATGATGGCGTTCAGCCCTTTGATCAGGTCGCTGGCAACGGTTCGGTTGGCCTCGATGTCTTTGTCGAGCTTGGCCCGATCCGCAGGATCGCTCTCGTGCAGATACGTGTGGACGTAAAGCGAGTTCTCCCCGTCATGCCGTTGGAGTTGCTCGGCCAGCAGCAACATGGGAAGGTGATCCTGCTGGATTTCGCTGGTCTGCGTCTGGATGGCATCCAGCCGGAAGATGGAGAATACGCTCATGCCAGCCGCGATGATGATAACCACAGCGAAGCCCGCTGTGACCCGTTTTACGATTGTCCAATTGCTCATGATAAGTGATGAGGGACAGTTGCTCTTTTTCGAGACGCCAGCCTCTACCTCTTTGAACAACGCCGTGAATCTCTTGCCGTCCGACCGCACGCATCTTACCGCGTAAGCGCGTTCTCGCCAGTGTTTTCTGCGGCGAACGGGAGTTTTAGCGCTTCACCTTGCCGGCCTTCTCCAGCGGGAGAAGGCGACTCGGGCGTTGCGCGTGTGACAGGCTTCCGGGTTGGGTGGGGGAGTGGAGCGGGAGACGGGACTCGAACCCGCGACGTCAAGCTTGGGAAGCTTGCATTCTACCAACTGAATTACTCCCGCGTCCGACTGCGCGCACTAAGCCACGTTTGGTGGCGGTCTGCAAGCCTATTTCTGGACAAGGCGCGTGTCGTTGTAAGTGGGGCGAGTTTCCAAACTCGCCCGGCCTTGTAGCTGGGAGAGCCGCGCGCGAGTTTGGAAGCTCGCGCCACTGATGAACATCGAACGCCGCGCTTGAAGCTTGCGGGTTCGTTTGACAGAGTAACGGCGTGTTAACCAGCCGGGAACAACAGGAGCAGCAGGAACAGAAAGCCCTCGCGCCTTACGCGCAGAAGAGCGCCGACAGCCGCGGGCGCATGCACAAGGAGTCGTCGCACGACTTGCGCACGGAGTTTGCCCGCGACCGCGACCGAGTCATTCACTCGCGGGCGTTTCGGCGGCTGGAATACAAGACGCAGGTGTTCCTCAACGGCACCGGCGACCACTTCCGCACGCGGCTGACGCACTCGATTGAGGTGGCGGCCATCGCGCGCTCGATTGCGCGGGCGTTGCGGCTGAACGAGGACCTTGCCGAAACCATCGCGCTGGCGCACGACCTCGGCCACTCACCGTTCGGACACAGCGGGGAGCGGACGCTGAACGACCTGATGGCCGGGCACGGCGGCTTCGAGCACAACCAGCAGAGCCTCCGCATCGTGGACGAACTGGAGAAGAAGTATCCGGAGTTCGACGGACTGAACCTGACCTACGAGACGCGCGAGGGATTGGCGAAGCACGTCACGGGATTCGATCGGCCGCGCAAGGCCATCGGGTTCGAGGTCAAGAGTCCGTCGCTGGAGGCGCAGATCGCGAACGTCGCCGATGAGATCGCCTACTACAGCCACGACATAGACGACGGCCTCGGCGCGAAGCTGCTTACGGAGGATGGGCTGGCGACGGTGGAGTTGTGGCAGGAGATCAGCGAGCGGGTCGCGAAACAACATCCGCGCCACGACGCGACGCGGCGGAGCTACTTCGCCATCCGCTGTCTCATCAACGCGCAGGTGGAGGACGTCATCGCGCACTCCAACCGTCTCATCGAGAAGGCCGGCGTCGGCAGCGCGGACGACGTGCGCCGTTGCGAGCAGCCGCTGGTCGCCTACAGCCTGGCGTTGCACAAGCGCACGCTCCTGCTGCGCGACTATCTTTACCACAACCTCTACTACAACTCGGCGGTCGAGAACGTGAACAAGCGCGCGTGCGTGCTGATGGCGGAGTTGTTCGAGGCGGCGCTGAAACAGCCGCGCATTCTCGGCAGCCAGAGCCGCGCGCGGATTGGAAAGAGCGGCCTGCACCGCGCCGTGTGCGATTACATCAGCGGGATGACGGACCGCTACGTGATCGAGGAGCACGAGCGCATCTTCGGACGCAAGGACGAGGAACTGACGCTGTTCAAGGCGCGGCGGCTCTAGTCCAGCCGCAGCGCCTTGATGTGTTCCATCACGTCGTCGGCGATCCGTTGATACACGTCCTTCATTGCCGCGGCGCCTTTCGCGCGCGCGTCGGCGATCATCGCGTCGTAATGCAGCGGTTTGCCGAACAGGATGTCCACTTGGCCGCGGCGCGGCAGTTTCTGGTTGCGCGGCCAGGCTTCGTAGGCGCCGAACAGCCGCACGGGCACCACAGGCACGCCCGCCTTGGCCACGAGCAGGCCCACGCCCGGCTTCGCCTCCTGAAAACCGCCGTCGTGCGTGCGCGTGCCTTCGGGGAACAGCGTCACCGCGTAGCCGCGCCGCAGCCGGTCCAGGACGGCCTTCAGCCCGGTGATGTCGGGTTTGCCGCTCAGGTCCACCGGCACGACGTTCCAACTGCGCAGCAACGCGCTTTGCAGCTTCCCGACGAAGAGCGTCTTGCGCGCCAGGAAGCACGCCTCGCGAGGGCAGCCCGCGCCCACCGCGTGCGGGTCGAGGAAACTGACGTGGTTGCAGGCGAGCAGCACGCCGCCGCCCGGCGGGACATTGTCCGCCCCGTGAATGCGGAAATTGAAGAGGCTCCCGTAAAGCAGCCGGGCCGTCACCTGCGCCAGGCGATACCACGGGCGCATGGGCATGGGAGTGGGGGCGGCGGTGGTCATAGGCCGCGCCGTTTCAACTCCGCCAGCACCAGGGCGGTGGTTTGCTCCTGCGTGTTGCGGCTGGTGTCCACGAAGAACGCGCCGGGCGCCATCACCAGCGGCGACACCTTGCGCGTGCTGTCGAGCTGGTCGCGGCGCGTCACCTGGTCCGCGTAGCCGTCGCCGGCGCGGCGCGCGGCGCGCACCGCGGGGTCGGCGTCCACGTAGAACTTGAACGGCGTCTCTGGAAACACCACCGAGCCGATATCGCGGCCCTCCATCACGAGCGAGCCGAACCGCACCAGCGCGCGCTGCTCCGCCACCAGCAACGTCCGCACCTCCGGCACGCGCGCCACCAGCGAGACGTTCTGCGTGACGGCCTCGCTGCGCAACGCCTCGCCGGGATCGGCACCGTCGAGAAGCATGACGATGCTGCCGCTGATGGGCCGGAACTCGCTCTTCATTTCCCGCATCGCGCGCACGACCGCCGCGGTGTCGTTGCAGTCCGCGCCGCGCTGGAGGCAATGCCACGTCACCGCCCGATACATCGAGCCGGTGTCCACGTGGAAAAACCCGAAGTGCCGCGCGAGCGCCTTGGCCACGGTGCTCTTGCCGGAGCCGCTCGTGCCGTCAATGGCGATGACGACGGGGCGCGCGGCGGGTGTTGGGGAAGCCGATGGCTCGGACTGCGGGGATTTCATTTCCTGAATTTCATCTCGTCGCGGAAGAACTTGGCGCGTTTCAGGAACGCCGTGAGATTGGCGTCCTCCTTGTTGCGCAACATGGCCTGCAACGCTTCGAGCTGCCCGATGAACTGCGCCAGCGCGCGGCAGACCTCCTCGCGGTTGGTCGCGCAAATCTCCTGCCACATGATCGGCGGGCTGCTGGCGATCCGCGTCGTGTCCCGCAGGCCGCCGCCGGCAAACTCCAGAGGACGCGGCCCGTCCGAGCAGACGACGTTCACCAGCGCGGCGGCCACCAGGTGCGGCAGATGGCTCACGCGCGCCACGATCTCGTCGTGCTCCAGCGGCGGCAGCGTGCGGATGGACGCGCCGAGCGATTTCCAAAACTCCCCGGCTTGCTGCAACGCGCCGGCGTCCGTCCGCTCCGTCGGCGTCAGGATGCAGACGCTGCCCTCGAACAACTCCTTCCGCGCCGCGCCGATGCCCGATTGCTCGCTGCCGGCCATCGGGTGGCTGCCCACAAACCGCGCCTTGCCCGCCAGCAGATGATCGAGCTGCGTCACCACCGGATACTTCACGCTGCCCACGTCCGTCACCACCGCCTCCGGCTTCAACGCCGGCGCCATCTTCGCCGCCAGCTCGCCCATCACCCCCACGGGCGTCGCGAGCACCACGAAGTCCGCGTCGCGCACCGCCTCGGCGATGTCGAGCGTGGCGGCGTCGGCCGCGCCGGCCGCGAGCGCCTCCTCGCAAGCCTCCGGCCGCCGCGCCCAGAGCACCGTCCGCGCGGCCACCTGCCGCGCGCGCGCCGCCAGCCCGATCGAGCCGCCGAGCAGGCCGGGACCGAGCACCGTGAGTTTCTTGAAAAGCATGGGCCAAGGTTCTAACAGCAACGCGCAGCCTTGGCAAGGCGGGGCAGGGGATGCGCCGCCTGTTACGTCATGATTCCTTCCGGCGGTCGCAGAGCGCCGCTACGGTTTCTCACCGGCGCAGAGTGCCAGAGCCGGGCTGATTGTTATGGCTATTTTTGCGCATCTGCGGTCCGCCGCGCCGTCTATAAGGGCGTCCATGCTTCTCGAAGCCACCCGTCAAAACGCCAGTCCACTTCTAGACGTCTAGAAGCCGACCGCCAAAACGGCGATGCTTTTCTAGATGTCTAGAAACGACCCGCCAGAACGCCAGTCCACTTCTAGACATCTAGAAGCCAACCGCCAAAACGGCGATGCCTTTCTAGATGTCTAGAAACGACCCGCCAAAACGCCGATGCCCTTCGAGACGCCTCGAAGCCTACTGTCAGGATTCCGAGCCGCTTCGAGACATCTGGATGCCACCTGCCAGAGTCCTAACGCGCTCCGAGACCTCCGACCACACTCCGCCGTCGCCCGGCGCAAATAGACATCCTTTTCTGGCTTGTTCAGCCTCCCGTGTTATGCGACAAATCCGCCGTTCAATTAACAATTAGGCGACTAGCACGCCCATGCGCGTAACGATTTTCTTCCTCTGCTCATTCACGGTGCTAGCTGTAGCGGACGTCGTGACTACGCACATCGGCCTGCAGCGAGGCGGACACGAACTCAACCCTTACACTGACACCCGCTCGCTTTGGACACTTGCCCGGCCCGAGTTGGTCCTCGCGGGGGCCGGTGCCACATCGGTTTTTCTGGGAGTCTGCCTGTTGCGGCGCGGCACACTCAGGGACTCGGTCGGCAGCACGCGCGAGTTCTATGCGCGATTTTGGAGCGCTCCAAATCTGTTCGGTGCGATGCTCGTTTTCGTCCCAGTAGCCATTGCTCTCACCCGCATCATGCCCGTTGCCAGCAACCTCTGTATGCTTGCGTTCGGATTTAGTCCGTGGCTCGAGATGACCGGCTATATTGCGCGCAGATTCAGCATCTCTCCTTTCGCCGCGATTACCCTGGTTCAGGGCATATTGGGTGGCTTTCTTGCGGTGCCCTTTACCGAATTGCTCCGCAGAGTAATGACACCAGACCTTAGCCCGAATGAAGCCGCTTAACCATGCGCTACAGCGAACCCGGCCATCGCGTCGCTGTTGCAATCCACGCGTCCCGTGGGCCGGGTCGCTGAGCTTGGATCGTTAGGCGGCATTCGCGCCTCTACTCGAATATGAACGCCACTACAAAGACAGTTGTGCGGGTTATCGTGATGAGTATTGCCGGCGCTGCTCAGCTCATGCTGGTTATCGGCGGGTGCATTTTCTATCGGGACTTGCTCTCAGCATCATTTCCCGCAGTGCGGCATCTCGGCTGGATTGCCGCCCTCGTCGCACTCTTGTCTTTGGTTTGGCCGATTTATATTTTTGCAGCCTTCCCGAGTATGGCCGACGACATGAAGGCGAGAGTTGAGAGGAAGAGAGCAGAGAGGAAACTATGACGGCTAACCATGTGCTGCAGCGAAGCCGGTCATCGCGCCACGGCTGCAATCGTGGCGTCCCGCGGGCCGGGTCGCTGAGGTTGGATCGTTAGGCGTCACATCACGCAATCTTATATGGCACTAGCAATTAACGGAATAGGCACCGCCTTCTACGGTCAACGCGAGCTTCGCGCAGATGGATCTTACATCACTACAGAGTGGTTCATCTTCTGTTTCGTTCCAGTATTCCCCTTGCGAAGTTTGAGCGTGGTCCCGAACCCATCTGCCGACAAGAGCCTTGTAGTCTATACCTCAGAGAGCTTTTACATTCTCGAGACGATGCGCCCAAATGTGGCGCAGGTGTTTTCGACCTACGCTTTTGCGCTATTTTGTGCGTTATGGTTCGTCTTTGTTCTCTGGTTACTATTTGTCCGGTTTACTCTTGATTGGCAGCGCTACGGCATAGTTTTGATATCTGGTGCCGTGTTCTTCGCCGCTGTGCCCTTTTTTGTTCTTCTGCTTTTGCGCAGATATTCAAAGCCACCTGTTGCGGGTTCCCCGCCTCAAACTGCAGTTCCTCCACTACTCCCGCGACAGCGAAACACGACACCACCGGAATTGCCGCGGCAATGACACCTAACCATGCGCTCCAGCGAACCCGGCCATCGCGTCACGGTTGCAATCCACGCATCCCGTGGGCCGGGTCGCTGAGCTTGGGTCGTTAGGCGGCGTCACTATGCCACGGCACGCATCCAGACGTTTTCTCGGAGTGGACTACTGCAATTGGTATGTTCTTGCTAATCTCGCAGTCAGTCTGGCGATTACTGGCGCGCTGGTTTGGTTTGTCTGCTCAGCATGTTCGCTCCGCTGGTATTGGATTCTCACATTGGCTTTTATCCTGTTCTGGCCGGTTTCGTTCTTCATTGAGCGACGACCGCTGGGCACATACCTTCTGAAGAGATGTTTTCGAGAGTGACACCCACGTGGCCTAACGAAACAGGCATAGCATCGGACGGAGCGGAGCGAAGCTCCGATGCCATGCGGGGTTGAACGAGCCGCGTCTGAGGGGGATGGCTGCCGCCTGGCTCTGCGGGTTGCTTTTCGAGCGTCCGGGCGTTTCAATATGCCTTCGGTGCAACCAGCCGCTTGCGGCGTTGTTGACGCGAAGGGATTCGCAAGCCGGGGGGGCTTGCGCTGCTACTTCACCACGCAGTCAATCCGGTTTGGCGTGCGCGTGGTGATCGTCAGCTTCGGGGCGGGGCACTTGTCGAGGACGCGGTCGAAATCGCTCCAGATGGAGCCTTCCACGGTCACGTCCAGTTCGAGCGCGTTGTTGGCGAAGAGCCGCTCGTGGACGCCGGCGACGCCGCGCTGCTGCTTGAGCCAGTCCATGACGGCGTTGCGGCCATCGTAGTTGATGTTGTTGATGACGACCTTGACGTCGGCGGTGTTGAAGACTTCGCCGCGCCATTTCTCGACCAGCTTCGCCGAAAGGCTGTCGGCGAGCTTGAGGGCCGTTTCGCCGAGCGCCTTCTGCGCGGTGGGCAGCATCCCTGGCCCGCGGGCGACGCCGCTGGCGTGGTCCACGCAGATGATCCGGGCGCTGTCGGTGTTGATGGCGCGCGCGTTGAGGTTGGCGCTCATCGCAAAGACCTTGATGCCGTAGGCGTCGCTGGCCTCCTGCAGGCTGCTGATGGCTTCGTAGGTGATGACCACCTCGGCGTCAAACTTCCGCCCCAGCGCGGCGCAACGGGCGGCGTCCTGAAGTTCCTTCTCGTTGGCGACCTGCATGGCCTCCTTGCTCACCAGGGGGAAGTTCAGCTCGGAGAACCGCATCTCCAGCGCCGTCTGCACGTCCTGAATCTTCACGGCGCTGTCCACCTGCGCGTTCTCGACCCGTGAGACGCCGAGCACCATGATGCGCGGGTTCTTCTTCTGGTGCTTGATGATGTTGAGCGCCTGGATGTCCTTCCTCAACTGGCCGAGGGCCACGATGGCCTTCACCTGGATGCGGTAGATGCCGCCCTCGCCGTTGTTGTCGGCGACGATATCGTAGGTGCGGACGTAGCCCTTGGTGGCGGCGTAAATCTTGTCGTCGAGGAGTTGGAAGTTCTGCGTCATCGTCTCGGAGTCCACCACCGCGCCCACGCCTTTCTCGACGGCGGAGCGCAGCGCACGCTGGATGGCCTCGTCGCGCGCCTTGAGGTCGGAACCGGCCGCGCGGCCGTCGGCGATGACTTCCTGTTCGATTACCGGCGCCTGGGCGTAGGCGCTGGCCATCAACAGCACTGCCAGCAATGGAAGAGCTTTGCGAATCATGTTGAATCTCCCCGCCAGCCGCGCAATCGGGCGCGGGCTGGCGCAGCACGGCGGACTACCTCACCACTTCACGCTGCTCGACGACGGGGCCTTCGCGAATGACGCGTTTCTCGACGTAAGGTTCCGAGCAGCCGATCGTCACGAACGCGGTCACGGCCAGCATCAACCACAGAAAGATATTTCCTTTGATCATTGTTCGTTCTCCTTTGATTCAACTACGCGGCGACAATCTATCACACGCTGCAATCAGGGCAATGGATTTCCGTAAGCACGCCTCCTTCGACGGGCTTGCTGCCGTCGTATTCAACCGCACGCGGGAATTGGGGGTGCGATTGAGCGTGTCAGCCAATGCCGCGCGAAACGTGTAGCTGAACGCGCCAGCGTTCAGGCCGCGGCGACTGAACGCTGGCGCGTTCAGCTACATGACCGACACTTTCAATCGCACGCGGGAATTGGGAGAGGCTGGACACGAATAGGAATTCCTGAAATTATGGCGGGGTGAAGCAGTCAATTGTGACGTTGGACATGGAAGGCGTGTTGACGCCGGAAATCTGGATCGCGGTGGCCGAGAAGACCGGCATCGCGGAGTTGCGCCGGACGACGCGGGACGAGCCGGATTACGACAAGCTCATGCGCGGGCGGCTGGCGATTCTGGACCGGCACGGTCTGAAGCTTTCGGACATCCAGGCGGTGATCGGGACGCTGCGGCCGTTGGAGGGGGCGCTGGAGTTTCTGCGGGAACTGCGGTCGCAGGCGCAGGTGCTGATCCTCTCGGACACGTTCGAGCAGTTTGCGCAGCCGTTGATGCGGCAACTGGAGTGGCCGACGCTGTTCTGCCACCGGCTGGTGGTGGAGAACGACCGGATCGTGGACTACGCGCTGCGCATCCCGGAGCAGAAGCAGCGGACGGTGGCCGCGCTGAAGCTGCTGAACTACAACGTGATCTCGGTCGGCGATTCGTTCAACGACACGCTGATGCTGATCGAGGCGCACGTGGGTTTTCTGTTCCACGCGCCGACGAATGTGAAGCAGCAGTTCCCGCAGTTCAAGGCGGTGGAGGCTTACGACGAACTGTTGAAGCTGATCCGGAGTGCGATGTAGATGTGTTTGCCCGGAAGTGTGGTTGGTTTCTTCGGAAAATCACGGGCCGGGGGATTGACAGCGCGCGGGCTGTGTGGTTCTGTTTGGCCGCTTTTACTTCCAACTTGACGGCTTGGGCCGCGAGAAGTGGAAGCGCGTTGTGTTGTGATGCACTAAGTTGAGGTGAGCAAGTTTTCTTCATGAGCAATATGAGCGATTCAAACAGCGGCGCGGCGGTCACGGCGAAGGTGGTTCCCATCAAGGACGCGGTGATCCGCATTGCGGGCAATTCGCAGGACGGCATCCAGACGGTGGGCGAGTTGCTGGCGCGGTTCAGCGGCCGCAGCGCGCAGGAGGTCATGAGCTACATGACCATTCCGGCGACGATCAGCGGCGGGCCGTCCATCTATCAGGTGCGGATTGGCTCGGGCGAGGTGTTGTCGGTGGGCGACGAGGTGGACGTGCTGGTGGCGTTTTACCAGCATTCCTACGAGAAGCATCTCGGCGCGCTGCGCAACGGCGGCGTGCTCATCTACGACCCGGACCAGGTGAAGCCGAATCTGGATGACAAGCGGTTCACGTATGTCGGCGTGCCGATGACGTCGTTGACGATCGAGGCCATTGGCGGCAAAGGGCGCGACAAGGGCAAGAACATGTTCCTGCTCGGCCTGATCGCGCGGATGTTCGACCTGGACACGGTGAAGTTGGAGACGATGCTCAAGGACTGGGGCGCCAAGCGCGACGCGAGCACGATGGAGGCGACGTTCAATGCCTTCCGGGCCGGCTACGGTTTTGACATCGGACGGATGGGGCAGAACTTCAAGTTCATCCCGAACGAGCAGCGCAGCGGCCGGCCGCTGATGGTGATGGCGGGCAATCAGGCGATGGCCTACGGGTTGATCGCCGCGGGCGTGCGGTTCGGCGCGGCGTATCCGATCACGCCGTCGAGCCAGATCATGGAAATCCTGCGGGCGGAGCTGCCGAAATACGGCGGCATCTTCCTGCAATGCGAGGACGAGATCGCGTCGGTCTGCGCGGCCATCGGCGCGAGCTACGGCGGGCGCGTGGCGGTGACGAGCACGAGCGGGCCGGGGCTGGCGCTGAAGACGGAGGCGATTGGCTGGGCGGTGATGGCGGAGATTCCGCTGGTGGTGATTGACGTGCAGCGCGGCGGGCCGTCCACGGGCCTGCCGACGAAGATGGAGCAGAGCGACCTGAACATTGCGATCTTCGGCGGACACGGCGATTGCCCGCGCATCGTCATCGCACCGGCTGACGTGGAGGACGCGTTCTATAGCAGTATTGAAGCCGTGGATCTCGCGCGCCAGTATAGCTGCCCGGTCATCGTCTTGAGCGACCAGGCCATCGGGTTTCGCGTGGAGGCGTTCGAGGAGCCGGACCTGGCCAAGATCGTGCGGGAGCTGCCGATTGACTTCACGCCGCGCGGAGCGGAGTTCAAGCCTTACGAAGACACGGTGGACGGCATTCCTCATCATCCTGCGCCAGGCACGCCGATTGCCAACAACAACTTTCCGATTCTTACCGGCCTTGAGCACAACGAAGCGGGTCATCCCGGCGAGGATCCGAGATACCATGTGGTGATGACTGCGAAGCGCCGCCGCAAGCTGCAAAAGCTCGGAGAGAAGCTGCCAACGCCGAAGGTGTTCGGCCCGGCCGAGGGCGAGACGCTGCTGGTGAGCTGGGGATCCGCCTACGGCCCGACGCGCGAGGCGGTGGAGAAGTCCGTCGCCGACGGCCAGCCGCTGTCGGCGCTGTGCATCCGTTATCTGAATCCGCTGCCGCCTGGCCTCGACAAGATTTTCGAGCGGTTCAAGCGCATCCTGGTGGTCGAGAATAACGACAGCGGTCTCTACGGCTACGGCCAGTTTGCCGCGCTCCTGCGCAGCCGCTTCGGTGATCCGCGCATCGGAGGCATCAACAAGACCGACGGTTTGAGCTTCAAGGTCCGGGAGATCCTCGAAGCAGTCCGCGCGCAAGCACGCTAGACGAACGACGGCAAACCCGATTCCACAGCTTAAAAAATTCAAGATGTCATGAGCGAAACAACAAACAATCCAACCTCCGGCGCGGCGGTCGTCGCGGCGCCAACCCAGCCTGGCCAGCCGGCGCCCTACAAAAAGGTGGACCTCAAGAGCGACCGGCCGACATGGTGTCCCGGTTGCGGTGACTTCACGGTGCTGGACCTCTATTTCCGGCTTTGCGAGCGGCGCCAGATCGCGCGCGAGAAGATCACCACGGTCTCCGGCATCGGCTGTTCCAGCCGGTTCCCATACTTCGTGCAGGCGCACGGCGTGCATTTCATCCACGGCCGGGCGGTGGCGTTCGCAAGCGGGCTGTCGCTGAGCCGGCCGGACCTGCATGTGTTCGTGTTCAGCGGCGACGGCGACGCGTATTCCATCGGCGGCAATCATCTGGAGCACGCCGCCCGGAAGAACATCCACATGACGCTGGTGGTCATGGACAACAATGTCTATGGCCTGACCAAGAAACAGACCTCGCCGACCTCGCCAATTGGTTTCAAGAGCAAGACCGATCCGACCGGTGCGGTTGACCGGCCGACGAACCCGATGAAGAAGCTCATCGCCGCCGGCGCGACGTTTGTCGCCCGCACCAGCCACAGCAACCCGCAGCATGTGTTGCAGATGATGGAGCGCGCGATGGACCACCGGGGGTTCTCGGTCATCGAGTGCCTCAGCGAGTGCGTGGAGTTCTATCCCGGCGCGTTCGACGCCGCCAATCCGCGCAAGGGCGGGCAGTTTACGGTCATCGAGGAGAAGAAGAACGACGGCACGCCGGAGGACGAAAAGCGGCATGATCCGAGCGACGAAGCCGCCGCCTACAAACTGGCGACGCTGCCGTTCCCCGGAGTTTTCGGCGTCTTCTACGAGGTCAAGCAACCCGCGAAGAACGACCGCGAGCAGCAACTGATAGATGCCACCCGCGCCGCCGTGGGCAACGCTCCGCCGCTGGCCTGTCTGCAAAAGACGTTCGCCCGGTTGAAGTGATCGCGGCCGGTTGGAATTGGGGTATCAGTTGGGAAATCCCCAAATTGTGCTTGCCCACCGCAAGGGGTATGACTAGCCTGCCGGCCCTTTTTGGCATCCCCGGCCGGGTGGTCGGGGATGGTGTTGCAGGCGGTTGGCAAGGCAAGAAGCACAAGGAACCTTGCCGGTTGCGATGTAGCTGGCAACGAATCGTGACGCAGAGTCGGGATTGATGGTGTAGCCCGTTGCTGGTCTGACGTGGTCCGGCCGTTGTGGATGTTGGGGACGGCCGGGCTTGAGGTGCTGTAATGCAGTTTAGACGTATTGTTGTTGTTGTGTTGAGTGTGTTCTTTGCATGTCTGGGATCGGAGCAGGTGGCGGACACAGCCACGTCGGTAGGACGTTGGATGACCGTCACAGCTTACTGTTCCTGCTCAAAGTGCTGTGGCCGGCACGCCGCGGGCTATTTTGCCAGCGGCGAGAAGGTGTATTGGGGTGGTGTGGCGGCCGATTGGCGGCTGCTGCCGCCCGGCACAAAGGTCGAGATTCAAGGGTTTATCGGAACTTTTGAGGTCGAGGACACCGGCCGCGTGATCAAAGGCGCGCGGCTGGACATCTGGATGCCGACTCACCAGGAAGCGAAGGAGTTTGGCTGCCAGAAGCTTTGGGTGGCAAGGAACTGCGAATAAAACTTAGGCCGGAGCGACATGGCTCCCGCTTGAACGCCGCGAGGCCCGCAAGGCTTCGCGGCGTTTGGCTTATGGGGGGGTGGGGTTTATTCCGAGCCTGCCAAGGCCCCATTCCTAGCCAAAATCCGGGATTTCCTCCATCTGGCGGTTCTTCCGTTCTTGGGGAACGTTCACCCAGCTTAGAACACGGTCACGGCAGACGTGGCCGTAATGAAGGAAGCGAGGTGACGTATGAAGTCTTGGCGTATCGTTGGAATCGTGTTGGGTGTGCTGCTGGCGAGCTTCGGCTCGGTGCAGGTGGCGGACACGGCTACGTCCGTAGGCCGATGGATGACGGTGACGGCCTACTGTTCCTGCACCAAGTGCTGCGGAGAGCACGCTGCGGGCTATTTCGCCAGCGGGGAGAAGGTGTATTGGGGTGGCGTGGCGGCTGATTGGCGGGTGCTGCCGCCGGGCACCAAGGTCGAGATTCAAGGGTTTATCGGGACTTTTGAGGTTGAAGACACCGGCCGCGTGATCAAAGGCCCGCGTTTGGACATCTGGATGCCGACTCACAGGGAAGCGAAGGAGTTTGGCAAGCAGCGGCTCTGGGTGGCTCGAAACGCCCGATAGCATCGCTATTTCACAGCGAGGAGGGTGTCGCTGGCAGCAAGCGCACCCAGGATTCCATTGCGCGCGTTTGCCTTTGCGGCGGTTTCAGCTAGACTGCGGCCGTCGTGAACTTGCGTTTGCATTCAACTCAATGGGCGCTGGCCGTGCTCACCGCCGGGGCGATGGCGGCCGATCCTGCGCCGAAGTTCGCGCCGGGCAAGCCCGCGATGGTGGAGGAGCGGGAGAGCAAGCCGCCGCCGGCGTTCCTGTTGAAGACCGACGCGGACCTTGACGCGCTGATGGCGCAGGGCAGCCAGTTCGCCTCCGCCAATCAGCACGGCTTGGCGATAGATATCTTCCAGGGTGTGATCGAGAAGGCTGAGGACCGCGTGGTGGCGTCGGCGGGCGAAAACGCCGAGGCGGGGTCGAGCCGGCTGTTTGTGCCGGCGGCAGACGCGGCGCGGCAGGCGCTGGTGTCAGGATCGAAGGGACTGCGCGCGGAATACGCGGCGCGGTTCGAGGGGCAGGCGGCGGCGCAGGTGGAAACGGCGCTTGCGGCAGGCGACGCGGCAGGGCTGGCGGGCGTGACGGGCAGGTTCCCGGCAACGGCGTCGGCGCAGCGGGCGCGTTGGTGGTGCGGCGCGCTGCGGGCGGACGAGGGCGATTTCGCGCCAGCGGCGGCGGCTTGGGATGAGTTCCTTGAATATGAGCCATCGCTTGGCAGCGCAGACGTGGATGTGCCGTTGACGTTGGCGCAACAAACACTGGCTTTGGCAAAGAGCGGCCAGATTGTCCGCGCGCGCGCGACGCTGGCGCGGCTGGAGAAGGAGATGCCCACGGCGCGGCGGCGCATCGGCGGCTCGGAGCAGAACGTCGTCGAGTTCACGCGTCGGGCGCTGGTGGCGATAGCGACAACGCCTGGTGAAGCGGCGCTGCCGGAGGCTTTCGCGCCAACGCCCCGGTGGAAGATCCAGACGGACATCGAGCTTGCGCCGTTCGCGTGCTTCAGCGACGGCCGGGTCTTCGTGCGGACGTTGCAGAGCATCGCTTGCCTGGAGATCGCGACCGGGAAGCGATTGTGGGAGGTGCCCGCGGCCATGCAGGCTGGGGCGGCGTCTGCCTCGTCGCGCGCGCAGGTCGCCGGGATGGCGTCGGATCGCGAGGTGGCGGGCCAGCAGCGGTTCGTGGTGTCGGCGACGCCGGAGATGGTCTGTTACGTGGAGAACTCGCCGGTCGGTGGGTCGAATATCGAGATTCGGGGCATGGTCATGTTCGGCGGTCCCGGCCCGGTGATGCACCGGGCGAGCAAGTTTGCCGGCAGCAGCCAGCTCACGGCACGCGACGCGCGCAGCGGCCGGCTGCGGTGGCGCGTCGGTCTGGGCGAGGGACGCGATGAGTTCTCGCGGGTGGCACGATGGATCAGTCCGCCGACGATCGTGGGCGGCCGGGTGTTTGTGATCGCGCTGCACATCCAGTCGTATCGCCTCGTTTGCCTCGATGCCGCGGACGGGCGGACCCTGTGGCACAGGCTGATTTCGCACCGGGCTGAAGGCGGCCTCGCCTGGCAGACAGGAGCGGATATGACGAGCGCGAGCGCGTTGCGGGTGACGGCCGGGCGCATCCTGTGCCTGACAAACGGCGGCGTGTTCGCCTGTTTCGACCAGCTTACCGGCGAGCCGTGCTGGTTCTGCCAATACGGCGCGCTCGTCGTTTCCGGCGTCAATGTGATGCCCCCGGCCAGGCTGGCGTCGGTCAATCCGATCCTCAGCTATGAACAGACGGCGGTCGTCCTGCCGGCGGACACCGACCAGGTGATGGCGTTCGACATCGCCACGGGCCGGGTGTTGTGGAGGCGGCCACGCGACCAGCAGCGGTTTCTCGCGGG
The DNA here is from genome assembly GCA_016222825.1 of Verrucomicrobiota bacterium. Lineage (GTDB taxonomy): Bacteria > Verrucomicrobiota > Verrucomicrobiia > CAIQCK01 > CAIQCK01 > CAIQCK01. Next base: position 137,997 of record JACRQF010000010.1, on the reverse strand, counting down.
CATCGTCGCTGAGAAGGCGGATGCCCGCGCGCTGGTGGTTCTCGGCGGGACGAGCGCGGCGGCGCGGTCACTGGAGGACGGCAAGTTGGTTTGGGACACTCTGTTGGAGGCCGGCGCCGGACGGCCGGTGTTACGACAGGGAACACTCTACGCGTTCACGCGGAGCCGCGGCGTGGTGCAGCTCAACGCAATGAACGGCCGGGAGCTTCGCTCGTCGCCGGTGCCGGCGGGGGAATTTCGCCATCTCGCCGAGGGTGGGGCGTGGTTGATGGCTATCGGCAACCGATCACTGGCGACGCTGCGGAGCTTCAGCGATGCCATCGAGGAAATGACCCGGCGCGTGGAATCATCGCCGGGCGACCCGCGCGGCTGGCGGGATCGCGGCGAGATGAACTTGCAGTCGGCGCGGATACCGGAGGCGGTGGAGGATTTGACGAAGGCGCGAGCTCTCCAGCAGAAAGCGCGCGCCAGTCACACGGAGACGGATGCGTTGCTGTTCCGGTGCTGCATGGAGATGGCGGGGCGCGATGGGGGCAAGCCCCTGGCGTGGCTGGAGCAGGCTGGCGCGTATGCGACCACGGCCAGCGCGCGGAGCGAGCGATGGTTGCGGGTCGCGGAAGTCCAGGAGGCGCATGGGAAGTGGGGCGCGGCGGGCGAGGCGCTGCAGCAAATACTGGAGCGCGAGACGGCCGCATGGTTGGAAGTGCCGCCAAGCAGCGGTTCGACGGGCGTGCGACTGGCTGGCGGTCGTGTCTTGAATCGCTCGGTGGCAGCGCAGCGGCTGGAGGAACTGGTGAGGTCGCATGGGCGCGGGGTGGTGGCACGCGCTGAGACGGCAGCGCGGCGGCGGCTGGCGGATGCGGTCAAACACCAGGATGCGCACGCGATGGCGGAGATCATCGAGATGTTTCCGGCGGGCGAGGCACAGGAGCAGGCGTGGCTGGCATTGGCGGCGCGGCATTTTGCGGCGCGCGAGTTCGACGAGGCGGCGGAGACACTGCTGTGGTTCCTGCGGGCCGAACCGGCGGCGGCGCGGCGCGGCGACGCATTCCTCGGCGTGACGCTGGCGGGCATTCGATCCGGGCGAGGCGGTTTGGCGAGACAAGGGCTGACTTTGATGGAGGTGCTGCCGGCGAAAGCGCGCCTGAGTTTCGGCGGTGTCAATGGCACGGCGGCGGAATTGCGGCGAACGCTATCGCATGAAGCGCCGGGGATCGTGGCGCGCGAGGCGGTGTCGGGGACTATGGAGGGCGTCAAGTCGGGGCGGGAGGTGGCTTTGTTGCCGGGCGCGGGCGATTTGGCGGGGGGGCGGATGTTCGTGGAGAGCCGGAGGTTCGTGCGCGTCGCTGCGGATGGCGTGCGGGTGATGTGGGCGTCGGCCGAGGTGACGGACAAGCGGGGCGCGTTGGATTCCTCGCCTATGGCGGGCGTGGTCGGGGACACCGTGTTGTTGTTTCGCGGCAGCCAGGCGGTGGCGCTCGACGCCGACACGGGCAAGCTGTTGTGGCAGGAGCGTGGGGTGAGGCTGGAGAATCTGGGGGAGGCGCCGCGAAGTGACGTGTTTCGGAAGATGGTGGCGATGGTCGCCGCGTCGGGCCGGCCAGCGGCTCCGGGCTGGCGCGCAATGTTTGTGGCGGGGAACCAGCTCTTTCGCGTGAAGACTTCGGGCGAGGTCGCGTCGCTGTCGCCGCGCAGCGCCGACGCTGTGTGGTCGGTGAAGCTGCCGGAAATGGCGGTTGCCTGGGCGGCGGCGGGCGTGCGTGAAGCAGGCCGTTATCTGGTGCTGGTGGCGGCGACCGGCGGGAACGCCGCGGAGAACCGCGTGGCCGTGTTGGACAAGCAGCGCGGACGGCTGCTTGCGGTGTGGGATGTGCCGAAGGACCGGCCGGAGTTCGCGCTGGCCGAAGATGGGCGTGTGCAAGTGGTTGAGAGCGGCGAGACGGCGAGCGGCGGCCAAAAATAAAAAGGGGGAACGCGCCGGGAAAGTGGCGTTTTTGCTACGGCGTCGCCGGCTGAATTTGAATGCGGACCTTGAATTCGCCGTTGCCGTAGGTGCTGCCGCTGTCGTGCGTGGCGATGCCGAGGAAAAGCTCGCCGTCGGTTTCAATCTTCTCGTTGTAACGCTCGCCGACCTTGAACATCGGGCCGCCGGCGCTGAAGCGGCCGAGCAGCGAGCCAATCTGGAAATTCTCGTTCCACGCGCCGTAGTTGGAGCTGCCTTCCGGCGTGAACTGCGTGCCGCCGTAGTTGCGGTAGCTGACGGTGCCGCTGGCGTTGATGACGAGCCGGTCGCCGCGCTTGACCCGCACGCCCGTGGCGATCATTTTCCCGGCGGTGGCCTTGGCGGGCACAGAGACGGTGCGGGAGATTTTTTGCGGCTCGGCCAGCGACATGACGGCGAGGTCTTTCTTGGCCACCTTGAGCGGGCCGAACTTGGTGGCGATGGCCAGGGACTCGAACTTCACCGCGCCCACGATGGTGAACGTCGGCGTTACCACTTCGTCGTCTTCGCACGGGACGTCGGCCTCTTCGTCCAGCACGCCGATTTCCTCCATGAGCTTGTTGGCGCGCTCCTTCACTTCCTGGTCGTCGGAGAACGACGCCTTGCGCAACTCGGTGTAAGCCATCCGGCCGAGCTTGCCCAACTCCACCGTCGCCGTGTCGCGCGCGGCGAAATCCTTGCTGCCGAGGTCGGCGATGAACTTGTCTATTCGGGTCTTCAACTCGCGGTCGGACTTCTTGCCAATGCGGATCTTCACCACGTCATCGAGCGGGACAGTCAACGTGCCATAGACCGTGATGACCTCGACGTTCTTGATTTCCATCTTGCCGACGATTTGGGTGCCGTCGCGCAGCGTGAAATGCGCCGCGTCAGGGCGTTTGACGACGGCAGTGGTGATGGGTGCGGCGGCGTGCGTGACGCAGCCGGGAGCGAGAAATATCGCTGCGAGAAGGGTGGAGGAGAACCAGTGTTTCATCGCCGGCATCATAGCCGCCGAGCGAAGTAAATCAAGTGAGCTTCTGATTGTTGCCCGGCTGGTCTGCCCCCTGATCTGGAAGTGACGGCTTGCGGCTTTCCCCCTGACGATTGGGCGGGGGGATACGCCGGCGGGGGAGGACCATGGAGGGAACGGGCCTGAGGAGGGCACCCGATGGCCCCTGGCCCCGCCGGCTAAATCCTCGGTCGCTGGCGCAGCGCGCTGTGCGCTGCGCCAGCAGTTTGCTAGGAGCTGGCGGCGGTTGGCGCAGTGCTCGCGATGCCTTGCGAGGTCATCTGGCTCTGGACGTTGTCAAACGTGCTCGTGGTCTGTGTGCCCACGGCCTTGACGACCAGAATGGCGACAATGGCGATCAACGCCAGCACCAGTCCGTATTCCACCAGGGATTGTCCGCTTCTCTTCGCTCTCTGAATCATTTTCATCGCACTTCTTTCCTTTCCTTTGCTTTGCGCTCTCGCGTTTTGTTTTCTATTTCTGCACTACCTCTTTTTACCTTCTGGCGCCCACACTAAGCCACACGGCCGAATCTGTAACGTCGGGAAGAAATGCGAATGTTCATCGGGATTTCCCCTGACAACTTGTAAGGGCGCAAAACCGCGTTCCGCAAGCCACGGCAACGCTCAGCGTTGGACCGGCTCGATCACGCGCCCGTTGCGTGAGGGAGGCGCGCCGCCGGCGTGGCGGACGACCAGCGGTTGTTCAGAGGCGTTGAGGCGGATAAAAAGCAGTTTGCCGCTGAACTCGATCGTCCCGAATCGTCCCGCGCTGATTCGCTTTGGCAGCGGTTGCGCGGCGGTGACGTTTTCCGCCCGCAGGTCGTTGACGTAGAGATCCACGCCGGCGCGCGTGTAGATGCGGAGCGCGCAGACCTCCGTGCGCCAGAGCGGGCGGTTGCCGGCGTCGGTCACCGTGAGGCGTTGCGCGGCGATGTCCGGCGTGTCGCGCGGCAACGCCGGCAGCAGGATGCTCTCGATCACCTGAGGCGCGGGGCCGCGGCGGCGGATGACGGTGCATGGCGCGGGGTCAATCTTCTGGAGGCCCGGCGAGAACCAGCCTTGTCGCGCGCTCTGCGGGTCGTGAGGCACGCGCTGCCAGCCGCGCAACACCTCGACCTGCACGTCGGCGTCCACCGGGTAGATCGCGAGGTTGGGACGGTTCGCGTTGGAACTGAAACACACCTTCGTCTGGTCGTGAACCTCGACGGTGTTCGGCGGCAGCCAGTGAAACAGCGCCTCGTAGGTGTGCTCGCCGCTGCCGCTCAACAGGTCGTGCAGAACCCAGTAGTCCGGCTTCGCGAAGAAGATCTCGCGGCGTTGGGTCACGGTCTGCAGGTTCTGCGGCCCCCAGCCGTCGTCATAGACGCCGGAGGCGAAATCAAACGCGTCGTTCGATATCCACTTGCCTTCGAGCGGCCGGGCCGTGGTCCAGGATGCGGGACGCGCGCGGCGGTTCTGGCCGAGGCCGTCCACCATCACGGTGTTGTGCGTGATCGTGCTGCCGAAGTAACTGCGCCAGAAGCCCGGCGAGTTGCTGTAAACGCCCATCTCATCGAGCAGGTGGCTGCCGAAGCCGTAGAGCACGAAGCTCAACTTGTCCTCGTGCTGATGTTCCGTGCCGAACGGCCCCGCGCGAAACGCCAGCGCCACATCGGTCCGCCGCCAGCCCGCGCCGGCCGGAATGTTTTCGGCGTAGGCGCGCGCGGTGATGTTCGTGCGGCCCAGGCCCCGCATGACGTAGGTGCCGGCCCACGGCGCGGCGGTGGAGGCGCTCGCGGGCGGTTCGCCTTCGCGGCCAAGCGTGATCATGTAGCGCAACTGCTCGCGGCGGCGCTCGCCTTTCTCCGGCGGATAGAACTCCAGCGTGCGCAGCAGTTCGGGCGCGACATACGCTGGCGCCCACGTGTCGCCGAACGCCGGCACGGTGCCGTTCGGCAGCAGGATGCCGGCCAGATATTCCGTCGCCCGCGCCAGCGCGTCGCGGAAGGTGTAGCGCAACGGCGCGTCATTGGCCGCGGCCAGCGCAACCATGTTCCGCAAGGACGCGATGGCGACGCTCTGGTAGCCCGGCGCAAGCTCTTTCAGCGCCCCGTCTGGATACATCTCGGTGGCGATGAACCGCTCCGTTTCGTCGAGCGCCCATTGCCGCCAGCGTGCGGCGTCGCGAAGCTCCGGGAAACAGGTGGCGACGGCGTGGACCGCTTCGAGCTGGACGAGCCGCCGGTTCGCCTCGTCGGGATTGCGGATGGTGAAGCGCGCCTTCTGGATGAGCGCCTTGAAGAACGCGCCGATCGTGTCCGGCGTCACGGCGGGCGATTGCAGGAAGTAGTTCAGCCCGTAAATCCACATCGTCGTTGAGAAAGCCGCCGTCAGCCGCCGCCACGGCGATGGCGTGGCCTGTTCGTTGAACACGGAGGCTGCGGGATTGCGCGCCGTCCAGTCGGCGACCTGCGCGGCCCACTCGCGCGCATACGACTCGTTGCCCGTGGTCCAGTAGGCCGGACCCAGCACGTCGCGCCACCAGGTGAAACGGTTGATGTAGAGCACCAGCGGCACCTGATAATCCGGCATGCCGTCCGGGAGTTTCGACGGCAGATACTGCCAGTCAATCCGCCCTTCAAAACGAACCGCCGCGCTCGCGGATTTGAACTGGTGCGCGAGAATGGCCTCGGCTGCTTCGATCAATGCCGGCGGCGGGTTCGTTTGCTGCAATGGCTTCTCCCACCAGTTCAGGAACCACACGGGCGCGCGACGTTGGCGGAAATGAGCCAGCAACGCGCTCTTGGCGGCGGCAAAATCCTTCGCGTCCACGGCGGCCTTGACCGCGCCAAGCTCCGGCCTCTCCAACGCGAACGCCTCGAACAGCTCGCGGTCGCTCTCGACCGGCACGCGCGGGGCGAGTTCCTGCGGGGACGCGGCAGAAGTGATGATGGCACTTGTTGCCAGCCAGATGATTGCGAGGCAAGCGGGTTTCATGGTCGGTGAGGCGCGGCGCTACCGCCGGAACTCCACCACCGTGATGGAGTGGGCCGGCGCGGCGAGTTGATAGGCGGCAAGGCCCTTGGTGAGTTTGCGCGTGCGCGGGGCAACCGCGGCCGGATTCTCGAAGTCGCGCTTCCGCTCCGGGGCATCGCCGTTGAGCGTCCACTCCTCGGCCGCGTGCGGCTTCCATTTGCCGAAGTCGAGCGTCAGGTTGAAGTCGCGCTTCAGGTCGCGGTTCAGGACGGCGACGGTGTGTTTCGAGCCGGTGCCGCTCCGCACGGCGAGCACGTCGAGCGCGGGGTTGTCGCAGGCAACGGCGACCTTTTTGCCGGTCATGCGCTGCCGGTAGATCGCCAGCATCTCGCCGAGCGGCGTCAGGAACGCGCGGCCCTTGTCATACTGGATCGCGCCCCCGGACCAGCCGTTGATCAGGTCCGACGAGCACGCGGAGTCCACGAAGCCGTCCTGCCGCGCCAGCATGTGGATCATGCCCGCTCCGAATAGCGCCGCGGCCTTCGACCAGTTGTGGAAGCCCTTGCTGGCGAGGTTCCACTCGTTCAACGTCACGCGCACGTTGCGGCCCGGACATTCCGTCTGGATCAACTCCTTCAGGCCGCGCAGGAACTTCTCATAGCGCGACGGCTCCGCCATCAGCGCGTCGAACTCGACGTGCCGGGTGTAAAGATGCTGCGCCAGGTAATCAATCTGCCCGCCGATCTGCTTGAGCACCGTGCAGTTCCAGTCGAGAGTGTGGCCGACGGCGACGAGCTTGATGGTCTTGTCGGCCGCCTTCATCGCTTTGATGTAATCGAGGCACGTCCGCGCGTAGGCGGCGGCGTTGGTGTGGCCGACTTCCCACTTGCCATAAATCTCGTTGCCCAGCTCCCAATACTTCACGTTGTGCCCGCGCCGCTTGCAGTAGCCGACCCATGCGGCCGCTTCCTGCGCCGTCGCGCCGTTGCCGCCGACGTTGACGCAGATGACCGGCTCGGCGTGCAGCGCGCGGCAGACCGAGATGAACTCGTCGGTGCCGAAATCGTTCGACTCCACCGGGCCTTTGGGCCACGCCATGTTCGGCCGGGGCGGCCGGTCGTTGCGCGGGCCGATGCCGTCGCGCCAGTGATACGTTTGCGCGAAGTTGCCTCCGGGCCAGCGCAGCCAGGTCGGGCCGAGTTGTTTCAGCAGCGGCAGCACGGCCGGATTCATGCCCGCGGTGGTCGAAGACGGCATGAGCGTCGGCGCGCTGATCACAAACGTCCCGTCTCCGCGCACGGTGAACCGCATCGTGCCGGGCGCGACCTCGGCCGGGGCGGTGTGTGACTGGGTGGTAAAGCGCCCCTTGACGTCTGGCACCCGCGCCTTGGCGCGCTTCATCACATGCTCGCCGTGCAGATACGTGAACTCGATCTCGCCGTTGAACCGTTCCGTGTTGATGAACGCCGTGCCGCGGTATCGCTTGCCCGGCACGCCGTAGATGCCCGTCGCCTCGATCCCCACCTCGCCGCCGCCGGGACTCAGGTGGACGGAGTTGTTCGTGCGCGCCACCTTCGCAGGATCGCCGAGCACGCGCCAGAACCGGCCCATCGGCGCGTCGGGCGTTGCCTTGTCGCCGAACTTCCGATCCGGCAGCACCTCCGCCCACAAGCCGCCCTCAATGCAGGTGTGCATGTGCTCGAGGAACCCGCCGAAGAGCTTCGGGCTGACCTCGGCCGCCGGCTTCGTTTCGGTGTCAATCCTGACCGTGAGTTCCTCGGCGGCGCACAGCGGCCAGGCAAGGCCGAGGGCGAGCAGCAAAATGGAGATGGGTTTCATGCGCCGCGCCGAGTGTAGTCAGCGCCCTTGCTGGATTGCAACCTTGGTTGTGGTTGACGGACGCGCTTCAGGCGGGAGAGACATCCAGTTCTGCCGGGCGGTCCCCGCATAAACGAAGAAGCCTCGACCCGTGAGGGCCGAGGCTTTTCGGGACGACACAGAACATCAGACCGGCTCGTCCCGCCGGCGGGGGGAGCACGAGCGGCTAGGAGGGGGGGGGAGGGTGCCGCACGTGTGATGTCCTGCCAAAATGATTAAGGTGCTCATTTCAGTATGGCCTTTTGTATCGCCACAGGCCCTCGCTCTGCAAGAATTTCTTACTACCCCAAAAGTATCATTGCCGGAAGGCGGCCGGCGGGCGCACGCTGCGCTCCGGCCAAACAACATCAACAGAGGTTGGTTCCATGAATACCTACGCAAGAACTCTCGTGACCTGCGCCGTCTGGCTGGCGGCACCGATGCTCCTGTCGGCGGCAGCGGAGCCGGCGGGGCCGTGGCTCCCGCTTTTCAACGGCAGGGACCTCTCCGGCTGGACCGTCAAGTGCCAGCCGGCCGACAAGGAGAAGACCTTCTGGACCGTCGCGGACGGCGCCATCCAATGCGACTCCATCGGGCGCAAGGAGCACAACTACGTCTGGCTCGTCAGCGAGCGCGAGTTTGGCGACTTCGGGCTTCGGCTGAAGTTCCAGGCGTTCCGCGAGTCGCCGGGCAACAGCGGCCTCCAGTTCCGCAGCCGCTACGACGAGAACTGGAAAGGCGGCTGGCTCGACGGCCCGCAGGTGGACATCCATCCGCCCGAGGCCATGTCGTGGCGCACCGGATTCATCTACGACGAGACCCGCGAGGAACGGCGCTGGATTTCGCCAAGCCTGAAGAACTCGCGCATGGACCCCGCCCTCAAGCCCACGCGCCACGTCTTCAAATACGCCGGCGACGGCGACGGCTGGAACACGCTGACCCTGCGCTGCCACGGCACGCGCGTCGCCACCGCGCTCAATGGCATCACCGTGACCGACTGGGACGGCCGGGGCGTTCTCGACAGCGCCGCCCACGCCGCCCACCGCGTCGGTCTCAAGGGCCACTTCGCCCTCCAACTGCACAGCGGCGACCAGTTGCGCATCCGCTTCAAGGACATCGAGCTGAAGGAACTGCGATAATCAGCGGATATGGCCGGCAAAGACAGATGTAATTGTTTGAAAAGCAAGGACTTCGGATGCGGTCATGGCATATCGGTCCGCTCCTGCCACATTACGCTGGATCGCAATCCAGTGTATTAGGTCCGCACATCTAATACATCGGCTGCACGCCACCCATACATCATCTCCGCGCGACTGATACATCAGTCACGGACAACCCATACATCATCTGCCCGCAACCAATACACGTGTCCCGCGCACCCCATACATCATCCCCGCGCCGCTGATATATCATCCCCGCACAGTTGATACATCACCTCCGGGCTACCGATACATCGGTTCCCCATAACCCATACATCATCGCCGCACCACCCATGCACCACTCCCGCGGGTCCACCGTGCGCTCCATCGGTCCCATGCCGATTTAGCCATTGCCAAGACCCAAGCTTTTTGATTCCATCCGCCCGTAGGGTCAGTTCAACGCAAACACTGGAGCCAGAAGATTATGGACCGAGTAAAATTCTCTCCCAGCACCATGACGGATGATGAGTTGGTATCGCTCATCAAAAACCATAAGACCAAGATGGCGGGCAATGCCAATTTCCAGACGCTCTCGCCCCCGCCGGAGGAGTTCGACGCCAAGGCCCAGCCCTATCTGGACGCCGATGCCCAGGTCACCGGCCTCGAAGACGAACTCAAGATTGCCATCGAAACGCGCAACAGCAAGCGACCCGCCGCGGAAGAAGTCATGCTCAAGCGCCGCGATTACGTCCAGACCGCCAGCGGCGGCTCCGGCTCCATCATCCTCAGCAGCGCGTTCGCCATCGCAGCCAAACCCGGCGGCCAGGCCGCGCCGCCCGTGCGGCCCGAGGGTTTCGCCGCGACCATGGGCAACCTTCGTGGCAGCGTGGACATCATGTGGCACGCCCAACGCCGCCGCTCCTTCATCATCCAGATTTGCGAAGGCGCGCTCAACGACGCCAACTGGCGGCAATTCGGCGTCACCACCAACAGCCGCTTCACCGCCAAGGGCCTGACCAGCGGCGCGAAGTATTGGTTCCGCGTCTGCGCCATCCTCGGCGACGCCCAGAGCGATTGGTGCGCGCCCGTGCAGTGCATCGCGCCGTAAGCGACCGCGGCGAACGATAGCGCGGTGTCATTGATAGCCGCGTAGCGCGCGAACACACTGGCGGAGTTCTTCGGGGGACAGGGCGCGGTTGTAGAGCCGCACCTCGTCGAGCAGGCCGTTGAAGTGGGCGGGGTGGACGACTTTGTAGTTGCCGAGACAGAGATGGAAGGCGTTTGGCTTGACCGGACCAATGAGGGGAGCGATGCGGCAGCCGTCACTGACTCTTCGCCGCAAACCGGTGCCCTGTCGCGGTCATCTTCACCGTGTAGAGCGAAGTGCGCGCGGTGACGTAGAGCGTCTTCATGTCCGGCCCGCCGAACGTGCAGTTGGACGGGCCTTCGGGGAACGTGATGAGGCCGAGCGTCTTCCCACCGGGACTGACGACTTGGAGGGCCTTCAGCGAGGGCTGGGTGAGGTAGAGATTGCCGGCGGTGTCCACGGTCAGGCCGTCACCGCCTCGGGGCGGGCCGGTCGGGGCCTGCTGGAGTTTGCAGAACACACGGCCTTTGCCGAGGCGGCTAGGCGACTCGACCGGGTAGGCCATCACGTCAGCCGCGCCGCTCGGCAACACATAGAGCGTCTTTTCGTCGGGCGAGAGGATCACGCCGTTCGGGCGCGGCAGGTCGTCAATGAGCCGCGTGACCTTGCGGTCCGCCGCGACGTAATAGACGGCCATCTTGTCCTGCGCCGGCTCGCCGCGGCCGAAGGACGGGTCGGTGAAATACACGCCGCCATGCCGGTCCACGACGAGGTCGTTGGGCGCGTTGAAGCGTTTGCCGTTGTAGGTCTCGGCGAGCGGCTCGATCCGCTTCGTGGCGACATCAATCGCAATGACCCGGCCCGCGCCGCCCTGGCAGGCGATGAGCCGGCCGCGCGCATCGAACATCAGCCCGTTGCAGCCCTGCGAGTCCTCCAGAAACGTCGAGAGTTTGCCGGCGGTGTCCACCTTGTGGATGCGGCCGTTGGGGATGTCGGCGAAATAGACGTTGCCCTGCGCGTCAGCCGCCGGGCCTTCGGTGAACTTGAAGCCGGTGTGCGCCTGCACGATCCCGCCGGCGGGGCCGATGCCGGCGATGGGTTTGTTGTCCTGCGCGACGGCGATGGTAGCTGCGAGCGCAAGACTGAGAAGGAGATGGTGGGCCGAGGTTTTCATAAGCGTTTCGTTGGCTGTTGAACACCGTTTGACTAGCGTTTGACACCAGCTTTACGCCGCACTTCCTCAGGCGTCAAGGCGCGCGCGTAGAGCCGCACCTCGTCGAGCAGGCCGTTGAAGTGGGCGGGGTGGGCGAGTTCGTAGTTGCCGAGACAGAGATGGAAGGGGTTCGGTTTGATCGGGGCGGGGCGGGACATGGTGCCGCATTCCTCGCCGTTCATGTAGAGCCGCATCGTCTGATCGTCGAACGTCGCGGCAAGGTGGACCCACTGTCCGGCCGGCAGCGGCTTGTTGCCGGCGAGATGATGGGTCCAGGGCTTCAGCGGAATCTGGAAGCACGGGTTGCCCTCGACCACGCCGAGCCGATAGCCCGCGGACGGGTCGCCGCCGAAGACGCGGTTGACGATCCAGTTGTTGCGCAGGGGGCCGGCGTCGGCCTTGACCCAGCACTCGATGGTCAGGGCGTTGATGGGAGAGAGCAGGGGACTGTTCTCGACGATGACGCTGCCGCCGTTGCAGACGAGGGCGTTGCCGGCGAGTCCCTTGGCGCGCTTGGCGTCGTGGAGCGCACCGCCGAGGCGATGGCCTGAGTAATCGAGCGCGACGGGCGAAGTGCTCGGTTCGTCAAACGTCCACCACGCGATGAGGCCGTCCTCCGCTGCGCCGGCTTTGGTGACTTTCTTCGTGGTCAGTTTGCGCAGGTCGTCGGCGCGGCGCTGCTGGCTCCAATAGGCGGTGTCGTAGGGGCCGCGGCCGATGTCTTCGGGCAGGAGGTCCACGTGCGGCTCGCGCGTGTCGGCGAAGACGTTGCGCACGGCGTCGAGGTAGCCGAAGCCATACTCGCGATACGGCGCGATGTAGTGGCCCTCGCCCCACTCGTTCCAGTTGTCGAGGATGAGCATCCGGCTGCCGAGTTCGGTGGATGGCAGCGTGCTGATGAAATCCTTCGCCTGGCGCAGCAACGTCTCGAAGCCGGTCGGCGGGATTTTCCAGATGCTGCCCTCGTCGCGCCAACCGCTCCACGCCTGCGAGACGGTGACGACTTGTGGCAGGATGCCCAGCTCCTGCGTCTTGCGGATGTTCTGCATCTGCGCCTCGATGGCCTGTTGCGGCGTCGGGCTGTTCGGCACGTGCCAGCAATACGCGAAGGTGTAGTCGAGGCCGAGTTGCTTCATGAGCGTGAGATGTCGCGCGTCGAGTCCGCGATATTCGCCGAGCAGATACAGTCCCGCGAAGCCCGCGTCCCGGCACGCCTGCCGCATCCGGTCGAACGCGCGCCGCACGGCCTCGATGCTGCCGAGGTCTTTGATGAGGAACTCCGGCCGGTAGATGAAGAGCACGGGCTTGTTGTCCACCTTCAGGTAGCCGGGATGCTTGAAGTAGTTCTCCATCCAGAACGGCAGGAGGTTGGTCATCAGGTCGCGCTCGTCGGACACGCCGGAGGTGCCGCGGCCCTGGTTCTCCCACATGATGGTGAACTTCAGTTTGTCCACGAACCTCGACTTGAACAGCGCGTCATGGATGGCGCTGCCGAACCGCTGCTTCACCGGCTCGCCCTGGCTGGCGCGATACCAACAGTAGATGAAGAACGAGACGCCGTGCTCGACCGCCCACTTCGTCTCCCAGTCGGCGATCTCCGGGTTTTCCTGCGCGTAAAAGCCGAGCGCGGGCGTGCGCTCCGGGTGCTTGAGGATGTTGGCCCACATGTGCGGCTTGTCGCGCTCCCACAACGGGCAGTTGTGCGCGCCGACGAGAATCTTCGTTTGCACCGGCGTCGGCTCCGGGATGTAGGGCAACTTGCGCGTCTTCATCGCCGGGAGGAACGTCATCGCGATGGAGGCGTTTGTGATCGTGGAGTTGCCGACAGAGATCTGGAGATTCAGGCCGCAGGTGGTGGCCTCAGCCGCCTCGATCTTCCAAGTCAGTCTTTTCTCTCCGGCAGCTTCCATCCGCAATGTCGTGTTCGTGCTGCCGCTGACTGCTTTGACGCCCAAGGGAAGAACAAGCCGCGCCGTCACCTTGGCCGCCGCATCGCCAGCATGCTCGACCACAGCCGAGAGCGTCGCCGGCCTGTGCGCCCGCCCGAGCGGTGTCTCGCAAAGGAAACTGCGGAGTCGAATGTTGGCGTTGGTATCAGCGGCGTGGATGTCAGCGATGGACGCGAAGACAAACGCCAGCGTGAAAATGATGCTAACTCTCATCCTTCGCAGTATGCGGGAGGTGAGGCGCTGTGGTAAAGGGACGAAAACAGCCAGTCAGCATCACTTCGCCGTCAGCCGCACCATCACCACGCCGTGGCGTTGCACAACGGTTGAGAATTCCTTCTCGAACACGCCGAGGTCTTTCTGCCGCCAAAGATCGCGGACCTCTTGCTTGCCATGCATGCCCATCTGCGACCATTGCACGGTGAGCTTTACGGGTTCCGAGCCGGGGTTGAAGATGCCCACTGCTTTCGTGCCGTCCTCCAGTTCCTTCACTAGGATTTCGCCGCCGTTAGCGAGTTCGGTGCGCACGGCCTGTTTGCCCAACGGGTCTTGGTTGACATCGAGCACCTCGTCGTTGGTGAGCAGGCTCAGCGTGAACTCGTCGAGCCGCTCGATGGGCGTGCCGATGATCATCGGCGAACTCCAGAGGCACCAAAGGCTGATGTGCGAGTATTGCTCGTCCGGCGTGAGTCGCGAGGGCGTGAGCGGCTTGTTGCGCCATCCGCCGAGCAGGCCGACGCGGAGGTTGCAGGCGTGGTTCCAATGGCCGGGCCGCTGGAACGGCGCGTAGGCATCGTGCTGCAACATCACCTCGCGGATGCCGACCGCCCACTTCCGCAACGCGGAATCCATCTGCGAACGATCCCAGAGATCCACGAGGTCGCCGGTTGTGCGCGTCAGTTGCGCCGAGCCGACCAACGCGGCAGCCGATGGGACTGGCGCGGAGTTGGACAGCTCCAGCACGATGTCGCGATCTTGGGCTGCCAGCGCGTCGGCCAAGCGGCGCGCAGCCTCGACGCTGCCCGGACTGGCCAGGTTCCAATCGTATTTCGCGTAATCGAAACCCCACTCCGCCCACTGGCGCGCGTCGCTCGCCTCAAAGAAATGTTTGCCGAAATAGTAGCCGTCCTTGGGCCGCGCGGGCCGCACCCATGCGCCTTGCGGGTCGTGGCTGGAGCCGCCGCAAAAACCCTCGTAGCTGGTCGCCCACGGCGTCGAGTAAATGCCGGCCTTCAAGCCGAGGCTGTGGACGTAGTCGCAATAGGCCCGCAGGTCGCCGAACTTCTCGTTGGGCTGGATGGCGTTGTGTTTGCCGCCGCGCTTGCCCTGCCAGCCGTCATCAATGTTCACGTATTGCCAGCCGTGGTTGATGAGACCGAGACGGACCATCGCCTCCGCCGCGGCGCGGACATTGGCTTCGGTGACGCGTGCGCCCCAGCCGCCATAAGTATTGCACCCCAACAACGGCGTCAGGCAGATGTCGTCGCCCACAACGAGACGCAACTCGCGCTCGGCGTGGCCCAGCGCGTTCTCGGCCCGCAGCATCACGCGATAGGTTCCGCGTTTCGCGATCGCGCCGCTGATGCGTCCTTTTTCCCCGTCGAGCCGCGCGCCGTCAGGCAAACCTGCTGCGGAGAACTTCATCGGCCGCTCACCCGTCGCCGCGATGGTGTAGAGGATGGGCCGGCCCGGTCGCACGCCGAACACCTTCACGCCATTGATGCGTGGCTTCGGTGACTGCTTTGGCGTGAGGATGGGCGGCTGTTGCTTATTGCCTTCTGCACCGAAACTTGGCGGCACGAGCATCAGGCTGGCGAGGATGGCAAGACTCGCTACGCGTATTGAGTTCATGCGCGCCAGTATGTGTGACGCAGCGCTCCGCGGTAAAGGGACGAAAATCGCGTCTGTGTGGATGCGGTTAGCGGCGTGACCGCCTCACTTCATCTGCACCGCGACGATCTCGTGAACCTCCACCTTCGGGACGGTGAGCCGCAGTTGGCCGTCGCGATAGTCGCATGACAGCGGTCGCGCGCCGGGTTCAAGCGTGACGGCGGCGGGCTTCCGGGGCAGGCGGAGGGTGATGTCGAGCGGACCGACGGGCGGGATGCTCTCGATGATGGATTGCGTTTTGTGCGGGCCGGCGGTGTTGACGAGGTTGACGAGGAGCTTGCCGTGGTTGCGCGCGAGGCAGACGTCCACGTCGTTGGAGCCTTTCACTTCCACCATCGGTTTCGGGAAAAGCTGGCGCGCCAGATCGTTCAGCGAACGCCGCAATGACTCCGGGCGCTCACGCAGATACGTCTGGCCGCTGAAGCTCGAACACGCGATCTTGCCCCGGCCATACGCAACAATCTTGGTTTCGCCCTCGACCTTCCCGCCCAGTTCACGCTCGAACAGCTTCGTTGCGCTCGGGCCGATGAGCAGAAGGTTGCCGCCGGCTTTGACGTAGGCGGCGAGGTTGTTGCGGAACTTGGCGTCGAGATACTCGCATTCCGGGATGACGATGAGCGGATAATCGCGGAGACGGCCGGCAAGCTGATGTTCGCCAAGCACTTCGACCGACCACTGGCTTTCCAGCAACGCATGGAGCGCGCCGTTGATCCGCGTCAGGTCGCGCGAGAAGAGACCGTTGGTGCGGCGATATTGATCGGTGGTCGAGAGCAGCAAGCCGATCTGCGGCACGGCTTGCGCGTGATGACAGACCGCCTGCCGGGCACGGCAGAACTTCGCCACCTCGGCCATCACGGGCATTTCGTTGAGGCGCACGGAACCGTCGCGGTTCTGCGTGAAGTAAGCCTGAAAGCCGCCGCCCATCGCCAGCACCACAGCGGCCTCGCGCTGCAACTGCACGGCGGTTTTCTGCGCGCGTGTCGGCTTGGTGCTGAAGCTCCACGCCATCAAGTCCCACGGCTTGCCCTGCCGCGCGAGATAACGCGCCGAGAGCCGCGCGGAGTTGACGCTGTCCTGCGGCGAGTAATCGCCCGACAGAAAATCCACCGGCGCGCTGACCGGCTCGGCCATGTGGTCGGTGAAGGCCCAGTTGCTGCAAATCTGGAACTTGGGATTCGTTTTCTTCACCGCGGCGATGTAGTGGCGCAGATATTTGCGGAACATCTCGCGGTTGAACTGGAGGAACTCGTGCCAGTGAGGCTCGCCCGGCTTGCGCGGCACGTTGGTGATGCCGGTCGCCTTGCGGAACGCCGCCAACGCCGGCACGCCGTAGTCTGGCACCGACGCCCAACATTCGCCGTCAACCCACATGCCGTCCACGCCATAGTCGCCGGCGAGTTCGCGGAGTTGCGGGATGAGCAGCTTCTCCGCGTAAGGGCCGAAGAACGACGTGGCGCGGGTGTTTGGCTTGCTGTCGGCGTTGAGAGCGGCCCAGTCAGGGTGTTCCTCGACTGCTTTCGAGTCCCAAACGCCGGAGTAGTGCATGTAAAGACCGACGCCGTGTTTCGCCGTGACGTCGCGCCAGACGCGCAGCGGATCGCCAACGATGCTTGGTGCTCGATGCCCGACCTTCGTCGGGTAGCTGCAGAAGCCGCGATGACCCTTGCAATCAACCTGGAGGTAGTCTGGCCGGACGAGGTTGATGATTTCCTCAACCATCACCGGCGTGGTGTTAGCGCCGATGTTGGTGTCATCGGCCCGCGCGTGGAAGTCGAAGTGGATGCCGAAGAAACTGTCCGCGCGCTTGAGCCGTTTTGGTGTCCCGTCAGCAGCAGATGCAGCCGCGACGGCGGCGAGAAGGAGAAAGACTATGGGGAGACGGAGGACTTTGAGCGGGTTCATGATGGGTAAATCCAGGTTCAGGGCTTGGCCGCTGCGCTGCCGCCGGCCTTGATGTTGAAGTCGTCGTAGTGAACGTCCACAGGATTGGTCGTGAGGCTGACCAGCGTCTTGTGATCGTGAGCGACGCCCTCGGACTGGAACGTGCCCACCGCTTTGCCGTCGAGGCAGACTTCGACGCTGTCGGCCTTCGTGCGGACCACCAGCGTGTGCCAGTCCTGCAACGTCAGCTTCACCGGCAGGCGCTTGGTCTTGGTGAGCAGGAATGCCTTGTCCGCGTCGTTGAGGCCCGCGGCAGATTTTCGTTTCTCGTAGATGTCGTTGCGGAAGTTGCCGGTCTTCGCGTCGGCGATGTTCACGCCGGTCGGGCTGACGCTAATGCTGCAGATGTGGCCGGCGTGGGAGCCTTTATAGTCCTTGTCGTCGAACCAGACGTTGAAGCTCTTTGCCTTCTCGCTAACGAAGCGGAACTTCACCGACACCTCCAGGTCGCGCTCGCCGGGGAAGCGGATGTTGTCCACGGCGGAATGATCGGACTTCTCTGGTGTGATGCCAACGAGCACGCCGTCTTTGACGACGCTCCCGCTCTTGTAGTGACCCCAGCGCGGGCCGAAGCTGTTGCTGCTGAAGTCATCAGTGAAGATGGTGCGGTTGTAGTAGCCGGCCGGATCGGCGGCAAACGCGGTGGCAGCGACGCAGAATGTGAGGAAGACAATGGATGATTTCATGGCAGGAAGTATAGGGCGATGACTGTTGGTTGTTCAGACAAAAAGCGAAATGAGGGCGGAAAGGTCAGTGTTGTGGGGAAGCCGGCGTGACGGGTTTGGGCGGCACTTCGTTCGTCTTTTCGCCTCGCGCCCACTGACCGACGACGACATGGAACTCCGGCTCGAAGCCGTGCTTCCGGCCGCGCATGACCACCTGCGTCCAATCGAGGCCGCGGGCCCGTGCCGCGTCGTTCACTGCATCGAATATCTTGTCGAGCGACGGGCGAATGTCCCAAGAAGGCAGCCCAGGCTTGAAACTGACCTGATGTCCCTGATCCGCACGCAGCAGGAGCAGACGACATTTCTCCAGAGCGGTGGCATTCAACCCAAAAGGCGCCAGGAACTGCGCGCCGCCGTCCACGAAGTAAAACTGCCGAAAGTGTTCCAGCGTGAACTCATCACCACCTGCGATGAGCAGCGCGGTGGCGTGGCCGCCGTTGGAGGAGCCGCCGAGCGTGCTGCGCTCCGCGACGATCCCAGGCACGGCTTTCATCAGCTTGGCGAGCATGGTGCGGTAGGCGCTGCGCAACGTTTCGAAGTCGTCCACGGTAATGGCCACTCCGCCGAGAAATTGCTTGGGTTCGAAGACGCGCTGAAAGAGCGGCATGGAGACGGCGATGAAGTCACGCGTGCCGATGAGCTTGCGGGCGAACGAGGCGTCGTCGCCCTTCGAGCCGATGCCGCCGCCTAGGAACACAAAGAGCGGCCAGCGTCCCTCCGGCGTGTAATTGTCCGGCAACAACGCGGTGAGCATCGCGGGTGCGGAATTGGTCCGGGCCTGCGCGTGGAGCGGTGGCGGCAGGTTGGGGAAGGTGAACTGGATCTTTGCTCCGGGTTTGAGGCTCGCGGTGGCTCCGGATGATTCGTCTTTTTGTTTCTGCCAGACCAACAGACGGATGCTCTGGGCGGGCAGAGGACTGAAGGCTTCGACTTGATCGCGCTCCGGCTCGGCGGCAGATGCCAACCGGGCTTTCGGAACCGACAGCGAGAACGTTGCGGGTTTGTCCGTTGGGTTCCAGACGAGCACGCCGAGTTGTTTGCTGGCGGCGTAGGCTTTGGCGATGAGACGCTCGCCTTTGAACTCGAAACCGCGATCGTCCTCGAAACGTCCGCGCAACAACAACGCGGCGTGGCGGTGCTGGAACTCGACCAGTTGCTTCAGATAGCGCGTCGCCTCGGCAGGAGGCGTGGCGGCCATCATCTCGACGTTCGGCGGATTCAGGATGTCGGCGTAGTCGGCGCGCGTGGGGATCACGCCTTCCTTCAGATAGCGGACATCGGGCGCGTAGCGGCTCTCGATCTCGTAGCGCAGGCCGTAGATGCAGGCGTAGTTGGCGGCGAGCCGGTTCAACATCGGCGTCGGGTGGCGCTGCGTGGTTAGCACTTCCGGGAACGTGTAGCGGAACATCTCCGGGAACGTCGTGCCAGCCAGCAGTTCCTTCTCCGTGGGCGTGAAGACACCGACCATGCAGCCGTGAAACAACGGCACCGAGTCGAGCACGCTGTCGTGGATGCCTTCCGTCATCACGATGAACTCTGGCGCGATGCGTTTCATCTCGTCGGCCACGCGCCGCACCCATGCCGCGCGCTCGCCGGCATAGACCATCGCGGGCGACGGATGGCCGTGGTTCCTGGCCCAACACGCCATCGGCCCCGTTACGCCGAGCTGGTCGAACAGGATGCCGTCCGCGCCGAGTTCCTGCGCCTGCCGCGCCAGCTCCAGCATCCGCTTCTGCCAGCCCTCGGCCGCCTGGCAAGCAAGCGCGCATTTCACCGGTCCGAAGCTCCTGAACTTCTGCCAGTCCTGCCGCACAGGTGTGCCGTCCTCGCGCAGCACAGCCTGATCCTTGCCCTGCGTCTGGTAATACTCCGTGGCGATGTCCATCAACTGGCCGTTGGCGTAGATGATGGAGCGTTTGCCGCGACGGCGGACTTCCTTCAGCGCGCGGCGCAACACTTCCGGTCCGCCCATCTGCGGATCGGGGATGTAGTCGGGATAGAGATGGTCGTGCCCACCGTGCGCCCAGCCGAACAAGCCGAGGACGTCGAGGCCGCGCTCATCGGCGATGTCAGCGAGCTTTTCGAGCGACGGATAAGGCCACATCACCGAGCCGTTCTGTTGCTTGAGGATGCACAACAGCCAGCCCGACGCGTCCCGCACCCAGTCGAGCTGCGGCCGCACCTTCGCGACCGAATCGAACCATGCACGGTAGAACTTCGCCGCTGTGTGCCACGTGCCGCTGTAGGGCAGCAGGACCGTCGTCGGCAACGTCCAGCGCCCGCCGCTGGCGCAGAACGGTTGATGGCGGATGGACAACGTGGAGCGTTGCGTCTTCGGGTCGAACCGCGACGCGAAAGTCTTCGCGCCGTGGGTCGCGTCGTGGCAGCCGACATAGAGGCCGCCGCGCTCGCCGTCGAACGCGCACCATTGCATCGTGCCTGTGCGGCTGGGATAGGGGAACGTCTGCTCGCCGCCTTTGCCGCCCCCGCCCAACCGCTGGCCCAGCCCGTTCGGCCAGAGCAACGGATGCGTCTCCGGCGGAGCGGCGATGCCGGAGAGCGCGATGCAGGCCAAGTCAGCGACCATCACGCCGTCGTGGTTGTTGCACAGTTCGCCGCTGATCTCAAACGCGTCCTGCTTGCGGCGAAAGTGCAGCGTGAGGCCGACCTTCCAAGTGTTCGTGCCGTCGGTGAGCGTGTCATAGACCAGCCGCACGCCATCGGCGGATGTTTCCTGCCGAGGCTTTTGAGTCGTGGACAGCAGCAAAACTTCTCGCGAGGCGCTCTTAAGCCGCAACGACCACATCGGGCCACCGTGGGCGACGATGGCAGGACACGCCGAATCACGCGGCGTGAGGCCGAGGCCGTGCTCGTCAACCGTGAGAGTTCCTCTCGGACCATCCAGACTGGCCGCCGTCGCCAGCGAGCTTGTCAGGAATGCAATCGCTGTCAGGAGAAGAACGCGTGTCGAGTTCATACGCCGCAGTATGCGCGACGCGCCGCCCGGCGGTAAAGGGACGAAAATCGCGTGTGTGTGGATATCGTTAGCATGTTCGTCGCGCCGCTGCTCTGACGTTCTCAAACGATCGCCCACGCGACAATGGGTGAAGGCCTCACTCCGGCAGTAGATTTAGCAAGTGGTTTTTGACGTGTTTTCCGGCCGCTTGCGGATCGTAGGTGATGTCGGTGCGCAGCAGCGGTTGCATGTCTGAACAAAACCCGCGGTCCTTGAGATGACCTTCAAGGATTTGGACGAACTCCGCCCGGCCCGCTTTCGTGCCTTCCTGCTTCAGGTAGTGCTCGAAGGACGCGATGATCGCCGCCGGCTCAACAGGCGTTGGGGATTGGGTCAGCGCCCAATACAGATCGAACAAGTCCCGCCCGCGCTTGCGCTGGAACAAGGCGCGCATCTTTGTGCCCAGCATTTCGTGAATGTCGAATCCTTGGATGCGTGTTTGGACGGCCTTCTCCCGGAACGGGAAGCTGAAGGGCATTTCGACGACTGCCCGATGTGGCTTCCTCTCGGTCACGTTCGCTTCAATCACGATGTCGAGCATCCGGTTCGGCTCCATGACTGAGCGCGCCGAGTAAGTCATGCGCAACACGCGCGACGGCTTCACGGTGTTGCGAATTGCCAATACAAGCGTGCCCCAAACGGAGGCTCTCGGCGCTCCCAAGACATCGGTGAGCACGCGGCGGATGGCCCGGCGGATGTGGTCTGCCGGGCGAGTCCCGACCACGACCAGATCAAGGTCCTCGCTGTAACGGACGGCTGGCGCAAGATGGACCTTGTGCAGGAGGGTGCCGCCGCGCATGGCGATTTGGGAACTCAGGAACTTGTCGTCGAAGAGCGCGACCATCGCACGGCACAGCAAAAGGTCTTGTTCGACCTGACAGGGCGCCGCCCACGGCACAACGGCTTGATGAGCCAGAATATCCCGCCGGGTGATCGGTGTCATATTTGCAACTCACCGGAATTGTTGAGCACCTGCCAGCGTTTGACGAGCGGGAGGTTGTCGCGGTTGCCTTTCGCCGGGGCAAGCGTTACGGGCGTCAATTCATCGGGCAGCCAGTCGCGGATGATTCTCGCCAGCAGCTTGTTGCCACACGCTTCGACGACAAAGCCCAACCGTTGCGCGATGGCAGGCTCGTTTTCCGCATCCAGCACGCGCTTGAGTTCGCGGTCGCGCAAGAGCGGCAGAAGCGGGCGGATGGTTTCCGCCGCGCGCTCAATGCCGCCAATACGGGACGCATAGCGAATCAGGTCATACGCGGTTGCCTCGGGCGTGCTGACCCAAAGCGGCGCAACCGCTCCGGCGGGTTGTTGCGTCGGCGTTCGCTGAATGCCGCGCTTCACGAAGAATCGGACTTGAATCCGCCCCACCTTGAGCGCGCGGCATGGCCGGTCGGTCATCACCTGTGTGACTTGAAGCGCCTGTGGGTTTGAACCCAACGAGCTGGCGGCGGATTGCAGCGCCAGATAATACGGCCGGCCCAGCCAGTCGAAGTAATCCTGAAGCCACCAGTTCGCTGGCGGCGCGCCCAAGCTCCGATGCTCCGGGCTGACGATCAGAAAAAAAGGCTGCCTGGGCGACACGCGGACAACTTTGCCCCCAAGCCTCAACAACTGGAACTTCGCGGCAATGGCTGACAACCCCGACTCCCTGGTCAACTCCTCAAGCGAAAAAGCGACGCGCCCCAAACTCATGCGTGCTTCAACAAAAGCTCCCGCTGCCCCGACCATGCGGGTGTCTTGAGAGGGGTTTGGCGTTTTCATCGTTTCCGCATCGTAGCGTCTGACGCTACGTTATGCAAACGCTATGGATGGCCTTTCCTGCGTTAGGGGGAGCCACCACGAGGGGAACGTGTCGTTGTGGATGAGCCGGTAGGCGACGTCGCCCGTCCCGAGGCCTGTGTCGGGGTTGCGGCCGATCTTCGCCAGCGCCAGCATCAGGTCCTTGGTGCCGATGAAGCCGGTGGAGATATAGCCGTTGCGCGTCTCGATGTTCTACGACCCATTATCCAAATGTTATTTGTGGGGATGTGACCCCGAAGCCGAAGATGCTAAAACCTCTCGCGAGTCGTTTTTAAGCCGCAGCGACCACATCGGCCCGCCGTGGCCGACGACGGCGGGACACGCCGAATCACGCGGCGCGAGGCTCAGCCCGCGCTCGTCCACCGTCAGCGTTCCGCGCGGAGTCTCCAAGCTGGCCGCGGATGCCAGCGAGATTCCAAGAAATGTGATCGCTGTCAGGAGGAGAACACGTGTCGAGTTCATGCGTCGTAGTATGTGCGACGCGCCACCCGGCGGTAAAGGGACGAAAATCGCGTCTGTGTGGACGCGGTTAGCGATTCGCGCGAGGCTGCTCCAAGCCCGTCCGGTCGCCCGCCTCGATGCGCATGCTCTTGTCGGCGCTGAAGCCGGAGTGTTTCCAAGAGCGGATGCTTTCGACCACCTCCGGGCCAATCTTCGCCACCTGACCCCGATCAGCCCCCCCAATTAGCCCGTGCTCAGCCTATCGTTTCATTTGTTGACGAACTGCCAGAGCGAACAACCCCAGCAAAATAGGCCCAAGTAAACTCTCAAACGTATTCCACCATCTTGCAAAACTGTCCCATCTGGTGAAAACAAAACCGTCAGAGCGGAGCAAAGTCATGGTCCGAAGGCTGTAGAGCAATGTATCCGAGACACTCGCTGTCTTGGTCGTCGGCAGAGGAGAACTCGGCACCACAACTCTCTTCCCGTGCGCAGGTCCGCTTCTGCTTCGTTGGCGGAGTCCGCGTCCCGCTGCTTGGGATTGGAAAGCTACGGCCCTTGCCTGCTGCTGCACAATGACGTGATACTCTACGCCGGCAGACTTAGATTCGATCGCGAGACCACAACACGCATATATGATCGTCGAGATCATGAGTAGTATCAGCGCATACAGAAGCGGCCTCGTGCAACGCTCGCCAAAACCGCCGAACCACCAATACAGGCGCAAGAGAAACCACGTCGGAAATGGCGTTTTCGGATTCTGCCGCCTCATGTTCTTTTCCATGTAGTGGAAATGGCGAGCTTCTTCCCATGCGCGTCGCTCCTCGAAGTTTTGTTTCAGTTCACGAAAGAGCCTTTCCAGATGATCAAACGGGGCTTGTTCTACTGCGCCAGATTGCTCCCACACCACCCAGTCCCAAACTGCCAAACGACTGCTGGTTCGCGTGTGCTTCTTGAACAAGCGTTTCAAGACCCATCCGACGGCTGGCTCCCATTTTCTTGCGGACCTGTTCCTGCCTTCTGGCCAAAGAACATTATGAAAGCCGATCTTTCTAACATCCGTGCAAAGAAAACGGCACTTCTGCAAGTCCGCGCTTCGAAAGCTGACGGCATCCAGAGGTTCCAGGGCAACTTCTCTGAAATCTACTTCTGCGTCTGCAAAGAGCGGGTTTGAGTGCTCCTCGGCCAACCGCGGCGCGAACTCTGTCCGTCCTGCGAAATAACTCTGGCGGAAATTGACAAATGGCCCAGCGAAAGAGGTGTCTCTAAAATCAGCCCCCCCGACGAAGCTAACTTCGGTGAAATCGGCAGACCCAGAGAAGACTGCACCCTTGAAACTGACACGTTCGTTAAACCTGGAACGCGCGAAAGTCACGCATTCGACTGTTGAGGAATCACGCGTCTGATCAAAAGCAACCTTGCTACAAGAGCAAAACTCGCACTTGCCAGGGAAAAGGGCGGCACCGAAATCCGCCCCTTTGGCAAAAACCACCTCCCTGAAATCAACTGGTGCTGCGAATACCTTACGACGCAACTGCAAAAGCCCTGACTTCATCAACCCAATCGGCTCATGCTGATGGCAAACTTGTAGCTCCCCGCCTCCACCTCCAGCACGGCGCGGGCGCCTTCCATCCGCACGAACTTCGCGCCGGGGGACTTCGCCAGCCCCAAAAGCTTTCGGGGTTCCCGGTGATTGCGTCACCGATCGGGGCGGAGCTTATCACGTCCAAGCCAATGTCCGGCACCAGTGCTGGTGTAGTGGTTCATCGAGTTCTGCGGAGATTATGGAACTCTATCCCCGGCTCACGCCTTTACCGTCAGTGTGACACGGTGGATGCCGTTGTTTCCGGAGCGGGGGAACGGGCGGGGCAAGGGTTGGGCGATGCCGTTGTGGTCTATGGTGCGGCAGCAGAGGTCGTATGTGCCCGCCGGGAGGCCGGGAAGCAGGGCCGCCCAGTGGGTGAGCGTGAAGCGGATGGGCCACTCCAGGGGCGTGCCCTTGGCGGGGTCCATGTGGCTGGTGTTGGGCGGGAGCTTTCCGCCGGCGATCCCGCGGCCCCAGTTCGTGGGCGCGGGCAGGATGGCGGCGTCACGCCAGTCGGTCTTGGTCCAGTAGGGGTCGTCGGAGGGCCGGGGCTCGTTGTGCGGGTGGACGCAATATTGGACCTTGGCCAGGCCGGAGATGCCGACCAGGGCGTAGCCGGTGAGGGCGGCGGGCGAGCCGGGCTTCAGCTCCGTGGGGGCGTTGATGAAGCGGGCCTTGGTCTTCATGGGGCTTTCGGTGTCGGCGTTGTGGACGGCGGCGTCGGAATCGCTGGCCTTGAAGTCGTTGGTGAGGACGATGCGTTGGATCCACTTGATGGCCTTGTCGCCATACATGCCGGGGACGACGACGCGGGCCGGCCCGCCGTGAGCGGCCGGGATAAGTTCGCCGTTCATCTTGTAGGCCAAGACAGGGGGGACTTGGCCCGGCGGGGTTTCGAGGACTTGGGCCAGGGGCAGAGAGGCTTGGAACGGAGGCAGGCCATCGGGGTGATAGCTCTGATAGATGACGCGGCGGATATTGGCCTTGGGCTTGGCCATCCAGATGATTTCGCGCAAGGGTACGCCTTCCCAGAGACTGGTGTGGAATGGATCGTCGCCAAAGGCGCAGATGCAAGGGTGGAGGAAGCGGACGGCGTGGCGCTCGGCCAATTTCATCAGGCACTTCCAATCTAGGGCGTTTCCTTGTGCCCGGGTGAAAGGCTGCTCGACGGCGCTTGTGCTCTCCGTGTCGGCGACGATCTCGAGCGACCAGGTCTCGGGAACGAGACCGACCTCGCGGAGTTTTTCGGGCGGGAACTTGAGGACGCCCGTGCGGCCTTTGTCGGCGATCTTAATGCCATCAAGCGGGTGCAGGTATTCGAGTTTGGCGATGGCGTCTTTCAGGAGTGGGTGGTCGGAGGCGGCGCCCGCCGCGGCCAGCGGGGACGCGTTCCAAGCTGCGGCGGCGAGGGAGCCGAGCTGCAGGAAGTAGCGGCGCGTGAGGTGGCTGTGTTCGCGAAGCTGATCGAAGTTGTGCATGGGGGTCTCCTGGAGGGATAAGGATTTAAGGGATAAGGGGCAGGGGTTTCGATTTCAGCCCACCGGCGGTGAGGCGCTGGTTTGCGGCCTGAGGCGAGAATTCACGCGCGTCTCGTGCCGATGGCTGCTTTGTTTCCGGTGCCGTGCTCACGCCGGCATTATCGCCTTCCAGCCGCGCGAGGCAAGCGCGCACTTCCTTGGTGTTGCCTAGCTGTTTAAGCAAAGTGGCCTCAACGCGCCACAAGCACCTTGCGGAGCGCGTCAACGCGGGCCGTGCCTTCGCCGTGCGGCGGAGGTAGCGCAGGAGCGAGCCAGCCGCCTTCATCGAATTCGTTCCACGCGTAGATGAGCACCAGTTCTGCGCCATCCTTGGCGGGATGTTTCTTGAACCACGACACGCCGCGGCCGACGTGGGCGGCGATCTCGTCGGGAGTGCCGGACTTGTAGTAAAGCTCGAAGGCATCCGGTTTCAGGTGAAAGTCCTCCCACGAGACCGGGTTTGCCACGCGCGGGCGGCGGTCCCATCCGGCCATGCAGATGGGAGCGACGGCCGCTCCTGTGGCGGCGCAGTCCTCCCAGAACTTCTCCGCGCGCGCCGCCAGCTCGGAAAACGCCCCGGCCTTCGCGCTGCCGCCGATGGCGTATTGGCTCAGCGCGTCGCCTTGCAGCATGTTGCAATACCGCTTGGCCGCTTTCGCCGGGCTGTGGCAGATCGCAACCCACGGTTTCCCGAAACCGCACTTCGCCAGTTCGGTGCAGAGCTTCGGCCACGGCCCGCTGAGGAGTTTCTCGGCCAGTTGGTCGTTTAGGAAGCCGAGGTAGAACACCGGCCGGTTTCCCCCGACCTTGAGATAGTTCGGCTCGCGGACCATCCGCGCCACGTGCGCCCAATACGCCCGCTCCGCCGCGTCGTCCGGTATCCGCCCGTAAGCCGGCCACATCGGCAGGAAGAGGCAGAACTTCAGCTTGTCGCGGTTCTTGCAGGTCAGGAACGTCTTCAACGTGTAGCTCAGCGGGCAGTTCTCCGGATACGCCGTGAACGCCCAGTAGCTCAGCCCGGCGTGGACGGCATACTCGATCTCCCGCTCGATTACCTCCGGCTTGTTCTCATTGAAATCTCTCGCGCTTCCGTCCGGCGCGAGCGTCGTGAAGAACGGCCAGCGGTAACGCCACTGTTCCGCGGCGAGCGCGCGCCGCGTCTCCTTGCCGGGGTCCTGGCTCACCTTCCGACTGCGCGTTGTGTTGAACCCTGGAAACTCGACCGATTCCGGCGGGCGCGCCGTTGCAGGAAGCGGTCCATACCACGCGTCCCACCGGATCGCGCCGACGAGCGGCTTGGCTTTGGGTGGCGGGTTCAACAACAGCGTGCCGGCTTGTTCGAGGCGCCAGTTCTCAGCGAGCGTGCCTTCCCAGCAGTGCCACTCGCCGAACTCGCTGCAATACGCTCCCATGTTGAACTGAATCTTGAGATTGGGCGCAGCCTTCAGTCCCAACGCCGCGAACGGGATGGCCCATTCGCCGCGCCAACCTTTGCCGAACAACCCGCCACCTGCGCCCGGGATCGGACGTGCGGCGAACCGTGTCGCTTTGCGGAGCTGCTCCGCGGCGTCCGCAGGGGCGCCAGCGTCTGTGGCACTCTGGAGCGCGCCACAAGCGTAGCCGCGCACCACGAATGTGACCGGCTTGCCGTCGGCGGTTTTGCCCGCGATGCAGACCTCCACACCGTCGTCTTTGCCCCAGACTGAGTTCGTGCTCACCTTAGCAGGACCGAACATGGTCACGTTCGCGGCGACGTAGAGGAAGGTGTCGTCATAGGCGAACTTCGCAAGCACCGGCGCCCCACCGACGCTGAAACGGGAAGGCTCGCGATCCAGTGTTTGGAGTTTGCCCGGCCACTCAGCGGTCTTGATGTCACCGTCTATCGTCGGCGCGACCGACACGCGTTCGGCAATGGCAGAATACGTTCTCCGTTCCGGCGCAGGTTCGGCCGGGACCGTGTCGCTGATGGTGAACGGCTGCGGTGCGCCGCCTTTGCTGGCCCCGCCGCGATAGATGACGTTGTTCTTCCACACGCGGATGCCGTTTGGCTGGCGCACGGTGAGTTTGCCGGGCACGAACAGCGTGTTGCGCTCGAAGGTGCATCCCACGGAACGCGCAAACGACACGGTCATGTCGCCGTCGGCGATGAATACATTGTCGCGCACGATCGTGTTGCGCGTGATGTGGTTGTGGGTCGGCATCGGCACGCCCTGGGCTACGTTGCGCTCGATGATGCAATCGCGCGCGCCTTCATCGAGGTAGTAGGCGGAAGCACCGAAGCCTTTGCCGACCTCCACCACGTCGCGCACCACGTTGCCGCGGATGATGCATGCGTTCATGTTGCCGTAGATCGCCGCGCCGTCGTGCAGTTCGCGCATCACGCGGTAGATCAGGTTCTCTTCGATCAGGTTCTCCTTGCCGCCGCCGATGATGCCGGAATACGGCGCATCGTGGATCTCGTTGCGGCAGATGCGCAGCTTGTTGCCCGACAGGCTTGTTGCGCATGCGCTTGGGTAATACACGCCGAGGTGGTGGACGTGGTTCTGTGCGATGAGTGTGTCGTTGCCGCTGATTCTCGCGCCGCACGCGCCGACGTGGTGAATGCGGCAGTTGATGACACGGCTGTCCGCGAGATTTTCAGCGCGCAAACCGAGACCGCCGACGTTGCAGATTTCGAGGTTCTCGAACGTGCATTGCCGGGCCTGCACGGCATGGAGCGCGCCATCGAACGCCGTCGCGCCAAAACTGGCCGGCTTGAGGGGCGCGGTCGTCGCCTGCAACGTCAGGCCGCGAATGGTGATGTCCGTCACGGGTTTCTGCGACGTGCCTGCGAGGCTGATGATCCGTTCGGCAGTTGGCGCGACGACTTTGATTTTCGTCATGTCCTCGCCCGGCAACGGCCAATACACCAGACGGCCCGCGGTGCGATCGAGATACCATTGGCCGGGACGCGTCATGCCCTCGCGCGTGTTGAAGACCACGTATTTCCGTCGGTTCAGCGCGCCGGGCGGCCACGACGGCTCCGAGGAGAGGATCAGCGCGCGACGCTGGATGTCGTTGGTCGTAACGCCGACGAGCGACTCGGCCCACATGTGATACATCCGCACCTCGGCGTTGCGCACGTCGAGCGTCGCCGGGATGTCCTTCGGGTCGTAGGGCATCGTGGTCAATTCTTCGTGCGTGGGCTTGCGTTCCCAATGGCCGGCGACGGCGGGCAGCAACGGCAGGTTCCACGTGCCGAGGTTCTCGAATGTGTTGGTCGCCGGATAGCAGGCACGTTCCGCAAGTCGTCCGTTCACGACGAGAGCGCGGAAATCCCATTTGCCTTCCTTCACGCCTGGCAAGTCGGCGTGCCACAACCGATCGCCGTCACGTTTCCAGTTGGTCACCAGCTTGCCGCCATAGAGCGTTACCTTCCCGGTGGTTTCTGCCTCGATGGTCAAGCCGTTGTCCCGTGCGTCCAAAACGAGAGGCTGCTCCAGAAAGAACTCGCCGGGCATCACAATAATGCGCCTCTGCTCTGCTCCTGCTTTTCTCGCCGCGTCGCGCGCGGCCGCTAACGTGGCGAACGGTTTTTCGGCCGTGCTTGGATCGGCGTCGCTGCCGTTGGGAGCGACATGGAATGTGGCGGAACCCGCCGAGGCAACCGCTAATAACAGAGCGGAATAGACGGAAAGGACGTTTTTCATCATTTCTCCAAAAGCAGCCCCGAGTATCCGCACGGAAGCACGACGCGCCCGTTCCAGAATGCGGGCACGTTCGGATTGGCGTTGAGTTCGATCTTTTTCAGGAGCTTTGGATTTGCCTTATCAGAAAAATCGTAGATATGGCAGTTCTTGAACATTCTGTTCGCGACGGCGACCTTGCCGGTCACTTGATCAACATTCACCTGGCCCTCCCATTCTGATTTGGGGAACATGGAGCGGCTGATGGCCGAATCGTCGGGAATGTCGGCACATAGCTCCCCTTGACCGGGAAACGCGAGCCTTTTCATGGCGCGCGTGGGCACGGGTTTCTCGGGGTTGAAGAATGCGTATCCGCAACAGCGCATCACGAGGAACTCGTCGCCAAACGCAGCGATTGTCCCTGTCTGCGAACAGAGGGGAAACTTGTCGTGCCAAACGAGCTTCTTGGAGCCGTTTTTAAGGTCGAATATCTGCAGCCCCCCAAAGGTGCGTGACAGTCCAAAATAGCGTCCCTTGACGAGGTTCTGTCCCGCGTAGTTGTTGTAGAGGAGTCCTGTGCCGAGTTCGCTGCCGATGATCTTCGGCTGAGAGGGATTTGCAAAATCCACAAAGTGCATCCGCGAAGACCCGCAACTTGCGGGCACGATAGTGCATCCGTCAAACGCCCAGAGGAACTGGACGAAGTTCAAGCCCTTGTCCAGCACGGCCAGCCTGCCGATTTCCTGGAGTTTGGTGTCGGAAACCAGCTTGTAAACGCCGATGCCGTTCTGTCCCTCGGCGACATAGAGCCGGTCGCCCGAACGCTTGATGTCGGCGGCGTATTTGATGTCGGCCCGGCCGATCTGCACAATGCCGTTTTCGGAGAGCCTGTAAATCTTAACACCGTCCCATACGTTCGCGGTGTAGGCGATGTCGCCCTTGATGGCGACGGCTCGCGTGGGGTTGGAAAGCTCGGCGCCCGAGCTGTAAAATCCTTTTTCATTCGCGTCGAATTGATGACCGGGAAGTTTGGGCAACGCGCCGAAATCGCGTGCCTGAGTTTTGGCGATTTTCGGGAAGTCCGCCATATAGATTCCCGTGTAGTTGCCCGAGATGTAGAGCACGCCGTCGCCGACGGCTATTGACGAAACGGGATCTCCCTGCGGGATGTTCGGATCGACGATCTGCTCGAAAGGAACGGCGATCTTAGGATTCTCGGGGTCTCGCTTGGGGAGAATCAGGTTGCCGAGGATCTTCGGCGTTTTGAGGTCGGAGACGTCCAGGAGAAACACTCCGTTGACGGTGTCGGCGGCGAAACAGTAATCGCCGGAGATGCGGGGCGTCCAATAGTCGCAAGGCCCGAAATAGATGTCTGGAAATGAGACTCTCGACAGTTTGACGGGCTGGCGCGGGTTAGCCACGTCGAAGATGTCGAGGCCGTGCCCCGCGCCGTGGCGCAGTTCGGGCGGGCCGCTTTTCTTGTGCTGGCCCGTGGACGCGAAAAGAATGTTCCCGCGCATGCACATGCCGTCGCCGTAGCCGTCGAGGGACAACTTTGAAATCGCCTTCGGGGCGAGCAGGTTCGCGACATCGATCGCGGTGATTTCCCCGCCCGCCCAGTCTCCGCTCCAGAGCAAGCCGTTGCGATAATAGACCGACTGCGGTTCGTCGGTGCGCAACGACGAGAGATGTTTCATCTTGGCGGGGTTGGAAACGTCCACACACTGGATGCCGAAAACGCGGTGTCCTAGGAACGCCACATCGCCCGCGACGTCGAGACCGGTCGCCATTTCGACGCCGTCGAAGTTCGACAGGATTCTGGGATTCTTGTCGTCGGAAACATCAACCGCCCACAGGCCGCACTGACGCGACGACAGAAACGCCGTCTTGCCGCTGACCCGCAACTGGCGGACATTACCCATGCCGCCGACATGGCCGAGGCGCTTCGGGTTCCTCGGGTCTGCAATATCGAAAACCGACAGCCCGCGGTCTTCGAGCGCGTAGAGTTTATGGCCGGAAATTTCGAGCGCCATCGTCCCCGCCGTTCCCGGAAGTTTTCGGAACGCAATGGGCTTGCCGAAACGCGCCTCGCTGTGGGCGTTTATAATGGTCCCGTCACTCGCGGCGGCCGAAGAAATCACAGCCGCGCATACCAATAACATCAGCGATTTCACGGTATTCCTCATAGGACTTCCGTTGACACAGCCGGGAAGCCGACGTTGGGAAACTCAGTTTGAAATCTCGATCTCATACCAAACAGTGTGGAACTCTGGTTTCAACGAGATTTTGGAAGCACCGGTGGCATTCGTTTCGACAGGGACGCTTTGCTTCCGGTTCCCGCTTGGATCGAGCGCGAAACATTTCGTCTTCGCCGGAGAGGACGGCAAGATGATTGTGGCCGGGACGCCTTCGACGCAGACGGGCCCGGTTCCCCACTTGTCGTGCAGGGTGATCTCTTGCGCGTTCACATGGTCAATGACCATGCCCTTGTTTTCAGCAAGACCAGTCGCAGCTAGGAGAATGGTCGCGGACTTTCCGGATTCGCCGAAACCAGTCGCACGACGCGAGACGAGCGAGACGGTGGCCCAATCGAGCCGCGTCTTGCCGATGGCGATTGTGACGCCACCAAGGTTGATGGTGCGGCCTTTGGGAAAGCCGGTGAAGAGTTTTGTGTTCGGCGTGTTCACCGTCCAGTAGGCGGCCTGCGGCAGCTCCGTGTTCCACGTTAGCTCGCCTGTGTCGCTCACGAGCACTTTGCCGTCTGGCTTTGCGACGGAGGACGGGTCAGTCGCTTGTTTGCCGGTCAAGTCCACAGCAGTCTTATGGAGCAGCGTCAGCCGCGAATCGAAACCGGCGATGCCGATGCTCGCGCTGACGGCTTTTGAAGCCACCAGCCGCTCGAAATACGACGCGCTGTCCGCGGGCGCGATGACGCTCGTTTTTGCCTCGCGCACGTCGCCGCGCAGGAACATTGCCGCGCACGCCGGAAGATGCGCCAGAACGTCGGTGCGCGCGACGATGCTGAAGAAGTAAGTGTTCCGGTTCGGCTCGAAATCAGGCGAGTGGTTGTAGGTGTATTCGAACACGCCATCCCAACCGTGCAGCGCGCCGTAGGCTCGCAGCATAAGCTGGCCCTCGGCGCCGTATCGGTTCGGGAATGGATGATTGTATTCGCTGACGGTGTAAGGCTTGTTTAGCACGCGCTCCGCGGCCAGGTGTTCGATGCAGGACATGGAGTTCACCATCGGCAGATTGCGAATCCGCCACTCCTTCGTCACGGGATGCGGATGACACCAGTAGGAATGGTTGTCTATGTAATCGAGTTCCGCCTGCACGTGGGGCGAACTGTATCCGAGCTGCGTGCCGGAGATCAGTGATTTGACCTTTAACTCGTTCTTGAGATAACCAGCCATGCCGGTCCAGTAGGCGCGCTCCGTGTCCACCAAGAACTGACAGAAATCCCGGCGGGCCTGCGGTGGCGTGAAGCCGCTTGTTTGGAGCGTCGGCACAGCCCCATCTTCGAGGCGTCCGGCCGCATCCAAATCGCACTTCGCGCCGCTCTGGAACGAGAGGTCAGCAAGTTCGTAGGTCCCCACTTTGAAACGGGTCAGTTGAAACTGTGCTCTGTCAGAGTCGGCAGCGGCGATAAACGCGCACTGCATCGTCTTCCAAGCTGAACCGACCTTGATCGTCTCATGCAAGCCCAGCGACCGCCAACCGCCTTTCGTGTCGGCGACGGCCAGACCGAGCGTCGCGCCCGGCGTGCCTTTCGCGCAACGGACCTTGAACGACAGGGTGTAAGGCTGGTTCTTTCGAACCTTCAGATGCCGGAACAGTTTTGGAAAGAACTCGTTACCGGCGCGGGTGACAACGATCTTCATGATGCCATCGCCGGCGCTGCAACTGGCTTGCGCCGAGCCGGTGGAGAGAATCCAGCGTTTGCCATCCATTGCGACCGGCTGATCGAACTTGCCTTCAGGAACCTGTTCGTCGCGCAGGGGCGTCGGCGTGAAGCTCCACGCGTCGAGCATCGCGGCGGTGGTTGCGTATTTCTTCCGCAACCAATTGTTCCACTGCTTGCGGAACTCGCCCTCATAAGGCTTCTCGATGCTTCTGTTGATGAGCGCGTTCTCGTTGTTGATCTCGATCACCGCCACGCACGGGTCGTCCGTGTAGGCCAGCTTGGTGTATGGATTCACGCGCGTCAGGAGCCTCCTGGCGTATTCCTTCTCCGAGGCGATTGTGCGCGGCTCAAAGAAACTGGTGGTCTTCGGAAACCGCGCGACATGGAGGTTGATGTCCACGTAGATGCCGTGCCGTTTGAGCGCCGCGATTAAATAGTCCTGCCGATCCACTTGTTTGGCAGCGAATGGGATCGGCACGGTTGGATCTGCTTTGAACGCGTCCGGCAACGAGCCTCCCTTGCCGAAGATGCCGGTCTCTTTCTCCGTCATGAAGTTCCCGTATTCGGCATCGAAGTAATGCAGCCGAACGCAGTTGATGCCGAAGCGCGCAAGCCGCGCGGCGAGCTTGTCCGCTTGCTCATGCGTGGGGAAATTCGCCGGCCCGGTGAGGTTGGTCGCGTGCAGCCGGACCGGCCCGGCGTCGTTGACGAACCGTCCGTTTTCTACGCGCACGAAACCGTGTTTACCCGCTGGCGCGTCGAGCAAATGCGCCATGCTCGATGCGTTATCCTGCGCGTCATAAGAGATCACGAACGGGAAAAGCGGCGCAGGCGCATCATCTGCTCGAACTGGCGCGATGGCCGCCAACAAGACGAGCGTGAGGCTGACAAGCGGTGTCGTTGTGTTCTTCATACTCACTTCTTTCCCACGAAGTATCCGTGCGCCTCCAACGCGAAGCCGCCTTGGCCCTCGCTCTTCGCGCCCTCGGCTAGTAACGGCTTAAACGTGTCCGTGAGTCTTGTGAGTTTCACGCTCAATGGCTTGTCCGTCAGATTCAGCACCGTCAGGGTCTTCTTGTTGCCGCATGTGCGCAGATACGACAGCACCGCGCTCGGGGCGTCGTTGTCCAGCCATACAAGGTCGCCTTGGTTCAATGCCGGCTCCGAGCGGCGTAGCGCGCACAACTTCTGGCAGAAGGCGAAACGGGCCTTGCCTGCAGCGGTCTCACCGTTGGCCCAGTTGATTGGCAGCCGCGCGTAGATGCTGTGGCGCGCGGTGTCGGCAACCTCCTGGCCGTTGTAGAGAAACGGCACGCCGTCGAGGGTGAACAGCGCGACGAGGGTGGCGTTGACGCGCGGCGCGCCCCATTTCTTTTCGAGCCGGTTCTCGTAGTCGTCGTTGGAGATGTCATGGTTGTCTATGAACCGGATGAACTTCGCGCCGCCGGTCGGGCGCTCCTTTCGCATTGTCTCCCACAGCTTCCGAATGGCTGCGGCATCGTTGAAGTCCTTGAAGGCTTTGCCCCAACCGTAATCGAGGTCGAAAGCCTTGAGTTGGTCTGTCTTCCGCGTGCCCTCGGCCAGCATTCCGACATCGGGGCGGAGCTTTTCGAGCCGCTCGCGCGCCGTCTCCCAGAAGTCGAGCGGGATGCCGTCGGCGACATCGCACCGGAAGCCGTCCACGTCGAAATCGCGCACCCACCATTCCATATTCTTCCAGAGATACTCGCGCAGCGCCGGATTGGCGAAGTTCAGGCCGGGGAAGTTCCACGCCTTGAGAACCATCTTGCCGTCCTTGTCGCGCATCACAAAGTCGGGATGTTTTTCGAGAAACACGGCCTTCGGCCCGCAATGTAGAAACACCATGTCCAACATCACCCGCAACTTGAGCTGGTGCGCCGCCTGGACAAACGCCTTCAAGCCATCGTCGGTGCCGTATTCGGAATCCACGTGGTAGAAATCCTTTATCCGGTAAGGATTGCGCGGGTTGTTCATGCCGGACTTCTTTTGACGCGGACTCCATCCGGCTAGGTCCATGTCATCGTCCGACACGAAGATTGGGCAGAGATAGAGAATCGTCACACCCAACTCGGCGAGCTTCGGCAATCGCGCCTGCGCGGCCTTGAGCGTGCCCTCCGGCGTGAACGCGCGCGGCTGAATCTGATACATCACGCCGCGCGTGATCCACTCCGGCGAAGTTCTGGCCTGTTGCTGGTTCAACGGCACCGTGCCGGCAGCCAACGCCATTGTCGCCGACGCAATGACAGATAATCCAACCGTCTTCATAAGCTCCTCGTGATCTTTCTAGAGTTGTTTTGCAGGCACGACCGCATAGACATGCGGAACCGGTTTGCGGCTGGTCAGCGCTTCCTTTTCGCGCTCCGTCACCTGCTTGCGAAGCTCGCCATGCTGCGGCCACCGCTTGATGTAGTTTAGCGCCATTGCCGCGCTGTATTCGGTCTTGTTCTTGAAGCTGTCGTAATGCGCCTGCACCGCGGCCGGATCGTCAGGGTTGATTTTGTAGTGGCTCTGCATCCAGCGCCGCGTGTTCATCAAGCTGCACGCCTGCGACTCCGCATCCCGCCGCTGTGCGTTGATCTTGGCCACAGTTTGCGCCTGCTTGAACTGCGGCGTCGTCTCATTGAAAGCTAGATTGATCCCGCGTTCCAAGTCCTGCGCGGAATAACGCCCCACGACACCTCCATCAATCTTCAACTCGTAGTTGCCAGCCGCCAAACCGCGCACTGAAAGGACTTCCTGATTCAAATCCTTCTCGATGGGCAGCACTGTCAGCACCGTTTTCGCTGCGGGGTCAATTGGGAACGGCAGCGCCTTCTCTAGCACCGTGAACGTCACGCCGCCGTCCTTCTTGGCCACTGACGTTACTTCGGCGTTGACGTTCTCAACAGCGCGCCCTGCGGCGGCGTCCACGGCCACTTTTGAGACGACCGCTGGCGCTCCCTGCGTCTCCAAAAACAGCCATGCCATCATCAAATGCCCCGGCGCGCCTGGATGCACACGGTCGCTGCCTACGATGGTCCACTTCGGGTCTTTCTTCTGTTGATCCAGATTGAGCGCCGTCATCGGCCCGTGGAAGTCCACCACCGTGCCGTTGTTCTTCGCCGCCAACTGCCGGACGATCGCGGCGCAACGGTCGAGACCGTCGTTGCAGCCCGGCTGGTTGTTGTCCTTGTCGAGCACCACGGTCTGGTCAAAAGGCGACGGCGTGATGAACAACAACTTCGGATTGCCAGCCTCGGCGCGGATGCGCTCGACCACCTTTTCCATATTCGCCTTGTAGCCGTTGAGCGCCTGCTGCTGCGCTGCCTTCTTCTTCTCATCCGGATTGGCGACATAATACCCGCGCCCCACATCGTTCATGCCGAACATGATGGCGACCGAGGTTGATTTCTTCTCGATGACGTCCTCCTGTAGCCGCTTGAGGGAACCGCCCGCCGAGTCGCCCGAACGTCCCGCGTTGACGAAGCGGATTGTTCGCTCCGGGAAACGGGTCAGGTAGTAGTCTGAAATCACGCCGTAGTAACGGCCGCCGGCAGTGATGCTGTCGCCGAGAAACACAACTGTCTCGCCGTCCCTGAACATCTCGGCGCGCGCCCCGCTTCCTGACAACCACACGCCGCACACGAACAATGCTGCTGCAATTGATCTTCTCATAGAAATTCTCCGGTTGAATTGCGGTTCTATCGCTTGAACCACTCCGTTGCGTTTGCGGGTCGGATGGCGGTGAGGGTGCCGCGGTAGTGGCGGAGTTGGTAGTGCTTCGGCGGATACTTTGCCAGCGCCTCCTCATTCAGCTCGATGCCGAGGCCGGGGCGGTTCGGAATCAGCATGGCACCGTCAACCATGCGCACGTCCTCGTCGCTGAACTCGCAGCGCCACGGGACATCCGTCGCCATCGTCTCCAGCAGGAAGAAGTTCGGTGTCGAGGCGGCGATGTGGAGCGTAGCCATGTTGGTGACGGGGCCGGTGGGATTGTGGGGGCAGAAGCTTATGCCCGCCGCCTCGGCCATGCCGCCGATGACGCGCAGTTCCTTGATGCCGACGCGGCTGATGTCAGGCTGGATGAAATCGCCGCAGCGTTTCTCGATGAACTCTCGCGCTGCAAATCGCGTGTAGATGCGCTCACCTGCCGCGATGGGCACGGACACGCGGCGTTTTAGTTCCGCCAGCGCATCGAGCAGCTCCGGGAAGAGCGGCTCCTCGAACCACAGGATGTCGAATTCCGCGAGTGCGTTGGCCACGCGCAACGCGCTCTCGATATTGAATCGGCCGTGGCCCTCGATGAGCAGGTCAGTGTCGCCCACCGCTTCTCGAACCGCCGCGACGCAACGCACCGCGTTGAGCAGCTCAGTGCGCGTGATGTCGCGGTGCGCGCTGCCGAACGGGTCCCACTTCAACGCCTTCCAGCCGCGCGCCACGGCTTCCTTCGCCTTCGCAGCAAACTCGGCGGGTGTCTTCGCGGGTGAGAACCACGCGTTGGCGTAGCAGCGGACGCGGTCGCGGCATTTGCCGCCGAGCAGTTGCCAGACGGGTTGGCCGAGCGCCTTGCCCTTGATGTCCCAGCAAGCCATATCCAGCGCCGCGAGCGAGGTGGAGAGCACCGGTCCGCCGCGCCAGTAAGCGTCGCGGTAGGAATCATGCCAGAGCGCCTCGATGTCCATCGGGTCGCGGCCGATCCACGACGGCGTCAGGTCCTCAATACAGCCGAACACGGCGCGGTCGTGGAATTCGAGCGTCATCTCGCCGTAGCCGTGGATGCCGGCATCGGTCTCGATCTTCACGAAAGACAGGTTTGTGCGGTAGGCGTCGCAGAGAAAGGTTTTGATTGCGGTGATTTTCATGGTGGTTGGCAACTGGTGATTGGTGATTCGCGATTGGTGGTTGGAGTTTCCAGTTACCGATTGCCAATCACGAATCTCCCTCCCGTGATAAAGATCGTCTCGCCAGTGATGAAGCCTGACTTCACGAGGAACAGAACCGCCTCCGCGACTTCCTCCGGCTGTCCGGCGCGGCCCATCGGCACGCCGGCGGCGAACTCGCTCATCTTCTCGCGGCCCCAACGCGCCTCCATGACCTCTGTCTCGATGTAATCCGGCGCGATGGCGTTGGCGGTGATGCCGAGTTTCAGGCCAGCCTGCGCCAGCGAGCGGGTCAGTCCACCCATGCCGGCCTTGGCGCAACTGTAGGCGATCCATTCCTCCTCGGCGTTGCCCATGTAGCCTTGGATGGAGGAAATGTTGATGATGCGGCCGAACTGCTGTCGCTTCATCGGCTCCAGCGCGGCCATTGAGCAGAGCCATGCGCCCTTGAGATCCACATCGAGCACGCGGTCCCACCAATCCTCCGGCGACATCCCCGCTGGTCGTGGCGGCTCCACACGTGCGCCATTGACGAGGATGTCGAGCCGCCCGAACTGCTTCACGATGCCGCCAACCATCGCGTCCACGGCGTCGCGCCGCGACACATCCGCACACGCCGCCATAGCCTTGCCGCCAGCCGCGATGATCTCCGCGACCACCTTGTCGGTCTTCTCGCGTTTCACGTCGTTGACTGTCACCGTCGTGCCATGCGCCGCAAGCACGAGCGCGATGGCCCGGCCGATGCCTTGTCCCGCGCCCGTCACGAGCGCGATCTTCCCATTCAGTTCGGTTTCCATGTTGGCGGCATTATGAACCACCCGCCGCCCGCTGGTAAATGGACAAGAATCGCGTCCGTGTGGATGGCGTTAGCGGGAACTCGCGTGATTGCTAATCGCTGGCGGCAGCCATGGGATTCTTGGCCTTCTTCTTCAGACGAGCAGGCTCGAACTTCAGCAGACTCTTGTCAGCGATGGCGGCAGGACCGTCATAGACGGGCACGTCTTTGAAGGTGTAGGTGGCGCTATCGGCGACGATATGTTTTGCCGAAATCGCGTAGATGTTCCCTGTGATCAGGTCGAGCCAGACTGGTTCTTTGAACTTGGCGTTGGGCACAGTCAATTGCGCCTTGATGGGCGTGCATTCGTTGGAGGGGACGCCCGTGCCGTCCCAGAACGCGATCAGGCTCAGGCCGGTAACCTTGTCGCGGAACGCGTGACACGTGAGCTTCTTCTCGCACTCGAAGGTGACGACTGCGCCCGGGACGCGCTCAACTGCGTCGTTGAACACGGACACCACGTTCTGCGTGACATAGTAGGCCTTCTTGACTTTGATGATGGCGTTGTCGGAGTCGGTCTTGAGCAGGCCGTAGCGGGAGATGAAGTCCTTGTGGTAGCTCAGGTCGGAGATCGTGAAGACCGACGAGCGGATGTCGCGCGCCAGGTCGCCCAGCATCCGGCGCGCATTCCACTTCGCCTGCGATAGCTCCGTCCAGTCCACGCCGCTCAACGCAAACTGCACCTCCTCCGAAGCGCAGCCGGCCTCGCCCTGCCACAAGCGCAGCTTCGGCGCATGCTCGCGCATCAACTCCTGAAGTTTCTCCACCCTGTCGTAGGTCGAGTCGGGATTCGCGCTGTAGTGGTGATAAATGACCCACTCGAACAGACCGAGCTTTCCTTGCTCCTTGAGGAGGCGGAGAAAGCCACCGATGAAATCCGGGTTCGCGCCGGACGAGACCAGCCCGCCGATGCGGGCCTTCGGGTCCACGCGCTTGATGATCTGCGCGGTGCGAACGTTGAACGCCGTGGTCTTCTCGATCGTGTTGCTTTTAACGAGATTCGGCTCGTTATACATCATCCACTCGCCGACACCTTTCACGGAGTAACGCCGCGCCATCGCCTCGACC
Organism: Verrucomicrobiota bacterium; assembly: GCA_016222825.1. Lineage (GTDB taxonomy): Bacteria > Verrucomicrobiota > Verrucomicrobiia > CAIQCK01 > CAIQCK01 > CAIQCK01. The sequence continues at coordinate 97,538 of JACRQF010000010.1, read as the reverse complement.
CACTTGTCCCAAGCCGCCAGCGTCTCCTCGCCGTCGGGCAACGTGCCGCCGGGACCGATCGCGGCCTTGGAATTGTAGAGTCGGTTGCCGTAGGAAGTCTCCAGGCAAACGACCAGCCCGCGCGCGTGCGCATCGTCCACGATGCGATCCAGCCACGCGAAATCATAGACGCCCTTTTGCTTCTCCGTCCGCCCCCAGCCGCCTTGCAGGCGAATGTGCCGGATGCCCAGCGGTTCGAGATATGACTTGTAAGCATCCCAGTCCGCCAGATCGCGGTCGAGCGTCTCGCAGCCCAGCGACCACATCGAGGTCTTGATCTCGCTGACGCTCTTGGGCTTCAACGTGCCGACCTTCGGCCAATCGAGCTTCAACGACGTTTGCACGCGCGTCGGCGTCTGGTCCAACATCGCCACCGTCGGCACGCGCGGCTTCATGTCGGAGAAAAACCGGCTCGTCCGCAAGAACTGCTCCGGATGCAACACCTCCGCGCTCAACCGCACCTCATCCAGCCAGCCGTCCAGCCCGCGCCCCATCACCAACGCGCCGTCGTCATACACCAATGGCCCCTTGGTGACACCGCCGCCGCACCGCACGTAATCCACGTAGATGACCGCCGACTGCGTGGCGTGGTCAAACGTCAGCGCCACATGATGCCACGCGCCGTCCGCCACGCTGCCGGTTGAACCAAAGGATTGGTTGAACCCTTCGCCGCTCTTCGAGTCCGCATCCGGTTGAGTGTCGAACCGCGCGCGGACCATGCCCTGCGGATCAATCGAGAGCGACCAACTCGCGCCCGTCTGTCCGTTGCGGCGCTTGCTGGCGATGAGCGCGTGGCGCGGCATCTGCTGCTTCATCTTCACAAACGCCTCCACCGTCAGGCTGATGGGCTTCGTCTTCGCCTCCGCGCCAGAAACCGTCACCTCACCACCGACGGGACTCCCCGCGCCTGTCGCAGGTTCGTTGACGAACCGCAGCGACCTGCGGTTGTTCGGATTCGCGAGCGAGAAAGTTGCGCCGTTCCAGATGTTCGATCCTGGTGTGTCCGCATCGAACGTCGGCTGCACTCCTTTCTCAAACACACCGGCTTTGCCCGCAGGGGGCAAGTTGCCATCAAGCGTCCAATGGCCCGCCGGTTCTCCAAAAGCCATCCCCGCGGCCAACGTCGCCACAGCCAGTCCTGTCACGAGTCGTTTCATCTCGCTGCCATTGTGGCGCACCACCGTCCGCCGGTAAATGGACAAGAATCGCGTCCGTGTGGATGCGGTTAGCGGGAGAAGGTCCGGAGCCCCAGCTTCAGCCGGTTGCTGTCGCGATGACCGACGCGAATTCGGACCGGCTAAAGCCGGGACTCCGAACCTGCCGCAACAGCCAAGCAGCGCACGTTTGGCTACTCCTTGAACCAAGTCTCCAGCAACCGGCCGATGATCTGGCAGCCGCGCTGATTGGCGTGGACGGCGTCGCCCATGAACCAGCCGTAGGTCTTACCGCTGTCCTGGACATACGCCCACCACGGGCCGGTCATGTCGAAGAAGGCGCATTTCTCCTCCGCAGCGACATTCTGCATGTTGTGGCGGAAGTTGCTCGTCGTCGTGTCAATCTCGCGCGTGAAGGTCTTGATGTGCTCGTCGCGCATTGCGCCGAAGACGGGCGTGAGCAGCAGCACCTCGGTGTCCGGCTTCTTCGCGCGGACTTGTTGGATCACCGAGCGGACGGCTTCGGCGTCGCCGCGGTTGGAGATGCCGCCGATGACCAGCAGGTCGGGGTTGTGCTTGAGCACATAGTCCTGGACGCGGTTCTCGTCGCGGTAGTAGGTGCAGCCGGTGGAACTGCGCAGCGAGGCGATCTTGACGATCTTGCACTTCGGATGGTCGCGCATGAGCAGCAATTCGAACGATGAGCCGGAGGTGTTGCCCATGATGCTGTCACCCAAGAGCACCATGCGAAGTTCGCCGCCGTCGCGCAGTTTGCTCATCGTCTTGGGGATGTTCGTGAAGCGGCCGGCCGGTGGCTGATACTTGATCGGGTCCATCGCGGCGTAGATGGCGTCAATCCGCTCCAGCGTGCTCATGCCTGCGAAGGTGTCGGCGATGGTGCCGTTGAGCAGGAAGCCGCCCATGCGCGCGGTGCCGGGCGAGGCGACCTTGAGGACGATTTCGTGGTCGGCTTTGCGGTCGAGGCCCTTGACGAGTGAGATGGGGCGCATCGTCGGGCCGGTCACGTCCTTCAGTGCAGCGAGCTTGCGGAACGGCGCGCCGTCCACGGCGTATTCGTAGTCGGCGCTGTCCTTGTCCGCCACGTCAATGATGCCGAATTCCGAGCCTTTGAACTTCAGCGTCAGCGTCGCGCCGGTTTCGGTGGAAACGAGGATGTGGCGGAACGGGCCGATGGGGCTGGCTTGTCCCGGCTTCCAATTGCCGGACTGCTTCACCTGCGGATCCTCGTAGGCGATGATGCGGCCATTGTCATCCGTCTCCGGGAACAACGGCGGGGGCAGCTTGTGCTGCTTGGGCTTGTCGGGAACCGGATTGGCAGCGATCAACGCGTCAACGAACTTCGCAACGGCTTCGGCGTAGATCTTCGCGCCCGCGTCGGTCGGGTTGATGCCGTCGGCGGAGAACTTCTCGAACGAGATTTCTCCAGCGATGATTTTGTCGGCGGCATACTTGGCCAAATTCATGCTGGGGATGCCGTAGTGCGCGGCGATCTGCTCGCTGACGCGGATGTATTCCGGCGTCTTGCCGGCCTTGTAGGCTGCGAGCATCTCCGGCGTCAGCGTGTAAACGAGGATCGTGCTGTGCGTGGCGCGGTAGAGGACGACCTGCCGGACCAACCCTTCGAGCGACAGCTTCACCTGCTCTATGTCGGCGTTCCTGTCATCGGCGGCGAAGTCGAGGATGGCCAGATGCCCGCTGCAAATCACCTCGCCAAACACCGCCTGCCCGCGGCTGCAACGATAGAGGCCAAACCAACTGCCGCCCGGCTGCATGTGCCGCGTCTCGTTCATCCCCGCCTGCGGAAAGTGTTTCTTGAAACCCTTTACCATCTGGGCGGAGTAGCGGAGGTTGGCGTCCTTGAGGCCGGTTCCGTCAAGCACGGAGTTGCCGATGAAGAAGAGGTATTGGTTCCCGACGACGTTGGCCTTGAAGAAATACTGGCTGTTAGGAATGCCGCCACGCACTTGATAGAATTCGGCCGCTTCGCCTGTGCAGGCAGCGAGTAGCACGAACAGGAACAGCTTCTGAATCGAACGCATAATCTTGTCCTTTCTCAACGATCCAACAGCAGCCAGCCCATCGCTGGCACCACGCCACCCGATGGTAACGTGTAAGACTGCTCACGATAGTTCACCACCACGCTCTGGCCGTTGCTGTAGGCGGTTTCAAACACCTCGTCGGCAATCTTGCGATGGCCTTCGATGAACTCCATCTGCAAATGCTTCAGCCGCTCCACGTCGTCATACACACGCCGCAGGCCAGTCACGATCTGTTTCAGGCCGGCGGCATCGTCGTAGCGGTAGTCGCGTTTGCCGAGCCAGTTCTTCGTGGGGTCGAGCACGAAGTGGCCGTAGAAATACGCCAGCGGCGCCGCGCCGTATTCGATGGTCTTCAGGTAGGCGGCCTCGCCGGGCTGGCTGTTCACCGTGTCGGTCGAGAGACTGTAGAGCAACGTGCCGTGATAGACCGTCTCGAAGAGCGGCACGAGCGTGTCCACGTAAGGGCGCTTCATCAACGGCAACCATTTGTCGCAGTCCACGTAGAGCAAGCGGTCGAGCGCCGGCGCGGTGAAATCGAGCGAGCCCTCCGATTGCACGCCGCCGAACGTCTTCTGCGCCAGCGCGAGGATGCGGACGGTCGCCTCGGCGTCCTGCCGGCGCGTTTGCGGATGGTGCGCGTCGTAGCAGGGGAACGGGCCGATGATGGAGAGCACGTCGGAGTAATGCAGCCCCTTGAAACCGAGCGCGCGGGTGCGTGTGAAGTTTCGCTTGGCGAACAAATCATAGGTCCGCGCGAGGCAGACGTTGTAGCTTTGCCCGCCGCCCCACGCGCCGCCTTTGCGAGGCTGGCCATCGGGCTTTTTGCGGAGGAACTCCTCGCTCCAATCTTCCGAGATACGATACGCGTCTGTGTAGCAATCGTGCGCCACCATCTGGTAGCCGAGCGATTGGCCGTGCTTGATCGTCGCGCGCAACGCCGCCTCGCCGCCGAGCTTCGGTTCGACAGGGAAAAGCTGTGGGAACCGTCCATCGTGGCCGCCGCGGTTCCAGCCGACAAGACAGAACTCCGTGTTCTTGATTCCCTGCCGCTGAAACTCGTCGAGAATGTCGCGCACGCGGGCGAAGTCACAGAAGATTCTCATCGGCGGCTCCGTTTCCGGCGTCTGCTCCTTGACCTCGCAAGGCACCGGTTTCACGCCCAGTCGTATCCGCACCTCCAGCGCGCCGGCTGAATACGCCAATCCCGGCGACGCCGCAGCGCGCTCGCGCAATGTGCGGATGCCGCGCCGGGTGAAGTTGAGTTGTCGGTAACGCTTGCCCATGCCAATCCAATTTGCCTTGGCCGTCGGCAGAAAATGGTATTCCACGGCGATGTCGTCCGGCAGCCGCGTCTCCTCATGGAACGACCGCAGCGTGAAGACCGGGTCAATCGCGTAGAGCTTCTGCGGCCCCCAGCATGTGCTCACGCAAACCCGCGCGTCGAACTGGCCGCCCGTGATGATGCCCGCCACGGCGCTCTTGCCGCGCACCATGCCGAAGAGCGGCATAGGACACTGACAGGAACTTTGATAGACCGACACGAAATGCTGCCCCGGCTTCTTGTCACGGAAATGGCAGAGCGCACCCGACTGCTGCGCGACGACCAGATGCCCCTCGTCGCTTTCCGTCGCCGCACCGAATCGTGGCAGCAGCCGCAGCGTCTTCAGCCGCGCCACGCCCGTCTCGCCCACGTCCGCCGCCCGCGCCACGACCGACAGCACGTCGTCTTTCGCTGCGAACTCCAGCGCGATTGAAAACCCCAATTCATCCTGCCGGCACACCAACCGGCAACCACTGTCGGTCGCTCGGCGTTCCATCTTCCAACCGTCGCCGGGCGTCAGCGTCTTCAACCGCTCCTTGCCGGCGGCATCCCAATAGCCAACTTCTGCCAGAGCCTCGCCCCGCCACTCCATTTTCTCCTCAGCGCGCTGCGCCGTGAGCCGGCCGGTTTCCGCGTCCGCCGTCCATTTCAACTCGCTTCCGGGCGCGCCCCGCGCCGGCAACGCCACTGTCGTTAGCATCGTTGCCGCGACCGCCAGCGCGACAGTCGTGCTGACGTGTTTCCCTGCGACCATCCTGTTTAATTTGCTTTCCATGTTACGCAATCTCCGATCATTGATTATGTGTTGGCAGCAGCGCCGGGCATTCAATATCAGAGAACCCACGGGCGGGGAATGCACGGAAGCAACCTTGTCATGCACGGAATCAACTTCTTCGCGTCGGGATGGTGAAGTGCGGGCCGCCGCCGGTCTTCGGGGAGCGCGTCAGCGACACCGCCAGTTCGACGCCTTCCAGCCCGCGTGTCATGCGCCGGTAGCGCATCGGGGACACGCCTTCGAGTTTCTGGAATACCCGAGTGAAGTAGCTGGCCGCTTCGAAGCCCACGGCACCGGCCACCTCCTTGACAGTCATGTCGGTCCGGCCCAGCAGATGTTTGGCACGGCCCACCCGCAACTGCGACAAGTAAGCCATCGGCGAACGTCCGGTGGCGTGCTTGAACAACCGCTCCAGATAGATTGGACTGAGACGCGCGGCTGTCGCGATGTCCTTCAGCCGCAGTGGACGGCTGTAGTGGGACTCCAGAAATCTCGTGGCAAGTTCGACCGCCTGATGCGACTGCTTCGGCGACGGCTGCTTTCGGAAATCGCGGCGCTGGAGGAAGACCAGAAGCTCCAGCAGGCAGGCTTTTGCGGCCAATTCATGGCCGGGCGGCTTGTGGGCCACTTCTCCAATGATCCGCTCCAACAGCAACTTCACCCCCGGCTCATCCGCTACGTTCACCTTCCGAGGCAGGAGCAATCTCGGGGTGGTCGGTGGAGGTTGATGCACTCTCGCGAGTTCCGACGTTATTCGCCGGGACGACCGCGGCGGGAGATTCTGGTAATTGCCGTGGAAGTGAAAGTCGAAGTGGACCGCCAGGAATCGCAGTGGGAGCTTGGAGTCGTTCCATGATGCTGTGAGCACTCCGGGCGGCACGAGCAGCAAATCGCCCACAGCAAGCCGATGAACGATTTTGCCGATCTGGTAGTGGGCCTCGCCGCTGATTACATAGATGAACTCGTGCTCGTAAATGAAATACGGGTCGCGCCGGAAGCCCGGCGGGAGTTGAAACTCGCCGCACAGGCGCACAAAGGGCGAAAGCTCGTGAAGTGACAGCGTTTTCATTGTGTGACAAGCGGAAGCGGTATTCCGGGCGACTAGCAAAGCGATTCCGTTGACCCTGTTCTACCCGGGAGAATGAGCGGGTGCAATCCGCTTTGCACGGTTCGGGGGGAGGATTGCCGGAGATGGCACTGGAGGATGCTGGCTGACGAGAGGCGGGGGACAACGCCAGCATTGCGATTCCGCGCGGATCGTTGCACAATCACGGCCACAAGGTTTCGCTGCATGAGCAACTTCATTGACGCTCACGTTCACGTCTGGACGGATGACTTCCGGAAGTATCCGCTCGCCGACGGCTTCAAGCCCGAACGGATGGCGATGCCGCGCTTCCTGGCCGAAGACATCCTGCGCCACGCCAACCCCAGCGGCGTCAACCGCATCGTGCTGATCCAGATGAGCTATTACCGGTTCGACAACCGCTACATGCTGGACGTCATTCGCGCGCGGCCGGAGACGTTCTGCGGGATTGCCATCGTGGACTGGAATGCCCCGAAGCCCGACGACGCGATGCGGGAACTGACGCGCGTCCACGTGCGCGGGTTCCGCATCCATGCGGGCGGCCGCACGCCGGAGAACTGGTTGGAAGGGGAGGGGATGGAGCGGATGTTCCGCTGCGGCGCAAAGGAGCGTCTGGCCATCTGCCCGCTGATAGACCCGGCGCATTTGCCGGCGTTGTCGAAGATGTGCGAGAAGTTTCCCGACACGCCAGTCATCATTGACCATCTGGCCCGCATTGGGGCGAAGGGGCCGATTCGCGATGAGGATGTCGCCGCGCTCTGCTCGCTGGCGAGACATCGCAACGTGATGGTGAAACTGTCGGCGTTCTACGCGCTCGGCGGGAAGAAGCCGCCGCATCTCGAACTCGCGCCGCTGATCAAGCGCGTCCACGAGGCCTACGGCGCGCGGCGGCTGATGTGGGCGTCCGACTGCCCGTTCCACACGCTCAAGGAACCCTACGACGCCAGCATCGCCCTCATCCGGGACCGGCTCGATTTCCTGTCGGCGGAGGACAAGGAGTGGATTCTGCGCCGGACGGCGGAAGAGTTCTTCTGGAAATAAAGCAAGCAGCCCGCCACTCCGTTACAGAGTGGCGGGCTGCAAAGCGGCCTTGCCGGGCTTACGTGCCTTCTTCCCAGCTCGCCAGATACTTCGTCTGCTTGGCGGTGAGTTTGTCAATCTTGACGCCGATCGCCTTGAGCTTGAGGGCGGCGATGTTCTCGTCAATGTCCTTGGGCACGGAATAGACGCCGGGCTTGAGGCGCTTGGCGTTCTTGACCATGTATTCGGCGGAGAGGGCCTGGTTGGCGAAGCTCATGTCCATGACGACGGCCGGATGGCCCTCGGCGCTGGCGAGGTTGATGAGGCGGCCCTCGCCGAGCAGGAAGATCTTGCGGTTGTCGTTGGTGACGTATTCGTCCACGAACGGCCGGATGGTGCGCTTGCTCTTGGACATGCGCTCCAGCGCGGGGATGTCAATCTCGACGTTGAAGTGGCCGCTGTTGGAAACGATCGCGCCGCTCTTCATCGCGGCGAAGGTAGCGCCGCTGATGACAGTGGTGTTGCCGGTGACGGTGCAGAAGATGTCGGCGATCTTCGCGGCTTCGTTCATCGGCATGACGGTGAAGCCATCCATGACCGCTTCGAGGGCCTTGAGCGGATCTATTTCGGTGACGATGACGTGTGCGCCCATGCCGGCGGCGCGCATGGCGAGGCCCTTGCCGCACCAGCCGTAGCCGGCGACGACGAAGGTGGAGCCTGCGAGCAGGACGTTGGTGGCGCGGACGATGCCGTCGAGCGTGCTCTGGCCGGTGCCGTAGCGGTTGTCGAACATGTGTTTGGTGAGGGCGTCGTTCACCGCGATGATCGGGTAAGCGAGCTTCTTGTCGGCGGCCATCGCCTTGAGGCGGATGACGCCGGTGGTGGTCTCCTCGGTGCCGCCGATGATGTCCTTGAGCTGGCGGCGGCGTTCCTTGTGGAGAACGGCGACCGTGTCGGCGCCGTCATCCATCGTCATGTTCGGCTTGGCGTCGAGCGAGGCGAGAATGTGGTTGTAGTAGGTCTTGCCGTCCTCGCCCTTGATGGCGAACACGCTGATGCCGTATTCGGCGACGAGCGCGGCGGCGACGTCATCCTGAGTGGAGAGGGGGTTGGAAGCGCAGGCCACGACCTTCGCGCCGCCGGCCTGGAGGGTGCGGAGGAGGTTGGCGGTCTCGGTGGTGATGTGCAGGCAGGCGGCGAGCGTCTTGCCGCGCAAGGGCTGCTCCTTGGCGAAACGCTGGCGGATGAGCTTGAGCACGGGCATGTAGTTGTCGGCCCACTCAATGCGGTTCTTGCCGGCCGCTGCGAGGCCGAGGTCTTTCACGTCATGCGGTATGTTGTTCAAGCTATGTTTCCTTTCGATTTACTGCCAATGCGCCGTCTATCCTTGTTCGGCGCGAGCCGCGGATGCTAGGGGAACCGCCCCATGCCGGCAAGGGAAAAACACGGGGAAAAGTAGTGGTGGGTCCGTCTTGTGGGGTAGGGCGAGGCGTCCCGCCGAGCCGCCGGCTTGTGCTGAGAGAAAGCACGGCTCGGCGGGACGCCTCGCCCTACCTTGGCTTCCCTCAAGACTGACCTGTTGTGGAGGAATAACGACTTCTGCTTGTCGCCGCCGCCCCCGACGCATAGGCTGGCGGCCATCGTTGATGCCACAGCCATGAACTCACGCGAACGATTCCTCACCGCGCTCAAGGGCGGCCAGCCCGACCGCGCCCCGCTGGCCCACGTCGCCGCCATGACCACCGTCGAGCTTCAGCAAACCACCGGTTGCTCCATGCCCGCCGTCCACCTTGACGCCGCGCAGCAGGCCCGCCTCATGGCCGCCAACCACGACACCCTTGGCTTCGACGCCGTCAGCTTCATCATCAACTTCTTCGGCGAACCGGCCGCGCTCGGCGCGGAGATGGACTGGGGCGCGCCCGACCGGTTGCCGACGTTCAAGAGCAGCCCCTGGCGCACGCCCGACGACGCCGTCATCCCCGGCGACTTCCTCGACCGCCAGCCGGTGAAGACCTGCCTGGAAACCATCCGCATCGCCAAGCGCGACTACGGCGACCGCATGGCCGTGCTGGGGAAAATCATGGGGCCGTTCTCCATGCTCCAGGCCATGCACGGCGTCGAGAACGTCCTCATGGGATTGCTGGACGCCCCCGGCCAGATCGCGGCCTTTCTCGACGTCTGCGTCGAGGCCCTCGTCCGCCACGCCAACGCCCAGTTCGAGGCGGGCGCCGACGCCATCTCCATCGGCGAGGGTGGGGCGGGCGCGCGCATGTTGTCCCCGGACGCTTACGAAACCTGCCTCCTGCCCGTCCACCGGCGCATGATCTCCCGCATCCAGGGCCAGACCATCCTCCATATCTGCGGCGACGTGCGCAGCCGGCTCCACCTCCTGGCGCAGACCGGCATGACCTGCTTCAACTTCGACTGGGCCGTGCCCCCGGCCGGGATGACCGCCGCCGCCGCGGGCCGCTACACCGTCATGGGCAACATCAACACCACCGACCTCCTCTGCGCCGCCCCGGCGGAGCTGGCGCGTCAAGTGGAGGAGAACCTCGGCGCGGGCGTCCACATCATCAGCCCCGGCTGCGCCACCAGCCCCCGCTGTCCCAACGCCAACCTCCGCGCCCTCGCCGACGCCATCGCAAGGCACTGACGCGGGCGCGGTGAAGAGGGTGGCTGCGGTGCAGGGTTACGCATCTTGGCAGACTGCAATAAAGCCGTCCGAACTAATGGAATCAATGCTAAAGCCGAACTCGGTAAGCGTTGCACGAACTCGCTCTGACGGCGCGCAGCCGATAACCTCAAGGATAGAATACGGCGGGTCAGCGGAATAGTATCCGTGATGCAGGTCGATGGTATCGAGTTCGGCGAGTAGGTCGTCCTCAGGGTTAGACTCTGAGCTAGGCTGAAAAGTCGTGATACCGGAGAGGTGGTTGGCGGCCGGACGTTCCTTCCATAGCCGATGAGCTACGGGAGTGTTCGATGGGCTGTCGATAACCCAAACTGGCTCATTGGCTGGAAGCGTAGCGAGTCGCTCGCCGAAAGCTGGATCGACGACGACTCTGACTCGATAAGGAACGGTGACTGTCATGAGCGGTGAATGATGCCTAACAACCCAAGCTCAGCGACCCGGCCCGCGGGACGCGTGGATTGCAGCCGGAGTGCGATGGCCGGGATCGCTGGAGCGTATGCTTAGGCCAGGTCCTTCCAATATCTCGAAATGCCCTCATACTCAAACTCTGCCTGATGCTTGGCGTCCTCCAAGCTCAGATGAAACGTGTCTGTGCGAACGCTCCAGTCCTCGTCGCAGTAAAACAGATAAAACGAGCTCTCGCCGGAATACTGACAAATGACCAGACCTCGCGCCGGCCCTAGAACGTGGCCGTCGCGTCGGTGTGTCGTTGCTGCTGTCGGTCTGACAGAATCGGAAATCTCCGCGTAACAAACCACTCTGGCTCCATTGATGTCTTTAGGCGGCTGATTCATGGCGCGTGCGAAGTGGCCTACCATTTAGATTGCGCCTCTGATCTGTCGTATAGCACGGGAGGCATGGCGGCACGGTAGAGCGTGCGTTTCGCCTTGTCCAGACCGTTTCGCGGCGGGCGGCCAAGGTGGATCGCGACTTCCAGGCGCGATTCTTGCGCGGCTCAGGGGCGGTCGTGCCCGGAGGTCCCGACCCACCGGGCGGCGCGTCTCAGGATGGAGCCGGCCAAGGCTGACGGAACGGTAGGGGAAGAGGGCGGGGGCGCGGGGCGCTATAGCGACATCACGCGCGCCCAGCCGGCTCAAGACAGCTTCTCGACAATCGCTCCGTCAATCCGCCCTGCGTTTTACCAATCACGAGTTACGAGTTACCAATCACCAATCACCAGTCACGCCTCCCGCCTCCGCCCCTCACTTCACCACCACCTCCACGACCTCCCCGAACGGGCTGTGGCCGGTCTCGTTCATCGCGCGCACCTTCAACCGCACCGTCGCGTCCACGGGCAGGCCGTCCAACATCTTCTGCCGGTCGCGCGGCGATTCCAGCAGCGCAAACTCCGTGTCCCGGCCGAGCACCATCAAATGGATCTGGTAATACTCCGCCCGCGCCGCCGCGTCCCATTCCACGAGCAGTCTGCCGCCGCCGACCGCCTTCGCGCGCGTGTTCTTCACCTTCGGGGGCGAATCCGGCTTGCCGGGTTGTTTCAGGCCGAAGCTCTTCCAATGGCCGGCCTGCGGGTCGAGCAACTGCCCCAGTTCGCCGATCACCCCGCGCATCCGCCGTCGCAACTTCTTCTCCGCCGCCGCGCGCTCCTGCTTCGTCCTCATGCGCTCCGCCTTCTTATGGTTGCGGTTGGAGCGCGCGGCGCGCAACGCCTTCGCCAGCGCCTCCGCGCGCGCGGCGGTCAGGCCCAGGCTCGGCGCCTCCAGTTCCGGATGGTCGGCCAGATATTTCCCTGACGACTCGATGATGATCGCCAGTTTCCCATCGTCACGCGGCACGGCGGTGGTGTGCTCCGGCCAGCCGACGCCTCTCCACACCTTGCCGGGCTTCTTCCCGAAAACCGTCTTGAAAACATCCCGCGCCATCAGCAGCCACTTCCGTCCGTCTGCGCAGGCCGCGTTCAGCGTCTTCGTCGCATTCAGGGCATCCACCCGTGCGCTGAGATAGGCGGAACTGGCGTCGTCATGTGCCTTCCAGTCCGCGCGAATGGCGTCCTGCGTGTTTTGCTGGATTCCAATGGCCGCGCCGTGACGCGCCACGCCGTCGGCGGCGTCTTTGGCGAGGTAAGACAGCGATCTGCGCGAATCGGGCAATCTATTTGAAGCCATAAACATCTCCTTCCGCATCTGCGCCACATCAACGGCCGCAAACCGTCAACCGCCGGACTGGGGCCGGTATTTTGGCTCATTAAACCACAAACTTTATCCGTGGGAAGAAGTTACTTGGCAAAACAATACTAGTCACGGAGATGATAGAAAAATGCGTAAGGAAAACATTTTGCCAACGATTGTTGGAGAAAGTTGTATGGTGAGAAAATTATCACCACGACGGTGATAGAAAAAGGCGCGTCAGACAAAATATAAACACAAGCATTGAGAAAGACCGCATACTAAACAAAGCATGCTCACAGCCGTGATAGCAAATTGTTTACTGCACAAATTCCAACCACGGAGAAACTTTGCTCAAAAGGCTTCATTTTTACGCTCCCACGGCGGAACATCGGCATTCTTCCTCCTCAAACACGACAAATCGGCCGGGTTTTCACCCAAAGGGACCATTTTCCCCGTCCCAACGCCGCCGTTTCACCAAAATGGCGCAAAAAACCCGTCACGCCTCCGAAACCGATCCTCAAGCGCCCCTGAATACGGTTTCCAGCGCCGGCCTTAACATTCGACGAACGGTTTTCCGCGTCCTCCGCTCAAATCCCCGGCCGCGGGCGGTTGATGAGTTACCGGGTGTTTGTGTCCCGGCTTCGCCGGTTTGTGCAGGAAGAAGAACCGCCTGAAGACGGAACACCAGCGTATCGCAGGAGAGTCTCGTGGTCGGCGAAACGGTAGGGCGAAGCGTCCCGCTGAGCCGCCGTCAGTGCGCTTTGAGAACGCGGCGGCTCGCCGGGGACGGCTCGCCCTACCAGCCGCGCGATTCACAAGTTGCGGCGGTCACGGCCAAGGGATATGCTGCGCAGCCGAAGCGACGCGCATGACTCAGCCATCCAATCTCCCGCCGCCAGCCGCGAAGCCGAGGCGGTCACGTCTGGCGATGGCGAGTCTTTTATTGGTGAGCAGTCCGGGGTGTGCGTTCTTGCTGACCGCTATCTTTGCCCGATTCAAGCTCCCCGAGGTAGTATATGAATATATGTTCCTTGCCGCCGCTGTAGGCTTTCTTGTTTCGCCCTTTCTTGCCATTGCGGCGTTGGTGGTCGTTCATCGAAGTCGCGGCCGATTGCTTGGCATGGGAATAGCGAGCGCGAGCTTGGGGATTGGTGCTTTGGTGATCGCGTTGTGGGTCGCTGCTGTGCCCAACCGCACTCCGCATTCACCACGTTCTCTATGTGCAGCCAATCTGCGCGAATTGGCCAGAATTGTGGCGGTATACCATTTTGATCACGATTTCCACTATCCGCCGTCGCTCGGTAGCCTCCCTCGAACATACTTTACCGACTGGCGTTGCTTTCAATGCCCCGGCGCGAAAGCTCCGCGCATGACGGGGACGTATGACGAGCAATTGTGCTGTTACCGTTACGTTTACTACCCTGACGACTCGATTGAGTTTGTTGATAAGTGGGGGATGGTTCTGGTTTTTGACAAGAACGCCAATCACCACAAGGAGGGGATAAATGTGGCGTTCATCAACGGCCGCGTTGATTGCATGTCTCGTGAGAAGCTTGTTGACGCGCTCAGCGCCGTGGCAGACAACAAGGATATGTCGCAAGCAACACGCGACTCTGTGCGGAAAACTCTCGCAGAAGTGCTGGCAGAAGCGCCGCACAAGCGCGAGTCGCCGTAGGTGCCTTTTCTCTCTTGCTCTCGCCTCGCGGAGCGGCTGGTTGAAACGGCAAACCATCACCGTGACGGGCGAAGTGACAACGTATCGCGGCACGCCGGAAATCATCGTCCATGACCTGTCGCAGATCGTGGTGAAGTGAAGGGAAAAGACGGAGGTCAGAGATCAGAGATCAGAGGTCAGAGGTCGGAGATCAGGCAGAAAGGGAGGCGGGAGGCGATTCAATGCCAATGGGAAAAGAAAGGACGGAACTGCTGGAAGTAGGACTGCGCTTTTTCCACCAAGCCCCCCTGTTGATACAGGTAAACCAGCACGGCCAGGAATACGAGGTTCAGCGACCACCGCGTGATCAGTTGAAACCATGAAAGCTCCGGTGTGACCTCCGCCTTCGAAAGAGGAGGAACCTGCACCTTGTTCCCGCATTTGGGACATGAAACCGTCCGTCCGGCTTTGGCGTTGTCCACTTTGAGGACTGCCGAACAATGGAGGCAAAATGCCGAAATACTCATGGCTGTATCTTGATGAAAGGTATGCCCGGTTGACCATTTCTCAAGAATTGGCGCGCGACAGGATGGATGGGAAAGAAATAGTTTTCAGCGATCAGAGGCCGGAGGACAGACGTTCTTAGAGAGAACATAGTGTCTCCCGGCATGCCATGCCACGGCCGGGAACGGAAGATGAAGCAATGCTGGGGTTCGGGCGCGTCGGCTGCGCATCGGATTTTTCCGCAAGCGTGTTGGCAATAATGCGCTCCACCAGTGGATACATGCAGAGCGTGTTGTTGCCGTAGGATAAAGCGTAGCTACAAAGGAACGATTTTTCGACCAAGCAGTCAGCCACGCCTTTGGTTACCCGGCTCGCTCGACAGATAGCCGGATCAGGCAAATGCAGGACGGTCGCTTGATTGCTTGAGCCATTCATGGTCAGCCTTTCCTGCGCAACTATCCTCCCGCGTCCCAAGAACCGTCAAATCGGGAAGAACCCTGATTGTTAAGTCGAGAACCCTGACAAGGACGGCGGGAGAAACGCCAACGAGCACACGTCATGGGGTAATCGAGGGTGAACTGGTTCAAGGGTTCAGTCCTCCATTTATCGAAGGAGCGGAAAGCGTTGGTGGGCGGTGCAGGGTTCGAACCTGCGACCGCGTGCGTGTAAAGCACGTGCTCTACCGCTGAGCTAACCGCCCACGCCGCGCCTGTCCGCAGATTGAAACACAGGCGGCCGGAAAAATCCACCCGTTCAGCGTTCGCCCAGCAGCAGGCAAACGGTTTCCTCCGGGCTGCGCAGGTAGAGACGGTCGCCGACGAGCGCGGGATGCGCCCAGAGGTCGGGCGAGCGGCCGTCCTTGCCTTGGAAGACTTGCAGCCGGGAGATGACGCGGGGGCCTTGGCACTCGGCGGCGAATAGGAGAAGCTCGCCGGTGGTGGTCGTGGCCAGGACGCGGTTGTTGCCGCCAATGAGGCTGGCGTATTCGTTGAAGGCTTTGTCCTCGAAACGCCAGCGCTCGGCCAGTCCGTTGGCGGCGTCGAGGCAAATCAGCAGGTCGTTCACGGTGACGAAGAGCAGGTTGTTGACGATGACGGGCGTGGAGATTTCCGGCTTGAGGTCGGGCTGCCTGGCCACCGGCTCCGGGCGGATGGTGGCGTCGGTGTTGAAGGCGTGCAGCCGCGTGCCGTGGTCGTCGGTGGAGAGAAGCAGGAACTCGCCGAACTTGAGCGGGGAGGGGACGTTGTAGTCGCGCGGCTTCGGTGGCGTTATGCTCCAGAGGTGTTTGCCGGTCGCCGGGTCCCATCCGCGGATGGACTCGATGTCGTAGCCGACGAGTTGGCGCCGGCCGCCGAACGTGTCCAGCAGCATCGCGCCGTGGGCCATGACCTCGCCAGGTGTCTTCCAGAGCAGCTTGCCGGTGTGGCGGTCGAGCGCGACGACGGCGGCTTCCTTTGATGCGGTGCCGGTGAAGAGGCGGTCGCCGTCAATCGTCGGGCTGGGGCAGAATCCCCACGCCAACTGTTTGCCGCCAAAGTCGGCGAGGAGATCGCGCTTCCAGAGGACCTTGCCGCTTCTCAACTCGACGCAGTGCAGGTGGCCGAACGCGCCGAGCAGATAGACTTTCCCGCCAACGATGACGGGCGTGGCGCGCGGTGTGTTGGTGTAGTCCATTTCGCCGGGCGCGGGATAGGTCAGTTGCCAGAGCGGCTCGCCGGTGTCGGCGTCAAGGCAGCGCCAGGTGTCGTCTTTGGTCTCGTTGGTTTTGTCGGAGACGATGAGGAACGGCGGTTGCACGGCGATGCCGGCCATTGCCGGGCTTTCCATCTTCTTGCGCCAGAGGAAGCGCGCCTGAGCCGGTAGCTTTGTGGGCATGTCGGTGCGGATGGCGTCGCGTCGCGGCCCGCCGCGCCAGTCGGTCCAGCCGGCGGTTTGCGCCAGAGCAGGGCAGGGGACAAAGCCGTCGCGCGTTTCCATCTTCTCCTTCAACGCAGCATCGCCGCCGACGGCAAGGAGAGCTTTTGTGATCGCCTCTGCATCCGTCGCGGAGACGCGCTTTGTCGCGAAGACAGTGATGAACGGCACGGGCGCGGTCTGGCCGATGGCGCGGAGCGCGCCCTTGTCAATTGTGCCGCAGCCTTCCAGCAGCGCCATCGCGTAGCTGGAAATGACGGCGGCATCGGCTTGTTTTTCGAGCACGGCGAGACCGGTCTGGTTGCAGGTGGCCATCGTTTCCGGTTTGTCGGGAAGAGGCATGCCGAGCGACTTCATTGCGGCGAGCGCGGCGGAGTGTTTTTCGTTACACGCAGGCAGCCCAAAAAGAACCTTCCTTCCCTTGAGATCGGCGATGCGTCTGGCGGGGTCCTCGCTGCGGACGATAAAGAGGCCGGTGAGGGTAGTTTTGCCTGCGCGGTCGGTCAGCATCGCCAGCGGCGTGACCGGGATGTTCGCGGCAAGAGCCTTCGCGCGGACGACGGAGTCTTTGCCGATGATCAGGTCGAGCTTTCCGTCGGTGATCTGGCCGGCTTCCTTCAAGCTCTCCTGCACGAGCGCCTCCACCGGCCGGCCGAGCTTCTCGCTCATGAACGCCGCCAGCGTCTGATAGTCGCGCTGGGCGAAGCCCTGCACGCAGGCGCAGGCGAGTTGCTTGCAGAGCGGGTCCATCACGACCATGTGGAGCGGTTCGCGCGAGGCAGTCGGTGGCGCAGCCTGGCCACAAGCGACAGCGAGAGCGAGCAACGTGAACGGAAGAAGGGACGGTTTCAGAAAACCAGAAAGAGGCTTGGCGGCGGACATGCGTTATTTTCCCAGAGCCGGACCGGTCAGCACGTGGATGGCGCCGCCGACTCGGTCCATGAAGTAGATTTCGCTGCCGTCCTTGTTGACCGCGATGGCCACCTGCACACAGCCGGGGGAGAGCGGCCTCACCAGTCCCACCAGCGTGCATTTGCCGTCGGCGCTCCATCGCTTGATGCGGAAGTTATTGGACTCCGAAGTGTAGATGACGCCGCCCGGACCGAAGCAAATGTTCTTCGGCTCGCAACAGCCGCCGTAGCCTTCCAGCGATTCGGGGTCGCGTTTGCCAAACTCGCCGAGCTTGTTCCCGTCGCGGTCGAAACGGATGACGTGATGGCGCGCGTTCTCGACGACGTAGAGTTCCTTGCCGTCCGTGCCGATGTCCTGGCAGCCGCAACACCCGCGCAGGCCGCGGACGATCTCCTTGCAGTCGCCGAGCTGTTTGTTGAAGCGGAAGACCGAGAACGAAGTGCCGGCCCGCGCGCAAACGAAGATGTCGTCCTTGATGACGGCGACGCCGGGCGAGCGGGCATACTTGGCGTTGATGGGCAGTTCCACCTGCTTGAGAATCCTGCCGTCGGGGCCGAGCAACGCCGCCACCGCGGGGCCGGTCAGCACGTAGCCACCGTCGGCACGGGTCGCAATGGCATGCGGCTCAAACGGCAACTTCCATTTGGCCTTGAGCTGGTCGCGCGGCGTGATGATGCGCACGATGTCGTCGCTGTCGTCGCAGACAACGAGGTCGCCAACGGCGTTGAGGCAGAAGTGTGAGACGGACTGGTTTTCAGTGGCCTTGGTGGCGCCAAGCTTGCGGGTTGCCTGATGCGTGGCAATCGGCGTCTCAGCATTGGCGATGGTTGCGGCGAGGGAACATGCTACAATCAGCAAGAGTCGGTTCATGATGATGTCCTTTCTTCAGTGAATCCCAGTGTCGCTATCAACGGGCGCACTATAGGTGGATGCGGGGTGGCTTGTCAGGCGATTTGTCGCTGCTGTTACGCGATTCATCACTATTTGACAGGCGGCCGGCGGACGCAGCGGAAACCGATGGCGTCGCGGGCGAAGCACGCGTCCTGGAAACCGGGGCTTTCGTAACGTCGCGCGGCGGAGCGGCAACGCTCGGCGGTGGAGTTCCACGCGCCGCCGCGGAGGACGTAACGCTCGCCATCATCCGGGCCGCGCGGGTTTGCGGAGGGGCTTTTCGGGTAGTAACCGGCGTCGTAGATGTCGTTGCACCACTCGGCGACGTTGCCGTGCATGTCGAAGAGGCCCCATGCGTTCGGTTTCTTGCGCGCAACGGGTTGGGTCATCTTGTTGGCATTCTCCGCGAACCATCCGTGCTGCGACAACAGGCGCGGGTCAGCGCCAAAACCGTAGTCGTTGGCGGAACCGGCGCGGCAGGCGTATTCCCACTCCGCCTCGGTGGGCAGGCGGTAGCCGT
Source organism: Verrucomicrobiota bacterium (assembly GCA_016222825.1). Taxonomy (GTDB): domain Bacteria; phylum Verrucomicrobiota; class Verrucomicrobiia; order CAIQCK01; family CAIQCK01; genus CAIQCK01. The sequence continues at coordinate 78,872 of JACRQF010000010.1, read as the reverse complement.
TGGCGGCGAAGTTGCACTTGGCTGTCGTCTCGTCGTAGCACGGCTGCAAACCCTCGTCCTTCGAGCGAAGGTTGCAGTAAATGGCGGCCTCGCCCCAGCCGACTTGTTCGACGGGCCGGTCGGCGCCGCGGAAGTGCGACGGCGAGGGATTGTCCCGCATCAGCTTGGCGAACTGCTGCTGCGTGACCTCCGTGCGATCCATCAGGAACGCATCAACCCGAACCCTGTGCGCGGGGGCTTCGTCGGCTTTGCCGCCGGTGTGGCCCATCACGAACTCGCCCGGAGGAACTTGCGCCATCTCCATGCCGGACTTGGTTTGGATAACCGGCAGCGCCGCCGATGGAGAGACGTTCCTTTCCTCCACGCCACAGCCGCATGTGAAGCAGACGGCGATGCAAGAGCACAACGCGGTTGCCCGTGCTGTAGCGGCGGTCTCCGACCGCTGGCTTCTTGGAGATAACCGATCTCGGCGGTCAGAGACCGCCGCTACAGTTCCGGAATTGTCGAGGGAGCGAGGCATCATTTGCGCAAGGGCAGGGGAGACCAATCAGGTTCCTTGTTGGAACAACCATCTGTGGTGAGTTGCACGCAGCGGTTGCTGCTGTGGGCGTCGGCGACAAAGATGTTCCAGCCGGGCGCTTCCACGCCGATCAGTTCCGGCGGCGCGGCGAGCTTCTTCTCCGTTTTTGTGCCGCTGGTGTATGCCAGATAACGGCCGTCAGGCGACCAGGCGGCTTGATAGACCTCCACCGGCTTCTGAGAGGCCACGGCGTCGCGTTGGTTGATGACTTTCGGTTCCAGCCCGCTGAAGTCCAACTCACCGACGCGAATCACAAAGTCGCTCGCGTTCCACGCGACGTGTTTTCCGTCGGGGCTGACGTGCGGGCGGCAGCCGGGGATTTTGAGATTGAAGACCTCTTTCCCGTGCGCGGAGATGGCGAGGATGGCGTGCTTGAAGTTCATGCCCGCGTGAACCGTGGAGAGAATCCACTTGTCGTCCGCGGTGCAGCCGAGGTTGTAGAGGTGATGCAGGTCCGCGTTGGGATGCGGCTCGGCGCGGCGCGTGGCGGGATCGTAGAAGCACAAGCCCTTCGACGCGTAATCGCGAATGCTGAACTGCTCCTGCTCGTCGGGCAAGTAGCAGAGGGCGGAGCCTTGGCGCTTCCACACCGGATAGCGCGCGTGCTTGGCGACGAGCGCGCGGCCTGTGCCGTCCGCGTTCATCATATAGACGTTGCGCGCCTTCGCTTCGCCTTCGCCTTCATCCACAGTGAACGCGATCTTGCTGCCGTCCGGCGACACCTGCGGGTAGCTCTCATTGATCTTCGGCGTCTTGGTGAGGTTGACCGGTTGCGAGCCGTCGGCGTTGACCTGAAAAATCTCCCAGTTGCCGTCGCGATACGTCTCGAAGACGATCTTGAACGGAACCTTGCCAAGCTCGGCGCGAAGATCATCCGCGGCCCATGCTGAGACGGTGGCGCAGGCGAGCGCCAGAAGAATGGCACCGGTGCGGTGAACTGGGCAGTTATGGTGTTTCATGACCTCGTCTTCCTGTTATAGCCGGATTTGAACGGCGCATTTATTTCAGTCGCCGGTGATTTCTTCAAGCCGCAAGCGGCGACGTCATCGTTGGGGACGCACTTCCGCCTCCCACGCCGCGAGCTTTGCCTTGAGCCGCGCCGCGTCCGCGGGGCGTTCGACCAGCAGGTTCTTTTCTTCCGTGGCGTCGCGGGCGATGTCAAAAAGGAACTCTTCCTTCACTGCGCCATCGGTGCGGGAAACATATTTGAGAGCGCCGTCGCGCACGGCACGCCACGTCCGTTCGCCACGCCGTCCCCGCCAAAACAGCGCGCGGGCAGGCAGCGGCTCGCCGCGCGCGATTGCGCCCAGCACATCCACGCCGTCGAATGGCCGCGGCGGTGTCACGCCGGCAGCGCGTGCGAAGGACGCGGTGAGGTCAAACGTTGCCGACGGCTCAAGGCGTTCCACGCCGGCCGGCAGCACGCCCGGCCATCGCGCAAAACACGGCACGCGGATGCCGCCCTCGAATGTCGTTCCCTTAATGCCGCGCAAACCGCACGGCCGCGCGCTGGCTGTTCCGCCGTTATCGCTCGAGAAAACAATCAGCGTGTTCTTCGCCACGCCGAGTTCATCGAGCGTGTCGAGCAACTTCCCCATGACAGTGTCCATCCGCTCGATCATCGCCGCATAGACACGCGGCGGCGCTTTGCCCTGTTTCCATCGCTCCGAGTCGGTGGGCAGCGGTGTGGCTTGCTCCTCGTCAGCCGATTGGAAGGGCGAGTGCGGCGCGGTGAACGGCAGGTAGAGGAAGAACGGCTGTTTCGCGTTGCGCGCGGCATGTTCGCGCAGCCAGCGGCCGGCTTCGTCGGCGAACAGGTCGGTCGCGTAGCCGCGCCGTTTCACAGGCGCGCCGTTGAGCCGCAAGGCCGGCGCGTAATCGGGCGGGTCTTCGACGTGATGGAAGTAGTCCATTCCGCCGCCGAGAGCATAGAGGGCGTGGCCGAAACCATGCCGGCTGGGTGCGAAGTGATCTTCATAGCCGAGGTGCCATTTGCCGGTGATGGCCGTAGCGTAGCCAGCGTCGCGAAGCAGACGCGGCAGTGTCGGTTCAGTGGCGGGCAAGCCCAGTTGATGTTGCGCCGCGAGCCGGGCCGCATCGTCATAACGGCCCACGCCGCCGATGCCGATGGCGCACTCCAACCCGCCGACGCGCTGCTGATAGCGGCCCGTGAGGAACGCCGTGCGCGTGGGCGAGCATTCCGGGCCGTTGGAGTAGAACTGCGTGAAGCGCACGCCCTCGCGCGCGAGCCGGTCGAGCCGCGGCGTGCGGATGTCCTTCGCGCCGTAGCAGCCGAGGTCGGCGCAGCCGAGGTCGTCGGCGAGGATGAACACGATGTTCGGCTTCGAGGAGGGCAGGGCAGCCAGCAGATTGAACGTCAAGGCAACCAGTGTGACGAGTGCGGCGATCAGTTTCATCTTGAGGGCGGCAGTATAAACGTCCATCCCCTTCCTGCGCGAGCTTTCGCGTCTTCCCGTCTTCCCTGTTTATTCTCTCCGACCCGTGCGCGTGTGTTGCCTCAGACTGTCTCAATGATTCGGTCCCTGCGGAAGAAGAAGACGCGGGCTGCGGTCACGGCGGCAGCGCCAATGAGGTAGGCGACCGACAATGCGGCGAAGCCATACGAGAGGCCGTGGGCCGTTCCAAAAACCTCGCGGCTCTTGCCGAGCAGCCACGGCGAGGTCGAGCCGACGAGAAACGCCAGCATGACCGAGATGGCCACCGCCGATGCGCGGTGGCGCGGCTCGATCACGTCGAACATCGCGGCGTGGGTGTTGGACTCATACAACCCGCGGAACAACCCGAATGCCGCCAGGCCGACGCACGCGATGGTCAGGTCGGGCGCAAGCGCCATCAACACAATGGATGGCGCGCCGAGGGTCATGGCGACGGCCTGAAGTTCCAGCCGCGCGGTGGAGCGCTTCGGCACCAGCCAGTCCGACAGCGGGCCGCCGATGCTGATGCCGATGAGCGCGGGCAGGTGATGCCAGAACATTGAATAACCGCCCGCCAAGGTGAGCGAGAGGTCCGCTTTCTCGCGCAGGAATTCCGGCGCCCAGACCATAAAGGCGTTGTTCACGAAGACGATGGCGGTGAGGCCCGTCGTCAGCATCAGCGCCGTCGGGATGCGGAAGATGACGCCGAGCGCCCGCAGCAGCGCCGGAATGCCGGGAGCGTGCGCGGGGTCGGCGGGCGTCGGGTCAGGCGTGTCCCGGAGCCGGAAAATGAAGATGATGCCGAGCAGGATGCCGCAGCCGCCGAAGACGTAGAACGCCGAGCGCCAGCCCCATTGCTGGGCAATCCAGCCGCCGAGGAAACCGCTCGTCATCACGCCGACATAGAGCGCGCCCTGGTGCAGCGACAACGCCATCGCCCGCGTGCGCTGGTGGAACTTCGCCATCAGCGGATACGCCGCCGGCGCGTAGAACGCCTCGCCGCCCGCCGTCGCCACGCTGCGCAACAGGATCAGCCCGAGGATGCCCTGCGCGCAGCCGGTGAACAGCGTTGCCGTGCTCCAGAAGATCAGGCTGCACGTGATGATCCAGTTCTTCTTCCACTTGTCGCCGACGTAGCCCGCGAACGGCATCGTCAGCGCCAGCATCAGGAACAGCACCGACCCGACCATGCCAAGCTGCTGGTCGCTCAATCCGAGGTCCGCGCGAATCCCCGACAACACCACGCCGTAGATCGCGCGGTCGCCTTGGTGGAAGAAGAACGCGAGACAGAGCCAGAAGAGCAACTCCCATTTGTAGTGCCGATGAAACGGCGGCGCCTGCGCGGCGGCTGCCTGCGGATTGCTCTGGGCGCTGGTGGAACTCATGCGCCGCAGTATGCGCCATGCGGCGCGCTGCGGTAAAGAGACGAAAATCGCGTCCGTGTGGATGCCGTTAGCGGCGCAGAGTCGGGTGTGCTATGTTCCGCCGTGATGAATGCGACCACCACTTTGGGCGCCGTGAGAGAGGCTCGCGTTGTGAAATCCCCTTTTGAGTTTGCGGAAGACGGTTTCTTCATTTTCATGGGACCGCTTTCGACCGGGTGGAATCGCTGCTAATGAGGCGAAGTTCGGGGGTGACGCGGGGCACGGTGCTGATATTTGAAAATCAGCTTTGTGGGAGGTGAATCCTCAGGCGATTGGCCGATCTCGGCGGTTCAGTCGTTCCCTTTGCGAGAGCAACGGGCCTCCCACTTTCCTTTGTCACAGTTGCAGGGGGGGGGGCAGGTTCGGTCTTGAGATGCCGGAGAAACATTGTGGGTTGAAGCCATGCGAATCACAGACATCCTAAGGACAGAGCACACTGTCTTCGTCGCCGCATTTGACCAGATTGAGCAGATGCTACCCCAGTTGCAGACACTCGCCGAGGTCAAACTCATCGGGCGCCTTCTGGAGCCGCTGCTGCACCAACACGGCGAAAAGGAGGAGAACCTGGCATATTCGGCGTTGATCCACATCCTGACGGAGAAACAGCCGTTCGAGCGGCTGCATCTGGACCATCAGGAAAAGAGCGACCTGTTGGCCCAACTGGCGGTGGCGCCCGACATCACCGAAGCTCGACACCTTCTCCGCACGGCCATCGTCATGCTGCGCGTGCATTTTCTTTACGAGGATCAGGTCGCCTTTCCGCTGATGGAGAAGGCCCTGCAAAAGGAATCCCTCGAAACCCTCGGCAACGCGTAGCGGCGCGGCGCAAGGATGTCCGAAAGTTCGCGCATCGGGCTAAACATCCTTGTCACAGCCATGAAAACGCCTACACTCCCACCATGGATTTGGAGGTTGTCATCCGTCGCACCCGACTCTTCACCAAGACAGCCGCGTTCTGTTTCGCCGCTGTTTTTTTGACCAAGCGACCGTCATCGCAAAGCTCAACGAAGTAATCACCGAACAAGCCGATGAAACCTATCCGATGCACGCAAATCTCAACGCTCGCATGGTTTTGCCTTCTTCGGTTGCGTTCCTCTCGCATTGCATTGCTGGTGCTTGCGGGATAAGCTGCGGGCGCTTGATGAAGATTGCGCTGGCCCAACTTGATTACACCGTCGGCGACCTCGACGGCAACGCGGTGAAGATCCTTGACGCCTACCGGCACGCGTGCGCGCGGGGCGCGGATTTGGTCGTGTTCAGCGAACTGGCCGTGTGCGGTTATCCGCCGCGCGATTTGCTGCTGAAACGGAGTTTTGTCAGCGACACGAAGGCGGCGTTGGAGAACATCGCGCGCGGCATGACGGCGGCGCCGGCGATTGTCGGCTACGTGGATTCTTGCGAAGAGAAGGTCGGCCGGCCGTTCCGCAACGCGGCGGCGTTCATCGAGGGTGGCACGGTGCGGCAGCGCATCTGGAAGTCGCTGCTGCCGACTTACGATGTGTTCGACGAGGACCGTTACTTCGAGCCGGCGGCGGCTGTGGAGCCGGTGCAGTTGGGCGAGACGCGGCTGGGCGTGACGATTTGCGAGGACATCTGGAACCAGCAGGCGTTCTGGCGCGGCAAACAGGACCGCAGCGGCCAGCCGCTCTACCAGCGCGACCCGGTGGGGGAGCTTTGCGCGGCGGGCGCGGAGATCATCATCAACATTTCCGCCTCGCCATACGTGCTCGGCAAGGAGCGGCTGCGGCACGACTTGCTGACGGCCGTGACGCAGCACTACCAGCGTCCGCTGGTGTATGTGAACCAGGTTGGCGGCAACGATGAGTTGATCTTCGATGGCAACTCGATGGCGCTCGATGCGCGGGGGCAACTGCTCGCCCAGAGCCGCGCGTTCGAGGAGGACATTGTCATCGTGGACATCCACGCGGGCCAGCCAGTGCGGTTCCACGCGCCGTGCGAGGAGGAATCGCTCTACCACGCGTTGGTGCTGGGCCTGCGCGACTACGCCGGCAAGTGCGGCTTCAAGAGCCTGGTGCTCGGCCTCAGCGGCGGGATTGACTCGGCGGTCGTTGGCGCGCTCGCCGCGGCGGCGGTTGGGCCGCGAAATGTCATCGGCGTCTCGATGCCGTCGCGGTTCTCCAGCGACCACAGCAAGAACGACGCTGAGGTGCTCGCGCACAACCTCGGCATTCGTTACCTCACGATTCCCATCGAGCCGGCGCACAAAGCGTTTCTGGAGATGTTGGGGCACGCGTTCGCCGGCACGGAGCCGGGTGCGGCTGAGGAGAACATCCAGGCGCGCGTGCGCGGCGTGGTCCTGATGGCGCTGTCGAACAAGTTCGGCAACATGCTCGTCACCACCGGCAACAAGAGCGAGATGGCGACGGGTTATTGCACGCTCTACGGCGACATGTGCGGCGGGCTGGCAGTCATCAGCGACGTGCCGAAGATGATGGTCTATCGGCTCGCCAAGTGGATCAACCGCGAGCGCGAGATCATCCCGGCCGGCAGCATTACCAAACCGCCGAGCGCCGAACTGCGGCCGAACCAGACCGACCAGGACAGCCTGCCGCCTTACGACCAGCTCGACCGGATTCTAAAAGCCTACGTCGAAGAACACAGTTCGGTGGCGGAGATTGTCGCCAGCGGCGAGCCAGAGCCGGTGGTGCGCGACGTGGCCCGGCGGATAGACGTGAACGAATACAAACGCAAGCAGGCGCCACCCGGCCTGAAGGTCAGCGGCAAGGCGTTCGGCATCGGCCGCCGGATGCCAATCGCGCAGCGCTATGCGGAATGGCAAACGAAGTGATAAGCTGAAACAGGGCAGTCATGAAACAGGATCTATCGAAGAAGCTTTTTGCCGAGGCGCAGACGCTGGTTCCCGGCGGAGTCAACTCGCCGGTGCGGGCGTTTCGCGGCGTCGGCGGCGAGCCGTTCTTTGCCCAGCGGGGCAAAGGCTCGCGCATCTGGGACGTGGACGGCAACGAATACATTGATTATGTCTGCTCGTGGGGGCCGCTCATCCTCGGCCACGCGCCGGCGGCGGTGGTGAAGGGGGTGGCGAAGGCGGCGCGCGACGGATTGAGCTTCGGCATTCCCAACCCGCACGAAGTCCGGCTGGCCAAGCTGGTGCGCGAGGCGTTCCCGTCCATCCAGAAGTTGCGCGTCGTCAGCAGCGGCACCGAAGCGGTGATGAGCGCGATACGGCTGGCGCGCGGATTCACCGGCCGGAGCATGATTGTGAAGTTCGAGGGGTGCTATCACGGCCACGGCGACTCGATGCTTGTGAAGGCCGGCAGCGGCGCGCTGACGTTCGGCCAACCCGACAGCGGCGGCGTGCCGGCGGAGCTTGCGAAGCTGACGCTCACTGTGCCGTTCAACAACCGGGTCGCGCTGGAGCACATGATTTCGATCCACCGAGACGCGATCGCCGCGGTGATCGTCGAGCCGATTCCGGCGAACGCCGGCTTGTATTTGCCGAAGCCGGGCTTTCTGGAGTTTCTCCGCAAAACGACGGCGGCGCAGGGCATCGTGCTGATCTTCGATGAGGTCATTACCGGTTTTCGTGTGGCGCGGGGTGGCGTGCAGGAACTTTGCGGCGTGCGGCCCGACCTGACGTGCCTCGGCAAGATCATCGGCGGCGGCCTGCCGGTGGGCGCGTTCGGCGGCCACGCGCACATCATGGACCAACTCGCGCCGTTGGGGCCGGTTTATCAAGCCGGCACGCTCAGCGGCAATCCGGTGGCGATGGCCGCGGGCGTCGTGACGCTGGAGACGCTGTTGTATGGGGATCCGGGCCTTTACAAGAAACTCAACGACCTCACCGCCGAACTCGCCCTCGGCATCGCGGCGGCGGCGAAGGAGTCGGGCGTCCCCCTCGCGCAGAACCGCATTGGTTCCATCTTCTGCAACTTCTTCTGCGACGGCCCAGTGACCGACTACGCCTCGGCGAAGCGCAGCGACACCAAGCGGTTCGCGAAGTTCTTCCACGCGATGCTGGAGCGTGGCGTTTACCTCGCGCCATCGCAGTTCGAGGTGGGCTTCGTTTCGACCGCGCACACCGCCGCCGATGTTGAGCAGACGATCCGGGCCGCGAAGGAAGCTTTTCGAGAATTATGAGTTTAAGAGTTGTTAGGGTTGGCATCGTCGCGCTGCTTGGCGTGGCGGTGGAGGGGCTAGGGCAGGCGCCGCCGCAGAACGACATCTTCCCGCTGGAGCGCGTTCAGGCCGGGATGCGCGGCACGGCTTACACGGTGATGCAAGGCTCGGAGGTGGTGCCACTCAACGTGGAGATCTACGGTGTGCTTCACGACTTCATCGGGCCGAAGAAGGACCTCATTGTTGGCAAGCTCGTGGACGAGCGCACGAAACTCACCGGCGCGGTGCACGGCATGAGCGGCAGCCCGCTCTACATCGAGGGCAAGGTCGCCGGCGCGCTTAGCTATCGCCTCACGCAATTCGAGAAGGAGGGTTGGTGCGGCTTCACGCCCATCGCCGATATGATCGAGGCTGGCGCGGCGCACATCGCGGCTCCGAAGAAGACAGCGCGGCTGGAATCGGCGCTTGACGGACGGCGGCTCGCCAGCGCGGGCAACGCTGGATTCCAGTTTCTGCCGGCCGATCCGGGCGGCTTCCGGCCGCTGGCGGTGCCGGTAACGGTAAGCGGGCTGGGACCGCAGATGTTCGAGTGGCTCCGGTTGGAGTTTGCGGCACATGGATTTGATGGACGGCTGCTGCCGACGATGGGCGGCGGTGGACAGGAGAGCAAGGCGCTGAAGACGCCGTTCGAGCCGGGATCGCCCGTGGCGGCGGTGCTTGCGACCGGCGACCTTCACATGGCGGGGACGGGCACACTCACATGGCGCCGCGGTAACCGCGTGCTGGGCTTCGGTCACCCGATGTCCCAAAGTGGCAAGGTGGCGATCCCGATGGCGCGCGCGGAGATTGTGGCGACGATCAGCAGCTACCTCTATCCGCACAAGATTTCCAACACGCGCCAAATTGTCGGCACCATTTATCAGGACCGTCTCACGGCCATCGCCGGTGAGATCGGCCCGGTGCCGCCGATGACGGAACTGAGCATCCGCCTCCGCAGTCCGCGCGGCGAGCGCAACTTCCACAGCCGCCTCTATCAGCACGAAGCCATGACGCCCAGCATCGCGGCGTCGTGCGTCGGGCAGACGTTGATGGAGTCAATGGATTACTCCCGTGAGTTCTCTCTGACGATGCGGGGCGAGATCGAGTTGAAAGGCCACGGGAAGATTCGCGTCGAGAACTTCTACTCCGGCAGCAGCCAGCTCGATTACCAAGCGCCGATGCGCGAACTGGCCAACGTGCTGGGCGACCTCTTTGAGAACCGCACGGAGTTGCCGCAGATCGAGCGCATCACGCTACAGTTGACGCGCGACGACGAGCGGCGGGTGACGCAGCTTGGCGAGGTTTATGTGGATCGTGACCGGGCGAAGCCGGGGGACACCGTCACCGTGCGCGCTGTGCTGAAGCCGTGGCGCGGCGAGCAACGCGTGGTGACGCTGGAGTTTGCAGTGCCGGAGAATGTCCGCTCTGGCGAACTCGACATTTACGTCGGTGACGCGCCCGCGATGGATGCGCTCGACGGTAAGAGCGGTCGCAACCGCGTGGAGCGCCCGCAGAACCTTGACCAACTCGTCAACGTCCTGAATCAGCGCCGGTCGCACAACGCGCTTTACCTGCGCGTGACGCGGCGAGCCGACGGCATCGTCGTCGCCGACCAGCGGATGCCGGCGTTACCACCGTCGGCGATGCAGCTTTACGATTCGAGCCGCACAATGCTGGAGGCGGCGCGCATCGAGCGGATGGATGTCGTCGAGAAACGGCTGCGACAGGACGCCGTCGTGCGCGGCAGCCAGACGTTGAAGGTGAAAATCGAGTGACCGAGTTCCCATGAGATTCTTTTCCATTGCCTCACTATCGGTCTTGGCGGTCAGCGGCGTGCTGGCGGTCGAGACGCAGAAGTTCACCAAGGAAACCTACGACGACTTCGTCCGGGGCGACGCGCGCGGCGTTTCCATCGGCGAGAAAGGCGGCCTCCGCCTCGCGCCGGCGGTGAAGAAGACTTGCGACGTCGGGCTGCCGGTTGTTTGGTCGGCGGCGCGGGACTCGAAAGGCCACATCTATCTCGGCGGTGGCGAGGGCAAGCTGCTCCGCATCGGCAGCGATGGGAAACCGGCGACGTTCTTCACGGCGAAGGAGATTGAGATTCGCGCGCTGGCCGTGGACGCGAAGGACAATGTCTTTGCCGCCAGTTCGCCGGACGGGAAGGTTTACCGCATCGCGCCGGACGGCAAAGCAGCCGTCTTCTACGATCCGCCGGAAAAATACATCTGGGCGCTGGCGTTCGACGGCGCAGGCAGCCTCTTCGTCGCGTGCGGCAGCAAGGCGGCGATTTATAAGGTCGCGCCCACGGGTATCGCGGAGAAGTATTTCGCGAGCGACGAGACGAACATCGTTTCGCTCGGCTTCGACGCGAAGGGCCGCCTGCTCGCGGGGTCGCACCCCGGCGCTTACCTCTATCGCTTCGACGGGCCGGACAAGGGATTTGTCATTTTGGCGGCGTCAGCGAAGGAGATGAAGGCCATCGCGGGCGATGGGCAAGGCGGCGTCTATGTGCTCGCGCTTGGCGATAGCGAGCCTGTGGCGACGGCGGTGACGGTGACGTTGCCGGGCGGTGCGACGGTGAAGCCGGAGGAGAAGAAGACCCCGCGCAAGAGCGAGTTGTATCGCGTCCATGCCGACGGCTACACCGAACTGCTCTGGACGGGCCGCGACATTACTGCGTTCTCGCTCGCGGTTGCGGCGGATGGTGCGGCACTCGTCGGCACAGGCGACAAGGGCGTCATCTATAGCATTCGCGGCCGGCAGGAGATCGCGACGGTCGCCCGGCTCGAAGGGCAGCAGGTGACATCGCTGTTGCCGGCGGGGCAGGGGAGTTGGGTAGCCGTGACCAGCAACCTCGGCGCGGTCTGGTCCATTGCGCCGAACCGCGCAGCCGAAGGCACGTGGGAAAGCGAGCCGCTCGACGCGCGGGTGTTCTCCACGTGGGGGCTGGCCGTGGTCAAGGGCGGCATCCCGACCGGCGCACGCGTTTCCATCAGCAGCCGCAGCGGCAACACGGACAAGCCCGAGAAGACATGGAGCGACTGGACGGATGCCGGGAAGAGCGGCGAGAACTACGAGTTGAAAAGCCCCGCTGCCCGCTACCTGCAACTGCGCGTGAAGCTCGGCGGAGACCGCGTTGCGCGCGGGCCGGCGCTTGACCGGCTGACGGTCTATTACACGCCGCGCAACGTGCGGCCGGTTTTCGGCAGGCTGACCGTCCACGACGCCGGCTCCGGCTTGCAGAAGATCACGCAGCCCGACCCGCCGGCGATGGGCACTCTCGACATGATGGTGGCTTCCAGCTCGCGCCGCGACCCGATGGACGCCGCACGCAAGCAGCGCACACAGGTGGTGAACCAGCCCGGCCTGCGCACCGCGATGTGGACGGTCGCCGACACCAATCTCGACCCGCTGACGTTCGATGTGTATTTGCGCACCGAGGGCGAAGCCTCGTGGAAGCTGCTGGCGGAGAAAACGGGCGACCTCTTCTTCACCTTCGACACGCGCTCTTTCCCCGATGGCTACTATCGGCTGAAGGTGGCGGCTACCGACTCGATGGGCAATGCGCCGGGGAAAGGGCTGACCGCAAGCATCGAGAGCACGGCCTTCGCCGTGGACAACACCCCGCCCGTCATCACCATTCACAACGCCGACGCCGGCAAGGACGGTGTGCTGACTGCGAAGTTCACCGTCACCGACACGCTGACGACGATGGCGCTGGTGGAAGTCTCCGCCGACGGTCGGGACTGGTTCCCCGTGCAAGCAAATCACTCGCAGGTCGGCGCTCGCTCGCAGGACTTCACCGTCCGCCTCCCCGGCGCCAAGTCCGCCTTCATTCGCGCTCGCGATGAAGCGGGGAACATCGGCGCGGCGAAAGCGGCTGCGAAGTAGGCGCGACGGCGGGACCGCTGCAAAATCGCTTCGTCAGCCTCGGTGGCCCGTGCGCTCCGCGCACGGGTCTCGCTGTTGCCATAGCAGCCGCGCGGGTTGGGCGTTCTCAGCCACGACCGCCGCGCCTGGAGCGCGCGTCCCACCAGCCATTCCCTTCGCCGGATTTTCACGACATTTGGGATCAAAACCGCCGTCGCTGCCAGCGGCGGCCTCATTTTTGAACCGAAACTGCCGCCGCCGCCAGAAATGGCGTCGCTTTTGGACCAAAATCATGGCCACCGCCAGCGGAGGCGTTGGTTTTGGAGCAAAACTGCCGTCGTCGCCAGAAACGGCGTCACTTTTGGAGCAAAACCGTGGCCGCCGCCAGCGGGGGCGTCAAAATTGGCTCTTTTTGACCAGCGGCTTGTGGCTCACGGCTTCCAGAGGCGGGATTTTGGAGGTTTTTCGCAAGAACCTTTACATGACGCAGTGAAGTAAAGGTGGAGCGGGCGCTCCGCGCGCGCTAGACTCGGACTCAACAACCATCACCCGCGTTACAAACACACATTCGGTGCGCCTTGCTGGTAGTGCTGGACAACGCGCCGGCTGAAAGGTGATGACGAGATATGAAGATGCGAATTACGCCGATGATCTTCGCCGCCTTGTGTGTGCTGTGCGGCGGGTGTGAGCCGTCTTACCGGGAGATTGCCAAGGTGGTTGAGACAATACCGCTGGGAGCAAGCCGGGATGAGGTGCGGACGGTGTTGGTAGCTGCTTATGGGAAGAAGTATCCACCGCAGAAATATGGATACGCTATGGATGAGGCACCGAGACGTATTGGTGAGAGCAAGATACAAGCGACATTTCGTGACGTGGAAGGAAGTAAAAAACGAGGAGAATTTGCCGTGGTATATCCACCAAACCTTTTTACCAGCATCTTGAAGCCAGACGCTAGTTTTGCAGACGTTATCGGCTTGGGTGCCGAAGGATCTCATGGCAATGGATTCCTCGACATATACTATGACACGAGGATGAATTACGTGGGATATGCGACAGCAGCCTCATGGTAATTGAAGCATGACAACACGAACAATTGTTTTGGGAGTGGTGCGCTAGCTCTTACACAATCTCCACCGGACACTGGGGGAGGCTCTCGATGAAGGCGCGGCCGTAGCGTTTGGTGAGGACGCGGTTGTCCAGAATGGCGACGATGCCGGTGTCGGTCTTGCTGCGGATGAGGCGGCCGACGCCCTGGCGGAGTTTGAGGACGGCCTCGGGCACGGAATACTCCATGAAGGCGTTGCCGCCGCGGGCTTCGATGGCCTCCAGCCGCGCCTCGGTAAGCGGATGGTCAGGCACGGCGAAGGGGAGGCGGGTGATGATGACGTTGGAGAGCGCCTCGCCGGGCACGTCCACGCCCTGCCAGAAGCTGTCGGTGCCGAAGAGCACCGAGTCCACGTCGCTCTTGAACTTTTGCAGCATCGTCGAGCGCGGCATGCCGCTGCCTTGGACGAGGCACTGGATGCCGGAGGAGGTGAAGAACATCTCCAAGTCGTCGGCGACGTCGCGGAGGAGTTTGTAGCTGGTGAAGAGCACGAACGCCTTGCCGTGCGTCATCTTCACGAAGTGCCGCACCCACTTGCCGACGGCTTCGCGGTAATCGGGCGAGTTCGGGTCGGGCATTTCCTTCGGCACGTAGAGCTTCATCTGCTGCTCGTAGTCGAACGGCGAGCCGACGGCGAGAGCCTCGGCTTCGTCCGCGCCAACGCGCTTGAGGAAGTAATCGAGCCGGTTCTGCACGGCGAGCGTCGCGCTGGTCATGATGACCGACGGGAACGACGAGAAGAGCAGTTCGCGCAAATCCTCGCTCACGTCCACCGGCGCGGCGCGAAGCTCCACCTGCGGCTGGCGGCGGCCCGAGCGCTCGACCCAATAGACGTGGTCGGGCGAGGATTGGTTGAGGAACGCGCCGAGCTGCTTCCGCGTTTCGTTGACGCGGCGGACCATCTCGCGAAGCTCGTCGCGGTCCTCGTCGTCAGCGGCGAGGGACTGGCCGATCTCGACGATGCGGTCGCGGAGCGCGGCGAGCGGTGTGTCGAGTGTGTTCGGCACAAGGTCAGGCTGGCGGACGCGGACGGTGCTGGCGTTCGGTTTCCACTGTGCCGCGTCATCCACGGAGCTGAAGAATTCGTCGGCGCGATGGAGCACGTTGTCCACGGCGCGGACCGCCTCGCCGGCGTTCTTGAAGAGCGAGAGTAGCCCCTTCTCGGACTTCGGATTCCAGAGGCGGTGCAGCACCCAGCGCAGGCTGGTTTCGGAGAGACCGATGCCGATGTGGTCGGCGGCGACGGACTCGACGGTGTGCGCCTCGTCGAGCACGACAAACTCAAACTCCGGCAGCAACACGCCCTCGCTCTCCTCACTCTCGGCACGGATCGCGATCTCCGAGAAGAAGAGGTGATGGTTGACCACGAGCACGTCGGCGGTGCGCATCCGGCGGCGGGCTTCCTGATAGAAACACTTGCAGTCCTTCTCGCACTTCTGGGGCGCGCAGATGCCGCGTTCGGAGCAGACCTGTGCCCAGACGTTCGGGTCCGGCTCGATGTCGAAGTCGGAGCGGCTGCCGTCCTGCGTTTTCTCGGCCCACTTGGCGATGCGATGCAACTCGGCCTGCTCGGTCGAGAGAAACAGACCGTCGGCGGAGCGCATCGCCTTCTTCAGCCGGCAGGGGCAGAGATAGTTGGCGCGGCCTTTGACGAGCGTGGCGCTGAACTGGACGGGCAGAATCTTCGCCAGCGCCGGGATGTCCTTGTGGATGATCTGCTCCTGGAGATTGATCGTGTAGGTCGAGATGACGGCCCTGCGCTTGTTCTCGACGGCGTGGAGGATGGCAGGCGCGAGATAGGCGAAACTCTTGCCTACACCGGTGCCTGCCTCGACGGCGAGATGGCGGCGGTTGGCGAGGGCGTTGGCGACGGCTTCGGCCATGCCCAGTTGTTGCGGTCGGAACTCAAACGCCTGTCCCGCGCCGCCGGAGGACGACAGCAAGCCCGCGGGGCCGAAGTAGTCGGCCATTCTCGCGGCGAGCGCGCCGTTCGGGACAAAGTTCGCAGGTGCAATCATCGCGTCATTTCTAGCACACGTCGCGATGGATTGCCGAGAAAGAGTCGGCTCCGGCCTCGTGAGATGCCTCGTTCATTGATGGACCGTGCGTCGGGCAGAGCCGCCTGCTGAATGCTCAAACGTTTTGGGCGGCGGGCGCGTCGGTGGTCAGACGGATGGTGCAGTGGCCGAAGTCCAGCGTCGTGGCGCCGGCGGGCGGGCGGAAGCCCGGGGTGAGGATGTAGTGGCCACCGTAGCTCGTGGTCACCACGCCGAGCTTGCGCATGAGGGCGATGTGCTTGGAGATGCCGTCGGGACCGCGGCCCGTCCGCTTGGCCAGTTCGGAGATGGGTAATGGCAGGCCTTTGGTCAGCTCGCGGATCAAGGCCCAGCGCGTCGGGTCGCTCAGTAGTCGGCAGACCTGTTCCAATGACAACTGCGGTTGTGCGGAGGGGGTGTTGGAGTCGTTGATGGCAAGTTCTCCTTGGTTTTCGCTCTTTTATCGCTGTTGGACATTGAATGCAAGCGAGTTTACAGACTTGTTGGCGGATTGGACGGGCGTGTTAGAGGAGTGGATGGTTGGCAATCAAGCTGTGACACGCTTGTTATAGGATGTGACAGGCGTGTTACAATCTGTGACACGCGGGTTGGAGGATGTGACACTCTGGTTGGAGGAGTAATCGGGCGTGTTGGAGGATGCGACACGCGTGTTGGCGGATGTGGCACGCTTGTTGGAGGATGTGGCACGCTTGTTGGAGGATGTGGCACGCTTGTTGGCAAATGTGTCAGAGTTGTAAGCACACGTGAAAGACTCGTGGCACAACTCGGGATGCTCTCGGGACGATGCTATGGAAGGCGTCGCGGACGGCTAGGGATTGGAGGCGGTCATGGCGATGTCGAGCCGCGCCAGTTCGCTCTTGAAGAGTGTGTTGTTGGGGAACTCCTGGTGAAGACCGACGAGCAGATCGCGGGCGAGGGGTTTCTCCTGTTCGCGGAAATAAGCAATGGCCAGCAGGACGCGGGCGAACGGTTTGAGGAAGCGTCCGTTCTTGGCGGCCAAGCCTAGTTCGGCGAGTCCCGTCTTCTTGTTGCCGACGTGGCCGCCGATTTCCAGCAGCCAGCGCAACGGTGCTATGACCGTGCCGACGACGTATTTGGCGATGCCGGTGCAGACGTAGGCATCATGGCAGTCGGGTTGGATTGACAGAAGTTTCTCGGCCCAACAGGACGATTGCTTGCCGAAGGAAAGGGCTGGCATGTTGCGCTTCTCGACCAGGGCGGCGTAGTCGGCCCGCAGCCCGTTCGTCAGCGTCAGGGCGAAGAGCGCGTCGGTGCTCTTGGGATCCTGTTGCAGCCGCGCCTTGGCGATCTTCTCGGTCTGCTTCAGCGCAGCATCGAAGCGCCCGCGGAATGCGGGATTGGGCGAAGGTTTCTGCCGGGCCACGAACGCCTCATCGTCGGTGAGAAACTGGGACTCCAGCACGCCGAGGCGGTGGAACTCTTCAAACAACACCCCCGCCGCTTCCGCCACGTGTCCCCGCGGATCGTCCGGCTGCAAACGCCGGTAGTCCGCAAAAGCCTTCTGGGAGCCGGCGAAATCCATGTCGTAGAGTTGATGGAACCCGCGGCCGAGCGCCTCGTCGCTTGCCGGCATGTCCGCGGGCGCGGGCGGTGGAAGGATGGTCAGTGTCAGCAAGGCCACAAGCCTCCCGACTCCCGACCGAAGAAACTGTTGAACATCACCCATACACAATACAGCGCGCGCCACCCTAGCCTGTCTGCGTGGAATTTCCAGTCGGGAGATACGGAAAAAAGTCATATTGCATGTAGGGACAAACCCGCTTCCGAGTTAGGAAAATAGCGGAAGGCGGGTGTGTCATCGCAAAGCCGTTCTTCCAGTCCGTTGATTCGGGGCAGGGTGCGTGTTAGGATTTGTGTCACTCAATGGAAGAGAAGAAGTCAGATGTGGTGGCGATGGATTGGCGAGACCGGCAGACCCAGGTGAACTGTCTGCTGGCGGCGCTGGCGGTGGGGCTGGTGTGGCTCCTGTATTTCCACAATGACAGTTGGTGGGGGGAGTATGTGGGCTACCTGCGCGGGCCGGACTTCATGTATTCGCACGCGCCGCTGATCCCGGCGGTGTCGGCGTGGTTGTTGTGGCGGCAGCGGCGGGAACTGCTCGGCGCGGCGCGGCAGACGGCGGGTTGGGCGGCGTGGCTGGTGGCGCTGGCGCTGGTAATGTATTGGCTGGGGCACAAGACGTCGCTCTGGCGGCTGACGATGGTGTCGCTAATCCTGCTGGCGTGGGCCGCGCCGCTGTATTTGTGGGGCTGGGAGGTGGGGCGGCGGTTGATGTTTCCGGTGGGATTCCTCCTGTTCGCGGTGCCGCTGAATTTCGTGGCGGACCTGACGAACCCGCTGAAGCGGTTTGTTTCGGCGACCTCGACGCTGCTGCTGAACATGGGCGGGGTGCATGTGGAGCGCAACGGGGCGCAAATCTTCTCGGTGCCGCACGGGCGGTTTCAACTGGAGGTGGCGGACGCTTGCAGCGGGATCAACTCGCTGATTGCGCTGGTGACGCTGGCGGCGATCTTCGGCTATGTGACGCGCGAGCGGCAATGGCAGCGGTGGGTGTTGGTGGCGTCGGCGGTGCCGCTGGCGATGGTCGGCAATCTGGTGCGCGTGACGTCTTCGGCAGTGGTGGGCAACCTGATGGGGCAGGAGGCGGTCGGGGTGTTCGACAAGTTTTCGACGTTCCTGGTGTTCATTCCGGCCATCGCGTTGATGCTGGCGGTGGACCGGCTGCTGGATGTGGATTGGACGGCGTGGAAGGCGCGGTGGCTGGGCGCGCGGGAGGGGGGCCGATGACGGCGTGGCGGCCTTATGCGGTGCTGGTCGGGTTGCTGGCGGGCGCGGCGGCGTTGACGGCGCTCAGCGGCAAGGTGAGCCAGGTGAGCGAGGCGGGGATCGTGATGAAACTGCCGGAGCGGCTCGGCGAGTGGGTGGGCGTGCCGATGCCGGTGATGGAGGTGGAACGGCAGGGGTTGCCGGTGGACACGGAGTTTGAGCGGCGGCTGTATCGGGACGCGCGCGGGAACGAGGTTTATTGTTCGATCGTGCTGGCGGGCAAGGACGCGCGCAGCATTCATCGGCCGGAAACGTGCTTGCCGGCGCAGGGCTGGGAAGTGTTAGATGGGCGCTACGAAGACGTGCCCGTGAACGCCGGCGGCGTGGCCGCGCTGCGGACGCGGGCGTTGAAGATTGTGCGCCGGCTGCAAGCCGGCGGGATGGATGGCAGCGTGGAGAGACTGAATTATTATTGGTTCATGGGCAAGGACCGTGTGACGGCGTCGCACATCCAGCGAATCGTCTGGAACAGCTTCGACCGCATTGTTCACAGCGTCAATCACCGCTGGGCCTACATCACGCTGACGGTGGCGGTGCCGCGCGGTGGTGGGGCGGCAGCAGCCGCGGCGAACGAAGCAGCGGCGCGGGCGGCGATGCGCGGCTTCATCGGGCGCCTGTTTCCGGAGTTGAAGAGGGCCGTCCCGGCGTCATCGGTGTGAAGCCATGTTGACCGGTCATCGCCAGATCAGGAACCAGTTGCATCAGGTCATTGACCTGTTGCTGATGATGCTCTGCCTTTACCTCGCGCACACCATTCGCCGCCATCTGGGCGAGGAGTTTGTGTTGCGGCGGACGGTCATGTTCCGCGAGCAGCTTCTGCTGGCGGGGGCCATCATCGTGATCGGCCACTACTCGCTGAAGGTGCAGGGGTTTTACCGGCGGACGATCGGGTCGTCGCCGGCGGGCGTGTTTTGGACTGCGGTTCGCGCCATGAGTGTGTGCGTGTTGATCGTGCTGGCCGGGCTTTACGTGCTCGACGTGCGCGATGTGAACCGGGCGACAATTTTTATTTTTGCCGGGCTGTCGGTCATTGCCGTCTGGTTGTTCGACATGGCGTGGGAGGCGTTGACGGTCATGGCTGCGCACCGCCGGAACCAACGCACGGCCGTTTTGGTGGGCAGTCCGGCAGAGAACCAGGGGATTGTTGATCTCATCCGCGAGCATCCGGAGTGGTCGCTTGCAGTGCTGGCGCAATTGAACCTGAGCGTGCAATCGGCGGACGACCTGGAGAAGCTGTTGCGTGAGAAACCGGTGGACTTGGTGATTTTTACTTCCGGCAAGAGTTCGTTGAGCGAGGTGGAGTCGGCCATCCTGGCGTGCGAGGTCGAGGGCGTGGAAGCGTGGCTGGTGGCGGATTTTGTGCGCACGTCCATCGCCCGGCCGGCGATGGACGAGATGATGGGCAAACCGATGATCGTCTTCCGGTCGGCTCCGGATGTCTCGTGGGCGTTGTTGTTCAAGGGCGCTTTTGACCGGATCGGGGCGGCGGTGCTGCTGATGCTCTTCTCACCGCTAATGCTGGCCGTCGCGGTGACGATCAAGCTGAGTTCGCGGGGGCCGGTGCTGTTCCGTCAGGAACGCTGCGGCGTGCGCGGGCGCATCTTCACCATGCTCAAGTTCCGCTCGATGGTGAGCGATGCGGAGCAGCGGCAGGCGGAGTTGATGGTTTTCAACGAGATGGACGGGCCGGTGTTCAAGATTGCCCGGGACCCGCGCATCACCGGGATCGGGCGGTTTCTGCGCCGCACGTCACTGGACGAGCTGCCGCAACTGGTGAATGTGCTCAAGGGCGAGATGAGCCTCGTCGGGCCGCGGCCGTTGCCGGTCAAGGAGGTCAAACAGTTCAAAAGCCCGTGGCAGCGCCGTCGCCTTTCGATGAAGCCCGGCATCACCTGCCTCTGGCAGATCGCCGGCCGCAACACCATCGGCTTCGAGGAGTGGATGCGGCTCGACCTCCAATACATTGACACCTGGTCGCTCTGGCTGGACTTCAGAATCCTGTTGAAGACTCTCCCGGTGGTGCTGATGGGGAAGGGGGCGCATTAGCGGGCCGCAAGGTTTCTTCGGAAGAATCGTCTGGCGGGGTTGACCTTCCGCGGCCGCTCTGTTAGCATCCGCGCGCTTTTTATGAAACTTCCTTATTACATCGCAGTCGTTGTGGCAGTGGCGCTGATCGCGGGTTGTGGCGACAAAGAGGGCAAGGTCCAGCAACCCGCCAAAGGCCCGGCGGCCACAGGCAGCGGAACCAATGCGGCCGTCAAGACCACCGTTGCGCCCGCGCCCCCGCCGCCAGTGACGGCGACAAAGCCCGCGACGACTCTCTTCCCGTCGGGTGGCGCCCCCGCCGCCGCGCCGGCCAAGACCACGCAACCTTCCGCTGACGCGAAACCGGCTGTGACATCGGCGAAGCCCGCGACGGAAACCAAGGCGATGTCGGCGCAAGTGTCCGCCAAGGTGGTCATGGTGAACAAGGAGATGAAGTTTGTTGTGCTGGAGTTTTCCAACAGCGCCGTTCCCACCGCCGGCAGCCAGTTGTCGCTCTACCGCGGCAAGGAGCGCGTCGCCACCGTCAAGGCCACCGAGCCGATGAAGCCGCCCCTCGTGACCGCGGACATTCTCGACGGCGATGCCCGCAAGGGTGACGAAGTGCGCTGAGGCACATCAGGCCGCCGTGATTTTGGTTGGCCCAGTCGCAAATTTCTTCCGCTCGCAAGGTCCGCTGAGCATCCGCGAGTTTCCGGCGGTGGTGGAACGTCTGCGCCGCGGACTTTCGCTCAACCCCGTCGAAGCCCACCGCGCCATCCGCAGTCTGCTCTCGGATGCGATTGACGACGACTTGAAGGTTGATTTCCTTCTCGCGCTCCACCGCAAAGGCGAAACCGCTGAGGAGATTGCCACGTTCGCCTTGACGCTGCGCGAACTGGCTGTCAGCCCCCATATCGGCCCCGCCGACGTGGGCGGGTTGCTGCTTGATGTCTGTGGCAGCGGCGGCGACAAGCTCCACACCTTCAACATTTCTACGGCCGTCGCCTTTGTTGTGGCTGGCGCGGGCGTGCCGGTGGCCAAGCATGGCAACCGCGCCATCACGAGCCAGAGTGGCTCGGCGGATGTCCTTGAGGCCCTCGGCGTGGTCATTGACCTGCCGCCGCGGCAGACCGCGCGGTGTCTGCAGGAGGTCGGGATGGCGTTCTTCTTCGCCCCGCACTACCATCGCGCTTTCAAGCACGTCGCCGGCATTCGCAAACGGTTGGCGGAACTGGGCGAATCCTCCGTGTTCAACATCCTCGGCCCGTTGCTGGGTCCGGCGCGGCCCAACGTGCAACTCATCGGCGTCTATGATCTGGCACTGGTTCTGCGGCTGGCCGAGGCGCTGCGGTTGACGGGCGCGCGGCGCGGCATGGTGGTGTGCGGCAGGACGGAAGACGGCCGGGGCATGGATGAGTTCTCCACGCTCGGCCCGACGCGCGTCGCGGAGTTCGCGGAGAAGGGGGTAATCGAGGAATACGAAGTGGACGCCGCCAGCTTGGGCTTGCCGCGCGCCACGCTGGCCGACATCGCCGGCAGCGCGCGCGAGCAGAACGCCGACCTGGTCCGCCGCATCCTCAACGGCACCGAGCACGGTTTCCCCCGCGACATTGTGGTGATGAACGCCGCCGCCGCGTTTCACGCCACCGGCACAGTGCAGGATTACGAACAGGGATTGAAACTGGCCGCGCAGACCATTGACATTGGGCAGGCTGCGGAGAAACTGGAGCGGCTGGCGATCTTCACCCGCACCGCGAAGTGACCGGCCGGCCGCGCCTGCGGCCGGAGGATGTTGGTGCGGGAGAGGAGACTTGAACTCCTACGCCTTTCGGCACATGCCCCTCAAACATGCGTGTCTGCCATTCCACCACTCCCGCACACGATGCCCGGAAAATCGAGCGCGCCGAAACTACCGTGACCGCCGTGCGCGTGCAACTCATTTGTTGGAGGATGTCGCGTGGTTTTCAAACGCGCGTTTTGAAAACTACGCGGCAAGGCCCCAAATTCAACTTGCACTGTCCGGCTTTCTGGCTAACATGTGCGCCGTTCTTGGAAGCGAGCGTAGCTCAGTCTGGTAGAGCGTCACCTTGCCAAGGTGAATGTCGTGGGTTCGAATCCCATCGCTCGCTCCAATTTTTTCCACCTATGATTCGCACTGCCGACCTTCTTGACTTGGCCCGGTTTGAGCACGCTGCACTGTTTGACGGCTGCGAGTTCCCGTGGCAGGCGCTGCCGCGCATCAAGGACCACATCCGCGCCCACCTCGAACCCGCCAACCGCGCACGTCTCATCGGCACGGCGTTCGTCGGCTCCGAAGTGTTCGTTGGCCAGGGCACCGTCATTGAGCATGGCGCGGTGATCAAAGGCCCTGCCATCATCGGCCGCAACTGCGAAATCCGCGCCGGCGCCTACGTCCGCGACAATGTTCTCGTCGGCGACGGCTGCGTGCTGGGCAACTCGTGCGAGTTCAAGAACGCCGTCCTCCTCAACGGCGCGCAGGTGCCGCATTTCTCCTACGTCGGCGACAGCATCCTTGGCCACAAAGCCCATCTCGGCGCCGGTGTCATCTGCTCCAACCTCAAGTCGGTCAAATCCAACGTCACCGTCGTCTGGGACGGCCGCACGATTGACACCGGTCTGCGGAAGTTCGGAGCGGTGGTTGGTGACGGCGCCGATGTCGGCTGCAACAGCGTCCTCAATCCCGGTTCCATCATTGGCCGCAACAGCGTTCTTTACCCGACCGTGAATTGGCGTGGCGTCTGTCCGCCGGGCGTCGTGGTGAAGCTGCGCCAGCAGCAGGAGATCGCCGCCAAGCGATAATCGCCGCGTTTACGATTTTTCGGTGCGCGCCGATGAACGGCAGACGGCGGAGGTCGGCAGGCCGCGCCCAACGCCAGCGTTCGCCCTTGTGCCCGCGGTTTGGCTCGCCGCTCTGCCAGCGGCAATCGAAGGCTTCCACAACCAGCCGGTCGTTCATCACCGCGTGACGCACGGTGGCGATACGCGGGCCGGGCAGACAATGGACGCCAACAGGCAGCGCAGAGGGAAACTCCCAGA
The DNA here is from genome assembly GCA_016222825.1 of Verrucomicrobiota bacterium. Lineage (GTDB taxonomy): Bacteria > Verrucomicrobiota > Verrucomicrobiia > CAIQCK01 > CAIQCK01 > CAIQCK01. The sequence continues at coordinate 55,335 of JACRQF010000010.1, read as the reverse complement.
AGTCTCCGAGCAAGCCACCGGCTTGCCGCTGTTGGATCAACACGCGATCGCCTCGCCAAAGCAGCAACGCGCGCTGCCGGACGAGGCGCGATTCCGGATGCTTGCCGGTGTTCGGCAATCGCTCAACTTCTCCGCGGCGCAGGGCGACGCAACGCCCGCGCACCGGACACCTGTCGCAGCGCGGGTTCTGCGGCGTGCAGAGGGTCGCGCCAAGTTCCATCAGCGATTCATTGAATGCGCCCGGCCGTTTCCGCGGCACCAGTTCGCCGGCCAGCTTCCAGAGCCTCGCCAAGCCTGCGCCAGACTTCACGTTTTGACGGATGCCGAACAGCCGCGCCAGCACGCGGGCGACGTTGCCGTCCACCAATGGCTCCCGCTGGCCGAAAGCAATGCTGAGAATAGCGCCGGCGGTGTAGCGGCCGATGCCGGGCAGCGCCAGCAATTCACAGCGCGACACCGACAGCCGCCCGCCGCATCTGCGCACGACCTCGCGCGCGGCGGCGTGGAGATTGCGCGCGCGGCGATAGTAGCCGAGACCCTCCCACGCCTTCAGCACGGCCGCAGGTCTTGCGCTGGCCAGCGCGCGGACGTTCGGGAAGAGCCGCAGCCAGCGCCGGTAGTAGGGGATGACCGTCGCCACCTGCGTCTGCTGGAGCATGATTTCGGAAACCCAGACCCGATACGGGTTGCGCCGCGCCGTGGTGGAGCGCCACGGCAGCTTGCGAGCGTGCCGGTCGAACCAACGCAAGAGTTGCTTTTGTATTTCCGCGGTCTGCATGGCGTGGTAAGCATAACCGCGCCGAAGGAACTTTCGACACAAATGCCGCCGCTGACTTCTTACACCGTCAAGCTGACCGACGAACAGTTCGAGCGCATCCGGCTCGACCTGGCGCAACGCGGCTTCTCTTTCCGCGAGGTTCCCTACGCGCACTTCGGCGCGTCGAAGGAGAAACTGCAGGTGACGGCGTTCCAGAGCGGCAAGCTGCTCGTGCAGGGCAAGGGCGTTGAGGAGTTTGTGCAGTTCTATTTGGAGCCGCAGATCCTCGGCGAGGCGCGGCTCGGTTACGAGCACGTCCACGACCCGACGATCCTGGAACCGCGCATCGGCGTGGACGAAAGCGGCAAAGGCGATTTCTTCGGCCCGCTTACCGTCGCCGGTGTGTTCCTGAACCGCGCGGCGATTGACGCGTTGCGTGGCAGCGGTGTGCGCGACAGCAAGACCGTCACAAGCGACAAGCGTATCTTCGAACTGGCGAAATTGATCCGCCAGACCTCCGGCTGCGTCGTGAGCGTTGTTCCCATTGGCCCGCGTGCCTACAACGACCTGCTAGTGAAGATGGGCAATGTGAACAAGATGCTCGCATGGGGCCACGCGCGCGTCATCGAGAACGTGCTGGAGGCGCTGGAAAAATCCGGCGAGGAATGCAAGCGCGCCGTGGCCGACCAGTTTGGCGACAAGCGGCTCATCGAGAACGCGCTGCTGAAACGCGGTCGCTCCATCCAACTCGTGCAACGGCACAAGGCGGAGAGCGACCTTGCGGTCGCCGCTGCCTCGATCATTGCTCGCGACGAGTTTGTGCAACGCATGGCGGCGTTGAGCAAGGAATACGGCATCAAGATGCCCAAAGGCGCGGGCGCGCAGGTGGACGAGGCCGGCCGGGAGTTCCTGAAGAAGCACGGCATGGCCAGGCTCGGCGAGGTGGCCAAGCTCCACTTCCGCACAACGCAGAAGATCAGCCAGTTGCTCTGATACAGGAACCACTTCGATGCCACAATGGCTGCACAATCTCTGGAGCACGCGTGACCGGCGCGACCGGATGGTAGTGATGGCTAACGGTTTGTTCTGGGCGCTGCTGGTGTTCCTTTTGGTGGCTTTGCGAGAACAAGGCAAGCTGACGGATGTGGAGTTCCTGGATCGCTGGGAATTGGCCACCATTGACGCCCGCTACGCTTGGCGTGGTTGGCAGCCACCGCTGCCGGAGGTGGTGCTGGTCGGCATTGACGACGAGTCTTTCGTCGCGGACACGTTTTCCGAGGAGGATCTGAAGGCCAACCCGGACCTGCGAATCCTCAGTTCGTGGCCGTGGCCCCGCCGCGCGCACGCAATGGTCCTGCAGAAGCTGCTCGACGCCGGCGCGAAGGTGGTGGGCTTCGACCTTCTCTTTACGTCACCCAGTAAATACGGTCCCGATGACGACAAAGCCTGGCGCCAGGCGCTCGCCCATGCGGCCGGCCGGGTGATCATCGGGGCCAACTGCGCCACCGAATCCCCCCAAGGCGGCAGCCGCCAGAAATGGATGTTCCCGACACCTGAAGTGATTCCCGACGGTCTGGATCAGACCAATCTCTGCGCGGCGGTGAACTTCGCTGCTGACATTGACGGCGTGGTGCGCCACCTGAAACCGGTGTGGTGGGAGGACGGCTTGAAACGATGGGTGCCTTCGATGTCGGTGCGCATCGCCAATATCGCCGACCCCCGAACCGCGTGGATTTACGAGCGTGGCGCCATCGCGATCAACTACCCCTGCCGGAAGCCGCTGGAAGACGGCCGCATTCTGCGTCCGTTCCCCCGTTATCCCTACTATTACCTTTTCTACTCCAAGACGTGGAAACAAGCGCTGCAAAACGGTGCGGTCTTCAAGGACAAGATCGTGCTTGTCGGTCCCACGCAAAACTTCCTTCACGACGTTCATGCCACGCCGAACGAGAAGGACACGCCCGGCGTCGAGATTCACGCCTCCGCCATCAGCACGCTCATCCGACACAACGAGCTTCGCGAGCAGCCGAACATCGTTCTGGTTCTGATCACCTTGCTCTTTGCGATCATGACGGTGCTGTCGTTGTTGTGGGTGCGGCATCCGCTGCTGAAACTCGTCGTGCCGCTGCTGATTGCGCTGGCCCACGCGGTTGTCTGCCAGATCGCGTTCTCACACTTCCGTCTCATCGTGCCGCTTGTCGCGCCCTTGGCTGTCATGATTCCGATCGCCATCACCGGCACCGCCTGGCAATTGATGACGGAGCAACTGGAAAGGCGCCGCGCGCGGCAGGCGCTGGAGCGGCAGGTGTCGAAGGAAGTCGCCGACGAGTTGATGAAGGAATACGGCGCGTTGCAACTGATGCTCGCGCCGCAAGACCGACAGCTCACGGTCTTCTTTTCGGACATCCGTAACTTCACCACCCTTTTCGAGAAGGGCGACGCCAAGACGCTCATCACCCAACTCAACGAATACCTCACCGTCATGTCCGCCATCGTAGCGAAGCATGGCGGCACGCTCGACAAGTTCATCGGCGACGCGATCATGGCGTTCTGGGGCGCGCCGACGAGTCGCGGGCCGGCGGACGATGCGCTGCGCGCGGTGACGGCGGCTTTGGAGATGCGCGAGGAACTGGCCGCGCTCCAGCCGCAGTGGAAGGCGAAAGGTTGGCCAGAGATCAAGATCGGCGTCGGCATCCACGCGGGCGTGGCGCTGGTCGGCGAGGTCGGCTCGGCCCTGCGCAGCGAATACACCGCCATCGGCGACACGGTGAACACCGCCTCGCGCATCGAGGGCATCAACAAGGAAACCGGCACCGACCTGCTCATCAGCGAGGCGGTTTACAGTCTCGTGAAGGAGCGCGTGAAGGCACACGCCGTCGGTGATTACGCGCTCAAGGGCCGCGCCGGGAAGGTCGCGCTTTATCGCGTGGACGGTTTGCTGTTGTAGAAGGAGCGTCAGCGGTCGAGCAGCGCGTCCACACGCTTGTCGAACTTTTGCTGAAGGGTGGTCTGGACCTCCCTTTTCTTTCTTGCCTCGAAGATGGCGTCAACGGAATCGAACTCGCCGGCCGGCTTCAGCAGGCGTTTAACTTCCTCGACGTAGATGGCGCGCAACATCTGTTCCACGGACTGTTTCCTGGCATCGGCGGCGGCCTGAAGTTTCGGGCGCTCGCGAAGGCTGATGTTGGCGCTGGCGGTGAGGCGCTTGCGGTTCTTGGAGTCGAAGTTCACGCGGAGGTTCGCGCCGCCGGGAAGGTCGAGCTACGCTTGCCGGGCTTTGGCGAGTTGCGCGTTGTCGAGGCCGAAGACGCGCAGGATGGTGGCCGCCATCAACTGATCGCCGTCGGGATTCATGTGGACGCCGTCGCTCGTCAGCAGACGGCCCGGCTTGCCGGTGGTATTGCCGGCGGCCTTGATCGTCTGCTGGAACGCGGCGTTGAGGTCGGCGAGCAGGCATTGCTTCTCCTTCGCCAGCGCGCGCAGGAAGTTGTTGTAGGGGGCGAGCTTCTTGTTGTTGTCGTTGTCGAGTTCCTCGCCGATGACGGTGGCGGTGAGGAGCATGACTTTGACGCCGGCGGCCCGGGCCTTGTCAACGATGGCGGTGATGTTGGCTTTGTAGGTGCCCTTGGGCGGCTCGCCGGGGCGGAGTTCGTATTTGGCGGCGGCGGCTTGGGCGTCGTCGAGCGGCACGCCCTTGTCGCCGTGCCAGACATCGTTGACGCCGCAGCTCAACGTCATCCAGTAGGGCTTCTTGTTGAGCACGTCGCGGTCGAGGCGTTCGAGCATCTGGTTGGATTTGTGTCCACCGATGCCGGCGCCGAAGCCCTCGACCTTGACGCCATTGGCTTCGAGTCCGGTGATGACGAGCTTCGAGTAACCGCCCGGGTTTCCCCATCCGGCGGCGGTGATGGAATCGCCGAGGAATGCGAGCTTCTGTCCGCTCTTGATGGTGATGTCCGCTGCGGGGAGCGCGGTTGCACCGGCAAAAGCGAGCGCGGCAAAGAGAACGACGACACGGCTTGCGTGGAGGTTCTTCTTCATGGAATTCTTTGGTCCAGATTACGGTTTTGGCAGGAAGGCTTCAATGCTGGCGACAACCTGCTTGGCGAGCACCTTGGAGCCTTCCTCCGAGAAGTGGACGTTGGCGGGACGCTGGATCGCGGTGAGTTGGGGCAGGGCGAACGCGTAGAGGTCGTCAATGGCGATGCCGTTTTCGGCCATGATTTTCTTCGCAACAGCGTTGTAGGCGATGACATCGGGATTTTTGCGGGGCGGTTTCATCTCGGCGTCGGGCACCGGCGTGGTGGCGCACCAGATCAGTTTCGCGCCGGTGGCTTTGAGTTGCTTGACGAGTTCGCGCAGGTTTTTCTCGTAGTCGCTCAGTGGCACCTGTTGCTTGCCGTCGTCCATGAACTTGAGGTCATGCAGGCCCCAATTGAAATGGATGACGTCCCACTTGCCGGCGCCAAGCCATTTGGAAAGCTCCTTGAGGCCGGTCAGGGTTGGCCCGCCGTTGGTGGGGATGCGGTGGAGGTTGGCCTTGCCCTTGAGCAGCGCGCGCACGGGCAGGGTGTAACCGATGGAGATGGAATCGCCGATGAGCAGCACGCGCGGCAGCTTCGGGTCGTCGGTGATCCGCGCGAAGGCGGGGTCGGCCCTTCGCGGCCTTGCGGGGGTGGATTTCTTCGCGTCGGCAGCTTCGGCAACAACCAATCCGAACACGAACGCGGCAATGATGATATGGAGTGTCAGTTTCATTTGGTTTCCTGTGCGAGCACTTGGTAGAGGTAATCGCCGACCTTCTCGGCCCACAGCTTGCCGTGAGCGACGAGGCCCTTGCGGCTGAAATGGATGCCTTTGCCTTCGCTGTCGCGGTAACTGCTGGTGAGCGTGTCGGTATCGGGGCCTTCGAGGGCGATGCCACGGTCGCAGAGTTTTTTCTGTGCCGAGCGCGTGGTCTCGGAGGAGGGACGTTCAGGGCTGAGGTAGGAAACCTGGGCGACGAACCACGGGAACTGCCAGCCGGCAGCGGCGGTCGAGGCGCGGATGATGGCGGCCAGATTTCGTGTGTAGTCTTCGGGCTTGCCGCCGACATCGGCCTCGCCTTGATGCCAGAGCAGGGCGCGGAAACCGTTGGGGCCGAGTTGGAGGATGCGCATCATCATCCAGTTGTTCAGTTCGCCGCCGGGCTTCCACGCGTAAACGCTCGTGCCGCCGTGGCCGGTGACGGCCACACCGATGGGCACGCGGAACCTGGCGTGCATCGCATCGCCAAACGTCGGCCAGATGCTGCCGCGCTGGGTCTTGTCATGCACGCCCGGTTGGGGGTCGTCAGCCAGTTGCCAGTGGCCGCCGCCGAAGGAGGCGACCATCCCGGATGTTTGCACCGTGCGTTCCTGGCCGCTGTTGGTGATGTTGGACTGGCCCGCGCCGACGAAGACCTCGCCGACGCCGACCTTGTCCGCGCCGCCTCTGGCGACCGGCTGGTTTCCCTTGAGGGCGCGGACTTGGAGAGCATACCAGCCACCGGCGGGCGTCGGCAGTTCGGCGTAGAAGCTCCGCGTGTGTCTTTCCAGCGGCACCGGGAGCCACTCGTCCGGCAGTCGCTGTCCTTCGAGCGATTTGCCGCTCAGCCGCGCCTCGATGGCGTCGCATTCGGGTTTGACGCGGCCGCTGACGAGGATGCGTCCGCGGAACCGCGACTGGCGCTGGAACACCTGGAAGTTTCTCGGCGACAGCAAGGTCAGGTCCTGCTCGACCTCCTCAACCGCCGGCGGCGGAGCAATGCCCATTCGGATGGCCTCGGCTTCCGAGGCTGTGCCGATCTTGAGAGTGATCTGCCGTTTCTCCCGCGCTGCCAGCGCCGCGTTCCACATCATGCAGCCGCGCCACGGGCCCCAGAACCTCGTGCCGCCGTCAATTTCCAGCCGCGCCTTGTCGCGGAACCATGTGGACTTGGGGCCTTCGTGCGCCAGCACCGCGCCGCGGACTTCGCCTTTTTCCGGGATGACCTCCGGGTCGAAAACAATGAAGAACTTCATCGGCTCCGTCGTGTTGTTTTCCACCGACCACGCCATCGAGTCCGCGGCAAACTCGTAGCGGATCGTCGCGCGGTCACTGCCGGCCGTGATCACGTTCTCAGCAGGCCGTTCGATCTTCGGCAGCTTCAACGGCTCGCCTTGGTGGAAGTAGCTGCCGCGCGAAGAGCCGATGCCGGCTTTGAAGAGATCCAAGCCGCCGACGAGCAGGTTGCTCATGCAGCCGTCGTCGGCGATGATCGCCTCATACTTGGCGGCGATCACATGATAGACATCGCCCTCGCGCGTGATGGAAACCTCCGAGGCGCCGGCAGAAGAAGCGGCGACGAGGCAGGCGGCCACACGCAATATGAAACGCCAAGGCGCTTTCATGACGATGGCCTGAAGAATGGCGTCGCGGCGTCGCGGGCGCAAGCGTTTCTTGGCGCTGGCGGCGGGGGCGGCGCGCGGCTACACTGGGCGCGGCTAGGAAAGCCATGCTGGAAAAGGTGCGTCAAACAATTTTGGAGCGGCGGCTGTTCGCGCGCGGCGAGCGGGTGCTTGTCGGCGTGTCGGGCGGGCCGGACTCGGTGGCGCTGTTGGACGCGCTGGTGGCGCTCGCGCCTGAGTTTGGCTGGAAACTGCACGTCGCCCATTTCAACCACCAGTTGCGCGGCGCTGATGCTGACGCGGACGAGGCGTTCGTGCGCGAACTGGCCGGCAGCTACGGTCTGGCGTTCAGCGCGGGGAGGGGCGACGTCCGGGTGTTTGCGGCCGGGCGGAAGCTTTCAATCGAAGACGCGGCGAGACGGCTCCGGCACGGCTTTTTCCAGGACACGGCGCGCGCATTGGGTCTGGCAAAGCTGGCGCTCGGCCACACCGCCGACGATCAGGTGGAGACGCTGCTGCAACGGTTGCTGCGGGGCGCCGGCACGCGCGGGCTGGCGGCGATTCACGCGTCGAACCGGCTCGGCGCGGTCACCGTCGCGAGGCCGTTGCTGGACGTCTGGAAGACGGAGGCGCTTGGCTACGCGCGGCAACGCGGGCTGAAGTTCCGTCAGGATGCGAGCAACTGGGATCCGCAGTTCCAGCGCAACAAGATCCGGCACGAACTGATTCCGGTGCTGGAGCGGGACTACAACCCGGCGCTTAGGACCTTGCTTCACCAAACTGCTGAGATGCTCGCCGCCGAGGACGAGTGGCTGGATGCGGAGGCGGCGCGAGTGTTGAAGGTCAGAGGCCGGAAGACGGAAGGTGGAAGGCCATTGGCGGTGGAACGGTTGTTGCGCGAGCACATGGCGGTTCAACGGCGGGCCATCTACCGCTGGTTGCAGGAGAGTGATGCCGGCGCCGCGGTGGATTTCGAGACGGTGGAATCGTTGCGCCAGATGGCTGCGAGCAGCCGGCCGGCGCGGTTGATGTTGGCGGGCGGCGCGCGGGTGGCGCGGCGGTGCGAGTGGCTGGTGATGGAGAGGACGGAGGCCAGAGATCATCTCGGAGAGATGCGGCTGGCGGTGCCGGGGACGACGGAGGTTCCGGTTTTCGGTGTTGTTGTGGAGGTGGAGGCGGTGACGGGCGCGGGCGTTCCAAAGCCGGAGACAGTCGCAAATCCAGAATCCAAAATCCAAGATCCAAGATTACTGCAGGAATGGTTGGACGCGGACGCGGTTGGCGACACGCTCTCGCTCCGCTGCTGGCTGGCTGGCGACCGGTTTCAGCCAATCGGGATGAAGAACGCGAAGAAGTTGCAGGACATTTTCGTGGACGCGAAGATTCCGGCGGCGCAGCGGCGGCGCACGCCGTTGTTGGTGGCGGCCAGCGGGGAGATTTGCTGGCCGGCCGGCTACCGCATCGGCGAGAAGTTCAAGATCACCCATGCGACACGACGGGCGTTGCGGATTCGCATTCGCCCGCAGTAACCCAAGGAAAACCAGAGCATGGCAGGCAGACCAGTGGGAGATGTGTTGTCGGCCAACCGGCGGCGGCACGGTGGAGACTCTCTACCTCGCAGGCGCGGAGCGGAACAGCGCGCGGTTCCATCGCGAGGTTGCCGGAATTCGGTCGCCCTTTTTCTTGACGGCGGTTTGGTGGCTGACTACGCTGCGCTTCGCTGAGTAGGCGAAAAAACCAGGTAACTAGACGGAACGAATGCGGATGATGGAGGCTTCATCAAGTTTTCGGTCGGACGCCTCGGCAAAGAGGCCTGCCTTCAGGGCATGTTCAGGAGTTGAACGGGCAAGACCCCCCGCTCCTGCCGAGTGGTCAGTGACGCACTATGTATTCCCGCCAACCTGATCGAGACAACAACGGCGTTGGTTTCTTCGGATTGGTGGCCAATCCTGACCGAGAACGCTACAGCCAGGGACGTTTGTCCTGTTTTTCCGGAATGCAGACGGCGGAGCCGGCGTGGTATTGCGCGCGGACCAAGCCGAAGCACGAGCATATCGCGGCGGCGAACGTGAACCGGCATCTTGGTCTGGAGGTGTTCCTGCCGCGGTTGCGGACCGAACGGGTCACCCAGCGCGGCATCATGCGTGTCGTCGAGCCGCTCTTTCCATGTTACGTGTTCGTGCGCTGCGTGCTTGAGGATCGCTTGAACGAAATCCGATACACGACTGGCATCAGCAGCCTCGTCCATTTTGGCGACCGGATTCCCGCGGTGCCGGACGCGGTGGTTGGGAGACTGCGGGAGTGTTTTGGGAGTGAAGAGCCGATGCGCATGGCGGACGACCGCCTTTCGCACGGCGCGAGCGTGGTTCTTGCGGACGGCGCTTTTGCCGGGATGAACGCGCTGGTGCTGCGGGCGTTGCCGGCGAGGCATCGCGTTCAGGTCTTGCTGGAGATTTTGGGTCGCGCGATTCCGGTGGAGGTTGATCGGAGTTCGATCGTGCTGAAGAAGGGTTGTGTGGCGGATCGAATGCCGTTGTTGGCGTTGGCGCATGAGGAGATGTTACGGGCCTAGTTTGAGGTTGAAGAGGACAATCAAGCCTTCGGTTGTGGATGCCGGAGGCGGCAGACGGGTTGGCGTCTGGAAGCAGACACGCCAGCAAGTGCGGAGCTTTCTCGCGAAAGCGAATATGATTTTTTGGAACGACACGTGTTTGGAAGCCCTGGCCGCGGAAGAAGTCCGCGCCGAGCCTGGCATTCCGGTTGTTGGAGCATGAATCAATCATCCAACGGAGTTCTGCCCAAGGGATCGCCTCCAGGCGGTTCTGAGGGCGTTCCGCTTTGGAAGCGCGTGCTGGATGTGACCTGCATTCTGGTCGCGATCCCGTTGCTGCTTCCACTGATGTTGGTGATTGCCCTCGTCGTGAAGTTTGGCTCGCGCGGTTCGGTTCTTTTCAAACAGGAGCGCGTGGGCCTTCGGGGCGCCCGGTTTACGTGCTTGAAGTTCCGCACGATGTTCGTCGGCGCCGATGTGTCCGTTCACCAGGGGCATTGGAATGACTTGATCGTTTCCAACCGGCCGATGGAGAAGATGGACTCGCGGGGCGATCCGCGGTTGATTCCTTTGGGCCGCGTTCTGCGGGAGACGGCGCTGGACGAGTTGCCGCAGATCATCAACGTGCTGAGGGGGGAGATGAGCCTGGTCGGGCCGCGACCCTGCATTCCCTACGAATATGAAAAGTATCTCCCGTGGCAGAAGGAGCGGTTCAACACCTTGCCGGGGCTGACGGGGCTCTGGCAGGTCAGCGGCAAGAACAAGACCACTTTTGTCGAGATGATGCACCTGGATATTGACTACGTCCGGCGTAAAAGTTTGTGGCTGGACCTGTGGATTATCCTGATGACCATTCCGGCCTTGGTTGTGCAAGTGCAGGGCATGCGAGACAAGAAGAGACAGGCCGTTGAGAATTCCGCCCTAACCGAGGGAAGCCGGCCCATCGCGGAGAAACAATCGGCGAACTTCAAATAGGAGTTTGTCCGCCGGTTATTTGGAGACGCGGGAAACCGTTCAACGCAGGAAAAGACATGACGAAACAAATCAAAGTCGGTGTGGTGGGTTGCGGTTACTGGGGGCCGAACCTGATCCGCAACTTCAGATCGCTTCCCGATTGCAGCCTGAAGGCGATGTGCGACACCAGCGAGCATCGCTTGAAGCATCTCAAATCCCTGTATCCTGAAGTCGAGGGGTTCACCAATTATGACCGCGCGCTGGAGGACACCAACCTCGACGCGGTGGTCATCGCCACATCCGTCAAACTGCACTATCCGATGGCGAAGGCGAGCCTGCTGGCCGGCAAGCACACCTTCATCGAGAAACCGATGGCGAGGTCGTCCCACGAATGCGAGGAGTTGATAGACATCGCGCACAAGAAGGGGCTGGTGCTGATGGTGGGGCACACTTTCCTCTATTCGCCAGCGGTGAAGAAGATCAAGGAAATCGTGGACCACGGTGACATTGGCGAGATACGCTATATCTGCGCCCGGCGCCTGAACCTGGGGCTGTTTCAAAAGGACATCAATGTGGCGTGGGACTTGGCCCCGCACGACATCTCCATCATCCTATACATAATGGGTGAGGCGCCGATCGGCATCAACTGTCAGGGGACGGCGCACATCACGCCGGGAGTGGAAGACGTGACGATCATGAGCTTGCTCTTTCACGGGGAGCGCTCAGCCATCATTCACAGCAGTTGGCTTGATCCGAGGAAGATCAGGGAGATCACCATCGTCGGCAACAAGAAGATGGTGGTCTATGACGACGTGGAACAACAGGAGAAGATCAAGGTTTACGACTCGCGAGTCGAGAAGCCGCCTCATTACGACACGTTTGCCGAATTCCATTATGCTTACCATTACGGCGACGTGCATGCTCCCTACGTCAAGCAGGAGGAGCCGTTAAAAGCGGAGTGTCAGCACTTCCTGGACTGCATCCGGCACGGTTCAACGCCGCTGACGAGCGGAAAGCGCGGACTGGAACTGGTGCGGATACTGGAGGCGTCGTCGGAGTCGTTGAAGAAAGGCGGCTCCCGCGTTGATCTGGCTCACTGAGACGCGCGCCGGGTGAGCGGAAGTTTCTCCTTGCGACAGGCCACGAAGGAAGAAAGACATGGATTCATCACAACAAAACTTCCTGCGGATCGCGCCGGATGTGAGGCTGGGCAAGGATGTTCGCATTTTCGGCTTTGCCAACCTCTACGGCTGCGAAATCGGTGACGAGACGAAGATCGGGACTTTTGTGGAGATTCAGAAGGGGGCCAAGATCGGCAATCGCTGCAAAATCTCCAGCCACACTTTCATCTGTGAAGGTGTGACGGTGGAAGACGAGGTGTTCATCGGCCACAACGTCACCTTCATCAATGATCGTTACCCGCGGGCTACGGCTGCGGGTGGGCAATTGCAGACCGAGGCGGATTGGGCAGTCGTTCGAACGCTGGTGAAGCGCGGTGCGTCCATTGGGTCCAGCGCGACCCTGTTGTGTGGGGTTACCGTTGGCGAAAACGCCGTGGTGGGCGCTGGCAGCGTTGTGACCAAGGACGTGCCGCCCGGTGCAGTCGTGGCAGGAAACCCCGCCCGCATCATGAAAATGCTCTCCCGATCGGGCAAGCCTGCGGGCGAGGTTCCTTGAACCAAAGAAGCTCGCCACAATGCTTTTAACAGCCAGCACGCCTCCCGACAGTGGCACTCTTCAGCGGATCAATCCGCTGGAAGAAAGCGGCTGGGATGCGGCGTTGCAGTCGCATCCGGGATCCTCGATTTTTCACTCGGCCGGCTGGGCGCGTGTGTTGCAGGCCACCTATGGCTACACGCCGGTTTACTTTACGCTGCGCGAGTCGGGCAACCTCCGGGCGCTGCTGCCGTTGATGGAAGTGGACAGTTGGCTGACGGGCAAGCGCGGTGTGTCGCTCCCATTCACGGATGATTGCGAACCGCTCTGCTCGGATGCCGGCGCTTTGGCCGGGGTGCTTCAGAAGGTGATGGAATATGGAGCGGACCGGGGCTGGAGATATCTGGAATGCAGGGGTGGGAAGGAGTTTTTTGCGGGCGCGCCCGCTTCGACGGCTTTTTACGGCCACCGGTTGATCCTGACTGGAGGCGAGGATGCGGTGTTTGCCAAGGTGGAAAGTGCGGTGCGGCGGGCGATTCGGAAGGCTGAGAAAGGCGGCATCAGCATCGAGTTTGCGCAAAGTCTGGATGCAATGCGGACCTTCTATTCCCTGCACTGCAAGACGCGCAACAGGCACGGCCTGCCGCCGCAGCCGTTTCGTTTCTTCCACAACATCCATGATTACATCTTGGCGCAGAACCATGGGTTTGTGGTTTTGGCCCGGTATCAGCAAGTGCCGGTGGCGTCCGCGGTTTACTTCCATTGGGGGAAGAACGCGATTTACAAATACGGCGCCTCCGACGAGACATTCCAGAATCTGCGCGCCAACAACCTCGTGATGTGGGAGGCCATCAAGTGGTATGGACGCAACCATTTTCAACAGTTGCATTTCGGGCGCACTTCGCTTACAAATCAGGGCCTTAGAAGGTTCAAGCTGGGCTGGGGCACGGAAGAACACAGCGTTGAGTATGTGAGGTATGACATGCGGAAGAATGGTTTTGTGACGGTCAAGGATGGATCATCTGGATGGCACAGCCATGTGTTTAACGCGTTGCCAGGTTTCCTGTCCCGGTTTGTCGGGACCCTGCTTTACAAACATATGGCGTAGGCTAACAAGAAAAGGATTTGCATCTCAGGCGGCGTTCTGGTTAAATCGCCGCCAAGTGAGGTAAGGTAATGACTCGGCGTGCTAATGAGGAAGGGTTGAGCACTTGTGAACACTGCACATGACAAACAAGTAACGGCGCAAGGTTTCGGGTTGACGTTGGGCGACGTTTATTACGTGCTTTTCAGGCAGAAGTGGTGGATTACCTTCTTGTCTGCGCTTGGTGTGCTGGGCGCCGCTGGCTTCTACATGATCAATCCGCCCTACTTCCAGTCTGAGGCGAAACTGTTTATTCTCTACGTGGTGACAACCACCGTGCCGAAGCAGGCCAACCCGGAATCGAGGGTCAAATCGCCGGATGAACGCGGCGAGAACATCATCAACTCCGAGATCGAGATCCTCACCAGCATGGATCTCGTGCAGCAAACGGTGGATGCCTTTGGACCGGAAAAGATTCTGGCCAAAGCCGGTGGCGGCAAGGATCGCATCAAGGCCGCGACGCTCATCAGAAACAGCCTTGTTGTTGAATCCCCCAAGAGGAGTGACGTCATCCGCATCGTTCTGCAACATCGCGACCCGGATGTCGTGCAGCCGGTTCTGGGAGCGCTCGTCGAGAACTACATCAAGAAGCACCTCGAGATCCATCGCGCGGTTGGACTCATTAACGAGTTCCTCACCCAGGAGACGGACCAGATGCGCTCCCGGCTCCAACAGACCGAGCAGGAACTTCGGGCTGCAAAGAGCAAGGCCGATATCCTCTCGGTTGATGACGCGAGAAGGGCCTACAGCGAGCAGATCGCGGAGATCCGGCGGAACCTCCTCACGGCCGAAGCCGAACTGGGGGAGCGTCAGGCCCTGTTACAGGACATGAAAGGGCTCAGGACGCCGCGGCTGGCGCCCCCGCCGGAAACGCGTGCGCCGGAAGGGCGTGCGCTTCCGGATTCGCGTATGAAGCCGGACGACGAGTATATGGCCGTCCTGACGCGGCTTGAGTTGCTGCGGAGGAAGAGAGAGGAATTCCTGACCCAATACACGACAGGGAGTTCGTTGGTTAGGGGAGTCAATGAACAGATTGCCGAGGCAGAACGGCTCAAGAAGAAACTTGAGACGGCGAATCCGAACCTGCTGGCGCTTAGTTTCGGCGCAGCGGCGGCTCCCGCGCCTGCGCCTGCCGCTGAGTCCACGTCAGTTGCGCCCGCGACAAGCGCGTCGTTTGATCCGGTGGCTGAAGCCGCCCGCGTCATGGCGCTCCAGTCACGCATCAAGATTTTGAATTCGCAACTGGATCGCATCCGGGCCGAAAGCAGTCAGGTTGATGAGAAGGGATCGCTCCTCAACGAATTGCAGCGGAAGAAGGAATTGGAGGAGGCCAGCTACAAGTTTTATGCCTCCAGCCTCGAACAGGCCCGTGTCGAGGAGGCGCTGGGAGCCGGAAAGGTTTTGAACATCAGCAAGATTCAGAACCCATCGCCTCCCTTCAGGGATTGGCTGATGTTCCTCAGGATCGTCGTCTCGATCATCATTGGCGGTGTCGTTGCCGGTGTTGCCATGGCGTTCTTGGTGGACATGTATTTGGATCGTTCCGTGAGGCGGCCGGTGGATGTCGAGCGGAAGTTGCGTTTGCCGTTGTTGCTTACTGTTCGCGACATCGGCTGGTTCGGACGCCGCCGTGTAGCCAAGGCGGCCACCAAGCTGATGAGCGGCGCCGACGCGGAAGGCGGCGGGCTGGCTCCCAAACTGATGAGCGATCCGCTTTTGCCCTTCTACGAGGCGCTCAAGGACCGGTTGGATCAGCGGTTGGAAGTCAAGGGTGTCACTCGCAAGCCCAAGTTCATCGGGTTGACGGCAGTCAACGACGGCGCTGGTGTGACCACGCTGACGACCGGCTTGGCGGTTTCGCTCTCAGAGACAGAGGATCGAAATGTGCTGTTGATTGACTTGGATCGGGAGTTGGGTTCGGCCAAGCAGTTCTACAAGGGCATGATCACGCAGCACGGTCTGGAAGAGGCCTTGGACCCGAAATACAAGGCGTCGGTT
The DNA here is from genome assembly GCA_016222825.1 of Verrucomicrobiota bacterium. Lineage (GTDB taxonomy): Bacteria > Verrucomicrobiota > Verrucomicrobiia > CAIQCK01 > CAIQCK01 > CAIQCK01. The sequence continues at coordinate 39,868 of JACRQF010000010.1, read as the reverse complement.
CAGAACGGCACGGTGACGGCGCATATCTTCCGCAGTCAATGCGCCAACATCATGAAGATGCTCAAGAACAGCGATTACGATTACGTCATCTTCGACATGCCTCCGGTTTCCCCCACCAGCATGACGTTGCGTATTGCGGCGTTCATGGATGAAATCCTGCTGATCATTGAGTCAGAGAGGACCAATCAGGATGTCGCCAAGGAGGCGATAGGGCTGCTTGAAGAGTCGAAGGCCAGCTTGTGCGCCGTGCTGAATAAGGTCCGCAGCTACGTTCCCTCAACGCTGCACCAGGAATTCTGGGGCGCTTCGTGAGGGGCGCGGGATTCCCGCACGGTTCCATCATGCTGGAGACAGGCGTGCGCTGCGCAACGTCTGGAGACAAGAAGTGTTCGGTTGCAGTCGCTGTGTGTCCATGCAGCGGATGGTTGCGCTTCCCGGATAGGCTTCCATGCTAAGAAGTCTCTATTACCAGATCAAGCCCTTCATGCCTTGGCATCTGCGGATGGCGTTGCGCAGGGTGCTGGCTCGGGGCAAACGGAAGGCATGGGAAGATGTCTGGCCGATCAACGAGTCGGCAGGCAGACCGCCGGAAGGCTGGCCAGGTTGGCCGAACGGCAAGAAGTTCGCGTTCGTGCTCACTCATGATGTTGAGGGCCAGGCGGGACATGACAAATGTCTGCAATTGGCGCAACTCGAGAAGAAGTTGGGATTCCGTTCCTCGTTCAACCTGATTCCCGAAGGCGATTATATTGTCCGTCCTGAATTGCGGGCGGAACTGGTGCGGGATGGTTTCGAGGTGGGCGTGCATGACCTTCACCACGACGGCAAGCTCTATAACAATCGCGCGGACTACATCAAGAACGCAGCCCGGATCAGCCACTACCTCAAGGAATGGGGCGCCGTCGGTTTTCGATCTGGTTTCATGCTTCATAATCTGGAATGGGCTCATGACATGGGCGCATTTTATGATGGATCCACTTTCGACATTGATCCTTTCGAACCTCAACCGGACGGGGTTGGGACTATCTTCCCGTTTTGGGTGCCGGGGCCCGGCGAAAAGGGATACGTCGAGATGCCTTACACGTTGCCTCAGGATTCCACCTTGTTCCTGGTGCTGCAGGAAGCCTCGCCGGACATCTGGCTAAAGAAACTCGACTGGGTGGCGGAGCACGGCGGCATGGCGCTGGTGAACGTGCATCCGGATTACGTTTGCTTTGAAGGAGATCAACCTTCCGGGCGGACCTATCCAGCCGCCTTCTACGAGACGCTGTTGCTCCGCGTGCGCGAGAAATACGGCCAGTCAGCATGGTGTTGTCTGCCCAGGGAACTGGCGGCCTTTGCAGCGCCGCTCAAGTTGCGGCCGCCTCCGAAGCCCAAACGCATTTGCATGGTCAGCTACTCCGATTACATGGAGGACACGCGGGTCCTGCGCTATGCCGAGACTTTGGCGGAACGGGGCGACCATGTGGACATGCTGGCCTTGAGGCCGACGCCCGATGTCCCGGAGCACGAGAAAGTTGCCAACGTCAACCTCTTCCGCATCCAGCCGCGGTATGGCAAGAAGGAACGTCACCCTCTGTCTTTTCTCACGCGGTTGATACGCTTCCTGTTCGTCACGGGGGTGTGGATAGCGCGCCAGCACGCGCGCGAACGCTACGATTGTGTTCACATCCACAACGTGCCGGATTTCCTGGTGTTTGCCGCGCTATGGCCCAGACTGACCGGCACGAAAGTGATTCTGGACATCCACGACATCGTGCCGGAGTTCTACGCCAACAAGTTCGGCATCAAGGATGACTCCATCATCGTCACCCTGTTGAAATGGATGGAGCGTATGTCGGCCCGATTTGCCGATCATGTGATCATTGCGAACCATCTATGGCTGGAGAAGTATTCAGCCAGGACGGGCACTATCGGCAAGTGTTCCGTGTTTCTCAATAACGTGGACACGAGCATCTTCCGGCCGCGCCCGCGTGTCCGCAACGACGACAAGGTCATCATCCTCTTCCCGGGCGGTCTCCAGCGGCACCAGGGATTGGACATTGCGATTGGGGCCTTTTGCAAGATCCTCACCGAGATGCCGAACGCCGAGTTCCACATCTACGGCGATGGCAATATGAAGGAAGCCTGGGTTGGTCTGTGCCAGAAGCTCGGCTTGAGCGAGAAAATCCGTTTCTTCACGCCGCTGCCGGTGCGCCAGATTGCCGAGGTCATGGCCAACTCCGATCTCGGCGTGGTTCCCAAGCGGGCGGATTCTTTTGGCAACGAAGCTTACAGCACCAAGATCATGGAGTTCATGTCCCTCGGCATCCCGGTCGTGGTGTCGAGGACGAAGATTGACCAGTATTACTTCAACGACTCCATGGTTTCTTTCTTCGATTCCGGCGATCGCGATGGCCTCGCCGAAGCCGCCCTGCGCGTCCTCCGCGACGGAGAGTTTCGGCGCGCCATGGTGGCCCGCGCGTCCGAATACGCTGCCCGGAACAGTTGGCAGTCCCGCAAGGCGGATTATCTCAAGCTAGTGGACTCGCTTTGCGCCGCGGAAAAGAAGCGCGCTTGAGAGTGACACGCCGACACCCCGTCTGAGATTTCAGCGCCTTGTTCATGTCATCACTACGACTGGACCGATTGCTGACCCTGTGCATCTTCCGACACCTGCGGAGCGATGTTCCGGGGCGCGGCGGGTTCCGACTGCCCGTGCTGATGTATCACAGCGTGTCCGACCGGTCGGAAGCGGGTGTGTCTCCCTACTACCGCACGGCCACCAGCCCGAAGGTGTTTGCCGAACAGATGGCGTTGTTGCTGGCGGAAGGCTGGGAGGTGGTGAGTTTGAAGGCCGGCTTGGAGGCGCTTCGCGGCGGGAGAGCCACGCCGATGAAAGTTGTGGCGCTGACATTTGATGACGGGTTCCGCGATTTCCGCTCGGCGGCTTTTCCGATCCTGCGGCAACACGGGTTCGGCGCGACCGTTTATCTCCCAACCGCTTTCATTGGCCAGCAGCCGATTCAGTTCAAGGCGCATGAATGCCTGACGTGGGACGAAGTGAGGGAACTGCACCAAGCCGGCATTGAGTTTGGTTCGCATACGGTGAACCATCCGGAGCTTGTCCGGTTGCCGTGGCCGGAGGTCGAGAGGGAAGTGCGCGACTCGAAAACCGAAATCGAGCAGCGCTTGGGCGCTCGCGTCACTGCCTTCGCCTATCCTTACGCTTTTCCACGGGCGCAGCGGGAGTTGGTCGGACGTCTCCGCCGGCTGCTTTGCGAGACGGGTTACGAGAGCTGCGTCACGACCGATATTGGCCGTGCCAGCGCCGGCACCGACCTGTTCGCCGTGCCTCGCCTCCCGATGAACGACTGCGACGACGCGGAACTTCTTAAAGCCAAGCTCGCTGGCGCTTATGATTGGCTGGCAGTTCCCCAGCGCGCCTTCAAGACGCTCAAACGGTTGATGTCTTGGAAGGGCGGGACAAACGAAGGTGGCAACTGACGTGGACATCTCCGTCATCATCGTCAACTGGAACTCGAAGGACTTCCTGCGGAAGTGCATCCGCTCGCTCGACGAGCAGACGCGCGGCGTCAGCATGGAAATCGTGGTTCTGGACAGCGGGTCGTTCGACGGCTGCGGAGAGATGCTGGCGCGGGAGTTCCCTCGCGTTCGTTTCATCCAGAGCGACAAGAATCTTGGCTTCGCCAGAGGCAACAACCAGGCCGCCGGGAGCGCGACCGGGCGCTTTCTCGTCTTCCTGAATCCGGACACCGAGTTGCGCGGGCCGGCGCTGAACAAGCTCTTCGAGGCGGCGGTGTCGCTTCCCAAGGCGGGCGTTTTGGGCGCGCATCTGTTGAACAGCGACGGCACGGTGCAGACGAGCTGCCTCCAGAGTTTCCCAACCATCGCGAACCAGATGCTCGACGCCGAGATGTTTCGAAAGTGGTTTCCGCGCTCGCGCCTCTGGGGCATGGCCGCGCTTTATGCCAAGGCTTCGGAGCCGGCGGAGGTCGAGGGAATCTCCGGGGCGTGTCTGATGACGCCGCGCCCGCTCTTCGAGCAACTCGGTGGATTCAACGAGGACTATTTCATGTATTATGAAGACATGGATTATTGCCTCAAGATCCAGAAGGCCGGATGGAAGAACTACTACGTGCCCGCGGCCGTGATTGTCCACCACGGCGGCAAGAGCAGTGGAGGAGAGTACAGCAGGTTCTCCAGCGTCATGATGGCGGAATCGGGCTGGCGTTTTTTTCGGACCCATCGAGGCGCGGCTCAGGCGGGGATGTTCCGCGCCTGTCTCGCCGTCAAGGCCATCGCGCGGACTTGCGTGCTGGGCCTGATGCGTCTGCCTCCCGTGTCGGAGGCGCGGCGGAAGTGGATCAAGTCGGCCCACGGCAAGTGGATCTGCGTTTTGCGTTGGGCTTTCGGCGGCGAAAAAGAGATAGTCAATCTCCGATGAGGCGATTCGAACCATGAGCGGCGCTTCCTATGTCCTGGTGACTCCGGCCTGCAACGAGGCGGCCACGATTGAGGAGACTATCCGATCCGTGCTGGCCCAGTCGTTGCTGCCGCGAGAATGGATCATCGTCAGCAACGGCTCGACCGACCGGACGGAGGAAATCGTCGAATGTTATGCGCGCGAGCATTCTTTCATCAGGCTCCTGAAGCACTCCGTGACCGGCCCGCGCAGTTTTGCGGCAGTGGTGCATGCAGATGAGGCCGGTTACAAGGCGCTGAAGACGAGGGATTTCGACTTCATTGGGTTGCTGGACGCCGACGTGCGTTTCAAGCCCGACTATTTTGCCAGCCTCATTGCTCGGTTTGAAGCGGACCCGCGGCTGGGGTTGGCCGGAGGCCGCGTGTTGGATGTGATTGACGGCAAGACGCCGTGGCAGCGGCAATACTTGAAGGATATTTCCGGCGCGGCGCAGTTTTTCCGCCGGGAATGTTTCGAGTCGCTGGGCGGGCTGGTGCCGATCCCGGAAGGCGGCTGGGACGCGATCACGTGCTGTCAGGCGCGGGCCAACGGTTATCACACGCAGACTTTTCCCGATCTCATCATGGAGCACCTGAAGCCCCGCAATGTTGGCGAGGGCAACAAACTGCGGCGGAAATGGCAGATGGGGTTGCGGGATTACGCCATTGGCAACGACCCGGTGTTTGAGCTTTTCAAGTGCGCCTTTCGGTTTTGGGAGTCGCCGTTCCTGGTCGGAGCGGTGGCGCGGTTTTGCGGCTACGCTTGGTCTGTGGTGAGCCGCCGGAAGCGATGTCTGTCGCCGAAGGTGGTGGCCCAGGTTCGCGCCGAGCAGCGGGCGCGGATGTATCCGTGGAAACGATCCACGTGAACGCGATTGGAGAGGATTAGAAATATGATGCGATCCATTGTTTCAGCCAGCCGGTTGCTGTTGTTCGCGTGGGTGGTCGGGTTTGGTTGCTGCGAAGGTGCCGATACCTACTATGTTGATTTCGGCGGAGGCGCAGACACCAACGATGGCAAGTCTCCGAACACGGCTTGGAAGCATTGTCCCGGTGATGCCTGCGCCACGTTCAAGCCTCGCGACACGGTTCTCAATCCGGGTGATACGGTCAGGTTCAAGGGAGGCGTTCGCTATGGCGGCACGATCCATCTGGTGTTCGATGGCGCGCCCGGAGCGCCGGTCACCTACGACGGCAACTCGCTGGCCGCTTGGGGCAAAGGCCAGGCGGTGATAGATGGCGGTTGCCTGAACGAAGATGCGCGCCGTTACGGGTTTCTGACCGACACCAGCATCAGCAACGTCGTCATCAGGAACTTCGAGGTGACGCACCTGGGCGGCGTGCCGAACCCGCAGGAATACGTCACGAACAAGCAGCCGACGCCGCACAGCCCCGGCTACGGCGTGTATTTGCGCGACGCCACCAATGTGGAAATACGCGATTGCTATTTCCACGAACTCGGAATCTGGACGAATGGCCCGCCGGCGTCATTCCGGGCCGGCTTGGGCGGCTTTGGCATCTATGCCTTCGGCGTGGACGGCCTGACGGTTTCCAACTGCGAGTTTACCCGGATGGAGAAGGGCATCCGCATATCGCCGGGACAATATGGGCGGAATAAGTCGGCGCGAAGGGTGCTCATCACGGGTTGTAACTTCCACCACTACATGCGCTGGCTGGTCGAACTGTCATCAAGCGCAAACAACACGACGCTGGACGACATCACGGTGAGCCATTGCCAGTTTCATGATTTTACAGAATACGATCACGTGAACTGGAAGGGGGCCGGGTCGAATCCTCACACGGACGGGATCATCCTAGGAGTGTCCAACTATCGCAACCGCACCTATGGCGTGATCCGGCTGCACTCCAACTTCTTCTACCAAAACACCACGAAGGGCGGCGGCACGGCGATGATCTTCCTGACGGGGATGGGTGGCAATGTCCAGATCTACAACAATGTCTTCGTCAACGTGCTGCATGGCGACGGCGCAATCTACGTTCAGGACGGTCCGTATGAGGGAGTGGACACACCTATCAATTTCGAGATCTGCAACAACACCTTCTATGACGCCACCTACGCCATCATGCTCAGGACTGTGACCGCAGGATGCGATGTGGACAAGGGCGCCATCAAGATTCTGAACAACCTCTTCTACAAGACTACGCGGGATGCGGCGTTGTCGGTGTTGATCTACGACCCCAAGAGCGCCCCGAAGGTGATGGACTACAACTGCTATTTCACGCCTCGCGCGGACCAGTTTGTGATGCAGCGCACGATGCCGACCGGCAAGTGCTATGCGACGCTGGCGCAGGCCCGAAGCGATTGGGGGTGGGAGACTCACGGCCTTCTCGCGGATCCGAAGTTCGCGGACATCAGTTTTGGGATTGGGGTGAACAGCAACCTGAATGACCTGCATCTGACAGCCGGTTCACCGTGTGCCGGCGCCGGAACCAATCTTAGCCACCTGTTCACGGTTGACAAAGATGGTCTGCCCCGGCCCGTAGGCCGGGGCTGGGACATCGGGGCCTACAGGGTCAAGTAGAGAAGGCGGCGGGTTTGAAGATGTGGCGCCCTTGGATGGAGAGAGGCGACGGTTTGCGGGCTTGCATTGGGCATAGAGATGCGTTAATAGACCGGCCAACAAATTAGGGCCTGCTATGGAAAGTCCATTCGCATATCTGGAAGGCGTGGGTGAGGCAACAACGCTGAACGCATTGTCCTTCACAATGCTTCTCGTTGCATCGTTGCTGATTCTCTTTCTGCCACGTCGTTATGCGGTATTGCCATTGTTGATGGTGTGTTGCTACATGACACTGGGCCAGTTGCTGGTGATCATGGGTTTGCACTTCCCGATCTTCCGCATCATCATTTTCGCAGGCTGGTTGCGCGTGTTGATGCGAGGGGAGTTTCTCGGGCTGCGGTTCAACAAGTTGGATCGTGTGTTCATCTGGTGGGTGGTGGTGAGTGTCGTCGCTGCGGTTTTGCTCAAACCGACGGGTGACGTTTTGCAGAACCGTCTTGGTTTTGCCTACAACGCAGCGGGCAGCTATTTCTTGTTCCGCTGTTTGGTGCGTGACTTTGAAGATGTCGAGGCGATCCTGCGCGGCATGGCAGTGCTTACCGTTCCCTTGGCGGTTTCGATGGTCGTCGAGAACTTCACGGAACGCAATCCGTTCGCCATTTTCGGTGGCGTGCCTGAGATTCCGTTCGAGCGTTATGAGCGTTTTCGTTGCCAGGGGCCTTTTGAACACCCGATTCTGGCTGGCACGTTTGCCATCAGCTTTTTCCCCCTGTTCGCGGTGTATTTCTGGGATCGTTTTGAGCGAAGAATTCCCGGAACTGGCAGAATGATTGTGGGGTTGCTGGCTGTTTCGACCGTGCTTGTGACATCCTACTCAGCCGGCCCGTTCATGGGTTGGCTGGTGGGCACGGCTGGGCTTCTTTGGTGGCAGTGGAGGCACCTGATGCGGTCAGTGCGATGGGGGGTTGTGTTGATGCTGATTGGGTTGCAAGCGGTCATGAAGACGCCGATTTGGTGGCTCATCGGCAAGATCAGCGTCATCAGCGGTGGAACTGGATATCATCGCTCCTATTTGATTGACTCGTGTATCAGAAACTTCACAGATTGGTTTTTGCTCGGAACGCGCTATACGGCGGAGTGGGGGCCTACCGCGCCGCTGTGGAACGACCCTGACAATACGGACATCACCAGCCAATACGTTTTGGAGTGCGTCAACGGCGGGTTACTCAAGTTCATCCTGTTCGTTGCCATGATCGTTATTTGCTTCAAACGCGTCGGAAACGCCATCAAAACGCTGGAGGGCGTGGACCGGTCGAAGCAACTCTTCTTCTGGGGGTTGGGCTGCGCGATGGTTTCTCACATGATGTCGTTTATTTCCGTGGCCTATTTTGACCAGGTTATCGTGTTCTATTTCCTCACGATCGCCGTCATTTCGCGTCTGACAGAACCGGAAGTCTTGGAGAGTGTGGTGGCGGCCAGCGGTGCTTCAGAGCCTGAAGCCGGACCTTCACAGCCGCTGGGGCCGGCGCAACCGGCTGTCACCTAACCTCTGACCTTGGGCAATCGCCAGCCGCCCCCAATGCACTCGTCTCTGCCGTCGGCAACGCTGCCGGTCATCGCCTCAGGCTTGGAAGCCGCGGTTGTTTCGGACCAAGCCGCCTTCGAGGCTTTGGCGGAGGATTGGCGGGCGCTCTTCGATACCTGCTCCGGCCTGACGGCGTTCCAGTCGTTTGTTTGGAATCAGGTCTGGCTGCGTCATCGTCGGGGCGCGTGTTCGCTGGCGGTCATCACCCTGCGCGAGAAAGGCAGGCTGGTGGGCATCGGCCCTTTCGTGACGGAGCGGCGTGGGGGAGTTCAGCGCGTTTACCCGATCGGCTACGACGAGTTTGCCTACCTCGGTCCGTTGGTGCCGCCCGGTCGGGACGACGTGGCTCAAGCCATTGCGACGGCGCTCGCCGGCTGTTTTCCTTGCGGGTTGCTGCACATCCCCTATTTCCAATGCCGGGACGAAGGCTTGGCGGTGATGCTCGCGCATTTGACCACGCTTGGCTGGAGTTCCTGCTCTTGGGCGAGAAACATCTGTCATTACCTCTACGAGACGGAGGGCTACGAGAAATTCCTCGCGGCCAAGTCCAGCAAAGTGCGTTACAACCTGAAGCGGGAGCGCAAGAAGCTGGAGGAAGCCGGCCCGGTCGAGATTCGCTTGTATCAAGGCGCTGAGCTTGACGAGCAGGTCGTGGGGCGGGTGGAGGCGATCCAGAAGCGAAGCTGGCTGTTCCGCCGCGGGCAGGAGCCTCTGGGGTCTCCCTTCTATCGCGAGCTGCTCCCCGCCTTGGGACGGCAGCAACTGGCGGACGTGTATCTCATGACCCACGGCGGCAAGGACATGGCCTTCGTTCTCAACTTCCGCAAAGACCGGGAGAATCTGTGCAGTTGTGTCGGATTCGATGAGGCGCTGGCCCAGCTTTCGCCAGGCAAGGCCCTCATGAACAGCGTGGTCAAGACCATTCTGGACCGGGGCGACCACGCGCTTGATTTTCTTTTTGGTGACGCGGAATACAAACAGTTCTGGGCGACCCGGAGCAAGTTCGCGATGGAGTTGGTGGCGTGGAAGGGTGTGGCGGCCAACGTGCATTCGTGGTTTCCCGCGAGGCTGCGCGCATGGGTGAAGCGCTTCCCGAAAGTCAAAGACACGCTCAAGCAGTTGAGAAGGCTGCCAAGGCGGCTGATCGGTTCTGGCCGGCATAACGCGGCGGGTGGTGTGCCTCCGGCTCCGAGCGAGGCAGACACCTCCGCCAAGGGTGACAGCGCGTAACATGACCTTGGACACATATAACGACGCCCAGCAACTCAGCGCCGTGAGAGAGGACTGGTGCCGGCTACAGAACCACCCGAACGTGGACTGGGAGCACTTTTCCCTCTATTTGGAGCGCCAAGGATCGTCGGCGCGTCCTTGGGTGATGGCTGTCAAGAAGGACAACACGGTCGAATGCATCGTCGCGGGCCGGGTCGAGGCCGACCGCGCCGTGGTTGACCTTGGCTACTGGACTCCGACGCTGGGCCGCATGACGTCGCTGAAGATCCTCACCGGGGGCGTGCTCGGCACGATGTCCCCTGAAACAGCCGCGTCCGTTATGGGGAAGGTGTGCGACGACCTTTCGGAAGGCCAGTTTGATAGGATCTTCATCTGCAATATCCGAAGCGATCATCCGCTCACGGCGGCGGCCCTGAGCGCGCCGAAGCAATTCCTTCCGATGCTGTTGGCCGACCCGCAGGCGCACTGGCGAAAGACCCTGCCGAAGGATGTCGCGGCTTTCTGGGCGGGTCTGAGCCGGAAGCACCGCTACTGGTTGAAAAGGCTCGCGAAGAAGCTCGATGAAGATTTTCCAAACGCGTTGAGCTACGATCTCATAAAGGAGCCGGCCCAGACCGATTCGTTCTGTGAGATATCGGAGCAAGTGGCCAGGAAGACGTTTCAACGCGGTTTGGGAGTTGGATTCAGGAATGATGATTTCTTTCGGTCTCGGTGCGGGGTTTTTGCGGCCAAGGGCGCTTTCCGTGGTTACGTGCTGCGATTGGGCGGCGTGCCGAAGGCGTTCTGGATGGGGTGCGTTTATGGCGACACGTTTCATTCCGAATACACCGGCTACGACCCGGAACTGAGGCACTACGAGATCGGGTCGTTGCTGCTGGCCCATATCATGGAGGAGTTGGTTCGCGAGGGCGTCCGGTTTGTAGACTTTGGCCTGGGCAGCGCGTTTTACAAGCAGCGATTCGGCGACGAATCCTGGGAGGAGTGCGATGTGATGCTTTACGCGCCGACGCTGAGGAACCGGCTCATTGCGATGTCATTGGCTGCCGTGAAACAGGCCAGATCGGTGGCGATGAAGCTCCCGTTTGTTGGCCGCATCAAGAAGGTCTGGCGTCAGCACGCTGCCCAGCAAGCCGGGCAGCAAGGGGGCGAGGCGGGCGAGTAACCGCGGGTTCTGAGGCCGCCACAGGCGGTTTTGCCGGACACCATTCGTTTGCTTCTGCGGCGAAGAGCGGGTATTCCTTGTGCCGGAAAGAGGTTCCATCACATGAGCATAAGAGATGTTCTGCGGGAAAACCGTGTTTTGATGCGGCTGTATTCGATGCTCCGGGATTCGATCGGACATGCGAACGATCGATACTACGGGATCAGGACCGAGTCTGTGGACTCGTTCCGGTTCAGGGACGTTTGCACGGATGCCACCCGCTACGAAGCCATTCCTTACTGGCTTCTCCGAAGGATTGTGCAGGTGGTCAAGCCGGGGTCGGAGGATGTGTTCTTCGACATCGGCTGCGGCAAAGGGCGGGCGCTGGCGATGTTTGCGCAGTGCCCGATCAAGAAGAGTGTCGGCGTCGAGATTGACCCGGCGCTTGCGCAGGTCGCCGAGCGAAACGCAGCCAGCCTGAAGGGCCGCATTGCGCCGATCGAGGTTCGGACCGAAAACGCCGCCGAGACGGATTACAGTTTGGGAACGATCTATTTCATGTTCAACCCTTTTGGTCCGACGACGCTGGCGGCGGTGCTGGGACGGATTCGCGAAACCCTGGTGAAGCGGCCCAGGAAGATTACTGTCGTGTATTACAACCCGCTGCATCTGGATGTGCTGCGCAAGGAACTGGGATTGAGCGTTGAAGTGCGGACGGAAAAGCACTTCCCCTGGCGCCCGCAGAAGGTGGCCTTTGCCTCCAATGATTTGCAGAAAGCATAGCGCGGAATGAGCGGAAGCATTGACAAACTGCTGGTCCGCAGCGGCGGTTCGCTGGGGTTGGCCTCGTTTTTTGAATACGGCTGCCGTTTTCTGCGGACCATCATTCTGGCGCGGCTTCTGACGCCGGACGCTTTCGGATTGGCGGCGCTTCTGGTGGCCTGCGTGGCGGTGGCGGAAGCATTGACCGAGGTGGGGCTGCGCGAGGCGGTGGTCCAAAACAAGCACGGACGGGAAAGAGAGTTCCTCAGCACGAACTGGTGGCTTTCGCTTGGCCGGGGCCTGCTGCTGTATGTGGCGCTCTGGACGCTGGCGCCCTGGGTGGCGAGGACTTTCAACCAGGAGCACGCCGTCCTGATGCTGCGGGTGGGGTTTCTGGTGACGGTCTTGAATGCGGCCACCAGCCCGGCGCTGCACGTGCTGCAGAAGGATTTCTCGTTTGGGAAATGGGTGTTGCTGATGCAGGCCAGCGGGGTGGTGGGGGTCGTGGTGGCGATCGTGCTGGGCTTCATCACGCGGAGCGTCTGGGCGCTCATTGTGGGAGCGGTCGCGGAGTCGCTGTGCCGGTGCGTCCTGTCGTTTCTAGTCCTGCCGTTCCGGCCGACGCTGCGCATCAATCGCGAGTATCTGAAAGAGATCACGACTTTCTCGCGCGGCATGTTCGGCCTGCCGATTCTGATGGTCATCCTCATGCAGACCGACACCTTTGTGATGGGCAAGCTGTTTACGGCGTCCGTGCTGGGCCTTTACTCCCTGGCGCGGGATTTGGCGGACTTGCCGAACAAGGTGCTCAGTCGCGTTATTAGTCCGCTGCTGCTGCCGACGTTCTCGGCGCAGCAGGAGGATTTGGAGGGGATGAGGAAACGGGTGGTCATGGTCACAGAGTTGTTGGTGGCGTTGGGCGCGCCCTACACGCTATTTTGCATTCTCTTTGGCGAGCCGTATTTGGTGACTGTCTATGGAAACAGTGTGATGGGCATGGCGGGCGCGTTCTCGATGCTGTCGGTCGCGATATTCTTGCAGATTCTTTCCTCGGTCATCATGAACGCGTTCATTGGCTTGGGACAGCCCCACGTCCAACGGCTCGCATCGCTGGCGCGGACGGTCTCCATGCTGGTGATTATCTATCCACTCGCGCGGTTCATCGGCGCGTCGGGCGTGGCGCTGGCGGTTTTGTGTTCGATCACGATCGCTCTCTCGTTGCAGGTCAGTTTTGCGCGGCGGATTCTTGGGTTGAAGATTGCCGAATACCTGGCGCCGTGGTGGACAGGGCTGAGGTTGTGCTCCTTCGTCATGGTCGCGTGGGTGATCGTGCAGTTCGTGGTGGTGGCCCCGTGGGTTGCCGTTCTTATAGGATGCGCGGGCTTCCTGGCGGGTTGGGTGATTGCGTGCCTTCGGATGGAGGCGTTTCAACGTGTGCGCGCTGCGATGGCGCGCTAGGAAAGGTTGCGAATGGCCATCAATGAAATGCAAACTTGCGCGGCGGCCGGCGTGCTTCGCCTGTTGAGCCACACGCGAAGAACGCGGGAGCAGGCGCTGGACCTGGCGCTGCGTTGGGAAGGCGGGCATTTCTTCTCGCGCACGGCCCGATGGATTATGTTGAAGGTCTATTGCGTGGAGGTTGGCGATTACAGCTACGGAGAGTGCTTCAAACCCACGGCGTTTCCTCCCGGCGTCCACGTCGGCCGCTACGTTTCCATCGGCCCGGATGTGAGGGTGTTTATGCGCAACCATCCGATGGACCGCCTCTCGACGCATCCGTTTTTCTACAACGCGAGCCTTGGATTCGTGCAGACGGACAGCATTGATGCTGGCACGCTGGAGATGGGGCATGATTCATGGATTGGCGCGCGGAGCATCATTCTCAAGGGCTGCAAGCGAATCGGCATCGGTTCAGTCATCGGCGCTGGCTCTGTGGTGACGCGGGACGTGCCGGATTTCGCCATTGCGGTTGGCAATCCCGCGAAGGTTGTTCGCATGAGGTTTGAGCCGGAGATTTGCAGCGCCATCTTGAAGAGCCGTTGGTGGGAGAAGTCCGTCACTGAATGTTCCCGCCATCTTCAGGAGATGGCGCTCAGCATGGAGAGCGTCAAAGCCAATCACCCGCTTTTGAAGTGACTTTCACGTGGAAATCATACTGATCAATCCTGAAGGCAAGGGTTCGTATCAAGGGGACGTCCGTGAGCGGAAGTCCCAGTATATGTTTCCCTACAGTCTCGTGTTCTTGCAGAACTACTTGGCGAAGAAGGGGGTGCATGCTCACCTGTTCGATCTGTTTGACCAGGAGGAAAAGGAACTCCTCGACTTTTGCCGCGGCTTGGATCGGCCGCTGGTCGGCATCACCTCGCAGACCTACAATCGTTACGATGCCGTGGCTGTGGCCAGAGACGTCAAGAATGCCTGTCCGAGCGCGATCGTGGTCGTCGGTGGGAAACACTTCAGCTACTGCGCGCCGGAGTGTCTGGAGGACGTTCCGCACATAGACATCGTGGTGCGAGGTGAGGGCGAGGTCACGGTTCACGATCTGGCGACCACGCTGGAGCGAGGTGGTTCATTGGCGCAGGTGCCGGGCATCACGTTCCGGTCCGGCGGCGAGGTCGTCCACAACCCGCCGCGCCGGCCGGAAATGGACGTGGAGCAATTTGCGCTGGATTACAGCCTGCTGCCGACGGACAAGTTTGCGAAGGGCGTTTACCTGCGCAACTACCAGAACGAGGAGATCGTTTCCTTGCCGCTGCATTTTGGCAGAGGCTGCGCGCAGAAATGCGTTTTCTGCTCGTTTGGCCTGACTCCCTACCGCGTTCGGAAACTCGACAAGGTCATCGCCGACATTATTCAGTTGAAGGAACGGTTTGATCGCCACTACTTCTCGTTCATTGACCCGTCGTTCTGCGAGCGGACGGTGTTTGTGGAGGCGTTCTGCAAGCGGCTGATTGAGGACAAGGTTGACATCAAGTGGTATTGCGAGGCGAGAGCAGACACGCCGTTGCATCTTCTGGACCTCATGGCCCGCGCGGGTTGCATCAGCCTGGATTTTGCGGTCGAAACCGGCTCGCAGCGGATTCTTGAGACGATTCGCAAGAGGATCAAACTTGACCAAGTTCAAGAATTTGCCGCGGAGTGCAAGAAGCTGGGCATTCGGACACTGGCGTTCTGGATGCTGTCTCATCCCGATGAACGGGAGGAAGATGCGCAGCAAACTTTGAAGCTGGCTGAGAAGTTGGCGCCCTACACCAACTACGTCACCTTCAATGTGGCGCAGGTCTTGCCGGGAACGGAATTGGAGACCATCGCAAAGGCTCGCGGTGTTTTGCCGGCGGGCTTCCGCTGGTGCGACGGTCGTGTTCTCAACGAGCACGAAGACTTGGGGCCGAAATACAATCCGCTCTACTTGGAGCATCTTTCGGTGGACTACATCCGGAAGTTCAGGAATGAATTCGAGGCGCTGACGGCGGAGCGGTTCACCACGGGCGCGGATCTGTGGCGCATGGTGAAGAAGGGATTGCGCAACATCCCGCAACAGCCGTTGTCCGTGACGCTGCAAGATGTTGGCCGATTCGGGTCGAGGCTTTACCACAAAGCCGCCGCCGCCTGCGGAATTCACACCCGGCATGGCGGAAACTGAAAGACGATGAGTAGCGGACATCCAACGGTCGCTTTGCTGGGCGCGGGCTTCACGACGGGCAATCACGGCGTGGGCGCGCTGGCTTCGGGGACGTTGACGGCGCTTCTGCACGCGGACGCGGATGCGCGGTTGGAGTTTCTTGACTACGACACCGAAGCGGTGGTGAGCAGCGACCGAGTTGGAAAACGCGAGGTGCGGGTGGAGACGATCAACCTGCGCTTCTCGAAGAAACCGTGGCAGCCGAACCACGTTGCGCGGTTGTTGCTGGCGGCGGCGTTTCTCAGGCTCGTGCCGTCTCGCGATGCCCGCCGGAAACTGGCCGCGCGGAATCCCTGGCTACGCCGCATCCTGGAGGCGCAACTCCACCTCTCGATCGCCGGCGGTGACAGTTTCAGCGACATCTATGGGATGCAGCGGCTGCTGTATGTCGTGTTGCCCCAGGTGCTCGTGCTCTGGCTGGACAAGCCGCTGGTGTTGCTGCCGCAGACTTACGGCCCGTTCGAGTCTTCGCTGGCGCGCCTCCTGGCCCGCTATGTTCTCAAGCGCGCGGCGCTCGTCTATTCGCGCGACACGAAGGGCGTGGATGCGATGCGGGCATTGGTCGGCAAGACGGATGGGCGGATCCAGTTCGCCTACGACATGGGTTTCGCGCTGGAACCGCAGCCGCCGGCAGAGAACGCTCGGCTGCAGCTTGAGGCCATCAAGCAAAACGGCCTTGTGGCGGGTCTGAATGTGAGCGGGCTGCTTTACATGGGCGGCTACAGTCGAGGCAACATGTTCGGTCTCCGGGCCGAATATCCGCGTTTGATCCACACGGTGCTGGACGAGATGATCGAGAAATTGGGCGTGCAGGTGCTGCTGGTGCCGCACGTGTTCGGCGGGGTGGAGAATCCGGAGAGCGACGAGACAGCCTGCGCGCGAATCTTCGCCGAGTTCGGACAGCGCCACGCCGGCCGCTTGCACTATCTCCCCGGCCGGTTCGATCAGCACGAGATCAAATACATGATTGGCCGGTGTGATTTCTTCATGGGATCGCGGATGCACGCGTGCATCGGGGCGCTGTCGCAGTGCGTTCCGGCTGTCGGGTTGGCCTACAGCCGGAAGTTTGCCGGCGTGTTGGATTCAGTGGGCGGCGGCTCACGTGTGGTGGACCTGCGACATTCGGATGAGGCGCAGGTGCTCGCTGCGGTTCGGGAGGCGTTCGGCCAACGCGAGGTTTTGCGTCGCGAGTTGGAAGAGAAGATGCCATCACTCAGGGAATCGGTGTTGGGATTGTTCTCCAAGAACGAGTTTCGGCAATTGCTGATGAAGTCATCGTAGAATGGGACGATTGAAGTCTATAGCGGATGTGGTTCGCTGGCGCCTGTGTCACGGGTGCGGCACGTGCGCGTTTGCATGTCCTGAAGCCAACATTCGCTTGGTGGATGTGTATGACGAGGGAATCCGGCCCATGATTCTGGATCCTCTCAATTGCCAGTCATGCAGCCGCTGCTTGGACGTGTGTCCGGCTTACGAGGTGGATCATGCGGCGCTCCAAGCGCGTTGCGATATCTTGCCGGAACTCGCGTCGTTTTGTGGACCTGTTATCGAAGCGTGGGAAGGGCATGCGAAGGACGCGGAGATTCGCTTCCGAGGTTCGTCTGGCGGGGCGTTGACGGCGCTTGCGCTGTATTGTCTGGAACGGCGCGGCATGCACGGCGTGCTGCATGTGGGCAGCGACCCGGCGAATCCTTTGCGCAACCGCACGGGTCTGAGTCGGACGCGGCAGGAGGTGCTGGCGAAGGTTGGCTCGCGTTATGCGCCGGCCTCGACGTGCGACGGCCTTGGTTTGGTCGAGTCTGCGCCAGCGCCGTGCGTGTTTATCGGCCAGCCGACGGAGGTCAACGGCTTGCGAAAAGCGCAACGGCAGCGGCCGGAACTGGACAAGCGCGTGGGCGCGGCGTTGTCGTTCTTTTGCGCGGGCAGCCCGCCAACGAAGGCGACGGTGGAGTTGCTCAGAAAGTTGAAGATTGATCTCGCGCAAGTGGGGCAGCTTCGTTACCGGGGCAACGGTTGGCCGGGAATGTTTGCGGTCACGTTACGCGGCCAGAGCGCGCCTTGCGCGGAGATGACCTATCACGACTCGTGGGCATTCATTCAGGCTTTCCGGCCGTATTCAGTCCGGCTGAATCCGGACGACACGGGCGAGGACGCGGACATTTCCTGTGGCGACCCTTGGTATCGTGAGATCGAGCCGGGTGAACCCGGCTCGTCGCTGGTGGTGGTGCGGACGAAGCTTGGCCGCGAGATCGTGCGCGGAGCGATGGAGGCGGGCTACGTGGAGTTGACTCCAGCGGAGCCGCAGAAAGTGATCGCATCCCAACGCAACCTGATCAACAAGCGGCGCACCATCTGGGGGCGGAGGCTTGCATTCAGGGCGTTCGGTTTGCCGGTGACGCGGCTGCGCGGCTTTCCGCTGTTTCGTTTGTGGCTCCGGTTGTCGTTCAAGGAGAAGCTCAAGTCCACGTTGGGCACCGCCCGCCGGATCGTGCGGCGCCAGTATTATCGGCCGCTGGATTTGCAGAAGTGCCAGATCAACGTGGAGTTTAATTCAAAATGAGGTCCATGGAACTGGATGGAAGGGATTAGGTTTATGAAAATAGCAGTCGTCGGTCAGGGCTACGTCGGTC
Organism: Verrucomicrobiota bacterium; assembly: GCA_016222825.1. GTDB lineage: Bacteria > Verrucomicrobiota > Verrucomicrobiia > CAIQCK01 > CAIQCK01 > CAIQCK01. Next base: position 21,852 of record JACRQF010000010.1, on the reverse strand, counting down.
TGCCGCTGGCGCTCCAATTCGCGAGGTCGGGCGTTTCTGTTTTGGGATTGGACATTGACATTGCGAAAGTCGAGGCGCTCAACGCGGGCAGGAGTTACATCAAACACATTAGTGACGCGGCTATCGCCGAGCAACTCAAGGCCGGACGCTTCCTGGCCTCGACGGACCTGAGTCGCGTGAAGGAAGTGGAGGCGGTGGTTATCTGCGTGCCGACGCCGCTCAACAAGAACCGTGAGCCAGACATTTCCTACATCGTGGACACCGGCAAAGCCATCGCTCCGCACCTTCAGAAGGGGACGTTGGTGGCATTGGAGTCCACCACGTATCCGGCGACGACGGATGAGGACTTGCGCCTGGTGTTGGAGCAAGGCTCCGGGATGAAAGCCGGCAAGGATTTTCACCTGGCGTTTTCTCCTGAACGCGAAGACCCCGGCAATCCTCACAGCGTAGTGGCCACGATTCCCAAGATCGTGGGCGGTTTCACGCCGGCCTGTCTGGAGAAGGCGATGCGCCTTTATGGTAAAGCCATCAAGACACTGGTGCCGGTGTCTTCCTGCCGCGTGGCCGAGGCTGCGAAGCTGCTGGAGAACACCTTCCGCAGCGTCAACATCGCGCTGGTGAACGAATTGAAAATTGTTTATGCCGCGATGGGTATTGACATCTGGGAGGTCATCACGGCGGCCAAGACGAAGCCGTTTGGTTTCATGGCGTTCTATCCCGGTCCCGGCCTCGGTGGTCACTGCATTCCGATTGATCCGTTTTACCTGACATGGAAAGCGCGCGAGTATGGGCAGAACACGCGGTTCATCGAACTGGCGGGCGAGGTGAACTCGGCGATGCCGGAGTATGTCGTGTATCGGGTGATGGAGGCGTTGAACAGCCTCTGCAAGTCGGTGAAAGGAAGCCGGGTGTTGGTCATGGGCCTTTCCTACAAGCCCGACGTGGATGACGAGCGCGAGTCACCGAGCTACGTGCTGATGGACATGCTGCACAAACGCGGCGCGGAGGTGGCGTATCACGATCCTTATCTGCCCGTCATTAGACCGACCCGCGAGCATCCGCATTGGGTCGGCACCAAGTCTGTGGCGTGGAGCCGCGAAACAGTGGCCGGCTTCGATCTCGTGCTGATCGCCACTCATCACGCGTGCGTCAATTACCGGGAGTTGGCGGAGTGGTCACCGTGCATTGTTGACGCGCGGAACGCGATGGCGGCCGTCAAAACGAAGCCGGGTCAGGTGTGGAAAGCTTGAGGCGCCGAGTGGCGGAGACGCGAGGTGTGTGTGGGAGAGCGGCAGGCGTTGTTTGGAAAAAGGCGGTGCGTGTTGCCACTTTAGACTTGATGCGCAACGGGCAAAACCACTATCAGTATAGCAGGAGTTGAAATAATGCCGGTTTTACCTGTGACTGCAAAGTCGTCAAACTGGGTGAGTTTTGCTGGCAAGCGCCGGTTCGGGATGGGTTCCTTTCAGGCGAAGCTGCTCTGTCTGGTTTTGTCTGGCGGCATTGTGGGGGCGGAAGAGATGGTGTTTCGCTCGCGGGGTTATTGTGTAAACACTGCTGTTTTGCAGCCGGTGCGGAACGACAGGACGAGGGCGATTCTGCCTGGCGTGATGGGGTCGGATGTTCCGGTTGCCATTGTCAGCCAGAGTCGTGACGGAGCCGTGAAAGAAGTGGTCTTCCGCAGCCGGAGCTTCTGTGCGGATTCTGGTGTCCCGCAGCAAGTCCGGCGGGGATCCCAAGCCGGACAGACGGCGATGGCCCCGGTCGCGACCACCGTTCCGGATGTTCCGCTCTATCTCCTTACGACAACTGGTGAATCGCTGCCCGCGCAAGGATCGGGCATTTCGCCTGGGTTTGTCGGGTCGGGCATCACCCCCGGATATTCCGCAGGGCCGGCATCCTGGATGTCTGTGAATCCACCCGCCCTGCCGTTGGTGCCTGAGGATTTTATCACCGTGGCGCCATTTCCTTTGCCGGCGACACAGGCGCTTACAATGGGGCCGTTCAACATCTATCCCAAGTTGTTTTACGGCCTTTACCACGGCAACGGAATTCAGGTGGCCCCCGGCCAACAGGTCAAGACGGCCAGCCATGTCATTTCTCCGGGAATCTTCATGAGCATGGGCGACCACTGGACCTTGGACTACGCAGCCACAAAAACAGTTTATGTCAGTGAAAGGGTTCGTGACACCTTTGATCACGCAGTTCGCCTGTCCGGCGGCACTCGCTATGAGAACTGGATCTTCAAGATCGAGCAGCGATATGACTCCTCGTCTTCGCCGCTCCGCGAGACCGCTTCGCAAACCGATCGGGAGTTGTATCAAACGGTTCTTCGAATCTACAATCCCTTCTCCAAAGAGATGGCATGGGAATCGGAATTTCATCAGAATTTTCAGTTCTTGGAGCAACCCTTGGCAGCCGCGGCAGCGTTGCAGCCGCTACAGAGGAATTCGCGCGAGTGGAGCACGCTGAACTGGATAAACTACCAACTCTGGCCGGGGGCCAATTTTGCCATCGGTCCCGGCATTGGCCACATCAGCGTGGATCCGGAAGGCGTTGACATGACTTATGAACGGCTTTTGTCGCGCGTGCGTTGGAAGTTGACCGACAAGGTCTATGTCGTGCTCCAAGGCGGTGGAGAGAACTGGCAATTTGCCAATTCACCAGTCGGTGACCAACTGAATCCAACATATATGGCGATGATCCAATACGCGCCGGTCGAGACTACCTGGCTGGGGTTGACGTATGAGCATATAACGGCCCCGTCGTTTTTTGAAGGCTTGGTGACAGAGAACTCGACCGCCAGAGTGTTTTTGCAGCAACGCCTTCTCCAGAAATTCAGGGCGATTGTGGGTGCTCAGTATGGTGAGTCGGAGTTTAAGCAATCGGCTGCCAACGCTATTGAGGGCACGGACACTTTCTATTCCGTCGAAACAAGGTTGGTGGCCCCTTTTATCGGAAGGGGAACGATCAGCGCCTTGTGGGCAATCGGCAAGAACAGTTCTACACGTCCCGGGGGATTTGGAATTGAGACCAGTCAGATTGGCTTGGAGGTGCAATACCAGTTCTAGCCAGAATCCTCCTTGGAACCTTTCGTCCATGCGGCCGATCTGAACGATGACAATCAGGGGGTGGGCACACTCCATGCCGCCTGACGAACTTCCCAATCCGGCGAAAGAGCAGCGCAAGATCGCGCCGAAACGGCGGCTTCTCATCCCTGAGGAAGATGAGCCCCGGCAGCATCCGGTGCGGCTTCGGGGGCTTGTGCTGGCAGTGGCCGTGCTCCTGCTTGGCTTCGTTGTTCCCTTGTGCCGCTTGCTGACATTCGCGGCGGGAAGCGCGTTGTATTCGCACATCTTCTTGATCCCGCTGATCAGCGCGTATCTGGTTTGGTTGCGACGGCGAAGTCTGCCCTCCGATTCCGAGCCGCCCCGACAGTTGGCGGCGTTTGCGCTGATGACCGGCGTGGTGGTGTTGGTGGGTTACTGGCTCGCTGTTGGCTCGGCCGTGACGTTGAGCGAAGAAGATTCCCTGGCGTTGACCACGTTGTCGTTTCTCCTGCTCTTCGCCGGCATTTGCTGTCTGTTCGTGGGGAGGGAGACGTTGCGGGTCATCGCCTTCCCGCTGGCGTTCCTGTTCTTCATGGCGCCGTTTCCCACGTTCGTGAGGGATTGGATCGAACTGATGTCGCAACATAGCTCTGCCGCGGCTGCGGATGTGATGTTCAGGTTGTCGGGCATGCCGATCTTCCGGGAGGGGCTGGCGTTTCAACTGCCGGGCATTCGATTGAATGTGGATCCGGAATGCAGCGGCATCCACTCCAGCCTGATGCTGTTTCTGACCAGCTTGGTGGCCGGGCATCTCTTCTTGCGAAAGCCTTGGACACGCGCGGTGCTGACGGCGGCGGTGCTTCCGCTGGCTATCCTCAGAAACGGGTTCCGGATTTTCGTCATCGGCCAGCTTTGTGTTCACATTGGCCCGGAGATGTTATATCATGCCATCCATAAGCAAGGCGGACCGTTGTTCTTCGCCTTGTCGCTGGTGCCATTTTTTCTCTTGTTGGTCGTTCTCCGGAGGTTGGATCAGGCCGTGAAGGAAATGAAACCTGAATAGTATGGAGGCTGGTATGGGCAGACACTTGCAATGGGTTCTTACAGTGGTGGCAGCGATGTTGTGCGCAATCACTGGCGTGAGTTGCTCGCCTTCGGCCAGCAAAGCCCGCCACTTGGAACAAGCCGACCGGTATTACGAGGCGGGTGAATACGACAAGGCGGAAGTCGAATACATCAGTGTCCTTCACGTGGACTCGCAGGATCCGCACTGCTTGGGCCGCCTGGGTCTTGTTTACTTCCAGCAGGGGCGTATGGATCGGGCGTTGCCTTTGCTGCTCCGGAGTTTCGAGCTGGATTCCAGCAATCTGGACGTGCGGCTGAAGCTGGGCCTTGTTTATCTCGCCATGGGAAAACTGAAGGAAGCACGGGACGAGGCGTTGTTTGTGATGGACCGCAAGCCGCAAGACGAAGAAGCCCCGATCCTTCTGGCCGAAACGGCTGCAACGCCGAAGGCTGCCGAAGAGACTCGGCAACGGTTGCAGAAGGCGCTGCAAGCAACGGGCGAGAAAGCGTCCTTGCAGGTGGCGCTGGGAAACCTCTCCCTTCGGCAGCGTGATTTGCCGGCTGCGGAAGCCGCCTTCAAGCGCGCGCTGGCGCTCGATCCGAAGTCAAGCGCGGCCTACTCCGCGCTCGGCAATGTGTATTGGTCCCAGAACGATTTGAAGCAGGCGGAACAGGCCTTCCAAGCTGCCGCCGAATTTGCTCCCCTCCGGTCTCCGAGGCGGCTGAAATACGCGCAGTTCAAGGTTCGCAACGGGGATGCGGAGGCGGGCAAGCGTGTGTTGGAAGAGATTGTCCAGAAAGCCCCGGATTATTTGCCCGCGTCGGCGCAGTTGGCGGAGTTGGCCTTCAGGGAGAAGAGATACGATGATTGCGACGCCTTGCTGAAGAGGATACTGACGCGCGACCCGCTGAATTACGAGGCGATGTTGCTGAGCGGCAGGCTGAAACTGGTGAAGGGCGAAACCGCGAAGGCCATTTCGGAATTTGAGGGAATGCTGTTCCGCTATCCAAAGGCCGCGTTTGTGCGGTATCAGCTTGCGCTCGCGTATCTCGTGGACAACGAGCCGGGGAAGGCGAGAAACACCCTCGGTGAGGCCGTGAGCCTGAATCCCGATCTTGTGGAAGCCGCGCTGCTGTTGGCGGAACTCAAAATCAGGGCCGGCGATCTCAGTTCAACGGTGGTTTTCTTGAAACAGTTCATTCAACAGCACCCGCAGATCGCCCAGGGGTGGCTGCTGCTGGCCGAAGCCTGCCGCGCTTTGAACAATCTCGATGACGCGTTGGGCGTGTATCGCAAGTTCGAGGAGCTATTCCCCAAGAGTCCCGAAGTCGCCCTGCAGACGGGCTTGGTCCATCTCCAGCAGGGCAAGAAGGACGAGGCCCGCAAGGCGTTTGAGAAGGCGCTCGAATTGACGCCGGGTTATCTGCCCGCGATGGACCAACTGGTTGATTTGGACCTGGCGGGCAAGCAATACGCGGCGGCGCTACAGCGCATCGGGAAAGAACTGGAGAAGAACCCGAAGCAGGCACACCTGTGCTTCCTGCAGGCCAGGGTGTTCCTGGCGCAACGGGACACGAAGCAGGCGGAGGCCGCGTTGCGGAAAGCCGTGGAGTTGCAGCCTGATTTCCATGCGGCTTACTTCCTGCTCGCGCAACTTTACGTGACCTCCAACCAGCGCCAGAAGGCGATGGAGGAGCTGTTCGCAGTCGTCGCGAAGAACCCCAAGGATGTCGCCTCCCTCATGCTCATCGGCATGATCTACGACTACGAGAAGGACTACAATGCCGCCCGCGACGCTTACGAGAAACTGCTGGGGGTGAATCCGAAGTTCGGGCCGGCTTTGAACAACCTCGCCTATCTGTATTCGGAGCATCTGGGCAAGCTCGACAGGGCTTACGAACTGGCGGGCAAGGCCAGGGAGTTGCAGCCGAGGGACCCGTTCGTTGCGGATACCTTGGGTTGGATTCTCTATAAGAAAGGCCAGTATTCGACGGCGTTGAATCTCCTGCGGGAAACAGCGGACAAGCTGCCCACCGAGGCGGAGGTCCAATACCATCTGGCCATGACCCATTACATGATGGGCGAGGAGGAATCCGCCCGCCTCGCGTTTCAGCGCGCGCTTCAGTTGAACAAGGAGTTTCCGGGCAGCGTGGAAGCCGGCCGGTGTCTGGCTGTGCTGTCTGTGGATGCCAAGACAGCCGGTGTTGAAGCGCGCGCGGGGTTGGAGAGCAGGTTGGCGGAGAAGCCAAACGATCCGGTGGCGCTTTTGCGCCTGGCCGCGATCTATGCCCGCGAGGGGATGTTCGACAAGGCCGTCGCGACTTACGAGGGGATCACGAAAGCGAATCCCAGAAACGTGAAGCCTCTCATCAATCTGGCGCAGCTTTACGCCTGGCGCTCTCAGGGCGAGTCCAAGGCGTTTGAATATGCCAAGGCCGCGTATAAACTGGCGCCGGATGACCCAGTGGTCGCCGGTCTGTTGGGGCGTCTGGCTTACCGTGCGGGCGATTACAAGTGGGCGCTGAGCCTCCTGCGCCAGACGGTGGCCAAGCAGCCGGGAAACCCGGAATTGCTTTATGACCTTGCCGAGGCCGCCTACGGCTTGGGACGGATTGGGGAGGCGGAGACGGCGGCGCGAGCCGCGCTCCAAGCGGATGCCACTTTCAGGCGGGCGGCGGAAGCCAAACGGTTCCTGAGCATGGTTGAGCTTGCCGCCAAGCCCTCGCAGGCGCTGCCTTACGAATCGAGAGTTGAGCAGGCTCTGAAGTCGGACCCGGCTGACGTGCCGGCGCTCATGGTGATGGCCGCCATCCACGAGCAGAAGGCGGACATCAAGGCGGCCAAGCAGGCTTACGAAAGGGTGCTCGCCCGCTTCCCGGATTTTGCGCTGGCCAAGAAACGGCTGGCCATCCTGGGCGCCGAAGAACCGGGTGATAATCGCAAGACCTACGAGATGGCGGTCACGGCGCGGGAGGCTTTCCCCGACGACGCGGAGATTGGAAAGGCCCTGGGCATCATCATCTACAAGCGGGGGGATTACAAAGCAGCGGTGAACCTGCTCAAGGAGAGCGCCAGCAAACGCCCGGACGATGCCAAGGCGGCGTTCTACCTCGGCATGTCGCAGTATTGGCTCAAGAAGCTCGACGAGAGCAAACAATCGCTCCAGCGCGCCTTGAGCCTGAGTCTCCCCGCCGACCTCGCTGCCGAGGCCCAGCGCGTGTTGCTGACGATCAAGTGACGGCGTAGCGCCGGCATCCCTGCCGGCTCCGCTTGCCGGCTTGGCTTGGGTTCGTGGCTCAGTTCTCCGCCGAATGCAGCCCGCCTGTCCCTGCGCGGAACTCGATGTTCGTGCGCTGGGCGTCCTCCGGCAGCGGCGTCGCGCAGTTCCAGAGACACGCGCCGCAGTGGACGCACTTCTCCCTGTCGAACGCCGGCACGCCCTTCGGCCCCGGCGTGATTGCCTGCCCCGAACAGACCTCGATGCACAGCTTCGTCCCGCACGTCTCGCAGAGGTTGGGGTAGAGGAACGCCACGTGGTCCGCGTAGCCGGCCGGCGCCTGCACCTTGCCGCCCAGCAGCAGCGCGTCCTGCTGCGACACCAGCAGCTTGCCGTCGTAGGGGATCTCCGGCCAGCCGCAGCACTCCATCAACGTCGCGTGCGCCGACAGGCCCCTCGCCGCGCACTCTTCCTGGATCTTCCTCACCTCGTCGGCGGGGATTCTGCCGCGATAGTATTCCTCCAGGCTCGGCAGCCGCTCGTGCGGCGCAAACGGCTGGCCGGGAATGGCGACCTTTCCCTTGGTGAATCCCGCCAGTCCCATGCCGATCAGGCCCGCCACCACGCCGCGGTGGAAACCATCCCGCGCGCGCTCCGCCTCGCGGCCCTCGTTCTCGATCCAACTGAAGCGCCGTCGCTTCGCGTAAGCCTCCTCCAGGTTCTCCTTCGTGAACGGCTTCTTCGCCGCGAGCAGCTCCACGACGCCCTCGGCCAGTTGCACGCCGCTGGTCCACGCCTCATCCACGCCGGAGCCGGTGAGCACGTTCGTCGTGCCGGAGCCTTCGCCGATCCGCGCGTAACCATTGCCGACCAGCCACGGCTCGCCGCGCTTGCCCGACTCGCCCAGCGTCTTCGCGCCCCATGACCGCAGCGTCGCGCCCTCGAGATAGCGCCACATATACGGGTGCAACATCCAGTGCTGGAGATAGCGGTAGCTCGTCCGCACCGGACTGTCGAACCACGACGGCACGAAGATGCCCAGCGACGCCGTGCGGTCCGGATAGACATACATGAACCCGAAGATCTCCGGCTCCGGGTAGCCGAACGTGTGGAAGACCGTGCCGGGCTTCAGGTCGCAGTCCTCGCGCAGGTTCACCACCATCTTCATCCCCACGGCCCAGTCGTGCGAGTGATGACCCTCCGGCATCCCGAACTGCCGGTCGAGCTGCTGGCCCACCGTGCCCACCGGCCCGTCGCCCACCACCGTCAATGCCGCGCGGATGTCCATCCCCGGCATGAAGCCCTCCTCCGCCTTGCCCTGCTTGTCCACGCCCTGGTCCAGCAGCCGCACGCCCGCCACGCGGTCTTGCTCGATCAACGCCTTCGCCACCGGTGTCCCCGGCCAGACCTGCACCGCCCCCGTCGCCATCACCTGCTGCCCGACCCACTGGTTGAACTGCCCCAGCGAGAAGATCAGCCCGCCGTGCTTGCTCAGGAACGGCGGGATATACGGCAGCGCCACCGCCTCCCGCTCATAGGGCAGCATCCACTTCAACGCCCGGATCATCGCGTCCCCGGCCCGCAACGTCAGCGACCGCCGGCTCGCCCCGACCGGATCCAGCAGATACAACACCCGCTCCTCCGTCACCGCCGCCGCCGTTGGTATCTGCGCCGGATCGAGATCGGGGAACGTCGCCCGCAACCCGCGCCCCCGCGTCACCACGCCCGACACCCCGAAGCCGATGTCGTCCGCGCGCTCGTAGCAAATCACTTGCGGCGGCATCCCCGGCGCCACCGCGCTCTCGAACCGCGGCGTGCCGTCCGCGTTCATCAGTTGGCGCGACAGCGTCGTCAGGAACCCGCCCGTGGCCGGCCCGAAGCCGACGCAGACGATGTCCACATCCATGCCTTGCCGCTCGATGGGCGGTTGCGGTTGATCAGTGTTTGGTGCCGTCATGATCATCTTTCTTAGATTCTCTCACCGAGAGATAGCAATCCCAAACCCCATAACATCCAATGCACACCAACAAGGCTATCCAGACCCAGTTCGGTATCTTGTCGGTGTATGGCGCTACGAGATCACGAATAGAAGGGCCAACAAGCAAATCCAGTAGGAAACCGACAGCCGCAGCGATGATAGTGAGACCGACAAGAATCCGAAGCAGAATGCGCAATAGGAGACGCCCATCCCCCTCATGTGAAGGCGGTCCTGGGTCTTGCGGCCCGCCAGAGTTTGGTGCCGTCATAATGTTTCATCCAGCCGGCATCGGCCCAGCCGTCAGCAGTAGCATAGGGTTCCCGCCCGCCTAATCCAGTAGGTTTTTTCTACCGATAAGGCTGAGCGACAGGGCAAAGCCTCGTTCGTTCCAGCGGATTGACATGTGCAGTGATCATCGAGACATGAAGATAGCAAGAGATACTAAGACCGCCGCGATAATGCCATATGTGGTATACCAATTTCGTGCTCGGACTGCGCCTCGTGCAACCTCCTGCTCCTCAATGAATACTCGATAGACAGCGTAAAGCACTGAGCAAGGGCGACCGGACTCGACTCGACCACGCCTGACCGTGCCGGCATCAACAATCTCAAAAGGCACGACGGTTCGAAGGCCCTCAAAGTAGTCTGGCGAGCGAAATGATCTACTGCCGTCTACTCGCACAGAAAAGGACATCCCAAACCAAAGCAACTTCGGCGTCGCATGGCTCTCCACTTCAATCAAGTGTCCATTCCACGAGTGATTGGCCATATTCACCTGACATTGTTAATTGAACCTTGCTCTTGTCGCATAACACGGGAGGTGCTGCAAGGCCGAAGCCCCACCTCTTGCCGCTACAGGAACACCATGCATGGCAAGTGGCCGAGGTGAATCGCGACTTCCAGGCGCGATCCTTGCGCGGCTCAGGGGCGGTCGTGCCCGGAGCGCCCGACCCACCGGGCGGCGGGTCTCAGGATGGAGCCGGCCAAGGCTGACGGAACGAGGAGGGGGGTAGGGGAAGGATTCGGGGCATTTCCGAAGCGACTTTGGGACTTTCCGGAATGGTTCGTTCGTGGGGTGGCCAAAAACCATTTCAGGAGGCAAAAACCCGTTCCAGAGGCCGAATCCAACCGCAGTGGGCTGCGGCGGGCGGTTTTTTTGGGGTATTTGGACTGGAGCGGATGGCTCACTCCCGGGAGCGAATGACTGGCTCCCGGGATCCAGCGACTGGCTCCCGGGGTTCGGTGACTGGCTCCCGGGGTTCGGTGACTGGCTCCCGGGAGCGAATGACTGGCTCCCGGGGTCCAGCGACTGACTCCCAGGAGCGAATGGCTGGCTCCCGGGGGTGGATGGCTCGCTCCGGGGAGTGGATAGTCTGCTCCCGAGGTTTGACCGCTCGTTCCCAAGGTCGTGCGTGCGCGATGAACCTGCGCGGCGGCCGTCTAGCTGGAGAAGCTCCTCCACACGCCCCGCACCGCAAGGGTAAAGACCAGCAGCACCGCCAAGGCGATGCCACCCACGATGCATTGCGCCGAAGTCACGGGCCATGCGCGACTGAGGCCGGCCGGGCCGGGATTGCCGGCTTCGAGTCCGGTCACGTGAACCGTTGGCCCCGGGTCTATCCTGAACGCCACGCGAATCGGGTCGCCGGGCTGGATGTCCTGGAGTTCACACTCCTTTCCGTTCCGGCCGAGCATCGCATCCGCACCGATGAAAAAGACGGCGGGGTTGAGCGCGCGGGCAACGGCCGCATCGGTGGGTCTCACGCTGAGGGTGCGCCATCGGGGGGTCAAACTGACCACCACGCCGCTGAGGAATGGGCCACGCGGAATCACGCGAGTCACCCTGGCGGGTGGGGTGTGCGGGATGACGCGAGCCACCGTCGCGGCGTCTGTGCGCGGGCCTCAGCCTCCTTCCACCACGGGCGTGCCGACGGCCCAAAGCAAGATGAGTCCCGTCAGCCAGAAAGCAGGTGTCGAACTCTTCATGATCCTTGTCTCCGTGTGCCAGGCTTTCAACGCGGGTTGAAACCAGGCGATAAATAGCACGGGCCATGACCTGCCATCAATCTGAAACGGGCTTGGGTTCTCCCTCCTACACGGCGGCGGGCGGAAGAAGATTTTCGGAAGCTCGGATTGACCCCGCCGCGGGAAGATGCCAGAATAGAACCCACACAGGGAATCGGTGAAGATGATACGATTTCCCTGCGCGTTGCAGGTCTGGCCGGCAGTCGCCCGCCAGGCGCATCATTCGCCATGAAGTTGACCTTCTACTGTCAGAGTTGCAGCCAGAAGTTGAACATCGGCCATTCGCAGACCGGGACGATTGTGCGTTGCCCGGCGTGCGACATGAACCAGCCGGTGAACGCGCCTTTGGCGAGGCGATACCCGGTGATGCGGATTACCGCGGTGACGCTGAACGTGCTGGGCGTGGTTCTCATGCTGGCGCTGGCGGTCGGCGTGCTGGCGGTGACGATCCATTATCAGCTCTGGGACGGGCCGCAGCTTTGGAAGGCGCTGCTGGTGCTGGCGGCCGGGCTTCCCTGCGCGTTTGCCGCGGGCATCATGACGTGCGCGGCGGGCGAGACGCTGCGATTGCTGGTGGAGATGGAGGAGAACACGCGTTCCACCCGGCTGCATCTGGAAATGATGCGCGCCGAGCAACGGCCTCCGGCCGCGGTGGCGACGGAAGTTCCGCAACAACTGACGCAGTAACCGGTCCGAATCGCCGGTGGACGGCACGTTTTCGACAACAGCTTGTTTCGTGTGATGTATCGCTGTAGTTCACGAACTCAACGCCTGGGAGTGCCGAAGGCAGGTTGGCTTTCCACGCCCAACCTGCGCGGGCATTCGAGCGCAAGATGACCTGATGACAAAGCTCCGGCTAATTTTGATGACGAGCCTTTGTGCGACGCTGCCATTGCCCGCGCAAACGCCGGTCGCGCCGGTGGCGCCGCCCGCTGTGGCAGCGCGCCCGGCAACGCCGGCCAAGGGGCAGTTAGGCCCGCCATCGTTCAAGCAGGATATCGGGAAGGTGCTGCGCGCCATGAAGTCCCGATTGGCTGCGGGCTGGTCGTATGTGGCTCAAGGCGTGGATGGCTTCATGCAACCGCCCCCTGCGCCGGTCGTCGTTGAGCCGTTGCCGCCGTTGCCGCCTGCGCCACCAGCCCCTGCGCCGGTGCAGACACCGCCTGCACCTGTTCAAGTCGCGAAGGCAACATCACCGCCGCCGCAGCCTCAGCCTGCGCCCGCGCCCCCGCCGGTGCAACCCGCTCCCGTCGTGAGCGCGCCAGCGCCGCCGGCTCCACCAGTTCAAATACCGACGGCACAGCCTGCGCCTGCGCCTGTGGTTGCGCCGCCGCCCGCTGCACCAGCACCTGCTTTGGCGACGGCGACACCAAAACCGCCGCCACCAACCCCGCCGGCAGCGCCGCCGCCGGCTCAGCCCGCGCCTCAACCTCAAGTCCAGACCCCAACCGTCGCCTCTGATGGACTCTCCTATACCCAACTGCTGATTCGTCCGATCAAGACGGGCACAGGCGGGGTCAAGTATCTGATGGTCCGGTCCGTGTTGCCGAAGGCGTTGTCGCTGCCAGAGCTCGCGACGCTGAGGTCACCCCTGAAGCTTGAAGTCCAGCGCATCAACAGGAAGAAAGACGCGGCCGATGCCACACCCATCGCGTGGTTGTCTCCCGGATACAGCCGCTACCGCGAGACGGCCTCGCTCCGCATCACGGTGCAGAGCCTGGTGCCCCGGCCGTTGACCAACATCGTGGTTCGTTGGGCAATCGGAAAAATTTCCGTCGGTCGCAACCCCATGGACAAGGGCGTGTTCTTCGGAGGGCAGGAGTCGCTTGAGTTGAAAGCGATGGATGCGAAGACCATCGAAACTTCCCCGATCGTGGTTGGTGGCTCGACCTCCACCCTGGTTGGCCGCACCTCGGGCGAGATGATCCGGGGCCACGGCGTTCAGATCCTGATTGGCACCAATCTCGTCGACGAGGAACTTGTCCCGGCGGCCATCAAGATCCCGTTCAAGAACCTCCAGCCCGTGCCCAAGTAAAAGGGCGCGAACCGCCCGTTTCTTCGGGGACGCCTGCCCGCGCGACGCGGGTTACTTGACCTTCATCGCCGCCGGATGTTGGCCGTTCTGATGAAGGATGAGCGCGATGACTTCGCCCTTGTCGTTCTTCACGAAGGTGATCTGCGCGTCCACGGCCTTGTAGAAGAACTCCGTCTTCGATTCGGGGAAGATTTCCATGGCGTGCTGGCCGGTCAGTTGCGCCGTCAGGCGGCCGCCGTCGCGGCGGATGGTGAAGAAGATGTTCGGGGCCATCTCGTAACGGCCCGCGTAAGCGTCGTAGCTACTGTAATCAACCTCCGCGACCTTGCGCCCTTCGGTCGGCTTGATCTTGGGGAGTTCGTATCGGCTGTCGAGCAGGTGCAGGCCAATGTCGTCCACCGTGTTGGCGCTGTTGGAGAGGACGGCCACACCTCGGCGCTTGGCCGGGTCGAAACCCATGAAGGAAACGTAGCCGCCGGTCTTGCCGTTGTGCCAGATGATTTCGACGCCGAACTTGCGCAGCACGTGCCAGCCGAGCGCCAGGTCGAGGTCCGGCGCGGCCCCGCGGAAGCGGACGACGTGCGACTTCCGCAGCGTCGGCGTGAGGCTGGATTTGGCGAGGCCGAGGTTGGCGGAGAGGAACGTCAGCAGGTCGTTGGCGGTGGAGCGCAACGCGCCCGCGCCGGCCAGCGTGGGGAGATCCCAGTTCGCTTGCGGTTCGCCCGTCTCCGTATGCCCCGGCGCGAGCCGCGCCTTGAGCTTCGCGTCGAGCTTGATGCGCGTGCTCTCCATCTTCAGCGGCCGGCAAATCCGCTCCACCACGAGCGTCTCGTAGCTCCGGCCCGCCTTCAACGCGAGGACGTGGCCGAGCAGGCCCATGCCGAGGTTGGAGTATTCATACTTCGCCCCGATGTCGCGCGTGAGCTTGCAGCCTGACAGGCACGCATACATCTGCGCGACCGTGAAGTCGGCGTAGGGATTATGCTCGTCCTTTGGCGCGAAGTTGTCCGGCATCCGGGGAAGGGCGGAGGTGTGCGTGGCGAGGTCGAGCAATGTGACTTCCTTGCCGCCGCGCGTCGGCATCTTGACCGACTTCGGCAGATACTTCGCCACCGGGTCGTCGAGTTTCATCTTCCTGCGCTCGACCATGTCCTGGAGCAGCACGCAGGTGAAGGCCTTCGTCGCCGAACCGATCTCGAAGACGGTGTTTGCGTCCACCTCGCGGCCTCCGTCGCGCTCGAACCGGCCGCAGCTCACGACTCGCGTGCCGTGCTCGTCCACGATACCGACGACGATGCCGACGGCCTTCTTGGCGACCTCGATGCGTTCGCGCAGGATGGTTTTGATGTCGGAGTCGGTGAGGCTGGTTTCGCCGGCGTGTGAGAACGAGGTTGCGGCCAAGACGCAATACAGGGTGATGCAGGCAATGGTTTTCATCATGTCAGTGGTGGATGGTTGTTCAACCGATGAAGACCGGCGTGCCGACCTCGATGAGATCGAAGAGAACGGCGATGTCGGCGTTGCGCATGCGGACGCAGCCGTGGCTGTCGGGCGTGCCGATGCGGTCTTCGTGGGCGGTGCCGTGGATGTAGATGTAGCGGTCGTGGCTGTCCATGTCGCCGCCGCGGTTGAGGCCGCGCTCGCAGCCGTCAAGCCAGAGGATGCGCGCCATGATGAGGTCGCCGGTGGCCGGAGGGCGGGGAACGGAGGCCGGTGGAATCGGCTTGCGGCCTTTGAAGACGGTATCCAGCGGCATGCCCGCGCCGATCTTCTCGGCGATGCGATGGAGGCCGAGCGGGGTTTTGAAGCTGTTGAGCTGGCTGCCGACGCCGAAGCGCGAGGTGGAGACAGGCCAGTCGGCTGCGAGCGCGCCGTCGCGGAAGAGGCCGAGGCGTTGCTGGCCGATGCTGACGACCAGCGCCAGCGGCGGCGCGGCGTCGAGCCGGAGACAGAGTTCGTTGAAAAGCAGTTGCACGTTGTCGGTGGGCGATTATACTGCGCCGCTTTCGGCAAGGAAAGCCGAAGGCAGATTACGGAAAGAAATTATTATGAGCCGTCAGTATCACGTTGCAGTGGTTGGCGCCACCGGAGCGGTGGGCGTCGAGATGATCAAGACACTGGAGAAACGCAATTTCCCGGTGGGCAAACTGTCGCTGTTCGCCAGCGCGCGCTCGAAGGGCAAGACGCTGACGTTCCGCGGCAAGGCCATGCCGGTGCATGAGCTGACGCACGATTGTTTCACCGGCGTGGAGATCGCGCTCTTTTCCGCCGGCGCGAGCCGGTCGCGGGAATTTGCCGACGACGCGGTGAAGGCCGGCGCGGTGGTGATTGACAACTCCTCGGCGTTCCGGATGGATCCGAACGCGCCGCTGGTGGTGCCGGAGATCAACCCGGAGGACATCAAGCTCCACAAAGGCATCATTGCCAACCCGAACTGCTCGACGATCATCATGCTGATGCCGCTCTGGCCGTTGCATCGCGCGGCGAAGCTGCGCCGCGTCATCGTCTCGACCTATCAGGCTGCCAGCGGCGCGGGCGCGCAGGCGATGGCCGAACTGGAAGACCAGACCCGCGACGTGCTTGCCGGCAAGCCGGCCGTGCCGAAGATCATGCCGCACCGTTACGCGTTCAACCTTTTCAGCCACAACACGGCCATCGCCGCCAACGGTTACAACGAGGAGGAGAACAAGATGGTGAAGGAGACGTGGAAGATTCTCCACGACGACACCATCAAGGTCTGCCCGACGTGCATCCGCGTGCCGGTGCTGCGGGCGCACAGCGAGAGCATCGTGGCGGAGTTTGAGAAGCCACTGACGGTCGCCGAAGCGCGCGAACTGCTGGCGAAGGCCCCCGGCCTGAAACTGGTGGACGACCGCGAACGAAACCTCTTCCCGATGCCGATCGAGGCGACGGAACAATACGATTGCCTCGTCGGCCGCATCCGGCAGGACTTGAGCTGCAACAAGAGTCTCGCGTTGTTTGTTGCGGGCGACCAGTTGCTCAAAGGCGCCGCGCTCAACGCCGTTCAGATCGCCGAAGTCCTGGCCCGGCCTTGAGGTTGACTCTGCCTTCGGGTTCGTGCCAGTATCCGCACGCTGTTGCCGGAGAGCCAAATGAAGAAACTGATTGTTCTGTTTGTTTTCTGCGGCATGATTTTGCCGTTGGCGGCCCAGATGGTGCCGGTTCAACTGGATGTCAAACCCGTCAGCCGCAAGAGAGGGACCGGCGGCGGCGTTTATTATAGCAATGTTCAGACCGGCCGCGCCTTGCAGATTACCATCCAGAACACATCGCCCAAGCCGGTGACCGGCGTCACTGTGCGTTGGGGCGTCGTGAAGACGCGGTCGCGCGTTTACTCTTCGGACAGCCAGCGGAACTGGCGCGAGCGCGCGTTCGGCGCCGAAGAGAAGCTCGACCTCAAGCCGCGGGAGCAAAAGGTCATCGAAACGGCCGAAGTCGCCGCCGCTCGTGAAGAGAGTCATTTCGACGGTTGGATGTATGGCGAGAAGATCATCGGTCATGGCGTGCAGGTGCTGATCAACGACAAGGTTGTCTTGGAGAACTTTGTTCCGCCTTCGCCGGCGATCAAGAAGGCCTTGGAGAAGCTTTACCCCATCGAAGAGGAAGAAGAGGGAAGCAGGAAGAAGAAGAGCAAGCCGTAGCCGGGCGGTCGCAGCCGGTAACGGCTCACTGGGTTGCTTCGGGTTTCACCAACGCCCGGTAGCGGAACTCCAGCGTCACAGGTTCCCGCGGCGGCACATTCAACTCCCATCGGAGCCAGCGCGCGCCTGCCGCGTCGCGTTCAGGGATGGCGGCCGGCGCGGTTTCCTCCACCACATCCGGCGCGGCGCGCAGCAGCAGCGTCCGCAACGGCGCGGATGTCTCGTTGAGCAGCGTGATCGTCCCGACCGCCAGGACCTCATCGAGCGGACCGGCGCCGACGGGCGTTTGTTTGGCGGGACGGCGGCTGATTTCCCTCACGCGGCGGCTCAGGCGCAGCGGCGCGGATTCTTCCAGGACGTGCAAGGCCACGCCGCCCGTGGCCGTCGCCGGGAACGTCGCCGTGCCCAGCGGCGCGGCAGGCCAGGCGCGACCGCTGCGATTGTTCAACCGCAACGCCGTATGGATCAGCGCCGGTGCGTCAAGTCGGTCCAGCATCACGACATGCGCGAGCCGTTCACATGGCACCTCTTCGGAGAACAGGACGGCTGTCTTGCCGGTGATTCCCGCCGTCTCCCACGCGGCTTCGCCCGGATTGAGGATGAATCGCGCCGGCACGCCGCGCAGCCCTGCGAAATCGCCCTCCAACCGCGCCAGCAACGTCAGCCGTGCTGCCGTCGCGGTATTTGTGGCCAACTCATACACCGGCGACCATCGCGGGCCGGGCAGCGTGTAGGAGAGCCGCACGCTCGACGCGCCGTTGGTGCTGACGCACGTCGCCAGCAGCGCCGGGATTGGCTCGGTGGTTTCGCGCTGAGTCCGCAACGTGCCATCAAGCCGGCGCAGGACTGAGATGGTGGAGACGGCGACCGCCACGGTCCGGTTCGTCGCTTCCTCGATCAGCGCCAGCTCGCCGGCGAGCTTGAGCTTGCCCTTGAAAAACTCGTTCGTCCCCGCCCGCACCTCGACGAGCGCGCCTGTGTTGGCCGCCAGCAACCCGGCCATGTCTGTCGCGAACGCGCTATGGGGCCGCGCGGTCTTGCCGAAGCGCGCAGGCCCGTCGAACAACGTCGCCGGCGACAATTCGATGTGCGGGTCGTGTCCCGGCGCGCGCAGCGACTCCAGCGGCAGGTTCAGCCAGCAAACTTCGCCCGTGGCCGGCGGCAGGACGCTCTCGGTTTCCACGCGCGCGCCGCCGCTGGCAAAGACCGTGACGCTGACAACGCGCGAGGTCATTTCCACCTGCCCGAAGGCGGCAGTCGCGACGAGAAAAGCGGCGGCGATGAACAGGGTGCCTTGCATCGAATCGGAATGCGCTTATACTCGGTCATGCCAATGAGAATCCAGACCAAAACCACCCCCGCGACCACCGAAACCTCCGATGCCGTTGTCTTCCTTCTCCACGCCGAGCACAAGGTCTCCGCGCTCGGCGCGGTGTTCCGCGACCTGAACGCCGAGGAGTTTGCCGGGAAACTCGGCCAGCTTTGTCTCGTCCACACCCAGGGCAAGCTCGCCGCGCCACGCGCGCTGTTGGTCGGCCTCGGCCCGCGCAAGGATCTCACGCCGCCAAAACTCCGCCGCGCGGTTGTCATGGCCACGCGCCGCCTGCGCGAGGTGGGCGTCAGCCGCGCCGCGTTCGACGCCGGCGATGCAGAGCGAGCCGGTGTCGTCGCCGAGGCGGCGGTGGCGGCGCACTACGACTTCGACGAGTTCAAGCCCTCCAAAGCCCCGCCCAGGACCAAGCTCGCCCTTGTCACGATTCACGTCAGTCCCGGCGAAGCGCGCGCCGCCGCCACGGCGGTGGAACGCGGCCGTGTCATCGGCGAGACGGTGAACTGGACCAAAGCCCTCGCCAACCAGCCGGGCAACGTGATCTACCCGGCCGAACTGGGCCGGCGGGCGCTGGCGCTGGCGCGCGAGCTTCGCGGGCGGTTGCGTTGCCGCGTCCTCGACAAACGCGCGCTGGAGCGCGGCGGTTTTGGCGGCCTCCTCGCCGTCGGCAGCGGCAGCGCGCGCGAGCCGCAGCTCATCGTGCTCGAGTATCGCGGCGGTCGCGCAGGCCAGAAGCCTTTTGCGGTCGTCGGCAAGGCCATCACGTTCGACAGCGGCGGCATCTGCATCAAGCCCGGCGACAAGATGGAAGAGATGAAGTGGGACAAGTGCGGCGGTTGCGCCGTGCTCGGCATCATGAAGGCCGCAGCGCTGTTGCGGCTGCCCGTGAACCTCCTCGGTGTCGTCGCCGCCGCGGAAAACATGCCCAGCGCCACCAGCTATCGCCCCGGCGACATCGTCACCACGCGCAGCGGCAAGACCATCGAGGTCATCAACACCGACGCCGAGGGCCGCGTCATCCTCTCCGACGCGCTCGCCTTCGCCTGCGAGCAGAAACCGGAGGCCATCGTGGACTTCGCGACGCTCACCGGCGCGTGCGTCGTTGCGCTCGGCCACAACATCGGCGGGCTGATGGGCAACGACGCCGCGTTGTGCAAGCGCATCGAGCGCGCCTCCGAGGCCACGGGCGAGCGCGTCTGGGAACTGCCGCTGGAGGACGAGTTCCGCGACATGGTCAAGAGCGACGTGGCCACCGTGAAGAACTCCGCCGGCCGTTACGCCGGCACGCTCACGGGCGCGGCGTTCCTCCAGGCGTTCGTGGCCGAAGGCGTGCCGTGGGCGCATCTGGACATCGCCGGCCCCGCGTGGGTTTCCGACGCGAAGCCGCACCACGAGAAGGGCGCCACCGCCTTCGGCGTCAGGCTGATGATCGAGATGCTTTCCAGCAAGGCGTAGCCTCGCCCCGCTCAGTGCATCATCTCTTCCAGCGCGTTCCGGTCCGTGCCGAGCTTGTGTGCTTCCTTGGCGCTTACGACGCTCACTGGCTTGGCCCACAACAGATTCGGAAGCCAACGGAGTTGACCGCAGCCGAATCTTCGGGTGAGCGATATGCGCATCGACCACACGCTGGTGGTCTGTTGAACGCCCCGCCACGTTTCACATGGGTTGAGTCGTTGCCTTTCCACAGTCTCTCGTGGGGTTCTCTGCCGTCAAAGCCATCCATGCATAATTCCCAGACATTGCCCAGCATGTCTGCTAATCCGAATTTGTTCCGGCCGCGCGCCCCGTAATGATCCACAGGCGATATGAAGTCAGATCCATCGTCCTTTCCAGCCCAGTTCACACGCCCGCGGCCATCTTCTACTGAATCACCCCACCAGAACCTTGTTTGCGTGCCGGCTCGACACGCATACTCCCATTCCGCTTCTGTAGGCAGCCGTATTGCATAGCCAGATGGCAGTCGTCCCGCCTTCGACTCCTGGCCATTCAACCAATCACAAAAAGCCATCGCATCATTCCAAGTTACGCACGTAACAGGATGGTTGCTCTTTGGCAGGAAACCGGGCCGTGGATAACGCCAGTTCTCCTTCTTCTTTCCTACCTTTTCTGCTTCGGTCACGTAACTGGTCGCACTGTTGAATTGCTTCCATTGTCCGAACGTGACTTCCGTTCGTCCGATCCAGAAGCACTGGCTTATGGTCGTTTTCAGTGGCTGCTTACCCTCTCGGTTTACATATCCTTGCCCCAAATGTCCTGTGGCGACGGCCCATGCTTTTTCATCGGCGGCACTGCCTCTCAGGTATTCCCCCGGCGGGATGTAAACCAATTCTATGCCGGCAGAAATCACCAAGGACTGACCTGGCTTCGCGGTTCCAATCGTTGTTTGCGCTGGTGATGTGGCAGGGGATTGAGGCAACCCCGATGTAGCGCCGGATGCTGATGCAGAGCCGGCTCGAACCCAGAACGTCTGTGTGGGCATATCGTTAATCCTTGCCAGCGTCTTGATGCATCGCAGAATCGGAGCATCTCGGCTTGCGACGAAATCGCATTTGAGGTCCTGTAATGGCGCAGCCCTGAGCGGCCCGAGATCGTTGACTCGGGTATTGTTACACCAGAGCACCGTCAAAGGCATTCCTTGTAATGGCGAGAGGTCATTCACTACCGTGTCGTTCACGCTCAACACGGTCAACTTCATGCCTGACAATGGCGAGAGATCGTTCACTTGCGTTCCGCCGCAACTCAACACGGCCAGTGGCATTCCCCTGAGTGGTGACAAGTCGCTGATGGGATTGTTGTGACACCAAAGCCAAGTTAACTGCAGGTCGCGCAGCGGCAATAAGTCGGCGACGGCACCTTTTTGATTCGCGATCGGTGGTGTAATGGTGAGTTTCCTCAGCCATTTCAATGACTTGACGGGAGAGATGTCGGCAACGCCCGTCGTCGAGAAAGCCAACTCGGTCACCGCGCCTCCTTCAATCTTATGTGTCTCCTTGCCGTCGAAGTTGGGGTTCAGCCTCTTCAATTCGGCCGTCACACGCTGAACCTGTTGTTCTGCTGGCAGCGCGGCTACTTCTTTGACGAACGCGTCATCTGTTGCGGCGATACTCGTCGTGGAGTTAATGAGTGACAATATCGCTGCGAAGGCGGAGAGGCTGAGTCGGTTCATGATTTTCCTCCGAAAGTTTGCGCGGTGATTATACGGCGTGGCTTGATGGAAACAAGGGCGTTGTAGGCCACGTCCCCGACGTGGCGGTGTCGTCCATCAATATCGCCACGTCGGGGACGTGGCCTACAACATCGTCATTGCTGTAGCGGCGGTCTCCGACCGCCGAAAGGAATGCTGACAAGACAACCGGCGGTCGGACACCGCCGCTACAGTAATGACGATGTTGTAGGCCACGTCCCCGACGTAGCGATAATGATGGATGACTCCGCCACGTCGGGGACGTGGCCTACAACGCCCTTGTTTCCATCAAGCCACGCCGTATA